>CAVUSG010000015.1:0-76630 GCA_963744125.1 uncultured Acidobacteriaceae bacterium | reverse complement strand
TCTGGTTAAGGAGTCTTTGACGCGGGTGTGGATGCGTTCGGCTTTTTCGTGGGTCGGTTTGTTCGAGGAGAGTGAGGCCTTCGCGCAGGCGGGCTGCGTCTTCGTGGGAGATGGGGAAGACGCCGATGCAGCATTGGTAGCAGCCGGGTTTGCAGACCAGGTGGGGGCCAGAGCGTGGGTGGTGGAGGCTAGGGCGGTGGTTACGATTTGGATTAGGGTTTGCGGCATCGTGAGGCCGTGGAAGGTGTCGCATCCGGCTTTGTGACAGATTACTCTCCGAGGACGCGGGTGAAGATGGCGTCTACGTTGGCTAGCTGGCGGGTGTAGTCGAAGGCGTGGGCTAGTTTTTCGGGCGAGAGGCGCGCGGTGATCTCGGGGACTTTGGCTACTTCTTCGCGGAAGATGAGGTCGTTCTTCCAGGAGTTCATGGCGTGGGTCTGGACGAGGCGGTAGGCGTCTTCGCGGGACATGCCGGATTCGGCGAGGTCGAGAAGGAGTTGGCCGGAGAAGATGAGGCCGCCGGTGGACTCGAGGTTCTTGAGCATGCGCGCGGGGTAGACGAGGAGTTTGGCGATGAGGTTCTCGGTCTTGGCGAGGAGGTAGTCGGCGAGGATGGTGGAGTCGGGGAGGATGACGCGCTCGGCGGAGGAGTGGGAGATGTCGCGCTCGTGCCAGAGGGCGATGTTCTCGAAGGCGGTCTGGGCGTTGGCGCGGACTACGCGGGCGAGGCCGGAGATCTGTTCGCTGGTGATGGGGTTGCGCTTGTGCGGCATCGCGGAGGAGCCCTTCTGCTTTTCGGAGAAGAACTCTTCGGCCTCGCGGACCTCGGTGCGCTGGAGGTGGCGGACTCTCGGTGGCCATTTTGTCGAGCGTGCTGCAGAGGATGGCGAGTGCGGAGATGTAGGCGGCGTGGCGGTCGCGCTGGACTACTTGTGTGGCGACGGCTACGGGTTTGAGACCGAGTTGGTTACAGATTGCTTCCTCGTGCTCGGGCTTGAGGTGGCCGAAGGTGCCTACGGCTCCGGAGAGCTTGCCGACGCGGAGGTCTTCGGCGGCGGCGTCGAAGCGGGTGAGGTTGCGCTGCATCTCGGAGTACCAGAGGAGCAGCTTGAGGCCGAAGGTGGTGGGTTCGGCGTGGACGCCGTGGGTGCGGCCGATGATGGGAGTGTGTTTGAACTCGAGGGCGCGCTTCTTGAGGGTTTCGGAGAGGGCGACGATGCCGGCGCGGATGATGGCGGAGGCTTCTTTGAGCTGGAGGGACTGCGCGGTGTCGACTACGTCGGTGGAGGTGAGGCCGTAGTGGAGCCAGCGCGAGGATTCGGGGTCGGCGATGTGCTCGGCGACGGTGGTGGTGAAGGCGATGACGTCGTGACGGACTTCGGCTTCGATCTCGTTGATGCGGTCGACGGTGAAGGCGCCTTTGTCGCGGATGATGTCTGCGGCGGCTTGCGGGACGAGGCCGAATTTGGCGAGGGCCTGTGAGGCGGCTACTTCTACGGTGAGCCAGCAGCGGTACTTGTTCTCGTCGGACCAGATTTTGCCCATTGCGGGGCGTGTGTAGCGGGCGATCATAGGGGCTTTCGGGTGCTAGTTGTTGGTTATTGGTTGAGGGTCTGTGACGCCGAGGAGCGCGGACATCTCTTCGTAGAGGAAGCCGCGGGCGGGGGTGTAGGGTTGGACCCATTTGCCGTCGATGACGAACTGGGGGATGGCGCGTTTGCCGGTTTGCGCGACTACAGTGTCGGCGGCGCCGGGGGTCTTCTCGATGTCGATCTCGGTGAAGGGGAGGTTGTGGGTGGTGAGGAAGCGCTTGGCCTCGCGGCAGTCGCGGCACCAGGAGGCTGAGTAGACGGTGATGTCCATGGTTTTATTTTATCCGGTCTTACTGTTCGTGGTAGTTGCGGATGAGGCCGCCGTCGATGAAGTAGGTGCTGCCGGTGATGTAGGCGGCTTCGTCGGAGGCGAGGTAGGCGGCGAGGCCGGCGACTTCCTGGGGGGTGCCGAGGCGGCCGAGGGGGATGTTGGCGAGGAGGGCGTTGAGCTTGGGCTTGTTTGCGAGGAGAGAGGTGTTTATGGGCGTGTTGATGGCTCCGGGGGCGATGTTGTTGATGGTGATGCCGAGGGGGCCGAGTTCGACGGCGAGGTCGCGCATGAGCATGCGCATGCCGCCCTTGGAGGCGCAGTAGGTGGAGAAGTTGGGGAAGACCATGTCCTCGTGGACGGAGGAGATGTTGATGATGCGGCCGGGGAGTTTGGCGTCGCGCAGACGGCGGACGAAGGCCTGGGTGAGGAAGAAGGCGCCCTTGAGATTGACGTTGAGGACGGCATCGTAGTCGGCCTCGGTGACGTCCCAGAAGGCGGCCTCTTTTTCTATGCCGGCGTTGTTGACGAGGATGTCGCAGCGGCCGAGCTGCTTGTAGGCCTGGTCGATGAGGTTCGTGGTGTCGGCGAGGTTGGAGACGTCGGCCTGGACCAGTGATGGCTTTGCCGCCGGCTGCGGCGATCTTCTGCTCGGTGGCCTGGCGCCTGCTCGGGTGGTTGCGGTAGTCGATGACGACAGTCCGCGCCTTCCTGGCGAGGCGTTCGGCGATGGCCTGGCCGATGCCTGAGCCTGATCCGGTGACGATGGCGACTTTGCCTGCGAGACGGTTAGTCATAGGGGGCTCTCCTGGCTGCTGCTTGGATGCAGCTGGTTGCGGCGGGCCCGGAAGAAGTTTTGAAGTAGTGTGCCGCACTCTTCGGCGAGGAGGCCGGAGGTGACTTCGACTTTGTGGTTGAGCTGGGGATGGTTCATGACGGAGAGGACTGAGCCGCAGGCTCCGGCCTTGGGGTCGGGGGCGGCGTAGACGAGGCGGGCGATGCGGGCGTGGAGGATGGCTCCGGCGCACATGGCGCAGGGTTCGAGGGTGACGTAGAGGGTGCAGCCGCCTTCTTCTGTGAGGAGGCGATAGTTTTCGAGGGCGAGGCCGGCGGCGCGGAGGGCTACGATCTCGGCGTGGGCGGTGGGGTCGTGGTCGCGGAGGACGCGGTTGTTGCCGCGGGCGATGATCTCGCCGGTGGGGGAGACGATGACTGCGCCTATGGGGACTTCGCCTGCGGCTTCGGCGGCGTGGGCTTCGGCTATGGCGGCGCGGAGGTAGGTGAGGTCGTTCATGCGGGCTCCTGCTGGGTCATGCAGTGGAGGGTGCCCAGGCCCCAGACGAGGTCTACGGCGTGGATGCCTATGACTTCGCGGGTGGGGAAGCAGGAGGCGATGATGTTCAGGGCGTGGCGGTCGTGGGGGTCGTTGAAGGTGGGGACGAGGACGAGATCGTTGGCGATGTAGAAGTTGGCGTAGCTGGCGGGGAGGCGCTGGCCGGCGAAGATGACGGGGTTGGGCATGGGGAGCTGGCGGATGTCGAAGGGCTGGCCGGCGTGGGGGCCGTGGGCGATGCGGGCGGCGCGGAGGCGGTCGAGGTTCTCGGCGAGGGGGAGGTGGTTTTCGTCGCGGGTGTTCTTCTCGACGGCGGTGAGGATGATGTTGGTGGCGTCGTCGGGGCCGGGGACGAAGCGGGTGATGTCGTCGACGTGGCCGTGGGTGTCGTCTCCGGCGCAGCCTCGGTTGAGCCAGATGGTCTGGTCGATGCCGAGGTACTTCTTGAAGGCGGCTTCGAGGTGTTGGCGGGTCTGTCTCCTCGTCGCCGAGGCCGGGGTTGCGCTGCTGGACGTCGGAGAGGAGGCACTCTTCGGTGGTGAGGAGGATGCCGGCGCCGTTGGTGTCGATGGAGCCGCCTTCGAGGACGATGCGGTGGGCGGGCTTGCCTTCGCCTAGGTCGATCTCGGGCGCAGAGCTCGGGCATGTCGTAGTGCTGGGCTACGTGGTGGGGGACGAGGTTGTCGCGGCGCCAGTTGTCGTACTTGGCCCAGGCGTTGAACTTCCAGTTGGTGATGGCTAGTTCGCCCTGAGGGTTTTTTACGAAGATGGGGCCGGAGTCGCGGAGCCAGACGCGGTCGGTGGGCCAGTGGTGGAAGTGGAGGCGGGCCATGTTGGCTCCGGCGCGGCGGAGGTGGCCGGTGGCGCGGTTCTCGGCGTCGGGGGTGTTGACGAGGATGTGCACGTCCTCGACGGCGGAGAGGTGGCGGACGATCTCGGCGTAGACCCAGGGGATGGGCTGGAATTTTCCGGGCCAGTCCTCGGCGTTGTGGGGCCACGCGATCCAGGTGGCGGCGTGGGGGGCCCATTCGGCGGGCATGCGGTAGTCGTATTGAGTCGAATCGGTCATCTGTTCCATTGTCTATCAGGCTCCTGTGCTCCCTACCCCCTCCCCCACCAGTTTTGCGCAAAATCTTCGAATCAAAGACTTTAGATCCGGACCTCGCTTGCGGCGCGGTCGGGTTAACGCGAACGTCCGGCTCGTAGCCGGACGTCTTCCACTGGCTCCAGTATAGCAGCGGTGTCAAGGGTTCAGGATCTGTTGGGCGGCTCGTTGGCCGGAGCGGATGGCGGCGTGGACGGTGCCCCAGTGGCCGGTGGTGTCGGTGTGTTCGCCGGCGAAGTAGAGGGTGTTGGCGGCGGGAATGGTCATTTTGGAAGGGGCGTCAAGTGAGCCGGCGGGGATGTAGCTGTAGGCTCCGACGGTGAGGGCGTCGTGCTGCCAGTTGTGGGTGTGGCAGTGGATGAGCTGGCCGCGGATGTAGATGGGGTCGAGAGAGAAGATGAGGGCGAGGGCGTGGCAGGCGATTTCGGCTAGTTGACTGGGGGTGAAGCGGGCGAGGAACTCGGAGCGTGGGCCTCCTACCCAGCCGGTGAGGGTGCTGCTCTCGGCTGGGTGAGCGGTCCACCAGACGGGTGGCATGGAGGAGAAGGAGAAGAGGAAGCTCAGGGACTTTAACTGTTTGCTGAAGGCTGCGTCGGGTTGGAGATTTTTCCAGAAGGGTTCGCGGAAGACGAGGGTGAAGCGGAGGGCGTGGCCCATGCGGAGGCGGCTGGCTTCGTGGAGGGCGTCGGGGGTGGGGCTGAAGGCGACGGATTGTTGCTGGAGGACGCCGAGGGGGAGGGTGATGACGGCTTGTGCGGCTTCGAAGGTGATGGGTTTGGCTGGGTTTGAACTGGTGTCCTGAGCTTCGACGCGAACGTGGTTGGGGGTCCAGTCGAGGCGTTCGACGAGGGTGTTGAGAGTGAGGGTGCCTCCGGCTGCGGTGAATTTTTCGGCGAGGAATTGCGGGAGGCGGTCGTAGCCGTCGCGAATGCGGAAGAGGCGGTCGCCTTCGATGGCTTCTTCGGCGGACTGCTGGAGGCCGAGGGAGGCGATGCTGATGAGGTGGTGGTCGGCGGCGTTGAAGCCTTCTACGTAGCCGATGGCGCTTTGCTTTTCGTGGTCGGGGATTTGTTTTTGGGCGAGGTATTCGGCGAAGGTGATGTCGGGCTTGGTCCATGACTCGAGTTTGTCGAGGATGGGGGTGGATTCTTCCTGTTCGTCGTGGAGTTGGAGGTGGCCGTCTTCGTAGCTGAGCATGGTGCCGTCTAGCTCGTAGGTTTCGAGACCAGCTTCTTCGATGAGGTCCCAGAGTTCGGGTGGCTTGCCGTGGATGAACTCGGCGCCTAGCTCGATGATCTCGTTGTTGTCGCGGACGGTGCGGATGCGGCCGCCTACTCGGCTGGCTTCGAGGAGGGTGACGGGGCGGCCGGCTTCGGCGAGGGTGCGGGCGGCGGTTAGGCCGGCCATGCCGGCTCCGATGATTAGGACGGAGTTTGGGGTGGTTGGCATGGGAGGTTGGATGCTGGTTTATGGTGCGGTGTAGAAGGTGTAGGTTGCGGTGTAGGGGACGCGGAGAGTGGTCTCTGCGTGCTGGGCGTCGCAGCCGGTGGTGGGGGCGTTGCCGCCGTGGGTTTCGGAGCGGCGGACGAGCTTGATGGGGGTGAGGGCGCCGTGGGTGGTGTTGGCTGGCGTAGCGGCGAGGAGCAGCCAGGGGATGCTGGCGGGGTCGGGTGACGGGGATTTCTGGAGGACTTTGCCGGTGATGGAGCTGCCGTCGTTCCACGTCCAGGTGGGGCCGGCGGCGTGGGTGCCGGTTTGCTTATCGGACGTGGGATCGTAGAGGGTGGCTTCTGGGGATTGGAAGACCCATGTGTAGGTGGAGGCTTGCTGGGTGCAGCGGTAGATTTGGACTCCGCGGCCTTCGACGGTGTAGGCGAGATGGGCGTTGGCGGGCGGCTGGGTGGGGTCGGGGGATTGGGCGAGGAGGGTGAGGAGAATCAGGGTGGGGAGCATGGCTTGTTCAGGCTAGCACTGGGCAGGTTGTGCGGGCGTTAATGCAAAGACAAAGACAAAGGCAATGCAAAGACAAAGACAAAGACAAAGGCAAAGGCAAAAGCGAAATGCGGGGGTCTCCCCACTCCGCTGTGCTCCGGTCGAGATGACGGATTTTTGGGGGGCTATTAGGAGAACAGGCAACGGCAAAAACGGTGGGAGAGGGTGTACATCCCACCCTTTCGCGATGAGGCCGCGAAAGGATGGGGCACCCGAGTGGTTGTGGTTAGTTGAGGAAGAACAGACAACAGCAACGGCGTGTGGGTTTGTGGCTGCCCACCATACCACCCCAACGAGCAAAAGCGCTCGCCGGGGACCCCGGTTCGCGACGATGAAGCTGTCGCGAAGATGGGGCACCCGGTTTGGTGGTGGTTGTGAATGGTGGTTTTGATGCGCGTTACTTGACGCTGCGGATGGTCCAGAGGTCCGAGGCGAGGCTGGTGCTGGTGAGGTAGGCGTAGGGCATGCGGAAGTAGCCTTTTTGGCCCCAGGTGGCGGCCCAGGAGTTGCGAACGATGAACTGCTGGTTTTTGTCGTCGTATCCGACGGCGACGACGGCGTGACCACCTACGACCTGCTCGCCGGACGCTGGCATGGGCAGGATGCCGGTCTTGGCGACTGTAGCGCTTTCGAGCGACTCGTAGGCGGTGAAGCCGAAGACGAAGGGATAACCGGAGGCGAGGCAGCCTTTGAGCGTGTTGAGGTTCTGGACGAGGCGCTGGTAGAGGAGGATGATGTTCGGTTTGGCGTCGTTGTAGGCCTTGACCGGGGGCTTCTGGGCGAACTTCGCGATGTTGTAGGGCCAGTCGGTCTCTGGTGGGACACCCTGAGCGGCGACGGTCTTGATGCCGTCGCGGATCTGAGCGCCGGAGTCGGTGGAGACGGTGCCTTCGATGACGCGCTCGTTGTAATAGATGAAGAGGCGCGAGGGCATGAAGGTGGTGATGCCCTGCTTCATCTGATCGAACTCGATGGCGCCCGAGATGGCGTTGGCGGTGCAGCTACCGAGCTGTCCCTGATCGTAGACGGGAGGACATTTGGAGGTGAGATCGAAGAACGGCGGTATGTTGGCCTGGAATGGGGCGGGGGCAGCGTACATAAAGTCGCGCTGATCGGGAAGGTCGGGGTTCCAACCGAACCTGCGAATCTTGTAAGGGGTGGGAGCAGCTTTAGCAGCTTTGGTAGCTTTTTTTGCGACTTTTGCAGTTTTGGCAGCCATGTAGTTCTCCTAATCTTGTAATTGGATTAGCTAACACGATCTGGGGGAGGGTTAGTTATAGCTGAGAGCGTGGACTGGGCGCAACCGCTGGAAGGGGAAAAAATTGATCCGTGTGAGAGTGTGGAGATGCACTTGCAAAAGGTTGCGCAGGTTGGGAAAACTAGGTCTCAAAATCGAGACGAGGGCACTCGTGAACCCAGCTTGGTAACGATGAAGCAGTTGCGAAGATGGGCACCCGGCTTATGTGCTGAACGTCAGTCGATGAAACGTTTGGAGATGCCTTCGTAGGCGTCGATGCGGCGGTCGCGGAGGAAGGGCCAGTGCTGGCGGGTGATCTCGATTAGTTTGGGGTCGAGGTCGGCGATGAGGATCTCTTCTTTGTCGTGGCTGGCCTGGGCGAGGATGCGGCCGAAGGGGTCGGCGATGAAGGAGCCTCCCCAGAACTCGAGACCGGAGGTGGGGGTGTGGTCACCGGGGCCGTGGAGTTCGACGGTGGCGGGGTTGCCGTCGGCGGCGGTGACCTTGAATTTGACGTCGCCGTGCTCGTGGCCTACGCGGTTGACGGCGCAGACGAAGACTCCGTTGGCGATGGCGTGGGCGCGCTGGGCGGTCTGCCAGGCTTCGTACTGGGCGGTGCCGAACTCGTCCTTCTCGGAGGGGTGCCAGCCGATGGCGGTGGGGAAGAAGAGGGTTTCGGCTCCGCGGAGGGCGGTGAGGCGTGCGCCTTCGGGGTACCACTGGTCCCAGCAGACGAGGGTGCCGATCTTGCCGGCGGTGGTCTGGGTGGCTTTGAAGCCGAGGTCTCCGGGGGTGAAGTAGAACTTTTCGTAGTAGAGAGGGTCGTCGGGGATGTGCATCTTGCGGTAGAGGTCGACGATGCTGCCGTCCTTGTCGATGGTGACGGCGGTGTTGTGATAGAGGCCGGGGGCGCGGCGCTCGAAGAGGCTGGCGACGAGTGTGACGCCGGCCTCGCGGGCGACGCAGGTGAGGGTGTCGGTGGAGGGACCGGGGATGGGTTCGGCGAGGCCGAAGAGGGCGTGGTCCTCGCGCTGGCAGAAGTACTGGGCGCGGAAGAGCTCGGGGAGGCAGACGAGGTTGGCGCCCTGGCGGGCGGCCTCGTAGACGCGCTCGGCGGCCTTGTCGAGGTTGAGGCGGGTGTCGGGGGCGCAGGACATCTGGATCAGGGCTACGCGGGTGGTGTTATTGGAGGTCATCTGTTGTCTCAATTCCGTTGCCAGTGTAAAAGATGGGGCCGTTTTCGCCGCGATACGCGATGCCAAGTTCGGCATCCCACGGTTCGGCCCACGCCGGGCTCATGATGTCGCCGATGATTTTGACGGTGCCTCGCATGTAGCCGAAGCCGCTATGCGGCGGCGAACTGGGGCCGCTAAAGAGGTATAGGAAGCGGAATTTGTTGCGGTTGCGCATTTATTGAGTCTAGCGTCTCTGCGGCCCGAGAGGGCAAAAAGGCGTGGAATGCTTCTACCCTGTGGAATTTTCTGATAGGTTGGAATTGTTGCCTTTGCTGCTCCATGTCGAGTGGCTTGTTGCGACATCTTCCATACAATGCTGCCGGTGCTTTGCGCCCCCATGTCTTTTATTGCAGAAGAAGGAGTGTCATACGTGAGTGAATTTCGTGATTTTCTGGAACTTCCATACAGCGAGCTTGAAGACTTGAACCTGGCGGCCAAGGAGCAGCGCAAGAGGCGCGTTGCCGCCGACGTGGTTCAGGAAGAGCGACTGAAGTACCTGACGGATGAGCGGCGGATCAAGGCCGTGACGGTGGCGTTCAGCGACCTGGAAGGCCGTCTGCACATGCTCGACTACGACAAGAAGTTCCTGGTGAAGAGCTACGACAACCTGACGTTTGATGGGTCTTCTATCCGCGGGTTTACGGCGCAGCGGGAGAGCGATCTGCGGCTGGGGCTGGACTGGAGCGCGTTCTACTGGACGCCGGCGGATGTGTTTGGCGCGGGTAAGGTGCTGGTGTTCGGCGAGGTGATCGATAAGAACGGCGGTCCGTACGCGGGCGATATCCGCGGCGTGCTGAAGGCGTACTCGCAGGCGCAGTTCGCGAAGAATGGCTATACGCTGAATGCGGCGAACGAGATTGAGGGTTTCCTGTTCGAGGGGATTGATGCGGAGCGGACCTTTCACGAGACGGGGTCGTTCGATTATGTGAACAAGGGCGGGTATTATCACTCGCTGCCGGGCGATCCGCTGCGTGAGTTTATCGATACGACGGCAGAGGTGCAGCGGGCGATGGGCTTCGAGAATGAGAAGGACCATCCTGAGGTTGCGCCTTCGCAGTTCGAGATCAACTACTCGTATGGCGAGGTGGTTGCTGCTGCGGACCAGATTCAGCTTTATAAGCTGATCTGCCGGCAGGTGGCGACGCAGATGGGGATGACGGCGAGCTTCCTGCCGAAGCCGGTGGCGGGCGTAAACGGCAGCGGCATGCACACCAACGTTTCTGTTACGAAGAACGGCAAGAATCTTTTCTGGGACCCGAAGGGCGAGGAGAAGATCTCGAAGACGGCGTGGCAGTTTGTGGATCGTGTTCTGACTCATGGCAACGATCTGTGCCTGGCGATGAATGCGAGCGTGAATGCGTATCGGCGGCTGGATCCGCATTTTGAGGCGCCGAACCAACTCAACGCTTCAGCGGTCAACCGCGGGGCGATGGTTCGGATTCCGATCGGCAACGAGAGGTCTTCGCGGGTCGAGGTGCGGGCGGTTGCACCGGATGCGAACCCGTACCTGGTGCTGTACTCGATCTTCAAGACGGGGCTGGATGGCAATATCTCGAAGATCAAGAACCTGCGTCAGGCGGAACGGTATCTTCCGGACAACATCTATACGGCGATTGAGAATTTCCGCACTTCGGAGTGGACGACGGAGATTCTAGGCGCGGATGTAAAGGCTCGCTATGCGGACCTGAAGCAGGCTTCGGCGGATCGCTGCCCGCGTCTGCTGGGCACGATCGTGAAGCCGGCGGAGGTCCAGTTCCACCACGATGTTTATAACCAGTTGCTTTGGAATCAATTCTAGGGTGCTGTTTTGTTTCAGGAGAGGCCCGCGTTTGCGGGCCTTTTTCTTTTGGCGAGCCGGGAGAATCCGATCAGCGGAGTGAGTTCACCGATAATCGCCTATGGAAGGCCAGTTCGTTGCCATGCCTCTTGCGTGGATGGTAGCCTTCGAAGGTTGACCTATTTCGGTTTAATCCCCCTGGAGTTACTTACCTTATGCAGACCAGCTACAACGGAATTCCTGTCCCAACGAACGGCACGCCCATTGAATATGCAAACGGGAAGTTCACGATTCCCGACCATCCGATTATTCCGTTTATCGAGGGTGACGGCACCGGGCGGGACATTTGGAAGGCTTCGATGCGGGTGTTCGATGCGGCGGTAGAGAAGGCGTATGGCGGGAAGCGTTCGGTGGTTTGGTACGAGGTATTGGCTGGGGAGAAGTCTTATCGGCAGACTCAGAATTGGCTGCCGGATGACACGGTGAAGGCTACGGTGGATTTTCGCGTGTCGATCAAGGGACCGTTGACGACTCCGGTGGGTGGTGGAATTCGTTCGTTGAATGTGGCGTTGCGGCAGTTGATGGACCTGTACCAGTGCGTGCGGCCGGTGAAGTACTATGCAGGCGTGCCGAGTCCAGTGAAGCATCCGGAGAAGCTGGATGTGGTGATCTTCCGTGAGAATACGGAGGACATTTATGCGGGTATCGAGTTCCGCGAGGGGACTCCAGAGGCGGCGAAGTTTATCTCGTTTGTGAATGACGAGATGCTGAAGGGGACCAAGAAGAAGGTTCGGCTGGACTCGGGGGTCGGCGTGAAGCCGATCTCGATTACGGGTTCAAAGCGGCTGGTGCGCGCGGCGATTCAGTATGCGCTGGATAGCGGGCGCAAGACGGTGACGCTGGTGCATAAAGGCAACATTCAGAAGTTTACTGAGGGCGCGTTTCGCGAGTGGGGGTATGAGGTTGCTGCACAGGAGTTCCGCGAGCAGACGGTGACGGAGCGCGAGAGCTGGATTCTCGGGAACCTGGAGGCGAACCCGAAGCTGACGGCTGAGGAAAATGCTGCGCTGATTGAGCCCGGGATTGAGTTTGCGGCGAAGGAGTTTGGCGAGGGTGTGGTGAAGGAAGTAAAGGATGTGATCGCTGCGATTGGCGATTCGCACGGCAACGGCAAGTGGAAGTCGAAGGTCCTCATCAATGACCGGATTGCGGATTCTATCTTTCAGCAGATTATTCTGCGGCCTGAGGATTACAGCGTGCTGGCGACGACGAATTTGAATGGCGACTATATTTCGGATGCGGCAGCGGCGCAGGTTGGGGGGCTGGGGATTGCTCCGGGCGGGAATATCGGCGATGGGTATGCCGTGTTCGAGGCGACGCATGGCACGGCTCCGAAGTATGCGGATAAGGATGTTATCAATCCGGGCAGCGTGATGCTGAGCGGTGTGATGCTGTTCGACTTCCTTGGCTGGACAGAGGCGGCACGGCTGATTGAGAGTTCGATGGAGAAGACGATTGCGCAGAAGTTTGTGACGTATGACTTCGAGCGCGGGATGCAGGGTGCTACGAAGGCTAAGACGAGTGAGTTTGCCACGCGCATGATTGAGAATATGGGCTGATAGCGAAACAGCAGATTCCTCCGCTTCGCTGCGGAATGACAAAAAATAAAGGGGAGATGGAATGCGGAAGAAGGTAACGGTAGTTGGTTCGGGAAACGTTGGCGCGACGGCGGCGCATTGGATTGCGGCTAAGGAATTGGCTGATGTGGTGTTGCTCGATGTGATCGAGGGCGTGCCGCAGGGTAAGGCGTTGGACCTGCTGCAGGCGATGCCGATTGAGAAGCGGGACTGCAACATCGTCGGCACGAATGACTATGCGGACACGGCGAACTCAGACATTGTGGTGATTACCGCCGGCATTGCGCGTAAGCCGGGGATGAGCCGCGATGACTTGCTGAATACGAACTTCAAGATCATGAGCGACGTGGTGGCGAAGGCCGTGGCTGCTTCTCCGAACACGATTCTGATTGTTGTTTCGAATCCGCTAGATGCGATGGCGCAGACGGCGTTCAAGCAGGCGGGTTTGCCGCGTGAACGCGTGATCGGTATGGCCGGGGTGCTGGATTCGGCGCGGTTCCGGACGTTTATTGCGGAGGAGCTGAAGGTGTCGGTCGAGAATGTAACTGCTTTTGTTCTGGGCGGGCATGGGGATACGATGGTTCCGCTGAGCCGCTACTCGACGGTGGCCGGGATTCCGATTACGGAGCTGATTGAGCCGGCTCGGTTGAAAGAGTTGGAGACGCGAACGGCCAATGGCGGCGCGGAGATTGTGAAGCACCTGAAGACGGGGTCGGCTTACTATGCTCCGAGTGCTGCGGCGGTGGAGATGGTTGAGGCGATCCTGAAGGATAAGAAGAAAATTCTGCCGTGCGCGGCTTATCTGCAGGGGGAGTACGGGATCTCCGGGCTTTACGTTGGCGTGCCTTGCAAGCTGGGCGCCAAGGGGCTTGAGCAGATTATCGAGATTAAGCTAACGGCCGAGGAGCAGGCTGCTTTGCAGAAGAGTGCAGATTCTGTGAAGGAGCTTTGTACTGTTATTGGAATGGCTTAAGACAGTTGATTAGTTGTTGGTTGCTTGTTGTTGGTTGAAGGACAAAAGATAAGGCCCGCTCTGGTGAGCGGGCCTTTCTTGTTGAAAGTGCAGAGTTGGACTAAGCTACGCGTTCGATGGTTACGGATTCGAGGACTACTGGGGTTTTGGGGCGGTCCTGCCGTCGCGGCGGACTTTGGAGATTTTTTCTACGACGTCGTAGCCTTCGACGACTTCACCGAAGATGGTGTGCTTGCCGGTGAGCCAGCTGGTGTCGGCGGTGGTGATGAAGAACTGGCTGCCGTTGGTGTTGGGGCCGGCGTTGGCCATGGCGAGCTTGCCGGGCTTCTGGAAGCCGTGTTTGGAGCCGCTGGGTCTCGTCTGCGAACTTGTAGCCGGGGCCGCCCATGCCGGTGCCTTCGGGGTCGCCGCCCTGGATCATGAAGTTGGGGATGACGCGGTGGAAGACGGTGCCGTCGTAGAGCTTGTCGCCCTTCTTGGAGCGGCTCGACCATTCCTTGGAGCCTTCGGCGAGGCCGATGAAGTTGGCAACGGTGATGGGGGCGTCGGCTTCGAAGAGTTCGAGACGATGGTGCCTTCGGTGGTCTTGAAGGTGGCGTATGTTCCGGGCTTGGTTGGCATTTGTTTCTCCTAAGAGCGTTGTTGGTTGCTAGTTGCTGGTTGTTAGTTGAAGGCTTTGTCTAGCCGAAGATTTGAGCTATTGAAGTGGCAATCTCATTGTGGCGTCGCGGGTGCAGCGGCTGCGGGTGGTGCGGCGATGGCGGGCTCGGGTGGGATGGGCTGGCCTTCGCGGACGATGGTGACGCGGTTGATGACGACGGGAGTGAGGGGTTTGTCGCTGCGGGTTGCGTGGGACGCGGGCGATGGAGGCGACGAGTTGGACGGAGTGATCGTCGCACTGGCCGAAGATGGTGTGCTTGCCGTTGAGCTGCGGGACGGGTCCTCGGTGATGAAGAACTGGGAGCCGTTGGTGGCGGGGCCGGAGTTGGCCATGGCGAGGCGGCCGGGCTGGTCGAAGGTGAGGGTGGGGTCGAACTCATCTTCAAATATGTAGCCGGGGTCGCCGATGCCTGTGCCGAGCGGGGTCGCCACCCTGGATCATGAAGCCGGGGATGACGCGGTGGAAGATGGGCCGTCATAGAAGCGCTTGCCGTGCATTTTTTTGAGGGTGAGCGGGATCGGTCCAGTCCTTGGTGCCTTCGGCGAGGCCGATGAAGTTGGCGACGGCGATGGGAGCCTGCTTATCGAAGAACTTGCAGGTGAGGCGGCCCATGGTGGTGTCGAAGATGACGGTGGGGCCGGTGGGGACGACGGGAGCCTGGGCGTGGCTGGTGGTGCTGGGGGCGTCGGGCAGGTCCGCTGGAGGTGTCGTGGGAGGCGTCTGTGCGAGTGCGGGTGTGGCGAGGGCGAGGAGGAGTGCGATGGAACGGATAATCATTCGGTGAAGAGCTCCATAGATGAGGCTATCGTACTGGGCGGAGGGACGCAAAGTGGGGTTTGTCGTAGATGACGGTAACTGGAGTTGTAGTTTCAGCGTCTCATTCTGTGGAGGAACTAAATCATGGCGAAGTTTGCTTTGTATGTGGCGTTGAAGGCGAAGGCTGGTAAGGAAAAGAATGTCGAGGCGTTTTTGAAGCAGGGAGCCCAGATGGCTGGCTCGGAGAATGGGACGGTGTCCTGGTATGGGTTGAAAGAGAGCGAGGGACACTACAGTGTGTTCGATACTTTTGACGATGAGGCGGGGCGTAATGCGCATCTAGACGGAGATATTGCCAAAGCGCTAATGGCGAACTGGAGCGTGCTGTTCGAGGGCGAGCTGAAGATCAACAAGATCGAGATTTTGGCTGAGAAGTAACTTTATTTGCGGCTAGAAGGTCGGGTCGGCGGCGGCTTGTGCTGCGTTGAATACGCGGAGCATGTTGCCGCCGAGAATTTTGTGGAGCTGTTCGGCGGTGTAGCCGCGGGCGTGAAGGGCAGCGGTGATTTTGGGCAGGTCGGCTGCGGAGTCGATGCCTTCGGGCATGGAGGAGATGCCGTCGAAGTCTGTGCCGATGCCTACATGGTCGATGCCGGCGATCTTTGCGATGTGATCGATGTGGTCGATGAGTGAATTTAGCGGTGGGCGCGGAACTAACGCGGCGTAGGTGCGATCGATGGCGTTCGATTCGGAGAAGGGCACGGGTTGATTGCGGGTGGCGAACTCTGCTTCGAGGGTGCGATGGGCTTCGCTGCGTTCGGACTTGAGCTGGTTGATGGCGTTGCGGAAGTTTTCGTCGATGAAGCCGGAGTAGAAGTTGACCATGACGGCGCCGTCGTTTTGGGCGACGGCGCGGAGTTGATCATCGGTGAGGTTGCGCGGGGCGTTGGTGAGAGCGCGGGCGGAGGAGTGAGTGGCGAGGATGGGTGCGCGGGTGGTTTCGAGGACGTCCCAGAAGGTTTTGTCGGAGGCGTGGGAGACGTCGATGATCATGCCGATGCGATTCATCTCGTGGATGACTTCGTGGCCGAAGGGGGTCAGGCCGTTGTGGTGGGGGATGGTTGGATCGTCTATGTCGCCGGAGGAGTCGGCCCAGTCGTTGGAGTTGGCCCAGGTGAGAGTCATGTAGCGGACGCCGAGTTGGTGGTAGAGGCGAAGCAGGGCTAGCGAGTTCTCGATGGAGTGGCCGCCTTCGATGCCGAGGAGGATAGCGAATTTATTTTCGGCGTGCGCGGCGAGGATTTCGGCGGGGGTGGTGCACAGGGTGAGCTCGTTTGGGTGTTTGCGGACTTGTTCGAGGACTCCGTCGAGGAGTTGGAGGGTGCGGTGGGCGTAGCGGTCGCGCCATTGCGTGGGTTCGGTCCAGAGGGCGAAGAAGGTACCGGCGAGGTTGCCCTGGCGGGCGGTCTCGAGATTCAGGGAGCCGCCGTTGAGTGGGGAGGTGAAGTCCCAGGCTTCGTCAATGAAGCGCTGCGGAGTGTCGACGTGGGTGTCCAGGACGAGGGCGGATTGATGGATGGTGTTGGCTTCGGTGTCGGCGGATTTCAGGTTTTGCATCGACCGTCTTTCTGATACTTTGCTCGTCCAGTTGCTTTTATGGCGCTGCTAACTATTCTATCTATCGTCACTTCGTTTTAAACGAAGCTCAAGGGACCGATGTGGTCCCCCGAGGGTGTTAGAGATAAGCAGATGTTGGATCAGATTTCTTGTCTGATGTCAGTGCTTGCCGCTGCCGGGATTAGACTGCTGACCGGTCTTCATGTTGTCTTTGTTCGGCGGGTTATTGCCGCTTTGGTTTCCCTGGTTTACATTTTGGCCGCTTTGCTGACCCGACTGATTGGTGCGTTCGGTGTTACTGGTGTTCGGCATTTTGATTCTCCTTGGCGGGTGAACGCTTACTTGCCCGTCGAATAGATTGACTCCTTGAATGGGTGAGAAGTTGCTCGATTTTGGGGGTTGAGAGTGTAGATTTTTTGTAATTTTTGTTTGCTGAGGGTTTTCTTCTACTTAGCGATCAGCCGCTTGTGAGCGAGTCGAATGGGGCAACGCGGGGTGGGTTGCTGGAGTCTTATTAGGTGAGGTGAAAAGGTTATGGCACAAGGGATTGATTCGACTAAGACCGGGGATCGACCATCGCATGAGGCAATTGAATCGAACGACCCAGCGACTGAAGTAGGCAGGACCGAGCAACAGAAGATGGATGATATGGCGATGGAGAGTGCCAAGCGAGCGAATAACAGAATTGGTCAGAATGAGAATTCGACGCCAGGAGATTCGATTTTTACGAAGTAGTTTTGTTTGTTTGCGTAAAGCCCCGCCTAGTCGCGGGGCTTTTTATGTGCAGCATACTTAGAGGGCTGCTGCGCCGGCTTCGGCTACTGCGTGGTCCTGCTCGCCGGAGCCTCCTGAGACACCGATTGCGCCGACTACTTTGCCGTTCTGCTTGAGCGGGATGCCGCCAGCGAAAATCATGACCTTGCAGTCGTTGGAGACGTGGATGCCGAAGAACTGGTCGCCGGATTGAGAGTTGGTGGCGAGGTCTTTGGTGGTGATGTCGAAGGCGCGTGAGGTCCATGCCTTCTTCTGCGAGATGTCGATGGAGCCGAGCCATGCGTTGGTCATGCGCTCGAAGGCGATAAGGTTGCCGCCCTCGTCGACTACGGCTACGTTCATGGGCTGGCCGATTTCTTCGGCTTTCTTTTCGGCGGCGGCTATGATGCGGCGGGCGTCTGTTAATTGGATCATGTGGTTCTCCTGATACGAGCTTACGGCTTGCACGTCTTAGTGACGGAGCAGCGGATCAAATTTTTACATTCCCACTTATGCGATGGAGCTGTATGAATGGGGCACCCGAGCTTTTTGTGGTTGAGTGAGATTGAGAGCGGTTCTCGCGCTGCGCGAATGTCCTCTGTGCGGGGCATTCTCTCGAGTAATGTTGAGCCGGGAGCCGAATCCCAGGGGAAGTCCCTTCCCCATCTTCGCGAAGATAGGCCCGTCGCGAAGATGGGGCGCCCAGATCCAGATGAAGGGCTGCCATCCCACCCCGATTTAGATCTGGGCTACCCATGCGGCTTTTCAATTACAGGTAAAACTGGTGTACACTCTGGCGTTGTTGAAATCCGACTGATTGGTAAAGTTGCCCAGCGCGATGGTGAGAAAATCCGCCGTAGTAACGGGGGATGTCGCTGGCGATGTACAGGACACCGGACTTCCATTCGCCGCGGTGATGGTGCAGTTGGTTGGGGGGATTCCGATAACGCCACCCTGAACCTGGCTGAGGTTCGAAACGCCGATAACCGCGAGTACGGTTGAGGTGTTGGCAGCACCCAGCACAGTTACGGAGAAGTTGCCGAGTGTACAGCCCTGTGGGACTGGCAAGACTGCGGCTTGAGTGCTCGCCGGCGAGAGGTTCGCCGCAGTGCTTAGACCATTCGCCGCCCCGACCAAAGTACCGGTGATTGAGTTAGGCAGTAGAAGATTCGCTGACCAGGGTTGTCCCCCCTGAGGACCTGTGGCACCGGTTGGTCCTGTCGGACCGCTTGGTCCAGCCGGGCCAACGGCTCCAGTGACACCTGGAGGCCCAGCCGACGCCAACGGGACCTTGAGGGCCAACCGGGCCGATGGCTCCGACGGGACCTGGTGCGCCCGCCGGGCCGATAGGTCCAGCGACACCTTGCGGTCCGGGCTGGCCAACCGGGCCTACGGGTCCGACGGGACCTGGTGCGCCAACCGGGCCGCTAGGTCCAGCGACACCTTGCGGTCCGCTAAGGCCCATTGCTCCAGGAAGGCCAGGAACGCCCATAGGACCAGTAGCACCGGCGGGACCTTGTGGCCCAACAGGACCAATTTGGCCAATATCCGCAGTGAAAATGGTCAAAAGGCTCGTTTCACTGTTCTGCACCGTCAGCAAGTACGCTCCGGCCGGAGTGGCGAGTGGAAGATTGGCCGTGATTGCGGTGTTAGTGGATTGGGTCACCGTCAAGGCGGTCGTGCCCAGCAAGACTTTGGGGAGTTTTGGTCCAAAGCCAGTGCCGTTGATGGTGATCTGGGTTCCTTGGACGTTTTCCGTCACATCCAAAATGATCGGGAGCAGGCTCTCTTGCGCGGTGACAACGACAGAGCTTGCAAGCAGCAATGAAATAAGCAGACACGTACGTTTAAGCATGGACAACCTCCTAAGCCGGGAACCGGCGGGTTGTGGAGACGGCTGCGTTCTACGTGTATGCAAGTCGGGGAGGACGGAGAGACATCAAGGCACAAGATGAACAGGGTAACCTGAACAAGCACTGAAGGACGCCAATCTCATCTGGTCATGAAGCGGTGGGTCTGGAACGAGGTTCCCGGGGAATTCGGCGATTCTAGGCGCGGGGTGATTGGCGTGTCAATCATCCCATTTTAAGCTTTGGTGAATAGCCTATGAGGAGATAAAGCCAGAAACTGTTCGATGTGGCTCCTCTAGCGAGTAAAGAAGTCTTTGATTTCCTGGACGATTACGTCGCGGCTGATGTCGGAGATGGCTTCGGTGAGAGGGAGTTGTTTGGGGCAGGCTTCTACGCAGTTCTGGGCGAAGCCGCACTCCTGGATTCCGCCGTCTCCCGCGAGGGCGCGTAGGCGCTCTTCCTTGAGGACTGCTCCGCTGGGGTCCATGTTGAAGAGTTTGACCTGCGCGATAGTGGCGGCGCCGACGAAGTTCGTGGAGTCGTTGAACTGGGGGCAGACCTCCATGCAGATCGTGCAGCTGATGCAGTTGGAGAGCGGGTAGCGCTGTTCTTGTATCTGGGGGAATTGGCGTGGGCCTTCGCCGAGAGCGTAGGTGCCGTCGATGGGGACCCAGGCTTTGACGGCCTTGAGGTTCTGGAAGAGGACGGAGCGATCGACGGAGAGGTCGCGGACGACGGGGAACTTGGACAGTGGAGCAAGGCGGATGGGCTGCTCGAGTTTGTCTACAAGCGCGGAGCAGGCCATGCGGGCCTTGCCGTTGATGAGCATGGCGCACGAGCCGCAGATCTCTTCGAGGCAGTTGGAGTCGTAGGTGATGGGCGTGGTGGCTTTGCCGGCGACGTCGACGGGGTTGAGCGCGATCTCGCCGAGCAGCGAGGTGATGTTCATGTTCGGCCGGTAGGGAACCTCGAACTTCTCGGTGGTGGCGGGGGCGTCCGGGGTGGACTGGCGCTTGATCTCGACTTTGATGGTGCTTGGCATGGTGTTCTATCCCGTGGGCTAAAGCCCCATTTCTTTTTCTGTGTGCGGCGCGATCGAAGCTGCGCCCTTTCAAAACATTGCTATTCTGAGATACCCGTGACAGTACCTCGCCATACGGTTTTATCTGGCAAAAGCACTTCATATTCCTGAAATAAGAGGGTGTCCCCTGTTTTCTGGGGATCTTTTAGGAGCCTCGCTTGAAAATCCCCCAATAACAAATGTCTATATACCCCACCCAGTTCAATTTTTTTCCCATTCATGATCACATCTGCGTACATTAGTCCTTCGTTGTAGCGGTAATGGAGTCCTGAAATATGCATCTTGATCGGGTAATCGCCCCCAGGCTTAGCAACCCCAAAATCGCGCCCTGTACGCGTCTTTTGGCCGAGCATGGCTAGCGAACAGAAACAAAACACCAAGGCAACAAAAACTCTTCTCACGTTTACCTCATGGAACCGATCGAATTGAAATCTCTTCTTATTCAAAGCAGTATCAGGCGGAGGCGGTGTAGCTGCGGGGCCGCGGTTTGATGAGGCTGGTGTCTACTTCTTCGAATTCGAAGGATGGGGCATTTTCTTTGAAGCTTGCCTTAGTGGTCTTTAGGAACTTCTCATCGTTGCGGTCGGGGAAGTCGGGTTTGTAATGGGCTCCGCGGGACTCGTCGCGGAGGCGTGCGCCTTGAACGATGACGCGGCCGAGCTCCAGCATGTTTTCAAGCTGGCGAGTGAAGGCGAAGCTGGTGTTGGCCCACTGGCTCTTGTCGGAGAGGTTGACGTTCTTGTAGCGGTCCATGAGCTCGACGATCTTGGCGTCGGCTTCGTCGAGTCCTGCGTTATAGCGGATGATGGTGGCGTGCTTGGTCATGGTCTCGCCCAGCTCGCGCCATATCTTGAACGGGTTTTCGGTGCCGGAGGAGGAGAGCAGGACCTGGTTCTTTTCCTTCTGGCGCTGGAGTTCGGCGGCGTGGCCTCCGTCGCCTTCCTGCTTCGGCAGAGACTTGGCGTACTGCATGGCGTGAGGGCCGGCGACGAAGCCTCCGTAGATGCAGGAGAGCAGCGAGTTGGCTCCGAGGCGATTGGCGCCGTGGATGGAGTAGTCGGCCTCGCCTGCTGCGTAGACGCCGGGGATGTTGGTCTGCTGGTGGAAGTCGACCCACAGGCCGCCCATGGTGTAGTGCATGCCGGGGAAGATCTTCATGGGGACTTCGCGTGGGTCATCGCCTACGAACTTCTCGTAGATCTCGAGGATGCCCTCGAGCTTGCGGTTGAGAGTGTCGCGGTCGATGTGAGAGACGTCGAGGTAGACCATAGCCTGGCCGTCGAGGCCGCGGCCGAGCTCGTAGACAACCTTGAAGATTGCCCGTGTGGCTACGTCGCGCGGGACGAGGTTGCCGTACTTGGGGTACCACTCTTCGAGGAAATACCAGCGGTCCTGCTCGGGGATGGTCTTGGGGGCGCGCTTGTCGTTCTTGTCCTTAGGGACCCAGACGCGGCCGCCTTCGCCGCGCGCGGACTCGGACATGAGGCGAAGCTTGTCGTCGCCGGGGATGCAGGTGGGGTGGACCTGGATGAACTCGCCGTTGGCGTAGAAGGCGCCCTGCTGGTAGAGCGCGGACTGCGCGGAGCCGGTGCAGACGACGGAGTTGGTGGACTTGCCAAAGATGGCTCCATTGCCGCCGGTACACACGATGATCGCTTCTGCCGGGAACGTCCGGGTCTCCATGGTGCGGAGATCGAGGGCGCAGATGCCGCGGCAGGCGCCTTTGCTGTCGAGCACGGCGGAGAGGAACTCCCAGCCCTCGTACTTAGTGACCTTGCCCTCGGACTCGTAGCGGCGGACTTGTTCGTCGAGCGCGTAGAGGAGTTGCTGGCCGGTCGTTGCTCCGGCGAATGCCGTGCGGTGAAATAGCGTGCCTCCGAAGCGGCGGAAATCGAGCAGGCCTTCCGGCGTACGGTTGAAGGGGACGCCCATGCGGTCGAGGAGGTCGATGATGGCCGGGCCCTGTTCGCACATCTGCTTGACGGGCGTCTGGTTGGCGAGGAAGTCGCCGCCGTAAACGGTGTCGTCGAAGTGGGCCCAGGTCGAGTCGCCCTCGCCCTTGAGGTTCTTGGCGGAGTTGATGCCACCCTGCGCGCAGACGGAGTGGGAGCGCTTGACGGGCACGATGGAGAAGAGGTCGACGGTGCCGCCAGCTTCGGCGATCTTGATGACGGCGGCGAGACCGGCTAGTCCGCCGCCTACTACGATGATTCTGGGTGTTGCTGCCATGATTTCTTCCTACTTGCTAGAGATGGTTAGTACCGCAGGTGGAACATTCTCCCGGTAATAAGTCGATGTGAGGGCTGTGACGAACAGGCACGTTCCTGCGCACCAGAGAAGCACGAAAGACTTTCTGAGCCAGCTTGCGCGGAGATGTTCGCGATGAATTCGCCAGAGGAGTACCTCTTGTTTGAATCCGATCCCCCGCGCGTTCAGCGTCTCGGCAAAGGGTGTGGCCTGCCGCTTGATCGCAGTAATCGTCCATACCGTTGCGCAGAAACAAAGTGTTGCCGCGCAAGCTGTATAAGTCGCAAATCGGGATTGCTGCATTGCAGCGACGAATGCGTTATACGAAGCGAGCGAGATCATTGGCTTTCTCCTACGACGATGATTCTGGGTGTTGCTGCCATGCTTTACCTTCTTTGTGAACCTAGAGCTTGTGTTCAATCAGTGCGCCGGCAACCGCCATGGCCCCGCCGATGCCACATATCCAATATGCAATCTTCAGATCCCTATACAAGGGACCGTCCTCGTGCTTTTCGCGATACTGCCGAATTACTTTTTTAGAATAACGACTGCTTTTGAATTCAACTTCCCAATGGAGCTTCACAATCTTTGCCATCTTCGACACTGCCAAATTGCTTAAAATCGCACCGCTCACGAGTACGGCCATCCCGAATAACCAAATGACCGTGCCTGAAATCATCGTTGCTGCACGTGCCCCGGCTGCACCGGGTTGGTCGTTTCCGGCGGAGCGGTTGTGGGCGCGGGCAGGGCGATGCTGACGGATTGAGCTGGCATAACATCTTCTGGCGCAGGCGGTGCACTGACCACCGCGTAGATACTCGCAAGCCCCATCAGGCAAAGGCCGACGCCGACGACGGCGCAGACGTAGCCGAAGCGCTTGCGGGCCTTGTCGCCGGGCGTGATGCCCCACTTGGCGGCGAAGAGCCAGATGCCGTAGGCGAAGTGCCACGTGGTGGCGATCATGGCGATGACGTAGATGGCAAGCATCCAGGGGTTGGCGAGCTCGTGCTGGACCTTGGCGAAAGCTGCACCGGGGTGCTCGGGCAGGCTGACTCCGCTGAAGCGCTGACGCCAGACGTGCTGGATGATGTAGGCGAAGGCGATGAGTCCGGTGATGCGCTGCCAGAGATACATCCAGTTGCCCGCCCAGGGATACACGTTGACGTTGGCGCGGCCGCGGAAGGCGATGTAGACGCCGTAGAGGGCGTGGAAGGCGAGCGGGATGAAGATGAAGACCCACTCGAGGACACGAACCAGCGGCAGTGAATTGAGGAAGAGGACCTGCTTGGCGTAGGCGAGGGGTCCGTTGACGGTCTCAAAGTTGGAGATGATGTGTTCGACGAGGAAGGCGCCGATGGGGATGATGCCGGAGAGCGAGTGTAGCTTGCGCCAGAGGAAGGAGTTGCCCTCGCCCGCACGGAGGGGCTGGACGCCGCGGAGTGGTGCGGGGGCTGGCGTTGCGGTGGTGGCCATGAGGGCTCCTTGTAGCTGAACTTTTGGAGAGCGATTGATGCTATTACAACTTATCGCGGAATCACCCAGCAGAAAGATTATTCCGCTGTGGTTGAACCAGCGTCAAGGAAAGCGGACCGGTTCGTGCGATTATCGCTATGTTTGTGCGAAATTGCTTAGTCCGCGTCCTGGAGTGTGACGAGGAGTGCGGCGAGTGCTCGACCGCGATGGCTCAGAGTGAGCTTGGTGTCGAGGTCGATCTCAGACATGGCTTGGTTGAGTTCGGGGAGCAGGAACAGGGGATCGTAGCCGAAGCCGCCTTCGCCCTGCGGGGCGAGGAGAATCTTTCCTTCAACGCTGCCGGAGGCGGTATGGAGGATCTCGCCGTCACGAGCCGCTGCCAGGACGCAGCGGTAGCGGGCGTGGCGACAGTGCGGGGGGATGCCGTCCATGGCGCGGAGGAGTGCGGCGTTGTTGCGCTCATCTGGACTTGAGGAGAAGGTGTCCGGGAATCCGACGTCGTCAGCATAGCGGGCGGAGCGGACGCCGGGTTCTCCGTTCAGGCAGTCGACCTCGAGGCCCGAGTCGTCAGCGAGGACGATCTGACCGGGGGCGTGGCGGGAGTAGAAGCGGGCCTTGAGGATGGCGTTGCCTTCAAAGGTGGGCTGGTCTTCGGCAGGCGCGGGAATTTCGCTCAGACCGGGAAGCGGGAGTATGGTGATGCGATCTGCGATCGCGACGTTCCCTGCTGCAGTGTTGAAGTCGCGAAGCTTGCCCGGGTTGGAAGTAGCTACGTAGAGGAGCATGAGAAAGTTTTGGGTTGTTAGTTGCTGGTTATTGGTAAGAGCGGTTCTGCGGCAGGCGCTTGTACTGCATTGCCCGATCAGTTGGGGGTGGGTAGGTCGATGTGGTCGATGACCAGCACAGGAACAGGCTCTTTAGCAGACTCAAGCTTAAGCCCAAGCTGCTCCTGAATGGCAGTAAACAGCGACGGAGCCGAGTTATCCCCGGCCGGCGCATCATCCGCGGCCCACACCAGCTTCAGATCGTACCGGTCCGTAAGCCCTGTCTTGTCGACCACAACGCGCCCCACAACCAGCGAGAGCTCTTCCGCAATCAGCGGCATCGTCAGACCCTCAAGGGTCAGTTGGGTTCGCCGCGTGCTAATGCTCTTGCCGTTTGCCTTCGAAATCTCCAGCTTCGATCCACCCTTGGCTACTACCAGGTCATAGGCGGGCAGCATGCGAGTCTCATCATGCAGCTTCAGGTTGAACCGCTCCGCAAGCAGCGCCTGCACCATCTTGCGTTTAGCGTCCGTATCGGCGCGAACAGGTTTTTCCAGGCTTCCCAGGTCCACCTTGCCCTGTATGTCGAACCGAGTAGACGTCAGCCACGCCGGCCCATCCAGTATCTGCCTCTCCGGCATCCCATACGCCCACTGCATCAGCGCCGACAGCGTAATGTTGATCGCGCTCCAGCTGTCCCCCGGCGGATAGTTGATGTGCGTATGCCCATCAGTGGCAGAAGCCGGCTTGATCGTAGCCACCTCAAAGCTCGGTCCAGCTGTCTGCCCACGCCCGGCCCCATGAGCCAGAAGGACAAACAACACGAGCGGTAGCATCAACTTCGACAAAGTCATGGGGTAAGCCTACCTCTACTATCAGCCTGCCTCTTCTAATGGACCAGCGAAAAACCGGGTGCCCCATGTCAGACAGCTTCACGTCTGACGTGGGGAGTACCCAGCCCACATAGCTTAGTCGATAGAAATCTTCCGCAGCAGTTTGAAGTCCGAAAGCATCTTGCCCGTACCCAGCACCACGCTGGCCAGCGGATCATCCGCAATCGACACCGGCAGCCCCGTCTCCTCGCGAATCCGCTTATCCAGATTCTTGATCAACGCACCACCACCCGTCAGCACTATCCCGCGGTCAGAAATGTCCGCCGAAAGCTCCGGCGGAGTCCGTTCCAGCGCCACGCGAATCGCATTGATGATCGTCGCGATGCACTCGCTCAGCGCCTCACGAATCTCAGCATCCTCAATCGTAATCGTCTTCGGAACGCCCTCGATCAGGTTGCGCCCCTTCACTTCCATATGAATCGGCTTGTCCAGCGCGATACGCCGAACCCAGCGTCATCTTGATCATCTCGGCCGTGCGCTCGCCCACCAGCAGGTTGTACTTCCGCTTCAGGTAGGTCATCACGGCCTCGTCCATCTGGTTGCCGGCCATGCGCACCGACCGCGAGTACACAATACCCGCCAGCGAGATCACCGCAATATCCGTAGTCCCGCCGCCGATGTCCACCACCATGTTGCCGCCCGGCTCCGTAATCGGCAGTCCAGCGCCGATCGCCGCCACCATCGCCTGTTCGACGAGATGTACTTCTGAAGCCTTGGCCCGGTAAGCCGAGTCCATAACCGCGCGCTTTTCCACCTGCGTAATCTCGCTCGGAACTCCGATCACGATGCGCGGATGCACCATCATCTTGCGGTTATGCGCCTTATGGATGAAGTAGTTCAGCATCTTCTCGGTATGCCGGAAGTCGGCGATCACGCCGTCCTTCATCGGCTTGATGGCCACGATGTTGCCCGGCGTCCGGCCAAGCATCTCCTTGGCCTCCTTGCCGACAGCCTCGACCTCGTTGGTCAGTTTATTGACCGCGATAATCGACGGTTCGTTGACGATGATTCCCTTGCCATGGGCGAACACCAGCGTATTCGCTGTGCCGAGATCGATCGCCAGATCGCTCGAGAAAAGGCTGAAAAGTGACCGCATATTGTGTATGCGGGAGTAGCGCATCTGAAAGTTATTCGAAGACATTCGGAGGGTTCATTCCTGAAAATTGATTCTCAACTAACATTGTACGTCCTGCTGCTCTTCGCCGCTTTTTCATCATCGTACTCAAAAATACCGCTTTTTCCGCATAAAGCGGCTCTCAAAATACTCATAACTCGCCTTCGCGACCAGGAATGAGATCACATAATTCGACGCCATCACCATCACATAGCCCCAATGCGAAGAGTGCACCCGCTGCCCCACCACCCTCGCCAGCGCCGCCCACGCCGCCGCAAATGGCAGATGGACAACATAAAATCCATAGCTGCATCTGCCGAAAACCCGCAAAGGACGCAGCCCAAGCACTCGTCCCGCCAACGAATCCGGCAGCAACCCCCAGCTGATTAACCCAGCACTCGTCAGAGCGCGTCAGCGGAAAACCGAACGTAGGAACCCACCCATAAACGTCCAGCACGAAGCCAATCCCCAGGCCGGTAACCCCCGCCGCAAACATCCACGGGGATTCCGCTGCAATCGTTCCACCGCCCCACCCCGCATCAGCAACGCCAATATCGCGCCGATTAACAATCCGTCCAGGTGGAACGGAAGCATCGTCAGCAGCCAACCTCCGCGAAGATCGCTCCCCAACCCATAGACCAGCCAGATACGCAGCACCACCGCTATCAGGCTCAGTCCAGCAGCCGTCCATATCAGCTTCACGCGGTCCCGGATGCTCCACACCAGCAGCGGCCACAGCAGGTAGAACTGCTCTTCAACACACAGCGTCCACAGGTGCCCGATATAAAGATTTGCCGCAGGGAACCGCGCATGCACCTGGTAAAGCGACGGCATAAACGCCGCCGCAAAAGTTGCCGATGTACACCAGGAACAGCAGATGCTGTGGCCGCCACGCATAGTGGAAAACCGCAGTCAATGCCAGCAGCACCAGCGCCAGCAGATAATAGACCGGAAAGATGCGAAGAGCGCGCCGAGCATAAAACCTCTTGAAAAAATGGCTGTCATTACGCGTGTCGTACAGCACGCCGGTAATCAGGAAACCAGACAGCGCGAAAAACAGATCGAGCGCCCTCCAGCCTTGCAGTCGCATTATGGACACGTTATGCAGCAACTGTCCGGACGCTGCTCCGCCCGCGTAGTGGAACGCAAATACCATCGTCACCGGCAACGCACGGATCCGTCAAGGGCAGGGAACCGCATTCGGTAGTGGATCGGTGCAAACGCTTGGCGTGCTGGCGGCATAACTCCTATGTACTGCCGGGAAGAAGAGATGCTCCCAGCAGTCTGCGACTTAGTGTATGCGAGTCAGCCTTCTCACGACGCAATCTATACAATCAAAGTGGTAGAAGCCCCGGAGAAGAAAATGATCGTAGGCGTGCCAAAAGAAGTGAAAGACCACGAGAGCCGAGTCGGTGTAACCCCCGCTGGAGTCAAAGCACTCGTCGAAGCCGGCCACAAAGTTCTAGTTGAGACCAACGCCGGAGCCCTCTCGGCCATGCCCGACGACGAGTACCAGTCTGCAGGTGCCGAAATAGTCGGCTCCGCCTACGACGTCTGGCGCCTCGCCGACATGGTCGTCAAGGTCAAGGAGCCCGTCGAAAAGGAGTACAAGCACTTCCGCGAAGGCCTAGTCCTCTTCACCTACCTGCACCTCGCCCCCATCGCCGACCTCACCAATATGCTGCTCGAAAAGAAGGTCACCGGAATCGCCTACGAGACCGTTCGCGACCGCTTCGGCGCGCTCCCGCTCCTCACCCCCATGAGCGAAGTAGCCGGCAGAATGTCCGTCCAGGTCGGCGCAGCCTACCTCGAAAAAGAGCACGGTGGTCGCGGAGTCCTCCTCGGCGGAGTCCCCGGCGTCCCTCCCGGCAACGTCTGCATCATCGGCGGAGGAATCGTCGGCACCAATGCCGCCAAGATCGCCCTCGGCATGGGCGCCAAGGTCACCCTCATCGACCTCAACCTCAACCGTCTCCGCGAGCTCGACGACATCTTCAATGGCCGCGTCTTCACCGTCGCCTCCAACAGCTACAACATTCAGCGCGCCACCGCCGAGGCCGACCTCGTCATCGGCGGAGTCCTCATTCCCGGAGCCGCCGCCCCCAAGATCGTCACCAAGGCCATGGTCTCCAAAATGAAGAAAGGCGCAGTCATCGTAGACGTAGCCATCGACCAGGGCGGCTGCATCGAGACCGCCCACCCCACCACCCACAGCGACCCCTCCTACGTCGTCGACGGCGTCGTCCACTACTGCGTCACCAACATGCCCGCAGCCGTGCCCAATACCTCCACCCTAGCCCTCACCAACGCCACCTTTCCCTACGTCCTAAAAATCGCACGCCTCGGAGCCAAGGCCGCCATCGCCGACGACAAGGGAATCGCAGAGGGCGTCAACACCTACGAAGGCATCCTCACCTACGAAGCAGTCGCCGCCGCGCAGCAGCGCGACTGGAAGCCCATCGCCGACTTGCTATAGCAAGCACTTCCAATTGCCGCATGCGTTTGTATTCTCTTGTAATACGGCGTATTCTTCGATCATTATGAGTTCGAAAACTCTTACCTTCCGCACCCCCGAAGAGAAAGTCTCCGCTCTCGACTCCGTAGCTGCGCTGCAGCAACGTGACCGCAGCTTCATTCTTAACGAAGCTGTGGATCAGTACCTTTCTCTCTACGACTACCACACCTCCTTGATTCAAGAAGGCATTCGGCAGGCCGATGCAGGGGAACTTATCCCGCATAGTGAAATAAGAAAGATGGCCGCGACCTGGTCTAAGAAGCGTAAGCATTGATAGCCTTCCACATCGACTGGTCACCGCTGGCCCGGGCTAATCTCACTTCGATAAACGAATATATTTCGGAAGACAGCCCCGCAGCAGCAGACAGGCAGATTGAAATAATCCTAAGCGCCATCGATCGTCTCATTGATTTCCCGGAGATGGGTCGCCAAGGACGCTGCCGTCGCACTCGCGAGCTCGTCGTATCGGGAACCCCATACATCGTCGCTTATCGTCTCAAACCATCGGTCATCCAAATTCTCGCCATCATGCATGGCGCCCGTCGTTGGCCGCGAAACTTCAGAGACGAGTAAAAGGCCCTAAATAAAGTCGTAAGCCGCCTATAATCGCTTCACGGAGGACACAGCTCTCATGCCGTCGAATGTGAACAGGAGAAAAGGGATAATCATCGCCCTCGGCGCCTCTTCGCTTCTGCTGCTCTTCGGCATCGGTTCGCTCAACGCCTTCAACCTCAAGTTCCTCAATCCCGCCACCACCCAGCAGATCTTCGTCTTCACCGGCCTCTCCATCGTCGCGTTGATCCTCTTCGTCGCGGTCCTCTTCATGCTCGTCCGCAACGTCCTCAAGCTCTACGCCGACCAGCGCAGCCGCGTCATGGGAGCCCGTCTCCGCACCCGCATGTTGTGGGGAGCGGTTCTCGTCAGCCTCATCCCCATCGTCTTCATGTTCGTCTTCAGCTACGGCCTCATGAACCGTGCCGTCGAGCGCTGGTTCTCCGGTCCCGTCACCGAGATGCGCGACGACAGCAACAAGATGGCCGTCGAACTCGCCAACTACACCAACGCCAACGCCCGAGCCGAAGCCGACTCCATCGCCAGCAATCTGCCCTCCAGCGATACCGAAGCTTCAGCATCGGCGCCGGCCCGCAACTCCACCGCCGCGCTCGCTGTCGCCCGGCGCAACCGCGAGCAGATCGACGCCCTCCTCCGCCAGCACGAGATAACCCTCCAGAACGGCTTCGCCATCGTCTACCGCAACGGCCGCGCCATCGCTGCCCTGCAGATGCCGCAACGCGACGGCACACCCGCCCAGCTCAAGACCTGGCTCCCCCCACCCGTCAGCGACGAAGAAGCCCCGGTTAACCCCAACGACCCCGAAGCCAGTCCAGTCAAGAGTGACTCGACCGACGCCGCCATTCTCGCTGCTGCCCACCGCAGCGACCAGCCCGTCTTCTCCGTCGGTCAGATCGACTACGCCCTCGGCGCATCCACCCTCCACCCCGGCACAACCGTCGTCGTTGGCCTCCCCATGCCCTTCGGGATGGCCGCTACGATGACCCGCCTGCGTGACGCAGCCGAGGCCTACTGGACCGTCTTCCGCAGCCGCAACCAGGTTCGTGTCCTCTACACCATCCTGTTGCTCATGCTCACCTCGCTGGCCCTGTTCGCCTCCAGTTGGCTCGCGCTGCACCTCTCCAAGCAAGTCACCAAGCCCGTCGAAGCCCTCGCCGACGCCATGGAGGCCATCGCCGCCGGTAATTACGCGACGCGCGTCAAAGAGAGCGCCACCGAAGAGCTGGGCGAGCTCGTCCGCAGCTTCAATCACATGGCCTCCGACCTCGAAGACAGCCGCCGCGCCGTCGAGCGCTCCACCGTCCAGCTCTCCGCCGCCAACACTGCCCTCGAAGCCCGCCGCGGCGAACTTGAGACCATGCTTGAGACCATCCCCAACGGCGTCGCCACCCTTGATCCCGGCCGCCGCATCATCCTCACCAACCGCGCCCTCTCCGAGATGATGGACCCCGGTGGCCAGCGCCCCTTCCTCGGAATGTCCATCGAAGCCGTCTTCCCCGCCGAAGTCTACGAGGTCCTCGATCGCCTCATCCTGCGCAGCCATCGCATGGGCTCAGCCTCCAGCGAGATCGAACTCACGCACCCGACCGCCGGCCTCAAAGCCAGCTTCACCGGCACCACCAACCTCCTCGCTACGGTCGCCCTCCTCGAAGTCCCCGGCACCGGCAACCGCCGCGAACACCAGGGCTACGTCCTCGTCCTCGAAAACGCCACCGAACTCCTCCGCGCCCAGAAACAATCCGCTTGGAAGGAAGTAGCCCGACGCGTAGCCCACGAGATCAAGAACCCTCTCACCCCCATCTCTCTCTCCGCCGAACAAATCCGCCGTCATATCGACCGCCTCGCCCACACACTCACCGACCACGCCGTCGAATCACCCTCTGTCCCCGTCATCCGCCGCTGCAGCGAGGTCATCACCTCATCAGTTGAATCCATGCGCTCGCTCGTAGACCAGTTCGGCGCGCTCGCCGAATTCCCAACCGCGCGCCCCCACCCAGCCGACCTCAACACCATCGTCGAAAACTCCCTCGCTCTCTTCGCCGGCCGCATGCAGACCATCCGCATCGTCCGCCAGCTTGCTCCCAATCTTCCCCTCGTCCTCGCCGACCCCGAAGCCCTCAAGCGCGCCCTCGGCAATCTCATCGACAACGCCGCAGAAGCCATGCAGAAGAGCCTCTTCCGCGAGCTCCGTATCAGCACCGCCCTGCTCGAAAACGGCATGATCGAGCTCTCTGTAACCGATAGCGGCTCCGGCCTTACCGACGAGATGCGCGAGCGCCTCTTCCTTCCATATTTCTCGACGAAACAAAGAGGCACCGGCCTAGGCCTCGCTATCGCCGCCAAGATCATCCAGGAGCACCAGGGCACCATCCGCGCCGAAAAGAACGAGCCCGCCGGAGCAAAGTTCATCGTCGAACTAAAACCCGCCACCGCCGCCGACAGCGATCACGACGTCTCCCCCGCCCCGCCCCGCCGCCGAGCCGCCGACTACGAGCTAGCCGAATCCGATCCCGCCTTAGTGCCTGTTCCCGATCAACCGACAACCAGCAACTAACAACCAACACCTGGTACCTCGCACCCAGTACCTAGTACCTTCTACCTATGAATCACGTCCTTATCGTCGACGACGAAGCCGAGATCCGCGAGTCGCTCGAATCCATCCTCCGCGAAGAGAGCTACCTCGTCACCACCGCCGCCTCCGCCACTGAGGCCCTCACCCTCCTTCGCGACGCCGCCTACGACGTTGTCCTCCTCGATATCTGGCTCCCCGACCGCGACGGCCTCGACGCCCTCAGCGAGATCCGCACCCTCGACCGCGCCAACGTCCCCGAGGTCGTCATCATCAGTGGCCACGGCACCATCGAAGCTGCCGTCCGCGCCACCAAACTCGGTGCCTACGACTTCCTCGAAAAGCCCCTCTCGCTCGAGCGCACCCTCATCGTAGTCAAGAACGCCATGCACGCCCGCCAGATGCGCGAGGACAACCAGGAGTTCGCCCGCCAGCTCGCCGCCCGCGGCACCGTCACCGGCCAATCCGTCCCCATGAAGGCCCTCCGCCAGCAGATCAAGCTCATGGCCCCCACTAACGGCCGCGTCCTCATCTACGGCGAATCCGGCACCGGCAAAGAACTCATCGGCCGTGCCATGCACGCCGAGTCTCTCCGCAAGGACCGCCCCTTCGTCGAGCTCAACTGCGCCGCCATCCCCGAGGACTACATCGAGTCCGAGCTCTTCGGCTACCGCCACGGAGCCGTCCCCGCAGGCCCCGGCGCACCCTCAGAAAAAAAGGGAACCTTCGAGCGAGCCGACGGCGGAACCCTCTTCCTCGACGAAGTGGGAGACATGAGCCTCAAAACCCAGGCAAAAGTTTTGCGTGCATTAGACGAACAGCGCTTCTACCCCGTCGGAGCCTCGCATCCCGTCCACGTCGACGTCCGCGTAATCGCCGCCACCAACAAAGACCTCGAAGAGGAGATCGCGCGCGGCAACTTCCGCGAAGACCTCTTCTACCGCCTCAACGTTATCCCTTTCTTCGTCCCGCCCCTGCGCGACCGCAAGGAAGACATCCCTCTGCTCGTCAAAGAATTCCTCCAGCAGTTCGGCCAGCAGTACGGTCGCCCCCACGTCGAGCTCACCGAAGACGCCCTCGCCGCACTCCGCCAATACCACTGGCCCGGCAACGTGCGCGAGCTGCGCAACCTGGTCGAGCGCGTCCTCATCCTCAACCCCAAGACCCAGCGCATCGAGCGCAAACATCTCCCCATGCTCGTTTTCCGCGAGCCCGGCACCACCACTCCCATCGGCAGCAAACCCGCCCGCGGCGAAGAGTTCACCACCCTCCTGCAAGCCCGCGAAGCCTACGAGCGCGACTACATCCTCAAGAAACTAGACGAGTGCCACGGCAACATCTCCCGCACCGCCGAATCCCTCGGCCTCGAACGCAGCCACCTCTACCGCAAGATGAAAGCCCTCGGCATCAGCGTCAAGGAATAGCCATCTCGTGTAGACTCTGAAAATTCCACGAGGCAAGCCAATGCTGAAATCCGCACTCCGCTCGTACTCTGCTCTCTTGCTCTCCCAACGCTCGCGCCGCATCTCCAAGCGCAAGACATCACCGCCTTCGAAAAACAGCAACTCCCCAACCTCGTCGAAACCTACAAATCCCTCCACACCAACCCCGAACTCTCCCACTACGAGCAGAATACCTCCGCCCTCGTAGCCACCGAGCTCCGCAAAGCCGGCTACACCGTCACCGACTACATCGGCATCTACCCCGACGGCAGCAAAGCCTACGGCGTCGTCGGAATCCTCAAAAACGGCGCAGGCCCCACGCTCCTCGTCCGCGGCGACATGGACGCCCTCCCCGTCATCGAAGAGACCGGCGTCCCCTACGCCAGCCACGTCCTCACCAAGAACAAATCCGGCCAGGAGGTAGGCGTCATGCACGCCTGCGGACACGACGTCCACACCACCGTCCTCATCGGCACCGCCCGCACCCTCGCTCAGGCGAAATCCCAATGGCACGGCACCCTCATGATCCTCGCCCAGCCCGCTGAAGAGACCATCGACGGCGCCAAAGCCATGCTCGCTGACCACCTCTACGACCGCTTCGGCAAGCCCGACATGATCATCGGCCTGCACGACACCAACGCCCACGCCGCCGGCACCGTCTCGCTCACCAGCGGCCCCGCCATGGCCAGCGCCACCTCCATCGACGTCACCATCCGCGGCATCGGCGGCCACGGCGCCATGCCCAACGCCGGCCGCGACCCCGTCGTCCTCGCTGCCCTCTTCATCACCCAACTCCAGACCATCGTCAGCCGCGAAGAAGACCCCCGCGACCCCGCCGTCATCACCGTCGGCGACATCCACGGCGGCACCAAGCGCAACATCATCCCCGACGAGGTCAAGCTCGAGCTCACCACCCGCGCCTTCTCCGACAAAGGCCGCCAGGTCATCATCGACGGCATCCGCCAGATGGCCCTCGGCATCGGCACCTCCGCCGGCCTGCCTCCCGGCAAGATGCCCACCGTCACCGTCCTCGACAACGAATCCACACCAGTCCTCTACAACAATCCGGAGATGTCCGCCCGCGTCCGCGCCACCCTCGTCAAAACCCTAGGCGCCTCCAACGTATTCACAGACCCACCCCTCACCGCCTCCGAAGACGTAGGCATCTTCGGCCTCGAAGGCAACAAGATCCCCGTCGTCTACTACTGGCTCGGAGCCATGTACCCCGACCGCTTCGCCACCGCCGAAGCCGCCGGCAAACCCCTCCCCGGCCCCCACACCAGCCACTTCGAACCCGACCCCGAACCCACCCTCGAAACCGGAGTCAAATCCCTGACCGCAGTAGCCATCTCACTACTCCAATAGCGGCGCCGCCTCCGAGCTGATAGGCTCTGCGCTTCACCCGCCTGCTCAGCCGCAAACAACTCCAACACTTCCACAAATAATTCGAAACAGAAGCATCTGCGGCATCCTCTCAAATCGCAAGAAGGATGCCGCAGATACTTAAACTACAGTCAAAGATCCCGTCGATACCGGATCGTTTTCTCCTCCTCCCCCGGCCCTTCCAGCACGAATCCACACATCTCCAGAATCCGTATCGACCCAGCCAACTCTGGATAGGTGTGCGCGACCAGCTGAGTCACCTCACCTTTCTCTTTGACCAGGGCGATCATCGCCTGCGCCGCCTCCAGCGCATAGCCGCGCCGCCGGAACTCAGGCACAATGCCGTACCCAAACTCCGGAACCGCTCCAACCGTGCCGATCAGCACCGGTGCAGCATCATCCTGCCGCAGCAATATGTAACGGCCCCACGCAACGCTCCCGGGATCTTCGGCAAACCGGTTCAGCAGCCACACAAGCACATGCGGCTCCCAATCCTCCAGCGGCCACTCCTCCGTAACCCTGCAGCCAAGAATCTCGCCCAGCCGGCCATCTCCGGCCTGCTCGGACAGAATTGATTCCGGAGTAATCGCGACCAGCTCCAGTCGCGCAGTTGAAATATTAGGAATAAACGGAGACCTACTCTTCTTCAAAATCGATTCGAATGACATTGGGAAACTCTCCTGAAAGTTTGGCCAGCACAGGACAGTTCGCACAGCAAGACTCAAGCCCCGGCAAACAACTCCGACGCAATCGAAATCAGCGCGCTACTCTTTTCAGGCAATCACAGTCACGTCCAGAGACACGCCAACAGCCTACCACCCGACTCGTTTACCTGGCGCTCTTTATTTAGCACTCCGATAAGCCTCATCCAACCGCTCCAAAGCCATCGTCAAAGCCGCATCATCCTCAACACGGACACTCTGCCACTTCTTCCCCTCAGGCCCCTTCACCCCATCATGCATCTTCACCATGATCGCGTCCGCCTCCCACAGCCCACGCGTCGCCGGCAGCGCCCCGAAGATCACCTTGCCCCGATACAAACTCTGCATCCCAAACATCTTTCCCACGCGCGTCCCCGGCCACCGCAAAATCTCCGCAGCCAACAGCGCCGACCTCCGCCTCATCTCCTCACCCACCGGAGTAAACGAAGGCCGCTTCATTTGTTCCTTGCCTCCTGCTTAGCGGCATCGACCTTAAGTGTCACGGCGTTAGACACAATTTGCGGGAGGTTTTGATCGTCAAGGTTGGGACGTGAGACTTGTAAGGTGTAAACACCAGGCTTATCAAGACCGTAATTCCCTAGAAAAATCGTAGTCTGCCACTCTCTTTCCCCCTTAGGTACTATCCCACCCCCTCGCGGCCGGTACTGATATGCCGGCGGAGTGCGGGGCGGCGGTAGTACTTCTCGGTCATTGGAATCTCTAATATGAAGAACATCTGTTATATCGACTCCGTTCAATTCTGTGAAATTACCTGCGATTTCATGATCAGTAAGATTGATTAACCTGATTGTGATCTGGATATTTTGCCCTAGCGTGATTGTGCTCTTGTCTACCTTGATATCAATGGCCATAGGAGCAACAGGATTGGTCTCCTGAAGGTTCTGCGAGAACGCCAGAGTAGCCGTGAAGCAAATAGCCGCGAATCTCATAGTGTTATCCCCTTTGCGGTTCGCCCACTGACAATCAGGTTATTACTCGTCCTCCGCCGCCTGCTTAGCCGCAATCAACTCCAACTGCCGCCGCCAATCCAACTCCTCAACAAACCCCCGCGAACTACGCCACTCCTCCTGCACCTTCACAAACAAGTCCAGAAAAACCCTCGTCCCCAGCAGTCCCTCAATATCCTTCCGAGCCGCAGTCCCAATCTTCTTCAGCATCTCGCCGCTCTTGCCGATCAGAATCGCCTTCTGCCCAACGCGCTCGCAATAAATCGCCGCCGAAATCTTCGTCACCGGCAGCTTCCCATCTTTCATCTTCTTCATCGAAGCCGGCTCTTCAAACTTCTCAATCACCACTGCCGTCGCGTAAGGAACCTCCTCACCCGTCAGCATCAGAATCTTCTCCCGAATCAACTCAGCGACAAGAAATCTCTCCGGCTGATCCGTCAACTGGTGCTTCGGAAAATACCGCTGCCCCTCCTTCAACTGCCCGACGATCTTATCCAGCAGCAGCCCCAGGCCCTCCTTCTTCCGCGCCGAGATCGGAATCACATCCGCAAACGTATGCAGGCTCGACCAGTGTGCAATCAGCGGCAGCAACTCTTCCTTCCGCACAGCATCCATCTTGTTCAGCACCAAAATCACCGGACAATCCAGCTTCCGAATCAGCGATAAAACAAAGTCATCCTCCGCCGCACTCAAAGCCATCCGCCCCGAAGTCTTAGGCCCGTCCTTCGCGCCGTCCGCCTTCTCCAACCGAGGCAAACGATGCGTTACATCCACAATAAAAAGCACCGCATCCCGGCTCTCAAGAGCATCATGCACCTCCTGCATCATCCGTCGGTCAAGCTGCGTATCCGGCTTATGCACCCCCGGAGTATCCACCAGCACCACCTGCGCCGCCGGATGCCCAGGCTCACCCTTGCCCTTCTTCTTCAGCGGAACCTCAAGCACACCATGAATCCGCGTCCGCGTAGTCTGCGGCTTATGCGTCACGATCGCCAGCTTCTGCCCCAGCAGCGCATTCAACAAAGTAGATTTACCGGCATTGGGCCGGCCAATAAGAGAGACGAAACCAGAACGAAAGGCCATCCTTCATTATCTCCTGTCAACGCCCGCGACGCCGTTTACACTCTTCCCATGCGCCCAACCCTTGCGGTCTCGCTTGCCACGGCTCTCCTTGCGGTTTCGCTACACGCCCAGACCCCCATCAGCTCGCATCAGGTCAACCCCGACCACACCATCACCTTCCGCTATCTCGATCCCAACGCGAAAAAAGTTGTCGTCCCCACTGACGCCCTCGCCAAGCCACTCCCCATGACGCAGGACGCCACTGGCCTCTGGACCGCCACCACCCCGCCGCTCCCGCCGCAGATCTACGCCTACCGAATTGACGTAGACAGCCGCCCCAACTTCGATCCCAACAACTTCAACATCACGCCCAACCTCGGGCTTCAGGGCGCACAAGTTGAAATCCCCGGCGACGCACCCATGCTCTGGGACATCGCCGCCGTCCCCCACGGCACCATCCATCACCACACCTACACCACCAAAGTAGCTGTCGGCATGCCTGCCAATCAGAGCGACTTCTACGTCTACACCCCACCCGGCTACGACCCCAAAGCCAAACAACCCTACCCCGTCCTCTATCTCCTCCACGGCTGGGGTCATACCGCCGTCGCGTGGGACACCATCATGCGCGCCGATACCATCCTCGACAATCTCCTCGCCCAGCACAAGATCAAGCCCATGCTCGTCGTCATGCCGCTCGGCTACGGAGATATGTCCTTCGCCACCTCCTTCAAAGGCTGGAGCGATCCAGCCATCATCGACCGCAACACCAACCTCTTCTCGCAAGCCCTGCTCACCGAAATTCTTCCGCAGGTCGAATCCACCTATAACGCCTCCCACAAGCGCGAAGACCGCGCCATCGCCGGCCTCTCCATGGGCGGACTCGAAAGCCTCTCCATCGGCCTCGCCAACACCGACAAGTTCGCCTACGTCATCGGCCTCAGCGCAGCCATCCAGCAACTCGACGCCGAAAAAACCTTCGCCACCCTGAACCCCAAGACCGCCAACCTCCGTCTCCTCTGGGTAGCTTGTGGCACCACCGACGACCTCATCACTTCGAATCGAAAATTCGTCGCCTTCCTAAAGGCAAAGAACATGCCCGTCACGCCGATAGAAACCGAAGGCCGCCACACTGCCATCGTCTGGCGCGAAAACCTCACCCAATTCGCCCCACTCCTCTTCCGCTGATCACCCCCACAACACGCCGTCCCTCAGCTAAACTGACGCGTATGAAATTCGCCCTCGCAATCCTCGCGCTAGCCACTGCCTCCATCAGCGCCCAGGCTCCGCCCATCAACTACCAGTCCACCGAGATCCATCCCGACCACACCATCACCTTCCGCTACAAAGATCCCGGCGCCACCAAGGTCATGCTGAACATCCGCGACCTCCCCAAGCCCATGGAGATGATCAAAGACGCCTCCGGAGTCTGGACCGTCACCACCCAGCCTCTCCCACCCGCCATCTACAACTACATCTTCATCGCCGACGGCGAATCCCGCCTCGACCCAGCCAACGTCCACACCGCCACCAAATTCCAGAACGTCACCAACCTCCTCACCGTCCCCGGCGACGGCCCGCAGCTCTGGGATGCCACCAACGTCCCCCACGGCGAGCTCCATCATCATTACTACGATTCAAAAATCGTCCTCAACCTCCCCGGCAACCAGGACGACTACTACGTCTACACCCCACCCAACTACAACCCCGCCGCCAAGACCCTCTACCCAGTCCTCTACCTCCTCCACGGCTTCAACGAAGGTGCCTATAGCTGGACCGCCGTAGGCAAAGCCAACTTCATCCTCGACAACCTCCTCGCTCAGGGCAAGATCAAGCCCATGATCGTAGTCATGCCCCTCGGCTACGGCGACCTCAACTACGTCACCACCGCCGAAGGCCGCCGTGACCCCGCCAAAGCCGCCGACCACTACAAGCGCTTCGAGCAGGCTCTCCTCACCGAAGTCCTCCCGCAAGTCGAGGCGACATATCATGTGGCGCGAGACCGCGACCACCGCGCCATCGCTGGTCTCTCCATGGGTGGCATGGAGTCCCTCACCATCGGCCTCACCAACACTGACAAGTTCGCCTACGTCATCGGCCTAAGCTCCGCCGCCCAATCCATCCCCACCAACCCCGCCCTCGCCAACCTCAACCCCAAGACCGCAAACCTCCGCCTCCTCTGGATCTCCTGCGGCACCGAAGACTCCCTCTCCGAACCCAATCACAAGCTAGCCGACTGGCTCAAATCCAAAGACATGCCCGTCACCTACGTCCAGACCCCCGGCGTCCACTCATGGATCGTCTGGCAGGACAACCTCATCCACTTCACCCCACTACTCTTTCAATCAAAATAATCAGCGCATGTAAACTGGCACTCTCACCACAATTCCAAGAGGTCCCATGCGCCGCACTCTCGCCCTATCCGCAATCCTGCTCGCCGCCGTCGCTGCCCACGCCCAACTCCGCTTCGAAGTCACCATCCCCGCCACCACCCCACTCAACGGCCACCTGATCCTCATCATCGCAAAGCCCAACGAGCAAGGTGGCCGCCGCGGTGGTGGCAGCAACGAGCCTCGCTTCCAGCTCAGCGAAAACTACGAGTCCGCCCAGGCCTTCGGAGTCGACGTAGAAAATCTCGCTCCCGGCAAGCCCATCGTCATCGACGCCAAGACCATCGGCTACCCGCTCCCCAACCTCACCGCGCTCCCCGTCGGCGACTACCACGTCCAGGCCGTCTTCAACGTCTACGAGCAGTTCCACCTCGCCGACGGCCGCAACCTCTGGCTCCCACCTGACAGAGGCGAAGGCCAGCACTGGAATCGCAAGCCCGGCAACCCCTATAACGAGCCCGCCACCCTCCACATCGACCCCAAATCCGCCAGCCCCATCAAGCTCACGCTAGACAAAACCATCCCGCCCATCGAAGGCACCGACGCCGACCCCGCAAAGATCGCCGCCGATCCCGCAACCTCCAAGTGGCTAAAGTACGTCCGCTTCAAGAGCGAAAAACTCAGCAAATTCTGGGGCCGCGACATGTATCTCGGCGCCTGGGTCCTGCTCCCCGACGGCTTCGACGCCCACCCCAACGCCAAGTTCCCGCTCGTCGTCTATCAGGACCACTTCCACGCCGCCTTCGGAGCCTCGCAGCCCTTCATCCCCACCCCGCCCAAACCCGGCCCCGACGGCGCTCCCAACACACGTAACTTATACGGTTACAAATTCTTTCAGGACTGGACCTCCGGCATCATGCCGCGGGTCATCCTCCTTTACGTCCAGAACGCCAACCCCTACTATGACGACTCCTACGACGTAGACTCCGCCAACGTAGGCCCCTACGGCTCCGCCATCAACGAGGAACTCATCCCCGCAATTGAAAAGCAGTTCCGCGGCATAGGCCAGGGCTGGGCCCGCGCCACCTACGGCGGCAGCACCGGCGGATGGGAGTCCATCGCGACCCAGGTCTTCTACCCCGACCTCTACAACGGCACCTACACCGCCTGCCCTGACCCCGTAGACTTCCACGCCTACCAGAACATCGATCTCTACACCGACACCAACGCCTTCTACCGTCAGGGCCCCTTCGGCACCATCCCCATCGCCGCCGACCGCAAGCCCGACGGCTCCATCATCGCCAACACCGAAGGCGAGTATCGCTTCGAGTACGTCCTCGGCACCCACGGCCGCTCCACCGAGCAGTGGGACATCTGGCAGGCCGTCTACTCACCCGCCGGCCCCGACGGCTACCCCGCCAGCGTCCTCGATCCACTCACCGGAGTCATCGACAAAAAAGTCGTAGCCTACTGGCACGATCACTACGACCTCAACGCCATCATGCAGCGCGACTGGCCAACCCTAGGCCCCAAGCTCGAGGGCAAACTCCACTTCGCAGTCGGCGACGGCGACACCTACTTCTTCAATAACGCCGTCCACCTCCTCGAGAAGTCGCTCGACGCATCCCGCAATCCCCACTCCGACGCCACCTTCCAGTACGGCCCCGGCATGCCCCACTGCTACACCGGAGGCCCATCCGAATACACCATGCAACAAAACGGAGCCACCTGGGCCCAGCGCGTAATCCCCCAGATGACCGATCACATGATCAAAACCGCTCCAACAGGAGCCGACACAAAAAGCTGGCGCTACTAAATCAACTGGGTGCCCCATCTCAGGCGCTGCATCATCGCGCCTGAGGTGGGGATGCCACCAAATTCACTTCCGCTGGCCACGAATCACTTCGTCCCCGCCGCCTCATCCTTCAAATACTCCTTACTCAAAGTCCCCTTCGCCTTAGCCACCGGCAACAGCGTCGGATAAAACTGCACAAACGTCGTATCCACCGCCCCATGAGCCTCATGGCACGTATAACAATTCGCCGGCCGCTCCACCAGCTTCCCACTCACCTGATTATCGAACTCAAAGAACCCCCACCCATCACCCTTCAGCCGCGCAGAGTCCTTCACATGCACCTCCGTCCCCATCACCTCCGCCGACTGCGTCTGCCCCCTCTTATTGATGGAGTGGTTCCCCTCGCCCTCGCGCTGCTCCAGCATGATCATCGTCCCCTCCGGCCACGTCCCCGTCTTCAGAAATGCCTTATACGCCAAAGGATTCACAAACACATTGTTAAACATCGAGTGATCCGGAGCTGTAGCCTGCGGGTTGTAACTCATGTTCAGCGCCGAGCTCAAAAACACCCACTCGCGATAATCCGCCGGAAACTTCATCTGTCCATCCGCCATGTACTGCGGCCCATCGGCAACAGGCTTGGCCGCAGCTCCCTTAGGAGCCGTCGCCGGCTGAACCCCCGCAACCACAAACGACACCAGCATCAGCCAACGAATCAAAGCATCACCTCAAAATTTTGAATTGCGCAGGGAACTACGCTCATTCTCTCCGAGAAGTTCATTTCTTTGCGAACCCGCAACCCTGAAACCGCAACCACCCAAATTCCTGATCCTGCGTCCAATCCACCCCGGAAGCAAGACCGTCAACCAACTCGCCCACCCATCCACACCACATCTCGCCCATAATAGTTTCAGGCAGCATGGAATCCTTCTTCACGCGTTACAAAAATCCGCTGATCCTCATCGTGATCCTGCTCGCGCAGACCATCGGCCTCGCCATCCAGGTTCCGCGCCGTGTCGACCCCTCCGCCACGGACCCTCGCGGCATCTCGCTCATGCGCTACTGGGTCGTCTCCATCGTCACTCCGTTCGAGCGCTTCTTCAACGGCATCGGCTACTACACGCATCACGGCTGGTCCAACTACATCGACCTCCGCCACGTCCGCCAGCAGAACGCCGACCTCCGCCAGCAGCTCGCCGACATGCGCCTCCAACAAGCAGCCGTCGCTCAGGACGCCCTCCAGGGCCATCGCCTCCAGGCCCTCCTCGCCTTCCAGCAGCACTACGTCGCCCACACCGTCGCCGCGCAGGTCATCGGCACCAGCGGCTCCGATCTCTCCCGCGTCATCTATATCGACAAGGGCAGGGAAGACGGCCTCAAACCCGACCAGGCCGTCATCACCCCCGACGGCATCGTCGGCAAGGTCCGCGACGTCTTCCCCCACACCGCACAGGTCCTCCTCATCGACGACCAGGCCTCCGGAGCCGGCGTCCTCCTCGCCAGCTCCCGCATCCGCGCCATCCTTCACGGAGCCATCGGAGCCCGCGTCGTCATCACCAACCTAACCTCCGACTCCCGCATCCATCCCGGCGAAGCCGTCCTCACCTCCGGAGGCGACCAGATATATCCTCGCGGCCTCCCCGTCGGCACCATCGAGTCCATCGCCCCCGATCCCGACCACCAGCCCTACACCCTCATCCACGTCCGCCCCGCCGCCAACCTCTCCCAGCTCGAAGAGGTCCTCGTCATCACCGCCACCCAGGCCGACCTCCCACTCTCCGCTCAACAGGATCTAGCCACCGGAGCAGCCACCGCCGAAGCCCAGCAGGCCGCAGCCGCCCTGGCCGCCCAGCAAAAAGCAGCCGCAGACGCCAAGACCGCCGCCGAGATCGTAGCCGACCGCCTACCCAGCCTCCACGACGCCAACACTCCCGACCCCAACGCCCCCAAAGATCCCAACGCCCCAATCGACCCTAACGCAGCAGCCAAAGCCCCCCATCCATCTCCCGCGCTCCACCCCGACCGCTACACCCCCGGCTCCACCCCCTCCGCCGCCGACCTGACCCCCGGCTCAACCCACACAGCTCCAACCTCTACCCAGCCTTCATCCAATTCACCCCAGCAACGGAATCCAACAGATCCCACCAATCCAGCCCCCACCAAACCTCAACCCAAACCCACTCCACCACCGACCACCACGCCACCCAACAACTAACCTCTAATAACCTAGCACCCAGTCCCTAGTACCCAGCAACTACAATCATCCCAATGGCAAGCACGTATCGTGACCTGAAAGTCTGGCAGAATGCAATCGATCTGGCGGAAAATATCTATCGACTTACTACTGACTTTCCTGCGTACGAGATATATGGAATAACTTCACAGATGCGTAGAGCCAGCATTTCTATTCCGAGCAACATCGCCGAGGGCTGGGGCCGACGCAGCAGAAAAGACTATGGAAGATTCGTCCTGGTAGCCCAAGGCTCAAACGACGAGCTGCAAACGCAACTAATCCTCGCATCTCGCCTGAAATTCGGAGATCCAAAACTCATTCAACAAGCCTCAGACCTCTCCGAGGAGATAGGAAGAATGCTGACCGGCCTCCACACCTACCTCCAAACACCCAAGAGGGAACCATAACACCTAGCACCTCACCTAGCCCCTAGTACCCAGCAACTAGTACCTCTCTCTCATGCCTTCACGCAGCTACACCTCGCGCCGCGAACTCGAACAGCACACCTTCCATCCGGCGGTGACCCTGCTCGTCCCCGTAGCCGCAATCCTCCTGCAAGCCCTGCTGCCCAAACCCTTCCCCCGTCTCGCCATCCTCGATCTACCCCTCATCGTCACCATCTTCTTCGCCGTCTCCCGCCGCTCCCCCATCGCCGGAGCCCTCACCGGAGCCACCATCGGTCTCCTCCAGGACGCCCTCACCGCCCAGCCCATCGGCGTCAACGGCATCGCAAAAACCATCATCGCCTACGCCGCCGCCAGCATAGGCGTGCAGGTCGACGTCGAGAGCCTCTCCACCCGCCTCGTCATGAACTTCGGCTTCTCTATCCTCAACAGCATCCTTCTCTTCCTCATCAACCGCCGCCTCATAGGCAATCCCGGCTTCCACCTCCTCTGGCTCCACGAGCTCCTCCGAGCCACCGTCAACACCGCCGTAGCCATCCCCATCTTCCTCCTACTCGACCGAGCCAAACGCACCGAATAATGGTGGAGTTTCCGGACCCCCACCAAACCGGGTGCCCTATGTCTCGCTTCTGAGACATGGGTTGGACCACCGCCAACCCTCAATGATCCCCGTTCGCGAACGTACACCCTCTCCCGCTCTTTTCGTCGTTGCTCATGACACGTCACTGGCTCACAGGACGCCTTTGCCTTAGCCCTTCTCCGCGCTCTCCGCGCACCTCTGCGTCCTCCGCGTCCGTCTTGCCTTTGCTCCAACCCCTTGACAGCCAATGTAAAATAGAACCAAGGGGACAATACCCAAAACCTGCACGTCTTCCTTTTATCTGGCAAGCATAAGTGCCATAAATGGAATACTTTGCAGCAAGCGATCTTTGAAAATCAAGACTTTACGGCCATCCGCAGCCGAGGTCCGGACTTAAATCAAACAGAATCAAGATTTTGCACAAAACAGACGGGGAGGGGATACCCTCCGCTACAACAAAGAAAGGCAACAGTTTCCAATCGGGTTCGTCCTACCCAATAGAACCAACAAAATCCCGAACACGAATACACTAAGCACAAGATGGACTCCCCGCACTCTGAATCACACACCACCGGTCCCTACACCCGCGAGGAAAAGCTCAATCCAATAAAGCTTCACCTCGCTCAGTATTACGTCGCGCTCATCCTGGCCGTCCTCACCATCGGCCTCTGGCGTCTCCAGATCGTAGGAGCCGACGGCTACCGCATCCTCGCCGAAGCCAACCGCACCCGCAAGGTCCCCGTCCTCGCCCCCCGAGGCCGCCTCTTCGACCGCGAAGGCCGCCTCCTTGTAGACAACTACCCCTCCGTCACCTGCTACCTCCTCCGCGAACAGGTCAAGGACTTCACCCCCGATCTCCCCCTCATCGCCCAGGGCCTGCACATCCCCGTTGACCAGATCCAGGCCACCCTCCGCCGCTTCCAGGCCACCCCCAAATACCAGTCCATCCCGCTCAAGCAAGACATCACCCCCGACGAGCAGGCCTTCATCGCCGCTCACCGCGACGAGCTCCCTGAGCTCGAAACCCGCGACGAACAACGCCGCCTCTACCCCCGCGACGGATTCGCCGCCCACCTCATAGGCTACGTCGGCGAGATCTCCGAGAACGACCTCAACCAGGCCAAGTACGACCTCTACTCACCCGGAGACGTAGTAGGCAAATCCGGCGTCGAAGAGACCTACGACGCGCTCCTCCGCGGCAAAGACGGCTCCCGCGACGTCATCGTCAACTCCCACGGCAAGGAGATCGGCCAACTAGGTCAGGAGCTAGCCGTCCCCGGCCAGGACCTCAAGCTCACCATCGACCTCGACATCCAGATGGCCGCCGAGAAGGCCCTCGAAGGCAAGACCGGAGCCATCGTAGCGATGGACCCACACACCGGCGAGATCCTCGCCCTCGCCTCCCGCCCCACCTTCGACCCGAACCAGTTCTCCGTCCGCGTCAGCAAGAGCTACTGGAGCGAGATCGTCAACAACCCCGACCACCCCCTGCTCAACAAAGCCATCCAGGCCCAGCTCGCCCCCGGCTCCACCTTCAAAATCATCATGTCCCTCGCCGGTCTTGAAGAAGGCGTAGCCCAGACCATGCACGTAGTCTGCAACGGCGGCGGAACCTTCTACGGCCAGTTCCACGCCTGCGACAAGCACCACGGCACCGTCGTAATTGAAAACGCCATCCCCTGGTCCTGCGACACCTTCTACTACACTCTCGCCGACCGCCTCGGCATCGACACCATCGCCAAATACGCCACCTCCGTAGGCATCTCCCAGAAGACCGGCATCGACCTCCCTGACGAGGTCGCCGGAACGATGCCCTCCACCGCCTGGAAGCTCAAGACCCAGCACGAGCGCTGGTATCCCAGCGAAGCCATCTCCGTAGGCATCGGTCAGGGCGCCGTCACCGCCAGCCCCATCCAGCTCGCCCGCGCACTCGGCGGCATCGCCTCCGGCGGCGTCCTCCGCCGCCCCCACGTCGTCCTCGCCGACCAATTCTCAGATCCTACGATCGCAACCCAGTTCAAGCAGATACAAGAGAACTTCCCCGGCGCCGGCGACAAGACCATCCCCCTCTCCCCCGCCAACTGGGAGGTCATCACCGATGGCATGTCCGCCGTCATGGGCCCCGGTGGAACAGCTGGAGTAGCCCACCTCGACGGCATCGACTTCGCCGGCAAGACCGGCACCGCGCAGGTTATGAGCCACGCCGCCCTCGCCAAATCCGGCGGCGGTCACAAGACCCAACCCAACGCCTGGTTCGTAGGCATGGCCCCCCGCCGCAACCCCGACATCGTCGTCGCCGTCCTCTGGGAGAACGGTGACTGGGGATGGCACTCCGCCCAGCTCGGAGCCCAGGTCATCAACGCCTTCGTCGAAAAGCAGCGCAAGCGCGAGAACAATATCCACATCGCCGACGCCCCAGCGCCCTCAGCCAAGCCCGAGTCACCCAACACCACACCCGTCCCACCCAAAACCCCAGGCGCCGAGTAGCCACGAATGACCCGCCTCTCCTCCTATCGCGACTTTGACTGGGTGCTCCTCGGCTTCGTGGGCCTGCTCTCTGTCATCTCCGTCCTCGAGATCAAATCCGCCACACTCCACACCAAATTCCACGGCTTTGAAACCAAGCAGGTGCTCTTCCTGGCCGCCGGCCTGCTGTTGATGTTCATCATCTCGCTCATCGACTATCACCGTCTGCTCGACATCGCCCCCTGGGCCTATGGCATCAGCATCGTCTCCCTCGTCGCCGTCAAGATCGTCGGCACCAAAGTTCTCGGCGCCAGGCGCTGGATCAACCTAGGCGGCGGCGTCCACTTCCAGCCCTCCGAGTGGGTCAAGCTCGTCCTCATCATCGCTGTTGCCCGCTACTTCTGGCCCCTCGTCGGTCACGCCCTCTCGTGGAGGGACATCGCCAAAGCCGGCCTCCTTGTCGGAATCCCAATGGTCCTGGTCCTCATCCAGCCTGACCTCGGCACCACCCTCACCTACCTGCCCATCCTTATCGCCGGACTCTTCCTCGGCGGCCTCACCTTCCGCCAGGCCTCCCTCATCGTCCTCTGCCTCGCCATCGTCGGCGGCATCGCCTGGAAGAGCGGCAAGCGCCTCAAGCCCTACCAGCAGGCGCGCATCACCGCCTTCCTCGACCCCGACTCCGACCCCAAGGGCTCCGGCTACCAGATCCGCCAATCCCTCATCGCCGTAGGCTCCGGAGGAGTTTGGGGCAAGGGAGCCAACCAGGGAACCCAGACCCAGGGCGACTTCCTCCCCATCCCCTACACCGACTTCATCTTTGCCGCCTTCTGTGAGGAACACGGCTTCGTCGGTGCCGTAGGTGTCCTGCTGCTATACTTATTGATATTGATGCGTTTGATCCAAAACGCTCAAACAGCCCCAGACCTGCCCGGAGCCTTCATCATCATGGGCATCGTGGCCGTCATCGTATTTCAGATCGCGGTCAACGTTGGGATGGTTGTAGGGCTGATGCCTGTCACAGGAATCCCCCTTCCGCTCATGAGTTACGGCGGATCGTCGATTCTCTTCACCTTCCTCGCGCTAGGGATCGTCATGAACATCCGCATGCGCCGGTTCGTGAACTAACATTTCCGCTCCCGCGTGGACCAGGTCGTCCACATGCAACGGAATTGGTGCAATACTGGAAACACCTGATCGGTCAGATACCGCTCAGCGTACGTACCCGCTCCCGTTGGCGCAAGGCGCCGGCAGCGGACAAAGACTTTTAGAAGAAAAGGCCGGCCAGGCAGAGACATCGATTCCGTTGGCCGGACAGGTTTTAGGGAAATATGACCGCATTCGGATGGCAAACGGCCCCGCCTCAGTTCAATGAGGTTGTTCTGGCCACAAACTCCGCATGCCCGCAATTGCAAGAAGCCCCCCATCGTGTCACCGGTCTCCAAAGGTTTCGCCCCGTCCTGCACGGGTCCCAGCTCTTCCACCTCCGCGCCGCGGCCGGTGGAATCGGAGTCGTCCACGCAGCTTCAGCATCCCGCACCCTGTCCGCACCTACGGTGAGCCGCAACTAGCACAGCTAGGCGTACTCCCGATAGTTCTCTGTCTCGTCTGCCGCTCGGATTCAACCGGGCAGAAAGAGCAGAGCAACAATGTCGAAAGAAATCTATATATCCAGCACGCCGCACGAAACCCGGCTTGCCATCGTCGAAAACGACGCTCTAACCGAAATCTATTACGAGCGCGAGAACGAATACACTCTCGCCGGCTCCATCTACAACGGTAAAGTCACCCGCGTCCTTCCCGGAATGCAGTCCTCCTTCGTGGACATCGGCCTCGAGCGCGACGCCTTCCTCTACATCACCGACTTCATGGAGGAGGCCGGCGACTCCGCCGACTTCGAGGTCTCAGCCAACGGAGGCGGCAATACCCGTCGCGATAACCGCGACCGTGGCGACCGCAACGGCAACCGCGAAGCCACCCCGACCACACTCGAAGGTTCCACCCAGCCAGTCTCCGAAGATTCCAGCCCCCGCACCGACCGTGGCGACCGCAACGGCCGCGACCGTGGTGGCCGAGGCCGCCGTGACCGTGGCCGCAGCGGCAATCGCGACCGTCAACCAAGGCCAGAACGGACGGACAGCCCTCAGCCCACCACCTCCGTAAACAGCGGCTACGAGGCACCGGACGCCGAGTTCAACTATCAGCCCGTCTTCGAAGAAAACGCCATCCCTGCCGATCTTCCCGAATCCTCAGAGCTCGGTGAAGCAGCTCCCGGCGCCGACGGAAGCCGTCGCTGGCGCGGCCGTCGTGGCCGCCGTCGCGGTCGCGGTCCAGGCTCGGGGGAAGAGTCCCAGGCAACCGGCGAACAAAACCTCAACGAAGCAACGCCGGATACCGACAACGATGGCAACTACGAAGACTCCAGCCGCGAATTCGATGCCAGCGCGCCCGAGCCAGCCATCGAAGCCCCACCCGCTCCACGCAACACAGCTCCCATTGCCTCTGCCTACGGCCAGCCTGAAGGTCAGGGCTCCGACCGCAACGACCGTGGTCGCGACCGCGATCGTGGCCGTGGCCGCGGAGATCGCGGAGGCCGCAATCGTGGCGACCGTGGTCCTCGCAGCGACAACCGCGGTCCTCGCAACGATGATCGTGGCCCACGTACCGACGACCGCGCCCCACGCGTCCCGCGCGGCTTCGCTCCAAAAACCGACCTCTACGGCGTAGACAGCACCCCCGTCTACGCAGCGCCCGTCTACGGCGCCGCCCCCGAGGCACCCGCAGGCGAGCCCATCATTCTCCCCGGCGAATCCCTCTCAAAGTACCGCAGAGGCGAAGAGACCCCCGCAGCCAAACCAGCCGCCTCAGTCGCCGAAACCATCGTGCTCCCATCGGCCCCCGGCTACACCGTCTCATCCGATTGGGATGGCGGCTCCGTCCTCCCCGGCGAGACTCTCTCCCGCCGCTCGGAACCTAGCCGTCCAGAGCCCAGCCGCGCTGAACCCAGCCGTCGGGAGCAGCAGGCAACCCATCGCATCGAAGATCGTGCCGACCTTCGCGTTCCCACGCCGCCCGCCGAATACGAGCCCACCGAGGCCTCTGCTTCCTACCGCGTAGACCCCGTCAGCCAGAGCGAGTTCCGTCAGAGCGCCCCGGTCCTAGAACCCGAACCAGTAGTTGAGCCGATAGTAGAGCAGGTCGTCGAGCGAGTTGCTGAACCCGCCCCCGCCGAACCTGTAACCGAGCCACAAGCAGCCAGCCACACCACTCCTGAGACCGAAGCCTGGGACTGGCAGAAGCCTGCCGCAACCCCGGAGGCAGCACTCCCGGCTCACGACATCACCACCCTCCACTCGACCGGCGAGCTCACCTCTGACGCCCCCGCCATCGAGCCCCACACTCCCCCGGCGCACGAGGTAGCAGACCCCACCGCTCCCATCCATCACGAGACCGCCGTCCTCAGCCCCGAAACACCGGACTCCACCGTCGGCGTCCTGCATGAAGAAGAGCTCGTCGAGGACGACGAGGTCCACACCCTCCACGCCAGCGCCATCGAAGAGATGGACGACTTCGACGAAGAAGAGACCCTCGAAGGCGCCGCCGACCTTGGCACCATGATCCGCGAGATGTCCATCGACCAGATCACTCGTCCCGCCGACGCTGACGCCGAACTCGACGCCGACGAAGAGGACTTCGAAGACTTCGAAGAAGAGGACACCATCGACCATCAGATCGGCGATGAGAACGAAGAAGAAGACACCGACGTCCAAGACGTAGACTCCGGCGAAGAAGGCGTAGACTCCTTCACCCACGAGCCTGCCGCTGAACACACCGCCTCCGACGGCCTTGACTACAACGCCGCTCCCGCAACTCCTGCTCGCGAAGGCGACCGAGATCGTGATCGCAGCCGCCCACGTCGCGACGGACGCCGTGATGGCCGTCGTGACGGACGTCGCGATGGTCGCGACCGCGACCGCTCCCGCAACACCGGGGGAGCAGGCGACCGCGAGCGCAGCGGACGCAGCCGCCAGTCCATGCAGTCCACCAATCTGCCCGCCATCAGCGACCTGCTGAAGCCCGGCCAGGAGGTCCTCGTCCAGATAGCCAAGGAGCCCATCGCCAAGAAGGGCGCGCGTATCACTTCGCACATCGCGCTCCCCGGCCGCTTCCTGGTCTTCATGCCCACCGTCAACCACACCGGCGTCTCTCGCAAGATCGAGTCCGACGGAGAACGGCGCCGCCTCAAGGAAATCCTTCTCTCCGAGAAGGGCGACGCAACCGGCGGCTTCATCGTTCGCACCGCCGCTGCGGGAGCCACCGAAGAAGAACTCCGCAGCGACCTGCGCTTCCTCCTCAACCTCTGGGCCGACATCAAGACTCGTTCCGAGTCCTCGAAATCTCCGGCCCTCATCTACCACGACCTCAACCTCGTCGAGCGCATTCTCCGCGATCAGGTCACCGACAACTTCTCCGCCATCTGGGTCGATACCGAGACCGACTACGAGCGCATCCTGCGATTCCTGCAGCGCTTCCAGCCTGCTCTCATTCGTCGCGTCAAGCTCTACACCAAGGAGACCCCGCTCTTCGAGCAGTTCGGAATCACTGAAGAGATCAACAAGGCGCTCCGCTCCAAGGTATGGCTCAAATCCGGCGGCTCCATCGTCATTAACCAGACCGAAGCCCTCGTCGCGATCGACATCAACACCGGCAAGTTCGTCGGCAAGACCGCTCGCCTCGAAGACACCATCGTCAAAACCAACCTCGACGCCATCCCCGAGATCGTCCGCCAGATTCGTCTCCGCGACCTCGGTGGCATCATCATCATCGACTTCATCGACATGGACGAGCGTAAGAACCGCAACCGTGTCATGGCCGCCCTCGAAGATGAGCTCAAGAGCGATCGCGCCCCCTCCAAGGTCCTTCAGTTCAATGACTTCGGCCTGGTCGCCATCACCCGCAAGCGCGTCAAGCAGTCCCTCGAGCGAACCCTCTCCACCACCTGCAACGTATGCGTCGGCACCGGAATGGTCAAGTCCCCCATTACCGTCTGCAACGACATCTACATCGAGATGCGCAAGATGCACAGGCATCTCGACCGTGGCGACGTCATGCTCCGTGTCCACCCCGACGTAGTCAAAGCTCTCAAATCCTCTACCTCCCGCTGGCTGCAGGAGATGGAGGAGATGGTCGGCAAGACGATCCTGGTCAAATCCGACCCCACCCTGCACCCTGAACAGTTCGACATCCACTAGAGCAGAGCTCTCATTCCCGTCCGCCAATACGCGGACGCATCAACCCGGGTATCCTGTATGCAACGCCGCAGGATACCCGTTTTTTTGCCCAGTCAAACCACCCACCGGCCCCCTGTCATCCAAAACCAGTTTTAGTGCGTCTTACCATCAAGACGAAGCGCTGCGGAACCATATCCCGAACTCGCAGAAGTACCAGTCAGCACAACAAGAATCCGTTCGCCGGGTTCAAAATGAAAGCATAGCTTCATACCAACACGTCGCCGTCACAAGGGAGCCATTACACGATGTATACAATCATTCAAACGACCGAGAGCGTTCAGCCCAAAGCTCGCGCAAGCCAAACGATCCGCTTTATGGCCCGCGCTGCCGCTCTTGCCTTAGTCGCTGCTGCAACCACCATCGCCGTGCAGGCCCAATCGGACTCTGCACCGGCCCCTCATCTCGATCTCCACGCCTCGCTCGATCAGCCGGTGAATCCGACGACGCCCACGACCGCCAGCGACACATCGTACAGCTCATCCATCTCCTCGGTTCCTTCGGATACGGTCGCCATCGAGCGCCTCAACTTCGACCCTCACGATGCACTGCAGCCGCCCCCACGCCGCAGCTATGGAAAACCGCGCTACGCCGACAGCTCCCACAACGCTGACGGCTCCAACAAGTGGACCTTCATAGTCGGTGGTGGGTTCACCCTCCCCGTAGGTGGTACCCACAACTATTTCACCCCGAGCTATAAATTCCAGGTCGGTGGCGGACGCGCCTTCAACAAGTCCTTCGCCGTTCTCGCTCAGTTCGATTGGGATAACTTCGGCATCCAGACAGGCACCCTCAACACCTTACTGCCGATATACGCGCTCCTCTGCGGATCAGGCTGCACCGGAACCCCCATTACCCAGATCGGTGGCTCTGGCCACGACTGGTCATTCACGCTCAATCCGGTCTACAACTTCATCCAGGGTGACACCATGGGTGCTTACGTCGTCGGCGGGGTTGGCTACTACCACAAGGTCACGACCTTCACCACCCCCACCGTCGGCACCGAATGCAGCCCCTTCTACGGATGCTTCCAGTACGGAGCCAACTCTGTCATCGACGAGTACACCAGCAACGCTGTAGGCTTCAACGGCGGCGTCGGCTTCACCTATCGCTTCTCCCGCTTTGCCGGCGAGAGGTTCTACACCGAAGCCCGTTACATATACACCGCCAACTCGCCCCGCCCATTTTCGCTGGGCACCAGCACCAGCAACTACTTCAATGTCTTCCCGCAGAACAGCGCCAAGACAACCTACATTCCCATCACCTTCGGCATCCGCTTCTAGCAGAATCCGCTCCACGTAACGCAAAAGGCCCGGCGCTAAGCCGGGCCTTTTGCATCTTTGCTCCATTACAAATGCTAAAATTCGATCTTCAGGAAATGATTCGCCAGCGAATACCCTGCGATTACTCCGACTATAGAAACCAGGCTCATCAGGATCTGGTGCGCCATACCCCGCTGCCGCGCCTCCCACGTGTTGAACCACAACATCCCAATCAGGCCGGCTGCCAGCAGCCCCCCTACCTCTAACTCACGCGTCCCCTGCGCCACCGCGCAGGTCACAAACCCACCAGCCGTTGTGCAAACCAGCCACATGAGCGCCTGCACCCGCTTATATCCTGGCGTAATGCGATGCTCTCGCGCGACAAACTGCGGCGATGCCGAGGCCAATCCAAACGTCGCCACCAGCGAGCATCCCACCGCCATCCCATATCCCAGCAGCACTGCAACCAGAATCAGTGTCCCAGTAATCATCTCTTGTAGAATTCCCGTCTGGCTTATTGAGTGTTAGTGCCGCATCGCCGCTTCAATCTCCTGCGTCTCATGCGGCAACTTCGCCATTAAGTCTACCAGCCGTCCATCCTGGTCTACATAGACCACATCCTCAATCCGCACGCCGATCTCTTCCTCCGGAATATAAATCCCAGGTTCGATCGTAAACACCATCCCCTTATCCAGCTTCTTCGTATAGTCCATCGGGTCATGCACATCGATCCCCACCGAGTGCCCCAGCCCGTGCAGAAAGTACTTGCCCAGCGGCTGCCCATGCAGGTCCTTGCCATGCGTGTTGATATAGTCGTACGCCACCTTGTCCAGCGTATCTGTAACCTCCGGCCCGCGATCACTCACATTCCCCAGCTTCATCTTGCCCGCGACAAACGCCTGCGCCGCCGCCCGCTGCGCTCCCAGCACAATGTCGTAGATCTTTTTCTGCCGCGCCGTAAACTTCCCGTCCACCGGCATCGTCCGCGTAATATCGCTGGCATACATGCTGTACTCGCCCGCCTCATCGATCACCACCACGTCCCCCGCCTTCATTACCGCTTCGTTCGCCGAGTAGTGCAGCATAGTCGAGTTCTTCCCCGATCCCACAATCGCCGCATAGCTAGGCCGCTCGCACCCCTCCTCCATCATCTTTGCGATCTCCACCCCCGCAATGGTCCGCTCTGTAACTCCCGGCTTGATCGCCTTCATCCCCGCCAACTGCGCCTGTATCGAAGCCTCCGCCGCCTTGCGCAGCAACTCAATCTCCGCCGCCGACTTCACCGTCCGCAACCCCATCGTCAACGTCCGCACATCATGCACCGCTGGCCCCACCTGTGCCACACCCAGCGACGCCGCCAGAAACTCCACGCTCGCCATCGCCGCCGGAACATCCATCTGCGACCACATATTCTCCCCGCGCCTTCTATCCTCCGCAACAAACTTTGTCAGCTCATCCGGCAGCGCGGTCATCATCATCACCGCATCGAATCCCGTGCTCGCCGCCACCCCTGACGTGGCCGCATCCATCTTCATGCCCGTGTACTTCTCCATGATCAGGTTCCGCTCCGGCAGAAACAATATCTCCCGATACCCATGCGCCGGAACCACCTCCCCCAGCCGCGTCGTCGTTCCCGGTCCCGCTCCAATCACCACCAGCGCTGCACCCGGCTCACTCCACCCAGTCAGATAATAGAAGTCCGAATCCTGCCGGTAAGGCGTAAAGTCCAGCACCGGCTCCTCCGCCGCAAACAGCACCGCCACTCCACCATTCAACTGCGCTCCCAGCGCCACCCGGCGCGCGTGATACTCAGCCTTCGGCACCGACTCCAGCGCCGACGCAAATTCCCCCATCACAAGCAACACCAACAGAACACCAACAAATCTCAATCGAAATCCCCGCATCAGATTCCTCAATTCACACTCGAAGCCGCTAAACGCTCAACCCCAGCAAAGTCACATAAAGAAAAGCCAAACTCACAAACATCGCTGCAAGCCCCACCCACCGCACAATCCCCTCCGCAAAAGCCAGCAGCAGAACAGCCACCGCTCCCGCATAGAACGCAATCAACATACTCCGGACGGCAGTCCCAGGCAGCCAGTCCCCCTGCATCCTCTGCGGCAGCTCCAGCACCAGGTAAAACAGCGGCACCGGCAACGAAGCAATCAGCGCCACCAACAGCCCACCCACTGCCATCCGATAGCGCCACTGCTTGATCTCGAGATAACGCCCTCGTCGCATCAACAAAATCACAAACACCACAAACGGCAGCGCAGTCACAAGAACCCCGCCCGTAAGGTTCAACCTGTCGTGCCCGTTCATCTAGATCCCCACCGGATAAGGCTTCTCATGAATCTCCTCGCCCTCACCTTGCCGCCCATCGCGCTCGAACCGCCCCTGCAACAAGCTCAGCAACCCCGTATACCAATACCCCAGCACAAACAGCAATAAAAACGGCACCGTAAAGAAGTTATCCGAAGTCACCGCATACCAAACCGTCCACGCAAAGTAGCACCCAATCAGCAGCTCAATCCACGGAATAATCCCCAGCCGCTTCCTGTACTTCTTCGCCTGGCTCTTCTCGCCCTTCTTCTGCACGCTGTACTTCGGAGTGCGCGCAAACGCCGACTTCACCCCAAACAGTGCCTCCATCACCGCCTTAGTATTCGTAATCGTCAATCCCACACCCAGCGCCATCAAAAACGGCACATACAAAAACGTCTTGTACCACGTCCTCGGAAACAGCTCTTTCTGGCTCACCAGGTAGAACGTCGACACCGACATCGTGCTCGCAATAAACAGCGGCAGGTCGATCAGCAGCATCTGCACATAGCCCTGCCAGCTCCGAATAATCATCGCCGGCATCAACAGCACGCTCAGAATAATCATCAGCGGATAGCTGATATTCGCCGTCAGGTGATACCACGCCTCCAGCTTCGTATGCCACGGCTGATCACTCTTCATCACCCGCGGCAGAATCTTCTTGCCCGTCTGGATCAAGCCCTTCGCCCACCGTGCCTGCTGCGTCTTGAACGCAGTCATCTCAATAGGCAGCTCCGCCGGACACTCCACATCCTGCAGATACTTAAACTTCCACCCCACCATCTGCGCCCGATAGCTAAGGTCCGTATCCTCGGTCAGCGTGTCATGCTGCCACCCACCCGCACTCGCAATCGTCTCCCGCCGCCACATCCCCGCCGTGCCATTGAAGTTGAAGAACACCCCCGCCCGCGATCGCCCGCCATGCTCCAGCACAAAGTGCCCATCCAGCAGGATCGCCTCCACCTGCGTCATAAAGCTGTAGCCGCGGTTCAGGTGCGTCCACCGCGTCTGCACCATCCCAATCTCCGGCTCCGCAAAGTGATGCACCACCTGCATCACCCACTCCGGAGGAGGCACAAAGTCCGCATCAAAAATCGCCACCAACTCCCCATGCGCCACCTTCAACCCCTCATCCAGAGCCCCCGCCTTATACCCATACCGATTCGTCCGGTGCAGATAAACAATCGGCTGCGGCTCCATCCCAACAAACCCCTCCGCATACCGCTCCACAATCTCGCGCGCCACCGTTACCGTCTCATCGGTCGAGTCATCCAGCACCTGTATCTCAAACCGGTCACGCGGATAATCCAGTCTGCATACCGCTTCAATCAACCGCTCAATCACGAACTGCTCATTGAAGATCGGCAACTGCACCGTAACAAACGGCAACTCACCCTCGCCGTACCGCGCGGGCGGTTCATCCCACTTCGCCGCATTCTTCTTATTCCTGAAGTACAGCCAAACCAGCTGATACCGGTGAATGCCATAGAAAGCCAAAATCACCATCACAATGAAATAAGGAATCAGCAGCGCTGTATCAAACGTATTCGCCCGGTACAGCCCATGAAATATCCGCGCCCGATCCCCCGTGTAATTCCTCTTCAAATAGCCCATGATGCCGTTCGGGGCGGCAAACACCAGCAGCAGCGACGTTAACATGGACAAAACAGTAGACAGTGAATTACTCCGTTAAAAAGGTTCCAGAACCTTACGATTCTACGCGATGCCGCCGCGTCGCCTCGAAATCATTCACAAGCGGAAAAATCTTCCAGCGATCATTCAGACCCTGAAGAACGACAAAACATATATCGGTGTAGAGATTTGTTTTTGAGGGCCGAAGGCCCGCCGCTATACCAGCCTGGGGCGAAGCCCCAGGTTTGCGGTCAACGAAGATCCAGAGGGCTGAAGGCCCGACCTAGAGCTCGCGCACTGCAGTCATACGTGCGTCCCATTCTTTGTCAGTCGGCAACATCTCGCGATGGTTCGGCTCTAGCCCCTCGATTCGTGCTGGATCGACGCCCAATTCAAGTACATAAGGCAGATTCCTGTCCCATTCTTCCTTCGTCATCGAGTTAATGAGGATAAAGCAGGTCGTCTCCTCGGGCGACCAGACATCCGGCTTAATCTTGATAGTCTCCATGCTCAAACCCTGAATATCAGAATTCTTCGAACCTCAGCGAGGCAGATATACAATGTATATACATAAATGAGGGCATTTCTGTTTTTTACATTTAGGGAAAATCTATGAAGACGGCTAAAGAACGAATGTGGGAGAGGATGCGGACGCCGCGGGTGATGACCTCGATCAGCCTGCGGATACCGGAGAACGTAATTGAAACTCTGAAAGAGATTGCCCCAACCCTCGGGTTTTCCGGGTATCAGGGATTGATCAAGGCATACATCAGCCAAGGGCTCCGCAAGGATCTGGAGCGACTCGAAGGTTCTCAGATCCAGGCACTCACCGAAAGCCTGCGCAAGCAGGGAATCGCCGACGAAAAAATCTCAGCAGCAATCGCAGAAGCAGGACTAAAGACAGCGTGACGCTACCACCTAATTCAAGAACATAGTCCGATAAAGCGTATCCCGCTGCACCGGCTTGAACCCGGCATCCCGAATAATCCGCCGAAGCTCCTCCTCCGTAGTGCAGTTAGAAGTCCCGGCAGCCTTCACCACGTTCTCCTCCAGCATCACCGACCCCACATCGTTCCCGCCGAACCGCAGTCCCATCTGCAACACCTTCAGCCCCTGCGTTACCCAGCTCGCCTGCACATTCTCAATGTTGTCGAGATACATCCGCGAAATAGCCAGCGTCTTGAGGTATTCAACCGAAGTAGCCTCATCCCACCCACGCCCGCCCAGAGCCGTATTATTCGGCTGAAAGCTCCACGGAATAAACGCCGTAAACCCGCCCGTCTCCTCCTGCAGCTTCCGCACCACCTCAAAATGGTTCACTCGCTGCTCCATCGTCTCGCCCACGCCGAACATCATCGTCGCCGTCGTCCGCATCCCCAGCTCATGCGCCGTCCGATGCACGCTCACCCAATCCTCCGTCCGGCACTTCAACCGAGCAATCTTGAACCGCACCTCATCATCCAGAATCTCCGCGCCACCCCCCGGAATCGAGTCCAGCCCAGCATCCCGCAGCCGCATAATCGTATCCCGCAGGCTCAGCTCCGAATACTCCGCAATCGCCAGCACCTCACTCGCGCTCAAGCAGTGCAGCCAGATAGCAGGGAACCGCTCCTTGATCCCGCGAAACAGCCGCTCGAACCAGTCAATCTTCAGGTCCGGATGAATCCCCCCCTGCATCAGCACACCTGTCCCACCCATCTCCTCGGTCTCACGGATCTTGTCATAGATCGTCTCGAAATCGAGGATGTACCCCTCCGCTGCCAGCTTCCCCTTCAGCGGCCGGTAGAACGCGCAGAACGTGCAGTACTCCGTACAAAAATTCGTGTAGTTGATATTCCTGTCGATGATGTAGCTCACCACGCCCTCAGGATGCAACCGCCGCCGCACCGCATCGGCCTCCATCCCGATCCCGATCAAATCATCGCTCGCAAAGCAATCCAGCGCCTGTTCCCGGCTAATTCCCATAAATAAATTCTACGCCGCAACGCAACGCTCGTCATTCTGAGCGCAGCGAAGAACCCCCGTATTTTGTTTTTGTCGTTGCTTGTTCTTTTTGTCGTTGCTCGTTCTTGGATCGACAACACCTACCGCCCCCGCGCCAACAACCAAATCACCACCCCACCCATCACTACCAGCAGCGACACCCCCACCTTCACCCAAACCCCAATCGCCGCCACCTGCCGCTCCAAAGCCTCCACCCGATCATCCTGCTTAGCAGCCGCCACCCGAGCAGCCTCCGCAGTCTCGCCCACCACCGTCACCTGCGCGCTCAAATCCTGCAGCTGCCGATAAAGCCCCGCATGTGCCTTGGTCACCTGCCCCAAATCGCCGCGTACGCCCTCAGCCATAGCGGCCAGAGCAGCCTCATTCGCCTTCTCCGCGGCGGCCTTCTGCGAAAAATACTTATCCGCCATAGGCACGAGCCGGCTGATATGTGGCAACAACTCAAATAACTGCATCAATAATTTAGGCCACATCCGCTAACGCCTCTCCGCAAATCTTTCCCATCGCTTGTCGTCCTTCGGCCACATAAACTAAACGACCTTCTGCAAAACCCGCCGGCTCTTAAACCACTGCCACACCACCACCCCCGTAGTCACCAGCAGAATCGCCGCCACGATACCCTGCGACCACAGGCAGTAGATACACCACTTCTCCAGCACAAACGCCTCCAGATAAGTCAGCATCGCCGCAAAGAAGAACCCCCACCGAGCCAGCTCCAGCACCACCCAAATCCGTCCCCACAGCGCAAAGAACGCGATCGCCGCATATCCGATCAGCCCCAGTACCGCCACCGGCACATGCATCTTGTGCGACGAAGGCGCTTCATCAAAGCCCCGTGGAGGAAAGTCCGCAAACCGGCTATGGTTCACTGCCCCGCAGTCGAAGTTCTCCGTCACCGCACACGGCGGAGCCTGGCTCGGGTCCTGATTATGCACCCGCAGCGCCATCCCGCTCACTACCATCCCTGCAAACGCCAGCAACGCAATCACATATTTCATCCCTGAATTCTACTGTGTCATCACCCTCAGCCTCGTCTCCACCTGCGCAGAAATCTGCACCTCAAAAAAATCCAGCGCCAGCCCTCTCCATGGAGGTATGCTTTCTAGGAATTTCACAACGGGAGAAACCACAGAGTCGCCCCCGCGCGAATACAAACCTGAAGTCGCTACTGGTCAAATTCCACTGCCATAGGAGCTATACCGATGAATGAAGAGTTTCCAGCCCAGCCACCCGCCTCTGTTCCACCTCCCGTCAGCACCTCCTCCGGTCTCTCCGACAGCGCTGCAGCCGCCCTCGCCTACATCACCATCATCCCCGCCATCATCTTTCTCGTCCTCGAGCCCTACAACAAGAAGCCCTTCATCCGCTTCCACTCCTTCCAGTCCATCGGGCTCGCCGTCATATGGATTGCGGTCTGGATCGCCGTCACCATCCTGCACACCATCCTGCACTTCATCCCTCTGATCGGCCTTCTCTTCGTCTTCGTCGATCTCGCCGTCGCCGCAGTCTTCTTCATCGCATGGCTTATGTGCATCATCAAAGCCAGCCAGGGCCAGTGGTTCAAGCTCCCCTTCATCGGCGACTTCGCCCTGAAGCAGTCCCAAAGCTAACCCGCGGACGCGGCGGCCGCCATCGCCAACGAGCTCACGGCGGCCACCGCATCTCCGCAAAGGGAGAAGATCCCATGAGAACTGCGGCCACGCTTGCACTGCTCGTCATCGGGCTCGGGCTTGGCATCGCATCAGCCGCTCCACCTACACTCCAACCCGCCGACCAGAAGGTAATCGACAAGTACCTCTCCAACCTCGCCGACCAGCTAGGCGGCCAAATCCCCGAAGAGGTCCCGCGCACGGTCCGCACCGGCGACCTGAACCAGGACGGCACCCCTGACGTCGCCGTCCTCTTCACCATCGAGGGTCCCGGCAACGGCTACGCCCAATACCTCGCCGTCTTCCTTCGCACCGGCGGCAAGCTCGTCCCCCTCGATCACGCCACCGTAGGAGGCAAGTTCTACCGCTCCGTCAAACTAATCTCCATTCAGGACGGCGTCATCAACCTCGCCACAACCAGCTACGCCGCCCACGACCCAACCTGCTGCCCAACCATCAAAGGCACAACCCAGTACCAACTCGTCACCAACAAACTCAAAGAAATCCCTCACCCCAAACCGGCAACCTGACGGCAACCAGACCGCCCTCATGTCTACCCCAATCCCTCCGATAAGGATTGAGATAAGACCATGTCCACCCCGAATAGTGAATCCGAGCCCATCACAACAAGGCCTTTCCTAACCCTACCCATCCGCACCGCGCAGGACGCCATCGCCAGCCACGTACGCTGGCTCATCACCCTCCAACTCGCCGTCAAGATGCGCGAGACCCTCACCCCTCGCTGCAATCACGCCATCCGCAACCCCGCCGAGTGCGCCATCGGCGAGTGGCTTCTCTCACCCGCTCTCGCCCACCTTCACCGCACCCCCGAACACCTCGCCCTCAGCGCCCATCACAAGCAGTTTCACCGCGAGATGCTCAAGATCGCCACCCACATCAACGCCCTCGACTTCGAATCCGCCGCCCGCCTGCTCAACGAACCCAACGGCACCTTCCAGTCCGCCGCCAGGGCCACCGCCAACGCCATCACCACCCTCGATCGCACCCACAAGCTAAAGCCCTGACCTCACTCCAACCGCGCCCTGGAAACCTCCGGTGCACGCGCACGGTCCAGATGCCAGTCATCGCAGATATGCCGGAACTCGTCTCTGGCCAGCTCAGCCTCGGTCATGCGGTTCGATATTGTGCGATAGCACCGCGGGCAAATCGAATCGTAGGATCCGTCCCGGTTCTGGCGATGCGGAAAACGCTTCCTCTCAATTCGCATCTGTTCTCCTCAGAAGGGCAAGAACCCCTTTGGCTCGCCGGCATGTGTGTATGAACTTATGCAGCGACCGGCAGTTATTCCGTAGGCAGACTAGGGAAAAGCGAAAACATCGACGCGAGAGATAATCTAAACCCAAACGCATCACACTTCTGTCGCCTACAGGACATTCCCCTCGCCAGCGCTGTGGAAAACTCGAATCGCGCCGCACCAGCACACTCCGACAGCCGACTCAGTTCCACAGCCAGTCGTCCACCCACGCGAGAACGACGAACCGCTTAATACACCCATAAATCACCCGAAAGTCGTAGGCAAACGCCGAGAAATTCTGCCAACGCTTTAGAGCTTGCCGATATCCTCGCGATAGGAATTATCGAGACAAGGTTCACGCACCCGCAGCGGTCGTGTAACCAATCGATTCGGGAGGATTAAACCCAATGAAGCGGACGAGTGCCGTATTACTCAGGAGCAGCGCTTATCTTCACATCTGTTGGGCCAATGGCCGCTCAGCAGATCCCGCCCGCACCCTCCTCATCGCCACAATCGGCGAATGCCACAAGGCCCGCAGTAGAAGTGGCGGACCTGAATGAGCAGGCTCAGCCGGCTGAAGAAAATCAGGAAGTGTCGTCCCTCGTGCCCCCGCAATCGGTCGTAGTTTTGGCATACGCGGCCAAGAGTAAGAAGCCGGACTACACCGGTCCAACGACCCTCATCGTCTTACCGCCCGCACCCATGCTCGACGAAGAAGGAATGCAGCGCCAGGATCCCGATGGCAAGCTCATGTTCAACCCGCCCGTCCAGCAGCAGCGCGACAAGCAGGGCCACCCCCTCTTCGACGCAGACGGCAAGCCCGTCTTCCAGACCAAGGACAACCTCGGCTACGACGAGAACGGCAAGAAGCTCCACGCCTCAAAAGAAAAGCCGCCCAAATTGGTTGCAGTCTCCATCAGCCGCGGCACACTCACCGTCGACGGCATGACCGGCAAGGCCGCCCTCAACTACGAGATCAAAGATCTGAAATACGTCTACTTCTACGTCCCCGGAATCGGTACCACCGTCGTCTCCAACGAACCATTTCCAGGCGCGGTCGAGCAGAAACACGCCTTCGACGACAAGACCCTCACCGTCACGGTAAACGAGCACACCCTCCAGTTGTCATCCGACAAGCGCATCCTCGGCAAGGCCCCCGAGTCCGCCTTCGTCCTGGTCGACAAAAACTTTACCGTCCCAACCAAGTTCCCGGTCATGGGTTACGGACCCATCCGCGTCGCTCCCTACGCCTGGCCCGGCTCCAAAGACAACGCCGAGTTGAAAGGTGTAGTCGAGCCTCCACCTCTGCCCACCAACCTGCGCCCGGCCCTGCTCCTGCAACCATGCCCCGCCGGACAGATGCGAAAAGCATCCCAACCCGTGCTACCCGGCCAGACCGCGCCGCCGCCTCCCTGCGTGCCCATCCCACAGGGTCAGGCAACCACCACCAGCGCAAATCAGTCGGTCGCGCCCCCAGCGAACGCGCAATCACAGTAGTAGGTCCATCGGACGTATCGTCCGGAGCCTCGGAATGACTCATCACTTCGCCGATCCAGGCGGTTGATAAGGCTGCCCGGAATCGAGTACCGCGCTAAGCCGATTCACCATGACCTCGGCCGCCGTTCGATGATAAAGTCCGTCACATGATCACAGACAAGCCGACCCGCCGCGAAGTCCTGATGGGAATCGCGGCCACGTCTCTCTTCCCCATTGCATCTCTTGAAGCTGAGCACGCGGCCTCTCCGCTTTGTTTCACCAGCGCAGTTGAGATGGCCCAGCTCATACGCGCAAGGAAACTCTCCGCCCGCGAAGCGCTCGCCGAGCACCTCAAGCAGATCGACCGCATCAATCCCAAGGTCAATGCCATCGTCACCCTGGTAGCCGAGATGGCCACCGAAGCCGCCGCGAAGGCCGATGAGATGCAGGCGCACAACGAGCCGCTCGGCCCGCTCCACGGCCTCCCCGTCGCCCACAAGGATCTCATCGACACTCGTGGCATCCGCACCACCTTCGGCTCGCCCCTCTTCAAGGACAACATCCCCACCGAAGACAACATCCTCGTCGAGCGCATGCGGCGCGCCGGCGCCATCATCGTCGGCAAAACCAACGTACCCGAGTTTGGCGCAGGCTCGCAGACCTTCAATACCGTCTTTGGCGCAACCCGCAACCCATACGACCTCACCAAGACCTGTGGCGGATCATCCGGAGGCGCCGCCGTCGCTCTCGCCTGCGGCATGGTGCCCGTCGCCAGCGGCTCTGACACGGGCGGCTCGCTGCGCAATCCGGCTGCTTTTTGCAACGTCGTGGGCTTCCGCCCATCCGTCGGCCGCGTGCCCAATCCCAAAGCTGGGTTTGCCTGGTCGACTCTCAGCACCAACGGATGCCTCGGCCGCTCCACCGCCGACCTCGCCCTCGCGTTCAGCACCATCGCCGGCCCCGACCCCAACACCCCACTCGCCATCAACGAGCCCGGCAACCTCTTCGCGCGGCCGCTTGATCGCAGCTTCAAAGGGGTGCGTGTTGCATGGTTCAAAGACCTCGGCGGCGTCCCATTCGACTCTCGCGTCCTCGCCGTCGTCAACGCGCACCGCGCCACATTCGAATCGCTCGGCTGCATCGTTGAGCATGCCGAACCGGACTTCGCCCCCGCCGAAATCTCTTTCCGCACCCTGCGCGCCTGGAGCGACGCCGCCAACTACGGCACGATGTTGCAGCAACACCCCGACGCCTTCAAAGACACTCTCAAGGAAGAGATCCAGGCAGGCATGAAGTTCACCGGGCAGGACATCACCCGCGCGGAGATCGCCCGCGCCCTCATCTGGCGCCGCTTCCAGGCCTTCCTCGAAAAGTATGAATATTTCATTCTCCCCACCACGCAATTACCTCCATTCGATGTCAACACGCCCTATCCAACCGAGATTGCCGGCGTGCACTTCAACAACTACATCGACTGGATGAAGTCCTGTTGGTACATCTCGGCCACCGGGAACCCCGCAGCCTCCGTCCCGGCCGGCTTCACGCCCGAAGGTCTTCCCGTCGGCGTTCAGATCGTAGGCCGCAACAAACAAGACTTCGCCGTTCTCCAACTCGCGCATGCATTTGAACAATCAACCGGTTTCGGTAAGAAGCACCCGGCCATCGCGTAGAGCATCGGCAGGCACAAACGTCGTTGTAGGCAAGGCAACAGGGACGGGGATAGTCAAAAGGCATAGGTAAGGCAATCAAGAAGGTCTTCCAGTAGCCACAACCCGCTTGACACACCCACTACAATAGAAGCAGGGGGCAAGACCAAACACAGCACCACTCAAACTCCCCGCCCGAGCCAGCTCAGGCGTGCTAAGTATCATTTTTTGAATACTTTGCAGCAATAGTTCTTTGAAAACAAGACTTTTCGGACCACCCGCAGATGAAGTCCGGACTTAAATCACCTATTTTGAATACTTTGCGCAAAATTGACGGGGAGGGGGAGTACCCAATCAGACGTACTTCTTCAGCCGCCGCTCCATCACCGCGACAGCCTCAGCACTCTCGTCCACCAGCAAAAATCGCCGCCCATTCTTAGCCGCCGCCTCACCTGTAGTCCCGCTCCCGGCAAAGAAGTCCATCACCATCTCTCCCGGATTCGAGTGCACCCGGACGATCCGCTCCAGTATCCCCAACGGCTTCTGCGTCGCATACCCCGTCTTCTCCTTGCCCGTGGGCGACACGATCGTATGCCACCAAACGTCCGTCGGAGTCTTCCCTCGCGCAGCCTTCTCCGCCCCCACCAGCCCGGGAGCCATATAAGGAATCCGGTCCGTAGCCTCCAGGTTGAACGTGTACCGCTCCGGGTCCTTCGTGTACCACAGGATGTTGTCATGCTTCGCCGGCCACCGCTTCGTAGCCCGAGCCCCATAGTCATAAGCCCAGATAATCTCGTTCTGGAAGCTCTCTCGCCCGAACACCTCATCCAGCATCACCTTGCAGTAGTGCACCTCGCGGTAGTCGATATGGAAGAAAAGTGACCCCGTCTCCGCCAGCACCCGGTGAGCCTCCACCATCCGCGGCCGCAGAAACCCCACAAAGTCCTCAAACCGGTCCCCATAGCCGCTCCCCGTGGCACTCTCCTGGATCTCCGTCCGGTACCGCCGCCCGCCAAACCCCACCCGGTCCCCCGCCTCATCGCGAATCGTCTTCATCTGCGTCCGACTCTGCTTTCGCCCTGTATTGAAAGGCGGATCGACATAAATCAGCTCCACCGATCCCGACTTCATCCCACGCAGGGCCTCCAGGTTGTCCGCCTGCAAGATTCGGTTCCCACTCTGGTCCATTGCTTCTCCTCGCTTCATAACACTAACGTAGCCTTGGTCTAAACCTCCCAAACGTGTATCGTTTCTCGTGGCCACATCTACCCCAGAAATCGCGCCAGAGAAACGCTTGCCCACTAGCCAGATCATCTACGCCATGCTCAGCCACACCGGCCTCCTCCGCAAAGGCAACGAGGACACCTGCGCCGCCGAGCTCGACCTCGGCGCCTTCGTAGTCTGCGACGGCATGGGCGGAGCAGCAGCCGGAGAGGTCGCCAGCCACCTCGCAGCCGAGACCTTCCTCAGCCACCTCGAACCCGCAGACGCCAGCGCGCCCGCCCGCCTTACCGCCGCCGTCGAAGCCGCCAACCACGCCGTCTTCGACAAGGCCCGCCTCCAACCCGAGTTCTCCGGCATGGGCACCACGCTCGTCGCGCTCCTCCACGCTCCGGCTACCGAGAAGCCCAACCCCGAAACCCCCGACCTCTGGCTCGCCCACGTCGGCGACAGCCGCTGCTACCTCTACCGCGGCCGCGGACTCGTCCAGCTCACCGATGACCACTCCCTCGTAGAGGAGCAGCTCCGCGCCGGACAGATCACCGCCTACGAAGCCGCCCGCTCCCCCATGCGCAACTACATCACCCGCGCCGTCGGCTCCCAGTCCACCGTCGATATCGACATCCAGCCCCTCCGCACCCAGCCCGGCGACCTCTACCTCCTCGCCTCCGACGGCCTCAACCGCGAGCTCACCGACCCGGACATCGCCACCGTCCTCGCCGACATCCCCTCACCCCCCACCACCCCCTACCTGGCCGCCGCCTGCAAAGCCTTAATTACCGCCGCCAACCACCACGGTGGCCGCGACAACGTCACCGTCCTCCTCGTTGCCTTCCCCCGGGGAATCGAACGCCGCAAACCCCGCCGCGCCTAGATTCCAAAAAGATCGCGCCGAGCGCGAGCATCTAAACCCCTGCCGGATCAGGATCGGCGACTCTGACACAGTTTCGTCCCGCGGACTTCGCCTGATACAGCGCATCGTCAGCTCTTTCGACCAGCCGTGTGCACGGCAGTTCCAGTTGCGGCATCTGCGTCGCGCAGCCGATGCTCAGCGTCACGACACTATGCGGAGCGCCCGTGTGGGGTATCTGCCTCAGCTCCACCGCCTGGCGAATCTGGTCTGCAATGCTCTGCGCGCCCACGCAATCGGTGTCGGGCAGAACCACTACAAACTCTTCGCCGCCATAGCGAGCCACAAGGTCGGTAGAACGGTGCACGACAGCCCTGATGGCCTCAACAATCTCCTTCAGGCAGTTATCCCCGGTCAGATGACCGTATCTGTCGTTGTAGAGCTTGAAGTGATCGACATCCCCCAGCAGCAGTGAAACTTCGGAGTGCGAACGTACTCCCCGAAGCCACTCAGCCTCGAGAAACAAGTCGAAAGTTCTGCGGTTGGCAACACCAGTAAGTGAATCGATACTTGCCAGGTTCTCGGCTGCGTTTAGAGCTTTACTAAGCCTGTCTTCTGCAGCCTTGCGGCTTGAAATATCGCGCACCACATGGATGAAGCTGGCAGGCGCATGGGTCTCTGGGTCCCGGTACATGACCAGGTTGGCCTCGGTCCAAAGATAGGCGCCATCCTTCCTCTTTGAGCGGTAGACCAGGGTATTGAAAGGCTTGCCTGCGCGGCACTCCTCGATGAGCTGCTCCACCTCCGCCAGCTCGCCGGGATGGACAATCTGATCGTAACCCAGGGGAAGGAACTCCTCCGGCTCCCAACCGAGCAGTTTTTTCACCGCAGGCGACACGTACTGGCACTCTCCAAGCAGGTTCATCAGCACAATGATGTCGGAGGACTCTTCGGCCAGCAGACGGAAGCGGCCTTCACTGGCCATCAGGTTAAGCTCAAAACGGTTTCTCTCCCCAAGGACCACCTCCATGATGTAGAGGACGAGCATGCTGACTCCAATAAAAAACTGTAGGAGCAGGATGCGCAGAGAGAGCGTGGATAGGTGCGTTAGCTCAATCGGTCCGTGGCCGCGGGCAGTGAAGTACCCTCCAATAACGGAGACGGCGAGAAGTCCCACCGCAGAGCCCGCCAGGCCAAGCCGCACCTCAAGCAGCAGCAGACACGGAAAGATGACAAAAAGAAGCGGCAGGGAAGTCTGCCAGAAGACAATCAGGCTGAGACAACACAACAGGGCTACGAGGTTCACGGCCTCGAGCCGCGAACGATTTGCAGGCCACGACCGCCTCCGAATTGCGAGGTAGAGCGGCGTCATGATGGCGATACCCAGTGCATCGCCTGTGAACCAACTTTGAAAAGAGGGAAATGTCGGCCATCCGAACGACCCGGTAAGACTCACTGACGCAAAAAGAGAAGCAACCGCCGGAGCCACAATCACTCCGTAAGCAAACAGGTAAATCAACTGACGAGGAGTAAATCCAGTCCTCGCTGAGATTCTGCCATGCAGCAGGTAGGCCGCAAGCAATACCTCAATAACATTACACATCGCCAGGTAGAGAGCGATTGCGAACGGTTCATGTAAAGGAGGTGACAGATTCACCGTCAAATCGATAACAAATCCGGCAACGATATACTTCGCCCATTGCGCGCGTGGCAGACACAGCAGGACACCCAGAAGAAGTCCCGTCGAAGGCCATAAAGTGCTAACGCTTTTGCTGCCCCACGACTCTGAGTTGAGCCAGCCGGCGCCATAGGAAAGAAGCGCAAGGACCAGTGCGATCTTGGCCAGATGCCATAAGGTGGGAGCGGTGCTTGGTTGGGATTGCAGCTCAGAGCGCGATGTGGTCATGGGTTTACGTCTCTACCGCCCGCACCTCCGATAACGTGCATCTTTCAGCTCGGTTCACAAAAGAAAATCTGATGCAATGGAATTGATAGTGTATCCCAGCGGTTTGCGTCAATACTCCGGGTCTTGGCCTCTCGCGCCTGCATCGCCTTAGGTAACGGTTACACGCACAAACTTGCTACACTGCGGAGTCGCATCAAATCACTATGTCCCTCATCGAAACCATAGGAGTCCTCGGCGCCGGCACCATGGGCAACGGAATCGCCCACGTCTGCGCTCGCGCCGGCCTCAACGTCCTCCTCTGCGACGTCTCCGTGCCTGCCCTCGAGCGCGGCCTCGCCACCATCACCAACAACCTCGCCCGCGAGGTAACCAAAGCCAAACTCACCCAGCAGCAGGCCGACGAAGCCCGAGCCCGAATCACCACCACCACCGTCCTCGACGCCCTCATCTACAGCCACTTCGTCATCGAAGCCGCCACCGAAAAGTTCGAAGTCAAAGCCCAGCTCTTCCGCGACCTCGACAAAGCCGTCGCCCCGGGGACCATCCTTGCCTCCAACACCAGCAGCATCTCCATCACCAAACTCGCAGCCGTCACCCAGCGCTCCGAGCAGGTCATCGGCATGCACTTCTTCAACCCCGTCCCCGTCATGAAGCTCGTCGAGATCATCCGCGGCCTCCAGACCTCGCAAGCCACCTTCGCCACCGTCAAGACCCTGTCCGAAAAACTCGGCAAGATCCCCGTAGAGGTCAACGACGCCGCCGGCTTCGTCTCCAACCGCGTCCTCATGCCCCTCATCAACGAAGCCTGCTACGCCGTCATGGAGAACGTAGCCACCCCCGAAGCCATCGACACCATCTTCCGCGAAGGCATGGCCCACCCCATGGGCCCACTCACCCTCGCCGACTTCATCGGTCTCGACGTCTGTGTCGACATCATGCGCGTCATGGCCGAAGGCCTCGGCAACCCCAAATACAACCCCTGCCCACTTCTCGTCCGCATGGTCGACGCCGGATGGCTGGGGCGGAAATCAGGCAAAGGCTTTTATACCTATGAATCGACCTGAGCCGTGCTGCGCCGGATGGCTCGGCCGCAAATCCGGCAAAGGCTTCTACACCTACTCCGAGAAATAACGCATCAGAGGTATTTACCCTAAAGCCCATCCTGTATTGCACTGCGTCCTCCGCGCCCCTCTGTGCTCTCCGCGTCCGTCGTTCTCTTACGTCAGGCCGTACGGTAATCGCATGAACCGTTTCCCTCTGGACAGACACGCCTCCAACCCTCACACTACTTATCTGAATCAGGAGACACCATGTCCAAAGAGCTTTACTTTGAAGACTTCTACGTAGGCCAGAAGATGAACTCCTCCGGAAGCGCCAAGGTCACCGCCGAAGAGATAAAAGAGTTCGGCCAGAAGTACGACCCCCAGCCCTTCCACCTCGATCGTGCCGCCGGCGAAAGCTCCTTCTTCAAAGGCCTCGCCGCCTCTGGATGGCTCACCGCTGCCATCGTCATGCGCCTCCGTGTTCAGTCCATCACCGTAGCCGGAGGCATGATCGGCGCCGGCGTAGAAGAGATGCGCTGGACCGAGCCGGTCCGCCCCGGCGACACCCTTCGCACCGAAATCGAAGTCCTCGGAGTCCGCCACTCCATGTCCCGCCCCGACTACGGCATCGTCCGCACCCGCACCCTCGCCTTCAACCAGCGCGACCAGATCGTCTTGCGCAGCACGGTCAACTTCCTCGCCCCAGTCCGACCAACCTCGAAGTAGCAACATGACCGAAGCCGACCTGACCTTCCTCAAGTCGCACATCGACAAACCTGTCGTCCTCGAGACCACCCAGGGCGACAGCTTCCTCGCGCAGGTCCTCTTCATCTTCGACGAAGGCGACACCCCCGACCTCTTCTGCCTCCAACTCGAGCCCACCACTGACGGCACTTACGTCCAGAAGAACCCCAACGGCCTCTCCATCCTCCTCGCCGACATCACTACCGCCTACCCAGCCCCCTGAACCAAACCCGTTACCCCTCCCGAAAACTCACAACAAACCGGCGTATGTTAACTAAATGCGCATGACAGTGCTAGCCTCGGGCTCCAAAGGCAACAGCACAGTCGTCGCCAGCGCCCGCACCCGAGTCCTCGTCGACGCTGGCCTCTCCTGCCGCGAGCTCCTCCGCCGCATGTCCCTGGCCGGCGAAGACCCCACCGCCCTCGACGCCATCCTCATCACCCACGAGCACATCGATCACGTCGCCGGCCTTCCCGTCCTCGCCCGCCGCCTCAACATCCCGGTCTTCTTCACCGAACCCACCCACCGCGCCTGGGTCCGCATGGTCACTCCCCGCACCACCATGACCTACGCCCAATGGCTCGACCATCTCCAGCACGAAAAAGAGACCCGCGCCGCCCAAACCGCCGCCAATGTGGGTGCCCCATCCTTTCCAGCTTCACCGGAAAGGGTGGGGTGTCTTTCAGCCATTGCCTCCGAAACCCTCCGCTCCGACGACCCCAACCCAACCCTCGAACTTCCCGTAGACCCAGACGAAGAAGAACTCTGCAGCCCTGTCTCTCAGAAAGAAAAACTCAACCCAGCCACCCTCCCCGCCGTCGAGTACTTCCACTCCGGCACCAACTTCTCCATCGGCGATCTCGACATCACGCCCTTCACCATCCCGCACGACGCAGCCGACCCCTGCGGCTTCGTCTTCCACTCCCGCTCCGAGTCCATCCGCATGGCCATCGCCACCGACCTCGGCTACGTCCCCCCCAACGTCAAGGCCGCCCTCAAAGCCATCGACGTGCTCCTGCTTGAATCCAACCACGACCTAGAGATGCTCCGCGATGGCCCATACCCCTGGTCCGTCAAGCAGCGTGTCCTCTCCCGCGTAGGCCATCTCTCCAACCACGCCACCGCCGAGTTCCTCGCCCAGGACTACGACGGCGCCGCCACCTGCATCGTCCTCGGCCACCTCTCCGAGTCCAACAACGCCCCCGAGCTCGCCCGCCTCGCCGCCGAACAGGCGCTAATCGGACACCCCACCCTCCTCGGCAACCGCGTCCTGCTCGCCCACCAATCGGCCCCCCTTGACCCTATCTCCCTGTAGATATTGAGTAACAGACCTGTAATAACATGCATCTTTTTCTAGTCTCAAGCTGTCAAAGGTATTAGAATGGTGTTACACGATGCCGAAATCTGCGCTTCCATTTCCTGCCCCTGAGCTTCCTGCCCCAGATCCAACACAGGGAACCCGGCACCAAAGGCGGATTACTGATCGTCAGCCTCGCAGCTACGCCTGCATTGACCCCATCGTCGGAAGCATCCTCGCCGGATGGCGATTCGACATCTCCGGCCTCTCGCCCGCCATGGGCACTGATTACAATAGACATCTCTTCGAGTGCAGCCACTGCCGCCACCGTCAGCGCGTAGCTCGCACCATCGACGTGCTCCTGCTCAGCGTCAGCACCCTCTCCATCCTCGCCTTCCTGCTCGCCGCCGTTGTCATCCACCGCGTAGAGGTCGTAGCCCACATCGGAACCCTGCATGTCCCGCTGCCTCTCCACCAGGCCCACGTTGTCGCCATCTCTCTCGAGGCCATCGCCATCACCGGCCTGCTCTTCTCCATGCTCCTCTGGGTCCTGGTTGCCATCGCCACCCCGCTCCCCGGATTCCTCGGTCAGATGGTCCAGCAGAGGATCCCACCCCACCTCCTCACCGACCTCCGCGACCGCTTCAACAAAACCGCCGCCTGATTTCAGCCTCCTTTTTAGAATTGTCATCCTTCCTATTGAATTGTCATCCTTCGCGAAGCGGAGGACCTGCTTTTGCTTGGTAACCAGCACCCACATTTGTAATCCAGCTCACACCGCGATAGCGTACTAACTACATCCATGTCTCTCACCCCTAAATCTGATGGTGAAGTCCTCGCAGCACAGCGTGCCGCGGAAGAGATCCTCCCGCCGCCTCCACGCAACCGGTCTCGCGGACGTAATCTCTTCGCCGCCCCTGCCACCTACGTCCTTGTCGGAATCAACTGCGCCGTCTTCCTCTGGATGGTCCTCAACGGCGTTTCGCCCAAAGAGCCCACCATCCCGCAGCTCATCCACTATGGAGCCACCAATCCCGACCTCATCCTCGGCGGCCAGTGGTGGCGTCTGTTCACCGCGATCTTCGTCCACGTCGGCCTCATCCACATCGGCACCAACATGTGGTGCCTCTGGAACCTCGGCCTCCTCGGCGAACCTCTCCTTGGCCCGCTCGGCCTCACTGCCGTCTACCTGCTCACCGGAGTCGCTGGAAACCTGCTCTCGCTCGCCTACAACGTCGTCATTCCCAACCACGAACCCTCAGGCGGAGGCATCTTCGGCCCCGTCGGGGCAGGTGCCTCAGGAGCCGTCTTCGGCATCGCTGGCATCCTCATCGTCCTGCTCTCCAACCACAAGCTCCCCATCCCCTGGTCAGAGCTCAAACGCCTGCGCCGCTCCGTCATTCAGTTCGCGGCCCTCAACCTCGTCATCGGGGTCGCCGCCAACTACACCTCCTTCATCAATATCGACAACCGCGCCCACCTCGGCGGATTCCTCTGCGGCCTGGCCCTCGGAGTCCCACTCGTCCCCCGCATGACCTCCGGCCGCGTCAAGTACCTCAGCCGCCAGAAGGTCACCTTCGCCGGATTCACCTTCGCCCTCATCCTCTTCGGCTACTTCATCGCCACTCTCTCCAAAGGGCGATGAACGGCATAAACCCACAATCCCCCAAAGGGAAAAAGGGCAGAGCCAAAGGCCCCACCCCTCCAAACCAATAGGTCTTTGTTTTAGCTCAGCGAAGTCTGAGCAAACTTCCGAACCATAGCCAGCAACAACCTTCGATCGCTCTCGCTCAGATGCGATGAGTACCGCTGCACCTGCGTCAGGAACCGTATCTCTTCCTCATTCAGGTTCAGCCCACCCATATCCTTGCCCACAACCTCTTCCGCAAAGAACTCAGAGAGCTGAAGATCCAGCGCCCGGGCAATCTTCTGCAGCGTCTCGAGCGACGGCACCGTATGCCCGTTCTCCACCCGCGACAAATAGCACCGCAGCAGCCCGGTCTTCTTCTCGATATCGCCCTGCGACATCCCTTTCTGCAGCCGGTATCCCCGGATTGTGGTGCCTATATTCATTGAGATGGAGTCGTTCTCCATTGGAGCGGCTCCCGCCAGGACAGAAGAGATTGTTTGCATATCAGCCATTGACCACAAAGTAAACATCCACAACCGTCCGGTCAATCCCTATTTTTCGCCCCCCAGCGATTCCGGAACCACCGCAGGTACATCCCCAGTCAATTCAGCCAGTTCCACCCCCATCCCCTGAACCGTCACTTGAACCCCACACAAGATGTGAACCAAAACCAACAATGCCTCGGTCGCTAATGATCGCGAAGTAATACCCCACTCCCACACCTCGCTGCGGGGATAACTCACCTAACCCTCCGGGCATCCTACCCCCCAGTCGTCGAGTTGAACCCGAGCCCATCCCGTGCCGGGTGTTACGTCTGACTTCCTCGCGATCTGGCAAGCACGCGACTCCAACACTCGAAAAACTCGCCTCAGGCGAGGAGGTACATCTATGTCTCAAAATCTCCGCCTCACTCATCTCGCGGCAATTGCCCTCGCCGCAACTCTCTCCCTCCCGCTCACCGCCATAGCCCAAACCCCCTCACCTGCTCAGGCCGCTCCAGACAACTCGGCAAACAACAAGGGCCAGAACACCACTGCAGACCAGCAGAAGAACAACGCAGCCGACCGCACCACTACCCAGAACATCCGCAAAGCGATCATGGCTGACAAGTCCCTCTCCACCTACGCTCACAACGTCAAAATCGTCACCGTCAACGGAGCTGTCACCCTCACCGGTCCGGTTCAATCGGATGACGAAAAGAAGCGCGTTGAAGAGCTAGCCAACGGCGTCCTCAAGGGCTCCGGATCGTTGACCAACAACATCACCGTCAAGTCCTGAGCCCGGGCCCTCGGCTCCGTCTCAGACGCTCCACTCATCTTCGCTTCACTCACCCAGGAAGGAACTTCAAATGGCAGGCAAAAACACAGCAGTCTTCGGAATCTACAACACCCGCGCAGCAGCAGAACAGGCCGTCGACCAGATCACCGCGGCCGGCTTCTCCAACGAGGACGTATCCGTCCTCATGTCCGACGTAGACAGCAGCAAAGACTTCGCCCACGAGAAGAACACCAAGGCCCCTGAAGGCGCCGCTACCGGAGTCACCGCCGGCGGAGTCGTAGGTGGAACCCTCGGCCTCCTCGCCGGCATCGGTGCGCTCGCCATCCCCGGAGTAGGCCCGCTTATCGCGGCCGGCCCCATCATGGGCGCACTAGCAGGTCTCGGTGTAGGCGGAGCCGTCGGAGGACTCGTAGGAGCCCTCGTAGGCATGGGCATCCCCGAGTACGAAGCCAAACGATACGAAGGAAGAGTCAAAGATGGAGGCGTACTCCTCTCCGTACACTGCGACACCCCCGGCGAGGTCACACGAGCCGAGGAGATCCTCAAAGCCAGTGGCGCGCATGACATCTCCTCCTCCAGCGAGAAGGCAGTCAGCACCCACGGCGTCAAAAAAGGCAGCGAGTCAGAGCGCGAAAGAGAGCGGGAAGAAGCTCGCGTCCGCGTATAACCCCCCATCCGTGCTCCCATCCTCCCCTCTTTGGTCGAGGATGGGAGTTACCTCGCTCCACAACTAACGTTCCAATCCCC
>CAVUSG010000014.1:0-22439 GCA_963744125.1 uncultured Acidobacteriaceae bacterium | reverse complement strand
CTGTTGTCGCGGAGGAGTTTCCTGGCATAGGGGCGGGCTTGTTGCTAGCCGTCGTACCCATGGTTGCCAAGCTGTTATGGAGCAGCGTCACGACGACGCCGTTCGTAAGGGGTTTATCTCCGTCAGCGGTAGCGGTCTGGGGAGTGTTCTTGCCGAGGCCGCTGCGGTAGATACGGTAGACGGGGACCTGATGTTCTGTGACCAGATAGCGAACGACCGCGTCTGCCATTGCCTGCGACGCCGGGACACCTGCGCGGCTGTAGCCCTGGACTTCGATGATGTAGCCCTTCTCGCCTTCAAGCTTGGTGGCTACGTCGTCGAGGTTAGACTTCTGATCGGTGCTGAGTGCAGTGCGTCCTGCCTTGAAGGGGAGAGTGGTAGAGGTCACAGCCTGATACTGATCCAGGTTGGAGACAGTGCCGTTCAGCGAGGTGGTGCGGTCGCTGGCGGTAGTAGCTACGTGATTTGCTGCGTCTGCACGATTTGCTGCATCCTGCGCGTGCTGATCGGCGGTATTCGCCGCGACCATCGCGTTCTTGATGCCGGCCTGGGAGCGGGCGTCTACGTCCTTGATGTCGTTGGCGTTCTTAGCCTGCAACTGATCTAACTCGTTGGTGCGATCCTTGATGGGATCAACCTGACGATCTACCCACTTCTTGCGGGCGAAGGGGTTTACGTGTCCCCAGAATCCTTCTTTGGACTCCATTTCAAGTGGCTTGCCGGTGGCGTAGGTAGTGCTGTCATTCGGGTTGGCGTTCGTGGTGGCTGCCGTCTGATCCGTCTGCGAGGGCTGGGTCGCAGGAGCGGACGAGGGGGACTGGGCCAGCGCGGAGACGCCCATAGCGCTACCTAGTACGAATACTGAGAGACCAAGCACATTACGTGTTTTTGTCATCGTTTCACTCCTTAGAAGCTCTTGCGTCGCTGCTGCAGCATGGCTTCGGTTAGCTCGTACGCCCTGACATATAGCAAGCAGCGCGCCAAACTAGGCCTCCGAGAATTAAGATATTTAGATTGAATGGCTTATCGTTATTTTCCGGAAGTTCTCTGAGGGAGCGGGAGGGTTTGGCCTGCGTACTTTATTCCGGGTGGGCGGTAAGAACTGCTGGGGGCGGTTTTTCTTGCGGGCCGGGTGGCGGATCTGGGAGGTGGAGAGCACCTATTTCGTGCGACCTGAACTACGTGGATCTCGGGCATCTGGTAGTTCCAGTTGCCGGGGATGGTCTCGAAGGTAAGGCGAAACTCGCGGTCGTCGCCGGGTTTGAGCGGCGAGGCGGAGACGGGCTGGATATCGATATAGGGCTCGTGGGTGCGGATGAGGGCGAGAGACTGGGTTTCGATCTGGGGCGGGAGCTGGACGTCGTTGCGGAAGAGGACCTGGACGGTGATGCCGGAGACGGTCTGGTCGCCAGTATTGCGGATGTGGCCGTCGATATAGGTGTACTTGCCGCCGGAGATGTTCTCGGACTCGCTCATGGCGAGTTGCGACAGCGGCAGGTTGGAGGCGTAGGCGGCCAGAGGCTGGACGGTGTTTCCTGGGACGGATGCCTTCTTATGCGTGGCGAGGAGCAGGCCGGCGATGGCGAGAAGCACGACCAGACCCGCGACGACCCAGGCGACGACGGAATTGCTGCCACTTTCGGAGGGCTCAGGCGTGAAGAGTTTCGGTGCGCCGACTGGTTGTTGTTGCAACTCAGTCCGTTGTGGCTCGCTCATAAGCGACGATTTTATACCTCGCGCGCATCCAATCTGCTTCAAGCGAATCTGTTAGACAGGAAGCTTGTTGAGTACCTGGTGTGAATCTTCGTCTCATTTTCATCGTCCAAAGAACTTATTAGAGGATGATGACGTTAAAAGGTAGGAACAGCGGTTGCTGGGTGAGGAGAGCGTCATGATTACGGGCCATCAGTACGCGAGCGGGGCGGGTTCCAGCCGGGACGATTCGGGGGTTGGGGTTGGGAATAGCGGTGCTGGGCCGGAGAAGAAGGTGGGTTTGACGCCTTCGGACTATGTCTATCGAATCGCTACGCTGGTGGCGGTGATGTTTCTTTTAGCTACAGTGTTTTAGGGCCGGATTGACGCGGCGAGGCTTATTCGCGCGAAGGTCGATTAGGCGAAGCTGGCGCGTTTGATCTTCTGGCGGAAGTCTTCTCCCTGCATCTCTACAACGACACACATCTCCTGAAGGCGGGAGCGCATGCGTTCGCCGATGCGGTCTCCGAGGGTTTCTTGGGTCACGGCCCGGCGCAGTTCGCTGAATCGGTCAAAGGGCTCATTAGAGGCGATCGGGGCTAAACCGGGCGCGTTACTAAGATTGGTCGTAATGATCGTGGAGCGGTTTTCGTTATAACGACTATTGAGGATATAGGACGTAGTATCCCAAGACCAGTCGCTCGGGGTTATATCTCCCAGATCATCGAGGATTAGAACGTCACAGGTGATAACGGTCTTGAGCAGTTTGTCTTCCGCTCCTGCTGTGCGGAGACTGTAGATCGAGCGAAGTTTGTCGAGCAGCTCTTTGTGCTCCCAGAAGTATCCGGTAGCGCCCCGCTCCGCGATAAGGGTTTTGAGAATACTGACCGCGAGGTGTGTTTTGCCGAGTCCACTGGATCCAGTGAAGAGTAGGCCCTTGCCAGCTGTTGCGACAGGATAACCTTTGGTGAATTTGCGAGCGATGAAGAGGGCATCGTCGATGCTTGCGCTGGCGCCCGGGTAGACCGTGTCGTAAGTCTCAAAAGAACAGAGTTTGTACCGGGGTGGAACCCGAGCCTGCTCAAGCATTCGGGCAGCGCGAAGCTGAATGCGGCAATCGCAAGGCTGTGCGAACTGCTGTCCATCTTTTTGGATGATTTGAAGGCCGGAGCCGTCGCAGATGGGACAGATATCTTGCACATTCCCAGTATCGCAGGTGGTGAATCGTTCCGGGGGTGTTGGAATCCAATTGCGGTGTGTGGAAATACACGATAAACTTGTGAAAGTGCCTGAATGCCTTGAGAAACAAGGCACGATGGTGACGCGACAGGCAGTTCGATGTGACGTGAGTTTGACCGTTGCAAGCGATCCGCGAACCGGCGAGGGCACTAAAATTTGCTGTCAGCGTTGAGCTGAAGCTAAAGGATAATCTGAAGATGCCAAAAGAAGGAATTCACCCGAAGTACGGCAAGATCACTGTTAAGTGCGCGTGTGGCTCTCACTTTGAGACCGCCTCGACGCACAAGGGCGATATCAACCTGGAAATCTGCTCGGCTTGCCACCCGTTTTTCACCGGTAAGCAGAAGCTGATCGATACCGCAGGGCGCGTCGAGCGCTTCCGCCGGAAGTTCGCGAAATCGGACGCCGGCAAGGCCGAGACTGCCGCGAAGTAAGCGGAGCCATAAGACTCAAGGGGCCTCCGCTGCGTGCGGGGGCCTTTTGTTTGTGAACACCAGCTTGAAGTTACGGGACAGGATTTATGCCGGTCAAGAAGCGCTACACACTTGAGCAGAAACGTTGGGACGATCCGGCGGAACACGCGATGCCGGAGCATGCGCGCGTGCCGGCGGAGTTCTGTATCGGGACGGTGCGGATTGCGCCGGCGACGGTGCTGGCTCCGATGGCGGGCGTGACGGATACGGTTTTCCGGCGGTTTATCAAGAATGCTAGTCAGTTTTCGGCTGCTGGCGATGACGCGGGTGATGTGGGACAGGAGACTTCTAATCAGCAGTCCGGCTGCGGGCTGATCATGACGGAGTTCACTTCGGCGGATGGGCTCTCGCGGATGCGGGAGACGAAGCGGAAGCGGTATCTGACGTACTACGACGACGAACATCCGATCTCGGCGCAGCTCTTTGGGTCGAATCCGGAGACGCTGGCGGACTCCGCGCGGATTGTGGAGGATGCGGGCTTTGACTTGGTTGACCTCAATCTTGGCTGCCCTGCTAAACGGGTCGTGGCTTGCAATGGCGGGTCGGGATTGCTGCGTGATCTGCCGCTGATTGAGACGATCTTCAAGGCGGTGCGCGGGGCGGTGACGATTCCCTTCACCGTCAAGTTCCGCATGGGATGGAATGACAAGAACATCGTGTGTGTTGAGCTGGCGAAGATGGCGGAGGACTGCGGGTTGAACGCTGTCGCGCTACACGCGAGGACGCGCGAGGACGGATATACCGGGCAGGCGCGTTGGGAGTACATCGCTGCGGTGAAGGATGCGGTGCGGATTCCGGTGATTGGGAATGGAGACGTTCGGACTCCTGAGGATGCTGCCGCGATGGTAGACGCGACGGGCTGCGACGCGGTGATGATCGGGCGGGCGGCTCCGAGCAATCCGTGGATCTTCCGGCAGATTGCGCAGTATACGGCTTCAAAGGAGGCCACTGGCGTTGGTGTGTATGAGGAACCGACGGACCAGGATCGCTACCGGATGATCAAGACGTACTTCGAGATGCTGGTCGATGAGATCGCTGTGGAAGAGCAGGCGGAGGCTGCGCGTGCGGCTGCTATAACCGCTGCAGGACAGCTTGCGCGAGAGGCGCGGAATCGCGACTGCGTCGGGAAGATGAAGCAGTTTGCGAGCTGGTTTACGCACGGAGTTCCGGGTGGGGGGGCGCTGCGGAAGCAGATCTTCGAGGCGAAGAAGGGGCCTGCGGTGCTGGATGCTGTGGAGGCGTTCTTTGACGCGCGGGCAGAGAGTTCGGCTGCGAACTTCGACTCGACGGATGATGAAGAGTTGCTTGCAGCGGCTGCTGCTTACTGCGATTGATTTGATCGCTTCCGCCAGACCACTTTCACCTGTTTGCGCCAGCGTTCGTCGAGGGCGAGGAGCGTCCAGTCGACGCGGGGCGAGAGGTAGCGGAGGATGGTTTCGGTAGCGGGGTGAATGCGAAGGGCGGGGGCTACTAAATAGAGCCGCGGTGGTTCGGGCGAGAGGCGGAGGCCGGGGAAGTAGCCGTGGCGTTGGAACTCGCCGAGTCCGAAGCTGGGGCCAGTGGCTGTGTCTGCGGTTTCGAGGTGGTGCCAGCGGACGCGGATCCAATAGTCGAGGCCCTGTAGGGCAAGGTGGAGGTCTTCGTCGGCTTTGAGTTCGATGACGGCGAGGCGGCCGTCGGTGGATACTCCAAGGAGATCGAGCATGCCGCGGTCGGATGCGGCGAAGGCCGGGACCTGGGTGTAGACGTGGGCGGAGTTGAGGTGCGGGTCGAGCGGTTCGACGTTGCTGCGGAGAACGGATTCGAGCCAGCGCTCGGGCTGCATGCGGTAGAGTGGGTCGCGTTTGTCTCCAGTGCCAGTGCGGCGGCTGAAGAGGAGTGCGACGAGTTCGCATAGCTCGGGAGCGTTGGCTTCGGTGAGAAGCGTTTCGTTGGCGCCAGCTCCGAAGGTGATCTCGTGGGCCTGATTGAAAGAGTTGCCGGAGTAGCCGGTGCGGATGCGGGCGAACTCGAGGCCGTGGATGAGGAAGGCTAGCTCGGAAGGGTTGCGGATCTTTTGCTCGACTATATCGCGGGCGGACTCCGGCACGAGGGCGAGGACTCGTTTGGAGGCATCGGCGAAGCGGTCGTGGGCTGCTTGTTTGTTCGGGGCATGGAGCAGACGGGTGGTTAGATTGCCGTGATCGGCGGCTTCGCGTTGGTCGAGGTCTTCGGAGGATCGATCGAGTTCGTATAGCTCCCACTTGGCGGCATTGGGATTGAGCCAGGCGAGGCGTGAGAGCGTCAGAGTTGCCGCGCCGCGAGGCACGATGATCTTGAGTCCCTGATAGAGGCGGCGGCCGGAGCCGGATTCGCGGCAGTGATGCAGCCAGAGGATGCCGAGGGTTAGGATGCCGTCGATGGTGGCCTGGGACTCTTCGTCGTTGACGGCGATGACGGCCCAGGCTTTCTGGCCTTGAACCAGCGAGCCTCGGGCGTAGGCTGGGCCGAAGGACTTCTCGAGGTCCATTGCGGTGCGGAAGGCTTCGGGCTTCCAGTCAGGGAAGTTGCGCAGGAGGACGCGATCGAGCAGGCGGAGGTAGTGGACGCGGGTGGCCTCGCGGCTGCTGGGCGTGCGGTGGTCTTTGTCTGGCGAGAGTTCGAGGGTCTGGGGTTTGGTCTGGCCGAAGCGTTGCGTGGTGAGGCGCAGGACTCCGTTGCGTGTTGCGGTTGCGGTGACGCGGCGGACGAGATTGCGATCTTCGGACCAGAGGTGGATCGTGCAGCGGTTGTGCTCGGTCGCGAGCGAATATTTTGTGGAGCGCATGTCGAAGAGGACTTTGCCGTCTTCGAGGAGGGTGGAGTGGGGGTGCTCGGCGAGGAAGGCTTCGAGCGCCGCAGCTATCGTGCCGGGCGCTTGTTCGGGTTCCGCGGAGGATGCTCTGGGCGGCGGGGCCAGCTTCATGAAGGAGTGCTACCAGCCTTGTTTGGCGCGGAGGTGATTGATGTGTGCTACGTGGTGGCGGCTGTGCCAGCCGTAGACGAGGGTGGCTAGTTCGACGGTCGTGGGGCCGCTCTCGGGGTGGCGGAAGCCGCGTTGCCACTGCTCTTCGGTGAGGGACTGGAGGAGCATGACCCAGCGGGCGTGGAGGGATTCGAGGAGTTCGAGCGACCACTCGATGGGGGCGGTTGAATCGTGGAGGGTGGCCCAGGCGGCCTCGTTGTAGGGCTTGATGGTAGGCCAGTCTTCGGTGAGGGCGAGGCGTACGCGGATGAAGGCGTTCATGTGGCTGTCGGCGATGTGGTGGACAAGCTGGCGGACGGTCCAGCCACCTTCGCGGTAGGGCGTGTTGAGCTGGCCGAACTTCAGGCCTTTGACCGCGTTGCGGAGTTCGGTGGGGAGATCGGCCAGGGCAGCGATGGCGCTGATCCGCTCATCTTTGGTGATTGGACTGGGCGCGGCGAACTTGCCGATGGGGTAGCGAGGGTCGAGATCGGGCATGGTGTGGAGACGTTGGCTCTTTCCTTTAGACTCTGAGAAGCAAGTTAGCACAGCTGTTGCGTGAAACAATCCCACCTTTGCGGAGTCCTGAGTCGCCCATGCGCCTGCTTCCATCCTGCCTCGTCCTTCTGATCTTCGGTGGTGTCTGCTGCTCCGAGGCTCAGCAACTTGGGTTTGACCGGAATGTGTATCCGGGCGATGCTGCTTTGCCTACGTTGCGGCGGCACTTCTCGTTTGTTGGTTACTGGCTGACTAATCCTCCGGGCGAGACGAGTAATAACTGGCGAGGCAAGCGCGAGATTCTGGTGAAGAACGGCTTTGGCTTTCTGGTGCTCGCGAATGGCCGTGAGGAGGCGAAGATCGCGGCTGCCAGCCGGGCCACCCGTGCTACTCCGCTGTCGCTAGGGCAGGCGGATGGGGCGGCGGCGGTTGCGGCTGCTAAGCGCGAGCACTTCCCTGCCGGCGCCATCATCTTTCTCGACCAGGAGGAGGGTGGTCGGCTTACCGATGTCCAGCTTGGCTACTTACGGGGCTGGGTGCAGTCGGTGGCGGATGGAGGCTACCGGCCTGGGGTTTATGGCAGCGGTATGCCGGTGGAGGATGGTCCCGGGGTGACCATTACTACGGCGCAGGATATTCGGGCGCGGGTTGACAGCGGGTTGAAGGACAAGGTGGTGCTCTTTGTGTATCAGGATGCCTGTCCGCCGTCGAACGGCTGTACCTTGCGGCCTCCTCCTTTGAGCGCTAGCGGGACTCCGGATGCTGAGGTTTGGCAGTATGCGCAGTCTCCTCGGCGGAAGGAGAATACCCGCGCCTGTGCGAAGACCTATGCAGCGGACACCAACTGTTATGTGCCGGACCTGCCGGGAGTTCATCTGGATCTGGATCTTGCTGCGTCGTCGGATCCTTCGCATGGGCGCTGAATTGGCACCCCTCCCCCTCCCCCCTTGTTTTGCGCAAAGTATTCATTCGATGGATGTTAGGCTCGGACCTCTGCGCCAAAATATTGATTCTAAACGGTTTATTTGTAAAATATTCAAAATAAACGGTTTATTGCTTTCTCCTTGTCTTAAATTCGAAGGCCCCGAGCCTGTGGGCTTGGGGCTTTTCTGTCTATGCTTCTATTTTATAGGATTGGGGATAACTAATATGCCAATTATTTTTGAGGGGTAAGTGCATGCTGGATAAGGAGTTGCTGGATTTTTGGGCGGCCTGGGGGCTTGACATGCGATTTTGCTGAGCAAAATCGCAAAAGAAAGTTGTGAGGAGCGGAGTACCCTTTGTTTACCGGGGGTTTCGTGATGCTTGGCTGGCACATCAGCATTTATCGACAGACGGATGGGGGGGATGTCGCCTGCGACTATGGAGTCGGCCGAGGGTACGCGGCTGGCTGTCTGGCAGACCGGAGTCGACGGGTTGGATTGGCTCAGAGAGTTGGCGAAGGAGGGCAAGTTTGTCGATCTTGGGGGCAATGGGTATCCGAGCCGGTTTACTGCGACCGCTGAGGTCATCGTCCCGCGGATCGTTGATTCGCCGCCGGGAGCGCGAGACCAGTGGCTGCTTGATGCGGGCGATATCGTGACCGATAAGTGGGCGGGGAAGACGGTGGTTGATGGTGCTGTGGCTGGGCAGTGCCGTGCTGATGAGTGGCTGATTGTTCAGGTTTGGGACGAGAGTTAGGCTCGAAGCTATAATGCTTTCTGGAAGCGCGGGGTGGAGCGGTCGATGGCTACTGTGAAAAAGGGGATTCTTACAGTGTCCGGCGAGTGGTGGAAGCACCTCCGCGAGACTAAGCGTGCCTTTTGGAAGGGCGAACGGCGAGCGGCTAAGAAGTTCGCGTTGCGAGAGGCGGCCTCCGATGCCTGCAAGGATAAGGACCGCGCGTCGTAGGCGCCAAAATTCAACCTGATTGATTAGCCGCTCAGCACTTTCTTCATGCGCAATTCTTCGACAACCCTCTGTCCCTCTTCGCTGAGGTTGGATTTGCCGACCTGGATGGTCACCTTGTTTATCTTGCCCGTGAACTTGTTATCGCCCACCTTGTAGTCGTCACTGACGGCCGTATAGAGATTCTCGCCCACGTCCGTGGTCTCCGCGCCAAACGCGTACGGATGAGTGTGCTCGATCCGCCCTGTGGCGACCTTCTTCACCGTTGACGAACATCAAACCATTACCCCCCGCGCCGGGCATACCGCCGTCGTAAGCAAACTCGAAGCGGAGCATGACCTTTCCGGCAGGCAGGCGAGCGGGGCCAACGATCTTGTAAATCTCGCGACCGAGAAAGTTGTAGGCGAACCGGGGTGCGCCGTCCTTGACATAGAGGCTCCAGCCGCCCATCTCCCCGCCCTGGGCGATGACCACCCCTTCCGCGCCCACCTTCGGGACCTCGATGTCGGCCGAAATCACGAAGGAGTGATTCTTGAGGTTGATGAAGCCATTCTCCGGTATTCCCTTCATCCCTTCATAGACCGTCATCTCGGTGCGGCCTTCCATCAGATCCGGACGGCCCGCCAGGGCGGCGTTGAAGCGCTCCCAGGCGCGATCGTCCAGCGGCAGCACGTTGTATTTGACGGCCTCTTCCAGGAACACTCCCTTTAGCTTCTCAAGCTTGTCGGGGTACTTCGCGGCAAGGTCATGCGCGCAACTGAAATCTTTCTCTACGTTGTAAAGCTCCCATTTGTCGTTGGCATACGTAGCGCGTGCCTTAGGCTCCCACGGCGGGCGGTGCACCGTGGTGGCGAACCAGCCGTCCTGGTAGATGCCCCGGTTGCCTGCCATCTCGAAGTATTGCGTGGTACGGTGCGACTTCGCCTCGGCGTTATTAAGAGTGTCGAGCATGCTCACGCCTTCGATGGGTTTCTGCTTGACGCCATAGACGACCTCGGGCTCGGGCACCCCAACTGCCTCTAAGACCGTCGGGGCGATGTCAATCATGTGGTACCACTGGGAACGCAGGCCGCCCTTCTCCTTGATGCCCTTCGGCCAATGGACCACGATCGGTTGGCAAATGCCCCCGTAGGAGGCCACCTGGTGGCCCCAGGCAAAGGGCGTCGCCCCGGCGAAGGCCCAGCCGTTGGGATACAAAATGTGGGATTGGGGCCCACCGAATTTGTCGAGATTCTTCAGCGCTATGTCGAGGGGCTCGGGCAATCCGTTGAACACGGACAGCTCATTGAAGGCTCCGATGGGGCCGCCCTGAAAAACCGAGCCATTGTCGCCGGTGATGTAGAAGACCAGCGTGTTGTCCATTTCGCCCAGTTCTTCGATCGCGTCGAGGAACCGCCCGATTTCGTAGTCGGTCACCTCGGCAAAGGCGGCATAGATTTCCATGTACCGGGCAAAGACCTTTTTCTCATCGGCCGTCAACTCGTCCCATTCCTGAATCCCCGGCGGCTTGGGCGCGAGTTCGGTGCCCGGTGGCACGACTCCTAGTTTGAGCTGGCGGGCCAGCGTTTCCTTCCGCACCTGGTCCCAGCCCTGGTCGAACTTGCCCTTGTACTTGTCGCGCCACGTCTCGGGCACCTGGAACGGGCCGTGAGTGCCGATGGCGGAGTAGTAGACGAAAAATGGCTTATCCGGAGCCAGCGAATGCTGGGAACGCACCCACTCGATGGCCTTTGTCGGTGATATCAGTGCTGGCGTAGTAATCGGGGTCGGGGTGCATATCCACCCTGTTCATGTTGTCGTAAATAACCGGATGAAACAGGTCAGCCTCGCCGGCCATGAAGCCGTAGAACCGCTCAAACCCGCTATTCATCGGCCAGCGGTCGAACGGTCCGACAACGCTGGCTTCCCAGGGCCCCAGCTCGTGACACTTGCCGAACATGGCCGTGCTGTAACCGTTCAGCCGCAGGATCTCGGGCAGCATCGTAACGCTGGCGGGACGCATCGCAGTGTACCCCGGAAACGCGGTGGCAATCTCCGAGATCACGCCGAAGTTTGTGCTATGGCTGTTGCGGCCGGTAAGCAGAGCCATGCGGCTGGGCGAACACAGCGGAGGCACTTTGAAATTGTTGTAGCGCAGCCCGGTCTCGGCCAGCCGGTCCAGCGTCGGCATCTGGATCGGACCTCCGAACGTCGAGGGATCTCCGAAGCCAAAGTTGTCGAGAAGGATGACCACCACATTGGGCGCGCCTTTCGGCGCCTTCACCTGGAACCGTGGCGGGGCTTGTGCATTATGCACATCAAGCTCGGTGATCGGCGGATACTGAGGCTCGGGGACGGGCAGCACGGTACGGTCCACGGAGGGCGCCGCGCCAGGCGCGCTGCTTTGGGCCTCTGACTTGTTCATGGTCTTCTCCTAATCGATGACTCTCTACCGACGTCGCGGTCGCGCGCCGCGTTTGAGAAACAGGAAATGGTGCTCATGACCGAGCGCCGTTCGGTGATAGCCAAGGGTAGAGGCATCCTGCTCCCGCGGAAACTAGCAAAACTGCCAATCCACACAGGAGAATCATCTAGCCCATAGGATTGTTAATGGATGACGGGCAATCCGGAGACTCACCACCACCAAATTTGCGGCTCATTTGCCGCAGGCGGTTTAGCAGCCTAGAATATAGAGTGTGACTCTTCCCCAGGTTTCCCACACGTCCGACCATAAGCGTTATTTCATCGAAAAACTTGGTCTGTCGGAACGCTTGATGGAGCGGTGTCTGGGTGAGGCGCTGTCGGCGGGTGGGGACTATGCTGACCTTTATTTTGAGTCAGTTACGTCCACTTCGCTGGGGATTGATGAATCTCTGGTAAAGTCGGCCAGCCAGGGTATCAGCGTCGGCTGCGGGATTCGGGTGGTCTCGGGTGAGCGGACGGGGTATGCGTATACGGACGATCTTTCGAGTGAGCGGCTGCTGCGTGCGGCTCGGACGGCGGCGCTGATTGCGAGCGGGCCGGCAAAGGAGTTGATGAGCGGGTTTCGGCAGACGGAGGCTCCTAAGTCATTGTATCCAGTGGCCGGAGCGACGAACGATGCCGAGATTGCCGAGAAGCTCAAGCTGATTCAACGGGCGGATGTGGCGGCGCGGGCGTATGACTCGCGGATTACGCAGGTGCGGGCGGGGTTTAGCGATGAGCTGCGCAGGATCCTGGTGGCGGCGAGCGATGGGACGTTTGCGAGCGATACGCAGCCGCTGGCTCGGCTGAATGTTTTTGTGATTGCGAAGGATGCGGGCGGGAATCAGGGCTCTGGCAGTACGGCTCGCGGGTCGAGTGGTGGCGGCGGGCGGGTTACGCTGGATCACTTTGTGGGCGATAAGAGTCCGGAGCACTATGCTCGCGAGGCGGCGAGGACTGCGGTGTTGCAGCTCGGGGCGGTAGATGCTCCGGCGGGTGAGATGGAAGTGGTGCTGGGGCCGGGGTGGCCGGGGGTTCTGCTGCATGAGGCTGTGGGGCATGGGTTGGAGGCGGACTTCAACCGGAAGAAGACGAGCGCGTTTGCGGGGTTGATTGGGCAGCAGGTGGCTTCGAGTAAGGTGACCGTGGTCGATAACGGGTTGATGCCGAACCGGCGTGGATCGATCAATATGGATGATGAGGGGAATCCGACGCAGGAGACGGTGCTGATTGAGAATGGCATTCTGAAGGGGTATCTGTCGGATAAGTTGAGCTCGCGGTTGATGGGGACTCCGAATACGGGGAGTGGGCGGCGGGAGAGCTATCACCATATTCCGATGCCAAGGATGACGAACACCTACATGCTGAACGGCGATGACATGCCTGAGGACATCATCAAGAGCGTGAAGCGCGGGCTGTATGCGGTGAACTTTGGCGGCGGGCAGGTGGATATTACGAACGGCAAGTTTGTGTTTTCGGCGAGCGAGGCTTACCTGATTGAGGATGGCAAGGTGACTCGTCCGGTGAAGGGTGCGACGTTGATTGGGAATGGGCCGGAGGCGCTGAAGTATGTGTCGATGGTGGGGAACGATCTGGCGCTGGATGAGGGTATCGGGACTTGTGGGAAGGCTGGGCAGAGCGTGCCGGTAGGAGTGGGCATGCCGACAGTGAAACTCGACCGCATGTTGGTCGGAGGGACGGGACACTAATGGCTGTTGAACGCGAGAAGATCTACGAGTGTGAAGTGAAACGTCGCAGAGTGAAGGCCAGCGGAGGCTATGAGCCGTTCTGGAAGGTGAAGAACGTGGCCGCGGCACTGGTCGATAACGACACCGAATTTCGCTGCAAGGACTGCTTCGGCGAGGTGAAGCTGCTGGGCAAGAACAGTAAGGTCGGCGCGCCTGCCTATGTGGAGCACAAGCATTCGGCGGACTCTGAGTACTGTGCGAGCGGGATGCTGTTCCGCAAGGCTACGGATGGTCGCGAGGCGAAGCCCTCCGCGCAGCCTGTCGAGTAACGACGGGCCGAGTAAGTTTTACGTTTTCATCTGCGACGAGCTGGATGAAACTGCTGTTCGATGTGTGGAGTCTATCCCATGCCTAACCGTACTAAGAACAAGCTTGAGGTGAACCCATGGCAGTCGAACGCGAGAAGTTTTATGAGTGCGAGGTGAAACGTCGCCGGGTGAAGTCCACTGGAGGCTATGAGCCTTTCTGGAAGGTGAAGCTCATCGCCGAGGCGCTGGTCGATAACGATACCGAGTTCCGCTGCAAGGATTGCGGAGGTGCGGTGAAGCTTTATCGTCGTCATACCGAGGGCGCTCCTCCGCCGCATATCGAGCACAAGCTGAAGAGCGATTCGGAGTATTGCGTCTCAGGGATTTATTTCCTGAAGGCTACGGATGGGCGTATGGCGCGCATGTCCGCGACTCCGGTTCGCTAGCTACTTTTCTGAATGCACGAGGTATTGAAACTTGTCCGAACTTGCTGCGCCGATTGCCTCCTCTGATTTAAAACAGCTTGCTGCCGATGTGCTGGCCAAGGCTATGAAGGCCGGAGCGACCGATGCCGAGGCAGTGGTGTACGAGGGCGACGAGTTTTCGACGCTGGTGCGGCTGGGGCAGGTGGAGACGCTGAAGGAGTCGGGCTCGCGGGCGGTGGGGCTGCGGGTGTTTATCGGGCAGAGGACGGCGAGTACTTCTTCGTCGGACTTTTCGGCGGAGTCTATCGAGCGGCTGGTGGAGGGGGCGGTTACGCTGGCGAAGATTACCAGCGAGGATCCGTTTGCCGGGCTGCCAGATGCAGATGCGTTCGGGTCGATTCCGGGTGATTTGAAGCTCTATTTTGATGATGTGCATGAGCAGCCGCCGGCGGAGCGGATCGAGATTGCGCGGCGGTGTGAGGCTGCGGCGATGGCTTATGACACGCGCATACAGAACTCGGGTGGCGGGGATTTCGATGCAGCGACTTCGCACAAGATACTGATGAACTCGCGTGGGTTTGTGGGGGAGTACAGGCGGAGCTACTGTGGGTTCTCAGCGTCGCCGATTGCGGTGGATGCCCAGGGCGGGATGCAGCGGAACTACTGGTTCTCGAACTCGCGGAGTACACGGCGGCTGGAGAATCCTGAAGAGATTGGGCACGAGGCTGCGCGGCGAGCGCTGAAGCGGCTGGGGGCTCGGCAGGTGAAGACGCAGAAGGCGCCGGTGGTGTTCTCGGCGGAGATTGCGCGGGGAATTATTGGGAATATCTTTAGCGCGGCTGAGGGCGATGCTATCTATCGCCATGCGAGTTTCTTGTCCGGGCAGCTTGGTGAGGTTGTTGCCGGGGAGAATATCACCGTGGTCGATGATGGGACGATGGTCTTCGATGAGGGTGGGATGAGGGTTGGGGGTTTTGGGACTTCGCCGTTTGATGGCGAGGGACTGCCTACGCGACGGACCGTGCTGGTGGAGCGCGGGGTGTTGAAGAACTATGTGATGAACACCTATACAGCGCGGAAGCTGGGGATGAAGTCGACAGGGAATGCTTCGCGGGGGTTGGCGGGGAATCCAGGGACTGGTGCGGGGAACTTCTTCCTGGAGCCGGGGACGCTTACTCCCGAGCAGGTGATTGGGGATGTGAAGAGCGGGCTTTATGTCACCGAGGTGATGGGGTTCGGGGTGAACCTGGTGACGGGCGATTATTCTCAGGGCGCGAGTGGGATGTGGATTGAGAATGGCGAGATTGCGTTTCCGGTGGAGGAGATTACTATCGCCGGGAATTTGAAGGATATGTACAAGAACATTGTGGCGATTGGGAATGATCTGGTGTTTCGTGGGGCTAGTGCTGCTCCTACGATCAGGGTTGAGGGGATGACTATTGCGGGGGCTTAGTGCTCGGCTCGAGCGCTCTTGACGGGTAGTGTCTCATTTTAAAACCTCTTCAGGAAACGCACCGAAGAGTGTGTAGTGCTCCTCTAGAGGAAACAGGATTTCCCTCTGGTATTGTTTGCGGAAAGATTCGTGAGCTACGAGCTTACCTATGAGATCGCTGACTTGGGAGTACCGCACGGTCTTTCCGGGAAGAAACAGTACAACTCCGCAAACCTCTTTGCTGTCATCCCAGAAAAAGAGCCGTTGGCCATGGAGAGATTTGTCTCCAAATGGCCCTGCATACCAGTAGCAGAAGTTCCAGCGCTTTCCGCTCTTGTCCTTTCGGGACTTTTCAGGTGACCAAGGTATGCCCATAGTTAGTTCGCCAACCCGGCGATTCCTCATCGACCGTACAACACCTCATTATCCGGCTCGCTCTTCCCCAGAGCAATGGCTATGGATTTCAAACTGAGACACTACCTCTTGACGCGTAGGTTTGTAGCGGCCTACCATCGGCCTTACAAACGGCCAAATTGAATATTTGTCGATGGAGCGTGATCCATGAACGACTTGGCGCCTTCCTTTGGGGCACCTCTTTCGTTTCGCGCCCTCTTCATTCTCGTCACGTCCTTCCTGTGCTTCGCGTGCCTGATGCAGGGCGATCTGCTGCTTGCTCAAGCGGCTAGTTCCGACTACACCGTCGACCTGCCTTCGGTCGACCGCGTCAAGGCCGAGATCAAGGGTTCTGATCCTACCGACACGCTCGCGCGGCAGGTGGCTGTCTTCACTTATCTCTCTGCATACGTCGACCGCATCAAGTACAACCGCACCGTCCGCGGCCCTTACACGCCCGGGGAGACGCGCGTCATTACCGCGTATAACCAGGCCGCCTATCAGATCTCGCAGGACTACGCGAAGTCGCACACTCCCGCCGAGGCCAAGGCGTTCGAGCGGCTGCATGGCCAGTACGAGATGAACTCGGATTTCTACAACGACTGGTCGAAACGGCTGATCGGGAAGCAATCCGCCGCAGCGTACAAGGGCGCGGAGTCCGGGCTGGCCGCGGGTCAGCGGGCGCATGTCGCGCAGGAGCAGCAGCAGTATCAGAAGGACGTCGCGGCGCAGCAGTCCGCGGTTAGTGGTTCATCCAACGACCCGACCACCGTGGCTACGCGTCGCTGCCTTGAGCTGGGTGGAGACTCCACTGCCTGCCTGGGCAAAGGCTTGATGAACGGCATCCTCGGGTTGGCGGGAATGGACTCCGGCAGCATGGCGGCCGTGTTCGGCCCGGGCCGCTCCGGCGTCGTCATGAGCGGTGTCTATCGCGGCCCCGTTACCAGCATCAACTTCTCGGCCGACTCCGCCGGGATCCAGCACTGTGGCACGCTGGAAGAGGTCGGCACCCCGTACACCATTCGCAAAGCTGCCGGCGCGCTCGAAGTCCTGCTCAATACTGCGCCCCATCCCATCACGCTCTCGATGCGCTCGGACGGCTCGCTCGTGGGTCCCGGGCCAATCGACATCACCGGCCAGATCATTACGGGCTATCACGAGGTGACCACCACGCAGATGATCAATGGCGCTCGTGCGGCGCCGAACCAATGCAACGGGCCCTGCCAGACCATCTCGCGCGTTCCGACCTACGCCCCCAAGACCGAGCGCTGCTCTATCGCCTCGTTCGCTGTGCCGCCTCTCAACCCGCCCGCCTCAGCAGCCGGCTCGCAGGACGCAGGAATCTTTGGAGCGATTACCAGCATGATGGGCACTGTCGCCGGCCCTCCGTCCGAGCCCGGTCTGCGCATGTCCGGCAAATACTCCAGCTCTACGGGCCTGCTCCTCGACTTTGGTGGTGACGCCGTCACCCTCGATTGCGGCAAGGCCCATGTCAAACAGCCCTATACGGTCTTAAACTCCGCCACACAGCTGCTCATCCATGTGAACAATAGCGACGGACCCTTCACCCTTGCCGTCGCCGCCGACAATACGCTTCACGGCTCGGGCTCGACGACCGTCAATGGCCGCCTTGTGTCCGGGATGAATGGCGACAACGTGACCTTCACCCCGCACTCTGAGCAGTGCAACGTCGCCACCTTTGCGCCCGGCTCTACCGCTCCCTCGACCTCTATTGCTGGCGGCGGTCCTGCTGCTTCGCCGGCACCAGGTCCGAAGCCTGTCACTTCCAGCTCGGCCAGCTCGACGCCGAGCGCTGCTCCCGCCACCTCGCCGACATCACCTGCGTCGCCTGTGAGGGCTGCTATGAAGGTGACCATCTCGGCTGATTATCCGGCGGGCTCCAACCCTCTTATCGGCCAGTCCGTCTATGTTATGAGAAAGCCCATCGACCAGGTGCTGCGCGAGCTGGGTATTCCGGTCCCGGCAAACTCCACGGCCGGGCAGGCGATGCAGACACTGGCTGCGATCTGCCAGAAGAGCGACTGTCGTCCGGTCTTTTCCGGACTGAGCAACTATTACGTGACCGCGGTGAAGCTCGATGCCACGGGTAAGGCGGTTCTTTCAGCGACGTCTACGACGGGGTCCTACTTTATCTACGCCCTTGTGCGCACGCCTAACGGGACCTCCTATGTTTGGGACGTCCCGGCTAACCTGCACGCGGGCGACAATGCTATTACGCTGGATGCGCACAACGCTGAGGTTGTTCACTAACCTGGGCCTTCAGTCTCTGGATATTCGCCGACCATAACCTGGGGCTTCGCCCCAGACTGGTAAAAACCTTTACGCCTGTAAAAACCTCTACACCTATAGACAACTCTCTTTTCTCCTAGCTGGCGGCTACCGAACTACTACCGTAGTGCGTATTTGCGGAGGGCGAATCTGACGCGGTCTGCAACTTACGACTGCGGTGGGACGTCCATAGACGAATAACAACAGCAGCGTTACACTGGCATCTCAATCGCAACAAAACTTTGTGGTTTCTGCCAGTAGAGGGAAGAATTTACATGCAACTCAAGCTTTCGCTTGCGTTCGCCGCGTTGCTGCCTTTGTGCTCGACGATGGCGATATGCCAGGAGCCGGCGGCTCCTAATACTGTTCCGCTGCAGCAGCCGGGTGCGCCGGGACAGCCCAACAAGACGCTGACGAAGCCGACCGTGGGCACGGCTGTGAAGGACCCAACAGCGGCGGACTTTGAGTTTATGGAAGGCATGGTGATGCACCATAGCCAGGCGGTGGAGATGGTTGCGCTGATGAAGGACCATACGCAGAACCCCGAGCTGCTGGAACTGGGGAAGCGTATCAGCATCTCGCAGACCGACGAGATTCTGTTTATGAAGCGCTGGCTGGCGGTCTACGGCAAATCGGTGCCGGAGGACGGGGGGATGGCCGGCATGGCCGGGATGGACCATAGCAAGATGAATATGGACATGCCGCTGATGCCGGGAATGCTGACTCCGCAGCAGATGGACGCGTTGCGGAAGGCGAAGGGACCGGAGTTTGATCGACTTTTTCTGACCGGAATGATCCAGCACCACACGGGCGCTTTGACGATGGTGAAGGAGCTGTTCGATACGCAGGGATCCGGGCAGGAACCTCTGTTGTTTGATTTCACAGCGGATGTGGATGTCACTCAACGGGGTGAGATCGCCACGATGCAAAACATGTTGGCTAAGGAGAAACAATAGTGCGTATAAGATTCAGTTCGCCCTCTTTGCGTTACGCCGCTGCCGGGGCGTTGGCGTTGTCCATGTTCGGTTCTGCGTTCGGGCAGGTTGCGTTGCCGGCGAAGCCGACGGTTTATAACAATCCGCAGCAGCCGAACGATCCGCGCGTCGGATTGAAGGGCGGCATAACGGATGCTGCTATTGCGCAGTCGGGCATGAAGCTGGTGCTGAATATTCCGAAGCCGCCTGGGTTTGCGGTGGGGACGACTCCGCAGGAGAAGGCTCCTCCGGTGGCCACTCCTCAGTTTCCGGCTCCTGCTCCTGGCGCGCCACCGCGGCCGCCTCGTGCGCTGGCGTTGGGGTCGACGAACTCGGACCTGGCGTTCAAGGGTCAGTATGTGATCGTTGGGAACTACAACGGCTTCAACATCTATGACGCGTCGAATCCGCTGAAGACGAAGCTGGTGACGTCTGTGCTGTGCCAAGGCTCGCAGGGCGATCCGACGGTGTATGGCAACCTGCTGTTCCTGTCGGTAGAGTCGACCGGCTCGCGTGTGGATTGCGGTATGGAGGGGATTCCGCTGCCTCCGGGATATGTCGCTCCGACGCCTGCTCCTCGTCCGGCACCAGCAGCTGGCGCAGTGCTGGGAGCGCCCGGTGCTGGGGGTGGGCGTCCGGTGCGTGCACCCGAGCCACCGAGCAAGGAACGCTTCCGCGGCATTCGCATCTTCGACATCAGCGACATTCTGCATCCGAAGCAGCTTCCGGGTGTGCAGACCTGCCGTGGATCGCACACGAACACGCTGGTGACGGATCCGAACGACAAGAACAATATCTACCTGTATGTGTCGGGTTACTCGGCGATTCGCTCGGCTGAGGAGCTGCCGGGATGCTCGGGCGGCGGCGTTGACGATCCGAACACGGCGATGTACACGATCGTCGTGATCCAGGTGCCGCTGGCGCATCCTGAGCTGGCGAAGGTGGTCAACAGCCCGCGCATCTTCTCCGACGAGAGCACTGGAGCAATGAACGGTCTGCACGTCGGCAACCTGCACGGCGAGGGCGCTGCAGCGACTGACGTCAGCGGCTGCCACGACATTACGGCGTATGCGGATATCGGCATTGCGGCCGGCGCTTGCACACGCGTGGGTATCCTGCTGGACATCAAGGATCCCGCGCACCCGAAGCGGCTTAATGCGGTGTCGGACCCGAACTTCTCGTTCTGGCACTCGGCGATGTTCAACAACGCCGGTAACAAGGTGATCTTCGACGACGAGTGGGGCGGCGGTTCGCAGCCTCGTTGCCGCAAGGACGACCCGATGACCTGGGGCGCGGACTCGATCTTCACGATGAAGGGCACGGAGCTGACGCTGGGCAGCTACTACAAGATGCCGGCTCCGCAGACCGAGATGGAGAACTGCACGGCGCACAACGGATCGATCATTCCTATCCCGGGACGCGACATCGAAGTGAAGTCGTGGTATCAGGGCGGCGTGTCGATCATGGACTTTACCGATGCGACGCATCCGGTGGAGATTGGCTACTTCGATCGTGGGCCGCTTGATGACAACAAGTTCTACGATGGCGGATTGTGGTCGGCGTACTGGTACAACGGCATGATCTACGGCTCGGAGATTGCTCGCGGCCTGGATGTTTATCAGCTGGTGCCGAGCGAGTTCGTGAGCCAGGCTGAGATCGATGCTGCATCACAGATTCACCTGCCGCAGTTCAACGCACAGGCTCCGACGAAGATCGTCTACCCGGCGAACTTCGTTACTGCGAAGGCTTATGTGGCTCAACTTGTCCGTAGCAACGCTCTGACCGCCGCCAAGGGGACCGAGTTGACGACAGCGATGGACAAGAAGAACACGAAGGCGCTGAAGACGCTTGCAGCCAGCCTTGATAAGGATGCTGCGTCGGCGAATCCCATCGACAAGATGCGGATGACCTCGCTGGCGGAGATTCTGAATAAGTAACGCAAAAAACTGCATTAAAGCTCCCGGCCCGTTCTAAACCAGTCGAAGAAGACTGGTTGAGACGGGCCGGATTTGTGTTTAGAGATGAAGATACTGGCACAGCTACAATCTCCAGATGGCGGCTGAATTCCATTTCGATGTGATTGTGCCTTTTGAGGTGGGGCGGGCGGAGGAGATTCTGCTGGGGGTTCCGGCGGGGCCAGGGGTGTTTGCGCTTTGCGGGGCGCGCGAGGGGGATGAGCCTTATCTGACGCGGACGGCGGATATGCGACGGAGGATGCGGCGGCTGCTGGATCCTCCGGAGGCGCAGTCGAAGCGACTCAATCTGCGGGATCGGGTGGCTCGGATTGAGTATTGTTTGACGGGGTCGGAGTTTGAGTCTTCGCTGGTGTTGTATGACGCGGCGGTGGCGCTGTTTGGGTATGCGGAGGCGCGGCGGCGGTTGAAGCTGCATACGCCTTACTTTTTGCGGATGCGGATGGAGAACGCTTTTCCGCGGGTTTATGTGACGAACAAGTTGTCCAAGCGGGGGTTGGCGGAGATGTATGGGCCGTTTCCTTCGCGGGCGGCGGCGGAGCGGTACTGCGATGCGGTGCTGGACCTGTTCAAGCTGCGGCGGTGTTATGAGGATCTGCAGCCCTATCCAGAGCATCCGGGGTGCATCTATGGCGACATCAAGAAGTGCATGGAGCCTTGCAAACAGGCGTGCTCGGATGAGGAGTATGCGGCCGAAGCTGCGGCGGTGAAGCGGTTCTTCGATACGCATGGCGGCAGCATGATGGACGCGATTGGGCTGGAGCGCGAGGTGGCTGCTTCGGCGATGCGGTTTGAAGACGCTGCGGTGCTGCATGAGCGCTGGCACAAGGTGAAGGCCGCGGCGGCGCTGGCGGATGAGTTGGTGCAGCCAGTGCCGAAGCTGAGGGCGATGATTGTGCAGGAGGCGGCTTCGTCGGCGGAGCAGAAGGAAGCTCAGGAGGCTGCGGTTTTTATGCTGGAGGGTGGGTGCCTGGTGGGGCCGGAGCGGCTTTCGACGCTGGGGGTTAGGGCGGTGAAGGAGCAGACTAGCGTGGGGAGCAGTTTGTTTGCGCAGCCGCTGATGTTGGCTCCTGTGCCGCTCGATGCTGAGATAACTGTGGAGGCGAAGGACTCTCCGGAGGAGCGGGCTAAGGCGATGCTTGCTCGTTTAGAGGCCAAGGTTGGGGTGGCTAATGATGTGGCATTGCTTAGCGATCATCTTTCGCTGCTCCGGCGGTGGTATTACAGGCCGGAGAAGCAGCGGAAGGGCGAGGTCTTCTTCCAGAATGTGAACCATGAGTGGCCGGTGCGGCGAATTCTGCGGGGCGCGGCTCGGATGGTGCTGGGTGAGCCTGCGGTGATGGCAGAGACGAATCGTGAGGGGGCTGCGGAGGCGAAGGTGAGGATTCTGCACGAGGGGCGCGAGGGAGTGGAACGGGTTGTGCCGGTCGTGAAGGTACGTCGGAGCAAGGTCAGCAAGGGTGGCGACGTTACTGGCGGTTAGGCATCCTTGCATTGTGCCTGTGGGACTGAGAGCATCGGATATGGCGAAGGCGCGTGGTTATCCCGATCGCAGAGGAATGGGCGCGCAGAGCGACTTTATCTCGGAGACGTTCGTTCCTGAAGAGCAATTTAGAAGAGAGCGGGCTTCACGGGCCAAGGTCTTAATCGCAAGTGGCATCTCGCCTGAGCAGGTTGCGACGATGCTTTCAATGTCTTTCGATCAGCTTATGGCCGATATTTCAGACTGACCCGCTATGGGCC
>CAVUSG010000013.1:0-101778 GCA_963744125.1 uncultured Acidobacteriaceae bacterium | reverse complement strand
ACTGCGCTTTCGCGAAGCTTAAGTCCGCTGGCTGATTCAACACTCAGTGAGATGGTGAATTCAGGCGGGAGGGTATGCAGAGAACACAAATTCAGACCGGCCCGGTTGTCATTTTAGAACACGTCGCGGGTGCCTTGAAGGCCTGGCACTTTAACGCCCTTCCAATACTGCATTAGCAGTTCGAATCGACGCTTTACCCTGTTCGCTCCAACTGAGCGGCAAACTTGTCGAAAAGTCTACTTCTTTAGTTATGCCTTTTCCAATTGCAGTCAACTGAAAACGGTCGATACGCAAGTTCTCCGGCGTCTGATCACTCTCTGGGAGGAACCATGTGATGTCTCTGTAGACGCCCCACACCACGGAGCGTTTGCCCGGCCAAGCCGCAACGACGAGTTTACCCCGAAGTGCAGGATCGTCTCTCTATTCGACGAGGCGTAGAAAGCGTCATATCGACATGAACGATCTTGCGAAATTGCTCCGTGGAAGCAGAGATGATCGCGAAGTCTTTTTCCTATGTCATGAACATTGTAAGCGAATAAAAGGCGAATTGATGTGGGAAGATCTCGCGAGTTAGCGGATACCTCAGGCAGGTGGCACCATCGACAGAGGCGTCGAATAGCTGCACTTCTGTCCTCGTACCTCTCGGTTTTTGTAACCTAAGATCTGCGTACAAAATGAGCCACCCTAAATTGCCCCGACTAGTTCTGCCTGTCTTCCTCTTCATGCTGCCACTCATGACGGCCCGCGCACAGGGGCCTGCGCAAACATCGTTCTCGACGTGCCATCCGTCAATGCCCTCGGCTCAGATCTCTTCCTTCAGTCCGGTTCCACCGGCATGGTTCTTGTGGTCGTTCGCGACGACCAGGTCTTTTTCCGCGGATACGGCGAGACAGCACCTAACTCCCATCAGGCACCGACTCAGGAGTCCCTGTTGAGACTCTGCTCACTCACGAAGATCTTCACCACCGACGTCCTCGCCAAACTCGTTGCGGACGACACCGTACGGCTCGACGATCCACTTCAACACTTCGCTCCCCGCCACGTTATTGTGCCCAAACGCGTCCAATCCATTACCCTCGCCGATCTCGCTACCCACACATCCGGCCTCTCCCGCGAACTGGGCACTGCGCCTCACGGGGTCCCCCCACTTCACCTTCCCTGACTATCGCACCCGCTGGCGATGGCTGCCAAATCAGCGTCTCCGTAGCACCCCTGGTACCGCCGCGCTCTACTCGAATGTCGCCTTCGATTTCCTCAGCGATTCTCTTCAGGCCGCCACTCACAAACAGTATGCAGCCCTTCTTGCAGAGCGCACTCTCAACCCGCTCCACATGCAGCACACGACGTTCTTTCCAAGCGAGGAGCAATGCAGCCATCTGCTCATCAGCGCCCATGACGAAGGAACGTGCACCGTGACCGAGTCAACCGCCGGAAGCTCCGGACTGTATTCCACCGCTACCGATATGACGATCTGGCTCCAATATCTGCTCGGGACAGGTGCCCCAGGAGCTCCTTCACAAGACCCCGCCGCTCAGGATCTCTACATTCTTCCTTCCAAGCTCCTCAGTCAAAAGGGGCTTGACCATGCCGGTGAACCGACTGGCATCGGTCTCGGATGGATTCACATCCTGCCAGTCAACTCGCCTTCTCACATCATCGAAAAAACGGGCGGCGGCGCTGGATTCGCGACCTATATCGCCATCAACCACTCTCGGCGCACCGCCATCTTCCTCGCAGCCACGGATGGTTCGGTCAACACTCACTTGAACCTGTTCAATGCCGCGAACAAACTTCTGCTCGCCTTGGCCGGTCTGCCGCCGCTCCCGCCTCCACCACCCAAAGCAGCAACCAAACGCTCGCCCCCACACCGTCGTCGCTAGACCGAAGCCCATGAGAAGGGAGTCGCCAACGAGATGTGGCGCTCCGCTCCAGACACTCACTCCTCGCTGACATTGGCATGCGATCGGATCGGCTCCCGACTTACTCGACCCAGAATACTGCCCATACCTCAGTGGCAGCCAGAAACGTATCTAAAACAAAACAAGTCGTTTGCTAATACGTTCCTTGCGTAATTCAAACGCTGGACGAGCATAACCTGGATGCGGATCAAATGACCCTGATCGTTGAATCTGCTCTTCTCGTTCGGAGTCTCTTCTTCGTTGTGTGGTGCGCGCGGTTGAGAATGGACTTGCCCGCAATGGACGAGGAGCGGCCGTCCATTCTGCTCCCGGTCATGCACTTATTTTGAGCGCGTGCGCTCGCGCGGCAGAGTGAAACAGAACGTTGCGCCCCGCCCGTTGTTCGGTGTTGCCCACAACCGGCCACCGTGCGACTCGACAATGGAACGGCTGATCGCCAGCCCCATGCCTGAGCCCTGCGTTTTTGTGGTAAAGAATGCATCGAAGATCTGATGCGCCTTTTCGGCGGGCAATCCTACTCCCGTGTCGCTGACTGAGATGAGCAGTTGGTCGTTCCCGTCGCGTTCCGACTTGACCATGCATACTCCGCCTGTCTCCTTCATCGCCTCGATGGCGTTGAGCATGATGTTCATGAGCACCTGCTGGAGTTGCACGCGGTCTGCCGTGATCCTGGGAAGGTCGGCCGCAAGAACCGTGCGCACCGAAACTGCATAGCGGTTGGCCTCGCCCCTCAGCAGCACGACCATTTCGTGGACAATCTCGTTCATCTCGACCAACTCATGTTTTGGAGGAGACTTCCTGTACAACGACCGTAAACGCTCAATCATGTCAGCGGCATGCTTTTGTCCGCCACGATTCTTCTTGTCGCCGCGCACGCCTCTTCCAGATCCGGCTTGTCGCGCGTAAGCCATCGGAAACAGGTGTTCGCATTTGTGATGGTGGCAGCTATCGGCTGTTTAAGTTCGTGTGCCAAGGAGGCGGTCAATTCGCCCATTGTGGTCACGCGATTTATGTGAGCTAGTTCTGCCTGTAGCTGTTCGGCGCGTTTGTGATCTTCAAAGTCGGTCTGAGATACCATACCATTTGCGGATTTTGCCTCGCGGACCCCGCAGGGGCACGACGCGAGTCAAAAACCAACGATACTGCGCATCCGCTGCGCGCCGGAAGCGCACCTCCCCTTCGAAGGGCCTACCGCTCTCCACCGCGCTACGCCACTTCTCGGCAAATCGCTTTAAGTCTTCAGGGTGAACGGCTGCTTCCCAGCCTGAGCCGACTGTCTTCCCGGAGGATATGCCTGTGTATTCCTCCCAGCGGCGATTGACGAAGTCTACGGAGCCATCGGGCAAAGCGCTCCAGGCAAATGTCGGGATGGTTTCAATCACCTCCCGAAGCTTCCTTTCCTGACTCCGCAGTTGACGGATGCGGAGTTGATACAGGCCCCAAAGCAGCGCTACAAAAGCGGCCACACAAATCGCACGAAACCACCAGGTCTGGTACCAGGCGGCGGCCCGCTGAAGGCTAGAGTTGCACCTTCCTCGTTCCAGACGCCGTCGTTGTTGCACGCTATCACGCGAAACCGGTAGTTTCCCGGACGAAGATCGGCGTAGAAGGCTTGACGCCGTGTTCCAGGATCTTGCCATTCCGAGTCGTGACCCTCCAGCTTGTAGCGAAAGCGCACCTTTTGAGGAGCTACGAAGCTCAGGGCCGTATAGTCAATTTCGAGATCACGCGTCAGGGGGGGAAGACGAAGACCATCTCGCGGCGCATAGTTTTTGTGGTCGGCAATAATCTCTTCAACGTGCACTGGCGGCGGTATCGGATTGCTGTCCAGGTGAGCTGGGTCGATCATCTGGACGACGTTTTCATTGGCGAACCACAACCGTCCGTCCGGAGACTGGGATGCGTTAGGCCGGAAAGGAGTAGACATGGGTCGGGCGCCGTCAAACACGTCAAGGAGTCTGGACTTCACCTTCGTGTCGGGCGATTTCCACCATCGCTGCAGCTCCGCATTTGGGATGGCAATAACTCCGCATGCCGCGTAAAGCCAAAGGGTAGCTTTCCTGTCGGAGATGAGGCTATAAATGACGTCGCAAGGAAGGCCATTCCGCACCGTTAGAGTCTGCAAACTCCCGTTTCGCCATCCGACAAGTCCCGACGGCGTCGCTGCCAGCATCGAAGCGTCGGAATTTACGAGAAGGCCGTAGACTGGGCCATCATGAGGGCTCGATTGAAAGAGAAGAATTCCATTTGGCCATTTCGGAATCGGGCCAAGCCGCCGCTGGCAAGCCCTAGCCAGACACCACCGTGCGGATCAGCAGCAAGCGCATTTATGGCTGGCAATTGAGGGGAGGAGATCTCTTCACGAATTCTGAGATCCTGAATGCGAAGGAGCCGACGATCCGGTTTTCGTTGGAGTCGTGGTCGCGACCCAGATGCTGCCATCGACATCTTCGGTCATTGCGCGAACGGTGCCTAAGGGACTGCCATCACGCGTATGAATCTTTCTAAACTTTCCCTGCTCATAAACCGACAATTCTTGGTCGATGCCGACCCAAAGCCGACCGGCTCGGTCCTCCAGCAACGATGTCACCTCCCGCCCTGGTAAACCGTTCCGTGGCTGAATGGAAGTGATCTTGCCCGACCGGAGAACATCCAAACTATAATTTCCAATCCACACAGTACCGTCCCGCGAAGCGAGAACGGAATTGACCTGATCCGCGCTCAGCCCCTGCCGCGTGGAAAAGCTAGCCACTCGAAGGTCATGGAAGTTATCGATTCCCCTGGATGTCGCAATCCAGATATTCCCTTCGCGATCCTGGAAGAGGCCGGCCACAGCATCGCCCGATAAGCCATCCGAGCTGCGAAAGTGATCTACCTTGTTTCCTTGAATGCGGTAGATACCTTGGTTTAAGGTTCCGACCCAGAGAGAGCTGTCTCGGTCTAATAACAACGCTGTGACCTCGAGCGTACTGCCATCGAACTCCGGAGTGACGAATGGTTTCCACGCCCCATGCACGAGTTGCTGTAGCCCACCGCCCTTTCCGGCGTGCACCAGCCCGACCCAAAGAGACCCATCTGGTCTGCCTGCAAGGGCTAGCACTCCGTTGAATATTCTCGGCTGGGTTTAGCCCGGCTGAGACGTAGGTGTCGGCGGAACTTGGTTGCCAACGGGAAACCATGGCGCCACCGGCCAGCCAGACATTGCCGAGGCTATCGTTGGCCAGCGTCACCGCATAAGGAAGCGCAACTCCATCGTCTCTTCCGTAGCATCGGAGTCCTGTGTCTGTGACTTTACAAAGAGGACCCTTCGTATCAGAGATATTCGCCCGCGCGATCCAGATTGTGCCTGCGCGGTCTTCAAGGATCGCCATAATACTTCCAGTCGGGTCCCTATAGTTGGTCAGATTTCCATTCCGCCAACGCGCTAAGCCCCATCGTGGTTCCAATCCACAGGCTTCCATCCCGCGCTCCGAGCAGAGAATTGATGCGGGATGACGGCAATTCCTTTCCCTCGGGCGGTCTCCATGAGACGAACCGAACGCCATCAAATCGCATCAATCCGGCTTGCGTACCAATCCAAAGATATCCGTCGGTGGTTTGGGCAATCACGTTGGGCGCCCCAGCAAAAACTCCATCCTCTATCCGCCATGCGGTGTGCCCATACTGAGAGATCTGCCTACTGGTATCGAGTGCGCCGACTGGACTTATGGTGAAGAAAAAAAAGACGAAGCACAACAGAATCATTCTCGGGGTGTCTAGCTTCGCTGCATTGGAAGTGAGACTCATGATCGGTATTTCACCCGGTACCACGTCGAACCCTTCAGCCGCCCGCTCGCAGGGGATGAGCTACGAATGGTAAAGGATACTCAATGTGCTGGGCTCAAGCAAAGATACACCATAACCGCGACGTATCGATGACGGAATGATGGCGCCTTCAACATGCCAGGCAGTTCGCTGTGTCGAATCGAAACCCGTTCCCTTCAGTAAAGAACAGCGTGAAGGTGCAAGCCCCGTTCGAACCGCAGTATAACCGGGGCCAAGGAATTCAAGAAGACCCACCGCAGTCTGTCGAGAATCCCATGCTGCGTGTGCTTCTAGAAATACAACTTCAACGCTACCTGTATGGAACGTGCTCCGCCCAGCTGATAGATGGAACTGAGCCCTCCGAGTTGGCTGGCGAGCGATGTGTACGCCTGGCCAAAGAGCGGCCCGTTGTCCAGCGAGTTGTAGATGGAGCCGAAGCTGGGATGATTGAAGATGTTGTAGGCTTCGGCGCGGAACTGAAGGCCAACTCGCTCGGTGAATGGAAAGTCCCGGCGCAAGGTCACATCGGCCTGCACCGCATCGAAGCCTCTGGCGGAGTTGCGGCCGGCATTGCCCTCGATGACATTGCCGTTCGCGTCGTCCAGCTCCTGGAATGCCTGTGGATTGATCTGTCGTCCTGTCGGGGCGATGGGATTGTAGATGTACAACGGCTGGGAGAGGACCCTGTCGGGATGAAAATGCAGTCCCTGCCCGGAAGCGCTATCAATGGTTGATCTCGAGAAGATGTCGACGGGTAAAGCAGAGCGCGCGGAGATGCGGGTGTCGAGCGACCAGTGTTTCAGAGCGTACGATACCCACTCGTTGCTGTAATGCCCTGGAATGTCATACGAGAGGGCCGCCTGGAAGTTGTTGCGGATGTCGAAATCGGAAGGTCCGCGTTCCAACTCGTAGATGGTGAAGTTGGTGCTGGCGTTGTCGAGCGAGTGCGACCATGTATAGGCAAGCAGACCTTGAAATCCATGCGCCAGCGATCGCTGAAAGCGCACCTGGAGGGACTGATAGTCGGCACTTGCGCGGTTGATTGTTAGATAAAGCCCATTGCCGGAGGTGAAGTTGGGATTGCCCAGCAGATCCGGGCTGTAGAAGTTCTGCGTGAGCAGTCTCCGGGAGGCTGACGCTACGTAATTGATATTGAGCGTCTGCTGTTCTCCCAGCTGTTGCTCCACGGCAACATTCCATTGCACGGTATATGGCAGCTTCAGGTGTGGATCGAAGCCCCAGACGGCGGCGTTATATGGCGGATTGGCATTGGGCTGCGGGACGCTATCGATCTGAGCTCGTCGTCAATGGAAATGCATCGCCGTTGAACGACTGGAAACCGGTCGTACCTACGCCATAGTAGCCGTCGGCAGCCAACTGGGTGCCCGTATCGTAGAAGAGACCGGCGCCGGCGCGAAACACAGTGCTATTGCCGGGTGTTCGGTGGATCTGATAGGCCGCACCGAGGCGAGGCGCGAAGTTGCCATAGGTCGTCTTCCAGAGAGCGGTCCCTTTGGGGGCAAGCTTTACTGTCGAAAGATCCGTAATCTGGTCGACGGTGTAGGGAGTGTTGCCGTTTGCGTCATGCGGTGCGGGGTTCAGCTCCCAGCGCACGCCATAGGAGAGACTCAGCCGATCATTGACCTTCCATTCGTCCTGCGCAAAGAGGGACGTATTTGGGTACACCGCCTTCATGTTGATCGACTGCTTATACATGTTGATACCGCCAGTCTGATTTGCAAGGACCGATGCCTCGTCGTAATAAAAGCCAACCTCCCAGAGGGACGGAAGCGCTTCTGAAACAACGAGCCGGCGATAGTCCACTCCATATTTCAAGTTGTGGCGTCCGGTCGTATGCGTGAATGTATCGACGACGTTTACCTGTCTCTCGCGATTCGATTGCGGCTCCAGCAGGTAATACGGATAGAGGTCGTAGAAGAGGAAGAACGTGAGCCAGCTATCGGACTGTAGGCCCGGAATGCCTGCCACGTCGATGGGAGTTGCTCCTCCGAAGCGATCCAGGGTGCGTGAGGATTTATAGTCGTTGCCCGTTACGTTGAAGCGGAACTCATTGGCCATTGTGGGGCTGAGCACATTGGTTGCGCCGAGAGTGACGGTCTTCATATTGATGATCGTTGCGTTCACCTGCGCCAGATCGGATGGCTGACGAGATGTGCTGTTGGAAGGGGAATCGCTGTAGCGTCCGAAGATTTTGAATTTGTCGCTGAAGCTGTGATCGATACGAATGCTGGAGCTATCGATCGAACTGGGTGCGCTGTAGCCCGCAGTGTAATAGGACAGTCCGTTGCCGTTATCCGGCTGGGTGGAGACGGGGAAGGACGCTAAGAACGGCTTCAGCGCATCGGGAGCTTTCTGTCTCAGGTCGTTGCTGGGAACCTCGTACAACTGAGAAGGTGTTGGGTTGATGAGGCGCAGTCCCTCATACGAAAAGAAGAAGAATGTCCTGTTCCGACCGTTATAGAGATGAGGAATGTCGAGAAAGCCGCCGAGTGTACCGCCGAAATCGTTCTGTCGGAGGGCTTGTTTGGGAACAGGTGGGGCGTTTGTGTATCCGTTGAACCAGCTGTTCGCATCCAGGGCATCGTTGCGCAGGTAGTCGAACGCAGTTCCGTGATACTGGTTTGTGCCCGAGCGCGTCTGAAACGAAAACTGGCCTCCGGGGCCGCGACCGTACTCTGCGGAGTAGGTGGATGTGGTTGCGCGAAACTCCTGGAGTGCATCAATCGAGACGAGGCTCTGGGTTGTTCCAAGGGCGGTCTCCCCGGGAGTTGCACCGGTAAAACCCGCACCGGTATATCCGGATGAGGAGACGCTTGCACCGATGTCGGCACTTACGCCGTCGACGGTGAAGTAGTTGGACTCGGTGCGTTGGCCATTCACGCTCAGTTCTCCGCTCTGGCCAACTCCCTGCGACGGCACAACCAATACACCTGGAGCAAGTGTCATCAGCGACTGGAAGCTGCGTCCATTCAGAGGAAGGTTTTCGACGAACTGGCGGTCGATGACCGTGCTGACACTCGCGTCGGTGGTGTTGAGATTGATGCCGCTGCCATCGACGATGACCGACTGGCTCACTCCTCCCGGATGCAGAACGAAATCCAGGGATACTTTACTCGCGACATTCAGTCGCAGATTCCCAACCATCTGGGTTTCGAAGTTTGGAGCCTGAACGGTGATCTGATAGACGCCCGGGGCAAGCGATGGAGCCACGTAGCGCCCATCCCCATTCGATATCGTGTCCCACTTCACTTGGGTTGCAGTTTCGACGATCTCAATCGAAGCATTTGGGATGACGGCCTTCGATGGATCAGTGACTGTGCCGGCAATTTGTGCGTTCTGCCCCAAGGCAGAAAGGAACGGCTGCGAGAACAACAAGAAAACAAACAAAAGGAGAAGGAAATTTGATCGAGAGACAATGTGCGGAGCCATGTTACAACCTTCCTGAGACATGGCTGAGCGACTCCTATATTCGGAGGAAGTCGGTGCGCACCAGCAGGTCAACCCGTACGCCAGCGGCGTTGAACCCTACGGCGAAATCACTGTCTCTTACAACTTTTCCAGCCGATCCATTAACCGGCACCTTGACCGCTCCGTTGACGCCGACTGGAAGAAGGTGCAGGAAGGTGACGCTGCTCGCGGCATGGAGGTTCTCCGCACGCAAATGCCGGAAAACATCACTGCGCAGCAAGGCCGCCTCGATACCCTCCAGCTTGAATCCCAGTAGATTGAAAACAGCCTGCAACAGGTCGCCGCACCGGTACGTCAGCCGCCTTCGAGTTTCGCAATCAACTCAGCACAAACCAGATTCTTCTGGGTATCGAGACAGGCGACAGCAGCTTCCGCCTCGATTGCCTGTAACACTTTCTAAGCAGGATGTAGGTGTGGTCCCTAAGAGACGATACCTGAGTTTAGCTGCGTACTGCCTCGACGTCAATTGTGATTTTTACTTCGTCGCCGATGATCACACCGCCGGCTTCCAAGGATGTGTTCCAGGTCAATCCGAACTCCTTGCGGCTTAGCTTTGTGGTGCCGGACATTCCGATGCTTTTGGTTTCCCCATGGGTCCTTTATCTCTTCCGTGGAGCCTTCGACGTCGAGTGTGATGGGGTGAGTTACGCCGTGAATGGTTAGATCGCCAGTTATTGTGGCTCCGCCCTCGTGGGGTGTGACCTGTTTACTTGGAAGGTGATGGTGGGGAACTTTTCAACGTCAAGAAAGTCTGCGCTCTTCAGATGACCATCGCGTTGAGGCTCGCGTGTGTTGATGGATGCGACATCGATAGAGGCCTGAACGGATGAGGCTGCGGGATTGGCGGGATCAAATTGGATGGTTCCTGAGAGCTTGGAGAATTCGCCGCGGACGTTCGAGACCATCAGATGGCGAACGCTGAAGTGGACGGAGGAGTGAGTGGGATCGATCGTTGTAGGTTATCTGTGGCATTGTACATCTCCTTTTAGCTGCTTCGTTGCTATTTCAGTCTATTTTGTTTGGCTATGTGGATAGATCGAATGTCGGTTAAACTGACTGTCTGAGTCATGGTTACAGATGGTAGCTCTTCCGGTTAGATTGGCCGAAGATGGCCGGACTCAGTTCAGTCTGTAGTGCGAGAGTGATCGACTGTGACGACAGATATTATTCCAGATAACGTGAACTGCCGCCATCGCGGTTGGATTGTTCAGCATTGGGCTTGAGGCGTATTGGGAGCAGTTTGCTGGGCTTCGTGAGCGGCTTGAGGGGTATAACGGCAGGATTGCGGAGCGGCTGAGTGCGAGCGGTGCTGAGGTTGTGAACCTGGGCTGATCGATACTCCGGAGAGCGCGATGGCTGCGGGACATGCGTTCCGACAGGGCGATGTTGACCTGATCTTCCTGCATGTCGCTACTTATGCGCTCTCGTCTACTGTGTTGCCGGTGGTGCGGCGGGCTAAGGTTCCGGTGATCCTGCTGAACCTGTCTCCTGAGGCTGCGATTGATTATGCGGCTTTCAACCGGATGCAGGATCGGACGCAGATGACGGGCGAATGGCTGGCGCATTGCCAGGCTTGTTCGGTTCCGGAGATAGCGAATGTGTTTCGGCGTTGCGGGATTCCATTCCACCAAGTGACTGGGATGCTGGATGAGGGTGATGCGGCCTGGGTTGAGGTTGAGGATTGGCTTGCTGCTTCGCGGGTTGCGCATGCGATGGAGCACAACCGGATGGGCGTGATGGGCCATTACTACAGCGGGATGCTGGATATCTATAGCGATCTGACGCTGCAGAGCTCGGTGTTTGGGACGCATGTGGAGATTGTGGAGGTTGATGAGCTCTCGGCGTTGCGGCGCGAGGTTACGAGTGAGCAGATTGCGGAGTCGCGTTGCGGTGATGCGTGAGGCGTTCGATGTGCAGGCTGATTGTTCGCAGGCTGAGTTGGAGCGGGCTGCGCGGACTTCGGTTGCGATGGATCGTTTGGTCGAGGAGCATCGGCTTGGATCGCTGGCTTATTACTACAAGGGCGTTGGAATTGCGGAGAATGAGGACTCGATCAGCTCGATCATTGTGGGGAATAGTCTGCTGACTGGACGCGGGATTCCGATTGCCGGTGAACTTGAGATCAAGAATGTGCAGGCGATGAAGATACTGGACTGTTTTGGTGCTGGTGGCTCGTTTACTGAGTATTATGCGGCGGATTTTAATGACGATGTTGTTTTGATGGGGCATGATGGGCCGGGTCATATTGCGATTGCGGATGGGCGGCCCAAGCTGCGGCCGCTGGGAGTTTTTCATGGGAAGGTGGGGCGTGGGTTTCGATTGAGATGTCGGTGAAGCATGGGCCTGTGACTCTGCTTTCTATCGCGGAGGATGGTAAGGGTTCGTTGAAGTTTGTGGTGGCTGAAGGTGAGTCGGTGGCGGGGCCGATTCTTGAGATCGGGAATACTAATAGCCGCTACCGGTTTCCGCTGGGTGCTCGCGGATTTATGGAGGCGTGGAACCGGGAGGGTGCTGCGCATCATTGTGCGATTGGGTTGGGGAGGAGGTATGCGCAGTTGGCGAAGCTGGCTTCGCTGCTGGGAATCGAGTGTGTTCGTGTTTGCTAAGTGGCGTTGGGTTTGTTGCGTTCTGGCGATTGCGACGTATGCTGCGGCGCAGAGGAAGAGTGACGTTATCAAACCTGGCGAGGTTTGGGTTGATGATCGTGGGCAGCAGATACAGGCGCATGGCGGCGGCATTATCCGGTTGAAGGATACTTACTACTGGTTTGGCGAGGACCGCTCGAAGACGAACGATCCGGAGAAGCGTTATGTTGCCTGCTACTCGTCGAAGGACCTTACGCATTGGAAGTTTCGCGGCCAGGTGCTGGCGATTGGCGCTCCTGAGAACCTGAGCGGGCATTGGGTTCTGGAGCGGCCGAAGGTTTTTTACAGCGCGGCGACGAAGAAGTATGTGATGTACATGCATCTCGATTCTCCGGACTACAAGATGGCGCGGGTTGCGATTGCGGTTAGCGATAAGGTGGACGGCAGTTACACGTATGTGAAGAGCTTTCGACCGCTGGACCAGGAGAGCCGCGATATTGGGCAGTTCATCGATGACGATGGCTCTGCTTATCTTATCTTCGAGGCGCGGCCGACGAAGGGGTTCTTCATCGCGAAGCTGTCTGCCGACGCTATGAGCGTCGAGAAGGAGATGAGCTTCGTTCATGCTCCGCTGGAAGGTGGCGCGATCGTTCATTACAAGGACCTCTATTACGTGGTTGGGTCGCACCTTACGGGTTGGAAGCCGAATCCTAACGTTTATGCGACGGCTACCAGTTTGAGCGGGCCGTGGTCGGAGATGAAGGACATTGCTCCTCCGGAGGTGAATACTTACGACTCGCAGTCGAGCATGCTGATCAAGGTGGTGGGGAAGAAGACTACCTCGGTGATCTATGTGGGCGACCGGTGGAAGCCGAAGGAGCTTTGGGATTCGCGGTATATATGGATGCCGGTCGAGATTGGGGACGGCAAGCTGGTGCTGCCGAAGCCTCGGGACTGGACGATCGATGTGCGAACGGGGACTGGTTGCGATCCCCTGAGTGCTCTGCTTTCTTGGGTACCCCCCTCCCCCCTGGGGTATTTTGGTTGGAAGTCTAATGGTTGCAATAGATAGCGAAATTGGCTCGGTTAAAATATGTGCAACCATGGGACTTACGGCTAAATTCGTGCCAGCAAACGACTTACTGGCGATGGTTGTGCGAGGGACAGAAAAAGCCCCGGCGTGTTGCCGGGGCTTTCTTGATCTCTAGTTCAATTGTACCGGATTGACCGTAACTAAAAATCACTTTTGTGAAAGTTTTATCTTGTTGATGGGGTTGGAGTTATTGGATTTTTGGTGGGTTTGGGGGCTTGACATGCGATTTTGCTGAGTGAAAGCGTGAAAAATAGTTTGGGGTGGAGATTCGCCAGTGGGGACGTGGGTTTGGAAGACGGATGCGGAGAGCGCGGAGGGGCGCGGAGGACGCGGAGAAGGGCAAAGGCGGCGGGTCGAGGTTTTACATCCCACCCTTTGCCAAGTGCTGCGAAGGATAGGGTACCCGGGGGTTTGGGGTTAGCGAGGGAGTGCGGTCGTTTGCTTCCGCAAACGATACCCCACCCTATCGCAAAATACGCGAAAGGGTGGGGCACCCGGTTCGGTGGCGGCCCACCTTAGCGACGATGAAGCTGTCGCGAAGATGGGGCACCCGGGTTTTGGTGGTCCCGGCCGGTTCACCGATGTGGGGATGGTGGCAGAGTAAGGTACTGTGGATTGGGCTTGCAGGGGAGGACAACGTGGGCGTGATTAGGCGATTGTTGGGCGGTCTGGTTTTCTTTGCGATGGCTGGTTTTGTGGGGCAGGCACAGATGGCGGCTTCTGCGGCTCAGCCGACTGCGGTTCCTGTGTCGACGGCGGCTCCTGTGTCTCAGACGGAGGTGGAAGAGCTGCGCCAGATGGTGCGCGAGTTGGCGCTGCGGGTGAATGTGCTGGAGGCGGAGCAGCGACAGCGGCGGACGGTTGCCGTGGCTTATTCGACTTCCGCGACTCCCACGAATTATGCGTCCCCCGTGGCTTATGCAGCTTCCGCAGTTCCCGTGGCTTATACGGGCTATGCAGCTCCCGTAGCTCCTGCGGCTTATGCGACTCCCGTGGCTTATGCGGCCCCTGCGGCTGAGGTGGCGAGCATTTCGGCTGGCAGGCTTAGTGAAGCGGTTGCGGGTATTCCGGTTGCTGCGGCGCCTGGGGTGAGTGGGCAGGCGGTTGCGCCGGCTCCGGCGCCTAAGGCCGAGAGGTCGCTGCTGCCTGGGGAGTTGCCGGGTGGAGTTTCGTTGAACTACACGTTTGACGGGTACTACGGATATGACTTCGACCACCCTATCGGGCGGGTGCAATATCTGCGTGCTTACGATGTTCTGAGCAATGCGTTCAGTATCAACCAGGCTGGGATCGTGCTGGATGAGCTGCCTGATGTGGCTGGGGGACGGCGCTATGGGTTTCGGCTTGATCTGCAATATGGGCAGGCTACGGAGACGCTGCAGGGTAATCCGGCGAATGAGCCGCGGCCGGAGATCTACCGGAATATCTTCCAGGCTTATGGGACTTATGTCGTTCCTCTGGGGAGCGGACTTACGGTGGATTTTGGAAAGTGGGCGAGTTCGCTGGGGATTGAAGGTAACTACACGAAGGACCAGATGAACTATACGAGATCTTACTGGTTTGCTTATCTGCCCTTCTACCATGCGGGGGTAAGAACGAACTATAAGTTCAACGACAAGATTGCTGTGAACTACTGGATCGTGAATGGGACGCAACAATCGGAGCCTACGAACTCCTACAAGGATGAGCTGTTTGGATTGGCATTGCAGCCAACGAAGAATATTTCGTGGACGGTGAATTATTACGTTGGGCAGGATCATCCTGATACCGCTCCGGCTACGAATTGCGGTCCGACACCGGTGCAACCGGGGCTTTGCCTTGCTCCGATAACGCCTGCTCCGGATGGGAAGCAGCACATCTTTGATAGTTATGCGACGTGGAACGCGAGCCCTAAGCTGACGTTCGCTCTGGAGGGTGACTATGTGATTTCGCGAGAGTGGGCGAATGCCGCGCCGGGGGAGTCGTCTGCTCCTTCGCATGTGGACGGCGGAGCCGGTTACGCGCATTATCAGTGGACTCCGCATGTGGCACTGGCGGGGCGAGGCTGAATATTTCTCGGACCGCGGAGGTTTGTTCAGTGGAGCTACGCAGGCTCTGAAAGAAGTTACGGGGACCTATGAATATAAGTTTGGCGAAGGGTTTATCTCGCGCATTGAATATCGGCGGGACTGGAGTAATCATCCCACTCTTTTTGACGAATCAGCCGGGAGTGCTTGCGAAGAATCAGGACACGCTGACACTGGGACTTATCTGGTGGTATGGGGGGTTGAAGGGGACCTGGTAGTTGAGTTGAGAACAGCATAAAGCCGTCTCCTAAGAGACGGCTTTTATGTTTAGCGCGGATGCTGCTTGTTTACGAGCGGGCCGTGAACTTACGCTTTGCAGCTCCCGCGAGACCGAGGATTCCGGTTCCGAAGAGTGCGAGGGAAGCAGGTTCTGGTACGGGCGAGGTGATGGTGATGTTGGTGAGGGCGAGGTCCTTCGCGGGTGTCTCCCCTGAAGTGAAGAGGAACTCGAGATTATAGTTGCCACTCGCACCGGTGGTGAATGTCAACGATTCTCCGGTCCAGTTCTGCGTAGTGAAATCGGTGAAGGATTGGGACGCGCCGTCTATGGAAGCGGTCAATGTGTCGTCAGACGCATTATTGTCGCCCGACGCGACGCCGAAGAGGTCGAAGCTCACGGTGTAAGTGGTGTTCGCGGAGAGTGAGAGCATTTGAGAGAGTGTCTCATTTGCTTCGTCGTTGACGAAGTAGGCGGCGTTTGTGATGTGCCATCCAACGGGACGTCATCTCCATATCCGGTATCGTTTGAAGTGCCGAGAGTAATTACGGTGATGCCTCTACCGGGAGTGATTCCATGAACGCCGTTGGTGGTCGATCCGGTGAGATCGCCGGTGGAGAAGGAACCATTGGCGATGGAAGAGGCTGATGAGCTGTGCCAGCGAATGTCAGGAGCGCGGCAAGGCAGGGAAGTGTTGCGATCGGTGCGAAGCGAGAGTTTCATGGTGTTCTTGAGCCCCGAGAGAGAAATTGGATTTTGTGTGCGTTTTGGACTTATCTATCGCATATGAGAGCAGTTAGGTGGCCGTTTGTGCGGACGGTGTCTCAGTTTGTTCTAAGTTGCTTGTTCTTGATTGGGTTATGGGGCTTATCGAGGGAAAAGGGCGAGTGTGTTCTAGTCTTGCACCGTGCAAAAATTTGCACTGGATTTGGATAAGGCTTTTCTTTTCAGGGAAATCGGGTGGGTAATAATTGCTATAGCGCAACTTCGTGCGCTGTTGATTCATTTTTACCGAGCGGATTGCGTTCGATGGAAGGGTGTCAGGCGGAGGGGGGTGGGGTGGGGTTGGCGATTTCGCGGGCGTAGAGCTGGTGGGTGACCTTGGGCGGGAGGAGTACGATGTCGTCCTCGGGATCTGAGGGCGGGGCGGGGTTGTGGTGGAGGGCGTAGACGGCGTCCTGGATCTTGCGGTCGGCGAGGGTTGCGCGCTCGCGGGAGCGGAGGTAGTCGAGCCAGGACTCCATGACGAAGGTCTCGTTGAGGTGGGTGGGGTCGATGGCGTCGCGGAAGATGCCCCAGCGGATGGCGCCGTCGCGGAGGCGGACGCCGCGGAGCTGGTGGATGGCGCGGGTGAACTCGGCGTAGTAGTCGATGGGGACGAGGTATTCGACGGAGATGCGGACGGGGCCGTCGGTGAGGTCGGGCGTTGGAATCGCCGAGGGGCGAGGTGAGCTCGGGTGCGGGGCGCTTCCATTGGTAGGGGGTGTGGTCGGGGGCGGGGCCCTGGAGGATTTTGAAGCGGTGGACGAGGGGGAGGGTGACGAGGAGGCCGGCGGCGGCGGCGGCGAGGGCGATGGGGGTGGTGGAGTGTTCGGCGATGAAGCCCCAGAGGATGGAGCCGAGGGCCATGCCTCCCTGGAAGGTCATCAGGTAGGTGCCGAGGGCTCGGGCCTGGACCCAGGCGGGGACGGAGAGCTGGACGGAGGTGTTGAGGGTGGCCATGGTGCTGGTCCAGGCGAAGCCGGCGAGGACGAGCGTGGCGATGACGATGGCGGGGTTGCGGACGAAGGCGAGGACGAGCAGTGGTGACGGCGCTGATAGCAGGTGGCGGCGGCGATGATGCGGTCGGCGGGGACGCGGCGGCGGATGCGCGGGAGCAGGGTGGCGGCGAGGACGGCTCCGACGCCGAGTGAGCCGTTGAGGATGCCGTAGCCGAGGGCTCCCTGGTTGAGGTCGCGTTTGGCGACGACGGCGAGGAGCGACCAGATGGCGGAGACGAAGAAGGTGAAGGTGAAGGCGCGGATGAGCGAGGCGCTGGAGGTCGGGGGCGTAGCGGACGTAGCGGAGGCCGGAGCGGATGGAGCCGGCGATGCGCTCGGAGGGCAGCGCGGATTTGAAGAGCGGGATGCGCTTCCAGTTGACGAGGACCCAGATGACTCCGGCGAAGGAGAGGGCGTTGAGGACGAAGACGGATCCGGCGCCGGTGTGGGTGGTGCGGAAGGCGGCGACCATGAGGCCGCCGAGAGCGGGGCCGACGGCGCGGGCGAGGTTGTTGGAGGCGGAGTTGAGGGAGACGCTGTCGGGGATGAGCTCGCGGGGGACGAGCTCGGGGACGATGGCCTGCCAGGCGGGGTTGTTCATGGCGGAGCCGATGTTGAGCAGGAAGGTGAAGGCGAGGAGGGTCCACGGGGAGATGTGTCCGAGGAAGGTGAGGATGGCGAGGATGGCGACGGAGACGAGCATCCAGCTCTGCCAGAAGATGAGGAGACGGCGGCGATCGAAGATGTCGGCGGTGGCTCCGGCGAGCAGGCCGAGGAAGAGGACGGGCAAGGCCGCGGCGGTCTGCATGAGGGCGATGAGCAGAGGCGAGGCGGTGAGGGCGGTCATCAGCCAGGTGCCGGCGGTGTCCTGCATCCAGGTGCCGAGGGAGGAGATGGTGGAGGCGATCCAGCGGTCGCGGAAGAGCGGGATGTGGAGGGGGCCGAAGCCTGAGGCGGTGAGGGTGGGGGTTCCTGCCTGCTCGGCTGGTCCGGTGCTGGGGGTTTCGAACGGCATTATGGGTTGATTCAGTTTACGGGGTTCATTGTGGGGGATGGGGCGTCTAACTCGATTGGAAGGCAAAAATTGTGCGCGAGGTTGCGCTAAGTGAACGACTGTTGAAGGTTAAGGCATGGCAGGGGCGAGAATCGCCGCGATTTTGAATGTGATTGACGGGAGCTGCGGGTGGCTTGATGATTATTAATGAGAAGCTAAATGCAGAAAAGGGTAAAGGATTTTCTCATTGTGCAAAAACCTGCCACTTTTGACAGGTAGAATTTGCGGTATTCCAACTTTTCTGCTGATGGCGCGTTAATTGCTTGTAGTACAAAAGTAGTGAATTTTTTGCAGTACCTGTAATCGATGTCATTTCTTTTATTCCCAGGCCCTTGTGTTCTCGAAACGCCGTAGATTACAACTCGTCATTTTGATCGCGCTGATTGCTGTTTGTGGCGAAGCGGGAGTCCATGCTTCGACGGATTGCGAGAAGTGGGTCGCATCGTATAAAGAGCAACTGGCGCACGCGAAGGCTGTGAGACGGGCGCAGGCCGCGAACGCGCGGATGAAGCGACTGGCACAACGGAAGATGGCGACCTACGTGAAGCCGAAGCCGCCGGCTCCGAAGGCGTTGCCAGCGAATTATGTGAAGCCGAAGCCGCGGTATACGAAGGAGCAGATGCTGGAGCGGTTCACGCTGCTGTGCGGTGATCTGCCGATGGAGAATCCGCCGACTGCTACGAAGCTGCTTGAGGGTAAGGAGACTCCGGAGGATTTTATTTCGGAGATGACTCCGTGGGCTCCGGTGGAGTTCGCGAACACGGATGACGGTGGGCTGATTCCTGAGGGAGATCTTCCGCCTTATACGCCTCCGGGGGGTGGTGGAGAGATGCCTCCGGGTGGTGGTGGTGGCGGGGGCTTTGTTGGGCCGCCTATTTTTGGTGGCAGCGGTGGCGGTCCTACTGGTCAAGTCACACAGACGGGTGGCGGAACTCCTCCACCTCCTCCTGCGACTTCTCCTGTTCCGGAGCCTAGCAGCGTGGTGTTGCTGCTGACGGGTGTTGCGGGGGCGGTAGAAATGGTGCGTCGTCGTCGGCGGGCTTAGGGGCACTGCTTCGTTAGTTGGGAAAGGCTCGGATCTCGCGGGAGAAACGTTGAAGCGAGCGCCGGAGTGCGCGTATGAGAGCGTGCGCTGCGAGTGCGGCGGCGATTAGAAGCGCGATGGCTATGCAGGCGGCGGCGATGGGGTGGTGGGTTGCGAACCAGGTGAGGCCGATGGCTATGGTGTCCCCGGCAGTGCTGAGGGCGATGTTGGAGACGGGCTCGGGGCTGGGGGTGATTGCGGCGCGGACGGCTGTCTTGGAGGTGTGGGAGGCGAGCGCGATGGCAGCGCCTAAGGTGGTGGCCAGAATCTGCATCGTGGGGGTGAGCTGCGAGCTGGCGTGGTAGGCGATGAGCGCTGCGACAGGGATTCGGACGAAGGTGTGGAGGAGATTCCAGAAGAGGTCGAGGGCGGGGATCTTGTCGGCGAAGAATTCGACGGCGAAGAGGATAGCGCAGGTGACGATGATCCAGGTGTGGCTGAGGGCGTCGAGGCCGGGTGGGAGTTGGACGACTTGCGTGCGGGCGAGGAGGCCGAGGGTGAGGACGGTGGCGTAGATGTTGATTCCGGCGGCGAAGCTGGAGGCTATGACCAGCGCGGTGATGTTGGCTGGGGAGAACACCTGGGGGAATTGTACGCGTGGGAGGTGGGTTAAAAGGAAACCCACGCAGCGCGGTGGGGGCTGATGCGTGGGTATTCCGTTAAAGCAACGAAGTGGGTGGACTTCGTTATGACTGACTCAACCCGAAGGGAGTCTTGCCACTTGCTTAATGTAACCGGGGATGGGGTTGAAGTCAAGTGATTGGATTGTGGAATATGGTTTGGTGCGGCTGCGGGGTATTTGGGGTGTTGCCCACTCCTCCTCTGTTTTGCGTAAAGTATTCTAATAACATGGTTTAGGTTTGGACTTGTGGTGTTTCCGGTAATGCTCCGTCAGGGGCCAAAATGGAACTCCTGGCTTGTTGGATTTGTGGGGTGCGTTTTTGGGGTGAGTCTTTGTCAAGAGAGGTGTTCACAGGCTGAATAGAGTTCGCGTTCGCGAAGAGATCGGGAGGGGCCGCCGGAGTTTGAGTTTGCAATAGGAGACGGCTGCCGGAGACACTGTATTCACGCTCTTTGAGCCATGCTTCAATAGCCATTTTTCTTAGACGACGAGGCGATCCTATCTCCGCTACTTTGCAATGGCTGAATCACTGTTCTGGTGCCGAAGCATGAACAGGTCCCCTTCTCCGATTGCGCCTCCGTCCCCTTCTAACCTGGCAACGTCGTCCAAGCGGCTTTTGCCATGGCTGGTGGCGGTTGCTTTCTTCATGGAGTCGTTGGACACGACGATTCTGAATACGGCGGTTCCGGCGATATCTTCAGCTCTCGGGGTGGCTCCGCTGAGCATGAAGGCTGTGCTGGCCAGCTATACGCTTAGCCTTGCGGTTTTCATTCCGATCAGTGGATGGATGGCGGACCGCTTCGGGACTCGCCGGGTCTTTGCATCTGCGATCGGCATATTTACGCTGGGATCTTTTCTGTGCGGGATATCAAGCAACATTCATCTGCTGGTTGCGAGCCGGATTCTGCAGGGCTGCGGTGGGGCGATGATGGTGCCGGTAGGGCGACTGACCCTGGTGCGCACGTTTGCCAAGTCAGAGCTGTTGCGCGCCATGAATTTCGTTTCGATACCTGCGTTGATAGCTCCTATGCTCGGGCCGATCGCCGGGGGGCTTATCGTCGGCTATCTTCACTGGCGATATATCTTCTTTCTCAATATTCCAATCGGGCTGGCGGGTTTGATCCTGGTGTATATGCATCTGCCTGACTACCGCGAGGAAGAATCGCACGCGCTTGATGTTGTGGGGTTGATTCTCTTCGGCTCCGGGGTGGCATTGCTGTCTTATGTGCTGGAGATATTCGGGGAGCATACGCTGAGCTCGATGGAGATGTCGGGATTGCTTGCGATGTCGCTGTTGCTGCTGATGGGGTATGGAATTCATGCGAGTAAGATTCCGTTCCCTTTATTGAAACTATCGTTATTTCGAATCCGGACTTTCCGGGCGTCTGTGAGCGGCAGCTTTTTTACACGGCTGGGGATTGGTGGAGTGCCGTTCCTTCTGCCTCTGCTTTACCAGGTGGGTCTGGGGTTCACTCCGATTGAATCTGGCCTGCTGGTGATGCCGCAGGCGATTGCGGCCATGACGATGAAGACGGTTATGCCTGGGCTGTTGCGTCGTGTCGGTTACCGTGGCGTGCTTATTTCGAACACTTTGATCCTGGGTGTTCTTTTGATGGTGTTTGCGACTATCGGTTTGGGAACGCCTGTATGGGTTATTGTGGTGCTGGCTTTTGTTTATGGCGCATTCACATCGCTCCAATATTCGAGCATGAATACGCTGGTGTTCGCGGACATCACGGAAAAAGACACGAGCAGCGCGAGTTCCATCTCAAGCACTATGCAGCAGATGTCGATCAGCTTTGGAGTAGCGACGGCGGGGCTGACTACGGTATTTTTCCTGCCGAAGAACCCTCATGCGAGTCCGATGCAGATGATCCATGGGATCCACGAAGGCTCTTATCACGCTGGGAGTGTTGACTATTGCGTCGACGATTGTCTTCGGCGGTTTGAAGAGCGGCGATGGCGACGATGTGAGTCAGCACAAGGAGCTGCATCCGGATGGATAAAGTCACTTTTTGAGGGCGATGTGTAAGACTTCTTTTGCGTCTGATTGCGGGAGATTTCAATTGCGCCGACTTCCAGTTTTTTTCGCCACCGTCTTGATGGCGTGCCATGTCTTTGCCGCGGCCAAACCGATACAGGTTACCGTGACCCTGACCGATCATGAGATACCGATCCCGGAAAACTTTCTTGGGCTAAGTTATGAGACCTCGCAGATACTGCTGCGCAGCGATGGAACGCACTACTTCAGGCCGTCGAACAGGGCACTTGTGACGTTGTTCAAGACGCTGGGGGTGAAGAGTTTGCGGGTTGGCGGGAATTCGGTGGATGCTCCAAAGGGTGGACCTCCGACGGAGCGGGACATCGATAGCCTGTTTCAGTTTGCGCGGGTGGCGGGGGTGAAGATCATCTACTCGGTGCGGTTGCAGAATGGCGATCCGCAGCAGGCTGCGCAGGCCGCGAAGTACATTCACGATCACTATGCGGACCTGTTGGATTGTTTTTCGGTGGGGAATGAGCCGTCTTATCTGAAGCCGTACGAGACCTATCGCCCGAAGTGGAAGGCGATGGTGGATGCGATGATAGCGGTTGCGCCGGGGGCTAAGTTCTGCGGGCCGGACACGAATAATCCGAACGCGGATTGGTGCAAAAAGCTGGTGATCGAGTTCGGATCGACGGGATGGTTTTCGATGATCAACGAACATGATTATCCAGGCGGTAGCTCGTACAAGAACTCGAATGCGGCGAATGTGAAGGACCTGATTCCGATCGATCCGGCGCCGGTGCGGGAGCAGATGCTCTCTACGGAGTGGAACAAGAGATACTTAACCCCGCTGAAGGGCATGACCGACGCGGTGGCGGGCACCAAGATACCGTACCGGCTGACGGAGACGAACAGTCTCTGGTATGGGGGGCTGGAAGGTGCCAGCGATACCTATGCTTCGGCGCTCTGGAGTATCGGCTATCTGTACTGGTGGGCGGAGCATGGGAGCGGCGGATTGAACTTCCAAACCGGCGATCGTACGGGTGGCGGCGATAGATCACTGCCGAGCAGGTATGCGGCGTTCGTGACGGCGGGCGCTGGGTATGATGTGCATCCGCTGAGCTACGGGATGAAGGTATTTGATCTGGGGGGACATGGGAGGTTGGTTCCGGTGACGGTGACAGGGGGGGATGATACGAAGGCTTCGGCGTTCGCTACGATGTCTACGAACGGGTTGATGTCGCTGACCTTCTTGAATCGGTCGCATGGTGCCGATGGTGTGGAGATGGATGTCGAGGCGATTTTGCCGACGTCGTGTTCTGCAAAAGATGTGAAGGCGCTGTTTCTGACTGCACCTAACGGAGACATTGCTGCGAAGACGGGGCTGACGCTGGGGGGTGTGCCGATTCTGCCGGATGGACGGTGGAACGGGCGCTGGACTCCGCTTAATGGAAAGGGTGGCAAGATTGCTGTAAGCGTTCCGGCGGCCAGTGTGGCGGTGGTTCGAGTGAGCGGCTGCGCGGGTTAGCGGTTGCGGGCTCCTTATGGGTCGGGCCTTCAGCTCTCGGACGGTGGGGCACCATACCCAGGCCGCGGCCCAGGCTGGTATAGAGCGTCGCCTTCAGCGATTCAGAGGCGGCAGATGAGGAGTTCGCGTTCGTAGATCATCTCGGGTGGGAGGTGGTCGTGGAGCAGGAGGAAGAGCTCTTCGTGGTCCATGACTTCGCGGCGCCAGGCTGCGCGGTCTACTTTTTGCAGTTCGTCGAAGGTTTCGCGGGGGAAGTCGAGGCCCTTCCAGTTGATGTCTTCGTAGTGTGGGGTCCAGCCGATGGGAGTTTCTTTGCCGATGGCGCGGCCGCGGACTCGGTCTACGATCCACTTGAGGACGCGCATGTTTTCGCTATAGCCGGGCCAGAGGAATTTGCCGTTTTCGTCTTTGCGGAACCAGTTGACGTGGAAGACGCGGGGCGTGGCGGAGAGAGTGCGCTGCATGCGGAGCCAGTGCCGGAAGTAGTCGCCCATGTGGTAGCCGCAGAAGGGAAGCATGGCCATGGGGTCGCGGCGGACTTTGCCTACGGGGGCGCCGGCGGCGGCGGTGGTCTCAGAGCCCATGGTGGCTCCGGCGTAGACTCCTCCGGACCAGTTGAAGGCCTGATAGACGAGTGGGATAGTGGTGGGGCGGCGGCCGCCGAAGATGATGGCGGAGATAGGGACGCCGTTGGGGGCCTCCCAGTCGGGGTCGATGCTGGGGCACTGCGAGGCGGGAGCGGTGAAGCGGCCGTTGGGGTGGGCGGCTGGGGTCTTGGAGTCGGGGGTCCAGTGGTTGCCGCGCCAGTCGAGACACTCGGCGGGTGGGCTGTCGGTCATGCCCTCCCACCAGACTCCGCCTTCGGGGGTGAGCGCGACGTTGGTGAAGATGGTGTTTTTGGCGAGGGTCGCCATGGCGTTGGGATTGGTTTTGGCGCTGGTGCCGGGAGCTACGCCGAAGAAGCCGGCCTCGGGATTGATGGCGCGGAGTTGGCCGGTGGCGTCGGGCTTGATCCAGGCGATGTCGTCGCCTACGGTCCAGACCTTCCAGCCGTCGAAGCCTTTGGGCGGGATGAGCATGGCGAAGTTGGTCTTGCCGCAGGCGGAGGGGAAGGCTGCGGCGACGTAGGTCTTTTCGGTCTTGCCCTTTTTGTCGGGCGGGGATTCGACTCCGACGATGAGCATGTGCTCGGCCATCCAGCCTTCGTCGCGGGCGATGTTGGAGGCGATGCGGAGGGCGAAGCATTTTTTGCCGAGGAGCGCGTTGCCGCCGTAGCCGCTGCCGTAGGACCAGATCTCGCGGGTCTCGGGGAAGTGGACGATGTACTTCTCGTCGTTGCAGGGCCAGGGGACGTCTTTCTCTCCGGGTGCGAGGGGCGCGCCGACGGAGTGCATGCAGGGGACTACGCGCTTCTCGTCCTTATCGATCTCGGCGAAGACGGGGGCTCCGATGCGGGCCATGATGCGCATGTTGACGACGGCGTAGGCGGAGTCGGTGAGCTGCACGCCGATCTGCGACATGGGCGAGCCGACGGGGCCCATGGAGAAGGGCAGCACGTACATGGTGCGTCCACGCATGGCAGCCTTTGAAGAGAGCCTTGAGCTTCTTGCGCATGACGAAGGGATCTTCCCAGTTGTTGGTGGGGCCGGCGTTGTCTTTGGAGAGGGAGCAGATGAAGGTGCGGTCTTCGACGCGGGCTACGTCGTTGGGCGAAGAGCGGGCGTAGAAGCAGCCGGGCCAGAGTTTCTGGTTGAGTTTGGTGAAGGTGCCGGCGGCGACGAGCTGATCGCAGAGGTAGTCGTACTCGGCCTTGGAGCCGTCGATCCAGTGGATGGAGTCGGGCTGGCACAGGTCGGCCATCTTTTCGACCCAGCGGATGAGATGCTTGTTTGTGGTGGGCGGGGCTGCGATGGTGGCTGTCTTCATTGATGTCCTTTAGAGCCGCTGTGACAATCTTTTGCCTTTGGCGTGAGGGATGTCAATTTGTAAGGGTAGTTATGTGCGATTAGCGGGTTGCGCAACGGTTACACGGTTGGTGAGACAGCGAAATGTAGCTTTCGTAGAATTATTGGCGCTCTGTGAACACGGCAGTATGGAAGGTTGGTGGAGCGATGAAGAGATACAAGTTCAAGGCGAAGATTGAAGCGGGCGTGGGCGGCGGTGCGTTTGTGTTCTTTCCGCACGATGCGGAGAAGGAGTTTGGGACGAAGGGGAAGGTGGCGGTGAAGGCGACGCTGGGTGGCGTGCCTTATGCGGGTTCTCTGATGGCGTGTGGCGGGCCGCACCATATGCTGGGCGTGCTAAAGGGGATTCGTGAGCAGATTGGTAAGGGAGTGGGTGATGTTATTGAGGTCGAGGTCTGGAAGGATGATGCGGAGAGAACGGTTGAAGTGCCGGCCAAGTTTAAGGAGCTGATGAACCGAGAGGGGTTGCTGCCGTTTTTTGAGGGGCTGAGTTATACGCATCGCAAGGAGTATTGCCGCTGGATCGCCGAGGCTAAGAAGGAAGAGACGCAGTCGCGGAGGTTGGCGAAGGCGGTGGAGATGCTTAAGGAGGGTGTTAGAACTCCGGGGTAGGCCTAGAAGTTGGTGGTGAGGCGAAGAGCGAAGCTTCGTCCGGGCGCTATGGCGTTGCCGGAGAAGAGACCACCGAAGTCGATGACGTTGAGACGGCCGTTCAGGTTAGTTCCATCGGCCTGGAAGCGCATGGTCATTCGCTCGCCTTTGTAGATGTCCGCACCGAGTGTGGTATCGATGGCGAGCAGGGGCAGGATGCGACCACGGTCGAAGTTGATGCGGCTGATTACGGCGGGGCCGTACTCGGCGAGGGCGTCGGCTTCATCGCCGGTGTATGCGAAGGGCAGGCCTGATCCGTAGCTTAGGCCGGCCGCAAACCAGAGGCGTGGTTCGAGCTGATAGCGAAAGCGCGTCCGCAGGGTGTTGCGTTGATCCTGCGAGTCGGGAAAGTGCCCGGTGGTCTGAGTGACGGCGGCGGTTGCGTCGTCTCCGAGGAAGAGACCGCCGGTGACTGGATACCAGACGTTGCCCACCATGTAGGAGTAGCTGGCGTAACCGGAGAGTTTTCCGAGATGAACCAGAGAGAGCTTTCCTTCTGCTCCGTAGATGATGGCTTTACCGAAGGCGATCGGATAACTGACTCCTGTGTTCAGCAGTTGATCGTCGTCGGCGTAGTTGGTGACGTCGCGGCGGTAGACGTTGACGTCGATGCTCATCCGCTGAGCGAAGGCTTCGCTGAGGCCGCCTTCGTAGTAGTTTCCTCTGGAAGGCTGGATGGGGAGGCGAAGAAAGTTATCGCTGAGCGCCTCAATCTGCGGCGAACTGGAGATGAGGATGTTCTCAAACGACGGAGTCTGGAAGATGCGGTCGTAGGAGGCGTGCAGCACCATGTTGAGTGACGACAGAGATCGGCCGACGGAGATGCGGGGGCTGAAGGCGTTCTGGTTGAGGAGGAGCTGATAGTGGTCCCAGCGCAGGCCGGCGCTGACCGTCCATTTGCCGAGGCGAATCAGGTCTTCGACGAAGGCGGATTGCTCAAGGTCTGGCCGTTGAGCGATAAAGGTCAGACTCGGTGGAGTGTCGTCATCGAATTGTGTGGGATCGGTGATGAGATAGCTGAAGTTTTCGTGCAGGAAGGTGGTGTCGGATTCGACTCCGGCTTTAAATTCCTGATTGCCGTGATGCAGAGAGTAGGTGGCTTTGAAATAGCCTTCGCGGAAATCGTTATGCTGAAACGCAATGATCGGGGTTGAGTTCTGGTTTGAATAAAGGTCGTTTGCGTTATCGCGGACCATTCCCGTGAGCGTGCCCAGGCTGTCGGGAGAGAAGATGTGCTGGTAGCGGACGGTACCCATGGTTTCGAAGTTGTCGCCGGTTTGTAGCTGGCCGGCCTGCTCCTGAACGAGCTCATTCGGAATCTCGAAACGGGAGAGTTCGTGACGGACGCTCATGCTGAGCCGATCGTTCTGGGTGAGGTCGCGTTCGTAGTTGACTGCGAAGTCTCCGGTGGTGCCGCGGTTGGTGTAGTTTTCGGGAACGACGGGGTTGAGATAGTGAGCCGACATGCTGCCCGACGCGCTGGCGCCGAAGGTGTTCTTGCCCCATACATCCTGCATCTGCGCGTACGCCGTTCCGGTGTCATAGCCGCCTCCGGAGAGGACCACCTGTCCGTGCAGGCCGTCGGCGGTCTCGTGGAGGGTGTTGAGCTCGACGATGCCGCCCATCTTGCGGCCGTACTCGGCAGGGAATCCGGCGGTGAGGATGCTCATGGAGTCGAGGTCGTCGGCGCCGATCTCCGGGCCGAAGCTAGGGGAGCGGTTGTCGGTGAGGGGGATGCCGTCGATGACGAACTGGGTCTGGTACTCGGAGCCGCGCGGATGCAGGACGGCGTTGCCCTCATAGAGCCAGCCGGGTTGAGTGTCGACCAAGTCCTGCACTGACCTGCCGGGCAGGGATGCTTCGCGATCCTGAATCTGCTGCGAGCCGATCTGCATGACGGATGAGGGGCGATACGGATCGATCAGCGGTGCGGAGCTGGTTACCTGGACCGATGTATTTACAGGCGCAATGGCGAGCTTTATCGTCTGCTCCGTGGGGAGTGCCGATCTTATTTCGACTGTTCCAGTGGTTGCTGTAAAGCCCTGCCTTTCTGCGCGCACCAGATAGATGCCGTAGGCGAGGGTCTTAACGCTGACTTCGCCTGCGTCAGTCGTCGTAAATGTATTGCGGTATTGATTTGCGGCGCTGGAGACTGTGACGGAGGCCTTGAGGCCCAGCCCTGCAGGGTCAGTCACCGTCAGGCGAAGTTCTCCTGTGTTTACTTGAGCGAGCATGGGCGACGCCAGAGCGAGCACAATGAGCGAAAACGGCTTAGCCATAATGGCTAGAATGCGAGGGATGGGCATCGTTTGAAGGTACCAATCTGCCTTGTACGGGCTAATTGTAATGACAGGCGATCAACTTCGGGAATTTTTACGGTGTGACACTGTCGAGTGCGACGTGCGCTGTTGGATCGGCGGCGATGTGCGTTTTGGTGTGGGTGTGGGGTAAGCTGTTGCGGCGAGGGAAATTGCGATGATTGGTTGGACCAAAGTTCTGGTGGCGGCGTGTTTGGTGTCTGGCGTGGTGGCGATGGGGCAGGGCGATCCGGCGCGGGCGTTCGATGCGGCGACGGCGGCGGTGCGGCCGGCGGGGACGAAGGTGCAGGATCGATCTGATTGGGGATTCGACGCAGACGGACCATGCTGGGTATGGTCGGGGGTTCTGCGCGAACTTTACGGCGGCAGTGGACTGCGTGAATATGGCGAGAGGTGGGGCGAGTACGAAGACGTTTCGTGAGCAGGGGTTGTGGGAGCGGAGTTTGCAGACGAAGCCGGACTACATGGTGATCCAGTTTGGGCATAACGATATGGTGAATGCGGCACAGCCTATGCCGCGGCAGGTTCCGCTGCCGGATTATGAGGCGAATCTGCGGAAGTATATCGAGGAGGCGCGGGCGGCGGGGATCAAGCCGATTCTTTGCACTCCGCTAGTGCGGAGGTTTTTTCAGGCGGATGGGAAGGTGCACTCGAATTTGATTGAGTACGCGGCGGCGATGAAGAAGGTGGCGGCGGAGATGAAGGTTCCGCTGATCGATCTGCAGGACGGAGAGCATCGCGTATCTGGATAAGGTGGGGCGAGCGGAGGGCCATACGCTCGCGATTACGAAGAAGGATGCGGATGGGAAGACGATCTTTGATAAGACGCACCTGGATTGGAAGGGATCGTATGTTTTCGGGCGGATGGTGGCGGTGGGAGTGGGGCATGCTGCTCCGGAGCTGGCGAAGTATGTGAGGGCGAAGGCGGCGGAGCTGCCTCCGGCGGGCGTGAAGGCGATGAGCGTTATCAACGGTGGGCCGGTGAAGATTGTGCTGGTGGGGGATTCGACGGTGGCTACGGGCGGCGGATGGGGGCCGGGGTTCTGCGCGGTGATGACGCCGAATGTGACTTGTGTTGACGTGGCGTTGAATGGGCGGAGCACGAAGAGCTTTATCGACGAGGGTGCCTGGGCGAAGGCGCTGGCGGAGAAGGGGGATTACTACTTCATCCAGTTTGGGCATAACGACCAGAAGAAGAATATTGCGTCGCTGTATACGGATTCGGAGACGACGTTTCAGGATTATCTGCGGCGGTATATCAAGGATGTGCGGGCGATTGGAGCGGTGCCGGTGCTGGTGACTTCGCTGTCGCGGCGGACGTTCAAGGATGGGAAGGTGGTTGAGGATCTGAAGGACTATGCGGCGGCTACGAAGAAGGTGGGGGCGGAGGAGTTTGTAACTGTGGTTGATCTAAATGCGATGTCGACCGCGATGCTGAACCGGATGGGGCAGGAGGAGGCGGACAAGCTCGACTAAGACCAACCGGCGGGGATGTCGAGGGAGATGCTCGAACTGCTGTCGGTAAGACGGCGGTCGACCGGACGCATTTGAATCCTGCGGGGCAGAAGATATTTGGGCGGATGGTGGCGGATGCGGTGGTTCGGACGCAGGTGGAGCTGGGGCCGGATGTGATCGGGGAGCCGATGCGTGCTGCAGGGGTTGGATCTGCGAGTGGAGTGCAGGCGAGTGGTGCTCCTGCTGCGGCGCAGGTGGTTTGGCGGTTCGATAATACTTCGCGGGTGGGTGGTATGCCTACGCAGACGGAGGGTGATCCGAAGACGGTCGATACGCCGGCGGGGAAGGCGGTGCAGTTCGATGGGGTGAGTGACGCGATCTTTATGCGGGTGCATCCGCTGGCGGGGGCGGAGACGTGGACGTGGGAGATGATCTTCAAGCCGGATGCGGATGGGAAGCCGGAGCAGAGGATCTTTCATCTGCAGTCGGTGGATCCGGCGACGGGGAAGGATGTTGTGAATGAGCGGATGCTGTTTGAGATTCGGATTCGCAATGGGCAGTGGTGCCTGGATAGCTTTGCCACGGCGGGTGGGCAGTCGAAGACGCTGCTGAACTGCGAGAAGATGCATCCGTTTGGCGCAGTGGTATCGGGTGACGGCGGTATATGACGGCAAGATGCTGCGGAACTATGTTGGGGACGAGATGCAGGGTGAGGGTGAGTTGGTGCTGAGGCCGGAGCTGCCGGGGCGGTCTTCGATTGGGACGCGGATCGATCTGCGGGACTACTACAAGGGTGAGATTTATGCGGCGCGGTTTACGCGGTCGGCGCTGCCGGTGGCGGATTTTATGAAGCTGCCGGCTGGGTTGAAGTAGAGCTTACCGGATTAGACGCGGATCAAGTATGGCGCTTTGGGTTTCGGCGATTTTGATGCGAGGGGCGTCGGGGTGGAGCGGGTTGAACAGATAGTTGAAGGTGTTGGGGAGGATGGCGGAGGGGACGCGGGCGAGGGCGGAGCGTTGCGATTTAAGCCACGTGTCGCCGATTTTGCGGGTGATGGTTTCGTCTTCTTTCCACGCATCGCCTATCCGGTACAGCAAGAACGGGGATTTTCAGGCTGTCCGGAACCGAGATGCGAAAAAGCGTGTAAGTCCGCGGGACGGTTTTCTCTTTGATCTCCAGATGAACAAGGATTTCGATGAGAGCTCCTGCAGGCGATTCGGCTAGGTAGACGATGGGTGCGCCCGCGCTGTGCCAGCGTGCCGAAGCGCGTCGGCCACCTTCGCCGGCGAGGGAGCATGATTGCTGATACGCCAGAGATCCACAGATTAGGCGAACATGCCTTCGTCGATTTGAACGAGAAATTCTTCGACCATGCCGGCCACCAACATCTGTGCGCAACATGACGAGTGGGGTGCGACCCTGGAAGCGCCTTTTTGGCTCTTCGAGCCAGATTCGGGCGCGATCGATGCCGTCGAAGACGCGGACGGCGTGGTCGAAGATGCGGACGAGGCGGGCTAGTTTGTCGGACTCGTCGCGGGAGAGAGGTTCGCGGCGGTCGCGGCGGTGTTTGAGGGTGCGGGCGGGGATGACGACTTCGTAGAGATCTTTGAGAGGGATGCCGGAGGAGGCGACGAAGTCGGAGATGGTGGCGAGGGGGACGCCGGATTCTACGTGAGCGAGGTCGAGGCGGAGGGTGGTCAGGAAGGGTTTGGGGGTGAGCGATTTGGCTGCGGTTGCCATAGGGACATTATGCCATAGATTGTTCGGCAAAATGTCATGGGTGGGGATCGAGGGTTTCTTCGGGTTGGGGGTAGCCGTAGGGGGTTGCTGCGCGGCTTAGCTGGTCGGTGGGGTTGACGCTGAAGGTTACGATCTGTGGGCAGCGCTGGCAGGCGGCTTTGCCTTCCTGTGTGAACCAGCGGCAGGTGGCGCGGATGCGACAGGCGGGTAGCGTGCTGTCTACGGCGGGCATGAGCTGGACGAGGCGCGTGGCGAGGCGGCAGTCGTGGCCGTCGAAGTGGCAGCAGGCACCTTCGGCGCAGGGCGCGGTGAAGCGGAAGACCTGCGTTGGTGGGACCGGCTCTGTCATGGCGAGGAGCTCGTCGGTGACAGGGATCGGTTTTTCAAGCCACGCGACGCGAGGTTCTTCCGCGTTCTCCGGGTTCTGGAGGACGATGCCGAAGGCCATGCTACCGGGCATGGCGGGCTGCGCACTCGGACAGAGCGTTGGCTGCTTGGGCTGCGCTTCCATGGCGCTATATTTTGGGAGCGTAGATGAGGCCTATGATGTGGCCTGGTTTCGGTATCACACCTTTTTCGGCCCCTGCCGGTCCGGCGGCGAGTTGGGCTACGGAGGCTTGCACATTTGCGCCACCGGCTTCGGTGCGCGCGAGCGCCTGTGCGACCTTGAGAGCGTTCTCCTGGGTGGCGATGGTGTCGGGCGCGACGAAGCCTACCCAGAGATGGCCGACGTCGACTGCGCCATGTTGGGCGAGGACTTGTTTTACTGCGTTTTGAACAGCTACGGTGAGCGCTTGCAGGGGGACGGTCTGAGGAGCCATTGAGTTACCTCACAGGAGGGAGATGCAGATCCGGGAGGCGTGCAATGAAACAAAAAGTACCCGGAAAGATTAGTCCTGTAGGGAATTCTGTCAAGGTGAAATTTATTGCGCTGCAGGCGCAGAATATTTCCGGCTTTGGCGCCGTTAGATTTCTATGAGATGCGTCTTCAGGCCACGAAATGAATCAGTCGGGCTTGGTTCCCCCGCAGCTTCTGGGTAGTTGGTAGGTGGGTGTGTCGCGGAGGACGGAGAGGTCGAAGCAGTTGGCGCTGTTGTCGGCTCCAGCCATGCTGAGCGCGGTGGCTCTGTTTATCGCGGCGGCGGCAGCGGCAGGGTTGGCCGATTTGGGGGCTGGCGGCAAAACGTTGGGGGCGAGTTTTTTCTGCAGCCACGTTGCGGGGATGCGGTAGCTCTGGATGACGGCCTGGGCTGTGGGAGCTGACTGGGCGGCGACTGCTTCGGGGGCGGTTGCGAGGATGATGATGTTCTTGTAGGTGCCGCCGGAGTCGAGTGGCAGAGAGCAGAAGGCGCCCATGGCCTTATCGGGGCCTTGCTGGCCGGTTATGCTGGCGACAAAGCGGCCGCACTGGCCGAGTGCCGGGGGGAGCTGAATTGGTGTCGCTGAGGTAAAGGTCACTTGAGGGGCCGGTTTGCCGGCTATGGCCGCGTTCTGCTGGAGGATCATGATGAGTTTTTGCTGCAGCGGGGCGGTGTAGGGCATGGTGAGGTCGACGCCGTTCGATCCGCGCTGGCCGAGTTGGAAGGGCGCGTTCTTAGCGATGACCGTGTTGCCAAGGGAGAGAGTTTCTCCTTGCGGACCGGTCATTACGATGACCGTTTCCTGGCCCTTGGTGACCTGCCAGCCGGCGGGGACGCCGGCGGAGGCGCTTTGATCGGGGGTGGTGTATGGCTTGAGCTGGGGGACGGGAGCTGCGGCGGGTTTAGTTGCAGAAGCGGCAGGTTTGGCCTGGCAACCGGCGGTGATGGAGACGGTGATAAGTGAGGCGGCGGTGACAGACAGGAGGAGAGAACCCTTGGTGAGTGACATGGGCATCATGGAGGCTCCTTGCCAGAAGGGAAATGGTTTTGAAGATTGGAAAGAGTAACACCCGTTCGTATTTTGCGCTAGTAGTGAGAGCGCGATGGGCTTCACTGCGGCGGGACGGTCTCGGGGTGGAGGATATATTCGGCGATCTCTTCGAGGCGTTCGTGGGATATGCCTTCGCGTTGATCGCGAGCGAGGGGATGGTTGGGGTCTTTGATGAAGAAGTGTGGACGGCGTCCGATGACCTGGGTGTGGACGTCGAGCTCGAGGTTGATGGTGGGGCCGAAGATGGGGATCTCGGAGTTGAGATAGCCGGGGAAGGATGGCTCGTTTTCGCGGCCCGGAGTGTTCCAGAGCTCGTTGAAGCGGATGAAGTTTTTGGGGCTTATCTCGGCCCAGACACCCCAGATGAAGGGCTCTGTCGAGCCCGTGGATGGGAATGGGAATGCGGCCGCGGATGTAAAAGTCGCGGTTGTCGATGACGCACTGGTCAGGCGTGATGACGACTCGGGAGTCAACCTCTTCTTTTGGGATGGCTAGAGCGGCGGTGGGGATTTTGATGCTGTAACCGGTGGAGATGATGTGGCGCTCGACGCAGATGCGACAGAGGAAGTCTTTGGGTGCTTCAGATGGCATGCGTAGATTGTTTCATGTGGGGGCTAGTGGGAGCCAAAACGGTCGAGCTTCGCTCGATGCCCACCGTACCACCCCAACGAGCAAAGCACTCGTCGTAGACCCCGGTTAGCGACGATGAAGCTGTCGCGAAGATGGGGCACTCTGTTCGGTGGTGGGTAGGATTTGTGGTTGAGTTAGGCGATGGCGGCGTTGACGAGGGATTGGGCTTCGGTTTGGATTTGTTTTAGGTGGTCGGGGCCTTTGAAGGATTCGGCGTAGATTTTGTAGACGTCTTCGGTGCCGGAGGGGCGGGCGGCGAACCAGCCGTTCTGCGGTGGTGACTTTTAGGCCGCCGATGGGGGCGTGGTTGCCGGGGGCTTCGGTGAGGATGGCGGTGATGGGTTCGCCGGCGAGGTCTTTGGCGGTGACCTGTGCGGCGGAGAGTTTGGCGAGCTTGGCTTTTTGTTCCGTGGTGGCGGCGGCGTCGATGCGCTGGTAGGTGGGGTCGCCGTATTTGGCGGTGAGGTCGCGGTAGAGTTCGCCGGGGTCGCGGCCGGTGCGGGCGGTCATCTCGGCGGCGAGGAGGCCGGGGATGAGGCCGTCTTTGTCGGTGGTCCAGACCTGGCCGTTGGAGCGGAGGAAGGTGGCTCCGGCGGACTCTTCGCCGACGAAGCCGAGGGTGCCGTCGATGAGGCCGTCGACGAACCATTTGAAGCCTACGGGGACTTCGAGCATGGGGCGGTTGAGGCCTTTGGCTACGCGGTCGATGATGCTGGAGGAGACGAGGGTTTTGCCGATGCCGACGTTTGTCGGACCAGCCGGGGCGATGGGTGAAGAGGTACTGGATGCAGACGGCGAGGTAGTGGTTGGGGTTGAGGAGGCCGGCGGTGCGGGTGACGATGCCGTGGCGGTCGTGGTCGGTGTCGGCGGCGAAGGCTACGTCGTAGCGGTCTTTGTTGGCGATCATGGAGGCCATGGCGTAGGGGCTGGAGCAGTCCATGCGGATCTTGCCGTCCCAGTCGCAGGTCATGAAGCGGAAGGTGGGGTCGACGTTGGGGTTGAGGATTTGTAACGATGGCAGGTACTTTTCGGCGATGCGGGGCCAGTAGTGGACGCCGGCTCCGCCGAGGGGGTCGACGGCGAGGGTGAGGTGGTGCCGCTGAGGGCGGCGAAGTCGATGACGCTGGCGAGGTCGTTGACGTAGGCGGTGATGTAGTCGTGGCGGTGGGTGGTGGAGGCTGCGAGGGCTTTTGAGTAGGGGATTCGTTTGATGCTGGCGGTTGCTGGGCCTTCGGTGATCAGGTCGTTGGCGCGGTTTTCGATCCACTTGGTGGCGGTGGTGTCGGCTGGGCCGCCGTTGGGTGGGTTGTATTTGAAGCCGCCGTCCTCGGGTGGGTTGTGGGAGGGGGTGATGACGATGCCGTCGGCGAGGTTGATCTTGCGGCCGCGGTTGTAGGTGAGGATGGCGTGGGAGAGCGCGGGGGTGGGGGTGTAGGCTAGCTGGTCGTCGACCATGGTGTCGATGTTGTTGGCGGCGAGGACTTCGAGGGCGGTGGCGAAGGCGGGTTCGGAGAGGGCGTGGGTGTCCTTGGCGAGGAAGAGGGGGCCGGTGATGTTTTCCTGCTTGCGGTAGTCGACGATGGCCTGGGTGATGGCGGCGATGTGGGCGTCGTTGAAGGAGGTCTCGAAGGCGCTGCCGCGGTGGCCGGAGGTTCCGAAGGCGACGCGCTGGGCGGGGATGGCGGGGTCGGGGCGGAGGGAGTAGTAGGCGGTGATGAGGCGGGGGATGTTGACGAGGTTGGCGGGGAGGGGCGGCTGGCCGGGGGTGTTGGCGGGCTGAGTGCTCATGCGGTGTGTGGTCCTCGTGGGATGGTGTCTGTCCTATGCAATATATGGGATGCGTGGGGTGGTTTGTATGACTGAGATGGGGGAGCGCAGAGTGATGTTGACGAAAAAGCTTGTGTTCGATGGCCGGGTTAGCTAGAACTGGATGCATCCTAATTTGCTGTTTCAGCCGTTTTGATGCGGAGCCAAGGGATGGCTCCTGCGACGTGCACTGTTGAGCTTGATCGTTGTGAGGATGGATGGGACTGGCTGTAAGGGATCTTTGGGTTGGGTGGTGGGGGCTGCGCTGCTGGTGCCGGGGGCTGGCGCGTTTGCTGCGCAGGCTACGCTGGTGGCGGATGCGCATGTGAACCAGGCGCTGCCGGCGGTGAATAGCGGGGCGATTTCGAATCTTTATGTAGGCGCGGGGTATACGGCGCTGCTGCAGTTCGACCTGGGAGTGCTGCCGGCGGGGACTACGGCGGCGCAGGTGTCTAAGGCGGTGCTGCGGGTTTATTGCAATCGGGTGGATACGGCGGGGCTGGTGAGTGTGCAGCCGGTGGGTGGGGCGTGGGGGGAGTACAGCGTGACGTATGCGACGCTGCCGGCGCTGGGGGCGGCGGCGCAGGTGGTGCAGGTGTCGCAGGCGGGGGCTTATGTTGCGGTGGATGTGACGGCGATGGTGCAGGGATGGGTGACGGCTCCGGCTACGAATAATGGGGTGGCGCTGACGGCGGGGACGGCGGCGGTGCAGTTCGATAGCAAGGAGAATGATCTGACGGGTCATGCGGCGGAGCTGGAGGTGGACCTGGTTTCGCAGGGGCCCAGGGGGTGGCTGGGGCGCAGGGGATTGCGGGGCCTGCTGGGCTCGGCGGGGGCTAATGGGGTTGCGGGGGCGGTTGGGCCGATGGGTGCCTGGCTGGGGCTACGGGTGCTACGGGGCCTGCTGGGCCGCAGGGGCCTGCTGGGCCGGCGGGGAGTTCGGTGGGGGGTGTGCTGGGGAGTTATCAGGGGACGTACTCGGCGGTGACGAACTATGCGGCGGGGGATGTGGTGGTGTTTGGGGGGTCGAGCTATACGTCGCTGGTGGCGGCGAACCATGGGAATACTCCGGGGCTGAGTCCGCTGGATTGGGGGTTGCTGGCGTTGGGGGCGACGGGGCCGGCTGGGCCTCAGGGGCCGCAGGGGGTGGCTGGGCCGGCGGGTTTGACGGGGCCTGCGGGGTGGCTGGGCCGGTTGGGGCTGCGGGAGTGGCGGGGCCTGCGGGGGCGCAGGGTGCTCCGGGGCTGGTTTATCAGGGGGCTTATAGCTTCGGTGACGAACTATGCGCTGGGGGATGTGGTGCTGTGGCAGGGGGCTAGTTATACGTCGCTGGTGGCGAGCAATCATGGGAATACGCCGAGCTTTAGTCCGGGGCAGTGGGGGGTGTTGACGGCGCAGGGGCCGGCAGGGCCTACGGGTGCGACCGGGGCGACAGGGCGCGCAGGGGCCGCAGGGATTGCCGGGGTCGGTGGGGCCGATGGGCCGCAGGGGCCGCAGGGATTGCAGGGGATTGCGGGGCAGGCGGGGGCGCAGGGTTTGACGGGGGCGACGGGGGCGCAGGGATTGAGTGGGCCGATGGGGCCGCAGGGTGTTGCGGGGCCGGTGGGGATGACTTCCAGGGGGTGTACTCGTCGGCGACGAACTATGCGCTGGCGGATGGGGTGATGTACAACGGCGCGGGTTATGTGTCGCTGGTGGCGAGCAATCATGGGAATACTCCGGACCTGAGTCCGGCGCAGTGGGGGCTGTTTGCTACGGGGACTCCGGGTGCGACGGGGCCTGACGGGGGCGACCGGGGCGCAGGGGTTGCAGGGGCCGGTGGGGCCGCAGGGGATTCGCAGGGGCGGCGGGCGCGACGGGAGCGACTGGGCCGCAGGGACCGGCGGTGGCGAACTATCTGGGGAACTATGCTTCGACGACGAACTATGGGTTGCATGATGCGGTGAGCTTTGGCGGGTCGACTTATATTTCGCTGGTGGCGGGGAATGTTGGGAATACGCCGGGTGTGAGTCCGGTGCAGTGGGCGGTGCTGGTGGCGCAGGGGCCGGCTGGGCCGCGGGGGCTGCGGGGGCGACTGGACCGGCGGGGCCGGCTGGGGCTGCGGGTGCTGCGGGGGCTGACTGGGCCGCAGGGGCCTCCGGTGACGTTTCAGGGGGGGTGGTTGGTGGGGACGGGGTATGCGCTGGGGGATGTGGTGGGGTATGGGGGATCGAGCTATGTGGCGCTGGTGGGGAATATGGGGCGGCAGCCGGATGTGAGTCCGGTGTACTGGGGCTGCTGGCGCAGGCTGGGGCGGCTGGGCCTGCTGGGGCGACTGGGCCGCAGGGGTTGCAGGGGCCTACGGGGTTTGCCGGGGCCTGCTGGGGCTGACCGGGGCTCGGGTGCGCTGGGTGCGGTGGGAGCGACGGGGCCGGCGGGTGCGACTGGGCCTGCTGGGCCGGCTGGGGCCTGCGGGACCGACGGGGGCGGCAGGGATTGCGGGGTTGGCTTATCGAGGGGGTTTATGCGGTCGGGGGTGAACTATGGGTTGAATGATGCGGTGGCTGTATCAGGGGTCGAGCTATATCTCGCTGGTGGCGGGGAATGTGGGGAATACTCCGGGGTTGAGTCCGGGGCAGTGGGGGGTGTTGGCGGCGCAGGGTGCGGTGGGGGCTACGGGGCCGGCTGGCGCTACGGGGCCTAGCGGGCCAGCCGGTGCGACTGGGGCGGCTGGGGCTGCTGGGCGCGACGGGCGCGACTGGGCCGGCGGGGATGGTGTATCGCGGGGGTTGGGAGTGCGGGGACTTAGTATGCGGTGGGGGATGCGGTGCTGTTTGGGGGGACTACGTATATTGCTACGGCTGGGGCGGCGGGGTTGGAGCCGGATCTTTATCCGGCGGCGTGGGGGGTGCTGGCGCAGGGGGTGGGCGGGGCCGACGGGGCCTGCGGGAGTTGCGGCTACGGTGACGGTGGGGACGGTGACTACGGGTTTGGCGGGGACGCAGGCTTCGGTGACGAATAGTGGGACTGCGGGGGCGGCGGTGCTGAACTTTACTATTCCGCAGGGGGCGGCGGGGGTGAATGGGACGGGTGGCGGTGGGGGGGACTAGTGTGGAGTCGTTTCTTCGATGTATCACTCGGTTTCGTTCAGTACGAATTTCTACTCGGTGAATAATGCGAATGCTAGTGCGAGTGAGGATGATTCGGTGCTGACGTGGGTGCCGGCGGCTTGTTCGGCTAGTTCGCTGACGGTGTTTTCGCAGCAGTCGAATGCGGTGACGGTGACGCTGCGGACGGGGTCGCCGGGGAGTATGGCGAATACGGCGCTGGCCTGTGTGGCGGCTTCGGGGGCGAGTTGTACGGTGACGGGGAGCGTGGCGGTGGCGGCGGGGAGCTTTGTGGATCTGAGTGTGTCGGGGGCTAGTGGGACGGCGGCGGGGTTTGGACGGCGCTGGGGTGTAGCTGATGACCCCTCCCTCTGTTTTGTGCAAAGTATTCAAAGATGATAGATAAGTCGGACTTCGGTGCGAGTGAAAAAGTCTTATAAATTGGGTTGTAGCTGCAAAGTATTCAAAGTAGGCTTATGGTTGGCCCGGCTGGATTGTCAAAGATCCGACCGCTGGGCGGTGGTTTTGCTGGATTCTTTGTGAGGGTAAAGTTCGGGGGGGAATGGAGTGATAGCGGTATGGGAACGACAAGAGTGTAGGGGGGCTGGTTTATGCTGGGGGACGGTTCAGAGAGCTATTTCTGTGCGGCTATGGAGAGTGATTGTGCGCGTGTTGAAGTGTTTGAGTGCGGTGGTGGTGTTGGCGGCTGGGGCAGGTTGCGGTGGCGCAGTTGCCGGTGGATAGTCCGGCGCAGAAGATGACGGCTACGGTGATGAAGATCTGGCCGAATGGGAAGGTTTCGACCCAGAACAACCTGGGGACGTGGGGGTATGAAGAGGGTGTGCTGCTGGATGGGGTGGCGGCGGAGTGGCATGCGACGGCGGATCCGGGGTACTTCAAGTACATACAGAGTGCGGTGGACAAGTATGTGAATGCGGATGGGACGATTACGGACTTATCCGGAGAAGCAGCACTCGCTGGACAACATCGAGATGGGGCGGGCGGTGATGCTGGTGTACCGGGTGACGCAGCAGGAGAAGTACTACAAGGCGGCGAAGTATATCCACGAGCAACTGGCGGTGCAGCCGCGGACGGCGAGTGGCGGGTACTGGCACAAGGAGATCTATCCGAACCAGATGTGGCTGGATGGGGCTTATATGTCGAGCCGTTCCGGGCGGCTTATGCGGCTACGTTCCAGGAGAAGGCGGACTTTGATGATATTGCGAATGAGCTGTTGCTGATGGATGCGCATATGCGCGATGCGAAGACGGGTTTGATGAAGCATGGGTGGGATGAGAGTGCGGCGAAGGGTGAGAAGCCGATGCCGTGGGCTGATCCGAAGACGGGGTTGTCGCCGGAGTTCTGGGCGCGGGCGATGGGGTGGTATGGGGTGGCGCTGGTGGATGTGCTGGACTGGTTTCCGAAGGACAATCCTAAGCGGGCGGAGTTGATTGCTGCGTTGAACCGGTCGGCTGCGGCTTATGTGAAGTATCAGGATAAGGAGACGGGGCTTTGGTGGCAGGTGCTGGATAAGGGCGGGCAGCCGGGGAACTATCTGGAGGCTTCGGCGAGCTGCGATGTTTGTTTATACGCTGGCGAAGGGCGCGCGGATGGGGTATCTGCCGATCTCGGATGAGGCGGTGGCGAAGCGTGGGTGGGAGGGGATGCAGAAGAAGTTTGTGACGGTTGGCGATGACGGGATTGTGACGCTGCATGGGACGGTGAAGGTGGGTGGGTTGGGTGGGACTCCTTATCGGTCGGGGACGTATGAGTATTACGTTGGCGAGAAGGTGATCGACCAGGATGCTAAGGGGGTGGGAGCGTACCTGCTTGCGGGAAGTCGAGATGGAGCAGGCGGCTACGGCGGGTATGGATCGGGGCAAGACGGTGATGGTGGATGCGTGGTTCAACTCGCAGACGCGGAAGAATGCGGCGGGGCAGACGGAGTTGTTTCACTACAAGTGGGACGACGATACGAATAATGGGTTCGCGTTCTTTGGGCGGGCGTTCCAGCGGTATGGGGCGCAGCTTGATGAGGAGACGGTGGCTCCGGGGTCGGCGGCGGGGATGGCGAAGCTGAAGAGGGCGCAGGTGTTCGTTATCGCTTCGCCGGATATTCCGAGCAAGAATCCGAAGCCGAACTATATGGATAAGGCGAGTGGGGATGCGATTGAGGCGTGGGTGAAGGCGGGTGGGGTGTTGCTGCTGATGCAGAACGATGGGCCGAATGCGGAGTTTGAGCACTTCAATACGCTGGCGGATCGGTTTGGGATTCACTTCAACCAGGTGCTGCGGAACCATGTGGTGGGCGATGATTTTGCGGCGGGGACGCTGATGATTCCGGCGGGGACAGGGGTGTTTGCGCATCCGCATAAGGCTTATTTGAAGGACACCTGCACGATTACGGTGTCGGGGCCGGCGAAGGCGGTGGTGATGGCTTCGACTGAGCCGAAGAGCGATGTGATGATGGCGGTGGCTAAGGTGGGGAAGGGAACGGTGTATGCCGTGGTCGATCCCTGGCTTTATAACGAGTATGTGGATCGGCGGAATAATCTGCCGGTGGACTATGACGGGTTTGCGGCGGCGGTGGATCTGGCGGGGTGGGCTTTGGGGCAGGCGCGTTAGGAGTTATTGGTATGTTTGTTGCTGGTTGTTGGTGGCAAAGCGTCAGAGCAAAAAAAGCCCGGGGCCGCAACCCCGGGTGCTTGAAAGTTATGTGTGTGTCATTGATTGGCGTACCTTGATTCATTGTGTGGTGGGGAAGATGGATTCGCGGAGTCCCTGTGGTCAGTGGGGTGACCTGGTCGGGCTGAGATGGTGGGTTGGAGCGCAGGAGCTGCTCGAGCTGGGATGCGATCTCGGTGCCGCGCTGGTAGCCGTACATGCCCAGGGAGCCGGCTAACTTGTGGGAGATTGCGATTCCTTCTTCGCGTTGCTGGTCTGACATGGAACCTTGCGCCGAGGAGGCGGCGATGCGGTCGAGGAGTGTCCAGCCGTTCGTGGTAGAGCGGGGAGGTGGCGTTGCCAAAGCTCGGCGATCAGTGCAGCGGTCTCTGCAGCGGCTTCGGGTGTCATCTGCTTCATCTTAGATAAGAATCGAATGGAGTGCAGGAAGAGTTGTCTGCTAAGTTCAATGGGCGTGCCCATTTTGGGACTGCTCTGATGTGCATGATTGCAGAGAATGCAGTTCTTCTCTATTCGAAGTGCTAGTCGCCAGCCGAGTGCGTCGAGATTTGCTGGGCGTGGGTGTGTGGGTCGAAGGGTTTGAACAGGACGGCTGTGACGCCGAGCTTGGCGAAGCGGCGCTGATCTATGCCCTGGACTTTGGCGGTGCGGCGCAGGACGGGAATGCCTGCGACGTGCGTTGTGGCTGGGAGGAGACAGCAGAGAGCAAACGGCAAACGGCAAAAGCAAATACGGGGTTCTTCTTAAACGCTGCCTCAGAAAATGACGGGCGGTTTAGATATTGACGACACCCGGGCGTGTTAGCCCCGGGTGCTTGTATGCATTACTGTTGCAAGTCTTGCGTGGTGGGAAAGATGGCTTCGCGGAGTTCGTGTGAGCGAAAGGATGGTGTCGGGCTCGAGGGTGAGTTGGAGCGGAATAGCTGCTCCATCTGGGAGGCGATCTCGGTTCCTTCGGCGATAGCCGTACATACCGAGCGATCCGGCGAACTTATGCGAGATGGCGATTCCCTCTTCGCGGTCGCTCTTTGGACAATGGGCCGATGGCTGCCGAACCGGCGATACGTTCGAGGATTTCGAGCCGTTCACGGAGGGTGGGCAGGTGCCGCTGCCACAGCTCAGCGATCAGGGCAGCGGTTTCAGCTGCGGCTTCAGGTGTCATATGTTTCATCTTAGTTTTGAATGGCAGGATGCAGGAGAAAGTTGTCTGCAAATTGTCGGGGTGCAGCCCGTTTTGGGAGTGGTATTCAGTGAGTGCAATGTCGGAGTGATCGTCGCAGGGTTGCGAGGGTCTTCAATGCGTTGCGGACTGCTAGTCCTTCCAGCCGAGGGCTTCGGAGATCTGCTGGGCGAGGGTGAGGGGGTCGAAGGGTTTGAAGAGGACAGCGTGACGCCGAGGTTGGCGAAGCGGCGCTGATCGACTCCCTGGACCTTGGCGGTGAGGAGCAGGACGGGAATGCCGGCGATGGCGGGATTCTGCTGCATGAGGCCGAAGGTGGTGGGGCCGTCGACCTCGGGCATCATGACGTCCATGAGGATGGCGTCGGGCTTGGCGTCGGCTGCGGCGGCGATGGCGATTCCTCGGCTCCGGAGCTGGCGGTGAGTATCTCCCAGCCGGCGATGGCTTCGAGCGACAGAGCGGCTACCTCACGAATATCATCTTCGTCATCGATGATCAGAATGCGTCGCATGAGCGATGTAATTCTCTCATGCGACGCGAGTGGATGGAGGTGACTGAATAGAGTCGTCTGGCCCGAAGGTCAGCCGACTCAGGCGATTGGCGAGCTCGGCGAGCTTGGCGGAGCGGAGGTTGTGGACCATGGAGAGGACGAGTTCTTCGACCTCCTGGGGCTGAACCTTGGCCTTGGTGAGGAACTCGGTGGGGCCGAGGCGGAGCTTGGCCATGTCGGCTCTCGGAGATTTCGCGGCCGGAGTAGACGACCAGCGGGAGGGTATCGAGGGTGGGCTGGTTGCGGAGCCACTCGACGAGCGAGAAGCCGTCGCCGTCGGGGAGGGTGAGATCGAGGATCAGCAGGTCGGGGGCGCGGGTGATGCACTGGCGGATGGCCTGCTGGCGGGAGGCGGCGTGCTCGACGTAGACGGCGGCGTTCTGGAAGCTGGCGATGATGACGCAGGCGAGATCTTCGTCGTCCTCGACGAGCAGGACGTGGGTGGGGCCTTCGCCGGCGTGCAGGACGCGACCGAGTTCGGCGAAGAGAAGGCTTTCGTTGAAGGGCTTCTGGACCCAGCCCTGGGCGTCGCCGGTGAGCTGGGGACGGAGGGTGGAGGAGAGCACGCTGAGGATGACGACCGGGATGTGGGCGGTGGCCGGGGTGTTGCGCAGGCGCTGGAGGGTCTCCCAGCCGCTGAGTCCGGGCATGTAGAGATCGAGGAGGATGGCTTCGACGTGGTTTTCGGCGGCGAGGACGAGAGCCTGATCGCCGGAGGCGGCTTCGAGGACGGTGTAGCCCTGACGGGTGAGGTGATGGTTGACGATGGTGCGGATGCCCTCGTCGTCGTCGCAGACGAGGATGGCGCCTTCTCCGCGGGCGGTGGTTGGGAGCGAGCTCTTCGATGGCGGCGTCGGTGGAGCGAATGGTGCGGGGGAGCATAACGTAGAGGGTGGTGCCGGGGCCGAGGTTGCGCTGGGCCCAGATGGAGCCGCAGTGCTGCTGGACGATGCTGCGGCAGATGGCGAGGCCGAGGCCGGTGCCGCCCTTCTGGCGGGCGTCGGAGGGCTCAACCTGCTTGAAGCGGTCGAAGATGGTGTCGAGCTGTTCGTTGGGGATGCCGCGGCCTTCGTCGGCGACCTTGAAGAGAATGGAGTCGGCGGTGGCTTCGGTGAAGACGCGGACGGTGGAGGCGGCGGGGGAGAACTTGATGGCGTTGGAGAGGAGATTGGTGAGGACCTGGAGGATGCGGTCGGAGTCGCCGTCGAAGAAGAGGGCCTCGGCGGCGGCGGACTGGGCCGGGGTGAGGGCGGCGAGTTCGAGGTGAACGGTGTTGGCGTCGGCCATGCCGGTCATGGTCTCGATGGCCTGCTGGGCGAGCTCGCGGAGGGAGCAACGGCGGATCTGGAGGGGAGCGCGGCCGGACTCCATGCGCTCGAGGTCGAGGATGTCGTTGATGAGGCGGATGAGGCGGTCGGTGTTGGTGACGGCGATGCGGAGGAGGTTCTGGGCCTTGGCGTCTACGTCGCCGATGACGCCGGAGGAGAGCAGACCGAGGGCTCCGCGGATGCTGGTGAGCGGGGTGCGCAGCTCGTGGGAGACGGTGGAGATGAACTCATCCTTGAGCGTGTCGAGCTCGGAGCGCTGGGTGAGCTGAATCTTGTTCTGATACTGCTCTTCGCGTGCGTAGGTGAGTTGAGCGGCGAGCTCGCGGATGGAACGCTGCGCGCGGATGAAGGCGAAGAAGAGAACGCCACAGGTGCTAAGCAGAGAAAGATAGCAAAGGATCGGAAGGATGTGCATTATTTTTGTAGGTAACCCAAAAGGTAACTTTCTTTCGTCCTAATAGTAACCTGTGAATGGTGACCTCGAAGACTTTAAATTCGACTTGCAAGGCAGAGAATTTGACGTTCGTTGACATTAGAGCCAATGACAGCATTGGGTTTCTGTAGCTGAGGATGAGGATGACAGAAATAAAGTTACTGCGGCAATAACACATTCAGGGGTTATCAGTGATGCCAATAGTCAGTAGAGGAGACCTATTTGGGGGAGATGAAAAAAAGCCGCCTCTTTCTAGAAGGCGGCTTTTTGAGGATGGAAGATGGAAGAGGGGATTATGCGGTGACGGGGACCTTGTCGAGGATTTCGGCCCAGTTCTTGCCGGTGCGGGCGGCGGCGGCGTTTTTGTGGAGGGCGTAGCCGGCGATGAGGGGAAGGGCGAGGGTGGCTTCGGAGTAGACCATCTGCTCGTAGGTGAGGTCGACCTTGCCCCAGGAGCTGGCTTCCTTGAGGGTGGAACCCGACAGAGCGCCGTCGCGGGCGTCGGCTACGGTGATCTGGATGGCGTACTTGTGCATGGAGGCTTCGACTCCGAGGACGTCGGCGGCTACGACGATGTCCTGGGCGAAGTTTTTGGGGACTCCTCCGCCGATCATGAGCAGGCCGGTGGTGGGGTTGGCGATCTTGAGCTGGGTGATCTCGTAGAAGTCCTTGGCGGAGTCGATGGAGACCATGGGCTTGCCCTGGCGAGCGTGCTGGTGGGCGACGAGGCCGAAGCCGGCGGAGCAGTCGGAGAAGGCGGGGCAGAAGATGGGGATGTTCTTCTCGTAGGCGGCGAGGATGATGGAGTCGCGGCCGCCGGCTGCGGGGTCTTGCCGTTGTCGACGAGGTATTTGCCCATCGCCTGGATGAACTCGCGGGAGCTGTAGGGGCGGGGATCGAGGGAGTTGGTGATCTGGTGGGTGATCTCGTCGCAGATGCGGAGCTCTTCCTCGTCGATGAAGGTGTCGTAGATGCGGTCGATCATGAGCTCGCGGAGGTCGGCGTCGCCGGCTCCGTACTTGTACTCGTCGCCGGCGATGTAGTGGTTGAAGCCGAGGGCCTCGAAGAAGTCCTGATCGACGATGTTGGCGCCGGTGGAGACGATGGCGTCGACCATGTTGTTGCGGAGGAGGTCGATGAAGATCTTCTGGAGGCCGGCGGAGATGAGGGAGCCGGCGAGGCAGAGGATGACTCCGCAGTCGGTGTCGCGGAGCATCATTTCGTAGATGCTGGCGGCGCGGGCGGTGTCGCGGGCGGAGTAGGCCATGTTGGCCATGGCGTCGACGATGGGGACGACGTTGTGCTGCTTGATGTCGAGGTGCTGGATGGGGCGGGCGAGGAGTTCTTTTTTGGTTGGCATGGCAATATTCAGGATAGCAACTTTGGCCGGATGTGCTGGTGGTCTGGTGTTAATTTCCGGTTGCTGTTTTGCCTGCCCCCCTCCCCCTTGTTTTGCGCAAAATCTTCGAATGAAAGACTTTAGGTTCGGACCTCGGGTGAAATGAGGGCGGGTTAAATGTTGCAGTCCGGCTTGCGCCGGACTGAGTGGTTACTGGGTTGATTATAGATGGGGTGTCAAGGGGACGTTGGTGTCGGCGGTTATCTATTGCCGAAGGTCCAACTGAGTCCTGAACTGGTGCCGTAGTCGCTCTTTGGGAGATTTGCGGGTGGGCGAGTGTCCCAGCTTCCGTAGAACGACGTGTTCCACGAGAGATCGCCGATGATCTTGAGGTAGTAGACCGCATTGGTGTTGTAGTGGATCCGTCCGGGCTCTGTGATTGCCGGTATGAGGGAGGCGGTGAAATCCAGGTTGGTTTTCTTGAATTTGAAGATCTTGATCTGGCTCGCGACGAAGCCGACTGCTGTGTTTTGCGATTCCTGACTGACGACATTTTGTCCGTACCTGGCATTTTGCCAGCCGATGCCGCCGAATAAGGTGATGGTTTGCCGGTTTGTGTTTTTCAGGTAACGTCCGACCCCTCCGCTGATGGTCGTTTGCAGGTCTATCTCCTGTACCTGGCTTTGCAGAAAGGAGGCACTGCCGGTGTAGAACCAGTTGTTCCAGCGCATGAGTCTTTCGAAGTTCAGATCGATTTGGTTTCGGGTTGAGACCTCGGCTCCGCTGTTTGAGGCGAGTGAAGAGGAGAGGTTGAACCCGGCCTGCCAGCGCTCCCTGGTATATCTGACCTGCGAGCCGAGGTTGAACTGGACCGATTCGTTGCCTTTCGAATAGAGAGATCCGGTGTTAATTGCGCCGTCGAATCGCTTCCAAAAGCCCAGCGCGGTCTGGTTAAGTTTGATGATCTTACCCTGTGCGACTTCCACTTCCTTGCTTTCCGCTCCGTTGCCTGGGACTTCCTTGCCTGCCTCGTCTACGAGTTTGATTTCGATGGGGAGATCTTTTGAGGCTCCTGTCGCCGAGATCTTCCCGGTATAGACGGCGCCGCCTTCCGTATGTACCAGGAAGAGCCGATCGCTCTCCAACTTCGCTACCTGCGACCATTGCACAGAGAGCGTGCCGTCCACGTAAGGCAGGTCGACTGAGAGTACCCCTCCGCCGAGTGCTTTGATCTCGCCGGTGAAGCGGTCACCATTTTTCATCACGATTACGTCGCTCTTTGCCTGCGCGAAAAGATGCCCGGAAAAGAGAAGTGTTGAGTAGAGAATAATGGCTCGTGTAGTCATAGCGCCCTCCCGTTTTCCATACGGTGGAGTCCGACATGCAGGCATATCGTACTCGCATCGAGCGACGGTTTTGCTTGAATGGGAAGGTCCAGTAGCAAGTTTCGATTGGCTAGCTAGCATTTCTCCCAGTAGTCATGCTCGCACCGGTAATGCATTCTTCGTTACATGCCAGAGGTCTGTTTCCTCGTGTCGCCTACATTCATGCCAGGTTTTGATCGGGGACGTTACGTGTAAGCCACACCACGAGGATTCGTCGCGGGCGACGCCGATCTTTCTTGCTGTTTGCGGAGGACATCGGCTGGCCTCGTTTTGAGAGGAGACGAAATGAGTGCAGACGATAAGATGGCCAAGCAGGATTCGCTGCCTTTCCCACCTACTCCCTCGGCGAGTATCGCGGGCCGTACGATGCAGGAGTCGGTCTACAAGCGGCGGGTTGAACCGCGTCGGCTTCCGGCTGATGCTCCCAACATCCTCATCGTGCTCATCGACGACGCAGGCCCCGGCCTGCCGTCCACCTTCGGTGGCGAGGTCCAAACCAAGACGATGGACCGCGTTGTTGGTGAAGGGATCGCGTACAACCGCTTCCACACTACGGCGATGTGCTCACCCACCCGTGCGTCACTTCTGACCGGGCGGAATCATCACCGGGTGGGTTCCGGGCAGATCGCGGAGCTTGCGAACGACTGGGATGGATACTCGGGCCACATCCCGAAGAGCAGCGCGCTGGCGGCTGAGGTGCTGAAGGATTACGGCTATAGCACGGCGGCCTGGGGAAAGTGGCACAACACGCCTGCCGAGGAGACGACCGCCGCCGGCCCGTTCGAGAACTGGCCGGCTGGGCTGGGCTTCGAATACTTCTACGGATTCCTCGCAGGTGAGGCGTCGCAGTATGAGCCCAACCTGGTGCGGAATACGACTGTCGTCCTGCCGCCCAAGAGCCCGGAGCAGGGCTATCACCTCAGTGAAGACTTAGCGGACGACGCCATCCACTGGCTGCAAAACCACAAGGCGTTGCAGGCAGACAAACCGTTTTATATGTACTGGGCGAGCGGTGCGATCCACGGCCCGCACCACATCATGAAGGAGTGGGCTGACAAATATAAAGGCAAGTTTGACGACGGCTGGGACGCCTATCGTGAGCGCGTCTTCAAGCGCGCTAAGCAGAAGGGCTGGATCCCCGCCGATGCTCAGCTCACGCCACGCCACGAAACCATGCCGTCATGGGTGAGCATCCCTGAGGACGAGAAGCCATTCCAGCGCCGCTTGATGGAAGTGGCCGCCGGGTTCACGGAACACGTGGACGTTCAGGCTGGCCGGCTCATCGACGAAATCGACAAGCTCGGCTACGGCGACAATACCCTCATTTTTTACATTTGGGGCGACAACGGTTCCTCGGCGGAGGGACAGAACGGAACAATCAGCGAGCTTCTGGCGCAAAACGGCATTCCCACTATGGTCAAGCAGCACATCAAGGCGCTTGATGAACTGGGCGGACTCGACGTGCTTGGCTCGCCTAAGACCGACAACCAGTACCACGCAGGATGGGCATGGGCAGGTAGCACCCCTTATAAAGGGACTAAGCTTCTAGCCTCCTACTTCGGCGGGACGCGCAACCCGATGGCTGTCCGGTGGCCGGCGAAGATCAAACCCGATGCCACACCGCGCCCACAGTTCCATCACTGCAACGATGTCGTCCCGACAATCTACGAAATTATCGGCATCACGCCACCGCTGGAGGTCAACGGCGTCCCCCAGGATCCGATCGACGGCGTCAGTTTCGCGTACAGTTTTGACGACCCGAAGGCCAAGGGCCAGTTGCTCACCCAGTACTTCGAGATCATGGGCAGCCGCTCCATCTACCACGATGGCTGGATCGCCTCAGCCTTTGGACCGCGCGTCCCGTGGCTTGCCGGCTTGCCGCCTGGTATTCACGACTGGACGCCGGACAAGGACATCTGGGAGCTTTATAACCTGGAGGAGGATTGGACGCAGGCGAACGACCTCGCTGCAAAGATGCCGGAAAAGCTGGTCCAATTGAAGGAGCTCTTTCTCATCGAGGCTACGAAGAATAAGGCGCTTCCCATCGGCGGTGGCCTGTGGGTTCCGATTCTACATCCCGAATTGCGCATCACCCCTCCCTATACGGAGTGGACCTTCTCCGGCGACATCGTCCGCATGCCAGAGTTCTGCGCGCCAGCCCTGGGCAACAAACCCAACGTGGTTACAATTGACGCCGATATTCCGGCCAACGCCAATGGAGTGCTGTACAAGCTGGGGGCGAACTCCGGTGGCCTCACCTGCTTCGTGGAGGACGGTGTCCTCTGTTACGAGTACAACCTCTTCATCATCCAGCGCACGAAGATTCGCGCTAAGCAGAAGCTCCCGGCCGGCAAGGTGAAGATCGAGGTAGAGACGGCATACGCAGTGCCCAAGCCCGGTGGGGCGCTCAACATTACCATGAAGGTCAATGGCGAGGTGGTTGCGACCGGCCAGGTGCCGATATCCGCGCCGCTGATCTTTACAGCCAACGACTGTCTCGACATAGGCATTGCACACGGTTCGCCGGTATCGCTTGACTACTACGACAAGGTGCCGTTCAAGTTCAACGGAACTATCGACCAGGTGCATGTGCAGTATGTTATGGCGAAGTCAGCTTAGAGGAGTTTGGTGGTTCCCGCCGTACGGGAGTAGCTTATAGGTCGCCTTGCACGATGCGTGACCGGAGTGAAGGTCAACTATGGCTACACCTGCGCCCTTGGAAGAGACGCCTGATTTCTCGCTTGCTGTTGGCGGACCGCTGTATCAGATGCTCAGCCGGTCGAAGTCTGCAGGTCCGGTTTTGCAGATGCTGCGTGGTCAGGCCGTGGCATCCATTCTCTTATGTTGGGTGCCGCTGGCTGTGCTGTCGGTGGCGCAAAGCAACTTTGTTGACGGAATAAAACTTTCCTTCCTTCGCGATATCGAGACTCATGTACGGTTTTTAGTTTCTCTGCCGGCGCTGATCCTGGCTGAGATCATCGTTCATCGACGCGTCCGGCCTATTATCAAAAGATTTGTCGAAAGGAGCCTTGTCACGCCGGAAGAGCTGCCGAAGTATTGCGCCTCAATTGAGGCTGCCGTGGCTATTCACAACTCAGTCATTACCGAGATTGTGATTCTGATTCTTGTGTTCACCGGTGGCATGTGGTTCTGGCGGCACCAGATTGCAGGGGATGTCGCAAGCTGGTATGCCTCGTCTCAAGGGGGACAAATTCACCTAACGATGGCAGGGTACTGGCTTGCGTTCGTCAGCGTGCCGGTCTTCCAGTTCTTCCTGCTGCGTTGGTATATGCAGATTCTTGTCTGGGCGTGGTTTTTGTTTCGGGTTTCGCGTCTCAAACTGCAGTTGCGGCCATTGCATCCGGACCGGGCAGGCGCGGTTGGCTTCGTGGGCCCATCCAGTATGGCCTTCGCTCCGTTGTTGTTCGCACAGAGTGCCTTGCTCTCCGGTCAAATCGCAAGCCACATCTTATACAGTGGCGGGTCGCTGATTTCATCGGAGATAGCAATTTTCAGTTATATCGTCCTCTCAGTTATGGTGGCGCTGGCTCCGCTGCTGCTGTTCACACCGCAGCTCATACGCACCAAGCGCAGAGGTCTCGCGATATATGGCAACTTCGCTACTGGGTTTGTTACGGAGTTTAATCAAAAATGGCTGAAGAAAATGGGCGAGGATCCGATGCTGGCGGATCAGGATATACAGTCGCTGGCTGATTTGGGTAATAGCTTTGCGGTGGTTCGCGAGATGCGCTTCGTGCCGGTTTCGGCCCATGACGTATTGCTGCTCCTCCTTGTGACGATTTTCCCTTTTCTGCCGTTACTGTTGACGATCATGCCGCTCGATCAGCTGGTTGTACATGCGCTCAAGATCGTCTTCTGAGCTTTATGGGGATGTTCTAGGATGGGGGAATGTTTCTAAAGCAGTATTACCTGGGGTGCCTGGCGCATGCTTCTTATCTGATTGCGGATGAGGCGAGTCGGACTGCGGTGGTGGTGGATCCGCAGCGGGATATTCAGCAGTACCTGGTGGATGCGGAGAGGCTGGGGGTGCAGATCAAGCATGTTTTTCTGACACACTTTCATGCGGATTTTATTGCGGGGCACCTGGAGTTGCGGGACCGGTGTGGGGCGGATGTGAGACTGGGCGCGCAGGCGAAGGCAGAGTATGAGTTTGTGGCGATGAAGGATGGGGATGCTCTGGAGTTGCCGGGGTTGAGGCTGGAGGTGCTGGAGACTCCGGGGCATACGATTGAGTCGATTTCGATTTTGGTTTTTGATCTGGCTAAGGGTAAAGATCGGCCTTATGCGGTGTTGACTGGGGATACGCTGTTTGTGGGGGATGTGGGGCGGCCTGATCTGCGGGCGAGCCTGGGGTGGACGGCTGAGGAGTTGGGTGGGTATTTGTATGACTCGCTGCATGAGAAGTTGATGAAGCTTCCGGATGAGACGCTGGTTTATCCGGCGCATGGTGCGGGGTCATTGTGCGGGAAGAATATTTCTTCGGATACGGTTTCGACGATTGGGCAGCAGAGGCGGTTCAACTATGCGCTGCAGCCGATGTCGAAGGCGGAGTTTGTGCGGCTGGTGACGGCGGACCAGCCGGATGCTCCGGCTTACTTTACTTATGACGCGATTCTGAATACTCGGGAGCGGGCTACGCTGGACGACGCGATGGAGCAGAGTCTGCGGTCGCTGGAGTTGGATGACGTGCTGGGGATGGATGCGCAGATTCTGGATGTTCGCGATGGGGCGGAGTATGCGAAGGGGCATCTTGCGGGGAGCATCAATATTGGGCTGGGTGGGCAGTTTGCGACGTGGGCGGGGACGGTGTTGGATTCGGGGCGGCCGATTGTGATCGTTGCGGAGCCGGGGCGTGAGCAGGAGGCGGCGCTGCGGTTGGGGCGGATCGGGTTTGATGATGTGACGGGCTATTTGAAGGAGGGGATGGGGGCGCTGGCTGAACGGCAGGAGCTGGTGGAGTCGACGGAGAAGGTGAGTGCGGTGATGCTGGCGGAGGAGCTGGCGTCGGGAGAGCCGCTGGTGGTGATTGATATTCGTACGCCGGGTGAGTGGGGTGCTGGGCATCTTGGCGGGAGCGTGAATCTGCCGTTGAGCCAGTTGCGGGAACGGATTGGTGAGGTTCCGCGCGACCGGAGGATTGCGGTGCACTGTGCGGGGGGCTATCGGTCTTCGATTGCGGCTAGTCTGCTTCGGCGGCGGGGGTATAGGGATTTGATTGAGCTGGCGGGTGGGATAACGGCCTGGGAGGCGGCTAATTTAGGGGTGGTTAAGGAGTGAGGTGATGCAGCGATGCCCTCTCCTCTGCGGTGACGCTTGAAGAAGAGAGGGCATCGGGCTGGACGTCGAGGCCGGGTGATTATGCTTTGTAGCGACGGCGAATTGCTCCTGCGGCGCCGATGAGGCCGGTTGCCATGAGGCTCAGGGTTGCGGGTTCGGGGACTGGGCTGGTGCCTGTGGTGCCGGCGCTGACGGTGGTGAGGAAGACGTTGTCGAGGAGCGCGCCGATGTTGCCGTCGTCTCCGGGATAGGCGTCGTTGAGGAACTGGAGCTGGTAGGAGCCGCCGGTGGTGATGGTGATGAGCTGGTTGGTGACGACTCCGGTGGTGTCGTCTCCGCTGGCGAGGGTGAAGGTCTGGGAGTAGTTGCCGAAGTTGACCGTGGTCTGGGTGGTGTCGCCACGCTGGGAGCCGATGAGATCGAAGCTGAGATCGTAGGTGCCGGGGGCGAGGTTGATACTGGTGACGAGATCGCCGAAGTTGTTTCCGCCGGTGCCGCCGAGGTCGACGCACTGGCCGGATTCGGGACCGACGCAGAGATAGCCGTAGTTTGAGCCGCCGACGACGTCCACGTTGGTGCCGTCGATGGTGTTGAACTGGCCGGCTTGCGTGACGGTGAGACCGTTGACGGCGGTTTCGAAGTTTTCGCTGAAGATGGTGGACGCGTGCAGCGGTGCGGCGACGATGGCGAAGATTGGAAGGCAGACCAACAGAGAGTGTTTCAGTAAGGAATGCTTCATTTGGTGATACCCCTTGGGTGGTGCGATTTGAACTGACGAGGGTGAAGTGGGCAGTTTGGAGGCCAAAGTATTGCAATAATGCAATTTATTGCGTTTTGTGTGAAATTGTTGGCATATTTAGTTGTTTGAGGTACATATCTGGGTTATTTGGGGCTCCGTGGATGGGAAAGCGAGTTCCTCTGGGGGTCTGGCTTGGGTGAATGTGAAATTATTTGCCATTTGTTTGGGAGCAGGTCGTGCGAGTTGCTCTTCGCGGAACTGGAACGGATTGTTTCGTTTAGCCGTATGAGTCGGGGTGGAACGGTGCGGAGATTTTGGACTGAGGAGAATACGGATGGCGTTGACTGCGATGTGCGGAGTGGGAAAAGCGAGGTGGTGTCTTGGTCTAGCGGTTTTGGCGAGCGCGTTTTTCGTGCGGGTTGGGGAGGCGCAGGCGACGTTTGCAGTGGCGACGATTCGGCCGAGTGGGGAGGCGGTGAAGTTTGAACACGATGGTAAGACGGAGACATTGCCGGGGACTCTGCGGATGCGGGATGTTACGGTGAACACTTGTATCAAGTGGGCGTATGGGGTTCAGGATAGCCAGATACTGGGGCCGGTCTGGATGGGTGCGGATCATTTCGACATTAGTGCGAAGGCGGATGGGCCGGTTGGAGATGCGCAGATGAAGCTGATGATGCGGGCGCTGCTGGCGGAGCGATTCAAGCTGAGCTTTCATCGCGAGGACAGAGAGTTGAAGATGTTTGCGCTGATGGTGGCGAAGGGTGGGCCGAAGCTGCGTGAGGCGGCGGCTGACGGTAAGCCGTCGATGCAGAATTCGGCGAATGGGACGATTGCGAAGTCTACGACGATGCCGGAGTTTGGCGATATGCTTTCGGGGCCGCTGCAGACTCCGGTGGTGGATAAGACGGGGCTGACGGGGAGGTACGACTTTACGATCGACTTCACGACTTATCTTCCGGAGGATATGAAGACGATGAGGCCGGATGCGACGAGTGTGATTATGAGCGCGCTGCAGGGTGAACTGGGGTTGAGCTTGAAGGGCAGAAGACGATGGTCGGGGTGATGGTAGTGGACCATGTGGAGAAGCCCTCGGAGAATTAGTGTTGCACTGATTGAACGGATGGCGTTGAACACGGGGTTTGGCAGCGGGCTGGTTCGTAGGTCATGAGGAAGAAGAGAATCAGGGCCAGGGCGGCGGCGATGCGGAAGAGGATGCGGTAGGGAGACATGTGGAACTCCTTTTGGCGTGGGGCCAACTTGATATGAGTTTGAGGCGCGTGAGGGGTTGAGGCCAGTGGGGATCGTCATTGAAGGGAGATGACAGATGTCACGGGCTACTTCGTTGAAGTGCGGGTTTATTGGTTTATGGTTCGTCGGTGAAGATTTGCTCGATGGTGGTGTTGAAGATGCGGGCTAGTTTGAAGGCCAGGGGAAGACTGGGGTCGTACTTTCCGGTCTCGATGGCGTTGACGGATTGACGGGAGACTTCAAGTTTCTGGGCGAGGTCGGCCTGGGACCAGTTGCGTTCGGCGCGGAGGATGCGGAGGCGGTTGTTCATCGGTACCTCAGGCGAATGATGGGAGTGGCGAGGCCGACGCAGGTCCAGTAGATGACGGCGGTGATGTATGCGGGCAGATGGGTGACGGGAACGAACATCTCGAGGAAGCCCCAGAAGCTGGTGATGGCGAGGGTCGCTCCCATTCCCCAGAGCTGGGACTGGATGATGATGGAACGCTCGAACTCGTCTGTCTCTTCGGCGATGTAGAGGCCGATGATGATGAGGACTCCGATGATGGGGAGCGAAGGAAGGGTGGCGAGGACGTATGCCGTGGGGCCGGTGGGCGGGTGGTGTTTGAAGAGCCAGGTGATGGTAAGGAGGCAGATGACGTAGAGTCCCATCATGGGGAAGAAGCGGGCCATGTAGCGGCGTTGGGCTTTATTTTGGGGCAAGCAGTTCATGGTTGGTTTCCTTTACTTACTGACAAGTAAACTTTACATAGATGGAATGAATGTGTCAAGGGTGCTTGTCATTTTATTTTCGAGGGGCTTAGTTCGGCAGGGAAGACGGACGCAGAGAGCGCGGAGGGGCGCGGAGATCGCAGAGAAATGCGAGTTGTTTGGTGGCGGCTAAGCGGCGACAATCGTTGCTATGAATGTGAACTTTGCGGAGCGGGCGCATAACCATAACTGGAAGCTGGATCCGATTGTGCGGTCGTTGCTGGACACGGATTTTTATAAGCTGCTGATGCTGCAGTTCATCTGGAAGAACTTTCCTGCAGTGCATGTGACGAGCGAGGTGGTGAACCGGACGGTGGAGGTTCGGCTGGCAGAGCGGGTGAGCGCGGTGGCACTGATCGACCAGATGGAGCATGTGCGGGGGTTGAGTTTTCGGCGGTCGGAGCTGGTTTGGCTGGCGGGTAATACGTTCTATGGAGTGCGGAGCATCTTTGAGCCGGCGTTTCTGGATTGGCTGGAGAAGGACTTTCGGCTGAGCGACTACGAGGTGCTGGAGCATGATGGGCAGTTGACGCTGCGGTTCAGCGGGCTGTGGTCTGAGGTGACGATGTGGGAGGTGTACTCGCTGGCGATTGTGAGCGAGATGAAGACGCGGTTTGCGCTGGGGCATTTGAGCGAGATTGAGCTGGATGTGTTGTATGCGCGGGCGAAGACTCGGCTGTGGAACAAGATTGAGCGGCTGAGGGGGGTGGAGGGGTTGCAGGTCTCGGACTTTGGGACGCGGCGGCGGCATAGCTTTCTGTGGCAGGAGTACTGCGTGGATGCGATGCGGTTGAGTTTGAACCAGAACGGGCGGTTACAGAGAGACGGCGCGGTTTTCGGGGACTTCGAACACGGCGCTGGCTTATAAGCATGACCTGGAGGCGATTGGAACGAATGCGCATGAACTGCCGATGGCGATGGCGGCGCTGGCTTCGCGAGGGACGGATGAGGAGTTGCGGGCTTCGCAGTACAGGGTGCTGGAGTTGTGGCAGAAGAGTTATGGCGGGGCGTTGCTGATTATGCTGCCGGATACTTTTGGGACTACGCAGTTTTTGGAGGGGGCTCCGGATTGGGTGGCGGACTGGACGGGGCAGAGGATCGACAGCAAGGACCCGCGGGTGGCGGGGGATGAGTATATCGGGTGGCTGATGCATCGGGAGCGTGATCCGCGGAAGAAGAGGCTGATCGCTTCGGATGGGCTGGATGTGGAGGATATTGTGGGGCTGCATGATTATTTTCGTGGGCGGATACGGTTCAGCGCTGGGTGGGGCACTTTGCTGACGAATGATTTTCGTGGGTGCCATCCGCGGGGCGAGGATACGCTGGAGCCGATCAGTCTGGTGTGCAAGCTGATGACGGTGGAGGGCCGGCCGGCGGTGAAGTTGAGCGACAATGCTCGGAAGTCTACGGGGCCGGCGGATGAGATTGAGCGGTATCGGCGGGTGTTTGGGAGTGCGGTGGTGGTGGGGGCTGAGGTGCTGGTTTAACTGCGGTTGCTGGTTGTGGGTTGCTGGTTGTTGGTAAGGGCAACGGCGGGGTGGTTATACTTTTCGGATGAAGAAGATTGTTGGGTTGGTGCGTGTTGGCCGTGGCTGTGGCGTTGGTGCCTGTGATGCTGGTGCAGCAGAGTTTTGCTTGGGGTCTGGATGGCCACATGATGGTGAATCGGCTGGCGGGTGAGGCGCTGCCGAAGGATATTCCGGAGTTTTTGCGGTCTCCGGCGGCGGTGAATGCGCTGGAGTATTATGGGCCGGATCCGGACCGTTGGCGGGAGTCGTCGGAGCCGGAGTTGAATGCGGCGCAGGCTCCGGAGCACTTTATCGATTTGGAGTGGGCGGATCTGGTGGGGACGCTGCCGCGGAAGCGGTATGACTTTGTACGCGCGTTGGCGGAGGCGCAGAAGACGCATCCGGATTTGGTGCTGACTCCGGATAAGGTGGGGTTGCAGCCGTATGTGACGACGGAGTTGTGGCAGCGGCTGAAGGTGGCGATGCGGCAGTACCGGACGCTTTCGGCGGCGAAGCAGGATACGAAGCCGGTGGAGGCGGAGATTGTGTTTCTAGCGGGGTGGATGGGGCATTATGTGGGGGATGGTTCGATGCCGCTGCATACTTCGATCCAGTACAACGGGTGGACGGGACCGAATCCGAATGGATACACGACGCTGCACAAGATCCATTCGCAGTTCGAGAGTGTGTTTGTGAAGGATGATGTGAAGATTGGGGATGTGCGGCCGCTAGTGGCGAAGGAGCCGCTGGTGATGGGGGATGTGTTCGATGACTATATGAAGTATCTGCGGCGCTCGAACTCGCTGGTGGAGAAGACGTACCAGTTGGAGAAGGCGGGTGCGTTTACGGGTGCCGGGACTCCGGAGGGCCGGGCGTTTGTGGATGAACGGCTGGCAGCGGGAGCTACGGAACTCAGGGACATGATTTATACGGCATGGGTGAGGAGTGCTGATCCTGTGCCGCCGTATAAGCCCTGATGGGGCTCCCCCATGCAGATTCAGGAAAGGAGGTTTCGCTTGAGGGATGAGTTTGCGTGGAAAGGGTACCGGAGTGCGCTGTTTTTGCTGTTTTTCTCAGTTCTCCCAGGGGCCTGCCTGCCGGTTGCGGTGGTGGCGGCGCAGACCGCACCCCCGGCAGGACCGTCTCTGCAGGGAGCCGAGCCCGCGAAGAGATGGAGCTACGATGCGGTTTCGGTGAAGCCGAACAAATCGGGCACGGATGGCTTGCTCACCATGATGCGCGGCGATGTGTATTCAGGAAATAACATGCGGATCATCAACCTGGTGTCGCAGGCCTATGACATCAAGCAGGACCTTATCTTCGGTATGCCCGGCTGGACGGATGGAGCGCACTTTGATGTGGAAGCGAAGATGTCCCCCGAGGATGCGGAGGCCTTTAACAAGTTGACCCTAGAAGAGAAGAAAGCCGCCAGCAAAGTCCTGTTGCTAGGCATTCTTGAGGAAAGATTCCATTTGAAGACGCATGTCGAAACCAAGCAGCTCCCGATATATGACCTGGTGATTGCGAAGGGTGGATTGAAGATGAAGGCGACGACGGAGGGCGATACCGATCCGAATGTCGTGAAGGGGCCCGATGGAAAAGCCCGACGGGGCTTGCTGCATTTCCAAGACGGGATGCTTACCGATCAGGGAGTCGAGATTTTTCCCACTTTGGTAGGTCAGCTTACCAACCTGGTGCATCGTATGGTGATTGATAAGACAGGCCTCAAGGGCAGATTCGATTTCACTCTGAAGTATGCTCCGGACCGCGATGCTCCTGCGGGCGCGGACAATGGATTGCCTCAGGATGATGCCCCTTCCATTTTTACCGCGCTGGAGGAGCAGCTCGGCCTGAAGCTGCAGCCGGACAAGGGACCGGTGGATACCGTCGTGATCGACCACGTGGAGCAACCCACGGAGAATTGAGGAACCGTGGCTCGCTTTCGAGCATGTTCTTCGAAACAAACGGTGTTTTGACCCCGCACTAGGCGTTGGGGATTAGTGGATATTGGTGGTGCTGGACGCGGACTAGGAGTTTGCGGAGGATTGGGGTCAGGGCCAGCGCTAGGATGGGGGTCAGGATGACGGCGAGGATGGCCCAGAGGATGAGGGCGTGGCGCTCCCATAGCCAGAGCTGACGGATGAGCGCGAGGGGGGCTTCGCGGGCGGCGTGGAGGAGATCCTTTGCGTCGAGTGGCATGGGGGCGGTGTGGAAGACGCGGCTTCCGAGGCGGATGAAGGGGATGACCAGGATGAGCTGGAGCGGGTAGGCGAGGTGGTTGGTGAGCTGCGAGGCGGCGATGTTGAGCCGGAAGATGAAGGCCAGGGCGAGGCAGAGGATGGTGGTGGAGCCGAGGATGGGATTGATGCCGATGAGGATGCCGGCGGCGAGGCTCCAGGCGAGTTTTTGAGGTGAGGCTCCGCGTCGCAGGAGAGCGAGGACGGGGAGTGCGATGCGGCGGTATGCCCAGTTGTGCTTCGGAATCGTTTGGACCTGCGTCACATATAAGAGGATAGACTGCGGGAGGTAGTCTGACGACTTCTCTGCGTGCGATGCAGGGGGCGTGGAGGTTGGATTGGTGATTTTTTTCCGGTCGGTGTGGCGGATTGTGCTGGTGGTGTTGACGTTTGCAACGGGATTTGCCGAGCTGGCGATTAAGCGTCCTGCGACGCGGGAGTTGCGGGCGGATTGGCTGCACCGGTTCTGCAAAAAGATAGTGAAACGGTTTGGAGTTGAGCTTAGTGCAGTAGGAGAGTTTCCTGAGCGCGGCGCGTTGATTACGAACCATCAAAGCTATATCGACATTCTGGTGCTGGCGGCTCTGCATCCTTGCGTGTTTGTGTCGAAGGCGGAGATTGAGAAGTGGCCGGTGGTGGGGTGGATGACGACGATGGCGGGGACGCTGTATGTGCATCGCGGACGCGGTGGCTCGGCAGACCGGGCGCGTGCGGGGATGCAGGAGGTGGCGGATTCGGGGCTTCCGGTGGTGTTCTTTCCTGAGGGGACGACGACAAATGGAGAGCAGGTGCTGAAGTTCCACTCGGGAATTCTGGCGCAGGCGATGCTGGTGGATGAGCCGGTGACGGCGGGCTATATAGAGTATTCGCTGGGCGAGGGAAATGCGGCTGGGGCGAGTGTTGCGGATGACGTTGCATTCTGGGGTGATGTGACGATGTGGCCGCATATGTGGAGATTTGTAGGACTGCGGAATGTGCGGGCGAAGGTGCGGTTTGCGGATGGGCCGATTGTGTTCTCGAGCGATGTACTGCATCGGAAGGAGATCGCGGTGGAGGCAAGGGAGGCGTTGTTGGCGCTGGCGCCTGAGGGGATTCCGGCGGAGGCTCCGGTCAGCGAGACGGTGTGAGGCGGAGCTTGTGAAGGCGCTGAAGGATTTGTTCGACGGACCAGTCGAGTGAGTCGGTGCCTTCGACGGTGATGGTGGCGTGGGCGGCGGAGGGCAGGACGTAGAGGTCGGCCATGGGTTTGGCGGTGGCTTCGAACTGGTCGCGGACGGATTGCTCGGTGCGGCCGCGCTCGAGCATGTCGCGGTAGATGCGGCGGTTGAGGCAGACCTCGTTGGGGGCGTTGACGTAGATGCTGAAGTGATAGAGCGGGAGAAGCTCGGGGTAGTGGAGGGCGAGGATGCCTTCGACGATGACGACGGAGGTGGGGGTGATGGTGTCGAAGCTGTCGGGGACGCGGGAGTGGGTTTTGAAGTCGTAGACGGGGCGGTCGATCGGTTGGCCGGCGGCGAGGCCGCGGACGTGTTCGATGATGAGCTCGGATTCGAGCGAGTCAGGGTGGTCGAAGTTGAGCTTGTGGCGAGTGTCGAGGGGGAACTGCGAGAGGTCGCGGTAGTAAAGGTCGAGCGGGAAGAGCGTGGCGTCGAGCTGGGTGGTGAGCTCGCGGGCGAGGGTGGTCTTGCCGGAGCCGGAGCAGCCGGCTATGCCGATGACGATGGGTTTGGTGGATGCTTCAGGCATGTCTGTTGGTTATTTTTGCGGGCTATTTTGGGGGTGCAGGATTAGTTTTTGGACGCGCCAGTTGAGTAGTTCGGCGACGTAGAGGACGTTTTCGGAGGGGCAGGCGATTTCGTGGATCCAGCCGAATTGCTTGAGCTGTTTGCCGGATTCGCCGAGGACTCCGAGGACTTTGCCGTCGAGCGAGAGTTTGTAGATGCGGCCGGGGAAGGCGTCGGAGGCGTAGAGAACCTGGTTGGGGCCGGGGGTGATGCAGACGGTCCAGGGTGCGCCGGGGGATTGAGTTCCGGTGGCGTCTGGCGCGGGTTTGCGGCCGATGGCGGGGGTGGCACTGGCGTAGTCGAAGGGGACGTCGATGGTGATCTGACGGAGGAATTTTCCGTTGCCGTCGAAGACCTGGATGCGGCGGTTGCCGCGGTCGGCTACGTAGATGTTGCCCTGTGCGTCGGCGGCGATGCTGTGCGGGGTATTGAATTGGCCGGGCTGGTCGCCGGGCTCGCCGAAGGACATGAGCCACTTGCCGTTCTTGTCGACCTTGGCGACGCGTGAGTTGATGTAGCCGTCGCTGATGTAGGTGTTGCCGGCTGCGTCCCAGGTCATGTCGGTGACCTGGCGGAACTGGCCGTCGATGGGAGGGAGCGGTGGGCGCGGGTGCTTGAGCGGGCCGGTGCCTTCGTCGGAGGCTTCCTGCTTGCGGCCGAAGACCATGACTACGCGGCCGTCGGGGTTGAACTTGATGACCATGTCTGAGCCTTTGTCGGTGACCCAGATGTTGTCTTCTTTGTCGACTTTGACGGCGTGGGCGAAGGACCAGGCGTAGAGGTTGTGGCCGATCTCGCGGAGGTACTTGCCGTCGGGGGCGAACTCGAGGAGTTGGGCGGCGGCTGCGCCGTAGGCGGGACCGGTGGAGTTGCCGCGGGAGAAGACGAAGACGTGGCCTTTGGAGTTGACGGCTACGCCGGCGGCTTCGCCGAGGTAGATGTTGGGTGGGAGCTTCAGGAAGTTGGGGACGGAGTCGAAGGGGATTTGCGGGACGGGCTGGTTTTGAGCGAGTAGCGTGGATGATGCGGCGAGGCAGAGGTTGAGGGCGAGTGCTAGGCGATTCATGGATGACCTGCCTGGGTGATTTGTGGGATGAGAGCGGTGAGGAGGGTGGTGAACTGGCGTTCTACGCGGCGGCCGATCTCCATTACATCTTCGTGGTGGATGGTCTCGGCTTGTTGCGGCCTGCGGCGACTACTCCGGCGGCCATGTTGGTGACGAGGGATATGCCGAGGACTTCGATGCCCATGTGGCGGGCGATGATGACTTCGTGGACGGTGGACATGCCGACGAGGTCGGCGCCGAGGGTGCGGAAGGCGCGGATCTCGGCGGGGGTCTCGAAGGATGGGCCGAGGACTGCGAGGTAGACGCCTTCGGTGAGGGTGAAGCCTTGTTTGTGCGCCTCGGCGATGGCGAGCGCACGGAGACGCGGCGAGTAGGCGGAGGACATGTCGAAGAAGCGCTCGCCTGATTGGGCCGATGGCGAAGCGCGGTTCGTTGGGGCCGAGTGCTGCGTTGGTTCCGGTGAGGTTGATGTGGTCGGAGATGGCTACGAGGGAGCCTTGTGGGATGTCGTTGCGGATGCCGCCGGCGGCGTTGGTGACGATGAGCGTGGTGCAGCCGAGGAGGCCGAGGACGCGGGTGGGGAAAGTGACTTGCGAGAGCGGATAGCCTTCGTAAGCGTGGACGCGGCCCTGCATGACGGCTACGGGGATGCCGCCGATGGTGCCGAGGACGAGCTTGCCGGAGTGGCCGACGACGGTGGAGAGCGGCCAGTTGGGGATGTCGGCGTAGGGGATGGTGGTGGGGGATTCGACCTGGGTGGCGAAGTTGCCGAGACCGGAGCCGAGGATGATGCCGAGGGTGGGCCTGAGATGGGTCTGGGCGCGGATGTGGTCGGCTGCGGATTGGCCTTGCTGGAACAGGTCGGTCATCTGGATTAGTTTAGCGATTTGGTTGTGGGTTCATGCGAGTTCGTGGGACTTTCTTTTGTGATGGAGGTTTGGATTGCTGAGGTGGGAGATGAGGGCCTACACTTTCAACTTACTGACCAGCACAAGGTGGACGAGGAGTGAGCGATGATGATGGATTGCGGCAGGTGTAGGCGTGAGTAACGGCGCTGCGGATGAAGTTGCGCGGACGCTGGCCTCGATCGATACGGAGTCGGGTGCGAATCTGTTGGCGCTGGCCGAGGCTTCTCCGGTGCTGCTGATCTTTTTGAGGCACTTTGGGTGCTCGTTTTGCAGGCAGGCGATTAGCGATGTTGCTGATTTGCGTGGGGAACTGGACCGGCGGGGAGTGCGGCCGGTGTTTGTGCATCTGGGGACGCCGGAGCGGGCGAAGCCGTTCTTCGATTACTACGGGATTGGGGATGTTGAGCGGGTGAGTGACCCTGCAAAGCAGGTGTATCTGCTTCCGGTATTTCAGCTTGGGAGGAGCAGCCCGTGGCTGGCGCTGATTCAACCTTCTGTGTGGGTGGGATGGCTGAAGGGTGCGCTCTTCAAGCATGGAATCGGGGCGATCAAGGAAGATGGGTCTCAGATGCCGGGCATCTTCTTTTTGAAGGGCAGCGAAGATCGTGCGGCGGTTTCTCTACAGGACGATTGCGGATGAGCCGGACTATCTGAAGCTGGTTGCCTGAATGTTGGAACGGTTCCGATGAGGGTTTGCGTTTCGATTGCGGATGATACTTTGGCAGGAACGTTCGATCTATAGATAAAGCAGATGGAGGACTGGCATGAGCAAAGTACGCGTGTTAGTTGGGACGAAGAAGGGCGCGTTTGTGCTGACTTCGGATGGGAAGCGAAAGAAGTGGGAGGTTAGTGGGCCGCACTTTGCGGGGTGGGAGATCTATCACGTGAAGGGGTCGCCGGTGGATCCGAACCGGCTTTACGCTTCGCAATCGAGCGGATGGTTTGGGCAGGTGATGCAGCGGTCGGACGACGGTGGCAAGACGTGGGCGGCGGTGGGGAACAAGTTTGCCTATGACGGCGTTCCGGGGACGCATCAGTGGTATGACGGGACGCCGCATCCGTGGGAGTTCAAGCGGGTGTGGCACATCGAGCCGTCGTTGACGGATGTGGATACCGTGTATGCGGGGATTGAAGATGCTGCGCTGTTCCGGTCGACGGATGGGGGAGAAAACTGGGTGGAGCTTTCGGGGTTGCGGGAACATGGGTCGGGACCGCACTGGGCACCGGGTGCGGGCGGGATGTGTCTGCATACGATTTTGCTGGACCCGAGCGATGAGAAGCGGATGTTTATCGCTATTTCTGCAGCGGGCGCGTTTCGGACCGACGATGGTGGCGCTTCGTGGCGGCCGATTAATAAGGGACTTCGATCGTTACATATTCCGGATCCGGTGGCGGAGGTGGGACACTGTGTTCATCATATTGCGATGCATCCAGCGCGACCGGGGGTGTTGTTTATGCAGAAGCACTGGGATGTGATGCGGAGTGATGACGCGGGCGACAACTGGACTGAAGTGAGTGGGAATCTGCCGACGGACTTCGGATTCTGCATCGATGTGCATGCGCATGAGCCGGAGACGATCTACGTGGTTCCGATCAAGAGCGATGGAGAGCACTTTCCGCTGGACGGGAAGCTGCAGGTGTTTCGCAGCCGATCGGGCGGGAATGAGTGGGAGCCGCTGACGAAGGGGCTGCCGCAACGGGATTGCTATGTGAATGTGCTGCGGGATGCGATGGCGGTGGACTCATTTGACAAGTGCGGAGTGTACTTCGGGACTACGGGTGGGCAGGTTTATTGCTCGGCGGATGCGGGAGATAGCTGGGCTCCGATTGTGCGGGACCTGCCGGCGGTGCTGTCTGTCGAGGTGCAGACGCTATCGTGATACGAGTGGAGTTGCCGGGGCATCTTCGCACGCTGGCTGGGATCTCTGGTGAACTGGGGCTGGAGGTCGCTCCTCCGGTGACACCACGTGCGGTGCTTGATGCGCTGGAGGCGCGGTATCCGATGTTGCGGGGGATGATTCGAGATCATGAGACGGGCGAACGGAGAGCATTTTTGAGGTTCTTTGCGTGTGAGGAGGATTTGTCTTTTGCTGGGATGGATGCTTTGTTGCCGGAGGCGGTGGTAAAGGGGAATGAGGCGTTCTTGATAATCGGTGCTGTGGCGGGCGGAGGCGAATGAACAAACTTTCTCGACGGAATGTGCTTGCTTCGTTGGCCATGGCGGGTGCTTCGTCACTGGCTGGGCGAGCGGATGACGAATTGCTGGCGCAGGGCGCGAAGATTGTGCCGAAGCAGCCTATGTCTGCAACCGCGCGTAAGCGGGCTGCTGACCGGTTGGTCGCTTATTTCGTTGGGACTGCTCCGCAGTTGTTGCGGCCGGTGGAGGGGGTGCTGCGGCATCCGAGTGTGGCGCCTAGCTTGCCGGGCAAGGAGTATGCGACGAGTTTGTGGGATTGGGATACGCTCTGGACGAGCCGGGGGCTCTTTCGTTATGCGGCGGTGGCGGGCGACAAGGAACTGCATAAGCGAGTTGGCGAGCATGCGCAGGGGAGCCTGCTGAACTTTCTGGATCATCAGTCGGATGAGGGGCGGATTCCGATCATGATGAGTGTGAGTAATCCGGATCCGTTTGGTTGTTTGAAGAAGAGGCCTGCTCCGAACTCGCAGAATCAGGCTAAGCCGGTGATGGGGCAGCTTGCGCTGTTGGTTGCGGATGAGATCAAGGATGTGGCGTGGCTGGCTTCGCGGTTCGATCAGTTGCTGGGGTTTTATGATTCGTGGATAGTGGACAACAAGTCTTCGATTGGGCTGCTGGTGTGGGGGAATGACGTGGCGATCGGGAATGATAATGATCCGACTACTTTTGGGCGGCCGTTCTTCTCTTCAGCGAATCTGTTGTTGAATTGTTTGTTTTATCAGGACCTGGTGGCGGGGGGTGTGTTGGCTGGGCGGTTGGGTAGGGTGGCGGATGAGGCTAGGCTAGGTGCTCAGGCTCGGGAGTTGGGGGCGGCTATACAGCGGTACTGCTGGGATGCTCGGGACCGGTTCTACTACACGGTGGATGTGCAGTGTGTGGATCGGCGGGCGGAGCTGATACCGGATGTGAAGCGGGGGATGGCGATGTCGTGGAGCTGCCTGCCGTTGCGGATGCAGGTGTTCACGGGGTTCCTGCCGATGTGGTGTGGGATTGCTACGCAGGAGCAGGCTAAGGACCTGGTGCGGCTGCACTACCTGAATGAGGGGAGCTTCCATGCGGAGGCTGGTGTGCGGTCGCTGTCGCGGGCGGAGTCGATGTACTCGCTGGAGTTCAGCTCTAATCCTAGTAATTGGCTGGGGCCGGTTTGGATTATCGTGAACTACCTGGTTTGGGCTGGGCTGAAGCGGTATGGATTTGAGGCGGAGGCTAAGGATCTTGCGGATAAGACGCTACGTTTGCTGGCGGATGATGTTGAGAAAAGTGGGTCGTTGAATGAGTACTACCATCCGGATACGGGTGCTCCTTTGAGCCATCGTGGGTTCATGGATTGGAATCTGCTGGTGCTGGAGATGATTTTAGGGCTCATTGTGAGCAGCATCGAGACGATGCTGGCGGACATGAGGTTGGCCATGGTTCCGGCGAGCATGGCGCGGAGGCCAAGCTGGGCGAGGTCGTTGCGGCGGTTGGGGACGAGGGCTCCTATGCCGCCTATCTGCATGCCGATGGAGCCTACGTTGGCGAAGCCGCAGAGGGCGAAGGTGGCGATGGAGAAGGTGCGCGGCTCGAGGGTGGCTTTGAGTGGGCCTAGCTGGCTGAAGGCGAGGAACTCGTTGATGATGGTGCGGGTGCCGAGGAGGTTGCCGATGATGTGGCACTCGTGCCAGGGGATGCCGATGAGCCAGGCTACGGGGGCTCCTACTACTCCGAGGACGTTGTTGAGGGAGTGGGGGAACGGGATGTGGCCGTGGGCCCAGGCGAAGTTGGAGATGCCGCGCATGATGGCGTTGAAGAGGCCGACCAGGGCTACGAAGGCGAGGAGCATGATGGCTACGTTGAAGGCTAGCTGACCTCCGTCGATGGTGCCGCGGGCGATGGCTCCGATGAAGTTTTCGTTCTTGTGCTCTTCGTTGGGGGGCATGTGGACGGTGCCGGCGGTGGCGGGGACTTCTGTTTCGGGGACTAGCATCTTGGCTACGAGGATGGTGCCGGGGGCGGTCATGATGACGGCGGAGAGCAGATCCTTGGCGTTGATGCCGAATAGGATGTAGGCGGCCATGATTCCGCCGGAGACGTGGGCCATGCCGGAGGTCATGATGGTCATGAGCTCGGAGCGGGTGGCTCCGTCGAGGAAGGGGCGGATGGTTAGCGGGGCTTCGGTCTGGCCCATGAAGATGCTGGCGGCTACGTTGGTGGATTCCGCGCCGCTGGTGCCCATGGTGCGCTGCATGATCCAGGCGACGACCTTGATGATCTGCTGCATGAGACCGATGTGATACATGATGGCGAAGAAGGCGCTGACGAAGATGATGGTGGGGAGTACGGCGAAGGCGAAGACGGCGAGGGGGTTGCTGGGGACGCCGAGGTAGCCGAAGACCAGTCCGGAGCCGTCGGCGGAGTGGGCGAGGAGTCCTGTGATGACGTCGGAGTGTGGCGAGGATGGTCTGGCCGTAGCACCACTTGATGACGACCGAAGGCGAAGACTACCTGGAGGCCGAGGCCCCAGGCTACGGTGCGCCACTTGATGGCGCGGCGGTTGGAGGAGAGAGCGTAGGCGAGGGCGAGGAAGGTGATGAGTCCGAGAAGTCCGGTGTAACGAGCCAAGGCGTGCTCCGGCGGGAGATTGGTTTTGAGTGTTATGGGGAGTGTACTGGATAGAGTTGCCGGGTCTGGTTTGGGTTGGTTGGACGCGACTGGGCGGAGGTCTGCGAGAGCGATCTGTGGTCGTGTTGTGGACTGCGTTGACATCCCTCCCCCCTCCCCCCTTGTTTTGCGCAAAATCTTCGAACTAAAGACTTTAGGTTCGGACCTCGATGTTTGGGAGGCCGGGTTAATGCGACGATCCGGCGGGTGGCCGGATCGTGTTTCCAAGTTGATTGCTTGGGTTAATTATAGCGGGTGTGTCAAGCGGGTTTCAGTGCTCGCGCCTTTCGGCCGGCTGGGTGTTGACGGGGCTCGAGTGAAAATATTTTGAAATTTTCTTCTTGCAATGTACTAGTCTACTAGTACATTATTGTTGCGTGAGACGGATGACCAAAGTCGAGGCACCTGCGATCACCTTTCGGCTGGATGCTCATAGTGGGGTTCCTGTGTACCGGCAGCTTATCGACCAGGTGCAGGCGGGGATTGCTGCTGGAGTGTTGGCGGTCGGAGATCAGCTTCCTACGGTGCGGCAGGTGGCGGTGGATCTGGTGATCAATCCCAATACTGTGCTGCGCGCTTACCGGGAGATGGAGATTCGGGGGATGCTGGATACCCAGCAGGGGTCGGGCACGTTTATCGCGGACAAGAAGATTGAGTATTCGAAGGTTGAGCGCGAGCGGCAGCTGAGACAACTGGTGGGGGAGTTCTGTTCGCGGGCGGCGGTTGCGGGTTTCACGGTGGAGCAGTTGATTGAGGTTTTGGACGAGCTGGCATCGGACGGGAATTCACGAGGAGATAACCATGTTTCAACATAGGCAGTTCAACAATGTCGGTCTGACGGTCTTCGCGTTGTGTTTAGCCGGCGGGCTGGTGGGGGCGAGGTTAACCGGCTCCGGGTGGTTTGCGATGGGGGGCGTTTTGGTGGGGGTTTACTTCCTCTTCGCTATTAAGGTGGTGGATCAATGGCAGAAGGCTGCGCTGCTGCGGTTTGGGCGGTATCGCGGGCTGCGCGGTCCGGGTCTGTTTCTGATTGTTCCGGTTATTGAGACGCTGAGCCGTTATGTGGACCAACGGGTGCGAGTGACGACGGTGAGCGCGGAGTCGACGCTGACGCGCGACACGGTGCCGGTGAATGTCGACGCGATTATTTTCTGGATGGTGTGGAGCGCGGAGAAGTCGATCCTTGAGGTGGAGGACTTTATTCAGGCGATTACGCTGGGGTCGCAGACGGCGCTGCGGGAGTCGATTGGCCGACACCAGCTGGCGCAGATGATTACTGATAGAGAGACGCTGGGTCGGGAGTTGCAGAAGATACTCGATGAGAAGACGACACCGTGGGGGATTACTGTGCAGTCTGTGGAGATACGCGATGTTCGGATTCCGCAGGCACTCGAGAATGCGATGTCGCAACAGGCGCAGGCGGAGCGGGAGCGGCAGGCGCGGGTGATTCTGGGTGAGGCGGAGGTGCAGGTTTCAGAGCAGTTCGCGCAGGCCTCGCGGGTTTACAACGATAATCCGGGAGCTCTGCACCTGCGTGGCATGAACATGCTTTACGAGGCGATCCGTGAGAAGGGAGCGATGGTCATTGTGCCTTCGTCCGCGATCGAGACGATGGGCCTGGGCGGGACACTGGCGGCCAAGGCGATTGCCAATCGTACGTAAATCAAACATGAGGAGGATGAGATGAAATCGACAGATATTGTTGCAGGGTGCGTTGCGGTTTTACTTACGGGTGTGTGCGTGGCTCAATCTGCTGGTAATGCAGCGTGGGTCGGTGTCTGGCAGGGCGAGCTGGATGGCCAGCCGGGCGTTACGTTGACGCTGGCCGAGGATACCGGTGAGCTAGGAGGGACGGTTGTGTTCAACGCGGTGAGCCGGGAAGGCGGGAGTGCGCATGTGATTGGAAGCGAGGCGCATGTGTTGGTGCATCCGCATATCGACGGCCGGACTCTTTCGTTTCAGGTGAAGCAGACGAGGAATAATCGCGAAGTTCAGGTCGCTGTGACGATTACAGCGGATGGCAAGGCGCAGCTGCGGTGTCTGAATTGCGGCGAGGATAATCCCATGGCTGAGCTGGTGAGAGCGAAGTACTAGGTCAGCAGGAGTGCGGCAAGATAAAACTGCTCCACTACCTAGTGACCAGTAGCAGTGACGGGGTGAGGGGGCGGCCTTTATAATCTGGACGCGTTAACTTCTTCTCCAACCTATGTTCTGAAAGGACATTCCGATGCGTTTTGTAAATGGTTTTTGTTGTAGCGCCGCTCTTGTTTTGTTGTCTGCGGGTGTGATGAATGCGCAGGGTGCGCCTGAAACCGCTCGTGCGATAGCCGGGGGTGGGATTACTGTGCCGGGTTGGCAGGGGAAGATCGATGCCGGCGCTGAGAAGCAGGGGCAGACGGTGAATGACGATAAGTTCGCTCCGGAGGGTAAGGGGATGCGCGTGACTACGGGGCCGGCGGTGACTTACTGGAACCCGAAGAATGTGGCGAAGGGAGACTATACAGTTTCGGCGACGTTTAATGAGCCGAAGTATATGAACCTGAACAGCCATCCGCATCCGTATGGGATTGTGATTGCCGGGAATGATCTGGGGACGGCGGACCAGAGTTACATCTACTGCGCGGCGTATGGGAGTGGGATGTTTATCGTGCGTGGGTTTGGGCCGGCTCCGTTCCAGATGAACGGCAGAGAAGGTGAGGCCAATGCGGCGATTCACAAGGCCGCGGCGGTGGGAGAGCCGGTGACGCAGGATATCGCGATGTCGGTGAAGGGCGATAAGGTTACTTGCTCGGTGAATGGGACGGTGGTCGGGACGTACGATAAATCGGCGTTGGTGACGACGGGGAAGCTGAAGTCTACCGATGGGGTTTATGGGATTCGGTTTGCGCATAATACGGATGCGATTGTTACGAACTTCAAGGTGACGAAGCCTTAGGCAGGGCCGAGTCTCGGGGTGCTGAATGGCCAGCTCGCGACGTTCGTTTGTGGTGGGAGGCGCGGCTGCAGTTGCGCTAGCGGCCGCTCGGCCGTGTGTGGCGTGGGCGGGGGATAATGTTCTGGAGGTGACGACTCCGATGGATGCTCCGGAGTGGGCGCTGCTGGAACGGCAGGTGATTCGGGAGCATACGGCGGCTTGCGAGGCCTTCTTCGATCGCTATTTTGACGATAAGGGATTTCTGCTGTGCGTAACGCGGTGGGGCGGGGATGATGGGCCGGACGATGCGATTGAGAATGTGAACGACTGGCCGCATCTGCATGCGATGGGCGGGGCTGACCGGATTCGGGAGATGTATCGGAAGGCGTATGAAGGGCATGTGCGGCAGTACACGCTGGCGAAGACGACGGACGTGCCGTTCGCGCGCGAGGGGATGTACTACAAAGAGTTTCCGGTGATGATGGACTGGCAGCATAATGCGGAGGGGCTGACAGTCTTCAACCTGATGGGGCTGTCTGATCCGGAGGATGCTAAGTACCGCGAGCGAGTGAAGCGGTTTGCGGGGTTCTATATGAATGAGGACCCGGGCGCGCCGAACTATGATGCGAAGTTGCGGCTGATCAGGAGCGCGATGAATGGCAGCCGGGGGCCGATGTTGCGCAAGGCTACGGCGCTGGATTGGACGGGGGATCCTATCGACACGAATCGGTTTGCGGGGTTGGAGCATGGGGAGAATGGGTATAAGCAGATGCTGGCGCACTTTGTGGAGTACACGGATGTGGTGGGGGACAATCCGCTGAATCTGAATGCTACGGCGCTGCATACGAACGCGTATATGCTCGGGCACGAGGCGAAGTACAAGCAGTGGGTGCTCGAGTATGTGGATGCGTGGGTGGAACGGGCGCAGAAGAATAACGATATTCTGCCGAGCAATATTGGGCTGGATGGAACGATTGGCGGCGCGGCGGATGGGAAGTGGTATGGCGGCGTGTATGGGTGGGGGTTCAGTCCTGTGGTTCCGATGACGGATAAGCGGGCGGACCGGAATCGGGTGCCGCGGTCGTTTGTGGGGTTCATGAATGCTTATCTGTTGTCGGGTGGGGATGACCGGTATCTGGAGGTTTGGCGTAAGCAGGCGGATCGGATTAACGAGCAGCGTAAGGTGATCAATGGGGTGTCGTCTACTCCGCGGATGTATGGCGACCAGGGATGGTACAGCTATGAGCGCGGGGACTATAACCTCAACTTTTTGGAGATTTATTTTCTTTCGATGAAGGCGTCGGATCGGGCTCGGGCGGAGAAGACTCCGTGGTATTCGTTCCTGGACGGGACGAATGATGAGTATCCGGTGAAGGCGCTGCATGCTGCGTTGGCGCATATACGGAAGTGTGGCGAGGAGATTCGGGCGGATAAGACGACTCCGGAGACGCGGCTGGCGGATACGGTGATGGACTTCAACCCGGCGAGCGTGACGGCGTTGACGCAGTTGATGGAGGGTGGGCTATATATCCAGCACTCGGGGTGGGCGAAGACTTCTCCGGGGCAGGGCGGGTCGCTGCTGCATTGCCGGCTGCGGTATTTTGATTCGGAGAAGCGGCGCGCGGGGATGCCTGAGGATGTGGCGGCGCTGGTCCACGCGATGACGGATGACAGCGTTACGGTGACGCTGGTGAATTTGAATGCGACGGAGGCGCGTGTGGTGACCGTGCAGGGCGGTGCTTATGGGGAACACCAAGTGGTGTCGGTGGGAGAGGGCGAGAGCGCGAGGCCGGTGAATGGGCGGGCGTTCAAGGCCCGGCTGGCGGCGGGGGCGGGCGCGAAGCTGACGATCAAGATGAAGCGATTTGCGAATACTCCTACGCTTAGTTTTCCCTGGGCTTGATTTTTTGGGATGGTTCTGATGGGCAAAGAGAATCCCCGCTGCCGCGCCTTTTGGTGAGGTGCTGACAGCGGGGTTTCTTTTGGGTTGAAGTGCTGGCTTACTTCTTGAGGATCTCTGCGAGCATCTTCATCTTGGCCGAGTCAGCCGGGGATGCTGTGGCTGAGTCCTTGTCGAGGCTGGCTGCGAAGGTCTTGAGTTCCTTCGTTTTCTTAGCATCGATGGCCATGTTGATCGCTGTGGCTTTCTCGACGGTCAGTGCGCTGGTGCGGGCTAACTGGTCGACGTAGGCCTTGGCGGTGATGAGGGTTTGCGGGTAGATGATCTTCTGCTGGTTCTGGACGTTGAGGAGGTCGAAGTGCACCTGGTTGGCTGCGTCGATCTCGTTCTGGGTGACGAACTTGCTGGGGACTAGTTTGAAGACGTCTACGCCGCGGGCGATTTCTGAGCCGTAGATGTAGCCGTTGTACCAGTAGCCGGACCAGAAGCCTCCGGTGATGGCGTGGTCGGGGTCGACGGGACCGCGATCGAAGTAGGCGATCTCGTAGGGATGCTTGGGATCGGTGAAGTCCATGATGGAGATGCCGCCCTGGTACCAGCCCTGGACGAGGATGTCACGACCGGGGATGGGAAGGAGCGAGCCGTTGTGGGCTACGCAGTTCTCAACTTCGGTCTGGGGTGCAGGCATCTTGTAGTAGGCGTCGAGGGTGAGCTTGCCGTTGGCGAGGGTGAAGACGGAGTCTGCGCCCCAGTGCATCGGATCGGTTGCGCGGCAACGGGGTTGGGTGCCGCCGCCCCACTCGTCGGTGAAGACGATCTTGCTGCCGTCGTTGCTGAAGGTGGCGGTGTGCCAGAAGGCGAAGTTGGAGTCGGCTACGGCTTCGATACGCTTGGGGTGGACGGGGTCCTTGATGTCCATCAGGATTCCGTTGCCGGAGCATGCGCCGGCCATGAGTCCGATGGCTCCGTAGGTGGTGAGGTCGTGGCAGCCGCGGATGGGAGTGGTGTTGCCGGTTGCGCCGTGGGCGGGACCTACCTTGAGGGCGTCGATGACACCGGTGGCGGGGTCGGAGAAGATGCGCGGGCTGTTTACGACTTTAGCCAGCTCGGGGTGGGCCAGCGGGACCTTGATGACGACGATGGTGAAGAGCGCGGTGTTGGGGTCCTCGCCGGGTTCACCGCCTGAGCATCCGGCGAGCTCTTCCGCAGGACGAACGCCTGCTGAGCCGGCGACGTAGACATAGATGTTGTCCTTGTCCTTGGGGTCAGTCAGGAGGGTGTGGGTGTGGGAGCCGCGGCAGGTCTGGACCATGGCGACCTGCTTGGGGTTCTTGATGTCGGTGATGTCGAAGATGCGGACGCCACGGGCGCGATCAGGACTGGCGACCTGCGCGGGAGGCGTACGCGGGGTCCCGGGCGCGGGAGGAGTGGCGGGACGGGCGGGAGTGGGGAATGGCTGGACGCCGCAGTCGGTGCGGCCGCCGCCTTCGACGGACATGAAGAGCAGGTGGCCGTAGACGGAGACGTCACCCTGACCGCCGGGGCAGATCAGCGAGGTGATGAGAGAGAGCTTGGCTGGGTTGGTGGTGTCGTAGAAGTTGATGCCCCAGAAGTTTCCGACGAAGAGATGGTTTCCGCTGAACGCCATATCGGAGTTGGCGTAGTTGAGTGTGCCTCCGTTACGGCCGTTGGCGTCGGGCTCGGGTGGGGGGTCGAATGCAGCGGGCTTGCCGAGGGAGATGACCTTCTGCATGCCGAAGATGGCCTCGGCCGCGTCGGTTTTGCCGCCCTTGAGTCCGATGCGCGGATCGTTGGCGGCTGCGCGCGGATTGACGTAGACGCTGGGGGGCGGAACGTTGGCGGGAATAACCTCCTGCTGGCGTTGGGCGGCGCAGAGCGCGGGAAATGCGACTGTCAGTGCAAATGTGGCGGTGAGCACACTGCGCGACAACGGAGTCGTGAATCTTGCCATCATGTTTCTCCTTGAGAAGGCCCTGCTGGTGTTATTTCTGCCCCGGTTTGCGGATTCCGCAGACCAAGACGAAGTTGAGGCGATTGAGATAGAGATCAGGCCTGTGGCGGGATTATAGCCGTCCCGGCCCATTTTGCGCAGTTTCAAATCAAACCGGTGCAAGATGAGCCGGGATGAAGCTCCGTGAAAGTCCGGTCAGGAGAGTGAAGTGGTGCGTCGCATCATTACTTTTTAAGGATCTCCGAAAGAGCCCTCATGCGATCTGCTTCGCCAGGTGCCGCTGTCGCTGCATCCGTGTCGAGGCTGGCCGCAAACGTCTTCATCTCCTTCGTCTTCTTGCCCTCCATTGCTGCATCGATGGCTGCGCCCTTCTCGATGGTCAGCACATTGTCGCGGACCAACTGATCGACGTAAGCCTTCGCGGTGAGCGTGGTCTTGGGGTAGTCGATATACGGCTGGTCCTGTACGTTCAGCTCCGCGAAATGAACCTGTGCCGCAGCATCAATTTCATTCTGGGTCAGATACTTGGTCGGAACCAGCTTGAGCACGTCGGTGCCGCGCGCCATCTCCGAACCGTAGATGTATCCGTTGTAGTAGTAGGACGACCAGTCGCCGCCGCCTGCGCGCCGGCCCTCTTTGCCGATTGGGCCACGGGTGAAGTAGCCGATCTCGTAGGGGTGCTTGGGGTCGGTGAAGTCGTACATATCGATGCCGCCCTGGTACCAGGACTGCACCAGGATGTTGCGTCCGGGGACGGGGATCAACGATCCATTGTGCGCGACGCAGTTCTTGTTCTCTTCCTGGATGGCGGGCATCTTGAAGTACGACTGGAGAACCAGCTTGTTATTTTCAATCTTGAAGATTGCATCGCCGCCCCATGCCATGGGATCGGCCAGACGGCAGTGTGGTGCGCCGCCGCCGCCCCACTCGTCAGTGAACAACACTGTCTTGCCGTCGTTGGAGAAGTTGGCGGAGTGCCAGAAGGCAAAGTTGCCGTCGGTCACCGCGTCGAGACGCTTGGGCTTCTCGGGGTCGCTGATGTCCATGAGGATTCCATTGCCTGAACAGGCGCCGGCCATCAAGTGCTTCGACTCAAACATAGTGAGGTCGTGGCATCCGCGGGTCGCGGAGGTGGTCTCGGTGTTGTCGCCGTGCGTGCCGCCCTTCCACAGGCCGTCGATAGAGCCGGTGTTGGGATCGCTGAAGATGTAGGGGCTCGCGACGACCTTGGCCTGCTCGGGATGGGCCAAGGGCACCTTGATGATGACGATGGTGAACACCGCGGTGTTGGGGTCGTCCGGTCCGGCTACGCAGCCTGCCAGCTCTTCCGAGGGACGAACTCCGGCGGAGCCGGCGACGTAGGCGTAGATGTATCCCTTGTCGGCGGTGCCGGTGAGCAGAGTGTGGGTGTGGGAGCCGCGGCAGGTCTGCACCATGGCCACCTGCTTGGGATTCGAGACGTCGCTGATGTCGAAGATGCGCACGCCGCGGGCGCGGTCCGGGCTGGCAGGCTCCTGCGGACGCGCTCCTGCGGCTGGAGCCGGGGCCAATCCACCGTTTGCCGGCGCTGCGGGTGGGGCGACGGTTGGGAAGGGTTGGGTTCCGCAATCCGTGCGCCCGCTGGTCTCTACCGACATGAATAGAAGATGCCCGTACACTGAGACGTCGCCCTGACCACCGGGGCAAACGATCGAGGACTTGAGGGTCATCTTCGCGGGATCGGAGACGTCGAAGATATTAATCCCGTAGTAGTTTCCCTGGAAGAGATACTTTCCACTAAAGCCGAGATCGGAGTTGGTCTGGCCGTAGTTGACGCGTGTTGCCCCTGCTCCACCTCGGCCGGCGGGTGGGGCGCCGGGCGCTGGCGGCGGGGGAATCGGAGCGGTGTCCGCTGCATGGACTGAGTTCATATCGGGACCGAAAGCCCCGGGTTTGGGAACGCTCAAGATCAACTGGAAGCCGGAGATCGTGGATTGTGCGTCGTACAGGCCGCCCTTCAGGCCCGTGCGGGGATCGTCGGGAGCGGAACGAGCATTGACGAAGACGGTGGGGTCTGCCGGATGCTCGGGGATGGGTGGTGGAGCAGCCCGCTGCGCGACGGCTGAAACGGTGCAGAACGTGGACAGCGCGAATGCGATGGTGAGAGCACGGCACGAGGACGGTGAGACGGATCTGGCAATCATCATTAATTCTCCTTAGCCAACATGTGTCGCATGATGTGGAATTTCAACCTGCTGCGTATATCTACCTCTGCAAAAAGGTGGAACAACAGGGCGACGTGGCCCGGTCCTAAATGTCGATTGGTCCTGCTTGGTTAGAGATTTCTGGCGTTGCGCGACGCTGTGGCGCGATTTACTGCTTTTCCTTGGCCAACATGTGCCGCATAGTGTCGATTTCTGCCTGCTGGGTGTTAACTACGTCTGAAGTGAAGTCGAAGAGTATGGCGTCCTGGCCAGCTCCCGGCGTCTTGAAGAGATCGTTAACCATGGTGAGAGCGCCGGTGTGATGCTGAATCATGCCAGTGAGGAAGAGATGCTCGAACTCGGCGCCGGTTGAGTTCCGGAGCGCTTCCATCTGCTTGGCGGTGAGCATTCCGGGCATCGGGGGCATGTCGCTCATATCCATTCCCGGCATGTTATCCATGCCTGCCATTCCTGCCTTTGCCGGCATCGTAGTGGGGAAGCCGCGATCCGTAAGCCATTGCTTCATGAAGACCAATTCGTCGGTCTGGGAGATGCTGATGCGCTGACCCAATTCCAGAAGGGCTGAATTCTTAATGCGAGTGGGCATCATCGCGGTCATTTCGACGGCCTGACTGTGGTGCATGATCATCCCCTGCATGAATGCGACGTCGGCTTCGGAGGGAGCTCGCAGCGGGGCAGTCGTGGTGTTGGAGGGGAGAGTCTTACTGGGCTTACCGGGGGCACCGGGTTGCACGATGGGTGCTGTTTGAGATGGTGTCTTGTCCTGCTGGGCCGACGCTACAGCCACGCTCAACAGCAGCGCGGCTGAGACGATGTGAAGCGTGTGCGATGCTACGTTATGCTTTGCCAACCTGCTCCTCCGCAGTCACTGGGTGCAATTATCGATTGTCTGGCACTGTGCATCCAGGTTATGGACCCAGGGCTTGAGTTTTATCTACCTTGTCCTCGAAGTGTGGTGAAAACACTGTTGACCGGGGCGACCAGACCTTCAACTTTAAGGATGACGCGACGATAACATACCTTGTTGGCAGCTGCAATTTTTACTAGTGCGGGCTCGAAGCTGGAGTATGAGTGGTTGGGCACCGCGGGCGGTCAGGAATTGCCGGTGAAGATTTCGCGGAGAGGGGCTGGGGTCAGAGATTTTCTGATGGAGGACGAAGGATTGGTAATTCGGTTCTTTCGAAGAATGAACCCTTTGGCCAGATAAGACCTTGCTTCACTGCAAGCGATAACGTTTCTTCTATGGGGGCGCCTGATGTCTGCAGCCAAGTGCGCCAAAGTGGGACAAAGAGTGACCACCAAAGCCATGCAGTTGCGATGGATAGAAGTGCTCCGAGCACCCCGAGATAACTGTGAATCCGGAGGCTCAAAGCCGAGCCACCAAAAATGATGGAGCAAACTGGAAGATTGACCATCAGATGACCACGAAGTACTGCTTGTTGTGGGGTCGGGCGATTGGACATCATTCGGGATGATCTTTCGTGATTGTTTCGCGAATGAGGGGCTGGAGGGTGGGTGGGGTTGGGGTGAATTTGAGGGTTGCGCGGAGCATTTCGTAGGGTTCTGCGAGGAGGGATTCGTCTTCGCTGAAGAGGGTGATAAGGGGCTGGTTGGGTTCTACTTTCTCGCCTAGTTTGATGTGCATTTCGAGGCCGGCGTGGGCGCTGACGGGGTCGCCGGGGCGGAGGCGGCCTGCTCCGAGGCGCTGGATGGCCCAGCCTACTTCGGTGCAGTCCATGGAGGCTAGGTAGCCGGTGGTTTCGGCTTTGAGGGTGCGGGTGGCGGTGGGTTTGTGGAAGGCGGCTGGGTCTTCGAAGATGGTGGTGTCGCCGGATTGGGCGGTGACGATTTTTAGCCACGCTATATAGGCTGCGCCGGATTTGAGGATTTCGTCGGAGAGGGTGGCACCGGCTTCTGGCGTGGCAGCGTGGCCGGCGAGGTGGAGCATCCAGCCGGAGAGGGTGTTGGTGAGGTGGATTAGGTCGGCGGAGCGGGGGTGGCGGCGTTGCTGCATGATGTTGACGCACTCCCAGACTTCGACCCAGTTGCCGGCGAAGCGGCCGAGGGGTTCTTCCATGGTGGTGAGGAGGGCTACGGTGCGGGTGCCTGCCAGTTCTCCGGTCTGGACCATGAGGTCGGCGAGGTGTTTGGAGTCTTCGTAGTGCTTCATGAAGGCGCCGCTGCCGGTCTTGACGTCGAGGACGAGGGCTTTGAGGTCTTCGGCGAGTTTCTTGCTCATGATGCTGGCGGTGATGAGGTTGGGGGACTCGATGGTGCCGGTGTGGTCGCGGAGGGCGTAGAGGATGCGGTCGGCGGGGACGAGCGTGGGGGTCTGGCCGATGAGGGAGGCTCCGCAGGTCTTGAGGGTCTCGAAGAATTGGTGGAGGGAGAGCTGAGTGTTGAAGCCGGGGATGGTTTCGAGTTTGTCTAAAGTTCCGCCGGTGTGGCCGAGGCTGCGGCCGCTGATCATGGGGACGCAGATGCCGGGGATTCCGGCGGGGGTGGGGTGGGCCAGGCCGGCGGCGGCGAGGATGGGGGCGATGAGGAGCGAGGTCTTGTCGCCTACGCCGCCGGTGGAGTGTTTGTCTATAGTGAACGTGCGTAGAGGCGAAGCATTGAAGACCTCGCCGGAGTAGCGCATGGCGGAGGTGAGGTCGGCTAGCTCCTGGGGGTTGAGGCCGCGGAGGAAGATGGCCATGAGGAGCGAGGCGATCTGGATATCCGTGGGGGCGCCGGTGATGGTGCGGTCGACTACTCCGTGGATGAAGTGCTGGATCTCGGGGGTGGTGAGGGGGAGACCGTCTCGTTTGTGGCGGATGATGTCGGTGGCGTGGATGGGTTGGGTCATTTGGGTGGCTGTTTGTAGCTCGTGGTGCTCCGTAAGAGAGCATATCTCAGGCTGAAGAGGATACCTCCCCCTCCCCAGTACTTTTGCGCAAAATCTTCAAAACATAGGAGATAAGTCCGGACCTCGGGTGCGGGTATGCCGCAAAGTCTTGATTTCAAAGATCGACTGCTTGCAAAGTATTCGAAAGACGATACTTAGCATGCCTGGGCTGGCCCGGGCAGGGAGTTGGTTTTAGTGTTGCGCCCCCTGCTTCTATTGTACTGGGTGTGTCAAGGGTTTTGGGTCGGTTTGGGGAGAACGGGCAAGGGCAAAAGCGATGATGCTATCGGTTGAAATGGTCCGAACAGTTGTGGCGGTACCGAATATATCGGGGTCCTTCGACTCCGCTGCGCTCCGCTCAGGATGACGGGTTTGGGGGTTGGTTTGGGGAAAACAGGCAACTGCAACAGCAACGGCAAAAGCGAAATGCGGGGGTCTCTCCACTGCGGCGGCAAGTGCGCCGCCTTCGGTCGAGATGACGTCTTTTTGAGGCAGTGTAGAGAGGAGAACAGACGCCCGCTACGAGCTCCGGGGTAACTGGAGGCAGAGATGTGATTCAGCTCCAACTAACTAATGGAGTGGGGGCTGCGCCCGATAAGGGGTATGTGGATGAGCTGACACAGGAGTTTATTGCGGAGAGCCTGGAGGGGTTGGACCGGATGGAGCGGTGCCTGACCGACCTGGAGGTTCGTCCGCAGGATGGTGGGTTGGTGGCGGAGATCTTTCGCGCCGTTCATACGATCAAGGGGACTACCGGGTTTCTGGGTTTTGGGCGGCTGGAGAAGTTGGCTCATGCGGGGGAGAATCTGCTGGGGGCGCTGCGGGATGGCTCGATTGCCGTGGATGGGGAGCTTATCAGCGGCTTGCTTAGTTTGATGGATGGACTGCGGCATATTTTGAAGCTGATTGAGGATACGGGCGGCGAGGGTACGCGGACGACGGATGATGATGCCGGGTTGATCGCGATGCTGACGGAGTTGAAGGACAGGTCTGAATCGAAGGACAGGTCTGAGCTGACGGGCGGGTTTGAGTTGAAGGACAAGTCTGGGTTGAAGGACGGGTCGTGTAATGACTCTCCGGTGTGTACGGTTTCGGAGAGAAGAGGAGTGAGGGAGTCTGCGGCTTCGGTTCCTGCGGTGGAGTTGGCTATCAATGACAAGTCTTTGCGGATCGGGGTGGAGGTGCTGAACCGGATGATGAATCTTGTGGGCGACCTGGTATTGGTGCGCAACCAACTGCTGCAGAGTGAGAGTGCGGCGGCGAATTTTTCAGAGCTGACGCGGCGGTTGGATGGCATAACGGCAGACCTGCGGGAGACGGTGATGCAGGCGCGGATGCAGCCGGTGGGACATCTCTTCAGCAAGTTTCCGCGGATGGTGCGCGAGTTGGCGAAGACTTGCGGGCGCGAGGTGCGGATTGAGTTTTCGGGCGCGGAGACGGGGTTGGACAAGAGCCTGCTGGAGGCGATCAAGGATCCGTTGACGCATGCGCTGCGGAATGCGGTGGACCATGGGATTGAGGCTCCGGCGGATCGGCTGATGGCGGGTAAGGCGGCGGAGGGTTGTGTGCGGCTGAAGGCGTTTCATCAGAGCGGCTTTGTGGTGATTGAGATTGCCGATGATGGGAAGGGCATCGAGATGGCGCGGGTGTTGGCGAAGGCTATCGAGCGTGAGTCTGGTGACGGTGGATGAGGCTGCGGCGATGACGGAGCGGGAGATCATGCAGCTGATTTTTCTGCCGGGGTTCTCGACTGCGGCGGCGGTGACGCATGTGTCGGGGCGCGGAGTGGGGATGGATGTGGTGCGCGCGAATGTGGAGGCGGTGGGCGGAAGCGTTGAGATGGAGTCGCAGTTGAGGAGTTGGGACGACGCTGCGGCTGCGGGTTCCGTTGACGCTGGCGATTGTGCCTGCGCTGGTGGTGCAGAGTGGAGGCGAGAGCTTTGCGCTGCCGCAGAGTGCGCTGGAGGAGCTGGTGTATGTGCGGGCGCGGGAGGTTGCGGCGTCGGTGGAACGGATTGGCGCGGCGGAGTTCTACAGGCTGCGGGATCGATTGCTGCCGATGGTTTGGTTGGATAGGTTGCTTGGATTGCCTCAGAGCGATGGAGTTGAAGCGCGGGGATTTTATATGGCGGTGCTGCAGGCGGAGGGGCGGCGGTATGGGTTGGTGGTGGATGAGCTGTTGGCTCCGGAAGAGATTGTGGTGAAGCCGCTGTCGTCTGTGCTGCAGGAGATTGGGTTGTTCTCTGGGGCGACGGTGCTGGGAAATGGGAGCCTGGCGTTGATTCTGGATGTGGCGGAGACAGCAGAGCGCGCGGGTGTGCGGGCGGTGGAAGAGAGCGCGAAGAGGATTGAAGCTGCAGCGACCGAGGCGGGACACGGTGCTGAGTTTTCACTGCTGGTGTTTGAGGACCGCGGAGGTGAACGGAAGGCTCTGCCGTTGGATGTGGTGGAGCGAATTGAGAGTGTGCCACTGGAGCGGATCGAATACGCCGGTGGAAGGACGATGCTGCAGTATCGCGGCGAGTTGCTGCCGCTGGAAGATGATGGCGAGTTGCTGCAGGAGCTTGCGGGTTCTCCTGGTGTTGTAGCTACGGTTTTGATTTGTGGCGAGAGGCGCGATGGGCGGAGTTCGCAGGAGTGGACGCGTGGTGCGGCGCGTGTTGGATGTGACGGCGGGGACGTGGCTGGAGAACGGCGATCTTGCGGAGGGCGAGATTGGCGATGTGGGACTGGCGCTGGTGAATGAGACGTGTCACTGCTGTGTGTCGTGGTAAGAACGGTGTTTTGCGCGGCGGATTGCGAGAGGTCGCATGAAGAATGACGCGAGTGGCGGCGAGGCGGAGGGAGTTTCGCTGTGCACTTTGATGGTGGGCGATGAGATGTTCGCTATCGATACGAAGAAGATTTGCGAGGTGCTGGGGGCTCGGGCGATCCAGAGAATTCCGCTGGCGCCGGTTTATGTTGCGGGAGTGATTCCGAACCGGGGCGAGGTGCTGACGGCGGTAAGCCTGCGGGCGTTGCTGGGTCTTGAAGAGCGAACGGAGTCGAACGCGGTGCTGGTGTTGGAAGACGAGGACGCGGATGAACGGTTCGGGCTGATGGTGGATGAGGTGAGCAGCGTCTTGACGGTAGGTGTAGAGACGCTGGAGGCGAACCCGAGCACGCTGGGGCCGCGTGGCAAGGCGCTATTTGATGGCGCGTACAAGCTGCCGGCGGGGTTGATGGTGCGGTTGGATACGGCGAAGCTGCGACCGTCGCGGTTGAAGAATGTTGAGCTATTTCGAAGCGAAGGAAGAAAGGAGGTTGTAATGCGAGCGCTGATAGTGGACGATTCGAGTTTTATACGGGAGTATCTGCGGCAGCTTCTGCAGCGGATGGGCGTGGTTTGCGAAGAGGCACGCAATGGGCGGGAGGCGTTGGCGGCTTTGAACTGCGAGGAGTTCGATCTGATGCTGCTGGATCTGAATATGCCGGAGATGAATGGCCTGGAGTGCGTGAAGATGCTGCGCGACAGCAAGGTGAGTCCGCTGACCAAGGTGATGATGGTGACGACGGAGGCGGACAACTCGTTTATCTGCCGGGCACTGGAGTATGGAGCGGATGAGTTTCTGATGAAGCCGTTCACGGTGGAGGGGCTGCGGGAGAAGATGTCGATGCTGGGATTTACAACCGCGGCCTAGGCATGGAGGGGACGAACTTTATATGCAAGAGATTAAGGGGCGAACACTTCGGGTGATGGTGGCGGATGACTCGGCGGTGATGCGCGGGATTATGCGGACGTTGTTCGCGACGCATGCGGAAGATATGGAGAGTGAGTTGCCACGGATGGAGATTTGTGGCGAGGCGAGTGATGGCGTGGAGTGCCTGGAGATCGTGAAGCGGACGCAGCCAGATGTGTTGCTGCTGGATCTGGAGATGCCGCGGATGCATGGGCTGGGAGTGTTGGACCGGCTGCGCGCGGAGAGCCCGGAGCTTCCGGTGATTATGTGCAGCGCTTATACGGAGTTGGGCGCGCGGTTGACGGTGGATGCGCTGGCGCGCGGGGCTTCGGACTATGTGATGAAGCCGAGTGTGCAGAGTGACTTTGCGCGGGCGCTGCGGGTGCTGTCGGAGCAGTTGTTGCCGAAGATTGCGGCGTTGGCGATGAATCCGAGGACCAAGTGCGACGACAGGGCGTGTGGAAGAAAGGGGAATGACGAAACCGATGGTTAATTTCAGGTTCATTGAACCCTCGAACTGAGATCGTTGTCATCGGCATTTCGACGGGAGGGCCATCGGCGCTGGAGGTGATGCTTTCAAAGTTGCCTGCTGACTTTCCGGTTCCAATGCTGATTGTGCAACACATGCCTAAGTTGTTTACGGGTGCATTGGCGGAGCGTCTTGACCGTTGCTGCGCGTTGCAGGTGAAAGAGGCGTACGAGGGTGCGGTTCCTGAGGCGGGAACAGTCTGGATTGCTCAGGGCGATATGCATATGGAGGTGCGAACTGCTCCGAGACCTCTCTTCAGTAAGCCGAACATAGGTGAGGCGCGAATCTGTCTGCATGAGAGCCAGCCAGTGAACTATTGCAGACCTTCTGTGGACCTGCTCTTTCATTCAGCGGCGGACATCTATCGTCATGGGACGCTTGCTTTGCTAATGACGGGAATGGGTTCGGATGGTGTGGCCGGGGCGCGGAGCGTGCATGAGTTCGGGGGAAGGATTTGGGCGCAGGATAAGGCGAGTTCTGCGGTGTGGGGGATGCCGGGACGGTTGATGCAGACAGGACTCGTCGATTCGCGTGGTGCCGCTGATGTTGCTGGGCGAGGAGTTGACGCGACAGGCGTGGATGGGGCGGAGGAAGCGAGAGGGATCGAGCACGCGGCAGGCGTTTGCTGATGGTGGGATGATGCGTGGCCTGGAGGCGGTAGATGGCCTGTTCTGATCACGACTATGAGTATCTGCGGGGGGTGGTGAAGGCGCAGTCGGCGAATCTGATTGATCCTTCGCGCAATGCGTTGTTCGATACGCGGCTTACGCCGATGGCTCGGCTGGCGGGCGTGACGAAGCTGGAGGAGCTTGGTCGACATCCTGAAGACGGACCAGAAGCCGCAACTGCATCGTGCTGTGGCGGAGGCGATGACGATTAATGAGACGAGCTTCTTTCGCGACCATGCACCGTTCGAGATGTTGCGGGAGGTGGTGTTGCCGGAGTTGATTGCGCGGCGTCGCAGAGAACGGCGGCTAAGAATATGGAGCGCGGCGAGTTCGACCGGGCAGGAAGCGTATAGCGTGGCGATGTTGCTGTGCGAATACTTTCCGGAGCTGGCGGGTTGGGATGTGCAAATTGTCGGGACTGATATTTCGCAGCAGGTGTTGGAGACAGCGCAGGCTGGGGCGGTATCGAAGGATCGATGTGAACCGGGGGCTTCCGGCGAGGATGCTGGTGAAGTATCTGGAGCGGGACGGGGACGTGTGGATGGTGTCGCCGACGGTGCGAGGGATGTGTGAGTTCGTTCAGGCGAATCTGTGTGAGATGCTGCCGAAGCTGCCTATCTTCGACCTGGTGCTGCTGCGGAATGTGCTGCTGTATTTTCCGCCGCAGGAGCGGAGCCTGGTATTCGGATCAGTGCGGCGGCAGATGTCGGTGGATGGGTATCTGATGCTAGGGAATGCGGAGCAGGCTGAGGATTCGACGAAGCTTTTTAAGGTGGAGTTTGCTTCGGGGTGCTATATTTACCGGCCGGTGGATGGAGTGTAGGGGTTGATGTGACGCGGATGGCGGAGGGTGCATCTTATTGCGTGGCGGCAGGTATGCTGCTGAGATAAGAGTCGACTATGCCGCGAACGCCATCGAAGAATTTGCCGAAGAAGAGCGCTGAGGTTGAGCGGTCGCTCGATGCTGCTGACGAGCGGCGCTGGGGTTGTTTCATCCAATTACGGCGCAGTGGTTTCGGGCGGTGTTTGAGGTGCCGACGGCTCCGCAGGTGGAGGGATGGCCGGCGATTGCGCGGGGGGAGTCGACGCTGATTCTGGCGCCGACGGGGACGGGCAAGACGCTTACGGCGTTTCTGTGGTGTCTGGATAAATTGATGTTGCGGACTGCTCCGGATGCGGAGCGTGGGTGCCGGGTGGTGTATCTTTCGCCGCTGAAGGCGCTGGCTGCGGATGTGGAGCGGAATCTGCGTTCTCCGCTGGCGGGGATTGCGAATATGGCGCAGCGCGAGGGTGTTGCGGTGCGGATTCCGGAGATCAGCGTGCGCACGGGGGATACTTCGCCGAAGGAGCGGGCGCGGTTTGCAAGGCATCCGGGGGATATTTTGATTACTACTCCGGAGTCGCTTTATCTGTTGCTGACGAGCGAGGCTGGGGAGGGTCTGCGTAGCGTCGAGACGGTGATTGTGGATGAGATTCATGCGCTGGTGCCGAGCAAGCGCGGGGCGCATATGGCTCTGTCGCTGGAGCGGCTGGAGGCGCTGACGGGGAGGCGGCTGCAGCGGATTGGGTTGTCCGCTACGCAGCGGCCGCTGGAGGAGGTGGCCCGGTTTCTGGGTGGGGCTGAGGGCGACGGTTGCGAATAATGTAGCGTTGGCAGATTAGCAGATACCGCCCCGGGCTGTGGAAGATGGCGACTGAGATTGATGCTGTGCTGATGAGTGCGGCTAGTGATGATGGGGTGAAGCCGGATGTTGGGGTGGATGCGCCGCGGTATCGGCCGGTGACGGTGGTGAATGCGGGGGCGCGGAAGGTGCTGGAGTTGAAGGTCGAGGTTCCGGTGGAGGACATGGCCAAGCTGGGCGAGATTGAAGAGCAGCCGAGTGGGCCGGCGAGCCAGGGGCCGAAGCGGACTTCGATATGGCAGTCGATTCATCCGCGGCTGTTGGAGATTATTCGCGGGCGGACTTCGACGCTGATCTTTGTGAATGCGCGGCGAGTGGCGGAGCGGCTGGCTGGAGCGATTAATGAGTTGGCTGGTGAGCCGATTGCGCGGGCGCATCATGGGTCGCTGGCGGCGGCGCAGCGGGTTGAGATTGAGGAGCTGCTGAAGGCTGGGAAGATCAAGGCGCTGGTGGCTACTCGTTCGCTGGAGTTGGGGATCGATATGGGGGCGATCGATCTGGTGATTCAGATTGAGGCTCCTCCGAGGTGGCTAGTGGGATGCAGCGGATTGGGCGGGCTGGGCATATGGTGGGGATGCCTTCGGCGGGGATTATCTTTCCGAAGTATCGCGCGGACTTGATTGCCTGCGCGGCGGTGACGCGGGCGATGCATGAGGGGCATGTGGAGTCGACGCGGTTTCTGCGGAATCCGCTGGATGTGCTGGCGCAGCAAATTGTGGCGGTGATTGCGCATCCTCCGCTGGGTGCGGCGGATGCGGAGCGGCGGAGGACGCGGAGGAGCGTGGAGGATGAAGGGCCGGGGATTTCGTATGAGGCTCTGTTTGCGCTGGTGCGGGGCGCGGCTCCGTTTGCGGGGCTGAGTCGTGGGGTGTTCGATGGCGTGCTGGATATGCTGGCGGGGCGGTATCCGTCGGATGAGTTTGCGGAGCTGCGGCCGCGGATTACGTGGGACCGCACGAAGAACTGGATTACTCCGCGGCAGGGGGTGAAGCGGATTGCGATTTTGAATGGCGGGACGATTCCTGATCGTGGGTTGTATGGGGTTTTTCTGGCGGGGGAGCGAAGCAAGCCGGTTCGGGTGGGGGAGCTGGATGAGGAGATGGTGTTTGAGAGCAGACCGGGGAGACGTTTATTCTTGGCGCTTCGACGTGGCGGATCGATGAGATTACGCATGACCGGGTGCTGGTGACTCCTGCGCCGGGTGAGGCGGGGAAGATGCCGTTCTGGCATGGGGACCGGGCGGGGCGGCCGCTGGAGTTTGGGCGGAGGATTGGCGCGCTGGTGCGGGAGTTGCGCGAGATGCCGCGCGGTGTGGCGATGGCGAAGCTGGTTGCGGAGCATGATCTCGAGGCAGGAGGCGGCGGAGAATTTGCTGCGGTATCTGGTGGACCAGGAGATTGTAACGACGGTGGTGCCAGATGACCGGAACATTGTGGTGGAGCGGGTGCGGGATGAGTTGGGGGATTGGCGAGTTTGTTTTCTGACGCCGTTTGGGAGCAGGATTCATGCTCCGTGGGCGATGGCGATTACGGCGAAGCTGCGGGCGGCGGGTGGGACTCGGATGTGGAGACGATGTGGAGTGAGGATGGGTTTGTGCTGCGGTTTCCGGAGATGGATACGCCGCCGGATGTTGAGGCGATGATGATGGAGCCGGAAGAGGCGGCGGAGCTGGTGATGCGGCAGTTGGGGTCGACGGCGTTGTTTGCGGCGAAGTTTCGCGAGAGCGCTGCGCGGGCTTTGCTGTTGCCGAGGAGGAGGGCGGATGGGCGGACTCCGCTTTGGCAGCAGCGGAAGCGGGCTTATGACTTGTTGAGTGTGGCTAGTCAGTATGCGAGCTTTCCGATTTTGCTGGAGGCTTATCGAGAGTGTCTGCGGGATGTATTTGATATGCCGGCGTTGATGGAGACGCTGCGGGCGATTGGGAATCGCTCGTTGCGAGTGCATACGGTGGATTCGCGGACGCCTAGTCCTTTTGCGAGTGCGCTGCTGTTTAGTTATGTGGCGAACTACATCTATGACGGGGATGCTCCGCTGGCGGAGCGGCGGGCGCAGGCGCTTTCGATCGATCAGGATCAGTTGCGAGAGTTGATGGGTGATGCTGATCTGCGGGAGCTGCTGGATCTGAATGCGATTGAGGAGACGGAGGAGCAGTTGCAGTGTGTGGTCGATCCGTACAAGGCGCGGACGATGGATGGGGTGCATGATCTGCTGTTGCGGCTGGGGGATTTGACGCGGGCGGAGTTGGTGCGGCGATGTGTAACTGAAGACGGTTGCAGAGAGTGTTGCGAAGTTGATACGGGCTCGGCGGGTGCTGGAGGTGCAGGTTGCCGGGGAGAAGCGGCTGATTGCGGTGGAGGATGCGGCTCGGTTTCGGGATGCGCTGGGGATTCCGCTGCCGCCGGGGTTGCCGGGGGCTTTTCTGGAGGCGGCTCCGGAGGCGATGGTGGATCTGGTGCGGCGGTTTGCGCGGACGCATGGGCCGTTTACTACGGCCGAGTGCGCGGCGCGGTTTGGACTGGCTGCGGCTAGTGTTGAGGCGGTTTTGCAGCGGTTGGTGCAGGCGGGGAGGGTGGTGGAGGGTGGGTTTCGGCCGGGTGGGGTGCATCGCGAGTGGTGCGATGTGGAGGTGTTGCGGGCTATTCGGCGGAAGTCGCTGGCGCGGCTGCGGAAGGAGGTTGAGCCGGTGGAGCAGCGGGTGCTGGCTCGGTCTGTTTACGCGTTGGCAGGGAGTGGTGCAGCCGCGGAGAGGGCTGGATGCGCTGCTGGATGTGATTGAGAATTTGCAGGGGGCTCCGCTGCCGGCTTCGGTGCTGGAGACTGAGATATTGCCGGCGCGGCTGGCGGGGTATAAGAGCTCGGATCTGGATATGTTGATTGCGGCGGGTGAGGTGGTTTGGGTGGGGATGGATCCGATTGGGGAGCGGGATGGGCGGGTCGGGCTTTATCTGGCGGAGAAGCTGCCGGTGTTGTGGCAGGGAAGGGTGCCGGAGCAGCAAAAGCAAAATACGGGGGTCCTTCGCTCCGCTCAGGATGACAATTCTCTTCAAGCTGCGACGAAGGAAGAGGCGATTGTTGCTTATTTGCAGGGGCGGGGGGCTTCGTTCTTTCAGGATTTGCATGAGGGGGTGGGTGGGGGGTATCCGGGGGAGACGCTGGAGGCTTTGTGGGGGTTGGTTTGGAAGGGGATGGTTGACGAATGATGGGATGGCGGCGCTGCGGGCTTACTGTGAGCGGCCGGCGACGACTTCGCGAGGGCAAGCAGGGTGCATCAGCAGGGGCGGGATTTCGGTCGCGGAGGACTACTCCTCCTACCGGGCAGGGGCGGTGGGGGTTGAATGCGGCGGCGTTTGGGGAGGGTGGGTTGGGGACTGCCTGGAGTCTGGCTACGGCTACGCAGTTGTTGACGCGGTATGGCGTGGTGTTTCGGGAGACGGCGCATGCGGAGGGGTTGATGGGCGGGTTCTCGGCGGTATATGACGTGTTGAAGGCGATGGAGGAGAGTGGGAAGGTTCGGCGTGGATACTTTGCGGCGGACCTTGGGGCTACGCAGTTTGCTATGCCGGCGGCGGTGGATCTGCTGCGGTCTTTGCGGGTGGAGCGGGAGGGGGAGCGGGGGGAGATGTTGATGCTGGCGGCTACCGATCCGGCTAATCCCTATGGGGCGCTTTTGCGGTGGCCGGTGGGTGGGGATGCAGCTTCGTCGCTCACGCGGAGTGTGGGGGCGCGGGTGGTTTTGTGCGATGGGGCGCTGGTGGCTTATCTGCGGCGGGGGAATCCGAATGTGCAGGTTTTCTTGCCGGAGGAGGAGCCGGGACGGGGGCAGGTGGCTCGGGCGCTGGCGGAGTTTCTGGTGCGGCGGGTGCGGGGGATCGGGAGGATGATGCGGCTGGTCGGGCCGGGATGCTGATCGGTTCGGTGAATGGCGTGGCGGTGGCGGAGAGTCCGATGGCGAGGTCTTTGCTGGATGCCGGTTTTGTGGCGGGGGGTATGGGGTTCAATGTGCGGCGTGTGCCGACGGTGCCTGGGGCTGCTTAGCCGGATGTTCAGTGCTCCCCCATCCCCCACCTAATTGTGCAGAGCAAAAGCGAAATGCGGGGGTCTCTCCACTGCGCTGCGCTTCGGTCGAGATGACGGCTTCTCAGGTTTCTGCAGGTAGATTGGAGGGGGATATGGAGGCTAAACATGCCTGAGGGGGATACGATTTATCGGGCGGCGCGGGCTCTGCGGGGGGTGTTGGCGGGGAGGGTGGTTACTGGGTTTGAGACTGGTTTGGCGAAGCTGGCTCGGGTGGATGATGATGCTCCGCTGGTGGGGCGGGTGGTGGAGAGGGTGGAGTCGCGGGGGAAGTGGCTGCTGATCTATTTTTCGGGTGATTTGATTTTGGTTACGCATATGTTGATGAGTGGGAGCTGGCATCTTTATCGCTCGGGGGAGCGGTGGCGGATCGGGCGCGGGAAGATGCGAGTGGTGATTCGGGTGGAGGGTTGGGAGGCGGTGGCTTTCAATGTGCCGATTGCGGAGTTTCATACGGCTCGGTCGCTGGAGCGGTCGAGCAGGTGCCGAAGCTGGGGCCGGATGTTTTGGGGGAGGAGTTTACGGTGGAGGGTGGGGTCGCTCGGCTGGCTGCTTATGCGGTGGAGCATCCTGAGGCTGAGATTGGGGTGGTGTTGCTGAATCAGCGGGTGATGGCGGGGTTGGGGAATGTTTATAAGAGCGAGGTGGCGTTTGCTGCGGGGGTGAATCCGTTTCGGGCTATGAGGACTGTTACGGCGAAGGAGATGGAGGCGTTGGTGGATTTTGCGACGCGGTATATGAAGGCGAATGTGGCGGATGGTGGACGGGATGGTGCTTCGGGGCGGCGGACGATTGCGGCGATGGATCGGGAGGAGCGGTTGTGGGTTTATCGGCGGCAGGGGCAGGAGTGTCGGCGGTGTGGGGCGGCGGTGATGATGCGGAAGCAGGGGGTGCAGGCTCGGTCTACTTATTGGTGTCCGGATTGTCAGCCTTGGGTGGGATAGGGAGAACAGGCAACGGCAAGGGCGAAATGCGACGGCAACGGCGAAGGATGACAACTAAAAAACAGGCAACGGCAAAAGCAAAAGCAGATCCCTGCGGGATGACAAACGAAAGAACAGGCAACTGCAAAAGCGAAATGCGGGGGTCTCTCCACTGCGGCGGCAAAGTTCGCCGCCTTCGGTCGAGATGACGGCTTCTGGGGGTGGTGTGGGGAAGAACAAGCAACGGCAACAGCGACCACATTATCGGTTGAAAGGTTCGAACGGTTGTGGTGAGCAGGGGGTATCGGGGTCCTTCGACTCCGCTGCGCTGCGCTCGAGGATGACGGGCTCTTTGGCAAGACAAAGGGAAGTGGTTGCGCTTTGCGCGATGCCCACACATCAGAGTCGATGTATGGGGTACCCGGCTTATACATCCCACCCTTCGCGATAGGACTGCGAAGGATGGGGCATCCGAACGTTTGGGGTGAGTGGAGGAGTGCGGTCGCGATTTGCGCGATGCCCACCGTACCACCCCAACGAGCAAAAGCGGCTCGTCGGGGACCCCGGTTAGCGACGATGAGACTGTCGCGAAGATGGGGCACCCGGATTTGTGGTGGGGTAGAGGAGTGCATACCTCGGGGCTTGAAAGCCCGGTTTTTCCTGGCTCTTGGATGTCCAGGCTAAGCCTGGACCTCCCAGAAGCAACTGCAACGACGACTGCAAGAGCAAGGGGTGGGCACCTGGGTTTGTGGAGGGTTACAAGACCGTGAGCGGAGTTGAGGTGTGGTTATTGAGGCGGCGGGGTTGGGGTGGGTTGGGGTTGTTTGTCTTTGTCTTTGTCGTTGCCGCCGCCGAAGATTTTCTGGAAGATGTTTTTCTTCTTGGGTTGAGTCGGTTGGTTGGCGTCGGGGGCGTTGCCGTCGGGTGGGGTGTTGGGTGGGCGCTGGCGGGTGTGAGGCGTCGCTGGGGGTTGGCGGGTGGTCGGTGTGGCGGTTGTGGCCGCCTATGCCGAAGATCTTCTGGATGAAGTTCTGGGGGCTCTCGGACATCTGGCTGCAGGTGTTCTGCGGGAGCGGTGCCGTCGAGGAAGGCTGCGTAGAAGCTGTCGCTGGGGCAGGTGGAGTCGGCGAGGAGGTTGGTGGCCCTGTCGATGCGCGCGGATGGTGACGCCTTCGGGCGCGGAGAAGGGTTTGACGTCGGAGTACTGGGGGAGCTTGATGGCGCGGTTCATGAACTCGGCCCAGATGGGAGCGGCGGCGTCGGCGCCCTGGAGCGAGTAGTCTTGAGATATCGGTGTAGTCGTCGTTGCCTACCCAGATGATGCAGAGCAGGTTGGAGGTGTAGCCGGCGAACCAGGCGTCGTGGGAGGTGCCGGTCTTGCCGGCGGCGGGTGCGGTGAAGCCGTGTCGTCGGACCGCGGCGCCGGTGCCGAAGGTCATGACGCCTTCCAGCAGGGACTGGGTGAGGTAGGCGGCGCGGGGGTCGAGGACCTGCTTGGCTTCGGGGGCGAAGTCGGCGACGATGTCGCCGTTGGCGTTGCGGACGCTGGCGAGCATCCAGGGCTTGAGGTGGACGCCGCTGTTGGCGAAGACGGTGTAGGCGCCGGCCATGTCGATGGGCGTGGCGTTGTAGGTGCCGATGGCGACCGACGGGGTGCCGCGGGCGTTGACGATGCCGGCGGAGCGGGCGAGGGCGGCGACGTTCTCGAAGCCGACCATCTGGGCGAGGGTGATGGTGGCGATGTTGAGCGAGTGCGCGATGGCCTGGAGCGGCGGTGACCATGCCGGGGTACTCGCCCTTCTCGAAGTTGCCGGGGCTGTAGGTCTGGCCGTCGTTGTCGAAGGTCAGTGGTGGGTCGTCGTTCGAGGTTGGTGAGGGCGGTGAAGACGCCGCTGCCGTCGAGGTCGGTGCCGTTGAGCGAGGTGTTGTAGGCGGCGGCGTAGACGAAGGGCTTGAAGATGGAGCCGGTGGGCCGCTCGGCGACGGCGTGGTTGAGCTGGGAGACGCCGTAGTTGCGGCCGCCGACGAGAGCGAGGACCTGGCCGGTGTGGGGATTGAGGGCGACGAGCGCGACCTGCGGATAGGTGATGGGGTCGGTGCCTCTTTGCTTGTGCAGCTTGCGGATCAGTTCGTCGACGTTCTTCATGCCGACCTCGACGGCTTCGGAGGCGGCGCGCTGGAGTTCGGGGTCGAGCGAGGTGTAGATGCGGAGGCTCTGGTGGGCGAGGCTCCTGGTCGCCGATGCGCTGGACGAGCTGGTCGTGGACGAGATCGACGAAGTAGGGGGCTTCGCTGGCGTCGACGTTGGGCGGGGCGAGGCGGAGGGGCTCGGCCTTGGCGCGGCTCGGCTTCGGCGGCGGTGATGGCGCCGGTCTCGACCATGGAGTCGAGGACGAGGTTGCGGCGCTCCATGGCGCGCTCGGGGTGGCGGTAGGGGTTGAAGTAGCTGGGGCGCTGGATGATGCCGGCGAGGAGGGCGCACTCGGCGAGAGTCGAGCTGGCGGAGGTCTTTGCCGAAGAAGGTCTGGGCGGCTTCGCCGAAGCCGTTGATGGCGAAGCTGCCGCGCTGGCCGAGGTTGATCTGGTTGGCGTACATCTCGAAGATCTGCTGCTTGTTGAAGCGGGCTTCGAGCTGGAAGGTGATGATGATCTCGATCGAGCTTGCGCGTGACGCGCTTTTCGGGCGTGAGGAAGAAGCCGCGGGCGAGTTGCTGGGTGAGCGTGGAGCCGCCGCAGGTCATGTGGCGGGCGAGGACGTCCATGCACGGCGCACTTGGCGGTGCGGAGGTAGTTGATGCCGCCGTGGTTGAAGAAGTCGCGGTCTTCGATGGCGGTGACGGCCTGGACGAGGTGCGGTGGGATCTCGTCGTAGGTGACGAGGCGGCGCTTGGTGCGGTTCTTGTCTTCGGAGAGCGCGGTGATGAGCTGGGGCTCGAGCTCGTAGGCGCTGCAGGGCGGCGCCGTTTTCGGCGGTGATGCTCTGGACGACGCCGTCGGTGGTGGTGATGGTGGCGCCGTCGGTGGTGTGGTAGCTCTGCGGGCCGGGCTTGATGAAGATGTTGTCGCCGTTGAGCTGGAAGGTGCCGAGCTGGGGGTTGGCGTTGTAGCCGGCCTGGCGGAGGTCGGCGGCGATGGAGGCGGCGGTGAGCTTCTGGCCGGGGCGGACTTCGCGGGGCGCGGCGTAGATCTGCGAGACGCTGGCGAAGATGGGGCCGGCGGCGAGGCGGTCGTCTACGACCTGCTGGTAGTGATGGTAGAAGTAGCCGAAGACGAGGCGGCAAAGACCATGACAGCCGCGAGCAGCAACGAGGAGGACGCCGCGCAGCAGGCGGTTGCCGAGTGTCTTGCTTGATGCCGGCGGTGCTGCGGGTGCTGCCGTATTTGAGTTTGACTGGCATAGAAGGCTCTTTCGTTAGACGGTTAGATGCGGCTGTGGGGAGCTGAGGTTGCAGAGCGGATGTTATCTGAGGCTACGTTGGACGGCTATCTGATCGATGGAGATCGATCCTGGTTGAGTTGGTGCAGGCGGTTGAGAAGTTCGACTTTGCCTTCAGCTACTCCTCGTCCGATGTTGATTCGATAGGGGATGCCGATGAGGTCCGCGTCCTTGAATTTTACGCCGGCGCGCTCGTCGCGGTCGTCGAGGAGGACGTCGAGGCCAGCGGCGTGAGGTCGGCGGCGATCTTTTCGCCGGCGGCGAGGAGGGCGGCGTCGCCGATGTTGGTGATGGTGACGACGACCTGGAAGGGGGCGATGGCGGGGTGCAGGGCGTAGGCGGATTGCCGCTCGTTGGCCGCGGCGGAGGACTCGATGGCGGCGGTGAGGATGCGCTCGATGCCGATGCCGTAGCAGCCCATGATGGGCGTGACTTCCTTGCCGTCGCGGTTGAGGACGGAGGCTCCCATGGACTTGGTGTACTTGTAGCCGAGCTTGAAGATGTGGCCGATCTCGACGGCCTTGCCGAGGCGCAGAGGCTGGCCGCCGATGGGGTCGAGCTCGCCTTCGTTGATGTTGCGGACGTCGGCGATGAGGGTGGGCTTGAAGTCGCGGACCGGGCGTGACGTTGCGGAGGTGGTACTCCTCTTTGTTGGCTCCGGCGATGAGGTTGGTGCGGCCTTCGAGGGCTTTGTCGAGGATGACGAGGGTGCCGGGCTTCTTTGGGTGCGGCGCGGCTTCGAGGCCGATGGGGCCGAGGTAGCCGGCGGGGGCTTTGAAGGTGGCTGCGAGTCTCTTCGGGCGTCATGGGGCGGAGTTCGCCGCCGGCGATGGCGAGGAGCTTGGCCTCGTTGAGGGAGTGGTCGCCGCGGAGGAAGACGACGACGGGGCGGAGCTTGCCGAGCTTGGCGTGGTCGGCCTCGGGGAGCTCGGCCATGTAGGCCATGGTCTTGATCTGGTGCTGGGGCTGGGTGTTGAGGAAGGCGCCGACCTCGTCGATGGTGCGCTGGCCGGGGGTGTGGACGAGTTCGGGCTGGCCGTCGCCGGTGGGGGCGAGGTCTTCGACGGGGGCGAGGCTGGCTGGTGGCCTTTTCGAGGTTGGCGGCGTAGCCGGAGGCGGCTGCTGGCGATGAGGTCTTCGCCGGCTTCGGTGTAGACCATGAACTCCTGCGAGCCGGAGCCGCCCATGGCGCCGGAGTCGGCTTCGACGGCGACGAACTCGAGGCCGCAGCGGGTGAAGATGCGGCGGTAGGCGTCGTCGTGCTTGTCGTAGCTGGCGTCGAGGCCGGCTTCGTCGATGTCGAAGGAGTAGGCGTCCTTCATGATGAACTGGCGGACGCGGAGGAGGCCGGACTTGGGGCGGGGCTCGTCGCGGAACTTGGTCTGGATCTGGTACCAGATCTGGGGGAGCTGCTTGTAGCTGCGGAGCTCGTTGCGGGCGATGGAGGTCATGACCTCTTCGTGGGTCATGGCGAGGCAGAGCTCGGCGCCTTTGCGGTCCTTGAGGCGGAACATGTTGTCGCCCATGACGGCCCAGCGGCCGGACTCTTCCCAGATCTCGCGCGGGTTGAGGGCGGGGAGGAGGAACTCCTGGCCGATGCTTGTCCATCTCTTCGCGGACGATGGCGATGATCTTGTTGATGGAGCGGTTGCCGAGGAAGAGGTAGCTGTAGATGCCGGCGCCGAGCTGGCGGATGTAGCCGGCGCGGAGGAGGAGCTTGTGGCTGGCGACTTCGGCGTCGGCGGGGGCTTCACGGAGGGTGGGGATGAAGAGTTGTGACCAGCGATGCATGGGCAAGGAAGGCACTTTCCGGCCTGCGGCGTTGATCGCGCGGGCCGTGAGGATGAAGTTTCATTCTAAACCGGGCGGCGTGGCGAGAGTGGTTGACCTGGCGGGCCTGCAGGCTAAGTTGGGCATTGGTTGCAGATCTGGGTCGAAATCGAGTCCCGTATGTTGCATATAAGACAGACTTTTTCGGACAGAAAGCGTAGAGTCGAGCGTAATCGCACATGCCTCGCTCATCTTCAGTGGGCTTCCGTCTTTGCGGCCAGAGGACGATCCCTCGATTGGAGAGGAACAAGCTAGTGGCAACCGAACAGATTTGTGCCGAGTCGGTCTCGCCGCGCCCCGGAATCTTATTCTGTCCCAGTTGCCCGAGGAGGAATATGCTGCGCTGGCGAAGTTTCTGGTGCCGGTCGATTTGCCACTGGCCAAGGCACTTTCGGAGCCTAACCAACCCATTGAATATGTTTACTTTTTGAATACCGGGCTGATCTCCACGGATGCGTCTGACTGAAAATGGGGAGTCGGTTGAGGTTGGGGTGATTGGCCGGGAGGGATTTTCCGGCCTGGCGGCGTTGCTGGACCAGCCGCAGATGTCGCACTCGGTGATCATGCAGGGGATGGGCGAAGGACTGCGGATTCGAGCGTCGATCGTGCGGGATGAGTTTCTGAAGGGTGGAGTGCTGCAGCGACCTGGTGCATGCGTTTGCGTATCTGCAGTTGGTGCAGGTGTCGCAGTCGGTGCTGTGCAACCGGATGCACGACGGTGGATGCGAGGCTGGCACGGTGGCTGCTGACCTCGGCGGACCGGATGGAGTCGGAGACGCTGAACCTGACGCAGGAGTTTCTGGCGCAGATGCTGGGGACGCAGCGTTCGACGGTGACGGTGGCGGCGGGGGAGATGCAACGGGCGGGCATGATCGGGTACAGCCGCGGCAAGATCCAGATACTGGATCGTCCAAAGCTGGAGGCTGTGGCGTGCGAGTGCTACGGGATTGTGCGGTCGTCTTATGAGCGCATCCTGGGGGCTTTTTCCGGGCGCAATCCAGGTATGTGCTGCAGGAACGATAGACCTTCTTGGGGATCCCTATCCCCCCGGATTTTTCGCAAAGTGTTCAAAATATGGAAGATAGGTCCGGACTTCAGTTGGCGGATGGAGCTAAAGTCCTGATATTCCCAGGTGCTTTGCCGCAAAGTATTCATTCCGTGCAGTTTAGATTTCCGTGTGGGGCTTAAATTGAGAAAGAACTGCCGCGGCGGAGGAGGGTGCAAATCCCTTGCCGGGGCCCCGCTGGCGGGGCTGAGGTGACTTTTCCTGTGCCTTAATTATATCGCGCTTGTCAAGCGAATGAGAGGCCGTGGCTCGCCTCCGGTTCATGAAGGTGAAAAAGGTGCCACACCGGTTCGGGCATGGCACCTTTCCCTGTGCTGGTGGTTACCTAACGGTCGAGCCTGAGATGATCTCGGCGGTTCTGCTGCCAGCACTGTTCATTGGATTCGGAACAGAAGGGCTTCTCCTTTCCATAGCTGATGACCCGGATCCGGCTGGCGGGAACGCCATCGGTCACGAGCGCCTTTTGCAGCGACTGAGCCCGGAGCTGGCCGAGTGCGAGGTTGTACTCTGCCGACCCGCGTTCATCGCAGTGCCCCTCGATCACGAACTTCATGTCCGGGTGCATGCCCAGGAATGCTGCGTCCTGTTCGGCCACGGTCGCGTCCTGAGGTCGGAGGTCGGCCTTGTCGTAATCGAAGTAGACGTCGTGCACATTCTGCTCAAAGAGCTGTTCATCAGTCATCGACGGGGGCAAAGGCGCAGGCTTGGGTGTGGGAGGATTGACCGTAATTCGAGCGGTTGCCTCGACACTGCCTCCAGGCCCTTTGGCAGTGAGAGTGAAGGTGGCGGACCTGGTTGGCGAGACGGATTGCGAGCCGCTGGTGGCAACCGTGCCGATGCCACTGATCTCCGCCGAGGTAGCGTTCGTTGTCGACCACGCAAGCGTTGCGGTTTGCCCCTGGTCGATGACCGATGGAGTAGCTCGAATGTTGGCAGTTGGCATGGGTGCCGGCGCGGGCGCAGGCGGGGGTGGTGGCGGGGGCGCGACAGCTTTCTTGTGGCATCCCCCAAGAACGATGATCGCAGCAAGGCACACTGCGACTGGAAGCGCTTTCAGCTTTGAGTGGTTCACCTTAAATCTCCTTTTTCGTTATGCAACGTTGAGGCAACAATGATCTGGAGTCATCTCTGACAGCCATTCAACGTGGGTCGATTTTGGGAGAGTTCAAGGGGCGCGTTGCCGGTTAGAGTTGGAGGGAAGAGTGTTCCGGAGCGCGGGAGACGTGGGACGTGGGGGCGCATGCGGCTGCATCGGAACCTGAAGCCGTGCGATTTTCAGAGTGTCGCTTGTGGGTGGGGTCGTATCTTCTAAGAAGATCCGCCTCGTCGCGTGGAGCGCAAGAGTTGGATGGAGCGGCGAGCTCCGGGCGGAGGCGGGCTGGGGCGGGAGCGTGGGAGTGATAAACCGGCGTTGTCAGCGCCAGGTTGGTTGTGTCGCAGGCCGGGGCACAGGTCGCGCAGCGGGTATCGATGCGGGTTGCCGCGCCGGCGCGGTTCTTGCCGGAACAGATGCGGAAATCGAGAGTGCCGAAGTAACGCCCAGCAAGCAGATGCTTGCGGTGCGAAGTCTCCGGCAAATACTGGCGACCATACCCCAAAATACTACAGATTCGCCAACAGTTAGCCAGTTTGTGGAGTGATATGCCGTGAGAACGAATTGATTTGCAAATCGTCGAGTCGGCGTGCTTTTGCGGTTTAGAGGCCTGCGCAAAACGAGTCCAGCGGGCTTACGGGTCCAGAGGTCGTGGAGGTGGAGGACGCCCTGGACCTGACCTTCGGGGTTGACGACGACTAGCGAGGTGATTTTCTTTTCCTCCATGATGGCGAGGGCGTCGGCGGCGAATGCGCTGCTGTCGATGGTGACGGGGGTGGGGTTCATTATCTGGCGCGGCGGTGTGGTCGAGGGCGCGGTTTCCGTCGCGCTCGAGGAGGCGGCGGAGGTCTCCGTCGGAGATCATGCCCAGGAATTTTCTCGTTCTTTGAGGACGGTGGTCACGCCTAGTTTTTTGCGGGACATCTCGTAGATGACTTGCGGCATGGGAGTTTCGGCGGCGACTTGAGGGAGGGCTTCGGCGGTGTGCATCAGATCGCGCACGCGGGCGAGGCGGATTCCGAGACGGCCTGCAGCAAGACGACGAAGTCGTTGAGCCTGCTGCAGGGCGGCGTATTGCTGTCGCGGCGTTTGCTGTTGATCTTGTCGATCATGGCCGCGAGCGTGGTAGATTTTCCCGAACCGGTCGGTCCCGTAACCAGCACCAGGCCGCGGGGCTTTGTCGGAGAGCTTGCTGACAACCGGGGCCAGGCCGAGCTGGTTGAACGATTTGATCTCAAACGGAATCACGCGGAATACAGCGGCCGTGGCTCCGCGCTGGTTGAAGACGTTCGCGCGGAAGCGGGCCAGTCCCTTTAAATCCGAAAGAGAAATCGAGCTCCAGACTCTCTTCGAAGCGGTGCTTCTGAGAATCAGTCATGACGCTGTAAGCCAAACTGCTCGGTCTCGGCCGGCGTCATCTGGGGCAGATCGAGCGGCACCAGGTGCCCGTGCACGCGAATCTGGGGCGGCGGCGGCGACATGGAAGTGGTGCTGCGCTGAGCTTCCAGGACATTCTATGCCGTGGACGGCCCGCTGGGCGTCATCACCCTGAACCGGCCGGACTACCGCAACGCCCAGGGCTACCGGATGCTCGACGAGATCGACGCGGCGTTCGACCTGGCCAAGGCGGACGAGGACGTGCGGGTGGTGATCGTGCGCGGCGCCGGCGGGGTCTTCTCCACCGGCCACGACCTCGGCACGCCCGAGGGGATCGAATACCGCGAGGCGCTGGGCGCCAAGCCCGGCATCCAGACCTACGACCAGTTCAAGCAGCTACAATCTCGACCTGCTGCTGAAGTGGCGCAACTTCCCCAAGCCGACCATCGCCATGGTCGAGGGCTACTGCATCTACGCCGGCTGGATGCTGGCGGCGGCCATGGACGTGGTGTTCGCCGCCGAGACCGCCGAGTTCCTGGGCGGCTTCGTCGAATACAACTCCATCCCCTGGGACATCGGCGTCCGCCGGGCCAAGGAGCTGGTGTTCGAGAGCCGCTTCATCTCGGCCGACGAGGCCGCGCGCTACGGCCTGGTCAACCGCGTGCTGCCGCCGGCCGACCTGGAGCGCGAGACCTTCGCCTGGGCGCGGCGGGTGGCCGAGAACAGCCCCGAGGCGCTGCGCATGGCCAAGATCCAGATGAACAAGGCCCAGGACGCCCAGGGCTTCACCAACGCCGTCGAGGACAGCCTGGGCGACTACCAGGCGATGATGTACATGCCCGGCTCGACCATGCGCATGGAGGGCGAGCGGCGGCTGCTCACCGTCGACCTGGCCGTCAAGGGCAAGCGCGGCGAGCGCTTCGGGCTGACGCCCACAACCAAGGAAAAGGCGACGCTAGATGACCGACACCTTCCGCGCCATCCGCCTCTTCAAGACCGACGACCGGCCAGGAGACCCGCTTCGTCGACCTGACCGACGCCGACCTGATGGACGGCGATGTCGACGTCCGGGTCGAATATTCGACCGTCAACTACAAGGACGGCCTGGCGCTGACCGGCAAGTCGCCGGTGGTGCGGGTCTGGCCGCTGACGCCGGGCATCGACTTCGCCGGCGTCGTCGAGCGCTCGACCACGCGGGGTTCAAGCCCGGCGACCGGGTGGTGCTGAACGGCTGGGGCGTCGGCGAGACCCACCACGGCGGCTATGCCCAGAAGGCGCGGGTCAAGGGCGACTGGCTGGTCAAGCTGCCGGACGCCATCTCCACCGCCCACGCCATGGCCATCGGCACCGCCGGCTATACCGCCATGCTCTGCGTGATGGCGCTGGAGCGCGAGGGCGTGACGCCGGACAAGGGCGACGTGCTGGTCACCGGCGCGGCCGGCGGCGTCGGCAGCGTCGCC
>CAVUSG010000012.1:0-1559184 GCA_963744125.1 uncultured Acidobacteriaceae bacterium | reverse complement strand
CTCGACCCGTGGTTCCCCGGCGACATCACCACCGGCATCCTCAACGAAGACTACGAAGCTGCCATCCTCTTCGAAGAGTTCGCCAACGATGAGCCCTGCCCTGTCCTCGATCTCGAACACGGCACCTGCGACCTCTACGAGCACCGCCCAATCCTCTGCCGAACGTTCGGCCCACCCATGCGCACCGAAGAAGACAACCTCGCCACCTGCGAGCTCTGTTACATCCACGCCACCACCGAAGAGATCGCAGCCTGCGAGCTCGACCCCACCATCCCCGCGCTCGAAGCCGCCAGCAACGAGGCCTTCAACGCCGCGCACAATCTCCACGGCGAAACTCTCATCGCCTACGCGCTTCGCGTGCCGCCAAGCCTTAGAACTGCACCGCTGAAGCCGGCAGCGTACTGGCCGGAACCACCGCACCCGGCTGCCTGGGCGTCAACTGCCCGGGCTTGCCGCGGCGATCACCGGCTGGCCACCGGCACGTCCGGCGCATCTGTCACCTCGGCATCGTCCACCTCGAACACCTTCGCATCCTTCGGCAGCTTCATCCGTCCTTCCACCAGGTACGCCACCACCACGCCGCCCGTAAACTCCGGAGCCAGCACCACCAGCGGGATCAGATATTTCTTGCTCTTCACCAGCGACTCCGCCACTCCATCCACTCCATGACTTCGCGGCACGCTCCCCGGCACCTGATCAATCACAAACGCGCTCATCTCCACTTCAGGATGCTTCTTCCCATACGCCACCAGCGACCGCGCCGCCTGCTTCGGCGTCATCAGCCCCACATCCGCAATAAAGTTCCGGTGGACCGCATGCGGCAGATAAATATCCATCACCAACCGCGAAAAATCCGCGCAGTTATGGAACAGCAGATTGAAGTGCCCCACATTCTTCTTATCGTTGAACAGCGCAATGAACCGCTCATCCTCCTCGCGCGTGCTCACCACCTGGAACCCGTGGATCTTCCGGTCGTACGAGGCCCCACCAGCTGCGTCCACTCGCCCTTCGGCACGCCGTCCTTCTTGTTGCTGTCCGGAGCGAGGTCCTCCAGATGCGCTCGCCGATAAGCATCCCGCAGCCGCGCCACCTCTGCCTTATCCACCGCCGTCGGCACCTGGCTTACATCCTCCACCGCGTACAGATACGGAATCAGCGGCATCGCAATCCAGTCCAGCCCATCAATCTTGTGGTATCGGCTGATCACCACGCCATACTCGCCGTCGTGGCACATCCGCAACTCCGTCGGCGATCTCCGCGCACACATGGTTCAGATAAACCGCCGCATGACCCGTAGGATTGATCGCGCCAAACTCGCCATACGGCTCTTCCATCAGCAGCGCCACTGCGCCGTGGGCTCGCGCTCCTGCCAGCGCCGCAATCACCAACATGCACAACGAACCTCAACGCGCCGCTGCCGGCTTCTCCGCTTCAATGCTTCAACGATCTTCATCACTCTCCGGCCAATCTGTTAGACATTTCTGTAGGATGCAGGAATCGGCTGCTTCCTGTCAGTATTACTCAGTATTAAAACCCACGTCCGCCGCAAAAGTCTCGCGGATGCAACATCTTCAGCAATCCTCGCCATCGGCGATAATCATCCAGTGACATCCACCGACCCCACGCCCGCGCACAACATCACTCTCGCCGTCACCGGCGCCAGCGGCTCCATCTACGCGGCCGAGATGCTGCGCGCCCTCGTCGCCGATCCTCGCGTCGCGCGCATCCACTTCGTAGCGTCGGAGAGCGCGCTGCGCGTCTTCGCCACCGAGTTGCAACTCAGCGGTCGCAACGACCTCCCCGAAAAACTCCTCGGTCATCCATCCGACAAAATCCAGCAACACGCGGACACCGACATCGGCGCCGCCATCGCCAGCGGCAGCTACCCTTCCACCGGCATGGTCATCCTGCCCTGCTCCATGGGCACGCTCGCCGGCATCGCCAACGGCCTTGCCACGAACCTCATCCAGCGCGCCGCCGACGTCGCACTCAAAGAGCGCCGCCCACTCATCCTCTGCGTCCGCGAGACGCCATTCAATCGCATCCACCTGCGCAACATGACCCTCGCCGCCGAGGCTGGAGCCACCATCTTCCCGGTCATCCCCACCCTCTACAACCTGCCTCAGACCACCACCGAGATGGCGCGCCAGTTCGTGAACCGCGTCCTCGCCCACCTCGATCTGCCCCAACCCAACGCCTACCAGTGGCAAGCCGACTGACTCGTTCTGCCCTACCCCTCCCCCCTCCCCCGGTTTTGCGCAAAGTATCGGAAACAAATGACTTAGGTCCGGACCTGCCGCGCAAAGTACTGATTCTACAGGGTGTTGCTCGCAAAATATTCAATCCACGCCACTTAGCTGCCGCATTGCGCAGGTAAAGCATGGCCTGGATCTGGTATTGCCCCCTGTTCTTACTATACGTGTGGCGTCAAGGGATAGTTCCGAGGACAGGGAGGCTCACTGTCCAGCTTCGGCACCGGGAACCACGCGCCTGCCGCCCAGGGTGGTTGGCTGCGCCTTCAGAAACTCGACCGTGCTCTTCAGCACCGGTCTCCAGCACTCGCTGGGAGCCAGGTGCCCGCACCCGTCCACCACGTCCAGCGTCGAGCCGGGGATCAGCTGGTGCATGCGCTCTCCCGAGGCCAGCGGAATCAGGTCGTCGCGCGAGCCCCACACCACCAGCGTAGGCCGCTGAATGCGGTGCAGGCGGAAGTCCAGCAGGTCGCGTCCGGTCAACATCTCGGCCATGCTGCGATGGATCACCCAGGCGTTGCGATTCACCTTCCGCAGGACGTCGCGGGCGACGAAGCTCCGGCATGTTTACAGGTCGCGGCGAGAGGACGGACATCAGGCGCCGCACGCCGGCCGTGTCCGTGGGGGTAAATACGTCAACATCGTCCGAGGCAGGAAAGTACACGCCCGCACTGTCGTACACCACCAGCCGGTCGACCATCTCAGGGTGGTCGAGCGTCAGCTTCAGCGCGATCCAACCGCCCATGGACCATCCTCCCACGTCCACTCGCGTGAGGTGGATCGTGTGCATGAAGGCCACCATAGCCGCCTCCTCGTCCGCGATGGAGTAGCTGATATCGGGACGCGGCGAACGCCCGTAGCCGAGCAGGTCCGGCGCATAGACGTGGAATCCGGCAGCCGCGAGCCCCGGCATCAACGCGGCCCAATCCTCGCCGCGCGCGCCAAGGCCGTGGATCAGCAACAGAGGTATGCCTTCTTTGTGGTTCGGAGGCACGGCCTCGAAGTAGTGCACACGGTCGCTACCGACCTCGACGTACTCGCTCTGCACGTTGTTCCGCCACAGGTGAAAGCGGATCTCCTGATCGTTGACCCACAGCGGAAAGCGCAGCAGGATCACCGCACCAACCAGCACCAGGAACAAAACTCCAGCTACAGCACGCCAGAAGATTTTCATCGATGGATTCGTCTCCGTTCAGTATTTGGCCCTACTTCAACGGTTTGCCGAACTCTTCTCCGAACACGGTATGGGCCATCTCAAAGCGCCCGCCATCGAATTTGTCCGTCCCCTGCATATGCCCGACTCCCAGCAAGGCCACCACCCAATAGCTCAGCGGCAGCCGCAGCACCTCATGCACCTTGTCCTGCTCGAACCCCTCCATCGGGGCGGTATCGTATCCCATCACCTCGGCCATCAGCAGCATGTGAGTAAACGCCAGCATCACCATCTTGTTCAGCCAACCCTTCATCTGGTCGCTGTTGAAGCTGGAGAGATACTTCGGAACGCTGCTGCGGGCCTGGTCGGCGTAGCCCTCGGTCATGCCGCCTTCGAGCCCTTGTTGCAGCATCAACTCGAGATCCTTGCGCCAGCCGTCCGCGTCCCCGCAGGCGACGATCACGGTCGACGCTTCCTCCACCTTGGCCTGGTTGTAGCTGGCCGCGCGCAGCCGCTTCTTCTGCTCCGGCGACTGCACCACCACGAACCGCCACGGCTGAATGTTGTAGCCGCTGGGAGCATGAAGCCCGGCGTTCAGAATCCGGCGCAGATCCTCCGGTGGGATCGGTGTACCGTCAAAGCTCGGCGTCGCCCGCCGCTCTGCAATCGCCCGCTCCAGCGTCTTCTCGCTCTTCTTCATGGCGCCTCGTCTCAGCTTCGATTAAGACTCTCTACGCTCGGCTCAGATCTAAAGATAGGATGCCAATTCAACCGCCTGCAAGACACCTGCTAATGAATCTCTTCCATGGGCTGTTCGATGGCGAACGGATTCTGCCCCGGAGCCTGCGCAAACACCCAGACTCCATGGAACGCCTTGCGCATCTCAGGATACGCAGCCAACAGAGCGCTCATCGCGTCGAGGTTACGCTTGCGCGCAGCCGCCGCATCTCCCAGCGAATCCACCTTCAGATGCGCCACCACATCCACCTTATCTTTACCGAGCGAATCATCCACTCCCAGCCCGGTAAAGTGGTACTCAGTGCCATCCGCCTCCTTCACCACCAGCGGAGCATCGACGCCAATCCCTCCGGACAGAGCAGGCGGTGCAGCCGCGATCGCCTCTGTCTGCAACTTCTCCAGATGGGTACTCTGGACAAAATTTGCAGGCTGCGAGAGGGCCTGCGCCTGCTGGTAGTAGAGCCAGGCGTTCCACTGCTCCTTGCGCTTCACCATCTGGCGCGCCTCGGTCCAGTACCAGAGTCCGTCATGGCCCGCCGCCAGCATCGGCCGGGGATAGAAACCGGCCATCATCCACTTGCCCTGCTCCTCGCGCAGCAGAAACGACAGCCGCCACGGAGTTGCGTTCTTGCTCACCACGATCGCAAAGCCATACCGGCCCGGCGGAAGCTGCGGAATCATAAAATCCACCTCCGACACCGACTTGTTCAGCGTGCAGAAGAACTGCGCGTCCGGTGCGCTGCCATCCGCACCGCGCTTGAGCTGCGAGCCATCCAGCAGATAGACCTGGTCCACTGTGAGCGTTGCGCCCTTCAACCTTGGCGCAGTGGTTCCTACTACGTTTTCGATCCCGCTGAAGTCCTTGCTCAGATCCGCGTCGGTTGCGCCGCGCAGTCCCGCAACATCGCCCGCCTGCACCTTGGTTGCGAGCCCGGTGGCCGCGCCGGCCAGCGCATCCCTGTCCGTCGCCGTCATCATCGCCTGCGTGGTGCACACCTCGGCCCACGCGAATCCCGGCGCCAGCAGACCGGCAAACAGCAACATCGGGCCGGTCAACAGCAGTATGGCCTTCAATCTCTTCATTCCTGCGCACCTGCGTCCGCCGGCTACAGCCGCGCGGCCACTGTCAGTCTAGTACAACGAGCATCAGCCGCGTCGCCCTCTCATTTCATTTCAGATAAACTCTCCAGCAGGAGACCACCCGTGACCTCCGCCTCATCCGCGCGTCCTACTGACAACACGCCGTACGCTCTCAAGACGCCAGGGACTCCCAACATGCAGCGTCCTCACCCAACCCGCGCGATATGCCCGGCACAGTTATGCTGCTGGCGCTCTGTGCGCTGCTTGCGGCGCCGTCTCTGCTGCATGCTCAGTTTAGGGGGAGGCAGCGTGGGTCTACTTTGCCGGCAACTGCTCCTACTCCGCCGCCTGCCGCGCCCGCTCCGGCTCCAACTCCAGCTCCGGCTCCGCAGGCCGCGCAGCCTCCTCCACGCTCCCACAACTCCGGCGAGCCGCGCGAACGTCACTTACGCCAACGGCCTGCTCACAGTCTCCGCCACAAATTCAAGTCTCAACCAGATCCTCCGCGAGATCTCGCGCCAGACCGGGATGAAGATAACGGGCGGCGTCACCGATGAGCGCGTCTTCGGCAACTACGGCCCTGGGTCCCCGGCAACGATTCTCGCCACACTGCTTGACGGCACCGGCAGCAACATGCTGCTCGTCCAGAGCAACGGCGTCGGCAGCAATCCTGCTCCCGCCGAGCTGGTGCTGACGCCGCGTCACGGCGGTCCGACGCCACCTAACCCCAACGCGCCGGGGTTCAACGACGGAGCCGAACGAGGCTGATCCCGATGGCCGCCGCGCCCCGCAGACCATCTCCAACCGTCCGCTGCCGCCGCCGAGCGTTCCAGTTCCAGCCCCGCAGACCCCCCGCACGAACAGCTCGGTCGGCACCCCTATTGGCACCCAGATTGGCACTCCCATTGGCACGCCGATTGGCGCCCCGGCTGACTCCGCTACACCACCGGCTACACCGCCGGCGACGCCCTCCGACCCCACCGCTCCTGCCACGCAGGATCAGTCGCCTAACGGAGTAAAGACTCCTCAGCAGATCTACGATCAGCTTCTGAAGCTACGCCAGCAGCAGCAACCGGCGCCGCCCAGCAACTAGTGAAAAGGCCTCTAAGGCTACTCAGACATTTGGATTGTAAAAGGAATTGTTCTGGACTGCCGTATGGGACCCACCGTCCCAGGTGCCAGAAAATCAGCTACTTAGCCGCGCGCGACCTGGGCTTTGACCACCACTCGCTGCGCGGTACCCGCGGCCACCTGCCGCACATGAATACGGAATAGCCGGAACATCGCCACGCAAACTCCATATGCTAAAAGAACGCCCGCACCTAACGAAGCCAGCACTGCTGCAATTAATACAATCGAAGAATTTCCAAACATCTGTTTCAACCTACATCAGCCCGCCAGGCCCACTTCGTGCCGCCCCTGCAGTCCGCCTTTTCTTTTGAAAGTCTTACACGCTGATTGCTAATCGACCAGTTTCAATTATCAGCGCCGCATTGAAGAGTACCATCCCCCATCCGGGTAATCATATTGCCTCTTCAGATACCACGGGCGGCCGCTCCGGTTGCCCAGCCGGACATTCCACAGCCCCGCACCCACTCCTTCATCCCGACCCTCGTCCATGTCGTATCCTGTTAACTTGGCCGTGTAGCGGCTGCAACCTCATCTATGGGCAACACGCAAATCAGTCACATCACCGTCCGCGGAGCACGCCAGCACAACCTGCGCAACGTCGACGTCTCGATCCCGCGCAATACGCTAACGGTGGTCACCGGCCTCTCCGGGTCGGGAAAGTCCTCGCTCGCGTTCGACACGATCTACGCCGAAGGCCAGCGCCGCTACGTCGAGACGCTCTCTGCGTACGCCCGCCAGTTCCTCGACCAGATGGAGCGACCCGATGTAGACGCCATCGACGGCTTGTCGCCGGCTATCTCCATCGAGCAGAAGACCACCTCGCGCAGCCCACGCTCCACGGTCGGCACCATCACCGAGATCTACGACTACCTGCGCCTTCTCTACGCGAGCGTCGGCCAGCCGCATTGCCCGAACTGCGCTCGCCCCATCTCCCGCCAGACCGCCGACCAGATTATCGAGCGCATCGTCGCGCTGGCTCCCGGCGAACGCATCACGGTCTACGCGCCGATCGTGCGCGGCCGCAAGGGCGAGTTCCGCGAAGAGCTCGAAGCGCTGGACCAGCAGGGCTTTCGCGCGCGCATCGACGGCGAGGTCACCGAGCTCACCGAAGGCATGCGCCTGGAGAAGCGCAAGAACCACACCGTCGAGGCCATCGTCGATCGCATCATCCTCAAGCCGATCCCCGGCGAGCCCGGCCCCAACGGCGCATCGAAGTACGACACCCGCCGCCTCGAAACCTCGGTCCTCAAGGCTCTCCAGATGGCGAATGGGCTGGTGCTCATCGGCATTCAGGGCGCGAATCGCGAGCAGGACGAGACGCTCTACTCCTCCTCGATGGCGTGCCCCGACTGCGGCATCAACGTCCCTCGCCTCGAGCCACGCAGCTTCTCCTTCAACTCCAACTACGGCGCCTGCCCCGAGTGCCACGGCCTCGGCAGCATCTACGACTTCGACCCCGCGCGCACTATCACCGACTGGTCGAAGCCGCTGCTCGACGGCGCGATGGGGCCCGGTTCCGGCTCTGCCTATCTGCTGCGGCTCATCAAACTCGCGGCCGAAAAATACAAGATCGACATCAAGGTTCCCTTCGAGCAGCTAACTACGGAGCAGCAGAACCTCTTTCTTTATGGGCCGCCGCGCGGCGAGGCCGGACGCACCGGCTTCCACGGCATCTTCAGCTACCTGCGCGCCAATCTCGAAGACACTAAGTCCGAGGGTTATCGCGAGTACATGATGCAGTACATGTCCGCGACCACCTGCCCGGTGTGCAAGGGCCGCCGGCTGCGTCCCGAGTCACTCGCCGTCACCGTCAACGGCGCGTCGATCGCCGACTTTACAGAGCTCTCCCTCGAACGCGCCCTCAGCAACGCGCGCGGCATGCTCTTCACCGGACGCGACCGCATCATCGCCGACCGCCTGCAGAAAGAGATCATCGAGCGGCTCGAATTTCTCAACGCCGTCGGCCTTGGCTACCTCTCGCTCAATCGATCGGCAGCGACTCTCTCCGGCGGCGAAGGCCAGCGCATCCGCCTCGCCACGCAGATCGGTTCGCGCCTTCGCGGCGTCCTCTACGTTCTCGACGAGCCGTCCATCGGCCTGCATCAGCGCGACAACCAGCGACTTATCAATGCGCTCGAAAACCTGCGCGACCTCGGCAATACCGTCCTCGTGGTCGAGCACGACGAAGACACCATTCGCAAGGCCGACTACGTTCTCGATCTCGGCCCCGGAGCCGGAAAAAACGGCGGCCATCTCATCGCCGAAGGCACTCCGCAGCAGATCATGGACAACCCTGCGTCCATCACCGGCCAGTACCTCGCCGGCAAGATCGAGATCGTTGCCCGCGCGAATCCGCGCCCGCTCACCGGCAAGTGGCTCACGGTCGAGAACGCCCACTCCCACAATCTGCAGAACGTCACGGTCCACTTCCCGCTCGGCGTCATGACGGTCGTCTCCGGCGTCAGCGGCAGCGGAAAATCGACGCTGGTCAACGACATCCTCTACCGCGCGCTCGCCAAGAATCTCTACGGCTCGCGCGAAGAACCCGGCCAGCACGGAGCGGTGCGCGGCATCGACCAGCTCGACAAAGTTATCCAGATCGATCAGTCCCCCATCGGGCGCACACCGCGTTCGAACCCCGCGACCTACACCGGCGTCTTCACCGCCATGCGCGACCTCTTCGCCATGCTGCCCGAGTCGCGCGAGCGCGGCTACAAGCCCGGCCGCTTCTCCTTCAACGTGCAGGGCGGCCGCTGCGAGGCCTGCCAGGGCGAAGGCCAGCGCCGCATCGAGATGAACTTCCTGCCCGACGTCTACGTCCTCTGCGAAATATGTAACGGACGTCGCTACAATCAGGAGACGCTCTCGGTAAAGTTCAACGGCTACAGCATCGCCGACCTGCTCGACCTGCCGATCGAAGACGCCGTCCCCATCCTCAAAGACATCCCCGCCGTCAACCAGAAGCTGCAAACCCTCGTCGACGTAGGCCTCGGCTACATCCATCTAGGTCAATCCGCCACCACGCTCTCCGGCGGCGAGGCGCAACGCATGAAGCTCGCCCGCGAGCTCTCCAAGCGCCAGACTGGCCGCACCCTCTATCTGCTCGACGAGCCCACCACCGGCCTTCACTTCGACGACGTCAGAAAACTGCTTGAAGTTCTCCATCGCCTAACCGACCTCGGCAACACCGTCGTCATCATCGAGCACAATCTCGACATCATCCGCAACGCCGACTACGTCCTCGACATGGGTCCTGAAGGCGGCGAGGCCGGCGGCCGCGTCATCGCCCACGGAACCCCCGAACAGATCGCCACCGTCCAGACCTCGTACACCGGAGCGTTTCTCGCCCGGCACTACGCCGCAAGGTCCCCGAACTTCGCGGAGCGAAACGGCGTCAGCCACGCCGGCGCCCAGCCCTTTCACCCCACCGTTCCCGACGACCGCAAGAAGGACGCCCGCGGCAAGTTCATCGTCCCCGACAAGAAGACCGGCGTCCCCAAGGCCAGCGCGGCCAAGCCCGAAGAGGGCCGCACCAAAAAAGCAAAGAAGCAGGCAAAGCCTGTAACCTCGAAACTGAAGTAAGAAATCTGTAACCAAGAAGGCTACAAAATGAACGTCCCCAGGCCCGCCGGTCAACCCGCCAACGACTTACGAGCCGAAGACCGGCCCGGCAGCGGCATTCCCGCATCCCGTCCCATCGTCCCGATCCTCCCCGAGGGCGAAGCCATCCTGCAACCGCCGATGGACAACACCCCCAACGAAGCTCCCGACTCCGAGCCATCGGCGCGCATCCCCCATCTTGGCCACGCATTGCTCTTCCTCGCCATCGCCGCAGTGCTGCTGCTCCTTGCGCAACTCTTCCTGCTCGGCATCACTCACACTTTGCCAAAGCTCGCTGCACTTCCAGCCGCCCAGACCGATCGGCACCTCGCACTCCGCCGCCGACCCCATCCCACCCAAACTCCTCATCGCCGCCGAAGCCTTCAGCTACATCGCTACTCTTGCCGTCTCGTGGATCATCTTTCCGTTCTTCTGGCACAAACCCTTTGCTGCCGGCCTGCAACTCAACGGCTCTGCTGCCACCCGCAACGCCCTCCGCCTCATCCCCATCGGCATCACCCTCTCGTTCATCGTGCGGCGCCTCTCTTCCCTCATTACCATGCCCTAAGTCCATCCCCATGGACGACTTCTTCCGCACCCCGGCCGATGCCTGGCTCGTCTCCGCCTTCGGCATCCTGCTGGCGCCGCTGTTCGAAGAGATCCTCTTCCGCGGCTTTCTGCTGCCGGGCTTCGCCATCGCCTACGACTGGCTCTCGCTTCCGCGCATCCCCGCCGCCCGCGAGCAGTGGAACTCCACCAACACCCTCACCTTCCCCGCACTGGTCTTCTCGGGGGTCCTCACCAGCATCCTCTTCGCTCTCATGCACGCAGTACAGACCGGCTTCACCTGGCCCGTCCTGATGCTCCTCTTCCTTGTCTCGCTCATCCTCACCGCGGTCCGCATCCGCCTGCGCTCTGTCCTGGCCTCGACGCTGGTCCACGCCAGCTACAACTTCGCCGTCTTCCTGAGCCTCTTCATCGCCACCGGCGGCTACCGTCACCTCGACCACCTTGCCCACTGATATACCAGAGAGCCCATGCACATATGATGCACATGTGCTATAATTGGAACCATGGCAGCCCCCGCAAAGTCCAGCGTGTCCACATCGAACCGTCGTCCTGCTTCGCCGATAGCGAACGTAAGAAGCTGGAGAAGCTCGCCTCAAAGGAGAAGGTCTCCTCGGGAGAGATCATTCGGCGCTCCCTGGATTCCTATAAGCATCGAATCTCGCGTTCGCAAAGAAGAAGAAGCGAAGTTGATGGAAGCCACTGAATGACCATGCTCGATCGAAGCCCTGGAAGGCGCAAATCAGCCGATGGAGAACACCAGAGGAAACTCAGAAGTCCAGGCGTTCAACGAACCCGCCGAGCGCTTCGTGAGCCTCACAGACAACTTCATGAGCACGGCCAAACAGATTCTGCTGGCGACGGAAAACATCAAGCGGCTCTCGACGAGAAGGTTTCTCCGTCTCTCGCACGACGTCGCGGCAATCGACCGCACGTACTCATCCGCATCGAGACTCATCGATCGAGAACGACGCCAGCCGCCGCACCTCGCCAGCTGACACCAAGATTAGACACGAAAGAATGGCCAATGACCCCAGACAGCACCGCACCGCCCTGCTCGAATCTCATCGCCACCCACTCCTTCAAGCTGGGCGACTTCACCCTCGCCAGCGGCCAGAAGTCCGACTACTACATCGACTGCCGCATCACCACGCTCCACGCCGAAGGCGGCCGCCTCTCCGGCCTCGTCCTCTACGACCTCATCCGCGACCATGTCCCTCACGCCGAGACCATCGAAGCCGTAGGCGGCCTCACCATGGGCGCCGACCCGCTCGTCTCCAACACCGCCTCCGCCAGCGCCTGGGCCGTTTACGATCACGCCGAGCTCGCCGCCCTCATCCCCAACGAAGACCTCGATCAGGACCTGGGCGAAGATGCTGCCTCGGCCCCGACCCTCATCCACGGCTTCCTCGTCCGCAAAGCCGAGAAGACCCACGGCACCGGCCGCCGCATCGAAGGCTTCCTCCGCCCCGGAGCCCGCGTCGTGATCGTCGACGACGTCTGCACCACCGGCGGCTCAACCATCACCGCCATCGAAGCCGCCCGCGAAGCCGGAATGACCGTCGCCGCCGTCCTCTGCCTTGTCGACCGCGAACAAGGCGGCCGCACAAAGATCGAGGCCGCCCTCGACGATCCCGCCAGCCCCTTTCCTTTCAGCCTTCACCGCCGATGATGTCCGCGCCGCCCACCTCGCCCTGCAACTGAACTCCTATCCGCCAGCCCATTCCGGGAATTGACCCAAGAAAGTCGTCACTTTGCCCTTCCAAACTCTTCGCCGACAGGTCTACCGTTCTTGTGTGAGGTGGTAGGCACCATGATAAACTGTCCATCCTGCAAGTCGACCCAGGTAGAGCGCGTCCACCGCACAAATTTCAGCGCCTCCTCTCTAAAATCGGCTTCAATCCCTTCCTCTGCAACGAGTGCGGCCGCCGCTTCTATGCCGAAAACCCGCCTGCCTCCAACCACTCGACCGTGCACAGCCACGGCACCGCCTGATCCCTGCACGCCTCTTTGGTGCCACATTTCGTCTAAACTGGAGAGTACATGATTCCCACTCTCGAATGGCTCCCCGACCGGCGTTAACTTCCTCGACCAGACCAAGCTTCCCCTCGAAGAGACCTACGTCCTCGCCACCGACTACAAGCAGGTCGCCACCGTCATCCGCGACATGATCGTCCGCGGCGCCATGGCCATCGGCGTCTCCGCCGCCATGGGCGTCGCGCTCGGCATCAAGAACTCCACCGCCACCACGCTGCCGGAGCTCACCGCCGAAGTCGACATCATCTGCGACACGCTCGCCAAGACCCGCCCCACCGCCGTCAATCTCTTCTGGGGCATCGCGCAGATCCGCGACCTCTACAACCAACTCGCCGCGGCGAACACGCCGATCCCGGAGATCAAGGCGCAGGTCGTCGCCCTCGCCAACCGCCTCTACGACGAAGACATCGCCAACCTGCGCAAGCTCGGAGCCTTCGGCGCAGCGCTTCTCCCGCAGGAAGGCACCGTCCTCACCCACTGCAACGCCGGCGCGCTCGCCGCCTGCGGTTACGGCTCCGCCCTCGGCGTCATCCGCGCCGCCATCGAGCGCGGCCAGAAGATCGACGTCTTCGCCGACGAGACCCGCCCCTTCAACCAGGGCACGCGCCTCACCGCCTGGGAGCTGACCAAGGACAACATCCCCACCACGCTCATCTGCGACAACATGGCCGGCTACTTCATGTCCAAGGGCCGCATCTCCGCCGTCATCGTCGGCGCCGACCGCATCGCCGCCAACGGCGACACCGCCAACAAGATCGGCACCTACTCGGTCGCCATCCTCGCCAAGGAGCACGGCATCCCCTTCTACGTCGCCGCGCCCTTCAACACCATCGACCTCGGCGACACCCAATGGCGAAGCCATCCCTATCGAGCAGCGCGCCGCCCGCGAGGTCACCCACGTCAACGGCGTCCAGGTCACCCCCGACGGCGTCAGCATCGAGAACCCCGCCTTCGACGTCACGCCCGCAAAATACATTACCGCCATCATCACCGAACGCGGCGTCCTGCGCGCCCCCTTCACCGAATCCATCCGCCAGATGGGCCTCCCAACCCGTCTCCGACCTCGTCCCCGCATAATCCTGCAGTCGCACTGCACAATTTAATCCCACATATCGCATCTCCGGGGCTAGAATCGCTACGACCATCTCCCAGGGGAATCCCATGTTGCGCTTGCCGTACTTTCTGCTCGTCCTCGTAGCCGTCGCCGGGCTCGATACCCAGGCACGTTCTCAGGCCATGGTCCATGGCGCGCCTAGCCCCTCGCAAATCATGGTCAAGGCGCGCGTACTTCCCTCCACCACTACCTCAGAAGACGCTCTGGCGCCCGGCAACTCACCGAACGCCAAGCTCAAAGAGCCCATCAAAGGCCCCTATCGCCGCTACCTCATCGACATCGCAGCCGATCCTAACGATGTCGCGCTGGTCCGCGGAACAGACGGCAAGTTCACTGGCAACTTGCAGGTTATGACCTTCGTCTATGACCAGAACGGCGTCCTCGTAGGCACCACGGCAAAGAGCATCCACACCAACCTCACCCCCGACGGTTACCGCCAGCTATACCAGCGCGGCCTGCAACTCCATCAGGAGGTGAGCGTCCCGCTCAAGGGCGACTACTACCTCCGCATCGGCCTCCACGACCTCAATTCGAATCGCGTCGGAGCGGTCGAGATTCCCGTCGCTGCAGTCAAGAATCTTACGCCGCTTCCCGCGTCCGTACCCACCTCAAACACCACTTCTCCCGGAGCACACAATTAAGATGCCATCGACATCCATGACCAGCCTGCAGAGATCTCTGCTCGTCATCTTCGCCCTCACCGCGTTCCAGCCGCTCGCCTACTCGCAGTCTCCCGCACCGGCTCCGGCGCCAGCGACGATCAAAGCCCGCGCCCAGATCGTCATAGTCGATGTCGTCGTCACCGACAAAAATCAAAATCCCGTCCACAATCTCAAGCAGTCGGACTTCAATGTCATCGAAGGCAGCACTCCGCAGACCATCAGCCACTTCGAGGAGCATGTCTATCCCAATCCCAAGGCGCCTCCGGCTGAGCACCTTCCGCCGATGCCCCCCGGCGTCTTCACCAACTTCTCTCCAGCGCCCCCCGGCGACTCTCTAAACATCATCCTGCTCGACACCCTCAACACTCCCATGGCCGACCAGTCCTACGTCCGCGCGCAGTTGAAGCAGTACCTCAACACCGCGAAGCCCGGCGTCCGCACTGCCATCTTCGGCCTCACCTCGCGTCTCATCCTTCTTCAGGGCTTCAGCTCCAATCCGGAGATCCTCAAAGCGGTCATCGACAAGAAGAATCCCACCGCATCGCCGCTGCTCGACGACGCCGCCGGCACCGGAGCCGCCGAAGCCGCCTCCGACCAGCTCAGCGACATTCTCGGCGACGACCCCAGCCGCCGCCCAGGTCATCGCCAACATGCTGCAGATGGAGGCCGATACCCAGGCCTTCCAGCTTCAGCTCCGCGTCGGCTACACGCTCGACGCGATGAACCTTCTTGCCCGCTACCTCTCCAGCTTTCCCGGCCGCAAGAACCTCATCTGGTTCTCCGGCTCATTCCCGCTCAATGTCTTTCCCGACACTGATCTCCTGCAACCCTTCTCCGTCGTCGCCGACTATGGCGATCAGCTGCGAGAGACCAGCCGGATGCTCGCCGCCGCGCAGGTCGCCGTCTATCCCGTCGATGCTCGCGGCCTTTTCATCAATCCCTCCGATGAGTGCCTCCAACTCAGGCCTCAAATTCGCTGCGCACCCCCAATGCCACTGCAAAAGACCAACAAAAATTCTTTGTGCAGACTTCATCCGAAAACGCCACCATGCGCGATATGGCAGAGCAGACCGGCGGTCGTGCCTTCATCAACACCAACGGCCTCAGCCAGGCCATCGCCTCTGCCACCGATAGCGGCGCCAACTTCTACACCCTCACCTACTCTCCTACCGACCCCGCGCAAGACGGCAAGTTCCGCAAGATACAGGTGAAGCTCCAGCAACAGGGCTACACCCTCTCCTATCGCCGCGGCTACTATGCCATCGACCCCAACGCCACCGCCAGCACCAAAGCCAAAGCCCCGGCACCATCCCCGTCTACACCTCCAGCCAAAGGCGCACCCGCGCCTCTACCGCCGCCGGATCCCATGCGCACCGCGATGATGAGAGGCGGACCCGACCCCACCGAGATCATCTTCAAGGCCCGCATTCTACCCGCGACCACCACCCCCGAGGACACGCTCGCTCCTGGCTCCCAGGCCAACCCCAACGCCAAGCTCTCCCACGGTCCCTATCGGCGCTACCTCGTCGACATAGCCGCCGATCCGCGGCCCATTCTCTTCACCAAGACCAAGGACGGCCTCTATCACAGCCAACTTGAGCTCCGCGTCTACGTCTACGATCAGGACGGCACGCTTATCATCGATTCTCTCGCCGCCTCCCGCTCCGACATCACTCCCGAACTGTTGAAGCAGATACTCGCCGGAGGCTATCCGCTCCACCAGCAGATCAGCGTCCCCGTCAAAGGCAACTACTTCATGCGTATCGGCCTCCGCGACATCACCGGAGATCGCATCGGCGCCATCGAAGTACCAGTCGCTTCAATCAGCAAGCTGCCTCCGCTTTCCGCGCCCGCTCCCCCGGCTGCAGACCCTAAATAGCGCCAGTGGCACACACGCGCCTATGCTAGGAGTGTGCTCCACTCCTCCACTGGCGCGACTCCGCCGTTCCACAAGCCGCACCTTCACCTTCCCCGCGGAAAATTCTTCCATCTCCGCTCTCATTCCCTCATTCGCGGAACCCTGCTTGTCATTGGATCCCTGGCCGCCGCCGTACTGCTCTCCGACTTCCCCCATAACCGCGCCACCCCGCTGCTCATCTTCCCCGTGATCTTCGCCATCCTCGGCACCGCCGACACCATCCGCTGCCTCCAGCGCCGCTGGAGTCTCTACCACGCCGGCGTCATTCTCCTGATCTACATGGATCTCATGGCCACCAGCATGATCGTCTTTTTTTTCCTCTATCCTTACCTGCACTGGCTCTCCCCAACCCACTGAAACCCACCGAAGCCGCATCTCAAATGGTAGACTTCACCGTCCCAGGTTTTTATTCCGTCCGGAGAATAGCCAATGCTAAAAGGTTTTCGTGACTTCATCCTGCGCGGCAACGTACTCGATCTCGCTGTCGCCGTCATCATCGGAGCGGCCTTCACCTCCATCGTCAATTCGCTCGTCAAAGACATCATCACGCCGTTCATCGCAGCCGTAGTCGGCAAACCCGACTTCTCCGCTCTAACCCTCAACGTCAATGGCGGCATCGTCACCTACGGCAACTTCCTCAACGCCGTCATCGCCTTCATCCTCATGGCTGGTGTCGTGTACTTCTTTATCGTCGTCCCCGCCAACGCCCTGATCGCCCGCATGAAAGGCCCGGAAGCCGTCGTCAACAAGCCCTGCCCTCAGTGCCTCAGCGAGATCCCGCTCGCCGCCACCCGCTGCAAGTTCTGCGGTCAGCCGGTCTAATGTTTGCTTGAAATTCGTTCCACCCGCCAATGGCCGAAGCCCCGCCGTTATGTCAAGATAAATCTCGTAACTTACAGCAAACAAACGGCATACCGACGCCGCCTCTTGCGCCCGCCTGCTATAATAGAGGTAGACGCAAAACCACCGCCCAGGCGGACCGGTATCTTTGATAATTCGACCCGGTCCACCATAATAAGTCTAAATATATGAATACTTTGCAACCTTAAACCCCAATTTATAAGACTTTTTGGACTTACGCGTCCCAGAGTCCGGACTTAAAGCATCTACTTTGAATACTTTGCACAATTTGATGGGGAGGGGGGAGTACCAGACCGCACCGGGAGTGCGGTGTCTTCCCAGCGTCCGAACGTCCGAAAGACGACGTCGCCGGATGTCCTCCCGGCATTTGCGCTAATCTTACATTCACGCTCTAAATGCTGAGGCTCCATTTGATCCCGAACCACTCTCTGCCACTTCGCACTTCAGGCCTCTGCAAACGAATCTGCTTCCTGCCGCTTCTGTTGCTGACCACGCTCCCCGCTCCGGCCCAGTCCCCCACGCCGCAGGTCTTCGGCTACCGCGACTTCACCCAGCAAGCCAAGTGGGACGCCACCTTCCTCGCCGTCCCCGACGCCAAGCTCGCCGGCGAACACCTCAAGACCCTCACCGCCGCACCCCACTGGGCCAGTTCCCCCGAGGACTACGCCACCGCCCTCTACGTAGCCGATAAGTTCAAAGCCGCCGGCCTCGAGACCACCATCACCCCCTACAGGGTCCTGCTCAACAAGCCCGTCAGCATCCTCATCGAGGCCTTCGACGCCCAGGGCAAAAAGCTTATGACCGGTCCCTCGCCCGAACGAGTCGATCCCACCCAGTACGGCGGCGACGCCTTCCAGAACGACCCCCGCATCCTCCCCGCCTTCAGCGGATCATCGCCCTCCGGTGACGTCACCGGCGAGGTCGTCTACGCCAACTACGGCAACCTCGCCGACTTCAAGAAACTCGCCGAGCTCGGCGTCTCCGTCAAAGGCAAGATCGTCCTCGTCCGTTACGGCAGCAACTTCCGCGGAGTCAAGGCCTACATCGCCCAGCAATACGGAGCCAAAGGCGTCCTCATCTACTCCGACCCCGCGGACGACGGCTACTTCCGCGGCGATGTCTACCCCAAAGGCCCATACCGCCCCGACTCCGCCGTCCAGCGCGGCTCCGTCCAGTTCCTGCCCATCTACCCCGGCGACCCCCAGACCCCCGGCATCGCCTCCACCCTCGATCTGCCCGACTCCAAACGCATCCCCGCCAACAAACTCCAGAACAACCAGCCTTCCATCCCGGTCAACCCACTCTCTTACAAGGACGCCGCGCCCATTCTGCGCGCCATGAGCGGCCCCAGCTCCCCCCGCGACTGGCAGGGCGCGCTGCCCTTCGCCTACCATCTCGGCTCCAGCGACCCCGCTACCAAAGTCACCGTCCACATGCACCTCCAGCAGGACATCGCCCTTCGCACCATCTGGGACGTCGTCGGCACCATCGAAGGCACCGACCCCGCCCAGAAAGACGCCTGGGTCATCGCCGGAAACCACCGGGACGCCTGGGTCTACGGCGCGGTCGACCCCAGCTCCGGCACCGCCGCCATGCTCGAAGCCGTCCACGGCCTCGGAGTTCTCCTCAAAGAAGGCTGGCGGCCCAAACGCCGCATCGTCATCGGCTCATGGGACGCCGAGGAAGAAGGCCTCATCGGCTCCACCGAGTGGGCAGAGGAGCACGCCAGCCATCTTGCCAACGCCGTAGCCTACTTCAACACCGACGTCGCCGTGTCCGGCCCCAGCTTCAGCGCCGGCTCGGTGCCATCGCTCAAACAGTTCGTCCGCGAGGTCACCCGCGAGGTCCCAAGCCCGGCCGGCGGCACCGTATACGACGAGTGGAAGAAATCCCAGGAAGAGGCCCGCGAGCACCGCGCCAATAGCCGCGCAGCCAACAGCGCGTTCAGCGGCCCCTCCCGCTACAACGCCAACATCGGCGACGATGTCCGCGTGGGCGATCTCGGCTCCGGCTCCGATTACACGCCCTTCATCCAGCACTTCGGCGTCCCCTCCACCGACATCGGCTCCGACGGCCCCTACGGCGTCTACCACTCCGCCTTCGACGACTACACCTACTTCACCAAGTTCTCCGACCCCACCTTCGTCTACGAGCAGCAACAGGCCCGCGTCTTCGGCCTCGAACTGCTCCACATGGCCGACGCCGACGTCCTCCCCTACGACTACGACCTCTACGGCAAGGAGATAGTCAGCTACCTCGAGTCCGCTCAGGCCCGCTCCCAGCCCCGCGACCACGTCAACCCCGGCGCCATGGCCGAATTCACCCCACCCTCCAAGATCGACTTCGCCCCCGCCCTGGCCGCCGCCGAACGCTTCGCCGCCGCCGGAATCTCCATCCGGAGCCGCCAATCCAACCCGCCCAACGACCCCGCAGAGCTCAACAAAACCCTGCGCGACGCCGAGACCGCCCTCCTAAACCCAGAAGGCCTACCTAAACGCCCCTGGTACCGCCACCTCATCTACGCACCTGGCGAATTCACCGGCTACGCCGCCGTCGTCATCCCCGGCGTCAACGAAGCCATCGACGCCTCCGACCCCACCCGCGCCCAGTCTCAGCTCACTCTCCTCGCCAGGGCCCTCAACCGCTCCGCCGCCATCCTCGAATCGGCTGCAAAATAACTCCTGCACCCCTCTGCAACTTTCGTGTCACACCTCTTGGCCGAAGTGCTATGTTCCCCGCCCATTCAACCATTCGATGATGGCTCCAGCAGACTTAGCAGCATTCGTCCAAAAGGAGCATTCCTATGGTTCACGATCTAGTTCTTGCCTTGGTATTTCTCGGTATGATCATCGCACCGGCTCTTCTCGCTATGCGTTCCGGGAGGGAGGAAAAGGATTCACTCTAAAATCCCTCAGGTCCTGTTCCGGGACTCTTGCAGTCTGCCCACACCTCACCATCTTCTGGTCCGTGTCGCCGGCATGACCTTCAACTTCAGCGCCGTTCGCTTAGATCGGCCTTCCGGACGCGACCACCACAGCGCCCTCAACGACGCACCCCGGAGCCCCGTCCGCTCCAGACGCGCCACGTTCGCGGCATCAGCCCCGTCCCACCAACAGCTACAGTACCAATAGCAACAGAAAAGGCCGCCTCCACAAGAGACGGCCTTTCGCTTTTGCCCTTACCAACAACTAACAACCAGCAACCAACAACTAGCTTCTCAGCGCCATCTGCTCCGTAACAATCTGCGTCAGGTCCGGCTTCACCAGCCCATGCTCCTTCGCGTTGAACTCGTCCACCTTGCTTGACCAGTTCATGCTGCAGAACTTCGGCCCGCACATGCTGCAAAACGCCGCTTCTTTGTAGTAGTCATCCGGCAGCGTCTCATCGTGCATTGACCGAGCCGTCTCCGGGTCAAGCGACAACGCAAACTGCTTATCCCAATCGAACGTGTACCGGGCGTGGCTGATCGCATCGTCTCGATCCCGCGCACCTGGACGGTGACGAGCCACATCCGCTGCATGAGCAGCAATCTTGTAAGCGATAATCCCGTCCTTCACATCCTTTTCGTTCGGCAGCCCCAGATGCTCCTTCGGAGTTACATAGCAGAGCATCGCCGCGCCGTGCCACCCAATCATCGCGGCGCCAATCGCCGACGTAATGTGGTCATAGCCCGGAGCGATGTCCGTCACCAGCGGCCCCAGCACATAGAACGGAGCACCGTCGCATAGCTCCACTTCCTTATCCACCTGCAGCTTGATCTGGTCCATAGGAATATGGCCTGGCCCCTCGATCATCACCTGCACATCGCTCTTCCACGCGCGGCGAGTAAGCTCGCCAAGCGTCTTCAACTCCGCAAACTGAGCCTCATCGCTCGCATCTGCAATACAACCCGGCCGCAGCCCATCGCCCAGCGAGTAGCTAACGTCATAACGAGCCATCAACTCTGTAATCCGGTCAAAATTCTCATACAGAAAGTTCTGCTTGTGATGGTGCGTCATCCACTGCGCCATAATCGCGCCGCCCCGGCTCACAATGCCAGTGATACGCTTCGCCACCATCGGCACATACTGAATCAGCACGCCCGCATGGATCGTAAAGTAATCGACTCCCTGCTGCGCCTGCTCCTCCAGCACCTCCATGTAGATGTCGATGTTCAAATCCTCAAGCTTCTTCACCCGGTTCAGCGCCTCGTATAGCGGCACCGTCCCAATCGGCACCGGCGAGTGCCGCAGAATCTGCTCGCGAATCATCGGAATATCCCCACCCGTCGAAAGATCCATCACCGTATCAGCCCCATAGTGGACCGCCGTGTGCAGCTTGCGCAGCTCTTCATCCACGTTCGACACAATCGCCGAGTTACCGATATTCGCATTGATCTTGCACAGCGACTCCACTCCAATCGCCATCGGCTCCAACTCGACGTGGTTGATATTCGCGGGGATAATCATCGTCCCCTTCGCCACCTCGCTCCGCACCAGCTCAGCCGAGATCTTCTCCCGCTGCGCCACGTAGGCCATCTCTTCGGTGATCATCCCCTTGCGCGCAAAGTGCATCTGCGACATATTCGTGTCGCCTGTTCGCGCCGCCTCGGCCTTGCGCTTCACAATCCACTCCGCCCGCCCCGTCGGCACCTTGTAATCATTGCCGTGCGAGTGCCCATGCGCGCCATTCCCGTTGCCGTCCGTATGCTGTCCGTTGCCATTCCCGCTCATTCGTTTGTCCCCGCTTATAGTGACGATATTATCGAGTAAGTATACGCCGCAAAACACCGCGCAAGTCTCTGCACCCCGTTGATCTTCTCAGCGCAAGACGCAGAGCATAACTAGAGCATCTGCGGCAAAGTCGACCTCGACTCAGAGGGCTATGGCTACTAAACACAACCGTTAAAATCCCGGCGGAGTAACGCTAGCCACCCCAAAGCTCTTCTCCATCGCAATCCCCACCCGCCCCAGCGTCCCCTCGTCAAACAGTCGCCCAATCAGCGTCACTCCATGTGGAACCTTGCGCGGTGGCGAAAACTTCGGCAGCGGATTCTTCGGATCCGGAGCCCAATCACTCCGCGCCTGCGACACCTCTATGAACCCAGCCCGCAGCGTCAACGAAGGATGACCCGTAAAGTTCGTGATCGTCAATATCTCATCGCGCAGCGACGGCACCAGCAGCACGTCGACCTCCTCCATCACCCGCGTCATCTCCATCGCGACCTTCCGCCGCATCCGGTCAGCCTGCACGAAATCCACCGCCGACAAAAACCGCGACTGCCGGAAGATATTCGGCCACGCATCCGGAACTTGCATCTTCAACTCGCCCACCCGCCCACTCAGCGTCAACTCCTCAAACGCAGCCGCCGCCTCCGCAAACAGGATCACGTCCAGCGAGTCATATGGCCAGTCCGGGATCGTTACCTCCGTCGGCAACATCCCCAGCTTCCGCACCGTCTCCAGCGCATCGCGGTCCACATCCGTCGCACCCTCACCCACCAGCCACTTCGGAAAATACCCCACCCGCAACCCCTTTACGGGGCCATTCGCCTCGAAGTCCAGATGACTCGGCACACTCGCCAGATCACCTCCATCCGGGCCTGAGATCGCCTTCAGCACCAGCAGCGTATCCTCCACCCCGCGAGCCATCGGCCCCAGCTTATCCAGCGACCAGCACAGCGTCATCGCCCCTGTCCGAGCCACTCGCCCGTACGTCGGACGCAGCCCCGCCACTCCGCAGCGCATACTCGGACTCACAATGCTCCCACCCGTCTCGCTGCCAATCGCAAACCCCACCAACCCCGCCGCCGTCGCCGCTCCCGGCCCCGCGCTCGAACCCGAAGAACCCTCCTCCGGCAGCCACGGATTCATCGTCTGTCCCCCAAACCACACATCATTCAGCGCCAGCGCGCCCAGGCTCAGCTTCGCCACCAGCACCGCGCCCGCCTCATGCAGTCGCTGAACCACAACGGCATCCTTGAAGGGAATCCGGTCCCTGAAAGGCTCCGCCCCATACGTCGTATAGATCCCCGCCGTATCCAGCAGGTCCTTTGCGCCCCAAGGAATCCCATGCAGCGGCCCGCGATACTGCCCCGCCGCAATCTCCCGGTCCGCCACCTTCGCCTGCTGAATCGCCAGGTCTTCCGTCAGCGTAATCACGCAGCGTAGTTCAGGGTTGAATCGCTCCAACCGCTCCAGATAGATCGAGGTCAACCGCATCGAAGTGATCTGTTTCCGCTCGATCCATCGCGACAGGCTCGTCAACGGTGCAAACGCAATCTCATGGTCAGTCGAAGGCAGCGGCCCATCGCCCGGCGCGCCAGTGCTCCGCACAAACTTGTCTTGGGTCGGCCCGCTGTCATATCCCGGCAGAACCGGATTCCACTCCGTCGCCGGTGCCAGCGTCGTCTCGAGCGTCACCTTCCGCGGCCCTGTCCGCCGCTCATACAGGCCCGCCATCGCCACCCGCCAGGTCTCCGCCGCCTCGGCCAGTTGGTCCTGCGAATACTGCACCTGCACCAACTTCTCCGCCTCCGCAAACGTCCCCGCAGAGACCTCCGGCCCCACCGGCGGCGATGTCGCAAACGCCGAAGGAGCACCCGGCGGCAATTCCCCGCCCAGAGCTGCATTCGACCCCGTATCGCCTGGCTTCGCTGCGTTTTTATGGCAACCCACCGCTGCCGCCAGCACACCCAGCGACGTTCTGGCGAGAAACTCTCTGCGCGATCGGCTCATCAGCCCTCCAACCTCGTAATACTAAAGGATGACCCACAGCCCCGCACCACCTTCTATAATGGAACCGAGAGAAGTAATACCAAGGGGAACCGAAGCCTTATGTCGCAAGCCAACTCCAAAGGCCCCATCAAAATTATTATCGCCGCAGTAGTCATCATCGCCGCCGTCGGCTGGCTCGCCTTCACCGGCGTCCGCGACAACAAGAGCTACTACGTCACCATCGGTGAGATGCGTCAGATGGGCGACAAGGCCTACACCCGCCATCTTCGCGTCGGCGGCTTCGTCACTCCCGGCTCCATCCATCGCAACGGCCCCAACGTCACCTTCCAGCTCACCGAGCAGACCGCCAACAATGCGGTCCCCGGCTGCGAGACCGCCGGACCCAACTGCGTCATCGAAGTCAGCTACCAGGGCACCGAACCACCCCCCGACACCTTCAAGGACGAGTCCCAGGCCCTCGCCGTAGGCATGTACGGCAGGGACGGCGTCTTCCACGCCACCCAGCTCCAGGCCAAGTGCGCCTCCAAATACGCGCCCGCAACCCCCGGCGCAACACCAGCCACAACCACCCCCACCACGACCGCAACAGCCGTTCTACCGCAAAAGTAATTTAAGAATTCGGCTGTGACAGTCCCAGAATGCCGTCCGCTGCGCGCTTGCCTCCATATCCTGTCTCGTAGTCGTGCAAAAAATACTGGAAATAGAGTGGGCCGAAGAAGAAAGTCATCACCCCACCTAATGGAATATCGATTGGACTTGCTGAGAGTTCAGACCGCAACGTAAAAACTGTTGCCACCCACAACACTACCGCAGTGACTGAACCGACTACTGTAATCGCTGTGACTAGAGGCGATCCATCGATGGCTCCCATCATCCCTGCTGTGAACGCCATCGCAAACAACCCTGGGTAGAACAACATGTGGATGATCGACAGGATGAAGGCGGTGCTGTGGCCGCGCACCTTCCGAACCCAGTTAGCCTGAACGACCAGCCACACAACTCCGAAAAGGCTCCTCGTGAGGAAATCCAGTACCAGCACCCAACCCCAGTGCAACCGCGGCGGCGAAGGTCGAGGCAGCTCAGACAACAGCATAGGCGGAGGGATCGCCCCCGCTCCGTACGACTCAAATGTGTCCATGAATCGCAACCCTAACGAAAGACTGCCTCTACATCAACTAAATTCTGCACTCTATACTGGAAAAGATGTCTGAACTTCCCATCGCCGCCGAACTCCAAGCAGTCTCCCGCGTCTACGGCTCCTTCGCCGCCCTCCGCAACGTCTCCGCCACCTTCGTCTCCGGCTCCTGCACCGTCATCCTCGGCGAGAACGGCGCCGGCAAGTCCACTCTCCTGCGCGTTCTCAGCGGACTCATCGCACCCACGCGCGGCACCGTCACTATCTTCGGCGACAAGCCACAGAAACAGCGCAACCGCATCGCCTACATGAGCCACGCCCCCATGCTCTACGACGAGCTCACCGCCATCGAAAACCTCCACTACTTCGCCGCACTCCACCGCGACGGAGGCTGCGCCTGCGTGGGCTCCCCCGAGATGTCCCTCCGCGCCGTCGGACTAGATCCGAACCTGAAGCGCCCCATCGCCCAATACTCCCAGGGCATGCGCCAACGAGCATCCCTCGCCCGCGTCCTCCAGTCCGACCCCGAACTCCTGCTCCTCGACGAGCCCTTCTCCAACCTCGACGTAGCCTCTGCAAAACAGATGGTCGAGCTTCTCGCCGACTTCCGCACCTGGCCCCACGCCTCCGGCGGCAAACGCACCATCATCCTCACCACCCACCAGGCCCACCTCGCCGCACCCCTCGGCCACGACACCATCATCATGCAGAACGGCCAGATCATCTCCACCCAAGATCCAGCCAACGAGCCCGCCGCGTGAAGACAACGCCCGTCGCCACAAAAACAAACGCCGCCCGCCTGCTCGACTCCCTCAGCATCCCCTACCAACTCCAGGCCTACGAAGTAGACCCCGAAGATCTCACCGCCATCTCCGTAGCCCGTAAGATCGGCCTTCCCCCCGAACAGGTCTTCAAGACCCTCCTTGCCCAAACCAACTCCGGCGACCATCTCTTCGCAGTAATCCCCGGCGACTCCGAACTAGACCTAAAAAAACTAGCCCACGCTGCCGGAGCAAAGAAAGCCGAACTAGCCTCCCTCAAAGAAGTAGAACCCCTGACCGGCTACATCCGCGGCGGAGTCACCGTCATGGCCGCCCGCAAGCCCTTCCCCGCCTACGCCGACGAGACCATCGAACTTCACGATGTCATCTCCGTCTCCGCCGGCCAGCGCGGCCTCCAAATCCTCCTCAGCCCCGCCGACTACCTTCGCGCCACCGAAGCCACCATAGTCGACCTAACCAAGTCAACCAGCAACCAGCAACCAACAACCAACAACCCGCCCCAATGACCTACTTCCACCACGTCCTCGGCCATCTCCAGAAAGACCTCCGCCTCGAGTGGCGCGGACGCGACGCCATCAACGCGATGCTCTTCTTCTCGCTGCTCGTCGTCGCCATCTTCTCTCTGGCCTTCGACCCCACCAGCTACCCCACCACCACCCGCCAGATCGCCGGCGGAGTCCTCTGGGTCGCCATCCTCTTCAGCTCCGTCACCGCGCTCAACCAGTCCTGGACCCGCGAGCAGCGCAACCAGGTCCTCGACGCCCAGCGCCTCGCCCCCTCACCCGCCTCCGCACTCTTCCTCGGCAAAGCCCTCGCCAACATGGTCTTCGTCACCGCCGTCGAAGCCATCCTCACCCCCATCTTCATCGTCTTTTACAATCTGCACGCCCTCGGCAACGTAGCGCTCCTCGCCCTCATCCTGCCGCTCGGCACGTGGGCCCTCATCGTCAACGGAACCTTCTTCGCCGCACTCGGCCTCCGCGCCCGCAGCCGCGAACTCCTGCTTCCGCTGCTGCTCTTCCCTATCTCGATCCCCGCGCTCCTCGCAATGGTCCAGGCCACCACCGGCATCATCACCAACGACCTCGACCCCATCCAGATCAACCTCTGGATCAAACAACTAGCCGCCTACGACCTCATCTACACCACCCTCTGCATCCTCCTGTTCGAAACCATCCTCCACGCCGAATAGTTCGAACAATCACCCACAGATATTGTCATCCTTCGCCGAAGGCGGAGGACCTGCTTTTGCTGTTGCTTTTGCTTTTGTTGTTGCCGTTGCTTCTAGATGTGAAGTTTCAATAGGTTGTTGTCCATTCGATCGAGAACTGTGAAGCTGAGTTTGCGAAGCCAAGCATTCTCAGGAGACCGAATGGACTATCACTATCATGCTCGACTGACGATTGTTCGTCGAGAGCAGCTTGCGAAGGATGTATTAGAGGGCCGGTTGAGCTTGAAGGAGGCCATGGCCGAGTTCAAGCTGAGCCGGCAGAGTGCAGCGAAGTGGGTGCGGCGCTATCGGGAGCATGGCCTGGCCGGTCTCAGGGATCGGACTTCGCGGCCTCATCGCTCACCCCGCAGCACGTCGGAGGAGAGGATCATGGAGGTCGAACGGCTGAGACGGGAACGTTGGACCGGGGTGCGGATCGCCCAGCAGCTTGGGCTCAGCCGTGCCACGGTCAGCCGCGTGCTTCGGCGGCTGGGGCTGAACCGCATCCGCGACCTCGAACCTGGGCCCGCCGTGGTGCGCTACGAACACCCGGCTCCAGGCGACCTGCTGCATCTTGATATCAAGCGCCTGGTGCGCATCCAGCGGCCTTCGCACCGGGTCACTGGAGACCGCCGCGACGGCGTCAAGGGCATCGGAGCCGAGTTCCTGCATGTCGCCGTCGACGACCACTCGCGGCTGGCCTTCACCGCCATGTATCCGGACCAGACCGAGCGCAGTTCCACTCACTTCCTGGCCGCCGCCGTCGCCTGGTTCGACTCCCTCGGCATCGGCATCCGTCGCGTGCTCACTGACAACGGCCCATGCTACAAGGCCCACCGCTTCCACCGGACCTGCGCTCAGCTCCACCTCAAGCACCGGCGAACTCGGCCCTACACCCCACGCACCAACGGAAAGGCAGAACGCTTCATCCAGACCGCCATCAACGAATGGGCCTACGCACGCACCTATCAGAACTCAGAAGATAGAACTTCCTGGCTGCCCATCTGGACCCACCAGTACAACTGGCACCGTCCCCATGCCAGCCTCAACCAACATCCTCCCATCAGCAGAGCAGGCCTCGATGACAACAACCTCTTGACTCACCACATCTAGGTATCCCAAGGCTTCAGCCTTGGGTCTCATAGGCCAATAGAGAGATCCGGGCTTTAGCCCCTAGGGCATGCTCTCTTACTTCGCGCCACAAATCTCCAAGCCCAACCGCGATAGCCCATCGGGAAGCTAACTATCCTTCCGATAGAGCAGCTCCTTCATAGCCTGCCGACGAGCCGCATTCCCCTCACGATCCGTCTTCACCCCGCTTGGCTTAGAATCCTCCGCCTCAGGAGCACTACACTCCGGGCAACGATTCGCAAATCCCGGCTTATCCGGCCTCAACTCGAACTCTTCACCGCACACAACGCAAACTTTGATAGGAAATGGCATGACAAACCCATTTTAACGGCGTCTGTCTAATCAAACAATTCCCCAATCCGCGATAAAATAGCCATTGGAGCAGGCACCCATGGACCAACGCACCCTAGCCACCCCCCCCGCCACCGGAACCGCCGTTCCCGCCTGGCTCCGCAACACCGCTATCCTCTGGTTCATCGTCAACATAGCGGTCCTCGTCGAAGGCTTCCGCCAGGCCATCTTCCTCGTTCCCCCCGACGCCCAGCTCGGCGACGTCCAGCGCATCTTCTACTACCACCTGCCCTTCGCCATCCTCGGCCTGCGTCTTCCCCTATGTAAATCTCGTCGCCTCGCTCGCCTATCTCTACCTGCGCAACCGCGACCCCCTCAAAGCCCTCACCGCCGACGCCTTCGCCCTCGCCTCCGGCCAGGTCAGCGTCCTCTACGGCACCCTCATGCTTCTCACCGGCATGCTCTACGCCCGTCCCGTCTGGGGCATCTGGTGGACCTGGGACGCGCGCCTCACCAGCGCCTTCATCCTCTGGCTCCTCTATGTCAGCTACCTCCTCACCCGCAAGATGGCCCCAGCGGGACAGGTCGGAACCCTCTCCGCGGTCCTCGCCATCTTCGCCGCCATCGACGTCCCCATCGTCTTCGAGTCCATCCGCTGGTGGCGCACCCAGCACCCCGCTCCCGTATTCACCGACGGCGGCAGCGTCGACCCCAGCCTCTACCCCGCCATCCTCTGGAACATGGCCGGATGGCTCATGTGGGGCATCTTCATCCTCGCCTTCCGCTTCATCATCGAGCGCCGCCGCCAGCTAGCCGAGCAGGAAAACGCCCTCCGCACCATCGAAGCATCTCTCGACACCCTATAGGACGACACCGAATGACCTGGCACACTTTCTTCGACGTAAGCACCATTCAGCACCGCCACATCCTCGCCACCTACTGCGGGATCATCCTCATCAACGCAGCCGTCTTCGGCCGCCTCGTCTACACCTGGACCCACCCCAAACCCTAGCCACCAAAACCGGGTGCCCCATCTTCGCGACAGTTTCATCGTCGCTAAGGTGGGTTTACGGGCAAGATGAAGCTATACCACCCCCTGGTGCCTCTCCAGCAGATCAGCAACCGCCGTAGCCAACTCGTGAGGATCCCGCGTCATCGCAATGATCGCATCATTCTTGCACAGCGGAACCCCTTCGTTATCGATGAAGCTCGCGTTCGCCCCACAGCTTCCGCAGTGCTTTTCGTCTTCAGGGAATTGCGGTTGAAAACTAGTCATATCGTCTTCCTCTTTCCATTGTGTGATTTCATGAATCCATGAACAATGAGGGTGTCCCGCGGACAACGCGAACTACCGACAATTTCATTGGCCCCGATTCTAAAGGAATACCCGCGAGGTGACCTGTGAAAGCCGCCGTTCCACGATCCCAAAATCAGCCCCTCCAAATCGAAGACGTCCCCCGCCCCACCCTCACGCCCAACCACACCCTCCTCCGCGTCCTCGCCTGCGGAGTCTGCCGCACCGACCTCCACATCTACGAAGGCGATCTCCCCCTCATCCACCAACCCCTCATCCTCGGCCACCAGATCGTAGGCGAAGTCATCGAAGGCGCCACCCCCGAACACCCCGCAGGCACCCGCGTAGGCGTCTCCTGGATCGGCGGCACCGACGGCACATGCCCCTTCTGCCTTCGCCACGAAGAAAACCTCTGCGACAACCCCATCTTCACCGGCTACTCCACCAACGGCGGCTACGCCGAATACGCCCTGGTCCGCTCCGACTTCACCTTCCCCCTGCCCGCCACCCTCGACGACACCCACGTCGCCCCGCTCCTCTGCGCCGGAATCATCGGCTTCCGCAGTCTCCGCGTCGCCGGAACCCAGCCCGGAGAGCGCGTAGGCCTCTTCGGCTTCGGAGCCTCCGCCTCGCAGGCCATCGAAGTCCTCCGCCACTGGAACTGCGAAGTCTACGTCAGCACCCGCGGCGAAAACCACCGCAACGAAGCCGTGAAACTCGGAGCAACCTGGGTCGGCACCGAAGCCGACAAACCTCCCGTCCAACTCGACCGCGCCATCACCTTCGCCCCCAGCGGAGCCGTCGTCCTCAGCGCTCTCTCCAGCCTCCGCAAAGGCGGCATCCTCGCCATCAACGCCATCCACCTCGACCAGATGCCCGCCTTCGACTACGACACCCTCCTCTGGGGCGAACGCCAGATCCGCAGCGTAGCCAACATGACCCGCCAGGACGCCCGCGACTACCTCCAACTAGCCGGCGAGATCGGCATCAAGCCGCAAGTCCAGATCTTCCCCCTCGGTCAAGCCAACGCCGCCCTCCAGGCCGTAAAAAACGAGACCGCAAACGGCCCCGTCGTAATCATCCCCTGACGCCACTCCCACCACCACCTCACCCACCACGTGGCTCCTCTTTGGACCGGTCTCTGATGGAACGGATGATCCATATCCACGCCAGGCCAATTGCAGACGTCACTACGATAAATTCCGCCCAGATAAATGAGAGGTAGTCACACAGCGCGCCTATTCCCGGCACGCCGGGCTGTACATTCCGCAGGGCCGGCAGACCGAATATCAATGTCACGCAAAGCGATAGCGGAAGCAAATTAATCTCTTTTGGAGATGACGCCACGCGCAGCGCCATAATCATGATGCTGACAGCCAAAATAAACATCACCGTCATCACAACGATAGAAACGAAGAGAATGTTATTGGCTCTTCGCATCGCGATTGAGGTCCGCATGAGCTTGTATGTATCATCCTGGCTCACGTGTCCCTCGAACTTCACTCCTGCAATCGAAGCAACGAAATTCTCATTGATTGAAACTGGCTCGCTCGTATTCACGTCACTCGGGCCAACCACAAGCGCCGTCGCAAGTGGATCGGCATCGCTTTCTTCGCCGAAAGCTTCTCCAGGTACGGGCTCCATTGGCGGCAGTGGTGCAGGAGGTGCAGGAGGTGCCGGAGCAGTAACCAGAAGATCGATGTCGGAGACATACCTGTCAAACGGATACCGGTTTAGATTTCCCGAGAGAGCGCTTGTGAAATCGATGGGTGCAATCCGTTCCCCCTTGGGATACACGACGGTTTGTTTCCCTGAATCGAATTAATCAGCAGCTTCAGGTCGACCGCTGGAGTCGCCCGATCCACCGCGAATCGACCCACGGGAATCAACCGGATTCGCTCATGCAGCAGTCCCTGGGCCACATCGATGGCCGTCACCTTGACGTTGATGATGACGTAATCGCCGGTCGATGCCGAAGCCTTCGTAAGGATCAGGGAACGGCGGCTCTCCTCCGTCGCACCCCGCCATACGAAAACGAAGTAAACCGCCAGCATCCCAACTACAACAGCTGCGCGCATCCACTTGCCGAAATGCCCCATAACGCAAGTCTATGGCGAAGAATTCATTACGTTTACCGGCAAAAGTACTAGTCCCGCCAGATCGGCCGCACCCGAAGTACCCCAAAATGCCGGGCGCCAAAAAGTTGTCAAGCCCCACCTCTCTAAAAAATCCTGTAACTCACTCTAAAACAATAACTTAGCACCAGAAAATAATCGAGTACGGAGTTATTGCAATCTGATATAATAGAAACAGAAGAGAAAAGCCCCAGCCGCTGGCCTGGGGCTTTCGCATTTAACCCATAACCGCTTCAAAGGAGAAAGCAACGCAAGTCTATATAATGCAATACTTTACAAATCAAGCCGTTTAGAATGAAGAATTTAGCAGTAAGGTCCGGGCCTAAGTACCATCGTTTGAATAATTTGCGCAAAACACGCCAGGGTGGGGATACCCGCCGCAGCAGAAAGGAGGACAACAATGAAGCACCGCAGCACATCAACCCAGCCCGCTCGGCTGACAGGATTTAGACTCGCAACAGTGTCCAGCTCCAATCGCCTTCTGTCGCTCTCGCTCTGCTGCGCCCTTGTCCTCCTCGCGGGCTGCCGGCACAACTACTTCCCCGACGCTCCCGCCGGCTACCGCGAGTTCGCCTACGTCTCCAACGGCGCCGCCAACACCGTCTCCGTCCTCGACCTCGTCTACCTCCGCCAGGACCGCACCCTCCAGGTCGGCCTCAACCCCACCGGCCTCGCCGTCAACCCCGTCCGCAACGAGGTCTACGTCGTCAACACCGGCACCCCCACCGGCAACGGCTCCGTCTCCGTCATCGACTCCGCCGCCAACCGCGTCGTCGCCACCATCCCCGTCCACAAACTCCCCTACTTCATCTCCGTCGACCCCTCCGGCCACCGCGCCTTCGTCGCCAACTCCGGCTCCAACACCGTCTCCGTCCTCGACCTCGACCACCGCCGCGAGATCGCCGTCGCCGGCACCGGAGAGCAGCCCGGCCTCGCCCGCATCTCTCCCGACGGCCGCTCCCTCGTCGTCACCAATCGCGGCAGCAGCAGCGTCTCCATCTTCGACGTCGCCCCCTACACAGCCGACGCTCTCTCCGCCAAACAGGCCGCGAACATCCTCCACCTCCGCGCCGCCTTCCCCGGCTGTCCCGGAGCCACCGACGCCGTCATCCTCCCCGACTCCTCCAAGACCTTCATCGCCTGCTCCGCCGGCCATCAGGTCATGGCCATCTCGCTCGCCGCCGCCCCCGGCTCCTGGCCCGCCAAACAGGACTCCGCCGCCCTCGCCGACCACTTCCTCACTCTCCTCGACGTAGGCCACAACCCCGTTCATCTCGCCCTCAAGCCCGACGGCGGCGAGATCTTCGCCTCCAACTTCGCCTCCGACTCCATCTCCGAGATCGACGCCTTCAACAACCAGGTCGAAAGCACCTTCCCCATCGGCGACAAACCCGTCCCAGGCCGTCGTCAGCGCAGACAACACCACCCTCTGGGTCTCCAACTTCGGCGCCGACTCCGTCAGCCTCTACAGCATCGATGACGGACACCTCGTCACCGCCGTCCGCACCGGCTCCGCCCCCGACGCCATCGCCTTCTCCGTCGACGAGCACCTCCTCCTCGCCGCCGACGCCCACTCCGGAGACGTAGCCGTCATCCGCACCCAGGGAAACCCACTCCCCACCCTCTTCACCACCCTCCCCGCCGGCCCCTCACCCAACGCCATCGTAGTCAAATCCAACACCCCCAGCCCATGATGCCGGGGCTTTGGCTCTACGAAAGATTCGCTTCATGATTGGGAGCTTCCGCTCCGGCTTTTCCTAAGAGGAAGGCGTCACCGTTCTTTGAAAACCTACTAAAGCTGCCGCGCCAGCACCAGCGTAATATCGTCCGGCTGCTCCTCCGCCCCGATCCACGCATCCAGAGCCTGCATCACCTGCGAAGAGATCACATGCAGAGGCTGGTCCCGGTACCGCCGCACCACCTCCATCATCCGCTCCTCGCCAAACTCGCCAAAGTCATTCTCAGGCTCGGTCACTCCATCCGAGTAAGCCACCAGGATGTCTCCCGGCTGCATCTTGAACCTGTCCTCCTCATAGTGCATCCCATCCATCAGCCCCACCACGGTCCCGCCCTTATCCAGCCGTCGCACCACCCCATCCACCCCCAGCACCAGCGGAGGCAGCTGCCCGGCATTTGAATAAGTCAGCAGCGCAGAGTCGGCATCATAGTGCGCCAGAAACAACGTCGCATACTTCTCAGGCTGCGTACTCCGGTACAGATGCCGGTTCAACAGCGACAGAATCCGCCCCGGCGACTGGAACAACTCATCACAGTCACCCGCATCATCACGGCTGGCCGTCAACCCGTCCAGGTGCGACTCGCTATACACCAGTTCCTCACTCGCAAACCGGTAAGCCCGCACCGCCGAGTGCAGCGTAGCCATCAGCAGCGCCGCCGAGATCCCCTTCCCGCTGATATCCCCCAGCGCAATCCCCACCCCCGTCACCCGTCGGCTAGGATGCCCCTCATGAGCATCCTCATGAAACACCAGAAAATCGTAGTAGTCCCCGCTCACCGTCCGAGCAGGGCGGCACACCCCATGCAACTGCAGATTCTTCAGATCGGTGTCCTGGTGCGGAAACAGGTTCGCCTGCACCTCCTGCGCGATCGACAGCTCATTCTGCAGCCGCTCCTTCTCCTGCTGCTCCAGCAGCAGCCGCTGCAGCGACCCCGTCATCCGGTTGAACGACCGGCTCAGTTCCGCCAGCTGATCCTCCCGCTGCACCCCGATCCGGTACCCCAACTCCCCCCGATCAATCTTCAAAGTCGCATCGTAAAGGTCAGCCACCGAAGTCGTAATCGTCTTACTCAGTCGGACCGCCATCCACAGCGCCAACAGTTCAATCAGCAGGAACACAATGCACAACACAATCAATCCCACCGTGTAGAAGCTTGTGAATAGACCTCCCAGCGACGTTCCGAATAACTGCTTGTACAGCAGTGACGGACGGGAAGTGACCTCGATCGGAATGTCGTCCAGCCCGCCCGTGTCCCAGTCCGTGACTGCCACCGTCGACAGAAACCGCACCCGTATATCCTCAAGGTTCACACCATCCGGCTCTCTTCCACCCGAGATCCACGCCGGCCGCCCCGGCCCCAGCACCCGCGCCCCGCCTCTCACACTGCCCGACAGCGTCCCAGATTTCTCAGCCTCACTCGTCTTGCCTGAAACCCCGCTCTGTGCCTCGCTCGTATTCGCTCCTGTCTTACTCGGAAGAATCCGCGTATCCCCCAGCCCGTCGGCGATCATGTCCATCACCGCCGAGTTCACCGGAATACTGCTCATCATGCTGAAGACACGCCCATCCGCCAGCCGTCGTTGGTGAACGGCGACCAGGTATATGTCGTTGCCATCCAGCACCACCCCCTGAAATGCCGATCCCGGCAGTTCCGCCGCCCACGGCGGCAGCCCAAACGGAGTCTTCCCGCTCACCGGCCCCGTGTCCAGCGGAGCGCCATTGATGAATACCGTCATCTCCCTCGGCAACCGGCTGCTCGCCGTATCCTCGCCCTCTGTCCGCACCTCCTGTGCGGGCGGCGGTGGCGGCATCACATACCCATGCGTCTCCAGATACTGTGACAGCCCCCTCGAACGCCCCACATTCTCGCTCGCTAACTCGAACAACTCCGACTGCAGCCGGGAGTCCGCCAGGTGAATCGCAAACTGTCCCGCTGCGACATAGGCCGAGATAGTCACCAAGGTCACAAACAGCACCACCGGAGCCAGCGCGAACAACAGGTAGGTCACCACCAGCTTGTTCCGCAGACTCCACAGCATGTGCTTTCGCACCAACCGTAACACCAGCGCCCCGAGCACTCCCACGAGCGCCAGCCCAACCAATATCTGCACCACGCCAGCGAGGTCCCCTACCCACCCCGGCACCAGCCTCAGCAGCCAGAACGCAACGAACCAAATCCCCAACCAGAAAGCCGAACCCGCGGCACCCTTCGGCGGCCACCACCCCGTCCGTCTTGCTTCGGTAATCTGAGTCCGCATCGCCATCTACTGTTTTCGCTCCGCCTCTTCCTGCTCTGCCTCGCGCGCAAGCCTCAACGTATACCGTGTCGCTGAGAAGTGCGCCCCCGCCAGCAGCAACAGCCCCGACAAAAACGCCCACATCATCAGCCCGACCGAAATATAAAACGGCCCATAGACCGCCTGAAAATCCAGCCGCGGCAGCGCCAGTACGTACAGATACTTCGCCACCTGCCACAGGAACCCCATCACAACCGCAGTCGGCAGCACCGCCCGCGCCGGAATCTTCCGATACGGCAGCACCCAGTAGACAAGGAAGAACAGCAGCATACTGGCCACCAGCGCAAAGAATCGCATCGCCCCGTGCGCTGCAATCTGGTAAACCACATTGTCCGTATGCCCAAAGAACACCCACGCCAGCAACGAATTCTGCCCCGCCGTCGACGCCACCGACACCATCGCCAGCACTCCGACCGCCAACGCCAGCCCCAGCGAAACCACCTGGTTATGCAGATACGACCTGTTCTTCGTCACCCCCCATACCGAGTTCAGCGCCACCTCCAGCGGAAGAAAAACTCCCGTAGAAGTCACGAGTAGCATCACCACCGAAAAGATCTGCGTCCCCTTCCTGGGATTCGCCAGCACCTGCATATTACGAATCACGAAATCCTGCCCCGTCGGCAGAAAGCTCCGCATAAAATCCGCCACCACGCCCTCGATCGCCCGCGAATGAAACAGCCTCCGGCTCACCGTCAGCAGCAGCACAATAAACGGGAACAGCGACAGAATCGCATTCGCCGCCACGCTGAACGCATACGTGTGAACCTCCGTCTTCGCCATATACTTCGCAAGCGCCACCACCTGCGACCCCAGCCCGCCCTCCGGCATCACCGGCCGCACCGCTTTAATCGGAGCAATCCCCTTCGCCGCCTCTTGCTCGGACGCAGTCATCAACTCCGCAGCCTTCGCCGCCTCGTCGTGACCACTCTTCCCACTCTCCTCCGGCACAATCGAAAACATAGACAGCTCGCGCACCTCCGCCAATATCCGATGCTAGCAGGTAGCAATCCCCTCTCCGCCGTCGCTGCTCTCAATCCGCCGCACCGCCCACGCAGCCATCTCCGCCAGCACCCCATCGTCCTCTGCCATCCAAGCCTGGAGCTGTGCAATAAAGCGCCGTTCCCCGCTATTCCCCATCGCAATCGCCACGTTCCGCAGCAGCCTTTTCCGCCGCGTCCGCTCCACCGGAGACCCCTTGAACCGCCGCTTGAACTCCGCAGCATCCATCCCCGCCAGCCACTCCAGCGCCGGATTGATCAGCTCCGCCCGCGCCAGACTCCCCTCCCTCACCGCAATCGGAGCGCGCCTGTTCCACGGACACACATCCTGACAAATATCGCATCCAAACACCTGCCGCCCCATCGCCGCCCTCAGTTCCTCCGCAATCGACCCCTTCTTCTCGATCGTGAGATAAGCAATACACCGTGAAGCATCCATCTCTCGCTCCCCCACCAGCGCCCCGGTCGGACAAGCATCAATACACCGAGTACAGCTCCCACATCTATCCGCCGCCTCGGCCACAGTAACACCCTCACCCACCGGCAGCGAAGTAACAATCACCGCCAGCAGCAACCACGAACCCATCTTCTGATTTAGCACACAAGTATTCTTCCCAATCCACCCGATCCCCGCCCGCGCCGCCATCGTCCTCTCCACCAGTGGCCCCGTGTCCACATAGCACCGCGTCTCGCACCCCATCCGCTCCAGCAGCGCAGCCTCCATCTTCTTCAATTTGCCCAGTAACTCATCGTGATAGTCCGTAGGCACTAACCCATCAGCAATCCCATCCCCACCCAGCCACGCAGCCTCATGCTCCGGCACCCGCCCACTCCACGCATACCGAGCAATCCACCCTGCATCCACCGCAGCCGGCTCAACCGACATCGACCCTCCTGCGTTATAGTTCCACCCGCAGACCACCACCGACCGCGCCCACGGAATCGCCACCCGCACCCCACTCCGCAGCAAAGCACCACCATCATCCCGCCGCTTCAGATACTCCATCTCCCCAGCGTGCCCCGCCTCCACCCACGCCGCAAAGCGCCCCGCCTCCACCGCCTCCATCGCCTCCCCCACCCCCGCCACGCCACAAAGATCGAACCCCGCCTCCACCGCCTGCTCGCAAATCCACTGTTCCAGTTCAGCCGTCCATTCCGCAGCCACTCAAACTCCTCCGTCCGCGCCGCCCAGATTTTGGCGTCCCCTGTCATTCAAGGTAAACTGTATCTAACGGAGAGTTGGCAGAGCCCGGTTGAATGCACCTGACTCGAAATCAGACATAGTCGCAAGGCTATCGGGGGTTCGAATCCCTCACTCTCCGCCACTCCTTTTCCCGATTATTCTCTCTGGACTTTATACTAGCCAACTACTGCGAATTGCTGCGGAAATTTGAAGATTCGACTAGCCAAGAGAATGCCCTCCTCGAATTTGCGGGTCCGGAAGGTGGGCAGAACGAAAGAATTTCTCCGTGTCGGAGAAAGGCGCTTTATCTCCCTGACGGGACTAGCAGGGGTGTTTTATGGACGTTAACGGGAACCCGTATGTAGTCAGTCTCTAGCTTCCATCAGAAGCCACTGCCATAGGCACCACCGGAATGTAAAGCAACAGCGGTCACTAGGGGGTGAGTCACGCCAATCGGCCGTGAATAGGCCGGCATCGGCGGTTCGATCCCGTCTCTGGCCACCACCACCATTACACCTTTGCACATTCCCGTCACCGGTCTAGTTTTGGACCCGGCTGCATGATTTCGCGCTCGAAACGAAGTTTGATCGTGCGTTTTCTATCGCACAAAGGCGTGAGTACAACGCATTTACTCGGGAGCTGATCGTTCCGGGTTGTCACTGTTTGTTCCGCCTTAAACCGTTCGCCGCAAAGGTGATACGGAGGCATAGCTCTTGGATACACTCTAAATGATGAGACTAGATCACGACCCCGGCGGCAAGGTGCGACGCAATTTGGCTGCCGATGTAGAAGGATATGCATTGTTTGGAGGTCCGCGCAGGGAATACCGATATGTCCTGCGTCGGGTTTGGAATCAACTTCTACCTGCGACGATGTTCGTCATGATGAATCCGTCAGTCGCTGACATCCACGCCGACGATCCAACGGTGGCTCGCTGTCAAACATTCGCCCGCAATTGGGGTAGCGGCTGTCTGTATGTTGTGAACACCTTCGCGTATCGGGCTACCGATCAACGCCAACTGCTCGCAGTTTCCGATCCGGTCGGTCCCGAGAATGACAAGCACATTCTTGCTATGGCGAAGCGGTCCAAGATAATTGTTGTCGCATACGGCCAGCCCCATAAAAGTCTTCGCCAGCGAGGATCTGACGTCTGCTCGATGCTAAAGCGACATGGATTTCAGCTCCACGCCCTCAAACTGAACGCGGATGGCACTCCAAGACATCCCCTGTACGTCAGCGGCGACATCGAACCGTTCCCCATCTAGCGACTGCTTAAGCGCCCCGCGAGGTCCGATTGACAACGTGTCCTCGACGTGGTACGATTTTCTTACCATCGTGAAGGATAATCATACTATGCAAATGGAAATCAAATCCGCTGCTGATATCGAGGCCCTACTACTCAGGCTGGTCAAGGAGGGTAGCCCGGAAGATTCGGATTGTGTTGTGGAGCCGCATACCATTCCCAATCGCGATATCAAGGGCTTCGACAGTTTGACGGCTTTGGAAGTGCTCACGGAATTGGAAGAAGAAACCGGTCTTCATGTTGAAGAGGACATTTTCTTTGTAGATATGAAAGCGAAGAAATACCGATCCATTCAGGAAATCTCCTTGGCCGTATGGAATGAACTTCAGAAGGGAGGAAAAATCAATGCCTGAAAACCCCGATCTACCTGGTCTCGGCCCAAGGCTTCGGCAAGCGCGAGAAGATGCTGGGCTTTCACAGGCTCAGGCCGCGAAGCTTCTTGGACTTCACCGTCCAGCAATCTCCGAAATTGAAGCGGAGGGCCGGAAGGTCTCTGCCGGTGAGCTTAAAGATTTCGCATTGCTTTATCACGTTTCTACCGCATGGCTCCTGGGCGAGCCGCTTCAAGTCAATGAACAGTTGAAAATGGCCGCGAGAAATCTTGAATCCCTAAAAGCTAAGGATTTGGAAACTGTAATGCGGGTAATTGATTCCTTTCGACGCGAGTAGAAAATATGCCCACACAACTAAAAACGGAGGCGGCTCGACGTGCTTTGGCAGCACGGCTGCGTTTTGGCTTTCCGCTCAATTCTCCCTGCGATGTCTATGAATTGGTCTGCAAATACGGGATAAGTCTCCGCTTCACCAAGATCGGTTCGATGGATGGTCTGTATCTCAATGATGGACTTACTGGCTCAATCAACGTATCAACTCTAAGGCCTTCCGGACATCAACGGTTCACCGCGGCGCATGAATTGGGGCATTTTATCTTTGGACATGGCGCGCACCTGGACGAGAAGATCGAGAAGATGGTGAGCGATTCGACCGAAGAAGGTATCGCGGACGCTTTCGCGCGCCACCTTCTCATGCCCAAGCGAGCCGTCCTGCGGGGATTCACTCGTCTTGGCACGACTCCGAAGCTCGCGGGGCCGAGGCAGTATTACGCGGTCGCCTCGTGGTTGGGGGTTGGATATTCAACTCTTATTCAGCACACGCGTTGGACTCTTCAGCTCATCGACAGTGTTCAACTTCACCAGCTCACTTTGAAAACGCCCCAACAGATCAAGCGGGGGCAGGTACCTTCTGTTTCGTGGGAGGGGAGAAAGGAGCTTTGGCCACTAGCTCCCTGGTGGCAAGGAACGAATGTTCACCTACAAAGGGGTGACGTAGTGACAGGTCTCAAATCTCCGTCGTTGGACCACTTCGATATCGGTGACGCTTGTGCAATCGCCAGTAGTGTCGGGCAATTTCCTGCAACGCTGCACGGAGGTGGTACGGTGACGCTTAATATTTCTGAGACCGACTACGTCGGCATGTATCAATACCGATATCTCGAGGAGCCCCTCGATGCCTGAAATCACCGAGTGTTGCGTTTCCACCGCATGGCTCAAAGCAATTTGGCTGGCAAATGCCTCCTCACGTAAAGAGGTGTCGAATCTTGTAGTGAACATCGAAGGACTTGCGGAATTGGGAAACCTCGAAGATTTCTCCGTCTCAACTGTCGCTAGCACCATCTTTCCGGCCTCATTGTGGAGACGAAACTCAACAAAATTCAGCAGAACCGAAGAGGCACATATTTTCAGCGCCTCATCAGCTATCCTGAGCCATCTGAATCGTCATTCAATCAACTTGAATTTGTTATCTCAGCGTACCGCGATGGCACAAGACGGCGCTCGGCTCTTCAGGGTGGCATTTTGGCACCCCATCTCGACCTGAACGCTACTCCTTTTCAGGGCTTTCCTTGCATGCAACAAGTGGCCTTTATTCCAGAGGCCAGAAATGGCCTCCGCATTTCCGCCCTCTACCCGATGCACTACCTCTGGGCGCGCGCATACGGAAATTATCTCGGTCTAATTCATTTAGGTCAGTTCATGGCGATGGAGATGGGCCTTGAACTGAAGGCCTTGACATGCATCGCGCTTGTCGCCAAGCTCGACAAGCCAAAGTTGGCAGCACCTTTTCTGGAGGCAGCAAATGCGATTTGATGATTATCAAAAACGAGCGATGGATACCGACCGGCTTGGCGCTCAACGTCAGAACCCGTTGATGGTTGCTCTTTATGGCTTGGCAGGTGAGACCGGATCTGTTCACACGCTTTATAAGAAGAGGCTACGGGACGGCGATCAATTCACTGGATTTCGGGAGAAGGTTAAGGAGGAACTAGGCGATATTCTCTGGTACTTGACTGCCATCGCAAATATCGAGGGACTGTCGCTTAGCGACATCGCGGTCCACAACCTCGAAAAGACAACCTCGCGCTGGCTGCCGACGGGGGAAGATGACTGGGTTGATTTCGATGAACACTTTCCTCCAGGTGAGCAGCTACCACGGTTATTTGTGGCGCAGTTCGTCGCTACGGTAGAGGACGGTGTATCTAAGGTCGAAGTTTTTGTTGACGGGGAACGGTGTGGGGCCAAACTTAACGACAATTCCTATGTGTCCGATGGGTACCGCTTCCATGACATCTTTCACATGACATGCGCGACATTGTTGGGTTGGTCCCCAGTCATCCAGGGCGTTAATGAAGCGAAAGAGAAAGAGCGACAAAGAGACTGACGAAGTTGAAGACGGGGGACGAGCAATCGTGACCGACGAAGCTCTGGCTGCTGTTGTTTTCAGCTATGCCGTCCGACACACCTACTTGGACGAGATTAGGGTGCCAGATTGGCAGCTTCTTGATCTCTGCCACGACCTAGCTGAGCCATTTGAGGTGGGCAAACGCTCGCGTTATGAATGGGAGCAGACGATCTTAAAGACATTTGAGCTTTGGCGGAAAGTTCAGAATCACGGCGGAGGGTGGGTACGATTCGATAGAAAAGGCCGTATCGCGGAGTTTTCTATCGAGAAACCTGGGATGTAGAGAGTAGTACTTGCAATAAGAGGATTCAAATGCCAGCGATAATCCCCTTCGATTTCGGGCAGTTCGAGGAATATGAGGCGGCTCATTTCTTGAGAGTGTATGCCTTGTCGAATTACGTGACTATGTTGGGATTGTAAAAGTCCTTCCGTGAACTCTTGGGGTTACCGGGGTCCAAATAACGCGTCTTCATGAACTGCGGATCCGACGCGAGTTTTTTTCGAAGAACGTGATATTTGTCGTTTTCTTTGAAGTCGATGTAGCGATTCTTCAATTTACCTCTGAGGGCCGCGTAGTCCCACGGATATCGGTTTCTTATGTCTTCTTCCGAAATAGCTACCGGAATTGCATTGGGATCACTGGAGATGATGACGGCCGTCGCTGCGGCTATGGATGTTCGCTTAAACGAGATATTGACATCCAATGAGACATGGTAGTCCTGAACTTTCTCTTCAGTAGCCTCCTTCATTAGGCCAGCGAGATACTTCACTACATTCCGCTCGTCGTTCGAGATGGTGATGCCCGTCACGCTTTCGGCGGATGGAAGAAAACCGATCGGCATCAGGTACAAGCTGTAGGAGGAAAGGTCAAGATCGAGCCATAGCTTCCCAAGTTCAATGAAGTTCCGGAGTGTTGCGGTACCGATTTCGAGGACCTGCTTCGCCAGGATGGGACTGGCGTTAAGGTAGTGAACGGCATTGTCACGTATCTCCGTCAGCGCTTCGAGGTTTTTGCGGACTGGTGATGGCACCGTGGTGCCCTTCCTTTCCAAGGAGGTTATGCATCCCTCGATTCCGATTGTCATAAGGTTGCCGGTTCTATTCCGCTTGACCTGCAATTTCTTCGATGGCTTGCCTGAGCGGGTTTTCGGTGAGAAGTAGACGTGCAGGGAACGCGGGTCATTGCCGTTCACACTGAGTAGCTTTGCCTTAAGAAGAAGCTCCCAGGCGTTGAGAGCGAGGATAGCGAACGTTTCCTCGCGGTATGCAAAAGCCGGCTTGTTGTAAATCTCGATGGCTGAGAGGAGGGCAGCTTCGGAATTCTGGAGTAAACGAGCTGACCGGCTGAGACGTGACATAGGAGAGCCATTTTATCCCGATATCACGCCTGGTTACAGTGGTTTACGGATGACTCGATTACAATGACCGATTATGGGGACCGTCGCCAGCCCGCTCACGCGTGTTCCCTATCTCTATCACTTCACAGATGTTCGCAACTTGTCCTTAATTCATACGCTGGGTGGACTATCTTCAACCATCCGGAAATCTGTTCTGGCGACCAGTCCAGAATCAGTTTACTGGCAACGATCGTCCGCAACTTCCTGTGGAGGGCAAGCAGGCAGGGCCTGGGGCGCAGAGCCGACTGCCAGGCCTGATGATCGGCTTCACTGGCTCGATACAAGGAATGACCGCCGTGGCGCACCACCTCCCGGCTCACCGTCGAGGCAGCCCGCTCGAGCCCTCTGGCTATCTCGCGAATCGACGAACCGGCAGCAATGCCGCGTGAGATCTCTTCCCGTTCGGCCAGCGTGAGCGTTCGCCCCGAACGCCGACGAACTGCCGGAACGATCCCACCGTGCTTCGATAACAAGAACTGAATCGAGCCATGGTCCTTGCCGAAGACACGACCGATCTCATGCAAAGACTCTCCCGCCTTCCAACGGCGCCAGATGTCAGTCCTCTGCGCCGCAGAAAGCCCGTACCGTCTTCCTTCTCTCATAACACCACCTTCATCATTCAGATGATGTTGCAGCGACAGGTTGAGACCGCCCGCTTTCCGGCAAGTTCGATCCGACTGTTTCCGAAAAGCCCTGCCAGTTCAACTGGTCGATGCAACACCATCTAATCAGCTGATCCTCAAATGCTTACCCTGAAGAATCGATCTGTTTGGCTGATGTGGCCAAACCTAGCCAGGGTAAGGTTCCGGCTGATCTAACCCTAGCCAGCGCATTTAGCTTTAGTTTTCAATGAATGTGGGTCTGAGCTGAGTGTTGCGTCGACCCATTGAGACCACCCCGTTTATCGTGAACGACTCAGCTCCTGTAGCCTTGGTTATGTATCTATAGCGTTCCGGATTGGATTGGCCTTTGAATGTTTTCCAAAGTCCGAATAAATTTGGCAACCCAAAATAGGACGGGCATGAAATCGAGAAGCAATATCGTAATGATGCTTGGGTTGGCGCTGATATCGGTGGGCGGCGCGTTAATGGTGGCGCAACAGAGTGGGGTGGGAGTGAGTGGCGCTGCTCTCGAGAGGCCGAAGGGGCCTTGCGATGTCTATGCGGCGGCTGGCACTCCATGTGTGGCTGCGCATAGCAGCACGCGGGCTTTGTATGCCTCTTACAATGGGCCGCTTTACCAAGTTCTGCGGCAGTCGGATGGGAAGACCCTGGACATTGGGGTGGTGCAGCCGGTTGCGCCGGATGCGGGTGGATATGCGAATGCAGCGGCGCAGGATGCGTTTTGTGCTAATACGCACTGCTGGGTAACGAAGCTTTACGACCAATCAGGAAAGCACAATGATCTGACGCAGGCGCCGCGCGGCGGTTTCAGCGGGCCGGCCATGGGCGGGTTTAATAACCTGCCGGTTGCGGACATGGCGCCAGTCACGGTTATGGGACATAAGGTTTATGGCGTGTTCATTGCGCCGGGTATGGGACTGCGCGAAGACGACGCGAAGGGCACGGCTGTCGATGACGAGGGGGAGGGGCAGTACTGGGTGATTAATGGTCAACACTTCAACTCGGGGTGTTGCTTTGACTATGGCGATGCGGAGATTGACAGCCGCGATGATGGCAACGGCACGATGGAGACTACGTATTACGGGAATGCCACGGGGTGGTATCACGGGAGTGCGCCGGGGCCCTGGGTGATGACGGACCAGGAGAACAACCTGGTGGGCTGCGTGAATCAGGATGCGTCGAAGCTTTGCGCGGACCTGGCGAAGATTTCGTGGCGATTTGTGACGGGGATTGCCAAGGGTGAGCCGCATCACTGGACGTCGATGGGTGGCGATGCGCAGCGGGGTTCGTTGTCGGTGATGTTCAGTGGGCCGCGCGTCAATGGGACCTATGACCCGATGCGGAAGCAGGGAGCGATTCTTCTGGGCAACGGCGGCGACAACAGCGTCGGCTCGCAGGGCACTTTCTATGAGGGCGCGATGACGGCGGGAGGAATGTTTCCGACGGACGCTACGGATCAGCAGGTGCAGGCGAATGTTGTGGCTGCAAAGTATGACGTTCAACCGGTGAGTGTGGCTCCGATTGCATCGACTGCGGCGCCGCCGGGACTGCAGACGTTTACGCCGGGCTCGTTGCAGGAGACTACTGTGACGTTCACGAATACGACGGGCGCGCCTGCCGGCGCGGTGAAGCTGGGCATCTCGGCGCCGAAGGGGTGGAGTGTTATGGCATCCGGCACGACGGAGTCTTCGGTGGTTGCGCCGGGTGCTAGTGTGAGCGCGATATTCAAGGTGACCTCTGGTGCAGCGCCGTTCAATGGTGACCTGGTGGGGAACGTGTCGTGGATGGATCAGACGACGGGGGCGAAGCGGTCGGAGTCGATGGCGCAGAAGGTGCGGAATGTGAGCCCGATTAAGATCAATGAGTTTCAGGCTAGCAGCGGTTCTCCGAATAATCCGACGAACTCATTTATCGAGCTGTACAACGCGGGGAGCAGCGATGTTGATATTTCGAACTGGACGCTGACACAGCATTCGGCGCAGCAGGCGATCTTCTCGACCGTGAGGATACCGGTGGGGAAGAAGCTTGCGGCTCATGGCTTTTACCTGCTGGGGCTGTCGGACTCCGGACTGGTGGCTGCTGCTCGCGCGGGGGATAGCACGGTCAGCGTGAGGAGCACGACCGGGATGTCTGTGGGCGACACTGTTGGCATCGACACGGGATCGAATGTGGAGACGCGAACGATTGCCAAGGTAGGTAGTGCAGCGGGCAGCAGCACGACTCTATGGCAACCCCTGCCGGAGGGGCCGGTGATTACGATTCCGGCGGGCTCGACGAATGTGCCGGTGACGAGCGTGGCTGGCTTTGCGGTTGGGGAGAAGATTGCGTTGGGTTATGGAGCTACCTACCCCACTGTTGCCGGGTCGGTGGAGAAATATGAGGTGGCAACGGTCACGGCGGTGGGTAAGCCGGGAACGCAGGCGCTGCTGGCAGCGGATGCGGCGGCTGGGGCGGCCAACATCAAAGTGATTGCGGTTGCGAACATCTCGACGGGGGACAAGATCAGGCTGGACATTGACAGCAAAGGCCATGGGGTTGAGACAGTGACGGTGACGCGGGTCGGCACGCAGGCGGCCCGCTCGGCGCTGGCGGCAAATGCTGCGGCCGGTGCGACGAACATCAAGGTGCGCAATGCGAATGGCTTTGCGGTGGGGGACAAGATCGTCATCGGCAATGTGGCACATGGGAAGACGTATGCGATCACTGCGATTGGCGCGGCGGGAACGGGCAGCGCGGGGACCGTCGTGGACTTTACGCCGGGGCTTGCGGAGGTGCACGTTAGCGGCGAGGAGGTGGTAAATCCGGGCACGGGGCTGGATCTGGCCGCGCCGCTCAAGTTCGACCATGCGGCCAATCTGCCGTTCAGCGATCGGGGAACCGGTGTCAGCTTTGAGCCGGCGACGGCGTTTGCGCATTCGAGCAATGAGCCGGTACAGCCGCTTGGGACGGGCATTACGCTTGATAGCTCCCTGGCAAAGGCGCACTCGATCGATACGGTTATGCGTGATGCAAAGGTCACGACGGCGGGCTATCAGGGGGCGCCAGAGCCCAATCAGTGGTTTGGAGGGCCTGCTCTATCGCCGGCGGCAGGAAACATGGTGTTGCGTGATGCGGCTGGGCTGGTTGTTGACAGTCTCAACTACGGCCTTATGGTTGATCCGTGGGCGGCTGAGGGTTACCAGGCTGTTTCGGGAGCAGGAGAGAGTGGCTGCCATGTGAGTGCGCCTGGGCGGGCAGGGCCGGGGGCTTCGGGCGGCGGTGTGACCAGGAGCGCGGGGCGTTTTCCGGACGGGGCTGATACGGATAGCAACTGCAGCGACTTTCTATTGCAGGCGGTCACTACGATGCCGATCGCTGCCGCGGCGGGCATGACCAATATCAAGGTCACGAGCGTGGCGGGCTTCGATGCAGGCCAGACGATCATGATCGATTCAGGCGCGAATATGGAGACCGCTGTGATCGCGACGGTTGGAACCGGAGGCGCAAGTACGGTGGGGACTGCTACTGCTGTGGGTGCGACCGTTATCCCAGTCGCCAGCGCGTTCGGTTTTACCGCTGGGCAGAGCATCACGATCGATGGTGGCGCGAACCTGGAGACGGTGGTGGTTGCTTCCGTAAATGCGAGAGGCGGGACGATTACTGTCGCCGGGCCTCTGACTCGTGCGCACGCGGCGGGGGCGGAGGTGTCCGGTAGCGGCATCACGCTGACCGGTGCGTTGACCAAGGCGCATGGGCGCGGGGCGCAGGTGGCGGACAACGTGCCTACGCCTGGTGCTCCTAATAAGTATTCGACGAGGGCTCATTGAGGGAGATGGGGCGTATACGAGTAATAGGAAACGCTACAAATTCGTCTACATAGATGATGCTCGGACACCAGATGAGCTAGCCAAATCCTGAACGCGATTCACTTGCAATAAGCCGACGGTTCTAGACCTTCTGGTCCGAAGCCAGATGCTTCAGCTATTCAAATCGAATTCCCTCATCATAGTCCTTTGACTTTCCCAATCCGAAGGTATCTCTGCAGCGCGATTGTCAAGCGTTAGATTGACATGTCGTTTGCCATCAAGAATCGCCTCTGTAATATCGGGCGCCAAAAAGGCCAATGGTATTAGCTTGTTGATATAGCGTCTATCTACACCTTCCAGCGTTGCAATTTGCTGCTCGCTCAAGATCTGACCACTCAAGACCTGTTCCCGCCAATGGTGAGCCCGAGCGACGGCTCTGACCAGGGACGGAATTTGGCGAGTTCTTCCCTGCCCGGTCTCCGGCGCTAGTTGAAACCGCACTTCACCGCGGAATCGTCTTAGTTCGGCTTGTACTTCGATTGTTACGATGCCCTCCGTGGAAGGACTGGATGAATTAGATTCAACGTCGACTTGATCTCCGAGAAAAAGCGTTCTGGTCGCTGACTTGTTGAATTCCAGCCGAATGACACTCTGTTCGACGATTACTTTAGCCAAAATGGATTGCACAACTAGTCCCACACGGTCTAGGGAAGCAGTCACCCACTTTTCACATCGCTTGATGATCGTTGTGCTCTCATGAACAGAAGGTCGATCCCCGGAAAGTTCATCCATCAGCCGTTGTGGAGATTGCAGGAACGATTTCACATGGCTTAACACTAGCTCCTCGAGTTCTTCGGCTGGGATGCGCATGGGTGTTCTTTGCGCATCTGACTTCTTCTGGGTTGGAGCCTGCGTTGTGTAGTAGCGGTAGCGCTTCCCCTTCTTGTTCGTGTGGGTGGGAGTAAGGCGATTGTCCTCCTCGTCAAATAGAAGTCCGGTCAGCAAACTCTTGTCAGTTGCCCTGGGCCTTGTTCGCTCCGCCTGAAGGTTAGCTTTGAATTGTTCCTGAACCAGATCCCAGAGATCTCGGTCGATGATTGCTGGATGCTGCCCCTTTGGCGAATGATGGGTTTGATTGTGTCCCCTTTTTCACTGTCTTGCGCAGCTTGATTGATTTGATCGAGGCTGTAAAACTTGATCAGTTTCTCGAACGGGAAGCGTCCCTGCACGTTGAGTTCGATAAGTCGCGGGATAAAAATGTCAGGAACGCTCTCACCCTCAAGAATCTCGCGTATCGACTTACCAGGGATCATCAGGTTGTTCACGTCAAAGCTTACCTCTGTGCCTAGTGGCTCTGCTCCGACGATGCCGCACGTGCCAAGAGATCCGAGTGCTTCTATCGCCTGATGCAACGCTCTGGGGTTCCCGGAGGTCTCCAGCGAGTAATCGACTCCGCCACCAGTAATATCTCGGATCGCCTCAACTGGATCTGTCTGTTTACTGTTAATAGTGTGCGTCGCACCGAGTTCCTTTGCCATTTCCAGACGTGAGGGCACAATGTCTATTGCGATGATGGTCGTTGCCCCAACAGCCCGTGCTGCCATGATCGCTGAGCACCCAACTGCGCCCGCTCCGAAGGAAGCGAAACTTGTACCCGGTCTCACATTCAGCGCATTCATTACGGCCCCTGCTCCGGTCTGAATACCGCAACCGAGCGGACCGAGGCGTTCGAGCGGTACGTCACTGCTGACCTTGACCACGTTGCGTTCATTGGCGAGTGCCGTATGTCGCAAACGACGATTGTCCGAAAAAGTGATCGTGAACTTTTTCGCCATTCCCGTCGAGTGTTGCAGTGCTGCCGTCCAACCGCGCTCCACCGAAGCAGAGCGGGAACGTCCTCTCGCAATGTGCCATCCTTCCCAGGCAACAAGGCTTACAACGCCCGCATGTCAGGAACGTGAGCACCACGGAATCCCCGGGCCCGACTTTGACAACATCGGCACCTACGCTCTCAACGATTCCTGCGCCTTCGTGTCCGAGCACGATTGGCTGTGGCACCGGGTAGCTCTGGTCACGCGCAAGCATATCTGTGTGGCACAAGCCCGTGGCCACGACCCTGACCAATACTTCGTCTCGGCGTGGAGCTTCCAAAGTTACCTCGAGGAGAATACCGGCGCCGTGGATCTCAAACTCAGCGACGACGACGTGGCTCGCCTGGAGGCCGCATTACGCCCTGAAGCCGTGTCCGGATCGCGCTACAACGAAAAAATCATGGCGGGGGTTGATCGCTGAGGGCAGGGTTACTGTCGCCGAACCATTTGGAGGTAATGGAGACTGTTCTCCTGCATAAATGGGTCACAAGGATCTCCTTGTGACCCACACCTTATACCGGCAGAGAGACTAGCCGTTGCGGTTTCTTTATACGTCAGAATCCCAATCAAGCGAGCCGCCGGCGCCATGCTACCTATCGCACCCAATGACCGCGTTTACCAACTCGGGTTGCTCCTCGCAAGATTCAGGAGTCTATCGAATGTCCCGGAAGTGATTGCATGAGCCTGAATCCCTGGCAAGTTCTCGCGGGCCAGGTCACTCAGAGCGTGCCCGGGCGGAACTTCGAGGAATAGCTCGCAACCAAGCTCATATGCAACTGTGGTTGCATCGTGCCATCGAACCCCATGAGCTATGTTGTCGGCGAGATCTCTGGCGACTCCCTGAGCGCTCCGCACAGCTCTTGCATTGACGTTGGCGAGGTAGATCGGCTTCGGATCTTTCACGGAGATCGACTGAAGCTGGCTGCGAAGAGAGTCGGCAACGGGCTGCAGCAGAGAACAATGGGAAGGAACCAGTACGTCCAGCCGCTCTGCTTTGCGGGCTCCACGTATACGCGCTTGTTGTAGAACCCGCTCCATTCCCTCATTCGAACCGGCGATAACGATCTGTCGTGGTGCGTTGATGTTGCCTACGAACACAGGATGTTCTTCGGTGCTTACAGCATCAACCAACTTTGCGACTTGGGTCTCACTGAGTCCGACGATCGCAGAGAGACCATATCCAACCGGATACAGCTGCTCCATTTGCTCCGCCCTCGAACGCACAAGACGTACCGCATCCGAGAGAGATATCGAGTCTGCGGCAACTGCCGCCGAGAATGCTCCGACCGATAGACCTAAGACAGCGAGCGGTGCAAGCCCGCTCTTTTGAAGTGCTCTTGCGGTGGCGACGCCTGCCGTCAGAATGGCCAGTTGAACTGAGACTGCGGATCGGAGAGCTTCGGACCTGTCTAACATGCGTACATCGAGATCCAGGGCGGCACTGACCTCGGACAAGCTTTCTTCGACAGCGGGGTCGTGGACAAGATCGTGGAGCATTTGGGGTTTCTGCGAACCCTGGCCGGGGAAGAGTAGACCGGTCTTCATTCCGTATCCTCGATGACAGAAACCGACCACGGGTCTGCTGCGAGCTGGCGGATCGCAGGCAATCGCACAAGGACTTGGTCCGTCCCTTCTCTCGCGAATTCTTCCAGAGAGAAACCACAATGAGGCGTCTCAACACGTACATCAACTTTTGCCGGAGCCGCACTCATGACACTCCAGAGATCGCGTGCGGTGGCGCGGGTGAATCGCGTCGGAGCGAACAGAGCCAGGTCAAGGTCGCTGGTTGCGGTTATCACCTGCCAGCCGGTTGCGAGCTCAAAACCAACGCTGCCTACCGGACCCCAATCCAGCTCCGATCTATCGAGTTGCCGCTCGAGCCAGGACAGCGCAGCGAGAACGGGAAGAGCAAGGCGGGTGGGACGCGCCATGCAAGAGGAAAGCTGCGAAGGGCGGAGTCTCTGCTTTACATCGGCGAGGTCAACGAAGCCGCCCCAACGCTGGTGGCGATGGATGCCGCGTATCCCTGCAGCGACGAGTCCGTCCGGAGCGTTTGCTCGATGAACCACCACCCAGAGATTGCCGGCTCGGGATGAGCTAACCCATGCCGGTTTGGCCACGCCTGCGGAGCTTACAACGTCAGATCGCAGTAGAAGAAGATCGTGTACCCGCGGCGAATGTTGACCGATCGGAAGCATAGAGGCCTCAGAAGAACTTTGCCGTAATTAGCATCCAGAGTGCCAAAGTGGCCCAGCCGAAGAGATAGGTCCCGATCAATCCCGAGCTGGCAATTTCCGGCGTGGCATTGAACCCTTTGCCGAAGACCATGCCGAAGAAACCGCCGGGAATTGCACTGATCACGGTGATGTTCCGTATATCATTGTGATCCATCCGAAATAGCACCATCATGCATAGAGCGAAGAATGGCTGTCCCACTAACTTGAGAAGTGTGGTGATGGCGACACCGCCTGTGAATCGGAAGCTCTGCGCAGAGACGACCAGGCCTGTAAGGACAAGAGCAGAGCCGGTCGCAGCACTCCCCAGAGTCGTGAGAGTGCCTGCCACGAAAGATGGCAGATGAAGATCGAAGAAGACCCCAACCAGAGCCACAAGCGGCGCCCAGACAACCGGACGCAGAAGAGCACGAGGAAAGCTGCGCAGGATCTGCGTTGCGGAAATATCGCTCCCTCCGGAGTGCTTGTCGGCTTCAAGAATCGCCAGGGTAAGGGGCGAGATTGTGATCGATCCGATCACAATCGACAATGCAGCCGTGACAGTTGCCTCAGGAACATAGGCTCCCCGGAATAAGGGAAGAGCGATTGCGGCCGAATTTGGGAAGCCAATCGTTAGAGCCAGTACGGACGCATCGGAAAGGGACAAGCCGCGCCGCCTACGTGCCCAGATGTAGCTGATCAGGTACAAAGCACAGAAGACCAGCGTGATCATCAGGGCGGCGGGGATATGGCGTAGCAAATCAGTACGTGATGAGCCGATAATCGTTGAGAACAGAGCGCAGGGAATCGCGAAGCTCATCACCAGCACGATCAGATTGCGGACATTGAGACTGTCCATCGTGCCACGCCGGCCGGCAATATATCCCAGAAGCAAACCGGCGAATATTGGGAAAAGTGTATTTAGAAGGACCTGTGTCACTACTGCTCCTTAGGCGTTCCGCCACTGCGCCTCGAGCGCGGCCCGAACGGCAATGCCCGCTTTCCGTGCTTGCCTCGCAGTATCGGACTGAAGCCGGCTGCTGAGGTCGGGTGCTCCGCGGCGCGCATCCTGAATGGCATCAGCCAGATCGTGCCGGACGGCTTCGATATCGGCGGTCGTGGGATGCTGAGGGTCGTTCACGTGGAGCAGTTTGTAGAGCAATCCAAGCTTTGCGTAGTCGCGGACGTCATACGACATGGGAGAAATCTCATGCCCAAGCTCTTCCAGTTCGGCGACAGAACGGCGAGTTATTCTCGCTGCTGCTTCCTTGTGCATCGCGTGAATCACGATACCCGAGTCATCAAAAGCCAGAATGCGATTCGCCTGATAGCCATGCGTGAGGAATCCGCCGGAGAAGGCATGTCCCGCGATAAGCGAAATCACCGGGTGTCCAGCCATCCGCGCCGATGCGTAGGCATCGGCCGAGGCTGCCGCAGCAAAGAATATTCCGGCCGTCTCTTCGCGGCGCCCGTATGCCTGGCTTTTGACATCGACGATCGCGATCACCGGACGCTTCACTTCCTTTGGCTTTTCACGATCTTCAGCGATGACCCGACGCAAGTGATGCGCCAGAGTCAAAGCTTCCTCGAGGCCCACCTGACCATCACGCACGCACGGAAAGCGGCTGGCCGGACTGGGTACGACACATAGAAATAATGCGGTCTCATCACCGATCTGAGCCTCGGAGGCGAGAACGGTGCCGGGATCGCCGGACGACGGTTGATTGTTTCCCGTCAGCGCCTCGAACCATGTCCTTCCACGCAAACCAATGTGTTCACTCATCGCAGCTCTCCTGTTTTTCTGCTGTTCCATCCCCGGCGCAGGCTCATTGGATCGATCTGCTCAGATGTATCCAGGGCAGCGATTCGATCACGGTAGAGCTTCACCTGTTGACTTCTGTATTCGTGGCGAAGCTCCGCTTGGACGTATCGACGAATGGTTGCCTTGATCTTGTCGGCGTCATCTTCGACGAGGGCGTCGGCCAAACCCATTCCAACGCGCTGCTCTCCGCCGTGAATAGCCCAGATGAGCGCGCGATCCGAGGAATCGAATTCGTCGATTCCCGATTCCTGCTCGATGACTTCTGGTCCATTGAGACCGAGTCGCGCCTCGCGGGTCATCACAACGTAGCTCGATACTCCGGCGGCAAGGGACATGCCCCCGAAGCAGCCCACTGTACCGGCAATCAAGGTGATCACTGGAGCATGCGGGCGTAGGGCGAGCACGGACGAGATTACTTCGGCGACGGCCGCCAATCCAAGATTGGCTTCCTGCAGACGAACACCACCAGTCTCGAGCAGGAGAATGGCCGCTGTCCTCTTGCCTGCCTGGGAGTCTTGGGCAGCGAAATCAAGGGCTGCAGTCATCTTGGCACCGGAAACCTCTCCGATACTGCCGCCCTGAAAGGCTCCTTCAAGAGCGATCGCCACGGCAGCCATGCCGCCGATCTTGCCCTTAATCACGATGCAACCATCGTCAAATTGTGGAGCGATGCCCTGCAGAGGCAGCCAGGGAGACTCCATTCTGTCGAAGGGACCGACCAGTTCCTTCCAGGTGCCCTCGTCGAACAGGCTCTGGGCCCGTCTTCGTCCGTCAAGCTCGATGAAGCTTTGACGCGTTACGAATTCCGGAATCAAAGTTGTCTGGCTCATTGGTTGATCACCTCCACTGCCTGTTCCAGCCGTAGCAGGACGCTTCCTGGAGTTGCGCCAGCATCGTTGATCTGGACGCGCACGGCGCCGTCAAACTTTGAGAAGAAGCGATCGAATACGGCTTTCCAGGAATCCTGAAATCCATCCACGCTGGTTGTGATCGAGACGTGGGCGCCTTCGCCTTTTGCCGGTTCCATGAGCACTTCCATATCGCCAGAGCCGACGACTCCAACATGAGATTTCTTAGTGATGCGGCGTCTCGCCGCCGGATAGTCGAATTCAATTCGCTCCATAGGTGCCTTCCTCCGAAAGATTGCCGTCCTTTTCCACTTGGTATTGACCTCGTTCCAGGGCTTCCAGAAAAAGAGTGGCGGCTAGAAGATCCGCACTGCCCCCTGGCGAGATGTTCCTGATCAGGAACTCCTGGTCGAGCTGGAGCATCGCCTGATCTCCGGCGACACTTCCGGGACCACCAACGAGAAGGACGTTTGAAGCGCCCTTCTGAACGAATGCCAATCCCTCCGGCCCGGCACGATATAGCACGCAGGTATCTTCGAGGCGAGCCATGATGTTGAGGAGCACTGACAATCGACTATTCGTTTCTGTGCAGCCGTTATTTCTTGCCGCACGCAGGGCTGGAAGGCCAACCTGAATCACGTGAGGAAAGCCAGAGACCGCTTCGCCGCGTGCTCCGCATCACACCATAACGGGCTCGAACCGTGTCGCCGTGCGATACCAGCAGAGGTTGAGCACGATCCGGCAGAGAAGCCAGAGCGCCGGCATCTGCTGCGATAGCCTCCGGATTCCGATCTTTACCCCGGCTTGCTGCCGTTACCAGAAGACCCAGAATCCAGATCGCTCCTTTATGCGCGTTACTGCCATTTGTTACCTGGAGCATCGCCGATTCAGCAGCTCTGCCGATTGCCGCAACCTCGGTGCGCAGCGCCTGGCCGAACGGCAAAGATTGTGCCGCGGCCCCCATATCTGCGAAGTAGGGAACGATCACCAAGGCCGAGCGGCGCATAAGGTCCAGCGAAAGATCGGAGTGCGCCCCGGCTCCTCTTCGGTCCACCAGACCCGGCTTCGGAGTGAGCTCCACTTCAGCGACCAGTGCCTGCCGTGCCAATTCCGCAATATGCTCGGGGGCAAATAGGCCTTGAACGAGCGCGACTTGTCTTCAAATTTGGGAGCATGTTTGCCATTACCAGTTCCTGAACTTGGCGGGAGGCCGATACAGACCACCGGACCAGGCGACTAGGTCTTCCATACTGCGGGCCGCAAGCAGGGAGCGATTCGCCTGGAGCCGATGCACACCAATGTCTTCCGGGTATGCGACGATCCCTTTGCGGCGAAGTTCTGCCGTCTCGGCGGCCTTCGCCTTCAGGCCGACGGGACTGATGCCGGCGACGGCTGCCAGGGCTCGGCGGCGCTCTTCTATCCCTTCGGCTTTATATAGATAGGCGATGCCTTCCTCAGTGACCACGTGGCTGACGTCGTCGCCGTAGATCATGATCGGGGTGATGGGCATACCGGCTTTCTTTCCGACTTCAACTGCATCCAGCGTCTCGACGAAGGCAGGAACTCCACCTTTGGAAAACGTCTCGAGCGTTTGGACGACAAGCTTTCTGCCGCGTGCATTTGGGCTTGGGTCCGTCTTGAGGTCGAGCCAGGCGGGCGTCGAATGGCGACGCCCATGCGGGTCATGTCCCATGTTCGGCGCGCCGCCGAACCCGGCCAGACGGCCAGTCGTCACCGTCGATGAATTGGCATCACCATCCATCTGCAGGGTTGCACCGACAAAGGCATCGACCGCGTACTGGCCGGCAAGCTGGCACAACACACGGTTGGATCGAAGACTTCCGTCACGGCCGTTAAAGAAGATATCGGGTCTCGCGCGAATGTAGTCCTCCATGCCCACCTCGCTGCCAAACGAATGAACGCTCTGGACCCAGCCGCTCTCGATGGCCGGGATCAGCGTGGGATGAGGGTTCAGAGCAAAATGCTTGCAGATCTTTCCGCGAAGCCCCAATGACTCTCAATACGTCGGCAGCAACAGTTCGATCGCAGCGGTATCGAACCCGATTCCGTGATTGAGCGACTGGACATGGTGCCGTTCATAGACGCCACGAATGACCATCATTCCGGTGAGAATTTGAAGCTCGGTGATGTGACGGGGGTCACGGGTAAAGAGCGGCTCGACTGCAAAGGGTTTGTCGGCCTCCACCACAATGTCCACCCAGGACGCCGGAATATCGACGCGTGGAAGCCTGTCAACGATCTGGTTCACCTGCACAATGACAATCGCATCGTGAAAGGCCGCTGCCTCCACAATCACCGGCGTATCTTCAGTGTTCGGGCCCGTAAACAGATTCCCTGCCTGATCTGCCTGTTCGGCGCAAACCAATACGACGTTAGGAACAAGGTCGACGAGTAGTCGGGCATAAAGCTCAATATAGGTGTGAATCGCACCAATTTCGAGGACTCCATCCTCCAGAAGCTGGGCTACACGAAGACTCTGGGGACCAGCAAACGCGAAGTCCACTTTCTTCGCGATTCCGAGCTCAAACAGTGTCAGATGCTCAGGCCGGCTGATGCTTGAGATTATGAGGTGAAGGTCGTGAATCTTCTTGGCATTGACCTGCACCAAGGCACGCGAGAGGAAGTCGGCTTGCTTCTGGTTGTCGCCTTCCATCACGATCCGGTCACCGGCTACTATTACCAACTCAAGGGTTTCAATGATCTTTTCTCGTGCTAACACTGGCCCCCTCAACCACGGCTCCACTGTTTGCATGCGCCGCGCTTTCTCATCGCGTCGGGTCGTCCAGGACACCCGCCGTTGCTCTTGGGTCTGCTCACCCATTTTCTGCTCCTTTCATCTCACGTCCACATGCGGTTGTGTCATGCGGAAGTCCTTTCGGAGGTACTACGTCTCTCCTGCTAGTTAAGAAACCACTCAACCAGTTGTTCCAGAGTTGCTTTGCCTTTCGCCAAGCTCACTTCTGATTCCTGGCGATCTCGATTCCACGCATTGTCAACAATTACGCTTCGAAGATCTCGAACACCTACAAGGCGCAACCAAAAGTCCAAGTAGGTTGCTTGGTGATCGAATCGCGAAGGCGGTAGAGGAGTACCCTCCAAGAACCGTGAGCCGCGTGTATAGACGACGACTGCCTTTTTCACGTTCAAGACAGGGCCGTACTGTTTGCCGTCGTACGTAAACAGATAGTTTCGTTGCGCTACGAGATCAATCAAGTGTTTAAGTTTGTAAGGCAGCCCAAAGTTCCACATTGGAGTTCCTAAGACAATTCGATCGGCGTTCTGAAAGCGTCGGATGAATGATTGAATACGGTCCCAGATGTTTGACTCTGCCGCAGTCATAGTTTTGTGTTTAACTACTTTATACTTCGCTCCAATAGCCTCGTAGTCGAAATCCGGTAGCCGTTCATGCCAGACGTTCAAGGTATCCACTTCTACCGATTTGCTCTTGGATTTGCATGCCACGATGAATGATTTGGTAAGTGCGATCGAATCGGAAGATTCGCCTCGTGGTGACGACTGAATATCGAGAAGTCTCATTTGGTCCCTCTGCGTATGGTAATTCCTCGCGAATTCCGAGCTACTTCGAGACCGCCCGTGCCGCACTCTCAATCAAGTCCGAAACCTCCTTCGGGTGCGAGACGTAGACTGAGTGGCTGGCGCCTGCAACTTCGACTGTGTGGCTTCCAGCCCGCTTGGCATACCAACGCTCCAAGTCCGGGTTGATGGTTCGATCACTTCCCGCCACTAGCATCCAACTCGGTTTAGTTCTCCAGGCAGCCGTGGTGATCGTCGCTGAGAAATTGTCCGCAAAGTTGAACACCTGCGACCGCGCCATGATTGCGGCCTGTTCGCTGGAAAGGTCGGCTGCGAATAACTCATGAAATTGCGCCGGGTCGATATATGTGAACCCGTCGGGCGTTTTCTTTATGGCGCCCGATTTGGCGAGGTCGCTCGGGAAGCGCTTTCCGTCCTCTGACTCTTTCTCGCCAGCGTCCGGCATGTGCGCCGCCATGTACACCAATCCGGCAACCGATGGATCGGTGCCCGCTTCCGTAATTACGGCTCCCCCATAGCTGTGCGCTACAAGGATGCTCGGTCCGTCTTGCAGTGCGAGGACACGCTTCACGGCGGCCACATCGTCCTGGAAGGACGTCTCTGGTTCTTGGACGATGCTTACGTTGTAGCCGTCCTTGACAAGAATGGTGTACACGCCTTTCCAACCGGAGCCATCTGCCCAAGCTCCATGCACCAGAACAATATTCCGAACACCACGCTCCGGGTTCTGCGCTGAGAGCGCGCCGCAGGTCAACAGTAATAGAAGGACGCACACGGACTGGCGGATTTCTCGTACGACTCGTCTAGGTTTCATAGAATGACTCATTTCGTTACTCCTTTTTGCGATTGAATTTCGGATCTCGTTCATCGAAAAATAGTTACAGCAGGGACTCAGAGCGTCAGATAGACGATTTGGACCCACTGGTCGCTGTTGATGATGCCTTGGCCCCATGCGAGGTCGAGATCGGCGAAGGGCTTCTCTGTGACTGCTTCCAAGGCGGATTTGCCGGCCGACTTCAATTTTTCAACGCGATCGCGCGAAGCGACCAGCATGTCACGATATTTCGTGAGGTCCGCTTTGTTGCCGAGCGGGCCGTGCCCCGCAACAATCTTGGTGTCGTTGTCGGCAAGCGCTAAAATTTTGTCGGCGGCTGCAATCATGCCGGTGATTTTGCCGCCCGTACCGGGGTCGATGTAGGGATACATCCCGTTGAAAAAGAGGTCGGCCATCTGAATCACATTGGCCTTTTCAAAATGAACGTAGATGTCCGTGTCTGTATGCGCGGGAGGAACATGTTGCAGCGTGAGGCTTTCGCCATTGGCTTGCAACTTGTATGTGGAGGGGAAGGTGTGCTGCGGCAAGGCCTCCGCGGGCGACGGGTCGAAATGCAAGCCAGCAAGCGTGCCGTCTGCCGCTCTATACAAGACCGGCAGATCATGCGGCTCGGACATGCGCTTCTTAGTATTCTCGTGTGCAAGGACCGTGGCCCCGGCAGCGTGAAGAGGCGCGTTGTTGTCGGTGTGGTCGAAGTGCCAGTGGCTGTCAACGACGCATTTCACAGGTGCATTGCTCAGGTCATCGAGAGCCTTTTTGAGCCTAGGCCAGGCAGGAGCAACGAAAGTGTCCACGACGAACTTGCCGTCAGGGCCATCAAGGACTACCACGCTTCCCCCGGGGCCGGACAGCATAGTGACATTGTCAGCAAGCTTTTGCGTTTTGAGGGGTTCGGCGTTGAACTTGGCACGCATACTCGCGAGCAGGTCGGCGGCCGAAGGCTCTTGGGCGCGGGCCGCTGCGGAGGCGCGAAACAACGTCGCAGGAAATAGCTGCGCCAAAAAGGCGCTGCCGGCTAACGTGAGTGAACCGCGCAAAATGTCACGGCGTGAGGTTTGCTTCTGCAAGAAACTGGATTTCAACATTTAAGTCCTCTCTATCGCTCGGTGTTGGCTAGCTCGCATGCGGCTTCGATTCTGAACATGCCGAACTCCACGACTGTTTCGCACTTCGAAGCATCGGATACTTGCTTGCCACAACTGTTTGACACTTCGAGGGCGATTCCCGAAGCTTGTTTGTTCTTATGACCGTGATATGGATGACTAATCAAGGTCCTAACCAATTCACCAAGTGAAATTGGCCACGAATCGAGGGTCCCCATTGACAAGGCCCTGTTGCGGAGGACTCGCCGATGCCGCCTGGCGCTTCTCCTCAACCCGGGAGGGAGTCAAAGTTCCACGAGAGAGAAATACGGTGCCCAAAGCCCCGCTTGAGGACATTGGGACCCGAAGAGCCGTGTCATCAACGCAAGCAGCGGACAAGATTGGCGATGAGTCAATTCCCGTATCAAGGATTCAGAGTTTGCAAGCGAATTCGCAAAATCGGCGTACAACTGCCGCAGTGTTATGACGTGCGAGGGCCAAGCCAATCTCGGACTCCGGCAGTTGATCTGTAATCGAGCACACGGCCACCGTGGAGACGATCCTTCTGGCGGCAGATGCTGGAACAATTGAAACGCCCACCCCGGCATCGACCAGCGAGATGAGTGTAGGCATCTCTCCCGCTGTTTGGATCACCTTGGGGACGGCTCCAGCCTTGCTCAGAATTCCAATCAGGAGATCGTGGAATCCAGGAGCACATTCCCGCGCATACATGACAAAGGGATTCCCTTTGAGTTCGCGCAGGTGAATCTCTTTCTTTGCGGAAAGGGAGTGCCAAGAAGGTAGGACCGCGACAAATGGCTCCCGGTGCACTGTCGTCACCTCAATCTCTCTGCGATTTTCGAGGGGAAGGCGAAGAAAGCCTACGTCTAACAAACCATCGCCAATCATTTCCTGTTGGACGGCTGTCAGGATGTTTCTTATCGAAAATTCAACATCAGGGTAGCTCTTTCGGAATCGCCGCATCAGGTTGGGGACGATTTCAAAACCGGCAGTCGATATAAAACCAATACGAATATGGCCGAGTTTGCCGGCCGACGCCCACTGAGCCTTCCGCTTTGCAAATTCGAGCCTCTCCAGAGCAGCTGCCGCGTCTCCCCGAAACGCCTCCCCCACCTCCGTAAGCGCCGTTCCTTGTCGGTTCCGACTTAAGAGCGTAATACCCAATTCGTCCTCAAGCGCTTTGACTTGAAGGCTAAGCGCGGGCTGGCTCACGTTGAGGAGCCGAGCGCTTCGGCCGAAGTGAAGGGTTTCAGCAACAGACAAGAATGAACGGATGTGACGGAATTCCATGTAAGCTCCTAATCAGCTGACACTGCTTATTCATTTACCGGATTGACCAACCGATACAACTCTCCAACATAACCATTCGGGGAGTCATAGACTGCGGTGACAATGATTGACTGTCCGTCTGGTGCGATCGCCAAGTTCGTGTGGTGCGGAGCCGGCAAATCAACGTGTTTGATGAGTGTGCCATCCGGTCTGAGCACCACATAGCCGCCGCCATCATATAGAGCAACGAACAGATTGCCGCCCCTGTCGATCCGCATGCTGTCCGGGTGAAACACATACTGCCTGGAATCCTTCAATACGTCCACGAACTTCACGAATTCGTGTCGTTCGCTCAGAGTCCCGTCCCCTGAAATAGCGAAACTGAGCAACCGGCTAGCGTGCGTCTCCGCGACGTAAAGTACGGCACCATTCGGCGAGACGGCAATACCATTCGCGAAGTGGATGCCTGAAGCGACTTCCCGGACTGTTTGATCGGACGAAAGGTAGAACACCTTCCCCATGTCAGTACCGTCTGAACCAGAGGTGGTGAAATAGACGCCACCTTTAGCATCAGCTGCAAAATCATTCGGCGCAGTGAATGAGGTGCCTGCACCATCTTTCCTGATTGTCTTCAATAGCTTTCCATCTAGCGAGATTTTGACAACGGTTCCGCTATCGAAACAGGCCACAAGGAGCGCGTCCGGCACTTGAACGAGTCCGTTGGCACCGCAGCCATCTTGGTGCCAAACCGTCTTCACCTTGCCATGATCCAACCGCAATACGTCTGAAGCGGAGTAATCAACGAAGTAAAGGTCGTTTCCAACAAAGATCGTGCCTTCGGGAAACTGAAGACCCTTCGCGATCCGCTCGATATCGGCCGCACCTGATGCGTTCGATAGGCTCAGAAAACAAAAACAGGTAATTACGGCGCTCAGTGTCCGTCTCATGCATATTCCCCCTTTTAATCAATTCTGGTTATGGAGCCGTCAGGTAGCCCGAGTGACGTCTTGCCGGATGGAGGGCTTTCGCTATCCTGTGGCGAGGCTTTTCCAAGCAAAGGTGCGCGATGAGAAAGCAACGCCAGGCGCTCTCGGACCATTCTGATTCAGGAGTTGTAGTCGATTGCCCTGTTGAGATTTGCATGGTCATTCTCCCTTCGACTCGAACTCCGCGAAAGTTACGCCTGCTAAGAGATCGCGCCTTCGATTTCTCGTTCTCCCAATTGCTGCGTACATAGGCTCTAAGATTCGCTCAGACCCGGGCGCTCACAGCTTGGGAAGAGTCGAGACATCCCATCCTCCGCCTACGGCTTTGATCAGCAGCACGTTTGCTTCGAGTCGCCGTCTCATCAGGTCGATATCGTTTCGTTCATTCGCGAGAGCGGTGGTTTGCGAAGTGACGACCTGAAGATAGGTATCCACGCCACCCGCATAACGGTTCTGGAAGAGATGGAGGGTTTCCTCCGCTGATGCCGTCGCTTCGTGTTGCTGTACAGATTCCGTGCTCAGCACGCGCAGAACGACTAGGTTGTCTTCTACCTGCTGGAATGAGGTCAGTACGGATTGGCGATAGTTGGCAACAGAAGCGTCATAACCTGCTCTCGCCGACTCCGTGGTAGCCTGGCGTCTTCCACCATCGAAGAGCGTTTCAGACATTCGTGGTCCAACCGCCCAGAAGCGGCTAGGCCAATTGAACCAGTTCAACAGGGATGAGCCTTCAAAACCGGCGATAGCCGCCAGATTCAGCGTTGGATAGTAGGCCACCTGGGCTATGCCAATCTGCTCGTTGGCCACCGCCATGCGACGTTCAGCGGCTGCAATATCCGGGCGCCGCTCCAGCAACTGCGTCGGTAAAGCAACGGGTATGGACGGCAATTGGGGTGGTTGAACGTTGAGCGGTGCAGGGGGAAGGCTGAAGGCAGCCGGTGGCTCTCCGATAAGGATCGCCAGCGCGTGCTCGTATTGTGCGCGCTGCACCCTGATGTCTGTGGCAAGGACACGTGCGGCGTCGAGTTGCGTCTGCGCCTGCGCGACATCGGATTTCGGAGCGGCCCCGCCCAGGAACCGATTCTCTGTCAGTTCCAACGCTTTGCTGTAAGCATCGACAGTGTCGTTGAGTAGTTGCTCCTGTGCATCAGCACTACGCACTTCGAAGTAGTCCACCGCGAGTTCGGCGTGCAGACTCAACCGTGCCGTTTCAAGGTCCGCAGCACTGGCCTGCGCCTCTTCTCTTGCGGCAGTGACACTGCGGCGGACCCTCCCCCATAGATCGATCTCATAGGAGAGGTCAAAGGGAAGGGTGAAGTCTCCCGAACCATTGTTGGCGAGGCTCGGTGGGAAATACGGCTGATTGGCGGAACTCCAGATCGTAGAGATGCTGGGGGAAGTTCCGATAGTCGGCGCTTCGGCGGCGCGATTGAAACGGATTGCCGTGCGGGCCTGGCGGAAGTTAGCCTCGGCGATCTTCAAGGTCTGATTGGAAGGGTCTACCCGTTCTTCCAATTCGTTCAACTTTGCATCTCCGTACAGCTCCCACCACTTTCCACGCAGCAGGGCAGCGTCGGGTTCGGCGATCTTCCAGCCGTCCCCCTCTTTCCAGTTGGTCGTCTCCTTATAGCTCGGGGCCAGCGGTGCCGCCGGCTTCACATATTTGGGGCCAACCATGCACCCCGACAACAGCGGGATGGCCAAGCCCGTAGCGATAACTAAATAGCGCTTCATTGCAGTACCCCGTTGGCTGTCTTGTTTTCGACCTCGACCTGTGCTCCATCTGCGAGGGAGTCGGAAGGATTCACGATCACCGCATCCCGCGCTGTGAGCCCTGAAAGGACCTCTACCGCGTCGCCATAATCCTGGCCGATAGTGATAGGCAGAAGCGCCACATGAGAGTTCCGGACGACGCCAACGCGTAAGCCCTCAGAGCGAAACAGCAAAGCATTCGACGGTATGGTGACCGCTCCATTCGTGGCTGGAACCTTGAAGTGCACGAAAGCATAGGCTCCCGGCATCAGTCGCCCGGATGAATTGTCGACGTCCGCCTCGACGTTCAGCGTGCGCGAGGTCGAGTCAATCGCATTTGCGTTGCGCACCAGCGTTCCGGTAAATGTCTGTCCGGGGAAGGCATCCACAGTTACTGCGACCTTGTCGCCCGTCTTGACGGATGGTGCATAGACTTCGGGGACCGGGATGTATATGCGCAGCTTCTGGACGGCAGAAAGATGAAAGATCTCCTTGGGGGCGGTGGTATCGGCCTGGATCAACGCTCCGATGTCTGTGTTGCGAGCGGTGATGACCCCATCAACGGGCGCGACGATACGCTCAAAGGACTGTAGCTGTTCCAGGCGATCGACGTTGGCCCGGTTGGAGTCTAGCAACGCCTGCTTGGAGTGAAGATCACTCACCGCCTGGTCGGCCTCCTGGTGCGAGACGGAATCGGTCTTGAGCAGGTTTTGCCATCGCGTCGCCGTAATGTCTGCGATCTGCAGGTTCGCCTCAGCATTTTTCAGGTCGGCCTTGGCCTGCTGCAACTGCTGATCGAGCTCTGGCGTCTCGATGACAGCAAGGAGCTGGCCCTGCCTGACACGGGCACCTATATCCACATACCAGTGTTGTACGTAACCGTTGGTCCTCGCGTAGATCGGTGTGTCGGTGAACGCCTGGGTGTTGCCGGGCAACTCGATCTCTTCGGCGATGGCCCCGCCTTTTGGAGTAACAACGCTGACGGAAGGCACGGCGGAGTTTAAGGCCACTTGGTGCAATTCGGCCTTGGCCTCCACACGCGAATGAATACCTTCAAAGACGGCGTAAGCAACGCAAACGACGACGATTGCCCCGATAACGATGATTCCCCGTCCACCCGCTCGCGCAGGATCCGGTGTTGAAGTTGCTGAGTGAATTGGATTTGACTCATTCCTTGTCATGACTGCGGCTCCGTAATAAGCGCTGAATTGGTCTTTGACGTCCCTGGGGACTCGAGAAAGGCAACGTGGGAGTTCTTGTAAAACAGGGCGAACACAGATGGAACAAAGACGAGCGTTGCGGCGGTGGCGCAGAACAGACCGCCGATGACCGCGCGTCCCAGAGGCGCGTTCTGCTCGCCACCATCGCCCAGGCCGAGCGCCATCGGCACCATGCCGATAATCATGGCGAGAGCGGTCATGATGACCGGCCTGAACCTCGTAGTGCCTGCCTCGAGGGCAGCCTTCACGGCGTCCCCGTGGATCAGCAGCCTGTCCTTGGCGAAGGAGACGACGAGAATACTGTTGGCCGTAGCGACTCCCACGCACATCAGTGCCCCCATGAGCGCAGGAACACTGAGTGTCGTGTGCGTGAAGAAGAGCATGAGAACTATGCCCGCCATAGCAGCCGGGAGAGCTGTGATGATGATGAAGGGATCCAGCCACGACTGAAAGTTCACGACGATCAGCAAGTACACCAGCACAATGGCGAATCCGAGCCCGGCTATCAAGCCGGTATACGACTCGTGCATTGTCTCCACTTGGCCGCGGACGGTGATGAATGTCCCGCGCGGGAGTGACTTTCGGTGGGCGTCCACGATGCGCTGCACATCCCCGCTCACTGCCCCCAAGTCCCGATCCTGCGGCGTCCCGTAGATATCGATCACGCGGCGTATGTTGTAGTGATTGATGAGGGCTGCCTCATTTCCGCGATTCATGGAAGCAACATCGGCGAGGATCTCCGGACTTCCTTTGGATCCGCCGGCAATGGGGATATTCTGGATATCCTTGATCGACTGGATCCGGTATTGCGGGGTCTGCGCAACCAGGTTGTAGTCCACGCCGTTCTTCCAGTTGACAAAGAACATTGGCGTGATCTGGAAGCTTCCGCTCAGCGAATTCAGCACACTCGAAGCAACATCTTTCTCTTGGTATCCGGCCTGCAATGCTTTTGTCCGATCAACATCTACATTGAGCGTCGGATAATCGAGCGGCTGTTGGATATGCAAGTCGGCCAACCCAGGGACCTGATGCAACTCGGTCATGATCTTCTCGGCGATATCGTGATTGGCCTGAAGGTCGCTTCCTTCAACCTGTATGTCGATCGGTGCGGGCAGGCCGAAATTGAGAATCTGGGTCACGATATCCGCAGGTAGAAAATAGAATGTCGCCCCGGGAAACTCGCGGGGAAGCTTTTGACGAAGGGCGCGAACATATTCGGCAGTGGGATGATGGTGTTTGCGCAGCGATACCAGCACATCGGCGTCGTTGGCGCCAAGCACGCCCGATGTCGAATGCATTAGGTTGTAGGGGCTGAAAGGCAGGCCGATGTTGTCCAGAATGCTGTCGATTTCGTCCGGGGGCACCTCTTCGCGAATGGCATTCTCTACCAGATCCGCAAGCTGTGCAGAATCCTCGATGCGCGTCCCAGTCTTCGCGCGGATGTGCAGGCTGAACTGACCGCTATCTGTGTCGGGGAAAAAATCCTGTCCGAGCCAGGGCGCCAGCAGAAAGACGCAGACGCAGACTGCGAGAAATGCTGGAATGAAAACCTTGCGGCGCGCGACCAGGCGAGTCAGCAGGCGTTCGTGGCCGTCCCGCACTCTTGAGAAGCCGCGCTCGAATTTTCTCTGAAATAGCACGAGCGGATTACGCGACTCGCCCTGGCCCTCATTCAGCTTGAGCATATACATGGCGAGCGTCGGCACAAGGGTCCGGGAGAAGAAGTAGGACGCCAACATGGCGAATACCACCGCCTCAGCCAGCGGGACGAAGAGATATCGCGCCACTCCGCTCAGCAAAAACAGCGGCATGAAGACGATGCAGATGCAAAGCGTCGACACCAGTGCCGGAACCGCTACCTGCTGCGAACCATCGAGGATCGCCTGCTTGATGTCGGTCTCATGGCCCTCCTCCAAAATGCGGTTGATGTTTTCGATCACGACTGTGGCATCGTCGACCAGGATGCCGACCGCGAGAGCGAGGCCGCCAAGCGTCATGATGTTGATCGTTTCGTGAAGAAAACTCAGTATAAGGATGGAGGTGAGAATGGACAGCGGAATCGAGACAGCGATGATGATCGTACTTCGCCAACTACCTATAAAGAGCAGAATCATCAATCCTGTCAAAGCTCCGGCAATCACGCCTTCACGAACCACGCCGCTAATAGCGCTGCGCACGAAGACCGATTGATCTGCTAGGGGAGTGATTTTCATCTCAGGGGGCAGAATCGATGCTGCGCGGGGTAATAACTGTTTAATTCCCGAGACGACATCCAGAGTCGATGCCGTCCCAGCCTTGAGAATCGTGACTAGCACACCCCGCTGTCCATCCTGGCGTACTACGTTGGACTGCACGGCAAAGCCGTCACTCACCCGGGCCACTTCTCGCAAATAGATCGTCGTGTTGCCGGCCTGCTTGATCGGAATGTTGTTGAGCGCTTCAATTGTGCGTGGGGCAACGTTCATGCGCACGTCCAGTTCGCTTTCCGCAACCTTGGCCGTACCTGTGGGGAGAATCAGATTCTGTGCGTTCACGGCATTCAGAACATCGGTCGGGGAAACCCCCTTTGCCTGCATCTGGTTCTGGTCCATGTTGATCATCACTTGCCGCTGTTTGCCACCATACGGATAGGGAATCACTGCGCCCGGCACAGTAATCAACTGCGGCCGCAGGAAGTTGAACCCCTGATCGTTGAGCGCCTGCTCGGACATTCCCTTGCCGGAGAGCCCAAGTTGCAGAATGGGGACGCTGGACGCGCTGAAATTGATGATCTCCGGCGGCTGGATGGCCGGAGGAAGAAATCGCTGTACAAACCCGCCCGCGGCCACGACTTGCGCATTCGCTGTATCAAGGCTCGTTCCAGGCTGGAGATAAATCTTTACCACGGAAACGCCGTTGTAGCTGGTCGATTCTATGTGCTGGATGTTGTCGACGAGCGTTGTCAGCACCTTCTCGTAGGGAGTTGTCAAGCGCGTTTCAATGTCTTCGGGATTGAGCCCTGTGTAAGTCCACGCGACAGAGATTACAGGGATATTGATATTCGGAAATATGTCCGTGGGCGTGCGGAGAATCACAGCCGGGCTCAATAGGAGAATGAGCAGCGCCAGGACGATGAATGTATAGGGTCGGTTGAGAGCGAGTCTGACAATCCACATAACCTTGATTTCGCTCAGTGGGCGCCATTAATCGGCATCCGCTTCGCTTCTCCTTTGGGAGCACTCTCGTGCTAACCCTTCTCCGCAACTCCCCGTGAAGCAGGGTGCGGCCATGAAGAGTGGATTCGAGTTGCGCATAGAAAGAATCATGAAATGTATCGATAGTCAGTATGCGAGTTATGCATTCTGCTAAAAGGAGATAGTGTTTATGGGAATCCTGTCGGAAGGGGCAGGCATCATAAACAGCAGGACCAGAGGTGCAACCGCATGAATCTGATTGATCTTGAAGCTTTCGTTTCCGTGGTTGACCACGGCTCAACCGTAGCGGCGGCGGCGAGACTCCATCTCACACAGTCTGCGGTGACGCGCAGAATTCAGAATCTGGAAGATGCGCTCGGCACACCGCTGCTTGATCGACGGACCCGGCCCGTTCAGCCTACTCGCGCGGGCCAGGAAACCTACGAGTTTGCAAAGCCTGTGCTGAGTTCAGTGAACGACCTGAAGGCAGGAATCATGGATGAGGGCGTGCTGTCGGGTGATTTTCGATTTGGCATGCCGCGGGGACTTGGCGATCTTGCCTTAGGCTTGCCGATCAGAGATCTCAGGGCCAAATTTCCGAAGTTGCAAATCCAGGCCTTCATGCAATGGTCCGAGGTGCTTATGGAACGTCTCTCAAATCGTACTTTGGAAGCCGCATTTATCCTTTTGCCTGAGGGAAGTTCCGCGCCAGCTTCCTTTGTTTCTGAGTGTGTTGGATCGGAGCCAATCGCCATTGTCGCGGCAAAAACTGCACGTTTGTCGCAGCCTGCGACTTTGGAAGAACTCTCAACGTACTCATGGGTGGTGAATCCTCACGGATGCAGCAGTCGTCAGCTGCTCGAAACAGCATTTCGTCAGCGTAGTCTTCCATTTGTCTCGACAGTGGTGGCAGAAGGATATGAGTTGCAATTCTCGCTGATTTCGGAAGGCGTGGGCCTTGGCATCGCGAGGCCACAACTTTTTTATTCCTCTGCATTGCGCAAACACATGAAGCTCGTGAGAGTGAAGGATTTCTCTCCAGTACAGAACGTGTGGTTTCTGCATTCGAAGCTTCTTGGCCGCTTCGCCCCCGCCGTCCAGTGTCTTCGCGACTCTGTTCAAAAGAGCCTCAGAGGAGGTCGAAAAGAGTGATATGCCAACCTCTGTGTGAATCCGTACGAGAACTTCAACCGTGAGCAATACTGGGAAGCTCGCTCGATCCAAGGCTCGTGCATGCAGATCCTCGCGAACGACAGCCGGCTCCCTCCAAGTGAGCAATGAAAAGCTCACTCATGACGGAGCCCTACTTCCGGAGCCGAATCTGAGTATCAAGATACGCGTTGAGAAATGATTGTGCTGTGAGCAGGGCTTCTTTGTCTCCTTCCAAGCGGCTCATCATCAAAGCCCCTTCGAGGAAGAGATAATGATGTCTGCCAATTCCTTCGGATTGGTCTCTCGTTTGATCTCTTTGCATTCGATCCCGCGCTTCACCACCTGGACGAGATCGTCTCGCCGGCCGCGGAGAGCCCTTAATGCAAGCTGGCGCAACACCGGGTTGCCGTCATCCGCATCGAACTGCCGTATTGAATAATGGGCACCCTCCCGGTACGGTGGAGCGCCGCTGGACAAAGTTCGTAATAAACTGCCTCAGCCATTCGATACTGTTCGAAATGGATTCTAAATCGCGCATTCGAGTGCCGAGCGCGGCTTGCCAAGCATATTCGAATGCCTCGGCGGCGAGCTGTTCTTTGCTGTCGAAGTGTCGATAGATCCCGCCTTTTTCCAGGCCGGTTGCCTCCATTAATGCGGACATGGAAAACCCCGAGAACCCGCGCTGGTTGAGAAGCGCGGCGGCTTTCTCGACAATTGTTTGCCGAGTCTCTTCGCCCTTTGTCATCGTTCAGTCCAGTCGACCTACCACGTCCATTATGCGACTGTTCGGTCTCGTCTGCAATCGATACCTGCATCTGAAAATATTTTTGCGGCCGATTGGTTTCTTTCAAATCTAACCTCGTAAATGCGACCAAGTGGTCGGTCGCATAGTAGTGGATGGGACGACATTAAGGCCGGACCAGAACAAGGAGAAATAAACGTATCGGCAAACTGAATGGAAAGGTCGCGCTCGTAACGGGCGGCAACAGCGGCATCGGTCTTGCGACAGCAAAACAGTTCGCCGTCGAAGGTGCATATGTCTTTATCAGTGGCCGGCGCGAAAGTAACACCCACTACCACCGGACCTGAATAGCTTTGCCTTCAATACCTACGAAGCGCGCAGAGAGACGAGGAAACATCTTCTCGGCTTTTCGTTGGTCTACCTCTCCGGGTATTTCACCGACCCGCCTGCACTCTTCCATCCGGAACTCATACATTCGCTTGAAAGCGAAGACCTCCGCCGTCTGCTCATCATCGGGTTCAGAGGCTCCGGCAAAAGCACGTTCGGCTCACTCGCCCTTCCCTTGTGGGCGGCATTAGAGTACCCCGAGAAGTTCCCGTTCATCATCCTTATCGCCGACTCCACACGACGAGCAACGCTCAATATCAGCGCCATAAAGCACGAGCTAGAGACGAACAACCTCATCAAGCAGGACTACGGCGAGATCAAGGGCAAGGTCATCGAGGACTTTGCGCTCAAGGGCGAAGGCGAGGAGTGGCAGAAGCAGAACATCGTGCTATCGAACGGCGTCCGCATATTAGCCAGGTCACGCGGCCAGAAGGTGCGCGGGCTTCGCCACCTGGAGCACAGGCCGAAGCTTGTGGTCGTGGACGACCCGGAGGACGGCGAATGGGTGCGTACGAAGGAGAACCGCGATAAGACCGACCGCTGGCTGCACTCCGAGGTCATGCCAGGACTCGACGCGCGCAAACCCTCGCGCGCGCGCACCGTTTTCTTGAATGTCACGAAAACGCCCGTAGCCATTGAGTTTTCCGCGCAAGTAATTGCCGAATCGGCGCTCCATCGATCTGCGGTAAGGTGCCCCCAACGCCGCGACAGCCAGCGGCGCGGGGAATCGACGCCAAACGACCCCTTTTCGGCCCCCGGACCGCTTGAAGTCCAGTATTGGCGAAGGTATTAGGCACCACGGCGGGCGGAAAAAACCGGCGCGTTAGCGTAGGAGCATCCCAGCCCCTGCACCGCGGCACCGCAGGCCCAAGCCGCGCCGGTTCCTGGCCGACGGGGAACATGCCAGGCCAGAAGCGTTAAACAACGTTGATAGTTACGGTGCTGGCTGTGCGATCGGAATCCACCGCGAGCACCGGAACCTGAATCACCGGCGGCGGCGCTACGCAAGCTGCTACTGCGCCCATCGCCAGATCCGATTCGAATCCCATTTACGTTCGAGCTCACATCCGGGCGATCCCTCTCCCGTCGACGGTTCCCTGTATTTTCCCTGTTGTTCCCTGTTCGGTTGTCTGGCTTACGGCCACCAAAGGGCCGAATTTACTGGAGTTTCTTCCAAAAACGCCGGTGGAAATTCACAGATTCCCTGTAAATTTCCCTGTTAGCAGGACATGTCACGCGGAGCACGGTTCGCCCCAGACTGCATCCACCGCCACCATCTTTTAAGTTATTCAAAATAGACAATTTATAAATCAAATGATGGCCTGATTCCCGGCGGAATCAGGCAAATCTCTTTTCTCCGGAGAGATAGTGAGAGAGACATTTGAGAGAGAAAAAACCAGGCTTGGCGCGGTGATTCTCTCTGCTATTGAGGCGGGTTTGGCTCAGTGGAAAGCTCTATGGAGAGTTTGAACGTCAACCGAGAGGATTGCCGGGATTGAGTAGCGGCCCACATCGCGCCTGTCTTGGCCTTCAGCGATTTGTGGGCGGGGGGACACGTCGGAAGTATAGCCGAATCTTCTCTCGAAGGACCTCCGCCGTTCGGTAGTCCCAAAAGACGCTATTGTTCGATTGGACACACGTCTCCTCCCGTCTAAATCTGGTGCTGTGATCAGGTCTTGAGGATGTGCTCGATGCAGAGCCGAGCGAGCATGGTATCGATCGACGTCATGGTTTCGTGGACGAAAGCGTGATTCGATGGTCCATCCGGCTTCTCCGGGTCGTGCCTGTGGACCAGCTCGAAGCCTGTGATACTTCCGTTGAGAAGGTGGAAGGTGGATGCCGGCGCTTTGGAGATGAGTAGCAGGCGGCTCTCATCCAGGCGCTCGGCCGGCATTTCGCCGGCGCCGACGATCCCGTATGGTGCCTCCTCATTTTCATACGCCAACAAGGCCTCTTGTGGACGGGCTTCGGCTTCAAAATACCTCCTAGATTGCTCATGTCAACTGTTTGCGCGGACAGATTGGTCGTCTTGACATCAATCGCGAACGCCCTCCGCGCCAACGACTGGGCTTCCGTCAAATCTCCTTTCTGGGAGTGAACGAGACTTTGTTGGTACAAATCAACGAGACTGGAACAGGCCGCCCCGTCGAGCCAGGAGGTGAGATGAAACTGGAAGTCGTCGCCACAGAAAGGTCCCTTGAGCGCGACCGGGGCGGACGCCAGGGCCGCAGCAGGCAGGACGATGGCCGGACCGATCAGCCGGTCCCAGCGGCAAACCCGGCCCAATTTGAATAGGAAGCTATAAAGCCCTGCTATTAGGAATCTCCTTTTCGACACGGATTCCCTCGAATTGTACCGTCCGTGCGATTCCCGTCTCTGGCCGCCAACGCGAGGTGCATAACAGATCCTATGCTGAAAAAAGTGGCGTAGAGAATCGATTCTCCACGCCACTCATCTAGTGCAAGACAACCCTTTGTTGGCGGCTATGGGTTTGGAACAGCGTCATTCACCGCGGTAGTCGTGCCCGCGCCCGGCGCGGCTATGAACTGATAGTCGTTCCAGCCGGTGATCGAGGGCTGAGCCGAGGTGGCTGAGAGTGACACCGTCAACGCGTCATCGGAGATCTGCGAGTCGGTCCCACTTGTCGCGTTGAATTGCGTGGTGATTACGTTGTCCTGGCCTGCGGCGTTGAGGGCCGAGATGGGCCATTGGTAGACGACGAACTGGTAAACGCCGCTTAGGCCCGAGCGCTCGATCGCATCGCTATTGTCCTTCGAGGGAGGTGTATAGGTCAGCGGGTTGGCGCCGTTGAGGGTCACCTTCTCTCCGCCCTGCGATGCGGAATAGCCTGCAGTGAGGATTACGTATTGGTTGCTGCCTACACCGCCGGATGGTGTTGCAAAGTGAATCTGCCACGGCGGAAGCTCCGTGTTTGCACCATTGGTGCCCGAGTGGCCGGGCAGCGAAGCGACGTATGCCGGGATCGTACCGGGATTGCCGGGATAAGTCTGGTATGCGTCCGTAGAGACATCAGTGGTCGAATACGCGCCGGCGTAAAGTGCCGGGTTGTAACCGTTCCAATGGGCGTAGTTCCACGCCAGCGGATTGTTGGTTGGGGTATAGCCAGGGCCGTTGGTCAGGTAATAAACCGGCGCTCCTGGAGAAGCAGTATTTGCCCAGTCGAGCCAGTAGTTCCAGTTGCCGTAGTACTCGCGATCATCGAAGCCCAGCGGCTGGTCCGGAAAATTCACCGTATTGGCTCCGTTCAGGAATTCGTGCGAAGAGCGGTCGGGAGTTCCAATCGTCCCGAGCACCGTGCCAACAGTTTCAGGTTGGAAGGTAATCGTGGGAGCAGTCGTCGTCTGGTTGGCAACGACGACGATGCTGTCGTTCCGATACTCGCCGAACTGCCCGAATTTATACACAGAAAGGCGGTACTGTCCGGGCACAACGTTGGTGAAGGTCCCGCCTCCATTGCCGCTGATATCCATGGTGTATGTAGGAGTCAGGCCGCTGAAGATGTGGTTCACCCCCGGCTGGCTGAGCACGGCCCACGCGGTCCTCGGACTGCCGATGACGCCATTCACCTGCACCGAAACCGATCCGCGAGCGTTGGTCGGAATATAACCGCTGGCCAACAGTTCGGTCTCGTTGTTGTAGAAGTTGGTGAAGCTCGCTGCAGCTTCCAGGGCGTCGTTATACATGTCGTTGGGTGTCTGAATAATGCCGCCATCGATATCGGAACCGGTTCTCCCGCCAATTTGGTTGATGCGTACATAAAACGGTCCAAAGATGCGCTCCGTCTGCAACTGCGCCTGCGACTGGGTCTGCGTCCCCGTGGGTGTCCAGTTTGTGAAGAATGGCCACAGTGGCGCGCCGCTGGCGTACGATATGCCCGTAAATCCCGTCTGATAATGGTCTGACTCGGCCTCGATGGTGAGAATCTGGCCGGTGAGGTCCAGGTTCTGTTTACCCGGACCGAAGGGCATACTGTCATGGCCAGCGTTTAGAACGACCCAGAGGCCATACTTGCTGCCAAAGAGTCCGTGCGCCGGATGGATATATTCGTAGCTCGAGTAGTCGTACTTCACGCAGAAGTTGCGGTGGAACCCGGGAGGGACCTGGCCTTGCGTCGAAGCGTTGGGATTCGGGTACGCGCCGTTTACCTGTTGCTCCGCGTTGAATCCGTTGAACACTCCTGTTCCCGGTCCGGTGCCGACATCGGGATGGAGGTCGATAGTATCGCGGCCCGTCTGATCCTCGACGTTGCGGCCATTGACGGCGGAGAAGCAATCGTCAACCGACGGAAGCTGCGTGATCACCGGACTCGACATGCTAAGGTCGGCCCACTTGTTGTAGAAATTCGTAAACATGTAGGGGTTGTCGCGGAAGATCCACTGTATCTGCCCGACGCTGGTGCTGCCCTGTCCAGTCTTCATCGCAAAGTAAATATGGATGCCGGGATCGTTGGGCGTCACCACGAAGTGAACATCATATTGAACGTTGCCAGTGGAGGCCGCGGAATAGTCCGTCCAGAAGTCCAGGTAGCTGTCGGTAAGAACGTAGTTCCCAACGCCCGTCCCCCCAGTGCCGGCGCCCGAATTATCCATGTAGAAGCCTTTCGGCTCCTTATTAAATGTCTGAGCGGAGAGACCGGGTATGCCGGAATTGCCGGGCCAGTTAGAAGGCAGCGTGTTTCCGCCGATAGTGCTTTCTCCGTCCGCCGGATCGTAGACAACGCCATTGAGAGTCGCGTCGCCAGGGCTGAAGTCGATGAGCTGATCTGTAGTACCCGTCGGAACGACGCTCCAGATCGCGCCCCCCGAGGGGTTGAAGTCGATCGTTAAAGCGCCGTTGTTGATGATCCAATCGGTAGAGCTCAAGGGGTTCACGGTCAACGACAACGTGGGCGACGCGCCAGGCAAAACCTGTAGCGTGGAGCAATTGCCGCTGCTAAAGCTCACCGAACCCACGCTCGTGCCGCTCACCGAAACGAAGTAGCTGCCTGCAGCCAGCGAGCTCGGGATCACGAACCCAACCTTGTCGCTGCTGCCGATAACGTTCTGCACAGTAGTAGCAACCGTCGACGTCGGCGACCCGCCGCACGTCGTAGACACTGACACCAGCACATTCGCAGGAAGGATCTGCCCCGACGGAAAACCCGTCCCGGCCACACTCACCGTCGACGTCCCAGCCGTGCCCGAACTCGGCGTAGTAACCGCATTCAGTTTCACCGTCGCCTGCGCCTTCGCAGCCGCCGGCAGCAGTAACGCCGCGAGGCCAACAGTCAGAGTAATACCGAAGAGGCGTTTACTCGTCAGAGGTCTCAAACGTCCGCGCAGCCCCATACCCAGCAACAGCAACAGACCCGTCGCCATCATCATCCAAGTCGAGGGTTCCGGCGTGCTGATTGCGTTAATGACAGCCAGATCTCCATCCATCAACCCGCTCGGATCGCTGATCGTCGCGTCGAAGCTGTAGAACACCTGCCCCGAACTCCCGTCATTCAGCACCACATTCTGCGTGCTGAACATCCCTGTCAGCGTCGCCGAAGTCGCATCGAACAGCCCGGTCGGAAAGCCGGACAGCGTCGAGAGCTGCTCTCCGTTGAACGACAGCCCATCCGGGGCCAGCGTGAAGTAGGAAGGCCCGAGAACCAAAGATTGGCCGCCCGAATAGTCCACCGTCAAACTGAGATCAGTCAGCGACAGAGAAGTCGTAATCGGAAACGTCATATCCGGAAACGTAGATGCATTCGGACCGGTGAAGTTCGCAATATCGAACTCCGCCACATTCGCACCCGTCACGTCATAACTGATAAACCCGACAGGAATCGGGGTAAAAGCAGGAATATTGCTCGCATGAGCAGAAATAGCAAGCGCTGCAACCACGAACATCGCAGGCAGAAGACGCACAGATGCCTTGTTCATAAATCCTCCGTTTTGATTGGCGCATACAGACCGAACGTGCTCGTTCGGAGAAATTGATGAATCCGGAGGTCGACATCGTAAGCCGACTCGCCCTTGGCACGCGAGATGCCCGTTCTAGTTGAGGAATATTGTTCGAACCGCGTCTTGATTCCTGTACGGAAACAATTTCAACGCGGAGCAAAACTATATGCCCACCCCTAAACCTGTCAAGCTTTACAGGCAGTTTTTATCGAATAAATAAAGATGATTCCCACAGTAGGCTTTTTGCACTCATCCCCAGTCTTTACTTCAATCCGTGCAAAGTGCCTCGCCGAATCCTCATCGAAGACAAATCCGCAAAACCAATCTGCCGCCGCGAAATCCTCAAAGACCTCTTCGCCCCCGACCTCCTCTAGCCGGACCTGGAGTGTACAGCATGTGCCAGACCTCCTTGAAGTCCAACACTCAACTCCTGTGTGGGAGGCCTGACTCGCAAGATTTATATTGCTCCTTATGGATTTCGAGAAGACGCGCTTGCGTCGTCTAAGAACAGAAGAGTTCGGAGAGTGGCAAGGCACTGTTATCGCCAGTTACCCCTGGCTCTTGGTTGACCTCTAGACTCGCGCAAGATTCATCGCCCGACCAGCCTTAGAAAGTGACTATGAACATGCGCGTACCCGCTTTGGCAACCGTGCTCAAGAACCCGGAGTGCTCAGTTGGACCACCTGCTTGACCAAAAGTTATGAGCTCAGGCCCCACGCGTAAGGGAAAACACGCCTAGTGCGATACCGAAGGTGCGAGTCTGCATTAGTTCTTATAGTGTAGGGACTTTTGTAGGGAGTCCCTGCTTGGAAGGGCTTGTAGCGACTTGTTCGGTGACGAAAGAAGACGCTGTAAATGCAAATACCTACAACAGCAAACAAATCCGTACAACCCGCTCTGGGAGATTATGAGTCCCTGCTCTAACCGTTGAGCTACAGGCCCTTCAATAACTTACGCCGTATGTGCCGCCACCTGTAGGGACTTTTGTAAGGAGTCATTACCTTCTACCCTCGCCAGCGCCTAGCGTTGAGCGCCTCGAGCCGCTCGAAAGCCAGCTCGCAGCTCTCGGGCGTCGGATGCACATACCGTTGGGATACGGTGACGCTAGAGTGTCCCGCCAGCTTCATGATTGTAAATGCATCGGTATCGGGAGAATTCAGAGGCAAACCAAGTCAGATCGAATTCGTTTGCGGCCACGATCTTTTTCAAATGTTCAAACAGTTCTGGCCGGACTTTATCTTTTTCGAACCAGATATATTGTCTGCTCATCTTGACAGCCTTGGCAAAGAGTTGGAATACGATCAGAACATCCTGCGTCTCGGAATTGTCCATGGCTCGGCACGTCAGATCAAACACCCAACGTATACGTTGAGCCTCTTCTTTCGCAGAGCCGAGGGCGACTTTTTAGAGGAGTAAAGCTTCCAGATTCCGCGTTTTTTCTCAGAATGGAACAGGTGAGCGAGATGGTGAAAATATCAGCCGCCATCGAGACAGTAGTGACATCACTCCGCGTTTAGATTATCTCCCTCCGAATTACCGCGCCAAGGGTGATGCAGTAACGGAAGGTCTCAAAGACTGGACGAAACGGATTGAGAAGCAGTGGTCCGAAACTTTTTCCAAGATCAGGATGGAAGCTCAGGCTCAGAAAAAAGAACCTCCCCGGAATGTTCCGCTGCCAGCATCTGTTGTGCAATCTTTTCTAAACTCCCCGAATATGGATTCGTCGCTCGCGTCTAGCCTCAGCATTAGCCGAACGATCACAACGCACTCAAATCACCCAAGATTACATTCTCGATACGGTTGTTGAAGCCATCGAACGAAGTAAACAGGCTGTGCCAGTCCTGGACCATAGGGGCAAACAAGTCTTCATCCAAACGCCCAATGGCGAAATGGCAGCGGCCTATGAGAGCCACCGGTTTCACTGTCGGGTGCAGGGCCAACAGATTACCCTCGTCGGAGTGTTGCTGCGCTACCCCGCGAACCGCGGGGTACTCCCACACGTTGGTGCGATAACGGCCAAACTTCCCAAGCTGGATGTTGTTACGGTGCCGGCCCCCGCCTTTACGGAAGACGAAGACCAGTTCATGCCTAGAGCGATAAAACGAACCCTGACCGCCGTTGTTTTTCACCCAGAGGCATAGATTGAGTAGCACGTCGTATACCTTGGCGCCGGCGGCTAGCATCTCACTCATATGTCTCCAGTCCATGCAGACGAAGTGAACTGCGCCGTTGATACTGTACTGGGCCAGCATCCTCAGACTGTCTTCCAGAAACTGAGTGAATTCCTCCGCCGACATCTCACCTGCTGCCATGACGAAGTCGCCATGCTTGATAGCTCCCTTGCCAGAAACGTTGCCGTCGATGATCACGTTGTACGGTGGATCCGTGAAAACAAGGGAGGCCCTCCGGTCCTCCATCAGTTTGACTAGAGAACGTTGACTGCGGACATCCCCGCAGAGTATGCGGTGCTTTCCAAGCATCCACAGATCGCCCACCTGGGTCACGGCATCCAGGGACATTTCCGGGAGATTGTCGTCAGGATCTTCCTGCTCCTTCTCGGGTTGGCCGTCGATGATGAGATCGATCTCTGGAATTTCAAAGCCAGTGATCGTCACATCGAAGTCGACGCAATCCAGAGACAATAAATTCTGCAGCTCGATGGCAAGAATTGACTTGTCCCATCCCGCGTTCTCAGCGAGCTTATTGTCTGCAATTACATATGCATGGATCTGTTGTTCGCTGAGGTCTTCAAGCCGGGTAGTCGGAACCTCGGTCATACCGATAAGCTTGGCTGCTTCGACCCGACCGTGCGTTGCTAGGGAACGGTTTGAGCTGGTCTATCTTCTGATACACGATCAAAAGAGTTACACGTGTCTTTGCCCTCATGGATCTCCTTACACCCTTTCCCCGTTTGAGCGGGAATGGATGCTTGTTGGAACGGAACTCCTGGTACCGTTGGCGATGGACGTAGTGAATTCAGCAGGTAGGAGGCCTGCACGTAGTTAAGGCGCACGTTTTCCGGCCCAAGGGACTTGTACCCAAACTGCCGTTGGACGCAAAACCGCGCTGCGAGATTGGAGCTCAATCTTGCAGCGATTAAGAATTGTGAGTTGATGAGTGAAAAGTGTTCTGTGAAGCTAACGCTCAGCTCAGGAGGGCCGCTGGGTGTTATGCGGACCAGCAGGCTTCAAGCACTTACAACACCCATTTGGAGGGATCCGGACACAGATTGCACACAGCTCTCCTGTAGTACAGGCCTACGGCCAATCAGTGTCCTAGACGTAGATTATGGCTCTACAGTCGCCATGCGGGCACCCTGAGACGCACTGGACATCGGGTGGCTCGGTTATCGTTATTCTTGAACCGCAAAGACGGAGCAAACTGCACGTATTCTAGGCTGATTTGGTGTGATAAACAACTGCCACTCTACTCTCTATGCTACGGCCTCGGAAGAACGCGCTTCTCCCATTCGGCTTCATATACGCAGTAGCTTGGTAGGGCGATTCTCTATTTTGTGCCGTCATATTTTGATACTTGGCCGAATTGGCTTTCGCCGCAGTCATAGCTCATTCGTTGGATGCCAAAATCACCTCGAGTCTTCTATAGCAATAGCTTCGAAGAGCGGAGAAGTTGATTCTGTTTCCAGCTGAAAGTTGCTCAAGCCAACACCGACTAGACGAAAAAGCTGCGATGGTCCGAGATCTACCCGCTCACAGAGTGAGAGGGCGATACTAGCGAACTCCTCGAGGGAGGTCGGCGTCGCAAGAGGAGTGATGTGGCGCGTCAAGGTGTTGAACTCCTTGGTTTTCAGCTTCAGAACAACGGTGCGCGCCATTCTGGCATTTTGGCTCGAAGCGATCCAAACTTTTTCTGCAAGTCTGCGAACGAGCGGCTCTGTCTCCGCCAGCGGAACATCTGTCTCTAACGTATCCTCGGCAGAGATCGACTTGCTCGACCGATTCGGCATGACTGGATTGTGGTCGGTGCCACGGGCAAGGTCATAAAAACGTCGACCATATCGACCGAAATAATGTTCCAGAGTGGCAACATCCATCATGTGAAGATCGGCGATCGTAGAGATCCCGACTGCCTTCATCCGCGCTTCCGTTACTTGTCCCACTCCCGGGATACGACCCACAGGCAGCGGCAAAAGGAAACTTTGTATCTCATGCGGTTGAATAACGAAGAGTCCATTCGGCTTCTTCCAGTCGGATGCGATCTTTGCCAGAAACTTGTTCGGCGCCACGCCAGCCGAGGCGGTGAGATTCAATTCTTCGCGTATCTGCTCGCGAATCATCTTCGCAACTCGCGTCGCCGTAGGAAGCTGCATCTTGTTCTCGGTCACGTCCAGATATGCTTCGTCGAGGGACAAAGGTTCGATCAGATCTGTGTGTCGCTCAAAGATCTGGTAAACCTCACGAGAAACGGCCTTGTAGCGAGAGAAGTCTGGTGGGATGAAGATCGCGTCTGGACACATGCGTTCGGCGGTGACCGCTGGCATCGCGGAACGCACGCCATATTTTCTTGCCTCATAGGAGGCAGCGCAGACGACGGACCGCTTGCCCTTCCATGCGACCACAACCGGCTTCCCGTGGAGTTCGGGATTGTCCCGCTGTTCGACTGAAGCATAGAAAGCGTCCATATCGACATGAACTATCTTTCGGGCCGCGAATTCTGTGAGTTTATCGGGTGTCATCGCGATCTCGTCCGCCTTCATTCCCTGGAAAGCCTTCGGTCGATACAAGTCTGCCCGGCTTAATTATAAGCGAATAAATGGCGAAAAAAGAGGCGGCGCAATTTAACCGATGAAGTCCGGCACCGCCGATCTCCCGCTCCATGGAGGGCATGAGCCTGCGTGGCTTGCCGATCGATTACAGAGTTCGGAATGACTATCGCCGAACAGTCCTAATTGGGGGCAAACCAAGTTCCTCACGCGATTGCCTGATCGGCACGCGATCGGACTCGAAGATACACGCCTATGACAAGGACACCGGCAAGCGTTCTCGCCAGAAGTTACTTTTCAGGTTTTGTCCTTAGGGAAGCGGCCTTCGCCTCGCCCCAGAAGATATAGGTTCCGCTGCGCGTCGCAACGACAACGTCGGTTCTGCCGTCACCGTTCAGGTCGACGGCGAGGATGTCCGATCCGGCGCCGGAACGGTTGTGGATGAGGTGCGGGATCAGTTCGGCTCCGCCGGGCGCCTTGGGGTTGCGGACGGTCTGGTACCAGTAGAGGACCGCCGGACCGTAGGGGTCGGGATCGTTGAAGTCGTCAAGGTGCGAGAAGATGCGCTTGCCCACTAGGAAGTCCGGAATTCCATCGCCATCCACATCCGCCATGGCTGTTCCGTGCGGTTGCGAGAAGGAGACGCCACCAGCGTTCTTGTCGAAGGGCATCCCCATTACATCGTGTTTCACAAAGCTGATCTCGCCGGTCGCCTTGTCGCGCTTCTGCTCGAACCATGCCAGGCCCCAACCGTGCGACTGAAGCGTAGTCACCACGTCGGGAAGTCCGTCGCCATTGACATCATAGACGGCCATGTCGCATCCGCCTGCGGAGGTGCGTGCCCATCGTCCAAACGGTACCGGGTGAAACTTCCAGGGTCCGCTATCAGGACCGGCGGCGGGCTGCTCCCACCATCCTTCGGCATCGAGGATATCGATGCGGCCATCTCCGTTGAGGTCTCCCGCGCCGATGCCGTGTGGAGGCCACGGTCCTCGCTCGGAGATGTGATGGACGATCCACTTTGCCGATTCGTCCTTCGGATCGGGCTTGGCATAACTGATGTAACCGTCGCCGGAGGTGTAGATGAGCTCCGGTACGCCATCACCGTCGATATCGCGAATGATGGTCTCCTCGCCGAAGATGGAATCGACGACGTGGTAGTGCTTCCAGCGGCGCTGCTCTCCGTGGGGATTGATGTAGAGATCGGCGCCGACGCCGCGTCCGGAGGTGAGTACATCGGGCCAGCCGTCGTGGTTGAAGTCCGCTGCGCGCTCGATCCAGTCCTTCGCCGGATATTGCGTCGATGTGTTGTAAGCCTCGTTGGGATAAATCTCGCTTGATTGGCGGAAATCCGGGCCGTAATAGATGAAGGGGCCGCTGACGATATCGAGTTTGCCATCGTGGTTGAAGTCCGCAGCGGCAGCCGACCATCCGTAAAAGAATTCGTTGATGCGCTGCATGCGGAAGCCCGCGCCGACAACCTCATCGGGCTGCGACTTGATGGCGATGTTCTTCCATGCGACGTCTTTGAAGCTGACTTCGCTGCCGGGGCCGGCGTAGAGAGCCATCGGACCGTACTCATCCATATTCTCAGCGGCTGCGCTCGCTTCCCCGCCGCCATCATTCAGGAATGCGCGAATGATCTCTGCATCGAGCAGGACTTCAATTTGGTTCCACCCCTGCTGCAAGCCTTGCTGTGGACGAGACATGAGGGTCACTCCCGGAGGTGCGTCAGGAAGCCCCGCAGTTCCCGGAGCCACGGCCGCCGGACGAATAGCTGCCGATGGACGGACCGCTCCCGGCGGCAGAGGCTGAGGCGCATAACGCGCCTGTCCGCCAGCATTCCGCAGCCTCGTCTTGCTTGTGATCTTCCCGTCTGCGTCGATCATCACGCGATAGGGAATCAATGCATCGCCTTCAATGGCAAGCATCAAGCCGGTTGAACCTGCGTCACGCTTCTCCATGCGCATCAGGATGCCGGCGTTGCACGGCCCGGTGCAGTGGAAGGAGGTATATAGTGCAGAGTCCTGATACGGTTTGTCGAGAACCAGCCAACCTTCGCCCCCCTTGGCTGTGATCTCGCCATTGTTCGCACTCCAAGAGGCAGAACCAAGCGTATGCCAACCAGCCAGTGTAGATCCCTTGAACGTCGCGTCAGGAAGAAAGGTAGGACCGGGCTCGGCGTGCAGTGAGGGTAGGGCAAGCTGTGCAGCACATGCCAGGATCCATGCGGTTCTCACGCGAGACATATCATTGTTCCTCTGCATTCATAGGTATATGCGAATTATGCAAAGAATCTTGGCTATAACGCACGATGGTATGGCGTCCTCAAGTGCACTGTCAAGCTAACTCTATATGCCGTCGGAGCGGGCGACGCGGAACAGAGTGGTTCTTCTTCACACAGCTTCGTCAGAGGGTCCGCACTGGAATGTGTCCGCCGCCGGTCGAATAGTTTGGCCATCATGGCGAGAATGGCGTTATCGTCAAGCCACTCCGTCCGATTGCGCAGCTGCATCCCACGAGTTATCTGTTGTTGATCAGACGGGAGTGGCGATTGTGGGAAGTAATCAGCCCCACGATCCTTGCGAAGTTCCCGGTCAACGAGTGCATCGGCGATTTATCACTCATTGATAATTACAAGTCATTGCGGTGGGTCCTGTACCTACTGAGGTATCTGCCTACTTGCCCGTCACCTCGCGAATGACGCGCAGATAGTTCTCGCCCAGGATCTTCTTCAAGTCGCGTTTCGTATATCCGCGTTTCATAAGCACCGCGATCAGCGCCGGCATTCTCGAAATATCGTCCAGTCCATTCGGGGGCCCCGAAATCCCGTCGAAATCGCTCCCAATCCCGACGTGATCTATACCCCCAATTTTGACTGCATGGTCGACGTGATCCGCCACATCCTCCACGGTCGCCGCCACTTTCACCCGCGTTCCAAAGAGCTTGCGCACATCCTCCGCGGCGTAGTCGTCAAGCGCCCTCCCAGTCAGCAACGGGGCATTCGTCTCAGTCTTGATGTCCGCTCGCAACGCCTCCGCGTCTTTCGGGTTGATAAAGCCTTCTCCAAAACTGATCCCGATCACCCCGCCGTTCTTCGCGAGCGCCCACAGCATTTCGTCCGTCACATTCCGCGGGACATCCGAGAGCGCCCGCATCGAGGAGTGCGAAATGATCACCGGCTTAGTCGTAATCGCGAGCGCGTCGTAAAACGTCTTGTCGGCGACGTGCGAAACATCCACCAGCATCCCCAGCCGGTTCATCTCCCGTACTACCTCTTTGCCGAAATCCGTCAGCCCGTTGTGTACCGGCGTGTCGGTCGCCGAATCCGCCCAGTTGTTATTGCGGGAGTGCGTTAACGTCATCGATCGTATTCCTAACTGATAGAACATGCGCAGCACTCGCAGGTCGTCGTCGATGGTGTGCCCGCCCTCAACCGTCAAAAACGCCGCGATCTTATGCGCCTTCACAATCCGCTTGATATCCGCCGCCGTCGTCCCAAGCTCGATCTTGTCCTTATGTGCATCGAACAGCGACTGCATCGCATCCCGCAGATCCAGCGTTCTGCGGACAGCCTCCGCGCCTGGAAAATACACAGGAACCCACAGAGCGAAGAATGGCGCGTGAATCCCGCCCTCGAACAGCCGTGGAATGTCCACATGACCTACTTCCTGCCGTTTGCCCAAATCCTCACCCATCACCAGTATTCGCTGAACCGTGTCGATGTGGCTGTCGATTCCGATAGCCTCAGCAGCCAGTTTCCGCGCCTGCGCGGGGACCTCGTCTATGTTTGGGTGGTTGCCGCGAGTTTCAAAGACGGTGGCGTTCATGCTGATTCCTCCTTTTTGGTGGTAGAGCTGATGTTCAGGATGCGGCCGGTGGGACCCTGCCTCTTCTTATCCGTTCCCAGCAGAGAAGTGAGCGACGACCTGCTTTCGTGCTGCTCTAAGCGTTCGACGCCGGGAATGTACTCCACATTGTCCTCGGTTGCGCCATAGATTATGCGCACAAGGTCTCCGCGCAAAATCTCGTATTCGGACGGGAGAGACTGCGTGCCGTTGCCGGACTTGTTGGCCATAATGGTCGCCTTCGTTTTGCCTTGAGAGTCCACAAAGGACACGCCCGTTTCATCGACAAGCTTGCTGCGGATGACCTCGAGCTTTCATCAACGTCCACGCACAATTCACGTCGAGCGTTAACTCGACGTCAGGGCCGCCTCCTTCACGAGCGGCACAGATCGATGGGAGTTCGATTTCGTGAAGCTTTAGACCGCGAAATCCGGCATAAAGCCTTCCCCGAACACTAGCGCGAACCAGTGAGGGGTCGGATTAGCGAATCAAACTGGCGTAACATCCCAGATCGGCAGCGCCACCCAGAAGCCGGCACACTGGCGCATTGGCAGCCTTGCCTGCAATATCCCAAAGAGCGATATCTACCGCGGAGATACCATAAAACAAGGGTCCGATTCGCCTGAATATGCGCGCCTTCTTCTGGACTTCGAGCATCAGGGGCCAATTTGCGTTGCGTCTTTGCCTACGCAGAGCGGCGCGATCAGTTCGTCGACGGCCAATTTTGCCGACCGCACCGCGCGGAAACCAAACGTCTCTCTCCCCAACCCTCCAATCCTTGGTCGGTGCTCGCCTTGAATCCGCGACAGGTAGTCCCTTACCCCCCCACGCTGAGGCTGCAGCGTGCCTCTCCGGTTTGAAGGGAATACGCAACGGAAATGTCTCAATCTTCGCGATGATCATTGTGGACTCCGAGTGCCGCTCTATACGCCGTCGCGGAAATCGCCCGATGACTCCTGAGACTTGTTGTTTCGCGGATCATCTTTCGGGTTGATGTATTCAAGCCCAAGCGGTCCAATCGCCGTCACTTGCGTGACGTACTCGCTGGATTTAGCCCAATGGAAATGGGGCGTATTGCCGGGCAGGACGACGACGCTCCCTGGCGGGTACGCCTGCAGCTTATTGGGGTCGAACTGATCGCCCAGGCCTATGTAGAAAACGCCGGATATAACTGTGTACACTCGATCTTCTGGGTGCCGGTGTGACATCAGTTTCACGCCGTGGGGCACTCGGACCCTGATCGTGTAGGGCCCGGGCCGCGAGGGATCACCGACAATGGTCGCTAGGAGGACCGAAGGTGGAAACGCTGCGAAGGACTTCCAGTTGACGTCTTCGGGGAGGACGGCTGTAAAAATATCTTCGCCCGGCTGGTGGGATCGAACGTTATCTTGCGGTGCTTCCATCACGGTTGCTTTTTTCTGATCTGACATACCAAATCTCCTTTCAGAAACTCGTATTCCGTACACAATTAAGATGAAGTCCCAAGCGTCGAAAGCTACTGGATGAAAGTATCGGTCGATACCTTCATATCAGTACCGCTGCCGAGCCTTAGACTCCTAAGAACGACCAACAACATCTGTCGTATCGGACAGCCTTCCGATTACCAAGCAATTGGGCCGTCTTTGCGTCTTCGGATACGCGAATCGCATTGGCAATTTTCGACACCATTTGCTCCTAGGGAACGGTAATGGAATTCCTACCCACCTGCTGAGCGCGAAAGAATTGGGTTTTCGTCACCGGAATCGATCGTGAGATGCCCCCGCTCAACGGGACAGCAATCACGGCCATGACAACTGGGAATACCAAAGCCCAAAGCCTGAAGTGAATTTCAAGCAATCCGCCTCCAGCACAACCGGCGACGAAACCCGCAATGGCTGGAACGGTCATCCGAATACGGCGCCGAGCCTGGGCCGTTTCCTCAGGCGAGACATTGCCGCGAGCCAGAATTACGAGGTCAATGGTTAGCAGGACAGTATCCGTGGTGAGGACTGCAGTCGTAGGGAAGCCCGGCAGATCGAGTTTGACGAGTGCATTTTGAGTGGCCATCGCTGCAACCCCGAGCATTCCCACGGACGCTGCAACTGCGCTACCGGGATTACTGAAAGGACCAAGCGCGACAGAAAGCGCGAGAAATCCAGTTAGAAGTGCCGCCTGTAAAATCAACAATGCTCGCAAAGTCGGCTGCTTTGGTTTGTCTTTGAAAGCCCAATCAACGGCTGCCAGAGCAGCGATAAAAACCGGAACCGCGACCATCGGTCCGATTCGGCTATAGCCACCGGTTGTGTAATGGACAACCAAAATTACGATGTTCCCCGTAATGTGCGCGGTAAATAGCCCGCCGAGTGCAAGGAATCCAATGACATCGACCGCACCCGCCGTAATGCTCAAAACGGCTACAAATAGCCAGTCAAATGCATGCTGCGGAGGTTGCTCAAGCGTAAGCTGATCTCTTGTTGCCATCACGAATGCGATTACATCAGAAGCGCGGATGCGAAACAATTGGACGATGGTGTCGCCAATACTTTGGTATCGCTAGACTTGATAAGTGACGCTCATGCATCCGTTCCCGGATTCAAGCTGTCCGGCAGGTTCGTGTATCCGAGGGCGTTAATGGACTACTCGATGCCGCCCGCAGCAATGCTCCGGTACTTGCGATCGCGTCGCATATTCCAAGCAGTGAGATCGGCACCGGATATTTTCGGGAAACTCGACGGATGTGGCTCGCGGTGGTTGCGAATCGTCTGAGGTCGGGAGCAGCAGGCGAGAGAATTCGAATTAGCCCCAACCCGCAATGGGGATCCCGCGAGGGTTGGATACAGGTGATCAGCTCGCCCGGGAGACATTAAGCCTTTGGGGCACGTGCGAGGCGAAGCTTCGCTGCCATTCTCACTAGGTCGGCGAGAGAGTCGGCCTTCATTTTTCGCATCACCTGGCCTCGGTGGGCCTTCACCGTGATCTCGCTGATGCCGAGTTCGCCACCGATCAGTTTATTCAACAGGCCAGACACCACCAACGCCATGACCTCCCGTTCGCGGGGGGTGAGAGACGTGTAACAGTCTCGAAGAGACAGGATCTCTGCCTCACGATCAAGAGCAACACGGCTGCGTTCGATCGCTTGCCGGATCGCCTTTAACAGCACTTCATCGCCAAACGGTTTCGTCAAGAATTCAACAGCCCCGGCCTTCATGGCTCGGACCGTCATCGGCACATCGCCATAGCCCGTGATAAAGATGATCGGCATCTCAGCCCGTTCGACGGCGACGCGCTTCTGAAGATCGAGACCGTTGAGGCCTGGAAGTGAAACGTCAAGTACCAGGCAGTTCGGAACAAGAGCTCGTGGACGGCTGAGGAATTCTTGCGCGGACCCGAATGTCTCCGGCTGCCAGCCTTCGCAGCGGATTAGTAACTCCACCGACTCGCGCACCGAGATATCATCGTCCACAACGAACACTATTGGTTGGGCATACGACATGTGGGATCGCCCCAATTCCTTGTCAAGTGCGCGCGTCATAATCATTGTATTCTCCTAAGACGCCTGAACGAGGCGCGAATCGCTTATCTACCACTCAGCGCAGACTGGAGCGCCTCAAACAAAGCGCTATCACCGAAGGGTTTAAACAGGCACTCCTCAGCGCCCTGTTCGAGCACTCTTGCGCGCATAGTCTCGTCTCTGTTAGCAGTGATGAAGATGATCGGAATCTCTTGTCGGCGGACCTTCAATTCGTGCTGGAGGTCGGGTCCGGTCATGCCTGGCATGGCGACGTCGAGGATAAGACATTTGGTCTGGTCGAGGCAATCGGACGCAAGGAACTCTTCCGCGGACGAGAACGCTCGCGCTGCGTACCCGAATTCCAATAGCAAGTCGGGTAGGGACTCGCGCATTGATTCGTCGTCATCTACCACTGTCACAAGCGAGCGTTTCACTCCCATGGGTACAAGCATGCGCCACTGAAATGAGGACGTCCATTGTGCTTTGGTATTGCTTTGCCGCCGACATCGGCAAGAGTGGGGCTGTTCATCCTCCCGAAGTCGCGTACTGGATTAGTGGCGCTGACACAACTGACCGTCATAGGTCCCTCACGGCGCATCCGTCACGTCCGACGAAGAATGAGCGTCGCGATTGCGGTCGGCACCCATCCCGCCCTCGGATGCGTGAGGAATGGAGAATGAAAACCTAGCTCCCGCACCGTCATTCGGTGTTGCCCAGAGACGGCCACGATGACTCTCGATAATCGAGCGACAGACGGAAAGTCCGATTCCCATGCCGTTATTTTTTGTCGTGTAGAACGCTTTGAAGAGTCTGTCGGCAACTTGAGGATCGAACCCGACTCCAGCATCCTCCACGGTCAGTCGCACTTGATCGCCTTCGTCTCGTCCTGTTCGGATCAGCAAGAGCCTCAGACGATCATCGATTCCGCTCATCGCGTCCGATGCGTTCCGGAGCAGGTTGAGGATGACCTGCTGAAGCTGGACACGATCGCCTGCGACCAGCGGGATGTCGTCGGCTAGTTCAATCCTCAAAACCACACTGTTTCGCTGGAGTTCGCTCAACAACAAGGCGATCACGTCTCGCGCAGCCTCGTTTAAGTCCATCGGTTCCGTTGTGGCGTCCTTCTTGCTATAAAGTGCGCGTAACCGTGTGATCACCTCAGACATACGGTTGCCATCGCGAATCGTGCGTCGCGCAGTTTCGCTCGCGCCATCGACATTCGGAGGATCAGCGGCCAGCATCCTTAGACAGGTGTTGGCATTGGTGATGATGCCTGCTAGAGGCTGGTTGACCTCGTGCGCGATCGATGCAGTAAGTTCCCCCATTGTCATCACGCGCGACATATGCGCGAACTCCGTTTGCGTATTGCGTAGATCTTCCTGGGCTTGCTTCCAATCGTGCATGTCCACGACAGTGCCGTACCACTTCAGAATGCGCCCTTGTTGGTCCAGCAACGGAAGCGCGCTCGTTACACACCATCGGTACGTGCCATCGGACGCGTGGATGGTGCGAACCTCAACCCGGTACGGGTTTCCAGTTGTGACACAAGACGACCAGACCCGGACTGCCTGATCAGCATCGTCCGGATGAAGAAGTTTGGTCCAACCGCGACTCATGATTTCTTCGGACGAGAAGCCGGTGTAATCGAGCACGCGAGCATTGCAGTAATCGATTGCACCTTCCGGTGTAGCGCTCCAGAGCATCTCTGGAATGGTTTCGGTCATCTGGCGAAGATTGAGTTCGCTCTCCCGCAATTTTTGTTCCGCTCGTTTGGAGTCGGTAATGTCTCGAATGAAGGCACTGAACATCCACTCGTGGTCCAGTTTCATGGGTGATACTTCCAACTCAACCGGGAACTCTACACCGCTGCGCCGGGCGGCCGTCACTTCTATACGTCGTCGCAAGATTGGGCCATCACCGGTCGCCAGGAAGTGACGTAGACCGTGCTCGTGAGCCATCCGACCTTGCTCCGGAATGATCATGTCCGACATACGCTGGCCGATCGCTTCTGGACCACTCCACCCGAAGATGACTTCAGCTTGTTTGTTCCAACTAGTGACGGTTCCTTGGGCATCCATCGTGATAACGGCATCTAAAGCAGTGTCGATAATCAACCGAGTTTTCTCCTCGGCCCCTCGTAATTGTTCTTGGGACTGTTTCAGATCCTCAATGTCAGTGGATGTGCCGACAAATCTAAGGATTTTTCCTCTCTCATCACGTAACACCACGGCTCGATTGAGATGCCAGCGATAAGTTCCGTCGAGCGCTCGACGAAACCGAGCTTCCATCGTAAAACCTCGTCCTAAGCGAATCCCGTCCCAAAAGCTCTTTGACGCCCCTTCCCGATCCTCAGGATGGATCGCACTCATCCACGCCTCGGGATTTGACTGGGCGTACTCGAGTGCCTGACCGGTGTACTCCAGCCAGTTTTGGTTCACGAAATCCGGAGTCCCATCGGGCTGAAGCGTCCAAGCCGCCACAGGAATAAGTTGTAGTAAGCCAACCTGGAGCTGAAGTTCTTCGTTAGCTTCGGCAAGTTCTCGGGTTCTCAGCGCGACTCGTTGATCCAGTTCGCTGGCGATCCACTTCTGCTGGCTCAGGAGCCGCGCCTCTTGTAGCCCGAACGACGCCTGATTCGCTGCTACGTTTAGAAGAAGTTTCTCGGTCTGCCCCGGGAAATCCGCTCGCTTAGACCCGGCTACCATTACGCCGATCTCGCCCGGCATCCCCAGTCGCAAAGGCACGATCGAAATGTCTTCGTCTCCAATGCGATTTCCCGCTTGTGCAGGCCATTTCTGCAGATCCTCTCCCAAGCAGCGGTTGAGCACCTCGCAAATCTCTTCTGGGCGGAGCATCAAGTTTTTCGATTGAGCGACCCGGACCGTTTCGAGGGGCACGTCGCCGACAGGTTCTTTCAGCCGCAGATACACGAGATCCAAGTGAAGCAAACCCAGGAGCGTGTCGAGTAAGGTATCAACAATCTTCGATGCGTCGGCACCAGTCCAAATGGCAGGAAGAGCCAGAACACTGACCAGGTCATTATTACAGCGCCGAAGGCGCTTGATCTCGTCGGCGGAGTTTTCGACTGGCCCTTGCATGTTAGGCTGCCGTCGAAGGTGACGCAGCCCGCCTTGCCCGCCGTCCACGAATTTCACGCAGGAACTCTTCCGGTGGCACAAAGAACGGATTTGACTGAAGAATGCCGCGGATGATGATCATGGGATGCGTCCTCATGATGTCGATCACTGTTTCACCTCCAAATTTGGCGAGATTGTACGTGCAGATGACCGCGTCGTCGTGGCGACGCCACACATCATTCACACGCGATTCAAACTCAATGAGGTCGTCTTTGTACGATCGATCTTCAAGCGCCCAGTCCATACGGCAGCAAATGCGACTAAGTGGGAATCCTCCCTTGACGTTGCCGCTGGCCAACTGCTCGAACACCTCTAGCATCCGATCCTGATCGAAACGACCGTCACAAAGGTAGGTTTCGGTGTTGATGAGAAGTTCGAATTGCCCACTCCGCTCGGCAGCCGACGGGTCGATCCCTGCTGCGGCCAGCCGCTGCAGATGGCCGCGACGCTGATCGGGATTGACGACGTGGACCGCCTTGTCGCCACATTGGAATCCGTCCTTAATGAACGGAAGCAACACGCGATACTCTTCGTCGTCACTGTTGAAAAATGCGCACACATGGCGCACTTCGCCCAGCTGGGAAGTGAAATGGGTGCCGTGGCCTTCTTCATGGCGTATCCCCCATGGCGATAGACGAAGGGCTAAACATCCCCTAGGGAATAGGATGCCAAATTACGCACGCGCGATGTCCATATGAATTCGAGCAGGAACGCCCCGCGATGGCAGGCCGTTCAGCAGGAGAATCGTCGGCGCGCCTTTCCGGCCGGCCTCCTATAGAACACGCAGAGTCCATCTAATTGGATCGTGCGATAGGGAGGCCGGGTACCTCATTGGAGGTTCTTTCCGTGAAAGAACAATTGAAATGGAATCGCCAGAGGTGTCATGCGAAAACCCAGCGAGGGTCGGCTCAAATGAGGGAGGTGGAATCAACGCGCGATTGGCAAATGCAACCCTCGGATCGCCTCGGATCGCTTAACATCCGTGTCCCTAGGGGAAACCGGCAGTCTTCGCGCTGACAGCATAGCTTGCTTCCTCGATTAATTGCACTATGTCATCGGGGTGGGTTGCTATGGAAGCGTGACTCGTTTGCAACGTAATCGTCTTCCTTGCGTTGATTCGCTCCGCCATCCACTTTTCGGTCTCCGTAGGGATCAAGCGGTCGTTGGCCGAGATCTGATACCAACTGGGCTTCACTTTCCATGCCGGCGGTCCCGACTTCTCTTCGAAGCAACGCGCCGCTGTCGGCTTTTGCGTAAGAGCCCAAACTAGCGATTCCATTCGGTCTTCGAGATCGTGACAGAAAGTCTCGTGAAACTTCTCGACTTCGATCCATAAAAATCCATATTTGTCCTTGTGGATATTGGCGGCCCCTTCATGTGGTGCTCGCCGCGCCCAGAGGCTCTTGAGGCTCTCTCCTTCATCGAGAGCAGGTCCTGCCAAATAGACGAGGCCGACGACATTTGGCGTGAGGCCAGCACCCGTGATGACTGCGCAACCATAAGCATGGCCGACTAATAGCGTAGGAGCATCCTGCGCAGCGGCCATTTTGATGGTCCGGTCGATATCGTCGGACAACGATGTCAGAGGGTTCTGCACCGCGAAGACCCGGTAGCCTTTTTCATGCAGGGGGGGAATGACATGCCGCCAGTGTGAAGCGTCGCCCCAGGCGCCGTGCACTAAGAGAATGTTCGGTTTGTCAGACGTCATCTTAGTCCTCCGATTCAACGCGTTACTTCTCCAGCTCGGTGCAAATACTCTTAGTCAAAAGACGCATCACTGCGCGTCCCGTCACGGCAAGCGCTTGACCACCGCTCGCAGCATTGAGCAGTCTTCCCCAGCTTCACTTCGTCAGAACAACGCGAAATTGTGCCTTGCTGCTCATCATGCGCGCGTTTCCGATTTGCGATTGCAGTTGCCATAAAATTCTCCCTTTACTGTTTTGCCGACTGCGCTGCTAGCAGCAACAGATAGATATTAGGGTGCGCCCATAATATGGACGTGAGCCCAAGGAGTGCCTGCCCACATGATGTAAGCGCCCGTTGGCTTGTGAGTCGTAGGCAGGCCCGTGGTTTTCGGATCAAAGGGCCAAAGAATCATCCAATGCGGTCCGATTCTGATGGGTGGGTCAGTTTTGTCGAACGGGTCGGAGTCGCTTCGCTGCGTCGCTCCAGCGAGCATGTATTCGACGCCCGGGACGTTGGTAGTCGGCTTTGCCTTGTGTTCCGCGAAATCGTGATTCCATTGCATTGCGACTTTGTCCTCACACATCGGAGGTGATCCGACGCCGTTGGGATCTCCCGGCATGCAGGTGAAATCATTGGTTCCTGGCCGGAGGATTTTGATCTGTCCTTGGGCGTCCATCTCAGCGACCGTGGCGTTTTTGGTCACATTGGGAGGACCCGCGGAGAGGGCGCGCGCAATTTTGCTTTGTCTAGACTCTTGCGGCTCGGATGATCCCCGGTCAGGGGCGTTCATTTGCGCAGGGGAGGGGTTGGACATAATGGCAAGCAACAAGGAAAGAATCCAAGCAACGAGTAGCGATCGCAGACTTTGAAACATAAATGCCTCCTATCAATCCTCAGACATCGTTTTCGTAAACTACGTCGCAAATTGCGACCCTAGTGAGCATCCCTCATCGTTCCTATCGCGGTTGCTGTCTTTGCCATGAGCCTTCCCATGTGTCATTGAGTTATTGTCGATGCGCATTTGCTGATTTCGATGGGGCTGATAGCTTGTCACCTTTGCCGCGGTCGTCACCGCGCTGGGAGGATCCTGCAAAGTGTCTTGCCTCACGCACGCTGACCGTTAGTCCAATGCCCCGTGAAATCCTCTCTTGACGTTCAAACGACGATTTCTTTGCCAGGAGGAATCTGACCAATTTCCTCCGAATTCAAACCGAGATGGTCCATCGCGAGCGTTTCCGGCATATGGCGGATCCAGTTGTTGAGAGAGAAGTCAATGAACTCGGGAGCGACGAACATCTCAAGGAAGACGAGATCGGTGTCACCGGTGTTCTCAATGTAGTGGCCAGCGACAGCTGGGACAAAGCCGACGTCGTTCGCGTTGAAATCCATCGTGCGGGACTGTTCGCTGGAATTGAAGACGGTCATACGCCCCGAGCCCTGCACGTAATACTGCCACTCACCAGCGTTCGGATGCCAATGAAGTTCGCGAAGACCTCCAGGTTTCACTATCACGAGGGCAGCGGCAATCTTCTTGGACACGGGAAAGTTTCTGCTATCGACGATGCGAGCTTCGCCCATCGCAGTCTTCTTACTCGGGGCCATGGCCCGTAGCTTAAACGTGTAGCTGGGACTCTTACCTTTGGCATCGGCGGTGGCCTCGGCGATATCCGCCTCAAGGGATTCCGGGAGGTTGCCACGGAAAATGTAAAGCGAATCTGTCGGAAGCTTTGCGACAGACTCAGGCGAAAGCTGGAAATTCTTCGCGAGCACCTCAGGCGGAGTGTGCGCTAGCCAATCGGAAAGAAGAAAAGTGCTCTCCTCTGAGAAATCGCCTTGGTTAAAGACGAGCAGAAACTCGCAGCCATCGTCGCCGAGTCCCTGGATTGAATGCGGATAGCCGGCTGGAAACAGCCAGAGATCTCCCTCCTCTACGTCGTCGATAAACATGGTCCCGTCGGGATTTAGAACTGTGACGCGCGCCTTCCCAGAAAGCATGTAGGCCCACTCGTCGGCAATATGCCAGTGGAGTTCGCGATAGCTGCCTGCGGTGAGGCGCATCTGAACGGCGGCTATTTCCTTCGAGCTCGGAAGTTCGCGTTCCGTTATTTGGTGCGTCCACCCACCTTCCTGCATGCGCCGATGAACGAGTTCAAACGAGTACCAGATAGGGAGGACGGTACCGTGATCCGTGATAGGCGGAAGACTCGAGCTGGGATTCTGTTGTTTAAGAGGCAGATTTTGCGGGCCACGGTTGCTGGCAGACACGTCTGTCTGTGAACGCAGTGTATTCTTGCGGCCCGCAAGCCCACCGCTGCCATAGGCTGATGGGGCTTCACCGTCAATTTGTTTTGCTTCGCCTACCATAAGGTTCTCCTTCCCCAGGCGGTTCTTCCGCCGGTTGGTGTGACCTGTGTTCGAAATTGATGTTGTACTGCTTTTCCGAAAGACCAATCGCGGATATTATTCGCCGAGAACCATGGCCAATCTTCTACTTTGACCTAAGCGAAGGCCGGCAACGCTGGCTAAGCAGTACAGTTGGGCGCTGTCATTTCGCGGAGATCGAACAAAAACGCCCAACATGCACCTACATCATTACGTGCTCGAAAAAGCCTCCCGACCTCGGTAAGACTCACCGTGGAAGCCTGTCGGCGATTTTCGCCACGCCAGCTTGCGCACAGACTTCGTCCTTGTCTCCACCGGGAGCACCTCCGACGCCCAAGGCGCCCACGATGGCGTTCTTCGACTTGAATGCCACTGCCCCCGGAAGCGCCATGACATTGTGCATCGAACCGAGTCGAGGTGCAAACGGATTCGTTTTTGTCAGATTGAAAAACTCGCCCGACGTATCAAAGTTGAATATGGGCCCGAGCGTGACCACCGTGTATGCCTTGTCGTAACTCGATTCTGAGGTATGGATGGTGGCTCCATCCCCGCGAATCGCTACTTGCGGTGTTCCGTCCATGTCGACGACTGTAGCGGTAACAAAATATCCGTGTAGGGCGCAGACACGAACAGACTCGGACGCGGCCTCAAGCGCGAGACTGAGTGGCACAACATAGTGATAGTCGGTCGTTTGCGATGGCTGTGAGGCCGCGGCCGTGGTCAGAGGGGCTGGCTGCTCTTGGGCCCAGATTGCACTGGGAGCTGCCACTCCGGCGACCAAAGACGCGATTACGAGATGCAGCAACGGATGTTTCACGGAAATATGCTTCCAACTACTCGTGATGTGTGTTTTGGCGGCGTGCAAACCTTTTTGGAAAGTCATGGTGAGTTCTCCTTAGATAGAGTCATTCGTGCATTGCGCATTCGCGACTGATTCAGACGTGATGCACATTTCCATTAAGCCAAAGGTGTACCGGCGAATCTATTGGACGATGGTGTCGCTCGATACCTTGGTCTCAGATAGTGCGATAAGAACATTCAAACGTTGCGCTTTACCGTCCTGCACGTCTCCCGAATGCTTTCGGGCCAACCTCGACGCTTGCGAAAAAAACTTTGGAAAGACGCCTTCTAGTGGTTGGGCGTTCCCGCCTCTACGCCACATAGCTCTCAAAGGAGCAGCCAGTCAGGCCAACAGTGCTTACGCAAATTCTGGGGGACGATTTACGTGAGCTCCCACCGTCCTTACCGTTTCAACAGCTCAGCCAGATATTGTTGCCAGACGGCCGCGTAGTTGAAGGTGAGATGGCCGTGCGTCTCCGGCGTGATCGGCAGCAGCACGAAGCGTGCATTTGGCATCCGCCTGGCCTCCTGCTGGGCAATCCCAAGGTCAGGCGGGTTGATGAAATCATCGGCGGAGTTGACCCAAAGAACCGGAACCGTGATGCGACCGAGTTGCGCGGAGGGATCGTAGCTTCGGCTGGCATCAAGATAATAGAGACAGTCGTTCGCGTCGATCGAGTGGACCGACTGCCCAAGATACTGGTCGGTGTAGTTCTGGGTCTGCTGCCGCGTCGGATACCGTTTCTGCAGCTGCAGTGCGGACGACGTTGCGATCAGGAAGAGACTGCTTTCGGCACGAAGGCCCGCGACCGGCTCGCTCTTATATTCTCCGCCATGCCACGCTGGATCATTTCGGATGTCCTCCATCGCCAGCGAACGCCACATCAGGTTGCGACCCGCAATTGGTACGGTCAGACAGGCGAAGGACGCAAGCGCATCTGTGTAGCCCGGATAGGTGACGCCCCATAGAAAGGTGTGCATGCAGCCCATCGACGTGCCAAAGATGAGTCGAAGATGATCGACGTGCAACCCGTTCTGGACAAGCAGGTGCTGCCCACGCACCATGTCGTCGTAGTCGTAGCGGGGAAAGTGCATGTGCAGGCCGTCGGAGGGTTTGCTCGATTCGCCGTGTCCGATGTCGTCAGGAAAGATGAGGTAGTAGCGATGTATATCGAGCGGCTGTCCGGGGCCAAACAGCGCATCCGCGAACGTTGGTATCAGAAACGACTTGGAGCTGCCGCCAGTGCCGTGCAACAGCAGCACTGCGTTATCGATGTGACCGTCGAGACCACGATGCGGACTTCCGAGGGTGCGATAGTGCAGGTGCAAGGCGGGCAGGGTCTCACCGTCGTTGAAGAGGAAATGCGATGCCGTAAAGGTGCCCTCTTTCGCCCGTGCCGTCCACGCATCTGCAGTCTGGGGAGCCGCGGAGCGCGTGCAGAGCAAGCCAGCGAGAAGAAGGGCAACCCGAAATGCGGATCGTACGGAAAGGAAATGTGGGGTCATGCGAAGTCTCCAGTCGAAACTCGCAGGGTGCGCGTTAAGAAGATGGCGTTTTCTAGAGCGCCGCCTATTTAAGCACGTCGGAGACTCGGGGAACTCAAAGTCGTAAACGCCGGCGACTGTTGCCACAGAAACCAGCAAGAAAGCAATCCGTTTCATAGAGTCCCTCCTGCCAAATCCTTGGCCCCACCGATCAATACTCGCGATTAAACCAAAACGACGGGGACGATTCCATTGGACGAAGGTATTGATCGATCCTCCGGAGCGGGTGTAGTTTTAAACCGCTCGAATGACGAGAACAGGGCAATGGCACTCATCGAGCAGTTCATTGATCTACGGCTTCAGCAAGCGGACGAAAAACCGACTATCCGTTGAAGTGCTTGTGACGTAGTTCATGGCTCCCAACTGTAGGAGATGCCGACTATTCGGCTATGTGGCTGGTGTTCCATTGTCGCCGAGTGCATTGGCGATTTTGCATCAATTGAGTTGTGTAACGCAGATCACTTCCGGATTGCCGACGACCGGGTGTAGAGCGACGAGAGAGCGCTTTCGATTGCCAATCGGTAGAACGCTGCCGAACCCAAATTCAATTAGGGCTTTGACCTGCAAAACCTCGCTGCACTCTTCGTCTTTAGTCTCAATCCCCGGGGAGATCCCCTCGTTCTTTCCGAAGCAGCTTGAAACAAAAACTCCTTCAGCATGAGACTGGGGGATCTTGCGCCTAGAACATCCAACTCGGTCACTGTCACCTTCCTGGTATCACCGCAGTGGCGGAGAAATTCGCCGGGACTTATCCAGGAGGCACGTTCGGGCGCAGCATCCGCGCTAAGCTCCCATAACATCGCAGCAAACCAAGGGCTGGCAGCAAGATTACTGCTGCCGGTTTTTTGCGTTCAGTGGTGAAGACGAAAATGCAGTTCGCCTTGGATTGTGGGTTGAGTGAGAGAAATAGCCCCACAAAACAAACGCAATGTTTGGCACCTTAATTGGCAGCCCTGACATCAGACCTGTAGGCAGTAAACAGTTTGCACTCTGCGAGCCTGAGCGGAGGCCGTTGAGGAAAGATCTTGCCAGTATCTATGGTTTGGGGATGAACGTGAGTTCACAGCTGAAGAAACTAATAGGCAACGTAATCCTGAAAAAGGTCCTATTTCTGGGGTTGTCGGTGGAGCTGGTTTTGGCGGCGCATGTTTCGGCGCAAGAATCGGCGGTCCAATACATCGAGTATCCTCAGATTCTGGGGAAGGTGCAGCCCCTGCACTTGAGCCGCGTTCCGAAGTGGGCGACGTTTGACGGGCAGCTACGCGCGCGGTTCGAGAACCAGACCTCTGACAATTACATCTCGGGCAACGATCAGGCTTATGTACTGACGCGTATTTATGGTGGTATGGAAGTCCGTCCGTCGAGATATCTGACCGGCTATATCCAGTTCATGGATACGCATGCGCTCGGTTTACCGCTCAAGTACACTGCGGCCAATATGCGGGACACGTTCGATGACCGGCAGGCGTATCTCAACTTCCACGTAAAGCAGTACTCGATTATCGCGGGACGACAGGAGTTGAAATACGGCGGCGAGCGTCTGGTCGGTATCAGCGACTGGACCAACAACAGCCGCACATGGGATGGCTTTCTGGGGCGGGTGGGAGACAAGAACCGCTTGGACTTTTTTGCGTCGTCGGTTGTCGTGATCCATCCTACTTCTCTGGATACGCACGGCGCCGGACTGACTTTTTTCGGCGCCGTCGGCACGATAGGGACGTGGGTCCCGCATTCGATGATTCAGCCGTTTGTCTATGTTAAGGCATTCCCGCGAGTACTGAGCCAGCAAGGGACCTTCGGTACGGAGACTGAGGTAACGTGGGGAGCTGAAGCGGCGGCCCAATATCCCAGGGGATTTAATTTCGATGGCCTGATCGCGGTTCAGCGAGGCAGCTACTCGAATGACTCGATCGACTCCAGCGCAGGCTATATCAAGGCCGGGTATACGCTGCAGAAGGTGTTTCTGAAGCCGCGCTTTCTTGGCGAGTATGACTATGCTTCGGGAAATACGCGTCAGGACCTGAGCAAGATCAATACGTTCGATCAGCAATATCCAAGCAACCACAATGCGTTTGGCCTTACGGACTTGTTCGGTTTTCAGAACATCGAAGAGGAGCGCATGAACCTGGATCTGACGCCGGCGAAACATGTGACGGTACTGATTCAGCAGGAATGGCTACAGGTCGCTTCAAGGTTCGACAACATTTACAGCGGTAGCGCGGGAACGGTGGTTAAGGCCCCGACGACTGGATTTCTTAGCGGTGACATCGGCAGAGAGTTCGACGCCTCCGGCAAGTGGGTGATCCACGACTATCTGGTGATGAATGTGGGTGTGGGGCATTTTTCTCCAGGAACGGTGATGCGGGAGAACGCGCATGGCGCTCCGCTGACGCTTGCCTATTTTGGATTGACGTATCGCTTTAAGATAAGCCACAAGAACGCGGCCCCTGCACCATAGGCCGAAGCTGGAGAGGATTTTGCAGAGTATTGGTTCGAGTTTCATATTTTGGACTGTGAAAGAGAGGGAAAGAACATGTCAGACGAAAAAGACCAATCCAAGTTAAGCCGACGCAGATTTCTGGAGGCCGGATCAGCTGTTCTCGTCGCGGCGGCCGGGATGCAAGCCCAGGCTCAGCAGAGCAAGATTTATCCCACGGACCCGCATACCGGGGTCAACGAAAGCCAACCGGGACCAAAAAATAACACAGTGCTGGACGACCAGAACCAGGATTCGGTGTGGCCGCCAGAGACGGACTCGGGCGGACAGCCTCCTTTCAAGTATTCGTTTTCGCTGGCGCATAAGCGGATCGAAGGCGGGGGCTGGACGCGGCAGGTGACGGTGCGCGATCTGCCCGTCTCGAAGACGATGGCTGGGGTAGAGATGCGGCTGATCTCAGGCGGCATCCGCGAACTGCACTGGCATGTTGCGTCGGAGTGGGCGCTGATGCTGTACGGTTCGGCGCGCATTACGGCGGTGGACCAGGAGGGACGGGCGTTCGTGGAGGACGTGAATGCCGGCGATCTGTGGTTGTTTCCGGGGGGCATTCCGCACTCGATCCAGGGCTTGGGCCCGGATGGATGCAAGTTTCTACTGGTGTTCAAGGATGGCAACTTCAATGAGTTCGGAACGTTTCTGTTGACCGATTGGCTGCACCATACGCCGAAAGAGGTGCTGGCGAAGAACTTCGATGTGCCCGAGTCTACGTTCGACAAAGTGCCGCCGAAGGAGTTGTTTATCTTTCAACGAGAATTGCCGCGTCCGCTGGCGGAGGAGAAACGTCAAGCTGAGGCGGTGACGGGAGCAGTGCCGAATACGTTTGCGTTCTTTCCGGGCAAGATGGGGCCGACGAAGGTGTCCAAAGGCGGCGACGTTAAGATCGTCGACCGCAAGAACTTCCCGGCGACCGACATTGCTGCGGCCATCGTGACGCTGAAGCCGGGCGGCCTGCGGGAGCTGCACTGGCATCCGAACGCGGACGAATGGCAGTACTACGTGAAGGGCAAGGGCCGGATGACGGTCTTTGCGGCAGGTGGCCTGGCGCGCACGATGGACTTCGAAGGGGGCGATGTGGGGTACATCGACATCTCGATGCCGCACTATATCGAGAATACGGGGGACGATGACCTGGTGTTTATTGAAGTCTTCCCGACTCCGTTCTACGAGGATGTTTCGTTGGCGGAGTGGCTGGCCCATACGCCTTCGCGGCTGGTGGATGAGCACATCCAGGTTGGCGAGGATTTTCTGGCAAAGATTCAGAAGAAGGAAATGGTGATTACGCCAGAATAGCCATGACTCCATCGACATCTGGAATTGGTGGCAGTGGCTTTAAGGTAACTTTACCGGATGCAACCGGAACATTTGCTCAACTTGCTTCAGGCTAAATCACGATGTTGATGCTGCAGCGACGTTTGCACCTCGCGCCGTGTTCGGTCGCTACATTGGATCACTCTTAAAAGAGACGGCAGGGATCGAGCAAGTACAGGATGCTGTCACTGATTACCGGACGGCTTCCACGGGTGCCATCCTGATTCTGAGTGATGGAAACCCAACTGCGAGCAGACCTGGTGGTATTGGCAACTGGCAACTTCGATCCGGCAGCCCTGCCCGGAATAAAAACAGTAGCCAGCGCATAGCCGCGCCGCTGTCGGAAAATCTGTTTCAGAACGCACACCTTTGAAACAGCGCTGCTCACTAATGTCGATCGCCTATTTTCAATAGATTGCTGCATCCCCAAAGCGCCAGCCTTCGACACCTTCTTGCGAAGGTGGTTTTTTTGAACCGAGGTGTCAGTTGGCGAAAACAGTCATTATGGAGTGACCGGCGCCGATGCGCTGATCGTGGGTTAGGCTGTGAGTCTGTAAGGACGCACAGCTCAGAGCCACAAGCGGAAGGGAGCCGGTCATGAAGGAGAAGCTACGATTTTTGGGTTTGGATGTCCATGCCGAAACGATCGCCGTCGCGATTGCGGAGCCAGATGGTGAGGTGCGAAGCCTGGGAACGATTCCGAACCGCATGGAATCGGTACGCAAGCTGATCAAGAAGCTAGGCCCAGTAGAGAAGCTGCGGGCCTGCTATGAGGCCGGGCCGACCGGGTATGTCGTCTACTGGCAGTTGGCGGAGTTGGGTGTCAGGTGCGAGGTGGTAGCGCCAACTTTGGTACCAGTCAAGGCCGGCGACCGAGTGAAGACGGACCGGCGTGATGCTGAGAAGTTGGCGCGTTGTTACCGATCCGGTGATCTGACAGCAGTGTGGGTTCCGGATGAAGGCTCCGAAGCTCTGCGCGATCTGATGCGTACGCGTGAAGCGGCCAAGCAGGATCAGTTGCGGGCACGGCATCGGCTGAGCAAGTTTCTGCTGCGCTCAGGCCAGCGTCCACCGTCCGGAATCAGGCCGTGGACGCGTTCCTACCTGATTTGGGTTGCGCAGCTACGCTTCACACAGATGGCTCAGGAGGCGACGCGGCTACACGACGCCGGGCAGTTGTCCCTCAACGGTGCCCGCGTCTGAGTGACATACACCGCAAGCCTCTACCCGGATACGTACTTGTTCCTCACCCGGCCCGACGACAGGCTTCTCGACGAGGCGAAAAGTCCCGGGTTTGGTTATCTCGACCGCCTTATATGTTTTTCCCATTTTCGTCTCCTATCGATCTGAAAGAACTCATGTGTCGTCTTGCATAAGAATTGCGGACAAGCGGCAGGTTGAAAATTCGCCGTTGCTCGTGATCCTGGCTCTATGTCGCGAGACAGAGCTGGGTTAGAGGACGCCTTTGTGACCAACTACGCCTCTCCCATTGTTTTTGGAAGTTTCAATCCTTGTCTTGATTGAAAATGCCGCAGTTTGGCGTTTCTGTTGGGCTTTAGTGGGTGGGAAACGCGAGTGACGATCTTTACTTCTCTTCAGGCGCGGGGAGGTTGAACGCCTTCGGCATCGGTGCGTTTGCTCTTCGCCACCGTCCTGGCGAAGTTCCAACAATCTCACGGAAGCTTCGATTGAAAGCTGGCTGGTCAGTGAATCCGACTTCCAACGCGACTGTTAGTAAAGAGTCGTTCGAGTGCAACAAGAGAGACTTTGCGGCTTCAACTCGCTTATTGAGCAAGTAGCGCCGGACGGGAACACCAAACGACCTTTTGAATGCGCGCATGAAACGACCCGCCGATAGCGCACACTCTTTTGCAAGATCGGCAAGCGCCAGATCACCATCCAGATGTTCGTTCAACACCTCGATCGCTCGATCCTGTTGCCAGATCGTCAACCCCCCGGTAACAACCTCCGGCGGCTGGCTCCGGCCCTGGTATGTGCGGCTCAGATGAGCGCAGAACATCATGATCATTTCGTCGATAACTAAGCGTGGAAGCTGAAGCGGACGATCAGAGAACTGCAACATCATCCGGGCCCAATGAAGAATCACGTCATCCTTGGTTCCCGGGGTGCAATGCAAGTTGCGAATGCGCTTTTGCTCGTTCTCGTCACTGAATCGATTGATAACTGACCGGGGTATATAGACGTGAACCGAGTCGAAACCTGAAGTTCGCAGTGCGACCGGCTCCGACTCCATATCGAATATCTGAATCCCGCCGGCATCCCATTCGGTGACACGATGAAAGCGTCCGTCAAGCCACGTTCCCCAGCCCTTAATGCTGTCCGGACGACGCAGGTGCACGGATATCGAAAAAGCCTTTTCTGGTGGAATGTGTGGAGTGGGTCCAGGAAAGCCGTTCGGCATTCGCATACGTGTCAACGCAACCTGAGAGTTTCCCTTGGGACCAAGCACAAGTGAGGAAGACTCCAGCAGAGAAAAATGCTCCGCCAATCTTTTTCCAAACATGCCTTGAAGCATATGTTCTGCCTCGCACCGCACTAGAACTTACCGTTGCTATTTTTCCATTGATCGCGAGGTGGAATCGCTTCGAGCGTATCCCAGTGCTCGGCGATCCTACCCTTTTCAATGCGGAAGAGGTCATAAATGCCAGTGGGTACGCCACCAAACGTAGCCTCGGCGACGACGAGTACGAAGTTACCCTCGCCAAGTATCTTGTGCACGCTTTTGTATACGACCGTCTGACCTTTGGCGGCAAGAGCCTGTAAGCCCGCAATCAGCCCCGGGATTGTATCGGCCACCCAGGGGTTGTGCTGAATGTATTGGGTTCCGTTGAAGTACCTCGGGAAGGTCTCCCGACGGCCTGCGAGAAGGTCCTCCATATAGCACTGCATGATCGCCTTATTTGCATCGGTCTTGTCCAGATCGGAGGCGATCGTGGGACCGTCGATCATCGTGTGCCCGCTGGGGCTAGGTTCGGTCGCGGTCTCCTGCAAATTATCCCAATGCTCGACGATCAGGGAATCTTCGTAGCGGAAGATGTCAAATCCGATGCGTGGTCCGAAGAAGTTGTATTCAGTGTGAGCGAAGACATAATCGCCGTCTTCAAAGACACGGATGGTGTTGACTGACGCATCGGGCGGCATGTTCTAAATGAGGGCGGCTACACCTTCAGGGCCAGGTCCCACCTGTAGGTTGTGCTGGATGTACTTGTTCGGGTTGACATACGCGAACGGGACTGGATTTTTAGTCTCAAGCGACTTCAAGAGATCGACGATCTGCTGTTTACGGCTAGGGGGCATGGGTCCTCCAAGGACAAGTTCATCCTCTGAAATAGTGGACCATTTGGTCCTTTATTTGCAAGTTCTCTAGTGAACTGACCGATAATGTTGGAATGGGACGAAGAAAACTTTTCACCAGAGAAGATGTCCTCAACAAAACGATTCCCGTCTTCTGGAAGCATGGCCTTGCCGAGACGAGTGTTCAGGACCTTGAGCAGGCCACGGGGGTGCGCAAATCCGGCTTATATGCAGAGTTCAAAGACAAAGAGGACCTATTTGTCGCGAGCATACGCCAATATTTTGACATGCTGACGGTACGCGGAGCCCTAACGAAGCAGCCTTTGGGTTGGAACAACGTCGAGGGCTTTCTGAAGGTCTGTTACGGGAGTTCGGGACAGAAGGGGTGCTTTTCGGTGAACTCCATGCGCGAGTTCGCGGATCTTCCCCCCAAAGCCCGCCAGATTATGATTGCGAATATGACGAAAGCCCATCAGCTCCTGATCGACAATCTAGCCGCAGCACGTGGAGGGACCGACGACAATGAATCCCTGGCTGATCTAATCATCACGTTCTTTTGCGGAATTTGCCTAGAGCAGAATCTCGGCCCCGACCGCACTCAAATTACGAAGAAGATTGAAGCCTTCATGCAGTTAATTCGGGGAAAAAGATGAATGTGCCTTCGACGAAGTCGCTGGAAAGCGCCACGAAACGAGGCCGAAGCAGTGGTGGCGGAAGACGCCTTCGGTGTTAAAACTTCATCCCGTAGATTGTGAACATGCCACTCTGAAGGAGACGGAAAACGCAGCTGGTCCCGTTGCATTTGGAAATTTCTTGATTAGGCGTCAATGAGTGACTTGGCGATTTTGCGCCAACCGAAGATCGTAAGGCACTCCATCCATTTGCTCTTCAGGTCCTGCGGTTTATCTACGTGCGTCAGCGTTTCTGGATATCTCGCTGAGGACGGTATCGGCAGTCGTCGATCCCTTACGCGTGCCGGCAAAGCCGTTCGCGAAATCGATCCAGGCTTCGTTGAAGCAATCGATCATGCGAATACGCGGATTGGGGTTGCGCATTCCTTGACCGACGAACAGACCTTCCCATGAATCCTTGGGAACCGACTCCACTCTGACCTGAGGTTTCAGGACTTTAGAAAGGACCGCTCCCAAGTCAAGGGGAGTGATGCGGCTTGGTCCTTCCAGTTCGACTACCCTCTGTCCAGTCCAATTCTCCTGAACCAACTCGGCGGCGAGCTTACTGATGTCATGGATCGCCACCATTGGGACCGGCTTGTCGAGAGGCTGAGGGAAACTGTGCATCACTCCATTGTCACGAGCGGACACAACGTTCGCCGATCGTCATGATCGCGACTTTTGGCTTCTCCGAGTTTGCCCGTGTCTCCAATTCACCAAATACGGCCCGAGTAGCGTTTTTCGATAAAGATCGTGTCCCGGGCAATCCTAAATGGCCTCGCGGAGGGCGGGTAATGTTTGGTCCTCTTCCGGAATAAACGGCGCAGCACTCTTGGTATTTTGACGTCACCGTTAAGCCCCCCTACATACTCCTAGCACTGTATCTCCACAGTGACGCTTGTATAAGTCCACCCGTGAAAGCCACCACCGTGAATACGTGAAACAACACGTTCCAACCATAACGCCCTGCCACCACGGCAACTAGATACGGAGAAGTAAGTTGACCAATTGACCCTACGCCGCTAATCCAACCGGATACTTTACCAGTGCCAAGTCTGCTACCAACATCCTGTGAAGCAGCGCCTTGAAGCAGAGTATCGGGTCCATAATTGGCGATCCCAATCATCGCAATACCGAAGAGATTGAGCCAATATCCATGTCTAGCCAATATGGGCTGTAGCAGACACATTATAGCCAGCAGCCAAAACATACACGCGCTCACGGGAAACCGTCTGGATCCGAAGACTTTGTCAGAAAGATAACCGGCAATCAGAGCACCAGCAAATCCGGCTAGCTCAAAGACTCCTGAACTGTAGCCCGCCTGGGATACCTTGTAGCCCAGTTCCTGCGTCATGAAAAGAGGTAGCCAAAATAAAAAGGCATAGCGGGTGATCTTTGAAAAAAGGCACCCACACGCAATCACTAACACGACAGGACTCGTAACTACGCGGAAGAAAGGCTCCTCCGGATGAGAAGTGGGAACAGGAACGTCGCCATCGAGTTCATTGCTCGGCACCACACTCTTTTCGAGCTCTATACCCGCATCTCCCGGAGTGTTGCGCGCCCCTATAAGGAAAAGGAGTGCCGCGCCGAGTAAGATTATTGCTGGTACCCAGAACACGTGCTGCAATCCTGTGCCCGCTAAATGAATTGTGTTCGTCGCAACATATGCCGCGAAGATCGTTGCAAGAAAGCCTCCCAGCACATAGTTTGTCGTCCACCACGACATGACAATGCCCCGCTTCTCCCGCGTGAACCAGTTCGCCATCATCTGCACGAGCCCTGGCCACCCTGCAGATTGGCCCATACCATTAAGAATCATCAGGGCAAACAAAGCCCCGGTAGACGAATAGAAGGCCATCGCAATATTTGCCATGGCCGCAACGCACATGCCTGAAGTTACAACGACACGAGCGCCGTACTTATCTGAAAGCCATCCGAAAAAAGCCTGCCCAACGGTATATATCAGGCTGTAAGCGAATATGATATTCGCAAAATCCAGCTTGCCGACTCTCGCATGCGTATTGAGGAGAGGCATGGCGACACTGAAGTTTTTGCGGCATAGATAGAAGCTGGCGTAGGCAATCCATGTTAGAGAAAAGATGCGGGTGCGCCATCTTGTTAAATCTGTTTTCGCGCTTAGCCGCATTCTAGGGGGTGTCCCACGGCAGCGAGTACGTCTTAACGTAGGTCATACTTTTCATGGCCTCGATCACCCCTTCCTTATAACCCAGCCCGGAAGACTTAATGCCTCCGAATGGAGACCACTCCAGGCGATAACTTGGGGCCTCGTTCACATTGACAGTTCCGGTCTCTAGCTCGGTAATCACACGCTGAACGGACGGCCAGTGATCGCTTACGACCGCGCCTGAGAGCCCAAACTCAGTATCGTTTGCGATCTGAATCGCCTCATCCAGAGTGCGAAAGCGAATAATAGGGGCAACAGGACCAAAGGTTTCGCAGGCGACAACCGGGGAATCATTCGTGACAAAGTCCAGAACTGTAGGCGCATAGCAGGCTCCCTGTCTGCGATGCCCGGCCAAGAGTCTCGAGCCATTCGCGAGAGAAAGTTCGACACGCCGCTCGATCTCAATGGCAGCTTTCTCAGAAATTACGGTGCCCATGTCGTTTGCAGGATCGTAGGGATCTCCAAATTTCATCTTCTCTGCTCGTTCTCCCAGCGAGCGCGCAAATTCGTCCGCGATGGATTCATGCACGAGCAAACGGCGTATTGCCGTGCACCGTTGACCGCTGTTCTTAAAAGTTCCCACTTGAGCAATCGCCGCCGCCTTTTCGGGGTCTGCATCAGAGAGAACGAGCATCGCGGAGCTACCGCCCAGTTCGAGAACGAGCCTCTTGTAACCGGCGACAGCCGCAATCCGCTTCCCGGCGGCGGTACTGCCGGTAAAGGTGATCATTTGCACCGCAGAATGAGTCACAATGTCTTCCGCAACACTGTTGGAAGCACAACTTACCACGCTTACCATGTCCGGGGGCAGACCACAGTCGATTGCTAGTTGAACAAGATAATGCGCTGAAAATGGAGTAAGTTGCGACGGCTTGAGGATCATCTTCGCTCCCGCTGCAATAGCCGGAGCAACTTTGTGAACCACTTGATTGAGCGGATGATTGAATGGAGTTATCGCGCACACTACACCAAATGGTTGACGCATCGTATAGATGCGCCGCTGGCGTGCGTCTCGTGAGACATCACACGGAAATACCTCTGAATCATCATCGAGAGATCGGATCGCAGAAAAGCGGAGCACATCTGAAGCGCGCAGAACTTCATATTGCGTATCCTTAAGACAAAGCCCCGACTCATCGGTGATCATCGCACTTACTTCCGAGGCACGCTCTACGAGCTTCTCCGACATGCGATTCAAAATTGAATATCGATCATAACGGGTAAGAGAGACTTTGGCTGCCTGCACGCGTTGGACGGCGTCTATGGCGTGCTCTCTGTCCACAGCTGATACACGGCCCACAAGTCTGCCGGAATATGGATTGTGGACCTCTATCCAGTCGGGGCCCATTACCTGTCGGCCACCAATGATGCTGCCAAATTCCCTCATGGCTGTTTAACTCCCTATCCCATTTAGAGCGAAATCAAACAATTCATAATTATTTGCCCCCCCTGACGCCAATCGCTTGGCGTATTCGGGGCTGAGTGGATGATTGATCACAAACGGTACGCTTCGCTCGTGCAGTCCTCCATGCGAGCGCAGCCCGGTCTTGACTTCGGATAAATCATGCCATTCTGGCGTGCGTCCGAACGTCGTGTACCGATCTCCGAGCACAACGAGATCGCCGATGCGATTCGGCGGAAGATGAAAGCGAGCAACCGCTTCTTCTTTGGTCAGCACAAGTTCAACTCCCGGCACAGACCTAAGCATGTTAGCAGCGCGCAGCTTAGCACCATTCTGAAGGTATACAGTCGCATAGGATCCCAAGGCCCCATGATGTACCACGTATGGATCTGTAATGGGGAGCAGAACTGAAGCATCTGGGAAACCAGCTTCGACGAGAAGGGTTTCCAGGAATTGGACCCGCGGTGAGCCGTCATCGAGAGTTTTTTGATTCATCCCATGATCGGCAGTCAACGCAACGATCGCACCCGTTGCATCCAACCTGCCTAATACCTTATCCAGACAGGCGTAGAACTGATTGGCCACTTCACTGCCAGGTGCATACTTGTGTTGCACGAAATCCGTTGTGCTGAGGTAAAGTAAGTCCGCAAGGTTGTTCTCAAGCAGTACCGCACCCGCCTTAACACAGTAGATACTTGCTTCGGGATCATAGATTCCAGGAATAGGTCCACCGACTAGTTGTGCGACATTCTCAATGCCATACTCTTCGATGGTGGCATCTGCAGCACGCTCAACCGAAAAGCAGATCCCTTTCAGCTTATGGCCGAGTAATTGCCTTAGCTTCTCCTTGGCTGTAACGACAGCAACCGTTCGTCCAGCTTCCGCAAAAGCTGAAAACAGCGTGGTGCAGCGGAGGTAATGAGGATCGTTCATCATTACCTCTTTGCCTGTCATCTGGTCGTAGTAGAAATTTCCACATATCCCATTGATATCCGAAGTCACACCTGTTGCGATGGCTACGTTGTTCGGATTCGTGTATGAGGGGATTACGGAGTTTACGGTGCCGCGAGCGCCTTTTGCCGCCATCCGGGCAAGGTTTGGCATAAACTCTTCTGCGGCCTTCAGATAGCTTGGATCCGTCCCGTCCAGGCAGATACCAACGATAGGAGGCGTATCCAGGCGATAACTTTTTCCATTAATTTGAATCAATCTTTCTCTCCTCAGGACTATGCCGCATTTGTGAAACGGCGCTTATCGACCGTTTTATTTGCTGTGGCTGGATGCACGAATTATTTGGGTACCGGTCGCCAAATTATCCGTCACTTCTTCCATTTCAGACGCTGTTGCGGTGGAGCGAGCAGGAGTCGCTCCTAAGTGCAGAAATCAAGGTAAAGCAAAAGCCTGCGGAATTGCGGCACTTCTGTTAGTGATTACGCCATATGCGATTCCCGTTCTAAAGATGTTTCGGAGATCCAGTGAACGCCCATCTCAGGGAGTACCCGACGGATTGCGGAAAGCAGCGCTTCCACATCGGAAGAAGTAATTCTTCCGATCGTTCCAATTCGGAAGCACGATTCATAGGACAACTTGCCCGGATAAATTGCGAAGCCGAGCGCCCAAAGCCTGGAATAGAAGTCTGCGAACTGGAAAGCCGGATTCGAGGGATACCGGAACGACGTTATGATGAAACTTTGGTCTTCCTCTGCGAGATAGATCTCAAAGCCGATGGCTTTCATGCCGCGACACAGCGCAATGTGATTTTGCTTATAGCGCTCTCCGCGCGCGCGGACCCCGCCTTCCTCATCGAACTCATTGAGCGCCTGTTCGAAGGCCAATAGGGTATGGATTGGGGGCGTAAAACGGAAATGTCCATTGGCTTCCATGCTGGCCCATTGGTCGTAGAGGTCGAGACTCAACGTACGCGCGTGCCCTTTCGAGGATTCAAGAGCGCGGCGGTTGGCGAGGACGAAACCGAATCCAGGAACTCCCTCGATGCATTTATTTGCGGAAGAGATCAGAAAATCGATATGAGAGCCGGGCATGTCGACAGGAACAGCGCCGAAGCTGCTCATCGCGTCCACGATGTAGGTTGCGCCGGCAGCGTGGACCACGTGCCCGATTTCTTCCACCTGATTCAACATGCCACTCGTCGTCTCACAGTGCACGACCGCGACGTGAGTAATGCCGGCAACGGATCCCAAGCGTTCAGCGACAAGCTCCGGCGTAAATTTACTGTTCTCCGCTACCTCAAAGACGTCCAGTGCGATGCCGTGAATGCGCGCCATCTGCGCAATGCGCCGCCCATAGGCACCGTTGACCAGTACCAGCAATTTGCCGTCGCGTGGAATTACAGATGAGATAACCGATTCGACCACAAATGTTCCGCTGCCCTGCATGAGGATGCACTCATGGTCTTCGTGGGGATAAGGGCCCAGATCGAGCAGGCGCTTCCGGATACTGCGAACACTGGCCAGAAAATCGCTATCCAATGACCCCAGGTCACGAAGCATTGCCTGCTTAACACTGGCGCTCGTCGTAAGGGGGCCGGGAGTAAAGAGCAACTTACTCGGACTAATTGGGTACATTTTCATTCTCCTCTTCGTCTCCATCTCCGTAATTCCCGTCGCCGTAGTTAATCGGAGGCTGCGGAACCATTGCAGTGGCTTTGGCCGGCGCCGTGTACACTTTTTGCCCGCCAAGGTAAGTTGCCTCGAGGACGACATCCTTGATCGTATCCGGTGGAACCTTGCGCGGATCTTTTTGGAGAACTACAAAATCCGCCAACTTGCCGGGAGTGATTGAACCTTTGATGTTTTCCTCGAAAGTGGCGTAGGCTCCATCCAATGTCCAGACTTTTAATGGCCTCATCCACGCTAACCTTCTGCTCTCCTCCGTAGACAGTACCCTGGTGACTCATGCGTGTAACCATGTCCTGAATTCTTAGCAGAGGATAGGATGCCGAGATCGGAGAGTCTGAATGACCGGCTACAGGAATACCCATGTCAATTGCGGTGCGATATGCATGCATCATCGCTAGACGCTCTGGGCCATAGGAGGCAAGTATGTCGCCGTATTCCCACATATACGAGTGAAATACGAGAATTACGCCGTCCTTCTTCGCGCGATCCAGAAGTGCCTGATTCATCACGCTCGCATGTTCAATACGCCAACGGGCATTGGGGCGTGGGTTCTTGGCCTCGGCATGTTCAATCGCAGTGAGAACCATATCAATCTCGCGGTCTCCATTGGAGTGAGTCGCGACCTGCCATCCGGCGTCCCACCACTTCTGATAGTCCTGATCCAGTTGTTCCTGAGAGCGGGCGGGTGGGATGCCAAAGTAGCCGGGTCTGTCGGAGTACGCTTCACTGAGCCATGCGGTCCGTCCACTCAGCGAGTTTCCCTGATAATTCTTGAGCGCCGTGATGCGGAGGCGATCATCGCCGAAGCCTCGCTTGATTCCGGCCCCCTGAAGTTGGTCGAAGGATCCCGCACTGAACATAAACCCAACGCGCACCGGATTTCCAAGATCACGCAATTCCTGCATCACGCGGAACGAAGACGGACTTCCTCCCGCAATCCCCACGCTGGTAACGCCCCTGGCAGAGTACTGTCGGAAGCAGTTCAGATACCCTTGCATCTGTTGGTCATGTGGGATCGAGTCCGTGTTATCACGGGCGGCACTCCTCGAAAGCAACCCGCGGGCGCTTTCACGAATCACGCCATTAGGCGTTCCGTCAGCGTCGCGGTCCAGTGAGCCTCCGGGAGGGTCTTTCGTCTCTTTGGTGATGCCTGCGGCCTTTAAGATGTAGCTGTTCACCACGGTGATGTGGCCGGAGCCGTGAGTAATGCTCACTGGCTGCGTCGTGGATACTTTATCGAGATCATAACGATTGGGATGACGACCCAGTTGGACGTCGTCATACCCATATCCATTAATCACCTTGCCAGGCGGAGTAATCGCTGCCTTTTTTCGCAGGGTAGAGACCAGCTCGTCGATCGTTTTAACCCGGTCGGAGCCCAACCATGGTCTGTAATACGGCGACCCCTCATCAAAGATTGTTTCCGGGTGAAGGTGCACATCATTGAACCCAGGCGTCACAGTCATTCCCTTGAGATCAATGACTTTTGTCGACGGGCCCTTGAGCTTGAGAATCTCCGCGTTGGTCCCGACGGCTGTGAACCGCCCATTATCGAAGGCAAAGGCTTGGGCGACTGGGAGTGACTTGTCCACCGTAATAACATTCGCGTTGATTACGATAGTGTCAGCAGCGAATGCAACGCTTGAGATCAGTGCGAAGAATAAACACAGTTTCTTGATCATGATTTTCTCTTTCGCCTTTAGCTAGAACGCTAGTCGCAGACTGAGCTGAACGTTGCGCGGTGTGTTGCTCTGGGTCAGAGTGGCTTCTTCTCCGAAACTCGCGGACGTGAAACTCGTCGTAGGGCCACTGAAGGTGACGTTATTGAGGGTGTTGAACATCTCGGCCCTCATGGTAAGCGTGTAACGCTCGGACAGTTGGGTATTTTTTTCAAGCATCGAGTCGAGGTCCCAGGCTGTAGGGCCGTTTACATCCGGCAAGTACCGGTTCGCAGTACCAAAGGAATAAGTGGGAGTTGCCGTGAAGGCAGCTTTATTGAAGTAGATGCCTGAACCATTTAGCTTGATTTGGGGACCGCCTGGCACTTTATCGGAGACGCCCGGTATCACATTAGGACGGGAGAGGGTGCTGGAACTGTCCAAATTGGAGACGTTGGTATAAGTCAATGCCAGAGGACGACCTGTATCAATTTGATAGATTGTGCTCAAGGCCCAGCCGCCAACGATGTGCTTGATGAAGCCTTGATTTAGAAATGGCCTTCCACTGCCGAAAGGCAATTCATAACGCGTACTCCATCGAAGCACGTGGGTCTCGTTCTGGTCGGAAACAGATCGGTCGCATCTCGTGCAGTAAGTATCCGTAACGGCGCCCATGGTCCCAGCCACGCTGGTCATTTCGCCCACATTATCTATGGCCTTACTGTATGTATAGGCAAAAACAACCGCAAGCCCGTGCTTGAGGCGGTGCTCCACGGTCAACTGCGCGGCATTGTAGGTAGAATGCCCCGCCCCGACATTGTTCGCTTCAAAGTTCTGGTATTGCGGATACGGACGAAGCAATTGTGAATTTTTTACTGTTGGGGTGTTTACGCTAGAGGCCGGATCGATAAGACCATATAACGGGTTGGGGACAAGGGTTAGCAACTTTGAACCCAATGCCAGATCGGCGTCGGGAAGTTGATTCAACTGTTCATTCACCATCAGATGCACGCCTTCGTTGCCAACGTACGCGGCAGTGACTACGAAATCGCCCGGCAGTGCACGCTGGATATCGAGAGACCAGTTGATTTGATAGGGAATATTCTGCTTCCGGAGAGGACCTTCGACGGAATCCCCGACGTCGATCGCAAGTCCAGCGGCATTGCCGGCGGGGGGAGTAAGACCGGTAGGAAACGGATTGCTGAGTTGATAGCCAGAAAGTGGTGTCACCCCATTTGGCTGTGCGTCGACCGAGGTGGTTGTGCGTATCCCGCCGTCCGCATTCGGGAACTGCTGCCAGGCAGCAGCTGGATGACGGAAGATGCCGAATCCAGAATGAATAATTGTTTTTTCATTGAGCATATAGGAAACGCCAAGGCGTGGATCGAAGTTCCCCTTACCCGGATTCTGTAGCTCTCTACTGGTGCCGTACAGCCCGGGAATACCGATACCACCTGTGAGAACGAGCGACGGGACCTGTCCCTGGAGTGGCGAGACCGCTGTTGTGTTCAAGTAGTTAAGCAGGTTGTTCTTCTCCACATCGCCAGTTTCGTAGTTATATCTCAATCCGTAAGTTACCGTCAGATGTGGATTGATCTTGAATGCGTCCTGAGCAAAAACGGCGCCATAATCGTGCACGGACTGGGTTTCCGGCTCATAACCAGAACTTACAGTTCCAAGACCGAGGAGTAAGTCCGCGACACCATTGCCGGAGTCGGTTATTGAGGTGGTTCCACTGCTGAATCCGTTTGTGAAATTGGCGCCAGTAGATGAACCTCCACTGCTAATTGACATTTGTTCAGGGTCCCAGAGCTGGGTCGGGTATCGCCTGAGATCAATACCGTATTTGACCGTATGCTTGCCCTTAACCCATGTCATCGCAGCCGCATATTGATATACGGACGAATAATTTGCTTCGAACGGGTAGAAGTTTCCTAACGAACTATAACTACCGACGGCGCTAGGGCCGCTAATACTGACAGCGGGAGTAAGATTGGCGGTAATTCCAGGTGCGACATTGCTGGCATTGAATCCAAGAGATGCTGGGCTCTTTAGGACTGTTTCCGCTCTATTGGACTCGCTATGCGCCCAGGAAAAGTGGTGCTCGAAGATCAGGTTTTGTTTAATGGTCCAGGTATGATCCACAATGATGTTTTTACCCGGAAGACGGTCGTTTGCATCTTCGGGAGAAAGGCCGTTGCCGTAGTAGTCATTGTAGTTAATGTGGTTTGTAAAATTAGTAATGTGTCCAAAGATGCTTTGATGGGCACTGAACTGATGATCAATCCTGATATCGAAGCTGTTATTGTTATCGGTTCCAGGAGCGTTCGAGAAAAAATTATCTAGATCGCTACCGCCTGTGCCAGGCCGATTGGGGAGCGGATAGAGGTTGACTAGTGCGACCCCAACCGGGTTCAGGGGACCGAGGCCATTTATGTTGTTGCCAGGAATGGCAGTCCGACTGTAATTTGTTCCCGTCGTTGTGGTGGCCGGGTTGTAGATGACAATTAGATTTCCCTTGGCGTCTCTCGTCTGCGAGAAGTCACCGGTTCTTTCAAGAGCCGTGGGCACAGTGCCTGTGAAAGAACCGGCGCTCGTATCCCGAAGCCCTTCGTACGAGACAAAGAAGAATGTCTTGTCACGACCGTCATATAACTTGGGGATCACGACAGGGCCACCAAGCGTGGCTCCATATTGATTTCTGCCGAAGCTGCCCCTCGGCGTAATCGGGTTTGTGTTGTTTGCATTGTAGCCATTGGCATCGAGATCCTGGTTGCGGTAGAACTCGAAGACTGACCCATGCAGACGATTAGTACCTGTATGAAGCGCGTAGCTTACCAGGCCGCCACTCGTACGTCCGAACTCTGGCGAATACGCATCCGTATATACGCGGAATTCCTGGACTGACTCGACTCCGGGAATACCCGCATCTTGGTTATAGTACGCAGTCGTATTGGCCGCGCCATCGATCAGGACATCCGTGGATGCGGACTTGGCGCCATTGATGCGAAACGTGTTGGTGCGACTCTCGCTCGTGGAATCTGTACCGGAAAGTCCGTCGTCGCCCTTTGTCACACCGGCAGAGAAGTCGATGAGCTGTAAAGGGTTACGTATATTGAGAGGAATACTTTCGACGAAAGTGGGCTCGATCAAAAGACCGCGATCGGCACTGCTCGTGTTCAGCTCAGGGGGGGTACCCTTGACCTCTACTGTTTGTTGTACGGAACCCAGCTTGAGTTCCAGCGTCAGGACCCTGGACTCGCCGATTTCTAGCGTGACATCAGTCAGGATGGTAGAGCTAAACCCTAGAGCTGCAGCCGTAACCGTATAGTGCCCCGGCGCTACGGGTGGCAGACTGAAATCCCCTTTCTCTTTGGTCACGGCTTGCACCTTCACCTGAGTGTCTGTGTTCGTCAGGGTCACTGTTGCGGCGCTTATGACTGCATGTTGAGGGTCGACCACTTGACCACTGACGCTGGCATTTTGCGCTAAGAGAGGTAAGTTCAGAAAAGCGGCTACGATGAAGGCTCCAACAAGTCTTGTGTATCGCATCCAGTACTCCGTTCTGGGTTCAATGGGCTTGAGATCGTTAGCCGGTTAAGAAGGCGCGCAGAATTACAGTCACACTCTATTCACATAGAGCGGATGGGTAGATCGCTTCACTTAGAACATCGTGAAGTCTGGAAACTATGCAGAACTCATCTGGCAAGGAAAGATTGTTTCGCTGGCCACAAATTTTATTTTGCTTGGACGAAGAGTAGCAGTAATGTCACTGGTTGCAACCAGTCGACAACAAGATGATCTACGCAGTGGTTATGGTATCCATCACCAATTTGCTCAAATTAATTTTTCGAATATTCATGACAACACGCAGCCTGTTTATCACATTTTTGATCGGAGATAGAGCTGACAAGGCGGTGGTGGATGACGCGGCGCGATCGCTATATGAGATGTGCCTGACGGAGGTGCATGCTCCGATGGAGAACATTAAGCAAGCGTTCAGGTGTACACAGGTGAGTGCCTCAATATTGAGCAATCAGTACCAGAAGCTCTACAAGCGGATCGAGAAATGGCAAGCCATTCCGTCAGAGTCGTAAGAGAATAGAACGCTCAATTAAATACCGGGACTAGACACCCGGCCACGATCGTGACTGAAATCCGCAACAATAGCATTGCGCAGAACGGCAGCGGCCGGACTAAGCCTCTGCCCTTGGAGCGTGCATAGAGAGATTGTCCTAGTTATGCAAGGCGTTGCAAGAGGAACTGACACGATGCGACCCAATGCGATGTCCGTGCGAACGGTGCGTTCAGATAAGAACGCTACTCCGAGCCCCTCTGCCACCGCCTCTTTGATTGCATCATTGCTGCTGAACTCAAGTCTAGTCAAGGGATGAAGCTTTAACATTCTTCAACTCTTCCTCTATCAAAATACGTGTCCCGGAGCTACGCTCGCGAACGATAAGACGCTCTTGTTCGATCTCATGAACGGAGACCGAACAGGCTGTAGCCCAGCGATGATTATTGCTGACAACGAGAAGAAGCTTGTCTACAGCGAGGACTTCGTCGACGAGCTTTTGTGAGACTCGCGCGGAGGCAACTACTCCGAGTTCTGCCTGCTGTTTCAGAAGAAGTTGCTCAACATGCAGCTTGTCCTTGATCTGAATAGTGAGTTCGACCCCTGGGTAGTCTTTGACGAACTGCCGCAAGAGTCCCGGAAGAATGTAGGCACCAGGAGTGGAACTCGCCGCGATAGTCACATGACCAATAACCAGCCCACGAAATTCTTCGAGCGATCGCTCTGCATTTTTTAGATTATCGAGAACACCTCTAGCATACGGAAAATATATCTTTCCTGCTTCGCTCAAGTAGGCTTTGCGGCCGATCCGATTGAAGAGCTGTAAGCCCAGGCTTGCCTCCAGTGCGGAGATTTGACCTGAGACATAGGGTTGACTCACCCGCAACTCTTCTGCTGCATGAGTAAAGCTGTTATATCTGGCGACTGCTACAAACACTCGTACCTGGGTAAGGCTCAACGGTGCAGACATTGCGGCAAGCCCCTCTTGTTATGGACCATATAACCAGTATCCGATAAACAATTCTAGTTCTCCCTCTGAACGGATCACCACACTGCTCGAAGACGATCCTGATAAAGTTGATGCCTTGCATCTTCCAGATCGATTCGAAGGCGCATGTGGTACGCTTGCCGCCATCCTTATTGCTGCCCGAGATGTCATGTCAAGCGCCCACCGTGAATTTTGTTTTCCGGTCCGCGATGACTGCTGTCACTGTAGGACCTGTCGCCAATCAAGTCGCCTTCGCCGACAATACCACTAATAGATTTGGTAACGCAAAGAAACCAGTGGTTTTCACCAAGTTCACCACTCAGTTGGTGAGAACAGGGCTTAGCACTTATCCAGTCAAGTTTCCCTAGTAGAGACCGGTGGCGGCCGGATTACTACTTCATAAATGCCCTAATCCCCGGGGACGTGTCGACTCCCGAAGTTAAACATTCCCCAAGCCCAAATAGCGGTGATAGCCAATCCGTCCGCTGATGTTTTAATGCTTGGAAGGGTTAGAAATCTGGGGACAATCTGGGGCCAATTACGCCTCCTCTGCATTCCCCAAATGGATTTGCCAGACGTTAGCATTACTCCTAAGTTGTTGATTTTCCATTTAGAGAAACCTTCACAGGGTGGCAGTCTAGGATAATGTTGGCAGTTTTGATTTAGTTTGGCGGGAAATCGCATACTAAACACGGGTATGGAAAAAGACTGCCCACTTCCCATCTCCTTAATGCCCGAGTTCGCCCGACCTGCTATCGGGAGAATCTAATCCACGGTTAGCAGATGCGTATGATTGCGGGAGGTCAACGTCAAGCGATAAATGCGACCAAGGCGTTGCCACCGCGCTTCCTGCACTACAATCTAGCGATTCGCATGACCAACGCCGAAAACGCATGAGACAACTTGCCAACTTGTGTATCGAGATGTTTCAAGGGCTGAGGCTCGCTCAGTCAGAAATCTCACCGTCACTGGCGGAGGCCGCATGAAGACCACAGAAGCGACCACCGCGGTTGTCTATCACGCCCTGCTTATCGAACTGTTCTACGATTTTCGCGAAGTCCGCGAGGGATCGGGTAAGACGGTCGACCTTGTAAACGACTACGGTATCGACTCGCTTGGCGGCGATGTCAGCGAGAAGGCGCTTGAGAGCCGGCCGTTCAATGTTACCGCCGGAGAAGCCGCCATCATCATACGGGTTGGAAACGACCTGCCAGCCCTCATGTCGCTGGCTCAGGATGTAAGCTTCACAGGCCTCTCGCTGGGCATCGAGCGAATTAAAGGTCTGCTCTAGTCCTTCTTCGGAGGATTTTCGGGTATAGATCGCGCAGCGTATTCGAGGTGTAGTCATGCTTTTCTTACCCCGAAGAAGAGTGGACCGGACCAGCGGGTGCCGGTAATCTCACGGGCGATCCTGGACAGGCTGTTATAGGTCTGGCCTCGATATTCGTACTCACTTCCGACCGCCAAAACCTCATGCGACTCTCCGCGCCAGATGCGGATTAGCTTTGTACCTTTCTGAGGCGCTGAGTCCTTCGCCTTCAGAGAACTTTTGTCTTTGACGAATGAAACTGCGATCTCCCGAAGCCGATGCCTGGCGCTATGGGAAAGTCCGCCGAACTCTCTCTCCTGAATCCGATAGGCCAGAGTTTGAACCATCAAACCCTTACGCAGATTCGGGGACGGCGGTTTACCAAAGTTTTCGGTCCAAAGCGCCACTAATTGGGCCTTTTCCAGAGCAGGCAGTTCTTCAATTTGTTTCGATATTCTCTCTTGCATCGTCTCTCCACACGGCTGGATTCAAGCCGTGTGGACAGTGACGCTCTGCTCGGGCACACAGTCAAGTCAAATCATAGTCGGTAAACACAAGCTGACTTCCCGGTACTTATCTTTCCTCAATGAGTGCATTGGCGATTTTGCAACAACCGAGTGACAAGGGCATTAGGCGAGAGGTTCGGTTGATTGATCGAGGACTTGTTCGGCCTAGGCGCCAAGCGAGCGCATCACGAAGATTTCACCGTAAAACTGCGGCGCCTATAAGTAGAGGGCCTCGTCTTTGAAGCTCATTTGCGAGCTGGTATACGGAAACCCACTCTCCGTAAAGCAATCAGGCAACGTGAGCATCGTTTCCGCGTGTAGGGGGACAGAATATGCCAAATTAGCCGACTACGTGACCTTTTCTTGGTTCATTTGAGAAAGAGGGTTATTCTAATCGCGGTGATGAGTTCGATGCGCCTTCACGCTTATTTCGCCTCGTTCGTATTTCTTTGGATCGCAGTTCTCAGCGGTTGCTCGAAGTCTCCTTTGGCTGAGAATGGAGGCGCGGGCGGGATTGGGATCGGGGGCTCCGGTGGTTCCGGCTATGGTGGCACTTCTGGGGGTACTGGAACCGGCACCTCTGGTGGTACGGGTACTGGCACGTCTGGCGGTACCGGTACTGGCACCTCTGGCGGTACTGGAACCGGCACGTCCGGCGGGATGGGTGGTTCTGGCGGGACGGGTGGTTCTGGAGGTAGCGGCGGTTCTGGTGGCTCAGGCGGAAGTATGATTATTTCGAGCGGTTCCCACAGGCTTGTTTCCGGCGCGTCAGGTCTCAAGCCCCTCCAAGGCCTTGTCAATGGAGGCCGCTCGCAGGCGATTGTCGGGGCCAAAGTTTACGTGCTGCAGGTCAACACCACCGGCTACGGTAATCCGTCTCTCTCGCTGCTCACCTCCGCGACGGGCAATCTAAGCGACTCCATCGGTTACTACGTCCTCACCGGCGAGTACGGCGGCTTCTCCATCGCGGGTGACTACACTTGCACTTTCGGCCATCAGGTCTATCTTTATGTGCGTGGTGGAAACAGCGGTGGCAACGGAGCCAACTCTTCCATTGGTCTGATGGCCTCGCTTGGTGTCTGCCCGGCGGCCGGAAACTTTACTTCTACGCAGCCTTTCGTTTTCGTCAACGAAGTAACAACCGTCGCAGCGGCCTATGCGATGGTGGACGTGACAACAGACCCAACCCACGCGTCCGGCTCCGGTGTTCCCGTCGCTGCCACAGGCGTGGCTAATGCCGCCAATCTTGTTGGCGTTGCCACCGGCTTGGCCAACGCCACTTTGCCCTCCCACCCCGACACCAAAGTTCCACAAAGCAAGATCAACACAATCGCCAACATCCTGTCCGCATGTATCAACGCCAATGGGCCCACCTTCGCCACTTGCACCACTCTCTTCACTAATGCACGAGGTAGCGGCGCCACCAAAACCCTTCCCGACGACACTGCTGCCGCCGCTATCAACATCGCCCACAATCCCCGCGCCAACACCCCAGTCCTGTATGGCCTTCAACCAGAGCTAGGCGCTCCGTTCCAGCCCGCCCTGGGATCTGCCCCTGCCGATTTCACGATCAGTCTCACGAGCGAGATTCCGGACAGTTCGGTCGCGTCTGTGTCTTCTCACCCCTGAGATCTGGCTAATCCTGCACGCAGCCCGGACGCAGCGATCTTCACTGCACGCTCCCGGCCTTCGATGCAGATTGATTGCGGCTGTCTACCATTTTGTAGCTGGCGGGAACAGCGAACCACGAAGGGTCAGGTTCATTACGCAAAAGATCCGTGACCGTCAGTGTTATCTGACCCAATTGCGGGTTCTTTTGGATGACAGAAAGATACATGTTCAAGTCGGGAGAATACCAGAGGTCCTTGCTGCTGATAACAACGCGGCTATAGCCCCCGGTGCCTGCGACGGTGTTCGTAGTTTCGCGGGTTCCTACAACCGGCAGTGAGTTCATCGTCTGCTGGCCTAGATTTTGTCGGCTGAGCCCTTTCGTCTGAGCAGCGGGAGGGCCGCTGGCCACTTCGGTCGACAACAATGGAGCGTGGTAGGCGGCGACGGTGCAATTCATCGCGTCCTGCACGCAGGTAATGCGCGTACTGGAGATGGGATCGGTAATGGCGAAACTGCGCAGGGGAGGTTCCATGGTGGAATCGGCGGGAATAAAATCCCGAGTCTCACGACGTACGCGGCCTTGCGAGTCGCGCGCCACCAAAGTGTAATATTTGCGCGAGACCACGCCACCCCCGACCATAGGCTGATCCCAGGTGACCACAACCTTTGCAGTGAACGGGGAATCGACAACCGGGGGGATATTGATGCCTTCGATCCGAGTATGAATCCTGCCATCCGGAGTAACTGCCTGAGAGGTGGCCTGTACGGTAGCGAAGCTGGTAGGAGCGAGGAGAACAAGCAGGATCATAGCGCGCATGATGCACTCCACAGGACTGCGCAAGAAGTATCTCACAGCAGAAAAGCGCCGTACAACTCTAACGCTCTTGCCTCTTGCACCATTGACTCGTCACGGATACCTTTGAGGACGATGACAGGTCGCCGGTTTATCAATCTGTTAGCCCTCTTCCCTCTCTTCCTATTCGCGGGAATGCCTGCGGAGGCGTATGCGCAGGGGGATGGCGCCGATCGAGGGATGCAGCAGTTCATGGCGAATTGTTCGGGCTGCCACGGCGCCGACGGTAAGGGCGGTGATAAGGCAGCATCCATAGCAACGACGCTAAGTGTGATGAAACTCTCCGACGAGGAACTGATCAGGATTGTGCATGATGGCACGGGGCAGGGCATGCCGTCATTCGCGCAGATCGGCGATGCGAACATCACGGCAGTAGTGCGCTATCTGCGCACGCTGGAAGCCGGCATGCTGCCCACGAAGGACTCCGCGGTGGTCGTCACCGGAGACGTCGACGCTGGCCGCGCTCTGTACTTTGGCAAGGCACAATGCTCCAAATGCCACATGATCGCTGGCGAAGGCGGATTTATCGCATCGGACCTGACTCTCTACGGTAAAAGACGCACAACCGACGCGGTTCTGAAGGCGATTGTGATGCCGGACACGCCATTGGTACCGACATCGCGCGTAGCTGATGTGAGGACCCGGACCGGGCAGAAGCTTACAGGTGTACTACGGAGTGAGGACAACTTCAGCTTGGTGCTGCAGACTCAGGACGGCCGCTATCACTTTCTTGCAAAAAGCGACCTGAAGGATCTGCGGTACACCGATCACTCTCTGATGCCCCATGACTATGGCACGCGGTTGACACTCCGGGAACTGAACGACATTGTCAGCTTCCTGATCGTCACGGGCAGGGGTGCGCCATCGAACGCCGGGTCACGCCGGGGGAGCACCGCGGAAGCACCTGGAAATTCGCCATGAAGGCGGAGAATGGGAAAGCAATGAGTGTGCGATTTGCCCGAGGTATGCTCTGGTTCGCGGGGGCGGTCTGCGTTCTGTTGGCGTTGCGAGCGGGCGGTGCGGGAGGACAGGCGGATAAGGCCGTGGCGCATTCCGTTGCGAACACCACCGCTGTGTCGACGGACACCGGCATCGGTCTTATCGATGTAAAGCAGGGCGACCTGCTGCAGAAGCAAGCTATAGAGAACTGGGTGTCCTACAACGGCGACTATACAGGTCGGCGTTACAGCGGGATGACCCAGATTACCCCGGCGAATGTGAGTCGCATGACAGCGCAATGGGTCTTTCATACCCGGGGCCCGGGCCCGTTGGAAGTGACACCAGTGGTCGTGGCGGGAGTGATGTTCGTTACCAGCGCAAATGACGCGTTCGCGTTGGATGCGAAGACAGGCAAGCAGTTGTGGCATCACGCGCGAGCCATCACGCAGGGGTTGGTGGATGACGCAGCCGCTCATCACAACCGTGGAGTCGCAATCCTTGGCACAAGCATTTACATGGAGACGGACAACGCGCACTTGCTGTGTTTGGACGCACGCTCGGGAAATCTTCTCTGGGATGTTCTCTATGCCACGGGCAACAAGAATTACGGTGCGACCAGCGCACCCCTGATCGTGCATGACAAAGTGTTGGTTGGAACATCGGGCGGGGACGACGGCGTACGTGGATTCCTGGCCGCATTCGATGCGCAGACAGGCAAGGAGGCATGGCGGTTCTGGACGATCCCCGCACCAGGAGAGAAGGGCAATGAGAGCTGGCCGGGCGATATGTACATACACGGCGGCGGAACGACGTGGATGCCGGGCACCTATGATCCGGACCTTAACACGCTGTATTGGGGTACCGGCAATCCCTCTCCCGACTACGACGGCAGCGTTCGTCCTGGCGATGATCTATATACAAGTTGCCTACTGGCGCTTGATCCCGACACGGGCAGGCTGAAGTGGTACTTCCAGTACAGTCCGCACAACCTCTATGACTATGACGCGGTGCAGACACCGGTCCTGGTGGACGCTACATTCAGGGGCAGCCCGCGCAAGCTGATCGTGACTGCCAACCGCAACGGCTTTCTCTATATCCTCGATCGGACCAATGGCAAATTCCTCTTCGCCAAACAGTTCGCCGGCCTCCAGACCTGGGCCAAGGGCATCGACGAGAATGGGCGGCCCATCTCCGCTGGTCTGATTCCCGACGAGCAAGGCGTTCGGGTCTGTCCCGCCGCCGGGGGAGCGACCAACTGGTACTCGCCAAGCTACAACCCCGCCATGCACATGTTCTACTTCCGGTCGTTGGACGCGTGCAGCATCTTCAGGTCGAAGACCGAGCCCTTCGAGGAAGGGCACACCTATTATTCAACAGGGACCAGGCAGGCGGTTGGGGAGACCTCCAAGGGGTACATTAACGCCTTCGATCTGAAGAAGCTCGATTTCTCGTGGCGCGATCTTCAGATTGGAACTGATCGGGGCTGGGGCGGTGTGATGTCTACAGCAACCGGACTGGTCGCATTCGGAGACGACGCCCAGAATTTTGTAGTCCTCGATGGACGCACCGGTAAACCCTTATGGCACTTCAACGTCGGCCAAATGGTCCACGCATCTCCCATGAGTTATGCCGTAAGTGGAAAGCAGTACTTTGCGATCGCGGCCGGAAGCGATTTGTTCGCATTTGCACTTCCCTAATAGGAATCGGCGGGATGTCGAACGTACCGCGGCTGCGTGATTGGGCGACTCGGAACTGGAGGTCAGTTGGCGAGAACAGGGCGAGTCACTCAGTGAATGCATCGGCGATTTCGCGTCAGTCTAGAATCATTTCCGCGACAACCGCCTTTCTGGTTGGCAGTCCCCTTCTTTCTGTCACGCACGACCTCTGCCGCGACAGTTTTCCCCTTCCAAGTTTTTCGACTCTTCTCAAGATCCATCCGAAGTGCTTGGTTTTTCCTGAGGAGTTCACATACCCACTCCTCTAGACACTCGGCCCTTTCGCGCCAGTGAGCGGCCCGTTGTTCCTGGCTGATAGATGCGCCGAGTCTTTCAGTATCGAATTCCATCGTGTCTTCCGAGGCTCACGGTCCACTTTTGAATGGTGCGCTGTCTATGTCGTCTAAGCCGAAACATTTCACAGCGATCTCAACCGAAGCATGCTGGGCCTCATTCATTTTGTGCTTTGCCCGATGGCTTCATCCAACTCGTCTTGCGCCTCTGTGTATTCCAGTTGCGATCGTAGGAGCTGTGTCTGGGCTTCCGATTCTTGAGCAACCGCCGCATCGGCTTGAGAATGCAGATATGTGCCCTGTTTCAGCCCTTGCGCCGACACGCGGCGGGCTTCCTGACGAGCTGCGAGTAGCTCTTGTGACACGGCGACCATTTGTTCTGTCTGCTCGAGCTTGTTGTAGGTGGTCTCCACCTTGACTTGAACGTCATCGCGGATTCGCGCCAGATTTTCTTTCGCCTGGGTCACCTGCGTGTCGCGTTCGCGGAGCATGGCTCGCTTCTTTCCCATCAAAGATGTTATAGCTGAAGTGAACGCCAAATGTTCCGTAGTTACGGGCGAGAAACGGTACGTTGTCCGCGTAGCTGTAGCGGGCAAACGTTTCGAAGTCCGGTATGTATTCACGTTTCGCCTCTCGGACCCCAGCGGCCGCTTTCTCCACCTCCGCCTTTGCATCTTCAATGTCTGGATTGGAGTCAAGCGCAAGCTTAATGCATTCCTCGCGAGGTGAAGTCGCAGGGGGGGGACGGAATGTTGGGATCGAGTACAACCTCGCTCTGAATTGATAGCCCCACCTCGTCGTTGAACTGCATGTGCAAATCTGATAGCTGCAACTGTGCAGTCAGCAAGTTCTGTTTGGCTTGCAGCGACTGTGCCCGGCTCTCGATCAGGTCGGCTTCCAGCGTGCTCCCATATTTGACCTGTTGTACGCGTTCTGTCTGAATATCCTCAACCGCGTGAATCTCGGCTTCGATCGCCTGTTGTTGTGACTGCACGATCAGAATAGTGTAGAAGAGCTGCCGCACTTTTAGCGCGACCTGGTCCTTCACGGAGCGGGCTTTTCCTTTGCTCGCCTCTACATCGGCGCGTGCAACATCATTTGCCGCTTTGATCTTGAAAAGCTCCCTTAGCGGCTGACCCAGTTCTGTGCTGCTGAGCGCGTAGTTTAGCGCTCCCTGGTTGAGGACCAACGTCTGGAAAGGGAGTGGGCTGCCACCCACTGTTCCCAAAGCACCGGTGGGTATGCCGATGAATTCCGTGTCCGTCGCGTGGGCAAACGTACTGTTGTTCTTGAGGACCGGGAAGTATGCACTCCGGGCCACTTCCTTCGCATGCTCGTCTTCCTCCACCTTCAAGGACGAGATGCGAACATCGTGATTGTGCTCTAACGCCAACCCCAAGGCCTGCTGCAAATTCATGGTGCGCGGAACAGGGGAATCTTCTCTCTGCGCGACCGCGCATATCTGCCCTGCCGACAAAAGAGTGAATATCAATAGCGGTCGAATCTTCATGGCCGATCCTCCTGAGATGATCCCTCCTGCAGCGCAGGCAACTGACGAAAGCTCATGGGCGACTTGCGTAGCACGGCCGTAATAAGCAACATCGCTACGCAAGTCCAGACAAGAAGATGAAACCCGTCAATAAACGTCAGAGTGTAAGCCTGCAAGCGAAGTCTGCTATTGATAATGTCCAGGGCACGGCCAGTCGCGGCGACGCCGTTCGATCTTCCGGCCAGACCCGCAGCCAAACCGTGCAATGAACCATCTGTGAGCCAGTTGCCCGATTGGACCTGCAGTCCGAGAAGATTGGAGTGCAGTTTCTCCTTAACAGCGATGAAATGGCCCATCAGTGCCACACCTGCCTGCCCCCCAAGCAATCGCACCGTGTGAAAGAACGCGGAAAGGGTCAAGGCGCGTTGCGGTGTTTCGAGTGCCCCCGAGAAGGTGGCCTGCAGGATTATTGACGAAACGAGCCCCAGCAACGCGAAGGACTGACCAACCCCCATCAATAACTCTGACCGGTAGTAGTCTTCCGCGGCCCACACGCTGGTGAAATCTGAATTAATCAGGCAAGCGAAGGCGATTGCTGTGAAGCCGATTGCCATCAAAAGGCGCGAGTCGATGCCTTTATATAGAAGCAGGGCGCCGACGAATGCCAGCGTGAGTTCGAAGACTGCAGTCCAGAATACGGCTGGGCCATACTGCTCGGCGTCGAACCCCCGCACAGACAGCGACAACGGAATAATGATGACTGTCCCCAGCAACACGAACCGGAACGAGAACAGCGCAAATGCCAGCAGGATTGTGTTCCAGTTGCGAAGGTAAGGCAGGTCAATCAGAAAGTTGGGACGTCGCATCCTCTCAAACAGAGAGCACAGCAAGAACAATGCGGAGCCTGTGACTAATCCATTGAACAGTCCCGACCGCCACCAGTCGAGCTTCTGTCCTTGATCCAAGGCCGCGAAAAGCAGCGCACAACCGGCACTAAGATAGAGGAATCCGGCGAAGCTCGGCGGCTCCTTCTTGCTCTGCGGTCTCGGCGATTTTGGGATCCCGAAATGGATACATACCATCATCACTGGGGTCGCAATCGCAGGAAGCCCGAACATCCACTCCCAGGAAACGTGATTGCGGAGAAATCCGTAAATGGATGGCGCAAAATTTACCGCGCCTTCAATGAAGAAAGCGTAGAGCGCGAGTACCAGAGCCAGATATCGCAAAGGAATATTGCGTAGCGCGAACGCCAGCGTCAGCGGATAGAACGGGCCAGACGTTAAACCGGCGATAGACAGCAAAAACATCAGCAGGCCATAGCTATGAACCAGGGGAAGAAATGCGCAGACCACGGTGAAGACTGACGCGCAAGCCAACAGTAGTCGTCGCGTCCCCAGCAGTCCGCCCAGATAAACCGAAAATGGCCCGATGAACATGGTGGCAACGTTGAATGCGCTGCCGATCCAAGCCCCTTCGTCATAGCCGATCCCGACGTTTCCCTTCAGATCCGCCAGTCCGAGGCTAAGCAATCGTCCCGTTAGGGTTGCGATGGCTGCGCCCAGAAGGACGCCCAAGATTCCCAGCAGCGGACTATGAGATAGATCCACAGGAAAGGGAGACACTCGCGATGGAGAGTTCGTTGCGGAGCTTCCAGTTGGAACTGCAACGGAGGTTGCGCTCATCGGGTTACCTTCCAGTTCTCACTGTGACTTCCGCAGAGAGTCCGGGCCGCAGTTGCGGAGTTAGAGATGAGTTGTCGAGGGCTATCTTGACCGGCACGCGCTGAACAACCTTGGTGAAATTGCCTGTGGCATCGTCCGGTGGAAGCAATGCAAATTGCGAACCGCTTGCCGGCGCGATTTCGAGAACCCGGCCCTTGATCACCTGGCCGGGGTAAACGTCAACACGAACCTCGGCAACATCACCCGCCTTGACATTCGTGAGCTGAGTCTCGCGGAAGTTTGCTGCAACCCAACGGGTGGTATCTACGAATGTCATCACCTGAGTTCCGGGGCTCACGAGTTGTCCTGGACGGACTTGACGCTCGCCTAGAGTTCCGTCCGCCGGCGCCAAAATGCGTGTGTAGCCCAGGTTCACCTCGGCCACAGTAAGCGCAGCTTCCTTGGCATGAAGTTCGGCGACGAGCTGGTCCTGCTGAGATTCAAGTACGGCTTTGCTGCGGCGTTCCGCTTCGGCCGCCGATTCATCGCTGCTTAGCAATGCGTGCGCTTGAGCGATGTTAGCCTCGCTGCTTGCCGCTTGTGCTGCAAGTCTCTCCTCATTGGCCACTGCCGACTCAACTGTCTGCTGCGTTGTAGCATTCGAGTTGAACAGCGCTTCCTGCCGGGCCAGTTCCTCGCGAGTACGAATCACGTCTGCGTGGACGGCGTCTTTTCCGGCTTGCGCTGCGGTGATCTGAGCCTTGGCATCATCGACCCCAGCGAGCGCGCGCTGAATCTTTGCGTCTTCCAACTGCTGCTGCTTGTGATTGTCTTCAATAGCCGCCCTGGCAACCTCAACCGCGGCGCTAGCCTCCGCCACCTGCGCCCGATAGTCGTCGTCGTCGAGTTCAACCAGAATGTCCCCTTTATGGACGATCTGATAATCGTTAACCTTTACTTCGCGAACGATACCCGAGATCTTCGTACTGAGTGGGGTGAGATCGCCACGAACATAGGCATCATTGGTTACCTGCTCGGCCCGCGCCCCCTCCCAGCCATTCCAGTTGCGGGTAATTGTCACAATGACTGCCGCCGCTAGGGCGACGACTATCAGAGGCGTCCCATACTTTTGCCACGCGGGTTTCATCCCTTCATTTCGGGGCGAGTTCTCCGAACCAATAGGCTGCTGTTACTCCGCCATCCATGAGGAAGTCACTCCCCGTGATAAACGCGCCATCAGGTCCCATCAGAAGTGCACCGACAGTTCCTATCTCATCCGGGGTGCCGGCTTGTCCCGCCGCGGACACTTCGAGCATGCGCCGGTAGCCTGGGCCGCGCGGGCCCTTAACTCATCGATTGCGAGCGGGGTGATGATGATGCCTGGACTGATCGTGTCGACCCGCGCGCCACGCTTCCCCCAACGGACTGCCTCGGCCATCACGCGCAATGAGTTCCCTCGTTTCGAGATCTGGTAGGCGTGAAGAGAGTCATTCACCTGGTCGGGCTGAACAATCGGGAGATCGAGTAACTCTTCGACTGGCGTCGTTGCGAGGGCTGCATTCTGTTCGACTGAGAGCGGCGGCAGGCGGTGACCGGACTGGGAAGCGATCCCCACTGGAATTGTCGCAGCATTCGGCCACCGCGGCTCTCTGGCGCATGCCATGCCGTTCCAATAAAAGGAACGCCGTAACGGTACAGCATTCTTGTATCGCCCTTGGCAATCGGCAAAGCGAGAAAGCGATCGTGAGAAGCGGGTTTCGGGTCAGCGGCTCCGAAGCACTGAGCTCGGCCCGGAAAGTCGCTTCTGCACACTTTAACCAGAGTGCAAATAAGTAGGGGACCGATCCCTCATATGCGATTGCGAAACCTTATCGCGTCCGTTTCTAGGGAGTCAGTGGCAGGAGATTATCTTGATAAACTATTTACTTTATTAGCTGTTAGGACGTCTAACCATTTTAGTGAGAGTAGATTTTGGCTCGGTGAGAGACCGATCTCTTCGCGGCCTCGACATTGCAACTCAACTCGAATATAAAGGTGTCGAACGAATGCTGGCGTGCCTACATAGTCCCCGTCGCACCAAGGCCGGCCGGTTTGGAGCAGCAGGACTGCCCCTCATGGGAGTTGTAAATGAAGCGCGTTCTATGGGTTTCAATATTTGTCACGCTTTTCCTCTCGACTTCTTTTCTGCCCGCATTGTGCCAGACGAGGACACTCTGGGAGATTGGGAAGTACGATCAATCTGCCGAGGAGTTTAAGGGTAGCCAGAGCGACCACCTGGTTTACAAGGTAGGTAAGAGCGATTGGGCGCAGGATTGGCCCCGTTGGCAACGGACCGGATCTGCTTATGAGATCCAATTCAATCTTGATGCTGCACCGCAGGGCGTGTATCTTCTGAAGATTTCCTTGCTCACTGGTTACACGAGAACGCCGGATATGCAAGTTGAAATTAATGGACACAAGGGGATCTATTATGTGCGTTCCAAGCCGATCTACACGGCTAATCAGGGTCTGTTGACCATTGAGCTACCCACAGAGTACATGGCCAAGGGCGGGAACAGCCTAGTCCTATCGCCAGAGAATACGCAGGCCGCCAATGCCGGATCGGACGCGTCCGCTGAATCATTCCGTTACGACTTCATCGGCATGACGAACGATCCTCATGCGACGTATTCGCAGGATGATGTTCGAGCCGATCTAGTTCCCACAGTCTTTTACCAGCATAAAGAAGGCAACCTGGTCGAGGTAGTGGATGCATACCTGCGATTTGGGCAGAAAAACCCCATTGGCCATGCTGTGCTCACATTGAACGGAAAGAGTTATGACGCCAAGGTTGCTGCCATGAATGACTTTGGAGAGGAACGCGTCGAATTCGAGGTATTGGAGTGGCAAGGGACCGCGGCAGCGACTTTGGAGGTTGCTGCAGGAATGGAGCATAACTTCAACCTGCCCTTGACCGCAGAGCGCAAGTGGACTCTGTTCGTAGTGCCGCACACGCACGTTGACATCGGGTATACGGATTACCAAGGAAAAGTGGCCGAAAATCAAGCAGAGACGCTTGTGGAAGCGGCTGACCTGATAAAGAAATATCCCGATTTTCGGTTTGCGACGGATGGCTCATGGAACTTGCAGCAATTGTTGGAGACACGGCCGCAGCTGGAGCGGGATGAGATGCTTGATCTGATCCGCTCAGACAAGATCGGCGTGCCCGCCGACTACTTCAATCTGTTAACCGGTTACGCATCGCTGGAGACACTCTACCGCTCGCTGTATTACACCAAGAGCCTATCTCGCGAATATCACTTGCCTTTTGACTATGCCACGACAACCGATGTTCCGTCTTATACCGGCGCTTATCCCTCTGTGTTGGCGAGTTCAGGAGTCAAATATTGGGCGGTGGGCGCGAACCAGGATCGCGCGCCCGTCCTGACGCATGAATTGTGGAATGAAAAGTCGCCATTCTGGTGGGAGGGGCCGGACGGGAAGAAAGTCCTGTTTTGGTACTCATGGGGTTATTCGCAGATAATGCGTTACTTTACGCTCGATTCTACGAATGCACTGATCCATGAATCGCTGCCGCAGCTTCTTGCCTCGTATGACAAGCCTGCTTATAAACCGGACGCCGTATTGATATACGGAGCGCAAGACGAAAATACGGACTTGCACGCCCAATTGGCGACGTTCGCCACCGCGTGGAACCAATCTTATGCGTATCCCAAGCTGCGATATTCCACGTTCGCTGATTTCTTCAAATATGTCGATCAACATTTTGGTGCTGAGCTGCCGACCTATAAGGGAGACATGGGGGCGTATTGGGAGGACGGCATCGGTTCCGACGCGTATTCTGCGGCGGAAGACCGCCAAAACCAAAGCAATGCGCTGTCGTCGGAGATCGTCTCCACTGCGGCTCATGTGATGAACCCGAAGTTTCATCTGCCTAAGGCAGAAGTCGAAGATGCGTGGAACAACATTCTGCTGTTCGCTGAGCATACCTGGGGTGCGGGCAATTCCATTTCGCAACCCGACACGGACGAGGCCGTGAAGCAATTGGCGGTTAAGGACAATTATGCGACCCAAGCTCATTTTGAATTGGAAGACATCACAAACCGCTCTCTTTATCAGTTGGCACATCAGATTCAAATTCCGGGCAGAACAATCGTCGTCTTCAACGGACTGAATTGGAAACGCAATGCGCTGATAGAAACCGATCTGCGTAAAAATGAGGAGCTCGTCGATCTCACCACCCATCAGAAGATCCCTCTGGAAGTTATGTCGGATAGAGAGGGTTTTGTCCATGTCCGATTTCTGGCCAGCGACCTGCCTTCTGTAGGCTATAAGTGTTTTCAAGTTCGCACTGTATCCAGTCCTGCGCCAACGGCTTTGTCACCTGAGCCGAATCCTGTCATCGAAAATAAGTATTACCGAATTACGATCGATGTTCAGAGCGGCGCAATCCAAAGCATTTTCGACAAGGAGTTGCAGCGGGAGCTAGTCGATAACTCCAGTCCGTACCGATTTGGCCAGTATCTATACGTGACAGGAGGCGGCCCTGAGGACAATGGACCAACTCGGATGATCCATCCCTACAAATCGCTGCCCCTCGCGCAGTTGGTGGTCCATCCCGCAACAAAGGGTGAGTATCTAGGCGCCCAGAAGACGGCCTGGGGCTACTCCATCAAATTGCGAAGCTCCGATGTGAATACGCCTGAAATCGGCCTGGAGCTTCTTCTCTTTGACAATGAGAAGAAGATGGAGTTTCGCTACAGCGGTAGAGAAGTCGTATACCACAGAGAAGGAGGCGGTGTACTTTGCCTTCCCTGCTGCGGTGGAATCTCCGAGGTTTGAATATGCCACACAACAGGGTTGGGTCGATCCGTCGCGCGATATGCTGAAAGGCGCGAGCCTCGAGTGGTTCAGCGTTCAGAAGTGGATGGCAGTACACAATTCCAACCTGGCCGTAGATATTGTTCCCGTAGATGCGTCGCTCGCAAGCTTCGGAGACATCAACCGCGGGGAATGGCCGGAGGAGTTTCACCCAAAGACTTCCACAATTTTCTCTTATGCCATGAACAACTATTGGCACACCAACTACCGTGCAGGGCAGGGCGGAATCTTTACGTTTCGCTATGTCATGACAAGCGCGGGGCACCTTGATCCGGCGGCGCTTACGCGCATGGGGTGGGAGAGTATGGAAGCGCCAGCCGTTGACGTGGTTGCTAGTCAGGATAAGGTTGGTAATCCAGACGAGCCCTTGCCGGCAGAGGGAACAAGTTTTCTTGAAATCAACGCCCCGAATGTTGCGCTTGTCACCTGGAAGCTAGCGGAGGATGGTAAAGGAACTATCCTGCGTTTGCAGGAAACAGCAGGCCACGCCAGCGAAGTCACCGTCCAGCTTCCGCACACAAACATACATTCCGCCAACCTTTGCAATGCGGTAGAGGACAATCTGCACGACCTGAACGTCGCGGGCAACCTGATCCACTTAATGATTCATCCTCACGAAGTGATAACCGTTCGTTTGACCCCGTGACTCGTTGCCGCAAGAATTGCCGGCGGATAACTACAGCGTAATTTGCGATACGGACGTCCACGCCAGCCTGTAATGGGGCAGAACCAAACGGCAAGTGGCGCCGCCGAAGAACTGCTGGCGATCATCATGCACCGCTATGAACCAGCCAGCACGTAGAAGACTGGGGCAAATTGCTTGGCGACGCGAACGGACAGATCTCAACCAGTTCGAACCTCTGGCGCCATAACCATCCTTCTATCTTTTGACAATCACCTCAACTGTGTTTGGAGGAATCGTCACTTTGACCGGCAATGTCGCTGTTCGGTCTGCCTGGAATGGCGTCGCAATTGTAACTTCTCCGCCTAGACCATCCAAATGGACTTCCGCCGATTCCGGTACACTGCCGAAGTTCACGATTACGCAGGCGCGTCCTCGGCTGTCTGGCTGCAGCGGATCAAAAACGGAATAGCGGATATCCGGGTCTCCCGTGACGGTCGCGCCCATCGTGTCGTTGAAGCGTCCGAGGAAGAGCAGATCCGCATACTGTTTGCGAATCCGGATCAGTTCGCTGACATAGCGGGCAAGGGGCCGCGTGAGTGGCTCGTCGACGGACGCGGTATAGTGGCGCGGGTGACAGGTCCCACACGAATCCATAGCGCATCCCGTTATTCATTTGATGGTAGTCGCCGGGAGTTTCGCCGAAGAGTGTCGCGGTCCATTCCGGGAACGTGTAACGCAGCACGGGCGATCCGATGTCAATGCTTCCCATTCGCATGTAGGAGACATCGACATAGGGGAGCGACCGATCGAACCATACCTCACCAGCCAGAGAGAAATCGGGATTGATAGCCCGAGCGGCGGAGAGCAACTCTTTGAATGTTTCAAGAATCCCTGGCACGAGCGATTCGTCGGGAGAAACGGGAAGCTGTTTGTTGAAGTCAAGCACGCCTGAGCCGGCCGACTTATCCAGTTGAAAGCCGTCCGCGCCATCACGAACGAGTTCGAGATACTGATCCATCAGGAACTTTCTGAATTCGGGATGCGCAGGGCTCACTAGCGTCATGTTCGATCGCGCCAAGCCGGCTCGCCCACTGATGGTCCCTTCGCCCCATCCGAATAAAGTCCAGTCCGGCGCAAAGCGGCCATCCACTGCATATTGCTTGAGCTTGTTTTGAAAGAGCGGTGTGGCTGTATCCGCTACGTCCACATTGGAAAAAATGAGTGGATGGACACCCATGGCGCGCATGTCGGCGAGAGCCTTACGAAACTCTTCCGGAGTTCCCAGACGCGGATTGGGCTGGTATTGCGGGTATCCGCGATCGATCCCTCCCATGTCCCAACCGAGAATTTCAAAGGTGGTGATTCCGTATTTCTTTGCGTCGGCAGCCAGCTTGGGCAGCTCATCGAAGCGATGCAGAACCACATCTTCGCTGTTGGACAGAATGATGGATTGCCATGCATTTTCTTTCCGAAGCCAGTCCGGTGTGCGCTGAACCGTAAAGTGCTGATCGAACCACGAGCGGTATATTTTGCTGGCTTCGTGCCAGTCTCCCTTGTGGACTTCGAGGGCGACAGGGCCCGACGTAAATGTTCCCTGGCTGAGGTACGGGAGGTTCACCCATCCCATCGTCATGCCAACAGGTTCTCCCGCGGGAAGTTCGGAAGGTAAAGGCCAGTCATCCTTCGGATCCGAGCCCTTTCGAAAAGGGCGCAGCTCCATGTTCAGCAGCATCAGGCGAGTTTCTCTATCCTGGTTGGCATAGTAATAGCCGATACCGGCTTTCTGGTTATAGATGTCGATCCAGCCCATCGACATGGCCCCCGGATAAGTGAAGGTCATGGCGTCGTAGGGTATGCCAAAATTACCGCCGCGAACGCCCCCTCGAAAGCGAGTAAACAGCGCCGGCGACATATTGTCGTTCGCGCCGGGAACCATCGACTCCGTGTCAAGCCGGTCGCCGATGCCTTTTTGCCCGCCGATTATGCCGTACATCACCTCGGCGAGTTTGCGGTCCGTAGGGTTGTCAACCTCGATCGAGAAATGAATCTGACCATCAACGGCCTGAATTCGGTAGCGCACCTTGACCGGGATCGTTTCACGATCGTTCCGCAGCGAGTCATAGGAGCAAAGAACGCCATCCGGCGCCACCTCAATGCGACTCACCTTCTGATCTCGGCTGTTGAAGTAGTTGGCTTGATAGTTGTCCTGCGGAATCAGAATGCGGAAGTTCTCGCCTAGGCGCGGTTCACCAATGATCTCCATACTAGGACTCTTCCAGCGCAGACCGATCAAGTCTCCGGTTGCTTCCGATAGGCGGAGCGTGGCGACCGGAGTTTCGATGGTGCGAACCTGGGCCGAGGCAGACAGTGCAAGAACGGCGCCCGCGGCCGCTAGAAGAAGACAGGCAGTTCTGAGTCTCTGGAAATGCCCATTCCTTGTGATTCATCGCGCATGCCTCCTTAGGCATGATTCAGTTTGGTGAAGCCTCTTCAGATCAGGTGCCTCCCGTTTTCCGGTGCACCATGCGAGCATGGCTGCTTTGATGCGAGTAGAAGTACGGTGTTCTAACTCCAGATGAATAGGGCAAATCCAGATTTTCGTTGACGGGTGCCAGAATTGGTTGAACTGTGAGGCAGCATCGCGACCGGGTGAACGCAAATGAGAGACCGATCTCTCAATCACGCAAGGATCCTAATAATCTAAACCAAAGCTTGTCAACAAGAAGTGGAACGATGCTTTCAGATTTAGATTGAAGAGACCGCTTTCTGGCAAATCAGTCAGAGACGATCTGTTCCGAGGAATTTCAGGTACGAATAGATCTTCTTCAATACATGAGGATGCGGACCTACTCTTTTACGGACGCTTTAGCGACATCATGGGAGCTACAGTGCAAGGCGGAGAAAACGTACGTTATTCCGTCTTCAAGCCATTCGAGACCGGCGGGCAAGGCCGAGCGTGCGTTGTCGTGAATTTCGGCGACGTTCCGGAATCGGTGGAAGTCACCATGGAAGGCGTAAGCGGGGAGGTTGCCATTGCCGCTCCGTATCATCCAGATCGCACAGCAATGTTGCCGGTCCGGATCTCGGTTCCTCCACATCAGCTCGCAGTGATTGTGAAGTCATGATTACGGCTTGTGCGTGCTACGGCGGGTCTTGAAGTCATAAAACATTGGTCAGAATTGTTTGGTAGTGAGGACCGAATGAGCGCGGCACACCCCGAGCGTCTCAGCTACTATTCGTTCGTTTCTTTCAGCGATCCGGACGGCAACGGCTGGCTGCTGCAGGAGGTGACCAAGCGGCTTCCCGGCCGCGTTGCAGGTGACACGGCTTACACATCCGCGCAAGATCGTGCTCAGGCAATGGCTCGCGACGCGACGGCACACGGAAAGTATGAAGCGCAGACTGGGAAAGCCGATCCGATCGCCGAGCTAATCGGGGTGCCCATGATCAACTCAAAGCGCAGCGAGCGTTTATCGTGGGGTCATTCACTAACCAAACCACGCTCCCAAAACAAACCCCCACCCCTGATTGGCACCCAGCCCTTTAGAATCAGTACCTTGCAACTAAGGTCCAAGACTAACCCGCATCGAATGAAGAATTTGCGCAAAACAAGAGGGTAGGGGCTCCTCACCCAAATCAACAACCCGCCGGATTGACGACCAATTTAGTCCGCATTAGACTAATACATGGAATCTCAGGCAGGTTAGCTCGTTATGTTGCAGGCATTTATCATCACCCTCCGCGAAGGCGTCGAAGCCTCTCTCATCGTCGGAATCATCTTCGCCTATCTCACCAAGATCGGCCGTAACGAGCTCAAGCGCACCGTCTTCTCCGCGCTCGCCGCCGCCATCGCCGCCAGCATCGGCGTAGCCATCGTCATCTCCCACCTCAACTTCAACCCCGACATCTTCGAGGGCTGGGTCATGCTCGCCGCCGCCGCCTTCGTCCTCACCATGATCTGGTTCATGCACAAGACCGCCCGCTCCATGAAGGGCGAGATCGAAGGCAAGGTAGCCAAACTAGTCGGCAACACCTCGAGCACCGGCCTCTTCTTCTTCGTCTTCCTCCTCGTCCTCCGCGAAGGCGTCGAGACCGTCCTCATCCTCTCCGCCGTCTCCCTCAACTCCACCGAACTCCTCTCCTTCACCGGAACCCTCCTCGGCATCGCCGTAGCCGTAGTCTTCGGAGTCCTCTTCATCCGCGGCAGCGTCCGCATCAACCTCCAGCGCTTCTTCCGCATCACCACCGTCATCCTCTACTTCGTCACCTTCCAGCTCATCGTCTCCGGCCTCCACGAGCTCTCCGAGAACGGCGTCCTTCCCTCCTCCACCGCCGAGATGCGCTACATAGGCCCCATCGTCCGCAACGACCTCTTCTTCTTCGTCACCATGCTCGCCCTCGCCGGCCTCATGATGCTCCTCGAGTACAAGCGCCGCACCCCCACCACCCCCGCCGACACAGCCTCCCTCGACCCCGCCGCCCGCCGCAAACTCGCCTGGCAGCAGCGCCGCGAAAAGATGTGGATGAACGCCGTCGTCGTCACCAGCTTCCTCTTCATCTTCCTCTCCACCGCCGAGTTCATCTACGCCAAATCCACCACCGCCCTAAGCCCCACCACCGCCGTAACCCTCATCGGCTCCGAGGTCACCCTCCCCACCGCCAACATCAACGACGACAAGCTCCACCGCTACGGCGTCAAAGTCGAAGACGGCAAAGGCGGCCTCGTAGAAGTCCGCTTCCTCCTCTTCCGCAAGCCCGACGGCAACATCGTCACCGTAGCCGACGCCTGCCAGATCTGCGGCCCCGTAGGCTTCTACATCGGCTCCGAAGGCATCACCTGCAAGATGTGCGCCTCCCCCCTCAACGCCGCCTCCATGGGCCAGCGCGGAGGCTGCAACCCCATCCCCCTCCAGGCCACCAACACCAACGGCCAAATCACCATAGCCGCCAACGACCTCCGCGCCCTCGCCACCACCTTCGAAAAATAAATGCGCTCGCCACCCACAAAGCCGGGTGCCCCATCTCATCGCAGCTTCATCGCATGAGTGGGCATCGCGCGAAGCGCGACATCCCAAGCGCTTCTCTTCGCGCCCCCCTCATAAATGTCATCCTGAAGCGAAGGCGACGCTTCGCCGCCGTAGTCGAAGGCACTCTGCGGACGCGTTTCTGTTCTCTTTTGTCACCCATCCCACCGGAGGCCACCTAAATGTTCCTCCGCCTACTCTGGGAATCCTTCGTCCGCCAACGCCGCCGCAAACTCCTCGCCGGAATCGCCATCCTCCTCGGCACCACCGCCGTCACCGCCATGCTCGCCCTCGCCACCACCATCGGCGACCGCATCCACAAAGAACTAGCCGTCTACGGCGCCAACATCATCGTCTACCCCAAAGCCGAACAACTAGCCGTAAAAATAGGCGGAGTAGACATCAAACCCGCCGGCAACGCCTACCTAAAAGAGTCCGACCTCCCCAAACTAAAAACCATCTTCTGGGGCAACAACATCACCGGCGTCAGCCCGGAACTATCAACTCCACAGAATGATACTCGCCGAGACAGAGCAACGGTAACCGCCGCATTTGATCCATGGATCAATCAGGCATTCGGATCGATCCCAAGACTGGCTGCGCCGCAGGATCCATACCGTCGGCGGAGATTACTGGCGTTGGCCTCGATTCGGAACACTGGTGACGGGCGCTCCGCAAGTCGTCCTGGGTCGAAACTACACGGCGCTGGCCAAGTGAGCAAAGTTCCCGCGACACATGGATCTGCGCAAGAGATCGTCCTAGTGCGCACTCGCAAATCGTCAGGCCTCCATATTGGCGACTGGATCACAGCCGAGTTCGAGAGATGTTGTTGGCATCGTCACCACTGGAGATGCTACGGAACAGACAATCTCAATCGACTCGATGCGATTCGACCGGTCACGTCATGCCAGTCGGCAAGCCATTGCGTGCCCCCGACGCCATCTCCCGAGTAGAAATCTCCGCCCGCACCAAACCCGAAGACGCCTTCGCCCGCCGCGATCCCGACACCCTCTCCCCCAAAGATCACGACCGCTGGTACTGCAGCCCCTACGCCAACTCCATCGCCTACCAGATCCGCGAAGCCATCCCCGGAGCAGCCGCCGAACAAGTCCGCCAGGTCGAGCAGTCCGAAGGCACCATCCTCTCCCGCATCTCCGGACTCATGTGGCTCATCTCCGCCGCCGCCCTCCTCGCCGCCGGATTCGCAGTCTCAGCGGCAATGGCCACCGCCATCCTCGAACGCCGCGGCGAGATCGGCCTCATGCGCTCCCTCGGAGCCAGCAAAGCCGCCATCGCCCTCCTCTTCTACGCCGAAACCGGCCTCCTCGCCATCCTCGGCGGAACCCTCGGCTACCTCATAGGCTCCGCCCTCGCCGCCTGGCTAGGCGCCCGCATCTTCACCGACCCGACAGCCCAGGCCACACAACCCACTCACCGCCGCCACCATCTTCAACCCAGTCCTCCTCCCCGTAATCGTCGCCACCGCCCTCATAGTAGCCATAGCCGGCTCCACCCCCTCCATCCGCACCGCCCTCAAAATGGACCCCTCCACCGTCCTGCGAGAAGACGCATGACACAATACCTCAACCCACCACAAATCCGGGTGCCCCATCTTCACGACGGCTTCATCGTCGCTAAGGTGGGCATCGTGCGAAGCACGACCGCTTTCATCTCCACCCCGCCACAAATCCGGGTGCCCCATGTCTCGATTCTGAGACATGGGTTTCCACAGCGGCACAATCCTCCGGCACCCCACTCCAGCGCCAACGGCGCGTCCTATACCAGCCTGGGGCAACGCCCCAGGTGACGTCCCACAGCCACTTCCGAGGGCTGAAATGCCCGACCCATCCCCGGGGCAGGTCCCGCATGAAACAACTAACCCTCACCCACATCCTCCGCCGCTCCCTACTACATCGCCGAGCCCGCTCCATCTCCGCCCTGGTAGCCCTCACCGTCTCCGCCGGAGTAGCCACCGCCCTCCTAACCCTCTACGCCGACCTCGACAACAAACTCCACAAAGAGTTCCGCAGCTTCGGCGCCAACATCGTTGTCACCGCCCCCAACAACGCCGCCCTCCCACCCGACACCCTAGCCAAAGTCCAGCAAGCCGCCGGCCCCGAAGCCATCGCCGCCCCCTTCGCCTACGCAGTAGCCACCACCGACAACGGAACCTCCGTAGTAGTCTCCGGCACCGACATGGACTCCGCCCGCCGCCTCAACACCTGGTGGCAAGTCACCGCATGGCCCTCCAAACCTGAAGAAGCCCTCGTAGGCCAACGAGCAGCCCAATTCATCGGCAACGAAAAAACCATCCACCTAACCTTCAACTCGAAACCCATCACCCTCCAAAGCACAGGCACCCTAAAGACAGGAGGAGACGAAGACTCCCGCATCTACATCCCCCTCGAAGCCTTCCAGCAATGGACCAACACCACCCCCAGCGTCATCGAGATCCAAATCCCCGGCGGAGCCGCCAAAGTAGAAGCAGCCCTAACCCGCCTCCATGCATTACCCGGGATAGAAGCCCAACCCGTCCGCCAGCTAGTCGAAGGCGAATCCCACATCGTCGACCGCACCCACTCCCTCATGTACGCGGCCGTCCTCCTCATCGCCCTCACCGTAGCCGTCTCCGTCCTCGCCACCCTCTCCGCCAGCGTCCTCGAACGCCGCCGCGACTTCGCCCTCATGAAGGCCCTCGGTGGCCGCCAGCTCCACCTCACCGGCCTCTTCCTCCTCGAAGCCGTCGCCCTGGCCCTCGCCGGAGTCCTCGCCGGATTCGCCATAGGCTCCGCCGCCGCCCTCCTCATCAGCGAAGCCAACTTCCACACCGCCACCCTTCCCCGAGTCTCAGTCCTACCGCTGGTACTCCTCCTCAACCTCCTAATCGCAGCCCTCGCCGCCCTGCTCCCCGCCCGAGTCCTGCGCAACCTCCAACCCGCCAGCCTCCTCCGCGGCGACTAGAAATTGCTGTCAAGCCCTAAAGACCCCTTGAAACAATATAACTCAATTTATATCAAAGAGATAAGGGTCAAAAATAGTTGGCATAGTAGTTTTGGTCAAAGCTGTAAAATAGAAGCAGGTAAGTAATTTGATCCAAGAGTGCAATCGCCGCGAGTCACCAACCGTAAGTATTTATCTTTGAATACTTTGAAGGCCAAGGCCCTTTATTTGCAGTACTTTGGCGTAGAGGTCCGGACTTATCGTATTTAGATTGAATACTTTGCACATATTACAGAGGGGAGGGGGAGGGCACATGAACGACACGAAGCCAGTAGTAGCCGAGGTCAAAACCGACTGGCCCGAGAACATCACCCGCCCCGACTGCGCCGTCATAGCCCTCGCCCACGTCACCCGCGAGTACACCGGCCACGGCACCCCCGTCCGAGCCCTCAGCGACGCCACCTTCTCCATCGTCGCTGGCGAGTGGGTCGCCATCACTGGCCCCTCAGGCTCCGGCAAGAGCACCCTGGTCAATCTCCTCGGCTGCCTCGACCGCCCCACCTCCGGCTCCCTCAAAATCGACAATGTCGACGTAGCCGCCATGTCCGCCACCGAGCTCGACCGCTTCCGCGCCGACAAGATCGGATTCATCTTCCAACAGTTCCACCTCATCCCCTACCTCTCGGCCGTAGAGAACGTCATGCTCGCCCAGTACTTCCACTCCATGACCGACGAGAACGAGGCCAAAGCCGCCTTGGAGCGCGTAGGCCTCGGCTCCCGCATCCACCACCTGCCCAGCGAGCTCTCCGGCGGCGAGCAGCAACGCGTCTGCATCGCCCGCGCCCTGATCAACAACCCACCCATCTTGTTAGCCGACGAGCCCACCGGCAACCTCGACGCCGCCAACCAGACCATCGTCGCCGATCTCCTCAAGGACCTACACCAGAACGGCCACACCATCGTCATGGTCACCCACGACCCAGAGATGGCGTCGCTCGCCGACCGCCGCATAGCCCTAAGCCACGGCAAGGTCTTCTGCCACCCAGTAGGCGGCCCTATCGTCACTCTGAAAAGATAACTACCGCTCGCCCCACTTCAGCTTCGACCGCAGCACATTAAACAAGCCATTCGGACTCAGCCGCAACAACCGAACGCTGTACTCCGACCGGCGACAGCAAACCTTATCACCCAGCAACAACGACACCGCCTCCTGCCCATCCACAGTGAGGTATGTCTCGTTGGGAACGCCCTCGACATCCACCCTGATCGCCGAATCTCCCGGCACCACGATAGGCCGAATCGTCAAAAGATGCGGACAGATGGGAGTCACCACCATCGCATTCACGCTCGGCATCATGATCGGCCCCGCAGCAGCCAGATTGTAAGCAGTCGAACCTGTCGGCGTCGAAACAATAACTCCATCCGCCCGAAACTTGGCCACAAACTGACTGTCGATCTCGACGCGAAAATCTGCCATCCGAGCGATCGCGCCCTTCGCGACCACCACATCGTTCAGAGCATGCCACTCCTGGAAGAGCCTGCCGTCGCGATGCAGTTCGGCGTGCATCATGCTGCGCAACTCGATCTCAGCGCAGTTGTCGCACCACGCCTGCAGCGTAGCGTAGAGATCCGCCAGCGGGATCTCGGTCAGGAATCCCAGTGATCCGAGGTTCACCGATAGGATCGGAGTCGTAGTCCTGGCAAAGACACGCGCTGCAGCCAGCAGCGTTCCATCACCACCAAGCACGATCACCACATTAGGCTGGCTTTGGGGAAGCTCAGGACGCGGAACGCCAACTGCTCCCTGTATGTACGCGGCGCTCTCCGGATCGAGCACGTACTCGTATCCGTGGGCCTCCAGCCACGCCATCAGGTCGCGCAGGATCGCCTCTAACTCGGGCTTCTGCGGCTTGGAGATGATCGCGGCTAGCATCGGTTTAGTGTAACGGAGTCTGGCTGCCAAACTCGGCGTAAAGCAAGTACTCGTGATTCCCTTCCATGCCTCGAATGGGCGAGTCGATCAGGTCCATTGCAACTCCACCCAGCTCCTTCACGCGCTCGCGTACGCGCTCGATTGCCATCTGCCGCGCGTCAGGATCGCGGACGATCCCGCCTTTGCCGATGTGGACTCGTCCTGCCTCGAACTGCGGCTTGACCAGCACGACTATGCGACCTCGCCAGCGTTGCTCTGGAGTGCTGAGTGCTGCGAGCACTGCGGGAAGCACCAGCGTTGCGGAGATGAAGGAGACGTCCATCGCGACGAAGGCTGGCGGTTCAGCGGCATCGAGCAGCTCGCCTGCGGTCAGGAGCCGCGCGTTGGTTCGCTCGCGCAGCGTCACTCGCGGATCGTCGCGCAGCTTCTGGGCGATCTGTCCATATCCAGTGTCGACCGCGAGAACGGAGGCTGCTCCGCTCTGGAGAATGCAGTCTGTGAAGCCTCCTGTCGATGCGCCGATATCTACGCAGCGCAGATTGGTGAGGTCGATCTTCCAGTGTTCGAGTGCCTTTTCCAGCTTGAGACCTCCGCGGCTTACATACTTCAGATCGGAACCGAGGAGGCGGATTGTGGCGTCTTCCGCGATGGCAGTTCCTGGCTTGTCGACGCGCTGTTCGTCGACCAGAACGCGGCCAGCGAGGATGAGGGCTTGCGCGCGCTCGCGGGACGCTGCGTGACCTTGATCTACCAGCAGTTTGTCCAGACGGATCTTCATTGCTTCAACTTTCTGTTGCTTTCTCCAGAGTACATGCGAGGGTGGAACCGCATTCAGCATGATCTCGCGGCGCGTTTTCGGTTAGAGTTTGAGGGAAGGCTTTTTGAATCGCTTTAGAAGACGTTGCCTGGACTGAAGAATTTTCGTTCCTCGGCAATCTACCAGTGGTGCGGGTGCGTTTTATGTATAGAGAGATGGGAGCAGCGAACGCTTCACCGCTATCGACGCAGGACGATGCCACACTTCTTTCCGGAGTGCAGCGGGGCGACGAGAACGCGATGGCTTCGTTGTTCGACCGATATTCAAAGGTCGTTTACTCGGTGGCCTTGCGGGTGTTACGGGATCCGGCTTCGGCCGAAGATGTGCTTCAGGAAATCTTCATGCAGATCTGGCGGAACCCGGACGGCTTTGTTGCAACCCGCGGCAGCCTGGGCGGATGGCTGGCCGTGGTGTCGCGCAACCGTTCGATCGATGCTCTGCGTCGCAAGCGCCCGAGCGAGCAGGTGGACGACATGGAGCTCGCCTCTCCTTACAACCTGGCCGACGAGGCGGAGCGTAACAGCATGATGGCGAGGGCCCGCGGCGTGATTCAACTTCTCCCTACAGAACAGCGGAAGACGCTCGAGATGGCGTTCTTCGACGGTCTGACCCACTCGGAGATCGCCGAGATGACGGGCGACCCGCTGGGAACAGTCAAGACCAGAATACGCAGCGCGCTGAGCACGCTGAGAAAGGCATTCAAGGCATGAACGGCACCAGACATATCGAGCAGGACGACCTTGCTTTGTTTGCCATGCAGCTTCTCACCGTTGATGAGTCCGCGGCGATCGCTCAGCATATCGAGAGCTGCGAAGAGTGCCGTCGCGAACTTGCTGCTGTTCAAGGCGACCTGGCCATCTACGCGCATACTGTCGATCTGCACTCTCCTCCTGCGCAGGCGCGTGAGCGGCTGCTGAAGCAGGTGGGGCGCGAGAAAAAGGTGATACCTGTTGCCCGCACTCCGGTGGTAACTGAGTTTCCGGCACGGCCAGTTCCTGCGGGCTCGTTCCTCGGAGCGAATCTTGGAGCCGAGAGCAGTAGCAGCAGCTACCTGGACGACGATGACCAGCCACAGCCGCGCGGTTTCGGCAGCCGTCTGCTGCCGTGGGCAGGCTGGGCGGTTGCCGCGGGGCTCGCCGTGGCTGTGGGGCTCCTGTATCAAGAGCGCACCAACCTCAGGAGCACAGTGGCCAGCCAGTCCGGGCAGTTGGCGCACCTGACCGCAGATGCAGCGGCGGCGCGGCAGCTGATGGACATGATGAACGACCCAACGGCACTGCGGGTGACGCTGCAGAAGCCGCAGACTGCGCCGGTGCCGCAGGCTAAAGCGACTTACGTGGCGGACAAGGGCTCACTGCTATTCACCGCGAGCAACATGGAGCCGTTACCGCCTTACAAGATCTACGAGCTGTGGCTGATTCCATCCGACGGCCACGACCCGATCCCCGCCGGCACGTTTCATCCGGATGACCGGGGCAATGCCAGCATCATCATGCCGTCTATGCCGAAGGGCGTGGAGGCCAAGGCGTTCGGCATAACCATTGAGGACCCGGGAGGAGCCACGGTTCCTACTATGCCGATCATTATGGCTGGCGCTTAGCTTCTTCCAAGGGGGTACCCCCCCCGGGGTATCTTGGGCGTAAATTACTTGTTTGCAATAGTTTGGAGGGGTTGATCCCGCCAAAATATTGCATCTATTGGAGTTACGGCTAAAATTTTATAAACAAAAGACTTAGGCCCGGCTGGTGTGCCGGGCCTTCTCTTGTTTTGTTCTCTAGTTCTATTTTACAGGATTGACCATAACTAAAAACCACTTTGGGGAAAGTTTTATCTTGTTGATGGGGTTTGGGTTATGGGGATTTTGGTGGGTTTGGGGGCTTGACATGCGATTTTGCTGAGTAAAAGCGCGAAAAATAGTTTGGGGGTGCTGGAAAGGTTGATGGTTGTTGGTTGTTTGTTGTTGGTTGGGCTCGGCTCGTTGGGACAGAGCTGCCAGGAGTTGGGCACCCGGGGGTTGTGGGTGAGGAGAGGAAGACGGTCGCGCTTTGCGCGATGCCCACTTAGCAACCATGAAGCTGTCGCGAAGATGGGCACCCGGCTTTGTGGTGGGTCAGGTGTGGTGAGTGACGTACCCCACGATAAACGCCCGCTGCGCTCGCGTTGATCATGGGGCACCCGAGAGCTGGGGATTAGGGTGCTGTTACTCGGACGGAGACGCCTATGCCCTGCAGGTTGATGGTGGTGCTGACGGCGTCGATGTCGGTGCGAATGACAGTCATAACGCTGTTCTCGTTGGGCGCGACGATGTCGGCTGAGACGACGTAGACCTTGCCGGTGGGAGTACCCGTGGTGGCGGCGATGTAGATGGGGCGGCCTACGACGGGGATGGTGGCGGTGACGGTATTGGTGATGAGGTTGACGACCGAGACGGTGCTGTCAGCGTAGTTTGCCACGTAGGCGCGGGGGGTGATGCCATCCTGAAGAACGGAGACCATGACGGGGCCGTGGCCGACGGGGACCGTTGCGAGCACCGTTCCGAAGCCGACGGCGTCGATGGGGTTGTTGGGGTCGCAGAGGGGGTTGGTCGGCAGGGCGGCGGAGGAGCAGAGTGGAGTGCTGATGATGCTGACGGAGCCGGGCGATGTGCCGTTTCCGGCGTTGGCTACGACCAGTTCGGAGATGGTGGGGGCGAGGTCTGCCCAAATGGGCGCTGTTCCGACCTTGATGGTGTTGATGGGCGTGTCGAGCTGGTTGGTCTGCGAGTTGACCACGCTGACGGTGCCGTCGGTGTTGTTGAGGATGAAGGCGCGTCTACCGTCTGCCGTCATGACGCCGTAGACCGGCCCTTTGCCGACGGGGAGGGTGGTGGAGATGGTGTTGCTGGTGGTCTCGATGGCGGCCAGGGTGCCGTTGGCGCCGGGATTTCCCTGGCTGATGCCGTAGGCGCGCGGCGCACCGGCAGCCCCGACGACGTAGACGGGGTTGGCCGGGACGGTGAACTCCTGCTGGAGAGATGGGGGGAAGCCCTTGAACTGACCGATGGCGCTGCGGCCGGGCTCTGCGATGTAGACGGAACCACCGTTCAGGGCGAAGAGGCTGACGGGGTTGGCGCCGGGCAGCAGGGTGGTCTGGACGACGTTCTGTGTCTGGAGCGAGGTCGAGATATCGAAGGAGGTGAGGGTGCCGTCGCCGTTGAAGGTATAGCCGGTGAACCCGGCGCTGTCGAGCTGGAGATAGTAGGGCGAGACTCCGACCTGTGGGGTGACGAGTATGGTGTCGCCGGAGAAGTCGACGAGCGTCATGAGGCCGGGGGTGTCAGGCGTGGGAGAGGCGGAGACGGCGACGGCATACTTCTGCGGCTGGCCCGCGGGCCCGACGGGGTTGATGGCGGCGACGACCGGACGATAGGTGTTGCCGCATCCGGCGACGGGGATCAACACCGATGCAAGCGCTGCGGCTGCCAATGCAAACCGGGTTGCCGACTGGAAGGGTTGCCGGAGTGTCCGCGGCGTGGTGTTTCGTGATGCTGCGATTATTGCTAAGTGCAAAACTGCTCCCGCGTTACTGCTGGTGGTGATTATGCTCAAGGTTGATTGTAAATCAGTATCGGGGAGGGTGGGGGATGGGTGCGGAAATGGCTGGTGGGGAGGAAGTTCGGGTTTGGCGGAAGGCTATTCCGGAGGGGCGGGATCGAATGCAGTCGCGGGTGTTGGTTTGGGTGGTGGGGTGTTTGTTGATTTGGATGACGTTTGAGGTTTTGCGCTCTGACTATTTGATATGGGACATTGCTTTTTTGCGCCCTTTTGCCTTGATCTCAATAGCGGTCAGTGTTGCGTTTGCCGTTCTTGTCCGAGCGTTGCGCGCTGCCACAACGACTGCTTCACTTTTCGGTGGAATGATTTGTTTGACTCTGATCGACGGAACGGCGCCAAGGTTCGATTCACAAGTGCTCTCCGGTGTGACACCTCTTGTGATGTTGTTTTTGCTTACGTTCCTTTCGACACGGGTGGGACGTCGCAAAAAAGCGGCAGCAGGATTGGCCGAGGGACGCAAAGGACGGAGTGCCGCGCAGGTAATTGCCAATCTCTCAATCTCAGCCCTATGTGTCTCCTACTTGGTCCTATTTAATTTTGACGGGTATCGGACCCTGCTGCGTGTGGGACCATCCAGGGCGATGGCTATTTCCGGTCATGATGATGATGTGTCTGGCTGCGCTGGTCGAGGCCACGGCGGATACGGTATCTTCGGAGATTGGGCAGGCTTTTGGCGGGCGGCCTGTGATGGTTTTGAGTTTGAAGCGCGTTGAGGTTGGGACGGATGGCGCCGTGACTTTGCTCGGGTCGGGGGCTGGGATTTTGGCGGGTGCGTTGGTTGCGGCGGCGGGGCTGTGGGGGCTTAATTTGAATGTTAGGGAGGCCTGTATTGCGTTTGTGGCGGGGGTTTGTGGATTGTTCTTTGATAGCTTGCTGGGGGCGACTGTCGAACGAAGAGGATGGTTGGGAAATGATCTGGTGAATTTTTCTTCGACTGTGTTTGCGGCTGGGGTGGCGGTCCTGGGGTATCGGGTTGTGATTTTTGGGTGGTGAGGCAAGATCTTCGTCGGGCGGAAGAGAGCATATCCCGGGGGCTAAAGCCCGCATCTTTTTTGGCTTTTGATGTCCAGGCTAAAGCCTGGACCTATCTCAGATGCAGTGCAAAGACCTGAAGTACGGGTCGACGCTTCGGCCTTCAATCTACGCTTTGACCTTTAATCGTCGCGTTGACTTTAGTCGTCGCCTTTGCCTTCGATCCAGCGGTGGACCCAGGTTTCGTTGAGGCCGAGGCGGAAGGAGGTGTAGCTGAGTATCTCGTGGAAGTAGCGCATGGCGAGGTCGTAGCTGTCGATGTGGCCGAGGGGTGGGCGGGGTGAGGTGAAGACGTCGAGGCCGGCTTCGCGGCAGAGCTCGCGGATGCGGAAGAGGTGGGTGCCGTCGCTGACGACGGTGATGTGCTGGAGGTTGTTCTCGCGGGCGATGGCGGCGAGGCGGTGAACCTGTTGCTCGGTGTCGATGGAGTGGGACTCGACGACGATGTCGGCGAAGGGGACGCCGTTGGCGAGGAGATAGTCGCGGCCTACGCCGCCCTCGGTGTTGCCGGAGTCGCGATCGCTGCCTCCGCCGAGGGTGATGACGAGGGGGGCGATCTTTTTGCGATAGAGTTCGAGGGTGTGGTCGAGGCGGGCGTGGTAGACGGGGGAGGGGTGGCCGCCGTACTCGGCTGCTCCGAAGACGGCGATGGCGTCGCAGGGCTGAGCCTGGTCCTCGTTGGCTACGGCGTTTATCTGGACGCAGACCCAGGCGGACCAGACAATGGCGACCAGCAGCGCGAGCAGGAAGAGAGTTCGCAGCCAGTGGCTGGAAGAGGCTCGGCGATTGGCGTAGGTGGACTTCATGGTTTTTAGTGTTGTAAGGCTAGCGCAATCTCGTGGGTGGGGATGGCTCCTTCGCGGAGGATCATCCAGGAGTTGCCGCCGCCGGAGAGGTCGACGATTGTTGTGGCCATGGTGCGGGCGGTGGGGCCCCCATCTACGATGAGGGGGAGCTTGTCGCCTAGCTGGTCGCGGACGGCGCTGGCGTAGGCGCACTCGGGCATGCCGGAGAGGTTGGCGGAGGTGGCGGTGATGGGCAGGCCGAGACGGGCGACGACGGCGCGGGGGATGGCGGCCTCGGGGACGCGGAGGGCGAGGTTGCCGGTGTTGGCGGTGACGCGGAGGGGGAGCTTGCCGCCGGCTTTGACGACGATGGTGAGGGGGCCGGGCCAGAACTTCTCGGCCAGGCGGTCGAAGGCGGTGTCGAGGGTGCGGGCGAGCTCGTAGGCCTGCTCGACCTCAGCGATGAGGAGTGAGAGGGGCTTGTGGCGTGCACGGGTCTTAATGTCGTAGATGCGTTCGACGGCGCGTAGATTGACGGGGTCTACGGCTAGTCCGTAGAAGGTGTCGGTGGGGAGGGCTACGACGTTGCCGGCGTTGAGGCTCTTGACGACGATGTCGATGAGCTCGGGCTCGGGGTTGTCGGGATGGATGTGGAGGGTTTCGGCCGTCAAATGCTGCTCCTGTTGCTGCTATGGGAGGGTATCCCCCTCCCCCTATCTTAGTTGCGCAAAGTATTCAAACTATTGCGCTTAAGTCCGGACTGCCGGGTCTGTTTGAATCGATTTCCGGGCAAAGTCTTCTGGGCAAAGAGGTTGACCCTATCAGGGGACGCACTTTGTTTTGAAGCACCGCATCATTCTAGCGGAAGGGGCGAAGAAATATGGGAGGTAAGATTCTGGGATGACGATGGAAGTTATTTCGAGCCGGGCGAATGCAAGGGTGAAGCAGCTGCGGGGGGCGTTTGCGGGGCAGGCGAGGTTGAGTGGCGGGCTGGTGGCGATTGAAGGGGAGCATCTGCTGGAGGAGGCTCTGCGGAGTGGGATGGTCTTTAAGACTGTGTTTGTGGCTGAGCGGCGGGGGGTTCCGGAGGTTGTGCCTCGGGGGGTGGAGGTGCTGCGGGTTACGGATGAGGTTTTTGCAAGCGTGGTGGAGACGCAGTCGCCGCAGGGAGTGGCGGGGCTGCTGGTGCCTCCGGTGCGGCGGATGGAGGATGTGATGCGCGGGGTGCCTCTGATTTTGATTGCTGCGGGTTTGCAGGATCCGGGGAACCTGGGGACGCTGGTACGGTCCGCCGAGGCGTTTGGGGCTACGGGGGTGGTGACGACTCCGGGGACGGTGAGTGCGTGGAATCAGAAGGCTCTGCGGGCTAGTGCGGGGAGTGTGTTTCGGGTGCCTGTGGTTTCGGTCGATGTTGCAGAGATAGCCGAGTTGAAAGACCGAGGTATTCGTCTTCTGGCGGCGACTGGTTCGGGCGGCACGGCGGTAAAAGATGGAGATTTTGTGGGGGCTTGTGCTGTGATGATTGGGAATGAGGGGGCCGGGTTGAGTGCGGAATTGCTTGCTATGGCGGATGCGAAGATGACGATTTGGTGTCCGGGGCCGGTGGAGAGTTTGAATGCTGCGGTGGCGGGGAGTTTGTTGTTGTATGAGGCTTCGAGGCAACGGGGACTTGGACGATGAAAGCGAGTGTGGAGTGGTCCGAGCTTTTTACATCCCACATCTCAGAATCGAGATATGGGGCACCCGAGCTTTTGTTGGTTGTTCGAGCGAGTGCTAGTGGTTCAAGCTTTTACATCCCACCCTTCGCAAGGGCGCGAAGGATGGGGCACCCTGCCGGTTTGGGTCGATGCAGGGAGAACAAGCAACGGCAAAGGCTACCGCTGCGGAGTGTATTGCTTCCCCAACCGTCGGGCGATCAGGCGCCCTCAGGATGGGGCACCCGAGCTTTTGTCGGTGAGTCGAGAGAGTGCGTGGTTCGTGATTTTTACATCCCACATCTCAGAATCGAGATGTGGGGCACCCGAGGTTTTTGGGTTGGTTGAGGAGAGCAGCGGTGTTGAGAGTTGAGGTAGGGCGATGAGTTTGTTTGGGGCGGAGCCTCGGGTGGCTGCGGCGCGGCATGCGCGGCGGGCTCCGCTGGCGGAGCGGATGCGGCCGCGGACGCTGGCGGAGTTTACCGGGCAGGAGCATCTGCTGGGGCCGGGTAAGCCACTACGGTTGGCGATTGAGCGGGATGATCCGGCTTCGATGATCTTCTGGGGGCCTCCGGGGGTGGGGAAGACTACGCTGGCGAAGATTATTGCGCAGGTGACGGAGGCTAGCTTTATTGAATTTTCTGCGGTGATGTCGGGGATCAAAGAGATTAAGCAGGTGATGGTGGAGGCGGAGAAGGCGGCGGAGTTTGGGTCGCGGACGATTCTGTTTGTGGATGAGATTCATCGCTTCAATAAGGCTCAGCAGGATGCTTTTCTGCCTTACGTGGAGCGGGGGACGATTCGTCTGATTGGGGCTACGACGGAGAATCCTTCGTTTGAGATTAATGCGGCGCTGCTGTCGCGGTGCCGGGTGTATACGATGGTGGCGCTGACGGAGGAGCAAGTGGTTGGGCTGCTGGTGCGGGCTCTGAATGACAGTGAGCGTGGGCTTGGGGCTATGGGGTTGTCGGCGGATGATGAGGCTCTGGCTACGATCGCTTCTTATTCGAGTGGGGATGCAAGGAATGCTTTGAATGCGCTTGAGGTTGCTGCGACGCTTGCTGTGGGGCGTGGTGAAAAAGTTATTACGAAGCCGCTGGCTGCGGAGGCTTTGCAGAAGCGCGTGTTGCTGTATGACAAGAAGGGTGAGCAGCACTATGACATCATCTCGGCGCTGCATAAGAGTGTGAGGAACTCGGATGCGGATGCTGCGTTGTATTGGCTGGCGCGGATGCTGGAGGCGGGTGAGGACCCGATGTATGTGGCTCGGCGTGTGGTGCGGATGGCGGTGGAGGATATTGGGCTGGCGGCTCCGGAGGCTTTGAATCTTTGTTTGAGCGCTAAGGATGCTATGCACTTTCTGGGGCATCCGGAGGGTGAGTTGGCTTTGGCTCAGGCTGTCGTTTATTTAGCGCTGGCTCCTAAGTCGAATGCGGTTTATACAGCTTATGGCGCGGTGTTGGCGGATATTGAGGCTACTGCAGCGGAGCCGGTTCCGCTGCATTTGAGGAACGCTCCTACGAAGCTGATGAAGGAGCTGGACTACGGGAAGGACTATCAGTACGCGCATGATGTGGAGGGGAGGGTGGCGGATATGGAGTGTCTGCCTAAGTCCCTTGCGGGGCGGAAGTATTATGTGCCTACTGGTGAGGGTAGGGAGAAGTTGTTGGGGCAAAGGATGGAGGAGATTCGGAAGATTAAGGGTGGGAAGCGGGAGTAGGTGGCCAAACTGCCGCCGCTTACTCGGAATAGATACACCAAGTGTAGTCAGGCATACTGACTAGCGAATCATCTCGTCGCCCTTCATGAGGAAGGACATCAACAACATCATCGGGGCCTTTGTTAGCTGGATAGCGGATGAAGTCGATAGCATTCCCGGTACCGCAGGCTTGAGTCAGGCCGTCCGAGAAGACCAAGGTAAAGATGGTGTATCCCATTCCTGATTCGCCTGCCTTATATAACTGGTTGGCGAACTTTACCGGCAGACGGATTGGACTCTCACTCACCTCAACGACGTCTTCTATTCGAATCGAACTCTTCCCTCTATCGTCTTCTGGATATATTCCCCACATTCGAATGTATGGCTGTTCGGCGACGATGTAGACGTTGTCTCCAACGCGCCCATCCTTCAAAACTACGCGGCAAGGAAAATATGCGAGATCGCCGTCCCGACTTGGTTCAATTCCATTCAACGCATCGCGAATGTATTGGGGCAACGCCGAGTAGCGTGTCGTTTGAGCTTCACTACTGTCCATACTTCACCGAGCGGCCGCAGAAGCGGGTGGTTTGCGCGCCTTGGTACATGCGGAGGATTTTACTCTGTGTGATTAGCGGAATAGCCGTAGAGATGACTTAGTGCGAGTGCCGAAGAAGGCGGTCGTGCTTCGCACGATGTCCCACATCTCAGAAGCGAGATGTGGGGCACCCGTATTTGAGGCAGAAAGGTTCTATCGGTTTTGGTGGGACAGGATGTATCGGGGTCCTTCGACTTCGCTACGCTCCGCTCAGGATGACGGGATTTTGGGGTGGGACTGAGAAAGGCGGTCGTGCTTCGCACGATGTCCCACATCTCAGAGGCGAGATGTGGGGCACCCGGTTTGGTGGTTTTCTTGAGATGTGTCGCTGCTCCGAGCAAAATACAGGGGTTCTTTCCCTTCGGCTACGCTCAGGGTCAGAATGACAAACGTGTGGGCGGGATGACAGGCGCTTTGGAGCTGGGTGGGGCCGCTTAAGTGAGTAGCCCCACGATAACCTCGCCTGCGGCTTGGTGATCGTGGGGCACCCTTTGGTTATCGATCTTGTTGGTGGTTATTCGCCGGCGTATTTTACTGAGCAGCCGTAGGAGCGGGTGGAGGCTACTTTTATGGGTTGGCCGGACATTGATTCGGTTAGGGCTTCGGTGACGTAGTTGCGTGCGCCTTTGAGGGTGCTGGGGTCAGGGCTGGGTTGGTCGTCGATGGCGCCTACGTAGAGGAGCTTGCCGGTGGGATCGATGACGAACATGTGCGGGGTGGTCTTGGCGCTATAGAGGTGGCCGATGGTTCCGTTGGGGTCGAGGATGGTGGCGGTTGGGGCCGCGTTCATCTTCTTCATGTAGGCGTTTTCTTCAGCGGGAGTGACGTAGCCCTGCTGGCCGGGAGCGGAGGAGATGATGGAGAGCCATACGACTCCTTTGCCGGTCCACTGTTTCTGGAGGGCTTCCATGGTGCCGCTGTGGTAGAGCTTCTGCTCGTAGGGGCAGCCCTGGTTGTGCCACTCGAGGACGACGTACTTGCCGCGGTACTGCGAGAGGGTTTGAGTTAGCCCGTTGGAGTCGGTGCCCTTGAAGTCGGGCGCAGTGGAGCCTGGGGGGACGGCTCCGGCGGATGCCGCGAAGATGAGGGTGAAGGCTGCGGCGGTGATGGCACTGCTGAGGGAGCGGGGTGAAATCATCGGAGACCTCCGTGATAACAACTGTTGCTGATTTTAAGACGTTTTTCGTTCGAAAAAGACGAATCGCGTCATTTTTCAGGGAAATTTAAGGTTCAGTGCAGGTCCTTCTTCAGGGCGTCGAGGACGTTGGTTTTGGTGAGGAGCTCGGGGAGGACGTCGGCGACGGCCTGCGGGTTGGCGGGGTAGATGACGTAAGTCGGGACGCCGCTGCGGTTTACGGCGGCGAGTTGCTTGGTGATCTCGGGGTCGTACTGGGTCCAGTCGGCTTTGAGGAGGGTGACCTTGCTGTCGGCGAACTGGTGCTGGACTTCTTCGGATTTGAGGACGACGCGCTCGTTGACCTGGCAGGAGAGGCACCAGGCGGCGGTGAAGTCGATGAAGACGGGATGGCCGGAGGCGCGGGCGGTGTCGAGCGCCTGCTGCGAGTAAGGGGACCAGACCAGCGTGGTGTCCTTGGGCTGATAGAGCGGGATGGCGATGGCGATGGTGGCGAGGATCACTGCGGCTATGGCGCTGGACCATTTCGCGGGCCATTTGCCTAACGCCCATCCGGCGATGGCGAGGATGAGGAAGCACCAGAGGAGGTGGGCGAGGCGGTCGACTCCGCTGGGGCCGATGCCGGTGGCGCCGCCGGAGTAGAGGCTGCCGTAGACCCAGGTGAGCCAGATGACGGTGGCGAAGAGAGGGAGGGCGGTGATGTGCTTGAGGGTCTCCATCCATGCGCCGGGGCGTGGGAGCAGGCGTGTCCAGGCGGGGTTGAAGCTGAGGAGAAGATAGGGCGCGGCTAGGCCGAGGGCGAGGGCGGTGAAGACGGCGAAGGTGATGCCGGCAGGCTGCGCGAGGGCGAAGCCTACGGCTGCTCCGAGGAACGGGCCCATGCAGGGCGTGGCGACGATGGTGGCGAGGACTCCGGTGAAGAAGCTGCCGGTGTAGCCCTGCTTTTTGGCGAGGTCACCGCCTACGCTGGTGAGGGAGAGGCCGAGTTCGAACTGTCCGGCGAGCGAGAGGGCGAAGAAGAAGAGGCCGGCGGCGAGCAGTGCGATGAAGGTGGGGGATTGAAGCTGGAAGCCCCAGCCGATCTGGCTGCCGCCTTCGCGGAGGATGAGGAGCGCGGCGACGATGATCCAGAAAGAGACGAGGATGCCGAAGGTGTAGACGAGGCCGTGGCTGCGGAGGCGGCTGCGCTCTTCGTTAGAGGACTGCAGGAGGGCGAGGCCTTTGAGGAAGAGCACCGGGAAGACGCAGGGCATCAGGTTGAGGATGATGCCGCCGAGGAAGGCGAGGCCGATGAAGGTGACGGTGTTGATGGGGGTGGTCTTCTGGCTGACGGCGGCGGGGCTGACGGGGAGTTCGCCGGCGACTACGGGGGCGGTGACGTCGTAGGCCTTGTCGTCGCTGAGTTTGATGAGGCCGTGGAGTTGTGCGGGAAGGGTTTTGAGGTCTTCGTCGCGCTTGAGGCGAATGCGGACGCCGTTGGGGATGGTCTCGGCGGTTTGGGGTGCGGCGTTGTTGATTTGTTCCTGATCGGCGGGGTAGAACTCGGCGGAGGGGCGTTGGGCTCGTTGGTGCCGGTGATGAGGGTGACTACGAAATCGGATTTGCCGCCGAGGACGCTGAATTGCATGGAGGGCGGCAGCGGCGGGGGGATCAGCTTGAGGGATTCGCCGAGCGGGCCTGTGATTTGCGCGGGAGCGGTGGCTCCGGGAGCGACGGTAAGGTTGAGGCCGAGGTGGGCTTTGCCGGGGATGCAGACCTTTTCACAGACGAGCCAGCTGACGAGGGCGTCGAGATGGATGGGGCCGGGCTTGACGGATTTATCGGCGGTGATGAGGACGGGGAAGGTGACGTGGTCTTCGTAGCCGAAGTCCATGAGCGGGGCGAGCGGTAGACGGCTGGGGATGGGGAACTGCATGGGGCCGGCGGTGATGCCGGCGGGGAGTGTCCAGGTGATCTTGGGGGGATCGCCGGAGTCGCCGGCGTTGAGCCAGTAGACGTGCCAGTGCTGTTCGAGCGAGATGCTGAGGCCGGTCTGGAGGGTTCCGCCGGGCGCGATGGTGGGGGCGGCGGTGACCATCTCGGCGGTGAGGTGCGGGGCTTTGACCGGGCCTGGGCCGCCGTCTCCGATGACGGGGATCTGCGCCTTTGCCGGCAGCGTGGCGACCAGCAGGGTGAGGAGGAAGGCGAAGGCTCTGGAGATTGTGCGGAGGGTCATCTTAGATGATTGTAAAGTCTGCTTTTATTTGACGTCTTGGAGGCGGGGAGGTTTCAGCGAAGGTTGTGGCGGTGCTCAACCATAATGCAGCGGTCCATGACGACGTTGATGCCGGCGGATTCGGCGCGGGCGGCGGCTTCGAAGTTCATGATTCCCTGCTGGACCCAGAGATTTTTCAGGCCGAGGGTAATCATCTCTTCGACGATGGCGGGGATGAAGCGCGGGAGGCGGAAGACGTTGACTACGTCGGGCTTGATGGGGAGGTCGGTGAGCGCGGCGTATGATTTTTCGCCGAGGACTTCGGGGAGGGCGGGGTTGACAGGATAGATTTTGTAGCCGAGCTCCTGCATGTAGGCGGAGACGTAGTGGCTGGGTTTACCGGGGCTGTCGGAGATGCCGATGACAGCGATGGTTTTGCCATTGGCGAGCATGTTGTGGATGACTGCTGGTTCGTTCAACGTGGTCTCCGTTTTACTTGTGCCATGCGCCGAGCAGGCGGCGGAGGACGATGAGTTCGCCGAGGTGGTAGGCGTTGTGGTCGGCGATGAGGAGGGCTTCGCGGAGGAGGTTCTGGCCGTCGCCCCAGCGGAAGGGCTTATATAGGTCGGCGTCGGGTTTGGTGAGGAGCGCTTCGAACTTTTCGGCGTCGCTGCGAATGGTGGCGATGGTCTGGTCCCAGGCGTGGGCGGTGGGTGGCTCGGCTGGATTGGGCCAATAACCTTCCGGCCACTCAAGGGGCTGATAGCCGCCGGTGGGTGGGGCACTGAAGTTGAGGATGTCGCGCTGGGTGATGCGCATGTGCTCGAGGAGTTGCCAAGCGGAGTAGGGCAGGCCGTCGGGGACTTTGCCGCGGAGGTCGGAGGGGAAGTCTTTGATGGCGTCGTCGAAGTCTACGTGGGCCTGGCCGCCTTTTAAGAGGGCGATGAGTTGTTTGATTGTTTCATCTAGTTCGGGGTTGGACTTTTCTTTTGCCTTCGCCATGGGTGTCGCTTCCCTTCTGTGTGCTGGGATGTTTGGATGCGCGAGAGCTAGCGAAGGTTCGTGAGTATTTGGCTAAAGAGGCTTGCGGCAACGTGTGTACAGGTCGCGCTTACAGCGCTCAGATCGTTTTCCGGATCGAAACCCAGGGCTACGCCCTGGGCTGGTATAGGCCGGGCCTTCGGCCCTTACCAGAGCGCTCGACACCTATAAGGAAATAGCTCTAGAGTGGTTTGCGGGCTATGACTACGGTGAGGGGTGGAAAGGTGGTGAGGAAGCTGCCGCGTTTCTTTTCTACCTGCAGGCCGGATTGCTGGAACTCGGCAGCGTATTCGCCGGTGCGTTTGTAGTCGGAGATGAGGGCGATGCCGCCGGGTTTTAGGACGCGGACGATTTGATTGAGGGCGATGATGCGGGTGGGTTTGTCGTAGATGTTGTGGATGCAGAGATTGGAGACGATGACGTCGAAGGTGTTGTCGGGGAAGGTCATCTCGGCGGCGGATTGGCTGATTAGGGTGCAGCGGTCGGTGATGCCTTCGAGGGTCAGGTTGTGTTGCGTGGCGGCTGCGGAGTTGCCGCCCATGTCGACGTTGGACCAGATGTCGATGCCGGTGGCGTGGCCGGTGCTGAGGCGTTTTGCTGCTCCGGCGAGTAGGAGGCCACGGCCGCAGCCTACGTCGAGGACCTGCTCGTCGCCGCGCCAGGGGTGCATGTTGAGGATGAAGTCGCGGTGGCGGAATTTACCGAATTTGACGTAGAGGAGGAAGAGGCAGGCTTCGACGAGGAGGAAACCGCCGGTCCAGCTGAACATTGGGGTGAGCTTTAAATTGACGGCGCCGAGGTGGAGGCTGGCCGGGGCGAAGATGGCGAGCAGGACGCTCGCGGTGCCGATGATGAAGAGGTTGCGCATTACGCCGGGGGCGTCGATGCCGTAGTCGGGTTTGGTTTGCTGCGTTGTTTCGGTGTTGATTGCCATCGCCATACCTTATCTCTCCTTGAGTGTTAGGAGAAGTGTGAAGGAGTGCGGGGGTTGGCGGTAGTGTGGGTTGTCATCTGTGGGTGTGACAGATGTCATGTGGGAGTTTCGGGCATCGTTCCTGAAATTGGCTCTATCGCAGCTCCGAGCAAAATGCGGGGGTTCTTCGCTTCGCTCAGAATGACAAACGGTAGTGGGAGTGAATGGAAAAGAACGGACAACAACAAAAGCAAAACAAATACGGGGGTCTCTCCACTCCGCTGCGCTCCGGTCGAGATGACGGCTTTTGTGGGTGTGCGGAGGAGAACAAACAACTGCAACGGCAACATCAACAACAGCGGCAATTGGAGGTCTTCTAGGTGTGGTGAGTCAAGAGGTTGTTGTCATCGAGGCCTGCTCTGCTGATGGGAGGATGTTGGTTGAGGCTGGCATGGGGACGGTGCCAGTTGTACTGGTGGGTCCAGATGGGCAGCCAGGAAGTTCTATCTTCTGAGTTCTGATAGGTGCGTGCGTAGGCCCATTCGTTGATGGCGGTCTGGATGAAGCGTTCTGCCTTTCCGTTGGTGCGTGGGGTGTAGGGCCGAGTTCGCCGGTGCTTGAGGTGGAGCTGAGCGCAGGTCCGGTGGAAGCGGTGGGCCTTGTAGCATGGGCCGTTGTCAGTGAGCACGCGACGGATGCCGATGCCGAGGGAGTCGAACCAGGCGACGGCGGCGGCCAGGAAGTGAGTGGAACTGCGCTCGGTCTGGTCCGGATACATGGCGGTGAAGGCCAGCCGCGAGTGGTCGTCGACGGCGACATGCAGGAACTCGGCTCCGATGCCCTTGACGCCGTCGCGGCGGTCTCCAGTGACCCGGTGCGAAGGCCGCTGGATGCGCACCAGGCGCTTGATATCAAGATGCAACAGGTCGCCTGGAGCCGGCTGTTCGTAGCGCACCACGGCGGGCCCAGGTTCGAGGTCGCGGATGCGGTTCAGCCCCAGCCGCCGAAGCACGCGGCTGACCGTGGCACGGCTGAGCCCAAGCTGCTGGGCGATCCGCACCCCGGTCCAACGTTCCCGTCTCAGCCGTTCGACCTCCATGATCCTCTCCTCCGACGTGCTGCGGGGTGACCGATGAGGCCGCGAAGTCCGATCCCTGAGACCGGCCAGGCCATGCTCCCGATAGCGCCGCACCCACTTCGCTGCACTCTGCCGGCTCAGCTTGAACTCGGCCATGGCCTCCTTCAAGCTCAACCGGCCCTCTAATACATCCTTCGCAAGCTGCTCTCGACGAACAATCGTCAGTCGAGCATGATAGTGATAGTCCATTCGGTCTCCTGAGAATGCTTGGCTTCGCAAACTCAGCTTCACAGTTCTCGATCGAATGGACAACAACCTATTGAAACTTCACACCTAGAGGTCTTCGTCTTCGGCGATTTCGGCGGGGAAGTTGCCTTCGCGGCGCATGCGAAGATAGCCGCGGATGAAGGGCTCGAGGTCGCCGTCGAGGACTTTGTCTACGTCGCCTACTTCGACGCGGGTGCGGAGGTCCTTGGCCATGCGGTAGGGCTGCAGGACGTAGCTGCGGATCTGCGAGCCGAACTTGATGTCGAGCTTGGAATCTTCGATCTTGCGGCTGGCGGCTTTCTTCTTGTCTAGCTCGTACTCGTAGAGTTTGGAGCGCATCATCTTCATAGCGCGCTCCTTGTTCTTGTGCTGCGAGCGCTCGTTCTGGCAGCCGGTGACGAGGCCGGTGGGGATGTGGGTGATGCGGACGGCGGAGTCGGTGGTGTTGACGTGCTGGCCGCCCTTGCCGCCGCTGCGGTAGGTGTCGATGCGGAGGTCTTCGGTCTTGATGTCGATGACGATGGTGTCGTCGATCTCGGGCGAGACGAAGACGGAGGCGAAGCTGGTGTGGCGGCGCTTGGCGGAGTCGAAGGGCGAGATGCGGACGAGGCGGTGAACGCCGGTTTCGCCAGAGAGCAGGCCGTAGGCGAAGTCGCCGGTGATGGTGAAGGTGGCGGACTTGATGCCGGCTTCGTCGCCGTCCTGGACCTCGTTGAGTTCGACTTTGAAGTTCTGGCGCTCGCCCCAGCGCATGTACATGCGCATGAGCATCTCGGCCCAGTCCTGCGACTCGGTGCCACCGGCTCCGGGGTGGACGGTGACGATGGCATTGAGTGGGTCGGTCTCTTCGGAGAGCATGGTCTTCGATTCGAGTTTTTCGGAGAAGGCTATGAGTTCGGGGATCTCGCGCTTGAGATCGGGCTCGACTTCTTCCCCTTCCTTGCCGAGATCGAAGTAAGCTTCGATGTCGTCGGAGCGGCGGGCGAGTTCGGCGTCGTCGGCGAGGAGGCTTTCGAGGCGCTTGCGTTCGCGCATCAGCGGCTGAGAGCGCGAGGCGTCGGCCCAGATGGTGGGATCGGAGATCTTTTCTTCGAGGGAGGCTAACTCACGGCGCAGGCGCGCGGAGTCAAAGATACTCCCGCAGATCGCGCACTCTGTCGCGGACCGGGGAGTAAGTGTATTCGAGATCGCTCAGCATAAGATTTGATTCTAGTTCATTTCAGCTTGCAGTTCGGTTTGCGGGACGGACCTGAGCTTGTCGCTGCGTCTTGGGACGCCGTCGAGGAGCGCGAGCACGGTGATGAAAGCGCAGAAGTAGGCGAAGAGATCGCCGTAGTGGGAGTAGAAAGTGACGTCCTGCTCGTAGCCGAAGCCTACGCGCAGCGCGGTAAGGATGTGGCGCGGGGCGGCGGAGGTGACGCGGCCGTAGGGGTCGATGGCGGCGGTGACTCCGGTGTTGGTGGCGCGCAGGACCCAGCGATGGTTTTCGATGGCGCGCATGCGGACCATGTCGAGGTGCTGCCAGGGCGCGCCGGTGTCGCCGTACCAGCCGTCGTTAGCGATGTTGACGAGGACGTCCGCGCCTTCGTCTGCGAACTGACGGATCTCGTCGCCGAAGATGGACTCGTAGCAGATGAAGGTGCCGTAGTGATGGCCGCCGGTGGAGAGGACGTTGCGGCGTTCGCCGGGATTGAAGGAGCCGGCCTCGCCGAGGAGGTCGCCGGCGAAGAAGAAGAGCTGCTTGAAGGGGACGTACTCACCGAAGGGGACCAGGTGGATCTTGTCGTAACGTCCTACGCGGGTTCCGTCTGCGGCGATTAAGTCTGCGGAGTTATAGAGCGAGTAGCCGCGTTTGACTTTGGGGTTGGGGTCGATGCCGATGTTGCCGGCGATGACCGGGGCGTGCGCGGCGCGGGCGAGCGAGGAGATGGCGTCGATGAAGGCAGGATCACGCTCCTCGAAGTTGGAGGGCGACTCCGGCCAGATGACGAGATTGGTGGGCTGCAGGACGATGCCGCCGTTGGGGTAACCGGGATGCTGTGCGGCGGGATCAGCACAGCGAGTGCCGGCGAGTTCGGGGATTCCGTTGCAGCGCATGCCGGGCGGGAAGAGGCTGTAGCGGGTGAACGCGTTGTACATGTCCTGCGCGGACTCGTGGACCTCGCCCTCGACGCCGACGCTGAGGTTGTGCTGTACGAGCGTGGCGATGGCGGTGGTGGCGACTCGTGCGGGGGGCTGGAACTTCCGTAGCGCAGCCAAGTACAGAAGGACGAGTACGACTCCGGTGATGGTGAGGAGCGTGCGGGTGTGGCGGCGTTCTTTCAACTGGATGCGCACCAGCCAGAGGGCGTTGACGGCGGCAATGATGAAGCTGATGCCGTAGACGCCAGTGATGGGGGCGAGGCGCGTGAGCAGTGGGTTGTCGATCTGGGCGTAGCCGAGCAGGTCCCAGGGCAAGCCGGTGATGCGGGCGCGAGCGAGTTCGACGGAGACCCAGAGGAAGGGCGAGAGCAGCAGCGCTCCCTGGACTCCGAAACGCGAGCGGCGGAGGGCGGTCATCAAGGCGGCGAAGATGGCGTGGTAGAGGCCAAGATAGAGGCTGAAGAGGATGAGGATTCCGGCGGCGACGGGCTTCGAGAGGCCGCCGAAGAGATGCATGGTCTGGTAGATCCAGTAGCAGTTGCCGAGGTACCAGAGGAAGCCGCAGAGATAACCGAGTAAGGTGCCTTGAAATACTGTAAGTGGCTTTCCCTGCTTATTTTTGCCAACCAACGCAGCCAGTAGGGGCAGCAACGCCACCCAGCAGAACGCTGTGCGCCACAGAGGCGTCGGGCCTGCGATTGGGAAAGGAAGGAGCTGTAACAGACCGGAGAGGACGGCCAGGGCCCAAAGTCTTGCTGGAATAAATCGCATCGCTAGCGAAGTTTACCATTCGCGGGTTTTCCGGTGATAACTCGTGTGGAGCTACTTGCGGTGGCGCAGGTCCCAAGTTATCGAGGTGTTACATAAATAGGGATACAATCTACCGAGTATGGATCTCGTCATTCGACTGGTTGCAAAGGTTGTTGTCCCACTCTTCTTTATTGGAATGGCGGGCTCAGCGATTGTGATTGCAATCAGCTTTGTCGAGGACCTGAAGGAGCTGCTGGAGGACGAAGATTAGCTGGCTGGGGGCGGGCACAGTCTTTTATCCATTCACCATGAGCAGCCCTGTTGACCCGAACCTGATGTCAGAGCGCGTCTCGAATAAGGCGGAAGCGCGCGATAAAGTGCTTCAACAAAATAATGGCAACTAAGCAAAGCATCTCGAAACCGCAATCGAACCGCGTCCGGCTGGTGGTGGCCTCTTCGGTCATGCTCACCTTTATCTCTTTCTGGCGAGCGGCGGCGATTGTTTTGAATGATCTTGGCTCCTCGGCGTTCTATGCGGGCGGCATCGCGGAAGAGGCGGTGGGCAAGGCTGCTCCGTGGTTCATCCTGGGGGTGATGCTGTTCAGCTTCGCGGTGCGGGCAGTGTATGTCGAGAGCTGCAGCATGTTCACTCGCGGCGGCGTGTACCGCATCGTGAAAGAGGCGTTGGGTGGGACGTTCGCGAAGCTGAGCGTGTCGGCGCTGATGTTCGACTACATATTGACGGGGCCGATCTCGGGCGTGTCGGCGGGACAGTACATCGTCGGGCTGGTGAATGAGTTGCTGCGTCTGTGCGCGGGACGGCACTGGCTAGGAGTGCTGGTAGCGCACATGGATGGAAGTCCGCGGCAGTTGCACATCGACGGCAGCTCGGCGGTGATTGCGGCGCTGGTGACGATCTACTTCTGGTGGCAGAACACCAAGGGCATCGAGGAGTCGAGCGACAAGGCGCTGAAGGTGATGAAGATCACTACCGTGATGGTGGTGATGCTGCTGAGCTGGGCGACGTTCTCCGCGTTCCATGTGGGCGCGCATCTGCCGCCGTGGCCGACGCCGGCGAACCTGCACTTCTCGCAAGATGCAATGGGCTTCCTGAAGCACACCAGCTTTATGCGGACGCTTGGGCTGTTTGGTGTGCTGATGGCGTTCGGCCACTCGGTGCTGGCGATGAGCGGCGAGGAGTCGCTAGCGCAGGTGAACCGCGAGATCGAGCACCCGAAGCTGAAGAACCTGAAGCGCGCGGCGATCGTGATTGCGATCTACAGCTTTGTCTTTACAGGCATAGGGACGCTGCTGGCGGTGATGCTGATTCCCGACTCGGTGCGCGTGCCGGTGTATCGTGACAACCTTATCGCCGGCCTGGCGATGTACATGGTGGGACCCCTGGCGTTGCGGATTGCGTTCCGCATCTTCGTGGTGATTGTGGGCTTCCTGATCCTGGGCGGCGCGGTGAATACGGCGATCGTCGGATCGACGGGCGTGCTGATGCGGGTGGCCGAAGACGGCGTGCTGGCGGACTGGTTTCGCAAGCCGCAGCGCAGATTCGGGACCAGCTATCGCATCGTCAACCTGGTGGTGGGACTGCAACTTTTCACCATTCTGGTAACTCGCGGCGACGTCATCATGCTCGGCGAGGCGTATGCGTTCGGAGTTATCTGGAGCTTTACTTTCAACTCGCTGGCCATGCTGGTGCTGCGCTATAAGTACCACGGCGAACGCGGCTGGAAGGTGCCGCTGAATATTCGCATCGGCAAGACGGAGATTCCGTTCGGCCTGCTGTCGGTCTTTCTGGTGCTGCTTACGACGGCGATTGTGAATCTGTTTACCAAGTCGGTCGCGACGGTGAGCGGTATTATCTTCGCGGCTGCGTTCTTCGTGATCTTCTCGCTATCGGAGCGCGATAACAAGCGGCGTCACGACGCAACTTCGCGGCAGATGCAGGAACACTTCCAGTTAGAGCATCAGGACAACGTCGGGCGCGAGGCGCTGGAGATACGGCCGGGCGCGGTGGTGGTGACGATGCGCGATTCCGCTGCGCCGTTCGCGTTGAAGTGGGCACTGACCCACACCGATACGGAGGAGCAGGACCTGGTGGTCCTGGCCGCGCGCATGATGGGTGCCGGCGGGCCGGAGTATGTGGATGCCTCGGAGCAGCTCTTCAGCGAGCACGAACAGATGCTCTTCACCAAGGCGGTGTCGGTGGCGGAGAGCTTTGGGAAACACATCTCGCTGCTGGTGGTTCCGGCGGGCGATATCTTTGCGGCGCTGGTGCAGACGGCGAACTCGCTGGAGGCGGCGGCGGTCGTGTCCGGGTTGTCGACCAAGCTGACGGCGCAGGAGCAGGCCTATCACGTGGGGCAGGCGTGGGAGGCGCTGCCGGAGCCTAAGCGGCAGTTCACCTTCTATGTGGTGAAACCGGATGGCGAGTCGCTTAACTTCCACATCGGTCCGCATACGCCGGCGATTCAGCCGGATGAAGTAGAACTGGTTCACCGGCTGTGGCTCAATCTTCGCCGCGCGCCTAACATGCAACACTTGCACCATAGCGACATCATCACTTATGCGATTACACGTGTAGCGAAAGAGTTCAAGCAGGATAAGGAGTCTACCCTGACAGGGCTGCAACAGTGCATCGAAGATGCTAACAACCATCGCGGACTGGGAAGTTTGCGTTACGACCTGCTGGACGATTCGGGCCCGGGTTATTCCATCCCGGGCCCAAAGGCAGAGGCAGAAAAAGAGGAAGTTACTAGCGACCCATCCAGGAAGTAAGTCACTTTTCGAGTATTCATTCTTATAGGTGACTAATTTGGGTTATTTACAAGCATTGGCTGTTTCTGTATGGTTCATAACTGGTCGTAAATATTGCAACCCGCCGTTCCAACCAGAGACTTAATCTAAATTTAAGCTTCATCTGAAGACAATGAGAGACAATCGCTAAACGGAGGCAACACGTGGAAGTAAGTGGAATCATTGCACAGATCGACGCCCAGATTGCGAAGCTGCAACAGGCGCGTGCATTGCTGGCAGGGTCAACGGCTGGGTCCGGGCGGACGAGGACGCCCCAAGGGCAGCAAGAACGCTGTTAAGGCAGAGGCCGCCCCCAAGAAGAAGGTGAAGCGCAAGCTGAGTCCTGAGGGACGCAAGCGCATCGCCGAGGCGATGAAGAAGCGATGGGCCGACCGCAGAAAGCAGCTCGCCAAAGGCTAGCGGTAAGCTTCAATCAAAAGACTTGAGCAGTAACACGATGGCAAGCGCCGCCCGGCTCTTGCCATCTTTTATTTTTGGAGGCGCAATAGTCCGGTTAGCGAGTAGCAATAACTTCGCGGAGATTATCCTTCGCGAGGAAAAACCGGTAGCTGCTAAATTCGCTTAGCAGATTTTCTATCTGTCTATTTTGGTAAGTGCGAAGCACGGGATAGTTTCCGGCACGCTGCATCTCGACTGACTCGGATGTCGGTGAGGTGGTATCGCAGAGAATGCGGTCTCCGGCCCTTCCGCCTTGGTATGAAAGAAGGCGAGCATCAGGCCACCCTCCTTCATCACGCTCTGGATGCGGTCGAGGACCGCGGGCAACAGCACCTCGGGGAGATAGTCTGCCGTATCCCACAGAATGACGGCGTCGAAGATGCGTCCGGTGAAGTTGAGATTGGTCGCCAGAAAACGCTCGACATCGAAACCTGCGGGCTCACCCGGCTCGCCGGGGACAATCCATTCGGGCTTGGCCGCCTCTTCCACCAGGTTTGCCATATAGATGCTGTGGCCGAGGCTGGTGATGTAGTTGATGTTGGTGGACGAGGTGGGGCCGATGTCGAGGATGCGAAGCCCCTCGTTGCGCGAGCAGATGCTTCTGCAGCTCTTTCCATCCGCTGGAGTGGCGCGGGACGCGCTGTCCGCCCGAACCTTTGGCGCCGCCTGGATTGTCGTTCCCCCGGAAGAGATTGCGCATGGTTCCGCCTCCCTTCCTGCCTAGGCCTTGGGCTCGAGCACAGATGAGGCGCTGGGTGGAGTCTGGACTGGAAGCCGGATTAGGCTCGGCGGATGCTGCAACCGGCGCAGCCGCCGTGACGAGTTCGACGCGGCCTTTCATGACCGCACTCTCTTCGATGGAGAGCCGGTTGGCAACAATGTCGCCATTGAGAACTGCGGACTGGCGCAGCTCAATGCGACCGGAGGCATGCACGTTGCCCTTGAGGTTGCCGAGGACGACCAGATCGCGAACGTTGAGATCGGCCACCACCCGCGCATTCGGACCGATGGTGAGTCGATTCCCGGTAAGCGTAATGGTCCCCTCCAGATCGCCGTCCACGTAGAGGTCCTCGTTGCCGGAGAGCTCTCCCCGGACGACGACCGATTTTCCGATGACGGTGGAACCTTCATTTGGATTCATGCTCTTGTTTTCTCCTGGAGGTGCTGGTCGATTGTGGTGCTGCTTGCCCGAACTATACGCAAGCCCGTGCCGCGAGGCAAACCGCGCGGCTACCTAGCAATTTTACTTGTCAATTGTGCGTCTGACTTATGCTGGATGTATGGCTTTGGTGTTCGGCAGTATCCCGAACGGCAACAGGGAGGGTTAGTTCTGATTGATGACATAAAGCAGGCGAGCGACGTGCTTGGGTCGCGTTTGAAGTCTGGATTGACATCACAGCTCGCGCAGGCGCTTGACCGGAGCAGCGCTTGCTCTCACTCTCGCCGGAACCAATCCGCAGATTGCGCGCGGCTTTGCAGTCGACGGCTACACCGCAGAACGCAGTGGCCAATGACCAGCCGCACCCCCTGCCGACGGAGACACCGCGGTCGTGGGCCGTGGATGCCGTGGCGAACGAGCTGCTCGTACTGAACCATCCGGGCTCGTATCTGCGCTACCGGATGCACATTCACGACGAGAAGGGCGATCAGGTCCGCGACGTTATCGAGAGCAAAGATGGAACCGTCGCGCGCCTGATTCTGAAAAACGGCAAGCCATTGACCCCGGAGGAAGACCAGGCCGAACGTGACCGTCTGAACGCCATGATCGCCTCTCCCTCCTCGTTTTTCCGGCACGTCAAAAATGAGGAGACAGGTAGAAAGACCGCCGACGACCTGATGCGCCTGATGCCGGACGCCATGAACTACACGTACGTTCCGGACCAGCCACAACTGGCGAGCCACCCTGATCTGACCATTGTGATGGACTATGCGCCCAACCCTAAGTTCAAGCCGCCTACAACGCTTTCGCAGGGGCTAACGGGCTTGAAGGGCAGGGTGTGGATCGACGCGAAGTCCCGCCGCGTAGTACGCATAGAGGGCACTGTCTTCCAGGCGATAAACCTTGGCTGGGGCATGCTGGCCCACATCTATCCCGGCGGCAAGCTGGTGCTGGAACAGACGAACGCCGGCGGCGACCGGTGGATCTATACCCACTTTACAGAGCGGGTCACCGTCCGTGCGCTGATGGTAAAGACATTGAACGTCAATAACGACTACGACGCCGGCGGATACCAGATCATTACGGAGCCGATGAGCTACCAGGATGCGATCAAGTTGCTCCTGAACACACCTCTGCCGACACATTGAACTACGGGGGTTACCGACGTCAGACCGTGACGCGTGCCCGGGAGTGGATGGACGTCCTGCGCACGGTGAGGGCTTCAATTCTGTCCCTGCGGATGGGGAAGCCCGCGCCCGTTGTGGTGGGCACTGCGATCTCGCCTTTGGAGCTCACGGTGATTGGCGGTTCGACGATGTCCTCAGTCCAGTAGCGGCTGGAGGCGGAGACGTCGCCGGGCAGCGAGAAGTTGGGCAGCGATGAGAGTGCGATGTTGTGGGCGCGGCCGATGCCGGTCTCCAGCATTCCTCCGCACCAGACCGGAATTCCCCGCTCGGCTGCTGCGTTGTGGACCGCGATGGCCTCACTGAAGCCGCCGACACGGCCCACCTTGATATTGATGATGCGGCAGGAGCCTACGTCGATTGCGGCGAGCGCGTCGCGGCGGTTGCGAATCGATTCGTCGAGGCAGATGGCGGTCTCCAGCCGGCGTTGCAGCATGGCGTGGAAGTAGAAGTCGTCATACCAGAGGGGCTGCTCGATCATCAGCAGCTTGAACTGGTCCCAATTCACGATGTGATCGCAATCCTTCATCCGGTAAGCGGAGTTGGCGTCGCAGCTCAGCATGATGTCCGGCCATAGCCCGCGCACCGCCTCGAAGACGTGGGTATCCCAGCCGGGCTTGCACTTCAGCTTGACGCGCTGATAGCCGGCGCCCAGCTCGGTCGCTATCTTGTCCAGTAGTTGGTCGAGCGAAGGCTGTATCCCGATGGAGACGCCGCAGGGGATGACCTTGCGGGTGCCTCCGAGCACCTCCGCGAGCGGGAGGTTCTCCATCTGCGATTCGAGGTCCCAGACGGCGTTCTCGAGCGCGGCCTTGGCCATGCGATGGCCGCGGACGGGCCGGAAGATACGCGGGCAGTCGCCGCCTCCAGACAGATCTGCGTCGAGCAGCAGCGGCGCAAGCTCGGTCTCAGTGATGATCCAGGCGGTGTCGATCATCTCGTCGCTGAAGTAGGGGTGCTCGCCGGCTACGCACTCGCCCCAGGCGGTCAGGCCGTCGGACTCAATCTCGACCAGCATGATGCGCCGGCCGGTGGTGAGGCCGAAGCTGGTCTCAAACGGATATGCCAGCGGCATATTAATCTCGCGCAGGTGGATGGCATCTATCTTGAACATGTGCGGGGTTCCTGTTTGGCGTAAATGATTGGCATCGAGGATTTGGATGAAGATGAAGCCCAGAACATCCTATCGCGAACGTTGCGGTTTGCCACCTCCCTAAACTACAGGAGGTGAAGATATCCTCTTTGTTTGCACTAGTTTCGGTGCACTTACGGTGCTTGACGGCGTGATCTCCGCCGGGTCAAGAGGACGAAGGATAAAGTGACCGTCGCCGTTGTCTCCGCGACGGTAACCGACGACCGCCAGGCCACTGCGGAAGGCCGCCTGCAGCGCCTCTCGGTTGCTGCGCTGAACCTCCAGTGCGCGATCGCGGGTTTCGGGACTTTGCTTCCAGTCGTGGAGCTGGTGCGGGACCAGAACCTCTTCTGTAATGGCAATAGAGTCTTCGGAAGGCTCGCTTCCCTGCCCGTCGCACTCGCCCAGGACTCGCAGCACGCGAGGCGAGCGCAGCCACCACTCGGCATAGAGGCGGTCGGTGGGCAGGCCGCCCTGCAGCGGCGAGGAGGACGGGCCGTAGAAGTCCGGATAGTAGCGGCGGCAGATGGCACCGAGGCGCGCGATGTTGAGGTGCGCGTTCTTGATCTCCAGCGGGTCGAAGGTCCACTCCATCAGCTCGAAGCCACGCGCCAATGGCGTCGTCGCGCTGGGCGAGCTTCATGCGCCGGCCGAGACCGAGGTTGCGGTAGTCCGGCAGCACCGCGAGCATGTGCGAGTGGAGGTACGGCTGTCCGTTGCGGAAGCCCGGCAGCGCCATCGCAAAGGCGATGATCTTTTCGCCGTCGAAGGCGCCGAGCACCTGGCCGCCGATGCGGTCGGCGAGCAGAAACATGCGACGCGGAATCAGGTCGCCATCGGAGTAGCCCCAGACGGCGAGCTGCAGATCGACGCAGCTCTGGAACTCGTCGAGCTCGTGCAGCGACGCGATGCGGATGGCTGCCTGTTGGGTTGGCTGTGGCTCAAGGGATGGTTTGACCGAGGTTCATCGCGGCTGTCCCTCCTGCGGCGCGGTGGCGGCCCGTTCTTCGCGCTTGACGTTACTCCAAAGCTCTTCGAGCTCCGGTGCAGAGCGGGTCTCGAGCCCTTCCCTGCCGCCTGCGGCGGACTCCATCGCGGTAAATCGCTTGCGGAACTTCGCGTTGGCTGAGCGCAACGCGGACTCGGGGTCGACCTTCAGGTGACGCGCCAGGTTGACGGCGGTGAAGAGCACGTCGCCGAGCTCCTCTTCAATCCGAGAGGTGGAATCTGGAGACTCGGAGAGCTCAGCGCGAAGCTCCGCGATCTCCTCCTGCAGCTTGTCGAAGAGTCCCTTTGCATCGGGCCAGTCGAAGCCGACCTTGGCAGCGCGAGAGCCGAGCTTTGACGCCTCCAGCACCGCCGGCATGGAGCGCGGCACGTCGTCGAGCATGGATGCGCCATCCGGTGAGGCTTCCTTCTTCTCGGCGCGCTTAATCTGCTCCCAGTTGCGCAGCACGGCGGCGGAGTCGGTCGCCTGCTCGCCGGCGAAGATGTGCGGGTGACGCCGGATCAGCTTGGCGTTGAGGTTGGATGCCACCTCCGCCAGCGTGAAGTGGCCCGCCTCATCGGCCATCTGGGCGTAGAAGAGCACCTGCAGGAGCAGGTCGCCCGAGCTCGTCCCGTAGATCGGGCCAGTCGCGGCGCTCGATGGCGTCGAAGACCTCGTAGGTCTCCTCCAGCGTGTGTTTCTTGATGGAGTCGAAGGTCTGTTCGCGGTCCCAGGGGCAGCCACCCGGCCCGCGCAGCCGCGCCATGATGGCGATAGCCTCGGCCAGCGGCGCTGCGGCCTGCTGAGCCTGCTCGTTTGAGGTCAATGACGACGTTATCGAGGTCGGGGCCATGCATTAACTTTACCCGACAAACACTGCTCCGCATTTCGCACGGCAGCTTGAGTCCGGTATGCTTTTCATCAGCATGGATGGAACGGATCGACAATGGAACCGACGACGAACTCGCGACGGACCAGCAGATGGTGGCTGCTGCCGCTGTTGCTTCCCTACGCCGGGCTGCTGTTCCCGCAGATCTATGCGCGCCAGACCCCGACGTTATTTGGGTTTCCATTCTTCTACTGGTATCAGTTTTTGTGGGTAATACTGACATCAGCCATTCTGGGCATGGTCTACCGCAAGCTCAAAACTTAGAGGTCATTTTGCTGTCGAGATAGGCCGACGAGCATTTTGCTGTGCCATGCTCGCCGCCCAAAGGGGAGAACGATGCGTCGCCGGCACAACAACGCATCGCTGAAGATAGGCTAAAGTTGCGGAACAACATAGTGAATCGTCAGGGCTGACGACTCGGAAGCATTATCTCTACTGACCGGTCGGTTGGCTAGTTGCAGAAGAGGTTACCATTTGCGTTCGTGCCCCGGTTGGTCAGCAGCTTGATCTCGACGCGGCGGTTCTGGGCGCGGCCCTCGCGGGTATTGTCATCTGCCACCTGCTGGTCCTTGCCGATACCAACGAGGTAGAACTTGTGCGGCGGAATGTTGTACTTCGTCTGCAGATAGTTCGCAACCGCATCCGCGCGACGCTGGCTAAGCTGATAGTTGTAGTTCGCATCGCCGGTCGAGTCCGTGCCGCCGGTAAGTGAGAGGATGTATCCGCGTGCAGTCTGGAGGCTGCCAGCAAGTTGGTCGAGCTGCGCTTTGTCGGCGTCAGTCAGCACCGACTTGTCGAAGGCAAAGGTCACATTCACGTCCGCGAGCGGAGTGTAGTTATCCAGATTGGCAACGACGCCGCTCAGGCTGTCGACGCGGTTGTATGCCTCCTGCGCGTTCTTGTTGGCAGCATCGGCTGACTGACCCGCAGCCTGCGCATGCTGGTCAGCAGTATCAGCCGCAGTCATGGCGCCGGCGATACCGGCCTGCGCACGGGCATCTGTATCCTGAATGGCGCGGTGGTCGGCGGCAGTCTTGGTGTCCAGTTCGTTGGTCTGCTGGATGATCGGCGTGGTCTGCGACCGCACGTAATTCTTGGTGGAGCAACCCACCGTCAGCATAACCACAAGGCCACTTGCGAGAATGGCCGCGCTGGTCGCAAACAATCTCTTGAAGGGAAGCGTACTGGGATTCATAGTCATCTCCTGTAAAAGCGTCGAGCATTGGCTGCTTCTTATTCAACTAGCAAACACTGAGGACACAGCAATTACCTTGCCAAAGGCGTCTGAATAGGTAAGTGCCTATATGCGTTCATCTTGCGAGGTAGAAGAAGAGGAGATCGAATGCTCGCGGAACCAGTCAGCGCGGAACTTTTGACGGGGAATCAGCGTCAAATCTACCCGTAACAAATGATGTTGCAACAGCTTGCAGCATCACAAAATTCGCACGCGTGAAACATCTACACTAGAGGTTGGGCGCCTCTGAAACAGACGCCACCCATCCATGGATCTGCTGCAAAAAATCCGCACCCTCCCCACCAAGCCTGGCTGCTACCTGTACAAGAACGCCGAGGGCGAGGTGATCTACGTCGGCAAAGCGAAGAACCTGCGCGCGCGGGTGCGTTCGTATTTTCTGGAGGCGTCGCAGGCCAACGCGAAGACCGGCTCGCTGATGCGCGAGGCCGTCGACGTCGAGTACATCACGGTCGCCAACGAGCATGAAGCGCTGGCGCTCGAGAACAATCTCATCAAGCAGCGCAAGCCGCGCTTCAACATCCTGCTGCGCGACGACAAGACCTACCCCTACATCAAGCTCACGCATGAACGACCGCTATCCCAAGGTCTTCGTGACGCGTCGGCTGCGCAAGGACGGCGGCGCCTACTTCGGCCCATACTTCCCCGGCAACCTCGCGCATCGGCTGGTCGACCTCATCCATCGCAGCTTCCTGATTCCCAGTTGCAAGGTCGATCTGTCGCGCTATCATCCGCGCGCCTGCCTGCAGTACTACATCAAGCGCTGCCTCGGCCCCTGCGTCGAAGGCCTCACCACGCCGGAGGCCTACAAAGAGACCGTCCGCGACGTGCAGCTATTCCTCGAAGGCAAGCCGAACGAGCTGGAACAATCGCTGACCCGGCGCATGGAGGCCGCTGCCGAGGCCCAGCAGTTCGAGCTAGCGGCGCGGCTTCGCGATCAGATCGTCACCGTCCACCAGATGCAGGACAAGCAGCGCATCGCCACCGCCGACAACGAGGACGCCGACGTCTTCGGCTATCACTACGAGAACCAGATGCTGGCGGTCAACCTCTTCCACATGCGCGGCGGCAAGATCGTCGACCGCCGCGACTTCTTCTGGGAGGAGCTGCCCGAAGTATTGGCCGAAACATTGAATGAAGCCGCTGAGATCGCCGAGGAGGTCATTACGGCGGAGGCATTGCCACGTCTCGAGCCCGATCCGCTGCAGCCTGCTCCGGAGGTCGCCGAAGACGTGCTCGTAACGCAGCACTCCGGCATGACCGAACTCAGCGGCGCCTTCTCTCCCGTCGCTCTTCTTCTCTGCGCTGCTGAAGCAGCTCTATCTCGATCAGCGCTATGTGCCGCGATCAATCTACGTGCCGGTAGACTTCCCCGACCGCGTCGTTCTGGCCGAGCTACTCACCGAGCGCGCCGGCCACAAGATTGAAGTCGCCGCACCCCAGCGCGGAGATAAGCGCTCGCTCGTCGACCTCGTCTGCCAGAACGCCAAGCAGTCCTACGACCAGCGCTTCCGCGTGCTGCAGCCCAGCATCAAGGCCATTCAAGAGGCGCTGCAGGACGCTCTCACGCTCGAAGAACTGCCCCGCCGCATCGAGTGCTTCGACATCTCCCACATCCAGGGCGCGGAGACCGTCGCCTCGATGGTCGTCTGGGAGGACGGCGCGATGAAGAAGTCCGACTACCGCAAGTTCCAGGTCAAGACCGTCACCGGCGTTGACGACTTCGCATCGATGCGCGAGATCATCCAGCGCCGCTACAAGCGCCTGCAGGACGACAAGAAGCCCTTCCCATCGCTCATCCTCATCGACGGCGGTCTCGGCCAACTGCACGCCGCCTACGCGGCGCTCGAAGAGCTCGGCATCACGCTGCAGCCGCTCGCCAGCATCGCCAAACGCGAGGAGATCATCTACGTCTACGGCCAGGAGAACGAGCCGGTGGTGCTCGACCGCCGCTCTCCCGTGCTGCACCTGATGCAAAAAATCCGCGATGAGAGCCATCGCTTCGCTGTCACCTACCATCGCAAACGCCGCGAGATGCGCGACCGCGACAGCGAGCTGCTCGCCATCCCCGGCGTTGGCCCACGCACACGGCAGCGGCTGCTGGAGCACTTCGGCAGCCTGCGCGGCATCCGCCAGGCAGCGCCTGACGCACTCACCGCGGTCGTGAACCAGGCCACCGCCGACAAGATTCGCAAATACTTCGAGCAGGACACCGCCGCCGAGCCGAACCCACTCACCGTCCTCACCTAATCCCGCACGCGCCCGAATCGCGCTGCGAACTTCCGCGCCGCATCTTTCGTATGCAATCCTGTGTCTGGAGATCCCGGGATGCCACCTACGCACTCAACCATCGTCCGCCCCGCGGACCCTACGCTCCAGTCCGCGCTCCGCCTTGCGTTCCTCTTCGCCGCGATCAAGCTCCTCCTGCACATCGCCGCCAATCTCTGGGAGGCCCACGTCGGCTATGGCTACTTTCGCGATGAGTTGTACTACATCATCTGCGGCCGCCATCTCGCATGGGGATATGTCGATCACGGCCCCGGCGTAGCAGTACAAGCGAACCTTGCGCTCGCGCTCTTCGGAAAATCGCTGGCTGGAATCCGAATGCTCTCGGCAGCGGGCGGCGCGGCGCGCGTCTTCCTCACCGGAATACTCGCTGGTCGCTCGGAGGCCGCCGCCCCGCGCAGGGGCTCGCGATGCTTTGCGTGCTGATCGCGCCACAGTATCTCGGCATCGACAGCTATCTCTCGATGAACTCCTTCGAGTCACTCTTCTGGATGACCTGCCTGTTGGCGCTCATCCGCATTCTGCGTGGCGGTAGTGAGAAATTATGGCTGCTCTTCGGCCTCTCCGCCGGACTAGGGCTGCTCAACAAACCATCGATGACATTTTTCCTCGTCGCGCTGCTTGCGGCACTGTTGGTAACGAAACAACGCCGCCTTCTGGCAAGCAAGTGGGCAGCAGCTGGAGTCGCACTCCTTATCCTCATCGCCCTGCCCAACCTGCTGTGGCAGATCCACAACCATTGGCCGACGCTTGAGTTTCTTCGCAATGGCCAGCGCGGTAACAAGACCATCACCCTCTCCCCTTTCGCCTTCACCATCAAGCAAATCCTCAACATGGGTCCGGTCACCGTCCTCATCTGGGGTGCGGGACTGGTCCATCTCCTGCGCCGCCCGGACCGCCGCTGGCTGGGACTCACCTTCCTCTTCTTCTTCGCGATCATGATGGCGATGCATGCGAAGGACTATTACCTCTCGCCGATCTACCCCATCCTCTACGCCGCGGGGGGCATCGCGTGGGAGCTGCGCTACTCCCGCCGCAGCGCCGTCGTCAAAGACCGCGCATACGCCTTCCCCATCATCGAGACGGTGCTCATCGTCGGCGCCATCTTCATCCTGCCGCTCTCGATTCCACTGATGCCGCCGGTGCAGTGGCTCAACTACACAAGGGCGACGCACCTCGACCGTTTCAACAGCAACACCGAGACGGACTCCAGCGGCCCGCTCCCGCAGTTCTATGCCGACCGCTTCGGCTGGCAGGAGGAAGTCGATCAGGTCACGCGCATCTATAACTCGCTACCCGCCTGACCGGCAGCGCATCACCGGCATCCTCTGCGACAACTACGGCGAAGCCAGCGCCATCAATTTTCTGGGGAATAACCTACCCGTGGCCCTCTCGCGCCATAACAACTACTACCTTTGGGGTCCGCAAGGCTACACGTTCGATTCGATGATTCTCATCGAAGGCTCAACTTCCCAGCACCTGCAGAAATACTTCGACTCGGTCCAGATCGTCGGACGAATCGGCACACCGTACTCCATGCCGTTCGAGCATAAGAACATCTACCTTGTCAGCGGCCGGAAGTTCGAGGTAGCAACAGAGTGGGCCGAAAGAAAGAACTATTTCTAATCGTCGTCTAAGCGTCGTCAAAGCCTTGAAATATGCTCTCTCGCTGGCCGGGCAGGACCATGTGCTAACCTGCCTCAAACCCTAATGGCCCAGCCGAACGAAGAACACGAACTCCCGCGCGTCCTAACCGCATCGCACGCGACCTCCATCGTCGTCGGCATCATCATTGGCAGCGGAATCTTCCTGGTGCCGCGCGAGATGATGGCCGCCGTAGGCTCTTCGGGCACGGTCTACGCAGTATGGATCGTCGGCGGCTTGCTGTCGCTCTTCGGCGCGATGACCTACGCAGAGATCGCCGCCGGCAGGCCAAAGTACGGCGGCGAATACGCCTTCCTCCGCGAAGCTTACGGCGACCTCACCGCCTTCGTCTTCATGTGGACGCAGGTCACCATCGCCAAGCCCTCCTCCATCGCATCGATCGCATCGGGAGTAGTACGCGTGCTTGGAAACTTCAACGCCTTCTCGTTTCTCTCACTCCCATTCCTGCCCGCACGTCGTATATGGCCAACTTGTCGCCATCGCATTCGTCTGGCTCATTACCGGGCTCAACATCCTCGGCACGCGCCGCGCCGGCAACGCACAGCGCGTCCTCATGGGCCTCAAAGTCGCGATGGTCCTGACCGTCGTAGGGCTCTGCATCGCAGGCGGCCACGGCACGGTCGCCAATTTCTCCACGCACTACACCGCAGCACGCGGCGGCTTTGCAGGATTCATGATCGCGCTCATCGCAGCGCTGTGGGCGTATGACGGCTGGTCCGACGTAACCCACGCGGCCGGCGAGATCCAGAACCCTCAGCGCAGCCTGCCCTTCGCGCTGGTCGGCGGAGTCGCCATCGTCGGCATCCTCTACATGCTCACCAACGCGGCGATCCAGTACGTCCTGCCCGCCACCACCATCGCCAACTCCGATCGCCCCGCCGTCGCCGCAATTCTGCTCAGCGTCGGACCTGCCGCCGCGTGGCTCTTCTCCATCGGCCTCGCCATCTCCTACGGCTCGACCTTCATCGGCTCCGCGCTCACAGGAGCGCGCGTCCCCTTCGCCGCAGCCCGCGACGGCCTCTTCTTTCGCGGCCTCGCCTACGTCCACCCGCGCTTCAAGACGCCGTCGAGAGCGCTCATCCTGCAGGCCACTCTCTCCTCCATCCTGCTGTTGCTCATCAATACATTCCAGGGACTCTTCTCGCTGGCCATCTTTTCGGAGTGGCTCTTCTACGCCGCCGTCACCGCGTCGGTCTTCGTCTTCCGCCGCCGCGAGACGCCTGCCGAGAGCGCCAGCCGCCCCTACAGCGTCTGGGGCTATCCCGTCGTGCCTGCGCTCTTCATCGCAGCAGCCGCGGTGCTGCTGGTCTTCTCGATTCGCAGACCAGCCGCGCAACTCGCTCATCGGCAGCGCCATCATCCTGCTCGGCATCCCGCTCTACTACATCATGAATAAGCGAGGCCGCCTAACTGCGGTTCTGGATCACCCGCTCATACACTCGCACATACTCATGCGCCGGCTTCTCCCACGAGAAGTCCTGCGCCATGCCGCGCCGCATCATCCGCGTCCACTCATCCTTGTTCTTGAAGGTGCCCAGCGCCCGCTCCAGCGCGCTCAGCAACTCATTCGGATCGTAGCCCCAGAACTTGAATCCATTGCCGCCGCCAAAGGGCTGCTCGTCGATCGTGTCTTCGAGCCCGCCGGTCGCGCGAACTACAGGAATAGTCCCGTACTTCAGGCTGTACATCTGGTTCAGACCGGATGGCTCATAACGCGACGGCATCAGGAAGATGTCCGCCCCCGCCTCGATCTTGTGCGCCACGACGTTGTCGTACTTCACCTGCACGCGCACCTTGTCGGGATAGCGCGCCGCCATCTCGGTCAGCAACTGCTCGTAGTACTCCTCGCCGTTGCCCAGCATCAGCAGCACCATGTCCTGCTGGACCAGCTTGTCCATAATCGCAACGATAAAGTCGAACCCCTTCTGCGTCGCAAAGCGCGAGACCACGCCAATCACCGCAGTGTCGTCACTCAACGCCCTCCATCCCAAACGCATGCAGCAGATCGCGCCTGCACTCCTTCTTCCCATCGAGCTTCTCGGCCGTATAGTGCGCGGCGATGTGCCGGTCCGTCGCCGGATTCCACTCGTCGTAGTCCACGCCGTTCAGAATGCCGAAGAGATCGCCACTGCGCTGCCGCAGGGTGTTCTCGAGCCCGTTGCCAAACTCCGCCGTCTGAATCTCCTCCGCATATTTGCGGCTCACCGTCGTAATCGCGTCCGAGTAAACGATGCCGCCCTTCAGGAAGTTCACCGTGTCGTAGTGTTCGAGCTTCTGGTAGGTGAACATGTCCCACGGCAGCAGCAGCGTCTCCATCGTGCGCGGTGGAAACCAGCCCTGGTAGCCCGCGTTGTGAATCGTCAACACCGCAGGCACCTTGCGCAGCACCGGATCGAAGTAATAAGTCGAACGCATCAGCACCGCAACCATCGCCGCCTGCCAGTCGTGCACATGGAACACGTCCGGCACGCCCAGCGTCTTGCTCGCCTCGATCACCGCGCGGCTGAACAGGCCGAAGCGCTCGCCGTTATCCGGATAGTCGCCCGACGGCGTCGCGTAGAAGCTCTCGCGATCGAACAGCTCCGGACAGTCGACAAAATAATGCTGCACGCCATCCGTCAAACCGCCGTTCAGAATGCGAACGAAGCGGTTGTACGAAGGAAACGGAATCGTCACGCTCGGAATCGTCACCGGAGGGTTAGGCACCAGCTTCGCCACCTGCCGGTAGTACGGAATAAATACGCTCACTCGATGTCCGAGCTTAGCCAGCTCCCGTGGAAGCGCGCCCACCACGTCCGCCAGGCCTCCGGTCTTCGCCCAGGGCGTGCACTCCGATGCTGCAAATACGATATCCATTCAGTCGTCCTCAATCCTGCCAAGCAGTTAGTCTATACAAGCCACGTCAATATTGGATGCCCATGCCGCATAAGCCGAAGCTCGGACAAAATTTTCTCGTCGACGACGCAGCCCGCCACGCCATCGTAGACGCACTCGGCGACATCAGCCAGCGCACCGTCATCGAGATCGGTCCCGGCCACGGCGCCCTCACAGAAATCCTCGCCGGCCGCGCCAAACGGCTCGTCGCCTGCGAGCTCGACCGCGCGCTCGCCGCCGAGTTGACCTTCCGCTTCCGCGACCAGCCGCACGTCCAGATCGTCGAAACAGACTTCCTCAAAACCGACCTCAGCACCCTCATCCCCGCAGGCGAAACCGCCGACGTCATCGGCAATCTCCCCTACTACATCACCTCGGACATCCTGCTCAAGCTCTTCGCCGCCGGCTCCGCGGGCCTCATCGCACGCGCCGTCCTGATGATGCAGCGCGAGGTCGCGGACCGCGTCGCCGCATCGCCCGGCGTGCGCGACTACGGCCTGCTCTCCGCCACCGCGCAGATGAACGCGCAGGTCGACGCGCTCTTCACCCTGCCGCCATCGGCGTTCTCGCCACCACCCGACGTCTACTCCACCGTGCTGCGCCTCGAGTTCGCACCGCGCTTCGCCGAACTCGGACGTAGACGCGCCCGGCTTCGACGCCTTCCTGCGTCAATGCTTCGCGCAGAAGCGCAAGACCCTCCGAAACAATCTGCGCGTCGCCGGATACACCGCTGAGACCATCGCTCAGGCATGGCCATCAACCATCCCCGAGCAGGCACGCGCCGAATCGCTCGACCTCGTCGCCATGGCCGAGCTATACCGCGCACTCAAGACACATCATCGGCAAACCTAGAGTTATTTTTCGGCGGACGCCAGCACCAGCAGCTTCGCCGCGCGCGTCTGCACACGCTGCATCATCTCCGGATCGCTCGCAAGCCTCTGCAGCGTCGGCGCGATATTCCCCAGCTCCAGCGCGTGCTTATCCTTCACCGCCTGCTCCAGCGCGATCATCTCCGCGTCCAGCCCCAGCCGGTCAAAGCGGCGCTCGAAGTCCAGCTTCCGCCCCACGTCCATCGTATAAACGATGCCGTAGAAGAGGTCCGTCAGATCCATCACACTCTTGTCGTCCGAGTAGTTGTACGTGCACGAGCCGCTGCCATCGGAACCCGCATAGCTCAGCGTCTTCTTGCCGGTATCCGCAAGGTTCTTCGCCTTCGTGCCGCAGAATACATTGAAGCGATTCAGCGCTCGCGCGGTCTTGAAGATCTTCGCCGTCATCTCCGCAGCTCACCGTCATCGGCCGGTCGATGATCTTCGTGCTCACCTGCTGCACCACGGAGTCCGCCGAGCGCCGCTCCACCTCCTCAGCGTGATAGGTCCCGCTGCCATCCTCATGCAGCACCACCGTATAACGCGGCACCGACACACCCGGCGCAGTGCGCTCGAACTGATACGTAATCGTCGCGCCGCCTTGCGTGGCCGGCGCAGCCACGCTCTGCTGCACTTGTCCGAACATCACATTTGCAGAGATCGACAGTGCAGCCACCATCACCGCTCGCGCCAAAATCCCGCTCACCGCCGAGCCCCCTGCAACTGCAGCGTCTGCGTCGTGTGGATGTGGCAGATCGCAATCGCCAGCGCATCCGCCGCATCAGGCGAGTCCGGTGCACAGTCCAGCTCAAGCAGCCGCATCACCATGAACTGCACCTGCTCCTTCGCCGCCAGCCCATACCCCACCACCGAGCTCTTGATCGACAGCGGAGCATACTCCGCCACCGGCATCCCGCACGTCGCCGCAGCCAGCATCGCCACGCCGCGCACCTGCCCCAGCTTCAGCGCGGACTTCGCGTTCGCCGAAAAAAACACCTCTTCAATCGCCACGCACTCCGGCTCATGCAGCGTAATCAGCGCCACCAACTCGGAGTACACCTGCGCCAGCCGCTGCGGCGTCTTCTCTTTCTTGTTCAGCCGAATCGTCCCCGCCGCAAGATGCACCAGCTTGGGCAGCCGCGCATCGCAGTCCACCTCAACCACACCATACCCGGTGAACTCCGTGCCGCAATCAATCCCAAACACCCGCATGGTGGGAGTTTACTTTAGAAAAGGAAGCTATTTCTATGCCTTAGCAGATGCAGTCTGTGGATGCATTAGATTAGTCCTATTCCCTTGCGAACCCCACGGCTTCGGCCGCTTATCGGATCTCAGCGAGTCGCCAACAAAAAAATCGATGCCAACATCGAAAAGATAAGCCCCAAATCATCTCAACGAAGAAATCGAGCATAGCGCTCACCGCGAAATCCCCTCCAACGGCGAACTAGCCGTCGCATAAAGCTTCCGCTGCATCCGCCCCGCCAGAAACGCCTGCCGCCCCGCCAACACCGCGTGCTGCATCGCCTCCGCCATCAGCAGCGGATCCTTCGCCTGCGCAATCGCCGTATTCATCAGCACCGCATCGAAGCCCAGCTCCATCGCCACCGCCGCATCCGACGCCGTCCCCACCCCCGCATCCACGATCAGCGGAACCTCCGTAATCAGCTCGCGCAAAATCCGCAGGTTCGCCGTATTCTGCAACCCCAGCCCGCTGCCAATCGGAGCGCCCAGCGGCATCACCGCCGCCGCACCCGCATCGATCAGCCGCTTCGCAAACACGATGTCGTCCGACGTATACGGCAGCACCGTGAAGCCCTCCTTCACCAGCACCCGCGTAGCCTCGAGCGTCGCCTGAATGTCGGGGTACAAGGTCTTCTGATCGCCGATCACCTCGATCTTCACCCAGTCCGACAGCCCCACCTCGCGCCCCAGCCGCGCCGCGCGAATCGCCTCATCCGCCGTGTAGCAGCCGGCCGTATTCGGCAGCAGAAAATACCGCTGCGGATCGATGAAGTCCAGCAGCGACTCGCTCGACCGGTCGAGATTCACTCGCCGCACCGCGACCGTCACCATCTCCGCGCCCGAAGCCTCGATGGCCGCCTGCGTCTCCGGCCCATCCTTATACTTCCCTGTTCCAACAATCAGTCTCGATTGAAACGCTCTGCCCGCAATAACCAGTGGTTGCATGCCATCCATTCTAAAGCCACTCGAAATCCACAAACGTTTGTAACCGTAAACGCAAACGGCCCGCGCTCTAAGAGCATCGGGCCGTCTGGCGGTGATCTGTTGAGATTGACCTGAGGCGTCCATACTCGGACATTGGCCTCGGCGTGGAACTACCTATACCGCCAGGACTAGAGCAATGGACGCTCTAAGCCTCAGTCACCTCACGTCTGTTGATGCAACTGTTACTGTCAATTTTCATAGGCTGGATCATCCTCCTTTCCCGTGTACCCATAAATTACTCCACTCTCCAATCTCCATCAAGTCGGCGGCACTCCGCAGCTCACATCGTCGTCGATCTGCAAAGAAGACAAGGAGATAGAACTCAAACCTGTGCCGCGAAGGACATCCCGGCTACAAAACCGACACAATTAAATGATTCACAACTGACAAGCCTCTGACAATTTATCCGCGCCAACTCACTAGCCTTCAACTTGTCCGGGCACGCCCTCCCCGTCCAGACGCGCCTTCCGCGAAATCTCCGCGGAAGAGAAAACTGAGGCCCGCATGCGCATTTCACCCGCAGCTTCTCAGCAGTCAATTCAAATCAAAGCGACAAGACCCGGCGTCACGAAATATCTCGCAATCCTCTTCGCCAGCCATCAGCCTTTCCAGCCTCGCAGCCGCCCAGACAGCCGGAACCTATCAGGTCACCAACGTCATCTCCGACGGCTCTGTCCCCGCGACCACCATGGACTCCAACTTCATCAATCCCTGGGCCATCACTCCCACCTCCACCTCCTGGATTAATGCCCAGGGAACTGGGTTCAGCTACGTCGTGCCAACCGCCGGCACCATCTCATTCAAAGTCTCTATCCCCGCGGCCTCCGGAGTTACCACCACCATCGGCACCCCCACTGGCGTCGTCTCCGCCTCCTCTGCGCCTACCGGCTTCATCCTCTCCAACGGCACCAAGGCATCCTTCCTCTTCGACTCACTCGACGGCCTCATCTCCGGATGGAACAGCAAACTCGGCACAACGGGTCCACCCATTCCCGTCGCCCTGCCCGTCGTCAACAACAGCTCCATCGGCGCCGTCTACACCGGCATGGGAATCGTAACCAACACCACCGGCACCTTCCTCCTCGCCACCGACTTCGGCACACCCAACGCGGTCGAGATCTACAACAGCACCTTCGCCAAAGCCACGCTGGCCGGCTCCTTCACTGATCCCAATCTCCCCGCCAACTACGCTCCTTACTCCATCCACGTCCTCGGCACGCAGATCTACGTCGCCTACGCGCTGCGCACTGGCACCTCCGCAACTACGTATCGCACCACCGTCGGCGAAGGCAACGGAGTCCTCGACATCTTCGACGTCAACGGCAACTTCGTCTCCCGCGCCATCACCGGCGGCAACCTCAACGCGCCCTGGGGAGTAGCCATCGCCCCAACCACCTTCGGCATCTTCGGCGGCGACCTGCTCGTCGGCAACTTCGGCGACGGCGTCATCAACGCCTACAACCCGACCACCTTCGCCTACCTCGGCCAGCTCGCAGACGGCACCGGCAAGACCCTCACCTACGCTGCCCTATGGGATCTCGTCTTCGGCAACACTCCCGCCGCCCCCGGAACCACCGCAGTCGCAGGCACTGCTGGCGCTCTCTACTTCACCGCGGGCCTCGCCAATGAAGCCCACGGTCTCCTCGGCGAGATCTCTGTCAACACCACTCCCACCGGCGCCGCAACCTTCGGCCTCAGCACATCCACCAACGCGCTGACCGTCACCGACGGGTCGTCCGGCTCCGCGACCGTCGCCATCGCTCCCACCAACGGCTTCAGCGGAACCGTCTCCCTCGCCTGCAGCGGACTCCCAGTGGCCGCCACCTGCAGCTTCTCGCCAGCTACGATCGCCGCAACAGCCTCGGCGCCCGCCACCGACGTCGTCACCATCCAGACCACCAAGAGCACCGTGATGGGTCTCGAACGACTCCATAGAACCCGCGCCGCCGGCATCACCCTGGCCCTGCTTCTACCCTTCGGCTCGCTCGCGCTCTTCCGCCGCCGCAGAAGCAGCCGCAACCTGCTGCTTCTGTTAGCAGCAATCGCCTTTATCCCCATCGCTCTTGTCGCCGGCTGCTCCAGCTCATCGGGAACGCTCGCCCCGTCCACCCCGGTCGGCACCACACAGGTCACAGTCACCGCTACCGCAGGCACCGTCACTCAATCGACGGTCATCGCGCTCACGGTGCAATAACGACGTTCCATTCCGCCGGCCGCCTTCGCTCAGGGGGGCGGCCTCTTTTTTTCATTGGCCGGAATTAGCTCTTATCGAAAACAGTCTTGGCATCGACCTCCGCATCGCCAAATGTGATGTGCGTCGCTGACGTCAGCACCTTCCCATCGCTTGACAGCGTATAGGTCGTCTTCAAAGTCCCCGCCATATCCTGGAAGCTCGTCTTCTGCGTAATCACCAGTGAGCTCCCCTGCCACTCCGCCTTCGAACTCAAAATCTTGAACGGCGAATCGGCAGGAAAAGCATCGGCAGGAAACGGAGTCTCACTTCCATCCAGCTTCGCGCTGAACGTGTAGTTCTGCTTCCCCATCTCGTTGCGGTCCGCCGCAACCGCGATCGTAATCGCGTCCGCAGTCTGCGTAATCGTCTCAGTCTGGCTCTTCGGTTTCGGTATCTGGCCGAGATCGCTCTTGTCCATATTCATCGTCCACGTCCCGGCAAAATTCGGCTTCGCCTGCGCGGACGCAATCTGCGGCATGCAGCTAATCACTCCCGCGAGCACCATTACTGCGGACAACATTCTCTTCATAGGTCTCTTCCCCTAAAAAATCTAATTGCGGATGAAAGTATCACGGACAGGCAACCCCGCGCCTACTGCAACTTTATCTATGGCACACAGCCTTTCCGCAAAACCTGCATCCAACCCTCCGAGTGGATAAAACCACTGAGGAACAAATCCGCAATAAAGAAACGGAGAAGCAAAAATGCTCATCCTTCTCGTCATCCTGATACTCGTCTTCGGCTTCGGAGGCTATCGCATGGGTCCCGGCCTCGGCTACTACGGCGGCGGTGGCCTCAGTCTCGTCCTCCTCATCGTCCTGATCCTGCTCTTAATGAAAGTTATCTAGGCCCTGTCCCATCGGCTCCGGGGGTTGCCATACCAGGCGAGCCCCTAACGCTCAAAATCCCGCTTGTCACGCTTAATCTGGTCGGCATAAACTCCTCCCATGCGCCAACCAATCCTTAAACTCCTCGCCCTCCTTCTACTCGCCTCCGCTCCATCTCTCATCGCGCAGGACTGGGCCAAAGCCCGCCTCGAAAAATCTCCGCGCCACAGCGAGTGGGTACCGCTCAAGCACGACGGCCGCACCGTCAACGCCTTCGTCGTCTATCCCCAGATCAAAGACCAAGGCTCCCGTCATCATCCTCATCCACGAGATCTTCGGTCTCGCCGACTGGCCCAAAGAGATGGCCGATGAACTCGCCGCCGCCGGCTACATCGTCATCGCGCCCGACCTGCTCTCCGGCTTCGGCCCCAACGGCGGCGGCTTCGACTCCTTCGCCAGCCAGGGCGACGCCCAGAAGGCCGTCTCCATGCTCAACGCCGACACCGTCAACGCCGACCTCGACGCCGCTGCCGACTACGCAATGACCATCCCCGCCTCCAACCACAAGCTCTTCGTCACCGGATACTGCTGGGGCGGAGGCAAGTCCTTCCTCTTCGCCACCAAGCGCAAAGACCTCACCGCCGCCTTCGTCTTCTACGGCACGCCGCCACCCGCCGCTGACATGGCCAACATCAACGCCCCCGTCTTCGGCTTCTACGCCGGTAACGACTCGCGCGTCGACGCCACCATCCCCGCCGCCATCGAAGGCATGAAGGCCGCCGGCAGGAAGTACGATCCCGTCACCTACGAGGGCGCAGGCCACGGCTTCATGCGCGCCGGCGAAGACCCCACCCCGCCCGCCGGCAACAACACCCCCGAGATGGCCGCCGCCAACAAGAAGGCCCGCGAAGAGGCCTTCACTCGCATGACCACGCTGCTCAATCAGCTCAACAGCGCCAGCAAAGCCGCCGTCGTCTACCCGAACAGCTCGCACATCCACCAAAGTCAGCCTCACCAAGCCAGCCGCCCCCGAGTGCCACGACACATCCATGCAGATGACCGGCTCCATGTAGTCGCAACCAACCCAATCCACACCGCAAAATCAGGCTGCTCTTCAATCAGAAGAGCAGCCTTTTATGAAGCACGTTAGTTCCAAAGCAACTAGCGGCTGTTCCCTCTGTATGGAGGGCGTGATCTCCTGAAACAACCAAAACAGAAATGCGGTCGACAATCCGAACAGCAACCAGCCATTCAGTGCCTCGATCGAACCCAACAATCGCCAGTGGGCTGCCAGAGTTATATCCTGATGGCCGTAAGTGGTCATCGCTCCCAATGAATAGAGCATTGCCAATCTAAAGTCCGTCAACGCGCCGAGCTCACAGAAGGCAAGCGCCCAGATGCCCGTCTCTATCGCATGCAGAATCGTCGCCAGCAGAGTCGACGTGCCCAACACAACTGCGAATGCAATCTCAGGATGGCGCCGCCGCTTCCCGCCGTTTTGGTAGATCGCAATCGCCTTGGCGCCTATATACCCGATGCCTAAGACATGGATAAGTACGGTCAATACGATCAAAGGGCAGCCCCATAGCCAGTCGGCACTCCAGGTCACATTAATTCCGAGATGGAGCAGAGAGCCGCCTGCATGCTTGTCATCTATACCTCTCCACAATCGTTCTCAACGACTGCCCCTTGGCTCCCTCTACCGCAGCCACACGCCTAGCGTGGCTGCGGACCGCCCCCACCGCCACCTGATCCCTGTCCGCCGCTCGGCCTCTGACCGCCGCCCTGACCCTGCCCACCGCCCGGCGGCCTCTGACCGCCGCCCTGCCCTGGATTACCTCCGCCCGGGTTAGCAGGCCGGGTCTGAGGACGGAGGCTTCGGCTGTGGCGCAGGCCGCGTCTGCGGAGCAGGCTTTGGCTGCGGCGCAGGCCGAGTGCTCGGATTGCTGGGCTTCACCGGCTGAATGCTCGGCTGATCCCCATTCCCCGGCGGACGTGTCCCAGGGTTCCCGTTCCCATTCCCAGGCGGACGAGTCCCCGGATTTCCATTGCCGTTCCCAGGCGGTCGAGTTCCTGGATTCCCATTTCCGTTCCCAGGCGGTCGCGTTCCTGGATTCCCGTTTCCGGGCGGTCGCGTGCCTGGATTGCCATTCCCCGGCGGTCGCGTATTCGCAGGCGGACGATAACCCGGATTCGCCGGATAAGACCCAGGCGGACGATAAACCGGCCGCTGACTCGGATAAGGTGGACGATAATTCGGCGGACGATAGCCCCAGTTCCCGCCATATCCTGGCCGACCGGCATAATACACAGGCCGCGGATGGTACCAGATCACCGGCGGACGATAGCCGCCCACCCAAACTCCGCCCCACGGACCGCGATTGTAGTAGATGACGCCGCCGCGTCCCCAACCCCATCCCCAGCCACCCCATCCCCACGGCTGGTTACTGTAAACCAACGCTCCGATCCCAATCCCGATCCCAAATGTGATCAGCGCCGCAGTCGGATTCGGCTGGGCAACATAGACCACCGTAGGGTTGTAGACCGGCACATAAACCACCTGCGGATTCGCCGGCTGAATCACATAGTAGGGCTGGTTCGAGACCTGCTGCACCTCAACCTTCTGCTGTGCATTGCTCTGCAAATTTCCCGCCGCATACAGCCTGCGCCCGCAGACGCTGGATCGAATCAGCCACCGACTGCTGGTTAGCCGTCACCGCCTGCCCGATCGCCGCATAGTCGTCGATGTGATCCGACATCATCTGCAGCACATCCGGAAAAGTCACCAGCGCAATAAACGCCGGATCGTACCCCTGCTTCTGCGCGGCATCGGTCAGCGCCGGACCCGTAAGGCTCGGATTCTTCGCCAGCCAGTTAGTAACGTCGAGGATCTCCTGCGGATTACGTCGAAGCCGTCGTAATCTGCGCCAGCAGCGCATCCGGATAAAGCGCAACTCGGCGCCAGCAACTGGTCCAGCTGCTGCGGAGTAGGAGGCGGAGGCGAAGTCTGGGCGCTCAGAATCGGCGCAATACCCGGAAACAGAAGAAGACCAATGAGAAGAGATACAGCCGTCATACCAGGCTTGCGTCGCATCCAAAACCTCCGAGCCGCTGCCAGTTAGAACCGCACCGGCAGAGCGTGCTGATTATAATCACCTTTTAAAGCACCACAAACAACTAGAGCTTCTGCTAGTCCAACACCATCCCCGGACAAATTACCCTCCCACCACCCCCACTCCCAATTTCCACAAAACACCCGCTATTTCAACAAAAAAACCAGCAAAATCGCCCTTGATCTTCGCGCGCATCGGAGTATCTTACGAATCAACGGAGGAGCAATCTTCCAGTAGGAGAGAGCCGATAAGGGCCATCTGGAGAACCGGCGACGGGGCTCGGAAGCAATCAGGCAACTGGATGTGGATGGATGGCACGCGAAAGCTCTTACAGCGAGCGTAATGACGGAAGAGGATGGAAAGCGCGGGCTCAGCTCGCAGCTACCGGAAAACTTCTGAACTGACAATCAGCTGTGACCTGGGCCCGAAACCCGGTCTTCGAAATTCGGAAAGTAAGGGGCGGCCTCTCGCAAGAGAGACCGCCCCTTCGCTTTGCTCCTTTCTCGCTAAATAGCGTTGCACCCAGGGTGGAGGGGAGGTATCTTACTGTTCTCCGCAACCAGTCTGCACTCCAATACTGAGAGGTCGTATGGCAAACGTCCCGTACTCCCCAAAAAAAGAGGACCTCTTCTTCCCCGCCCGCAGAGGCAACTTCTTCTCCAACATCTCTCCCGGCAATAACGCAGCGATATGTGCCGAGATGGCCAGACTGGCATACTCCCGAAGAGAACCAGAATTTGGGTTCGACCGGGACCAGGTAGCCGCAACATTGAAGACCCAAGGCTTCACCGCCGCCCAGTTCTTCGAGAGCCAGGGCAACACTGACGGAAAAGGCACCCACTGCTTCCTCGCCTCAGACCCCGTCAAGAGACTCGCGATAGTAGCCTTCCGCGGCACAGACGCCTCCGATCGAAACGACCTCTACGACGACGCGAATGCGATTCAAAAGTCCTGGCAACCCGGCGGCTCAGTTCACACCGGATTCGCTAACGCCCTCAAGCAGGTGCAGGACGAACTCCTCGCAGCAATAAACGCCCTCAACTATGGCACCATCTTCTACACCGGACACAGCCTGGGAGCGGCCATGGCAACGCTGCTCGCCAGTCTCCGCCCGCCCACCCATCTCTACACCATTGGGTCTCCCCTCGTAGGCGACAACGATTTTCTCAAAACCCTCGCCACCGTCAGCGCCACCCGTTTCGTGGACTGTTGCGACCTGGTCACTCGCGTGCCACCAGAGAACCTATATCCAACCAACCCCTACAAACACTTCGGCCCTCCGTCCTACATCGACCGCAATCGCGACATGTATGAGAATCCAACCGATGCATTCATACGTGGGGATCGGCTTCGTGCGTCTGTGAGCTACTTCTTGAAATACAGCTGGCGTCCCGGAGATGTGGCAGTACGCGAACTCGCGGATCACGCGCCCATCAACTATGTTGCAGCGCTGAAGTGAACGCGAATGTACCCAGCTGGATGCGCCCTCCGGATTAATCATTTCCTCACCAGAGAGTTACACGATATCAATAGGCATATTGTTCGAAAACCTGCGGCCGAGGTGACGGATATGCCAGCTGACCACTACTTTGAGGAGCTGTACGGTGTCACGGAAGAACGTGCTCTCAACTTCTGGGCCTCACATCTCCACGACACGATAGGAAGCACCCAGTGGTCCCAGATTCGTGACTCCACTGGCGTCTATCTAGCCAGCGTCCTCGGTCATTTCTGCCTGCAGTCGATAGATCGGATGGAGGTCCTTTCGCCCGACTACAACCCCGGCGATCAGGAGTTCCGCCAGTTCGCCGACCTGACCCAGGTCGCCGAACTCATGATGCAGCAGCTCACCTGCGCCAGAAATCCTCTCTGGATGGAGTCAGCCGGCGCCCACATCCTCCTCTATGCCGGCTTCTTCCAAAACCAGAACAAGAACCGCCACAACATCGCGTTCTACTCACACATGGGCAGAGAGTGCTACCTCATGGCAGCAGTAGGAAAGAGAGAAAAGACCATGAAGCTGATGGCCGACTGGCTTCAACCAATACCTCTTCCATCTCGCCAACCTCCATCGCAATCTGCGCGAAAGCAGATACCTAATAAAGATGGACAACTAAATTATCTGATAGGAATAGCCAATTAGCTTCGCTCTCTTACCCTTCTCTCAAGCAAACCGCGAGCCATACTCCTGCGCCCACGACTGAAAGCTCCTCGGCTGCCGTCCCGTCACTCGCTTCACCGTGTCCTTCACAAACGCCATCTTGCCATCACGAATCGCCTCGAAGGACTTCCCCACCGCCGCTGCAACCGGAGCCGGCGTGCCAATCCCAATCAGCCCCTTCACCGCCGCGTCCGTGGACACATCAACGCTTCGTATCGGCCTTCCCGCCGCTCGTGCCAGAATATCGACCTGCTCCGGCACAGTCAGCAGCTCACCGCCCGTCACCTCGAAGATCTCCGTCTCAGGATTCGGCTCCGTCAACGCATAAACCGCGACAGCCGCAATATCCTCTGCCGCAACCGGCGCAACCTTGCCCGCCCCCATCGCGTTATAGACGACTCCCTCAGCCTTGATGCTGCCGAGCCATTGGTAAGCGTTCGTCATAAATGCCCCGGCACGAACGAACCGGCCCGGCAGACCCGACGCGCGAATCACGTCCTCTTTATCCTTATGCAATTGGCCAATCGGAGAATCCGCCGACCCGGCAAACAGCGTCGAGAGAAACACAACCCTCGGGCTACCCTGCGCCTTCGCCGCAGCAATAAGCTGACGGAAGACGCCGCCGTCCAACGGCCCATTCATGAGGAACACCCCTTCCACGCCCGCAACCGCCTTCGCAAAAGTCTTCGGCGACGTCATATCTCCAATCGCGACCTCAACCTGATCGCCCCAGCGAGCTACCTTCGCCGCATCCCGCGTAAACACCCGAACCTTCCGCCCGCTGGCCAATAGCTGCTTTACAACTTCGCTTCCTACGTTTCCTGTTGCTCCTGTGACTAGATACATCGTGTTGCCTCTCTTTCTTCTCTCCACAACAACAGATTCGCGTCAACCATACCCCGAACTATGAAACAATCAATCTGCAACGCAACAGACTGTTTCTTCCATGGAACAATAAGACGGGAACCATATGACCAATCTGAATGAGCTTCAATTCTTCGTGCAGGTCTCCCAGACCCAAAGCTTCACAAAAGCAGCCAAACGTCTCGGCGTGCCAAAATCCAGCGTCAGCCGCGCCATCCTGCGCCTGGAAAATCGCCTTGGAGTCCGCCTCGTCGAGCGCACCACGCGCAAGGTAGCCCTCACCGAAGTAGGCGAGCTCTACCTCAATCGCTGCAAGCGCGTCATGGACGAAGCCGAGCAAGCCGACCTCGCCGTAGGAGCCCTACAATCCCGCCCACGCGGAACCCTCCGCGTCGGAGCCCCGGTCGCCTTTGCCCGTTCCATCCTCGGCCCCAGCATGGGCGACTTCCTCACCCTGCACCCGGACCTGCGCGTCCACCTCCAACTCCTCAACGGAGACGAATCCCCACGCGAAGGCACCTTCGACGTAATCGTCCGTGCCGGAGCGCTCGAAGACTCAGGCCTCCTCGTAAAACCCCTCATGAAGATCCGCCTCGCCGCCTATGCCAGCCCCGCCTACCTCGCCAACCGCAAGCTACCCACCTCACCCGCAGACCTCATCCCGCACAGCTGCATCACCACCACCTGCGACACCTTCGGCGAACCCGGCGACTTCACCACCTGGCGCCTCCGCAACGGCGCCGACCTGAAAGAAGTCAAAGTCGAAGCCCGCGTCTCCGTCCCCGACCCCACCATCAACCACCAGCTCGCCCTCGCCGGAGTAGGCATAGCGCTCCTCGCTCAGTCCGTAGTCCAGCCCGACATCGAAGCAGGCCGCCTCATCCGCATCCTGCCCGACTGGGAGCCCGAGCCTGTCGTCCTCCACGCCCTCTACCCCTCCCGCCTAGACTCATCCCCAAAGGTCCGCGCCCTCCTCCAATTCCTCCGCGAACGCTACGGCACTGACGCCTCGTTCTGAGTCCTACCCGTATCGGGCGCGAACCCAGCAGCAGAATATCGACAAGTCTCCTCGCGCTCTGCGGCCAGCCCGGTTCGGACGCCACGTAGGAGACGCCGACCAGAGCCCGAAGCAAATCGAATGGATCGAGGTCCGGACGAATGTCGCCGCTTTTCACGGCCCGCTTCACCAGCGCATCAATCGCGCCCTTGATCAAATCGGTGGTGCTCTCATAGACCTTCGAAGGTCCGCCCACCATCGAATTCAAGGCCGGAGCAATGATCTGCTTAGCCGCAATGTAGTCGACAAAGAGCAGCATCCATGCCCGCAACGCCTCCCGTGGAGTCATCGTCTCCGCAAACTTCCGCTCCGCCGCCGCCAGCTTCTCCACCTCGGTGCGATAGACCGCTTCGAGCAGCGCATCGCGCGTCGGGAAGTGGCGATACAGCGTACCCGCTCCCACACCCGCCTGCTTAGCCACGTCGTCAAGGCTGGTGTTTGCACCCGACCGCGTAAAGGCTTCCTTTGCAATCTCCAGAATGCGTTCACGATTGCGCTGCGCATCGGCGCGTGGCTTGCGGGCTGCCGGTTTGGAATGTTTCGTGGCCATATCCAAAATATCCACCAAAATATTTGCAACCGGAGACGCTCTCCGATTATCTATTCTATTACGGAGACACTCTCCGTTTTATTCCTGGCCGCGATGACAGTCAATGATGACAGTTGATCGCCGTGCTGACACACGCCTGAAAAGGCTCGTTCAAGGAGAAAGAGAATGGCGAAAGTATTTGGTGCAACCTCAACCACGGAAGATGTATTGGCAGGTACAAACCTGCAAGGCAAGCGGATTCTCGTAACCGGAGTCTCGGCTGGGATCGGCGTAGAAACTGCGCGATCTCTCGCCGCGCATGGCGCACACGTAGTAGGCGCAGCCCGCGATCTGGCCAAGGCTGAAGCAGCCACAGCCCAGGTCCGAAAGGATGCCGAAGCCAATGGCGGCAGCTTCGAGCTCATCGCGCTCGATCTCGCCAGCCTCAAAAGCGCGCGTGCCTCCGCCGACGGGCTTCTGGCAAAGGGCCAGCCCTTCGACGTGGTTATCGCAAATGCCGGAGTGATGGCCACACCCTTCGGCCACACAGTGGACGGCTTTGAAACCCAGTTCGGCACCAACCACCTCGGCCACTTCGTCTTCGTCAACCGCATCGCGCCGCTCATCCGCGCCGGAGGACGACTCATCAACCTGGCTTCTTCAGGTCACCGCTTCTCCAACGTCAACCTCGACGACCCCAACTTCGAGCGCACTACCTATGAACCCTTCGTCGCCTACGGCCGCTCGAAGACCGCCAACATCCTCTTTGCCGTCGCCTTCGATCAGCGCCATCGCGATCGTGGCGTCCGCGCCGCGGCCGTGCACCCGGGAGGCATTCAGACCGAACTGGGCCGCCACATGGACGAGGGCCACCTACAAGGGATGATCGACCAGATCAACGCACAGCTTGCGGCAGAGGGCAAGGAGCCCTTCAAGTGGAAGACGATCCCCCAGGGAGCCGCAACTTCGGTCTGGGCCGGCGTCGTCGCTCCGGCTGACGAGATCGGAGCCCGCTACTGCGAGAACTGCCACGTCGGCCCCATCGTCCCCGACGACGTGACCATCAGCGTCTTCAGCGAAGGAGTACGCAGCTACGCGCTCGACCCAAAGAACGCCGAAGCGCTGTGGAAAAAGAGTGAAGAGTGGGTCGGAGAATCCTTCTAACCACAGAGCACCCTTGACACGCCCTCTATAATTAACCCAGCAACCAACCAGTCCGGCGCAAGCCGGACTGCAACATTTAACCCGGCCTTATTTTCACCGAGGTCCGAACCTAAAGTCTTTAGTTCGAAGATTTTGCGCAAAACAAGGGGGGAGGGGGAGTACCATGACGAACGACAGAACGACACGAAAGGACCATCCCGCCATGCGCCCCGACCTCGAGGTAACGCGCAGAACCTTCGTCCGCACCGCAGCTCTCCTGACGGCGAACGCTGCCGTAGGAGGCGCAACCCCGCTACCCGGAATCGAGCTAGGCGAACCCGGCGCCCAGCCATCGTCGCCCCAGAATCCCGACCCCAACATGGGCTCCGTCTTCCCCTACGGCGCCGTCTACTTCCGCAAATCGAACCCACCCGCCGAAGACTGGGCGCGCGACCACCACACCGCCGCGCAGATCGGCATGAACACCTTCCGCCACTGGGTCCTCTGGAGCGCCATCGAGGTCGCCCCCGGCAAATTCGACTGGGCCGACTACGACCGCATGATGGACCTCGCCGCCGCCAACGGCATCAAGGTCGTCATCGCCGAGTTCACCACCACCGCCCCCGAGTGGGCCTTCCGCAAATACGCCGCCTCCCGCTACCTCGCCAGCGACGGAACCTACTCCAACAGCGTCATCGGCACGAGCACCGTCGCTCGGCGGATTCCCCGGCCTCTGCCTCGACAACCCCGACGCCAAAGCCGCCGCAGAAAACTTCCTCACGAAACTAGTCGAACGCTACCGCAGCCACCCCGCCCTGCTCGGCTACGACATCTGGAACGAAAACACCTACGACGGCGGCAACCCCCGCAAGATGAACTGCTACTGCGAAGCCACCAAACAAAAGTTCCGCGAGTGGGTCCGCAGCCCGCTACGGCTCGCTCGAAGCCCTCGGAAAAACATGGCACCGCTACAGCTACGAATCCTGGGACGACCTCAACCCACCCGAGACCCTCGCCGGCTACGGTGAGTGCCTCGACTGGCTCGAGTTCCGCATCGACGACGCCTTCCGCCTCCTCGAGTGGCGCGTCAATCTCATCCGCAAACTCGACCCGCATCACCTAGTCGTCGCGCACGGAGTAGCCGGAACCCTCGAAACCCTCCCCAACAACACGCACAACGAGTGGCGCTCCGCAAAGCTGATGGACGTCTGGGGCCTCACCTGGATCGCCTCGCGCAAAGGCAACGCCCCCTGGCTGCAATACCACGCGCTCGACCTCGTCCGCGGAGGCTCCCGCGGCAAGCCCTTCTGGCACGCCGAAGCCGAAGCCGGCCCGCTATGGATGCAGCCCCAGGTCATCGGCCGCCCCCGCGAAGACGGACGCGAGCCCGACGCCGAAGACGTCCGCATCTGGAACCTCATCTCCTGCGCCGGCGGCGCGCGCGGCATCCTCTATCCGCGCTGGCGGCCGCTCCTCGACGGCCCGCTCTTCGGAGCCTTCGGACCCTTCGCCATGGACGGCACCATCACCCCGCGCGCCGAGATGGCAGGCCACGTAGCCAAGTGGGCCAACGCCCACCCCAACGTATGGCAGTCGCATCCCGTCAAGGGCGACGTCGGCCTCGTCTTCATCCCCGAGTCCGAACTCTTCAACTACGCCCAGCAAGGCGCCACCGACTACTACGCCCAATCGATCCGCGGAGCCTATCAGGCCTTCTTCGACTCCAACATCCAACCCGACTTCGTCGCCCTCGAAAACATCGACGAGTACAAGCTCATCTACCTCGCCTACCCCGTCATGCTCAAGGCCGAAACCGCCGCCCGCCTGAAGCAGTACGTGCAGAACGGCGGAACCCTCATCTGCGAAGGCCTGCCCGCATACTTCGGCGACCACGGACACGTAGGCACCGTCCAGCCGAACTTCGGCCTCGACGAGCTCTTCGGCGCACGCGAGAAATTCGTCGAGTTCGTCCCCGACATCTCCGACCAGATGACCCTCGAAGTCAAAGGAAACAAGATCTACGGCCGCTACTTCCGCCAGGACTACGATCTCCACGGCGGCAAAGCAGCCGGCCAATATCCAAACGGCAACACCGCCGCCGTCGAGAACACCTTCGGCCGCGGACGAACCCTCCTGATGGGCTCATTCCCCGGAGCCGGATACTTCCTCCACCACGCCCCCGAAACCAAACAACTCTTCGCAGGCTTCCTCCAGTTCGCCGGACTCACCCCACAAGTAACAATCGACGACAACTCCGTACAAGCCCGCCTCCATCAAGGCCCCGGAGGCACCCACCTCTGGGTAACCAACCCAACGCGCTCCGCAAAGAAAGTAACCGTCACCCTGACCCCAAACGCCGGAACATTCAACTCCGCCGAAGACCTATGGGGCGGAACAGCCATCACCCAAACCGGGCGCCAGTTCACCATGAACATCCCACCCCGCGACGCCGTCGTCGCGCAGTTGCGATAACCGCATAGCGTCCTTCACCATCCTCACCACCTCAATCGCCTCACCCCCACCCACCGGCACCGCGACCCGCTCAACTTCGCGATACCCCTTAAGCGAATAAAGCGCCACACCAGTCAAAGTACTACCCATCTCAAACCGCCCAAATCCAGCGGCCATCGCCGCCTCCTCAGCAGCCGCCAGTATCAAACTCCCCAACCCCATCCGAGCAAACCCAGGCCCCACAAAGATAGCCCGTATCTTGGCCGCATCCACTGCCGGATCCAGCAACTCAGGCGCAGCCTTCTCCACCTGATGATCGCCCCCATACAACGTCCTCCGCTTACTCCACCCACCACACCCCGCCGCCACCCCCTCCTCAGTCCAAGCAACAAAATAAGTCCCATCCGAAATCAGCTGACTATCGATCGTGAATACCGTGGCCAGTGCCCCCTCAATCTGAGCAGGAGAATAATCCCCCACCTGCAGCCCGCGCACCGACGCTTCAATCAACTCTCGAATCGTGGGCACGTCATCAGATATCGCAACTCGCAAATTAAATCTCGCCATCACCGCAGTATAAGATTCGCCCTCGTGTCGAAGCCCCAAGCGATAATAGAAGTGTGACTGCCTCTCCCAAGACACCGCTACAAGACCAGCTCGACGCCATCACCGCCAACACCCGCAAACTCGTCCAGCCCGAGCGCCTCGCCGTCTCCGAGCAAGCCACCGCCGAGCTCCTCGCCTCCGGCATCGAAGACCGCGTCCTCAAACCCGGCGCAAAAGCCCCATCCTTCACCCTGCAGGACACCCTCACCGGCAAGCCAGTCCGCTCCGAAGACCTCCTATCCCTCGGCCCCCTCATCATCAATTTCTTTCGCGGCCGCTGGTGCCCCTACTGCATCACCGAGCTCGAGACCTGGCGCGAACTCCAACCCGAGATCCGCCGCCGCGGAGCCCTCTTCGTGGCCATCTCCCCCCAGACCCCGCGCCAGAACGACTTCACCCTCCAGCAGCACGCCCTCACCTTCCCGCTGCTCTCCGACCCCGACGCCGCCGTAGCCGCCCAGTTCGGCCTCGCCTACCCCATACCACCCCACCACCGCCGCTACTACCAATCCATCCTCGTCAACATCCCCTTCAACAACGCCGGCCTCAGCTACCACAACGCCACCGAAGAGAGCTGGCATCTCCCCCTCCCCGCCGTCTTCGTCATCAAACAAGACAACACCATCGCCTTCAGCGAAGCCCACGCCGACTTCCGCGTCCGCCCAGAACCCGCCGCAGTCCTCGCCGCACTCTAGCCGCTACTTGTTCTTCCGGTATCTCCGAATCAAGCTGCTGGTCGAAGTATCGTGCGCCATCTGCGGCTCAACTTGCACTCTCCAACTCACCGATGATCTTCTGCGCCAGCACCTTGCCCAGCTCCACGCCCCACTGATCGAACGAGTCGATACTCCAGATCGTTCCCTGCGTGAACACAGCATGCTCATACAGCGCGACCAGCTGTCCCAGCACCTCCGGAGTCAGCTTATCCGCAAGGATCGTATTCGAAGGCCGATTCCCTTCGAACACGCGATGCGGCACCAGCCAGTCCGGTGTCCCCTCGGCCTTCACCTGCTCCGCAGTCTTTCCGAACGCCAGCGCCTCAGCTTGCGCAAACACATTCGCCATCAGCGTGTCATGATGGTGCCCCAGCGGATTCAGCGTCTTGTAGAACCCAATGAAGTCGCAAGGAATCAGCCGCGTCCCTTGATGAATCAGTTGATAGAACGAGTGCTGCCCATTCGTGCCCGGCTCGCCCCAGTAGATCGGTCCCGTCTGTGTCGCAACATGTGTTCCAGCCAGAGTTACATGTTTCCCATTCGACTCCATCGTCAACTGCTGCAGATACGCCGGAAACCGCTTCAGATACTGCTCATACGGCAACACCGCCATCGTCTGCGCATCGAAGAAATCCGTATACCAGACCGTCAGCAACCCAAGCAACACCGGCAGATTCTTCTCAAGCGGCGTCGTCCGGAAGTGCACATCCATCGCATGAAATCCGTCCAGCATCGCACGGAAGTTATCCGGCCCAATCGCAATCATCGTCGACAACCCGATCGCCGAATCCATCGAGTAGCGTCCACCCACCCAGTCCCAGAACCCGAACATATTCTCCGTGTCGATCCCGAACTTCGCCACCTCCTTCGCATTCGTCGAAATAGCTACGAAGTGTTTCGCCACCGCCTTCTCATCACCACCCAGTCCAGCGAGCGACCAGTCGCGCGCAGTATGCGCATTCGTCATCGTCTCCAGCGTCGTGAACGTCTTCGAAGCAACCAGGAACAGCGTCTCCTCCGCATTCAAATCCAGCACCGCCTCAGCAAAGTCGGTCCCATCGACATTCGACACAAATCGGAATACAAGATCCCGCTGCGAATAGTGTTTCAAAGCCTCATAAGCCATCACCGGCCCAAGATCCGAACCGCCGATCCCGATGTTGATCACGTTGCGAATCTTCTTCCCTGTATGTCCCTTCCACTCTCCACTGCGGACACGATCAGCGAAGCCCGACATCTTATCCAGCACCGCATGCACCGCCGGCACCACATCCTCACCATCAACCACAATCGACTCGCCCTTCGGAGCCCGCAGCGCAACATGCAGAACCGCGCGGTTCTCCGTGACGTTGATCTTCTCCCCACGGAACATCGCCTCGCGCCGCTCCACCAGCCCCGACTCCTCAGCCAACTGCAGCAGCAGCTTCAAAGTCTCGTCGCTGATGCGGTTCTTCGAAAAATCCAGAAAAATCCCATCAGCCTCGGCTGTAAAGCGCTCGCCGCGAGCCGGATCTTCCGCAAAAAAATCCCGCAGATGCTTGCTCCCAATCTGCTGAAAATGAACCTGCAGCGCCTTCCAGGCTGCGCGCTCGCTGAGAGGTACAACTTGAGTTGCTGTCTGCATATGCTCTGCTTCTCCTTGTCGAATCCACTCCTGCTACAGAAAGTAGTTTAGAGCGGAAGCGCCGCCTCCGACATAAATGGCCCAAATCTTCATACAAGCCCAACTTGCCAAATCTTCATACGTGCGTTTACCGTAGATATAGTCCGGCTATCGCACAGATACACTACCAAGCCAGCGGCAGCCGCTAGAAAAGGATCTGATGAGCCTGCCCCTTCGCCGCTCCCCTCTCGCCGACGCCCCGATCACTCTCACCGAGTCCCCCGCCCCGCCGCCTGCAGCCGTCCCCACGCTGGTCCCGCCCGTAAAGACCACCCCGGCCCAGTCACTCGATGTCTACACCGGCGATCCCAACTTCATGACCTCGCTGGCACGCGGCCTCATCGTCATCCAGGCATTTACCCCGCAGTCGCCCCAGATGACCATCTCGCAGCTCAGTATCCGAACCGGCCTCTCTCGCGCTGCCGTCCGCCGCTGCCTCTATACCCTCACTAAGCTTGGTTTCGCCGGCGCCGAAGATGGTTCTCGCTATTCGCTCCGCCCACGCATGCTCACGCTCTCCCACACTTACACAGGCTCCAACACCCTCTCCACCTCCGCCCAGCCCATCCTGGAGAGGATGTCTGCCGCCCATCGTGAGTCCTTCTCAGTCGCTACCCTCGATGGCGACGAGATCGTCTATATCGCCCGCACCACCGTCAACCGCGTCATGGCCGTTGACCTCCACATCGGCAGCCGTCTGCCCGCCTACTGCACCAGCATGGGCCGCGTCCTCCTTGCGTACCTGCCCTCGGAGCAGCTTGAGCAGTACCTTGCCCGCGTCACCCTCACTCCCCTCACCACCCGCACCGTCACCTCCATCGAGAAGCTGCGCATCATCCTCCGCAACGTCCGTCGCAACGGCTATGCGCTCGTCGATCAGGAGCTTGAGGTCGGCCTCCGCTCTCTCGCTGTACCCGTCTTCTCTCCCTCAGGCCGGGTCGTGGCCACCATCAACCTCAGCGGTAACGCGCCGCGACTCTCCGTCCTCGAGATGCAAAGCCGCTTCCTCACCCCCCTGAGGAACGCTGCAAGTGAACTAGGCGTCTACCTGCGTTAACTTGCGGATATCCAAATTTGCCGATCAAGCAACTTCGCCGATTCACTCTTGACTCTGCGGATACAATATATTTTCAGTGTCATCTATTCGACACAACACCCGTCTAATAGACTGACCGAAGCTTAGCCCTGATTCTTCATGACCTTGATCGGATTCACTCCACCCGCGCACGTCGAGGAAAGCACGATTCCAACTCCTTTAGTCGCTCCAGCATCTGTCGCCCGCAAAGCAGCCTTTCGCTATTGCGTTACGCTGATTCTGCTTCCTTTCCTGGCCATTCCTGCTTTTATTGCGCTTGGACGTTCCGATTTCTTCCTCGCCCATGGAGCCAGCGTCTGGGTTCGCTCCAACGATGCCGTCTTTCAGATGGCCAATCGCGACTGCGACGTCCTTATCTTCGGCGACTCCACCGCCATGACCGGCATCAATCCGGACGTCATAGAGAGCAATACGGGCTTCAAAACCTGCAACATAGCCGTCACGAACGCGGTCCTCGCCGTCACTGACAACCTTACCCTTAACCACTACCTCGCTCACAACGCCAGGCCCCGCGTCCTGCTCGTCCAGTTCAGCCCCGACGGCTTCCTGCGCGACAGCCGGGCCTGGCGCCGCACCATCTACGCTGAAGGCCTGCTCGAAGAACTCCGTCACGGCAGCCCTCAACAGGCGCGCCATATGCTCATCACTCATCCCCAGGAGTCCATCGCATTCGCCGGATATGCCGCCGGCTTCAGCGCCTACTACGCTATCAAGGATGTCTGGTTCCACATCACCAGCCTTCGCCCGGAAGAAGACACCGTCACCGTCCGCAACGGCTTCTTTACCCCTCCCACGCCGGCCCGCACCTTCTGCGAGACCGCCGACGCCATCCCCGACTCCTCTGAGGCAGCCGAGTACTCCCGCACTCTGGTTGAGGGCTATCGCACCCAGTACGCCCCGCAAACCGGCGTCGTCCTGGTCAACGTAGCGCCCATTCCCTCCTGCGATCAGAACCTCGCCGTCTATAGTTCGGAGCTCCACGGTGTCACCAGCAACTCTCTCCTTCCGTTGCCCATCGGTCTCTTCAACGACGGCCGCCACTACACCGCCGTCGGCTCCAACATCGTCTCGCGTCTTATCGCGGAAGAGCTCAACGAGGTCGCCAGCCGCAATCCCACCATCGACGACCGCACTCCGCCTCCCACTCCCACCGTCGCCTCCTTGCGTCGCGTCCGCTTCCGTCCCCACCACTAGGTTTCCGGTAGTCTATCTGCTGCGACTCTCTTCACCCTCTACGACTCCGGATCTAAATGCTCTTTAACTCCCTCAGGTTTTTGTTCCTGTTCCTACCCGTCACCATGGTGGGATTCCATCTGCTGGGCCGCTATGGCCGGCGGCCGGTCATCGTCTGGTTGGCCCTGATGTCGGTGGTCTTCTACGCAGCCTGGAACGTGGTCTTCGTCCTCTTCCTACTCGGCTCCATCCTCGTCAACTTCCTCATCGCACGCGCCATCGACACCGCTCCCCCCACCGACTCACCGGACTCCTCCCGCCGTCGCCGTCTGCTCTTCCTTGGAGTCGCCCTCAATCTCCTCGCCCTCTTCTACTTCAAATACCTCTTCAAGGTCCTCCTGCTGGTCAAGGCCCTCCACCTCGCCAACGTCAATCCTCACCCCATCCTTCTTCCTCTCGGAATCTCTTTCTTCACCTTCACGCAGATCTCCTATCTCGTCGATCTCGCGCAGGGACAGGCCGAGCGACAGGACTTCCTCTCCTATCTAGTCTTCGTCACCTTCTTCCCCCACCTCATCGCCGGCCCCATCCTCCACCACAAAGAGATGATGCCTCAGTTCGGCAAGATCCGCCCCGAAGACGAAGCCAAAACCCTCGACGAGGCCCTCACTCCGGTCCCACCCGCCCGCCGCTTCGCGCTCCGTTCTGAAGACGTCTCACTCGGCCTCACCTGGTTCATCATGGGCCTCGCCAAAAAAGTTCTCATCGCCGACAAGCTCGCTCCCACCGCCGATCTTGCCTTCTCTCACGCCGGCTCACTCTCAGCCGCCTCTGCATGGACAGGAGTCATCGTCTACTCCATGCAGATCTACTTCGACTTCTCCGGCTACTCCGACATGGCCCTCGGACTCGCCCGCATCTTCTCCATCCGTTTCCCGCTCAACTTCGACTCGCCCTACAAAGCCACCAGCGTCACCGAGTACTGGCAGCGCTGGCACATCACCCTCACCCGCTACATCACCCTCTATCTCTACAACCCCATCCTTCTCGGCGTGCAGCGCAAGCGCATCGCCACCGGCCGCAAGATCTCCCGCAAAGCCCTCGCCACCTTCGGCGGCTTCACCTCCATGGTTGCCTACCCAACCCTCATCACCATGTTCCTCACCGGAGCGTGGCATGGCGCAGGGTTTCAGTTCCTCATCTTCGGACTCATCCACGGCGTCTATCTCACCGCCAACCAGGCCTGGCGCCACTTCCGTCCCCGCGCTCACAACGCTCCGAGCCCCGCTCCAGCCACGGGTCTGCTACGCCTCGCCATGATGATCGGCGTCTACCTGCAGGTCACTTTTGCTCTCATCTTCTTCCGCTCAGACTCGCTGCACTCCGCCTTCGCTCTGCTCCACAACATGGCAGGCAATCACGGATTCGGCCCTGTCGGCGCTCTGCTTGATGGAGCGCTTGCCTTCGCCCTCTTCCCCGTAGTCTGGTTCTTCCCCAATACCCAGCAGATCCTCGGTCAGGAGCCCGGGCAGGCCCGCGCCGCGCTCATCCCTGGCGGAGCGCCCATCTCCCTCGCACTCGACCCGCCGCCATCCCTCTTCTCTCGTCTACGCTGGAGCCCCACCCTGCCATGGGCCTTCGTGATGTTCGTCGTCCTCTTCGCCGTCCTCGCCAACATGGACAGCACCGCCCGCTTTCTCTACTTCCAGTTCTAGCCACGCCCCTACATGCTGAAGATCCAGAGCCGTCCCTCACCTCCGCTTAGCAATGCCGCCAATGAGCTAAGTGCCATCATTAACCATACGGGTCCACCTGGGCCAGGTTTCCTCGTAAACCGCCTTCTTCTCGCAACTATGATTTAAATCCGGGTCTAAAAGCTAATAACCGGATTTAGATTGTGTAACTAGAACCAGTCTTATTACGTCTCTATATATAAGGGGCAATACTCCGCCACCTTTTGAATTTATCGAGGACAGTCTTATTCAATCTCAACACTCCTCCCAGGTCCTCGTGACTCGTGCAGCTACCGCTAAACCTCTCGGAAATACGGTCCGTAAACGTATCTCGTCTGGCATCTCCAGGCTCTTCTCGGAGAAACGTACCTCCGCCTCCATCCTCCTTCTCATGGTTGCCGTGGCGCTGGTATTCCGTCTCATTCTGGTCTTCTTTGTCTTCCGAGACGTCGCCGCACCCACCCTCGACCACAACGAGTTCGGCTGGGAGATGGGTTGGACTGCCCGCAGCATCTTCCTCGGCCACGGCTTTGGATCTCCGTTTCTGCCCATCACCGGCCCCACGGCGCTGGTGCCGCCTCTCTATCCTTATCTGCTGGCGCTAGTCTTTCACTTCTTCGGCCTTTACACCGCCAAATCCGCCTTCGTCATTCTCTCCTTCAATAGCCTCTGCTCCGCTCTCACCTGCATCCCCATCTACCTGTCTCTCAAGGAGTCCGTCGGCGAACGCACCGCACGCCTCGCCGGATGGTCCTGGGCTCTCCTTCCTTACTCCATCTACTTCGCGGCCGATCGGGTATGGGACTACGCCCTCACCGCCCTGCTCTTTGCGCTCTGCTTCTGGGCTGCGCAGCGTATCCATCGCCACGGAACTCTCTCCACCTGGTTCGCACTTGGCGCTCTCTTTGGCATTACCATCCTCTCTAACCCATCCATCGGCACACTGTTGCCCCTGCTGCTTCTCCTCGCTCTGTGGCGGGTCCGGCGCAATCGCCGTCCGTGGCTTCTGCGCGGAATCGTCACTACCGTGGCTCTGATCGCAGTCGTTGCTCCCTGGGGCATCCGCAACTACCGCGCTCTCCACATCATCTCTCCCGTTCGCGACGGATTCTGGCTCGAAGCCTACGCCGGCAATAATGGCGACACCTTCACCTCCAACGCGGCATGGGCGCACCCCGCCAGCAACCCCGTCGAGATGCAGCGGTACGAGACCCTCGGCGAAGTCGCATACATGGCAGAGAAGAAGGAACTCACCCTCAACTGGATCAAGTCGCACCCCATCGCCTTCGGAGCCGTGACCGTCCGTCGCTTCGTCCGCTTCTGGACAGGATTCTGGAGCCTCAACCACGCCTATCGCAACCTCGAGCCGCTCGACATCCCCGACACCCTCTTCTGCACCTTCCTCACCGCCATGATGCTCCGCGGACTCTACCGCTGGTGGCAGCAGGATCGCCGCAAAACTCTCAGCTACGTCGCCGTGCTCCTTCTCTTTCCGCTGCCCTACTATCTGACCCACGGCTCGCCCGACTACCGCGAACCCATCGAGCCTGAGATCATGGCACTCGTCACCATCGGTATCTTTGGACTGCGCGATTGGCAGACGGACTCGGACGACGACGCCGATCAGATCGACGAGGAATCCGACTCTTCCAGCGATGTCGTCATCGCTGGAGCCGCGGTCTGAGTCCAGTCCTAGCTCTCCAGCATCTCCACCAGCTTCAACACCGTCCGCCAGTTCCGCGCCGTACTCACCGTCTTCAGCTTCGAATCGAAGTAAGCATTCGTCAGCTTCGACTTCCCCATCCCATTCCCAAGCTCCAGATAGATCTCCCCACCCACCACCTCAAACCGATCCCCCGGAGACCGCCCAGCATCAAGCCCAACCACCATCTCCGATCCTGGTGCCGCAGCCAGAAAGTACACATGCATCAACTCCACAGCACCACCCGCCTTCAAAAAAGGATTCTCCCGCATCACCGCTCCCATCTGCGCGGCAGACCGAATCACCACCGGCACCTTCCACCCAAATCCCTCCTCAACCATCTTTGAAATCCGCGTATCAAGCTCCTTCACCACCCCAGCCCCCGCGCTGAACACCACATTCCCACTCTGAATGTACGTCTCCACCTCCGAACATCCCGCAGCCACGAACATCGCCGCCAACTCCTTCATCGGCAGAATGTTCTTCCCGGAAACGTTGATCCCCCGCAGCAAAGCCGCATATCGCCCAGTCGCCACAACACCCTCCAGCAAACTAGCAACCAACTTTAAACCGGCGCCACACACCGCACAAACGAAGCCCCATCCTCAGCCTCAACAATCACCTCACCGCCACCCGCTGGCAGCACCACCGCCTGCCCCGGCAGCAACTCCACCTCATCGCCCGGGGTAATCACCGCAACAGTCCCAGACAGCCCCACCAAACACCCCGGCCCACTCATCCGCAGACTCACCGGCTCCATCGCCTCCACATCAAACCGGTCCACCGTGAAGTACTTCTCCTCAATCAGCCGCGTAAACCCATCCATCTCTCGCGGCGCAACCTTCCCTGCTCGCGTCTTCAACTTCACCGCAGCCATACCCTGCTCCAGATGCAACTCCCTCGGCCGTCCGTAGTCGTACAACCGAAACGTAGTATCGGAAGTCTGCTGCGTCTCCAACAGCACCACCCCCGGCCCGATCGCATGGACCGTCCCCGCATCCACAAAGATCATCTCGCCCTCAGCCACCGGCACCCACTCCAGCAGCGACTCCATGCTGCCGTCAGCAACTCCAGCCTTCACCTGCTCCACCGTCACACCGGCCTTCAAACCCAGCGCCACCGCGGCTCTCGGCTCCGCCTCCAGAACATACCAGCACTCCGTCTTACCTCGCGGCTGCCCCAACTTCTGCGCATGAGCATCATCCGGATGCACCTGCACCGACAGCTTCTCATTCGGAAACAGCAACTTCACCAGCAGAGGAAACTCCCCGCCACCAAGCTCCGCCGAAAACTCCTTCGCAACCGCCTTGAAGCTCCGCCCCTCAAGCTCCCCGGTCTCCACCACGCACTCCGGCCCGGTCAGCCACGCCTCGCCCACCTTCTCCGTCGTCCCAGTCTCCTCATACCACGGCTTCAGATTAAGCCGCCCCCAAACCCTCTCACTAAACCAAGGCTTCAACCGAAACGGCGCCAAATCCATCCATCCTCCAAACAAAAATCTTCCGCCAAAACCTAGCACCTGGTACCTAGCAACTAGTACCTGTCCGCTCAGTCATCGTCATCCTTGCCCGTCTTCTTTCTACGCTCCAGCAGAGCCGCAGGAACCGGCTTATCGCCCATCGCGTCCTTCCAAAGGATAACGTTCAGCTTCTGCGCATCGGCGCGGTCCGCATGCCGAAAGTCCATCTTGCTCGACTCCTTCGCCCCCGGAGCCGTCTTCGCATTCGCCGTATAGATAAGCCCGTTATCGCGGTTCGAATAGTCCGCCACAAACGGAGCCTGATCCCCGGCCCCGGTAAACTCGCTCCCAATCATCGAGCTGAAGGCATCGTTATTATTCATCGGAGGTAGCCCCAGCACCGTCTCCATCGTCCGTATCACACTCACCGTCGAATAAAAACGGCTGTCCACAAACACCTCGCCATCCTTCGCCTTCGGAGCATACTTACTCACCACCAGCGCCATGCTGCGGTGAGCATCCACATGGTCCGCTCCGTTCTGCGCATCGTCCTCCAGAATGAAGAACGCAGTATCGTTCCAGTAAGCCGAGTGCGAGATCGCCTCCACCGCCCGCCCAATCGCCAGATCATTGTCCGCCACCGAAGACTTCGGAGAAGGCCCACCCACAGTAGTTCCCGCCGTGTGATCATCCGGAAGCCGCAGCATCACGAAGTTCGGCATCGTGTCCTTACCCGCCTCGCGATCCGCAACCCACCCCTTCAAATGCTTCAGAAACACCGCAACCCGTATCTGATCCGGAATCCGCAGATTAAAGTCCGGCTGCTCCGCTGCAAAGTGCCCCACCAACTCCGGCTTGGTCGCCACATTCTTCGCCAGCATCGGAATCGGCCACGGCCACTTGTTCACACCGCCACCCCACTCTTCAGGAATCGCGTCCCCCGGCTTAATCTCCGGCTTCGTGCAATGCGACCCCTCCAGCATCGGACCCTCCTCCGAGCTCGCTTTCTTCGCATCGCAGAAAGTCGACGAGATGTACTCCCCAAAGTGGTAGTAGGTCTTCCCATGCGAGGCCAGATTCCCCCACAGATACCCGCTCGTCGGCTCATTCACATCCGGAATCTTCTGCAGCAACGGAAACCCATCCGCCACCACGCCCTCATAGTCATACGTCCGAGCCCCACCCCGGTAGTTCTGCTGCCAGGTCTTCTCCAGATAGTCCGTCCCAATCGCCGCCGTCGACCACACATGCCCGTCGCCCGACACCTCACCCGAATCGAAAAACTTATCCAGCACCCCAAACTGCAGCGCCATCTTATGCTGATTCGGTGTAACGTCCGCGCCATACATCGTCAGGCTCGAATCACCATTCCCCACCGCCTTGCCATCCTTCTTCAAATCCCCAAACAACTGGTCGTACGTCCGGTTCTCCTTGATGATGTAGATCACATGTTTGATCGGGCTCGTTCCACCAGCAAACTCTATCTTCTCCTCCGCCGCCTTCATCCGGTTCGACTCCACCACCTCCGCCGTCCACCGAGGCAACTCCTTCTCCATCGCCGCCATATCCAGCGTAGCCAGCGACCCATACATCAAATTCGCAATGTAAGTGAAGTTCGCCTTCCTCTCAGCGCCCGCCGCCGGCCGCTGCGCAAAGTTGTTCGGCCCCGACCCCTTCCCCTTCGCCGTAGCGACATACAGCTTCCCATTCGCCACGCCCAGGTCCATCGGCATCCACTCCGTGGGCACAAAGCCCATCGGCTCAACCATCCCCTGCGCCGCAGCCTTCCCCGTCAGCTTCTTCGTATCGAGCACCGCGATCGCATCTGTAATCGCATTCGCTACATATAGCCGCGACCCATCCGCAGACATCGCCAGCGCCTCCGGCTCCGCGCCAAAATAAGTCTGCCGCGGCAGCCGCGTATCAAAGTATCCCTTCACCTCAAACTTCCCTGCCGCAACATCCACCGCCGCCACCGCATCCCGATTCGCCAGCGCCACATACATCGTCTTCCCATCCGGCGATATCTCCAGCGCACAAGGATGCGTCCCCGCAGCCGTAGGACTCTTAGGCTTCAGCAGCGCCAGCTTCCGCCCCACCGTCCCCTTCGCCAGATCAAGCTCCACCACCTCACTCGCATTCCACAAAGCCACAAACGCCCGCGTCCCATCCTTCGACAACACCACCGCCACCGGATAAGTCGAAGGCACCGCATCATTCTCACTTAGATCAAACCGCTTCAACACCGCACCCGAAGTCGCATCCATCAACAACACATCGTCAGACAAATTGTCCGCCACCACCAGCCTCTCCGGACTCCCCGCAACCACCGCAATAGCCGCCGGAAACGGCACGCCCTTATCCCCACCACCCAACAACATCGTCTTCCGCCCCGCCGCCAACTGCTGCAGCGGAATACTCAGCATCTTCTCCCGAGTAATCTTCCCCGCATCGAACCCATACACCGTCACCCCACTCCCGGTATTAGCCTTCCCATCGCCCACCGGATTCGTAGCCGAACCCATACTCGCGTAAAGATGCTTCCCATCCCCACTAAACGCCAGCCCTGAATAAAGCGTCTGCTTCGCCCGCAACGCAGTTCGGTCATCCGGAAAATCCGTCACCACACCCGTCGTCGTATCCAGCACCGCCAGCGACTGATAGTACTGCGACTCATAAGTCCCATAGCCCGCATTCACCGTCACCACATAGCGTCCATCCGCCGAGATCGCCATCGACATCGGCAGACTATTTAACCGCTGCGGCCCACCCGGCACCGGACGCACAATCTGCTTGCTCGTAGGCAAATCAATCGCCTGCCCAAACGCCGCCGGGACCAACCCAGCAAACCCAGCCGCCGCTATCCACCTGAATCTATAAGAGAGCATCATCGCACCAGCCTATCAACTAACACCTCTGGGTAGCATTACAAAAGTCTTACATCCGGCCAACTCAGTCCCTGATAGCGTTTAACTCAGTAGCACAGGGCTCGACAATGCGGGCCCGGAAGGCATCAGGACAAAGTCTAATCCATGACCCCCATCACCCTCACCCCCCCAGAAACCAAAGTCAAGTCAAAGCCGGTCCCCAAGCCCCACGCCGTCCCCGCTGTCGCTGAGGTCACGCAGAAGATCAAGCAGGACCTCCGCATGGGCCGCGAGCATCAGGAAGGCCGCATCAACTGGATCACCACCATCTTCATGGGCCTCTTCCACGTCGGAGCCATCGCCGCGCTCTTCTTCTTCTCATGGAAGAACCTCGCCGCCTTCCTCATCACTTACTTCTTCGCGATCAACGTCGGCATCGGCGTCGCCTATCATCGCCTGCTCACCCACCGCGGCTACAAGACTCCCAAGTGGGTCGAGTACTTCGTCACCATGTGCGGCACGCTCGCGCTTGAGGGTGGACCCATCTTCTGGGTAGCCACCCATCGCGTCCACCATCAGAACTCCGACCACGAAGGCGACCCCCACACTCCGCACGACGGCACCTGGTGGGCTCACGCCGGCTGGATCCTCTCCGGCCGCGCCCTGCACTCTGAGACCGCGCTCCTCGGCCGCTACGCCCCCGACCTCACCAAGGACCGCGTCCACGTCTGGCTCAGCAAATATCACTGGCTGCCGCTCACCGTCTCCGGCATCCTCCAGCTCATCATCGGAGCCGCTCTCACTCCCGCGCATCCGGTCATCGGTGCCCTCGGCATGATGCTCTGGGGAACCTTCCTGCGCGTCACCATCGGCCTCCACGCCACATGGCTCGTCAACTCCGCAACCCACCTCTGGGGCAAGCGCCGCTTCGAGACCAAGGACGACTCCCGCAACAACTGGTGGGTCGCTCTCCTCACCGGCGGCGAGGGCTGGCACAACAACCACCACGCCCACCCCGTCAGCGCGCGCCACGGCCTCGCCTGGTACGAGTTCGACATCAACTACTACTGCATCTGGCTCCTCAGCAAAGTCGGCCTCGCCGAAAAAGTCCAGATCGCACAGTTCGACAAGAACGACCCCAAACCAGCCGGGGCTTAAGTCCGCGTAACACCTGAGAGGGGCGATGAACCATGTCTGATCAAAGACGTTGGGGCATCGCCCCTTATTTTATTGTCGAGGACGTAGTAGCCACCGCAAGCTTCTACCGCGACAAACTCGGCTTCCACTACCAGCGCCTCTGGGGCGAGCCCCCCTGCTTCACCATCGTCCAGCGCAACGGCGCCCACCTCATGCTCCGCCAGCTCGATCCCCCCGGCCAGATGCGCCCCAACGCCAACCCCGCCGATCCCGAAGACTACACCTGGGACGCCTATCTCTGGATCGACGCCGCCGACGCCCTCTACGCCGAGTTCCAACAAAAAGACATCAACATCGTCCGCCCCATCTGCAATCAGGAATACGGCTGCCGCGACTTCGAAATCGTCGACTGCAACGGCTACCGCCTATGCTTCGGCCAGGACCTCAACAACTAAAAGAGGCCGTCATTGCATCCGATGATGGGTACTGGATATCGCGCAAGATCCCTCGAGGAGAATCGACATGAACAATCTCGACTCCATGTTGGAACGCAACAAAGACTTTGCTGTTCAGCAGTCTGCCGCGGGCACACTTATGCCCTCGCTTCCGCGGGCAATGCCGAACATAAAGGCAATCATCATCGGGTGCGCTGATATGCGTGTGGACCCTGCTCATGTACTTGGAACTAAACCGGGCGAGGCTGTAGTGATCCGTAACATCGGCGGTCGAATCACCCCAGGGTTGTTGGAGCAGTTGGGTCTACTCGGGCGAATCGGTGAGGTCGCCGGAGAGATTCCTGGAGGCGGCGGAGAGTTTCACATCATCGTGCTTCACCACACCGATTGCGGCATCACTCGCCTCGCAGGCGACCCAGCCATGCTGACACACTATTTTCAAATACAGGAAGCAGAACTCAAGCCAAAAGCAGTCACCGATCCCCGCGCGGCGGTTGCCGTCGACGTCGCTTCGCTCCGGGCGATTCCCGCATTGCCGGGCGCGTGGCTTGTCTCCGGCCTCGTATATGACGTGGCCACCGGACTTGTTGAGATCGTCGTACCGCCGTCGCCGATTCGTACTGCGTAAATATCAACGCATCAAGATCAGAGGAGGAGTTGCCACCCCATCATCGGCAACACGTCTCTTCGTTTCACGCCAGCCAAGCCTTCAGCTTTTCCTCCACATACTCTCGCGTGACCAGAAACGGCTTCTCCATCACCTCTACCGTCAGCGTCTCGCCATCGTAGGAGTACCCTGCCTTCACACCCATCTTCTCGATCGTCCCCGTAGGTCCGCTCAACTCGATTCCCTCACTGCTCTTCAAGCGCGCCGCAACCGCATCGAACTCGCCCTGCGTCATCTTCATCTGCATCGATTCACACTCCGAAAACTACTTGCCCAAAGAAAAATCCACCGTAATAGTCGCATCCGCCGCAACAGGCTCCCCATTCAGAAGATAAGGCCGGTATTGCCAACTTTGCACAGCCGCCACCGCCGCATTCTCAAAGCTCTGTGTCCCTTGGATCATAGTCAGCTTCTCGATGCTTCCATCCTTGGCGATGATGGCATCGAAAACCACCTTTCCCTCCAAATGCCCCGCCGAATCTGGAAGGCTCACCGGCCTCTGCAGCAAAGACGCACTTTGTGTCGCTGGCGTGACCTTAACCATCGTCGTTGGCTCTGCCCGGATCAGATCCACCGTCACGACGGTCACTACCTTCACGCGATTCGGTGTCGGAGCCAATGCCGCCACCGGAACTTGCACCGGCTTCTTGCTGCACCCCACACAAACACCAAGCATCCCTATCGCAAGCGCTCGTCTCATCCCGATCAACATGAATCTCCGTCCTGGAGCGCTGCTAGCTTACACCACCCCTACGGCAGCGGAGTCCCAGCCTGATGATAGTGCGACTTATCCGCAAACACCCGCTCCGCACCTCGCGGATCATTCTCAATCTTAGGCGTCTTATCCCAGATCATAGTGCTCCGATTCTTCAAATCATAAGCCGGCCACTCCGGCAGCAGACCCTTATTCAACGCACCATTCGGACTCCCCGTAGTCACATACGTAATCAGCATCTGCGACATGATCGCCGCCAGCGCATTCGCCGCCTCCAACTGCTCCGGAGCCGTCCCAACCTGCCCCGTCGCCGCCCAGATATTGTCGAACATGAACGGAATATCGCTCGTATGCACTGCCCGTCCGTTCGCTCCCTTGAAGTTCATCTGATACACCCACGTATGCACCTGGCTCTTCGGATTCGCCGCCCGCCGCTCAGCCTCCCACCGCTGCCCCGGCCACGCACGAAACGCGGTCGCAGCCGCTATGTCCACCTGCTCCGGCGTATAGTCCGGATGAATCTCCCGGAACTTCGCCACCACTTCCTCAGCCTTATACGGCCCCAGATACTCAGGTATCGCCGCCTGTAAAGCAGCCGCCGCATTATCCCAGGTAATCGGCGCGCCACGCCCACCCACAGCCGTCTCGTCATGCACATTCCCCAGCATCATCGGCACATTCTCGGACAGTGCAGGAGCATCCGGATCAAACGGATTCCGGAACAAAATCACGTTATCCACCACCGGCAGCCAATCCGAACTAACAGCTCGTGCCCCGTCCTGTATCTGCTCCATCGTCAATGCATTCAGCGCCGCCACCAGCTCCTTACCCTTCGTGCCCTCGGCAATCCCCATCTTCGCCAACACCGTCTTCGTCCGCCCCGAAGCGATCTCAATCGAAGCACCCTTAATCTGCTGCCCGCTCATCGTCATAACCCGGTTGAACAGTCCCTTCGCCACCGGAGTAGCCATCAGCGCCGCACACTTCGCCCCGCCGCCCGACTGCCCGAAGATCAGCACCCGCGAAGGATCGCCCCCAAACTCCGCAATATTATCCCGCACCCACTTCAGCGCCAGCACCAGGTCCAACTGCCCGGCATTCCCCGAATCCGCATACTCCGGAGCCAGATCCCCCAGGTACATATACCCAAACGCATTCAGCCGGTGGTTCACCGTCACCACCACCACCTCACCCCGGTGACACAGCCGCTTCCCGTCATACAGATCGCTATTAACGGTCCCGTTGTTATAAGCCCCGCCATGGAAATAAACCAGCACCGGCCGCTTCTTCTTATCCCGCAACCCGGCCGTCCAGACATTCAAGTGCAAACAATCCTCACTCTGCGTCCCCTGGTCCCGAGCCACCCCCGGAACTCCAGCCGCCGAAGTCAACGGAACCGCTGCAGCTCCCGCCCCAGCCGTAGCACCCGGCCGCCCAGCCCGCGCCGCCCCCGGAGCCCGAGCCGCCACCAGCTGTGGAGCCATCGTCGTAAACGCAGTGCAATCCATCACCCCCGTCCACGGAGTCGGAGCCACCGGAGCCATAAACCGCCTCTTGGCCGTATCTCCGCCATAAGGAACGCCCTTGAAGACATTAATCCCCTCCACCAACGTCCCGCTCACCTTCCCAGCGGTCGTCTTAGCCACCGGAGCATCATCCGCCAAAGCAAAAGCTCCCCGCGGCAAAGCCAGCGAAGCAGCAGCCACCCCCGAAAACTTCAGCAGCGCACGACGATCAAATCTCGTCCTCATGTGAATCCATCTCCCCGCAAGTTGTCCGACCAATTTGTCAGCAACCGATAATAACCCACCCACCCCACCAACAACCAACAACGCTTTGCTGTTGTCCTTGCCTTCGCTCATTGCTCGTTGCTCGTTGCTCATTGCTGGTTCCCAAACGCCTTTGTCTTCCCGCCCGAAAGAATGGATCCGCCAACCAACAGCGAACCGCCAGCAATCCGAAATAACCCCACCCCACTTGACAAATTGAGGCCCCAGCCACCCCCCCATCTTTCTGCACCCGCCTCCACCATCTCGCACCCCCGCACACCGGGGTCCGAACCTAAGTCACCTGTTTCGAAGATTTTGCGCAAAACTGGTGGGGGAGGGGGGTACCCCGTCTATACTTCACCAAGCCATGAACATCACCCGTCGCAGAGGAGCCATCGCCTTCTTCATCACCCTCGGGGCGATCCTCGTCGGCGTCACCATCTATCTAAATATCAGTTGGATCATCCTCCACGAGGGCCGCGTCCTCTCCCTCATCCTCGGAATCATCCTCTTCGGCTTCCTGGTCGCCGGAGTCACCCTGAACACCATCTTCCTCGTCCGCGAGGTCCGCCGCAACGAGCGCCAGAACTCCTTCCTAAACGCCGTCACCCACGAGCTAAAAACCCCCATCGCCAGCATCCGCCTCTACCTCGAAACCCTCCAACGCCGCCCCACCACGGAAGACCAGAAGCAAGAGTTCTACCGAATCATGCTCTCCGACTCCGATCGCCTCCTCGCCACCGTCGAGCAGGTCCTCAAGGCCGGCGAACTCGGCCAGCGCGCCCGCCAGCAGAACCGCGCCATCATCGACCTCGGCGCCCTCGTCGCCGACTGCATCGCCATCACCCTCCAGCGCCACCATCTCCCCCCCGAAGCCATCATCCTCGAGCCCATCCCAGGAGCCGTCCGCATCCACACCACCGGCATCCCCGAGGACCTACGCACCGCCGTCCTCAACGTCCTCGACAACGCCGTCAAATACTCCCCTAACGGAGTCCACATCCGCTGCTCCCTCGCCATAACCCCCTACACCTGGGCCACCCTCCGCATCACCGACACCGGCCTCGGCCTCCCCGCCAATCAGCTCAAGCGCATCTTCAACCGCTTCTACCGAGTCCCCGGCCGCGACATGGTCAAGATCAAGGGCACCGGCCTCGGCCTCTTCCTGGTCCGCAACATAGCTCGCCAGCATGGAGGAGACGCCACCGCCTCCAGCCCCGGCATCAACCAGGGCGCCACCATCACCCTCACCCTCCCCCTCACCATCCCCACCGGTGGCTCCCCAGCAACCCCCTAGCTGCGAACAACACAAAGTACAATCGCAATGGAACCCTCAATCTTCCGTGGAGAGCCATGCTGCTGGTTTGGAAAAGCTTCGTACTCGCCTTCACAGCTCTCCTTCCGCTGGTCAACCCCCTCGGCTCCGCGCTGATCTTCCTGGGCCTCGTCGGGCAGCAGCCGATCAGCGTCTATCGCTCGCTCTCTCGCATGATCGCTATCAACTGCGTCCTCTTCTTCGCCGTCATCCAGCTCCTCGGATCCGGGATCCTCGCCTTCTTCTCCATCTCACTCCCCATCGTGCAGCTCGCCGGAGGAATCGTCATCGCCTCCATCGGCTGGAACCTCCTCAACCAGGCAGACAGCAGCCCCAACGTCGACAAGACACAGGCCGCAGAAGAGATGCAGGGATCATCGATCACCAGTACCCTGGAAGAAAAGGCCTTCTACCCCTTCACCTTCCCCATCACCGCCGGCCCCGGCTGCATCGTCGTTATGTTGACCATCAGCGCCCGCACGGTCCAGCCCACCGTAGGCCAGACCCTCATCGCGCACCTGGGCGTATTTCTCGCCGCCGTTGTGCTTAGCCTGTCCGTCTATCTCTGCTACTCACGCGCGCAGAAAATCGCCAACGCCGTCTCTCCCTCCACCGCCCACGGCATCCTTCGCGTCATAGCCTTTATCCTCGTCTGCATAGGAGTTCAAATCGCATGGAACGGGCTCTCAGTCTTGCTCGCTTCCATTCTCAAATCCGCCCCGGCCATGGCAAGTTAGGCCCAACTCAAATCATGGACACCAATTCCACCGCACCGCTCATCGCTGTAGTCGAAGACGAAGAACATCTCGCCCAGGGCCTCCTCTTCAACCTCCAGGCCGAGGGCTACCGCACCCATCACGACTCCGACGGCGACGCCGCCCTAGCCTGGCTCCTCGCTCCACCCGAGCCCCCCGCCGCCGTAGTTCTCGACTGCATGCTCCCCGGTACCGACGGCTTCACCATCGTCCGAACCCTCCGCGAAGCCGGCATCTACACCCCCGTCCTGCTCCTGACCGCTCGCTCCCGCCCCGAAGATGTACTCGAAGGCATCGAAGCTGGCGCTGACGACTACCTCCCCAAGCCCTTCGACCTGAATATCCTCCTCGTACGCCTCAAATCCCTCCTCCGCCGCACAGCCTGGCAAAGCGCCCCCACCGAATCCAAACCGGAAGCCCAGCACAGCGATCAACCGCCCCCCTACACCTTCAACGACCGCACCATCCGCTTCGACACCCTCGAGCTCATCGCCCCCAACCGCACCACTCACCTCACCCTCATGGAGGCCGACCTCCTCCGTTACCTCACCGACCACGAAGGCCAGATCGTCTCCCGCAAAGACATCCTCGAACGAGTCTGGCGCGTACACGAAGACACTGACACCCGCGCCATCGACAACTTCATCGTTCGCCTCCGCCGCTACATCGAGGACGACCCCTCCAGCCCCCACCACCTCGTCACCGTCCGCGGCATCGGCTACCGCTTCCTCGCTAACCCTTGATGCCGATCAGTTTGAGTCGTTACCTCCGGAGTTACATATGGCCCTTCGGTGTCTGAGCCCCTCGCAGACGTTGAATTTGTGCCTGCGGCTGTTACCAAAGATTCCCAAGGTAACCCATTTAGGGGATTTATTTGAGATAAATTAGAGGCCTAACTTAGAGATTTAGTAGAAGAGTAGGTAAACATGAACGGTATAGCACGTGTTACTGGATTGCTCTGTCTTGGTTCCCGCTCTCGACATCAGATTGGATTTGTTCGGACCTGCATTCAGAGGTCTGACGAAAGAGGCTCGTCTCTAGTTGAGCTGGCGCTGTGCGTGCCAATCCTGCTGATAATCGTTACAGGAATCACGTCCTTCGGAATTGCGCTTAATCACTACTTGATGTTGACGAACGCGGTTGAGATCGGCGCGCGCCAGCTTGCGATTAGCCGAGGACAGGTGACCGATCCCTGCAGCACAATCTCGACGACAATTGGCAGCGCATCTCCACTGCTGAAGTCCTCGAGTTTAAGCTACACCTTTATTCTGAATGGCACTTCTTATCCCGGCACGACCTGCACGGCGGGTGCGGCTCAACTGGTACAGGGTACAGCGGCACAGGTTCAGGTGACGTATCCGTGCACTCTTTTAATCTACGGCAAAAATCTTGCGCCTGGCTGCACTCTCCAGGCGCAGACCACGGAGCTGGTTCAATGAGCGCTCACAGAGTTTCATTCTTGCAAAAGATTCTCAAGGATGAACGTGGTCAGATACTTCCGATTGCCGCGTTCATGATCGTCGTGGTCTTGGTGGGATTTACGGGCTTTGTAGTCGATACGGGGCGCGCTTACGTCGGCTATCGACAACTGCAGTCTGCGACTGATGCATCTGCCCTCGCAGCAGCCCAGGCTTTGCCTAACAACACAACGGCAACAACCGCCGCAACCACATACAGCGGAGCATCGGGAAGTTTGAACGCAATTTCGGGTCTCACGAGTGTCGGGATGGTGACAGGGTATCCGCAATACAAGTGTCTAACGACACTGGGCCTCGCATGCATAGCTCCCGCTAATGCGAACGCAGTTCAGGTAAAGGAGACGGCCACAGTAAAGATGACCTTTGGAGCATTGCTGGGCTTCAGGACCATAACCTTGACGACGACGGCGACAGCAGCGATGAGAGGGGCAGTATCTGGGCCCTATAACGTTGCGCTTGTCGTCGATACCACGCAATCGATGAATAGTACCGACAATGACCCGAACTGTAAGAATACCAGGATCAGCTGCGCGCTAGGCGGCATCCAGACGATGCTAGGGGATCTGGATCCATGCGCCGCATCGGGTTGCGGCACACTGTCGAATGGTAACGTCGCACACCCGGTCGATAAGGTATCAATATTCACCTTTCCCAATATCACAACCGGCACCGTGGCCGACGACTACAACTGCAGCGGTACAACTCCTACGATCACTCCCTATACCTTCCCATCCACAACTGCAGTAACTTATACTCCGGGAACTTCCACCTATCAGGTTATCCCCTACGACAGTGACTATAGAACCTCTAATTCAACTACCGTCCCCCCACTGAACTCCGCCTCAGACATCTCTGCCGCTGTCGGTGCAGGACCTAGTTCGACAGTGACCGTGAAGGGTAAGACCACGACGACTCCTTGTCCCCCAATGCAGGCAGTGGGTGGCCAGGGAACTTACTACGCCGGAGCCATCTATGCTGCCCAGGATTCACTTGTGGCCGCGCATACCGCAAACACACTGTCACAGAACGTAATGATCATACTTAGCGACGGGGATTCAAATGCAACCAGCAGCGCCATGCCAGGTGCGTCTACATCCTCGGGCACTTATCCGTCGACGAAGAATCAGTGCGCGCAGGCGGTTTCGGCAGCCGCGGCAGCAAAGACTGCAGGAACAAGAGTTTATACGGTTGCTTACGGATCACCAGCATCAGGTTGCGCGACGGATACTTCTGGCATCACGCCGTGTCAGGTAATGGGAACCATGGCATCCAGTGCAGCGACGTTCTACTCCGACTACACGGCGACCGGAGGCAGCAGCGGTTGCACCTCGAGTTCTCAGCCTACGACGAACCTGGACCAGATCTTCACCCAGATCGCAGGAGATCTCACGCTGGCACGGTTGATTCCCGATAATACGAATTGAGCAATTCCATCCCCTTACGCTAAGAAATTCGTCCCCGAAAAGGCACGCTTTGGGGGCTGCGAAACCAGCGTCGGACGGAAGAATCCCAGGCTGACATCATCGCCCACCAACTCGTCATGCTCGCCAAAATCCCCCCACCGTAAGCAAACCAGACTAAGCTCACAACTCGATGGCCAAACGCGTCAAACATAGAGTAGAATCCGGCCAACGACGTGCGGCCTTGCGCCGCCGACCTCCTGGCCCAGAGGCAGATTATGTCGCGATGCACTCTTCGCTATCTCCTCACTGTCCTCCTCTACGCGGGAGTGGCGATCTTCCTCGTCCCCTACTTCACCGGCCACGTCGTTACCGGCATACTCTTTCTCATTGGAGGGGCCACTCTCACCATAGTCTGCGGTATTCTTCGCTGCTGCCTTGCCGAAGGCGATTGCACCGACCGCACTCTCTCAAAGCATGGCCCCTGAACGGCGAAACTAACCTGACTTCCATCAGATCCACCAATGGGCGGCGGCTGCGCGCCAACTCCCTCCTCGCGCTAAACTCAAAGTAGCTCTGCTGCTTACAGCCCAATGCGCATCATCACCCGCTACATCCTCCGCGAAGTCACCTCACACGCCCTCCTCGGCGGAGTCCTCTTCACCTTCGTGCTTTTCATGCGCGATCTCGGCCGCATCCTCGAGCTCGTCGTCCGCGACTCCGCCTCCATGGCCGACGTCGCCCGCATCTTCCTCTTCACCCTCCCCAACGCACTCACTCTCACCATCCCCATGGCTGTACTCGTCGGCATCCTACTCGGCCTCTCCCGCCTCGCCGCCGACTCCGAGATCACCGCCATGCGCGCCGCCGGAATGGGTGCGCTCGATTTCGTCAGGATCGTCTCCATCGTCTCCATCGTTGCGCTTGGCCTTGGGCTGCTCAACTCCCTCTATCTCGCTCCTTACTCAGCATCCGCGCTCCTTACACTAGAAGACTCCCTCAAATCCTCCCAGGCTTCCTTCGAGGTTGAACCCCGAGTCTTCTATGAGGACTTCAAGAACTACGTCCTCTACGTCCAGGACATCCGGCCCGCATCCGGAGCCGCGCTCTGGCACCACGTCTTCCTCGCTAACCTCACCCAGCCCGGCCCCAACATTACCACCGCCGATGAGGCCGTCGTAGTCAACGAGACCACCCCCACTACCGCCACAGACGCCAACCCTCAATCAAGCCCCACCACTCCCCCGCAAAGCACATCATCCATTCGCCTCCACCTCCTCAATGGCGGCCAGCATCAGATGTCCGACACTGACCCCAGTCAATACAACATCTCTACCTTCGTCACCTCCGATATCCCCATTCAGACTGGCGCTCAGGAGGACACACACCTCGGCCGCGCCGACACTCCCATCCTCTCTCTCTCTCTCTCCGAACTCATCCGGCGCGGCGAGCACTCTTCCGCACCCGACGCCCGCATCTATCGCATCGAGTTCAATAAACGCTTCTCCTACCCCTTTGCCTGCCTCGTTCTCATGCTGGTCGGCGTCCCTCTCGGCATCTCGTCGAAGCGCGGCGGCAAGTCCACCGGCTTCGTTCTTACCATCCTGCTCGTCTTCGTCTATTACGTCCTCTCGCTCGTCGGCATCGCCTTCGCCAAGAGCGGCAAGCTCGATCCCTTCATCGGAGTATGGGGCGCCAACCTCATCTTCGCCGCCGCCGGCGCCCTACTACTCTTCCAGATGTCTCGTGGCGGCATCGCCCTATCGCTCGTCGGGCGCATCGGTCAGGGCCTCAACAAGCTCTACTCCCGCTTCGCCGCAAAAGGCACCACCCTCGGTTCCAACCTGCGTCCTCCCGACATCGCCACCATCCTCCGCCGTCTCCGCGGAATCCTCGGCACCCGCTTCCCCCTCATCCTCGACGACTACGTCATGCGCGAGTACATCACCAACCTCGCCCTCATCCTCGCTGCCTTCTCTTCGCTCTTCATCATCTTCACCTTCTTCGAGCTCATCGGCGACATCATCCGCAACCGCACGCCCCTCGTCACCGTAGGCGACTACCTGCTCAACCTCATCCCTTACATCATCTACAACGTCACTCCGCTCTGCTCGCTCGTCGCCGTCCTCATCACCTTCGGCGCGCTCAACCGATCCTCCGAGCTCACCGCCATGAAGGCCACCGGCATCAGCCTCTACCGCGTCGTCGCGCCGGTCCTGGTCATCGCGCTGCTCATCTCCTGCGCTCTCTTCGCCTTCGACGACCTCTACCTCCCCGCAGCCAACCGCCGTCAAGACGCCCTTCGTTCCATCATCAAGGGCAAGCCTGCCCAGACCTTCCTGCGCCCCGACCGCCAGTGGATGTCCGGCCAGGCCACCCCACCCCCAACCGCCGAAGCAAACTCCACCGATCCCAGCGCTCACCCTGCCGCAACCCCCGCCCGCATCTTTTACTACCAGTTCTTCGACCCCTACAAGAACGTGTTCGCCAATCTCACCGTCTTCGAGTTCGATCCCAACCTCCTTCGTCCTCACCCGACGCATCTTCGCGACCTCCGCCCGCTGGGACGACCGCGTCTCTCGCTGGGTCTTCGAAAACGGCTGGCAGCGCACCTTCTCCGGCGAGACGGTCTCGTCCTTTCAACCCTTCACCATCTCCACCTTCCCCGAGATCCGCGAGCAACCCAGCTACTTCACCAAGGAGGATCTCCAGGCCCAGGAGATGAACTACGGCGAGCTCTCCCGTTACATCACCGACCTCAAACAATCGGGCTTCGACACCAAACGCCTCGCCGTCCAGCTCTACAAGAAGATCGCCGATCCACTCACCTCCCTCGTCATGGCCATCCTCGCCGTCCCGTTCGCCCTCTCCATGGGCAAGCGCGGCGGCCTCGTTGGAATCGCCACCGCCATCGGCCTCGCCATCTCCTACTGGGTCATCGCCGGCATCTTCAGCGCCATGGGCAACGTCAACACCCTCCCTGCCTTCCTCGCCGCCTGGACGCCGGACCTCCTCTTCGGCATCGTCGGAGCCTATCTCCTTTTACGCTCGCCGACCTAAATCCCCACCTGTACTCCCCAATTCCCGCCAATTCGTCCTAAACTAGACTGACAATGATCTTTCACCGCCTCACCCTATCCGCCCTAGCCCTTGTAACCATCACCGCCACCGTCACCGCCTCCAGCCAGACCCCAACCACACCACCCAAGAAGCCCGCCACCCCACACGGCAACAACGCACACTCCCACGACTCACCCCGCCGCCGCGGCGGCCTGCATCAAGCTCCCCGAGATCTCACCCAAGATTCCCGCACTTCCCCCCGGCGTGCCCTGCCCCAAGCCTCTCTACACCATCTCCACTGTTCCCACAGTTAAGCTGGACTACGTCTCCCCGCTCGAGTCCCCCAACCTCAGCGAGATCCCTCGGCATCGAGTCCACCAGCTTCTCCCTCATCTACGTCGACACAAAGATCGGCACCGGCCCGCTCGCCCTGCCGCACAAGTGGTACACCATCCACTACACCGGCTACCTCACCGATGGCACCAAGTTTGACTCCTCTGTCGACCGCGGCGAGCCCCTCACCGTCCAATACGGCGAGCATCAGGTCATCCCCGGCTGGGACACCGGCTTCGACGGCATGCACATCGGCGGCAAGCGCCGCCTCTTCATTCCCTATCAGCTCGCCTACGGTGCCACCGCTCGCGGCCCAATCCCGGCTCGCTCCGAACTGATCTTCGACGTCGAGCTACTCAGCCAGTCGGACACCGCACCCGCACCCAAGATGCCGCCGCCTCCGCCAGCCAAGCCAGCCGAACCCGCGAAACCGGCCACCGAACCTGCCAAACCCGCCGCAGAGCCTGCCAAGCCCGAGTCCGCTCCGCAAACTCCTCCGAACCTCATAGGCCCCCTAACCGCCTCTAATCTTCAAGGCGCCCAACCATGTTTGAAAAACTCCGGCCACTCAACCCCTACCTCAGGCGCTATTGGAAGAACCTCGCCTGGGGTGGGGTGGCCATCATCCTCTACAACGTCATCAAGGTCATGCTGCCCCTCGTCATCGGCCACGCCGTCGACGACATGAGCCACGGCGTCACCCAGCAGAAGATCGTCTACCACGCCCTCCGCATCCTGCTCATAGCCGCACTCTCGGCAGTCTTCCTCTACATCACCCGCCAGGTCATCATCGGCGCCTCCCGCGAGATCGAGTTCGACCTCCGCAACGACCTCTTCACCAACCTCGAACGCCAGTCGCCCAGCTTCTACAACACCCACCGCACCGGCGACATCATGGCCCGCACCACCAACGACCTCAACGCCGTCCGCCAGCTCCTCGGCCCCGCCATCATGTACAGCGCCAACACCGTCGTCTACATGGCCGCCGCGCTGCCCTTCATGTACCGCATCAGCCCCAGGCTCACCTTCTTCGCCTTCGTCCCACTCCCCGCAGCATCCGTGCTCGTGCAAGTCGCCGGCAACCGCATCAATCGCCGCTTCGAACGCATCCAGGCCATGTACTCCGACGTCTCCGCCAAAACCCAGGAGAACTTCTCCGGCGCCCGCCTCATCCGCGCCTTCGCCCAGGAAGAAGCCGAGATCGCCTCCTTCGAGACCGCAAACCTCGAGTACATCCGCCGATCCCTCCTCCTCGTTCGCCTCATGGCCATGCTCTGGCCCTCCCTCGAGTTCCTCCTCGGCCTCGCCCCCATGATCACCCTCTTAGTCGGCGGACATCTGGTCATCCAGCACCGCATCTCCACCGGCCAGTTCACCGCATTCGGCGTCTACATGGTGCAGCTCATCTTCCCGCTCATCGCCGTCGGATGGGTCGTCAACCTCTTCCAGCGCGGCACCGCCTCCGTAGTCCGCATCGACGAACTCCTCAAGCAACAACCCGACATCGCCGACGACCCTCAACTATTGTCATCCCATATTGATTTGTCATCCCGCACCCTGAGCTTGTCGAAGGGGGAGGGATCTGCTTCTCCTCGCCTTGCCACAAGCCTTCAAGGCACAATCACCTTCCGCAATCTCACCTTCGCCTACCCCACAGGCCCCAACGTCCTCGAAGACATCAACCTCGAAATCCCCGCCGGCACAAGCATCGCCATCGTAGGCCCCACCGGCTCCGGCAAAACCACCCTGGTCAACCTCATCCCCCGCCTGCTCGACGCCACCCCCGGCACCGTCCTCATCGACGGCCAACCCATCCGCAGCTTCCCTCTGGCAACCCTTCGCGCCAGCATCGGCTTCGTCCCGCAGGAAACCTTCCTCTTCACCGAGACCATCCGCCAGAACATAGCCTTCGGAGCCCCCAACGCCACCGACGAAGAGATTCAGCAAGCCGCCACCGTCGCCCACATCGCCACCGAGATCCTCGAATTCCCCCGCGGCTTCCAGACCATGGTCGGCGAGCGCGGCCTCACCCTCTCCGGCGGCCAGAAACAACGCACCGCCATCGCCCGAGCCGTCATCCGCAACCCCAAAATCCTGATCCTCGACGACGCCTTGGCCAGCGTAGACACCTACACCGAAGAACAGATCCTCGCCGGCCTCCGCCGCGTCATGCAGGACCGCACCACAGTCTTCATCTCCCACCGCATCTCCACCGCCCGCAACGCCGACCAGATCGCCGTCCTCGTAGCCGGCCGCATCGTAGAACGCGGCACCCACGACGAACTCCTCCTCCGCAACGGCTACTACACCAGCCTCTACGAAAAACAGCGCCTCGAAGAAGAGATCGCCGTCACCACCTAAACCACTTTTGCCATTGCTTCTGATAGGTCCAGGCTTTAGCCTGGACATCAAGAACCACCCACAACGCCGGGCTTTAGCCCCGGATATGCTCTCCTCCCACCTTCCCGCGCTTGCCCGTTACTGTTGCCGTTGCTTTAGCTGACAGCTCATAGCTGACCGCTGACTATTCCGTCGTTGCCTGTCTCTTCAACCCCACCACAAAACGTCCGGTGCCCCATCCTGAGGGCGCCTGATCGCCCGACGGGTGGGGAACGCACACCCTTTCCCGCCGCCGTTGCCGTTGCCTGTTCTCCCAAACCCACCCAAACACCCGGGTGCCCATCCTTCGCAGCACTTGGCGAAGGGTGGGATGTATAAGCCCAACTCACCGCGCTTTTGCTTTTTGCCGTCGCCTGGTCTCCTTCACCCACCCCAAAACGCCCGGGTACCCATCCCGAGCCCGCCTGATCGGGCGATGGTTGGGGAACCGAACACCTCCCAAACTGACGTATATAGAACTACAGCCAAAAAACCGCCCAGGCGGATTCGCACCACCGCATCTTTGACAACCCAGCCGCAAGCCAACCTCATAAACCTAAACTTATGAATACTTTGCAGCCATCAACCCCACTTTATAAGACTTTTTGGACCTGCGCACAACGAAGTCCGGACCTAAACCACCTACTTTGAATACTTTGCGCAATTTGATGGGGGGAGGGGGGTACCTCTAAGCCGACCACCGCGAACCACCAGTCCTCACTCGCCACCACAGGAGCCGCGCTGCCCGGAAGAAACTTCTCCTCCCGGGTCCTCAGCTCTCGCGGCAACACCTTCCCCGCCTCAGGATCGCGCGCCGCAACCACCCACGCATCCCGGACGTTCACCACGCACGCAATCACGCTCTTGAACTGCTCCGCCGAGTTGAAGTGCGAGGCCTCCAGCGTCATCGTAAACATCGCAGCATAAAAGTCGGAGAGCGAAGCAGCGGCAGTCCCTCCAACATCCGGCCGCAATCGCGCCTGCAGATACATCAGGATATCGATCACCTTCTTTACCGCCACACGCCGCCCGGCGACATCGCCATCTTCCACGCACTGCATCGCACGATAAAGAAATCTGATCGCCGCATCGTAGAGTGCGACCACCAGTTCCATGCCTGTCGCACCTGCCAGAGATTGCTCCCGATAACTGCCGATACGCCATATCTATCCGTTCCCCGTGTTATATCCCGTAATGGCGCTGTACATCTCATTCACCTCGCTCAACTGCGAAGGAATCGATTGCAATATCTGGTTGGCCGTATTCAGTTCATTCGTCAATGACGTCTTCTGTGCCGCCAGCACCGCATTCTCATTCGTAATGCTCTGGTTCAGCGACGCCTCCTCGGCGCTGTTCTGCTGCTGCGCCAGGTAGATAGCCCCATTAGGAGCCTGCGTCCCCAGATTATTCAAGGTCGTCGCAAAGCTCTGCCCAAAGCTCCCCGGATTCTGCAGAAATCCCGTCACATCGGAGAAGTTGCTGTTCAACTCCGCGTCAAGCGCATCCGTATCTAGACTCAGAGTCCCGTCATCATTGAAGCTCAGCCCAAGTTGCGTAATATTCGTCACGCTCCCGCTCGCTGTAGCCGAGGTCAAACAGCCGACGAAAGCTGCGATTGAATCAGTGACAGCGTAGGACTTCCATACAGCGGCTCAGGATTGCCGCTCGAGTCGTTCCCCTCCTGCGTCGACACGTCCTTCACCACCGCGTTGTAAGCAGTCACCATCGACGAGAACGCCGTCTCAATCGCCGTGTTGTTGTTGGTAATCTCCACCTGCACAGGGCTTCCCACGTCCGCCGCCAGCAGTTGAAAGGTCACTCCCGGAATCGCCGTGCTCACCGTGTTGCTCGCGCTGGTCAAAGCAATCCCATCGACGTTCAGGCTCGCATCGGCTCCGGTCGTCCCGGTATTGTTGGCTAGATTCACACCCGTCGTCGCATCCGACAACGCACTCGTCACCGTCAACTGCCCGGCGCTTCCACTCGTCCCGCTCACCAGCGAGAGCCGCGATCCAGACGAGTCCGATATAACGCTGGCCGTCACCCCGGCACCCGGCCGAGTTGATCGCCGCCGCCAGCGTACTCAGCGTATTGCTGCTGCTGTCCACGGTAATGGTCGTGCTCGCCCCCGACCCAACCTGGAACGTGACGCTACCCGCAAGCGTATCGCGTCGCGTTCGCAATCGGATCCAGATAATCGGAAGATGTTGCAGCCAGTGAGTTGACCAGCACCGAATGGCTGCCCGCAACCGCCGAATTGCTCGCCGAGGTCAGACTCAGCACATCAGTGTTCGAACTCGAGCCTTCCTTCTGCGAAAATACACCCTGCAAAATCGGTCAAGGCCTGCACGCTCGTCGTCAAGGTAGACAGATCGCTCCCCAGCGAACTGAACACTGTATCCTGCGCCTGCAACGTAGTTAGCTGCGTCTGCCATGGCGTCTCGATCGCAGACTCGGCAGCCTGAATCTGCGTCACCGTAGTGGCAACATCAAATCCCTGTCCACTAGTCGCCGATCCGAAACTGAGCCCTACAGTTCCCATAACGTCTCATCTCCATGCGCTGCCAACTATCCTTGGAAGCACCCGTCATGCCAAAGAAAGCCATGCAGCATTAGGAAAAACTCAGACATGCAACACGCCTGAAAAAAGAAGCGGCCGGTCCAGACAGCAACCGGCCGCACGCCGCAATTTACTGCAGCAGCTTTAGAATCTCCTGCTGCACGCTGTTCGCCTGCGCAAGAGCGCTGATGCCGGTCTGGCTCAACACCTGGTACTTCGCCAGGTCGCTGGTCGCCTGACCATAGTTCGTCTCGGTAATGCTGCTCTGCGCCGCAGACAGGTTGACCTCCTCCGAGCTCGCCACGTTGGAGGCTGCATTCAACTGGTTGATGTTCGCGCCGATTGATCCGCGCTGGTTCGCCACATCGGCCACCGCAGCCGTAATGTCCGTCAGCGCAGTCTGTGCGGCGGTTTGGCTGGTCAGGACGTCAGCCGACAGACTCTGTCCAGCCCCGCCGCCGCTTGCCGTGCCCACACTCCCGGAGGTCAAAGACCCCATCGTATCGGCGAACGTCGTAGTGCCGCTCGTCGTTCCGTCGCTGACAACGAAGTCCGTCGCCGTGGCTCGAAAAGACCGCCGTACTGTTGAAGTTCGTCGATGTGCCGATGTTGCCGATCTCGGTCACAATGCTCTGAAACTCCGTATTGGCGGCGGCCGATTGATCCGTCGTCAATCCACCGTTCGAGGCCTCAGTAGCCAGCGTGGTCGCGCGGTTCAGCAGATTGGTCACCTGCGCCAACGCGCCATCCGCCGTCTGCAGAAGCCCGACGCCGTTCTGTGCGTTCGCCGCGGACTGAGTGAGTGCCGCTTCGTTGGCTGCCAGACCATCCGAAATCGAAAGGCCGGCTGCATCGTCCGCACCGCTGTTGATGCGCGAACCGGAGGAGAGTTGCTGAAGAACCGTATTCAGACTGTTCTGCGTCTGATTCAGATTGTTCTCCGCGTAAGTTGCTGCTACGTTCGTCAAAATTCCCAAGGACATCGGATGACACTCCTATAATGCTCGATTTGAGCCTACCGCGCCGCCTGTCCAGGCAGAGATCTCGCCGATCCACCCCCCTGCATCGCGGCGGTGTCCTGCGCAGATCACTGTGCGGAAGGCTCCGCGTTCCCACACCTCATCGGCTCACCCTCCCGCCGCATTAGCTCCGCACCCAGCGGCCCCGCATAAAGTACCGTTACGCCCTATCGCCACTCTCCATTCCGCCGATACATCACACAGAAGGAACCCTCTCCCAATGATTCAACTCACTCGCCTCAACGGCTGCCGTCTCGACGTCAACTGCGATCTCATCAAATACGCCGAAGCATCTCCCGACACCGTCCTCACGCTCGTCACCGGAGAGAAACTAGTCGTGCTCGAGTCCTGCGATGAAGTCTCCAGCCGCGCCCTCGCCTATCGCGCCCACATCCTCCGCGTCGCATGGCCTGAAGCCTCGCCGGCTCTCACCGCGAAGTCCGTCTTCGACGCCCACAAGATCGCACTCGATAGATCCGCGCAGCAACGCTGATCCACGGACCAGCAACCAAGGAAACTCTTATGGACATCGCAAGCATCGGCGGAATCATCCTCGCAGTCGTCGGAATCCTCGCCGGCATGATGATCGAAGGCGGCAGTATCGCCCAGATAACCCAGCCCACCGCGGCCATGATCGTCATCGGCGGCACTGCCGGCGCAGTCATGCTGCAATTCCCCATGAGCATCTTCGTCGCCGCGCTCAAGGCAGTCGTCAAAGTCTTCCTCCACAAAGGAGAAGACGGCGAAGCCATCCTCGCCCAACTCGTCGAGTTCGCCAACAAAGCCCGCAAGTGCTGGCATCGTCTCGCTCGACGCCGACCTCGCCTCCGTCCACGATCCCTTCCTCAAGCAAGCCCTCATGCTCGCCGTCGATGGCACCGAACCCAGCGAAGTCCGCAAGATCATGCAACTCGAGCTCGACAACAAATCCGAGATCGAAGAAAAGATCCCCGCCGTCTTCGAAGCCGCCGGTGGCTATTCCCCTACCGTCGGAATCATCGGTGCCGTCCTCGGCCTCATCCAGGTCATGAAGAACCTCGCCAACATCGACGAGGTCGGCCGCGGCATCGCCACTGCCTTCGTCGCCACCATCTACGGCGTCGCAGTCGCAAACCTCATCTGTCTCCCCGCCGCCGGCAAACTCAAGTTCCGCCACCGCGAAGAGCAAATGATCAAAGAGATGATGCTCGAAGGAGTCATCTCCATCCTCGAAGGCATGAACCCCCGCATGATCGAAACCAAACTCCGCACCTTCCTCTTCGATTCCAAACCCGCAGCATCCAGATCGACTGCCAAACGCAAAGAAGCCACCGCATAAGCAGCGCAGCAACGGAGGCCCACAGCATGAGCAAGAAGAAACATCCCGAGCACGTCAACCACGAGCGCTGGCTAGTCTCCTACGCCGACTTCATCACGCTGCTCTTCGCCTTCTTCGTCGTCCTCTTCGCCTCCAGCCAGTCCGACAAAAAGAAGCAGACCCAACTCGCCGCCGCCATGCAGAACGCCTTCAGTCCGATGGCCATGTTCGAGCCCCACTCAAAAACTCCGGCCATCACTTCTGGCGCAGCCGCCTCCGATGCCCTCACTCCAACACCCATCCAGCCGCCTCTACCCACAGCCGATCAGATCGCAGCCCAGGCTGCAGCCACCGAGACCGAAGCTTTCATCGGCAAAATGCTCGCCGAGAAAAATCCAGACAATCGCCTCCCGCCCGGCAGCATCACCATGCACACCACGCAGGAAGGCCTGGTCATCTCACTCCACGAAGCTGGCTTCTTCGCCTCCGGCTCCTCTGAAGTCCGTCCCTCATCGATGGAACTCCTCACCCGGCTCGCTGCCGCACTTCCCCCCGGCCCACTCCGCGTAGAAGGTCACACCGACAACGTCCCCATCCACACCGCGCAGTTCGCCTCCAACTGGGAGCTATCCACCGCCCGCGCCACCACCATCGCCCGCCTGCTGCTCGACCACCCCAACATCCACCCCGCCGCTCTCTCCGCCGCAGGCTACGCCGAATTCCACCCCGTCGCCTCCAACGCCACCGAAGCAGGCCGAGCCCAGAACCGCCGCGTCGACATCATTCTGCTGCGACCCCCAACACCTTCACGATAATTCGCTTCGCCCGCTGCCCATCGAACTCCGCATAAAATATCCGCTGCCACGTCCCAGGTTCAACTCCCCTTTCGTCACCGGCAGCGTCGTTTCATGACAGAGAACGGCTAGGCGGTGGCGGGTGGGGTGGCGAGGCTGACGCGGACGCGGTCGATGCGGCGGTCGGTGCTGGCGAGGACTTCGAGGCGGAGGCCTTCTTCTTCGACGACTTCGCCGGGGAGGGGGATGTGGCCGGCGATCTCGGAGACGAGGCCGCCGATGGTGGTGGATTCGTAGTGCTCGGGGAGGCGGAGGGCGGTGGGGTCGTCGCGGGTGTCGCGGAGGTCGTAGGCTTCGGGTGAGTCGGCGGGGTTGTGAGGGGAGCCGGGGTCTTCGGAGTCGGCGGAGTCGGCTTCGGCGCGGCGGCCCTGGGGTTCGAACTGGTCGGCGAAGAGGTCGCGGAGGCGGGAGAGTTCGAAGGAGCCGGAGACGACGTAGGCTCCGTTGGCCTCGCGGATGGGGACGTCGTCGGGCTCGTGGACGTCGTGCTCGTCGGCGATGTTGCCTACGATGGCTTCGAGGAGGTCTTCGATGGTGACGAGGCCGGCGACTCCGCCGTACTCGTCGATGACGATGCGCATGTGCTGCTTCTCGCGCTGCATCTCGCGGAGGAGCTCGGCGACTTTTTTGACTTCGGGGACGAAGGCGACGGGGCGCTGAATCTGAGCGACGAGGCGGTGGCGGGCTTCGGTGTCGGAGATGTGGAGGAGGTCGTGGGCGAAGGCGATGCCGGTGATGTGGTCGAGCGAGCCGGTGTAGATGGGGATGCGCGAGAAGGCGTGCTCGTGGATGACCTCAGTGAATTGCTGGAGGGTGAGGTTGCCGGGGACGGCGATGATCTCGGGGCGCGGCGTCATGACCTCGCGGACGACCTTGTCGCCGAACTCGATGACGGAGCGGACCAGCTCGCGGTCGGACTCTTCGAGGATGCCTTCTTCTTCGCCGGCTTCGAGGAGGGCGTCCATGGCTTCGGAGGGGTGGTCTTCTTCGGTGGTGTCCTCGGGCTCGGCGAGTGCGGCGATGGAGAGCAGGAGTTGGAGCAGCATCGTGATGGGGAGGATGACGTAGAAGAGGACTTCGAGGACGATGCGGATGCGGGCGATCCAGAGGCCGCGGGTGCGGGTGAAGAGCACCTGCGGGAATGAGGCGGTCGAAGATGAGGATGAGCAGGACGAGTTCGCAGGCGGTGATGTCGCTATTGGGACCAGGCGGCGACCGGGACGAAAGGCGAGTGCGGCGAAGAGACGCAGCCCGAAAGATCAGGCCGAGGGTGGCGACGGTGAGTTGGCGGAGGAGGAGGCGGAGAGAGCGACGGATTCGCGGCCGAGGCGGAGGCGGGGTTCGACGACCTGCTCCCAGGCGTCGATGTTGTCCTGGTATTCGCGGGCGAGGAACTTGCCCATCTCGGAGTAGATGCGGTCGACGTAGGCGACGAGCGCGAGGATGGCGAGGAGGACGGACGAGCGAGATGGCGTGATGCGGGCGTCATGCGCGGGCTCGTTTTTTGGGAGCTGGATGCTCTGCGCGTTCGATGAGGCCGTTGGGGAGCCGGAATTCGCGGCGGAGTTCGGCTTCGCGGGCGGCCATCTGGCCTTTGTCGGTCTCGTGGTCTTCGCCGGCGAGGTGGAGGAGGCCGTGGAGGACGAGGATCTTTACTTCGGTGTCGAGGGGTGGTTGTAGGTGGTGGCCTGGCGGGCTGCGGTGTCGATGGAGATGGCGAGGTCGCCGGCGTGTTGGGGGGCTATTTCGGGTGGCGTGGGGAAGCTGAGGACGTCGGTGGGCTTGTTCTTGCCGCGATAGGCGCGGTTGAGGCTCTTGAGTTCGGCGTCGGAGGTGAGGAGGACGTCTACTTCACCTTCGAGACCGACGGCGGTTCGGGCGCGGTTGAGGAAGCGCGTGAGGCCGGGCTTCGAGAGCGCGGGGATGGAAGGGGTACTTGGAGGGTCGATGGTAATCATCGGTGGTGTATCGATTCTATGGCCGTTCCGTTGAATCTTCTATGGGTTTCGGGAATAGACGCGAAGATAATCGACGAGCATTCGCTGCGGGAAGATGGTGGTGGAATCGGGGTTTCCGGGCCAGCCACCGCCAACGGCGACGTTGAGGATGATGAAGAAAGGATGGTCGAAGACCCACTTGGTGCCGGCGGGTAGATCGGCTGGAGTGCGCTCGGCGATGAGGGTGTTGTCGACGTAGAAGCGGATGTCCTTGGGTTGCCACTCGATGGCGTAGAGGTGGAAGGCGGTGTTGACGGCCTGGCCTGCGGGGAGCGTGAGTTGGGCTGTGATGGCTTTGGAGCCGCTGTAGCCGGGGCCGTGCAGCGTGCTGTGGATGATTGAGGGTTCGCCGATGTTTTCGAGGATGTCGATTTCGCCGGAGGTGGGCCAGTGGGCGGTGTCGATGTCGTCGCCGAGTATCCAGAAGGCTGGCCAGATGCCTTTGCCGAGGGGAAGCTGGACGCGGGCTTCGAAGCGGCCGTAGGCCTGGGAGAAGAGTCCTTTGGTGCGAATGCGGGCGGAGGTGTAGTTGCGGGCGATGCCGTCGGCGCCGGTGTAGTCCTCTTTTTGAGCGGTGATGATTAGGTTGCCGTCTCGCTGCTCTGCGTTGGCTGGGACGAGCGGTGTAGGTTTCGAGCTCTTTGTTGCCCCAGCCGTTGCCGCCTAGTTCAAAGGACCACTTCTTTGGGTCGGGTTGTGTGCCGTTGGGGGCGTTGAACTCGTCGCTCCAGGTGAGGTGCCACTTTGGTGTGACGGGGACGGCTGCGGAGGTGGTAAAGAGTAGCGCGACGACGAATGTTTGTTTGAGTCTCACGGCTAACTCCGGTTAAACGCGACGACAGAGGGCTGAGGCCTCTGTCGTCGATGGTATCGGATTCAGTAGCTAATTCTTGTTATTGCGGTTTGGGCAGGGGTTGGGGCTCTGCTGTGAGGGGTGTACCGGGGACGACTGCCTCACCCATTGGGAGCGGGAGCTGCTGCTGGGCCTTGCCGTAGCTGTCGTAGGCGCGGACGATGCGCTGGACGAGGTGGTGGCGGACTACGTCGACGTCCTCGAAGTGGCAGAAGCGGATGCCTTCTACGCCGTCGAGGATGTTGAGGGCGTCGAGCAGGCCGGACTTCTTGGGGTTGGGCAGGTCGGTCTGGGTGAGGTCGCCGGTGATGACGGCCTTGGAGTTGTTGCCGAGGCGGGTGACGAACATCTTCATCTGCTCGATGGTGGTGTTCTGGGCCTCGTCCATGATGATGAAGGCGTCGTTGAGGGTGCGGCCGCGCATGAAGGCGAGCGGGGCGACCTCGATGACGTTGGACTCGAGGAGTTTGTCGACTTTGACGGGGTCGAGGAGGTCGTAGAGGGCGTCGTAGAGGGGGCGTAGGTAGGGGTCGACCTTCTCCTGCAATGAGCCGGGGAGGAAGCCGAGGCGTTCGCCGGCTTCGACGGCGGGACGGACGAGGATGATGCGGCTGACCTTCTTGGCGACGAGAGCGGAGACGGCCATGGCTACGGCGAGGTAGGTCTTGCCGGTGCCGGCGGGGCCGAGGCCGAAGGTCATGTCAGACTGCTCGATGGCTTCGACGTACTTGCGCTGGTTGGGCTGACGCGGCTGGACCATGCGCTTGACGCCGGCGGAGCGTTGCTTGCCGGAGTCGACGAGGGATTTGAGCGTGACGGCGGGATCGGCGATGACGAGCTTCAACATGCCGTTGAGTTCGCCGTTGTGGAGGTTTACGCCGGACTTGCGGAGGGCGTCGAAGTCGGCGAAGATGCCGGCGACGCGGTCGATGCTGGCTTGATCACCTGTGATCTGGATGGAGTCGGAGCGGAGGTCGATGGTGACGTGGAGGCCATCTTCCATGAGGCGAAGGTTTTCGTCGCGGGTTCCGTAGAGAGGTTCGATACCGGGGGTAATTTCAAGGGATTTTTTGTTCAATCTAGGGTCTGACCTCCGTCAGGACGTGCGGGGTGAACGTTACATTTATTGGATGCTGATTGTTTGGAAAAGGGGCGGGCTGGAGGCTGCGGCGCGGGGAGTGCGCTGGATGACTGCGACCGGGATGGCTGTGTTGCCAATCTTGTGTCGAAGATGGGCACAGATTAGAACGTAGATAACGGTGCGTCAAGAGATAAATGATGAATCTTCAGGTAATACGGGAATCGTGACTGATGCTGTATGAAATAGCAGCGCGGCGGGGCTGCTATTTCTTGGGTTGGGCGGATGGGGGGAGTATGCCGTTGAGGCGGAGGTAGCCGGCCATCTGGGAGTAGTGGTCTTCGAGGTCGCCGGTGATCTCGATGAGGGCGCGGGCACGGGGGACTTTGGCTCCGCGGAAGAAGGTGATGGTGTCGCCGAGCTGGGAGTCCTGGAGGCCGGCGAAGGTCTTATCGCAGGACTCGAAGGAAGCCTTGAGCGCGGCGATGAGGGTGTCCTTGGGGTCGGTTTCAGCGAGTTTGGGCGGGGTTGCGGGAGTGCCGGAGAGCATGGCGCAGATGCCGGTGTTGGACTGGGCGATGTGGGCGATGATGCGGCCGAAGCTCAACTGCTCGGGCGTGGGCTTGTAGCTGTACTTATCGGCGGGCATCAGCTCAGCGGCGGCGACGATGTACTTGGCCTGGCGGGCGTAGACATCGTTGGCGCTCCAGACTACGGGGTTTTTGGTGTCGACGGCGGGCGCGGGGGCGGGTGCCTGGGCGATGAGGGTGAGGGGCGCGGTGATTGCGAGGAGGGTCACGGCGATGAGGAGTTTCATGGATTCTTCTCGAGTGGTGCGAGTATTGTTTTCGGCTTGGTTCAAAGATAGGGTCGAGCGCGGCGGGTGTCAATTTCGTCGTGCAGATATGTGACGAACTGCGCGCCGATTGTATGCGGGCTTATTTGGATATGGGCTTCACGGAGCGCAGTCTGCGCTCTTGAAGACCGAGGTGGAGTTGGAGGTCCATTCGACGGGCTTGCTGTTTGGGCCCATCTGCATCGATCCGAGGAAGTGGACCTTGCCGGTGGCGTGCTCGTCGTCGGTCCATGAGGACTCCATGGTTCCCTTGCCGCTCATCGTTCCGGTGCAGACCATGTCGGCGGTCATGCTGTTGGATTTTATGGCGACGTTGGTGATCTGGCAGCCGCGAGTCTGTGGCGTGATGGCGCCGTACTTGTCGATCTGGACCTGGGTGAGGCAGACCTGGGTGGTGGTGGTGCCGCCGCCGAAGGGCGATTTGGCGCCGGCTGGCATGGTCATTCCGGCGGGCATGGGGGATTGTTGCCAGGTTGTGGTGGTGGTCACGTCCCATAGGCCGGGCTTTCTGGTCTGAGCCCAGACGTAGACCGCTGTGGCGAGAAGAGTACAGCTCAAGGTGATGCGGAGCCAGGTTCTGCGCATGATTCCTCCTGTCGGATAGCGCAGAGGCCCGCCGCGCGAAGACAGACTACGACAGTAAACGGATGGAGGGAAAGGAAATTATCTGCGGGTGTATGGAAGACCGCTTCCCTGCAGACGATATGATGTGCAGAGTTTCCGATGATTCCTTCGAGTGCGTTCAAGTGTATCCGTCGAGAAGAGTGGGCTGGGCTGCGCTCAGAGACTCCGTTGTCTCTTTCGGACGATGATCTTGCTGCGCTTCGTGGTTTGTATGGGCATCTTTCGCCTGAGGAGGTGACAGAGGTATTTCTGCCGCTGTCACGCTTTCTGAATCTTCATGTGAAGGCGGCGCATAGACTGAGGCGGGAGCGGGATGAGTTTCTGCGGCGGGCGGCGCGGCGGGTTCCTTTTGTGATTGCGATTTCGGGGAGTGTGGCGGTGGGTAAGAGCACGTTTGCGCGCGTGCTGCAGGCTGTGCTGGCGCGGTGGCCGGATAGTCCGCGGGTTGAGCTGGTGACTACGGATGGGTTTCTGTATCCGAATGCGGTGCTGGAAGAGCGCGGACTGATGAAGCGCAAGGGGTTTCCGGAGAGCTATGACCTGCGGAGCCTTCTGGAGTTTTTGGCGGCGGTGAAGGAGGGGCAGGAGGTGGTGGAGGTGCCGGTGTACTCCCACCTGGGGTATGACGTCGTGCGGGGGAAGCGGCAGCGGGTGGTGGCGCCCGATATCCTCATCTTCGAGGGGCTGAATGTGCTGCAGGCTCCGCGAGGGGCTGCAGTGATTGCATCGGACTTCTTCGACCTGTCGGTGTATGTGGATGCTGAGGAGAGCGATATCGAGCGCTGGTATGTGGAGCGTTTTCTGCTGCTGCAGCGGACGGCTTTCCAGAATCCTCTCTCTTACTTTCATCGTTTCAAGGACTTGCCGAAGGATGAAGCGATTCTGCTGGGAACTTCGATCTGGCGGGAGATCAACCTGCTGAATCTGCAGGAGAATATTCTGCCTACTCGGCAGCGGGCGGACTTTATCCTGCGTAAACGTGCGGACCACTCTATCCAGGAAGTGTGGTTGCGGCAGGTGTGACCCCCCTCCCCCTTGTTTTGCGCAAAATCTTCAATCGATAGGACTTAGGTCCGGACCTGATTTGCAAAGTCTTCATTCTACAGGGCTGGGTTCGGATCATGGGTGGGGGTCGGGTTGGGGCTGGCTTTGCCTTGCTGGCTTTGCGGGTCGGGGCGTCTCATAATGGACGGCATGTACACCAACTACGGGGACATCACGGACAGAATTGCGGAGCGGCCGCTGTGGTGGGACGAGCAGGGGGTTCCGCGGTACTCGGAGTTCAGCCCGGGGTTGTCATCGAATATTTATGCCGTGGAGGTGGCGCTGGTGGAGATTGCCTGCTCGGCGTGCGGAGAGTTGTTTCAGGTGTCGTTTTCGTACCATCCGACGGGGTTTGAGCTGCCTTATCCGGAGGGTGTTGAGAGCCTGGCGGATGCTATTCGAAAGCGGGAGGTTCATTATGTGGATCCGCCGAACTATGGGAACTGCCAGTCCGGGCCGTCGATGAGTTGTTACGACCTACGGGTGCTGCAGTACTGGACGCGGGAGAAGGGATACGGCGAGTGGACTCGGGATCCGCGGCTCGAGATTGAGCTGTTAAATATGAGTGAATTGCCGGAGTGGCTGCAGCGCGATCTGGCGTAGGGATACTGCCTTTTCCTGCGGGATTGTAAGCGGTTGGACCTAGTGTCTTTTTGCTAAAGTACTTATTCTGTGAGGCTTGAGTTGGCTTGGTTGATCATGGCCAGCCTTCGGAGAGATGCGCAACGCCTTGCAATCTCTGTAATACATCTTTTGCACATGCAGTACATCCCCCACAACTGGGATGGACATCCTATGTGGTGATCGTCATTGACAGGGTAGTTGTGTTCCATCCGAAAGTTCTGGGCCGAAAGTCCGGTCCGACAGGGTTCGAGAACATGTCGATTGATCGCACCAGAAAGCATTGTCTGAGTCAGCAAACTGAACTTCAACGAGTCAGCAAGACTGAACCTTTTCTTTCAATGTCATTTCTTCCTGCCAAGGTGCCATGAGTATCTGCCGCGGTGCGTGAGCTCTTGCCGCGGTACTTCGCTGTCTCAGCGACCAGCGGACGACCTAACCCACGGAGTAATCCTATGAAGAGATTTATGAAGGTTAGCGCCTTAGCAGTGGCCCTTGTAGCGTCATCCACCTTTGTGTTTGCGGACACAATTCAATTTGGCAGCTTCGCAACAGGAGCCGCCTCGATGGGCAATTCCAACACGGCGACAAATTTCTCCGGATTCAGCAACACACCGACGGTGTCGGCAGGAATTGGAAACACTTTTACTCTCAACCCGGGCACTCCCGTCTGGGGGGGGCCTATCCCGAATTCGACATGGGTAGGATTTGCCTCGACGGCTGGTCCGGTTGGCACGTCAAACCCGGCGTTCGGCTACTACACGTTTACGACGAACTTTACTGCCACGTCGACGAGTCCCTATGCGGGATCGTTGACTCTTCTGGCCGATGACACGGCGGAGGTAATTCTGAATGGCGCCGTGCTGGTGCCGTTCGGATCTCTGGGCACTGATGCTCACTGCGGGCAGCAGGGAGTTTCGTGCCTTGTGGACCAGACAATGGCTCTGAATGGCATTTCGCTGCTGACGGGTACGAACGCGAATACCCTGACGTTCGTGGTTGAACAGGCGGGTGCGGGACCGACGGGCGGGGCCGGCGATCCTTCGGGCCTTGATTTTGAAGGGACACTTACCTCCGCTGTGGTAACTTCTGCGATTCCAGAGCCGAGCACGCTGATGCTGTTCGGCACTGGTTTGTTTGGTTTGGCAGGTGCTATGTATCGTCGCATGCGTTTGTAGCTCTCGTTTTCTTCAAGAAACTACTGTCAGACGGTGTTGGTAAAGAGGCTCTCTTCTGAGGGCCTCTTTTTGCGTCCGAAGAGATGGAGTTCGAGGTTGTTATGCTTTATTAAGCATAATGCTTTATATGGCATAATTAGCTATGAGTTGGAGTGCGTACTTCCACCCGAAGTTCAAGGCCGAGTTTGACGCACTATCGAAGGCAGTGCAGGATGAGCTACTTGCTTGACTCAAGCCATTGCGAGAGTACGGACCGTCTTTAGGCCGACCTGAGGTAGATACCCTGAAGGGGTCGAAATACACGAATATGAAGGAGCTTCGCTTCAGAGCCGACGGCGGTGTGTGGCGTTTGGCTCGCCTTCGACCCCGAGAGGGATGCGATCCTGCTGGTGGCGGGGGACAAATCGGGCAGGAGCGAGAGGAAGTTTTACAAGCGGCTGATTGACAAGGCCGAGTTGAGGTATAAGAAACACCTCGAAAATCTGTAGTCAATGGAGTGGCTTATGATGCGTGGAATGATTTCAGTCGATGATGTAATGGCTTCTTTGCCAAAGCGACGGCGTGAGGCCATTGAGGCAAGAGGAAACGAGTTGCTGGCGAAGGTGGAGCGGCGCATGACCCTGGCCGAGATGCGTAAGGGACGCAAGATCAGTCAGGCGACGATAGCTGAGGCTCTGGGGGTCGGCCAGATGCAGATATCGCGGCTGGAAAAGCGAAAAGATCCCCGACTGTCGACAATGCAGCGCACGGTGGCCGCCATGGGAGGGCGTTTGACTATGATTGCGACCTTTCCTGACCAAGAGCCTGTTGTCCTAATTACCTCCGAATTCGAGGACAGGGCGAAGGTTGCTGGAAAGAGAAAGAGATCGGTCACGCCAGCTCGGGCTGGCGTCCGAACTCAGGCTCGAGCGCGAGCCTGATATCTCCTATACCTTGATAGGGATCGGCACTGCAGACATCCTGCTGTTAGGGGCTCTTTGGAGGTTGACCTATGGGCCGGGATTCCGTAGACTTAGAGATTGCAGGGTGTGCGGCGGGCTTGTTTTTCCAAGGGCTCAAAGCTGTGACCTAAACCAGCTTTCTGGCCTGCACCCAAAATTTCCCCCAGCTATCGAGTTTATCGATTCGGGTTTAGAGAAGAGAGTTTATGGCAAATCATGTTTCGTCGTTGAAGCGCGCACGTCAGACCGTAACCAAGACCGCGGCAAACCGCGCCAACAAGAGCAAGCTGCGCGGCACGTTGCGTACGCTGCGCGAGGCGATCGCCGGCGGCGACGCAAAGACGCTGGGCGAGGTTTATCGCTCGACGGTTTCGGTGCTGGATAAGAGCGTTCAGAAGGGTGTTCTGCATAAGAACACCGCGAGCCGCTACAAGAGCCGTCTGAATGCGCGTGTGAAGGCTGCCGGGACCAAGAAGGCCGCTTAAGCTTCTAAGAGTTTTGATGAAGGGCTGGCTTCCGGGTGACCGGGGGTTGGCCCTTTTCTTTTGGGGCGGGGCGAATGAAGACGAACTGTCTACCAAGGGGTTTAACGGATTAAGAACGAGCGACAGCAAAAACAAAAGCAGGTCCTCCGCCACCCCACCCCAGCGAGCAAAGACCGCTCGCCGGGGACCCCGGTTCGGCGAAGGATGACAATTTTTATAGGTAGGAGTTCACTGTGGTGGGGCGGCTGGGTCGGGGGCTGCGGGGTTGTAGAGGGTGGGGGGTTTGCGGCGGATCGGGGGGTCGGGGTTTTCGGTTGGGGTGGAGGCCTGGGTGGACGGCGATGCGGGCGACGACTCCGGGGATGTCTGGGTGGCGGGGGAGGTGGGTTGCGACCCGGTTGAGGGCGAGCCGTTGGTGCTGCCGGTGGCCTGGGAATCTTGTTGGGAGTCCTGAGAGTCTTCGGCGTCCGACTGGCCGGAGCTGGTTGGGATTCTGGTGGAGATCTCGGAGAGGTCGACTGTGGCTTCGGTGGCGGGGGGCGCGGTTTTTTCGGCGAGCTGGATGGCGGTCTTGTCCTGGGGGCCGAGCGGTGGGAGGGCGTAGATTTCGACGCTGCCTTCGCGGATGACGGCGATGTTCATGCCATCGGGGGAGAGAGCGAAGTTCTGGCCGGCGCGGGCGGCGGGGGTGCATTCGGTGTGGAAGAGGGTTTTGCCGGAGTCGTTCTGGATGACGTCGACGGATTCGGCGAGGACCATGGAGGGATCGAGTGAGTCGACACCGACGCTGGCGGAGTTGATGATGAGTCGGCCGAGGGCGAAGCGTCCGGCGACGGGGGCGAAGACGAAGGATGGCGCGATGTAGGAGCCGCTGAGCACCTGCTGCCAGGTGGCGTCACCGCGGAGATTGAAGGCGGCGATGGTCTGGCGGGTGGTTCCACCGTGGCATCCGAAGACCAGGAACTCACTGGGACTGATGAAGAAGGGGACGGGGCGGCAGGTGGAGTCGAAGAGGGCGAGCTCGAGGCGCTTGCCGGCGTGGGACTTGAAGTCAAAGGCCCAGCGATAGTTTCCTTCATCGAGGACGTTGAGGAGGCCTTCAGAGGTGAGGGGAAGGTCGATGGCGCGGCGTGCTACGGCGATTCCTGCGGTCCGCGGAACGACCCGTCCGGACGGGTCGGGGAGGCCGAGGCGATAGAAGTTGAGCTGAACGGCGGTGGGGGGCGGGTTGTTGGAGGGGCCAAAGGCGGCGGCAAAGCTGGGGTCGGGGTCGACGAGGGGAATCGGATCGGTGCTTTCGATGGTGAGGAAGTCGGCCTGGGGAGAGAGGAGGACGGCGATGACGTGGCGGGTGGTGCGGAGGAACGGAGACTGAACGAATGGCTTGCCGGAGGCGAGGTTGGCGAGCGGCGCGAAGGTGGTGAAGGTGTCGCGAAGGCGAAGGAGGAACTCTCCGTGGCCGAGGTTCCAGAGGTACTGGCCGTGATCGTGGACTAGGAGCTCGGCGCGGGCGACGAGGCGGCCGGAGGGCAGCTCGAGGAGCAGAAGATCGATGTTGTGATCCTGATCGGTGGGAGGGTCGTTGGGGATGCGGGGGATGAGGCGGCGGGCGTCGAAGGAGACGAGGAGGTGAGTGGCATCCACATAATGCAGAGCGAGCATGGAGCTGCCATCGAGGAGATAACGCGGGGACAGGGGCTGGAAGCCGATGCCGTCGAGAGGGATTCGGGCGGCGGGTCGGGGGCCGGCGGCGAAGAGGGTCGCGGGCAGCAGGAGGCTGAAGAGCGAGAGGAGCAGAAGCGGAGATCGCCGGGGATGGCAGCGGGGGTGGTCGAGAGGCACGAGGGGAACCGGCATGGCGTTGTTTCCGTACATCCGAACTATCTGATGTTGACCGTCTGTGAAGCTAGCGGTTTTTCCGTCCTTGAAGCTGCGGGTCGGGAGTTCAGGAGCTGCAATCGAAATCTTGCTTAGCACTACTGTTTCACAGACGGATTAGGGTCGACAATGGGTGGGAGCTACCGGGAAAGTGATGAACGGCTAATGGATTGGGATAAGCGGGTTAGGTGGCCTCGCACGACTGCCGGACGAGATGATACAAAGGGCTATGTTTGTTGGGAATACGTGTTGCGAGGAGAGTTTATGTTGAAGAGGCTGATATTGGCGGTGGGACTGGTGACGGTGGGGAGTCTGGCTTTGGCGCAGGGCGGTGCGGCGCAGACGAAGGATGGGAAGGCGCCAGAGGTCTATCTGCCGATCCCGGGGTTTGATACGACTTCGATCGATGCTTCGGTGGACCCTTGCAATGACTTTTACAAGTTTGCGTGCGGGAAGTTTGCGGGGAACCATCCGATTCCGGCGGACCAGTCGGAGGTAGACCAGTTTTATGCGCTGTACAACGTAAATACGCAGTCGCTGCGGGGGATTCTGGAGAAGGCGGCGGAGGGTGGCGCGGGGCGGTCGGCGGACGCGCAGAAGATCGGGGACTACTACAAGGCGTGCATGGACACCGATGCTATCAACGTGAAGGGGCTGGCTCCGCTGAAGCCTCTGCTGGATCAGATTGATGGTCTGCAGAGCAAGTCGCAGATGGCAGGGTTGATCGGGAACCTGCAGCGGGTGGGCGTGGATGCGCTGTTCGGCTATGGGGAGCAGCAGGATTTCAAGGACGCTACGAAGCAGATCGCGACCATCGGGCAGGGCGGGCTGGGGTTGCCGGAGAAGGACTACTACCTGCGAACGGGCGCGAAGGATGAAGAGATTCGCAAGCAGTATGTGGAGCACGTGGCGAAGATGTTGACGCTTGCAGGAAGCTCTCCGGAGCAGGCGGCGAAGGATGCGAAGGCGATTATGGCGTTCGAGACGACGCTGGCGAAGGCTTCGATGGGCGTGGTGGAGATGCGCGATCCGGAGAAGGTCTATCACCTGCAGCCTATCGCTACGTTTGAGAAGAGCCTGCCTGGGGTGAATTTTGCGGCGTTCGAGGAGGCGATCGGTTCGCCGAAGGTGACGGAGATTAATAATTCGACGCCGGAGTACTTCCCTGCCATGACGGCGGAGGTGCGGGCTGCGGATATGGCGACGATTAAGGCTTATTTGCGGTACCACCTGCTGACGACACTGGCGAGCCGGCTGCCGAAGAAGTTCGATGAGGAGAACTTCGACTTCTATGGACGCAAGCTGTATGGGCAGCCGGAGCAGGCGGCGCGGTGGAAGCGGTGCTCGAACTCGGTGAACGGTGCGCTGGGCGAGGCGCTGGGCAAGGTTTATGTGGAAGAGTACTTCGCGGGAGACAGCAAGGCGAAGATGTTGGAGATGGTAAAGGACATCGAGGCCGCGATGGGACAGGACATCGACCAGTTGGACTGGATGTCGGCTGCGACGAAGGTGCGGGCGAAGGAGAAGCTGCATGCGGTGGCGAACAAGATTGGGTATCCGGATAAGTGGCGGGACTATTCGAAGCTCGTAGTGAAGCCGGATGATGCGCTGGGGAATACGCTGCGGGCGACTTCGTTTGAGAATGACCGGCAGCTGGCGAAGATTGGCCAGCCACTGGATCGCGGGGAGTGGGATATGACTCCGCCGACGGTGAATGCGGACTATAACCCGAGCATGAACGACATCAACTTTCCTGCTGGGATTCTGCAGCCAGCGTTCTACGACAAGAGCCAGGATGATGCGGTGAACTATGGGCACATCGGCGCGATCATTGGGCATGAGCTTACGCATGGGTTCGACGATGAAGGCAAGAAGTTCGACGGCAAAGGCAATCTGTCGGACTGGTGGACGCCGGAGGATACGAAGAAGTTCGAGGAGCGCACGGACTGCCTGGTGAAGGAGTATGGCAACTTCACTGCCGTCGACGACGTAAAGGTGAATGGGAAGCTGACGCTGGGCGAGAATACGGCGGACAACGGCGGGCTGCTGCTGGCGTACATGGCTTATCTGGAGCGCGCGAAGAAGAATGGTATCGACCTTGCTTCGAAGAAGGATGGATACACGATGCCGCAGCGGTTCTATATCGGGTATGCGCAGAACTGGTGCGAGAATGCGCAGGCCGGAGGCGGTGCGTGCGCAGGTGGAGAGTGATCCTCACTCGCCGGACCACTTCCGTGCGAATGGCGCGATTGTGAATCAGCCGGGATTTGCGGCGGCGTTCGGATGCAAGAAGGGTGCGCCGATGGTTCCGGTGGATAGCTGTCGCGTCTGGTAACGTGCTGTTGATAGTTGTTGGTTGTAAGAGCGGGAGAGGAGGGCTTTGCCTTCTCTCCTGTTTCTTTTGTGCGAGAGTTGATGTATGGCTTTAGAGAGACATAAGGCGCTGGGGTTTGGGGCTTGCGCGCTAGCGAGTTCGTTTTGGGGGTGCGGGTTTTTCTTTGGGAAGATTGCGCTGATGGAGATGAGCTTTGCGCATATGGTGCTGTACCGATTTCTGTTTGCGATGGTGGGTTTGCTGCCGCTGATTGCGACGCATCGCCCAGGGTTGAATGCGAAAGAGTGGGGTGTGCTGGCGGCGGCTTCTTTTTTGGGAGTGCCGCTGCAGTTTTTGATTCAGTTCTATGCGCTTTCGATTACTACGGTGAGCCATGCTTCGCTGATGGTGGGGACGATGCCGGTGATCCTGGCGGTAGGGGCAGCGTGGTTTGCGCATGAGCGGATGGATCGCGTGGGATGGATTGCGCTGGCGGGTTCGACGTGTGGTGCGGCGCTGATTGCGCTGGGCGGGAAGCATCATGCTGGTGCAGGAGAGCCTTCGTTGGCGGGCGATTTGCTGGTAGTCGTTTCGCTGATGATTGCGCTGTTCTGGATTCTGCTGAACAAGAAGCTGGTGGAACGGCATAGCCCGATTGTGGTGACGGCGTATGGGCTGGGGCTGGGGACGCTGATGCTGATGGTGTGGGTTCCCGTGCGGTATGGGATGCCGCCGGTGAGCGGGGGTTTCGCTGAAGGCGTGGGGTGCGCTGGCGGCGAGTGGGTTGCTGTGCACTGCGTCGACGACGCTGCTGTGGAACTGGGGGATGACGCAGGTTCCGGCTTCGCAGGCTGGTGTGCTGTTGAATATGGAGCCGTTGATTGGGAGCCTGCTAGGGGTGCTGGTGCTGGGTGAGCGACTGGGGCCGAGTGCGTGGGTTGGAGGTGGGTTGATCCTGGTGGCGGCGGTGACGCTGACTATGCACTCGAAGACGCATGTGCGGGAGAGAGAGTTGCTGGTCGGATAGTTGTTAGCTGCTGGTCGATGCGCGGATAGACTTGGGTGATGGGAGTCTGGACGAAGCTGGGTGGAGTGTTGCGGCGACTGCAGTGGATGCGGGGGCTGCGGGCGGGAGTCGCGGTGGCGGCGGCGATGATTGTGTGCCGCATGCTGGGTAAGCCGATGGGGTGGGCGGCGCTGGGTGGGTTTGAGGCAATTCTGGTTGATAACAGCGGGCCTTACAAGAGACGGCTTAACTGCGGTTGATGGTTGTTAGTTGCTGGTTGTTGGTTGGGTGCGTGGTATGCTCGCGGATTATGCGTAAAACTTTTTTGGCTTCTCTGCTGTTGGTGGGTGGCGTGTCTTCGGGTGTTTGGGCGCAGGGTGCTGCTCCGGATGCTAAGGAGGCGGCGATGGTGCGGGCTGTGGATGCCGAGAGCCCGGCGGCGGTGGCGCTGCTGGAGAAGATCGTGGACATCAACAGTGGCACTATGAATTTGCCGGGGGTGCTGAAGGTGAAGGATGTAATCGAGCCGGAGCTGGTGGCGCTTGGGTTCAAGACGCGGTGGGTTCCGATGGAGCAGTTGACGCAGCGGGCGGGTGATCTGGTTGCGGAACATCCTTGCGCGGCGGGAACGGGTAAGTGCGGGAAGCGGCTGCTGCTGATTGGGCATATGGATACGGTGTTTGAGCCTAGCTCTACGTTTCAGCAGTACTCGATTGTTCCGGGAACGGATGGCAAGATTGCGACCGGGCCGGGCGTGGCAGATATGAAGGGTGGGTTGGTGATTATGCTGACCGCGTTGAAGGCGATGAAGGCTGCCGGTGCGCTGGACAATGCTGAGATCACGATTGTGCTGAGTGGAGATGAGGAGAAGCCGGGACATCCGCTAAGCGTGGCCCGCAAGGACATGATCGACGCGGCCAGGCATAGCGATGTGGCTCTGGAGTTCGAGAATGCTCTGCAGGTGGATGGGGTGGACGCGGTGCGGATCGGGCGGCGAAGCGCGATCCAATGGCAGTTGGAGACGTCGGGTAAGAGCGGGCACTCATCGCAGATCTTCAACGAGACGTATGGGTATGGAGCGGTGTATGAGATTGCGCGGATCATCGACCAGTTCCGGAGGGAGTTGCCGGAGAAGGGTTTGACCTTCAACGTGGGGCTGCTGGTGGGCGGAGCGACGGCGAAGCTGAATGACGCCGGCACCGACGGGACGATCACGGGGAAGACGAACGTGATCTCTCCGGCGGCGTTGGCGTTGGGGGATATCCGCACGGTAAGCAACGAGCAGACGGAGCGGGTCGAGGCCAAGATGAAGGCGATCGTTAGTGACCACCTGGCGAAGACGGGAGCGGTGATTGCGTTTGAGGAGAACTATCCGGCGATGGCGGAGACAGATGGAAGCCGCGCTCTGGTAGAGAAGCTGAATGAGGTGAATCAGACGCTGGGATTGCCTGCGATGAAGGTGTCGGATGTGATGTCGGGTGGCGCGGGGGATATTGCGTTTGTGGCTCCGTATATTCCGGGGCTGGTGGGAGTGGGAATGCAGGGGGCTGGCGCTCATGCGGAGGGCGAGACGGCGTTTCTGGATTCGCTGCCGCGGCAGGCTAAGCGCATGGCTGTGCTGATGTATCGGCTGGGGAAAAATTAGTCGCCTCGTCGACATTAAGTTTCGACAGGTAAATATTTGAATATTTCAGGCAACCTTATTGCCCTGAGTTTGTTTTGCGATCAGCGAAACCGGAGGGAACTTGTCGTCTTTAACGACTCTTGTTTCGTCTTAACAAGCAGGAGACCGCAGGCACGACCGGCGATAAGGCTGTCTGAGAACAGGCCAAACGAACTCGCCGAAATCCCAATTCCCCAGGAGCTTTTTATGAAATACCCAATTCATTTAACAATCGCTGCTGCCCTCCTCGCTTTGCCGTTATCCGTACATGCCCAGGCAAACATGCAAGATACGTCAACCTCGCAAGACACAGATGCAGCCCAGGCGGCGATGCGAATGGTGCCTGCCCAGGGCGCGCTGGTGACAGCAATCGATGCGAAAAAAGACTCGCCGGGCAAGGAGTTTCAGGTTCGGCTGGTAAAGACGGTCAAACTGGAGAATGGCACGGAGCTTCGGTCCGGCACGATACTGGTCGGGCAGATTGCGCAGGATGACATGCAGGTAGCCGGCAATTCCAAGCTGACACTTCGGATTACAGAAGCGCGGCCAAAGGGCGGCGATGTCGTACCGATCAAAGCTATGATCGTTGGACTCGTGGGTCCGGAGACCGCAAATTTTAGCGGCCAAACCGTGATGCCTGGCGAGCAGGAAAACAATACGTGGACGAACAAAACCTTGAAGATCGATCAGATCGATGCGATCTCCGGTGCGGATCTTCACAGCAACATCACCAGCATGAACTCGGGCGTCCTGGTCTCGACCAAGGACGACGTGAAGTTGAAAAAAGACAGCGAGATTGAGCTCGCGATTGCCAGCGCCCCTAACAACCAGGGCTATGGCACAAACGGAACAAGCAGCAGCAACAAGTAGAGGTAGGCTGCCAGAACACGCGATTCGCAGGCTGATCGTGGGTTGGCTGCCGTTGCTGGTCTTCGCCCGAACCCCGCTCCACATCTAGTTTGGTATTGGAGCGGGGTTCGCGAGGGCGGGTTGAGGTTGCTGCGCGATGATGTCGGCGAGTGATCGCGTGGTGCGGTGCCAGATGCTGGTGAGGGCGATGCCTGCGAGAATGAGGCCGATGCAGAGCCCCATCCAGAGACCGGCGGCTCCGAGCTGGTGGTGGATGCCGAAGTAGAGGCCGATGGGCAGGCCGATGATCCAGTACGCGCAGAGGTGGACGTAGAGGCCGATGCTGGTGTTCCCTGCTCCGCGAAGGGCTCCGGTGGCGGTCATCTGGAGGCCGTCGAAGAGCTGGAAGACGGCGACGATGAAGAGCAGCGGGACGGTGGCCGCGATGACTGCGGGCGATGGGGAGAAACCGCGCGCGATGGTGCCGGGGATGGCGATGAAGACGCATGAGGCGGTGAGCATGAAGATGCTGGAGAGCAGCATTCCTGTCCAGCCTGCGGCCTTTGCGCCTGGGGCGTCGCGGCGGCCTATGGCTTGTCCGACGCGGACGCTGGTGGCGGTGCTGATGCCCATGGGGACCATGAAGGTGAAGCTGGCGCAGTCGAGCGCGATCTGGTGGCCGGCGAGTGGGAGCGCTCCGAAGGTGGAGATGATGGCGGTGACGGTGGCGAAGATAGCTATCTCGACGAAGATCTGCGCGCCGATGGGGCCGCCGAGACGGATGAGTTCGCGGATGCGAGCGGCTTCGTAGCGCCACTTGGTCTTGAAGAGGCCGTAGCTGTGGCGGCGGTCGTAGTAGAAGATGGCGGCGAGCATGACGGCGGCCTGATAGCAACGGGAGAGCGTGGTGGACCAGCCGGAGCCGGTGACTCCGTAGGCGGGGATGCTGATGGGACCCCAGTGGTGACCGTAGATGAAGAGCCAGTTGAAGAGGACGTTGATGAGGTTCGCGGAGATGAGCGTGAAGGCGATGGCGCGGACGTGGTTGAAGGCCTGCAGGTAGCGGCGCAGGACGAGCCAGAGGAGCAGGACGGGTGTTCCCCAGTTGAGGGCGTTGAGGAACGGGATGGCGCCGCGGAGGATCTCGGGATCGGTGTGGAGGTGGGAGAAGCCGAGCGGCAGCAGCGCGACGATGGACATGAGGATGACGGTGAGGATGGCTCCGAGGACGAGGCCGTGCTGGAGGGAGCGGTTGGCGTCGTCGATGCGTTTGGCGCCGAAGGCCTGCGAGAGGACGGTGTCGAGGCCGAAGAGGACTCCGCCGAATCCGAAGGCGAGGGTGTGGTAGAGGACCTGGCCGAGCGCGGCGGCTCCGAGGGAGATGGCGGAGTTGGGGAGATGGCCGACCATGATGGTGTCGACGATGCCCATGGCCATCCAGCCGATCTCAGCGAAGACCAGCGGTAGAGCGAGGTGCAGCATGGGCGGGATTTCGCGGCGGATGGACATGGGGAGGTCGGCGGTTTGGCGTGAGTCCCTATTTTAGCTGTCCGGTTTGCGTCGGGCCGCTGTGAAATGCTTTCGATAGAGCGGGGTGGGCGACACATTCACATGCCATTAATCTTCGAGACAGATTGTTTCCAATACACTTGCAGGCATGCCTGACGATAGCCTTACCTATAGCTCCACTCCGGGACAGCATGAGGGGACGACGATTTTGAAGCTGGATGGTCCTCTGAAGCTGGCGACGATATTTGAGTTTTCAAGGCGAGTTCCGGGCGATGACGCCGAAGGCGCTTATCGTCGATCTGAGCGACTCGCCTTACATGGACTCGGCTGGCTTAGGTCTGCTGATGAACTATTACGTGTCTGCACAGAATCATGGCAGGAAGATTCTGCTGGCGGGCGTTAATGAGCGGATCCAGCGCTGCTGGAGCTGACGAAGGTCGACGGGATATTGAAGAGCTATCCGACTGTTGAGGCGGCAGAGGCGAGCTTATAGGCTGATAGCTCTTCCCTCTTCGAAGAGCGCGCCTGCTATTTCTCTATCTCTTCGAAGGCGAACTTTCCAAGGTAGAGAGGGTGCGAGGTGACGGGTTTAGGGTCGAGCGCGTTCGTCGGGTAAGTATCGATGGTTCCGGTGGGAAATCCCCAGATCTTGCCGCTACGCATATCGACGACGACGCGTCCGTAGAGATTCTCGGTGACGCCGGGCCGATGCAACATCTGAACGCCGGGTTCGATGTGAAAGGGATACGCAGACGCCGACTGAGCCTGCGCGGATGTGGGAGCGATATAAGGACGAATTGCAATGGCGATGAGCGCGACGGCGATCAAGGCTAAGAGGATGTTGGTAAATGCGTCTTTTCTCATGGATACCTCTAAGGATTAGACGCGGTGGAGACTTGTTGAGCCCAGGTTCAAGGGCGTTTTAGGTGCATGGCTTCAGCGGTCATGTCGGTGTATTTGAGGCCGGCTCCGGTGTTGAAGAGGACTACCTTGTCGGTGGGTTTTAGTTCTCCTGCAGCGATGAGCTGGTCGTAGGCTGCGGTGGCGGCTGCGCCTTCGGGGGAGAGGAAGATGCCTTCGTTCTTCGCCCAGTCGAGGATGCTGGCGAGGATGGCTTCGTCAGTGGCGCCGATGGCTTTGCCTCCGGAGAGGGCGAGGATGTCGAGGATGATGGCGTCGCCGTAGGGCTTGGGGACGCGGAGGCCGGCGGCGAAGGTGGCGGCGTTCTGGAAGAACTCGCTGGCGGGCTTGTGGGCGTCGAATGCCGTGACGATGGGCGCGCAGCCGCTGGCCTGGAGGGCATACATCTTTGGCCGCTTGCTTCCCTTCTCTATCCAGCCAAGTTCTTCCATCTCTTCGAAGGCCTTCCACATGCCGATGAGGCCCACGCCTCCTCCGGTGGGGTAGAAGACGGCATCGGGGTAGGTCCAGCCGAGTTGTTCGACGAGTTCGTAGCCCATGGTCTTTTTGCCTTCGACGCGGAAGGGCTCTTTGAGAGTGGAGATGTCGAACCAGACTTCGTTGGCGGGCGTGTTGGCTTCCTTCTGCGCCTTGATGCGTTCGCCGACCATGCGGGCGCAGTCGGAGATGAGGCCGTCGACCATGGTGACGTCCGCTCCATAGATGATGCCTTCGAGGTAGTTGGCGAAGGGGACGTCCTTCGGCATGAAGATGTGCGCGGCGATTCCGGCGGCAGCGGCGTAGGCTGCGAGTGCTCCGGCTGCGTTGCCCGCGCTGGGGACGGCGAGGTGCTGGAGGCCGTAGTGCTTCGCCATCGTGACGGCGAGCGAGAGGCCGCGGGCCTTGAAGGTGCCGGTGGGGTTGGCTCCCTCTTCCTTGATGTAGAGGCCGGGGTAGCGCTTGCTGTGGATCATGGGCGTCCAGCCTTCAGCCGAGCGTGACGGGCGTGACGTCAGGCAGGACGCTGGAGTAGCGCCACATGCCGAGAGAGGCCGGGCTGGCGGCGGCGCGGGGGATGATGTCTTCGCGCTTGGCGGTGCGGCGGAGCTCGTCCATGTCGTAGCGGACGTAGAGCGAGCCGGCGCAGAGTGGGCAGAGGGTCTGTGGGGTGTCGGCTGAGATGTGGTGGTGGCAGCGGGAGCATTCGAGCGAGGCGATAGCAGGCATAGCAATATGCTACCTGCAATGAGGTTCTTACGCAGTGCTGCCGTCGCCTGCTCGAATGCCTCAGTTTGAGATTGCAACCGCTAGTGGGCTTTGAGCCAGCGGCGAGCGGAGAAGTCTGTCGCGATGCTCGCAGCCAGAAGGACAATGCTGATAGTGAAGGCGCTGAGCACCCAGTTGATCTCCATGCGGCCCTTGAGCATAAAGCGGTCGAGCAGGGCCAGCACGAGGACGAGCACAGCTGCCTCTGCAAAGAACGAGGAGCACCGATGCGCGGAGATCGCGATGAGTTCAAAGAGCGGGGAGGGTGTCTTCTGTGCGGAGCTACCGCCGCCGGGAGGAACTAAGGTCAATCTCGGGGCGATACCGGAAGACTGCTGTGAATCGTTTGCTGCGTTTGGTGCTGGGGTGAAGGTACTCCGGATGGAGTTTGAGACATTTTTGTGAAACATAAACAAGCCTTTGTGCTGCCTGTAACAAGTGTCTCCCAGGGGATAGGGGAAGTCCAGTGAATTTGCGGTAAATGGCTGTCAGCCAGACACTTACGCATATTTATACGGCGCGGATGAGAGAATATACGGGTGAATAATTTAGAAGCTGTGAAGCTCAGGGCGGGCGAGGTTGCCGTGCCGATTCGGATGATTGTGGTGGATATGGATGGCACGTTGCTGGGTTCAGACGGCAAAGTGAGCGCGCGTAATCTGGCTGCGCTGAAGGCTGCCGAGCAGGCTCGGTATCGAGGTGGTGGTGGCGACGGGGCGGCGGCATTGCTATGCGATGCGGCAGCTTCGCGGGCTGGGACTGAGTGAGGAGAATGCGCTGATCAGCTCCAACGGAACGGTGACGCGGACGCTGGGGACGACGCTGATTGAGCGGAACCTGATGCCGGGACCGACGGCGTTGTGGCTGTGCAGCCATGTTGACGAGTTTCGGAACTCGCTGGTGATTACGTTCGACAAAGTTGGGCCGGATGGCGAGGACACGCGCGGGGCGCTGGTGGTGGAGCATCTGGAGGAGCTGAATAGCAGTATTGCCAAGTGGATGGTGGCGAATGAGCCGTACATGGCGCAGGTGGTTCCGATCGAGCGGGCGTTGCCGGGTGGCGGCGGAGATATGACCGATTCGCCGATCCAGATGATGCTGTGCGGGACGGTGGAGCGGATGCGGCGCGCGGAGGCTCGCCTGCTGGAGCATCCGGGGGTGTCGGCGGTGGGCATGGGGCCGCAGGAGTGGGCGCGCGATGCGGAGGTGGCGCTGCATCGCACGGAGTATCCGGAGCGGGACCTGAGCATTGTGGACATTCTTCCGGCGGGGTGCAGTAAGGGGTCGGCGCTGGTGCGGCTGGCGGAGAAGCGTGGTGTGAAGATGGAAGAGGTTCTCGCGATTGGGGATAACTGGAACGACGTCTCGATGCTGGAGGTGGCGGGGCGAGCGGTGCTGATGGCGAACTCGCCTGAAGACCTGAAGGAGCGGGCTGCGGCGATGGGTTGGAGCGTGGGTAGGCGGCATGATGAGGATGGTGTGGCGATGGCGATTGAGGCGGCGTTGGCAGGCTCGCTATCTGAGACGCGTTAGTTGTAGTCCTATGACAGGGTTGCGGATGGTAGGCTTTTAGTAGCGATGCGATTTGGCTCGATACAACGCGTGGGGATGATGCTGGCGCTGGCGGCGGTGTGTCCGCTGGCTCGGGCGATGGAACATGTGACTCTGCGGAATGGCTTTGAGCTGGACTGCGTGCGGCGCGAGGCTGATGGCGACCGGGTGCGGCTTTACCTTGCGAGCTGGGGCCTCGGGTGAGTCGAATTTTCTTGAAGTTGCGGCGGATGCGGTTGTGAGGGTGGAGCAGATTGCAGATCCGCCGAAGGCTGTCGTTCCGAAGACATTGGCGCCGGTTGCAGCGCTTACGGCTGAAGCCTACTGCTGCAGAGATGCGGGAGATGCTGGCGCATGCGGGTGCGGCGCATAACATCGATGCCGATCTGCTGGCCAGTGTGGTGAGGGCGGAGAGCGGCGGGCAGGTGCGCGCGGTTTCGCGGGCAGGCGCGCAGGGGCTCATGCAGTTGATGCCGGCGACGGCGAACGATCTGGGCGTGCAGGACTCATTCAAGGCGGACCAGAATATCGCAGGTGGAACGGCGTATCTGGATGGGCTGCTGGTGCGGTATCACGACAATCTTGCGCTGGCGCTGGCGGCATACAACGCGGGACCGGCGGCGGTGGACCGCTATCACGGCATTCCGCCGTTCGCGGAGACGCGGGCTTATGTGGCGCGGGTGATTCGCGAGTTCAACCGGCGCAAGCAGATGGCCGTGGTGGCCCGGGCGCAGTAGTTGGATTCCATACCGCAGCAGAGTAGATTCGGGGGGCAATGAAAAAGAGGGATGGGATCGTCTGGTTCTCGCTGGTGCTGGTGCTGGTGCTGGTCGTGGTGCTGTTCCGCGACAGGATTCATTTCGACTGGACGACTTTCTGGCGGCAACTGAAGCATGCCAATCCATGGCACATCGGCGCGGGGATTGCGCTGACCTGCGGAACGTACTGGCTGCGGGCGATGCGGTGGTCGGTGTTTGTCTCGCCGACGAAGAAGGTTTCGGCCGGAATCGCTGCTGGGACCGCAGTTCATCGGATTTACGGCGGTAGCGCTGTTTGGGCGGCTGGCGGACCTGACGCGGCCTTACCTGGTGGCGCGGCGGATCTCGTTGCCAGTTAGCTCGCAGGTGGCGGTGTACACGATTGAGCGGATGTTCGACCTGGGGGCGGCGGCGACTATTTTCTCTTGTGCGCTGGCGTTTACACCGAAGGCGATGCCGCACCATGAGCTTTTTATACGGACGGGCATGCTGAGTCTTGGCGCGACGTTGGCGATCGCTGTGTTTGCCGGTGATGGTACGGGTGTCGGGCGGTGCGGTAGCGGGGTTTGCGCGGCTGACGCTGGGTCGGCTCTCCAAGCCGGTGGCGGAGAGCATTGCGACGAAGATTCTTGAGTTTCGCGATGGGTTGAATGCGCTGTCGTCGTGGCGGGATTTTGGCGTGGTGATGCTGCATTTCGCTGGCGATGTGGGGGATGATCGGCGGAGCCTATCTGGAGACGGTGCATGCGTTCGTGGATACGCCGGAGCTGGCGGGCCTGACCTACTCACGAACGATGCTGCTGATGGCGGCGAGTATCGGCGGGTCGCTGCTGCAGTTGCCGATCATGGGGTGGTTTACCCAGATTGCAGTTACGGCGGCGGCGATGCACGAGTTCTACGGCGCGCCGATTGAAGTGGCTACAGCATGCGGAGCGATGTTGCTGGTGGTTACGTTTCTCTGCATCATTCCGATTGGGCTGGTGTATGCGCGCGTCGAAGGCGTGAGTCTGCAACAGGTGGCCAGCGAGAGCGGGACGGCTGCTGCGGATACGTAGTCCGATGACGGCGATACCTTCGTGGCGCGGCAGAGACTCAAGTATGTAGGGCTAGGCGTAGTAACGCTGTTTGCGGGCCTGACGGTGCGCTTTGCTCCGCTGGGGTTGCCGTGGTTTGTGGTGAAGTATGGCGGCTCCACGATGTGGGCGCTGATGGTCTATTGGGTGCTGGCTTTCTTTGGCCGAGAAGCCGGGTGGGGTGGCTGGCCCTGGCTGCGGGAGTGATTGCGACGCTGGTGGAGTTGCAGCGGCTGTACCACTCGCCGGGGCTGGATGCGTTTCGTCATAGCCTGGCGGGGATTCTGTTGCTGGGGAATTTCTTCTCGGTGCGGGATATCGTCGCGTACTGGCTGGCGATTGCGGTGGGCGCGGTGGTGGATGGAGTGTGGGTTCGCGCTGCTAGAATCGAACCATACCGATGAAGTGTCCCTATTGTGGTTTTGCCCAGGATCGAGTGGTTGATTCACGTGAGAGTAAAGAGGCGGATTCCATTCGCCGGCGGCGCGAGTGTGAAGGCTGCAACAAGCGCTTTACGACGTATGAGCGGATCGACGAGATTCCGTACATGGTGGTGAAGAAGGATGGGCGGCGGGAGAAGTTCGACCGGCAGAAGGTATTGAGCGGACTGCTGCACGCATGTGAGAAGCGGCCGGTCTCGGCTGGCAAGCTGGAACAGATTGTGGATGAGACTGAAGCGTATGTGGTGGATTCGCCGGAGCGTGAACGCACCACCAATGAGGTGGGCGAGCTGATTATGACGCGGCTGAAGGATATCGATACGGTGGCGTACATACGGTTTGCGAGCGTGTACCGGGACTTCAAGGATGTGCGCGAGTTCAAGGCGGAGCTGGAAGAGCTGCTGAGCGGCAAGGACAGCAAGAAGCGGCGTTAGCGAGGGTGGCTATGGCGACTGAGCAGAGTTCAGGTGCAAAAATACGTGAGCATAAGATCACGCTGATTCCGGGCGACGGGATTGGGCCGGAGGTGTCTGCCGCGGTGGTGGAGATTCTGGAGGCTGCGGGTGAAGCGACGGGAGTGGGGTTTGAGTGGCACCGGCACGCTGCGGGGGCGGAGGCGTTCGAGCAGACGGGCAAATATATTCCGCAGGAGCTGTACGACTCGATCGAAGAGAACCGCGTCGCGCTGAAGGGACCGGTGACGACGCCGATTGGCGGTGGGTTTGCTTCGATTAACGTGACACTGCGACAGAAGTTTGAGCTGTTTGCGAACTTTCGGCCGGTGAAGAATCTGCCTGGACTGAAGACGCGCTATCCGGAGCTGGACCTGATTATTGTTCGCGAAAACATGGAGGACCTGTACGCGGGGCTGGAACATGTGGTGGTTCCGGGTGTGGTGCAGGCGCTGAAGATCATCACGGAGAAGGGTTCGACGCGCATCGCTAAGTTTGCGTTCGACTATGCGCAGAAGCATGGGCGAAAGAAGATTCATGCGATCCATAAGGCGAACATCATGAAGCTCTCGGACGGGCTGTTTTTGAGCTGCTGCCGCAAGGTGCGCGAGGGTTTTCCGGAGATCGAATATCACGAGCACATCGTGGACAACACCTGCATGCAGTTGGTGATGAATCCGTTCCAGTACGACATTCTGCTGACCGAAAATCTCTACGGGGATATTCTGAGCGACCTCTGCAGCGCGTTTGTGGGCGGGCTGGGACTGGTGCCGGGAGCGAACCTGGGGACGGAGTGCGCGATCTTCGAGGCGGTGCATGGCTCGGCCCCGGACATTGCGGGCAAAGACCGCGCGAACCCGACGGCGCTGCTGCAGAGCGCGGTGCTGATGCTGCATCACATCAATGAACCGGCGACTGCGGAGCGCGTGCAGGCGGGGCTGGAGCAGGTCTATCGCGAGGGCAAGACGCTGACCAGGGATGTCGGCGGCAACTCGGGGACGAAGGCGTTTGCCGAGGCGGTGCTGCGGGCGATGGAAGAGCCGGTCGCGGTTGCGGGTTAGGCTTATTGCTTGCCGTACGTACTATCGGGCTATGATTTAGATCGCAGGAGTTGCGGAGGAATATGAAGCGGATGTTCGGGTGGACGGTGGCGGCGCTCTTGGCCGTCGCGCTGGCAGGGCTGGCGGGCTGCAAGCCGAGTGAGGCGGTAAAGCAAGGCGCGGTGCTGGGCAATGGCAGCAAGCCTGCAAATCGAGCCGTTTGATCCGGCGACGCTGGGAACGGTGAGCGGCACGGTGCATTTTGAAGGCAAGCCACCCGAGCGGATCAAGATCGATATGAGCCAGGACCCGGCGTGCGCGCTCGGCTGCGGATGACAACTACACCGAGCAGTACGTGGTGCATGAGGGCAAGCTGGCGAATGTGTATGTCTATGTAAAGAGCGGGCCGCCGATGATTGCCGCCGAGGCCGTGAACCAGCAACGATGCCGTGGTGATGGACCAGAAGGGCTGCCGCTATACGCCGCACGTGATCGCGATTCAGCGGGGCGGATTTGTGGAGTTTCGCAACTCCGATTCGACGATGCACAACATCCATACGCTGCCGGCTGGCGATGCGAAACAGGTCGACATCTCAGAGGCTCCGAAGGGCGCCCCGCAGACCGTGCAGTTCAAGCAGCCGGAGATCATGATGCCGGTGCGGTGCAACAACCATCCGTGGATGAATGCGTTTATCAACGTCGCGGACACGCCGTTCTTTGCGGTGACGGATAAGGATGGCCACTTCAATATTGAGGGGCTGCCGGCGGGGACCTATGTGCTGGGTGCGGTCCACGAGAAGATGGGCGAGCAGACGATAACGATAACGGTGAAGCCGCACGAGACAAGCAAGGCAGACTTCAGTTTTGCGCTGAAGTAGAGGCGCGGTGTGTTAGTTTGACATCTTCGACCCCCGCTCGTGGGCCGAGTCTGCTCTCGAAAGGATTGCGACTGCCGTGAATCTGCAACCTCTGACCGTCGTGCATTTTCTACCGCTGTGGTTTCTGGTGTTTGCGCTCTTTCTGCCGCGGATTGCGCTGCTGGTGGCGTGGCTCCAGGGCACCTTGGCGCACTTTCAACTGCATGGCCTGATTCCGCTGCTCTTCTGGGCGCTGCTGCCGCGGGTGCTGGTGCTGTTCATGATCTATGTCGACCAGGGAATAAGCCTGTGGTTCATCATCCACCTGGTGGTGGCGCTGATGGTCTGGGGCGGCTCGGGAGGGTATCATACCCGGCGACGCAGGCGGCGGGACGACTACTAGCTGCTGATTGTCACAGAGATGTGACGGTTTTGCGCCGCCCGCGTTATCCTTTAAGCATATGGAACGGCGCAAAGTTGGGATACTCGGCGCGACCGGCATGGTCGGGCAGCGATTCATTCAGTTATTGAGCAATCATCCGTGGTTTGAGATTGCGTGGCTAGCGGCGAGCGATCGCAGCGCGGGCAAAACATACGCTGAGGCGTGCCGGTGGAAGCTGGACACTCCTCTGCCGGCAAAGATCGCAGCCATGACGGTGCAGCAGAATGTGCCGGAGGCCTGCGTCGGCGAGCTGCCGAAGATTATCTTCGCTGCGCTGGATGCCGACATCGCGCGCGAGCTGGAGCCGAAGTTTGCGGCCGCGGGCTGCGCGGTGATCTCGAACTCGAGCGCCTTCCGGATGGTGGCCGACGTGCCGCTGGTCGTGCCGGAGGTGAATGCGGACCACCTCGCGCTCATCGAGTCGCAGAGCTGGCGCAAGGAGAGCGGCGGGTACATCGTCACCAACCCGAACTGCTCCGCGATTGGGCTGGTGCTGCCGCTGAAGCCGCTGGAAGAGCGCTTCGGCATCGAGAGCCTGTTCGTCAGCACGATGCAGGCGGTGAGCGGCGCGGGCTATCCGGGCGTGGCTTCGCTGGACATCCTCGGCAACGTCGTTCCGTTCATCAAGAACGAAGAAGAGAAGCTGCAGGAGGAAGTCAACAAGCTGCTGGGGCGTGTGCGCGGCGATCGTATCCAGCATCTGGATGCGAAGGTCAGCGCGCATTGCAATCGCGTCGCGGTGGAGGACGGACACACAGAGTGCGTCAGCATCAAGCTGCGCACCAAGGCCACCGAGGGAGAGATCCTGGCGGCGTGGAGAGAGTTCGCTCCGCTGCGCGGTGAGAACCTGCCGACAGCGCCGGACCAGCCGATCGAGTATGACGAGGCCATCGACCGACCGCAGCCTCGCCTGGACAAGATGCGCGGCAACGGCATGGCAGCCACGGTCGGACGGCTGCGCGAGTGCAATCTGCTGGACTGGAAGTTTGTGGTGCTGTCGCACAACACGATTCGCGGCGCGGCAGGCGCAGCGGTCCTGAACGCCGAAGTGCTGGCGAGGATGGGCAAGCTGAACAAGCTTGGCTCAGCGGATACATTTCCGCAGCGACCGGTGGCGGTGCTGGCTTGAGCGGAGTGCGTGAATCGTTAGTGGTAATGAAGTTTGGCGGCACCTCGGTCGAGGACGCGAAGGCGATGGAGCGCACAGCCGCGATTGTTGCCGGCCGCCGGAAGCGCGGACTTGGTGCAGTCGTTGTCGTCTCGGCGATGGCGAAGGTGACCGACCAGTTGCTGGCTGCGGCGAGCGCGGCAGGGCGCGGTGACCGGGCCGGCGCGCTGGCGATTGCGGCGCGATTGCGCAACCGGCATATCGACACCGCTGCCGACCTGCTGGATGCGCAGCGGCTGGTGGTGTTGCGGGTGGTGCTGGATCACGAGTTCGATGCGCTGGACGATCTGCTGCGCGGCATTGCCGCCGTTGGCGAGCTGACTCCGCGGACGAATGACCTGGTGGTGAGCTTTGGCGAGCGGCTTTCGAGCCGGATGGTTGCGGAGGCGTTCGAGCAGCGCGGCCTCAACGGGGTACATGTAGACGCGCGCACCTGCATCATCACCGACGACCACTACGGCAAGGCGGCGCCGCTGGAGGTCGCCGATTGAAGAGAAGCTGCATGCGCTGGTGCTGCCGCTGGTAGAGGCCGGCAAGACTCCGGTGATGGGCGGCTTTATCGGCTCTACTGCTGACGGGGATTACGACCACCCTGGGACGCGGCGGCAGCGACTATACCGCGGCGCTGGTGGGCGGCGGACTGCACGCCGGTGCCATTGAGATCTGGACGGACGTGAACGGCATCATGACCACCGACCCGCGCATCTGCCCCGATGCGCTGCGCGTGAAGACCATCAGCTTCGAGGAGGCGGCGGAACTCGCGTACTTCGGAGCGAAGGTGCTGCATCCGGCGACCATCTTGCCTGCGGTGCAGAAGAGCATTCCGGTATGGGTGCTGAACTCGCGCAACGCAGAGAACGAAGGCACGAAGATTACGGCGATGGCTCCAAAGTGCGCCAGCCCGTTCAAGAGCATCGCGGCGAAGAAGCGGCTGACGATCATCGACGTGGTGGCGAGCCGCATGCTGATGTCGCACGGCTATCTGAAGGCAGTCTTCGATGTCTTCGACCGGTTTGAGTGCGCGATCGACATGGTCTCGACCAGCGAGGTGAGCATCTCGGTGACGGTGGACTCGAACCAGCGCCTGCCGGAGATCTGCGCGGAGCTGGCGAAGATCGCCGACGTGAAGATGGAGGGCCACAAGGCGCTGATCTGCCTGGTGGGCGAGGACATTCGCGGCCACAACGGCATCGCGGGCCAGGTCTTCTCCGCCGTGAGCCATGTGAATGTGCGGATGATCTCGCAGGGCGCGAGCGAAATAAACATGAGCTTCATGATCGAGGAAGAGGATGTTGAGGAGGCGGTGCGCAGCCTGCATGCGGTCTTCTTCGCCGATCCGGATGGCACGGTGTTTGATGTTGCAGCGCGGTACGCTGCGGAAGCGCAGCCGGTGGCGACCAAGGCCTGAGTTTCTGGATTACGAATTGGAAGGAAGACGATGCGGATTCTGGTTCTGGGAGCGGGCAAGACGGGCAAGCTGGTAGCAGAGGTCGCAACCGAACGCGGCCACAGCCTCTACGTGCTGGATGCGAAGGAGAACAAGGAGGCCGCCGCGCTGACGCTGCCGTTTGTGACGGGGTTCGATGTGGTGATCGACTTCACGGCTCCGGAGGCAGTGGTGCAGAACATGCGCGCGTGCCTGGCTGCCGGAGCGAAGATGGTCATCGGCACAACCGGCTGGTATGACAAGCTGGCCGACATGCGCGGGCTGGCGGAACGCAAGCAGGCTGCGCTGCTGTACGGCACGAATTTTTCCATCGGCGTGCAGGTGATGCTGCAACTGGCGGCGAAGATGGGTGAGTCGCTGAAGGATAGCGGCTATGTCTTCACCGTTGAAGAGACACACCATACGAGCAAGCTCGACTCTCCTTCCGGGACGGCGCTTACGCTGGCGAAGACGGTGGAGAAGGCCACAGGACTTGCCGATGTGCCGATCACGGCGCACCGCGAGGGCGACGCAGCAGGCACGCATGTTCTGGTCGCGAAGAGTGAAGCCGACCGCATGGAGCTGCGGCACGATTCATTCTCGCGGCGCGGCTTTGCGGAGGGCGCGGTGCGCGCGGCGGAGTGGCTCTCGACGCGCACCGGATGCTACGACTTCCAGGATGTCTGGACGCAGATTTAGCGTTAACAGAGCGGCCTTCGCGGTCTCAAGACCCGTTCGAGGCAACGCGTCCCCCGCACCCTTATAAGCCAGCACCTGCTCGAGTTGCAGGGCAAACGTCAGGCCGATGATGGCGCTGAGTTCGCCGAAGATGCGGTTCTCGCGCCACACCCCGACGAGCAACGCCGCGATGATGAAAGGCGCGGTGGCGAGCCAGAGATCTTTGAGGCGAGGATCTTTCACGTAGTGGCGAAGCATCCACATGGGGACCGCCAGGAAGGCGAATATGTCCACCACCTGCGGCCAGTGCACCGGCACAATGATTGAAACCAGATTGTTGCGCCAGGGAAGATCGTAGTGCTGATGTGCGAAATGGAGGAAGCTGGGTGATCTCGAGCCGCCACGCCATCCAGACCGCGAGACCCGCCACACTAAACGCCACCGCCGACATGCGCCGCCCTTCGCGCCATTCCAGCCAGAACCACACGGGGACAAGAAAGACCACGGTCTCGCGATTGGGCGTTGCGACAGCAAGAACGAGCGAGCAGAAGCCAGCCGTTGCGTCTGAGAATAGCCAGCAATCCAACGCTGTAGAGCAGCAACGACAGCTGGTCATAGGGCATCGTGAAGCGCTGCTCATAGTGCACAACATAGGTGAAGGCGACCACCAGAAGCATCATCAGCGGCGCCAGCCAAGTGGTGCGCGGCGGTGGCTGAAAGCAGCGGCGTAAGCGCGACCGTAACCGGCAGCATCAGCAGCAGGCAGACGCAGTCGACCACCATGACGGCGAAGTCCTCCGGCGTGTCCACCGTCTTGTGAAAGAGCGCGTCGTACACGCGCAGGACGGGGCGGCTGTCCTCGGCGGCGCGCAGCACGAACGCCATAAGAATGCGCTCCTGGAAGGGCGACGCCTCCTGCAGGTGAGCGTACTTCTGCAGGTCGATGTAGTTCATGTTCTGCGACACGATGGCGCGAGCGATGCACAGCGCCATGAACGCCAGCAGAATCCAGATTACGAGTGAGAGAGATTTCGGCAGCCGTGGAGGAACGTCTTCAACCGTGGTCTGAGAAGGGGGCAAGCTAGCTCCTGATGGATTCATCGCTGTGTGTCATTGAGTCAGACTTGCCGCTGGGAGTGCAATTCTTTACCTTTATATTATGTCCACTGCAGCCGTACAAGCGCCCACAAACACTGACTTTGCATCGCTTACTTTTGAGCAAAAACTGGACCGTCTGGCCGAGGTCGCGGTGAAGATAGGGCTGGGCCTGCGCGCCGGGCAAGAGGTGGTGATGTCGGCGCCGATCGAAGCGCTGCCGCTGGTGCGGCGCATCACCGAGCATGCCTACAAAGCCGGAGCGCTGCTGGTCACGACGCTATACAGCGACGACCCCAGCATTCTCGCCCGCTATCAGTATGGTCCGGATGCGAGCTTCGATTTTGCGCCGGTGTGGCTGCATGACGGAATTGCAGCAGCCTTCAAGAGCGGCGCAGCGCGGCTCGGAATCGCAGGAGCAAATCCGGCACTGCTCAGCGGACAGGACCCATCGAAGGTAGCGCGCGCAAACGTCGCGCTATCGAAGGCGGCCAAGCCGGCGATGGAGCTGGTCACGCGCCACGAGATCAACTGGTCGATCGTCGCCTGCGCCACACCCGAGTGGGCGAAGCTGGTCTTTCCGGGCGAGCTGGAGCACATCGCCGTGGCGAAACTCTGGGAGGCGATCTTTGTCGCCTCGCGCATCGCGGTCGACGACCCGGTCGCAGAGTGGCAGGAGCACGGAGCACGGCTGAAGCAGCGAGTCGACCTGCTGAATGCGAAGCGCTTCTCTGCCCTGCACTTCAAGTCTGAAGACGGCACGACCGACCTGACCGTCGGCCTCGCGGACGACCATCTATGGGCAGGAGGCGGAACGACCGCCGGCAACGGCATCTACTGCCAGCCGAATATTCCGACCGAAGAGTGCTTCACCACTCCGCACAAGGACCGCGTAGACGGAGTAGTGCGCGCGTCGAAGCCGCTCTCGCACCAGGGGACGTTGATCGAGAATATCCGCTGCCGCTTCGAGGGCGGGAAGATCGTCGAGGCGACGGCCTCCGCCGGAGAGGACGTGCTGAACCGGCTGATCTCGACCGACGACGGCGCGCGCCGGCTGGGCGAGGTGGCGCTGGTGCCCCACTCCTCACCGATTGCGCAGAGCGGCGTGCTGTTCTGGAGCACGCTGTTCGATGAGAACGCCGCGAGTCACATCGCGCTCGGGCAGGCGTATTCGACCTGCATCATCGGCGGCGAAAAGATGGACGACAAGGCGCTGGCGGCGCTGGGAGCGAACTCCAGTCTTATTCACGTGGACTGGATGATCGGGTCCGGCACGATGAACGTGGATGGCGTATCGGCCGACGGCGCCGCGAGCCGCTGATGCGTCTTGGCGAGTGGGTTTAGAGGCGGATTTTGAGCGGACTTTTGAGAATGTCGGTGCAGTTTTTGGCGACGAACTGGACGGTTTTCCCACAAAAACGATGCAAATTTTCTGCCAAAAACCAAAAAATGGGGTAATCTGAAGCTCAGATTTGATGCAGATTCGTCTGTATCGGTTGATCCCCAAAGAAATCACTGTCAGCCATGTCGCTGAGCAGGGAATAGATGTATCCGGTTCACCTTGGGTGCCAGTTCCTTCAGCCGCAGGCACTCGTGTATCAGTCGCGCAGATATTTACATTCCCATCATCGATGTAATACGAGGAGATCCTCTATGAATTCCGATTTCAGAAATGGCGTGTCGCGCAGGAACTTCATGCGTATTCTTGGGGCAGCCTCTGCAGCGGCTACCTCGTTCCCGGCCTTCGCGGTCGCACAACAGCAGCAGGGCCGCCGCGGTATGGGCGGCGGCGACGATATGGGCGAGCGCATGGCGCGTCCGGCCGATGCCGTCATCATCAGTTCCAATGAGAACCCGCTTGGTATGTCGACCAGCGCGATGGAAGCGATCTCCAAGCTCGGCACCGGTGGCGGCCGTTACCACCAGGAGATTAAGAGCCGAGACCGTCAAGGTATTCAGCCAGCAGTTCAACCTGAAGCCGGGCTACGTCAGCTTCTTCCCCGGCTCGGGCGGACCGCTGGATCTGGCTTTCTACTCGAACGTCGGTCCGGACAGGGATCTGGTCGTCGGCGAGCCCAGCTACGAGCAGGGCGCCAGCGCGGGCGCGAAGATGAAGGCCAACGTCCATCGCGTTCCGCTAACCGCGACCGGCGCACACGATGTAAAAGCGATGCTCGTGGCTGGCGGCCCGACCCCAGGCGCGTTCTACATCACCAACCCCAACAACCCGACCGGCACCATGACCCCGAAGGCAGACATCGTCTGGCTGGTCAAGAACAAGCCGGCCGGCTCGGTGGTCGTCATCGACGAGGCCTATCACCACTTCTCGACCGACGAGTCGTCCATCGACCTCGTCGCCGCCGATCAGGACGTCATTGTGCTGCGGACCTTCTCCAAGGTCTACGGCATGGCCGGCATGCGCGGTGGTTTCTTCATCGCGAAGCCCGACCTGCAGGCCAAGCTGAGCAAGATCGGCACCGGCGTCACCAGCAACGGATCGGGCATCGTCTCGATCGCAACCGCGGTCGCCTGCACGGCGAGCCTCCAGGACACAACCCTCATCCCCGCCCGGCGCAAGATCAACACCGACATTCGCGAGAATGTTCTTGAGTGGATGGACAAGAATGGCTACGCCTATATGAAGGGTTCGCAGGCGAACTTCTTCCAGGCAGACGTCAAGCGGCCTGGGCCGGAATTCGCAAAGCTGATGCAGGCGGACCATGTCTACATTGGCCGTACCTGGAAGGCGATGCCGAACTATGTTCGCGTCACCATCGGCACCCAGGCGGAGATGGAGAAGTTCAAGGTCTCATTCAAAAAGGCTTACGAGACGGCTCCTGACACCATCTCGAAGGCCTTTCTTGAGAAGCCTTATATTCCAGCACCTTCCGAGTTGTATCGTCACCACGATGGGTCGGACGCCTCCTACCTCTCGTAATCGGATCACTTCTACCGGAGCCTCAGCGGAGAATCCCTTCGCTGAGGCTTCCGCAAGTTCAACGAAGTTTTAAACCGCAGCTGCAGTACAATTTCAACCGAAGGCAAGACCTAGGAGAAACACATCATGAATTCCGATTTCACCAACGGCGTATCACGCAGAAATTTCATGCGCATCCTTGGGGCAGCCTCTGCAGCGGCTACCTCTCTTCCCGCCTTTGCAGCGATGCAGGCACCTCAGCAGCGCCGCAGTGCCGGCGGTGACTCCGATATGGGCGACATGCGTGCGATGCGCGACCCCAACACGGTCATCATCAGCTCCAACGAGAACCCGCTTGGACCGGCGCAGGTTGCTCTCACCGCGATCTGTACCACCGCCGCCATCGGTGGCCGCTATCACCAGGAAGAGAGCCAGAAGACTATCGCAGTCTTCAATGAGCTCTTCGGCCTGAAGCCCCGGCCCCGGGCGCCGGTATGCGTGGCGGCGCGCGGGCTACTCGGCACTGTTCCCCGGATCGGGCGGACCGCTCGACCTGGCGCTGATGTCCAACATCGGCCCCGACAAGCCGCTGGTCTACGGCGACCCCAGCTACGAGCAGGGCCCACGCGCTGCCGACACCATGAAGGCGCCGAAGTTCCCCGTGCCGCTCACCGCCACCTATGCGCATGACGTGAAGGCGATGGTCGCCGCTCACCCGTCACCCGGCGCGTACTACATCGTGAACCCGAACAACCCGACCGGCACCATGACCCCGAAGGCAGACATCGTCTGGCTGCTGAAGAACAAGCCCAAGGGCTCGGTGGTCATCGTCGACGAGGCGTATCACCACTTCTCGAACGACGAGTCGTGCATCGACCTGGTCGCGGCAGGATCAAGGACATCATCGTGCATGCGGACGTTCTCGAAGATCTACGGTATGGCCGGCCTTCGCGCAGGCTTCGCTGTCGGTCAAGTCCTGACCTGCTGGCGAAGTTCCAGACCGTTGCCCCGCCCGGGCCGCAGCCTGGCCAGCATCTCCATCACCAGCGCCGCTGCCGCACGCGCCAGCCTGCAGGACAAGGACCTGGTGCCGCTACGCCGCAAGATCAACGCGGATGTACGTGCCGATACCCTGGAGTTCCTCACCAAGAAGGGCTACAAGATCGTTCCGGGCTCGCAGGCGAACTTCTTCATGGTGGACGTCAAGCGTCCGGGCCGCGAGTTTGGCGCTCTCATGATGAAGGAGAACGTCGCCATCGGCCGCACCTGGCCGGCGCTGCCAACCTACGTCCGCGTCACCGTCGGCACCAAGGACGAGATGGCGAAGTTCCAGACCGCCTTCGTGAAGTGCATGGACACCGCTCCGGGCACCGTCAACGGAGCAGCAGAGCTTCACATGCCGGCCTACGACAACGCGCCTTCCGAACTGTACCGCGGCTTCTACGCCTAGTCGGTTCGTCAACCAGAACGAAGGGCCCCGGCGGCCAACTGCCGGGGCTTTTCCTTTGCTTTCTCGCGAGCAAGCGGCCTCCCAGTGGAATATTCGCTCTGCCGTAACGCGGTAAACTTTAAGGAACTATGGAACTGATGGGTTGTGGAACGGCGCTGGTAACTCCCTTTCGCAGGGATGGCAGCGTGGATGAGCCGGCGCTGCATGCGCTGGTGAACTGGCAGATTGAAAGTGGCATCTCCTTCCTGGTCCCCTGCGGGACGACAGGCGAGGCTTCGACGCTGAGTGAGGCCGAGTGGCTTCGGGTGGTGGAACTGGTAGTCGGCACAGCCGCCGGGCGCGTTCCGGTCTTTGCCGGATGCACCCACAACGCGACGCACGAGGCAGTGATCCGCGCGCGCAGGCTCTCGCGAGTGCATGGACTAACCGGCATCCTTACGGCCAACCCCTACTACAACCGGCCCGGGCAGGAGGGCCAGTACCAGCACTTCCGCGCGATCGCCGAGGCCACGGAGCTGCCGGTGCTGCTGTACAACATTCCCGGGCGCACCGGCGCAAACCTGGAGCCGGCGACCGTGTTGCGGCTCGCAGAGATCAAGAACATCATCGGCATCAAGGAGTCCAGCGGAAACATCGCGCAGATCACAGAGCTGCTGACCTCCGCGCCACGCACCTTCAAGGTCTTCGCGGGAGACGACAGCCTGGCGCTTCCGGTGATTGCGCTCGGCGGAGCGGGGCTGGTCTCCGTAGCCTCAAACGCCATCCCAGTACAGATGGCGGCGATGGTCGACGCGGCACTGGAGAACGAGTGGACCACCGCGCGCAGGATCAACCGGCAGTTCTTCCGGCTGATGCAGGCACACTTCTGGGAGGCCAGCCCGGCCCCAATCAAGGCAGTCCTCGCCATGCTGGGACGCGGCGAGGATGTGCTGCGCCTGCCCATGGTGCCGGTCTCGGCGGCAACTCGGCGCAAGCTGGAGACGATGGTTGGCGAGCTTGGACTGCTGGCGAGTGTGGCTCCGAACGGCGAAAATTTGAGGATGTACTAACCCGGCCCATCCGAATATTGACTTGCAGAACAGGTTGACCGGACAGAAGACCCTTGACGCAGCGGTTATAATGGAAGCTGGGGGCAAGACCACATCCACCATCTTTCTATCTGCGCCTGGACCGTTCAGGAGCAGCTAAGTCTCATGGTTGGAAGAATTTGCAGGTGTATGCCCTTTAGAATCAAGAATTTGCAATGATGGTCCGGACCTATGTTGTTTGTTTTGAATACTTTGCACAAAATGGTGGGGGGAGGGCGTACTCGAACTTGAACGATACTTTGCAGGAAAAGATTGAGCATTGGTTTGCCCAGGGCGCTGCGGCGATCGGAAACCCGGACGCCGAAGCAGCATTTCACGAGCTGCGAAGTGAGCTGGAGGCTGGCACGCTGCGGTCCGCCGAACCGGACGCTTCCCTGCCCCTGGGATGGCGAGTGAATGCATGGGTCAAGCAGGGGATCCTGCTCGGGTTCCGCCTGGGATCGTTGACGGAGATGGGATGCCCGGATGGATCTTCCTTCGTGGACAAGGCGACCTATCCCGCCCGGCGGTTTGCAGTAGCTGACGGAGTGCGAGTGGTACCGGGCGGCTCATCGGTGCGTTCCGGGGCCTACCTCGCCAAGGGAGTGGTGATGATGCCGCCTGCCTACGTCAACGTCGGCGCATACGTCGACGAAGGCACGATGGTGGACTCACACGCGCTGGTAGGAAGCTGCGCGCAGGTCGGCAAGCGAGTGCACCTCTCCGCAGCCGCGCAGGTCGGCGGCGTGCTGGAGCCGGTCAACGCTTCGCCCGTCATCATCGAGGACGACGCTCTGATCGGCGGCAACACGGGCGTGTACGAGGGAACCATCATCCGCAAGCGCGCAGTGCTGGCCGCGGGAACAGTGCTGACCCGCGGCACTCCGGTCTATGACCTGGTGCGCGGCGAGGTCTACAAGAGCCACCGCGGAGATGCCGCTCATCATTCCCGAGGGCGCAGTGGTGGTTCCGGGCTCGCGCGCGATCACCAAGGGCAAGGGCGCGGAGTGGGGCCTATCGCTTGCCACGCCGGTGATTGTGAAGTACCGCGACGAAAAGACCGAGCTATCGTTGACGCTCGAAGACCTGCTGCGCTAAGTGGTATCACTATGATTCCAAGCGCAAACCGGAAGATACGCTAAAGGCTGGTAGAATCAAGGTTTGATGGCTAACGATAAGTTGAAGATGATACCGCTGGGGGGCCTCGGCGAGTTCGGTATGAACTGCCTCGCCCTCCGTTGGCAGGATGACATTATTGTCATCGATGCCGGTTTGATGTTTCCCGAAGAAGAGTTGCTGGGTGTTGACATTGTTGTCCCGGACATCAGCTACCTGACTGAAAACCGGAGTAAAGTCCGCGCAATCCTGCTGACCCACGGTCACGAAGACCACATAGGCGGCCTGCCGTGGATCCTCTCCGAGCTGAACGTCCCCGTGTACGGCACCGAGTTCACGCTGGCTTACGTGGAAGGCAAGCTCGAAGAGCACCGCCTGCTGGACGACGCCGACCTGATCGAGATGCTGCCCGGCAAGCGCTTTACCCTGGGCCCCTTCTCCATCATGCCGATCCGCGTGACGCACTCGCTGGTGGATTGCGTGGCGCTGGCCATCCATACCCCGGTCGGCGTAGTGCTGCATACCGGCGACTTCAAGATCGATCTGTCGCCGCCGGACGGCAAGGCCTTCGACCTGCACGCGTTTGCTGAGCTTGGGAAACAGGGTGTGCTTTGCCTCCTCCAGGACTCCACCAACGTCGACCGTCACGGCTACACCCCCAGCGAACGCGCCGTGCGGCCCCGGCTGGACGAGATCTTTACCCAGGCCAAGAAGAAGCTGTTCTTCAGTTGCTTCTCGTCGTCGATCCACCGCATCCGCCTGGCGATGGAGCTAGCGCACGAGCATGGACGCAAGATCGCCGTAATCGGACGGTCGATGGATAACTCGACTGAGATCGCCCAGGACCTCGGCTACCTTGAAGTGCCGCAGGGTCTCATCATCAATCCCGGGCAGATCAAGGAGATGCCCGCCAACAAGGTCTGCGTACTGATCACAGGTACCCAGGGCGAACCGATGAGCGCGCTGAGCCGGGCGGCGGTGGCCAACCACAAGTTTGCCCGCATCGATGCAGGCGATACCGTGCTGCTGAGCTCTCGCATCATTCCGGGTAACGAGAAGTCTATCTACCGGATGATCGACCACCTGGAGCGCCGCGACGCGAACGTGATCCACGACGACGGCACCGCCGGCCTCATCCACGTAAGCGGACACGCAAGCCAGGAGGAACTGCGGCTGATGATTAACCTCGTCCGCCCGAAGTTCTTCGTTCCGATTCACGGAGACTATCGCCACCTGAAGCGTCACGCAGAGCTGGCGGGATCGATGGGCGTAGTCGAAAAAACCATGTTGCTGGAAGACGGCGACGTACTCGAGCTCGATAAGAACAGCGCGACGAAGACTGGCAAAGTCACGGTCGGGCGCGTCTGCATCGACTCCGGCGGCACTTCGACGGACGTAGTTGAAGACCTCGTCATCAAAGACCGCAGGCATCTGAGCGAAGATGGCATCGTGCTGCCCATCATCGCCATCAACAAGCGGACCGGCAAGGTGGAGAACACGCCCGAGATCGTGATCCGCGGCATGGCGATCGACGAAGAGAACATGATCGCCGAGGCGCGTCAGATTGTTCAGCGGACTCTGGACTCCTCCGGCGCCGAAGAGAAGGCCGACTACGGCGTGATCAAGGAAAAGATCCGCAACGACCTGAAGAAGTACATCCAGAAGAGCATCAGCCGCAGGCCGCTGATTATGCCGGTCATTCTGGAGATCTGACACACGGATAGAAACGGAAAGAGGCGCTTCTTGTGGGCGCCATTTTCCCTTCAGGCAGGCCGCTTCAAGCAATCATGTAGATACTGGATCTGAACCGCAGGGGATACTCCTGTTAATTCAGGCAGGTGACGTCCCGCATCAGATTGATTAGCCTTCGGATACGGCAGACCCGGGCGTTTGTGCGGCTGTGCAAGTAGAGCCAGGACTCCGGGCGGAGCCTACATCATGATTTGTTCTTGTGCGGCAAGAATCTGTCACTTTAGGACTCGCTCGATCTCTGCCGTGCTGGCAGTGTGTCTGATCCTTCCCGGTGCGATGCAAGCGCAACAGCCCGTCGTGGAACCTGCACATCGTCCAAAGGTTGCGCTGGTGTTTGAGGGTGGTGGTGCGCTGGGGTTTGCGCATATCGGCGTGATCGAATGGTTCGAGGCACACCATATTCCAGTGGATTACGTGGCCGGAACCAGCATGGGCGGGTTGGTGGGTGGACTATATGCCTCCGGCATGAGTCCGCAGGAGATTGCGACCTTCGTCGGAGGTATCAACTGGCCTGCGGTGCTCAGTGGACAGGTGCCGTTTCCAGCCTTGAGCTTCAGAAGAAAAGAAGACAAGCTCGCATTTCCAAACCGGTTGGAGTTTGGATTGAAGCATGGATTCAGCATGCCGAACGGTTTGAACTCCGGCGCGGCTGTGGGACTGCTGCTCGACGATAAGATGCTGCCCTACTACGACCTCAAGAGCTTCGACGATCTGCCGATCCCGTTCCGCTGCGTCGCCACCGACATGACGACCGGCCAGGAGCATGTGTTCAAAGATGGATCGTTGGCCCAGGCGATGCGTTCAACCATGTCGATCCCAGGCGTCTTTGCTCCGGTGGAACATGACACGTCTGTCTTCTCCGATGGCGGTGCGGTAAACAATCTGCCGGTGAGTGTAGCGCAGAAGATGGGTGCCGACATCGTGATTGCGGTGTATCTGGATACAGGTCCTTTCAACAAGGCCAGTCTGAACTCGCTGGTGGGAGTAGCAGGCAGGAATATTGAGATTATGGTCGCCGCCAACGAGTTGAAGAGCTTGAAGGACGCCAACATTCTCCTGAAGGCCGATGTAAGCAAGTTCACCTCCAGCGACTTCGAAAAGAGTGCGGAGATCATTCCACAAGGCATCAAGGTGGCGCAGGAGCATGAGGTCGAACTCGAAAAGTATGCGGTGAGCGATGCCGACTGGCGATTCTACGTAACGCAGCGAAACTCGCGCCGTAGAACCCAGATTCCGGAGCCAAAGTTCATCGATATCTACGGGATGCATGGGGTGATCCAGACCGAAATCCAGAATGAGTTCACAAAGTATGTGGACGAGCCCGTCGATACTGCAAAGATTGCAGAGACGATCACCCTTTTGCAGGGAAGGGGTCTTTACTCGAGCATCAGCTACAACATGGTGGATAAAGATGGAAGTGTGGGTCTGCTGGTGCGGCCGCGGCTCAAGAACTACGGGCCGCCGTTTCTAAATCTCGGAGCACTCATTTCGTCAAATAACGTAAGCGATATTCAATTCGGACTGGGCGGCAGAGCGACCTTTTTTGGTCTTGCGGGGCCTGGGTCGGAGCTGCGCGTGGGGGCATCCATCGGACAGACTGCAGGCGTAAACGGAGAACTCTTTAAACCTTTGATCACTGGGAAAGGCCTTTTTGTCGCTCCGAGAGCTTATTACGACCACACGACAACGTCATTTTATTCGGGCAGCCAGCAGCTGGCGGAATACCGCGAGGAGAGGAATGGATTTGGCGTTGATTTTGGATATATATTCGGCACAAAAACTGAGCTTCGGATGGGCGAGGATTACCAGTGGTACGGCGAGAAGCTGACGATCGGGACGCCGATCGAACAGGCATTCCAGATAACGCCTCTTGTCACCAATCTCGAGTTTGAGTATCTCGGGCAGGATAGCGTGCAGGTGCCGACGCGAGGCACAGAGGTCCGCACCCTATACAACTATCTGACGCAGAAGCCCAATGCTTCGGGCGGTTACTCGCAGTTGGATTCGACGGTGGAGCACTTTATTCCAGTTCACAGTCGCGGAATCATCTATGGAAGCGGCTCTGGCGGGACTAGCTTTGGCGCGACCAATCTGGGCCTGGCTGGATTTTCGCTGGGTGGCCCGTTCCGGCTGAGCGCGTACGATCGCGGGGAGCTATTGGGGAACGATTATTTCCTGGCGCAGGCGGGATACCTGTATCGATTGCTGCGGTTGAATCCCGTGATCGGAGACGCCATCTATGGCTCGGGGTTTTACGAGATTGGCAAGGTGTGGGGCGGAGCCGCCGGAACCCCAAATCTGCCGAACGATGTCGCGGGAGCGCTGATCGTAAAGACGCTAATCGGGCCGATCTACGGCGGTGGGAGCATTGGCGACAGCGGTCATCGTAAGTTTTTCTTCGGCTTGGGAAGAATATTCTAGAGAGTCTGTTCTCCGATTATGATGGGGCAGGGCCAAATACCTGTCCCCGGGGTGAGCGATCGTAGGACGACGTGAAGTAGGCAAGCCGAGCGGTGTAGCGCGACTGGCGGCCCAGGTTCGGCGCGCTCGGGAAGCAGTGCCGCGTGCGATTCGGCTCCGAAAGAGGAGCTTTGCGGCGCTGGTAGTGGGCGCCGTCATGGTGCTTTGTGCGGTGGTGTGGCCATTTACCCGGGCACACCTGCAGGCCGTGGCAGTCCTGAGATTAGTTAGCGGACAACGGGTGCCTTGGCTGGTTGCGCGGACGGTTGCCGAGCCGGTATCAACCGAGGAGATCTCGTTTCCCGAGCGAGGCCGGCGTCATTCGAGCGCGGTTGTACCGGCCGACGCGCACATCCCAACGCTCCAGGCATGATCGTGCTGCATGGAGTTCATCATCTGGGAATAGATGAACCGCGGTTGATGGGATTCGCGGCAGCGATGGCGAGCTGCGGACTGCAGGTGCTGACGCCGGAGCTGCCCGGCATCCGCGACTATCACATCGATAAGAGCTCCGTATTGGTCATTGGAGAATCGGCGAAGTGGTTCGCGCAGAGGACAGGCGGACCCACCGGAGTCATGGGACTCAGTTTCAGTGGCGGATTGGCGCTGATAGCCGCGAGCGATCCCGTCTATCGGCCATTCTTCAAATTTGTCTTCGCGGTTGGCTCGCAGGACGCGATGGACCACGTCACGCAGTTCTACCTGACAGACAGCGAGGCGCGCCCCGACGGAAGCATCGAACATCTTCGCGCTCACGAATATGGCGCGCTGGTACTGGAGTATGAGCACCTCGAAGACTTCGTTCCCGCCGCCGATGTTGAAGCGATTCGTCCGGTGCTGCGGCAGCACCTCTATGAGGACAAGGCTCGCAGAAAATGCTGCAGCAGAAAACTGAACGAACGACAGAAGATGGAGACGGTGGAGCTGATGGACTCAAGCGCCCCAGTAGACGTTGGCCAAGCTGGCCGCCGCCGAGACAAAGCACGTCGCAGGAGATGGAAGGCCTCTCCCCGCACGGAAAATTGCAGGAGTTGACGACCCCGGTCTTCCTGCTGCACGGCCAAGCAGATAACATAATCCCATCGGCAGAGACGCTGTGGATGGCAAGCGAGCTGCCCGGCAGAACGCTGCAGGCCGTGCTGGTCAGCCCCGTGCTGTCGCATCTCGATCTGGATGGAGCGAAGCCGGACGCGCTGGGATGAATGGCGGCTGGTACATTTTTTTGCTTTGGTGATGGATGCTGCGAGGAAGAGATAGAGGAGAACTATGAGCAGGTTCGTAACACTGGAAGAGATACGCGCAGCACAGCAACGCATCACAGGAGTCGCAGTACGGACGGCGCTGCATCGCGTGGAGCGGGCGCGGCTGCACATGGCCGGTCAGCCTGAGCTGCCCTTCGATCTGTACATCAAGGCGGAGAGCGAGCAGCCAATTGGCAGCTTCAAACTGCGCGGAGCCTACAACATGGTCGCGCAGTTGCAACCGGAGGTGAGGGCGCGCGGCGTCATCACCTATTCGAGCGGCAACCACGCTCAGGGAGTAGCGTATGCGGCGCGCGCGCTCGGCACCAAGGCAGTGATCGTGATGCCGGACAACGCTCCTGAGGTAAAGAAGGCTGCGACGGCCGCGTTAGGCGCGGAGATCGTGTTGGTTGGGCCCGCATCGTCCGAGCGCAAGATTAAGGCAGAGGAACTCCAAGCGAAGTTCGGCTACGCGATGATTCCGCCCTACGATCATCCGCACATCATCGCGGGGCAAGCCACCTGCGGGCTGGAGATTGTGGAGCAACTCCCCGGGGTCGACTTCGTCTTATCCCCAGTAAGCGGGGGAGGCCTGTTGAGCGGCATCGCCACAGCGGTGAAGCTTGCCGTCCAGGCTGGCATCGCCAAGCAGGACGTGAAGGTCTGGGGCTGTGAGCCCGCGCTCGCCGCCGATGCCAAGGAAAGCTTTGAGACAAAGAAGCTGGTCGAGTGGCCCGCGGCGATGACCACCCGCACCATTGGCGATGGGCTGCGAACGCAGAGCCTGGGCGCACTTAACTTCGAACACGTGTTGCGTTATGTGGATGGCATCGCCGCGGTCAGCGAAGACGAGATCTTCGCCGCCATGCGACTGATGCTGACGGTCACCAAACTGGTCCCCGAGCCAAGCGGCGCTGTAACGCTGGCCGCTGCACTCTTTCACGCGGAGGAGATCGGCCTCGATAAGGCACGCAAAGTAGCAGTCGTCCTGAGTGGGGGAAATCTCGAACCTGCCCTTCGTAACCAGTTGGAGGCGGATATGGCGGCCAAAACTAGCGGTCTAAACGTCTAACAAGTCTGGGTGTTGGAGGCCATGGTTTTATGCAAGAGCTTCGATTGAGAAGATTTACCTGTTGCGCCGCAGTGTTCGCTGTCGCATGCCTATCTGCCCCTGCGCAGAAGCCTAAGAAGGACAAGGCCGGATACGACCGTGCCGCACTGGCCACGGTGCTGCACGATGCAAACGTCTACGTAGCAGCCGACGCCGACGGACAAAGAGTCTCGCTGGTAACTCCTGGCCATGAGGTGGTCGTGGTGGAGCGCAGCGGTCCATGGGTGAAGGTATTTGCCAACACTGACGTTGCAGATGACGTGGATGAGGACTCGAAGCCCGACTTCGGCGAAGACGAAAATGTCACTCCCGCCTCGGGATGGATTCGCAATAAGGGAGTGGTGGGTCCCTCGACGCCTGGAGGCGATGCCATTTTATTCGGCGCGGCGGCCAACCTGGAGGACCTCGCGGAGCAGCCTCACGCTCCCAAGGGCGCAGCGGCGTCGGCGCATCTGCTCTATCGGCGCGTATTCGAGTACTATCCCGATTCGCCACTCGCACCCGAGGCAGCCTGGCGCTCTGCGGATGTGCGCTGGCAGTTGGACCGCGCCGATGTGAAGTCACTGCCTTCCGCCAAAGAGCAGGACGCGTACCTTCGCCCGCAGATCTACGAGGGCGATATGAAGAAGGTCATGAAGAACTACCCCGGCACAAAGTTCGCCGCACAAGCCGCGTACGAGATGATCGACAATAAGCTCTGCGGAGACTGGCAGGGGCTGCCGAAGTGTCCCGAGATGGAGACGGGGCTGTATGAGAAGTATGCTCAACAGTTCCCCGACAGCCCGAAGGCGGCGGAGGCGCTCTACAACGCGACCTACCGGCAAGGCACGCTGGTGACGATGTATACAGTTGAGGACAACCGCAAGAAAGCCGACAGCCGCAGCCGCACACACCCAGGCGCTCGCGCAGCAGCTGAAGGCAAAGTATCCGCAATCGGATTACTCAGCGCGCGCCGCGAGCATCGCTTATAAGGTCCAGCAAGGATATCGCCATCTTTGGGAACGATCGTGACTGATTCAAATGCATCGCAGCTTACAATTCGACGGATTGAGCCTGGAGATGCCGAAGCGGTCGCTGTGCTCAGCGGACAACTCGGATACGAATCCACCGCAGAAGAATTGCGCCTGCGTATCGCGAAGTTAGCCGACTGCGAGAAGAGCCAGGCGGTCTTTGTCGCGTGCATTACGAAAGATGCCCGGCTGGTCGGCTGGATCGACGTCGCCATCACCTATCATCTGCAGTCCGAGCCGTTTGTGCTGATCGGCGGACTGGTCGTGCAGGATGGACTGCGCGGCCTGGGCATCGGCAAGCGCCTATGCGAGGAAGCGGAGGCATGGACTCGAACCATGGGCATCTCTATCGTCCGCGTAACCTCGCGAAGTACTCGCGCAGACGCGCACCGTTTCTATCTGCGCGATGGATACACCGAGATCAAAACTTCCAAGGTATTCGAAAAGCTTCTCGACTAAATTGATACTGTGGCAGCCGAGTCCGTTTAGGATAAAAGCATGTCGATCTTCCATGTAATTATCCTGGCCATCGTTCAGGGTCTGGCTGAACTTCTGCCTGTCTCCAGCTCCGCTCACGTTGTCGTCGCCGAAAAACTGATGGGCCTCGATCCGTCTTCGCCGGAGATGACGCTCTTGCTGGTGATGCTGCACACCGGCACGATGTTTGCCGTCATCGTCTACTTCTGGAATCAATGGAAGAAGACCTATTTCGCCAGCTCGCGACGCGTTCAAACGCTTTGCCATTCGCGTTATCTGGGCAACCGCACTGACCGGAGTCGTCGGCGAGGTAATCAAGAAAGTCATTGAGAAGACGCTCTTCAAAGGCGCACAGAAGGCGGAGATCGAGCTGCTCTTCGGGCGGCTGGACCTGATCGCTCCCGCGCTCGCAGCGGCCGGAGTGCTGATACTGATTGCGGGTCTGCGGGAGAAGCGGCAGACGATGACATCGGCATCTCGTCCTACAGCACGCTGGGCCGGGGCGAAGGCAGTGTGACCATGCGACAGGCGGGATGGATGGGCTTCGTACAGGGTCTCGCACTTCCCTTCCGCGGATTTTCGCGATCCGGCTCGACGATCTCCACAGGCATGCTGGTGGGCGCGTCCAAAGAACGTGCCGAGCGTTTCAGCTTTGCATTGGCAGTCGTGCTGACGCCTGCAGTGGTGGGGCTTGAGGCGCTGCGGCTGATAAAAGCCTCGCATGAGGCTGCGGCAGCAGGCGCACCCATCGATCTTCACGCAAGCGTCATCACCAGCCTCCTGGGGATGGTGTTTTCGTTTCTCGCGGGTCTGGTAGCGCTGAAGTGGCTGAGCAATTGGCTGGAGCAGGGACGCTGGTACCTCTTCGGAATCTATTGCCTGGTGGCTTCAGGCGTTGTCTTCTATCTGCATCACGCTGGATACTAGAGCTACGCTCTATCCTCGTATACAACCAGGCCCAGTAGATGAGCGGGATCTGCAGTATGACGCGCGTCCACTGGGCCCAGCTTTGGCCCATGATGCCGTGGAACGGCAGGTGAGCCGTCGCCATATAGATATTTGCCGGCCAGACCGCGAATAGCAGCGCAAACAAACCCCATGCGGCTGCACGGCGCGTGTCGCGAACCAATAAGCCCAGACCGCCCAGCAGCTCGGCCACCCCGCTGATGTCAATGAGCAATCCCGGACGCGGCAGATAAGGTGGCATGACTCTTACATACGCCTGCGGGATCATGAAGTGCAGCGTGCCTGCGAGCAATAAAGACAATCCCCAGAACTACTCTTCCGATTTTGGCGCTTCGCTTGGAGCGAACAGAATTCACAGACATTCTCTTGAGCCATAGAGACAGAAACGGACGGCTAGTTCGCCGCCCGTCTCAGTCTAGCGCACCTCGATAAAGCTATTTCGCAGCAAGCGCATCCCGATGATTCCGCACATAGTCGTGCGAGGTAAGCACGTGCGCCTGCTGCTCGACCAGAAGCTGCCGCAACGGCAGTGGCAAATCCCGATTCAGCGCATCCTCATAGCGCCTTCTTCACGACATCCTCGCCCTGCTCCGCCGTTTCGAGCAGCGTGTGATCGCCGCCACCCAGCTTCGCCTTCAGATCGGCCCAGACGCGGTGGATTGTCCCTGTCGTCGTACCGGTCTCCTTAACGTCATGGACGCCGGCTCGATGCAACTCGTTCTCCAACTCCGCACGGAAGTTCGCACGCTTCAAAGACTCCGCCAGAAAATAGCGCTTCAACGTCTCATCCTTGAGGTGGTCTCCAATATCGGCGAAGCCCTTCTGGCTGTCCTGCAATATATTGATAAGCGACTTCAAGACGAGCTCCGTCTCGTGCTGCCTGCCTGAATCTGTTGACATAATGAACCTCTAAGGCGTGAATGAGTTGGGACGGCTGGTGCAGGGTCCGCCGGCTGACAGCGATTCTCCTTGACCGGCGGCAAGCAGGAGAAATCGCGAAAATCCCGCTCCCCTGCCAACCGTTATTAAGGTCCGCCGGGGATATGTCCCGGCGGCAAGTACTGAGGAGATAGATGCACGCTTTCGCCATGGGTTTGCATCCGGATACCCCGCCCGTCAGATAGCCCAATTCGCCGGAACGCTCTGGGATAATCGAAGGTGCTCTGGTGGTTTACGGCTTATCGCAGATTGTCCGGTCGCAGACCCGCCACCGGAGGCGGATAAGCCGCGCGCACCCTCCAGGAAGGCATTTCCAATGAAGAGTCTTCGCCTCGTTACTACCCCGACGCGCAACCGGCGCCTGAACGAAATTCTCGGGCTGACGGTGCTGGTCGCGGCCGGACTGATGCTGCTCGCGCTCGCAACTTACACGCCTCGCGATCCATCCTTCAGCACCGTGGGCGGATACGCCAGCGGTCGTCCCGCGCACAACTGGACCGGGATGGTCGGCGCGTACTTCGCCGACGCGATCCTGCAGATGATCGGCATCGCGGCCTTCTTTCTGCCGTTAGTCGCGGGCAGGCTCGGCCTCTGCTGGATGCGCTCACGCCCCGCCGGATCGCCAAAGGCCAAAAGCATCGGGCTCGCGCTGTGGATCGTCTTTGCGCCCGCCGCCATCGCACTGCTGCCCGGACATCTGCTCTGGCGTCATGCGCTGCCAATCGAAGGAGTGACTGGGCGGCTACTGGCCGACGAGATGGTCCACTTCCTCAACCTGCCGGGCGCCACCATCGTCCTCGCGTTGATGGTCGCGCTCTCGCTCTACCTCGCCACGACCTTTACCTTCAACACCGCACGCGAGTGGGCCACGATCCGCTTCGGCTTTCTACAGGCGCTGTGGGAGCGTTGGACGAACTTCCGCAACCGTCGCGCCAATGCAAAGCTTGAAAGCGATGAAAAGAGCTCCCGCGTCAAGCAGGAAGAGTTCCTCAGCAAACGCGAGAAGATGGAAGAAAAGGCACGTCGCGCTCGCGAGCTTGCCGAAGACCGAAAGTACTCCAGCCGAGTCAGGCACACTGCTAAGCAGCCTCTTCGGCTGGCTGGGACGCCGGAAGAAGAAGACGATCCTCTCTCCATCACACCGGATTCCGACATGCCCGACGCCGCAGCCGCAGGGTTCAATGTGGCAGGCCATGCCGCGCACCCTGGTTGACGCTCCGCCGGTCACCGCTCTGGGCACTGCAGCCGCAGCAGCCGCGCCCTTTGCCGATGCGCTCGCACGAGCCGCAGCACCGGTCCATGCCATCGATGATCCTTCCAACTTCAACGGCACTCCCGGCTTCGACTTTGGCGATGGCCGGCTCGACATGCCCGAGCCAAAACCGGCGCGCATTCCCACGCCCATCCGCGCTCCGAAGAGCCCCGTCACAGAACCGGCGCCCCTCCGCCTCTGTACCGCACGACGCCATCTCCTTCGGAAGGCGTGCCGATGCCGACATCAAGCCCGTCACCATCATTCCGAAGAGCGTTCGCGGCTACAAGCTGCCGCCATCGTCGCTTCTCTACCGCAACGACGATCACTCCATCGTCCGCGAGGACGCACTGCGCGAAGAGGCCCGCATCCTCGTCGAAAAGTGCGCCGAGTTCGGCGTCGACGGCCAGGTCACTCAGATCAATCCCGGCCCCGTCGTCACCACCTTCGAGTTCAGGCCCGAGGCCGGCGTCAAGGTCGCCCGCATCACCGGCCTCGCCGACGATCTCTGCCTCGCCATGGCCGCCGAATCCATCCTGATCGAGCGCATGGCGGGCAAAAGCACCGTCGGCATCCAGGTCCCCAACCACAACCGCGAGACCATCTGGCTGCGCGACGTGGTCGAGTGCGAATCCTTCGCGCAGTCCAAGTCCCGGCTCGCCATCGCGCTCGGCAAAGACATCAACGGCCGCATCGTCACCGCCGATCTCGCCAGCATGCCGCATGTACTGATCGCCGGCTCCACCGGCTCAGGCAAATCCGTCGCCATCAACGCCATGATCATGAGCGTCCTCTTCAAGAGCACGCCCGAGCAGGTCCGCATGATCCTCGTCGACCCCAAGCGCGTCGAGCTGGGCATGTACGAGGGCATCCCGCATCTCTTCACGCCGATCATCACCGAGGCCAAGCTCGCCGCCAATGCTCTGCGCAATGCAGTGCGCGAGATGGAGCGCCGGCTCAAGCTGCTGGCCGCAAACCACGTCCGCAACATCGACCAGTTCAACAAGCTCTTCGACCACGGCAGCGAGTATCTCTTCGAAGACCAGAATCAGGAGCCGCTGCCCTACATCATCATCATCATCGACGAGCTCGCCGACCTGATGATGCTCGACCGCTCCAACGTCGAAGAGTCCATCACCCGGCTCGCCCAGATGGCCCGCGCCGTCGGCATCCACCTGGTGCTTGCCACGCAGCGACCCAGCGTCGACGTCATCACCGGCCTCATCAAGGCCAACGTCCCCACCCGCATGAGCTTCCGCCTCGCCACCAAGGTCGACTCGCGCACCATCATCGATTCCAACGGCGCCGAAAGCCTGCTGGGCAAAGGCGACATGCTCTATCTGCCGCCCGGCACCAGCCGCGTCCAGCGCGTCCACGCGCCATTTGTAACTGAAAAAGAAATCTCCGCCGTCACCGCCTTCTGGAAGGCGCAGGGCGAGGCCGAGTACGTCCACGGCTTCCTCGAAGGCCCGAAGGAAGACGCCGGCAAGGATGGCGAGGCCGCCAGCCGAAGGCGACGCGAACGACCCCATGTTCGACGACGCAGTCCGCCTGGTCTTCGAGTTCGGCAAAGCCAGCACTTCGTTGCTGCAGCGCCGCCTGCGCATCGGCTACGGCCGCGCCGCCCACCTCATCGACATGATGGACAACGACGGCCTGGTCGGCCCCGCCGACGGCTCCAAACCCCGCGAAATCCTCAAATCCCCCACCTGGCTCAGCGAAGTCGACGCGGCGATCCGATAGAGCTCACCGTCTATCGAGGCAACGTCTTCGACGACCGCAACGCCACCACCGCCAGCAGGCAAACGACGATCAGCAACGCTATCCAGATAAGATCGGGGTGACGCTCCGTCATCGAACGCGTGTCCGGACGCACCCGGTAGGCCGCGTTCTCTTTGCTCCGGTCCAAGCCGCGCGGAGACTATTCGGGCCGAAGCCGAGAACAGCCGCGCGGAGTCATATTGAGGAGCCGGAAGCGTGGGGTCGCCATAGAACAACTCCGGACTAGGCGCAGCCGATGCATCGAAGCACAGCTTTCGCTGCCGCATCTCCAGCAGGATCGCCGTGATCGGCAACGGCGCGTCGTCGCCGTTGTCCACGGCCACCTCCACCTGCGCGCTCTCCTGAAGATTCGCCCCCAACACCGCCGGAACGCTCAACCGTTGCTCCCGAATCTCGTGTCCCTGCTCAGTAAGATGCACGCGCAGGATGGTGCCGCTCGCCATCTCCGGTGCCGCCTCACCTGCATGCGCCGTAATGTGTACCTCGCGGCTGAAGTTGCCGTTATAGGACGGATCAAGGACAAACGACACCCGCTCGATCGGCAGCCTCGCCGGCAGCAGACCGTCGGCAATCGTCTGATGGCCCTGCTGCTGGATGTCGCCGAGTGTGATCGCAGGAGTAAAGATCGTCTGGGCTTCGCGGCTCGGCGGCACAGTCGCACCCCGCACCATCTCTGGCGATGTCACGAATGCCCCACCCTCCGGCACCGGCATAGGAGTAATCGCAACGTGCAGAAAACGGAAGCTCGACTCCTGCAGATGCAGCGTCGTGTCGTGCGAGAGATGCTTCGAACTCAGATCGAAGAGCGTGAACTCACCCAGACGGGTCGCAGCGCCTCCCGGCGAATCCATGCCGGAAACCACTGCTGTCGCCAGATAATCTTTACCCGCCAGATCCAGCACCACGTCGGTATAAGAGCGGGCTGGCATCGCAAGGTCAAAGACAACCGCGCCGCCTTGCGTACCAGGATTGAGCACCTGCGCGCCATCACTATCCGGCTGCTGCGACTCGCTCAGAGTAACCGCGTATGGAATCTCGCGGCCATTCTCGTACAGGCGCAGATCCTTCAGAGACGGCGCAGCGTTCGGGAATATTGCTGGGTCGATCACCGAGCAGGTCTCTCCCTGCCCCGGCGCTGCAAGTACGCTGCGGTGATAGCGGAAGTACTGTTGCGCCGCCGGCGAGGGCACAGGTCCCTCAGTCTGCAACAGCAGAACAAACAGAAGCAGAAGGGAAAAATTCACGGGCGCTTCTCCGCTTGCGCGCTGCCGTTTCGCGTCCGATCCTGCACGTTGCTCAGGCCGCGCCTCTCCATCTGTAGCGGCTGGTGTTCCTCTTCTGCCATGGCATTTACTCTAATGCCTGAGCCACCCTGAAATCTCGCGATGATACTCTTTCCCCTGATGAAAAATAGTGACGAGCCGCTTCGATTACTTCTGATAGAGGACGACGAACTCAGCCGGGAAGTTCTGATCCTGCAGATGACCGCGCACGGCTATCAAGTTGAACCGGCCGAATCCGGCGACGCGGCCCTGCTGCTGTTGGAGCAGATGCAACACCGTCTCCCCGATGCCGTGCTGACCGACCTGCAGCTGCCCGGCACCTCAGGCCAGGATCTGTTACATCGTCTGCGCACAATCATAGACACGGACACGCCGCTACTAGCAATGAGCGCCAGCCAGCCAGAGGACGAAATCCTCAGCGGCTTCGACGGTTTCCTCCTCAAGCCATTCACGATGAAGCAACTCGCAGCGGCCTTGCAGCCGAACGCTAACCCTCCTTCGAACACGGCACCCGTTGGCAGCCCGTCCACAGCCAGCCACAGCCTGGATGAAGCCGTTTACCTGCAGCTCGCGGGCTCTATGCCCGCCTCGCAGCTCCAGCAGCTCTACGTGCTCTGCATCGACGACGCCGCTACCCGCCTTAGCCGGATGCGACTGGCCGCCGCTAACGCGGATGACCCCGCTTATCGCAAGGAAGCGCACGCCATCAAGGGCGGCTGCAGCATGGTCGGCGCGATCGAACTCCACAGACTGGCCTCGGCGGCCGAGGAGGGGGGTCTCTCCGCTGCTAATCATGTAGCTTCACTCAACGAAATGCTCGGCGCGTGCGAGCGGCTGCGTCGTATTCTGGTCGCACGCGAAGCACGGGCCAAGTTGTAACCCTTCAGGGTCTCAGGAGCACGCACGTATGAGTCAAGCCTCAAAGAAATCGACCGAACAGACAGCCGGCGTCCCACCCATCCGCATCGTGGTGGCTGACGACCACCCGGTAGTCCGCTTCGGCGTCAAGAACATGCTATTGAACGAGCCCGGCTTCGAGGTCGTCGGCGAGGCAGAGGACGGCGACGTCGCCATCACCCAGACCCTCGAACTAGAGCCGGACATCCTGCTGCTCGATCTGCAGATGCCGCGCCTGCCGGGCCTGGAGGCGATGCGCGCCATCATGAGCCGTTCGCCGCGCGTCAAGATCATCCTGCTCACCGCACCATCTCCACGCAGCAGATCATCGAAGCGCTGCAGATCGGCGCTCGCGGCATCATCCTGAAGGATGCGGTCGCCGGCGATCTCACCCACGCACTGCGCGCCATCCTCTCTGGCGATTACTGGATCGGCGGCGAGCGCGTCGTAAACCTGCTCCGCGCCCTCCGCGAGCTGATGGAGAAGGCCGCAGCCGTCCCCGAGCGCAAGACCTACGGCCTGACCCCGCGCGAGCTCGAGGTCGTCACCTGCATCGTCGAAGGCTGCAGCAACAAGGACATCGCCAAGCAGTTCACCATCAGCGAAGAGACCGTGAAGCGCCACCTGTCGAACGTCTTCGACAAGACCGGCGTCTCCACCCGTCTGGAGCTGGCGCTCTTCGCCATCGCCCACAAACTGGTAATGCTCGACAGCTAGTCGCATCGCATCTGCAAGCCACGCCGGTCATGCTTCGGTAGAATGAGGCATGACCGACAGCACGGCTTCCCACCCCTCAGCCATCACAGACCTGTTGGTCATCGGCGCCGGCCCCACCGGCCTCGCCTGCGCCATCGAGGCCCAGCGCCGGGGCTTCTCAGCCGTGCTCGTGGATAAGGGCTGCCTCTGCAACTCCCTCTTCCACTACCCCGCCCACATGACCTTCTTCACCACGCCGGAGCTGCTCGAGATCGGCGACATCCCGTTCTCCAGCCCCAACCAAAAGCCCAGTCGCAACGAAGCCCTCGAATACTACCGCAAGGTCGCCGAGCACTATCGCCTCGACGTCCGCCAGTATGAGACCGTCGATTCCGTCACCGGCGGCGACGGCAATTTCACCGTCCACACCACCGACCGCTTCGGTCGCACCTCGCAGCACCGACGCACGCAAGCTGGTCATCGCAACCGGCTACTACGATCTTCCCAACTACATGGATATCCCGGGCGAAGACCTACCCAAGGTAAAGCACTACTACGACGAGCCCCATCCCTACTACGACCTGGACGTGCTGGTCATCGGCGGCAAAAACTCCGCGGCCATCGCCGCACTCGAACTCTGGCGGCACGGCGCGCGCGTCACCCTCGTGCACCGCGGCAGCGGAGATGCATCGCCACGTCAAATACTGGATCCTGCCCGACATCAACAACCGCATCAAAAACGGCGAAGTCACCGCACACTTCAGCAGCACCGTCACACAAATCTCCGAGGACGACGGTCACACTCGCCACCCCACAGGGCCCGCTCACCCTTCCCAACCACTTCGTCTTCGCCCTCACCGGCTATCACCCGGACTTCGAGTTCATCGAGCGCCTCGGCGTCAAGCTCGACGCCGCCAACGACCGCCGCCCCGTCTGCGATCCCGCCACGCTCGAGAGCAACGTCCCCGGCATCTATCTCGCCGGAGTCATCGTTGCGGGCGAGCGCACCAATGAGATATTCATCGAGAACGGCCGCTTCCACGGCAAACAGATCGCGGAGTCGCTGATGAAGAGCCTCGGCAAGAGCAGCGAAACCAACGCCCTCATCCTCGACGAGGTTCGCCACATCGAAGCAAACCTTCGCAATCAGGAGTAGCGGTGCATCTTATCTAGGAAACACCGCTCTCAGCCGATCACCCGCCGCAAGAAATCCCTTGATTCCCAGCCAACTCAGCAGCACCAAAAAGAAGCTGAGCATCGTCAAGATAAGCCAGTCCGGCATATGCGCCGTAGGCGTCAGCGAAGCCCGCAGCCCCTCGCTCATATACACAATCGGATTGATCAGCACGCCATTCCGCAGCCACGGCAGCGGCCCCAGCGCAGCCCACGGATAGTACACGCATCCCAGGAACGTAATCGGCATTACCACCACACCGAAGATCAGGCCGATCTGCTGCGGATTCACCGCCGTCCCAATCGCCAGCCCGAGCGCCCCCGCGGTAAGGCTCGCCATCACCAGCACCGCGATGAAGAATGGCCAGTTGTTTACATGCGCCAGCACCGGAGTCGTCGGCACATAGTACGCCAGAGGAAACACCACCGCAGCCGCGATGATGCTCTGTAATGCGCTGAAGCAGATCTTCTCAATCGCCACCGCCGACACCGGCAGCGGACACATCACGCGGTCATCGATCTCCCGCGTAATCCCAAACTCCTGCGCCAGCGGCAGTGCCACCGCCGCAATCCCGCTGAACATAATCGCCACCGCCATCAATCCCGGCAGCAGCACCGTGCCAAACCCGCCGCCCGCCGCGCCCATCTGCGCCGTCGGGTTCATCGCCGCGCCGTTCGTCATATGCGGCATTACAAACGTGAAGATAAACAGGAACAACAGCGGGTTCATAATCACGCGCACCAGGAACGCGCCCATCTGCCGCCGCAACACATGCAGGTCGCGCAGAAACAGTCCCATGAACGCCCGCCCATAGCTCATCGAAGGCGTCCGCACCTCTCGCACTTCCTGCACCTGTGTCGTCGTCGCCATATCTACTCCCGCAAATCCCGCCCCGTCAGCCGGATAAACACCGACTCCAGGCTCGCTTCCGTTATCGTCATATCCCGCAACCCAAACGGATTCGCCGCCTTCACAATCTCCGTCAGCAGACCGTCTGCGCCCTCGGCAAACACGCGCACGCCCGCCTCAAACGGCTCCGCGCTCGCCACGCCCGGCAGTCGCTGCAGCGCCACCATCAACTCACTCGCGCGCTCCGGACTCCGCATCTTCAGTTCATACACCTTCTGCGCGCCCAGTGAGCTCTTCAGCGCCGTCGGCGTGTCCTCCACCAGTATCTTTCCATGGTCGATGATCGCCAACCGGTCGCACAGCGCATCGGCCTCTTCCATGTAATGCGTCGTCAACACCACTGTGATGCCTTCGTTCTTCAACCCGCGCACCGCCTCCCACATCGCAATGCGGCTCTGCGGGTCCAACCCTGCGCTCGGCTCATCGAGGAACAGCACCTTCGGCCGGTGCGCAATCGCCCGCGCAATCTGCACCCGCTGCGCCAGCCCGCCCGAGAGCTGGCTCGGCGTCGCCTTTGTCCGCTCCGTCAGATGAAATTGCTCCAGCAACTGCTCCGTCCGCGTCTTCGCCTCCGCGCTCGAAAAACCGAAGTACAGACAATGAAAGTAAATATTCTCGAAGATCGTGCACGACCGGTCCAGCGTGTTGTACTGCGGCACCACTCCAATAGACCGCCGCGCCAGTGCCGGGTGCGCCACCACATCCACGCCCGCAATCAGCACCCGTCCTGTTGTCGGCAACGCACGCGTCGTGCAGACGCTGATCGTCGTCGTCTTACCCGCGCCGTTCGGCCCCAACAGACCATACAGCTCGCCCTCGCGAACGTTCAGGTCGATTCCCGCGACCGCGACGACCCGCTGTTTGCCCTCATATATCTTTTGCAGGCCTTCGATCTCGACAATCACCGCAACACGTCTCCACAACTTACTTATTCGTTCGGTGATTCGATTATAGGCAACCCTACTCCTGAATGCTCGGCCGCACCTTCGCCCCGTCCACTACTGTATCCCCAGGACTCAACACCACCAGGTCCCCGGCCTTCAGGCCGCCGATCACCTCGGTCGCCGCACCCATATCGCGGCCCAGCACGATCGAGCGGAAGTGAACCACATCATTCGAGTCGATCACCACCGCCTGCGGCCCCGCCGTCCGGACCACCAGCGCATTGGCCGGCAGCAGCACTGGCCCCGGACCGGAACTATGCGTATCGAGTATCACCGTCGCATACATCCCCGGCAGTATCCGCCCATCGTTCTTCAAATCAACCTCAACCAGCAACGTACGAGTGCCCGGATCGATGCTGCTGCTGGTCCGTGTGATTACGCCCGTAAAAACCTGCCCCGGAAGCTCTCGCACCGCAACCTTGGCAATCTGGCCTTGACGCAATCCAACTGCGTTTGCCTGCGGAACATTCGCGAACACGCGCACCGTGCCCGACTCCCCGATGGAAAACATCTGCGTCACGCCCGGTCTGGCTACCCACGGTAATCAACGACCCATTGTCGATGGAGCGGGAGAGAATAATTCCGTTGAACGGCGCCACGACGCGAGAGAACGATGCCTGCTCCGTCAGATTGCGCACGTTGGCCTCAGCCGCGGCGATGTTGGCCTGCGCAGCGTTGACCGCCGCCGCGTCCGCGCCAGCTTGCGCGCGCTTTTGGTCGGCATCCTGCTGCGCAACCACGCCTTGGCCCTGCAGGCTCTGCCAGCGCTGGTTGGTGACCTTCGAAAGCTCCGCGTTCGCCTGCGCCTGCGCCAGCTGAGCCCGATTCTGCAATAGTGTAGCCTGCGCCTGCAGCAGACTCTGTTCCGTCTGCGGATCGTCGATCACCGCCAGCAGTTGTCCCTTGGTCACATGGTCGCCAATATCGACATAGCGCGCCTTAACATAGCCGGAGGTTCGCGCGAAGATTGGCGTCTGGTCGAATGCCTGGATGCTCGCAGGCATCTCCAGGTGCCCTGCGCTCTCATTCGCCTTCAACCGCGTCGCCAGCACCAGCGGCGGCCCGGATTCCGCATCCGCTTCCACCTTTAGGTCATCCCGGTGCCGCAGCTTCGGCAGCAGAGCGACGACGCCGATAACGATGAGCAGCAAAAAGAAAGCCACTGCTCCCACATAAGGGCTGCGACTCGTACGTTCCGGATTGCCTGGTGTCGTCTGCGTCATCTCTTCTCTCATAGTAAAGTCTGCGTCGCCGCGAAGTCTGTCTTTTACTCCGGCACTTCCTCCATCTCCAGAGCGACCGTGTCTGCCTTGCGCAGACGGCTGTAGATCAACGGAACAATCAGCAACGTCGTAAACGTAGCGACCGTCAGACCGCCGATCACCGCGCGGCCCAGCGGTGCATTCTGTTCGCCGCCCTCGCCCAGCCCCAGCGACATAGGCAGCATCCCGATAATCATCGCCAGCGCCGTCATCAGCACCGGACGAAGCCGCGTCGCACCGGCAGATGCTGCGGCATCAAACGCACTCATCCCCGCAGCCCGCTGGTCGTTCGCAAAGGTCACCATCAGGATCGAGTTCGCAGTCGCCACGCCCACGCACATGATCGCGCCCATCAGCGACGGCACGCTGAAAGTCGTCCCACTCAGAAACAGCATCCACAGAATGCCGCAAGCCGCACCCGGCAGCGCCGTCAGAATGATGAATGGGTCAAGCCAGCTCTGGAAGTTCACCACCATCAGCAGGTACACCAGCAGCACCGCGAAGATCATTCCCAGGCCCAGCCCGGTGAACGACTCATACATGCTCTTTACCTGGCCGCGCACCGTCAGTTGCGCTCCCCGAGGCAGGTGGTCGCGGTACTTATCCAGCACCTTATCGATGTCCTTCGACACGCCGCCCAGGTCACGTCCCTGCGTATTCACAAAAATATCGAACACCGGCTGCACGTTGTAGTGATTGGTAATCGACGGGCTGGAACCATGCGTTACTACCGCCACATTGTTCAACAGTTGCGGGGCTGTCACCCCTCCCCCTGCACCCGGCACCGTCGCCGCGCCCGACGTAACAGGAATGCTCTTCAGCGCATCCACCGAGTCGATCTTGTACTGCGGAGTCTGCACCACCACCTGGTAGTTCACCCCGTTCTGCGGATTCAACCAGAAGTTCGGCGAGGCCTGACCGCTGCCTGCGAGCGCGTACAACATACTGTTCGCAACGCTCGATTCCGTAAGGCCCACCAGTTGCGAGCGGGTGCGATCTACATCGACATGCAGCTCAGGCGCAAACACCACCTGGTTGATATGCACATCCGCAGCTCCAGGCACGGCCGCGACGTCACGTTTGATCTTCTCCATGAACGCGTAATTCTCTTGGAACTGCCGTCCACTGAGCTGGATATCGATAGGCGCGGGCAAGCCAAAGTTGAGGATCTGGTTGACGATATCCGAAGCCTGGAAATAGAACGTCATATCCGGAAACTTCTCGTTCAGCACCTTGCGCAGCTTTTGCCGGTACGCCTCCGTCGGATGGTGTTTTTCATTCAGAGACACCAATATCTCGCCATCTTGCACATCGGTCAGACTGCCGTCACCAAACGCAAGATTGAAACTCCCATTCGGGATCCCGATGTCGTCGAGCACCATCGCGAGCTCGTCCTTCGGAATCGTCTCGCGAATCGTCGCCTCCACCTGACTGAAGATTTGTTCCACCTGCTCGATGCGCGTTCCCGGCGGAGTCCGCACATGGAGACGAAACGTGCCCGCATCCACAGTCGGGAAAAAGTCCTCGCCGATAAATGGCAGCAGGCAGGCGGTCAGCGCCACGAACAACGCAAAGCAGCCCAAAGTAAACCCAGCATGGCCCAGCACCCAGATCAGTGCCGTGTGATATCGCTCCCGCATTCGCTCAAACGCCGCGTTGAAGCGGAAATGTATCCGCCATACCCAGTTCGCCTGTGCCGGCATCTCTGCATGGCCCGCCTCGTGGTCCTGGTACATCTCCACCTCGCTGGCCAGCAGAAACTTCACCATCGTCGGCACCAGCGTCCGCGATAGCAGGTACGAAGCCAGCATCGCGAACACCACGGCCATCCCCAGCGGCGTGAACAGACTCTTTGCCGCACCCGACAGAAACACCACCGGGACGAACACAATACAAATCGCCAGCGTTGAAACAAACGCAGGCACCGCGATCTGCGAAGCTCCGTCCAGGATCGCCGGCTCGATCTCCTTTCCCTGTCCCAGGTTGCGGTGAATATTCTCGATCTCCACCGTCGCGTCGTCCACCAGAATGCCGACAGCCAGGCCCAGACCGCCCAGCGTCATAGTATTCAGCGTCTCTCCGAAGAACTTCAGAATAATGATCGATGTAAGGATGGATAGCGGAATCGACACTGCGACGATCACCGTGCTGCGCCAGCTTCCCAGGAACAGCAGAATCATCAGCGCCGTCAGGCCCGCCGCAATCGCAGCCTCCTTCACCACCCCTTGCAGCGCCGCCTTCACAAAGATCGATTGATCGAAGAGCAGCGTCACCTTCAGCTCCGGAGGAAGCCCGGCCAGAATCCTCGGCAGCGCGCTCCTTCACCCGCTTCACAATGTCCAGCGTCGAAGCGGACGCCGCCTTCATGATCGTCAGCAGGGTCGCTCGCTGCCCGTTCACTCCGAACGATATTTTGCTGGATCGAGAAACCCTCATGCACATGCGCCACGTCGCGCATATACACCACTGCCCCATTCGAGCTCTTCACCGGCAGATCATTCAGCTCGTCCAGAATCTCCGGACTGCCATTACTTCGGACGATGTAATCCGTCGTCCCTACCTTGGCCGTTCCCGCTGGAAGAATCAGGTTCTGCGCCGTCAGCGCCTGCACCACGTCCGATGGCGAAAGCCCCTTCGCGTAAAGCTGCCCCAGGTCGAGATCCACCAGCACAAGACGCGCCTTGCCGCCGATAGGGCGAAGGCACCTGCGCGCCCTGCACGGTCGCCAGTTGCGTCCTGACAAAGTTCAGTCCCAGATCGTATAGATCCGCTTCCGACAACTTGTCGCTCGACAGCACCGCCTGCAGAATCGGCACATTCGAAGCACTGAACTGCAAAATGAATGGAGGCGTAGTCCCCGGCGGAAGAATTCGCAGAATCGTCTGGTTCACCGCAGTCACCTGCGCCACCGCTGCCTCGATCTTCGCCCCCGGCTGGAAGAATATCTTGATCACCGAGATCCCGCTGATCGACTGCGATTCGATATGCTCGATATCGTTCACCGCAGTCGTCATCGAGCGCTCACTAACCGTCGTGAAACGCTTCTCCATCTCGTCCGGACTGGTGCCGCTGTAGCTCCAGATCACCGTCACCACGGGAATGTCAATCGTCGGGAAGATGTCCGTGCTCATCGTAAGAATGCTGACCACGCCCAACACCAGGATCAGAACTGACATCACCACAAAGGTGTAGGGTCGGCGCAGCGCAAGTCGAACAATCCACATCTCGTTTCCCCTTCTCCCGCTCCCCGCGGAAGAGTCTTGATCCGGGTAGCCTGCACAGTTGCAGGTCGTTCCATTGTTGCATCGGATCTGGATTTGCGTCAGCGCCGCCTAACCCCTCTGCTGGGTTGCCCTGTGCGAAATACCAGCTTTCAAACCGATAATCGCCCACGACGACGCTCACTCGTTGTAATGGACTATAGCTATTGACGTTGCGCCACACGTTTCCGACGCAAAATTTCAACCTCCCCCATTCCAGCAAGGTAGAATGACATTATGTCGCGAGGATGGGAGAGCAAATCCGTTGAACAGCAGCAAGCTGAGCAACAGGCTCAGCAGCTGAGCGACCCAAACAACGTTGCGCCTAAAAGATAGCGCCGGCCGATGCTCAACTCCAGGAGGCCGAGCGCAAACGCAAGGTGCAAGCCCTGCAACTGCAGCGCGAACGCGTCCTCTCCGAACGCACCTCCAGCCCCCACCGCCGCACCGCGCTCACCAACGCCCTCGCCGACATCGAGGAAAAGCTCGCCGAGCTAGGCTGGACCATCCACCTCTAAAACCCCGCGCTACCCGTGGCGATGGAACGTCACCGAGTCCGCCTGGTCGATCGTCGTCATCACAATCTTGTGAATATTCACGTGCGCAGGCCGCCCCGCCGCCCACACGATCGCGTCCGCAACGTCCTCTGGCTGCAGCGGAGTAATGTTCTGGTAGATCTTCGCCGCGCGTTCCTCATCGCCGCGAAACCGCACCGCGCTGAACTCCGACTGCACCATCCCCGGATCGACCGACGTAACCCGCACCGGCGTTCCCATCAGGTCAATCTTCAGCCCTTCGCCAATCAACCTCTCAGCGGCCTTCGTCGCGCAGTACACCGCGCCATTGGCATAGGCTATGTACCCGGCCGTCGACCCCATGTTGATCACATGCCCGCGTCCGCGCGCCACCATGCCCGGCACCACCTGCCGCGTCACATACAGTAACCCCTTGATATTTGTATCGATCATCTCCTCCCAGTTCTGAGGATCGTCCTGCTACAGCTTCGTCAGCCCGCGGCTCAACCCCGCGTTATTCACCAGCACATCAATCTCGCTCCACTCGGCTGGCAGCCCGCCCAGCGTCGTCTCGACCGCGCCACGATCGCTCACGTCGAGCTGAAAGCCATGTACCGCAGTTGCTCCCGCCGCGGTCAAATCCTTCAGCACATCGCCCAATCGTTCCTGCCGCCGCGCACATACCAGCACCCGGCAGCCCTCCCGCGCAAACGCCACTGCCGTCGCGCGGCCAATCCCCGAGCTCGCGCCCGTCACCAGCAACGTCTTCCCGCTCAATGAACTCATACCTTCTCTTATAACCAAAAAGGAGAGACAGCGTAAGCAGTCTCTCCTTTTTTGTTGACAAATCGCTGCACGTTACTGCGAGGACAGCCATACCCTCCGGAGCACTCTCGTGGACGCCGATCGCATCCCCCGAGACCACTAGCTGCACGCGCCGGTTCTGAGCGCGTCCCGCCGCCGTGCCGTTGTCTGCCACAGGATTCGCTCTGCCCGTAGCCCGTCGCCTCAATGTTGTTCATCTGCACGCCCTGCGCGACCAGAAAGTCCCGCACCGCGACGGCCCGGTTCTCCGACAGCTTCTGGTTGAAATCGGCGCTCCCGACGCTATCCGTATATCCCTCGACCTGCAACTTCAACCCCGGATAGGCCTGCAGAATCCCTGAAACCTTCGCCAGGCTTATCTGTGTGTCCGGCTTCAGGGTGTACTGGCCAGTATCGAAGAGCACGTCGGACATATTCACGATCAGACCGCGCGCCGTCTCGCTGGTCGCCAGCACTGAGTTCAGTTGCGCGCGCAGCTTCTCACGAACGGCGTTGGCATCCTCGGCGCTCTTGTTCGCCGCCGCTGCTTGAGCATTAGCCGCGGCAGCCGCTGCTTCCGCGCGAGCACGATCCGCATCAGCCTGCGCCTTGGCTGCCTGCGCCTTCGCGGCTTCAACTGTGCCCGCTGCGTCCTAGCTGTGACTGCTGCGCCTGGGCCTGCGCGTCGCGCTTCGCCAGTTCGGCGTTCACCTGACGCTCCGCCGCCTGCTTACGCAGCGTGACGAGGCGTGCATCCTCTGCCCTTTGCACCGCCTGGCGCGCAAAGGTTATCTCCATCTTGCGATCGCCCTTCTTACCGCCCTGAATGCCCGGCAGCGTTCTGCAGGTCCTGCGTAGCCTCACTCATGATGTCCGGAGCGTACTTCTCCGCGCCGGTCTCCTTCGCAATTCGCATCGCGTTATAAGCCTGGTATAGCTCCAGCGGAGCCTTCTCATTCCGCGTAATAGGATTGGCAACCGTCTTGGCGCCCTCCGTCTCCGCATAGGCTCCGCGCGGCAGCAGGGAGTAGTGCGCATTCACCTTCTCCAGCACACCCTGCGTCTTGTCGTTCTGAATCACGTTCTGCAGCACCACCACGTCGCTTGGCATCGATACCGAGAAGTACGGCTCCGCCGTCACGATCATCCCGAAAGACTGCAGCGCCGTCGTCACAGTGATGTTGTTCTTCTTGCCCGCCGGCAATATCTCACCTAAATTATTCGGCCGGCCATCGGGCGAGATCGCCCACAGCACATACGTCAGATACTCGCGTCCGAAGCCATTGGCTGGCGTCAGCCCTTCAAACCGGGCGTTGATGGTGATTCCGCCGCGCCCACTCTCCACCTTGGCCTCGCCCTTGGCCATCGGCAGCAAAGGTGTGCCCTTTAGAACCGATCGTCGTCGCCCCGCTGCGATGCAGGTAGTTCACCGCATCCAGATCGCGCTGCACGACCTTCACGCGGTAGAGATAAATCCCATCCTGCTGAGTAACTGCTCCAGGATTAGCCTGACCTGGGTTCTGCGCAGTCGGATTCGGCTCCTGCGCCGCCATCTGGGTGCACGTGCCAACAGGCGCTGCAGCCAAAAAAAATGGCCAGCAAAGACTGGCTTAGAAGAAATCTGAATCTGCGTCCCATTGCACTTCCTCCTCGCCTGCTTCGGCGTATCGGCCGCAGCCCCATCACAACGCTGGAGTGAACCACGGCCTGTCTTAGTGGATGCCGGTGCAGGTTCAAAGGTAGTCCGAGCACACGATTCAGACCCAACGAAAAGCCCACCTCTCTTCGTCCGGAAGATCGTAAACCGGAGAAAAGAAGCGGGCTAGTCTTATTCTAAATCGTTGCTACGCGTGCTGATGATTGACGCTGCTCGGTGCGCTGGACGAAGTGATACGGCGGCCACGGCCCCGAGAGCTGCATCCGGCACTCCTTCAGCTCTTGCGTCGCTGACGAGTACTTGTTCTGGTACCGCTCCACCGTCTTGTTGTCGATCAGGTGAGCGATATCCAGCAGCATCTTGCCCGAGTCCGTCCGCTTGCACGTAATCTCCTCCGCAAGCGGCAGGAACATGCGATGCATCTGCACCGACAGCGCACGCGCCTTGGACTGGCGATCACGCTGACGGCTAGCGCTCTCCCGCAGGCTGGTCAGATACTCCTGGCCAACGGTCATGTTGCGGGCCGAGTTGCCCGGGCAGGTGTCATCCACCAGGACCTTCAGGTGCATCTCCGCTTTGCCGCGAAGACGCTCCACATTGGCCTGGAAATGACGCTGATTGGAGCGGACCGAACGCCGCAGAGCGTCGTCGTCCTGAAACGTAGTGCCGAACCGAAACGGAAGTACGGTTGAGTGTTTGAAGCAGTCTGCGATCACGCGGGCATGATCCTTGGCTGGCTGCTGGCCGGCCTCCTGGATGCGCGCATGGTCCTCAGGGCTGTGTTCGGAGACGATTACAGCTAAATCGCTGGCTGGAAAGAGAAACGTTTGGTTACCAAACAATCCCGAAACTCCCGTTAGGGGCATCGGGCGGCGGTGGCGAGAAAGCTCAGGAAATGCCTGTCGTTCTGCAATGCAATAGGCGTACCATGCCATTTTTATACCTTCCGTAGCGCACTGAGGGGTCTAACCGCCCCATCAGGAAGTTGTTATGTCGCTCAAGCTAACTATGTTCGGAGATAACTCATTCGCAAATGCTTATCGGCCTTTGTCGATCTGCGGCTGGCTGTGAATATTCGTGATATCTCAGCCAGACCGAGACGGATAGTATGCCTATCGACACACGATTGGCAATACCAATTTTTGGGCCCTCAGTCCGGCACTCAGGTCGACCCATAACTCCTTGTTTAAGAGCACGAATCCCTTCGCTTTAGCCCTGCCGCCGCAAAGCTCCAGCCCGGCTACCGCGAAACCGGTTACAACAATCCAGTCTCAAACCCCCGTTGCGGGGATCAGCCGCACCCATCGCCATACCGCAGGACACTAAGCCTCGCCCGAACTCCCCGGCCCCGGCTCAGTCGGAGCCTTAGTCTCCCCAGTCGCCACCTTGGCAGGCCTCCGCCACGAAGGCAGCCCATCCTCCGCCTCCGGCTTCGCCTCGGCATCCTCAGGACTTGAGATTCCCACCAGTCGCAGAACCTTCCCCAGGGCTCGGATTGCAGGGTGCATAACACGTCTCCTCAGCTTGAGCCTAAGCTATTTTCCCTTCCACCCCGACCCCGGAACCGTATTTCACCCCATAAGAACCGCCTCTTATTTCATCTGACAGAACCGTTTGAGCAACCTAAGTGCCTTGTTTTCTCTTCTAAGGGGAATGCGCCCTCTCATCTTTGCTTCCGCCGCAAAACGTCTGATCGTCCTGTCTACGATCCTGTGCCTGCCGATGCTGCAAGCCATCGCCACCGCCCAAACGCCGCCAGCCCCGGCTCCCGACGTCATCGTCTTCACCAACGGCGACCAGCTCTCCGGCACCGTGCTCCGCGGCGTAGGCGACTCCATCGTCTTCAAAAGCGACATGGCAGGCGAAGTCACCATACCCCTGGCCAAGGTCAAGGAACTCCGCTCCAAATCCAAATTCGCAATTCTTCCCAAGGGCGCGCCCGTGAACCGCAAACCCCTCCCAACCGGCACCCTGGCGGTCGGAGATAAGTCGGTCACGGTCAACCCCCCCACCGCCGCACCCCAGACCATCGCCGACAAAGACCTCGCCTACATCATCGACGACTCCACCTATAACAAGGAGGTAGCCGGCCACCACAGCTTCAAGGACGGCTGGAACGGCTCCATCACCGGCGGCGCCACCATCGTCCGCTCCACCCAGGATGGCGACCTCCTTCACCGCCGGATCAACGCAATCCGCGCCATCCCCACGGTCCCTTGGCTGCCCCGCCGCGACCGCACCATCTTCAATCTGGTCGAGACCTACGGCAAGCTCACCCAGCCCGTCATCCCTCAGACCGTCCCTCCCAGCCCCGACACCGTCGCCAAGACCAGCATCTTCCACTCCGACATCGAGCAGGACAAATACCTCACCTCACGCTTCTTCGCCCTCGCAATTGCCAGCTTCGACCACAACTACTCGCAGGGCCTCAACCTCCAGCAGATATACGGAGGCGGCGTCGGCTGGACAGCCATCCAGACCCCTAAACAGCAGCTCGACCTCACCGCCAACATCCACTACGAGCGGCAGGCCTTCCAGACCGCGTCCAATAACGAGAACCTTATCGGGGCCACCGTCGGCGAGGCGTACCTCTACAACTTCCCCCACAGCATCGTCTTCACTGAGTCAGGCAGCTTCCTGCCCGCCTTCAACAACTCCAACGCCTACTCCGCCAACTTCGCCGCAGGCCTCGCCCTGCCCGTCTACCACCGCTTCAGCTTCACCTTCGGCACCACCGACAGCTATCTCCACAACCCCTCCGCCGGCTACAAGAACAATAGCTTCCAGTTCGTCACCGGCGTCACCTACACCTTCCACTAGCAGCCAGCCAATCAGGGAGGATTACTTCGCCGGCCCAGTCAATATCTCGGTCACCGGCGTAGGCAGTTCCTTGTCTGCATTCTTCAGCAACAGACTCACCTGCCACATCTCCGTATCCGTCAGCACCTTGCTGTACGACGGCATCCCCGTCAGCCGAATACCATTGGCCACCTTCCAATAAGTCTCGCCCGCCTCGTCATCGCTCACCCCCACCACATTGCCCCGCGGATGCTTCTTCCAAAGCTGCGGCGCGCTCGGATACATATGCTTCGCAAACGCCACATCGTGCCCCGGAGTCCCATGGCAGCTCGCGCACTGCGCCCGATACACCTTCGCTCCACCTTCAAACACATCCTCGCTGGTCCCGAACGGCGGGTCCTTCTTCTCCCGGTCAATCCGCTCCTGCATCGGCACCTTCACGATCTGCTTCTCCAGCGGAAACGCCGCGTCTGCCACCGCCACCGGCAACGCCCCAAACCGCAGATCCAGAAACACCACCGCGACCACCGCCAAAACGCCAAGAACAAAGCCCAAAACGACTTTACCTGCGCCCCCACCACTCTTTTTCGCCATCTCTTACACTCCTTCGCGGTTCCCGCGCCCCTGTAGGACGCGTCAAATGTTCTAATAAGGGTTAGGGTCTCAATTTCAGTCTGGATGCAACCCGAAATTTTCACAAGAGCAAAGAACTGTTCGCAGGAGTAATCGTTGATGTCTGGTTTCAGAAAGAATATGCAGCGGCTGGCCGTTGTCCTTTTTGCAGTAACCCTCATAGTCGGAAACACCGTCGCCCACGCCCAGGTCCGCCGCACCCGTCGCGAGTCCAACGCCAACCGCAAAGCCCGCATCGAGCGCACCATTCAGGACACCTACTCCCACCGCTACGAACTCTTCGGTGGCGGCGGATACCTCCGCTTCCGCTCCGGCGAATACCTTCAGCGCAACAACGAGGTCACCTGGGCCGCCAGCGGCACTTACTTCCTGAATCCCAAACTCGGTATCACCGGCGACGCACGCGGAGGCTTCGGTGACGCCAAAGTCGGCAACACCATCTACAACGTCGCCAATCCGCTCATCACCGAATACACTCTCATGGGCGGCGTCACCTACCGCTTCTACGCGAAACAGAAGTTCGCTATCAGTGGCAACGCCCTCGCCGGCTACGCGTTGGGCAACTTCGACGGCGGCTCCAAGGGCGTCCCCGCCGAAAACCTCGGCATGTGGGCCACCTCCAACCGCCCCGCCTTCTCCGTCGGCGCCAACTTGGATTACAACTTCTACCCCAACCTCGCCTTCCGCATCGGTCCCACCTGGGTCGGCACCGCCTTCAACGGCCAGAACCTCACCAACGGTGTCCCCAACGGTACCAGCAACGGCACCATCCAGAGCAACCTCGGCTTCAACGCTGGAATCATCTACCGCTTCGGCAGAATCAAGCCAGCAAAATAACAAGAATCCCAAATCCCCCAACCGAACCTCACACGAGGTTCGGTTTTTTTACGCATGCGGCTCAGTCATATTCTTAGGATCCAGAATCTCCGCAATCTGCTCCTCAGACATCAACCCCTGCGCCCGCGCAAGCTCCACAATGCTCTTCCCCGTAGCCACTGACTCCTTCACCAGCGCCGCCGCCTTCGTATACCCAATATAAGGATTCAGCGCCGTAGCCAGCGCAATCGTGCTCCCCGCATAAAACTCGCACCGCTCCCGATTCGCCGTAATCCCACGCACACACCGCTGATCTAACTCCCGCAGACAGTTCGTCAAAATCGAAACAGACTGCAGCACATTGTGCGCCATCACCGGCATCATCACATTCAGCTCCAACTGCCCCGCCTGCACCGCCATCGCCACCGCAACATCATTCCCCACCACCTGGAACCCCACCATAGCCGCCAGCTCCGCCAGCACCGGATTCACCTTCCCCGGCATAATGCTCGACCCCGGTTGCAAACTCGGCAGATGAATCTCATTGAACCCCGTGTTCGGCCCCGAAGACAGCAGCCGCAGATCATTCGTTATCCGAATCACCTCCAGCGCCAACCCCCGCAGCGCCCCCGAAACCTCCGCCATACAAGCACAACTCTGCATAGCCCACCGCAGATCCGCCGCAGGCCGCAGCTCCACCCCAGCAATCTTCGCCAGCCTCGCCACCGCCTTCGCCCGGTACTCCGGATGCGTATTCAAACCTGTCCCCACCGCCGACCCACCCAGCCCCAGCTCCCGCAATTCCTCCGCCGCCCGAGCCAGCGTAGCCAGTGCCTTCCGCATAGCCGTCGCATACCCCGCAAACTCCTGCCCCAGCGTAATCGGCACAGCATCCTGCATATGCGTACGCCCCGCCTTCAGCACATCTCGAAACTCCTCCGCCTTCTGATCAAACCCACCCGCCAACCCAATCACCACCGGATACAAACTCATCCAGAGCCAGCAGCGCACTCACCCGCATCGCAGTCGGAAACACATCATTCGTCGACTGCCCATAGTTCACATGGTCATTCGGATGCACCTTCCCATAAGTCCCCAGCGCCGCGGCCTCGTGTCCAGCCTCCCCCAGAATCTGCCCCGCCCGATTCGCAATCACCTCATTCGCATTCATATGCAGGCTCACCCCCGCCCCCGCCTGAAACGCATCCACCACAAACTCCCCATCCAGCTTCCCGTCGATAACCTCCTGCGCCGCCGCCACAATCGCCCCACCCTGCTCCGCCGTAATCAACCCCAACTCCCGATTAGCCTCCGCCGCCGCCCGCTTCACCATCCCCAGCGCCCGTATCAAAAACGGACTGGCCTTCATCCCACTAATCGGAAAATTCCCCACCGCCCGAGCGGTCTGCGCGCCATAAAGCGCCTCAGCCGGAACCTCGACCTTACCCAGCGAATCCGTCTCTGTTCGCGTCTCACGCATGTGACACCTCGCATGCTTCTATCTGACAATTGACATAATAGGTTGAAACGTCGGAGGGCGATATGCACCGCATACTTCTCTGTCTCTTACTCGGAACCGCAATATCCGCTCTCGCTCCATCCATCGCAAACAGTCAAATGAGCCCCGAGTGGAAGGCATTCTACGAGCGCCAGAAGACCCTCCGCGACCAGGCCACCGCCGCCCTCACCGTCGAGTACGCCCGCGAAAAATCCGGCGACTGCACCCACGCAAACACCACGCTCGACATCAACGACTGCCTCGCCACCGAAACCGCAGCCACACAAAAAAACTACGAAGACTACCTAAACGCCATGAGCGCACTACTCCGACTAAAAACACCCGGCCCAGCAGAACCAGCCTCAACCCCCGACGTCGCCAAAGAATTCGACCAGGCCGAGTCCCAATGGAGCACCTACCGCGACTCCCAGTGCCGAGCTTCCAGCGACCGATACTTCGGCGGCTCCATAGCCCCCAGCTCATTCCTAACCTGCAAACTCGACCTAACCCGCCGCCACCTGCACGAACTCGAAAACCTCTACAACAGGTTCGGCGTACAGTAGACTACGCGCATCGCTGAAATCTCACGCCTCACAGCAACCACAATGGTAGAGTCAATCCGCTGGAGATATCTATGCGCGTCGTAGTCCTCTGTCTCGCCCTCACAACCTGCGCCATTACACTTGCCCAGGCAAACCACCCAAATGATCCCTCCACAAGATTCAAGGCGCAAGGAGCATCGGCGGTCGCCGCAGAAAAGGCGCGAGAAAAACATGATCCCTGTAGCGTTCCCCAGAGCCTTTCCGACCAAATCCCTTGCACCGCCGACGAACTCGATCGCACCAAAAAGAACTATCTCCAGCTCGCCCGCGCCGTAGGCGGCCTGCTGCGCCTCTATAACTCCGATGATGATGATGCGGACAGAAAGATAAATATCGGAGGCGACTTCGACGCCGCCGAATCCGCCTGGGCCAAATACAAAGACGCTCAGTGCGAAGTAGTCGCCGACGAATATCCCGAAGCTGAGAACTCCCCGCACGGACAGGCCCTCGCGACGCTGAGTTGCGAACTCACCGTAACCCGCCAGCACATCTACGAACTCAACGCCGTATACGGCTGGCTCTGGACCTCCAAATAACGAGGCCGCCCCGTTCAGCTAAACTTTAAGGGAGACACATTCCCATGGCCACCATCAAACAAAACGACCTCATCCAATCCATAGCCGACGCCCTCCAGTACATCAGCTACTACCACCCCGTCGACTACATCACCAACCTCGCCCGCGCCTACGAGCTCGAAGCATCCCCCGCCGCCAAAGACGCCATCGCCCAGATCCTCATCAACTCGCGCATGTGCGCCGAGGGCCACCGCCCCATCTGCCAGGACACCGGCATCGTCACCATCTTCCTCAAAGTCGGCATGGACGTCCGCTGGGAAGGCCCCAACGGCGGTCCCGCAACCCTCGACCTGCAAGGCATGTGCGACGAAGGCGTCCGCCAGGCCTACCTCGACCCCGACAACAAGCTCCGCGGCAGCATCCTCGCCGACCCCGCCTTCTCCCGCAAGAACACCTTCGACAACACCCCCTGCGTAGTCGAAGTCTCCGCTCGTCAAAGGCAGCGACGTAGACGTCATCGTCGCAGCCAAAGGCGGCGGCTCCGAAGCCAAATCCAAGTTCGCCATGCTCAACCCATCCGACTCCATCGTCGACTGGGTCCTCAAGACCGTCCCCACCATGGGCGCCGGCTGGTGCCCGCCCGGCATGCTCGGCATCGGCATCGGAGGCACCGCCGAAAAGGCCATGCTCCTCGCCAAGCAGGCCCTCATGGACCCCATCGACATGCAGGAGCTCATCAAGCGCGGCCCCCAAACCAACATCGAAAAACTCCGCGTCGAGCTCTACAACAAGGTCAACCACCTCGGCATCGGAGCCCAGGGCCTCGGCGGCCTCACCACCGTACTCGACATCAAAATCCTCGACTACCCCACCCACGCCGCCAACCTCCCCGTCGCCATGATCCCCAACTGCGCCGCCACCCGCCACGCCCACTTCCACCTCGACGGCAGCGGCCCCGTCATGCTCGACCCACCATCCCTCGAAGCTCTGGCCCAAACTCACCTACGACGTCTCGCAGCGCCCGCCGCGTCGACCTCAACACCGTCACCCGCGCCGACGTCCTCACCTGGAAGCCCGGCGAAGTCATCCTCCTCTCCGGCAAGCTCCTCACCGGACGCGACGCCGCCCACAAGCGCATGACCGACATGCTCAACCGCGGCGAAGCAACTCCCCGTCGACTTCTCCAACCGCTTCATCTACTACGTCGGCCCCGTCGACGCCGTCCGCGACGAAGCCGTCGGCCCCGCCGGCCCCACCACCGCCACCCGCATGGACAAGTTCACCCGCCAGATGCTCGAGACCACCGGCCTCCTCGGCATGGTCGGCAAAGCCGAACGCGGCCCCGCCGCCATCGAAGCCATCCGCGACAACCAGGCCGTCTACCTCATGGCCGTCGGAGGCGCAGCCTACCTCGTCACCAAAGCCATCAAGAGCAGCCGCGTCCTCGCCTTCGAAGACCTCGGCATGGAAGCCATCTACGAGTTCGACGTAGTCGACATGCCCGTCACCGTAGCCGTAGACGCCCAGGGCACCAGCGTCCACAACACCGGCCCCGCCGAATGGCAAGCCCGCATAGCCGCCTCCCAATCCCTATCCGGAGTCCCCATCCTCGGCCAATAAAGGATCGTTCTAATGAATACTTGGATTTGCTCTAAGTGCGGCGAAGAGCATCTTGGCGTTCCGCTCAGCTTCGCAGCGGATTTTCCTGATGCTTATGCCAATCTCACAGATGCCGAACGAGCTGAGCACGCAGAATGCAGTTCAGATCAATGCATCATCAATAACGGAACCTTTTCTGTGCGAGGACTCATCGAGATTCCAATCAAAGGCCAGGACACACCATTTCTTTGGGGTGTTTGGGCAAATGTCAGTCTCGAAGATTTCATCGAGATCCAAGAAAGCTGGCACGAAGAAGAAGAGAGTTGAAGCGCGGACCATTCAAAGGACGACTGGGGAACCAGCTGAGTCTCTATCCAAACACTCTGAACCTTGAGCTATCTGTAATCATTCAGCCCTTAGGGTCTAGACCACTATTTGAACTAAGCCAAGATCGTCCATTTACAGAACAACAGCGGCTGGGGATTTCACTCGCAGAGGCGAGACAAATGGCCGCAGACCTTTTGCACGTTCTGACCATTCAATAGCCGCTATCATGACTTTCGCGAGTAGAATTCTGCACGGCAGGAACTGAATGGTCCCCGCATCTATATTTCGAAGAACGTTTCCTCTTCTCCTCTTGACGACGGCGTTTTCAATTCCTCTTCGTGCCCAAGACACCACCACCCCCCGACCCAGCCGCCCAGAAAGCTCTCGCAAAAGCCGCCACCGCCTACGTCATCAAGCGCGAAGTCTTAGACCCCAGTGCCCTCGTACCAGACACCCACCAGCCCCTCGGCAACCATGGAGTCTGGGGCATCACCACAGTTCGTCCAGCCACATGCCCACCCACCACCGACAACTGCGTCCGCGTCGTCTACCGCGTTCCCGGCACCACCGTCTCCTGCGAGTGGACCGTCATCATCAAACCCGACGGCACCGGCGCCATCCTCGAGCAGAATCCTGACTCCGTCCACTATCTCGTCCGCGTCGTTCCGCCCAACGAACTCGCCCCCCTCATCGTCACCCGACCCATGCAACTCGGCACCCGCGCCCAGGGCGTCGTAGAACTCTCAATACTTGTCGGCACCACCGGCGAACCCACCAAAGCTATCCCCACCAGCGGTCCCGACGAACTCCGAGCCCCCTCAGCCGAGATCGCAAAACAATGGGTCTTCAAGCCCCTCATCGTAGGCAACCGCGCCATCCCCTTCACGACCAACATCAAGCTCACCTACGCCGGCGGCAAGATCACATCCGAACCGTAGCCTATTCATTGCTACTCAGTAACACCAGTTTTTGAAATACTATTCATGAATCACTACCGTGATAAGAATCTTCGATAAGGAGCAGCGCATGGCACAACTTGATCGCATCACCCAACAGCCTGACGTCATGGGTGGCAAGGCCTGCATCCGCGGGATGCGTGTCACGGTCGGTATGATCGTGGGGCAAATCGGTGCTGGCCACAGTATCGATGAGATTCTGGCCGACTACCCTTATCTGGAGCGCGAGGACATCATGCAGGCCCTTCGTTACGCCGCGTGGCGAGCTGAAGAACGCGAGGTTTTGCTGGCCACCGCATGAAACTGCTCGTCGATATGAATCTATCTCCGCGCTGGATCGACTTTCTAACCGACGCGGGCATTGAGGCAGCTCACTGGTCAACTATCGGCGCAGCCAATGCTCCCGACTTAGTGATCATGGCCTATGCAAGTACCAACGACTACGCGGTGCTGACCCACGATCTGGACTTCAGTGCAATTCTGGCAGCCACTCACGGCGAGAAGCCAAGCGTCATCCAAATCCGAGCTGAAGATATCAGTCCAGAAGCAATCGGCAACCAGATTTTAATCGCTCTGCACCAGATGGCATCTGAACTCGAAGAAGGTGCGTTACTCACCATCGATCCAAACCGCACACGAATACGCGTTCTCCCGCTGCGACCACTCTAAGCACTCACCCAATCCGCGAAGCATTCTCCGCAGCCCGCGCGGCCTTCGCCTTCCGGCTCAGCACAAAACTCCGCCGCCGCTTGCGCTCGCTCGCGTGGTCGATCTTCTTCCAGAACCCCACAAAATAATCCACCGCCGAGATAATCGACACAATCGTCATCCAGTAGATCGCCGTCACCGCGATAAAGTGCACCGCAACAACGAACCTTCCCCCGAACCACAGCCAGTAGTCCCAACGGTGCGCCAGTATCGCCGCCACCACGCTCACAATCTGGATCACCGTCTTCAACTTGCCGATCTCGCTCGCCTCAATCGTGAACCCCTCGCTCGAAGCGATCGATCGCAGCCCGCTCACCAGAAACTCCCGCCCAATCACCAGCACCGCAATCCACGGCAGCACCACCCGAGGGTTATAAGCCACCAGCAAGATGTAAGCCGCCGTCACCATCAACTTGTCGGCCAGCGGATCCAGCAGCATCCCCATCGTCGTTATCTGATTCCGCCGCCGAGCCAAATACCCATCCAAACCATCCGTAATGCTCGCCGCGATAAACACCAGCGAAGCGATAATCTCCTGCTCCCCGCCCCGCAGCCCCGTAGCCCCGTGACCCGTCCACGGAAAGTGCGGCGACAGAATCCATATCAGCAGCGGCACGCTCGCGATACGGCTCAACGTAATGGAATTAGGCAGATTCATCGGCTAACAGACAATAGCCCGCACCGCACGCGCCGACCAGGCGGCGTACGAGACAGACTCTGCCATTCTGACACACCGAAGCACTCCCCTGCGTAACCCGCACAACCCGACGCTCACCCCAAGCACGTTACCTTCCGCACATTGCCTCAACAGGTTCATTTCGGCACCAACCTGCGCCTTTGGTACCCCCTCCCTACCACCTTCGGGGAATCAACTTCTCCCCCCCAGACTGCTACGTTGAGATACCGAAGCGGAAGAGCTGCAACATTTCGCCATAAGCCTCTATTTATCAACACTTCCTCTCTCCCCGGAACGTTCTGCCGATATAGAAATTTGTCCCCTCCGGAGAGGGATCCAGAGTGTCCCAAATGTCGACCCCCAGCACGATCTCAAGCACGACCCTCAAAACGGCCGCCTTACTCGCATTCAGCGCCCTTGTTTTTTCCTCGTCAGCTGCCTCCGCCGCAGTCAAGCCCGCCCTCCTCAAGCCCCAGCAGCAATTCCAACAGCCCTCCGTGATCCTCACCGGAAGCTGGCCCGCCGGAATCCAGTCCGCCGACCTCAACGGCGACGGCTACCCCGACCTCATCTACACCGACTACGGCGCCACCGCCACCGCCTCCACCACCCACATCCTGCTCTCGAACGGCGACGGCACCTTCACCCCCGGCCAGACCATCGCCACCGCCGGAGCCTCCATCGCCGTAGCCGACTTCGACCGCGACGGCCACCCCGACATCGAGTGGGTCTGGTCCGTCATGGGTGAAGGCCGCGTCTACTTCGCCCACGGCAACGGCGACGGCACCTTCGCCCCCACCGTCGAGCTCGGCACCTTCGCCCAGATCGGCACCAATCTCCCTCAGCTCTCTTACGTCACCGCCGCCCCCATGCACGACACCGGCTACCTCGACCTCCTCGTCGAAGACACCGCCAACTCCAGCCTCTTTGAGCTCACCGCCGGCCCCAGCAACACCCTCATCCGCCTCTTCGGAATCCAGCTCTTCCACGGCACCGGCCCCATGGCCACCGCCGATATCAACGGCGACGGCCACACCGACCTCCTCATCCAAAGCATCGGCCCCACCGGCAAAGGCGAGGTCAACGTCTTCTTCGGCTCCTCCAACGGCGTCCTCACCGCCCCCACCAGCTACTACGGCCCCAGCGGCATCCGCAGCTGCCTCCTGCAGGACATGGACGGCGACGGCCACCCCGACCTCCTCATCGAAGGCGACACCGGCACTCTCGACATCCTTCACGGCTTCCCCGACGGCACCTTCGCCACCACCTCCGAGGGCGGCACCGGCACCCTCAACCCCGCCACCGGAGCAGGCGGCCACCTCATCGGAGTCACCGGGCCTGCATCGTCCCAGCGCATCTACACCGCAACCCCCGCCGGCGTCAGCTTCCTCCAGTCCCAGTCCAACCTCAACATCACCCTTCAGGGTCTCTTCAACGCCGGCCCCAGCCCCGCCACCGGCACCAGCAGCTACGTCGTAGCCGACTTCAACAACGACGGCGTCCCCGACATCGCCCTCGACTCCCCCGAAGGCATCGCCATCCTCTTCGGCAACCCCGACGGCACCCTCCAGACCTCCCTCTCCTTCAGCGCCAACCAGCCCGCCCTCAGCGGAGCCCTCGGCAGCTTCACCAACTCAGGCAACCTCGACGCCCTCGTCACCACCTCCGCCACCCAGGCTCAGATCTTCCCCGGCCACGGCGACGGCACCTTTGGCGCGCCCACCCCCGCCACCCCGCCCACAACCAGCGCCGCCATCACACTGTCCCCAACCCTCCCCGGCCTGCCGACCCAATCCAACCTCATCCCCACCTCCGTCATCACCGCCGACCTCGACAACGACGGCAACCCCGACATCATCGCCACCTTCGACAACACCGCCGCCAACCACGCCAACCCCGACCCCACCACCCCGAACCAGATCTACATCTGGTACGGCAGCGCCAACGGCACCTACTCCACCCCCACCGTCATCACCCCATCGCGCAACTTCAACCAAGTCGCCGCCGCCGACATGAGCAACGACGGCCAGCTCGACCTCGTCCTAACCGATGGCTACCTAGTCGCCATCCTCCGCAACCTCGGCAACCGCACCTTCGGTACAGAACAACACGTCCTCGCCGGCTCCAACATCTCCTCCATCTCCACCGGTGACATAAACAAAGACGGCACCACCGACCTCGTCCTAAGCAACGGCAAGCTCGCCAACCCTGACGTCGCCACCGGCGGCGTCACCGTCCTGCTCAGCAAGCTCACCGCCAAGGCCGTCACTGGCTCACTCACCTCATCGCCTAACACCACCGCCCCCGGCCAGACCTACACCATCACCGCATCCGTCCACCCCATGTCGTCAGGCTCAATGCCCAGCGTCACCGGAACCGTCGCCTTCGCCCTCGACGGCGCACCACTCGGCACCGTCTCCGTCTCCGGCGGCGTCGCCACCATCACCGGCCCCGGAACCGCCCCCGTAGGCACACACACCCTCACCGCCCAGTACAGCGGAGACAACACCTACGCCCCAACCCAGCTCAACACCTCCCACGCCGTCACCGGAGTCTCCACCACCATCGTCCTCAGCATCACCACCGGCTCCCAGATCTTCTACGGACAAACCGTAGACGGCATCGCGCAGGCCCAGGCCAGCGACGCAAGCCAGCTCGCCGGCACCATCACCTTCTACGACGGCGCCACCAGCATCTGCAGCATCCCCGTCACCGGCAATCTCAGCTGCCCACCCTCCGCAGGCACCGGCTTCGTCGCAGGCACCCACAGCCTCACCGCCGTCTACTCCGGAGACACCACCCACTCCAGCGCCACCTCCAACATCGTCGTCGTCACCGTCCTGCCCGACCCCACCACCGCCACCATCGTCTCCTCGCTCAATCCCGCGCCGACCGGCCAGTCCGTCAGCCTCACCGCCACCATCAGCGGAAACTTCGCCGTCCCCGTCGGCCCCGTAACCTTTCTCGATGGCAGCACCGTCATCGGCACCGCCACCCTCAACTCCTCCGGCAACGCAACCCTCACCACCTCAAACCTCACCGCCGGAACCCATCCCATCACCGCCTTCTACGGCGTCACGCCGAACTTCAACGCCGCCACCAGCTCCACCATCAGCCAGGTCGTCACCCCCGCCGGCACCGCCGCTGCCACAGCCATCATGATCTCCTCCGGCGTCAACCCCGCGCCCGCAGGACAGACCGTCACCCTCACCGCCAACGTAGTCACCGTCACCCAATCGACGCTGATCCCCACCGGCATCGTCACCTTCATCGACGGCAACACCGTCCTCGGCACCGCGACCCTCAACCCCTCCGGCCTCGCCACCTTCCTCACCTCCACCCTCGCCGCCGGAACCCACGGCATCAGCGCCAGCTACGCTGGCAACGCAGCCGCCGCACCCAGCCTCTCCTCCATCTTCCTTGAAGTCATCACCCCCGCATTGCTCCCCACCCCCGTCAGCTTCATCATCGCTGCAGGCTCCACCTCCGTCGAAACCGGCGGCTCAACCAGCATCCCCGTCAGGGTCTCCCCCGAAAACGGCTTCAACCAGTCCGTCCAGCTCACCTGCGCCAACCTTCCCACTCAGGCCACCTGCGCCTTCGCAGCCAACACCATAGCCGCCGGCGGCGGAACCACCTCGATGAAGCTCACCACCCTCGCCCCCAGCCCCTGCGGCTCAACAACCCCCTACGGCTCGACCTCTTCCCTGCCCTACACAGGCCCAGTCCTCGCCGGACTCCTCATCTTCCTCCTCCCCAAACGCCGCCGCGCCCTCAAAACCCTCATCACCCTCATCGCCATGGCCGGAGTCATAGCCATCACAGGCTGCGGAGCCTGCACCGACCTCGGAACCCGCCCCGGAACCTACACCATCCAAATCACCGGAACCTCCACAGGGTCCAACCAAATCACCGTAACCCAAAACGTCCAAATAACAGTCACCGAATAATTGACCCGCGCGGGTGCCCCATGATCAACGCGAGCACAGCGAACGTTTATCGTGGGGTGCGTCACTCACCACACACCTGACCCACCACAAAGCCGGGTGCCCATCTTCGCGACAGCTTCACCGTCGCTAACCGGGGTCCCCAACGAGCCGCTTTTGCTCGTTGGGGTGGTATGGTGGGCATCGGCCCTGAGCGTAGTCGAACGGGACGACCGTCTTCCTCTCCTCACCCAAAATCCCCGGGTTCCCCACCCTTTCGCAGCTCGATCCCAACGAACCGATCCAACCAACAACAAACAACCAGCAACCATCAACCCTTTCCCCACCCCCAAACTATTTTTCACGCTTTTACTCAGCAAAATCACATGTCAAGCCCCCAAACACCGCCAAAAACCCATAACTCTATCAATCTAAACAAGATAAAACTTTCACCAAAACGGTTTTTAGTTATGGTCAATCCGGTAGAATAGAACTAGAAGACAAAAACAGTTAGGCCCGGCACACCAGCCGGGCCTAACTCGTTATTTTGGAATATTTTAGCCGTAAGTCCAATGAATGCAATATTTTGGCGACACAAACCCGCCAAAACATTGCAAACAATAGACTTGTACCCAAGATACCCCCCGGGGGGGAGCCCCCTGTTTCAAGCGTACATACCCCGCTGCTTGGTCGTATAAGCAACACGATCGATCGCCAGCATGTAAGCCGCAATTCGGTTGTCTACCGAGTGCGTCTTGGCATACGCAATCACGTCGGCAAAGCTCTCCGTCATGATCGCGATCCAGCCGCTGGTTCACCTCGGCCTCGGTCCAGAAGTAGCCCATGCGGTCCTGCACCCACTCGAAGTAGCTGGTGGTCACGCCGCCCGCATTGGCCAGAATGTCCGGAATGACGAAGATCCGCTTATCGGCGATGATCTCGTCCGCCACCGTCGTCGTAGGCCCGTTGGCGCCTTCGCAAAGGATCTTGCAGCGCAGCCGCTCGACATTGCGGCTGGTAATCACGTTCTCGGTCGCCGCAGGGATCAGGATCTCGCAGTTGTAGGTCAGCAGCTCGTGCTTATCGGCCGCCTCAGCGCCGGCAAAGCCATTGATCGTACCCGCCTCCTTGCGATGCGCGATCAGCTTGGGAATATCGATGCCGTGGCTGTTGTAAAGTCCGCCATCGTACTCGGCGATGCCGATGATGGTGTAACCCTTCTCCGCCATAAGCTTGGCCGAGTTCGAACCGACGTTGCCGAAGCCCTGCATGATCACTCTGCAGCCCTCAATCGGCATGCCAAGGTGCTTCATCGCCTCGTCGCACACCACCGAGATGCCGCGGCCAGTAGCCTCGCGACGTCCGCGCGAGCCGCCGATGTTCACCGGCTTGCCCGTAACCACAGACGTAACCGTCTGGCGCATGTGCATGGAGTACGTATCCATGATCCACGCCATGGTCTGCTCGTCAGTGCCCATGTCCGGTGCAGGAACGTCCTTCTCCGGCCCGATGAACTCGATAAGCTCGGCGGTGTAGCGGCGCGTCATCCGCTCCAGCTCGCCCTGCGACATCTTCTTCGGGTCGCAGATGACGCCTCCCTTGGCGCCGCCAAAGGGAATGTTGACCACCGCGCACTTCCAGGTCATCCAGGAAGCCAGCGCGCGCACTTCGTCCAGCGAGACGTCAGGAGCATAGCGGATGCCGCCCTTAGCCGGCCCCCGCGCAATGGAGTGCTGGACTCGGTAGCCCGTGAAAACCTCCACGGTACCGTCGTCCATGCCCACTGGGATATGCACGATAATCTCGCGTGCCGGATACCGGAGCACCTTCCAGATGCCCTGGTCGAGGTTGAGTTTGGTCGCTGCAAAGTCGAATCGAGCAGCCTGGGCCTCCCAGGGATTCGTCTCCTGCTCGAGCGTGAGTATGTTCATTGGATGTTCCCTTTTCTCGATTGCCGGTATCAAAGATTCGCTGGCCATCGTCTGTAGCCCTCACTAGAGGAGCATACAATCCGCGGGAAGGCCCACCCGCGAGAACCCGTGGAGTATAGGCCGCGGCTCTCGCACTCGGCAAACCCCAAACGGGTGATGCGTTCCCCGTATGACACTGCTAAGATTCGACGCTTGAAAAGGCGATAAGTGGCACAATTTATGATGAAAGGAACCATGTCGACCGCAAGCAACCAGCAACGCAGCAAAGCACTTCCCTCCGCCGCAGACTTCCTGAAGCTGAGTCGGAAGCACTCGCTCGTCCCGGTCTACAGAACCATCACCGCGGACCTTGAGACCCCCGTCTCCGCGTTCCTCAGAATCGCCTCCGAGGAACCCGAAGCCTTCCTGCTCGAATCGGTCGAAGGCGGAGAACACGTTGGACGCTATACCTTTATCGGCATCCAGCCCTACAAGAAGATGGTCTCGCGCGGACAGAACATCACCGTCCAGGAAGGCAAGAAACGCCGAGCCTTCACCGGAGACATCTTCGAGGAGCTGAAGAAAGCCCTCAGCGGACACACACCCGCTCGCCTGCCCAGCCTGCCTCCCTTCACAGCGGGCGCAGTAGGCTTCTTCTCCTACGACGTCGTAAGACAGATCGAGAAGCTGCCCTCGATCGCAAAAGACGAGCTCGGAGTTCCGGACGCCTACCTGATGTTCTTCGATCAGGTCCTGGCCTTCGATCACGTGAAGAAAGAAATTCACCTGATCGTAACCGCCGACCTCCAACGCGAACCTCGCGAAGGAGCCTACCAGCGCTCCGTCCGCAGACTCGACAAGATGGAACGAAGGCTCGCACAAGCTCTTCCCAAACAGAAGAGAAAGAAGCCCGCAGGAAAACTCAAGCTGACCTCGCGCACCTCGAAGCCCGCATTCCTCAAGTCTGTCGCAAAGGTCAAAGAGTACGTAGCATCCGGAGATGTCTTCCAATGCGTCCTCTCCCAGCGTTTCGACTGCATTCCAGATGTGGATGCCTTCGACGTCTACCGTGCGCTGCGAATCGTCAACCCTTCGCCTTACATGTACTTCCTGCGCTTCGATATGGAGAAATCCGGAGCGCACATCGTCGGCTCATCGCCCGAACTGCTCGTCCGCGTCCACGGTCGAACGGTCGAATACAGACCGATCGCCGGAACGCGCCCGCGCAGCGCAGATGAAGCACAAGACCGCGCGATGGAAGCCGATCTTCGCGCCGACGAGAAGGAGGTCGCCGAGCACATCATGCTCGTCGATCTCGGTCGCAACGACGTCGGGCGTGTGAGCGAGTTTGGCAGCGTTCGCGTCAAGGACCTGATGTTCGTCGAACGCTACAGCCACGTGATGCATCTTGTCAGCGCGCTCGAAGGCAAGCTCAGCAAGGACCTTGCGCCGATCGACGCCTTCAAGGCCTGCTTCCCCGCTGGAACCCTCAGCGGAGCGCCCAAGATACGCGCGATGGAGATCATCGAGGAGCTTGAGCCCGCGCGTCGCGGAGTCTACGGAGGTTCGATCCTCTACGCAGACTTCAGCGGCAATCTCGACTCCTGCATCGCAATTCGCACGCTCTTCATGGACGGCAAGCAGGGACACATTCAGGCTGGAGCAGGAATCGTCGCAGACTCCGTTCCCGAGAAGGAATTCGAAGAGTGTCGCAATAAGGCGCGTGCTGTCGTTCGAGCGATCGAACGCGCACGCGGCAACTGACTTCAGCAGCGTAGAATCAAGGAAAGCGCTATGGTATTCGTTCTCGACAACTACGACTCATTCACCTACAACCTGGTCCAATACATGGGCGAGCTTGGCGCGGAGATGGTGATTCGCCGCAACGACGAGATCACTCCGCAGGAGATCGAGGCGCTGAAGCCGGACCATATCCTGATCTCGCCTGGACCATGCACACCGCAGGATGCAGGCATCAGCATCGCGCTGATCCAGCACTTCGCTCGCGCTTCGGCCAAAGTGCCGATCCTCGGCGTCTGTCTCGGACATCAGGCGATTGGTGCTGCCTTTGGCGGCGACGTCATTCGCGCGCCAAAGCTGATGCACGGCAAGACCAGCGAGGTAAAACACGATGGGAAGACCATCTTCGACGGTCTTCCGTTGGTGATGACCTGCACGCGCTATCACTCGCTGATCGTCGCGGAAGAGGGTCTTCCCGAAGAGCTGGAAGTCTCGGCGCGAACTGCGGACGGTGAGACGATCATGGCTTTGCGACATCGCTCGCTGCCGATTGAAGGCGTCCAGTTCCATCCCGAGAGCGTGCTGACGGTGCATGGCAAGCAGATCATTCAGAACTTTTTGAAGATGTAGAGGGACCTGTGATGGTTCGCCGGTTGATCTTTCAAATTGCCCCGATCGCGCTCTTCTCAGCAGGCGCGATGGCGCAGCAGCAGCCCATCGGGACCATCGGCGTGCAGGATGCCACGGTCTCCGGCGCGCTGGAGATCACGAATGGCCGCGCGGTGCTGGTGGGAAGCACAACCGTCACTGCGAAGGACCACACCGCCGAGATCCAGCTGGAGCGCGGTGGCACGGTACGGGTGTGCGCGACCAGCGGGCTGCATCTGACCGCAGGGCAAGAGCAGCCAGGGAAATCAGCCGCTGATGCTCGCTCTCGATCGCGGAGCGATCGAAGTACACATGGATGCGAACTCAAGCGACGTTGTTCTGACGCCTGACCTGCGATTTGCAGTTCGAGGGATCTGGCTCGCTTGATCTGCGGCTTCGAGTTACGAGAAGCGGCGATACCTGCGTTGACAACCATGGGAGCGACGCTCCGACGCTGCGGGTCGCCGACCAGTTTGGCGAAGCGACCTACGATCTTCACGCTGGGCAGCATGTTCTGTTTGAACATGGCAGCTTGAAAGAGGTCGTTGACAGTGAAACCTCGCCGTGCGGGTGTCCTCCAGCTCCGGTCGTTTCGGTCGCTGATACTGGGGCAGCCTCTTCGACTCCCGCGGCGCCTGGAAGCGCGGTTGCTGCAGATCATCCCTTTCCTGCTGCGGTGAGCCAAGGACTTGCTCCAGACCCGGCTGTGCCTGCTGCTCCTGCGGGTGAGGTCCATGCGCAGGTTGCAGCTACTTTGAACTACGACGCCGGAGCGACTCCAGGTGGTTCGAACGGCACTGCGTCGAGTGCCGGAGCGGCGTCGAGTAGCGGCGGCAGCCCGAGTGGCAGCACTGTTGCTCCTGCGGCTTCGAGCAGCGGTGCTGCGCAAACCGCAGCCACGAGTTCGCCGGCTGTGGTGCATGCTGAGGCTCCTCCGCCACCTGCACCGCCTCCGGCGAATGACCTTGCGCATCGCATTGGGCGCTTCTTCAAGCGGTTGTTTGGCGGTTGAAGGCCTGTGCTGAGCTACAATTAAAAGGTTGTGGATCGTGAGGCGCGGGAGCGAGCGTGCCTTCCTTGCAGATCACAACACAGCCAAAATTCAACACAGAATTCAGAGGTCTTTTTTTATGTCGATTCCCGCAACGCAGATGCGCCCGGGCATGATTATCAAGCACAATAACGACCTTCACACGGTCTTCTCGGTGGAGCATCGCACGCCCGGCAATCTCCGCGCCTTCATTCAGGCTAAGCTGCGCAACGTTCGCACCGGAGCGATGTTCGTGGAGCGCTTCCGTTCGCCTGATCCTATCGATCGCGTGATCGTGGATGAGGTGAAGATGGAGTTCCTCTACAACGACGGCGATGACTACTACTTCATGGATGAAGCGTTCGAGCAGACCATGCTGAAGCGCGAGACGCTTGGCGATGCCGTAGAGTACCTGATTCCGAATCTGGGCATCAGCGTGAGCTACTACGACGGCAAAGCGGTTGGCATCGAGCTTCCTGGCGTGGTCGTGATGACAGTGATGGAGACGGAGCCTGGCATCAAGTCGGCGACTGCTTCGTCGGTATCCAAGCCCGCGAAGACCGAGACTGGACTTGTGGTCAACGTTCCGGCTTTCATCAACGAGGGTGAGAAGATCCGCGTCGATACTGCGGAAGGCGCTTACATCAGTCGGGCTTAGCTGCATCTTATGGTCCTCCATTTCCTGGTCAAGGGTCGCGTGCAAGGTGTTGGCTTCCGCTGGTTTGTGCAGCGGGAGGCGGCTGAGCTTGGCCTGAACGGCTGGGTGAAGAACACCGACCAGGGAGACGTTGAGATTGTGGCCGCGGGCGATGAAGCGTTGCTCGCGGAGTTGAAGGTTGCCTTGCGAAAGGGTTCGCGAGGCAGCCGCGTTGATGCTGTTGTAGAACATGAGCTGGCCGAGAGCGAGGGCGCTTCGCTTGGGCCGTTTCAGATTGAAGGAGCCTGGTAACGATGACGATTCCGATTAATTGCGAGCCTTTGAAGGCTTTGGTTCGCACCGTTCCTGACTTCCCCAAGCCGGGGATTCTGTTCTACGACATTACGACGCTGCTGAAGGACCCAGCGGGCTTCGCGCAGTTGATCGATGCGCTGGCCGCGTACTACATCGGCAAGGACATCGACCTGGTGCTGGGCATCGAGGCGCGTGGGTTCATCTTCGGGCCTGCGCTTGCCTATCGGCTGAACGCTGGGTTCGTTCCAGTTCGCAAGCCGAAGAAGCTGCCGGCTCCGACTGCTCGCGTGAACTACGACCTTGAGTACGGGACGGACTCGCTGGAGATCCATCTTGATGCGATTCAGCCGGGTCAGCGCGTGATCATTGTGGATGATCTGCTGGCAACGGGCGGAACGATGCAGGCTACGGTGCAGCTGGTGCGGCAGCTTGGCGGCGATATTGCCGGACTGGCGTTTGCGATTGAGCTGGACTTCCTCAAGGGTCGGGCGAAGTTCCCTGAGTATGACGTGTTCAGCTTGCTGCATTACGACGAGTAAGAATCATTTCGCATCTCCGAGCTGAAGCTCGGAGATGCGGAGGGTTTCGTTTGCTGCGATGTAGCTTTTGCGGTGGAACCAGTCCTGCATTTTTTCCTGCAGCAGCTTCAGTGGGACGCGGTTGCCGGCTTCGAGGAGGCCGTCGGCGATGGGGAGGGTGTCGTCGAAGATTGCGTCGTTGGTGAAGTTGCGCATGGCGAAGGTGTCGAGGTGCTTGATGGGGCACGGGTGGGGTTCGCCGTGCTCATCGATGCGCTCGATCTTCAGCTTGCGGAGGAACATATCTTTCCTGAAGCTTATTACCAGCAAGACAAAAGCAGGTCCTCCGCCTTCGGCGAAGGATGACAATTTCTAAAATATTCGGTCGAAGTCAGCTTCGCGCCAAACCTTCCCGTCAGGGCTGAGTTGGGTTTTCGGGGAGTGGGTTGGACTCGGGGTAGATGGTGTGTTTGTCGTTGAGGCTGGGCTCGGGGCTGCCGAAGTAGATGGCTGAGCCTGGATCCCCGGGGACGTGGCCGAGGAATTTTTCGGGCTTGATGTTGTCGTTGATGACGGGGAGGCTGGGGAGTTTGGTGGTGCTTCCGGCCTCGCGGACTACGGCGTCGGCGTGTTCGAGGACCTCGTCGACGGTCATGGTGTACATCTCGCGGCCGTTGTCGTAGCCGGACTCGATGGCGGCTTTGAGGTAGCGGCCGGCGGTCTGGGCGGCGAGGTAGTCGGTGATGACGTAGCCGGTGCGGCGCTTCTGCTCGACCCAGGCGAGGTTGGGCATGGCGATCCAGACGGGTCGTCCGTTGACGGCGAAGCGGATGTCGGTGGCGTCGGCGTGGCGAGTGGCTATGGCGACCACCGTTCCCTTCCAGGTGCAGTGGAGGGGTTCGGCAGTCCAGCGGTCGTTTACGGTGAAGTCTTCGTACATGGCTTCCTTCAGAGTAGTGCAGGGTGAGGGTGAGGGCAAGGTTGTTGGTTGTTGGTTGCTGGTTGTTGGTTGGGCTGGTTGCTAGTCTTCGTCGTCATCCTCTTCCTCTTCGTTTTCTTCTTCGTTGAGGATTTCCATGGTGGTTCCTGGTTCTGCGAGGTCGAGGCCTTCTGGGGAGGAGTCGATGGAGCGGACTACGTTGGGGGCGTAGGGTTGGGTGTTTAGTTTGGCGGCGTTCATGGCGGCTAGTTGGAGGCCGTAGAGTAGGGCGGTGGCGCGGCGGGTTTCGAGCTGGCCTAGGGCGAGGGCGTTGATGACTACGGAGAGAGCTGTCTGGACGGATTCGCGGTCTTCTAGGGCTACGAGCTGGACGTGCTGGCCGGCGATGACGTAGCGGGCGGCTTCTCCCTGAGGGCGGAAGGTACTGTGGCGCTGGTGGAGGCGGGTGTGGAAGTAGCAGTAGGTGGCCTCGCGGAGTGATGGGGCCTGGCATTGGAGTCCGTTGGTGCGGATGTGACGGCAGAGTTGGTATTGCATTTTGGTGCCTTTCTGGGGGGGTACCCCCCTGGGGGTTGGTGGTTAAGAGTCCAATGGTTGCAATAGATAGCGAAATGGCCTCGCTAAATATGTGCAACCATGGGACTTACGGCTAAATTATTGCCAGTAAACGACTTACTGGCGATGGCTTGTTTCAGGGACGAAAAAAGCCCCGGCGTGTGCCGGGGCTTTCTTGATCTCTAGTTTAATTGTACAGGATTGACCATAACTAAAAACCGTTTTGGGGAAAGTTTTATCTTGTTTAGATAGAGTGTGTTACGGGTTTTTTGGTGGGTTGGGGGGCTTGACATGCGATTTTGCTGAGTAAAAGCGTGAAAAATAGTTTGGAGGTGAGGATTCGCCTGTAATGACGGGGGGTTAGTGAAGACGGACGCGGAGAGCGCGGAGGGGCGCGGAGGACGCGGAGAAAAACAGAGGGGGCGGTTTGAGCTTGTACGTCCCACCCTTTGACAGGCGGCTGACGAGAAGAAAATAACGGCGCCCGCTCGCCGAGTGGCTTATGAGGCGGTTGTTTCTAGATCTTTGGAGAGAAGAACGCGGGTTCGGCGGGTCTCGATGGCGACGATTGGGGTGGGGCCGGTGTCGCTCGGAAAGAGATGCAAGGGGTAGCCACAACAGAGTTGCATGAGGGGGCGGTGTTCGACGAGCTGGCGGCAGAGGAGTTCGAGATGGAGTGCAGCGGCCTGGTTTCCCCGCTGCCAGAGGATGGAGACCAACTCTCCAAAGGCGAAGACCTTGGGATCATCTCCGCGGGCGGCAGCGGAGAGCATCTCGATGTAGTTACCGATGACACTGATGCAGCGTTCCGGGTCCAGTTGACCTTTAACCATGATTTTGGAGAGGGTCTCTTCGGCGTCGAGGAGGAACAAGCGCCCCTCGATGATGGCGGTATGGGCGTCGGCGCAGTTTGCGCGGAGAGAGTATGCGAGGCTGTCGTGGTGAGCTGAGGTGGCGATTACGATGGCGGAGTTTCCGGTGCAGATGGCGGCGCAGATGGACTGGCTGAGGCCGTCGAGCAGGGCGGAGTCGTCTTCATAGAAGATGAGGGTGTGGCCGCAGGAGTTCGGCGCGGAAGAATGGGACGGACTGCTATCGCTGGGCGTAGTTGCAACTGTGCTCATGTGGCGATTCAACCTGGGAATATAGATCTCACGGATGGCCGTTTCCAGTGAGTCGTAAGCAATATAGGTTTTTCGATGTGCGGCAATTGTACTGCACTAATTTTGCCAACTTAGGTGAAAATGCCTTACTTTCACTAAATATACGACGCGCCTAAGGGAAAAAGGATTGCCCCGGGCGGTGGGATTTCTACAACTAAAGTTTGAAGTGGCGCGGGTTAGATGCCGAGTTCGGTGCGGATGGCGTTGGCTATGGTGTCGGCGTGGTGGCGCATGAGGGGTTCGGATTCGGCTTCGATCATGACGCGGCAGAGGGCTTCGGTGCCGGAGTAGCGGATGACTACGCGGCCCGAGTCGTTGAGGGCCTGCTCGGCGGCGAGGATGGCGGCGGAGACGGTGGGGATCTGATCGAAGGGGCGTTTTTCGCGGACTTTGACGTTGACGATGACCTGGGGGAAGGTCTTGAGGTCGGCGATTAGCTCGGCGAGGGATTTGCCGGAGCGGTGGATGATGTCGAGGACGAGGAGCGCGGTGAGGAGGCCGTCGCCGGTGGTGCTGCGGCCGGAGAAGATAATGTGGCCGGACTGCTCGCCGCCGAGGGCCGCTCCGGTGGAGAGCATTTGTTCGAGGACGTATTTGTCGCCTACGGGGGCGCGGAGCATTTTTATTCCGCTGCGTTTTAGGGCGGCTTCGAGGCCCATGTTGGACATGGTGGTGGCGACTACGGTGTCGTTGGTGAGAAGGCCGAGTTCTTGCAGATGGCGGCCAGCGAGGAGGAGAACTGCGTCTCCGTTGACTACGTTGCCATGCTGGTCGGCGAAGAGGGCGCGATCGGCGTCGCCGTCGAAGGTGATGCCGATGGAGGCTTTTTGGTCGACGACTTCGCGGGCTACGACCTGGGGGTGAAGGGCTCCGCAGTGTTCGTTGATGTTGCGGCCGTCGGGGCTGGCGTGGGTGATGCGGACTTCGCCGCCGAGGTTGGCGAAGAGCTGCGGGGCTACGGTGCTGGCCGCTCCGTTGGCGCAGTCGACTACGATGCGATGGTTGTCCAGGGAGAGATTGGGGACGGCGGCTAGGAGGAATTTTATGTAGTCGGTGCGGTCGGCTTCGTTGACGGGTGGGTTGCTGGTTGCTGGTTGTTGGTTGCTGGTTGTGGAGGCGAGTTGTGCGAAGATTTCGGCTTCGATGGCGATTTCTGTGGCGTCGGGGAGTTTGAAGCCGTCGGGGCCGAAGAGCTTGATGCCGTTGTCCTGCCAGGGATTGTGGGAGGCGGAGATGACTACTCCGGCGGCGAATTTGTGGGTGTGAGTGAGGAAGGCTACGGCGGGGGTGGTGATGACTCCGGCGGATTCTACGGTGGCGCCTCCGGCGATGAGGCCGGCGGTGAGGGTGGCGGCGATCCATGGGCCGGATTCGCGGGTGTCCATGCCGAGGAGGACTTTGGGCTTTGCGCCGAGATGATGAGCCAGGGCCAGGCCGATGGCGTGGACGGTGGGGGCGTCGAGCGGGGGCTGGCCGGCGATGGCTCGGATGCCGTCGGTGCCGAAGAGACGTTTCATTGCGGTGCGGTTCTCCGTAGTGCTGTTGATTTCTATTATCAGGCGTAAGGCGGCTCGGCTGCATTGTTCGTTTGGGTTACTTGTCTTGCCGATAGCTCTGTGTCCGCGATAAGAGAGCATACCCCAGGGGCTAAAGCCCGCATTTTTGCTGGGCCTGAGAGACCCAAGCCTGAAGGCTTGGGGTACCTAGATGTGGTGAGTCAAGAGGTTGTTGTCATCGAGGCCTGCTCTGCTGATGGGAGGATGTTGGTTGAGGCTGGCATGGGGACGGTGCCAGTTGTACTGGTGGGTCCAGATGGGCAGCCAGGAAGTTCTATCTTCTGAGTTCTGATAGGTGCGTGCGTAGGCCCATTCGTTGATGGCGGTCTGGATGAAGCGTTCTGCCTTTCCGTTGGTGCGTGGGGTGTAGGGCCGAGTTCGCCGGTGCTTGAGGTGGAGCTGAGCGCAGGTCCGGTGGAAGCGGTGGGCCTTGTAGCATGGGCCGTTGTCAGTGAGCACGCGACGGATGCCGATGCCGAGGGAGTCGAACCAGGCGACGGCGGCGGCCAGGAAGTGAGTGGAACTGCGCTCGGTCTGGTCCGGATACATGGCGGTGAAGGCCAGCCGCGAGTGGTCGTCGACGGCGACATGCAGGAACTCGGCTCCGATGCCCTTGACGCCGTCGCGGCGGTCTCCAGTGACCCGGTGCGAAGGCCGCTGGATGCGCACCAGGCGCTTGATATCAAGATGCAGCAGGTCGCCTGGAGCCGGGTGTTCGTAGCGCACCACGGCGGGCCCAGGTTCGAGGTCGCGGATGCGGTTCAGCCCCAGCCGCCGAAGCACGCGGCTGACCGTGGCACGGCTGAGCCCAAGCTGCTGGGCGATCCGCACCCCGGTCCAACGTTCCCGTCTCAGCCGTTCGACCTCCATGATCCTCTCCTCCGACGTGCTGCGGGGTGAGCGATGAGGCCGCGAAGTCCGATCCCTGAGACCGGCCAGGCCATGCTCCCGATAGCGCCGCACCCACTTCGCTGCACTCTGCCGGCTCAGCTTGAACTCGGCCATGGCCTCCTTCAAGCTCAACCGGCCCTCTAATACATCCTTCGCAAGCTGCTCTCGACGAACAATCGTCAGTCGAGCATGATAGTGATAGTCCATTCGGTCTCCTGAGAATGCTTGGCTTCGCAAACTCAGCTTCACAGTTCTCGATCGAATGGACAACAACCTATTGAAACTTCACACCTAGAAGCAAAGACAACGCCCTATCGAAACTTCCCGCCTTGAAGACAGAACAAAGCGATCGCTTACCACTGAATTATTCAGGGTCAACTTTTATTACTTCGGCGGTTAGGGAGCCTTTGGCAAGGCGGGTGGTGATGGTTTGGCCGGGGGTGGTTTCTTGGGCGTTGCGGAGGATTTGTCCTTGGGAGTTGTAGACGATGGCGTAGCCGCGGTTCAGGACGTTGAGGGGGGATAGGGCGTGGAGGCGGGCGGTGGCCTGGGTTAGGCGGTTACGGTGGGGGTTGGCGGCTTGGGTGGCTAGCTGGTGGAGGCGCTGGTTGACGGTTTGGAGGCGGTGTTTTGCGTTGGCGAGGCGGAGGGAGACGTTTTGGCGGTGGAGGCGGGTGGTTAGGGAGTCGAGGCGCTGGGAGTGGGTGCGCAGGCGGCGGGCGATGGTGGAGTGGAGGCGGAGATTCAGCTCGTCGAGGTGCTGGTCGCGGCGGCTGATGGCGTCGCGGAGACGGAGGAGGACGGTGTCGGCGGAGAGGCGGGCAAGGCGCTGGCGGGCTCGGAGGAGATGGAAGTGAGTGGCGCGGTGGAGGCGGCGCTCGAGGTCGAGGACGCGCTCTTCGATGCGGTGCTGGGCGGCGGTGACGAGCTCGGCGGCGGCGGAGGGGGTGGGGGCGCGGAGGTCGGAGACGAAGTCGGCGATGGTGAAGTCGGTCTCGTGACCGATGGCGGAGACGATGGGGAGTTTGGAGGCGGCGATGGCGCGGGCGAGGGACTCGTCGTTGAAGCCGGAGAGGTCTTCGATGGAGCCGCCGCCGCGGGCGATGATGACGACGTCTGCTTTTTCGGGATGCTTGTTGAACCAGCGGATTCCGGCGGCTACGGTGGAGCAGCAGTTGGGGCCCTGCATGGCGGCGGGGTAGATGAGGAGGTTGAGGCGGGCGTGGCGGCGGCGGACGACGTTGACGATGTCGCGGATGACGGCTCCGGAGGGCGAGGTGATGACGCCGACGCAGTGCGGGAATGGCGGGAGCGGGCGCTTGCGGGCGGCGTCGAAGAGGCCTTCGGCTAGGAGGCGGGCCTTGAGCTGTTCGAAGGCTAGTTGCAATGCGCCGGCGCCTCTTGGTTCCAGGGTTTCGGCTATGAGTTGGAGCTGGCCGCGGGATTCGTAGATGGAGATTCGGCCGCGAACGAGGACGGCGAGGCCGTCGGCGGGGCGGAAGCGCAGGAGGAGGGCCTGGCGGCGGAAGAGGACGATGGGGAGCTGGGCTTCGCCGTCCTTGAGAGTGAAGTAGATGTGGCCGGAGGGAGCGGCGCGGAGGTTGGAGATTTCGCCCTCGACCCAGAGGTCGGTGTAGTTGGTTTCGATGCGGTGGCGGACGTCGCTGACGAGGTCGCGGACAGTCCAGATGCGGCGTTCTGTGGGTAGATTTTTTGGCGCGGTTTTTTGGGGTTCGGTTGGGGTGTTGAAGAGTAGGCCTAGTTGGGGGGCTGCTTTGTTATCGGTGGTGCGGGGTTTGGTCTTGCGGGCTCGGAGGCTGGCCAGGGTGGGCGGGTTTTGTTCGCTGCCGGACATTTGGAGTGAGTCTAGCATTTAAGAAGTTGTTGGTTGTTGGTTGCTGGTTGGGAGAGGCAGTTGGAAGAGACTAGTATGATCGCGGGATTGGTTGGAAATTGATGCGGTACAGGAGGTGTAGATGGCTAAGCTGCTGGTGATGTACAAGACGCCTAAGAATGCTGCGGAGTTTGACCGCCGATACTTTGAGTCGCATGTTTGAGAGAGGGTTGTTGGTTGGTAGTTGTTAGTTGGTAGTACGACGCCCACTTCAGGCGTGGGCGAGTGCTGCGGAGGCCTCGCGGAGGAGATCCTCGGGATGGACGGGTTTGGTGAGGATGGGGACGCGGCGGGAGAGCCGGGCAGCGGTTTCGTGGACGGCGGGGTGGTTGGAGTAGAAGCCGGTGAGGACGAGGATGCGGCAGTCGGGGAGTTCGCGGTTTATCTCGTTGACGAGAAAGAGGCCGTCCTTGCCGGGCATGGAGATGTCGCAGAGCAGGAGATGAGGCTGGAACTCGCGGGCCTGGTCGAGGGCATGGTTTGTGGAGTAAGCAGCCTTCGCGTGGAAGCCGCTCTTCTCGAAGACCATCGTGAGGGTGTCGGCTACTATTTGTTCGTCATCTACTATTAGGACTCGTTGCATAGCGCGCCTCTTTCCTGTGGCGGCAGACAGTTTTCCAGGAGAACAAGTGAACAGAGAAGTTGCAGACGCCTTTTGCTTTAATAGACCTCTAATCTAGTCAAAAGTTGTGAGTGTGTCTAATGAATTTATGTGCTTTATTTCGCTACCTAACAATACTGACAGGTACGCGGGAACTACTACCGAGAGGCGTAGATGTGGTTGTACCAGCCGTGGTTAGGCGCGGCTCTGCTAAGGTTGTGAGAACTATCGGTTTCCGCCGGATTAAGGATGTGGCATGCATTTAATTGCACTGATTGCCGGGTTGATATGTTGCCTGGCGGTTGCGTTGGACGCGTTCCAGACGATCATTCTGCCGAGACGACCCGCGGGTCGGTTGCGGATTACGCGGGCCTTTTTCATTTTGACGTGGACACCGTGGAGGGCGTTAGCGCCGCGAATTGGAAACATGAAGACGCGGGAGCAGGCTTACAGCGTGTATGGACCGCTGTCGTTGTTGCTGCTGCTGTTGGTGTGGGCGCTGCTGCTGCTGGTGGGGTTTGCGCTGTTCTTCTTTGCTATGGGGTCGCCGTTTGCGGACGCAATGCACGTGACGGAAGCGAGCTGGTTCGCGCGCTTTGAAACGGATCTATATGTCAGCGGCACGACTCTGTTTACGCTGGGTCTGGGCGATGTGGTTCCGCGCGCACTGCCGGCAAGGGCGTTGATTATCACCGAGTCGGGCGTGGGGTTGGGACTGGTGGCGCTGGTGATTGGGTATGTGCCGGTGCTTTATACGGCTTTCTCGCGGCGGGAGGTGAGTGTTGCACTGCTGGATGGGCGGGCGGGGTCGCCGCCAACGTCGACGGAGTTGCTGCGGCGCCATGCGTGCGAGGGCGCGGAGGTTGCGCTGACGGAGCTGCTGGCGGAGTGGGAGCGATGGTCGGCGGAGATACTGGAGTCGCATATCTCGTACCCGCTGCTTTGCTACTACCGGTCGCAGCACGATAACCAGAGCTGGCTTTCAGCATTGGTGGCGGTACTGGACAGCTGTGCGCTGCTGATCTCGATTATGGAAGGGACTCCGGCGCGGCAGGCGCAGTTGACGTTTGCGATGGGGCGGCATGCGCTGATCGACCTGGGACATGTCTTCCACCAGGAGGCGAATGCGAAGAAGGCTGAGGCGCAGGACCGGTTGCCGGAGGCGGAGTTTGCGCGGCTGTGCGAGGTGCTGGGGGATATTGGGATGCGGATGTGCGGGGATCCGGCTTCGGCTAATCGGCTGCGGACGATTCGGGTGTTGTATGAGCCGCACGCGATTGCGCTGTCGGAGTATCTGCGGATGCCTCTGCCTACGTGGATTCCGGAGCCTTCTGCGAAGGACCAGTGGAAGACGATTGCGAGACTGAGGAGCGAGGCGGAGGCGGTGCTGAAGGCGGGTGGGGTGGTGAGTGGGCATGCTGCGGCGGCGCGGCTGCATGATGAGGGGCACTGATGGAGCAGTTGGTAGTTGTTAGTTGGTAGTTGGTAGAGAGACTCGCACTCTGGTGGCCTTTTTTGGGGGGGGTGGAGTGCGAGTGGCGTCTGTCTGGCTTATTGCTGAAGGGCTGTGCCGGGGCCGGCGGCGGGGGCAGGGTTGAGCTTTTGAGCGGCTATGAGGGCGGCTGGGCTCTTGGCGTCCTTGTCCTTGAGTTGGGCGTAGATTTTCTTGGCGAGTTCGGGCTGATTCTGACCTTCGTAGAGCTCAGCGAGCTGGAGCTGCGCGAGGCCGGGGGGGACGGCGTCGGTGGGCTTGGCAGAGAGCTGGTTGTAGAGGTCGATGGCCTGGGGAGCGCGCCCGGTCTGGCGGTAGAGCTGGGCGAGGGCTAGCTTGGCGAGCGAGGAGAGATCGGCGTTCCAGTAGCCGGCGACCTGCTTGAGGGTAGCCTCAGCGGAGGCGTTCTCACCGGCCTCGATGTAGGTAAGTCCGGCGAAGTAGCGGGCGTTGCGGCCGTCGGTGGTGATGCTGTACTTGTTGGCGACATCCATGAAGAGAGCGCTGGCGGCCTTGGCGCGGTCGGCGGTGGTGGGGAAGGTCTTGACGCCGGCCGGGGCGGGCTGACCGGGCTCGGCGAGCGGCGCCTGGTAGGTCTGCATGGCGTTGCCAAAGGCCGCGGAGGCTGCCTGGGAGCGGCTGTTGTAGAAGACGCCGGCGCCTACGAGGACGAGGATGAGGGCGAGGATGATGCTGCCGGTGACGACGACGGTGTGGCGGTTCTCTTTGGCCCACTCGAGGCCGTGCTTGGTGGTGTCGACGAACTGGTCGTGCTTGAGGGCTGCTTTGGTCTGCTGATCCACTGTGTTGGTTCTTCCTTTATGTGCTGCCGCTGGCAGCGAATGGGTTCGACGCGGCTTGGCTGCTTCGAGAGATTGGTTGCGCGTTCGGCGCAGAGCTTTAAGTCTATCAGTTTGGAGGTTCAGACGGGGATTCAAAGACTTCTGGCTGTATCTATTTAGGTTGCGCGGGGTCTGCCGGTTCTTCGTGGTATGCGCCCCAGTTGATGGCAGTGCTGGGATGGCATTTGGAACCGGCCATAGTGATGGTGGTTTTTCCTTCGTCGTGTCCATTTACGAAGGGGAGAAGCATGGTGGTCACTACGCCGATTCCGTTGGCGGTCTTGTCGTCATTCGAGGACTCGCCGTAGGAGGAGCTTTCGAATTTGACGGTTTCGCCGGGCTGAAATCCGCGGCCGATCACATAGACCGCGCTGCCGTTGGGACGCATGAGGACCGCTTCGATGGTGCAATCCTGGTCTAAACCGGAGGCGGGGAATGGTACAACTTCGCCCATGGCGAGGGGTTTCTTGTCGCTTCCGGCGAGTACTATGCGGCGGGGCTGACCTGTCATACCGGTGAAGCCGAGGACTAATTGGTTATTCGGGCCGCCGCCTGGGCAGTCTTTCGACTTTGCAATGCAGCGGAGGTTTCCGTTGGTGTCGAGCTTAAGGCCTTGAAAGGCGATGACCGGGGCGTTCGTTTGAATATCCCAGAGCATGAGGATGTAGGGTCCCGGCTTGGCTAATCCGCTGGCGCCGATGGAGTATCGAACGAGCTTGCGGCCCTTTGCCTCAGTCGTTTCGACCTCTTTGAATGTTAATTTGGCGAGGGGTGGGAGTGGGTTGCGGAAGACCATCTCGAGGCCAGCTTCGCGGTTTAGTTCCTGGGTCGACTGGTCGGTATTGACGGGGGGTTGCTGTCCGAAGAGTGGGACCGTCAGTAAGAACAGAGTTGGAAGGACGGAGCGCATATTAAGAGCTTATCCGTTTAGGGCTGGCCTATGGGACTGGGTGGGCCGAGGATGTGGATGGTATGGAGCCAGGTTTCGGCGTAGGTGGGCCAGTGGGAGATGGGGAGGTCGGTGGGGCGGAGACCGAAGCCGTGGCCGCCGAGGGTGAAGAGGTGGAGTTCGGCGGGGATTTTGGCGTCCTTGAGGGCTTGATAGTAGACGAGGGCGTTTTCTACGTGGGCGGTGTAGTCGTTCTCGGCCTGGACGAGGAAGGTGGGTGGGGTAGAGGCGGTGGGCTGGAGGATGGAGTCCACTTTGCCGCCTTCGCCGTGGGAGATGGAGCCGGTGAGCCAGCCGGGGTAAAGGATCATCTGGAAGTTGGGACGCGCGTCGATAGCGAGGTAGAGGGCGGGACGTTGGGGCTTTGGAAGTCGGGGTGGGTGCTGAGGACTACGGCAAGGTGGGCTCCGGCGGAGAAGCCTATGGCGCCGATCTTGGCGGGGTCGATGTGCCATTCGGCGGCGTGGGTGCGGGTGAGGCGCATGGCTTGTTGGGCGTCTTCGAGGTCTTCTGTGTTCTGGGGGTAGTGGCCGTCTTCGGGGACGCGATATTTGACGAGGATGCAGGTCATGCCGATGGAGTTAAGCCAGCCGCAGACTTCGGTGCCTTCGTGCATGTAGGCGAGGCGGGTGTAGCCGCCGCCGGGGAAGACGAGGGCGGCGGCGCCGTTGTTCTTCGCGGCGGGTGGGGAGTAGACGACGAGGTTGGGATGGCTGACGTTGGTGATGCGGGTGGTGGGCTTGCCGGAGACCAGGCGCTCGGAGTCTTTGCTGGGGTCGATCTCGGGGCCTACTACTTTGGATGGCTCGGGGTTGCCGTTGGGCCAGAGTAGGAGCGTGGTGTGCTGCGCTGGCTTTTGGGCTGGGCCTGTCGCGGCTATGGCGAGGAGAATCGGCGCGAGCAGGAGAGTGGGCGATCGCATTGGAGGATGTTACTGCGGATTACGGTTGGCCTATGGGGCCGGGTGGTCCGAGGATGTGGATGGTGTGGAGCCAGGTTTCGGCGATGGCGGGCCAGTGGGAGATGGGGAGATCGGTGGGGCGGATGCCGAAGCCGTGGCCACCCTGGGTGTAGATGTGGAGCTCGGCGGGGACCTTGGCGTCTTTGAGGGCCTGGTAGTAGACGAGCGCGGTTTCGACGCGGGCGGTGTGGTCGTTCTCGGCGATGAAGATGATGGTGGGTGGAATTTTGGCGTCGGGGATGAAGAGGGGGAGGAGCTTGTTGTCGGGGCCGAGGAGGTGGCGGGGTACATGAGGAGTTGGAAGTTGGGCTTGGCGTCGACCGTGGAGGCGGGGATGTTCGTGGCGGGGACGTTGGGGCTCTGGAAGTCGGGGTGGTGGCTCATGAGGGCGGCGAGGTGGCCTCCGGCGGAGAAGCCGATGACGCCGACTTTGTTGGGGTCGATGTGCCACTCGGCGGCGTGGGCGCGGGTGATGCGGATGGCCTGCTGGGCGTCTTCCATGTCCTCGGGGTTGTCGGGGAAGCGGCCGCGTTCGGGGACTCGGTATTTGACGGCGATGCCGGTGATGCCGATGGAGTTGAGCCAGTCGCAGACTTCGGTGCCTTCGAGGTTCCAGGTGAGGTGGTCGTAGCCGCCGCCGGGGAGGACGAGGACTGCGGCTCCGGAGTTGTTGGCGGCGGGCGCGGGGTAGATGGTGATGCTGGGCTGGCTGACGTTCTTGACGCGGACGGTGACCTTGCCGGCGTACATGCGGTTGGCGTCGGTGGTGGGGTCGATCTCGGGGCCGGTGAGTTTGGAGGGCTCTGGGTTGCCGTTGGGCCAGAGGAGGATGGTCTTGGGCTGCTGCTGGGCCAGGGCTGGCGCGGCTAGTAGGCTCAGGGTGAGGATTGAGCTTAGGAATTTCATGGGGAGAATGTTAGTTGAAATTGGTCAGACCTGCTAGGAAAAGTTAGAGATCCATAAAACAAGGAGGGCTTGTAGAATCGCTTGACCTATGGGAGCGGACTTCGTCTCATTACGCGAACCTATCGAACGAGAAGGGTCTCGGCTGGTGCTCCGCATCCCGCTTGACGCGGGTGGTGAACAGCTACGGCTCGTCTGCGAGAAGATTTCGGAGATCGATGGGGATGATTTGGTCGTTCCTATTCCCGATTGGCTGGCGGAGAAGATCGCGGTCGGCGAAGGCACCGAGGTTTATATCGACGATCGGGACGGCAAGCTCAATATTACGAAGGCGGCCTTGAATTAACGCCTTTCGAAGTTCTTGCGGTCCTCACTTGATGTCGCGCCAGTTATCTCCTAGGCCAACGTCAGCGACTATGGGGATGGAGAATTCGGCTACGTTTTCCATCTCGTGTTTGACGAGTTGCTGGAGTTCTTCGGCTTCGGTGGGGATGACGTCGAAGAGGAGTTCGTCGTGGACCTGGAGGGTCATGCGGGAGCGGAGTTTGCGGGTGGTGATGGCGGCGTCGATGCGGATCATGGCTAGTTTGATAAGGTCGGCGGCGGTGCCTTGCAGTGGGGTGTTGACGGCGGTGCGTTCGGCGAAGCCGCGCATGTTGGGGTTGCGGGACTGGATGTCGGGGATGGGGCGGATGCGGCCGAACCAGGTGCGGACGGCGCCCTCGCGGCGGACGGCGTCCAGCGTTGCGTCGATGAAGTGACGGACGCCTTTGTAGCGGTCGAAGTAGGTTTCGATGTAGAGCTTCGCTTCGTTCTGCGGGATGTTGAGTTGCGCAGCGAGGCCGAAGGGGCTGATGCCGTAGACGATGCCGAAGTTGACGGCCTTGGCGCGGGCGCGGGTCTCTTTGGACATGGTGGCGGGGTCTACGCCGAAGACTTCGGCGGCGGTGAGAGTGTGGATGTCCTGGCCGGTGCGGTAGGCGTTGAGTAAGAGCGGGTCCTGCGAGAAGTGGGCCATGAGGCGGAGCTCGATCTGCGAGTAGTCGGCCGACATGAGGAGGTTGCCGGGGGCGGCGATGAAGGCGGCGCGGATCTCGCGGCCGATGGCGGTGCGGATGGGGATATTTTGGAGGTTGGGGTTGGTGGATGAGAGGCGGCCGGTGGCGGTGCCGACCTGGTTGAAGGTGGTGTGGATGCGGCCTTCGGGGTCGACTAGCTGCGGGAGGGCGTCGAGGTAGGTTCCCTTGAGCTTTTGGAGCTGGCGGTGCTCGATGACGAGGGCGGCGATAGGGTGGGTTTCGGCGAGTTCTTCGAGGACGTCCTGCGCGGTGGAGACGACTTTGCCCTTGCCGTACTTCATGGGCTTGGGGAGGAGCATCTTGTTGAAGAGGACGTCGCCGAGTTGCTTGGGGGAGTTGATGTTGAAGCGGTGGCCGGAGTCGGTGTAGATTTTTTCGGCTAAGTTATCGACCTCAATGGCGAGGCGGTCGGACATTGTGTTGAGGATGTCGGGAGAGATGCGGACGCCAGTCTGTTCCATGCTGAGGAGGACGGGGACTAGCGGGAGGTCGATGGTGTTGTAGACGTTCTGGAGTGGTGAGGTGGAAGACGATGTGGCTTTTGATTTTGTGGGGGATGCGAAGAGCATCTCGGGGGTGACGGCTCCGCCGAGGGATGGATCGTCTTTGGGGATGTGGTGCTCGAAGGTGCCGGCTTCGACTATCTGCGGGCTGAGGGCGGCGGCGAGGCGGACGATGGCGGTGGCGGCTTCGGGGAGACGGTTGGGGTCGGCGGGGTTGTCTTTGGTGGGTTGATGGACGAGGGCGCGGCTGGTGGTGCGGGCGGCGATGTCGGGCAGGGTGTGCGACGCGTGGGTGGGGTTGACGAGGTAGCTGAGGAGCATGACGTCGTCGCGGACTCCGGCAAGTGCGACGCTGTGCGGGGCGAGGGCGCGGAGGACGGCTTTCAGGTCGTGGATGTCTTTGGGGAGGGTGGGGTCGGTGAGGGCGGCTTTGATGCTGGGGGCGTCGAGGGAGACTTCGATGGCGGCGTGTTCGTTGACGGCGAGGCCGAGGGCAGCTAGGTTGCTGGTTGCTGGTTGTTGGTTGCTGGTTGGTGGCTCTGGTGGTGGCGGCGCGGCGAAGAGGTCCATGTTTTCGGCGGGGGGCGGTTCGGGCTCGGGTGATTCGGGATCGGGTTCGGCGGCGATCTCCTCGGCGATGGCGCGGGCGTCTTCGAAGATGGCTATGGCTAGACCGTTGGGTTTGTTGTTGGCTGGATTGATGGCTCGGGCTTCGGTTAGGAGCTGCGCGATCTCTTTGGCAGTGGGCTTGAGGTTGAAGGTGATGGCGGTGTTGTCGACGGAGGGGGCGAGGTCTTTGAGGAGGGTGGTGAATTCGAGTTCGGCGAAGAGCTCGCGGCAGGCAGCGTTGTCGACGGGCTGGGTGCGCATGGCTTCGAGCGAGTACTCGATGGGCACGCTGGTGTGGATGGTGACCAGCTCTTTGGAGAGAAGAATATTGTCGCGATTATTTTGTAACGATTCGCGATACGTTTTCTTTTTGACCTCGTCGGCGCGGTCGAGGGCGGCTTCGACGGTGCCGAACTGCTGGATGAGTTCGACGGAGCCTTTGTCGCCGATGCCGGGAGCGCCGGGGATGTTGTCGACGGAGTCGCCACGGAGGGCCATGACGTCGATGACTCGTTCGGGAGGGACGCCGAGGATCTTTTCGACGCCGGCAGGGTCGAGGATGAGGTTGTCTTTTGTTGGGTTGAGGATGCTTACGTCTTTATTGACTAGCTGCATCATGTCTTTGTCGGAGGAGACGACGTAGACGTGGTGCCCAAGGGCGGCGAGTTTGCAGGAGAGGGTGCCTATGACGTCGTCGGCCTCGAAGCCCTCGTAGTAGAGGATGGGGATGCGGAAGGCTTCGAGGGCGCGGCGGATGTAGGGCTGCTGCTGGATGAGATCTGGCGGGGTCTCTACGCGGTTGGCTTTGTAGCCGCCGTACACGATGGTCTCGAACTGCTGGGTCTTGATGTTGAACTTCTTGACGTCCTTCATCTGCGCAGCCATCTCGTTGCGGTGGACGGGAGCGCCTACGTCGTAGACGGCTGCGAGGTACTCGGGGGCAAAGTCCTTGCGCAGCTTGTTGATCATGTTGACGAAGACATAGGTGGCTGCGGTGGGGATTCCGGTACGCGTGGACATGGGTCGCGAGCGCTGCATGGCGTGATAGGCACGGAAGATGAAGGCCATGCTGTCGAGGAGGTAGATGGGGGGCTTTGCGGGCTTCGTCATGACTGATTTGATGGTAGCGCGTTGGCTAGAGGATTAGCATGCAGTCGCCGTAGGAGAAGAAGCGGTATTTTTCGCGGATGGCGTGGGTGTAGGCGTTGAGGACTGCTTCCCTGCCCTTTTCCTCGCCTGCGAAGGCGCTTACCAGCATTAAGAGGGTGGATTGGGGGAGATGGAAGTTGGTTAGGAGGCCGGTGATGATGCGGAATTTGTGGCCTGGGCTTAGGAAGATGCTGGTTTGGCCGGAGTGGGGTTCTAGTTTGTTGTCGCCGGAGATTTGGGCTACGTGCTCGAGGGTGCGGGTGGTGGTGGTTCCGGCGGCTATGATGCGGCGGCCTTCGGCGCGGGCTGTGTTGATGGCGGTGGCGGTGGCGGCGGGGAGGGTGTAGTGCTCGGCGTGGAGGCGGATGTCGGCGACGTCTTCTACGCGGACGGGTTGGAAGGTGCCGAGACCTACGTGGAGGGTGATGGTTTCTATCTGGACGCCTTTTTGTTTTAGCTGCGTGAGGATTTCGGGGGTGAAGTGGAGACCGGCGGTGGGGGCTGCGGCGGAGCCGGTCTGCTGGGCGTAGATGGTTTGGTAACGGGCGCGGTCTTCTAAGGCGTCGTCTCGGTGGATGTAGGGTGGGAGCGGCATGTGGCCGATGCGGTCGAGGATGGAGTGAAAGTCTGGTGTGGGGTTGAAGCGTAGGGTGCGTTCGCCGAATTCGCCGGTGGTTAGGACCTCGGCTTCGAGGAGTGGGGTGTCGTCGGGGTCGGCTTCGTCGCGGAAACGTAGGCGTTCGCCGGTGACTACTTTGCGGCTCGGGCGGACCAGGGTGGACCAGACGTTTTCGTTGGGGTACTCGTCGGTGAGTTGCTGGGTGAGGAGAACTTCGATGCGGCCGGCGGGGTCGGGCGAGTTGTGCTGGGTGTGGAGGCCGGCGCGGGTAGCGTAGAGGCGCGCGGGGAGGACTCGGGAGTCGTTGAGGATTAGGAGGTCGCCTTCTTTCAGGTGCGAAGGGAGGTCGGTGAAGTGCTCGTCGGCGTAGGTGTCGGTGTTGCGGTTTAGGACGAGCATGCGGCTGGTGCCGCGGATGGCGGGTGGGGTTTGGGCGATTAGTTCTTCGGGGAGATCGAAGTGGAAGTCGGAGACGCGCACTACTTGGAAGGTACGAGGTACTGGGTACTGGGTGCAAGGTTAGGCGAAGGTGATTAGTTTGGTGTGAGGGCGGCTTCGGCTAGTTGTACGGAGCGGTCCAAGGCTGTTTGGACGGCGGCGGGGTCGCCGGGGACTCGGGTGGACCAGGTGACGAGGACGCGGGAGAAGGGTTTGGGGATGAGGAAGCGGTCCCAGGAGCGGAGTTGCCAAGCGCGTTGAGGGAGGACGTAGAAAGCTCCTACGTCGGTGTTGAGGCGGCTGGCTAGTTGGGCTGCTCCGGGCTTGGCGATGAAGACAGGGCCGCGGGGGCCGTCGGCGGTGAAGGCGCAGTTGTGGCCGGCGAGGAAGGCGCGCTCCATGTTGCGGAGGCCGGGGGCTCCGCCGCGCGAACTAGAGCCGCGGATGGGAAGGAAGCCGAGGCGCTGGACGGTGCGAGCGATGAGCTCGCCGTCGAAGCTTTCGCTGATGAGGATGGCGATGTTGCGGTTGCGGAAGCGCCATGCGCTGCTGAGCAGGGAGCGGTGCCAGAGGACGTAGATGGCTGCAGTGGGATTGTCGTAGCCGGTGGCGGCCCCTATGTCGACGACGTCTTTGTAACGGAGGGTGACGCCGAGGCAGCGGATGATGATGCTCGCCAGACGCGGGACGATGGCGAGGGTGAGGCGCTGCTTGAAGGTGTAGGCGGGCACGAGATTGAGTTTAGCGCTGCGCTAGCTGTATTTGAGCCAGCGGATGATCTCGGGCAGGTTGGGGCGCTTGCCGTACATTAGGATGCCGACCCGGTAGATTCGCGAGGCGATCCAGAGGATGGCGCAGATGGTGACGATGAGCTCGACGATGGCGATGGCGATTTCGAGGCCAGATGCTCCGCCGACGGCGATGCGCACGTACATGATGAGCGGCGTGCAGAAGGGGAAGAACGAGAAGGCACGGGAGATGAAGCTGGTGGGTTCGGTGACGACGCGGTAGATGACCGTGGTGCAGGCGATGAGGGGCAGCATGAGGAAGATGTTCATCTGCTGGAGCTCTTGTTCGGAGCTGGTCATGGCGCCGAGCGCGGCGGCGATGCTGGAGTAGAGGATATAGCCGAGCAGGAAGAAGATGATGAAATAGATGCCCTGCGCCAGCGTGAGATGGATGGAGTCGCCAGCCGCCATGAGGCCTGAGGAGCCGAGGATTGCGCCGGCTGCGATCCAGATGGCGACCTGCGTGAGGCCTACCGAGCCTACACCGATTACCTTGCCGGCCATTAACTCCTCGGGGCGGATGGTGGCTAGCAGGACCTCGAAGATGCGTGAGGTTTTTTCTTCGATGATGGAGCGGGCGACGTTCATTCCATAGAAGAGGATGACGAAGTACATCAGGAAGAAGACGGCGTAGGCGGTGTTTCTTGCTGACGTCTGGGCGTCGGCGGTGCCGGCGGGGAAGCTATCGAGATCGACGGTCTGCAAAGGGCTAAGTTCTCCGGCGTCGATGTGGGGGCGGAGGACGGTGCGGATGGTGTCGTCGATCGTCGTCCCTTTGCGGATGCCTCTGGGTTTGGATTTGGTTACCCATTCAACGGTATTGCGGGCGGGACTGGAAGAGGATGACGTAACCCAGAGGTAGCCGTCGAGGTCTCGCGAGGTGACTTCGCGATTGAGGCGGTCGCGCGTGTCGGAGCCGGGAGGCGAGATGAGGTCGGCGGTGATGGTGGCTTGTTTCTGAGCTTCGAGTTCGGACTGGAGGTTCATGCCGAGCTGCACGTCCTGCGTGACCACGATGATGTGGGCAGCGGGTTTGCTCTTTCCTCCGCCGAGGAGCGAGCCGCCGAAGGCAACGGCGGCCATGATGGCGGGGAGAAGGACGGTCATGACGATGAAGCTCTTGGTGCGGATGCGTTCGAGGTATTCGCGGCGCGCGATGAGCCAGATATTACGCATTGATTGTGCCTCCTGCGGCGACGCGTTGCTGCCTGGAGTTGGGGTCGAAGTCGGCGTTGTCGGCTCCTACGGTGTCGATGAAGATCTCTTCGAGGGTCGGTTCCATGAGTTCGAACTTCGAGATGCGGGTGTCGTGGTTGACCGCGTAGGCGAGCAGGGCCTGGGCGTCGGCAGCGGTGTCGGGCGAGCTGCGCAGGATGATCTCGGCCTGGCCGTTGTAGTTCTTTACACTGCCCACCGCGGAGTGGTTGAGGAAGGAGTCGTCTCCTGTATAGGCGATGCGGACGCGGTCGACGGGGTAGCGGGATTTGACTTCGCGCATGGAGCCGGAGAGGACGAGGCGGCCGTTGGAGATGAGCGCGATGGCGTCGCACATGCGCTCGACCTGGTCCATACGGTGGGTGGAGAAGAGGACGGCCTTGCCCTGCTGGCGGAGCTCGATGAGCGTGTCCTGCAGGAGGGTCGCGTTGACGGGGTCGAGGCCGGAGAAGGGCTCGTCCATGATGATGAGATCGGGCTCGTGGAGTAAGGCGGCGATGAACTGGATCTTCTGCTGCATGCCTTTCGAGAGCTCTTCGGTCTTTTTTGGGATGGCCTCGGTGATCTGGAGTCTTTCGCACCAGGCGTGAGCGCGTTTGGACGCGATGGTGGGGTTGAGGCCGTGGAGTTCGCCGAGGAAGATGAGCTGGTCCATGACCTTCATCTTTTTATATAGGCCGCGTTCCTCGGGCAGATAGCCGACGCGCTTGAGGGCTGTGCGGTCGAAGGGTTTGTCGAAGAGGCGCACGGTCCCTGCGTCGGGCATGGTGATGCCGATCATCATGCGGATGCTGGAGGTTTTGCCGGAGCCGTTGGGGCCAAGGAGGCCGAACATAGTGCCGGGCTCGATGCTGAAGCTGACGTTATCGACGGCGATCTTGGTGTCGTAAACCTTGCGGACCTGCTGGAGTTCAACTATGGGCATGGGATCTCGGATTCGATTGGTTATGGCCAGTTTAGCAGGGGGTCTGGAGGGAGTGCGGGAAGCGGCATGTCTGCAATGGTTTGCAGGGGTTATTTCATTTTGTGGAACTTTATCGTGCCGCGGCGTAATCATGGACGCATATGTTTGAGCGCGAGGGACGCGGGCCCGGTTCCAACCAGGAATCCGACATTGATTTGTACCGCGCCGCCGGACGTGGCAGCGAGGAGGCGATGGCTGCGCTCTATCGCCGGCATGGGTCGCTGGTATACCGGTTCTCGCTGCGGATGTGCCAGGATGCGTGGGCCGCAGAAGAGGTGACGCAGGAGGTCTTTCTGGCACTGCTGCGGCAGCCGGACCGGTTCGATCCGGAGCGCGCGGCGTTGCCGACATGGCTTTGCGGGATTGCGCGGAGGCAGGTGTGGAAGTACCTGGAGCGGAACAGACGGTTGCCGGGGGTTGATATGGACTCGGAGGACGGTGGATTTGAATTGGAGTCGACGGATGACGATCCGAGCGTGGTGCTGAGCCGCAAGGAAGCTGTAGCGACGGTTCGGCAGGGACTGGATGAGTTGCCTCCGCATATGAAGGAAGTGATTGTGTTGTGTGAGTTCGAAGAGATGACGTATGAGGACGCTGCGGCGGTGCTGAATATACCGATTGGGACGGTGCGGTCGCGACTGCATCGAGCGAAGGCGGGATTGGCGCAGTTGTTGCGTGGCGACGCGGTGAGCACGCTGAAGGAGAGCCGGCAATGACGAAGCGGAACGACGAGTTGAATGAAGTGTTGAAGGAGCTGCGGCGGGAGCATCAGGAGATTACGCCTCCGGAGTCGCTGGAGGCTCGTCTGCGGGCGGCGGCGCGGGGGGCGGGACGTGCGACTGGGCCGGTGGCTGTGCCGCGAGCTCCAGTTGTGAACATTTGGAACTGGCGTTGGGGATGGGCGATGGCGGCTGTGGTGCTGCTTGGGGTTGGGCTGATGATTTGGGATATGGGGCGAAGATCTCAGGCTCCTGTGCAGCATGCCGGAGTGGAAACGAATTCGAATCGTGCGCCGGTGGAACAGGCACAGGATGTGACGGTCGCTGATGCCACTCCCACGGAACCTGATCTTTCACAGGATGTAGTGCGGCGGGCTGAACGAAGGCGACGGGCTGAGAGGGTTACGGCGTTTATGGAGGTTCCGGGTAGCGAGGGGTTGCCTGCGCCGATGGAGTCGAGCATTGTTCGAGTGAGGATGGCGAAGGGCGATCTGCGGCAATACGGATTTGATGTGACTCCCGCGGCCGCGAACGAAGTGATTCACGCTGATCTGTACCTGGGTGAGGATGGCTTGCCCCGGGCGATCCGGCTGGTGCGATAGATGATTTTGAAAGGAAATAGAAGAGAGATGACTTACTTAATTCGTATGAATCGATGGACGTTGCCAGGGTGTGTTGTTGCAGTTTGCCTGCTGGGGAGTGCGGCGAGGGCGCAGGTGCCTGCTGCGCAGACGCAGGCTCCCGCGACTGGCCAGAGCGATCCTCAACAGCAAGAGGACAAGGAATTGAAGCAGGCTCAGCAGGAGCGGGAGGACGCACAGAAGCAGGCTCAAAAAGCGCGGGATGAGGCGCAGCGGGAGAGAGACAGGGCACTCAAGCAGGCGGCGCGCGATCGCGATGATGCGCAGCGGGCTCGCGACGAGGCCCAGCGGGAGAGGGACAGGGCGCTGAGGGACGCGCAGCGGGAGCGTGAGGAGGCGCAGCGAGAGGCGCAACGGGCTCGCGACGGGGCCCAGCGAATGAGAGACGATGCACTGCGGCAGCGCGATGATGTGATGCGGCTGGTGGGCGCTACCGTAAAGCTGGTGAAGGACAAGCCCTTCACGGCGGAGGCGGTGACTGAGAGCGTGCAGGTGCTTCCGGATGGCAACCGCATCGTGCGGCGCAACCAGACCAACTATTTTCGCGACAGCAGCGGACGCACGCGACGGGAGCAGACGCTGAGTGGTCTGGGGCCACAGTCGATGGGTGGGCCGATGCAGACGATCTTTATCTACGACCCTGTGGCTAAAGTTGACTACGTGGTTGATCCCGACTCCAAGCATGCACGGAGGGTAGTGATCTCGAAGATGGAGTCTGAGGATGGCGGGATGAGGACGGAGATCCGCATCAACAACCTCCCCGGGTCGGATAAGTCGCGCGACGTGAAGGAAGAGACTTTGCCCAACAAGACGATTGAAGGGCTGAGCTGCACCGGTAAGCGGACCACTGTCACGATTCCAGCGGGTCAGATAGGGAACGAGAAGCCGATCGCGATCGTGCAGGAGACCTGGTACTCGCCGGATATTGAAGCGGTGGTGCAGTCGACAACGACTGATCCTCGGTCGGGTACGACAAGCTACAAGCTGCAGAATGTGCAGCGCAGAGAGCCTCCAGTGGAGATGTTTGAGCCGCCATCGGATTACAGCGTTAGTGGTCCGGGCTCCTCCAAGAGCGACACTAAGACCGATTCCAAGACTGAGACGAAGAAGGACTCTAAGCCGAACTAGAAACTTGCCCGCTGGAAATTGGTAGCATCGCAGTGTGCTGGAACTTTCTACTCCAATTAAATTTGTGAAGCGTGTGGGGGAGCGTGTCGCTGAGGATATGGCGAAGCGCGGGGTGGAGACGGTCGAGGACCTGCTGTACCATCTGCCGTTTCGTTATGAGGACCGGCTGAATCCGTTGCCGATGAGTGCGCTGGTGGCGGGGACGATGTCGTCGGTGATCGGCGAGGTGCGTGGGTCGATACTGCTGCGGACTCGGAGTGGACCGATCTTTGAGATGACGCTGGGGCAGGGGCTGGGCTCGCTGAAGTGCATGTGGTTCAACGGCACGTATCTGAAGGACCGGTTCAAGCTGGGGCAGATGGTGGCGGTGTACGGAAAGCTGGAGCAGTCGCGGTCGGGTGGGCTGGGGAAGTTCAAGATGATTCAGCCGCAATTTGAGATTCTGCCGGCGGCGGACTCACCTGAGGCGGAGTTTGTGATGCTGGAGATGGGGCGGATTGTGCCGGTGTATGAGTCGCTGGGTGGGACGACTCCGTGGGGGGCGAAGCTGACTTCGCGGTGGCTGCGGCGGGTGCTTTGGGGGATCTTTGAGGAGCTAGAGGAGTCGCGCGTCGAGAGCAAGCTGGCGGACACGTTGCCTACCGCGATGCGTGAGCGGTTGCGGTTGCCGGGGCGGCTGGAGGCTCTGCGGACGGTGCACTTCCCTGCTGCTGGTACGCCGATGACCGAGCTGATGTCATTCACTACGCCGGGGCACAAGCGGCTGATCTTTGAGGAGCTTTTTTATCTGGAGTTGGGGCTGGAGTTGAAGCGGCGGCGGATGCGGGAGCGCGTGGGGACTAAGTTTGAGACGAATGCAAAGGTGCGCGAGGCGATCAAGCAGGTGTTGCCGTTTCATCCGACCGGAGCGCAGAAACGTGTGCTCGGCGAGATTGCCGGGGACATGCGGCGGACGCAGCCGATGCGACGTCTGCTGCAGGGCGACGTGGGGTCGGGTAAGACGATTGTGGCGATGCAGGCGGCGCTCGTGGCGATGGAGAACGGCTACCAGGTGGCGTTGATGGCTCCTACGGAGATTCTGGCGACGCAGCATTATCTTTCGGCGAAGAAGCTTTTGGGTGGGGTGATTTCGCCGACTACTGGGAAGTCTTATAGGGTGACTCTGCTTACTGGGTCGCTGGACGAGATGGCGAAACGCGAGGCGCGGGGGAGGATCTTTCGCGGCGAGACGGACCTGGCAATTGGGACTCATGCGCTGATCGAGGATAAGGTCGACTTTGAGAATCTGGGGCTGGTGATTGTGGATGAGCAGCACCGGTTTGGCGTGCAGCAACGTTTCAAGCTGATGCGCAAGCCGAATGCAGAGGGCGTGAGCAGCGAGCCGGACGTGCTGGTGATGACGGCTACTCCGATTCCGCGGACACTGGCGCTGACTTTGTATGGGGACCTCGATGCGAGTGTGATTGATGAGCTGCCGCCGGGGCGGACGCTGATTGTGACTCGACGGACTACGGAAGAGCGCGCTGAGGATGTGTGGGATTTTGTGCGCAAACAGGTTGTGGCGGGGCGGCAGGCTTATATTGTCTATCCGGTGATTGAGGGAGCTAAGGACGATCAGCCGGAGTTGGATTTCGCACGGGATGAGACGGTGGAAAGTGCAACAGCAGATCCCTCCGCTGCGCTGCGGAATGATAAACCAAGAGTGGCCATGAAAAAGGCTGCGACCGGAAAAAGTAAGACCAAGGCCGTCAAAGTGGAAGAGCTGTTTCCTAAGAAGGCTTTGAGGTCGGCGAATCAGATGTATGACGAGTTGAGGGCGGGAGCTTTGAAGGGGTTACGGGTGGGGCTGTTGCATGGGCGGTTGAGCGCGGATGATAAAGAAGTTGCTATGCGGCGTTTTCAGCGTGGCGATATTGATGTTCTGATTGCGACGACGGTGATTGAAGTGGGTGTGGATGTGCCGAATGCGAGCGTGATGGTGATCGAACATGCAGAGCGGTTTGGGTTGGCGCAGATGCATCAGTTGCGCGGGCGCGTGGGGCGTGGGGCGGCGAAGAGCTACTGCATCCTGATGACGGGCGGCAAGGTGACGGAGCAGGCGGAGGCTCGGTTGGATGCGATGGTGCGTACGCAGAATGGGTTCGAGCTGGCGGAGCTTGACCTGCAGCAGCGCGGGCCGGGCGAGTTCTTTGGGACTCGGCAGGCGGGATTGCCGGAGTTTCGTGTGGCCAACCTGCTGCGCGACCGCGCGACGCTGGAGCTGGCGAAGATGGAGGCGGCGCGGTTTGTGGAGAAGCCCGATCCTGCGATGGCGCGGGCGGAGCTGGATGCTGTGTGGGCGCGGCTGAAGATGCAGTGGCAGCGGAAGTATGGGTTGGTGGAGGCCTGAGGACAGCACTTAGCCCTTAGCCCTTAGCTAAGAGCTAGTAGTGCGGTTTTTGAATAGGTGTAGGGCCGCCGGCGAGTTACCCTCCCCCCCCGGGTAAATTTGCGCAAACTATTCAAAGTAAATACCTTAAGTCCGGACTTCGGTGAAGGAAGATCAAAAAAGTCTTATAAAGCAGGGATGGAAGCTGCAAAGTATTCATAAATTGAGGCTTATTAGATCCGACTTGTGTTGGTTTTCAAAGAACTGTTTCGATGCCAGCGCGCCTGGGCGTACTTCCAAATACGTGACGAATCAAAGAAATGTTCCCTATGGCCAGGGGTGCATTACGAGGCTACGGCGGCCGTGAGCTGCGGTGATGCTGGTTGGGGTGATACGGCCTTCTTGGGGCCTCGTTTGCGGGCTACGAGGATGCGGATGCGTTCGATCATCTCGGCTGCGGAGCATGCGCCTTTGGGCAGGAAGGCGTCTGCGTAGCCGGCGCGGTCGAACGCGTTGACGGTGCCAGAGACGATCATCGCGGGGAGGCCGGGATGGAGCTGCTTGGCGCGGCGGACGAGCTCGTTGCCGTCCATCTGGGGCATGAGGAGATCGCAGAGCAGGAGGTCGATGCTGCCGGGGAGCGAGGTGGTGACCAACTCGAGGGCTTCGTGCGCGGTGAGTGCGCTGAGGACGCGGTAGCCGCGGGTTTCGAGCAGGAAGGTTCGGACGGAGAGGATTTGTTCGTTGTCATCAACGCAGAGAATAGTTTTCTTGGGGCGCATGCGTGCTCGGTTCTGCCGCAGGCCACCTTTTGGCGGGATGCAGCGGATGGGCCAGTCTGCGTCGCGCCCTGGTTGGGGACGGCGCAGTCTGGTGCGTTGAAACTAACCCCGTGATCCGGCGGATGGTCTCCGGCGCATAGGCAACGGCTGCGTCGCACGGGCATTAACAGAGAGACGAAGCCCTCGTGTGCCGCGTGAGCGAGCAAAGCCGCCATCTCCGGCAGGCGACCGCCGGACCATGGGGTGCGAGAGAGACCATTGTGCAACGCAGGTTGCCACGCTTCCCGGGGACGCAGGAGATCGTCAGCAGCGGTTACAGGGAGGAGTACCAGACCTGGAGACCGGAATACTCTCCGCTGCGTATGCATGCGGCGATGGTGCGTGCGGGGAGATGCGACTGCGTGCAGTCTGACCTCTCTCAACTCAATTGTCAGTAATACTCAGGCGAAAGAAATTGTTGTCGACAGCGGTGCCAACGATGGCAAAGCTGTCTTCAACGCTTGCCAAGAGTACGAATGGTTGCCGATGTTGGCAACGGCGAATCTAGGGCGAAAAGCGGGGATCTTGGAGCTTGCGCATCCACCGATGAATGTAAACGCCCCGTGAACATTAGCGATTCGTAATGTGTCGCTGTTGAAATCTCGTGCATCACGGCAGGAAAAAGCGTCCGCTTGCAACTGGAATGGTGCGGCCACCGACGAACACATTTTGGACGACTCCGTTGTGGAGCGATGCCTGGACGTGAATGCGACTGGGCCGGAGCATCTCGATGCCCTGCTCGATTACGATCTGCTGCTCACTTGCGGCGAGGCCATGCTGCACGAGATACGCGATTGTGCAGCCGGATGCAGAGCCGGTGGCGGGATCTTCTCCGTTGTAGAACTGCATGCGCGCGTGCCAGTGTGCGCCGGAGTTTGCATCGGCACGGGTGATGCAGTGGAAGAACTTTGCGTCGGATTGTTCGAGGTAGGCGCGAGCCGCGGGTTGCGGGATTGCAAGGCGCGCGGCTACTTCGAGCGAACGCAGCAGCACGATGCAGAAGGCCATGCCAGTGGAGACGGTTTGAATGGGGAGATCGGGATCGAGGTCGTCGATGGAGAGGTTGAGTGTGGCGGCGATCTTTGCGCGATCATGAACTGTGCCGAAGGTGGGGTCGTTCTGGCGCATGGTGCCGAAGACGCCGTGCTCTCCGGCGTTCGATGGCTTGAAGCGAACGGGGATGGGGCCTACGCGGAGGTCGAGCGTGATGGTCTCTGCACCGCGGAGGATGGGGTGGTTCCAGTAGAGCCAGCTTGAGGTGCCGAGCGTTGGGTGGCCGGCAAATTTGAGCTCTTCCGTTACGGTGAAGATGCGGACCTGGACGCCGCGTTCGCGCTCGACCTCCGGCTCGCGCGGGATGATGAAGGTGGTCTCGCAGAGGTTGGTCTCGAGGGCGAGGGCCTGCATCTCTTCGGTTGAGAGGCCGCGTGCGTCAGTGAAGATGCCGAGAGGATTGCCGGCGAGAGCGCGCTCGGCAAAGACGTCGACTTGCGCGTAGTCGAAGGTGCGGGGTTGGAGATTTGACACGGTTAGGCCTCGGAAGTATTGTGAGTTCAGACCGCAGTGGAGCAAACCTGCTCCATGCTAGCTTAGCTGGCAGCGGCAAAATATTTGATTCACATGGCTCGAAGTTTATTCGGATTAATTATGAAGATGACGCTCAAGACGACTTCCATGCTGTGCCGCTGCTGTTGCTGTGGCCCTGCATGGGTGTGCGGATGAGCGAATCGGAGTAAGCAGCGCTTCGAGAGTCATCAGAACCCACCCAGAGCCGATGAGCCGGGTGGGTTTTCTCCTTTCCTGGCAGATACGAAACGCATCAAAGCAGGAAGAGGAACATCATGGCTGAATCACGCATCCCGCTCATCATGGAACCTGCACCGGATTTCGACGCGAAGAGCACGCATGGACCGATCCGTCTGAGCGACTACACATCGAAGGGCAAGTGGGTGATGCTGTTCTCGCACCCGTCGGACTTTACACCGGTATGCTCGACAGAGTTCATCGAGTTTGCGCGTCGCCATGAAGAGTTTGAAAAGCTCAATGTGCAGTTGATTGGGCTTTCGATCGACTCGGTGCCGGCACATATTGCGTGGGTGCGCGACCTCGAACAGATCGCAGGCGTGAAGATTAAGTTTCCTCTGATTGCGGATCTTGATCAAAAGGTGTCGCAGTTGTATGGACTCGTGCATGAGGCGGTGAGCGATACGGCAACGGTGCGGGCGGTGTTCGCAATCGACCCGAAGGGGAATGTGCGTGCGCTGCTGTACTATCCGCAGCAGCTTGGGCGCAGCGTGAATGAGTTGCTGAGAATCTTTCAGGGCTTGCAGACGGTGGATGCGAATGGTGTGAGCTGCCCAGTGGACTGGGCTCCGGGAGAGCAGGTGGTTGTGCCTGCTCCGGCGACGATGGAGGAAGCAGCGAAGCGGACCAACGGCGTGGGCGCGGGAATCGATGTTACGAGCTGGTACCTCGCGAAGAAGGATTTGGCGATTCCGGCGAAGTAGTGGATGATGGTTTCACGTTGCGGCGAGAAGAGCGACGTCGCGAAGCAGTGAATGAGCACCGATGGCGAAGTGGCTAACGCGCTGGTCTGCAAAACCAGTATTCATGGGTTCAAATCCCATTCGGTGCTCCATAATTTCAATAATTTACGACGATTTCGAGATTTCAGCCAACCCATAATAACCCACGATAAGCTAGAATGCTCCCAGAACGGCCCTCGGTGTATGGGTTGGAGATGGGTTGATGAAAATTCGTCGGGACAAGTATCAACAGGGTTCCATTCGTCGTGTAAAGCGGGCCAACGGCTTCGCCTGGGAGTTCCGGTACTACCTTGAGCAGGACGGCAAGCGCGTCCTCCGTAGTCAATACTTCGACGGCGCTCTCTTCCGGACAGAGAAGGCCGTCCGGCAAAAGGTCGAATCCCAACTCCTCAAGCTGAATGAAGCCACCGAATACGCCCGGGCGAAGGATGTCACCTTCAATGCCTTGCTCGACCGCTACATGGCCGAAGAGCTGCCGTCACGAGCCTCCACACAAGGGTCGTATACCTCGATCATCAAACGGCGGTTACGGCCACAGTGGGGCGAGAAGATCGTTTCGGAGATTCGACCGGCTGAGTTGCACGCGTGGTTTCAGAGCCTCGACCTGGCACCGCTCACCAAGGCGCACCTGCGAAGCCTGATGCACAAGCTCTTCGACCTCGCCACGCTCTGGGAGTACCTGCCGATGGAGCGCCGCAACCCAATCGACCTCGTCAAGATCAAGAACGTCACGATGCGAAGCAAAGAATCCGTCGTGCTCTCACCAGAGCAGTTCCGCGACGTTGTGAAGCGGCTGCCGGAAAACGTCAACATGATCGCCGTCACGATGGGATGCCTGGGTCTTCGCGTCAGCGAAGCGCTCGGCCTCCAGTGGGACGACATCGATTGGGAACGCCAGACAGTGATGATCCGCCGCAGTGCCTATCGCGGCTCCATCGACGAAACGAAGACAGTCTCATCCAAGGCCAAGCTGCCGCTACATCCGGCCCTGGCGGAACTTCTCACAGTCTGGAAGATGAAGTGCGAGACGGAGTGGATCTTCGCCAATCCCGCAACCGGAATGCCCTACCAATCGCCGTCCATGCAACAGCGATGGATACGCCCTGCCGGCGAAGCCATCGGCATCGAAGGGCTCGGCTTCCATTCGCTGCGCCACTCCTACCGCTCCTGGCTGGACTCCGCCGGAATCGCTCCCGGCGTCACAAAAGACCTGATGCGGCATTCGGCGATCTCGACGACGTTCAATGTGTACGGCAAAGCGCTGTCGCCTGAGAAGCGAGACGCCAATCGGAAGGTTGTGGAAATGCTCCTGACTTCTGAGACGATTTCGACAAGCTAGCCGTCCCTCAAGCCCCCTATTGGCACTAAACTCTCACAATGATGCGTCCCGATGAAAACACGGCATGGCTGGGTTTCCTAGGCGCCGCACCACATTTTGCTGGAGACACTATCACCGCTTGGTCTGACGGTCCCGACCCGCCGGACGTAATCTGCTCGGGTGCTTCCGGCAAGACGATTGGCGTCGAATTGACGAAGTGGGTTGAGCACACACAAGTGACTACCGGCAGCGGTCGAACCCTTCGGGAGAACCAATACCTCAGAGTGGTTAGAAGCGAGGATGAACCAAGACCCGAGCATGTCGGCAGGGTTTTTCTGTACGACAAATCTATGAAACTCAAAGCCTCAGAGCAGAACCAATTTCGAGAAGAGATCTTTGCGCTGATTGAGCACGAGAATGTGAAATCTAAACTGCCAGAACTGCACCTGAGGCCGCAAATCACGCCTCAGTTTTGGGCTTCAATTCGCACATGGGATACAACTCAAGGCGCACCAATCATTGATTTTTCCGCCTATCCGATGCTGGCCAAATATCTTGAGAAAGTATGGATTCATCCTCGCAGCAGTCGCCCCAGCCTGTACGTAGGTCAGCCTTGGATTCATTTTGAATCGCAGGGCGCAGCGTACAGCCCAGGGCCAATGGTGAATGCAGCCATAGACGGCATCAGGAAGAAAATAATCAAGTATGGGAGCGACGATATCCGCACCAGACATAAACTGGGCGAGTTCGATTTGCTCTGCTTCTACTGCGACGAAGCGATGTTGCACAACACCCCTATCCATGTCGTCGGCTTCGGGTTTTACGAACTCGCCGAGCAGGTAAAGCAAGCGCTTGCGATGGCCCCGGCGGTATTTGACAGGATATTTCTATTCCACCCCCACGAACTTGCCAAGGTAGTGCAAGTCTACGGCCGCTAGAGTCCGCCGATCCCTTCGAACAGCCTCGGACATGACCGGACAGCATTCGAGCAATGTCCGAGATGAGTTCGATGCGAGTGCTCGTATTGGCACTCGTAAGCCGACAGGCTTAGGGATGGTGTCTACCGATCGCCGCTCTCCGACTGGCCTGCCGCCGATGCTGGAAGGCTTGAGCGTGATAGTTCGGTTCTCTTGAGAACGGAGGAGCAGACACGCTCCTCATGACTGGGAAAACCTGTAGCGGAGGCTCCCGGAGGGAGCCGCGCCAGCGCGCGGAGCGCAACGGAGAGCCTTGACGGACGCCATAGCGGAGGATAGATGAGCCACTAGATTTGATTCATGGCAGTTGGCCGAATAGATGCTTCATAATCTCGTCGAGATCACATGGCTTACTAAATTTGGCTTTAGAGATGATCCGATGTTGTGGCTTTTTGGCCTTCTTACCTTGGGCGTTCCCCTTGGCATGCTTCGCGGGTTTCATGTCATTGATGTCAAGGAATGCCTGTTCCGGAGGGTTCCCTAGCCAGCGGTACTCATGTAGTTTCAGTTCCTTAGTGATAAATATCCAGATGATGCAACCGTTTGGTTTATCCATCAGCTTGAGGCTCGCGGTGATATTGGCTCTCTTGCCCGTTACCAAGGTGGATTTGAATTGGATGTGCCTGACGATCTTCTTGTAGCTCATCACCAGGTCATAGCCGCCTGCGTCGAACTCGGATCGCAGCACCTCAACATGTGCCAAATCGGCTTTGCGATGCACCCACAGCCACCGCAAGGCCTCGCCAACGAATAAATGTTCGACGATCCGCTCGCGCAGCGTCGAATGAACGGAATCTGAAGTTTCATCTTGCGCCATACTATCCATCCGCTACCGCTCCCCGATCACATGACAACCGGATTATCACATATGTCGAAATCTCACAGGATATTCTGGGGTGGTTTGCAGCGGCAGCCACTCAACTCCAGGGCTCGCTAGCGCATCCCCAAGGACGCAATCATTTGTGCCGCAATAGGCGCGGTGCTTCGCACCGGATGAATTGTTGACACTCCACCCCTCGTAGGGAACTGCACGGAAACCTGCTGGTTGCTCCCGGGTAACGTCTATCGCATCGAGAGCAGGCGTTAGCTGCGGTGTTCCGTGGGGAAACCCGCGTTTACATCTGGAAACGCGGCTCTTCCTAGGAGGTGTGGAGCGCATGGCGATCCTTGAGCGAAGCGAACCTGTTGGCGGAGCGGGCGAGACACGCGAAGCACCGCACGCACCACGTTGGAACGAAGCTCAACGAGCATGAGCTGCACGAGTTCGAGGCGCTGGCGGAGCGGCGTCGGCAGTCGCCTTCGGAGCTGATACGCGGGCTTGTGCTGGGCGAGATCGAGCGCGACCAACAGCCTGCGCCGGAGCTTCGCCCGAGCGTGGAGCTGGAGGAGATCACGGCGCTGCGGCTGCTGCTCATCAACGTGCTGCCGAAGCTGGCGGTGGGCGACACGATGACGGCGGAGACGTACCAGAAGATCGAAGTGGAGGTGAAAAACCGGAAGTCGAGCCGAGGGCTGGAGCTGCTGAAAGAATGGCAGCAAAGAGGCCGCGCCAAGCCCTGAGCATCGGTGGCCGAGTACCCTCCGCTCCGGCGTCCGTCAAGGCGCTTCGCCCGCTACGCGGCGCGCAAAAACGCGCGGCCTTGACTGACGCCTCCGCTGCGGGTGGGTGCCAGTCATGAGAAGAATGTCTTCTTCTCATGTGTCCAGAAGACACATGAAAGAGCGACGGCGGTGCTGGAAGGCCGCGGTGAGAGGTAGACACCATCCCTAAGCCCGACAGCTTACGCGGGCCGGTTCACCACCCGGCACTGAATTGAAATCGAACAGAGATCGAACGGGTCCGGAACTGTTCGATTATGACCGCACGCTGATTGACGCCAAGCCCCGACGCATGTCTAACCCTCTAACTCGTCATCGCTCTTGGAACACCTTGCTGCCACCGCAGGAAGACTTGGCCGTGGTACTCCGGTTCTCTTGGGAACGGAGGAGCAGACATGCTCCTCATGACTGGGAAGACCCGTAGCGGAGGCGTCAGTCAGGGCCGACCGAAGGGGCCGCGCCAGCGGTCGGAGCGCAGCGGAGAGCCTTGAGCGACGCCGGAGCGGAGATTGCTTGGGCCTCGGATGCTTAGGGCTTGGGGCCGTCATCTTTTCTGTAGCTGGCAAGCATGTCCGCCGCGAACGCTCGCTTCCGCTTTGGACACCTCAGTGAGATACCAGTCCCACTTCTCCACCGGAAGCAACTCACCGGTCACGAGCTGCGACTTGAATAGGTTCATGAGCAGCAGCCGGACGGCGACGATCTCCACCATTTCAGGGCTGGGTCGTTCGCCCTCCTGGTCGCGGCGCACCTCGCCTGCGATGAGTTCGCGGATGAATTCGCCCTGCGTCTGCTGTCGTTTCTCCACCAGCGCCTCAAACGCTCGAAGCTCTGCTTGGTTGAGCTTCGTGCCGACGTGGTTCAGACGGAACTTCGCCCGCCTTGCAGCCTCCGCCTCTAGTTCTCTTTTCCAAGGATCGCCATTGCCGTTAGCCTCCAACCGACAGGTTCCTCGCGGTTCCCGGCGTACACCCTCGTTCCGCTAACTGATAGATGCCGAATATGTTTCCGCAAGTCTCCTTAAGTTCCCTAGCGCAACCCTACAAGGGATGGAGTGTCAATATTCTTCCGGTGCGAAGCACCGCGCCTTCTACCAGACGCACACCGAGCCGTCTGCAGAGTCGCGATATGGTGCCCAATGGAGGAAGCGGATGTGTTTGCCATCCGGGAATATAGGATATTTGCATGTGGTATGAGCCTTACCTGTCGCGGCTTTGCAAGATGTGTTGCTAGGCAAAGCTGTTGTGCTCAACCATTGGAATGGACTAGCGTTGTCTGTCAGCGTGGCGCTATCGGTTGTGGCTCTGTTCATTTCCTACAGTACGATAACAATCATGTTCCAGTGATTTCAGTCAGAGAATCCTCGACTGGCGGGATTGAGATCGTGAATACAGAGTCCATCACCGCGATTGATATCGAACTCGAAGTGGTAGAAAGAACCAGGCGACCCAGTGAGCGACTCGTATCAAAGAGATCTCTATCGAAGGACGAGGCTGCAATCATCTCGGCATTCGACTGCCTTGATGACGTGCATAAAGAATATCCGGCCGCGTGATTTTGAGTGAGAATCCGAGGTTTTGCCGTGAGACACGAACAGAGCCAATGATTTAGCGCGGCATCTCCTCAGCAGAGATGGAAAGCAACTGCTCATTGTTCCTACGGAATCCCGGATTCTCCGAAGCGTATTACACGCATCTTTGATCCTATAATGCATGCCGACCGGAGCGTTCGATTTCTACTGAAAAAGAAGCGCTCTGCGAGAGCCTATTCAATGATTTATCGTTTGCGGTATTCCAGCTTCCCTGTTTTTATCGCGCCGCCGTTTGACTTCTCTGCAGTTGCGATCTCCTCATCGTGATTTTGAACTCACGCACCTTCAAGCGAACTCGAGCCTGTTATCAGCGGATCGTCACAGACCGATGCCCCGGATATATAGATCGGAATGACCTACCGAGATGCCTCGCTTTGTCGTTCAGATACTCAAGCCATTCAGACGCTTGGCATGCCCCTTGTCCGCGGCTTTCCTGAAAAGTTCGCTGCACTGAACTCATCTTTCCGACGCCTTATACCGTCTGCATAGAGAATGCCAAGCTCGTATTGGCAGAATCAATCATTTTCCTGTTCCGCAGCTTTTTGAAACCAGATTGCAGCTTCTTCATTATTTGCCGCAAATCCCCGTTGGTCTTGGCATCGCCATCCCAAAATGCATTGTGCGCGTCGTCTCCTTGATCGGCGCTTTGCGGAACCAATGCGTGCAAGATCTTCGTCATAAGGTACGCATCTCTTACAGAGTGTGTGGATGAGCGTAAAACAAGCCCAACTGTAGTTGCGAAGCGATATCTCCCTTGCTCTTTTGCCGCTTTACGATACCAAGTGATCGCTTCCGGCAGTCTTTAGAGACGCCTGTACCAGTCTCAATACATAGCTCCCAGATTTCCTCTGAGCGATAGCAAACTCTGCTCAGCCGCAAGTCTACACCAAATGAGAGCTTGTAAATCGTCGTGCGCACACCGTGCCCTGCGCAATACATGCAACCTAGCGTCGTCCCGAGCTAATGCGAACCCAACCTCAGCGCTTGTCTGAAATAGTTTGCAGCCTGCTTGTAATCCTGCGAACTCCATCCCCGATATAGAATCTTTCTCCTCTCTGAGTAGAGCAGTTCAGGAGAACGATCGGGGCCCTCACTTCTGCCACGAGATATAAGGCCGGAAATGGGTCCATCAATAGCCCCTGAGAGACTACTCCGGGTTCGCTGAAGCCACAGCTCTGTGCTGTCAGACATGTGCTTTCCGCTCCTGGCTGAGAATCTCCTATCTCTTTCTGCAGCACCGAAAGCCTAGCCCGCACCTTGGTCTCGATCTCGGCTAGTAGGTTTCTGCCTTCTTCTCCGCCACCACAGTATCTGTCCGTAGCGCAGCCAGCTCGGTCGAATTCAATTTGGCGATGCTCTTTTCTATGCTCTCGATGTTCTGACGGGCCTGATGAATTTGACGGATTATACGGACAAGTTCTGCACCGATACCTTCGCCTAGCACCGCCTCGCTTGACTCGTTATAGCCATTCAGAATGTGGCGTAGTGCTTCGAATCGCCGTCCAAATAAGCTTCATTAGCTTCGGCCATAAGTTCTGTCCGACGTTCCCGGTCGATGTCATCCTTTGCAAAGTCAGGATGAATGCGCTTCGCTACTTCGCGGAAGAGGTTTTTCAGATCGACCGAGGGCTTGAAGTCTTGGGACTTGGACGCTTCTCCTTGTGCAGCCGCTCGGGTCTCCTCGGCTTGCTTTCGGGCCTGGGTGGCCTGATTGCGAGCATCGACGGATTTGCTAAGGGATGCTTCCAGCTCAGCGATCCGGGCTACCCATTCATCCAGTTCCGCATAAAGTATTCCCACTTCGCGCAGATAGCGGCCTTCAAAGCTTCTCAACTGGGCGCGAACGTCAGCGAGCTCAAGTTCCCTGTCAGCGAGCACGGTGCGAATCGCGGCAAGCTCTTCGCGCTTGCGCACCAGTTCCATTTCTTCGGGCGTCTGCTTCCGGACAATCTCGCTGGCCATGTCCACGATTCCTGTGTTCTCAATTATCCACGATGCCCAACCATCCTCTTTACTCGCCATAGATCACCCACCTGCATACAAGCGCTGTGCTTCCATTCTTTATTCATTTTATTTGAATATTGTACAAAGTAGCGCTATTCTGAAGAGATGCTGAGGCCGCTCGACATCGTCGTCCTCCTCAAACTCTCCCTCGTTCAAGGGGGATCGGCCTCCGTATCTTCAGTTGGCCAATGAGCTTCATCTCTACCCTTCCGAGGTGTATGCGTCTATCAAACGGGCGCGGGCCTCACACTTCGTGCAAGGGCCAGAGCTCAAGGACCGGCTCAATCGCTCTGCGTTGCTCGAGTTCCTGCTACACGGCATCCGTATTTGCTTTCCCAGCGGAGCGCGGTGCCATGACGCGGGGAGTTCCGACACGCTACGCCGCTTCCCCACTCAAACAGCACTTGGAGCAAGGGAAGGAACCGCCGCCTGTCTGGCCGTTATGCGGAAGGCTCTGTGCGCGGGTACAGTTACGCTCCGTTGCACAAAAATGTGCCGAAGGCTGCGCTCGCCGACCCGCATCTATATGAGTTGCTGGTGCTGGTAGATGCCCTGCGTGACGGCAAGGCACGAGAACGCGAGCTGGCGGTGAAAGAGTTGAGTAAGAGATTACAAGGGGCCTCCGATGGACTTCTCCTAATCTCGACCTATTGCAAAGCGCGGCAGAGAAGTTGCGCCCGTTGCTGTCTGAGATTGTCTTCGTGGGTGGCTGCGCTACCGGGCTGCTCATCACCGACCCTGGCGCTGCGCCTGTGCGCCAGACATACGATGTCGATGTCATCTCAGAGATCGTCTCCTACGCGGATTACGCGCGTCTTCTCCGAGCGGCTACGTGCGCTTGGCTTCACTGAAGACAGCCGAGAGGGTGCCCCGCTCTGCCGTTGGCAACATGGCGAACTGGTGCTGGATGTGATGCCGCTCGATGCGTCGATTCTTCGATTCTCCAACCGCTGGTACGCCGACGCGCTCCGTAGCGCTGTAGAAGTCGAGCTGCCTAGCCGCTTAAAGCTCAAGGCCATTACAGCGCCGTATTTCCTCGGCACCAAGATCGAAGCCTTCCGTGGACGCGGCCATGCGGACTATTTCGGTAGCCACGACCTCGAAGACTTCATCACGGTCATCGACGGACGCCTATCTCTACTGCAAGAGGTCCAGGAGTCCTCACCTGAGCTTCGGTCTTTCCTCGCAGAAGCCGTGCGCGGCCTTCTCGCAGCTTCACGGTTCCTCGATGCCCTACCTGGGCATCTCTCCGCCGATGCGGCAAGCCAAGCTCGCATCGTGCCCCTGTCGGCGAAGCTCGATGCGTTGAGCAAGATTGGCTGAGATAGGCCGCCAGCCTTCAACGTCCAGAGCAATCAGCCATCAATTTGGCGGTCAATCGGATCCGTCTGATTTCGGTCTTTAACCCCAAGCTTCCAAACGTGAACCTTAATGCGCCCGAGCCGTGCGAATCGCTGAAGAGTCTTCGGATGAATCTTCATGATCGCTGCGGCCTCGTCCGTGTCCAGCAAAGGTTCGAGATTAAATTGACTTCGTACAACGGAGCGTCCATCGTCCGCTCGTACGCGACCAGACACTTTTCGGTGGAAGATCGTGATCTGAGAACAAGAGGCCCCCTGAGGCATAGATGACAACCTAAGGTGATGGTGCTCGTCCAGCGTGTTCAAGTCCAATGCTTAAATGACATGGATATCCATGCTTAAAAGCAATGGGTACATGCGGTGGTTGGGCGCTTCCCGGAGCACGCCCCGCATGAACTGAAACAGAGCTATGCCGTGTATTCGCGGACGCGAATACTGGTCGTGTTTACCAAGGAAATTTCCAACCCATTTTCAACCCATTGTGTAGATTCCGATGCGTACTTTTCCGTACTTTTCAGTGCCAATCGATTCCCGTAAATGCCTGATAATGCTGGTATTCGACTCTGCAAAACCAGTATTCATGGGTTCAAATCCCATTCGGTGCTCCAACAAAATAAAGGGTTTTTTCCATTTTTGGGCGATTAATTTAGCTTGTCCAAAGCGCCCCTACGCCTACGCGCTCCAAAGGCGGCCGAAAAGATTAGAACTGGAGAAGCAATGACCGAGATATCGGGATCCCCGGTCCGGTTTCGAAATTCAGCTTGTAGTTGTCTTGCGCGATTGAGAGGCTTGGACCGTCGTAGATAGAAACTCAAGAAACGCGCGCGTCTTCGGGGCGAGGTATTGGCGCGAGGGATAGTAGGCATAGAGTGGGAATCGTTCCTCCTCCCAATCCGGGAAGAGGGTTACCAGTCGTCCACTCGAGAGATGGGCGTCCACGCCGAGTTCGAGAACTTGAGCGATCCCATATCCTGCCAGGCACACAGCGTGCATTGTTGCGACGTCACTTAGTATGAGCTGGCTTTGCGTCTCAATCTTGATCTCCTTTCGACCTTTACGGAATGCCCACTCGAAGGGACGGCCCGTCTCCGGATCTCGAAAATCGATCATCCGATGCCGTTCCGCGACCAGTTGCTGTGGGTCGGTAGGGTGGCCGTGTTTCTTCAAGTAGCTGGGAGAGGCTACGGTGAGAATTCTCGTCTCCAGTAATCTTCGGGCGACAAGAGTGGATGGGCGAGGCTCGCCGAATCGAATTGCCAGATCGTATCCATCCGAGATCAGATCTCCGAGACCCTCCCGCGTGATCAGGTCCACCTTAAGCTCCGGATATGTTTTGAGGAATCCACTGAATTGCGGTCCGAGAATGAGCTGCGAGAAGTAAGGGTCCATGTTGATGCGGAGTCTTCCCCGGACGGTCACTTTACCTTCGGCGAGAGCGGCGGTGGCGTCTTCGAGCGCAGAGACAATCGGACCGATGGTCTCGTAAAACCGCCTGCCTTCGTCCGTTAGGGAGACGGAGCGTGTCGTCCGTTCCAGGAGCCGGATTCCAACCTGCGCCTCGAGCCGAGCTACGGCACGGCTGATACCCGGTTGGGAGATGTTCAAAGATCTCGCCGCGGCCGCAAAGCCGCCCGATCTGATCACGGCTGCAAGGGCGCTGACACCATTAGGAAGACGGTCATCGAAACTCATGCACTTATGCTAATTGGTTATAGGTGAAATGCGGCGAAGATTAGTTCCGAATCAATCCCCGTGAGTCAGATAGTTGGAAGCCATGATAGAAACAGGGACCGGTCGGAGAAGCACTGACATTCACAACAAATCATTTCCAGATGGGAAGGAGCAAGACTATGGCGCGCATATTTATCACCGGATCTGCTGATGGACTCGGCAGGATGGCGGCGGAACTACTCATCGAGCAGGGTCACGGGGTCGTCCTGCACGCCCGAAGCCAGGCCCGCGCCGACGAAACAAGGAGGAACGTCCCGCGAGCGGAGGCAGTCGTTATCGGCGATCTCGGCACAATTGGCCAGACTCGAAAGGTCGCAGAGCAGGTCAATGCGCTCGGCGCGTTCGACGCCGTCATCCACAATGCTGCCGTCGGCTACAAGGAGCCGAAGCGAATCGAGACGGAAGATGGTCTGTCGCATGTCTTCGCGGTCAATACGATTGCTCCCTACATCCTGACAGCCCTGATCGCGAAGCCCAAGCGGCTTGTTTATCTCAGCTCCATGCTTCACCAAAACGGCGATCCGACTCTTGAGGACCTGACATGGAAGGGTCGCGCATGGGTCGGAACACAAGCGTACTCCGACACGAAGCTACATGACGTGCTCCTCGCCTTTGGTATCGCACGACGTTGGCCTGGAGTCCTCTCGAATGCAGTAGAGCCTGGCTGGGTCCCGACGAAGATGGGGGGCGCCGAGGCAACGGATGATCTGGACAAGGCACATCGCACCCAGGTTTGGCTTGCTGCAAGCGATCAACCGGAGGCACTCGTAACTGGAGAGTACTTCTATCACCTAAGGAAGAAGGGCACCCTTCCAGCTGCCCACGACGTTGCCAAGCAAGATCGGCTCCTCGCGATCTGCGAGCGCTTCAGCGGTATCGCTCTGCCCGAGTAGCAAGCTTGATACGAATCTTTGGTGACAGACGCCGCTTCGGTTGGCCGATGTCACTTATAACCAACGATAAAAACCCAGGAGGTATCAATATGTACGCAGTCATGGGAATCACAGGAAAGGTAGGCGGTGCCGTTGCGCGCACGCTTCTTGCAAAGGGCGAGAAGGTTCGAGGGATCGTAAGGGATCCCGAGAAGGCGGCAGAGTGGCAAAAACAAGGTGTAGAACTCTTCAAAGCCGACTATGACGACGTGGATGCGCTTACGGCAGCGTTCAGCGGTGTCGCGGGGGTGTTCGTAATGGTTCCTCCAAACTTCGCGCCGACACCGGGCTTCGCAGAGACCAAGGCGACGTTGAAGGTCTTGCGTGAGGCACTCTCAAGAGCCCTGCCGTCGAAGGCGGTTTATCTGTCATCGATAGGAGCGGAGCAGACTAGTGGATTAGGTTTGATCACAAGCTCACATCTCCTCGAAGAGACGTTGGGCGATCTTCCGTTCTCTCATGCATTTCTGCGCGCTGCCTGGTTCGTTGAGAACTCGGCCGGTGATGTGGCGAGCGCGCGGAATGAAGGCAAGATCAGGTTTCAGCTTTATCCGCTTGACCGGAAGTTTCCTCTGGTTGCGACTGCGGACATCGGCAAGGTGGGTGCAGAGACGCTCACTCAGAGCTGGACCGGAATCCGCCATATCGAAGTTGCGGGGCCAGAGGACTACAGTCCACTCGACATAGCAGATGCTTTCGCGGATGCTGTTGGGCGCCCCGTCGAGGCGATCGCCGTTCCCAAGGCGGAATGGGAGACGCTATGGGTCTCCCAGGGGATGCCGGAGGGGCGGACGGCGCCTCGGGCGGAGATGGTCGATGGATTCAACTCCGGGTGGATTCACTTTGGCGTACCCGGAACAGAACATGTGGATGGAGCGATGCCGCTTCGTGAGGTGATAACTCAGCTCGTGACTCGCGGCTAACTCTATAAGGACGTGAGTTGAGGGGCGGCCCTGTCGATGGGTCGAGAAAGCCGACAACGGCGCAAATCGATGCGAGACATCGCGGATGCAATTCTGCTGTCAGAGGATCTGAGACGGACTCGATCAACCACCTAACGGCACACGCTAAAAGCAACTGTGTCTACCTCGTCGAAAATATTATCATCGCAAGCTTTAGGGTGATGAGTTCAATTCTTGCTGCTGTACGTATAGAGCTTCACCCGGTAGACGCGAAAGTCATGAGGGTCCATGGAGAGTTCCCTGCCCTGATTGCTCTGATCGCCGTTTAGCTGACGTACGGCGACCCATTTGCCATGGTCCTCTGATATCTGGTTGATGTTTGCTATGCCGGCGATTTGGTCGTTCACGTCGGGATCACGGATGAACGTCACGGTCAGCCCGCTGCCCAACACATAGAATTCATTTGGGGCAGTTTCGAGCACCATCATGGCGCCGTCTGTGGCAAGCAGGTTTCTGGCCGGCCAGCCTCGAGACAGAGTAGCGCGAAAGAGGAATCCTCCGAGCGCGACTGTCCGGGTGGCTCTCGGGCTGGATTCGTGGAGCACCAGACCACGGGTCTTGTTCGCTTGTTGGGCCTGCAGGATCAGGTCGCTCAGGCCGTTGAACGCGTTGTATTCATCCGATAGCCGGGGGCCCTGCTGCCCCGGAGCGTCATTGGCCGGCAACGAATCGACAGCGAATGGAGAGTAGCCGAACCCGCGTGCTTCGCCGTAGGTGTACAGAGCGTTGAAGGGGGCCAGTTCGAGCCGCGCTTCGGGAACGAAGACGGGATTGCCCGCTGCCTGGTAGCGTTGGACCCAGTTCTCGAAGTCGGGCCAATAGATGTCGGGCGAGTAGAAATCGATGGAAGGCGCTGCTGCGCGGTAGACCGCAAGTACTCAGGATGGGGGCCGCCGCTGGGATACTCACCCGGCTGCTCGAACGGGGCGGGAAGCTGCGCGTTCATATACATGGGCAGCCCGTACTCTTTCTTTCCGGCCTCGGCTACCTGATTGGCGAACAGGCCATAGTGCCAGGCCATGAAGACCTCGTCCGCGGCTGCTCCGAACATCTCTTTCCAGGTATGCCCGGCGGGGTTGAAATACGCTACGGCTTCGTGGGCGCTGCGACGCACCTCGAGTGCGCGGGAGAGTTGCGCGGGCACAGGACCCTGGAAGAGTCCGTTCGACTCTTCGGAGCGATCGCGGCCGCCGATCCCGAGGTAGCCGATCTCATTTTCTACCTGGACCATCAGGACCGTATTCTGTGCTGCGTCTTCGTTGTGAATGTGGCGCATCAGGGCGGCGAAGGCGCGGCTGTCGTATCGGGTGGTCTCCTGGCCGAGTGGAGAAAGGATTTCGAGTGGCAGTCCCTCGGCTGAGATTGAGCGTGGGAAACGCTTCGTATCGGACAGCACCCATTCTGGCGCATAGTTCGAGAAGGCGTTCTTCCAACTGCCGAACCAGAGAATCACGAGGTGAATATGCTCCTGCCGCGCTACTTCGATCCAGTGATCGAGGATGGAGAAATCGAAGCGGCCCTCCACCGGTTCGAGCTGATCCCAGGCAACCGGCATCAGTACGGTGTTGACGTGAAGCTGAGCCAGCCGCGGCAGGATGGAGTCTGCCTGCGCGGCAGTCCCGGCGGAAGAGTTGCCAAGCTCACCGCCCAGCACAAGAAACGGTTTGCCATGCAGGAGGAGCTGTGAGGCGCCGTTTTGAATTCGCACGGTCGGCAGATCCTGTGCCGGTACAGCATGCACGGAGACCAGAAGAAAACCTAGAGCCACAACAAGTCGCGAACAGATTTTCAAACACCCTCCTGCTGACTCTATTTCGAATATCCGATGAACTGATCTGCCCACTGAATGAAATATTTAACGTTCGGTGCATCGGTATGTCCGCCGTCGTCCTGCCGCCATGCCAGATGGCCGTTCAGCAGACCTTCGTTGACCGACGGCATTTTGGCCGTGCGGAAGTCCTCCTTGACGTCTAGTCCTTTTGCTCCCAGCAACGTCCACACCGGGCTCGCCGCCACGGTGGCCATCCAGCTACCCTGATGGTCGAGCCATTTGGCGTCTCCTTTCTCGGGGATGCCGTAGCTGATGAAGGTAAGCCGAGGCGCGCACAGGGCGATGAGGTCATTGGAATCCACAGGGATGTCACTTGGATTCATGCTTCCAAAGCTTGCCTGGGAGGCTCCGTATTTTATGAAATTTCCCGCCATCCAGTGGGATTCTCCGCTGCCGGTGAGGCTCTCCACCGCTTCGCCGAAGTTGCGGCGCAAGAGCGTGGCGCCGCCCTTGCCGGAAGAACCGACGAGAACCATGGCAAAACGCTGATCGAAGGCCATGGTCACCAGAGCGGCCTTGCCATAGCGCGAGACGCCTTCGATGCCGACATGTTTCGCATCCACACGGGGGTCGGTTTCGAGATAGTCGAGGCTGCGTCCGGCGGCCCACGCCCATGCACGCAAAGCTCCCCAGTCGTCCGGTTTGCGGGGCTGGCCTTTGTTCATGAGGCCGATGATGCCTCGCGTGAGGCCTGCCGCGTTGTCGGCCTGCGCGCTCTGCGGATCGAGAGTGACGAAGCCCCAGCCGGCTGCGATCAACTCCCATTGGCTGGGCGGGTCCCCATCGGCATTCATCTGCGGAGGTTCGAAGGGGACGGGGCGAATGGGGTCCCAGCCGGGATGCTGTGCGATCACATCCTTCAACGATGGATCCTGTTGCACCAGCTGCGCCTTCGTCGCTGCATTGATGCGGCCCAGCTCCGCGGGCGAAGGCTGTGTAGGCGCGGGAAACCTGCTGGGGCCGAACATGATCAGAACCGGAACCGGCCCCTTGGCATCGGCGGGAGTCACCAGCGTCATGCGGAGATTCACATCGATGAGCGGATACGATGAATTGTCCACGTGCCCCACAAATTCCTTCGCGATGACAGGATGGGGGCCCAGCATCTCCTTCTCGCTGGCCACCTCCGACCATGTCACCTTGGGGACATTACTAGGAACCTGGCCATAGACGTTCTCTTCAAAGGCTCGCACTATCTCCGGCCGCCTTTGCTTCCACCACATCTCCGCGGTGGTCACTTTTTTGCCGTTGTTCAGCGTAAGTACATCCGGCAAATTCGGATAGGGATTGGCCTTGGATTCGTCATAATTCGCATGGTTCGGCGCTTTCTCGTCACCGCTGGGGCCCGGCCGGAGGGCCTTGATCCCAAGCTGGTCCATCATGTTCTGATGATCCTGCTCGGAGGTGAACGTGACGGGCTGAGGCATTGCGGGTGCACCGGAGTTCTGCGCGCATGCCGGTGTTCCAGGCAAAGCCACGGTGGCGATAATAGGAAGCAACATCAGCGTGGGAGCCAAGCGCATCGTGACCTGCATAGGTGCTTTCCTACCTCGCAATGAGAGCAAATTAGTTCGGCATCCATACTAGAGCATTCGAAATGCAGGCGGCAAAGGCGTTTTGAGATGGTTGGCCATTACTATGCCATAGAATAAATCTCACGATGCCATGTTCGCGGGGGAGTTGGGGTAAGCTGCTGGCGGTTTTGTTCCTGGTGGTTGGCTATCTGCCTGGCCAGGAGATGGGGCATCCGACACCGCCACCTTCTCCTAAAGGAGCACGATCGCCCAAATGCAAGGATCGCCCGGTTCCCCAACTAGAGGACGTAAGGGCAAAGGCGAATATAACTTTTTCGCACACGTCTTCTCCGGACAAGAAGTACATCTTTGAGTCCATGAGCGGCGGCGTAGTTGTGATCGACTACGATCGCGATGGGTGGCCGGACTTATATTTCACCAACGCACCGACTATTAATATGGCGGTTGCCGGCCAGACGGCTTTAGGCACTTTGTACCGCAACAATCACGACGGAACTTTTACAGATGTCACGCAGAAGGCTGGGATGACGAAGGCCTGCCTCGCCATGGGCGGCGCAGTTGGAGATTACGACAATGATGGCTGGCCGGACTTATATGTCACTTGTCTCGGCGGTAACATCCTCTATCACAACAATGGCGACGGCACATTTAGCGACGTAACTGCAAAAGCCGGCGTCGCGGATGGCCGCTGGTCTGCGGGAGCGTCGTTCGGCGACTACGATGGCGATGGGTTTGTCGACCTAGTGGTGTCCAACTACGTCGATTTTCATCTCAACGATCTGCCGCAGTTCGGGAGCGCTCCGTACTGCAAGTACCGGGGAGTCGATGTGCAGTGCGGGCCGCGAGGATTGAAGGGCGCGGGCGATTCCCTCTTTCACAATAATGGCGATGGAACATTCACCGATGTATCGAAGGCCTCGGGAGTATCCGATTCTCAGGGATACTACGGCCTCGGCGTAATCTGGGCTGATTTCAATGGAACGGGCCGGCCGGATATCTACATGGCCAACGATTCGACGCCTAAGTATCTCTACCGGAACCTGGGCGGCGGCAAATTTGAAGAGATCGGATTTGAATCCGGAACGGCTCTGAGCGCAGACGGCGCAGAGCAGGCCTCCATGGGGATCGCCACGGGTGACTATAACCATACGGGGCGACCGTCGCTGTACGTTACTAATTTCGAGAATGAAACCGACGATCTCTACCGTAATGATGGCGGCTATAACTTCACCGAAGTGTCGTATGCATCGGGAGTTGGATTTTCGGTATTACCCTGGGTGAAGTGGGGGACAGCCTTCGTCGATCTGGATAACGACGGGTGGCTTGATTTGATTACCGCTAACGGTCATGTGTATCCACAAGTCGACAAGATACCCGGTGATTCCAGCTACCGGCAGCCTACACAGCTCCACCTGAACCAGAAGGATGGTACGTTCTGCGATGCCAGCGAGGAAGCTGGCCCAGCGCTCGAGGAGAAACGCGTCTCACGTGGGCTTGCTGTGGCGGATCTATTTAATGATGGGAATATGGACGTCGTAATCAATGATCTGGACGGACGGCCGCTGGTTCTGAAGAACCATGGGATTTCGGGCCGACACTGGATCGGTCTCGAACTGGCAGGCACGAAGAGCAATCGGCTCGGGCTGAACGCGCGCGTCAAAGTGATTGCCGGAGGTATGACGCAAACGGACGAGGTCCACAGCGGTGGGAGCTACCTGTCGCAGAATGACCTGAGGCTCCACTTCGGTCTCGGTTCGGCGACTAAGATCGAGAGCATTGAAGTTCAATGGCCGTCTGGGGCAATCGACAAGATAGGCAGTCTCGACGCGGACCGCTTTTACTCAATTTTGGAGGGCACGGGAGTTGTTCCTCGGGATCGCATCGTGCCTGCAAAGGCGAGCCGCACGCCGGCCCCGAAGTAAATAATGGTGGCACTGCCCTATTGCTTGGCTTATTGTTTGGGAGCGGAAGGCGGCGGCGATGACGTACTACTTTGTGCGCGGGCCCGGAGCGAGTTAGCGGTTTCGATTTCTTTCTGTGCGTCTGCCGGTCGATGGGCCGCCGTGTATGCATCAGCCAACGCCTGATGGAGTTTCTCACTGTTCGGCAATAGTCGCGCCCCTGCCGCAAGTTCAGAAATCGCTGCCACCGTGTCCCCGCTTTCGAGTTCCATCTTGCCGAGATCGTAGTGTGCGTCGGCGTCACCCGGACTGAGTTGGATAGCAGCGCGAAGTTCTTCAAGCGCTCGCTGCTTCACGCCCTGCTGAGCCAATGCTTCCCCGAGGGCGCGGTGAACATCGGAAATCTCCGGATGCGACTTCTCCAGCGCCTGAAGGCGCTCTACACCAGAGGCGGTTCGTCCGGTCTTAATCATAGACTCGGCGTAGACGTACTCTGCCTGCGGGGCAAGATCAGACCTTCCGATTGCAGGCTCCAACGCTTCAATGCAACCGCTATAGTTCTCTGTCATGAACTGGCTAATAGCCAGAACGCTGCGGGCACCAATGTCATCTGGGTGCGACTTTACGTAGCGCGACAGCGGGTGAATGGCATCAGCAAATTGCGATCCGGCGAATGCGGCTCGGCCCCAGTTATAGTCCAGCCCGTCGAGCGATGGATTCCATAGGAAGGCACCCTCGAAATAGACGACCGCGTGCGAGTAGTCGTTGTTGGTGGCCGCGATTGCGCCGAGATTGTTATAGCTGTCGGCTACCGGGAATTTGAGCTGCTCCCTCAATGCTTCGACCCGTTGCAACGCCGCCGGATCTGCTGTTGGCACGCCGAGTCGAGCTGATACCGAGGTCTCTTCTGCAGATGCTAGAGCATTCAGAGAACTCGATGAGTCCAGCAGCCCTGCCAGCTTGTCTTTATCCTCTGCGAGCGTTTTGTTGGCGAGGTCACGGGAGATATTCATCTCCGTGTGTGCCGCATCCTGCTGACCCTTCTGCATCAGGATTCTGCCCAAAAGAAAATGGGCCTTCTGGATCTGATATCGATTCCGCGAAACATCCGTCGTGAGATCGATGCTTTGACGAAGAGCAGTCTCTGCTTCCGCGGAACGGTTTGTGGCGAAATACATCTGCCCCAGGTACAGATAGGCATCAGGGCTCTTCGGATCGAGTAAGGTCGCCTTCCTTAAATATGTCTCTGCCTCAGGGTAATTTTGGCGGCTAACTGCAATCTTGCCGAGCGCCGCATAAGTCATCGGATCACGCGGGGAGATGATCAGCTCTTCCTTCAGGGCCGTCTCCGCGCCTTGTAGATGACTTTCATCGTCGCCTGTCGCCAGCAAGACCGAGGCAAGTAAATAGTGCGCGCCCGGCAGGCGTGGGTTCTCCTCAATGCTCCGCTTGAATTCCGTGACCGCCCGGGGCTGGAAATCCGAGTCTCCGTAGGCACGGCCGAACGCCATGTGGATCTCTGCAGTGTCTCCGAACGACTTCTCCATCTCGTCAAAGATCTGCACGGCACACTTTTCGTCGTCCAGATCGAGACAGGCCACGGCCAAGTCATAGCCGTTGGGAAAGGTCGGATCCAACGCCACCGCTGCTTCCAGCTCTTTCCTTGCCTCCTGATTTCGATTTTGTTTCAGAAGTGCGCGTCCAAGCAGCTGATGGGCCTGAGCGAGTTGCTCACGATCTCCGGGGAATTTCTGTATGAACTCCGTTGCAAGCGTTCTTGCTCGGGGAAGATCGCCCAGCATCAACGCCGTTCGCGCGTAATCGAGAAGGAGGGTCGGAGAGCTGGGTTCCACGGCCAGAGCTTCGTCGAATAAAGGGGCTGCCTGGGCATAGTCCCGTGCCTGGCCGTACCCCATTGCCAGTTCGCCGAGGGCATCTGCGAGGAACGCCCGGTATTGTTGCGCTGCCTCGTTGAGCCGGCCTGTCCGTTGCAACTCCTGGGCGTCATTGTAGTGTTGCTGCAAGGACCCGCTGCCAATGGCTCCATTGTCCCTGGTCTGTCCGCAAAGGGTCGCAGCGGAGAGCAACATATAGATATAGATAAGGGATGTGTCACGGCGTTTGAATCGGATGGACATGATGGAGCCAGGAATCGATGGGGTATTCACCGATGATTTCAAATCGTACCATCGCGTTGCGCGCGGCAGGTTCGAAGTCGTACCCTCCCCCTCCCCCCGTCAAATTTGCGCAAAGTATTCAAAGTAGGCAGTTTAGGTTTGGACCTCGATCAGCGCAGGCCTAAAAAGTCTTATAAAATGGGGTTAACGGCTGCAAAGTATTCATAAATTTAGGTTTATGAGATTAGTCTGGAACTGAGTTGTCAATGACTGCGAGGATGCTCGTCCGCCTGGGCGGAGTTTTTTGGCTAGCCTCTATTATAGCAGGCGGGCCTAACTATAGATCACTCGCATGACATTGATTTATATAGGTTTATTAGTTTTTCCTTGACGTTGGATTGGTGGGATTGTGGCTTTGATAGCTCTACACCCTCTGCGAAATTGCTGCAGAAAAAAACGGAAGGTGAACGAATCGTTCACCTTCCGTTTCGCAGAGAAGCGTTAGAAGAAGTACTTCACGTTCAATTCGATAGTGCGCTGGTATGGAGCTCCCGTCTTGTTATTCATAACACCGAAGGCCGGGACGTTGTAGTTCGTCGTGATGGCCTTGCTGTTATAGTCCACGTTGTAACCCAAGGTGAGGGGTGTGAGGTTGGCGTAACCGGGCAACGGATGGTTCAGCCAGTTATAGGCGGTGGCCCGGAACTGGATTTGCTGCTCCTTATAGACCCGGAACGATCTGTAAAGCGCCAGGTCGTTATTGAAATAGGCTCCAGCGCTCATATAAGGATAGTTCTGTCCGCCCTGCTGTCCTACCGGAGGCGCGTTGAAGCAGGCTCCATTGACGCGTTGGTAGTGGATGAGGCCGGAGTTTGGGTTGCAGGTCAGCACGGGCATAATCGCGATAGGAGCATCCGTGCCAAAGTACGTCTGAGTACCGATGCCGTTGGTGAGACCCTGGGCCTTCTGGAATGCTGCCGCGTTTGCCGGCACCGGACCAGTAGGCAGGTTGATATAGTTTAGCCCCAGACTGAAGTTTGGGACACCGTTCCCAAGCGCAGCGGGGATGTACCCGCCACCCTGCCAGGTGGAGAGGCCGGAGATCGTCCATCCTCCCAGCACCTGATTAGCAATATTGCTGGATGTGCTTATTTTACCGGTCTGGTAGTAGTAGCTGGCATTGAAGACAAACGGACGATCATAAGCGGTCGGGCCGTAGTTCGCTCTCAAACTATAGGGATTACTCTGCAGAGCCGTGCCCAGCGTCTTCGACCAGGTGCCGTTAATGTTGTAGCCGAGCTTGCCAGTTGTCTTGATTAGCGCCACCTGCAGACCGTTGTAATTGGCGTAAGAGCTGCTTTGAATCATAGTGACGGCAGCAGTACCGTACGCGTAGCCGTAGGGGTGATAATCGGCCGCCACGTTCGGGGTTGGAGTTCCAGCCGCAGCACCCAAATTAGGATTCACTCCCAGGTTTTGCGGATTGGTGGATAGCACGCCGGTGATTGGATCGGGTTTGAAGTAGGCCCCGAGTGGGGTCTTGTTCTGGTCGGCCAATGACGTGAAGACGCTGCCTTCAATACCTTCGCTGTTGTCGGAAAGCTGGCTGGTGCTGCTTCCAACGTAGGCAACATCAAGCAAAGCATTCCACTTTATCCTCTGGTCGATCGTAAGATTCCAGGCATAAGTGAGCGGCTGGCCGTAGTCGCTTGGGTTGAAGCCCGCCTGCGCTCCGCTTCCACACTTAACCGTGCAGGGCGTATATGCCAGCTGGCCAAGTTGCGAAAGCTGGATAGTTCTGCTCCCTGGCAAGTTATAGCCCAGAACGTTCTGCGCGGTCACCAGCGGTGGCGAGACATCGTTAACCTGGGTGACGAAGCGGTAGGCGCCCCATCCGCCGCGAAGCATGGTTTTGCCGGACCCGAATACATCGTAGGAGAGGCCCAACCGAGGATCGAAATAGGCAAAACGGTTTGGCTGACCGCTCAACGGTACGCCCGCATCGATGCCATGCCAGTAATATCCCGGAGCGTACTTGCCGCTGTTGTAGTCAGAGATTACGCGCAGGGGATAGAAGACCGCCATGCCGACGCCTTGACGGTCATACCAGTGGCCAACGTGCTCCACGCGCGCGCCTATATCCAGGGTCAGACGCCTGGTCGCTTTCCAGTTATCGGAGATGAAGAACGCTGTTGCCTGATAGGCAGTATCAGCAATAGGAGACGAATTGTTTTCGCTGTAGCTCGATGCAACGCCCATGGTGAAGTTGGCCACGGGATTATGCGGCGAGCCAGTTATGGCTCCGGTAAACAGATTCGGATTCTGACCAGCGCCCAGGCCGAGGTTTCCATCCTGATAGGTACTAAAGGTGCTCTGGTAGTTATCGGTGACCTGCGTGAACGCACCCATCTTCACCGTGTGAGCACCCCAGACTTTGGTGAAGGTGTCACTGAATTGGGGAGCTTCCTTGCGAACTGCATAGGAACCCGGAGGGTTGTCAAAGATTGAAGCCTGCGAGAAGTCCGGGAAGGCGTTTCCTGAACTGCTGTAGGCAGGAATGTTTGAAGTGGCGGTCTGAAAGACCTTGCCGTAGGTATAGCCCAACGTAGCCCGGGAGGCCGCGGCTGGGTTGGGCTGGACAAACGGGAAGCTGCCAAAGGCCCATGCCGCCATGAAGTCGTTGGTGGCAGTGGCGCCGAAGTTATGCACGAAGTGCCCCGCCAGCGACTTGCCCCGGAAGGCCTCGGACTCGCCGCCGCCTGGGTAGGGAATGGCATTGCCTGGGGTCCAGTACAGATGCGCACCGTTGCCCTGAGCCAGCTGCGAGTCCCATGCCTGCTGATAGGACCCGTAGATCTTGGTATTCGGGCCTAATTGATAGTCGATGCGGAAGCGATAGATCCATCCGTTGTTCAGGTTCGGGATAGGCTCATAGTAGTTGTAGCCGCCGGGAGTAGTAGCTGGGTTTGCGTTGGCGGCAGGCCAGATTTTGGCCAGTGCCGCCGCGCCAGGATCGATGAGCGTTGAAGGTATCTTCTGGCCCACATTGCCACCCGCGCTTCCGTAAGAAGCCAGAGCGCTACTCGCTAAGGCTGCAGTGCCGTTTGGGTATTGAGTTCCGCCAAGATCGCTGCACCAATTGCCCTGCGGGTAGCCGCCGGTTGGCGTAGCAAAAAAACCGCCAGGGCAAAGGGCCAAGTTATCTGGGTTATCGGTGGTGAAATCACCGGCCATCATCTCCGGGGAGGGAATGTAGGACTTCAGCACGTTCGCGTTCCCCTGGTTTTGCAGCCACCGTTCATAGCCGCCCCAGAAAAAGAGCTTCTTGTTGGTCTTCGGCACCGGACCGCCGAAGTTTCCCCCAGGATAGTAATAGTGTTGGGGTCCCTGTGCTATTCCCGCATGGTTGCTCTGCCAGTCATTCGCGTTCAGGACGCTGTTCCGCGCGTCGAAGTAGGCTTCTCCGTGATACTGAGTGCCACCTGATTTACTGATAGTGCTCACGACTACCGGGCCAAACGGCGTGTCAGCACCGAAGTTCGATGCCTGCACGCTGACTTCCGCTGTCATGTCCGGGTTGATAATCGAGACGGACGAGGCCATGTTGCCTGGGTCAATGACGTTGGCTCCATCGGCCAACAACGCCGTGCCCCCGCGATTCACCGCGCCGTTAATGTCGATGCCGTTGCCGATCGCACTCGACTGCACAGATATGTTTAGATCGGTGAACGTTGGACTGTTTTGTGTCAGTCCGACGGAGACTGTTGTCGCGCCCGGAAGCACCTTCAGCAACTCGGTCACGTCGCGGCCAACAAGAGCCAGATTCTCGATCTGTGCGGAGGTCAAGACGCTGGTGCGCGCCCCGTTATCCACGGGAATCATCTCGCCGGTAGCTTCGACCGTGATCGTCGCGTCAGATGAGCCTACTGACATCGAAATCGCCGGGACGGCTCGCACGTCTCCGGCATGCAGCTCGATTCCAGTAACTTCCTTGGGCTGGAAACCTTTCGCAACGACCTTGACGGTGTAGGTGTCCGGTACCAGCGCTGGAAAGACATACAATCCCTGGCGGTTCGTTTGCACGATGCGCGAGAGACCAGTCGAATCTTGAGTAATAGTTACGTCAGCCCCGGCTATCACGGCTGCCGAGGGATCCTCCACGATCCCGGTCAACTGGGCGGTGGTTTGCGCGTGGGCCAGAGGCACGGACAGAACGAACAACGCGATCGCGATAAGAGAAAGAATCCACGAGCGTCTTCCACAGAGTGGTCGCGGGTCTCGATTTGATGCTCCTCCGGTGGGAATGCCATGTGTGTTGTTCATTTTTTGCCATTGCCTCCTGAAATTCCGTTAACGACCAATCGCTGTACGCAACTCCCAACGCGCTACACTCATTGCCAGTTGGTGATTTTGTTAGCGACCGAGACTATAGATACACGCATTTGTCTCTGTCAAGAAAAAACTTTCTGTTGAAAACCGATAGGAGTGTATAGGTCTTGGACCAAACAAAATACTTGCCGCTAAGAATGCGCTGATCACGATTTGGCTCGCACACAACGCGGCAATACCTCAACCACGTTAATTGGCAGCAAATCGCATGAAACTGCTAACATTTGTGCGAGTTTCTCGTGGCTTCAGCAGCTGTTCGGACCGTGGAAGCCGCCAGGCCCGGCCTTGTAGTAAATTATCTCCGTAGGATTTATTCCCCTATAAAAACAAAACTTCCTACAAAAACTAATATAAGCTTCTATAAAAACTAATATATGAAGACTGCCGTTTCATCCGCTCGTGAAAATCTGCTTCCGATGGTATGCTTCGTTGTTTCAGGCATGTACCTCGGTCGATCGTCGTCCGGGGTGGTCTGTAGACTCTTAGAAGGGAGGTTGGAAAAAATTGCGGCACGATAAGCACGCCCTAAGACGTATCGATCTATCTGAAATGCAGCTTGCCTCGAGTGAGACGGCGCGGATCATTAACCGGGATATCGTCCTCGAGTTGATCCGAGCCAGCCAGCCGATTTCGCGCGCCGACCTGGCACGACGTTCGGGTCTTGGAAGAAGCACAATCTCTCAGATCGTGGAACAGCTCATAGGTGAGGATTGGGTACGCGAAGGCGCGATGGGTTCGCTCCCGCGAGGACGCAGACCTACGATGGTGGGACTAAACGAAGATTTGGTAGCGATCGCGGTCGACATCCATCCAAGGCAGGCCCGCGTCGCGTTAGTAGACTTGAATGGGCGGCTGTTGTCGCATTCACTCGCGCCGCTGACCTCCGATCCTGCGGACTCCGTTCGGTTGATCACCGACTGCATGCACCGGATGCAACGCTCCGCCCCGCGCAAATCAATCAAGGGTATCGGCATCAGTCTGCCAGGAAGAGTGAATCCCGCAACGCAGCGGCTGATCTTTGCTCCCAATCTGAAATGGCCTGAGTTCGATATCAAGAAAATGGTCGAGAATGAGATGGGACTGCCCGTAATGATTGAAAATGATGCGACCGCGTGTCTGCTGGCGGAGCTGACCTTTTCGCGCATGGACGGAGTTCGGGATGCGGTTCTGGTTGCAGTCGCCGAGGGTGTGGGGACCTGCGTTCTGGCCAATGGACAGCTGGTCGTCGGCCACAATGGAATGGCAGGGGAGTTCGGCCATGTGCCCATCGATCCCAACGGCCCCCGTTGCGGGTGTGGGAAGCATGGCTGCTGGGAAGTTTTTAGTTCCTCGCGGGCCGCGCTCCGTTATTACCGGGAGCTGCGGCCGAAGGGTCCTGTCGTAGGCTTTCAGGAACTGCTCAATATGGCCGAAGAAGGCGATCCGGCTGCCGCGCAGGCTCTCGCGACGCAGGCAATGTGGATCGGCCGCGGATTGCGGATACTCATCGCCGGCGTATCCCCAAGCACGATTTTGATCGCAGGCGACCTCACTTCCGCGTGGCATCGTTTTGGGCCAGTGATTGAGAAAGAGGCAATTGACCTCACCCTGGCGGGCAGCTCGCCTCTGATCCGGCCGACCCATGAAGGTGAGATCGCCCGGCTCCGCGGTGCAGCTGCGCTCGTGTTCCAGCGGGGGGCGCCCCGCACGACATCGGCACCTGCGACAGCTAACGTAACTAAGACAGCTTGATGCAAGTGACTGGGTTCTGAGAGTTAATCTTTTCCGGCCACTCGAAACGTGACAAAGTTGCGTCCGGAGTACAACCGGTAGAGTCCAGACTGATCTGCCGCCTGAATCTGCAGGGGCATTGGCCGTTTTATGTCGGGGTCATGCTTTGAATGCGCGAGAAACAGTTCATGTCCCCCTACGTCCATCACGACGAACGTATCCCCGCTCGTAAATCCGCAACCATACGCGCCGGGAAGGAGCGGGTGTCCATCGATCTCAAGCGACGCCTCTGTCAACAAATACGCCTGATATCGCCCCTGGTCCTGGCTCGAATAGCCCGAATTATCCACCAACGCAATCAGCATCAACTTTTGATCGGCCAGGCGAAGGCCACCTGAGTTTCTGCCTTGAGTCGGCGCTGTCAGGCCTTTGAAGAACACTGACGGGGGAAATATCTTTTGTGCTTCGGTTGCATTCAATATGGTCGTTGCCGAGGTCATCGATGATGGAGCCTGTGAAGGCTTCGCTTGTCCGTTTGCGCTTACAGCGAACAGGACGGTCACAAGCAAGGTGGCAATCGACATACGAGTTCTCATTGTTACTCCGATCTGACGGACATCATATCTGCTGATGGAAGACGATGTCAGAGAGTAAGCGAGAAATAACTCTTCTCCACCGAATGGTGGATGCGCCTTCATCCAGAATTGGTTAGCATCGTCCGAACTTAAGCTACCTAAATCTCAGGATCCGGGAACAATCTCGCATGGGAAGATGCGCAATACTCTTTTTTCTTTTTGCCAGCGCCTCCACAGCCCTGTCAGCGCAAAGTTATTACCAGAGTTCCTCAGGGTTCTTCGATAAGTGGCAGGCTCGCGCTACCGCGACCCAGTCTCTCCAACCCAAGTGGATGGTGCCCGTCGTCTCGCCCTATCCCATGCTCATCCAGGTCTTCCGCTCCGACTTCACACGGCAGATCTCCCCGACTCACGTCACCACTTGGAACCTCGGCACCAGTCGCGGTCTCAACCTAATTCCTTTCGCTCGCACCGAGTTCGACGTGTTCGTCCCCCCCTTCTTCGGGCACAGCGACAAGACTCCCGACGGATTTGGGGATTTCTCATTCTCTGGCAAATTCCGCATTCTCTCCGCTAATGAGAAGCACGGCAACTACCTCCTCAGCACCTACGTTACCGCCACCCTCCCCACCGGCAGCTATAAAAACGGAGCGACCAACGCAACCATCACTCCCGCCATCACCGGCGGCAAAGGCTTCGGCAAATTCGATGCTATGGTCACCATCGGTAGTGCGCTCCCCACAGGCAACACCACAACTATCGGTCGTACCCTCACCTCCAATGAGGTTTTCCAGTATCACGTTCAGAAGTACATCTGGCCGGAGTTGGAGATTAATACCACCGCCTGGTATGGCGGCTCCAAAGACGGCAAAGTCCAGACTTTTCTTACCCCGGGTCTCATGCTCGGCAAATACTCGTTCCACGCTAAAGATTCCACCAGTCGAACGGGTCTCGCCGCAGGAGTTGCTTTCCAGACCGCTGCCACCACATATCACACCTACAATCACAGCCTCGTCTACACAGGTCGCTTCTTGTTCTAAATGTCCAGGAATCGTCAAATCCGATTGACCGAAAAATCCACCTTTAGGTTGAGGACATATCTCCGCTTCGTCTTTAGTATTGGCATGTTCCAATGGCCTGTTTACGATCGTAAGCGCACAGTAGGGTTGAGGTAAGAGTGCCAATGCAATTGACGATCAAAGATCGAAAGCTCGTTTGTGCGGTCGCTCTGATTGTTGGGTTGAGCCTGGCAAGTCTGATCGCATTCGTACCAAGATCGGTGAAAGCTAGTGGCCAAGCGGACGAAGCCGCCGTTGCGCGCCATGAGTATTCCGTAAAAGTTGCCGCCAAGTACAACTATCGCTTTGGTAAAGACTCTCCCTTTGTTCCCTCGAACGCTACAACCGAGACGGGAGAGTTCCTGGATCCTCAACTCTTCCCCACTGCCGAGTACTGCGGTCACTGCCATCAGGAGAGTCACAAGCAATGGCGCGAATCGGCCCACTCCAATGCCAATCGCGTTCCGTACTACTTGAAAAATGTCGGGATGCTCAATGACTGCCAAGGGGATTGAATTCTCCCGCCACTGTGAGGGCTGCCACGACCCGATCTGCATTGTTGTCCGGGGCCTTGACCCAGGCCGGGCCGAAGAAACGTCCCTATGACCAGGATGGTGTGACCTGCATGACCTGCCACTCGATCCAGAAGGTAGACACGCGTGGTACTGGCAGCTACGTCATGGGCGTGCCTGCGGTGCTCGTTGATGAGGACGGTAAGCCAATCACCCGTAAAGTCTCCGACGGCGAGATCCTTGCCCACCTCGATCGCCATAGCAAAGCGGTGATGAAGGATTTCTACCGCACCTCGGAGTTTTGCTCATCCTGCCACAAGGCCGCATTACCTCGTTCGCTGAATGACTACAAATGGCAGCGCGCCATCTTTCTTTACGACGAGTGGCAGAACTCCTCCTTCGCGAAACAGTCGCCGCTGCCGTTTTACGTCAAGGACTCGGTCTCCACCTGCCAGACCTGCCATATGCAGCGCGAAGATTTGAAGCTAACCGACTCCGGCGCAAAGAAAGGCCAGCTTGCTTCGCATCGGTGGCTTGGAGCGAATACGGTCATTCCGAAGATTTATGGCTTCGACGAGCAGGCCACAAGGATCGTGAAGTTCCTTCAGAACAATGTCTTCAATGTCGACATCTTCGCGATCGAGCACGGAGAGATGGCCGACAGTGCTTCATCGAAGGGCCTCGTCGCTCCATTGGGCCTCACCCGGTTTTCCCTTACCCCGGGCGAGACGATTACCGCAGATGTTGTCATTCAGAACAAGGGTATTGCTCACAGCCACGTTCCTGAGCAGCGTGACATGTACGAATCCTGGGTGGAGTTCACCGTCAAAGATCAAAGCGGAAAGGTCCTGCATCAGAGTGGGTTCATCAAGCCAAACGGAGATCTCGACGAACGCGCGCACAGCTTTACCAATCGCCTGGTGAACGCGAACGGCGGCCTCAACGAGCTGCACCAGGTCTGGACCAACCGCGTCGTCGCATACAACAACACTATCCAGTCTGGACGTTCTCAGTTGGTGCGCTACTCCTTCATCATGCCGACCGCAACTGTCGGGCCAATCACGATTACAGCGACCGTCAAATATCGCCGGTTCGACCAGCATTTTATAGACTTCGCCATGAGCAAGCACTACGAACAGCCAATCGTTGATATGGTGTCGCAGACACGTACCATCCAGGCTGGCGAAAACAAACCTGTACCTCCCGGCCCCGATGAAAACAAAGAATGGATGCGCTGGAACAACTTCGGGATCGCGTTGCTGGACGCTCAACAATATGCGGCTTCGGCAAGTTCTTTTGAGCGCGTCGCTAAACTTCGACCGGACTATGCCGACGCTTTCACGAACGTCGCCATCGCCCAGATCCAATGGCAGAGGTACGACGAAGCCCGTTCCAACCTTGAAAAGTCGCTGTCCCTGGCGCCAGGAAATTCACGCGCGCTCTACTACCGCGCTCTAGTCGAACGCAATCTCGGCAACATGGACACGGCAATCGCCGATCTGCAGAAGGTCGCAGCCAGTTTTCCGCGATCGCGAGATGCCCATCGCGAACTCGGATTCTCCTACTACCAACTCCACAAATACGACTTGGCGCGGGGCGAATATGAGAAGGTCCAGTCGATCGATCCGGATGATCTGTCCGCGCACTACATCCTTTCAATCGTCTACCGCAGACTCGGTCTCATGGACCTTTCAGCAGCAGCAGGCCGCCATCTTTGCCGACCAGAAAGACGATCCCACTGCAAGCACGTACGCTTATGAATTTCTTCAGAAACACACGGAGATCGCCGACGAAGGCATCGTCTGGCATACGCATGAGCTCGACATGCCGCCGAAGCCCGGAAAGCACTCACCCCAGATCGTTGCCCCGACCTCTTCTTCCATGAGTGGTGGCGAATTCTAGTCCAATTGACACCTTGACCGAGTCCTACTCAAGAGATAGGCCAGCCACTCCCGATGGACCGTTACAGAAAGACCCTTAATTCTCTGCAAAGACACCCTGAGATATTCGCACGGACCACTACCGCCGCCTGTTTCGTGGCCTTGTCGTCACTCTTACGCCCGGCCTGGCGCAACCGCCCGTTCCGATTGTTCACGCCTACGCGAACGAAGATAAAAATTTAGGGGCCACGCTCTTTCACGAGAAAGGGTGTGAGCATTGCCACGGCGTAGATGGCCGCGGAGGAGAGCTTGGGCCCGATCTGACCACCGTCGGCAAACGCCTGAACAAACAGAAAATTGAGCATCAGATTCACAATGGCGGCGCGTGCGATGCCTGCGTTCGGCGATGTTCTCCAACCGGACGAAATCAAAGACCTGGTGGACTTTCTTCACGCGAAGCGGAAAGCTCCGAAGCAAGCAGCTCTCCCTAACGTTGCATCGTCGCCAGCCACTAAAGAATGAGCAACGCTATAGCTTCGTGCCTTTGCCTTCGACGATCGTTACGATCTGGTCCACTTTGGCAATAGTAAATTTCTCTTTTGCGCCGCTTGGCCAGTGCACTTCGACCATATCGACGGAGGTCGCATCGCCAAGCCCGAAGTGGAGACGAGGATCGTGTGTGGATGCATAGCTTCCACCTGAGACAACGTCACCCCGCTGCCGTTGCCCGCCTGCAGTAAGGTAAACAGTGGCTCCGATGGCGTCTCGCGGACTCTTCGGACCGCCTACCAGCTTCAGTTCCACCCAATGATGGGTGTCGGAGGATACGTTGCGCAACAAGGCAGGATGGCCGTCCAAAACGTTGATGACGACGTCAAGTTTGCCATCGTTGAATAAATCTCCAACTGCAAGGCCTCTTCCGACGTAGACATTTGCGAGGGCGGTGCCTTCCACGGCCGGCATCAGGTCAAACTTTTTCCCTTCAATGTTTCGGAAGAGCAAGTGGGCGCTGCGCCCAGGTGGTCCCCCAATTGGCATGGTCCACGGATGGGTAAACATGGCCGTTTGCAATCACGATATCCTTCCAGCCGTCATTGTCGAAATCCAAGAACGCATCGCCCCAACCAAGAAAAGGGATGGTGGGTTCGGCAATCCCCATCGGATAGCTGACGTCGGTGAAGTTTGCATTGCCATCGTTTCGGTAGAGCGGATTGTAGTCGTCGGAGAAGGTGGTGTTGTAGAAGTCCACGAGACCGTTGTTCCGGTAGTCGCCGAAGCGCAATGCCCATCGATGCTGTTTCACGACCCATTCTCATTCAGCGCATAGCCGGAGGCGTAGCTCGCATCCTCGAAGGTGCCATCACCCTTATTGAGATAAAGATAGTTCGGTGTCGAATCGTCCGCGACCAGAAGGTCAGGCTTGCCGTCGCCGTTGACATCGATGAAGAGCGAAGCAAGGCCATAGTATCCATTCTTGTCGCTGACGCCGGCCTTTTCACTCACGTCGGTAAAGGTCCCGTCCCCGTTGTTGTGAAACAGATGGTCCGGTTCGCCTTTGAGTCCACGCGGGCCGCACATCACCTCTTCGCCGCGGAACTGGCACAGCGTCGCGCCGTTGCTGCTGGATGCCGGTTGGTTGTGCCATATCGTAGTGAACGTAGCCGGGCACAAAGAGATCGAGGCGGCCGTCGCCATCGTAATCTCCCCACGTGGCGCCGGTTGACCAGTTGCCCAGCGTCACGCCTGCTTTTTCAGCGACGTCGGTGAAGGTGCCATCGTGATTGTTGTGATAGAGACGGTTCTTGCCGAAATTGCTGACATAGATATCGGGCCAGCCATCGTTGTCATAGTCGGCGATGGCGACGCCGACGCCCCACCGGTCGTTGGTCACGCCTGCTTTTGCAGCAACGTCAGTAAATGTGCCGTCGTGATTGTTATGAAAGAGCGCAGCCTTAGGCGCAACGGCCTTTCCGCTTAGAGCATCAGACGGTGGAACCATTGACGAAATAAATATCGAGCCAGCCATCGTTGTCGTAGTCGATCAAGCCGACGCCGGAGCCGTTCGTCTCAATGATGTAATGCTTCTCAGGCGTCCCCATGGTGTGCTTCCAGGTCGTCAAACCCGCCTTTTGGGCGATGTCCTGAAAGATGACCGGACCACTTTTTACGAAGCCTCCAGCGGTAATTGGCCGGTGTTCTTTGTCGAGCACTGCTGCGTGAGCCCCACCGGTGTTGACCCCGCCCATCTGGGATTGTGCTCCCCCTTCTGGGGCCGGCGTCTGTTTCTGGTCCTGCGCGGGGGCGCTTGGTGCAACGGTCTGGGCGATTAGGTTGCTCCGCCCCATCAAGAGCGCCGCACAGAGCAAAACGGCTTCATACAAATGTTGTAAGAAGAAACTGCGGGGCGTAACGCGACAAATATTCACGAGATGGTCCTTACCGAGGCTCCAAACAGTTTTATACCAAGTAAGTGGTCGCCGGTATCAACCAAAAGGTTTAGTTCCGCCAATCGGTAGGGAACACTAAATCGTCCGATCTGGAGGATGGATTGGTCCTGAGGGGGCCACAGGCGAAAGGACTCTACACGGGTCCCCTGCGGCATCCGGTGCGCGGTAGCTGTGCCGCGTTCCGCTCCAGTAGTCGCCTCGTAAAACTTGACGACGAGACTATCTTCCGCCCGTTGCCAGCCGAAGACGTAAGAGCCGGGCGCAAGAGAAATATCGGCGATTGTAATCGGCGTCTGGACAAGCAGGTAGTGAGAGTATTTTCCATCAGCCGAGTACCCCGCAGTGATAAGCACCACGCCGGCAATGACCTTCCCATGCGAATTGATGATGCCGGAGGCAGTACGCATCTCGGTTTCGATGCGTTCTTTCTCCACCGGGGCACGCAATGGCAACACGGCTTTGAGTTCTTCTGCTGTGGCAGAACGCCAACCCGGTTTGGCCTGGGCTCCAGCCTGAAGTGGAGACGAGTATCGAGAGAAAAAGCAACAAGGATAGCTTCATAAAGGTGCGACTCATTTGAGATGGACGAGGCCGCGCTGAATGGCGACCGTGGCTGCGTTTGTGCGGTCACTGACGCCCAGCTTGCCTAGCAAATTATTGATGTGGGTCTTAACCGTTGCCTCGGAGATTCGCAAGATCGGACGCGATTTCCTTATTTGCGCGACCAGCAACAATCCGTTCGAGCACGGCGCGTTCCCGAGCAGTAAGATCCTGCGTGCCCATGCGTTCGGAGAGCTTTTCGGCGATCGCCGGCGAGATGCTGCTCTTGCCCGCGTGGACCAGCCGTATGGTGCTGAGCAGATCGTCGATGGTCATTCCTTTAAGGAGATATGCCTTGGCCCCGGCCTGTAACGAACGATAGATATCCTCGTCGCCATCGAAAGTTGTCAGGACAATAAACCGTGCAGCTGGGTTCTCTGCACGGATGCGGGTTATGGCGGCGACGCCTCCCAGGTTGGGAAGTTGCAGGTCCATCAGCGTAATATCCGGCTGCAGATGACGATGAAGCTCGACCGCCTGAAGGCCGTCGCTCGCTTCGCCAATTACCTCGATCTCGGGCATGACGTTGAGCAGGGCGACGAGACCTTGCCGCACAACATGATGGTCCTCTACGACCATGGTTCTGATTCGATCTGCCATGCCTTCATTCCTTTCCGTTCGCTAGCGGCGCTGATAGCGTGACCGTCGTACCACCTTCTGAAGAGCTTCTCACGCTCAGTGACGCGCCGATCTGTTCGGCACGTTCGTGCATTCCTTGAAGTCCGAAGTGGCCCTTCGCGGGCCAGGTGGGGTCCATTGCCACAAATCCAACGCCGTTGTCAGAGATCGTCAATGTAAGGTCGTTTGGATGATAGCGCAGATCGAGCGTTGCGTGGGTCGCTTTAGCGTGACGGACTATATTGGCAACAGCCTCCTGCGCGATGCGGAATACCTCGTTCTTCGAGAGAAGGAGCGAGAGCGCGGTAAGTGCCTCCGATCTTGATCTCGGTTTTCAGATGATCGGTCGCGCTTTGCTCCGCAAGATGCGTGAGTCGCATCGGCAATGTCGCCTGCGTACTGGCCGCCCGCAGGTCCCATATGCTACGACGGGCATCGGCGAGCCCTTCCCGAACAAGCTCCCGCGTGCGATCGACCTGTTGACTGGCTTCGAGAACCTGAGACTGCGCCAGCAGATGGGCAGTAAGCTCAAGCTGCGTCGAGACGCCGACGAAGTCCTGTGCCAGAGTGTCGTGAATCTCACGCGCGATGCGGGTGCGTTCCGCGAGGATCGCAGTCGAATTGCGAGCGAATTGCACGAACACGCATCTTATATATAGCAAAGACAATGCCCGCGAGCAGCAGTATGGTCAAGTCCCAAAAACCACAGTGTGCGATAGAACGGTGGCTTGATGGCGAACGCCACCTCTGCCCCCGTCTCGTTCCAAACGCCGTCTTCATTCGCTGCCTGGACACGGAAGCGATAGTGTCCGCGGCGGAAGGTTGGTGTAGTAAGCATTGCGGCGTGAACCAGCCTGCGTCCACTGCTTATCGAATCCCTCGAGGATGTAACGATAGCGCACTCTCGAAGGCGAGACGTAACTGAGGCCCGCGTATTCGAAGCCATACCGAACATGGCCTGGCGGGACTGTGATCTCTCTTCCCGCGGCTTTCAACTCGGCATCGTCAACCGTGAAGCGTTCAACGACAACGGGAGGCGGAGCAAGGTTTTCTTGCAGATCATTCGGATTGACGATAGCCACACCCTTGCGAGTCGCGAACCAGAGATGACCATTCGTCGTTCTCAAGGCGCCGGGATGCCCCGTGGAAGATGTTTCGTCCGTCGGCATTCCATCGGATGGGCCATAGGTGGCAACATGCGGATTACACGTTGCCGCGTGTCCACAGGCCATGAGCTCAGATGCCAGAACGCGTACGACTCCACGGTTTGAAGTAAGCCACAAATAGCCGCGAGCATCCATAACGATGGCATCGATCTCGCGCGGAAGATCGTGCACATTGATAGAAGAGAAACCGTCTCCCGATGAGCGGTTAAGGCCGCCGTCCTTTGTGCCTACCCAGAGAGTATGGTTCTTGTCTTCAAACAGCGACGTTATGACATCGTCTGAAAGGCCCTGTGCCTTTGTAAATACAGTTGGCTTCCCTTCCCTAATGCGGACAAGGCCGTCCAACGTGCCGACCCAGAGATCGTTAGAATGCGACCGCAGCATGGCCCCGATCAAATCGCTCTTCAGACCGTTCGCCCGCGAAAGGACGCTAAATTGCCCCTGTTCGCGATGGGCAAGGCCACGGCGTGTGCCCACCCACAGGGTCCCATCATCGTCTGCGAAAAGCGAGCGGATGAAGTCGTCCGGCAGTCCATCAGCAGAGGTGTAAGACTCGATCTTCTGTCCACGCAGACGATTGAGTCCATCCGGCGTACCGATCCACAGGGAACCGTCTCGATCCGCAGCCAGCGTAAGGATGACGTCGCTGAGCAGGCCGTCCTTCGTGGAAAGATTGCGGGTCTCGCGACCGTCATACCGAAAGAGGCCCTCCTCCTTGCTGCCCAACCAGACGGTCCCGTCAACAGTTTGCGTAATAGCGGTAATGGGACGACCCGAAAGCGAAGGCAACGCTTGGAACTTCTGCTGTTGAAGGACATGCAGCCCAGTTGTATCCGTACCGACCCAGAGACTATGCTCCCCGTCCTCAAACATTGTGAGGATGGAGTTGGTACCCAGAGCAGGGAAACTCTCAAGTCGTACATTGCCGGCTGCTCCTGCAGATGGCAACGTGACAAGACCCTGGTCTGTTCCAACCCACAGGGTCCCTCGCGAATCTTCGAGAAACGACTGCACACGCGTCCCAGGCAACTCACGACCGGCGCGCCAGGTCCGAAGCCGACCCTGGTTCCACAACAGGAGAGCCGTGCGAGTCCGGAACCACTGGGAACCATTCTTAAGCGAGCCGAGACCTTCGATCGATCCCGGAGGGAAACCGGAGACGGACGCAGCACGCAGATGTCCATGCTCGTAGGAGAAAATCCCCGCCGCAGTCGCAATCCAAACGGCATTGCCCGGCCCAGTGCCGAGTGCAGAGGCGGAAGGGCCCAGTGCAGCGAACCTCTTTCCGTCATATCTTGCCAGACCGCCGGCCGTAAGCACGAGCAGGAGGCCATCGTCCGTCGGAGCGAGTGATTCGACGATGGGGGACGGCAGTCCGTCGGCTGTCGAATAGCGACGAAACACTCCTCCTGCATATCGCAAAAGACCGTCAGATGTCCCAATCCAAAGACCACCACTTCGATCCTCGGCAAGGCAGCACGTATCGTTGCTGGTGAACTCCGGGGCGCTCTCCTGGTGGAAGATGGTGAACTGGAACCCATTGAAGCGAGCGACCCCTCCTTCGGTAGCGGCCCAGAGGTATCCATCGCGAGTTTGGAGTATCCCGTGAACACTATTCTGCGGAAGGCCATCCTCGGTTGACCAAACCTTGTGCCCCCAGGACGTTGGAAGTGGGCGCTTCGGAGGCCTGCCATGCTCCTGCGCGTGGACCGTGACTGCGACCGCACATAATGCCAGAAGCACGAAGAAGAATGGGCGGAAGCGCGAAAAGTTCATGCGACTACGTCTCTGCATTTGGAGCATCTGGTCTTTCACGAACGATAACGTGAAATTCCAAAATTAGATAGAGGAGAAAAGGCAGGCCGGAGGGTAAGTCTGGGGTGTTGAAGCTGAGAAGGTAGCGGGGGTCGATTGGCTGGACTCTGGAGAGAGTTTTGGGAGCTCTTGAGTAAGAGGAGATCAGGAGGCCGGCTGGGGTGAATCCAGGGCTGTCGGTTGGGGGTGAAGGCCGGGGTGAGTGCATACCGGTCAGTTGCCATAAGCTACTCGTAAGGGTCAGATAATGTATTTACTTTCCGTGGAATAAGCGACCGTGAACCAGCGTTGCACACGCCTGTAGCAATACCATAACGACACAGCAGAGTAGCGGAATCCCAAGGATTAGCGAGGTAATGATTGCCAAAAGGGCTTGATCCATTTGCTGCCGTTTGCGTTTCATGCGATTCGAAGTACTCCCATGACTCATGCTGTTACCTCCGCAACCTCAAACATCGTTAGCTCAATAAACGCGTTCCATCTTTTTCTTCCCGAAGGTCAATCTCCGGGCAATCAGGTACCACGAGAACCTAGCGGTTAAGGGATTAGCTCGCGTCCGACTGCAAGATTCAACTGGCTTGCGGCTGACAAATACGAACCTATGAGCTGCACGTAGGCTAGTTGCACATTTCGGTAGTCGTTCTGCGCATTCAGGAAATCCATCAAGGACGCTCCTCCGTTTTGATAGGAGAAGGTCACCGTTTCGCGGACTCTCACTGCCTGGGCTAGATATTTTTCCTTGTACGGCCGCAGCAGGATCACGGTGCTGTTCACCAGGGTGTATGCCGAATCGACATCGCTGAAGACCTGGGCGCGGGTCACATCGGTCAACTGCTGGTTGCGGCCGATGTCAAGTTGCGTACGCTGCTTTTCGCCTTGATTCCGATCAAAGATTCGAAGTGGGAAGCTCACGCTGAGTCCCAGTGTCTGATAGTCATAGGGGTTGTTAAACGACGGGTTGTAGGTATACCACGCGCCGAACGTCGGGTCGGTCGAGCCATTGGAGATAGCAAGTTTATGATTGGTGTCTGCCTGCTGAACGGACTCAAGCGCTGCCTTTAGATCGGGCCGCGTATCGAGGGCGATTTGGCGGAACGAATCGAGCGGCTGCAACTGGTCGGAGAAATCGAACGGGCCTTGGACATCGAACTGGTCCACCGGCGTTCTATCGTTCAGTAATTGCAACAACTGGATCTTAGAAGTACGCAGATTGACCTCAGCGGTCTGCAAATCCGACTCGTACTGCACGCGCTGGAGTTCAATCCGATCCAGGTCGATCTGGGCGAGATCGCCAGCCTTGAAGCGCTCCCTGCTCATGTCGATGATGTGGTCGTAGTAGTCCAATTCCTCTCGAGTCAGGTTCAACGTCGCCTTCGCCTGCATCGTCTGAATAAACGATGACCTCAGGTTGAAAAGAAGATTCCGTTCCAAATCCTGATGCTGGGAAGTCGCGATCTGCGTGCCTTCCTTTGCGCTCTCGAGACGCAACTCGCGCTTGTGGTCGCGTTCGTGCAGATAGCTGAAGTTGGGTGAAACCTGAGTGCCGGTCGTAGGCTTCCAGACCCCTTTGTACGAAGCGATCTGGGTCCCATCCGTCGATAGAGTGAACTGCGGGTTCGGCCGGAGATATGCCGTGATCTCCTGGGCCTTCATCTCGTCCACACCAAGCGCATCTGCCTTCAACGAGGGATTCGCGGCCTCGAACTTGGTCTTGATCTGGTCCCAGGTTAAGCCGGTTTGAGCTGAGGGCGCAGGCGCGGGTGGATTTTGGGCGAGCGCAGCGGGTACACCTGCAGCGAGAAGCAGGGTAACGAACAGACTGAGCCGGGTGGTCTGTAGGCCGAATTTTCTGTTCATCATAGTTATTTCCATTGTTTCTTCATCGTTCGATCGAGCGGTTCTTTCCTACTCCCCCATCAGTTTTCGAATTCAGTCTCCGGTACGGGCAGGACGTCCTGAGGCCTGGCTATCCAGACGTAGAGGGTGGGCAACAGAAAGACGCTGATGACGAGCGCCCCGATCAGGCCGCCGACGATGACGATTGCGAATGGCCTCTGCGAGTCCGACCCGATGCCATGAGACGTCGCCGCGGGGAGTAGGCCAAGTGTTGCCACGAGCATCGTCATCATGATGGGGCGAAGCCGCAGGACTGCGCCCTCAATGGCAGAGTCCTCGATGGACTTGCCACGTGCGCGTAATTGGTTGATGTATTCGAGCATGATGACTCCCGTCTGCACCGATACTCCAAAGAGTGCGAGGAATCCGACTCCGGAAGAGACGCTGAAATTTGTGTGGGTGAGCAGCAGGGCCAGGAGCCCTCCGATTGGCGCCATCGACACATTTGCCAGGATGAGGAGCGCCCATTTCCCCGACTTGAACATGGTGTACAGAATCACGAAGATCAAGATGATCGTGATCGGAAGAACAATCAGAAGGCGGCGCGACGATCGCTTCTGGCTCTCATACTCGCCGGCCCAATCGATCTTGTAGCCGGGAGGCAACTGCACCTGCTTGTTAACCTTGGCGATCGCCTCTTCCACGGTGCTGCCCAGATCTCTATCCCGAACGCTGTACTTTATGGCGACGTAGCGTTGGCCGCCCTCGCGGTACACCTCTTCTGCACCATCCTCGGTCTTCACTGTCGTCAACTGCGCGAGAGAGACTCGTTCGCCGGAGGGGGAGAGCAAGCGGATGTTGTCGATGGCCTGCTGGGTATTGCGGTACCGCGGAAGATAGCGGATAACGACGTCGTAGCGTGCCTCGCCCTGAAGCAACTGGGTCACCGCGTTGCCTCCGACGGCGGTCTGGATGGCGTCCTGAACGTCGGCGACGTTGATACCGAAGCGGGCAGCAGCTTCGCGATTGACGGTGTAGTTGAGGTTTGGCTGACCAATGACACGGAAGAGTCCCAGATCCTGCACGCCTTTGATTTGGCTCATGATGGAGACGATCTGGTTGCCCTTCTCTTCGAGTGTGCGCAGGTCGTCGCCGTAGATCTTAACTGCGAGCTCGCCCTTCACTCCGCTAACGGCCTCTTCGACATTGTCTGAGATCGGCTGCGAGAAGTTCCAGATGACACCGGGAGTTTTATCGAGTTCCCGGTCCATAGCGGAGATGAGTTCGTCCTTATTCTTCTTGAAGACTGGACGCCACTCCTCTTTGGGTTTGAGATCGACGAAGTATTCGGTGTTGAAGAAGCCGGTGGTATCGGTGCCGTCATCGGGGCGGCCGGTCTGACTTACTACTTTGGTGACCTCGGGAAAGGACGAAAGCTTGAGACGCGCCTCATCCATGATGCGGACGCTCTCGGTAGGGCCGGTACTGGGGGCGAGTGTGCCGCGCACCCAGATTGCACCCTCGTCGAGATGCGGAAGGAATTCGGAACCGATGATTCCGCTCATTCCTAGATAGCCCGACAACAGGAGCGCCGATGCGGCCACTCCAAGCGTGACGAAGCGATGTTCGATCGCCCACTTTGCACTACGGCGATAGTGAGTGGTAAGCCATGTCATCACCGGATTCTGCCATTCGCTCGCGCCTTTCGGGAACAACAGGCTGGAGAGCACAGGCGCGATCAGCATTGAAAAGATGAGCGCGCCGAGTAACGCGAAAGCCACTGTCCAGGCCATGGGCTTGAACAATCGGCCTTCGACCGCCTGTAAGGTGAAAATTGGCAGATAGGCGGTAATGATGATTCCGATAGCGTAGAAGACTGGTCGCTGGACCTCGTGCGCTGCCTCTCGGATCTGCTCCGCCGGAGACTTCATTTCGCGTCGATCCCGGCTGTGGCTCAAGTGGCGCACGATGTTCTCAACCATCACGACCGCTCCGTCCACTACCATCCCAAAGTCCAGAGCGCCTAGCGAGAGCAGGTTGGCAGGAATATGGCGTAGATCGAGGCAGATGGATGCGAAGAGCAAGGCAAAGGGAATGGTAAGGGCGACGATGAATGCGCCCCGTGCATTGCCAAGAAAGAGGAAGAGGATGATGACGACAAGGATGATGCCTTCAGTCAGGTTGTGAAGCACCGTGTGGGTCGTATAACGAAGCAGGTCGCTGCGATCCAAGAATGGAACGACCTTTACCCCTGGTGGCAGAATTCCATTGTTGAGTTCGGCAACTTTTTTGTGAATGCCTTCTAGAGCCTGGTCGGAGTCGTCACCTTTCTGCAACAGGACGATACCTTCCACGACGTCGTCGTTGTCGATGAGTTTGCCATCTTCCTTCTGGATGATGATCGGTTTGCCTTGCTTGTCCAGATGCTCGACGCAGGGATCGGTGGGACTGGAGGTAGGATCGGATTCGGTGGCGGGCGTGGCGCCGAATCGGCACATCTTTGCGATGCGGCCGAGGCGGATTTTAGGCCCTTGGGCGACGGTAGCGATGTCCTTGACGCGCAGGGCGGTGCCTGCCTGGGGCTTGAGGACGGTCTCTTCGATGTCGTGAACGTTGCGGTAGAGACCAACCTCGCGGACATTGATCTGTTGTGAGCCCGCCTCGATAAAGTTGCCGCCGGCGTTGATGTTGTTGTTGGCGATCTGCTGCTCGACCTGGCCGATGCTCAGCCCATAGGACACGAGTTTGTCGGGATCGACGCGGATCTGGTACTCGCGAGTCATTCCACCGAAGCTGGAGACGTCAACAACACCGGGAACGGACTTGAATTGCTTTTCCAGGGTCCAATCCTCGAGAGACTTGAGATCCATGTTGTCGTAGGCCGGGTTGGTGGAGCGCAGGGTATACCAGTAAATCTGTCCGACGGGGCTGTAATCGGTGCCGATCTGCGGCTGCAGGCCGTTAGGCAGTGTTACCTGACCGAGACGTTCGAGGGCCTTCTCGCGGTTCCAGTCGTTGTTCGAGTTGTCGTCGAAGATGAGCATGATGCTGGACAGACCCGCCAGCGAAGTCGACCGCAGATGCTGCATGTGCGGGATACCGGCCATCTGGATCTCGATGGGAATGGTGATCTGCTGCTCGACCTCCTCAGCGGCGCGACCAGGCCATTGGGTGATGATCTGCACATAGTTGTTTGCAACGTCGGGATAAGCCTCTACCGGCAGATTGTGGAACGAAATAATCCCCCACGCGAAAAGCAGGATGGCTGCACCCAGTACCAGCCAACGATTGTTCAGCGCAAAATCGACGAGCCCTCGAATCATTACTGATCCACCGTAGACTGCAGGGCAAGCGCATTCGACACCACCTGCTGGCCGACTCTCAGTCCCGCCCTGATCTCCTGCATCCCGCCCGGCAGCATGTCGCCACCCTCCACCGCCACGCGGCGGAAGGTGCCCCTGTCTACCGGCGTGTAGACCCAGTCCCGGTCATGCAGATGCAAGACGGCTGACTCTGGTACCTGAGCGTAGGTCTGGAGCACTTTGCCATGCAGCGTAGCGGTGGCGAACATTCCCACCCGCATGATCGTGCCCGGATTATCGACCTGGATCCTCACCTTGGCGGTTCGAATCTGAGGGTCAAGGACGGCGCCGATATCGCTAATGACGCCAGCCACGACGCGATCCGGATAAGCGTTCAATCGAATCTCTGCAGTCTGCCCCAGGCGGACAAGTGGGAGATCATTTTCATACACATCACAGATGATCCAGACCTGCGATAGGTCAGCAATCGTGAAGGCATTTGCAGATCCTGAATATGTCACGCCTGCCGCGGCCGCGTTGGTGACGTTCTGAGCAATTATGTAACCGGAGGCAGGCGCATACACCTTAACCGTCGCAGCAGGATGGTTCTTATCGACGCCCAGCACACGCAGTTGTTCTTCGGATGCGGATAGTGCAGCCACTGCATCATCCTCGGCGTTTTGTGCGATCTCTACCTGACTCTTGGCCACAGCGCCCTTGCTGAACAGGAGCGTCGCGCGATCCAACTGCGCTTTCGCGAGTTGCTCATCGTTGACCGCTTTAAGGTACGTCGAAAACGCACCCGAAACGTCCGTGCTCTGGACCTCCATCAGCAATTGACCTTTCTTCACGAAGTCGCCCAGCCGCGCATGCATATCGACCACACGACCAGAGGCAATGGAAATCACCGGGACAGTTCGAGAGATATCAGGGTTCACTGAGCCGGTCACCTCGATCTTCGAGGTCGCCTGATATTCGGCAGCGGCGACTAAAGGAAAACTTTCAGGATGGTCCACCTTGACGACGTTGCTGTTGACGTCCTGCTGGACCGTCGTCGGTGGCGGAGCTTCGCTCTTCGGATCCGCAGCTTTTCCCTGGCAGCCCCCCAGAAAAACCCCAAAACAAAGCAGCATGGCGGCCGCGGACATAAACCTGCTGGATGAACTAATCAAGTGGCTCGTCTTCCCGACAGACAACAAATTTTCACCCTTTACGTTTCAAGCGCCAGCGATGCTTCCTGTCCCTGTAAATCGCAAGGGGAATCAATTTAAAAGTCTAAGGAGTGATCCGCGCCGCTAGGATTATCTTTTGGCTGAATTCAGTTATCTTTCGGCTATCCGGACGGTGCTCCGTAAGCAAAGGGGGGAAGATAGGGAATGGAGATTTTGAGGGGTAACGAATTCATTTCGCATCAAAGGCACCCTGTACAAACAGCGCTGGCTGCTCTGGGCTTTATCGAGATTCCGTTTTACCCTGTGCTCGCATTTACTTACGATTCCAGCCGCGCGTGACGTGGCTCACGTGGCAAGTTGATAATGCTTCGCAGGCTCATGTCTCCTCATCTGTTTCGCGGACAGAATCGAACGGTGCTCCTTCGCGCGTGTCTTTTCCTCGCGCTGATAGCCATTGCCGACTGGCGGATCGATGCTGCTGTTCCGCTTGGCTTTCTCTATTTGTTTCCCATGCAGCTTTTCGGCCGCATCCTGAACCGCTGGCAGATTTGCGTTGCAGCCATTCTTTGCACCGCACTTACCGAAGCCTTCAATAGTCTCAAGTGGACTCCGCAGGTAGGTTTACCTCGCGATATCCTGACGTTCGCCGCCTTCTCAGGGACCGGCCTCTTTGTCTACGGGGTCGTAAAAAGCAGGCGGTCTACCGCTGAACACATGCGGCAAGTCGAGAGTGAGATTACTGCGCGGCAAGATGCAGAAGAACAGCTCAAAGTTCTCGTTGAAAGCAGCCCCGCCGCAATCTTTACAGCGGATGCAAACGGACTCTTCCTCATAGCAAACGAAGCAGCGCACCGGCTCTTTGCTGTCGGGCCCGGTCGACTTCGCGGCACATCAGTCCATCGCTTTCTGCCTTCGTTGCTGAATGTGCCAATGACCCAGCACAGTTTTCGCACGGTGATGCAGTGTCAAGGGCTTCGCGAAACTGGCGATATCTTTCTGGCGAATATCTGGTTCTCGACATATCAAACGAGCGTTGGCGTGCGGCTGGCTGCGATGGTGGTCGATACTTCGGAGGATCTTAGAACGCACGAGGAATCGAGCCTCCACCAGTTGCTCTCTGGCTCGCGAATCCTGGTCTCCGCGGTCTCCCACGAAATTCGAAACGTCAGCGCTGCAATCGCAGTCGTCCATCAAAATCTGGAACGCAGTACTGCCCAGGAAAACCGCAAAGATATTGCTGCTCTACGGACACTGATTCAATCCTTGCAACAAATAGCTTCAAAAGATCGTCCGAATGACGCTGGCCGAATCACAAATGTAGACCTTCACTCTCTACTGGGCGAATTGCGAATCATCGTTGAGCCTTCGCTCGAAGAGAGTGGAATCAGGCTCTCGATCGAGGAAGATGCGGACCTTCCGTTCGTGGTCGCGGATCGGTCGAGTCTAATGCAGGTCTTTCTCAATCTCGTGAGGAATAGCGAACGAGCTATGAGTCTCCAGCCGCGTAAGGAACTCTCAATCAAAGTCCAGGCATCAACTCATAAAGTAAGCGTATATATCGTTGATACTGGGTGTGGCGTGGCCAATCCTGATGAGTTGTTCAAGCCGTTTCAACAGCAGGCTGAAGAGACGGGCCTGGGACTCTATCTTTCACGGGCGTTCGCGCGCTCTTTTTATGGAGACCTGCGCTACAACCCCACCTCTACCGGAGCAAGCTTCGTGATCGATCTCGCGATATGGAAGCAAGAGGACCTGGCAGATGGATAAGCGCATCCGCATTCTGATTGTTGATGACCACACCCTCTTTCGCGAAAGTCTAACCAGACTTCTCGAAGCCGACACCGATTTCCAGGTTGCGCATGTCTGTGCTTCGGTGCAGGAGGCTGTCAGAATGATTCAAACAATGGAAATTGATGTCGTGCTACTCGACTACGATCTGAGCGGAGAATTGGGAATACGCTTTCTCACACAGAGCAAGTTAGTGAATTTTGCCGGTCGAGTGCTCATGGTGACCAGTGGAATGAGCGATGCCGAAATATTTCATGCGATCGAAGATGGAGTCGCGGGCATATTCCTGAAGAACAGTCCTCTCGCAGAACTGATCCAGGCAATCTCCCGAGTCACAAAAGGAGAGACGTGGATCGATCCCGGCGTGGCTAAAGTGCTAATTAAAGCAGTGCGCCATCCCAGCGAGCCAACGACCAATGAAAAACTCAGCGACAGGGAGCGCGACGTTCTTCGAGGCATTTTCGAGGGATTGAGCAACAAAGAGATCAGCCTGCGACTTGGCATCTCAGAAAGTACGGTCAAGGCTTCGCTTCAGCAACTCTTTGCCCGAACTGGAGTGCGCTCGAGAAGCCAGTTGGTCCGGATCGCGGTGGAAAAGCATTCGACTGACTGGCTGGGTTAACCGCCAACCATCGTCCAAAGTCAGCGCTAGCTTGGAACTTACACTGAGCATTTTGGATTATTGGCGTGGCCTATGTCTACCCGAATGGCGCGGGTCAAACCACCTGCCCCAGTCCTCATCCATCCCCTTGCCGCCGCATTATTCGCCGAGTTTCACCTTCCCCTTCAGCGATACATCGTCCGATGCTCCGCCGATTGCGAGTTTGTACTCGCCCGGCAGCAGCTTCCATTGGTCCGCGGCTACGTCGAAGATGGAGAGATAGGCCGGGTTGAGAGGGAGGGTGATGGTCTGCGATTCGCCCGGAGCGAGTTGGACGCGCTTCCATGCTGCGAGGCGCTGGAACGGTTCCTCCGAGCTGGCGGGCAGCGTGACGTATAGCTGGGCGACTTCTGCACCGGCAAGCTTGCCGACGTTCTTCAACTGAAACTCGACTGTGTGGGCAGCTTGATTCACCTTCAGGCCGGAGTATTGGAAGGTGGTGTAGGAGAGTCCGTGGCCGAAGGCGAAGAGCGGCTCGCGATGCTTGACCTCGTACCACTTGTACCCAACCGCGAGGCCTTCGCTGTAAACCGCGTCGAAGCTCTTCTGCTTCAGCGTGCTTGCATCCTCGACGGCTTTGTTGGTCTTCGGATCGATCCCGGGGACAGTGGGCTGCGGCAGATCGGCATCCGTCTTCGCAAACGAGATCGGCAGCCGCGCTGAGGGATTCACGTTGCCGAAGAGGATGTCTGCGATCGCCTCCGCGCCGCCAATACCGGGATACCAGGCGGCGAGCACGCCGCTGACGTTGGCGATCCACGGCATCGAGACTGGGCCGCCAGTCTCGAGCACAACGATGGTGTGCGGGTTCGCGGCAGCGACGGCACTGATGAGCGCATCCTGATTGTCCGGCAAGGAAAGCGACGTCGCATCGACTGACTCGGCCATGAACTGCGTCGCGAAGACGATGGCTATGTCGCTGGACTTCGCCAGCGCTGCCGCAGCCTGCGGGTCTGTGCCCGGATCGAAGCTGACCTTCGCTGCAGGGGCGAGCTTCTGAATTGCCTTCATCGGCACTGAAGGGAAGTACACCGGCTTGCCCCAGATGGGTGAGCCCTGCTCTGGATGGATCGCGTTGCCGCCCGGCGCATCGACCTGGGCCGAGCCTCCACCGGAGAGCACGCCGACGTCCGCGTGACCGCCGATGATGGCGATGCTGTGTAGCGCGGCTGCCTTGAGCGGCAGTTGCGCGTTCGCGTTCTTCAGCAGCACGATGCTCTCCTCCGCGATGTGGCGCGCAGTCGTCGCGGCCACGAAACGGATCGACTACGCGGCGCACGGGTGGGTCGTCGATGACTCCGGCGGCGAACATGCTGCGGAGAATGCGGTGCACCATGTCATCGACGCGGGCCATGGGGACCTGCCCGGCGGCGACCGCCTGCTGGAGCTTTACGCCGAAGAAGTCTTCGCCCGGCATCTCCTGATCGAGCCCGGCGTTGGCAGCTTTGACGGTGCTGTGGGTCGCCTCCCAGTCGGAGAGCACCCAGCCCTTGAAGTCGAAGTCTTTCTTGAGCACCTGATTGAGCAGGTAGTCGTTCTCGCAGGCCCAGTCGCCATTGACCTTGTTGTAGGAGCACATCACGCCGGCGGGCTTCGCCATCTTGATTGCGATCTCGAATGCAAACAGATCGGTCTCGCGCATGGTGCGCTTGTCCATCACCACGTTGACGACGTTGCGTCCGGTCTCCTGATCGTTGAAGGCGTAATGTTTGATGTCGCCCATAACGTGCTGGGACTGCACTCCGCTTGCAAGTTGTCCGACGATGTTGCCGGCCAGGATAGGGTCTTCGCCGGCATACTCGAAGTTGCGACCGTTCCGCGGCTCGCGCGTAAGGTCCATGCCGCCGCCGATGGACATGTTGAAACCCATGGCACGCAGTTCCCTGCCCAGCACCTCGCCGTAGAGATGCGCGGCGTCGAGATCGAAGGTGCTGGCCAGCGCCATCACGGACGGCAGCAACGTTGCGTAGTGCCCATCGAGCGCCGCCATTCGAACGCCGACTGCGGAGTCCGCCAGATTGATGTCCGGAATGCCGAGCCGCGGGATCCCTGGCATGTATCCGGCGCCGTGATTCGATGCTGCAGGGACGGAACTTCCAGCTTTCAGTACACCCCAGCCGGTGCCGTGGACGAGTTGGAACTTCTCCGCCGTCGTCATCTCGTGCATCACCAGATCGGCACGCGTATCCGGCGGCAACGTCTTGTCGTTCCATGCAGTGTTGCTCGGCGGCGTCACGGATGCTCTCTGTGCAACGGTGGTTGTGGGCATGGTAAAGATTACTGATATTGCTGCGACCGCAAACGGGACAACCGCCAACGCACAACTACGAACCTGCTGCATAAACCTTCCTATCTGCCTAAGATTTTTGATGAATCATCGTGTACGCACTCGGATCCCAACCCGCCGTTCCAATGTACTTGGAAAGCAACGCATAGTGAAGGCGCCTGCGCCTTGTGCGTAAGATGGTTCATCGCGGACACTGACGAGACACAGGAATCGAGAACTGAGCGAGACTGGGAAGCGCACACGATGAATATTATTCGCACCAATTGGTCCTACCGATCTCATCCTCTCGCGAAAGCTTCGCTTACTTGCACCATGTCGCTGCGATTGCTCGTGTTGACGATGTTTGCCCTCTCGATAGGTGTCGCGCAAGCTCAGCAGATGACGCTTACCCGAAGCAATGCAACAGTAATGGTCGAGGCTTACGCCCCGAACATCGTGCGCGTCAGTCTGAGCCTGCTGAAGGATGACGCGACAGCCGCGCCCGGCTACGGCATCGTCGCGAAGCCGCTGGAAAATGGATGGGCACGCGAGACGACCACGGCGGGCGACATTCTTCGCTCGGAGCGGATGGTCGTAACGATCGCTGCCGAGCGTAGGGGCACCGGCCCCTTGCCGGAGACAGCCAAGTTCTTTAGCGGCTCGACCCCAGGTGTGGGGCTTTCCATCAAGACGCCGGAAGGTGCGACTCTGCTGCAGATGCATGGCTGGCAGATGTCGGTGCCTAACCACAAGGACGGGAATGCAGATCGCCTGTATGATCGCAGACCTACGGACCCGCCGTTCTTCGAGGTCGGCGCAACCTTCGCATCGCCGCTGGACGAGCACTACTACGGCCTGGGACAGAACCAGGAAGGCTATCTCGATAGGCGCGGCCACGTCGTTCGTTGCGCGCACGACTACAACGCTCCGTCCGGGCAAAGTATTTGTGTTCCTTTTGTCGTTACAAATAAAGGCTATGGTCTTTTGTGGGACAACCCGTCGAAGACCACGGTAGCATTCGGTTTCAACGACTCCACTCGATGGACGTCGGATGTCGGTCAGCGAGTCTCGTTCTTCATCATTGCGGGTAAGACCTATGACGAGATCTACACCGGTTATCGTCTGTTGACGGGCGATACTCCGATGCTGCCGAAGTCCGCCTATGGCTACATTCAGTGCAAGCAGCGCTACTCAAGCCAGGCGGAGTTAGTGGCCGTCGCCAAAGGTTATCGCGACCGGCATCTGCCGGCGGATGTCCTGGTCATCGACTGGTTTCACTACACGAAGATGGGCGAGATGGACATGGACCCGGAGAAGTGGCCCGATCCTGTCGCGATGAATCAGCAACTGCACGCGATGAACTTCCACACCATGATCAGCGTATGGCCACGCTTTGTTCCGGAGGACCGCTACTATGCCACCATCCTCAAAAATGGCTGGTTCGAGCAGCTTGCTGACGGCACTCCCACGAACGGCTTACCGTATGATCGCGCAGGCTCGGATCTGGATACGACCAATCCTGACGCGGCGAAGTGGTACTGGGACATCATCCGCGAGAACTACGTCAGCAAGGGCTTCGACGCCTTCTGGGCCGATGAGACTGAGCCCGACCTCCCGCCGAATGGAAGCTACTTTCACATAGGGCCGGGGACCCAGTTCTTCAACGTCTATCCGCTCTTTCACACCGCCGCTTTCTACAACGGGATGCGCCGCGACATGAAGGAGCGCGCCGTAATCCTCGCCCGCGACGCCTATCTCGGCGCGCAACATAACGGCACGATCTTCTGGTCTTCGGACATTAGTGCCAACTGGGACACACTAAAGCGGCAGGTACCGACCGGCATCAACTTCGTCGCCTCCGGCATGCCGTACTGGAGCACCGATATCGGCGGCTGGCAGGAGCCGGCATACTCACACAAACCACTGCGGCCTGCGCTGCTCGATCCATCGGATGCGCGCGATGTGGTGCATCAGTACGATGACTATCCGGAGCTTTACGTACGCTGGTTTGAGTATGGAGCATTCCAACCCAACTTCCGCACGCACGGCACGCGCCCGCAGAATGAGGTGTGGTCGTACGGCAAGCAGGCCGAACCCATTCTCGAAAAGTATCTGCGCCTGCGCTATCAGTTGATGCCGTATATCTACTCGCTCGGCCACTTCTCGCATGAGACGGGAGCGCCCTTCATGCGTGGCCTCTTCATGGACTTCGGCAACGATCCGAAGGTGGCCGACATGGGCGACGAGTATATGTTCGGCCCTGCGCTGCTGGTGGCGCCGGTGACGGAGCAGGGTGTCACCAGCCGCGCCGTCTACCTGCCCGCCGGCACCGACTGGTACAACTACTGGACGAACGAGCGCGTGAAGGGCGGCCAGACGATTACCGTCAGCGCGCCGATCGATACGCTGCCGCTCTTCGTGAAGGCGGGCTCGATTGTGCCGCTCGGCGAGCCGGTCGAAAGCACCAATGAAAAGCAGAAGATCGCGAAGCTGCGCGTCTATCCTGGCGCGGATGCAGACTTCGATCTCTATCAGGATGACGGCACGACATACGACTACGAGCGGGGCAAGATGGAGTTGACCCATCTGCATTGGTCGGACTCGAGGGCGACGTTTGAGCACTCCGGCGCTACGGCGTGGTCCGGATCGGACGCTGAGATAGTGGAAGTTATCGGTGCCAAGCGCAGATAGCAGTAGCTACGGCGCCAGCAGTATTCGCAGATCGCGCAGATTGTTACCGGTTGGGCCAGTCACGATTGCATCACCCAACATCGACAGCAGCGCATGCGAATCGAAACCGGCGAGCGCCTTCTCCACCGGATAATCTGCGGCGGCGGCTCGCGCAACGGTAGTGCCGTTCGCAATCGCGCCCGCGGCGGAGCTGTTCCCATCCACCCCATCACTCCCCGCGCTAAGGACCACAAAATCACTTCCGGCGATTTGCTGACTGCACATCAATGCGAAGTGCTGATTCCTACCCCCATGACCCGACGCGCTCGCAGGCACGCGCACCGTCACTTCCCCAGCAGAGAGCAGGCACACGCGATGCCGTCTGCGTCGTAGTTCCACGAGCCTCTGCACCAGATACTTCGCTGCGTCCTCTGCGTCCCAGTCGTCACAGGTGTTATCGATCGTCACCTTCCACCCGAGCTCTGCCGCACGCGACGATGCTGCCTCTTCGAGCGATACGCTGTCCAGCAGGATCGTCCATTGGGACTTCGCAAAGATCGCGACTCCAGGCTTCGGCGTCTCGGCCATCTCTAACCCAAGCATATCTGCCACTGACGGCGGCACTACGGCGGTCAACTGATACTCCGCGACGATGCGCCGTACATCGGCGACTGTACTGCGATCCGGCAGCGTGGGTCCCGACGCAATCGCATCCAGCTCGCCTATCGGGACATCCGACACAAAGATCGTGAGCTGCTGCGCCGGCGCAGCAGCTTCGGCCAGCCTGCCACCCTTCACTGCTGACAGATGTTTTCTAACCGCATTGATCGCTGCGATCGGCGCTCCGCTCTCCACCAGGGCCCTGTGCGTCGCAGCTGTGTCCTCCAGCGAGATATCGCCACGCAGCATCTGCTCTACCATCGATGAGCCGCCACCGCTCACGAGGAAGACCACCAGGTCTCGCTCATCTGCCTGCTCCAGCAACTGCAATATTGCAGCCGCCGCATCGAGCGAGGCCTGGTTCGGCCCAGGATGACCGCCCGCGAATACCTGCACCTGTTCGGGGAACCGCTCCTCGCAGACTCCGGCAAGGACGCCCTGCATCCGCGCCGCGTCGTCTCCCACGATACGCAGAAACGCCGCAGTCATCGTCCCAGCGGCCTTACCGACGGACACCAGCATGAGCTTCCGGTAGTCGCTCAACACATACCGGTGGCCGTCAACTACCATCACGTTTGCAATGCAGGTGACCCGGCGCTCCATCGCCGCCGCGACTCGCGTCGCTTCGAGCGCACAAAGAAAAATATCCCGCGCATCACGCCCCGCATCGCTCAGAGCGACCCTCCTGTAAGCCTCGGGTCTCACACACTGGCCTGTGACGCTTCACGCTCTACTTCGCGTGCGTCGAGAAGGTGAACGTCGTCATGCTATGCAGCGTCTCGCCAGGCTTTAGCAGCGTCGTAGGAAAGGATGGCTCGTTCGGCGAGTCGGGATAGTGCTGCGTCTCCAGACACAGTCCGGCGTTCTTTACGTGAGACTCCCCGGCCTTACCAAACTTCGTACCGTCCAGAAAATTGCCCGAGTAGAACTGCACGCCCGGCTCCGTGGTCGTCACGGTCAGCACGCGGCCGCTCGCAGGGATCGTAGACGCGTGCCGCCGTCTTCACCTCTCCGTTCTTACCGCGCAACACCCAGTTATGGTCGTAGCCTCCCGCGATCTTCAACTGATCGTCATCCTGTCCGATGCGCGCGCCGATCGGCGTCGATTTGCGAAAGTCGAAGGGCGTTCCTTCCACCGGAGCCAGCTCGCCCGTCGGGATCAACACCTTCGTCACTGGCGTATATTTGTCCGCCAGCAGAGTCAGTTCATGGTTCAGGATGGTGCCGCCGCCTGCAAGATTGAAATACGAGTGGTTGGTGAGGTTCACCACGGTCGTCTTATCCGTCGTCACGCTGTAGTCGATCCGCAGCGCGTTGTGAAACAACGAATACCGCACATGCGCAGTCAGTGTGCCAGGAAAGCCCTGGTCGCCGTCCTTGCTCACCAGCGTCATCTCGACGCCGCCTGAAATCGGATGCGCCTGCCACACCAGCTTGTCGAAGCCCACCGTCCCGCCGTGTAGAGTCTGGCCGTTATTGTTCTTCGGCAGGTTGTACTCGTGCCCGTCGATCTTGAAGCTGCCGTTCGCAATCCGGTTGCCGTAACGCCCGACGATCGCGCCGAAGTACGTACTGTGTCAGCGAGGTAGGCGTCGAGCGTGTTATAGCCAAGCACGACGTCGGCCATCTTGCCGTCTCGGTCTGCAGTCGAGATCGAAACGACGCGGGCGCCATAGGTCATGATGCGCGCCTCGACAGCATCGCTCTTCAGCGTGTAGATGTCTACAACCGTGCCATCGGGCATGGTTCCAAAGACGGCCTTTGTTACTGTAGCGTGTGCCGCTGTTGCGATTGTCATACTAAGCAGAATAACGCTTGCCCATCTCATCGTCTGCACTCTCTGAATTCCTCCTACCAATTTGGCGCTGGCCCTCCGCGACCAGTTTCACGTCCGGGATGCGCCGGTCGCTCGGCCATCGCCACTATACGTGAACATCGCCCGCTCACAAAAACGACGATAATATGGTTCGCATCGTAAATTGCTAAAGGACGACATGACTCCTCGCCCGAATCTGTACCTCACGCCTATTCCTTCTTCTCTGTCTTTGTGGTCTGACCTCATTTGCAGTTGCCGCGCCCCCGGATCACTGGGTCGGCACCTGGGGCGCATCGCCGGTTCTCACACCCAATACCAACGGCAGGATCGTGTCGGGCGACACGACTTTGCGCGAGATCGTCCACATCTCTCTCGGAGGTTCTACAGCCCGGGTCGTTCTGAGCAACGAGTTCGGTCTCGATCCCCTCACCATCGGCGCAGCCGGTATCGCGCTCAGCGCAGGCGACGGAAGCATCATCCCCTCCTCGTCGAGCGCTCTCACCTTCGGCGGCCGTCCCTCCGCGATCATTCCTCCCGGCGCGCTGGTCGTCAGCGATCCCATCGCAATAAAGCTTCCCGCCTTCGCCGATGTTGCCGTCAGCCTCTATATTCCGGATCAGCCCATCCAGCAGCTCTCCGCTCCACAGCTTTGCCGACCAGACGAACTACTCAGCTACGGGCAACGTCGTCAGCGCGGAGAAACTGGACACTCCCAAGACCTATTTCTCGTGGCCGATCCTCAAAGGCATCGACATCAAGGGCAGCGCCGACAGCGGCGCTATCGTGACCTTCGGCGACAGCATCACTGACGGTGCGCTGAGCACACGCAACGCTAACGCGCGTTGGCCGGACGTGCTCGCCCGCCGTCTTCAGGCAGATAAGAAAACAGCCAACCTCGGCATCATCAACGAAGGCATCGGCGGCAATCGCATCCTGCACGATGTCAGCGGCCCCAGCGCACTCGCCCGCTTCGATCGCGACGTCCTCGCACAGGCCGGCGTGAAGTACCTCATCATCATGGAGAGCATCAACGACATCGGCCACGCTGCGGACCCCGACCCAGCCAAACGCTACGATGTCGTCTCCGCCGACGACATCATCTTCGGCCTCGGCCAGCTTGCCGAGCGCGCCCACACTCACGGCATCAAGGTCTACGGCGCAACGCTCACTCCCTATGGCGGCGCCAAGTACGCCTCACCCGCCGGCGAGGCGATGCGCGAGGCCGTCAACAACTGGATTCGCACGACGAAGCAGCTCGACGGCTTCATCGACTTCGACAAGGCAACTCAGGACCCCGCCAATCCTACAGTCTACCTTCCCGCAAACGACTCCGGCGACCATCTACACCCGAAGGACGCCGGCTACAAGGCGATGGGCGATTCTATCGACCTCAAGCTCTTCGAGTCCAAATAGTCTCGCATTCCATCAGACGCAGAAACGGCGGGAGCATCCACTCCCGCCGTCTATCTGCGCTCACAACTGTTACTGAAGCTCGATACCGGCAAAGAAATAGCCAATCTCAAACGCCGCCGTGTCCTCTGCATCCGAGCCGTGAATTGCGTTCTCTCCGATCGACGCCGCGAACTGTTTGCGGATCGTTCCCTCCTCAGCCTGCGCTGGGTTGGTCGCACCCATCAGCTTGCGGAGATCGGCGATGGCATTTTCCTTCTCCAGGACCATCGGGAAGATCGGCCCGGAGCTCATGAACTCGGTCAGCTCCCCGAAGAACGGACGCGCCGCATGAACGTGATAGAAGCCCTCGGCCTGCGCTTTCGAGATGGACATCCGCTTGATGGAGACAATCTTAAATCCTGCCTTTTCAATCAAGGCGAGGATGGCGGCGGTTGAGCCTTTGCGGACCGCGTCCGGCTTGATGATGCTGAATGTACGTTGTGACATGGGGTGTCTTCTTACTCCTGAAATATTCCTGGTCTGGTCGTTTCGCTCTCTTAACTGTACCGGAAAACGCCTCTTCCGGGTGACAGGACATGGCGTCTGAGTGATATGCTTCCGCTACACAACGCCAACAAATTTTCGGGAGTAAATCCATGCAGAGCCACCCCACCAGACTGGCAGGATTCACCTTATCGCGCCGCAGTCGCCGGAATCGCAATCGTTCTCGCCGCCACCTCTGCCCTGGCTCAAAGCACCCCCGCCAAAGCGCTCAAGATTCCCGAGCTGAAGTACGAAAAGTACACTCTGCCCAATGGCCTGGTCGTCATCACACATGAAGACCATCGCCTGCCGCTCGTCGCAGTCGACCTCTGGTATCACGTCGGCCCGCTCAACGAAAGCGGCCGGCCGCACCGGCTTCGCCCATCTCTTTGAGCACATGATGTTTGAAGGCTCCGAGCACGTCGGCGAAAAGGCCCACATCAAATTCGTGCAGGGCGCCGGCGCCACCGACGTCAACGGCACCACCAGCTTCGACCGCACCAACTACTTCGAGACCATGCCTTCGAACCAGCTTGAGCTCGCGCTGTGGCTTGAGAGCGATCGCATGGGCTTCCTCATGGAAGGCCTCGATCGCGTCAAGCTGGCCAACCAGCGCGACGTCGTCCGTAACGAACGTCGCCAGGGCGAGGGCCGGCCCTACGATGTCGCCGGCGAAGAGGTCTATCACCAGCTCTTTCCCGCGTCGCATCCTTACTACGCCTCCGTCATCGGCTCGCATGCCGACATCGAAGCCGCGCGCATCGCTGACATCCGCGACTTTCACCAGCAGTTCTACACGCCCAACAACGCGTCCATCGCCATCGCCGGCGACTTCGACCCAAAGAAATTGAGGGAGCTGCTCACCAAATACTTCGGCCCTATTCCACAGGGCCCGAAGGTCGAACCTGTCAACACACCCACGCCGCCTATCACTTCGCAGAAGCGCGTCACGGTCACCGATACAGTCAAGCTGCCGCAGCTCACCATCTCCTGGCTCTCTCCGGCAAAGTTCGCACCCGGAGCCGAGGACACCGAAGTCGCGATCTTCGCGCTCGGCGGAGCCAAGGCCAGCCGCCTCGACCAGGCGCTCGTCTACAAGACGCAGGTGGCACAGCGTGTCAGCTGTAGCGTCGACCCCGAAAAGCTCACCGGCGTCGTCGACTGCACCGTCACCGCCAAGCCCGGCATCAAACTCGAAGACCTCGAGGCCACCGTCTGGAGCGAGATCGCCAAGCTGCAGTCCGACGGCCCCACACAAAAAGAGGTCGAGGCCGCCAAGGCGACCGAACTCAGCCGTAAGATCATCGGCCTGCAACGGCTCGGCGGCTTCGGTGGCGTAGCCGACACGCTCGACTCCTACAACCAGTACACCGGCGACCCCGGCTATCTGCCCAAAGACATCGCGGCCACGCAGGCAGTCACCGTCGCCAGCGCAAAGGCTGCGGCGGCAAAGTACCTGACCAAGAACTCCGCCGTCGTCGTCTACTGCGTGCCCGGCAAGAAAGTGCTCAACGATGTGCCGCGTAGCCCGGACAACACCGACGCCGACGTAAAGATCGTCAACCCATACACTCCCGAGTTCGAGGCCTCTCAGGAGTGGCGTAAGACGCCACCCGCCGCCGGTCCGCCGTCGCACTTCGAGCTGCCCACGCCCAAGACCTTCGCGCTCGACAACGGACTGAAGGTGTACTTCGTCGAAGAGAAGTCGCTGCCCGTCCTCTCCGCGTCCATCGTCACTCGCGCCGGCAGCGAGTCCAACCCTGCCGGCAAGGGCGGTCTCGCCGTCATCACCGCGCAGACCATGGGCGAGTCCACCACTACACGCGATCTCACCACGCTCGCCGAAGAACAGGAGCGTATCGGCACGCGCGTCGGCGTCGGCGCCAGCATGGATAGCGCCACCGCCAGCATGACCGTGCTCACCAACCACACCGCCGAGGGCATGGACCTGCTCGCCGATGTCGTTCAGCATCCGGCGTTCAAGGATGAGGACTTCGACCGCATCCGCAAGCAGCGCCTCGTCGCCATCAGCCAGGAGGGCGACTCCGTCTCCGCCATCGCCCAACGAGTAGGCCCGCTGCTGGTCTACGGCAACCATCCTTATGGCGCCTCGCCCGTCGGCACCACGGAGAGCGTGCAGGCTCTGACGCGGGACGACGTCACCGGCTTCTACACCTCGCACTACGGCCCGGCAGACTCCGCTTTGGTCTTCGTCGGAGACCTCACGGAGGCCGACGCCCGCGCTCTCGCCAAGCGCTACTTCGGCTGCGTGGACCGGCAAGGCTTCGGCCAGCGTTCCGGTTCCCCCGTCGCCGGAGCCCAAACCCACGCATATCGTTATCGTCGATAAACCCAACGCTCCGCAGACCGCGCTCTTCGCCTACGGCCTCGGCCTTCCCATCACCACGCCCGACCTTCAGACCTTGCAGGTGATGAACTACACTCTCGGCGCCAGCTTCGGCAGCCGCATCAACATGAACCTCCGCGAAGAGCACGGCTACACCTACGGCGCGAACTCCAGCTACGCGTTCTATCGCGGCGGCGGCCCCTTCGTCGCCGGCGGCCTGATGCGCACGAACATCACCGCGCGACGCCGTGAAGGAGCTCCTCTACGAGATCAAGCGCTTCCCCTCCAACCCGCCCACCGACGCCGAACTAAAGATGGCCAAAGAAGCCCGCGTCCAGTCGCTGCCCGGACAGTTCGAGACCACCGCAGCCACTGCCGGCGCGCTCAGGCTCCATCTACCTCTTCGACCGTCCGCTCAACTACTACGCAACCCTGCCGGAGAAGTACACCTCCGTCACCGCAGCCGACGTTGCTCGCGTCGCGAAAGAGGACGTCCACCCCGATCAACTCGTCATCGTAGCCGTCGGAGACCGCGCTAAGATCGAACCAGCACTCAAGGAGCTCAACATCGCTCCCATCGAATACGCCGATCCCACCGGCAACATCATCAAGTAACGTCCGCTTCAACAGAAGGGCCCGAGCGTGAACCACTCTCGGGCCTTTCTCGTTGCCACATCAATTTATTTGCGTCTTACGACCCGCCGGAGCGTCCAACACCCCATGCGAAACGTGGCCTGGATCTGGTTCGTAGGCTGTGGCGCCTGGATCATCGACGCCGGCGTCAGCCTCAGCTACCACAACTGGCCCCACGCCGGACTCGCCTTCGCCATCGCAACGCTCTTCTTCGCTGCAGGTCTGATGTTCCGCGGACAACGAAGCTGACCCGTTGCTAAGCCTTGCCCAGCACCCGAGCCATCGCCTCGCCGATCTCCGCCGGCGACTTCACCACCGTGATGCCCGCCTCCGTCATCGCCTTCATCTTCTCCGCAGCAGTTCCCTCGCCGCCCGAGATGATCGCGCCAGCATGCCCCATACGCCGTCCCGGAGGAGCCGTCTGCCCGGCGATAAACCCAACCACCGGCTTCTTCACATTCTCCTTGATGAACTTCGCAGCAGCCTCTTCCGCACTGCCGCCAATCTCACCAATCATGATGATCGCCTCGGTCTCCGGATCGTCATTCAGCAGCCGCAGCGCATCGATATGCGTCGTCCCGATGATCGGGTCGCCGCCAATTCCAATCGCCGTCGACTGCCCGATGCCACGCGTCGTCAACTGATACACCGCCTCGTAGGTCAGCGTGCCCGACTTCGAAACGATCCCGACCGAGCCTTCCTTATGAATCCGACCCGGCATAATCCCGACCTTCGCCTTACCCGGCGAGATGACGCCCGGGCAGTTCGGCCCGATCAGCCGCGACTTCGAGGTCTTCACCACCTCCCACACCTTCACCATGTCGAGCACCGGAATGCCCTCCGTGATGCAGATCACCAGCGGAAGTCCCGCAGCGGTCGCCTCAAGAATGCCGTCCGCAGCAAACGGCGGCGGCACAAAGATCACCGACACATTCGCGCCCGTCTCCTTCACCGCCTCTTCCACGGTGTTGAAGACCGGCCAACCCTCGTGCATCGTGCCACCCTTACCCGGCGTCACGCCGCCAACCACTTTCGTTCCATACTCCGCACAGCCCTTCGCATGAAACGAGCCTTCACGTCCCGTAATTCCCTGCACGATCAGCCGCGTATTCTTATCAACCAAAACCGCCATTACTTGCCACCTTTCGCAGCAGCTACCGCAAGATCCGCAGCCTCTTTCATCGTTGCGCCCACTTCAAACTTCAAACCCGATTCCTTCAAAATCTTGCGCCCCTCTTCAACGTTCGTTCCTTCCAGCCGCAGGATGATGGGAATCTGCACATTCAGCTTCTTCGCCGCAGCAACCACCGCCGTCGCCAGCACATCCACGCGCAAAATCCCGCCGAAGATATTGATGAAGATCGCCTTCACATTCGGATCGCTCAGCAGAATCCCGAACGCATTCTCGATCTGCTCCTGGTTCGCGCCGCCGCCCACATCCAGGAAATTCGCCGCCGAGCCGCCGGCGTACTGGATGATGTCCATCGTCGCCATCGCCAGCCCTGCGCCATTCACCATGCACGCAATGTTGCCGTCGAGCTTGATGTAGTTCAGCGCAAACTTACTCGCCTCAACCTCCAGCGGGTCTTCTTCCGACAGGTCGCGCAGCTCCTTCAGATCCTTGTGCCGGAACATCGCGTTGTCGTCGAAGTTGATCTTGCAGTCCAGCGCCAGCAGCTTGTCGTCCTTCGTCGTGATGAACGGGTTGATCTCCATCAGCGTCGAGTCCGTCTCAATGAACGCCTTGTACAGCCCGGTCATGAACTTCACCGCATCGTTGATCTGCGTCGGCTTCAGCCCCAGCTTGAACGCCAGCTTGCGCGCCTGGTACGGCTGGAACCCAACCGCCGGATCGATGTACTCCTTGTAGATCGCGTCCGGAGTCTTGTGCGCGACCTCCTCGATCTCCATGCCGCCCGCCTGCGACGCCATAAAGACGACCTTCGCACTCGCACGGTCCAGCACCAGTCCGAGATAAAGCTCACGCTCGATCGCCGAACCCTCTTCGATCAGCAGCCGCTGAACCTTTTGCCCCTGCGGGCCGGTCTGATGCGTCACCAGCTGCATCCCGAGAATCGCCTTCGAAGCCTCATCGGCAGCCTCCAGCGTCTTCACCACCTTCACGCCGCCGCCCTTACCGCGGCCGCCCGCATGAATCTGCGCCTTAACGACCACCACTGCGTTTCCCGCTCCAAACAGCGCCTTGGCGGCCACATCAGCCTCCTCCAGCGTCGTCGCCATCTCGCCGCCGGGAACCGGCACACCATACTTCCGCAGAATCTCTTTAGCCTGATACTCGTGAATTTTCATAGGTTGGGTTCGCGTAATGCTTGCCCAAGAAGTGTAGCGGACGCCAATAACCCCCAGCAATCACAAAATCGCACAACCGTGCGGTTATCGCTCGCGTAAACCGTATCACTCCAATCAGCGGAATCCGTAGGTCCCTCCACAAGCGAGCGCAGGTTTACTGCATATCTGAGGGTCGCGAGCACGAAGAAGCTCCATAAACTCATGCTGGTCACGCTTGGCGACCTCGAAGATAGCTACTTGAGTTAAGCCATTGGAATCCTCATAGCCGATCGTGTAGATATGCTTCCGCTCCCGAGGCTTCACCAGACTAATGACGATGAGCGGCAAAACCCCCATTTGGTGCGCAACACCGTCGTGGTACGAAAAGTAGTGGATGCTCTTGTAGGCGATGTCGATCTGACCCGGCCTTCCATCAGCTGCCTTGAACTTGAAGACCAGCGTTGTCGGCGAAGTAGTATCCAGCGCCCCGAGAGTATCCCGCGCAATCCCAGCAGACCCGCCCGCATACGCCGCCTGCCCGGTCTCAACAGCAGCAGAAGCCACCAGCGTCAAACCCAGCACCAGCGCAAGAACGCCTGCCGTGACAACCGTCTTCCTCGCGAAGAAACCATACTTCGTAGCCAGCGATCTCTCTAAACCGTCGCCCGTCGCCGCTGGCGATCGCATAAGAAGCTGCTCGCGCAGCCGCCACGCTACCCGCAGAGTCTTCACGTCCTTGCGCCACACAGGCAACACAACAGACATCGCCAGCCCCTCCAGATTACAAACGATTCCAAGCACCAGCGCGAAGGTTAGGAGCGGACTCGAGTGCCGCAACCCAAACACAGCAACCACGCCCAGCGCCATCGTCAGCCCCCAGCACTTCGCTAGGTAGGAGTGATAGCTGGCAGGCTTACCGAACTTCGCAAAATCCCAGCCGAAGCGCAGCATCTCCAGCGATAGCAGCGGAATCAGGAGCCCCGCATAGTGTCGCAACACTCCGGGCTGGCCCATCCAAAGCGCAACCGCCACGCACACGTAAAAGACCGTGTCGGCCATCGAATCGAACAGCCGGACCCCAGCGGTATCGCACCCCCAGCACCGCGCCAGTACGCCATCGAAGATATCGGAGACCAACGCCGTCACTACCATCGCGGCGAGCGTAACACCGTTCCACGAACACACTGTACCAGCGATCAGAATAGGGCCCAGCGCCGCGCGGCCCGCCGCCATCGCCCAGGGGATACTTTGCTTGCGAAGTTCGATACCCATCTCTCACTCTCCTCGTGTTTGAAGTGCCAACGAGGTGAGCGTATACGCAAGATTTCCTGCAAAGTGCAGCCTGAGGACAGTTTCGCAGGTGTCACAATGCCGTACGAGGTCAGCCTAAGTTGGAGTCTCGTCCTGCGAGTACCGACCAAGCTCAGCAAGCGCCGCATCCGCAAGCAGCGGAAAAACGATCACATACGGTTTAGGAGGCAGTGTCGGCAGCGTCGCCGTAAACGCATCGCACAGGATCGCCGTAACCTGATCCAGCCCTCTGCGCCAGCGAGGCTCACGCGCATCACGAAAGATCAGCATCTCGGCAGGCAGGCCCGCGGCAATCAGCATCGTGCGCGCCGCATCGAGAAACTCAGGCCAGTGCGAGACAACCGCCACCAGATGCCCGGCAGGCGCAGGCAGCCACGGACTAAGCCATGCATTGGGCGAACGAATCTGCAGCGTAACCAACTCCACTCCCTTGGGCAGAGCGGCGCGAACCAGCTTCGCCTTGCTCGGACGGCACAGCGGAATCGCCGCCGCCAGCGTCTCTGGCCGGCAGCAATCCTCAGGCGACGCCTCATCGACCACCCAACTCGTCGCCGCACGAATCTCAGTCAGCAGAATCCGCCGCAACTCCGGATCTGGATCAAGCAGAACAAAATGGTCGGGCGGAGGCGCAGCAAGCCACTGCGCAACACGCGCGCGGACCGCATCCGCCGGCAGGCCAAGCTCACGCGCCGCGCGGAAGAATCCCGCGATGTGGTGATCGATCATCTGCTCCGGGGTCGACAGCGGCTCCGCATGAGTGCGAACGTAGATGCCACTGCCGCGCCGGCGCTCCGTCCAGCCATCCTTCTCCAACTGCCGGTAACCCGCGCTCACTGTATTCGGGTGAAGTGCAAAACGCCGCGCGATCTCCCGCGTGCTCGGCAGACGATCCCCGGGACGAAGATCGCCGCACAAAATCGCCAGCGCTACCTGCGTAACCAGTTGCCGGTAGATCGGCACCTCTCCACTGTGCGCGAACCAGAGCCGCATCCAAAGCCTCCGGAGTCATTGTGGCATCGTTCTGCCGGAGCAGGAAGCCTTCACTTACAAAACCCACGACTCAACCTTACTTCAAATCCGCGAAACCGTACGCACCCTTCTGCGTCTGCAGCGCTCGAACATCGACCACTGCCTCTGCCTGCCGGATCTGCCGCTCAACGACTTCAGCTTCCTCCACCTCCGGCTCTCACGCAGGAATCGTGCATACTGCCGCGACGCGCCCAGATAGGTCGGATGCTCCCAGCCAAGCCGCTCCGCCATAACAGCCTTCCCGCGTTCCATATAGTCGCCCGCCTTTGTAAAATCACCGGACTTCCAATACACATAGCCCAGAAGAAACGTGCCAAAACCAATGGGCACGCTGTTTGGCCGCTGAGTGGCCTTCGCCTCATCGACGGCCTCTTTCAACATCGGAAGAGCTGACGGACCTTGCTTGAGGTAACAGAGTGCCAGCGAGAGCGTGTACCGGGCCGAAATTCTATCGAAGGCTTCGGCTCTGCTGTTGGCATCAAACTCTGCCATTGCCCGCCGCGCGAAGTCCGTCGCATTCGCATACTTGTTTTTCGCAAGAGAGAGCGCCGCCAGATCGTTCCAACTGCGCGCGATCAAAAGCCGGTCCCCGATGTTTTGCCTGAGCTTCAGCGCCTCCTGCTCTTCCTTTTCGGCCTCGCCCAGCTTCCCCATAACCACATGCAGGCTTCCCAACATACCGACAGCCCCGGCCAGACCATTGCCCGGTTCCGCAGTATGACGTAACAGGAAGACCGCGTGCACCAGATCTGCTTCGGCCCGGTTCCACAGCCCCGCATCTTCGTACCACAGGCCAAGCTGGGTGTAGCCTCTAGCCAGGACGACATTATCTGCGTGAGCCGACTCCATCTGCCGCACCCCAGCTTCAGAGACTGCAATCCGACGCAGTACCTCCCGCTTTGGTGAAGCATCAGTTTTGAGCCAGCGTCTGACCAGAAACGAGTGTGCACAGCAACAGCACAAGCATGAAACAGATAACCAGACGAATGTTCATCACGACCTCCGAAATTCTCTGGTTGGAACGCGCCAAAGGTGCGCGCTTTTAAAGACAGGGGTTCCCGTTCGCGTCTTGCAAGGTGACCATTTCGTCACCGCTGGGCGCGCCGAAGTACATTCAAAAAAACGTCACAGAAACAACATCATGGCTAACGAACAGCGCCACCGGAGCGCCCGCCTGGAGGCAACAGGCAGTATGTCAGGGCATTTATACGAAGACATTCGTAGCTTGTCAACGAAAATCTTCGTAGACGAGAGATATTTGTGATCAACTGCTCGCTGTCCTCAGCCGTCAAAGCATGCGGTCTGGCTATTCATTACCCGCTTACGGGTGATTAGTTCCACGAAAATCCGGCCGTGTGACGAAAGCAAGAACGACGGTAAGCCGCACGAGCCGGCCCCCTGCTACGCTTAAAGATCAATGCCTGCCCATCCCTACCTGAAGCGCATCCTGGAAGCCCACGAGAGCTTCACCCGCGAAGACGCCCGCGCGCTTATGCAGCAGATTCTCGCCTCTGAGTTCAGTGACATCCAGCTCGCCGCGCTCCTCGGAGCGCTCGCGGCCCGCGGCGAAACCGCCGCCGAGATCGCCGGCTTCGTCGACGTCATGCGCGCCGCCGTCACTCCCCTGCCCCTCGACCACGACGAGCGCTATCAGCTCACCGACACCTGCGGCACCGGCGGAGATCTTAGCGGCACCTTCAATATCTCCACCGCAGCCGCCCTCGTCGCCGCAGCCGCCGGAGCCACCGTCGCCAAGCACGGCAACCGCGCCGTCACCTCACGTTGCGGCTCAGCCGACGTCCTCGAAGCCCTCGGCATCCCCGTCGGGCTCGCCCCCGACGAAGCCGCCACAGCTCTCCGCACCCATCGCTTCGCCTTCCTCCACGCCCCCAGCCTTCATCCCGCCATGAAGGCCGTGATGCCCGTCCGCCGCGCCCTCGGCGTCCGCACCGTCTTCAATATCCTCGGCCCGCTCGCCAATCCCGCTGGCGCCGCATCTCAGGTCATGGGCGTCTATACGCCACGTCTCGTCCCACTCGTCGCCGAAGCCATGTCGCTGCTCGGAACCCGCCACGCCTTTGTAGTCCACGGCAACACCGGAGCATCCGCCAACGGCCCCGGAGAACTAGACGAGCTCTCCATCTCCGGCCCCAGCCAGATCGCCGAGGTCCGCACCCACCCCGGCCGCGCTCCCAAGGTCACCCTCAGCACCATCACGCCCGAGCAGTTCGGTCTCACCCGCGCCCCCGTCGCAGCCCTCGCCGGCGGAGACGCCGCCACCAACGCCGCCATCCTCCGCAGCATCTTCAGCGGCCAATACGGCCCGCCCCGCGACGTCGTCCTGCTCAACGCCGCCGCCGTGCTCGTCACCGCCGGCCTCGCATCGGACCTCACCGCCGGCATCCAGCTCGCCGCCCGCACCATCGATCAGGGCAAAGTCACGGAACTCCTCGCAGCCCTCGCACGTACCAACTAGAGCAGTTCTTTGGAGTCTTCTAAATGTCCACCTACCCACCGCCGCAAGCCTCACTCGACCCCACCCTCGTCACCACCGCGCTCGAACTCCCCGGCTATCGCATCGTCCGCAACGTCGGCATCGTGCGCGGCATCGTCGTCCGTTCGCGCAACATCTTCGCCACCGTCGGCGCCAGCCTGCAAACCATCATCGGCGGTGACATCACCCTCTTCACCTCACTCTGCGAAAAGACCCGCCAGGACTCCTACGCCATGATGACTCTCCACGCCCAGCAGATGGGCGCTAACGCCATCATCTCTTTCCGCTACGACACCAACGAGGTATTCAAGGGCGTCACCGAAGTCCTCGCCTACGGCACCGCCGTCTACGTCGAAAAGCTTTAGAATCCGTCCATGTCCTTGCAAATCAACCCCTCCATGGTCTCGACCGTAGACACGCTCCCAGGCTACCGCATCGTGCGTAGTCTCGGCACCGTCGAAGCGGTCTCTGTCGATATGTTCACTGGCATCACCCCCGGCAGCCAATCCAGTCGGATCATCAACCTTATTCGCGAGGCTCTCCTTGACCTCTTCCAGCAGGCCGCACAACACGGAGCCAACGCCATCGTCGGACTCCGCTACACAATGCCATCCGCCCAAAGCGAGCGTATCGTCCTAGCCTACGGCACCGCCGTCTACGTCGAGAAAATCTAATCCGCGGATTTGTGGCCACTAGTCCGCAACGCAGTTTAGAATCGGCACCCATGAAGACCATTCGTCAGCCCCGCCTCGCCGTCATCGTTGCCGGAGCAATCGCCGCCGGCCTCCTTGCCCCGTCGCTGCACGCCCAAACACCGGCAGAGCAGGCCGTCCTCGCTCCCATACAGGCGATGTTTGCCGGCATGGCCGCGCGCGACGCCGCAGCCATCAAAGCGCCGCTGCTGCCCGGCGGCACGCTGGTGCTGATGCGCAACGGCGTACCCGCCCAGATGACATTCGACGCCTTCGCCGAGCGCTCCGGAAGACCCGGCACAACCCACAACGAAGAGAAGATTCACGACCCGCTCATCCGCATCGACAACGACCTCGCAGTCGTGTGGGCTCCCTTCGACTACTACATCGACGGCAAGGTAGACCACTGCGGAACCGACCTCTTCAACCTCGTCCGCAAGGACGGCAACTGGCTCATCGCAAGCGTCGCCGACACCGGACGAAAAGACTGCGCAGCAAAGTAACTCTCGAACCACATCTCTCAACTCACAGGAGGCACCATGGCCCGAGTCACCGGCATCGGCGGCATCTTTCTCCGCGCACGCGACCCCAAATCCCTCACCGACCTGGTACTGCCCAACACCTCGGCATCCAGCTCAGCGACTACGGCGGCGCCACCTTTCTCTGGACAGGACGAAGTACCCGCCACCACCGGCATGACCACCTGGTCACTCTTCCCCGCCGACACCAAATACTTCGGCCCCGGCCAGCAATCCGCCATGATCAACTACCGCGTAGACGACCTCGACGCCCTGCTCACCCAACTGGCAGCCGCCAACGTCGACATCGACCCCAAGCGCGAAGACGCCGACTATGGCCGCTTCGCCTGGATCACCGACCCAGAGGGCAACCGCCTCGAACTCTGGCAGCCACTCGTCACACCCGAAGAAGAGGCTCCCAAATAAAAGGAGCCTTCGACATGGACCTACAAGCCGAAGACTGAACCCAACGTCATTCAGGCCGTTCCCTTCTTTATGGTCGCGGACATGGAAGCCTCGCTCCGCTTCTACATCGAAGGCCTCGGCTTCACCATGACCAAAAAGTGGACCCCTCGGGCAAGATTGAATGGTGCTGGCTCGAGCTCGGCAGCGCCGCCCTGATGCTCCAGGAGTACCGCCCCGACAGAGCTCCCGCCAACAAACGCGGCGAAGGAATCTCCATCTGCTTCCAGTGCAAAGACGCCATCGCCATCTACCGCGAGGCCATCGCCCGCGGCCTCCAGCCCCAGCGACCCTTCGTCGGCAACGCCATGTGGGTCACGATCCTGCACGACCCCGACGGCTACACGCTCGACTTCGAAAGCCCCACCGACGCCCCAGAAGAGTCCATCCTCCCCGAGTAACCAAGCTAAAACCCCACACACATAATTCCGACCCAGAAATCCACCGCCCAATATTTAGCTCAACCAAAAGTCCAGCACCACCTTGCACCTCGAACCAATAACCTCCAGCACCTGCAACCCCCATGACCCCATCCGTACCAGGCGCACCCGGCCGCATCGAAGTCATCACCGGCCCCATGTTCTCCGGAAAATCCGAGGAGCTCATCCGCCGCCTCAAGCGCGCCCGCATCGCCAAGCAGCGCGTCGCCTGCTACAAGCCCGACATCGATCTCCGCTATCACCGCACCGCCATCGCCAGCCACAGCTCGCAGACCCACGACGCCGTCACCGTCACCCCCACCAGCGACCGCCTCCGCGAAGACCTCTTCGCCCACGACGCCGGTGAACAAGCAAAGATCGACCAGGTCGACGTCATCGGCATCGACGAAGTCCAGTTCTTCGACGCCGCCATCATCCCTCTCGCCCTTGAGCTCGTCCACCTCGGCAAGCGCGTCATCCTCGCCGGCCTCGACACCACCTTCGCCAACGAGCCCTTCGGACCCGTCCCCGCCCTCATGGCCCTCGCCGACGAAGTCACCAAGCTCTCCGCCGTCTGCATGATCTGCGGAGCCCCCGCCATCCACACCCAGCGCCTCGGAGCCAGCCAGGAGCTCGTAGTCGTCGGTGCCGCCGGCCTCTACGAAGCCCGCTGCCGCACCCACTTCCATCCCTACCTCGACGAGCACCAATCCGAGCAGCTCGAACTCACCCCCATCGCCACAACCCCATAGCGGAAGAAATTTTGCAGCCCAATTAGTTGGGCAGCCGCCGCGATTTTCTGGCACAATCGAGTGGCGTCGCGACGCCGCTGCTGCGATCTCCCCCAAGAGCAACGTCCCGCTCGAAAACAGGCCCTATCCCCCTCGTATCTACGATCGAATCGGAGAACGATGAGCAACATCAACGGCAAGGTCTACGCGCTCAACGTCGTCACGCCCATGAAGACATGGAAGACATGGCTGCTGCGCCTCGTCTTCTTTATCCTCTGGCACGTAAACACCTCCAGAACGACCTCATCAACCTCTCCTTCATCCAGTTCGCCCGCTGGGTCATCATCCCGCGCAACAGCTTCCCCTACCTCGGCGGCAACCAGCACCGCGAGTCCCTGCGCTACGACTACCTGCTCTTCTTCAGCAACTTCAACGGCACCTGGAACCAGTACATCGACGCCTTCTCCGCCGTCCTCAGCAAGGGCCTCAACCTCATCTGGCGCTGGAGCGAGAAGTACCCCGGCTCCGTCCCCATCACGCCCTTCAAGCAGTACATCGCGCAGGTCCAGTTCGACACCGACTACTACTACACCGCCTACCCGCAGGCCACCGCCAACGACGTCAAGTCCGCGCACATAGTCCAGCAGGCAGTCAACACACTAAGCAGCAAAGCCGAATCGCTCACGCCCGAACAATTCCAGCAGGCATACCTTCAGTTCGTCCTCACCGTACAGTCGCATCTCGGCGCAACCGGCGAAGCACCACCCGTCTTCTAGCAACCCGTCAACACAAAGGCCCGCCACAAAAAGGAACGCTCCATGCCCAATCAAAACGGCAGTGTTTACGGGTTGACGCTGCTCTCCCCCATCCTCCACGACCCGCACGCCGTCCCATCTCACTCCCTGCAGATCCGCGACTACCTCGCCACCCTCCCTACCGGCGCGGAGAGCCCCTTCGCCATCGCGCCCGGCACCCACCTCTGCCGCCTCGTCGTCATGGACGACGTCATCTACGTCGGCGATGCCCGCCATCGAAGAGCATCTCAAATCCAAGTACCTCATCTTCGAGATCAACTGCGACGCCGACCTCGAAGCCTACGTCACCGGCCTCGCCCACAGCATCCCGCAGCATCTCGACGCCATCTGGGGCCACTGCATCGGCTATCCCGGCGCCGCCAACCTGCCTCAGCTCCTCCAGTACATGAAGACCTGCCAGCTCACCACCACCTTCTTCTTCGCCGCCGTCAACAACAGCACCGTCGCCGAATCGCTGCGCGCCCTCCAAACCCAGCGCGCCGTCGCCGACTTCATCGCCACGCGCCAGGGCATGGACCCCGCCCAGATCCAGCGCGACTTCATCACCCTCACCAAAGCCCTCGCCACTGCCGCACCTCCCGCCCCAGGCAGCATGGGCCCGCACCGCGACATCAAGACAGGGGGCCACAATGAGTAAGCTCAACCCATCCGACATCCAGGGCTTCGTCCTGCGCGGCTACAACATGCCCTACGCGCGCTACTGCTTCCTCCACTTCACCGACGCAAAGTCCGGCACCACCCTCGTCGATCGCCTCCTCGCCGTCATCACCACCGGCCAGCTCTGGGACCAGGGCAAGCCGCAGAGCACGGTAAACATCGCCTTCACTCACAAAGGCCTCGTCAAACTCGAGCTCCCCATCGCCACCCTCATCAGCTTCCCCGTCGAGTTCCAACAGGGCATGCGCGCCCGCGGCGGCATCCTCGGCGACACCGGCTGCAACGCCCCCGAGCACTGGGATAACGTCTGGCAGCGACGGCCATGTCCACGCGTGGCTCGGAATCAACGCAGTATCGCCCGAGGCCCTCGAGTCCCGCACCGACGAGCTCCGCACCCTCGTCGAAGAAATCGGCGGCATCCAACTCCTCGACTCGCAGGACGCAGCCTCCCTCGTCGAAGGCGGCAAGGTCACGCTCAAGGAACACTTCGGCTACACCGACGGCTTCGGCAACCCCGACTACCTCGGCGTCTGCCGCGGCACGCAACCCGGCCAGGGCAAGCTCGCCGCAGACGGCAAAACATGGGAGCCCCTCGCCACCGGCGAACTCCTGCTCGGCTATGCAGACGAAGCCGGCGAACTTCCCCCCGCCCCCATCCCGCACCTCCTCGCCGCCAACGGCACCTTCATGGTCTATCGCAAGCTCCATCAAAACGTCGGCACCTTCCGCAAATTCCTCGACGAGTGGGCTCCCCGCTACGGCGCCGGCGACCTCGCCCGCGAAAAACTCGCCTCCAAATTCATCGGCCGCTGGAGAGACGGCACGCCCGTCGAAGTCTCACCCGACAAACCTGACTTTCCCCTCACCCAGGATCCCAACCAAAGCACCAACTTCACCTACGGCAACGACCCCACCGGCACCCGCTGCCCCATCGGAGCCCACATCCGCCGCGTCAACCCCCGCGACGCCTTCGGATTCGACGGCCGCCTCATCAATCGCCGCCGCATCACCCGCCGCGGCCTGCCCTACGGCCCCTACGTTCCCGAAGACGCCACCACCGACTCAGCCGAACTCGACGCCACCGACCGCGGAGTCGTCTTCATGGCCCTCAACGCCAGCATCACCCGCCAGTTCGAGTTCGTGCAGCAGCAGTGGATCACCTACGGCAACGACGCACACCTCGGCAACGACAAAGACCTCCTCATGGGCAACCACTGCACCGACGGCGAGAAGTACGTCATCCAGGGCGACACCACCCCCACCAACCCGCCCTTCGTCTGCACCCACCTGCCCAACTTCGTCGAGCTCCGCGGCGGCGAATACTTCTTCCTCCCCAGCATCACCGCCCTCGGAATGATCGCGATGCGCCTCGTAGACCCCCGCTAATCAAGCACTTCCATACGTAATCTAGCTACAGGCATTTATATCGTGATACGATATAAATAGTATGACCACCGAAGACACCACGCCCAACGGCAAAACCACCCTCCTTCGAGGCCCTAGCCGAGTTCCGCTACCACCTCCGCACCTTCACTCACCTCAGCGAGCAAGCCGCAAACAAAATCGATCTTCACCCCCAACAACATCAGCTCCTGCTACAAATCGCCGGAGCACCCAGCGGCACGCTCGCCTCTATCGCCTACGCCGCCGAACGCCTCGGCCTCCGTCACCACACCGTAGTCGAGCTGGTCGACCGCTCCGTCGCCGAAGGCCTCCTGCTCCGCACCGAAGACCCCAACGACCGCCGCCGCGTCATCCTCGCCATCACCAAAAAAGGCCGCAAGATCCTCCAGACACTCTCTCCGAATACCACGCCCGCGAACTCCGCGAGCTCGGCCCCCGCCTCATCCGCTCCCTCAAAAACATCGAGGATCTGCAGAAGACCGCCCCAGCCCAACGGAGGCCCCAATGAACTCCCACTCTTCCGTCCTCCGCGACTTCACCGTCGACCGCCGCGTCTGGCTGCTCTCCGGCGTCTCCGTCATCATCGGCACCGGCGCAGCCTTCCTCGCCGTCCTGCTCCTCAAGTGCATCGCCCTCGCCACCAACATCTTCTACTTCCACCGCTTCAGCCTCGCCTCCGTCAGGCCAGCAGACAGCCCGCTCGGTCACTGGATGCCGCTCGTCCCGATAGTCGGTGGCATACTCGTCGGCATCATGGCGCGCTACGGCTCCGAGAAGATCCGCGGCCACGGCATCCCCGAAGCCATCGAAGCCATCCTCCTCCACGGCGCCCGCGTCGACCCCAAGATCGCCATTCTCAAGCCCATCTCCGCCGCCATCTCCATCGGCTCCGGAGGCCCCTTCGGTGCGGAAGGCCCCATCATCATGACCGGCGGAGCCTTCGGCTCGCTCGTAGCCCAGTGGATGCACCTCACCGACGCCGAACGCACCACCCTGCTCGTAGCCGGAGCCTCCGCCGGCATGTCCGCCACCTTCGCCTCGCCGCTCGCAGCCATCCTCCTCGCCGTCGAGCTCCTGCTCTTCGAGTGGCGTCCCCGCAGCCTCATCCCGGTCGCCTTCGCCAGCATCACCGCCGCCATCGTGCGCATCTTCTGGCTCGGCTCCGGCCCGCTCTTCAGCATGCCCGCGCTGCCCAACACCGAGACCGCCACCATCGCCGTCATCGCCCTCGCTATCGGCCTTCTCGTCGGCCTCGCCGCGGCTCTGCTCAGCCGCATCATGTACGGCTTCGAAGACCTCTTCGGCCACCTCAAGATCCATTGGATGTGGTGGCCCGCGATCGGCGGCATCGGCATCGGAATCGGCGGCATCTTCTTCCCCCGCGGCCTCGGCGTCGGCTACGACAACATCGCCGAACTCCTCCGCGGCAACGCCCCCATCGGCCTGCTCCTCGGCCTGCTCGCTCGCGAAATCGTTGATGTGGTCCTTCTCCCTCGGCTCCGGAACCTCCGGTGGCGTCCTCGCCCCACTCCTCATGATCGGCGGAGCCTGCGGCGAACTCGTCGCCCACTTCGCCCACGCCTCCGGCCCCACGCAAGCCCTATGGGCTCTCGTAGGCATGGGAGCCATGCTCTCCGGATCGCTCGGCGTCCCCCTCACCGCCATCCTCTTCTGCCTCGAGATCACCCACTCCCTGCCCGCCATGCTGCCCCTGATGCTCGGATGCATCGCCGCCTACGCCGTCACCTCGCTCATCATGCCGCGCTCCATCCTCACCGAGAAGCTCAGCCGCCGCGGCTACCATCTCACCCGCGAGTACGGCACCGACCCACTCGAAACCGTCAGCGTCCTCGAAGTCATGACCCACACCGAACCCCCACTCGCCGGCGCCACCATCCTGCCCGACATCTACGCCTACACCGACGAGACCTCCCGCGCCGCCGCCGAGAAGATGGCCATCGCCGGCCTCAGCTCGCTCATCGTCATCGACCGCGACACCAACGAAATCCGAGGCACAATAACCCTCCAGGACCTCCTGCGCGGGCGCCAAAAATCCATGCAGCGCGAGACCGATCGGCTCCGCGTCTTCTCCACCACCCGCTAGGCCGAAGCCTTGCTTCTTCCCCGCCGAAGAAGCAGGGGCCATCCGCGCATACATCGCCGCCAGCGTCTGCACCGCCCGGTCCGCCTCGGCACGGTCAGCAGTCTCGTTGGTATCGTTCCACCCCGTAGCCTCGCCCTGCTCCTGCGACTGCACCACGATCCCATCCCGCCGCGCCAGGATATTCAGGTTCCCGAACTGCAGCCCATAATTCACCTCCGGCTGCGGAATCAGCCACGCAATCTGCCCCCGCACCGGAATCACCGACTCATCCTTCCACAGCGCCCGCGCCCCATACCCCGTGCAGTTGATAACCACCTTCTGCGGCAGCCCGGCCAATTCCCCCGGCGAGTGAAACTCCACCGCCTCAATCTTTCCACCCTCAATCAAAAAATCCGTCAACAGTTGCCGCGAGTAGTCCGCCACATTGAACGTCAGCGAAGTGTTCCGCCACACCTCCTTGTACGGAAACGGATGGCTCCCCGGCGGCATCTCCACCGACCGCGGCGAAATGTCGCTGATCAGGTCCCGATACCGCGCAAAGTCCAGCACCGTCCCGTCAGCCGCTACCGGGTCCCGCCGAGGCCCCTGCCGTGGAGGCGAAGGATTCGAAAGCAGATACCGATCCATATATTCAATTGGATTCCCCGCCATCCCCAGGTAGCTCTGATACATCGTCCACGAGCTTCGCGCCATCTCCTCCCACTGTGCCGGAAACCCCGGAGCAGCCTTCGATGCAAACGCCACCCGCGAGTCCGGCGTCCAGCCTCCCGTCGCCCGCGACGACCGCGTATAAGGTGCCCGCTCCTTCGCATAGATCGTCACCTTCGCCCCCGCACGCTGCAGCAGCGAAGCCGAAGTCAATCCCAGTGCACCCGCGCCAATCACCGCAACATCCTTGCCACCACCCGCCGCCGCAAGAGCCTCCATCGCCTTCCCCACCGCAATCCCGCTCGACCCCCACGACAGCGACCACCCGCTCCCCCCATGCCCATAGTTATGCACCACCACCTTATCCCCCACCCGCTCCGCCTCAATCCGCGGACCCTCCGCACGAAACGGCCGCAGGCAAACCGTAATCCGAAAGATCCGATCCTCATGCGCCCGTATCGGCACCAGCGTAGGCATCGCATCATAAAACGGCAGCGCCGGAGCGCCGGGACCAGCCGCCACCGCCGGCTTCTTCGCCGCACACCCCGCCAACCCACCCATCAACCCCAGCCCCGCAACCCCGCTGGCTCCCCGCAAAAACTCCCGTCGTCGCATAAAACTCCCACGCATGAAATCGAATGCTCTTCTTATACCTCATCCGATTTCACCCGCAGCGACCTGTCACTTATTGCCAAACGTCCAACTCAGCCCCGTAGTCGAGCCATAGTCACTGCCCGAAAAGTTCGCCGGAGGCCGGCTATCCCAATTCCCATAGAACGAAACGTTCCACGTGAAATTGCTATAGAACTTCAGCATGTAGGTCGCGTTCATATTGAACTTCACACGACCGGCATCGTTGATGATCGGCAGGAAAACGGCATTGACAGTTGTATTGGTCTTGTTGAACCGGAAGAACTGCACCTGCGAAATGATCAGACCCGTCGTCAGATTTTGCGCACCAACATTATCCTGGTAATTCGTATTTTGCTGAGCAAAGCCGGCAAGCAGGGAGATGCGTGCCGCGTTGGTGTTCTTCAAAAAGCGCCCCACACCTCCGCCGACAGTGGTTTGAGCATTGATCGACTGCTCCGAGCTTTGCAGCAACGTGCCAAATCCCTCATAGAACCAATTATTCCAGCGCAAAAGCCGGAAGGCATCGAGATCCACCTCGTTCCGGGCCGAAGCACTCGCGCCGGTATTTGCAGTTACAGTCGAGTTATAGGTGGCCCCGGCCGCCCAGCGCTCTCGTGGATAATTAATCTGCGAACCCAGGCTGTACTGCCTCGAATCGTTGCCTTTAGAGTAAGTGCTTCCAATGGAGATGGAGCCGTTGAACCGCTCGCGGAACTTCGTTGAGGTCACATCCATCGTAACGATCTTGGGACGCGCAATCGCCGCCACCTCTTTTCCCGAAGCATCTTCAATATCAATCTCCACAATCTTGTCAGCCGGAACCTCTGGAGTGTTCAGCGCCCCCGTGTACACCAGGCCGTCATCCGTCTTCACAATGAACAACTGCTTGCTCTCCAGCCGCGCCACCTCCGACCATTGCACCGAGCTCGTCCCCAATATGTACTTCATGCTCACATACAGCACGCCCGCATTGAGGCCCTTAATCTCCCCCGTCAGATGGTCGCCATTCTTCATCACAATCACGTCCGTGCTCAAACGCGCAAAGACCGGCGTCGTGAGAAGTAACGAACAGCACAGAACGATAGCTCGTAGCTTCATAACTGACTTTGTTTTCATACTGTTTCGCTCCATTTTTGCGCCAGACTGTCAACGCCGCATCGCGCGCGGCGCACAGGGGGAAGACAAAGTAGTCTATAAGCCCACCGCCAGTCCTAAGAACTGGCAAAACTTAGAGCCACGCTGAAAAATCGCGCCACTGCCTGCTCTTACCAGTGCGCAAGCGCAGCCAGCGTAGCCAAAGCGCAGACCCGCCCCCTCTTCCGCGGGCCAGACTATATCGATACCGATTTGAGCCTGACCAAGACAATCCCGCTTCACTGGGAAGGCGGAAAATTCGCCTTCGAGGTTCAGGCCTACAACATTCTCAACCACCCAAACTTCTCAACTCCATCCGCCACACTAAACTCGTCAACCTTCGGACTGATCACCTCCACCAAAAACTCCTCCGGCATCTTCAGCGGAGTCGGCGGGGACGACTCTCCACGAATTCTCCAGATCAAAGGCAAGGTGACCTTCTAAAACTGAATCGCCGTTACGCACATCTCGCTTCTGAGACCAGGAAATCGCCCCCTCAACTGTCTACAAGTATTGACCCACGAAGTTTGCGAGTCTTGGCCGGAGATGTTTTACTTCCTCCATGTTCGCTTCTTCCGTTATGCGTGGAATCGGAAACGATGCTGCCGGGAAGTTGATGGTCCAAAGTGTGCACTCTGGGAGCGAGTTGCAACGATCTGCGTGGCTGGAATTGCGGCCGAAGGCAGGAACGATCGCCGTGGTTCCCATATGACTCCCGAGCTCTGGCAGCGTCTGAAGCCGCTATTTTATTCAGCCCTGAAACAGGACCCGCAGGATCGCGCGGCATTCATCGAGAGGGCCTGCGGTGACGATCAAGAGCTGAAGACGCACCTCAAGCAGCTGATCGAAGCCGAAGAGAAAGGCACTCTAACCATCGACGAGCCGCTGGTGAATCTCAATCAGCCGATCGCTCCCGGGATCATCAGCAACGTTGGCCCAACCATCGGCCAGACGATCTCGCGCTACAGGATCGTCGCAAAGTTAGGCGGCGGAGGCATGGGTATCGTCTACAAGGCCGAGGATGCCTCGCTCGGCCGGTTTGTCGCGCTTAAAGTTTCTACCTGACCACATGGCCGACGATCCGCAGGCTCTCGAACGCTTTCGCAGAGAGGCGCGTGCCGCGTCGGCGCTGAACCATCCCCACATCTGCACCATCTATGAGATCGATACGCAGGACTCCCAGACATTTATCGCCATGGAGTTCATGGAGGGCGAGACGCTCAAGCATCACATCGCCGGCGCGCCGCTGCCGCTGGTGGAAGCCATTGAGTGGGCGACCGAGATAGCGGACGCACTCTGTGCTGCCCATAGCAAGGGGATCATCCACCGCGACATCAAGCCTGCAAACATATTTGTAACCGAGCGCGGCCACGTTAAAATTCTGGATTTCGGTCTGGCGAAGTTGTTGCCGGCCGGACCCGCGAATGCTTCGGCGATGACGACAGCCGGTCGATCGGAACAACTCACGCAGCCCGGCACGGCAATGGGCACTATTGCTTACATGTCACCCGAGCAGGTGCGCTGCGAGGAGATGGATGCCCGCACCGACCTGTTCTCCTTTGGCGTGGTGCTCTACGAGATGGCCACCGGTGTCCTGCCATTTCGTGGCGACAGCATTGCCGTGATGTCCGAAGCAATCCTCAATCGAACACCAGTCGCGCCGGTGCGGCTGAATCCCGACGTGCCTCCGAAGCTCGAAGAGATCATCAGCAAGGCGCTGGAGAAAGACCGAAAGCTGCGCTACCAGAGTGCCGCCGATATCCGGACTGACCTGCAGCGACTGCGGCGCGATTCAGAGCCGGTTCGTGAGAGCGCCGCGGCGCCACAGGTTGCGTCGAAGCTCCCCGCCAAATCGCTTCGATGGGCGCTGATCTCGGTCGGGGCGATACTTCTGATCGGACTCGCCGTGGGAGCGCGCCTGTTTTATCCCCACAAGGTACACGCGCTGACGGATAAAGACACCATCGTGCTCGCCGATTTTACGAATACGACGGGAGATACGGTGTTCGACGGTGCCCTGCGGCAAGGGCTATCGGTACAACTGGAGCAATCGCCCTTCCTGAGCATCATCTCCGACCAGCAAATCCGCCAGACCCTCGGCCTGATGAGTCAGCCAGCCGATGCAAAACTCACACCAGCGATCGCGCACGAGGTTTGCCTACGAACAGGGAGCGCCGCCGCCCTCGAGGGTTCGATTGCAAAGATCGGTACGCCGTACCTTCTGACCCTCAAGGCGGTCAACTGCGAGAGCGGGAAAACACTGGCGAGCACCGAGGCAGAAGCGAGCGACGAGAACCATGTTCTCGAAGCGCTTGGAAAAATGTCCGTCGAGATTCGAAATAAACTCGGCGAGTCTCTGAGCACAATCCAAAAGTTTGATACCCCTTTGGAGCAGGCCACGACGCCCTCGTTTGAGGCCTGGAAAGCCTTCAGCACAGGCATTAAAGTTATCAACACAACGGGCTCAGGCGCGGCGATTCCGTTCTTCAAACATGCCATCGAGCTCGACCCGAACTTTGCGCTCGCCTACGCATACCTGGGCATCATGGAAAACGATCTTGGAGAAACCAGCCTCGCTGTGGAGTACCACCGCAAGGCCTATGAACTGCGCGACCGGGTCAGTGAGGCGGAGAGGTATTCAGTCACCGCGACCTACTATAAAGATGTCATCGGAAACATCCCAAAGGCCATAGAAACCTGCCAGCTTTGGATACAGGCTTATCCGCGTGCCTACCATCCGCACGATCTCCTGGCGGGAATGATGTTGCCGGTCATTGGGCAATATGAGAGAGCAGTTGAAGAAGCCACCGAGACAATCCGTTTGAATCCGGACTTTCCTATCCCCTATGCTCAACGCATCGCCGCCTATCTGTCTCTGAATCGCTTCGATGAAGCGAGGGCCACCTACGCCCAGGCTCTCGAACGAAAACTAAATAGCCCCAACTACCTTTTCCCCATGTATCAAATTGCATTTTTGCAGAACGATGCAGCGGGAATGGCGCAGCAAGTTGCAAAGACAGCGGGCTCGCCGGGGTGGGAGGACCAAATGTTGAATATGGAAGCCGATACGGCCGCCTACTCAGGGCGCCTCAAAGAAGCCCGGGAGCTCTCCCGCCGCGCGATGGATTCCGCCGAACGAGCAGGAGAGAAGGACCCACCCGCAATGTACTCTGCCACGTCCAGCCTGAGAGAGGCCTGGTTCGGCAACACGGACGAAGCGCGAAACGATATCACTTTGGCCTTGAAGCGCCCGGCAGCCCGCGATCTGTTGTATTTTGTTGCGCTCGCATTGGCATATTCCCGGGATGACGCGCGAGCGAAAGCGATAGCCGACGATTTGGACAAGAGATTCCCGGAAGACACAATTATCCAGTTCAATTTCCTGCCCACCCTCCGCGCAAAGCTAGCGCTCAACAAAGGAAATGCTCCTGAAGCCATTGAGAGTCTTCGAGTCGCCGTGCCATATGAGCTTGGTGTGTCGACCAACGCTCCTTACGGCTGGACCGCCATGTATCCCGTCTTTGTGCGCGGCGAGGCCTATCTGGCCGCACGTCAGGGTAACGAAGCCGCCGCTGAGTTCCAGAAGATCCTCGATCACTCCGGCATCGTCGTCAACCAACCCATCGCTGCACTCGCCCACCTCGGCCTCGCCCGCGCCTACGTGCTGCAGGGCGACACCCCCAAGGCCAAAGCCGCCTACCAGGACTTCCTCACTCTATGGAAGGATGCCGACCCCGACATCCCCGTCCTCCAACAGGCCAAAGCGGAGTACGCGAAGTTGCAGTAGCCGGCGCGGTCTACCCATCAACGGCCTCCTGCCTCAGGTACCGATAGAGTGTGTTGGGGGAGATGCCGAACGCCTGCGCCACCTCCCGCCGCACCTCTCCACCTCTCACGCGGCGCCGCAGCTCGTTGGCCTGCTGAGGTGTCAGCTTCTGTGGGTAGATATACGGATGGGTCGCTGCAACGTCACCTGCATAGGAGTACAACGTCTGGCGGCTAATCCCGAAGGCCTTCGCAATCGCCTTCCTCTCACCACCAGCGGCTACGCGCCGGCGTACCTCGCGGATCTTGGCAGGGCTTAGCTTTTTTGGTGTGACATAGCGCTCTTGGAGTTTGGGGGTGGGCATCGGTCGATTGCTCCTATATTAATATGGTCCCACCGATGTCAAGCAGTCATTCACGTAATGATTTGAAGCGCGGCCAGGATTGACCGCGGCCCGTACGTAAGTCGATTATCGGAATGCCATTACAATCGAGTAGAAATGAAGGCTGGGGTATAGATAACCGGCTAGTCTTGCGGGAGCGAAGAATTTTGCAAAAAAAGCGCGCGAACGACAATCCTGCATTGAAGGTAAACATTGCGCTTTGGGCCTATACGTCCTTAGTTCTGTGCCTCCCCGGGGTGAGTTTGCTGTTCTTTCTGCACCACCGAAAGTTCTACCTTCGGCCACTGTTTGCTAGAAACGATCGATTCCGCGACCTGACCAACTACACTGACAAGACCGCGCATTTGCTCGGCGCAGCGGCAACTCTGGGACACGGACTTCCGGTCTACACATATCCTGCCCCAGCGGCCTTCGTCTACAAAGCGCTGATCTACTCATTCCCAGGCCATCCGGCCCGGACTTATCTCTGTTTTCTGGCAATCTCCATCTTGAGTTTTGCCTTTGTGGCTTGGCGCGCCAGCCGCCTCCCCACGCAGAAGTTTCAAATCTCCGTTGCTGCCGCGATTTTCGTCACCGCATTGTTTGGGTATCCGCTCATCTTCACCGCCGACCGCGGGAATATTGAGGGCGTCGTGTGGGTATTGGCTGCGGCGGGACTTTGCTTTCTACTACGCGCGCGGTACCGCACCGCGGCCGTGTTGATCGGACTTGCCGCTGCAATCAAGCCCTTTTCCGGCCTGTTCCTGTTGCTGTTGATCGGGCGCCGCAAGTACAAAGAGGCAGCGCTTAGCGTGGGGGTCACTTGCCTGGTGACGCTGGCGTCATTGACGGCACTTGGACCGAATCCCTGGAAGGCATACCAGGACCTGAAGCCTGGTGTATCTATCTTCGTGAATCGTTATGTTACGAATTTGACACCATACGACGAGGAGCGATTCGAACACTCCCTGCTCGACGGAATGAAGTCAGTGGCCCTGACCGTAGAGATGGGCGGAATTCATCCCATCAAGGCAATCGGAGAGGTGGACAGGCTGAGGGCGGAACCCGGTGGCTGGCACGTAATCCGCACTTTGGCGTTTATCTACCCGCTAGTTGCGATGGTGGCGCTTGGGCTACTGATTGCTGCCTTTTACAAGATGCCGATACTCAACCAACTGACCGCGCTGGCAGTGGCCGTAACACTTCTTCCCCCGTCCTCCAGAGAATATACGCTGCTTCACCTGTATGTCCCGTTTGGAGCGCTGGTAGTATTCCTCGCACGAGAGGTATCGACCGGCAATGCAACCCTACGCAACGCCCAGATATTCGGGTTCGCCGGCATCTATGCGCTGCTGTTCGCTCCGCTGACGTTTCTGATGCTCTACGCTTCAGATGTCAAGTTGCTACTCCTGCTGGCCCTTCTCTTCGTCGCGGCGCGAGCACCCATGCATAGCGCCTATTTCGGGGATTCAGGTCCCCTTAGTGGTTTGGAAATCGAACGCGAGGGCCTCGTAGGCTAAGGGCATCGATAGCCACTCGATTAAGCTGATTCGCCAGCGACGTCCTCGATGATGGTCAACGGCTGCTTCTTCATTTGCCGGAAGATTCGTCCCAGATACTCGCCAATAATCCCTAGAAGCATCGCATTGATGCTGATCGAGGCCAAAATGAGAGCCGCGAGGGTAACAAAACCTGCTGGCCATTGCGAGCGAAATATCAGCTTCCCTATGATGTAGCCGAAGATTGAGAGTAGCGTGATCGTTGACACAGCCAGGCCGAAGTACGTTGAAAATCGCAGCGGCACAATCGAATGATTGAGAATCCCGTCAAGAGCCAAAGAAACGAGCTTCGAGAACGGAAACTTGCTTTCCCCATGCAGTCGGGCGTTACGGCTGTAGGGAATGCCCACCTGCTTGAACCCAAGCGTGGCAATAGTTCCGCGCAGGTAGGGCTGAGCGTCTTCAAAACTCTTTAGTAAGTCGATCACTCGTCGGCTGATCAGCCGGAAATCGCCGGCGTCCAACGGCATCTTCTCTTCACTTAGGCGGTCGATGAGGCGATAGAAAAGAACCCGTTGAATATTGATAATCCAGGACTCCTGCCGCTTCACCCGGACTCCGTAAACAACATCCGCTCCACTTCGCCACTCCTCCAAAAATCGACCGAGCAATTCGGGTGGATCCTGGAGGTCCACATCCATTTGGATAGCTGAATCGCCTCGAGCGCGACTGTAGCCCGTCATGATTGAGCGTTGATATCCGAAGTTACGGGAGAATCTATACGCTCTTACGCGCGGATCACGCGCTGCAAGTTCACGGATCAAAGCGAACGTTGAGTCTGTACTGTGATTGTCGGTGAAGATCAACTCAAAATCGTATAAATGCCCAAGCGCCTCCAGCTCAGCATTAACGGTCTCGTAGAAAGGACCAATGTTCGATTCCTCATTAAATACCGGAACAACAATTGAGATGAGTTGCTTACGCACCGGCGTCTCCGTCATGGCTAATCGGTCCCCGAAGCAGTTGTGAATTCGTGGACAGCTGTTGCGGACGGCCGTCGCCGCTCGATCATACGCAGCAATGCAGGAAGCACCTCAGCCTGAGGCTTCCAGCCGGGTAATACCTCACCCACCCAGGGATCGAATACCTGGCCGTCCCAGTAGGGCAGGGTTCCCCACTTGAGATCAAGATTAAGGCCGCCCGCGTCGTTAAGCGATTCGACAAGTGACCTGAGTGTCCGTGGCGTTGGCGACGAAACGGAATAGATCGGGTTTAGCAAACCGCCCTCATGCAACAATTCGGCAGCGCGAAGGAAGGCTTCGACTGTATCTTCAACGTGGATGAGGTGAATTATCTGCTCTCCCTCGGACAGGCGAATAGTTTCACCGGGAGCTGCTAACGTGAGCCGATGCCATAGTTTAGGGCGCGTGTCTGCTTCTCCAAACGTGTCATACAGAACAAGCGTGATTGAAGCGATGCCAAACCGGGTCCGATAGAAATGAAGCAGGTTCTGAAACGCGTGTTTGGTGGCCGCATATAACGTGTTAGGCGAGTAATTCGAATCGGCGTCAAACTGCCAATACGTGCCGGTGTTTATGAAAACCGGCTTATTTTCCATCTGACTCGCCGCAAACAACATGCAGACTCCGAGCGTAAGATTTCCGTCGACCATAGACAGGACACACTTCGTGCTTACCGGTTCGGCATAGACGGCTGCCAAATGGAAGATTGTGTCTGGCTGCACTCGCGAAATAATCTCCACAGCAGAATTAAGACCGTCTTTCAACACATGGATGTTTTCTGGAGGAAGAATAGGGTCTAGGCGCTGGTGATTTTCATTCACTAGCGCATGAACTTGCACCCCCATCTTTACCAACTTGCCAATGAGGGAGGAGCCAATAAAGCCGTTTCCCCCGCTCACTACTACTCTGCGCATGAAATCCTCCTGGCTGTTCTGTTCAGATAGAGCCGATATATCTGCGGGTTGGATAACTCAGTATACGTTGCTCTCTTTCACGCAAATCACATCAAACCCCTTGACACCCCTTATATAATCAAGACAGCAAAAAACACAGATTCAAGATCCGGCCAGCCGCCGGATCTTCGCATTTAACCCGGCCTCGCGAAAACCGAGGTCCGAACCTAAAGTCTTTCGTTCGAAGATTTTGCGCAAAACAAGGGGGAGGGGGGGTACCATGCAGACAGCCGAATCGCATCAAACAAGCCGAAGCCGAAACCCGCTCCGCGGCCTCTGGAGTATTCTGAACCGGAGTAATTCTCAGGAGAAAACCGTCATGCGCATCGCCGCCCTGGCCCTCAGCCTCATCACCCTCCCAGCCATCGCCCTCGCCGCCAGCCCAACCTACACGGCCGACCTCAAGACCGGCACCGGACAGGACGCCGGCACCGTCACCTTCAAGCAGGTCAAGAAAGGCGTGCAGGTCAAGATCGAGCTCAAGAACCTGCCCGTCGGCGAGCACGCCGTCCACATCCACGCCGCCCCCCACTGCGACGCCCCCGACTTCAAGACCGCCGGCGGCCACTTCAACCCCACCTCCAAGCAGCACGGCTTCGAGAACCCCCAGGGCCACCACGACGGCGACATGCCCAAAAACGTCACCATCGGCGAAGGCCACACCGGCGAAGCCACCTTCACCCTCAACTACATCTCGCTCGACCCCGCCGCCCCTAACTCCATCCTCGCCAACGGCGGCACCTCCGTCGTAGTCCACGAGAAGGCCGACGACATGAAGACCGACCCCACCGGCAACGCCGGCAACCGCCTCGCCTGCGGCGTAATCATTCTCGCCCCGTAAGCCGCAGCCAGTAGGCCCGAGCCAGTAAGCAGGAGCAAGCAAGTAGGAGCAAGCCCAGCAATGCGAAATCGTTTCGCCCTCACCCTCGGCTCCATGCTGCTCGCAGCCACCGCAGCATGGAGCCAGGCAACTCCAGCCAAGCCATCCTTCGACGTAGCTTCCATCAGGCCGTCAGCTCCCCTCGACATGCAGAAGCTGGCCGCCGACGCACAGGCCGGAAAGATGCCAAGGTTCGGAGCCCACATCGACGGCTCCCGCGCCGACTACACCTACATGTCCCTCAAGGACCTCATCGCCAACGCCTACGGCGTCAAGCCCTACCAGGTCTCCGGCCCCGACTGGCTAGCGACCGAGCGCTACGACATAGCCGCCAAGATGCCCGAGGGCTCCGCCGCGGACGACGCCCCCCACATGCTCCAGGCCCTGCTAGCCGAGCGCTTCCACCTGGTAGGCCACCGCGACACCCAGGAGCACCCCGTCCTGGCCCTCGTAGTAGCCAAAGGCGGCCCCCACCTCAAGGACGCACCCCCACCCGAAGCCCCCATAGACCCCGACGCCCCCCTAAAGCCCAACGAGACCAAGCTAGACACCCCCAACGGCCCCGCCCGCATGACACGCAACCCCGACGGCAGCGCCACGGTCAACATGGGTGCCAAGGGCACCTTCACCCAGCGAATGGACGGCCAGACACTGCACCTGCAAGCCAGCTCGGTCACGATGGAAGGCTTCGCCGACATGTTGACCTCGATGCTGCGTATGGGAGGCGGCGGTGGCCGCCAGGTAGTCGATATGACAAGCCTCAAGGGCAACTATCAGGTGGCAATCGACCTCTCCATCGCCGACCTCATCGCCAACGCCCGCGCCCAGGGCATGGACATCCCGGCACCACCCCCACCACCCCGCCCAGCCAGTGCCACCTCTGACAACTCGGCTATCCCAAACGCATCCGACCCCAGCGGCGCGACGATCTATGCTTCCGTCGAGGCGCTCGGTCTCAAGCTGGAAAACCGCAAGGCTCCCGTAGAGCAGATCGTCATCGACCGCATAGAAAAGACGCCCACAGAGAACTAACCCCTCATTACTGGAACCAACCCAAACGCCTCTGCGTATAGACAAACATGGGCGTTCTGCACATCGCGATCCCGGCTCCCGGCGGCCTCCACACCCGCCGTGACCCTCGACCTTCCCCAACGAAGCCGTCCCGCAATATCTCCCGCTCCGGCCCTGAATCTCAGAAAGTCGCTCCTCCCCCCTCAAGCGGTACACTTCAAACACCATCAAGACCACTCGAGGGAAAGTTGCAGCGAACGCCGGAACAGGAAGCCGAGCAGGAAGCCGTCAGCAAGCTGGTTCGCCAGTGCATCGCCGGCGACCCGCAGGCTTGGCAGCAGCTCGTCGTCTCGCAGCATCGCCGCATCTACGCCATCTGCTACCGCTTCACCGGCTCCGCCACCGACGCCGAAGACCTCACCCAGGACGTCTTCCTCAAGCTCTACAAGAACCTCTCCAGCTTCGACACCCTCAAGGGCAGCTTCCAGACCTGGATCACCACCCTCGCCCGCAACCTCCTCGTCGACCACTTCCGCCGCACCCGCCTCGACCGTGCCTCCGAGTCCCTGGACGCCACCCTCGGCGACGACGAGAACGGCCCACCCTGGCCGACCGCCTGGCCGACCCCCGGCCCTCCCAGGAGCACCACGTCGCCGGCCTCGAGCTCAAGGTCAAAATCCAGGCTGCGCTTAAGCAACTATCGCCCGAGCTCCGCGAAGCGGTTATCCTTCGTGACTTGGAAGACATGGATTATAAAGAAATCGCACAGGTTCTCCGCATTCCCGAGGGAACCGTCAAAAGCCGCATCAGCCGCGGTCGTGGGGAACTTGCAAGGCTGCTTACAACGTATAGAAGGGCAGGTGATTTAAGTGCCAACTAACAAGCAGGACCTCAACCAATTCGGCAGCGCCAAGCCCACCCAGTCGGGCGACCCCCAGCACTGCGCCCAGTGCGAGGCCATGCTCACGGACGCGCTCGACGGCACTCTCTCCGCCGCCGACCAGGCCGCCTTCGATCTCCATCTCCTCAGTTGCGTCCCCTGCAGCAGCATGATGGCCGACGCCCAGCGCGGAGCCGCCTGGCTGGAGATGCTCAAGTCCCCCCGCCCCGAGCCACCCGCTGCCCTGCTCGATCGCATCCTCGCCCAAACTAGCGGCCAAACCAGCGGCGCAACCTCAACCCAAACCGCCCCCAACCCGGTACCCTACCTCGTACCTTCCAATACCCTGCTCGGCCGCCCCGCACTATCCGGCTCCGGCATCTCGCTGTCGGCCTCATCGGCCTCGAACGTCATCCCCTTCCGCAGCCGCTTCGCCGCCTTCAATCTGCGCTCCATCGGCCACACCCTGCTGCAGCCCCGGCTCGCCATGACCGCCGCAATGGCCTTCTTCTCCATCGCACTCACCATGAATCTCACCGGCGTCCGCATCAGCGAGTTGCGCGCCAGCGACCTCCGCCCCTCCAGTCTCAAGCGCAGCTTCTACGAGGCCAACGCCCACGTCGTCCGCTACTACGACAATCTCCGCGTCGTCTACGAGCTCGAGTCCCGCGTTCACGATCTGCAAACGCTTCAGACTCCGACTCCGATTCCACTACCCCCGCGCCCGCAGCAGCGCCGTCCAGCGACTCAACCTCAAAGCCCGCGCAGAAGCCCGCCGGCAACCAGCCAGCCGCGCAACCGGACCAGCAACAGGAACAAAAAGCAGCAGGACAAGCAATCCCGTCCACGACCCTCTCCCGGCACCAGCCGGCGTGAGAGCCCCATCCGCAACCTGCATCAGGTCGTCGCGGATACCGGCACGCACAATCCACTCTTCTCCCCTGCACCGTATCTCCCGCAGCCCCTTGCAACCCTATTACCCGGCCTCAAGCCTGGCACCACCTCCAGCCGTGTACAGGAAGGAAGACTCGTATGAACTGCGCCAACCATCCCGATCGTGAACGAGTTGCCTTTTGCCAGAACTGCGGTAAACCTCTCTGCCAGGAATGCACCCGAACCGTGGGCTCCGCCGTCTACTGCGAGCCATGCCTCGCGGCCAAACTCGCCGGCGCGCCAACCACTCCCCCCGGCGGCCATCCCTACGGCAACGTATACGACACCGTGAACCAGGTCGTAGACGGAGTCATCCCGCCGCCCCACACACCCGGCGCCCCCAGCCCCGGCCTCGCCACCCTGCTCGGCATCATCCCTGGCGTCGGAGCCATGTACAACGGTCAGTACGCCAAAGGATTCGTCCACCTCCTCGTCTTCGCCATCCTCGTCAGCCTGGCTAGTGACGTCAACGGTCATCTTCGGTCTCTTTATCGCCGGCTGGGTCATCTATCAGGTCATCGACGCCAACCACACCGCCCGCGCCCGTCTAGCCGGCACACCCCTGCCCAATCCCTTCGGCCTCAACGACCTCGGCGAGCGGCTCGGCTTCGGCAAGTCCTGGCCCGCCGCAGCCCCTTATACGCCACCTGCGGCCGATCCCAACACACCACCGCCGGCAGGCACTTACGTTCCGCCCCAATATCCGCCATACACACCACCGGCCGCCAACTGGGGCGCGCCCGCCGAAGGCTACAACTACGCCGTGCCTCCCGTCCCTCCCATTCCGCCAGTCCCACCGTATGGCTCACCCTATCCAAACGGAGACCCTAACCAGCCCCCTTTTATCCCGCAGAACCGCCTGCCAACAGGAGCGATCTGGCTGATTGGGCTAGGAGCTTTCTTTCTGATAGCAAACACGGGGCTCTTCCGTGGCTTTCCCTCCCGCTACTTCGTTCCCTTCCTGCTCATCGGAGTCGCCGTCTGGCTCTTCATTCGCAGGATGACCAGCTATGGCACCCTCGAAAACGACGGCTCCCCCATGTATCGCATGCGCGTCTTCTCATGCTCTGCGCGGCCCCGTCTGGATCGCTCTCGTCGGCATCATGTTTCTGCTGCAAGACTTCAATATCCTCTCCTGGGGTCACAGTTGGCCACTCTTCATCATCGTGGCCGGTCTCATGACCATCATTCAGCGGGCCGCTTACAGCAATGCAGCCTACGCCGGCTATCCCTACCAGCCACCGGCTCCCCCTGCACCGCCTCCGGCCACCTCCACTTCCATAGTTCCGGTCACATCACACGACACCGACGCTGACACCAACCAGGAAGGGAGATAACCATGTCCGGCTATCCTCCACCCTACCCCCCACCAGGTCCTCCACCCGGACACGACTGGAAATATCAGCGTCGCATCCTCAAGGACCAGGCTCGCGCGCAGCGTGACATGATCCGCGCCCAACGCGATGCCTACCGAGCCCAGTACCGGGCCATGCGGCGCGGCTCCATCGTCGGCCCGCTGCTGATCGTTGCCATAGGTATCGTCTTCTTGCTTGTCCAGACAGGCCATCTCCGCAGCTACAGCCTGTGGGCCTGGTACGGACGCTGGTGGCCGCTGCTGCTGGTCGGCGTCGGCGTCGTCCTGCTCGTCGAGTGGGCCTTCGATCGCAGCGCCGCCCAACGAGACGGAAACATTCCTTACGCCCGCCATCGCGTGGGCGGAGGCGTCGTCTTCCTGCTCATCTTCCTCGGCGTCAGCGGAGCGATATGGGGCAGCTTCAGCGGCCTGCACCGCGACTTCTTCACCAAAGGCTTCAACCTCAACCCGGACAACCTCGACGAATTCTTTGGCGACAAGCATGAGAGCGACGAGACCCTCGATCAGGCCTTCCCCGCCAACTCTGCCCTCAACGTCAACAACCCGCGCGGCGACGTCACTATCTCAGGTACCAGCGACGACAACCAGATCCGCATCGCCGTCCATAAACAGGTCTTCACACGCTCTGACTCCGACGCCGACAACCGTGCTAAAGAGCTCAGCCCCCGCATCGATACCAGCCCGAACGGCAACTTCGGCAGCACCTTCAACATCAACGTCCCCTCGCTCGAAGGCACCAGCGCCGACCTCGTCATCACCGTGCCAGCCACCGTCCCGGTCAACGTCACCGCCAACCACGGGGACGTCCACGTCAACTCCGTCAAAGCTCCGGTATCGGTCACCGCCAACCACGGAGACATCGAACTCAGCGCCATCACCGGCACCGTCACCGCTCGCATCAACAACGGCAGCTCTTCCTTCGCCGCCCACAGCATCACCGGCAACGTCTCGCTCACCGGTCACGGCCGTGACCTCACCCTCTCCGACATCAACGGCGCCGTCAACCTCAACGGCGAGTTCTTCGGCGACACCCACCTCGAGCGCATCCGCGACGCGGTTAAATTCCACACCAGCCGCACCGACTTCCAGGTCGCCCGCCTCGACGGCGAGATCGAGATCAGCCCCAACTCCGACCTCTCCGGTAGCCAGGCTCTCGGGCCCGTAACCCTCACCACCCGCAGCCGCAACATCACACTCGAACACGTCGCCGGCGACCTCTCGGTCAGCAACAGCAACGGCTCCGTCGACCTCATCACCGCACCTCCACTAGGCAACGTCACCGTCGAGAACCGCAACGGCTCTGTCTCCGTTACCGTGCCCGAACAGGCCGCCTTCACCGTCCAGGCCCAGACCAGAAATGGCGACGCAGAAAATGACTTCTCCCTGCCCACGCAGGAAGATAACAACCGCAAGAACTTCGGTGGCACAGTAGGCAAGGGGGGCGCCCTGATCCGCATCAACACCAGCGAAGGCGACATCGCCCTCAGAAAAGCCAATCTCCCGCCTCTTCCCCCACTCCCACCGATGCCGCCTCCCATCTCCATTAAGTCACCGGACGGCAGCAGCGTCATCGTAAACAAAAACGGAACCAGCATCGTCTCCGGCCCCGGCGGCAACAGCGTATATAACGCAAAGGACGGCACCCGCCTCATCACCAATCCCGACGGCACAATCGTCTACACCGGCAAAGACGGCACCCACTTCACCTCCAGCCCCGACGGCACAAAGATCTACGCCGGCAGCAACGGAGTCCGCATAACCGTCACCCCCGACGGCCGAATCGTAGCAATAGGGGCCGGCGGCAAGATCCTCTCCGACAGCGAAGCCCGCGACCAGCTCAACCACGCCGAAGACCTCGTCCGCAAAGCCACCGAACAAGAACAACGCGAAAAGACCAGCAACGCCACCCACTAAATCCGCAGCCTTGAAACAAATCAAAAAGCCCCATCCTCAAAAGGGTGGGTTTTTTCTGCGCAAAATCTCCTTACCGATTGAATTCGGAAGCTACACTGAGCTCATACAAATAACGGTGCGCCATGAGCGAATCCAACACCCAACCCCGCCCCATAATATCCATGGCCATCATCCCAAGGAACAACAGCGACCACGAGAAGCTCCAACGCGCCCTGCAAATCATCGCTCAAGAAGACCCTGCTATCCAATTCAAGACGGAGTTTGTCGGCGCGCAAACCATCCTCAGCGGGATGAATGATCTACATCTGGAAGCAACCTGCAACCGCATCTCGCATGAATTCAAAATCCAGCTCGACGTCGGCGACCCCAGGGTGATCTATCTAGAAGGTATTTGCAGACGCGCAGAAGGGGAAGGCAAATACATACGGCAGACAGGAGGGTCCGGCAACTACGCCCACTGCAAACTGCGCGTCGAACCTAACGAACCGGGCAAAGGCTACGAGTTCATTAACAACATCAATAACCAAGCGATTCCCACCCAATACATCACACCCATCGACGAAGGCGTGCAACAAGCGCTCGAAAGAGGCATCCTGGTCGGCCATCCGATGGTGGACATCAAGGTAACTCTATTCGACGGCAGCTACCACAAGGTGGACTCGAACGAAATGGCCTTCAAGATCGCCGGCTCCATGGCCTTGAAGGAAGCCGCACGCAAGGCGAAGCCGATACGCCTCGAGCCCGTAATGAACGTCGAGATCACAGTCCCTGAAGAATACATAGGATTCATCATCAGCGACCTCAACTCGCGCCGCGGGCGAGTCGAGGACATCCATCATACGACCGACGGATCGCACGTCATCAAAGCCGCAGTACCCCTCGCCGACATGCTCGGTTATGGCAGGCACATCCGCTCAAGCACTCAAGGACGAGCAAACTATTCGATGAAGTTTGCCAGGTATGAAGCGTCTTCTCGGCGAGACAAACCCGGGGACGATTACCCATACGTTACCGCGAACAAACCCATACGCCCAAAACCAGGAAGCGGCTCCGCTGCAGCTAGCCTTGACGCAGAACTCAAGTAATCCAGGTTCCGTTCGTGAGCGTACGGTCTGCCCATATTGACTTGCCGGTGTTCGATCCCACGAAGAAATAGTTTTAATTAACCTATCTCGTCGAAAAGCCTCGTTTGCCTCTCGTATTTGTTCTTGGGCGTTGTCCAATCTCGAACAATTTCGCTCATAGTTTTTCCTGTACTGACACTGTTCGGCCGTTCTTTCAAGACGCACTTGTCGATGCGGCTTTCAGTAAATGAATCAGCTTGCTTCGAGAGTGTCCAAACAGGCCGTGAGGCATTTGCGGCGCTGTTGATCCTGGCGAGCGTCCAGCCACCTTTCAGTTTTTCTCCATGTAACGTAAATCGCAGGACGCCTCTGCGCAGAGCGCTCTGGATATTGTCGGATTCCAGCTGTGGCTCCCACGTTCCGCGATCCCAGAGCATGATGGGACCTGTCTCATGCACGCCCTCGAACAGTAGGTTCGCCCTGCTGTGATCCTCCATCTCGATGGCTTTACGAATCGCTCCGGCACAGCAACTGGGTCCCTCCGGAAGGGCCCAGCTCAGCAGCACTCCGTTCCACTCCAACCTGAGGTCGTAATGGAGGCGCGTTGCATGATGTTTTTTCATAGCATAGGCGCGCTCGCGAAGAGCACGACGGTTGGCTTGTACTTCCATCTCGCAGCGTCTTCCTCCTTCCTATCGGCCTCTCTTGGCAGATACTCCAGGATAGCGGAGCGTCCTGATCTCCCCTCTTGACCTGCGTGTGGAGTGATCCTTGAAGTTTCCACTACGATTTCGTGGACACCTGATGAGTGTGTCTAAGCCGAATGAGCAGCGCCTTCAGAGCCTTTCGATCGAGTCCGTCAATATCCGGCAACCGAGCGGCATCCATGCACACAGTATGCCATCGATGAAATCAGAATGCATCCACAAAAGGTGCATAAATAAAGGGAATCACGCATATCAATCACACCGCGATCTCCAGCGTCCAGATCCGCTGCGGCCGCCAATCAATACCTTCCAGTAACATCGAAAGCTGCGCACGCGTTAGACAAACCGTTCCTTCTGTGGCCTCTGGCCAGATGAATCGTCCTCGCTCCAGACGCTTGGCAAACGGACATAGGCCATCCCCGTCCCACCACAAAAGCTTGACGATGTCGCCTCTGCGGCCTCGAAAAACGAAGACATGTCCGGAGAACGGTTGCTGTTCGAGCACGGTCTGCGCTTCGCACTCAGACCTTCGAATCCGCGGCGCATGTCGGTTACGCCGGCGGCCAGCCATATCTTCATTCCTGTGCGAATAACCATCTCACTGAAAGCCGCCGCGACGCCCGGAAGAAGCGATGTCGATGCGGCCCTAGGTTCGCTCAGTTCGCTCCACTTCAGAGGGCAGCGCCACTTGAAAACCTGGTTCGCGTTCACACCGTGCGCACGAGCCATTAGCGCCACACTCGCACCAGGCACCAATGTCGCTCCGCGATCCGCCGCTCCTCCGACAAAGTTCGCCACCGGCGAGACCGATGCCCGGTTTCCCGCGTCAAGCTCATCAAACATGACGACATCGTCGCCCTCAAAACCGAACTCATGCAAAGAGAAATTCAGGCCGCTTACTTTCGTTCTGCAGCAACCATTCCATCGCGATACTGATCCCCCGCGCAGAAAAAAGCCCCATCCTCGAAAGGATGGGGCTCTGGATTATGCCGGCGATCACCTAATCTCCCACACACTTACGCGTGCAGTACCATCGGCCCAACGAGGCTTAACTTCCGTGTTCGGGATGGGAACGGGTGTGACCCTCGCGGTAAACTCACCGGCAAACTTTTGAAATTTCGCTCACGCGATCTTCCACAACTGAATAGATTGAGCAGACATTTACCAAAAACGTATTAGTTATATCTCTATAACTACAAAGCTTGTATTGAATGACTCTAGAACAGTGGACTTACATCATCACTGCGCAGAGTAAATTCTATGGACAAGCCGAACGGGCGATTAGTACTGGTAAGCTACACGCATTACTGCGCTTAAACCTCCAGCCTATCAACCAGGTGGTCTTCCTGGGCCCTTCATTTCCCTTTTGGGTTGGGAGATCTCATCTTAGAGCGTGCTTCCCGCTTATATGCATTCAGCGGTTATCACAACCGAACTTCGCTACCCAGCCGTGCCCTTGGCAGGACAACTGGAACACAAGAGGTTCGTCCATCCCGGTCCTCTCGTACTAAGGACAGCCCTCTTCAAATCTCCTACGCCCACAGCAGATAGAGACCGAACTGTCTCGCGACGTTCTGAACCCAGCTCACGTACCACTTTTAATAGGCGAACAGCCTAACCCTTGGAACCTTCTACAGCTCCAGGATGTGATGAGCCGACATCGAGGTGCCAAACCGCTGCGTCGATATGAACTCTTGGCAGCGATCAGCCTGTTATCCCCGGCGTACCTTTTATCCGTTGAGCGATGGCCATTCCATACAGAACCACCGGATCACTAAGGCCTGCTTTCGCATCTGCTCGACTTGTAGGTCTCGCAGTTAACCACACTTATGCCTTTGCACTCGACGGTCGATTTCCAAACGACCTGAGTGTAGCTTCGCGCGCCTCCGTTACAATTTAGGAGGCGACCGCCCCAGTCAAACTACCCGTCTTACTATGTCCCTCTCCCAGATAATGGGAGCAGGTTAGAATCACAACAATCGCAGGGTGGTATCTCACCGTTGGCTCCACCAAACCCAAAAGTCTGGTATCAAAGCCTCCCACCTATCCTGCGCAGCAATTGCCGTAACTCATAGTAAAAGTATAGTAAAGGTGCACGGGGTCTTTTCGTCTAGCTGCGGGTAACCGGCATCTTCACCGGTACTACAAGTTCGCCGAGCAACTCGTTAAGACAGTCGAACGATCGTTACTCCATTCGTGCAGGTCGGAACTTACCCGACAAGGAATTTCGCTACCTTAGGACCGTTATAGTTACGGCCGCCGTTCACTGGGGCTTCAATTCAAAGCTTCGCCTTGCGGCTAACCTCTCCTTTTAACCTTCCGGCACCGGGCAGGAGTCAGCCCCTATACGTCGTTTTTGACTTTGCAGAGACCTGTGTTTTTGTTAAACAGTCGCCGTTCGCGTTTCACTGCGGCCCCCCTAGGCTTGCACCCAGGGGGCGACCCTTCTCCCGAAGTTACGGGTCTAATTTGCCGAGTTCCTTAACGAGCCTTCACTCGAGCGCCTTTGGATATTCTCCTCGTCTACCTGTGTCGGTTTGTGGTACGGTTCCCAATCCCTCTCCTTAGAGGTTTTTCTTGGCAGCATGAAATCAGCAGCTTTCAGCCATTCGGCTTACTGCTTTACGCCTCACTGTTAAGACCTGACGGATTTGCCTATCAGATCCAGCTTACGCGTATCGAACCCCATAGCCATAGGAGGTCCTGCTTATCCTTCTGCGTCACCCCATCGTAATAACGAGGTATTGGGAGGTCCGGAATATTAACCGGATTTCCATCGTCTACGCCTCTCGGCCTCGACTTAGGGACCGCCTAACCCTGAGCGGATTAACCTTCCTCAGGAAACCTTAGACTTTCGGCGTGAAGGGTTCTCACCTTCATTATCGCTACTTATGCCGGCAGGGTCTCTTCTGTAATGTCCACGCATCTTCCCAGTTACGCTTCATCCACGACAGAATGCTCTCCTACCACGCACACCTAAAAGATGTGCATCCGCTGCTTCGGTATACAGTTTTAGCCCCGTTGTATTGTCGGCACCGGACCGCTTGACCAGTGAGCTATTACGCTTTCTTTAAAGGATGGCTGCTTCTAAGCCAACCTCCTGGCTGTCTGAGCGTTCCGACTTCCTTTCCCACTTAACTGTAATTTTGGGACCTTAGCAGGCGGTCTGGACTGTTTTCCTTTCGACTGTGAAGCTTAGCCCCCACAGTCTGACTGCCGTGCTGGTTGTGATCGGCATTCGAAGTTTGGTTGGATTCAGTAAGCCGGAAAGCCCCCTAGTCCATCCATGTCTCTACCACCGATCCAAATCACACGACGCTAGCCCTAAAGCTATTTCGGAGAGAACGAGCTATAACGGAATTTGATTAGCCTTTCACCCCTACCCTCAGCTCATCCGAGCTTTTTTCAACAAACACCGGTTCGGTCCTCCATTGGGTGTTACCCCAACTTCAACCTGGCCAAGGGTAGATCATCCCGCTTCGCGTCTATTCCTGCCAACTTAACGCCCTATTCAGACTCGCTTTCGCTGCGGCTCGCTCACGCTTAACCTTGCTGACAAGAATAACTAGCCGGCTCATTATGCAATAGGCACGCGGTCAGACATTCCCTTACGGGCATAGTCCTCCCACTGCTTGTAGGCACACGGTTTCAGGTACTTTTCACTCCCCTCAATGGGGTGCTTTTCGCCTTTCCCTCACGGTACTGGTTCACTATCGGTCAGAAACGAGTATTTAGCCTTACGGGATGGTCCCCGTGGATTCAAGCAGGGTTTCTCGTGCCCCGCCTTACTCAGGTACCTGCTTCGAGTCTGGATCGTTTTCGCCTACGGGTCTGTCACCCTCTATGGATCTCCTTTCCAGAAGATTCAGCTAACAACCAGATTGGTAACTCTACTTTTGCAGGCCCTACAACCCCCGAACTACCGAAATAGTACGGGTTTGGGCTGTTCCGATTTCGCTCGCCACTACTATCGGAATCGAGGTTTCTTTCTCCTCCTGGAGGTACTGAGATGGTTCACTTCCCTCCGTTCGCCTGTTCCTACCTATGAATTCAGTAGGACATACCCAGGTTTTACCTGGGTGGGTTTCCCCATTCGGAAATCTCCGGATCAAAGCGTGTGTGCCGCTCCCCGAAGCTTATCGCAGCTTGCCGCGTCCTTCATCGCCTGTTTCTGCCAAGGCATCCACCGTGCGCCCTTAGTAGCTTGACCATAGAATTTACTCGCACGCAGCAGAGTAACTACCCCTGCAACTTAGAGCAATCTACGTTTTGATAATTTGTCCACGCCTGTGTCGTACAGGATCCATCTCGACTTCACTTACATATCGAAACTTCACCAGGTAACACACAAAAAATATTCTAAAGACACTCAATACTGATATTCAGCATCGCTTCCAGAGACTACCCGGAAGACTTTTGCTGCTCAGCCTTGTAGTTATATTTACCCAATCTATTCAGTTGTCAAAAATCGTTGAACGAACTATCTGCATTGCTGCAGTGTCGCATCGCACCCTAGGGCGGCTTGAGCATTCCTGCTCAAGGTTCAACCTCCAGCCACCCGAAAAGCAGGACTAGAAGCTCAACCTCAAGCAGACATCGCTTGCTGAAACATATCGAACGTGCCAATCGAGAATAAATGGTGGAGCTGAACGGGATCGAACCGTTGACCCCCTGCTTGCAAAGCAGGTGCTCTCCCAACTGAGCTACAGCCCCTTGATTATCAGTTTAGCTGATAGTCGGGATAAAGGTGGTGGGCCTGGGTAGATTCGAACTACCGACCTCACCCTTATCAGGGGTGCGCTCTAACCAACTGAGCTACAGGCCCGAAACAGCGGCTTCTAGCTGTTAGCTCCTAGCATTTAGCCAAAAGCTAAAGCTAGGAGCTACTAGCTGGTCTTTCTCGAAAGGTTTCGAGGACACAGTTGAACGTACATAGCAGCTACGCCGCTATTGACCATCGGTGTTGATAGAGGTCCGAAGACCGATTACGAAATAAAGAAGGTCTAGTTCAGGCTCATCAGCAGCTTTCAGCTTGCGCCAATTGCAACTGATGGTTGTTGGTCACTACTTCAACTCGGATGGTCGTGAGACCAGAGCCGCCTGCAATCGCAGGACGTTGAAATACGCCAACATGTTCTCTTTAGAAAGGAGGTGATCCAGCCGCAGGTTCTCCTACGGCTACCTTGTTACGACTTCACCCCAATCATGAATTACACCTTGGGCGGCTGCTCCCTTGCGGTTAGCGCACCGACTTCTAGTGCAACCCACTTTCGTGATGTGACGGGCGGTGTGTACAAGGCCCGGGAACGTATTCACCGTGGCATGCTGATCCACGATTACTAGCGATTCCAGCTTCATGGAGTCGAGTTGCAGACTCCAATCCGAACTGAGGCCGGCTTTTTCCGATTAGCTCCCCCTCGCGGGTTTGCAGCGGTTTGTACCGGCCATTGTAGCACGTGTGTAGCCCTGGACATAAAGGCCATGAGGACTTGACGTCATCCCCACCTTCCTCCCCGTTATCCGAGGCGGTTTCGTCAGAGTGCTCAACTAAATGGTAGCAACTGAAGATAAGGGTTGCGCTCGTTGCGGGACTTAACCCAACATCTCACGACACGAGCTGACGACAGCCATGCAGCACCTATATAGCGGTCTATTGCTAGACGCCGACGTTTCTGCCGGATTCCACTACATTTCGAGCCCAGGTAAGGTTCTTCGCGTTGCGTCGAATTAAACCACATGCTCCACCGCTTGTGCGGGCCCCCGTCAATTCCTTTGAGTTTCAGCCTTGCGACCGTACTCCCCAGGCGGATTGTTTATCGCGTTAGCTTCGACACGGCAGGATTGGGTACCTGCCACATCAAACAATCATCGTTTAGGGCTAGGACTACCAGGGTATCTAATCCTGTTTGCTCCCCTAGCTTTCGTGCATCAGCGTCAGTTATGGTCCAGTGAGCCGCTTTCGCCACAGGTGTTCCTTCCGATATCTACGCATTTCACCGCTACACCGGAAATTCCACTCACCTCTCCCATACTCAAGCCCGGCAGTTTCTTATGCAGGCTTCGGGTTGAGCCCATAGATTTCACATAAGACTTGCCAAACCGCCTACGCACCCTTTACGCCCAATAAATCCGAACAACGCTTGCCCCCCTCGTATTACCGCGGCTGCTGGCACGAAGTTAGCCGGGGCTTCTTCTATGGGTACCGTCATAATCTTCCCCATCGAAAGGAGTTTACATACCAAGATATTTCATCCTCCACGCGGCGTTGCTGCGTCAGGGTTTCCCCCATTGCGCAAAATTCCCCACTGCTGCCTCCCGTAGGAGTCTGGACCGTGTTTCAGTTCCAGTGTGTCCGTGCGCCCTCTCAGGCCGGATACCGATCATCGTCTTGGTGGGCCATTACCCCGCCAACTAACTAATCGGCCGCGAACTCCTCTCCAAGCGCATTGCTGCTTTGACTCGTAAGTGTTATGCGGTATTAGCCCAGATTTCTCTAGGTTATTCCCCACTCGGAGGTAGATGATTCACGTGTTACTCACCCGTGCGCCACTTTACTCAGGGATTGCTCCCCTTTCTCGTGCGACTTGCATGTGTTAGGCACGCCGCCAGCGTTGATTCTGAGCCAGGATCAAACTCTCGTTTAATCTTGGTTTGCACGCCATCCAACGACAGGGGTCGGGATGGATCGTGCGCCCCCAGCTGCTCGAAAGAGCTGGAGGTTTATAACTAGTGAGAATGACTAAACCAAATTTCGTATCATCTCACGACTGGCACGTTCAACTATGTTGTCAAAGATCCTGACTGCATCCGCCTAAGCGGGCAGTTTTGGATCAAGGACTCAGCCAGGCAAAGCCTAGCATTGTGTCCTCGAACTTGGGGCGCTGATTTCGTCTGTATTGGTTGGGCTGACTTTCTTCTCACGTTGCAGACCTTATCCCGGCCTTGCAAGACTTTCAGAAGCGAGTCGCTCCAAAACTTATGACGTTTTGCGCGAACTTTCCAAGACTATCGAACTTAGTCTCGGCTGTCAACCTTTATTTTGGTTTTTTCTGAATATCTTTTCAACCTCAACCAAGGTCAACATCATTCGCACAGCGCAAAATCTCAAAACATCGTAACGACCGCAAAACAGTCGCGGAGCACTCAGCTCCTGAACCTCTAAATTCACCTGCAGTGGCTTGGGTTTGGATTGCCGGCCGGCCCGTAGGCTCAAAACCGAATCAAACGCTTGGACTGCGCTTCGTCATCCCTCAACTTCACTCCATTCTTCCCGGAGCCAGCTCCACTTTCAAGCCGAGGTGCAAAGCTTGCTTACTTCTCTACTAGAATACCGTGCTTTCCACTTCCGTGCAAGCCCGGCCTCAATTGCGACTTGTTTAGAGTAACAGCCTATCGCCCCATACGCGCACCTCATGGACAAAAAACATGTGAATAACTCCCTTTTCCTGTGGAATCCCGCCCGTGGAATCCATATTCATCAACTCCCACCTCATCCCCTCTACAATCCCCCTACCCACCATGGCTCCACTCGCCACCGTCCGCTTCCGCCTCCTCATCACCCTGGCCATGCGAATCATCGCCTTTCGCGATGAACTCTACCTGCGAGCCGCCGCAAGAAAAGGCCTTGCCACTTCTCCGGGATGCAACCCATTTACCTTCAATAATTTACAGCCAAGGACAAACCCTCGAAGCCATCTCCCAGCAACCACTCCGATCCACCCATCGCCGCAGCCCTCCTCTTCCACGGAATCGGCGAACAACTCACCTACTGGCAGTCCGTCCAAACCCTCCTCGCCCAACATGGCATCGCATCCCTCATCTTCCACTACTCCGGCTACGGCAACAGCCCCGGCACCATCACTCCCGACAATCTCCAGCGCAACGCCCACGCCGCCTACGCAGCTCTGTGCCAGATCGTCCCCGCCGACACCCCCATCTTCCTGCTCGGCTTCTCCATGGGCACCGCCGTCGCAGCCGACGCCGCAAGCCACCTCTCGCCGCCCGCGCAAGGCCTCATCCTCTGCGAAGGCTTTCCCACCCTCCGCGAAGCAGCCGCCCGCATCGCATCCTCCTCACTCCTGGCACGACTGTTGCCCGACATCTGGAGCACCGTCGACACCGTACAGACCCTCACCCAGCCTCTACTCATCGTCCACAGTGACGCCGACGGCCTCTTCCCCGCAGAGTTCGCTAGCCGCATCTATCGCTCCGCAAAATCCCAGCAGGCCCACCCCGTCGAACTCTTCCTCGCCACCGGTTTCTCCCACAACGAGCCCTATCAAAACCCACGTCTCGCCTACTGGCAGCCCATCCTCGACTTCATCTCGCGCCACGCGGCCCTCCACGCCAATGCATCTTCCCTCCACGCCCAAACTCCCAGCGATTAGAATGCCCCCATGGAACCCACTGAAATCCACGAATTCGCCGACCGGCTCAAAGAAGCCAATGAGACGCACCGGCGAATCCCTGAAAACCATCTCTCTCGCCATCTCCATCCTCGCCGTCTTCGTCGCTATGGTCACCGTCCTCGGCCACCGCTCCCACACCCGAGCCATCCTCATGCAGTCCCGCGCAGCCGACCAGTGGAACCAGTACCAGGCCAAAAAAATCCGCATGGACGACTACAAGCACAGTAGATGTGCTCAGCCTCCAGCCCTCCATCAACGCCGCCGCAACCGCCGCTAGAATCGTCGACTACAAGACCCACATCGACAAGTGGGAGCAAGAACTCCCCGAAGAGGAAGCCATCGCCCACAGGTACGAGGAAGCGGGCGAACACGCCGAAAGCCAGGCCGACCGCTACGATCTCGGCGAAGCCCTCCTCCAGATCTCCGTCGTCCTCTCCTCCATCACCCTCTTCACCCGCAACCGCACCTACTTCATCCTCGGCCTCACCATCGGCGCAGCAGGCCTCATCACCGCCGCCTCAGGCCTGTTGGTCCACTAACAACCAGCAACCAAGCCCCCAACAACCGCCCTCAAGGCTTAGCAATCACGCCCAGATCCGCCATCCCATTCACGAAGTACTGCACCGCCAGCGCCACCAGCAGCAGCCCCATAATGCGCACCAGTATCCGAATCCCCGTATCCCCCATCACCCGCGCCACCCGGTCAGAATTCCCCAGCACCAGATAGCAAATCCCAGCCGTAATCGCGATCGCCCCCAGGATCGCCACCATCTGCCACGGCCGCTGCACCTGTCCCACCAGCACCATCACGCTCGTAATCGACCCCGGCCCCGCCAGCATCGGAATCCCCAGCGGCACAATCCCCGCATCCTCCTTAGTCGCCGCCTCTGCCGTCTCCCCACTCACCTCCTGCGTCGGAGACCGCTTCGCCTCCAGCATATCCAGCCCAATCAGCAGCAGAATGATCCCGCCCGCAATCTCAAACGCCGGCAGCGTAATCCCGAACATCTTGAAGATGTACTCCCCCGCCACCGCAAACGCGCTCAGAAACACCAGCGCCGTCAGCGAAGCCTTACCCGCCATCCGCCGCCGCTTCGCCGCATCCGCCCCCGCCGTCACCGCCAGAAAAGTCGGCAGCGCCGCAAACGGATCCACCAGAAAGAAGATCGAGCTGAAAGCCAGCAGCGAAAACCGCACAATCGCCGAATGCCCCAGCCCTGCCAAACTCACGCTATGAGGATCAAACGTCACTCCTCATTCTCCCACGCATAAACATTCATCACATTCATCGACGCCCCAACATCCACCCCGTTATAATCAACTTTCGTACAGGAGAACACGATGCCCATCGAATCCACCCAGAACATCTGGCACAACGGAAACCTCATCCCCTGGGACAAAGCCAACATCCACGTCATGTCGCACGTAGTCCACTACGGCTCCTCCGTCTTCGAAGGCATCCGCTGCTACACAGCAGCCCAGACGGCGCCGGCAGTCTTCCGCCTCCCCGAGCACATGCGCCCGCCTCATCGACTCCGCCAAGATCTACCGCATGCCTCTGCCCTACACCGCCGAGCAGATCTCCGCCGCCATCGTCGACGTCATCGAGGCCAACGGCGTCACCCCCTGCTACATCCGCCCCATCGCCTTCCGCGGCTACGGCGAGATCGGCGTCAACCCCCTCAAGTCACCCGTAGAGGTCTACATCGCCAACTTCCCCTGGGGCAAATACGTCCCCGGCAACGAAGGCGCCGACGTCTGCATCTCCTCCTGGTCGCGCCTCGCCCCCAACACCATGCCCTCGCTCGCCAAGGCCGGCGCCAACTACATGAACTCCCAGCTCATCCGCATGGAAGCCGAGATCAACGGCTACTCCGAAGGCATCGCCCTTGACGTCAACGGCTACCTCTCCGAGGGCTCCGGCGAGAACCTCTTCCTCGTCCGCGGCGGCGTCCTCTACACCACGCCCCTCGCCAACTCCGTCCTCAACGGCATCACCCGCAGCTCCGTCCTCACCCTCGCCAAACAGCTCGGCATCCCCGTCGTCGAACAGGCGCTGCCCCGCGAGCTCCTCTACATCTGCGACGAAGCCTTCTTCACCGGAACCGCCGCCGAGGTCACCCACCTCCGCTCCGTAGACCGCATCCTCGTAGGCGACGGAACCATGGGCCCCATCACCACCGCCCTCCACAAGGCCTTCTTCGACATCGTCAACGGCCTAGCCCCCGACCGCTACAACTGGCTAACCCCAGTCAACGTCCGAGTAGCAGAACCCGTCGGCGCATAACCGCACACCACGACTGCGTTAGACAAACAGAATTTCTCGTATAGGTGTATATACACCTATATGAGCAGCAACCCGCCAACCCGTTCCTCCCCACCCGCGACTGCATCTGCTCCGCCTACCGTCGCGCCACCCGCGCCCTCACCCAACACTTCGAGACTCACTTCCGCGGCACCGGTCTACGCTCCACTCAATTCACCGTCCTCTCCACCCTCGCGCAGACCGGCCCCATCCCCGCCACGCGCCTCGCCCATCATCTCGGCATGGAGCGCACCACCCTCACACGCAACCTCAAACCCCTCGAGGACCGCAACCTCCTCACCATCTCTGAAGGCCGCGACGCACGCGTCAGACAGATCGCCATCACCAAAGAAGGAACCGCCCTCGCCCTCAAGCTTCTCCCCCAATGGCAGAAAGCCCAGAAGAGCGCCGGCAAAATCCTCGCAACCCATCCGCTCCCGTCCGTCCTCGAAAAACCCGCACCACAGAAACGGAGAACCCCATGAACTTCGACCTCGTATCCACCGCCGAACTCTCAGCCGGCAGCGTCATCGTCTCCATAACGCTCGTCTGGATCTTCGCCCGCACCCTCACCCAGCGCATCGTCATCGCCACTGCCCTCGCCCTCTGGTTCGCGACCGTGCTCTTCATCGGATCCACCGGCATACTAGGCCCCACCCGCCTTGGAACGCCCGTCCTCGGCGTCGCAGTCCTGCTCCCCATCCTCGCGCTAAGCCTCCTCACCCTCCGCACCGACGCGGCCGCAGCAGCATCCTTCAAACTCCACTCCCGGTCCTGGTCGCCATCCACGCGCTCCGCTCCCTCGGCTTCACCTTCGTCGTACTCTATCTGGCCGGACGCCTGCCCGCCCCATTCGCCCCCGCCGCCGGCTGGGGAGACATGTTCATCGGCGTAACCGCCCTGCCGCTCGCATGGTTTATCTCCCGCAACAACAGCAACGGCCTCGGCTACAACCTGCTCTGGCTCTGGAACATCCTCGGCATCCTCGATCTCGTCAACGCCATCGCTCTCGGAGCCACCTCCTCACCCGGCCCCATCCAGCTCTTCCACGTCACACCCAACTCCTCGCTCATGACGACCCTTCCCTGGATCATCATCCCCTGCTTCCTTGTTCCCTCCCTCGCCTTCTTCCACATCGCCATCTTCTACCGGCTAAGGCACCTGCAACCATCAACCGCAACCACCTTCGCAACCAATTAACCACCGAAACCCAACCACAAATAAGACAGGCTGCATCCAATGCAGCCTGCTTCCCGCCTCACAACATCCACCTCTACGACAACCGCTTCACCGCCTCATTTACCCGATCCTCCATCGTCCCACCTGGCGACGTAGCCAACCTCTTCTGCAGCGTCTTGAACTCCCCCAACGCATCCGCCCGCTTCCCCGCAACCTCCAGTAGACTCGCGTGAATAAACGCATGCGCCAGATCCTGAGCCTCGTTCGTCGAGCCACCACCCTCCGAATCATCCAGCCACAGATAAGTCTTCCACCCATCATCCTCCGGAACAGCCCCCAGCACCTCCTTCAACTCCGCCGCGCTCGTACCGTAAGGGCTATAGCAAAACCCCACGATGCGCTCCTTCATATCTTCATCGAGCGGCTCGTTATTCTTCCTAATATCATTCACCGCTTTAATCAGCTCCGCCCTCGCCCCAGGATCGCGATCATGCAGCAACCCGCCAGTCTGCATGCCGCGCACCAGCGGCCGCGCCTTCCCTGTAGCCACCGCAGTATTCAAATGCCCAATCGCCTCCGCAAAACTCCCATGATTCTGCAGCATCCAATTCCCCAACATCGCATTCCCATAAACATTCGACCCATCCAGCGCCACCGCCGCCCGCAGATTCTTCTCCGCCGCCGGCCCAAACTCCCGCTCCGCAATATGCCAGTTCAGCCAGTGCGCCCACCCCAGGTGCGCCTGCACATCCGCCTCGCGCGTCCCCTTCGACCTGGCCATCCCCGCGTCCAGCACCGGCATAATCTCATCCAGCTTCGCCGCCGCAACCTTCGCCGCATCGTTATTCTCGTCTCCCAGCACCTGGAAGTTCTCCACCCACAACATCGCGGCATCCAACTGCCCATCCTGCGCCGGCGCATACAGAGGACTGACCTTCAACACCTCGCCATAGCTCCCCACCGCAGCCTCATACTCCCCCTGCTTCACCTGCGTCTGCGCCACCGCCATCTTCGCGTTCAGCTCAGCCTTATGCGCACGCGATCCCTCAAACAGATGAAGCTGCCCCGACACCGCCGCGAACAACCCAATCACCGCCGAAGCGCCGCCCACCCATGCCAGAATCACCTTCCAGACACTGGCCTTCTCAGGCTTACCCTCATCCGCCATCAAACCCCGCAGTGATCTTACTCAGGCACAATCACCGCTTCCTTCTTCCCAATCTTCGCCAGCATCGCCTCACCAACACCGATATGCTGATCCACCAGCCGCGAAGGCGTATGCGCCAACCACTCCGCCAGCGAAATATCCTCATAAAACGGCGTCGGAAACACCTCGATAAACACCAGGTCCACATCCCCCGTGTTCTCGATATAGTGCGGAGCCGACTTATCGATGTACCCCACATCGCCCTCTTCAAAGTCCATCGTCCGAGCCCGTCCACCCGCGGCAAACACCGTCATCCGCCCCTTGCCGCTCACGTAGTACTGCCACTCATCCTCATTCGGATGCCAGTGCAACTCCCTCAGCCCGCCCGGCTTCAGCGTCACAATCGCCGCAGCAATATTCGTCGCCGGCCAAAGCTTCCGGTCGATGATCTTCACCTCGCCGCCCTTCGAAACCTTCGTCGGCTTCATCGCACTCGGCCTGAAATCAAAGCTATGCGGCACCGCGCCCGTCCCCGCCTCCGCATCCTTCTTCTCCTCCGCCAGCGGACGAGGCAGCGGCCGCTCAAAGATAAACAACTCCTTCTTCGGCACCTTCGCAAACGTCGACTCCGGCACATCAAAATTCTTCGCCAGCACCTCCGGCGGAGTATGCGTCATCCAGTCCGTCAGCAGAAACGTCTCGAACTCATTAAAGTTCCCATCATCGAACACCAGCAGAAACCGGCATCCATCCGGCCCCAGCCCCTGTATCGAGTGCGGAATCCCGCCCGGAAATATCCAGAGATCCCCCTCATTCACATCGCTCACATGCGCGCGACCCTCCTGATCCACCGCCGTAATCCGCGCGCTCCCATACAACATTAGCGCCCACTCCGCACCCACATGCCAGTGCAGCTCGCGGATGCCGCCCGTAATCAGCCGCATCTCCACGCCCGCCATCTTCTTCGAGATGGGCAGATCCCGCACCGTCACCTGCCGCGTCCACCCGCCACCCTCCTGCCGCTTATGTGACAGCGAAAACGAGTACTTGAACGGAGGCTGCCCACCCGCATCCGTCTCCGGAGCCCACACCGAGCTCGGATTCTCCTTATCCAGCACCGTATTATTCGGCCCCGGCTCCGACTCATCCGGCAGATGATGATCCGGCGTCCGTATCTGCCCTTTCTCCTGCGCACCAGCAACCTGCATCCCCGCCGCAGCCGCCAACACCGCCGAACCCGCCTCCAGAAATCTACGCCTGCTTACCTTCCCCTGATCCTCGGACACGTTACCTTCCTTCCTTATCTAACCTGCATTCACTGCCATTGAACCCAGCATCCCATCTTATCCAACATCCATGTCTCGCAAAAAATCTCTGGAAATCCGGGGACCGGGTCGGTTTGAACTTCGGGGGCGACCAAAGTTACCTATAACCTCGTTTTTCGGGAGGATACGAGCTGGCCTTGCGGAGCAGACCGAACCCGCCGCTCTCGAATCTATACTGGGCCTACTACGTTTCTCAGGGTGAGCTAATGCGCAGGGTAATGTTTGGTTTGGGAGCATTCTTCGTGGGAGTGCCACTTCTGCTTGGGGTCCTATACCTAGCAGCTGTGAGGTGGGCACCAATGGATGCCCTAACGATTACATTGCCTCAGGCTGTAAGAAACACGATCAGTCGGGCGCTTGTGGACAGAGCAAACTTTGACGCGAGAGGCTTTCCGGAAGCAGGGCGCGCTATCAAACTCAATGCGGGGAGCGAAGATGCGTGGACGATGTACTGTGCCACTGGAGCAAGAGAAGGAAAACATATTGGCGAAGCGTTGCAAGCATGTTCCCGCGCAGAAGCAATGAACTCAGTGTCAGACTACCCATCGTTTCATGCACAGGTGATCGCCGAGGCGTATGAGGAGGCGCATCGTCCGTGCGATGGCCTGCCCATTCTCAAGCAGACTATGGGGGAAGAGAAATCAAACAACATTAGTCCGATCTTTAGCGTTGCTCGCTTGGAGATCACATGCGGACATATGGACGATGCTGAGAAGCATCTCAGAACGGTCGTCCGGCTTTGGCAGGGTGACATGCGCGATATGAACTGGGAAGATAGACCGCCCAACGACGACGGCGAGCCTGACACCTACGAGAAGTTCTTCCGGTTGAGTCTGTCTAAAGCAAGGCAGAATCTATCGGCACTACTTACTTTACGTAACGAAGACGATGAGGCGTTCCGTATGTGTCGATCAGCAATCGGCACGGAACTGAAACGGTGTAGCTGTCAACTCAAGCCACGGGAAGGCGTCGCCTGCGATTCTTCATCTACTGAATAAAGATGAGAATAGCCACATCTCTGTGGTTCCCTGAAAGTCGGCTTTTCGGAAACTCAGTCAAAACCGTCCACTACCGAATCCGCCAACTCTGTGCGACCATCCCAACACGTGCCCTCTACAACCTCCATCCCGAAGGCGGATCAGCACGCCCTACGCCGCCAGCTAGCCCTGCGCGACCTCGTCCTCACCCAGGTCCTCTGCGTAGTCGGCACCGGCTGGGTAGGAGTCGCCGCCGGACTAGGCCCGGGACAAGCCGTCACCTGGATCGCAGCCATAGCCCTCTTCTATCTCCCCTGCGCCGCCTCCGTCATCTGCCTCAACCGCGTCATGCCCCTCGAAGGCGGCCTCTACATCTGGGCCCGCACCGCCTTCGGAGACCTCGGCGGCTTCCTCACCGCATGGAACCTCTGGGTCTACGGAGTAGTCGTCACCGCCGACATCCTCTACGCCATCCCCACCGAGCTCGCCTACCTCATCGGCCCATCCGCCGCCTGGCTCCCCGAGAACCACATCGCCGCCTTCGCCATCGTCGCCTCCATCGTCATCGTCATCGCAGCCGCCGCCGTCATCGGCCTCGACCTCGGCAAATGGATCCACAACGTAGGCGGCGTCGCCGTCATGATCGTCTTCGCCGCGTTAATCCTCCTGCCCCTCTGGGCCATCGCACACCATCAACCCATCCACTACCAGCCGCTCCCCATCGCACTCCCACCCCGCACCCTCATCTCCCTAGCCCTCTTCGGCCAGATGCTCGTCGGAGCACTCTCCGGAATCGAATACATCGCCATCCTCGCCGGCGAATCCAAATCCCCCGTCACCTCCATCGGCCGCTCCGTCTGGATCGCCTCCCCCATCATCTGCGCCATGTTCATCCTCGGAACCAGCTCCGTCCTCGCCTTCGCCCGTCCCGGCCACATCGACTTCATCGCCCCCATCCCCCAAACCCTCCGGCTCGCCCTCGGCAACCACGGCATCGCCAATCTCTTCGCCATGGCCGCCATTGCACTCCTCCAACTCCGCCTCTTCGGAGCCGCCAGCTACATCTTCACCGGAGTAACCCGCCTCCCCATGACCGCCGGCTGGGACGCCCTCATCCCCGCCTGGTTCACCCGCCTCCACCCGCGCTTCCGCACCCCCACCAACTCCATTCTCTCCATCTGCGCCCTCATCCTCATCCTCCTAATCGCCGCCAGCGTAGGAGTCCACGCCCAGGAAGCCTTCCAGGTCCTCAACAACGCCTCCGTCACCCACTACGAACTCGCCTACATCGCCATGTTCGCCATCCCCCTGCTCGGCGCAAAGACCCTCCGCCTCCAACTCCCCCGCTGGCTCCGCTACACCTCCATCGCCGGACTAGCCGCCACCCTCTTCGCCTTCCTCATCTCCGCCTATCCCTTCGTCGACGTAGTCAACCCCCGCGCCTACGCCGCCAAAATCCTCGGCACCGTCCTCCTCTCCAACCTAATCGGCTACACCTTCTACAGACTCCGGAACGCAAAACCCGCCCTTAAGCGCAACGACAGCTAAGAAGCAACGACCTTCAGAAATGGGGAACAATCGCTCGAAGCGATACGTATAGGACTGTACTCATTCCCACGAGTGGATCTGACCAAAAACCCCGCCCAGGCGGGTTAGGCCATAGCGATCTTTGACAACTCAGCCGTCGACCATATTCATAAACATAGATATATGAATACTTTGCATCCAAGAATGCCGATTTATAGGACTTTTCTGACCTGCGCCAACCGAAGTCCGGACTTAAAGTATCTACTTTGAATACTTTGCGCAATTTGATGGGAGGGGGGCCCTCGATCACTTCGACATCCGCTTCACCAACTCATACATAAACGTCTGCCCCTCATAGAATGAAGTCACCAGCAGACGCTCATCCCGCCCATGCATCCGAATGTCATCCACATCCATAAAGAGTCCCTGCACTCCGTACGTCGGGATTCCCGCCACTCGCAGATAGCGCCCATCCGTCGCACCCGGCACCATCATCGGCAACGTCGCAACTCCCGGCCACATCTCCTCTGTCAAGCTCTGCACCGCGCCCAGCAAATCCTTCCGCATCGGCGACGAAGGAGCGCGCCCCATCGAAGGCAGCTCCGACAACCGAATCTCGTCATCGGCCAGCACCTTCTTCAGCGTGCTCTCCACATACTCCGGCGAATCCTCCGGCAGCACCCTGCAGTTCACCGTCGCCGCGGCAAGTTGCGGCAGCGCGTTCAGCGCATGACCGCCCTCCAGCATCGTCGCCACGCAAGTCGTCCGCAACGTCGCATTCCACAGCGCCGAAGACGCAGCCAGCTCCTTCATCGCCTCCTGCGAGCCGCTCCCCGCCTTAGCCAGATTCGCCTTCATCGGCCCGTCATCAATCTTCGCCATCTGCGAGAAATAAGCCGCCGTCACCTCATTCGTCTTCAGCGGAAACCCGAAGTTCGACAGCCGCACCAGCCCATTCGCCAGGTGATAGATCGCATTATCCGGCACCGGCAGCGAACTGTGCCCACCCTTGTTCTTCACCTCCAACCGGAAGCTCATCACGTACTTCTCCGACACCTGCAGATCGTTCGCAATCCGCTTGCCCGCCTTTATCTCTCCCCACCCACCCTCATTCAGGCACAGCTCCGCATCAATCAGCTCGCGATGATTCTTGATCAGCCAGTCCACCCCGTTGTACGGCCCGCCACCCTCCTCATCCGCCGTCAACGCCACAATCAAGTCCCGATCCGGCTTGAACCCCTCCCGCTTATACCGAATCAGATTCGCAATCCAGATAGCCGCCTGCGCCTTATCGTCGCTCGTGCCGCGCCCGTAGAAGTACCCATCCTTCTCGATGAACTTGAACGGATCGACACGTCCAATCCTCGCGCTTCGCCTCCACCACATCCGTATGCGCCAGCAACAGCAGCGGCTTCCTCGCGCCTGAACCGTGATACCGCACCACCAGGTTCAGCTTCTTCTCACTCGCCCCACCCAGAAAGATATCCGCATCCGGAAATCCCGCAGCCCGCAACCGCACAGCCGCCGCCTGCGCAACCGGAGTCGTAGCTCCCGTCGTATACCCCGACTGTATCTCGATGAACTCCTTATAAATGTCGCGCGCAAGCTGCTGATCCGCCTCAGGCGGCATCGTCGGAATCTTGGTTTGAGCGACAGCCGGCACACACAATGCCGCTGCGAAGAGGGAGAGAACAAACATGCGTCGGAGCATGCGCACATCCTTCCACACCTTCAGCCACAATCGCAACAAAAACCGGCCGCAGCTCAAATGACCACTTCATTTCCGTGCATTAAAAACCAAACCCAGCTAAACTTCTCCCCACCATGAACCGCCGCGAAATCCTCAAGCTCTCCGCAGCCTCCGCCCTCACCGCGCTCGCCCCCACCATCGCCGAAGCAGCCGAGCAACGCGCATCCACCGCCGAATCCTCCGTCCACAAATACGACATCTTCGAGCTCCCCTTAAAAGGTCCCGCCGAAGGCAATCCCTACATGGACATCCAACTCCAGGCCACCTTCACCCTCGGCCACCGCACCACGCAAGTAGACGGCTTCTACGACGGCGACGGCAACTACAAGATCCGCTTCATGCCCGACACCGAAGGCCACTGGACCTACGCCACCACCAGCAACAACCCCGCGCTCACCAACAAGACCGGCGCCTTCACCTGCACCGCCGCCGCCCCCAACAGCCACGGCCCCGTAGTCGTCCGCGCCGGCCACCACTTCGCCTACGCCGACAGCTCTCCCTACTTCCCCTTCGGGACCACCTGCTACGCCTGGGCCCATCAAGGCGACGCACTCGAAGCCCAGACCCTCGAAACTCTGGCCTCCGCACCCTTCAACAAGATCCGCATGTGCGTCTTCCCCAAGTCCTACGAGTACAACCACAACGAGCCCCAGTTCTACCTCTTCCCTCGCACCGCCCCCATCAGCAAAGAACACCCGCAAGGCCTCAACGACACCACCCGCTTCAACCCCGACTTCTTCGCCCACTACGAAAAGCTCCTCGGCCGCCTCCGCGACATGAACATCGAAGCCGACCTCATCCTCTTCCACCCCTACGACCGCTGGGGCTACGCAACCCTCTCGCCCGAGGTCAACGACTTCTACCTCCGCTACGTCATCGCCCGCTTCGCCGCCTATCGCAACGTCTGGTGGTCCCTCGCCAACGAGTTCGACCTCATCCGCTCCAAGCCCACCCCCGAGTTCACCCGCCTCCTCCTCTACGTCCAGCAGCACGACCCCTACCAGCACATGCGCTCCATCCATTACTCCCACGTCATGTACGACTACGCCAGCCCCGCCGTCACCCACGCCAGCATCCAGACCTACGACTTCGCCTCTGCCCCCACCTGGCTCGCCGCCTGGAAGAAACCCATCGTCTACGACGAGATCCAGTACGAGGGCAACATCTTCTCCCGCTGGGGAAACCTCTCCGCCGACGAGATGACCCGCCGCTTCTGGCTCGGCGTCATCAACGGCTGCTACGTCACCCACGGCGAGACCTTCATCGACCCCAAGCTCTCCGCCGAAGAAGCCGAAACCCAAAAGCTCTGGTGGTCCCACGGAGGCACCCTCAAAGGCGCCAGCCCAGCCCGCATAGCCTTCCTCCGCAAAGTCCTCGAAACCACCACCCCGCTAGGCCTCGAACCACCCGACAACCCCTACTACCTCAACGCCGTCTCCCGCGTCCTGCCCTCACCCACCAACAGCGTCACCTACTCCCCCAGCGACCCACCCGCCGCCATCCTCTACTACCTCGACTTCCACCAGCCCGAGCGCGTCAACATCACCTTCACCCCCAACACCACCTACACCGCCGAACTAATCGACCCCTGGAACATGACCATCACCCCCATCCCCGGAACCTTCTCCGGCCGAGCCAACATAAAACTAGCCGTCAAACCCTACCAGGCCCTCCGCCTAAAACGCGTAATGAATTCTTGAGTCCCCCACCAAGTTAGAAATTGTCATCCTTCGCCGTAGGCGGAGGACCTGCTTTTGTATTTGCCGTTGCTGTTGCTTGTTCTCCCACACACCCCACCAAAATTGTCACCCTGAGCGCAGCGCAGCGGAGTCGAAGGACCCCGACGCTTCCTACCCTACCAAAACCGCTCGAACCATTTTAACCCAAACGCTTTTGCTCTTGCCTTTGCACTTCCTAACCCTTAGGCACCCCCACACTCACCACCTCCCCCACCCCCGCCTGCGAATCCCATCCCGGCAACTCCTGCGATCCGGTAATCAACCGCACCCCATCATGCAGGAACAAATACGTATAAGCCCACTCAGAAAACACCACCAGCCGATTCTTAAACCCAATCAAAAAGAAGATATGCACCGTCAACCAGGTCAACCAGGCCGGAAACCCCGTCCAATGCCCCTTGAACGGCCACTTGATATTCGCCACCGCAGCCTTCCGCCCGATCGTGGCCATATCCCCCTTATCAAAATAGTGAAACGGCTTATCAATCCCCGACCCATCGCTCCCCAACCCCCGAGCCGTCAGCCGAGCGATCCTCTTCGCAACATAATCCCCCATCTGCATCGCCGGCTGAGCCACTCCCGGCACCTGCCTGCCATCCTCCTCCACATGCGCCAGGTCCCCGCACACAAAAATCTCCGGATGCCCCTTAGGATTCAGAAACCCATCCACAAACACGCATCCCTTCTTATCCACCTCAAACCCCATCGCCTTTCCCAGCGGAGAAGCCTGCACACCCGCCGCCCACAGCGTCACCACCGCATCGATCCGTTCCTTATCCAACATCACATAACCCGGCTGCACATCCGTCACACGCGCATTCGTCCGCACCTTCACCCCCAGCGCATTCAACTGCTCCACCGCCTTCGCCTGCAGGTCCGGCGGATAGGCCGATAGCACACAAGGCGACCCCTCCAATATCAGCACCTCCGCGCTCGAAGGATCGATATGCCGAAAGTCCTTCGTCATATAAAGCTTCGCAATATCGCTGATCGCCCCCGCCAGTTCCACTCCCGTAGGTCCGCCGCCAATAACCACAAACTTCAGCGGAGGATGTTCACCCGCCTCAGCCATCTGCCGCTCCGCCAGTTCAAACGCCAGCAGCACCCGCCGCCGAATCTCCGTCGCATCCTCCAGCGTCTTCAGCCCCGGAGCCAGCTTCGCCCAATCCTCCCGCCCAAAGTAAGAGTGCGTCGACCCCGTCGCCAGCACCAGGTAGTCATACTCCAGCACCGTCCCCGACTTCAGCCTCAGCTCCCGCCGCTCCAGGTTGAAACCCACCGCCTCATCCATCAACACCTCGGTATTCTTCTGCGACCGCAGAATCGACCGTATCGGCTGCGCAATCTCCCCCGGCGAAAGCACCGCCAGCGCCACCTGATACAACAGCGGTTGAAACGTATTGTGGTTCGTCCTATCCACCACCGTCACATCCACCGGAATATTCTTCAACCCCTGTGCCGCATGCAATCCACCAAATCCAGCGCCCAAAATCACCACCCGCTTCCGAACTCCGCCCACACTCGCTGTCGCCATCGCCATCCTCCATCGTCTCTTCTCATATATTCAGATGCGCCTCAACCCCACGCGACGCAACCGCGAAAGATATCGGCTTTGTTCTAGCTGGCCGCTAATAGCGGACATCTGATCACTGACTATTAAACCGCCTTTGCTGTTGTTCTTGCCGTTGCTTTGAGATAGGTCCAGGCTTTAGCCTGGACATCAAAACCTCACCACTACCGGGCTGAAGAGGGTGCTGTGCGATCGTGGCCTGCCGCTCGGCCCGGGGCGAACAGACCGAGACCGAGGTCACAGGCCATGCTGGTTCTCGCTCACCGCATGCGCCATATGCTGCAGCTTCCAGCCGGTTTTCAGGCCCTTGCGATACATGCGAGCATCGGGGTCGGTGACCGACTCGTGGGTGTCGCGCTTGAGCATCTCGCCGCCATACCATGAGCCCTTGGCGGGCGGAGGTCCCGGCCTCTCGCGATAACTCTTCTCCGACGCCCAGGCTTCGATCAGCGTGCCGTCCATAGTGAGGTGCTCATCGTCCAGCAGCCGATGCCGCCTCGCCTCAGCCACCACGCGGCGAAGAACGATTGCGCCGTCTCGCCCGACAACAGCCGCTCCCGGTTATTGGTGAAGCTGGTCGCGTCCCACGCCCGCTCGCGCAGCGGCCCCACGAACCAGCGGAACAGCAGGTTGTACTCCAGCTGCTCCATCAGCATCCGCTCCGAGCGCACCGAGTAAAGCATCTGCAACAACAACGCCCGCAACAACTGTTCGGGAGGGATCGAAGGATGGCCTAACTTCGCAACGGTTATTTTGCTTCCGGCGTCCAGCCGGGTTTGGATTTGTTTAGTTCGTTTTGTTGTTTGAGCCAGAGGTAGAGGGGTTGGAAGTATTCGAGCATGGGGCCGGCATCGAGGTGATCGGTGCCGGTCATTTGTTTTAGGGTGATCTGCCAGGGTTGGGACTGGCCGGCGGTGAGCATGGTGTTGAGTTTGTCGCCTGCGGCTTTAGAGCCGTAGAAGGTGCAGCGGTTGAGTGGGCCTTTGTAACCGGATGCGTCACACATTGCTTTGTAGAACTGGAATTGATAGATGCGGGCGAGGAAGTAGCGAGCGTAGGGGACGTTGCCGGGGATGTGGTATTTGGCGCCGGGATCGAAGTCGGCTTCTGAGCGGGCTACGGGTGGGGCTACGCCTTGATATTTTTCGCGGAGCGCCCACCAGGCCTTGTTGTAGTCAGCGGGTTTGGTTTCGCCGGAGAAGACCTGCCAGCGCCACTTGTCGATGAGGAGGCCGAAGGGCAGGAAGGCGATCTTGTCGAGGGCGGTGCGGAGCTGGAGGGGGATGTCGGCTTCGGGGGGCGGGACCTGGTCGATGAGGCCGATCTGTTTGAGGTAGGCGGGGGTGATGGCGAGGGCGATGGAGTCGCCGATGGCCTCGTGGAAGCCGTCGTTGGCGCCGTTGCGGAAGAGGAAGGGTTGCTTGTTGTAGGCCCGCTGATACATGTTGTGGCCTTCCTCGTGGTGGACGGTGGTGAGGTCGTCGGCGTCGACCTTGATGCACATCTTTACGCGGAGGTCGTCGACGTTATCGACGTCCCATGCGGAGGCGTGGCAGACGACTTCTCGGTCGCGGGGCTTGATGAACTGAGAGCGCTGCCAGAAGGTGTCGGGGAGTGGAGCGAAGCCGAGGGAGGTGTAGAAGCGCTCGCCGTATCGTGCCATGGCTCTGCCGGCGGCGAGGTCGGCGGTGTGGAAGGCATCGGAGGTGGGATCGAGCGTGGTGGTGAAGGCGGGTGCGGATGCTGGGTCGGTGGCGGCGATCTGTTTTTTGAGGGCGGCTTCGAGGTCGTACATCTTGAAGGCGGAGAATTTTGGATCGGTGGGAGCGACGATGTCGTAGATGTTGCCCCACTCCTGGGCCCACATGTTGCCGAGGAGGTGGGCGGGGATCATGCCGTCGGGACGCTCGGCTGCGGCGCCGTATTTCTGGATAAGCTTGTAGCGGACGTAGGCGTGGAGCTCTTTGTAGAGAGGTTCGAGCTGGGCCCAGGTGCGTTCGAGCTCGGCGGAGAACTCGGCGGGGGTCATGTCGTAGCCAGAGCGCCAGAGGTCTCCGGTGTCTTTGAAGCCGAACTCTTCCGCACCTTTGTTGGATAGCTCGACGAGGCGGGCGTATTTGTCGCGCATGGGGGGCGAGATGGTGTGCCAGCCCTGCCAGTAACTGAGGAGCTCTTTGGGATCGCGGGACTTGGCCATGAGGACGTCGAGCTCTTCGATGCCGAGGCACTTCGACTGATCTGTTTCTTTATTGCTCGGGGCCGAATTTGCGCAGTATTTACCTTTGCCGTACATGCCGTCGAGGGAGGCGGCTACCTGGGTGAGCTCGGCGACTAGTTTGGGGTCGGTCGGGGAGCCGTTGAGGCGGAGGAGCATGAACTTGCGGGCGAGATCGGGCGGGAGGGTGAGCTTGTCGAAGCGGCGGGCTTCGATGACGATCTGGTTGGTGCGGAGGGCGAGGCGCTCGTTGGCTTTGGAGGCGATGGCCTCGGTGTCGTCGGTGATGTCGGTCTCCTGAAGCCAACTGGCGCGACCGGCCTCGTTGGAGAGGTCGAGGAGTTCGGCTTCGGCCTTGTCCATGAAGGCCTGGGCCTCGGCGGGAGTGGGCTTGGAGGCTGGGGTCTGGGCGAGTGCGGAGATGGGGAAGGCGAGGGATGCGGCGAGGACGACGTTGAGGAGGCGCATGGCGGGAGTTTACATGGAAGCTTGCTGCGGTTGCAGAGCCATTTGGGGGTCATTGGGCTACGCTCACTGGGAATAAAATTCCCAATGCTCGTGCAAAGCGGTGCACATTGCCCTCTGGATTTTTAAAGCTTAAAGGCAAGAGTATTGGGAATTCGAGATTTTTCGTTTGGCCCAATGAATGCAACTAGATAGGCATCAATATTTTGCTTAAAAGCAAGTTCGTTCAACTGAAATCGATTCCCAGGAGAATTCATGCGTCCCTTAGCTGCCTCTCTCGCCGTGTCTGTGCTTCTTGCAGGCTCTACCGCCCTGTTCGCTGATCCTATTCCGTATCCAAATGCGTCGGTAGGAACGGTGGCGCCCACCGTAGTGCTGAAGACAATCGGCACCAGTATCACCGTCTACTTCGACGGTTCCTCGGCTGGCGACCTGGATGAGATTGACGTCCTCGATCTTTCCGACGGCAAGAGCACCGGAGATATCTTCCCCAACAACGGAACTAGTGAACCGGGGATAGGTACTTCCGTTACTCTCACCGGGCTAACTGCCGGGGACACGATTATCATCGACCTTCTCAACGAAGCTATCCCAGACACTGTCTCGTCACTTCCTGCCGATAGTCCCGATGGATTGAATCACGCTTATATCACTCCGTTCACGGCTTCGGATTCCATCGCCGTCCTGGGAAGTGGTGGGCCGAACGATTACTACGTCGGGATGGAAGATCTGACGGTTCCTGGCAGCGATCTCGATTACAACGATGAGGACATTGTGATCACTGGTGTCACTGCGGTACCTGAGCCAACCAGCATCGCGCTGCTTGGTACGGGAATCCTTGGCATGGCTGGTATGGTTCGTCGCAGGTTTTCGGGCCGCTAGTTTGTTGATGGCCGGTTAGCTTTTGTTGAAATGAAGAGGGAGCAGCATCTGAGAGATTCTCAGATGCTGCTCCCTTTTTATTTTTGGCTTCGGGAGAAGAGCCGGAAAAGATTCAGTGCGACTGGTAGGACCAGCCGTGTATTATTCGGTGGCGGATTTAGAAGTAAGGAGAACGTAATGAAGACTACTGGTGGAGTTCGGCTGGCGGCGGTAGGCCTGATCGTAATGATGGCGATTCCGGCGATGGCTGCGGGTAAGGTTTGCGATGTGAAGAAGTATGGGGCGAAGGGCGATGGGACGACCAAGGATACGGTGGCGATCCAGAAGGCGGTGGATGAGTGTTCGGCGGGTAAGGGTGGTGGCACGGTAGTGTTGGAGGCGGGGACGTATGTGAGCGCGCCGATTCTGTTGAAGAGCAATATGACGTTTGAGTTGAAGAAGGGCGCGACGCTGCTCGGGTCTCCGGACCATGAAGATTATCCGGAGATTACAGAGTTCAAGGTGCGAGGGCACCAGGCATTGCTGAGTACGGTGAACGCGGAGCATGTTTCGATCACTGGCGAGGGCACGATTGATGGGAATGGCGCTTCGTGGTGGCATATACAGCGACCGGGTGGGCCCCGGTCTGCGGGGGCGCCCGGTGCTCCGGCGGCTGGCGCTCCGACGACGGGTGCTCCGGCAGCTGGTGGACCGGGAGGGCCTGGCGCGTCGGGCGGAATGCAGCGTCCGGGGGAGCGGCCTCGGCTGGTGGTGTTTGACCACTCGAAGCATGTGTCGCTTACGGGTGTGACGGTGATGAACTCTCCTTTCTGGACGGTGGTGCCTTACTACTCGGACGATGTGACGATCAAGAACGTGCGTATTACGGCGACGCTGCCTTCGCCGAATACGGATGCTATCGATCCGTTCAGCTCGAGCAATGTGGTGATCGATCATGTGTATGCGGACGTGGGCGATGACAATGTTGCGATCAAGAGCGGACAGCCTAATTCTCCGGGGCCGGATGATCCGAGCAAGAATATTACGATTACGGACTGCACGTTCGAGCATGGGCACGGCGTTTCGATTGGGAGTGAGATCTCGGGTGGCGTGCAGAATGTGCGTGTGGAGCGGGTCAGCTTCAAGGGTACGGACCAGGGTGTTCGTATCAAGTCGAACCGCGACCGAGGGAACGATATCTCGAACATTACGTTCAAGGACATCACGATGGACGGAGTGAAGACGTCGATCCTGATCAGTGAGTACTATCCGAAGGCTATGCCGGAGGGGCCACAGGAGGCTGCGCCCGTGACTCGTCTGACTCCGCACTTCCACAATATCCGAATTGAGAACATCAAGAGCGTGAATAGCCAGTGGGCTGGCGTGATTGTGGGGCTGCCGGAGTCGCATGTGTTGGACATTGAGATTAAAAACGTTGATATCCAAGCTACGAAGGGCTTTCAAGTGGGGTTTGCGGACGTGAAGACTGATGGGTTCAAGGTGACTACGACTGATGGCTCGAAGCCGATCACGCTGGGGCAGGATGGGGTGGTGACGACGAAGTGATGTTTCGTCGAGGTGGTTGTTCGGAGCCATTTTTGACTAGGAGTGCGTGGTATGACCAGTTTGGGATAGGATTCTGCTGTTACTCATTTAGGGCGCCGGTGTGCGCTGGAGGCGGGATGACGAAGATTGGTTTGGCGATAGTGGTGGTGGGCGTGGCAGGTGCGTTGACTGCGCAGAGTGCGATGGCTGCGGGTAAGGTCTGCGATGTGAAGAAGTATGGCGCGGTGGGCGATGGGACCACGAAGGATACAGCGGCAGTTCAGAAGGCGGTGGACGATTGCACGGCGGGCAAGGGCGGCGGGACGGTGGAGGTGCCGGCGGGTACGTTTGTGATTGCGCCGATCTCGCTGAAGAGCAATATGACGCTGCATCTGGCGAAGGGCGCGACGCTGCTGGGTTCGCCGGATATTCCGGACTATCCGAAGGCTACGTTTGCGCGGCACCCGACAGTGATGCCGTTGCTGGGCTCGGTGAATGCCGAGAACATTACGATCAATGGCGAAGGGACGATCGATGGGAACGGGCATATTTGGTGGGAGTATGTTCGCGGGGTGAAGGATGCAGGCGTGCTGGGGAACGATCATCCGCGACCGATGGGGGTAGTGTTTGACCACTCGAAGCACATCAAGATGGAGGGGGTGACGGTGCAGAACGCGGGGTTCTGGCAGATTGTGCCGTACTACGCGGATGATGTGAGCTTCAAGCATATGCGGATTTTGGCGCCTCGGTCGCCTAATACGGATGCAATCGATCCTTTTAGCTCGAGCAATATCGTGATTGACCACGTGTTCTCGAGCGTAGGCGATGACAATGTGGCGATCAAGAGCGGCGAGATCAATTCGCCGGGGCCGGATGCTCCAAGCAAGAACATTACGATTACGGATTGCACGTTTGAGAACGGACATGGGTTGTCAATCGGGAGCGAGGTTGCTGGAGGCGTGCAGAACGTTCATGCGGAGCGCATCAGCTTCAAGGGGACCGACCAGGGGATTCGGATCAAGTCGAACCGCGACCGCGGGAATGACATCAGCAATATTTCGTTCAAGGACATCACAATGGATGGGGTGAAGACGTCGATCCTGATCAGCGAGTACTACCCGAAGACGATGCCGGATGGGCCGGTGGCGGCAGAACCGGTGCAGCGGCTGACTCCGCACTTTCACAACATTCGGATTGAAAATGTGAAGAGTATCAATAGTTCTTGGGCAGGGGTGATTGTGGGATTGCCGGAGTCTCCGGTGGTGGATATAGAGTTGAAGAACGTGAATATCCAGGCGACGAAGGGATTTCAGATTGGGTATGCGAATGTGAAGCAAGAGAGGTTCGTCGTGAGTACGACGGATGGGAGCAAGCCGGTGACGTTGGGGCCGGAGGGAGTGTTGTCACCGGAGTAGCAGAACGTTTAGCAGCAGATGGTGGGATCGAGCGCGGCTTGAACTTCTGCTGCGCTTTTTCCTGTGATGCGGAGGGTTTTTGAGCGGCTGGTTGTGCCAGTTATCAGGGCTATGCGGGATTTTGGGATTCGGAGTTGATCGGCAAGAAAGGCTATGAGGGCTTCGTTGGCTCGGCCTTCTATGGGTGGGGTGGTTAGGGAGATCTTTAGCGCGCTATCGTGAATGCCGGTGATGGCGTTTTTGCGGGCTCCGGGGTGGATGCGGGTCTGGAGGGTGCAACCGTCGGGGGTGTCTTTTGCGTAGATGTCTGTCATGCGTCTTTGGGGTATTGGCGTTTGCCGAAGATGGCGGTGCCTATGCGGACGCAGGTGCTGCCTTCTTCGATGGCGACGGTGAAATCGTTTGACATGCCTATGGAGAGTTGGGTGAGGGTGGGGTGGAGGGGGTGGTGCTGGTCGCGGAGGCGGCGGAGGTGCTGGAAGTAGGGGCGGGCGGGTTCGGGGTCTTCGGGGCCGCACCAGGGGGGGACGGTCATGAGGCCGGTGGGGATTAGGTGGGTGAGCGGGGCGAGGTCGTTGAGGAGGGTTGGGAGGTCTTCGGGGGCGAGGCCGTGCTTGGTGTCTTCGTGGGAGAGCTTGACCTCGATGAGGATGGGGAGGGTTTTGTTGAGGGCTGCGGCGGCGTTGTTGAGGCGCTGGGCGATGCGTAGGGAGTCGACGGTGTCGATGGAGTGGAAGAGTTCGGCGGCGCGGGTGGTTTTGTTGGATTGGAGGGGGCCGATGAGGTGGAATTCTGCGTCGGAGAGTTGGGCGACTATGGCGGATTTGTCTGCGAATTCCTGGACTCGGTTTTCGCCGAAGAGGCGCTGGCCGGCGGTGTGGGCTTCGAGGATGGCGGCGGCGGGGTGCATCTTGCTGACGGCCATGAGGGCGACTTCGCTGACGGGACGGTTGGCGCGGCGGCAGGCGGCGGCGATCTGCTGGTGGAGGTGAGCGAGGTTTTCAGAGATGGACATCGGATTCAATCTTACCGGGCGTAGGGGATGGACTCTAATTGTGGATAGGGCGAGTTTTCCGTTGGAGGGTTTGTGATTGGAGAGTATATTTGCAATCACTTCCCCCCGGGCCCATTTCAGTTTCCGCTTCGCAATCGATTTTCGATCAACGAGGAGAATCCACGATGGAAGACATCAAGCAAGAACCTGAGTATATCCCCGCACCACCGGCTGCCGCAGGCACCAGCGGATTGGCAGACAACGTCGCGGGCGCACTGGCGTATGTGACGATCATTCCGGCGATTATCTTCCTGGTGATGGAGCCGTATAACAAGAATCCTTTTGTTAAGTTCCATGCGTTCCAGAGTCTTGGGCTGGCGGTGTGCTGGTTTCTCTGCTCGATCATCATGATCATTCCGATCCTCGGATGGATCGTGGGCGGTTTGGGACTGCTGGTGCTGTTCTGCTGCTGGATACTTTGCATTGTGAAGGCTTACGGGGGCGTGAAGTTCAAGCTGCCGGTGCTTGGGGACTTCGCCGAGAAGACGGCGAACTCGTAAAGTTTCAGAAGTAGCAGGCTAAACGACACTCTCAGTGGGAGGCCACCGGACTTTTATGGTGGTCCGACCCATGTCTCAAGATCGAGACATGGGGCACCCGGATTTGTGGCAGGTCCGCGGAGTTGCATCTAAGACAGGGATGTGGACAGTCCTTCTTCTGATCGGATCGAACGTCTTTATGACGTTTGCGTGGTATGGGCATCTGAAGTTTCGGCAGACGGCGCTTTGGAAGGTGATCCTGGTTAGCTGGGGGATCGCGCTGTTTGAGTATTGCCTGCAGGTTCCTGCGAATCGGATTGGCGCAGAGCGGTTTTCGCCGGACCAGTTGAAGGTGATGCAGGAGGTGATTACGCTGTCGGTGTTTGGGGTGTTCAGCGTGTTCTATTTTGGGGACAAGCTGCACTGGAACCATGCCGTGGCGTTTGGGTGTTTGGTGGCGGGCGCCTTCTTTATGTTTCACAAGTTCTGAGGTGGGTGGGAACGGTTTTGGTACTCCCCCCTCCCCTGCACTTTTGCGCAAAATCTTCAAAAGATTGGACATAAGTCCGGACCTCTGTTGCAATTGGTCCAAAAGTCCTGATTTTGGAGGATTTTGTCCCGCAAAATCTTCATTCCATAAGGTTTAACGTATCGTCGAAGCTCTAAAATTGAGAAAGAACTGCCGCAGCGAAGGAGGGTTCATATCCCCTTCGCTGGCGCCCCGATTGTGGGGCTGAGGTTGATTTTTCCTGTGTCTTAATTCTACAGCGCGTGTCAAGCGGGGGCAGGATAAACCCGGCTAGAGTTTCGATCCACCGTCGACTGGGATGCTGGCTCCTGTGATCCAGCGTGCGGCGTCGGAGGCTATGAAGGCCACTACGTCAGCTACGTCTTCGGGTTTGCCGATTCGCTTGAGTGCCTGCATTGCTAGTGCGGTTTCGCGGCCGGCTTCGGTTTTGGTGAAGTTGGACATGTCGGTGTCGATTACGCCGGGTGCTACGGCGTTTACGCGGATGCCGCTCGGGCCGAGGATGGCGGCCCAGTTTTTGACCAGGGTCTCGAGAGCTCCTTTGGTGGAGGCGTAGGCGAGGATTGAAGGGGTTTCGAGGCTGGGCTTGCCTACTACTGAACGGGCTCCGATGGAGGAGACGACGGTGATGTTTGAGCCATCGCCGAGGATGGGCAGGAGTTGTTGTACGAGTAAGAAGGGGCCGCGGACGTTGGTGGCGAAGAGGGTGTCGAGATCGTTGACGGTGTGGTCGTGGATGCGTGCGGCTTTGCTGACTCCGGCGTTGAGGACGAGAATATCGAGTCGATCGCCGACTATGGCGCGGACTTTGTTGGCGAGGAGCGCGGGACCGTCGGGGGTTGCGAGGTCTGCTGAGATTGCGTCTGCGCGTCCGCCTTTGGCCTGGATGGTGGCGACGAGCGATTCGGCTTCCTGGGCTGAGCGGCCATAGTGGACGAGGACGTGGGCTCCGGCGTCAGAGAGCGCGAGTGCAGTTGCGCGACCGATTCCTCTTGATGCTCCGGTTACGAGCGCGGTTTTGTTTTGGAGTGTGGTCATGGTTTTCTCTATCGACTTTCTCGCTGCGAGGTAACGGATGATGGAGAGCCGGTTGGTTCGTTCGCCGGCTCTCCATCAGGTTAACTTTCGTTGATCAGGCGTTGGTTCCGCCGTCGACGGTGAGGTTTGCGCCGGTGATGTAGCCGGACTCCGGGCTGGCGACGAAGGCGACGAGGGCGGCCACCTCGTCTACGGTGCCGTAGCGGTTGAGGGCGGTCATGGCTTTCTGGGGCGCGGCCCAATCGCCGGATGCGGGGTTGAGGTCGGTGTCGATGGGGCCGGGCTGGATGTTGTTGACGGTGATGCCGCGGTCGCCGACTTCTCTGGAGAGGCCTTGCGCGAACATCTTGACCGCTCCCTTGGTGGCTGAATAGGGCACGAGTCCGGGCGTCATCATGCGCTCACCGACGCAGGAGCCGATCATGATGATGCGGCCGTTGTTGTTCATGTGCTTGAGGGCTGCGTGGGTGGTGACCATGACGCCGCGGACGTTGAGGTTGAGCATGTGATCGATCTCTTCGAGCGTGGTGTCTTCGAACTTTTTGGGGATAGCGGTACCGGCGTTGTTGACGAGTACATCGAGCTTGCCGAGAGTGGCGACGACCTTTTCGACGGCGGCATTGACGGCCGCGGCATCGGCTGAGTCTGCCTGGATGGCGATGGCCTTTCCGCCGTTGCTTTCAATCGCTTTGACGACGGCGGCGGCCGAGGTTGCATCCTTTGCGTAGGTGATGGCGACGCTGGCTCCGTCGGAGGCCAGACGCTTTGCGATTGCTGCGCCGATGCCGCGCGAACCGCCTGTAATCAGTGCCACCTTCTGGTGCAATTTAGACATGGAATCTCCTTTGTATTCTGTTGCTACTCTACGGAATCACTGAGTGTGATCTTGCCGGGCTGTTAGAACTCCATTTTGATGCGTCATTCCTGCCGGGGATTCGGCGCTGTGGGGAATAGCCTGCATTCCAACCTTCTTCCTGGGAGTTTCTCTATAGACCGAGTCAGAACCTTATTTACAGGGTTGTAATGTACAGTAGGACTTCAGATAGAGTCAGCGGCCGCGTTGTTCGAGGGTATTTCTCCTTTGAGGGATAGCCATGCTGCCTTACTTTGGCTTCAACTTTCGTCTGTATGGACTCTCCATTGTGGCCGCGGTTTGCCTCCTTCCGCTGCGACTCGCGCACTCCCAAGAGACCGAAACCCCGGTGGTAACGCAGGTTCCGGCAGAAGCGGCAACTGGGTCGACAAAGAAGCCCCCGGGCAAGCCTCCGTTGGCGAGTGAGATTGCCGTGACGGGCATGATTCCGGCTGGGGACTATCGAATGTTTAGTGCCACCGTGCGCTGCAATGCCTGGACGGTGGGGGTGGAGTATGACCGTAATAGCTGGGGCCGCTTCCTGGGAGCGCAGTTTGACTATGTGGCGGAGGTTATTCCCGTTCTCATTCTGAGCGAACCGGCTAAATCTGATTTTTGGGGTAATCCAAGGAGTCCGAACCAGCAGTTGTTGCCCGGGATTTCGATTTCGCCGTTCGGGTTCCGCACGCTGTGGCGAGGCAATAAAAAAGTCAGGCCGTACGTTATCGGCAAGTTAGGGGCTGCGGTCTTTACGCAGAAGGCGCTCTCGTTGAATGCGAGCTATGCGAACTTTAATGTTCAGGCTGACTTCGGCCTGCTAATCAAGATGACGGAACGAGTGGATCTGCGTGTGGATCCTTTCGTGTTTTTTCATGTTTCGAATGGGTACCTGGCGGCGAGCAATCCGGGGATGGATGAACTGGCTACGAAGATCGGGATTAGCTACCATCTCGGGAAACGCGAGCACTAGGGGCTAGTTGGTGGGGCGGACGGGGACGGTAAATTGCTCCGGGCGTTTCTGGACGGTTTGGACCGTGCTGGTGAGGAAGGCTCGCAGCACTGGTTTTTTCCAGTAGTCTTCCTGCGATACCTGGATGATGGTTCCGTTGCGGAGGAGCAGGTAGACGAAGTTGTGAACGGTTACGGTGAGGGTGCAGCGCTGGGGTTTGAGCGGGCGGCCGTTGGTGGGGATTTCGTCGGAGGGGATGAGGACTTCGAGTTTTTTGCCGGGCTCCTTCCATCGGGCAGGAAGGGACTGGAAGCCGGTGTTGACGCGCATGCGGCCGCAGTTGTCGTAGTGGAAGCTGAAGCCCTGGGTGGTGTTGGGTGGGGAGACGAGGTCGGCGCGACCTTCGCCGGAGAAGACGGGGTCTTCATCGAGATTGAAGAGGCTGCCGGTGACCATCTCGGGATGGAGAGAGCATGGATCGCTTGAGACTCCGGTGAGCGAGACGGGACCGTAGGGGCTGGGGCTTACGGTGTCGAGAATGCCGTCGATGGCATCGCAGACGGCTGAGTCTCCGGCGTCTGCCCTGGGGGTTTTATGGCTTTCGTCGGAGGCCAGGACATGGACGCGAAGAGGATAGCGGGATGGTTTGGGAGCGGATGCGCCGACCGTTAGGGTGGAAAGAGATAAGCACAGCAGCAGGGCAGGAATTGGGAGGGCTTGCAGGATGGGGAGAACGGGCCGCGGCATTGGCTCTCCTTTACTGGGTGACTCTTTTCGGGTTCCAGTTTAGAGATACGCGCGCGTTACGGCAATGGGTTTTCGAAAGTTCTAAGTGAGTGGCCCCACGATAAGCTCCCCTTTGACTGCGCTCAGGGTCGGTGATCGTGGGGCACGCTTCGAATCATGGACTAGTGGCCGTGTTCTTCGAGGTATTTTTCTGCTTCGAGGGCGGCCATGCAGCCGGAGCCGGCGGCGGTGATGGCCTGGCGGTAGCGGCGGTCCTGGATGTCTCCGCAGGCGAAGACGCCGGGGAGGATTTTGCCGTTGACGGTGGTGAAGACGTTGTTTTTGGTGAGGATGTAGCCGTCTTCGTCGAGGTCGAGGAGGCCGCGGAAGGCGCGGGCGTTGGGGATGTGGCCTATGCCGAGGAACATGAAGGAGACGGGGAGGATGGACTCTTCGCCGGAGGCGCGGTTTTTGACGCGGAGGCCTTTGACGTCCTTTTCTTCGACTCCGAGGACCTCTTCGACGGTGGTGTTGGAGAGGAACTTGATGTTGGGGTGGGCCATGGCGCGCTCGAGCATGATCTTGCTGGCGCGGAAGTTTTCGGTGCGGTTGATGAGGGTGACCTTGGTGGCGAAGCGGGTGAGGAAGAGAGCCTCTTCCATGGCGGAGTCGCCGCCGCCGATGACGGCGATCTCTTTGCCGGAGGAGAAGAATCCGTCGCAGGTGGCGCAGGAGCTGACGCCGTGGCCGATGAGGGCCTGCTCGGAGGGCAGGTTGAGCCAGCGGGCGGAGGCGCCGCTGGCGATGATGAGGGTGCGGGTGTGGATGGTTTCCTTGCCGACGCGGAGGGCTGATGGGGTGGGAGTTGAGGTCGACGCCGTCGAGGTGGGCCATGCGCAGCTCGGCGCCGAAGCGGGTGGCCTGCTGCTTCATGTTCTCGATGAGCTCGGGGCCCTGGACGCCCTCGGGCCAGCCGGGGAAGTTTTCGACCAGCGTGGTGATGGAGAGCTGGCCGCCGGGCTCGTGGCCCTCGAGGACGAGGGGCTTGAGGTTGGCGCGGGCGGTGTAGATGGCGGCGGTGAGTCCGGCGCAACCGGAACCGAGGATGACTGTGTCGCGTGTCGTGATCTCTGGCATATGGGCTTCCATAGTGTAAATGCGCGGCGGAGGGAAAGGATTCATTCGGGGGTACGAGGATTAGGATATGACGGATGGCGAATCTTACTTTGGTTTATGGAATGCGTTTGCTGCCGGCGGATGAGGTGGCAGAGGTGGGCGATGCACCGTTGAAGCTGAAGAATGGCAACGAAGCACGCGTGACGATGCATGTGCTGGAGGGTAGCCGGGAGCAGATCGAGGCGCAGTTGAAGATGAGCCTGGACGCTTTCTTTGATTTCTATCCTGAGATATAGAGTTTTTGTGTGAAGAGGTGATGGGCGAGGCGGTGGGCCTCGATGCCGGTGGGTTTTCGTGTGTCGAAATGCGTCATTTGGGTTGGTGCCTGCTGCTTCTGACGAAGAGAGGGGGTAGAGGTATGGCGGATGGCTTGGACCGGGTGTGGTTTGCGCGCGTGGCTGTTGGTCGCGGCTCTTTGCGGGACGATGGAGGTCCCGGCGGCTTTAGGGCAGAGTGTTGCGGTGGCGCTTCCGCAGACGGTGGAGGATGCGCTGCATGAGATGTCGAATGCGGCGGGGGTTATTTTTGTCGGGCAGGTGATGTTGGTGCGGGTGGTGCCGGGGAGTGGTGGTGCTCCGGGTGTTGTGGAGGTGACGTTCCGGGTTGATCAGGCGGTGCGTGGGTGTTCTGCGGGTGGGACTTATGTGCTGAGGGAGTGGCAGGGGCTTTGGGAGGGCGGAGATGCTCGTTACCGTGTGGGGCAGCGATTGCTAATGCTGCTGCGGACGCCGGGGGCTTCGGGGTTGAGTTCGCCGGTGGGAGGGATGGATGGGGCGATTCCGATACGGGGCGTGGAGAGCCAGATCGGTAGTGGGGCTGCAGTGAGTGGCGGCCAGTGCTGCTGCGCCGGAGCCGATGGTTGACTTGCGGTGGGTGGGGGCGAGGATGTTGCGGAATGTTTCGCATGCGACGGCGAATGGATTGGGTTTGGTGAGTGGTGCGAGTGTGGGTTCGGGTTCTGCGGCGGGGGTTGCCTCGGCTGCGTCGCCGGGGGCTTCGGTCGGGACGGTTGTGGGGTTACTGAATAGCTGGGAGAGTGTTCGTGCTGCGCGGTAGGGGGTGGGCGGCGCTGTGGCTGGCGGTCGTGCTGGACGTGGCGCGTGGGTCGTGGTTGGGCTGCGGGGCCGCGGTGGGTGACGGGGGCTCCGTACTTCACTACGAGTGGGCAGCCGGTGATCTGGTATACGGATACTCCGCAGTACTTCACCGATCCGGGAGACCTGAGCTCGACGGTGAACCATGCCGCCGCGGATGCGATCGTGGCGGCAGCGGCGGCGGTGTGGAATGTGCCGACGTCGCGGCTGGTGCTGTCGCAGGGTGGTGCCTGGATGAGCACGTGAGCGGGGCGAATGCGTACCTGAGGCTGGCTCAGGTTCCGGTTCGGGTGGGGTGGTGTTTCCGGCGGACGTGCTGCCGGGGAACTATCTGGCTAAGCAGATCGCGGTGATCTACGACCGGGATGGATCGGTGACGGACCTGCTGCTGGGTGCGGGGGCGAGCGATCCGAGCGGGTGCCGGCAGAGTGCGGTGACGGAGAGCGTGGACTCGATCGTGCCGAGCGGATTTATCCAGCATGCGGTGCTGGTGCTGAATGGGCGGTGCACGGGCGCGGCTCCGGAGATGCAGTTGCAGATGCAGTACCAGTTGGAGCGGGCGTTTGGGCGCGTGCTGGGGCTGGGGTGGTCGCAGACCAATGACAACGTGTTTACGGGGAGTCCGGCAGCCACGCCGCAGCAGGCGCAGCACTGGCCGATCATGCATCCGATCGATGTGATCTGTGGGCCTTATACGTATCAGTGCCTGCCGGAGCCATTCACGCTGCGGGATGACGACGTGTCGGGGATGGCGCTTTTGTATTACATCGCGCAGGGGCAGGCGGGGCCGGGCAAGATGGATAGTCTGCTGAATGCGAACCGGGCCGGGGGCGGCTTAGCTTTCCGACGGGGCAGGGTATGCAGGGAGTGAACGTTGTGGCGCGGCGACTGGCAGCAATTTACAGCCGACAGTGATGTGGAGCAGTTTGATGATGTGTCGTCGGTGTCTGGGGTCTTTGTTTCGGCAGACTAGCCCTACGCCGGTGGTGGTGGCGGATACGTCTATGAGTGGGAGCATGGGGGCTGCGAACTGCTGTGAGGGCTCGTATGTGTTTGGCCGGGTGCCGATGCTGACCGGCTTCTGGCAGTGGATTGTGATGACGACGGAGGCGGTGAATCCGCTCTATGTTGGTTCGTATTCGGTTGGCCCTTATACCGCGAACGCGGTGCAGCCGTCGGGCAGCAGCATCACGAGCCAGACCGGGATCTACCCGAGCTATGCCGATTATGAATGGATGAATTTCACGTTCAGCGATGCGGCTTCGAGCTGTCCGTACGCGGGCGGGGCCGGGATGGAGCCGGATCCGGATCCCGTTCCGGCTACGGGGTGGTGGAGTGGGCTGCTGTGCGGGTGGTGGCAGACCGGGGCGTGGGTGGGGATGACGGTGCAGGCGAACCGGAGCATGACGGTGGAAGTGACGGCGCAGGATGAGAATGGATTTGCGTCGGGGCAGAAGGCGATGCCGGTGATCGGAGTGTGGAATGCTACGGACGCGCTGGGATCGCTGCCTAGCGTGGCGGTGGCGACGGCGGCGTTCAATGCGAGTTCGGCGGGGATGACTTCGCTGACGGTGAACGAGTTGCCGGCGGGAGGTCTGCGGATAGCGATGGTGGACCAGCGTGGAGATACACGGCCGGACTTCAACTTCGGGGCGCGGGTGCTGTATGCGGATACGATCTTTCCGTCGAGCGTGGGTGCCGGGGGTGGGGTAGTGACGATTACGGGAATGGGGTTCCGGCCGGGGAATGTGGTGACGGTGAATGGGGTGGCGGCTACGGTGCAGAGCTGGACGGCGTCGACGATCGTGGCGATTGCGCCACCTTCCAGGTCGCCGACGGCTGTGGTGGCGGATGTGGAGGTGAAGGACCTGTTGACGGGCGGGACTACGGTGATGACGGGAGCGCTATCGTATGCGGCTCCGCCACCGGAGGAGATGGAGCTGGTGTCTTCGCCGACCGGGACGGTGTATGTGGGGGATGTTGCGGCGACGGCGTTTGTGGTGCGAGTGCTCGCGCTCGATGGGGTGACTCCTGTGGCGGGCGAGCCGGTGTTGTTCTCGGCGAGTGGGGCGGCGGTGCGATTTGGGGCTTGTGGTGCGGGGGTGTGCACGGTTCTGACGGATGCGAACGGATTTGCTTCGAGTACGGTAACTCCGCTGGGGGCGGGAGTGGTGGTGTTATCGGCGTTGGGGAGTGCGGCGAGTGAGACTGGTACGTTTACGGCGGTGGTGCGGGTAAGGACGGCTACGGCGGTGCGGGCCATGGAGTATCTGGCTGCCGGGGCGACGGTGACGTGGGTTCCGCAGGTTACGTTGACGGACAATTCCGGGCCGGTGGCCGGGGTTGGGGTTAGCTGGGCGGCGGTTTCTGGTGCGATGTCGGTTGGAGCGGGGACTTCAGTGGCGAATTCAGCTGGAGTGGCGCAGGATACGGTGGTGGTCGGGCCGCTGGCGGCGGGGGCGCAGGCGGTGGGTTCGGCTTGTGCATGGGCGGGGACGGTTTGCGCGGAGTTTGGGGCGGTGGGGGTGGATGGGGCGGCGTTGCAGGTGGTTGCGGTGAGCGGTGCGGGGCAGTCTGTTGCTGCGAACGCGGCGCTGGGGACGGTGGAGGTTCAGGTTACGGATGGCGCGGGGCATCCGGTGGCGGGAGCGGTGGTGTCGGTGTACCAGACGGTGGAGCCGGGGGCGGCTTGTCCGCCGCGGGGGCGGTGCCCGGCGGAGGCGGTGCTGGAGCAGGCGCAGAGCTCGGGGGTGTCGGATGTGAATGGGCTGGTGAGCGTGACACCGCTCCAGGAGAGCGGTGTGGCCGAGGTGACGAATATGGTGGTGACGGTTGGGACGCAGGGGTTCGCTTCGCTGGCTTTGTCTAAGGGCTGGTAGTCATCGGTGCTCTTCTTTTCTGGCGGTCGGGACGGCTCCAAATTAGGACTGGAAAACCGAGCCGGAATTCGACGAAGTACAACTCATCCAATCGAACAAACTGAAGAGGGCCGGCAATTATGCCGGCCCTCTTCAGCATTTCGGAAACAACTCTTAGCCTTTGAACCCGTTCGAATATCCCTTGACGAAAGCCTCGTGAAACGTCTGCTTGAACTCGTCCTTGTTAAACCCCTTCGGGATCTTCGCATGTTCATAAGCGGCGTTGTCCGTTGGGTTGAACTTCTTTCCACGAGAAGCGTCACCCTGTCCCTGGTTGAACCCCGCTGCGTATCCCTGGCGAGCCACCATGTTCGGCGTCCCATTTTCCGGATATGCCATATCGTAGCCGCGCGGCGGCGACCAGTTGGGCGAGTCGTAAGACTGCGGCGTGGGTACATCCTGCGCCCTTAAAAATAGGTACCGTCCCGAGAGATATTGCGCACGTCAGCGCAAGAATTGCCCAGTTGGAACGTCGTAGAATCATGTGAACCTCCAATCGAGTGGTCAGTTCGCCACTCTGAAGAATGAGAGTCCCAATCAGGTGGTGACGGTTGTATGCGAAAGCTATTACTTCACCACCCCATAGCCACATCTTTATCTAAATGCCTCATATTAGAAACATTTGGAATCGCAGAATCGCCGAATCGCATTCAGTTGTCTCTCAGCTCTTAGATGGAGTCCAATCAAACCATGCGCCCAATCCTCCAAGCCGCTCTGCTCACCCTCCTTACAGCAACCGGCCTCGCGCAGGACACCCTCCGCACCACCACCACCCTCGTCGTCGTCCCAACTCTCGTCCAGACCCCTGCCAAAGACATCGTCTACACCCTCACCGCCGACGACTTCGCCCTCACCGACAACGGCGCTCCGCAGAAGATCAAGCTCGAACCAGCCTCAACCCAACCGCTCTCTCTCGTAGTCCTCGTCCAGATCGGAGGCGCCGCTCCGCACCAGTTCAAGTACTATAGCCACCTCGAGACCATGCTCGCCTCGCTCCTCACGAACGGCCCCGACAGCGGCCACGCTCCCAACCAGGTCGCCATCGTCAACTTCGACAGCCGCCCCGAAGCCTCCTCACCCTTCACCACCGATGTCTCCGAGTGGACCGGCGCCATCAATCAGCCATTTCCCGGCGACAGCGGCGCCGCCATCCTCGACGGCCTTGCATACTCCCTCCGCCTCCTCAAGGCTCAGCCCGCAAACAACCGACGCGCCATCCTCCTCATCTCCCAGCCCACCGACTCCGGCAGCAAAACCACGCTCAAAGAAATCCTCCGCACCACCGCCGAGACCAATACCACCATCTACACCCTCACCTTCTCCCCCGAAAAAACCGCCGTCAAAGACGCCCTGAACGCACCCTCCCACGGCAACCCACCGCTCAACACCGGCAACGGCACCTACGTCGCATACTTCGACTTCAGCATGCCGCTCGCGCTGCTCCTCTCGACCATGCAGAAAAACCTGGCCGCCGACATAGCCACGATCACCGGAGGAGAAGCCGCTACCTTCAGCAATCAGCACTCGCTCGACGACGATCTCGCCATCCTCTCCACCCACATCCGCAACCGCACCCTCCTTACCTTCCAACCCGCCTCACCCAAACCCGGCCTGCACAAGCTCGAGGTCCGGCTCCCTCAGCACCCCGAACTCACCATCACCGCCCGCACCAGCTACTGGGCCGCCGAACCCGAACCTTCTCCCGCCAAATAAAAAGGCCGCCATCATCACCGACCTTAAACTTCTTACATCTCCGGCCCACCGGCCCACATCCCATCTAAAATTGCAGCAAGCACACTGAGGAACAATCCATGTCCGATCCCACCCGCGATCTTCACATCACTCCCACCGACTTCGATGCTCTTCCCACCCTCGACGAAGAGATCCCAAAGCATCCTCACGACCCGAACCACATCAACCCCAAGCTCGCATCCGACATCCGCTACTGGGCAGCGCAGTTCCACGTCTCCGGCCCACTCCTCCACGAAGCCATCCGCACCCACGGCACCTCAGTCGAAAAAATCACCACGGCCCTCGCTCACCATCAGGTCAATCTCACATAAATCGCGTAGCACAAAAAAGAGGCCGCCATTATCGGCGGCCTCTCATCGTTTAATCCAAATTTATTTAGCAGCAGCTTCAATACTCTTTCCACTCCGCATCACTCAACTTCACACTCCCCGCCGCAACATTCTCCTCCAGATGCTTCACACTCGAAGTCCCCGGGATCGGCAGAATCACCGGCGACCGATGCAGCAGCCACGCTATCGAAAGCTGGCCAACAGTAACCCCATGCTTCTTCGCCGCCGAATCCAGCTGCCCGCCCGGCTGAGCCAGCTTCCCAGCCGCCACCGGAAACCACGGAATAAACGCCAGCCCATGCTTCGTGCAGTAGTCGACCACATCATCATGCGTCGCGATCGCCAATGTTGTACTTGTTCTGCACGCTCACAATATTGATCACCTTCCGCGCCTGATCGATCTCATGCGGCTTCACCTCGCTCAGCCCCACATGCCGAATCTTGCCCTGCTCCTGCATCTTCTTGATGATGCCCAGCGACTCCTCCACCGGCACCTTAGGATCGATCCGATGCAGCTGCCAAAGTTCGATCCGCTCCACCTTCAACCGCCGCAGACTCATCTCCACCTGCTGCTGCAAATACTCCGGCCGCCCCACCGGCAGCCACTCGTTCGGGCCCTGCCGCGTCAAACCCGCCTTAGTCGCAACCACCACCCCGCCCTTGTAAGGAGCCAGTGCCTCACCAATCAGCCGCTCGCTCACCTCCGGCCCATAAGAATCAGCCGTATCGATAAAATTCACACCCAACTCCACCGCCCGCCGCAGACACCCGCTTGCACTCCTCAGCGTCCTTCGGCTCGCCCCATATTCCAGCCCCGGTAATCCGCATCGCGCCAAAGCCCAGCCGATGCACCTTCAGGTCGCCGCCAATCGCAAACGTCCCGCTCGCCGCCGCATTCACATTCGTAGTCGTTGAAGTAGCCATGCCCATACGATGCCGTCCACAAGCCTGAAGTCGCATCCCATCTGCTGTGCAAATCCAATTCCGCCCACCGGACTAACTTCGGCTCGGTCCCCACTTCCCTTCGTTATCGTGTGAGAAAATCTCGCCGCCAGCCTCAATCTGGGGTACTCTTCTTCTGTCCGCATCCCGCCGGAAGCTGTGTCTATGCGGACCTGTTCGGGCCCTCTTATCTCATTCGGACCATCGTCGTCCCGGCCGGACTTATCGCACGTCCACCTTATTCCCAGTAAGGAGACACCATGCAGCACTTCCACATCTCCCGCTCCCTCATTCTTCCACTCGTTCTCATTGCGCCTCCCCTCATGCTCACCGGCTGCAGCGCATCCTTCAACTCCACCATGCCGCCCGCCTCCGTCAACGGCATGACCTTCAACGGCGCGGTGCACGGAGGCCAGCAAGGCATCGCCGGCTCACACGTCTACCTCTATGCCGCAGGCACCACCGGCTACAACTCCGCGCCCACCTCCCTGCTCAACACCGCAGACACCGGAGTCTCCACTGACACCAACGGACACGGCTACGTCACCACCACCGGCCCCAACGGAGCCTGGACCATCACCGGCGACTACACCTGCCCCTCCGCCTCCAGCCCCGTCTACCTCCTCGCACTCGGCGGAAACCCCGGCCTCGGTGGCGGCGCGAACAACTCTGCCCTCGCCCTCTTAGCCGCCATTGGCCCGTGCTCTTCCCTCACCCCCAGCAGCTTCTTCGATATCAACGAAATCTCCACCGTCGCCTCCGCTTATGCGCTCTCACCCTTCGCCACCTTCTCCACACAGGGCATCGCCACCAGCTCCACCAACATCCCTGGTCTCACTCATGCCTTCGCCACCGCAGCCGGCCTCGTCAACTACACCACCGGCCTCGCCAGCACCACCACCCCCAGCGGAGGCATCGTCCCCCAGACTGAAATCAACACCCTCGCAGACATCCTCTCCGCCTGCGTCAACTCCAACGGCACCACCGGAGGCTGCCCCAGCCTCTTCACCGCCGCCACGCCCACCGGCGGAAGCACTCCCACCACCACCCTGCAGGCTGCTCTCAACATCGCCCGCAACCCCGCCTCCAACGTCACCGCCCTCTTCAACATCCAACCCTCGCAAGCTCCCTTCCAGCCCGTGCTCCCTGTCATATACAACAACTTCAGCGGCACCTACACCGCAGTTCCCAACGACTGGTCCATCGCCATCGTCTACGCCAGCAGCGTGTGGACCAATCCTGATGGCGTCGCAGCCGACTCGCAGGGCAACATCTGGCTCGTCTCCGGCTTAACCGTCGCCAAACTCGACCCCCTTGGCAACCAGTTGGAGATCGTCACCGGCGGCCAGCTCGGCGCCAACAACTACAACCAGACCCTCGCCATCGATCTCAACGACCGCGCCCTCATCGACGACAACTCCTACTGGGTCTCACTTGTCGACTCCCTCGGTAACAACACCACGCTCGCTGACCCTCCACCACCCTTCAGTGGCCACTTGAACATCGCAGGTTTCGGTGGCGTCGTCGTAGACGCCTCTAATAACTACTGGGCCGGCAGCGCCGCCAACAACTCCTCCGGCCTCGTCGTCTTTAACGCCGGCACCGGCTCGAACGTCACCGCCAGCTACGCCGGAGGAGGCCTCGTCAATCCCATCGGCGAAGCCATCGACTACTCAGGCAACATCTGGGTCACCAACTCCAACAGCGCCTTCGCCAACCCCGGCACCGTCAGCAAGTTCTCCAGCGCCGGCGTATCGCTCGCCGGCACCACCGGATTCTCCGGAGGCGGCCTGAACGGCTGCGCCGGCATCGCCATCGACCCCTCCGGCAACGCCTGGGTCACCAACACCGGCACCGGCACCCTCACCCAGCTCTCCCCCACCGGAACCCCCAGCGCCGCAAGCCCCTACACCGGAGGCGGACTCCACTATCCCTCCGACATCGCCGTCGATGGCGACGGCAACCTCTGGGTCTCCAACTTCAATTACTCCGACGTCAGCGGCTTCACCTCCACCGGCACGCCACTCTCGCCGAACGGTTTCTATGACGGCCTCTCCGACGGGCAATCCGGTCACGTCACCGTCGACGCCTCGGGCAACGTCTGGCTCGCCGACTGGGACGGCTTCGTCACCGGCCAAAGCAGCAACGGCAGCATCACTCAAATGGTCGGCCTGGCCGCCCCAACCGTAACCCCCATCGCACTCGCACTCAAAAACCACACCATCGGCACTCGCCCTTAACGCAAAAAGGTGGCTGCCAGCATCGACAGCCACCTTTTTCTCAATCTCAAAAATCGCTAAGCAGAAAGCTGCATCTCTTCCATCCTCCGCCCATCCGGCCCTTGTCCCAGCCGCAGAGTCTCACCCTCCGCCAGCACTCTTACCCGCTTCTCAATCCCCAGTCGCAAAGCCTCTCGCCGCAACCGCTCCACCGGCTCCTCCATCGGCTCACGCCCCAGCCGGAACGTACCAAAGTGCATCGGCACCATCAACCCCGCGCCCGTCTCCACAAACCCGCGCACCGCCTCCTCCGGACTCGTATGCACCGCCCGGTGGCTGTCCGGAAAATAAGCGCCAATCGGCAGCAGAGCCACATCCGGCCGCAGCCTCCGTCCAATCTCCTTGAACCCCTCAAAATAAGCCGTGTCGCCCGAGTGATACACCCGCCTCACCCCATCCGACACGCAGTACCCGCCATACCCTCTGTGCGTGTCCTTAAACATCCGCGCGCCCCAGTGCCTGCAAGGAGTCATCGTCACCCGCAAGCCCTGCACCACTCGCTCCTCCCACCACTCCATCCCATGCACCTCCGAAAACCCCAGCCGCTCCACCAGATCTTCCACCCCGCGCGGCACCACAATCACCGGAGCCGTCCTCCGCAGCCGCTTCGCCGCGCTCACCACCCGCCGCAACGAAGGCAGATTCAGATGGTCCATATGCGCATGCGTAATCAGCACCACATCAATAGCCGGCAGCTCCTTCAGCGCCAGCCCAGGCCGCCTCTGCCGTCGCAGCACCACCAGCCGCGTCGCAAACACCGGATCAACCAGCACATTTCGCCCGCCCATCTGCAACAAAAAAGAGGAGTGCCCGATAAAAGTCAGCCCTGTCTCACCCTCCCCCACCACTTCCAGCTCTCTCACCTCACCCGTTATGGGCTGTGCATGACTCTCCTGCACCAACTTCACCAACTGATTCAACTTCGTCACCACAAACGGTCTGTTACGCGCGAAACTACCCATAGCGTTTAGAACTCCTATAAAAGACCCAAAAGAAACAGTTTTGAGATCTTCTGAATACTAGATGCACCCGCGCCCTTATTGGACACAAAACGCATCGACTCCACATCAACCCCACGTCAATCCGCGCACCCCGTAACTGGTTTACACTCAATCAATCAGGCACACGATCGAACGGCCCTGCACCAAATATCCGATCCCCTGAATCCAATCAGAACCATCGTTCAAGAGGAGATCTACCCGCCATGTCTCTACTACGCATCAACGACGAAGCACCCGACTTCACCGCCGACACCACCCACGGCACCATCCATTTCCACGAGTGGATCGGCGACAACTGGGCCGTCCTCTTCTCGCACCCCAAGGACTTCACGCCCGTCTGCACCACCGAGCTCGGCGCCATGGCTGGTCTCGAAGGCGAGTTCGCCAAGCGCGGAGCCAAGATCATCGGCCTCTCCGTCGACCCCGTTGACAGCCACGCCAAGTGGGCCATCGACATTCAGGACGTCACCGGCAACAAGGTCAACTACCCCATGATCGGCGACCCCGAACTCAAAGTCGCCAAGCTCTACAACATGCTCCCCGCCACCGAAGGCGACACCAGCGAAGGCCGCACTCCAGCCCACAACGCCGCCGTCCGCACCGTCTTCGTCGTCGGTCCCGACAAGAAGATCAAGCTGCAACTCAGCTACCCTATGACCACCGGCCGCAACTTCGATGAGATCCTCCGCGTCCTCGACTCTATGCAGCTCACCGCAAAACACAAAGTCGCCACCCCTGCCAACTGGAAGCAGGGCGACGACGTCATCATCACCGGAGCCGTCACCAACGAAGACGCCGACAAGATCTTCCCCGGCTACAAGACCGTCAAGCCCTACCTCCGCACCACCACCCAACCCAAATAACCAAGCCACAAAACCGGGTGTTCCACAGAACCGGGTGCCCCATCCTTTCCGACAGTCTCATCGTCGGAAAGGGTGGGTATCGTTTGCGGAAGCAAACGACCGCACTCCCTCAACTCACCACAAAACCGGACCTCTCAATCCACCTCAATTCGGAACGATCCGCGAAGTAGCCGCAAACAACCGATAGTTCGAATACCTGTGCAGCTCCCCGAGCCGGTTCCCACCCAAATCCCACGTAATCTCCACCGTCTTCGGCAGCCACAGCCGCGCGTCGAACTTCTGAATCTCCACCTCGCTAAAGCTCACCGTCGAAGTCGCCTGCCACAACTTGATCTTCGGCAGCGGAGCCAGTAGATCCGTCCGGATACGCACAATCTTGTAAGTCTCCTGGTCGATCCACGCGACCCCCTGGTACAGCAGCGGCACCTGCCCACTGTCAGACTGGATGACACCCGGTACCTTCACCAGCCTGGGATTCTGCGCAAACGCCACCACGTACGTCGGACGCTTCTCCACCCTCTGCGTACCCAGATAGCGAAAGCTCGACTCCCCCTGGTTCGAAGGAATAAACATCAGCCACAACGACCCAAATCCAATCCCGTGCGGAGCCGCCTCACGGTCTTTCTTATCCAAATCTTTTCTCGACTCGTCGAACACTGTCCCACCATCGTCCATGTGCCTCGCCAAAATCAGATACTCGAATCGCCGCCACGTCTGCGGCACCAGCGCATCCGACGAACTACCGCTCATCCCCGCAGTCCCGCTCCACGGCGATATCCCTTTGGCTCCGCTATTCGAAATACGCGTCGTGGTAACCGCCTCTTGCGCGATCTCCTCTTGAGCAATCAGATTAGGCACCCGCGGCATCTGCGCCACAATGACCTCACCCGTCTTGTTCAGGATCGTCGGCAGCTCCGCCTGGTTGGCATCCACCTTCAGACCATCCAGCTGTGGAACCTTCAGCTTCATCGTCGCAATCGGATCGTCCTTGTACGGCTGCGCATCCGCATATAAGCTAACCGTCTCGCTCGACTGCGCATCCGCTCCCGACACACCCAGCAGCACCACCGCCGTCAGCACCGACGCACCCAACATCCTCATAGCGGATCAATATATTCCCCCGCCATCGTCGCCCGCCAATGCATCATCAGCTTCGACAAGCCTCAATCGCGCCACAAAGCCGGGTGCCCCATCTTCGCGACGGTTGTATCGTCGCTAAGGTGGGTTTGCAGGATGATCGGTCTTCCACTACTCCCCACTAGTCCCCTTAGCCTTAGCCGCCATAGCAGCCTCTGCGGCGTTCATCTTCGCCGCCCAAGCCTCATAAGTCAGCTGGTCCTTCATAGCCACCCAATCCGCATCCGGCAACACCATCAAATCCTCACGCTTGATATTCGGCAAACCCAAATCCAGCGCCTCAACCCCGCCCTCATACGCCTCGCGCATCTCATTCTTCCCCACCGTCACGCCATTCTTCTCCGCCCAGTCCGACGCCTTGACCGTAGGCAGCGCCGCAATCTCTTTATCCGTCCAGATCCCGAAGTGAATGTTCGCGTTCAACCAAAGCGCACCATCCCGATTCTCCCAACTAGGCCGATGGGCAGCCCCCGGATAGAAGACCGTGGTAAACATATCCTTATCCGTCCCCCGCACCGCAATCGCCCGCGCCTTCACCTCATCAAACCAGGGCTGCTCATGATGCGGAATATCCATCACCGTATCCACGGTTCCATTCATGACGTACATCGGCCCGCGCTCCGCATTCAGCGCATAAAGAATCGCGCTCCTATCCCCAATCACCTGAAGCGCACGATACGGCGGCCCCTGGCAAGGAAGCTGCCCCGAGTCAAAGTACCCTCCCGGCCCATCGAACACGCCGCCGCCACTCAGCACAATCGCATGAATCCGCGTATCGATCGCCCCCGCAATCCCCGTCACGAACGACCCCATCGAATACCCCATCACCGCGATCCGCTTCGCATCCACCTCCGGCTGCGCGATCAGGTAGCTCACCCCCTGCATCAGGTCCACCTGCATCAACCCCGCCACCCGCTGTCCCCAGTCCGTCGCCGGAACCCCATCCGGAGGAATCACCCTCTTATCATGCGAACCCCCCTTCGATTTCTTATCGATATTCCGCTCACCCTCTCCAATCATGTCGTAAGTCACCACCACCGCCCCGGCCTTCGCATACTCCATGCCGGTGTACATCGCATACCACCCAAACTTGTCCGACCCATGCCCGTTCACCATCACGATGCCCGGCAACTTACCCTTCCACTTCGCAACCTTAGGATCAGGCCGATAAACAATCGCCGTCACCAACATCCCATCCATCGTGTGATACGTCACCCGATCCGCCAGCACCCCCGCCGTAGGCGAAAACGTAGACCACTTCTTAGCATCCAGCGCCGGCAGAGTATCCGGCACATAAAGAATCTTCCGTATCTGCGCCCGCCAGGCCGCCAGCCGCGCAGTATTCTGCTTCACCGAAAAATCCGTAGCAGGCTTCTCCGCCGGAACCGCCGCACCCACCCCACCCAGATGCCCACCCGGCCTCGCACCCGCAGGCGGCGCAACCACCGGAGCCTGCCCCCAACCCAACCCCAAACTCAGCACCAGCCCAACCCCAACCACACGCAAACTCTTCATACCACCCTCCCTGTTCCACAGACCACCCTATACCAATTTCTCCCCTCAATCCAAGACGCCTTGACTCCATAGCCAGTTAGCCAAGCTACAATCCCCACAACCCATGAATCTCGCTGCCATCGTAATCGGCCTCATCGTCCTCGCGCTCATGGCCGTCTCTCTCGGCCGCCTCGGCAAAGTCAAAACCAAGGCCGACTACCTCGTCGCCGGGCGCTCCCTCTCAGCCTTCGTCCTTGTCTTCACCCTGCTCTCCAGTTGGATAGGCTCAGGCTCTCTCCTCGGCGGCGCCGAGAACGCCTACCGCCACGGCTTTGTCGCCCTCTGGCAAGCCGCCGGAGGATGGGCTGGACTCGTCCTCATCCTCTTCGTCGCCCCACGCGCCCGCAAGTTCGCCCAATACACCATCCCCGACCTCCTCGAAACCCGCTACAACCAGGCCGCCCGCATCCTCGGCGTCATCGCCATCCTCCTCACCTACACCGCCATCACCAGCTACCAGTTCATCGGCGGCGGAGACATCCTGCACCTCATCTTCCCCGACACTATCTCCCCCATCTTCGGCCGCTACATCCTCGCCGCCTTCGTCATCGCCTTCACCGCCATCGCCGGAATGTCCTCCGTCGCCTACATGGATCTCTTCATCGGCCTCCTCGCCACCATCACCATGTGCATCGCGCTCCCCGTCCTCATCCATCACGGAGGAGGCTGGCAAGTCATCCACAACTCCCTTCCCGCCTCGCACTTCCAACTCTTCGGCGACCTCTCCGTCATCCAGTGCCTCGAGCTCTTCCTACCCACCTGCCTGCTCCTCCTCGGCAACCAGTCCATGTACCAGAAGTTTTTCTCCGCCAAAACCCAGAAAGACGCCTCCCGCGCCGTCCTCGGCTGGATCGTCGGCACCGTCATCCTCGAGACCGTCATCGTAGCTCTCGCCGTCACCGGCTCAGCCCTCTTCCCCGCCGGCGAAGTCCACGATCACCCCCGCGAGATCCTCGCCTACGTCGGCCTCCACGGCTTCGAACCCGCCCCCGTCACCACCGTAGTCATCGGAGCCACCGGCGCCGTCGAAAGCATCAACACCACCAGCACCAGCGTCCCCACCACCCAGTCCCTCATGTGGCTCCAACTCCTCGGAGCCCTGCTCCTCGGCTCCATCTTCGCCAAAGTCGTCTCCACCGCCAACAACTACCTCTTCTCCCCCGCCACCAACCTAATCAACGACATCTTCGTCCGCTACATCAAACCCCAGGCCTCCAACAAACAAATCCTCATCGTCAGTCGGCTCATGGTCGTCCTCCTCGGCATCTGGTCGCTCGTCCAATCCCTCGGAACCGAGTCCGTCCTCAAAAAAGCTCTCTACGCCTACACCATCTACTCCGCCGCTCTAACTCCCGTCATCCTCGCCGCTTTCTTCTGGAAGCGAGCCACGGCAGCAGCAGCCGTCGCCAGCATCGCCACCGGAACCGTCGTCACCGTCGCCTGGGACTTCCTAACTCCCCACCTGCCAAAAGTTATAGCCGAGCGCGACGCCATCTTCCCCGCCCTCGTCGCATCCCTGCTCTGCCTCCTGGTGGTCAGCCTCCTCACCCCGCCCCCCTCGGCCGAACAACTTCAGCCCTTCGCAGAAGGAGTTTGACACCCCCTCGCAAAACGTTTGACCCCGTCAAAATTACCCAGTCCCTTGCAATAAAATTCATAATAGTAGGCATCTTTATCCTTGCCTCCCGTTTTGGGATACGGTATACCACTTAATCTGTATTGTTTTGCATAAGGGTGCCACTGAAAGACGGCCTTAGTCGAGCTTGCCCTCCACAATCTCCCAGGCGTCCAAACGCATGAATCTCCCTCGGCCCTATCACCATGAACTACGCCTTTCTCCCCGATTTGTCGGCGCTGGCCCTGCTCATCGGCATACTGCTGATGCTGCGACGCCGCCACTCTGAGCAGCGAGCCGACCTCTGGCTCCTCGGCCTCGGAATCACCCTCATCGAGTCCACCGCACACACCTTCTACGCCCCCGTCGGCGCACCCAATACCATCCTCCACGTCATCGTCGTGGACTGCTACCTCCTCGCCGGACTCGTCTTCAACTGGGCCGCAGGAGATTTCCCCATCTCCGGACGAAACCGCCTTGTCTACATCTGGCTCAACGGCTTACCCCTTCTCACCATCAACACCCTCTACGGTCTCCACATCCACACCCCCGGAGCCTATCTCCCCGCCATCGCCGTCGGACTCGTCGTGGGAGTCACCTCCACCATCATCCTCCGCCGCAGCCGCGTCTTCCTCGCCGTCCATCTCCTCGGTTGGCTCGGCATGGCGTTCCTCGTCCACCAGGGCGACTACCGCAGAGCCGTCTACTGGAGCCTCTGCGTCGTCTACTCCATCGCAGCCGTCAACTTCCGCAACCGCCTCCCCCGCAACAGCACCGGCCGCCTCGCCATCATCACAGGATTCGCTATCTGGGCGCTCTGCTTCTTCCTCCATCCCTGGATCGTCAACGACGCCGCCTACGCCGACATCGCCTCCCACGTCTGGAACATGCAGAAGTCCCTCATCTCCATCGGCATGATCCTCGTCATGCTCGAGGAGCAGGTCACCAGCAACCAATGGCTCGCCCTCCACGATGAGCTCACCGGCCTTCCCAACCGCCGCCTCTTCGAGGACCGCCTCGCCCATGCACTCGAGCGCGCCCGTCGCACCAACACCCCGCTCGCCTTGCTCCTCCTCGACCTCAACGGCTTCAAAAAGATAAACGACTCCTTCGGTCACCACGCCGGCGATCAGGTCCTCTGCGAGATCGCCCACAACCTCCGCGAGACCCTCCACACCTCAGACACCCTCGCCCGCATCGGCGGTGACGAGTTCGTCCTCATCACCTCTTCCCTAGCCGATCACCGCTCCATCGGCCACCGCATCGATGCCATCCAATGCGCCCTCGAGCGCCCCATCCTCCTCGCCGGCCGCCCAACCATCGTCTCCGCCAGCCTCGGCACCGCCATCTACCCCCAGGACGCCCAGGACGCCACCAGCCTCCTCCGCCTCGCCGACCAGCGCATGTACGCCCTAAAATCCAAACCCATCTCCCGCGCCCCAACCAACTACCACGACGTCCAGGCCACCGCCATCTAACCCGCCTTCACACTCAACATCACCAGAGACCCGGGTGCCCCACATCTCGCTTCTGAGATGTGGGTTGGAGAGCCGCCAAACCAAACGGAGAACCACAAAACCGGGTGCCCCACCCTTTCACGGCCTCACCGTGAAAGGGTGGGGTATCGTTTGCGGAAGCAAACGACCGCACTCCTCAACTCACCACACAACCCACCCGCCAAATCACTTCCCCCCCAACAACCCCCGCCCCACCGAATCCCTCACCCCACTCCGTACCTCCTCCTCCGCCAGATAATCCAGCGCCGTCTTCCCCTCAACATCCCGCTTAGCCGGATCAGCCCCCAGTTGCATCAGACTTGAGATCAACCCCGGCATCCGCGAGTATCGCGCCGCAATCATCAGCGGAGTCACGCCCCGGTTATCCTGCCCATTCACATCCACCCCCACCGCCGCCAGCATCTTCACCTTCGCATCCGGATGCTGCGCCGACGAAGCCGCCGCAAACATCGCCGTCTCGCCCTCATACGACTTCAGCTCCGCCTTAGCCCGAGCCTTCAACAAAATCGCCACCGCCTCCGGAGACCCAGCCTGCGCCGCATACATCAGCGCCGTCCACCCACTACTATCGACAGCGTTCAAATTCAGCGAAGTATCCGCCACCATATCGCTCAGCTCCGAAGTATTCGGCGCCCCCGCTACCCTCATCAGCCGCGTCACTCCTGCCTTTGGAGACGCCAGGTCAACCTCCAGCCGGTCACTTCCAAACGTCTCCTGCGCCGGCTCCCCATGCCGCCACTTATGCGTATCCGCCACCCGGTCGATATCATCCGCCATCGACAGCAGCAACGGCGGTGCCGCCCGTCCCGTATCCTGCACGCGCTTACTCTTCCCCGCGATCGACAGCGTAATCACCGTCGTCCCGCCATCCCCCGACCCCTGCGAGTACCGCGAGCAAAACATCCCAAACCCCTGCCCCGAGATCCTCTGCATCAACTCCCGCGCCGGAATCACATCGATCACCGCCGCCGCACTTCCCTTCATCTCCACAAACCGCTCCCCCAACCACGCCACTCGCCCATCCCCACCAATCCGCACCGTATAAGCCGGACATCCCTCCCCACAAGCCATCCGCCTCAACTCAATAAAGTCCGCCGCCGTAGCCACCGTACTGCTATCACTCTGCGGCACCACCGCAGGACAACCCTCCCTCACCGGCCGAGTCACCGGCGGCCGCCGCACCCCCTGCGCCCACAAACCACCCGTCACCCCCAAACAAACAACGACCCGCCCAATCCCCATCACCGCACCCTCACACAGATTTCTACCACCTCCTCTACCATCCGTGGGATCGCCACAAATCCGGGTGCCCCATGTCTCGCTTCTGAGACATGGGTGGAGCGCCACAAACCTCCGGGGGCCCCATCCTGAGCCCGCCTGATCGGGCGACGGTTGGGGAACCGACACCCTCCCCCCGCCGCGTTTGCCCTTCGCCGCGTCCTCTGCGCCCCTCCGCGCTCTCCGCGTCCGTCTTCTCCAAAACCCCCGTCATTACACGCGAATCCCCACCCCCAAACTATTTTTCACGTTTTTACTCAGCAAAATCGCATGTCAAGCCCTCAAACCTACTTAAAATCCCATAACCAACGCCATATCAGTAAGATAAAACTTTCCCCAAAGTGGTTTTTAGTTATGGTCAATCCTATATAATTGAAATAGAGATCAAGAAAAGCCCCGGCAACCCGCCGGGGCTTTTTCCATCTCCAACACAACCACCGCCGGTAAGTCTTTTACTGGCACGAATTTAGCCGTAAGCCCCATGGCTGCACATATTTAGCGAGGCCAATTTCGCTATCTATTGCAATCATTGGGCTTTTAACCACCAACCCCCCGGGGGGGTACCCCCAGAAAGGAGGAAAAACTAAGCCCCAAAAGCCAGATCGATCAGCGTCTTCTCTTCCATATCGTGCGCCTTCGAAGATCCAGTCGCAGGACTCGCGCTCGCCGATCGCTTCACGCTCAGCACCGCACGGTCGCCGGCCATCCTTCGCAGCTCAGGCATCACGTACGAGAAGGCGCCCATATTTGCCGGCTCCTCCTGCACCCAGACGATCTCCTCAGCCTCAGGATGCTCGTCCAGCGCAGCCTGCAACTCAGCCTCAGGCCACGGATAAAGCTGCTCGAGGAAGATGATGCCAACGCCCATGTCCTTGCGCTTCTCGCGCTCGACCCGCAGGTTATGCCCGATCTTGCCGCTGCAAACCAGCAGCCGTCGCGGAGCCTTCACCTCATGGTCCGGAAGCACGTTCTGAAAGCCGTCCTTCGCGAACTCCGCTAGCGGAGACATCGCATCCGGATGCCGCAGCATGCTCTTCGGCGTAAACACGATCAGCGGCTTCCGCCACGGTCGCATCGCCTGCCGCCGCAGCAGGTGGAAGTACTGCGCCGCCGTAGAAGGCTGGCAGATCTGCATATTGTCCAGCGCAGCCAGTTGCAGGTACCGCTCAATCCGCGCGCTCGAGTGCTCCGGCCCCTGGCCCTCATACCCATGCGGCAGCAGCATGACGAGACCGGACAGCAGGTTCCACTTAGCCTCGCTCGCCGCGATGAACTGGTCAATGATGATCTGCGCGCCATTCGCGAAGTCGCCGAACTGTGCCTCCCACAGCACCAGCGCCTCCGGATAGTCACGCGAGAAGCCATACTCGAAGCCCAGCGCAGCGGCCTCCGAAAGCAGCGAGTTGTAGACCTCGAACTTGGCCTGATCGGCGCTCATGTTAGCCAGTGGAATATAACGTGACTCGGTCTCGATATCGATCATCACAGCATGACGCTGGTTGAACGTGCCACGCTGCGAGTCTTGTCCAGTCAGCCGGACCGGAGTTCCAGTCTCCAGCAGCGAGGCAAACGCCACCAGCTCCGCCATCCCGTAGTCGAAGGGACGCGAGCCGGCGCCCATCTCCTCGCGCTGCTCGAACAACTTCTTCACCTTGGGGTGAATGTGAAAACTCGCAGGATACGCAGTCGCAGCCTTAGCCAGCGAAGCAATCTTCTCTGCCGGCAATCCGGTCTTCACCTCATCGGAGACCAACAACTCGCCGCCGTGGTAAGCGTCCCAATAATCCGGCAGCTGCGCCAGCCGGGTCTTCTTGCTCGCCTTTGTCGCGGACTTCTGGTCATCCAGAAACTCCGCCTGTATCTCCTGCACCTCCGCAGCTGGATCGACTCCGATCTGCTTCGCGTAGATCTGGTACAGCGGAGGATGTTCCTTGATGATCGCGTAGCGACGAGGCTGCGTCACCGTAGGATCATCAACCTCGCTGTGCCCATGCCGCCGGTAGCCGATCAGATCGACCACGATGTCCGAATGGAACCGCTTCCTGTATTCAGCGGCAATCGCAGCCACACGGTCCACCGCATCAGGATCCTCAGAATTAACGTGGAAGATAGGAACCGGCAAACGCTTCGCAATATCAGTCGAGAACCGCGAAGAGTTCGACTCCTCAGGCAGCGCCGTGAAGCCGAGCAGGTTGTTCACGATCACGTGAATCGTTCCACCCACGTTGTATCCGTGCAACGAAGCCATGTTCAGCGTCTCCGCCAGGATTCCCTGGCCGGCAAACGCAGCATCGCCATGCATGATGATCGGCAGCACCTCAGCATCGCCGCCTTTGCCGATGCGCTCCTGCTTGGCGCGCGCACGACCCAGAGCAACCGGATCGACCGCCTCAAGATGGCTGGGATTGGAAGCAAGATGCAGCGCAATCGTCTCACCGCTCCGGGAAGTGAACTCGCCCGTAGCGCCAACATGGTACTTCACGTCGCCGCCGCCCATAACGCTGCGCGGATCAACATCTTCAAACCTCGTGAATATCTCTGAAGCATCGCGGCCGACAGTGTTCGTCATCACGTTCAGACGTCCACGATGGCTCATCGCAAGAATCGCTTTTGTAACACCTGCAGTTGCACTTACTTCAAGAACACGATCGAGGAAAGGAATCAGCGCAGTCAGACCTTCAAGCGAGAACCGCTTCGTCCCCAGGTACCGGGACTGAGCCACCTGCTCAAAGAGATCGGCGCGGATAAGCTGAGTAAGAATATGTCTCTGATCCGCAATCGGAGCCGGACGCTCCATCTGCTCCTGAATCCACTGCCGCCGCTCCGGATCGGCAATATGCATGAACTCGACAGCAATGGTGCCGCAGTAAAAGCCTCGCGCCTGCGCCACGCTCTCACCCTCAGGAACAGGAACTGGAAACGCCTCAGGCGGAAGAAACTGCCCAAGCGGATCAAGCGAAGCCTGAAGATATCCCCACCGACGGAATATCTCAAAAGTGCTCTCACGTTCGCTACTGTCCGTAGCTGAAGCAGTTGGGATCAGGGTGTCTGCCTTCGAAGCCATGTTCGTCCTCAATTCAAATCAATTCGCGCGGGAAAACGCTGCAATTACTATGCTAGACCCTTCACCGATAGTCCGCACACGCAAACCGTTTCATTGAGGTGTCGTGCGTTCATCGACCGTACTTACACCCGGAAGAATGGTCGAAGTCGCCTTGAACTTTCGGTAATCGGACATTTGGACCTGCATGGATCCATTGAAGTTGGCAAACAGAAGAATCCGTATCGCGCCCTGACCTTCAATCTTGGCTGGCAACCATACCTCTCCATTGACCTTCTTCTGTTCCATCGCAAAGCTGCTGTCTTTACGGATATTCGCCACAAGTCCGCCGCCAATCTTGAAGGCATTCAGAAAGTGCCCTTCGGACTTGCGAATCACCTTGTCCTGCTCATCGATCCACACAGTCCCCACAAGATCCCGGATAACCTCTTCACCTCGGTTGCGAGTCTTGGCCTTCGGATCACCAGCGTAATCCACCACAATGGTATCTCGCCCATCCAAAGTCACGCGCCGCGCATTGGTAAACGTTCCAAGCTCGAGGATTCGAGAAGCCGTGATCATGTCATCACCGCGAGGGCTGGTCTCTTTCCCCTTCTCGTCACCCTTCTCCTTCTTCTCGCGAGCCTTCGCAACCTCCTTGTCGATGCGCTCGCTCTCCTTCTTCTGCTCGTCGGGAGTCAGTTCTCTACCGTCCTTCTTGACCAGCTTATCGACCGGAACTCCGTCGATCCAGAACGAGTCATATTCCCTGGTGGTGGTCTTCTTGACCTTACCGGAACCATCCACCTCCTGCTCAGTCTGAACAGAGTGGTAAAGATAGTCCTTGCGGACGGATTCGGCAGTTCTCTGGTTGGCTTCGACCGAAAGTATCAGCGCCGCAACGTCCGGCAACGGCCGATCACCCTGCTGACCAGCTGCGTCCTGAGCCCTCATCACCCGCGAGAACAACATCAGCAACGCCAGGGCCAGAACGTCAACTCGCAGGCGCAATCTTGTCCTCATCTCCCCAATCATAGAGGAGGCAGCTTAACGGCGCAGAGGGACAGCCACGGCCGTCCCTCTCGCAAAACTTGATAATACCGTGCTCAGTAACTTAGAGAGGCTGGACGTCAGACGCCTGCCAACCCTTGGGCCCCTTTACTACGTTGAACTGCACTGCCTGGCCTTCTTGCAGGCTCTTGAAACCGTTCGAATTGATCGCCGAGTAATGTACGAATACATCCTCGCCGTTCTGACGGCTGATGAAGCCAAACCCCTTAGCGTCGTTAAACCACTTCACTGTTCCCTGTTCCATATCCATTATTCCTTATTGCTTTGAATTTGCCGCAAGATACAAATCGGGGTTCAACTTTACCGCGCTGTTGCAGAAAACCAATCTGTTTCAAACGATGACTGAAGGTTAGCACAGTTGGCAAATTTTGTAAGAGAAAATTTGTGAACTGCTTATATTGCACCATTTGCAGTGCAATCCTAGATCCACGCTAGCCTTCGTCCTTTTTGGGGGGGGTATCCCCCCCGGGGGGTTGGTGGTTAAAAGTCCAATGGTTGCAATAGATAGCAAAATAGGTCTCGCTAAATATATGCAACCATGGGGCTTACGGCTAAATTCGTGCCAGCAAACGACTTACTGGCGGTAGTTGTGCCAGGGACGAAAAAAACCCCGGCGGTTGCTGGGGCTTTTCTGATCTCTGGTTTAATTGTACCGGATTGACCATAACTAAAAACCGTTTTGGGGAAAGTTTTATCTTGTTTAGATTGTTTAGGTTATGGGATTTTTGGTGGGCTAAGGGGCTTGACATGCGATTTTACTGAGTAAAAGCGTGAAAAATAGTTTGGGATGCGGGATTGGGGCGTAAACACTGGGGATTTGTGGCTGGTATTGGAGAGCATATCCCGGGGGCTGAAGCCCGGCTTTGTGGTGGCTCCGAGTGCTCGGACTAAAGTCCGGGCCTATCTCAGAAGCAACGGCAACAGCAAAAGCGATTTGGGAACCCAGCAATGAGCAATGAGTAACGAGCTAAGGCCAAAGGCGTCGTGTGGTCATGAAGATGGAGGTGCGGGAAGGTGGGAGCGAACGATCTCCTCAGCGCGTGCCAGAACCTCATCGAGGGTCATGGCAGTCGAGTCGAGAATTGTGGCGTCCGGTGCCGGCTGTAGGGGAGACTGGGCGCGGTGGCGGTCCCGGTAGTCGCGCTCCCTCATTTCACTGATGATGGCAGCTTCGGCGAGGCGGTGTTGCTCTGCGGTCTCTGGGTCGGCGGGGGCGCGGTCGGCACGGACGGGTTCAGCACTGTAAGGGGCAGGGATTGCCTGGCGGAAGCGGCGGTTACCCCGGACTTCGGGCGCAGCGTCGAGGAAGATCTTGACCTCAGCGTCGGGAAAGACGGCGGTCCCTATGTCGCGTCCTTCCATGACCACGCCACCGGCGGCACCCAGGGCCCGCTGCTGGAGGACCATCCAGGCGCGGAGGTTGGCGTGGATAGATATCTGCGAAGCTGCGGACGTGACGTCTTGCTCGCGAATGCGGCGGGAGACGTCGGTACCGTCGAGCAGGACGCGGTTCCCGTCGACCTGGGGCTCAAGGGTGATTCGAGTGCGGTCGGCGAGCTCGAGGAGCGGGGCTTCCTCGTCGAAGGCGAAGTCGTTCTCGATAGCCTTGAGGGCCAGGGCTCGGTACATGGCGCCAGTTTCGAGATTCAGGAAGCCGAAGCGGCGGGCGAGGTGGGCAGCCAGGGTGCTCTTACCAGCGCCAGCCGGGCCGTCGATGGCGATGACGGGACGCTGACGTTTAGGACTCGTTTGCGGCATTCGATCTCGTTCTCCGGCTCTTAGTAAGCCACAGATTACTCTGCGGATTTAGTCTCTTCCGGTTTCCATTTACGGGCCGGTGGGCGTTTGCCGAAAGGCTTGGCGTTGTTCTTGAACTTATCGAAGGTGCCGGCGGGTTTCCCCGGCTTGGCGCCATAGCTTCCGGATTTGCTGAAAGGCTTCTTGCCAGTTGGGCTTGAGGATTTTCCGGCGTAGCCACCGCTGGATTTACCGTAGGGCTTCTTGTCGCCGAAGCTGGAAGACTTGCCTTCGTAGCCACCGGATTTGCCCGCGTAGCCACCGCTGGATTTACCAGCGTAGCCACCGGATGCGGGACGCGATGGGCGCTCGGAATTGAAGGGCCGAGAAGGACGGTCGGAGCTAAATGGGCGCGACGGACGGTCTCCACGTGGGGCGTCGAACTTGCGGTAGCGTGGGCCGGTGGATTCGCTGCTACCGGATTCACGTGGCGGATAGCTTGGCTTGCTGAACCGTCCTGAACTGCCTTCGCGTGATGAGGAACCGGCATAGGGCGGGCGAGACGGCCGCTCGGACCTTTCGGAGCGGTCAAAACCTCCTTCGCGAGGCGGGCGGGCACCGAAAGTCGGGCGCGCACCGAAGTCGCGGCGAGGTGGACGTGAATCGCGGCCTTCGCCGCCGGGGCGTGGGGTGAATTCGCGGCGTGGTGGACGGGAGTCACCGTCTCGGCCGAAGGATGGACGAGGAGAGAAGCCGCCTTCGCGCTTCCGACCGAAGGTTCCGGGCTTGGAGAAGGTCTTGCGGGGAGCGAAGTCGCCGGGATTGCCGCCTTCGGCGGCGGGGCGGGGAGCGAAGTCACGGCGTGGAGGACGGGAGTCGCTACGGTCGCGACTGAAGCCGGGTTTTGCGCCGTAGCTGGGACGGCTGCCGTAGGCGGGCTTGTCGCCGAACGGTTTGCGACCGAAGGATGGCTTACTGCCAAAGCTGGGTTTGCTGCCAAAGCTGGGCTTTTTATCGTAGCTGGGCTTCCGGTCGTATGTGGAACGCTTTTCAAACGCCGGCGGCGCGGAGGCTTCGCCTGGTTCTGAGGAGCCTGATGCGCTGCTCTCTTCCGGTACGCGAGATGGGACGCTCATTCCGGCGAGGCGGTCGGCCTTTTCTTCGGCCCAGGGCTTGGTGAAGCTGGGGCGGTCGGGGCGGTTGGATTCGCGGGTGAAGGGGCGGCGCTCGCGGGGTGAAGGCGATGCTCCGAAGGGCTTGCGGGCGGGCTTGTCGAGGCCGGGTTTTGTGACGAAGCCGGTGCCGATCTTGCGTGGAGTGGGAATGAACTTCTTGATGCGTGGCTCGGGGATTCCGGCAGTGCTGTCGCTTTCGCTGGTCACGACGAGGTCGTCTATGTCATCGACGGGTACGGCGACGGATTCGGTGGCTGGTGCGGCGAGGAAGACTGGGAGATCACCGGTGACGTGCAGGACGGTCCGGCCTTCGATGGCGATGGTCTCGATCTGGCGAGCGCCGAGCAATGCGTGGACTACGTCGCGGATGCGGGAGCGGGCTGCGAGCGGAGAGAGGAAGATTTCGATCTCTTCTTCGGATGCGACGATGGCCTGGCCGAGGTAGAGGGAGATGAGGGCGGATAGGGCGGTGGGTTGGCCCGCGTTGGAGCCGGCCTTGAGCTGCTTGGTGAAGCGGCTGCTGGTTAGCTCCCAGAGGGTGGCGGCACCATCCGGTTGCGGGATGGGGAGGACGCGTAGGTGCTGCCAGAGCTCTGTGAGAGCGCGCAGGACGGCGGCTTCGGTGACCTCTTTACCTAGTTGTGTGGCGAGATCGTAGGCTGAGAGGCTGCCTTTTTCTGCGAGGGCGGTGTGGGTGGCCAGGGCTAGGGGGGAGACTTTGCTGGGGCCGGTGGTGGTAGGGGGTTGCTTCCAGGCCTTGTCTCCGCGGAGGGTGAAGATGTAGGGGAGGACGGCGGTGGCGGCTACGAAGTCGGGGGTCTCGGTGCCTGTGCCGGTGGGGTTGCCGAGGAGGTTGAGGGGGACAGCGGCTCCCTCGGCTATGAGGCGGGCGAGGAGGCTGCGGGCCTGTTCGGCGTCGGCTAGAGTCGGGGCTGCGTTGGCGGTGCCGAGGACGGCCTCGACCATGGATGGTGCTGGTGCTGGGAGCTGGGTTGCGCGGGGGTTGTAGAGGGCAAGTCCGGCGGCGTTGATCCAGCTGCGGAGGTTCTCGAAGGTGAGGAGGGCCTCTCCGTTCTGGTGCCATTGGTTGGTGCGGGCGGCGGCGAGTTGGTCAGCCGAAGGGGTTACTGGATTAGTGGGCTGGTTCACTGAGGGACTCAAGGGTGATGCCTTCCTGCTGGCGGCTCGCTTCTGCGGCGTGCAGCATTCCTTTGCGAGGGATTGGCTGCTAGGCAGATCCGGGGCTTGGGATGACTCTAGATTTTCAAGATGTGACCGTAAGCCGGGAGGCTGGGGACGCCTGCGACTCAACCTTACTAGGATACCGCACTCAGCGGTTTCCTGGGGTTTGGGGTGGGTAGCCCCCTCCCCCCTTGTTTTGCGCAAAATCTTCGAACGAAAGACTTTAGGTCCGGACCTCGGGCGCAAAGTCTTCTGGGTTAAATTGTGCAGTCCGGCTTGCGCCGGACTGTTGGGTGCTGGTTCTATTATACCGGCGGTGTCAAGGGGTGGGGCATCTCCGGAACGTTAACCTTAGTGGCGGCTCGAACTAATTCTTTTCCATTTCTATCAATTTTGCTAAGTGTGTTATCTAAGCCGTCAGCCTATGCTCGTAGCACTTATTGAAGAGCAGCCTCCCTGCCCTAAACACTAGAGCTTTGGGTTTCTCCCTCAAGGAGCAGCGAACGCGCATTATCTTCGTCGTCCAAGACACGGAAACAGTCTTTCGCGATGACTCTGAGACTGGGTGGCGATGAAATATCCCGTTCTCATTTTTCCCGTCGCGCCGTCGGAACAGGTCTCGATCTGGATTGCGAAGGATTATTGGAGCACGTAGACCAATTGGTCCGAGAGAACCTTGCGCGATAGAAGGTTGAGAGCTGGTACTTATGCTGGGTTTTAAGTTGGATCTGTGGGACTACCTGACCTTTGCGGTGGTTGTTGCCCTGATCGCCGCCGTTCTCGCGGTGGCCGTGTTTGTCCTTGGTTTGCCGGGGCGGATAGCGATTGCTCGCAAGCATCCTGACGCGGAAGCAATCAACATTATGGGCTGGCTCGGGTTTCTGGCGGTTGTGCCGTGGATGCAGGCGTTCATGTGGGCGTTCAAGCCGACCCAGGTGGTTGATATTCGTTACTTCCCAAAGCAAGAGCAGCAAAACATCAGTGAGATGCTTGCGCAAATGAAGAGTTCGGAGGCCTCGAAGAAGAAACCGGGGGCGAATGAACCGCCGCCCGCAACCGAGAGTGAGTCAACCCCCAAGGCGTAGACCATGCTCATTGCCTTACTCATCACGTTCGTATTCGTCGCTTTTGTCTACTTCGTCTTCTTCAGGTTCAAGTGGCTCAAATTCAGTCCCATGTGGGGGATTATTACCGGGCTCGTCGCTCTCCATGTGTTCCTCATCTTTATCATCGGTATGCGCTTCGTGGCCCCGTACTCGACGGATATGAAGGTTGTTCAACATACGATTCAGCTTATTCCGCGGCTTCCGGAGCCGACGCTGGTCACAGCGGTGCTAGTTAAGCCCGACGTGCCGGTGAAAAAAGGTCAGCCGTTGTTCCAGTTTGACCGGCGTCCGTATGAGTACCAGGTGAGCCAACTAGAGGCGCAGCTGGATGCTGCGTCGGCGAATGCGGTTTCTGCGAAGTATAAGGTTGAACAGCTGAAGGCTGGGGTCGCCTCTGCGAATCAGGATGTGCGCATGTATAAGGCGGATCTTGATGCCTCCGAACAGAAGATCATCAGGGCGAAGAGCGAGCTGGCCTATGCGACCTACCAGCAACAGCTTTCAGGGGGGCTAGCCCAAAAAGGGGCGGGTCCGGAAGAAGATGCTCAGAAGTGGCAGGCGCAGATGAATGCAAATCAAGCCTCTGTATTGGAAGCAACGGCTGAGGCGGAACGCGCCCGCCTCAAGTATCAGTCGCAGTGGGAGGGAGTGAATACGACTGTGGCGGGGGCTACCGCGCAGTTGAAGGAAAGCGAGGCTGCGCAAAAGCAGGCGGCGGCGACCATTGAAAGTCTGAAGGCTCAACTGGAAATGGCACGCTATTACCTGGATAACACGCTGATGGTGGCGCCTGATGACGGTCACCTGGTGAATCTGCAGGTGCAGGCGGGGATGGTTGCGGGCATCCTGCGTGTAGGCGGAATTGCCTCTTTTATTGTCGACAGCGACCGCTATATGCTGGCCGGCTTTTCACAACAGACGCTGAAGTATGTGAAGGTGGGGCAGCCGGTTGAAGTTGCGCTGGACCTTTATCCGGGGCAGGTATTTGAGGCGAAGGTTGACAGCATCTGGTGGGCAAACGGTGAGGGACAATATCTGCCCAGCGATGTAATTCCAACTTTTGTTCCGGCAAACCCTAACCAGCCACAGGGAGAGTTTGCTGTGAAGATCTATCCCACCGACCCTTCGCAAATAGGACTGCCCATTGGTGCGCAGGGCGTTGCGACGATTTATACGAGCCAGGGTGGCTTCGCGGCGCTGCGAAAGATCTCGATACGCATGCATAGCTGGTTCAACTGGCTATATCCGATGCCGTTCTGATGAAAGGCTCTACGAATGAATCCAGCTGAGAAGAATCGTCCAAGTGTGGCGCGAGAGCTGATTGCTTTGGGGATTGTCTTGGTTACGATGGGCGGGTGTGCTCTTCACAAACCACCATCGCAGGCCGCGATTGTGAATCAGGCGCTACCGAAGGCGACACCGCTGCCGCCGACGTGGAGCTCGAGCACCGATACTTCAAACGTCACTGATGATTGGGTGAAGTCATTCAAGGATGAGGAACTCGGCGTGGTGGTTCGGGAAGCTATCGCAAACAATCTTGATCTGCGCCAGTCCGCGGCTCAGGTGGAGGAAGCGCGCCAAAATGTCATCGTAGTCGGCTCAAAATTGAAGCCGCGAGTGGGCGCGACCATCGAGGGCGCGACGACGCGTTCGTCGGATGCGGCTTCGAACGATCAGTACCAGAGCAACGAGGAGTACGGGGTGTTCTCGTGGGAGATAGATGTCTGGGGCCGTATTCGTTCCCAGCGTGCTGCCGCGCAAGAGAACTATGAAGCGGTCGCGATGGACTACGCCTTTGCGCGGCAGTCCGTGGCTGCGCTCACCGCCAAGAGTTGGTACCTGGCGATTGAGACTCGTCGACTCGTCGCACTCGCGCAACAGAGCGTTGAGATTTATTCGAGCCTGCTCGATCTGGTGAAGGTGAGACGGGCGGCAGGCAAGGTTGCGGACCTGGATGTAGCGGAGGCGAGCTATGAACTCAACGAGGCGCAAAATCAACTGATCATCATGCAGGGTTTGTACAGTGAGGCACGGCGCAGCCTGGAGGTGCTGGTGGGGCGCTATCCTTCCGCTGAGCTGGCAGTGGCAGAAAACTATGCCCCGCTACCACCGCCGGTTGGACCTGGGCTGCCGTCTTCGCTGCTGGAGCGTCGACCCGATATCGTTGCAGCGGAACACCAGGTATTTTCGGCATTCCAGAACTATGAGGCCGCGAAGCTTGCGCTGCTACCGAGTTTTTCGTTCGATCTGGAAGGAGGGCGCCTGAGCGATCGGCTGCTTTCCGTGCTCGGTCTCAACCCCTGGCTGATGCAAAGCGCCATTGGAATGGTCATTCCCGTTTACGAGGGCGGAGCGTTGCGAGCGCAGGTAAGGATCGCTACTGCACAGGAGAACCAAGCCGTTGCGCACTTCGGTGGTGTCGCCCTCAAGGCGTTTGCCGAGGTAGAGGTGGAATTGACGAATGAACGGCTGCTCGCCGAACGTCTTCCACATACGGAGGGCGCGGTTCTTGACCACACACAAGCTGTCAATGTGGCCGAGCTGAGGTACAAGGCTGGAAGCATGGATCTTCTGTCCGTGTTGCAACTGCAGGAGGGACAAATCCAGAGCCAGTCTGATCTCATCAAGCTACGTAATGCTCAGCTTGCCAATCGAATTAATCTCCATCTGGCCTTAGGGGGTGGTTTCGACAACTCGCCCCCATAACGCCGACTGCGATCAGAAGGTGAAACGACCGCCGACTGTCGGAGCAAGATTGTTGTTGGAGTTATAGGGGACGCCGGGGCCGTGAGGGATGGCGATGGCCAGGCCGCCGCTCACGTAGGAGTACGCGATTCCGGCGAAACCGTCGAAACGCTTGGTGAAGTGATAATCCGCATAGAGCGACCCCTCGTTGAGGGTGCCTGCGCAGGAGGCGCGGAAGCCGGCTGCGGGCGAGCAGGTCGGCGGAAGACGGAAGTCGTTCTGCCGTTGTTGATACCAGGCGAAAGTGAAGTCGGTCTTGCTGCGGTAGGTGTACTTCGCACCCGTCCACCAGATCTGCACCAACTTTTCAGAGTCGAGATTGTTGTCTTCGACCCCGCTCATGATGTAGCCGCCCTGATCCGAGGCGCCGACGCCCAACGGATCATGCGGGTTATTCTGCCAGATGTATTCGTAGCCGGCAAAGAACTTGAACGGCTCCCACACATACCTGACAGCGGCCATAACGGCGTTGTTATCGGTCACGATGCCATAGACGGTGTTGGTGGTGCCGATCAGATTGACTCCAGTGATGGGGTTTGTATTGATGCTGTTCGTGGTCGACTGATAGGGCTGCGTGAGACTCTGGGGGCCCAGCAAGGGATTCAAAACGCTGATGGCCTGGTTGTAATGCTGGTAGACGATATCGGCGAAGAACTTGCCGACGTCTCCGCCGAGGTTGAATCCATAGGCGTTGTTATGCGCCGATTCGGGCGTACAGTTGGCGGCAGTCCAGGTTGCGGAGGCGGAGTAGCAGCCGCCATTGCCGTCGGCGAATTTATACATCGCGCCGAAATGGACCGGGCCATAGGCGAGGCGATACTTCAGGGCGTCGTCCCAACGGCTGTTCTCGGTGTCGCCGCCGCCGGCCATTGTGCCGTTATATCCGATGTACGAAAAGGCATAGCTGCCGCCGGCCGGATCGTAAAGGAGCATCGCATCGGTACCGAGCGAGCGCTGACGACCGAAGGTCAGCGTGCCGAGATGCGTGGACGATATGCCGCCATAGATTTCGTCATTGAAGGGTTGGCCCGCGCGCGCGCCGTCGATGGCGTAGGAATAGCTGGCCCTGGGAAGGCCATTGTTGATGGTCTGGGTGGCCGACGCGTTGGCGAGCAGGCCGGACTGCGGATTGATGCCGGTGGAAGCGTTGAACACAACGGACCAGCCAGGCAGAAACTCTTCCTTGCCCCTGATGCCCAGACCCGTCTGCTGCAGGTTGTTCGGCGCGATGAGGAATCGATGTTGATAGCCGTTTCGGTTTACGAGAGATGCGCCTTCATAGTTGTAGCCGTTTTCCGGTAAGCCATGGCTGACCCAGCCGACGCCGACGTCATACGCACCGTACAGCGTGATGCCGTGCCAGGTCAGCGCGCAATCGCTGGCGGCGAACTCGTGGCCGGTCGCGCAGGCGTCGGGGTTCTTTTGCTGCATCTTAATGTCGACTGTGGTGTCCTGGCCGACCGTCAAGCTGATTCCCGCGCGTGTCTCATCGCCGTAGCCTGGCTTTGCGGCACGGACCTCGTAGTGTCCGAGAGGAAGCGCTGCCATCTGATATTGACCCGCCTGGCTTGTGACCACGGTTCGGGACATTCCTGTGTCGAGGTCGTTGGCCGTCACGGTAGCTGCTGCAACGGCGCCTCCAGTAGTATCGGTGACTCTGCCTGACAGAGTCGCAGAGACCTGCGCTGCTGCGGAGACTGACAAAAGGAACAGAAATGTGAATATTGCTGACAAACGGAAGAATGCTGGCTTCATTGCGGCCTCATTGAGTGTTGAAGGATCGGTCTGGACTTCCGTCACCTGGCACTTCTTGCATACTGCCTGTGATGCAGTCAGGCTCCAGCTGTTGCGGTCCATTCTTGAATGACTAAAGTTGCGAAACGTGGAATTGCAGAATTTTCTTTCGTCGGGGAAGGCTGAGGTGAGTCTTGGGGATCCGCCCTGACAAGGGCATTATACGATTTGAAACGAATTAAACCGTTATTGTCAAAGAGGTCTGGCTGAGTAGAGCGATCACGACTTCGGCTGATTTGATTCGAGCAGTAGGTGTGCGATCAGGTGCGTTGGAAGGCTTTGGCTATGTCGTGGTGGGAGTAGCGGAGAGCGATGGGTCGGCCGTGGGGGCAGGCGGTGGGGTGTTCGGTTTTGGCTAGGGCTTCGAGGAGCCAGGTAATCTTTGAGGGTTCGAGGGGCTGGTTGATCTTTATGGCTGCGTGGCAGGCGATGCTGGCGGCTATGCGTCGACGGCGGGCTTCGGCGTTCTCGGTTTGCTGGCTGCGATCGGGGATGGCGAGGAGCTCTTCGATCATGGTTTCGAGTTCGCGGCCTTCGAGGCCTACGGGGGCGGCCTTGATGGCGAGGGTGCGGGGGCCGAAGGGTTCGGCTTCGAAGCCGTTGTGTTCGAGCTCTTCGGCGATCTCGGCGAAGGTGATCATCTGGGCGGGGAGCAGGTCGATGAGGAGCGGCATCAATAGTCGCTGGCGTTGGACTTGCTCGGTGTTGCGCTCGCGGAGGATCTTTTCGAAGAGGACGCGCTCGTGGGCTACGTGCTGGTCGATGATCCAGAGTCCCTCTTCGTTGGTGGCTAGGATGAAGGAGTCGCGGAGCTGACCCAGGGGTTTCAGAGTTGAGAGGGCGTGCAGCGTGTCTGTGACGTGGGGGCTGCCTGCTGGGGTGGTGTTGTTGGTGTAGGGGTCGGCGTGGGGGTCTGGGTAGCCTACGGGGATGGTGTCGGTGAAGGTTAGGCGGCCGGGGGATTCTGGTATGGCGATGGGTGCGAGTGTGTAGGGTTCGGTGTCGGCTGCGGTGGGGTCGTTTTCGGATTGCGGGAAGGTGGTGGGGGCGAGGGCGGGATCGTAGACGGGTTGATCGACGCCGGGCAGTGGGCTTACGTCGAGGAGAAGCGATGAGGCTGCGGTGTGCGGGCCTCCGGCGAGTGCGGTGGCGAAGCTGGCGGCGGGGCGGGCCTGCATGAGGGTGGTGCGGACGGTGTCGCGGACGAAGTCGTGGACGAAGGAGGGTTGGCGGAAGCGGACTTCGGTCTTGGCAGGGTGGACGTTGACGTCGACCTCTTGCGGGGGCATCTCGAGGAAGAGGAGGACTACAGGGAACGATGTTGGCGGGATGATGTTGCGGTAGGCGTCGGAGAGCGCGTGGAGGATGAGCTTGTCGCGGATGAGGCGCTGGTTGACGAAGACGTAGACGGAGTTGCGATTGAGCTTTTGGAGCTCGGGCTTGGAGACGAAACCGGTGATGCGGAGATAGCCGGGCGAGGGCGGGGTGTAGTCGGCGTCGCGCTTCCAGGGTGGGGGTTCGGGGATGCCGGCGTGGGCGAAGTCCATCTCGGCGGCGGTGGGGAGCATGAGGTTGAAGGTGTCGCGGCCGAAGATCTGGAAGAGGCGGTCTCCTGCGTTGGGAACTGCGGGGGCTATGAGCAGGGCTTGGGTGGCAGAGTGGAGCTCGAAGTGGCGGGTGGGGTGGGCGAGAGCGTAGTGGGTGACGAGGGCGGCGATGTGGGAGAGCTCGGTCTGCTCGGACTTGAGGAATTTGCGGCGGGCGGGGGTGTTGAAGAAGAGGTCACGGATGGTGATGGTGGTTCCGGCGGGGAGACCGGCGGGGTCGACGCGGAGGATCTTGCCGCCGGCGATTTCTACTAGCGTGCCGGATTCATCTTCTGGACTGCGGGTTTCGAGGAGGAGGCGGGAGACGCTGGCGATGGACGGGAGGGCTTCGCCGCGGAAGCCGAGGGTGGCGATGGAGAGGAGGTTGTCTGAGGTGCGGAGTTTGCTGGTGGCGTGGCGTTCGAAGGCGAGAAGGGCGTCGTCCTGGACCATGCCGTGGCCATTGTCAGTGACGCGGATGAGCTTGCGACCGCCGGCTTCGACCTCGATCCGGATTCGGGTGGCTCCTGCGTCGAGAGAGTTCTCGAGGAGCTCCTTGACGACGGAGGCGGGGCGCTCGACGACTTCGCCGGCGGCGATCTGGTTGGCCACGACGTCGGAGAGGATGCGGATGCGGCCCATGGATGGATTGTAGAGGGTCGATGCGGTGCGGAAAACGAGGTTGAAACTGCCGGCATCTTACGCGAGGAGGAGGATCGATATGATTCGTAAATTGAAGACGGGCGAGTTTCGGATTTATTCACGGCATACGGACGCGAAGACCGGAAAGCGGAAGAACCTGGGGACGTTCGCTACGCGTGAGAAGGCTGAGGAGCATGAGCGGGCAATTCAGTACTTCAAGCGGCATTGAAACATGTTGCGATAGGCCTGATTTTGCAGCTTATAACTACGTCACGAAGAGCCTCTTTGAAAAGCGTACGATGAGACAGCAAGAACGAGACGCGGAGGCTAGTCGTGATTCCAAAGATCGTTTCTTATCGCAAGGGTTTACGTCCAGTTTTATTGGGACTTCAGATCCTCGCTCTCATTAGCAATTTCCCAAGTACGGCTCAGGCGCAGTCGGTTCCAGTCACTGACACATCTTCACAGACGTCTAGAGATTCCGGACTACCGCTCAATTTTGCACGTCACACCGACGATCTCGACGCGATGGTAAAGGAGGGGACGATTCGAGCGCTGGTGTTGTACAGTCGCACGGGTTTCTTTTATGTCAATGGCCGTCCGGAGGGCATTTATTACGAGGCGCTGACGGCATTCCAGCAGTTTGCGAATGAGAAACTGCGGGCCAAGCGACAACATGTGCAGGTCACGTTCATTCCGGTTCGCCCGGACCAAGTGCAGGCAGCTCTGACTGAGGGAGTGGGTGATGTGATCGCGTTCGGCCTTGCGGTGACGCCGGAGCGTGAGAGGCAGGTCTCGTTTACGGTTCCGATACAGACTGATGTGCAACAGATTGTTGTTACAGGAAAGGGGTTTGGCCCGGTTTCCTCGCTTGAGGACCTGAGCGGAAAGAAGATTTTCGTCAATCCGCTGACCATTTATTCAGCGAGCCTGGAGAAGGTAAACGACTCGTTGCGGAAGGAAGGTAAGGCACCGATCCTCATTGAGCCTGCGGATAAGAGCTTGATGGATGAAGATTTGCTGGAGATGGTGAACGCGGGCCTGATTCCGGCGACGGTGACGACGACTGAACGAGCTGACCTGTGGACGCAGGTGCTTCCGGATGTCAGGGCATACCCGAAGCTGGCTATCGGTACTGAAGGCCAGCTTGCGTGGGCGATTCGCAACAATAATCCGCAGCTAAAGGAGCTGCTGGATGAGTTCATCAAGACGCGGGCGGCGGGAACTTCGTTCGGCAATACTTTGGTCCGGCGGTATCTGCAGAACGGTCAATTCGTAAAGAATGCAACGTCTGCGGCTGAACTGAAGAAGTTCAATGACACGGTTGCCTATTTCAAGAAGTACGCGGGGCAGTATGGGTTCGACTACCTGATGATTGTGGCGCAAGGCTACCAGGAGTCGATGCTGGAGCAATCGGCGAGAAGTCCGGATGGCTCGGTGGGAATTATGCAGGTAAAGCCGAAGACCGCGGCGGCAGCGCCCATCAGCATTCCCGATATAACGACTGCTGAGAATAATATTCACGCGGGAGTGAAGGTGCTGAAGGACATCTCAGACAACTATTTCAATGACCCGAAGATCGATCCGGTGAACCGTCTACTGTTTACTTTTGCCGGGTATAACGCGGGGCCTAATCGGATCGCTGACTTACGGAAGAGAGCACCAGCGGCGGGGCTTGATCCGAACAAGTGGTTTGGCAACGTGGAGTTGCTGGTTGCTCAGAACGTGGGGCCGGTGACGGTCCAGTATGTGAGCAATATTTATAAGTACTACGTCGCGTATAAGCTCGTGGTTGCGCAAGGGGAATCCTTGCGATGACGCAACTCACGGAGAGGTGGTTCGGACGGCTGTCAGTTCGCCGTTTTCATTTCTTTTTGCGCTTGAGCTTCTTCTCGGGGTCTGAGTCGCGGTCGCCGATCATGTGGAGGCGCATGAAGTTGGTGGCTCCGGACTTGGTGCGGGTTCCGGCGACGATGCCTACGATCTGGCCTTTGTGGACGAAGTGGAGTTGCTCGAGCATCTCTTCGGCCATGTCAACGAGCTTGTCGGTGTCGCGGAAGCGTTTGCAGAGGATGGGGTAGACGCCCCAGAGAAGCATGCAGCGGCTGATGACCGGCTCGAAGGGGGAGAAGACGTAGATGGGTGGGTCGGGGTGGTATTTGGAGAGCAGGCGTCCGGTGGAGCCGGTCTCGGTGAAGATGGCGATGGCGGAGAGGTCGAGGTCGTCGGCGGCGTGGGACATACACTCGCAGATGGTCTCGGCGACGGAGAGCCGGGTGGTGCTGGAGATGACCTTGGTGGGGTGAGGATCGGTGCGTATCTGGTGCTCGGTCTCGGTGACGATCTTGGCCATCATGGCGACGGCTTCGACGGGGTACTTGCCGGCGGCGGTCTCGCCGGAGAGCATGACGGCGTCGGTGCCGTCGTAAATGGCGTTGGCGACGTCGGAGGCTTCGGCGCGGGTGGGGCGCGGGTTCTCGATCATGGACTCGAGCATCTGGGTGGCGGTGATGACGGGCCTGCGGTACTCGGCGGCGCGGCGGATGATGTGCTTCTGAAGTGCGGGGACCTTTTCGGGTGGGACTTCTACGCCGAGGTCGCCGCGGGCGACCATGATGGCGTCGGCGACTTCAAGGATGGAGTCGAGGTGCTCGATGGCCTGAGGCTTTTCGAGCTTGGCGATAACCCATGCGTCGGAGTTTAGGGCGGCGAGGCGGGTCTTTACGTGGCGGACGTCGGCGGCGCTTCGGACGAAAGAGACCGCGACGGTGTCCACGCCCTGGCTGATGGCGAAGACGAGGTCTTCCTCGTCCTTCTCGGTGAGGGACGGGACGTTGACGGCGATGCCGGGGAGATTGATGCCCTTGTTCTCACCGAGCATTCCGCCGTTGATGATCTCGCAGACTACGTCGACGCCTTTGACGGCTATGACGCGGAGTTCGATGAGGCCGTCAGAGAGGAGGATGCGGGAGCCGGGCTCGAGGTTTTCGGCGAGGGTCTTGAAGACGGTGCTGACGAGAGTGGCATTGCCCTCGATCTCGCGGGGTGTGATGGTGAGGTGCTTGCCGGCGATAAGTTGGACGGGCTTGTGATTTTTGAGCTTGCCGGTGCGGATCTTAGGGCCCTGAAGGTCGGCAAGGATGCAGATGGGCTTGCCTTCTTCGGCGGAGACGGCGCGGACCATCTTGATGAGCTCAGCCTTCTGGGCGTGGGTGCCGTGAGAGAAGTTGAGGCGAGCAACGTCGAGGCCTGCGCGAACGAGTTGGCGGAAGAGCTGGGGCGTGCTGCAGGAAGGGCCGAGCGTGGCAACAATCTTGGCGCGACGGGAGCGCTCCGACTCAGGAAAGGAGATGTCGGAGGGCGTGGTTTGTTGAGAGGGGCGCGCAGTGGTGTTCATTAAGAGATGCCAATTTCCTTTAGCTTGCTGTGTAGAGTTTGTGAGTGGACAGACCACCCATGTTTTTTTATGCCCGAGGCCATTCTAACTGCGTGGAGGAATGTCTGCTTGAGAATTGGCGGGAGGTGGGGGGATGGGATCTTGAAGTGGAGGGTCGGCGGATGCATTGACCGCGGCTATAAGGAGTTGGGAGTTGATTTGGGCGTTGATTTCGGCGCCGCAGAGGATGCTGAGGGCGATGAGGTCGAGCCAGAAGAGCAGGGCTATGCCGGCACCCAGGGATCCGTAGACCTGGGAGTAGTTGGCGAAGCGGGTGACGTACCAGCCGAAGGCGAGGGTGGAGAAGAACCACATGGCGGTGGCAGCGATGGCTCCGGGGAGGGTGCGCTTCCAGGACATCTGCATGGGCGTTCCCATGTGATAGAGGAGCACGAGAAGGCCGGTGCTGCCAGTGAGCGCGACTGCCCACCGGATGACCAGCGCGATGAGGTAGACGGAGAAGCGCGCGGAGGGCATGACGTTCATGGTCAGCCAGACGACGATGACGTGTCCGAAGACGACCAGCGCACTGGTGATGACGAATGGGAGCAGCAAGAGCGGGACGAGGACGTAAGCGCGGATGCGGCGTGTCCAGACGGGCCAGCAGTTGGGCGGGAGGTTGTTGGCGCGGCGGAGGCCTTCCATGATCTTGGCGATGACGCTGGAGGCACCGGTGACGCTAACGATGCAGGCCACAACCAGCACGCGGATGGAACGCGAGTGGTGGGGCGCCTCGACAAAGTAGCTCTGGAGCAGCGGGCTGACGTCTGAGGGGAGGACGCGATCGAAGAAGGCGGCTAGCTGGGCGCGTATGGGGGCGGTGTCGGGTTGCTGGCCGATGATGGCGGCGAGGACGATGAGGGCGGGAAAGAGGGAGACCATCGCGGAGTAGGCGGTGGACTGGGCGAGGTTGAAGAGGTCGTGGCGGCTGGCACGGGCCCAGGCTCGCTGGGCGAGGGCGGAGAGGCGCACAGGGGAGAGTCGATAGTCTCGATCCGATGACTCGATCAGAGTGAATTCGGGGTGGCTCAGGACTTCCACCGATTGAGGAACTCTGTGAGTGACTGGATGTTTGTGGCGCTCAGGGTCTCGAACTCTTTGTTCTGCTGGGCGTAGAGGAGAGTACCGGTGGAGTTGAGGACGGCGAGTGCGGGCACTCCTTTCTGGATGGGTACCTGATATTTATTGGCGATGTCGACGTTGTGATCCATCTGGCCGATGTCTACGTGGACGAGGATGAAGTTGTTGGTGAGGAGTTCGGCGTTGGGGGGCTGGTGGAGGTAGTAATCGAGGACCAGGCAGTCGGCGCACCAGTCTCCGCCAAAGGCGAGGATGATGTTTTTGTGTTGCTGGCTGGCCTGGGTGATGGCGGCGGCTATGTCGGCTTTGGCGTTGGCGGTGGGGGGGTAGAGGTTTTTGGTGACGGGCTGGGGGGCTTCGCTTTGCTTGCAGCCTGTGATGACGGCCAGCATAAGAACTGAGGTCAATATCAGGGCGTTCTTTGGGCTGATGCGGAGCATGGCGCGATTTTATACCTGTGGGCACCCCCCTCCCCCTTGTTTTGCGCAAAGTCTTCATTCGATGGGGGTTGAGGGTGGACACGATTTGCAAAGTATTGATTCTAAAGGGCTCGGTTCGGATCATGAGCCGGGGTCGGTTTTGGATGGCTACTTCGGTTTGCCGGTGTAGTAGCCGTCGCGGGTCTGGATGGTGTACTTCTTCTGCTTGTCGGGGTCCTTGAGGCCGAGATCGATCTGATGGTAGCCGTCGGAGGCGGCGTCCTGAGTGGGGGTGTAGCCGAGGCGGTATTGAGCTCGGAGCTCTGCGGCGATCTGGGTGTAGATCTGGTCTACGGTGTCCTTTTTGGTGACTTCGAATAGACGTCCGCCGGTCTCGGTGGTCATGCGTTCGAGGGTCTTCTTGCCGTCGGCGTGCTGGCCGCCCGATGGGCCGCGCTGGCCTCCTCCGCCACCGCCGCCGGGGTAGCCACCACCGCCTCCACCTGGATAGCCTCCTCCGCCGCCGGGATAGCGTCCTCCGCCGGGGTAGCCGCCACCTCCGCCGGGATAGCCTCCGCCACGGCCGCCGCGGTTGCCGTTGTTGTTGTAGGACTGATGGTCTTCGCCTTTGAAGTAGATGGCGTAGATGATGGTGTCGGCGCGCTGGGCGGCTTCGATGGCGCTGGCGAGGGACTCTTTGCTGCCGCTATCGACGCCATCGGTGAGGAGGATGAGGGCTTTACGACCCTTCTGCTTGCTCATGATCTCGTCGGCGGCGAGGAAGGTTGCGTCGTAGAGGGTGGTGCCGCCACCTCTGGAGCCGCGTCCGCCGCTGCTGTTCGGGTCGTTGGGGTCGGACTGGCTTGCGGAGCCGGAGCTGTCGATGTCGCGGATGGCGGCCTTGAGTAAGGGGCGAGAGGGGGTGAGGTCCTGGAGAAGCTCGACGGAGCGGGCGAACTGAATGATGAAGGCCTTGTCGGGGTCGCGGTTGGGCGGCGCGGTGAGCATGGTGTCGAGGAAGCTGGAGCTCGCGGTGCGCTCTTCGTCGAGGACGTTGCGCACGGAGCCGCTGGTGTCGACGAGCAGGCCGAGGGTGAGGGGAAGGTTGGAGTCGAGGTCGAAGTAGCGGATGGCCTGGGGTTTGTCGTCGACCTTGAGGACGAAGTCGTCCTTGGTGAGGGTCTGGATGAGGGCGCCTTTTTTGTCGCGGACGACCACGGGGAGGTTGACGAGGCGGGCGTCGACGGAGAGGGTGGTAGTGGCTGGGCCGGCTGGGGTTTGCTCGGGTTTTTCAGCTGGGGTGTGCAGTACCGGCTTTTGGTCGGCTGGAGTTTGCTGGGCTGGGAGCGAGGAGACCGGAAGCAGGAGGAGCGCCGAGAACAGAATGGGCCGCAGGCCGGTTGGGATGGTCAGGCGGGCGGGCAGGGAGTGGTTCATATATCGATTAGACGGGGATGGTTGGGATGAGTTGCGGTGGGCGGCGGGTTTCTGGGGGGTCTTAAAACAGACGAGACGGAGGAAGTGGGGGTTAGTTTGATTCTGAGGCCAGATCGCAGCGGTGTTCCTGTTCCAATCTATCTATTTCCGTGGGATCGTCCGAGACGCCAGCGGGGAAATAACAATGCATACAAATCGACCTTGTTTGCCCGTCACCGTTAGGAACCCTATGAAATTCGCCACCACCTGCGGCTATTTGAAGGACGTTTGTTGCAGCGACCTGCGTAGTCACACAGGTAAAGATTTCGTTGAGTTCGCGCAGGGGTAATTGCTCAGTCGCATTTTTGAAATAGAGAGCGCCCGCTATCAACTTGTATGGTTGCGTATTGGGCTCAGCTACTACTACTACGAGTCGCCACGATTTGCGTCCGGAAGCGCTTGATTTTCCCCAGTCGTATTTCCAGATTTTTCCCTGTAAGTGAGGAAACTTAGAGTTTCCGTAGAATTTCTGGACGACCCTATTGCAGCTAGTGTGTTCTCTCTCGACTTTAGACTTAATCTCAGCAAGCGCCTCCTGGGTTTCAGGGTCGTCTTGCAGTCTACCCATCGAAGCTAGGAAACAGGGATGGCTGAGGTCGAGCGTACATTCTGCCATCCGGTATTAGTCACTCCGTTTCCGATGGAGGATTCCTAGCTCCCGCTGACCTTCGTTGCAAGGTCAGCGAGAAGCGCGGAGCAGGTTTCGTCGAAAGCAATTCGAAAGGATTCGACGTAGTTATCTATATGGCCATTCTGTTGAGCCACAAGTTCGAGATTCCTCTGCCAAAGTTTAACCATTGCCTCAGGAGCAGAGTACGTATCTGAGATCGCGGAATCGACTTGGGATACGACTCGTTCCAAATCGGCGATAACTTTCTGAAATCCCGCAGAGGTTATTTGTGTTTCGGAAACCTTCTCGAGTCCCTCAATCAAAGTTCTCTGACTCTTGGCAACAAGTCCCATGGATTTGCCGACTGAAACGACTTTCTCCTGAAGAGAGGGATGCATCGCAACATATCCCGAATCGGGGTCTGCGGCTTGGCACATCTCAAAAAATTCCTTCACGGCGCTGGCGGTATCTAACGCGACTTGGTTGTTTAATCCTCTGATCGGTATATCTAGGATCATGATCGTCTCTCCTGACTCTGCTTTCACCGCAAATGATGATTTAAGCAGGTAATGTTTTCTTCCGGCACGCTGTATTCGCATTGCGCGCAGTTTCATTTCTTCCGGTTGTTGGGATTGATTTAGCTCGTGCCGTTCCATCATTGGCGCCTCTCAGTGAAGAAGCCTGTTTCGCCTTATTGTTTGGCGCAACTTCCATTTTGGCTTCTCGTACGAGACGGAACGCTTGCACGTTCAGATCCATCGAAACCCTCATCGTAATTAGACGTTTCTTAGTCCGGCCCAGATGCACACCTCGCCAGATGTACATTTAGATAACCTCGTAACAGCATCCTCTACAGCATGCATAAGAGGATACCCTACAAAAGTCGTACCCATAGGGTCACGATACCACTGTTATCCCGTTGGAAGCAAAGCAAATTTGCCCGAAATTTAGGGACGCAGAAGACAGGGCCGCCCTGCTGGAATCAAACTGAATCACTACCTGGGCGGGGTCGATGGGTGTATTCTGGCGGTTCAATGAGACTTACTCTTCTGGTGCTAGCAGGCCTGATCTCTCCGGCATGGGCTGGCGGGATGCTGTTTGCGGGGTCGCCACCGGCGGCTCCGAAGACGGCGGCGAGGCCTGCTGCGGTGAAGATCAAGCCGCCGACTGGGTTCTCGCGGACGATCCAGCTATGGCCCGGGGCGGCGCCTGGTGCGGTGGGTAAGGAGGATGGCGATATTCCGAAGATGTATGAGTATCCGGCCGCGGGGGAGGGGGTGCACTCGGCGGTGATTGTGATGCCGGGAGGTGGGTATAGAAATCTGATGATGGAGAAGGAGGGTGGCGCGGAGGCTCGGTGGCTGAGCGCGCATGGGGTGACGGCGTTTGTGCTGGAGTACAGGCTGGGGCAGCGGTACAGCTTCCCTACCCCGATGCTGGATGGGGCGCGGGCGGTGCGGTATGTGCGGAGCCATGCAGAGGAGTTTGGGGTGATGAAGGACAAGGTGGGGGTGTGGGGTTTCTCGGCGGGTGGTCACCTGGCGGGATATCTCGCTACGACGCATGACCAGGGGAATATTCATTCAGCTGACGTGACGGAGCGGGTGAGCGATCGTCCGGACTTTGTGATTCTGTCGTACGGGCGGCTGAGTATGGACCCGTCGATTCCGCGGGAGACGAACCTGGAGGGGCTGCTGGGGGACCATCCGACGCCGGAGGAGCTGAAGGCGATGTCGATTGATCGGCTGGTGACGAAGGATACGTCTCCGAGCTTTATCTACTCGACGACAGGGGACCAGACGGTGAACTCGCTGGGGGCGACGGCGTACTACGACGCGTTGAAGCGGGCGGGGGTTCCGGCAGAGCTGCATATCTTCGAGCGTGGGGCGCATGGGACGGGACTGGGACTGAATCTGAAGACGTTCCCGGAGCTGTCGGTATATCCGATGCTGGTGGAGAACTGGATGCAGGTGCATGGATGGATGGCGGTTCCTAAGGCTACGGAATAACGTCGTTCTGATTGCTCTTGCTCAAGTGTGTGCTAATGAGGGGCGCGCGCAGAAATCTTGTAACAAATTGACTGTTCATGAACTAGTAGTAGTGCTAGGTTGTGAAGGTACTAAAGTTTTAAGGGATGGTTACCTTAAAGAAGTTGAGTCCTGGTCGAGCTGCTATGGGGACTAGACGGGCGGGGAATGGGGATTTTCGTTGTCGCGATAGTAACGGCAACTTTAGGTGGGGGGGTGGGCGTGTGGGCGATGCGCCGGGAGCGTGGGTGGCGGCTTCGTCACGCGGCGTTAGAGGCTGAGCTGAAAGCGGTTGAAGAGTCTCAGGGGCGATGCAGGCAGGCGGCGGGATTTCATAGTTCTATCTTTGAGAACGCTCCTCTGAGCATGATCGCGACGGACCGCGACGGGTTGATCACAGCGATGAATGTTGCGGCGGAGAGGCTGTCGGGTTACAGCCGCGAGGAGCTGGTGGGCGTGGCGTCGATGACGATCCTGCATGATGAAAAAGAGTTGGAGAAGCGGACTGTGGACCTGGAGCCGGGGACGACTGCGACGACTGCGCAGGACGGCTTCGATGTGCTGACGGGAAAGCTGTCAGGTAGTCACCACCATGATGATTTTGACGGGGACTCGCTGCGCGAGATGGAGTGGACTTATGTGCGGCGCGATGGGAGCCGGCTTCCGGTGCACCTTGCGGTGAGGGCGGTGACGACGGAGACGGGTGAGGTGAGCGGCTACGTGGGGATCGCGGTGGACATCACGGAGCGGAAGGAGATGCTGGCGCGCGTGACGCACCTTGCGACGCACGATCCTCTGACCATGCTGGCGGGGCGCACGCTGCTGCAAGAGAATACGGCGCAGGCCGTGGAGCGGGCGCGACGGTATGGGACGCGCGTGGCGGCCTTCCTGATTGATATCGATCAGTTGAAGCGGATTAATGATTCGCTGGGCCACTCGAACGGGGACAAGGTACTGGTGGAGATCGCTGAGCGGCTGAAGCGGGCGGTGCGCAGTTCGGATACGGTGGCGCGGGTGGGCGGTGATGAGTTTGTGGTGGTGATGCCGGACATCATGGGCATTGCCGATGTGGAACAGTGCGGGCAGAATTTAGTGCAGTGGATCGCAGCGCCTATCTCTATCGACGGGCATGAAGTGCATGTGACGGCGAGCGTGGGGGCTTGCGTCTATCCCGACTTTGCGTCAGACGCGAAGCATCTGCTGAAGCGGGCGGACGCTGCGATGTATGCGGCGAAGGATGATGGACGGAACCATTGCCGGATCTTTACCGAAGACATGCTGAAGGAGACGGCAGGGCGGCTCTCGATGGAACATGCGCTGCGTCACGCGGCGGCGAATGGCGAACTGAAGATGCACTATCAGCCGCAGGTGTCGCTGATGAGCGGACGGGTTATCGGAATGGAGGGGTTGTTGCGCTGGACGCATCCTAAGCTGGGAGAGGTACCGCCGTCGGTGTTCGTGCCGCTGGCGGAAGAGACGGGACTGATTGTTCCGATTGGGGCTTGGGCGTTCCGCACGGCATGCACGGAGGGGATGAAGCTGCGTGAAGAGCTGGGGATGGACTTCACGATATCGGTGAACCTTTCGCCGCGACAGTTCCAGCAGAAGAACCTGCTGGAGGTGATCGAGGACGCACTGAAGGTGAGCGGGCTTCCGGCACGAAGTTTGGAGATCGAGATCACGGAGAACATGGTGATGTTGAACTCGGAATCGAACCTGAACAAGCTGCAGAAGATTCGGGAGCTGGGAGCGCGGATTGCGATCGACGACTTTGGGACGGGGTTCAGCAGCTTTACTTATCTGCTGCAGTACCAGGTTGACCGGCTGAAGATCGACCAGAGCTTCGTGCGGCAGGCGGTGGATGACGCGAACGCGGCGGCGGTGGTGCGGACGATTATCGCGATGTCGCATGGACTGAATATGAAGGTGGTGGCGGAGGGAGTGGAGACCGAGGAACAGCTTCGGTTTCTATTGCGGCGGAAGTGCGATGAGGCGCAGGGGCGGTTCTTCTCTGGACCCGTGCCGGTAGAGGAGTTTGCGAGGGTGGTGGAGGCGATGGGCGAGACGTGGATGGTGAAACGCCTGTAGCGACGCTGGTTTTGGCGAGGTGAAGCTGCGAGTGTGAGTTGCCTGCGACTTCCAGCGGCGGCGTACAACGATAGTTGTAGAGAGCCCAAAAAACCTACATTTTTCCGGCGACTTGGGAGACGATGAGTTTACTGAAGATTCGGCAACAGCCGAACCAAGATGCTCGATCGCAAGTTAATCAACGCCTGAGGTAACCTTCTGTGCACGCCTCGCCAGCTCTGAGATTCCGCAACTATGTAGTTCGGTACTTTATTCCTTTAGGCTTATTCACTCTTGTGTTGCGCGAGGTGGGTGTGGCCGTCTCCGCGATCAACACCAGCCCTACTCCGGCGAGAGTTATCACATTGACGCTGTGTGTGGCAATGGCGAGCGTGTTGTGGCGAGAACGCGAAAATTCAGTGGAACGACGGAAGGCTAACGAGGCCGATGAACGGTTTATTGCCGCGGCTGAGAATGGCCTGGATGCTTTTTTCTTATTCGACGCTGTGAGGGGAAATGACGGGAAGATCCGCGATTTCCGATTTCGCTATGTCAATACGAAGGCCGAAGAGATGCTGGGTATGACGCGGGAACAACTGGTTGGGCAAATGCTGTGTGTCCTGATACCGAGTTGTATCACGCGCGGTTTTTTTGATCGCTACTGCAAAGTTCTTGAGACAGGCCATCCACTGGATGAGGAATATCAGGTTGAGGCGAAGACGATCAAGGCATCGTGGCTGCGGTCGCGCGCGGTGAAGCTTGGGGATGGGCTTGCGATTACATCGATCAATCTGAGCAAGACGAAAGAGGTTGAGCGACGCTACGAAGGGATTGCGAATTTTTCCGATCTGATTTTTGAGAGCGCACCCTTCAGTATCATCGCCACCGATAAGAATGGCTTGATCACGGCGATGAACCAGGCGGCGGAGAAGCTATCGCGCTACACGCGGGAGGAGCTTATCGGGAAGGCTTCGCTGACTATCATGCACGATGATGCGGAGCTGAAGCAGCGCGGGGAGGAGCTGTCGCCGGAGGGTTCGAAGCCTGTGGAAGGATTCGCAGTGCTGTCGAGCAAGGCGTCAGAGGGCGCGATGGATGAGCGCGAGTGGACCTATGTGCGTAAGGATGGATCGCGATCTCCGGTGAGCATGGCGCTGCGGGCGATTCATTCGTCGACGGGAGAAGTGGACGGATATGTGGGCATCGTGTCGGATATCACCGACCGGCGACAGATGCTTATGTATGTTACTCACCTGGCCAGATACGACCATCTGACCGGCCTGGCGGGACGCACGATGCTGCGCAAACGGCTGATCGAGGCGGTGGATCGGGCCAAAGAAAATGAGAGAAAAGTGGCGGTTTTTGTGGTGGATCTCGACAACTTCAAGCGGGTGAATGATTCGCTGGGACACCAGGCAGGAGACCAGGTGCTTCGTGAGGCTGCGCAGCAACTTCGCGGGGCTGTGCGAACGACGGACACGGTGGGGAGGATGGGCGGCGACGAGTTTGTGGTAGTGCTGCCTGATATACAGTCCATCGACGACGTCGATGCATTTGCGCAGACGCTGGTGCAGCGAATCAGCAGGACGATGATGGTGAACCACTATGAGTTGAATGTGACGGCAAGCGTTGGAGTGTGTATTTTTCCTGACTTCGCGGAAGACGCGGATAGCCTGCTGGAGAGAGCAGACGCTGCGATGTATGAGTCGAAGCAGAATGGACGGAACCAGCACCAGATATTCAACTCGGCGATGTTGAAGGAGTCGTCCAGCCGGCTGACGATGGAGCACGAGCTGCGCAATGCGCTGAAGAATGATGAGTTCAGCCTGGTGTATCAGCCGCAGGTGTGTCTGCGGACCGGCGAGGTGGTTGGGCTGGAGGCGCTGCTGCGGTGGACCAATAGCCGGCTCGGACGTGTGTCTCCAGCGGACTTCATTCCGCTCGCGGAGGACACAGGGTTGATCGTTCCGATTGGGGAGTGGGTGTTCCAGCAGGCGTGCATGGAAGGCAAGCAGATGTCGGACGCGATTGGCCGGGAGCTGAGCGTGGCGATCAACCTGTCTCCGCGGCAGTTTCGGCAGAAGAACCTGCTGGAGGTGATTGAAGGCGCGCTGGCTAAGAGCGGCCTTGCGCCCAGGAACCTGGAGATTGAGATTACCGAGAATACTTTGATGATCAACTCCGCAGCGAACCTCGAGATGCTGCAGAAGTTTCGTGAGCTGGGCGGCCGCATTGCGATCGATGACTTTGGGACGGGGTTCTGCAGCTTCTCCTATCTGCTGGAGTATCACGTGGACCGGTTGAAGATCGACCAAAGCTTTGTGCGGCGGGCCGTGGAGGATGCGAACGCGGCGGCGGTAGTGCGGACGGTGCTGGCGATGTCGCACGGGCTGAATATCAAGGTGGTTGCAGAAGGCGTTGAGACCGCGGACCAACTGCGGTTTCTGCGGCGGCGGCGTTGCGATGAGGCCCAGGGATATCTGTTCGCGCGGCCGATCTCGGCGAGGGAGTTCCCTGCCGCGGTGGAGGCGATTCGCCGGGCTCGGCACCACGATCTGCGGCATGTTGACTTGCAACGGAAGGACTCGGGAATGTTTATTCCCCCGGAACGTTATGTCGAGGCCCGCAATAGACAGTCGGGATCGAGGAAGGCTTTCGTGTTCGAGGAAAAGAAGGCCGCGGTTTCGTAGCAGCGGCGGACCAAGATGCAGCGCGGTTGTGGGGCATATCGGGGTAAACTCTACGGAGTTTACCCCGACGATTTTGCGGTGCGTCGAAGTGACGATGCGCATCATCTGATAGTGGAATCAGAGGCGAAACGCAATATGAGCGAGGCGAAGATTGATGCGGGAGTGCGGATTGGTCATGTCCATCTGAAAGTTGCGGACCTGGAGCGGGCACTGGGATTCTACCGCGATGTGCTTGGCTTCGAACTGATGCAGCGATATGGCGATAGCGCGGCGTTTGTGTCGGCGGGCGGATACCACCATCACATCGGGCTGAATACGTGGGAGAGCAAGGGCGGACGCGCTCCGGCGGCAGGGACTACCGGGCTCTTTCATGTGGCGATCGTTTATCCGACGCGGGCGTTGCTGGGTGATGCACTGCAGCGATTGACGCGGGCGGGAATTCAACTCGACGGCGCTGCCGACCATGGGGTGAGCGAGGCTCTTTATCTGCGCGATCCGGATGGGAATGGTGTCGAGTTGTACTGGGACCGGCCGCGGGAGGCGTGGCCCAAAGACGAAAAGGATGCTCTGAGCATGTTTACCCGGCCGCTGGATCTGCAGGGGCTGCTTGCAGAAGCGGAGAGTGTGGCCGCAGCAGGGTCAGACTCGACGGACAGTGAAGTCGTTCTTCCATAGACGAAGGTGTGGCAGTCGCCGCTTTGTAGGAAGCGATCAGCTGTTGGTAGGCGGCGGTTCCTGCTCCACTGGCAGCGCCAGACCTTTGCGACGGTCGAAGATGCGTCGGGCTATGTAGAGCGCAAGCAGCAGCAGTCCGAAGCCTGCAACGCTGAGCACGATATTCAAGTGGTTGTGAACAGCACTCAGAGCAGTGTGGGCGATGGTTGGGCCGAACCAGATTGTGGCCAATGAGCAGATCGTGAATTGGACCAGCTTGCCGCAAAACGTCGCCAATACAAAAGGTAGAGGCTTCATCTCAAAGACGCCTGCTCCGAACTGGAAGAGCTTGAGCGGCGTCGGCGGAGGCAACATCGATGGAATAAGTATCGCGAGGAATTCCTGCCGCTCGAAACGGTCTCTCATGGTCTCGTAGCGCTCGCGGTTGACGCGCTTTAAGAGGACGAACTCGCCACCGGCGCGACCGATATAGAAGGGAACCAAAGATCCGACTGCCGCCGCAAGCGCGGCCACAAAGGAGTAAAGCAGAAACTTGTGAGGATTGGCGGCGACGTAGCCGATGATGATGCCGTCCATCGAAACCGGAATGGGGACGAGAGCGGAATCGATGAGTGCGAGTGAGCCGACACCCCAGACACCGAGGGGTTTGAGGAGCAGGAGCAGGGCGGCGGAGAACTTGTGCAGAAGCGCGATGGGATGGAGTTTCACGATCGTATATTTTCTGATGTCAAGCGCGGCGCACGATGAGGTCGTTCTTCCATAGGGCGAGGACTACGTCCATCTGACTGTTGTGGGGGATGGCTTCGCCGTCGGTGACCTCGGCCCATAGTGTATTTACGGTCGTGTGCGTTCCGGCGGCGAGAAGTGAGACTGCACGCGGGGCGTAGGCCTTGTTCTTGTTGGAGGGCGCGTACTGGCCTGGGTTGATTCCCTTGACGAGGCCGGCTTCGCAGAGGCTGAGGAAGGCGCTGCGCGGAGCATTCTTTCGCTGGGCGGTGGGGCTGGTGGGGTAGAGCTTCTTCACTGCTTCGTTCCAGCGGTCGAGGGGGCTCAGCGCCTTGCCGTAGGTCTCCATGCGTACTGCCAACAGAGCTGCTTCACCGTATCTATTTGCCATTTTGAACCTTTGTTTTGCGGGGAGTCTTCTTTGTGGTTTGGAGAGTGAGAGGGGTGTCCCAGAGTTTGAGGCCTCCCTGGACTGCGTTCTCGTTCGAACCGATGATGACACCTGTCGGCAGGTTCTTCATCATTCTGGCATTGCCTCCGCCGAGCAGAACATAGTCTGCGATGAACGCTGCGCGGAGCCGATCGAGGATGTCGAGGACGGATTTTCGCCAGCGCTTCTTGCCGCGGCGCTCGAGGCCGGCGAGGCCGATGTACTCCTCGTAGGTTAATCTTTTTTGTATGGAAGATGGGCCAGTTCGAGGGGGATGACGACGCCGTTGAAGATGAGGGCGGAGCCGAGGCCGGTGCCGAGGCCGAGGAAGAGCATTTTGCGGCCGCGGTATCCGCCGAGCGCCTGCATGGCAGCGTCGTTGATGAAGCGGATGGGTCTGCCAAATTTTTTCTGGTAGTGGAAGTCGATCCAGCCGGGGGCGAGGTTGTGGGGTTCGGCGAGGGGCCGGTCGTGTTCGACGGGTCCGGGATAGCCGATGGAGATGGCCTGGTAGTCCCAGTCGGCGGTGGCGGCGAGGACCTGCTGGGTCATCTGCGCAGCGTCCATGGTGGGACCGGAGACGATCTTGATGGGGACGAGGTTGTCGGTGGAGGAGACCTTGATGTGGGTTCCGCCGACGTCTATGACGAGAATTTTCATTGAGGAAAAGGATACAGGGTGGGTTGGGGTTTCCTTTGGCAGTCGACTTTTATGGACTCTTTACTTTTCGCGTCGATATTCGGATTTTTGGGTTTCGGGGCTTGGTGCCACTTTTCATGCTATTGAAAATAGGGTACTTAATTTTATTGTGCGATTTGTGTTGACAATCATAGATTGGTTGATTTAGTTTGGTGATGGGCACCTTGCCCTCAGGACTAAAAATCATGCGCAAAGCAATCTTGGCTACCCTCGCTCTGTCCCCGATGCTGCTTCACGCTCAGGCAAATACGCCTGCCAAAACCCAGTCCTCGGCCAATGGGCCGGTTCTGCAGTCGAAGGTGGTCGCGCCGAAGACATTTGCTGCTTCTGCTGCGACTGATGACTCTACCCCGAAATCTGCGCGCATTTCCACGGGCGTGACGGCACCTAAGTTGATCTCGACAGCTGAGATCGCTTCCGTCGACGATACTCCCCGGGGCTTTACGAATGTCGATAAGACCGTTGTGGTGTCGATGATCGTTCAAGAGAACGGCAAGCCTACGGACCTCGCAATCGTCCGTTCAGTCGGCGCCGCGCTGGATAAGAATGTTCTGGCTGCGGTTAGCCAGTATCGCTTCAAGCCGGGCACCCTGGACAAACAGCCTACCGCTGTTCCTGTGAACCTGGAGATCAAGCTGGTGCATGCTGCTCAGTAAGAACTGAAGACAGATGCCGACCGAAAGGTCGGGCTCGAAGGTAAAGATGGGCAGACTCTTGGAGTCTGCCCATCTTTGTTGCGCGCGTGGGCGTCATGCGGATGGTCGTTTTGTGGCGAGATGTTGGTTTTGGGTGGTGGCTTAAGTGGGTTATCGCGGGCGAAATTCTATTCGCCGGAGGGCACGCCAGTGAAAACCTGGTTGTAGTAGTGTGGCAGTTCGTGGTGGAGTGTGGCATGTTTGCGGTTTTTGGATGGTGTGGATTTGCGGGTGCTACCAGGTTGTTGTTTCAGGTTAGAGGAGACGTCCGATTCTCTCGCTTGCCAGCTCGGCTTTGTCGGCGATGATTTCGACTTCGAGCAGGAATTCGGGGCGGACGAGTTGGGAGACGACGAGGAGCATGAAGGCTGGTCGCGCGTCTGGTGGCCTTGCCTTGAATGGCTTTTACTTGGTGATTTGGACTGGGTGGGGATCGTCTTTGGCGTAGGCGTTGAAGCTGCTCCAGGGCCAGTCTTCGGGTTGCTCGACCAGGCCGGCTTTGATTGGGTTGCGGTGCATGTAGCGTAGTTTCTCGATTCGTTTGGCTTCGGTGAAGACGTTGAAGTCGTGGTATCGAGGCTCCCAGACGAACTCCTCTGTGCGGGTGCGGGAGAAGCGTTGCTTGATGATCTGGATTGCGGTCGACAGTTTTGTTGTGTTCGGGCTCTGCGATGAGAAGATGGATGTGGTTCGACATGAAGACATAGCCGTGGATTTGGAACCTGTATTTTTGGCGAGTTTCTTCGATGATTTGCTGGAGGGTGTTGCGGGCGGCGGGCGATTTGAGGATGTGCGTGTGGCGGTGGCAGCTGATAGTGATGAAGTGGAGGTCCCCTCTTCCGTGTCTGACGTTCGAGACCTTTTGGCATTGGTTGAGTTTAGAGGAAAGCCTGGTGGTTCGTGAGGGATTTGTGGTGGCACAAAAAGGCAACCCACCCTTTCACGATGAAACTGTGAAAGGATGGGCCACCCAGTTTGGTGATGCGTCGTGCACGGTAGAAGTACTATTCGGCGGCCATTTCTTCTTGTTCGCCTTCCATGCGCATCTGTTCCAGTTCGCGCTCTTCGGCTTCGATGGCTGCTGTGACTTCCTGCTGGACCTGGGCTGCCGCTTCTTCGAGCTCTGGGGAGAGCTGGACGTTGCGGTAGTACTCCATGCCGGTGCCGGCGGGGATGAGGCGGCCTACGATGACGTTTTCCTTGAGGCCGCGGAGCGTGTCGATGGAGCCGTTGATGCTGGCTTCAGTGAGTACGCGGGTGGTCTCCTGGAAGCTGGCGGCCGAGATGAAGCTGTCGGTCGAGAGCGACGCCTTGGTGATGCCGAGGAGGAGCGAGCGGCCGATGGCAGGACGTCCGCCGGTCATCAACACGCGCTGGTTCTCCGCGTTGAAGCGGAAGCGGTCGGTCTGCTGATCGACGAGGAAGGTGGTGTCGCCAACCTCTTCGATCTTGACCCAGCGAAGCATCTGACGAACGATGGTCTCGATGTGCTTGTCGGAGATGGTGACGCCCTGGAGCCGGTAGACTTCCTGGATCTCGTTGACGAGGTACATCTGCAGAGCGCGCTCGCCGAGGACTTCGAGGATGTCGTGCGGGTTACGCGGTCCGTCGATGAGAGGATCGCCGGCGCGGAGGCGCTCGCCTTCCTGCACGTTGACGTAAGCACCGCGGGGAACGCTGTACTCCTCTTCCTGACCGTTGTCCGCGGTGACGTAGACCTTGCGCTGACCCTTGGCAGACCTCGCCGAAGCGGACGACGCCGTCGATCTTGGAGATGATTGCCGGGTCGCGAGGCTTGCGGGCCTCGAAGAGCTCGACGACGCGGGGCAGACCGCCGGTGATGTCCTTGGTGCGGGTGGTTTCGCGCGGGATCTTGGCGAGGATGTCGCCGGGGAAGATCTCGTCGCCATCGGCAACCATCAGGTGAGCGCGTGACGGCATGAGGTAACGCTTGTTGCCGGACGGCGGACTTGATGATGATGGCGGGCTGACGCTTCTCGTCGGAGGAGTCGGCGACGACGAGACGGCTGAGGCCGGTGACTTCGTCGACTTCTTCGTTGAGGGTGACGCCTTCCTGGAGGTCCTTGAACTGGACGGTTCCGGAGATCTCGGTGAGGAGGGAGAAGGTGTAGGGATCCCACTCGCCGAGGCGGTGGCCCTGCGTGACTGCTGCTCCGTCTTCGACCTTGAGCTTGGCGCCGTAGACGATGGCGTAACGCTCCTTCTCGCGGCCCTTGTCGTCGATGATGGCGATGGAGCCGTTGCGGTTCATGGCGACCAGGTCGCCCGACTTGGCGCGGACTGTGACGAGGTTGATGAAGCGCACGGTGCCGGCGTTCTTGGCCTCGAGGTGCGAGGCGTCGGAGACGCGCGATGCCGTTCCGCCGATGTGGAAGGTACGCATGGTGAGCTGGGTGCCGGGCTCGCCGATGGACTGCGCCGCGATGACGCCGACGGCTTCGCCCATCTCCACCATCTTGCCGGAGCCGAGGTTACGGCCGTAGCAGAGGATGCAGACGCCGCGCTTGGACTCGCAGGTGAGGACGGAGCGGATCTTGACGCGTCTCGATGCCGGCTGCCTGGACTGCGGAGGCGAGGTCTTCGTCGATCTCCTGGTTGACTTCGACGATGGTCTTGCCCTCGAAGTCCTTGAGCTTCTCGAGCGAGACGCGGCCGATGATGCGGTCGCGGAGGGGCTCGATGGTCTCACCGGCTTCGATGATGGGGGTGACGTAGATGCCTTCGACGGTGCCGCAGTCGTCGTGCGAGATGATGACATCCTGCGCGACGTCGACGAGACGGCGGGTGAGGTATCCGGAGTCGGCGGTCTTCAAGGCGGTGTCGGCGAGACCCTTACGCGCGCCGTGGGTGGAGATGAAGTACTGGAGCACGGTGAGGCCTTCACGGAAGTTCGCCGTGATGGGGGTCTCGATGATTTCGCCGGAGGGCTTGGCCATGAGGCCGCGCATGCCGGAGAGCTGACGGATCTGCTGTTTGGAGCCGCGGGCGCCGGAGTCGGCCATGATGTAGATCGGGTTCATGGCGCCGTCCTTGTCGGCCTGCTTCATGTTGTTGAACATCTCGTCGGCGACGCGCTCGGTGACTCCCGACCACATCTGGATGACCTTGTTCGAGCGCTCGCCGTTGGTGATGGCGCCGTCGAGGTACTGCTGCTGCATGGCGAGAACGGTCTTCTCGGCTTCGTGAACGACGGTGTACTTGGAGTCGGGGATGACCATGTCGTCGAGGCCGACGGAGAGGCCGGACTGGGTGGCGTAACGGAAGCCGAGGTCCTTGATCTTGTCGAGGGTCTTGACGGTGACTTCGAGGCCGAGGTTCAGGTAGCAGTAGTTGACGAGCTGGCCGATTCCCTTCTTCTTGAGCAGGCCGTTGACGTAAGGCATGCCCTCGGGGAGCGCATCGTTGAGGATGGCGCGGCCGACGGTGGTCGAGATGAACTGCTTGTTGAACTCGACCGGCTCGGTGTGGGTGAGGTCCTGATCGTCGTACGCGGTGGTCATGTCGAGGACAGGGCCGGTGTAGCGCAGACGGATCGGCGTGAGGGTCTCGACCTGCTTGGCTTCGAGCGCCATGAAGACCTCTTCGATGTTGGCGAAGACGCGGCCTTCACCCTTGGCGTTGACCTTGGCCTTGGTGAGGTAGTAGAGGCCGAGGACGAGGTCCTGGGTGGGGACGGTGATGGGCTGTCCGCTGGCGGGCGAGAGGATGTTGTGCGAGGCGAGCATGAGGACGCTGGCTTCGATCTGGGCCTCAGGCGAGAGCGGGATGTGCACGGCCATCTGGTCGCCGTCGAAGTCGGCGTTGAAGGCGGTGCAGACGAGCGGGTGGATCTTGATGGCTTTGCCTTCGACGAGCACCGGCTCAAACGCCTGGATGCCGAGGCGGTGGAGGGTCGGGGCGCGGTTGAGCAGGATGGGGTGATCCTTGATGACCTCTTCGAGGATGTCCCAGACGATGGGCTCCTGCATCTCGACCATCTCTTTGGCCTGCTTGATGGTGGTGCAGTGGCCGGTCTGCTCGAGGCGGTGATAGATGAAGGGCTTGAAGAGCTCGAGCGCCATCTTCTTGGGCAGGCCGCACTGGTGCAGCTTGAGCTCGGGGCCGACGACGATGACCGAACGGCCGGAGTAGTCGACGCGCTTGCCGAGGAGGTTCTGACGGAAGCGGCCCTGCTTGCCCTTGAGGGTGTCGGAGAGCGACTTGAGCGGACGGTTGTTGGCGCCACGCAGGACGCGGCCACGGCGGCCGTTGTCGAAGAGAGCGTCGACGGCCTCCTGCAACATGCGCTTTTCGTTGCGGACGATGACCTCAGGTGCGTGGAGGTCCATCAGCTTCTTGAGGCGGTTGTTGCGGTTGATGACGCGGCGATAGAGGTCGTTGAGGTCGGACGTGGCGAAGCGGCCGCCGTCCAGCGGCACGAGGGGGCGAAGCTCGGGCGGGATCACGGGGATCACGTCGAGGATCATCCACTGCGGCAGGTTGTCGGACTTGCGGAAGGCCTCGACGATCTTGAGGCGCTTGGAGTACTTGAGCTTCTTCTGGAGCGAGGTCTCGGTCTTCATGCGCTCGCGGAGTTCGATGGAGAGCTCGGCGATTTCGACGCGCTTGAGGAGTTCCTTGATGGCCTCGGCGCCCATCATGGCCTTGAAGCCGGAGGGGCGGTACTGGGCGTCGAGCTCGCGGAACTTGGTCTCGTCCTTGATGACTTCGCGCTCCTTGACGGGCGCGTCGCCTGGATCGACGACGACGTAGGACTCGAAGTAGAGGACGGCTTCGAGCTCACGGAGCGAGATGTCGAGCAGGTGGCCGATGCGCGACGGCAGGCCCTTGAAGAACCAGACGTGCGAGCAGGGGCTGGCGAGCTCGATGTGGCCGAGGCGCTCGCGACGGACTTTGCTGAGCGTGACTTCGACGCCGCACTTGTCGCAGATGACGCCGCGGTGCTTCATGCGCTTGTACTTGCCGCAGAGGCACTCCCAGTCGGTGATGGGTCCGAAGATGCGGGCGCAGAAGAGGCCGTCGCGCTCGGGCTTGAAGGTGCGGTAGTTGATGGTCTCGGGCTTGGTGACCTCGCCGTGCGACCAGCTGCGGATCTTTTCGGGGCTGGCGAGCTGGATCTTGATGGCGTCGAAGTCGGCGATGGGGCCGGTTAGTTCAAAGGGGCTGGAGCGAAACATATTGGGCGTCTCCGGTGCAGCGTATTTGCTGCGGTTACAAATCTGTCGGCGATAACTTTCGGCGTATCGCGTTGCCGGTGGTTCTGGTGCTGTTGCTTTTTCGATTGTGGTGCCACCTTGAAGGTGACGGCCCGGGGAGTGTACGCATTAACCTCCCCGGGTCTTGGTGCGTTAGTCTGCTGCCGCGATGGCTGGCAGCGGCTGCTTCTTCTGGTCGGCTTGTTTGATGAGCTCGACGTCGAGGCAGAGGGACTGCAGTTCGCGGATAAGTACGTTGAACGACTCGGGCACGCCCGGCTCGATGGCGGCTTCGCCCTTGACGATGGCTTCGTAGATCTTGGTACGGCCGAAGACGTCGTCGGACTTGGCGGTGAGCAGCTCCTGCAGGATGTAGGCGGCGCCGTAGGCTTCGAGGGCCCAGACCTCCATCTCACCGAAGCGCTGTCCGCCGAACTGGGCCTTACCACCAAGCGGCTGCTGGGTGATGAGGGAGTACGGTCCGATGGAGCGAGCGTGGATCTTGTCGTCGACCAGGTGCGACAGTTTGAGCATGTAGATGTAGCCAACGGTGGCGGGCTGTTCGAACTCTTCGCCCGTCATGCCGTCGTGCAGCGGCGTCTTGCCGGAGCTGGGAAGACCAGCGGCCTTGAGGAGCGCCTTGATCTCGGTCTCGCGCGCGCCGTCGAAGACTGCTGTGCCGAACCAGATGCCGCGCTTCATGCCGGCGGCGACGCGCATGGTCTGCTCGTCGTCGAGGTCAAGAAGCTGGTTGAGAGCGGCGGTGTTGGCGAAGCGCGCCTTGAAGAGCTCGCGGACTTCGTTGGCCTTCTCCATCTGTGCGGCGGCTTCGGCGACCTGCTTGCCGAGTTCGTGCGCTGCCCAGCCGAGGTGCGTCTCGAGGATCTGACCGACGTTCATACGAGAGGGCACGCCGAGCGGGTTGAGGACGATCTCGACCGGAGTTCCATCGGGGAGGTACGGCATATCCTCTTCCGGCAGAATGCGGGCGATGACACCCTTGTTACCGTGGCGTCCGGCCATCTTGTCGCCAACCGAGAGCTTGCGCTTCATGGCGATGTAGACCTTGACCATCTTGATGACGCCGGGCGAGAGCTCGTCGCCCTTCTGCATCTTGCCGATCTTGTCGTTGGTGATCTTGCGCAGAACATCGATCTGACGCGAGGTCATCTCCTCGATCTCGTCGATCTGCTCATTCACACGCGGATCCTTGTCGGCGTAGCGGATGCGCTTGAGGTTACGAGTGCTGATGAGCTCGATGGTGTCGCGATCGAGGATGTCGCTCTTGTTGAGCAGCTTCTTGTTGGTGCGCTCGTCGTGAAGGTCGGCGAGAACTTCCTTCGCACCGAGGATGCCCTCGAGGCGCTTGAGACGCTCGTCGGTGAGAATGCGGATCTCGTCGGCGAGGTTGCGCTCGAGCTTCTCGATCTGCTCCTGCTCGATCTGCTTGGCGCGATCGTCCTTCTCCTGCCCCTTACGGGAGAAGATGCGAACGTCGACGACAGTTCCTTCGATGCCCGGGGGGCACGTCAGAGAGGCGTCGCGGACGTCGCCGGCCTTCTCGCCGAAGATGGCGCGAAGGAGCTTCTCTTCCGGCGTGAGCTGGGTTTCACCCTTGGGCGTTACCTTGCCGACGAGGATGTCGTTGTGGCCGATCTTGGCTCCGATGCGGATGATGCCCGAGTCGTCGAGATCGCGCAGAGCGTGCTCGCTGACGTTGGGGATATCGCGCGTGATCTCTTCCGGCCCGAGCTTGGTGTCGCGAGCCTCGATCTCGAACTCCTCGATGTGGATGGAGGTGTAGTAGTCGTCGCGAACGAGTTTCTCGGAGATCAGGATGGCGTCTTCGAAGTTGTACCCGCGCCACGGCATGAACGCGACCAGGACGTTACGGCCGAGGCCGAGCTCGCCCTGCTCCGTGCATGGACCGTCGGCGATGACCTGACCCTTGACGACGCGGTCGCCGCGGCGAACGATCGGCTTCTGGTTGATGCAGGTGTTCTGGTTGGAGCGCTTGAACTTCGTGAGCTGATAGATGTCCGAGCCGACCTCACGCGAGAGCTGCGTGGGGTGATGCTCGCCTTCTACGCGGACGATGATGCGCTCGGAGTCGACGGAGTCGATGATGCCGTTGCGCTTGGCCAGGATGACGGCGCCGGAGTCGCGGGCGGTGACGCCTTCCATGCCGGTGCCGACGTAAGGAGCTTCGGCGACGAGCAGAGGAACGGACTGGCGCTGCATGTTCGCGCCCATCAGCGCGCGGTTGGCGTCGTCATGCTCGAGGAACGGCACGAGCGAGGCGGCGACCGAGACGAGCTGCTTGGGCGAGACGTCGACGTAGTCCACTTCGGACTTGTTGACGAGGACGAAGTTGCCCTGGCGGCGGGCATCGACGATGTCCTGCACGATGTTCAGCTTGGCATCGAGCTCGATGTTGGCCTGCGCGATGGTGTGGCGATCCTCTTCCCACGCGGAGAGATAGAAGCTGAAGGGAGCAAGATCCATGGTGCGCTTCTTGTCCTTCTTCAACTGCTCATTCTGCTTGCGGGCCTCGGAGACTTCGAGGTAGTCACCCTGGCGCAGACCGGACTCGCCGGCGTTGACCACGGAGACGTAGTCGAGCGCGCGGCCGTCCTTGACGCGGCGGTAGGGCGACTCGATGAAGCCGTACTCGTTGATGCGCGCGAAGCAAGAAAGCGACGCTGATGAGGCCGATGTTCGGGCCTTCCGGCGTCTCAATCGGGCAGATGCGGCCGTAGTGAGTGGGGTGCACGTCGCGGACTTCGAAGCCGGCGCGCTCACGGGACAGACCACCGGGCCCAAGGGCGGAGAGGCGGCGCTTGTGCGTGATCTCCGAGAGGGGGTTGGTCTGGTCCATGAACTGCGAGAGCTGCGAGGAGCCGAAGAACTCACGAATCGCGGCCATGACGGGCTTGGCGTTGATGAGGTCGTGCGGCATGGCGGTCGACATCTCCTGGTAGACCGACATCTTTTCCTTGATGGCGCGCTCCATACGGACGAGGCCGATGCGGAACTGGTTCTCCATCAGCTCGCCGACGGCGCGGACGCGACGGTTGCCGAGATGGTCGATGTCGTCGACCATGCCGATGTTCTTGCGCAGCTTGAGCAGGTAACGGATGGTGCCGTAGAAGTCCTCAGGCGTGAGGGTGCGCTTGTCGAGGCCCTCGGGCGACTGGTTCTCGTAGAGCTTGATGTTGAACTTCAAGCGGCCTACGCGAGAGAAGTCGTACTTGCGCGGGTCGAAGAACATGCCTTCGAAGAGCGCAGTGGCGGTGTCGAGGGTCGGTGGGTCGCCGGGACGCAGCTTGCGGTAGATCTCGATGAGCGCTTCCTCGGGCTTGCGCACGGAGTCGCGGCGGAGAGTGTTGGTGATGATGTTGCCCACGTCGTCGCGCTCGGGGAAGAAGACCTCGAAGCTGGTGACGCCGGACTGGATGATCTTGTGCAGCTTGTCGGCGGTGAGCTCCTGGTTGGCCTCGTAGAGCAGCTCGCCGGTGGACATATCGACCACGTCGGCGGCGGTCATGGCGCCGTCGAACTCGCTGGTCTCGACTTCGATCTGAGCGATCTTCGCGGTGCGCATCGCCTTGAGCGTGTGAGCCGAGATCTTGCGGGTGGCGGGGACGATCTCTTCGCCCTTGACGGTGATTCCGGCGGCCGGACGTGTGCCCTGCAGGTTGGTGGGCTTGCCCTCGGGCGCGACGGCCCAGCTGAGCTTGCCGTCCTTCACCTGGATGGTGTCGACGGTATAGAAGGTCTTGAGGATCTCCTCGTCGGTGCGCAGGCCAAGCGCGCGCAGGAAGATGGTGCCGAGGAACTTGCGCTTGCGGTCGATGCGGACGTAGAGGGTGTTCTTCTGGTCGTACTCGAACTCGACCCAGCTGCCGCGGTAGGGGATGATCTTGCCGAGGAAGTAGGTGCGGTTGTTTGCGGTCTCGAAGAAGACGCCGGGCGAACGGTGGAGCTGCGAGACGATGACGCGCTCGGTGCCGTTGACGATGAAGGTGCCGTTCTGGCTACATCAGCGGAATGTCGCCGAAGAAGACCTCCTGCTCCTTCATGTCGCGGAGGGTCTTGACGCCGGTCTCGGGGTCCTTGTCGTAGATCTTGAGGCGAATGGTGACCTTGAGCGGCGCGGAGTAGGTCATGCCGCGCTCTTCGCACTCGGCCTGGTCGTACTTCAGCTGCAGGCCGACGGGGTCGCCGCACTTGGTGCAGAAGTCAGGGGTGTTCTTGTTGTAGGTTCCGCAGAAGTTGCAGAGGACGTCGCCCGGGTGGAAGGGGTCGGTGATGACCATGTGACCGCAGTGCGAGCAGGCGGTGCGCAGGTGGTTGAGACCCTTGAGGTAGCCGCACTTGCACTCCCAGTTGCCGATGGAGAAGTCGACGAACTCGAGCTCGGAGACGTTGCGGAAGTCGGTGATGGGGAACACCGAGGTGAAGACGGACTGGAGGCCATTGTCCTCGCGCTCCTGGGGGAGCTTGTCCATCTGGAGGAAGCGCTCGTAGCTGCGGCGCTGGACCTCGATGAGGTTAGGAATCTGAATGGAGGTGGGAATCTTCGAAAAATCAAGACGGCTGCGGATCGCGCGCATTTCGCTGGACATGCTCTCTCCTGAGACTTACCATTCGAGGCCTCCCGGGTCGACTTGTCTGCATCCGATGGTTGGTTGCAGGTGAGTGTCGAACCATCGTGAGGTGGAGGGCGGTACGACCCTCCGGGTTTTGGTTCTGATTGCGCCGTGAAGCTTGGTTTAGGTACTGCCGCCCTCGATTGCGGTAGAACCCCGTGCGCGAAAAGTGTCTAGCCGGATTCACATTTCCCGGCATATCAATTGGACGAAAGAAGCTAGCTAACTTTTAATTCTGCTGAAACCGGAGCTGAAACTTTTGCTATGAACATCCACTTCGAAGCTGCTATAAAGAACGCGTGCAAGCCGCCGGTGAGCAATCTCCGGCGGTAATGTCTGCAGACGCGGCAAAAGCGCCCGAAGGGACAGCGTGCCCCGTGAGCGCAAAGATCGACTTGTGCACTGTTTCCTTCGTGATGGTGTGAATACCTGCCGCCGTTTGAGGCTCGCCCTGCCCCAAATTTGCTGCGCTCGTCGTTCCCGTTGCACACCGCGCGTCCGCCGCTCGAAACGCGATGTGGCCGGCTCCTTAGCCTGCATCTTGCAGGATGAACCGGGGTACTACAGCTGATTGAGATAAAAATAGCGTCCGCCAAAGAACACGCCCGGGCGGAACGAATCTTCTTCAACAGACAGAATATCGCGTTCCGGCCCGGCATGCAACTTTTGGGTTAACTACTTGATTTCTACGGTCGCGATGCCATCGAACTTCTTGGCAATAGCGGCTGCGTCGTCCTTGGAGACATTCTCCTTCAAGGGCTTGGGCGCGCCGTCAACCAGGTCCTTGGCTTCCTTCAAGCCGAGGGCGGTAACTTCGCGTACAGCCTTGATGGTGTTGATCTTATTCGCGCCGGCATCCTTCAGGATGACGGTGAACTCGGTCTTCTCCTCGACCGGAGCTGCTGCCGCTGCTCCGCCGCCGCCGGCTGCCGGGGCAGCTACTGCCGCCGCCGCCGAGACGCCAAGACGCTCTTCGAGCTTCTTGACCAGAGCCGAAGCCTCGAGGAGGCTGAGGCTAACGATTGAATCTTCCAACTGCTGAAGGTCTGCCATTTTATTTCTCCGTATTGATATCTAAACTTGGGTACTGCTTTGTTTTCATTACTTTCCGGGGCCTTACTGCGCCTCGGCTGCCTGAGCCCCTCCGGGTTTCCGTTGCGCCCAGACTGGCGCACCCGATGGAGTCAAGCGAAACTTGTTGTCCGGCCTAGCCTTCGACCGGGTCGGTCGTCGCAGCTTCGCCAGCCTGCGATGCCGTGGCGTTCTCGGGCTGGGCTGCGCCCGAAGGCTGCTCACCTGCGGCGGCCTCTTCGACGTGAGCTGCTTCAACGACCTGAGCTGCATCAGCGGCGGGTGCCTCTGCCACTGCTTCTGCTACCGGAACGACTTCAGCAGCCGGAGCCTCAGCAGCTGCTTCTGCCACCGGAGCGGCTTCAGCAGCGGGAGCCTCCGCAACCGGAGCAGCGGCAGGACCGGCAAACTTGCCCTTCTCGACGCCCTGGCCGATGACGACTGCGAGATCGCGGCCGGTTGCGTTGATGACCGTAGCGAGGCGCTGCGCGGGCGACTGGATGAGGAAGAGCAGCTTCGAGAAGAGCTCCTCCTTGCCGGGCATGGTGGCAAGCGCGTTGATCTCGGAGACGTTGATGATCTTGCCATCAACGATGCCGAGCTTGAAGGTGAACTCCGAGTTGTCCTTGACCCAGGTGGAGAGGGCCTTGGCGAGCGCGACAGGATCGCCGGAGGTATAGGCGACCGACGAGACGCCCTTGAGACCCTTGAGTGCGGCCTCGATCTGGGTGCCTTCACCGGCGCGTGCTGCGAGCTTGTTCTTGACGACGTGGTAGCTGCCGCCGGCGTTGCGAATGGTCTTGCGCAGCTCGACGTCCTTGGCTGCGGTGAGTCCGGCAAAGGTGCCGATGATTGCGGAGGTCGAGTGCTCAAGCTCGGCTGCGAGCTGGCCAACCTTCTCCGTCTTTTTTGCTCTGGTCAATGGCATAACGTTTTAGCCTTTAGCTGCCAGCCTGATCGCTGGCCTGAAAGTTTGTGTCGCGCGGTGCGCGGTAGAACAAAGTCGAGAGTCTTAGCTGGCCTTGCCGGCTGCCTCGGCAGCGGCGAAGTCGAGCTGGATGCCGGGGCCCATCGTGGAGCTGAGCGTGACGCCCTTGATGTACTTGCCCTTGGCTGCCGACGGCTTGGCCTTGACGACCGAGGAGATGACGGTGTTGGCGTTGTCGATCAGCTTCTGCGGATCGAACGAGAGCTTGCCGACCGGAACGTGAACCAGTGCGGTCTTGTCGGTGCGGAACTCCACCTTACCGGCCTTGATCTCCTTGAGAGCGGAGACGACGTCGGTGGTGACGGTACCGGTCTTGGGGTTGGGCATCAGGCCCTTGGGTCCGAGCACCTTGCCGAGACGGCCGACCGACTTCATCATGTCGGGCGTAGCGATCAGGGCGTCGAAGGCGGTCCAGTTTTCTCTTCTGGATCTTCTCGACCAGCTCTTCGCCGCCGAAGAAGTCTGCTCCGGCTGCTTCCGCGTCCTTAATCTTGTCGCCCGAGGCGATGACGGCGACGATCTTGGTCTTGCCGAGGCCGTGGGGCAGAACGACCGTGCCGCGGACCATCTGGTCGGCGTGCTTGGGGTCGACGCCGAGACGCATGGTCAGGTCGACGGTCTCGTCGAACTTGGCGTACTTGGCTTTTTGGAGGAGCGGAACTGCGTCCGCCAGAACATAAGGACGGGGCTCAACGAGCGCGCGCGCCTTCTTCAGATTCTTAGAGATCTTTCGCATCTATTTCCTTGTCTCCCACCGCTCGAACCTGGCAGCGCGGTTTAGCGCTGAACCCATCCTGAATTGCTTTGTTGATCAACTGCTGGCTGGATGAGCCGTTCGGCCGTGGTGATGTGACTGGCCCAGCTTTGGAGCTTAGGCACTCTTATTAGTATGCCGGAAAGGGGATTTTCCGTCAACCTCACTGATCTTTGCCGGACGGCTATGCTACTTCCGCTCCATGACCCGGAACTCGACGAAATTCACAGTTGACAGTCGGATAGGCCGGGGCTATCGTCATCTCATTGCTAAGCGAATAAAAAGCGAATATGAGAACTTCTACCTCTGACTCCTCTCTCTTTCCGATTCTTCCCGCTCAGCCGATCGGCATTGCCCGGCTGGCGGCGGAGGCTGAACGGACAGACGATGGGCACCTGATTGAATTCCGGACAATAAGGATCAGAAGTTTGCTGAACCGAACGGTGTCGAAGCGGCTGAGGTGGATGGCTCACAGCATCAATCCATACCGGGGATGCGAGTTTGGGTGCAAGTACTGCTATGCGCGGTATACCCATGAGTTTATGGCGCCGAAGGTGGAGACGACGGATGTAACAAGAGATGGAGATGGCGCGGTGGGGACTGCGTCTGGCCCGGACCGTGCAGAGCAATCCGGGCTGGCTCCGGGTCTCGCGAACCTGCGGGACCCGGAGGCGTTTGAGCGGCGAATTTTCATTAAGCAGAATGCGGCGTGGCTGTTGGAGCAGGAGTTGAAGAAGATCGATCCGGTGGACGAGATTGCGATTGGAACGGCGACCGATCCCTACCAGCCAATCGAGCGGAGAGCACGGGTGACGCGGTCGATCCTCGAGGTGTTTGCGCGACGGACGGGACACCGGATCGGCATTGTGACCAAGTCGAAGCTGATCGAGCGGGATATCGATCTGCTGCAGGAGATCTCGCAGCGGAATGCCCTGGTGGTGCACCTGACGATCACCACTGCGAACGTGGAGTTGGCGCGGAAGCTGGAGCCGCGTGCTCCCCGCCCGGACCTGCGGTTTGAAACGGTGCGGCGGCTGCGGGAGGCGGGGATTACTACGGGAATCCTGTGCTCGCCGCTATTACCCGGAATTACCGATACTGCCAGTGCGCTCGACCAGATGGCGCGGCAGGCAGCGGCTGTGGGGGCGAGCTTCTTCTCCGCTCAGCCGCTGTTCTTGAAACCGTGCTCACGTCCTACTTACCTGGGCTTCGTTCGTGAGCACTTCCCTGCCCTGGAGGCGGACTATGCGGCGCGGTTTGCGACGCGAGACTTTGCGGCGCCTGCGTACCGGCGCCAATTGGCGGAGATGGTAGAGACAGCATGCCAGCGGTACGGGCTGGGGCGAAGGTCGATGGGTACCTTATTGGCGCCGAAAAAGCCCGTCGTCGGGATTACGGGTGCGATACAGCAGAGATTGTTTGGCTAAAGAGTGGTGGGGTGAACGATGCGAACATGGTGGCGGCTTCAAGCAACGTGGCGAGGAGAACGAAGTCGCAGGCGGCAGCGCAGCGGCCTCATAGCGCGAGTACGACGTGACCGGCGTTGGGCACGCCTCGGCTCCCCCGCTGCCCACTCGAAGACCTCCACGATCGTGCCGTCCTGTGCGCAGCATGTGGTTACGCGATGATCCGTGGCGAGACCTTACGAGAAGAGGAAGGTGCTCGTTGGTGAGTTGGAGGAGGTCGGCGTCTTTACCTTTCGCAAGACAGCGAGAGGAATGGTTCAATGATTAACAGGTGGAGCGCCGGTTGTGAAGTGGTGGAGGGCGAACTCCTGAAAGAGATTTGCGAATGCGCCGCTGGCGACACCAATCAGAGAGTTGTCAATGGTGACATGGGCGTTGTGCCGATCAGTGCTCGGGTAGTAGAGGTTTGAGATTCCGGCAGATCCGAGGTCGCCGAGAACGTTGGAGTAGTTCGGCTGCCAGTGTCCGTTGTCGCCCTTGCAGATTGCAATGGTCGAAATCGCATAGAGGGCGCGAACCATAATGCTACCTCTTCCTCTGTAGAAGTAGCGCGGGTCCTGATGGAGTAATGACGGCAAAATGGCCGCGCTCAGGAAGGTCGAGCTGAGGTTGTCTCCGTAGCTCGCCGCATAGCGTTGTGCATAGCCGCCAAAACCCTGGCCGTAGCCGGAGAGATCGTTCTCCCAGTGCTCGAGTCCGGCAGTAATGCCTGTCAGAACGAAGGTAGCGGGATCTTTTGAGACTACGACGGCGAGCTTGAATTTCTGCTTACTCGTGAGTGGGGCAGCGTTCGGAATGTAAGTGACGTAAAAATTGGGAATGAGTCCGACGATGCGCTGGTGCTCTTCGACGGTGACCTGCTGCTCGGCAAGCTCTTCGATCGAGATGGCATTGACCGTGGTGTTGATGGTCGCTACTTCGAGTTTGACGGGAGGCAGGACGAAGTTCTCGCCCTCGTGAAGCTCGATCGTATTGTCAGTTTTCCAGACTGCGAATCCGGCCGCGACAACCCTTATGACGTAGGTTCCGGCTGGGACGGACTGAAATGCAAAGCCTCCATCGGCACCGGACAATGATGTGCGGGAAGAGTTAGAAGCGGTATCTTCTAACGTGACCTGTGCGTTGGGAATTGCTGCGACATCAGCATCGGTAATTGTGCCTACTACCGTTCCTAGAGCAGTGGCGGGTGACTGCTGCGCTTGCAAGTTTGCGACGGGTGCGTCGGGGAGCGTAGCTCCCGCTGCCGATGAGGGAATGTCTCCTGGGCAGCCAGGTGAGTTGCCGAGGCTGCAAGCAGAAGGGCGAGAACCCCCATTGGATGTCTGCAAGCTTTCAACCTACGTTTGAAATTGGCAGACCTCACCTGATCTTTCTCCTGGGCCCATCTCTACCTGGGGAGATAGAACTGACTATACGGGCAAAGCCTGCAAGATTCATTAGATATAGAGACGTTGATCTACAACAAAAGAGTCAGAGGAGTCAGATTAAATAACAAAGCGCAGAACCAGGCATGGCCCTGCGCTTTGTACGTGCGGTTTGATGGCGATTAGGCGACGACTTCGATGCCCATCGAGCGGGCGGTGCCGCGGATGGTCTTGGCAGCGGCCTCGACGGTGGTGGCATTCATATCAGGCATCTTCTGCGTGGCGATGGCCAGGATCTGCTTCTCGGTGACCTTGCCCTTCTTCTCCTTGTTGGGAGTGCCGGAGCCCTTCTCGATGCCTGCAGCCTTGAGCAGAAGCACCGGCGCCGGCGGGGTCTTGGTGATGAAGCTGAAGGTGCGGTCCGCGTAGACCGAGATGACGACGGGGATGGTGAGTCCGGCCATCGCGGGGTCCTTGGTGCGCTCGTTGAACTGCTTGCAGAACTCCATGATGTTGACCTGGGCCTGACCGAGCGCGGGGCCGACGGGCGGCGCGGGGGTGGCCTTGGCGGCCATAATCTGAAGCTTGACGTATCCAGTAATCTTCTTCGGTGCCATTGCGGTAAATCCTCTTTTTGATTCCAGCGGCTGGCTTGCTTACTTGTTGATGGCTTTGCCTGCCCGCTTAATTTGGTGCTGCTAAACTATCTGAACTATTCGGTAACCTTGTCGACCTTGGAGAACTCGATCTCGACCGGAGTGGAGCGGCCGAAGATGCTGACCATGACCTTGAGGGTCTGGCGGTCTTCGTTGACGTCGTCGACGGTGCCGGTGAAGTTGGCGAAGGGGCCCTCGTTGATGCGGACCTGCTCGCCCTTCTCGAACTTGACCTTCATGGAAGGCTTGTTGGCGGTGGACTCGGAGCGGAAGAGGATGGAGCTGACCTCCTGCTCGGAGAGGGCGACGGGATTGTCGCCGGTGCCAAGGAATCCTGTGACGCGTGGCGTGTTCTTGATGACGTGCCAGAGGTCGTTGTCGAGTTCCATCTCGACGAGGACGTAGCCGGGCAGGAAGACGCGCTCGATGGTGTACTTCTTGCCGTTGCGCAGCTCGGTGACGGGCTCGGTCGGGATCATGATGCGACCGATGCGGTTCTCGAGTCCGAAGGCGCGGACGCGGCTCTCGAGCGACTCGCGCACCTTGCGCTCGAAGCCGGAGTAGGCGTGGATGATGTACCACTTAAAGTTCTCGTTGACCGGCGGGGCAAGCTGCTCCGTGGGCTGTCCGCCCTCGGGGTTCAGCTGCTTCCGGATTCTGCTCTTCTACCGCCATCGTTATGCCTTCTTCGTGCATCGCTTGTGTTTACTGGTGTTGCCGAGGTTTAGTGCTTGGTCAGTTTATGCAGCATAGCCTGGATGGCGCTGCCGAAGATGGTGTCCACCAGCCAGAAGTAGGCGGCGAAGACGAAGACCGTAATGAGGACGGTGACGGTCGTCGCCTGCACCTCTTCGCGCGAAGGGCTGATGACCTTGCGCATCTCGCTGCGGACGTCCTTGAGGAAGGCGACGAGGCGAGCCGGGGTAGCCTTCAGGTTTTCGATGCCGGTGTTCGGGGTCTGTTCGATTGCTACTGTCTTCGCCATATACTGCCTCTGAGAAAATCTCGGTGCTGCGAATCCTGAGTTTCTAGAAATCAAGATTTGTAGATCAAGCCAGACGGCTGCGGCTAAAGATCAAATACCGCGGAGCAAACTGGCGGGGGAGCTCGGATTCGAACCGAGAAGTTCGGTTTTGGAGACCGACAGTTTAACCGTTGAGCTTACTCCCCCCGTACTGTGGGACGAGGCAGCCGCGCCTTATCCCAAACAGGCGGAGCTACTTCGTCTCTTTGTGTGCCGTGTGCTTGCGGCAGGTGTTGCAGAACTTGTGGAACTCGAGACGGCCGGTGGTGGTCTTCTTGTTCTTGGTGGTGGAGTAGTTCCGGTTCTTGCAATCCGGGCACTGCAGTGTGATGATCTCGCGCATTAGGTGATTCCTTTCATAACGTGGCCAGCCACCTCGGCTGGCAAGCAGCGTGTAGCACGCCGCGACGCAGGGCAATGGCCCCTGCTGCCAAATCCTGATTGTGTGACGGAAGAAGAGCGGTCAGGCCACGCTCGTCCATCACTTATTATCCCTTAAATCGGCCATTTGGGGAAGCAGCCCTTGAATGATGACGGATTGGAGCGATCTTCCTCATAACAAAGCGGCGGACCGAAGCCCGCCCCTGTTTTGAACAGCTCTTTACTTGATGATGTCGGAGATGGTTCCTGCTCCGACGGTGCGTCCGCCTTCGCGGATGGCGAAGCGCAGGCCCTTCTCCATGGCCACCGGGGTGTGCAGCGTGATCTCCAGCGCGATGTTGTCGCCCGGCATCACCATCTCGGTGCCCTCCGGCAGCTTCGCCGAACCGGTCACGTCCGTGGTGCGGAAGTAGAACTGCGGGCGGTAGCCGTTGAAGAACGGAGTGTGACGGCCGCCTTCTTCCTTCGACAGCACGTAGACCTCGCCCTTGAACACCGTGTGCGGGGTGATCGAGCCGGGCTTGGCCAGCACCATGCCGCGCTCTACATCTTCCTTGGCGATGCCGCGGAGAAGCAGTCCGGCGTTGTCGCCCGCCAGGCCCTCGTCCAGCTGCTTCTTGAACATCTCGACGCCGGTGCAGACCGTCTTGCGGGTCTCGCGGAAGCCGACGATCTCGCAGTCCTCGCCCACCTTCACCTTGCCGCGCTCGATGCGGCCCGTGACTACCGTGCCGCGGCCCGAGATCGAGAAGATGTCTTCGATCGGCATCAGGAAGGGCAGGTTGACCGCGCGCTCCGGCTGCGGGATGTACTTGTCCACCGCATCCATCAGCTCGTCGATCTTGGCCTCCCACTTGGCTTCGCCGTTCAGCGCGCCGAGGGCAGAGCCGCGGATGACCGGGGTGTCGTCGCCGGGGTACTCGTACTTCGAGAGCAGCTCGCGAACTTCCATCTCGACCAGCTCGGTCAGCTCTTCGTCCTCGACCGCATCGCACTTGTTCAGGAAGACCACGATGTACGGCACGCCAACCTGGCGGGCCAGCAGCACGTGCTCCTTGGTCTGCGGCATCGGGCCGTCGGTCGCAGCCACGACCAGGATCGCTCCGTCCATCTGCGCGGCGCCGGTGATCATGTTCTTGATGTAGTCCGCGTGGCCCGGGCAGTCGACGTGCGCGTAGTGCCGGTTCTTGGTCTCGTACTCCACGTGCGAGGTCGCGATCGTAATGCCCCGCTCCCGCTCTTCCGGTGCATTGTCGATCGTGTCGAACGAACGGAACGTGTTGTTCGGGTTGTGCTTCGACAGCACCTTCGTGATCGCCGCCGTCAGCGTCGTCTTGCCGTGATCAATGTGACCTACCGTCCCGATGTTTACGTGCGGCTTTGACCGGTCAAACTTTTCCTTGCCCATGACTGCTCGTCTCCTCGTGTTGGCCGGCGTGACCGGCGGTTCTCGTCAATACTTCGTGGAACTAAACTCTTGGGGAATCAGTAGTACGCGTACAGCTTGAAGAACTTCTCGCGCAGTTCGGGAGCGACCTGCTCCAGGCTGGCGAGGTACAGCTCGCGGATCTGGCCCTGATCGCCGTTGCCGAGGCTGTTGTACTGGGCCTCGGTGGAGGCGCCAAGCAGGCCCTGCTTGAGTACCGCCTCGAAGTCTCTAACTCTGACTCCGGCGCGGGTGAGGGACTTGAAGAAGTCCGCCGCCTTGCTGGAAGAGAAGGATGATTCGATTGCCGCCTTGACCGCGTTGAAGACCTGAGCGTCTTCTACGGGCATTACGGGCTTCTCGTAAGTCGTGCTCAACGTAAATCTCCTGCCTGCGTTTATTGCCGGGCCTTTGAATCTTTGGAGCGGGAGACGGGAATCGGACCCGCGACCAACAGCTTGGAAGGCTGTGACTCTACCACTGAGTTACTCCCGCTTATCTCGTAGCGGGTTAGTAAGTCAGCGAGTCAGCAGGTTCGCCTGCCGGGTCGCAGCCTTGACGGCCCGCTTGAATCTAAAATCTGGAGCTGACGGAGAGGCTTGAACTCTCGACCTCTCCCTTACCAAGGGAGTGCTCTACCACTGAGCTACGCCAGCCTGTTACTGATTGAAACCAACTTTACAATCCTACCGCGAACGAAGCCGTCCAAGTAGGACGCGGAATGCAAAAAAACCTAACAAGACCCAGGTGAGGGAGCGAAACTTTCCTGGCTCCATCGTCTGCCAGGAAAGAACCGCCAGGAGTGCAAGTACGACCAGCGCGATAACCATTCGACCGCTACCGGCAGGACTCAAATCCACGGGCTCACCAGTACAACCACTACTAAACTTATGGTGCACAGGGGAGGATTCGAACCTCCGTAGCGCATAACGCGGCAGATTTACAGTCTGCTGCCATTAACCACTCGGCCACCTGTGCACTTCCCTGCCTGCGATTCTGGTATTGCAGCCTTCTGCCAACCTATCAAGCCCGTGCCTCGACTCCGACTTCGAATCGAGCGGATAACACCTGCCTTGAAGGAGTGACCGGAGGTCTGCGATGCCAGGACGGCAAACAGTACAACCAAATCCGTCTTTCTGTACTTCCTACTTCAGTTACGCGAAACGCATTGACATCTGTGCCGGCTGGATTTGATGGAGCTGACGAAGGGATTTGAACCCCCGACCCTCTGATTACAAATCAGATGCTCTACCAGCTGAGCTACGCCAGCCCAAACAGCCCTGCGTTCCATTTTGAATCTAAAAACTGCCCCCTGTAAGCCCAGCCGCGAGACGCGCAACAGTGCTCGCGCAGAGTGCGCCGCAGAGTCCAATCTAGCATACGTGGCCCTCTCGGAGCAACGGGATTGACCGGTGGATAAGACGTTGGGCAGCTTCTGATACGCTCTCTTTTCCAGATCAAATCTCGTCCTAAGTTACGATGATGCAATCTGCCAGCGAGCTTGTGTCTCGTCCGGCATCTTTGAGGAGGAATCGATGTCACGCTTGCCAGGGCTGCTGTTGCGTGCCCCGATCGCCGTAGCCTTTGCTTTTATGCTGCTGAGCGCTGGCAGCGGCAGTGCACAGACATCGCCGGTGGAGGCTGTCGACGGGCCGCTTCCAGATTCTGCGCCTAAGATTTTGACGAACGACTCGATCATGAAGATGGTCAAGGTGGGTCTGGGTGACGACCTGATTGTGCAGACCATCACGGCGCAGCCCGGCCACTACACGACGGATGCCGATGCGCTGGTCGCCTTGAAAGAGGCGGGCGTCTCTGACCGCGTGATCACCAGCATGGTCAACAAGAGCCGCCGGCAGATTACACCGGCACGTGAGGCGGCAGTGACGGTCCCTGAAGTGAATGAGATTGGCGTGTACTACAAGGACCGCAGCGGCAACTGGGTTCCGATCGATCCGGAGATCGTGCATATCAAGTCGGGTGGATTCATCAAGTCGACCGTGACACACGGCATCATCAAGGAAGACCGCAACGGTCACATCAATGGACCTCAATCCAAGCTGGCGTTGCAGGCGCCGATAGAGTTTCTTATCTACGTTCCAGAGGGTGTCGTTGCAAGCGAGTATGACTTGCTAAAGTTCCGGCTGCACTCCGACAGCCGCGAGTTCCGAACGCTGACTGGAGGCGTAATTCATTCGACCGGAGGCGCTGAGCGGGACGAGGTCCCCTTCGCTCCCACCAAGACTGCGCCTCGGACGTATCAGTTCACGGTGGACGATAAGGTTGGAGGCGGTGAGTTCGGGATTCTGCCACCCGGGACCGGGAATGTTACCAACGGAGGCAAGATCTATACCTTTGCCATCGTCGAATCGAGCGGCAAATAAGTATGTCGCGTTGACGGAATAGATTGCGATGCGCGACAGGACAGAGTAGAAACAGACTGGATGCGAAAACGGACTCGCTACTCGCTGCTACTGATGCTTGCGCTGGTTGTTGCGCTGGCAGTGGCGGTTTATCTGCGGCAGAAGGCTCCTCCTGAGGTCGCGCGGCTGCTGCCGGAGTCGGACGCGATCATATATGCCAACCTGAAGCCGCTGCGTCTCGCGACACACTTCGACAAGACGGTGGTGAAGCGAAGCCCGGAGTTCCAACAATTCATCGACGCGACAGGCATTGTGCCTGAGCGTGACCTGGACGAGATGGCGTTTGCGCTGCACCGGATGGACGATCCGCGCGGGCCGAACGGGCCGGTAGCCTACTCCGAGGTGTTTTCCGGGCGATTCGATGGTGATCGCCTGGGGCGCTATCTGGATAGCATCGCGACCGCGAGAGAGACCTACGCCGGTCATGTGATCTACACCATTCCAGTGGGCGAAGCGGCGGCGGGTGGAGGGCGGCAGCTCCGCGTCACCCAACTTGGCTACGACACGGTGGCGGCTTCGAACATGCCTACGGCGGAGCAGATTCACTCGATGCTGGACCGGTACCGGGCGGCGGCTTCGCCGTTCTCCGGGTCGTCGCTGCTGTCTGCTCGCTATAGCGATGTTCCGCTGCTGTCGAGTGCCTGGGGAATCGGGCACGTCGGGCTGCCGTTCTCGGAGAATGGGCATGTCACCGTGCTGGGACTGCAATTGCCGTTGCAGGAGGACAGCACCTTTATCGCCAGCCTGCAATATCGCGGGACGGTCCGGCTGCGGATAGAGGAGATCGCTCCAACCGAGGCAGACGCTGCCAAGTCGGCGGAGATGCTCTCTACGCTGCTGGGAGTCTTTCGGTCGATTCAGCGGGTGCAACGGGGCGTTCCGACCGAAGCGGCGATGGAACAGGCCATCGATTCACTAAAGATTGAGCAGCACAAAGACCGCGCGATATTGACCGGGAATATTCCGATGACGCTGGTGAAACAGCTGGCAACGCCCGCCGCGGAGATTGCGGCTCCGGGTGACGCGCAACCGCACTAGCCGCTTTGCGTGCAACTGCATCACATACATAGAAGACAATTCACCGGAGACGATTGCGTATGACTGTCCCTTACCAGATCACCCTCTCTCCCCGCTTGGCCGCCGTATTTATGGCGGTTGTGGCACTGTCTATCTTCCCTGCTCCTACGCGTGTGGCAGCGCAAGCTCCGGCCAAGGTGCTGACGGGGCAGGACGCCTTTACCGACTACACCAAGGAGCAGCCGGGCGTGCGGCGTCACCTGACCGTCGCCGACCTTCCTGCGCCCTATGCGACTGAGTCCTCCAACAACCAGCCCCATCTGGTGCCGCGGCCGGCTGGCGCCTGGCCACTGGCGCCATCGGGGTTCAAGGTCACGCTCTACGCAGACGGCTTCACTCAGCCACGACTGATTCGCACTGCGCCGAACGGCGACCTGTTTCTGGCGGACAGCGAGGCGGGCACAGTCCGCGTGCTGCGCGGTTTAGGCGCTGACGGTAAGGCGGTGGCAAACGAGATGTTCGCGACCGGGCTCGACCATCCGTTCGGCATCGCGTTCTATCCGGAGACGGACCCCAAGTGGGTGTACGTCGCGAACACGACCAGCCTGGTTCGCTTCTCCTACAAGAAGGGCGACCTGAAGGCTTCGGGTGCGCCGCAGACGATCGTGCCTGTGCTTCCGGGGTATGCGCGCCTCGCAGGCGGCGGACACTGGACGCGCGATGTGGCGTTCTCGCTCGATGGTAAGCGGATGTGGATCTCTGTTGGTTCGGGCTCGAACGTCGACGATCCGGACACGCATCCGAACGAGTTCCATCGCGCGGACGTGCTCGAGTACATGCCTGAGGGCAAGTTCGTGAAGGTGTACGCGAGCGGCATTCGCAACTGCGTGGGCGAGGCGGTGAACCCGACTACTGGTCAACTGTGGTGTTCGACCAATGAGCGCGACGACCTCGGCAACAACCTAGTTCCCGACTACATCACCAGCGTGAAGGAAGATGGCTTCTATGGCTGGCCTTGGTACTACATGGGCGGAACGCAGGATCCTCGCCTCGCGGGCAAGCATCCTGAGCTGAAGGCGAAGGTGATTACGCCGGACGTGCTGGTGAATCCGCACTTCGCTTCGCTGGAGCTGACCTTCTATCCAACGACGAAGACCGAGTTTCCGGCGGATTATGACGGAGATGGTTTCGCTGCAGAACATGGTTCCTGGAACCGCGCGACTCGCTCGGGCTACGAGGTCGATTCGCGTGCCCATGAAGAATGGCCATGCGACCGGCGAGTACGAGGACTTCCTTACCGGGTTCGTTACGCCCAGTGGCGACGTCTGGGGACGACCTGTTGGCGTTGCAGTTGCGAAAGACGGCTCGCTGTTCGTCTCCGATGATGGGACGAAGAGCGTTTGGCATGTCACCTATACGGGCAAGTAGTCCGGCTGATTTCAACGGCGATTTTTCAAGGAAAAGGGCAGGCGACCTTTCGGTCGGCCTGCCCTTTTTTATGTCCACCCGAACTTATTTGAGTAGCGCGAGCGATGCGTCCGGCGTTCCCATGCCGAGTTCGGCGGGGGTGTCGCGCAGATACTTGTGCGGGTTGACCGGGGTGTTGCGGATACGGACCTCGTAGTGGAGGTGATAGCCGGTGGTGCGGCCGCTGTGGCCTACGAAGCCGATGACCTGGCCGCGGATGACGTTCTGGCCGGCGACGACGTTGAAGCCTGACATGTGTCCGTAGCAGGTCTCGATGCCGTGGCCGTGGTCGATGATGACCTCGTTTCCGTAACCGCTCTCCTTATCGGCGGTGATGACGACTCCGTCGGCGGTGGCGCGGATGGGCGTGCCGTTGGGGGCGGAGATGTCTACGCCGGTGTGGAACTCACCTTCGCCGTTGCCGGTGACGGGATCTTCGCGCTGGCCGAAGCCGCTGGTGATGGGACCCATGATGGGCCACATGGTCGGCGCATCGGCGTCCAGAACACCGGCGTCGAGGCCGAGGCCGGTGTGCAGCGGCGAGCCGGTGATGCTGCGGATGGCCGAGCCACTGAGCGCTGTTTGCGCAGGGCGTAGAAGGTGTCGAGCGACTTGTAGTAGCTGTCGTCGCTGGAGGCTGCGGTGGCGTCGGTGAGCGGGCTCCGGATGCTGGGCAAGGTGCCGGCGGACTTCGGCGCGGCTGGATGCGAGTACCGGTGAGCTTGCCCATCGGGATGGCGAGCTTGCTGGCGGTGAGGCCGTAGATGGCGGAGACTTCGCTGGCGAGCGAGCCGAGCGAGGCGACTTCAACGTCCTTCTCGTGGGCCTGCTTTTCGAGGTGCGCGTAGTCCTGCTGGAGCGAGTTGTGGTCCTGGCGAAGCTTGTTGAAACTGGCGGTCTTGATGAGCATCCGCGAGTAGGATCCGGCGAGGCCGGTGATGGTGAACATGCCGATTGCCGCGGCAGCCACGAAGATGTAAGCGTAATGAAGCGGGACCGGAACCTTGTTCAGGTTTCCTTCTTCGTCGCGACTTACGAACATGATGTAGTAGCGTTTCTTGAGACTCAACAGACGACCTGGTGCCCGAATTTGACCGCTGAACGCGCTGCGGTGCGGAGAGACCGGAATGTACTGGGGCAAATGAGCTTTAGTAATCTTCATTTGCGCTTCCGAATCCACAATCTCTCTTGGGCTTCCTCTTCAATCCTAGCAAAATGACTAGGCGGAAGCAACCAAATTAGCCTCTATTTCAGGCCTAATTCGTACCACTTTTGCACCACCATTTATGCTGCTATCACGATGAAAAAACAGGCCAAGGCGATGGGAGAACTCGCGCTGATCGAGCAGATCCGGCGGGGCAGCCGGGGGCGGTTTCCGCGGGCTGGCGCTGGGGATTGGGGACGACTGCGCGATCCTGCGGCCGGCGGCGGGAGACGAGGTGCTGGTGACGACCGACTTCTCGCTGGAAGGACGGCACTTCCGGCGGGACCTGCATCCTGCGGAGTCGGTTGGGCACCGCTGCCTGGCGCGCGGGTTGAGCGACCTGGCGGCTATGGGGGCCGTTCCGATGGCGGCTTTTCTTTCGCTGGCGCTGCCGGGGGAGATGCTGGCTACCGGCCGCGGGCGGCGTTGGGTGGAGGGGTTTTTTCGTGGGTTGCGGGGGTTGGGGGATCGGTACCGGTGTCCGCTGGCGGGTGGGCGATACGGCGGAGTCTGGCTCGGGGACAACCGGAGCTGGGCTGGTGCTGGCGGATATTACGTTGGTGGGCACGGCTCCGCGGGGTAAGGCGCTGCGGCGGAGTGGCGGGCGGGTGGGCGATGCGCTGTATTGCACCGGGCGGCTGGGTGGGGCGGCGGCGGAGTTGGAGGGGATGTTGGCTCGGGGTCGGATGGGGCGGGTTGGCAGGGCCGTTGGTGGGCATCCGCAGTTGTTTCCGGAGCCTCGGGTGGCGGTGGGAGTGGCGTCTGCGGCGGCGTGGGCTGGCGACGGCTTGTATCGACTTGAGTGATGGGTTGTCGACGGACCTGGGGCATCTGTGCGCGGAGTCGGGTGTGGGGGCTGAGGTGGAGGAGGCGGCTGCTGCCGGTGCATCCGCTGGCGGCTGCTCGGGGCGAGGGGTTTGGAGCTTGCTCTGAATGGCGGGGAGGACTATGAGCTGCTGTTCTCGGCTGGGGCGGGCGTGAAGGTGCCGCGGAGTTTGGCGGGGGTGGCGATTACCCGGATTGGGCGGCTGGTGCGTGGCGAGTGCTGTGACCCTGGTTCGGGCGGATGGGCGGCGCGAGAGGTTGGAGGCGGGAGGGTGGGAGCACTTCCGCGGTTCGAGTTAGGTTTCGGTCGTGCATGTTTGCCCTCCTTTCTGGGGGGTCCCCCCCCCCGGGGGGTATTTTGGGTGGAAGTCCAATGGTTGCAATGAGATAGCGAGAATGTGACCTCGCTAAGTATCGTGCAATCATTGGACTTACTGCTAAATTCTTGCCAGTAAACGACTTACTGGCGCGTTCTTGTGCGTGGGACAGAAAAAGCCCCGGCGTGTGCCGGGGCTTTCCTTGATCTCTAGTTCAATTATACAGGATTGACCATAACTAAAAACCACTTTGGACGAAAGTTTTATCTTATTGATGGGATTGGAGTTATTGGTTTTTTGGTGGGGTTGGGGGCTTGACATGCGATTTTGCTGAGTGAATGCGTGAAAAATAGTTTGGGGGTGGGGATTGCCTGTGCGTGACAGGGGTTTGGAGGACGGACGCGGAGAGCGCGGAGGGGCGCGGAGGACGGCAGAGATGGTACAGCTGGATGTCCGGACTGAATGTCCGACCTTCGCAGATGCAACGCACGGATAAAGCGGGCGGAGGAGTGTGCGATCCCCAAGCGATCGCCCGATCAGGTGGGCTCGAGGATGGGGCACCCGCGAGTCGGTTGCGTCGGGAAGCGGTCGCACCCGCGCTGTCGTGAGGATGAAGTTGTCGAGAGAGTAGTGGGGCACGCCAGTCTGGTAGAGCTGCTCCGACATGGGGCACCCGGCTCTGGTGGCGCAGCGGCTAGACTTGTGGTCTGCGATGTTTGCGGTGAGGGTTGTGTGCGATGCGTGAGGCTACGAGGGTTGTTCGATCTACTTTGACTCCGGCGGTTGCTGGGGGTGCGATGCATCAGGGGCCGGTGTTTGCGGCTCCGTTCCATACTCCGGGAGATCCGGCGGGGATGGCTTATACGTATGCTCGGTCGCATAACCCGACGTGGACGGAGTTGGAGGGGGCGCTGGCGGCGATGGAGGTGGGGGACGCGGGTTTCGAGGCGAGCGGCGGTGGTGTTTGCTTCGGGGATGGCGGCGGTGGCGGCGGTGTTTGGGGCGGTGCTGCGGCCGGGGGATGTGGTGGTGGCGCCGCCGAACTCTTATTACACGGCGCGGATGCTGTTGCAGGAGTACTTCGTGAAGATGGGGGTTGAGGTTACGGGCTTTGGGGGCGGATGGGGATGGGTTGGCGGCGCAGTTGGAGGGGGCGCGGCTGCTGTGGATCGAGACGCCGAGCAATCCTACGATGGATGTTTATGACATTGCGGCGATGAGCGCGGCGGCGCATGAGGCGGGCGCGCTGGTGGCGGTGGATAATACGACGCCGACGCCGATGGGGCAGAGGCCGCTGGTGCTGGGGGCGGATTTTTCGGTGGCTTCGGATACGAAGGCGCTGACCGGGCATGGGGATGTTCTGCTGGGGCATGTGGCGGTGCGGGATGCGGAGTTGCTGGGAAGATCGATCGGTGGCGGACGCTGACGGGTGGGGTGGTGGGGCCGATGGAGGCTTGGCTGGCGCTGCGGTCGATTGCTACGCTGCCGCTGCGGCTGGAGCGGTCGAGTGAGAATGCGCTGGCGATTGCGGAGTTTCTTGGACGTACGGTCGGCGTGAGGTGGAGTGTGTGATGTATCCGGGGCTGAAGGGGCATCCGGGGTATGAGGTTGCTCGGCGGCAGATGAGTTATTTTGGGCCGGTGTTGAGTTTTGTGCTGCGGGATAAGGCTGCTGCGGAGACTTTTCTTTCGACGGCTAAGCTGGTGACGGATGCGACCAGTTTTGGCGGGGTGACGACTACGGCGGAGCGGCGGGCGAAGTGGGGCGGCGATGCGATTGCCGAAGGGTTTATTCGGATGAGTGCGGGGTGTGAGGCGGTGGAGGATTTGATTGAGGATATTGGGTTGGCTCTGGATGGTTTGCGATGAAGGCCACTCAGTACTGGATCAATGAGCAGCTTGCAATTGTGTCGAGACCGTGGGGCGACGAGTGGTTGGACGATGAGATGGTAGCGCTGCGGGAGGCTGGGATCGATGTTTTGGTCTCGATGCTGGAAGAGGGCGAGGCGGTCAGACTGGGGTTGCGGGATGAAGGGGATGCGGCGCGGCGGGCCGGGCTTGTGTTCGTAAACTTTCCGATTCGTGATCGGGGTGTTCCGGCGGACAAGCAACTGTTCGATGAGTTTCTGGACGGCCTGGAGAGACAGATCTCCGATGGGCGAGCGGGTTGGCGTGCATTGCTACGCCTGTATCGGGCGCTCTTCGGTTACTACTGCGAGTTTGTTGATACGGTCGGGAGTTTCGATTGAGGATGTGTGGCGGCAGATCGCGACGGCGCGTGATTGCGAGGTTCCAGATACCGAGGAGCAGCGGGAGTGGGTTGAGCGTCAATGCGAGGGCTAAGGGATGAAGGCTGAGCTGGGTTTTCTGGATGCGTTTCCGCATGGGTGGAGTGTGGAGTTGCTGAATGGGCCGCCGCTGATTGCTCCAGCGCGGCAGTACACGTATCCGCTGCGGATTGCGGGGGAGGAGGATGCGCTGGGGCGGGGGGCTCTGTTGCTGATGGTGCGGCCTGTGAGCGGTGGGGCGTTTCTGGCTACTTGTGCGCTGGGGTTTACGGATGCTTCGATGCCTACGGGGGTTTATGCGTGTCCGAATGGGGATGAGGTTTGTGCGGTGGCGGGTGGGTACTGTTATGTGATCGATACGCTCAGGCCGGAGCGGACGGTGCATATTCCGCTGAAGCCGGTGGCATAGGTCGGGTGCTGGAGGCTCAGGGGCTGCTGTTGTTTGTGGGGTTTCATTCGATTGTGGGCGTGGGGGAGGGTGGGTCAGGTTTGGGAGACGAAGAGGCTTAGTTGGGAGGGGGTTCGGGTGGAGGAGGTTGAGGGGGATTTTTTGCGGGGGTTTGGGTGGAATTTGATGACGGATAAAGAGGTGGGGTTTGTGGTGGATCTGCGGACGGGGAGTGGTTGAGGGTGGAGCGTTTTAGTCTTGAGGCTGGCTTGGAAAACATACCCCAGGGTGCTAAAGCCCAGTTCTGCGTGGGGTTTATGAGACCCAAGGCTGAAGCCTTGGGGTACCTAGAAGCGAAGGGCAAAAACAGAAGCAGGTCCTTCGACTCCGGCGAAGGATGCAATCGCATTAATGCGAACGAAGCTAGCTTTGCTGCAGGGATGACAATTTCTTTCTAATTCCTAATGAGTGTCTGTTGGCTCCGATGACGATTCGTGGATGTGAGGCGGTAGAAGCTTAGGGCGGCGTCGCCTTGTTTTAGGAGGCGGTAGTGTTCGAGGGCTCCGTAGCGGGTGGGGAGTTTGGTTTTGCTGGAGTGTTCGGCTATGACGATGGCGTTGGGGGCGAGGGTCGCGCGGCCGCGGGCGCTGCCGAGGAAGCTTAGGGTGGATTCGTACTCGGCTTCGGCTTCGTAGGGTGGGTCGATGTAGACGATGTCGATTGGGGTGGGGAGTTTGGTGAGTTGCTGGAGGGCTGCTCCGGTGCCTCGGTCTTCTATGGTGTGGTTGCGGGTGAGCTTCAGGGATTTTAGGTTTTCGCGGAGGGCGGCGAGGGCGGGGGCGTGCGTTTTCGCTGAACCAGACGTGGGCGGCTCCGCGGGAGAGGGCTTCGATGCCTACGGCTCCGGTGCCGGCGTAGAGGTCGACGAAGCGGGCAGCCTTCGATGCGGGGCTGGAGGATGTTGAAGAGGGTCTCGCGGAGGCGGTCGCTGGTGGGGCGGGTGGCGGTTCCGCGGGGAGCGTTGAGTTGGCGCGAGCGATGGGTTCCGGCGATGACGCGCATGAAGGCAAGGTACTAGGTACTGGGTGCTGGGTACAAGGTGAAATGCTGAGACCTTGTACCTGGTACCTTGCAACTCGTACGCGCTTAGTGCGAGGCGCATACAATGGTGAGTATGCGCGGGTGGTCCTTTCCTATCGGCAGAGTATCTTGGCGTGGATGTTCGCATCCATACGTTTTTCCTGCTGTTGCTGGCGGTGTCGATCAGCTTTGCGTCGGTGGATGGGTCGACGGGGATGCGCGGGTTTGGGTTGTGGCTGCTGCTGGTGCTGGCGGTGGTGGTGCGCGAGGTGGCGCGGGCGGTGGCGGCGGCGTGGTTCAACCTGGATGTCCGGAGCGTGCTGCTGCTGCCGACGGGCGGGCTGATGAGCTATGGGTCGTCGGAGGCTAGCGAGCGGGCGGGACTCCGGAGATGCAGAAGCGGATGGCGGTGGTGGGGCCGGTGGCGAACCTTGTTGTTTGGCGTGGTGGTGGGGGCGATTGTGGTGGCGGTTTCGCCGCAGATCGATTTGTTTGCACGGCCGTGGATTACTCCGGCTTATCTGCTGCGGTCTGCGATATGGATGAATGTGTTGCTGGGGGCGGTGAATCTGCTGCCGGCTGCTCCGCTGGATGGCGGGCGGGTGTTTCGCGGGGAGTTTGCGAAGGCGCGAGGCGGGATCAAGGGGTCGAAGGCTGCGGCGGGGATTGGGCAGATCGTTGCGTATGCGCTGATTGTGGCTGGGATGGCGATGATGGTGGCGGGGACGACGGCGGGGATGTGGCTGCTGATCGTCGGGTTGTTCTTGCTGATTGGCGCGCGGATGGAGGACCAGGGGCTGCTGCTGCAGGCCGATGTGGACGCGGTGCGGATGCGGGATGTGATGCTGCTGGAGTTTAGTACGCTGTCGGCTTCGGACACGCTGGAGGATGCGCTGCAGCGGTCGATCCATAGCTTGCAGGATGTGTTTCCGGTGGTGCGCGGGGCGAATCTGGTGGGGGCGGTTTCGCGGCAGGGGATTGTGGAGGCGCTGCAGACGGAGGGCAATGGCTATGTGCAAGGGGTGATGACGCGGTCGTTCCAGACGGCGGGGCCGGATGACTCGCTGGTGAAGACGCTGCGGCGGATTGCGACGGGGCAGGGGGCGCAGTTGGTGCCGGTGATGGAGGGTGACAGGATTGTGGGGATTATTACTCCGCAGAATCTGGCGCACTCGATGACGATGCTGAACCAGCGGCGGAGGATGAGGGAGCGGGACGCTGTACGGGACGATGAGCGCTGAGGCTTCGATATCGAGAGCGCCGGATAAGCCGCTGGCGCCGGGGCTCTATCTGGTGGCTACTCCGATTGGGAATCTTGAGGACATTACGCTGAGGGCGCTGCGGGTGCTGCGTTCGGTGGACCGGATTGCGTGTGAGGATACTCGGCAGACGCAGAAGCTGCTGAATCACTTTGGGATCAAGACGCCTACGGTGAGCTATCACATGCACAACGAGGGGTCGCGCAGTGAGGAGCTGATGGAGGAGCTGAAGGCGGGTGGGCGGATTGCGGTGGTGAGCGATGCGGGGACTCCGGGGATTGCTGATCCGGGTGGGCAGATTGCTGCGGCGGCGATTGCTGCGGGGATTGCGGTTTATCCGGTGCCGGGCGCTAATGCGGCGATTAGTGGGTTGATTGCGAGTGGGTTGGGGACTGAGAGTTTTACGTTTCATGGATTTCTGCCGGCGAAGGGTGGGCAGCGGAAGACTGCTCTGGAGGAGCTGGTGCGTGGCGGGGTGACGCATGTTTTTTATGAGGCTCCGCATCGGATTGAGGATGCGCTGGCTGATGTTGAGGCGGTGTTTGGGGCTGCGCAGCATGTGGTGATTGCGCGGGAGCTGACGAAGCTGCATGAGGAGTTTTTGCGGGGAGTGTGGCTGAGGTGCGGGCGACGCTGGCTTCGCGGACGGTGCGCGGGGAGATGGTTTTGATGCTGGCTCCTGCGGCTGCTGGAGGCGGTGGGGTGGTCGCGCAAAGGCAGCATTAGGGCGGAGGTTGCGGCGTTGATGCAGGCGGAGGGGTTGAGCGAGAAGGATGCGCTGAAGCGTGTGGCGCGGGAGCGTGGGATGGGTAAGAGCGAGGCTTATCGGGAGTTGCAGCGGGAGCAGGGGCGGCTGCGGTAGGATTTTCGTTTCGTTCTGCCAGAGGCGGAGGGTAAGCTCTTACAGAGCGTAAGTCGAAAGGTGGTCCTTGTGAGCTGGTACAACTACATCGCTGCTTTCTTTGCCGGAGCGTTTCTGGCTAATGCTGTGCCGCATTTTGTGTATGGGGTTTGCGGGGACCGTTTTCCTTCGCCGTTTTCCAAGCCTCCGGGGAAGGGTTTGTCGTCACCTATGGTGAATACGGTGTGGGGGTTGTTCAACGTGGTGATTGGGTATCTCTTGTTTCGCGCGGGTAAGATTTGGGGCGGGGATGATTTGACGCTGGTGGTTTTCTTTGTGGGGCTCGTTGCGATGAGCGTTATGTTGAGCAAGAACTTTGCTGAGAAGCATAGCGAGTAGTCTTTTTTGGTGAGGGATTTAGCGATGACGTGTGCGAAGTGTCTTGCGTGTTGCGCTGATGGGTTGCGTGTTTGCGGCGAGTGGTTTGGCTGCGGCTGGGCAGGCTGCTAATGCGACGAAGATCGATAAGCTTTATGTGTTTGGCGACAGCTATTCGGACCAGGGTGAGGGGTATCTGGATTCGGATGGGCCGACGGCGGTGGTTTATTTTGCGCAGAAGCTGGGGATTCGGATTGCGCCTTCGAATACGGAGGATCCGAAGTACCGGAGCCTGAACTTTGCGGTGAGCGGGGCGCAGACGGGCAGCGGCCTAGGCAACAAGACGCAGGGTGCGCTGATCGGGTATGGGATGAAGAACCAGGTGCAGGATTTTGTGGACCAGGTGAGGTCGAGTGGGATCGATTTCAGTCCGAAGACTACGCTGTTCTTTATTGCGGGCGGGTTGAACGACAGCCGGTTGGCGGATGGGGTGACGGTGGCGAATGAGGAGGACTGAGATTCGCTCGCTTTATAAAGTTGGGGCTCGGCGGTTTGCGGTGGCGCTGCTGCCGGAGAAGATTCCGGGGTTTGGGAAGCAGGGTGTGCGGCTGAATGCTGCGCTGGCGAAGATTCCGGATGATCTGAAGGGCGAGTTGAAGGATGCGGATATCTATGTGAGCCACTGGGGGCTGTTCTTCGACGAGGTGCTGACGAATCCGGCGAAGTATGGGCTGACGAATACTACGGATGCTTGTGCGGGGCGGGCGATTCGGAATGAGCCGACTACGCCTTGTGCTACTCCGGGGACGTATTTCTATTACCACTCGGCGCATCCTTCGACGGCTACGCATAAGGCTGTGGGGGAGATGCTTTATGCGGAGGCTTCGGAGAAGGCGGCAATGAGCAGTTGCGGATTCCGCGCAAAGCGAGTTGGACGTTTTCAGCTCGTGGATATCGCCAAGTAGCGCACAACGTGGAGAGATGCTCGTATTTCCCTTGAATGAAGAGCGGCCGCGCCTGATTGTTGGACAGTTCGACCAGTCGGTGACGATGCTCGAAGACTTCACCGCGATGCGTGTCAACTGCGATAAGTGAGTCTGGCAAATGCCTTGTCGCCCTGAGAGATGATCTTCCTCAGACCTCAGTTGAGAAGTCCGGAAAGGCGTGCCGGATTTTGATATCTACGTTACGTCCGCTTAAACTCTTGTGGCCGACTCTGCTTCGCACCGAGAGACGCTATGCCCGAAAATGAATGCCTTCGGTCGACGGTTATTTCTGGGATCGAGCGTTTTGTCGACAGCTGGGCGACTGTCGCGGTAAAAACGATACAGAAAGAGAATGTGGTTTCGGTCTTCTGGCATCGGTGAACCTTGCCGGCCTTCGCTATTCCCTGCCCTGGACGCGGTCGTATTCGTAGACGTCGCTGGTGGTGCCGAGGGATTCGTTGTAGAGGTTCATGGAGCCGGTGACCTGTTTGAGTTCTTCGCTGAACTCGTGGAGGGCGCGGAGGTGGTCGGCGGAGGCGGGGATCTCGAGGTGGCTGGTTTTGAGGAACTTCTGGTAGCCGCGGTCGACGAGGCGGGAGATCTCTCCGTTGAGGAGCCAGCCGGGGCGGGCGAGGAGCTCGACGGAGCCGTCGGGGGCGGCGGCGATCTCGGCGGCACAGCCGTATTTCCTTACCTGGAAGGCGTTTGGGGTGCGCTTTGCACCTGCCTTTGCACCCTCTTGGGCGGGAGCAACATCGAATCGTTGACTGCCGAGCATGGAGAGGACGTCGTTGAAGCTGCGCGGTGTTTCTTTCTTTGCCATAATTTAGACTTGGATTAACTGTCGCACATTCGCTGGCCTGCTTCAAACGGGCGGCGGATGGGTTCGACGGGGAGTACTGACGGACAAATAATGATTGCAACCGCCAAATCGCTGGGAATGAATATTCTGGACCGCATCGGCAATACTCCGCTGGTGCGGCTGGACAGGCTGACCGATCACCTGCCGGGGATCCAGATTGTGGGCAAGGCCGAGTGGGTGAATCCGGGTGGCTCGGTGAAGGACCGGGCTGCGTCTTCGATTGTGGTGGACGCGATGAAGCGCGGGCTGCTGGGCGATGGGCAGACGCTGCTGGATGCGACCAGCGGCAATACGGGGATTGCGTATGCGATGCTGGGGGCGGCGATGCGGTTTCCGGTGACGCTGTGCATGCCGTCGAATGTGTCTGAGGAGCGGAAGCGGTATCTGCGGGCGTATGGCGCGGAGATGGTGTGGACGAATCCGGCGGATGGTTCGGATGGGGCGATTCGCAAGGCGCGGGAGATAATTGCGGCCGAGCCGGAGAAGTATTACTACGCCGATCAGTATTCGAATGATGAGAACTGGCGGGCGCACTATCGGACTACCGCGAATGAGATCTGGGAGCAGACCGAGGGGCAGGTGACGCACTTCGTCGCGGCGCTGGGGACGAGCGGGACCTTTATGGGGACGACGCGGCGGTTGAAGGAGTTGAATCCGAAGATTCAGTGCGTGTCGATGCAGCCGGACTCGCCGTTCAATGGGCTGGAAGGGTTGAAGCATATGGCGACCGCGATTGTGCCGAAGATTTATGATCCGGAGCTTGCGGACCAGAATATCGAGATGGCGACTGAGACTGCCTATAAGATGGCGAAGTTTCTGGGGCGGCAGCAGGGCGTGCTGGTTGGGGTTTCGGCCGCGGCGGCTACGGCGGCGGCGGTGCAACTGGCCGAGGCAGAGGCTGCGAAGGGACGCGAGGCGGTGATTGTGACCATCCTGTGCGACGGCGCGGACAAGTATATGAGCGAACGCTTCTGGGCTGAAGGTGAAGGGCAGGGGGAGTAACCGGGATGCTTCGCATCGACTATGCCGATTATGTAGGCGCTGCGGGCGCATGGGGAGGAGACGTATCCCTATGAGTGCTGCGGCGTGCTGCTGGGCAAGAGCGAGGCTGGAGTCGGGAATGCTGTGCGGGGCTGGTGCGGGCGGGAAATACGCGGACGGATTCGGCGCACAACCGCTACAACATCGCTCCGGTGGAGTTGATACGGATTCAGCGGCAGGCGCGGGAGAAGGGGCTGGATATTGTGGGGTTCTATCACTCGCATCCGGACCATCCGGCGCAGTGGTCGCCGACGGACTTTGCGGAGGCGCACTGGCTGGGCTGCTCGTATGTGATTACGAGCGTGGAGAAGGGTAAGGCGAAGGTGACCAACTCTTTTCTGCTGATGGGGACTGAAGAGGATAACAAGAAGTTTCATGACGAGAGCATCGAGATCAATATGGCTGCGCGAGCGTGAGCCAGGAAAATTTGCAGGAGAGCAAAGCATGAAGATTCACATTCCTACTCCATTGCGCACTTATACGGGCGGGCAGGAGACGGTGACCGTCCCGGGCACGACGGTGAGCGGCGTTCTGGCGCAACTGACGAAGGACTATCCGGCGCTGCAGGCGAACCTGTTTACTCCGGAGGGCAAGCTGCGGTCGTTCGTGAACCTTTATCTGAACGAAGATGACATTCGCTATCTGCCGGCGAAGGAAGATTCGCCTACGCAGGATAGCGACGAGCTGACGATTATTCCGTCGATTGCGGGTGGTTGTTGTTGTCGGTAATACTCTTTCCTTTTTGTAACTTGTTCCGATACACAATTTTGGCGTTATTACGTGACCGGCCGCGCAGGAGCGGCGAAGGATGGATGTTATGGCAATTGCAATTGAAGAAGTTACACTTCCGAAGCTTACGAACGAAGAGATTTCGCGGTACTCGCGGCACCTGATCCTGCCTGAGGTTGGCATGGAGGGGCAGCAGAAGTTGAAGGCCGCGAAGGTGCTGTGTGTGGGTACGGGCGGGCTGGGCGCTCCGCTGGCGCTGTATCTGGCGGCGGCGGGTGTGGGGACGCTGGGGCTGGTGGACTTCGATACGGTGGATGCGAGCAATCTGCAGCGGCAGGTGATTCATTCGACGGCGACGGTGGGCAAGCTGAAGGTGGATTCGGCGGAGTTGATGCTGAAGGGGCTGAATCCGAACCTGAACGTGATCAAGCACAACGTGATGCTGACCAGTGCGAATGCGCTCGACATTCTGAAGGATTACGACATCATCGCGGATGGGACGGACAACTTCCAGACGCGCTACCTGGTGAACGATGCGTGCGTGTTGCTGGGCAAGCCGAATTCTTATGCGTCGATCTTCCGGTTTGAGGGGCAGGCGAGTATCTTTGGCGCCAAGGATGGGCCTTGCTATCGGTGTCTGTATCCGGAGCCGCCACCGCCGGGGCTGGTGCCTTCGTGCGCTGAAGGTGGCGTGCTGGGGATTCTGCCGGGGCTGCTCGGCGTGATTCAGGCGACGGAGACGATCAAGCTGATTCTTGGGATTGGCGAGCCGCTGGTTGGGCGTCTGCTGCTGGTGGATGCGCTGGGCATGAGCTTCCGCACGCTGAAGCTGCGCAAGAATCCGGACTGCCCGGTGTGCGGGACGCATCCGACGGTGACGGAGCTGATTGACTACGACCAGTTCTGCGGGATCGAGAAGCCGAAGGATCTGGGGCCGCTCGAGATTGCGCAGAATAAGGCTGTCGCTGAGGCTGCGGTGGTCGATGGGATTCCGCAGATGTCGGTGCAGACGCTGAAGAAGAAGCTGGATGCGAAGGAGAATATCTTCGTGCTGGATGTTCGCGAGCCGCATGAGGTTCCGATTGCGAGTATCGGGGCTCCGCTGATTCCGGTGGGCTCGCTGGCGGAGCGGGTTGGCGAGATTGCTTCGCATAAGAATGATGAGGTCATCATTCACTGCCGCTCGGGAGCGCGGAGCCAGAAGGCTGCGCTGATCCTGAAGGAGGCTGGGTTCACGAATGTGTCGAACCTGGCGGGCGGGATTCTGGCATGGGCTGACAATATTGATCCGAGTATGCCGAAATATTGAGAAAGCCTGAACTGATTGAACAAGGGGCGCGCTATACTCCCGCAATGCGCGCCCCTTCGCTTTTGCAGCCTGTGTTGAGTTCGAGCGAGGTGGAAGCTCCGCAATTGACCTCTGCCAATACACTCATCTCCGACCCCGTTCCCAGAGCTTCTTTGAGCGACTGGACGGACGCTGCGGGCAGGACCAAGGTGAGTTTCAAGACCAGGAGAGCGACGCTGCGCGGATGGACCTTTGCCAATCCTCTGCAGGATGGGCCGCACGTCCTCTTCTTTAACGGGAGTAACGTGATCATCGATCACAATGAATCGTTATACCGGTCGATTGCCGCGTGCGGCGCGACGGTGACGGCGTTTGACTACCGTGGGCTGGGATTCAGCGGGGGAGCGGCGGATGTGCTGCAGTTCCGGAGAGATGCGCTGGCGATTTATGACCATATGGTGCGGACGGGGCCGGCGACGAGCCTTGTCGTCTTTGGGTTTTCGATGGGCAGCGCGATGGCGACGTATGTTGCTTCGGAGCGGGCGGTTGCAGGAATGATTTTGGCGGCGCCGATTGCGCTGGCGGATGAGGAGTTTCCTTCGTATGCTCGTGCACGAGGTTTGACTCCGGCGGAGACGGCGGAGGTGAAGTTGGCCGATGATGCGTATGTGACCTTTGACGAGGTTGCTGCTGGTGGCAAGGTCTTCAGCGCCGCTGCTGGTGATGCATGGGGATGCCGACATACTGGTGCCTCCTGCTCAGGGACGGGAGCTTTTTGAAGCGAGCCCGGCTAAGGAGAAGCAGTTCGTCACGCTGCCCGGGGCGACGCATAATGAGGCAGTCGGGAGCCGCTGGATCGCTTGCTGCGGTGCAGGCGTTTTTGAAGAGTCTGAGTAACCACTCCTAAAATCGGATTGAGAAGTTTCTGTGCTACGCCTCGTCGGGCTTGTCTTCGATGGTGAGGATTTGCAGGCAGAGCGGGCGCTCGAGCATGCAGTCGAGCTTGGCGAGGGAGCCGAGGGCCTTCTCGATGGTGGAGGTGAGGCAGGGCTCGGTGGTGACGACGAAGGGCAGGCGGTGTTTGGGGTAGCCGGGGCGCTGGAGGATGGAGTCGATGTTGGCTCCGACTTTGGCGAGTGCGCCGGCGATGGCGGAGACGATGCCGGGCTTGTCGTCGACGACGAAGCGGAGGTAGTGGGGGGCGAGGAATTCGCCGGTGACTTTGCGCTTGCGGACGGGGAGCTGGACGGACTTGCAGCCCTGCGCGACGGCGAGGAGGTCGGAGACTACGGCGACCGCGGTGGGTTCGCCGCCGGCTCCGTGGCCGGAGAAGACTACGTCGCCGCCGAAGCGGCCGCTGAATACGACCATGTTCTGCGTGCCGTGCGACCAGGCGATGGGCGATGCGAGCGGGACGAGCATGGGGGCTACGCGGGCGTGGACGAGTGCGCCTTCGACTTGCGCGCGGGAGACCTGGCGGATGGTGCAGCCCAGTTCCTTGGCGTAGGAGAAGTCGATGGCTTCGACGGTGGAGATGGTCTGGGTGGCGACGGCGTCGGGGTCGAGCTCGGCGTGGAGAGCGATGCGGGAGAGGATGCAGAGCTTGGCGCGGGCGTCGTAGCCGTCGACGTCGGCGGAGGGATCGGCTTCGGCGTAGCCGAGTTGCTGGGCGTCGGCGAGGACGGTGGCGTAGTCGGCGCCGGTCTCCATGCGGCTGAGGATGTAGTTGCAGGTGCCGTTGACGATGCCGCTGAGGCGGGTGACCTGGTCGCCGCTGAGGCCCTGAAGCATGCCGGGGATTACGGGGACTCCGCCGGCGACGGCTGCTCCGTGGACGAGATGGACGTTGTGCTGCGCGGCTAGTTTTGCGAGGCTTGTGCCGCGGTAGGCGATGAGTTGTTTGTTCGCGGTGACGACGGATTTGCCGGAGGCGATGGCTTTGCGCAGCCAGCCCTCGACGGGGTTGAGGCCGCCCATCAGCTCGATGACGATGTCGACGTTGGAGTTGAGGATGAGGTCGATGTCGTCGGTCCAGATGGTGGTGGATGGGACGCTTTTGGCGGCGGCGGAGGTGCGCTTGCGTTCGACGCTGCGGTTGAAGATGTGAGTGAGCTGGATGCCGGGGAACTTCTGCGTGGCGAGGACGGTTGCGACCGAACTGCCGACGGTGCCGAAGCCGAGGAGAGCGACTTTGACGGTGGGGGCTGGTTGGTTCGAGCTCTTCGTTGATGACTTCAACTTTTTTGCGATCTTCTTCGCCATGAACTAGTAGTCGATTCTGCCGGCGTACTCGCGCCATGCGTTGAAGCTGGAGAGGGCCTGATCCCGCAGCAGGTTGATGGTTGGAATGCTGCGTTGGTCGAGGGGAAGTCTGATTTCGTCGTAGAGGAAGGCGTCATCGAAGCCGGCGGCAGCCGCGTCGGCGGCGGTGTTGCCGTAGTAGATGGCGCCGAGACGCGCCCAGTAGACGGCGGCGAGACACATGGGGCAGGGCTCGCAGCTGGTGTAGATCTCGCAGCCGGTGAGAGCGAATGTGCCGAGTGTGAGGCAGGCGTTGCGGATGGCGACCACCTCGGCGTGAGCGGTGGGATCGTTGGTGGTAGTGACCATGTTCGAGCCGGTGGCGACCACTTTGCCGTCGCGCACGATGACCGCGCCGAACGGGCCTCCGCGACCGGAGAGGACGTTCTCGGTGGCCAGGTCGATGGCCTGCTGCATGAAGACTGGGTTTCCCGGCATGAGTTGCGTATCCTTAAAGACGCGAAAGTCGCGGATAATCAAGATTATGGCACAGGCCTTCGTATCAAAACGAGTTGTGACGCCGCAGGGGATAGGGAGCGGTGCGCTGCTGATTGATGCGGGCAGGATTGTTGCGTGTGTGCCGCGCATCGGAAGTGCCGCGCGATGCTGAGGTGCATGACTGCGGTGAGGCTGCTCTGCTGCCGGGACTGGTGGACACGCACGTCCACATCAACCAGCCGGGGCGGACGGAGTGGGAGGGCTTCCACACGGCTACGCGCGCGGCGGCGGCGGGTGGCTATACGACGCTGGTGGATATGCCGCTGAACTGTCTGCCGGAGACGACGACGGTTGCGGCGCTTGAGGCTAAGCGTGAGTCGGCGCGCGGCGAGGCATGGGTCGACTGGATGAGTTGGGGTGGAGCAGTTGCGGATAATCAGCAACATATTTTGCCGCTGGCTGCTGCGGGAGTGCCGGGGTTCAAGTGCTTTCTGATCTATCCGGGGTGCGATGGTTTTACGATGATCGACCAGCAGCAGTTGGAGGCGGCGCTGCCGTATATTGCGGAGTCGGGTCTGCCGCTGCTGGTGCATGCGGAGTTGGCGGGGCCGATCGATGAGGCGACGTTGCGGCTGCGTGATGCCGACTGGCGTAGGTATGCGACGTATCTGGCTTCGAGGCCGGATGAGGCGGAGTTGCAGGCGATTCGGCTGATGATACGGCTGTGCCGTGAGTATGGGTTTCGGCTGCATATTGTGCATCTGTCGACGGCGCTGGCGTTGGATGATCTGCGAGCTGCGCGGGCAGAGGGGTTGCCGATTACGGTGGAGACTTGTCCGCACTATCTGCACTTTTGCGCGGAGGAGATTGCGGATGGGGCGACGCTGTGGAAGTGTGCGCCGCCGATTCGTGGAAGTGCGAATCGGGATGCGCTGTGGCGGGCGCTTGGTGATGGTGATATCGATATGGTTGTGACCGACCATTCGCCGTGTCCGCCAGCGATGAAGGGGATGGAGGAGGGGCGGTTCGATCTGGCGTGGGGTGGGATTGCGGGGCTGTCGGTGGCGCTGCCGGTGATTTATACAGAGTGTCTGCGGCGGGGGTTCGGGCTGGAGGAGATTGCGCGATGGATGAGCTCTGCTCCCGCTGCGCTGGCGGGGATTGGAGCGAAGGCCGGAGCGCTGGTGGCGGGGCGCGATGCTAATTTTGTGATCTTCGATACTGAGGCGAGCTTCGAAGTTACGTCAGAGAAGCTGTACTTTCGGCACGCGGTTTCGCCGTATGTTGGCGAGACACTGCGGGGTGTGGTGAAGGCGACTTATCTGCGGGGGAAGGCTGTTTATCGCGACGGAGAATTTGCTTCTTCACCACTGGGCCGCGAGGTCACGCTATCCTAACTTTGATGAACGCAGTGCTGGATGGATGGAACTTGCTCGATCAAGATGCTGCCGCTGAAGCGGTGCTGCCTTGCTGCGGTTCGCAGGCGTGGGCGGCGGAGTTGGCTGCGCGGAGGCCGATTGCAGATGAGGCTGACGTTACTTGCGGAGTCGTCCGATGTGTGGCGGGCGCTGCCGGTAGAGGCGTGGCTGGAGGCTTTCGATAGCCATCCGCGTATCGGTGAGCAGAAGCCGCAGGGGCATGCGACGGATGAGTCGCTGAAGTCTTCGGCTACGGAACAGGCGGTTGCGTTGTCGGCGGATGAGGCGGCGAAGATTGCGCTGAAAGATGCGAACCGTCGCTATGAGGAGAGGTTTGGGCGTATCTTCATTATTTGCGCGAGCGGCAGGAGCGCGAGCGAGATACTGGCGGCGCTGGAGGCGCGGATGAAGAACGACGATGCGACGGAGCTTCGCGAGGCGGCGGAGCAGCAACGACAGATTACGGCGCTTCGTCTGAAGCGCTGGCTGGAGGTCGAGTGAGCATGGGGATCTCGACACACATTCTGGATACGGCGCTGGGGCGGCCTGCGGCTGAGGTTGCGGTGTCGCTGGCTCGGTTGATGGATGGGGCGTGGGTTGCCGTGAATGAGGCCGCGACTGATTCAGATGGACGTTGCAAGTATTTGTTGCCGGAGGGCGAGACGTTGCGAGCCGGGAGTCTATCGGGTCCACTTCGCGACGGCGAGCTACTATGCGAGTAAGGGTTTGAAGGGACTTTATCCTTACGTTGAAGTTGTGTTTGAGATTACGGATAGCGGGCAGCACTATCACATTCCGCTGCTGCTGACGGCTAATGGCTACACCACCTATCGAGGAAGCTGATTGCATGATTGAACTTGCTGAAAACCGCTACGGAAAATCGCGCGTACGCCTGATGAAGGTGACTCGTCACGCGCATGGGAACGATCTGCGTGAGTGGACTGTGCAGGTGCTGCTGCGGGGGGACTTTGCGAGCGCACATATCGACGGCGACAACAGCAAGATACTGGCGACGGACACGATGAAGAATACGGTGTACTCGCTGGCACGCAGCTCGACCGCTACTTCGATGGAGGAGTATGCGATGGAGTTGATCGACTTTCTGCTGGGACGGAATCCGCAGGTTAGCTCTGCCGAGGTGCAGATCGCCAGCACGATGTGGAAGCGGCTGACGGTGGATGGCGAGCCGCATCCTGACACCTTTATGCGGGGGTCCGGCGAGTTGCAGACGACCAGGGTGGAGCGGGCGCAGGGCGGCGCGTTCAAGATTGTCTCCGGGCTGGAGAATATGGTGGTGCTGAAGACTGCGAAGTCGGCATTCGAGGGATATATCAAGGAGTCGCTGACGACGCTGCCGGAGACGAATGACCGGTTGTTTGGCACGGCCGTGCGCGCGGAGTGGGTCTATGTTTCCGACAAGCTTGACTATGACGCCGTGCGCGCGAATATTCGCGAGGCGATGCTGAAGACCTTTGCAGAGCATGACAGCAAATCCGTGCAGCAGACGCTCTACGCGATGGCCGAGAGTGCGCTGACTGAGGTGGCGGAGATTAGCGAGATGGAGCTTGGGATGCCGAATAAGCACTGTCTGCTGGTGGATCTTTCGCGTTTCGGGCAGGATAACCCCAACGAGATTTTTGTTCCTATCGATGAGCCGCATGGCTATATTGAGGCGCGTGTGGTGCGCAGACCGTAATATGTGCCTATGAGAGTTACAGAGGTTACGAATACGGGCTCGGGCGAGCGCATCATTGCGCGTTGCCGCGAGATCGCGACCTGCACCGATGTTGCTGGGGAGATCACGCGGACATTTCTTTCGCTTGCGACGCATGATGTTCATGCCTTGTTACGCGGGTGGATGGAAGCGGCTGGAATGATCGTTCAGGTGGATGCAGTGGGCAATCTGCGCGGCCTCTATGAAGGGATTACCCCGGAGTTCGCCGCGGCTGCTCATCGGTTCGCACCTGGATACGGTTCCGAATGCCGGGGCGTTCGATGGTGTGCTGGGCGTGGTGCTGGGCGTTGCGCTGGTGGAGGAGTTGCATGGAAAGCGGCTGCCGTTTGCGATTGAGGTAATCGGCTTTTCGGAGGAAGAGGGTGTGCGATTCAGCAAGCCCTTTCTGGGTAGCATGGCGCTGACCGGAACACTGAGCGGCGATGTATTAGCGCTTCAGGATGCACATGGGGTGAGTGTCGGTGATGCGATTCGTGGCTTTGGGCTTGATCCTGCGGCGATGGCTGAGGCGCGGGTTTCGCCGCTGGCGTTTGCTTATCTGGAGATGCATATTGAGCAGGGGCCGGTGCTGGAGAGCGCTCATCGGCCGCTGGGAGTGGTGGAGGCGATCGTCGGGCAGAGCCGCCTGCTCACCAGCTTCACAGGCAAGGCGAATCATGCCGGGACGACTCCGATGCATCTGCGGCACGATGCTCTGGCGGCTGCGGCGGAGTGGATTGTCAGTGTCGAGCGCGTTGCCTACGCGGCGGAAGATGGCCTGGTCGCTACGGTCGGGAGCATCCATGCTATGCCGGGCGCGAGCAATGTGATTGCGGGCGATGTGGCGGCCACTTTGGATGTTCGGCATGCAGATGATGCAGTGCGCGGCGCGGCGCTTGAGCGGATTATGCTGGAGGCGCAGAGGGCGGCGGATAAACGCGGAGTGGAGTTTGCGTGGCGGCAGACGATGAGTCAGCCGGCCGTTCCGATGGATACGGGCCTGACGGAACTGCTCGAAACGGCTGTAAGATGTGCTGATGTGCAGCCGATGCGGATGATGAGCGGAGCGGGCCACGATGCGATGATCGTTGCGGCTCGGCTGCCGAGCTGCATGTTGTTTTTGCGTAGTCCCGGCGGCCTGAGTCATCATCCGGACGAGTCGGTGCTGGCGGAGGATGTCGAGGCTGCGCTTGTAGTTGGCTTGGAGTTTTTGAGGTTATTGGGCGAGCGACAAGCAGGCACGAAAGGTGAGGGGTAGGCGCCATGCACGAACTGGGGCACACACGCAGCACACGTCAACGCGACCATCTGCTGCATACCCCCGACACGTTTGTGCGCACGCCACTTCCGGGGATGCAGGGGGGAGAGGCGATCGTGCATATTTCGCCTGCGCTGGGCGCAGGGTTTACGCAGTACACTGCTGAGTTGGAGCCGGAGGGAACGCTGGGCTCTACTGTGGCGCAGCGCTTTGTGTATGTGCTGGAGGGCGGCGCTGACCTCGCCACCGGAAGCAGCTTTCGGACGCTCAGTGCAGGCGGTTATGCCTATCTCCCTGCGGGAGCCGAACACACATTTACGGCGACGGAGAAGACGCGGCTTGCGGTGATTGAGAAGAACTATCAGCCGCTGGAGGGGGTGACGGCCGCTTCGGTGCTGGTTGGCCAGGAGAGCAGCGTTGAGGCGGTGCCGCTGATGGGGGACCCCGACCTTGAAGTTCGAAGCCTGCTGCCCGATTCGCTGGGATTCGACTTTGCCGTGAACACGATGACTTATCAGCCCGGCGCAGGACTGAGCATGGTGGAGGTGCATGTGATGGAGCATGGGCTGCTGATGCTCGAGGGCGGCGGCATCTACCGGTTGAGCGATAGGTGGTATCCGGTGAAGGCAGGGGATTTTATCTGGATGGGGGCGTTCTGTCCGCAGTGGTTCGGCGCGATTGGGAAGCAGCCGGCAAAGTATCTAATTTATAAGGATTGGAATCGTCATCCGCTGGGTTGAGCCCAATAGCGTAGCAACGGGAGTTACAAGATGCAGATCAAGATTGACGCGGCGCGGCTGCGCAGCGAACTCGATACCCTGGCGACTTTTACCCACGCCGAACCGGTCGCGAACGGGACTGCGGTTACGCGCATCGTGTTTTCCGATGACGATCTTCGAGCGCGCGGGTGGCTGAAATCGCTGGCTGCCGATGAGGGTTTCGCGGTGCGTGAGGATGCGGTTGGCAACACGTTTATTCGGTGGGCGGGTACTGAGCCGGAGTTGCCGGCAGTGGCTACGGGGTCGCATATCGATGCCATCCCGCACGCCGGGATGTATGACGGTACCGTGGGAGTGCTGGGCGGGCTGGAGGCGATGCGTGCGCTGAAGCGGAGCGGAGTGAAGCTGCGACGTTCACTCGAGCTGGTGATGCTAACGTCGGAGGAGCCGACGCGGTTCGGTATCGGGTGCCTGGGAAGCCGGTTGATGTCGGGCACGCTGGACCCTGCGCGGGCCGATGCGATGAAGGACCTGCAGGATAAGGATGGAGAGCGCACGTCTGGCTGGGGTGCGCGCGGCGGCGGGGTTTGCGGGGCCACTCTCCGGGGTGCGTTTGCCTAAGGGCCACTATCACGGCTGGATTGAGCTGCATATCGAGCAGGGACCGCTGCTGGAGCGGGAGAAGATTCCGCTTGGCCTTGTCACGAGTATCGCTGCGCCGGCGGGGTATCGCTTCACTATCGGGGGATTTGGAGGCCATGCGGGGGCGCTGCTGATGCCGGATCGCAAGGATGCGCTGTGTGCGGCGGCGGAGGTGATTCTTTCGCTGGAGAGGCATGTGCTGGGCACCGGGGCTATCGATACAGTGGGCACGGTGGGGACCTGCGAGGTGTATCCCGGCGCGGTGAACAGCGTGCCCAGCAGGGTAGTGCTGCAGGTCGATCTACGGGATACCAATCCGGAGCGGCGCGAGGGCGTGATTGAGGCGGTGCGACAGGATTGCGAGGAGATTCGACGGCGGCGCGGCGTGACTATCGCGGAGGAGTTGGTGAATGCTGATGCTCCGGCGGACTGCTCGCCGCATATTGTGGAGACGCTGGAGGCAATCTGCACGGAGAGCGGGCTTGCTTATAAGAAGATGGTGAGCCGGGCTTATCACGACTCGCTCTTCCTGGCGCAGATTGCGCCGATTGCGATGATCTTTATCCCCTGCCGGCTGGGGGTCAGCCACAAGCCGGATGAGTATGCGACGACAGAGGACATTGCGCGCGGGACTGAAGTGTTGGCGGAGGCGCTGGCTAAGTTAGCGGCTGGTTGAGTTAGCATCAGGGTAGACTGCTGGAAGACCGAGACGCATGGCCATCGAATCGATTAATCCCGCTAATGGGCGCGTACTGCGCCACTTCGAACCGCTCACAGACGAAGCGATTCGGCAGAAAGATCACGCTGGCCGACGACGCGTTCCACGCTTATATGACGATTCCGCTGGGGCACCGCGCGCTGTGGATGCGGAAGCTCGCCGCGATGCTCGAGCACGAGACGGAAGACCTGGCCACGACAATTACGCTGGAGATGGGGAAGCCGATTGCCGCGGCCCGGCAGGAGGTGTTGAAGTGCGCCAGTGCGTGCCGCTACTACGCAGACAATGCCGCTCGTATCCTCGCTCCGGAGGCGGTCGCTACGGAGAAGAACCATAGCTATGTGCGGTGGGACCCGTTGGGTATCGTGCTGGCGGTGATGCCGTGGAACTTCCCTTTCTGGCAGGTGTTCCGGTTCCTTGCGCCGGCGTTGATGGCTGGGAATGTCGGCCTGCTGAAGCATGCATCGAATGTGCCGCAGTGCGCGCTGGCGATCGAATCGCTGGTGCGGCGCGCAGGATTTCCGCGGGGGACATTTCAATCTCTGCTGATCGAGGCTAAGCAGGTGGAGATGGTGCTGGGGGACGAGCGCATTGCGGCGGTGACGGTGACCGGCAGTGAGGGAGCAGGACGGGCCATTGCAGCGCAGGCTGGGTGGCTGATTAAGAAGTCGGTGCTGGAGCTGGGGGGGAGTGACCCGTTTATTGTGATGCCCTCGGCTGACCTCGATCTGGCGGTTGAGACGGCGGTGCGTGCGCGCTGCGTCAACAGCGGCCAGTCGTGCATTGCGGCCAAGCGCTTTATCGTGGCGCACGAGATCTACGACGAGTTTGAGCGGCGTTTTGTGGCGGGGATGGAGGGGGTGCGGGTGGGGGATCCGATGAAGGACGATACGGAGATCGGGCCGCTCGCGACTCGGCGTATCGTCGAGGACCTGGAGGCGCAGGTGAAGACGGCGGTGGCCGCGGGGGCACGGATTCTGACCGGTGGCGAGCGGATGCTGGGCGCCGGCAACTACTTTGAGCCTACCGTTATGGTCAACGTGCCGCGTAGCTGTCCGGTGTATCGCGAGGAGCTGTTCGGGCCGGTGGCGATGCTGTTCCGGGTGAATGACCTGAGCCAGGCGATTCTGCTGGCGAACGATACGCCGTTTGGCCTGGCCGCCTCGGCATGGACGCGCGAGCCCGGCGAGCAGCAGCGGCTGGTGACCGAGCTGCAGGCTGGCCGAGTCTTTCTGAATGCGATGGTGGCTAGCGATCCGCGGCTGCCGTTTGGGGGGACGAAGAGGTCCGGCTATGGGCGCGAGCTTTCGGCTGCGGGGATGCGGGAGTTCCTGAATGCCAAGACGGTGGTAATCGCGTCGCCGGAGGCTGAACCGGAGCATGATGAGCGGCTGGATCTGCTTCCCTTCGCGGATCCGAGGGAGAGCGATTAGTGGGGTCTGGGTATCCCCTCCCTCCCCCATGTTTTGCGCAAAATCTTCAAAATAAAAGAGTTGAGGTTGGACCTCGGTTTGTAAGCTCTTGATTTCATTGGTCCGGGCGCGTGCCTGTGGTGGGGGAATTTTTGGTGTGGGCTGGGGGCAAAAGAGAAGGCGCAACCGGGGATGTTCCGGTTGCGCCTGGGTTGGTTTGCGGCTTGAGTTAGAAGGTGAACGACAGTCCGAAGGTGGTGCGCATCTTGGCGGTGCCACCGCTGTAGGGCATGCCGGCGAGTTGCGTGGCTTTGCCGAACAACGTTGGCGAGTTCAGGTTTCCGCTCGGCGTTGCGTAGTTGGCGGTGTTGAAGAGGTTCTGGATCTGGACGTTGAAGTTCAGGTTGTAGCGCTTGCCGGAGTTGATCGACCGGCCACCGCCGCCACCGGGGCCGCCGCCGCCACGAGCGCCGCCGCCGCCGCCACGAGCGCCACCACCACCGGCCACCGGGAGCGCCGAAGCCACCCTGCTGCTGCCGCCGCCACCGCCGCCGCTACCGCGAGGACGATCGCCAGCAGCGGGACCGAAGCCCCAGGTCTTGGCGACGCGGAGATTGGTCACGAACAACGCAGGGCCCGTGCAATAGTTGATCGGGATGGGAGTATAACCGGCGGCCGGCGCTGCGTTGAAGGTTGCAGCGTTGCCGCAGGTTGCGGAGTTCTGTCCCGGCAGGAATGAGGGGCGATCGTTGTAGATGCTGTCGTTATTCAGGTCGGTTCCGGTGACGACGTTGTAGGGGTTGCCGGACTGGCCTACGACGAAGGGGCTCAATGTAATCAGGTGAGGCAGGTTGACGGTTCCGATAGATGGTGTAGCGGCTACGCACATCGAAGCCTGCCCGTCCGTAGTCCTTGGCAAGGTCGTAGGGGACGGAGGGGTAAGAGCCGAATCCACTGGTGTCAGCGTTGGCGAAGCCGAGCGCGTAGTAGCCGCCCAAGGAGACGTACCGGGAGGGACGCACATTGAAGTTGGCCGTGAGCTGATTCTGGCGGTAGATGCCGCCGGATTGATATTGATCGTTGACGATCGGCGAAGTCACCGGGCGGCGGGGGAATGGGATAGATCATGCCATTCGACCAGAATCGGCGCATTGATGTTCTGCGAATAGAACTGATGTTCTCCCTGCGCTCTCAGGTAGTTGACTGAGACGGTGGCGTTCTTGAAGAGCTGCTGGTCGACGCCGATTGCAAACTGCAGGGTATAGGGGTTACGAAGAGTCGACGAGATGGTGGTGATGGTATTGCCAGTCGGAGCCGGCAGCCGCACAGAGAGACAGTCGTCGGAGTGCAAGCTGCTAGCGGGTTCTTGAGGGTGGTCTGATCTGGTTGACGCCGTTCTGCTCGATGGGAGCTACGACGTTGCCAATATTGAAGCGATCATAGAAGATTCCGAAGCCGCCGCGGAGTACGGTTTTGGGTGCGCCCTTTCCGCCGAAGAGACCATACGCGAAGGAGAGCCGCGGGGCGAAGTCGTTGCGATCGGAGGCGATCTGGCTCTGCTCCTCGTAACGAAGACCATAGCTGAAGGTAAGGTTCGGCTTCACCTTCCAGTCGTCCTCGGCGTATAAGCCGATGTCTGTGACTGCGGCAGTTACCGGATTCACGATAAGGGTCTGGTTGAACTGGCTGGCGATGCCGTTCTGATAGGAAGAGATGACGCCACTTCCACCTGGGGCGCAGCCTGCAGTCAGAATGCAGTTGTATATAAAGCTGCTTGCTGCTGGCGGGAGCGTTGGCGTCACGGTTGTAGCGAAGGCGGCCGCCAAACCGGATGAAGTTTTTCTGGAGTTGGATGGAGGTGTAGTTCTGCACCTCAACGTGTGTCGAACGATCGGTGGAAGGGCCAACGGTCGTGCCTCCACCATTGAACGATCCCTGAACGCTTACGGCCGGCGCGGTGCTGACTGGCGTTGAGCCACTCTTGTCGAGCTGGTACTCGAGGTGTACCTCGTTAATGACGCGTGAGCTGATTATCTGCGTATCGCTAATCTGTACGGTGGGTTCAACGGCAGTGGTGGTTGCGCCAGTCGTAGAGAGGTTGAAGCCGCTTCCGTTGTTGGTCTGAGTGTTGCTCGTATATTGGAGGCGGACCGTCAGGGTGTTCTTATCGCTCAGCGCGAGATCGACGCGTGGACTGATATCCCATCTGGTCTGCGGCGCGTTGACCGCAGCCGCGTACGCGAGTGAGGTGCAAGCAGGGTCCGCAGGCTGGCAGAGCACAGTTGGCGCTGCAGGGTTCGCATAGATGGTGCCGTTGATCAGGTTGTTGTTATCGATATCACGACGCGTGCCCGAGAGAGTGAACGATGCCTTCGAGTTGATGGGGCCGGTGAGGTTTCCGAGGAAGAAGAGGGTGTGATAGGGCGGCTGCGAGGTAACGAACGGGCTGCCGGTGTTGAAGATGTTGTCGTTGCCCTGCAACTGGAAGGAGCCGTGGAATTTATCCGTTCCGGGCTTGGTGAAGATTTCGACGCGACCGAAGCCCAGGCGGTCATACTGCGCGGAGAAGGGGTTCTGGTTGATGCGGATCTCGCGGATGGAGGACTTGGGCGGCAGTTGGCCACCGGTGAATCCGTCGATGTAGATCTGTCCGCCGTTGGGGCCGGCGGCGGGGCCGGCGAGCGCGGAGAGTTCGGCGGAGAGTTCGTCGGGGTCGTCGGAGAGAGCGTCGAGGTCAGCGCCTTTGATTACTGTCGAGCTGGCGTTGCTGTCGGAGTCGACGCTGAGTTGCGTGGTGTTGGTGGAGACCTGGACCGTCTGATTCTCGGTCTGGATGGCGAGCTTCGCATCCACCGTGAGAGCCTGTCCGGCGGTGATGCGCACGCCCTCCTTCACAAATGACGCGAAGCCGTCCATGGTGACGGTGATCGAGTAGTTGCCGGCCGCCACGCCGCGGATGACGTAGTTGCCGTCGCTTCCGGAGACCGCCGTGAGGGCCTTGCCGGACTGCGGCGTGAGGGTGACGGTGGCGCCGGGAATAACGGCGTTGTCAGGATCGGCGACCAGGCCTCGAACGGTGGCTCCGGCTGGCTCCGGCCGGCGCCTGGGCCAGAATGTGCGGCGGCGCCGTGGCGGCCAGAGCTATGAAAAAGGCAAAAAAGAACTTCAATGCTGAACGAAATGACATTCCTGCTCCTAGTAGATAAAAATTTGTGTGCCGTCGCCGGGAACGGTGCTTACTGGGGACCGCCGCCGCCGTCATCGCCGCCGCCGCCGCCACCTACGTTCCATCCAGAGAACGTCATAGCTGCGGCGTCGGGTGATGCTGCCAGGATTGGTTCCACGCCGGTAAGCAGCGTGACGGCGGTAACTGTCGTGCTTGATGGAGAAGTCTGAGACGCAACGATCATTGCGGCCTTGCCTACCTTGAGGTCAGCGAAGGGCTCAGGCGGCAGACGGCTGACCATCTGTGAGAGATCGCCACCTGCAGAGCGGCCGCCGCCGTAACCGCCGGGGCCGCCGGGACCGCCTTGTCCGCGCGGCGCTCCGCCGCCACCGGCTGGAGGTGCGCCTGCTCCGCCTCGCACCACCGGCGGGCTCCAGCACCGGCAGCGCCACCCTTGGCTCGCGCTGCAAACATCGTCGCAGCGCGCTCAGGCAGATCGTGCAGTTCGGAGCTGGGGGTGATCTTCACCGTCATCGTCTTCTTGGTGGTGAGGTCCTTGAGGGTGATGGTGTTGTCGGCGGGATTGATGGTGGCGATGAGTCCCGCGAGATTCGCAAAGGAGCCGCTGACGATCTCCTCGGCCTGGATGGAGGAGCCGTCGTCGGACTTCGCGCCGCGGACGCGGAGCTGGTCTCCGACATGCAGGTCTGCGATGGTGCTGGGGACGGCATCTTCAAACTTGACGGACCCACCGGAGTAGCGGCGATAGATGGTGGCGGAGGTGGTCTTCACCTCGACCTTTTTCGTGCCGACGGCGATGGTGAACGTGCCGGCTGCGGGGTCGGCTGCGGTGACGAGGCCGCCGGTTCCGCGCTTCTGCCAGTCGGCCTGCTCCTGCGCGTGCTTCTGGGCGATGTCGCCGGACTTCATGAGGACGACGCGTGAGGCGGTGAATTGATCGGCCGTGGCGCCGGGCTTGCCGAGTGGCAAGAATTCGATCGCCGACCGCAATGTCGGCTGCCGTCGCCGGTGTCGCAGTCTTGAGGTCAGTGCTGCCCGGCGCCAACTGAACGACCTTCGTGGTATCGCCGAGCGTAACGGTCACCTGCTGGCCGCCGTCTTTCGCTACAGTAATCGCGCTGCCCGAGATTGCCTTGACCGTGCCGATTTGGCTTGTGGGTGCAGCGGCGGGCGCGGGCGCCTGGGCCTGCGCGGCCGGGTGCAGGCCAATTGCAAACAGCGCGGGCAGTAATATCGCCGTGCGCATGGCCGTCCGCGAAATGTCGAATCCTTTCAGCATCTGTTCCAACCTCACTTAAAGTTCGTGCAACTTGAATCAAGCTCCGCGAGATGCTTTCAGATCGGGTCGGAGCTTACGCCGGTCTGCCGTATCGCTATAGACGTAGGTTCGCTGAGAGAGATACGAACAAACGAAACAAAAGTTTCGACAAAAGGTGCTTTCCTGGGGAACGGGCACACCTCAACCCAAAGATGACCGAAAGGTGTTTATGTACGCATACACAACAGTTTAGCTCGTTGAGGCGCTGGTTTGCAATTATTTCCGGCGTAACCGTTCACTACTATTCCCACGCGGAGAGCCTGGAACTTAATCGCATCTTAAGTCTCGCGGCCAGCATCGATCAGCGTGAGGCGGGTCTCTTCTTTAATTCTTCTCGTTGGAGAGGAGCGCGAAGGTGTCGGGTGGGAGAACTACTTTTGCGTTGTCTACGTGGACATCGTCACGCGATGCGAGCAGCAGCGGAAGACCTGCTGGGTTATCGAATTCGACGGCTTCGTCGCCCAGATTACACATGACCTTGACCGGGCCGCGCTCCATCGTGAGCCAGCGCTTCTTCTCGTCGAAGCGGACTTTGATGTGGCCCGCGTCGCCGTCGTTTAGCGCGGGCGAACTGCGGCGCAGATGGATGAGCTTTGTGAACCACTCGAGCATCTCCGCGTGCGTGCCCTGGTGGACCTCATCCCAGTTCAGCTTGGAGCGATCGAAGGTCTCGCGCTTCTCCGGATCGGGGATGAGGTTGGGGTCCCATCCGAAGGCGGCGAACTCGCGGCGGCGGCCCTCGGAGACGGCCTTCGCCATCGCCTCCTCTTCGTGGTGCGCGAAGTATTGGAAGGGCGTGGAGGCGGCGAACTCCTCGCCCTGGAAGATGAGCGGAATGAATGGCGCGGTGAGGACGAGACCGGCGGCGACCTTCGCGCGATCGAGGCCGATGATCTGCTCGAGCCGGTCGCCGGTGGCGCGATTGCCGACCTGATCGTGGTTCTGGATGAAGCCGACGAAGTGATGCATGGAGAGGCCGTCAACGGGACGTCCGTGTCGGCGGTTGCGGTACTTCGAGAACGCGCCGTCGTAGACGAAGACGCGGGTGAGCGACTTGGCGAGATCTTCGAAGGAGCCGAAGTCGTCGTAGTAGCCCTTGCCCTGCTCGACGTGCAGGATGGTGAAGAGCGCGTGGTGGAAGTCGTCGCTCCACTGCGCGTCCATGCCGTAGCCGCGGGCTTCGCGCGGGGTTACGACGCGGGGATCGTTGAGGTCGCTCTCGGCGATGAGTACGAGGCGGCGTCCGAGGGTGGACGACAGGACCTCGACCTCGGCGGAGAGCTGCTCCATGAAGTGAATGGCGGAGCGATCGACGAATTCGTGCACGGCATCGAGGCGCAGACCGTCGACGTGATAGTCGCGCATCCACATCAGCGCGTTGTCGCAGAAGAAGCGGCGCACCTCGTCGCTGCCCGCCTCCTCAAAATTAATCGCGTCGCCCCATGGCGTGTGATGTCTGCCGTTGAGGTAGGGGCCGAACTTGCTGGCGTAGCTGCCGACCGGGCCGAAGTGGTTGTAGACCACGTCGATCAGAACTCCGATGCCCTGCAGGTGGCAGGCGTTGACGAGGCGCTTCAGGCCGTCGGGACCGCCGTACGGCTCGTGCACGGCGAAGAGCGCGGCGCCGTCGTAGCCCCAGCCGAACTGGCCGGGAAACGCGGCGACCGGCATCAGCTCAATGTGAGTGATGCCGAGCTTAGAGAGGTAGTCCAGCCGTTCGTTGCAGCGTCGAAGGTGCCCTCGCGGGTGAAGGTGCCGACGTGCAGCTCGTAGATCACTGCGCCTGAGATCGGCGGACCTTGCCAGCTCGTGTCGTTCCAATGGAAGGCTTTGTGGTCGACCACGCGCGACGGACCGTGCACGCCGTTGGGCTGGCGCGCGCTGCGCGGATCGGGATAGGGCGTCGGATCGTCGTCCAGCAGAAATGCGTAGTCGGTGCCGGGGCCTGCGCTCTCGACCTTGGCGCTCCACCATCCGGTCGCGTCGGGACCTTGCATGGGATAGACGCCATCATTCGTCTTCACCGCCACCTTGCTTACATTTGGCGCCCAGACTGTGAACTCATGCATCCTTGCCGCTCCCGCTCTTCATTAGCGTAGCCTGCTTTCCTGGCGGACCAGCAGCGCGACGGGAAACTCGCGCAGGAGATCTTCCATTGCGACCTTTCCGCCTTCGATGGTCTCGCCGGTCATGCGATTTGTCCATTGTCCTTTGGGGAGCGCCACAGCGGTATTGGCCCACTTCCCTGCCAGCGTAACTATCAGCCGCGGGACCACGGTGACGACGTTGTCGCCGCGCAGATAAGCGATGACGTGCGCCTTCTTGCTGCCGATCGCCCGTAGCGGACGGTAGCCGCTTTCGGCGCCGAACCACTCCGGATGCTCGCGGCGGAGACATAGCGCGCGGTTGATGGTCCACAGCTTCGGCAGGCCCTCGTCGATCCGCTCCATGACCTGCGCGGCGGACAGCGTCTGTATCTCCTGCAGAAGCCTGCATCGCAGCTTGTAGTCGACGGGCCTGCGATTGTCGGGATCGACCAGGCTCAGGTCCCATAGCTCTGTTCCCTGGTAGAGATCGGGCACGCCGGGGACCGTGTGCTTCATCAGCGTCTGCGCGAGCGAGTTGATGCGACCGGCTTGCTTCACCGAGTCGACAAACTGCACCAATTCATCGATGAAAGATCCGGTGCTCCAGCGTGCGATCGACGAAGTTGTTCAGGGCATCCTCGAACTCGTTGTTGTGTGCGACCCACGTGGTCTGCTGCTTGGCCTCGCGCGCAGCCTTCGTCATGATAAGCTCTTCAGTCGCTCCGCATCGATGGGCCATGCGCCGATTAGCGTCTGGTAGTAGAAGTACTCGGTGTTGAGGTCCACGATCGGGCTTCCGTCGTGGCGCGTTCCTCGTCAGTTCAGCGTTCAGTCGCGACCAGCGATGTATTGCCGCGCCGAATCTGCCCGGCATCTCCGACAGCACCGCGAGCCGCGCACGGACGTCGTCGCTGCGCTTGGTGTCATGGGTGGAGAGCGTCGCCATGGTCAAGCGGGTGGGTGGCCTGCATCTTCGCGTTGTAGCTATGAAATTCGTCGACGCTGAGGCCGTCCCGGCTGGGGTCGCTTCCGACTTCATTCATCCCGGTCAGCCGGTTGTAGCAGTAGAGCGCGGTGTCCTCGACGCCCTTCGCCATCACCGGGCCGGTGAACTGCTGGAAGCGCTGAACGAACTCGGTCTCAAATTTGCCTGTCACCTTCATGGTCAGCACATCGCGCATGAAGTCGAAGAGGCCACCATCGATATCCTGACGCTTGCTCCTGGCGCAGTCCGTCGCCTGCGAGATTGCAGCGCGGTCTTCGTCGGTGATCTCGTTGCGCTCCGGCACGACGTAGGAGCGGTAGATGCGGAAGCAGGCCGCCACTTCGCGGACGGCACGCCGCACCTCGGCGCGCGTGTAGTCGCGCTGGTTGCGATTGCGCTCGCATATCTCGACGAAGAGCGAAGTCAGCCGGCCGACGTCACTGGCGAGCGACTCCTGCGTGACGTTGATCTTCTTCTCGTGCATGATCTCGGTGTAGTTCGAGGTCGTTCCGATGAAGTCCGCGTACACCGTGGTTAGCTCCCCCATGCCCTCGGGCCTCACCAGAACTCCCAGCGCCGTGTTGAGAAAGTCATATCCGGTGGTGCCCTGAATAGGCCAGCTCTCGGGCAGAAACTCTCCCGGCTCCAGGATCTTTTCGCCAACGATCCACGCATCGGGAGCGCGCTCTCGCAGCCGACGGCAGTACTCCAGCGGATCGCGCATTCCATCCGGATGATCGACGCGCACGCCATCGAGCACGCCGCGCTTCAGCCAATCGATCACCAGCGCATGGGTCTCCTCGAACACGTGCTCACGCTCGACGCGCACGCCAACCAACGAGTTCACATCGAAGAACCGCCTGTAGCCCAACTGCTGGTCGGCGGCCTTCCAATAGGACAGCCGGTAGTTCTGCTGGTTTAGCAGGTCGTCGAGTGCATCAAGATTTGCATTCAACTCCGCGACCGCGCAATCGATCTGCTCGCACGTCCTGGGCTCCTCCACGCACAGCCGCTCCAGCAATGTGCACAGCACCACCTTGTCGCGATGCCTTGCGAGAATGGTTCTGCGATCGACGTACTCCGGGGCAGGCAGCCTGCCGAAGGATGCGGCAAGAAAACTCAACGTGTCGGACTTGGCATACTCCGCCGCTCGCGCGAGTATCACCGGCAACGTAGGCGGCGCCACCGGCAGCGTCTGCCCGGCGCACTCTACCTGAAACATCGCGCCCTGGCGCGTCAGCTTGATTCCGCCTGCTTGAAGCACTCTGCCGTACTGGTCATCGAGGATCGGCACCAGCACCTTGTCGCGCAGACGCTCCTCCTGCGGCTGCCAGTCGATGTCGAAGAACGATGCATAGCGGCTCGACGTTCCGTTCTCCAGCACGTCCCACCAGAAACGGTTCTCGCGGCCCAGCGACATGTGGTTAGGCACGACGTCCAGCACCTGTCCCAGATCGTTCTCGCCGAGCTTCGTCGAAAAACGCTCGTGTCCCTCTGCGCCGCCGAGTTCTGCATTTACCCGTTGATGGTCGACGATGTCATAGCCGTGGGTGCTGCCCGGCGCCGCCTGCAGATACGGCGAGCAGTAGACATGCGAGATGCCCAGCCGCCGCAGGTAACCTGCGATCGCCGCTGCATCATCGAAGGTGAAATCTTTATGAAGTTGAAGGCGATACGTAGATCTGGGCGTGCGGGGCATGGCTTCAACCGATCCGGTCCGGCATACATAAGTGACACAGTTCTACAGATGTCACTGTTTAGAGTCTGCGAAATGTGCACAGGGTTGCACCTGTCAAACCCACGTGCGGAGCGGCCTGCTAAGTCCTTTCATCGCCACGATCCGGTTTCCACTTGCCGGAGAGTGTGAACGCTGCGTGAATCAGGGAGATGTGCGACAACGCTTGTGGAAAATTTCCGACTAGCCGTTTATGCGCGGGATCGTACTCCTCGGAGAGAAGTCCCACGTCGTTGCGCAGCTTCAACAGCCGTTCGTACAAAGCAGTCGCATCACGTTTGCGCCCGATCAGCCACAGATTGGTCACCATCCAGAAGCTGCAGGCCAGAAATACTCCCTCGCCACTGGGCAGTCCGTCGCGCGAGGTCCTGGTGTTGTAGCGCTGCACGAGGCCGCCTCTCATCAGGTGCTTCTCAATGGCTTCGACGGTGCCGCGAATGCGCGGATCGTCCGCGGGAAGGAAGCCTACTAAGCACGATGCGCAGACAGGAGGCATCCAGCTCCGTTGAGCCGTACGATTGCACGAAGCTGTTCAGCCGTTTGTTGAAGCCCTTCGCGCAGACCTCGCGGTGGATGAGTTCGCGATTCTTCTTCCATCGCGCAAGATCGCCGCCGCCGTCGAAGCGCTCGTGATAGCGGATGGCGCGGTCGAGCGCGACCCACGCCATCACCTTCGAGTGGGTGAAGTGCTTGCGGCCGCCGCGCGTCTCCCAGATGCCCTCGTCTGGTTGCCGCCACACATCGCAGAGGTGGTCGATCAACGCCGCCTGCAATGCGCCGGCAGAGACACGGATGTCGTCTTTCGCCTGGGGAGTGCGGATCAACGCGGCCGCGACCTCGCCGAAGACGTCGAGTTGAAACTGTCCTGCGGCCGCATTGCCGATGCGCACCGGTCGCGAGTGGCGATAGCCCGGCAGCCAATCCGCCTCCCACTCGGGGACCTGGCGCTCACCCCAGATTCCGTAGATCGTCTGGACCTGGTCGGGAGCACCGGCGATTGCGCGCAACAACCACTGCCGCCACGCCACGGCCTCCTCCTGGTAGCCGCCCTGCATCAGCGCGAGCAACGTGAACGATGTGTCGCGCAACCAGCAGAAGCGATAGTCCCAGTTGCGTGTGCCGCCAAGCTTCTCCGGCAACGACGTAGTAGGAGCAGCTACGATGCCGCCGCTCGGCCTGTAGGTAAGCGCCTTCAAGGTGATCATCGATCGGTTCACCGCGTCGGCGTAGCGGCCGTGGTACGTGGTGCGGTGCGACCATGCCGTCCAGAAACGCTTCGTCTGCTTCAGCGCCTTCGCTGTATCGAGGGCAGCCGGCACCTTCGACCAGCGATGAGGAACTTGACAATGTAAAACTCATCGTCTGACCTGCGCCGACGGTAAATTCGCTCACCGTTGTAAGGCCTTCGCTGTGCAGCGGGGCCTTGTGCGCAGCACGATCATGTCCCCACCGGCGACCGCACGCAGGATGGAGCGCCCCCGCGTCACCCACGGGACTGTGCGGCCGTAGTCGAAGCGGATGGCGATCTCCATACGCATCTTCACACGGCCACGCACGCCACGCACGATTCGTATGAGGTGAGAGTTGGTGCCACGGGGCGGCATGAAGTCCGTGACGCTGACCTCCCCGCGCCGGGTCACAAACGTCGTCTCTACAATCAGCGTGTCCGCGGATATAGGCCCGGCTGATGCCTTTAAGTTCTGCAGCAGGAGCGATCTTCCAATAGCCGTGGTCCCTGGTTCCGAGCAGCGCGGCGAAGCACGCACCCGAAGAGAAGGTCGGCCAGCACAGCCAGTCGATCGACCCATCCCGCGAGACCAGCGCTGCCGTCTCGCAGTCGCCGATCAGGCAGTAGTCCTCGATCGGCGCGCCGTGCATCGAGTCTCTGGTAGCACTTTGGTTGGCTTTCTTCTTTCGTTCGGCCACATTTCCTCACATCGGGACGCTATCGCAACAGCACAGCAAACGCAAGCCCGAAAGCCTGCATCTCTCTATATGACAGTTGGATGCAAACTGTTCAACTCCGGGAACGCGTCGCGGAGATATCACAAGAGAGGCGTTTCAGCCTCTTCTGCTGTAAACCTTGAGTGGCACCGGAGCGGTACTCTTGTACCAAGTAACGCACGCACCTGCGAAAGAGATACGAGTGAAGAAAGCCGGCAGCGCCTCCGATCCTCTCTGGTACAAAGACGCGGTCATCTATGAGTTGCACGTGCGCGCCTTCCAGGATTCGAACGCGGACGGCATCGGCGACTTTCCGGGTCTCATCTCGCGGCTGGATTATCTGCAGGACCTCGGCGTTACCTGCCTGTGGCTGCTGCCCTTCTTCCCTTCTCCGCTGCGCGACGACGGCTACGACATCGCCAACTACATCGACGTCAATCCCAGCTACGGCACCCTGGATGACTTCAAGCAATTCCTCGACGCAGCGCACCGGCGCGGGATGCAGGTGATGATCGAGCTGGTCATCAACCACACCTCCGACCAGCATCCGTGGTTCAAGGCTGCGCGGCTCGCAGCGCCGGGATCGCCGGAACGCAACTTCTACGTGTGGTCCGATACTGACCAGCTCTACAAAGACGCACGCATCATCTTTACTGACACGGAAAAGTCGAACTGGACGTGGGATGACATAGCGAAGCAATACTACTGGCACCGTTTCTTCTCGCATCAGCCGGACCTCAACTTCGACAATCCCGCCGTCATCGAAGAGGTGCTCACCGCAATGCGCTTCTGGCTGGACATGGGTGTCGACGCGCTGCGCATGGACGCAATCCCCTACCTGGTGGAGCGCGATGGCACCTCCTGCGAGAACCTCCCCGAGACTCACGTAGCCATCAAGAAGATCCGCGCCGCCATCGACGAGGAGTACTCCGGCCGGCTGATTCTCGCCGAAGCGAACCAGTGGCCCGCCGACGTACGCCCCTACTTTGGCGACGGCGACGAGTGTCACATGGCATTTCATTTTCCGCTGATGCCGCGCATCTACATGGCGCTGCGGCAGGAGGATCGTCTGCCCATCACCGACATCATGGCGCAGACGCCGCCGATTCCGGACAACTGCCAGTGGGGGCTCTTCCTGCGCAACCACGACGAACTCACGCTCGAGATGGTCACCGCCGACGAGCGCGACTATATGTACTACGCCTACTCGGCCGACCCGCGCATGCGCGTCAACGTTGGCATACGTCGCCGTCTCGCACCGCTGGTCGATAATAATCGCCGCCGCATCGAGCTGCTGAATTCGCTGCTGCTGAGCTTTCCCGGAACGCCGATCATGTACTACGGCGACGAGATCGGTATGGGCGACAACATCTACCTCGGCGACCGCAACGGCGTCCGCACTCCGATGCAATGGAACCCGGATCGCAACGCAGGCTTCTCGACTGCGGTGCCGGCGAAGCTCTACTTCCCCGTCATCATGGATCCCATCTGGGGCTACCAGGCGATCAACGTGGAGGCCCAACTCTCCGACCAGTCGTCCCTGCTGCACTGGACGCGCAACATGATCGCGCTGCGCAAGCTCTTCCGTGTCTTCGGACGCGGCACGCTCGAGTTTCTGAGCCCGACGAACCGCAAGGTGCTCGCCTATATCCGCCAATACGATGACGGCAGCGGCCACTCGGAGACCGTCCTCTGCGTTGCGAACCTCTCGCGCTTTGCTCAACCTGTGCTGCTCGATCTTGCCGACTTCACGGGCATGGTGCCGATCGAGATGCTGGGCTACGTTCCTTTTCCGCCCATCACTGAGCAGCCTTATTCAATTACTCTTACGCCGTACTCGTTTTTCTGGCTTGAACTGCAACCCGCTCCCGAGGCGCCGCGCCCACCCGCCGTGGTCAGCGAGGAAGCAGCAGCTAAAGCTGCAATGCATCCGATCGATGCGCCGAACGAGATGCCTGCAAACCCAACCGTCCCTTGAGATCGTGACCCTGAAGAAAGATGGGATCCCCGATGGCCCCCACCTCCAGCAATCTCGAAACAAAGACCGAAACCTCAGTGAGCGCACCCGCTGCGAGTGCGCTCTGCTCGTCAGTCTCAGCTCACTGCCGCCCGAGGGACTCGAGGCGATGCTGACTCATCTTGCGCTCGCCTTTCCTGAATCGCCCACGCGCGAAAATATCCTGGTCGCCAGCCCCGACGCAGGACATCCGATACTTGGAAGTGCAGCGTTTGGCTCACTTCGCCTGCTGCCTTATACCGCGGTCGCGCCATCGATTAATACGCTGACCCTCAGCGCTTCCGACTACCTGAACACCTTCAAGATGATGCAGGACCACCAGGCCGCGGCTTGCCTCGTACTGGGCCCCGAGTCGCAGAGCCTGAGTCCGGAGGCCATCCGCGCGCTGGCCACTGCAGTGCTCAGTGCCAGCGTCGATCTTGCGGTCCCGCGTTATCGCCTCGGCCCGCGCGACGGCCTGGTCAACTCCGCCATCCTCTATCCGGTCACGCGTGCCCTCTACGGAGCGCGTACGCGCTTCCCGCTGGCTATCGACCTCGGCCTGTCGGCACGCATGGCCGAGCGACTCGCCGCCGTAGCGCAAAGCTTCACCGCCTCGGGACAGAGCGACGCAATCCTCTGGCCGGTCGCCGAAGCCACCGCCGCCAACTGGACCATCGCCGAGGTCGAGGCCGGCACGCGCACGTCTGCCTCAACCTCCTTCCATCGATCTCAACGCGCTGCTCGCACAGATCGCCGGCTCGCTCTTCGCCGACATCAACACCAAGGCCAGTGTCTGGCAGCGTGTCCGCACGGTACAGCCCGGACGACCGATATCGATGGACGCCGCTCCCGCCGACAGCTGGCCCGACGTCACACCGATGCTCGAAGCCTTCCGGCTCGCGTACACCAACCTCGCCGAGATCTGGGCGCTGGTGCTTCCGCCCAATACGCTGCTCGGCCTGAAGCATCTCTCGCTGCTGCCTCCAGCCAGCTTCCGCATGAGCGACGCGCTGTGGACGCGCATCGTCTACGACTTCATCCTCGCGTACCGGCTGCACACCATCAATCGCGGCCACCTGCTCGGCGCGCTTACGCCGCTCTATCTTGCGTGGGTCGCATCGCACATCATTCTCGCCGGCAGCGGCACTCCACCCGAGCAGCACATTGAAGAGCTGGCCGCCACATTCGAGAGCGACAAGGCCTACCTGGTATCGCGCTGGCGATGGCCCGATCGATTCAATCCATAGAGTCTTTGCGTCTTTCAGCTTCACCCGCAGCAAACCGTAAGGAGGCGACATCATGTGGCAACAAGTTCACAACGCACTCAGCCAACCCGCCCACCGTGCCCTGTACAAGCTCGCCAGCTTCCTGCCCGGCATACTCGCGCTGCTGCTCGCCATATTTCTGCTTACGGTGATCGGCGCCGCACTGGCCGCGCTGCTGCGCCGCATCCTGGCAGCGATGCGATTCGATGAGCGTCTCTCGCGCAGCCACACCGTCGCCAGCATCACCAACATCCAGGACTGGTCGCCTTCGCACAGTCCGGCGGTGCTGCTGACGCGCCTCGTCTTCTGGGGATGCGTGGTGCTGGGCTTCATCATCGGCATCTCCGCCTTCGACGCCTCGTACTCGAACGCGTCCGACATGACCGTCATCCTGTGGCCGTATCTCGCCCACTCCATCGGCGCAATCGTCCTGCTGCTCGCCGGCAATCTCGTCGCGCGCTTCCTCTCGCGCTCGGTGCTGATCAGCGCGGTCAACGCCAAGCTGCAATACGCACGCTTCCTCTCGCTCGGAGTGAAGTGGCTGGTGCTGGTCCTCACCGGCGCCATGGTGCTCGACCACCTGCAGATCGGCGGCACGGTGGTCGATCTTGCCTTCGGCATTCTCTTCGGCGGCATCGTCCTCACGCTCGTCGCTCGCCATCGGTCTCGGCTCGCGCGACCTCGTCAGCCGCTCCATCGAGAAGAGCACAGAACGGCCGCCCGACGCTCCCGCGCCGCTCGATCCTATGCCGGGAGACGATAGCGTCAAGGCTCCAACGCCAATCGACACGCTGCGCCACTTCTGAAGGTCCGCAGAGACGAACGATATAATCGTCTCTGAGCCAATTAAAAAGGACACACCGGACCCAATGCAGCAGCAGGAAATCTACGCGCAAGCTTACCGAAATCTTTCACGATCTCTTCGACGACGACACGCTGGTCCTCACGCCCGGCCTGACCGCCGCCGAGGTGCCCGAGTGGGACTCCTTCAACCACATCAACCTGATCGTGGCCGTCGAAGCTGCCTTCAAGATTAAGTTCCAGACTGCCGAGCTCGAGTCCCTGCAGACCGTCGGCCACCTCGCCGATCTCATCCACAAGAAGCTAGCTGCGCAGGGCCGCTAAATCTCGCGCGGCTGTATCCGTGCCCGGCAAGAAATCCGTAAAGAGCCACTCCCGCGAACCCAATCGCCGGCACGATGTAGCCCTCCGCGAGACTGCCCGTCGTCTTCGCGATCCAACCCAGCACCGGCGGAAAGATCGCTCCGCCGACGATCGCCATCACCAGGAACGATCCCGCCAGCTTGGTGTTCGGCCCCAGCCCCTTCAAACCCAGCGCAAAGATAGTCGGGAACATAATCGAAAGAAAGAAGCTGCTCGCCACGATGGCGTACGCGCCGAGCATTCCGGGACGCGTAATCGCCAGCGCCATCAGCAACACATTCGCCGCTCCATAGAGCCCCAGCAGCAGGCTCGGCGAGATGTACTTCATCAGCGGAGTCGTCACGAACCGGCCGACCATCAGCGCCACCAGCGTAGCGGTCAAATATGCGGCGGCGGTCCGCTCACTCACAGTGGTGTACTGCTTCATGTAGGGGATCAGGCTGCTCCACGTTGACACCTGCGCGCCCACGTTGCAGAAGTTCGCCAGCACCGCGAACCACAGGTGCGGATAGTGCAGCAACTGGCCGAAGCTGCCGTGATCCTCCGCAACGCTCAGGTCCTCGTGCTCGCTGCGCATCGACGGAAACTTCATCCGCGACAGCAACACCGCGAACAGCAGCACAATCGATCCCAGCACAAGATAAGTCGGCACGACGCGCAACAACTCCGTGTGCAGATAACCCGCGTAGGTGCCGGCCTGCTTCATCGCCGCGACCTCCGGCGCCTTCAATTCGACGCCGGAGAAGATGAACCGCGCGCCAAGAATCACACCGAGGATCGTGCCCGGAGGATTGAACGACTGCGCGAAGTTCAGCCGCCGCTCTGATGTCGCAGCCGGGCCGAACTGCGCCATAAACGGATTCGCCGCCGTCTCCAGCACCGACGCGCCGCAGCCCACCGCGAACAGCGCAACCAGGAACGGCACATACTGCCCGCTCACCGCCGCCGGCCAGAACAGGATCATGCCGCCGCCAAACAGCCCCAGGCCCATCACCATTCCAGCCTTGTAGCCCCAGCGCCGCATCACCAGCGCCGCCGGAATCGCCATGCAGAAGTAGCCGAGAAAGTTCGCCGTCTGCACCAGTTGCGCGCTGAACTGCGACAGCTCGAACGACTTCTTGAACTGCTGCACCAGAATGTCGGTGAGGTTGTTCGACATCCCCCACAGAAAGAACAGCACCGTCACCAGGACAAACAGCGTCATCTGCCCAACCGGAAAGACTGGCTGATTGTCGCCCGTGCGCTGCTGTCTCGGCTTACTCACTCGACGTCGAAACCTGCATTTGTTACTCCGTTCGTTACAAAAAGTCTTCTAGGCAATCTCCACCAGTATCTTGGTGAACTTCGCCGGCTGCTCGCTCCACTCGCCCAGCATCCGCGCGGCATCCTCCATCGGGACGATCGCGCTCACCGCGTCCTCCACCGGAAACCGCTTCGCCTCGAGCATATGAATCACTTCGCGAAAGTCCTCCGGCAGCGCATTTCTGCTACCCATGATGTCGAGCTCCTTCTGGACGAACAGCCGCGTGTCATAGGAGACCTCTTCTTTCGCGTATCCAATGTAGACGACGCGCCCGGTGAACGCGACCTCCTCCACCGCAGCCCGAAAAGTGAGCGGCAGACCGATGGCCTCGATCGCTACATCCGGTCCTTGTCCACCCGTAATCTCGGCCAGCCGCGCGTGCAGGTTCTCGCGCGCCGTGTTGATCGTGTGCGTCGCTCCGGCCTTGCGCGCGATCGCCAGCTTTGCATCGTCCATGTCGATAGCTATCGTCTCCGCACCGCGAAAAGCCGAGCCCGCAATCGCCCCCAGCCCAATGGCTCCGCAGCCAAACACCGCCACCGCGTCCTTCATCTCCACACGCCCACGCGCCACCGCGTGGAAGCCCACCGTCAGCGGCTCTACCAGGCAGAGCTCCTTCAGCGACAGATGCGCCACGTACAACTTCTCGCGCGGCATGCTGATGTACTCGGCCATCGCACCGTCGCGCTGCACACCCATCGTCTCGTTGCGCTGGCAGGCATTCACGCGGCCTCGCCGGCACGAAGGACAGATCCCGCAGCTCGTATACGGCGACACCGTCACTGCAGTCCCCGCAGGCAGATCGCCGCCGCCTTCGACTACCACCGCTGCCACCTCATGGCCCAGCACCCGCGGAAACGTCACCATCGCGTTGCGCCCGCGAAAGGTGCTCAGGTCGGTCCCGCACATCCCCACCATCTTCACCTGCAGCAGTACCTCGCCCGCCTTCGGTGCCACTTCCGGCACCTCAGCCACACCGGCGACTCCCGCCGCTTCCATCCGAAAAGCCTTCATTCAAAAATCCTCTCACACGATGCTAGAGCTGATACACCTCAATCGCAGTGCCGCAAAAGATCGCATCCCGCTCGCTCTCGCTGAAACCCGCAAAGTACGTGCGCAACACTTCGAACCACTGCTTGTACTCGGTCGCCACCAGGCACACCGGCCAATCCGACCCAGCCATCAGCCGCTCCACCCCGAACGCATCCACGACCACATCGAGATACGGCCGCAGCGTCTCCGGCGTCCAGCTCTTCCAGTCCGCCTCCGTCACCATGCCGCTCACCTTGCACCAGACGTTCTGCCGCAACGCCAGCTCATGCAAGTTGTCCGCCCAGGGCTGCATCATTCCAGCGCCGATCCTCGGCTTCGCAATATGGTCCAGCACAAAGATCTGGTCCGGATACTCATCCACAAACTCAATCGTCTGCGGCAGTTGCCGCTCATAGATAAGGATGTCGTACACCAGCCCGCTGCCCTGCATCGCAAGAATCCCGGAGTTGAAGTCCGCGCGCAGAATATAGTTTTCGTCCGGCTCTCCCTGGATCACATGCCGCAGCCCCTTCAGCTTGGTGCGGTGCTCAAACTCCTCCATCACGCCGGGAAAATCCTCACCTGCAATCGGCGCCCACCCCACCACGCCGCGAATCGCCTCGCACTCCTCCGCCATATCCAGCAGCCAGCGCGTCTCGTCCATCGTCTGGCGCGCCTGCACCGCGACCGTCCCATCGATGCCCGCCGCGGCGAGCTCCGGGAGCAGGTCTTTCGGCAGAAAATCCCGCCGCAGCGCCGCATATCGTCATCCAGCCACCCATACTCCGCGGCGTTGTACTGCCACAGATGATGGTGTGCATCTATCTTCTCCGCCACTCCTGCTTCCCCCTCGAGTCCCAGCCAATCCGCTTCGTAGAGACTCGAAGTTTCATGGCTGCAAACGGAGCCTAGTCTATCCCACTCGTAGCAGCACCGTCAGCCTGCAGGAGGGACTGGCAATTCTCTCTTCCTCTCTACAGGTATTCGGCATATTATGTTGGTTCGCGCGGCGTCATCGCTGGCGTCTCGCAATTCTGCATCTCGCAATTCCAGGAGGACCCTTCCCCATGGCCTCAAAGAAAAGCGCTCCCCGCTTCGCCACTCAGAATCGCGTTGTGCTACCCGGCAGCGAAAAAGCTCCTCTCGCCGCCGCAAGCGGAGAGAAGCCCTCGCCCGCATCCACCCGCATCACCGTCTCCGTCATCGTGCGGCGCAAGCAGCCGCTCAAAGCCGCGAACCGCCTCGGCAAAGAGCGCCTGACCCGCGCCCAGTACCGCAAGGCGCATGCCGCCGACCCCGACGCGATCAAGCTCGTTCGAGCCTTCGCAAAGGAGTACGGCCTCACTCCAGAAGCCGGAACGCCCAAGCCTGAACATCGCAACATCAAGCTCACCGGCACCGTCGCCGCCATGCAAAAGGCCTTCGGAGTCAGCCTCGTTCAAAAGACCCTCGAAGGCGGTACCTATCGCGTCCGCGAGGGCAGCATCCAGCTGCCGAAGGAGCTGATAGGCCCCGTCGAAGCCGTCCTCGGCCTCGATAACCGGCCCCAGGCAAAACCCCACTTTCGCGTCCTCGGCGAAGCAGGCGACAAAAGCCTTACAGCCGCAGCAAATCTCTCCTACACGCCCGTCCAGGTCGGCCAGCTCTATCAGTTTCCCGCAGGCGCAACCGCGACAGGACAGACTATCGGCATCATCGAGCTCGGCGGCGGCTACCGCACCGCCGACATCACCGCCTACTTCAAAACCCTCGGCCAGAAAACTCCGTCCGTCTCGGCCGTCTCTGTAGATGGCGGCAAGAACTCCCCCAGCAACGCCAACAGCGCCGACGGCGAAGTCATGCTCGATATCGAAGTGTCGGCCGCCGTCGCGCCCGGCGCCAAGATCGTCGTCTACTTCACGCCCAACACTGACCAGGGCTTCATCGACGCCATCTCTACGGCGGTCCACGACAGCACCAACAACCCCAGCGTCATCTCCATCAGTTGGGGCGGCCCCGAGTCCAGCTGGACCCAGCAGGCAATGAACGCGCTAGACGCCGCCTGCCAGTCCGCCGCCGCACTCGGCATCACCATCACCGTGGCCTCCGGCGACGATGGTTCCACCGACGGCGGCAAGGGCAACAACGTCGACTTCCCCGCCTCCAGCCCGCACGTGCTCGGTTGCGGAGGCACCAAACTCGTCGGCAGCGGCACCACCATCACCTCCGAGGTCGTCTGGAACGAGCTGGCCAATAAAGAAGGAGCGGGCGGCGGTGGCGTCAGCAACGTCTTCCCGCTGCCCACCTGGCAGGCCAACTCCAACGTCCCCAAGCCCTCCGGTAAAACCGGCGGCCGCGGCGTTCCCGACGTCGCCGGCGACGCCGACCCCACCACCGGCTACACCGTCCGCGTCGACGGCAAGACCATGGTCATCGGCGGCACCAGCGCCGTAGCGCCACTCTGGGCCGGCCTCATCGCGCTCAACAACGCGCAGAACAAACCCACCGCCGGCTTCCTCAACCCGCAGATCTACGTCGCCAAAGCCACCTCCGCCTTCCACGACATCACCCAGGGCAACAACGGCGCCTTCTCCGCCGGACCCGGCTGGGATGCCTGCACCGGCCTCGGCTCACCCATCGGCACCAAGCTCATAAGCCTGCTCGGCGCCTCCTCAGGCTCCGCAAAGAAACCAAAGAAAGCTGCCCCAAAGAAGGCCAGCCGAAAGACCACCACCAAAAGTAAAGGAATAAGAGTTATCAGCAGATAACCCACAGCCAAACCCAACATCCGGCGCTGCGCCAACAACCCAAGCGCCGGACCACCCACTAACAACTAATAACTAACAACTATCAACCAGCAACTAACAGCTAGCAGTTCCCCTACTTCCACTCATGCGGAAGCGCACCCGCTGGCTTCCCTTGCGATATCTCGTTATAAGTAGCCTCAACGTCCCACGAAAGGTCCGCCGGAACCCAATTCTTGTCCTCCTCCGGCAGCTTTACAGAAGCCCCCGTAGGCACTTTACCTGCCTTCACCTGCTCGTCCACCGCGCTGTAAAGATCCAACAAAAACCGCGCCTGCCCGATCAGAATCTCCATCCCGCCCGCATCGCCATGTCCCGGCAGCACCGCCACCGGCTTCAGCTCAATTGCCCGCTGCAGAGCGTCCGGCCACGCTGCGATATTCGCGTCCCAGAGCTTGTTTCGCGGTCCATTCACGGCCGCATCGCCCGTGCAAAGCACCCTCTCCTTCGGCAGCCAAACATATCCATCCGCCGGAGTATGCCCCCAGCCCAAAAACAAAAACTGCACCTCCCGCGTCTCGTCCTTCAGTACAAACGGGCTCTTGCTGAACGTCTGCTTTGGCCGCTCCACCGTCGGTTGATACAACTCGCGAACATCTTCACGCTTATCCTCAGCCGCCTTCCACCGCACCGGCTCATAGCGATCCATCTCCTTCAGAATCGCCTCATACGCCAGCGTAGTCGCCCCCGCCTTCGTCCACACCGAATTCCCATACGAGTGATCCCCATGCGCATGCGTATCGAACACATACTTCACCGGCTTAGGCGACAACTTAGGAATCTCCACCAACAACTCCTTCGCCCGCCCTGGATAATTCGCATCCACCACAATCAGATAGTCCTTCATCTCAATCACAACCGTATTGCTATAACCCTTATGACTATCCCCCAAAAGAAACCACACTCCCGGAGCCACCACCCGAGGAGCTTCACCCTGCCCCCACGCCGGAGCGCCCGTCAGCACAACCATCATCAAGACCAGAGCAGCCCGCATAAATCTCCCCGTCAGCATCATCCCACGAACGACCGCTCAGACGTCTTTCGCCGCAGCGACCTGCACCGGCTTCTGCAAAAGCGAAGCCGTCAGATTCCAGAACGCGCACATCACCGGAGACATCCACTTGTCCTGGTGCCGGAACATCTGGGTATAAACCAGCAGCGGTTGCCTCGGCCAGTCGACCGCTACCAGCGTTCCGTTCTTCAGCTCACGCGCCACCACTACCTCCGGCAGCACCGCGATCCCCATCGTCGCCAGCGCGCATTGCTTGATCGCCTCCACGCTCAAAAACTCCAATGACGATCTTACCGGCGCGCCCTCCGCGATCAACGTCCGCTCAAACAGCGCGCGATAGCTGCACGCCCTATCCGTCAGCAGCACCTGCTCCCGGCTAATCACCTCCGCCTTCAACTTCTTCTTCCCTGCCAGCGGATGCTGCGGCGAGACCGCCAGCACTATCCGCTCCGGCCGCAGACACTCCACCGTCAGATGATTCGCCTTCAGCGGAACATCCAGCGTAAACGCAATATCCACCTGCGGACCGAGAATGATTCCACCCGGCCCCAGCGCACAACTCTCGCTCGCCACCAGCGAAAGATGGATCGCCGGGAAGCCGGCCTGAAAACGCTTCAACAACTCCGGCAGACGATACGCCAGCAGCGTCTCCGGAGCCGCCACCGTCAACGTCCCCGCCGGTTGCCCATCGTTCTGCACCGAGCACTTCGCCTCGTCCGCAAGATCCAGCAACCTCTCCGCGTACGTCAGCAACTGCCGCCCGGCCAGAGTGAGCTCAACCCGCCGTCCCATCCGATCGAAGAGAGGCACGCCTAACTCTTCTTCCAGCCGATGCACCTGCGCCGTCACACTCGACTGCGCATAGTGCAACAGGTTCGCGGCGCGAGTGAAACTCTTCTCCGTCGCGACCATACGAAATGTCTTCAACTCCCGAAGATCGAGCATGCCCTACTATCGCATTTTTCGATGCATTGCATCAAAATAAATCGTTGGACGCGATGCATGGGAGTGGCACTATCAACACATCGGCGCACGGTTTCATGGACGCCGACTCATCCTCGCTGCAAGAAGGGAGGCCCCTGATGAAACTCCGCGACATATTAGAACTGTTGCTGCTATCCGCCATCTGGGGGGCATCGTTTCTGCTCATCAGTCTCACCGTCCAGAGCTTCCCTCCCACCTGGGTCGCGCTTATCCGCACCGGCTTCGGCTCAGCCTTTCTCTGGACCGTGCTCCTCGCTCGCCGCCGCACCCTGCCGCCTCGCCGGCTTCTCGGCTGGCTCCTTCTCGTCGCCCTCTTCAACAACGCCATCCCCTTCGTCTTCTTCGCCATCGGCGAACGCACCGTCCCCAGCAGCATCGCGGCCATCATCAACGCCACCACGCCCATCTGGACGCTGCTCCTCAGCCTCAGCGTCCTGAAGCAGAAGCCCGAAGGACGCACCATCCCCGGCGTCCTGCTCGGCTTCTTCGGAGTTATCCTCGTCGTCTACTCGCAAGCCGTCTCTCACGGCGGAAATGCCACCACCGCGTCATCAACAGGAGCCTCCCTCAAGTCCTACCTCATCGGCATTCTGTTCATCGCGCTCGCCAGCGCCGGATACGCCGTCGCCACCACCATCGCCAAGACCAAGCTCGCCGGCCTCGACCCCATCGGCCTCGCCACCACCCAGCTTTCGCTCGCCGGCCTCATGGTCCTGCCCATAGCCCTGCTCGGCCCACACCCCGGCGCCATCCTGCGCAGCTCCGTCTTCGCCGGCATCACCCTCGGCATCCTCGGCAGCGGCGTCGCCTACCTCCTCTACTACAGCCTGCTCGACCGCATCTCCTCCACCCGCACCGTCGCCGTCACCTACCTGCTCCCCATCTGGGGACTCTTCTGGGGCGCCATCGCGCACGAACCAATCACCACCACCGCCTACCTCGGAGTAGCCATCGTCATCTTCGGCCTCGTCCTCCTCAACCGGAAGACTCCCGCGAAGGCCCCACTCCTAATCCCCGTCTGCTGCCCAGACACCCTCGACGCCTAAAGACTTTACCCGAGTCACCAAAGCTCCAGTTTCGATAACGCAACTGCTACTCTGATCATGTTCAGAGAGCTGCCATGACCAGATCACTCACTTCTGCTCATCTCGATTCCGGCAAGGAAGACATTCGGGACTACAACGGTGCTGGAGTATGGGCTACCGCAGCGGTTCAAGCCCGCTACCAGCAATATTGTGATGTTCTGCGGGTCCAATTCCCACGCTTACTCGAAGCACGAGAGCACAGAGAAGGAAAGATTCTTTGGATCTATCCAATCATGGAAAAGGTAATTCAAGGTATTGAAGAAAATGATGCTGCGTGCATTGCCTTGGGAGTCGACTTTGTCGAAGAAGATGATCTTTTCGCATTTGGAAAGACCCTCAAATCAAACACCGCCCGAGCTCTACGCCGTTCCCAACTCACTGAAGAGCAGAAAGAAAGGCTGCGAGAACGCGTGATCACGATGCTGGTGAGCGGTATCATCCCGCACGAGATGCGCGAGTACACAAAGCTTCTAAGAGTGATTGGGGTTGGAAAACATTGGCCACGACTCGAAGGTGCTATACCGCGAGACAACCCGTTTGCCATGCGGTTTTACAAAGCCCTTCGTACAGCCGAAGGCCTGCCAGTATAAGAACCTGTGGCGATAACTTCGCCATCACAAGATTCAGTTAGAGCCACCACCATATCGACTCCACCCTCAATAAGTTCTATCCTTGTCGGATATTCAAAACGCCTCCGACACCATGCCTGACCTCACCCAACCCGCTCCCCTCACCACCGTAGGCAGTTCGCCACTGCGCAAAGAAGGCGCGGCCAAAGTCCTCGGCCAGGCCAAGTACGTCGACGACATCACCCTCCCCGACATGTGGTTCGGAGCCACCGTCCGCAGCACCATCGCCCGCGGCCGCATCCTCTCCATCGACTTCGACCCCGCCATCCCCTGGCACGAGTTCACCATCGTCACCGCCGCCGACATCCCCGGCAAAAACTGCATCGTCCACCTCACCGAAGACCACCTCTGCCTCGCCTCCACCCACGTCAACCACCCCAACGAGCCCATCCTCCTCCTCGCGCACCCCGACCGCGCCGTCCTCCCCGACGCCGTCGCCGCCGTCCACATCACCTACGAGCAACTCCCCGGCGTCTTCACCATCGAAGAGTCCGAGGCCCCCGACGCCCCCGCCATCTGGACACCCGCCGACCACGACGCCCAGCACTCCACACAAAAAAACGTCTTCAAAACTTATCTAATGGAGTCCGGCAACGCCGCCGACCTCGACCAAATCTTCGCCACCGCCGACTACATCGTAGAAGGCGAGTACCGCACCGGCGCACAAGAGCAGCTCTACATCGAAAACAACGGCGTCATAGCCGAGTACCACCCCGACCACGGAGTCACCGTCCAGGGCACCATGCAGTGCCCCTACTACCTCGTCCACGCGCTCGAGCTCGTCTTCAACCTCCCCGAAGAAAAGTGCCGCGTCATCCAGACCGAGACCGGCGGAGCCTTCGGCGGCAAAGAAGATTTCCCCTCCGTCATCGGCTCGCACGCAGCGCTGCTCGCAATGAAGTCCGGCCACCCCGTAAAAATCTGCTACGACCGCGCCGAAGACATGGCCGGCACCACCAAGCGCCACCCCAGCCGCAGCCGCCACCGCACCGCCGTCAGCAAAGACGGCCGCATCCTCGGCGGCGAGATCGACTTCGCCCTCGACGGCGGAGCCTACGTCACCCTCACTCCCGTCGTCCTCTCGCGCGGCACCATCCACGCCCCCGGCCCCTACCATTGGCCCGCGCTCCGAGTCCGCGCAAAAGCCGTAGCCACCAATCTCCCGCCCCACGGAGCCTTCCGCGGCTTCGGAGCCCCGCAGTCCATCTTCGGCACCGAGCGCCACATGGACAAGATCGCCAAAGTAGTCGGCATCACCCCCGAAGAACTACGCCGCCGCAACCTCCTAGCCCCCGGCGACCGCACCGCCACCGGCCAGATCATCACCGACACCGTCGACATGCAGCACCTCCTCACCCGCGCGCTCGACGAGTCCGGCTACCACACCAAGCGCGCCGAGTTCGCCCGCACCAACCCCACCTCGCCCATCAAACGCGGCGTCGGCTTCGCCACCTTCTTCCACGGCGCAGGCTTCACCGGCTCCGGCGAACGCCGCCTCAACTCCCTCGTCCAGATCGAGCTCACACCCGAAGGCCGCCCGCGCATCCTCGTCTCCTCCACCGAGTTCGGCCAGGGCACCAACACCATCCTCTGCCAGGTCGCCGCCGAAACCCTCCACCTCCCCTACGAAGACATCCTCATCGCGCAGCCCGACACCGCACGCGTCCCCAACTCCGGCCCCACCGTCGCCAGCCGCACCGCCATGATCGTCGGCAAACTCATCGAACGCGCCGCACAATCCATGTGCGTCACCCTCACCACCTCCGGCCATCTACAGCACGACTACTCCCCCACAAACTTCCGCGACGCAGCCATCGCCTACCTAGCCGAACACGGCTCCCTCGTATCCAGCGCCCGCTACCAATCCCCCGGCAACATCTTCTGGGACGACGAAAAGTATCGCGGCGAAGCCTACCCCGCCTACGCCTGGGCCGTCTACGTCGCCGAGGTCGCCGTCGACACCACCACCTACACCGCCACCTGCACCGACTTCTACGCACTCCAGGAAGTAGGCAAAGTCCTCCACCCCATCCTCGCCAAAGGCCAGATCGAGGGCGGAGTCGCCCAAGGCATCGGCTACGCGCTCTACGAAAAATGCGTCTGGCAAAACGGCCACATGGCCAACAACCAGATGACCAACTACATCATGCCCACCAGCGCCGACCTCCCGCCCCTCCACGTCCACTTCGAAGAGATCCCCAGCATCCACGGCCCCTTCGGAGCCAAAGGCATCGGCGAGCTCCCCATGGACGGCCCCGCCCCCGCCATCCTAAACGCCATCGAACACGCCACCGGCATAGCCTTCACCGAGATCCCCCTGCTCCCCGAAGACATCTTCGAACGCATGACCAGCACCACCGACTCCGGCACCGAAGACCTAAACTCAATCGACCGCGACACCCGCGTAGAACCCTCCGAGGTGCCGGCATGACAACGCACCCCACGCCTCAAATCCTTCACCCGCCCAAAATCCGGGTGCCCCATATTCGATTCTGAGATGTGGGCATCGTCCGAAGGACGACCTTTCTCTCCCCACTCCAAAAGCCCGTTATGCGCAGCGCCGGGTGCCCCATACATCGATTCTGATGTGTGGGCATCGAGCGAAGCTCGACCGCCTTCCTCTCCTCACCCCAAAAGCCCGTCATCCTGAGCGGAACAGCTTGCGCACTTTGCAGCTGTGCAGTCGAAGGACCCCGATACTCCCCAACTCACCAAAACCGATCGAACCATTTCAACCGAGAATGCCGTTGCTTTTGCCGTTGCAGTTGCCTCTGGTATAGGTCCGGGCTTCAGCCCGGACATTCCGGGCACAACAAAATAAGCCGGGCTTTAGCCCCCGGGATATGCTCTCTTATCCGCGCCCCGATAACTTCAGAAAGGCCGCCGCATGAGCGACCTCATAAAAATCCAGATCACTTTGCTGGTGATTATCGTTCCGTTATTTGCGATCTTTTTACGAAGAGGAATGCTTCAACGAGCATTCCATCTAATCGGACTGGATCTCAATGAGACGAACTTTGCACCTCTAAAGATAATTTTGATCGGTGTAATTTGCTGGCTGACATGGATACTCCTCAGAGACATCTGGATCGTCATACGATGAACACAAAAATCCAATTCACGATCAACAACGAAAACCGCACCGTCGAAGCCCCACCCCTAAAGCGCCTCCTAGACGTCCTCCGCGAAGACCTCCATCTAACCGGAGCAAAAGAAGGCTGCGGAGAAGGCGAATGCGGCTCCTGCTCCGTCCTCATGAACGGAGAACTGGTCAACTCCTGCCTCGTCCCCGCCCTGCAAGCCGAAGGCGCAAACATCACCACCATCGAAGGCATCGCAATCGGCCAGAAACTCCACCCCATCCAGCAATGCTTCCTCGAGCGCGGCGGAGCCCAATGCGGAATCTGCACCCCCGGCATGATCCTCGCCACCCACCACCTGCTCGAAAAATATCCGCAACCAACCCTGTTACAAATCCAGGAAGGCCTGGCCGGAAACCTCTGCCGCTGCACAGGCTACTCCCGCATCTTCGACGCCGTACAGCAGGCTGCAATAAAGCACCGCTAAGTTTAGAAACCCAGGAGCAACTGCATGAACGGCCTCATTGGCGTAGCGGAAGGGATTCTCGGACTTGCTCTCGTCTCATGGGCTCGCACTTTATCTCTTCGCTATAACGCCTGGACCACTGGCTTACGGGAACGCCATCCCGACTTCAATCCTCCGCCAACCCCGGAGTGGCGAACGCGGAACACCAAAATCATGACGGTTGTCTTCCGAATTACAGGAGTCATCTTTATTTTTCTCTCCTGCATTCATCTCCTAACATTTGTCGCAACCAAATTCCAACGTTAAATCGCATGCATTCAAACGCCGCCGACTACGACCTGATAGCCCCAACCACTCTAGAAGCGGCCCTACAAACCCTCGCCGAAAACCCCGGCCACTATACCCCCATAGCCGGAGGCACCGAGCTCATGGTCGCCCTCGGAGCAGGCCGCCTCACCCAGAAAAACCTCCTCTCCATAAACCACCTGAAAGAACTCCGCTTCATCAACGTCACAGATAAAGAAGTAACGATAGGCTCCGGCACCACCTTCACCGACATCCGCAAACACCCCATCATCGCCAGCGACTTCTCTCTCCTCACCCAAGCCGCAAGCTGGACCGGCAGCATCGCCAACCAGAACCGCGGCACCTTAGGCGGAAATATCGTGAATGCGTCACCAGCAGCCGACTCACCCCCCGCCCTGCTCGCCTACGACGCCGTCCTCACCCTCATCTCCGCTCGCGGCACCCGCACCATGCCCTACGCCGACTTCCACCTTGGCTACAAAAAGACCGCCCTAGCCCCCGACGAGCTCCTCCACAGCATCGCCCTCCCCCGCCGCTTCGCCGCCTACGTCCCCTACACCCGCAAGGTCGGCACACGCAACGCACAAGCCATCTCCAAGGTCGCCATAGCCGCCCTCGCCCGCATGAACAACGGCCTCATAGAAGACATCCGCATCGGAGCCGCCAGCCTACGCGACCGCCCCGCCCGCCTAACCGCCACCGAGCAAGCCCTGCTCAACCAACCCATCACCCCCAAAACCATAGCCGCCGCCCGCACCGCCCTGACCTCCGAGACGCTCCCCATCGACGACATCCGCAGCACCGCCAAATACCGCGCCGCCGTAGCCGCCAACCTCCTCGAAGAGTTCCTCCGCTCGCTATAGCGCCTCCTCACAAAGCAAGCAGAGCCACCAAAAGCTTGTCATTCTGAGCGAAGCGAAGAACCCCCGTATTTTGCTGTTGCTGTTGCTGTTGCCGTTGCTGTTTCTGTTTCTGTTTCTGTTGCTTGTTCTTGCCTTTGCCTTGCCTTTTAGTTGTCATCCTTCGCGAAGCGGAGGATCTGCTTTTGCTCTTGCACTTTGCTTCTGCGATAAACCAAGGCTTTAGCCTTGGCCTATCGCATTCAAGGATTCAATAATCTTTCGTCCAGCGTCGCGCCCCGCGTGACGAAACGCCATTGGCGACGAATCGACACGATGATGTTCCGCCGACTCAAAAACGATCCGTATTTTGTGCAGTGGGGACGGGCCGGCGAGCATTAGTACATCGAGCAATCCAAAGACAGCCCAATCCAGATATCCCTCCCGCTGAAGTTCTTGGTCTTCGGGCATGGAATCCACAACCTCGAATGTCAATGCCGGCTGAACACTCAAGGTGATCTTGGCAAATTGCCGTTGCGGGCCAAGATGCTTATCGCGTTCACCTGTTATGTTGATCGCGGCTCCAAGCGTCAAAGAACTGAGCTTTGGCAAACCTTCAGCCCAAAGTGTCATGTAGTCTTTCAAGGTGATTGTCCTTTGATACCGAGGGATGATTGTGGCTGCGATCTAATCTGGTTCCTATCAAGATGAAATCTGCAGAACGCTTCAAACGTTCATCCCCTAATTCTCTACCCAAACAACTCCCGCGCCCGAGCCAACTCCTCAGGAGTATCCACATCCAACTCCCCACCCGGCAACTCCACCGCCCGAGCCCCCAGCAACAACTCCCGAGCCCCCACATCCCCCCGCAACTCCATCAACTCCTTGAAGTAGGAAGCCGGAAAGTAAGCCGGCACCCCTCGCCGCCCCGCATACTCCGAAGCCACCACCTCCCCACCCCCCGCCATCAACTCCCGCAGATGCCCGGCCGACACCGCCGGCTGATCGCAAGCCATCACCACCACCCCATCGACCCCAGCCTCGACAGCCGCCCCCACCCCCACCCGAATCGACGAAGCCATCCCCTCCGCCGCCCCTTCGTTTAATAGAGGAACGCAAAATTGAGGAGTGTAACTTTCCAGCTTTGCCACCCCAAAATCCACGTCATGTCCACCCGAAACCACGACACCAAAAACGATATAGATCGGCTGAAGCCCAGCCTCCCTGGCCACCCGAGCCGCCCGCTCCAGCAGCGTCTCACCACCCAAAAAAACCAGCTGCTTCGGCTCCCCCAACCGCCGCGAAGACCCCGCGGCCAGCACAATCCCTGCCACCTTCAATGCTTTACATCCTCGCCTAAACCACACTGTGCCAATAGATAGCGCCCAGCACCCTCCTGCGCGATCTGCTCCGCTACATCCTCGGCCGAGAGCCGCCGCGAAGCCCCCAGCTTGCCCTGAATGCACGCCTGTGCCTCCGCAATCACCGCCAGCGCGATCGCCTCCGGCCCATCCCCACCCAGATCCAGCCCCACCGGAGCATACAGCCGTCCACAGCACTCCGCCACGCTAAGCCCAGTCATTGCAGCAGCTTCGCTCACCAATAGACTGCTCCGGTGCCGAGCCCCCAGCACCCCCAGGTACTGAGGAGCCAACGGCAAAACCGCCGCCAGAAACTCCCTATCCTGCTCATAACTATGGGTCATAAGCACCACGGCATCATCCGAACCAATCCCGAGCTCCCCAACCGACCCCGCCAACCCAACCACCCGTTCAGCCTCCGGAAACCGCTCCGCCCGCGCCAACTGCGGCCGCCGATCCGCCACCACCACCCTCCACCCCAGCAGCGAAGCTATTCTAACCATTGGCTTTGCATCGTCACCCGCGCCCAGCACCACTAGCCGCTGCGGAGCCCGCAACTCCTCCACAAAGCGCCCCTCGTACTCCCGCCCTACCTGTAGGCTACGCGCACATTCGACCTTCGCCGCTCCCAACCCCTCACTCGCAAAGATCACCTCACCACCAGCCACTAAGATCAAACGTTTCAGCTTCTTACTGCCAACAGCGTCCGGAAGCCAGGTCACCACAGTCGCCGCCTCCCCCCGCAAAGAAGCCCCCATAACCTCCATCAAAGCCCGGCACTCGGCCGTCCCAGCCGGCTCAATCAATAGATCAACGACGCCACCACAGCCCAACCCGAATGGCACCTCCGCCGTATCATCAAACAGCGTCGAATACCGCTCCACGACCGCCCCATCACGCACCATCCACGCGGCCTTCCGCACCACCTCTGTCTCCAGACACCCGCCACTAATAGTCCCCGCGTGAGCTCCCTCGCCCGCCACCAGCAACCGCGCCCCGGGCCTTCGGTACGACGACCCAGCCGCCCGCACCAGCGTCACCAAGGCAGCCGCGCCGCCCTGATGCCACAAGTCCACGATCTGCCGCCGCTCCATCATCGCCTCTCCCAAACATGTCAGCCGCTATTGCCGCGACCTCCCGCACAACAACGTTGCATCATCCTATTCGATAAGACAGCATCCCAGCAGTTTGCCCGGAAATCGTCCGCAGATTCTTGCGTGCTATTCACTCTCTCTCTATAAAAGATGCGAACCGAGATGAGAAGCTACAGCATTCTCAACCGCGTTACCAGTTTTTGAAATGCCTCCCGCAAGTAGTTGCAATAAATAATCTTACAGCGAATGGCAACCCTCCCCGTAACGATTCGTTTATTGGCAAAGTTGCAACCCCTTGCGCGAAAAGGAAAACATTTGCCACTTTTCTATTTGCGCGTAGGCAAAGTATTGCCGTTATGTGCAAACAAATAGCACTCAGCTAAATCGGACTCCCTCTACTCAAATGCTTTCGATGAGCCACTACTGCTCTTTATAAAGCAGGACATTTGCGCGTCAAGTACTTCAGGTCGACCCCACACTTCTCAATTTCTTTTGTTACAGGCAGTTTGGCATTCGCCTTGCCTATATACGTGTGTCGAGAGAGTTGCAGAGCCTTCAAAAGCATCATCTTCTGCCTTCGAACGACAGTAATCGCTTCAAAGGTCTTCCGTCAGGCCTCGTAGTTCAACTGCTGTCTAAATTGCTTCACTTTTACATGCCTTAGGAGCTCTCAAATGTTCAACCGTCGCTGCGGTTTCATATCTTTCGTCGTCCTTGCCATCCTTGCCTTTCTGGTATGTGCGCCTATCGCTCTTGCCCAGGCTGTGACCATGGTGCAGAGCAGCGCCCGTTCTGCCGGCAGCTCCGCGTTCGGCTACAACGGTGACTTCGGCCCCGCTACGACAGTTAATCTCAGCAATCCGTCGTACATGGTCTTTGACTCGAATGGCAACCAGTTTGTCTCCGACACTCTGAACAACTGCGTTCGCAAGATCGACACAGCCGGCAACATCACCACTGTTGCCGGTCTTGCTGTCAGTGGACAGAGCGACACCTGCAATTCTGCGCTGAATGCGACGCCACCCCCAACGGCGACGCAGGGTCTTTACCAGCCGACCGGCCTGGCGATCGACAGCACCAACCGCCTCTACATTGCCGACAGTGGTCACAATTGCGTCCGCGCCCTGGTCAGCGGTGACACCGGCGTTGCGAACCTGGTCACTGTTGCAGGCACCTGCGGCTCGGTACCCACCGCATCCGTCACGCCCGCGCCAAACGGTCTCGCCATCGATGCTGCCAACAACCTCTACATCTCCATACAGGATTCCACCAGCGCCATCCCAGTCAATCAGGTTGTTCAGCACGCTCCCGTGACAGCCGCCACGAGCGTCTGCCTGGTTGCCGGGGCGGCTTCGGCCAACGTCTCCACCCAATGCGCCGGTGTCCCAGCCGGCATCTCTCTGGTTCGTCCTTCAGGCCTCGCTGTGAACGTTAGCGGCGATCTCTACATCGCCGACACGGGCAATAACTGCGTCCGCAAGGTTGGCGGGGTCGCGTCAGGTTCGGCCATTCAGTCCACCGCCGTCGGCCAGTGCCTCAATGACGGATCCGGCAACTCCACCACCGCCGTACACAACCCCTACGGTCTGGCCGTCTCTCCCATGCAGTCGCTCTTCATCTCTGAGTCCAGCCCGAACAACGTCGTCAGCTTCATCCCCGGCAGCACCAGTCTCAAGATCGTGGGCGGTTTGCCCAGCGGAGTTGCCGGTCCCTACGATTCATCACAGGATGGCAAGTCGGCCCTTAATACCCCACTCAACGGTCCCCGAGGCCTCGCCTTCGACAGCGTTGCGCATCTCTTTGTCGCCGACTCGCTCAACAACATCATTCGGGAACTGAGCAGCAATCTTAGTTTCGCCGCTACTCCGGTTGGAAGCCCAAGCTCCATCCAGCCCATCACCTTCGTCATCAACCAACCCGTCAACCTGACCGCATCCACTGGCACCGACTACAGCATTACCAGCACCACCTGCACGGGCAGTCTGACTCCTGCAGCCTCAGGAGCCCCACCCAACACCTGCCAGGTCTTTGTGAGCTTTATTCCTACGCGCCCCGGCTCCCGCCGTTCGCCACTGAAGATCACAGACTCCATCTCCAACACCAGCGTCTTCCAGGGACTCCAGGGAATCGGCACCGGCGCCCTCAGCATCTTCACCCCTGGCACCTCAAATACGATCGCGTCCAGCCTCGCATCGCCCGCCAGCATCGTCACCGACGCCGCCGGCAACGCATATGTGCTTGAGACTGCAGTTGGCGCCGGCACCCCGGACATTCGCATGATCCCGGCCGGTGGCGGATCCTCCACCCCCATCATCACTTCCAACCTGGCCACTCCCACCGCTATCGCGCTGGATGCCGCCGGCAATATCTACGTTGCCGACGCGACCCATGGCACGGTCACCCGCTTTGGCGCTGATGGCTCCGTCAATACCAGCTATGTCACTGGACTCGACACGCCGGTTGCCATCTTCGTTGACCAGTTCTACAACCTCTACATCGCTCAGGCGGGCGCCTCACACAACGTCATCGTCGCCTACGCCTCCGGTGCCGAGCGCGTCATCGCGGGCAGTGGCAGCAATCCCGCCGCCGACGGCGTCCCCGCGACCAGCGCCAGCTTTGTCTCGCCCAGCGCTGTCACCATGGATCTCAACGGCCTCCTGTACATCGCGGACCAGGGCGGACATCGCGTCTTTGCTGTCGATCCGACCGGCATCATTCACATTGTCGCGGGTACCGGCGGAACCTCCACCATTCTCGCCGGGCAGGCTGTAGGAACCGCGCTCGTTGCGCCCTCGTCGCTGACCATCGACGCTGCCGACGATGTCTATATCGCCGACCAGGGCGCGGGCATCATCTACGCTGTGACCACCTCGTCCACCAACGGCAATAACATTCACACCGTTTTCAATATCTCCAACCCTCCGGCACCCAATGGAGCGCTCAGCATTTCGATCGACGGAAGTGGCAATCTCTTCGTCTCAGAGAATGCCGCCAACTCCGTCATTGAACTCAGCTACCCAAATCCGACGCTGAACTTCGGCACGATCATGGTCCCTAACACCTCCGCCGTAATGCTTCAAAACATCACTAACATCGGTAACGAGAACATAAATATCAACAGCCCGTTCTCGACGACTGATTCACACTTCGCCGTCAACTCAGGTTCCACAACCTGCGGCACGTCCATCCTGACAGGCTCTGCTTGCACCGTCGGTTTTACCTTCACTCCAACAGCGAGCGCGTCCTACAACGCCAGCTCGATCGTCAATTCGAACTCCTTCAACACGCCACAGCCCATCACGCTCATAGGCACCGGCAAGCTGGTGGTCAACCTCAGCATCGCTCTTGTTCCTGAGACTGAGGTCTACGGTCAACCCTTCGCCGCGACTGTCAACTTCAGCAACTTCACCACTGCCCCCACCGGCACAATCACCTTCACCCACGGCGCCCAGATCCTCTGCACCCTCACTGGCACGTTCTCGGCGAGCACAACCTGCAACGCCGCCGCGAGCGGTCTCTCCGTCGGCCCCTATCCTGTTGCGTTCAGCTACTCCGGTGATGGCAACTACAACCCGGCCACCGGTGCCACTACCCTCACCGTAACCCAGGCGCCGCTCACTGAAGTAGTCAACAACGCAACTCGCGCCTATGGCGCCGCCAATCCAGCCTTCTCGGGCACGCTCACCGGTGTAGCTCCGGGAGACACCATCCTGGTGGCCTTCTCCACAACGGCCAATGCCGCCAGCCCTGTCAGCCCCCCCACCTACCCCATCACCGCAACCCTCACCCCGGCCGGGTCCACCAGCCTCTCGAACTACAGCATCACCAATACCCCTGGTGTCCTGACGATCACGGCTGCAACCCCGACCTACACTCTGCCTGCGCAGACTGAGGTCTACGGCCAGCCCTTCCCCGAGCCCTTCAACATCAACGGCGCCGTCGCTGGTGTTCCCTCCACCGGAACCATCAGCTTCTCCATCGGCAAGACGACTCTCTGCACTCTCACCGGAACGTTCGCCGCTAACAATACCTGCAACGCACCGAACAGCGGCCTCGCAGTCGGCATGTACACGGTCGCCTTCAACTACTCCGGAGATGCGAACTACGCGCCGTACTCCGGATCGACCACACTCACGGTGACTCCGGCACCCCTTACAGTAAATGTCACCAACGTGAGCCGCCCTTATGGCACACCGAACCCGGCCTTCACCAGCACCATCATCGGCGCGGTCGCCGGTGATACCTTCACCCAGACCTTCTCTACCGCGGTCACCATCAACTCTGGAGTAGGAACATACGTCAACGCCATCAACGACGTCCTCAGCGGCCCCGCAGCCTCCAACTACAACATCACCGTCAACCCCGGCACCATCACGATCACCCAGGCCACTGTTGCTCTCACCTTTACCGGGAACCCTGCCAGCCGTACCTATGGCGCTGCTAACCCGACCTTCACAAGTACCATCACCGGCGCGCTCAACGGCGACACCTTTACCGTCACTTATTCCACTATTGCCACGGCCACCAGCCCGGTGAACTTCACCGGCTATCCCATCATCCAGACCGTCTCCGGCGCAAACCTCGCCAACTACAACGTCATCATCAACAATGGCACTCTCATGGTGACGCCCGCTGCCCTGAAGGTAACGGCGAACAATGTCAGCCGCCCCTACGGCACTCCTAACCCGGTCTTCACAAGCACTATCGTGGGCCTGCTCAACGGCGACACCGTCACCGTCACATACCAGACCACCGCCGTCCTCAATAGCCCGGTCCTCCCCGGCGGCTATCCCATCGTCCCGACCGTCTCCGGCCCTGCCACCTCTAACTACAATATTTCTCCGATCAACGGTGTACTAACCATCACTGCGAACGCCAATCAGCTTTACATCAACGTCAACAGCACCTCTCGCCTTTACGGCGCCGCCAATCCGCCCTTCTCCGGAACGGTTACCGGCGTCCTGCCTGGCGATAATGTCATCGTCACCTACTTCACTTTGGCGACCCCATCAACCAACGCGGGCCCTGTCAATCCCATCGGTGCAAACGTCTCCGGAACCTCCGCCGCCAACTACATCGCAATCATCATGCCCGGCAACATGGTCATCGCACCCGCCACGACCGTCACCGCGGTCGCCACTTCGGCGCCCACCGCCAGTGTCGGCACGAATGTCACCTTCACCGCCAATGTCACCGGCAACCCCGTCACCGCGGTTGGAACTGTGACCTTCTTCGACGGAACGGTCATGCTCGGCACCTCCACACTCAATGGCAGCGGCGTCGCGCAGTTCAGCACGTCCACCCTGAGCGTCGGAACCCACTCCATCACCGCATCCTTCCAGGCCAACACCAACTTCACCACCAGCTCCGCCAGCGTCCCCCAGATCATCACCCAGGCGACCGGAGCCTTCACCGTCAGCGCCACGCCGCCCGCTCCCTTCATCAAGGGCGCAGGCACGACCACCTTCCAGGTCACCGTCACCGCAACTGGAGCGTTTTCAGGGCCAGTAGCTCTCACCTGCTCCGGTCTGCCGGCTGACGCCACCTGCGCTTTCGCTAATCCGACCGTTACTCTTACGGCAGGCGGCTCCATCACCACCGCGATGACCGTCACGACGACAGCAGCTGACGCCAAGCTGCTGGTGCCTACCGGACTCCCTGGTGGCCCTGCTGATATCGCTCCGCTCACCGTCGCAACCATCTTCCCGGTCGAGCTAACCGGCCTCGGTGTCCTCTTTGCCGGCATCCGCCGCCGCAAAACACTAGGTACTCAGAAGATGCGCCTTTTGCTCCTTATCGTGTGCACCCTTGGTATCCTCGGCCTTGCAGGGTGCGGTTGCCCAAGCACGACGTTCCGGACGTACACCATCAACATCACTGGCACGAGCCTCAGCTTCCCGGCTCCTGCTCAGACAACAACGGTCGTCCTGTCCGTCGGTCAACAGTAACCGCTCATCCGCCCGTTTCTGCCGTGCTCCGGTTCTTGGTAATTCGCATAGCGAGTTTCTAAAGGCTGGCAGCACGGCATCAGAACCCAGGAACCACCGCCGTTGGAGGATCTACCAATGTACTCACGTCTCCCCGCTGCCGTCCGGAACACCTTGCTCGCCGCCCGCAACACGCTCCTGATGGCTGCTTCCGTCGCAGCCTTCACGATGTCCGCGGCAGCCCCGCTGGCAGCCCAGGCCGTCCTAACCGGTGGAACTCCCCCGCCCAACCCCTCCCGCTTCGACATCTACGGCGGCTACGGCTATCTCCATCCGGTCAACAGCGACATCAACAATTATCAGTACCAGCCCATCAACCCCGGCGCTGTCGTCAGCGTCACCGGATACTTCAACCGTTACCTCGGCCTGCAGGCTGAGGGCAACTTCTTCCCCCACGGCCCCAACGACTGCGTCTTCGGCGCCCAGGCCGGTCCCGTCGTCCGCTATCCCAAGAACCGCTTCGTGCCCTTCGCCCACGCCCTGGTCGGCGGAGCCAAAGTCGGCGGTCCCGTCTTCCAACCCTGCACCTGGGGCTGGGGAGTCACCGGCGGTCTCGGCTTCGACTACATCCTGCCCGCCTTCAACAACCATCTAGCAATCCGTCCCATCCAGGCCGACTTCGACTACTCGCACGTGGACTACGGCCCGCTCATCCTGCCCGGCGGAGTCTCCGGCGGCCTTGGTGAGATCTACGCCTACAGACTCTCCGCCGGCATCGTTCTCCGCTTAGGCGCCACCTCCGTGCCTCCGCCAGTTCAGTTTGGATGCACCATCCAACCCGTAGATGTCTTCCCCGGCGATCCCGTCACGGTCACCGGAACCGCAACCAATCTCAACTCCAAGCAGAAGGCCACCTACACCTGGTCCGCCACCGGCGGCCAAGTCGCCGGCAATAACGAAACAGCAACTGTCGCCACGGCCGGTTTAGCTGCCGGAGACTACACCGTCAAGGGACACGTCTCCCAGGGCATCCGTCCCGGCCAGCAGGCCGACTGCACCGCCGGCTTCCGGGTCCACGCCTACGAGCCGCCCACCCTCTCATGCTCGGCCAACCCCAGCACCGTCCTTCCTGGCGAGAACTCGACCATTACTGCGGTCGGACACAGCCCGCAGAGCCGTCCCCTCACCTACTCTTACGCGGCATCCGCCGGCACGATCAGTGGCAATGGCACCACCGCCACGCTTAACACTGCCGGCGATACGCCGGGCAGCACCGTGACCGTCACCTGCAACGTCGTCGACGACCTCGGTAAACAAGCCACCGCCACCACCTCGGTCGGAATCAACACACCTCCCGCTCCGCCCCTCCCACCCGCTCCCTCTACCCGCAGCCTCTGCTCAGTCTCCTTCGACCGTGACCGCAAGCGCCCAGTCCGCGTCGACAACGAAGCCAAGGGCTGTCTCGATGACATCGCCCTCACCCTCAACCGCGAATCCGCCGCGCGGCTCGTCATCGTCGGTCATCACGCCGAAGACGAACAGCCCGACGCAGCCGCCCAACGCGCCCTCAACGTCGAGCAGTACCTCATCGACGAAAAAGGCATTGACCCCACCCGCATCGAACTGCGCACCGGAGGCACCGCCGGACGCACCGTCGACAACACACTCGTTCCGGCTGGCGCTACCTTCGATCCCGCCAGCACGGCTACGTTCGACAGCTCTACCGTCAAGCGTAGCGGCCAGCCCTATGGCAAACCAGGCGCGCCCAAGTCCAACAAAAAGATTCGCACCAAAGCGAACTGACAACAAACGATCGCACCAACTTGGGGGGAGCTCAGCGAGGCTCCTCCCGACTTTTCTTTAACTCCGAATCACACTCTCCGCTGCTGAGAGCATTTCTAGCCCCCCGGTTGACCAGGTCTCATCAAACTCTGTAAACTAACTAAGTCGGTAAAGCGGACCAGCAGGCCACCCAGAAGCCTGAGCAACACGGATCGCATCCTCCACTGGCATCTAATCAACGCAAAGTTCGGGGCGTAGCGCAGTCTGGTAGCGCACCTGGTTCGGGACCAGGGGGTCGGAGGTTCGAATCCTCTCGCCCCGACCATTTAAAATCAATAAGATACGACTATTTGGGAAATAGCAAAAATCCCTGATGTAGTCGATTTTGTAGCTGTGCCTCGCCAAAATGCCATCCGCATGAAATACTGACTCGGTCTTAACGGTTAAAGAGTGAGATTTCGTTCCGATACTCGCCAGATGAAGTTTTGGCGAGACACAAGTACCTCAGAGGTCACGAAGGGCGCTGAGAAGTGACGTTCAACGCTCCGCACGCACAAGCGGACACACCTCACCCGCCGGTTATCCACAATCTTGCTGAGAACTGATCGAAGCAAAAAAATCAGGCAGCCAGATCGTAGCGATAATGCAGCCCGCCGAGCTTCAGCGTTGCAATAACTCGACGACCTGAATCTGAGGCTTTTGTCGCCACTCGGCCTGCCGGAGTTTCCTTCTCCAGCGCGAGATGCGTCCGATCGTCGTGATAGTAACGAACGTACTCATTCATCAGCCGCTTCAGATGACGCACATTCAAGACGATGACATGATCGAGCAAATCGCTTCTGCAGTTACCGACCCATCGCTCCGCGACGCCATTCTGCCAGGGACTTCGGAAGCTGGTCCTTTTGGGCTGGATGCCAAAGCTCTTCACCGTGTCAATGACTTCTTCATTGAAATTTGCGGCGCGGTCAAAGATCAGATAGCCAGGAACTGAGTTATAAGGAAATGACTCGCGCAACTGCTGCGAGACCCAGGCACTCGTCGGATGTTTCGTCACTCCAAAGTGCAGAATCCGCCGCCGATCATGGGCAATGACGAAGAAACAGTGCAGAACGCCAAAGGTCAACGTCGGCACCGTAAAGAAGTCCATCGCAGCAATCGCTTCACGGTGATTGTTCAGAAACGCCACCCACCGCTTCGCAGGCTCTGGGTTTCTCGGTGCCTTCCTCATCCAGCGCAATACCGTTCGCTCAGAGATGTCAAAGCCGAGCATCTTTAGTTCGCCGTGAATTCGCGGCGCACCCCAGGTCCGGTTCTCGGCCACCATGCGGAAGATGAGTTCGCGTAGTTCCCTGTTCACGCACTTCCTCCCTGCACCGGTGCGATGCCGCGAGAGCCCCTTCCAGTACAACTTGAAGCCTTTACGATGCCAGCAAACAACAGTCTCCGGCTGCACTAGGACTAAGGCTCGCTTCCATCCCGGCCAGAGCCGCCGTATCGCAACCCAGAATAATTTGTCTTGTAGAGCGAGCCGCGGCACTGACCGCTTTTTCTTTAGGACTGCAAGCTGTTGATGGAGGGCAAGATTTTCCAGGAGTAGATCGCGGCGGGAGCGAAACAATTGGGTAGCCAGAACGAATAAAAGCCTCAGCAGGCGTAGCATGAAAACCAGTTTGACACAGGGATTGACGACTTCAGAGGTACAAATCATCTGCCTGATTCAATGGGAGATCACTATTTTGGCGAGGCACAGGTTTCGGTGCCCCAGTGAGCTCACAGGACAAATCCAAAAAATCAAAATTAATACGATCAATAGCGCATATTCTTCCGCTCGACGGCTTCAGCGGTGGCCTCCGCATCGACGAAGTCGTTCTTGTTGGACTTTACGAAGGGCTTCACAAAGCGAGCTGCGATCAGTCGAAGAACTTGTCCTTGCTTCCGCAGCGCTCGGCAAAGAAGAGACCGATCTCTTGACATGGCTTATTTTCGCGGCCCTATAGTTTGCTTCGCCAATAAAGTCCCCAAACAACAACCACGTTGAATACGGTAAATAATAAAGAGACCGATCTCTTGACATGGCTTGTTTCCGCGCCTATAGTTTGTTTCGCAATAAAATTCCCAACCAACAAGCACCGCGAAGAGAACTACTAAGAGCGGAAGGAGGCTTTCCACGTGCAATCGACTGCAACCAATCAAAACATGGGCTCCGATACATTCTGCACAACCTTTGCCTGCTGGGGATTCTCCTTTCAGTTCTGTGCTCGAACCGCGCTCTCGCCCAGGTTGACCAGGGCACGATCACCGGCCTTGTGCAAGACAGCACGGGCTCGGTGACGGACGAGCTGGTTACAGCAGATGGCGAGGATGCCGAAGCCGCCAACATTGCCGATGGTGATCCAGGCGCTGAGGTGGTCTCTCATCGCTGGTGGTGATAGACGAGAGCCGGCCGCTGATGGCGCTTTGATAGAGATAGGCGGCGAAGAAACCGACGGTGACCACGATTTGCAGCAGCGCGAGGTGATTGAGGTTCAGAAAAGCCACAGCCAGTGTGAGCGAGGTGGAGTGACGGCTCCGTTCGCCGGTTGATGACGATGTCTGGTATGCAGCCTCATGGGACCAATGAATGGTCTAGACGCCCGTTACAGGACGCAACCGAACGAACGGAGCACACGCAAAAATGAAGCGGAATCTTCCATTGAACCAGAATCGCAGGGCCTTCCTTCGCAATACTGCCGCCATCGGCGGGGCGATTACGCTTCAGAACTTTGCCGGTAAGGCAGCACAGGCCTCTTTTGGCACAGGATATCTGTTAGCTGACCCTGAACACGAAGGCGTAGCAAACAGCTCGGTTCGGCAACTGTTTCAATCTCCACCTAAGAAGTACCGGCCCCTGGTGCGCTGGTGGTGGCCGGGCAATGACGTGGCCGAACCGGAACTGCGGCGGGAAGTGGGTGTGCTAGACCAGGCCGGGTTTGGCGGAGCCGAGATTCAGGCCTTCATCAGGGGTTTCTCTGTCAATGAGCTTCCGGAAGCGCAAATGGAGCACATGAACAGCTTTGCGACATCGTCGTTCTTTCGCCACGTTGCAGCCGCGGCGAAAGAGGCCCGGAATCGCGGGATGTTCGTTGACTACACGTTCGGTTCGGGATGGCCGTTCGGAGGCGGGGAGGCCATTACGCCGGAGCTTGCTTCGATCGAACTACGATCGACGCATCTCTCCGTCCGGGGGCCGGCGCAGCTCTCAGAGAAATTGCAAATGCCTTCGGTGACCGACGGCGATTTGACCAACGGATCGGAGAAACTTGCCGGGCTTCCTCCCGGATGGGCGGAGCGCATGAGGAAGCGCACCAAGCTTGTGGCCGTTGTGGCAGTGCGCGGCGAAGATGCGCAATGGGATTTTCCCCAAGGCGACTGGCCTCGGCGCAGGGTGACCAAGTCCGGTCAGTTGCAGAGTGGCACATCAGTCGATCTAACGGCGCGCTTGCAGTCCGACGGGACATTGTCGTGGGACGTACCGGAGGGAAGCTGGGAGGTTTTTGTATTTTGCTCGGTGCCTACAGCGCAAAGGGTGAGTTCGGGCGCAGGATCGGGACCGCAACTCGTCATGGACCATCTGAGTGTGGCGGCATTTCAGGCTCATGCCAAGCGAGTCGGCGACGCTGCGGTTCCATATTTAGGTGAATTTTTTGGGAACGGCCTTCGGGCAGTTTTCTGCGACAGCCTGGAAGTAGCAGCAAATCTCTTCTGGAGCGACGATTTTCTCTCCGAATTCAATCGGCGTCGCGGGTATGACTTGCTGCCATATCTTCCCATTCTCAAAGTGCAGAGCTACGCAGAACCATTCGGTGAATTCACTGATATTCCCGTGTTTGATATAGATGAAATTGGCGAGCAGGCGCGCTTCGATTATCACCAAACTGTATCAGACCTGATGAGGGAACGGTTTTACGACCAGTTCAACCAATGGGCGCATGATCATAAGCTGCTTTCCCGCACGCAGGCTCATGGTGCGCCGACTGAGGCCTTGCAGATCTATGGCGAGGCGGATATTCCTGAGACCGAACAGCTATTCAACTGGGACTGTTATGACTTTCTCAAGATGGCCGCATCTGCCGCGAATATTAGTGGACGCGCCATCGTTGGGAGTGAATCGTTTGTGTGGCCGACTGCAGCCTACGAGGCCACGCCAGAGAAGGTGAAGCTTGCGGCGGATGAACTACTGACTGCGGGTGTGAATGCGATTGTGTACCACGGGTTCCCCTATATTGTTCAGGGGCTTCAACCGCCGGGATGGCACCCGTTTAACGGCATCAACCGCGATGGGAATTGGTCATCGCAGTTCAACGAACTGAACCCGTTCTGGCCTTATGTTGCGCAAATCAACGCATACATTACTCGCCTGCAATTCATCTCGCAGATGGGAACCAATGTGGCGGCGGTTGCTATCTATCGGAACGATCTCGCGCACAGTACAGCCGAAACTCCGCCGAGCCCGAAGCTAAACCAGGCCTTGCTGGATGCGGGCTACAACTACGATCACATCAATGCCGCGTCGCTTGTCGATAGCACCTCGCATGAGCGGATGCTGGTGGCAAAGAGCGGCGCCCAATACCGGGCAATAGTTCTGCCGCCGCTCGATTCTATCGGCTCGCGCGTAGCTGAGAGACTTCATGGATTCGCGCGCGCCGGTCTTCCGGTCTTCTTTGTAGGCGAGACGCCTACACGCGGCGATGGTCTGCTTGAGGACTCGAAATTAGTACAAGCGGCGATGAGCAGCCTGCGCAAGCTTGCCAATGCTCATTTTTGCGCGGATGTTGCGAGTGTTATTTCGGCACTGAAGAAGAATGCAAAACCGAACATCCGGTTCAAAGGCAGGGCGGTTTCGTTCATTCAGAAACGGATTGGGAGGATGAACGCGTTCTTTCTGCGTAATGAATCGGATGTCACGTTAACGCTCGATGCCGAGTTCGAAGCCGATGGCAGGCCTGAGTTATGGGACCCTTGGACCGGCAATACCGCATCGATTGGTGACCAACGAAGGTCGGGTGATTGGGCGGCGGTCCACCTTGACCTGCAGCCGCTATCTTCCGCTCTGATCGTCTTTGATCCTGACGTGAAAAACACACCTGCGAACGCCGTTCCACCAGTGCGACGTGTGAAGGGATCACAGAAGATCGGCGTCTCAGGCTGGAAACTCACTGCGACGGGTCTCGTGTCAGAAGGCTCGGCAACCATCCAGCGCGATTTGCCGGCGCTGATCGACTGGTCGCTCGACGACGACCTTCGCGGATTTTCAGGGCGCGGAGTTTACACGACAACCTTCACTGCGCCGGCATCGGACCGCGGCCAGCGTTTCGTTCTTGACCTCGGCGCCGTCAGAGACGTGGCCGAGGTGGTAGTGAATGGGAAACCTGCGGCTACCCTCCTACTGCGTCCTTATGAGGCCGATATTACCGACTTCGTTCACGAGGGAGAGAACCTGTTGGAGGTAACAGTAACCAACGCGCTTTTCAATTGCATGGTGCTGCGCGAACCGCGGACCTTTCTCCCCGGACCGACAGAAAATCCCTCTGGGCTAATGTCGTCCGGACTGATCGGACCGGTGCAAGTGAAGGTTATGGATTTGATTTGCGCGCCTATTTGCGCCTAGAGCTGTCCCTCGCCAAAATGCCATCGGCCAGTATTCTTATAGATTTGCAATCGTAGAGCGATCTACGGAATCCAGGCGCTCTTAACTGTTTAAGACGTCCGATTTCTTGGTCGGATGGAGTTTTGGCGAGGCACAACTCCGAGCGGCAACGAATCGAGCCTCCCGTTCAGTTTTCAACCTAAGAGGACAAAACTCTTTGCAGCGCGTGGTCGATGAGCAGTAAGACATTCATTTTCTCTCAATTGCGAATAGGAACACGCGGCGAATCCTAACTAAGCAGTTTTAGACCGATTCCGCTGACAGTGGTCAATGGATGAAAACGAACGATAAAGCCGAACGCGATAATGTATTTGTCGAGTCAGGAGTCAATCGCCAAAACAACGGAATCTCTTCCCGTAAAGATCCTATGTTCAATGAGTGGCGATTCGGCATCAATCGAGCACTTCCAACGACCACACTTCCGAGTTCCCGACCACGCGAGCGGGATTGCACCTTCGTATATACTTGTCATTCAAACCGCCATGAAGAGCCGGGTTAATGGATGTTCGCTCCCCATAAGCTCCTTTGCGCGTGCCGTGACAGCTTTGTCCCTATCCGACCGAAACGGGGCCTCATCGACACTTACCGATCAAATCCGGAGCAATTGAGAAATGCCAGTAAATACTGGGTTTTTCTCAGGGTTCTCGGGGGTCCGGAGGGGACTCGAAATCCGCGGACCCTTGCGGTCTTGGGGGTTCGTTCCCCCGGCACGATCTAATCAATCAACGTGCAAGATGCTATTCCGATATGAAGGGGAAAGTGTGGCTGATTCGCGAATTTTGAGGCATTACGTTCGAGAAGTACTTCAGCGGCGAACCATCAGGAGTGCAGTAAGACGTGGCCTTGTCGCAGTGATTGTCGCTCTCTTAGGAACGACCATTGCTTCAGGACAGAAATCGGACGACTCCCTGGCACGTGGATTTCAGCAACCTCCAGGCAGCGCAAAGCCGCGGGTCTGGTGGCATTGGATGAATGGCAATGTTACGAAAGAGGGAATCAAAGCTGACCTGGAATGGATGAACCGTGTGGGAATCGGAGGGTTCCAGAACTTCGATGCGGCTTTAAGCACAACGCAGATAGTTCAGAAGCGGTTGATCTACATGACACCGGAGTGGAAGGATGCCTTCCGATACGCAACCAGGCTGGCCGATCAGTTGGGGCTGGAGATGGGCGTTGCGAGCTCCGCAGGATGGAACTTATCCGGCGGGTCGTGGGTACTGCCTGCACACGCGATGAAGAAGTTTGTCTGGTCCGAGACCCAGATCAACGGCGGCGAGGCGTTTCATGGAGTGTTAGAGCGGCCGCCTTCGAACGCGGGCCCGTTTCAAAACATCCCTTCGAACACGAAGGCGCCGGATTTCTACGCGGGATAGCGCGGTCATTTCGTATCGACTACCTCCGAACGACACGCCGCCTCATGATCTGCCGAGGATTGCATCGAGCGGCGGCCAATTCGATCTGGCAACCTTGACGTGATGGTGATCTCACGAAGGCGACCTTGCTCCCCGCTGCGACCGCCCAATGAAGCGTCCTGGATTCAATTTGAATATTCCCAGCCGCAACGGATTTGCGGGCTGAGCATCGGCTTCGTATTCAAGAACGGAGAAGAGCGCCGGGTTATGGCTCTAACCAGCCCGGCTGTTGAAGCAAGTGACGATGGCAAGGAATTTCGTTTCGTTGCGGATATTCCCTGGGCATTAGCACAATTTCCAGTACGCACGATCGCATTTCCTGCAGTGACTGCGAAATTCTTTCGAGTCACTTTCAAAACACCTTCGAAAGAGGCCTCCGCGGTGGGAGCGCGTATATCTGAACTGGCCTTTCGATCCTACATGCCCATTAATCGATTCGAGACAAAGGCGGCGTTCGGTCGAGAAGGCAACTTACTCTACTGTTGCAACGCCGCCGGCCGTTGCTGGAGACGCGATCCAGAAATCCGATGTGGTGGATTTGACCGCCAAACTTCACTCCGACGGCACACTCGATTGGACCCCGCCGCCGGGACGATGGGTCGTCGTGCGACTTGGCTATTCGCTTACGGGCATATTGAATCAACCCGCTGAACCGGAGGCCACTGGCCTCGAGGTGGATAAGCTCAGCTCAAAATACGTCAGGGAATACTTCCAGAGGTTCCTCGATAACTTGCATGACGCCACCGGCGGTTTGATGGGCAAGCGCGGCCTCAAGTATGTGGTTACCGATAGCTGGGAGGATGGAACTCAGAACTGGACGGACGACATGCTGGCTGAGTTCAAGGTGCGTCGAGGCTACGACATGCTTCCCTGGCTGCCGGTGCTGACGGGCCATGTGGTCGAAAGCTCTGAGGCCAGCGACCGCTTTCTATTTGACTTTCGACAGACCTTATCCGATCTTGTAACGGCGAACCATTACGACCAACTGACTGTCCTCCTGCATGAGAGGGGTATGGGGCGCTACTCCGAGTCGCACGAGCAAAGCCGCTCCTTGATCGCCGACGGCATGGAAGTGAAGCGAACCGCTGATATCCCGATGGGCGCAATGTGGGTTCCGAATGCGGGTTTCACTCACGATGCCGACATGCGGGAATCGGCGTCAGTAGCCCATATTTACGGACAGAACCTCGTAGCGGCCGAGTCGCTGACGACGGGCAGCGGAGCGTGGTCGTGGTCGCCCGAAACCCTGAAGCCGGCTGTCGACAGAGAACTGGCGATGGGCGTCAACCGGTTTGTGATTCACACCTCGGTGCACCAGCCGCTGATGACAAAGTCCCGGGGCTTGGGCTCGGACAATACGGACAGTGGTTCACCCGGCATGAGAGCTGGGCGGAGTTGGCAAAACCTTGGATGACCTATCTGGCACGGAACTCCTACATGCTCCAGCAGGGCAAGTTTGTGGCCGACGTGGCCTATCTCTATGGTGAAGACGCGAACATTACACAACTATTCTCTGTCCAGGGGCCCGCGGTGCCTGCAGGCTACAATTTCGATTACGTAAACAGCGATGTTGTGCTGCATCGCCTGAACGTGAAGAACGGACGGCTCATAACTCCGGGGGGCACCAGCTATCGCGTGCTGGCGCTCGATCCGAGTACGCGCCGCATGACGCTGGCGGTGCTACGGAAGCTCCGTGAGCTTGTTAACGATGGCGCGGTCGTGGTGGGCCCCAAGCCGATTGACAGTCCCGGCCTGATCGACGATCAGGTTGAATTCCAAACTATCGCGGTTCAACTCTTCGGCTCAGGAAAGGAGGATCATACCTATGGCAAAGGCCGAGTGCTCGCTGGACAAACCCTCGCCGAAGCACTGCGAAAGCTGGATGTGACGCCCGACTTCCAGATCAGTGAAGGAGAACTGGGCACTAGCTTGTTCTTTACGCACCGCCGCGTCGCTGACGGTGAAATCTATTGGGTGAATAACAGTAACAACCAGGCCGAGACAGTCAATGCTGTATTTCGCGTCGCAGGCAAGGCTCCGGAGTTATGGCATGCCGATACCGGCAAGATGGAAGCCGCATCTTACCGGATCGCAGGCAATCGCACGACCGTGCCGCTTCGCCTTGGGCCCAACGATGCGGTGTTCGTGGTGTTCCGCAGGAAGGCAGACGTGACCTCGCGAAGCATGCCGCTCCCGATCGAGACAACGATCGCCAGCATCAAGGGGCCTTGGAAGGTGCAGTTTCAATCCGGCCGAGGCGCGCCGGCGGAGTCTAGTTTCGAAAACCTGACTTCCTGGACGGATAACAAGGATTCTGGAGTGAAATATTTCTCCGGGACTGCGACCTATTCGAAATCATTTCAAGCTCCAGCAAAGTGGTTCAACACTGGTGCGAGGCTTTGGATAGATCTGGGCGATGTGAAGAATATCGCGGAGGTATCGGTAAACGGTAAATACCTGGGGATAGTTTGGAAGACACCGTTCCAGGTGGATATAACGGAAAGCGTGAAGCCGGGCACGAACGCGGTGGAAATCAAGGTAACTAATCTCTGGGTCAACCGGTTGATTGGCGATCAACAGCCGGACGCGACCAAAAAATACACATATACGGAAAGGCGATTCTACGGCGCTGATTCCCTTCTGTTGCCCTCCGGCCTCCTCGGACCGGTCCAGATCGTGCGATCAGTTCGGGCTTTCAATCACAACGAATGAGGTTGAGCGATGGTTGAACTGCCGGGGTTGTGCCTCGCCAAAATTCCATCCGGATCGAAAAATGATCTGATTCTCGAATGCGGAGTAGCTAGGGGAGAGGGTTTCGATCGGAACGAGGCGTCCAGATATCACGAAGAGCAATGAGAAGTGCCGTCAACGCTCCGCAACGCACGAGCAGGGACAGCTCACCCACCGGTTATCCACAATGTCATGAGAAATAACTTAGTGAATCAGGCTGCCAGATCATAACGATGGTGCAAACCACCGAGTCTAGGCATGGCGACAACTCGGCAACCCGCATCTGAGGCTTTTACAGCCACCCGGCCTGCCGGAGTTCCCTTCTCCAGTGAAAGATGCGTCCGGTCGTCGTGATAGTAGCGGACGTACTCACTCATTAATCTTTTCAGATGCCGCTCGTTCAAGACAATCATATGATCGAGCAAATCTCTTCTGCAGTTACCGACCCATCGCTCAGCGACGCCATTCTGCCACGGGCTTCGGAAGCTGGTCCGCTTAGGCTGAGTGCCGAAGTCCTTCACCGTACTGATAACTTCTTCATTGAAGTTGGCGGCGCGATCAAAGATCAGATAGTTGGGTTTCGAGTTGTAAGGAAATGCTTCTCTCAACTGCTGCGAGATCCACGAACTATTCGGATGCTTCGTGACATTGAAGTGAAGGATTCGCCGCCGGTCATGTGCGATGACGAAGAAACAGTGGAGCACGCCGAAGGTCAACGTCGGCACGGTGAAGAGATCCATCGCGGCAACCACCTCCCGATGATTACTCAGAAACTCCACCCAACGCTTCGCTGGCTCAGGATTCCGTGGAGTCTTCCGCATCCAGCGCTGTACTGTTCTCTCCGAGATATCGAAGCCGAGCATCTTCAATTCACCATGAACTCGCGGTGCTCCCCACGTCCGATTCTCGGCCATCATCCTGAAGATGAGTTCACGCAATTCCTTGCTCACACATTTCCTACCCGCGCCAGTCCGATGCCGGGAGAGCCATTTCCAGTACTTCTTGAATCCAGCCTGATGCCACCTAACAACTGTCTCCGGTTGGACCAGAATTAGAGCCCGTTTCCATCCTGGCCAGAGCCGCCGTGTCGCAACCCAGAATAATTTGTCCTGAGGAGCGAGCCGCGGCACTGGCCGCTTCTTCTTTAGAACTGCAAGCTGTTGATGGAGGGCAAGATTTTCCAGGAGTAGATCGCGGCGGGAACGAAACAACCGGGTAGGCAGAACGCATAAAAGTCTCAGCAGGCGTAGCATGAAGACCAGTTTGACATAGGGATTGACGACTTCAGACTACAAAATCATCTGCCTGATTCAATGGGAGATCACTATTTTGGCGAGGCACAGCGGAGTGGCTGTTCGTGGTCTTCGCGGTGCCAATGGTGACGCTGACTCTGATGACGAGCTGCTCGCTATTCTGCGCGGTGCTGGGCATCTATGAGATGGAGGAAGATCGGGAGTGGTGGGTCCGGGCCGGAGGCTGGCTGCTGGCGCTGGATATGGTGTGGATAGTGGGTCATGCTCTGATGCTGTATGGTCTAGGCGTTCAACAAGCGATTGTGATGGGAGTCGCGGGGCTAGCCGTGGGGGCTTCGGGAAGCCTGGTCGGATTCAGCGGATCGACGTCCGCGGGGCCGCGGCCGGTGAAGGCGGCGCAGTTGACGAAGGTAGGGAAGTTCCTGACCCAGCACAAGCTGCTGCTGCCAGCGGTGAGCCTGCTTGCTGTGATACTGATCGCGATTGGGATGGTGGCGCTGGAGGAGAAGGTGCGGATGGCGATTTATAGCGCGTGGCCGTATCAGCCGAAATGGCTGCCGGGGGATTGGTCCGTCGCAACGCAGGATGGTGCCATTCTTGGATTTGAAAGCGCGGTAGTAGTACTGATTGCCTCTAGTTTGCTGGCGGTGGTGATGAACTGGGCGATCAACATCAACCTATTTTCGTTGCAGGGGATGTACCGGATGCGGCTGATGCGGGCGTTTCTCGGGGCATCGAACACATTCCGGCGGGAGAATCCATTTACGCACTTCGACCCGAAAGACACTCCGTATGAGACGGACCTGCCGAGCGCTCCGGGGACTCCGCTGCATTTGATCAATACGACGCTGAACCTTGTGGGGACAACGAATCCCGCGTGGTTGCAGAGGAAGGCGGAGTCGTTTACGTTTACGCCGATACATGCGGGGAGTTGGAGGCTTGGGTATGTGCCGGCGAGCCTATACGGGGGCAGCCGGGGAGTGACGCTGGCGACGGCGATGGCGATCAGCGGGGCGGCATTCAACCCAAACATGGGGTATCAGTCATCCCCGCTGCTCTCGCTGCTGATGACGTTCTTCAACCTTCGGCTGGGGTACTGGCTACCGAATCCGAAGCGGCCAACCTCCGACCGTTGGCTGGCGTCGCAGAACGAGAATTTCTTTTCAAAGTCCGGGCCGAGCTTTGCGTTGTTTCCGCTGATGGAAGAACTGCTGGGGAAGACGGACGACAGTTCACGGTGGATTGAGTTGACGGACGGAGGGCACTTCGAAAACCTGGGACTGTATGAGATGGTGCTGCGGCGGGTGAAGCGGATCATTATCGTGGACGCCGGTGCGGACCCGGAGTGCCAGTTTGAGGACCTAGGGAACGCGGTGCGTAAGATTCAGATCGACCTGGGAGTGCCGATTGACTTTGAGGGCAAGCCCGACATGGTCGAGGCGGGCGACCTGAAGATGCTGAAGGGGATGGATCTGAACAACCGGTACTGCGCGGTGGCGAGGATTGGGTATCACTGCGTTGATACCCTGCCGAGCGGGATGACAGCGGACAAGCTTGACGGGTACTTGGTGTACATCAAGGCTAGCCTAACGGGACGGGAGCCGGTTGATGTGATTCAGTATGCAAAGACTCATAAGGACTTTCCTCATGAAACGACGGCAAACCAGTTTTTCAATGAGCCGCAATTTGAGAGCTACCGAAAGCTTGGATCGTTTATTTTGAAGACGATTGAGGGGCAGGCAGAGAATGTGGTCAAAGAGGCGATGATTAAGTACCACATCGACTGCGCGGCCGCACTCGAGAATCGTCAGGCGGTGCCCCCTGAGCCGATAACGACGCCGTACCAGGCGTTTCTGGCGGGGGCGCGGGCACAGTGGGCGCGGATAGAGATATGAGGCGGAGGCGGTGAGACCGTCAACGGTACCCGAAGGACCGCGTTGCGTTCACGGAACTAGTCAAAAAGGGATGAGAATACCGAGGGTTTCCAGGATACTCGCGGCAGACAGACTTCGCGATTCCCTCCCCGCCAGGCGATAACGTGAGCGCGTAAACGGTATGGAGCGCCGGGTGATCGAGCAGCCCCGTAAAGAGCGTGAACTCAGCAACGACTGTTTTAGAAACAGAGTGCTTTGGATGTTGACAAGCTGTTCCGCTTCGAGCGGTAGGTTGGAAGTTGCGCACGGGCTGGTGGTTCTTAGCGGTTAGGGATTCCCGGGGACGAAAGTTAAGATGGAAATCAAACAAAACAAAGGGCGGCGGAGTTTGACAGGAACACCTCCACATCAACGTACTCTTCTAGAGTAGCCTCGGGCAAACCTTCTATGGTGCCAATCGCTCGAGATAGTACTGCCTCAATACTCTTTCACAATGAGCTATAACACGTTATTATACGTTCCTCACGCAACCCCCATACCGGAGGAGCGAACAGCATGTCAGAGCTGAATGCAGGGGGTCCTTCCTCTAAGGAAGTCGCACTCCACGAAGCTGCCATCAACATTCTTACCAATAGTTTGAGCGCTTCTTCGGGCGATCGAATCTTGCTGGTCTTCGATAGAGTCGGCCAAGATGTAGCAGATGGAATCATCTCTGCTGCTCTCGCGCTCAATCAACCTGTGGCCGCTCTCTATGTTCCAGTTGACCTGCAGGAGAGCCCAAACCCGATCGGAAGGGTCGCCGGTCTCTCAGATTTACTTCAGACCAGCAAGTCTCTGCTGGTCGCGGTCACGGATGGCCACTCCACGACCGCATTCCGCGTAGCGCTGCTCAGATTGGCGGTAAAGTACGGTCTCCGTACCATCCACATGCCAGGTGTTGGAGAAGATGATTTCACGACCAGTGCTCATGAGGTTGACTTCCGTCGACTTCACCAGGAGGCGATATCACTCTCTGAGAAACTCACTTCGGCGCATATTGCTTCGATCCATACTTACTCTCGTCGTACGCGTAAAGTTGTTACCCTTACCCTTATCCTCACAAATCGGATGGGCCATGCGGATGGCGGCTTGGTTTCGTCCGGTGAGATCATCAACATACCTACCGGGGAAGCATACATCGCCACCGTCGAGGACAGCGCCAACGGAGCAATTGTTATCAACGGCTCATTTCCAGACTGCAATCTCCCGTCAGGAAAAGAGGTAGAACTGGTCTTCGTCGGGGGCCGCTTGAATCTTGCGGCGTGCCGTTTTCCCTCCGACGGAGCTGGAGATTATTGCCGAAATCTGCTGAGTTCCGTAGCTGACGGTCACCCCAAAGGGATACAGGTGGGTGAGCTCGGCATAGGACTCAATGCCGCCATCGGCGCAGTCGCAGGGAAAACCATTCTCGATGAAAAAGTTCTCGGGACGGCGCACATCGCTGTCGGTTCCAACATCCCTTTTGGTGGAAGAAGCAGCGCACCATATCATTTTGACCTTGTCTTTTATCCCCACAGGATTGAATTCGACGGGATTGCATTGGACATGCCATGGAAAACGCGTCTCTCTCGGTGAGGTATCATTCATGCGCAGAAAGTTGAATAGCACACGCAAGCTGACCTGGCGCAACCCGTTGCTGGATGTTTCGCCCAAACCTTTTCTTGACGGACAAGTTTACCCACTTGCGAAAGGAAGCCCGGAAGATCTCAAAGCGCATGAGATACTTCGACGTTTTTATACACACGAGCGAGCATACGGCGAGGAAGATGCTGCAAGACTTCGCCGGTTTATAGAAGAACCCGACAAGCAAATCTTCGTCATCTGGGGTGACATCGGTATTGGAAAAAGTTCTTTTCTCCGATATCAATTGGCCTCCCTTATGGAGATGTATCCAAATCGTTTTTACTATGGTGTTGTCGACATGCTTCGCGCACACACTTCTGATGCGCGTGAACAGCTCGAAAAACAGGTGTGCGATATCGCGAGGGCCTACTTTAGAGATAAGCTCGGCGGTTTGCGAAAGGGTCTTTATCCCTATGCGAGACACAAGGCAGCCGAGGATTACGGCGCGGATGATACCCCGGAACTGCAAACACAAACGGCAATCATTCTCGAAGAAACTCACAAGATAGCTGGGTCACCGTCTTCGGCATCTACGGCGGATTGTTTGCTCGATGCGATAGAAATCTCCGATGGTCCGCCCCTGTTTATTGCGGTTGACAATCTCGATCGTGCTGTTGGGGAAGATCAACATCTTATGGCTGATCTTGCGGCGCGCAAACTCCACAATGCCAAGATTTATTTAATTTTATCGCTGAGATCTTCATCCAGAATTCTTCTGGACGATGCCAACATTTTGGGAATGTCTGAAAAGAGCGAGATGATTCTCTCTCCGGTCAATGCCGTGGCAATGTTGAGACTAAGATTTTCCCTGTCCAAAAACGGCGCCGATCTCACAAAGGTTGAATTTCCGCGATCTACCAAAGATGCTCAAGGACCAAAAACTTTCCCAGAACTGCTTGAAGTATTTCTGAAATCCGATTCTGGCCAGTTTGTAATCGATCTCGCTGGCAGCAATTCCAGAAAGCTTATCGATTTCGTCTCTCGAATCGTCTACTCCAAACAACTCGACAGTGTAAAAAACATTACGAGTCCGGAATCCTGCATTGCCGCGCTGCTCATGCCAGATCAAGCCTCTTTCTACCCGGAACTCTCCTATATTTTGAACTTATTCGACAACGGCGAAGACACTGAACCTGGAAGCACGTTGATTCGTTTTCGAGTATTGGAATTCATTTGGAAATCAGGTGGAGTTTTGCCTCAGGAGCGACGCTTCACAACATATTTCGCCAGTCTGGGGTATCTTGACCGGGTAAAGGAGGTCATAGCGACGTTTGTGGGAGCGGGCGTATTGCAGACCGATCCGCCGCGGAGCGCCGATGACATCAGGCAAGCGAATCTCTCCTCACTAGGAAAGATTGAGGCCACCAAGAATAGTGCAGCCCAGTACTTTGGCAAATTGCTGAAATCACCTTGGTATTTCGTTTGCGTAAAAAACGACATCTCAATTCCCGAACAGTTATTTCGTAAGGATCTTGAGGGAGTGGAATATCTTCCCGATCGTCGTTTCATCGACTTCCTCAAAGAAGAGGAAGATGCAGAGAGGCGCCGAAGCATTGAATGGCAACGAAGACACGGGCGCATCATAAGCCCGATCGTTCTGGATCAACCTTGGACGATCGCAGAAGTAGCATTAGACCAAAAATCGAAGGGGTCGCGCTTGGGCGGCCCCGCAGGGTAAGTTTCTCGTGCTGCTGCCCGTCGCTTAAAAGGAGGCTCTCGTGCAGAATGTTTGGCTTGTACCCTCAGTAATTGTCGCCTTGGTCGGAGTGTCGGTTCAGGGCATCAAGGCAGGCTGGGATCTTTTCTTTTCCATCAAGAATCACAGCAAATCGAACGCTGCGCTGCAGCTGCAGGAAATCAGTTCCTTGATGAATCTCTTGGAAGGTCTTCCCCTACCGCCTGCCCGGCGGGCCATGTGGAAAGTCAAATTGGCGGGCATCATTCAACGAAAGGAATCTGTCTCCACGATTTATTCTGAAATGAACGTCCTTCTGCAGGAAGTGACCCGGGATTCTGTAATTGAGTCAAAGCCCTCGGATAGAGCCTGACCTACTCTTAGGTCGCCAGTAGGGACGCGAAGGGATCACTCAGGCTGTCCCTTATGCCTCGCCGAAATTCGATCTGGACGCAAAATTGCGGGATGCTCAAATGCATATGCTGTGCCTTGCCCGGATACATCCGGATGTAAATGAACCTGATTTGGAACGCGGGGGGGACAGTTCTACGCGAGGTTTTGCGGCAGGTGTAGATGAAACTGTAGCGGTCAGAGCCTCCAAGAGCAGCACAGAACTACATGGTTTAATGAAGTGATTGCAACACATTCATTATCAGTTAGTTAGAAGCGCTAAAATTCAACACATTTCTATAGGTCGCTGAATCTGGTTCGGGACCAGGGGGTCGGAGGTTCGAATCCTCTCGCCCCGACCAATGTTTTCAATGTCTTTCTCTTTAGTGCTAGCGCCAATATTGGCTTTTCGCTTTCTGTCGGATGCGGGTCCATCTACAAAAACATCTACAGTACCCAGCCCCCCAGGGCAGTTATGCACACATTGATGAGTGCGATCGATCCTGGCATTCGGGGCAACGCATCCAGAAATAATTTGTCCGCCGGAGCGAGGTGAGTAAGAGACAGAATCATCTCTCCCACCTAATGTGGATCGATTCTGTCAGGCGGCAGGTCAGCCGCGTCCTGCGACGCCACGCGATCTAGCTCGCATATACGTTTGACACAAGAAGAAAGATGAAAGTAACGCGCACATTTTAGAAGAGATATCTCTAATGAGTGGGAGCAAACGGTGAGTCACTTGCCAGTCAGACACTGCGAAGCATAGCGTTCGCGTCGTTCATAAGAAGAGGTAAAACCTGCAAGCATTTTAAGGAACGGATAGGTAGTCGATTTCTCCGCAAGGTCTTCAACTTGAATAACTGAGGCATGAACGTACACGAAATTATAGGTAGCGGATACAGCAACGCTTGTCCGCGTTAGTGGTCCTCTCAATTTTTACGCTTATCTACCGCACTTCGAGCGGGCCGCTCTTTTGCGCTCTCTCATAACCCGTCGCAGAGCGGCGGGGCGTGGATGGATGTGTGTCTCGCGCCCCCTCCACGCGGTTTGAATGATCTTTGTCGCAGCTTATCTGAAGGAATGCGGTTTCTGGACTGCAGGTTTCGTTAGGGGGAAGTTCATCGCATGAGAGCCTTGCGTAATTCAATTGTTGTACTCTCCGCGTGGTTGGCGTTCGCAGTATCCGGCGGATGGACTCCGGCCCAGGGCCAGACGTTTCCTGGCGGTGCTTCGACGGCGGTGCATCCTGGCGTTCTTCTGAGTCAAGCCCAGTTGAACTATATGAAGATCATGGTTCAGGCCCACGCGGACCCGTTCTATAGCGCTTTCGTCAAGGCACAGAACAGCACCTGGGGTTCGCTGACTTATGTGCCGCTCGGGCCGCCTGCGGGTGGAATCATTCAATGCGGGTCGACGTCGATGCCGGATTTTGGTTGTTCGGCCTCCGATTCGGATGGGACGGCAGCGTATGTCCAGGCGCTGCTCTGGTACATCACGGGCAACCAGACCTATGCGAACAACGCGATCAACATCATGAATACCTATGCCAACAACTTCAAGGGCTATGCGGGGTATACGCCAGGAGATTCGTGTCCCAGCGGCACCGATTGTTCGAACGGTCCACTGCAGGCGGCGTGGGATTCCCAGAAATGGCCCCGCGCGGCAGAGATCATTCGCTACAGCAACGCCGGGTGGCCGGCTGCGCAGGCAGCGGCCTTCGGCACAATGCTGAACACATATATGCGGCCGCTGCTCATTAACGGCTCGACTTCCAACGGCAATTGGGAGATCAGCATGATTGAAGGTTTGATCGGTATCGGCGTCTACAACGATGACGCCGTGGCCTTCAATACAGGCGTTACCTACTGGCAGCAACGTGTTCCGGCATATTTCTACTACCACACCGACGGCGGAGGGCCCGTGCCTGCTCCGCGCGGCACCGCCAATTGGTATGGACAAACAGTCTATGACCCATCGGTAGACGGCGTCTCGCAGGAGACGTGCCGCGACTTTGGCCACGCACAGTACGGCATATCGGGTTCGCTGGATGCGGCGGAGACAGCAGGAATCCAAGGCGTCAATCTATATCAGAATACGCAGAGCGTTACCGATGCGAGTCAGGGAACTTTCAACGTGACCGCGCAGAATCGGCTGACGTCGGCGCTGGAGTTCAACGCCTACTACCTGCTCAACAATCCTGTTCCTACGTCCGTGTGTGGCGGCACGGTGACTTTGCAGATTTATCCGGTCGACGAGATCGGCTACAACGAGTACCACAATCGGCTCGGACTAAGCCTGCCGAATACGCTTCAGTACCTTCAGACTGTCATTCGCCAACTGCCACCCCAGAGTATGACCGAGAGTCACATTATGGTGTTGGAGACCCTGACTCATGGAGGAGATGCTTCGTCGTTGCAGCCCTTCCTGCTGTGGACCAACGGCAGCAGCGCCACGCTTCAGTCGGGAGCGAGCGTAAATTATCACGGTCACGGTGATTCCAGGCAGCGTTCCGAATCCATCCGTAGCCCTGAGTCTTAGCGGGTTGCCCACGGGCATGACCTACAGCTTCAGCCCAGCAACGGTCTCAGGTGCCGGAACGTCGACGCTTACGATTAACGCAAGCAGCCTGGCTCCTTCGGGCACTTATCGCGCTCACCATTACCGGGACCAGCGGCGGCGCAACTTATACCAATCCACTGAGCTTGCTGGTGAATGCTCCGAATGCGAACTTTTCGATCGCGCCCGCTTCCACCGTTGTCACGACGGTTGGCGGAGATACCGCAAATATCCCGGTGACGCTGACGCCCATCAATAATTACGTTGGCAGCGTCAACCTCAGCGTGACCGCCGGACTCCCTGCCGGAGCTACCGCTACGTTCTCTTCGCCAACGGTTACAAATACGTCGCCAACCTCTACGCTGAGCGTGCTTACCGCCGGAACAACAGCGCCCGGCGCTTACAGCCTCACCATCTCAGGCACGGATGGCGTCCTGACGAACAAGACGACGGCGTTGCTTGTCGTGAACTCGATCGGCAACGCATGCATCTTGCAGGTGGGCAACACCTTTGTGAGTGGCACACTTCCGACGCAGGCAGGGACGTTTACAGCGGAGTGGGACTCGACGCCTTCGACGTCACTGAACAACAGCAACATCGGACTTTCGCTGGGCGCGCAGGGTGCCTTTACGGGGTTTGCGGTGGCAGCTCGCTTCAATCCGAGCGGAGATATCGACGCTCGCAACGGCGGCGCTTTTGTTGCGGCGAGCACGATTCCGTATGTAGCCGGGACCTCGTACCATTTCCGCGCGGTGGTGAATGTGCCGGCAAATACCTATTCGATCTACGTGACCCCTGCCGGACAGGCGGAGATAACGATTGGGACGAACTATTCTTTCCGCACGGAGCAGCTGGGCATCACCAGCATCGATCATTGGGACGCTACATCCTCGGCCGGCACCATCACTCTATGCAACATGGTGGTGGATTCGCCGAATTTCTCGGTAACATCACCACCTGTTTCGCAGTCGGTGACAGCCGGCACGTCCGCTGCTTATACGACAACCATTACGCCGATGGGAGGGTACACGGGCAACGTCACGCTGAGTGCGACTGGACTTCCTTCAGGAGCGACGGCAAGCTTCAAGCCGGCTACAGTTGCCGTCGGCGCCAGTGCCGCGACTTCGACCATGACAGTGGCTACTGCCGCCTCGACGGCGACCGGAGTTTATCCCATTACCGTTACGGCAACCGATGGGACGCTGACGAATACGGCTTATCCGGAGCTGACGATCAATCCGCCCTGCCTGGCGCCAACAGCGACGAGCCAAAATGTGACGGTGCCTGCGAACGGCGCTCTCGCGATAACGCTGGCGGGAACGCTGGGTTCGGGCTGTGCCGCTACGGATACGCTGAGCTCGACGGTGACGGCGAATCCATCACATGGCGTCTTGACCGGCACGGCTCCCAATCTGTTTTACACACCGACTGGGGGCTTCTCTGGATCTGACAGCTTCAGCTTCACTGTGACCGATGCCAACGCGGTTACCACGACCAGCACGGCGGTGGCGGTGACTATCACCGTGGGCGCTTCGGCCTCGGGCGCTCCGGTACTGAAAAGCCTTTCGCCTGCCGTTGTGGTTGCGGGATCAAGCGGAGTCGTCTTGACCGTGAACGGCAGCGGGTTCACTTCGAGCTCGACTGTGTTGTGGAATGGAGCATCGAGAACTACGACGTATGTGAGTGCAACCCAGTTGACGGAGGCAGTTCCGGCCGCGGATATAAGCGCTTCAGGCGTGGCAAGCATTACGGTGTCGACCCCGGGAACATCGGGTGGGGTATCGGCTCCGCTGACGGTGGCGATCGACAGCAACAGCAAGACTACTCTGACGACTGCGACTACCTCGTACATGGTCACACGAGGGCAGGCGGTATCGGCTCAACTCACCTTTCACCAATCTTCCGGCCGGCGTAGCGACACTTGCGGACTGCTATAACCTTCCGGCGGGCGTCAACTGCAGCTACAGCGCGCAGACGGAGAAGCTCACGTTGACGACGAGCGTGAGCACTCCGCCTGGGACCTACCAAATACTTGTTGTCAGCACGGTGAATCCGCAGACGGCTGCTTTGGTGGGTGGACATTCCAGCAAGAGCGCATTGTGGTGCGGCCTGCTCGGGCTACCGCTTGGATTGATGTGGGTCGGCCGCAAGAGGCGACGGTGGCTCTATTCCGGCGTGGGCGTGCTTGGCCTATTGCTGGTCTTCATAGTTGGCTGCTCCTCGGGAACGCCATCAACGTCTTCCACACCGAGTCAGGCCTCGATGGCACTGACACTCACTGTCAATTAGCAGGTATGTGGCGGAAGCAAACAGATTTGGAACCATTGTGCGGTTTGGAGAGGTGTGCATGACCAGCTTGTTTCGATTCCAAATGAAGTCTAGAACCAGCAGGTTCATCCTGCGGATTGTTTTTGTGTTGTCCGTCTTGTTTCCCGTGATGGCCAGTGCGCAGGTCGCGATCACTACGACCGCGCTGCCCGCCGGAAACACGAGCAACATCTACACCGCGACGCTGGCCGCCACCGGGGGAACCGCACCCTATACGTGGCAGTTGACTGGAGGATCGCTTCCCACCGGACTGACGCTCTCCAGCTCAGGCGTCATCAGCGGAAAAGCTACGACCGTGACGCCAGGGACCCCGCCTGTCCCGGCGACGTTTACGATTCAGGCCACCGACTCCGCGCTGAATACTGCTACGCAAACGTACAGCATCACGGTGCTGGCACCGGGTTCCCATTCTCTGGTCATCAACCAGTACTTTACCGGAGGCAACGGAAGCACCAGTTCTCCGTATGCCTACAATTACGTTGAATTGTTCAACGCTTCTCCATCTGTCATCGACCTGCAGAACTGGACGATTCAGATTGCCCCTGCAACTTCAGCTTTTTCGGAGACGGGCGTTTATCCGCTTGGCTCACTCGACCCATATACTGCCGGGACAACAGGCGGATCGGATGGCCACGGAAATTATCCTGCGTTCCAGATCACGTATTCCGCCGCATTTACCGCGAGCAACTGCAATCCCGCGGCGACGAGTACGCAGCTGAATGCTGCATTTCCGGCGCTCCACTGCTGGCTGAACCCTGGCCAGTTCATGCTGGTGCTGCTGGGGACGACTTCGTCCACGGGAGCGCTGACGACCCTACCCCAGATCACGCCGGACCTCGACCTGACGGATGGATACATCAACGGAACGGCGAACAGCGCCGACACAGGCGCAGTGCTCGGAAATGTAGGAGCGGTCGCGGCAACTTCAAGCGCGCCGACCATCTGGGTTGGCCACAACGTCACATCATCCAATGTGAATACGTATACCGCAAAACCGAATCCGAGTGACGGAATGATCGCCATCGTAAACGGAGTGGGGATCGGAGCGGTTTGTCCAGCGGGAACGATCGCAAACCCCAATCCGTCCGCTGTCTTCTCACCGCTGACTGCGGACTTTCTTGGATTTATCGCCCAGCTCTCCGCCGGCGGTGAAGCACCGCCTATCTGCTGGGAGGGCGGGAACGCCCAGGGATATGCCACCCATGTAAGCAGTTCAGGGAAGAACACGAATGCCCTGATTCGCAGTGCCGGAAACGGAAAGATCAACGCTGCTGTGACGGGGGCGGCTGCTCCGGCGGGCACCATATTGCCCACCACCGGCGTAACGCTTACACCATGCGGTGACACTGACAATAACCTGACAGATTTCGCACCCATAGCCAATGGACTCAAGGGACAGATCAACTGGGTATTGCATAACAGCCAGCAGATACTGACCAAGGCGACCACCACGACGCTCAACTTGCCCGCGAGCTATACGCCGGCTGCCATGTCCGTCTCTGAATACTGCCGGGCCAACTGTGGCAGCAGCGTTTAGCCAACCGAATGTAGGCCAGGGCGCAGGTGGCGGCAGCGTGACGGAGACGCTGACCGTCACGGTGACGCCATCGAGCAGCCCAACATCAACGCTGTTTCAATGTGAATGTCGATTTGAGTGGCGTCGCGGGCGCCAGCACAACTGCTCCGCTCACCCCATCGAGCGTTGGTGTTCCCGATGGCCACGGCAATCTAAATTTCCAAGAGCAGATCACCATCCCGACGACAACCGTTGGGACGCTCACCTTTCCAATCACGGTGATGGATGATGCTTATCGCGGCGGAGTCAACGCGAACAGCGCTACGCCATTGAATGCAGCCGTCATGGTTGGTTCAGCGTGCCAGGCGCCTGTAGCTACGGCCCAGACAGTGCAATTGGGCTGGAACAGTCCAGGCTGCGATCACTCTGGCCGGACAGGTTGGTCAGAACTGCAACAGCAGCGACACGTTGACCTACGCGATTCAGAGCCAGCCTCTCAACGGCACACTGAGCGTCGTATCGGGAAATTCTGTTACCTATACGCCTAACTCGGGTTTCAGCGGTCTGGACTCTTTTACCTTCAACCTGACCGACACAAGCAACTCCGCGGGCTCTCTGACTGGTGCTGTCGCGACGGTCAATCTTGTGGTGAGCGCCACGGGTGTTACACCTGTGCTGACTTTGAGTTGTCCATCCGTTACCTACGACGTAAATCCCCACGGATGCACGGCTGCGCTGACGCCATTTGTTGCGGGCACAACTACCATCAGCTATAACGGATCAGCCACAGCCCCTAAGGCTGCCGGAAGCTATCCTGTCAGCGCGAGCTTTGTAAGTAGCGGCTCGTCCAGTCAGAACGCGAGCGCGACCGGAGTGCTTGTTATCAACCAGGCCACGCCGACGCTCTCGGTGCTTTGCCCGAGCCTTTCGTTTACCGGATCGCCACAAGGCTGCACCGCATCCGTCGCCGGTATAGGATCCGCTGCCCCCAGTGGAACGATCAGCATCACTTACAACGGAAGTTCTACGCTTCCTACCAACGGAGGAACGTATGCCGTTCTTGCATCCTTTACCAGTAGCGATCCGAACTACGCAAATGCAACGATTACGTCGTCGCTGACAATCAACGAGCCGTCAGTGACGATCACTGCGAATAACCAGACGGTTACCTATGGTGGGGCGCTGCCGACCTTCACATATGCAGTCAGTCCCAGCATTCCCTTGCAGACTTATCCTGTCTGCACCTCCTCCGCGACTGGTGCGAGCAGTGTGGGTATATATGCTGGAGCGATTACCTGCTCGGGTGCCGCTAAGGTCGGGGTCTTATTCACTTATGTTGCCGGGAGTATGACCGTTGCGCCTGCCGCAGCAACGGTGACAGCGAACAATCAGACGATGGTCACCGGCGCGGCTGTGCCTACGCTCACTTACTCGACTACGCCGAGTGGTTTGACATTCACAACTGCGCCGAAGTGCACCACTACGGCCACGTCCTCCTCCCCTGCCGGAACTTATCCAATCTCCTGTGCAGGGGCAGTCGCTTCAAACTATAACTTGAGCTATGCCAGCGGGACGATGACGGTATCCGTCGCGCCAACGAATCCGAACAGCATTCCGACAATTACCAGCATCTCGCCAATGTCTGCCACAGCGGGCTCGGCCAATGAGGTCTTGACGGTAACAGGTGGCTGGCTTTGTCTCTGGAGCGACGGTTCTCTGGAATGGCTCGATGCGGGCAACAACTCTGGTGAGTGCCACACAGTTGACAGCCACGATACTGGCGGCGGATTTGGCCACGGTCGGGACGGCCGATGTTGCTGTCTTCAATCCAGCGCCTGGCGGCGGATCGAGCACATCGCTAACCTTCTCGATCGACAGCGTACCGCAGGCACAAGGGGCCTTCACGGTAACCATGTCCAGCTCGACAGTCACAGTTTCACACGGACAAAGTGGGACAACTTCCTTGACATTCTCAAACCTTCAGCAGGGCGCTGCAGTTTCAACAGTCTGCTACAACCTGCCTGCGTTGGCCTATTGCAACTACAACGCCGGCGTCGCTGACGATCAGCACAGGCGCCACGACGCCACCGGGCACCTACCACGTATTGATTGTATGCAGCACCAGCGCGGCACTAAGTTCATCCAGTAGATCTTCAACTGCGACGGTGTTGTGTGGGTTACTCGGATTTCCAATCGGACTGCTGATGCTATATCGAGGTCGAAGATTCCGGTTCTACGGGCTGAGTCTATTGAGCGTACTACTGCTCACGTTTGCGATAGGTTGCGGCGGAAACGGCTCCAATCAAAGCGCTCCGGTGGTCCCGGCTCAGGTCTCTACGCCGCTTACTTTGACCATCCAATAGTCGTGCGTATTTCACGCACTATTTTGCAGTGGTGACCTATGTAGTGGTGACCTAATTCTCAAATGCGAGACAGCTTGGCCAGAGGTTTAGCAACGTGTAGACGAAAACGTAGCGGAAAGAGCCTCAAAGAATCGCACGGAACCGCAGCTTTCAATTAGAAGATCGCAACACATTCAATCTAAAGCCGTTGCGGTCACACAACTTCAATAGATCTCAACCAACGGCTGAATCTGGTTCGGGAACGCTCCGCGACGCACAAGCGGACACACCTCACCCACCGCTTATCCACAATTTTGTTGCGAACTAATCGAAGCGAAAGCTCAGGCAGCCAGGTCGTAGCGATGATGCAGACCACCGAGTCTTGGCGAGGCAACTACTCGACGGCATGAGCCGGCTTCTTTTGCTGCCACCCGGCCCGCCGGAGTTCCCTTCTCCAGCCCGAGATGAGTTCAGTCGTCGTGATAATAACGGACGTACTCATTCATCAGTTGCTTCAGATGACGTTCGTTGAGCACGATAACATGATCGAGCAAATCTCTTCTGCAAATTGCCAACCCAACGCTCGGTACACCGTTCTGCCACGGACTTCGAAAGCTGGTCCGCCTGGGTTGAATGTCGAAACTCTTCACCGTCCGGATGACTTCTTCATTGAAGTTCGCGGCGCGATCAAAGATCAGGTATCCGGGTTTCGAGTCGTAAGGAGACGCCTCGCGCAACCGCTGAGAGACCCACGCACTAGTTGGATGCTTCGTAACGCCAAAGTGGAGAACACGCCACCGGTCATGGGGCAATGACGAAGAAACAGTGCAGCAAGCCAAAGGTCAACGTCGGCACGGTAAAGAAGTCCATCGCTGCAACCGCTTCCCGGTGATTACTCAGAAAGGCCGCCCAGCGCGCCGCCGGCTCGGGATCTCTCGGCACTCTTCGCATCCAGCGCAGAACTGTTCTCTCCGAGATATCAAAGCCGAGCGTCTTCAGTTCGCCATGTACCCGCGGAGCACCCCACGTCCGGTTCTCGGCCACCATTCGGAAGATGAGTTTCGCACAGTTCCCTGTTCACGCACTTCCTCCCCGCACCGGTGCAATGCCGCGAGAGCCATGTCCAATACAACTTGAATCCTTTACGATGCCAGCGAACAACAGTCTCCGGTTGAACTAAGACCAAGGCCCGCTTCCATCCCGGCCAGAGCCGCCTCATCCATACCCAAAAGAATTTGTCCTGCTGAGCGAGCCGCAGCACTGGACGCTTTTTCCTTAGGACTGCAAGCTGTTGGCGAAGGGCCAGATTTTCCAGGAGTAAATCGCGGCGGGAACGAAACAATCGGGTAGCCAGAACGCATAAAAGCCCCAGCAGGCGTAGCATGAAAACCAGTTTGACACAGGGATTGACTAGTCTAGAGGTGCAACATCATCTACCTGATTTAATGGGAGATCACTATTTGGCGAGGCACACCTAATAGATTCGAGCAGCTTGAACTGAGCGCGGCATCGATCGGGCTTGTGTCCCTTCCGTTGCACTTTGCGACACGCATCACTTTCCAAGTAGTCGGTGAAAAACCGAATGCCCTGCTCGAATGTAATCAATTTGCCAGAGAAGACGAGGTTTTGCCTCTCCATTTTCGTCAAGAAACCACCGGCCGAAGCCAGATACGCACGAAGCGCCGTCTCGAACATGCATGGTTATCCCGGACAGATTTCGCTCGTCTTCCTCCATCGGGCACGTTGTCGTTCGCACCATGTCGCCAAAATCATAGAGCGCCAATCCTAACATCACGGTATCGAGCATAACGTTATTGAACTTGGTGTCATCGTGACAGATACGCTCGGAGTTTTGGCGACGCACAACGAGAATTTCTTTGAGGATTTATTGTCCGCGTCCAGCGTGGAATGGTATCTTGACTTTTATCAATGCATAGGGCAGATTTTGGAATACCGCAGGACGTAGCTCTTACGTCTTTCTTTCGGTCTTATCTCAAAATCTGGCAACGTTTTGAGATCGCATGGTGGCTATTTCTTGGCCATCTGCCAAAACCTATATTTGTCGAGGTATTGTTCTTCGTGTCTATTTCTGTCCGCATTCCTGGTTCGGCGGCCCTTCGTCACTCCGCACTGTTCGCTTTTGTGGCGTTGGCCGGTTTCTCCAGCTCCGCTTCCGCGCAGATCGCGCCTCAACTGCTGCCTTACTCCTCCAAACTGATCGCTGGCAGCGGTACCACCGCTATCGGGAGTGGTGCGACCTGTCCGGTCTCGGGTTTCAAATCGACCGATGCGTACGGCGATGGCTGCTTGGCGACCGAGGTCCAACTGGTATCGCCTCGTTATGCGATTGCGGACAAGAACGGCAATATCTTCTTCAGCGACTATAACAACGGCCTGGTCCGTCGTGTCGATGCGGTGAGCGGTGTAGTGACGGCCGTTGCCGGCGGCGCCACTGCGTCACCAGCATCCGGGACGGCCTGCGGTTCGAACACTTCGACGGACATACGGGGTGACGGCTGCCTGAGCACGTTAGTGAAGCTGTCTCACCCGTCTGGGCTGGCCTTCTCGCCCTCGGGTGACCTCTATCTCTCGGACATTGGGTATGCGAACGTTCGCAAGGTGGCTGCGACCTCTGGGCTGGTAACGACGGGCGGCATCATCTCGCTGGTGGCCGGCAATGTTTCGGGGACCTTCGGGTATGCATCGGGCGTTACAGCCGCAACTGGAAGCTATCTGCAGGACCCCTACGGCATTTCGTTCGATGTGGCGGGCAATCTGTACATCGCCGATGAGTATACGAAGGCCGAGGCGGTGCTGGTGGTGAACACGAATACGTCCGGCAGCACGACGGTGACGGGCGTGACGATTCCTGCCGGGCAGATTGTGAAGATTGCGGGCTCGATAAGCACCGGCGGCACGACGTGTCCGAATGCGCCGGCCTCGACGAATGGCTGCACCTTTGGCAACTATACCAACGGCGCGGTCGCCAACGCCTCGCAGCTGGATGGTCCGTGGGCCGCGGCGGCAGATACGGCCGGGAATGTCTACATCGCAAATGAGTTCAATACCAACGGCATCAAGATTACGCCTGCAGGCATTATGAATACTTACGGCGGCATCCAGGGCACCGCCTCCAAGGTTCTGCAGCGCGGTCCGCAAGGGAGCTTTGGTATCGGCAGCCCATTCGGAATCACCGCCGACGCAAACAGTAACGTCTACCTTACGGATGCGAGCAACGGCGTGGTGTGGCGCATCGACGGCGCAGGCCAATCGATGTACGTGGTTGCCGGTGGCGCAGCTACTACCTGCTCGGCTGCAACCGATAGTTACGGCGATGGCTGCCCCGCGACGCAGGCTACCTTCGGTAAGAGCGGGACCGGCAACTTTGCAACGACAACGCTGCCTGGTCCAGGCATCTACGGCATTACAGAGGATGCCTACAACGACCTGTTCGTCGGCGACACGGAGACGAGCCTTATCCGAGAGATTGCTTCGGGGACCCAGTTTGGAAATGTAGGAGCAAATGATCCGACGCAAATCGTGGACATCCACTTCGCGACGGGCGACGGTCCGGCGGCGGCTTCCCCTTACACGATTACCGCAGGCGGGTCGAATTTCTCGCTGGGAAAGGCCAATTGCACCGCCAACACTGACAATACGAGGGACTGCCTGTTACCCATCACGGCGACACCCAGCATTTTGGGAGCATTCACAGGAACGTTGCAGGTGCAGTCGTCGCTAGGTGCAACAGCGACGTTTCCCCTGGGGGGCAACTATGTAAACACGCCGTTTACCCGTACGTCGGTTGCAGTCTCCAGTAGTAGCTCGTGCGCAGCGACCACTATATATTCTCCGACGACACCGCTGACGCTGACCGCATCGGTCTTTAGCAGTGGCAGTCCGACCGGCACCGTCACCTTCTATGCCAACGGCGCGCAGATCGGCACACCGCAGCCAGTCAGTAACAACACTGCTACTTTGACTTATACGTTCTCGACGGTGAACACCTACAGCATCACCGCTACCTACAATGGCGACAGCTACTTCAAAACTTCGAGCGGAACGGCGCCGTCCGTTATCACTATCTCGAACCCGACATTTACGGCATCGAGCATTGGCTATCAACAAAGCACTGTCGCTGCCGGGCAGACCGGACTGTACAGCTTCCAGATCGTGCAGAACGTATACGCCGGAATGATCACGATGGCGTGTTCGGGTCTGCCAGCGTATTCATCATGTTCTTTTAGTCCGAATTCGGTTTCGGCGAACGGTTGTTCTACGACCAATACCGTTGCGTTAAGCATCCTTACCCAACAGGCGTTGCCGGTGGCTGCTTCTTTGGGCACTGGCGGACGCGGTCCATGGGCAACGCTGAGCGTTCTTCCCGGACTGGCGTTGGCGTTGTTGATCGGGCTGCGCCGCCGTCGCGTACCTATGCGCTACGGTCAGCTCTGGATGGCACTTGCACTGCTGGTGGCTGCTTCCGGCTTGATCGCCTGCAACAATGCGCAATCCGTGGCGGCGACACCTTCAGGGACTTATAACATTACTGTCACGGCAACAGGCTCTTCCGGCGGAACAGTAGCCACCTTTACGGTTCCGCTCACGGTCAAGTAGCTCATTTTGAGGTGAACGAATGCAGCTGCCGGATTTGCTCGCCGCTATTTTTTATTACTGCCTGGTTCCCACTTCAAGCGTTGTCCACGGTCAGGAGATTCACTGGATGCACACCATGTTTAGCAACTCACGTCAGTTCGCCCAAACCACCCGAGTCATGAAATCGGCGCTGTTTGCTGCACTTCTGGTTGTGCTCAGCGCAGCATGCCCTTCGTTTAGCGCCTTCGGGCAGTCAGCTACAACGGGCGCGATTACGGGCGTTGTCACAGACACCAATGGAGCGGTTCTGCCTGCCACGACGGTCACGGTAAAGTCCATTGACACCAGTGCTACGCGCACGGTGAAGACCAACGCGGCTGGTGAGTACCGCGTTCCTGAACTCGAGCCCGGCACGTATACAGCGGTTTTCACGTCCGATGGTTTTGAGACCTATCAGGAAAGCGCCATCACGGTCACAGTTGGTAGTCTTTCGAACGTCTCGCCGAAGCTCAAGGTTGGGTCAGTCTCCGATAAGGTCGAGGTCACCGATGAGACATCGATGATGCACACCGAAGACAGCAGCATCTCGTCCACGATTGACCAGAATGCCATCGACAACCTGCCGATCAATGGACGGCGCTGGTCTAATTTCGCGCTGCTGACTCCGGGCGTGGTCTCGAACTCGGACGGCTTCGGACTGCTCAGCTTCCGCGGCATCAGCTTTCTGCTGAACAACAGCACGGTGGACGGCGCGGACGACAACCAAGCGTACTTCTCCGAGCAGCGTGGCCGTACGCGTGCCTCTTACTCTGTCTCGCAGGCTGCAGTGCAGGAGTTCCAGGTCAATCTCTCGAACTACTCCGCCGAGTATGGACGCGCTGCAGGCGGCGTCATCAATACCGTGACGAAGAGCGGCGGCAATAGCTTTCACGGAGAACTCTTCTTCTACGATCGCGACAACAACCTCGGCGCGAAGAACCCATATACGCTACTGACGACGCAGATTCCGAACTCGAATGCATTTCAGACCTACGTCTACAAGCCGAAAGACTGGCGCAAGCAGTGGGGCTTTGGGGCTGGCGGCCCTCTACTGCACAACAAACTTTTCTGGTTCTATTCTTACGATCAGAGCCAGAGGAACTTCCCAGGAACCGCGCGCGCATCGGACCCGGCGGATACCTTCGCGGCATCGGATTCTGTGCTACCTGCTGGCGCGACCTGCACCAACGGCGCCTTCAGTGCGGGGACCGCCTCGGTAGCCCCGGGAGATACGTACGCGTGCGCCGAGGCGAATGCGTTGGGGGTCAACTATCAGGGCGGTTCGGCATACTATCAGCAGGGTCTTGGCATCATCTCTTCGTTCCTGGGCACGGTGCCGCGCACCGCCAGCCAGGTGCTCAATTTCCCGAAGCTCGACTGGCAGATCAACGACCGTAATCGTTTGACGTTGCAGTACAATCGGCTGCGTTACAGCTCACCTGCGGGTGTTGAGACGCAGGCGTCGAACTTCTACGGCCGCGCATCATTTGGCAACGATTTTGTGAAGGAAGACTTCGGCATTGCCCGCTTGGCGACGCGTGCTCAACTCAAACCTGGTCAACAGTTTTCTCTTCCAGTACGGCCGCGACTTCGAGTACGAGAGCTCGCAGACTCCTACTCCGAATGAGCTAGCCCATCAGCACCACCATACCCAGTGATCCGCTGGCGCCCTCTGCACCCCCATGCGGTCCAGATTGGCTATGAGTTTGACGGTACGGGTTTCGACATCGGCCGCGTGTACTTCCTGGAGCGGCGCGCGCTGCCCAATGAGCGTCGCATGCAGGGCCTGGACATGGTCACGTGGAGCCACGGACGCCATACCACGAAAGCAGGCCTGGAGGTAAATCGGGTCTTCGACTACGTCGACAATCTTTATGAGGAAGGCGGGAGTTACAGCTACGACTACAACTGGGACTTCATCGCCGACTATCTGCACGCGACGACGGGTGTGGGCAGGAGCGAACTATAAACAGCAGTACTACTCGTTCAGCCAGGGCTTCGGAAATCCACGGATGTCACTTGCGACGACGGATTACGCCGGCTTCCTGACCGACGACTGGCGTGTCACGCCCCGCCTGACCCTTACGCTTGGAGTACGGTACGAGTACGAGTACATTCCACCCAATCCGCTCCCCAATACGGGCGGCGCGATTGGTACCGGTGGCGGCCCCGTTCCGCAGACTGCGAACCAGCCAGACGATCGCAATAACGTTGGCCCACGCGTCGGCTTCGCCTATAACGTCTACGGCAACGGCAAGACGACGCTGCGCGGCGGTTATGGCATTTATTACGGACGGGTAATCAACTCGAACATTCTTCCAGACCTACCTGTTCTCGGGTGGCGTCGGCAGCCAGGTGGCTTTGACCGCGAACGGCTCCAACTCCTGTCTCGCGTTCCCCAGCATTTTCGCTTCGGCGGCGGAGTATCAGGCTGCCTGCGGAAACTACTCCAGTACGATCGCCTATCTCGACAAGCATCTTCAGAACCCGCAGGTGCACGAGTTCGACCTGGCCTTGAGCAGGACCTCGGCTGGAAAACTGTCTTCTCGGTAAGCTATCATGGGCTCGCTGGGCCGTGAACTTGCAGCAGCAGTCGATCAGAGCGTCGCACCGGCGACCAGCACCGCGACGTTCCAGGTGCTGAACAATCCGCTCCGCCCGCACCGGGCTATGTCACGTATCCGCATGGCGGCAAGACCGCTGCCGCTGCTGGCCAACAGCATGCATACTTACACGAAGTACACCGCTAACAATGGCCTGTTCCCTAACTACTACCATGTGCTGGACTTCAAGAGCGAAGTGAATTCGAGCTACAACGCGCTGGTCGTGCAGTTGAACCACAGTTTCTCAAACAACTTCTCCTTCCTCTCGAACTACACCTGGTCCCACGCGCTGGACTACAACCCGTACCTGAGCACGGGTTATGGTAGCGCAAGCGAGTTACTGGACCCGCTGAATCCCGCAGTTGGAACACGCTAACAGCTCCCTGAATGTACCGAATCGATTTGTGGCTGCCGCTACTTACCGGACGAACGTCAGCAATTTGTCGGGTTGGGAGAAATACTCGTTCAATGGCTGGGGGATTGCTCCTATCGTGCAGATGCAAGCCGGCCTTCCCTATAGCGCGGGAACAAGCGGCAGCGTGAGCAATAGCCTGTACGGCGGCATCATCGGCTCCGGAGGTGCGGCACGTATACCCGATCTGGGCCGCAACATCTTTACCATGCCCAAGACGGCCACAGTTGATCTGCGCGTCAGCAAGACCTTTCGGCTGGGGCCTGGCGATTCACGATACCGGTTGGAGGTCCTCGGAGAGGCGTTCAACCTCTTCAACCACCAGAACATTACGTCTGTGAACACCCAGGCCTACTGCGTAACGACTTCGCCTTCCACTTCGGCGCCGAGCACAGGGGTCGCCTGCCCGCAAATTCAGTCGCTGCCGCCGACGACAAGCAGCCAGTATTTAGTGGGCAACCCGCTATTCGGCACCAACAACAACTCAAATAGCAATACTTTGCTGACCCCGCGCCAGATGCAGCTTGCAGGACGGTTCTACTTCTAGCCAGCTCACATCGACACAAAGGGCCGGTCCATCACAAAGGATCGGCCCTTTGACATTTCGCCGACACCGAACCAGCACATAACCGCATGGCGAGGCCTTGTACATAAGGCTTAAAATACGACCAGAGAAAGTGGAAAGAGGGAAAATGCCGTTAATGTTCCTCGTAAGACGCTGGCTCCGCGCATTGGCGTCGCTGCCCGCTCTCATTCTGTGCTTCGCGACGCCTCTGCCGAACCTCGCAGCCCAGAGTCCGCAACAACCGCCCGGGCAATCTCCCCCGATTCTTACAGTGAATGCGCGCCTCGTGGTACTGGATGTTGTCGTCACCGGCAAGGACAGCAAGCCCGTCAATGACCTTACCGAGAAAGATTTTCAGGTCTTCGAGGACGGCAAGCTGCAGCGGATCCGTTCGCTTGAGCGTCCCTCCGAACATGTGCTGCCGCAAACATCGCTGGCAGCCGGCGCTGCCGCGGTCTTCGACCCAGCACAACCTGCCAGCTTCGGCCACTCATCTGTTAACGTCCTTGTGCTCGATCAGTTGAACACGCACTTCGCCGACAGCTCGTTCGCGCGCCGCTCGATGCACGACTATCTCGCCAAACAACCTGCGCTGTTGCCGCAACCCACGACTCTGCTTTCCGTATACGACAATCAGTTTCAACGGCTGCAGAACTTTACGCGCGATCGCGACGCCCTGCTCCGCGCTCTTACGGATGCTCCTACGAAGTACGCCTGGAAGCTCGAGGTGAACGGCAAGACCGACCATGGCCCCGTCGAACGTCTTGACCAGAGTCTTCGCGCTCTCGAGCAGATCGCGCAGAGTTACGCTTCTATCTCCGGCCGAAAGAATCTCATCTGGGTCGGCGGGGGCTTTCCCACTTTGGATCCCGAAGCCCTCGACGGCGACAATGCGCGCGAGGTCAAGGACACCCTGCAGCACATCACTGACGTCCTGCTCGACACACGTATTACCCTCTACGCGATCGATCCTTCCAGTTCCGCCGCCGGCATGACCGAGATCACCGACGCCTCGCAAATGGCCTTCATGCAGGCTGCTGGCGACGCCGCCACCGGGGGCGTCGATCCCTTCAGCGATACGGATGACTTTGATAAACTCGGTCCACTCACCGGCGGCCGCGTCATCCGCGGTCTCAACGACATCGCCCAACAGATTGCTACGGCCGTCGATCTCGGTGCAAATTTCTATACCCTTACCTACACGCCGGACTCCATCAGCGAAGCTGCGGCACCGTATCGGACAATCAAGGTCGTGTGCCTGCGCGCCGGGCTCACCGTTTCTACGCGCAACGGATACTACTCCGGCCAGAGCCAGCAGGAGAAGTCCGCTGCCACTGTGGCTTACGACCTCACCACTGCAGCCGAAGGCTCCATGCCGCTCAACGGTTTGAGCGTTAGCGTCGAGCCAGATAATGCTGCCAACGCTCCGCCCAATACGTACATCGTCCGGGTTGGAGCAGCGAGCCTCAGCTGGAAGCCGCAGGGCAATGGCGGTTCAACCGCCTCGGTCTACGTAATGGCCGTCTCGCTCGACGCGAAAAACAAGATGCTCGGCCATACCCTGCACGGCATGACGGCGAACGCGGGACCACGCGTAGACATGTATGATGCTTCCCGCCTCGCCGACTTTATTTTCACAGCACCGCCTGTGCCGAAGACAACAGCACTTCGTTTCGTCGTTCGCGACTCTGCCACCGGACGCATGGGCTCAGTCGATCTGCAGGTGAAGAACCACTGAGTTCGCGCAGCCTGTGTCTCGCCTCGTCGTGGCTCCGGAGTCGACCAGTTTCCTTTAAATCGGCGTTATCAGCAGGAAAGTGTCCGTCGCGTTAAGCGGAAGAAGGAACCGGAGGTATGGGTGTTTCGCTGGTTGAATACCAGATTCGCATCCACATTGGTTCTCTCTCCATCGGATGTGAGCCCAATCTTCAATAATCTACAGCACCCAACTCCTGCAAAGTTATGCATTCATTTGCTAATTGTTCGGAAGTTGCGCTGAATTCCATCCTCCGCCAAGCGCCATCTGAAGCTGCGCGCTGGCGACGATGCGCTGCGTCGCGAGCGAAGCCGCCGTCCGTTCGTTGCTCAACTCAATGGTCTGGTTTGTCAGCACTTCGAGGTAAGGCGCCAGTCCACGCTTATAGCGGAGCGTGGAAAGTTCTGTGCTGCGTTTTGCCGACGCGACCGCACGCCCCGTTACAGTTGCTTCGCTTTCGAGCACGCGTAGCGCGGAAAGTTGGTCCTCGACGTCGCGAAACGCTGAAAGCACCTGCTCGCGATAGAGCGCAGTGGCCTGCTCGCGTTGGGCCAGCGCAAAGTCGACCTGCGCCTCTTCTGCGACCGCGCATCGTAGAGGACCTCGTTTACGCCCGGCCCTGCGCTCCACGTGGCACTGCCTGCGCTGAAGACCTGGCCGATCACATCGCTTTCTATACCGCCGCTCGCACCCAGAACGATGGTCGGATAGTATGCAGCCTTGGCAACGCCGATGAGCGCGTTCGCCGACGCAACACGCCGTTCAGCACCCGCAATGTCAGGACGCCGCTGAAGCAGCTCTGACGGAATACCGGTGGGTATGCTGGGCGGATCGCCGGCCAACGGTTTTTCCGCAATATGAAAGTTTGTGGCGGGTTCTCCGATGAGCACTGCAATTGCATGCTCATATATTGCGCGCTGCACACCAAGATCGATCAACTGCGCTTGCGTCTGTTCAAGCTGGGTCTGCGCCTGCTCCACATCGCTCTGTGAAGCGAGACCGCCCTTGAATCGATCCTGCGTGAGTTGCAGCGACTGCTGATAGGAGTCGAGCGTCGAGCGGAGTAGTTGCGCCTGCAGGTCGAGGCCGCGCAACTGAAAGAAGGTAACAGCCAGCAGCCCTTGCAGACTCAGGCGAGTATTGGCGAGATCGGCGGCGGTGGCTTGCGCGGTTGCAGCGCTCGACTCAATTTGCCTGCGAATGCCTCCCCAGAAGTCAGGCTCCCAGGAGATGTTCAGTGGGATCAGGAAATCCCAATAGTTCGTGGGCAAGCCCGGTGTGTGCAGCGGCTTGGTTTCAGAGATGCGATTCCGGGTCGCGCCGGCGCCGATCGAGACCGTCGGGTATAGAGACGATTTGTTTTCCCGAACCAGATCGTGCGCCTGCTCGTATGCATGCAGGGCCGCCGCGATGTTCTGGTTCGCAGTTGCGCAGCGCTGTTCGAGACCGTTCAGCTCCGCATCCTGATAGACCTCCCACCAATCTCCGCGATTGGCGGTATCGGCAGGGCTGGCTGCCGACCAGTTTCCGTTGTGGCCGTTGTCGCTGTATGCAGGCGGCGCAGGCATCGCAGGCGCTCTGTAGTTCGGGCCGACTTTGCATCCGCCCAGCGCCAGCATCGCAAGCAACGCACCTGCCGTTGGAAAGGCAAGCGCTCTCATTGCTTCGCTCCTGCGGCGTGGTTTGGCGTCACAACACGAACCTTCTCGCCATCGGTCAGCGAGTCCGGCGGATTGGCGATGACTCGTTGTCCTGGCTGCAGTCCAGCCAGAATCTCTACCGTCGTGCCGAAATCACGACCCGCCGACACACGGATCAAGTGCGCGACGCTGTCTGCATCGACGGTCGCGAGGCGCAACCCGTCCGGCTCCAGAATCATCGCGCTAACCGGTACGATCAGCGCTGGCGCCGGGTTCGAGGTGTGTAAATGGACCTCCGTATAGCTGCCCGGGAGAAGTTCACCTGACGAATTATTCACATCCACTTCCGCGAGTAAGGTTCGCGTTGCAGGATCTACTGCATCCGATGTCCGCACCAGCTTGCCTTCAAACTTGCGTCCCGGATACTGCGGAAGAGTCAGCGTCGCGATAACACCGTTCTTCGCATCGGGAGCATTAATCTGCGGTACGTTGACGAATACCCGCAAAGTACCGATCGCGGAGATGTCGAATATCTGCTTATTCCCTATAACTGTGCCGGCGCCGGCAGTCGTCGTGCTGCCTGTTGCCGTAATCAGTTGGCCGATATCGATATTGCGTGCCGTGATCACCCCATCAAAGGGCGCAACGATACGTTCGAACGACACCAGCTCCTCGAGCCGATGCACGTTTGCTGTCGCCGAGTTCACCTGAGTGGTACTCGACTGCAACTGCGTGACTGCATTGTCCGTGTCTTGTTGCGATACTGCGTTATTTCCAATCAAGTCCTGATACCGGCTGGCCGTCGTCTTCGCCAATGCGGCATTGCTCTGCGCGGTCGCCAGGTCCGCCTTCGCTTGTGCCAACTGCTGGTCTAACTCCGGCGTCTCGATGACGGCAAGCAGATCACCCTTGCTCACATGCGAGCCGATATCGTGATACCAGGCCTTCACATACCCTGTCGTTCGTGCGTAGATCGGTGCAAGAGTGAACGCCTGCATGTTGCCCGGCAGCACGATCTCCTGTGCGCTCTGTTGCATTGTCGGCAGCTCCACGGACACGGGAGGGGGGGCGACCGTATCGGTGTACTTTGCGAGTACGACGCTTGCGTGCTGACGTCGGACGATGCCGACGATGGCGAGGACAACAGTTACGACGAAGACGATCGCAACCGGCGTTAGCACCGAAGTGCGCGAGACCTTCGGCGGCGGCTCATGCTTCAGTAGTTCCGGTACGTGGGTCGCAGGTTGTTTCGACTGTTCTACGGGGCTCATCGCTCTGTCTCCATGTGTGCCATCAGCGCGTTGTTCGATGGGATTCGTCCGCTTTTCGTCGTTCATCCGTATACCTCATCCGGCGCCGGATTTACGAGCGGAGGATCGTTACGGTGCATAAAGGAGAAAAAGACCGGAACGAAAGTTAGCGTGCCAAACGTCGCCAGCAACAGACCCCCGATCACGGCGCGGCCCAGCGGCGCGTTCTGCTCACCTCCGTCGCCCAGGCCCAGTGCCATCGGGACCATGCCGATAATCATCGCCAGCGCCGTCATAATGACTGGGCGGAAGCGCGTAAAACCCGCGGAGAGCGCCGCATCTGCAGCGTTCAGGCCCGCCTCCATCTGCTCCTTCGCGAAGCTGACCACCAGAATTGAGTTCGCCGTTGCCACACCTACGCACATGATTGCGCCGGTCAATGCGGGGACGCTAATGTGCGTCCCGGTAAGGAACAGGAACCAGACGATCCCAGCCAGCGCACCCGGAAGCGCCGCGATAATAATGAATGGATCCAGCCAGCTCTGAAAGTTGACAACAATCAGAGCGTAGACCAGGATGATCGAAAACAGCAGGCCGGAAACCAGCCCAACGAAGGAAGTGCGCATCGTTTGTATCTGACCGCGCACGATGATCTCGGTTCCGCGCGGCAGCTTGCTCTTGTTGTCCTTCACGATCTGATCGATCCTTCCTGCAACAGCCGCCAGGTCGGTGCCCTCGACCGATCCATAGATGTCGATGACCGGTCGCGCGTTGTAATGACTGACCGTACCCTGCTCCGTGCCGCGATCGATGGACGCAATATTGCCGAGGATCTGCGGTTGCTGGCTAGAGCCGTTCGTGGCAATCGGGAAATTCTTAAGCTGCTGCAAGTTCTGGACGTCGTACTGCGGCGTCTGTACTGCGATGTTGTAGCTCACGTGGTTCTGCGGATTGAGATAAAAGGTCGGCGAAGTCTGGAAACTGCCACTCAAGCTGGTCAGCACATCGCTGGCCACGTCATGCTGACTATAGCCGACCTGCTGCGCGCGGGTGCGGTCGACATTCACCGTCCAGCTCTGCAAATTGAAGGGCTGCTGAATTCGTAGATCGGTGGTGCCTGGTATACGACTGATCTGCTGCATCATCTGTTCGGCGAGATCGTGATCCTGGTCGATCGCGTTCCCGACCACCTGCACATCAATCTGCGCTGGCAGGCCGAAGTTCAGGATCTGGCTCACCATGTCCGTGGGCAGATAGTAGAACTCCGTACCCGGGAACTGCTTCGTCAGTTTGTCCCGCAGAGCGTGAGTGTACTCGCCAGTGGGCCGGTGCTTTTCAGCCAGCGTTACCTGAATGTCTGCGTCAGCGGTGCCCACCGTTGCGGAGTTCGAATAGGAAAGGTTCAAGCCCGAGTAGGGAATGCCTATGTTATCGATGACCGTTCCCATCTCCGACTGCGGAATCTCCTGGCGAATCACGTCCTCGATCTGGTCGCAGAGCTTGGCCGTGTCCTCGACACGCGTCCCGGTGTGCGCCCGCACGTGTAGCTTGAACTGGCCACCGTCCACCGATGGGAAGAAGTCCTGCCCCAGCCATGGATACAGGAGAGCGATCGATCCAATCCAGAACGCAATGATCGCCACCAGGAAGACTGCGCGGTACTCCATGCAAAAGCCCAGAACGCCGTAGTACCAGCTGCGTAGCTTCTCGAAGTAATGCTCGAACGTGATCTGGAAGCGGACGAATGGGTTACGGCTCGTCTTCGCTTGATCCACGCGATCGTGCTCATGCCCCTTCAGTAGGTACTTCGCCATCGTCGGGACGATGGTTCGCGAGAGAAAGTAGGACGCGAGCATCGCGAAGACAACTGCCTCGGCTAAGGGAACAAAGAGATACCGCGCAACACCGCCAAGAAAGAACATCGGCACAAACACGATGCATATAGAGATCGTCGAAACGAAGGCTGGCACTGCGATCTGAGCGGCTCCGGTCAGGATCGCGTCTTCGACTTCCTTTCCCTCTTCCAGGTTGCGGTTGATATTCTCGATCTCGACCGTCGCATCGTCGACCAGGATGCCGACTGCGAGTGCGAGGCCACCGAGGGTCATGATGTTAATCGTCTCGCCGAGGGCCGCCAACATGAGCAGCGAGCAGATAATAGACAACGGAATCGACACCGCGATAATGAGTGTCGAGCGCCAGCTTCCGAGAAAAATGAGAATCATCGCGGCCGTCAGACAGGCGGCAATGATTGCCTCACGCACCACGCCACTGATCGCGCCGCGCACAAAGATCGACTGGTCCGCGATCGGCGTAATCCGCAAAGCGGGGGCAACTGGGACAAGAATCGACGGCAACTGCGCGCGTACGTTCGCAATGATATCCAGCGTTGAGGCATTGCCCGTCTTCTGAATACTCAGCAGCGAAGACCGTTGTCCATCCACGCGGACAATGTTCGTCTGCGGCGGAAATCCATCCCGCACGTTGCCGATATCGCGAATATAGATGGTGGCGCCGTTCACGGTCTTGATCGGCAGATCGTTCAGGGCCGCAATCGAGGTTGGCGCACTATTGGTCTCAACCGGATAGTCGATGTGGCCCATCTTCACATCACCACCCGGCAGAATGATGTTCTGCGCGTTCACGGCATTGACTACATCCGAGGCGGAAAGCCCATACGCCTGCAGCTTCTGGGTATTGATATCAACCTGCACCTGGCGCTGTTTGCCGCCGTAAGGAAACGCCAGTGCGGCGCCCTGCACCGTGGCAAGCTGCGTACGCACAAAGTTCTGCCCGAAGTCGTTCAACTGTTGCTCGGTCAGGCCATTGCCGGAGAGTCCCAGTTGCAGCACCGGCACACTGGAGGCACTGTACTGAATCACAAGCGGCGGCGTAGTTCCTTGTGGATATTGCCGGAGCGCCGTCTGTGAAATTGCCGTCACCTGTGCCACAGCCTGCGAAATATTGACTGATGGGCGGAAGAATATCTTTGTTACGGAGACGCCATTCAGCGTCTGCGACTCACTGTGTTCGATATCGTTGACCGTCGTCGTAAGGCTGCGCTCGAAGGGCAGCACGATCCGGTCGCTTAACTCCTGGGGTGACATACCCGCATAATTCCAGATGACGGAAACGACCGGAATATCGATATTCGGAAAGATATCGACGGGTGTCCGCAGCATAACCACGGGACCAACGATGAAGAGCAGAAGCGACAAAACGACGAATGTGTAAGGTCTCCTAAGTGCGAGACGGACTATCCACATCGGAACTCCTTATACGGTTTCGACCGGACGCGTCCGGTACCCTCTTCGCGTGGCCGGTGAATCTGACCGGGCCCACTTCTATACATCGAGTCGATCGATCAGCTTTAGTTGCCTTGGTGAGTTTTGATACTAAACCTACAGTTCAGTATTTAGACGACGTCGTATCTTCAAAGGATTCATAGATGTTGCGATTCTTGCTTTGTCTTCGAAGAGCAGGGATATCCCGGCTGGCGCAAGCCGCCGAAGATGGCCTCAATCATCGCCTCCGACTCTTGATCGTTGAGCGAGCCGTGTCCGGCGAGCAGGCGAAAGACCATCGGACCATAGACCAGGTCGAGGACGATCTCTCCATCGATCTCCTTGCGAATCTCTCCGCGATCGACTCCGCGCCGCCACATCACCCGCGCTGCATCTCGTCTCGCATACAGAAACCGTTCCCGGAACAGCGCCAGAAACCCGGGATCGCTCTGACCTTCCGCAATAAACTGACAGAACAGCCGGCCAAGCGAAGATTTGTAGAAAGCAGTCACCGACTTCAATTGGATCGTAAAATCGACCTCCGCAGAACCTGTATCCGGCATTGCCACTCGGGCCGTCATGCCTCCCAGGTATGCGTCAAGTGCGACCATGTTCTTATTGGGCCACCATTTATAGATTGTCGCCTTGCTGACCCCTGCTCGCAGGGCGATTGCGTCAGCGGTGACCTGACGCAGAGGCTTGCGCTCCAGCAAGTAAAGCGTTGCCTTCAAAATCGATGCTTCTGCCTCAAGACTCCGCTGTCGTCCGCGAGTTTTTGGCTCTTTCATGAACACCTCGAGTGATTACTGCTAAGTTATTACTCCTACCCATCTGGTCCTCTTAGTTCTCGTTGATCTCAATCCTGTTGCACTGCAGGCAAGATCAATCTTTGCAATGGTGAGTCGGTTTGCATCTTCAATATTGTGAACTGCTAGTTCAGTATATAGCCTTATGTGGTTTTGGCGGCAAACGTCTAATCGAAGAGGCTCATGGAGCCACAACTTCGACCTAACGGCATTGGAGGTGTAAATTCGCCCCCGGCCATTTAGTTTCTATGTTTTGCCCATTAGTAGTCTCGCGCACGCCTGGGATCAACCCAACGGATACGTCCATGTCTACACAGACACCTACGGTGCTGCCCTAATGGATCGATTTCTTCTCGGATAAGGTGGGTAGCGCCCAGTTTGAAAACCCGCTCGGAACACGGTCAAAGCCGCTCAGCGCGACTGCATTCCACTTCGGCCCGATTACCTCTACTTCCGGCCTCTAAGACTGGACGACCGCATGGCGGTCGCGTGCGACTGCCTCGGTAAAAGTCATGCGGATTCCGTGTTTCGGTCGCAGAATGACCATCGGTCGCGCCTCGATTGTCTGGCCCGGAGTCAGCTGGAAATCGTATCTTCTCAGCAGATCGCTCAGAATCATGAGGATCTGCAGCATCGCGTATTGGTTGCCGATACAGACGCGCGGTCCGCCCCCGAAGGGCAGATAAGTAAAAGGCGTGCGCAGCTTTTCGTTTGCTTTGATGAAACGCTCCGGATCGAAGCTCTCTGGACTCTGCCAGTAGCGCGAAGCATGGTGCGCGCCATACACATAGACAATGACCGTCGATCCTCGGGGTATCTCAATGTCCTCTACCCGGTCATCCGCTACGGCTTCGCGGTCGATCATCCAGAACGGCGGGTAAAGTCGCAGCCCCTCCTGAATGACCTGCGTGGTGAATTCGAACTTCGGAACATCCGCGTGACTCAGCGGCGCGTCGCCCAGCACAGAATCGAACTCCTGACGAACTCTTTCGAGACAATCCGGATGCGAGCTCAACAGATAGAGAAGCCACGACAGGCCATTCGAGGATGTTTCATGGCCGGCAACCAGGAGTTGCATGCTCTCGCTCAGGACCAACTCATCGCTCATGCCTTCGCCGTCGCTGTAACGGGCATCCATCAAGTTCTGCAGCAGATCGTTGCCGGGCTGCTGGTGGCGGCGCTGCTTGATGTACTCCATCAGAACGCCGTCCGCGCGGGTTCGCATGTCTTCGTGCCTGCGCAGTTTGCCCGAGGCGGCAAACCAGGGATTCAGATAGGGCTGAATAGTTTGCCTAACGATAAATTCCTGGACAGTGCAGATGGTATGGCTGACGAGGTCAATGTCTTCGTCCTTCAACCGAGCGCCAAAAAGCGATCGTGCGACCATCGCAAAGGTCATCTTCATCAGGTGGGGGTAGATATCGACGGGGCCGAGACGAACTTGTCTGTCAAAGTCCCGCAGCGACTCGGCGAGGGAGTCCTGCATGATCGAGGACAGAGCGTCCAGTTGTTTTCGGTCGAAACCCTTCTGGATAAGACGCCGCTGTGTGCGCCAGGCTTCCCCGTGGGTAGTAAGAAGGCCCTTGCCCAGGAAGTGGCCCATCCGTTTTACTTGAATTTCGGATTTTTCATAATTTTCCGCATTGGTCTTCAACACGTGCTGAATGACCGCGGGATTGGTAGTGACGATGGCCTCTTTAATGCCGCCCAAATAGAAGCGGAATGTGTCGCCGAAGAGTTCGGTGTACTTCGACAGCACGTGAACGGGATTGGCGGCCATCGCGCGCGAATCCGTAAAGGATCGAAATCGGGAAACAACCGGTATCGGTTTGGGCAAGGTCACACCTCGCTCTGGAGGTGCTTGCGCAGCACGGTGGGGACATTCCTGCGGTGTGCCTGGAGTGCTCAAGATTAGTTTTCGTTTCCCAGCTGCTTCAAAAGTATCAGATGATGCCAGATTGCCCGAGTCATAGTGGGATGTTGCCGATAGGGAACACCAAACTCCTCGGCGGTCTCCTTCACAATGCGGGTCAGAGGAGCATAGTGGGTATGGCACACGAAAGGGCACAAATGATGGACAATGTGATGGTTGAGGCCACCCGTGAGCCAACCTACGACCGGGTTAGCCGTCGCATAATCGGCTGTTGTGGCGAAGATGTGATACACGCTGTTATCAAACTCGTCGCGGGACGAGGGAAAGTACGTGCTGTCGATCGTATGCGTGGTCTGGAAAACCAGCGCTACGGACAAACCGATGACCAGATGGACCAACAGAAACGCCCCAGCGACCAGCAGAGGCGATTTCCCCAGCACAATCACCGGCAAAATGAGCATGTACGTGAAGTAGAACGCCTTTCCCGCGAAGAGGATGGCGTACTCCCGCAGCGGATGTTTTGCGCGTTTCAGATAGTCGTGGGTCGGGAAAAAAAAGCACTCAAAGTCTCTTGCGAAGACGTAATCGAGAGAGAACAGCGCATACAAAAACAGCGCATAGATGTGCTGAAACCGGTGCAGGCGGGCGCGGGGTTCGTGGGGTGTAAACCGAAGCAGGCCGCGTCCCGTAAGCGCGTCGTCTTCGCCGTGGACATTGATGCAGGAGTGATGGCCTCGATGATGGAGGATACGCCACATGTACGAGTTAATTCCGCAAACATCGAAGACATAGTTCAGGGTTTTGTTTACGGTCGGCACAGACGAGACGGCGTTGTGGTTGCTGTCGTGGGCGATGTTCAGCAAAAGAAAGGTCTGGGCGAGGCCGCCCAAAAGGTAGAGAGCAACAAACGTCCATGCACCCGGCCTGAACGCGTAGAGGGCGAACCAGCTGCCCGCCAGCACTGCCAGACCCACCGCGATCTTGACCCACATCGCGCTGTCGGCCTTGGGAGAAATGTTCCCGTCGGCAAAGAACTTGTCGAGGCGGCGGCGTAAGACTTTCGGGAAGGAAGACGCACCCGTAAGGTCGCCAACCGGCTGCCTCGGCGAGGCCTCAGAGGGTACAAGATCATCCATATCCGGCTTTTGGGTGATCACCGCTTCGATCTCGGACGTCAACGGCGCCTCCGCCATCATGTTAAGTGGGCCCGTTGCATCCCGGTCGGTAGCATCGGTGGCTCGGACCAGCGCGGATCTGTAGCCCACCACCGGCAGCGCCGAAAGCTTGATATTAGCGCGAGACTTAAGGACAATCAAGAAGATTCGGATCAGGAGTATCCGGCATGGGGCACTCCCGTTCCTGGAAGCTCATACCCATTGCATTGCTTGGTGCCTCTGCTAACATAAGAGAATCGATGGATCGCTTAGAACGAAAACGTTTTGAACGGGGCCATAGACGCTCGCTAGGGCCCCGCAAGACTTCCTCGCCTCCCATTTGGCGTCGGGGGAACCTGCCCCCGACCGGACCGAGCGACGCTTAGCCTCAGAGATTGTGCCTTTGTTCTCAAACTCGGCTTGACGATAGTCCGTACTCCGGGGACTCAGCCGTATTTCACCTCTCCAGGACATTGGGGAGCAGCAAGATGTTTAGTTTTTCTTAAGTACTTCCTATTCAACCTCGGAGGGTATCGCTGATCGATGAAGGCGTCAATTTTAGACACACTGGATAGGCTGGGGGATGAGCAACCGCACAAGCTCCTTTATTCCTACATTGACCTGAACGGCAATCCACTCGAGAGCTACACCTACGCGTCCTTTCTCCACCGGACGAAGGTGATCGCTGGACACTTGCGGAAGCAGCATCGTTTCGCCGCGGGAGACAGGCTCCTGCTCGCCTATCCGCCGGGGCTCGAAATGATCTGCGCGTTCTTCGGCTGCGTGCGCGCCGGATTGGTTCCCGTGCCCGTCTATCCCCCCAGCTCTCGTGGCTTCCAGAGCGCCCTGTACAAAATGGTGCACATCGCAAAGGACTGCCAGGCCGCCGCGATTTTAACCAGCAAAGACTACCACGCATCTCTGAAGACGAACCTCACCAGAAGTGGAGTCTCGGCCTCCGGCGTCGACGTCGACTACATCTCAGCCCTTCCGTGGCTCGTCACGGAAGACTTCGTCGATACCATCTCAGACGGACCTTTTTTCGCGCACTTCGGAGATCCTGTTTCTCCAGTACACGTCCGGATCCACGATGGAACCCAAGGGCGTAATGGTGACGCACGAAAACATCCTTGAGACCTGTCCGCTCGTGATCGACCATTCCTCGCCGGTAGTCGTGTCCTGGCTTCCGCAGTATCACGATATGGGTTTGATCGGGTGTTACCTGTATCCCGCGCTGCGAGGCGGCACAACGCACGGCTTCTCTGCGACGGACTTCATTCAGAGGCCGGCCCTGTGGTTCGACGCGATACATACCTATCGGGCCACCGCCACCGCGGCCCCGAACTTTGCTTACGACTATTGCCTGCGCGCCGGGAGGCTTTCCAAGGAAAGTCTGGAGGGTTGTGACCTCAGTTCCCTCCGCGTCTTGATGTGTGCCGCGGAACCCGTAAAACCGGACACCTTCACAAGGTTTCTGGAGGCATTTCAGCCCTACGGACTCCAGTCGGAGAGCTTCTATGTTGCCTACGGGCTGGCCGAGAACACTCTGGCGGTCTCGCTCGGCGGCCGCAATATCGTCTCCGTAAATAAGCGCGCCCTCGCGCTGGGCAAGGCCCGCATGACGATCGAGGTCTCCGAGATCGACGCCGCCACCCAGGTTGTCAGTTGTGGAACTACGCTCCCCGGTATCGACGTTAAGATCGTGGATCCGGAACAGCACTTCGCTCTCAAGCCTGGCCATATCGGCGAAATTTGGATCGCCGGAAGCGGTAAATGCCTGGGCTACTGGAACAATCCAGAACTAACGCTAAAGCAATTCCGTGCGCGCCTGGTGGACGATAGCCCCTATGACGATGGCTACCTTCGAACCGGCGACATGGGTTTCTTCCACGAAGGCGAACTCTTCGTCTGCGGCCGCATCAAGGACATGATTATCCTCCGCGGGCAAAACTATTACCCCCAGGACATCGAGAACGTTGTGGAGCGGGCGTCCAGCCTGGTCCGGGCCAATTGCGTCGCCGCATTCCAGATCAACGAAGACAACGAGCCTGCGCTCGCAATCGTCGCCGAAGTCAAAAATCCTAAGGTGCTTCCCGACGCGCGAAAGATTGCCGCCGCAATCCGGAGTTATCTCAACGTGGAAGTGGCGTTGATCTCCTTCATAGCGCCTCGTGCGATCCCCAGGACGAGTTCCGGCAAGATCATGCGCCATAGGACCAAGCAGATGTGGCTGGAGGGCCAGTTTACCGTCCTCTCCGATTTTTCGCGCGAGAAGGACGCCGGCGCCTCCGAGTGCGGTTCTGAAGCCCAGTCGTCCTTCGACGTATTGAAAGCCCGCTACAACCTCACAGGCTCGGAATCGTACAACCTCATCGATGCCGGGCTAGATTCCCTCGATCTTGTCGTCTTCATGCATGAGCTCAAAGAGCTTCTAAAGGATAAGGGCGCCGAGATGCTTGCCAGGCAGGTAGATATCGGTGTCATTCAGCGTGTCAGCGTGGCCGAGCTGTTTCAACTCGCCGAACAGTTGGAGCGCGCTCCTAAAGAAGCACTGGAGCTGCTGCGTCAATCTCTCGGCGGCCTTCCGTGAAGAGCAGCGCGCAGCGGAAAAGCAGATGATGAGCGACGACCGGAAGCTCGTCTTCGAGCCTCCCGTGCCTGCGCCGTTGCCCGCGATACCGGAGCTGAACCATGTTCTGTTGACCGGCGGTACTGGCTTCATCGGACCCTTCCTCATGAAGAGTCTGCTGGAACAGACGCGTGCGAAGATCTATGTTCTCGTCAGGGCCTCCGACGACGTTCAGGGCAAGCAAAGACTGAAAGCGGCAATGGAATCGATGGGGCCGTGCGGTCTCGGGCTGATGCAGATGTTCGAGGCGCGTGTCGTCCCCATCTGCGGCGATCTCGGGCAGGCAAATCTGGGCCTGGCGCAGGACGTCTGGGACTTCCTCGCCAACGAAATAGATACCGTCTTCCACAACGGCGCCACCGTCAACTACCTCTTCAACTACGACCGCATGCGGGACGCGAACGTGATAGGAACGAACGAGGTCTTGAGACTCGCGTTCGAAGGACGGTCGAAGGAGTTCAACTACGTTTCAACCACCTTCGTCTTTGGCTGGGCGGTCAAGAGTGTCCTCTGGGAGACCGACTTCAACCAGGACATGGAACTTCTCGACTTCGGCTACAGCCAGACCAAGTGGGTAGCGGAACAGGTCGTTGCAGATGCCCGCAGCAAGGGGCTTTCCACGCGCATCTTCCGTCCCGCTCTCGTAAGCCCCTCCGTTACCGGAGGAGGCAACAACTTCGATATCGCCGTCCGCCTGGTTGCCTTCATGGTGAACCACGGCATTGGAGTCGATGCTCTCAACCAGGTCAGCTTCGTTCCCGCCGACATCGTGGCGAACAACATCGTCGCGATTTCAACCACTGCCGGCACTGCAGAACAAGACGTACCATGTAGTGCGCGACGACTACGCGAACATGCTGGACATTACCGACCTCATTACCAAGTCGACCGGTCGGCAATTCGAGATATACAGCATCACCGATTTCGTCCCCGAACTGATCCGCCGATGCCGCAAGGAAGACCTGCTCTTCCCGCTGCTCGATTTTCTGGTCGGCTCGGTGGACAACATCACCTCCATGGAGTTCAAGCGTTACGACAACTCCAGCTATCAGGCGGCCCGCGACGCCTCCAAGTGGGGCAAAGCAGATCCGTCGCTCGAGGACACAGTCAACGGCATCCTGAAATTCATGCATCGCAAGGGCATCATCTCGGTTGCGCCCCGTGCGGCCGAAGTTGCATCCTCGCCCCATGAGTCTCTGGTTGTTTCATCCCACGGTGAGAGTCTGATCTTGACCGATGCTCCCTCCGCTACTGCCTTTTAAACACCAGCTTCTCGGTCACCCGCTGACCTGTCTCTAACGTGCCGGTGCTGGTCAGCGTCATCTGCTGGCCATCACCGGACACCACCCACCTGTCCTTTTGAGTTTGTTGACCGTCGCGCCGGTAGATCGCATCCACCGTGTGCGGATCAATCAGCTCAAGCCCCACGGTATCGTTGCGCGAATTTTTCAGGTCGTACTGCTTCCCGTCAAAATGCGCAGTGTAGCTGTACTCACCCGAAAAACGTACCCCATCCCGTTCCGTCCGCCTCGATCTTCAGCGCCAGCCCTTGCCGCAAACGGCTTTTACTTAGGTCCTCGGTCCACTCGCCCGAAAGCGGATCGCCGGCCACCTTCGCACCTCCGCTTCGCGTCCACATCGTGATCTGGTCTGCATGGCCTTTGCTCGAAGTCGTGAGGGTCAGCGCATTCCCATCACTCGAAAGGCTGTCCTCGGACCGTCGCCACCACGGCTCCGTCCTTCATCTCCTTCACCTCGGACTGCCTCTTATCGATCTTGCGCAGTTCGACCTGGTTGAACCCCGGATTGCCCGGCACCGGCACGTCGTGCCCATCCGGTTTCGCTGTGAAATCCAGGTGTGTCTCCCCCGACATCACGACATGCACCCGATCGTGCAGCGATGTGATGGACAATTTGTTAGGAGGGTCCAGGACAGACTGCGCCGAGACGAGCGTCCAGAAACCAATGCGGGGGTCTTGGGCGCGAAGATCCGCAGCTCCAAGTTGAATGGCGGCGACCAGTGCGAGCAACGTGAATTTAAGAATTGGTCCTCCTAATCCGATGGAATCAATCTTAACAGATTCGGATGGCCGGCCAGGGCCTGTACCGGTCGGTTATTTCGGCGTCTAAATCCTTCGATGCGATAGAGAAAAGGGACGGCCATTTAACTTGTAACTATTTTGTATGACATTATGGGTCTCATGCATCTGCGTCGTCTTTGGATGGCCGGGCTAGTCCTTGCCGCCACCATTGCGCTTCTCCCATTCTCGTTTCACGCCGAGCGCCATCTGGAGACAGCCACCCGTGTCGAAGGTAGCGAAGCGGAAATCGTCCGGCAGGACCTGGACACTCGTTTTCATTCTCCATTCGTTGACCGCGTCGTCCTCGTGGTCCAGGGGCTCCCACCCGCGGACTCCGAAGAAGGCGAGCAGGCCCTGGTAACCATTGTGGCTGCACTGAAAGAGCAACCCGGCGTCTCCGGAGTAGTCTCCCACCTCGAACTGCGCGATCCGATCTTCCTCGGCCGCGGAGGTGGCACCTTCGTCCTCGTGGGTCTCACCTCAACCGACGGACCCGTTGAATCGCTCGTCCCCAAGCTCCACGAGCTCGCCAACTCCCTTCAAAATCAACTGCGTGCCCGTTATCCAGCCGCGAAGCTCGAGCTCACAGGCGAGATTCCCCTCAACTTCGACATCCGCAAGGCCAGCGCCGACGATGTCCAACGCGCCGAAAGTCTCGTCATCCCCGCCACCCTCGCACTTTTGCTGATGGCCTTCGGAAGCCTGGTCGCTGCCGTAATTCCGTTGGCCGTTGGCCAGCTTGCCATCGCAACCACTCTGGCGATTACTGGGCTTCCTGGCCCAGCGCTGGCACCTCTCCATCCTGGTCCAGAATCTGGCCACCATGCTTGGTCTGGGCCTGGGAATCGACTACGCACTCCTCATGGTCAGCCGCTTCCGCGAAGCGATCTCCGCCGGCCACAACGGACCCGCCGCCTCAGTCATCGCAGCTCGCCAGGCAGGCCGCACGCTTTTGATCTCGGCCTCGACCGTGGCCATCGGATTTCTGGCCCTCCTGACCGTCCCCATCAGCGAAATCCGTTCCATCGGTGTCGCTGGCTTCCTGGTGGCGGGAATCAGTGTGCTGCTTACCAATACCCTCGTTCCGGCATTGCTGGCATTGCTCGGCCGGCGCATCGACGCTGGCCGGTTGCCCTTTACTCCCAAGTTGGATCCGCATCGCGCTGAACAAACAGGAAGACGCTGGCGGAGATGGGGAAAGGTGATCGTCGCCCATCCCTGGCTTGCCCTCTTTTTGGCAGGCGCCCCCTTGCTTCTGCTCGCCTGGCAAGCCAAGCGGCTGGACACCAGTGTCCCCCAGGGGGATTGGCTTCCCAAGTCGGCCGAATCCGTCCAGGCGCTCCACACCCTCGAACACATGGACCGGGTTGGCGTCGTCTATTCCATGCGCCTCATCGTCGAGCTGCCGACAGGTTCCATCGCGCAATCCGACGCGGAATGGAACGCGCTCGATAACCTCAGCAAGCGTCTCGCCAGCGACCCTCGCTGCGCCCGCGTCATCTCCATCACCACCATCGCCGAGGGCAACCGCTCCGCCCTCACTGACCTCTCCCGCGAGACGCGCCGAACCTTTCTCAGCAGTGACGGCCACGCAGCGCTGCTGGAAGTCTTGCCCGCAACTTCGGTCTCCCTGCGCGACCAGGTCAACTGGGTCCGCGAGCTCCGCAAGACCGGCGCGGCAACTCTCACCGGCGTACCCGGCGCCACCCTGCTCATCGGAGGCATCCCGGCCCTCAACGCCGACTATCAGACGATCGTCGGCGACCATTTTGCGTCCGTAACCGCGCTGGTGGTGGTAGGGACCCTCATCGCGCTTCTGGTCGGTTTCCGGTCGATCGTCGCCCCCGTCAAAGCCATCGTCCTTAACCTCCTCTCGGTCGCGGCCTCCTTCGGAGCATTAGTTTTAGTCTTCCAGGACGGACACGGAAGCAGTCTCCTGGGAGTGCCCGGCGGAACCGGCAGTGTCTTCCCCCTCGTCCCTATCGTCGCCTTCGCCATCGTCTTCGGACTCAGCATGGACTACGAAGTGTTCCTGGTCGCACGCGTCCTCGAAGCCCGCAGGAGCGGCCTGAGTGAATTGGACGCAATCCCGGAGGGCATGGCCAGGACCGCAGGCCTCATCACCAGCGCCGCCGCAATCATGATCGTGGTCTTCGCGGCATTCACCTTCGGAAACTTCCTGGTGGTCAAGATGATCGGATTCACCTTGGCCGTGGCCGTGTTGATTGATGCGACGCTGGTCCGCATCGTCATCGGCCCCGCGCTCCTCCGCATTGCAGGCGATTGGAACTGGTGGCCTGGAGGGCTCACCACAGCGCGCAGGGCGCCCACGACAGCGGACCGCGAATGACACATGTCCGTGTTTTCGATTGGGACGACAAGGTGTTCAGAGATCACAAGGAGCGAAGAGAAACAACGTTGGCGCTCCGCGATAGATGACCAGGTACACTTCACCCGTCGTTTATCTTCAATTTTCTTGAGAACTCATGAGTCGCTTCGAGCGCTGTTCATTCCAGTTCCACGCCACGGGTCTCTGGCAGCAGGAGGACACCCGCGACCATCAGCAAATAGGCCGATGCAGCAAACATCGCGATCGCCCGGCCGAGTTGCATGTGGGCGCTGAAGTAGCCGACGAGCGCGGGGAACAATGCGCCGACGCCACGGCCGAGATTGTACGAGAAACCCTGGCCTGAACCGCGCAGGTCGGTTGGAAAGAGCTCCGTGAAGAATGCGCCCATAGGGCTGAACGAACCAGACGGGAAGAAGCCCAGCGGAAAGCCGAGGAACAGGGTTACGGTATCGCTGATGGGGATAACGGTGTAAAGAAAGACGGTCACGGCGGAGCAGCCAGCGAAGAGGATCAGGGTCATTCTGCGACCGAGTTTGTCGGTAAGATGGGCGCTGACGAGATACCCTGCGAAGGACCCGAGGATCACCACCATAAGATAGCCGCCGGTGTGGGTGACTGAGAGGCCCCGCGCATTCAGATAGAGCGGGAGCCAGGTGTTGATCGCATAGTAGCCGCCCTGTGCTCCAAGCGCGACGAGGGACGCGAGCGCAGTAATGCGGAGCATAGCGGGCGAGAATATCTTGAGGAATGCAAGCCCGGAACCGCTGCTCCCTTGCGGCACTGCTGGTGCGGTAGATCTCAGGATCCTTGACATGCTTTTGAACGTAGACCACGAGCACAGCAGGAGCGAGACCGATCCAGAACATTGCGCGCCAGGCCATATCCGGCGAAAGCACGGCAAAGAAGAGGGTGTAGAAGAGCGCGGCGAGCCCCCACCCGATGGCCCAGCCGCCCTGAACGGTGCCGACCGCGCGGCCCCGATACTTGGCGCGGACGGTTTCACCAATCAGGACGGAACCGACAGCCCACTCGCCGCCAAAACCGAGGCCCTGCAGACCACGGATGATGAAGAGCTGCTCGAATCCGTTCGAGAAGCCGCTAAGAAACGTAAAGAAGGCGAACCACAAGATAGTGAGTTGCAGGATGCGCACGCGGCCGAAACGATCGGCAGCCAGACCCGCCAGCCAACCACCGACGGAAGAGAGCAGTAACGCCGAAGTGCCGAGCAAGCCGGCCTGTCCCTTGCTGATGTGCCAGATCAGGATCAGCGACGGCAGCACAAAGCTGTAGACCATCACGTCCATGCCGTCGAGCATCCAACCGGTGAACGTGGCGACCAGGGCGGAGCGTTCTTCGGGTTTCGAGTTGGAGGAACCAGAGTTCCTCCTTAACCGGCACTGCCGCGGTGGTTGGCTCGCTCACGTTTAGGGACCCTTCTCGTACGACTGCAGAAAGACAGCGGACCGTCCGCTGTACCGTGGAATAACAAAAGCTACTGCTTGACTCCTTCGGCGACGGGAACCGGCGCGCCGGGCTGGGGCAGCGGCATAATGGGGCGCTTGCGTTCGACCTTCCAGGAGACTCCATCGGCTGTGTCTCTCTGGGTGCGCTTAACGTTCAGCTTGCCTTCGGTCATGTAGTCGAGATGGGCGTGGTCGTAGGCGAGCCCGGCCGAGGCGACGAGGTGTAGGAAGTCTCCGTAAGCAGTCTCGTCCGGGGCTTCCGTGTAACCGTCGTCGTAGGTGATCTCGGGGTACCGGACCATGAGGCCGCCGATCCCAACGGCGCCGGCCCCGCCGGGTGCACCTGCCGCCGCGAGCAGCGGTCTGCCCTTTCAGCGCCATATTGATGCGAACTCCCTTGTAGATCGGCTGCTGGTAGCTCTCTTCATCGAAGAGCTGGTAGCGCGCATAACGATCGTTCTCGTGCGCATTCATCTCGAGCACGCCGGGGGCCTTGGCCATCTCGTTGACGATCTTGTCGCGCATCGCGTAGGTGAAGACGCGGCTCTCGGGGTGCTCGTCGTCGCCCAGGTAGCCGAGGCTGGTAAACCAGCCGCGCGGCACCCAGTTGGTGCGACCGGTCTCAGCGCCCATGCGGGTGGTGATCCAGCCGCTGTATTCGGAGAACGGTTGCACCCACTCGTGCGTGGGGTAGCCGTGCGGGTTCAGGAAAGCGTCCGGCAGCCACGCTTGCCATAGCAGGCGGCGGGTAGCGGACTCGGGATAGACCGGGAACTCGTCGTTCTGAGCGCTGACTACGTCGGCCGTCAGCGAGGCGTGATACCCCGCATGCAACATATTGTGTGGGGCAATCTTGGCGAGGTCGATCGAAAGCTCTGCGCCATCGACGTTCGTGATGGGATGGATGACGACGTTGACCTGGTTGAGGCTGGCGCGTCGTGCGGGATCAGTCACCAGTTCCTCCGCCAGCTTCAGAATATGGCTGGTACTCGACACCTCGTTAGCGTGCTGGCGCCCGGAGTAGATGATCGTCGCCTTCAGCGTCGTGGCCTTGGCCATGGAGCTCAGCGTCGAAGGGGTGGGCAGGGTCATGTCCGCAGCCCAGATGTTGCGGCCCAGGTATGTGCGGCCCATCCAGTACACGTCCACCCCAGGATAGGTGGAAAGACGGCTAAGCAGATGCTCTTCTTCGGCCGGCGCAATGGGGTTATCCCACTGAACGAACTTGCCGGACGCGTTCACCGGCGTAGGGGTGAAGTCGGAGATCATGGGCCGCTTCGTGGGCGGTGTGGCGACCGCAAGCTGCGCGGTCATGATCTCCTTCTTGGCGTGTTCAGGCGCGCTCATCGGCACCGGCACCTCGAACTCGAAGCCAAGTGAACCGAGGTGCGGATAGTTGAGCGAGTCGAGATACAGGCCCGCGGCGTGCATCTTCTGGAGCCATTGGACCTGGGCGATCTCCTTCTCGCCGGAGACGATGGTCCGGTCGACGCGGCTCTTTTCGGCGAGCACGATCCAGTCCTTGTAGTTGTCTTTAGCAAAGTCGACGGGCATGCGCCATGTAAGCGATTCGACGCCCTCCTTACCCGCCTGCACTCGAGCGGAGACCAGGCGCACATGTCCAGCGGAAGCGATCACAGGAACTTCCTGAACCTTCTCATGCTCCTCGGAATCTCCTTCCGTCTTCCACGCCAGACGGACCTTAGGGAACCCTGCATCCTTCGCGTAGAACTCGATGTGCACCTCGCCATCCTCACCATCGCGCGTAGGGTAAGCGACGGGGATGATACGGCCCTGGTAGTCCATGCGGCCACCGGCGTCAAGATCGCCGAGCATATAGAAGAAGTTTTCTGTGTTGAAGAAGGTATCTTCCTGAAGGCCCTCGAGCGAGGAGATGCGTTCCTGCTCCAGGCCGATCTCGTAGTCAGGCTCACTCATCTTGAATGTCACTCTTAGCGTGTCGAAGAGCGGCTGAAACTCGGTCCGGGGCTTGCCGTCGTTCTGCGCGAGGATGTACTTGTAGATGCGCGGCAGGGTCTGTGCCTGATAGTGGTCCCAGAAAGTCTCGATGTCGGTCTCGATACGCTCGTCGAGCAGGGTCTTGCCCGCTGCCGCCAGTTTGACCCAACCCGTCTCGACCGTAACGGTTTCGTACTCGGGAAACTGATCACTATAGGGGCGGGTTACGGTCTTGACGGTGAAGTCACGGGCGAGGATCTCCTTGCCATCGGCGGTATAAGCGTGAACCTTGTAAGTGGGGCCTGCCGCATCGTCCATCTTGGCAATTTCAATGCTCTTGAGCGGGATCTGCAGATCGCGCGCCAGCACTTCATCGACTGGAAACAACTCCTGGTTCCAGCGGTAGAGTGAACGCATCGTCGACTGTTTGGTGGGGTCGGGATACAGAGCGAATTCGATCTTGATCTTCGCGACGCCCGTTCCTTTGAGGCTCGGCGCAATATCGTCGACAAGCCAGCTATAGCCGGACTTGTAGCTGCATAGAACCTTGACGTCAATCTTCGCCGGGTCGGCGCCTGCGGACTTCAGCATATCGATCAGTTGCTGCTTAATCTTGAGACGCTGTTCCGGCCCCTCGCTGACGCGAGCTTCGAGCGTAACCGGCTGCCCCTTGGGCATCGTCACCAATGCCTTCTTGACGACTTCAAACAGGTGCTTCCCTTCCCACGGAATGACGATGTCCTCGCGGAAGGTAGGCTCGGCCTGCTTGAACGGGATAACCTGCGACATATTGTGCAGGTCTGGCGTGCTGTCACAGCACTTGGTTCCTGCATGCAAGCTCCCGGTCTTGACCTCCAGATGCGCCGGGTGCAGCCGCGCGGCAACCTGATCCTGAACAAACTTCTTCAGCATCGGATCAGCCTCGTCCACGTCGACTTCGGCCGAGACGGAGGTGAACTTCTTCTTGCTGGCGGCAAGCTCCGACAACCATCCGTCCAGGTCATACAGAGCGGCCGTGGCCTGGCCAGTGCTCGACCGGATGGAGAAGAAACTGTCGAGATCGAAGCGCATCTCGTCGAGCCCGGCGAATTTCTTCGCCGGCTCCCAGAGGTAAGGCAGGTGATCGCTCGCGTAGGTAAGCGCAGCGGCGGAGCCCGTTGCATCACCCCGGACGAGCAGCGCAGGATTGATCCCGAAGGCGCGGTCGACCACATTCAGCTCTCCTTCACCAGGCTTGAGCGCCGGCAACTGAGGCGAGGGCTGATTCGCGAACTGGCCGGGGAGGATTGTATCGGTCGCTGTTCCGCCCGGAGCGCCCAGGAGGTCCTCGGCGTGCTCGGTAAGCGGCGTTGCACCAGTGATGACTACGGAGGACTGAATCTGGGCGGGGGTGACACCGGTCGCGGGAAACGCAATCGGCAGAGTGATGCCCGTGGTCTCAAGGCCGAGCCGCGCTGCGAGGTTGGCCATAGCGATCCCCGGCTCACCGGCAGGCACGTAGAGTTTGGTTGCAACAGACTCGGGGACAAGCTTCTTCGGCGTTCCGGTGAGCAGACCCTTGATGCCATAGAGGTCTTTGAGGTCCAGCAAGCGCGGGTTCAGCAGCGTCATCACCACCACCACCCGCAGGAGCAGCGGCGGCGGCTGGCGGCGCAGGCGCAGCTCTACCCGCCGCAATCGCAAGCGTCAGCGGAGCTGCGTTAGCGAAGCGGAGCTGCAGCTCGCGAGCTGCGATGTTGCGCAGAGGCGATTCACCTTCAGCCGGAACAAGAGCCGCGCGAATCGCCGCAACGGTCGCCGTTCCGCTGACCTGCAGGACGGCGCGATGAATTCCGGGTTGGTTTGACTGGTAGGTCAGAGCGACGAGTTCCACCGTGGCAGGCAACCTTCTGATCGCTGAGCCGGGTATTCACGGTGCGGGCGATCGCCTGCAGCCGCTCACCGGTGACACTCCACTGGAAGGGCGCGCGCGCGGAGTAGGCGGCGGCAGCCGCGATCAACCCTCCGGGATCTCCCCCAGCAAAAAGAATGCCGCCAGGCACCGCGAACACACCGCCTTCGCCGATCTGCAACTCATTCAGGAGCGGGTCAACGCCGGAGACCGCTGCCGCAGGCAGAGCTTCACGGCCCACCCAGATATCGGTGACCGGGGCCACGCAGAGTTTGCCCAGCCGGCGTCGCAGCCGAGACGACAACCGGCAGCGTCAGGGCGCTGGTCTCGTATCCCAGCCGCGCCGCAAGGTTGGCCGCAGAGGTGTTCTCCGCCACGCCCGGCGCCTTAGGCACGATGACGTGGCCACATATGGCGTCGGCGATCTTATCGCCATTGGTGTCCTGAACAATGACGCCCATGCGGAAGACGTCTTCCAGGCTGGAGCCAGGCGTCGCCGGTTGGCTGTTCGTCTGAGCGATGACGCTGGAGAGGGACCCTAGAAGAAAGACTGCGTATATTGCACGGAAGCGATTCATAAGTACCCCCATTCGATGTTGAGTGATACTGTCCTGCAAAATCAGCCACCTTGTTCAAGCTACTTGGTCTTAGGCGTTCCCCAACCTCCGCCACCGGGCGTTTCCATGTGGATGAGGTCGTGTTTCTTCGCGTGGACGCTGCACTTGGCTGGTAACTTCTCGGAGGTGCCGTCCGGCTTGATCAGCAGCGTAAGACCGACCGCACCGCCCTCGCCGCCGGACAAGCCATAGGGTTGAAATCTGCGACGCTCGCCCAGCAGCGTAACCTGCGAGTCGGCGAGCAGTTCGATCTCGCGAATCAGTCCGTCACCGCCCTTGAACTCTCCCGCTCCGCCCGAGCCTTTACGGTAAGAGTAGGAACGGACACGGAAGGGATAGGCGTATTCAAGTGCCTCCACGGGAGTGTTCAACGAGTTGGTCATGTGGCAGTGGATGCCGTCAATTCCATCGATCCCGGGGCGTGCTCCCATGCCGCCGGCGGTTGTCTCGTAGTAGGTGAAAGGTGAGTCGAAGCGCTGATCCCAACCGCCGATGGTCAGGTTACTCATCGTCCCATAACTCGCCGCGGGGACACGCTCCGGCGCAGCCTTTGCGAGCGCCCGCAGCAGCACATCGACGAGACGCTGGCTGCACTCCACATTCCCACCAGCAACCGCCGAGGGCGGACGTGCATTGACGATGGTTCCTGCAGGCGCGAACACCGAAACGGCATTCATCAGCCCCGCAGTCGCAGGCGCGTCATCCGCCAGCAGACATCGGAAGACATAGAAGCAGGCCGAATAAGTTATGGCATAGACGGCGTTGATGCTTCCACCCACCTGCGGTGATGACCCGCTGAAGTCGATTGCGGCGGAACCGGTCTCGGGATCAAAAGTAATCGCAACAGCGATGCGGATGGCGTCGTCCGTGACACCGTCCGAGTCCATGAAGTCTTCGGCCTCGTACCGACCCGCCGGCATCTTACGGAGTTCGGCGCGCATCAGTCGTTCCGAGTAATCGAGCAGCCCTTCGGAGAGCTCATCGACCTTTAGCGTGGCCGTATTTCGCGACCAGCTCTTTCAATCGCCGCTCACCGACCCTGCAGGCGCCCATCTGCGCGGCAAGATCGCCTTCGCGCTCCTCCGGCGTGCGCACGTTATGCAGAATCAGCGACAGGATATCCGCATTGATCTCACCGCCAGTCACGAGCCTGATCGGCGGGATGCGAATGCCCTCCTGGCATATCTCGCGGGCCGGTCCCATCGACCCCGCAAAGGTGCCGCCGACGTCGGCATGATGAGCACGTGCAGCAGCGTAGAACGATGGCCCGTCCACACCTTCGACAAAGATGGGCAGGACGAGCGTGATATCCGGCAGGTGCGTGCCACCGGCGTACGGGTCGTTGAGAATGGCCATGTCGCCATCGTTAAGCTTGATGCTGGCTACCACCGCCTCAACCGAAAGGGGCATGGACCCCAGGTGAACCGGCATGTGGTCGCCCATGGCGATGACGCGCTGATGCCGGTCGAACAATGCGCAGGAATAGTCGCGGCGCTCCTTGATATTCGGCGAGATCGACGTGCGGCGAAGCGCTGCGCCCATCTCCTCCGCAATGGAATGGATGCCGCTCTGAAAGATGGCGAGTTCGATAGGACTAACGGGCTTTTTCGTCACGCATGCACCTCGATCACCAGGTTTGCGAAACAGTCGACCCGCAGTACATCCCCCGGCGGCAGTATGGTAGCCGAGCTGTACTCGGAGATGATGGCCGGGCCGGCAAACGTATCACCGGCGTGGAGCTTGTCCCGCTCATAGATGCGCGTCTCGTGTGGAGCGCCATCGAAATACACGGTGCGCGTACCGACCAGTGCGGACGCGCCATCGCCTTCGACAACGTCTGACGCGGCGGCTCAAAGGCGTCCGCCGCCGCAACCAGACGAACCCGGACGTTGACGATTTCGAGCGGGCGAGCTTCGTTCGCGAAGCCGTACCGGCGTTTGTGAAGCGCATGGAATGCGGCCACCATGCCGGGGCCGTGAGGAATATTCAACTCGTAGCCCTGGCCGCCGTAGCGGAGGTCAACCGAGCGAAATGACTTGCCTTCGAGACCCTCGGTTTCGAACTCGGCGAAGCCAACCCTCTCCAGTTCAGCGAAGGCCTCTTCAAGGTCGGCGTCGATGGTCTGCATCACGGTGCGGGAGTACTCGCGCATCGTATCGGCCAGCAGGATGCCGACCGCCGAGAGCGCGCCGGGCAACACAGGAATCAGTACGCGCGGCACCTGCAAGGCATGGGCAAGTGAACACGCATGCAGCGGGCCGCCACCGCCAAATGCAACCAGCGTGAAGTCTCGCGGATCGTAGCCACGCTCGACCGAAATAACGCGAATGGCCTTCTCCATCGAGGTCTCGATGACGCGCAGGATGCCGGCGGCAAACTCTTCGACCGTGCCGAGACTTCCCTTCGCCCGGTCCATGTACTGCATCATCCGTTCGCGGTCGAGCTTGACTGAACCTCCCAGGAAGCGATCTGTATCGAGCCGGCCAAGCGCAAGATTGGCGTCGGTGACGGTAGGCTGAGTGCCGCGCCCGAAGCAGATAGGTCCGGGATCGGAGCCCGCCGATTCTGGGCCTACGCGCAGCAGTCCGCCAGTATCGAAGCGCGCGATCGAGCCGCCGCCGGCGCCGGCAGTATGGATGTCGAGCATCGGCACGCCGATGGGGATGCCCGTCACCATGGACTCGTTGCTGATCCGCGGACCACTGGCATCCACCAGACAAACGTCGGTGGAAGTTCCGCCCATATCGAACCCGATAATGTGATCGAATCCGGCAAAACCCGCGAGCTTATACGCGCCGATCACGCCGCCGGCCGGGCCCGATAGCATCGTTCGGACCGGCTCCGCAGCAGCAAGGCGCGCTGAGATGATGCCGCCGGACGACTGCATGACCTCGAGGCGGCCATGTGCGTAATTCTCCTGGATACTCGTTGCAAGCGTACCGATGTACGAGCCAATCTTGGGCGCGACATACGCGTTGGCTACAACGGTCGATGCGCGCTCGTACTCACGAAACTCCGGCAGGATGCGGTGCGAGATGGAAAGCGGCAGACCGAGGCACTTGAGCGCAGCGGCAACCTTCACCTCGCTATCCGTATTGGCAAAGGAGAAGAGCGTCGATACGGCAATGGCATCGACACCGGCATCGGAGATGGCCTTCGCAACCATCTTCAGCTCCTCTGGATCGATAGCGCGAAGCAACTCTCCCTTCGAGCTGACGCGCTCGGAGATCCCGAACCGAAGCTCCTTTGGAACCAGGCACTCCGGCACCGGCTGGAACCAGTCGTACAGCTTCGGCCGCGCCTGACGGCCAATCGCAATCGTGTCCTCGAAGCCTTTAGTCGTTAGAAAGGCCACGCGCGCGCCCTTGCGTTCCAGCATGGCATTGGTCGCGACCGTCGTGCCGTGGCGAACTACGACGTTGGGATCCGGCGAGATCTTGCGCAAGCCCTCCATCACTGCTCGTTCCGGGGTCGGCAGGCGTCGAAAATACCTTCAGAACCACTAGCAGGGAATCCCGCAGATACACAATGTCGGTAAACGTTCCCCCCGTGTCAATGGCTATGCGCATAAGATGTGAGACCTATGTTTCCTTTGAGACGTAATTCGTTCCGCATACTGCTGAAAAAGCAACTTAGAGTTGAACTAGGTTACGAGTGCGTGTAAGGCCCGACCGCTTGGTGCGCTTCGCGCCAAAAGACGGTGTCTTCCAAAGCCAGTCGGAGTAATCCCTATTCGTCGGACTCTCGCTGGGCAGATTGACGGAGAGCAGATCGACCTTCATGCTCCGTTTCACGGTGTTTTCGAGGTGATCGCTGGCGCGGGCGCGGGCGCGTTCCGCATCGCCGGAACGAAGCGCACGGACCAGTTCCCTGTGCTCTTCCACCAGTTGCGGACCATAACTGTCCATCACAATCACCAGATAGTAGTACCGCATCAGGCGTGTCTGCGCGTTGGTCACGATCTGCAGCAGAGACTGGTTTTTGCTGGCGGCCGCGATGGAGATATGGAAGTTCTTATTCCATTCGAGGAACGTATAGTAACTGTTCCTCTGACCTACTTTATATTCGTAAGTCGCCCAGTCACTGATCTCCTTAATCTGCTCTGGAGTGGCGCGCTCAGCCGCCAAGCGCGGCAACAGCCGGTTCAACCACTGTCTGAAGCTCATGCAGATTCCGGTACTCCTCGATCGTCAGCGGAGTGATGCTGTACCCGCGGAATGGAGTCATCTGCATCAGCGATTCGTCGCCAAGTCGCCGGCACGCCTCGCGGACCGGAGTGCGACTCGCATCGTATCGGTTGCACATCTCTAACTCGGAGATGGAAAGCCCGGGAGCCAGTTTGCAGGTGACAATATCCTGCTTCAACTCTTTGTAAATCCTTTGTGCTTCAGTCATCTGCAGTCTTCTCAGGTACCAATTGTATGCAAAAAACACGGCCTAAAAGGCCTGCCCACTTTATATTGACAATCAACTAACGGACTGCGGGATTCTCAGGCTGCCTGGCCTCGCGAACACTCGAATTGTGGGAGATTTCTAAGTAATTGCTGCTTGTTTATCTGACCTCATTTAGACTTATCTGCTTCAATACCGGATCCAGTTGGGGCAGCGTGTTCTGCTTGAAGTGGTTCCATTGATCGACACGCATCCGCACCGACGCTTCGGCGATCCTGTACAACTCCTCCTCCTGCGCCGTCGGCCCGCGGTCCCCTGTGCGAACTGAGGCCATATCCGCGGCCAACGCGGTCTGCGCCTGCTGCAACCCCATAGTTGGATGGTCCGACGGATCCACCGTGCCGACGATAGCCTGCAGTTCGGTCCGGGCAGCGGCCACCTTTTCCTTCACCGACGCATCAAGGTCCGAGTTAGTCCGCAACTCGGATAGTTTTCGCAACGTCGCCGTTACTTCACCTGCCGTCCTGTTCGCCTCGAAGTATGCGCTATAAATCTTCTGGCTAAGATCGAGCTGAGCTTGCAAGGTCTCCTTCGTAGCCGGGGACCGCGGATCCATTACCACTTCGAGGGGCCGTACTAAGTCAGTTCCATCGACATTTAGCACGACCTGGTAAGTCCCGGGGATCGCATGCGGGCCACGCGGCGCCGCGCCTCCGCCGCCTCCTGCATCAGGCAGGTCGGGTTCGGGGCCGCCAGTCGCATCCCAGTTGAGGCTCCACTCGAAGCGGTGCATGCCCGGGTGTGGTTCCAAGCGGCTCGAGATGGAAGTACCACTGGTCGGCGACTACCGCGGCGCGCTGCCGGGGCGTCTGCATGTTGTCGGAAGAATACTCGCGCACCAGTTTCTTGCTGGAGTCGTAGATTTTGAGCGTGACCTTCTTGGCCGCAGAGGGCAGGTAGTAGTCGATCAGCGCGCCTTCGGCGGGTTCTTCGCAGTCGGTTCATCCACTGGGACGCGTGTGCTCGGGAAGGCGTCGTGGTCGACGCGAATGGCAGTCGCGGGCCGGATACAAGAACGGCCCGCTGGAGCGTGAAGCCTCAACAGCCTGGCGGAGCGGAGCAATGTCGTCGAGAATCCAGAACGCTCGCCCGTGGGTCGCGACTACCAGGTCGTCGCCATGCATTGCCATGTCGCGGACGGAGGTGACGGGCAGATTGAGTTGGAGAGATTGCCAGTTATCGCCGTCGTCGAAAGAAACGTTGATTCCGAACTCGGTGCCAGCAAAGAGCAAACCCTTAAGCTTCGAGTCTTCTCGGATGGCGTAGGTGAAATCCGGCGAGTGCAGACCCTTGTCGATCGCGGTCCACGTCTTGCCGAAATCGCGTGTGCGGAAGAGGTAGGGGGTGCGATCGTCGAGACGGTGCCGATCGACAGCGACGTAGGCCACGGCAGGATCGAAGCGCGAGGCTTCAATCATCGATATCTTAGCCCACGCGGTGACGCCGGGCGGAGTGACATTCGCCCAGTTCTTGCCGCCGTCGCGGGTGACATAGACGAGACCGCTATCGCTACCGCTCCAAATCACCTGCGCGTTAAGAGGAGATGCACCAATGGTGTAGATAGTCCCGTAGCCGCGTTCGATCGAGTTTTGATTCGTGGCAGGATTGGCGTCCTCTTCAGGCGCGCGACGGCCACGACCAAAGCCTGCCCCAGCTTCGGCTACGGTCGGCTTCAGGTCCGCTTCGCTGCGCGGCTTGCCACCGGTAAGATCGGGACTGATCTGCTCCCAGTGCAGTCCACCATCGACCGTCTTCATGATGTACTGTGTGCCAAAGTAGAGCGACTTCTTATCCGCCGGCGACATCACGATCACAGGCGTCCATGTATCGCGATACTTGCGCTTGGAGATGTCCTCACTCATGCCGGTCCCTGGCCACGGCGTAATGTCTTGCGCGTATGACGTCTTCTTGTTGAAGCGAACGACGGAACCGTTCGGACCGCTGGCATAGAGGAAATCTTTGTGGATAGGGTCGAGCGCGACGTAGCCGCTCTCGCTCTGAGCGGCGATAAACCAGTCGCGGGCGTTGATGCTCTCGTGGTCGGTGCGGCTGTAAACACCGGCCGTGCCGTTATCCTGCTGCATGCCATAGACAACGTAGGGGAACGAGTCGTCCGTCACGACGTGATAGATCTGGCCGGTGGGCTGGTTGTACCACGAGGTCCAGGTCTTGCCGCGATCGACGCTGATGGTGGCGCCATGATCACTGCCCAATATCATCCGCGAAGAATCTTTTGGATCGATCCAGAGTTGGTGATAGTCATCGCCACCCGGCGCGGCGCGAACGATACTGATGGTCTTGCCGGCATCTTCCGAACGAAAGAATGCAGTGTTCGGAACGTAGAACACATCTGGATTTTGCGGATCGATTGTAATCCGGCTGAAATACCAGGACCGCCCCGTCATCCGTGCGTCGGGATTTCGCAGTTCCCAGTTATCGCCGCCGTCATTGGAGACATAGAGTCCCGGCTTGCTGCCGTCGATCAGCGCATAGACCCGCATTCCATCGTTCGAGACCGCTACGCCGGAGCGGTTCCACTTCCCATCCGGCAAACCGTGTCCTGTGAGATGCTGCCAGGTCTTGCCCGCGTCCTGCGAGCGATAGAGTCCGCTGCCCGGGCCTTCAATCGGCCCGTACACACTCCACGGCGGACGATGCGCGTCCCACATCGAGGCAAAAAGTAGATTGGGTTTGCCCGGGGCAAGGGCAAGATCCGCAGCGCCGGTCGCCTCATCCTGGAAGAGTACCTTCGTCCAGTTCTTGCCACCGTCGGTCGATTTATAGACGCCACGGTCTGGGTTGTTGCCGTAGGCGTAGCCTAATGCGGCGACGTACACGATATCGGGGTTGTTGGGATCGACGACGACTCGACTGATCTGCCGCGTGTCCTCCAGGCCGATACCGATCCAGGTGGCTCCGCCATCAGTAGATTTGTACATGCCATTGCCAAGCGAAAGATCGGAGCGAATGTCGCTTTCGCCGGTGCCGACATAGATGATGTTGGCATTCGATGGAGCTACTTCGAGCGCTCCGATAGACGCGACCGGCGGGCCACTGAACGTCGGCTGCCAAACCATACCGGCGTCGCCGCTCTTCCAGACGCCGCCGTCGACCGAACCGAAGTAAAAGTTGGATGAGCCTGCGACGCCACCGACTGCGACAACTCGTCCCAGCGCGAAACGGTCCAATCAGGCGCCACTGCAGATGATTGAACACTTGCGGCGAAACCGGCTGGGCCACCAGCGGAAGCACGCCAGCTGCTGCGACCGCGAGCAACACGACGGCGGCTTGCCAGCAACGAAACAAACTCATGCGCCAATGCGAAGTCGTATTCCACTGATGAGCAGATGCGGTCCGGTAAAGTGTTGCTCGAATTTGCCAGCACGCTCTGTGTTCCTTCATGCCCGCTGTCTCCCCGGCCCTACTCTCAGCTATTTCTTGTTCCCTTCAGCGTGTACCTTTGTGGGCGGGGCGGCCGAGGACTGCGGAGCAGCGTTGACAAGGTTCTCGTACATCAGCGCGTAGGTCGCGATCCAGTGCGTGCCCAGGTAGCCGGCGGTTCCAATCTTTTCGTACCCCTGCTTCGCGCTCAAACTGGCCAGCCTGCGATAGACAGGGACCCGTGGGTCGTCCTTGGGCAATCCGTTCGCGATCATCACGAAATCGGCGGCGCGCTGATAGTTCAGGCCGACAAGATGCGCATTCGGCAAGCCCTCTTCGTCGGTGCCTGTCGTGTCACGATTGTTTCCGTGCACCGCGTCGATCTCCTTGGCATAAACCTGAAACTCCTCTGAATAAACTGGCGGAAGAAACGTATCCAACCACTTGGAATAGGCCGCCGGATCAAGGACACGACCCATCAGTGCGGCTTCCGCAAGACACGGGGAGGCGAAGTCTCCGAAGACAGGTTCCGCGTTCGTGGCACAGTGCTTGTCATTGCCGAAGAGCCGCATCGCCGTGTCGTGGATCACGGCCTGCGTCGCCGTGTCATTTGTCAGCGTTGTGTAATCCAGAACGAAATTCATGTCCAGCGCGGTATTGGGATGAAGCCCAACGCGAATCGGATAATTGAGGCTGCGCAGATAAGCCACATACTGCTCGGTAATCCATTTCGCGAATGGCTCCAGAGTCGCAGTGACCCTCTTCCCTTCGGGGTCGTCCCACGTCTTGGCTTCCCCATACAGCTTCAGCAGCCACGCATAACCATAAGGTTTCTCGAATGCCGCCTGAGGTCCTTTAAGGCCGGTGAAATAGGCAATCTCTCCATCGATATTCGACTTCTGAATGTGATTCTCGAGCTCAAGACGAATAGCTGGCCCAACCGCTATCGTCGGGTCGGCCTTGATCACGGACACCATCATCCAGGTAGAGTTAACCCCGGAGTGCCAGTCGAGGCAGCCGTAAAAGGCGCGATGCTTGTCGTACTCTTCAAGAATCTGCTGCTTCCCCTCGCGCTGCCAGAGATACGCCTGGCGCCCTTCTCCGCCTCCTCCTGCTGCTCCGCCTCCTCCACCCGCTGCATGAGGATGATCCTCGCAGCCCAGTGGGTTGGCAGCGAGCGCAAGTCGTTGTACCTCGTCGTAGACCGGAGGATTCGCAGCTGGCAGGCTCTTGATATACTCCGCTATCTTTGCGGAGTCTTCGGGGTCACTGCTCTGGGCTCCAAGAGGCGAGACGCCAACGAGGCAAATCGTAAGAACCGTGCACAGTAGTCGCATAATGCATTCCTTTTCGTTGCTGAACTAATTCGTTGCTGAACATTGACCGCTTCATTCCGCTCGGTTGAAGTTCATTCGCTGGCGGTAGTCGTATCGGCGTCCGCACCGGGTCGACCCTTTGGCTTCTCGGGAGCGAGCGGCGCAGGACCCTTCGCCGCGTTCTCGTAGAGCAATGCATACGTGGCAAGCCAGTGCTGGCCCTCGTAGCCCGCGCTGCCAAGCTGATCGTAACCATGCTTTGCACTCTTCGCCGCCAATGTTCTCAACACCGGAATGCGTGCATCATCCTTCGGCAAAGCGTAGGAGATCACGAGCATGCTAGCCGCGCGTTGGAAGCTCAAAGCAATCAGGTGCGACTTCCAATTCAATTGGACCTGCGCGTCAGGCCCTGTCGTATTGGTGTGACTGGTATCGATGTCCTTCGCATAGCCCTGGAAGAGGTCCGAGTAGACCGGCGGAAGAAACGCGTCGAGCCACTTGAGATAGGTCGCTTGATCCATCACGCGGCCCATCAAAGCTGCCTCGGTCAGACAAGATGAGACATTGTCTGCGTTCTGAGGCTCAAGACCCGTTGGACAGTCCTTGTCCTTGCTGAAGAGACGAATCGCATTGGCCTGAATAGCGGTCTGCAGCGTCGTGTCTTCGGAGAGGTTCACGCCATCAAGCGTCAGGCTCATCGCCCACGCGGTGTTGGTGTCGACCCCCGTTCGATAGGGAAACTTCAGGTTGTAGAGATAAAAGACGTAACGCTCAGACATCCACTTGGCCAGCGGCGCGAGCGCAGTCGCCATCTTCCGTCCGTCTGCGGTATTAGAACCCTTCGTCTCGCCGTACAGCTTCAGCAGCCAGGAGTAGCCATACGGCTCCTCGAAGTTTATTCCACCGCCACCGCCACCGGCGCCAGCCGCGGGAATAGGCCGCGGCGCAGCAAAGAAGGCGTACTCGCCATCCATGTTGGCTTTGCGAAAGTGGGTCGTCGCGATGTCCTTGATGTCCGAAGCCAGCGGTATCTTGGGATCCTGCTTCAGCAACGACATCATCATCCACGTAGAACCGACGGCATCATGCCAGTTCTCGCAGCCGAAGAAGGCGCGGTTTCTGTCATAGGCCTCGAGAATCTGCGGCATCTTTTCGTAGCCCCACAGATAGTTGTTTCGAGTCCCCGTAGACTCCTGCGGATGGTCCGCGCAGCTGATAGCAAAGCTCGCAAGCATCTCTTTTCTCTGCTCATCGAAGACCGGTGGAGCGACGGATGGAAGAGTCTTCGCATACTCGGCAACCTTTGCCGGATCGCTGTTCTGAGCCCCCAGGCTTGCAGAACCGGCAAGAGTAAGGATCAACAAACTACTGGCAATTCGCATTACGGTCATCCTCTATCAATGTTACAGGCCTGGATGACAACACCCAGGCCCGTTGAAACGGGTGAGTTAGAAAGTGAATTTAGCCGCAAGTTCACCAATCTGTACCGTGTTGGCAGCAGTGGGAACCCCGAAGGTGTTCAAGGTAGGGGAGGTTGTGATGGAGGTATAGTTTTCCGTACCGAACAGGTCGAACGCCTGTCCTATGATGTCCAGCTTCATCGACTCGTGCTGGAATACGGTGTAGGCGACGCGAAGGTCGAAATCCTTATACCGGTTGGTCGTGACGTTCGCAGCGCTTAGGTTGGTGGAGAGGCAATTGCCAACGCCGGGGGCATTCACTGCGCATCCGGTCGTCCCGGCTACAATCGTCCCTACCCCTGTCAGACCTCCGGACCATCCGCTGTACGTCTTGGTCGTCGCGTCCAGGTCAGCTCGGTACGCATTGATCGCAGCGAAGTTGATCCCGCGATTTCCCTGGTCTCTCGTTGTTCCAGGAATATATTGTGCCGTGCCATTGAAATTGGGATTGACCGTGAGAATATTCCCACTTGTCGTCGTGGTGGTCACGCTGAATGGGCTCCGGCTGCGGTAGCTGAAGATGCCGCCAACCAATAGCCTCTTGACATGCGGAATCGTGTAAGTAGCGCTCGCTACAATCGCGTTACGCTGGTCGACGCCCGCTTGACCCCAGTCGTTCTGCGGCGTGTAGTAGTTGATCGGTGCGCTATGTGGATTGTTATCAAACCCCGATGAGAGTGCGTAGGCCGCCGTAAACGTCAAACCATGGCTCAATGTCCTGTTGAGCTTGAAGTACAGACCCCGATACTCGCTGGCGGCGGTCGAGGCGTGCTGGTTGATCGCCGCCATGTTGCCATCTGGTCTGATGCCCGGCGTAACGGTCGGATAGTTCACCGGCAGGTTCAGATCGTAGACCTTGTAGTCGCGCAGCCCGCGAGTGTAGAGGCCGTCGACCGACAGGGACATGGCGCTGCTAAGCTGGCGGCTGTACCCAAGGGAAAACTGATTCTGGTACGGATTACTGAGACCCGGCGACAGGATGGTGACGCCCACATTCTTCGTCGCCGCACAGAAGCTAGTCACGTTCTGTCCGTTGTACGGATTGGGATACTGTACCTGATTCGTAGCGGTCGAAGTCAGTGTGATGGGGCAAGCCACAAAATTCAGCTTCTCCGCTTCGTTGCAGTTCGGTCTCGATAAAGTTGTAGTAGATGCCGTAGCCGCCGCGAATTACATCCCTCCCCTTCTTGAATGGATCCCATGAGAAACCGAGGCGTGGGCCGAAGTTATTCCAGTCGCCGCGGTCGTGCGGATTGCCCTCGTACGGGATCGCCGGAAAGGCCGGCGGGTTCACTGTAGGAGTATACGTGTTAAGGAATGCCGACCCGCGCTGAAGGTCATACCGCAGACCGAAACTCAAGGTCAGGTTGGGCTTTGCCTTCCAGCTATCCTCGATAAAGTAGGCCTGCTGCGTAGAGGGCAGGTAGTAGAGCAGCGGTACCGCATTCTGCGTGAACCCCGAAGGGCAAGTCACTGTCAGGGTTGTGCACAGTTTATTGATCGTCGCCGGGGTGAAGTCGAACGGCATATCCACACCGAAGGAGTAGTTTCCGTTCAGCGTAGTGGCGACAGCATCAGTATAAGGAACGTAACTTACATCGAAACCAACCTTGATCGAATGCGCACCCCTTTGGATGCTCAGCGAGTCGTTGAGCTGCCAGCGGGATTCCACTCCGTCCGCCGCATAAGTGTGTCCATAACTCAGGCTCGGGAACGTGTAGCCGATCGAGATGTTCTTGGCGTAGGCAGGGTTGAGGAAGTCAGTTGGCTTTTTCGGCGGTGGAGTGTTATAGGGACCCAGTTCGTAGGAGATGTACGCATACTGGAACCGGGCTTCGTTCACGATCGTTGACGTGGGCTCCCAGGTATGCTCCCGCCACGTACGCCTTCCGCGGAAACTGACCGTCATAACATCCAGTGGTGGTGGTGCCGCCGCACCCCTGAGCAGTCGCAAGTTGCTCTTCAAACGCGACCCTGAAAAAAAGCTGCTGATTCGTCTTGAGGTTGTGATCGATACGTCCGACGATCAGCTGATCATGACTGGGGTTCTGAAAGGTGCCGAGTAGCGAGGCATAGTCCGTTGCGGCAGCAGAACCGGCCGGCTCAAACAGTGTCCAGGAGGTTGTCGCCTGCGTCCGTTCATAGGCTCCGAAGTAGTGCGTCTTATCCTTGAAGATCGGGCCGCCAACGGAGCCGCCGTACTGGTTGCGGGTATAGGGCGCTTTTCCGGTTCCCTGTATGACCTCGGTCGCCTTCGCGAACTGGTTATCGGCGTTCATGAACGTGCCGCGATAGTACTCAAACACATCGCCATGAACCTTGTTGGTTCCGCTCTTGGTCACCAGCGCGGTATAACCACCCATAGCCCATCCAAGATCCGCCGGCATCGATGCTGTGTAGGTCTTGAACTCGGCTACGGCGTCTTCCGGAATGTTCTGTCGTGGATCGCCCTCTTCCGTCTGTTGGTTGGAAACCCCGTCCCATGAGAAACCGCTTGCGTAGAAGTAGATCCCGCCGCCCGACTGGACGTTGCTGTAGAAGCTGCGCGACGCGGCCTGCGTCGTGCCGGGCGTCAGCAGCGCGAGCGCAAGGTACTGCCGGTTGGGAATTGGCAGGTCGTTGATCTGTTGCGACTCGACCACCCCGCCCACGTCGTACGAAGTGGTATCCACCGCCGGCACCGTGCCCAGCACATTGATTGTCTGCAGTTCGCTGCCCACCTTCAGCGTCACGTTTTGATCCACGTGATTATCCAACTGGATAATAAGGCCACTTATCGTTACTGGCGAGAAGGTCTTTGCCGAGACTGTAATGGAGTAGTTGCCGGGCGCAACCGTAGGAATGCTATACCGGCCATCCGTCGCTGTTATGACGGTTCGCTTATTGCCGCTGTCTGTATTAGTCAGCACGACGGTGGCGCCCACAACGACCGAACCGCTTGGGTCAGCCACCACACCCTGAACATCCGCTTGCCCGGACTGCGCATACATCGCAACCGGGGAACTCAGGCCTAGGGCCACTGTCAAAACAACAAAGAACGCCCTACATAACTTAACGATGGTCATGTTCCCTCCAAAGGGTGTAAGCGGGGCCCAGAACACGAATCCTGCAGGAATCGCGCTAATCTCGGTCTGTTGTGTTTCAGTTGTGAGGAAGACTTTGACTCCTTATATGGCAGTTTGATCAAAATGTCAAACAATTTGTTTTTAATTTTATTAATAGTGACGGTATGTCTATATACAAAGGCCATTTGCACGATCTGGCCTCGAAATCCCCACTTCTCACCGAGAGCCAAAAATCCACTTGTATACGACGTGTGTCGATCCGGGGCACAAATAGCCCTGATTAGCGTCTCGCGCGCACACTCTCGGATAGGCGAAGTCGCGCTGTTCCATAGGTAGCCGCCAGGTCCACGCCGGAAACAATATTTGAAGAAACTCTCCCAGCCCCGTTAAAGTGCCTCTCGATTTCTGGTATATCTTGCATTCACCGGAAGCGCTCACACCCCGGTTCAACGACCACCCTCATACCAGAACATCTATCTTGCGCCAGGAGGTAGTTAGTCATGACCATCAACCTCAACGAGGTGGGAGCTTTCAGCTCCGTGGACGCTAACGGAAATCTCTCTCTCCGTTTCGGAGTCTACCTCCCCGGCATCACCAGTACGAATGGCTTTCAAGTCGTAGTCCGCATCATCCACCAACTGGACCGGTTCGATCCCACCGTCCAACCGATCAATGTAAACCTGACCTGGCAGGCCGGAAGTGCGCTCGACCTTTGGACAACTACGACCAGCCTTCAGAACGATCCCCAGAGTCACTACGGGCAGGACGGTATCTATCTCTATCGCTTCCAGCTATTGCACACTTCTCCCGGGGGCAGCCCAGCCGTTATCACCCTCTGGTTTAGCGATCCGTTCTCCCGTCAGACCGATATCGGGATGCTCGCGGCTGTACCGTGCTCGCACGCTCCGGCAGCCCCTTTCGCGTGGACTGACGCTCAATGGAAGACACCCGAGCTCGATGCCCTGGTCGTGTATGAGCTTCATGTAGACGAATTCAACAATACATTTCAAGGCATCGCAGACAGGCTGCCTTACCTGAAGAGCCTGGGAATCAACTGTCTGGAACTGATGCCCGTAACCAGCACCAAGCTGGACTTCGACTGGGGTTATGGTCCGCTTCAATACTTCGCGCCCAATCCAGCCTACGGCGGACCCGACGGCCTGAAGCAGTTAATCGACACATGTCATGCCAACGGCGTAGCTGTAATCCTCGACCTCGTCTATCAACACGTCGACCCCTCATTCCCCTACAGCCTGGTCTACACAAACGTGGCCGATGCCGGCATCGCGGGCATCAACAGTCCCATGATCGGAGCCACCGGAAACTTCGGCCCCCAGATCGACTTCTCACAAACCTTCGCGCAGGAGTTCTGTCAGACCGCAAACCAGAGATGGCTCGATGAATACCACGTCGACGGGTTCCGCTATGACGAAGTTACAGATCTATATCAGGGGCCGACCGACACCGGATACGCGCAGCTCGTCTACAACACCTACCTCTATTCGAGAACCATGCCGCGGTTTGGTTGTGCTCCCAATACCTACAGCCGCATCATCCAGTGCGCTGAAGCGCTCCAGATCGCTCCCATCGTGCTCCGGAATACCTACACAAACGCGGCCTGGCAGGACAGTCTGCTCAACCTCTCGGAATCTTTAATCGGCGGCGGAATCAACGCGGCATCGCTCACCAACTTCGCCCACACTCTCGACCCCTACTTCGGCGCTCAATATCCAGCCACCAAGACCGTCGTCGACTCAGCCGGAAATCCCGTCGAGATGCCCGTCGCGCCCTTTCAATATCTCAACTCGCACGACCACAGCCATCTCATCTGCTTCGCCGGCACAACCGGGGGCGGACCGATCCCATCTGGCGACCGCACCCTCTTCTATCTGCTTCAGCCATTCGCCATCGCGCTCTACACGTCTCAGGGCATACCCATGCTCTGGGAGGGAGAGGAGTTTGCCGACAACTACGCCCTTCCCTCAGCCGGACCGGCGCGAATCAACCTTCGACGCGACATGAACTGGGAGTACTTCTACGACTACGATGGCGTCCCGCTCATCCGCCTCTATCGCATTCTTGGCAACCTCCGCTCGTCAGCCCCGGCGCTCCGCAGCCGCGAATCCTTCTTCTTCTTCCAGCAGTCGCTCCAGGGAACCAACATCATCGCCTACCAACGCCACGCTCCCGCCACTACCACCACCGCCGAGCAGTACGCCATGGTCCTCATAAACTTCAGCGCAAACGCCGGCACCATTACAGTGCCATTTCCAAAAGCCGGCGCTTGGATAGAAAAGGTCGACGCAGACGTGAACCCCACCACCGTCAACGTCGCCTCCGACGGCGACCTGCAAACCCTAACCGTACCCTCCTGGTATGGGCACATATACCTTCTCGGATGAGCTGCTGCTCCTCAAGCGCAAGGGGAAAAAGTGACCCCCCTCCTATTTAACCCATATCGAATGAATACTTTACAAGTAAGCCATTTGCAATCAATACTTTGCATAGGCCTAATTCGTCGAGGTCCGGACTTAACCAATAGTATTTTGAATACTTTACGCAATTTTAGGGAGAGGGGGCTAGCAACATATCCCGCGATAGTCGCCCTAGTGGGGAGCAGCCAGGCCTCGATCCATCAGCAGTTATCACCTTCACCGTCTCCTCCTTGTGATCACGGATGTAGGTCACTTCGGCCTCAGTCCCCGGTTTCAGAACCGACACTTCGCCCACGCATTCGTCGACGGTATTCACTGCTCTCCCGTTCACCGCGACGATGTAATCGCCGGCCTTCAGCCCAGCCTTATCCGCGGGACCACCAGCATCGACGCTAAGAAGAAGCACACCCACGAGGGGCCGCAACCTTAGCACCCGCCGCCGGCTTAGGCTCGCTCTCAACAACGCCGATGATGCTGAACGGCTTAACAAATGCCACGGAATGCAGGTTCGAACGGATGCCGCTCGCCTGCTGCACCCACGTCTTTCCCCCATCCTCGGTCTGCAGAATCGTGCCGCCATAACCCACCACCCACCCTGTCTGCGGCGTAATAAACGCCGCTTCAAGCAAATCCATTCGGCTGCCACTGTCCTGCGCTACCCACGTGCGTCCACCATCCTCCGTATGCAGAATCGTCCCTGTCTTGCCGGCAATCCAGCCTGAAGAAGGTGTGGCAAAAGCGATCCCCAGCAAGTCTCGAATGGTCCCACTGGCCTGTGGCTTCCAATTGGCGCCGCCATCCTCGGTGTGCAGAATAAGGCCATCGTCGCCGACCACCCACCCTGACTGCGGCGTAGCAAAGGCTACAAAGTTGAGATAGTCTGGAAGTTCCGCTCGATTGCCTCTTCCATGTAGCTACCACCGTCTTCAGTGTGAATAATCGTGCCAATCGGAGCCCACACCCCAGCCTGACTGCGGCGTCACAAACGTCGCGGCACCTACATGAATAGTAGGATCCGTTTTAGGGTCACCGATGTACTGAGGCTTCCAGTTCCCGCCATCGTCTTCGGTGTGCACAGCTGGGCCTCCCCGTCCGACCGCCCAACCGAGCCGCGGCCCAACAGCCGCTATTATGCCCAAAGATTGGGTTTCGTTACTGGACTGCACATTCCAGTTAGCACCCCCATTGTCGGTATGCCAGATAGTACCGGCAGACCCCACTGCCCAACCATACTGACTAGTCGGAAAAGTCACCGAGTTGAAGTAGCCTCTATCCCCTCTGTTTTGCTCCTTCCATGTGCTTCCGTCTTCGGTGTGCAGAATCTCCGAGTAATCCCCCACCGCCCACCCAAGCCGCAGCGGACCCGCATCGTGACTCGCAAGTGCGGCTTGTGCTTGCCGCGTCTGCACTCTCCTGGCCCGCACACGCGCACAATATCGAATGAACCGTGATCGCCATCGCGCCGGCAATCAGGACCACGCATCCAACAGCGGCAAGCGTAAACCGTTTCTGCTCTGTCCTTCGACATCGAAAGGCGACGCTCGCGAAACAGCGCAGCCAATTCCACAATCCCGCTGTACAGTAACACGATGGAAAAAACGAATGCCGACAGCGCCGCTAGTCCCAATGTGACTTCGTCCCAGCTTAATTTCTTCTGGTAAGTCATCTCACAAACGTCAACAAATCGATAGCTGACCATTCCCCAATTGATCCAATTCGGGCGCCCCCCATGCCAACCGGCCGCACACGTTCTCAGCGCCAGGAAACCCGACGCTGCCACCACCAGCATCACAACGCCGCAAAGCAACGCAATAACTGCGCGCAGCACTGGACGCCAATGATCGGTCCCGGGTATCCGCAAGCCTCCCGGCCTCGCTGCGAACCGATGCGGCCATAGCTTCCTGGATCCTTGCCGGAACAGGAACCAGCCAAACGCAACGACCGCTAAATACTCGACGCCCCACCATTGCATCTCCATGTAGGGGTGCTGATACAAAAGTTGCCACTCTGGATGCAGGTCATTTTCCATCCAGGAAAGCCAATGAGGAACCGCACCGTGGGCAAATAAAAGAATCGTGAACAGTAACAACCCGAAAAATCCAACAACCCCCCACAAAATGAAAAGAGGCACCCCTGTCAGGGCCATAGCCCACCCAAGTAACCGGTCCCGGAGTGGCCGGAGCGTCGGCAGAGATCGGTTCAAGTCCGCCGGAACATGCCGACGATAACGTCTCCTCCTCCGCAAGCCCGACTTGAGCCATTTGTTGCCTTGAAATCCCAGAAATACCGCACAGGCCCCGATCACGGCAATCCCAAGGATCGTATTGTTATCAAGATGTCTTTTCAGACAGCAGCCCGAAGATGACTAACAAAAACAACAGAGCCCCCACTAGAAGACACACCGCCCCTGCAAGAACAGCCGCCCCGCCAACCACCAAAGCCTGCACTCGCCTACCCTCAAGCACGGGCTGCACCAACGCATCGTGGCTCAATTCGTAGTAGGTGCTGTCGGACCTCCGGTCTGTCCGCAACAGACGGCGCTCGACCAGGTCATTCAATATCTCAGGCGGCAGCTTAAGCTGCAGCCGAAGCTCCCGCCCCTCAACGCTCAGCCGGCGGCCTTCGGGACTAATGAGAAACTGCTCGCACAACATTCGAGCCGCACTTCGCAGGTGCCTGCCCGGCAAAGACCGAATCGCATCCGAATAAAAACTTTCGAGCGTATCAGCCAGTGCCGGTTCGCCTCCGAGATCTTTGAAGCTGAGAACTACCTCTCCGCTGGTTGCCTGTTGTCTCAGGGCCGCAACCTTCTCGATGCGTTGACAAATCAGTTGCAGATGGAAGGGCTCTACATGCTGCTTGCGCTTGCGCTCCGGTTGTGGATCTGGTGAGGTAGTCGAGAATCGAGGTCACCAGTGAGGGTTCCAGGCCGAAAACCTTTGTCGCGATCTTCCCATGCTCAATTGCGGCTGGTCTTGTAATCGCCTCGGACGCCATCTCGTAGCTCAAGGGCGCGAGGCGATAACGGTGATCCATGATCTCCGGAATGTGGTCCGAGGCTTCTTCAAGCAATCCCAGGAAATCTTCGCGCAGTGACAGAACCAGGCGAATGGCATGGCGGAGCCTCATCGAGTTTCGACTCCGGCTCCGACTGCGAAGGCGGGGGCACGCCACGAACCAGATAGCTCAACTCGGACAGGAAAGCTTCTCGCGCTCCCTCGGACTGCAGCGTGAACAATTCTTCAAATTGATCGATGATCAACACCGGCGTCAGCAGCAGGTCACCACGCCAGAACTCTACTGTCTTGAAAAAACTCCACAAAGAGCTGCTATCCCCGGGAACGTATTCCACCTGCTGTCGCTCGGCTTCCGCTCGGACTCCTTCCAACACGGAATGTAAGGGACCGCGCTCAATATCATTCACCCTCACAAAAAGCGGTAGGTTCCCCGCATCTCGAAGACGAGGCGCCACGCCGGCATTGAGAAGCGAAGTCTTACCTAACCCGGACTTGGCATAAACAATGACGAGGCGATTCGCGAGGATCTGGTCCGTAAGAGCAATGGAAGCCGGCTCACGCCCAAAAAACATCCGGCGCGAGAACTCATCGTCGCGAAAAGGTTGAGCACCGGGATAGCGATAAAGGGTTTCCGTCATAACTGTCTATCGGTTGCGGCGCTGGTACTCACGCCTCATATTCGAGATCACCTTCGCAAAATCTTCATCAAATTCCGAAGTTCTCAACTCCATCTCATCGTATTTCCGCAGCGCATCGACTCGGTCCGCGTCATCCAGGTCGCCACTGCGAAGCGGAATCAAAAAGGGGCCTCGGACTCGGAGCGCGCGCTCGCATGCCAGCACGACTTCCTTATTCACATAGCTGTCGTGCTTCCGGCAGAAGGCCGGGGTATAGAGCACCAAAGCAAAGTCCGAGGCATCCAGGTCCGCCTCGATCCGTTTATCCCAGTCGTCCCCCCCTGCAAGCGACTCCTTATCCAGCCAGGGATCGAAGTGCGCCTTCTGCAGCGAGTCGAATACCCTTGAAGCCAGGTCTCCGTCTTCTCGCGCGTAACTGATAAACACACGCGGACGAGGCCCCAATGGCATGTCCTGTCCAACGAAGCCGCCATCCGCCTCTAACCTCTGAGAAAGCTTGCCAAGAAACGCTCCAACCTGATCGTCTTCCACTTCGACCCGTGTGCCGCGCTCATAAAAGAGGACCATCTCATCGCGATCAGACTGCAATAAACCGCCCAGAGGCTCCGCTGCGATCGCGGGGCCGCTGCGATTGAGCTCCAATGCCCGAATAAGCACTTTCAAGATAACGCGTAAATCCCAACGCCCGATCCCAAACCCCACAAATAAGAAGCTCTGCCCAGGACGCTTAAGCGCGCGCAGTAAGCTGTTTGGAAGGGGCGGCCGTTCAGAGACAATCTTTATCAGGAAATCGAGAACGTCATTCTCGCTCAGCACAAGGGATGCTGGCTCCTCGACGCTTCCAAACAGATGGAAGATCACGGGGCAGGTTGGAGAACCAGGCAAAACGAACTCGGGATTATCTCTCTTATCACCGCGCGGATGGTAGCGTTGCGTGATTGGCCTTTTGCCAGCCGATGTAAGCGCTTCTGCGAGAAGCGAATCTTGGCCCGTGGTTACTATCAGAGAAAACGGAAGCGAAGCTATCGCTTCATAGACAGTGGAAGGCTTGTATTGGCGTGACCTCAATACCGTCTCAGCCGTGGCGCGGAGGGCGCTTGGCCCAAAACCCTCCGTATCCTCATATTGCTGAGCAAGTGCCGATAGAGAATTCCCTCTTGGAGATCGGTTGTCCTCTTCCAGCTCTAGAGCGAGTTGGCGTTTCAACTCCTCCGCCAGGCTTGTATCTTCCCGGGCGACGACCTTTGGGTCTGTCGAAGATACACTCACCGGAATCTCGGAGCCGAGCATGAGAATGCAGTGACCATGCCGAAGAGAGCCAACCAGGCTATTCCAGTGTCGCTCTTTCACTCTTCCTCCGCCGATGATTTGGCAATGATTAGGTTCGATCCAGGGCCCTATGCACAGAACTTTCCAAATTGCCTGCCTCTCCTTGGCCAAAGCATCGCCAGGGATTGACTTACAAGACACATCACTCGTGGTTGCTCGATCATTGTCCCATAACCCAGTATCTAGCTGTACTTTGCCCCGCCAAATTCATTCGGGGTCACAGAGCGGAGATGGCTTTTGCACTTCATCTGGACGCAGATTCCACGCATCCGCAATCGCCAGAATTGCGTTCGAAGCGTATTCGCCACGGCAAACACGACACACAACAATCAGCGCTGCGCTCTATGGCGAGGGCGACGTCGTGGCAGGCTCCGGCTTGCCTTTGGCATAGGAGGGGACCTTCGTGGTGACCTTGCGCAGGCCGAACTCGCGCACGAGATTGCCGCTGGCGTTGGCGGCGGTGTGTAAGCAGGGCGTTGTCGAAAACGAGACCCACACCGCGGTTCGCGTCGGGTCGATAAAGATTGGAGATGCCGCCCGCCGCCAGGTTGCCGAGAATGTGCGAGTAGTTGAACTGGGAGCGACCGTTGTCGCCACGGCAAACGAATGCGGCGGAGAGAGCATGCCAGGCCCGCGACCGGATGCTTCCTGTCCCCTGATAAAAGTAGCGCGGGTCCTGGTGCAAAATTGAAGGCAGAACGGCCGCGCCGATCATGCGACCAATAAATAGGTCCCCGAAGTCTGCGCCATAGCGCTTGCGCATAGCCTTCAGCGCCCTGCCCATAGTCGGGGTAAGAATCCAGCCCTTGTTGAATCCCCGAGAGCATGCCTGTAGTCAAGAATGTTACCGGATCGACGGCTGCGCGAAATGCGAGATGGAACTTTTGCTTGGGCTTGAGCGGCGCAGCGTCCCAGAGGAAGCTGGTATAGAAGTTGGGAAAGATCCCAAAGATTCGCTGGTGGATCTCGGCGATAACCTGTTCTTGGGCGATCTCCTCTTGGGTTGCGGTTACGGTCACACTTACAGAAGCCGCAGCTATTGGAAGAGCAATTTGCGACATTTGGTATCTCTCGCCGGTATGCAGCGTGATCTCATTGGATTCAAAGGGCTGGAGGCCGGGCGCAGTAATTCTGACTTTGAAGGTTCCTGCCGTCAGATTGTTGAAAGAAAAAAGGCCCGAACTGTCTGCACCAGTGACACGCTCCACCTGCCCATTCTGAGTCTCAAGAATGATCTTGGCGTCGGGAACTAAGCCATCGTTTACGTCAAGGACGATTCCGCTGATACTGGCGGCGGACTGCGTGTCTAGCGATTGCGGTGAGAGCGATTCCCGGCCCGGAGCATCAGGCAGGCCTGTCCCACCCGCTCCAGATCCTACCGTCTGCTGCGCGTAGAGGGTCGCAGAAAGCTCAGAAAAAACACGGCCAGAATGAGACCACGGCAGTTACGCAGCTGGCGGAGGCTTGTATTTTTCCCGTGCTGATCTCGCATTTAAAGACACCGGCCCGATTTGTTCGCCTTCGAAGCAACGTACTTAAGAAGCGACCAATCGCATTCTAGTTGGAATAAGATGCTGCGAAATCTATAGACAGCATATTTGTACGCGGAAGATCTAATCCACTTTCAGTAGTACCCACCGTTTGCTTTAGTCTAAGACTTCGGATGTCCAAGTTACCATCTAATTCAATGGAGTCATATAACTGGTGTCTAATGAATCTTTCCCGCGAAGGCTTCGATCCCGCAACAAGGACACCTATACCAACCAGCACATTCTATGCGACTTTTACCGGGTTTTGCAGTTGATTCGGTGCGATTGACGAGGTTTTTGTAGAAGTCACTACGTGTGACCGCCATGCTAAAAAGCGTGTCAACTAGCAGAAATACTAGTAATTGACTAGCATTATTTAAATAGCAACGTGATAAATAGCTTGAGAAGTCGACCTTCGATACAGAAGCACCACTAAGATTAGCCATTAGTGTTAGCCTATATTTCCAGTTGGCGGAAGCTACGGCCACCGTATAAAGTAAGTTCTGAAATTTATTTTGTTGCCATAAAGGTCAATTGTGAGCCAACACTCAGAACGGACAGAGGCACGGAATCCCATCATTCTCTTCCCGATGCAAGCCGGAGTGTCCGCTGGCAGATTGAAATGCGTTTTGCGGAAGATCGGCAATGTGAAGCGCTATGGTGTGTCCCTGCTCTTATTGGTCTTGATCGCCCTGGCTGGGTCGGGCAAGGCTTATGGCAACGTTGCACTTCTAATTGAAGAACCATACGGCTTCTTCGGCAGCATTAACCCAACCGGGCATTCGGCGATTTATCTTAATCGTGTATGCGCGGAAACGCCAACAGTTTTGCGCCGCTGCCAACCCGGTGAAACGGGAGTGGTAATCAGCCGTTATTCTCGCATTCGGAAACTGGATTGGGTCGCAATACCTCTACTTCCGTATCTGTACGCCGTCGAAAATGTTGACGATGTGCCTGAGCGAGCGGAAGCGGCTCCTGTCGAAAGAATGCGAGAAGAATATGCTGAAGCTCACCTTAGCTCGCTGACCTCCGTAATCAAGGGATATGACGCCAAGAACGTGTGGCCACAGCTACTGGGAGTGGCATACATTCGAAAGATCTACAGCTTCGAAATCGCCACGACCGCCGAACAGGATGATCGCCTCATCGCCGAATATAACGGGAGGGCAAATCGCAGCCATTTCAATTTATTTACGAATAACTGCGCTGACTTCTCAAAGCAACTGCTCAATTTCTACTATCCCCATGCAGTGCATAGAAGCCTCATATCGGATGCTGGAATGACGACGCCCAAACAGATCGCCAAATCGTTGTCAGGCTACGCTCACCACCATGACCAGCTCGAGTTGAGCGAAATTATTATCCCGCAGAGTCCTGGAACTTTCTCTCGCAGTCACACACCTCGAGGCATCGCGGAATCCCTTCTGAAAACCAAGAAGTATGCGCTGCCGATCGTAGTGCTAAACCCTTATTTCCTGGCTGGCATCGCCGTTACTTACTTTGTAAATGGCCGCTTCGAACTCGCGAAAAATGCGCCGGTGGTTCCCATGATGAGCCAGGAGCAGGTGCTGTTTAGCGGTAAGATCGATGGTCCCAACAAGACACTTGAGGCCAACACGCAAAGCATTCAGTCTCAGTATCCACGCGATAGTTCGATTACTTTTGGAGGGGTAGGCGAATACCCGACAGACGGAAATCAAGCCCCAGGATCGCGCTGACTTCCGCTCCCAGCTTTGCAGCCGATCGTCACGGTCCTGATCTCCTCCGCCGCCCCATCATCGCTCAGCCTCGGCGTCATCACGTGATAGACCACTTCGCAATGTGACTCTACCTTTTCCCCGCTCGCGGTCAATGCACCGAAGCAGGCATACTGAACCACGCGGCAGGTTCCCCCCGCCTTATCGGAATGTTTTCCATCCCACAACGCGATGAGCGCCCGGCCGTGACGCACAAGATAATGCGCAAGCGCCTCATAGCATGCAGCCTGCACATCTTTGTCGGTCCGTATCTGCTCCGGCGTTCGGCCATCCAGCGGAAGCTCGATAATGACCTTCGATAGCGCTAACAATTTGGCCAGCTTCTCCTGCGCCTCCTCCGGCATCTGCACCCTATAGATATCCAGCGGCATCGGCAGAGCCGCAGCCAGCAGCACTCCCTGCTGCAGGGCGACCTCGGCCGCCAGTTGATCGGCCCCCTCCGCAAGTCCACTCAACAGAAGCAAAGGAGTATCCGGCATGCGGCCTCGAATCTCGGCCAGCACCGCACCCACCTCGCGCCGCAGCGCTCCCAGGTCCTGCGGCCGAAGATCACGATGGCCGGTGACGGCGATAACAAACGGAGACGGCGACATATCTTGAAGTTCCGGGATCACGAGTGAATCACCATTGCCTGCGTACACTTTCAGATCAAATGTTCCAGCTTCACGTGCTCGTTCGCGTAGGCTGCGGCCAATCTCCTCCAACACCGGAATCGCCTGGATTGCATCGAGCGCTGCCAGACTTGGATATTTGTGGAGCAACTCCTTGAGCATCTCAGACCCATAGGACTTGTTATAGCGAACGTAGCTGAACCAGTTCTTCCCCGGCAATGAAGTGCCTATTAGATCCCCGATCTCCGAGTCAAGTTTTTCGGCATAGATGCATTGACCGAGGCACCGGCAAAGATAATCCTGCTGCCAGGACACGCCGTGCATCAGCACTGCCGGAATCTTCGCTGCGTTGTAACCTAGCCAAAGCCGCTGGGCCTCCTCCGGCAATCCTGAGGAGAAACGCATCGTCCCAAGAGAGACAACGCGTATCTTGTCCGGTCCAGGCTCCCAATTCATGTTGTAGCAGGGCAACACAGCGGTAAGCCCGGCGATCAATGCGGGATTGTTGTAGGGAGTCATCCCTCCATCGACAAAGACATAGGATCGTTTACCTAGAGTGATCTCCTCGGGATCAAAGTAAACCGGAGCTGCGGTACTGGCCCTCACTACCTTCCATAGCGGAATCTTCAGATTGCAGTCAGGCAGGCTGCAGTCGTTGTAAAGCGCCAGTGGGTTATTCGTGAGGGGCCATGCCGAACCGGTGGTGTGATTGCGAACCACCACCAGTAGGCTCTTTCTCAATCGCTTACTGTCGAGCAACGCTGGCACCATTCGGCCATCTTCGTCCTCCTCAGAGAATAGCCGCTGCAGAAAATCTGAGAGCGGCTTGGCCTCGTAACGCGAGACCAGCACCTTCTTGAACGGCCGATACCACGGAACCGGCGTGAACATCGTCTTGCCGAACTTCATATACAGGTCCAGAATCGCTTCCACCGTCATGCCCCAGCAAAGGCATGTGGCGATGATGGCTCCGGTGCTTGTCCCCGCGAAAAAGTCGAAGTGGTCCGCTAGCACCATGTCCGGCCTTCCAGACCACTCACGCAGCAGCGTCTCCATTCGCTGGAGTATCTCGAGGCTGAAGACCCCACGTATGCCGCCGCCGTCCAGTGTAAGGATGCGCTTCATCTCTCTAATTCCTCGGCATCTTCATATTCTTAAGAAGCGATCTCCACTCTAACAATTCCACCAGCAGCGCCCGTTCAATCTTGCTCACGACCTCGATGACAGGAGGCCAGGTATGGAAGGCGCGCAACTCGGCCTCCCAGTCCGCCAGAGAACGATGAATCTCCTTATAACGCCTCTCTCTTCGCTCACATTCGTTCACAACAAGAAGAGCGCCTGCAATCGTTGCAATCTGAAATAAGGCTGACGCCACCAGCGGCAGCCAGGATCCGCCGGAAGCCACATGGCTCATCTTCATAAGGTACCGGCTGCTGAACGTCCATACCAACACCACAATTGCACTGGCAGCACATACCTTGCTGACCAGCCGATACCGTCGCCCCATATCGGCAGAATGCTCGGACTGCCGCAGGAAATATCTCATCTGGTCGAGCAGGCGCACCTCGAGATACCGTTCCTTGAATTGGACGAGTCCGATCTTATTCTGTTGACCCGCCTCGGCCTTGAGAAAATCCAGCGATCGAATCATGCTGTTGAGCTCGGGGAGTATCTCCGGACCCACGACCTGATACCGGACGGGAGTATCCCACAGCGCCGAAACAGAGCGAGACACCTCGGCGGCCGTTCGAATGCGCACCCATTGCGCCTGACGCTTCCCTAGCCTCAGCATTGCAGGAAGTACAGCCGCAGTCAGACCCAGTACAGCTCCTCCTGCTGCCATCCATGCCCCTAACGCATGCACGGTCTGCGCCGCAGCACTGACCAACGCCGCCAGGGCAGTACACACGATTGGACCCGCCGCCAGCCGGCGCACCTGCGGCGCCAATTGGGCTGCATTCGCATCGAGCTTGGCAAGCCACGACTCTACGAGAGTCGCCGGACTACCGGCCTCGGCAACTCTTCCGACGGATGGCAGGCAGTTGAGAAAATTCAACTCCTCCTCGGGCGCTACATTCTGCTCACCCCGCTGTTGGATTGTCTGGACGGCTCCCGTCTCGCTATGAATCCAGGTGACAGGCCGGCGCATCTGCCCTGCAAACGCCACAATCTCCCCGGTTCCCCCAAGGTCGTGCGGAGGATGCCCATCCCAGACCGCAAGCAGCTCCTGGCACAGTTGCACGGTCTGCAGACCGCGCTCGTAACACCCTTCGTCCGGAGACTCTTCACTTCCGGCGACCTCGACCGACATGGCGCTGTCGATCACCTGCTCAAACCGGCCTCTGACGGGCGCATTGCTCTCGCTGAGAAATCTGTCGCGCGCCAGCGGCAGCAGCAACCGCAACGGAACGCCCAAAGCAATGCAGCTCTCCGCAAAGATAAGCTGGCCACCCGCGGCAAGACTCGACACGCCATACAGGATTCGGTCTGCGACCCCCTCGCTGCTCCGACAGAAATCGTTCGATCGCCCTGCGGCACATCCCCTCATCGGCAAGAGAGCTGTCGCCCACGAAGCCAATCGCGTATACCTTCGGCAACCTCACCGAAAAATCTGTCGGAGATGAGGACATATTCAAGCGGCGATCTTCCAGAACCTCCCGAGTCAGCCTTACTGCAGTTGCTGCAGTTGCAGAATGCCAGGAAGCGGGAACTTCGAAATATCCACCGTTACCTGCGCCGTAAGCTGATTGACAAGACGGAACATGTCGCGGTTCCAATATTGATTCTCAGGAACCTGGGGGCTGTTCTCGTCTGCAATCTCGTAGTTAATGCCTCTATAGCCAACTTCCACAAGCGGAGGCCCACTCTTCTCTTCACCGGTCCACTTCAAACGCAACGCCGGAATACGTTCGATCGGTGGAACTGCCTGAGCGAATGTCATCGATGTGTCCTTAGGGGTCACCTTAGGCAGAAGAGACGGATTGCTTATGAGCGCGTCAAAGGGAGCCTGTTCCTGCGCAACGGCCGCCATCAGCCCGACCAGCGAGCGCATCACCAGATGGACGGACGCCCCGCCGGTAGGGATCGACGGACAAAAGTCAGTACCCGAGCCGCCAGTGCGTGGCTCTTCAATCGAGAACCCCCCCGAGAGAATTGCCACCGACTCTTTGAACGACTCGCCATTCTCAAGCCCTTCTAACCTGCTGTCACTCCGTGATATCCGTTTCTATGTCTGCCGGATCGTTCAGATAGAACTGCGCGCCAAAGACCTGTTCGCCTAGCACCCATTGTTTCAATTTGTCGTCATACTCCCAGGACTCGTTCTTGGCTGCCGCGGCTGCCATATCGCTGGGTTTCGGGGAAAGCGTATCTGGTTTGTCCGTTCCTGGAATAATCGCCGACTTCGGATCGATGGGAACGAAAGTTGTTGTTCCCTTGAGCAGCAGATGGCCATGCTTCTGCAATCCGTAGACTAATGCGCTCACTCGCAGAAACGTCGCGTAACCGCTGGCTTCAAGAAGGTAGTCCTTATCGGAGCTCGTGTCCAACTTGGATCGCACCGGTGGAGGCACATTTCGGTACGTATGGACCGTACAGCCTTTCCCGTCCGCGTTCGCCGATGTAAGTTCGATTCTGTCCACCATTAGCCTGAACAGTTGGTCCACGCGCCAACCCTGGAGATACAGGTTATACAGCGTCTGTGCCGGAACCGGCTTCAACAATAGCTGCGCCATGTTCTCGTCGTTGACCGGAATGAATGTGAATGCAGGAGTATTCGAAAAGGAAATCGTGGGGTTTCCGCCGCCAATCGCATTGCCGCCGCCGACACCTGTGCCCTGGATCACATACTGGCCGCTCCCCGCCAGCGACGCCCCCATCGTATAGCTGCTTGAAATCTGCCCAAGCTTGAAGAAGTAGGTGGTGTCGTGATTCTGCAGACGAGCAAGATTCAGCAGCACTTCCCTGTTCGAGGTCTCGGCGTAAGCCTTTTCAAAACCGATGAAGTCCGCCTTCATGCGCTTGGGCCCGCAACCCGTAAGCGCAACCAGCGCAACGCTCACCAGAAGAAACGATACACACGCTGAAAGCCGCTGGGGCCTCGCGCAATTTCGGAACGGCGCAATAAAGTGCGGAGTCGCTGGAGTTCAAGGAATCCTCGATCGCACTGAATTTAAACTAAGGGGAACAGCACCAATCTACACAATAAGTCCCCTCCACGGGAACAAAATGTCGCAGGACGACTTCGTAGCCCCGCAGTCACTCCATTGCAGGCAAAGAACTTGCTAGGAATTTATCGTTTGGGCTGTAAGCCGGGTAAAACCCGCTTCCAGAACACCACCATTCTCTAGGACTCGAAGAAATCCAATGCCCTTCTGATCTCCCCATCACCAAAGGTCCAACCACACCAGATACGTCAAAATTATTAACATCAATCGTTCACACTCCATTTACAGAAACATCATGGACGGAGCATTATCTTTCGTGCCATGCCCCATAAACTTTTTTCCCTCCCAGCCACCCTCGCTCTCGCTGTGCTGTTTGCCCTCATTTGTGTTCCCCTCCACGCTCAGTATGAAAACGGAACCATCGTCGGCACCATCCGCGACAGCACCGGAGCCCCCATCGCGAAAGCAACGGTCAAGATCACCAACACCGCCACCGGAATCACCACGAGACCACGGCAAACGAAGCCGGCGACTACGAAGTCCCGCCCCTCCGCACCGGCATCTACACCGTCTCCGCCAGCGCCCCCGGATTCGCTGATGCCGTCGCGCAGAACATCACCATCTCCATCGGCGCCCGCGAGCGCATCGACCTCACTCTAAAGGTCGGTGCCACCGAGACCACCGTCGAGGTCACCGACGTCGCGCTCCAGCTCGAAACCGACACCAGTGAACGCGGCCAAACCATCAGCAACTATCAAGCCGCGGCCATGCCTCTCGTCACCCGCAACTATGCCGACTACATGGGCATCGTCCCCGGCTCGCGCCAGGCCCCAACCGCCGCCGTCACCAGCTCCATCAACTCCCTCGTCCGCGCCGGCGCATACAACGTCAACGGCCAGCGCAGCATGTTCAACAACTTCCTGCTCGACGGTCTCGACAACAACGCCTACGGCGAGAGTAACCAGGGATTCGACAACCAGATCATCGCCATCCCGCCCGACTCTGTCGCCCAGTTCCAGGTCGTGACCGACAACGAGAGCGCCGAGTACGGCCGCTCCTCCGGTGCCACCGTTAACGTCGCCTCGCAGAGCGGAACCAACCGCTTCCACGGCCTCCTCTACGAGTTCATCCGCAACACCGACCTCAACGCCGCCGGCTTCTTCAAGCCCCTCACCGTCAGCAACACCGGCGCAACCGTTCCCTTCCGCAAGCCCACCTTCAACCGCAACCAGTTCGGCATGAACTTCGGCGGCCCCATCATCCACGACAAGCTCTTCTTCTTCCTCGACTACGAAGGCTTCCGCCAGGTCCTCAAGCCGCTCAGCGTGCTCACCCTGCCAACGCAGAATGAGTTGAACGGCCTGCTCGTCGTGCCGGTCAAGAACGCCATCACCGGCGCGGTTTACCCCCTCCAGGCTGCCACCGGCCTCACCGCAATCCCCACCAGCGCCATCAATCCCCTTTCGCTCCAGATCATCAGCTACTTCAAGCAGATCTCCGGACTCCCCATCTCCGGCCTGTCAAGCACCGGTCTCGCCTCCAACGACTACGCCGCCCAGATCCCCTTCACCGACAACTCCGACAAGGGTGACCTCCGCCTCGACTGGCAGATCAACCCGAAGAACTCAACCTTCCTGCGCATCAGCGATCGCAAGGAGACCGGCGTCAACTATCCCGTCCATCCCCATTCCCCTCGACGGCCAGACCAACGGCACCATCCGTATCCTCGACCAGCAGATCGCCCTCGGCTATACCTACGTGATCAGCTCCAACAAAGTCCTCGACGTCCGCCTCGGCCTCGATCGCACCAAGGCCGGCAAGTTCAACCTCTCCATCGGCAACACCGCCTTCTCCACCCCCGGTCAACCCGGCTTCATCCCCGGCCTTCCCAGCAACCCGGTAGTCGCCGGCGGTCTGCCCTCCATCGGCATCACCGGATTCACCGGCTTCGGCCGTCAGAGCACCAACCCCCAGTGGCAGGATCCCGCCCTGCTCGACCCCAAGGTCAACTTCAACTGGGTCAAGGGCAACCACTCCATGAAGTTCGGCTACGAGTACGAGCGCGTCTGGATGGCAGTCAACGACAACAACCCGCTCTACGGCTCCTTCACCTACGGCGGCGGCTACTCGAACGCTGGCGGATCGACAGTCTCCGACACCTACTGGGCCGACTTTCTCTTCGGCACCACCAATGTCTATTCCCTGGCCAACTACTACGTCGCCCATCTCACGCAGAACATGCACAATCTCTACGCGCAGGATGACTGGCACGCCAGCCACAATCTCACCCTCAACATCGGCCTCCGCTGGGAGTACGGCTCACCCTACGCCGACCTCTACAACCGCGTCTCCAACTGGGATCCCGCCTCGCAGACCGTCTTCACGATTACCCCCGGAGCAGTCGCCGGCAACGGCATCACTCCAGTCCACTTCGGCGGAACCTACGGAAAGACTCTGGTCAATCCCGACTACACCGACTTCGGCCCGCGCGTCGGCTTCGCTTACTCCGTCGATCCAAAGACCGTGCTTCGCGGCGGATTTGGTATGAGCTTTGTGCACTACACACGCGCCGGCTCCGGAGACATCCTCGGCATCAACGCACCCCAGGCACAGTTCGCCAACGTCAATCAGATAGCACCGACCACCACCAATCACTGCTCCAACCCGCTCCCGGCTCAGATCATTCCCATCGGCGGCACAACTCCCTCCTGCTACGCTACTTCGGATCAGGGTTATCCCAGCGGCCTCGTCACCAGCTTCAACCCAGCGACCGATAACATCACCTACATCCCCAAAAACACCAAGGATAGCTACGTCGAAAGTTACTTCTTCAGCGTCCAGCGCTCCCTGGCCAAGAACATCCTGCTCGACGTCGCCTACGTCGGCAATCACGGCGTCAAGCTGCAGGGCTTCCTGAACGCCAACCAGAAAAACCCCTCACTCGCCTTCGCCCGTCCTTTCAGCGCGTGGCCGTCCGACATCACCGAAGCGCTCAATGAGTTCTACTCGAACTTCAACTCCCTGCAGGTCAAGTACGAGCAGCAACTCGTCGGCGGCCTCACCCTGCTCAACAGCTTCGCCTGGGAGCACTCGCTCGACAACGCCAGTGCCTCGCTCGAAGGCAACACACCCTCCCCACAGGATGGCAACAACATCCGTGCAGACTATGCACAGTCCGACTACAACCTGCCCATCGCCAACGTCACCGGTCTCGTCTACGAGTTACCCTTCGGCCGCGGACGTCACTTCGCCAGCTCCGTCAACGGCGCCACCAACGCCTTCATCGGAGGTTGGCAGGTAAGCGCCGTCAACACCATGCAGGCCGGTACCCCCTTCAACATCACCTACAGTCCTAACGGTGCCCAGCTAGTCTCGGCCCAGATCTCTGCGACCTACCGCGGCGCAAACGAGTATCGCCCCAACCGCGTACTCAGCCAGCCGGTTACCCAGGGACGCTCCAACCGCGCAGCCAACACCGGCTACGTCAACTACGTCAACTTCAACGCCTTCGTCCTCCCTCCCATCAAGGACGGAGCCGGGCAACATCCTCAGCCCCTTCGGCAACGCCAGCCGCAACCCCGGCCGGTCCCCCGCCTTCTACCAGACCGACCTCGCGCTCAACAAGTCGTTCAGCCTGCCGTGGGAGAGCGTGAAGATTCAGTTCCGCACCGAGCTCTACAACATCTTCAACCACACCAACCTGACAATTCCCGGCACCATCAGCGGAACCCAGGGCACCACATCATCCATCATCGGCACCGGCGGAACCACCCCCGTCGGCGCCATCACCGGTGGCAATCCCAGCTCCGGCGGCCAGGTAACCAGCACCTTCACGCCGCGCGTCATCCAGTTCGGCCTAAAGGTCTCCTTCTAACCCACCACCACCAAACCGGGTGGAACCACCGCCAAACCGGGTGCCCCATGTCAGACAGCTTCAAGTCTGACATGGGGTTTCTCCTTTCGCCGAGAGTCCACCACCACTAATCGAAAGTCCACCACCACAGAACTGCGGGTGCCCCATATCTCGATTCTGAGATGTGGGAATGTACACCCTCTCTCCACTCGCCGTTGCAGCTGCATCGCTTACCGGTAGCCGATTGCTCGTTCTCCTCCGCCCACCTCCACACTTTGGTGCCCCATTCTGAGCCCGCCTGATCGTGGCGAAGGGTGAAGAACGCCCCGTATCTTTGCCTTTTGCCGTTGCCTGTTCTCCTCCACCCAGCCACGAACCCGGCGTGCCCGCATCTTCGCCGAGCAGCCCTCGATCGTCGCCTTAGGTGAGCCGCCATTCTCATTGCTCGTTGCATTCGTTAACCACCTCACCCGGAACTTCCACCCTCACATCTCGCGTATATATAAAGCAGGGGGCAACACCACATCCAAGCCTGTTCTTAGCACGCAAGCCAAAGCTAAGCCTCAGCCTTTGAATACTTTGCGGAAATCACCCCTATAAAATCAGGACTTTTCGATCAAGCGCACCGGAGGTCCGGACCTAAAGCATTTGTTTCTGAGACTTTGCGCAAAAACACGGGGGGGAGGGGGGTATCATCGATGTGGAAATATTCGCCGGATTCAGCAGCACCTGCAACGACATGTTCACACGAAAGGTGAATAATATCGGCATGAACCGCAAGATCTGGATAATAGTTCTAGCGATGGGCTGCATGACCTCAAAGGCGGTTATGGCGCAGCACTCATCCGACTACCTCATCCTGATGCAGCGCGCAGGAGCGCACGCAAAGGCCCACGGAGACAAATACGTCCCCGTTCTCTCCCCGGTAGACTCCTCCGTCCTCGGCGAAGGCGCAAAGGTGCATGTGGATAAACTCCACGCGGCAGGATTCAAGGTAGTCCCCTGGACCACCAACGACCCCGCCAAGATGCGGGCCCTGATCGCGCTCGGCGTAGACGGCATCATCTCCGACCGCCCCGATATCCTCCAGCAGGTCGTAGCCGAGGAGCGTGCCGCCGGGAAGAGCCTGGAAGGCTTCGACGTATCCGCCCACCGAGGCGGCCGAGGCCTGAGACCGGAGAACACCCTGCCCTCCTTCGAGAGCGGCATGGACCAGGGCGCCACCACCCTCGAGACCGACACCGGAGTAACCACCGACGGAGTCTCGCTGATATGGCACGATCAGTTCCTGAACCCCGAGAGCTGCCGCCGCCAGGATGGAGCACCCGTACACGATGGAAAATAGGGTCTACATCAAAGACATCTCGATGCCGGACGCGCAGAAAACCTTCATCTGCGACAAACTGCACTTCGGCCCCGACCAGAAGAACGACCTGTCGCTCTCGCCCGTCGCAGTAGCCTTCGCAAAGCAGGAGAAGATGCCCAGCCCCTACGTTCCAACCAACGTAGAGCAGCTATTCCGCTTCACCCGCTTCTACACGGCCTACTACAGGACCGGCCCGGGAAAGAGCACTCCCCACGCAGCAGAGCGCGCAGCCACCGGAGAAAAGGTACGCTTCAACCTGGAGACCAAGATCCTCCCCGACCGCCTCCCCGACGCAGTAGCCGGAGCCCAGGACAAAAACGTCCCCGCCGACCTCTACAAGAACCACACAGTCGGCCCGCAAGCCTTCGTAAACGCACTCTGCGGCGCAATTGTACGAAACAAGATGGAGAACCGGGCCGAGGTACAGAGCTTCGACTTCCGCACCCTGCAACTGGTGGAGGAGCAATTCCCAGCCATCCAGACGTACTACCTGACGAACAACGAAAAGCTGCTCAGCAGCGAATTCGTCCCGGAAAGTTTACGTCTCACCGAGGAGGAGACTACATCAACTCCGCGATGAAGCCCTTGGCAACATCGTCAGGAATTCGGTTGTCCTGATCGACCAGTGGACCGGCCTTCAAGACAGGCTCCGCCCCATGCAGAGTAGGCAGATCGGTTCGCTCGAAGAATTTTCCGATCGGAATTTCATCGCCCCACAGCAGCGATTTCTGCATCGCCATGCCCCAATCGCTGGAGTCGTACTCAGGATTCTCCTCCAGCTTCTTCACCCGTGGCCGGAACCACTGGAAGGTGTTGTCGTGGTTGTAGGTGACGCAGGGGCTGAATACGTCGATAAACGAGAAGCCCTTATGCTCGATGCCCTGCTTGATCAGCTCGGTCAGGTGCTTCTGATCGGCGCTGAAACCGCGCGCCACGAAGGTCGCTCCCGCCGCCAGCGCGAGCGAAATAGGATTCAGCGGCGACTCAATGCTCCCGAAGGGCATGCTCTTGGTCTTCATGCCGAGTCGGCTGGTGGGCGACGTCTGACCGGTCGTTAGTCCATAAATCTGGTTGTCCATCACGAGGTAGAGCAGATCGACGTTGCGACGCGTGGCATGTACGAAGTGGCCGCACCCAATGCCGAAACCGTCACCATCGCCGCCGGTGACCAGCACGGTCATGGCGTGATTTGCCATCTTCACTCCAGTGGCGACGGGCAGAGACCGGCCGTGGAGGGTGTGCATGCCATAGGTGTCGATGAAACCGGGAAAGTTGGACGAGCATCCGATGCCGCTGATCGTGGCGACCTCATGCTTCGGAATCTGTAGTTCGACCAGAGCCTTCTGGACGGCGGCGAGAACGCCGAAGTCGCCGCACCCGGGACACCAGTCAGGATCGACCTTTCCCTTGAAGTCAGCCATCTTGATTGTATTGGGTGTCACAACTTCGGTCGCCATCTTTAGTTCTCCTGGAATCGGAAAGTTCGTCCTTTGTGCCGCAGTTCCTAAAATGTGTTTTCTTGCGCCGGCGTCTCTAGACCATAACTTCGTGGGCCGGGATGGAGAGATTGGTCTTGCCCGCAAGCTGTTCCTTCACGGCTTCCACGATGTGGTTGGGAAAGAACGGCTCCCCGTCGTACTTGCGAATGTTTCCGTTGGGCACAAAGCTGGTTTCACTGCGAAGATACCGAGCGAACTGGCCGCTGAAATTGTTCTCGACGATGATCGTGTGCTTTGCGCCCTTCAGTAGGTCGAGAATCGCGTCTCCATGCAGAGGAACCAGCCAGCGTATGGGGAGATGATTCGCGGAGATGCCTGCCTCCCGCAGCAACTCGCAAGCTTCGTCGATCACGCCGTAGGTCGAACCCCAACCGATGAGTGTGACGTCGGCGTTGGCCGGTCCCAGCAGCTGGGGCGGTGGAACCGAGGCCTCGATACCGCTCTCCTTGCGCATGCGCTTTTCCATCATGGCGCGACGCTTGACGGAGTTGGTGTACTCATCGCTTATCAGCACTCCATCTTCGTCATGTTCGTCGCTCGAGACGGTGTGAGTGTAACCAGGCACGCCGGGAATGACGCGGGGAGAGACGCCGCTCTCGGTGATCTTGTACCGCTGATAAGGTTCATGGTCACTCGTCCCGTTGGACGTAATCAGTTCGCCGCGATCGATAACGGGATGGAAGTCGAGCTCCTTCGGATCGACGCTGAGGCGGCCTTCCGCGAGGAGCAGATCGCAGAGCACGATTCCCGGACACTGGAAGCGATCGACGATGTTGAAGATCTCGGGCATCAGCTTGAAGCAGTCTGCGATGTCGAGCGGCGCAGCGATGACCCTGGGGTAGTCGCCGAAGGCCGCTCCCAGCATCTGCCAGAGATCGCCTTGCTCCGTCTTCGTCGGAACGCCGGTAGACGGACCCGCACGCTGACAATCGATGACTACGACCGGAATCTCAGCCTGGGCTGAGAGACCAAGGCCCTCGCTCATCAGTGCGAAGCCGCCGCCGGAGGTAGCGCACATGGAGCGAACGCCTGCGTGCGCGGCGCCGATCGCCATGTTGATTACGCCGATCTCGTCCTCAACCTGGCGAACCATGATGTTTGCCTTGCGGGCATGCTCTGCCATCCAGTGCAGAACTCCGGTGGATGGACTCATCGGATAAGCGCAGTAGAATTTGACGCCTGCCGCAACGCCTCCCATCGCCATGGCGGCGTTGCCGCCGAGCACCGCGTAGCGAGCTTCGGTCATGGGCAGCGGCCATGCGAAGGGCTTGAAGTTCTGCGTCGCGTAGTCGTAACCGGCGCGGGCGATGCTGATGTTCTCGTCGATGACCGCCCTTTCCTTCTTGCGAAACTGCTCTTCGAGCACGCTCTCCAGCGCGGGGAATCCGATGCCCATCATGCTGAGGCCGGCGCCGATGGCGAGCGTGTTTTGCGCGATCTTGTTCTTGCTGATGTCGGCGAGCTTCGAGACCGGCATTGGGCAGAGCTGCACTCCTTCTGCGGGGGTGCCGGGCTTGATCAGGTCTGCGTTGTACAGGCAGGCGCCTCCGGCTGACAGCAGGCTGCATGTGGCGATCCATTGTGTCCTGATTGAGCGGAATCAGAGGTCGAGTTGGCCGCTGATGCTGCCAATCTTATCCGGGCCGGTGCGGATGGTCAGAAAGGTATGACCACCGCGAATGATGGACTGATACGCGTTGTAGACGTTCAGATGGAACCCGCGGCGGCTGAAGATCTTTGCAAAAATATCGCCGGGAGTGGCCACACCTTGACCGGCGGCACCCCCAATACCCACAGAAAAGGACTGCCTCATTCCACGTCTCCCCAGGCTCGCTCAGGCGATTTTCAGCGCGCCGAGAGCGGCAAACTAGCAAGCGATGGCATTCTACGGTGCGTCCGAAATAGAAGCAAGTTTCTGCGCGGTTCTGACGTCAGTTCCGGTGCGGCGCCTCCCATCTTCCTGATTTTCCAGAGCGGAAGATGGCTTCGATGACCGCCATGTTACTGATGGCGTCTTCGACTGGAACTGGCACCTGTCCGTCCTCGAGGACTGCTTTCGAAAATGCATCGCCTTGCAGTGTGTACTGATCGCAGGCCGGGAAGGTCTCGGTGGTTATTCCTCCACCGAAGAGGTCGCTGCCTGAGTCGATGAAGAGACGCGTCGGGCGGTCGGGTGGGGCGTTGACCGGAATTTCCAGCTCGATGCGTCCTTTGGTGCCGAGGAAGTGGATGCGCTGGTATGGCACCAACTGCGTGCTGCAGGTGAAGACTGACTGGCCTGCGGCGAAGTCGAGGATGGCCGAGGTGAGGCGATCGGTGTGCATCTGCGGGTCGCGGTCGATGGCGGCTACGACGCGGGTTGGTTCTGCTGCGAAGGCGAAGCGTGATGCGTGGACCAGATAGCAGCCGATGTCCATCAGGGCTCCGCCGCCGATGTCGGCCTTGTTGCGGATGTTATCGGGGTTGATGTTGAAGTAGCTGAAGAAGCCGAGGACGGAACGCAGTTCGCCGATGCGGCCTTCATCGAGGAGCTCGCGGAGACGAAGCCATTGCGGGTGGCTGTTGACCATGAAGGCTTCGCCGATTTTGACTCCGGTGCGGTTGCGGACTGCGAGGAGCGTCTCGGCCTCGGCTACGGTGAGGCTGATGGGCTTCTCGCAGAGGACGTGCTTCCCTGCTTCCGCGGCCTTGATGGTCCAGGGGACGTGGAGGTGGTTCGGCAGCGGATTGTAGATGGCGTCGATGTCCGGGTCGGCGAGGAGCTCTTCGTATGAGCCGTAGGCCTTGGGGATGCTGTGCGCTGCGGCGGCTTCCTTCGCTTTGCTCAGATCGCGCGAGGCGATGGCAGCGATGGTGGTGAGTTGTCCCTGCTGCATGGCTGGGATCACCTTTTTCAGGCCGATGGCTGCTGTGCTTAGTACTCCCCAACGAATTTTCTTCGACATGTTTGTCATCATAATGTGCCTTTTCCCGAGGGTACCCCCCCCGGGGGGTATTCTTGGGCGTAAGTCTAATGGTTGCAATAGTATAGAGAGGTTGTGCTCCCCTAAAATATTGCAATCCATTGGACTTACGGCTAAAATATAGTTTCTAAACAAAGAGTTAGGCCCGGCTGGTTAGCCGGGCCTTTCTTGTTTTTCTCTTCTAGTTCTATTTTACCGGATTGACCATAACTAAAAATCACTTTTGGGAAAGTTTTATCTTGTTGATGGGGTTGGGGTTATTGGATTTTTGGTGGGTTTGGGGGGTTGACATGCGATTTTGCTGAGTAAAAGCGTGAAAAATAGTTTGGGGGATGGGGATTGGGGCGTGAACATTGGGGATTTGTGAGTCAAAGGCAAGGACGGACGCGGAGAGCGCGGAGGGGCGCAGAGAGCGCGGAGAAAAACACGGATGGGAGAGGGTATTGGGTTCCTAGCCAAGGTTTGGGTTGGTAGAAGAGTGCGGTCGTTTGCTCCGCAAACGATAACCCCACCGTCCGACGATGAAGCTGTCGGAAAGGGTGGGGCACCCGGGTTGGTTGTGATCAGCTGGGTGGTGGTGGGGTTAGAAGTTGAATTTGATGGCGCCCTGGAAGACTCGGGCGGCTTGGGCGCTGCTGATTCTGCCGAAGCTGGTGGGGGCTGAAGACGTTGGCGGAGGGATTGCCGAAGTTGGGGTGGTTGAAGGCGTTGAAGGCCTCTAGCCGCAGCTGCATGGCCAACCGGTCGTGAAGCGGGAAGCTGCGGCTGAGGGCTGCGTCGATGTCGAAGAACTTTGGCCCTGTGTAGCCGTTGCGGGGTGAGTTTCCCCAGGTTCCGTTGGGGTTCTCGACGAAGCGGGTTACGTCGAGGGAGTTTGGATTGGTGAGGCCTCCTAAGCTGCTGTTGGGTTGGTGTGGAGGTAGACGTTGCCGCCGAGGTAGTTGGGGCGGTCGTTGTTGAGGGCGGTGAACGAGTTGTCCTGCCCTGAGGTGACGGTGAAGGGCGCGCCGCTGGTTGCGCGGATGATGGGTGCGAGCTCCCAGTTATTGGCGAGCATGGACTTCCAACCGGAGAGCGGGAAGTGGCTGGTGGCGACGATAGCGGCGTTGAAGATGGCTCGGCGATCGAAGCCGCAGGCCGCACGGTCCGCTTTGATGTTGAATGGGTTTTGTACGGCGACGGTGTTGAAGGCTCCGGGATTATCGAGCAGATCGAAGCAGTGCGACCAGGTGTAGTTGGCGAGGAAGGTGAAGCTGTTGGAGGCGCGGTGCTGGATGGTGGCGATCATTCCGTTGTAGCTTGCGGTGCCGCCTGCGACCATCTCGGTTGACGCTCCTCCGCCTCCTCCGCCGAGGTAGTACGGGCCCTGAGCGGGGTTGAGGAGGGTAAGCTGGGAGCGGGCCTGCGAGTTTCCGGTGCTGGAGCAGAGCTTTCCGGTGCCGGGCGAGGTGAGCAGAACGAGACCGGTGGCCGTGGTGCAGGAGCCGGGGCCGGTCCAGGTGCCGGGCATGTAGAGGACGGGGTTGAGCGGGAAGCCGTAGGGGGAGTGGATGGTTTTATTGCCGATGTAGTCGATCTGGAACTGCCATCCGTGAGCAAGCTCCTGCTGGATGCTGGCGGTCCACTGGATGACGTACGGCGTGGGGAATTGCTTGGGGTAGACGATGAACTGGCCGCCCGGGCTGAACACCTGGTTGGTGGGAGGGACGAAGGGCTGGGGGAAGGGATTGCCGGGGGTGGTGCCGCCGACCCAGGGGTTGGTGAAGTTGATGGGAGCGGTGGTTGCCGTGTTGGTGGTGAGGGTTGCGAAGGGCGCGTTCTGGGTGGTCTCCGTGGAGGCGAAGAAGTTAGTCTCGTCATAGACGAGGCCTCCGCCAGCGCGGACGACCGTCTTGCCGTCTCCGCGGGGATCGAAGGTGACACCGACGCGTGGCATGAACTGCCAGGGGTAGTTCTGGGTGAAGTTCTTGGGCACTCCGGGATCTCCGTAGAAGTAGCTTCCGGCGGGTGCGTTGGGGAACCTGGTGCTGTGCTGGTTGTTATTGAACATGTTGAGGTCGAAGCCTGAGCCACGACCGAAGTAGTCGTAGGGCGTGTACTGCCCGCCCCAGCGGAGGCCTGCGGTGAGGGTGAGGCGGCGGGTGGCGTGAAAGGTGTCCTGAATGTAGAGGGCGGGGATGGGTGCGCGCATGGCGTTCTGCTGCGGCTTGCTCTGGGAGAAGAAGGTCATGGAGCCGGTCATGTAATCGAGGAGCGAAAACCCATTGACGGCGAAGCCGGTGGGGGCGTGTAGACGACGTTTTGTCGCGGGCCCCTTCTGGCTGAAGACGTTGCTGAAGTTGAAAGTTCCATTGGAGGAGAAGGAGTTGTTGACGTTGAGCTGGGCGCGGATGTATTCGCCGCCGAAGATCAACTGGTGCTTGCCGAGTACTTTGTTGACGTCGTCGATGATGGACCAGCTATTGACGTTGAAGATGCCGAGCGCGCAGGTGCTGCAATAGGTGGTGAAGCCGGCGCCCTGTTCGCGGAGGCCGATGGCGTAGGGCTGATAGACGGTGGAGCCGAGGCTCGCGGCGTTGATGCCTGTTCCGGCGGGGCCGCGCGCGTTGGTGCGGCGAGTGCCGGTGACATGGAATGTGTTGACCATGGTGGAGTTGATGGTCCAGGTCTCGCCGAAGGTGAGGGTCTGGGCGACCTCGGTGTTGCCGGGGTTGGCGGTGATGAGGATGTTGGTGGGGGACCAGAGCGCCGGGGTTACGTAATCGTCACGGAAGTAGCGGCCATACAGGCTGTGCTTCTGGTTGATGGTCCAGTCTTCGCGGGTGATGTACTGGTTTTCAGTCTGGAAGACGGGGATGGTGAATGAGACGTCGCCGCAGGCGTCCACCGCCGGGGGAAGATACTGGAGCATGTTCAGCGCTGACTTATCGAAGTAGCTGGGACTGATGACGTCATTTGGCAGCACGGCACCGGTGATGGGATTGAGAAGCTGACTGCGGGGTCTTGAGCAGTGACGCAGCGGAGCGCTGTTGGACGGGAGGAAGTTGCCGGCGAGCATGTCTGCGGTGGGGACCTTAGCCGTGGTTGTCGCCGATCCTGACGAGGAGCTGAGGCGCTGGTATCCGCCGAAGAAGAAGAGCTTGTCTTTGATGATGCGTCCGCCCAAAACGCCGCCGTATTGATTCTGGTGGAGGGTGTCCTTGGCGGAGCAGGTGGTGGCAGGTGCGATGGGAGTGCAGGTGGCGAAGAAGTTGGTGGCGTCGACGTAGTTGTTGCGGATGAATTCGAATGCGGTGCCATGCAGGGTGTTGGACCCCGGAGCGGGTGACGACGTTGACGACGCCGGCGGGATGGAGACCGGTCTGGGCTCCCATGGCTGCGGTCTCGACGCTGAACTGGGCTACGGCGTCGGGGAAGGGATAGGCGAAGCTGGTGTTGGACTCGTAGTCGTTATTGTCGCCACCGTCGAGGCGGTAGTCGGTTTGATTGCCCTGTCCGCCGGCGATCTGCGGGGAGACTGAGACTGAAGAATCCTTTGTTGCCCTGGGTGAGGGCGGTGCCGGGGACGGATGCTCCGGAGAGAGCGATGAGCGAGGTGATCTGGCGGCCCTGGAGGGGGAGTTCGGTGATCGACCGCTGGTCGATGGTCTGCTTGAAGGAGACGTCTTCGGTCTGGAGGGCGATGCCGGTGGCCTGGACCTCGACCTGTTCGGTGGTTGCACCGACGGTGAGATTGACGTTGAAGCCGAGGTTGCTGCCTACCTCGAGGATGATGCCCTTCTGGTCGTAGGTCTTGAAGCCGCCGGCCGTGACCGTGAGGTCATAGGTGCCGATGTCGATGTTGGGGAAGCTGAAGAGGCCGTCGCGGCCGCTGTTGAGGGTGTGCTTGACCTGGGTTGCGGTGTTGGTGATGGTGACGACGGCGTTGGGAACGGTGGCGCCGGTGGAGTCGGCGACTGTGCCCTGAATGGTTGCTGTTCCGGCTACCTGAGCGTTTGCGGTTGAGGCAGAGAGAAGCAGGGCTATGACGAAGAATGCGGCGAGCAGTGAGGCTGCAATCGATGTGCGTGGGGAAGATGTTCGCATGGACGGTCTCCGATAAACGTAGAAATTGCATGGATTTCGACTGAGTGCTGGACAGTCGAGGTGATCCCGATCGCTTGGGATTTCCTGAGTTTGTGGTCTGGCCAATTTTGCTGGAGCCAATTCTTACTCCGATGGGAGAAGAGCTGTCAATAGCGAGAAATTTGCAGGGGCATCCGGCGGACAAACTATTGCGATTGGCGATATTTGCGAGTTTTGGGCGGGAAATATGCAGATGCGGGCGTTTGGCAGGGATGATCGCGGGGTGTTGACTGGGGAGTGTTTAGCGTGGCGGTGACGTTACGGGACGGAATTTCTTCGGGAGGCCGGGGGTTAGGTCTGACCACCCTGGGGGTTTCGAACGGAGTCTTTTACAAACAATTGACAAAGGCGAGATTGCATCGTGACAACCTGGCTGGTGGTAGTGGCTAGCGTGGGGGTGCGGTTCGCGGCCCTGAAACCGGGGTTGGGGCAGGCAATTTCATCTCAGGTTTGAATGCTCTGGAAAACGTTGCGAAACGGGAGTAGAGTATCGCAACTGATTGGATAAGCGCTTTGACGTCTTGTTAACCGGAAACTCTGAGTAACTCTTGCGGGGCCAATGGTAGAGTCCGTTCGATGGAGCCGCGCAATTTGTGCCGGCACAGGCGTTACCAAGTCAACGCTCGTGATGGATTTGTGGCTTTCCTGCAGTTTCTGGGCGCCGAGTTCCGCAGGTTCTGAAGTCTTCAACGAGGTATCAAGCGATGACGTCTTGCCTTCGTCCATTAGTTTCCTGGTAGCGGGTTTTGTGTGCGCGTGTCCCTCCACTTACGCCTACTCGGGCGGCCAGGGACAAGCGACTTCTTCAGCATCGCAATCGAACGCGAGGCCAACGGCGTCTTCGTCCGGGGACAACATCTTTATTCCGGGACCTCTGCGGTCTTTTTTGCGGATGGCGGGGATCAGCCAGAAGGTGGCTCCGGATGATGTGCTGTCGCTGCTGGCGCACAATGTCTATATCCAGGGATATGGGGATGGCAGGCCTACGGAGTTCCTGATTCTGCTGGATCGCTATGTGCACCAGGCGCGAGAGCTGCAGACGATGGCCGGGCCGAGGGCGACGATCCACGTGGAGCGCTGCGAGGATGCCGGGCCGCTGCTGCAGATACTGGGGTACAGGCTGCGGCAGGGTTGTGGCGAGAAGGGCGTTTCGCTGGTGACCTCGGTTCCGGAGCGGGCTTTTCTTACGATCGATTCGGGGTTCCCGCTGACGAGCCTCGAAGAGGCGCTGCAGAAAGAACGTGCCGTTTACCTATCCTTATGCGTCTTCTCGTGTTCCGACGATGTTCAGAGAGAGCGATTGGGTGACGTTGAGCTCGGGCAAGAAATTGGACACGGGCGACATGCTGAGCCTGCTGATGCATGATCCGGAAGTAGCGCGTCTCTACTGGGCGCTGACCAAGAACGATGACGAGACGAGGCTTGAGCTGAAGCGCGCACCGGGGCTGAGGCGACTGCTTCCTGTAGCGCCGGTGCTGGATTTTTACGGGAGTGAGATCAGTATCCGGTCGGGGAAGGTCATTGTACCGGGCGATGCGGCTGCAGCGGCGGGCTGGAAGGACCTGGTGGGAGTGAGTCCGGATTCGTCGGGCGAGTTTGTCGCGCATCTGCTGGAGAAGGACAGCGGCTGGCTGGCGGCGTACTTCGATGTGCTGTCGCGGGTGAGCAAGGAACAGCAGGCGCACCTTACGCAGAGTCCGCGGATGAAGCATCTCTATGAGGCGTTCCGGGCGTCGGATGCCGACGGCACGGCTACGAAGGGCGTGTTCCGGAAGGCGCCGGAGCTGCTGGTTCTGTTCACCAGCGTGCAGTGGGAGCCTAACGGCGCGCCGCGCATTCCGGGCAACCTGAATGTGTGGAAGGAGATTATCAACCAGAAGACGGATTCGGTGACGGTGAAGAGCTGGGGCAAGCGGGCGCATGGCTTCGACAGTCCGGAGCAGTTGCTGGAGGCGATGACAGCCTTCTCCCGAATCCAGACGGACACGGGACCTTTGCAGATCTACCTCGCTTTGAATGCGGTGGACAGCGCGCGGACTACGCAGCAGCGGCTGTCGCCGGAGACGGTGCGCCTGCTGGCGAGCAAGTTTTCGCAGTTCAATAGCTGGTACCTGATCTTTACCGAGTTCCCCGATTTGAACGACGGCTCGATTGTGAACTTTGTGAATACGGCCAGCGCGGTCGACTCGATTTCAAACCAGACGCTGCGGGGAAATGTGCTGGGGGCTTTCCAGGCGAACATCGGGCTTTGGCAGATTCTTGCGCGGCAGAGACAGATTCCGGTCGCTGCGCAGAATGATTCGTGGCAGAAGATGATTGAGCCGTTTGCCAAAGTCTCATCGTCCGACGCAGCTCTTCGATGCGGCCCACAGCTCGCTGGGCGCGTTGCTGAGTGCGGCGAGTGGCAGAGCGAACCTATCGCAGGACGAGATCATCGATCTGCTGGCGGGACCTCCGCAGCAGAGCCTGGACGGGCAGCGGATGCACCAGGAGATGACGGCGCGCATCCATACAGTGCTGGATGACCAGCACCTGGTCTCTCTGGACACGCTGGTGGGGCTGAGCGATGGACTGAACGAGATGGCAGACGGGAAAGCCGGCTCCGGCGGGGTTGCTCATCTGGCGGGTGAGCTTCGTGAGTTCGAGATGCCTCGCCCGATCTTTACGAACAACGAGAAGATTATCTGGGCGCCGAGAATCTACAGCAGCCGCCACGCGGAGCTGCAGGTGAAGACGGACCTGACGAAGGTGATCAGCGGGCCGGGCACAAAGGTGCAACTGGAGACGGCGCGCGGGCAGCTGGCGCCCTTCCTGAGAGACACGCTGGTGGGATTGAACTACGCGTACTACGAGCCGCCGGGAGCACAGATGCTGCATAACAATCCGCTGTTCGTGCGGGCGCATGACTTCTCCGGGAATGACGATTATGGGGTACGACAGGACGTGGGGCGTTCCCGAGTTGCTGGGCGCAGGCACGCCAGCGGGCGGTGGCGCGTATCTGATGGGCTCGCTGGCGGACCTGCCGTATGCGCTGGCTTCGGGCGAGCAGGACTTTATCGCTCCGGAGAATGTGCAGGCGCTTATCTGGAAGGAGCTGGTGCCTGAGCTTCTGCTAAACGCGACGCTGTCACGCTGGTGGAACGTGAGTCCGATCGAACTTCATGCAGTGACTCTTTATCAAAAGGCCGGAGAAGAGATATTGACTGCGTCGGGAAGCAATCCAAAGCTGCGCGGGCAGGTGATAAGCATTCTCTCCGATCGCATGGCTCCGCAGCGGCTGGAATGGGCTGACCAGGCGCAACTGAGTGCAGCGCGGATGGCGGTGATCATTCCGCGGATGATGCCTGCCGACACGTTCTACCTGGCTGCCGAGTATCGCCGGAGATATCCGGCCGAGGCGGCCGCGGTGGGGCCTGCGGACGAGCAGCTGGACGCGCTGTGCCGCCAGCACCCGGCGGAGACGAGCTGGGAGCGGCTCTCGAAAGACTTCGGCGCGCCGCATCCGGCGTTCACGCGGAGCTATGCGCGAGGGCTGCTGAATGTGAAGCCGATGCCGTTCTTTGGAGGCTATTCGAGCCGCCTGTTCGGGGAGTCGTGGGACTCGGGCAATCTGTACTGGGGCCGGCTGGCGGATGAGATGGGCTACTCGCCGGTGATGATGAACTACCTGGTTCCGGAGCTGACGCGGCACATGATCATAAAGATTTTTGCAACGGATCTTGAAGATTGGCCGGCCTTGCTGCGCGCCATGCAAGAGACCGGAGATGAGTTCCGGCAGGGGAAGATCTCCCTGCCTCCGGCGGCCAACACCATCTCCGCAGCACGAGTAAGAGATGAGGCGCAGAACAGGAGGAATATGGTAAAGAAATCGATTCTACTTCTCTGGCTCGTGACGGAGCTCTTCTTCGGGAGCCGAATGAGGTCCGGCGCCCAGCAGGAAGACGCGTCGCGCCTGCATGTGAATGTGGTCCTGGTGCAGTTGAATGTGGCCGTGACCGATCGCAAGGGGAACTACGTGAGCGGCCTGAAGCCCGAGGACTTTATCATCACCGAGGACAAGATTCCGGAGAAGATCGCGACGTTCGAAGAAGGCAACGAACCGACGCGTTCGCTGACTGGCGGTGTGACCAGTGCGTCCGATGGCAAGCCGGCTGACGGACAGGTCACGGGCGGGGGCGGGGATGATCCGGCGCGGCCGTTGCTGACCCGGGTGAACGGCGCGAATATCTTCATCCTGTTCGACACGAGCAACTATATGTACCGGGGCTTCGTGTTTGCGCAGGATGCGATTGCGGATTTCGTGCGGTCGCTGGAAGGCGTGGGCAATGTGGCGCTCTACTCTTATAGCCGCAACCTTTCGCGAGTGTCCACGCTGACGCCGGATCGCTCGCAGGTACTTGCATGCCGTGCGTAACACGGTGGCCGGAGACAATGCGGCGCTGTATAACTGCCTTTTGTTGACGGTACAGGATGCCGCGCCGCTGACGGGGCGGAAGGTAATCGTGGTCTTCTCGAACGGCCCGGATAACGCGAGCCTGGTGCCACCGGAGGACGTTGCGGAGCTGGCGCAATCGACGGGAACGATCATCTACATGATCAGCACGCAGGAGGCGGAGACGGAGCCGGTTTCGACCGCGGTGTTTGAGCGGATGAGCAAGGCGACCGGAGGGAAGGCATATTTTTCGAAGGACTGGAAGGATGAGGCGCGAGCGTTTGCGTCGATCCGCGATGACCTCGCGCACCTGTATGCGCTGAGCTACTATCCGCAGGGAAATGCGAACCGGGGCTGGCGCGCGATCTCGGTGAAGCTGGCAGGGAAGAATATGCAGCAATACCGTATTCGGACGCGAGATGGATATCGGCTGCGGCAGGTCCAGGTGTCGTCGGGCAGTTCGCCTGCGCCTGCTGCGGTGGATGCTCCGGCCGCTCCGCAATAGACTTCCGACGGCTCTTTCTGGCTATTTCCGCGGCTGAAGAGAGCTAAAAAAACAATCCCCCTTGACATTGAACCGACGTCAGCCGAAGATGGCTGACGTCGGCTAGTGGACGGACCACTTCTGCTGTAGATCTTTTTGCGGTAGGGTACGGCTTCGCGCAAGCCCACTTCAAGGTGTCTCAGACACAGGTCTCTGAGAGATTCGTTCCACCGAAAGGGATTACATGACGGACAGATTATTTGGGCGCAGAAACTTTTTGAAGAATGCTGCGCAGACGGCTGTTGCGGCTCCGATGCTGGCATCGCTAGCGGACTGGGAGTGGCACAGGAGGCGAAGAAGGCTCCTACACCGGCCCACAAGACAGCGGCGGCACCAGCCGGGCCGAAGGCAATGCTGAATGTGCGCGACTACGGCGCCACGGGCGACGGCACCACCAAGGATACCGATGCACTGCAGCAGACCATCGAGCGCTGCTCCATGTTGGGCGGTGGCGAAGTCATCGTGCCAACGGGAAACTATCTTACGGGTGCGCTATCACTGCTGAGCAACGTCACGCTGCGCCTGCAGGAGGGTGCAGTGCTGAACGGCTCGCCGGATGTGAAGACGGACTATCCGCTGCGCCAAGTGCGCTGGGAGGGTCACTTCATGAAGGCCTACGTCGGCTTCATCAACGCGACAGGATGCGGAGAACATTGCCATCCTTGGCCCAGGCAAGATCATTGCAACGCCAGCGATCAAAGGCCGGCTGGAGCGGCCCAGCGGCATGCGACTGCCGCCTCTCATCGAGTTCATCGAGTGTAAGAACGTCAACGTGGAGAACGTCTACACCGAGCAGACCGGCATGTGGTCGATCCACCCACTCTACTGCGAGAATGTCACCTTCAAGAACGTCGTTATAAAGAGCGGGGCTGACGGCATCGACGTAGACTCCTGCAAGAACGTCGTCATTGATGGCTGCGATTTCGACACCACAGACGACTGCATCTCGCTGAAGTCGGGCCGCGGGATAGAGGGCTATACGATCGGGCGTCCTACCGAAGATGTGACGATCTCCAACTGCACCTTCAAGGATAAGGTGTGGGCTTGCATCGGAATCGGCAGTGAGACCTCGGGCGGGATCCGCAACGTGCACGTGGATAAGTGCAAGTGCCTTGGCGCGGGGACGTTTGCGATCTATATCAAGAGCCGGCCAGGGCGTGGCGCGTTCATCGAAGATATCTACATGAACGATCTTGAGGTGTCGGGCGCGAAGAATGGGTTCCTGCGATTCAACATTCTGAATAGCGGAATTGCTGATACTCCGAACCTGGTGCCGGGTGATGAGGGTATTCCGACGATCAAGAACTTTAGCTTCAGCAACATCAAGGTGACGGATGTGCCGGTGCTGGTGGATGGAGTGGGGATTCATCCGAATAAGCCGCTGGATGGCTTCACCCTGGCGAACGTTACGGGGACCTGCGGTAAGGGCATCTCGCTGGCGAACATCAAGAACGCGAAGCTCAGCAACATTAAGGTGACCGGGTTCGAGGGGCCGCTGTTGAGTACTTATAACGTGACAGGAACGGGTCTTACGGGGGCGACTAAGCTGGAAGCGGCGAAGACTCCTGATCCGATTCTGCCACCGGCTACGCCATACAAGCTGCATTGATTTTGATCGCTGCAAATAAAACGAGGCCCGGCTAATCTTTAGCCGGGCCTCGTTTTATTTGATGGTGTGATTAGTGCTTTGCTTTTTGAGTGGCCATGCGGTCGAGTTCTGAGCCTGCGAGCAGGAATGCGCCGACTCCGTAGTTGTAGCTGCTTGAGGGCTTGACTGCGTCGGGTGCGGCGCCGATGGGCTGGATGTAGCCGAGGCGGCCGTCGGCGTAGATGTGGCTGACCATGCCGGCCCACGCTTTGGTAACGGCGGGAGTGTAGCGGGCGCGATCGAGCAGGCCTTCGTTGATGCCCCAGGTCATGGCGTAGGTGTAGAAGCCGGTGCCGGAGACCTCGGGTGCATCGTAGCAGGCAGCGTCGAGGAGGCCGCTTCGCCAGAGTCCGTCCGCGCTTTGCAGTCCGACGATGCGATCCGCCATGGTCTGGAAGAGCTTGGTGTACTTGGGGCGGAGGGGATCGTTGGCGGGCATGGTCTGCAGGACCTCGGCGAGCCCGGCGAGAACCCAGCCGTTGCCGCGGGACCAGAAGAGCTTCTGGCCATTCTTCTCGGTCTTCTTGAGGTAGCTGGCGTCGCGGAAGTAGAGGCGCTCCTGCGGGTCGTAGAGCTCTTTGGTGGTGAGGTCCCACTCGTGATCCATGTACTGGATGTACTTGCGGTCACCGGTGATCTGGGTCATGCGGGCGAGCACGGGCGGGGCCATGAAGAGGGCGTCGCACCACCACCAGAGATTTTTGGCGGGGTCGTCGGGACGGGCTACGAGGCGGTCCAGCGTAGCGCGGACGTCGGCGATCTTCTCGGGGGATGGGTTGGCGTTGTAGAGCTCGATGTACGCGAGGCCGAGGGCCTGATCGTCGGCGTGGGGGAAGCGCGTCTGGACGAGGGTCCATTTGAAGCGCTCGGCTGCGCGGATGACGGCATCGCGGTACTTCGGATCGCCGGTGGTCTTTGAGGTGGCGAGGAGGCCGTCGTAGAGCGGGGCGAAGGTCCATTGCTGGTTGAAGCGGGATTCGCCAGTGCGAATCTGCCAGTCGGCGACCTTGCGCATGGCGGTTTGGATGTCTTTGGTGGTGAGGGCCGGCGAAAGATCGGTGGCCAAGGGGCCTGGGTTATCGGGCGAGTCGCCAGCGGCTTCGCGTTCGACCTCGCCGGCGGTCTTTGGCTTCGGCGGTATTTGTAGCTTGCGCGGGTACAAATTGCGGGGCGAAGAGAGAGAGGGTCAATAGGATTGCGATGTTTCTTAGTGTTCTTGAGTGCATCGATTTCTCCGTGAATGAGAGTACACGCGGGGGCATGGTTAGTCGACCCAGAGGAGCGGCTGGCGAATGGGGTAGTTGCGGATGATCTCCGCCGAGGTTGGATCGGGATTGAGGGTCTTCCAGAGTGACTATGTATGAGGGATCGTTGTAGGCCATTCCGGCGAAGAGAAGGCTGACCTGGCGGACGGGTAGTTCGTCGAAGTGCTCTACGTCGTGGGCGTAGGGCCATGTTCGCTTGTCGCGAATAAAGGGCGACATGAAGGCGACGGCTTTGCGCATTCCGCGGCCGTCGGGTGTTTCGAAGGTCCAGAGGTTTTCGGTGGGGCTGGATAGGACCTGGCTGGCGGTGGAGAGAGCGTCGAGGTTGAAGAGTGAGTAGCTGTAGGGTTTGGTGCGCGCGAGCTCGAGAGGGAGGCTGCCGTCGGGCGCGATCTGACGTGGGGACGATGACGGTGCGGAAGCGGTCGCGCGCGAACTGCGTTATGACGGTGTTGCCGGTGAGGCGGGCGAACTCGGCGACCTGTAGGAGCCAGCAGGTTCCGTGGTTGTTCTTTGCGTCGCGCTCTGCGATGCCGTTTGGAGAGGTGGTCATCCAGGTGAGGTAGTCGCGGAACCAGGTTATGGTCGCGGCCTTTTCGGTGTTGTTGAGTGCGCCGGAGGGCTCGAGGACGGCGATGGCGCGAGCGACTTCGACGAGATGGAGTGTGTCGATGATGCCGATGCCGCGGCCTTTGTTGAGGCCGAAGATGGCCTGCGCGTGCTCGAGGTTGGGGTTCATGCGCGTGGCTGGATCGACGAACCAGGCGCGAAGATGTTTCGCGGCGTGGGTGGCGTACTCGCGCTTGCGAGTGAGTTTCCATGCGGCGGCTAGTGCGGGGACCTGGAGGCTGAGGCGGATGAGGGCTTCGCGATGGGCGTTGAAGTTGGCGGGATTGGAGAAGCCGTCGCGCTGGATATAAGGGCCGCTGGGGTTGGCAGGGTTGGGCCACCAGTAGTCGCCCTCGGAGAAATAATCGTGCGGGCCGCCGGGGCTGCGAGGGCTGGTGGATGAGGTGATAGTGATGGGCTGCTGTTTCAGATATGCGTTGGCTGCGGTGAGGATGCGGGTGCGATCGACTGCAGCGACATCGACCAATGGTGCGCCGCTGGCCGGAGGCGCGAGCATCGCCCAGGCGGAGTGCGTCCGGGTGACGGCTGCGGCGAAGGCCATGGCGGAGAAGCTTCTGCGATTCATGTTGGTGAGTGACCGGGTGGTTGGGATGGAAGTGAAGAGCGCCACTCGCGAGGAGTGGCGCCCTGTCGTATGAGTAAAGCTACAAGATTGAGGTGGGTTAGAAGAGGATTCGACCTCCGACCTGGATGATACGGTTGCTGCCGCCGCTGCCGGTGATTTTACCGAAGTTCGCGCTATTCATCGCGGTCGTCGGCGCGCCAAGGTTGGTGAGGTTGAAGACGTTGGTAGCATCTCCACGAATCTGGAATTTAAGATTCTCGTAGATATTGAAGGTACGGAAGATCGAGGCGTCCACGTCCCGATAACCGGGATCGTCGAGTTGAGCGGGGCGAGTGTTTCCGAGAAGATTCCCAGGACCGACGCCGCCGCATGTAGTGGTGGTTCCCGTAACAAGAGAGCCGGGCACGCAGTAGGCGGTTGTATCGAACCACTCGTTTTCGGCCGCGACACGCGATTTCGGGGTGAGGGTGTGGGCGTATCCTGCCGGGCGCGATGCTCGGACGGTCGTTCGTCTGTCCATCCTGGTTGACATCGGTTCCAGTTGTGACGGTGAACGGCTGACCGCTATTAGTCGTGATGATGCCGGTCACTGTCCAGTCATTCAGCACGAACTTAACGTACCGGTTGTATGAGCCGAAGTAGTTAGGAGTCCATACGAAGGAGGCGGTCATCATATTGCGCCGGTCCTGATCCGAACGCTGATGTGCTTCCAACTGCGGAAAGTTTGGATCGACGAAGTTTCCGGTGAGAGCGGTTCCATCCAGAGTATTGCTGGCAAGTGTCTTGCTCCAGATGTAGTACCCCTTCGCGCTGAAGTTATGCGAGAGGCGCTTCTCGAGCGTTACCTGCAGGCCGTTGTAGTTGGAGCTCTGGTTCGAGCGGATGTTGTATACGTTCGAGTAAATGGGCGATGCCGCCGAGAGCCCGATATTCGGAGTTCAGTGGACGACGATTGTTGACCGTGCTCGTTGTACCTGAACCTATATTCGCATAGCCGCAGGCCTTGGTGGTGTCAGGAATCGTGCCGCCAGGTGTGGTGAAGCAACTGGGACCTGAAAGCCCTGTGGTGGGGTTGATGTTGAATATCGGCGCATTGAGGTCTGTATACAGCGGCAGATCGCGGTTGAGCGAACCAACGTAGTTCGCGCTCAAGGCGAAGCTGTTGCCGAGCTGTTGCTGGAAGCCGAAGTTGATCTGATAGGTGAAGGGCCACTTGTAGTTCGGATCGAACGTGGACACCTGGTTGAGGGCCAGGAAGCTGGCGGTTGAGGTGTGGGGCGTGAACGTCAGAGTCGGGAAGGGATTGACTCCGCCGGGAAATTCCGTCGGGTCATTTTGATAAGGATGGGTCATCGACGACTACCTTGCTGAATGTGGGACGGACGGCGTAGGGAGCGAAGTTCGAAGGCAGCTCCCATTCATTTCCAGCGATTCCGCCGAAGAAGATGCCGCCGGCGCCGTGGAAGACCGTCTTGCCGTTGCCGTATGGATCGTAGGAGAAGCCTACGCGAGGCGAGACGTGGTTGTACGGGGTAAATGCTCCGGTTGAGGGTACGCCGGGGTCGCCGGGAAAGAGCATACCGATGGGAGCCAGCTGGTTGCCGGTTTTGCCGGAGATGTTTACGGTGCTGAATGCGTGGGACTGCACACCCGGCGTGAAGTTCGACTGCCGGTCTTGCGTGTCGGTGGGGGCCTGCTGCCAGTCGTAGCGCACACCCAGATTGAGGGTCAGATTCCTGAGAATGCGCCAGTCATCCTGCGCGAAGACGGCGTAGTTGAAGTAGTTGGCTTCCGCATACTCGCCGGTGTCCTGCTCAAAGCTGGTGGGGAGACCAAGCAAATAGTCGGACAACGCGTTGGTGGTACGGAGACTTTTGGACGTGGCGAAGGTGAAGACGCCGTAGTTATCGAGCGAGGTGAGCTGGTAGTCCTTCTCCAAGCCCGCGTCAACGCCAAAGGAGAGCGTGTGTTGACCGCGCGTGGTGCTGAGCAGGTCGCGGAAAGCATACTGGTTGGTTCCCGCCTTTGGACCGGTGATAGCCTGGGAGAGCGTGAACCAGCTGGGGATGGCAACTTGCCCACGTGAAGGAGATCCCGAGATGCCAAAGTCGGATCCAAAGTCCGCGAACGTGCTGTTGCCCGGCACCGGGATGCGACCGCCGTGCTGCCGGTATAGCTCAGCCATGCCTGGTTTACGGTACGTGGACTGATGGTCCAGACATCGCTGACATTCGCATTCTGCTGCCTGGTTGCGTAGTTTGAATAGGTCCAACGGGGGGTCAGGCCACCGGGGTTGACTTTGATGCTGTAGTCATACAGAAAATAGCTCAGGGTGAGGCGGTGAGCCGCTGTCAGTTGGTGCTCCGTCTTGATCAGATACTGGTCGTATGACTCCGGAGTCGGAGAATACTCCCTGTAGGTATATTTCGTGTCGCCGAAGGCGGTTGCTCCGACACCTGGCGCGACGCCGAGTGTGTTGAGGTACTTGAAGATATTGACCGCAGTCGGATCGAGCGGAGTCGTGATGATGTTGCCGGCGAATGGCGTATTTGTCGCCGGGTTGCAAACGAGAAAATGAAACGCGGTATTGGCAGCGCTAGTGGGACTGGTTGAACAGTTTGGTTGCTCCGTGGTTGAGGGCAGATTTTCGGCGAAGTTACCGGCGAGTTCCGCAGCGCTGGGAACATTCCCGCTAAATGCCGGGGATGTCGTATCACGCAAGCCTCCGAAGCTGAAGAAGAAGAAGTCCTTGTTACGACGGATCGGGCCACCGATAGTTGCACCGAAATCGTCGCGGGCGTAGGGACCCTTGGTTTGCGAATTGTGCGCGACGGCAGTGAAGTTTCTGGTGCGATAGAACTCAAAGGCCGAGCCATGGAACTGGTTGGTACCCGACTTCGTCACGATGCTGCTGACAGCAGCCGCATAACGTCCTACCGTGGCGTCGAAGTTATTCGTTTGAACGTTGAACTGACTGATCGCATCCGGGGTGGGGATAGCATTACCGCTGTTGCGAAGGCCGGTCATGTTGAGGCCGCCGTCGAGATAGTAGGATACCTGGCCGGTGAAGTCGTCGGTCGAACCATTGATGTAAACGTGTTGCTCCTGGAAGCCCAGGCTGTTCGTTGTGGTAGTTCGATTGGACGCCGGGGGTCAAGCTGAATAACTGATAGACGTTGCGGCCTACGAGAGGAAGACTATCGATCTCGACGTTGGATACGGTGCGGCCTAGAGTGGCGCTGCCCAGATTGACCAGGGGAACGTCGGCGGTCACGTTGATCGACTCCGATGTCGCGCCGATCTCGAGCTTCAGGGTCAGCTCCGCGATCTGCATTACGGCGAGCACGATGCCGGCCTGGTGCAGTGACTTGAAGCCTGGAGCCTCAACAGTGATGCTGTACGGACCAATAGGAAGGAACTCCTCGCGGTAGGAACCGTCGCTCTTGGTGGCGAAGGTGCGAGTAAAGTTCGTATCGGTCTGGACCAGCGTGACCTTTGCGTTGGGCACGGCGGCACCGGTGGAATCCGTTATGGTGCCGAACATGGTTGCTGTGCTGAGTTGGGCCTGCAGCTGGCCTGCAAATCCCAGCAGCAGGGCGCAGACCGCGGCCAGCATGACGGCGCGTGCCGTTAGAGTTCGCTTCGTATGCGACAGCACGGAGTGATATGTCTTTGTGACGGCAACGCTGGGAGCAGCATTTCCGGATTTCGAGTTGTGTATGTCAACTGCGTTTTGTGACGTCATGGCAATTCTCCTGAAGTCTAGGCGACACTTTCGTACGGGTTTGAGTGCGTCGGTGCGCCTGTTATGAAAGTTTGAGAAATCCGGCGGGAAGCCCCTCGGCTGTAACGCCGATGGTGCATCCGCCGGAGCGTATAAACGATGTTTCTGCACGGCCGTTGTAGAGCTGCAACACGCGAGATCCCTGCGTGGTGCCAAGGTTGTCGATGAGCTTGCCCGCACCTGCGAGCGAGAAGCGGACGGAGTTGCGGGAGTCGAGGCAGCGGACGCCCTTGGCGTCATAGAGCGCGGCCTCGATGGTGACGGTGTTGCCTTTGCGTGCTGCCTCGGTGATGCGCAGTTCGGCGGGCGGACCCCAGGGCTCGGTCTGATAGGTGAGGCTGATCTCGTCGGTGACGATGACGTCGCCTTTGTGGGCGGTGACGCGCAGGTGATTTTGTCCGGGCTGGAATGCGACGTTCCAGCGCAGTCCGGCGGCGGGGAAGTCCTGGCTGTCGCGCTGCTTCGTCCCCATGGATTTGCCGTTGAGGAAGAGCTCTGCGTGGTCGCAGTTGGAGTAGACCTTGACGATGCGCTCCTCGCCGGGCTTGCCCCAGCGGATGGGCCAGGTATGTCCGTAGATGTGGGCCATCGGCTTCTCTGCCCAGTAGGACTGGAAGACGTAGTACGACTCCTTCTTCGTAAGGTCGCGCTGCACGACGCCCTTCTGATTCATGCGCGGGGATCGCGTCGTCGGAGCGCAGGGGCGAGGGGAAGTCCTTGAATATCCACTGTGCGGAGCCGGTGAGCCAGGCAAGCTTCTCCTGCGTCTTGAGGTGCCAGTCGAAGAGATTGCAGGCGTAGGTCTCGGACCAGTCGCCGTCGCTGCGAGACGCGGACGTCTCCGCCGGTCTTCAGGTAGTCGAGGCCGCGCTCGTCGGTTCCTTTGCCGGTGGGCACCATGCGGAGCACTGCTTCGGGATCCTCGGAGTGGCGGCCGGCGTGGCTGTCCGCGCCCCATTCGATGTGGATGAAGCGCTTGACGCGGTCGCGCTCCTTCAACAGGCTCTCTTCGTACTCGCGATAGTTGCCGCGATACCAGCCGGCCCAGATGGAGGGCGAGTAGACGTCGGGAATGTCGCGCGCGAAGTCGCAGCGGCGGAAGGAGGTGAGCCGCGAGCTGTCGAGGCTGTGGGCCAGGTCGCGCAACTCGGTCATGAAGCCGCGGATCGCCTGCCTCGTCGATGGATGGATATTCGTCGGGCCAGTCGTCTTCGTTTCCGAGACCCCAGAGAATGATCGAAGGATGGTTGTAATGCTGATCGATCATGTGGGTCAGCATCGTCTTTGGCGTTCTGCTCGAAGGCCTTGCCACCGATGCCGGAGCGGCACCACGGCACCTCTTCCCACACCATCAGGCCCAGCTCGTCGCAGAGGTCGAGCACGAGGCGATCCTGCTGGTAGTGGCCGAGGCGGATGAAGTTTGCGCCCATCTCGCTTGATGAGCTGCATCTCCTGGCGCACGAGATCGTCGCGCATCGCAGCGGCGAGGCCGGCGTGATCGGCATGACGATGCGTGCCGCGCAGAAGTACGCGCTTTCCGTTCAGCTTGAACGGGCCGTGCTCCACGAACTCGGTGGTACGGACGCCGAAGCGCTCCTCGAGGGCGGTCTCGCCGGCAGAGGTTGTGAGCGAGACGCGGCAGCGGTAGAGGTGGGGTGTCTCCGGCGACCAGAGATCGGGGGTGGCCAGGCGAAAGCTGGTGAGCTGTGTCAGGCCGCTCCAGGCGTCGAGCGAGTGGGTCGAACGATGGACGGATGCGCCGCGCGGGTCGAGTACATCGACGGTGAGTTTGCACGGGGTGCTTCCCTTCCCCGAATCGCTGGCCGGGTTGTAGAGGCGGGCCTTTACCGAGACCTCGGCGGTTCCGTCGGCCGCGATCACTGGAAGGATATGAATCGAGTCGAGCGCGAGCGCCGGCAGATAGACCAGGTTGACATGCCGGTAGAGGCCCCCGTAGAGGCAGAAGTCGCTCAGGTCGGACGGGACGCGATCGAGGTCCGGACCGTTGTCGCAGCGAACCGCGACCGGGACGCCTGCCTTCGCCTCCTCAGGCGAAAGACGGGCGACGGCGTCGGTGATGTCGTAGACGAACTCGTCGTAGCCGCCCGTATGGGTGCCAACCAGCGTCGATCCGACCCAGAGAGTCGTCGTCTGACCCGCGCCCTGGAAGTGGAGGACGGTGCGACCCTGGGGAAACGGGTTGCTGAGCGGTAGCCGGGTGCGATACCAGCCTTCGCCGCGAAAATATGGCTGGTCCGGGTCGCAGGCGTCCTGGTCGTTGAAGCAGTGGGGTAAAGTGGCCTCCAGCCACTGGGCCGCTTCCTCAGAACGCCACACCTGCCAGATGCCGTCGAGCGGGCCCCGACGGAACTGCCAGCCGGCGTCCAGCCGCCTGGCCGAGACCATGCTGCCGTCCTCGACCGACATCGATTCCATGGCTACGGCGCGCAGGGGGGCTGGAACCAACACTGCTGCTGCAGCAGTGGAAACGGTGAAAATAAACTGCCGTCGTGACGTCTCAAACACAGAACTCATCCTTAACTTGCACCGACTTTGGAGCTTTTACGGGGCAGCGTCACACTCTGCTTCGAAACGCACAAGTAGCAAGTGACTCACGGTTTGCTCCGCACGTAGCGATACAACCTATTTAGAATGAGTTTGAAAAGAGGGAAAACTGGCTTGTGTCAAACGTCTCTTGCTCCTAATCGGCTAGAGTCGTATTATCGCGAAGATCATTATGAGTACCATTAAGGCAGCATGGGAGCCCTGGCATCCCGAGACCAGTCATGACCGCGAGGAAATTCTCGTCGCGCTACAGGAGGTTCTGGCGAGTCCACACTTCTGCAACAGCAAGCGCTACCCGGCACTGCTCCGGTACGTAGTCGAAACCTCTCTGGCCGGCAAAGCCGACCTTCTGAAGGAACGTACTCTCGGGGTCGAGGTCTTTCACCGGCCGCCGGACTATGACACCAACGCCGATACGGTTGTGCGGTATACGGCCGGAGAGGTGCGGAAGCGGCTCTCGCTTTACTATCACGACCACGACTCCCGGCTTCAGATTTCGCTGCCGGCGGGCTCATATGTCGCCTGAATTTCTATGCGCTGTAGATGACGTCCGCGAACCGTCGGCCCAGTCACTGCATCAGACGCCGGTTACGAGCCTCTTCTCCGGTGCGCATGGTTCAGAGGTATTGCATGGCTCGACGTCGAGCTTTGAGGACACCCAAGCTGAGGTGTCGTCCCATCACGCCACGAAGAGCAGAGTTTCACGCTGGGTATGGGTCGGAGCTGTGGCCGTTCTTTTGGTTGTGGCTGGGGTCGGCTGGAGGCACCGTGCGGCCGGGCCGCAGACGCCGGTGGATCAATTCTGGGCTCCTGTGATGCGTGGACCCGGAACGACGCTCATCTGCTCCGGAGGGGTGGTCTTTGAGCCGCGGAATTTTTCCGGGGTCCAAACAGCCGGCAAGGATATCGAGTATCCGTTTGTCTCGATGCAGATCGCCGCAGCCATTGGAAAGGTGAGCGGCCTGCTCGAGCGCGGGGGCGCGACGGTGCAGATGCAGTCCTGCGCGCCGACGCCACTTACCGAGATGCGCGAGCGCCCGGTGGTACTGCTGGGCGGATACAACAACGAGTGGACGCTGCGTCTGCAGAGTCCTCTACGATACCAATTCGCACCTGAAGTGAACGCCTCCATCATTGATCGCGAACAACCCCCAGGTTCACTGGGCTCGCGACCGCTCGCTGCCCTATTCGAGCGCCGACGATTACGCCCTGACGGTCCGGTTCCGCAACACGACCACGGACAGCATGATTGTAGTTCTGGCCGGGCTTGGGCGCAATGGCACGGAGGCTGCGGCACAGTTTGTGACCAGCCCTCATTACATGGAGTTGCTGAAGCAGCAAGGTTGGCAGCAGCGCGCTGGTCGATAAGAACATCGAGGTCGTCCTGAAGATAAGCGTCATCGAAGGGAAGACGGGGCCCCGTCGATCGAGGAGGTGAACGTCTGGTGAGCTACATCGGTGGCTTCGTGATATCCAGAATCGCCTTGGCCGTGTAGCGGTCCGTAATCAGAACGTTCACCCAGCGCCCTACGAGAGCGCTTAGAATCGCATTCGTCTTGCGCTTCCCGCCTGCGAGGGCGATGACGCGTCGAGCCTTCTTGATCTGAGGCAGCGTGATCCCGATCACTCGCTCGCCTAGCGGAGTCTTCACCGGCGTGCCTGCTGCGTCGAAGAACTGCAGACAGATGTCGCCGACCGCGCCCTGCTTTTGCAACTGCGCCTGCTCCTGTGCGGAGAAGACGTTGCCGCTGCTGGCCAGCAGCTTGGATGGTTCCACCGCTCCAATCCCGACCAGCACCATGTCCACGTGATCGAAGAGCTCGGTGGCTTCGCGGACGTAGCTCTCTTTCATCAGCACGCGCTTTGCTTCAGGCGAAGTTGTAATTCCGGGGGCAGGCAGCAGGATGGCCGAGCCGCCAATCAGCGATGCCAGCCTCTGCGTGAGGTGTGTTGCGTGCGTCTGGGCGGCGGGATTGCCCAGGCCACCGAGAATCTGCACCACCTTCGACTCCGCGCTTCCTTTGCTCGGATGCATGGCGTTGATCATCTCCAGCAACGCCGCGCTCCATGACGAGATGCCGATTACTTCGCCAGGCTTGATCGCCTGCTCCAGAAAATACGCCGCTGCTGCTCCCAGGTCGCGGGCGATCTGATCCTCATTGTTATTCACCGAGTCGACGACTATCGCTTCCTTCAGATCGAAGCGTGACTCGAGCGCCTCCTCGAGGTCGGCGTGGATTCCGTTTGGCACGGTCACGCTGATCTTCACGATCCCGGCTTGCTGCGCCTTCTTCAGCAGCCGCGATACGGTCGACTGGTGGATGTTCAGCCGCTCGGTGATCTCCATCTGCCGGATGGACTGCGAGTAATACATTCGCGCCACCTTGGTCATCAATCGAACTTCATCATTGCGCGCCATGCGACCTGTCCTGTCGAGCTACAGCAGAATTGCGACATCGCGAATCAATAGGCTGCGATGCCGGTGATGCTTTGTCCGATGATGAGGGTGTGGATGTCGTCGGTGCCCTCGTAGGTTTTGACGGACTCGAGATTCATCATGTGGCGCATCACGGGGTAGTCGTCGGCGATGCCGTTGGCGCCGAGGATGTCGCGGGCCATGCGCGCACATTCGAGCGCCATCCAGACGTTGTTCTTCTTCGCCATGGAGATGTGCTGGAAGGCCGCTTTGCCCTGGTCCTTGAGGCGTCCGAGTTGTAGCGAGAGCAGTTGCGCCTTTGTGATCTCGGTGATCATCCACGTGAGTTTTTGCTGCACAAGCTGACGGCTGGCGATGGGCTGATCGTGGAACTGCTTGCGCTGCTTCGCGTATTGCAGCGCGGTGTCGTAGCAGGACATGGCTGCGCCGATCGCTCCCCAGCTGATGCCGTAGCGGGCCTGGCTGAGGCACATCAGCGGAGACTTCAATCCGTCGGTCTTCGGCAGAAGATTTGCCGCTGGGATACGCACGTCCTGCATGGAGAGCCCGGAGGTGACCGAAGCACGCAGCGACCACTTGCCGTGCACATCGCTCGCGGAGAATCCGGGGCGGTCGGTCTCGACCAGGAAGCCGCGGATGCGCCAAGTCATCCGGCGCGACGCCGGGCTCTTCGACCTTCGCCCAGATCACGGCGACGTCGGCGATGCTGCCCGAGGTGATCCACATCTTTTCGCCGTTGAGGATGTATTCGTCGCCGTCCTTGCGGGCGCGGGTGCGCATGCCACCGGGGTTGGAGCCGAAGTCAGGCTCGGTGAGGCCGAAGCAGCCGAGCTTCTCTCCGGTGGCCATCTTCGGCAGCCACAGATCTTTCTGCTCCTCCGAGCCGAAGGCGTAGATGGGGTACATGACGAGCGCAGACTGGACGCTGACGAAGCTGCGAATGCCGGAGTCTCCGCGTTCGAGCTCCTGCATCAGCAGGCCGTATTCGACGTTGTTCATGCCTGCACAGCCGTAGCCGTCGATGCGTCGCGCCGTAGAAACCGAGGTGACCCATGGGCCGCACCAGGTCGCGCGGGAAGCGGCCGTCGCGGTTGCATTGCTCGATGATCGGGACGAGCTTGTCTTCGATAAAGGCGCGTGTATTCGCGCGAACGAGGAGTTCGTCCTCAGAAAGAAGTGTGTCGAACTGGATGAAATCTACGCCTTCAAACTTGAATGCCATCGCCTTTAGATTCTAGCCCGAACCGGGTTCGTCTCTTTTTCGCGGCCACTGCACCTCGGATTCCGACATGAGATCCGACGCCTTATTTTCACTGGAAAAGTACACTGGTCCGACCTTTCGCATTACACTTGTGCGTGAGAAATTCCCGGCATTCCAGCGGTGTCTAAAAAGACGCTGCCCTGCCGGAGTACAGCACGGATGACGAGGGAACAAGAGGCATATGCACACCAATCGACGCGACATCTTTCGAGGCGCAATTGCAGCAGGACTTACAGCGGGTCTTCCATCGCGGGCGTTCGCCGCTCCCACCACCATGGATTCCGGCCTGAAGGCACGGTACGCGAAGATGGACGCGGCCGCAGCGCTGCCGGTCTTCAAGCGCGAGCTCTTCAATGAGCCGGCGATCATCGAGTCAGTCGAGCTGCTGAACTACAAGCGCAGCTGGCTCTGCCGCGTCCGCATCAAGGGCGGCGCCGAGGGCATCTCGGTCTCGAACGCGCAGCAGATGGAGGTGCTCTACCCGATCTTCGCCAAACGCATTGCGCCGTACTTCATCGGCAAGGATGCACGCGATATCGAAAACCTGCTGGAAGAGGTGACCGTCTACGAGAGCAACTACAAGGCCACCGGACTCGCCATCTTTGTTCCGATGGCGACGCTGGAGTTTGCCATTCTCGATATGTTCGGCAAGATGGCGAACCGCTCCATCGGCCTGCTGATCTCCGACAAGATCTACAACCCGAATATCAACGTCTACCAGGCTAATGGCGAACGCTACATCTCTGCCGAGGAGACGATCGAGCACATCCAGCGCGACGTCGCCATCTCCAAGGCCAAGGCCATCAAGTTCAAGCTAGGCGGCCGTATGTCGCACCCTGAGACGCCTGTGGGCCGCAGTGAAAAGCTGATTCCGCTGGTGCGCAAGACCTTCGGCGACAAGATGGTTATCTCAGCCGACGCCAATGGCTCCTACACTGCGGACGAGGCTATCCCGATTGGTCGTCTGATGCAGGAGTACAACTACGCGTTCTACGAGGAGCCGGTGCCATTCGACTGGTACGACGATCTCAAGCGCGTGGCCGATGCACTCAAGATTCCCATGGCGCTCGGCGAACAGGAGCCCAGCACGCACAACTTCCGCTGGGTGCTTGGCAACAACGCCGTCGGGATCGTGCAGCAGGACATGTTCTACTTCGGCGGCATGGTGCGCTGCATGCGAGTCGCGCGCATGGCTGGCGCGCTGGGCAAGGTTTGCATCCCGCATATCTCTTCGACCGGCCTGGGATATCTGTACATGATGCATTTCGTGTCGGCGATCCCGAACTCCGGTGAGTACCACGAGTTCAAGGAGTTCAATAACGATCTGCCGTACACCTGCGCGACCTCTACGCTGCGCAGCGATGATAACGGCGTCATCAAGGTGCCTACGGGCGCGGGGCTCGGAATCACTATCGACCCGGCCTACATCGCCAAACACACTGTGATCAAGGGCTAACCAGACGGCTCGGAGGAGAGTGCAGCGATGAACCAGTTGCGGCTCCGTCAGCTCGTCTTCGTGGTATCTGCGCTGGCATTCGCGCTGCCTACCTGTGCTCAGCAGACGACGCGGCCCGATCCAACTGACTCTGCGCATCCATTCAACACGCCAGCAGCGGTTGCAACACCGGCCACGGACGCACTGTTCGCACAGTGGCGAGAACAGGCGAGCGCGGCGCTATTTATGCCGAAGACGTTGCCTGCCGTTGCAGCGCGCGACTTCGGCAGCTTTGTGCCGATGCCCGGCGTCGTCGCGCATCGCGTCACCTATGGCACGCAGTTTGGCATGCGAGTCACCGCTATCGTCTATCAGCCAGACTACGTCAGCGGAAAACTGCCCGCGGTCGTCGTAGTCGCGGGGCACGGCGGCAGCAAGTCGACGTGGTACGAGGTCTATGCGGGGCTGTTGTACGCAAGCGCGGGCGCGGTCGTCGTCACCTACGATCCCATCGGAGAAGAGGAGCGCAACGCGCAGCATCTCATCGATGCTCGCGCTCACGACACAGTGCTGCCGGGTGCACAGTCTCCGGCGCGGCTCGGCGGACTGATGATCGGCGACGTGATGGCGGCGGTCAGCTATGCTGCGAGCCTGCCGCAGGTTGATTCAAAGCGCATCGCGGTGCTTGGCTACTCGATGGGAAGTTTTCACGCGGCGCTCGCGGCTGGGCTGGACCCGCGCATCAGCGCGCTGGTCCTCTCCGGAGGCGGCGACCTCGATGGCAACGGCGGCTCGTGGGACTCCAGCAGCAAGATCATGTGCCAGGGAGCGCCTTATCAGGCGCTCAGCTTTCTCCCCGATAAGGGAGCCATCCTCTACGCGTTGCACCAACGCGCCGGCGAGACGCTTGTCCTGAACGGTGCAGAAGACAATCTCGTCGCCGCGCCGCATCATGGCGAGAGCTTCTTCGCCGATCTCAACACACGAGTCGCCGCTCTAGCTGGGCCCAACGTGCCGAAGATCGAGTATCGCTTCTATCCCGGCGTCGGCCATCGTCCAAGCTGGGTCAACCGTGACGCCGCGACGTGGCTCAACGCACGGCTTCATTTTCCGCGCTGGCAGAATATATCGCTCGACTCGCTCGGCGAGACGCACATCTCAGAGTGGGCGGCGCGCCACAGGCGCACACATCAATCAAGGCTACGACTCTGAGAAAAGCGAAGGTGGAATTCGCGCCGTTGGTCATGGGTTTCCCGCGCCCACACGAGCACAGCTACAGGTTGTTCCCGATGCAGAGTGGCAAGCCAATCAAGATCAGTACACATGGCAGAGTTGGGCGAAGAAGACGCTGCTCGCAGAGGGTTTGACACCAGTCGTGCCGGAACCCGCGCCTCCACGTGCTGCTCCGCCAACGCCAAAACACTAAGCCTGAAGAATGTACGGAGCCCGCTGCGGACGCGACAACATGCTGTTCGCCTGGTCGTCGTTCTTGAACTGTTCCTTCACAGGATCCCAGTACAACTTGCGCTTGGTCTTCATCGCAATATGGTGGATCAAGCAGGTTGAACAGGCTCTGTGTCCAATCTCCGCAGGTGCAATCGGAACTGCCCGGGTCTTGATGCAGTCGAGCCAGTTCCCATGCTGATCGTCGCTCTTATAGAGATGAACCTCATTCGGTCCGATGACGCTATCCAATATCTTCGGATCGCTCGATGTCAGCGGCGGACGTGTCGGTCCCGGCTTGCCACCGGGATCGGTCGGCGTAACCTGCGTGTCTCGCTCAACAAAGATCCATCCCTTTGTCCCATAGAACTTGATCCCGTTGGGATAGGCGCCGCTGATGGCCATCGTCATGCCGTTCGCATAGATTGCGTTCGTCTTGAAATCACCGTGCACATCCCATAGCCCGTGCGTGGGAAACTCCGCAGTTCCCCAAACCTCGATGGGCCCGGTGTGTTCCGTGTTCATGCCCCAGTGCGCTGTGTCAACGTGATGCGCGCCCCAGCCGGTAATCATGCCTGCTCCGAATTGTTCGCAGCGCAGCCATCCGGGACGATCGAATCCCTTCTGCGGATGCACGCGCATCTCCGTGTAGTAGACCTCCGGTGTCGATCCAAGCCATGCGTCATAGTTCAGATTCGAAGGCACTGGCATCTTCGGAGCGTCCGGCCCGCTCGGGTCGCCGGGCAGGCCGATCTCGACATGCTTGATATCGCCGATCCGGCCATTGCGTACCAGTTCACATGCGCGATAGAACTGCTTCCACGATCTCTGCTGCGATCCAATCTGCAGAATCTGCCCGGAAGCCTGCACCGCGTTGCTCATGGCGCGGCCTTCTGCAATAGTCAGCGAAGCAGGCTTCTGCAGATAGACGTCTTTCTTTGCGTGGACCGCTTCGACTGCCAATCGCGCGTGTTGATGGTCAGGTGTACTGATGACCACCGCGTCGATGTCCTTGTTCGCCAGCAGCTCACGATAGTCGTGATAGCCGGTCACGCCGTCGTAAGGCTTGCCCGTCTTCTTGCCGTAGTATTCGTTGATTAATAACTTTCCTTCTTCCACGCGGTTCGAATCCAGATCGCACACCGCCATGATGCGCGCCTGATCGAACTGCCATATCCCCGGCAGGTCGTGTCCGCGTGAGATGCGTCCTACGCCAATCGCTCCGACATTGATTCTGTTGCTCGGCGAAAACTCTCCGAAGACACTAGACGGCACAATCGTCGGAAACCCGATCGCCGCCACCGCTCCTATAGACGTCTTTAGGAATCCTCTGCGCGAACTCGGCTTCATCTTGATATTGTCCGCCATAAATCCTCCGGCTTTGGCTATCCGCCACTGTCAGAACTGTACGCGGTTATTCATTGTAGTGATCTCCGGCCCTCCGCCGTTCGGCTCTATCGTGACGCTGCCGCCCTTCCAGTCCGCCTTCGCCGGCAGATTCAGGGCGACTACTGCTGTCTTGGGGAGCAGATCAACCGGCGCCTTCAGCGCAGGAGCGGTATGCCGTTGCCAGCACCTTGCCATCCTTATCTCGCAGCACGATCTTCGACGTCGGTGCATCCACCGCGCCGAGGCTATGGACCGTGACCTTCATCCGGTTGCCCTCCACCTTGATGTCATCCGGGCCGATGCCAAGGTCCGATCGCGTCCAGTAAGGTACGCCTTTTTCTACGAGCTTAAGTTCGAGCACAGTCGTCGTGTGCGGTGCAAACGTAATGTTCAGGCTGGTGCTCCGTTCAAAGTTGTCGGTTCGCTTGCTCACGTTCTGCAACGGGTCGGTCTCTGCGTCGCCGCGTGTACCCTGCGTAATCTCCCACTTGCCCGGATCGATCTCCCATCCGGTCATGCTGGCGGTCACCGGCGTTGAGTCCAGGTTGTACGCGATGATCTTGATGTGGTCGGGAGTTCCCTCAGGCACCAGGATCGCCACACTCTGCTCGTTTGCGGGAGCCTGGAAGCGCCAGCTCACGACGTTGCCCGGGTAATCGTAGCCGCGCATGAGAGCGACTCCGCCAAGCCGCGCACGCTGTAGCTCGCCGTTGTTGAAGTAGATCCGGTCGATCCACAGGCTGCCTTCGCGATTGATGAACTGGCGCTCGGTCGCCGTCTGGATCTGCGACGCATAGACCTTGTTGAGATAGTTGGTGTTGCCGGTCAGTTGCCACGCAAACTGGTTGCTGGTCTCGCTGGCCGTGGAGTAGTGGTTATCGTTGGACGGGTCGTCGCCTGCCTTCACGATTCCTTTGCCCCAGGTATCGCGGACGTTGAGAATATCCAGCGCGTCCGAATTAATCCAGCGCAGGGAGCCGGTCGGATCGCCGTTGAACGGGACAAGATATTTCTTGTCGCCGGTCCAGCGGTACGCGGCCCACAGTACGAACCAGGCATCGTTGGTGCTGGGCAGATCCTCGTTGGTGTTGAAGTTCACGTTGAGGTGCATGGTGGGACGGCCGTTGCCGTCCGCGTGATAGTGGGCCAGGAAACCATCGGCAGTCTCGAGAACCATCTTGCGGGTCTCAGGCGTGCCGTTGTAGAGCACGAGTTGAAGCGCGGGATGGAAGACGAAGTAAGACCGCTGCTTGGCCCAGCCCCACACGCCGCCTGTCGCCATCTTCGTGCCGCTGTAGTAAGAGGATTTTGATCTGCCGCTGACCAGCGGAGTTGATCCCGGTGAGCCACTCCAGCCGTCGCGCAGTCTCCATCGCGCGCTCCAATTGCTTCGGACTTCCGAAGTCGATCTGCATCGCCTGCCCAAGAGTGTTGATCCCGTCCTCGTAGCTATGCAGCTCGTCGTACTGCGCCTTGGCCAGCCCGTTTTCCCACATGTCGTTCGCAAAGGTCGCGTCCAGCGCCTTCAGCAGGGACGCCTTGAGCTTGTCGGGGTTCGCGCCCATCATGGCGAGGCCCGGCCACCAGTTCAGGTAATCGGTGTCGTCGCGAGAGGCCGCCGCCGAACTCGCCGTCCGAGATCTGCCGGTTGTCGATCCACCAGTTGATCTGGTCCTTGAGCATCCCGAGATCCTTCACCTGCAGGAAGGCCCACTCCGGCACGCCCGGCGGTGCCGTCGGCAGCACGAACGGCGGCCGCACCTGCTCGTGACTCATCTCGTTCCAGTACTTGCGCCCCAGGTCGTTGTCCGGATCGACCCGCAGCAGATCCGTAATATCCCCATCGAAGCGGTTGAACAGATTCAGCCGCCGCGAGCTCACCGACTCCTCGACCATGTTGGCGTAGTTGTCGCGTACCTGCGTCAGCCGGTCGGAGATGTGTTCGGGCAGCGCATCCTTATATGGCTTGAAGACCAGCCGAATCTCTGCGCCTTCCAGCGCCGCGGGGCCAAACTCCGCGCTCGCTGAAGCAATCGTTATGTACAGGCTCTTGTTGTTCGGCAGGATGCGGTCGCGGGTATCGAGCCACAGCGTATGCGCCTCGCCCGGCTTCACCGAGAAGTTGAAGTCCAGCATGTCGCGCATCGGCCACAGCGGGTCCTTGATCTGGATATTCATCGGAATCGCGTCGCCGTGCGTCGGCTTGATATTCAGCGCCGGCAGGTCGATCGCGATGCCGTCGAGCCCGGCGTTGATATTCTCCCAGTCGTACGCCGTCCCGCGCTCAGCATTCGGAATCGTCCGGAAGTCCGACGGAATCAGGATGTGAACCAGCGGCAGGCTCGGGCCCGCTGCACCAGACGCATCGCCCCCTCGGCCTCTTCTCGCAGCTCCGCCCACCGCACGAGCGCCGCCAGGAATTCCGCCACCCGGCCCGGCGACAATCGTCGCGCGCTCATCCACCGGATAGCGCCCCGCGATAAATGCGACCAGCGAATCAAGCGACTTATTGTCGGCCGGATTATTCCGCGCGGAGAGCGTATAGCGCAGCTTCGCAATTCCCTCCGGCTCCGCGCCAGGATGGACGTAGTACGCCGCGAACTCTCCGATCGGCCACTCCTGCTCGACGTTGGTGAAGCGCACCTTCTCGCCCGTAATCGGCTCGGCGAACTGATTGCTCGTGTGCTCCTGCCCCTTCGGCCGCTCGAACAGCGTCTTCGCCAGCATCGGCGATGGGTCATGCTGGTCCGGATCCGCAACCGCCTTCGGGTCGCCGTTGCCCGGAGTCAGCAGCGCCACATTGCCCCACGCTCCGCCTTCGATCTCCAGATGATTCCACGGCTCATTCGGCATGTAGAACGTCACCGACTTCCCCGACAGCGCGTAGCAATCCCAGTCCGGCAGTTGGAAGTAGTCGAACCGCCCCACCAGCCGCGAGCGGTTGTACACGCCCGGCCACGTCGTCTCGCGAATCCCGTCCGTGCCCTTCCACCACCACCGCTTCAAATCGTACGCATCATGAATCTCCACCTTGCGAACCGTCGTCGCGTCCGCGGGCAGCAGTGCCGGAACATCATCGGGACGATTCCAGCCATAGCGGTGCCACCACTCCTGCTGCCAGCTCTCCACCGGCAGCGTAGCCGCGGGAGCCGGAGCAGCCGCAAGCGACCGCGTCACTGGCGGAATATTCTGCGGCACTTCGTTCTTCGCTAAGCCGGCAATGTTGTCGTCCGAAAGCATCCGGTCGTAGATCCGCAGCTCATCGATGTCGCCGCCGCGATCGTAGTTGTAGCTGCTCTCCACGCCCTGCGGCGAGATGATGCGCGAGTGCGGCCCAAACTGGTCAAGCCCCGTATCGAACCGGCCCGTCGCCGCCTTCTCACCCACCAGCTTGCCGTCCACATAGAAGCGAATGCCCGACGTCTCGTCCCACGCCAGCGCCAGATGGAACCACTGCGTCCCCTTCGGCATCGCCGGCAGCTTGTACGACACCCGCGTCCGCCCCAGGTTCACGTCCGTCACGAACGCGTCGAATCCATGGCCGTTCCAATCGATACGCAGCCACACCATGTCCCAGCTCGAGTGATCCGCATACCCCACGCGAAATACCGGGAACGCCGTCTCGTCCATGTCATCGTGGCCGCGCCAGTAGAACGACAGCGTCCCGCGCTGCGCATAGATATTTCCCGGCGCCCAGTAGGAGAGCAGCTGGTTGTTGCCGCACTGTATATACGAACCCTTCGCACCGCCGGGCGAGATCTTCACGTCGGTCTGATAGTTCGGCATCGGATCGCCGCCCGCTGCATAGTCCGCCTTGAATCCGTTGTCGCCCGAGAGATAGAACAACAGCCCCGGCTCCTTCGGTGGTCCGCCTTGCGCCAACAAAAGCCCGGTCGCACAAAAGAGGGAAAGCGCGCATACCACCACGCGGCGAATAGAAGCAGACCAACCAGCTTTGCGATTCAAATTACACCTCACGCGTTGGGTTCGGTCCTGTCCCAATCCCCGCCAACAGCGACGCCCCATCACTCGGGATAACTTTCGCTGCGGGAAAAGTGGTCAGACCTGCCACGCGGAGATTCTCTGCCAACATTCCAAAACATGCAACTCCCGGTCCCCTCGGGGTAGAATCGGGACGTGCCGATCCAGCGCCTTTCCCTCGACGCCAGCTTCTCTTCTCGCCTAAACGCAAGACTTTACCTGCTTCTCCTCGCGCTCCTGCTGCCCATCGGCCTCTCGGGCGCCTCGGCTGTGGCCCAAGGCAACTCTGCCACCGAAGGTCAGGCCTGCACCCTCGAAAAGCACGTCTACACCTGCGATGGTGCTGCCTTTCAGAAGCGGCTCGCCAGTGCAAAAACCATCAGCATCGAGACACACTCCATCGACAAGTACGCCCAGGCGCAGCTCAAGACCCTGATCACCAAAAAGCTCGGCAAGACCCTTGTCGTCCGAAGGCAGAACCGTCCGATCTCGTCTTCCTGCTTATTCCCGTCGGCGTCGACGGCATGAGCATCAACTCCGGAGCCGTCGATCTCGGCACCCTCCGCATCTACACCGCCAACGTCGGACAACACCCGCGGCAACATCCTGTGGGCCGAGGTCTATACCGGCCACGAGGATCTGCCCTGGCCCGCCACGGTCAACGGACTCATCCTGCAGTTCCAGTCACACTTCAAAATCAAGTAAACGCGCTGCCGTTTAGAAGGGCCACTTCCAGCCGCGAATCTCCGGCCGGTCGATTCCATTCTCGTGCGCATAGTTCACCGCGTCGATGATCTGGTCCTTCAACCAGTCCTTTGTGTGCGCCGCCGTCTCCTGCAGGCCCGGCACGCGATCGATCACATCGATCGCCAGGTTGAACCGATCCACCTGGTTCAGAATCGCCAGCTCCAGCGGAGTGTTGATGTTGCCCTTCTCCTTGTAGCCGCGCACATGGAAGTTGTCGTGATTCGTCCGCCGGTATGTCAGCTTGTGAATCAGCGAAGCGTACGCGTGGAAGTTGAAGATCACCGGCCTGTCCTTCGTAAACAAGCTGTCGAACTCGCGCGAAGGCAGCCCATGCGGATGCTCCTCCGCCGGCATCAGCCGGAACAGGTCCACCACATTCACAAACCGTATCTTCACCTTCGGACATCGCTCCCGCAGGATCGCCACCGCAGCCAACGCCTCTGAAGTCGGAATATCACCGGCGCACGCAATCACCGCATCCGGCTCCGTGCCTTCGTCATTGCTCGCAAAGTCCCAGATGCCGATGCCCTTCGTGCAATGCTTCACCGCCGCATCCATATCCAGATACTGCAGGTGCTCCGCCTTGTCCGCCACAATCACGTTCACGTAGTCCGTGCTCCGCAGACAGTGGTCGCCCACGCTTAACAAGCAGTTCGCATCCGGCGGCAGATAGATCCGCACCACCTCCGGACTCTTGTTCGTCACCACGTCCAGAAATCCCGGGTCCTGGTGCGTAAATCCGTTATGGTCCTGCCGCCACACCAGCGAAGTAATCAGCAGGTTGATCGAAGAGATCGGCTCCCTCCATCGCAGCTCCAGCTTGCTCTTCTCCAGCCACTTCGCATGCTGGTTGAACATGGAGTCGATGATGTGCACGAACGCCTCATACGACGAGAAGAAACCATGCCGCCCTGTCAGCACGTACCCTTCGAACCAGCCCTCCAGCGTGTGCTCGCTCAGCATCTCCATCACCCGGCCGTCGGTCGAAAGAAATCCGCCATCAGCATCCTCCGGCTTCATCTCTTCCATCCACGTCTTGCCGCTGGCCTCGTAGATTCCATCCAGCTTGTTCGAAGCCGTCTCATCCGGCCCGAAGACGCGGAAGTTCGTCATATTCCTTCGCATCACCTCGCACAGAAAAGTAGCCAGCGTAGCCGTCGATGAGACCTGCAGTCTGCCCCGGTTTCTCCACCTTCAGCGCATAGTCGCGAAAATCCGGCATCTCCAGCGGCTTTCGCAGCACACCGCCGTTCGCGTGTGGATTCGCGGTGATCCGTCGCGTGCCGACGGGAGCCATCTCCTTCAACTCCTTGATCAGCGCACCGTTCCCATCGAACAGCTCCTCCGGCTTGTAGCTCCGCAGCCATCCCTCCACCTCGCGCAGATGCGCCGGATTCGTAACTGGATCGAGGATCGGCATCTGGTGCGCTCTCCACGAGCCCTCCAGCTTGTGCCCGTCGATCTCCTTCGGACACGTCCATCCCTTTGGCGTCCGCAGCACAATCATCGGCCACCGCGGACGTTTCACCGGTGTCCCCGGCGCAGCACTCCGCGCGGCAGATTGGATCGCGCTGAATCTCCTTCACGCAGTGCTCCATCACCGCGGCCATCTTCTGATGCATCACCAGCGGGTCATCGCCCTCCACAACATACGGAGCCCACCCCAGTCCGATAAATAAATGCTCCAGCTCCTCCGCCGGAATCCGCGCCAGAATCGTGGGGTTCGCGATCTTGTAACCATTCAGGTGAAGTATTGGGAGCACCGCGCCGTCGCGAATCGGATTCAGAAATTTGTTCGAGTGCCAGCTCGTAGCCAGCGGCCCCGTCTCCGCCTCACCATCGCCAACCACCACGGCCACGATCAGATCGGGATTATCAAACGCCGCGCCAAACCCATGCGACAGGCTGTACCCCAACTCGCCGCCCTCGTGGATCGATCCCGGCGTCTCCGGAGTGCAATGGCTTCCAATCCCTCCCGGAAATGAAAATTGCTTGAAGAACTTCTGCATCCCCTCGACGTCTTCGCTCTTGTCCGGATAGACCTCCGAGTAAACGCCCTCCAGATAGCTGTTCGACAGAGTCGCCGGCGCCCCATGCCCCGGCCCGGAGATGTAGATCACGTTCAGGTCATACTTCTTGATCAGCCGGTTCAAATGCACCCACGTAAAGCTCTGCCCCGGGTCAGAACCCCAGTGCCCGAGCAGCCGATTCTTGATGTGCTCCGGCTTCAGCGGCTCGCGCAGCAGCGGATTTTCGCGTAGATAGAGCATTCCAGCGCACAGATAGTTACACGCCATCCAGTAGGCGTTCATCTTCCGCAGCTCTTCAGCCTGCAGAGGTTGCGCATTCGTATCCAGAGGAGGGGTCAGTTTTGCGGTGAGAGGTGGCATAAAGGCTCCGTACACTTCGTTGGCACTGCCTGAGTCGTTTGAGAACAGTAATCAGGTTAGATGCAATAGATGCGACGACGAAAAGACGCCCGCTCAATTTCATCTCACTGTCATATTCATCACATGCACCGCAATCATGCGGTCTTCTTCCGCCGGCACCACATATACCGCTACCCGTGACGAGGCCTCACTCAGCAGCCGCACTCCCTCGCCTTTTCCATCAAGCCACACATCGAGCTCGACTCCCAAACCCTCCAGACCACCCAGAATCTCGTCGCGAGAAGACCCATCATGCTCGCCAATCCCACCGGCAAACGCAATCGCATCCAGCCCACCCATCAACCAGCAGAACCCGCCCATCGCCTTCCGCACACTGCGCGTAAACACGTCAATCGCCAGCTTCGCGTGCTTGTCGCCATTCGCTGCCGCCGCTCGCACCGCCTTCATATCGTTGGCCATTCCGGACAACGCCACCATCCCCGCGGCATGGTTCACCATCTTCTCAACTGAATCCACAGTCGCGCCCTGCTGCCGCAGCAGATAAAGCATTACCCCCGGATCGAGATCGCCCGGCCGCGTCCCCATCACCACCCCACCCGTCGGCGTTAGCCCCATCGTGGTGTCCACCGACCTGCCGTTCACCACCGCCGTCGCACTGCACCCGCTTCCCAGATGCGCAATCACCATGCGCTCCGGAAAGCTCAGCTCCCCGCTCTCAGCCGCCTCACGCATCTGCACCACGATCGACTCACAACTCAGCCCGTGAAAGCCGTACCGCCGCATTCCACGCTCCCGCACCGCCGCTGGCAACGCATACGTCGTCGCAGCCTCGCCCATCGACTCGTGAAACACCGTATCGAAGCACGCAAAGTGTCCCACTGTGGGCATCCTCGCCATCACCGCCCGAATCATCTCAACCGCCACCGGGTCATGCAACGGAGCAAACTCAGCCGCCGCGACCAGATCCTGCAGCACCTCCTCAGTAATCCGGCAATGGCCCTTCAGCTTTGCTCCCGGATGCACCACGCGATATCCCACCGCATCGATCGCCGGCACCGTGCCGCCAGAGATCACATCCATCACCGCATGAATCGCCTCGGACGCGGTCCCCGCCTTAACCTGCGCACCGGCACCAGCAAGATCATTCCCCTGCTCGTCTCGAAACGCCAGCCGCGCAGAATCCCCGCCCACCCCACTCACCTCACCCTCAAACAGCGAACGAGGCTTCCCCGCATCCGCCTGAAACACCGAGAACTTCACCGACGAAGAACCGCTATTGATAACCAGAATGTGCATTGGTCACCCAAAATCACCTTACACCCAGCCACTCGCCTCCCCGTGTAAACTCACCACGCCCGCAATTTGCTACCCTTGCGTGCATGCGTAACCGTCTCGTATCGCTCGTGCTGGTTCTGGCCGCCTCGACACTCTCTGCTCAATCCTTCACCCCCGTCCGTGAACAGAAAAATCTCTCGCCCACCGCGCTCGCAAAGCTGCACACCCTCGAGACCTTGAACGCACTGCCCGCCGGCCAGTGGCGCCTCCACGTCGGCGATCTCCCCCACGGCGAAGCGATGACCCTCGACGACTCCGCATGGCCCATCGCCGCCAATGGCACCAAAGCCCCCAAAGACGCTGTCTGGCTTCGCCGCGAGATCGAAGTACCTAAGACCCTCAATGGCTACGATCTCACCGGCTCACGCATCTGGTTCCAATTCCGCGCCAACGCCAACGGTCCCATCCCCGAGATCATCTACTTCAACGGCCGCCGCGTCGCCCTCGGCGATGATCTGGAACCCATCATCCTCTTCGAACCCGCTAAACCCGGCGACAAGATCCTCGTCGCCGTAAAGCTCCTCCACACCGAAGACGACAAGACCATCGTAGGCGCCAGCCTACGCATCGAGCCTAACGCCTCCGCCACCTCCACCCGCCCTAACCCCGACGACATCCGCGTCCAATGCATCACTGCCGCCAACCTCCTGCCCGCGCTCGCCACACCGCGCAAAGACCTGCTGCCCAAAGTCGAAGCAGCGGTAGCCGCCATCGACCTCAACGCCCTCAACGCCGGCGATCAATCCGCCTTCGACGCGTCGCTCCTCAAAGCGCAAAGCATCCTCGCCGAGCTTCACCCCATCCTCGCACAGGCCAAGGTCGACCTCGCCGGCAACGCCCACATCGACGCCGCCTGGCTCTGGCCGCGCTCTGAGACCATCGACGTCGTCAAGCGCACCTTCACCACCGCCCTGCAGCTCATGAACGAGTACCCCGACTACACCTACACCCAGTCCGCCGCCCAGTACAACGAGTGGATGGCCGACAAGTACCCCGCCCTCAACGACCAGATCCGCCAGCGCATCAAAGAAGGCCGCTGGGAGATCGTCGGCGGCATGTGGGTCGAGCCCGACCTCAACCTCCCCGGCGGCGAATCCCTCGTCCGCCAGCTCCTCGTCGGCCAGCGCTACTTCCAGCAGCAGTACGGCGTCACCGCCCGCATCGGTTGGAACCCCGACTCCTTCGGCTACAACTGGCAGCTCCCCCAAATCTATAAACGCTCCGGCATGGACTACTTCGTCACCCAGAAGATGCACTGGAACGACACCAACCAGCTTCCCTTCCGCCTCTTCTGGTGGGAGTCACCCGACGGCAGCAAGGTCCTCACCTACTTCCCCACCGATTACGTTCACGACAACGTCAACCCCACCCGCATCTCCGCCGACTTCGCCGAGTCCGCCCAGCGCAACCCCGGCACCACCGAGATGCTTGACCTCTACGGCATCGGCGACCACGGCGGCGGCCCCACCCGCGCCATGCTCGACCAGGCCGATAAATGGATCACCTCCGGCAGCAAAGACGCCGTCCCCACCATGCGCTACGGAACCGCACAAAGCTACTTCACCAGCGTAGAAAAAAACCTCAACCCCAACTCCCCCACCTGGAACTACGACAGCATCGCCAAGGGCTACACCCCACCACCCGCCTCCCCCACCGGAACCCTCGGCATCCCCACATGGAAAGACGAGCTCTACTTCGAGTACCACCGCGGAGTCTTCACCACACAAGCCGCGCACAAACGCAACATGCGCACCAGCGAAGTAGCCACCCTCAACGCCGAAAAATACGCTTCATTGGCTTGGCTCCTAGGTCGCTCTCAACCCAACAATCTCTTTCCATACCAGCACTATCCTGCAGAGGAGCTGACGGAGAATTGGAAGAAGATAACATTCAACCAGTTCCACGACCTTGCGGCTGGCTCCGGCATCGCAGTCATCTACCGCGATGCGCAGAAAGACTTTACTGAAGTTTTCCATTCTGACAGCGAAATCACGAACGCGGCCCTTGGGAATCTCGGTGCCGTTGCAGATACCCGGGTGAAAGACGGCGTGCCAATCCTAATCTTCAATAGCCTTCCTTGGTCTCGTAGCGAAGTTGTCAGAATTCCAGTCTCTCTTCCGGAAAACGCCCAATATATCCAGTTGTTCGACTTGGAGGGCAATAAGATTCTCACGAGTCCTGCCTTCAACGACCCAGTCACGCACCATGACGCAGTATTCGCTCGAATCGACGATATCCCTGCGATGGGCTACCGTCTCGTACGCGCGGGTCAGCCAACAAAAAAGCCGGAGCCGAAGAGCGACCTCAAGGTGATGGATGAATCTTCTCTGGACAACATCGTCATCTCTAATTCCAAGCTAAAACTAACCGTTGAAAAGAAAACTGGGTGCATCACCTCCCTCGTCATGCTGCCAGACAATAAGGAATTTATTGCTCCAAACTCTTGCGGCAATCAACTACAAGCATTTGCTGACAATCCAAAGCAGTATGACGCTTGGAACGTAGACCCCGGAACCCTCGACAAGCCACCATTCATCATCCCCGCGAATGAAGTGCGGCGGTTCGATAACGGCCCTGTCACTGCCTCCATCTACATCACGCGCAAATGGCAGTCCTCTACGTTCAAACAGACAATCTCCCTCGACGCCGACTCCGACTTCATTCGCATCGACAACGACATCGACTGGCACGAGACCCACGTCCTCCTCAAAGCCGCCTTCCCTCTCGCCGCCACCAGCGACAAAGCCACCTACGAGATCCCCTTCGGCACCATCACCCGCACCACCACCCGCAACAACTCCTGGGAGAAAGCCAAGTTCGAAGTCCCCGCCCAGCGCTGGGCCGACCTCGGCGACGCTCATCAAGGCGTCTCCATCCTCAATGACTCCAAGTACGGCTACGACGCCCTCGGCAACACCCTCCGCATCACGCTCCTCCGCTCGCCCACCTGGCCCGACGACGTCGCCGACCGCGGCCGCCAACGCTTCACCTACGCCATCTACCCCCACACCGGCGACTGGAAGCAGGCCCAGACCATGCACCGCGGCTACGAGCTCAACGACCCGCTCACAGCCCAGCAGGTCTTCTCCCACACCGGCACTCTGCCCGCCACCCACTCCTTCGTCATCAGTCGAAAACCCCAACGTCACCCTCACCGCAATCAAAAAAGCCGAAGACGCCGACGCCCTCATCTATCGCATGTACGAGTGGGCCGGCACCGCAACCGAAGTCAAACTCCACGTCCCACCCGGCGCGACCTACGCCATCGAAACCAACCTGATGGAGAAGGTCTACCTGAGGGAGAGACCCGAAGCCCAGCACCTCCCACTCAGCGGCGACACAGTCACAGTCCCCATCAAGCCCTACGAGATCCTCACCGTCATGGTCGCCTATCCCAGCAAAAATACCGCCGCAGGGAACTAAGTAAAAACGCCGCAGTAACAACCCATAACAAGACTGACAAAAGTCTACGAAGATGGTCATTGACGACTACGAATGTCTTCGTATACGCTCCGCTCCATCGCCCCCACGTTTTGCGGCGCAGCCACACATCGCGATAAAGTTAAAGCGATTACTTAAAACCTATTTCTCATTCGAAATGAGCAGTCGATGCGCTCCCCCTGCCCTGGTTCCACAAGACACGACGCACCCACGCCGGCCCGCCGCAGAATTCTCTGCCTCATCGCCGCGCTCCTGCTCTGCGCAGCTCCCGCAGCAGCAAGAAGCCAGACCACCGCACCACGCGCAGCAGAAACCGCACGCACCGCCGCTATCACCGGCCACGTGCAAGACCCCACCGGAGCCATCATCCCCGGCGCAAAGATCGAGCTGCAACGCCCCGACGGCACCGTCGTCTCCACCGCTATCTCTGACAGCGCCGGCCAGTTCCGCATCCCCCAACCCGCGCCGGGCGACTATCGCCTCGCCATCGCCCTCCCTGGCTTCGAGCCGCTGGCCCAGGCCCTTCGAGTCACTACCTCCCCGCTCGCACCCCTCACCCTCACCATGAATCTGGCCAGCGTCTCCACCGTCGTCAACGTCGACGCATCCCAAAACGTCGACGCCCTCTCCTCCGACCAGAATCAGGACAGCCCCTCCTTCAACGCCAGCGACATCAAGACCCTCCCCATCTTCGATAACGACATCGTCGGCACGCTCTCCGCATTCCTCGACGCCGGCATCGCAGGCGAGACCGGCACCACGCTGGTCATCGATGGAGTCGAGAAATCCACCCTCGGCGTAGCGCCCTCCGCCATCGAAAACGTCACCATCAATCAGGACCCCTACTCCGCCCGCTACAGCACCCCCGGCCGCGGCCAGATGGAGATCACCACCAAGAGCACCGCCGACAGCTTCCACGGCACCGTTACCTTCAACTATCGCAACTCCGCCCTCAACGCGACCAACTACTTTGCCACCTCCAAAGCTCCCGAGACCCGCGAAATCTACGAAGGATTTCTAACCGGACCCATCAAGCCGCTGCATAACACCGCATTTCTCTTCACTCTGAATCGCCAGGTGCGGAGCTACTACTCGCAGGTCAACGCCACACCCATCCCCGTCCCAACACCGGCACAAAACGTCTTCTCTCCCTCGTCGTCCACGAACCTCACCATGAAGGTCAGCCATCAGTACAGTGATCGTCACTCCGGCTACGTCCAGTATGAGATGTACAAAGGCAGCGCGACCAACCAGAACATCGGAGGCATCGTGCAGGCCAGCGTGGGATACGTCTCCTACAACTTCGATCAGGACATCATCTACCGCGACGAGTTCATCCTCTCCGCCAACAAGCTCAACCAGTTCTCCTTCCTCTTCGAGGACAACAACGACTGCACCGTCAGCAACTCCAAAACCCCGCAGACCATCGTGCAGGGCGTGGCTACCTTTGGAGGCGCTCAGAACGACAGTCTTGCAAACCGAGTACAACCCCAACATCAGCGACATCTTTACCTGGACCCACGGCATCCATCAGTTCAAATTCGGCGTGCAGCTCCCCAACATGGGCCGCCGCGTCCTCGAAGACGAAACCAACCGCCAGGGAACCTACACCTTCGCCAGCCAGGCCACGTATCTGCAGAGCGCCCCCTCCAGCTTCACCCTCCAGCAGGGCCAGAGCCGCTTTCTCACCTACTACCTGCAGCCGCAGGCATTCTTCCAGGACCAGATACAGCTCACCCCGCGGCTCACCGCCAGCCCCGGCGTCCGTTACTTCTGGCAGAACGCACTACCCGGCACCATGGACGGCATCCAGCCCCGACTCTCCTTCGCCTACATGCTCGATAAGAAGCACGCCATGGTCCTGCGCGTAGGCAGCGGCATCTACTTCCGCCGCGTAGGCGTCAACATCGGCCAGCAACTGGCGCGGTACCAGTACGCCGCCGAGCGAAGCCTCCTCATCACCACCAACCTCTGCTATCCCGATATCACCGTCTGCAACCCGCTCGCCGCCCAGCCGCCCAGCCTCTTCAACTTCCAGCCGAACCTCAAGTCTCCCGTGCAGGGCTACTACGGCCTCAGCCTGGAGCGGCAGGTCACCACCAAATCGACCCTCACCGTCGCCTACGGAGGCTATCGCGGCTGGCACGCGCTGCGCTCCATCGACATCAACGCTCCGCTGCCGCCCTTCACCAGCCCCGCTCGGCCGAATCCGAACTACGCCCAGGTTCTGCAGCTCAACTCCGGCGGCTACCAGAAGAGCGACGGCCTCACCGTCAGCTTCCGCGGCCGCATCGGCAACGTCTACTCCGGCTTTTTGCAGTATGGATGGCAGCACGCCGACAGCGACACCGAGTTCTCCACCTTCATCCCTGAGAACCAGTACAACCCCAACGCCGAGTGGAGCCGCACCAACTTCGATCAGCGCCAGCGGCTCTCCATGCTCAGCACCTTCTTCCCCGACAGGATCTTCAACCTCGGCGTCGGCTTCTACGACTACTCCGGCACCCCCTACTCCATCACCACCGGCCAGGACAACTACTACACCGGCCTCTCCAACGCCCGCCCCGCCGGAGTCCCGCGCAACAGCCTCCAGAGTGCCAACTTCCAGAACCTCGAGCTGCGCTGGGGCTACAACTACAAGCTCCGCCCCCAGCTCAAGGACGCCAGCCCCGTCCTCGGCTTCTCCGTCTCCAGCTTCAACACCCTCAACCGCGTCAACTTCAACAGCTTCGTCGGAGTCCAGAGCTCCCCGCTCTTCATGCAGCCCACCCAGGCCAACAGCCCCCGCAGAATCCAACTCGGAGCCAGCTTCACCTTCTAAGTTCCGAGCGGCAATACTTGACAAATCCTCGCCCTCGGAAGAGGTACACTCGTGACCGGGCAGCCCGCAGAGTCGCACCCGCTTCTCCCATAAGTCAATAAGAATGAATACTTTGTGCAAACTACCCTTTATTATCAATACTTTGCAGGTAGTTCAAAACCGGAGGTCCGGACTTATCTTCATTGTTTTGAATAATTTGCGCAAAATAGCCCCCAGGGGGCCTACACCCATGCCAATCGCAAAACTCACCCTCGAACTCGAAATCCCCCACGCACAATCCCTAAAAGACCGCCGCCAGGTCGTCCGCTCCATGAAAGATAAACTCCGCCACTCCTTCAACCTCTCCATAGCCGAACTCGACGACGGAATCGTCTGGAACCGGGCTACGCTTGGCATAGTAGCCATCTCCAACTCCACCAGTTACTTAACCGGCCAGATGCACATCATCGACGACGCCGCCCACCGAATCGCCGCCGGATCGTCCGCCGAAATCCTCGACTCCTACTCAGAGATCCTGCCCGAATAGCGTTCCATATAGTCGGATTTGGTACTCTAAGTAATTCGTGCCACACCATCCCGATGCCTGAACAACGAGCCAGAACTTACCACCGCAACCGCGTAGCCAACACCTTCTCCGAGGAGATCGGTGCCATGCTCGAGGGCGAACTCTCCGACCCCCGCATCGCCCCCAGCTACGTCACCGACGTAGTCCTCGCCCCGGGAGGCAAGTCCGCCCGGGTCTTCGTAGCCGTCCACGGCACCGAGGAGGAGGAGCAATCCACCCTGGAGGGCCTCACCGCCGCTCGCGCCTACATCCGCTCCCAGCTGCGCGACCGCATGGGGGTACGCCACGTCCCTGAACTCTCCTTCGCCATCGACCGCTCTGAAAAAATGACCGGACGAATGGATGAGCTGCTCGGCCGCATGCGCAAACGCGACGCCAAGAGGAACGCGACACAGCCAGCTTCAACCGCGGAGGTCACCTCCAAAGCATGACTCCTGAAGCCTCCATCGCTAGCGCTGCTGAGGACCTTCCGTTCCACCAGCCGCTTCCTCATCACCTCGCACGCGCGCCCGGATGGCGACGCCGTAGGCTCAGCACTGGCGATCGCCGCCATATTGAACCAACTAGGCTGCGAGACCCGGATCGTTCTCGCCGACCCTCCACCCGTCATCTACAAGAGCCTCCCTGGGATAGAGAGCATCCAGGTCGCCTCCAGCGTGGACGAGGATGACACCCCGGCCATCATCCTCGAGTGCGACAGTATCGAACGGACCGGACTGCAGGGCCTGACGGGCCGCCCCCTCATCAATATCGACCACCACGCCAGCGGCCGCCCCTACGCCGCCCTCAACTGGATCGACGAGCACGCCTGCGCGGTAGCTGAGATGGTCTACCGGATTGCGGTTGCCGCCGGGGCGGAGATCACTCCGGCCATGGCCACCTGCCTCTACGCCGCAGTCCTCTCCGACACAGGTTCTTTTACCTATCCCAGTACCAACGCCAGTACGTTCGAACTTGCATATAATCTGGCCAAACATGGAGCAAGCCCCAGCGAGATCGCTCGCGATCTCTACTTCAGCAATCCGGAGAGCAAGATACGTCTGCTCGCCGTCGCCCTCACGAATATGAAGTGTGATGGCCCGATTGCCTGGAGCTGGGTGACTGACGCAGAGATGGAACAAACAGGCGCCTCCCCAGAAGACTGCGAAGGAGTGGTTAACTACCTCATCGGTATAGCCGGAGTAGAGTCTGCTGTCTTCCTGCGGGAGTTGCCCCCCAATGGCGACTTCCGCCTCAGCATTCGCAGCAAAGGCAAGATCGACGTAGCGCAAATTGCAGAGTCATTTGGAGGTGGTGGCCACCGCAGTGCCAGTGGTTGCACCCTCGAAGGCCCACTGGAAGAGGCAACAGAGCGAATTCTTACTCAACTTCGGATGGGACTCTGTTAGCCTTGACCCGCTCAAGACATTTCAATCGATGAACGATACGCCGCAATCATCCAATCCCCGCGCGTGGACACTCTCCAGGCCAGCAGCGTGGCTTCGCTCTATCAAGAATCTGCCGGAGCTCGCGGCCCCCGGGGAGTTCATCGTCCTCCTGACGGTCACCATCTTCCTTTTGCTATTCGGACTTATTCCTATCTTCGGTGGCGATCAATTGGGATTGGTGGGAGCGGATGAGCCAAGATACGCGCAGATCGCACGCGAGATGCTGGCGGCCCACTCCCAGGCCTGCCATGAGGTCAATGCAAAGATGGTGCCGCGCAGTCTCCGTTTGGATGACTTGCGGCGCTCCTATCACTGTATTGCCGGGGGAACTGTAACTCCTATCCTCTACGGCCAGCCGTGGCTTGAGAAGCCTGCTTTGTACTACTGGCGCGCCATGAGCTTCTTCAAGGAGTTTGGCGTCTCTGATTGGTCGGCCCGGCTGCCATCCAGCTCCGCAACGTTTGCGCTGATTATCCTGATCTTTCTGCACATGCGACGTTTTAGACCCGGCGGACATCTGGACGCCGCACTAATTACGGCCTCCTGTGTCGGCATAGTCAGCTTCGCAAGGGGTGCCTCGACCGATATGCAGCTAGCGGCTCCATTCTGCATCGGGATGCTGGGCTGGTACGCGTGGTATGAGACAGGCAAGAAGTTCTGGCTGTTCGATCTATATTTTTTCGGCGCCGTGGCCACGCTTGCTAAAGGGCCAGTCGCTCCATTCCTGGCGCTCTTCATCATTCTTTTGTTCGTAGGACTGCGACGCGAATGGGCAGCCCTCCGCCGCACAATATGGGTTCCCGGCATTCTGCTGTATCTAGTAATCGTGCTGCCTTGGTACATCGCCGTTCAGAAAAAAAATCCAACCTTTTACAGGTTCTTCTTCCTTGAGCATAATCTGGAGAGGTTTGCTACCAACCGATACCAGCACCACCAACCAATCTGGTACTACGGCGCCGTAGTACTGCTGGCTTTGATGCCGTGGACCGTTATTGCTCTTCGTGCTCTGATTGACTCCGTTCAGATTTCAATTGCGGAGTGGAAGGTACGCCATAATCCCCAGCGGTATCTGGGACACTCGCGGGCGGGAGATGCCTTTCCTGAATTCCTAGTTCTGTGGGCGCTTTTTCCGATCCTCTTCTTCTCATTCTCTGGATCTAAACTACCGGGTTACATACTTCCGTCCATTCCCCCGCTCACGATTCTCACGGCCGATTACCTGAACCGTACCCGGCGGGAGGGTATGCCGGCGTGGCTGCTTTGGTCACATGCCCTGCTTTGCGGTCTTCTGGTCTTCGTTCTGGTGCTTGCACCCCAACATATGAAGTATGAGACGCTCGTCCCTTCAACTGCATGGATGATTGCCGCAGTAACTTCAGCGGTTGCAATGGGTGCGATCGTGCTGCTGATCATTCGGCGATGGGGAATCTCCCAGACGCTAAATGCGACACTGGTGCCTGTTCTTGCTTCGTTGGTGTTTCTACTCGGTTTTCATGGCAAGGATCTTGACGTGAATTATTCGGCGCGCCCGCTCGCGACGGAGATGGCGCGTCAGGCCCCGGAAATCAAACTGGTCGCGGTCGAGAACATCAAGCGAGACATGGATTATGGACTCGCATTCTACCGGAATGAACCGATTATCCATTACGGCAGCGATGGCGTCCCTAAGCAGGAGCACCTGCTTGTAATTCCCACCAAGGATAGCGACGGATTGAACCGGTGGCTCAGCGGAAGAGTTTACGAACCTCTCTTTCTATATGATTCACAGGGTCTCGAAGTCTATAAGGTCTACGCTCAACCTTAGAAGACGAATTCGATGCGATACCCTTTAGAAGTGCACTGACGCAACGAGTTGCTATAAGCTCAACAGAAGACCAGCCCGGATGAGCGTCACGAGCCAACTCGAAATCCTTGATCTCCGGCACTTTTCTGCGCGTCAGCTGCGTCCGATGCTGGAAGACGAGGCACGCGTCTGGAAGAGGCGGCTGCGTTGGAACTACGAGAGTTCCAGTGACCTCTTGCTGCAATACCTGGACTCCCGCATACTCCCCGGTTTTGTAGCTCTGGATCGAGGGCGGGTTTGCGGATTTACGTTTTGCGTGTACGAGGGGCACAAGGTTGTCGTTGGGGATGTCTATGCTGTCGCGGACGATCCGGAGCACTCGCTGCAGATCACCGAGAGGTTGCTGGGTCATCTACTTGACCTCCTCGAGCACTCCCCCGACATTGAGCGCATTGAGTCACAGATGCTCCTGTATGACTCGGGTGTTATTGAGAAGAGCTTTCGTGAGGCGGGTTTTACTTTGTATCCGCGGCTCTTTATGGAGTACGACTGTTCATCGATTCTTCCTGCTGCGAATCATGATAAGCAGAAAAGCTCGCAAGCTTTGGTGCCGGATTGGATGGAGTTGGGGGGGTGGACGGCGGCGTGTTATCAGCCGGCGGCTGAGTTGATCCATGCGGCGTATGCGGAGCATATCGATGCGTCCATCAACGACCAGTATCGGACGCTGCATGGTTCGCTGCGGTTTCTGCACAATATTGTGCGGTTTCCGGGATGCGGGGTGTTTGAAGCGAATTCTTCTTTGGTGTTGCGGGAGCGGGGGGTGGATGCTTTGGCGGGGATATTGCTTTGCTCTCGGGTTGCTCCTGAGGTGGCGCATATCACTCAGATTTGTGTTGCTGAGAAGTACCGGCGGCGGGGGCTGGGGCGGGCCCTGATGGAACATTTTATCGGCCATCTGGCCGACGCCGGGTTTTCAGCGATCACGCTTACTGTGACCGAATCGAACGTGCAGGCGGTGCGGCTGTATGAGAGCCTCGGGTTCCGGGTTCGGCATCATTTCGATGCGATGGTGAAGGACAAGCGGCTTACTCCACGTGGTAGTTCGGGGCTTCGCGGGTGATGATCACGTCGTGGACGTGGCTCTCGCGGAGGCCGGCGTTGGAGATTCGGATGAATCTGCGCCTTGGTCTGCAGCTCGGCGATGGTGCCGCAGCCGAGGTAGCCCATGCCCGATTTGAGGCCGCCGACGAGTTGGTAGACCATGGCTTCGAGTGGTCCGCGGTGGGGGACGCGGCCTTCGATGCCTTCGGGGACGAATTTGGAGAGGCGGTTGGGGCCGGAGCCTTCGCGGGCGGTGAGGGATGGGCGCTCGGTGCTGGCTGCGTCCTCCATGTCGTCCTTGCCCTGGAAGTAGCGCTCGCCGGAGCCCTGGGCCATGGCGGAGAGGCTGCCCATTCCGCGATAGGCCTTGAAGCTGCGGCCCTGGTAGAGGATGGTCTCGCCGGGGACTCTCGTCGACGCCGGCGAAGAGGGAGCCCATCATGCAGACGCTGGCGCCGGCGGCGATGGCCTTGGTGACGTCGCCTGAGTACTTGATGCCACCGTCGGCGATGACGGAGATGCCGCGCTGGCTGGCGGCGCGGTAGGCCTCGGCGATGGCGGTGATCTGGGGCATGCCGGCTCCGGTGACCATGCGGGTGGTGCAGATGGAGCCGGGGCCGATGCCGACCTTGATGGCGTCCGCTCCGGCGTCGATGAGAGCCATTGCGCCCTCGTAGGTGGCGATGTTTCCGGCGAGGAGGTCGATGTGGGGAAAGCGGCGCTTGCACTCGCGGACGGCTTCGAGGACGCGGGAGCTGTGGCCGTGGGCGGAGTCGATGGCGAGGGCGTCGACGCGGTTGGCGATGAGCTCGGCGGCGCGCTCGAGGAAGTCTCCGGTGGCGCCGATGGCGGCGGCTACGCGGAGGCGGCCCTGGGAGTCCTTGGAGGCGTTGGGGTACTTGAGCTTCTTCTGGATGTCCTTGACGGTGATGAGGCCTTTTAGCTCGTAGTCGTCGTTGACGACGAGGAGCTTTTCTACGCGGTGCTTGTGGAGGATCTCTTCGGCCTGTTCGAGGGTGGTTCCGACGGGGACGGTGATGAGGTTTTCCTTGGTCATCACGGAGTCGATGGAGAGGTCGGTGCGGGAGACGAAGCGGAGGTCGCGGTTGGTGAGGATTCCGACGAGTTTCTTGTTCTTGGTGACGGGGACGCCGGAGATCTTGTAGCGGCGCATGACGTCGAGGGCGGCGGCGATGGTCTGCTCGGGGGCGATGGTGACCGGGTCGACGATCATTCCGGACTCGGAGCGCTTTACTTTGTCGATCTCGCCGGCCTGCTGCTCGATGGTGAGGTTTCGGTGGACTACCCCCAGCCCCCCCTGCTGGGCCATGGCGATGGCCAGGCGCGACTCGGTGACGGTGTCCATGGCGGCGGACATGAGGGGGGTGTTGAGGGTGATGTTGCGGGTGAGCCGGGTCTGGGTGCTGACCTGGGTTGGGACGACTTCGCTGTATGCGGGGACGAGGAGGACATCGTCGAAGGTCAGAGCTTCTGCGATAGGGGATTCAATCATGATTTTTGGCCCGTGCTTTCGAGACCGGGGAGGTGCGTCTGGTTGGCGGCGGTTGGTTGATTGTAGAGTCGCGCCGGGGCGAGAGCAAATTTGGGGGTGCCCTGGTGACGTCCGGTCTGGACCTCGCCGCGGGGCCCTGTCTGCCGTGTTTTGTGCCGTTTCTGCATGTACCCCCTCCCCCCTTATTTTGCGCAAATTCTTCGAAACAAGGGATTTAGGTCCGGACCTCCCCTGTTCCACCTCTAGATGCAGAAAAGTCCGGCGCGTGCCGGACTTTGGCTTGCTTCCTGGTTCTATTTTACCAGCTGTGTCAAGCGATTCTCGCGAATACCCAGGTCAGATGCTGACCACCGGAAACGGTGAGTCGCGGACCATGGCGTAAGTCAAGTCCCGCATACGGCCATGAGTGCCGGGCTGATGGCTTCTTCCGATCATGAGCACGTCGGCATCTGCCTCCATGGCGGCCTGAAGGAGCGCCTCTTTGATTGAACCGACCGCAACACGGACAGGAACATCAGTCCCAACCATCTGCTGAAGCTCGGCGATGCGCCGTCTCGCTTCCAGCCCCGCGCCAGAAAGGGCTTCTTCTCGCAAGTCGAGTTTAATCGGCAGATCCGTATCTCCGGCTTGCACCGCATGGATGATTGAGAGCTTGCCGCGCGCCTGTGCTGCCACCTGGCTGGCAAAACGTAGCACTTTCCCCGAATTTGAACTCAAACCGATCGCGCACAGCCATTCCCTATGCTCCAAAGGTCTTGGAGCGATTGTCTGGGCATGCCGGCTCGTAAATACTGGACAGTCCGCATCATTAATTACCTTGGCTGTTGTTGAGCCAAGCAGCATCTGGCGGAAGATGCCGGAGTGCGTGGGCATGATGATGAGATCGAATCTCTCCTCTCTCGCAACTCGGGCGATCTCAGTCGCGGCGTCCCCCGAAGCCAGGATTCTTGGGCACTGCGTCACGGGGAACTCTGCCGCCAAGAAGGAATCAAGTCTCTCCCGGCCAATGCCGAGATACTCCTCTTCAACCTCGGAGATTGGTCGTACGTAAAGTTGCATGCCGTTGTAGCCGGCAGGGTCGACAACATGAACCAGTGAAACCCTGGCTCCAAGCAGCGCCGCTGCTCTTTTCACGTAAGCAGCCATGGCGACGCAGGAGGGTGAGAAATCCACTGGATAGAGGATGCTTGCGATTATGGACATACATCCCACTCCCTTGGAACATCTTAGATCAGGAGCTTCGAACGACTTGACAGCTGATTTACTGCCGCTTACGTGTTGGCGCCTCACGAGCTTCGGAGGTCCTCTTGAATGGTTCCGTGCTCTCATCTAACTTAGGCGATAAATCAGGCGGCGACATTCCGTGCCGAGGGTTGCCACATACGCGACACGCCTCGGCTTTCAAAGTGATCTCTGCTCCACAGCATGTGCAAAAAGCCGCCACGTTATTTGGTCTCCCACAATTGCTGCGGTTCTTTGGATGAACGCAGGAAGTGCAAAGATTCGAGACGGAGCAGCAGGTACATCCAATCATTTCATTCAACAAAACTATTCCTCTCCATCCAACGTCTACTCAGCTGAGTTCGGTAACATCCGAACCGTGTATCCAAATGGGGCGTGTCCGGCAATGGACCGCGCTCGGGAGTCGCAAGTGAAAACTGCTTTTCTTGTCTTGTTGCTTATGGTTACAGTGGCCCCGGCGCAGGATGCCGCCACCATGGCTGCCCAGCAGGCGGGCCTGCAGGCTGCGCAGCAGAACCAGGACATGATGAACGCCACCCAACAGGCTACTCTGCTCAGCCTGCAACAGATCAATCAATTCAATCAACTGGCACTTCAGCAGATGCAGATTGCAGGAATCGACACGAGCAGGTACGCCCTCAGTATTCCAGCGTGGAATGACTGGAGAGTCGCTACCTGGAACCACCTTGATCTCTCCGTCAAACCGGGAGTCGTCAAACCCGGTACACAGGTTCGCATCAAGTGGCGAGGCGGAGATTATGCTGCTGTGTACTACACGCTCGACGGCTGGAGTCCTACGCTTGCCTCAACCCGCTACACAGGGCCCATCACCATCAATGGCGCGGGTCATCTTCAAGCCATCGGTATCGGCTGGAATTGCCTGGATGTCTGTAAGGATTGGACCCGGAGTGAAACGGTGGAAGCGTATTACGATGTCACGCCCAACGCTCAATCCTCCAGCAATCCAACGGTGATTACCGATGGCTTGCTGCGCGCCGGTACTATGCTGAAATTGAAAACGGCCGCTGAGTCCCGGTCAAATTCCGCGAAGCTAGGAGATAAAGTCAGCCTTCTACTGGATCAGGATGTGATGGTCGGCGCTACGGTTGTTATTCCCAAAGGTACGTCAGTCGATGCAGTGTTGACACAGGTGACGACGCCTGCAGGCCGGCATCGGCCGGGACTGCTTGTCGTTGCGGTTCGCTCACTTCAAGGCGTGCGAGCGCCAATACAGCTGCTCGGAAGCGAGACGATGGAAGGACGCTCTGGACAAAACGCGGAGCAGGCAATCATTGAGCCTGGCATGATCCTTTATGCAAAGGTCGCCGCTGATACGAAGTTGGTGGGTGGCCCATAAAACCCACCATACTTGGGGTGCCCCAATCATGCAGTCTGACCGCATGATTGGGTATTCACGCGAAGGCGCGAAGAGTGAGGCCCGCAGCCGCTAGAGCCCGGCGCTAAATTGCTACAGCCCACGCCGAATGCCTTCGTTCAGGTGACGTTTTGCAGGGTGCGAGAGGCTCTGGTAGGCTGCGCTAATGGCGGCGGAGCTTACACATGGGCAGTGGGTGAAGCAGATTGTGGTTCGGATACTGGTGGGGCTGATTCTTGCTTCAGCGCTGGTTTACTTCGGGGACTGGGCGGTTTGGCGGGTGAGGGTGGGGAGTGGCGGCGGGATGGGAAAGGCTACGGTGAGCGTGTTTGTGGTGGCTCCACTAAAGGGGAACAAGGAGGAGTATTACTACAACGGGAAGAGTGAGGTGGATTGCAGCAAATCGATATTTCCGCAGGGAGCGAATGGGGCTTGCTGGTGGGTTGTGCGGCATCCGGTGGAGTTTGAGCGTTAGGTTTTGGCTGTGGTGGGTCGGCGGGTGGTGATCTCGCGCCAGCCGAAGTAGAACGAAGGAAGGACCATGGCGAGGAGCATAAAGAACATGATGTCGACGCTCAATTGCGCGGCGGAGATGTCTCGCAGAGCTGGGACGAGGTTCGTGATGCGGGTGAGGACGAAGATGGTGCAGCCGACGCCGTAGGAGCGGACCATCCATTGGCGGTGCTGGGCGATCTGGCCGTTGCGAGCGGTGAAGAAGGCAGCGTAGGTGAGGGCGATCCATAGGATCGCCTGCGTGAGGCCGGCGAAGCGGAGGATGCCCGGCGCGTACTGGCCGAGACCCACCGAGGTGGGAGCTGCGATCATGACGCAGACCACGTAGATCTTGCCGAGGAGGCGGTGGGCGCTAAGGTATTTCCGGCGGAAGCGGCTGGAGAACTGGATAGGGCCGATGAGAATGGTGGGGACTGCGGTGAGGACGTGGGGGATGAGGTAGAGTCGGTTGGCGATCATGCGAGCGTGTGCGGAATTCGCCGGGCTGAAGATGGGTAGATCGTAGAAGAAGAAGACCGAGAGGCCCATGAGGGCGAAGATGCTCCAGAGGATGAGCTTCGAGTAGCTGGGCGCAGACGTGGCCCTGAGTGGAACTGTGGCCATGGACGGCCTCCTGATTTTTTATGGTGGGAGAAGAGTACTGGGGGATGGGTGGAGTGTCGAGAGAAAAGTTAAGAGTGCTTAAGCGCAAATACAAAAGTCCGGCTGGGCGCCGGACTTTTGTATTTGCATACAGACTTATCTAACCAGGAGAGCAGGAGGGAGTCAGCAGCCGCTGAAGGAGACGAAGTCTCCGAGCGTGGATGGCAGCGTGGGATTGAAGGGTTCGAAGGGGAAGGACTGCAGGGTGTCGAAGCCGGCGGCCTTGGCGGAGTTGAAGTCGACGAAGGGCAGGAGGGCGTTGACGGCCTGGTCGATGGAGGTCCAGCAGAGGGTTCTTTCGTAGCCGTTGTTGTTGGGCGGAGCGTCGCTCTCAGCGACACCCTGGATGCCGGTTATGGTGTTGATGGGGCCACCGAATTTCTTGGTGACGTCGGGGCCGAGGACGCGTGCGAGGGTGCGGTGGTCGCTCTCGATGCCCATGATGCGGGCGGCGGTGACGCGCAGATTGCGCGTGGTGAAGTTGCGCACGCCGACGAGATAGGCGGCGATGAACGCGTCCTCGAGCGTGACGAGAGTGTTGAGGGTGGTCTGCGCGTCGGTGAACATGTTGTTGGGATAGAAGAACTGGGTGTAGGGAGTGAACTGGTCGGTGACCGACTGCTCGAGGAGGTAGTGGGACATCTCTTCCTGGAGTGCGCCCTCGAGATAGCCTTGATCGTCCGTGGGCAGCGCTTTGAAGAATTTTGAGGTGTTGATGATGTTGGAGTAGGTGGTGACGGCGAGGGCTTCGGCGATCTCGGCTGCAACGAGGATGGCACGGTCACCCGCCTTCAGATTCGCTTTTTCCGCCTGCAAGGTATCGGGGTCTTGTTCGTGATGCTCGGCGCTGGCTACGGTGGCGAATCCTCCGAGGGCGGCGAGGCTGGTGGCTCCTGCAAATGAGGCTGTCTTCAGAAATGAACGTCTGGAGAGTGCTGACTGGCTGGCTTCGAGTTGATTTGCGGCTGGTGTTTGGTTAGTTGCGTTCATGACTTTGATCTCCTGTTGATTTCAGGAAAGTCATCCATAGTGAATACTTGTAAAGGGAGGGGCCGTTGGAAACTTTCCTGGTTGGATTGCTTACGCGCCAGGATTGGGGGTGGATTGGGTGAGGCGGATATATTTTGCGAGGGTGGAGGCAGTCAGGCAGACGTTTGAGCATGACTGGGCAGCCACATCTTCGCTTCAGGATATGGGCCGACCTTTCGGGCGCGAAAGGTCGGGGGGAATGAATTCAGGACTACGCCACGATTGGGGCTATAGCTGGCGGGTCTTGTTGCCGGTGACGAGGCGAAGGAGCCAGGTGAGGATGACCGCTCCGATGACGGCGATGACGATGCTCATGACGAGGCCGTGATCTCCGACGCCGCCAAGACCAAGGTGATAGGAGATGAAGCCGCCGATCATGGCGCCGATGAGACCGACGACCATGTCCATGATGAAGCCAAAGCCCGAGCCCTTCATTAGCTTGCCGGTGAGCCAGCCGGCGATCGCTCCGATGATGATCCACGCGATGATTCCATGTCCCATAAGTGGTTCTCCTTATAGAAGAGTCTGATGCTCCTGACGAGACAGGTCGGAGGGTATTTTCACGGAATCCCCGCCGTGCCTGGGTGAGTACAGGGGGATGATGGGCTTTCTCTGGGAGAATTGCAAGGAGACCAAAGGCCTACATCAGGACGGGTGAGCAATTGACGATGTTGGGAGCGAGGTCAGAGAATAACGGAGGCAAGCAATGGAAGAGATCGTCGCCAGACGAGACGGGAACGCGCAAATCAACTGAAAGAAGGGACTTTAGACGATGTATGACATGGCGAATTTGAAGAAGCTGGGCGCGCTGGGTAAAGGCGCACCCAAGGCAGTGGAGGCTTTCTGGGCGTTCGATAAGGCGGCGATGGCTGATGGGGTGGTTCCCAAGAAATATAAGGAGTTAATCGCGCTTGCTGTGGCCTTGACGACACAGTGTCCTTATTGTCTGGAGGTGCACCGCGGGCAGGCAGAGAAGGCCGGCGCGACGCAGGAGGAGATCGCCGAGACAGCGATGGTTGCTGCTGCTCTGCGGGCCGGAGCTGCGGTGACCCATGCTACGCATGTGATCCGGGGAGAACAGGTGGAAGGCACAAAATGATTTTGTGGTGATGGATGGCAGAACGGTTCAGGCCTTAGCGCGAATGCCCATTCAGGCCAGGAGAGCTGCATGAATGGGCATTCGCGGCATTGCGCAGTTCATGTGAGGGGCACCGGCAGGTACAAGATTAAGTTTTCTGATTACTTCTTACTGCCATTACCGCCACCACCCCACACGACAGTGAGGCCCAACGAATACTTGAAGTTATTCTGAGTCGAGCTTACTTGATTAGCGCTGGATTTGGTGAAGAGATAGTCGATATCAGCCGGGCGAATCTGTACATGGGGTGATACCGGAATGTCCACGCCAAGCCCGTACTCCATCGCAAAAGTGTTGTTGCTGCTGCCTCCGGAACTTGGGAGGCCGTTTATTATCTCGTAGAGTTGGGCTTGCGTTCCGCTGTGTGCGGCTCCAAACAACGCCTGGCCGAAGGGCTGAAATCTTCCCGAGTGTTTCTTGATTTGTGGCCCGAACATATAGGAAAAGAAGTTTCCGCTTACATTTCCGCTGTAACCAGCAGCCTTCAGTTGTGCACCGCCATTTCCGACGACTCCCAAAATTGCAAGGTCTCAAGGCTAAGTTTTCTAGCGAAATAAGCCCATTTACCTAAAAAAATGGCGGGCGCCAATTGTCTGTTAGTTAACAAAAGACTGGAGCTTAAATTTCTAACCTTTAGTTTGTGATGGTTGGAAGAAACGTTAACTGGCGGAGGTGAATAGGTTGGGATGCAGGTCTATGAATTTATAGGCCTCCGACCAATAACTATTGCTAGTGTCGCGGCGCGGATAAGAGGGGAACAATAATCCCAGTCGGGCACGCGATGTGCGGACGCAAATCGCGGGACCCTTCCTATCTCACTCTTGCGAGGACCTAACTGATGAGAAATCTATTGAAGTTTGCCGGTGCCAGCGTTTTGCTTTATCTATCGTTCGCGATTCCCGCCCCAGCGCAGATTACTAACACTGTGAATTTCACGACGGCGTTTCCGTTTTATGCGGGCAATACGAAGTTGCCTGCAGGTTCATACAAGATCTCGCCGGCCGGTTTTGACAATACAGTTTTGATGATCGAAAGTGCGACGGGGGGGCATTCCGCGTTTATTGAATACACGCCAACCCGGGCGGACGCCAGCCATAAGACGACTGATGTGGGGTTCAAGAAGTTTGGGACTACCGACTTTCTGGACACGATCTGGGTCGGAGGGCAGCAGTTTGGGATGCAGATAGAGATCACCAAGTTTGAGCAGAGTCTCGCTAAGAGCGGGGCGCCGACAACGCATTCGGTGGCAGCCAAAGGACAGTAACGCGGTTCGTTGTGACGCTGATGATGCTGGTCTCCCCTTAGGCGCGGCGGTGGGTTAGCTCGCGCCAGCTGAAGTAGACGTCGGGGAGGACGAGCGAGACTGCGACCAGAATGAAGAGAAAGATGACGAAAGCAGCGTCAGAGAGGCGTACGAGGGCGGGGATGGGGATGCGCGAAGACACGAAGATGAAGGTGAAGGTATAAGAGCGGATCATCCATTGGCGGTGGACGGCGATGTGGCGGTTGCGCGCGGTGATGAAGGCGGCGAGAGTGGCGAGGAGCCAGAAGCCTGCCTGGACGCAGGTCTCCCAGAAGATATAGGTTTCAGGGCGATCGACGATGTCGAGATGATGGCTGATGATGAGCGAGGTGCAGGCGGCGATGACTACGCTCCCGACGTAGACTTTGCCAAGGATGCGGTGGAGGGTCAGGTTGCGCTGACGGAGACGGGTGGAGAATTGGAATGGACCGATGAGCAGAGCGATGACGCCGCCGAGGGCGTGGGGGAGAAAGATGAGTTTCTCGCCGAGGACGCGGGTGCGGTTGGGGTTGGGGTGGCCGAAGTAGGGGTACTCGATGAGGGCCAGGACGATAAGGGTGGTGATGCCCATGAGGGTCCATAGGGCGGGCTTCGCGTAGGGACGCAGCAGGGTTGGTGCTGAGGACACGGGTGGGCTCCGATCGTTCGGGAGTGCGTGGTTCGTTTGCTGGTGACGGGTTGAGTTTACCTCAGGCGCTAGACGAGCGGGTGAACTTCGAGATATCTGCAGGCGGGATGATTAGTTTCGCGTTGACAGTCGTTTGGAGAAGTGATGTACTCTTCGCGTAATACGCAATGTATATTGCATAACACCCAATGTAGATTTCGGAGCTGAGAGCTGCGTCTCTCAACCTCGATGGAGAAGACAAAGATGAAGTTACCTTATTACGCATTGACGGTAATCATTGGAATTGTGCTGACGGTTCACCTGGCGATGAATGGCAAGGTGGGCGCGGTGTTGAACAACCCGCGGGTGGGTAATGCGCTGTTTTGGTGCATTGGAGCCGTCATGGCGGTGTTGATCGGTCTCTCCGGGTGGGAGTCGGGGGCCTTGAAGTCTCTGCGCGAGATAAATCCTGTGTTGCTTACGGCAGGTGCTCTGGGGGCGAGCCTGGTGTTTGGGATTGCTTTCCTGATACCTCGAATCGGCGCGGGTAAGCTGACGCTGATTATGCTGGCGGGGCAGATTCTTGGGGGGTTGGTGCTGTCACACTACGGGTGGCTGGGCTCTCCGCATGAGCCTGTTTCGGTGCGCACGGTAGTGGGGACGCTGATTATGTTTGGGGGGGTTATTCTGGCGGTTGGCTGATGCGGGTGTGCATACTGATGCCCACTCGTGCTGGTGAGGGCACGGGTGGGCGGTGTTGGTTGTGTGGGCTACTTGATGGAGGCTACGGTGATGGTGTCTTTGTCGAGGGAGCCTTCGATGGTGACGGTCTTGCCGGCGTAAGAGGTGACTTTGGGCTGGTTGGCTATGTTGTAGACCTTGTCGCCGACGATGAGGACGGCCTTTTCGCCGCCCTTGATGCACTTGGTGGCGCATTCGGCGTGGTCGGCCTTGGAGGCCTTGGCGGCGTCGCTGGAGCACATGGCGTCGGAGACGACACCCTTGAAGGTTTCGGCGAAAGCGCTGGCTGAGGCTACGGTGAGGGCTAGAGCGGTGAGAGCTACGATCTTTTTCATGGATTGGCTCCTAAAGATTTCTATAGTGGCCGAATTATAGCTCTCGGTCTATTGGGTTTGTGTCATGGGTTTGTCAAATTTGGTCCCCTTCACCTCCCCATTGTTTTGGGTAAATTTTTCGGATGATTGGGGTTAGGTCCGGACCTACTGTTCGTTGGCGATCATCTGGCGGAGGTCGGCTATGTGGTGCTTGATGCGTTCGATCTGGGCGGGCCAGTTGGCGAGGTTGCCTTTGTAGGGGACGCCGGCGGCGGATTCGCGCTCGGCTTCGGCGAGGGCTTCGAGGGCGTGGTCGAGTTTTTGTTGGAGGGTCGGGCCTACCATGGGGGAAGATTATCACTCCCTACAGAGATTCCACAGGCCAGGTGGTTAGAATCCGGAATCGGCAATAGGAGGCTTTATGGCTCTCAGTTTTGCGACGGATATTCGCCCGCTGTTTCGGGATGGGGATATTAAATGTATGAAACCTGCTGGGGTTGATCTTGGTAATCCTGCTTGGATGTGTGTCCCGGCTAATGCGCAGAAGGTCTATGGGGCGGTTTCGGCGGGGAAGATGCCTCCGGATGCTCCCTGGGGCGCGGATCGGGTTTCGCTTTTCAAGAGGTGGATGGACGCTGGGTGTCCTAAGTAGACGGATTGGGTGCTGGCTGCGGTTTGGCATAGTCCTCCTTTCCTGGGGGTACCCCCCCGGGGGGGTGGTGGTTAAAAGTCCAATGGTTGCAATAGATAGCGAAATTGATCTCGCTAAATATGTGCAACCATGGGGCTTACGGCTAAAATAGTGCCAGCAAACGACTTACTGGCGGTGGATGTGTTGGAGACAGAAAAAGCCCCGGCGGGTTGCCGGGGCTTTCTTGATCTCTAGTTTAATTGTACAGGATTGACCATAACTAAAAACCGCTTTTGGGAAAATTTTATCTTGTTGATGGGGTTGGAGTTGTTGGTTTTTTGGTGGGTTTGGGGGCTTGACATGCGATTTTGCTGAGTAAAAGCGTGAAAAATAGTTTGGGAGGAGCGGGAAGGTTGATGGTTGTTGGTTGTTTGTTGGGTACGAGGTGGGGCAATGGCGTGAGATTCCCACCGAAGTGCGGGGATGTGGCTATACTGCGGGGGACTGAGCAGTCGTCTCGGGGAGGATGCTATGGGCGCTGTACGGAGAGGGGTTCTGATAGGGGTTGGGTTGCTTGCTTTGAGTGCTCTTGCGGGAGCGAGCGAGCTTTCGATCAAAGGGGCTGGTCAATTTGAGCGGAAGACGGTGAAGTACCAGTGCGATGCGAATGCGGCGAAGATGGGACTTCCTGGCGGGGTGTTCGAGGTGGAGTATCTGAATGAGACGAACAATCATCTGGCGGTGGTTCCGGTGAAGGGGAGCCCGAAGATCTTTGTGACGGTGCCTTCGGGCTCCGGGGCGAAGTATGCGGCGGATCAGTTTGTGTGGTGGGAGGCGGGTGGAGGGACTACGTTTCAGTCGGGATTTCCGGGGACTGAGGCTTCGTCGGCGTGTAAGACGGTTCAGTGATGTCCACATTAGAATCCAGAGGCAGTAAGAGGAGGCTGTATGGCTCTCAGTTTTGCGACGGATATCCGCCCGCTGTTTCGGGAGGACGATATTGAGTGCATGAAGCCCATGGGGGTTGATCTGGATGATCCCGTGTGGATGTGTGTGGCGGCCAACGCGCAGAGTGTTTACGGTACGCTTGCCGATGGCTCGATGCCTCCGGATGAACCGTGGGCGGCGGATCGGGTTTTGCTTTTCAAGGCGTGGATGGATTCGGGTTGCCCGAAGTAAATGGGGTTTTGACGCTGTACTCGTGAACGGGCCGCATCCGCTAAGAGAGCGACGGCTGGAAGAGCAATTCGATGATGTGGCGGGCGAGGTCTTCGGGTTTTTGGAAGACGAGAGGCTGCGGGCTGAAGGCCTCCTGGACGGAGAAGGAGTCGTCCGGAGCTACGGTGAAGGAGAAGCGGGCGGTTTTGCGGTCGAGATTGGGATCGCCGGCGGTGCCGCGGCCCTGGGCGTAGTCGAGGATGATGTCGGCGTCGCTGGCGGTGAGGTGGGCGTCGAACCATGGAAAACGGGCGCGGGTGATCTTAACATCGTTGGCCTTGATGGTCTGGATGATGGTCTCAGAGGAGGTGACGTCACCCTGAAGCTGGCGGCGAATCTCGTTGATATCGGTTTCGAGGCAGGAGACGAGGGAGTCGAAGAAGGGTTTGGCGCGCTCGGCGATGATGCCTAATTGATGCTGTTGGCGGTTGTAGTCTTCGCCTGCTTCGTGATTTTTCTGCTTAAGATCCTGGGTGAGGGTTGCAATCCATTCAGTTGTCATGAGGAGTTGGATGGGGGATTCGCTGTTTTTGTCGCTTGGTCACAATTGATCGCGTGTACGGAGGAAAGCGGTTCGCGCCTTCGCGCGACTGCCCAATCATGCGATGAGGCTGCATGAATGGGGCACCCGAGGTATGGGTGGGTTTTTGTGTATGGGCCACCCGCCCACCCGCCGAAAGAGGTTCACAGAAGATCGCTCTCAGAATATGCTTGATTTCTATTCGAGGAGCATAAGTCAATGAACTCCAGTGATCGTGACGCAACGTTGTACGAAGCGAAAAGATTGGCCGCGAGGCAGGCGTACAGGAGGCGCGTGACCTACTTACTGAGTGTAGGAACGGCTCTAGCTTCGATAGGGTTTGCGCTCACTGCATTTGTGCAATCCAATCAGAAGAAGTTGGAGGATCGGAGGTCGGCAGAACGAAATATTTCCGTCACCTCTCAGCGACTACTCGATGAAATGCGAGCCATCACAGAGATGGATGAAGTGCAAAAGCAAATGAATTATGAGAGACAAGAGTTGGATTCTTTGGCTCGTGCGTTAAGATCCAAACAACCTGAATCGGCACTCTTGAGGTCAACTCTTGCACGAGTTGCAACTGTAGAAGCATCATTGGCGACGATTCAGGAAGAAAACGATTCGCTAACGAAGTTGTTGGGTGATGATCCCCTGAAGAAAATGTCGTTAGTAATTCTCTCTAGAGACGTTGCTGGCTTGAAGGAACAAGATGCAAAAGATCTGGCTGCGCTTGAAGAGAGATACAAAGCGGATATCGCTGCAATTCGTGACGAGAACAAGTCTCAATTTGATTTCATCAAATGGGCTGTTCTTTTCGCTGGAGCATCCAACTTGTTGGGTCCCTTACTTGGCCTCTTTCAGCGGCGCAAATCGGGAGTAGCGGCCGAAAGCAACCCACCTGCCGTCGAACCGGCCGAATAATGAAAATCTTTCGCCATAAACAACATGAGCGAAAGTATGGTGTCCGTGAGCCAAACTAAGGCGAATAAAAAGCGTATATAATTTGCGTAGAGATTAATCAAAATGTGGAACTATGTTTTGAACTTGGCTACTACAGCCTTGGCTGCCTTTACTCTTGCAAAAGATTGGAACGCCCATCACAATCACTGGCGTCGAGGCACAGTCATTGTTTTAATCATTCTTTTGGGCGGTGCTGCTGTAGTAAATACGCGCCTCACAAACAAGAGAGCTATCGAACAGCAACAGAATGCGGACAAAAAGCACACCGAAGATCAGACTCAAATAGCCGGTCTAAAGAAGGCGGTCGAATCTGCTAATAGCGCACAAGAAACTAATACAAAACTGTTCATAGCCTCGTTCACAGATATGACCGGGAAACTGAACGGGATGGAGACACAAATCAAGACCGCGGGGCTTCAGAGGGAGTCTCAGCAACTGAAGGCAGAACTTGCATCCACTCGAAAAGCGCTCAGCCCTCCGCAGGCGGAGCTTGAGTCTTCCTTGGGCGAAGTCACTGAGAAGTTAGAAAACTTAGATGTGAAACGAACGTCTGCCCAGATCGGTGTCGATGGAACTCTTTCATTCACGATTAAGATTGTTAATAAATCGAATGTCCAGGCGAAACATGGCTCCGTCTTTTTGAGAGTATGCATCAGTTGCAGTTACGCGGAAGAGCCTGCAAGATTCCAAAAGCCCGTCGGAGCTCCTGATCAAGATAGGCAAATGCCGTTCGAGGATATTCCCGCTTTGACAGGACTCGCGATTCCTCTCAAGGTTAAGGTGCCGAACTCAGAGCACCTAATCAAGGTTGAGGTAACCATGAGATGCGAAAACTGTTCTACCGGAACGCCTGAAGCTCTTTTCGTCAGTTATTAGCCGCTCAGGGCTCGATCACAGGGTCGGAGTCTGTTGTCATTCCACCGTAACGCTCTTCGCCAAGTTTCTGGGTTGGTCTACGTCGCAGCCTCGGCGGACTGCTATGTGGTAGGCGAGGAGTTGGAGGGGGACTACTTCGAGGACGGGCAGGAGTAGTTCGGGGGCCTGGGGGATATGGATGGTGTGGGCAACAAGCTGCGTAATGTCCTGATCCCCTTCAACAGCTATGGCGATGACTCGGCCGCTGCGGGCGGTTACTTCCTGGATGTTGGAGAGGGTCTTTTCGTATTTGAGGACGGAGCTGGGGTCGTTGGGGTCCTGGGTGGCGATGCAGACTACGGGGAGGGTCTCGTCGATGAGGGCGTTGGGGCCGTGCTTCATCTCGCCGGCGGGGTAGCCTTCGGCGTGGATGTAGGAGATCTCCTTGAGCTTGAGGGCGCCTTCGAGGGCGATGGGGTAGTGGATGCCGCGGCCGAGGAAGAGGAAGTCGTTGACGGTGTGGAAGACTTTGGCGAGTTGGAAGCACTGGTCATCCACTGCCCGTAAAACATCTTCGAGTTTTCCGGGTAATTTGCTCAGCTCGTCGACGAGGTGGAGGGATTGGGCTTCGGTGATGGTTCCGCGGACCTGGGCGAGGTGGAGGGCGAGGACGAAGAGGGCGGTGAGCTGGGCGGTGAAGGCTTTGGTGGAGGCTACGCCGATCTCGGGGCCGGCGTTGGTGGTGATGGTGCCGTTGGCGTCGGCGGGTGATGGCTGCTCCGACGACGTTGCAGATGGCGAGGGTCTTGGAGCCTTTGGCGATGAGCTCGGCCTGTGCGGCGAGGGTGTCGGCGGTCTCGCCGGACTGGGTGATGAGGAGGCCGATGGAGTGGGGGTCGGCGATGGGGTCGCGGTAGCGGTACTCGGAGGCGTAGTCGACCTCGACGGGGAGGCGGGCTAGGCGCTCGATCATGAATTTTCCGGCGAGGCCGGCGTGCCAGGAGGTTCCGCAGGCGGCGATGGTGATCTGGCTGGCGGCTTTGATTTCGGCGTCGGAGATGTCGAGATTGTCGAAGAAGACGTGGCCGGTTTCCAGGGAGACGCGGCCGAGGGTGGTGTCGCGGATGGCGCGGGGCTGCTCGTTGATTTCTTTGAGCATGAAGTGCTTGTAGCCGGCCTTCTCGGCCATGATGGGGTCCCAGGTGATGCGCTGGACTTTTAGGGGGAGTGGTGCGCCTTGGAAGTCGGTGAGGGTGACTCCGGCGGGGGTGAGGATGGCGATTTCGCCGTCGGCGAGGAAGTGGATGTTGCGGGTGTGATGGAGGATGCCGGGGACGTCGGAGGCGAGGAAGTATTCGCCTTCGCCGATGCCGATGACGGCGGGTGGGCCCATGCGGGCGGCTACGAGTTTGTCGGGCTCGTTGGCGGAGAGGACTCCGATGGCGAAGGCTCCGGTTAGGCGTTTGACGGCTCTTCTTACTGCCTCTTCGAGGAGGATGCCTTTTTCGTTGGCGAGTTCGTGCTCGATTAAGTGGGCGATGATTTCGGTGTCGGTCTCGGTGACGAATTTGTGGCCGGACTCGGTGAGCTCTTTTTTGAGGGCGAGGTAGTTTTCGACGATGCCGTTGTGGACTACGACGAGCGAGCCGGTGCAGTCGCGGTGGGGGTGGGCGTTCTCTTCGGTGGGGCGGCCGTGGGTGGCCCAGCGGGTGTGGCCGATGCCGAAGGTGCCGTGGACGGGGCAGTCGGCGAGGACGGCCTCGAGATTGACGAGCTTGCCGGGTGCTCGGCGCAGCTGCATGGCCGGTTTTCCATCGGGACTTGGTGGACCTCCGGCTACGGCGATGCCGGCGGAGTCGTAGCCGCGGTACTCGAGGCGGCGCAGACCTTCGATGATGACGGGGACGACAGGTTTAGGACCGATGTATCCGACGATTCCACACATAGAACAAGTGTAGATGGGGGCGGGGAGATTGGGGAGTTGGTGTATGTGGGACTTTTGGGGGAGGGTTGGCGCGGGTGTAGCCGCATGCCCCGAGACGGGCTCGGGGCATGCGTGATGCGGCGTGAGGCTAGTTGATTGTGAAGGTTATAGAGGAGGAGGCGGTGGAACCTGGGTTGGTCGCCACCAGCGAGGCTGTTCCGGCGCTGGCGAGGTCGGTGGCGGGGATGGCTACGGTGATGTGAGTGGCATCGATGATGGTGGTGGTGCGATAGGAGCCGTTCCAGGTGACGCCGACTCCGGAGACGAAGTTGCTGCCAGTGAGGGTGAGAAGGGTGTTGCCGGCTCCGTGGGCGATCGATGAGGAAGAGATGCTGGTCAGGACGGGTGCGGTGTTGGTGTTGAGGAGCTGCGGGACTACGAAGGCTCCGCGGAGGAGATAGATGTGGCCGCCGCTGGTAAGGAGGGCGAGGCCGTCCTGTCCCCAGCGGATTAGGTCGACGGCGGTGTAGGTGGCGGTGGTTCCCTCGATGGTGGGTACGTTGAGGGTAACCTGGCCGTCGCGGAAGAAGGTGTTCTGGTTGTAGGTGCTGATTCCGTCGAAGGGTTCGTTGTAGGTCGTGGTGCCGGTGGTATTGGCGATGTAGAAGGCATGCTGCAGTGAGGTGTCGGGTGCAAGCGCCTGCTCGCTGCTGAACTCACCGCCGTTGGCGACACCCTGAAAGACTCCGATCTGGGTTGCCGGAACGGTAGCTGGGTTCGCGACGCCGCCTGCATTGGCGAAGGCGAGACCGCCGCTCAGTTTAAAGCAGCCGAAGTCGTTGAGCGTGGATTCTGAATACTGACTGTAGTTGTAGTAGGTGAAGCCTGCAGAGGTGACGGTGTAGTGATCAAAGGTTGCGCCGCTGGTATCCGTATCGAAGGCGAGGAGATCACTTGCGTCCAGAAACTGGATGCAGGAGCCGCTATAGGGCCCGGAGGCCTGGCCACGAATGGCGGCGGTTTGGGTTGTGGGGTTGAAGTCGTAGATCGCGTTTCCGGAGAACGAGGCGATGTCGAGCGCGATGGTGTTTTCGGTCCCGGGCTGAGCTGCGATGCCACGCAGGGCGAGACCGCCGTCGAAGCTGCTATTGGGGGGAACGGCGTAGGTGAAGTCCGGCTGTCCGGTAAGCATATTGAAGCGAGCGACGCTCTGGCTGCCGCTGATTATGGTGTAAAGGATCTGTCCGTCGGAGGTGAGCGCCATGTTGGTGGGCTGACTGCCGATGTTGACAGGAGTACCGACGGTTGCGGTCTCGGGCGTAATTGCAACGATGGAGTTTCCAGTAATTGTGGAGGACCCGGAGCCGACGCTGGCCATGATCTTCCGGGAATAGGGGTCGTAGAGGATGTGGTTTACGCCGATGGTGATGACGGTGAAGATGGAGAGCGGCACGCTGGCGGCGGTGCCACCTCCCGGAGCAGGAGTGGAGACGGTGACGGGGGTCCAGCCGAGGGTAGTTAGAGTGGCGGCTGGAATGGTGGCAGTGAGTTTGGTGCTGCTGACCACGTTGGTGGGCAACGTGGTGCCGCCTACCTGGATGACCGAGGAACTGGCGAAGCCGGAGCCGGTGACGGTGAGCAACGTATCTGTCGCGCCGGCCTGGACGGAGGCCGGGGCGATAGAGGAGATGACGGGCGCAAGATTGTAGGCGCTGCCGGTGACGGTGATGGTTGAGGAGGCCTGGTTGTTAGCGAGGTTGGGATCGTTTTCAGACGCGGTGACCTGCGCGCTCAGGACGGCGCTGCCGGCTGTCGTCTGGGTTACAACCAGCGTGACAACAGCGCTGGAACCGCTGGCGAGCCCGCCGAGATTGCAGGTGACACCGTTGAACACGGAGCAAGTGCCGGTCGGTGTCGTGGTCGAGACGAGCAATGATGTGGCGGGGATCTGCACGTTCAGCGCAACGCTGGATGCGGCTGACGGGCCGGTGTTCAGGACAGTCGCTGTGTAGGTGGTGTTAGCGCCTGTGGTGTTGCCGGTCGACGCTAAGGTGACGCCAAGGTCGGCCAAGGTGGTGGATAGGTCCTGTACGAGGTTGGAACGCAGACTGTAAACCCCTGCGCTGGTGCGGAAGGCGAGGCCGTTTTTCCCCCAGCGGTTAAGGCGAGAGGCGTAGGCATAAGGATAAGTCGTCGTGCCGGTGCCGACGCTGACGGGGATTGAACCTGCCTGAGTGTAGTTGGAGAGGTTGAAGATCTGAATCTGGTTATAGGAGCCGAGAGAGTTGGTTGTGGTGTTGTCCAACACGAAGGCTTTGCCCAGAGCAGTGTCTGCGGTGGTCGGTCCGTCGGCTGGGGTGCTTCCGGTGAGATAGAAGGTGCCAAGAAGAGCACCAGATTCGGCGTCGTTCACTGTGCCGAGGTCGGTGAAGACGTCGCCGCCTGCGACTTGGATTTCGTTCGCTGTGCTGTTGGCGTAAGTGGTAGTGGAGAGGCTGGTTTGCTGCGTCATGCCAGAGGAGTTGTAAGAGTAGACGGCGTAGCCGGACCCTGCGGCATAAATCTCGTTGCGGGTTCCGTTGGCCTGCAGAGCGTAATACGAGCTGTAGTATCCGCTAACAGTGGTCCCGCGGATGACGCCGCTATCGTAGATGGCGAAGCTGTTGGAGTAACCATCGCTGAGTTGGATGACAACAGAGTCTGTCGCGCCAGGAAGTGCGACCATGGCGAGGACGGTGGGCGGATTATTGTATACGCCAGAGTTCTGGCCGAAACCGAACTGGAGGCCAGCGGTTCCAGCGACGAGATCCACCTTGCGGGCGGCGCTGGCACCATCGAGTGCGACCCAGAGGTATCTGCCGTCCGCGGTGAGTGCGAGTTGGTCGGGCTCGCTGCCGACAAAGATGGGGGTTCCGAGTGCGCCGGTGGCTGGGTCGACAGAGACGACGGAGTTGCCGTAGGGCGGCCCGACGGAGCTCGGCACAGAGACGTACAAGAGCCCGTTGGTAGGGTTGTAGACCATGCTGTTGTTGGGGATGCCGACGTAGGTCGTGAAGACGGCGGCTGGGCTGGTGCCGCCACCAGGAGCAGGAGTAGTCACGGTGACGGAACTATTACCAAGCAGACTGAGCGCGGCGGCTGGAATGGTGGCGGTGAGGTTGACAGAGTTGACATAGGTCGTCGTCAGCGCTGTCCCGTTGAAGGAGATGGTGGAGGAGGAGGTGAATCCGCTACCGGAGACTGAGATAGCTGTGGCCGTCCCCAACGGAGCGGAGCTCGGCGAGATTGAAGTGATGGTGGGAGGAGGTGGATTGGTGACGGAGACGTTGATTGCGTTTGAGGTGCTGGGATTGGCCGTGGGGGAAGAGACGGTGACGCTGGCGGTGGTTGCGCTGGTGAGTAACGAGGCGGGAACAGCGGCCAACAGATAGATGACGTTCGAACCGCTTATGTAGTAGGAGGTTACAAGAGATGTGCCGTTCCATTGAACGACCGATCTGGTGGTAAAACCGGTTCCGACAACCTCCAGGGTAGTGGGGGAGGAGCTGATGATGAGCTGGCTGGGACTAACAGAGGAGATGACCGGCGTCGGGGTGGGCAGGCTGACGACCAGGCTGACTGCGGGCGATGTGCCTCCGCCGGGTGCCGCATTAGTGACGGTGATGGCGAGGGTGGCTGCAGCGGCCTGATCGGGGGCGGTAAGGAAGAAGGTGAGATGAGCGGCGTCGACGAAGTTGGTGGCACGTGCGTTGCCGTTGACGTTGACGACCGAAGACGAGATGAAACCGGTTCCTCCGACGGTGATGGTGGTCGCCGCGGCTCCGACGACGCCAACGGCAGGAGTGAGGGTGAGGCCGGCAGGAACGGGATTATTGACAGCGATGGAGGACGCTGCGGAGGCTCCGCCGCCGGGGGCGGGGTTCACGACCTTCATGGAGAGGCTGGTGGCGGCGGCGAGGTCAGCGACCGTGAGCGTGGCGCTGAGTTGAGTTCCACTGAGGTAGGTGGTGGGTCTGGCGCTGCCGTTAATCTGGACGCTGGAGGTAGAGACGAATCCGCTGCCGGCGACGACGACGGGAACTGCGGCAGAGCCGGTGGCGAAGGTGGCCGGATTGAAGCTGCTGACGGCAGGAACGGGATTGTCGACCTCAAGATTGATGGGTGTGGCAACGCTGGTGGTGGAGCCGTTGAGCACGGCAACAGGCAGCAGCGTTGCGGAGGCGAGCAGACTCGCGGGGACGGTGGCCTGAAGCTGCGTGGCGCTGACGTAGGTGGTGGCTTCGCTGACTCCGGCGACCTGCACGACCGAGGTGGATATGAAGTTAGTGCCGTTGACCGTGAGGGTAGTAGCGGCAGCGCCGACGGGTGCCGCGGTTGGCGCGATGGATGTGATGGTGGCTGCGGTAACCGTGGGTGGAGTGGGCGAAGATCCCGAGCCGGAATTACCGGCGGCGCAACCAAGGAGTGAGAAAGGCAGGAAGGCAGACAGACTAAGGGCGAGGTACACAGAGTGCCGGACGTTCATAAGTTGGGTAAGTATAAAGACAAAGTCTTTTTTTGCAATGAGAAATTTTGACGAATCGGAGTAAGAAGGTCGGCAATATTCATTAAGTATGGAAGCGGACACTGCGATTGAATGGAGATGACGGCTTCCGCGACTCGGAATACAGCGGTGATTCGCAAAGTATCTGGCGGATGTAAGTAATGGCGTGTTACAAGATGGGTCACGTATGCGACTTACTTTTGTCTGGCGCGGTATTCGCGCGGGAACATTGACGGTCTTATCTTGCGTGTTTGCGCTAGCGCAAACTACTTCGCTGTCTCCTTATGTTGTGGATCATTTTGCGCGGCGGGATTCGGCGGCGGATGCGCGGTTTCTGCTGGATGCTCCGGCGGGTAAGCATGGGTTTGTGACGGTGCGGGATGGGCACCTTTATACGGAGGATGGGAAGCGGTTCAGGATGTGGGGGGTGAATCTGACGGGGTGGGTGAAGGGGTCGGCGCTGCTGCCTCCGCATAAGGATGCTGAGGTGGCAGCGGCGGAGCTGGCGCGGATGGGAGTGAACTGCGTGCGATTTCAGTTTCTGGATCTGCCGGATAAGCAGCAGGTCCGGTATGACGTGCCGACTACTTATACTCCGGCGGGTTTGATTGCTTCGGATCGGGATGACACTCGGGTGATGAATCCGGAGCAGCTGGATAAGTTGGATTATTTAGTGAGTGAGTTGAAGAAGAATGGGATTTATATCGACTTCAATCTGAATGTGGGCCGGACTTATAAGAAGGGCGATGGGGTGGAGGGGTACGACCTGATTGGGGTTTCGAAGGCGATTACTTATTTTGATCCGCGGCTGGTGGAGTTGCAGAAGGAGTATGCGAAGCAGTTGCTGACGCATGTGAATCCGTATACGAAGACGGCTTATGCGAGTGAGCCGGCGGTGGCGATTGTGGAGATTATGAATGAGAACTCGGTGCTGGAGTTCTGGCAGCGGAACTGGTTTCGTGGGGAGCTGGAGGCGGGCAAGCCGCATTTTCAGCTTGATCTGACGCCGTATCACAAGAGGTTGCTGACGGCTCGGTATAACGACTGGTTGGCGAAAAATCGTACGGCGGCGCAGGTGGCGGCGATTCGTGAGCAGGCTAAAGTGAAGGCGGGCGAGGCGGTGCCTCTGCTGCAGCGGCAGGATTTTGATGAGGCTCCTACGGAGCGGTTTTATGCGGAGGCTACTTTTTATTCGGCGCTGGAGACGGAGTTTCTGACGGGTATGGAGAAGTATCTGAAGGAGACGCTGGGGGTGAAGTCGCTGGTGATTGGGACGAATGATCACACTTACTTTATTCCGGGGATGCCGCTGCTGAGGACTACTTCTAAGTTCGACATTGTGGATGCGCATGTTTATTGGCAGCATCCTGCTATCTCGGGACGGCGGAATACTCCGATGGTGAATGATCCGCTGCACTCTATTGAGGTGAAGCTGACGCGGTCGGCGATGGTAGGCAAGCCGTTTACGGTGAGCGAGGTGAATGAGCCGTTTCCGAGTGATTATGGGGCGGAGATGATTCCGCTGCTGGCGGCTTATGGGGCGTTTCAGGATTGGGATGGGATCATCTTTTATTCGTTTGAGGCTAAGCTGAGTGGGAGCTGGGAGGCGGTGGTTGGGGACCACTTCGATATAAGCCAGGATCCGGTGAAGGTGGCGCAGATGCCGGCGGGGGCGATGATGTTTCTGCGACATGATGTGGCGGCGGCGAAGATGACTGTGGAGCGAACTTATTCGAGTGAGCAGATTAATGAGAGTATGCGGCTGCCTAGTTCGGAGCTGCCGTACTGGACTCCGGGGTTTCCGCTGAGCGTGCCGCTGGAGCATGGATCGCGGATTAAGTGCCTGGATTGTGCGCCTACTGCAAAGGTAACTGATGAGGTTACGAATCCGATTGTTTCGGATACGAAAGAGCTGAGCTGGGGGCTGTCGGAGAAGAAGAATGGGGTGGTGACGATTGATACGCCGCGGTCTTCGGCGCTGGTGGGGTTTGTGAAGGAGAATGGCGCGACGACTTCGCATCTGAGTGCGGAGGTGGAGAATGATTTTTGTGCGCTGACGCTTTCGGCGCTGGATGACAAGCCGATTGTGCGGTCGGAGACGATGCTGCTGACGACTGGCGGGCGTGTAGAGAATACGGGGCAGACTTGGAATGCGAGGCGGACGAATGCGGATGTTTGGGGGACGGCTCCTACGCGGATTGAGGCGGTGAAGGGGTGGTTGCTGATTAAGGGAGTGGAGGGGGCGGTGGGGATGGATGTTACTCCGCTGGATGGGGCGGGGCGGCCGATGGGGGTGCAGCATGCTCGGATGCTGGAGACGGGGTGGGAGTTTCCGGTGGGGGATGTGGCTACTACTAGCTATTTGATTAAGGTGATTGGTTAAGCGGTTGCTAGATAGAAGGCCACTCGTCATGGAGGGGGCTCAACGCTCGCTCTCGCCTAGTTGCCCGTGCTCGATGTCGCAGGTGTGGCTACCGCTCGCGGAAGTGTGAGGACGCGGTAGATCGGAACACAGAGCAGAAGCGAAACCACGACCGTGAGTCCGACCCGCACAGCGTGCACTTTGAAACGCTGCCCGACGGATACCAGGAGGAGCAAGGTGGCGAGCGTTACTGTGACGCGCACGTACTCGTCTGAGTGCTGGCGCGCAACGTTCCCCTGCTCGAAGGTTGATGCCGCCTGCTCGTTCAATTTGGCAACCTCATCTGTTTTGGAGGAGTGAAATGCGGCCATGAGCTGAGGGCCTGCGGGGGCGTTGGGATTAGTGAGCGGGTCGGTCTGCTTCCATGCTTCAAAGGCTGGACGGAACTCGGGAAGAAGACGCCGTTCGAAAATGTCCGCAAGCTTCTGTTGCCCTTGCGCTTCGGCCTTGAGCCACTCTACCACGGTTGCGGAGTTGTAAAGGCGCTCCTGGTTGTCGGTGGTTGTGGCTCCCTCGGCCTGCACTCGCAGTTTTCCGGCGATGCTATACAGTTCGGCCTGATCTCCATTCCAGAGTGCAGCCTGATAGCCGCTCCAGGCCGTGAGGATGGCAACGATGGCCAGTACAACCGCCTCAACTGTCTCCAATATCCTGTGTTCCGTAGACGAAGCGTGGTGCGCGCTAAGATGATGTGCGATTTCGATGTTTGAGTTACCACCTTCGGGCATGCAAAAGCCTCCCTCAACATAATGATCTGAGTTTCAAATGGCTATAGATGGCCGGGAGACAGTGAGGCTGCAGGGCATCTGTCGAGTATAGGAGGCGGATCAAAGTTCTCCGCAGTTGTCGCAGGTTTTATAGTTTCGAGTGGCTTGCTCACGATTCCCCCCTTTCCAAACGAAGAGCCGAATTACATGATGGTGCCTTTAGTGAATCTACGGGCCTTGCAACTTTACATCAGCTTTGGGCGGACTGCATCCAGCTGATCCGTCAGGTCGGTTGGTGACAAATCGCCGATGTTGCGCGGGAGTAGGCGGCTGTAAGAACGGGTCTGGGTTTGTCGGCTATGTGACGGACAAACATTGCTACACGTCAAGCATGCGGAGCCATGTTTCGTTAACGTTGCGTAGCTGATGGATGATTGTTGCGCGGTGGGCGCGTCGATGGGATACTCGTTGGATTGCTGAGCAGTATAAGGGTACGAGATGAACGTGCGAGTTGGAGTGTGTCTGGTTTGGATGTGCGCATGGGGCGCGGTGGCACAGGAACAGCCGGGGTTGCAGGTGCGACCGGCAGTGACGAGCGAGCCAAAGCCGGCTTCGCCAGTGGCGATGAAGGCTCCGGAGAAAATGGAGACTGCAAAAGCGGCGAATGCGAATGGGCTTTATCAGGCTTTGCGGGGACGGGCGGTGAATGGGCCGGCGTTTACGGTGAAGAACCTTACGCTGAAGCGGGATGCGGGTGTGTTCACGTTTAGCGATGGGACGTTCTATCTCTACGGCGAGGTGAGTGGGAGAGTGACTGGAGCGGTGTTCCTGGGGCAGGGGACGCTGCATGTTGATCCGCCGTCGGCGATGGAGAAGAGGCAACTAAAGATCGTGATGAAGACGGAGGTGCTGGACCAGCCGTTTACGAGCGCGGTATTTGAGTTTACGGATGGGACTGCTGCTGAGTTGCAGAAGGGAGCGGCCGGGGCGGCGGTGAGCGGTGGGAATCCTCAGGCTCAGGCGGCGGAGGCGCACGCGTTGTTTCGCAAGAACTTGAAGTACGACATCGAGGCACGGCTGCTGGAGGATGTCGTGCATCCGGGGGCGGGCGGGTTCTTTGTGGCGGATATGAAAGGCGCGATGTTTTCGAAGCGGCTGATCTATGTGGTTGACCCGCATGGAGCGATCGGCGTGGCTCCGGAGGAGGTGGCGCTGCTGACTTCGAGTGACGATGACTTTGATGTGACGCTGGGGTTCCGCTCGGAGGCGCAACGCAAGGCGGCGAAGGCGGCGGCGAACGATAGTTTTCGCATTCCGCAACAGACGATTGACGTGACTATTGAGAATAACGGCAAGATGACCGGCACGGTGGTGAGCGCCATCACAGCAGCAGAGAATGGGGTGCAGGTGCTACCGCTGGCGCTGTTTCCTACTCTGCGGGTGAGCGGCGTATGGGGGCCGGGTGGCGAGGCGCTGGACTTTATCCAGGAGGACAAGGAGCATGACGCGGACTTTGCTGTGGTGCTGCAGAAGCCTCTGAAAGCAGGGGAGACGATCCAGATCACTACGTCCTATGCGGGGAAGGATGCGGTGCTGAATATGGGGAGCGGGAACTACTTTCTGGTGGCGCGTGAGGACTGGTATCCGAATGTGCGCGGCACGCTTGGGAACTATGCGCAATACCACATGACGTTCCACACGGCGAAGAACTTGGAGATGGTGGCGACGGGAAACCGAATCTCGGACAAAGAAGAGGGCGGGAAGAGGACGAGTGTTTGGCAGACGACGGCTCCGATTGCGGTGGCCGGGTTCAACATGGGCCAGTTCAAGAGCAACATCAGCGAGCGGAAGTCGGGTGTGCAGGTGGTTAGCTATGCGAATACGGATCTTGCCGACATTTACCAGGGGCTAAAAAATTCTCCGACGATGGGCACGCTGGATACGACGGGGATGTTGAAGCGGGCGACGTCGGAGGGAGATGTCGCGATTCAGATTTATACGGACTACTTCGGGCCGTTGCCATACGACCACGTGTTCCTGACGGAACAGACGCCGTGTACTTATGGGCAAAGCTGGCCGATGCTGGTGTATCTGCCGATCTGCTACTTCTGGGACAGCACGGTCCAGCATCAGATTGGCGTGCTGGATGGCGACCCGACGTTCTGGAAGGTAGTGACGGCGCACGAGGTGGCACACCAGTGGTGGGGACAGACGGTGGGATTCTCGAGCTATCGCGACCAGTGGATGAGCGAGGGGTTTGCGAACTTTTCGGCTTCGCTGTTTGTGATGCAGACTAATAAAGATCAGAAGGAGTATCGCGATTTCTGGGAGCTGATGCGGAAACGTCTGCTGGAGAAGAACAAGGAAGGGTTCCGACCAGTGGATGTTGGTCCGGTGGTGATGGGACAACGTGCGAACTCATCGCGCTCCGGCCAGAACGTTTACCAGGCGCTGGTGTATACGAAGGGCGCTTATATTCTGCACATGCTGGAGATGCTGTACTGGACTCCACAGTATGGCGATAAGCCGTTCAAAGCGGCGATGCATGACTTCGTGAAGAGGTATACGAACGAACCGGCGACGACGGAGGATTTCAAGGCGGCGATGGAACGCAACATGCCACCGTGGATGGATATCGAAAAGAACCACAAGCTGGATTGGTTCTTCAACGCGTATGTGTATGGGACCCAGGTTCCGAAGTACACGGTAACGTCTGATTTTACGAAGAACGGTGAGGAGACTGCGGCACACTTCAAGCTGACGCAGGCGGGTGTGTCAGATGATTTTACGATGTTGGTGCCGCTGTACATCGAGTTCGCGGACAAGCGGGTGATCTTACTGGGGCACGCGACGATGCAGGGCTCGAAGACTGTGGATCAGACGATCAACCTGGGCAAGCTAAAGAGTCAGCCGACGCGGATTGTGGCGAACTATAACTACGATCTGCTTAGTGATTAGTTGCCAGTGCCTGCGACGTAGTTGGCTTTGACGGCGGTGCCGTGGAAGCAGCCGATGGTGTAGGGGTACTCGCGGGTGGCGTGGTAGTGGTACATGGTGACGGTCTGGCCGTCCCAGGTGATGGAGTGGGTGTGGCCGTGGCACTCGTCGAGGTCGGCGTCGGTTAGTTGTGAGCCGTCGGAGCCGCGGGAGCCGAAGACACCGAAGCCGTCGAGGGCGTAGCCGAGCAGGTTGGAGTGGGCGGTGCCGGGGTCGGGGATGCAGCTGGTGAGCGAGTGGTAGTGATAGGTGCTGCCGGGTGCGGGGTGGCCCTGGCAGAGGTCCTGGCCTTCGTGGGCTACTGCGTCGCGGCCGCCGGCGTCGAGGCCGTTGAAGATGACGGCTCCGGTGAGCATGAAGCCTACGATGCCGTTGGGGAGGCAGGTTTCGGCGGTGGCGGCGGTGGGGTTCGCGGGCAGAGAGTAGGAGAGGGTCTGGGCGGCGATGGAGTTGGGGTTCTGGTCGTAGACGTACATGGGATCGGTGCTGGCGATGGGGAAGGTGCCGGTGTTGTGGTTGGGGAGGTCGTTGGTGGCGACGGTGCGGGTGGCTCCGCTGAGGGTGATGGTGTAGCTGTTGGCGGGCCAGGGGACTGAGCCCTGGACTACTGTCTTGGCGGTGAAGTTGAAGGTGCCGGTGGTGGAGTTGATCCAGGGGCCGGCTACGGTGGAGCCGCCGCCGGTGAAGGTCTGCGAGCAGGTGAAGATGTAGCCGACCTTGGGGGCGGTGGTGTACTTGTAGTCGCCGACGGGAAGTTGGGTGAGGTCAGTGGTATCGGGTGCTGTGCTGACGGTGGTGGTGGTTGTCGTTGTGGTCGTGGTGGTGGTCGTAGCGGCTGGGCTTTCGGCTGAACCGCATCCGGAGATGAGGATTGCGGCTATCGATGCTGTGGCAAAGAGAGCTACAGAGGAGCGATTTTGCTTCATGGCAGCAGACCCTCGGAGAGCATACGCAAAGTGTTCAGCACATGCGTAGACGGCTGGGAGGTGAGGGAGGTTACGGGGGAGATGATTTATGTCGTAAGGCGGTACCTACCTGCATCAGAGGATAAGACTGGCGCCTGACCCGCGATACCATACCTCCAGATGATCTCCGTCCTCATCCTGACGAAAAACGAAGAGCACGACCTCTCCGGAGCCCTCGAATCCGTCGCATGGTCTGATGATGTCCACGTCTTCGACTCTTTCTCGACGGATAACACAGTCGAAATCGCAAGGCAGGCCGGCGCCACTGTTCACCAGCGCGTCTTTGATGACTACGCCACCCACCGCAATGCGGCCTTCACCACCATCCGCTTCAAACATCCCTGGGTGTTCCTGCTCGACGCTGACGAGCGACCCACGCCGGAGCTCTCGCGCGAGATGGAGCAGCTAGCTCTTGCTGCTCCTGAGGAAGTGGCGGGCTTCAAACTTCGCCGCCGCGACTTCCTGTTCGGTACCTGGCTGAAACATGCTCAGATCTCCCCGTACTACATACGCCTGGTTCGCCCTGAGCGCAGCCGCTATACCCGCGCGATCAACGAGGTGCTTGAAGTCGATGGCGTCGTCGCCAGTCTCAGCTATCCTCTCGACCACTACCCCTTCTCGAAGGGCATTACGCACTGGATTGCCAAGCACAACCAGTATTCGACGATGGAGGCGGAGCTCATCCACAACCAGCAGGGTCTCCAGCGTCCGTCGCTTAGCACTGCACTGCGCCATCCTGACTTTCATACCCGGCGGATTCATCAGAAGGCGATCTTCTATCGGCTGCCGGGCCGCCCGATCATCAAGTGGCTCTACATGGTCTTGATCCGCGGGGCGATTCTCGATGGAGCTGCGGGGCATCACCTACGCTACTCTGCAGTCCTTCTACGAGTACATGATCGTTATCAAGACCAAGGAGCTCAACCGCGGCGGAGCCTGAAGACAACTGATGCCACCACAGCCATCAAAACGCATCGTCAGCATCCAGGTCTGTCGTGGACTGGCGGCCATGCTGGTCGTGATGGCCCACCTTCGCGGCGAGGAGATCAAATACTGCTCTACTAACTTTCTGCGCATCTTCCAGTTCGGCGGCATGGGAGTCGATCTCTTCTTTGTCATCAGCGGGATCGTCATCTCCTCGGTTACGGTTGGAAAGTTCGACAGCGCAGCCAACGCCGGGACGTTTATCTACCATCGCTTCGCCCGGATCTTTCCGGTCTACTGGATTTACACGACCGTCGTCCTGGTGGCCTACCTCTTCAATCCTGCCTGGATCAACGCTGGGTCGGGACATCGGGCTAATGTTCTTGCCTCCTACCTGCTGGTTCCGACGCATCGCGACATGCTGGTTCTGCAGGGTTGGTCGCTCAGCTACGAGCTTTACTTCTACCTCGTCTTCTTTCTTCTGCTCTTCGTTTCGGAGCGCGTCGCGCGCCGCTTTCTTATTGGATGGGCAGCGGTCATCATCCTGCTCAATGTCACCGGAGCTATCTCGTTCCAACCCGTGCTCTGGGTTCTGACCTCGCCGGCGGTGCTTGAGTTCCTCGCCGGCTGCCTCATCTTCCATATCTACCGGTCCAGCAGACTGCATCCTTCTGTGGGAGTGTGTCTCGTTGCCGCTGCGTTCCTCTGGATCGCGGCGGTCGTCGTCTATAACGCACATGCGCATCTTTGGGATGTCGACGCGATCGAGGGTAGAGGCTGGATCAGGATTCCCCTCTATGGGACCTTTGCGGCGCTCCTGCTGCTTGGTGCTATGGAACTGGAGCGGTCTGGCATCGTCCGTTATTTCCGGGTCTTCGAGTCTATTGGCGACTGGTCATACTCGATCTATCTGTGCCATATCATCGTCATCGGGCTGGTGAGTCGGATGCTTCTGGCCTTTGTTCCACGCGTCCATGATTCCATCATTGTCATCGGGCTCGTCAGTCTGCCTTTGGTTCTGATCTGCGGGTACTTTAGCTATACGTGGATTGAGAGGCCGCTTATTGGTCTTCTGTATAAACGCACGGCCACGTGAGCCAGTGGTTTCTTCGGCGGTTCGGTGACACCCCCTCCCCCTACTGTTTTGCGCAAATTCTTCGAACTAAATGGTTTAAGTCCGGACCTTGGTGCGGCTTTGATGAAAAAGTCTTGTTTTCAAAGAACAGTTCTCGCAAAGTATTCAAAGTAGAATACTTAGCGCGGCCGGGATGCCCGGGCGGGAGTTGGTTTTTGGTGTTGCCCCCTGTGTCTATTATATGGGGTGTGTCAAGGGCGGGTGTGGTGGATCCGCACCCGTGTCTCAGGGGCGAGACGATGGGGCACCCGGTTTGGTGGCGGTTCACCGGTATGAGGTAGGCGGGCGTGATGATGGTCGCGTACTCGGTGTTTTGGGTGGGTGGATTCGCGTATGGCGGGGAGAGTGTCTTTTCCTTCTGAGTAGGGGTGATGCGGAGTGGGGTGGGGCCTTCGCGTAGTACGGGGGCTGGGGTGTGGGTGCTGGTGGCGACGATCCTTGGATCGAGCATGGTGTTTATCGATGGGACGGTGGTGAATGTTGCTCTGCCGGCGCTGCAGGCTGGGTTGAACGCTACGGTTACGGATGTGCAGTGGGTGGTGGAGTCTTATGCGCTGTTTCTGGCGGCGCTGTTGCTGGTGGGTGGGTCGCTGGGGGATTTGTATGGGCGGCGGAAGATCTTTACTGATCGGGACGGTGTTGTTTGCGGGGGCCTCTTGCTGGTGCGGGTTGGCTGGCGACGGTGGGGCAGTTGATTGTGGCGCGGGGGGTGCAGGGGGTTGGCGGGGCGCTGCTGGTGCCGGGCAGTCTGGCGCTGATCAGCTCTTCGTTCTGCGAGGAGGAGCGCGGGCGGGCGATTGGGACGTGGTCGGGGTTTACGGCGATGACGACGGCGTTCGGGCCGGTGCTGGGTGGATGGCTGATTCAACATCTTTCGTGGCGGTGGGCGTTTTTTATCAATCTGCCGCTGGCGGTGGTGGTGGTTCTGGTTACGCTGGCGCGGGTTCCGGAGAGCAGAGACGAGAAGATGAAGCCGCGGCTGGACTGGTGGGGTGCGCTGCTGGTAACGGTTGGCTTGTGTGGGGTGACGTTTGCGCTGATCGAGGCGGGGAGTGGTGGGCGGCGGGTTTTGATCGCGGGTGTGGTGGGGGTTGCGGCGCTGGTGGGATTTTTTGTGGTGGAGAGCAGGTTGGATAATCCGATGCTGCCGCTGGGGTTGTTTCGGTCGAAGACGTTCAGTGGGGCGAATCTGCTGACGCTTCTTCTGTATGGGGCGCTGAGTGGGGTGTTTTTCTTTCTGCCGCTGGACCTTATACAGGTGCAGCGCTACTCGCCGACCGAGGCTGGAGCGGCGCTGCTGCCGTGCATTCTGCTGATTTTTCTGCTGTCGCGATGGTCGGGGGGATTGATTGTGCGACTATGGGGCGAAGCTGCCGTTGATTGTGGGGCCGATGATTGCGGCGGTTGGCGTTTGCGCTGTTGACGCGGGCTAGCGGGGTGGGCTCGTATTGGAGCGGGGTGTTTCCGGCGGTGGTGGTGCTGGGGTTTGGGATGGCGGTGAGCGTCGCTCCGCTGACGACGGCGGTGATGAACTCGGTGGGCCGGGACAGGACGGGCGTGGCTTCGGGGGTGAATAATGCGGTTTCGCGGGTGGGCGGGTTGATGGCGATTGCGGTGCTTGGGTTTATCTTCGGCTCGGTGTTTGACAGGCATTTGAACCGGGGGCTGGATGAGCTTTCGCTTCCAGTGGCGGAGCGGCGACAGGTTGATGCGGAGAGAGCGAAACGTGCGGCCGCGCAGACTGACGATGCGAGAGTAAGGCGATTGCTGGACGCGTCGTTTGTGGAGGGCTATGACGTAGTGCTTTGGGTGGCTGCGGGTTTGTCGGTGGCCAGCGCTTTGAGTGCGGCGGTGTTGATCGAAGGTAAGCCAGATAGTATGCAGGCGAGTTCGAGCTAGCGGGGCGAGAACGAACAAAGCCCTCGCCGGAGCGAGGGCTTTGGGTTGAGGGGGTCTAGACCCGACTTTGGGTTAGGTTATTTGGCGAACTTACGGCGCAGCATGCCGGCAAAACCAGCGATACCGGTACCCATCATCAAAAGGGTGCCGGGCTCAGGAACGCCAGGCGTGATGACGAGATTCAGGTCGACTGGGTCCTCAAGGCTGAAGAACCCGGTGCCGCCAGGTGCGATGCCGCCGATAAAGTTGATCGTGCCGCTCATATCGGAGGCGCTGATATTCGTGGCAGTGACATCCCCGGGGTAAATAGTTGTTGTTTGCGCTGCTTCCCTGGGTCGTTCCGCAGGTAACGCTACCAGCGGCAAAGGAGGGGAAGCCGCAGACGCCATCTCCGTCGAAGCCGAAGATGTCAAAGGTGGCGCTGGAAAGGTTGAGAGAGGTAATGGCCGAGCTCGAATTGTTGATGACACCAACTACGTTGTCATCACCACCGGTATCGTAGAAGCCATTTCCGTTGGGGTTAGAGGTTGAGATTGATCCGTTAGCTGCAATGGTGATCAGGACGTTGCAGGTGATATTGGCTGTGGAAGGAGAAGCCGCAATGATGTTGAGGTAACCCTGATCAAACCCTTCGCCACTAGTACCGGAAGTCCCAGCCGTTGCGGTATTCAGAGTGAGGGGTGTGGGGCAAGCACTGCTTGCGTGCAAAGCGGGCGTAGCAGCGAGAGCAAAGAGTGCCAGGGCAGCCACGCTGAAGGGGTGTTTGAAGGTTCTGATGTTCAATTTAGTGTTCTCCTTTATTGCATTTCCTGTCGAGACGGGGGCCTGACGTACTTATGCGCGGGAACGTGCTCTGCTAAGAGCAACTCGATGCCCATCTTTGCCGGAAGAAAGCAAAGGAGATAAATGGGAGGGGGAAGGGAAAATTGCTTAATTTTGCATTAATCAGGAACAGTAATTGCCCACGATGAATTTGGGCGGACGGACCACTTCAGGTGCTTCGCGAGGTTGGGGAGATTATTTGGAGGGAGTGTAGGCGCGGAAGGCGAGGACGGCGTTGAGGCCACCGAAGGCGAGGGAGTTGGATAGGGCGAGCTGGGGGGTGGCTTCGCGGGGTGAGCCGGTGATGACGTCGAGGTTGAGGGTGGGGTCGACGGTGGTGGTTCCGGCGGTGGCTGGGAGGCGACCGTCTTTGAGAGCGATGATGGTGGCGAGGGCTTCGATGGCTCCGGTGGCTCCGATGGAGTGGCCGTGGAGGGATTTGGTGGAGCTGACGGGGATGGCCGGGGCGCGGGGGCCGAAGAGTTGGTGGATGGCGGCGGCTTCGGTGGAGTCGTTGGCCTGGGTTCCGGTGCCGTGGGCGTTGATGTAGCCGACCTGGTTGAGGAGGGTTTCGAGGGTGAGGTTTTCTGTGAGTGAGTCGGTTAGGGCGGCTCGCATGGCTGCGGCGGCGCCTTCGGGGGCGGGATTGGTGATGTGATTGGCGTCGGAGGACATGCCGAAGCCTACGATCTCGGCGAAGATGGGGGCGTTGCGGGCCTGGGCGGAGGCTGAGGGTTTCGAGGGTGAGGATGGCTGCGCCTTCGCCGAGGGTCATGCCGTCGCGGTCGGCGGAGAAGGGGCGGCAGCGGGTGGGGGAGACGACGCGCATGCTGTCCCAGGAGCGGAGGAATGCCCAGGTGAGCGGGGCTTCGTGGCCGCCGGCGATGGCGGCGTCGACCATTCCGGAGCGAATCATGTGGAAGGCGAGGCCGATGGCGTGGGTTCCGGAGGCGCAGGCGGTGGTGAGGGTGAGGACGGGGCCGGTGATTCCGTGCTCGATGGAGATCTGGCTGGCGCCGGCGTTGGACATGGTGCGGATGACGCCGAGGGGGTGCATGCGGGCGTTGCGGGTGTAGAGCTTGGCGACCTCGGCCTCGTCGGTGGTGCGGCCTCCGGTGGAGCAGCCGAGGATGGCGGCCATGCGGTGACGGGGGTGGTGCTGGGTGAGGTTGCTCTGCTGGACTGCTTGTTTGGCGGCGACGAGGGCGAACTGGGAGGTGCGCTCGGTGGCGGCGATGGTGCCGGAGGAGAGGTGGGCGGCGGGGTCGAAGTCGCGTACCTGGGCCATCTGGGTGAAGCGGATGCCGGAGGGACCGTTGGCTTCGGGGATGGATTCGATGGGGGCGATGCCGGTGGCGCCGGAGAAGAGGGACGTGCGGAAGTCGTCGACGGTAGAGCCGATGGGGGTGACGCAGCCGAGGCCGGTGACTACTACGCGTTGCGGTGATTGGGGCATGGTTTTCTTGTGGCAGGATCCTGGGGCTAAAGCCCCTGTCGTATTGGCCTATTCGCAGGGCTGAAGCCCTGCGCTTCCGCCCGAGAGCCGGTTGATTTATTCGGCGGGGGCGGGGTTTGGCTGGGCCGGCGGATTTTGCGGACGCCGGCGACTACGTCGCCTACGGTTTTGAGGGAGCCGAGAGCGTCGTCGGGGATCTCGATGTCGAAGGCCTCCTCGACCTCGAAGGAGATGTTGATCTTGTCGAGGGAGTCGATGGCGAGGGAGTCGAAGGTGCTATCGAGCGAGATGGACTCGGGGGGGATGCTCTTCGATTTGGCGATGATGTCGATGACGCGCTGGGCTATATCTTCGTTTGGATCGCCGGTGGGGTCTTCCTTGATGTTATCCATGGTCTCTTCCGTTATTTGAAACTTGTCTTGTGAGGTCAACTTACAGGGATGGCAGTTGTATGTAAAGGTATGTGGGGATTGTGGCCGATGTGGAAGCAAAGAAGGCGCTCGAAGAGTCGGGGCCAGCGCTTGAAGAGGTGGAGGGTGAGGTTGCGGAGCGAGGAGACGCGTCCACCAGCAGCATGGCGCGTCCCATGAAGTAAGGGCGGCGCTGGATGGCTCGGTGGGCTTGCTGGTAGGGGGCGAGGTTGCCGCTGCGGAGTGCTTCTCCGAGAGCGAGCGCCTGACGGAAGGAGAGGCCGAGACCTTCGCCGGTGACGGCGTCGACGGAGCCGGAGGCGTCGCCGATAAGAGCGACGTTTCCGCGGGTGACGCGACGGAGCTTGCGGTTGAGAGTGACGGAGCCGCGCGGGGTGCCGCTGGGAGTGGCGGACTGGAGGCGCTGTTGGAGATGAGGGTAGTGGCTCAGCGCCTGGTTGATGCTGGAGAATTTTTGGCGGTGAACGAAGGCTACGCAGATCTCGTGGGGTGAGACGGGGGTGACGTAGGCCTGGCCGTGATTGCTCCAATGGACTTCGACGAAGTCTGGCAGAGATTCGATTTTGAAGTGCTGGCGGAGGCCTATGCGCTGGGAGCTGTAGGAGACACGGTCGAGCGAGGCCCAGGCGCGGATGCGGGACTGGTTGCCGTCGGCTCCGATGATGAAGCGGGGGCAGATGGTGTGGCGGTTGGTGCGGACCAAGCTGCGGTTTTGTGAGGGAGTGGTTCCCTGCTGCGGTTGGATTTCCTGGATCTCCTGGACGACGGTTTGCCAGCTGAAGCGGACGCCGAGGGCGGTGGCGCGATCGAGCAGGAGCTTATGGAGCTGGATGCGGCGTATGCCTCGACCTGCGGCCGCGGGGAAGGCTGCCTGGGCGCAGACTGGGGCGCCGGAGTTATCGGCGCCGAGGAAACGGATTCCGCGGAAGGGAGCGCTTTCTGTTGAGGTTAGGTCGATTCCGAGAGCGGCGAAGGAGGCTATGGTGTCGGGCATGAGGCCTTCGCCGCAGGCTTTGTCGATGGGCGGCGTCATGCCGTCGGCGACTTCTACGGTGAGACCTCGCTGGGCGGCGGCGATGGCACAGGCGAGGCCGGCGGGACCTCCTCCGGCGATGAAGACGTCGGGGGTGGTGGTTGCTTGTTGTGAGACGAGTTGCGAAGCTTTGGCGGAGTTCATTGGGCGGTATTAGAAGAAGATCTGGCTGAGAAGATTTTTCTTTACCACTTGAGTAAGACGAGTTCGGAGCAAAAAGCGGGGCCCATGGCGGCGAGGATGCTGTAGGTGCCGGGGGCGCCGGGGTGGATGGTGAGGTAGTCCTCGAGGACGGCGAGGACGGAGGCGGCGGAGAGGTTGCCGACCTCGCGGAGGGACTTCCATGAGGGGGCGAGGGCGTTGGGCGGGAGGCTGAGCGAGGTTTCCATGGCTTCGAGGACCTTGGGGCCGCCGGAGTGGAAGATGTAGCTGGCGATGTCGGCCTGGGTGAGGTGGTGGTCGGCGAGGAAGCCCTGAACGTTGCCGAGGAAGTTTTCGTTGACGATTTTGGGGACATCGGGGGAGAGGACGATCTTGAAGCCGGTGTCGACGATGTCCCAGCCCATGACGCGCTCGGTGTTGCGATAGAAGGTGGAGCGGGTGGCTATGATTTGCGGGCTGGGAGTGGCGGGGGTGGCCAGTTTGCTTTCCGAGCCGGCGATGACTACGGCGGCGGCTCCGTCGGCGAAGAGGCCTATGGAGACGATGTTGGCGATGGACTGGTCGTCATCCTGCCAGGTGAGGGAGCAGATTTCGACCGACAGGAGCAGGGCTATCTGTTTGGGGAAGGCTCGGACGTAGTCGGCTGCTCGAGCGATGCCGGCGGCTCCGGCGACGCAGCCGAGGCCGAAGATGGGTGTGCGCTTGATGTCGACGGGGAATGGGAGGCGATTGATGAGGCGCGCGTCGATGGTGGGGCTTGCGATTCCGGTTACGGAGGCAAAGAAGATGGCGGAGATGTCCTCGGGGGTGATTCCGGCGCGAGTGAGGGCGCGGGTGATGGCGGTTTCGCCGAGCTCGACGGCGGCGGTTATCCAGGCGGTGTTGGTTTGGCCGAAGCCGACCAGGGTGGGGTAGGCGTCCAGGGGCAGGACGAAGTTGCGGAATTCGACGCCGCAGTTGGCGTGGATGCGGGAGATCAGGCGAGGCTCTTCAAGCTTGTGCTGCCACCGTTGAGTGAGCGCCTGGGCGATTTCGGCCTGGGAGTAGCGATGCTTGGGGTAGGCCGTTCCGACGGAAGAGATGCGCATTCTGGGGAGAATCCTTGATCGCCGGGTTCGTAAATGACAGATACGGCGTGACTGTCGAGAGCGAAATGGACCCGACAGACAATGATATCGGTTAGCGACGGAGCGAAATCTCCATTCTTTGTCACGATTATGTCGCTTTCACTGGGGCGGCTTTGTTTTTTTGGACCGCAAGGAGATGGAAGCATGCCGAGAGTTCCTACCACTCTAGGCAAATATTTGCACTTTTTAGCAGTCTCTAGAGCTAAGTGATTGAATATAAGTGCTTTTTGTTTGGCAACCCGTGTGCTAGTTCAATGCACAGTACTGCAGGAAGATTTTTCTGGGACAGTTTCCGGATTTCCTTTAGATTCAGCAAACGTATTCTCCATTACCAATGCAAAAGTTTTCACATTACCGTAATTTTGCAGGGCGTGTTTATTGAATTTGCTGGACTTAGCTTTGGGCATTCAGTTGCACTATGCAATGTGAATACACCTGTAATTAGGGAGCTATCAACGGCGAGGTTTGCACGCTTGACGCCAGCCGCAGGTAATTCTTGTGTTTTGAATGGAAAGACGGAGCAAAGGCAATACGAAAAAGGCAATACTGCACGTGTAGTTCGGGCCCCGCTGCAAGCGGAACTTAAGGAGGAATAAATTGAAGAACCTTTTGAAACTCTCTGCCTTGGCAGCGGTACTGGTCGTTTCGGCTACGTATGCGTCTGCTTCAACCATCAATTCAACATGGGAGCTCGGGGAAGGCCCCAATACCAATGGAACTCTTGAGTTCCTGGTTACCACGCAACTCAGCGCTCATCTTTCGCTGGCTTACGATAACATATAGCACTATTTTTAGACGATGCCGGCTTTGCGCTACCACTGCGACAACTCGACATTCTGCCTGGTAGTCTGGGCACCCCATGGGCAGCAGCCGCTGGGTTTCGTTGACAATCCCGGTCCTGGAAGGGGTGTTCCTGATGACGGCGCCTACGTCTACACGACGACTTTCGATACCACGAGCCTCGACGACGAGCGACTTGCCGGAATCTGGGTATTTGCTGACGATACGGTAGACGTGTTCCTGAACAGCACGGCCGATGCTACCGGATTGAGACGGCGGGAGGTATCGGTGGTGATCGCGATTGCTCCACGACCAACCTAACTGCACCAGCAAACGGTCAGCCTGTACGGCTTCTATCGGCTCAATAATGGGGTTAACACGCTGGATTTCGTTGTTCAGCAGACCGGTTTGCCTCCGAAGTTCTGACTTCACTGTTTCAGCATCTCCCGTTCCTGAGCCCAGCACCCTGCTGATGCTTGGCACTGGTCTGGTGGGTTCGGCAGGAGCGTTGTTCCGCCGGATGCGCAGCAAGTAGTTCAACAACTTTGATCTGCGGATGGCCGCCGGGAGCGGTTATCCGCAGATCAGGGGTAATTTGAAGAGAATGCGGCCAGAAGTTCTGGCGGCTTCTCTTTTGCGGCTGGTAGAGGGAGTGGTGACGTGACCCGCTGGAACCTCAGCGAGGGCATTCGGCTTCAAGGGTGGGGGCAACAACTGGCCCATAGTCGGCTGCCATTTGCTGTTTCCTCAATCTCTTCGAGATTTCCCATTGCCCCTGCAAAATCTTTCACATTTCCTGAACATATGAGGAAAAGTCGATTGAATTTGGAAGACTTAACTTTGGCCAGCCGATTGCGAATAGAAGGGCGCAAGCACCTGCAATAGGAGCGATGACTCCATGGTGAAGTTTCGTCCGACTGAGCCGGATTATGGGTGAGTCGAATTTTTGAACGGAACGAAGAACGAGGTAAGCCACTAGAACGACACAATCGTGTACGCGCAAGACGGCCTCCCGCTGCAAGCGGGAATTCAATGGAGGAAATAGATGAAGAACCTTCTCAAACTCTCTGCCTTGGCAGCGGCACTGGTAGCTTCGGCTACATATGCGTCTGCTCAAATCACATTTAACAGTGGCGCCGGTTCAAGTGGGAGCATGTCCAATGGAAATCTTGAGTTCCTTGGTTACAACTCCTCTTCCGGCACAATCTACCCTGGATCATTAACCTATACCGTGTCTGGAACCGGAGTTACGAGTCCGGCGACCTCGACGACGGTGGCAATTGGCACCGGCATGGGCTCACAGGTCGGGGCGTGGGGCGGACCCATCGGAACCAGCACCTGGGTCTCCTTTGACAATAGCCAACCTGGCTCCGGCATAGTTCCTGCCGATGGTGACTACGTCTATGAGACCACCATCAATACCTCCGGCCTCTCAGGCGCATTGAGTGGATCGCTCAACATACTTGCTGACGATACGGTTTCAGTGTTCCTCAACGGCACCATCGTGGGGGATGAAGACGAGATCGGCGACTCCAGTAGGCGCGGACGGTCATTGCTCGGCTGGCCTACCTAGCTGCGCGGGATCGACCGGCACGCTTGTCACCCTCACTGGCCTCGTTTCGGGAGTCAACACCCTGTACTTCGTTGTGGAGCAGACCGGCCTCGATGCCGAGGGCGTGGACTTCTCTGGTTCGATAAACGGTACGGTATCGACAGTGCCGACTCCTGAACCCAGCACCCTGCTGATGCTTGGCACGGGCCTGATTGGCTCTGCGGGTGCGTTGTTCCGCCGGATGCGTAAGTAGTTCACCAACTCCGATCTACGGATGACTGCCGGGAGCGGTTATCCGCAGATCAGGGTAATTTGAAGAGAAGCCGCCAGGATCTGGCGGCTTCTTTTTTGCGCAGAGGACAGATGGCTAGCCTCCTGAGCCCCAGGAATGGGGCTGGGCCAGGAGAGGTGGACGACTAGCCGTGCACGGCTGCGATTTGCTGTTTCTCTTTCTCTTCGAGATACCAGGCTACGGTTTTCTTCAGGCCTTCATGGAATTGTGCCTTGGGTTGATAGCCTAGTTCTTTGGTTGCGCGGCTGATGTCGGCCAGGGAGTGCTTGATGTCACCTTCGCGGGGCGGGCCGTAGTTGGGCTTTTCGGTGAAGCCGATGTGTTCGGCGATGGCTGCGTAGACCTCGTTGAGGGTGACGCTTTTGCCTGTGCCAACGTTGAAGACCCTTCCGGTTGCGACTTCGCCTGGTGCTACTGCTGCGAGCAGATTGGCGCTGACGGCATTGTCGATGTAATTGAAATCTCTGCTGGTTAGTCCGTCGCCAAAGATGGTGGGGGTTTGGCCGGCCATCATTTTGTAGGTGAATTGGGCGATGACTCCGGAGTAGGGCGAGTCGGCGGCCTGGCGGGGACCGAAGATGTTGAAGTAGCGGAGGCAGATTCCTTCGAGACCATAGGTTCGATAGAAGGACTGGATGTAGTACTCGCAGGTCAGCTTCTGGACGGCGTAGGGGGAGAGCGGACGGGGAAGCATGTCCTCCTGCTTAGGCTGCGTGGGTTGGTCGCCGTAAGCCGAGGACGAGGCGGCGTAGACGATTCTGCGGACGCCGGCGTCACGAGCAGCGACAAGCAGATTCAGGGTGCCATTGATGTTCGATTCATGGGAGGTGACGGGGTCCTTGACGGATCGCGGGACGGAGGCGAGCGCTCCCTGGTGGAGGATGAAGTCTACGCCCTTGCAGGCGGACTTCATGGCGGGGAGGTCGCAGAGATCCGCCTTCTGAAACGAGATCTTGTTGCGGATGCTGGCGAGATTTTCGAGGTTGCCGGTGGAGAGATTATCGATTCCGCTGACCTGATGGCCCTGCTCGACGAGAGTGTGAGCCAACGATGAACCTATAAAACCTGCAATACCCGTGATCAGATAATGGGCCATTTGTTCCTCCGCGAGCACAGTCGCAATTGGGACAGTGCCAGCATGTCAAAAATTGTAACGAATCGGGAGACGTTCCATTGCGTTGTCTCGGCCGCAGGAAGTGCAGAGAACCAGTGCGAGTATCAAGCTTGGCAAGCGCAAAAGTCTGAGTCGATGCAACTTTCGTGCAGTTCTAAGGAGATATGCGCTCCGCGAGACAGATTGTGGTAGATGAAACGCAGGCGATGGTGAAAATGTACTGAATTTACGGGTGATTATGGGTTGGGATACCAGAGTCAGGATGGGTGCGAGGGTGTTGAGGTGGATGCGATAATCGGGTATATGTCGACTACTCTTATGAACAAAGTCAGTTTACCGCAGATAGCCCAGGCGCGCCTCGAGCGTCTTGAGAGCCGTACCGCCAACATCGGAGTCATCGGGCTGGGATATGTCGGGTTGCCGCTTTCACTGCTTCTTTCGGCTGCGGGTTTCAAGGTTACGGGCTTCGACATCGATGAGAAGAAGGTGACCGATCTGGAGGCGGGGCGGTCGTATATCTTCCGCATTGAGCATACGGAGATTCAGACTGCGCGCGAGCAGGGATTGCAGGCTACGACAGATTTTTCGTGGCTCTCCGATATGGACGCGATTATCATGTGCGTTCCTACTCCGCTGACGGAGCATCGTGAACCGGACCTGAGTTATGTGGAGAAGACTGCGCAAGCTGCGGCTCCGTGGCTGCGTGAAGGACAGCTGGTTGTGCTGGAGAGCACGACGTACCCAGGGACGACGGAAGAGCTGATGATTCCGATCCTGGAGAAGAGACAATAAGCTGGGGCTGAAGGCGCAGGGACAGGGCGCTGTGCAGGAGAAGGGCGTCTTCTATGTGGCGTTCTCTCCGGAGCGCGAGGACCCGGGCAATACGACGGTGGCGCGACACGATATTCCGAAGGTTGTCGGCGGGCATGACGAGATTGCTACGGAGTTGGCCGCGGTGCTGTATGAAGGAATCTTCACGCGGGCGGTTCGGGTGTCTTCGACGCGGGTGGCGGAGATGACGAAGCTGCTGGAGAATATCTATCGGTGCGTGAATATTGCGCTGGTGAATGAACTGAAGCTGCTTTCGCTGCGGATGGGCGTGGATATCTGGGAGGTGATCGATGCGGCGTCGACCAAGCCGTTCGGTTTTCATCCGTTCTATCCGGGGCCGGGGCTGGGTGGGCACTGCATTCCGATCGATCCGTTCTATCTGAGCTGGAAGGCGAAGGAGTACGACTTCAATACGCGGTTCATCGAACTGGCCGGCGAAGTGAACGAGGCGATGCCGGAGCACGCGGTGCAGGCTGTGGTCCGGGCGCTCAATCAACACAAGAAGGCGATGAATGGATCGAAGATCCTGATGCTGGGCATGGCTTACAAGAAGGACATCGACGACCTGCGCGAGTCTCCTTCGCTAACCGTGATTGAATTGCTGCGAGCGGAGGGCGCTGAGGTGCTTTATAACGATCCGTACTTCCCTACCGTGGGTCGCGGCCGTCATTACAACCTGAATATGACCTCGACGCCGCTGGAGAATCTTGGGCAGTATGACTGCGTGATGATCCTGACTGATCACTCGGACTATGACTATCAGCGGATTGTGGATGAATCGCAGTTAGTGGTGGATACGCGTAACGCAACCAAGGGGATCAAGTCGCCGAAGGTGGTTCGCTGCTAGAAGCACGATTCAGCGTGAGCCTCGCGCCATTCTTATTCTGTGCATGCATATTTGATCTCTGTGATTGACGCTTCATTGTCGTCGATGAGACCTTTCGATAATTGTCAAATTATGGAATAAAGTGATTGTGCGTTGATGCGATTTAATACTTCGCATTCGGAAGAATTGACCCGTTGCGGCGAAATATGTGCAGATACAGCGAATTACTCAACTCTTATTGATATTTTATTTATGTAGTTTGATTAGTTCGACTTAGACCTACATTTACATTTGGCCATGCAATTGCTTTGTCGTTTGCATAATTAGACAGCATATCCAATTAGAATTTGACTCGCTGACTTGTGTTCTTCGTTTCACGAAACGATTGAGACGCGATGCGATTCAGCGTGGCCGGGGATCCGGGTGTCTGAGGGCGACGTTCGCGATCCTCGCAGGTGCGGTGTTCTCTAAAGACGACCGTCTCCCACCGTGAAGTTAGTGGGTGGTGCACGCTCAAGTAGATAGGCCTTCGTTAGCGCGGTGGATAGATCGACCTCTAACTGGGTTGCGACCCAGCTCACTCCAAAATATTGCGAATATTTTTCTTCCCGTGACCAGAAAGTGGTAGCGGTGGTGAACACCTTCGTGTGACTGCGTTCGCGCGTTGTCTCTTGTAAGGTTTGATTCGGAAGATTGCATCACTGGAACTCAGCGAACACTCTGCCTCGGAATCATTCTAGTCAACAATTTTTCCCTTCTAGAGGTGAGTTTTGAGAATACTTCGGGCCCTTGCAGCGGTGATCGGAATTTCACTGTGCTTCGTTTATCTCGGCTGTGGCAATCCAGCTTTGATTCCTACCATCAGCCAAATTCTTCCGCAGACGATCACTGCCGGTTCGAGTAGTGCGACCGTACAGGTTACTGGAAAGTATTTTTCTAATGAGGCTGTCGTTCTTTGGAATGGAACGCCCAGCTGCCCACTTCTATGATTGACGGGCAACATCTGTCTGCCACGGTTCAAGGCAGCAGTCTCGCTGCCCCCGCGATGGTTCAGGTGCAAGTCCAGGACAATCTGACGGGGCAACACTCGCAATCGGTGTCTGTCAGGATCGCTGCGGCGAGCACGACTGGCTCGACTACTTCGTCATTAGCGATCACCACGACTTCGTTGGCATCAGGGATCGCTGGCACGCCCTACAGTGGAGGTCTCACCGCAACGGGAGGAACTGCAGGTTATAGCTGGAGCATCACCTCGGGTCAGCTCCCATCGGGACTGACTCTGGCACCATCGAGCGGAGTTATCTCCGGCACCCCCGCGGCGAGTGGGACCTTTTCCTTTTGGCGTCACGGTGACTGACAGCAGCTCACCGCAGCAAGTGGCAACTGCCACTCTGACCTCTGTCCGTAGCGGCTCATAGTGCAGCCACGTTAGTGATTAATTCGGCTACTCTGCCGGGCGCGACGGCGACTCAAGCGTACAGCGGCTCTTTGAGTGCTGCAGGAGGAACTGCCCCTTACACGTGGTCTGTCACGTCAGGCAAATTGCCGAATGGTCTCTCGCTCTCGGCATCGTCCGGAGTGATCTCCGGTACGCCGACTGCTGCCGGCACTGTGAGTTTTTCGGTTACGGTGACGGACTCAGGAAGCCCGGCACAGACGGCATCCGCATCGACTTCGATTGTGGTTGCGCCAGCGCCTGCGCAACCATTAGTGATCGCTTCGTCGACGCTGCCCTCTGGGACGAACGGGATGGCCTACTCGCAGGCTTTACAGGCGAGCGGAGGAACGCCTGGGTATACGTGGTCGATCACTTCAGGAAGTTTGCCGGCTGGATTGACTCTTACCGGCGGTGTGATCTCTGGTACGCCGACGGTGAGCGGAACTTTCAATTTCACCGCGACGGTGACTGACAGCGGAAGCCCAGCGCAGACGAAGTCGGCCGCGATGACGCTTGTGGTTGCGCCGAATCAGCTGACGATTACCACCCGACGCTGCCTTCGGGGACCAACGGCACTGCCTACTCACAGATCTTGCAGGTCAGCGGAGGCACCCCTGGCTATACATGGTCGCTGACATCAGGGAGCCTGCCGGGCGGAATGAATTTCGCCAACGGTGTAATCTCTGGTACACCGTCGTCGAGCGGCACGTTCGATTTCACCGCGACTGTGACTGACAGTAGCAGTCCAGCGCAGACGAAGTCGGCATCGATGGCGCTCGTGGTCGCACCAAATCAATTGACGATTACCAGTTCGACGTTGCCCTCCGGGGCAGACGGCACGGCCTATTCGCAAGCTTTACAGGCGAGCGGAGGAACGCCTGGGTATACGTGGTCGATCACTTCAGGCAGTTTGCCTTCCGGAATGAGTCTCACCAGCGGTGTGATCTCCGGTACGCCGACGGTGAGCGGAACTTTCAATTTCACCGCGACTGTGACTGACAGCAGCAGCCCAGCGCAGACAAAATCGGCCGCGATGACGCTTGTGGTCGCGTCAAATCAGCTGACTATAACCACCGCGACGTTGCCCTCTGGGGCAGACGGCACGGCCTATTCGCATGCCTTGCAGGCCAGCGGAGGCACACCCGGTTACACATGGTCGATCACTTCAGGCAACCTGCCGGCTGGAATGAGTCTCACGCAGCGGTGTGATCTCTGGTACGCCGACCGTGAGCGGAACTTTCAATTTCACTGTAAGTGTGACTGACAGCAGCAGCCCGGCGCAGACGAAGTCGGTTGCGATGACGCTTGTGGTTTCGTCGAATCAGCTGACTATAACCACCGCGACGCTGCCTTCTGCAACGAACGGCGTGGCCTATTCGCAAGCATTGCAGGCAAGTGGGGGTTCGCCTGGCTACACATGGTCGATCACTTCAGGGAGCCTGCCGTCTGGAATGAATCTCACCAGTGGCGTAATCTCTGGCACACCGACGTCAAGCGGAACGTTCAATTTCACCGCGACTGTGACTGACAGCAGCAGCCCGGCGCAGACGAAGTCGGTTGCAATGGCGCTTGTGGTCGCACCGAATCTGTTGACTATTACCACCTCGACGTTGCCCTCAGGGGCCAACGGCACGGGCTACTCACAGACGTTGCAGGCAAGCGGAGGCACGCCTGGCTATACATGGTCGATCACTTCAGGAAGCTTGCCGTCCGGACTGACCCTGGCGCTCACGACAGGGATGATCTCCGGTACACCGTCGGTAAGCGGAATTTTCAATTTCACCGCGACTGTGACTGACAGTAGCAGCCCGGCGCAGACGCAGTCGATTGTCACCTCGATTGTGGTGGCTGCCGCACAGGCTGCGGGTTCTGGGACGACCTGGTACATTCGCTTGGATGGCGGCACCAACACGCAATGCACTGGAACCACAAACGCCCCGTATCCCGGCTCGGGATCTGGGATGCCGTGTGCTTTCAACCATCCATACCAGATGCTTAACTACAGCGGCCAGTGGACGAAGTTTGCTGGCGGCGACACGATCCAATTTGCCGATCCCGCGACTAACACAACGCCCTACTACATGGGTGAGAAGAATGGTGGTCTTGGAACCGACTGGAGTGCGCAAGTTGGTGGTATCTGCCCTGGTCCAAACTCCGGTCACGCGGCGGGGGCCAGTTGCATCCTACCTCCCCCACCGTCGGGAACTGCACTTAATCCGACACGGATCATCGGGCAGAACGCAGGAAGCTGCCACACTTCACAGCACACAGGATTGGTTAACCCCACAATTCTCAGTGGCATAGCCGGTGCCTTCGCCGTCCTCGACGTGCAGGGGACGGACTATGTCCAACTTTCCTGCATCGAGATTACGCAGCCCGATAACTGTACTCAATCCGGACAAGGCTCTGGTGGTGGATGTGCGGACATGGCGAACTTTGTTGCGGTCGCGGGGATTGTCTTCGAATACGGCAACACTGCGCAAGGACCCAGCAACCTGACCATGCAGGATATCGCTACGGACGGGATCGCTGGCTACGGAATTCTCGGCAGTCATGTCAACACAACCAGTACTGACGTACTAACAGCCTCCGACATCTACATAATAGGCAACGGCGGAGCTGGATGGAACAGCGACGGCGGAGGTTGTATTGCGACGTGCGAATCGGTGGGAACGATGAACCTCTCCTATCTCGACGTCGAAGGCAACGGATGTCTGTTGCTGAAACCGTTCGACGTTAGCCAGGGACTGACGGGCGGGACAAACGCCTTCAACTACTGCTTTGGGCAGAACGATGGAGGCTACGGTGACGGGTTCGTGATCATCGCCGCGGGCAACGTTACAGTCAACGTCACGCACAGCAAATTCAAATACAACACCCAGGATGGATTCGATGGTCTGCATATCAGTGATGATGTGACGACATCACCGATAATCAACATTTCCGATTCGTGGTCAGAAGGCAACGGAGGGCAGACTTTCAAACTGGGCACGGGAGGGGCTTCGACGGCGATCAATAATGTCTCGATCAGCAACTGTCATGTGTTGACTCAGTCGGCGACCTTCCCGAACAATCCCACTGGCTGGATCACGCTTGACGTAGGGGATAGCTGCCGTGCGGCAGGTAATCAGTGGGCGTTCCAGATGAAGAACGGAAGCTCGCTGACTCTGGAGAACAATACGAATGTCGGGTATGGCACAACTATGTTCGACCTGGGCTGTGCGTCTCTAAACCCAGCGTGTGGCTCGAATGGTGCAACGGTAACTTTCACAAACAATCTCAACGTCGGATACCCTGACCCAGACAATGCTGGACAACTCGCCTCAGGATGGTACCTGGAGGTTGGGATGCTGCCCACAACCGTGACCGCAGACCACAATCTCTGGTGGAGCATGAGGTCACTGTGTCCGGACAATAGTCTGACCGGGGAGACTAACTATGTATGTGGCAATCCGCTGTTGGTGAGTGGATCGAACATCGACGCCATCAATCCAAACCTGTCTCCGGGCAGCGCGGCGAGTGGAGCTGGCGTATCAATCACCGGCATCACGACGGACTACAACGGAGTCACAAGACCTAGTCCGCCTGCGATTGGCGCGATGGAACAGTAAAACCCATGCGCAAACAGGAACTGGGCCGCTTTTGAATGAGCTCAGTTCCTGTTTGAGCCAACCTGATCTAATCGCGGCTCCTATTTCCACCAATTCAGGAGAAGCGAACTCGCGGTTCTGAGGTTATCCATATCCAGAGGATAGATAGTTACGGCGCGCAAAGCGCTCGATAAGGAGGCCCATGATCGACCTCGCTTCTTGAGCACCTCCGCTCGCTGCTTGTAGGCCCTGGCAATGGCGATTCGACGCGAACGCGGCCCACAACCTTCCGATCCGTAATGCTTGCGAATGAACTGCAGTTGTGCCTGAAACATCCGCTGTGGATCAGCAGACATGGAGTTTGGAGACAATCTGTAGTAGGCGAGGAGTTTTGGAACAAACGCAACTTCGTATCGTAAAGCGATTCGCAGCCAGAGATCGCGATCTTCTGTCGCAGACATTCCCTCGTCAAAGACGCCTACCTCATCAATGCACTGCCTGCGGAATGTAATTGTGGGACAAGGGAGTTCAACCTTTCGCGTGTAAATGTGGGTGGCTATTTTCCCCTCGCGGTTGATAGAGTTCCCTGCCCATGTACTTCCGTATGGCTGGCCTTCGGTGTCGATGGTTCTGATCAAGCCGTAAGCCAGACCAGCCTGCGGGCGATCCGTCAAGACCTTCAACGACTCTTCAAGCCGGCAGGGCAACCACTCATCATCCGCATCGAGTAGAGCAAGGAATTCAGACGTTGAGGCGCGGATGGCGGTGTTTCTTGCCGCCGGCAGTCCCTTGTTGTTTTGGTGGATGTATTTAATCCTGGAACCGAGGCGATCAAGAAATGGAGCTACGACTTCTTTGGTGTTGTCAGTGCTGCCATCGTCAACGAGCAGTATTCGCCAATCACCAAACGTCTGCGAAATTACACTCTCAATGGCGGTCGGCAGATATTTGGCAGCATTGAACGCCGGGATAATAACGTCGACGGTAACCATCCTACCCATTTTCCCACATCACTGAGTCACATAGCGACGGAAGTTCAGGCGTTCCAGGAGTGCTAAGCGCGAACGCCGCGAACAACGAGGAAGATTCCTGTAACGAGTAAATCCTCGTCCGTGTAATCAGAAAATGGCTTCTGTAGCTTCGGACGAATGGCCTGAATCTCATCCAAATGCGGCTGGCTGTAATGTGTCCCGGGGATAAGGCCCTGAACATGAGGCATAATCTCGCTCTGACCAGCAAGGTGCGTGAGATAGCAACGCGATTCAAGAAAATCACGGGCTGCGAATTCCCGATAGGTAGGTGTCCTCAGCCGATTCAATGTTGGGTCGGGACGGGAGATCAGGTTCCAGACACCGTCGGGGATTGTTAGGAAATAAAGCGGATGGATCTGGTCGAAGAGAGTGTGGCATCGAAAATCCACTTTGTGCCACATCTCACCGTCCAGACGAAGAGACTGGACCATGTTCTTCCAGCCCACTTCCAGGTTCCCGAGATGCTCCAATACCGCCCGGGAGACGACGATGTCGTAACTCCGTGATTCAAGTGGAGAGGTGTCCGCGTCCATTGGGACCCCGTAGCGGGCGTGAAGACGGTCGCCACCGACGATGGCAGTCCCGTCTGGTTGGAGAGCGACGACGTCACTGACGCGCTCCTGCTCCTCGGCGGTGAGGGTGTTGTAGATCGCCGCGTAGATCTGTGAGTTGTGATTGGCATCAGAACTTGGCGCGAATCCGTCAATACAAGTGAGGGTTCGGGCACCCTTCGCCAAAAGGATGAGAGCGACACCCAGATTATCCCCGGGGCCTATCTCGAGAACGTCCTTGCCTTTCAGACGTTCCGCGTCGCCTGCTGCACCATATGTTATGTAGTCGGTTACTACCCTGCGAGCATAATTGGCGGCATCGTCGACCGACATGCTCAGACCGGTCGAGCCTGAGAGGTGGCCGCGCAGGTTGAGGCGGTTGAGAACTTGGCCTTTCGCATAATTCAATCCCGCCAAGAGTGGCGAGCGGTCGATGAACGACATTATTTAAGTCTCCAATTAGAGCCCAGGTCACCAACTGGAAGGTGACCACATTAAAATTTGACGCAATATCAATTGCTATCGCAATGCTCCCTAAATGTTATTGCCAAGAGCAAAGGAGAGACCCACAATGTCTATATTCGGCCTCTTGCCCACAGATGAATAGCTGACTGATAGGACCGCTGGCAAAGTATAATCAACATCATACAACCTAACAATTTTTACTCGTGAGTGATTCTTGAGCTCGCCAGGCAATCGAGACTATGCCGGGTGCCGATGGGGAATGGAGTTCGATGGGTAAGGTTGAAAAACTAAGTTGGATTCAAAAGACAATTCTTCTCCCACTTGGATTGGGCGCGCTCGTCTCGCTTGTTACCGGGATTCGTCACGCGATTGAATACGGCTGCCATGATCTGCAGTGGATGGGAATTCGACTGGTAGGGCAGCGTATCGATCCGTGGCAGGAAGAGCTGGAACGTTTTCCGCACCACTTTCCCCATTTCATTACACCCAATTACCTGCACTCACTTTATCTGATTTTGCTTCCCCTCGGTCTTCTCAGTTTCCAATCTGCTGCGATCGTCTGGACAGTGAGCACTATCTGCTTATCCATTGGCTGCATATTTCTTCTCCGGCGACTCTTCAATCTGAATGATTTCCAGACCACAGTGGCCCTCTCCTTGTTGTGGATGAGTTCGCCCTTCCGCGTGGTGCTTGAAGTAGGTCAGCTGTCGTTCTTCGAGTTGTTCTTTCTGACTGGGGCGTATCTGGCGACTTCGACGATGATCGGTGGCCTGTCGTTTGGGGTGAGTTTAGCGAAGTACAGCTTCTCGCCGTCCGCCGCGATACTGTTTCTTCTCCGAGGGCGTGTGCGTTTTCTGCTTTATGCTATCGCTGTTCCTGCAGCCGGCCTGCTCGGTGTGTGGTTCCTCGTGAGAACACCACTTCTGAAGCTTGCGTTCGAGCCTTTCGCCGTGTCGGCTGGTGCAACCGCGGTCAGCCCCGGTTTCGCGGACTTGATGACGCTGATTGAGCAGACGCTCAAATTTTATGTTGCTCCCGCGCTCGCGTTGAAGATTGCTTATGCACTCGGACTGCTGGGTAGCGCAGCCTATGCATTTCTCCTTAGCCGTTTTCGGCTTTCGCGCTCGGTAGAATTCACGCTCATCTGCGTTGCGAGCCTCTTTTTCGTAAAACATCTGCCGTACGATTATGTCTTTTTGATTGCGTTGCTATGCTTCGCATTGACGCAAGTGAAGCGCAAAAACAAGATAACGCTCATTGGCGGGATTCTGACTTTTTGGTTTCTTTTGCCTATCTTGGATAAGAAATGGCAGAGCGATGCACATGTCAATGTCGGGCTACTTGCGATTAACTGTGGATTGCTGGCGGCGATTCTCGCGTTCGCGACCCGCATTGCGATTACTTCCGCAACGGACGCTCCGGAGGTGAGTGGGTTGGTCGAGCGCGGAACTGAGCTTAAGGCGAACCTGTAACCTACGATGAGTGAGTAGTAAGCAAGCTGGCGTAGACGGCGATGATGCGGTTCATCATGGCCTGGGTAGTAAATTGTTCGGCTACCAGCTCTTTTCCGGCTATGCCCATTGCTCTTGCGCGATTCGGGTCAGCCAGCAGGCAGAGGATGGCTGCGGAGAGAGCGGCGGGATCTTCCGTCGGGACTATGAATCCTGCTAACACCATCGTTTACGGCTTCTGCATTTCCCCCGACGTTGGTTGCGACGACCGGAAGGGACGCTGCCATCGCCTCAACAATGGCGTTGGAGAATCCTTCACTGCGAGAGGGCAGGACGAAGACGTCAGCGTTGGAAAGATGTTGGCGCAGATCCGTAACGCCGCCGACGAAACGAAAATGATCGGACAAATTGAGATCACGAACGAGGGTCTGTAGTTCTTCGAAATAGTCGCTCTCCAGCACATCGCCGACAACACTGAATGAGGCTCCGGGAAACTGCTGCACGATGGTTGCGGCAGCTTTAATAAAGATGTCGTGACCTTTCAACGCGGCGGATGTTTCCTACGGTGGTGACGAGGAATTCGCCTGGCGCCTTTGCGGGCCGAAGAGGATCCTTCCAATCGGAGAGGTCGAGACCGTTGTAGATTGTCTGTACCCGGCCAGGGGCGATGCGATCCACTTCAATGCAATGCTGGCGAACTTGTTCCGAGACAGCGAAAACGGCATCAGGTGCATCGGCCATAACTCGATAGGCAACGTGGTGCTTGCTCGTTCTGAGAATGCCCATGTCTCTGCGACTCCATATCAGCTTCGCACTGGACATCACTTTGGTTACAAAACCAGCCCAAAGATCGGAACTCTCAAAGAAGGTCTGTACGATCTGGATTCGTTGCCGTTTGAGGAAATGTCTGAAGTCGAGAGCGGCACGAAAGGCCTTGAGGTCGTAAGTGCGCTGCAGAGGCAGCACATAAATAGGACACGGTGGCGATGAGTGTACAGTGCTCTCTGGGTGGACGAAAAAGGTCAAGATGGATGCGCGGTATCCATATTGTGGGAGCAGGGCGGCGAGCTTAAGGATAATCCGTTCCCCGCCGCCGAGGGTTTTTGGAAACTGGTCGAGCACAAGAAGAACGTGAGGCAAAGCGGCATGCTCTGCACTCTCAGGGCTTGAACCTTGTTGCTGTGAGGCAGTGATCATGTTCATCTATGGACTTTCCAGCGAGATGCCTGCATGGAGGTGGATTGGGGGAAGCGATGAATGCAGGCTATTTCTTAGTGATAGGCGAGGTATGGGTTTATCGCAGCGTCAGAGATCGTTTCTGCGCTTTCTGAAGTCGACCCCTCCTCGGTCAATTGCATTGCTCGAATCGCAGCGGCCCACAGAACCCAAAGAAGGGAGGTAATTTCGAGATAAGTCCATCTGTCACCAAAGCAGTTCGCGACAAGGCAGGCCCAAATTGCAACAAAGAGGCCAAGACCCAGGCCACGATAGAGCGGGTCAGTCGCGCGCTTGAAGAGACCGTAGGATGTTGCAAGAAATTGTTGAAGCAAGAAGATGGCGATGATGAGACCAATAATCCCGGTCTCCACCAAAATCTTTACATACCAGTTATGAGTGTCCTTCAGGTTGTCCACATGCTCTCCATATTGGAAGGTGGCAAAGCCATTGCCGACGATTGGACTATGAAGGATTTGATCTTCGGCATTCGTCCAGAGCTCGACTCGCTCATTGGCGGAGGCCTCGAGTTGTCCATTGGCACTCTCAGTCATGGTGACGCGTTCACGGACGGGAGTAGGCACGATGGTTTGCCATGTAAACAGGAAGAGCCCAAGGATCACGAGAAGCTTTCGGTCTTTTACCAGGCCAAGTACCAAGATGCCAACGAGTACAGCGAGATAGCCCCCGCGAGAAAATGTGTACATGGTCGCAAAGATCGTGAGTCCGACTAACACGTAACCAAATATCTTGATTTTCTTGCGCTTGACGAATTGTACGAATCCCCAGAAGAACAGGGCGAATTGGGCCAAGAAGGCCGCCGTCTGATTTGAACCATAGGACAATGGGCCACCGTCACGCTTGCTTTCGTCGAAGTTTGTCCATGTCCTCGACATACTCTCCAGTATGCAGGTTCTGTCGATGAGGAAGAGGGTTATGGCAGTGAGAAGAACCACCGTTCTGATAGCTTTCCGGTCTTCGATGACTAGACTCGCCGCTACAAAGATAAGCGGGATAAGCATGTAGTCTTTCCAAACGCCGAAGTTAGCGTCAGAGAGCCACAAAGGAGCCGGGGCATTTCCAAGCATCGTGCCCACCCACATCGAGAGATATAAATACACTCCGAAGACAAGCCAAATTAAGTAGAGCTTTGACTTAGGAAGGGTTTTTCCGTGGATAAGGGCGCCCAGAATGACTGCGATGACGAGGATGGTCAACATGTTAGCGCCCAGGGGATAGTCGACTGAAGCGGTCCCGCAGCGTCCGGTAAGGAAGAAACGGGATCATATAGTACAGGCCTAGCTGAGGGCGCCCGCCTAAGGAGACGAGGGCCATAATAGCGAAGCCCAAATACGTGGCCAGCGGAATGTAGTGCCCAATGCCTGTTCCCAAGATGCCCTCTCCATAATGTCCGCCAGCGGGGAAAAGACCATCCCCGCGTGCTGATTTAACTAGGATACTAGACCCAAACTCTCTTTCGTCCCACCACAAAATTGTAGAACGCGAGCGCCGCAGCCGCGTTTAGCATAACGAATGTGTTAGCGATAGCGACCGGCTTGAACTTCCTGGTGGAGGGACTCAGAGTCCCAAAGATCGCCAGAGTATAGAACACTATCTGGAGCCAGAAGACCGTGCGATAGAATGACCCGCTGGACATGATGGAAGCCACCATCATGAGCACCATGAAGAGCGGAACCAGAAGCCTCAGCAGCTTATGGCTGATGAAACGGAAGAGCAGAGGGTTGGCCGGCGAAAGCAACCATGGCGCCAGTCGCAACAACTGATAATTCCCCGTGAGAGTGCGGACCTTGCGCGAGAATTCCTTTCCTTTCTCACTAAAGAGATAGTCGCGAACGATGGCCGCGGGCTGAAAGACAACACGGTGGCCGGTCCGTGCGACGTGCATGGGGATGAATACATCATCCAAGATAGTGCCCACGGGAATAGGGGTGTAAAGCTCTCTTCTGATGGCGTAGATCGCTCCGGTTACTCCAACCACGGAACCTGTTGCGGACTCCAGTTTCCGGAGATGTTTTTCGATCTTCCAGTAGATGCCGAGTGCATCTACTGAAGGTTCGCCGATTGCGGACTCGAGGAGGAGCTCACCACTGACGGCGCCGACGGCAGGATCAGCGAAGCAAGCTACCAGCTCGGAGATAGCGTTGGGTTCGACGGATTGACGCACGTCGAGGAAGACGAGGATGTTGCCCGTTGCGCAAAGGACTGCCTGATTGAGAGCATTGGCTTTTCCATGCGACTGATCAAGAATGACCGGAATGATCTCCGAGGCATAAGAGAGGAGAATCTCCGGAGTACTATCAGTTGAGCCGTCGGAAGCGATAATAATTTGAAGCAGCTCCCTGGGATAGTCGAGCAGGCACAGGTTTTGGATCTTGGTGGGAAGATTAGTGGCTTCGTTACGGGCCGCGACTACGATGGAGACTGTGGGCGTTATCTGCTGACTACGGATCGGATGGCGCCGCATGCGAGAGTAGAGCGCGAGCAGAATCGTATAGCCCAAGTAGACATAAGCTATCGACGCGAACGAGATCCAGAAGAGGAATTTCATATAAAGTTACTCGGAGGTAGCGATTGGCGAGAACGACCGAGGGAATCATGTGTTTAGTTGTGTTCCAAATGGAAAAGAAATAGCGATTATCTAGCACCGGCCAAAAGGGTGGAAATACCCGTATTCGGCGAATGATGCGAGGGTTGAGCACCCATTCGCCTTTGACACTATGATACGCGCCCCGCAGGCCCACCCGACCAAATCAGCTCACACGCTAGTTGTAGCAGATAGCCACTGATGAGGTATCGGCGTCTGGCTTCGCTTAAGAAGAGTGGTACATAGCGCTGTTACCATTAACTCGCTTCAAAGGTTAACCGACTCATGGCAACCAAGAAACGTTTTGCATTGAATATCGTGATGAACTGGGTATCCATGGCTGTCGGCATGGTTGTTCCTTTCTTTTTGATGCCCTTTGTCGTCCGACACCTTGGGACTGTCACGTATGGCGTCTGGATCCTGGCAGTATCGACCGTTTCATATCTTAATCTTCTTGACCTTGGATTGCGCAGCGCGATAATCCGATATGTATCTAAAGGGCAAACGGAAGGGAAAGTTGATGAGGCACGGAGCGCCATCGGCGCCGCATTGTGGTTTCGTCTTCTAATCGCTGCTGGAGTCGCAGGACTCAGCATCGCATTGGCCTTCGCCTTTCCCCACTTCTTTAAGATTCCACATGATTTGCAGCATGCGGCAGAAGTCACAGTCTTATTGTGTGCGCTGGGAGTTGCTATCTCACTCCTCGCGGGCGTTTTTGGCGGAGTGCTGTCCGCGATCAGCCGGTTTGATATCTTGAGCTCAATTACGGTGGGCCAGACGCTGGCGAGAGCCATCGGAGTAATCCTGATTCTTCGCAGTGGTCGAGGTTTGATATCTCTGGCTTACTGGGAGTTCACGGTCATCTTGTTGTCTGGTCTAACAACCTGCTTTTCAGCCATGAAACTGTACCCTACCTGCCGGGTTCGGCTTGGCCGGCCGGACTTTATTACATTGAAAAAGATCTGGGCGTACAGCTTTAAGACTTTCATCATAATTGTTGCCGTTCAGATTGTTTTTTATACAGATAATCTAGTTGTAGGGGCGTTTTTGTCGGTGGGGGCCGTAACTCTTTATTCGATTGCCGGAAGCCTGGCTATGTATTCCGGGCAGGTTGCCCTGGCGATGGGATCGACATTCATACCGATGGCTAGCAGCCTAGATGCAGCCGGCAGATCAAAGGATTTGCAGAAGTTACTTCTGCGTGGAACCCAAGCATCCCTGGGGCTGATACTACCGATTGGCTTGACGCTGCTGCTGCGCGGCAAGACATTTATCGCACTTTGGATGGGTCTACAGTTTAGCCAAACTTCCGGAGTGATATTACAGATCCTTCTGATCAGTCAATTTTTTACTATCGCCAACGCCACCGCTGGGCAGATTGCATACGGAGTAGACAAGCATAAGACCGTTGCAGTGTGGTCTGCAGTGGAAGCAATCAGCAATCTCGGGTTGAGCATCGTGTTGGTGAAGACGATAGGCATTTATGGAGTTGCATGGGGCACATCGATCTCACAGGCGATTATTCATCTGATCTTCTGGCCTCGATATGTTAAGAAAGAACTTGGTGTACCGATACGACGCTATCTATGGGAAGGCTGGACCAAGATCACACTGTGTTCAATTCCCTTCGGCGTGGCATGCGTAGTTGCAGACCGGTATTGGTATGCAGGTTCGATGGTTGTGTACTTCACGCAGATCCTGGCGCTGTTACCCGTTTACGCGCTGACGGTAATGGCCGTATTTCACGAAGAGGTTGGGAACCTGTTCCAGCAGTGGAGGGCTTCGCGAAGCGGAACTCCGGCAACTATTGCCTAGATTCTCCTGAGGCAACTACTCGACACGTAGGCTTTGAGCACCCTGGCGACGAGGCCACCAATATCTAAAACTGGCCCGTGGCGAAAGCAAACGAGTGAACAGCATATGGGCGAATACACGGTATCGATGGATCGGAACGATCTTGCCTGCCAACGGCCACAGGAGCATTGATTTGATCATGAACTCCCAGTCCCGGGGATGGCGTGCATCACGCATGGAGAGCGACAGGTGGTAATAGATGCGGGCCTGGATCCTTCGCCTCCAAAGGCTTCTTCGCAGTCCGGTGAGGCCGTCCAGCAGAAGTGTATCCATCAAATGCAAAGCGTTAGCGGCCAGGGGCATAAAACTTTTACTCTCACTATTGGGCAATACGCGATAGTGAGCAAGGCTCTCTGGGATGGAGTGAAAAGCGCTTCCCGAATAGTGCTGCATAAGGCGAAACCAGAGATCCCAGTCTTCTACGCGGCGTACCAAGGGGCCGGACTTGAAGCCTCCCACTCGAAGTAAAGCGTCTCGGCGGACGACGGATGTGGAGGGGAGGATGGGGGTGCGATAGCGCAAGGCTGGCCAGAGCTTCGTGGCCGGAAAAACGGCCAATTCCCGAGTAGTGCCGTCAATGTAAAGAAAGGTGAACGCAGAATAAATGACCACAAGCTGAGGGTTCGCTTCGATTACTGCACGTTGCTTCTCGAGCTTGTCGGGATGGAAGAGATCGTCGTGATCGAGGAAAGCGATCCACTCTCCAGTAGCATGCTGGATGGCATTATTACGCGCTGCGGAGGCTCCGGAGTTTTCTTGCCGGATGTACCGAACGCGATCGCCGAAGGACTGAACAAGAGCAGCAGTACCGTCGGTAGATCCGTCATCGACGACAATGACTTCGTGGGCTGGGAAGGTCTGGGCGAGAGCGCCCTCGAGGGTTTCGCGGAGGCAATGCTCCGAGTTGTTAACCGGGATGGCAATGGTAATTTTCGTCATCAGTTAGGTTACGAGGAACTGGACTGCTTATATCCACGCTTGCTGACCATCCCAGGATCGGGTGGACAGGTCAATTTTTATCAGAATAACTCCTACTGTGGAACTGCACCGCAGCTGCGACGAGTGGCGGCATGCGCAATCCGGGATGATAAGGTCCAGCCTTGTTTAGCAATCCATCCCAGAGACCTGCCAGGATCGCCTGACGGGCATTTTGATTGGCGTGCAAGCGGTTAAGCAATTGCATCTGCATGCGATAGGTCCAAAGAATTGGCTTCAGACCACCGAGAAATCCTTTGTGCTTCTTCCAGAAGCGGATTTCGTTGCGGGCCAGGTAATACCAGAAATGGGGCTTGAGGAGGTTGGCATCGGTGGCGGGAAGTTTTTCGCTGTGGAAGACGACGGAGTTAAAGTCCACCTTGTTCAAGAAGCCGGCCTGCACGCTGCGCAAGGAAAGGTCGGTGTCTTCCCAGTATGCAAAGAAATCGGGGTCAAACGGGCCAACGGCACGAATGAGGTCTGTGCGTACAAGCAGTGCGGTCCCTAGCAGCAGAATCCGATCAGGGTGGAGGGAACTCCACTTACGAGCGAGTTCAATATCCTTCGTTGGTTCACATGCGGGAACTTCGGGCCGGTAGAGTCCGCCGGCGTTGATAAGCCGTGTCGGATCTTCAAGCGAGGCAATGACTGGTGAAACCAGGCCAATGTGGGGATCGCTTTGCGCTAAATGGACGAGTGAAGAGAGAGTGATGGGCTGAGTGACGGCGTCACTGTTCAAAAGCCAGACAAAGTCGATTTCATCTCGGAGGGCAATTTCAAAACCCAGGTTGCACCCTCCGGTAAATCCGAGGTTTTGTGGGGAGGTGACGAGCTGAACGGTCTGGGTGGTGATTGCAGAGAGCAGGGAGAGCGAGTCGTCACTCGAGCCGTTATCTATAACGGCAACGCTGTAGTTGGGGTAGTCCATCTTATGGACGGAGTCGAGCGCTGCAAGTGTTTCGTGGGGACTGTTCCAATTGAGGATGACAACTAGTACTGAGGGTTGGAGGGACGCATTCTCAAGCGCGGTTTGAGCTGCAGAGGGATGGCACATATCTTTATCTAGATCTAGCGCTAAGTTAGCTAAGTATAGCAAAGACAGTGATCTGGCTGGGATTACGAAGTGGGACAGGACGAATCCTAGAATGCATCTAATGCATCGCGGGATGCGCGAATTCAATTGCCGGAACCTGTTCGTTAGTACAAGCCATGCACTTTAATGTGGGAATGACTCAATGGTATTCGCGGCGCAGGCGGACAGCCGAGTTCAAAGGTATTATGAGCGATATATGACTATGAAGAGATTCCTATCGTTGTTTCTCCTACTTGGTCTTTGCCTATCGGCCCATGCGACCACATGGTTCATCCGACACGACGGTGGCACCAAGTCGCAATGCACCGGAACCACCAACGCCCCCTATCCTGGGTCGGGAACGGGCCGGCCCTGTGCCTACAATCACCCGTTCCAACTGCTTGACTGGAATGGCCACTGGGCGAAGTTTGCAGGCGGCGACACGATGCAGTTTGGCGACCCCGCTACGAACACAAAGCCCTACTACATGGGCGAGCAGAATGGCGGCGTGGGAACCGACTGGTATCCGCAATTGGGAGGGGCTTGCTCTCATCCGAATACGGGTCACGCGGCCGGAGCGGCTTGCATCCTGCCCCCTGCTCCCTCGGGTACTGCACAGAATCCTACAAAGATCATCGGCCAAAATGCAGGCAAATGTCATACTCCACAGCACACCGGTTTGGTCAACCCTACGATCCTCAGCGGTATAGCAGGTGCCTTCACAGTCATCGACGTACAGGGGACTAACTATGTCCAACTTTCCTGCATCGAGATTACGCAGCCGGATAACTGCACTAATGCGGGTATTGGCTCTGGTGGCGGATGCGGGGACATGGCAAATTTTATTTCGGTCGCTGGGCTTGTCCTAGAATTCGGCACGGCGCAAGGGCCTTCCAACTTTACGATGCAGGACATTGCTGTGGATGGGACAGCTGGATTCGGCATTATCGGCAGCCATATCAACAAAACCAGTTCTGACGTATTCACGGCCTCTGACATCTACCTGATAGGCAACGGCGGAGCCGGATGGAACGGAGATGGAGGAGGTTGTAATACATCCTGCGAAACAGTTGGCACGATGAACCTCTCCTATGTAGATATTGAGGGCAGTGGCTGTCTTCTTCTTAAGCCGTTCGACGTGAGTCAGGGGCTGGTAGCGAACAGATTCAGTTATTGCTTCGGTCAAAACACTGGAGGGTATGGAGACGGTTTCGCCCAGGTAGCGGCAGGAAATATGACGCTGAACGTGACGCACAGCACATTCAAATACAACACGCAGGATGGATTTGATTCGCTGCATCTCAGCGATGACAATAGGACCTCGCCGGTCATCAACATTTCCAGTTCATGGGCTGAAGGCAACGGAGGCCAAACGTTCAAACTGGGCGCTGGCACGTCCGCTACTGCCATCAACAATGTATCGATCAGCAATTGTCACGTGCTCAACCACGCAACGGCGTTCTCGCATAACCCGCCTGGGTGGATCGTGCTGGACGGCGGAGACACTTGCCGTGCCTCAGGCGACGAATGGGCTTTCCAACTGAACAATGGGACAGTCGTAACTCTTGAAAACAATACTTCCGTCGGCTATGGCACCACTATGTACGACCTCGGTTGTGCGCCATTGCAACCGAAGTGTTTGTCAAACGGTGTAAAGTTCATCTTCCGCAATAACATCAGCAAAGGCTATCCCGATCCGGGTAACTCAGGACGGATTGCTTCCGGCTTTTACTTTGGAAGCGGCGGTTGCCCCGGCGCGGCCGGGACCTGCATCTTTGCAAACGCAGGTTCTGCTATCGACCACAACTTATGGAATACGATGAAGAGCGGTTGCCCTGACTCTTCAGTGGGGCTGGAGAAGGTCTACACCTGCGGAGATCCTAAACTGGCCGGTGGGTCAAATATCGACGCGATCAATCCCAATCTGGCTTCGGGCAGCCCGGCGATTGGAGCCGGAGTTGCAATCGGTGCCATCACAACCGACTATAACGGGGTCACGCGACCGCAGCGGCCTTCAATTGGTGCGTTCGAACCTCCACCGCCCGCGCAGGCTGGTCTGCCGGTCACCACCAGCGACCACTTCCGGCCAGGTGATTCAGTGTTTGACTTGTTTGAGTGACCGGGAAGTGGCATCAGTGAACAAGAGACTGACTGGTAAAATGTTCTTGTTGAAGAACAACCAGCATGCCAAACAGGATACCTGCCAGGACACTGAGATGAAGGAATTTTCAGCGGATATCGCCCGTTACCGGGCTATGGGCGACCACGGAAAGGAACTGTGGATGAACCCCGCGGTCTGGGCGATCGCTTGCTACAGGTTCGGTAACTGGTTGAATGTGGCCAGACCCGCCTTGATCATCAGGGTTCCGCTGAAGGTCGTCGCTTATTTAGCGAACAAGTTTTGTGAAGTGTTCATGGAGATGTGCATCGATGCGAGCGCAACGATTGGAGGGGGACTCTACATAGCGCATATTGGCGGAGTGCACATCAATCCTCAGGCTGTGCTTGGGAAGAACTGTGATATTGCGCATCGCGTAACGATTGGCACGTCCGCAATGGGGAGAAAAGGGGCTCCTACTCTGGGAGATGAGGTTTATGTGGGGACGGGCGCTGCTTTGGTAGGAAAAATCAAGATCGGAAACGGTGCGAAAATTGCGGCAAATACGCTGGTGATGACGAATGTTCCAGCTGGCGCGACTGTGATGGGGGTTCCGGGACGAGTTATTATGCAGCCCCCCAAAGTCATGGCGGCGCGCCGCAGTTGAGGCAGAGATGACAGATGCAAAGTGATATTGAGCGCCAGGAACTGCGACGATCCATTAAGGAGGCTGTCGGTAAAAGCGACGCTGCGGGAACGGTGGAACATGTGCGGCGGTTACTTGCGGGGTCTACGAGACCGACCGATGTGATGTTTTGCGCATCTTCGTTCGCCAAGGCTGTCGACGCGATACAGGAGCAGTTAGGAGCCCGGAGACTGAGGACCTACGTGGTGAGGTCAGTTACGGTCGAACCGATTCTTCCTTACCTTATGACCGAAGCGACGCTATCGAACTATCTGCTGGAAGTGGAAATAGGCGGATACGGTTCGTACATGGACGACATGCTGAATCCGGACGGGGCGCTTGCGAGATTCAACCCTGAAGTTGTGTTGGTGCTCCTGGATCTTGAAGATGTTGCCGGACGCTTGCCGGAGCTATGCGCCGATGGGATCAACATTGGAGTGGATGCGGAGATTGACGCGTCCCTGGCGCGTTTGGCGCAGATGCTGCGAGGTCTACGCGCGCGGGGGCCGGCGAGGATCGTGGTTCAAGGTTTCGTGTTGCCAGACATAACCTCATTGGGCGATGTGGGCGACGCGAACCTGCCGCATAGCCTACCCAATGCAGTCCAGCGGTTGAATGACGGGCTAGCAGCGGTCTGCAGGGACATTTCGGACTGCGTGTTCTTTGATGTCGACCGCCTTGCGGCGCGATACGGGCGACGAGAGTGGCGGGACACACGGATGTTTCTGGCATCACGGCTGGCGGTTTCGGCAGGGGCGTTTGCGGTGTACGCAAAGGGACTGGTGCGAAGCGTTTCGACACTCTTCAAAGCGCCGCGCAAGGTGCTATGTACCGATCTGGATAATACATTCTGGGGAGGAATCCTCGGCGAAGATGGGATCGATGGGATCGCTACGGGAAATGCGTTCCCGGGAAATTGCTATCTGGAGTATCAGAAGTATCTGAAGAATCTGTCCGCGAGGGGAATTCTGCTGGCCATCGTCTCCAAGAACAACGAGGCAGATGTGCGCGAGGCGTTTGAGGCCCGTGCCGCCGATCTAGCATTGAGGCTCGACCAGTTTGCCGGGCTAAAGATCAACTGGAATGAAAAGTCGCAATCGATTCGCGAACTGGCACAAGAGCTATCGCTGGGACTGGATTCGTTCGTCCTGGTCGATGACAATCCTGTTGAGTGTGAAGCTGTGCGTCGACAAATACCTGAAGTGGCGGTTGTGATGGCCCCCATTCAAGATCCATGGAGGGTGATCGAGATTCTATCTGAGTCGAGTTTCTTCGATGCAGTGGTGGTAACCGAGGACGATGTCAACCGCCTAGGAGAGTACAAGGCGCAGGCTCATCGGGCTCAGTTGGAAGATGATGCGGGCAGCCGGGAAGAGTTTTTAGGATCGCTTGGAGATCGTGTGTACGTTCCTAAATGCACTGGATGCACCACTTTCAAGAGCGGTCCAACTGTTAGCCAAGACGAACCAGTTCAACCTGACGACGCGGCGACGGTCGGCGGCGGAGATCGAGGAGTTTGCCACCGCGACTGGCGGACAGGCGATCGTCGTTCGGGTGCGAGATCGCTTTGGAGATGCTGGTGTTGTAGGATTGGCACTCGCGCGAAATGTGGGAGATGAGTGCCACATCGATTCGTTTTTGCTGTCTTGCCGGGTGATCGGGAGAGGCATCGAGACCGCGATGTTGAGCCATATTACTGAAAATGCACGCAGAATGGGAGCAAAGCGAGTGATTGGGGAGTTTATACCCACGAAGAAGAATGCTCCGTGCGCTAATTTCTTCAGTGACAACGGTTTCGCGCAAGGTCGTCCCGACGAACGAGACACCGACGGATTCTGTGCTGTATGAGTTTGACTTGACCACTGCGGTGCTTGCGAATCCCCAGTGGATAACCATGGAAGGAAATAAATCGAATGAGTTCTCCGCAAGTGCCGTCCTCTCTGCGTGACCTTTTGGCAGATATTTTTGAGATCGAACCGGAAGAGGTTACACCAGAACTTGGAGTTGGAACGATTGATAGCTGGGATTCCTTCCGGCATCTACAGGCGATTCTGGCCGTAGAGGGCGAGTACGGAGTTCAGTTTGATCCGCAACGGATTGCGGAGTTGACAACAGTCGCAAAGCTGCAGGCTGAGCTCGAAAAAAAGGGAGCTGTACTTTGATCCCTTCCGAATTGGAGGAGCTAGGATTCAAGCTATTGCATGTTGGGGTAGCGGTTCCCTCCTTGGCGTCTACGACTGAGTCGCTTGGTACGCTCTTCGGGTATAAGGTAGTTGCCGGACCGTTCGACGATCCAATCCAAAAGGTAACGGTCAATTTTCTTGCGAAGTCTGATCGGGATATCGCGGAGATCGAACTAATTGCACCGCTAAGCGAGGATTCACCAATCACCTCAATACTCTCAAAGGGAGGCGGAGTGGCCTACCACTTGTGCTTGGAGACCAACGACATCGACAAGGCGCTGGAGCATGTAAAGAAGAACGGCTGTATCATCGTCGCTTCTCCCGTGCCGGCAGTGGCGTTTGGTGGACGAAGAATTGCGTGGATCTACACTAAAGCGCGGCAACTATTTGAGCTTGTGGAAGCGGACGTAAAAGGCTAGGGTGAACGTCTTGTCTGCACAGTCCACGTTCATAAGGACCAAATGGACGGTCACCCCACTTCGAATGAAGCTAACAGGATCGAAGTCATGGAGCAAGTCAAGCAACTTTACGTTCTCTATCATGAAGTTCGGCCTGGCGGGAGCCCGTATCTTTATGTGGTGGATAGCGCGCGGTTCGAGCAACATTGCAAACTGTTTAGCGAGTTACTAGCCAATTCAGATTGCCAGCTCAATCCTGTAGTCACGTTCGACGATGGTCATATCTCCAACTATGAGGTTGCGCTGCCGCTTCTCCAGAACTATGGACTGACAGCACATTTTTTTATCACGGCAGGTTGGACCGGGCAGAAACCTGGCTATATGGGCTGGGAAGACTTGCGCAAGTTGCATAACTCGGGGCAAAAGATTGGTGCGCATGGGTGGAGTCATGCTCTGCTAACTCGATGCAGTCCGAGTGCATTGGAGATGGAACTGACTCGTCCACGCTTGATTCTGGAGGATAAACTTGGGGACTTCAATTACTACAATGTCGTTGCCCGGCGGCCGCTACAATAAGCGGGTGATTGCTGCATGTGAGGCTGCTGGCTATAAACAGGTTTATACGTCAGAACCACAGATGGTGGAGAAGCCTGCGACGTTCTTGGTAGGGCGGCTAAACATTCGGGGAGACGCGACGCCCGATTGGCTCGCAAGCATATTTGAGCCGGACGGCCATGTACTATCCAATCTGCAGAAACAGATACCGGGTAAAGGCGGCGGCCAAGAGTCTATTGGGAGATCGGCTGTACCAAAAGCTGTGGGCTGTATTGAACCGAGAAGAAGCTCACACTGATATGGGGTAAGCGGCTGCGAATGAGAATTCTGCACATTATTAGTAGTGGAGGAATGTACGGCGCCGAGGCCGTCATTTTGAATATGTCGCGTTCGCTGAGAGAGGGCGGACACCACAGCGTGTTGGGAGTATTTGCGAATTCCGACAACCCAAATGTGCAGCTTCACGAGCGGGCCCTGGCTGAGGGGATCGAATCGCATTTGATTCCCTGCTCTGGACAGGTCGACCTCGCGGTGATGGCGAAGATTCGCGAGTTGGTGAAGGAGACAAATGCAGATGTTGTTCATTCCCACGGTTACAAGGCAGACATTTACGTTTACTTCAGCCTGCGGAAAACGGACACTCCCTACGTCTCAACATGTCATACCTGGTACGACAATAACTTACTGGTTACGCTCTATGGCGTGGTGGACCGTCTTGTACTGCGACGATATGCGGGTGTTGTAGCCGTCTCGGATGAGGTAAAGCAGCGGCTACTAAAATCTGGGGTCAGAAAGAACAAGATTTACCTGATCAACAATGGGATTGATACGAGGCCTTTTGACAGCGCGGCTCCGACGCTTCGAGAGTGACGGCCAGGGGAATGAAGCCAACTGTGGGCCTGGTGGGACGGCTGTCAACGGAAAAAGGCGTGGATCTCTTCCTACACGCCGCTGCAGCTGTGTCGTCTGTGATTCCTGAGGCAATGTTCTTAGTAATAGGCGATGGACCAGATCGAGCGCAGTTGGAATTGTTAATTGATAATCTGAATCTTCGGGGGAGAGCATTCTTGCTCGGGCGCAGGGATGACATGCCTTCGGTGTACGCATCGCTCGACGTGATGGTATCGGCCTCTCGAAAAGAGGGATTACCTATAGCGATTCTGGAGGGCATGGCAAGTAGACGAGCGCTTATTGCTACAGCGGTTGGTGAAGTGCCGACCATTATTCAGCATGGTGACACTGGCATCCTGATCCCGAGCCGAAGACTCGAATGCGATTTCCGAAGCGATTATCAAATTGTTGGAAGACGGCGCTTCGAGGGATCGAATGGGAACCGCGGCGAGGCGAAGTGTCGAAGATAACTTTTCGGCTAGGCGAATGACTGATGACTATCTTCGTGTTTATGAGAAAGTGGCAGCAGGAGATCGCAATTCGATGCGGCCTGATAGCCGAGAACAGATAAAGGTGACCGCGAGAACCGATGAGCGATCTTGATCTTAATCGGACGCGCAGGCCACGGATATTCATGATGGATCTGTGGGCGACAGTGCCCTATTACACAGCGTATCTCTCGAAGGCCTTGCTGGCGAGGGTGTCGATCTTACGGTCGGATCGATTACCTACTACCTTGATACTGGATGCTTCACAAGTCGAGGCATTAAGGTTGATCCTGGCGTACTTGATTTCGTAGGGAGATTTCAACTACCGCGTCTTCCCCGAAGAGTATTGAAACTTGCAGAATCGATGTTGAATATTTCAGCCCTGGTGTTGCGCTTCCTGTTTTCCCCTCCCGATGTGGTACACGTTCAATACCTGCCCATGCTGAAGTGGCGAGTGCCGCTGGATCTCTGGTTTCTGAAGTACTGCCGCATACGGCGAGCTAAGATCATCCTGACAGTGCATGATTTGATGCCGCACGATACGGCTGACGACTACAAGCAGACATTTTATAAGTTATATGCGATGGTCGACGGCATCATCTGTCATTCGGACAATATCAAGAAAAGGCTGCACAATGAGTTTGCTGTACCTGAAGAGAAGATATCGGTAATTCCACACGGTCCGTTCTTTTATGACCTGCCAACGAATGAGGATCAAGCGATACTAAGAACTTTTGAAGTTGAACCCTGACAGGAAGATGATCCTGTGGCAAGGGATCATCTTTCCATATAAGGGCATCGACTTATTACTTAGCGCATGGCAAGAAGTGGAAGCGGTGGATGACACTGTTTACTTGGTGATTGCAGGCACCGGAGCGCCAGAATTGCTGGATCAGATTCGTAAGCAGATTGTGGAGCTAGGGCTGAAGAGGGTAAAGCTTCACTTCCGTTTTATCACCGCAGAAGAGTTGGTTGCCTTGTATCGAGCGGCAGATATAGTTGTATATCCATACCGCGCGATTACTACCAGTGGCGCGTTGGCGACGGGACTCGCCCTGGGGAAGACGATTGTGGCGAGTGATTTGCCTGTGTTTCGCGAGGCGTTGAAAGATCGAGAAAATGCGCGTTTAGTAAACGTGTCACAAGGAAACGAGCTCGCATCGGTATTAAGCGAATTGGCGCAGGACGCGGAGCAACGTATGCGCCTAGCGGAGAAGGTGCGAGATATGAACTTTGGAGATGAGACGTGGAAAAATATAGCGAGAGCGACATTCGCAACCTATCTCAAATCCTTGAATACAGGATTTGAGATCGAAGTCAGAAGCTGATATTTCGTGATGGCTCCGCTTTTCGCTTTCGCTTGTTGGATCTGGTTCGAGTAAGCCTGTAAGGAACTCTTAGCCTAGAGAGCTAAGAGCCTTCTGCGCGTCCTTGCCAGTCTGGCCGTTAGGGTTCAGTGTCGCTGCCTTCTTAAGATAGAGCGTGGCGTTGGTCTTGTCCGACAGCTTGAGATAGGTCATGCCCAGGTGATAGTTGAGGGATGCGTCCCCGGAGCGGTCTTGAGCGCCTCTTCCAGCAAATCGCGGGCTGAGAAGTACGATTGTTTCTGGTAGTAAGCCCAAGCCAATGTGTCGGCAGTACTGGGTGCGTTCGGCATCACCCGGCGGGCAGTCTGAGCAAGGGAGAGAGCGACGTCCAGGTTTTGGCCACTCTCGATCATCAAGTAAGCGAGATTGTTCGCGGCGACGCCGAGTTCGGGTTGAATCTGGAGGGCTTTCTTGTAGGAGGTGGCTGCGCTTGTCTTGTCGCCCTGGGACTCTTGGAGTGCACCCAGGATAGTCAAGGCCGAGGCATCAGTGGGATGATCCTTGATCCACTGTTGCCAGGATGCTATGGCTTTTCCAGTATCCCCTAGTGCGACCTGGGAACGACTGTAGGCCATGACTGCGGCGCTATCCCCGGGGTTTAGCTTCATCGCTTTATCAGCCGTGGCGAGCGCGGACTTAGGATCACCGGTCATGAGTTGAAGATCGGAGAGTTGGACGTACATTTCGACATTATTTGGAACCTTGGCGATCTGATCCTGAACCCTGGCAATGGCCTTGGCAGGCTGCTTGTCGTAGAGATCAAGAGAGACGAGCAGTCCGAGGGCGCGCGCAGAATTGGGATTATTGAGCAGAGCCTGATCGAGGAGTGGCCGGCTTTGCGGAAGATGGTTCAAGCCAATTTCGAGTTGAGCGAGTTGGAGATAGGCGTTCGACGACTTGGGATCGAGTTTGATGGCCTGCTTGAAGTCAGCCTCGGCTTTGTCATACTCTTTGCGGCTGGAAGCTGCGATTCCTCGGTAGACATAAGCCGGAGCATACTGTGGCGCCATCCCAATAATCGAGTCTGCTACCTGCGCCAAGAGGGTAAAGTCTTTCTTTGCAATGGCGACATCTGCCAACCCATCCTCAGCTTCAACACTTCTGGCATTGAGCCGAACAGCATCCCGATAGCTTTGTTCTGCGGCGTTCAAGTCACCCTTGACGGATCGCAGCGCGTGCAAGGAGCAACTTAAGCTGAAGATTATCCGGGTTGTTCTTGGACGCATTCTGAAAGGTAGTGAAGGCATCTGCCGATTTACCATCGTTAAGTTGTAATGATCCATTAAGAATGGCAACGTCTGCATTGTTTGCGTCCGTCTTGACCAAGTCAGCGATAACAGTGCGGGCCTTGGGGATTTCATTCTTTGAAAGAAGGATGCGGGCGTAGACAACTTTGAGCGGCGTACTCTTCGGATGTTTTGCAACGAGATCGGCGTACGCCGCTTCAGTGCGATCAGATTGACCAGTTTGAGCGTAGAAGGAACTGAGCATCTGCGCGGCCTCTTTGGAGTCGGGAAGATCTTCGGCAGCTTGATGCACGACTTCCTCCGCCTTGGTCTTATCTCCCTGGCGCACGTAAAGACCAGCAAGACTGGCGCGGGAACTCACATTCTTCGGATCTTCGGTGGAAGCAGCCTTGAGTTGCTCGATTGCGGCTCCTATGTCGCCCTTCTTTTCGAGCATCGATGAGAGGATGAGCCTGGCAGTGACGTTCTTAGGGTCAAGTTCAACGGCCTTGCGGAGTTGCTGTTCGGCGTCAGCACTTGTCGCGGGATCAGAGCTCTGGATAAAGCCAAGCGCGGCATGGTAGTTCGCCTTGTTGGGATTGAGGCTAATGGCCTGTTGAATCTCGGCAAGAGCAGTGGCTCGATCCCCTTTGGCACCGGCGATGCTGGAAAGCAGCGCATGCGCATCCGCATTATTGCTCTGGATAGCAAGTACGGCTTTTGCCTGCTCGGTGGCGCGATCCACCTGCTTGCCTGCCAGCAGCATGTTGCCGAGATCAATGCGAGCCTCGAGATTGTTTGGCTGTAGATCGACAGTGCGCATCAATTCAACGTAGGCAGGCAGCATAGAGCCACTCTTCATATATGCCTGGGCAAGCTGATAGTGCGCGTCCCCAAAGTTACGATCCACCTTCAAGGCGTTGGAAAACTGTATTGTGGCTTCCTTATACTTGCCTTCGCTTGGCATACCGCTTACCGCTCTCGAGGTATTTCTGCTTCTGCACATTGGGATCGCGATGGCAGCCAACTGCAGAGCCTAGAGCAAGTGATACAGCCAGCACTGCCGAGAAGCGAACTGCCGCCAGAACTAGTGATTTCTTCATCGAGATTTTCCTTTATGCTTTCTTCAATTCCACGGATTGCTGATTCCCTTATCTCGCCGCTGCGTGAGTCATTTATCGATCGCCATTGTCAGGAACGTCACGGACTTGAATCCCTTTAGCCAGGGATGAACCGTGGTAGCGACGGCACCATCTCTTTTGTGAATCGAATGGCTCTCGCGCGCGCGTCTTCAATGGACTCTAATGGAAGCACAGGAGTGATAACGCGGACAATAGCACCATCGGTTCGGTTCATTCGAATCGCATCAGCGATCATAAAAATTTTAGCTGTGTATTCGTTGGGGATGCTGCGACCATGGGCCTGATACCAATAGAGAACAAACTGTTTGATATTGCCATCGCTAATGACGTATTCACCAACGTGGTAGACCTGGCCGTCGTCGCCGGTGAGATCGGTGTAGTGGGTATGTGACTCAAAGACCCAGCCCGCACCGGGCAGGCAGTGCTGGGGCGAATGGATGGACTGGCCAGTCCGCTGGGTGGGGAAATAGCCTATAAAGAGGCTGACAGGCACGCCTTCCAGTCCGCTAATAGAAGTCGAAACAGGCTGAGTCCCAGTTCGTGGCCCCATATAGATACGATTGAGGAAGTCCCCCTTACCGAGTATCGCCAAGACCTCGTCTTCCATCGGGATGTCGCGGGAGGTCCAGGGGCCAATGGTCTGGGGCATGAGGCTAAGGGGCTCACTGGGAGGAACTTTGTCCGTATCTCCGCGCGTATGTAGGAGAAAGGCAGTGACGAACAAGAGAAGAACTACAATCCAGAAACGGGGAGATTTCATAAGGATTTCGCCTCCGTGGCTCGTGAAGGTGCGATCACTCGCATCCCAAGGTGAACGAGGTACAGCAACATAAGTGATATGACGAACATGACCCAACCTGAGAACTCATGAAAGAACCCCAGGGCTTTGTCAGGGTCCCAATACTGTACGCACAGGCCAGTGCCAACGATGCGAGCGGCGTTGGCAGCTACGGCGATCGGAACGCTTGCTAAGGCGAGGATAACGCGACGCCAGGTGCCTCGCTCAAGGAAGTAGCCGTAGAAAATGGCGAGGGTAAAGAGACTCATTAGGGACCGGATGCCGCTACAGGCCTCTGCAACCTCAAGTTTCATGACGGGCAGTTCAATGACATTACCCTCATGGAGTACCGGAACGTGCGAACAAAGACAGAATGCCGCTGGCCAATTGGGATGCCAGAAGCTGTAGCGGGAAGGTGATTTTGTTGAATACTATCTCGGGGAAAGGGATGGCGAGCAGAAGAGTAAGGAGCGGAAACAGCAGGGCGCGGAGCATCGATCGCCCCATAAAGGTCCATATAAGACCGGCGAGAAGAATGAGGAAGGAAGTGCGAGAAAGAAAGAGATCTGCCCCGTAGACACCAAGAATGACGATACAAAGCCCTAGAATTACAAGTGGCAGACCACCCCAGGATGGGCGGATAGGGGTGTTGCGAAGGACGTTCCGGTTGTCCCACATAATATAGATAGAGAAGAGCGGGACCAGAGGGCCGTGGCCGTAGTCCGGTATATCGAACCAATCGAAGACGAGCTTGCCTGCGATGCGGAAGTATACTGCTACGAGAAGCAGCCCGATAATCAAATAGGGCAGCCAGAAGCGCATGACGGAGCTGCGAAGCCGATTAACAGTTACGGGCTCCGCCGCAATGGGCTCGCTGTGGGCGCTTTCTACCGCGGATAGGGGGACAAGAGACTTCACACATCACCATGTAGCAATTTATATGCCGCGGTTGTCTCGGCGTTACATTAGGGCCAATTCCGCTGCTTTTTTATTCGAAGGTCTACCAAAGTGGTAGGCAGAATCGACTAAAAGGGAAAAACATTTCTCAGCATGCTGATAATCTGCATGTTGAAGAGTAGCGCGTATCACATCGTAAATGGAACGTGAGACTTATACCAAGCGGGCGAAGGACATATGGCTTTGATCGATACCTTTTCTTCCCACTTTTCCTTGAAAATATTCCTCAGCGGGAGGGCGTTTGGCATTCAAAATGCTTGTACTTTTGGTAGATGAGGCGTTCTGATCCTGCAGTCCGGGGTATAGATGCGAATACACCGTAATCGACTCGGAAGGAAAACCGTCGAAATACTCACGCGAGACAGGATAATGGGTTCTAACAGAAATGGAAACTAATAATAGAGCTATCACGACGAAACGGCTAAGAGTGACAGGGATGCTGCTCATGTTGGTGGCGATAAGGCCGCTGGCCGGGGTGGCGCAAGACCCGACCGCGCCACCGGCCACCCAACCTGCAGCTGCTACCACCCAACCTGCAGCTGCTCAAGCTCCTGCCTCGAACCAAGGCAAGGCGGTTGTAATGGTCGATAACTCTACCTACATCATAGGAGCCGACGATGGACTCCAGGTGACGGTATGGAAGGAACCGAGCCTATCGGGGACGTTTCCAGTTCGTCCAGATGGGATGATCTCCCTTGTTCTTGTGGGGGATGTCCCGGCAGCCGGGCTCACCCCGATGCAGCTTGGAAAGGACATCGCGGAGCACCTGAAGAAGTATATTCAGGATCCTAGCGTGTCAGTGGTCGTGACGGCAGTAAATAGTCAACGTATTTTCATGATTGGGGAAGTCGGACATGTTGGGCCTATGTCCCTGACTCCAGGGATGACACCTTTGCAGGCAATCGCGGCGGCTGGCGGATTGTCCACCTTTGCGAACGCAAAACGCATCTATATACTCCGAGGCCCTCAAGGCAAACAGGTCAAGATTCCGTTCAACTATAAGCTGGCGCTGAAGGGTGACAGCAAGCAGTTAATTGCGCTCGAGCCTGGCGACACGATCGTGGTTCCATGAGGGACGTAATGAAGAAATCAGTGGCTGCGCTTGCCATGTTTCTGGCGGCCAGCATCACATTACGCGGCCAAGCAACGCCGACGGCGACCTCGAGTGTGCCCCGTTATAATCCTGGCCCTAGTCTGCCGATGATCGATGGAAATTTACAGTATGCCTTTACGGGGTCCGAGATCATTCAGTTTGGACTTAACGGCGTGTCAGGCACTACGGCGACGACAAATCTATCCGGAGATGTTGAATACCTGTCGACGAGCGCGGTACATCCGTTCTCCCTGCTGTATACAGGCGGAGTGCAGTTCTCAAGTTTGGCTGGACATGAGACGGGGTTTTTCCAAAACCTTTCGGTTTCGCAAGGATTGGTGGGTCACGGGTGGGCTGTCGGCGTAACGGACTCTGTATCGTACCTGCCGGAATCACCTACGACCGGCTTGTCCGGCGTTCCAGGCGTGGGAGACCTTGGTTTGCAGCCGATTGCAGATCCGTCGATTCCAGCACAGTCCGTCCTGACAAACTATGCAAATAGGGTAGCCAACACTGTCGGTGGAAATATCGAGCGGCAGTTCACTCGCAGGACTTCGCTGAGCGGAAGCGCCAGCTACGGGATCCTGCGCTTTGTGGGGGCTGACAGCACCGGTCTAGACAGCACGCAGATTGGTGGAGGGGCTGGTATCAACTACCTACTGGACCGTCGAAGCTCAGTGAGTGTCAACGGACAGTATTCGAGCTTCAGTTATAGCTCGAATACCTCTTCCTTCAACTCTCGTGGAGTGAACCTCGGATACACGCGACAGTTGACCAAGACGATAGGACTTGAAGCTTCGGCCGGCCCACAGTGGATCAGCGGATTTGAGGCTGAACCCGTTGACGCCGGTTCATGAATTTTTTCCGGGCAGTGCAAATGCATTTTTCATTGCGATGCCCAGAGCTACGACGACGACTATTGTGGCGGTGCCATCGCGTTTGACGGTGGCGGCTAGTGTCGGTCTTTCGTATGCACGAAAGTCTGCGACGTTCGCACTCTCCTACAGCCACGGGGTCAACAACGGCTCAGGGGTGCAGACCGGAGCTATCTCGGACGTCGTCACGGCATCCGCACAGCGCACCTACGGCCGAAGATGGGCCGCCTCGGTATCGGCCTCATATGCGCGGAACTCCGGTCTGGTTGATGACAACATCAGTTCCGGTGTCTATGGAGGCGTACAAGTCAATCGAAGGCTTACCAGTACGTTATCGGGTTTTGTGAGCTACACCGGCATTCATCAATCGGTCGATGCAACCCTCGCCGCTCAGAATGCATTCAATGGCTTTTCACAAGTTTTCTCACTCGGGATCACATTTGCACCACGAATGACCCGTCTCGGTCAGTTCTAAGGAGTCACCATGCTAGGACATCGTAAACTTTCGCCAGAGGATTACTTCAGGATTCTAAAGAAACGGGCATGGATCGTGATCGTGCCTGCTGTAGTCTTCGCAGCTGTTGGAGTTGGGCTGACCTTTTTCGTGCCACCACGGTATGAATCTCAGACTCTGGTTCTAATCGAGCAACAAAAGGTCCCGGAGAATTTTGTCAGGCCGGTAGTGACGGAAGACCTTAACTCGAGACTCGCGTCGATGCAGGAGCAGATCCTGAGCCGATCGCGGCTACAACCGATCATTGAGCGCTTCAACCTTTACGGGAATAAGGGAATGGGGATGGATGCGCGGATTGACATGGTGCGGAAAGATATCGGCATCAAACCGATCGAATCGCAGATTGCTAGAACCGGCGGGCTGCCGGGATTCTTTATCTCATTTAGGGCAGAGGATCCGCATACGGCGCAACAAGCATGCGGCGAAATCACATCTTTGTTCACGAGCGAGAACCTGCGTGAACGCCAGGCGTCTGCTGAGGGGACGACCGACTTTCTCAAAGGACAACTCGCAGACGCAAAACAGAATCTGGATGAACAGGACGCAAAACAAGCAGCATTTCAGCGCGCTAATGCCGGCAGACTCCCCGATGAGACGGGCGCTAATATGAGCATGGTGTCTGCCTTGAATTCGCAGTTGGACGCAGTCACGCAACAGCTGTCACAGCTGGAGCAGAACAAGACTTACGGGGAGACGATGTTGGCAACGCAAACACGCGATCTTCCGACGGGTGACCAACAGAAGGTACAACCTCAAGTCCAACAGGCGGAGTTGCAACAGCTTTTATCGCAAGAGGCCGATCTAACTACGCGGTACACCGACGATTATCCTGATGTCGTCACAGTGCGACGCAAGATTAAGGAGCTAAGGGAAAAGATGGCCGAAGACGCCTGCGGTCTCTCCCACTCCTTCCGCTCCAACTACTCCATCGACTGCATCGACGAAATACGACCCAGTAAACATTGTTGCGATGAAGGCGCAACTGCATGCAATGGACCAGACCATTGCACAAAAACGGCAGGCCCAAGCGGCTCTCCAGGCTCAATTGAGGCAATATCAGGATCGGATCTCTTCAAGTCCCACAGTTCAGGAAGAGTTCAAACAGGTCACACGCGACTATCAGACAGCGTTGGCTTTCTATAACGACTTGCTACAGAAGATGAACGCGTCAAAGATGGCGACAGACCTCGAACGCCGGCAGCAGGGCGAGCAATTCAAGGTAATGGACGAGCCCAATCTCCCAGACGGTCCTTCATTCCCGAAGCGCAGCGTATTTCTTACTGGTGGCCTTGGAGCGGGAGTTCTTCTCGGTCTGCTTATCGTGGCATGGATAGAGTATCGGGACACGGCCGTGCGTACCGAGCAGGACATCTGGGCGTTTACCAAGCTGCCGACGTTGGCGGTTATTTCGCTGGCTGCCGATGTGATGCAACGTGAGACGAAGCGCAAGTCCCTGTTCGGCGGGCGCAAAGACAAGATTGCCACAGCGAACAAACCGCTGATGAATGCAGGTGGCTGACTATGTATAAGGCCTTTTTCAAGCTGCAGAGCAGCCCTTTTGGGACCAGCCCCGACCCCAGGTTCCTATACATGATGCCGCACACCCGCGAAGCGCTGGCATGCCTGGAGTATGGGATTTCGGCACGCAAGGGATTCACGGTGCTGACAGGCGAAGTGGGTACAGGCAAAACTACTCTGCTGCGCCGGGCTCTGAGTTCGTTCAGCAATCGGCGAGTTTCGACAGCGTTTGTTTTCAACCCGCGGCTGGATGTGTTGGATTTTTTGGAGTTCGTACTGACGGACTTCGGTCTGACACCGGCAACGAGGACCAAGTCGGGCATGTTGCTGCAGCTGAACCGCTGGCTGATTGAGCGGTTCCGGATGGAAGAGACGTGCGTAGTGGTGGTCGATGAGGCTCAGAACCTCTCGTGGGACCTGTTGGAAGAGATACGGTTGCTGACCAATCTGGAGACGTCATCGGAAAAGCTATTGCAGATTGTGTTGTCCGGCCAACCGGAGTTAGAGGAGAAGCTGCGGCATCCGAGCGTGCGGCAACTGCGGCAGCGCGTGTCGCTTTGGTGCCGGACGCAGTCGCTGACCGAGACGCAGACGCAAGCCTATGTTGCGGAGCGGCTACGGATTGCGGGGGCATCCTGGCAGATATTTTCGAAGGAAGTACTCGAGCTAGTTCACCGGTATAGCCGCGGGATTCCGCGCATCATCAACCTGATCTGCGAGCACGCGATGATAGTAGCCTACGTCGAGCAGGTGCAGCACGTGACGGTGCCGATCATCGAGGGGGTAGCGGCAGAGCTGGAGTTGGAGACACAGCCATTTCTTCTTTCCACTGCGGCGATGGGCGGTGGCGGACACGGGACGCGGAATGCGCCGGGCGACTTCCCTGATTTCATGCCGGCTTTCAACGACGAAACAAACGGGAGACACGAACGATGAGCCGGATATACGAAGCATTACAGAAAGCAGAGTCGGAGCGGAAGGCGGAGCGGGGCTCCGTACGGACCGAAGGAGAGACTCAACAGATAGAGCAGCCGGGCGGCTTGAGTCGAACTTTGCGGGCGGCTGTGGCGGAGTATGAGATTCCCGCCGCGCAACGGATTGACACCGAGCTTCGGGGCGATTCCGCGTCGGAGTCGATGGAGACTTCGCTTTACGAAGCCGGTGTACCCTCGCTTAACCTCGAGGGATGTACCGAGACACGTTTGGATGCCGGTTTACTCGCAACTGCCGGCGCTTTTGGAGCGAGGACCGGCCGTGGAACAGTTCCGCAGCCTGCGGTCGCGCATCCATGAGCTGCGGGACATTAATCCCCTGAAGTCGATACTGATCAGCAGCGGATTACCGCAAGAGGGCAAGAGCTTTATTGCTACCAATCTGGCGATCAGCCTCGCACGACATAAGAACAGTAAGGTGCTGTTGATCGATGGCGACATGCGGCGTTACACGCTGCACCAGTTGCTGGGATGCCAGCCGCATCCGGGGCTAGCCGATTATCTTGCCGGCAAGGCTGAGATGATGGAAGTAATGCAGCGCTCGGCGGAGGTACCGGCTGCTGACAAGCAGCGCTCGGCGATCCTGCCGAACCTGACTTTCATCGCGGGAGGTAATGGCGGCGACAAGGCGGCGGATCTCTCGGGTAATCCGCGGTTTGGAGACCTTATCCGGACGGCCTCCCCATACTTCGACTGGATCATTGTGGACTCATCGCCGGTGCTTCCGGTTTCTGATGCTGTAAATCTGGCGCGCTCTTGCGACGGAGTGTTGCTGGTGGCGCGAGGAGGAGTTACAAAGTTTCCAGTGGCACAACGCGCGCAAAGCGAATTGAAGGCCGCAAACGTCCTTGGCTTCGTCCTAAATGCGGTAGAAAAGCCAGCCTCAGGTGGGCAGCTACTACGGATACGGGTACGGATACGGATACGACGCCGAAAAGGAAGAATAGAGACAGGACGGAGCAAGCAACAGCAATGATACGGCTGTTCAACGTGTACTACCCAACCCGCACCATTGTTCTGTTGCTATGCGAAGCGCTAATTGTAAGCGGCAGCTTTCTGCTTGCAACAGTGCTGCTGGCGGGGCCGGATACGTATCTGGTGTTGAACTACGAATATGGCGGCCTGAAGATACTTGGTCTGACTGTCCTGACGCTATTGACTTCGTACTACTTCGATCTCTATGAGCCGCAACGCATCTCCGCGCGTTGGGAGATTTATTTCCGGCTGCTGCTGGTGCTTGGTTTTCTTTCCTTCCTGTTATCTGCAATCACTTACTTCTTTCCTGAGGTAGACATTCGCACGCTATGTCCTGGTCGTGGGCCTGGTGTTTTTGACCGCGGCACTGGTGGCGTGGCGAAGCGCGTATGAATGGATCATCGGGAGAAAGATATTCCGGGAGCGAGTGTATGTGCTGGGTGCCGGCGAGCGGGCCCGAATGGTGGTCCAGACGTTGAGAACAAGGAAAGATGCCGGCATGGAGGTGATCGGGTGGGACGATCTCTCAGACGACAAGACGGAGCGTAAGGAGGCGTTTACCTCCGCACTTGCCCAATTCCTTGGACCCAAGCCGCCTCTTGATCGCATGATTGTGGCGCTTGAGGACCGCCGCGGCGAACTTCCAGTGCGGGAGTTGCTCAAGCTTCGCTTCAACGGGGTTGTGATCGAAGAGGCGGCGACGCTGCTGGAAAGGCTGACTGGCAAGCTGCATCTTGAGACTTTGCGGCCGAGCAGCTTCATCTATAGCGAGGGTTTTCGGGTGAACCCGTCGCAGCAGATTGCGCGGCGCATTGTTTCGACGCTGACCGCAGCATTGGGACTGCTGTTATTCCTTCCCTTTCTGCCGTTCGTAGTATTGCTGGTCCGCCTGTCTTCACCGGGACCAATCTTTTTCCATCAGACGCGAGTCGGGATGGGGGGACGGACCTTCTCGGTGCACAAGTTCCGCACCATGCGGACCGATGCCGAGGCCTCCGGGGCGAAGTGGGCGACAAAGAATGACCCACGCGTGACGAAGATCGGGATGTTCATGCGCAAGACCCGGCTGGACGAGGTTCCGCAGTTGTGGAACGTGCTCTGCGGCGACATGGGGTTTGTGGGACCGCGGCCAGAGCGTCCTGAATTCGTGCCGATGCTGACCGAGAAGATTCCCTACTTTGAGTTGCGGCACATGATTCGTCCGGGGCTTACCGGGTGGGCCCAGGTGCGGTATGGCTACGGAGCGACGCTCGAGGAGGCCAGGGAGAAGCTGGAGTACGACCTCTATTACATCAAGCACATGACGCTGGGGCTCGATCTCCTGATCATGTTCGAGACCATCAAGACGATCGTGCGGCGGCAGGGCGCGCAGTAAGGGTACTACCCCCTCCCCTCTGCCTGTTTTGCGCAAAGTATTCAAAACATAAGAGACTTAGGTCCGGACCTTTGGTTTGGGGATGCGGCTAAAGTATTGATATATAAAGACTATTATTTGCAAAGTATTCATTCACATATGGTTAGCCGTTTCGTCCCGGTTTAAATTGAGAAAGAACTGCCGCGGCGGAGGGGTCAGATCCTTTTGCCGGCGCCCCGATGGTGGGGCTGAGGTTGATTTTCCCTGTGTCTTTATTGTAGCGCGGTGTGTCAAGGGCGGATGCGAGTAGGGCAGGCTTCCAGCCCTCGAGGTTTGTGGCTGTCGATACTAACACGGGGCTCGCGGCCCATTGCTGGTATAGTGCAGCGCCGTTCTCCGCTTGTGGCGTGACAATGCTACAAGCATGGTCCTCCGCTTCGCGAAGGATGACGATGCTCTCTCCGGGAGGATGGCAATAGTGATATCCCACGTCTCAGAAGCGAGACGTGGGGCACCCGGTAGCGCGGTGGTGGTCAGTAGATGCGAGTGCGAGATGAAAGGGCGGTTTTGAGACCCCGCTCGTCGGGCGACTTCTTGAGCATCTGGGGCATGCGGATGGGCCGTGGTGGAACTTCGGGCATCCCGGCCTCACTGAGCTTGTAGAGGAGCGACCTGTAGCTGATCTGGAGCCATTTTGCGGTCTTCTGTCGATTCCAGCTATTGGCCTGGAGGACCTTGAGGATGATCTGGCGCTCGAGGTCCTGAGTCGCCTGCTTGGTGATGCGTTTGAGCGAGACGGGCTCGCTGAGGTCGATCTCGGTGGTGATACCCCCGTTGCGGGGGGCGTCCGGCATCAACTCGGCGACCAGGGCTTCTTCGCTTCCAATCAGGACGTAGCTGCGGATGAGGTTTTCAAGCTGGCGGATATTGCCGGGCCAGTGATAGTTCTGCATGAGACGGACGGCGCTCCTGGACAGCAGCTCCGGGGTGTTGTGGAAGGCCTTAGCGTAATGGTCGATGAAGTAATCGATCAGAACGGGCAAATCGGCAATTCTTTGTCTCAAGGGTGGAAGATTAATCGTCACAGCATTGATACGGAATAGGAAATCCAGCCGGAAGGTGCCCTCTTCAACCTGGTTGCGGAGATCGCCGTTTGAGGCTGAGACGAGACGTGTGGCGATGGAGCGTGCCTCATGGCCACCGACCCGGACGAAGGTGCCATCCTGCAATACCTGAAGGAGTTTGGATTGGACTGCAAGGTCGAGGCTGCCGACCTCGTCGAGGAAGAGCGTTCCATTGTGTGCCTGTTCGACGCGGCCCAGCTTGGTATTCATGGCCCCGGTAAATGCGCCCTTTTCGTAGCCGAAGAGCTCGGTTTCGAGGAGGGAGTTAGGGATAGCTGGACAGCTCACTTTCACAAGTGAGCCGCGTGCACGCATGGAAAATGCATGGAGAAGGCGAACGGAAATCTCTTTCCCTGTGCCGCTCTCTCCCTGTATCAGAACGGGCACGTCGGTCTCTGCCACGCGCTCCAACTTGTTTCGGACTGCCTGCATTGCGGCAGTTTTACCGAAGACAATGTCGAGCGGCGGTAGATTTAGCAATGCAGCGGATTCATTATTATGAACCAAGGTCATTTTTTCCTATCAATGTACGGCAGTCCTGCAACTTTGCAACACCGTTCAGCAGAGCACGTCGATCTCCAATCCTCGAAGGCCTCTAGACAATTATTCGATGACAATTCTGGGTAGCTCTATGTTTGCCAGCGACACAATAAGCCAGGACGAATGAGCTTTGTAACCGCCTGTTTATCAGTATTGAATGGGTCACTGGCGATTTCGCTTACCAAAGTAACCTTTCACAAAAATAACTTTTTTTTCTGTCACAAATTTAGCCATTACCATGTAAGCTTGCAATACTTGACGGGAAAAAGAGAAATCCTTTATCTCTTTTGTCAGCAAAATTGTTACTATTCGTCTGCCGAAGTTCTTTGATTCCTAATGATCGGGTCGTCCTTTTTGCGTAGTGATAGGAAAACCTGAAGACCATTTTCCCCTGCAGAATGTTGGGGAAGATTGGACGGAGTAGTTGGTTAGTATCGGACCTTGCGATTTCATAGCCGCCGGGTTCGTGAGTATCGCCAGAAATGGGCAGTTGACCCAGCACTGGCGACAGGGGTCTTTTATGTCAGCATCGTTGTCTTATTCAATGTCTGCTTTGAAGTCGAGTGCCAAATCCCGGCCGCAGATTCTTATTATGGAACCCGATCTGGCGGTTCTGGATTATCTTCGGTCAACGCTCGGGCAATCAGTATGCCCTGAGTCTTTTCTCGGAGGAACAGACCCTCCTCGACCGGTTGGAGGAGTCGAGTGATCCGGATCTGCTTCTGCTGGCGCTGCACACGAACCGCGATCCGATGCCATTGTTGACCCATATCCGCTGCACAAAGCCTCATCTTCCGGTGATTGTGCTTTCGTGCTCGGCAGAGCTGGGCGACCTGGAGATGGTCATCCGCCTGGGAGTCCGGGCGATTGTGATGAAGCCGTTTCCTGGGCAGCGATGTGCAGCAGGCGATCGAAGAGCACCTCGCGAAGACGACCGCGCAGAATAAGGAAAAGACGGCCGGGCCGGATACGATGCGCGAGATTCCGCTCAACGAGACGCACTCGTTTGTGCGCTCCAGCAAGCGAATGCGCGATCTGGAGGCGCAGGCGTCGCTGGTCGCTCGTGCCGATATACCGCTGCTTATCCTGGGTGAGAGTGGAACGGGCAAAGAGATTCTGGCTCTTTACACGCACAAGATGTCGTCGCGCAGCTCGAAGATCTTTCTGAAGGTGAACTGCGCGGCCGTACCGGCAGACCTGCTGGAGAGTGAGCTGTTCGGTTATGAACAGGGTGCGTTCACCGGGGCGGTTAAGACCAAGCCGGGCAAGTTCGAGACGTGCACGGGAGGAACGATCTTCCTGGACGAGATTGGCGAGATGCCGGCGATTCTGCAGGCCAAGCTGCTTCAGGTCTTGCAGGATGGCACTTTTTCGCGGCTTGGCAGCCGGTCGCCGATGAAGGTGGACGTCCGTGTGATTGCAGCGACCAATATCAACATGAAGGAGGCGATGGCGAACAAGACTTTCCGCGAGGACCTCTACTATCGCCTGAATGGCTTTACGCTGAGCATTCCTCCGCTGCGGGAGCGCAAGGATGAGATTCCTGTGCTGTCGGAGTACTTTATGCGGAAGGGTGCGAAGAAGTATAACCGTGCTGTACTTCCCTTCTCTCCGAAGCTGATGGAGACCCTGATTGCACACCATTGGCCGGGCAATCTTCGTGAGCTTGAGAATGTTGTGAACCGGTATCTGGTACTTGGCGATGAGAAATCCATTCTCGATGAGTTAACTCCGCATGATAGCGTTGAGACAGCGCCAGAGACGACGGAAGGCTCGAATGGAGCTGGGCTGAAGGCTATGGTCCGCAACCTTAAGGGCGAGGCTGAGTCCACGGCGATTGCACAGGTATTGGAGGAGATTGGATGGAACCGGAAGGCGGCGGCAAACGATCTGCAAATCAGCTACAAAGCCCTGCTGTACAAGATCAAGCAGTACGATCTGTCGCCGCAGGACCGTGCGTAGCGGGGACCAGCGTGGATCCAGAGTCACCTTCGACATACCGAGTCGTCATCCGCTACGAAGACCATGCTGTTCGCGGGTTCGCAGAAGCGAGTGAGCTTGGCACTATCGATCAGCTATTGCGCAACGAACCGGTGTCGCAGCTCGACTCGATTCGACTCAAGCTGGTTGATACGGATGTCTTTCAGGATGTTTCCACTCGAAACGCCAAGGCAGTGTTCTTCGTGAAGACCTTCGATGGGGATCTGCGCCATCGGGCACTGCACTTCCATGAAAATGCGCCAATCGTGCAGGGTTTATGGGTGCGGATCGCTTTTCATGACGGCGAGACGATAGAAGGCATCATCAGCAACAGCCGCGACTATGTTCTGGAGCATGGCTTCTTCATGATGCCGACGGATCCGAATGGGAATAATCAGCTGATCTATGTATTGAAGGACCGTCTCAAGGACTTTCATGTCCTGGGGATGCGGAACTCTCCGAAGATGTTCAGAGCGGTCTGAAGGCTACCCGTCCTTAGGAACAAGCTTCACGCACGGCCTGTGAACTTCTCCCAAAACTTAATTGCGAACGGTATGATCAACGACTCCTCGAAAGTTTTTAGAGCGGATTTAAGCTTGCCTAAAATGGATGCAGGGGTCGTGACTAGAGCAGAGGAGTCGATCACTCCATGGTTATGTCATCCATCTCAATCCACGATCTGGTGCCGCAGGAGATAGAGAAACTATCTCTGAGGAAGATTCAATGGCTCTCGTTCCCTAAGCCATTGGAGGACCGTTTTGAGCGGATATCTGTGTCTACCGCTCAGCGCGGATGTGGATCGAGGGCCTGATTGCGATCGGGGTCTTCAATGTTTTTTTGCTGGCCAATCATTTTCTTCTGCACACCGTTTCGTGGCATGCGGTTCTGATCCGGTCAGCGCTAATCACGCCAATTGCGTTACTGGTGAACTTTGGCATGCGGATGAAACCGCGGCGGCTCTATCGCGAGTCGAGTATTGCGCTAGCGGCCTGCTGGATTTGTTTTACGCATCTGTATCTGGAGCGAGGCTCGGGCGCGATGGGGCCGACGTACTCCCAGGTGGGGGTGATCGTCGTAGTGCTGTTCGCTTGCGTGGTGATGCGGCTGCAGTTTCCTTATGCACTGGCTGTGTCGGTTGCGATGCTGGCGGGGGACCTGGTGTTTCTGACCCACGATCGGACGTTGGGCCCGGGTGAGAGAGTCTTCAGTGCGAGCCTGACGCTGTGCGCCATCGCGATGACGACGATGGCGAATTACAGCCTGGAGTGCGAGGAGCGGCTGGGGTATCTGCTGCGGCTGCGGGGGGAGCTGCAACGTGAGGCACTGTCGGTGAGCAATGAGGAGTTGCAACGGATCTCGAGCCGGGATGGGCTGACGGGGCTAGCGAACCGCCATACGTTTGGGAACCAGTACATGAAGCTGTGGAAGCAGGCGTTGTGTCCAACTCGCCGCTGTCGGCTGTGCTGATCGACATCGACAACTTCAAGGCGGTGAATGATCAGCGGGGGCATCTTTACGGTGACGCTGTGCTGAAGCGTGTGGCTTCGCTGCTGCAGGAGGCGCTGCGTGGCAAAGCGGACTTCGCGGCGCGGTTTGGCGGCGAAGAATTTGTGGTGCTGCTGCCGGGTACCAGTCCGGAGGCCGCGATGCTGGTGGCGGAGCGGATTCGGAAGCTGGTGGAGGTGGCGGGGTCCCCGGCGGTGGATGATGTTCCGGCGCTGCCGATGGTGTGGGCTACGGTGAGCTGCGGTGTGGCGACTTGCTGGCCTACTTATACCGATCTGCAGGACCATTTGCTGGAGGCGGCGGACAGGGCGCTCTACCAGGCGAAGCGTGAGGGGCGGAATCGCGTCTGCTACGCGGAGACGACTTGCGACGTGTGATCACGGGCCGACGCGTAAAGACGAGGGCGTTTCCGTCGGGGTCGGTGACGGTCAGGTCCTTTTTGGTGGTGGTGAAGGGGATTCCGCGCTTTTTGAGCTCGGCGGCTGTTTTGGTGAGGCTGGGGACTGCGAGATAGATGCGCGAGGCCGGGGTGGTGAGGGCTGGAGGATGATCTGCTCGTTCTTGCTGCCGGGGATGAGGAGCAGGTTAGGGTTGCCTCCGATGGTGGGCGAAGGCGAGTTTGGCGGTGTAGAAGGTGCTGGCGGCGGGGACGTCCTTGAAGCCGAGGGCTACGGCGTAGAAGTTGTCGGCGATCGGGTCGGAGCTGAGGTGCTTGCCGCGGTCTTCGTAGTGGAGGGAGCCGGGCATGTACTGGGTGTACTCGATGTTCTGGTCCTCGGGGCCGCGGAGGGTGAAGAGGAGGTTGCCGGCTCCGGCTTTGCGGACGGCGGTGGGGGGTAGGCCCTGGGCTGCGTCGAAGTCGTGGAGGGCGTTGAGGTCTTCGCCGTCGAAGCAGAGGTGGAGGAAGCCGATGGTGGGCGCGGCGTCGGTTTTGGGGTAGAGCTCGATGAACTGGCGGTCGTTGACCTTGATGAAGGACTGGGTGACGGTGCCGTTCTTCTCCATGTCGAAGGCCTGCTGGAAGCCCAGCTTCTCGTAGAAGGCGCGGGAGGCGGCTATGTCGTTGACTCGGATGGCGATGTGGGCGAGGCCGTGGATGGGTGGGGACTTGGTGGGCGGATTCTGGGCCTGGGCCGCGAGCGGAGCGAGGAGGGTTGCTGCGGCCAGGAGCTTGAGGGCGTTGCGGCGGGTTTGGTTCATCCTGGGTGATCCTTTCGTGCTGTTGGACATGGTACTCCCCCTCCCCCACTGTTTTGCGCAAAATCTTCGAACTAAAGACTTTAGGTTCGGACCTTGGTGAAAATAAGGCCGGGTTAAATGTTGCAGTCCGGCTTGCGCCGGACTGGTTGGTTGCTGGGTTAATTATAGCCTGGGTGTCAAGGGTTCCCCGTGCTCGGAGACTTGTATCGGTTTGACAGCGACTATTCCGGCTGACCGTTCAGCGGCGGACTTCCTGGAACCCGATTGGCTCGGCGGGGGCTTTACGCACGACGCCGTGGATCGCCTGCATTCCGAAGTGTGATGTCGCGGGCCCTCCCCAGACCAGGGTGATATTCGAGTATGAGACCAAGCTCCCTCCGACGACACAGACCTGCAACGTCGACGTAGGCGGAGTCGTCGGGTCGAAGGTGGGGATCTGTCCGTTCCCTGTCACCAGACTGACCGTGCCGGTGAACTGAAAGCCCATTGTGGGAACGGGGGCAGCGTATACGGGGCAGCCGATCATGTCCCAGGTGATCCTCGCGTTGGTCAAGCGGATGTGGTGGGTGTGAGCTCCCTGACCGCCCATGGTTCCATCTGGAGCACCCATCGAGTTTGTCCCGTAGCCGGACATCGTCATATCCGCGTAGAAGTCGGCGTTGCCAGTTTCCCGGTTGATGTCCATCGACCATTGACCGTGCATCTCCCATGGGCCGCCTTTGACGGTTGAGGGTGAGTAATCGTTGAATATGCCGCTGAATTGCAAAGGCCGACGTTCCTGGGCCAGAGCACAGGTGGCTGAAACCAACACGAACAGCGAGAGCACGCGTGCAGCTGAGGTCAGGGTTTTACGTTTCATGAGGGATCTCCAGTTTGGGGATTGGCGCCTGAGTCACGGAAGATTCGCCGGACTGGCCAACGGGGGGGCCTGTCTGGAATCGAGCTGAATTTCAGCGACTTCGCGCCTGAACTGGTGACACCATCGTTTACCGTGGGGCGTTGGGTCAAGCGGCAACTCGTGGAATATCTGGACTTGCCGTCTAATGCGGCCTATTGCAGTGTGGCGGAGATACAATTGGCTCAACTTCGCCTGTGATCGCTGGGGTGCCCGGAGGGTCTCTATGGATGAGCCGTCATATGAAATCCATTCCGCGGAGAAGCCTCCCGAGAGGTGGCTGGATTCGTGGAAGGAGATCGCGGCCTATCTGAACCGGGATGTGACGACGGTCCAGCGCTGGGAGAAGCGGGAGGGGATGCCGGTCCACAGGCATGTGCACGACAAGCGCGGCTCGGTCTATGCGCTGGCTGAAGAGCTCGACGAGTGGATTCAGAGCCGAAGCGCGAGTGTGGACGAGCCGGAGAAGAAGCCTGAGGTTGAGATAGCTCCGGCAGCCCCGAGCGGGGATGGTGCGATGGCGGGGCACAGGGCTCGGCTATGGGTTCCTGTATGGGTTGCTGTGGCCGCGGTTCTTTGCGTCTGCCTGGCAGGTGTTGGGTGGCTGATAGTGCGGCATCGCGCCGCTGTTCCGGTTGAGCCAAAGATTCGGTCGTTGGCGGTGCTGCCGCTGCGGAACCTGTCGGGGGATCCTGGGCAGGATTACCTGGCTGACGGAATCACCGAGGCGCTTATCGGGCGCCTTGCGAATATCCGCGATCTGCACGTGATCTCTCACACGTCGGTGATGCGCTTCAAAGATACGCAGCTCTCTATACCGGAGATTGCCAAAACGCTAGGTGTGGACGCTGTGGTCGAAGGGTCTGTGATTAAGGAGGGGGATCGCATACGGGTGACGGCGCAACTGATTCACGGCGCAACCGACGAGCATTTCTGGTCCGAGACCTATGACCGCGAGATGCGCGATGCGCTGACGCTGGAGAGTGAACTGGCGCTGGCCATCGGCAAAAAAGTGGAGGTAACGGTCACAGGAGAGGAACACCAGCGGCTCAGCGCCGCGCGTCCTGTTGCGCCTGAAGTCTATGAGAGCTATTTGATGGGCCGGTTTCTCTTTAGAAGAGGAAACAGAGCCGCGATGGAGCAAAGCATTCAAAATTTCGAGGAAGCCCTCAATCGAGACCCGACGTTCGCACCAGCCTACGTTGGCCTGGCAGAGGCCTACACCATGCTCGGAACGGTCGTTGCAGGAATGCCTCCGCAAGCGACGCGGCCGAAGGTCACGGAGTATGCTCGAAAGGCGCTGGCATTAGACCCGGATCTGGTGGAAGCCCATGTGGCGCTGGCAAATGTCCTGCAGGAAGAATGGCACTGGGCCGAAGCAGAAGCTGAATACAAGCGCGCCCTCGAATTGAACCCGAACAACGCTGACGCCCATTCGTGGTTTGCTCTGTGGCTGTCATGCCAGGGACGTACCCGCGAAGCGCTGGCCGAGATCGAGCGCGCCCGGGCGCTGGATCCGGTGGGGGTCTCCGGGAACAGCGGGGCGTGGATGCTGAACAGCGGGTCGTGGATTCTGTTCCAATCCCATCGATACGATGACGCCATCCGCGAGTCACGCAGCGCCCTGGCCGTACAGCCGGATAATGCAAACAATCTCCTGGGCCTGGGGTTTTCGCAGATCGCCAACGATAAGCCGGCAGAGGCGATCCCCACACTGGAGAAGGCACTCTCATTTTCTCCAGGCAGCCCTGCCGTAATCGGCGTGTTGATCAGAGCGTACGCCCACGCGGGACGGCGCGGCGACGCGCTCCGGCTGCTGGCAGGACTGAAACAACGCAGGAAGGCCGGCTACATTCCTGCGGGTGCGTTTGTGAACGCCTACCTGGGTCTTGGCGACAACGAGCAGGCCTTCTACTGGCTCGAGGAGGCGTATAAGGAGCAGTCGAATATCCTGCAGTTCGTCAAGACGCATCCATATTTCGATCCGATCCGCGGTGACCCGCGATTCACCGAGTTGGTTCGCCGGGTAGGGCTTGGCTAATCGGGCTGGACGATGGTCCAGCTGGGATCGGGATCAAACTGGGTCATTGCGGTGGCTATCTGGGTGGTGGTCTTGCCGAGGTTCTTCTCGAGGAGGACGCCGTCCTGGTTGATGATGAAGGTCATGATGCCGGAGTTGCCGTATTCGGCGGGGTAGGCGACGAAGGCGAAGCCGGTGGTCATCTTGCCGTTGACTATGTAGTCACGGGCACCGCTGGGGGTGTTGGCGGTCTGCCCGTCCAGCATCTTGAAGAAGTAGCCGTGGAATGCGGTGTGGCCCTCGGGCTTTGCGGTGTATCCCTCGGAGGTGGCGTTGGCGGCGAGCGGTCCGAGCGGGCTTTGAGGCTGGCCTTGCGCGGCCGGCCAGTAGAGGCCGTTCTGCTTACCGGGATCGCTGATGAACTTGACGGCGAATTGTTTGGCCTTTTCGCCATCGTGCGGCTTGTTGTAGTACTCGCCCTGGGCTTCGGCGACGGCTGCGCAGACCTGGATGATGGCGAGTTCGTTTCGACCGATGCGGCGGTTGAGAACTTCCTGTCTTCCGGCGGCGGTGTCGAAGTACCACTGACCAGCGGGGTTCTTTTTTAGGGGGATGGGGAAGGGAAAGTTGTCGGCTCCGACGATGAGCATCTGGGAGTCGTCGGGCATCTTGCGCCAGCGGTGCATGACGTCGTAGCGCGCGGCGAATTCGGAGGCGTTGTTCTTGTCCTGCACGTCGTCTCCGGAGAGGATGAGTTGTTTGGAATCCGGGCCGAAGATTGCTACAAGCGCATTGATGTCTTGAGCCTTTACGGCTGTATCGAGGGCGTTGCGCGGCGACGTCGGGGGTGGCGTAGACACCGAGCTCAGGCGGCTTTTCCTCTTTTTTGCAGGCGACTACCAGGATGGTGAGGGCCAGAAGCAGCAACGGGATCTTAAGTGAATGACTGCGGGACTTGAGCGACATTACATCCTCCGAAATTTGCTGTGAGAGCTTTCTATGCGCTGCGCGGGTTATCTGCGGCCGCCCCAGCCGCCACCACCACCGGAGCTTGATGCGCCGCGAGCACTGTCCTGGCGGGACGACCAGCCTCCTCCGCTGCTTCCGCCCCAGGCGGATGAGCCGGCGGGCTTCTCCTGGCCACCGTAGCCTTTGGCGGCAGCGGAGTTGGCGCCGGAGTAGCTTGAGGTGTTATGTGGGGCTCCCTGGGTCTGGTTCCAGCCGCTGCCCGTGTTCTTGTAGACGTTGCCGTTTGCGGTGGCGTACTTGTTGCCGTTGGCGGTTTGAGTCGCTGATGCGGTGTTGCCGTACTTGCCCGACGCGGCGACCGATGAGCCACCTGCCGAAGTCTGTGCGGATGCTACGGTCCCGTTCGCGTTGGTTGCATGCTGGGTGTAGGCGGTGTTGCCGTCCTTGGAGTAGACGGAGCTTCCGGAGCTGCCGTAGGCGTTGGAGGTTTGATGGGTGGCGGCGTAGGCTCCGGTGTTGGGGTTGTAGGCCTGTCCGACAGCTTGCGAGCCGTAGGCTGTCTGAGTGGATGCTCCGCGGGCGTAGGTGCCGGTGGAGGGGTTATAGCCAGTGGAGGCGTGGGCGCTGCCGTAGGGTCCGTAGGCGGATGCGGAGCTGCCATAGTAGCCGCCGTGCCATGCAGCGTTTCCGTAGTAGCTGGTGCTTCCGTAGACCACCGTCCCGCCGTGCCAGTTGCAGTTCCAGTAGCTGTAGCCCCAGCTGTTGCTCATCGCAGCGCCTATTGCGATACCTACTCCGAATGCGACTACGGCGGTGGTGACGACGGCTGCGGTGCTGTATCCGGGGGTGACGTATGGATAACCGTAGACGACGGTGGGGTTGTAGGTGGGGACGTAGACGACCTGCGGGTTGGCGGGCTGAATCACGATGATCTGTGGGGACTGTTGTACGACCGTAATCTGCGAGCCGGATTTTAGATTGCCGGCGGCTTGCGCTTTGGCGCGCAGGACCTGCACTGCGGTCATCACGTCGGCTGCCTGGGTGTGGTACGCCTCACCCAGCGCGGACGTCCAACTGAGATTCTTTGCCATGTTGTCCAGCACAGATGGAAATTGGGTGAGGGCCTTCACGCTGGGGTCCCAGGTTTGCGCATTCACGGCGTTTACGAGGGTTGTGCCGGTGAGACTCGGATTCTGCAGAAGCCAATTGCTGGCGAGGGCGACCTGGTCAGGGAAGGTGGCGGAGCCGAGGATCTGGGCGACGAGGGCGTCGGGGTAGAGCGCGATGGGGGCCACGAGGCCTTGTAGCTCCTCGGCAGTCAGGGGCGCACCTTGTCCTGCATATGCGGGGGGGGGCGGCGTCGTTGGCTGCTGAGCGAGAGCTTCGGAAGGCATGGTGGTGATGATCAGCAGGAGAGATAACGCCGCCGACAAGAACCGTTTCAAGAAAGTGCTGATCATCTTCTTCTCCCCGTTCGATCGCAGGTGGGCCGCGCCTGCTAGCTCTACAAGGCTAAGCGGGCAGGATGGAATGGGGAACTAGTAATAGTCACAGCGTTTCGCGAAAATCCGCGAAAAAAACAAGAGCGAGAAGCAGGTTCCTTCGACTTCGCTCAGGACAGGCTCTCCGCCTATGGCGAAGGATGACAATTCATGAGGAGATGAGTGGGATCGTTGGGGTTAGAAGCTGTAGCGCAGGCCTGCTTCGACGCGGCGGCCGTTGTCTGCGGCGTAGGGGATGCCGAACTGGGGTGAGCCGAGGACTCCGCCTTCCTGGGTTACGTTGAGGTGGTTGAGGACGTTGGAGGAGCGGAGGTTTACGGTGAGGGTCTGCTTGTGTTCGGCCTTGGCGTTGTGGGTGAGGTTGAAGGCGCGCTGGAGGTTCATGTCGAGGTAGATCTTCCAGGGCAGCACGCCCTTGTTGCGGGGGAAGACTCCTGTGCCGCCTGAGTTGACCAGCGGGCCCCATGGCGTGGCGATGGCGCACGGCGTTCCGGTTGGGGCGACAGTGCAGAGGGGCATCCCTGCTGGCGCGTACTGGGGGCGGTCGTTGAAGTTGCCGTCGCCGTTGTTGTCGAAGCCGGTGGTGATGTTGTAGTGGCTGCCCTGGCCGCCGTTGAAGTTGATGCTCCAGTCGATCTTCTCGGGGAGCTTCACGGTTCCGTTGCCGAAGAGGTTCCAGACGTTCTGGCCGGTGCGGTGGGCGAACTCGCCGGCGTTGGAGGTGGAGCTCTGCGGGGTGAAGAATTCGTTGTCGTCGGTGTCGTCGATGAGCTCGACGCGCACTGTGCCGAAGAAGAACTGTACGCGTTTCAGAGAGTGTTGCTCGATGCCTGCGAAGGTGGCGTTGATGCTTGCCCTGGCCGCTGGCCTGGACCTGCAGGATGTTTAGGTTGGGCGGGCCGGGGCGGGGGCCGGTGGGTACGTCGTTCAGAGGGGAGTTGATGTTGTTGGAGCGGGTGTAGTTCCAGATGCGGCCGAGGTAGTAGTCTCCGGAGAGGTTCCATCCGTGGGGGAAGGCGTAGGTGCCGCCGATGTTCTCGGCGGCCCATGTGAGGTTGCCGAGACCCGGCGCGGTAGTGCGCATGCTTTGGATGGGTGTGGCGCCGGTGAAGGGGCTGCAGTTCGGCGGCGGGTTAGTGGAATCGCAATACGCCGGGTTGTAGACGGTGCTGGTGATGCGTTGGGTGCCGTCTTCGCGCAGGATCTCGGCCCAGGTCCTCTCGCCGAAGCGGCCGGAGAACATGCCCCAGTGGGCGTGGACGGTCCAGGTGCCTTTTTTGGTGGGCGACCAGAGGATGCCGAGCCGCGGGGTGGCGGAGTTGAGGATGGTGGGATCGTTTTGCACGAAATAGCGCACTCCGTAGGCGATGTGGACGCTGTGGCCGACGTTCCAGTCGTCCTGAAAGAAGAGCGCGTTCTGGACCTGCGTGAAGTTGACGGTGGGAGTTCCGGTGACGCTGCTGTAGGCGGTGGGGGTGCCACCGGCCTGGCCGAGTTGCGCGCGCTGATATTGCTGGAAACCGGTGATGGTTTCGGTCTGGCCGGGGATGGGATTGCCGTTGGCGTCGAGGACGGGTGCGATTCCGCCGCCGAAGGTGTAGGTGCCATTGAAGTTGGTGGTGAGCTGCTGGTGCTCGTCGTAGACCATGAGGAAGTTGCCGAACTTCATGGTGTGTTTTTTGGTGGTGAGGATGGCGTCGTCGTCGGCTTCGATGTTGAGCTCGTGGAGTTGCTGTGGGCCGAGGTTGGCTCCGCCGTCGGTGAATGCGCCGGCGACCTGCACCTGCGGAGGGTGGAGACTGGGGTGTCGTTCTCGCCGTCCCAGCGGAGACTGAGGCGGGCTTCGTTCATGAGATTGGCGGAGGCGGTGGTGATGTTGCTGAGGCGGAACATGTGCTCGTAGCGCTGGCTGTCGTAGCCGGTGTCGGGGAGGGATGCGCCGCCTACGCCGACGTTGACGAGGTGATTTACGTTGGCGCTGTAGCTGGCGATGAAGGTGTTCTTGGGGCCGAGCTGCCAGTCGAGTCGCGCTGTTCCGAGCCAGAGACGCTGCGGCGTGGCGACGTTGGCGATGTAGTTGGTGGGGTTGCCGGCGCTGTCGACCGTTACGGCGTTGACTACGGCGAAGTTGTCGATGCTGCGGTGCTCGAGGGTGAGGGCGAAGTCGCTGCCGACCTTGCGTACGGGGCCGGTGAGCTCGAAGCCGTAACGCTGCTTGCTGATGGCGGCTTTGCTGGTGGAGAAGGGATCGCGGGCGTTGATCCAGGGACTGCTGATGGTGGCGAAGAGGGCGCCGTGGTAGGCCTTCTGGCCGGGCTTGGTGTAGACCTCGACGCGGCCGCCGTCGAAGGGGGGCTCGCGGTACTCGGCGGAGAACTGGTCGGGATTGACTTTGATGTAGGCGATGGAGCTCTTGGGCGGGAGACTGCTGCTGTCCTGAAATCCGTCGACGGAGATAGTGGTGTTGGAGGGATTTCCTCCGGCTGCGGCGGCGAGTTGCTGGAGCTCGCGGAGGAGATCGTCGGGGTCGTCGGCGAGGGACTGGAGCTGGGTGCCGGAGATGGTGGTGGTTGGGCCGCTAGCCTCAGCGCTGGCGATTACGCCGGGGTCGCCGTTTACGTTGACTTCAGTTTCGACAGTCTCGGGTTGCAGGACGATCTCGAGCGGGCGAGTGTTCGGAGTGGCGAAGGAGAGGTCGCGTTTGGCGAAGCCCTGCGGCGGTGGTGGAGAGATGATGAGAGCCGTTGGGCAGGCAGGAGAAACGGAAGCTGCCGTCGGAGCCGCTGATTTGGTTGAGGGTGCCGTCGAGGGTGAGGGCGGCTCCGGGGATGAGTGCGAGCGTGCTGTCGCGGACGGTGCCGGAGAGCGTTGTTCCGCGGCAGGGTGTCTGCGCGAAGGCGTGCGGGAGCGCAAGCGCCGCAATGCCTGCGGCGGTGGCAAGAAGCTTGTTCATGCGACCTCGTCGTTTGTGCGAAACTGGAGATGCCCGCGGGCATGGCGGTCCACGAAGGGACGCCCGGGAAGTCTCTGCATGGTTCTTACGCTGTGAGGTTGGGGTTGGTTCCCTGGAATCGGGTGCAAATAATGGAAATGCTGCGAGGCGGAGAGTGATGACGCTATACTCATTTTCATCCGCAACTTAGGTTGTTCTGAAATATCAGAGAGGTATACATGGTTTTTGTTCGTCGCAGTGGTTCTATGTCTTTTGCGTTGAAGGTTGCAGGAGTTGGATTGATGGCGTGTTCTGTGGGGTTTGCGCAGGGGCGCCAGAGCAGTACGCCGGAGCAGGCTGCCGGGAGCCCAGCGAGTGAGAGGGCTGCCGCTCCGGCGGCGCCTCGAGCGGCTGCTACTACTCCGGATTCGATTACTGAGGGGACGGTTACGGTTGGGGGTCAGGCGATTGCTTACAAGGCGATTGCCGGGACCATTACGGTTGGAGGAACGGATCCGCAGGATGCGACGCTGGGGTTTGACGGCAAGCCTCTGCCTGACTCGGGTGTGAGGCTTCCGGATCGTGAAGAGGATGCGCCGCCTACGGCGCGGATGTTCTATGTGGCGTACTTCAAGAAGGATGCCGATGCGGAACATCGGCCGGTGACGTTTATCTATAACGGCGGGCCGGGGTCTCCGACGATGTGGCTGCATATGGGGACGTTTGGGCCGAAGCGGATTGTGACGCCGGATACGCAGCACCAGGAGGGTGCTCCGTACAGCATTGTGAATAATGAGTATTCGCTGCTGGATGTTAGCGATGTGGTGTTTATCGATGCTCCGGGCACGGGTATGAGCCGGACGTTTGGGAAGAACAAGGGCGAGGCTTTCTACGGTGTCGATGCGGATGGGCATGCTTTTGAGCGGTTCATTCGGCGCTTCCTGTCGAAGTATGATCGGTGGAATTCGCCGAAGTATTTGTTTGGCGAGAGCTATGGGACTCCGCGATCGGCTGTGCTGGCGGCGGATCTGCGTAGCGTCGATTTGAACGGGATTATTCTGCTGTCACAGATTTTGAGCTTTGATAACAGCGTGGATGGGCCTACGGCGAATCCGGGTGTGGATCAGGCTTATGCGCTGGCTCTGCCGACCTATGCTGCTACGGCGTGGTTTCATAAGAAGCTGCCGAATCAGCCTCCGGCGTTGAAGCCGTTTTTGGCTGAGGTGGAGAAGTTTGCGCTGGGCGAGTATATGACTGCTCTGCTGCAGGGGAGCGAGTTGCCGGATGCGCAGAAGAAGGCGATTGCGGAGAAGCTGCATAACTATACCGGGCTGCCGGTGGATTACTGGATGAAGGCTGATCTGCGGGTGATTGGGTCGCAGTTTTCGAAGGAGCTTGAGGCTGGCGACGGCATGAACACCGGGCGGCTGGATTCTCGGTATGAGGGCGTTCCGCTCGATCCGATGAGCGAGAGCACGGGCTACGATCCGCAGAGCGATGCGATTACTTCGGCCTGGAACACGGCGATCAATACGTATCTGCATAACGATCTGAAGTATGCGCAGCAGAGCACGTACCTGATGTCGGCGCGTGAGGGCGGCGAGTTTAGCTGGAATATGACGCATCGTCCTCCCGGGGGAAGGGGCGGTGGTGGTGGCGGCGCGGGGCGGCAGGCACGGTTGAGACGGGCGCGAATGTGATGCCGGATCTGGCGTATCGGATGAAGCTGAATCCTAAGATGAAGGTGATGTTGGCGGGTGGGTATTTCGACCTGGCTACGCCTTACTTCGAGGGGATTTATGAGATGCATCATCTGCCGATGCCGAAGTCGCTGCAGTCGAACATCAGCTACCACTACTACGAGGCGGGACACATGATCTATGTGCGCGAGGACATCCTGAAGCAGTTCCATGCGGATGTTTCGGCGTTTATCAAGTCGACCGAGAGTGGTAAGTAATAGTAGCTGTTTTAAGCGGAAGGGCTGGGCTTTTTGCCCGGCCTTTTCTGTTTAACTCTGGAGGACGGCTTCGATTTGGTCGAGGGCCCAGTTGAGGTCGGCCTCTTCGATGATTAGGGGTGGGGCGAGGCGGATTACGGTGTCGTGGGTCTCCTTGCAGAGGAGGCCGCGGTCTTTGAGGGCTTCGCAGAGGGGGCGGGCGGGGGTGTTGAGCTCGATGGCGAGCCAGAGGCCTTTGCCGCGGACTTCTTTGATGAGGGGGCTTTTGAGTTGCTGGAGGCGGGTGAGGGCGTAGTCGCCGAGGGTGGCGGAGCGGGCGCTGAGGTCCTGGTCGATGATGACTTTTAGGGCGGCGCGGGCGACGGCGCAGGCGAGCGGGTTGCCGCCGAAGGTGCTGCCGTGGTCGCCGGGGGTGAAGACGCCGAGGACGGCGCGGCGGCTGAGGACGGCGGAGACGGGATAGTAGCCGCCGGAGAGGGCTTTGCCGATGATGACGACGTCGGGGGTGACGGACTCGTGCTGGTAGGCGAAGAGCTTGCCGGTGCGGCCGAGGCCGGACTGGATCTCGTCGAGCATGAGGAGGACGTTGTTCTCGCGGCAGATGGCGGCGACTTCCGTCGAGGTAGCCGTGGGGTGGGATGAGGACGCCGGCTTCGCCCTGGATGGGCTCGATGAGGAAGGCGGCGGTGTTGGGGGTGATGGCGGCGCGGAGGGCTTCGGCGTCGCCGTGGGGGACGTGTTTGAAGCCGGGGGTGAAGGGGCCGAAGCCGGTGCGGTATTGCTGCTCGGACGAGAAGCCGACGACGGTGGTGGTGCGGCCGTGGAAGTTGTTGGAGGCGACGATGATCTCGGCCTGATCGGCGGGGATGTCCTTTGATGGTGTAGCCCCACTTGCGGGCGGCTTTGATGGCGGTCTCGACGGCTTCTACGCCGGAGTTCATGGGGAGGGCCATGTCGAAGCCGGTGAGGTCGTGGAGGTCTTTGAGGAGGAGCGGGAGCTGGTCGTTGCGGAAGGCGCGGGAGGTGAGGGTGACCTTTGTGACCTGGTCGTAGAAGGCCTGGAGGATGGCGGGATGGCAGTGGCCCTGATTGACGGCGGAGTAGGCGGCGAGGAAGTCGAGGTACTTGCGGCCGTTGACGTCCCAGACCCAGGCGCCGGCGGCGCGCTCGATGACGACGTTGAGGGGATGGTAGTTGTGGGCGCCGTACTGGTCCTCGTAGGCGATGAGGTCGGCGGCGAGGGTTGATTCCTGGTGAAACATGGAACGGGAGGTTGGCACGGAGTGCTTCTCTCTTTCGGGTACACAGTTTTACGTAAAACGCTTAGGGGACGCTGATTTGATGCTACATGGGGAGGGGCGGGAGTGAAGATGTGAGGGTGGAATGGATGTTTATACGGGAGAGGTGCATGTTTATGCGCGGGCCGCTTGAGCAGCCCGCGCTGTCCAAAGACGGTCAGGCTTCTAGTTCCAGTTCGATTTGCTTGGCTTCGGGGTCTAGTTTGGTGATGCGGAAGCTGCGGATCTGGCCGGGGGTTGGGGGTTCGGATTTTGGTTTGGTGGTGGTGGCGGGTGCGGCGCCTTGCCATTTGGCTTTTAGGAGGGAGCTGAAGGCTGAGAGGTCTACGGCTCCGGTGGCTGCCGGGGCGGCTTCTTCAACGGGGGCGGCGGGTAGGGTTGCGGGGGCGAAGATGCCTTCGCCTAGTTCTACGCGGGCTTTGTTGTTGGTGATGTCGATGATGCGGCCGGTGACGGTGTCGCCTTGTTTGTGGTCGGCGAGGAATTCGTCGATGTCGGTGGGGATGAGTTGTTTGATGGAGAGGCGGAGCTGGCGCTTTTCCTTGTCGACGTCGAGGATCTGGGCTTTGACGATTTCGCCGATGCGGAGGACGTCGGTGGGGTGGTTGATGCGTTTTTCGGCGGTGATCTCGGAGATGTGGATCATGCCTTCGATGCCTTCGGCTAGTTGAACGAAGGCTCCGAACTTGGTGAAGCTGACGACGGGGGCTTCGACGGCGGTGCCGATGGGGAATTTCTGGGCGATGTCGGCCCATGGGTCGCCGAGGGCTTGTTTGAGGCCGAGGCCGATGCGTTTGGCGGCGGGGTCGATGTTGAGGATGAGGGTCTCGACGGTGTCGCCGACCTTGAGCATGTCGCTGGGCTTGCGGACTTTTTTGGCCCATGACATTTCGCTGATGTGGATGAGGCCTTCTACGCCGGGTTCGAGTTCGACGAAGGAGCCGAAGTCGGTGTCGCGGGTGACGGTGCCGCGGACGCGGTCGCCTACGTGGTATTTTTCGGGGACGGCGTCCCAGGGGTGGGGCTGGAGTTGCTTGAGGCCGAGGGAGATTTTGCCGGTGGCGGCGTCGACTTTGAGGACTTTGAGGGTGAGGGAGTCGCCGATGGAGAGGATGTCTTCGGGCTTGGCGACGCGGGTCCAGGCGATGTCGGAGATGTGGAGCAGGCCGTCGGTGCCGCCGATTTCTACGAAGGCTCCGTAGGGGGCGAGGGTGCGGACGGTGCCGTTGACGATGTCGCCTTCCTGGATTTCGGCGAGGCGGGCGGCTTTGCCGGTGCGCTCTTCTTCTTCGACGACGGAGCGGCGGTCTACGACGATGTCGACGGCGTCGCGTGCGGTTTCGTCTTCGCCTTCGATCTCGAGTTTGGTGATGCGGACGCGGATCTCCTGGCCGACTAGCTTTTCCATCTCGGCGGCGTCGCGGGTTCCGGTGCGGGAGGCGGGCAGGAAGGCGCGGGCTCCCACGTCTACGGTGAGGCCGCCTTTGACTACTCCGGTGACGACGCCGGTGATGATGCCCTTGGCGGCGAAGGCCTCTTCGAGCGAGGAGAAGTCTTTGGGCTGGGCGAATTTGAGGAGAGAGAGCTGGTAGTAGCCGTCTTCGTCGCGGCCTTTGACGGTGACTTTGAAGTTGTCGCCGGGCGCGGGCGACGTGGTGAAGGCGGTGAGGGGCAGGATGCCTTCGGTCTTGTAGCCGATGTCGAGGAGGACGGAGTCTGCGGTGAGGGCGGCTACGGTGGCGTTGATCTGCTTTTGGCCGGTGTCGCTGACGGAGGCGTGGCTCTGCTCGTACTGCTTGAGGAGGTCTTTGAATTCTTCCGGCGTGGTGTCGGGGGCTTCGATGAACTCAGTGGGGGCTGGGGTTTCGAGCGATTCGGGGGCGGTGGGGCTGGTGGTATCGGGAGTGTTGGGCATTTGAAATCGAAATGGACTGTTCTCATTTTTGCATAAAGGAGCGGTGGGGTGCTTCCCTTCTCTGCTTTGTAATGGTTTTGGCGTAGGCTTGGGAGAGCGGCTCTTTGGGCCGGGTGTTCCTACTGAGGATGGATAAAGATGCAGACTGGCTTGCTGCGGGGTGTGGTTTTCGGTGTGGTTGTTGCGTGGTTTTTGGTGGCTGGAACTGGTGATTTGACTGCACAGTCTGCGGCTCGTCCGGGTGCGGCCAAGGAAGCTACGATTTCGGCGCTGATGGTGAGCGATATTCACTTCGATCCGTTTCATGATCCGGGGAAGGCGAAGCAGTTGGTGGATGCTCCGGTGGGGGAGTGGAATGCGATTCTGGCGGGGCCGGCTTCGGCGGACGCGGCGGCGGCGTTTGAGCGGCTGCAGAAGACTTGCAATGCGAAGGGAATCGATACTCCTTATGCGCTGCTGGAGTCGAGCCTGAAGGCTATGCGGGCGGATGCTCCGGAGGCTAAGTTTGCGGTGGTGAGCGGGGATTTGGTGGTGCATGGGTTCGATTGCAGGTTCAGTGCGCTGCTGCCGGGCAGGCCGCGAGCGGACTATGGGGCGTTGGTGGCGAAGACGGTGCAGTATGTGGTGGGGCAGTTGCGGCAGGGGCTGAAGGGGATGCCGGTTTATGTGGCGCTGGGGAATAACGACTCGGGGTGCGGGGACTATCAGCGGGATTCGAGTGATGGGTTTCTGGAGGCGACCAAGGAGGTGATGGTGGATGGTGCGGCGTCGGCTGAGAGGAGGCTGCGCTGGCGAGCTTTGCGAAGAGCGGGGACTACAGCATGATGATGCAGGCTCCGATGGAGGGGACGCGGCTGATTGTGCTGGATGATCTTTTGCAGTCGGCGAAGCATAAGGGGTGTGGAGGCGAGCCGAATCCGGCGGCGGTGAAGGCGCAGATGGTGTGGTTCGAGAAGCAGCTGGCCGAGGCTCGGCTGAAGAAGGAGAAGGTGTGGGTGATGGCGCATATTCCGCCGGGGGTCGATCCTTATGCGACCTTCTCGAAGATGAAGAATGTTTGCGGGGGGGATAAGCCGGTGATGTTTTTGTCGTCAGAGCGGCTGGCGGAGGTGATGGCTGAGTATGCGGACGTGATACGGCTGGGAGTGTTTGGGCATACGCATATGGACGAGATGCGGCTGTTCGGGCAGGTGCCGATCAAGATGGTGTCGTCGATCTCGCCGGTGGATGGGAACGATCCTTCGTTTACGGTGGCGAAGGTGGATCCGGTGACGGCGCGGCTGGTGGACTATGAGGTGATTAAGACTACGACGCGGTCGGGCGTGGATGCGAAGTGGGTGAAGGAGTACTCGTTTGGTGAGACGTATCACGAGCCGGTGTTTTCGGCGGCTTCGCTCGATAAGCTGATGAAGGAGTTCAAGGCTGACCCGAATGTGGAGAACGATATGAGCGATGCGTATCTGTCGAACTATGGAGTGGGGACGACGTCGAGGGGAGTGAAGGCGCAGGCGCTGAGGGCTCTGTGGCCGGGGTATGCGTGCGCGCTGACGAACGACTCGGAGAAGGGTTTTGCGGCTTGCGTTTGTGCTGGGCCGAGCGCGGCGAAGTAGGTTCCGACAAACAACGACAACAGCAGATCCCTACGGGATGACAACAAAGGATGACAAAGAGAGAATAGCTGGATGTTGATTCCTTCGATTGATTTGATGGGTGGGCGGATTGTGCAGCTGGTGCAGGGCGAGAAGCTGAAGCTGGCGTTCGATGATTTTGAGTACTGGATTGAGCGGTTCTCGAAGTATCCGGTGGTGCAGTTGATTGATCTGGATGCGGCGATGCGGCAGGGGGATAATCGCGCACTGATCGAGATGATCTGCAAGCGGCTGCCTTGCCAGGTGGGTGGGGGTTTGAAGACGGCTGAGGATGGGCGGGCGTTGCTGGATGTGGGGGCTAAGCGGGTGATTTATGGGTCTTCGTTGTTTGGGGCTAGCGGGGTGAATAAGGAGTTTGCGCTGGGGTTGAAGAAGGCGCTGGGTGAGGATGCGCTGGTGTTCAGCGTGGATACGAAGGGTGGGAAGGTGGCGGTGAAGGGGTGGAAGGATTCGGTGGACCTGACGCCTGAGGAGGCGGTGACTTGGCTGGAGGATTATTGCTCCGCGTTTTTGTATACGCATGTGGATACTGAGGGGACGATGCAGGGGTTTCCGATGGATGTGGCGGCGGTGCTGCGGGCTTGTACGGCTCGGCAGTTGATTGTGGCGGGGGGGATCAAGTCGCGGCAGGAGGTGGATGATCTGGATGCGATGGGGGTGGATGCGGTGGCGGGGATGGCGGTTTATTCGGGGGCTATGGAGGCTTAGCGGTTTCGCCTGCGGCGTTCATTGCAATTGGAAGCGAATTTGATTGGAGCGCACTATACTTGGCCGCATGACGAGGCTATGGTGTCGTTGCGCTGATGAGTCGCTGTGGTTACTGCCTGACTGGCTTGCGGTGTGGCTAGTTCGAACTGCGGGAGCTCTTCCGATGAATATTTCGCCGGCGAGCGTGACGCTCGAGTCATAGCGCTGTGCCGCCGGGGAATCAGCAGGACAGTTTATTGCAGTCGTCCGGCTTCGGAGAGCGGGGTGTGCGACGCGCGGCGTTTGCTGTTGCGGGGCCGCTGACTAGTTCCGATCGCGCTGGATGTTCACGGTGAGCGCAGTTCGGAGGTGGCCACTGTGTGTGAATGCTGACGGCGGCGCCGGTGACGCTGAGTAGTCTCGCTGACTACGAAGACTGCTACGCTTACTTGTAAATAGGGTGGAACAACGCGCTGTCCAGGAGAACGTGTATGGAATATGTGAATCTGGGTAAGACGGGAGTGAAGGTTTCGCGGATTTGTCTGGGGTGTATGTCGTATGGGGTGCCGCCGGCGGGGGAGTTGCGGCCGGGGAGCCAGGCGTGGAGCTTGAATGAGGAGGAGAGCCAGCCGTTCTTTCGGCAGGCGCTGGAGCTGGGGATCAACTTTTTTGATACGGCGAATGTGTATGCGACTGGGAGTAGTGAGGAGTTGCTGGGGCGTTTTATGAAGGCGCATGCGAAGCGCGAGGATGTCGTGATCGCGACGAAGGTGAATGGGGTGATGCGCGATGGGCCGAATGGGGGTGGGCTTTCGCGGAAGGAGATTTTGTTCGAGCTGGATGAGAGTCTGCGCAGGCTGGGGACGGATTATGTGGACCTGTACCAGATTCATCGGTGGGATGACAGCACTCCGATTGAGGAGACGCTGGAGGCGCTGCATGATGTGGTGAAGGCGGGGAAGGTGCGGTATATCGGGGCTTCGTCGATGTGGGCGTGGCAGTTCTGCAAGGCGCTGTATCTGGCGGACCTGCATGGCTGGACGCGGTTCGTTACGATGCAGAATCACTACAACCTGCTGTATCGCGAGGAAGAGCGGGAGATGATGCGGCTGTGTGTGGCGGAGGGGATTGGGGTGCTGCCGTGGAGTCCGCTGGCGCGGGGGAGGTTGACGCGGGCGTGGCAGGAGGGGTCGACGAAGCGGTCGGAGAGCGATAAGTTTGCCAGGCATATCTATACGGCAGCGGATGAGATGGATCGCAAGGTGGTCGACCGGCTGGGTGAGGTGGCGGAGCGGAAGGGGATTTCGCGGGCGCGGGTGGCGTTGGCCTGGTTGCTAAGCAAGCCGGGGGTTACGGCGCCGATTGTGGGGGCGACGAAGCTGAATCATCTGGAGGATGCGGTGGCGGCGTTGGAGGTGAAGCTTAGTCCGGAGGAGATTGGTTTGCTGGAGGAGCCTTATGTGCCGCATGCGGTTTCTGGGTTGCGGTAGAGCTAGACTTAGTTGTTGTTGTCAGGCGCTGTCGGCCATGGCGTAGTAGCCTTTGCGGGCCTGGACTTTTTGGCCTTGCTGGCAGGATACGCTCAGGGTGCGGAAGGTGCCGTCCGTTTTCAGGTTGGTGGGGGTGTAGCTGACGAGGTATTGGGTGCGGAGCTCGTCCTGGATCTGGTTGAAGGCGTCTTCGAGTTTTTTGCCGTTGTTGCCTACGTTGATGACGCGGCCTCCGGTGTCGTTGGCCAGCGCTTCCATGTCGCGGGCTCCGGTGTCGGCGAGGTTGATGCCGAAGCCTCCGCCGTAGAAGCCGCGGTCGGCGATGAGGATGACGTAGATGATGGCGTTGGCCTTCTGGGCGGCTTCGGTGGCGGTCTTGAGGGTCTCCTGGGAGCCCTGGTCGCCGCCGTCGGTGAGGAGGATGAGGATCTTGCGGCCGGCTTCCTGGCGGAGCTTATCGTTGGCGGCGAGATAGACGGCGTCGAAGAGGAGGGTGCCGCGGGGGTTGCCGTTGCCGGTGACTGAGCCGGTGCCGGCGCCGGTGTTGATCTGGGCCTTGTCGATGGCGCGTTTGATCTCGCGGGGGCTGTTGGTGTAGTCGGCGAGGAGGTCGACGTTGATGTCGAAGGAGATGAGGAAGGCTTCATCCTTGGGGGTGAGGACGTCTTTGAGGAACTCGGCGCCGGCACCCTGTTCGAGGGGAAGGACGTTCATCTGGGAGCCGGAGGTGTCGAGCAGCATGCCGATGGTGAGGGGCAGGTTCTTTTCCTGGGTGAAGTTCTTGATCTTCTGCGGCTCTTTGTTTTCGAGGATGTTGCAGTCGTCTTTGTGGAGGTTGGTGATGAAGCCGTTCTTGTCGCGGACGGACATGTAGAGATTGACGAGGTTGACGGTGACCTTGAGGGTCTGGGTGTCGAGGCCTTCGATCTTTACCGGCTTGGCTTCGCTGGGGGGCGGGGGGCCTCCGGGGGTTGGGGCATCCTGGGCGTGGAGGGCGAGCGGGAGGCAGAGGGCGCAGAGAGTTGTGGCGGCGAGGAGACGCATACCCCATTAGACGACGAAAATCGGGGTTTAGACGACGAGAGATGAAGTGGAATGATGGAAATGAGCCAGACGGTTCTGGCGCAGGATATATACGCCGCGCTACCAGCGCTGAGGGGTTGGTCCGGTACTCCCCCCCTCCCCCACTCAATTGTGCAAAGTATTCAAATTAGGAACTTTAGGTCCGGACTTCGGTTTACATGAGTCCGAAAAGTCTTATTTAATGGGGTTGATGGCTGTAAAGTATTCATAAATTTATGCTTATGAAGATCATCCTGGGTTGGGTTGTCAAAGGCTGCTCTGTGCCGATCCGCCTGGGCGATGGTTTTTGCTCAGTTCAAGGTACGCAACCAATCAACGAATTGTTCCACGGGTGGTGAAAAGTGCTCTCCGAACAAAGAGCGTACCCCAGGGGGGCTGAAGCCCCGTTGATTTGCGGCATTTAGCGGCATGGCTGAAGCCATGCCCTTCCGCAAGAGGGAGGCCCGACGGCATGGCTGTGCGCTTACGGAAATTGCGTTTTTCAGCACCCTGTTACAGGGTAATCATGGCTACGGCGGCTACGGCGACGGCCATTCCGAGGCCCTGGCGGCGGGTGGGGCGCTCGTGGAGGGTCCAGGCGGCGAGGAGGATGGTGGAGGCGGGGTAGAGGGAGGCGAGGACGGCGGCGATGTCGAGGCGGCCGGCTCGGGTGGCGGCGATGAATAGGAGGTTGCCGGAGGTGTCGAGGACGGCGGTGGAGAGGGCCCAGAGGACGGCGGCGCGGGGGAGCTTGAGGCGGGTGTCGGGGGAGCTTTTGCCGAGGGAGACGGCCAGTAGGACGAGGGAACAGGCGCTGAGGCTGCCCATACGGGCGGTGGCCATGGGCCAGATGAGGCCGGCGACTCCGGCGTACTTGAGGCGCGACGAAGTAGATGCCGAAGCCTATACCGGCGGTGATTGCGAGGGCGAAGGTGCCGGTGGCGGCGGGGGTTGATTCGGGGTTTGGGCCGGCGGCTATGAGCCAGATGGCGAGGCCTGCGATGGCGAATCCTGCCAGGCGCAGGAGGCCGGGGGAGCCTTCGAGGGCGATCGAGACGACGGCGGGGATTGCTGCCGCCAGCAGGCCGCTGATTGCGGCGGAGGCGCCCATTGCGCCGCGCGAGAGAGCGACGTAGAAGCAGGTGAGGGAGAGGCCTCCGGCTACTCCGGAGGCGATGCCCCAGAGGAGGGGTGCGCCGTGGGGGAAGGGGTCGCCACGGAGGGTCGCGATGGCGAGCAGGACGGTGAAGCTGGCGGCGTGGCTGAGCAGGACCACGCGCAGGGCGGCGGGGATGGTTCCACCGGCGTGACGGGCGGACATGCCGCCGGAGAAGTCTCCGCCGCCCCAGAGGACGGCGGCGGCCAGGGCGAAGAGCGGGCCTGCCGGCATAAGGCTGGGGAGAAGGATTACGAGGCTCATCGGCTATTCACTGACCCACTAGGCTGACCCACGGGCTCCGGACAGACGGGTTCTTCATAGAATGGGCAAGGAGGCACTATTGCGGCGCGGGAACGGTGGTTGGCCGGACGGTCTGGACGGCCTCGGCCATGGGGAAGTAGCCCTTCTTGGCGATGACGGTGAGATTGGGCCGCAGCACCTGGACCTCGATGGTGCGGTACTTGCCATCGATGAACGGCTCGTGGGAGTTGTAGCCGACGGTGTACTGGGTGCGTACTTCCTCGGTGATGCGGGCGAAGCTTTTCTCGATGCCGCCCTGGCGGAACTCATTGTCGATCTGTCCTCCGGTTGCATTGGCGTAGGTGGGGAGGACGTTGTCACGCATGAAGAGAGGCAGGTGCATGCGATCCATAAAACCTATGCCGGGGAGGGCCGTGGTGCCGACCACAGTGGCGTAGACGGAGACCTGGTTGGTCTGGAGATATGTGATTACATCCTTTTGCTTCGCTGTGCTGCCGTACTCTTTGCCGTCACTGATGACGTAGACGATGCGGCGACGGCCTTTGGCTGTCTTGGTGGTTGCCTTAGCTGCCATCAGGATTGCGTCGTTGAGGGTGTGGACCTCTCGGGGGACCTGGAGGGTGATACCGGGCGCGGAGCGGTTGGGCGATGTGTTGGGATCGACGTTATAGCCGTTGATGTTATTCGTCACACCAAGGGGACCGGTCGGGTCGTAGTAGATGGGGTCGCGTCCCTTGCCTTTGGAGCGCTCGAGGACGGCGCTGAGACGGGCGCTCTGGGCGGCGGTGAAGTCGGTCTCCATCTTGGGCCCGTTGTTATAGGTGATGACGGCAACCTCGTCGAAGGGGGTGAATGCTCCTGTCAGGGCACCGAGGGCGTTGTTGATCTTGGTCATGATGTCGAAGGTCACGCTCTGGTCGATGACGAACGCGACGGAGAGTGGGAAGGGATCGACGGTGAACAGGTCGAGATGCTGACGATAGCCGTTCTCGAAGACTCGGACGTCGCGCCAGGTCAGGCCGGGTACAGGCTGATTCTTGGAGTCCTTTACGGTGAAGGGAACTTCGACGAAGTTGACGCCCGCTCCGCGGATGGTAAATACCTGCGAGGCCTGGCCGGCGGCGGGGATCTCTGGCGGGGGTTCGTCGTCGGGCTGGGCTGTGCCTGTAGCAGGACTGGATTTCAGAGTGGTTCCGGGCGCGTCCTGCTGGTCGTCAGGATGAGTGGCAGTGGAGCTGGAGTCGCCGTTTGAATCGGGGGTGGTGCCTTTGCCGGGGGTGACCGCTCCGCTATCGGGCAGGGTGGGCTGGGGACGCGGGGCGTCCGGAATGGCCTGCTGTTGCTGCTGGGGCGCATCGGGCAATGCCGCAGCCTTCTGCTGGCCTGGCTGCTGGTTTTGCCCGGCGGCGAGTAACGCGAGGGCTCCCGCTAATACGATGTACCTAACCAAATCGAACGCTCCCAAGTGCCGTATCGAACTGCTTCATCCGGGGTGTTCGCCGGGAAGCATGTCCACTACGAGAGTACCAGCGTGCGGCAGGGACGTCATCCCTGACCGTGCTGTTTCATATGGACTTTCTATTGGACGCGGGAGTGTACCTGGAGCGTTGTGCTTTTGGCTTTTCGGGTGGACTAGCGGAAATACCAGTTTTACAGTTTGAGCGTTTTTGGATCGACGGTGGGTTTGGGGTAGCTGGAGCTTAAGGGCTTGCAGGGCGTCGACGAGGATGGTTGAGATGGCGACGTTGCGATACCACTTGTGGTCGGAGGGGATGACGAACCAGGGGGCGTGCTTGTGGCTGGTGGTGGCGAGAATGCGCTCGTAGGCCTGTTGATACTGGGGCCAGAAGTGGCGCTCGCGGAAGTCGGCGGCGCTGAGCTTCCAGTGTTTGTCGGAGTCGTCGAGGCGAGCCTTGAGGCGGGCGGTCTGCTCTTTCTGTGAGATGTGGAGGAAGAATTTGAGGATGACTACGCCGTTGTCGACCAGCATGTCCTCGAATTCGTTGATGTCGTCGAGCCGTTGGCGGATGACTTTGGGAGAGACGAGCTGATGGACGCTGGGGACGAGGATGTCCTCGTAGTGCGAGCGGTTGAAGATGCCGATCATGCCGCGGGCGGGGACTGCCGCGTGGGCTCGCCAGAGGAAGTCGTGACGGGCCTCGAGCGGGGTGGGGACTTTGAAGGGCGTGACGTCGCAGCCCTGAGGATTGATGCCGGAGAAGATGTGGCGGATGGTGCCGTCTTTGCCGGCTGTGTCCATGCCCTGGAGGACTATCAGGACAGATTTTTTCTGGCTGGCGTAGAGGACTTCCTGGAGTTTGTCGAGGGCGTCGCGGTGCTTGGGGAGGACGAGTGCGGCGGCATCCTCGGACTTGTAGGGACCGGTGTCGGTGGTGGAGAGCTTCGCTAAGCTGACGCGGGTGTGGGGCTTGATGAGGTGCGGTGATTTGAGCTTCATGAAGGTGTCCCAAACCACAGTTCAGGCTTACAGGAGCTTGCGGGGCGCGGAGGCACGACTACGACTTGATGGTCTCTTCGGGTTTGGGGGTGACGTTGTGAGCGGCGTCGGCAGGCTTATCGTCGCTGGTGACGCCCTTCATGCCGTCCTTGAAACCTTTGAGACCTTCACCGAGACCTTTGCCGAGTTCAGGCAGCTTCTTGCCTCCGAAGAGGACGATAACGATGATCGCGAGAATGATCAGATGCCATGGCTGGAACAGGTCGCCCATACTTTATCTCCGATGCAGCCGGGCGCGTGTGGGCTGCCGGACCGCAAGAACTATTGTCGCACAGACGAGGCTTCGAACGCTGCTGGAATAGATACGACGGGAAGGATGGAGCAGATGTGGGCCGGACGTTATATCTTGGATAGAGCGGTTGCTGGTTGCTGGTTGTTAGTTGCTGGTCGACGGCCTGCGGACGGATACGAAGATGCAGGAAAGAAGACCTTGCGAATGAAGTTTCAAATGATGATGGCGCTGTCGGGCAGGACCGGAGCGCGAGTTGGCAGCACAGTTTTGATGATGGGCTTGATTGCCGGCCTGATGGCGAATGGCGCCGGCCGGGCAGAGGCACAGGCGGTTCCGACGGGAAGTGGCAAGCTGGGACCTGCGGCACCGGTGACCTATGACAATAAGTGGGAGCTGTACGGCGGCGTGAACTTCATGAACTTCCAGGCGGGGCAGGCGCTGCCGAAGCGGATGAACCTGGGTGGCACCGAGGGTTCGATAACCTACTGGCTGAACAAGAAAGTGGGGCTGACGGCGGATTATCGCTGGGACGGGGGTACGACGCCGGTGCTGGCGAACCCCTACGTGAACCGGCCAGTGGTCTACTTGAACATGGGTATGTTTGGGGCGCAGTACCGCGGGCCGAAGAACCGATATGTCGCGATAAACTACCACGCTTATGGCGGGGTGGCGTACGGAGTGTTCAACACGCAGCACGAAGAATATTCCGCCGTTGTACAACAATGTGGGACTGTATGGGAACGGATCGGCGGGAATGGAAGCACTGGGGGGGAGCATCGACTTCAACCGTTCGAAGAACTGGGCGTTCCGGTTGTCGCCGGATTTGATCCTGGAGCAGTTCGGGACGGGGACGAGCGAGTTCTTTGCTATCTCCGGGGGTGTGGTTTACCGGTTCGGGAATCCTAAGAAGAAGTGAGTTGATGGTTGTTAGTTGCTAGTTGTTGGTTGGGGAGAGATGAAAGGGCCGGAGAGTTTGCTCTCCGGCCTTTGTGTTTTTGGGACGGTAGTCTGATTCTTTACCAGGTGCCGCCGGGTTGGAGGAATTCGGGGGAGACGGGGTTTTCGTAGACGGAGTAGTCGCGGGTGACGACGGTGAGGCCGGTGGGGGTGACGAAGTAGTTCTTCTTGTCTTCCTGGGGGTCGTAGCCGATGACGGTGCCGTCGGGGATGTGGACGTCGCGATCGACGATGGCGTGCCGGATGCGGCAGTGGCGGCCGACGTTGACGTGGGAGAAGATGATGCTGGAGTCGACGTCGGCGTAGGAGTTGACGCGGACATCGTGGGAGAGGACGGAGTTGCGGACGACGGCTCCGGAGACGATGGAGCCGGAGGCGACGATGGAGTTGATGGCCATGCCGGTGCGGCCGGGCTCGCCGAAGACGAACTTGGCGGGCGGGTACTGGTAGGGGCGGGTGCGCATGGGCCAGGACTTGTCGTAGAGGTTGAAGGTGGGGGTGACGCCGGCGACGTCCATGTTGGCCTCGTAGTAGGCCTCGAGGGTTCCTACGTCGCGCCAGTAGAGGGCCTTCTGCTTGTTCTCGTCGACGAAGTTGAAGGCGTTCATTTTGAAGCGGCCGAGGAGCTTGGGCAGGATGTCGTGGCCGAAGTCGTGCTTGGAGTCGGGGTCTTCGGCGTCCTTGATGAGCTCGGGAAGGAGGACGTCGGTGTTGAAGAGGTAGATGCCCATGGAGACGTCGACCATCTCGGGGTTGAAGGGCGAGCGGAGGTTGGTTTCTTTGGGCTTTTCGACGAAGCCGGTGACCTCGCCGTTGCGGGCGACCTCGACTACGCCGAAGGCTGAGACCTCGGATGGGCTGATGGGCAGGGTGGCGAGGGTGACGTCGGCTCCGGAGTTCCTGTGCTGCTCGAGCATGCGGGCGTAGTTCATCTTGTAGATGTGGTCGCCGGAGAGGATGAGGACGCACTTGGGCTCCTCGGAGCCTATGGAGTAGATGTTCTGGTAGACGGCGTCGGCGGTGCCCTGGTACCAGCTCTTGGAGACGCGCTGCATGGGGGGCAGGATCTCGATGAACTCGCCGAGCTCGTTGGCTACGACGGGGCCCCAGCCCTCGCGGATGTGGCGATTGAGCGAGAGCGCCTTGTACTGGGTGAGGATGTAGACGTGGCGCAGGTCGGAGTTGATGCAGTTGGAGAGGGTGATGTCGATGATGCGGTACTGGCCGGCGAAGGGGACGGCCGGCTTGGCGCGATCGCGGGTCAGGGGAAAGAGCCGTTCGCCAGCACCACCGGCGAGAAGTACACCAAGGGTATCTCTCATATTTCGAACTACCTCACCGCAGAATCTTCACGTAGCTGCATCGTTTTCGTATCCGCGCAACGTCCTGCTTCCTAAGCCACTTCCGTAGGATGCTCAAAACGAACGCAGTGCCTCAGAGAACCGAGAGTCTACCACGCTCGAATATGTTTTGTGTTCACGAAGAGATTGGCGGCTTAGCGCAGGTCTCAGAAGCGAGACCCGTCGACAGGCTCAGTGCAAGCTCCGGGGCGCCCGGATTTGTGGGCCGTCAGGCGGGTGTTACGGCTCAGTGCCGGGGGCCGGAGAGTCGTCCGGCTCCTCGGGGAGGCTGATACGGAGCGATTTCAGGAAGTTCAGGTCGTGGCTGGTGAAGGGGCCTTCCGTGACTTCGCCGGTGGCGTCCGCGGTCTCCGCGGAGTCCTCGGTGACTTCGTTGAGGCCGATGGTGGCCTCAAGCATCAGGAGCACGTCGAAGCCCTGCTCGCGGATGTTTTTGACGACTACCGCGATGTCCTCGGACTCGGAGACCGATTCGTGGATCGCTTCACCAAGCTTCTTGATCAGATTCTTGACCTTTTGATTCAATGCCACCTCCGGGTTGCACTATGGATCGAGACTGCATTCACGTCCGAGCGTGGACACAGCCTCTGATTATGCGCGCATCGGGTATTCCCAGCGACTAGTCAACTTGCGGGAACGGCATTGCGGCACCGCTGTCGTGCTTGGTGTTCTGGGACAGAATACGCCAGGGGGGGCTCTGGCTGCAACGGTGATTTGTGCCAGTGGAGGTATGGAGGAATTACGCGAATTATGCGACTGTGTGGTGGTCGGCCCAGGCCTCTTCGAGGCGATGGGCGAGTTCCTGCACGGGTTGGGTGCGCTTCGGGCCCCAGAGGATGATTCCGACCGCGGCCGCACAGATGCCGGTCGACCATCCAGAGAAAATTTTTCATTTGCGACGTCTCCTTTGTTCGGATAGCTGGCAGGTTTCCCGGTTTCGGCTGACTCCGATGCTGGTTGGATGCAATGAAACGACTCTTGGATGGGCGAGGGAGACGGGCTACACTGGCGAGTATGGATTCGGAGCGGTTTGGACGCGTATTGGGTGTCGGGGCTCGTCTGGCGGCCAAGACGGTGGCGGAGGCGGTGGATGCGGCTACGGCTCCGAGCCCTTCAGCGAAGAGTGACGCGGCGCGGACGGATAGCGGCGCTGCTTCGGTGGCCGCTCCAGCGACGCAGAAGACTGTGCCCATCAGGGCGCAGGTTCAAGAGACGGGGCGGGGACTGAAGCGGGAGGGTAAACGTTTTGGGGAGGCAGTGTGGGGGCCGTTCGCGAGGCTGTCGGGGGTGCTTTGGCTGGAGTTTACGGGAGTGTTCTTTGGACTTTTCGCGCTGACGATGGGGGTGGGGTTGTGGAGGCAGCGGGGGATCATCCATGGGACGGGCGCCGGGCATGAGGCGCAGGTGAGGTTTTTGTTGCTGGCGGGGGTGGCCTTGTTGTTTGGGTATTTCTGCGTGAGCAGCTTTCTGAGGGCTGGGCGCAAGAGCAGGCAACGGTAGCGGTGGCAGCGGGTACACTTGAGCGGCATGGCGGATGGGACTAAGACGAGTTCGGGGATACCGGTCGAGGTGGTCTATCGAGCGGACGACCTGGCGGGTTTCGACGAAGCGGCGCTGGTGGGCGAGCCGGGGGAGTATCCGTTTACGCGTGGGATCCAGCCGACGATGTATCGCGGGCGGCTGTGGACGATGCGTCAGTATGCGGGGATGGGGGATGCCGAGGAGTCGAACCGGCGCTACAAGTTTCTGCTGGCGAATGGGACGAAAGGGCTGAGTGTGGCGTTCGATCTGCCGACGCAGATTGGGTATGACTCGGATTCTCCGCTGGCGCTGGGTGAGGTGGGGAAGGTTGGGGTGGCGATCGACTCGATTGAGGATATGGAGCGGCTGTTCAGCGGGATTGCGCTGGATACGATTTCGACCTCGATGACGATCAATGCGACGGCTTCGATTCTGCTGGCGCTGTATGTGGCGGTCGCGCGGCGGACGGGGGCGGAGGTGAAGAAGCTTAACGGGACGATTCAGAACGATATTTTGAAGGAATATATTGCGCGGGGGACTTATATCTATCCGGTGTCGCAGGCGATGCGGCTGGTGACGGATGTGTTTGCGTGGGCGGCGGAGGAGGTTCCGGAGTGGAATACGATCTCGATCTCGGGCTACCACATGCGCGAGGCGGGATGTACGGCGGTGCAGGAGGTGGCGTTCACGCTGGCGAATGGGATGACGTATGTGCAGGCGGCGATCGATGCGGGGTTGGAGGTGGATGCGTTTGCTCCGCGGCTGAGCTTCTTCTTCAATGCGCATAACAATCTGTTGGAGGAGGTGGCGAAGTTTCGCGCGGCGCGGCGGATGTGGGCGCGGATTATGCGGGAGCATTTTGGGGCGAAGAATCCGAAGAGCTGGATGCTGCGGTTTCATACGCAGACGGCGGGTTCGACGCTGACGGCGCAGCAGCCGGAGAACAATATTGTGCGGACGACGCTGCAGGCTTTGGCGGCGGTGCTGGGCGGGACGCAGAGCCTGCATACGAATGGGTTTGATGAGGCGCTGTCGCTGCCGACGGAGAATGCGGCGCGGATTGCGTTGCGGACGCAGCAGATTTTGGCGCATGAGAGTGGCGTGGCGCAGACGGTGGATCCGCTGGCTGGATCGTTTTATGTGGAGTCGCTGACGAATGAGATTGAGCGGCTTGCGGATGTTTATATGGCGACGATTGCGGGGTTCGATAAGGCTGGGAAGTATGGGATGCTGCGGGCTATCGAGCAGGGGTATGTGCAGCGGGAGATTCAGAATGCGGCTTATGCCTATCAGCGGGCGGTGGAGGCGAAGGAAGCGATCGTGGTGGGGGTGAATGAGTTTGCGAGCGAGGGTGATGTCGCTGTGCCGATTCAACGGATCGATGCTGGCTCTGGAGGGGCGGCAGGTGGAGCGGCTGAAGGCTTTGCGGTTGCGGCGGGATGCGGGGGTTCATGCAGGCGGCGCTGCGGGCGGTGGAAGATGCCGCGCGGAATGGGGGGAATTTGATGCCGCGGATTCTGGGCGCGGTTGAGAGTTATGCGACGGTGGGAGAGATTGCGGATGTGCTGCGGCGGGTGTTTGGGGAGTATCGAGAGACGGTGGTGGTGTAGGTCGTGCATCGGGACGCTCGATTCAGAAACATTTCGGGTATGCGGTTCGTCTTCGAGTTGCAGGTGCTGACGAGGGAGATGTCATGTTGAAGCGGATGCGGTTGTATGGTGCGGGCGGCGTTTTAGTTGCGGTATGATGAGCGTGGGAATGGTGTTTGCGCAGGAGGTTGCGACGGCTCCGGTGCCTCCGGCTTTGGGGACGGCTAAGACGGTCTTTATCTCGAACGCAGGCGCGGATGCCGGGCTGTTTCCGCATCCATTCAGTGGAGGGGCGGACCGGGGTTACAACCAGTTTTATGCGATGGTGAAGAGCTGGGGACGGTTTGAGTTGGTGAACGATCCGGCGCAGGCGGACCTGGTCTTCGAGTTACAACTGCACGCGCCGAATGGGCCGCAGAACGCAGATAAGACGAAGGGTGCGTCCGATCCGCTGCCGATGTTTCGGCTGACGATTCTGGATCGGAAGACGCATTATGTTTTGTGGGCGCTGACGGAGTCGATCGAGCAGGCGAATCTGCAGAAGACGCATGATCACAACTTCGACGACGCGCTGGGATTGCTGGGTGGCGATTTGAAGGCGGTAGTGAGCGCGGCTGGGCATTAGATGAAATATGAGTTCGCGCTTCCCTGCTCTGCCGACGTGTGAAGGCGCAGCGGTTGGCTTGCGGGTGCTATCGTTTTAGAGGGCACGCTACCCGCAAAGGATTGGTCATGGCAGAGGTTATGGAGCTTCGTAAGACGGCGTTGAATGGCACGCATCGGACGCACAAGGCGAAGATGGTGGACTTCGGCGGATGGGATATGCCGGTGGAGTACTCGGGGCTGATTGCGGAGCATATGGCGGTGCGGACGGGGGTGGGGGTGTTCGATGTGTCGCATATGGGAGACATTCAACTGCGCGGGCCGGGATCGCTGGCTGCGGTGCAGCAGCTTTGCATGAATGATGCTTCGAAGCTGGCAGTGGGGCAGGCGCACTACTCGGCGATGCTGTATCCGAATGGGACTTTTGTGGATGATGTGGTGGTGCATTGCCTCTCGGAGAATGACTACCTGATCGTGATCAATGCTGGGACGCGCGAGAAGGATGTGCAGTGGGTGCGCAAGCAGATTGGGCATATGCCGGGCGTGCATGTGAACGACTTCAGCGATTACTACACGCAGCTTGCGATACAAGGACCGAAGGCAGCGGAGACTTTGCAGAAGCTGACTTCTACGGACCTGAGCACGATCAAGAATTACTGGTTTACGTGGGGACAGGTTTGTGGACTGCATAACGTGATGATCGCGCGGACGGGCTATACGGGTGAGGATGGGTTCGAGATTTATGTGCCGTCGGATGAGCCTACTAGTGCGCGGGTTTGGGGTGAGGTGCTGGAGGCGGGGAAGGAGTTCGGGATTCTGCCTTGTGGGCTGGGCGCGCGGAATACGCTGCGGCTGGAGGCGGCGATGGCGCTGTATGGGCATGAGATTTCGGACACGATCAATGTGTTGGAAGCAGGGCTTGGGCGGTATGCGAAGCTGGATAAGCCTTCGTTTGTGGGGCGCGAGGCCTTGCTGGAGATTCAAGCTGCAGGAGGTCCGAAGCGCAAGCTGATTGGGCTGGAGATGATTGAACGCGGGATTGCGCGGGATGGGTATCCGGTGCTGGCACTGGATGGGACGCGGATTGGTGAGGTGACGAGCGGATCGCCTGCACCTTTTCTGAAGAAGAATATTGCGATGGCCTATGTGCCGGTGCAGTATGCGGGAGTCGATGAGGTGATTGCGGTGGAGATTCGCGGGCAGATGGTGAAAGCTCGGGTAACTGCGCTTCCTTTTTATAAAAAGCCGAAGAAGACTGCTTAGCAGTGAGATTTATTCGAGATTGAACCATCTACAATAGAACGAAATTCGATTGGAGAGAATCTAATGTCTTACCCTGCTGGGTACCGGTATACGAAGGAACATGAGTGGATTGATGTAAGTGGCGGCAACGGCGCGGTCGGGATTACGGATTATGCGCAGAACTCGCTGGGGGACATTGTGTTTGTCGAGCTGCCGAAGGTGGGCGACGTGCTGGAGGCGGGGAAGACCTTTGGGTCGGTGGAGTCAGTGAAGGCGGTCTCGGACCTGTTTTCGCCCGTGTCGGGGACGGTGACGGCGGTGAATGAAGAGCTCGTCAATGCGCCGGAGAAGATCAACTCGGATGCGAATACGACGTGGATTCTGAAGCTGACGCTGGCGGATGCGGCGCAGGTGGATGGATTGCTTACGGCGGCGGATTATGAGGCGTTCATCGCTGAGGAGACCGGGCACTAGATGGAACTGGAGGCGATTGTCGGGCAGGAGTTGAGCGCGGTGGAGTTCGTGCAGGACTTCGTGCAGCTTCGGTTCGATGGGCCGTTGGTGTCCTTCTTTGAGTGGCCGGATGTGTTTCGGGAAGAGGGGTCGTATGCGTTTGGCGAGCCTGAGTATCGGAACGTCCTGTGCGCGGTGATTGGGGAGAGCGTCTCGGCGGCTTCGGTGGAGGAGGGCGAGGCGATCGAGATTGAGTTCGAGAACGGCGTGACTGTGCGGGCTTCGTTGCGGCTGGAGGATATTTCGGGGCCGGAGGGTGGGTCGATCTCCTACGCGGATGGAAGTGGGGAGATTTTGAATTTCTAGTGTGTTGCGAGACGGACTGGGTGTCGTGCTAGGCTAGAAGAGCGCGCCCGTAGCTCAGCTGGATAGAGCGGCAGCCTCCGAAGCTGTAGGTCAGAAGTTCGAATCTTCTCGGGCGCACCATACACATTTTCCGCCGATAATCGCCACTAGCTGGTAACTGGCTGATCCTGCGCGATGGGATCGCAAAGAAAACCGGCCGCGGATAATTTGCGGCCGGTGTTTGATTTGGTATCGGGTTCACTTCTGTGGAACAGAGTTGAAAGCCAGCTCAACCGAGGTGGCAGCTTGTTCGTTCTGTGCCACTAAAGCCGACTTTCTCGGCGCGACTCTTCGGGCATTCGAGGCCGGTAGAGTTCCCTGCAGTCCAGATCTGATGCAGGAAGTATTTGTCGCCGTAACGATCGAAGACAATGGTTCCGTGATCAGGAGGATGGGTCTTGATTGCATCGTGGGTCATCACAAATCCTCCTGCATTACCGGGGCCTTCCAACCGGAGCAGGTTGCCAGACTGACGGTCGATGCGATACATGCCGGCGGGAAGTGTCTGTCGTTCCGTCTGGAAGGCGAACGGAATATTCACTACGGCCACAGTCGTGCTGCTCTGAGCTAACGCTGAGGGTGCCGACGCAAGCGAACCGATCGTCAGGGCGCAAGCGATAAGACTGGAACTGAGAATGGAAGTAAGCCGTGTGTTTTTCATGACTCGATCTCCTTTGGAGGGCGGTGTTCATAACTGCCTTCACTTGATAAAGCGGAGAACGAAGGAAAATCGTGCCACGGGTTTCTAAATTTTTTGGCCCTTGAGATATTTGCCGGGAAGTTACCCGAGCGACCGCTGAATTAATTTGGGGGCGCAGGAGGGTATCTGAAAACTATCCTACATACTCCCGGAGTATTACTTTTCAAATCAATGGGGTGGAGGGTTCCGGCAACCTTGCCATCTACAGTGACGACGGCTTTTGTAATTGTTGCGTTTTTCAGTCCCGCCTCCGTACGGCTTAGATCGATGCTATAAGCGATTCTTCTCTTACTGTGTTCACATAGGCTTCCAGCTTGATTTTCCAGAGTCAGCAGGATATCCAGGCCAGTAGCAGAGGCAATGGAAATAGCCGAGACTTTATCGGAGTTTTGGTCATATATATCTACCTTCCACGATGCTGCGCTCGGAATATCTATACGCTCCAGATCGGTATCGAGGTCGAGATCGTCGGCTCTATGCTCATCGTCGTGATCCGGTAGCGCATGCTTCTTAAGGGCTATCGATGCAATCGGATGTGTCGACGCAGTGTGGTACTCGCTTTTGTTTCCTGGGTGCCATCTTTGACTAGTGTCACTGGAACCATGTTTGACTACTACGCTGCCGCCAATAAGGATGACAGGCGTATCCCCCGAATGTCCCATTTTTATCTCCTCTTGAGACGGAACTATACATCAAACTCCAGCATGCGCGTCTGTAGATGAGGGCGAGAAGACACAACCTAGGGATCTTATGATCCCCTACTTTGCAGTTGCCACAAAAACGCTGCCAGCCCAGCGCGAGCTGAAAGATCGCTTTATAACGGGGGCAACAAAGTTTTACTAGCCTGAGCTAGAAAAATCGCGCTTAATCGGCGACTAGTTGGATCCTCTAAAGGCGATCCTGCATTTGTTTGGGTTATCGTCTGCCGAGTCGTCGACGCAAGAGAGACTTCCACTCGCAACAGTTGTGCCAGGTCCATTATCAATTTGAAGAGCAACTCTGGTAAAAGCAACCCCATCGGGGGCCGGACAGACTCCCGTTGGACTGAACACAAGCCTTTTCGGTGTTTTTAGACACAACGCTGCCGGTGCGACCACTTTTACGTGTATTTGTGTTGCGTTTGGTGTTATCGAAGCGACCTGAGCTTCGGCGGAGGAATTGAAAGTAGCGTACTCGTCGATTTCCCAAGTCGAAGCGTTGGAGATATCTGCACGAATTTTGTCTTTAGCGGGATTATTGTCGGCGGGGACCGGAGCGTCCGTGCCGTCATCGACTGAACTATCTTTCAGCGCTATCGTCGAGACAGAATAGCCAGGATCGAGAAAGTATTCCGTGCATGCGCTAGTGCAAGTAGCAGGAACTGGCGTCCACGATAACGTTCCCTTTTGGGATCCCGCTTTGAAACTTAAGCTTCCGCCGACGAGAATCACGGGTGTATCGCCCGTGCCGGCGCTGGCAGCTTTATTCACAAAAATCGCAACTGCCGCACCTAAAACACCAACTCCAAGTGCTACAGAAATAATTGCCGTGGTGACAAAAGATCGTTCTTCTGTCGATAACGTCATGCTCTACCTCCTGTCCAACGGGGCCGAGACATCAGCTCCTCGCATCAATGTCTGTAGATCGGCACGAGACAGATACGACCGGAGAGCCTGAGGCTCCCAAGTTTGTTGTAGTTGAGACAGAATGTCAACTATTTTCTTTGAAAACTGCTTATAGTCTGCTGAACCATTCAGGGCTTTTGAAGCGGATGCTGCGATACAGAGGCTTCGCAGTTCCGAGTCCAACTGGTTCGTGGCAGCAAAGTGATCGGCCTCCTTCGTCGCACTATCCATGGCTTGTTGCGCCATACCAAGGGAGAGGTACACTTCAGCGACACCTAGTTGTGTGCTCCATATATCTCCGGTGTCCTCGATCTGTGGATTGGAAATATCCTCCAGTCGTTCTAATGCTGCCTGCTTCATTTGGAGATGACTCTCGGCGAGGCTCGCATCCAATTCGAATTGCTGTTTGCTATCGGCCTCCACCGCGGGATCGGCTAGTGAATTCCGGGCGAGAGCATCTGCTTCTCTATACTTCATTCTGCTAAGTAACGAGTCCACCCGAACTCCATCCACCTGGAATTTGAACTTCTCCGTCGCGGCACTGACTGAAGCACCTCTTCTGACTCGCCGTAACGTCCGAGCCTCGAGAGAGTGTCGGCGCAGTGCAAAGCCTGATATGACTTCGCATTTGTTCCATCGGCTTCAGATCGGGCGTTCTGGAACTGCTCCAGCGCATTGGGGTACTGTTCCATGTCGAAATAGACATTTCCAACCTCCTCTTCCGACATCGCCACAAGCTGGCGGGATCCGGACTTAGCAGCTAACTCCTGGAAGGCTTTGCCCGATTCGAGCGCCTGGGAATATTCTCCTTTATGTCGCCGCGCCCGAATCAAGAGCAAAGAGGCATTCGCTGCCGGCCTGAAGAACCCATTCTGCGTGTAGTAGTCGAGGGCCGACTGTGCAGGTGCAATGACCTGATCGGGAAGATGTCGCTGATCCATAATGCTGGCCAGCGTCACGTTCGCCCCAGCTTCTACTCGACGTTGTTGGCCCTGGTGAGAGAGCTGTAGCGCCTCGCGGACGGCGTCTTCAGCCTTCTGTAGATGGTCCTCCTGGATGTTTGCGTTTGCTAGTCTGACGTACCCGTCCGCGGCCCAAACACCGAGCTGATTCGATTGAGCGAGGTGAATTGCCTCCTGGGCGTATTGCACAGCCTGCTCGTAGCGATTGGAAGCATATGCAGCGCTGCTAAGTTGCGTCAGCGCGCGGATTTGAAGTTGAACGCTGGGGATCGCCTTTGCTTCTTCGAAAGCCTTCTCCAGATAGGGTTCCGCAGCTACCGGGTCTCCACCGTCATTTATGGCATATCCTCTTGCATAATCGAGCTCGGCGAGGCCCTCCTGATTCATCTCCGTTGTGAGAAGCGTCTGTGCGCGCTGGAAGGCGCGGTCTGCTTCGGGAACGTGATGCTGGCGGCTTTGGAGGACAGCGGTGCGCATAAATGGCGCGGGATTATCGCCGTCCAGCGACGCGGCCTGTGCGTAATTCTCCAAGGCATGATTCGGGTCGCCAGCGCGCTCGTAGGCCATGCCGAGGTCGACGTATCCAGAGGACTTTTGGTCTGGTGGCAGACGGTTGAGTATCTGTCGATAGGTCGCAGTTTCAGTGGGATAGTCTTTCGTGACCGTGGCGTGGATCGCATCGAGATACATGCGATCGACGGGGTCGAGATGCTTGGCTCCGGGGGTGGCGATGAGCAGCTCTTGCTGGGCGTTGCCGTCGAAGTTGAGGTTGGCCCATGCCTCGGCCAATCGCGCGTGAGCCATCGCGAAATGATCGTCCTCGGCGGTGGCTTCCTGAAGGGAACGCGTCGCTTTTACGTAGTTGCCCTCTCGAAGAGCGAGCAGTCCGGTCTGGTACCAGCGGAGGGCGGCAGGTTTCGGTTGATAAATTTGTAGGGATCGCCACCAAGAGAAGCCGGACATGGCGATCACCGCCAATATTGCGGCTGCAGCGAGCCAGAGCACCCATGGTCTGTCTTTCTTTAGATTGCCGAACGTCGCCGGACCGGCCCGTAGTGCCTTTGCAACTTCGGTTGCGGACTGGAAGCGGTTCTCCGGTTCGTACTCCATGCATTTCTGGATGACACGGTCGCATTGCTTTGGAATCTTGGGCCGGATGAGAGAAGGCGCCCTGGGGTGCCTGGCGCGGCGAATGGCAGCCGCAACCGGTGTATCCGCCGCGTAGGGATGAAAGCCGGTGACCAGTTCGTACAGGATGATGCCGAGCGCGTAAATATCAGTCGCCGGCGATACCGGGTTGCCTTCAAACTGCTCCGGGGCCATGTAGGCCGGCGTACCCATGATTCCCTGCGTAAGTGTCGACCTTGCTTCTGTTGGTCTTCGGGCACCAGACTCGGGGATTTGGGACTTAGAGTCACGTGCGAGTCCAAAGTCCAGGAGCACGATGCGTCGAGAGCCAGCCTGTTCGCACACCATGATGTTGCCGCTCTTCAAGTCGCGGTGGATGATGCCATTTTCATGGATAATCCGGAGACCTTCGCAGATCTCCAGCGTTATGTTCAATGCCTCCTTCCATGGGAGCGGCCCCCCCTCGCGGATCTTGCTGGAGAGGGTGACTCCTTCCAGGTATTCCATCGTCAGAAAGGCGGTTGCCTCATATTTGCCGGTGGCCGGGAGGAGATACAGTTCATGGATGCGGCAGACCTGGGGACCACTTATGCGTCTGGCGAGTTGAACTTCCTGACGGAATCGTTCAAAGGCATCGGATGATCCTATGCCACGACGAATTGTCTTGAGGGCGATGATTCCGAGTTGGAGGTCTTCCGCCTGGTAGACCTCGCCCATCCCGCCTTTGCCTATTGGGTGCAGGATGCGGAAGCGTCCGAGGACAAGCTCTCCGGGCTGAAATCTGGCGTCCGTGAGGTCAATCAGGCCATTGAAGTTAGCCAGAGGCGCGTCCATCGGTTGAGTGCCTTGCAACTCGGACTCTATTAGTTGTTCGAGCTGCACCCGGAGCTCGTGATCTTCGCCGCAGGCCGCCTGGATGAAGGCGGCACGATCTTCTGTGCCCTCTTTTAGAGCCGCGTGAAATAGCGGTTTGAGGCGCTGCCAGAGTTCTGGAGTCATTTTAAGGGTGACAGCTCCCTATGCAGCCAGGCACGGGCCATGGTCCAGTCTCGTTTGACGGTGCGTAACGATACACCAAGGTGCGCCGAGATCTCCTCGAATGTCATGCCGGCGAAGAAGTGCATCTCGAGGATCTCCGCCTGTCTCTTGTCGAACGCTGCGAGGTGTGTGAGCGCTTCATCGACGGCCAGCACGTCAGCTGTAGAGCTGCTGGTAGTTGCTACCAAGCCCTCATCGAGGGTCACCTGAAGGTTCGGGTCTCCGCGCTTTTCTGCGCCATGGGCACGGGCGTGATCCACCAGAATGTGGCGCATTACGTTGGCGGCCAGACCCAGGACCCGGCTTCTATCCTGCCACATGGACTCGGATTGGTCGCTGAGGCGCAGGTAGGCCTCGTTCACCAGCGCGGTGGGCTGCAGGGTGTGGTTTCCCCGTTCGTAGCGCATCTTGCCTGCTGCCAGCCGGTGCAACTCCGCATATAAGCTCGTGGCAAGGTCGTGCCCACCTTCGGGCAGCAATGGCGACGACGGTAACCTTGTGGGGTCTTCCTGTCCTCTGATAGCCATGGTTCCTTCGATGCAGGTGCCGAAAGTATAGCTCGAAATGCCGGTCCGGATGGTTTGCGAGAGTTCGGTTGGGTACCCCCTCCCCCGCCTATTTTGCGCAAAATCTTCGAAACACAGCACTTAGGTCTGAACCTAGGTTATGCGGGGCGGAGGGGAAGGTCTTCAGGAGGTACGGATGGCGGGGTCTTCCCGGGGGCCGGATTTGTCAAGCAGGGTAGTTCTGGCTGGATATGAGAAAGCGGCCTCGGGGTTTAGCCGGGGCCGCTTTGGTTTGGAGCGGTTTGGGGTTAGAAGAACAACTTGGCGGAGACCTGGAGCTGCCGCGCGTTGTAGAGGCCGCTGCTGGTCCCCGATACAGCGCCAAAGGCCGTGAGGCCAGTGCCGCTGTAGGGCGTGATGCAACCTGCGAACGTCGAACCGGAAGGAGCTGAGCTGTTTGTGTTGCAGGTGGTGCTGGTGGCGCTCGCAGTGGAGATAGGTGGAGTAGCTTCCGTTTACGCCGGTGACGATCTTGTGGTTGAGCAGATTGAAGGCATCGCCGCTGAACTGGAGATAAATGCTCTCGTGGATGGGAACGTTGCGGGAGAGGCGGAAGTCGATGTTGTTGAAGCCGGGACCGATCTGGCTGTTACGTCCGATCTGTGGAGGACGACCGGTGGTGGATGCTCCTGAGCTGGAGCTCATGGCGCCGCCGTAGATGTTGCCTTCTGCGCCGCCGCTGACCGTTCCGGTCATACTGGCGAAGATGGGCTGGCCGGCGGATGCGATCATGGTTCCGGAGAAGAGGAACGGGTTGAGCCCATACTTGAAGAACTTGTTGTCCTTCATGATCTGAGACTGGTAGACGAGGCTGCCGGCGAAGCGGTTGCGGATGTCGATGTCGGACAGACCGTTCTCCAACCGGACGTTATTGGGGTCGAGGGGTGTGTCGCCGCCGTAGAAGGTGCCGTTGTTGCCCTGGACCTGGCCGGTGTCGCTAGCGTGAGCCCAGGTGTAGTTCAGGAGCAGTTCCAACCCGTTGTTGAAAGGCCGCCGGACGGTGGCTGCCAGCGAGTTGTACCAGGTGTTGGCGACGCTGAAGCCGGTGTTGTAGGACGACAGAGTCTGGTTGTTGCGATCGGTGGGCAGATAGAACGGCACGGTGAGCTGCTTGATGAGGTTGTTATTGGCGTCGAGCACGTTGTAGCTGCGGAGGCCGTGCGGGGTCTGGCCGATGAGGTTAGCGTCGAGGAAGACAGGGAGACGCATTCCGCGGGTGCCGACATAACCGACCGAGAGCGACATGCTTACCGGGCAGGGACTGCTCGACGCTGGCACTCATCTCCTGGGCGTAGGGCGGGACGAAGTTGGGGTCGAGGCCGTGGAAGCTCTGAGGACCGACGATGGCTGGACCGTTGACTATGGGCACCGTACCGCCGGCCGGGGCTGAGACTGCGGAGAGCGCCGGGCCGGTGACGGGGAAGGGCACGAAGGGGTACGAGAGCCTGGAGACGCTGCGCGGAACCGTGGGGCATTTGGCATTGTAGCGAGTACCCACGCTGGATTCGCAGCCGGTGTAGTTGTAGTTGATCTGAACGACGCCGTTCTCTACGCGCATGGCGTAGTAGGTGCTGCCCTGGTTGAGGGCGGAGAAGAGGCCGTAGCCGGCGCGCACGACCGTACCGGGATTGGGGCTCCAGGAGATGCCGATGCGCGGCTGGACGCGGTCGGTTACGTTCTTGATGGTGGAGCTGTAGTACGGTGGAGATGCGGGGCGTAGTTGGTGTTGTTCGTGGTGGGCGGGCGGGGTGAGCTGTACGTCGTAGCGAACGCCGACGTTGACAGTGAGGTTCGGACGGAGCTTCCAGTTGTCTTCCGCGAAGCCGTCCCACATCTTCATCCAGAAGTCGTCTTGCGCCGGCAGTACCGGAGGCGATCGAGTTCTTCACGTCGACGGTCTGGACGAAGGTGTTGTAGTGGTAGCCCGCGTAGGGATCGGTGTCGCCGGCCTGGCCGGCAAAGGCGTCCTGCGCCCAATCCTGGAAGTTGGCGACCGTCGTTGAGTCGCCGTAGCTGTAGATGCCGCCGCCCTGGAAGAGGTTGATCATGACCTCGTGAACGATGTTGACGTCGCCACCGAACTTGAAGGTGTGGCGGCCTTTGGTGGTGGAGAAGACATCCGTGAACTGGATGCGGTGCTCATTCGGCTCTGCGATGCGCGGCAGGGCGTTGGGCATTCCGAAGGTGACGACGCCCGGTGGCGACGCTGGGGCCGGGGGCGTTTGCTCCGGCAGTCTCAAGATCCTGGCCCCACGCCGCGTGGACCTGGTTGACGGAGGCCTTGCCGATCTGGGTGGTGAGACCGCCGACGAGGAAGCGCTCATGATAGCTGGTGGGGGCGTTGGTGGTGGGAGAGCTGTTCGAGAAGGTGTTCGCCGGGCTGTAACCGTAGGTGCTGTCGAAGTCGGCGAAGTTGAAGTCCACGAAGAGATCGTTTTTGGCGTTGATGTGCCAGTCCAGACGCGGGAAGAAGAGGTTCTCCTTGCTGAAGCGGGAGGGAGGGGCGCCATTGATATTGGCCGTTGATCAGGAACGTCAGATGGCGGTGGTGGCACTGCGTTGCAGGTGATGGTAGTGGGGCACTGGGTGGGAGTGATGGTACTGGTCGCAGAGGTACCGGCCGGGGGCGGCCGGTACGTAGCCGACGGTGTGAGTGAGATGTAGTTGCTGTCGCTATAGAGCACGCGGCCGACGCGGCGGAAGCCATCGTAGGTGAAGAAGTAGAAGAGCTTGTCCTTGATGATGGGACCGCCGACCGAGCCGCCGAACTGGTTCTGCTGGTGGATGGGCTGGGTGAGCAGGAAGGGTGTGGCGCCGTTGTGGCAGGGCCTGGAACTTGTTGTAGGGGTCGAGGGCGTTGAGCGCGGGGTAACGCAGGGAGTAGAAGAGATCGCCATGGATGGCGTTGGTGCCGCTCTTGGTGATGGCGTTGACCTGGCCGCCGGCGGCCTGACCGAACTCGACGGAGTAGTTGGAGGTCTCGGCCTGGAACTCCTTGATGGAGTCGATCGAGTAGACGTATGGAGCTCCCGAGGCGCGGCCACGGGCCTCAGAGAAGAGCATCTGGTTGTTGTTGGAACCGTCGACGTAGTTCTGGTTGTAGAGGCCGCTGATGCCGTGGAAGCTGACCAGACCCGAGCCGCCATCCTGGACGACGTTGGGGGTGAGCAGGACGAAAGTCGCTCCAGTTGCGCGTGGCGACCGGCAGGTTCGAGATGAGCGTCTGGTCGAGGGTCTGGGAGACCGCGGTCTTCTCGGTATCGAGGATGGGCGACTCGCTGGTGACGTTGACGATGGTGTCTACGGCGCCGGGGGTGAGCGTGACGTCGATGGTGAGCACCTGACCGACGGTGATGACGAGATTCTTGCGATCGAGCTTGCTGAATCCGCTGCCGCTGAAGACGATCTCGTAGTGGCCGGGCTGCAGGAAGGGCGCGTTGTACTCGCCGGCGGCGTTGGTGATGACGCGTACGGGCGACGCCGGTGTCGGTGTCGGTGATGACTACGGTGGCGTTGGGTACGGCGGCTCCGCTCTTGTCGGTCACGGTGCCGTTGATGTTGCCGACAGCGGAGGTCTGGGCGGCTGCCGGGAGCGCCACGGAGGCGAGAAACAGGACAGCTACGGCGAGGGCGAAAAACGGCCTCGAAAAGGAAGGGAATTTTCATGTCGTGATGGTCTCCTTGAAAAAGACACCGATAGAAGGATGCGGTGTGTGAACGGTAGCAAAGCGCCTGCGTGTACGGTCTGTGTGCCCTGCCTCAATTGGAAGGGGCACTTGGGTACGGCCAAAAAATGAATTGTCGTAGTACTTCTAAGGTCAATGAGCAGAGCGCAGATGTCAAGCGGATAACTCGCCCAAGTCGATGAAACTAGTAAAAAATGGGGCGAATAACGCTGATTTGTCACAGCTACGAGCGTGTCCCTAAGGCTCGGGGACGCTCAGACAAATTCGGTGTGCGGGGTGGGCTCAGATGAAGCTTGCTGGGGAGACTGCAAGACGAAAGCGAGGGTTCGGCTTAGTGGAGCTGGGTGGGGATGATCGGCGAACTGAATGAGGAGTTCGAAGGGAACGATCTTGAGGGTGTTCTCGTGGGTGGCTTCGAGGACGATGGGGCAGGCTGCTCCGGCCTGCTGGACCGCCAGCCAGCGGGAGGCGCAGATGCACCAGCGGTCTCCGGGCTTGAGGCCGGGGAAGCCGTACTGGGGCATGGGGGTGGAGAGATCGTTGCCGAGGGCTTTGCTGGCGGCGAGGAAGGGCGCATCGACGATGCAGCAGATGGTGTGGACACCGTGGTCTTCAGGACCGGTCTCGCAGCAGCCGGTGCGGTAGAAGCCGGTCATAGGGGTGCAGCCGCAGGTGTCGAGGGGCTGGCCGAGGACGTTTTTGCCGCGGGATTTGTGGGGTTCGGTGGTGGGCATGGTTAGCTCCTAGCTTTGGCCGTAGCTTTTAGCTAGAAGCTAAAGGCTAACAGCTAATGGCTGGGTTTACTTAGCGGCGATGGCTAGCTGCTGTTGGTATTCCTGTTGCTGCGCGTACCTCTCTGCCTTACTTCGCGGCGAATGCGAATTGCTGTTGGTACTCCTCGTAAGGGCCTTTGTGGTCGGTGATGTGGAAGTCGGTGGGGCCGCCTTCGAAGTGCCAGACGCGGGTGCCGGCCTCTTCGATGAGGTCCTGGTCGTGGGTGACGAGGAAGACGGTGCCTTCGTACTTCTGGATGGCCTGGTTGAGGGCGTTGATGGATTCGAGGTCGAGGTGGTTGGTGGGTTCGTCGAAGACGAGGACGTTGGGCTTCTGCAGCATGATCTTGCAGAAGAGGAGGCGTGCGGCTTCGCCTCCGGAGAGGGCGTCGGTCTTCTTGAGGCCTTCTTCGCCCTTGAAGAGCATCTGGCCGAGGATGCCGCGGATGTCTTCCTTGGTGGCCTGCTCGTCGAACTGGTGGAGCCAGTCGGAGGCGGTCATGCCGAGCTGGATGGAGCCCTTGTGATCCTGGGCGAAGTAGCCGATGGAGACTTCGTGGCCCCATTTGACGGTGCCGGAGTCGATGGCGGAGGCTTTGTCTTCGAAGCCGAGGTCTTCGATGCCGGGGCCGTTGGCGAGGAGAGCTTTGAGGAGGGTGGTCTTGCCTTGCCCGTTGCGGCCCATGAGGACGACTTTTTCGCCGCGCTGGACGGCGGCGGAGAAGTTTTTGATGACGTGCTCGGTCTTGCCGTCGGGCTGGGTGTAGGACTTGTTGACGTTCTCGAACTCGAGAACCGTTTTGCCTGAAGGCCGCTCCATCTTGAAGCTGATGTAGGGGCGGGCGATGTTGGAGCGAGCGAGCTCGGAGGTGGCGAGGCGCTCGACTTCCTTCTTGCGGGAGTTGACCTGTGAGCTGCGGGTGCCGGCGGAGAAGCGGGCGATGAAGTCGTTGAGCTGGGCGATCTTCTTCTCGCGCTGCTCGTTCTGGCTCTCGATGCGAGTGCGGATGCTGGTCTTCTGGAAGACCATGTCGTCGTAGCCGCCGTTGTAGGTGATGATGGTCTCGTAGTCGATGTCGGCGATGTGGGTGCAGACGGCGTTGAGGAAGTGGCGGTCGTGGGAGATGGTGATGACGGTGCCGTTGTAGCGGATGAGGAAGTCCTGGAGCCAGTGGATGGACTCGAGGTCGAGGGAGTTGGTGGGCTCGTCGAGGAGGAGGGCTTCGGGATTGCCGAAGAGGGCCTGGGCGAGGAGGACGCGGACCTTCTGGCCGCCCTGCAGCTCGGACATCTTGCGTTCGTGGAGTTCGTCGGGGATGTCGAGGCCCTGCAGGAGGACAGCGGCGTTGGACTCGGCTTCGTAGCCGTCCTCGTCGCCGACGACGCCTTCGAGCTCGCCGAGGCGGGAGCCGTCTTCGTCGGTCATCTCGGGCTTGTTGTAGATGACTTCGCGCTCTTCGAGGGCGGCCCAGAGAGCTTTGTTGCCCATGATGACGGTGTCGATGACGCGGTAGGCGTCGAAGGCGTACTGGTCCTGCGAGAGGACGCCGACCTTTTTCGGGCGGACGACGGTGCCCTTCTGGGCGTCGATCTCGCCGGTGAGGACCTTCATGAAGGTGGATTTGCCGGCGCCGTTGGGGCCGGTGAGGCCGTAGCGGCGGCCGGTGGTGAAGGTGACGGAGACATCCTCGAAGAGGAGCTTCGAGCCATAGCGCATAGTGACATTAGAGACAGAGATCATCTCTTATATTTTCTCACGAGAGACGGCCAGTATTTTCTTTGGACAGGCAAATTGCCCAATTTATAGGCTATTCAAAGAGAACTACTTAACTCCACCGAGGCAGCGCAGCAAGCCAGGATGACTCGAAGACCTAGAGCTTCGCAGGGCTGGGGCGGCGTGATAGCCTGAGCATGAATTCACGGCACAAGTTCCTGGGAGACTGGTGTATTGTCCGCAATCAACGACACAGGCTGGCGGAAGATTCTTTCAGCAGTGGCAATGTTTGCGGCCGGGTTCGTAGTGGTGGCCGGGGTGGTGCACCTGGCGGTCGGCGATCCGCTGCGGCTGTATGCCGATATGCGCAGTGAAAAGCTGATGGTGATGGATGAGTGGCAGGGGCGAGCCTACTCGGCGGCGTTTGGCTCAAGCCACGTCCACTACGGATTCGATCCGCGATCCTTCGACCTAGCGATGGCCGGAACGCCGCTGCAGACGCGCAGCCTGAACTTGGCGATCCGGGGCGGGAGCCAGAGCGAACAGCGAGCTACGGCGATGCCGTTTCTGCAACACCTGCAAGAGCCCACGATGTTAGGGCGAAATCTCGAAGTGAGAGCGTGCATGGTGATGCTGGAGTTGAATGCGGGAGCAAACTTCACCAACGACCACCTGGTGCATCCACGTGCGATCAATATCTACGACTGGCGAACGGCGCGTTTTGTATGGGGGCTGACTGATCCTCAGATGTCGCGGACGCAACGAGTGGGCCGCCGAGGCTATGCGGTGTTGGCAATGGCGCTGCACTATGCGAACCTCGGAATGTTGAGCAGCAAGATTTTCACGCCGCCAGTCGACACAGTGGAGTTGAATAAAGAGACCGTAGACGACAGGCGCGGGTTGATGGTGGAAGCGCCGCTACCAGGGGTGAAGGAGCAACTCGAGAAGATAATCGCAGAGGCGCCGAGCCATCCGACGGAGAGCCCGCAGGCTTTGTTGGGTAGCAATCGAGAGCTGCTGGAGGATTTAAAGACAGCGAGTCCGATAAAGAATTTGCTGATGGTTTATGTGGTGATGCCTAAACTATCCGACCTGAAGGAATATGCAATGCCTCCGGACAGCCTGGAGTGGTCTGGTGGAACCGCGCCAATTATCAACATGGCGAGGCCAGACCTTTATCCGCAGATTTATCAGGCGAAGTACTGGTTCGACGATGTGCATTTGAATGAGAGCGGAGCGGCTCTGCTTACCAAGCTGATGGCAAACAATCTGAAGAGCTGGTACGCGGCGCATGGCGAACCGGCACGATGTGGAGGCTAAGCTTTGCTCTTTGTCGAACTGCGATTCTTCGTCTTCTTCGCGATCGTGTTGCTGGTGTATTGGTCGCTGCCGACCAATAATGCGCGGAAGTGGTTCATTCTATTTTCGAGCTACTACTTCTATGGGAGTTGGGACTGGCGGTTTGCGGGAATGCTGTTCCTGCTATCGACGGGCGACTGGTTTTTCGCGCTGAGGCTGTCGGACACGGATGATGCTCGAGCGCGGAAGATGTGGGTAACACTGAGCCTGGCGATGAACCTGTCGGTGCTCGGGTTCTTCAAGTATTTCCACTTCTTCGTGAACAGCGCGATTATTTTTGCGGAGCAGCTGCGGTTCCATCTGAGCGGCCCGACGCTGAGGATCATTCTTCCAGTGGGAGTGAGCTTCTTCACGTTTCAATCGCTGAGTTACACGATTGACGTCTATCGGCGCGAGATCAAGCCGGTGAGGAATCTGCGCGATTACCTGATGTTTGCGTCGTTCTTTCCGCAACTGGTCGCCGGACCAATTGTGCGACCGAGGTATTTCGTTCCGCAGATGAGTGAGAAGCGGACGCTGTCGCGGCACCAGATCAAGAGCGCGATGTACCTGTTTCTGCTGGGGTATATCAAGAAGGTCTGTATCGCGGACAATGTATCGCCTTATGTGGACCGGGTGTTCAACAATCCGGCGCACTTCAGCGGGTTCGCGTCGATTACGGCGGTGTGGCTGTATGCGATCCAGATCTTCTGTGACTTTTCAGGCTACAGCGATATGGCGATCGCGGTAGCGGCGTTGTTGGGATACAAGCTGGTACTGAACTTCGACGCGCCTTATCTTGCTGATTCGATCCAGGAGTTCTGGAAGCGGTGGCACATCTCGCTCTCGACATGGATACGGGACTATATCTACATCTCGCTGGGCGGGCGAAGCAAGACGAACCGGTTGGTCACGTATCGAAATAACATGCTGACGATGCTGGCGGGCGGGCTGTGGCATGGGGCGGCCTGGACGTTCGTCGCGTGGGGCGGAGCGCATGGAGCAGGACAGGTGGTGCGGCAGGAGTTCAACCTGGCGGTGACGCCAACGCCTCGTCAGGAGCAGCTGCGGAAGATCCTGGGATGGTTTTTGACGCTGAACTTTGTTTGCCTATGCTGGATACTATTTCGCGCCAATAGCTTTTCGATTGCGACGTTGATGATGAAGCGATATCTGCTTCTTGACCATGGTGGGAGTGAGACGATTCCGCTATGGCTGGCTGGGCTGGGGCCGGCACTGCTGCTGGGACAACTGATGATGCGACGAATGCAGTTTGAGGCGCATGTGTGCTCGCTGCGGTTAAATTATTTTGCGCTGGCGTATGGCGGGACCTGGGCGCTGGCGCTGAGCATGCTGCCGCTGGGATATCGTCCGTTTATTTACTTTCAGTTTTAGGTGAATCTCACGCGAGACTGACGGGGCGCGGTCGATGTGTCACGAACTAATCGGCGTGGACGGTGGGCTTGGCGGCGGAGAAGAGTTGCCGGACGTGGGCGGCAAGCTTCTGAGGCCACTTCCGGTCCATACAGGGACGTTCAACATAGAGATAAAGCGGGAGACAGACGATCGCGACGGCAGCTAACTTGATGATGCCCTGCACGAGGAAGAGGAGAGCGTAATCAGTGGGCTGCAGGAAGGAAAACTTGTTGCAGACGCGGTTAGCGACGCTCATGACGAGCGGATGCCAGAGGTAGATGGTGTAGCACATGCCTCCGATGACGGCTATCCAGGTATTGCGGAGGAAGGCATACATAACGACTCCGCGGAAGGCGGCGACGTAGAGCAGCAGGGCGAGAAAAGGGAGCCACAGCGCCATCCATCGATCGCTGAGGAGGAAGACAGCCGGCCAGCCGACGAGGCTAAGGAGATCCCAGCGCCAGTCGTGCTTCCAATGCGTCATGAGGGTGAGGAAGAGGTCCGCGAAGAGGAGTCCACCGAGGAAGTATTGGATCTGCCCGGCAAGGGTGATGATGCCCCAGCCAGAGGAGAACGGCAGAAAAAATGGGGTGGCCATGAGGGCGGCAATGACCAGCCGGCGTGCTATGGCATTGCGAATGAGAAAGAGAAGCGCGAGGAGCGGAGCGAGGATGTAGAACTGGACCTCGACCTCAAGGCTCCAGGCAACAGAGTTGATGGTGCTGGCCTCGTGGTAGATGAGATTGTGAAGATAGAAGAGGCTTGCAGCGAGGTGGGGCAGGACGCTGCGGACGGTGTTGTGGTCGATGAGGACGAGGGCGGCAGCGGCGACAAGGAGGTTGAGGATGTAGGGCGGCTCAAGACGGGTGAGACGGCGGGTGAAATATTTACCGAGGGAAGGACGTGCCTTGTCGAAGAGGTGATGCTCGGCGAAGGGGCGGGCGAGGATGAAGCCGCTGATCATAAAGAAGAGGGGCACGCCGCGATTGCCGTTGCTAAAGAAGAGAACGATGAGGCGATAACGAGGGGCGATGTTGAGGGCGGCGCGATGGAAGAGTTCGCCCTGGAGGTGAAATAAGAGGACTGAGGCAATGGCGATGAAACGCAGGCCGTCCAGCTCGGGAAGCCAGGTGCCGCCTGTTGTTATTCGGCGCAGTTCCATCGGTTCCTCCCCGCCACGTTTAACGGTAACAGAGGAGAAATGGTGAGGCTGCGGATTCAGGGCAGCTCAGGATTGGCCAATGAGGACTCCCGCGGCGAAGACCAGCCCTCCTCCGACGATGACCTGAAGGCAGGAGAGGGCGAAGCTGGTCTTGAAGTAGCGATGGCGGATGGATAACACTGTAGTTGATCGGCTTAAATGAAACTGCCGCGCCGCTCTTGGACGTTGGTTGACGTGGAGAGCGACGCGGCAGTTTTTGAGAGCTGAGAGTTATTGACCGCGACGGGCTGGGCCTGAGCGGCTGCTGCCTGGACGGCTGCTGGAGCGGCCGTTGTTGCGCCCGCCTCCGTTGCGACCACCAGCGAATCCACCGCCGTTACCTGCGCGTTTGCGGAAGCCACCGCCGTTGCCGTTTCCGTTGCCAGCCGAACGATACGGGCTGGGGTTGGGAGTCATGGCGGAGACTGGGTCGTTGCCCTTCCAGGAACGGGTCTCCATCTGCATCAGATCCTGACCCTTGTTGGTGTCGATGGGCTGATTGCGGAGTTCCTTCTCAAGGTTCTTATCGGCTTCGCGCCACTCGAACTTTATCTTTAGTTCGCGCTCGAGCTTGCGGGCGTCGGATTTCTCCTGCGGCATGACGAAGGTGGTGGCTACTCCCTTTGCGCCTGCACGGCCGGTGCGGCCGATGCGGTGGACGAAGTCGTCCGAGGCGTTGGGGAGATCGTAGTTGACGACGTGGGCGATGTCCTGGACGTCGATCCCTCGGGCTGCGACGTCAGTGGCGACGAGAACGCGGTGCTTGCCGTTCTGGAAGCCCTTGAGGGCGGCGGTGCGCTGCGACTGGCTGCGATCGCCGTGGATGACGTCAGCGTCGTGGCCGAGCTTCTCGAGCTTCTTCGAGATGCGGTCGGCGCCGTGCTTGGTGCGCGAGAAGACGAGGAAGGTGCCTTCTTCTTCGCGGAGCATCTGGTCGAGCAGGCCGAGCTTCTGGTCCTGCATGACGGTGTAGACGCGGAGCTCAACCTGGTCGGAGGGCTTGGAGGTCTGGCCGATCTCGACGCGGACGGGCTTGTTGACGTAGTCGCGGACGATCTCGCGGATGTTCGCGTCGAGAGTCGCGGAGTAGCACATCGTCTGACGGGTCTTGGGCAGCGCGCCGACGATGCGGCGGATGGCCGGCAGGAAGCCCATGTCCAACATGCGATCGACCTCGTCGAGGACGAGCATTTCGACGGAGTTGATGTTGACGGCGCGGCGACGAAGGAAGTCTTCGAGACGGCCGGGGGTGGCTACGACGAGGCGTGGGCCGCGGTCGAGCTGATCGAGCTGGTTGTTCTCTGAGAGGCCGCCGCAGACCAGGACTGCATCGTTCTTCGATCCGGGGACGAGCTTCCAGTACGCGTCGAGGACCTGCATGGCGAGCTCGCGCGTCGGCAGCAGGATGAGTGCGCGGATGGGGCCGCGCTTGCCCTTGGTGCTGGGGGCCGAGGTCGCGTCCATGCGCTGGATCATGGGGATGAGGAAGCTGAGGGTCTTGCCGGTGCCGGTGGAGGCGGTGGCGAGGATGTCGTTGCCTTCGAGCGCGGGAGGGATGGCCTTGGCCTGGACGGGCGTCGGCGTGACGAAGCCGGCGTTGGCGAGGCGATTCTTCAGGGAGTCGGAGACGTTGAAGTCAGTGAAGCGGGAGCCCTGTTCGAGGGCGAGACCGATGGGAGCTTCGTGATGGTTGGGGAGGTTATGAGAGATGTGGTTCGAAGTTTCTACTTCAGACTGTGGTTCCAGAGTTGCGGAGTTCAAGATTTTTCCTTTGACGTGTTGTGACGCAGTGCGGGCGTATGTGCCAGCGCGAAGATGCAGGGGTGCCGGAGCACCATAGATTTATCTAGTCAGCATTGCTTATTGGAATCGAAGCGCTGCTGCTGCACGGCGAGACTCGTCCGATGACGGATCTTCCAGCCAGAGCAACCAGCGCGGCTTCAAGTATTGCGAGAAGGGATGCGGTGGGTGAGGCGAATCGCAGTCTCTGGCCAGACCCGAGATGTTGCGGCGGAGTCTTTGCCTGCGATGCCCGCACTCGTTTTCTTAGAGTGCTTAGTCAGTGTATCACAGGTGGGCATTTTGTGGCGCTGCCGAGCTGGACGGAAGCATCGCAGCGGCTTGGGCGCCGCGATATCCAACGCCCGCGTGATATGCGAGCAGGGGGCGTAAGAGAGGATTCGGACACCAGAACCGAGTGAGAAGAGTGGCGAACCAACTAAGGGGCTTGAGGGGCGCGGGATGTCGACACAGAAAATCCCGCATGCGGCGAAAGAATCCGTCTTGAGGGGAGCGCTCGGGCCAGAGTTGGTGGAAGATGAATTCGGACATACCCACGCCCTGCATGCGACGGCACGCCTGTCGGAGGTCGGTTGGATGAAGATGGTGGGCAAGCGCCTGAGGAAGAAGAACTATCTTGAGCCCGTGCAGAGTTTCCATGCGATAGCCCAGTTCTAGATCTTCCATTGCGGCCTTCCGGAATATCTCGTTGAACGGGTTGGCGCGGAGAGCCTCGGTTTTCAAGGAGATGTTGCTGGTGTAGAAGTGAAGCCATCCAGGAGATGAGCCGGCAAGTAATTCGGAATAGGAGAACTGGACACCACTCTCATCTAGCCAGCGCATGAACGGCGTGACCGTCTGAAGAGATTCGGACCACCGGGTAAGGCCGAGACCGGCCAGATAAAGGCCGGGATTCCGGACGTGGAAATCGAGGTGCGTTTTGACGAAGTCCCCTGATGGAAAGATGTCGTCTCCGATTATGAGACAGATCGGGGAGCGGCTCATCGAGATGGCGAGGTTGCGAGCTCTCGCGGGACCGGAGTTTTCCTGGCGGACAGAGCGAATGTGGAGTGAAGTGTCTTTCAGGTACTTCTGAAGTTGCTCTTGGGTGGAGTCAGTGGAGCCATCGTCGACTACGATGACCTCAAAGTCGGTGCAGCTTTGCTTTTCAAGATGCTCCAGGCAGATGAGGAGCGCGTCCACACGATTGAAGGTCGGGATGACAATACACAGCGAATTAGCTTGAGAGCTCCGCTGTGGAACAACCTCTTTGGCAGGATCATGGCTGCCCAATTTTGCCGCCCCTTTCCTTGCACACAAGAAATCCTGCGAACGGTTGAGCAGCTAAATCGCTGCCAACGGACTCGAATGTCTTTTTCGAGCCTTGTGTACGCAGTATAACTCGATGGATCAGGCGATGATGCTTGTACAAAAGCGGACCGAGGTGAAAGGATTAGGCGGTGCAAATGTCTTTTTTTCAAAAACAAGCCTTCGTTACCGGCTTCAGTCCTCGCACGCTGCTCAGGAGCTTGAAGCACCTGCCGACTTACTTCACGAGCTTGCGCCGATATCAAAAGATGAATGATCTACCTTCGTTTCAATTCAGGATCCGGGACGCTTTCCCGATTTTGACGGACATGGATAGCGCTGCCGGTATTGTGGGTGGACATTACTTCCATCAAGACCTGTGGGCTGCCAAAAAGATATTCAAGCAACGGCCTTCGCAGCACGTCGACATCGGGTCCAGGACAGATGGTTTCATCGCGCACCTCCTGGTGTTTATGCCGGTCACAGTCGTTGATATTCGGCCGATTGAAAGCGATATTGAAGGACTGACTTTTACCCAGGACAACGCTGAGGAGCTGGGACGTTTTTCGAGTGACAGCGTTTCTTCCTTATCTTCACTGCATGTAGCAGAACATTTCGGACTGGGACGATATACGGATCCCATTGATCCGCATGCTTGCTTTCGATTTATGGATTCCCTCCAGAGAGTTCTCGCTCCGGGCGGCAGACTCTATTTTTCAGTTCCTGTAGGACGTGAACGGGTCGAGTTCAATGCACACCGCGTTTTCGCACCCGAAACAATATTGAGAAGTTTTTCCAAGCTTCAGCTGATTTCGTTCTCCTTCATAGGAGACGACGGCGCCCTCTACGAAGATTGTGATCCGCTTACGATGCCTGAAAGCGAGATGGCCTGCGGCCTCTTTGAATTTTCAAAAGACCAGGTCTAGCTGCAAGGCAGCGGGATCCGAACCATCGCTTCTACCCAACAAGGACTTTATGCAGATCGTCGTACGACAGTTCAGTGGCCTCGGAAATCAGCTGTTTCAGTACGCCGCGGGCCTTTATTATTCGAAGCGGTGCGGGGGGACCTTGCGCCTATCGCTTGACCCGGCGCGAAATGCCGTTTCGTATGGTTATCCGAGACCTTTTCTGCTGTCGAACTTCTCCATTCATGCACCAGCAAAGCCGCTGTCAGTACCCGACCGCGTGATGCTGGCGGACAAGCCATGGTTGACACCGATAACCGGGGCTATGCAAAATGCACTGGGCGTGCAGGTGATTCGCGAGGAACATGGACAGCGCTATAAGTTCGTACGAGATCTTCCCCTTCGGACAGACATTCGCACACTGTATCTGGTGGGTTATTGGCAGGCCTACGGTCTGGCAGATGCAGTTGCAGACGAATTGCGCGCGGAATTGCGGTTCAAAGATCCTGCCAGCGGCAAAAACCTTGAGGTACTGAATCAGATCAAGCGGGCTGAAAACTCCGTCTCGCTTCATGTGCGCCGGGGCGACTACACCCTGGTTGCGGAAGGCAATAGAGCCTTACCGATTAAGTCATTATTCCGACGCAATCCGCTTAATTGAAGGACGACTGGATAACCCGACTTTCTTTGTCTTCTCCGACGACATTGCGTATGCGAGAGAAAACCTTCCCCTGGAAGGCCGGGCCGTGTTTGTAGACCACAACGACGATGCCTCTGCACATGAGGATTTGCGGCTGATGTCCTCGTGCCATCACCACATCATCGCCAACAGCTCATTTTCGTGGTGGGGCGCGTGGCTGAATTCACGTGCCGACAAGCTGGTTTTAGCTCCACGGTACTGGTATTTGAGTCCGGACAGCTATTATCCAGATCTTTTGCCTCCAGGTTGGATCCTCACCGACGTTTAGAAATTGTCGCAGCGGGGCTGGTCGTCCGCTCATACCCTAGAATCGATAAATGGCTATTGTTCCGACCGACCTGGGAGAGTTTCACGGTGAGCCTTCGCCATCTGAAGACGTCGCTCCTTTGTTGGAGGGGACGTCACGCAGCCGCCGAATTCTGCGGATCGTTACAGGGTTTTTCGTGGGCCAGGGAGCGGTCCAGGGGATAAGCGTCCTGACTGGGTTGTTCCTGGTCAGGATGCTCAGTCTGGAAGCGTACGCGCAGTTCAGTCTCGCTACCGGCTTCCAGATGGTCTTCGCTTCCTTGATGGATCTGGGATTTGCCAGCACCATTATCCCGATGGTGGGTGAGCGAAGGGAGGATCGTGCGCTTGTGGGACGATACGTTCGTTCCGCGAAGCATTGGAGAGACAGGGCATTCTGGGTTCTGGCGCCGTTCGCAGTCGTAGCCTTTCTGACAGTGATGCATAAGCAGCATTGGAACTGGAGCGTGCAGCTCCTGCTGATGGGCTCCATCCTGCTCGCACTTTATTCAAGCGGCAGAGTTTCGTATTACTCCGCGCCGCTGTTCCTGTATGGACGTCTCCGTGAATACTACGTACCCCAGATCCTTTCTGGAGCAGGGCGCTTTGCGAGTTGTATTGGATTAAGCCTGATCGGAGGATTGAATGCATGGACCGCTGCGGGCCTGGGTGCGTTGAACGTCACAGTTAACGGGAGCCTCTTAGCCAGGAGGAGCCGACCATTCCTAGAGTGGCCGGAGCAAGATGACCCGACCACGGATCGCGAAGTACTTCACTTCATTCTTCCAGTCGCCCCGGCGATAATCTTCTCTGCCTTTCAATCGCAGATCACACTGTTCCTGATCAGTATCTTTGGAGGTACAGTCGACGTTGCCGACGTCGCAGCACTCAACAGGATTGGACAGTTTTTCTCAGTGCTGATGACATTCAACATGATCGTTATCGAGCCTTACGTCGCGCGCCTCCGCCGCGAGCGGCTACTGCCAATCTTCCTTGGCTTTATCGCCATAGCGACCGCAATATGCACGCCCGTAGTCTTGATTGCGTTCTCGTGGCCGAAGCTCTTCTTGTGGGTGCTGGGTTCAAAGTACGCGGGGCTGACCAATGTTGTGGGCTGGGTCGTACTGGCTGCATGCATGAACTATGTCGCGGGTCTGATGTGGATTATGAATCGCGCGAGAAAGTGGGTCTTCTGGAGCGGAAATATTCTGGAAGTTGTTCTGCTGCTAAGCGTACAGATCATTTATGTCGCAGTAATAGGCGTACGAACCACGCGCGAAGCTGTGTTGCTCGCCTTTGCGTCAAGTTTTTGCTACCTGGCTGCTCATGGATATGCTGCCATCTATGGATTCGTCAGGGATACACGTGTGGCTAAGCCAGCGTAAATTCCAGAGAATCAGCCAAGCTGTGTCGGCACAGCCTGACTGGTTCGCCGGCTTAACTCGTTTCGGCTAAGAGATATTCAGATGTGACAGTGCACCATGCCGCGCTTTTCCAGATACTTCTGGTGGTATTCCTCGGCCTTCCAGAAGGTGGTGGCGGGAAGGACCTGGGTGGCGATGGGCTGGCGGTAGGTTCCGGAGGCGTTGAGTTCCGCGATGCGGGCGCGCGCCTGAGCGGCTTGCTCGTCGCTGCGGGCGAAGATGACGCTGCGGTACTGCGAGCCGAAGTCCGGACCCTGACGATTGACTTGAGTTGGATCGTGCATGGTGAAGAAGGCGTCGAGCAGCGCGTCGTAGGAGAGACGGCTGTTGTCGAAGGTTACTTCCACTACTTCCGCGTGGCCGGTGCGGTCGGTACAGACTTCCTTGTAGGTAGGGTGTTCGAGGTCGCCTCCTGCGTATCCTGCGACCGTGTCCAGTACACCAGTTAGTTCACCGAAACGGGTTTCAACACTCCAAAAACAACCTGCACCAAAAACTGCTTTCTCTATTGCCACTGTGTTGCTCCTTTGCAATTCATTGGATGCTTGCCGACTGAGAATGTCGTCTAACGTCCTGTGAATTGCGGGAGTATTTTTGGCTTCGCTGTGGACATGTGTCAAGGGGTCTGACGCAAAAGTTGTAGCTACGTGTCGGGAAGGACAAATGCAAGGAAATAGATAGCTTTGCAGGGCTTGACGAACGTTGTTACGGAGGAGTAATGACGATTCGCTTTGCGGCTGTTCGCGATCGCGATTTATGAAACTTTCGCGAAGACGCGAGGATGCGGATTCATTGGCTGGAACGGCGATTTGGGAAGGCCTGGAGGCAAATTTGCGGGGTGGGCCGAAGGATTTCTTCTTCTTTGCCGGGGCCTTGAGCTGGGCAAACTCGGGGGTTTTCTTTTTGGGGACTACCTTCTTGCCCTTCGCCGCGCGATCGAGAGCCTGGACCTCTCCGGGGGTTAGTTCGCGGAACTCGCCGGGAGCGACGTCGAGGCGGAGTGCTCCGTAACCTATACGACGGATCTTTTCGACGTGGTGGCCGATCTCTTCGAACATTTTGCGGAGCTGGCGGTTGCGGCCTTCGATGAGGGTGACCTCGTACCAGGGGTTGTCGCCGCCACGGACGAGCTCAACTTTGGCGGGAGCGGTGATGATGCGGTCGCGACGGCCGGAACGGATCTCGTCGAGGCGGCCGCGGTCGATCATGATGCCCTGGCGGATCTGCTCGAGGCCGCTGGCGGGTGGGACTCCGCTGACTTTGACGAGGTAGGACTTTTCTACTCCGGCGGAGGCTTTGGAGAGGGAGTTGGCGAGGTCGCCGTCGTTGGTCATGAGGAGCAGGCCTTCAGAGAGGTAGTCGAGGCGGCCTACGGGGTAGAGGCGCGGGAGTTTACCGTGGAAGCCGGTGACCTTCTTCTGGGTGGCTTCGGCGAGGAGCTGGACGACGGTGGGGCGGTGCTGGGGGTCGTCGAGGGTGGTGACGTAGCCGCGGGGCTTGTTGAGCATGAAGTAGCGGTGGGGCTCGGGGCCGCTGAGGAGCTTGCCGTCTACGCGGATGTGGTCCTTGGTGGCGTCGTGGCGGGTGCCGAGGGTGGTGATGGTGGTGCCGTTGACCTGGACGCGGCCTTCGAGGATGATCTCTTCGGCTTTGCGGCGGGAGGCTATGCCGGCCTGGGCGAGGATCTTTTGGAGGCGGTCGCCTTGCGGGGCTTCCTCGCTGGGAGATGTTGCGGGGTGCTTGGTCATGTCTGTCGGCTTTCTGACTGCGGAGGGGCTCGTCGCGGTCGGGGAGGTGCTGTGTTCGATTATAGCTGCGGGCCATGCTTTGCTCCTTTCTGGGGGGTACCCCCCCGGGGGGGTATTTTGGGCGTAAATTCCATGTTTGCAATGGCATGGAGCGAGATCGGTTCGCCAAAATATTGCAATCATTGGGGTTACGGCTAAATTCGTGCCAGCAAAAGACTTACTGCGCTTCTTGTGTGGGGACAGAAAAAGCCCCGGCGGTTGCCGGGGCTTTCTTGATCTCTAGGTTAATTATACAGGATTGACCATAACTAAAAACCACTTTGGGGAAAGTTTTATCTTGTTGATGGGGTTGGGGTTATTGGATTTTTGGTGGGTTTGGGGGCTTGACATGCGATTTTGCTGAGTAAAAGCGTGAAAAATAGTTTGGGGGTGGGGATTGTCCTGTAAAGACGGGGGTTTTGGGTAAGACGGACGCGGAGTGCGCGGAGAGGCGCAAAGGACGCAGATAAAGGCAGAGGCGCCGGGTTGAGTTTGTACGTCCCACCCTTCGCTAAATGCTGCGAAGGATGGGGCACCCGGCGTCATCGAGTCGATGCGGGCCCTCTTTTTCGGCGTAAAATCTAAATTCATTGGCAACCGAGGTGAAGCGGTACGGTCGGGAGAGTCCAAAAATACAGGCAAAGTGTTATGGGAGCTGAAGAGCGGGGTGGATTGGAATCGGATAAAGATTGATTCAAGACGGGAGGAGCTGTTCGATGAAATTCTTGATACTCAGTGTTGCGATGGCCTTCCAGTTTTTCGCTTTTGCCTCTAAATCGGTATGTCAAGAACCAAAAGCACAACCAGATCGGCCTTACCTAAAGCATACAGAGGCTCCGCGACTGCACTTTACGATCCACCGGGCAGACGGCACGGGGTGGGCTCAGTTGGTAGCATCGAGTGCACAGAGGGAGCTATCAGACACGCAAACCGAATCTATCCTCCAGCTCGCAGGAAATGTTGAAGTGAGGATGGTCACTTGCGGGCCTACAGGCAAGAATGGCCCTGTGGTTTGTGATGCCGGTTCGATGGTTCTACACGCTGACACAGTTGATTACAACGAAACGACTGGTGAGATTGTTGAGGCACACGGGAACGTGCATATCGTCCCTTATCGGATTCCTCGACCACAGTAGCCTAGAGTGGTCAATCGCAATCACACTCAGTCGGAGCCACTCCAGTGGGCCTCCTCGACCGACGCTCCCGAAAAGTCGGATTTTGGGAAACTTCAGTCGTTCGCTCCAAACTGGCCCACTACCGATTTGTGAACCAGTAACGAGTAATGGGTGACGAGCTAGAACAAGCAACGACAAAGACGGCGGGGAAAAGGTATACATCCCACCCTTTCGCGATGAGGCCGCGAAAGGATGGGGCACCCGAGGGGTTGTGGCTGGTTGCGCAGACCAGGCCTCAAAAGCGAGACATGGGGCACCCGGCTTTGTGGTTGGTTGGGGAGAACGGCAAAAGCAACGGCAAGGCTAGGGATGAGCAGATTCTGCGTGGCGTGACAAAAAAGAACAGGCAACGGCAAAAGCAGTGTCGGCGTGCCGAACGGCTCTTCATGTCGATGATGGACTACATGTATTCGCCGTCGGCTACTTCGTCGATGAACTTCTCTATGCCCCTGGGTTTGGTCTTGTCGGTAGTCGTAGGGGCTGGGTGCGCTGCCGGGTGGGGTGATCAGGTCTTCGTCGGTTGGGGCGAGCGGGGTGTCGAGATCGTCTTCGCCGTCGCCCTCGGGAGTGGCTATGGTGTCGGGCAGTTCGTCGGGGATGGACATGGGTTATTCCTCGCCGGGATTGGAGTCCTGATGGGCTGTGTGGATTTCGCTTGTGTGGATTTCGGCTGCTTCGATTTCGGCTGTGTCGATTTCGCTCGTGTGGATTTCGCTGCGTGGATTTCGCTTAGGTTTTCTTTGAGGGGGTTGTCTTCGAGGGCGTCTTCGACCGTGATGTCGAGCGGGTTGTCGGCGGTGTCGGGGCTGCCGTCGGCCTGGGGAGCGTGGGACATCTCCATCTCTTCCTGGAGGGGTTCGTTGTCGGCTAGTTCGCCGGCCATCTTTTCAAACTCTTCGATGCTGGGCAGCTCGGCGATGTCTTTGAGGCCGAAGCGGAGGAGGAAGTCCTTGGTGGTCTTGTAGAGGATGGGGCGGCCGATGACCTGCTTGCGGCCGGCGGTGGTGATGAGCTTGCGCGTCATGAGCGAGCCGAGGACTCCGCCGGTGTCTACGCCGCGGATCTCGGAGATCTCGGGGGCGGTGACGGGCTGTTTGTAGGCGACGACGGCGAGGGTTTCGAGGGCCTGGAGAGAGAGCTTGAGGGGTGGCTTGAGGGATTTGACGAAGCCGCGGACGGCATCGTGGTACTCGGGCTTGGTGGCGAGACGGTAGCCGCCGGCGACCTCGCGGATCTCGATGCCGCGGTCGTTGGAGGGGGAGGCGTAGTCGGCTATGAGGGCTTCGAGGAGGGTGCGGAAGTAGTCGCGGAGCTCGCGGGCCTTGTCCTTTTCGGCTTTGGCGGCGCGGGCGGCTGCCTCTTCGGCGGAGGGTTCGGCGGCGTGCTGAGTCTCGGCTGGCGCTTCTGCGGATGGCTCAGTTCCCTGCTCTGCTTCGCCTCGGAGTTTCAGACACCGATTCGCTGGCTTCGGCTGGTGCTTCAGCGGCGGAGTCGGGGTTGAGGGTGGGGTCGGTTTCGGCGGCCTCTTCGAGGTCGACCTCGGTCTCGTTGAGCGAGAGGGTGTGCTGGGCGGAGGCTAGCTGGTCCAGTTCGGCCTGGGCCTCGTGGCCGAGGAGGCCGACGAGCTGGGCGAGGGTGACTGGTTCTTCAGAGGCGTAGATGACTGCTTCGATTTTTGCTTTAAGGCTCATGGATGGTCAGAGCTAAGCATACCAACCGGGGAGGGTGGTTTGTGGCCGGGCGAAACGGGATTGGAGGGTTGTGAGGGCCAGCTTGTGGAAAAGGAGTTGAGGACGCTAAAAAACAAGCGTGAGTAACACTAATGGGTCATAGCGGGGAGCAGAGACGAGGCCTAAGTTATGGAGCAGAACGCGTTGAGGCTCACAACTCCGTTCTTCCAGGTGGCCATGTTTTCTCCCCGATTTGCTTTTCTTGGATTGGTTTTAGCCTCCATTCCTACCGCGCTGCATGCCGATACGGCTGCTCCTTTTGGAGTGGCCAGCGCTTATAACCTGGTAGCGCTGGGTTCTTCAAACCTCGACGGCACGATTTCGACCCAGGCCGATGTGACGGGCCGTGCCGCTGCAGCCGACCAGATTCTGGCGGGCACGACCTATGGCAGCACGCTGAATAGCGACCCGTATGGGGCGCTGGCGACGTTTGGGCTGGTTTCGACGAATGGGCTGATGGCCGGACAGACCTTCAATATGAACGGCGGCGGCAACGCATACGCTCCGGGGACGAATGGGAATATCAACTTCAACGACGGCGGCCACCGTGTTACCAGCGGGAGTTCGGGGATCGACTTTGACACGCTGCGGACTACGCTACAAACCGAATCGCAACAGTTGAACAACTTGCCGGTCAATGGCGCGGTGATGGGGACCAACCAGCCATGGCTGAATCCGTCGTGGTTTGTGCTGAAGGGCACGAGTGCGACGCTGAATGTGTTCAGCCTGACTGCGGCGCAGTTTGCGGACCCCGACCACAACATTGATATTGAAGCGCCGGCGGGTTCGACAATTCTTGTTAACGTGACTGGACCCACCCAGACGCTGGGCGCGGGGCTCTACTACAACGGTAACCAGACTTCGGGTGACAGTGCAGACGATGCATACATCCTATTCAACTTTCCGGATGCGCAGACAGTGGCGATCAATGCGCAGTTCAACGCTTCTGTACTGGCTCCGCTTGCTGTGCTGAGCGGGACAGGGCAGATGGGTGGCACCTTTATCGCGGCGCAAATTGGGCAGACGGGTGAGGTGCACAATGTGGAGTTCGTGGGGACTATGCCAGGCTATCCAAGCGGCGGAAACCCGAAGGATCCTGCTGTGTCTCCTGTTCCGGAGCCGGGTACGCTGCTGATGGTGGGAACGGGTGTTGTCTCGCTGGCAGGTGGATTGTGGCGGCGCAAGTTGGGTGCGTAGAGCTTTGTAGAAGGGAAAAAATCCCGGCTTGCAGCCGGGATTTTTTGTGCGGTGGATCACGGGTTATTTGGCGATGGTGTTGAAGAGCCAGAAGAGGCAGCCGGAGAGCAAGGCCGCGGCCGGCAGGGTGAAGACCCAGGCGAGCGCGATATCGCGGACGGTGGACATCTGCAGACCGCTCTTGTTGGCCGCCATGGTTCCGGCGATGCCGGAGCTGAGCACGTGAGTGGTACTGACGGGTAGACCGAGGTTGTCGGCCATCCAGATGGTGATCATGGCGGTGATTTCGGCCGAGGCGCCCTGCGCGTAGGTGAGGTGGGTTTTGCCGATCTTCTCGCCGACGGTGACGACGATGCGCTTCCAGCCGATCATGGTGCCGAGGCCGAGGGCCAGAGCGACGGCGACCTTGACCCATGTGGGGATGAAGCGGGTGGAGGTGTCGAGGAACTTCTTGTAGTTGGCGATGGCCTTGGTGTCGGCGTCGGAGAACTTCGGAGCGTCGGACTTGGGCAGGATGCGGAGCGTCTCGCTGGTGAGGTACATCTGGTTGCGGACGTTGGCCTGCATGTTGGGTGGGACCTTGGCGAGCGAGCCGTAGCTGGTGGCCTCGTTGCGGATGTCGACGATCATCTGCTGGAGGGCGAGCATGACGCCGGGCTCGTATTTCTTGGTTGAGACGAAGTTTTCGAGTTCGGGTTGGGCGCTCTGGAGGACGGCGGTGGGCTCGACGTAGTTGCTGATGCGAACCGGCGACCTGGGTGGAGACTGCGGCGAAGGTCTGGACCTGGGCGGCGGTGACGGTGTGGTTGAGCGCGTAGGCGGTGGGGACGGTGCCGACGAGGATGAGCATGATGAGGCCCATGCCCTTCTGGCCGTCGTTGGAGCCGTGGAAGTAGCTGACACCGCCGCAGGTGCCGATGAGCAGCAGGCGGATGTAGAACGGCGGCGGCGCGGTGCCTTCGGGGGCTTTGTAGAGGCGGGGATCCTTGGCGAGCAGCTTGAAGAGAAGGAAGAGCAGGGCCGCCATGGCAAAGCCGATGACAGGCGAGAGCAGGAGAGCTTTGAAGACCTTGGTGACCTGCTCCCATTCGACGCCGGAGGTTCCGGAGTTGCCCTGCATGAGCTGATTGGCGACGCCGACGCCGATGATGGAGCCGATCATGGTGTGCGAGCTGGAGGCGGGAAGGCCTCTCCACCAGGTGGCGAGGTTCCAGAGGATGGCGGCGACCAGCAGGGCGAAGACCATGGAGAAGCCGGCGCCTTTGCTGACCTTGAGGATGAGCTCGACGGGCAGGAGGGTGATGATGGAGAAGGCTACGGCGCCGGAGCTGAAGAGCACGCCGGTGAAGTTCATGATGCCGGAGTAGACGACGGCGACGTGAGGCTCGAGCGAGTGGGTGTAGATGCAGGTGGCGACGGCGTTGGCGGTGTCGTGGAAGCCGTTGACGAACTCGAAGCCGAGAGCGATGAACAGGGCGATGCCGAGCAGAACGTATGGATAAATTGAGGCTTGATGGACGAAGGAGAGATCCTTCGAGAGCGCCTTGGCGATGTAAAAGAGACCGCCGACGAGCATGAGGAGCGAAGAGAATCATGCCCCATTTGCCGGGTTTGGATTTGGCGAGCTTTTGGTCGAGCATAGAACCTGTGGCGTGTACTGCCGGTGCTGTTACGGGAGTTGCCATCGTTTTGAGCGCCTTGAAGTTCAGAGTTTTGGAAGTCGATTCAGGTTAGGCGGATTTTGCGACGGGAGTGTTACGACGACGTGTGAATCCTATGCGAAAGCTGGTCTGAGGCGCGAGGTTGAAAAGAAGGGGTTTGATTAGAGGTTTCTAATGTTGCTGGCCGCGGGGTGGAATTGCTTTACCTATTGCCCGGCAACAAACTGCTGCTTTTCTGGGTTTTATAGGATTATCTTCGGCATTTATCGGGCTGTTTCCGAAGATATTCATTTGGCGCTTAGATTGCTAGCAACTCTTTATATGTCAATCAATAAGCTTGTTTTATTTGTTCTCTTCCTGGGTTTCTTGTCTACTGGCGCGCTGGCCGATACTGTTGCTCCTTTCGGTGTTGCGAGTGCTTACAATCTGGTTGCTCTTGGGACGACCGGTCATTGCCATTGCGGTACGATTGCCACGAATGCGGATGTCACCGGCAGGGCTGCGGCGGCAGACCAGATTCTGTCTGGAACGACGTTTGGCAGTTCACTGAACAACGACCCCTGGGGCTCGCTGGCATCGTTCGGTCTGGTTTCGACGAATGGGCTGGTCGCAGGGCAGAACTACAACATGAACGGCGGCGGAAACGTCTATGCTCCGGGCACGAACGGGAATATCAACTTCAATGACGGCGGCCACCGTGTGACGACTGGATCTTCGGGGATTGATTTTGATGCACTGCGGACGTCGCTGGACCTTGAGACGGCGGTGTTGAACGGGCTGGCGGCGAACGGGATCACGGGTGCGCCGACACCGCCGGGCGGCAATCCGCAGTGGCTGGTGCTGCAAGGGACGAGCACGACGCTGAATATCTTCGATATCACGGCGGCGGAGTTTGCCAGCACGAACAACAACATCGATATCGAGGCGCCGGTCGGGTCGACGATCATCGTCAATGTTGCGGGAACAAACGTGACGCTGGGGACAGGACTGTATTACAACGGCAACCAGACACTCGGGGGACAGTGAGGCGGACCAGGATATTCTGTTCAACTTTGCCGGCGCTCAGACCGTGGCGATCGACGCTCAGTTCAGTGCTTCGGTGCTGGCTCCGTTTGCGGTGCTGACCGGGACTGGCCAGATGGACGGCAATTTCATTGCGGCTCAGATTGGACAGACGGGCGAGGTCCACAATATCGAGTTCGACGGGACATTGCCGCCGACAGACCCGGACAGTCCAGTTCCTGAGCCGGGTACGCTGGCGCTGATGGGAACTGGTGTTCTATCGATGGCTGCTGCGATACGGCGAAAGAAGTTGAACCGGTAAGACTGTTAGGAACAGAGTGGCCCCGGCTGGCGCCGGGGCCTTTTTTTGTTGAGAAGCGGCGCGATTGTTCGCTAGCGCCAGTCGTCTTTCGTGCTCTGCTCATCGGCGAAGACGGTGTCGAAGGCTTCGGTCTTCTTGATGAGGATGTCGGATTGCTGGCTGGGCTGGTGGAGGAGCACCGCCTGGAGCCGGACGAGTTCGAGCATGGCGAGAAACATGCAGATGAGAGCGCGTTCGGTGTGGGTGTTGTGGAGGAGGCGGCGGAGGGAGACGGGCTTTTCCTCCATGATCAGACGCCGTTTGACGTAGTCGATCATCTGCGCGACGGTGACGGACTCCTCATCGACATCGAGGACGGGACGAGCGCGGAGGCGGCCGAGGACCTCGCGGAAGACGCGGACGAGGTCGACGGTGTCGGCGGCGATCTCGTGGTCTTCGTCGAGTGTCGAGCTCCGGCTTCTCCGGCGTCGCGGCGGAAGTTGCGCAGGCCGGGAGTGGTCCAGGTGGCCTCTTCGATCTGCTGCTTCTGCATGAGCATCTGGGCGGCGGCCTTGAAGCGCTCGTGCTCGAGGAGACGCTCGACCAGTTCGCGGCGCGGGTCTTCGGAGTCGCCTTCGACGCCGGAGGGATCGCGGGGGAGCAGGGTCTTCGACTTGATGTGGATGAGGAGCGAGGCCATGTAGATGAACTCGCCGGCGGTATCGACGTCGTTCTGCTTGAGTTGATGGGTGTACTCGAGGAACTGCGAGGTGATGCGGGCGATGGGGATGTCGTAGATGTCGATGTTCTGCTTGCGGATGAGGTCGAGCAGAAGGTCGAGGGGGCCGTCGTAGACCTGGCCTACGGTGACGGAGAAGGGAGATTGTGAGGCTTCTTCTTTGTCCTGCTTGTCCTGTTTATTGGGCGCTTGGGCTCCGGCTTCGGCGGGGATGTGGTCTTGGGTTCGAGGACTGAGGTCTTCGGTCGGCTTGGCGGGTTTCGTCGGGCATGTTGGTTACTCGAGGCCCATGGCCTGGCGGACGTGCTGGAGGGTCTGGATGGCGCGGAGGCGGGCGCGGGCGGAGCCGTCCCAGAGGATGGCGTCGACGTGCTCGGGGTCGGCTTCGAGGGCGCGGCGGCGGGCCTGGATGGGGGCGATCTCCTTGACGATGGAGTCGGCGAGCCAGCCTTTGCACTGGATGCAGCCGATGCCGGCGGTGCGGCAGCCCTCAGCGGCCTCCTGCTGGACTGGTTCGGGCGAGAAGACCTTGTGCAGATCGAAGACCGGGCAGACGTCGGGGTTGCCGACGTCGGTGCGGCGGATGCGCGCGGGGTCGGTGACCATGGTCTTGAGCTTGGCGCGGAGGTCGGCCTCGGGCTCGTCGAGCAGGATGGTGTTGCCGTAGCTCTTGGACATCTTGCGGCCGTCGAGGCCGGGGAGCTTGGGCGATGGTGTGAGCAGGACTTTCGGTTCGGGGAGGATGCCGTTGGAGACGGCAGGAGCAGAGAGCTCGGCGATGAGTATCTCCTTGTCGGAGTGGTCGGCTTTGGCCTTCTCGATGGCCGGCGTGGGCTGCCCGCAGTAGAGGGCGTTGAAGCGGCGGGCGACCTCGCGGGTGAGCTCGACGTGGGCGACCTGATCCTGGCCGACGGGGACGAAGTCGGGCTGATAGAGGAGGATGTCGGCGGACTGAAGCAGCGGATAGCCGAGGAAGCCGTAGGTGTTGAGATCCTTCTCGCGGAGCTGCTCCTGCTGGTCTTTGTAGGTGGGGACGCGCTCGAGCCAGGGCAGCGGCGTGAACATGCTGAAGAGGGTGTGCAGCTCGGCGTGCTGCGGGACGTGCGACTGGATGAAGACGGTGCTGACCTCGGGGTCGAGACCGGCGGCGAGGAAGTCGATCGCGACGTCGCGGATGTTCTGTCGGAGCGCGGTGGGATCGGCGTAGTCGGTGGTGAGGGCGTGGAGGTCGGCGATGAAGAAGTAGCACTCGTACTGGTGCTGGAGCTTGACCCAGTTGTAGAGCGCGCCCATGTAGTTGCCGAGGTGGAGGCGGCCGGTGGGACGCATGCCCGAGAGGACACGGGGGCGGGAGGAGATGGTGGTTTGTTCGATCATTGCGGTCAGTAGTGATGATACGGGAAACGCGTGTGGACTGCGCTTCTGCTAGAGGCGGGCGAGAAGTCCGATGAAGACGCCCTGCAAGGGGATGAGAAAGATGCGGAAGATGAAGCCGCCAAAGAGGATCATGACGATGAGCATGACGAACATGGGAATGCGGTCGTAGACCTTAAGGGCGTCGTAGGGAAGGAAGTGGCGGAGGATGTGACTGCCATCGAGGGGCGGAAGCGGGATGAGGTTGAAGACGAAGAGCAGCAGGTTGAGCAGGATTACGTAGTAGAGGAAGAGTGCGATGGGAAAGAGTTGGGGAAGGTTCTCGGTCGAGACAGGGATGTGGTTGGCGAGAAGGACCGCGGTTCTGACGGCGATCTCGCCCCCGGCGATCGCGTGCTTGAGGATGATGAGCAGGATGAGCGCGACGATGGCTGAGAGCATGTTGCTGGCTGGGCCGGCGAGGGAGACGAGGATGTCGTCGCGTTTGTAGTGCTTGAAGTTGCGCGGTGTAACCGGTGTCGGTTTGGCCCAGCCGAAGAGCATTCCGCCGTAGAAGAGACCGATGAGCGGAAAGAGGACGGAGCCGAGTGGATCGATGTGCTTGAGAGGGTTTAGCGTGACGCGACCGAGCATCAGGGCGGTTGGATCGCCGAGACGATTGGCGGTCCAGGCGTGCGCGCACTCGTGGATGCTGAAGGCGAGGATGAGAACTACGATCTGGAAGAGGATAAGGACGACTTGCTGATCCATAATTGTTAGCTTACCGAAAGAACGCGGGCTGGTGCGTGAGCTGTGATTCAAACTGCGACTGATGAACGCGAGGTGAAAGATGGCTTGCGATGTGAATGAGTTGAGGCATATTCCGCTGTTTGCGTTGCTGGACGATGAAGAGATTGAGGTGCTGGCGACAGAAGTAGAGTTGCGGCGATTCGCGGCTCGGCAGCGGATCTATAAGATCGGCGATCCGGGCGGGCAGGCTTACGTGGTGATGTCGGGCAGCGTGCAGGTGACGACGGTGGATGACGACAACCAGGAGGTTCTGGTTGATGAGCCGAAGCATGGGGAGCTGTTCGGGTTTGCTTCGATGCTGGAACAGACTGCGCACCAGACCAATGCGATGGCTCTTGAGGAGACCACCTGCCTTGAGGTCGAGCGCAACGACATTGCGATTCTGCTGCAGCGCAAGCCGATGGCGGGAATGGATATGCTGACAGTGATTGCGCGGCAACTTCATGCGCATCAGCAACTTGTTCGCGACCGCGTGACTCGCAATGCTAACGAAGTGATTGATGAGGAGATGACGTTCGCAAACCGGATTGCAGATGTTGTGGCGCGATTCGGTGGGTCGTGGAACTTCATTATTTCGTTCTCCGTGGTGCTGGTGATCTATGTCGTCGTGAACGTCAGGCTGCGTCATGAAGCGTGGGATCCTTATCCGTTCATTTTGCTGAATCTATTTCTGTCGATGCTGGCCGCGGTGCAGGCTCCGGTGATTATGATGAGCCAGAACCGGCAGGATACGAAGGACCGTGTGCGCGGCGAACTGGACTACCAGGTGAATCGCCGCGCTGAGATCGGAGATTCAGAACCTGACGAAGAAGTTGAACCTGCTGACCGACAAGATCGGGGATGTGGACGATCTACTGCGGGAGAGGCTGAAGTAGTTTAGGGCGCCGGGTCTTTCTGGCGTTTTACTTTGGCTGGGATGCCAACGGCTACGGTGCCGGGGGGTACGGGTTTGGTGGCGAGACCCATGGCTCCGAGCATTGCGTTCTCGCCGATGGTGGAGCCGGCGAGGACGGTGGCGTGATAGGTGACGCGGGCGCGGGGGCCTAGTTCGGTGACCTTGTTGGTGACGTCGGCCTGGTGGTTGATGTCGTGGGTGTGGGAGTAGATGTTGGCGTAGTCGGAGACGCTGGTGCCTTCGTGGAGGATGATCTCTCCGCGGTCGTCGAGCAGGACGTTCTTGTGGATGGTGCAGTTGTCCTCGATGGTGAGGTTGTAGCCGTAGGTGAACTCGACGTTGTGGAAGATCTTCACGCCTTTGCCGAGGTGCTTGAAGATGTGGCGGCCGAGCATGCAGCGGAAGCGGAATCCGAGCCAGTGGTTGAGGCCGAGCGGCGAGCGGTCGAACATCTGCCAGAACCAGATGAGGGGCTTGCGGATGGCGTACTTCTCGGCGTTGACGTCACCGTAGTACTCGGGCTCGAGGGTGGCGTTGCGCGGGTCAAAGGACTCGAGCAGGACGTTGGTGCCGAGTTCGCTGGTGAGCGTGGCCTGTTTGCGTCCACCATGCGGCCTGGCGAGGTAGATCTGGGTGAGCTCGTCGCGGACGATCTCGGAGCGGCGATCGACGGACTGGTGGCGCGTGAACTCCTCGTTGAGGAGTGAGAGCCAGCGGCGGAAGATGGCTTCGGCTTCGGGTGTCGGTTTAAGTTCGCGATAATTTTGTACTGGCATTTGGGTACTCGGCTGTTGGTGTGTCGGTTGCTGGTTCTTGGTTACTCTATCGCGAAGACTGCGTAGACGGTGGCGGTTTTTTCGATGCGACGCGGGTTGATGACTAGCGGAGGCGATGGAGGTGGCGCGGCCATCGCTGCTACGCCTACCCGGGACTCCATCAGCGGCCGGACCGGCGGGGCTTCGGTCTCGTTGCTGGCGTAGACCAGGGGGCCGAGCTTGACGTTCATTCCGCCCGCCATTTGGCCGGCGACGGTGCGGGCTCGCTGGAGGGCCTTGGCGGCGGCCTGGCCTTGCGGGGTGTTCTCGTCCTGCAAGGACCACTCGATAGCGCCGGACTGGTTGGCTCCGGCTTTGACGGCCACGTCGAGCAGGTGGGCAGCGTCATCTGCGCTGGTGCGGACGGTCCAGCTTTGGGTGACCTGGAACTTGCGCTGGGCCTTCTCGGCGGCAGTGAGCTTGTCGACCTGGTACTCCTGCACGGGCGAGACGTTCTGGTTCTCGCTCTCGAGGGCTTCTTCAGGGACCCCAGCCTTGGTGAGGGCCGAGGCGATGTCGTTCGAGACGCGCGAGCCGGTCTGCGTAGGCGGAGTCCTTGTCGGGACCGTAGACGATGAAGCCGATGTGCAGGGTCGCGACGTCAGCCATGGCGAGGACGTGGTCGGTGGCGGTGATGGCGATGGTTCGGTTTTCCTTGTTGACCTGGATGGTCTGGCTGCTGAGTGGGGCGGCGGTGGCGAGGGCGATCGCGGTTATTCTGAGGAGGTTCATTCGTCTTCTCCTGTGCTGGTGAGGAGGTCGGCCAGAGTTTTCTTGTGTTTCGGTTTGGCTGCGGCCTTTTGTTTGGGGTCGGGGAGGATGCGCTCGGGAGGTGGGGAGCCTACGGCGGTGCGAGCGTTGAGTTTAACGGCTTTGACCTTCGAGAAGGTCTGTTTTTTCGGCTTGCTCATGGCTTCTCTTTCAAATTGTTCACGGCTGCTCTTTTTCGGCTTTCTCGTGGCTGATGTTCGGTTTGCGTCTCCATAAAGCCTGAACGATTGTTCAAAGGTGATTATGCAATATACTCGTCTTCGCAGAAGCGTCACCCCGGACGCTGGGCACCAAATGGGCCTGTTCGGGGTGCGACGAGGTGCCGGATGGAAGAACGTGATTTTTTTGATGAGCGGCCGGAGCAGCGTACGCATGTGATGACGTGTCCGCACTGCGGGCAGCAGGGCGAATATGAACTGGGCTGGCTGGTGCGCCGTAAGAAAGCGCAACTGCCGCGCGGAGCCGACGACCGTGACCGGGCACGGTTCGCCAAGGCGCAGAGCTACATGGTGCGCAGGGACGACCTGGTCGGGTGCAAGAATATCCGGTGCCGGAAGCGGTTCGACGTGGCTGGGATTCAGTCGGTGGCATTTATCTAGAGTGTGCCTGAGGGCGCCTGATGGTTTTTTCAGATCACCACAACCCTAGGTGCCCCATGTCTCGCTTCTGAGACATGGGTTATAGATCTCCACCCATCAAAACAAACAAGATCAGGCACATAGGCGCAAACCTCCTATGTCGCCCTCTGGGAAGAGAGCGGGCTGGGAGCTACTTGTGGATATCTCAGCAGGAATCCAGCGGCAGACGAGGGGTGCGCCGACCCCCACGGTGGGCAGCCATACGCAAACCAGGGGAGTCGGACGGCGAACGGCAACGTTCATGGTGCTTTGCTTCTTGTTCATGGTTCCTCCTTGCGTGATCCCGGCAAACGCAGAGGCGACTGCGCAGTGGCGCAATCGTTCAGCATTTGTTTTGGTCATCGGTTGGGGAGGTGCGAGGCAGGCCTTTCGGCACGATCTCACGCGCTCAAATCACAGGTCATACGCTGGATAAGCGCGAGGACTCGTTCGATAGCAAAGCTAGTGACGGGTTCCAGAGCGCTCATCACAACACGGGAAGTCTCTCGTTCTACTGGGAGGCTCTTGCGCGGAATTTATGCTCATAGGGGGCTACGTACTCCTGGGAGAGGATTTCATACTCTCTCTTTGTCTTGTATCATACCCCCCTAGGCTATGATTAAGGAAAATATGAACCACATCGACAAGGAAAAACAGAAGCTCGTCGCAAGGGTCAAGCGGATTCGTGGGCAGGTCGATTCCGTCGAACGCATCCTGACCGCTGGCGACGATTGCGCAGATGTATTGATGCTGCTGGCAACCGTGAGAGGAGGCATTAACAGTCTCATGGCCGAGGTGCTTGAAGACCACATTCGCCTCCATCTTTTGTCGGGCGAGAGAAGCTCTGCACCACCACAGGAGCTTGCTGAGGACATGATCGACCTGGTCCGGGCTTATCTCAAATAGAGGGTGTTTTCGGGGACATACTCCACGCCCAAACTGAAGAATTCAAGGGCGGTTGATGTTTGTTACGGTCCTGTCAATTTACTCTGCACCGACGGGCGTCATTTCTTGCGGGGGTTAGATGCGTTTTTGGTTGTCAGTCTTTGCCGCGATGCGGTGTGTGAAAACTTGTGCAGCGGTATTGACGACTGTGCTCCTCGCGTCCTCACTCGCGTATGCCCAGGACGGTGCCCCTGCTCCTCGCACCGGCGATGATTTCAGTTTCATGAAGATGCTGGCGGACAAAGGCGAGCACGACATCGATAACGAAAGCTGGAATGCTTACGGGCAGTTCACCTATATTTCGAGCTGGAAGCCGGCCTTCAACGCCCCCTATACCAACCTGAACGGCAGCATCAATTCGCTGCTTCCCACCGCCGAAAGAAGCTTCACGGGAACGGCGACTCTTTACCTGGGAGTTCGGCTCTGGAAGGGTGCAGAGGGCTATTTTGTCCCCGAGGTCATTACGGAACAACCATTCTCCCAACTCAGGGGACTGGGTGGCGCTATCCAGAACTTCGAGTTGCAGAAGGGCGGGACAACCGTACCCCAAATCTACAAGTCCCGCTTATTCCTCAAGCAGACGATCGGACTTGGCGGCAAAAGCATCGTGGAAGAATCAGGTCCGTTGCAGCTGGGAACTCATTACGACAGCAGGCGACTGGTATTTACAGTCGGCAACTTTAGCATCCTGGATTTCTTCGATGTCAACGCCTTTGATGTCGACCCTCGGCAGGGATTTCTCAGCCTGGGGTTTCTGACCTACGCAGCCTATGATTTTGCATCCGACGCGCGCGGCTACTCGTATGGAGGCGTTTGTGAATTCTATTGGGATGACTGGGCAGTGCGCTACGGACGCATCACTCCGCCGAAGCAGCCAAACCAACTCCCCGTCGATTTCAGACTCTTCAAATATTACGGAGACCAGATGGAGGTTGAGCACAAGCACACCATTCGAGGGCAGGAAGGCATGGTTCGCGTACTGGGATTCCGCAACCGCGAGAATATGGGGCGCTTCAGCGACGCCATCTCTGCGTTCGAAGCAAACCCCGCAGAGAACGCTACCACCTGCACTACCTTCAACTATGGATCAAACAATTCAACCGCTCCCGACCTCTGCTGGGCCCGAAAACCAAACATGAAGGAAGGCATTGGCGTGTTCGCAGAACAATATATTGGACACGACATCGGAGTCTTCGCACGCGGAATGTACGCCGATGGAAAGACCGAGGTTTACGCCTACACATCAACCGATCGTTCTGCCACTTTGGGAGTGTTGGCAAAAGGTTCCTCCTGGTCGCGACCCAAGGACTTCGTGGGCTTTGGCGGCAATCTCGGATGGATCTCTGATATTCACGCGAAGTATCTGGGGATGGGCGGCATCGATGGATTCGTCGGTGACGGCGCCATCACGGCCGGCGCGGAAAAGTCCCTCGATCTGTTCTATAGTGCGAACTTCGCAAAGATATTTTGGCTGACCGGGGATTACCAGCACATTGCAAATCCGGGGTTTAACGCAGCGCGTGGCCCACTCAATGTCTTTACCGTGAGAATTCATGGCGAGTTTTGAATCAATACGTGACAGCGTTTGCCGACTGGTGGCCGCATTGTTCTTGCTTGGGTACTTCCTCCCAATCGCAGATGCGCAGCAACAGGTATCCGGCTTCGCGGTCGACCGCTTCTATCAGTCAGCTCCCGGCGGCGGCTGGTTCGTCATGGACGATCTGGATATCAGTGGCCAACTTGGGGGCGCTATTGCAGCTACCTCCGGCTATGAGCGAAATCCGCTGGTCATCGCCGGTCCGGATGGCAAGCAGGCGCTTGCCATCGTGTCGCAGGAAGCGTTCCTGGATATCGGCGCATCGGTCACATATTCCCGCTTTCGGGGATACGTCAATTTTCCCTTCCCCCTTGTGGTCACAGGCACGAGCGGGACGCTTGGTCCATATCAGTTCACAGCTCCGTCACTAACCCTCGGGACTAATCCCGATACCATCTCCGATACTCGCATCGGCGTCGACGTTCGCTTGTTTGGACAGCCGGGAAGCTTGCTCCGTTTAGGTGCTGGCGCGCAAGCCTATATTCCCTCCGGAGACCGCGCCGATTACGTGACCGACGCCAGGTACCGCGGGATGTTCCGATTCCTCGCTGCCGGTGACGCTGGGGCCTTCAGGTATGCGGGCCAGCTCGGTATCCATGTCCGTCCGCTCAATGAGACGCCCGTGCCAGACAGTCCAAATGGGAACGAGTTCCTCTACGGTATTAGCGGGGGGCGCAGCTTTGCGTTGTCCAATGATTGGGCAGTTGTTGCTGGGCCTGAAATCTTCGGTGAAACGGCTTTCCACGCTACCTCCAGCGGGGAGGCGGGTTCGGAGGCTCTCTTGACCGGCCGTTTCGAACGCGCAGGCCCTGGACGGAATCTGCGGATAAAGCTGGGGATCGGCCACGCTCTTGTGCAAAACTTCGGCGCGGCACAATGGCGAATCGTATACGGTGTGGAGTTGTTCGGGCACAAGTAGATCGCACCAACTCCGATCAAGCTGGAGGATAATCCCTACCATGAGCGTTTTCCCGTTCCGATTGATCATCTCTTTTACGCTCTTGTGCGTGATGTTTATGCCCGCGCTCGTCGCGCAGACGGCCCCCGCCAATCCAATCAGACGAATCTACGTTGAGCCGTTCGCAACCCGGGAGAGTTCTGCGAAGTTTCGTGAGGATGTCATCGCCGAACTACGCAAAAGGCCTCCGGTCACTCTCGCCGAAGACGCATCGAGTGCCGATGCAATCCTCGGTGGTGGCGGCGAGATCTGGATCGAAGGATATCGCAGTCACAACCCCCAGTTGGGCAACGTGCCGGCCAATGGAACGCCGATCTATAACGGCTTCCTCTCAATTGAGTTGAGAGATAAGAATGGCCAGACGATATGGTCATACCTGGCTACGCCGCCAGCGGCGTCGAAGGACGTATCGAAAGACCTCTCGACGCTGATCGCAAAGAAACTGGTCGAAGCGCTGCAACAAGGCGAAGCGCTACCCTACACCGCCCCTCTGCCTCAACCCACGACCGTCCTGAAAGGAGCCGGCGCCACCTTCCCTCTTCCCGTCTATGAAAAATGGTTCACAAACTACCGGCGCGAGAATCCCGCCCTGCAGATAACCTACGAACCGGTCGGTTCGGCGGAAGGAATTCAAATGCTGCTTGCAGACAGCGTCGATTTCGGAGCATCCGATAGCCCCGAAGTGATTCATCAACTCGCCCCACGAGACGAAGAAAAGTATCTGTTCCTTCCATCGGTGGTAGGCGCGGTTGTGCCTGTGGTCAACCTGCCCGGACTGTCCACAGATATCGCATTTACCCCGGAGGCGCTCGCCGGTATTTACCTGGGGAAGATCAAGAGATGGAATAACCCGATTCTAGCCCGCGCCAATAAGAACCTGCGCCTGCCCGATCTCGACATCGTGGTGGTTCATCGCGCGGATGGCAGTGGCACCAGCTATGCGTGGACTGACTTCCTCTCAAAGACCAACCCCGAATGGAAGGCTCAGGTAGGAACGAGCCTGACTCCGAAATGGCCTATAGGACGAGAGGCAGATGGGAATGATGGGGTATCCAAGTTAGTTAGAGAGCAGAGCGGCTCAATCGGCTACGTTGAATTTATCTACGCACTGCAGAATCACCTGAGCTACGGCAGGGTTCAGAATCGAAACGGCGAGTTCGTCCCCGCCAGTCTTGAAAGCATCGCCGCGGCCACCAGCCACTCGACGCACATGGGGCGTGACTTCAAAGTTTCCACCGTGAATGCTCCCGGTGCAGGCGTCTACCCCATCAGCTCTTTTACCTGGGTTGTCATCCCTGCTCATATTAAAGACGACACGAAACGGAAAGCACTCGCAGGGTTCCTGCTGTGGATGTTGGGTGCTGCCCAGCGACAGGCCGCCGCATTAGGCTACTTCCCCATCCCCAAGGATCTGGCAAAAGAAGAAGCTGTTGTGATCGCGAGAATGCACTAAAAAGCAACCACGAGTGTCTATCGAATTGCTTGCCGATAGGATACTCCGCCAACTCTACGAACTCACCGACCCAAAACCCGCAATCCTACCCCGTGGCTTGGGACAGGAGTGTGTCGGCCTCGTCGTAGCCGGTGGGGAGGTCGATGCCTGTAACGGTAGCTCCGGCGTTGAGGAGGGCTTCGATGGATTCGGTGGTGCGGCGGTACTTCCAGTAGGAGTCGGTGCAGGCTTTGACAGCCAGGGCGAGCGCGGTGCGACCCTTGGCGTCGAGGGCGTTGATGGGTGCTCCGCGGGAGATCAGCGCTTTGACGGCGGCGGCCCATGCTCGCCAGGCGGCTACGTGCAGGGCGGTGCTGTCGCGGGCGATGTCGAAGTAACCGTCGCCTCCATAGAGGGCTGCGGGGCTGACGCCGAGGTCGAGCAGGGCGTGGATGCCCTCTACGTTGGCGTTGCCGGCGAACTCGGCCAGGAGCGTTCCGCCTTGCGCTAACAGCTCGGCGATTAGGTGCGGATGTTGGGTGGTGAGGGTTTGAATGGCATCGCGGTCGGCGAGAGCGCAGGCAGCGATGAGCTGGTCTAGACCTTGAAAAACGGGTCCTTGAAGATCGCGTTTGAAGTTACGTTGTTCGAAGAGCCGGAGGACGTCGCCGCGTCCTCTGCGGGCGGCGATCTGGGTCGCGGATAGGCCTTCGCGGTTGGTGATAGTAGGGTCTCCCCCGTGGTCCATCAGCATCTCGATCATGATGAGGCCGTTGTCGCGCCGCAGTGACTGATGTAGGGCGGTGTGGCCCCAGATGGTCATGGCGTTGGGGTCGGCGCCGTGCTCGAGGATGAGCTTGAGGCCGCTTGTCGTCGTGCCAGTCGGCCTTGCGTAGGAGCATGGTGGTGATGCTGGCAGGGTTGAGCTTGCCGCTTTCGAGTAGGAGCTTCGTGATGGTGTTGTCGTAGCTTTCGGGCACGTGGTACGGGGTCTCGCCGTCGTTGGGATCGGCTCCGCGAGCGAGGAGGAGGCGGGTGAGATCGGCGTGGTGGGCTATGCCGGCGGCTCCATAGATGGCGCTCTCGAACTCGAGCCGACCGCCGGGAGTGTTGTTGGTCTCGTACCAGCCGGTGTTGGCGCTGGCTCCGGCGTCGAGGAGAGCCTGGGCGGTGCGGACGAAGGCCTCAGACCGCGAGGGATCGAGGCGGAGGTAGCGCGAGAAGCAGAGGTGTGTGAGGGCGTCCCAGCCGTGCGGGCCGCCTTTTGCCGTAGCGATTTTTGGATCGCGCGAGAGGATTGCTGCGGACGGTAGCCTCGTCAGCGAGGATGGCGGCGGTGTAGATGTTGGCGGTGGCGACCTGCGGGTAGCGGGAGAGGATGATCTCGGCGTGGGCTAGATCTCCGGTGGCGTGGCCGGAGTGGCGTGGGACGCAGGCTGCTTCGATGAAGGCGGCGACAGGGTCGGCGGGGTCGGCGACGGAGTTGATGAGATTGATGGAACGGATGTGGGCGGTTAATTTTGGCCAGGATTCGAAGCCGTGTTCGCGGGCAAGGACGAGCTGGGCGTCGGTGAGGATGAAGCGCGCGCTGCGAATATCGGACTCGGGGAGTTTGTGGAGGCGGGGATGATTGTGGGCGATGCGAACGAGGGCTGCGGACGTGCCAAGCCCGTGATCGTGGAGAAGATCCTTGGCTTGCTTCTTGTACTGTTCGAGGTTTGGGCGGGCGGGTAGTTCGGGCATACGAAGCTCCTTTCGTTGTTCGCCTGGAGTCCGCACGCGTCAGGCTAGAAAGAAGATTCGCTAAGTTGTGGAACTGGAGGTGGGCACTGCCCTTTCCGCGGACCGGATGCGCCCTTTCGCGCCTGCAGTTGAAATTAAAGAATTTCGATATTGAAGTCAACCGCGCGGGAGGGAGGGCGGCTGTGATTTAATGAAGTGTCCGCAGTTGAGACTTCAGGAGATGAATAACGCGATGGCTAACACACTGCTTCCACCCGAGGAACGGAACCTTACCCCTGAACAGGTCGAAGTGCTGGACCGGCGGCGGCGGCGCGGGCAACTTTTTCTGGTGATTGCCTGCCAGTGCTTGATTGTGGCGACGCTGGTGTCGCTGTGGTCGGGGCAGGATGCGACGTACTCGCCGGGCTGGGCTCGGCCGATGGTGTACTGGGATGCAGCGATGGGGCTGGGCTTTCTGGTGTTCCTGATTGCGGGGCTTCGTCTGCGGCGCGGGAGCACGGAGTTTATTAGTTACTAGGTACCGGGTACACGGTACAAGGTGAACTGCTCGAGCCTTTGAAGTGCTGCTTGAGGCGCTGTGTGCGGATGGGTCGGGATGGTCGAGTCGGTGGGTGCTGGATTGCCGCGTGGTCTGCTGTCTATCGTGCTTGCGGAGCCGCTGCATTTTTCGTGGCTTGAGATTGGGGTGTTGCTGGCGTGCTCGGTGATTTCGGGCGCGCTTTTCTTCTGGCGGTTTGGGCCGATTCTGCGGAATATTTTGCGATCGAAGAAGGATGCTGACTTTTCGCTGCGACCGGTGGGGCGGCGGGTGTGGGAGTTCTTCTGGGAGGTGCTTTGCCAGGCGAAGGTGATTAAGCAGCGGCCGCTGCCGGGGCTGGCACATGCGTTTGTGTTCTGGGGGTTTCTGGCGTTTGCGCTGGTGAGTCTGAACCACTTTGCGAATGGGCTGCGGTTGGGGTTTCTTTCGGCTGATGGATATGTGGGTGGGTTCTACTTTGGGTTTGCGGCGGTGTGGGCGCTGCTGGTGGCGGTGTCGATTGCCGGGCTGTTTGTGCGGCGGTTTTTTGTACGGCCGGTTTGGCTGGGGACGAAGGTCTCGTATGAGTCGGGGTTTATTGCGCTGCTGATCTTTGTGCTGATGGTTACGTATCTGGCGGCGTTCTTTGTGAGCAGCGATGGGGCTGCGGTGAAGGCGCTGTGGTGGACGCATACGCTGGCGCTGCTGGTTTTTCTGCCGCTGATTCCGCATACGAAGCATCTGCACCTGGTGCTGAGTCCGCTGACGGTTTTTTTGAAGCGGGATGGGTTTTCGAAGATTCCGCCGCTGGATGGGGATGAGGATTTTGGGCTGGTTGCGGGGAAAGATATTACGCAACTGATCTCGTTACAAGCTTACAGTTGCGTGGAGTGTGGACGTTGTACGGAGCACTGCCCTGCTTCTACTACCGGCAAGGTTTTGAATCCTAAAGAGATTATTTTGGGGATGCGGTCGTATTTGAATGAGCTGGGGCCGGCTAGCGATGTGGCTCTGCTGGCGGAGCAGAGGCCGGATACGGATTTTGGCACGACGATGTCGATGGAGGCGGCGTTTGAGTGTACGACGTGCGGGAGTTGCGAGTATCAGTGTCCGGTGGGGATTCAGCATCTGCCGATTATTGTTGGGCTGCGGCGCGGGGCGACGAATACGGGTGTGTGGGAGGACACGTATGGGACGAAGCTTTTTCTGGCGCTGGAGAAGAATGGGAATGCGCTGGGGTTGAGCGCGGCAGAGCGGGATAAATTTGTAACTAAAGCAGGTCTGCCGATCTTTGATGGGACGCAGGAGTACTGTCTTGTGGCTCGGGTGCATGGGTGGGTACGATCCTAAGGGGCGCGAGATTGTGGCGGATTTTGCGCGGGTGATGGATTACCTGGGGACTACTTTTGGGGTTTTGAAGAAGGAGAAGTGTACGGGTGATCCTGCGCGGCGGCTGGGGAATGATCTGGTGTTCGGATCGCTGGCGGAGGCGGGGCTGAAGGCGCTGGAGGCGGCGAAGGTGCAGAAGATCGTGGCGATCTGTCCGCATTGCGTGAGGACGATTTCGAATGACTGGCGGGAGTATGGGGTGGCTCCGGTGATTGAGCATCACTCGGAGTTTATGGCTCGGTATAAGGATCGTTTGCCGAAGCAGGGTGCGGGGGAGTCGATTGTTTATCACGATCCTTGCTACCTGGGTCGGTATCGCGACGTTTATGAGGAGCCTCGGGAGATTGTTGCGCGGGCGGGGACGCTGGTGGAGGCTCCGCGATCGCATGAGCGGAGTTTTTGTTGCGGGGCTGGTGGCGGGTTGGCGTTTCTGGGTGAGGAGACGGGGAGCGGGTGAGTCATGTTCGCGCGAAGGAGCTGGTCGACACTGGCGCGCAGACGATTGGGACGGCTTGTCCTTTCTGCAATACGATGTTTCGGGATGCGGTGGCGGGGATGGATGTGCAGCCGCAGTTGTTGGATATTGCGCAGTTGACGGCGCGAGCGTTGCCTGCGGCGCCGGTGCCGGAAGTTAACAGTTGAGATGATCTGTGAGCGTTAGAATTTCTAGCGATTCAATTTGGAAAGAGGAGGGGTTTGATTGATGCAAGATAACGGCGCTATCGTGCGGGATTTTGTTGAAGAGACGATTAACCAAGGCCGGATTGACTCTGCCGAGCGGTTTGTTTGGGAGGATGTGGTGGAGCAGGTTCCTTTTCCTGGGCAGGGTCCGGGTGTGGAGGGGCTGAAGGATGTTCTGCGAGGTTTCCGGGCCGGGTTTCCTGATATTCACTTCGCGATTGAGGAGCAGATTGCTGAGGGGGATAAGGTGTTGAGCCGGTTTGAGTGGACTGGGACGCACCGCGGGGAGTTTCTGGGAGTGCCAGCTACAGGACGGCCAGTGAAGGTCTGGGGCATGGTCGTCGACCGGCTGGTGGATGGAAGGATCAAGGAGACGCGCATCATTATGGATGCGCTTGGGCTGATGATGCAGCTTGGTGCGATTCCTCCTCCGCCGAGCGGAGGATCACAGTGAAGGTCGTATCTAGTGGAGCGATTTGCGGAATTGTAAGCAGCGTAGTACTCGTATGTTTCTGGATCGTTCCGAATTTCACTCATGCGAGCATCTCGAACCCTTATGTCGTATATGTTGCAATCCCGGTAGGGCTGTTTTTGACTTTAATATTGGCAGTTGTTGCTTGTTGGAGGTCTTCTCGCTGGTGGATGCTGACAATCATTGGAATACTTATCACGGGAATAGGCTACCTTTCAGTAGGAGAATGAGCCAACTCATCTCCCGATCTCAACACTATTTCAAGAAGGTGAAATGAAGATATTGGTAGCAGTGAAGCAGGTTCCGGAGCGGGATGCGCAGGTGCATGTGGCTGCGGATGGGAAGTGGATTGATGAGGATGATCTTTCGTACACGATCAACGAGCCGGATGCTTATGCGCTGGAAGAGGCGCTGCAGTTGAAGGAGAAGCATGGCGGCGAGGTGGTGGTGGTTTGCGCGGGGCCGGAGCGGGTGACGAGTACGCTGCGGGAGGCGTTGGCGAAGGGGGCGGATAGGGCGATCCATATTGAGGCGGATGATCTGGGTGAGCGGGATACGCTGGGGGTGGCTCGGATGCTGGCGGATGCGATGAAGAGGTGAGTCGCCGGATTTGATACTTACGGGGTTACAATCTGACGATCTGGGGTTGGGGCAGACGGGTGTGGTGATGGCAGAGTTGATGGGGATTCCACATGCGACGCTGATCATGCATGTGGAGGTTGTTGACGGTGGGTTGAAGGTGAAGCGCGAGCTGGAGGATGGGTGGTTTCAGCATGTGGAGATGCCGCTGCCTGCTCTGTTGACGATTCAGAGTGGTGGGAACAAGCTGCGGTACGCGACGCTGATGGGGATTAAGAAGGCGAAGACGAAGGAGACGAAGACGGTTGCGGCTGCGGCGGCTGGGGGGCAAGGCGGTTTCGCTCGAGAGGGTTTATCTGCCGGAGAAGCAGAAGAAGACGGAGATGCTGACGGGAACTCCGGCGGAGATTGCGGCGAAGCTGGTGGAGAAGATGAAGTTTGAAGTGAGGGTGATATGAGCGGAGTTCTGGTTGTGATGGAGCAGCGCGGTGGAGTTTTGAACCGCATGAGTATGGAGGCTTTGGCTGCGGGACAGATGCTGGCCAGGATGGTGGGTGGGGAGTGCTCGGCTGCGTTGCTGGGTACGGGCGGCATTGGGGTGAGCGGCGCGGCGAAGGTGTATTCGGTGGAGCATGCGCTGTTGAAGGACTATACGGCGGATGGATATGTGATCGCGTTGGAGCAGTTGGTGAAGAAGGTGGGGCCGGGGTATGTGGTGTTTCCGCATACGTACCAGGTGAGGGATTTTGCTCCGGCGCTGGCTACTCGGTTTGGGCAGGTTTTGATTAGCGATGTTACGGGCATTCATGACGGGCCGGTGTTTGTGCGGCAGCTCTTGCAGGGGAAGTTGAATGCTGACTACAAGCAGGTTGGGGATGGGCCTTGTTTTGTTTCGGTGCAGGCGGGAAGTTTTCGGGCGGATGCGGCTGCAGAGACGGCGCCTGTAGCGGCCGAGGTTTTTGTGCCGGAGTTGAGTGCGGCGCAGATTCGGAATAAGCCGGGCGAGTTGTTCAGGGAGTCGGCGCAGACGGTGGATTTGAGTGCGGCTCCGGTGATCGTGTCGGTGGGACGCGGGATTGGCGAGGAGAGCAATATCGCGATGGTGCAGGAGTTGGCGACTGCGCTGGGCGCGGAGCTGGCGGCTAGCCGGCCGATCTGCGATAACGGGTGGCTGCCGATGGAGCGGCAGGTGGGGAGCTCGGGGCAGACGGTTTCGCCGAAGCTTTATCTGGCGGTGGGAATTTCAGGGGCGATTCAACACCTGGTGGGGATGAAGGGTTCGAAGGCGGTGATCGCGATCAACAAGGATGAGCATGCGCCGATCTTTGAGGTGGCGGACTTTGGTGTGGTGGGGGATCTGTTCGAGATTGTTCCAGAGCTGACGAAGGCGGTTCTGGCGGCGAAGGGATAAGTTATCGTCTGCAGGATGTAAGCTGTGATGACGATAACGGATGAGGCGATCGTCTATAGCGAACGTTATACTTGGGATGCTGTAGCTGGCTCCTTCTTCCGGTTATTTGCATCGAATGAGTCTCTGGTCTGTGGGCGATATGGCTGCTTTAATCACGATTGGCGATGCGGGTACGGCGCTGCTGGACGGCGAGACTGCTCTGCCTGAGGCGAGTGGGCGGCTGCGGGACAAGTTGGGACGCGCGATTACGGATCTGCGGGTGTCGGTGACGGATCGCTGCAACTACAAGTGCGTGTACTGCCGGACGGGCAATGAGGGCGCGCAGTATACGGAGTTGCCGATTGCGGATTATCTGCGGATGGTGCGGATCTTCGTTTCGCTGGGGGTGGAGAAGATTCGGCTGACGGGTGGTGAGCCGTTGCTGCGCTCGGGGCTGGTGGAGATGGTGCAGGAGCTGTCGCGCATGCGGACGGCTTATGCGGCGGATGGAAGCGCTGTGTCGATAGGCAACATAGCGAAGCGGGATTGCCGCTGGATATTGCGCTGACTACGAACGGACATCTGCTGGAGGGATTGGCGGAGCCGTTGCACCGGGCCGGGCTGAACCGGGTGACGGTGAGCATGGATGCGGTGGATGCGGAGACTTTTGCGGCGATTACGCGGGTGCCGCGGAGCTTCGACAAGGTGCTGGCGGGGATGCGCAAGGCGCGCGAGGTGGGGCTGGGGCCGGTGAAGGTGAACTGCGTGCTGTTGCGGGGATTCAATGATGGGCAGATTGAACAGTTTGCGGAGTTTTCGCGCAACGAAGACGTGATTGTGCGGTTTATCGAGTTTATGCCGCTGGAAGAGGACCGGACCTGGAAGCCGGAGACGGTGGTTCCGATGGACGAGATTGTGGGACGGCTGAATGCGTACCGTCCGCTGGTGGAGCTGGCCGCCGAACAGTGTAAGCGAGACGGCGAAGCGGTTTACGTTCGATGACGGAGTGGGGGAGATCGGGATTATTGCTCCGGTGTCGCGGCCTTTCTGCGGACATTGCAGCCGGGTGCGGCTGACGTCGGATGGAAAGATACGGACCTGTCTGTTTTCACAGAGCGATCACGATCTGCAGGGTGAGATGATGCGAGGTGGAACCGATGCGGAGCTTGCGTCGTATATCCGGCGAGTTGTGATGCGCAAAGAAGCGCGGCATCATATCGGGGAACCGGGATTTGAAAAGCCGTCGCGGAGCATGGTGCACATTGGCGGCTGATATGGTGCATTTGGGTGATACGCACAGGCCATCGGTCACTATAAAGTCAGGTATGAAACTTCCGGCAGGTCTGGAACGTAACTGATTTACTTGCAATACTTTCGGTGATTCTAGTGAAAGAACGGCGCCAGTTTGAGGTAATCGAAAGCCGCCAGATGGACCACCTGCGGGTGTTCCACGATGTGGCGCGTGCGTTGACGGCTGCGCTGGAGCTGGAGGAGATTCTGGGCACCATCATGGAGAAGATGGCGCAGTTCTTCGGGCCGGAGCGGTGGTCGCTGCTGATGGTGGATCCGGTGGATGGCGATCTTTATTACGCGATTGCGGTGGGCGAGAACGCAGAGTCGCTGAAGGGCCTGCGGGTGAAGATGGGCGAGGGCGTGGCGGGGTGGGTGGCGGAGACGGGCAATCCGCTGGTGGTTCCGGATGTATCGCTCGATCCGCATTGGTCTGCGTTTTCGAAGCGGTTTCCGGATCTGAATATTCAGTCGATTGCTTGCGTGCCGATCCGCTCGGCGAATAAGACGCTGGGAGTAATTCAACTGCTGAACAGCAAGCTGGACCTGATGTCGGAGTACTCGATCTCGTTTCTGCGGATTCTGTGCGACTACGCTGCGATTGCGATTCAGAATGCACGGTCGATGACGCTGATCCAGGAGCTGACGATTACGGACGATTGCACGGGACTGTTCAATGCGCGGCATCTGTACACGATGCTGGATGAGCAGGTGGCTCTGCCGCAGGACTTCAGCCTGCTGTTTGTGGACCTTGACCACTTCAAGAGCGTGAACGATACGCATGGACACCTGGTGGGGAGCCGGTTGCTGGCTGAGGTGGGTGGGCTGATGAAGCGGTCGCTGGGGCCGAACTGCTCGGCGTTCCGGTATGGCGGGGATGAGTTTGTGGCGGTGATGCCGGGGGCGAGCAAAAACCAGGCCGTGGAAGCCACGATGAAACTGCGGGAGGATTTGCGGTCGGCACGGTTCCTGGAGGGTGCGGGACTTTCGCTGAGGATCTCGGGAAGCTTTGGGATGGCAACTTTTCCAGAGGACGGCGAGACGGTGCCGACGATTCTGCGGGCGGCAGACACGATGATGTACGAGGCGAAGAACGCTACGCGCGATAATATCGCGGTGGCGGGGCTGGGGTTGCTGCTGGAGCTGGATAGGGCAGGTGGGGCGGCGAGGGTGGGTAGGAAGTAGAGTTGCTGGGTGCTAGGTACTAGGTGCTAGGTGCTAGCAAAAGCGAAAAGCAGGTCCTCCGCCCGTTCGACTTCGCTCAGGCAAGGATGACAATTCTTGGGTGGGTGACAATTTTTTGTGATGGCCGATCAGTTTGTTGAGGGGTGGCGTTCGAGGTTGGGGCGGCGGTGGGGTTCGGGTTTTAGGACGTCGCGGTTTTCGGGGGCTACGGGGTGGATACCGAAGTCCCAGACGCCGAGGTTGACCTCTTTATCGGAGATGATTTCCATGAGGGCGAACTCGCCGAAGTCGAGCGGGGTGCGGGGAGTGATCTTCATCCAGTGACCTCCGGAGAGGAGCTGGGTGGTGGTTTCGATGACATCGTCGCGGCGGTGGGGGCCACCGAGATCGCTGATTTTGAAGCTGGTGATGACGCGGACGCCGGTGCGGACGTCGGCGCGGACGATGACGTAACGGCTGTCGGGGGAGCCTCCGGCGGGGGCGGTGGCGGCCTGGCCGGTGGCTCCGTGGGTGTCGACGACGAGGGGCGCGCCGCCGGTGGGGGGCGCGGGTGTGTCGCCGATGCGGAGGTAGATGACCGGGCTGTCGACGTGCATCTGGACGGCGGCGGTTTCGCCTTTGAGCTGAACGATGGTGTGGGAGCTGCTGGCGGGGTTGATGATGCCGCGAATGAGGTTGTGGGCGGTGTTGCGGTTGAGATCGCCGCCGGACTGGGCGAGGGGAACGAGTTCGGGGGTGCCGTGGAAGGTGTCGAGGCCGAGGACGCTGTCGTCCTCGGGGAGGCGGAGGTCAGTGGCGACCTCGGGGGTGAGGGAGGCGCGGTCTGCCTCTTCCTTGAGGAGCTCGGGGTCTATGGTGGGGGCCTGACCGGGGGCGTCGGGGTTCGGGGGTGGCGTGGCGGGCCTCCCAGAGTTTGGTGGCTTCGAAGTCGACGAGGGAGGCGGGGATCTCTTCTTCGGCGCCACCGCGCTCGGCGCTGATGTAGTGGACGACGTTCCCGACGACGCGGTAGCTCATGATGATCTGGTAGCTGCCGTCCTTCATGATGAGGCGGGTGCGATGGGGGGCGGTGGTCTGGGTGTCGGCGGGGAGGGGTTTCTGCTGGGCGGTGGCGAGGCGCGGGATGGGCGCAAAACACAGTCCTGCAAGGATTAACCCCGCGGCGGCAAACCTTGTTGGTCTCTGGTTCGTCATATCTATATCGCTGACTGACTAGTTTAGACGCAGCGGCGGTCTGAACGTGCTCTTCGCGCAAATTTTAAGCCCTCCAGATATGTTTTTTGCCGGGTTAGTGGATAACTGTGCTAAACAGGTAGTAATAGTTAAATGACGATGCGGAACGAATTTCAACCCGGACGGAGTGCGCAACGGCCTACGTGGCTGCGCCTGATCGGGATGTTGTGTCTTCTGCTGATCTGCATTGCGAGCACGGCGCAGGTTTGCCATACGCACCTGGAGGCCGCTTCAACGTCGAAGGATTCGCACCAGAACGTTCCGGGCCCTGACCACTGTCCGTTGTGCGTGGCGATGCATTCTGCGTTGCCGGCGACGGCGAATGCCGCTCCTGAACCGCTGTTGCAGGTGCAGGCGGTGCTGTTCCATGCGGTTGAACTGCAGCGTTTGCAGCGCTGGAGCTTTGATCTGTTCAGCAGGCCTCCGCCGGCTGTGCCTTCCGTGGCATAGCTGACGGCAGGCCCAAGGAAGTTTAGTCTCCGCGAAAAATTTCTCTTCCCTGTCTCGTCGAGCGAGAACGATAGCTCGGCAGCGCTTTTCAAGCCCGACAGGAGTAATCAATGCAGAACCCCCGAACGAACCGATTTTTATCGCTTCTTTTTGTATTTCTATTAACTATCGTTTCAGCCCATGGCCAGAGTGCGTCCGGCGGCGTCTCGGGGAGTGTGACTGACCCGACTGGCGCTGTGATACCGGGAGCTACGGTACAGATTTCGAATTCCGTGACCGGGTTTTCTCGCACCGCGACGACGGACAGCAAGGGACAGTTTCAGTTCTTCAACATTCCTTTCAGTCCTTATCGGCTGGCGGTGACGGCGCAGGGCTTTGCGTCTGCGAGCCAGAGCGTCGATGTGAACTCCGCTGTGCCGGTAACGACGGCGATAAAACTGGACATCGAAGGCACAAACACAAGTGTCACGGTGGAAGCGTCGTCGGACCTGGTGGAGACGGACTCAAATTTTCACACTGACGTGGACCGGCAGATGATCGACAAGATGCCGCTGGAGAGCGCGTCGTCGTCGTTGAGTCGATCGTGACGCAGTCGTCGCCGGGTGTGTCGGCGGACTCGAACGGACTGTTTCACGGGCTGGGGGACCATGCCGAGAATTCATTTTCGGTGGACGGGCAGCCGATTACAGACCAGCAGAGCAAGGTGTTCTCGAACCAACTGCCTTCAGATGCGGTCCAATCGTTGACGGTGATCGATGGCGCGCCGCCGGCGGAGTTTGGCGACAAGACGAGCCTGGTGATTGTGGCGACGACGCGCTCCGGACAAGGGGTGACGACGCCGCATGGCAGTATTTCAACGTCGTATGGATCGTTCGGCATGTCGAATTTGAGCGGAAATGTGGCTTACGGCGGAAAGAACTGGGGCAACTTTCTCGCGGCGAACGGAATGAACTCGGGCCGTTTCCTGGATGCGCCGGAGTTTTCGGTGATGCACGATAAGGGCAATGAGGAGAACTTCTTCGACCGGGTGGACTACCAGTTCTCTCCGAAGAACTCGTTTCATACGAACCTGCAGTACACGCGGTCGTGGTTTCAGACGCCGAACTCGTTTGACACGCAGTACGGTAATCCGGTGGGGCCGACGGACCAGCGATCGAAGATCGAGACTTTCGACATTGCACCGACGTATACGCGGACGATCAATGACAACAGCGTGTTGAACTTTGCAGGGTTCGTACGCAAGGACGGTTTCAACTACTATCCCAGCAACGATCCGCTGGCCGACCTGGGGCCGATTCAGCAGGAGACTGTGAAGCAGTTCCGCACGCTGACCAATGCGGGTGTACGGTCCGATATTTCGTATGCCAAGGGCATCAACAATGTGAAGATCGGCGCAGTGTATGAACAGACGTTTCTGCGTGAGAATGACACGTTCGGGGTCGTCGATGCGACGCTGAACTCGCCGTGCCTGGATGCCAGCGGCAATCCGGTGCCCGGCTTTACGAATCCCAGCACCTGCCATCTGACGCCGGGCTATCAGCCCAACCCGGGCTTCAACCCGATCCTGTTGCCGTATGACCTGACGCGGGGCGGCAGCGAGTACCTCTGGCACGGGCAGACGGACGTGAAGCAACTTGCCATGTATGCCCAGGACCAGATTACCGTCGGGCCGTGGCTGTTCAATGTGGGCGTGCGCGGCGATCTCTATAACGGGCTGGCGATCCAGCGGCAGGTTGAGCCGAGGTTGGGCGCATCCTACAACTTGAAGAGGACAGGCACGGTGCTTCGGGTCTCTTATGCGCGCAGCATGGAGACGCCGTTCAACGAAAACCTTGTGCTGTCGACCAATGGCTGCTACGACCCGGTGGTCCAGGCTGTGTTTGAGACGCTGGGGTCGTGCGTGCCGGCGCCGTTCAATCCGGGCTTTCGCAACGAGTTTCACGCCGGGCTGCAGCAGAGCGTTCGGAAAGCACTTTGTGATTGGTGGCGACTATATCTGGAAGTACACGCATAATGCGTATGACTTCAGCGTGTTTGGCGCGACGCCGATCACGTTTCCGATCGAATGGCACAACTCGAAGATTCCGGGGTTTGCGCTGCGCGCGAACGTTCCGGAGACGCATGGGGTGAGCGTGTATACGGTGATGTCGTCGGTGGCGGCGCGGTTCTTCAATCCGCAGATTGGCGGGGTGGGCGCGACGCCGGGAGTGGTTGGCAGCACGTTCCCGTTCCGGATCGACCACGACGAGAAGTTCAATCAGACGACGCATATCCAGTACACGCTGCCGATGCACAAGAGCACGTGGTTCGCCTTCAACTGGCGGTATGACAGCGGACAGGTGGCGGGTGCGGTGCCCTGCTATAACGTGATTGGACTGAATACGGCGTGTACGGCGACTTCGATTATGCTGCCGGGCGGCGTTCCGGGGATTAACCTGAGCGGGTTGACTCCGGATGAGGAGTTCCAGGCGGGTCTGACCTGCAATGGGGTGAAGGCTACTCCGTCGGCGGGCTTCACGCAGTGCGCGGCGTCGCAACTTACGTCGCAGCTGGTTACTATCCCTGCGCCCAATACGGAGAACGATGACAAGAACCCGCAACGGATTGCTCCACGTAATCTCTTCGACGCGTCGATAGGCGAGGATAATCTGTTCCACGGCGACAACCACAAGGTGGGGTTGAAGCTGACCGCAGTGAACATAACGAACGACTATGCGCTGTATAACTTCCTCTCGACGTTTTCGGGGACGCACTATGTTTCGCCGCGTAGCCTGACCGCTGAAGTGAGCTTCAACTTCTGATCGGGAGACTGAGGTAGGGTAAGGCGCCGGCTCTATGTCGGCGCCTTACTGTTTGGAGTGCGGTGTGGACTGAATTCGGGTTCTTCGCTCCCCCTCCCCCATCAATATTGCGCAAAATATTCAAAGTAGGCACTTTAGGTCCGGACCTCGGTGTGCGCAGATGCAAAAAGTCTTATAAAGTGGGGTTGGTGGCTGCAAAGTATTCATAAATTTAGGTTTATGAGATTCGGCTACTCTCGGGCTGGTTGTCAAGGACTGTGATGATGCTGATCCGCCTGGGCGTACTCCATATACGTCAGTTGGGAGGTATCGGTTCCCCAACTATCGCCCGATCAGGCGGCTGAGGATGGGTACCCAAAATTTGGGTGAGGGTGAGAGAAGGCAGTCGTCCTAACGGTCTACGTCCCACCCTTCGACAAGCTCAGGGCAGGCTCTTAGCAAAGGCGCTAAGGATGGGGCACCCGAGCGTTTACGGTGGTTTGAAGGAGAACAGGCAACGGCAAAGGCCTGCGGTTCGAGCTTCTGTGCTTCCCCAACCATCGGGCGATCAGGCGCCCTCAGGATGGGGCACCCGGATGTTTGTGGTGGGTTGAGGAGTGCGCTCGTTGGCTAGCGGAGGAGCGCGGCGGGGACTAGCGAGCGTGGGGTGAGGTCTTCGAAGATGACGGGGAGGGCGAGCAGAGGCTCGAGGCTCTCGCGCTTGTGGGTGGTGAAGTCGAAGCAGATGATGCTGTGGGCGGCTGTGAGCTGGGTGGGCACTTTGCCGAAGGTGTAGGCCTGTTCGCGGCCGAACATGCAGACCTTGGCGGCGTAGGTGGTGACGGGCGGGGCTGGAGATGAGGTGGGAGCGGGCGTGGCGCTGGCGAGGACGACGGCGGCGGATCGGCCGTCGAGCGTGTAGGAGCGGGATGACATGGTGATGGTGGGGGTGCCGTAGCTTTGGAGCTGGCGGAGGATTTGGGTTTGTGCGAAGGTGCCGAGCTTCTGCGCGTCGCGGAGGATGGTGGGGCAGGCGTCGTCGATGATGGAGAAGACGAGGGCGGAGGTGTCCGGCGGCGTTGGAGCCTACGGAGAGGGGTGTCTGGACGCAGGGCGGCTTGTCGGGTTTGGTTGTGGGGATGGTGTAGGTGGCGGGTGCGGTGATGCCGGCCTTGGCGGGGACGAAGTTGGCGGGGTAGATGAAGGTCATGTTGAAGTCGAGTTCTTTGAATGACTTCATGGCGGGTAACTGAGATTGTGCGGGCGAATGGGCAAGGGTGGCGGCGAAGAGGAGGAGCAGAGTGAAGAGGGTAGAACGAGACAGCATGAGGTCTATCGTAGCATCGGGCTGTTTCGGGATTGTGACGCGATTGCGTCATCGCGCGAAGATTGCTGAGACGATTCGGAGTGTATGGAAGTGGGTGGCGGTTAAGATAGAGGAGTGGCTTCTTCTACTCCAGTAAAAGCGAATGAGACGGCGTTGAGCGGCAAGGTGCTGTTTGCGTTTGGGTGCGTTTACTTCTTCTGGGGGTCGACGTATGTGGGGATTCGGTTTGGCGTAGAGGTGCTGCCGCCGTTTGTGCTGGGAGCGGTGCGGTATCTGCTGTCGGGTGTGTTGCTGCTGGTGTACTGCCGGGTGCGGGGGATCAACCTGCGGCTGACGGGACGTGAGGTTTGGATACAGACAGCGATTGCCGTGCTGATGCTGACGGGCGGGAATGTGGGGCTGATGTATGCAGAGAAGACGCTGGCGAGTGGGCTTTCGGCGCTGATTGTTGCGGTGATTCCGCTGTATGTGGCGCTGTTTGAGGCGGTGACTCCGCGGGGTGAGGGGCTAAGGCTGAAGGGTTGGGTGGGGATTGCGATTGGGTTTGCGGGATTGCTGGTGCTGCTGTGGCCGGGGTTGCGCGAGAGCGTGCATGGGGACAGGGCGCAGATGATTGGGGCGCTGTTTGCGCTGGGGTGCGCGCTGAGCTGGACGGCGGGGACGATTGTGGCGCGGCACTGCAAGATGGCTGTGAGTCCGTTCGCTTCGGCGGGATGGCAGATGCTGATTGCGGGAGTGGTGAACGGGGTGGGGATGCTGGCGCTGGGCGCGCAGAGGGACGCGCGGTGGGGAGTGCAGGCTTATGCTTCTGTAGCTTATCTGGTTACATTTGGTTCGCTGGTGGGGTATACGGCTTATATCTATCTGCTGGAGCATGTGCCGGTGGCTAAGGTTTCGACGTATGCGTATATCAATCCGATTGTGGCGGTGGCGCTGGGGGCGATGTTCCTGCATGAGCGGATGGTGGGGATTGAGTATGTGGGGATGGCGGCGATTCTGATTGCTGTCTGGCTGGTGACGAGCTCGAAGCTGAAGAGTGGGTGTGGCGGTGGCCGAGGTGGAGTGCGTGAAGGCTGAGGAGTTGGCTTAGTCTTCTGCTTGCTGCGCTACGGCAGGGTTAGTGCGCGGTGCCGGAGTTTATGACGTTCACGGGATAGAGTGGGGCGGCGTCGGCGCGGCCGAAGCGGACGGTGCTCTTGGTGAGGCGGTTGAGGGTGTCGACGCTGGTGGAGGAGAAGTACCAGACGAGGAGATGGTTGTTGGAGTTGGTGGCGAAGCCCATGGTGTAGACCTGCTGGGGTTCGGGGGGATTGGCGCCGGGGATGGGGCACTTGCCCTGGGCGGCTGCCATGTGGATGTTCTGCTGGCCGACGGTGTAGGTGGCGGGTTGCATGAGGGAGCTCATGGTAGGGGCTTTGGTGACGAGGTTTGCGATGTTGCCGAGGAGATCGGTGCTATTGGCTTGCTGCTGCGGGGTGAGGCAAGAGATGTCGAGTTCGGCGAGGAGGATGGTGGAGGTGGTCTTGTCGGTTGCGGATGGGGCGTGCTGCAGGAGGAGCTTGGGGCGGAGGCAGCGGGTGGCGGCGGCGAGTGAGGGGTCGTCACCGCCGGTGATGCCGAGGAGGGTGAGGTGGCCGTCCTGCATGGCTTGTGCGGGGTCGGACTTGGTGAGGTCGGAGGGGTAGCTGAACTGGAGCTTGAGGTCGTCGCTGGACCAGTCGGTTAGTGGGGCCTGGGCGTGGGCGGTGATGGCTAGAGCTAGTACTGGGAGAAGTAGAGCAAGTCGATAGACTTTCATATTGATTGAGATGCCGGTTGGGGAGTGGTGGATGGGTTGGGTGCGATTTTGTGAGCGGTATAACATTGGGCGTGCATCTTCCTGTGAATCCGCCGGTTCTGCCGATGCTTGCCAAGCGAGTGGCTGAGATGCCTGAGGGTGACGCGTGGATCTTTGAGCCGAAGTGGGATGGGTTTCGGGCGTTGGTGTTTCGCGATGGAGACGAGTTCCTGATTCAGAGCCGAGATGGGAAGTCGCTGAACCGCTATTTTCCTGAGGTGCTGGAGACGTTGCGGGCGCAACTGCCGGAGCGATGTGTTCTGGATGGGGAGATTGTGATTGCGGGGAGAGATGGGTTGGATTTTGATGCGCTGCAGCTGCGGATTCATCCTGCTGCTTCGCGGGTGAAGCTGCTTTCGCAGGAGACGCCTGCTTCTGTTGTGTTTTTCGATCTGCTTTGCTTGGGGGATGATGATCTTTGTGGGGAGTCGTTTGAGGTGCGGCGGCGGAAGATGGAGGCGTTGCTTGCGGCGGCGGTGGCGCCGGTTCATCTGACGCCTGCTACTCGGGATCGTGATGTTGCTGCGGATTGGTTTCGGCGTTTTGAGGGCGCGGGGCTGGATGGGGTGATGGCGAAGTCTGCGGCGGGGACGTATCAGCCGGACAAGCGCGTGATGCTGAAGGTGAAGCATGAGCGTGATTGTGACTGCGTGGTGGCTGGTTTTCGATGGCATAAAGATGGTGAAGGTATGGCTGTGGGCTCGCTGCTGTTGGGACTCTATGACGATGCGGGTGCGCTGCAGCATGTTGGAGTATGTGCGAGTTTCAAGATGGAGAAGCGGCGGGAGTTGGTGGAGTATCTGAAGCCGTATCGTGAGGGTGCGCTGGTGGGGCATCCCTGGGGCGGGTGGGCTGAGGTGGAGGGCGAGCAGCGGATGCCGGGTGGGCAGAGCCGTTGGAGCCAGGGGAAGGATTTGTCTTGGGAGCCGCTGCGTCCGGAGCTGGTGGTGGAGGTGGCATATGAGCACATGCAGGGGAGCCGGTTTCGGCATATGGCTCAGTTTCGGCGGTGGCGAGTGGATAAGAGGCCGAGTGATTGCACGTATGCGCAGCTTGAGGTGGTGCCGCCGCAGGAGTTGATGGCGATCTTTCCTACTGGTCGTTGATGTCTTCTTTGCGACTTCCTCTTTGTTGCGGCTTCGCGCCAGGAGCGGGTGGGGTCGTCGTCGGGGTCGGGGGTCTCTTGTGGTGGGCGCTGATCTTCGGGGACGTGGCGGAGGTTGATGCGGATGCGGTACCAGACGTAGGCGCTGCCGCGCATGCGGTCGATGAGGATGTCGTCTTCGGCGAGGTGGGCGCGGCTTCGGGGTGCTTTTCTTTCCAGCGAGTAAGGCCGGCCTCGGCGGCGGCTTTGTCTGAGCTTTGCGCGATGGTGATGAGTGGGTGTTTGGGGGTGCGGCGGGTGGGGGCTTTGCGTTTGGGGTGCGGGTCTGCTTGCGGGTTCGTCTGAGGTTTGGCGTCCCTTGCTTGAGGGCTTGTTTGCGGAAGCGTTTGGAGCCGAAGCCTTCGCTGATCTGGTCGGAGAACTTTTTGGCTTTGGAGGGCTGCGACGCGTGGGGCTTCGCCTTCGGCTTTGCGGAAGTGCGGGGGCCAGGGGGCGTCGCCGAGGCCTTCGGCTTCGTCGCGGGCGGCTAGTTCGAGGAGGGATTCGAGGGAGCCGGCGGCGGCGTCCATGTCGGCGTGGGGGTCGCCGTGGTCGGCGAAGCGTTGGGGCATGGTGAGGACGGTGAAGTCGGCGGGGTCGCAGTCGGGGACTTCGTGCCAGTGGAGCGGCGCGGAGACGCGGGCGTCGGGGAGGGGGCGCACGGAGTAGGCGGAGGAGGTGGTGCGGTCTTTGGCGTTCTGGTTGTAGTCGAGGAAGACGCCGTGGCGTTCCTCCTTCCACCATTTGGAGCTGGCGAGGGTGGGCACGCGGCGCTCGACTGCTCGTGATAGGGCGAGGGCTGCGCGGCGGACTTCGGTGAAGGACCACTTGGGGTGGATGCGGACGTTGACGTGCATGCCGCGGGAGCCGCTGGTCTTGGGCCAGCCGCGGAGGTTGTTCTCTTCGAGGATGGCTTTGACTTCGAGGGCTACGGCGCGGACGTCGGGCCAGCTGATGCCGGGGCCGGGGTCGAGGTCGATGCGGAGTTCGTCGGGGTGATCGAGGTCGGCGGAGCGGACTGGGTGGGGGTGGAGTTCGATGCAGCCGAGGTTGACGATCCATGCGAGGCCGGCTTCTTCGTCGACGACCAGCTCTTCCGCGGTGCGGCCTGAGGGGAACGAGAGTGTTACGGTGCGGAGCCAGGAGGGATGATCGGAGGGGGCGCGCTTTTGGTAGAAGGCTTCGGCTTCGGCTCCGTTGACGAAGCGCTTGAGGACGATGGGACGGTCGCGGATTCCGTTCAGTGCGCCGGGCGCGACGGAGAGATAGTAGCGGACGAGGTCGAGCTTCGAGAGTTGGGTTTGTTTGGAGAAATAGAGCTTGCCGGGGTGGGTTACGCGGACTTCGTGCCCGTTGATGGAGAGCAGCTCGACGTCTTCGGCTTTTTTCACGCTCTCAGGCTACACCGAATTGCGAAGCATATTTGCGACGGTGAAGGAGTGAGTACTTCAGGGGCTAAAGCGGCTATAACATACTGGGTTAACCAGCTTGATACCCAAACCTTTGATTCTTTTTATTCAACACCCTTTCGGCGGATACTATCAAATCCGCTAATAGCTGAGTTCACATCGACTGAACTGGCATTAGCGGATTTCTATTGCCCCTGTAACGCTGTTCCCCTTACGCGCAGAGTTGTCGAGACATCATCTTAGGGTGTTCGTTCGCCCTTAAGAGGAATGCCCCCTCGTGTCTTCTGAGGAGGCATTCTAAAGCCGTTGGGTGTCGTCCTTAGTCCCTGGCAGTTCCGAGGCGACGCCAATAGAGAGGAGGTGACACTTATGCCTCTCTTCTTGCATCACGGTTTGAAGACTGCGCTCTGTTCGATACCGAATGGGGCGCGGTCATCAGCCGCTAATGGCTGGGTAAAGATTAATTCCTGGCCTAATCTTAATTGCAACCCTACTTTCAGGTCAGGAGTCTAGTATGCCAATTACCAAATATGAAGGACAGAGCTTTTCCAAGCAGTCATTTGTGATTGAGGAGTGCTGCTTTATCAACTGCGTTTTGAAGGAGTGCCACTTGTTTTACTCTGGCGGCGACTGCGAGTGCGTCGGCTGTCAGCTTGAGATGTGCCACTGGCACTTCCGAGGGGCCGCCCAGAAGACCATACAAACGATGCAGATGATTGGGATGTTGAAATTACCCCAGACACAACCACCGTTCCCAGTGAGTGGATCGAAGGTGAATTGACAGTACGATTCGATTTGGGCACGTAGACCTCCTGCCCCGGTGGGGGAGGTCTATTGTCTCATAGGGTGGTGCTACTTGCGCTTCCAGCGGACGCCGTCTTTGGTGTCTTCGATGAGGATGCCTTTGGCGAGGAGGTCGTTGCGGATGGCGTCGGCGCGGGCGAAGTTGCGGGTCTTTTTTGCTTGGGTGCGTTCGGCGACCAAGGCGTCGATGTCGGCGTCGGTGAGGGCGAGGGTGGCCAGGAGTTCGGGTGAGGCTTCGTCGAGGCGGCCTTCTTTTTCGGCCCAGGCGAGGGCGGCGCGGGTGAGGTCGGCGTCGTGGTCTTCGAGGATGGCGAAGACTTCGTCGAAGAGGTTGAGGACGGCGAGGATCTCGGTGACGTTGCCGGCGCGGAGGGTGCCGTTGTCGGCGGCGGAGTTGGCGGCGCGGACGAGGTCGAAGATGGCGGCGCGGGCTTCGGCGGTGTTGAGGTCGTTGGCGAGGGCGGCGGTGTAGTCGTGCTGCGGCTTTGGCGGTGATGGCGGCGATGGCTGGGTCGAGGCCTTCGGGAAATGTGGCGCTTTGAGCTTTCGTGCCGCCTCCAAAAGCAGGTCCCTTCGACAAGCTCAGGGCAGGCTCTTCGACTTCACTCAGGATGACACTTCCTTTTTGCGGGAGACCCTTCAACATGCGCTGGTGGAAGGTGCGGAGGCGGTCGACGGCGTTGGTGGACTCGGTGAGGCTGTCGAGGGTGAAGTTCATCTGGTTGCGGTAGGGGACCGAGATGAGCAGGAAGCGGATGGCGGAGGCGCGGTGGCCTTTGAGCAGGAGGTCGCGGAGGGTGTAGAAGTTGCCCTCGGATTTGGACATCTTGCGGCCGTCGACGAGGAGGAAGCGGACGTGCATCCAGTGGCGCGCGAAGGTGACTCCGGAGGCGCACTCGGACTGGGCGATCTCGTTTTCGTGGTGGGGGAACATGAGGTCTTCGCCGCCGGCGTGGAGGTCGAAGGTGGGGCCGAGGAATTTGGTGGCCATGGCGGAGCACTCGATGTGCCAGCCGGGGCGGCCTTTGCCGAGGGGGGTGTCCCAGGAGGTCTCGCCGGGCTTGGCGGCCTTCCAGAGGGCGAAGTCGCGGGCGGAGTCCTTGTCGTACTCGTCGAGGTCTACGCGGGCTCCGTCGGTGATGTTCTCGAGGTCCTTCTTGGAGAGCTTGCCGTATTCGGGGTCGCGGGCGAGGCGGAAGTACCAGCTGCCGTCTTCGGCCTGGTAGGCGATGCCTTTGGCGGCGAGCTGCTGGATGAGTGAGACCATCTCGGGGATGTAGGCGGTGGCGTGGGGGATCTGTTCGGGGAGCTGGATGTTGAGGGCGTTGAGGTCCTCGAAGAAGGCCTGCTCGAACTTGGCGGTGTAGTCGGCGATGGGGACGTGGGCGTTGCCGGCGTTGCGGATGATCTTGTCGTCTACGTCGGTGACGTTCATGACGTGGAGGACGGGGATTCCCTGCTGGCGGATGAAGCGGCGGAGGACGTCGACGTGGAGGAAGGTGCGGAAGTTGCCTACGTGGCCGTAGTCGTAGACGGTGGGGCCGCAGCAGTACATTCGGAGCGCGGGTGCTCCGATGGGGGTGAGCGTTTCAATCTTTCCGGTGAGGGTGTTGTAAAGTTCGATGGCTGCCACGTTGCGGTATTCCCTGCCGCACCCGGCACGTGGCTCGGTGCAGACTGCTCTCGCTTTTTAGGTTACTGCGTTGATTTTAGCTGATGCCGAGGCGTAGTTGGGGGGTGGCGGTCAGGTCTTCGGGGGCGAGGTCGTCTGGCTTGGAGGCGGGGCCATGCGGCGGCGGCGATCATGGCGGCGTTGTCGGTGGAGAGGGCGAGGGATGGGAAGGCGATGGGGAGGCCGCGGCGGTTGGCTTCGGCGGTGAGGCGGCGGCGGAGTTCGGAGTTGGCGGCTACTCCTCCGGAGACGACGATGCTGTGGGCTCCGAAGGCTTCGGCGGCGGCGAAGGTCTGCTTGAGGAGGTTGCCGACTACGGCGTATTGGAAGCTGGCGATTAGGTCGAGGGTTTGGGGGTCGAGGAGGGTTAGGGCTTCGGAGGGTTTTAGGGTTGGGTTGGCGGCGAGGGTGCGGCGGCGGGTTTCGATGGAGTCGTGCATGTTTTGGGTTTGGGTGTAGCGGAGGACGGCGGTTTTTATTCCGCTGAAGGAGAAGTCGTAGGGTCGGTTGCTGGTTGCTGGTTGTTGGTTGCTGGTTGGGGGCTACTCGGTGCTTGATGGGGCCGAAGTGGAAGGGGACGGCGCGGGGGTTGCCGTGGGGGGCGAGGGTGTCGATCCAGGGGCCTCCGGGGTAGCCGAGGCCGAGGAGTTTGGCTACTTTGTCGAAGGCTTCGCCGGCGGCGTCGTCTACGGTGCGGCCTACGTTTTTGTAGGTCCACGATTCCCTGCCCTGCTGGGCCAGGTATAGGTGGGTGTGGCCTCCGGAGACTACGAGGGCGAGGAGTGGGAGTTCGAGCGGGGATCGGGAGCTGGCGGCCGCTTCCATCAGGACGGCGTGGATGTGGCCTTCGAGGTGGTTTACGGCGATTAGGGGCTTGGCGAGGCCGTAGGCGAGGGCTTTGGCGTAGGTGATGCCTACGAGGAGGGCTCCGGCGAGGCCGGGGCCGGAGGTTACGGCTATGGCGTCGAGGTCGGCGAAGGTGATTGGATGTCGCAGCGCGCTGGCTCGGTGGAGGGCTTCGCGGACTACGGGGACTATGTTGCGGAGGTGCTCGCGGGAGGCTAGTTCGGGGACTACTCCGCCGTAGTTGGCGTGGAGGGCCATCTGGGAGGCGACTACGTTGGAGAGGGCTTGGGTGCCGCGGCGGACTACGGCGGCGGCGGTCTCGTCGCAGGAGGATTCTATGCCGAGGATTAGGCCGGTTTCGATCATGTTCGGTGTACCCCCTCCCCCCCCCCACCACTTTTGCGCAAAATCTTCGAAACAGACGACTTAGGTCCGGACCTCGGGATTCTGCGTTAACGTCAAAAGTCCGGCGCGGTGGCCGGACTCACACTCTTTCCTTGTCTCTCATTTTAGCAGGCGTGTCAAGGGCCGCTAAACTAGAAGTTCCCCTTACGGGGAGTCTCATGCCAGCCGAAATCATCCTCCAGCAGACTCCGGACGACGCTGCCCTGCTCGATAAGCGGGAGCGGCTTGCTGCTGTTCGGACTACGCTCGCCGAGAGCGAGTCTGAGCTTGCCCAGATTCGTGCGCAGCTTAAGACTTTTGAGGGGCGTTATCTTCGCCAGGTGGGCGTCCTGTATGCCGAGCTTGATGAGTTGGAGGCGCGGCATTGCCGAGCGGGAGGTTGATTTGTACGACTCCGACTCCGCGCGGCGGCGGGCCGAGGAGACGCGGCGGCAGGCGCAGGAGACCCATGATGCGGCGTTCGGCGAGGCCCGCGAGGCTGAAGAGTTTGATCCGCCGCCCAGCCTCAAGACGCTCTTCCGCGATGTTGCCAAGCGCATACATCCTGACTTTGCGCGGGATGACGACGAGCAGAGGCACTTCACGCTGCTGATGGCTCGGGCCAATCAGGCGTACAGCAGGGGCGACACCGAGATGCTGCAGCGGCTGCTGGATGACCACCGAGAGATTAACGCTTCTATTGCGGGCGAAGGCGCGGCCGCAGAGCTTCTGCGCATCACGCGGCAGATACAGCATGCCGAGCGCGACATCGCCACGCTCGATGCGGAGCGGCGCACGCTGCTTGCCGGCGAATTCTTCCAACTGCACCTGGACGCGGAGGCTGCTGCCCGCGAACATCGCGATCTGTTGACCGAGCTTGCTACGAACTTGCGTGAGCAGATCGCCGATGCGCGGCGGCGCTTCGAACTTGATCGATCGCCAGATTAGCTGCGCATGGACGATAAATTCAAAGGTGGTCTGCAGCACATTCCTGCCGGTGCCGCGCTGTCGTTGCATTCCACGCGCTCCGGCATCATCGCTCGTGGGCGTCGTGATGCGGCTAATGCTGCCTCCAACCCGCACTACCGGCAGGGCGTCGCTGACTTCAACGCGGGCAATTTCGCTGAGGCTGCAGCCGGGTTTCGGCTCGCCGCTGAGCAGGGGCATGCTGAGTCGCAGTATCTTCTGAGCACGATGTATGACGCGGGCCAGGGACTGGCGCGAGACGATAGTGAGGCGGCGTACTGGGAGCGCAAGGCTGCCGAGCAGGGCCATGCCTATGCGCAGGCTAATCTCAGCTTTCGCTACTATGCGGCCGACGACTTTGCTGAGGCTTTCGCGTGGTGCCAGCGCGCTGCGCACAGTAACCTTGCGTGGGCGCAGTACAATCTCGGGCTGATGTATCGCAAAGGGGAAGGGGTTCCGCAGAGCAACACCGAGGCGGCGCACTGGTATCTCGTGGCGGCTGCGCAGAACTTTCCTGAGGCTCAGCAGAAGCTGGCTGACCTTTACTACACCGGGCAGGGTGTTCCGCTTAGCTATACGCAGGCTGCGGCGTGGTATCGCAGGGCTGCGGATAATGGCAATGCCGAGGCACAGTTTCAGCTTGGCCACCTCTACTACTATGGCCAGGGTGTTGAGCATGACTATACGCAGTCTCGCCACTGGACTCGGCAGGCTGCGCTTCAGGGGCATGAACAGGCAGTGTGCGAACTTAAGCGGCGCGAGTACCGCGACCCGTAACTTCAGTTATTCATGCTAGAGCGTCGCTATTTCCTCTATACTCGGGCGTGCTCGGTTTGGCCGAGACTTTCCCCGAGACAAAATTCAAACTAAAGGACGAACCTATGAAATTCATGTCTACCTGGGCCCTTTTACCTGGATCTGTAAGAACCGCCGCGGAGCAGTTTCTCGCTGGTGGAGGACTTGAGGGGGAGGGTGTCACCCTTCTCGGCCGCTGGCACAAGGCGGACTGCAGCGGTGGATTCTCACTTTACGAGTCCAACAGTGCTGCCGCGCTACATCTGGGGGCTGCGAAGTGGGCCGATCTGATTTCAATCACGACCATGCCAGTGCTTGAGGATGGCGAGGCTGGGCCTAATCTGGTGGCGGTCTTCAAGAAGTAATCTCGTCTACCTATCCTTCTTGCCACGGGCTTCCATCTGCGGAGTTTCGCTAGCCGGTGGCAAGAAGTGGATGAGCGAAATGGCGTCTAGCTACAGATGTGGCGGGTGGGTTAAGTTCGATTCCTGCGTTTCTCTCGATAGGCCTTGAAGTCCCTCTCGGCCATCTGGACGAACCCCAGGAAAGTGCCGATGAGGACGACTATTACCCCCATGCCGAGTTTTACGAAGAAGCCCATTGAGCAAAGCTTATCAGTGCCAACTTTGGCTAAGACATAGACAAGTTGGGTTACTGCAGTTAGTTATCGCCGCCAAAATTATGGAGACTGTGCCAAGCGATGGATCGGGCCCTCAGCCCTCGGTCGTGTGGCCTAATTCACATGGGGCTGCGCCCCATGCTGGTATAGGGCGCGCCTTTGGCGCTTTAACTCCGTGCCGAGATTGGACCAAATGGTTTGTTTAGGAGTGGCTCTCCTATGATGGTGAGGTGCGCTTACTCCAGCACTATCTGAAAGGTCTACGTTGCGGATTCTAATTCCTCTTATCCTGCCGCTTATCTGTGTAGCCGGAGTCTTCTTTCTGGGGAGATTCTTGATTCGACGACCTGAGGTACCTACTCGGATTTTCACGTTTGGAACGAATCCGCAATCGAGAGTCGGTCTGTGGTGGTTCCGTTTCACGGGCTACTTGCTTTTCTATGCATCGATTGCGTATGTCCTTCTTGCTGTCGTTTATTTGGCGATTCTCACGATTCAAAAGCGATGAAAGAGTCTCTCAATCCAACTCGGGCCTATCTGGCTGCTAGCTCCATCGTCCGAGTGCTGCGCACCGCTGGGCATCAGGCTTACTTTGCGGGTGGGTGTGTGCGGGATTTGTTGCTGGGGCGGGTGGCTAAGGATTTTGATGTGGCGACGAGTGCTACTCCGGATGTGGTGATGGGGTTGTTTGAGAAGACGTTTGCGGTGGGGGCGCACTTTGGGGTGGTGCTGGTTTGTGTGGAGGTGGAGGGGGTGGAGATTGCTACGGAGGTTGCTACGTTTCGGCATGATGGGGCCTATAGCGATGGGCGGCGGCCGGATGCGGTGCAGTTTTCTACGGATGCGCGAGAGGATGTGTTGCGGCGGGATTTTACGATCAATGGGATGTTGATGGATCCGGTGGGTTTGAAGACGAGCGGCGATGCCGGGGCGGCGGTGCTGGATTATGTGGGTGGGCGGGAGGATCTGGCGGCGGGGGTGGTGCGGGCGATTGGGGAGCCGCGGCTGCGGTTTGAGGAGGATAAGCTGCGGATGCTGCGGGCGGTGCGGTTTGCGGCTCGGCTGGGGTTCTGTGTTGGATGGGGCTACGGCGGCGGCGATTCGTCAGACGGCGGGGGAGATTGGGCAGGTTAGTTGTGAGCGGATTCGTGAGGAGTTGACGCGGATTTTGACGGAGGGTGGAGCGAGGCGGGGGTTTGAGCTGTTGTATGAGTTGGGGCTGCTGGAGGAGGTGTTGCCGGAGGTGGTGAAGCTGCGTGGGGTGGAGCAGCCGCCGGAGTTTCATCCGGAGGGGGATGTTTGGGTGCATACGATGATGCTGCTGGAGAGGCTGCCGTATGCCGGCGCGCCGGTGACTGGCGACGCTGGCCTGGGGGGCTCTGCTGCATGATGTTGGGAAGCCGGCTACGTTTCAGCATGCTCCGGGGGATCGGATTCGGTTCAATGGGCATGTGGAGGTGGGGGTTCGGATTGCGGAGGTGGTGCTGGGGCGGCTGCGGTTTTCGAATGAGGATACGGCGCAGATTGTGGCGCTGGTGAAGAACCATATGCGGTTTGGGGATGTGATGGAGATGAGGGAGTCGACGCTGAAGCGGTTTCTGCGGCTGCCGCGGTTTGAGGAACATCTGGCGCTGCATTGGCTGGATGCCAGCTCGTGTCATGGGGATCTGCGGCTGTATGGGTTTGCGAAGGAGCGGTTTGAGGCGGAGCCGGTGGAGGAGTTGCGGCCGAAGCCGCTGGTGACTGGCGATGATTTGATTGCGGCGGGGTATCAGGCCGGGGCCGGAGTTCAAGGCGATGCTGGAGGCGGCGGAGGATGCTCAGTTGGAGGGTCGGGTGGCTACGACTGCGGAGGGGATGGCGGTGGTGAAGGAATGGGCAAAACGACATTTACTCTAGCGATGGCTTCTATAGGTAGATGGCGCAGTAGCTTCATCAGTCTGCCTGCAGGTCCTTACTCCCGTGCGCGCACAGTAACAGTCAATTTGTTCGAAGTAGCCATTATCAGTTCAGGATTGGCCCCGTTTCGGTATGTGACTTGAACCGTGTACACGCCTGGCTTTCTCATCTCAAATGCACACATGACACAACCCAATAAAATTTCTAGGCGACTGCCAGGTGCCACGCCGCATGGACCCCAAAACATCCCGGACTGATTGATCTTTCCCGGGACCCGCGGAACGGGTTTTCCGTCGATTGTTCGAACGTCATAGGCATACATCTCGTCTATTCCGCTGGATGCAAAAGCCGAGATGCAGGATATGTTTCCCTTCGATTGATTGACCAGCCTCGCATAAAGTTGGAATTTACTATCGGACGGAACGTCGATTTGGTCGCGTTCTAGAATGAGTTCCACTAACGGCTTAGATTCTTTTGAAGCCGCTGCCGGAGTGGGCTGAGCGCCCTGGGCAGAGCTTACCTGACTTGCCAGTAACAGCGTAATGACGCATGCCGTCGCAGCAATTCTCATAAGTAGTCTTTCCCAGTACCTTGCCTTGGTGAAGCTCGGGAACATTCCTGAACCAAACCTATACAAACTCAATAAGCCTGTGTCAAAGTTTTTCGTGATTTACCGAACCCAGGATGACGAGCTGTGTGGGTGGGGTGAAAAGAACAAACAACAATGGCGTTTGTGGCAAGAGAAAGCTTGCAAGTGGACGGACAACCTGAGGAAGGCGACCCAGGGGATCAGCCGATGGCCAGATAGCGGAATTTTGGGGATTTTTCTCTGATGTGACGGGCTTCGTGAGACTTGGAGGGACAGTGGAGCGTCGAACGGTGTAGAGTTTCTTTCTATGAAAAATTTGCGATTGGTACTACCCCTTTTGGTCCTGAGTCCGGCCTGCGGCGTGTTGCATGCTGCGGTGATTGGTACGAATGTTGTTGCGGAATCGATTACGGTTGAGCGGATTGAGAAGCTTGCTCCGGCGAAGGATAAGGCGGCGTGGCTGGCTTATCTGAAGCGCTCGCAGGAGCAGATGCGGGTGGACCGTGCGACGCTGGCTGCGGAGTTGAAGCCGGGTGAGGTGGCTCCTCCGCAGCCGGCGGAGGGACGGGGTGGGTTTGGCAGCGGGATGTCGTTGCGGCATGATGATGCGGCGTACTACGGGACGGCTCCGGCGCGGCATATTGCGGATGTGATTGTGAGTTTTCAGACTCCGGCGGGTGGGTGGAGCAAGAACATGGGCTTCAGCGGCGAGCTGCGTAAGCCGGGGCAGCCGTATGCGGCGGACAATCTGAACAAGTATCCGAGCGCGGATGATTTTGATACGCCGAAGGATCCTAAGTGGAACTATGTCGGGACGCTGGATAATGACGCGACCAATACGGAGCTGCGGTTTCTGGCGAAGGTGCAGGCGCTGACTCCGGGTAAGGATGGGGATGCTTACCGGGCGAGTTTTTTGAAGGGGATTAATTATCTGCTGGCGGCGCAGTTTCCGAATGGCGGATTTCCGCAGGTGTATCCGCTGGAGGGTGGGTACCATGATGCGATTACGTTCAATGACAATGCGGTTTCGGAGTCGGCGGAGACGCTGACCTGGGCGTCGGAGGGTAAGGGCGACTATGCGTTTGTTCCGGCGGATCTGCGCAAGAAGGCTGGAGCGGCGGCGGCACATGCGCTGCAGTGCATCCTGGTTTCGCAGATTGTGATTAATGGCAGGAAGACGATCTGGGCGCAGCAGGAGGATGCGCTGACGCTGAAGCCGGTGTCGGCGAGGAACTATGAGCCGGGAGCGCTGGCTGCTTCGGAGAGCGCGGATTTGCTGGATTATCTGATGTCGCTGCCGAAGCCTTCGGCGGAGTTGAAGGCTTCGATTACGGCGGGCGTGACGTGGCTGAAGGGCGCTGCGGTCTATGGGTTTGAGTACACGGGCGGGCGTGGCGTGGAGGGTGGACGGCAGTTGAAGGCGAAGGCGGGTGCGGGGCCGATCTGGGCGCGCTACTACAGCATGACGACGGAGAAGCCTATCTTTGGCGATCGTGACAAGACGCTGCACGATGACGTGAACGAGCTTTCGCTTGAGCGGCGGAATGGTTATGCGTGGTACAGCAATGGGGAGCAGAAGACTATCGAGGGATATGCTGCCTGGGCGAAGGCGAATGGGGCGCCTGCTGTCGGCGAGTAGGTTTTTGTAATGGAGAACACGGCAGGGACGATCTTGTTCCTGCCGTGTTATTTTTTTGCGGTGTAATTGGGCGTCTGTGGCTAATCTGACGGCATCATTGTTAGACTCCTGAGCATCAGAGGTTCTATGGACTACGCTAAGCGTCTGCTGAATACTCCTCTCGAAACGACTCCTACAACACAGATCATGGTGAATGGCGCGTCGGTGCCAGCGCATGAGGGCGAGTTGCTGATTGAGGCGTTGAATCGACAGGCTGCGGCGACGCGACACGAAGCGGGTTCCGCAGGTTTGTTATGTGCCGCAGATGGGGCCGATCCAGAGCTGCGATACGTGCATGGTGCAGGTGAATGGGGCGCTGGTGCGGGCTTGCGCTACGAAGGTGGCGGCGGGGATGCAGGTCGCGACTGTAGGGTGAGACGGTGGATGTGGCGCAGCGGGAGGCGTTCGACCGGATTCTGCAGAACCACATGCTGTATTGCACGGTGTGCGACAACAATAACCAGAACTGCACGATCCACAATACGACGAAGGAGTTGGATGTGAAGCACCAGGTGCGGCCGTATACGCCGAAGCCTTATGAGAAGGACATGTCGAATGCGTTTTATCGATATGACCCGGACCAGTGCATTCTGTGCGGGCGGTGCGTGGAGGCTTGCCAGAACGTGCAGGTGAACGAGACGCTGACGATCGACTGGGAGAGCGCGCATCCGCGGGTGCTGTGGGATGGGGGCGAGAAGATTGATGGGTCGAGCTGTGTGAGCTGCGGGCATTGCGTGAATGTTTGTCCGTGCAATGCGCTGATGGAGAAGTCGATGCTGGGGCATGCGGGATATCTGACGAATACGCCGGATAAGGTGCTGGACGACATGATCGAGGTGGTGAAGGGGATCGAGCCGCCGATTGGGTATGGGCCGATTCTGGCGCTGTCGGAGATTGAGTCGGAGATGCGCAATGCGCGGGTGAAGCGGACGAAGACGGTGTGCACGTACTGCGCGGTGGGATGCAGCTTCGATGTGTGGACGAAGGACCGGCATATTTTGAAGATGGAGCCGCTGCATGGGCCGGCGAATGGGATTTCGACCTGCATCAAGGGGAAGTTTGCGTGGGGGCATATCAACTCGGATGACCGGCTGACCATGCCGCTGCTGCGGGATGGGGATTCGTTTCGCGAGGTGAGCTGGGAGGAGGCGCTGGATGTGATTGAGGCGCGGTTCAGGAAGATTCTGAAGGAAGCATGGGCCGGATGCGCTGGCGTTTATTGCTTCGTCGAAGTGCACGAATGAAGAGAGCTTCCTGATGCAGAAGCTGGCGCGGGCGGTGATTGGGACGAACAATGTCGATAACTGCGCGCGGTACTGCCAGAATCCGGCGACGATGGGGTTGCAGCGGACGGTGGGGTATGGCGGGGACTCGGGGTCGATTGCGGATATTGAGAAGGCCGGGTTGGTGCTGATCATTGGATCGAATACGGCGGAGAATCATCCGGTGCTGGCTACGCGGATGAAGCGGTCGCATAAGTTTCGCGGGCAGCGGCTGATTGTTGCCGATCTGCGGAAGCATGAGATGGCGGAGAGGGCGGATATTTTCTTCAGGCCGAATCCTTCGACGGATGCTGTCTGGCTTTGTGCGATTGCGAAGTACATTTTGGACAGTGGGCTGGCGAAGATGGAGTTCGTGAATAAGTGGGTGAATCATTTTGAGGAATACAAGAAGTCGCTCGAGCCATTCACGATGGAGTATGCGGAGAAGGTGACGGGCGTTCCGGTTGAGCACGTTGACGAGGGTGGCGCATGAGATTGTGGCGGCGGATGGTGTTTGTATCTTGTTTGCGATGGGGGTGACGCAGCATTGTGGGGGATCGGATACGGCTACTTCGCTGTCGAATCTGCTGCTGCTGACGGGGAACTATATGCGGCCGGGAGCGGGAGCTTATCCGCTGCGCGGGCATAACAATGTGCAGGGGGCGAGTGATTTTGGGTCGATGCCGAATGTGTTCTCGGGATATCAGAAGGTGGATGACGGCGAGGTGCGGGCGAAGTTCGAGGCGGAGTGGGGCGTTACGCTGCCGACCAGCGTGGGGTTAGATAACCACGAGATGATTCGGGCGATCCAGGATGGGAAGCTTAAGAGCCTGTATATCAAGGGTGAGGACACGATTACGTCCGATGCGAATGCCGGGGACGTTGGTGATGCGCTGAGGATCTGTCCGTTCCTGATTGTGCAGGATATTAATTTTTCGGAGACGGCGCGGTATGCGGATGTGGTGTTGCCGGCTGCGCCTTCGCTCGAGAAGGATGGGACGTTTACGAGTACGGAGCGGCGGATTCAGCGGATCTACAAGGCGCTGGAGCCGCTGGGGCAGGCTAAGGCGGATTGGGAGATTATTCAGCTGATTGCGAATCGCATGGGTGGGAACTGGAAGTACAAGCATCCGTCGGAGGTGATGGATGAGGTGGCTCGGTTGACTCCGCTGTTTGCGGGGGTGAGCTATGAGCGGCTGGAGGGATACAAGAGCTTGCAGTGGCCGGTGGCATAAGGATGGGACGGATTCGCCGCTGCTGTTTACGGAGAAGTTTCCGTTTCCGGATGGGAAGGCGCGGTTCTTTCCGGTGGACGTATGTTCCTCCGTCGGAGGAGCAGAATGAGGATTTCGATCTGCATTTGAATAATGGACGGTTGCTGGAGCACTTCGAGCAGGGGAGTATGACGTATCGGACGGCGGGGATTAAGGAGATGACGCCGAATGTGTTTGTCGAGGTGTCGCCGGAGCTGGCGGCAGAGCGCGGGATCACGACGCGGGCGGCATGTGCAGCTTACGTCGCCGTATGGGCGGGTGAGGGTGCAGGTGGTGGTGTCGGACCGGGTGCAGGGGAAGCAGCTTTATATGCCGCTGAACTCGGTTGAGGAGCCGGTGAACATGCTGACGAGCAGTCATACGGACCGGGCGACGCATACTCCGGCGTATAAGGAGACGGCGGTGTTTATGACGCTGCTGCCGGAGCAGGGGAAGAATCCGATTCCGCGGGGGAATTTTAGGAATGGGAAGCGGACTCCGCAGATGGGGGTGGAGATTGAACGGAAGTGGGCTCGGGCTGATTATCATGTGCCGGGGACGTCGCCTGCGGACAAGCTGGTGCAGATTAAGTCGATTACGGTTTAGAGGCTGAGAGTTCTAAAGATGGGGAGTGAATGATGGCGAATCCTATTGTGTTCAAGCCGGCACCGGTCGATCCGAAGCATGAGTTGCAGCGGCGTGTGGATGCTGCTCCGGTGGAGCATGCGGAGGCGTTGCTGGTGGCGTGGGATGTGCTGCAGGCGGCGCATGACAAGGGGCTGCTGGATGCTCTGCATGGGATGATCGAGGCGAAGGACACGATCACAGGGAAGGTGGCGGAGTATGCGAAGCTGCCGGAGGGTGTCGCGGGGATTCGCAATCTGATCGCGGCGGCGAAGATTCTGACGGCGATTGATCCGGAGGTTGTGGATCGGCTGTCGCGGTCGGTGGTGGAGGCGAAGCGGACGCATGAGCAGGAGAGAGATGCGCCGGGGTTGTGGGAGTTGATGAAGCGGGCGAACAGCGAGGATGGGCGGCGGGGGCTTTCGTTGATGACGCTGATTTTGACTGGGGTGGGACGGGCGCTGAAGGAGTAGCCTGCTCGTGGCGGGCTGATGGCGGCTATGGTCAAATAGGTTTGTGAGTTCACCGTTTAGTTTCGATGTTGGGAGCGTCGCCGTTGGGCGGGGCAAGCTGTTTTTGATTGCGGGGCCGTGCGTGATTGAGTCTGAGACGCATGCGCGGAAGATGGCGGATGCGATTCAGCGGGTTACGGCGGATCTGGGTGTTCCGTATATCTTCAAGGCGAGCTATGACAAGGCTAATCGGACTTCGATCAAGAGCTTTCGCGGGCCGGGGCTGGTGGAGGGCTGCCGGATTCTGCGGGCGATTGGGGAGAGTACTGGGTTGCCGGTGCTGACGGATGTTCATACGGCGGTGGATTGCGCGGCGGTGGCTGAGGCGGTGGATGTGCTGCAGATTCCGGCGTTTTTGTGCCGGCAGACGGACCTGCTGATTGCTGCGGCTGAGACGGGGCGGGCGATCAATGTGAAGAAGGGGCAGTTTGTTTCGCCGTGGGATATGAAGCATGCGGTGGAGAAGATTCGTGAGAGTGGGAATGCGCGGGTGTCGCTGACGGAGCGCGGGGCGAGCTTTGGGTACAACAACCTGGTGGTGGATATGCGGTCGCTGCCGATTATGCGGGGGTTTGCGCCGGTGGTGTTCGATGGGACGCACTCGGTGCAGACGCCTAGCGCGGGGAATGGGGTGAGTGGGGGGCAGCCGGAGTTTATTCCGGTGCTGACGCGGGCGGCGGTGGCTGCGGGCGTGGATGGGGTGTTTCTGGAGGTGCATGACAATCCGGCGGAGGCGAAGTCGGATGGGGCGAATGCGCTGCGGCTGGATGGGTTGAAGGGTGTGCTGGAGCAGTTGCTGGCGGTGCATGAGGCTGTGAAGTAGCCGTGGTTGGAATTAAACGCAATGGGCTGGTGAAGGGTATACATCCCACCCTTCGCAAATGCGCGAAGGATGGGGCACCCGAGCTCAGTAGTTGGGAGTTGGTGGAAGCCAAAAATTGGTGGCGGTTAAAAAAAGCGGCCCCTCTGTGAGGGGCCAATCTGCCTTGGTTCTCTCTGGTTAGGAGAGGGTTTTGCGGGTGCGCTCTGGGTCGCTATCCCGGCAAACTGTCGGGCGGCATAACGGGAGCAAGTGGCTCGGGGCTATGCCGCCCTGGGGGAGGGCTATCTGTCAGCCGGTGGTGCGCTCACTCCGGTCGTCGCGGAGGAGTTTCCTGGCATTGGGGACGGCTGTGTTGCTAGCCGTGGTCGTACCCATGGTTGCCAAGCTGTTGTGGAGCAGCGTCACGACGACGCCGTTCGTAAGGGGTTTCTCGCCGTCAGCGGTAGCGGTCTGGGGAGTGTTCTTGCCGAGGCCGCTGCGGTAGATGCGGTAGACGGGAACCTGATGTTCAGTGACCAGGTAGCGGACGACGGAGTCAGCCATGGCCTGCGACGCCGGGACACCGGCGCGGCTGTAGCCCTGGACTTCGATGATGTAGCCCTTCTCGCCTTCGAGCTTGGTGGCTACGTCGTCGAGGTTAGACTTCTGATCGGTGCTCGAGTGCAGTGCGTCCTGCCGTGAAGGGCAGAGTGGTCGACGTCACAGCCTGATACTGATCCAGGTTGGAGACAGTACCGTTCAGCGAGGTGGTGCGGTCGCTGGCGGTGGTAGCTACGTGATTTGCGGCATCGGCGCGATTTGCTGCGTCCTGAGCGTGCTGATCGGCGGTGTTCGCGGCGACCATCGCGTTCTTGATGCCGGCCTGGGAGCGGGCGTCTACGTCCTTGATGTCGTTGGCGTTCTTGGCCTGAAGCTGATCTAGCTCGTTGGTGCGGTCCTTGATGGGATCGACCTGCCGATCTACCCACTTCTTGCGGGCGAAGGGGTTCATGTGACCCCAGAAGCCTTCCTTGGACTGATTCTCGAGTGGCTTGCCGGTGGCGTAGGTGGTGCTGTCATTCGGGTTGGCGTTCGTGGTGGCTGCGGTCTGATCCGTCTGCGAGGGCTGGGTCGCAGGAGCGGATGAGGAGGACTGGGCCAGGGCGGAGACGCCCATAGCGCTACCTAGAACGAATACTGAGAGACCAAGCACATTGCGTGATTTTGTCATCGTTTCACTCCTGTGAAGCTCTTGCGTCGCTGCTGCAGCATGGCTTCGGTTAGCTCGTACGCCCTGACATATAGCAAGCAGCGCGCCAAACTCGGCCTCGAGGATCAAAGCACATTTAGATTGAATTATTTAGTGGAATATGGAGGAGTTTTACGACGGGGCGGGGAGGTTTGGCCTGCGTAGTTTATTCCGGATGGGCGGTAAGAACTGCTGGGAGTGGTTTTGCTTGCGGGTCTGGGAATCGGGTTATGGGGGCGGGATAGTGACCTATTTTGTATCGACCTGAATTACGTGGATTTCGGGCATCTGGTAGTTCCAGTTGCCGGGGATGGTCTCGAAGGTAAGGCGAAACTCGCGGTCGTCGCCGGGCTTGAGGGGGGAGGCGGAGACGGGCTGGGTATCGATATAGGGCTCGTGGGTGCGGATGAGGGCGAGGGACTGGGTCTCGATCTGGGGCGGGAGCTGGACGTCGTTGCGGAAGAGGACCTGGACGGTGATGCCGGTGACGGTCTGGTCGCCGGTGTTGCGGATGTGGCCGTCGATATAGGTGTACTTGCCGCCGGAGATGTTCTCGGACTCGCTCATGGCGAGTTGCGAGAGCGGCAGATTGGCGGCGTAGGCGGCCAGAGGCTGGACGGTGTTGCCGGGGGCGGATGCCTTCTTGTGTGTGGCGAGGAGCAGGACAGCGATGGCGAGAAGCACAACCAGACCCGCGACGACCCAGGCGACGATGGGATTGCTGCCGCTTTCGGTGGGCTCCGGGGTGAAGAGTTTCGGGGCGGCGGCTGGTTGTTGTTGCGACTCGAGTCTGTTGTGGCTCGCTCATAAGCGAAGATTTTATACCTCGCGCGCATCCAATTCGCTTCAGGCGAATCTGTTAGAGAGGAAGCTTAGTGAGTACCTGGTGACGAATCTTCGTCTCATTTTCATCGTCCAAAGAACTTATTAGGGCATGATGACGTTAACGAGCGTATGAACAGAGGTTGAGTGGGTGAGGAGAGCGTCATGATTACGGGCCATCAGTACGCGAGCGGGGCGGATTCCAGCCGGGGCGATTCTGGGTCGGGGATTGGGAAGTAGCGGCAGCAGGGCCAGAGAAGAAAGCCGGGGTTGACGCCGGCGGATTATATCTATCGAATCGCGACGCTGGTGGCTGTGGTTTTTCTTCTGGCTACGGTGTTCTAGGGCGGGAAGACGTCGGGCTGCGAGCTTCATGCGAAGCTGGCGCGTTTGACCTTCTGGCGGAAGTCTTCTCCCTGCATCTCTACGACGACACACATCTCCTGAAGGCGGGAGCGCATGCGCTCGCCGATGCGGTCTCCGAGGGTTTCTTCGCGCATGGCGGCGCGGGTGGAGTTGCTGCTGCTGGAGTCGATCCCCAGCGGGCCGCGTTGGCGTAGTTGGTGGTGATGATGGTGGTGCGGCGGTCGTTGTAGCGAGTGTTGAGGATGTGGGCGACGGTGTCCCAGACCCAGTCGGTGGGCTTGGAGGCGCCGAGTTCGTCGATTACCAGGACTTCGGCTTCGAAGACGGGGGCGAGGATTTCGAGTTCGGTGGCGGAGACCTGGCGGTTGTAGCTGTTCTGCACCTGCTTGAGGAGGTCGCGGTAGTCGACGAAGAGGCCTGTGGCGCCGCGCTCCGCGACCAGCGCCTGGAGGATGCCGACGGCGAGGTGGGTTTTGCCTACGCCGATCGAGCCAGTGATGAGCAGGCCGGTGCCGGCAGTTTCGACGGGATAGCCGTCGACGAATTTGCGGGCGCGAAGATGAGCGGCAGCGAGGCTGCGGTGCGAGGAAGGTAACTGGGTCTCGTAGTTGTCGAGCGAGCAGTGCTCGTAGCGGCGGGGGATGTGGGCCTGCTGGATACGGCGGACGGCGCGGCGTTGGACCCGGCAGTCGCAGGGCTGGGCGAACTGGCGGCCGTCTTTCTGGATGATGCGGAGACCGGAGCCGTCGCAGAGGGGGCAGATGTCGGTCGGGACGTTGGTGGTGAGGCTTGGCACAGGCTCCAGTATCGCAGGAGATGGGGAGCGGTGAATCGTTCCGGGGGTGTTGGAATCCAATTGCCGTGTGTGGAAATACACGATAAACTGATGAAAGTGCCTGAATGCCTCTTGAAATGAGGGCATGATGGTGACGCGACAGGCAGTTCGATGTGACGTGAGTTTGACCGTTGCAAGCGATCCGCGAGCCGGCGAGGGAACCAAAATTTGCTATCAGCCATGAGCTGAAGCAAAAGGAAATTCTAAGATGCCAAAAGAAGGAATTCACCCGAAGTACGGCAAGATCACTGTTAAGTGCGCGTGTGGTTCTCACTTTGAGACCGCCTCGACGCATAAGGGCGATATCAACCTGGAAATCTGCTCTGCCTGCCACCCGTTTTTTACCGGTAAGCAGAAGCTGATCGATACCGCGGGACGCGTCGAGCGCTTCCGCCGCAAGTTCGCGAAATCGGACGCCGGCAAGGCCGAGACGGCAGCCGCGAAGTAAGCGGAGCCATAAGACTCAAGGGGCCTCCGCCATGTGCGGGGGCCTTTTGTTTGTGAAGTTAGTTTGAAGTTGGAAGATAGGATTATGCCGGTTAAGAAGCGCTACACACTCGAGCAGAAGCGCTGGGACAATCCGGCGGAGCACGCGATGCCGGAGCATGCGCGTGTGCCGGCGGAGTTCTCGATCGGCAAGGTGCGGATTGCGCCGGCGACGGTGCTGGCTCCGATGGCGGGTGTGACGGATACGGTGTTCCGGCGGTTCATCAAGAATGCCAGTCAGTTTTCGGCTGCTGCTACGGACGACGCTGGGGTGGAGCAGGAGACTTCGAATCAGCAGTCCGGATGCGGGCTGATTATGACGGAGTTCACTTCGGCGGATGGGCTGTCGCGGATGCGGGAGACGAAGCGGAAGCGATATCTGACGTACTACGACGATGAGCATCCGATCTCGGCGCAGCTGTTTCGGGTCGAACCCGGAGACGCTGGCGGATTCGGCGCGGATTGTGCAGGATGCGGGCTTTGATCTGGTGGATTTGAATCTTGGGTGTCCGGCGAAGCGCGTGGTGGCTTGCAATGGCGGCTCGGGGCTGCTGCGGGATCTGCCGCTGATCGAGACGATCTTCAAGGCGGTGCGCGAGGCGGTGTCGATTCCCTTCACCGTCAAGTTCCGCATGGGGTGGAATGATGCGCACATCGTTTGTGTTGAGCTGGCGAAGATGGCGGAGGATTGCGGGTTGAACGCTGTGGCGCTGCACGCGAGGACGCGCGAGGACGGATATACCGGGCAGGCGCGGTGGGAGTACATCGCTGCGGTGAAGGATGCGGTGCGGATTCCGGTGATTGGGAATGGGGATGTTCGGACTCCGGAGGATGCTGCTGCGATGGTGGATGCGACGGGCTGCGATGCGGTGATGATTGGGCGGGCGGCTCCGAGCAATCCGTGGATCTTCCGGCAGATTGCGCAGTACACGGCTTCGAAGGAGGCCACTGGCGTTGGTGTGTACGACGAGCCTACAGACCAGGATCGCTATCGGATGATCAAGACGTACTTCGAGATGCTGGTGGATGAGATCGCTCTGGAAGAACAGGCGGAGGCTGCGCGTGCGGCTGCTATAACTGCTGCGGGACAGCTTGCGCGCGAGGCTCGGAATCGCGACTGCGTGGGGAAGATGAAGCAGTTCGCGAGCTGGTTTACGCATGGCGTTCCGGGTGGTGGTGCGCTGCGGAAGCAGATCTTCGAGGCGAAGAAGGGGCCGGCTGTGCTGGATGCTATTGAGGCGTTCTTTGATGCGCGTGCGGAGAGTGCGGCTGCGAACTTCGATTCGACGGATGATGAGGCGTTGCTTGCAGCGGCTGCTGCTTACTGCGACTGATTCGACCGTTTCCGCCAGACTACTTTGACCTGTTTGCGCCAGCGTTCGTCGAGGGCGAGGAGTGTCCAGTCGACGCGGGGCGAGAGGTAGCGGAGGATGGTTTCGGTGGCAGGGTGGATGCGGAGGGCGGGGGCACGAAATAGAGGCGCGGTGGGTCGGGTGAGAGGCGGAGGCCGGGGAAGTAGCCGTGGCGTTGGAACTCGCCGAGGCCGAAGCTGGGGCCGGTGGCGGTGTCTGCGGTCTCGAGGTGGTGCCAGCGGACTCGGATCCAGTAGTCGAGGCCTTGCAGGGCGAGGTGGAGGTCTTCGTCGGCTTTGAGTTCGATGACGGCGAGGCGGCCGTCGGAGGTGACTCCGAGGAGATCGAGCATGCCGCGGTCGGATGCGGCGAAGGCTGGGACCTGGGTGTAGACGTGTGCGGGGTTGAGGTGGGGGTCGAGCGGCTCGACGTTGCTGCGGAGGACGGATTCCAGCCAGCGCTCGGGCTGCATGCGGTAGAGCGGGTCGCGTTTGTCTCCGGTGGCGGTGCGGCGGCTGAAGAGACGGGCGACGAGTTCGCGCAGCTCGGGTGCGTTCTCTTCAGTGAGGGGAGTTTCGTTGGCGCCGGCGCCGAAGGTGATCTCGTGGGCTTGATTGAAGGAGTTGCCGGAGAAGCCGGTGCGGATGCGGGCGAACTCGAGGCCGTGGATGAGGAAGGCTAGTTCGGAGGGGTTGCGAATCTTTTGCTCGACTATATCGCGGGCCGATTCCGGAACGAGGGCGAGGACGCGTTTGGAGGCATCGGCGAAGCGGTCGTGGGCTGCCTGTTTGTTGGGGGCGTGGAGCAGGCGGGTGGTTAGGTTTCCGTGGTCGGCGGCTTCGCGTTGCTCCAGATCTTCGGATGGATCGGTCGAGTTCGTATAGCTCCCACTTGGCGGCATTCGGATTGAGCCAGGCAAGGCGGGAGAGCGTTAGAGTTGCCGCGCCGCGTGGCACGATGATCTTGAGGCCCTGGTAGAGGCGGCGGCCGGAGCCGGACTCGCGGCAGTGATGCAGCCAGAGGATGCCGAGGGTTAGGATGCCGTCGATGGTGGTCTGGGTCTCTTCTTCGTTGACGGCGATGACGGCCCAGGCTTTCTGGCCCTGGACAGGGAGCCTCGGGCGTAGGCGGGGCCGAAGGTCTTCTCGAGGTCCATTGCGGTGCGGAAGGCTTCGGGCTTCCAGTCAGGGAAGTTGCGGAGGAGAACGCGGTCGAGCAGGCGGAGGTAGTGGGCGCGGGTGGCTTCGCGGCTGCTGGGTGTGCGGCGGTCCTTGTCGGGGGAGAGCTCGAGGGTCTGGGGTTTGGTCTGGCCGAAGCGCTGGGTGGTGAGGCGCAGGACGCCGTTGCGAGTTGCGGTGGCGGTGACGCGGCGGACTAGATTGCGGTCTTCGGACCAGAGGTGGATGGTGCAGCGGTTGTGCTCGGTCGCGAGCGAGTACTTTGCGGAGCGCATATCGAAGAGGACTTTGCCGTCTTCGAGGAGGGTGGAGTGGGGGTGCTCGGCGAGGAAGGCTTCGAGCGCCGCGGCTATCGTGCTGGGCGCTTGTTCGGGTTCCGCGGAGGTTGCTCGGGGCGGCGGGGCTAGCTTCATGTAGGGGCGTTACCAGCCCTGTTTGGCGCGGAGGTGGTTGATGTGCGCAACGTGGTGGCGGCTGTGCCAGCCGTAGACGAGGGTGGCTAGCTCGATGGTCATGGGGCCGCTTTCGGGATGGCGGAAGCCTCGCTGCCACTGCTCGTCGGTGAGGGACTGGAGGAGCATGACCCAGCGGGCGTGGAGGCTCTCGAGGAGTTCGAGCGACCACTCGATGGGGGCGGTTGAGTCGTGCAGCGTGGCCCAGGCGGCCTCGTTGTAGGGCTTGATGGTGGGCCAGTCTTCGGTGAGGGCGAGGCGAACGCGGATGAAGGCGTTCATGTGACTGTCCGCGATGTGGTGGACGAGCTGGCGGACGGTCCAGCCACCTTCGCGGTAGGGAGTGTTGAGCTGCGCGAAGTTCAGACCTTTGACGGCGTTGCGCAGTTCGGTAGGCAGATCGGCCAGTGCGGCGATGGCACCGATCAGCTCATCCTTGGTGATGGGCTGGGGCGCGGCGAACTTGCCGATGGGGTAGCGAGGGTCGAGATCGGGCATGGTGTGGAGACGATAGCTCTTTCCTTTAGACTCTGAGAAGCAAGGTAGCACAGCTGTTGAGTGAAACAATCCCACGTTTGCGGAGTCTTGATTTGCCCGGTGCGCCTGCTTCTATACTGCTTCGTTCTTCTGGTCTTCGGTGGTGCTGCCACGGGCAACAGCCGGGCCGCTCAACATCTTGGGTTCGACCGGAACGAGTATCCGGGCGATGCTGCTTTGGCTGGGTTGCGGCGGCACTTCTCCTTTGTTGGGTACTGGCTGACTAATCCTCCGGGCGCGACGAGTAATAACTGGCGCGGCAAGCGCGAAATCCTGGTGAAGAACGATTTTGGCTTTCTGGTGCTTGCGAATGGCCGCGAGGATGCGCGGATTACGGCTGCACGCCGCGCCACCCACTGCTTCGCCGATCGCGCAGGGGCAGGCGGACGGGGCGGCTGCGGTTGCGGCGGCTAAGCGCGAGCACTTCCCTCCCGGCACCATCATCTTTCTCGACCAGGAGGAGGGTGGGCGGCTTACGGATGGCCAGCTTGGGTACATACGGGGCTGGGTGCAGGCGGTGGCTGATGAGGGCTACCGGCCTGGGGTTTATGGCAGCGGTCAGCCGGTGGACGATGGGCCGGGAGCGACCATTACTACTGCGCAGGATATTCGGGCTCGTGTGGACAGCGGGCTGAAGGACAAGGTGGTGCTTTGGGTGTATCAGGATGCTTGTCCTCCGTCGAACGGCTGTACTTTGCGGCCTCCTCCTTTGAGCGCAAGCGGGACTCCTGATGCCGAGGTTTGGCAGTATGTGCAGTCTCCTCGGCGGAAGGAGTTTACCCGCGCTTGTGCGAAGACCTATGCGGCGGACGGTAACTGTTATGTGCCGGACCTGCCGGAAGTCCATGTGGATCTGGATCTTGCGGCATCGGATGACCCCTCGCATGGGCGCTGATTTGGTACCCCTCCCCTCCCCCCTTGTTTTGTGCAAAGTCCAGATTCGATGTGGGTTAGGTTTGGGCCTCTGCGCTAAAATATTCATTCTAAATGGCTTATTCGCAAAATATTCAAAATAAACGGTTTACTGCTTTCTCCTTATCTTAAATTCGAAAGCCCCAGCTTGTGGGCTGGGGCTTTTTTGTCTCTGCTTCTATTTTACAGGATTGGAGATAACTAACATGCCAATTATTTTCGTAGCGTAAGTAATTGCGTAAGGAGTTGTCGAGTTTTTGGACGGCCTGGGGGCTTGACATGCGATTTTGCTGAGCAAAATCGCAAAAGAAAGTTTGGAGGGGTGGAGTAGCCTTTGTTTACGGGGAGTTTCGGGATGCTTGGCTGGCATGTCAGCGTTTATCGGCAGACGGATGGTGGGATGTCGCCTGCTGCGGCGGAGTCGGCCGAGGGTACGCGGCTGGCTGTCTGGCAGACCGGGATTGGGGGGCTGGATTGGCTCAGGGAGTTGGTGACGGAGGGGAAGGTTGTCGATCTTGGGGGCAATGGGTACCCGAGCCGGTTTACTGCGACCGCTGAGGTCATCGTCCCGCGGATCGTCGATGCGCCGCCGGGGGCGCGGACTGATTGGCTGCTTGATGCGGGCGATATCGTTACGGACAAGTGGGAGGGGAAGACGGTGGTTGATGGTGGTGTGGCTGCGCAGTGCCCTGCTGGTGAGTGGCTGATTGTTGAGGTTTGGGACGAGAGCTAGGCGTCGAACCTATAATGCTTGCTGGAAGCGTGGGGTCGAGCGGTCGATGGCTACTGTGAAAAAGGGAATTCTTACAGTTTTGGGCAAGTGGTGGAGGCATCTTCGGGGGATGAAGCGCAAGTTTTGGAAGGGGGAGCGGAGAGCGGCCAAGAAGTTCGCGCTGCGAGAGGCGGCCTCCGATGCCTGCAAGGATAAGGACGCGCGGAGTAGTTTGAAATTATTTCGGTCTGGCCTTTGGTTCTGGCACATCCTTGGTAGCGTCCCGCAGCACACGCTTCACAAACTGTTCGAGCGTTTCCCTTTCATGCAAAGCCTTAGCCTTGCATTTAAGCCTGAGGTTTTCAGGGAAGTTCCTCACATGTAGTGTCTTTAAGGGTTCATCTTTCATAGCAGAATTACAAATGTAACATTGCTTTGAATATCTATCTATGCTACAAGTGCTTTAAATGTTACAAACAAAAGATCACGCATTGCTGCATCTTGACGCTGGCATCAAGGATGCAGTCTTCATTCTTCGACAGCATGGGATTGAAACGATTGAATCGTGCCAGGGCGGTGAAGGTCACGCCTATACAGAGCCAACTGTACGATTTGCGGGAGGAAAAGCAGAGGGCTACAGAGCGTTGTCTGTAGCCCTCCAATGCGGGTTAAGGGTTCTTGAGTTGCGGCGAGTGTGGCCAATCCTGGACCATGAGCCTACAGGTCCATACTGGGATTTGACCTTCCTGCCGAATTAACGCCCCATCGCATCGAGACGTTGACAGTGCGTGCAAAGAGGGCGATTACCAGTACCGCGAACGAGATAATAGCTCTCGATGTTGTTACCCTCAGTACAGGCAGTGTTGTCGTGATGGACAGTTTCGCCGATGCGCTTGGAGTGCCATGGATAGGTTTTCATAGTGTTTTGGGTCTCCTATAAGTTGTGCAACAGTTGAAGTTGACAACCTAGGGATCGACCAGACAATAATTTCGACATCGTTGGCCGTCCTAGGTCAGCGGATTCAGTGGGGAGGCAGATGGCCTAGTAACTAAATGCCTCCCCACTGGAGCAAACCTTCCAAATTCGGAGTTCAAACTACGGTAATCTTGCCGTTATCTTCGGGTTTTAGCGGCAACTCACCGCCTATTTTATTCCTCAAAGACTGGACTGCATTGGAGAATTTCGCTTTTTCTTCAAAATAGCCCGACCAACTCTTCCACAGATCAGACGTGATTTGCTATTCCTCCATAAAAGTCCTTTGCCCATGCGAACGATGGAATTAAACGGCTTTATCGTCTTCTACCAAAGCACTTCACGACCTGTACATGTTTTGATTGCGCTCAAGCATTCATAGAAGCAGTCTAATTATTTATTTTCGTAAATGGCAAGAAAATTTGCTGCATTTCTAGTAAAAAATCTACACTTATAGCTATAAGTAGTTTATCTGCAACTATTTGAAAGCAGTATTAGCACCATATTATTTGCGGTAATAATGTATGTATAATTTGCCTCATGAGTGCCATCCAATATCAACCTCCTGACCACTGGATCAAGTACGACAAAGAATCCGTATTTCTCGAATTGGCTGACGCGAAAGGTGCGGTTCTTAGCCCTAAAGGCTATCCCTTTTCAAAAAAGATGGGTTGAAGCCCTGCAAAAGTTTCAATTGAAGATGGAGGTCGCGGGAACTTCTCAAATAGAGGGTGCAGACTTCGCCGGAAATGAGCTAGAAAGTGCCATCAGGGCCGAAACAGCGGAAGAACTTCAAACGCGCTCCCAAAAACAAGCACTTGCCGCTGTGCGGGCGTACAAGTGGATCGCTGATGTAGAAGACGACAGGCCAATCAACGAAGAACTAATGTGCGCCATCCACCGCGTGATAGTCACAGATTGCGATGAAGACAGATCTGCCCCGGGCCGGATCCGCTCATTTGGGCAGAACGTCACCTTCGGAATAATCAAGCATCGCGGTTCACATGGAGGGCAAGATTGTGAGGTGGCGTTTCACCGTCTGGCCGATGAAGTTCAAAATATATATTTTCGGCACGATCCATTGATTCAGGCCTTAGCGCTGCATTATCACTTTGCAGCGATGCACCCATTCCAAGACGGAAATGGCAGAACTGCCAGGGTTTTGGAGGCTCTGATGCTGCAGAGGGCCGGACTAAAAAACTCGCTCTTCATCGCTATGTCGAATTACTACTACGAGGAGAAGCGGGCATATTTACAGGCTTTGGCGGACGTGAGGGCCGCAGACCACAATCTGACGCCATTCCTAAAGTTCGCGCTCAAAGGCATTGCGCTACAGAGTAATCGACTCCTCCAAATGATTAGGACCGAAGTTTCAAAGCAGCTCTTCCGTAATCTTATGCACGAACTTTTTGCGCGTCTTCAAAGCACGCGCAAAAGGGTGATTGTAAAACGACAATTGATTTTGCTGGAACATCTCTTAGACGCTGAAGAGAAAACTGATTTTGCGCGGCTTGTTGAATCAGTCAACGATCATTACGCGTCAAGGAAAATACCGCTTCATGCGATTGCCCGTGATGTAAACAAGCTTCAGTCGTTAGGAGCTATCAAAATTGAACGAGAGCGATGCGATTCCCAAACGGCCGAATATTTGATAACCGTCAATCTCGATTGGCCAAGCACGATTACGGAAACAGAATTCTTTAGCAGGATTGAGCAGATGCCAAAGTCGAACACTTTGTCTTTCCTCTGACACCCAACTTCACCAAAATTCGAGGTTCATTTGCCGCAGGCCGATTAGCAGCCTAGAATATAGAGTGTGACTCTTCCCCAGCTTTCCCACACGTCCGACCATAAGCGCTATTTCATCGAAAAACTTGGTCTCTCGGAACGCCTGATGGAGCGGTGTCTGGGTGAGGCGCTGTCGGCGGGTGGGGAGTATGCCGACCTTTACTTTGAGTCGGTTACGTCTACTTCGCTGGGGATTGATGAATCTCTGGTAAAGTCGGCCAGCCAGGGTATCAGCGTCGGCTGCGGGATTCGGGTGGTCTCGGGCGAGCGGACGGGGTATGCGTATACGGATGATCTTTCGAGCGACCGGCTGCTGCGGGCGGCGCGGACGGCGGCGCTGATTGCGAGCGGGCCGGCGAAGGAGTTGATGAGCGGGTTCCGGCAGACGGAGACGCCTAAGTCGCTGTATCCGGTGGCTGGAGCGACGAATGATGCAGAGATTGCCGAGAAGCTGAAGCTGATCCAGCGGGCGGATGTGGCGGCGCGGGCTTATGACTCGCGGATTACGCAGGTGCGGGCGGGGTTCAACGATGAGCTGCGCAGGATTCTGGTGGCGGCGTAGCGATGGGACGTTTGCGAGCGATACGCAGCCGCTGGCTCGGCTGAATGTTTTTGTGATTGCGAAGGATGCGGTGAATACGGCTCGCGGGTCGAGTGGCGGCGGCGGGCGGGTGACGCTGGACCACTTTGAGGGCGATAAGAGCCCGGAGCACTATGCTCGCGAGGCGGCGCGGACTGCGGTGCTGCAGCTTGGGGCGGTGGATGCTCCGGCGGGCGAGATGGAGGTGGTGCTGGGGCCGGGTTGGCCGGGGGTTCTGCTGCATGAGGCTGTGGGGCATGGGCTGGAGGCGGACTTCAACCGGAAGAAGACGAGCGCGTTTGCGGGGTTGATTGGGCAGCAGGTGGCTTCGAGTAAGGTGACGGTGGTCGATAACGGGTTGATGCCGAACCGGCGCGGGTCGATCAATATGGATGATGAGGGGAATCCGACGCAGGAGACGGTGCTGATTGAGAACGGCATTCTGAAGGGGTATCTGTCGGACAAGCTGAGTTCGCGGCTGATGGGGACTCCGAATACGGGGAGCGGGCGGCGGGAGAGCTATCACCATATTCCGATGCCGCGGATGACGAACACCTACATGCTGAACGGCGATGACATGCCTGAGGACATCATCAAGAGCGTGAAGCGCGGGCTTTATGCGGTGAACTTTGGCGGCGGGCAGGTGGATATTACGAACGGCAAGTTTGTGTTTTCGGCGAGCGAGGCTTACCTGATCGAGGATGGCAAGGTGACTCGTCCGGTGAAGGGCGCGACGTTGATTGGGAATGGGCCGGAGGCGCTGAAGTATGTGTCGATGGTGGGGAACGATCTGGCGCTGGATGAGGGTATCGGGACTTGTGGGAAGGCTGGGCAGAGCGTGCCGGTAGGTGTGGGCATGCCGACAGTGAAGCTCGACCGCATGACGGTCGGAGGGACGGGACACTAAATGGCCGTTGAACGCGAGAAGATCTACGAGTGCGAAGTGAAGCGTCGCAGAGTGAAGGCCGGCGGCGGTTATGAGCCGTTCTGGAAGGTGAAGAACGTGGCCGCGGCGCTGGTCGATAACGACACCGAGTTTCGCTGCAAGGACTGCTGGCGGCGAGGTGAAGCTGCTGGGCCGGAACAGCAAGGTCGGCGCGCCGGCTTATGTGGAGCACAAGCACTCGGCGGATGCTGAGTACTGCCCGGGCGGGATGCTGTTCCGCAAGGCTACGGATGGTCGTGAGGCGAAGCCCTCCGCGCAATCCGGTCGAGTAACGACGGGTAAGTTTTACGTTTTCATCTGCGACGAGCTGGATGAGACTGCTGTTCGAATGTGTGGAATCGATCCCATGCCTAACCGTAGCAAGAACACACATGAGGTCAACCCATGGCAGTCGAACGCGAGAGATTTTATGAGTGCGAGGTGAAGCGTCGCCGAGTGAAGTCCACTGGCGGCTATGAGCCGTTCTGGAAGGTGAAGCTGATCGCTGAGGCGCTGGTCGATAACGATACGGAGTTCCGCTGCAAGGACTGCGGTGGGCCGGTGAAGCTGTATCGGCGGCACACTGAGGGCGCTCCTCCGCCGCATATTGAGCACAAGCTGAAGAGCGACTCGGAGTACTGCGTTTCGGGAATCTATTTCCTGAAGGCTACGGATGGGCGTATGGCGCGCATGTCGGCGACTCCGGTTCGCTAGATAATTTCCTGAATGTACGAGGTGTTGAAACTTGTCCGAACTTGCTGCGCCGATTGTCTCCACTGATTTGAAACAGCTTGCTGCCGATGTGCTGGCCAAGGCTATGAAGGCCGGGGCTACTGATGCCGAGGCGGTCGTCTATGAGGGCGATGAGTTTTCGACGCTGGTGCGGCTGGGGCAGGTGGAGACGCTGAAGGAGTCGGGCTCGCGGGCGGTGGGGCTGCGGGTGTTTATTGCCTCTGGGCAGCGGACGGCTAGTACTTCGTCGTCGGACTTTTCGGCGGAGTCGATCGAGCGGCTGGTGGACGGGGCGGTTACGCTGGCGAAGATTACCAGCGAAGATCCGTTTGCCGGGCTGCCAGAGGCGGATGAGTTTGGTTCGATTCCGGGTGATTTGAAGCTCTATTTCGATGATGTGCATGAGCAGCCGCCGGCGGAGCGGATCGAGATTGCGCGGCGGTGTGAGGCTGCGGCGATGGCTTATGACACGCGCATCCAGAACTCGGGTGGCGGAGACTTCGATGCGGCGACTTCGCACAAGATACTGATGAACTCGCGCGGGTTTGTGGGGGAGTACAGGCGGAGCTACTGCGGGTTTTCGGCGTCGCCGATTGCGGTGGATGCCCAGGGTGGGATGCAGCGGAACTACTGGTTCTCGAACTCGCGGACTACGCGGCGGCTGGAGAGTCCTGAGGAGATTGGGCATGAGGCTGCTCGGCGGGCGCTGAGGCGGCTGGGGGCTCGGCAGGTGAAGACGCAGAAGGCTCCGGTGGTGTTCTCGCCGGAGATTGCGCGGGGGATTATTGGGAACATCTTCAGCGCGGCTGAGGGCGATGCTATCTATCGCCATGCGAGTTTTTTGTCGGGGCAGTTGGGTGAGGTTGTTGCCGGCGAGAATATCACCGTGGTCGATGACGGGACGATGGTCTTCGATGAGGGTGGGATGAGGATTGGGGGGTTTGGGACTTCGCCGTTTGATGGCGAGGGTTTGCCGACTCGTCGTACCGTTCTCGTTGAGCGTGGTGTGCTGAAGAACTATGTGATGAACACATACACTGCTCGGAAGCTGGGGATGAAGTCGACTGGGAATGCTTCGCGGGGGCTTGCGGGGAATCCGGGGACTGGGGCGGGGAACTTCTTTCTGGAGCCGGGGACGTTGACTCCGGAGCAGGTGATTGGAGATGTGAAGAGTGGACTTTATGTCACCGAGGTGATGGGGTTCGGGGTGAACCTGGTGACGGGCGACTATTCTCAGGGCGCGAGTGGGATGTGGATCGAGAATGGCGAGATTGCCTATCCGGTGGAGGAGATTACTATCGCCGGGAATTTGAAGGATATGTACAAGAATATTGTGGCGATTGGGAATGACCTGGTGTTTCGTGGGGCTAGTGCTGCTCCTACGATCAGGGTTGAGGGGATGACTATTGCTGGGGCTTAGCGCTCGGCTCAAGCACGCTCTTGACGCGTGGGTTTGGAGCGGCCTACCATCGGCCTTATAAACGGGCCAAGTTGAATATTCGTCGACGGAGCGTGATCCATGAACGAGTCGGCGCCTTCCTTAGGGGCACCTATTTCGTCGCGCGCCCTCTTCATTCTTGTCACGTCCCTCCTGTGCTTTGCGTGCCTGATGCAGGGCGATCTGCTTGCACAAGCGGCTAGTTCCGACTACACCGTCGACCTGCCTTCGGTCGATCGGGTCAAGGCCGAGATCAAGGGCTCGGATCCTACCGACACGCTTGCGCGCCAAGTAGCGGTGTTCACCTACCTGTCTGCATACGTCGACCGCATCAAGTACAACCGCACGGTCCGCGGCCCTTACACGCCCGGGGAGACGCGCGTCATTACCGCGTATAACCAAGCCGCCTACCAAATTTCGCAGGACTATGCGAAGTCGCACACGCCCGCCGAGGCCAAGGCCTTCGAACAGTTGCACGGGCGCTACGAGATGGACTCGGCCTTCTACGACGACTGGTCGAAACGGTTGATCGGGAAGCAATCCGCCGCAGCGTACAAAGGCGCAGAAGCCGGGCTGGCCGCGGGCCAGCAGGCGCACGTTGCGCAGGAGCAAGCGCAGTATCAGAAAGACGTCGCCGCACAGCAGGCCGCGGTCAGTGGTTCATCCAACGACCCCACTACCGTGGCTACACGCCGCTGCCTTGAGTTGGGTGGAGACTCGACTGCCTGCCTGGGCAAAGGCTTGATGAACGGCCTTCTGGGGATGGTGGGAATGGACTCCGGCAGCATGGCGGCCATGGTTGGCCCGGGCCGCTCCGGCGTTGTTCTGAGCGGTGTTTATCGCGGCTCCGCTACCAGCATCAGCTTCGGGGCCGACTCCGCCGGGATCCAAAGATGCGGCACGCTGGAAGAGGTCGACGCTCCGTATACGATTCGCAAAGCTTCCGGCGCGCTCGAAGTCCTGCTCAATACAGCGCCCCACACCATCACGCTCTCGATGCGGTCTGATGGCTCGCTCACCGGCCCCGGGCCCATCGACATCACCGGCCGGGTCATTACGGGCTATCACGAGGTGACCTCGACGCAGATGATCAATGGCGCTCGTGCCGCACCCAACCAATGCAACGGACCGTGCCAGACCATCTCGCGCGTTCCCGACTACGCTCCGAAGACCGAGCGGTGCTCCATTGCTTCGTTCGCTGCGCCGCCTCCCAATCCGCCCGCCTCGGCAGCCAGTTCGCAGGACGCAAGAATCTTCGGAGCGATCACCAGCCTGATGGGAACCATCGCGCCCCTGTCGGAGCCCGGTCTGCGCATGGAGGGCAAATACGCCAGCTCGAGTGGTCTGCTGCTCGACTTCGGCGGGGACGCTGTCACTCTTGATTGCGGACCGGCCCACGTCAAACAGCCCTACACCGTCGAAAACTCCGCCACACAACTGCTCATCCACGTGAACAACAACGGCGGCCCCTTCACTCTCTCGCTTGCCGCCGACAATACGCTTCACGGCTCTGGCTCGACTACAGTCAATGGCCGGCTTGTGTCCGGGATGAACGGCGACAACGTGACCTTTACTCCAAAGTCCCAGCAATGTAACGTCGCTACGTTCACGCCGGGTTCTGCCGCGTCTTCCACCTCTATTGCTGGCAACGGCTCTGCTGCGCTCGCGCCGGGGCCAGTGTCTGTTGCTTCCAGCGGCGCGGGCAATCCGGCATCGGGCAGCACTGCACCCTCGTCAGTCAAGGCTGCTATGCGGGTGACTATTTTGGCTAACTATCCAGCCGGGTCTAATCCGCTGACCGGCCAGTCAATCTTTGTTATGCGGGAGCCGATGGACCAGGTGCTGCGCCAGTCGGGGATCCCCGTCCCGGCGAACTCCACGGCCGGGCAGGCGATGCAGACGCTGGCTGCGACCTGTCAGAGGATCGACTGCCGTCCGGTCTTTTCCGGGCTGAGCAACTATTACGTGACTTCGGTGAAGCTGGACGCACCGGCAAAGCGGTTCTTTCGGCGACGGCTGCCACCGGGTCCTACTTCATCTACGCGCTGGTGCGGACGCCGAACGGCACGTCTTATGTTTGGGATGTGCCGGCCAATCTGCACGCCGGCGGCAACTCCGTTACGCTGGATGCCCATAATGCCGAGGTCATTCACTGAAGGATGGGAGCGGGTCAGGTTGAGTGGGTCAGGTGAAGCACCCGGCTTTGGTCTGAAGGCTATAGGCTGCGCGGATGGAGAATGCGTTTTCTCCGTAAAAGAGTGTGGCGAAGACGTAACACGGAGCGAACTACTACAAGAGCGCGTATTTGCGTGTTGGGTTTTGCGAGCGAATGTGTTGCGATCTGCAACTTACGACGGCCGTGGGACGTCCATAGACGAATAACAACAGCAGCGTTACACTGGCATTTCAACCGCAACAAAACTTTGCAGTCTCTGCCAGTAGAGGGAAGAATTTACATGCAACTCAAGCTTTCGCTTGCGTTCGCCGCGTTGCTGCCTTTGTGCGCGACGGTGGCGATATGCCAAAAACCGGCGGCGCCGGATGCTGTTCCGCTGCCACAGCAGCCGGGTGCTCCGGGGCAGCCTAACAAGACGCTGACGAAACCGATGGTAGGGACGGCGGTTCAGGATCCGACGGCGGCGGACTTTGAATTTATGCAGGGGATGGTGATGCACCATAGCCAGGCGGTGGAGATGGTTGCGCTGATGAAGGACCATACGCAGAACCCCGAGCTGCTGGAGTTGGGGAAGCGCATCAGCATCTCGCAGACCGATGAGATTCTGTTTATGAAGCGCTGGCTGGCGGTCTACGGCAAATCGGTGCCGGAAGATGGCGGGATGGCCGGCATGGCGGGAATGGCCGGGATGGACCATAGCAAGATGAATATGGACATGCCGATGATGCCGGGCATGCTGACTCCGCAGCAGATGGACGCGCTGCGCAAGTCCAAGGGACCCGAGTTTGATCGACTTTTTCTGACCGGAATGATCCAGCACCACACGGGCGCTTTGACGATGGTGAAGGATCTGTTCGATACGCAGGGATCCGGTCAGGAGCCTCTGTTGTTTGATTTCACCGCGGATGTGGATGTCACCCAACGGGGTGAGATCGCCACGATGCAAAACATGTTGGCCAAGGAGAAACAATAGTGCGTATAAGATTCAGTTCGCCCTCTTTGCGTTACGCCGCTGCCGGGGCGTTCGCGTTGTCCGTGTTCGGTTCTGCGTTCGGGCAGGTTGCGTTGCCGGCGAAGCCGACGGTCTATAACAATCCGCAGCTGCCGAACGATCCGCGCGTTGGATTGAAGGGCGGCATAACGGATGCTGCTATTGCGCAGTCGGGCATGAAGCTGGTGCTGAATATTCCGAAGCCGCCTGGGTTTGCGGTGGGGACGACTCCGCAGGAGAAGGCTCCTCCGGTGGCTGCTCCTGAGTTTCCGCCTGCTGCTCCTGGCGCGCCACCGCGTCCGCCTCGCGCGCTGGCGCTGGGCTCGACGAACTCGGACCTGGCATTCAAGGGTCAGTACGTGATCGTTGGGAACTACAACGGCTTCAACATCTATGACGCGTCGAATCCGCTGAAGACGAAGCTGGTGACGTCTGTGATGTGCCAGGGCTCGCAGGGCGACCCGACGGTGTATGGCAACCTGCTGTTCCTGTCGGTAGAGTCGACGGGCTCGCGCGTGGATTGCGGCATGCAGGGAATTCCGCTGCCTCCGGGCTATGTTGCTCCGACGCCTGCGCCTCGTCCGGCACCTGCGGGTGGTGCGGTGCTGGGAGCGCCCGGAGCGGGCGGCGGTGGTGGTGGACGTCCGGTACGTGCGCCGGAGCCACCGAGCAAGGAACGCTTCCGCGGCATTCGCATCTTCGACATCAGCGACATTCTGCATCCGAAGCAGCTTCCGGGCGTGCAGACTTGCCGTGGATCGCACACGAACACGCTGGTGACGGATCCGAACGATAAGAACAATATCTACCTGTATGTGTCGGGCTACTCGGCGATTCGCTCGGCTGAGGAGCTGCCGGGATGTTCGGGCGGTGGCGTTGACGATCCGAACACGGCGATTTATACCATCGTCGTGATCCAGGTGCCGCTGGCGCATCCTGAGCTGGCGAAGGTGGTCAACAGCCCGCGCATCTTCTCCGACGAGAGCACCGGCGCGATGAACGGTCTGCACGTCGGCAACCTGCACGGCGAAGGCGCAGCAGCGACTGACGTCAGCGGATGCCACGACATTACGGCGTATGCGGATATCGGCATTGCGGCCGGCGCTTGCACGCGCGTGGGTATCCTGCTGGACATCAAGGATCCGGCGCATCCGAAGCGGCTTAATGCGGTGTCGGACCCGAACTTCTCGTTCTGGCACTCGGCGATGTTCAACAACGCCGGTAACAAGGTGATCTTCGACGACGAGTGGGGCGGCGGTTCGCAGCCTCGTTGCCGCAAGGACGACCCGATGACGTGGGGAGCGGACTCGATCTTCACGATGAAGGGCACGGAGCTGACGCTGGGCAGCTACTACAAGATGCCGGCTCCGCAGACCGAGATGGAGAACTGCACGGCGCATAACGGATCGATCATTCCTATCCCGGGACGCGACATCGAAGTGAAGTCGTGGTATCAGGGCGGCGTGTCGATCATGGACTTTACCGATGCGACGCATCCGGTGGAGATTGGCTACTTCGATCGTGGGCCGCTTGATGACAACAAGTTCTACGATGGCGGACTGTGGTCGGCGTACTGGTACAACGGCATGATCTACGGGTCGGAGATTGCTCGCGGGCTGGATGTTTATCAGTTGGTGCCGACCGAGTTCGTGAGCCAGGCTGAGATCGATGCTGCTTCGCAGATTCACCTGCCGCAGTTCAACGCACAGGCTCCGACGAAGATCGTCTACCCGGCGACCTTCATTACGGCGAAGGCTTATGTGGCCCAGCTTGTCCGTAGCAACGCTCTGACCGCCGCCAAGGGGACGGAGTTGACCACTGCGATGGATAAGAAGAACACGAAGGCGCTGAAGACGTTTGCGGCGAGCCTTGATAAGGATGCTGCGGCGGCGAATCCCACCGACAAGATGCGGATGACTGCGTTGGCGGAGATTCTGAATAAGTAAGAACCGTAGTTGATGTAAAAGAGATAGGCCCGGCTGATTAGCCGGGCCTATCTCTTTTTGATTGATCAGGATAAACAAAGTAGGTACGTTGCTACATTTTTTGTAGATATGTTGCTACAATGATGGGGGAGGTGTTCCGTGCGTATCACTACTACTGTTTCTAGCCGGGAGTTCAATCAAGACACGAGCGGGGTTAAGAAGGCCTCTGCCAATGGACCTGTGGTGATCACAGATCGTGGCCGACCTGCGTATGTGCTGCTGACCTTTGAAGAGTTTGAGCGGATGAAGGGGCCGAAAAAGAGTCTTGCGGAGCTGTTGGCGATGCCTGGGGGCGAGGATATTGAGTTCGAGGTTCCGCCACGCACTGAGATGGTGCGTGAGGTGGACCTCTCCTAATGTTTCTTCTCGACACGAATGTAGTTTCTGAACTGCGCAAGATCAGCCTAGGCAGAGCGGATGCCAACGTAACACGATGGGCAGAGCGTCATGATCCGGATGATCTCTATATATCGGCGATCACAGTCCATGAAGTGGAAGTTGGCGTACTGCGCATTGCGCGGAGAGACGCTGCGCAGGGAATGGCGCTTCGCGCGTGGCTGGATAATTCCATTCTTCCGACATTTGCCGGAAGAATCTTGCCAGTCAATATGATCATTGCGCTGCGTGCTGCACGGCTTCAAGTCCCAGATCCTCACCCCGTCCAGGATGGGCTGATTGCAGCTACGGCGCTGGTGCATGGGATGGCGGTGGTGACGCGGAACGTTGGGGATTTTGTGGCTACTGGGGTTGTAGTGTTGAACCCGTGGACGGGATAGCGATATTGCTTTTGCCGGCCTTTAGCAGCAACCGCCGGACGTCTTTCTCTCGCATAGTGACGGGCACTTTTTGCTCTTGTCCGAGGACCAGGGTCTGCATCTTCAGGATGATGCGCCGAGGAGCTTTGACTTCAACTTCGTGCCACGGGATAAAGAGTGGAGGATGTCCGATGCGGGGCCAGAAGGTCAGGTAAAGCCCCTCTGTATCGCTCCCTAGACGAAGGACATTGTTATAGCCAACCACGTAACGAAAGGTGGCGCCACTTAGGAAAGACCCGGGCGGCATAGGATATTCCGTTCGATAGCGACGGCTCAGCGACCACCAGCCTCCTGCAAATGCCACCACGTAAGAAACTAAGACAACCGTAGCGATGATCTGGATCGATATCGCAAAGAACAGGTGGTTCTCGTACAGGTTCATATCCCTTTCTCAAAAACCGGCAGGATGAATTGCCTGGCGTTCGCTTATGGTATCGCGGATAGCGACGCTCGACACGGCTACAATTCTCCAGATGGCGGCTGACTTCCATTTCGATGTGATTGTGCCTTTTGAGGCGGGGCGGGCGGAGGAGATTCTGCGGGGGGTTCCGGCGGGGCCGGGGGTGTTTGCGCTTTGTGGGGCGCGGGAGGGGGATGAGCCTTATCTGACGCGGACGGCGGATATGCGGCGGAGGATGCGGCGGTTGCTGGATCCTCCGGAGGCGCAGTCGAAGCGGCTGAATCTGCGGGACCGGGTTGCTCGGATTGAGTACTGCTCGACGGGGTCGGAGTTTGAGTCTTCGCTGGTGCTGTATGACGCGGCGGTGGCGCTGTTTGGGTATGCGGAGGCGCGGCGGCGGTTGAAGCTGCATACGCCTTACTTTTTGCGGATGCGGATGGAGAATGCTTTTCCGCGGGTCTATGTGACGAACAAGTTGTCGAAGCGCGGGCTGGCGGAGATGTATGGGCCGTTTCCTTCGCGGGCGGCGGCGGAGCGGTACTGCGATGCGGTGCTGGACCTGTTCAAGCTGCGGCGGTGTTATGAGGATCTGGCAGCCCTATCCGGAGCATCCGGGGTGCATCTATGGGGAGATGAAGAAGTGCATGGAGCCTTGTAAGCAGGCGTGCTCGGATGAGGAGTATGCGGCGGAGGCGGAGGCGGTGAAGCGGTTCTTCGATACGCATGGCGGCAGCATGATGGACGCGATTGGGCTGGAGCGCGAGGAGGCTGCGTCGGCGATGAAGTTTGAAGAGGCGGCGGTGCTGCATGAGCGCTGGCACAAGGTGAAGGCTGCGGCGGCGCTGGCGGATGAGTTGGTGCAGCCGGTTCCGAAGCTGCGGGCGGTGATTGTGCAGGAGGCGGCTTCGTCGGCGGAGCAGAAGGAGGCTCAGGAGGCGGCGGTTTTTATGCTGGAGGGTGGGTGTCTGGTGGGGCCGGAGCGGCTTTCGACGCTGGGGGTGAGGGCGGTGAAGGAGCAGACGAGCGTGGGGAGCAGTTTGTTTGCGCAGCCGTTGATGTTGGCTCCTGTGCCGCTGGATGGTGAGGTGGCTGTGGAGGCTGAAGGACTCTCCGGAGGAGCGGGCTAAGGCGGTGCTTGCTCGCTTAGAGGCCAAGGTCGGGGCGGCGAATGATGTGGCTTTGCTGAGCGATCATCTTTCGCTGTTGCGGCGGTGGTATTACAGGCCGGAGAAGCAGCGGAAGGGCGAGGTCTTCTTCCAGAATGTGAATCATGAGTGGCCGGTGCGGCGGATTCTGCGGGGCGCGGCGCGGATGGTGCTGGGTGAGCCGGCGGTGATGGCGGAGACGAATCGTGAGGGGGCGGCGGAGGCGAAGGTGAGGATTCTGCATGAGGGGCGCGAGGGTGTGGAGCGGGTTGTGCCGGTGGTGAAGGACGCGGAGTAAGGAAGCAAGGGTGGCGACGTCACGGCGATTAGCATCCTTGCAGCCTGATGGAACGAGAGCATACGGATACGGCGAAGGCGCAGGGCTTATCGCCATCGCAGAGGAATGGCGCACAGAACGATTCTATCTCGGAGACGTTCGTTCCTGAAGACATGAAGAGACCGCTTCACGGGCTAGGCTCATGCAATGCCATCGCGCCTGAGCAAGTCGCGACGATGCTTCAATGGCATTCGTTCAGCTATAGCCGGCATTTAGACAGACGATGGGCTGCGCTGGTAGACTGGCAGGCATGGTTGAACTGGCATTTTCCATCCTGGCCTCGGATTTTGCGCATCTGGCCGATGAGGTGGCGGCGGCGGAGCGGGGCGGCGGGACGATCGTCCATGTGGATGTGATGGATGGGCACTTTGTGCCGAACATTACGTTTGGGCCGCCGATGGTGAAGGCGCTGCGGCCGGTGACGAAGCTGCCGCTGGATTGCCACCTGATGATCGAGAATCCGGATGAGTTTATTCCGGAGTTTGCGGAGGCGGGCGCGGATATGGTGAGCGTCCACCAGGAGGTGTGCCGGCATCTGCACCGGACGCTGCAGCAGATTGAGCAGCATGGGATGCTGCCGGGGGTGGTGATCAATCCGGCGACGCCGGTGGACACGCTGATTGAGGTGCTGCCGATGGTGCATTATGTGCTGGTGATGAGCGTGAATCCGGGGTTTGGCGGGCAGGAGTTTTTGCCGCTGGCGACTGAAAAGATTGCCTATCTGGCCGAGTTGCGGCAGCAGATGGGGCTGAATTTCCGCATTGAGGTGGATGGCGGGATTGCTCACGATACGGTGGCTCAGGTGGTCGAAGCAGGAGCGGAGATGCTGGTGGCCGGGTCGGCGATCTTTGCGCCGGGCCGGACGGAGCAGAATGCAAAGGACTTCCTGAAGGTTGGCCACGGGATAGGGCCGAAGCGCAGGAAGAAGTAAGGCTGGAAATGAGCAGGGCTGGCAGCAGCAAATTCGGGCCGGAAAGTTTAGAATGGAATGGCAGTCCCGGGCAGCGATGCCGCGGGCAGATGGGGTTCAAACGACGTGAGAGATAACCGTACCTTTTTTCCTTTTCCCAGTTTGCGTGCAGGCAGTGGAGTTAGCGTAGCCGCTCTGTTGATGACGTCGGTGTTCACGTTGGGCGCGGCCGCACAGGCGCCCGGCGCGGCGCAGCAACCCGGCACGGATGCGACCACCGCCGCAGCAGAGCACCGTGACGCTGACCGCGGATCCTGCGACTCCGAACAAGAGGCAAGAAGGACGAGAAGGTCGTCCAGTCGAAGGACACCAAGAAAGAGCTGAAGAAGGTCAAGAAGACCGAGCCGCTGGAGGGCGTGGACTCCAAGCTGCCGGATAAAGCGCTCTACGACAAGGCGATGGATATGACCAAGCGCGGCCACTTCGACGTGGCGCGGCTGGATCTGCAGACGCTGCTGAATACTTATCCCGATTCGCAGTACCAGATGCGGGCCAAGCTGGCGATCGCGGATAGCTGGTACCACGAGGGCGGCACGGCTGCGCTGACGCAGGCCGAGGCGGAGTACGCCGACTTCCGCGTGTTCTTCCCGAATGCTCCTGAGGCGGCTGAGGCGCAGATGCGCATCGGCGACATTTACTTCCGGCAGATGGATAAGCCGGACCGCGACTACAGCAAGGCGACGCACGCCGAGGAAGAGTACCGGCGCATGCTGACGGATTATCCGGATTCGGTGCTGGTTCCGGATGCGAAGCAGCGTCTGCGCGAGGTGCAGGAGGCGCTGGCGACGCGTGAGAGCGAGATTGGCGCCTACTACGCGACGCCATTCGAACTGGCCGGCGACGATTGCGCGGTACCAGACGGTGATCGACAGCTATCCGCAGTACAGCCACATGGACGACGTGCTGGTGGGGCTGGGCGACGCGTATGAGGCGCAGGCGCGCTACATACGGACGCTGAAGCTGCCGGAGGCTGCCAAGGCGAAGCTGGAAGCAGACCTACGACGGCCTGGCGGCGGATGCTTACCGCAAGAGTGGTGCTGGAGCACGCGGCGTCTCCGCATGTGGAGGACGCGCGGGACCGGCTGGCGGCGATGAATCTGCCGATTCCTGCGCCTACTCCGGAGCAGGTGGCGGCCAGCACGGCGCTTGAGAATAGCCGGCGTCAGTACAGGTTGCAGGACCGGTTGAGCCTGCTGATCCTGCATAAGCCGGATACCGTCCAGGCCGCGACGATGGGCGATCCGCCGCTGGCGGACCCGAAGCCGACGCTGGCGCCCGCAGTGCTGCACCAGGTTGAGGACAACTTCAAGAATGCGTTTACCCCACCGCGCGGGGCCGCCGGCGGCGAAGCCCGCTGAGACCGCGACGACGACGAATGCACCGGCGGCTCCAGCGGCGCTCGCGCCTAACCCCGCAGTGCCGGCTGCTCCGTTGCAGTTTGGGGATGTTCCGACGGCCGCGGAGGCCGGTGGCGCTGTTGGCTCGTCGACGACTGCGACTGTGCCCGCTACGCAACCTGCCGGTGGCGCTGGGGCCGCCGTGGGAGTGGAGGTTATTACTAACCCCGGCTCCTCGACGCCTACCAGCTCGGTCTATCCGACGTCAGTGCCGGATAATGGCGGCTTGAACGCGGTTGGGCCGAAGGACGCTACGCCGTTGCCCGCGGCCGAAAAGCCTGAGGCGGCTCCGAATGCGGTGAACGATATTCCGGCGGGAGCGGCGCCCGCAGCGCAGACACCGAACGCTAACGGAAAGAACGGCAAGCCGGAGGAGGACAAGAAGGACGAGTCCTCCAGCAAGCACAAGCCGAAGAAGGGTCTCGCCAAGTTGAATCCGTTCTAGGCAGGCGTGTAACGAAAAGAGGGTGCGGCCGCCTGGCTGCACCCTCTTTTTATTTGCGTAGATTTTCTATCGCCTCAGCGGCGGCCCGTTGGGGTAGGCCGGGAACTGGTAGCGATTGCGGCGAACCAGATAGACGATCAGCCAGATAATTCCGATCAGCAGGATGAGCGGCGCGAAGGGTACCAGCAGCCAGAAGCGGCCGGGGAAGACGGCGCGGTCACCGCGGACCGTGGCGTTGGGAGCCAGGTTGAGATCGCCGGCGGCGATTGCGACGTCTCCGCCAACCTGGGCGTCGTCGCCCAGGGTGAGATCGCCACCCAGGATGGCGACGTCGCCGGAGATGCGATGGCCGGAATCGAGGACGACGCTGCCGAAGAGTACCGCGACGTCACCCTTGACATCGCCGTGGACGTGGACGGAGCAGAAGGCGCAGGCGATGTCGGCTGCGGTCTCGCCTTCGGTGACGGTGATGTCGTTGCCGAAGCTGGCGTGGTCGTTGGAGCGTGAAGACTGGCTAAAGGCCGGCATCGCCAATAGCAGCAGAAGCGTCGCGCCACCAGGAGATGCGGCGGCGCGGGTGAATCTCGAGTGGAGCATTCCATCACCTCGTGTATTCCAGGCTGAGGATAGCTTATCGCCTTCGATGCTACCCTTAAAGATACTGATGAGCCACGAACTTCCTAAAGCATACGATCCGTCCGAGATTGAAGAACGCTGGGCCAAATACTGGGTCCAGGAGAAGCTGTTTGACGTTGTTTCGCCGGATGGCGCAACTGTCCCGCCTGATGGTACGCAGGCGTCGACGAAGAAGTTCACCATGCTGCTGCCTCCGCCCAATGTGACGGGATTTCTGCACATGGGGCACATGTTCGAGCACGCCGAATCTGACATTATGATGCGCTGGCACAGGATGCTGGGCGATACGGCGCTGTGGGTTCCGGGGACGGACCATGCGGGCATCGCGACGCAGATGCTGGTGGAGCGGGCACTTACGGCCGAAGGCAAGACGCGGCAGGAGATGGGCCGCGACGCCTTCGTAAAGCGGGTGTGGGAGTGGAAGGGCCTGTACGGCGGCGCGATCCTGGAGCAGATGAAGCGGCTGGGAACCAGCGTGGACTGGAGCCGCGAGTACTTCACCATGGACGACCGGCTGAGCGTCGCGGTGAAGGAGGCGTTCGTCCGGCTGTGGGAGCAGGGGCTGATCTATCGCGGCGCGTACATCGTGAACTGGGACCCGGTGCTGCGGACGGCGGTGAGCGATCTGGAGGTGACGCACGAGGAGCGCGTGGGCAAGATCTACCATGTGCGCTATCCGCTGGCCGATGGCAGTGGATCTATCGTGGTTGCGACGACGCGGCCGGAGACGATGCTGGGTGATACCGCGGTCGCGGTGAATCCTGCTGACGAGCGCTACACGGCGCTGCATGGCAAGATGCTGCGTCTGCCGCTGAGCGGCGTGAATGGCGGGCCGGACCGCGAGATTCCTATCGTTACGGATGATTGGGCGAAGCCGGAGTTCGGCACCGGCGCGGTGAAGGTGACGCCGGCGCACGATCCTAACGACTTTGCTATCGGCGAGCGGCATAAGCTGCCCAGCGTGACGATTCTGGATGAGACGGCGAAGGTGCTGCTGCCGGGTTCGCCGTACAACGGGATGGATCGGTTTGCGGCGCGCGAGAAGATCGTCGAGGACCTGCGCGCGGCGGGACTGCTGGTGGATGTGAAGGACCATACGCTCGCCATCGGGCTGAGCCAGCGGACCGGCGTGGTGATTGAGCCGCGGCTTTCGAAGCAGTGGTTTATCGCCGTCAATAAAGCGCCGTCCACAGGCGGCTCGTCCATCGCGAAGAACGCGCTCGATGCGGTGCGTGACAAGCACATTCGATTTACGCCGGACATGTACGAGAAGGTTTACTTCGAGTGGATGAATAACATTCACGACTGGTGCATCTCGCGGCAGCTCTGGTGGGGACATCAGATTCCTGCGTGGCACTGCGGCAAATGCAGCGAGATTACGGTGTCGCGCGAGACTCCGGCGGCCTGCGGCAAGTGCGGCTCGGCGGAGATTGTGCAGGAGACGGATGTGCTCGACACGTGGTTCTCGTCGGGGCTGCTTCCCTTCACCGTCTTCGGCTGGCCTTCGAAGGATGGGCTGCCGACGCCTGATCTGGCGGCGTTTTATCCCACGCAGTTGCTGATTACGGGCTTCGATATTTTGTTCTTCTGGGTGGCGCGGATGATTATGCTGGGCTGCCACTTCACGCTGGACGTGCCGATGCCCGACGGCAGCAAGCGCGAGTTGAAGGATGCGGTGCCGTTCCGCGAGGTGTATATCCACGCGCTGATCCGCGATGCCGATCGTCAGAAGATGTCGAAGACCAAGGGCAATGTGATCGACCCGATCGACATCATCAAGAAGTTCGGCACGGATGCGGTGCGGTTCACGCTGGCGAGCATGGCTTCGCCGGGGACGGATATTGCATTCAGCGAAGAACGGACGGATGGGTATCGGGCGTTCGCGAATAAGATCTGGAATGCTGCGCGGTTTCTGTTTATGCAGGTGGAGCGGGCGAAAGAGGCCGGCGTTGTCGTCGATCTGACGACGCTGAGCGCTGCGCTGAAGGGCGCTGACGATGCTCCGCTGGAGACGCGATGGATTCTGACGCGGCTCAGCGCGACTGCGGCGGCGGTGGATGCGGCGTTGACGCAGTATCGCTTCGATGAGGCTGCGAACAGCGTCTACCAGTTCTTCTGGGGCGATTTCTGCGACTGGTACATCGAGATTGTGAAGCTGCGGCTGGAGTTTGGCGAAGGCGCTGATCTGGCTGCGGCGAAGACCGCGCTGACTACGCTGCTGGCGGTGTTCGAGGCTGCGCTGCGGCTGCTCTCGCCGTTTATGCCGTTCATCACGGAGGAGATCTGGCATGCGTTCTATGACGATGCGGTGCCGGCGAAGTCGATTGCGCTGACGCGCTTCCCGCGAGCGCAGGATATGGCTTCCGATACCGCCAGCGTCTCCGAGATGGAAGTGCTGCAGCAGATGATCGTCACGGTGCGCGGACTGCGGAAAGAGGTTGGCGTTCCGGAGAAGGAGACCGTGCCGGTGCGGATCTTTGCAAACGAGAAGATAGCCGCGCTTGGCAGCGCGCAAACGTTGATCTGCTGCGGCGTCTGGGCCGCGTTAGCGAGGTGGAGTTCGCTACCGGTGCCCTGTCCGGCGAAGGAACGCGCAGCACGGCGGAGTTCGACGTGGCTGTGATCTATGAGCGGCAGATCGATGTTGCTGCGGAACGCGAACGGCTGACCAAGGACCTGGCGAAGTATGAGAAGGGCCTGGCGGCGGCGGAGAAGCAGCTTGGCAACGAGGCGTTTATGGCGAAGGCCCCGGCGCATATCGTTGAGGGCTTGCGCAAACAGGCGGCGGAGACGAAGATGCTGTACGACAAGACGAAGGCTGCGCTGGACGCACTGCCGCCGGAGTAAACGACGCGGCGCGGGCGAGCAGGAACAGGAGTAAGCGATGGACTGGAAGAGCAAGCGGATTCGAACGATTCTGGAAGCGGCGCTGGCAGAAGATAAGGTGGCCAACGACGTGACCACAGCGCTGACGATTACGCCGGGGCTGCGAGCCTCGGGCACGATTGTGGCGAAGCAGGCGTGTGTGGTCGCGGGGCTGGGTTCGATTCCGGTTTTTCTCGAGATCTTTTCCAAGATGCCCGGCGCGCCTGTGGGGCGGTTCGAAGTGGTGAGTCATCCGGAGATCTTCGACGGCGTGAAGGTGAAGAAGGGCCAGACGCTGGCAGTGATTCGGCATAATGCTGCAGCGATCCTCGCGTGCGAGCGCGTGATTCTGAACCTGCTGCAGCGCATGTGCGGCATCGCTACGCTGACCAACGAGTTTGTAAGAGCGGTGGCGGGGACGAAGACCAAGGTGCTCGATACGCGCAAGACGATTCCGGGGCTGCGCGTGCTGGATAAGTACGCAGTGTGCTGCGGCGGCGGCGTAAATCACCGGCTGGATCTGCAGGACGGCATCCTGATTAAGAACAATCACATCTCGCTGGGCGGCGGTCTGCCTGCGGCTTTGGAGCATGCGCTCGAAGGCCGCAAAGCTGGACAGATAGTGCAGGTTGAAGTGCGCTCGCAGATCGAATTGGAGCAGGCGATTGCAGGGGGAGCAGAGTCGATCCTGCTGGATAATATGTCGCCCGGAGATGTGAAGAAGGCGGTGAAGCAGATTCGCGCGAAGCTGCCCAAGGTTCCGATTGAGGCTTCGGGCAGCATGAATTTGAAGACGGTGCGCAAGTATGCGCTGGCGGGCGTGGACTTTGTGTCAGTGGGCGCGCTGACGCACTCGGCTGCCGCGGTGGACCTGAGTATGCGGATTACTGCGGATGTCTACTGAAGGCGCGGGCTCGGCTGCGTTCGATCTGAAGGCGGTTGAGGCGGGCATCGCGGCGACGGAGTTTGCCGGGCAGGGTGATGCACTTCCCTTCTGTGGGTTCGACCAATGTGCTGGCGCTGGAGGCTGCGCAGGCGGGCGCTCGTGGTGGCGTGTGGGTGGCGGACGAACAGACTGCGGGGCGTGGGCGCGGCGGGCATGGCTGGCATTCGGTTGCAGGCGATGGACTCTACGTGAGCGCGCTGGTTACACCGACGCTGCCGATGACGACGGCGCTGTTGCTTTCGCTTGCTACGGGGCTTGCGGCTAAGGCTGCGATTGCTGAGGTCACCGGACTGGACTGCGATATTCGCTGGCCGAATGATCTGATGCTGAAGGGACGGAAGTGCGGCGGCATCCTGGTGGAGACTGCTGTCGCCGCGGCGGAGAGCGATGCTGCGGCGATGTTGCGGTATGCGGTGATTGGAGTGGGGATCAATTTGAATCATGTCGCAGTTTTCGCCGGAGTTGGAGACGGTTGGCGACATCGCTACGGATGGAGTTGGGCGAGCGAGTTTCGCGAGAGGCGTTGCTGGCTGCTTTGCTGCGGAGGACTGGATGAGGAGATTCGTGCGCTGAGTGATGCGAGTGGTGAAGACGTGCTGCGGCGGTTTGCTGCGGCTTCGAGTTGGGTGCGGGGAAAGCGCGTTCGTGTGGAAGAGGGCGGCGGCTATACTGGCGTGACGGATGGGCTTGATTCGCGCGGCTTTCTGCGTGTGGTGGGAGATGACGGCGTCGAGCGCACGGTGCTCTCGGGCGGCGTTCGCGAGATTTGAAGACGAGAGACAGATGCAGAATTATTTCAACTACTTTACGGAGATCGAGGAGCGCTTTCAGCAGAGGCGTGGATCGCTGCTGATGCTGTCGACGCTGGACTGGGCGTTGATTGAGACGTGGCGGGAGGCGGGTGTTCCGTTGGAGGCGGTGCTGCGCGGCATCGATTCGGCCTTCGACAAGCATGATGCGAAGGTCGTGCGGGCGAAAGGAAGAGCGCGGAAGGTAAATGGGCTGGCGTGGTGCTCGCAGAGTGTGATGGAGGCGGTGGAGCAGGCTCGAGAGGCTTCGATTGGGAGCGCGCCGTCGAGCGGCGCGGAGACTTTGGAGAGCGGATTTGAGGCCGAGCGAGTGGCTGTTTATCTCTCGGAGAATGCTGGGAAGATAGAGGCGGCTGAGCTGCGCGCTCCGGCGGATGGCGTGGCGGTGGAGGTGGCTGCGCGGTTGCGTGCGTTGGCGGTCGGGATTCGCGCGGAGCCGTTGAGTTCGCTGGAGGAACTGGACCGGACTTTGAGTGTGCTGGAGGAGAAGATGTTTGCGGCACTTGTGACTTCTGCGGCCGAAGATGAGATGGTTGCGTTGCGTGAGCAGGCTGCGCGGGAGCTGGCGCCCTATCGCGGCAAGATGCAGGCGACCCAGATCAAACAGGTGCAACAGCAATTTCTGCAGAAGCGGATGCTGGAGTCGCGAAAACTGCCTCGGCTGAGCCTCTTTTATATGAGTCACCGATGAAGTTACAAATAGAAAAGGTCGTCTACGGTGGGGCTGGGCTTGGTCACCAGGGGGAGGGCGCCGATGCGGGCAAGGCTGTCTTTGTGCCTTTCACGCTGCCGGGAGAGGAGGTGGAGGCGAGGCTCTCCGCGGATAAGAGCGGCTATGGTGAGGCGTCGCTGGTGCAGGTGATTGAGGCTTCGCCGGAGCGGGTGGCGGCGAGGTGCAGAGCACTTTGGCGAGTGCGGCGGGTGCCAGCTTCAACATGCTGCGTATCGAGCGCAGGTGCAGATGAAGACCGATATTCTGCGCGAGACGCTGGAGCGCGCAGGGCTTAGTACGTCTGCCTGAGATGCAGGTGCATACCGGCGAGCCGTGGGGTTATCGGAATCGGATAAGGCTGCGGGTGGGAGTCGTTGAGGGAGCGATTCGGTTGGGATACAACCGGCGTGGCGGGAACGATTTTCTTGCCGATTCAGCGAGTGCCCGATTGCTGCGCCGTTGTTGTGGCGTGCTGCGTCTGAGCTGCTAGCGATTGGCGACGAGTGACGCCGTGGCGGAGCGGTGGATGCGGGCGGCGGTTGAGGTTGAGTTTTTTACGAACGCAGATGAGAGCAAGCTGCAGATGACGGTATTTGCTGCGCAAGGCATTGTCGGCGGGATTCGATGATTTTTGCGGGCGGCTGAAGGTGTTGGTTCCGAAGTTGGTGGGGGCTGGAGTGTCGATTCTTGCGAAGGAGTCTACGCAGAAGAGACGTAGAGACGAGCGGCCTGTGGCTGGTGTGGGGTGGGGTGCGGATGGGCTTCTCTACACGGCGGCAGGGATGGATTACTGGGTGAGCCGGGGTGGATTTTTTCAGGTGAATCGCTTTCTTGTCGATGAGATGGTGCGGATTGTGATCGGATGGGCGGCGCGGGAGGCTGGCGTGGGATTTGTATGCCGGGGTTGGGCTGTTCTCGCGGGCGTTAGCGCGAAATTTTGAGCGGATTGTCGCGGTGGAAGGTGATGAGACTGCCGCGGCCGATCTTGGGCGTGCGCTAAAAGGTGAAGGAATGCGGGCGGTGCGGGCGGCTACCGTGGAGTTTTTGCGCGATGCTGTGGTGCAGCGGGAGAGGCCGGAGCTGGTGGTGATGGATCCTCCGCGAGCGGGCGTGGGCGCGGAGGTTTGTGCGCTGCTGGCGCGGGTGGGGGCGGCGGAGATGGTTTATGTTTCGTGTGATCCGGTGACACTTTCGCGCGACCTGAAGGCGATGGTAGACTCCGGCTATAGAATCAAGGAGTTACATCTGGTGGATATGTTTCCACAGACGTTTCACCTGGAGACGGTGGCGATGTTGAGACGTTAATCGCGGTATGTTTGCGGTGAAATGGATGGTAAGTGCGGTCAGCGGGCAGAGCTTTGACGACCGAATCTGAGGACAGACCCGACCCTGAGCTATGGGCGCGCGGAGGGTCGCGGCTGGAGCCGCTGGAGTTCCGGCGCGCGCCGTTGATGGCTGCTGCAGTGTGGTTTGCGCTGGGTGAGTTGATGGCTTGGCACTGGCGGCCGATGGTCTTGCTGCTGGTGGCCTTGGTGTTGCTGGTTCGGCCTGACGTTGGCGGCTTTGCGAGGCTGGCTGCGGGTTGCGATTGTGCCGCTGGCTGCGCGTGTGGATGGTGGTGGGGATGTGGTCGGTGGAGGTGCAGCCTGCGCCTTCGCGGCAGACCGCGCTGCTGCAATATGCGGATGGGCTGAGCCGTGAGGTGCGCGGCAGAGTGATGCGCGTGCGGGCGCTCTCGCCGCGGACTGCGGTGGACCAGGATTCGGACGCGACGCAGTGGCATGAGGCTGAGGCGCCGGCGGCGATGTCGGTCGACTTGCAGGTGGAGGCGGTGGAGGAAGTGACGCCGGATGTGTCGCGGATGGTGCCGGTGAACGGTGGCGTTCGTGTCACGCTGCCGGCGCAGGGCGGCGCGTTGCCAGAGCTGAAGTGTGGCGATGTGGTTGAGGCTCCGATGCAGCTGCGTGTGCCGGAGCGTTATCGCGATCCGGGAGCGTGGCAGTATGCGGACTACCTGCTGGCACAGGGGATTGGCGCGCATGCTAATGTGCGCGTCGCTGCGAAGCTGAAGAGATTGAGTGACGGGCACGGCTGCTGTGGAGTGCAGGATGTTTGCGGCGCAGAGTTGGTCGGCGGCGCGGCTGGATGGATATGTGCGTTCGCCTGAGAATCGGCGGCTGCCGCATCTTCTCCGGCTCAACGCGGATGATGCAGGCATGCTGAAGGCGATGCTGTTCGGCGACCGGACGAGCTTGAGCCAGCCGCAGCGCATTGGGTTTCAGCGGACGGGATCGTTCCATCTCTTCGTGGTGTCGGGGCTGCATGTCACGCTGCTGGCGGGAGCTGTCTTCTGGGCTGCGCGCCGGTTGCGGCTGCGGGAGTGGCTGGCGACGCTGCTGACGCTTGGCCTGGCGACCGGGTACGCGGTGTTGACGGGGTTCGGCGCGCCGGTGCAGCGGGCGTTGTGGATGACTGCGATCTTTCTGGTGGCTCGATTGCTTTCGCGCGATCGCAATGTGCTGAATGGATTGGGGCGGCAGCGCTGGGCGTGCTGGTGTGGTCTCCTGCGAGCTTGTTTGACTCCAGCTTCCAGATGACGTTTCTTGCGGTGGTGGCGATTGGCGGAATCGCGGTACCGCTGGGCGAGCGCAGCTTTGTGTCCTACGCACGTGCGGCGCGCGCGCTGCGGGATGTGTGGGTCGATCAGACGCTGCCGCCACGGGTTGCGCAGTTCCGCGTGATGTTGCGGCTGTGGAGTGAGGCGTTTGCGGGAGCGTTTCGGGCGCTGGACGTTCGCGCTGCCTGCGACGGTGGTGCGACTCGCGCTTGTGGGCGGCGGAGCTTGCGATGCTGGGGTTGGTGGTCGAATCGGTGATGGTGCTGCCGATGGCGGTGTACTTCCATCGCGCAACTCCGTTTGCGCTGCCCGCGAATATGCTGAGCGTGCCGATGGTTGCTGCGCTGGCTCCGATGGGCGTGATGACTTTCGTTGCCAGCGTGGTGGGCAATTGGCTGGCGCTGCTGCCGGGTGCGGCGACGGCGCTGCTGCTGCATGGAGTGACGTGGAGCGTGGGCGCGATGAGTCGCGTGCGAGTCGCGGACGTGCGGGTTCCGGCGCCGGTGTGGTGGGTGATGGTGATCGCCGTGATTGCGTGGGCGATGTGTTGCTGGGCGGTGCGGCGGCGCAGCAATGGCTGGGCGTGGAGCGTGGTGGTATTGCTGCCGGCGATTGCGGCGATGGTGCTTTGGCCGGAGCCGGCGGTGCTCTCTCCGGGAGTGATGGAGGTGACGGCGATCGATGTCGGGCAGGGCGATTCCCTGCTGGTGGTGAGCCCGGAGGGACGGACGATGCTGGTGGATGCAGGTGGTCCGGTGGGCGGCGTGAAGGAGACGGCGGAGGCGCAGGCGGCGTTTGATGTGGGCGAGGAGATTGTGTCTCCGTACCTGTGGACGCGGCGGATACGGCGGCTGGATGTGATGGTGCTGAGCCATGCGCACAGCGACCACATGGGCGGAATGGCGGCGGTGATGCGGAGCTTCCGGCCGAGAGAGTTGTGGGTGGGCGTGGATGCAAACTCAGAGGCTTATCGTGCTCTGCTCGCGGAGGCTGCTGAGCTTGGTGTCGTGGTGCGGCACTTTCGCGCAGGTGATGGCTTCGGGTGGAGTGGGATGGATGTGAAGATATTGGCACCGGCGGTCGCCTATGCGAATCTCGGCGAGCCGAAGAATGATGACTCGCTGGTGCTGCGCTTGCAATATGGCGCGGCGTCGGTGCTGCTTGAAGGAGATGCCGAGGCTCCCAGTGAGCGGGCGATGCTTGCGAGCGGTGGGATGACTCCGGTGACGCTGCTGAAGGTGGGGCATCATGGCAGCAGGACTTCGACGACGCCGGAGTTCTTTGCGGCCGCGCAGCCGCGGGATGCGGTGGTATCGGTCGGCAGGGGCAACACCTTTGGCCACCCGCGGTTTGAGGTGATTGACCGGATTGTTGATGCGCACACGAGGTTGTACCGGACCGATGAGTTTGGTCTGACGACTTTTTTGCTGGACAAGGCGGGGGGTATCCGCGAGATAGTTGGAGAGTCTAATGAATGGGGAGAGTGGTGAATGGACCTCAACGAAATGGACGAAGCCAACGAGACGAAACAGGCTGAAGCAGAAGTCGCGATGACAGCGGAGCAGCGGGCGGAGGAGCAGAAGCTGATTCGCCGGCTGCAGATGATGATGAACATGGTGATGCAGGTGATCGCGACGGATGCGAGCCTGACGATAGACGACGCGGCACAGATGATTGCAGACAGCAGAAAGGCCGCGCTCGCCATGTTTCCGGGTAAGGAGCTGGCTTACGACCTTATCTGGAGGCCGCGGTTTCAGCGATTGATGCGGGAGCGTTTTCGAATCATGTAGGCAGCTCTTTTCGCAACGGTGCGGGAGTAAACTGACTCGCATGAGCTCTCAATGCAGTCATCTCAATACCATCAAACCAGTAAAGCCGCGTACCAACGGATGTGAGGAGTGCCTGAAGATTGGCCAGTCCTGGGTCCATCTGCGGCTGTGCAAGGAGTGCGGCCACGTTGGCTGCTGCGACTCGTCCATCGGCAAGCACGCGACCAAGCACTTTCACGCGGTGAAGCATCCGATCATGCAATCGATCGAGCGGGGCGAAGACTGGTGCTGGTGCTATGTGGATGAGTTGATGTTTGAGTTGGACTGATCAGCCGGGGTCGGCGGCAGCTAGAACCGCCGCATCGTATCGGGAACCATCCACATGAGGGTTCCGAGCAAGAACAGCAGCAACATGTAACGGATCATCGTTGCGCTGCTGGGCCGCTCCGGCGCCGTACCGGTGAAGACTCTCCAGAGCATTCCGGCGGCAATAAAGAGGAAGACTCCTTCCTTGAGAAACGCGAAGAACACCACGCAGGTCGCGAGAATGAGCCAGCGCTGTGTGCGGTCGAGAGCGTGGGTCGCCTGTGCGCCGTCGAGCCCCAGCACCGGCACCAGGTTGGCGAGGTTCAGCCATGCACCGACGTGGGCGAGCGCGCCCCACACGGATCCCGAACCGAGCCCGGTCTTGAACGCGATGGCACCACACGCCGCTGCGGCAAGCAGTCCGGCGAAAGGCCCTGCCAACGCGATGCTGGACAGCGCATCCAGCGTGATGCCCATGCTGTACCAGCGGACGTACGCTCCCAGCCCGGGCAGAAATACGGGGAGGTCGACCTTCAGGCCGCGTCGCTTGGCGGCGATGTAGTGGCCGAGCTCATGGATGAGGATGGAGACGGTGAAACCCAGCCCGAACTTCCAGCCGAACAGTCCCCAATAGATTCCGAAGAACGCGATGAAGCTGAGCAGGAACTTGAACTTCAGGATTGCGAAGAGAATGGTCTTCGCCTTGGCGAGGAAGAAGACGATGGGCGCAAGCGGTCCCAGCCGCTTCGTCCAGACTGCCTTGCGAGTCTTCTCGGCCTCGAGCCGGGCGTCGATTGCGGCGATACGCCCCTGGACGGCTGCCTCCTGCTGCGTCCCGGGCGGTAGCCAGGTGAGCATCTGCCGCCACGTTGCGCGGGCCTTGGGCCACGTCTGTTCCTGCTCCTGCGATAGCGCCAACTGCCCAAGCCGGTTCAGATGTTCCGCGTAGACGATGGCTCGGCATTCCGGACATGCGAGTGTTCCCTCCGGAAGCCACAAGCTGCACTGGGGGCAGTTATGAATCGGCTCCGGGAGCGGGAGCGAGGGAGAAGCAACAATGGGAGCAGTGATAGTAGTGTCAGTCACAAAGAAGCTGGCGTTTGCGCCTCATTACAGTTTATCTGTTGGTGCGTTTGCCTGCTGCTACCTTCCATGCGCTCTGCATCGCCAGGTAGAGAATGAACAGGCCGATAAGCCCGCTGAAGAAGCGGTCCTTCAGATCCAAAAATGGGGACTCAAGCCCAATCCTCAGGAGGATTCCATATCCCTTTGTGCTGATGTGGGAGAGGTCCATCCCTTTTGCGTGCAACTGCCATAGCAGCTCAACTACTTCGGCCATCGAAACCGATAGATATGTCAGCACCACGGCGGCAATCTGAAGGTTTCGTCCCCCCACACCGTCTGTAGCATGAAGCATCGCGCTAGCAATGAAGGCCCCCAAAAACAGAGCGACGAAGCCGATCGTGATATGCGTGACAATCGTGAATGCGGCGTACGCCAAACAACCCAGGATTGCCGCGACCATTCCGAACAGAAGCGCCTTGGGAAACGCGCCGGACGCTTCCTGTGCGTCCAGGCCGCCCTTGTACTCATACGCGGGCGCAAGCTGCGCCTGCGGCTCCGCTACATACTCAGCACGGTTGAAGTCGGGCAGCTCGGTTGACATGGTTCTCCTATGAAGCGCGTGGATCGATTGATGAAATGGTCTGCACAGCATAGCAGCGGGTCTGCTGCTCGCAAAGACAAAAGTGATGATGATTCATGAGCTTGTCGTTTTGCGGAGAGGCTAAGTCTGCTGCCCGGGAATCGGCTGGTCCTTTGCATCTCCCAGCTTCACCTTGAAGTCCATCTTCTTGCGCCCGCGGAAGACCGTGAGCGTGACCTCGTCGCCTGCGCGATGCGAGTTCATCGCGGCGGAGAGGTCCTGCGTGCTTGCGATGTCCTGGCCATCCATCGCGATAATGAGGTCGCCACCCAGCATCACCGGCTCGTTGCCCTGATAAGCGCGCTGCGTGCCGCCCTTAAGCCCGGCGCGCTCCGCCGCTCCGCCAGGGAGAACGCGTTCGATCAGGACGCCGTAGTCTGCCGGCAGCCCGATCTGCTCTGCGACGTCCGGCCCGATGGGCAGTGTCACGATATCCAGCGTCGGGCGGCGCACGCGACCATACTTGGCGAAGTCATCCAGCACCGCCTTGGCCGTATTAATGGGAATCGCAAAGCCGATGCCCGAGCTCTGATCCGCGCCGTTATTGGCGATCAGCGTGGTGATGCCGATGACCTCGCCCTTGGAGTTCAGCAGCGGACCACCCGAGTTGCCGGGGTTCACCGCAGCGTCGGTCTGGATCGCGTCCTCGATGGGATTGCCCTGCGGCCCGCGGATGGAGCGGATCGCGGAGATGATTCCGCGCGTCATCGTGCCCTGCAGACCGAACGGATTGCCGATGGCATAGACGCGCTGCCCGACGACGAGGTTCTGCGACTCGGCGAGCGTCGCAGGGACGAGATTCGGCGCATTGATCTTCAGCAGCGCCAGGTCGTGGCTGGGATCCACGCCGATCCTCTGCGCCTTGTAGGTGTGCTTGTCGGAGAGCTTCACTTCGATCTGCTGCGCGTTGTTGATCACATGGGCGTTGGTCAGGATGAGGCCGTCTTTGTTCAGGATGAAGCCCGATCCCTGGCCCTGCTGCGGAACCGGTCCGTAGAAGAAGTCGAACTGTACGGCGGTCGAAGTGATGTTGACCACGCTGGGCAGCGCCTTCTTGTAGACGGCGATATTCTGCAGCTCCTCGGTATCGTACGCCGGCGCGGCCGACGCCTCGGTCAGGTCAAGTGGCCCGCCGGTTGAGCCGCTGGCCTCAGATGCGCTCCATCCGCCACCGGTGCGAGGGCACGGTGCAGCCATGGCGCAAGCGTGCCACTCGACGCCATATGCGTCGTCGCATAGTAGAAACCCGACAGGAGCAGAATCACCAGCAAAACAGGACGCAGTTTCATTCGTTCCAACCTTGTGTATTCCCGGACAGATCAGATCTGCCGCGCTTTTATATTGTAGCTATTTCTTCGCGAGACGGCCTTTACCTGTTGGTCGCGCGCTGAGACGCAGAGAGGTTACAGGGCTTTGGGTTCGCTGCGGGCCTGCGCCTGCAGGATGGGCCACAGCCGGTCCACTTGCCACTCCAGCTCGGTCGCAGGGCCGTCATTGGTCAGGACATAGTCGCTGAGCGCGGCCTTCCTCTCGTCCGGAATCTGCTGCGCCAGCCTGCTCCTTGCTTCGGCCTCCAGCGTCGCCCGCTGATCGTCGCTTAATGGAGCACCTTTCGAGGCGCGGTCCACGTAGCGGGCGACCTTCACATCTTCAGGAGCGGTGACGAGCACCATTTTGTCGAAGCGCTGCGCCCACCCTCCCGCTCCGCCATGCAGGGTCTCGAACACCAGCGCGGACTCCACCATCACGACGGCCGCCGGGATCTTCTCGCGCGATGCGTTCGATGATCTCGGCCTGCCGGGAGATCACCGCAGGATGGACGATCGAATTCAGCTCCTCGACGCGCCCTTCAGTGAAGGCCAGCCGCCCCAGCGCAGCTCGATCCAGGCCTCCGCCGGGCAGTTCGACCTGGCTGCCAAAGTGCTGAACGATGGCGGCATACACCGGCTGCCCCGGCTGCATCAGCTCGCGGCCCATCTCGTCGGACGACAGCAGGTGCGCTCCCAGCGCGCGAAACATTCGCCCCGCGGTGGACTTCCCCGCTCCCAGGCCGCCGGTCAGCGCCACTCTCAGCATGGCGCTAGGCCTCCGCCGCGGCCAGACCGCGCCGCAACTTCGCCGCGGTGACCGTGTTCTGCATCAGCATGGCGATGGTCAGCGCGCCCACGCCTCCGGGAACGGGCGTGTACGCTCCGGCTATCGCGAATGCTGCCGGGTCAATGTCTCCCACCACCGTCGAGCCACGCCTGGCGAATTGTTCCGCTCGGGCAGCATCGCCGGGAAAGAACCGCGCAACTTCGTCGGCATCAGTCACGCGATTGATGCCGACGTCGATCAGCGTCGCCCCCGGCCTGACCATCTCTGCCGTGATAAACCCCGGCCGGCCGATGGCTGCGACCAGAATCTCCGCCTGGCGCGTGAACTTCGGCAGGTCGACGTGTCTTGCTGTGGCATACGGTGACTGTCGCCGAATGGTTCAGCAGCAGCATCGCCGCCGGCTTGCCCACGATGTCCGACCGCCCGACGACCACGGCGTTCTTGCCGGCGATCGCGATTCCGCTGCGCTTCAGAATCTCGATGATCCCGGCCGGCGTACACGGAACCAGCCCCGGCTGGCCGCTCTGCAGGCGTCCGACGTTCACCGGATGGAACCCGTCCACATCCTTCGCTGGCGTGACGGCCTCGAGCAGCCGCTTGGTATCCACATGCGGCGGCAACGGCAGTTGAATGAGGATGCCGTCGACGTCCTCGCGCGCGTTCAGTTCGGCGACCAGCGCTAACATCTCGTCGGTGGTGATGGTCTCGGGAGGCCTCAGCAACTCGCTGTAGATTCCCAGTTCGGCGCACGCCTTCACCTTGCTGCGAACATAAATCTGCGAGGCGGGCACCTCGCCCACCAGAATCACGGCCAGCCCGGGCGTGATTCCATGCTCTCTAAGCCGTCCAACCTCGACGGCGACCTCTGCTTTGATCTGCGCGGCGATAGCCACGCCATCCAGAACCTTCGTTTCATCGATTTTCATAGGCATTCTGATGGTATCGCGACGCGAAGCCGGATGCAGACTCTCTGGCCGTCCAGCGACCGCAGGAGGGTTAGCCAATAGAATTCAACTTATGCTGCCCCGCCCCACCGCACCGCTCCACCGTCTCACACAGCAAGACCTGCGCGCGCTGGTCTGCCCCGTATGCCACGCTGCGCTGCAGCTTGAGGCGCAGGCGATCCTCTGCACCGGTTGCGGTCGCCGCTATCCGGTGGTCGACGGCATCCCGGTCCTGCTTGCTGAACGTGCGATTTAGTTGCGCTACCGCAACTACCTGACTTTTTCTCGCCTATGGAACTTGTCCATACGCAAGTTACGTATTGCACTCCAGTGTTGGATGTAATGTCTTTCGACAAATGACAGTACTTTTTACATCTCTCTTACGTCAAATAGACAGCATTTCGAGACTAAAGTGCTGGGTCTGCATCTAATTCAATAGAGCGGCAGACAGACTCGGAGAGAGGAGTAAGGCCATGACGAACCAGACAAAGTACGAGAAGTTCCCGGTTGCCGATCTCTCCGGATTGCGCGAAGAGTTGATGCAGTCTGGCCTGGACTCCTGGCAGGCCGCCGATCTTATCAGCTCGTTCCTCTCTGGCCGCGGCTACGGAGTCTGCAGTTCTGCGGCTCGCAGTGCAGCTTCGCGCATCGAGTCAGTCGGCTGCTCCATTCAGTGCATGCAGGAAGAGTTCGAGAAGCTGGCGCTGGTAATGTAACTGGCTCCGTTGCCTTTGCCCGGACCGGTATCTGCATCTCATCTACATGTCCGGCGATGTACTTCCAACTCCTTCTTCAAGTGGTCCTCCTTCCAATTCTCGTATCCTGCTCTTTATGAAGCAGATATATTGGCGTGTCTGTAGACAGCCCTTTGGAAGACCTCTGGCAGTTTTTCTCCTCGGATCGATTCTTTCCTGTAGCGGTGTGTGCCGTGCGCTGCAGACACCGTCCGCACAGCCTCCCATCGCTCCAACTCCGACCAACAAGACGTCGGATCCCGCTGCAACCTCGTCGCAGGTAGTTCCCACTCCGGATCGCACCCAGGCGCCAGGAGTCCTTCCTTCGACTGCTCCCGCTGCCGTTCCGCCGGGTCCAACGGGCCGGCCACGTATCGGCCTCGCACTCGGCGGCGGCGGCGCGCTCGCCATGTCGGAGATCGGAGTGCTTGAGTGGTTCGAGGACCATCACATCCCAGTCGACGTAATCGCCGGAACCAGCATGGGGTGCATGGTCAGCGCGCTCTACTCCTCCGGCAAGACGATCGACCAGTTGAAGGCGGTGATGAACGACCAGGTCTTCAGCTCCGTCTTCTCGCTTGGCACTTCCTACAAAGCTCTGAACTATCGCCGCCGCGAGGACAGCCGCGCATTGCCGAATGCCATCACGGTCGGCCTCAAACATGGCGTCTCCTTCCGTAACAGCGTCCTCGTCGACCAGGGCCTTAACGCGTTCCTTGACCGCCAGTTCCTCGCCTATAACGACGAGACCGACTTCAACTCGCTGCCCATTCCGCTGCGCTGCATCGCCACCGATCTGACCGATGCAGACTTCGTCACCTTCGCGCGCGGCTCGATACCCGATGCCGTTCGCGCCAGCGTCTCGATCCCCGGCGTCTATCGTCCCTATCGCATCGACGGCCACGAGTTCGTCGATGGCGCCGTCCTGGATAACCTCCCCACCCAGACGGTCCACGACATGCAGGCCGACGTCGTGCTGGCCGTGAGCCTGCCGATCGCGCCGGTCAACCAGAACGACTTCGACTCCATCCTCGGCGTGGTTCAGCGCAGCTTCTCCGTCGCCATCGAAGGGAACGAGCGACGCTCGCGCAGCTCTCGCTACCCTCGTCATTACGCCCGACCTGAAGGGATACAACGCCACCGACTACCTGAAGACCCGAGAGCTCGCCGCGCTCGGATACAAGGCAGCCGAGGCGCATAAGGACGAGCTGCTCAAATACGCCGTCGACGACAAGCAGTGGTCCGCCTACATAGCCAGCCGCGTCTCCCGGATGCCCGGGCCGCCCGGCACCGTCCTGCACGTTCACGTCAAGGCCCCCAACCAGCAGGTCGCCCAGGCCGTCCAGCGATCGTTCCGCACTATCGTCGACAAGCCCGTCGACCCCAAGGCCATCGAAGCGCTGCTCGACCAGGTCCGCAGCGATGGCCGCTACGACGCCGACTACACCGTGGGCTACGAGACCAAGCCCGATGCTCCGGTTCCCGGCGCTCCGCCCACTCCCTTCTCCCCAATCGACCGGTCGTCCAGGTCACGGTCACCGATAAGCGGAATGGCCCACCTTTCCTGCTGGTAGGCGCCAACGTCGAAGCCGAAACCAGCGGCACGACCCGCGCCACCCTTGAAGCTGTTCTCATCGATCAGGACCTCGGCGGTTACGGCTCCGAGCTGCGAGCCCATATCAAGGTAGGCTTTCTCACCGACCTCAACGCAGAGTACTATCGCCACCTCTCGTCGCTTGGCCAGAACACCGGCGGCCTCTTCCTGGCGCCGCAGGGCGGACTGCTTCGCGAACCCTACTACATCTACCAGAACCAGAAGCAGCTCTCCGAACGCATGCTGCAGAACGCCGGAGGAGGCGTTGACATCGGCTGGAGCGACCAGCGCGATGCAGGAGCTCCGCCTCGGCTGGCAGGCGGGACAGGTACGCTGGACGACCCTGGTCGGCACCGACTTGCAGCCCAACGTCATCGGCACCATGCAGCGCGCGCGCCTCCGTTACGTCTACGACAATCAGGACCGCGCGCTCGTGCCGCAGTTCGGCATCCGCATCGAGACCGCAGGCCGCCTATCTCTACAACTCGGTCGACAGCCCCAACACTCCGCAGTTCACCGCGAAGATCGCATACTCGCACCAGATAGCGAAGAACATCTTCCTCATGGGAGCCGAGGGCGGCACCATGCTGAACCACAACGTCGCGCAACCCTTCCGCTTCACCCTCGGAGGCCCGTTGCGCCTCACCGCCAGCGCCATCGACGAGTACCGCGGCACGGACTACTTCCTGCTCGAACCGGCGATGCTCCGCCGCATCGCTCAGTTGCCCCGGCCGCTCGGCCAGAGCATCTACATCGGCGCAGGCTACGAGGCCGGACAGATGCGCGCGCCCGGCCTGCCCACCATCACCCGCCAGGACGGCTACTTCGGCATCGTCGCCGAGACGCCGCTCGGCATCATCACCTTCGCACCGGCCATCGGCGACGACGGCTACCGCAAGCTCGTCTTCACTTTGGGTAAACTCTTCTAACGCTACTAAGGAGCCGCCTGCCATGCCTCCAGAGATCAAGCCGCCCGTTCCGCCCTTCACACGCGAGACCGCCATCCTCAAAGTTCGCGCCGCTGAGGATGGCTGGAACACCCGCGACCCTCAACGAGTCTCGCTCGCCTACTCCGTCGACAGCCGGTGGCGCAATCGCTCCGAGTTCGTGAACGGACGCGACCAGATCGTCGCCTTCCTCACCCGCAAGTGGTCTCGCGAACTCGAGTACCGCCTCATCAAAGAGCTGTGGGCCTTTGACGGCGACCGCATCGCCGTGCGTTTCGCCTACGAGTGTCACGACGCGAACGGCCAGTGGTACCGCTCCTACGGCAACGAGAATTGGGAGTTCGACGAATACGGCCTGATGAAACATCGCCACGCCAGCATCAACGACCTGCCCATCCAGGACTCCGAACGCCTCTTCCACTGGCCGCATCGGACGGCGGCCGGACGACCATCCGGGTCTCAGCGATCTGGGCCTCTAGCCAGCCACGCAACGCCATATTGCGAGACGTTATGCACACCATCAAACGCAAAGACACACCCTCCACGACACCGCTGCCCAAAAAGCTCGGCATTAAGCCCGACGGCACCCTCGCAATCCTCGCCGCTCCCGATGGATTCAAAGAACTGTTAGGCGACCTGCCAACCACGACCACTCGCCTAACTCCCGAAACCTCACTAGCGCTCTGCTTTGTACGCTCGCTCAACGACCTCAACGCCACCATCGACATGCTCACAGCTCAGCTCCCCAAAACCGCCTCAGCCTGGATCATCTATCCGAAGACCGCGCGCCATCCCCACTCTGGCTTCAACGAGAACCACGTCCGCAACGGGGCTCTCGCTGTCAACCTGGTTGACTACAAGGTCTGCTCTGTCGATGGCGACTGGTCCGCCCTCAAATTTACGTGGCGGAGATCTTCGGTTCGCCTTTTATCGGTTCATGAGCTGAGCGTGGTATGGTTCCCTGCAAAGGAGAACTTACATGCGTCTCGCTCTTGTTCTGGTAGCCTTTGCCTCATTTACCTTCACCCCAGGCCTTACTTCCACGGTGGCCGTAGGACAAACGGCCCCTGCCACCCGCCCCCCTCTTCCTTGCACCGGAAATCTCAACATCGTCCGCGTATCTGAAATCAAGCCCGGAATGATGCAGAAATTTCTCCAGGCCACGACCGCTCAGCAAGCCTGGTACAAAAAGGCAGGAACCCCCGATCAAATCTCGGTCATGCGCGTTATGGTGCAGGATTCCACAACCAAGGCCTGGTCCACCTCTGAAACCGAGGCGATCACCAGCCACATCGAGCCCGCGGGCTCCGCCAATGGCCCAGCCCATGACGCCGGTTTCGATGCGTTTGTCGCTTTGTTCAAAGAAAGCTCGACCATCAAGACCGAGTACATCACCTGCATGGTGAAGATGTAGTCGAGCCGGTCTGAACTGTTGGACCGTCCCTACCCTGTCGCGGCCGCGGAGAAGGCATAATCTATCTATGCCTTCTCTCTGGTCCCCCACCAACTGGCCCGACCGCCTCGCCGAGCTGCAGGCCAGCACCCCCGACCTCAAAGAAGCGCCCCTACGACGCGACGTCCGCTCGCTCGGCACGCTGCTGGGGAATGTTCTGCGCGAGCAGGCCGGCGAACCACTCTACAAGGCGGTCGAAGACCTCCGCCGCACCGCCATCGCCCGTCGCGAAGCCGATAAGAACACCGCCTCGGCACAAAATGCCGCGTCCCACCTCCAACAGGCCATTACCCGCGTCGCGGGCTTCGATCTCAGGCACCGCGTACCGGCTGGCGCGCGCGTTCGGCTTCTACTTCGAACTCATCAACCTCGCCGAGACCAATCACCGCAAACGCCGCCGCCTTGCGACTGCACTGGACCAATCCGACCCCACCCCAGCGCGGCAGCCTGCGTGGAACCCTGCGCCGCCTTCGCCAGGCTGGAATCTCCGCCGCCGAGGCGCATGAGCTGCTCAGCCATGTCTGCATCTCCCCGGTCTTCACCGCGCACCCGACTGAGGTCGCCCGCCGCAGCGTCATGTTCAAACGCCGCCGCATCTCCGACCTGCTCGAACAGCTCGACCGCATCCCCGTTCCCGATCCGGAGCTCGAGACGCTCGAACGCGATCTCACCGCCGAGATCACCGCACTATGGCAGACCGACGACACCCGTTCCGCGCGCCCCACTGTACGCGACGAGATTCGCATGGCGCTCGACTACTACGAGTCCAGCCTCTTCGACACGCTGCCAGTCCTCTACGCCGAAGTAGCGGGCGCTCTCGCAGCCGAATTCCCCGAAGACATCCAGCGACTCTCTCGCCGCTCTCCCACAACTCGTCACCTTCGGCTCATGGATCGGCGGCGACCGCGACGGCAACCCCTTCGTCACACCCGACGCCACTCGCGACGCACTAGCGATGGCGCATTCGCTGCTGCTGACCCACTACCGCCGCCGCCTGCAAAATATCTTTGAGCAGCTAGCCAGCTCCACCCAGCAGGTACCGGTCTCAAAAGAGGTCACCGCGCTGCTCGCCAGCTACACGGAGAAGCTGCGCGCCGCCGGACAGAATCTCCTCACCGAGCGCTTCCCGCACGAGTCCATCCGTCTGCTCGTCGCCTGCATCATGATGCGCCTTGGAGCCACTCCTCAATCCAGCGTTCCGCTACCGCCAAATCCAGCGCTCGCTCCGTACACGCGCGCTGTCGATCTGCTCTCCGACCTCACCACTCTGCGCGACTCTCTCATCCAGAACAGCGGCCACCGCCTCGCCGAGCTGCTGATCGACCCTCTGCTGCTCGAGGTGCGCACCTACGGCCTGCACCTGCAGACGCTCGACATTCGCCAGCACGCAAAGGTTCACGCCGCGGCGATCGCAGAGATCTCGCCCGAGCATCCACACTCCGGCCTCACGCTTCCACCGGCCTTGACTCCGCAGACGCCGGAGGTCCTCGACACCTTCCGCACCATCGCCGAACTCAAACAGACCTACGCCCCCGAAGCCATCCGCCAGTACGTCATCAGCGGAGCCACCAGCGCCGAAGATGTCCTCAACGTCCTCTGGCTCGCTCGCGTCGGCGGCGTGAAGGTTGAAGCCTCTGAGTCCTCAGCAGAAGGATCAGCCGACCCAGGCCTCCAACCCGTGCCCCTCTTCGAGTCCATCGAGGACCTCCAGAACGCCCCCGCCATCATGCGCTCCCTCTGGACCAGCGAGGCCTATCAGCCGCTGCTCAAATCCTGGAACCACCGCCAGGAAGTCATGCTCGGCTACTCCGACTCCAACAAAGACGGCGGCATGATCACCAGCACCTGGGAGATCTACAAAGCCCACCGCGCGCTGCACCAGGTCGCCCGCGATTGCGGCGTCCACCTGCGCCTCTTCCACGGCCGCGGAGGCACCGTAGGCCGCGGCGGCGGCCCCACCCATCGCGCCATCTTTGCCCAGCCGATGAACAGCTTCACCGGCGAGCTCCGCCTCACTGAACAAGGCGAAGTCCTCAACTGGAAGTACTCCGACGTAGTCCTCGCCGAGCGAAATCTGGAGCTCGATGATCGCCGCCTCACTCGACGCACTGGCAAGACCAGACGCCATCCTGCAGTCCCCACCAGCAACCAGCAACCAACAACCAACGACCTCCCAGCCCCACCTAACCGGCGAGATCCTCCCCGCCTGGGAATCCGCGCTCGACCAACTCTCAACCCTCTCCTTCGACTTCTACAAGAAACATATCGTCGACAACCCCGACACCTTCATCTACTTCGAGCAGTCCACGCCGGTCGCCGAACTCGAACATGCGCGCCTCGGCTCCCGCCCCGCCAAGCGCGCCGGCAAGAAATCCATGGCCGACCTCCGCGCCATCCCATGGGTCTTCGGCTGGATGCAATCGCGCCAGCTCGTCCCTGCCTTCTTCGGAGTCGGTCACGCGCTCAACGCCTTCATCGAATCGAACCAGGACGGCCTCGCGCAGCTACAGACCATGGCCCGCGACTTCCCGCTCTTCCTCGACATCATCCGTAACGTCGAGATGGCGCTGGCCAAAGCCGACTTCGGCATCGCCCGCCTCTACGCCTCCCTGGTCGAAGACGAAGCCCTTAGAGCCCGCGTCTTCACCGTCCTCGAAGCCGAGTTCAACCTCACCACCAAAATGATCCTCGCCATCACGCAACAGAAGGCACTCCTCGAGACCAACCCCGTCCTCGAGCGCTCCATCCGCCTGCGCAACCCCTACGTCGACCCCATGAGCCTCATCCAGGTCGAACTCATCCGCCGCAAACGCACCCTGCCCCACGACGCCCCCGAAGCCGCCGAACTCAACCGCGCCATCTCCGCGACCATCAACGGCATCAGTGCCGGGCTGCGGAATACTGGCTGAGCAACGTTCAACCCTTGCAAATCTCGGCGCGCATTTCTCTGTTACGCTTTCATCACACAAAATTCAGGAGCCCACCCGTATGCGCCTCCAATCATCCGCCCTCATCCTTCTTTGTACCTTGACCATCCCTGTCCTCGCGCAGGGCCGCAACCAGAACCTGAGCCCCGCAGAGCAAGCAAAGATGATCGCCCAACGCGAAGAGACCGAGAAGCAACTTGAAGCCATCGCAATCATCGACCGCAAGGTGATGGTGCCGATGCGCGACGGCGTCCGCATGCAGGCGGATATCTACCGCCCCAAGGACACCTCGAAGAAGTACCCCATCATCTTCAGCCGCACCCCCTACAACTTCAACTTCTGGGACGTCCGCAACGGCACCTACCGCGACATGGCCACCGAGCTCGACGCCGTCAAGCGTGGCTACATTCTCATCGAGATGAACGAGCGCGGCCACTACTTCTCTGAGGGCAACTACGACATCCTCGGGCCGCCGCTTACCGACGCCGACGACGAGTTCACCTGGATGGGCACGCAGCCGTGGTCCAACGGCAAGGTCGGCCTCATCGGCTGCTCCTCCACCGCGGAGTGGCAGCTCGCCGCCGTCTCCCTCGGCAACAAGAACCTGACCACCTTCATCCCGCAGAGCTTCGGCGCCGGAGTCGGCAAGGTCGGTCCCTACAACGAGCAGGGCAACTGGTATCGTGGCGGAGCCGTCCAGATGCTCTTCATCGACTGGATCGCCGGCGAGCAAAACCAACTCCGTCCCATGTTCCCCAAGGACATGCCGCAAGCCGACCTCATCGAAGGCGCGAAGCGCTTCGACCTCGCCCCCGCCGCCTCTCGCGTCGACTGGGCCAAGGCCTTCCTGCACCTGCCTGAGAAGGACATCATCAAAGCAGCCGGCGGTCCCCGTGGCATCTACTCGGACAAGATGCCCGTCGCCACTGGCGGCGAGATGATCCAGCGCATGCCCGGCAGCCCCGCATGGCGCAAGGGCGGCCTCTGGCAGTCCGACACGATGCCCATCAACGTCCCCGGCTTCTGGTTCATGACCTGGTACGACGTCTCCACCGGCCCAAATCTCGCCGCCTATAACTTCGTCCGCGACACCGCCAAGGGCCCAGCCAAGGATCAGCAGTACGCCGTCATCGCCGCCACGCTGCACTGTCAGTACAAGCGCGCCTCCGAGCACACCATCGTCGGCGAGCGCGACATGGGCGACGAGCGCCTCGACTGGGACGGCATGACCTACGCCTGGTTCGATCACTTCCTCAAGGGCGAAGAGAACGGCTTCCTGCAGAAGACGCCCAAGGTGCAGTACTACACCATGGGCCTCAACAAGTGGCAGCACTCTGAGACATGGCCTCCCGTCGGAGCCAAGCCCGTTACTCTCACACTGGACAGCGGCGGCAAGGCCAACACCCTCCACGGCGACGGCCTGCTCCTGATGCCCGGCCAAAAGCCAAAGATGGCCATGGATATGCCCGACAAGTTCACCTACGACCCCATGAACCCCACCCCCAGCTACGGCGGCAACGTCTGCTGCGCGGCCAACACCATCCCCGGCTCGGGCGGAGCGCTCGACCAGCGCAAGATGGAAGAGCGCCCCGACATCCTCGTCTACACCTCCGAACCCCTCACCGAAGGCATGGAAGTCTCCGGCCCGATGACCGCAACCCTCTACGTCTCATCCGACGTGAAGGACACCGACGTTACCATCAAGGTCATCGACGTCCTCCCCGACGGCACCGCCTTCAACCTCGATGAGACCATCCAGCGCCTCCGCTACCGCGAGGGCGACGACCACGCCGTCATGATGGAGAAGGACAAGGTCTACAAGATCACCCTCACCCCCATGAACACCTCCAACCTCTTCGGCGTGGGCCATCGCATCCGCATTGAAGTAGCCGGGGCCAACTTCCCCCGCTTCGACCGCAACCTGAACACCGGCGGCAACAACTACGACGAAACCACCTCAGTCATAGCCCACACCGAGATCCACCACAGCGCGCAGTATCCCAGCACGCTGACGCTGTCCGTCGTCAAACACTAACCCTGGCTTGCAACAAAGAATCCCCACGCCTCGACTTCTGAAGCGTGGGGATTTTTCTTCAGTCCACTATCGGGGCCGGTCCACTTCGGCGCCACTAGTAAAACCGATAGTTTCTGCGGCCAAACGACCGCAAACTGTTACAACTAACACTCTCTAGCCAATCTCAACCAGCTTACAATTGCCAGTACGCCTCGTTGAGTTGCGCGGGTCGTAATTTTCGTCGCAGCTTGCCTGGACGATGCAGCGATCATGTTCAGGAGGACAGAACCGTGTGGTGGATCAGCTATCGAGGTGAATGCGGGCACGGCGTCGACAACATCGGCGTCTTCGAGGACGACGGCTCCCCGCGCAAGAAGCATCCGCTGCTCCTCGACACATCTCCGGCCGCGCATCCGCTACATATTGCGCGCGGCTTCGCATTGGTGGGCGACGACCTCTACATCGCGAACGCGTGGCTCAAGGATAGCCACATTGCGCGCTACCATCGGCACGGCGACACCTTCCGCTTCGAGGAAGTGCTCGCAAAGACCGAGCAGGTCGCGGCCATGGTGCACCCCTTCGACGTAGAGTTGGGGGACGATGGGCGCGTCTACATCTCCTGCCAGGATACAAACACCGTGGTGGCGCTTGTACCGAAGACCCGCAAACCCGCACCGGTGGCCGCGCACCTCCTCAAGCACTATCCCGATGGGAAGTTCCTCCCCGGCACACTCGTCGCGTCCAGCCATGGGAGGCTTCCCGAGTACGGTGACCACACGCCGCTCGATGTGCCAGCGCCTCTCGGCCTCAAGGTTGTGCTCGACAAGCACGGCAAGCCACGGCACTCGGTGCGCGGCATCATCGTGCACAAAAAGCATCTGTACGTGGCAGACGAAGCCGGCGACTCAGTGAAGGTCTTCAATGTGGAATCTGGCGAGTTGATGGCCCGCATCACGGGCCGCGCGCTCAAAGCGCCCGTGCATCTGATCCTGCACAACGAGACGCTCTACATCGGCGCCTCGGGCAGCGGCAGCATCCTTGCGCTGGACCCGACGTCCACGCCGCCGAAGGGCGAGCTCGAGGCGCGCGTGGTGATCGACGGAAAGCTCGACGCCCCCTCAGGCTTCGCCATCGGCCCCGACGGCGATCTTTACGTGGCCGAGCGGAAGAAGCAGCGGGTACGACGCTTTTCCTCCAAAGGAAAGAAAGAGGGGACGTTCATCGATAACCTTCCGGACATGCCGGAGTTCCTCGTCTATGTTCCCTGAGAGATCCGCAGAGCCATCACACTGTCCGGCGTCAAACACTGGCTGCAGCTCGCAAAAAATATCCCCACGCCTCGATTCGAAGCATGGGGATATCTCTCGAGTCCGTTGCTTAGTTTGAGCCGGGCTTGAAGCTGCACGACTGTTCGGTCAGCTTCGTCGGCGCGACGGTGAGTTGCTGCAGGTTATTCTTTGCCAGTACCGCGTTGAAGTCGGCGATATCTTTCTGCGTCGCCTTCCACGCGGCCACCGTGCGATTGAAGCCGGTGCAGTCGCTCTCCCAGGTCGAGATCTGGGTCGGAGTGGGCGCCATATCGAGCCCCACCTGCATCATGCTGACCATGGTGTTGTAGTCATTGTTCAGTGTGACGAAGGGTTTCAGCGCGTCAGGCGCTGCAGGAGCGCCGCCGCGGCCGCCACCACCTCCAAAGCCTACCTGCACCACGCCGCCGACGTTGATGAGGCTGGCGTCGAGCTTCTTGGCCTGCGAGGCGACATCGTCGGGCAGGTTGCCCTGCATCAGCGTCGTAAGCTGGCTCTTGACGGCATCGACTTCTTCATGCCCTGCGAAGCTCTGCTGCATGCCCTTAACTGAGAGCAGCGTGAGCTGGTTCTGGACGCGCAGGCTGGCCATAAGCTCGGGGCTCTGGCCGACGCGCGGGTCGTTCACGACAGTTGCCTGGCGCGTGTAGGTCTGGTCATCCACGATGAGCTTGAGCGTATAAACGCCCGGAATCACCTGCGGCCCGTGTGGTCCGGGGGTGGTGGAGCCCTCGGTCATGTTCATCTCGTTTTCGAGATCGTGCCGCACGGCCGGTGGGTCGTCATAGTTCAAGTTCCAGTTGACGCGGTTCAGACCGACATGGGTGCTGAGAGCGCGCGACTCGGGTGTGGCCAGCCAGTAGTGGGGATAAGCCTCGCCCGTGATCGGCGCCGGCAACGTGCTGGACATGGTGCGCACCAGGTTGCCCTTGGAGTCAAAGACCTGGAGCTCGATCGGTCCTTTGGGCTCGTGGCCGAGGTAATAATCCACGAGCACGCCATAAGGCACATTGGCAGCATGCGGCACTTCGACGGAGAAGGGCTGATCCCAGTTGCTGTTGATACGAGCGCGAATCCCCTCCCCGGGCTCAAAGAGATAGGCGGAGGAGGAGCCGATGGCTGCACCGTGGGCGGCGATCTGGCGCAGCGGCGTGATGTTGTCCAGAACCCAGAAGCCACGCCCGTAGGTGCTGATCACCAGGTCGTTCAGGTGGGTATCGGTGTGCACGGCGAGGTCGCGGATAGACGTGCTCGGCAGGTTCTGCCGCAGCGACTGCCAGTGATCGCCATTGTCGAAGCTGACGTAGACGGTGGACTCGGTGCCGGCGAAGAGCAGGCCGGGCTGCACCGGATCGGCGCGCAGACTATTCACCCAGCTTCCGGTGCGCTCGTCCTTGGGCAGGCCGTTGATGATGCTGGCCCACGTCTTGCCGCCATCGGTGGTGCGCCAGATCAGCGGCACGTCCACGTCCAGAGCGGTAGGGGGGGTATTGGCGGCGGTGGAGGCGTTTACCGCAGCGGCAGGTCCGGCAGCGACGCGGCCTACGAGATAGGCGGTATTCACGTTGCCACCAGCCACAATCGTGCTGTATAGGGTCCGCGGCGGCAGATCGGTAAGATTGGACACGTTATTCCACGTCTTGCCGCCATCCATCGTGTTGTAGATCTGGCCGTTGCTGCTCACTGTCCAGACCACGCCACGCTTCACCTTAGAAATGGAAAAGTCGACGACGGTCGGCTCGCCCGCTGCACCGCGCTGCCCCAGGTCCATCTCCACCTCCGGTGAAAAGGCACCCGACGGCGCAGCCGGAGGCGTTGGGCCCGCGGACGATGGCACCGGTGTCGGGGTTCCGCAAGGCACCTGCGGCGCGCTCTTGGCAGTGGTCAGGTCAGGGCTGAACGCCTTGAAAGTGTGGGCGCCGTCACGCGTGACCATCAGGCACTGGTAAGCGACGTAAAGCGCGCCAGGCTCAAAGGTCGTGTCGAACTCCTTCTGAAAGTCGCGGGCCGCATGGTACTTGGTGGCATCAACGCCGAAGTTGGGCGCAACATTCTCCCACTGCTGGGTCGACATATCAATCTTGATCATGCCGCTCCCGCCGCCACCCGGGCCATAGCCGACGCCATAGATGATATTGGGGTTCTTCGGATCGGGCGTAACCACGCCGAATTCAGACGACGGCAGCGGGCTCCAGTCGGTGATGTTGACCTGGCCCCAGTTGCCGCGGCTGCTGATCATCACCGCGCCGGTGTCCTGCTGCGCGCCCATGATCCAGTAGGGATACCGGCTGTCCGTAGCAACGTGGTAGATCTGCGAGATCACCTCGGAGTACCACAGGCTCCATGTGCGGCCGTTATCGAGCGTGACGCTGGCGCCCTGATCGGCGCCGACCAGCATGCGATGTCCGTTGGTCGGATCGATCCACAGCTTGTGGTAGTCCTCACCGCCGGGAGCGCCCTTGAAGGGTGCGAAGGTCACGCCGCCATCCGTAGACCGATACATCGCGGTGCTCATCGTGTAAAGAACGTCGGGGTTCTGCGAGTCCACGAACACACCGCTGCTATAAGCTCCCTGGCCGTTAGCGATGCGTGTATCCTTGCCCGCCATGTGCTGCCACGTGGAGCCGCCGTCGTCGGAGCGGTACAGCCCCGAGCCGTTTTCGATGACGTTGCCGACGATGTAGAAGCGTTGGCCCTTGGTCTGCATGGCGAGCGCCAGCGCAATACGGCCTTCGAAGGGCGGAATCTTGATTTGCGTCCACGTCACGCCTTTGTCGGTTGATTTAAAGAGCTGCGCCGGTTTGCTCCGCGCCTGACCGCCGCGGCCGCCGGCAGCGCCACCACGGCCGTCGTTTGTGCCCTGCGTGGCGGCCAGCATCACATTGGGTGCGTCGTAGGCGTACTGCAGGTCGCGAACACCGTCGTAGTCGGGCGTCTTGAGGACGCTGGTCCAGGTCTGGCCGCCATCGGTGGTGCGCCACACACCGCCGCCCTTGCGGGTCGTATCGCCGAGGGCGGACACGACCACCAGGTTCGGATCGGTGGGATCAACCACCATGCTGCCGATCTTCACAGTGTCTTCGAGGCCAATGTGCTTCCAGGTGGCGCCGGCATCGGTGGACTTCCACATGCCGTTGCCAAGGCTGCCGCTGATAGGATCGCCCGTGCCGGCATAAATGATATCGGGATTGGAGGGAGCGGCAAAGATGGCGCCAACGCTGTTGAAACTGTTCTCCTGGTCGGAGACGGGGAACCACGTCACGCCGCCGCTGGTGGTCTTCCAGATGCCCCCCAGGGGCGTGCCGACGTAGAACACACCGGGCTGGCCAATGGCGCCCGTGACCGAGGAGATGCGGCCGCCGTGGAACGGCCCGACGTTACGCCACTTCAGGCCGGCATAGAGGTTGGGATCAACCTGCGCCGCAGCGCCCAATGTTAGTGACAGCACGCCGGCCAAAGCCAGCCCTCGATATGCAACCCACGAAATTCGCGTCATGATAGAAATAACCTCGTACAAATTCATGCTACTGACAGTAGTACTAGTCGGAGTAGTATACAGAACCCCAATACGGAGACACACACTCTCCCGCTAATACAGGGACGTCGATCACCACCTTCAGGACTCATGCCCGCGTTGAATCCCCTACGCGAAACGGGCTCCATTCCTCTAGCCAGCCTTGTGCACTGACGGCGCGGATGAGAACAGAAATCCGAGCCCCTCAACCAGCGTCGGGTGAGCCAGCACCGCATCCCGCAGCGCGCTGTACGGCAGGCCCGCGATCATCGCAATCTGGACGGCGGCCATAATCTCCCCCGCCCCGACACCAAACGCCGTAAACCCGATGATGCGATCGCTATCAGCCTCCACCAGCGCCTTCACGAACCCGCGTGTCTCCGCAAGCGTACGGGCCCGCAGATTGGCGTCCATCGGGACCTTGAACAGCCGATACGCAATCCCTCGAGTCTCGGCGTCTGTTTCACTCAGGCCGATATGAGCAAGCTCCGGATCGGTAAACAGACAATATGGAACTTGCCGGCCTGTAGTCACACGGCTGCCACCGGTCAAATTGGCATGCACTACCCGGAAATCGTCGATGCTGATGTGAGTGAACTGCGGGCTGCCTGCGACCTCGCCAATCGCCCAGACGCCGGGCGCGGTGGTCTGCAGCCGCTCGTTGACCTTGATGTATCCCCGCTCGTTAAGCTCAACGCCAGCCACCTCCAGGTCGAGTCCTTCGGTGTTCGGTCTGCGGCCCGTGGCCACCAATATGTGACTCCCCTTCAAAACCTTCTCAACCCCATCCTGCTCGACCACGACGCTCACCGAATCGCCACTCTTGCCCGACACTTCCTTGACCCGCGCATTCAGCAGAATGTCGACGCCTTCATCTGCAAGCACGCTGCGAAGACCGTCGCATACGTCCGCATCTTCTCTGGACATCAGCCGCCCATTGCGATCGATCATCGTCACCTTGCTGCCGAAGCGCCGCATCGCCTGCGCCAGCTCCACTCCGACATATCCCCCACCAACAACCAGCAAGTGCTCCGGAACTTCATCCAGCTCAAGCGCCTCGATATGCGTGAGCGGCTGCGCCTCCACCAGGCCCGGAACTGTATCCATCGCGGCACGCGTGCCCGTACTGACGATCACATTCGCGCCCCGCAGTTGACGCGTGCTCCCATCGGCCAGCGTGACCTCCACAGTCCTCGGCGCAACGAACCGCCCGCTACCCAATATGAACTCCGCCCCCGTCTGCCGGTAGTTCTCCATATACATCTCGTTCAGGCCCCGCACCATCTTGCGCTTGCGCTCGCGCACCCCAGCCATCTCGACCTTGAAGCCATCGTAAGCAATGCCAAACTCTTTGCCTCGCCGAAAGTAGTCCACGACTTTCGCACTATGGATAATGTTCTTGCTCGGCAGGCACGCAATATTAGGGCAGGAGCCGCCAATATACTTGCGATCGACGACCGCGACGCGCTTCCCTTCGCCGGCAAACGTCCACGCCGCAACGGTCGAGCCCGTACCGCCCCCCAGGATCACCAGATCAAATTCTTCCGGCTGCGTCTTTTCAACTACCTGATCGGATGATGTGCTTTCAGTACGATTCATGCAATTTTTCCTCTCTGAGCGATACACGTGTGTATCAAAATCTCGATACTAAAGAGCGCCTTAGAACACCGCGTTAACATCAATCTTGCATCTCTGAACGAATCGGCGGCAATCCAGAGACTGACCACCACCAAACCCACCGCCCGCTTGACACCCGCGGTATAATTGAGGCACAGGAAAATTCAACCTCAGCCCCCCATCGGGCCCCAGCGAAGGGGATTTGTACCCTCCTCCGCTGCGGTAGTTCTTTCTCAATTTAAGCCTCATATTTAGCGGACAAACCATATGCAATGAATACTTTGCAGACAAATACCCAAGAAAACAAGGACTTTAGCCCATCCAACACCCGAGGTCCGGACTTATCTCCTATCTTTTGAATATTTTGCGCAAAACTACCGGGGAGGGGAGTACCCCAAAAAGCCTGAGTTTGTCGTCCTGGCTGCCACCGCCGGCAACGTCGACTACCAGACATAGCAGTGCCATACCTGCTACAGTCCTCGCAGAGGTGGCCAGTATGAACGCGGCCCCGTTCAAGAACAGTATCCTCCGCTCCCTCGACGCCGAAACCATCAGCTCGCCTGCAACTCAAGCCCCTAACCCTGCAATCCGGCCGCGAGATTGAGAACCCCGGCGAGCCCATCGAGCACCTCATCTTCATCGAAGACGGCATCGGCTCCATGACCAACACCTTCCAGGACGGCTTTCAGGTTGAAGTCGGAATGTTCGGCTACGAATCCGTCATGGGCGCTTCAGCCCTCATGGGCACGCGCCGCAGCCTCAACAAGGTCTACATGCAGATGGGCGGCCACGGCCTCTCCTGCCGAATGCCTCTTGCCACGCTCGAATTCCAACGCTTCGGCCGCTTCCACGACCTCGTCATCCGCTCCGTTCAAGCGCTGTTGATACAGGCCTGCCAATCCGCCGGCTGCAACGCCCACCACAACCTTGCCCAGCGTCTCTCCCGCTGGCTGCTGCTCTGCTCCGACCGCTCCGAGTCCCTCACGCTCAGCCTCACCCACGAGTACCTCGCCGACATGCTGGGCAGCAATCGCTCCACCGTCAGCATCGCCGCCGAGCATCTTCAAAACGAAGGCCTCATCCGTTACAACCGCGGCAAAGTCGTAATCCTCAACCGGCCCGGCCTCGAACAGCGCGCCTGCGAGTGCTACCGCGCAGTTCGGGACCACCTGGCCAACTACCTCGAAGTCGAGCAGAACTAGCCCAGACGAGCCCAAAACTAGCCGGGCTAGAAGCTCTGGTCCGCCCGAATCGACGTCGCATGGTTCTTCTCGAACGTGACCGCCATTGGCTTGCCCATGTTCGCGAACTCCACCGTCCGGTTGCCGTAATCCTTGCTCCCGCTCTTGCTCACCTGCCCCAGCGACAGCTCAACCTGCCGTTCGTTCATCCCCATGATGACGGTGTGTGAGTCGACAGCCTTCCATATCTCCGGCCCCCAGTGCTTGTACAGCACATGCGGATCGTCATAGAAGAAGATCTCGTCCGTGTAGAACGTGTACTGCCCCTTCTCCCGATACCCCACCGGCACCGCATACTCCTTCGCAGGATCATCCCCCGCCGGCATCGTGAAAACCAGCAGCACCTGCCTGTCACCGCCCGGAATCCGCATGGTAGCAGCCTTCGGAGCCACCTGCTCCACCGCACTCTTCACCTTCAGCTCCTGCGCCCCCAGCAGCGTCCCTGCGCTCTTGCCATACTGCACCGTCTTCCCCGCAAGCGGATAGTACTCAAGCTGCCCCCCGGCCGACACCCACACCGTCGTCCCAAACATGTCCTTCAAGTCCGCCATCGACGAAGGCCGCTTCTGCTTCAGGAACACCAGGTCGTCATCCGCAATCACCTCGCGCTCCGGAGCCTTCACCACCATCGGAAGATGCCGCTCATGGTAGATGTAACCGCTATACGCCCCCACCACCACCATAAAAAACAGCGTCCCACCAATCGCCGCCTTCTTGCCACTCTCCATCTCGCTCCTCCTCGATACAATAACAACAACCTGCAACACTACCCCACCGGCTCGGCCTCACTCAACTCCCGCTCCGCCTCCATCAACGACTCCGCCGTCAGCGCGTCCGCCTCTCTCAACTTCGGAAACAACCCCGCCGCGCTCGCCGTCACCACCATCGAAGCCACGCCGCCGATCACGACCGCCCTCACCGCGCCCCACCACTGCGCCGTCAATCCGCTCTCAAACTCGCCAAACTCATTCGACGCGCCGATAAACAGCCAGTTCACCGCGCTCACCCGCCCGCGCATCTCCGGCGGAGTCGCCAGTTGCAGAATGCTCGACCGCACCACCACGCTGACCATGTCGCTCGCCCCAACGATCACCAGCGCCACCATGCTCACCCAGATGCTCCTCGACAGACCGAACACCACCGTAGCCGCCCCAAAGATCCCCACGCAGATCAGCATCGTCACGCCTGCCTTGCGTTTGATCGGCTTCACCAGCATCGTCAAGCTCACCGCCAGAGCACCCACACTCGGCATAGCCCGCAGCAGCCCCAACCCCCGCGGCCCGGCATGCAGAATATCCGTCGCAAAGATCGGCAGCAGCGCCACCGCACCTCCCAGCATCACCGCAAACAGGTCCAGCGAGATCGACCCCAGCAGCAGCTTCGACCGCCACACATATTCGAGGCCCGCCAGCACCGTCTTCACGCTGAACGCCTTCTTCTCCGTCTGCACCACGCGCGTCCGGATCATCCCCACCAGCATGATGAACCCCAGCAGCATCACCAGCGTGAACGCATAGACGATCGACGCGCCGTTCCACCGCTCCAGCACACCCGTCAGCGGCAGAGTAAACAAGCAGCCCACCCACCGCCGGCCCCGACATATTCGCAATCTGAAACACCGTCGCGCCCCACGTCACGGCGTTGACGAAGTGCTCCTTCGGAACCAGGCTGGGCAGCATCGCGCTCGCCGCCGGCCCGCTGAAACACCGGCCCAATCCAATGCCCACCAGCATCGCGTAGATCGGCCAGACCTGTCCGCTCGCCATAAACTGCCTGTTCATCGAGAGCGCCAACAACCCCGCCGTGCAGACCGCCTGCAATCCATAACAACAAAGAATGATCCAGCGCCGGTCATACCGGTCCGCAACATGTCCTGCCGCCAGCATGAAGAAGATTCCCGGCAGAAACAGCGCCAGCCCTGTATACCCCAGAGCCAGCGCCGAGTGAGTCATCGCATAAACCTGCCACGCCACCGCCACCGACTGCGCCTCAGCCCCCACAATCACCATCAGCCGCGCCGCTTGATACAGCCGAAAGTCCCGCGACTTGAACGCTACCTTGAACGCACCCGCCGCCAACGTCGCTGTACTGCCACCATCAGCCATGTATGTATGTTTTCACACTTCCGGCGCCTTCGCCCCAACTTCACTTTCGTCAGACGCACATCATTGACCGCCCCAGATAGGTCTTGTACTGCGTCTCCACCACACCCGTATTCCGCGCCAGCGTCAGCTTGGACTGGTTGTACTGAAACAGCGTCTGCTACCAGCCGCGACTGCGCATTCGCCAGCGTCGCCTGAGCCTGCACCACCGGCAGATTGTCATCGACACCCGCCGAGTACCGGTCGGTCGCATCCCGCAGGGCCTGCGACGCCAGATCGACATTACTCCGCGCCACCTTCACCAGGTCGCTCGCCGACTGCACATCCAGCATCGCCGAACGAATCTGCTCATCGATCGTTACCTTGAGACTTGCCTCCTGCTGGTGCAGCGCCGTCAACTGCGCACCCGCCACCTCGTTCTGCCCGCGCAGCGTCGCTTCCTGAACAACGGAACCTGCACAGTCCCCTGCGCCACAAACGACCCGTGGTAGAGCCCGGTCGTCACGCCCACCACACCGTAGTATCCGCCAAACGCCACCGTCGGATACCGCTGCGCTCTCACTGCCTTGCGTGTCTCCTGGCGATATCGATCTGCGACTGCAGATTCAGCAGGTCCTTACGCCGTTGATACGCCAGGGCCAGCGCATCGCTCAGCGGCATGGTCGCATACTCCGCGTACGGAACCGTATCCGTCAGCGCAATCTCCTGGTCCGCCGGAAACCCAATCAGCCGGTTCAGCGCAATCTTGTCCTTCTCAAACGTATTCTCCGCGCTGATCAACACCTGCTGCTGCGTCTGCAGCTGCACTCGCGCGCGCAGCACGTCAAGGTTCGTCCCCACGCCGGCATCGTGCGACTCCGTCGCCTGCCGCAGAATCTCGCGGTCGCTCCAACTCGAGCGCGCGCGCATTCTCAATCTGCGCCGCATCCGCCAGCGCCCGCAGATAATACGTTCCAACCGCCAGCACCACGCCGCCCTCTGCATTCAACGTGGTCAACTCCGCGCCGCGCTCTGCCCGCTGCGCCGCGCGGAACAGATAGTACGCCGGCACATTGAACAACTGCTGGCTCAGGGTCAGCTCCAGCGACGTCAGTATTCACCTTCACAATCGGGTTGAACGTCCCTGTAAACCCCGCAGCCTTAAGATTCTGACCCTTGAATCCCTCCGCCGCCAGGTCGATCTCCTGCGCCTGCGTCTGGCCCACCACCTGCATATTCGGCAGCAGAGCGTTGCCCACCGACAGGATCGAGCCATGCACCGTCAGTTCATTCGCCCGCGCCAGCTTTATCTGCAGATTCTCCGCCACCCCACGCGCAATCGCGTCATCCAGGCCCAATGACAGCGGCCCCGGCGTAGCCTGTTGCACCTGATAAGGCCCCTGCATCAAGGTCGCCGAGGGCGTCGGAGCCGACGGCAATCCACTCGCTGATCCTGCGCGCGCGCCAACCGCACCGGCGGCAAGCAAACACGCCAGTCCCAGAGCACACAGTCTCTTCCCAGTCAAAAATCCGTTCAATCCATCCATCATGGTCACTTAGTTAGAGTGCCACGCCACCCCCCCGGTTGCGAAATATGTCCATTTTTCTCCTTCCCATCAATTCAGCTCACCCCAAACCGCCATCGAACGGCAGCGAACATACTAAAATAAGGTCTATGCGTCTGAAATCTATGCGTCTCTCACTCTATATCGCTGCTCAGCCAGCCCCGCCTCATCCTCGCCGCCGCCCTCCTGCTCTCTGTTCCGGCCTTCGGCCAGTTCTCCGCGCCTCCCAACTCCGGCAACACGTTCAAAGACACCTCCATGATCAAGCCGCCCGCCGGCGCGCCCGTAGCCATCTACGAGTTCGAAGACCTGGAGTGCCCCGCCTGCGCCCGCGCCTTCCCCATCGTCCACGCCGCCATCGATCACTACAAGATCCCGCTGGTCCGCCACGACTTCCCCCTCGCCATGCACGTCTGGAGCCGTGACGCCGCAATCATCGCCCGCTACATCCAGGACAAGATCGACCCCAAGGCCGCCGAGGACTACCGCCGCGCCGTCTTCGCCGCTCAGACCTCCATCGCCTCCAAGGACGACCTGCAGCGCTTCACCCAGAAGTTCTTCCAGTCCCATGGCCGCGCCCATGCCCTTCGTCATCGATCCCACCGGCCAGTTCGCCAAAGAGGTCCAGGCCGACTATGACCTCGGCGTGAAGATCGGCCTCACCCAGACCCCCACCATCTTCGTCGTCACCCAGAAGAACTGGATCCAGATCATCGACGTCAACCTGCTCTACCAGACCATCGATACCGCCCTGGCCCAGGCCCCCCCGCCACCACTCCCGAACTCCAAGCTGAAACACGCCACCGGCCTCAAAAGTAGCCCCAGCAGGGATGAAGGGTAAATACTGGATAGGACAAATATTTACCTCCGAAGTAGTGCGACGTTGCAAATTTTTTCACACTCCGCCGCCACCGGGCCTATGGCTCCACCTGACTGCCAGATACGCAAAAGCCTCCCACATATGCACTGAATTGCTTGTTTTTGGCAATTTCTACCCTTTGGCACCGGAAATGCTTCTTCATAGGCAGTACATCTGGAGGTTCTACCTTGCACAAGATTTCACTCGCCCTTATTGCACTCTCTGTTGGACTCTTCTCTGCCTCTCAAGCGAAAGCCAGCACGCTCGACACGTTCTCCCTAACCGGCGATGGGAACACCTTCACGTTCTCATTGATGTCACCTTCGACCCCCAACCAACCGGCTTCATCTGCCCGGCCGCGATAGCGGCGACTCTGCTACACGGGAATCTCCGTCCTCGACAACGGCCACAGCCAATACGACACCATCGAGTTCACCAGCAACGGTGGACTGGATATCTTCAACAACTACGGCAACGAATCGTCGAACTCTCGCTCGATAACCACCAGTCGATTTTACCGACACCATCACAGGGGTAACTCGGTAAGCTTCATCGGCGGGAACTACCTGCTCGGTGGAGATGACAACGGTTACGGGGACTACGACTGGAACTCCAACTCCGACTGCGGCAACAACTATGACGGATACACCCTCGGCATCGACCCGCCGACCACGTCCCCAGTGCCTGAGCCATCCTCTCTCGCACTGATGTCGTCCGGCCTGCTCGCTGCCGCAGGTGCAGTCCGCCGTCGCATGAAGAAATAGCAACCCTGCCTCTCTGGGGAGGCCGCCAAACGGTGTGCCTCCTCAGCCAGGAATCGCGCAAATCTACACGTGTTCGATTTGAGCCGTCTCGGCCCAACCGACCTCGTTCGCCCTAAATCTGTGAAGCAATCATTCGCCTGATCACAGGCTTGTCCTACTCCGGACTTCGGTCCTTAAACCCACTCGCCTTAAGGAGGCTCGCATGTATCTCTTGTTCGCACCCGCAATCATCGCATTCTTTCTCATCGGCTACATTCACCTCCGTGAGCAGTTTGGGTCGCTCGCATAGAGCCACGTAGGTCAACCATCAACCGGACCCCGGCTTAACCGCCGGGCTCTTTATTGCAACGCGGTCTTATATTATTGCAACGCAATGTCTTAATTGAAGCAACGCAGTCTTACTGAATCTGCACCAGCTCCGCGCCCGCCCCATGCGCCGCCCCACCCGGAGTCGTAAACGTCTTCTGCGGAGCGCGCCAGTGGTCGATATAGCTCACCTGGTGCACGCAACTGATGGTGCAGTTCGGAGCGCACGACTTCTCGGTCAAAAACTCCCGCTTCACATCCGCCGTCATATAACCCGACAGCGGAACCCCCGGATATCCGCGCTGCTGCGAGCAATAGTGCACCAGCCCGAACTCGCAGATGTACAAGTACCGCCCGCCCGCCCGGCAACGCCAGTCGTTCGTCTTCCCATTCGCAATCGCCTCTTGAAAATGGTTGAACCGCGAGTAGCTCCGCCGCGTCAGCCGCCGCACCTGGTCCCACACGCTGCGCTCGCGCTCGCCCAGCGGCTTCAACTGCCCGCTGCCATCATGGATGATCCCGATGGTCGAGCTGAACCCCAGCGCCAGCGCCCGCTCACTCACCGTCCGCGCGTCCTCGGGCTTCGGAATCCCGCCACCCACCACCGAGTTGATGTTCACATGAAAATCCGCGTGCTCGGCCAGCATCCGCAGCTTCGCATCCAGCACCTTCAGGCTCTTCTTCGAAACCTCGTCCGGCATCACGTTGTCGATCGAGATCTGCATGTGATCCAGACCCGCCGCATTCAGCCGCTTGATCCGGTCCGGCATCAGCAGATAGCCGTTCGTAATCATGCCCGCAATCGCGCCCGTCTTCCGAATCCGCGCAATTATCTGGTCGAGCTCCGGATGCAGCAGCGGTTCCCCGCCCGAGATCGTGATCACCGAGGTCCCCAGCCGCCCCAGGTCGTCGATCCGGCGCAGCATCTCCTCCAGCGGAACCGGGTCCGAGACATCGTCAAACTCATTGCAGTAGGTACAAGCCAGGTTGCACCGCCGCATCGGCACAATATGCGCCATATACGGGTGCCCCGTCGAAGCCAGCGCCGACCCGATCGATCCCAGCTCGCGCAGCTTGCGCGTCACCGCCCTCCACCGCCGCTTCAGCGGCATCGGACGAGGCGTCGAACCATTGGTTGAAGTCGTAATAGAAGGGGTCTGGGAGGCCTGCGTCATCCCTTTAAGTATAAATCCACCTTTCAAATCCACCCTAAAAACCACACAGCAAATCCAGTAAAATCCCCGCTACCCTCTAGTAGAACGAAAATCCGTTCCGCACCACCACCATCGCCGTCTCCCTATCCTTCGAGGAGTCAACGCTCGATCGCTTCTTCCCATCCGGAACCAGTGTCAGCGTCTGCTCCTTCTTGTCCCGCAGCACCACCACCTCAACCGACTTGCCGCGGTTCTCCCGAACCACCTTCATCCAGTCCGAGCTGGTCGCCATCTTCACCGCATTCGCCCGCACCACCACATCCCCGGCGCGCAACCCCGCCTTCGCCGCGGGTGAGTCCGCATCCACGCTATGCACCAGCACTCCCGCTCCCGGCGAGCCGAAGAACTCCGCCAGCTGCGGCCCCATATTCTCCACCAGCGCCCCCGTATAGGACGAGCCGGTCATGGTCGCAATCAGGTTATGACTCCCGCGAGCCACTGGGCTCGATGAGAAGAAGCCCTGCCCCTTCGTGCTCGATGAGCCAGATCCCGCGATCCGCCCCCACTCCCCGATCCCGCAGCCGGCGCAGTCGCCGCCGCCGCCCCGGCTCCAGCACCCTCATCCGAGGGAACCGGCACGGTCCAGCGTCCCTCCCATGCCTGCCGCTCCACCTCCAGCTTGTTCGCCAGCCGCGTCGTAATCGTCTGCTGCTGCCCGTCGCGGCTGATAATCAGCGTCGCCGTCCGGCCCGCCGGAGTCTCCCGCAACATCCGCCGCAACTGGTCCTCGCCCTCGATCGCCGTGCCGTTCATCTGCAGAATGACGTCGTGCTCACGCAGCCCAGCCTTCCCCGCCGGCCCATCATGGTCCACATGGATCACCTCTGCTCCATGCGCCTCCTTCATCTTCAACGCGGCAAGCTGATCATCCCCCACATCGCGTATATCGACCCCGAGATATCCCTGCGTCTGTCGAATTCGTTCCCACGCCCGACATCCCCGCGCTATTCCCCGCATCGATGCCCCCGTCCCAAGCCGGAGCAACAGCAGCACCAGCGGCCGCCCAGGCTCCCAGGCCAGCCATCACCACCGTCAACCGCATCATCGACCGCATAGCATCCGCCTCAACTGTTCATTTGCCCATTACTGCCGTTACTGAAGACCGCTCGAACCCTGCAATGCATTATAAGAAGCCGTTCGAATATAAGGATTCTCATCCTGCGTCGACACCGTCCGCAGCACCTGCCGCACGCTCGAATCCGACTGCACCGGCTCCAGCAGCCCGATCGCTGCCGTCCGCACCTGCGCATCGTCGTCATGCATCAGCGCCTCGAGCACCGCGTCCCGCACTCTGCGATCCTGCCCCACGTACGCCTGCAGTCCTTCCAGCGCCTTCATCCGCACGCCGGCGTCCTTGTCATACCGCAGCGCCACCATCAACTGCCCGCGGATTCCCTTTCCATCCGGCTGCACACTGCAATCATGGCCCACCTTGCACTCGCCCGAGAGCAACGCCACCGAGTCCGCCCGCACCCCGTTGGCCGCCGCCGGCTTCATACCCAGCATCAACAGCTCGCGAATCCGCGGCTCGTCCAGCGAACCCTCCACCGTCTCCGGAACCACGCGGTTATAGTTCACCTGCACCAGCTCAGAGTTCGGCGTCTGCACAATCCCCGTCACATTCGTAATCACGCCCTCGGGATGAGTAACAGTCGTTGGCGGCTGAGGCTTCGGCTGTATGCGCAACCTGGTATCGGTTCATAAAGTTGCCCGACAGGAAACCCACCCCGATCAGCAGCGTCGCCAGCGCCGGAGCGCTCTTCAGATGACCCACCCACGCAAAGAAGTTCACTCGCAGCCGTGTCAGAAACCCATGCGCAGGAATCAGGTCCAGCTCTTCATCCAGCCGCATTCTGCTCTGCGCCACCAGGTTCGGTGAAGGCTCAATCACCGGCAGCAGCGCCAGGTGTTCTTCCATCGCCCGCAGTGCATTCAACTCTCTGCGGCAATCCTCACACCCTGCCAGATGCTGCTCCAGCCCATCGGTAAGCTCGTCCGGCAGCTCACCATACCCCAGCAAAACGATTTGGTCCTGCGCTACATCACACTTCATTGCTCTGCCTCTTCCAGCCTCTAAAAATACGCCGTACTACCAATAAGCCCGGGTCTATACAGCCAGCCCATTCACTCTATTCACAAACCAGCAACCAACACCTGGGAACTAACAACCACCAACTATCAACTACCAACTTTCTTTTCTCCTACCGTACTCCAGCCAGATTCGCCCGCAACTTACGAGTCGCGCGGAACAAAGTATTCTTCGCCGTCTCCTCTGTCGTGCTCAACATCTCGCCGATCGTGCGCAGCTTCAAACCCTGGTAATGCTTCAACTCAAAAACCGTGCGCTCCCGCGGAGTCAACTTGTCCAGCGCCTCGCCGATCTGCAGACTCATCACCCTGCGGTCCAGCTCCTTCGCAGGATTCGCCATCGACCGGTCGTCCGTAATATTCGCCATCAGGTCCATCTCATCGCCGCTCGCATCCAGCACTGTCGCCGGATCTTCCCTGCGGCTCTTACGCCTCCGTAACTGGTCGAGGCAAAGATTCGTCACAATCCGGTACAGCCACGTATAAAACGAGCACTCAAACCGGAAGTTCCCCAGGTGGCGATACGCCTTGATGAACGCCTCCTGATGCACGTCCTGCGCATCCTGCTCATTCCCAAGCATATGCAGCGCCAGCCGCAACACGCTCTGGTCATAACGCCGCACCAGGGCGTCGAACGCAGTCCGCTGTCCACGCTGCGCCTCGCGAATCAGCTCATCGTCCTCGCTGCGCTGCTGTGCGCGCGCCTCAACCTGCGCCTGCGTCAGCTTGCTGCCTCTCGAACTCGGTCTGGGTCGCCGCCTTTGCCATAGCTGGCAAAGATTCTACCGCTTGCGCGCCCATCGCCGCTTGCAAACCAGTTGTCTGCAAACCCAAAGCAAAGGGACTCGGTCTGCGCCCGCGTATACCGCCCTGCGAAGCCGCCCGTTCGCCGCCACTTAGCCCAGTGACACCTAGCCCGTTGACCAGGCCCATTCCTGCCGCATCTGCATTAATCATTCCGACTCCGGAGTCAGAAAATATGTTCACTGCGATAGACCCCCCACCCGGAAAAAGGTGAGCAGCCACCCAACAAACAAGCTGTGTGGATTAGGGTGCCCCATGATCAACTCGAAGCGCAGCGAGCGTTTATCGTGGGGTGCGTCACTCTCTGGACCTCCCGTCCCTGAACCCCAACCCGCGGCTCGCCCACCAGAAATCCCCCTGGAGCCCACCCAAACCAACAACTACCAACCAACAACTAGCAACCAATTACACTTCCCTCATGCCCTCACGCCCCACCCCGCCCGGCCTCTTCCCCGAAACCCCCGCAACCCCTTCAAAATCCGGCTGGATAACCGCCCACTGCGACGGAGGAGCCCGCGGCAACCCCGGCCCAGCCGGCTACGGAGCCGAAATCACCGGCCCCGACGGCCAGGTCATCGCCGAGCTCTCCGAATATCTCGGCCACCGCACCAATAACTACGCCGAATACTCCGGCCTCCTCGCCAGCCTCCAGTACGCCCTCGACCACCACCACCCCCGCCTCCGCGTCATCTCCGACTCCGAGCTCATGGTCAAGCAGATACAGGGCAAATACAAAGTAAACTCCCCCGACCTCAAACCCCTATGGCAGGAGGCCAAAAACCGCATAGCCCGCCTCGAAGCCTTCGAGATCTCCCACGCCCTCCGCCACAAAAACAAAGCCGCCGACGCCCTCGCCAACCAGGCCATGGACCGCGGAATGAAACGCACGCCTCCAGCCCCGAACTCGCCCTCCCTGAGCACGTCGAAGGGACCTGCTGAAAACAAATTGTCATCCTTCGCCGAAGGCGGAGGACCTGCTTCTCGTCTTTCGCTCCAATCCGAACCGGCCTCCAAACCCACCACCATGCTACGAGGCTTCACCCGCGACGGAGTAGTCCACCTCCTGGGCACCACCACCCTCCCCGACGGCATCTTCGTAAAGGTAATCCCCGAGTAGGAACGAAACCGGATAGCACCACCCTCGCCCGCAATCTCATCTCCTGATCAGCCACCGCCATTGCAGTTGCGGGTGCCCCATGTCTCGCTTTTGAGACATGGGTTTTCGGACCATCACAAAAGCGGGTGCCCCATCTTCGCGACAGTACCATCGTCGCTAAGGTGGGTCCGCCACTAATGCCAAAGTGCCGGGTGCCGGGCATGACTCCTCCAAGGTTCGGAACAATTCGTCGATTCATTACGTATTTGAATCTATCGCCCAGGCGAACCAGCACCCTCGAGTCCTTGACAACCTAACCCAGACCAAACCTCATAAACCTAAATTTATGAATACTTTGCGGCCAAGAACCCCATTTTATAAGACTTTTTGGACTTACAAAAGACGAGGTCCGGACCTAAACCATCTACTTTGAATACTTTGCACAATTTGATAGGGGGAGGGGGGAGGGCGCTAATGAGCCGCAGGCTTAGCCGGCGGCACCGGCTTCGCCACCGGAGCCGACCCATCCTGCTCATCCCCATGCATGTGCTTCAGGTCCAGCCCAAACTTCGGAGCATCCTTCGTCCCATGGATCACCACCGGAATCTGCGCTCCCTTCCCGTCCTTCGTAAAGAACGGGTCCACAGCCTTCAGCAGAAACGACTTCCACCCCGTAGCCACCATCTGCGATAGCTTCGCATCCGTCTGCAGATTCCCGTGAAACTCGAACTGCTCGCCGTCCAGCGAATAGTCCCCCATCAGCCGGACCTCCGCACCCGGCAGATCGTAGGTCAAGGTACTGAAGGTCAACTTGCCCCCTTCCATCGTGAACTTCCCTTTCATCTGCGAGTCCACATTCTCCGCGCCCGTACCCGTCTTAGCCGCCTTCGGATCGCCCTGCGCCCGCGAGACTCAGATCGTCGATCTTGTCTCTGCCACTGCGGATTCGTCATATGGATCTGCTGCAACCCAAAGTCGCCCTTCACCGACATCTTCTTCGCCACACTCTCCTTGCCATACGGAACATGCAGCTTCATCTTCATGCGAATCATCCCGGTCATAATCACCGGCCGCGTCTTCACCGCCAGGTCAAGAAAATCCTGTATCCGCCCATTCGGCACATCCACATCGATATCCACGATGTGTCCCTTTGCCCTTGACGTTCACCACCTGGCCACTCGCCGTCATATTGGAAGCGCCCAGCCGCGCCTTCACATTGTGCAGAGTAAGTGTCCCCCGTAATCCCGTCCACCACCGCCTCAAACTCCGTATGCAGCGGCACCGGTTTATTCGCCGATCCAGCGAAAAGTCTGGCGTCTCCGTCGTCCCATGCACCTCAATCCTGTCCAACTGCCCGGTAAAATCCCCCACCGAAGACAGTATCCCGCCAATCCCCTTGATCGGATTCAAGGTCCGCATGATCGAACGTATAGTGCCCCGTCACCGACGAATCCCCCGGACTCTCCGTATCCCAAGGCCCAAACGTCCCCGTCGCATGAATATCACCCTTCGGAATCGCATTCACCAGCGTCGCGTCATACTGCCACGGCAGCTCCGGCCCCACGTTATGCATCTCGATGTGCCGTAGCTCAAAGTCCTTCGGCTCCTTACCCGGCTTCAGCGTCCCAATCACCAGCCGCGAGTCGTCGCAAACGATCTCATCCACAAAGATCTTGATCTTCCCCCGCAACGGCTTCTTCTCCCCCGCTGCCGCCTGCCGCTCCTCCCGCGGAGGAATATTCACCACCAGCCCCCTCACATGCACCGTCCCCACATGCATCGGCTTCAGAAACAGCCCCCGCAACCCCGAGTAAAACTCAAAATGCTGAATGTAGATCAGTGGCTGGTCCGCCCCTGCCGCCACCACATCTGCCGGCGGATAAATCCGCAGTCCATCCCCGCTCACCTCCAACCCCCGGCCCAGCCCCACATGAAAATCGTCCAGCTCCACCCCACTGTCAAACCGCGCACTCAACGTCTCAATCACTCGCCCCTTCAGAATCGGCCCCGCCCGCCGCACCATCACCATGGCCACCACCCCAAGCACTACGGCAGCCACAAAACATCGTGAACATGACCCATTGCAGCACACGTTTGCCCCGCCGCGGCCTCGCCTTACTCTCATCATTCGACCAAAATCGCTCTCCCAACTCGTTGGATGCATCACCCCTCCCTAAGGTTAGGAACCCGGCCGACGCCCTGATTACTCACCAGTTAACGTTTTCACCTTGCCTTTATTTCGGTATCCTTTCTTCGAGCCATCAGGCGTACATCCCGCCCCGCGTACATGGCCTCCAACAGATTGGAGAACACCTTCATGGCAGCTCGCCCGTTCTGGTCCGGTCACATCCAAATCTCGCTCGTCTCCTTCGGCGTCAAACTCTTCCCCGCCACCGAGGCCAAAAGCGAGATTCGCTTCCACCAACTCTCCCGCAAGACCGGCGAGCGCATCCGCCACCAGAAGGTCTCAGCCTCCGACGCCAACGGCGACGGCCCAGGCGAAAAGGTCGAGAAGGACGAGATCGTCAAAGGCTACGAGTACCGCAAAGGCGAGTACGTCGTCATCGAGCCCAGCGAGCTCGACAACCTCCGCATCCCCTCGCGCAACACCCTCGCAGTCACGCAGTTCGTCGACCTTAAAGAGCTCGACCCCGAGTTCTACGAGAAGCCCTACTTCGTAGTCCCCGACGGCGATCAGCAGGCCGAAGCCTTCGCCGTAGTCCGCGAAGCCCTCCACTCCACCGGCAAGGCCGCCATCGGCAAGATCGCCTTCAGTGGCCGCGAGCACCTCGTCGCCATCTCCGCACCACCCGAGGCCAAGGAAGACTCCCCCGCCGCCCGCGGCATGATGGCCTACACCCTCCGCTACGCCGAAGAGCTACGCAAGCCCGCCGACTACTTCTGCCGAGATTAAGAAGGTCGCCGTCGACGACGACCAGCTCTCCCTAGCCAAAGAGCTCATCAAACGCAAAGCCGCAAAGTTCGACCCCGAAAAATTCACCGACGAATACGAAGCCGCCGTCAAGGAACTCGTCGAAGCCAAGATCAAACACGCGCCCATCCCGCAGGAGGAAGCAGCGCCCAAATCCGGCAAGGTCATCAACCTCATGGACGCCCTTCGCCAGAGCGTGAAGTCCGACGAAGCTTCCCCGAGCGAAGAAGAAGCCATCAGTCGCTGAAAAGGGCATAAGCCTCGTAAAGCCTGCCCCCAAAGCCGCCAAGACCACCCGCCGCAAATCGGCATAACCGATGGCCCCCGCGAAGAAATCTCCGGGAAAGAAAGCAGTCAGCGAAGAAAGCTGCACCAAAGAAAGCTCCAAAGAAAGCTGCCGCAAAGAGCAGCCGCCGCAGATGCCATCGACGAGCAGCTAGCGCGCTACCACTCCATGCGCGACTTCAACGTCACCGCCGAACCCAGCGGCAAAGAGAAGACCGCCGCCAAATCCAGCACCCAGCAACTCCCCTTCGTCATCCAGAAGCACGCCGCCTCCCACCTCCACTACGACTTCCGCCTCGGCTGGAACGGCGTCCTCAAATCCTGGGCCGTCGCCAAAGGCCCCAGCTACGTCACCGCCGACAAGCGCCTCGCCGTCCAGGTCGAAGACCACCCCATGGAGTACGGCGGCTTCGAGGGCATCATCCCCAAGGGCCAGTACGGCGGAGGCACCGTCATGCTCTGGGACCAGGGCACCTGGGAGCCCCAGCCCGCCTACCCTGACGTCGACGCCGGCCTCCGCGACGGCTCCCTAAAGTTCATCCTCCACGGCACCAAGCTCAAGGGAAAATGGGCGCTCGTCCGCATGAAGCCAAGCCCGGCAGCCGCTGGGGCAACTCCAGCAAGCCCAACTGGCTCCTCATCAAAGAACACGACCCCTTCGAGCGCACCGACAAAGATCCCGCCATCACCGAAGAAGCCCCCAACTCCGTAGTCACCGGCCGCAGTATCGAACAGATCGCCGCCAACGAAGACCACGTCTGGAACTCCAAAGACACCGCCAACCCCAAAGGCAAAGCCTGGCACCGGCAAGACACCAAACCCGCCGCGAAAACCGCACCCCCACGGCCAATCGCACGCCAACCAACAACCAGCAACCAACAACCAGCAACCGCACCGAAGACCGCACCCAGAGAACCCCTCCCCACCTTCATCCCCCCGCAACTAGCCACGCAAGAAACCACAGCTCCCACCGCCGCAGGCTGGCTCCACGAGCTAAAACTCGACGGCTACCGCATCCAGGCCCGCAAAGACGGCCCCCACGTCGAACTCCTCACCCGCACCGGCCTCGACTGGACCCACCGCATGAAGACCATCGCCGCCCAAGTCGCAACCTTGCCCGCGAAGACCTGCATCCTCGACGGCGAAGTAGTCGTCCTCGCCGAAAACGGCACCACCAGCTTCGCCGACCTCCAGGCCGCGTTCCAGGACGGCGTCAAAAAGCCCCTCACCTACTTCGTCTTCGACCTCCTCCACCTCAACGGCCAAAACCTCCGCAACCTACCGCTGCTCGAACGCAAAGACCATCCTCGCCAACCTTCTCGCCAACGCGCCCGAGTACGTCCGCCTCAGCGAACACCTCGAAAGCAACGGCGAAGTCATCTTCCGCAAGGCCTGCGAGATGCACGCCGAAGGCATCGTCTCCAAACGCGCCGACGCCCGTTACATCTCCGGCCGCACCACCAGCTGGATCAAGCTCAAATGCATCCACGAGCAGGAGTTCGTCATCGGCGGCTTCACCCTCCCCGCCAAAGGCCACGCCGGAATCCACGGCATCGGCGCGCTCCTCCTCGGCTACTACGACAGCGCCGGCAACCTCATCTACGCCGGACGCACCGGCACCGGCTTCACCCAGAAGACTCACCCCATCATCCGCACCCAGCTCGAAAAACTCCGCACCACTACCAACCCGTTCCACAAGCCGCCCGCCGAAGCCCGCAACGGCGTCATCCCTGTCAAACCCACTCTCGTCGCGCAAGTAAACTTCGCCACCTGGACCGCCGACAACCTCGTCCGCCAGGCCTCCTTCAAAGGCCTCCGCGAAGACAAACCCGCCACCGAAGTCCGCCGCGAAGATCCCTCCCCCAAACCCCGCGCCACAAAACAAGCCACCCATCACGAGCCAATCCCAGTCGCCGCAAAATCCCACTCTGCCACAAAGCCGGGTGCCCCATCTTCACGAGCTAAGGTGGGCGTTGCAACACAATCCCATCAAACGAACCGCCCCAGTCCGCCTAACCCACCCCGAAAAAATCCTCGACCCAGACTCCCAACTCACCAAGCAGCAACTAGCCGACTACTACTGGGCCATCGCCCCCCACATGCTCCCGCAGATCGCCGGCCGCCCGCTCTCACTCGTCCGCTGCCCCGACGGCTCCGACCACCCCTGCTTCTTCCAGAAGCACGTCACCGCCACCCTCCCACCCGGCATCGAGTCCGTCCCCGTCCCCGACAAAAAGACCGGCAAAATCGAACCCTACATCACCCTCTCCACCCCCGAAGCCCTCGCCGGCCTCGCCCAGACTCGGCGTCCTCGAGGTCCATCCCTGGGGCTCCCGCAACGACGACCTCGAGCACCCCGACCGCATCATCATCGACCTCGATCCCGACGCCGCCATCCCCTGGCGCACCCTCGCCGACTCCGCCACCGAAATCCGCAAGCTGCTAAAAAAACTCGGCCTCGAATCCTTCCTCAAGTCCACCGGCGGCAAAGGCCTCCACGTAGTCGTCCCCATCGAGCCCCAGCACGACTGGACCACCGTCAAACAATTCGCCCACGCCCTCGTCCTGCAGCTCGAAAAATCCAACCCCAAACTCTACCTAACCAAAATGTCCAAAGCCGCCCGCACCGGCAAGATCTACCTCGACTACCTCCGCAACGAGCGCGGAGCCACCGCCGTAGCCGCCTTCAGCCCCCGCGCCCGCGCCGGAGCCCCCGTCTCACTCCCCCTAAACTGGACCGACCTCAAGCTCGAAGACCGCCCCATCTTCCACGTAGCCGACTTCGCCACCTGGAAATCCCGCCTCGCCCGCGACCCCTGGAAACAGCTCCCCCTCACCAAACAAAAACTCGACCCCACCACCCTGATCAAACACACCGCAGTAAAATCCACGCATGATAGCGAATCGTTCCGTCCCCACCGCCACGCTCCTCCCGCACATCGTCTATCAGGACCTCCCAGCCGCCATCGCATGGCTCACCCGCGTCTTCGGCTTCACCGAGCACTACCGCTACGGCGAGCCCAGCGGCGCCCAAATGCATCTCGGCAAAGCCTGGATCATGGTCGAAGGCCCGCGCGGTCGCTCCAGCCCCGCCCAAATCGGCCACGGAACCCAGTACCTCACCATCTTCATCGAAGACGTCGAAGCCCACTACGCCCACACCAAATCCGAAGGCGCCACCATCATCGAAGAGCCACACGAAACCGTATACGGCGAGTTCCAGTACGCAGCCGAAGACCTGGACGGCCATCGCTGGCTCTTCTCACGCCACGCCAAAGATCTAAGCCCCACCGACTGGGGCGCCACCCTCGCAACGCCCTAGGCCGTTCAACCAACAACCAGCAACAAACAACCCTCAGCCGTTATTAAGCTCCACCTTCACCATCTCGCTCACCAGCCTGCCATCCGCTCTCAACCCCGATGCCAGCAGCCATTGCTTGACCACATTCATCGCGACGCCCATATCCTTCGGCCCCGGCTTAACCCCACCAGCGTCCGCAGCCAACTGCGCAATCGCACCCTGCACAATCTTTCGAACCTCATCCTCACCCGCAGCCTGCGGCAGATACCCCTCGATCATTCCGATCTCGATCTGCTCCTTCGCCGCCAGCTCCGGCCGCCCACCCTTCGTAAACGACTCCACCGACTCCCGCCGCTGCTTGATCAGTGTCGTCAGAATCTGTTGCTCCTCCGCATCCGTCAGCGCCTCGCGCTTATCGATCTCCTTATTCTTCATCGCAGACTTCACCATCCGCAGCGTCGTCAGCTTATGCTCCTCCTTCGCCTTCATCGCCGTAACAATATCCGCCTGAATCTTAGTTCCAATCTCCGCCATATCGATCGTCGCCTCTCTACGAATTATAGGCAACCCTGCAATATCTGGTTCTGATCAACCAGCAACCGGCAACCGGCAACCGGCAACCGGCAACCGGCAACCAACAACCAGCAACCGGCAACCAACAACCAGCAACCTCCACCCAGGCTCGCTACAATAAACACATGATCCGTAAAACCACGCCTCTTCACTCCCGGCCCACCCCACTGCTTCCCGCCGCCCAGTTCGCCATGGCCGCCGCCGATATCCACCACCGCACCGCCGAGTTCCGCGCCCTCTACACCCGCGTCCTCGCCCAGCTCAAAGACTTCGTCGGCACCACCAACGACGTCCTCATCCTCTCCAGCTCCGGCACCGGAGCCATGGAAGCCTCCGTCTCCAACCTCACCTCGCCCGGCGACCGCGTCCTCGTCCTCACCGCCGGCAAGTTCGGCGAGCGCTGGACCGGCATCACCAAGGCCTTCGGCTGCGAGGTCGACGTCGTCTCCGCCCCCTACGGCAGCACCTTCTCGCTCGACGAGATCAAGGCCGCGCTCAAGCTCGAGACCCGCGCCGTCTTCGTCCAGGCCACCGAGTCCTCCACCGGCGTCCGCCACGACGTCCAGGCCATCGGCCAGCTCCTCAAGGACGAAAAGTCCGAAGCCCTCTTCGTCGTCGACGGCATCACCGGCCTCGGCACCACCCACCTCGACATGGACGCCTGGGGCATCGACGTCCTCATCGGCGGCTCGCAAAAAGCCGTCATGATTCCCCCCGGCCTCTCCTACCTCGCCGTCAGCCCGCGCGCCTGGGACCGCATGGAGGCCACCTACAACCCGCGCTACTACTTCGACCTCCGCAAGGAGCGCAAGAACGCCCTCAAGGGCGAGTCCGCCTACACCCCGTCGGTCGCGCTCATCGCCGCCATGGGCGCAGCGCTCGACTACATCGCCGGCCAAGCCTCTACACCAGACAAGCCCGACGGCAACCTCGTCGAAGGCCGCAAAAAGCTCGTCGACAACGCCGAGACCTGCGCCGCCATGACCCGCGCCGCAGCCGACAGCCATGGGCCTCAAGCTCTTCGCCCCCAAAGGCAACGAAGCCGCCGCAGCCACCGCCATCGTCCCACCCGAAGGCACCGACTCCGGCATCATCGTCAAAGGCCTGCGCTCGAAATTCGCCGCCATCGTCACCGACGGCCAGGGCGAGATGAAGGGCTGCCTCTTCCGCATCGCCCACATCGGCTACTTCGACTACATGGACACCATCGCCATCATCGGCGCCCTCGAGCAAGTAGCCATCTCCGCCAAACTCCCACTACCCAACCTCGCCTTCGGCACCGGCCTAATCGCCGCTCAAAAAGTCTTCGCCGAACACACCAAATAATTTCAGCCCTCACCACAAAACCGGGTGCCCCATGATCACCTAAGCGCAGCGAAGGTTATCGTGGGGTCATTCACTTCCTCCCACCGCACTAAGAATTACACCCGAAGGCCCCTTCAAGAGGCCTTCTACTTCCCCGCTGACCCTGCACCCGCCACCACACTGCCCACACCCGCAGCCGGAACCTCAATCGCCCCAATCTTGTCCCCAATCAAATCATGCACCCCCACCCGCAGATAAAACTCACCTTTAGCCGGAACAGCAATCTGCTGCTGGTACGTCACACCCCCCTTCAAAAACTCCTGGTAGCCCTCCGGCTTAGCGAACACATTCACGTTATTCGTCTGCTGCGTATAAACCTGCCCCTGGCTGTCGTACACCACCGTAACGAAATCCAGATTGACATGCCGTGCTCCATCCGGACGTGACGGCATCGTAATATCGCCCGGATTAATCGCATAGGCAATCGTCATCACACGATACGGCGGCTTGGACCGAGGCGTAGCCACATTCCCCTCCGCAACCGTCCCACTCGTCCCGGCGTTCGCGACCACCAGCGCCTTGAAGATAATCTCCGTCGGGTCCGGAGCCCCCCGCTGCATGGCCGAACGCATCGCGTCGGAGGTCTTGCCGGAGCTCTGCGTCTTACCCGCACTCTCCGGCGATTGCAGCTTCTGTTCAGCAATAGTCGCATCGGCGTAATACCCCTTGCGATAAGTCAGCGTGTAGTTACCCTGCGCCAGATGGATGCTTATCTTCCGAAACCGTCCATCCAACTTCTTATCGCTCGGGCTGTAGACCAGCGTGTAGTAGTTCGACCCGCTATCGATCGCCTTCTCCACCGCGTCGCCCAGGTTGTTCATATTCAGAAAGGCATGCCCACCCGTCGCCTCCGCCATCTGCCGCATCGTCGTGTTCTCATTCATCGTCTCCGTAGTGAACGTCGTCTGGTCCTGCTGCCGCGCATCCGGATTCAGCCCATATCGACGCCCATCCGTAATCGCCTCCGTCATCGTCGCGGTATAAAGACCACGCGAATCCACCGGATACACCGCCACCTGGCTCCGAGCCAGCAGATTACTCGTCTCGCGAAACTCTCCCTCTGCCGACTGCACCATCGAGAAAGGATCCTGCGAATCCTTCATGTCGGGATTCGGCAGAATGCTGATCGGAAACGAAGCAGAGAACCAGATCAAGTTCTTGCGTCCCGGCAGCCCCGCCAGGTACCGGGCCAGCTGGTTCATCGCATCCAGTGTGCGAACAGCACGCTGCCGATCCAGTTGCGCGCCCTGTGTCAACTCCATCTGCTGCATGTTCTCAACCATCGACACCAGGGTCGGATCATTGCCCATCGCTCCCGCGATCTTGCTCGTCTCGTCGGACAGCGTCACCGTACCCAGCGGATCGGCAACGAAACTCGAGGGCCCGCCATTGCTCTTCGCACTGTTCATCGCAGCGAGCAACTTCCGCGGATCAGAGGTCAGCCCCTCCAGTAGGAAAAGATGCGTCGAAAGCCCAAAGATCGCAATCCGCGTCCCCGGCTTGACGCCCCCCAGGAAGGAGATAAGCTGTCGCTTCGTATTAGCCTGCGCGTCAATCGGCGTATTCAGGTTGTCGATCAGCAGCACGTTAATCGGCGAATTCTCCGGAACTACCGTGAAGTTCGTATAAGTATTCGCCTCCAGCTTCGGCATCACGGGCAACTTGGCCAGCTCTGCAGCAGAAGGTGCAGCATGCTCCTCAAAGTGGGTGACCGTCTGCGCGCCACCCCCTTCAAGCACCGCAAAATCCGACTGCTTCAAATTATGAACGGCGTTCCCATGAGAGTCAGTGACGCTCACGTCGACCACAACAATCTGCGTGCCGGTCCGTAACGTCGGAGCCACCGTCTGCGCCCACACCACCACCGGCAGACAGAAGCACGTCAGGACAGCGACACACCGTCTCATAACTCTCCTAAGCGCAGCCAGTGTAGACGAATGCGACAAAACTCCGCACCTCAAAGCACACTCACGCTATCCTGCTCATGATCCATCAAGCGTTCAACCCTAATACCCACCATGCCCAAACTTCTCGCCAGACTCGCCCTACTCCTAACCCTAACCATCCCCACCCTCGCCACAACCCCCATCTACACCTACAAAGTCATCGCCAAATACCCCCACTCCACCCATAACTACACCGAAGGCTTCTTCTACAAAGACGGCCTCTTCTACGAAGGCACCGGCCTCGAAGGCCACTCACAAATCCTCATCACCGAGCCCGCCACCGGCAAAGTCATCCATCACGTCGACATCCCACCCCAATACTTCGGCGAAGGCATCATCGACTGGGGCCCTAACCTCTTCGAATGGACCTGGCAGACCCACACCGGCTTCGTAATCGACCGCACGACCCTCCAAACCATCGCCCAGTTCCACTACGACGGCGAAGGCTGGGGCATGACCCGCACCGCCTCCGAGATCATCACCAGCGACGGCTCCTCCACCCTCCGCTTTCGCAACCCAACCACCTTCGCCGAGACCCGCAACATCCTCGTCCACGACGGCCCCACCCTCATCGAACAGCTCAACGAGCTCGAATACATCCCGGCCCACGGCAGTCAGAAAGAAGCTGAGATCTACGCCAACATCTGGCACTCCGAACGCATCGCCCGCATCTCGCCAGAAGACGGCCACGTCATCGCCTGGATCGACCTCACCGGCATCCTGCCCGTATCTCAGAAGATCGACGCCGAATCCGTCCTCAACGGCATCGCCTACGACGCCAAACGCGACCGCCTCTTCGTCACCGGCAAACAATGGCCCACCATCTTCGAGATCAAACCCATCCCGCGCCCCTCGGAAAAAAGTGGCCCCAAAAACTGAAGTCCGGACTTAACCAACGTGTTTCGAATACTTTGCATCTATTTAGACGGGTGGGTGTAAACCCCAGCCATATACTACAAATCGCAGTGAAACGCTCCGCCCAAGTCGCCGCCCCACTCCTCGCTGCCGCCGCCCTCACCTTCTCTACCGGCTGCCGCAAGCCCGACATGCAACGCTGCATCGACGACCAGAACACCGTCGTCGACGACGACCTCTGCCACTCCATCGGCGAGCAACGCGTCCTCGGCAGCCGTGTCCAGCCCCCCAACTACCGCTACTACTACGGCGGCACCGGCTCCGCCGAGCCCGGCACCAAAGTCGCCGGCGGCAGCTTCGAAGCCGACCCAACCCACACCTACAAGATCGCCAACTCCTCCGTCACCCAGCGCGGAGGATTCGGCAGCACCTACGCCCCCTGGATCATCGGCGGAGCTGGACTATTGTTACTCTGGAACGTAGGTTCATAGCACGCCCATATGAAACGTTCAACGCACGTCGCAGCCCCACTCCTGGCAGCCGCCGCCCTCGCCCTCAACACCGGCTGCCGCAAACCCGAGATGCAGCGCTGCGTCGACGAACACAATGTAGTAGTCGACGACAGCCACTGCGCCAACCTCCCCGCCGACCAACAGCAGCAGCGCCAGCCCGACGGCCACGGCGGCTTCATGCCGCTCTTCTTCCCCTACCACTACTACTACGGCGGACTAGGCGGCTACGCCCTCGGCTCCATGGTCAGCGGAGGCAGCTTCACCCCCATGGACGGACGCAGCTACGCCACCAGCTCCGGCCGCATCACCCGCGGAGGCTTCGGCAGCTCCTTCTCTGAAGGCGGCTCCCACGGCAGCGGCGGCGGAGAGGGCGCAGGCTCATAGATGAAGCGCATCCCCCTCACCCCAAGAGAAAACTGGCAGCAAAAAGTCGAATCCCAGGGCCTCATCTTCCACACCCTCGAAGACGGAACCCCCTACTGGGACGAATCCGCCGCCTACCAGTTCACCGCCGCCGAGATCGACACCCTCGAAGCCGCCGGCAACACCCTGCAAGAGATGTGCCTCGCCGCCGCGCAACACATCATCGACGAAAAACGCTACGCCGAACTCGACATCCCCGCCGAAGCCATCCCCGCCATCGAGTGGGCCTGGAACTCCGAACCGCCCGCCCTCTACGGCCGCTTCGACATCGCCTGGGCAGGCGCATCCAGCGGCCAAGCACCCAAGCTCCTCGAGTACAACGCCGACACCCCAACCTCTCTGCTCGAAGCCGCAGTAGTCCAGTGGAACTGGCTGGAAGAACTCGGCACAAAACTCGCCACCAAACCCGACCAGTTCAACTCCATCCACGAGAAACTCATCGCCAAGTGGAAGGACATCGACCCCTACCTCACCAAGCCCGTCTACTTCGCCGGAGTCGACGTCCCTGAGGACCAGCTAACCCTCGCCTACCTCCGCGACACCGCACAGCAGGCCGGCCTCCAGACCCTCCAGATGTTCATGCACGAGATCGGCTGGGACGAAGGCACCCTCACCTTCGTCGACCCCAACGACGCCCCCATGCACTCCATCTTCAAGCTCTACCCCTGGGAAGCCATGCTCGCCGAAGACTTCGGCCCCCACGCGCTCTCCACCTACCAGAGCGTCACCTCAGCCGTGAACTGGATCGAGCCCATCTGGAAGCTGCTCCTCTCCAACAAAGGGATCCTCCCCATCCTCTGGCAGCTCTACCCCAACCACGAGCTCCTGCTCGAAGCCCACTCAGACGGCCCGCACAACATGACCAGCTACGTCCACAAACCCCTCCTTTCACGCGAGGGCGCCAACATCACCATCGTCCGCGACAACGCCACCATCGCCCAGACCGAAGGCACCTACCACGGCCGCCAGATCTACCAAGCCCTCGCTCCCGACGCCATCTTCGACCAGCGCTACCCCGTCCTCGGCCTCTGGATGATCGACCAGGAGTGCTGCGGCATGGGCATCCGCGAATCCGCCACCCCCATCACCGGCAACCTAAGCTCCTTCGTCCCCCACTTCTTCGTGTAGCCCTTCATCCGCTACCATAGGTAGAACCTCACCACGCAGGATCCGAACCCTATGTTGCGCTTCATCGGCGGCCTAATCCGCCCCTACCGCAAAACCCTGGTCATCATCTTCCTCGCCATGTTGGTCGAGACCCTAATGAGTCTCGCCACACCCTGGCCGCTCAAGATCATCCTCGACAACGTCGTCGGCGACCACAAGATGTCCCCGTGGCTCCATCACCTCTTTCGTCCGCTCCTCGAAAGCGGCTCGAAAGCCCAGGTCGCCGCCGTCGCCGCTAGCCTCTACGTCCTCATCTCTCTGCTCGGAGCCATCGCCTCCTACATCGACAACTACTTCACCGAGAGCGCCGGCCAGTGGGTCGCCCACGACCTGCGCATGCGCATGTACGGCCACCTCCAGCGCCTCTCGCTCGGCTACTACAACACTCACCAGACCGGAACCATCCTCAGCACCATCACCACCGACATCCAGACCATCCAGGGCTTCGCCTCCTCCTCCACCCTCAACATCCTCGTCGACATGCTCACCATCGTCTGCATGCTCGGCCTCATGTTCTGGCTCAACTGGGACTTCACCCTCATCGCCCTCGCCGTCACGCCCTTCCTGCTCCTCTTCGTCTCGCGCTTCAAAAAAGCAGTCAAGACCGCCACCCACGAGGTCCGCAAAGAGCAGAGCGAGATCGTCGCCGTAGTCCAGCAGGGCCTCGAATCCATGCAGGTCGTCAAAGCCTTCGGACAGGAACGCACCGAAGAAGATCTCCTCGCCACCGTCAGCCACGCGACCGTCGCCGCCGCGCTCAAGGCTCGCAGCGTCAAAGCGCTCCTCTCCCCCGTCGTCACCGTCACCGTCGCTGTCTGCACCGCACTCGTCCTATGGCGCGGCGCCATCCTCATCCTCAACCACTCCATGACCATCGGCGAGCTCACCGTCTACCTCGCCTATCTCACCCGCTTCTTCAAACCCGTCAAAGACCTCGCCACCACCACCAACGCCATCGCCCAGGTCTCCGTCGGCGCCGAGCGCGTCCGCACCATCCTCGACACCGACGACATCACCCCCGAGAAGACCAACGGCCTTGAGCCCACCACCCTGCAAGGCGCAGTCGAGTTTCAGCAAGTCGCCTTCGGTTACGATGCCGAAACCCCCATCCTCACCGACGTCTCCTTCACTATCAAACCCGGCGAGTTCGTCGGCGTCGTCGGCCCCACCGGCGCCGGAAAATCCACCATCGTAAGCCTCATCCCGCGCTTCTACGACGTCCAGTCCGGCAACGTCCTCGTCGACGGCGAAAACGTCCGCGACTACAAGCTCAAACATCTCCGCGACCAGATAGGCTACGTCCTGCAGGAGACCATCCTCTTCCGCGGCACCATCTTCGAAAACATCGCCTTCGGCCGCCCCGCCGCAACCCGCGAAGACGTCATCGCCGCCGCCAAACTCGCCAACGCCGACGAGTTCATCTCCCGCATGCCCCTCGGCTACGATACCGTCGTCGGCGAGCGCGGCTCGACCCTCTCCGGCGGACAACGCCAGCGCATCGGCATCGCCCGCGTCATGGTCCGCAACAGCCCCATCCTTCTACTCGACGAACCCACCGCCGCACTCGACAGCGAATCCGAAAAACTCGTCATCGACGCGCTTCAAAAACTCATGAAGGGCAAGACCGTCATCGCCATCGCCCATCGACTCAGCACTATCAAAAACGCAAGCCAGATCATCGTGATTGATAGAGGTGTAGTCGCTGAAAGCGGTAGTCACGAACAACTTATGGCCCTTAGCGGCATCTACGCCGGCCTCCATCACACCCAATTCGACCTCGATTCAGATAAAGTTATCTCATAGCTGCCAAGCTCCGTGACCCATGCATCGAAGGAAACCCATGTCCTCCCGTTCCATAATCGTTCTACCTGACGACACCGCCAAACCAATCCTGGACGCAATCCACAACGCCGAGACCTCGCTCCGCGTAAAGATGTTCGTCTTCTCTCACCCCGAACTGATCCAGGCCGTCATCGACGCCCATAAGCGTGGCGTAAAAGTTCGCGTCATGCTCAACCCCGAGCGACGCGACGGCGAAAAAGAAAACGGTGAAACGCGAAAGACCCTCACCGAGGCAGGTGTAGCCGTCATCGACAGCAATCCGGAATTCGATGTCACCCACGAGAAGTCCATGGTCATCGACGATAAGACAGCCTTCGTCCAGTCCCTCAACTGGGAGGTTCGCAACCTCACCGAGACCCGCGACTACGCCGTCGTCACGTCGCACCAACACGAGGTCGACGAGGTCATGGAGTGCTTCGACGCCGACTGGGACCGCAAAAAATTCACTCCCGGCGACCACTCCCACCTCATCTGGTGCGTCGGCAATGGTCGCCAGCGCATCGGCCACCTCATCGACAACGCCAAACACACCCTATGGCTCCAGAATGAGCGCTATCAGGACCCCACCATCATCGAGCATCTCGTCCGCGCCCACGCCCGCGGCGTCAAGATCTTCATCATGGCCCGCCCCCCGCACAAGCTCAAAAAGGAGAAGCTCATCGAAGGCGTCAGCGGTCTTCGCATGCTCATGGACCTCGGCGTTAAGATCAACAAACTCCGCCACGTCAAACTTCACGGCAAGCTGCTCCTCGCCGACGACTGCCGCGCCATCATCGGCTCCATCAACCTTGCTCCGGGCAGCTTCGACAGTCGCCGCGAGCTCGCCATCGAGGTCAACGACCCGCAAATCATCAAGCGAATCGCACAAACCCTCCAGCATGACTGGGACAAATCCAGGCTCCTCGACCTCAGCGACGCCGGCCTCCTCGCCGAACTCAAAGACTACGATCCCACCGTAGCCGAGGACCTCGGCATCCAGACCAGCCATCCAGCAAAACACAAGAGCCACTAAGCTCCGCACACCACAAGAGCCGGGTGCCCCATGCCGGGTGCCCCATGATCATCGCGGCTTCACCGCGATTATCGTGGGGTTACTCACTTTCGAATCCCCAAAGAACCAAATCCTTGCAACAAATCTCCCCTCACCACACCCCACCCACGATAAACTCGTCGCAACCAACTCATGCCCCAGCCAGACCCCATCCCACTACCCCCAGCGAACACCCCGGAACCGCCCCCACCCTCTCCACACGAGGACCCAACCCCGATGCTCGACGTCCACCCCGCCCCCCACGCCGCCCACACCTGGAAAGACTTCTTCATCCACATCGCCACCATCGTCATCGGCCTCTGCATCGCAGTCGGCCTCGAACAAACGGTCGAGCTCTACCACCGCCACAACGAGGTCCACCAGATGGAAACCGATCTGCGCCACGAGGACCTCGAAAACCAGACCGTCGTCCAGAGTAATCTGCAGGCCATCGACCAGGGCATGACAAGCGCCGATGCCGGCATAGCCATGCTCCAGACACCCGCCTCCCACAACGGCCTGTCGCCAATCCCACCCGCGCCGCAGGCCAATCTCACCGCTCCCGGAAACACCGCCTGGCTCACCATGCGCGACAGCGGCCTTCTCGCCATCGCACCGCGGCCCCTCGTCGACAACTATTGGAAGGTCAACTTCGTCCACGAAGGCGTCATTACCCAGTTCAATCTCGTCTATTCGAACATCAACGAGCTGTCCGCATTACTCAGCCTCCAACACCCGGACAAGCCGATATCTCAAACCGATCGCGAAGCCCTGCTCATCGCCGCCGCCCGATACCGCGAGAGCCTTATAGCTCTCCGTATTCGCCTCGTCATATTGAATAATGCAATCGATCTCGCCCTCCACGACCAGCCCATCAACATCGACAACGTCTACGCAGGCCAACCCCGCTCAAACTGACCCACCCCAAAACCGGGTGCCCCATGATCATCGCGGCTTCATCGCGATTATCGTGGGGTTACTCACTTTCGACTCCACAACTTCGCTCGTCACTATCCCGCCCAAAATAATTTCAAAAAAGCAGAGTTATCCTTTACCTATGAGAGTCAAGCGACCAATAGTATGGGCTGGCTCAATCCTTTGCGCGATTGGCGCTTCAGCCATAGCGATAATCGCGAGCGCCAACAGCTTCGCACCTCCTACAACTCAAAGCACCATCGCACCGCCCATCGCTTCTTCTGCATTCTTTGGCCTGACAGTTATCAATTACAAGCGCATGAATCCACCCGTGACCTTCGGAACCACAAGAACATGGGACGCCTATCCCTCTCTGGATTGGGCTGAAGCAAACCCAGTAGCAGGCCAGTACAACTTCGCTCCACTAAACTCATACATCTCCGCAAACACGAGCCGCGGAGCACAGATCGTATACACCTTCGGCAAAACACCACGCTGGGCCTCGACAGCACCCGATGCGGCAGGCGTTTACGGCCCCGGAGAATGCGCTCCGCCAGTCATCTCCGCATGGGACCAGTACGTAACCGCGATAGTCACAAATGCCGCTGGCCGCATTAAGTATTGGGAACTCTGGAACGAGCCAGACCAGGCCAACTCTTACTGCGGCGATCTTGCCACCATGGTCACCCTCGCTCAGCACGCTTATCGAATCATCAAGAGCATCGACCCATCTGCTATGGTCCTCTCTCCTGCGGCCACGGGACGAACAGGGGCCACCTGGCTGAACTCCTTCATCAAGGCCGGCGGACTCCACACCTTCGACATCGCCGCGTTCCATGGCTACGACGGAGTCCAGGCCGAACGCATTACCGCGGCCGTCGACGCCTATCGGTCAGTCCTCAGTCGCCACAATCTCAGCGCACTGCCGTTGTGGGACACCGAATGCAGCTGGGGAGCCGATAATATCGGCGACGACGCTCATCGCGCCGCCTTTCTATCCAAGTACTTCTTCCTGCAGTGGTCCAGGAGTGTGGATCGCGTGCTCTGGTACGCCTACGATGGTGACCCCAAATGGGGACGTCTCATCGACACCACAAACAATCTCTCGCCAGCTGGAGTCGCCTATCGAGAGACCTACAAGTGGATCGTCGGCGCGACCCTGACACAGCCCTGCGCACAGGACCACAACGGAACCTGGACATGCTCTCTCACAAGACCGGGAGGTTACAAGGCACAGGCAGTCTGGAATTCAACTGCAGCCAGTAGTCTCAGCTTTAGCGCCCCCTCACAGATGACCGAGTATCGCGATCTCAGCGGCGGCGTACATCCCATCGTCGGCGGAACGGTGCAGATCCAGAACCTTCCGATTCTGCTCGAAACCGCCCCCGCACCTCACTAATAAACCTGTGCGGCGAACGCCTCGATCCACGAAACGATACACTCGTCTCACTCGACGTCCACCCGGGCTCATCGCACCGACCCTGTTTCACTGACGAAATCGCAAGGAGCACTGCCTGAATCTCTCGCAAGGATACCTCCGGCTCTACCTCTGTGGTCTCTTCGTCCTGCAGCTTATCTTCTGCTTCCAACTCGTTCCCCACGCGCGCAAAGGACAGATCGACTTCCGCACCTTCTACACCGCTGGCCACATGCTCCGCACCGGCGAGCCTCTCTACGACTATGCTGCCGAGACTGCCGCGCAGAGCACCTTAGTCAGTCCTAACCCCTTCGCCCTTCCCTTCATGTCACCGCCTTACACGGCGCTACTCTTCCATCCGTTCTCCTGGTTCGACTACCAGACGGGTTACGCCCTCTTTCTGGCCTTCAACCTCGCCTGCTTCGGCCTTGCTCTCTTCCTTCTACGGCCCTTCACCTCGAGGCTCGATACAAAGTGGCGTCCTGCAGCAGTACTCGTCGGGCTGTCCTTCCTGCCGCTCGGAATCGCACTGACCTTCGGACAACTCTCGCTCCTTCTCCTGCTGCTCTACTGTGCCTGCTTTGCTGCGCTTCAAAGCCGACGACCTGTCCTTGCGGGCGTCTTCCTGTCCCTGGCCCTCGTCAAGTTCCAGATCGCTCTCCCCGTCGGGCTCCTGTTTCTACTCTGGCGACAATGGCGATTCTTTGCTGGCTTCCTCACTGGCGCAGTCACACTCACGCTCCTCTCGCTGCGCATCACTGGAGTGGCCGCCACGCGAGCGTACCTCCACTCCCTGCTTACCATGTCGCAGGCCTCCTCAACCGGCCCCGGACAGGCGAAGTACGCCATGTTCTCCGCCCAGATGCCGAACCTCTACGGCCTTCTCCACACCATCTTCTTCGGCGCCTCGTGGTCGCTCTATCTCACTATCCTCTTCTCGCTCCTGGTGATGCTCTGGGCGGTGCTGCAACGGCCCTCCCTCCCGCTTGCACTCCTTGCTGGCCTCCTCGTCAGCTACCACCTCTACATATACGACCTCACCCTTCTGCTTCTGCCGATGCTTCTCATCTTCAACACAGGCATCGACCTGCCCCTCAACGGCCGCCGCAAAGCAGCCTTTTTCACCTGCCTGTTGCTCGCCGCTGCCACCATCGAGGGCGCCTTTCTCTTCTCCGACTTCGATTACGACTTCCTCTTCGCCCTCCCGTTGGCCGCGCTCTTCCTGCTTAGCTCCGGTGTCCTGCCTGAAATTCCCGCCGGCTCCCCCATAGCCTGCCCTGAGCTTGTCGAAGGGTCAGGCGGTCTCATCGCTTGACGCGGGGATACTCACTTTGACTCCACAAAAGAACTGGCCCCTCACCAGATCCCCCGCCCACGATAAACTCGTCACACTCGTCGCAACCAACTCATGCCCCAGCCAGACCCCATCCCGCCACCACCAGCGAGCACCCCCGAACCGCCCGCACCCTCTCCGCCCGAGGAACCAACCCCCATGCTCGACGTCCATCCCGCCCCCCACGCCGCCCACTCCTGGCGCGAATTCTTCATCCACATCGCCACCATCGTCCTCGGCCTGTGCATCGCAGTGAGCCTCGAACAGACCGTCGAATACTTCCATCACCGCCATCAGCTCCATGACCTGGAGGAGGCGCTGCGAACAAGCGGCGAAGCCAATAAGGAATACATCGACGACAACATCACCATGGTCCAGGGCGTCATGGATTGGGCAATAGGGCAGGCTGCTGCGTTGGAACATGCTGGCCCAACCGGCCCGCTTACCCTGCGCCGCATGCCCGCCGCGGAACTTTATGCCCCGGATACAGGGGTTTGGCTGGCCGCCAAGGCAAACGGCCACGCCGGCCTTCTCTCCGCCGGCGAACAGAATTGGCTCGAGGATCTGGATGTTCTGGAGAGCCAGATATATGTCTCCAACTCCAGCGCGGTCGGTCAACTCAAGACAGCGTATGGTGCCTTAGATCTCGCCCTCGCCGGCCATACAACCGAGACTCCTTCCGGCGATCTCGATCTCTCCACGCTCAATCCGGCCCAACGCTCCACCGTCATCGAGCGCCTCCGTTCCATCGCCGAGCAAACTCGCAGGGTCATGTCGGATCTGGTGAGCTACAACGTCGAGAACGAATACATCCTCACTACGCCCCATAACCAACTCGACGACCCGCAAGCGCTGAAGCGGTTCAATACCATCGCCCGCAAAAACGCGGACGCCCACCCCGGCCTCCGATACTCCTTCAGCGCCAAATAAGGAACCCAACCCCACAGCCGAGTGCCTATTCATGCGGCCTCATCCCATGAGTGGGGTCGCGGCACCAACAAAATCCCTCGCCACCATCCCGTCCGCTATACACTCGTCACAATCAACTCATGCCCCAGCCCGACCCCAACCCGCTGCCAACAGCGAACACTCCAGAACCGCCCGAACCCTCCCCGCCCGAGGAACCCATTCCCATGCTCGACGTACACCCCGCCCACCACGCCGCCAGCACCTGGCGCGACTTCTTCATCCACATCGCCACCATAGTCCTCGGCCTCTGCATCGCGGTCGGCCTCGAGCAGACCGTCGAATACTTTCACCACCGCCACCTGGGAAAAGTTGCCGCTGAGCAGCTCCGCGCCGAACGCATCCAAAACGAGTCCTCCAACGAGTTCAACATCTTCGCCACTCAGCTTCATCAACGGCATCTGCAGCGCGACCTCGCCATCCTCCACGCCGTCCGCTCCCACACCCCGGTACCGCCCGGACCCTTCATCGTCCGCCACGCCCGCTACCTCTATCTCGGGGATGAGTGGAAGAAGATTCATCAAACCGGCACCGTGGCCTATATCCCCGAGAACCTTGGGCCCGTCGAATACCGCTACAGCAACCAGGACGCCTTCATGGCCCGGGCCGAGCGCAGCACCGAAGACCTTTACCACGCCGCCGCCGTACTTCGCTCAGAGAAAGATCCGCTCGACACTAAGTTCGACGCCAGTCTCTCCTTCTCCAACTTTCTGAAGACAATCGCCGGCAGCCATGGAACCCTCAGCGACGAAGCTGTGGAGCGCGGCTTCGCACCCTTCGCCGAACATGGCGATCTCACCAGACTGACTCCCGTCCAGTTGGACGTCCTCGAACATGCCCTCCAGGTCGCGCTCGTCGACGACGACGCACTCCTCGCCTATTGCTTCAACATCAAGCGAAACCTTATTAACAACCCCGTTCACTGACGAACAGGAGACCCAACCCCCATGCTCGACGTCCACCCCGCTCACCACGCCGCCACGACCTGGCGCGACTTCTTCATCCACATCGCCACCATCGTCCTCGGCCTCCTCATCGCCGTAGGCCTCGAACAGACCGTAGAATACGTCCACCATCGCCACCAAATCGCCGAGACGCGTGGGGCCCTCCGTATCGAACGCGAGCAAAATCGTCGCAGATACGCGCTCGTTTATCAGGAATTTCGCCGTCAGAAAGGTGCCCTGGAGGCAAATCTCACCGCACTGCTCTATCTCCAGCAACATCCCGGTGCCTCAGCCGATCAAATGCCTAATCCGATCGTCTGGCACATCTTTACGCAACGCTTCAACGACTCGGCATGGCAGACTGCCCAGCGTTCTGGTACTGCCGCGCTCATGCCCTCCGAAGAGATAAGCCGCGACGCCGGCGTCTACCGCTTTCAGGACAGAATCACGGACAACATCGGTTCGCTCGCTCAGGCCTTCGCCGCCGCACGCCGTTATACCTTTCAGGACTCCAACCCATCCCACCTCGGCCCAGTGCAGATCGCGGAAGAGATCGACTTGACCAAGACCGTAATGCTCAACCTCTACAACTTAGGCACCAACCTCAGAAACATGAGTCTCGAATACAAGGAATTCGGCCCTGGTCCTAACACCCAGGAACTGCTCGGTATGATGCACGACGACGGCATCCAGGAGACCATGCAGCTACTCGAGCGGAATGTCCAGCAGCAGCACGACGCCGACGAACTCAAAGATCCCATCGCACCCCCCTCGGATTAGCTATACACTCTTCGCAACCACTTCATGTCCCCGCCAGACCCCATCCCGCTCCCTCCAGCGAACGCCTCTGCGCCGCCCGAAGCCTCTCCACCCGAGGAACCCACCCCCATGCTCGACGTCCACCCAGCCCATCACGCCGCCCATTCTTGGCGCGACTTCTTCATCCACATCGCCACAATCTGCATCGGCCTGCTCATCGCCATAGGCCTCGAGCAGTCCGTCGAATGGATTCATCATCGCCACCAACTACACCAGCTTGAAGAAGACCTCCACACGGAAGGTCTCCGCAACCTGCACATCGCGCTCGACAACATTCGCAGCTCCGAGCAGCGCCGCCAAATGGACGCAGCGCAGTATGTCGAGCTTGTGAACGCCGCGCGCGCACATCGGCCGCCGGCCACGCTTCCATGGCCGCAGGAGCAAAACTACATCAAGCCCGCCTACGCCGTGTGGACAGTCGCGCAGCAGAGCGACACCTCCGGCCTTCTCCCACGCGAGGACGCGCAGCGTTACGTGCGCCTGTACAGCGTTGTGCAGATCGCCGCCGACCAGGTGGATGCCATTAACGCTGTAGCAGCCAAAAAGGCCGTCACCCTGCTCCCCAGCGTTTCCGATCCCTCCACTTTGAAGGATTTTCCAGGAAACGGGCAGCCATTCCACTACGACCTCTCGCTGCTCCCGCCGGACGATCTACGCCAGGTCCGCGATGCCGTCGGCAACGACATCGCAACCGCCAGACTGGGCATCAGCCGAAATGTTTACCTCTATGGCATCCAGTGGGCCGTCCTCCACGGCTCCCGTTCTGATGAGGAAAACGTTCGCATCCTTTATGACGCCATGGCCGTGTACCTCCGCGGAGGAACCGCCGCGCTGCTGACCAAGTACCCGTTGCCCGATTCCACAATCTCAATCGCCTCGCAGTCTCCGGAAAATTCGCAATAGAGACCGGATGCCCCATTCATGACGCGCATTTTGCGGCATGGGTGGGGTCGCATAATCTAATAACATTCACCCGGAGCCGGGTGCCCCATTCATGCGGCTTCATCGCATGGGTGGGGGATGCGCGATACACTCTTCCCAACCAAATTCATGCCCCAGCCAGACCCCGTCCCTCCAACACCGGAGAATTCCCCCGAACCCCTTGAAGCCTCTCCACCCGAGGAACCCGCCCCCATGCTCGACGTCCACCCCGCCCACCACGCCGCCAACTCCTGGCGCGACTTCTTCATTCACATCGCCACCATCGTCCTCGGCCTGCTCATCGCCATCGGCCTCGAACAATCCGTCGAGCACTTCCACCACCGACTCCAACGCCAGGAGTTGCATGCGGGCATCCTTTCCGACGCTCACCTGGTGCTGAGCGACGTGGACCAGAATGGCCGCGCTAATGCACGTCAGATCGAAGACCTGAATGTCCGGATCCAGCAGGTGCAGCAGGCCATCTCACTGCACAGGAAACTTGACCCACCCGCATACCGGCCGGCGCTACCGACGAACACCATCAAAATCGGCAACATAGAAGCTGCCACCTCGAGCGGGCTCCTGCAGCTTCTCCCTCAGGACGAAGTGGTCGCGCTCACGGAACCCGAGGTGGGTGTTGCGCACTCTGAAGCTCTAAGACAACGCGCTCAGGATGCCACCCGAAAGCGCCTCGCCTTCGAACAAAGGTTCCAGGCCAGCTATCCAGCAGGCGCCTTCGACTTCTCCGCCGCCACGCCAGCCCAGCTCGACCAGTACCTCGGTTTGCTCCTCGACGAACGAATTCTTATGGCAGACTTGCAGGACTATCTTGGCCTCATGCACCGCGGCACGGTCGCCTTCATTGGAGGCCAACGCAACATCGACAAAGTGCGCGAGGCGGAAGGGCTCTCGCCGGCAAGCCCGTCCAGGTAATTCCGCGGACACCGGGTGTCCCATTCATTCGGCTTCATCGCATGCCTGAGTCCCCAATGAGCGTTTTTTGCTCGTTGGGGTGGATGATTGGGGTATTCGCAAAGCAACCCGCATTCCAGGTCTCGCGTATAAAGATAAGCGAGCGAGAACACTGCCTTGGGAACAATCCTTAAACGTACAGCCATCGTCCTTCTCTCCATCATCCTGCTAGCAGCAGTCTCCACTCTCCTCGTCTTCAAACTTGTCCAACGCAGCGTCGCGTCCCGCATGCTGCCGCCTCAACTTCACGTCCAGCCCGAGCCAGCCAACGACCTGACCTACCGCACTCTCGACGGCTCACCACAGCAGCTCTCTTCCAACAAAGGCCAGGTTGTCTTCCTCGACCTCTGGGGAACATGGTGCGTTCAATGCGTAGCCGAGATGCCTACCGTCCAGAAGCTCTACGACCACTACAAAGACGATCCCAAAATCAAATTCCTTATCGTCTCCCGTATGGACTCACCCTCCGCAGTTCGCGCCTATGCTCGCCACAACCACCTCGATCTCCCGTTCTACGTCACCCAGGACGACGAGGTCCCGCCAGCTATGCAGATGGGTCAGTTTCCCGCGACCTTTCTCTACGCAAAGGACGGCACCCTTGTTACACGGCACACAGGAGCCGCCGACTGGTCCTCACCCTCCGTTATCTCCTTCATCGACCACCTCAAGCAGCAATAAACTTTCCGGGTACCCCATTCACGCGACTTCATCGCATGCCGGGGTTCCCGACGAGTTCTTTTGCTTGTTGGGATGGATGCGGTTGAGGCGAATGAGCTTCGGTGGACTTCGCACCAACAAATCCCTCCAAACCATCCCCGCCCACGATACACTCGCCACACTCGTCGCAACCAACTTCATGCCCCAGCAAGACCCCATCCCGCTGCCAACAGCGAACGCCCAAGAACCGTCCGTCCCCTCCATACCCAAGGAACCCACCCCCATGCTCGACGTCCACCCCGCCCACCACGCCGCCCATTCTTGGCGCGACTTCTTCATTCACATCGCCACCATCGTCCTCGGCCTCCTCATCGCCATCGGCCTCGAGCAGACCGTCGAGCACTTCCATCATCAACAGCAACTCCGCGAGCTGCGCCAGGGCCTCTTCGCCGACGCCAGCCTGTACCTCCACGACGTGGATGAACTCAGACTCGTCAACCGACAAGAGATCGAGGATATGAACTCCCGCATCCAGCAGTTGCAGGTGGCCCTGTCGCATCACCTGCAACTCAGCCCTCCGATTTACCGGCCCACGCCTGCTACAAACACCATCAGGCTCGGCAACTTCTCCGCGGCCAAAGCGAGCGGTCTCGTTCAGCTCCTGAATGAGGACGAAATCAATATCGTCAGTGATGCCGAAGTGGGCGTCGCGAAGTCTGAGGCGTTGAAAGAGCTTGCTCAGGAGGCAACGCGGAAACGTGTCGCTTTCGAGCAGAGATTTCAGACCGGCTATCCCGAAGGCACATTTGATTTTGCAGCAGCCACCCCCGTCCAACTTAACCAATATCTCGACCTTCTTATCGAAGAACGAGTGAGAAGGGCAGAGTATCTGGCTTACCTCGACGAAATGCATGGAGGCGCAAAAGCCTTCCTCCAGGGTCAGCGCGACATCGAGAAAATACGCCAGGCAGAAGAGGATTCGTTGTCACCCTCGCAACATTAGGAAATTCAAGCCGGGTGCCCCATTCTGCGGCCTCATCGCATGAGTGGGGTCGATGCGGCGGCCGGGTGCCCCATACATCGATTCCGATGTGTGGGATCCACGCAGTCAACCACCCCAAAAAGCCAAGGGCAGGATCGACGCGGTCACCCCACCCAAAAAGCGCCAAAGGCGCGCCCCATACCAGCCCAGGGCAGAGCCCTGGGTCTCCGTCTGTAGACGGCCCTGAGCGCTGTAAGCGCGACCTATAACCTCCTCCAAAACACCTTGTACCTGGTACCCAGCACCTGGTACCTGCTCTTGACACACCCTATATAATAGAAACAGGGGGCAAGACCAAAACCAAACTCCCGCCCGGGCCAGCTCAGGCGCGCTAAGTACCGTATTTCTAATACTTTGCAGCGATAGTTCTTTGAAAACAAGACTTTTTGCCTCATCCGCAGATGAAGTCCGGACTTAAAGTCCCTACTTCGAATACTTTGCACAAAACAAGGGGGGAGGGGGACATCAACCAACAACCAGCAACAAACAACCAGCAACCGGCCTCAACTACACTGGAACAAATGAAGATAGTCCTAGCCGAAAAAGTCTCGCCCGCCACTCTAGCCGTGTTCAAACAGGAACCCGGCTGGCAGATCATCACGCCCGACCAGATAAAGAACGGCTTAGCCGCCGAACTAGCCGACGCCGACGCCCTCGTCGTCCGCTCCGCAGTCCAGGTCGACGCCGAGCTCCTCAAGTCCGCCCCCAAACTCCGCGTCATCGGACGAGCCGGAGTAGGCGTAGACAACATCGACACCGACGCCGCCACCCACCGCGGAATCGTAGTCATGAACACCCCCGGCGCCAACGCCGTAGCCGTAGCCGAACTCACCCTCGGCCTCATGATCTCCATGGCCCGCTCCATCCCCCGAGCCAACGCGAGCATGCACGCCGCCAAGTGGGACAAAAAGTCCCTGCAAGGCCAGGAGCTCCGCGGCAAGACCCTCGGCATCGTAGGCCTCGGCCGCATCGGCCTCGAAGTCGCCCGCCGCGCCAAGGCCTTCGGCATGGACCTCATCGGCTACGACCCCTTCATCGCCCCCGTCATCGCCCGCGAGAACGCCGTCACCCTCGTCCCCATCGACGAGATCTTCAAATCCTCCGACTACCTCACCCTCCACGTAGGCCTCACCACCCAGACCGAGGGCCTCATCAACGCCACCTCCCTCGCCATCATGAAAAAAGGCGTCCGCATCATCAACTGCGCCCGCGGCGAGCTCATCGTAGAAGCCGCCCTCGCCGAAGCCCTCAAGTCCGGCCACGTAGCAGGAGCAGCCCTCGACGTCTTCCACCAGGAACCCCTCAAGGACTCAGCCTTCTTCGGCATCGACAACGTACTCCTCTCGCCCCACATCGCCGGAGCCACCGACGAGGCCCAGGAAGCCATCGGCATCCAGCTAGCCATGCAGGTCCGCGACTACCTCAAGCTCGGCGTAGTCCAGAACGCCGTCAACCTCCCCTCCCTCTCCCACGAGGAGTACATCGAGGTCGCCCCCTACATCGAGATGGCCGAGCGCCTCGGCCGCTTCCTCTCCCACTCCATCCCCACGTCTTCACGAACAGCCAACTTGGAAAACATCCAGATCACCTACAGCGGACGCATCGCCACCGGCAAGACCGACCTCATCCGCAACGCCGCCATCGCCGGCATCTTCGCCGACTCCGAAGTCGTCAACCGCATCAACGCCGCCGCCATCGCACAGGAACGCGGCATCCGCATCCAGGAAGACAAGAAGGAGTTCACCACCGGAGGAGCAGGCTCCGTCCTCAAGCTCACCCTCCACTCCTCCGAAGGCGACACCAGCGCCTCCGCCACCGTCCTCCACGGCACCTCACCCCGCCTCCTCACCTACGACGGCATCGACATCGAGGCCCCCCTCCACGGCACCCTCGTAGCCATCCGCAACCACGACGTCCCCGGCGTCATCGGCCGCATCGGCACCATCCTCGGCGAAAACTCCCTCAACATAGCCAACTTCGCCCTCGGCCGCGCCGCCGACCCCGCCCGCCCAGCCCAATCCCAAAGAGTCCCCCAGGGCCAGGCCCTGGCCGTAGTCCAAATCGACGTCCCCAACGCCACCGCCGCCACCGCAGCCATAGAAGCCCTGCGCAAAGTAGAAGCCATAGCCAGCGTCCGCCTGATCGAACTAGGCAAGCTCTAACCATGAAGAGAACTCTGAGGACCCTGAGCACAGGACTAATCCTCCTGTCGCTGCCCCTCTGCGTCCGCTCTCTCAAAAGCCAGCAACCGCCCACCCCAACCTGCAGCCAATGCGCCACATGGAGCGTCCCCCAACCCCCCTTCAAGGTCTACGGCAACACCTACTACGTAGGCACCCACGGCCTAAGCTCCATCCTCATCGACTCCGGCGCCGGCCTGATCCTCATCGACGGCACCCTTGATCAATCCGCCCCGCAGATCGCAGCCAACATCCGCACCCTCGGCTTCCGCATCCAGGACGTCAAGCTCATCCTCAACTCCCACGCCCACTACGACCACGCCGGCGGCATCGCCGAACTCCAACGCCTCAGCGGAGCCACCGTAGTCGCCAGCAAGTGGAGCGCAGCCGTCCTCTCCAAAGGCGCCGTAGCCCCGGACGACCCGCAATACGGTCAGCTGCAACCCATCGCCCCCGTCGCCAACGTCCGCACCCTCCGCGAAGGAGAGGTCCTTCACCTCGGCAACCTCACCCTCACCCCACACTCCACCCCCGGCCACACCCCCGGCGGAACCAGCTGGACCTGGCAGTCCTGCGACGCCGGCCGCTGCCTCAACATGGTCTACATGGACAGCGTCACCGCCGTCTCCGCCGACGGCTTCAAATACACCCAGCGCCCCGCCTACCCGCACATGGAGGACTTCGAGCAAAGCTTCACCTTCCTCGAAACCACCCCCTGCGACATCCTCGTCACCGCCCATCCTGACATGACTCCGCCCTCTGGGACCGCCTCGACCAGCGTAATCAGGGAATAACCCCCGATCCAGTCATCGATCCAACCGGCTGCCGAAGGCTCGCCACCAGGTCACGCGCCGCGCTCCAAAAACGAATCGCCACCGAAACCGCGCCACTGAATCACAATCAGGCCCGCAGTCCGCTAAACTGGATACAGAGAAAAATATGCCGCTGTACGAATACGAATGCACCGCCTGCCATAAGCGCACCGAAAAAATCCAGAAGTTCTCCGACCCCGAGATCACCACCTGCCCCCACTGCGGTGGACACATCGAGCGCGTCCTCTCCGCTCCCGCCATCTCCTTCAAAGGCGGAGGCTGGTACGCCGACGGCTACGGCAACGCCAAACCCAAATCCTCCGGCGACACCACCACCAGCGACTCCGCCGCCAAGCCAGCATCCGACAGCGCCTCCTCAACCCCCGCCGCCGCGCCGTCCACTCCAGCCCCCGCACCCGCCCCAGCAGCAGCATCCTCATCCGAAAAGAAGTAGCACGAAAGCCCGCTACCCCCACTCCTCAGCAAAACTTTCCAACCGATCCTTCATCGCCGTGTACCGCGAATCCCCCGCAGCGCGATAAGGCCACGCAGGCATCGCACTGCAAATCCCCATCACCGCAAGCGCACACTTCAGCCCCCGTATATATCTGAACTCCGACTCATCACCCCCATAGATCACCGCCCCAAGCTCCAGCACCAACTCCCGCAGCCGCCGAACCTCCGGCTCCCTCCCCGCCACACAAGCCTCATACAGCGCCACAAACAATCGCGGAAACAGATTCGCCCCGCCATGCACGCCCCCATGAATCCCCAGCGCCATCCCCTCCACCAGTACATCCTCCGGCCCCAGCAGCACTGCAAACTCCGGCTTATGCCGCACCGCCGCCACCGCCCGCGCCAAATACTCCAGGTCACCCGAGCTATCCTTCAACCCATAAACATTCGGCATCTCCGCCGCCACCGCCACCGTCTCCGGCTCATACTGCACCTTCGTCAGCCCCGGCATGTTGTACAGAAACAGCGGCACCGCACTCTCCTCCGCCAACCCCTCCACCAACCGCAGCAGATCACTCTGACTCGAACGAAAATAATACGGAGCCGCCAGCACCACCGCATCCGCCCCAGCCCCAGCCGCAAACTCCGTCAGCCGCAACGTCTCCGTATAAGCCGTATCCGTCACCGCCACCAGCACCGGCACGCGACCATCCACCTGCTTCGTCACGCGCTCAATCATCTCGCGCCGCAGCGCATAACTCAGCGAAGGCCCCTCACCCGTTGTCCCAAGAATAAAAACCCCATGCACCCCACCCGCGATCACCCGCTCAACCACCGCCTCCAACCCACGATGGTCCAGCGCATCCGGCGACAAAAGAGGCGTCACCAGCGGAGGAATAATCCCCCGCAAAGGCCGGGGCAGCCGAGCAATAGTCATCATAAATAAAAGTCTATCGAACGATCATCATCCCCGCATCAAGCCGCAACAACAACCATCAGTGTTTTTGCCTTTGCCTTTGCTCTTTGCCTTTGCTCTTTGCTTCGCTGTCGCCCAACACCAAACGCCGTCATCTCGACCGGAGCGCAGCGGAGTGGAGAGACCCCCGCATTTCGCTTTTGCCGTTGCCGTTGCCTGTTCTCTTTCGCGCCCCCACAAAATCTTGTCATTCTGACCCTGAGCGGAGTCGAAGGGGAAGAACCCCCGTATTTTGCTTTTGCTGTTGCCTCCAACTCATTCAAAACGCTCTGTGCACAATCTTCGCCGTTGCTTTCGCTTGGGTGGGGTGTAGAACTCTGCCCAAAATTGCCGTTCTTTCACCTGCCTCACCCCAACTCGTTCTTCATCCACACCCCACAGCATATGATTGAATGTCCCTTGGACAAAAAACAGGAGCAACAAAGCATGCCCTTCTACCTCGCCATCGACGCAGGCGGCACAAAAACCGACTACCTCCTCGCCGACGAAACCCGCGAGCTCGCCCGCGTCCGCTCCGCCACCATCAAGCGCCTCCGCGTCGACGCCGACACCGCCGCCCGCACCCTCGACGACGCCCTCGCGCAACTCTCCGCCCTCGGCGGCATCTCCCTCCGCGACATCACCCGCACCTGCATCGGCACCGCCGGCGAATCCGTCCCGCTCGTCGCCGACTGGCTCCGCGAATCCTTCGCCGCCCGCGTCTCCGGAGACCTCCTCCTCCTCGGCGACGTCGAGATCGCACTCGACGCCGCCTTCCCCGGCCAACCCGGCATCCTCGTCCTCGCCGGAACCGGATCCAACGTAGCCGGCCGCGCCCCCTCCGGCACCATCACCACCGCCGGCGGCTGGGGACCCGCCCTCGCCGACCAGGGCTCCGGCCACCGCATCGGCTCCGAAGCCCTCCGCGCCGCCTTCCTCGCCATCGACGAGCAAAACGAGCAAGCCGAACAAGCCAACCAGCCCCCCACCACCCTCCTACCCGCCATCCTCGAATTCTGGAACCTCCCCTCCATCGACAGCCTCATCGAGTACGCCAACGCCACCCCCGCCCCCAACGTCTCCCGCCTCACCACCCTCGTCCTCGCCTGCGCGCAAAACGGAGACCCCGTAGCCCAGTCCGTCCTCCGCCACGAAGGCGAAGAACTCGCCCACCTCGTCCACCTCGTCATCCTCCGCCTCCAGCGCCTCGCATCCGACGCCCAATGGGTCCCACCCGTCGCCTTCGCCGGCAGCATCATGGAGAAAGTCACCCCCGTCCGCGACGCCCTCCTCGCCTCCCTCCGCACCCACTTCCCCACCCTCCAGGCCCTCCCCGGCGTAGTCGACCCCATCGCCGGAGCCCTCTGGCGAGCCCGCCACCCCCCCACCCACTAACCCAAAACCAACCCCAAAAACTTGACAAAAACACCCCCCTGGAAAGAGGGCTAACTCGCCCCCGCGCCAATAAACCCCAAACCCGAGGTCCGGACTTATCTCACATCGATTGAAGATTTTGCGCAAAACTGACGGGGGAGGGGGTACACCCGCCAACTAGCAAAAAGGGCCGCCCAAAGGCGACCCTCCCACATCCAAATCAAGCCGCTAGTTGGACAGGATATTCACCGTAATCTGCACCGTCTGGCTAATGCTCCCAGCAGTCGAAGTAACCGTCACCACCTGAGTCCCAATCGGAGCCGTCTTAGGCGAAGCAGCTCGAGCATCCCGTAATCCCAAGCGTCACCCCCGCAGCCAGAACCACCAGCAAGCCCAGCAAACGGACAGAGCCCCCGCCGCCGCAACCCAAAGAACGCCAGCGCCCCAAATGGCAGCAGCAGAGCATACACCGGCCCGCTCCTCTCACCACCAAATGGCCGGTCAGCCGGCCGCACGCCGCCCACCGTAGCCGCCAGAGTTCAGCCCCAGCGAGCTCTGCACCGCCGCCCCACCCGCCACCGTCTGCGAAGCCGGAGTCATCGAGCACGTGAGGTACGTAGACGGGGTGGCACACGTAAAGCTCACCGCCCCCGCAAAATTCACCGCAGGGTTCGCCGTCACCGTGACTGACGCAGTCGTCCCCGGCTTCATGTTCACCTCAAAAGCGCTCACCGTAAGAGCAACCGGCGAAGCAAAACTAAGCGCAAGCGCCCCGCTGCTGGACGCAGCATAGTTCCCCTGCGCCGCATACGTCGCCGTGATGCTCTCACTCGCCACCGCAGCCGACGTTGCGGTAAACGTCGCAGTCCCATTCGACAGCGTCCCCACACCCAGCGTCGCAGTCCCGTTCAGGAACGTCACCGTCCCCCCCGGAACCCCCGCAGAAGAGCTCACAAACGCCGTAATCGTCGCCGACGTTCCCGCAGCAACCGATGCCGAAGACAGACTGATCGAAGTGGTAGTAGGAATCGCAGTAACTGCTATCGGCACCACAGCACTCGTAGAACCCGCATTATTCGGATCCCCCAGGTACACCGCCGAAATATTGTGCGTCCCCGGACCATTCAGCTGAGCCGTATAGCTCGCCGTGCCGTTCGTCCCCACAGTCCCCGTCCCAATCACTGTAGTGCCATCGAGGAAGTTGACCGTCCCCGTCGGCCCCGCCGCCAGCGAAGTCCCAGTAATCGTCGCAGTAAGAACCGTCGTGCTACCCGCCTGCACAGTCGACGGAGCCGCAGCCACCGCAATCGTCGAAGGAGCCGCCGTCGCAATCACCGTCACCGAGACGCTCCCAAACGGATACGCGGCATACGTCGAATCGCCCGGATACATCGCCGTATATGTATGGCTCCCCGTAGTCACACCGGTTAGCGTCAGACTCGCAAGGCTTCCGTTACCGGCCAGCGAAGCAGTGCCCACCATCTTAGTGCCTTCAAAGAACTGCACCGCCGCCGTAGGTGCCGGAGTCCCCGTATAAGCCCCATACGTCACCTCCGACATCGTCGGCTCCAGCATCGCATTCAGCGTCACCGTCCCCGGCCCGGGAACATTGGTCAACTGCTTCGCATTTGTAACCGTCGAGGTCGAAAGATAAAGCTCGCCCACAAGAAAAGTAAAGTTAGCCGCAGAGCAGGGATAAGGCGCAAGCGTCGGATTAGACACATTGCCGTTGTAGACGACACCAGTGCCAGTCTGTGTCTGCAGAAACGCAGGAGACACCGGCCCCGGCCCAAGCGTGATCGTATCGAACGAAAACGAAGGAGAAATGTTCGCCTGCGTAAGCGCGTTGAAGACGAAGTTGTTCAGCGTGACCGTCGTCAGATGACCAACATCATGGCCTTCAAGCGTCATCACGCCGTTGGTAAGCCCCTGGATATTGGTGAAGGTAATGTTGCTGAACTGCGGAACCAGCGTCCCCGCATTCGCGTTGTAAAACGGATCGATGTCGATCAGCGTCTTGTGGTTCTGCATGCAGATGTTGCTGTAAGTCACGTTCTGCACAAGACCACCGCGGTCCAGCGCCGACTTGATCCGAAGAGCAATGCCATTCCCGTCAGCAGCCGTGCCCGCCTGGTTGATATTAGTGACCAGCATGTTGGTCAGCCCGCCCTGCGTATAGCTGCCCACCGAAATCCCATGCCCGCTATAAGTATTGTCGTTCGAAATAGTAATGTTCGAAGCAGCGCTCGAAGCGCTGATAGCCACATTGTCATCGCCGTCGCTGATCGAGCTATTCGTCACAGTGATGTTAGTGCCGCTCGGGTCGATGCCGTCCGAGTTCCGCGCAGTGTAAGGAGTCGCCACCTTCACGCCCCACGCCGTAAACCCATTACCGCCTCCCCACTTCACATGGAACATAGCGCGAGTTCTTGAACGTGATCTTGTAAAGAGTAAAGTTATTGGCCTTGCTTATCGAGATCAGAATCGGATTATTCTGCGCGCCCCCCGCTACGTCGGCCGCATTGGCAACATCCCACCACGAACTCGTCGACGCCGCACCATTCACCAGCAGCTTATCCTCGCCGCGCCCATCGATAATCCCGTAGCCCATAATGCCGGAGCCAGTCGACGTCGCGTTGTTATTGATATTGATCACAGGGTTGCAACCGTTGCCCGCAGTCCCCACCGTCCCGCAGGTCTCGTTTCCCGCGATCTGGTAGTCAGCAGGATTGCGCGAAGCGAAGACAGTAACGCCGCCATCCACCAGCAACGTAACGCCGCTGGGAATAGTAATCGGCTGAATCAGAAAAGCATTGTTCGTCCCCGAAGCCTGCAACTCCACAGCCTGTCCAACCGCACAGCCATTGAGCGCCGTCTGGATGCGACTCGTATCGAACGTCGTCTCCGACGCAGGCTCACCCGAGACAATAGCGAGCTGCGACTGCAGCACCGTACACGAGGCAGGAAAGGTCGGCTCAACGACAGTGCGAGTATCCTGCGCATACGCGCGAGCACCGCCCAGCGCCATAGCAAGCAACACCGCACCGGCTTTTATTTCACGTCTGAATTGCATGCTTCCTGTCCTCCAACAACTTGTTTGCGGCCATCCCTGATCTCTTGTGTAACGAAACGTCTCGCCGAGCCCCGGCAGACTCACCGTCACTGCACAATCACATTCAAAGTCAACTGCTGAGTCGCCGTTCCAGTCGCGTTGATCGAATTGGCAGTGATGGTGATGGTGTCGGTACCCGCCAGCGTCTCCTGTGGTGACGATCCGCAGCCCGCCGCCGCCAGCATCGCCGCGCTAAGCAGCAGCACAGTAAACAGGCTCCACGAGCTGCGCAGCACCTTCCTGCGCCGCACGCAGATGACTCCCGCCAGCAGCGCGCCCGGCAACACGAAGAACCCAGCCAGCGACGTGCGTCCCGCGCGATGCATCGCAGGCGGCGTCAAAGAAGCATTAGCCGACCCCGTCCCAATCGTCAGCGTAGAAGTTTGAGGCGCATTGTTCCCTGTAAACGTCACACTAAGCGGCGAGAAGGTGCACGTGGCATACTGCGGCAGCCCCGTGCACGCCAGGCTTGCCGTCCCAACATAGTTGCCCGTCGGATTAAACGTAATCGTAGTAGTCCCGGTGTTGCCGCGCTGGATCGTCAGCGACGAAGGACTCGCCGACACCCCAAAGCCGGACACCACGGTCGTCTCCGAAGCCGCAGTCGAGGTCGATCCGCTAAAGCTCGCATCACCCGAGTAGACCGCCGTAATCGAAGCCGCTCCCAGCGTCGAGAATCCCGCCGTATACGTCGCCACGCCACTCGCCGGCAGCGTGATGTTGCTCAGCAGCGTCGTGCCGCTATAGAACCCGACGAAACCCGTCGGCGCCGCCGCCTTCGATGGAGAGACCACAGTCGCCGTAAACGTCACCGAAACATTCTGCCCAGGGCTCGTATTCGAGCTCGCAAGCGTAGTAGTCGTCGGAGCCTTCGCAATCGTCAGAAGCCCATTCACGAACGTCAAACTATAGTTCGGCGCAACAAGCGTGCCCACAGCCGAAGTAATCGGATAGCTCCCCACAGCCGTCGGAGTCGCCGGCGTAGTAGTCAGCGACGGAGCGCCCGTCAGCGCCGTAGCAGCCGTGTCACTCCCGACAAAACCCGTATAAGTCGGCGTGTACGTCGGTATCGCCGAGCCGAACACCACCGAAACCGTAGGCCCGGTTACAGTAAGTCCCGCCTTCGAAACCGTCACACTCGCAGTACCTGTGCTGGTGCCGTTGTTCGTATCCCCCGAGTAAACCGCCGTAAGCGTATGAGCACCCGCCCCCACGCCATTCAGCGTGAAAGTAGCAACTCCGCCCGTCAGGTTCCCGCTGATAGGCGTCCCGCCATCCACCGACAACAGAGCCGACCCCGTGATCGCAGCCGTCGGAGCATTTTGTGTAACCGTCACAGTTACATTGATCGGCGTCCCATAAACCGGATTAGCCGTCGTCACCGTAACCGCCGTCTGCGTCCCGCCCACCGTAATCGTCAGCGGAGTCGAAGTCGTCGACGCATTGAAGTTCGCATCGCCCGCATAGCTCAGCGTGATCTTGTGCACGCCCGCAGTAAGAGCGCTCGTCGTCAGATACGCCGAGCCCGAAGGATCAAGCGTCCCGCTCGCCAACACAGTGCCGCCATCCATCAACGTATAGTTGCCCGTCGGAATCGCGCCGCCACCCGGCGTCTGCGGTCGCGCCAGAATCGTGATGCTCTTCCCGACCGTCGTCGCCAGCGCCGTCCCCGACGGCACAAATCCATTCACCCCCGCGGTCAGCGCATCCGCCGGATTCCACACATCAGGCGCCGGAGTCGAAAGGAACGTAACCGGCGCATACTGCGCGGCCTGCGCCGCCGTCAGTTGCTCCGGCGGAAGCGAGATCGTCTCACGTCCCGCAATGCTCGCCGCCGACCCGCCCGGGCCCTGCGTGTTGAACTCCGCATACGTAGACGTAGGCAGGTTGCTGTCGCCGCTGAACTCAATCCATCCCAGCGGATTCACCTGGTCCACCGTCGTGTTCAGCATAATGAACGTCGAGAACTGTCCATACGGCCGCCCGAAATACAAGCTGCGTCATGCCCGGCGCCTGCGACGTAAGATTCGCACTGTTCAAAATGTAAGCACTCAGATAGTCGCCCGACGATCCCGTCTGCCGCGCCTTGTTCTGCGCCTCAATCGTCTCCGTGCCGGTCGCCGTCAGCCCATGGAACGTCGTAAAGAACGTAGTGTGATCGAACACCATCGCAGCATCGCCGAAGATATAATCCACGTCGCCCGTAATGTAGCCGTTGTAGAAATACTGCCGCGCGGCAATGCAGGTCGTCCCGCAACCCACGCTCCCCGCGAACAGCGTGTCCTGCAGGCTGATCAGCCGCACATTATTGAAGACCGACTTGTCACCGCGCGTCCACACCGCCAGCGCCTGCGAAGCGCACAGCGTCCCGGCGTTGTACAGCGCAAAGTTGTTCGTAGCCGGCTGCCCCGTCGTGCAGTTTCCATTCACCACCGCCAGCGTGTTGGAGTTGGTCGCATCGGAGTCGTACGTATTCTGGATCGACAGGTTCTCCGCGTAGAAATTAAGCGGCGTATAGCTCGTCCCATTGATCGTCGACTTATCCACCACCACCGTCGCCGACCCCTGATCGCCCTGCGCGCCATTATTTCCCGGAGCCACTCCCGTCGGCAGCGGCGCACTGAACGCTCCAGCCTCAGCCGTCACGATCACATTCTGCGCAACACCGCCCAATCCCCGCAGCGAAACATTCGGATAGCTCACCGTGAACTGCCCCGTGTAAGTGCCCGGCCGTATATAGATGGTTCCGCCCGTCGCAGGCAGCGCCGCAACTGCAGACGTAATCGTCGTAAAGTTGCCCGAGCCATCCGCCGCAACCACATTCGTCGAAGCTCCCACCGGCGCACTCGTATTCGCCTTGGTCACAGTAAAGTTCGCAATGCTGCCGCTCGAAGGCGCGTAGTCCACCTGGTCCGTAGGCGTGAAGACCACCGCCAGGCTATAGCTCCCGATCGGCAGATAGCTCGACGAGTCCACAGCAATCGCCGTCCCGCCCGAAGGCGTCGCGGAATAAACAAACGCGCCCGCCACTCCGCCCGAGGTCGCATTGAACACGCCAACCCCAATCGCCTGGCTGTACTGTTCCGTCAGCGTCGTCGGAGTCCAAGTCACCGTCGTCATCGCCTTCGCAACGCTGAAGCTGAAGGCCCCTGAATTCGAACCGCTGACGCCGCCCTGCGTCGCATACGTCGCTGCCAGCGAGTGCGTCCCCGCAGTCAGCCCCGTCAGCACCACCGTAGCGACTCCGCTCGAGTTCAACGGATACACCGCGCCCGTCCCGCCATCCAGGCTCACCGTCACATTGCCGATCGCCGTGCCAGTGCTCGCCGCGACCGTAACCGAGAACGTCACCGAAGCCCCGCCCGCCACATACACCGGAGTTGCCGGAGTCTGCCCACCGATGGTAGTAGTGGTCGTCGTCAGATTCCCGACCTTGACCGCCGTCAGATCAAGCGAGCCAAACGATGTCGGCGGCAGAAATGAAACCACATCCGAGATAGCTCCCGCACCCGCCGCCGCCGGAGTAAACGTAGCCGCAACCGTGCAGGCCGCACCGGGCTGCACGCTGGTAGCGCCAGTGTTGCACGTCGCTCCCGTGCCCGTAACCTGGAAGTCCGCCGCATCCGTCTGCGCGAACCCAGTCGCCGCAGCATTGCCCGCATTCGTCACGGTTCCCGAAAGCGTCGCCGTCAGACTCGAACCGAAGGGGAATGAGTACTGATTGCGCAGCACCTTCAGAATGCCCGGTGTCGCAGCATCGGAAGCATAAAGATTACCCGCCCCATCGACAGCAATTCCATTCAGAGTAGTGAACCCCGTCGCAACAGTCGTCTGCGCACCCGAGGCCGGAACCATCACCACACTCTTGCTGCCTGAGTCCGCGATAAATACATCGCCCGCAGCATCCGCGGCGACTCCCACCGGAACAATCGTCCCCGTCACCGCAACCACCGGCGGCAGACCCGTGCGCACACCACCCGTAGGCAGCCGGTAAACCTTGCCCGCGCCCTTATCCGCGACCAGCACGTTCCCCACGTTATCCAGCGCCAGCGCAACCGGATTGGTAAACGCGGTCGTCGTAAGCGTAGTAGCCAAACCCGTCGTCTGCGAGAACTTCACCACCGCCCCGGTTGTATTGTCCGCTACGTACACATTCCCGTTAGCATCCACCGCAATCGCCGCAGCCGACACAATCGCTGCATTCGAAATCGTGCTCGCAGCGTAAGTCGAAGGAGCCGTAAAGCTCAGCTTCGCAATACTCGCCGACCCCGCAGTCGCCGCATAAACATTGCCCGAAGGATCGACAGCAATCTGGTTCGGAAGCGCGCTCAGCGCCGAGCCCAAAGCAGTAGAAGCCGCAGCAGTCACCTGCGTAATCACCTTCGATCCGCTGTTCACCGTATAAGCATTCCCGTGCCCATCCACCACAACTCCCGACGGCACAACCGACCCAAGCGTCTGCGTAGTCGGCACCGCAGGCGACGCAGGATCAAAGCTCAGGTTCGCACCCGTACCCGTCGCCGTCAGACTCGCAGTAACCGTCGGCCCCGAGGAAGGCTGAATCGTAATAGGACCATCGCGAACCCCTACCGCCGAAGGCGTCACCGTCACCGGAATCGTGCAATCGTAAGTCGAATCCGGCGCCGCATTCGTCACGCACGACGCCGTACCCAGCGTGAAGTCCGAGTTCGCCGCCAGCGTTGTCGTAATCGAAGAAGTCCCAGCAGCCGCATGGATAAAGATCGAAGGCGAAGCCGAACTCCCCGCAGCCACCGGAGCAAAGTTCGTCGAAGAGATCTTCCGAATCGTATGGTTCGTCCCGTCCGCGAAGTACAGGTTGCCCAGGTTATCCAGCGCCAGCCCCAGCACACCAGTGCTCCCGCCAAACGAAGACTGCGTCGCCGGACATCCATCCCCAAACGCATTCGCCCCCGCGCAAACCGTATTGTTCGCCGCTACCTTGCGCAGATATCCCGTGTTGATATCGAGGAACAGTATCTGCGTGCTGTCACCAACATAAATATTCCCAGCCGCATCCGTGTTCACCCGAAACAGATTCCCGTCCAGCGAAGCCGAGCTCGCAAGAATCGGAGTCAGCGGAGTCGAAGCTAGATCCGCCACCCGCAATCGAGTAGACATACCCAACCTGCGGCGTCGTGATCGTCGGATTGTTCACCGTAATCACATGCGCCATCGGATTATTGGCGCCGCCCGCAAACAGCACGCGCACCCGCCCGAAGGTCACGGAGTCAGTAAAGATGAAGTCCCCAAACGAATCCACCGCCACGCCCTGGATAAACCCGCCGGTAGTCGTCACGCTCGTGTTGTAAAACGGGCAACCATCTCCATTGCCATCCAGCGCAACGTTGCTGTTGCTCGCCGAACACACCGCCCCAGCCGCTGGCGCCGTGAACTGCGTCCCACCCGCAATCGCGTAAACCTTCCCCGCCGCGCTCGCAGCCGTAATCGCGCTATTCGTCGGATTCATCTGCAGAATCGCGATCAGCGGATTCGTCACCCCCGCAATCACCGGGCCCACCACTACGCGAAACCGCGAGTTGCCCGTATCCCCAAAATAGATATTCCCGAAGCTGTCCGCATTCACGCCGCGCGGAGCGTTCACCGTAGCCACCGTCGACCCGCACAACACCCGCCGCAGTCAACCCATCGCCCGTATTCCCGCTGGTGCCCGAAGCCGTCGCCGATGCGGCGCATCCCGCCGCAATACGCATATAACCAACCTGCGCCGCAGTACAAAGCGGCGACACCGCATTACAAACGATGTGCACCAGGTTGTCGCTGTACCCCGCGATAAAAATATTCCCGTAAGGATCGTTCCCAATCCCGCGCGGAGAGTTCATCACCGTCTGCCCCGTCGCCAGGCAGCCATCTCCCGCCTTCGACATCGCACCCTGCGCCGCCGTGCAGCTCTTGCCGCCGCCCGCAAACACCGTAATCAACCCACTCCGCGGATCGATCTTGCGAATCAGACTATTCGTCGTATCCGCGACGTACACATTCCCCAGCGGATCCGTCGTAACGCCACCCCGAAAGTCGCTGCTGAAGATAGCCTGCGTCGCCGGACATCCATCCGCAAACGCATCCGCAGCATTCAGCGAGCTGCCCGCAAAACACGCCGTCCCAGCCGTAGTCGCCGCCCCAGGGCCCGCCACCGTGCTGATCGTGTACGGCATCACGACCGGGGCCGTCTGTCCAACTGCATTGGCTGAAATAAGCGACGCCAGCGTTATCCCAACCGCAAGCAGAGAAAATCTACGGAAACCAACCGGCAGTATCAACATCTCTGACCTCAAAGGCAATAAGACCAGCAGCCAGCCAAGCCTCCGTATCCTACTTTTACTAAGGGCTTGGTCAGACCATTCACAGCGCTGATCGGTTTTACTTGCAGAGCAAGAGGAAAACTACAGGTCAGGTGTGGCCTTGTCAAGAAAAGATATTCAACAGCAGCCGGCTAATTGACGGCCATCAACTAACCGCGCCAGCGAGGAACAGTTTATCGAACGAAATCAGTGAATAGGTCGAACCAATAAACATCTGCGCTGCATCGCCTTACCGCGGAAAAGGCACCAGCTTCTGACGCACAAGACTCAAGCGACCCACTCCCCGCGCTCCCCGTCACCGTCGTATCCTCACCCTCCAATTTCAGGTTCACCGGCCCCGGCCCCACCTTGATGTCAGCATGCGCAACCGCGTACTTGTAACTCGCCCCACCCGTCACCGCCACCTCACCCGGACTCGCATCCTTCACACTCGCAACATCCGTCAACATCACGCCATCCAGATTCACTCCAACCCGATGCTCCTTCGAGTATCCAGTCAGCGAAATCTTCCCCCCACCCGACACCCGCACATTGCGCAGCGTAATATCCACGAACTCCGGATACAGCGTCCCCTCCGTGCTCCCATTCGCGCTATAAGCCGTATCCAGCAGAATCGGATTCGGCGAATTCCGCACGCACACATCCTCATAGCTCACGTCATGCACCAACCCACCACGCGCCGCATTCGACTTAATCCGAATCCCATTATCCGGCCCATCCAGCGACAGATCGAACACCCGTATCTTGCTCACCCCACCATTCGTCTCGCTCCCAATCGACATCCCATGCCCGCGATAAAAATGATTGTGGCTCACCGTCATATTCGTCACGCCACCCGGCCCACCCTTGATCGCAACATCGTCATCCCCCGTGCTGATGTAGCTCTGCGTAATCGTAATGTTCTTCGCCCCCGCCCCCGGATCCACGCCATCCGTATTGCGCGCGCCCTTACCCGGCGTATCGATCTTCAATCCCCAAACCGTAAACCCATCGCCGCCGTTATAAACCACATGAAAGTTCGGCGAGTTCTTCAACGTAATCCGGTACAACGTAAAGTTGTTCGCGTGATTCGCCACAATCAGCCGGCTCACCTTCTGCCCGCCACCCGGCCGCGCCTGCTCCGCCAGATCCCACGCACTCACATTCTTGCCCAGCAGCTTCTTCCCGCCGCGCCCATCGATCACGCCATCGCCCATCACCCCCGCGCCCGAAACATCCTGCACCGTAATCAGCGGCTTGCACCCACGCCCACCCGTATTGCTCACCAACCCGCAGCTTCCCGGCGAAGTCTGCATCACCTCCGCATCCACCGTCTCAAACAGCGTCACGCCCTTATCCACCACCAGCGTCACACCCTCGCGCAACTCCAGCGGCCCACTCAAAAACGCATTCGCCGCCCCCTGCATCCGCAGCTCAACACCCTTCCCCTTACCGCAGCCATCGATCGCCTTCTGAATCCGCTCCGTATCCAGCTTCGCCTCATCCGCCGGAGCAAGATCCCCACCCACCGCCGTCAGCTTCGCATCGAGCGAAGTACAAAACGCCGGAATCTTCGGCTCCGTAACCGTACGCGAATCCTGCGCCACAACCACCGCAGCCACCGCAACCACCATCCAACTCACCGACCGAATCAACCTTCGCATCACACACTCTCCATGACCAAGCGATCATACTCAACGCCAGCGAACACCATGTCAAAGCCACACTCGCAACCTTGACACCAACAACAAACGCTCCTAACTTTCTTAGCGACGATTCTTTCGTCCACAAAGTCTCATCGAAAGAATCTCAACCCATCCAGAAAGTTGGCCATCGATGTTGCTGAAGCGATCCCGCTATCTCGTCCTGCTAGCCGCCGCCACGCTCGCCGCGCATGCCCAGGCCCCCGCGCCCACAGCGCCCGCCACGCCCCCGCCCGACCCCAAACCCGTCGCCGGAATCCCCGTCAACTACGACGAATCCAAGGTCGGCACCTACACCCTCACCGACCCGCTCATCCTCAACAACGGCAAGCCCGTACGCGACGCCAAGACCTGGACCGAAAAGCGCCGCCCCGAGATCGTCGAGATGTTCGAGACCCAGCAGTACGGCCGCGCACCCGGCCGCCCCGCCGACGAGTCCTTCGAAGTCACCGACAAGGGCACCCCCGCATTCGATGGCAAGGCCATCCGCAAACAGGTGACCATCCACCTCTCTAAAGACCCCACCTGGCCCGCAATCCATCTTCTCGAATACATCCCGGCCAACGCCAAAAAGCCCGTTCCCATGTTCTTCACCATCAACTTCGGCGCCATTCAGAACGCCGTCGATGACCCCGGCATCACACCCGAGAAGGTCCGAGACCCCAAGACCAACGAGCTCATCACACCACCCGCAACTCCGCCCGCAGCTTCGGCAAAATCAACGTCACCGCGTTCCTCGATGCTGGCTTCGGTGTCGCAACCTACTACTACGCCGAGCTGGACCCCGACACACTCACCGGCTTCCCCAACGGCATCCGCGCCAAGTACCTCAAACCCGGCCAGACCGACCGCGCTCCTGATGACTGGGGCTCCATCTCAGCCTGGGCCTGGGGCATGTCCCGCGTCCAGGACTACTTCGAAACCGATAAGCAGGTCGACTCCAAACAGGTTGCCATTCACGGCGTCTCGCGCCTGGGCAAGACCGTCACCTGGGCTGGCGCGCACGACCAGCGCTTCGCCGCCGTTATCGCCAGCTGCGGCGGAGAAGGCGGAGCCGCCCTCAGCCACCGCGACTACGGCGAAACCATCGCCCACCTCACCGCCCCATCTCGCTACCCCTATCAGTTCGCCGCCAACTACGCGCAATACGGCGGCTTCCCCGACAAAGCCCCCTTCGACGCCCACATGCTCATCGCCCTCATCGCCCCGCGCCCCGTCCTCCTCCAGACCGGCAGCACCGACTACTGGTCCGATCCCAAGGGCGAATTCCTCGCCGCCGTAGCCGCCGGCCCCGTCTACAAACTCCTCGGCAAAGACCCCCTCGACACCACCACCTGGCCCGCCGCCAAACAACCCATCTTCCACGACATCTCCTACTACATGCACGACGGCCCCCACGGCATGGTCCCCACCGACTGGGACATCTACATCCAATTCCTGAAACTCCACTTCCACCCCCAGCAATAATGGTGCTACGCCGGTTCAACTGCGTGATACAGTTCAGGCCAACGGTACCAACATGTTAGCGAGCAGTTCCTCTTCCCAGCCAACCTCTGACCAATCTGGCTCTGCCCTCCGACCGATTCTATTGGGCGATCGTCGTCGCGCTGCTCATCCTCATCGCCGCGCAGATCACTCTCTCTACGCGCCAGCAATCGCAGGTCTTCGATGAAGCCGACCACCTCTACGCAGGCTACGAGTACTGGAAGCACGCCGACTTCGGCCGCAACCCCGAGCATCCACCCCTCATGAAGTTCGTAGCCGCCTCCACGCTGCTCTCGCTGCCGCTCAAAGAACCGCAGCCTGTTCCCATTCCCTTCTTCAAGGCGCAGGATTTCATTGCCGCCTCCGCCTTCCTTTACAGCGCCGATGCCGACTCGTTGCTGGCCAGAGGACGAGCCATGCTGCTCATCTTCAGCCTCGTTCTGGCTCTCGCCGTCTTCGCCGCCGGACGCGATATGTTCGGCCCGGAGGCAGGTCTGCTCGCGATGACCCTCTTCGCGCTCGAGCCCATGATCCTCGCCAATGGCGGCCTCATCACCACGGACATGACGCTCTCCTGCACACTCTTCGTCTCGGTGTATGCGTTCTATCGCTATGTGAAGCGGCCGACCATGTGGCGCCTCGCAGCCTGCGCGATTGCCGCCGGGCTCACCATAGCAGCCAAGCAGTCGGGCGTCTTCGTCTTCCCGATCCTTGCACTGATCGCCATTACAGAAGTGCTGCGCAGACTGGCTCGAACGCCTGACGAGGTCTCACGCACCGTCTCCGCGAAGCGCACCGCCGCCACTCTCGCTATCGCGTTGGTCGTCATGGCCCTCGTCAGCTACGCAATGCTCTGGGCCTTCTATGGATTCCGTTACACGGCGCGGCCCGGCGGACCGCCAATATTGCCACCCCTCAACGCCTACGCCGCAGGCATTGCGAACAGGTTCGAAGCCGCGACGATACTTTTCTGCGCGCGCCATCATCTGTTGCCGGAAGCCTACCTCTACGGATGGACCGACATCCTGCAAATCGCCGGCGCGCGCTGGACGTTTCTCTTTGGCAAGCTCTACAGCACCACGCGATGGTTCGCGTTTCCCGCAGTGTTTGTCATCAAGAGCACCATCACGCTGCTCGTCCTGCTCGCTTGTGTGCCGTTCGTCAGACTCTGGCGACGCAGCCGCGAGTTCCTCTTCCTCACCATTCCAGCGGTCACTTATCTGCTCATCGCCATGGTGTCAGGCATCAGTCTCGAGGCGCGCTATATTCTGCCCATCTATCCGTTCTGCATCGTGCTGGCAGCCGCTGCCGGATGGGATGTCGCTCGCCGATCGCGCGCCTTTGCAATTGGCGTGGCCGCGCTGATCCTCTTTGCAGAAGCATCCTCGCTACACGCCTTTCCCGACTATCTCGCCTACTCGAACGAAGCATTCGGCGGCCCGTCCCACACCTACCGTCTCGTCAGCGACTCCAGCAACGACTGGGGACAGGGCCTGAAGTGGACCAGGAGCTACCTCGATGCAAATCACGTCACCGATTGCTGGTTCGACTACAACATCCCCGCTCTCATGGTCGATCCGAAGTACTACGGCATCGACTGCAAGCCCCTCGTCAATTCATGGGTACACCTCGGCCTCCCGCAGAATGAAGTGGTTCCTGAGACCATCAGCGGCACCATCCTCCTAAGCGCATCCGAACTCGACGGACATCTCTGGGGACCCGACGTGATGAACCCCTACACTCAGTTCAGCCACCTCCGCCCGGTCGCGACGCCCGGAAACGTCATGCTCGTCTACCACGGGACCTTCAACGTGCCCCTCGTCGCCGCCTACAGCCACTCCGCCGCAGCCGACCGCTTGGCTGCTAAACACCAGATGCCCGAGGCAATCGCAGAAGCCCAGGAAGCCGTCCGACTAGCCCCCGATTCCGCAGACATCCAGGCCGCACTCGGCCGAACCCTCATGGCCGCAGGCCAAACCCAGCAGGCGCAACAGGCAAACGCAAAGGCCCTGCAAATCGCGCAATCCGTACACCCCGACTTCCAGGCACCACTGATCGCGCAATTGCAAGCAACCGCCGCAGCCACAAAAACTCCAAAATAACTCGCTGCCGCATTGCCGTTGCTGTTGCCTGTTCTCCTCACCCAACCAAAACGCCCGGGTGCCCCATCCTTCGCAGCACTTGGCGAAGAGCCTGCCCTGAGCCTGTCGAAGGGGTGGGATGTATAAGCTCAACTCACCACGCTTTTGTTCTTAGCTCGTTGCTCATTGCTCGTTGCTGGTTCACAAATCGCCTTTGCCCTTCTCCGCGTCCTCCGCGCCCCTCCGCGCTCTCCGCGTCCGTCTTCCAAACCCCCGCCGTTACAGGCGAATCCCCACCCCCAAACTATTTTTCACGCTTTTACTCAGCAAAATCGCATGTCAAGCCCCCAAACCCACAAAAACCCAATAACTCCAACCCCATCAACAAGATAAAACTTTCACCAAAGCGGTTTTTAGTTATGGTCAATCCTGTACAATTAAACTAGAGATCAAGAAAGCCCCGGCAACCGCCGGGGCTTTTTCCGTCCCTGACACTATCTACCGCCAGTAAGTCATTTGCTGGCACGAATTTAGCCGTAAGCCCAATGGTTGCACATATTTAGCGAAGGCCATTTCGCTATCTATTGCAATCATTGGACTTTTAACCACCAACCCCCGGGGGGGGGTACCCCCTAGAAAGGAGGTCAAAGCCATGCAAGCCAACTACTTCGCCCGAACCGAAACCACAGTCACCGGCCCAATCAGCCCCGACTCCGGCAGCGGCGGAGGAGCTCCAAATGCACGAGGCCCCGGAGCCAGCACCCGCTTATCCTCCGGCAACAGACGATCCCCCGCCTGCCGATTCGTCCACTCGTTGGTCACCTTCACCTCGATGCGGTTCGCGCCCGGCTTCAGCGCCCCGGTCACATCCACCTTGTACGGAGGCTTCCAAAGCAGCCCAACGTCTCTTGCCATTCACCGAGACCTCAGCAAGATCCTTCGCAACACCAAGATCCAGCACCACCCGCGAGCCCGCAGCAAACCAGCTCGCCGGAGCCTGCAGCGTCTTCGTATACGTAGCAGTCCCGGAGAAGTACTTCACACCCTCCTCCGAGCTATCGGTCCACGAGAGCAAGCTTCTCCATCCGCACCGAAGCCGGAGCGCCAAGCTTAGGAGGAAACGTAACCTCCCAAGGACCCGAAACAGTAGCCAGCGTCTTCACCACCGGCTCCACAATCGTTCGAGTCGGAGAAGCAGCAGCATTACGGAACACGACAAAGACACTCTCCCGCTCATCAAGATGCAGCGGAACAGTAGTCCGTCCATCCGCAATAGCAAAACTAGCCTCGTCCACAGCACCGCTAGCCGGATGCCAGATCTCAGCCTCCTTCCCGCTCACGCGGAATCGAGCCTCAAGATCCTGCGCCGCATCTTTCTGGTTCGCGACGTAGTAAACATCAGCATCCTGCAAATGACGATGAATCCAAACCACGCTCCCATCCAGCGTGGAACTGGACTCAAAGTCAGGCGCAGCCTTCACCATCGCAAGCGCATCCTGCAACGGCAGACCCCACACCACCATGCCCTTGCCGAAAGCATGCTGCGTATTCGTCACACCATCGAGACCTCCCCAAAGGTCCGCAGACAGAGCCTTCACCTCATCATCAGCCTTCGGATAACCCACCAGGCTAGGCGAGCGCACCGCTCGCTGGCCCACAACCGTAGCACCCGCAGCAACCAGCTCATGAACCTTGCGCAGCACCGCAGGAGTCATCAGCTCAGTCGGAGGCAACACCAGCACGCGGTAGCTCATGCCGTCCTGCAGCACCAGCCGTCCATCAGCACCAACCGACATTCGGTTGAGCAGCACATCGGTATTCACGAAGTCGTAGTCATAACCCTTAGGGAGCTCAGGCTGCAGTCCAGCTCCCCAGAAAGGCATCGTCGAGGGAGCGCCCTCAGGCAGCAGATAAGCAAGGTCAGCCACAAACTGCCCCTGCTGCAGCATGTAAGACACACGAGCAACATAGGTCATGAACGGGTTCGCCATCTCAGCCCAAGTGATGTTGCGGTTGATGTGGGTGCCAACCATCGTGTTTCCCGGCTTCGTATCCAGCGGCTGCTGCGCCGAAGTATGAAACACTAACCGGTTCACGCCCTGCGCGAACCAGTAATCAGCAACCTTCTTCAAAGTAAAAGGAGACTCATAACCACCACCGGTAAAAGACTCGGTAGCAACGATAGGCTTGCCGTAGACATGCGCAGCAGAAGCAGCACCGCGCACGTCAACGTAGTACATCGACTCTGGATGCAGCGCATGCACCCAGAACTCGCCCATCGGAATGTCCACCTTGCTCTTGTTCAGCAAAGTGTCCTCCGGAATCTCGAGCGCAACACCCGAAGCCTCGGAGTACGACTTCATGCCACGCTGCTGCAGCTCCTTCTCCATCGTCCCGTAGAAGTTGTCGGCAAACATATCGGCCAGCGTACGGCGGAAGTCCCACAGAAACCGGTCGCTCACCTCCGCGCTCTCAACCACGCGCCCAGCAAGCACCGGCAGATAAGGAGTTGGATCGTAACCGCGACGCTGCTTGAACTCGCCGATCATGTCATCGGTCCAGTTCTGCATCCCAGCTTCCCAGCTATCCATGGTCATGTACTTCGGAGCCTTGCCCAATCAACGGTCCAAGCGCCTTCGCAATCGGATCCATGTAGCCGTGAAAGTAGTCAGCAACATACTTCGCGCTAAGCTTGTCGACTTCGTAACCGCTGCCCGCAGGAACTGAAGGTCGGTTCTTAGCACCAGTCAGCGAATAACCCATTCGCAGGATGGTCCACTTGCCCTCGGGAACATCCCAGTGCAGGTTGCCGTCCTTATCCATCTTCGAGCTCAGATCAACGATGTTCGCAGCCTGAATCGCCGCAGCGCTGGGAGCATCCGGAGTCGGCACAACCTCATACACGTCCATCAAGCTGCCAGCAGCCGACTTGTCCTCCCAGCGATTGACGCGAGCACTCGAGTACAACACCGCATCAGTAATCACGAACTCCTTCGCCGGAACCACAGGACCACCATGGATCACAGCAGCAGGACGCACCGCAGCCCCACTCGACTCGACCCGATAGAACCGAGCAGTCGTAGCAGGAAACGCAAACGTCCGCACACGAGCACCGTGATAACCCTGCGGTCCAGGCATCTCGGCCAGCGTACGGAAGTGAGTCCCATCATCACTGGCCAGTACGCGGCCAACAGGAATACCACCCTGCGCTCCGAGCGTAAGAGCCCGTGCGGTATAAGGTTTCTCAAACTCGAACTGCAGCCACGCAGCGCCACCATCTTTCGGAGCAGCAATCGTCACCGAGGTGTTCAGGTTATCGTCCAGCAAAGCAGCCGGATCGATGGCGCCCGAACTCGCTGTGATCTTCGGATGCAGCGAAGCCATACTCACTTCATCCGCTGGAGTTCGATAAGCCAGCACGATACTGTCCGCGTAGAAACCAGCTTGTTGGCCACTGCCCACACGCCAGTCGCGAATCGGACCCTCATTCGAAGGAGGCTGCTGCAACTTGTCGGTGAACGAGCGCGGACCCTCGACGTCAGTCTCGCTCCAAACCAGCTTCTTCATCGCCTCGGCAGGCTTTACCCACGGTCCACCCGCCTCGCTCCATCCGGGCGAGCTGAAGATGGACATCTCCAGCCCCAACCGTTGTCCCTCGACCGCGGAATGATGGACTGCATCCAGCCAGTCCTGTGTTCCGAAGTTGATCTTCTTCTCGACCGTCTGGCCGCCACCAGACGCAACATCGACCAGTTGGAAGCCGCCGATGCCAGAGCGTTTCATCCACTCGAGATCCTTGGTGATCCCGTCGAGCGTAACGTTGCCATTGGTCCAGTGCCACCACGTACGCGGCTTCGCGGACTCTGGCGGATTCTTGAATCCCTGCACCAGATCCTGGCCAGACGTTTGCGCTATCGCCACCGCGACCAGGAGCGAAATAGTAATTCCGGCAAGCTTCTTCACCATCTTCACTCCTCTGGAAGCAAGTTGTGGAACCAACAATCCCAACTTGTCTTCTGCGTGAAGTAGGTTACAGCGTGGCTTGCTGAAACGCTATTTCGAAGCTAAATGAGGCTCTTGATGCGCGAACGATAGCTTCTGCTCATCGGCACTCTCTGGCCGTTGTGCAGCACGACGGTGTACTCTCCTGCCGTTTCGAGGCGTACCTCTTTGACGTAGTGGAGGTTCACCATCGTTGAACGGTGGACCCGCAGGAAGACCGCGGGATCGAGCTTCTGTTCGAGCGAGCCCATGGTCTCGCGCAGCAGATGGCTTTCCGTCTTGGTGCAGAGGCGAACGTAGTTCTCCTCGGCGCCGATCATGCAGATGTGATCGACGGGCAGAAAGAGGATTCTGCCCTTCGACTTGAAGACGATGCGGCTGGTGTATTCAGCGCCCGATGACTTTTTTGAGGAGTCGGACGCGGGCTGTTTCGTACTGCTGGAGCTGCTGCATTGCCTGTTGCAGCGCGGAGCGGAAGCGCTCCTGGGTAAAGGGCTTCAGCAGATAGTCTACGGCGTGAATCTCGAACGCTCGCAGCGCGTAGCGGTCGTACGCCGTGGTGAAGACGATGCGCGGCACGAAGGCGTCGGCGTCGGCGGAGAGTTCGCCGACGATGTCGAAGCCGTCCATATCTGGCATGCGTATATCGAGGAAGAGCAGGTCGGGCCTGGTGGCTCGAACCAGCTCGATGGTCTCGGCTGCCGTCGCGCCTTCACCTACAACTTCGACTTCGGATTCATCGCGCAGCAATTGCAGCAGTTTCTGCCGCGCCAGGACCTCATCATCTGCTACAACCGCTCGAATTGTCATGCGACACCATATCCTGCGAGAACTTCTTTGGGAGCATCGGAGAGTCGCAGCGGAAGCACAATCGTCGCTTCCACCAGATTGGGGCTTGTTTCTTCAATCGAAAAGCTTTGGTTGTTACCGTAATGTGCCATCAAACGTTCCCTCACATTGATGAGACCGACACCGGTACGAGACCGCTGCGGGTTGGAGGCAGCGGATAGTCCGTTGCCGGAGTTGAGCACGCTGATCCGGAGATTGGATGCGTCGTGCTGGGCTCGGATGACTAATATTCCTCCTCCTGCCAGCCGCGAGAGCCCGTGAGCGTACGCATTCTCGACGATGGGCTGGAGAATCATAGTCGGAACAAGTGCGTCGTAGAGATCGGGATCGACATGGATCTCCTGGTCGACCGAGCCTGCGAACCTGCGGTGCTGCATGGCCAGATAGAGCTGGATAAACTCCAGCTCGTCCCGGAGCGGGATGAACTGTGCATCTCCTCGCTCGAAGGTGATACGCAGCAGGCTGCTGAGTTGTTCCAGCATTTCGTCGGCTGCGGTGACGTCAATCTGCATCAGGCTGGAGATGCTGTTCATGGTGTTGAACAAGAAGTGCGGATTCAACTGCATACGCAGGGCCCGCATCTGCGCGCTGACCAACTGCGACTCCAACCGGGCTGCGGCGAGGTCGCGCTCACGGAACTTCTGGTAGTAGTCGATTCCGAGAAACAGGAAGAAGCCGGACCAGAAGACGACCAGATTGCTGACCAACTCGGCGGCGAGATGGAAGTTCAATCTCTGCCAGTAAGGCATCGGCGGATGACCGAGCGGAAGGCGCGGGAAGAACGCGATCCAGATCATCTCTTCGCCGATGCTGAAGACCAGGCTCAACGGGACGAAGATCGTGAGCATGGAACGCAGGGTGACGTTCTGGATCGTGGGGCGAAAGACCCACCACAGGAGCCAGAGCAGACTGCCGAGCAGAAAATACTGTACGCCCCAGGCTTCGAGCAGCAGGACGAGGCTGATGGGACGATCCCAGAGGCGGGAGTCGAGCCAGTCCTGAAGCGCAAAGAGGCAGCCCAGCAGCACGGAGGCCGTGATGAAGACGGCCGGATGCATGAAGAACGGCTGTCGTGAAACAGGTTTCCTGCCTGGCAGAGTCAGTGGGACACCTCGATTTCTGTGATCCTCAACGAGACGAATCTCGGATTGGAAACGGTTATCCGCGTCCTTATCCGAACTATCGACTATAGTCGCCTTGATATGGGACGCTCCAACCCGCCGAAACGTGATTGACCATCGCAAAACTGCCTTTCGTCACATATATTGCTGCGAGGTGAAAATATGTCTCAAATAAGGAACTCCCACCGATTCCGGGAGTTGCACTTATACTGTCTACGCAACCGATACCACCCTGATCGATGACGACAACCTATTCCGTTTTTCCCGCGAGGGTTCGTTGATGACGAAATTGCTCTGCCTCACAGCCCTGCTGGCGGTTGCGGCCTCTGCTCATGCGCAAGCGACTCCTACCGCGGGAAAGGCTGCCGATGTTCAGATTGGAGGTTCGTTCTCCGTCCTGCAACCCTGACTACGGTCCTAACACGTGGCACGGATACGGGTTCTACGCCGATGTGGACTTCCGCTACCACTATGGGGTGGAGTTCGCGATCCGTCAGCAATCTGGCCCGGACGCCGATCCTATACGAGCGGACCTACGAGCTTGGCGGGCGATACGTCTACCCGTTGAATGACCGGTTCGTGCCTTATGTCAAAGGCAATCTCGGCCGCGGCGTCTTCAACTTCTCAGGGACGACCGGCCCGGGGCCACCGGTCCAGGTCGCCAACCTGGCGTATAACATCCAGGCGATTGGCGCTGGCCTGGACCTGCGGGTGCTGCCGGGCCTGAACGTCCGGGTGATCGACTACGAGTACCAGTGGTGGGATGGATTTCCTCCGCACGGGCTGAATCCCCAGGTCTTCATCGTTTGGCGTTGCTTACCACTTCCATGGACCGATGGGGCGATAATCGGTCGGGGGTACCCCCCCCGGGGGTATCTTGGGCGTAAGTCAATTGTTTGCAATGTTTGATAGGGGCATCGGCTCCGCCAAATTCTTGCAATCATTGGACTTACGGCTAAAATATTCCAAACAAACGAGTTAGGCCCGGCTGGTGTAGCCGGGCCTTCTCTTGTTTTTCTCTCTAGTTCTATTTTACCGGATTGACCATAACTAAAAACCACTTTTGGGAAACTTTTATCTTGTTGGTGGGATTGGAGTTATTGGTTTTTTGGTGGGTTTGGGGGCTTGACATGCGATTTTGCTGAGTAAAAGCGTGAAAAATAGTTTGGGGGTGGGGGATTAGGGCGTAAACATTGGGGATTTTGTGCGGCCACAGTTGAGCTAGAGACTACGACGGACGCAAAGTGCGCGGAAGATGCGCAGAGGACGCGGAGAAAGAGACAACTGCAATGGCGTCGATTGTATGCCTTTGGAAAATTCGGATGTGCGGATTCGATGGTCCGCACATCCAGCCTTCGGACGGCATTGCGTGTCGATTGGCTCTGATACTTTTGCGGACCGAAACGCCGTTCTTATAAGGGTGTGCGGATTTGTTATCTTCCGCACACCCGTCCTTCTGGCGGCACTCTCCACTCTGAGGTGCCACTCCCAATCTGTCACTGGCCCTAGATGCAGATCGTGATTCTGCGAGTTGCAATCGTCCGGCCACAGTCGCGACAGAAGATCCTGCTGCGTGACGAGCGACCCCTGCCGGCGGGACGAGGAGGCGGATCGGAGATTTGAGAGGGTGAATGACGGCGGCGCGGGTCGCTTCGGTTGAATTGCAGATGATGTCAAATGTCTGGAAAACTGGATAGATTCGCATGTTTCGAATGAGTTTATGGAAGCCGGGACGACCGGTACGCGAGATGTGACGAACGATGGGGAGAGCGCGGACGAAGGGGCGATTGGATGTGGTGATCGCGGGGTTGGCTATTGAATGCCATAGGTTCGGGCGAGATTGAACGATGGTGGTTCTCATCTGGATCAGGAGGTTGCCGCGGGGGTGAGGCGGAGGAGTGCTCTGAGGTGTTCGAGGCGTTCGTGCCACCATTGGCGTTGGCGTTCACGATGGTCGCTGAGTTCGATTCCGGATTGGACGATTCGCAGGAGGGTGCCTTCGTCGAAGTCTTCGAAGTTGACGCGCAGGGTGGAGTACCACTGGCGTCCGACGGAGCGGGTGTCCCAGGTGCAGAGGATGTGAGCGGGCTCGTCGATGAGGAGGTAGCGGCCGGCGACGCGATACTGCTCCATGCCGTGTCTCCAGGCGGTGATGGAGAAGGGCGCTCCGGTGCAGAGGTGCGCGGTGGCTTTGATATCGGTGCAGTCGGCGCCGGCCCAGAGCTCGATGTATTCGGGGATAGTCCAGGAGTTGAAGACGCAACGGCGCGCGCGGGGCGCCCACATGGCGAACTTGAGGTCGGGGATGTCCGGCGGAACGATGCGGGGCAGGCTAGGTGGAGTCGATATGGACCGTTGGGTTGCGGTGCCGGTCGCCATTTGTTGCCCCTCCCTAACCCAGATATAGACCGCGCTAACTGGAGCTGCAAGATGCTTGTGCGGGAATTGTGACTGGTTGCGTGTGGGTGGGCTGGGCTACATTATTTCGGGATTTTTCTCCGGACTTTTCGCGGCTCGCGATTGGCGCGTGGCGTGCTTATCACGGGTTGCGGCTGTGGGATGGTTATGCGAGGGCAATCTTGTTTTTCAAAAAATGACCGTGGGATCGCTGAGTTGTGTGAGCGGGGATTTTGTTTGCCCCGTCTAAGTTCATTGGAATGAGCCTTCGGCGAAGGGGCTCGAAGCCGAGGCAAATCCAGCTCCAAACTATTGGTCTTTCAGCGAAAATTTACCGTCACGGGCGGAGGCGGCTTCGCTCAATAATGTCTTGCACTTAGCTGTGGTTTGGTGTATCTCTGACACTCACCCTTATGCGCTCACTTGTCACACTTTTCGTTGTTCTATTTTGCCTTAGTTCTCCATCTTTCTCGCAGCCATCCTGCGGGACGGGGTTGTGCCTGCAGCAGGTCAGTTGCACGGGCGGCGCGACCACGAGTATCAGCGGGGTGGTGTACGCTCCGAACGGCACGGACCCGCTGCCGAATGTGACGGTCTATATTCCGAATGGGCCGGTGGACGCGTTTACGCCGGGCGTGAGTTGTCCGGTGGTGGGGCAGGCTCCTTCGGGTTCTCCGCTGGTGGGCACGACGACGGCGGTGGACGGCAGCTTTACGCTGGTGAATGTTCCGGTGGGGAGCAATATTCCGCTGGTCATCGTGGCGGGGCGCTGGCGGCGGCAGCTGGTGATTCCGGGGACTACGGCATGCGCTGCTAACCCCTTGCCGGCGAATTTTGTGGTGATGCCGCAGAACCAGAGCCAGGGAGATATTCCGAAGATCGCGATTGCTACGGGCTCCGTCGACACGGTGGAGTGCGTGTTGCGCAAGGTGGGGATTTCGGATTCGGAGTTCACTAATCCGAGCGGTACGGGGCGAATCAACATTTACTCGGGGAGCGGCTCGCCTGGAGCGCTGATCGATTCGACGACGCCGTCACAGACTGCGCTGATGTCGAATGCGACGACGCTGAATCAATATGACGTGCTGATGCTTCCGTGCCAGGGCAGTCCGTACACGCAGCCGGCTGGGAGCCTGGCTAATTTCATCAGCTACGCGAATGCGGGCGGGCGCGTTTATTCGAGCCACTATAGCTATGTGTGGATGTACAACAACCCGCCGTTCAATGGAGTTGCGAACTGGAATGTGAACCAGAGCGCAACGCTGACGACCGGGACGGCGACGGTCGACACGACGTTCTCCGATGGGCAGACGCTGGCGCAGTGGCTGCAACTGACGGGGGCGTCGACGACGCAGGGACAGATTGCGGTCAACACGATCAAGCACGACATGGATGGCGTGATTGCGCCGACGCAGTCGTGGCTGACGCTGAATCAATCGCTGGGCACTAACCCGGTGGACGCAAACCCAGTGATGCAGATGACGTTCAATACGCCGATAGGCACGGGAGTGAACCAGTGCGGACGGGTGCTGTTCAACGAGTATCACGTGGAGAATCCGACGAACTCTCCGATTAGGCGTGCAGTTTCCGATTGAGTGCCCGAATACGGCGATGACTCCGCAGGAGAAGCTGCTGGAGTACAGCCTGTTCGACCTGACAAATGAAGGCGGCAGCCCAACGATGGCGCCGGTATCGGCGGACTTTGGATCGGAGCCGGTGGGATTCACTTCGGCTTCGCAGAAGTTTCTGTGGACGAATAACTCGACGTTCTCGCTGCTGGTGTCGTCGGTGACGGTGACGGGCGATTTTGTGATTACAGGGAATACCTGCACTGCAGTGGGCGCGGGAGCTACGTGCGAGATTGATGTTGCGTTCGATCCGACGGCGATAGGGCCGCGCACGGGGATGCTGACGGTTGCTACGTCATCGAACACTCTAACCGCTCCGCTGACGGGGACCGGCGTACCGGACCTGACGGGGTCGCCGGCTTCGCTGAACTTCGGCAATGTGGATATTGGCGGCGTCGTCGACTCCGCAGGTGGTGACGTTTACGAATGCTGCGACGGCGGCGGTGCCAGTGCCACAGATCTTGACGACGGGCGACTTCGCGGTGACGACGACCTGCGGCAGCACGATTGCGGCGCTTGGGACGTGCACGATCAGCGTGACCTTCAAGCCGACGGCCACGGGTGCGCGGAATGGAACGCTGACCGTCAACTCTTCGGCGGCGGCGTACACGGGGCTCTCAACTGCGCTGACCGGCAATGGCGTCGATTTCTCACTGGGCGATTCGCCGGGCTCGGGATCAGTGGTTGCGGGGCTCAATATGACGACCAATGCCGTCGTTACGCCGATTGCGGGGTTCTCGGCTCCGGTGTCGCTGAGTTGCACGACGAATGCACAGGCATCGACGTGCGTGCCGGCTTCGATTTCGTTCACACCTTCGGCGGCGGTGACGACTGCGGTCGATCATCACTACGACTTCGAAGTACACCGTGGTTGGCTATGGCGGGCTGGGCGGCAACGGTCTGCTGTCGCTGATTGCGCTGGGCAGCGGACTGCTGCTGTGGATGAAGCGGCGGAGCGCTGGGGCGCTGGGGCGGTTCAGCCTGGGCTATGGTGTTCCTGGCAGCGACGAGCTTGCTGGCGACGGGATGCTCGGGCAAGGACCCGGCGCAGAATGCGCAGTACACGGCGCCCGGGACCTATACGTACACGCTGACGGCTACGGATGGCTTTCTTACCCGCACAGCTACGTATACTCTGACGGTGACTGCAAACTAGGGTAATCTCATCTCGTCGCTGATCCGCGGTTCGCGGATACGAGGGAGAGATGATGAGAGTGCTTGCGGCGTTGTTGGGTGTGGCGGTTGCTACCGGGGTGAGTGAAGCGCAGACGCTGAACTGCGATCTTCGGGACTACAAGAGCGTAGATGGCGTGAAGGCCGAGATGAGCCGGGGCTCGGTCGGTCTCACGTGGGAGGGCGAAGCTGGGCAGGAGCTTCGTGCGCAGTTTGCACTGCGCGATGGGCAGCCGGTGGTGCAAGAGCTGGCGGCGCGAAAGAGTGGCGGGCAGTGGGTTGTGCTGGGGAAGGAGCTGACGCCGCAGTTCGAGGTGACGACGGGGCGGCGGCGTATCTCTTCGACGGAGATGGATATTCTGAAGGCGCAGCATACGGACACGCCGGAGAATATTGAGCAGTATAAGTGGACGGTCTTCTGGGATGCGCCGCTGGTGGTTCCGGGCGGCAAGCGCATGGTGGGGCCGGGGCGGACGGAAGACGAGATTGCGCGCGCCAAAGTTAGTTACAAATCCGATGCGTGCACGGTGAAGACGGATGGCGATCGCGTGAGCGTTACGTTCAACGGGCTGACGCTGGGGATGTTTGCGGGCGATCTGCAGTTTACGGTTTATAAGGGTTCGAACCTGCTGCGGCAGGAGGCGCTGGCGAAGACGGATGCGCAGTCGGTGGCGTATATCTACAAGGCTGGGTTGAAGGGCTTCCCGATTGCGAGCGATACGAAGTTGGCGTGGCGCGATACGTCGCAGGTGTGGCAGGAGTATGACTTTGGCGGCGCGGCGAATGAAGAGCCGGTGAATATTCGCGCGCGCAATCGGCTGGAGATTCTGGATGTGGGAGCGGGATCGCTGGCGGTGCTGCCGCCTCCGCACAAGTTTTTCTTTGCGCGTGAGAATGAGGTGAACCTTGGCTACGTTTACTACCGCAAGGATAGCGACAGCTCGCTCTCGCTGGGCGCGATGCAGCCGGAGAGGGGCGAGGGGTACTCGCCGTGGGGCGTGTCGGATGAGGTGTGGAAGCGGCGCACGAATACGGCGCGTGAGCAGGTGGAGAACTACGCGCTTTATAACGCGCCTCCGGGGACGGTGCAGCGGATGGCGGTGTATTACTACCTGAGCGCGAATGGCGATCATGCGACGCAGCAGGCGGTGCTGGCCTATACGCATGACGATGTCTACAAACCGCTGCCGGGATTCAAGGTGGTGACCGGGCACTTTCATCTGGAGTTGAATGAGATGGTGCGGGATCGCAAGACGCTGGACCTTAGTCCGACCTGGGTGCCGGTGTTTCGTGGGATTGGGATAAACGTCGTCTATCTTGGCGACTTCCATGACGACTCGGACATTAATGATCCCGGGCCTAAGCGGTTTATGGAGGAGAAGCTTTACTTCGAGGCTGCGCAGCGTCTTTCGGACAAGAATTTTCTGGTGATGCCGGCGGAGGAGCCTAATGCTTATCTCGGGGGACATTGGTATCTGATGACGCCGAAGCCGATTTACTTTTCGCACGCGGTGCCTCGGCCGGCGAACCAGACTTTCGAGGAGAACGATCCTGTGTATGGGCACGTGTATCACCTGGGGTCGGCGGATGATGTGTTGAAGATGGTGAATCAGGAGAAGGGGATTATCTGGACGGCACATCCGCGGACGAAGAGCTCAGCGATGTTTCCGGATACTTATAAGGATAAGGACTTCTTTCTGAGCGACCGCTTTATCGGGGCTTCGTGGGAGTCGCTGCCGGTGGACCTTTCGGAGAAGCGGCTGTGCGAGGTGCGCTGCTTTGTGACAAATGATGAGATGAGCAACTGGGCCCCGAAGCCGAAGTTCATGCTGGCCGAGGGCGATACGTATATGAAGCGTCCTGATGACGATACGTATCCTCTGCTCGCGGTGAATTATCTGAAGTTGGATAAGGTGCCGGCTTATAACGAGAGCTGGGCGCCGATCGTGGAAGCGATTCATGAGGGAAATTTTTTCGGGACTACCGGTGAGATTCTGTTTCATAGCTGGGGGATTGAGGGTGCGGGCGCGAAGAGTATCTACACGGCGAATATTGAGTACACTTTTCCGCTGGATTTTGCGGAGTTGGTGTGGAGCGATGGATCGCAAGGTGGAACGGAAGATCATCAACTTGACAGACACGACGCCGTTTGGGACCAAGAGCTTCAGGATTCCGTTCGATGCTACGGGGAAGAAGTGGGTGCGGTTTGCGGTTTGGGATTCGGCTGGGAATGGGGCGTGGCTGCAGCCGGTCGCGCCAAAATGATTCTGGTGAGAGCGGCGAATCTTTGCGGATGACGTGGCTTCCGCGACGGCATATTGTGGATGTATGAAGAGATTGATCGTGAAGTCTACGCGCCATCGGTTGGCGTGCGTGTTTGTGAGTTGTGCGCTGATCGCAACGGCGTGCTGCGTATTCGCGAGTGCTCAGGAACAGCGGTATGTGATTGCCGACCAGGATGCTTCGGGGCCGGGTGGGTCGGACATGATGTCGCTGCTGGTCTTTCTGCAATCGCCGAAAGTGAATCTGCTGGGCATCACTGTGGTGACGGGCGATTCTTGGCGCGATCCTGAGGTTGCGCATGCTCTGCGGCTGCTGGAGATCGTGGGGCGTACGGATGTGAAGGTCTATCCGGGCGCCGCGTTTCCGCTGGTGCGCACGCAGGAGTGGACGACTGCGGCTGAGGCACTGTATGGCAAGGTGAGCTTCAAAGGAGCGTGGGGCGATCGCAGCGCTTCGCAGCACTATGATTCGTTCCGCCGATGCGCGAGGGTGCGCCGACGACCAAGCCGGCGGATGAAGATGCGGCGCACTTTATGATGCGGATGGTGCACAAGTATCCGCATAAGGTGACGATCTATGGGGCGGGACCGCTGACTAATATTGCGCTTGCGATTCGGCTGGATCCGGAGTTTGCGAGTCTTGCGCAGGAGCTGGTGGTGATGGGCGGCAGCATTCTGCCGAAGACTGATTCGGATGAGTGGTATGGCGATCCGCGGCATGAGTTCAACTTCTGGTTCGATCCCGAGGCCGCAAGTATTACGCTGCGAGCGAACTGGGCGAAGATCTCGGTGACTACGATCGATGCTTCGCTTGAGACGCACATCGATCCGGAGGTGCTGGATGGGCTTGCGGGATCGGATAGTGCGGCGGCGAAGTATGTTTTGAAGTATACGAAGCGGCCGGTGGAGCTCAATTATCTGTGGGATGAGCTTGCCGCTGCCGCGTGGCTTGACCCGAGCATCATTAAGTCAGAGCGATTGATCTACATGGACGTAAACACGGACCATGGCGCGAACTACGGCGACACGCTGACTTGGATTGAGAAGTTGAAGCCTGCGATTCCGCTGAATAAAGTCCACGCGCAGATGGATGTGGATCTGCCGAAGCTGCAGCAGACGCTGATCCAGTTGATGCGTTCACCAACTCCGCATGCGCAGCTGGCGAAGTAGCTACTCAGCTACTCGCCGTAGGGTACCCAGATGTTTTTGATCTGCGTGGCGTGGCGCATGAAGTAGCTGCCGTTGGATTGCTTGGCGTCGAACCAGTCGATGTCGTATTTGTCGTTGGTCCAGGTCTGCTTGAGGTTGCCGATGGAGGCAGCCTTTACGAGCGTTGCGTCGGCCGGATCGCGGAAGCACCAGATGGCGTCGATGTCGTCGTGCTCGGCGAGTGTCTTGGCTAGTTCTGCGGGGCGGCCGGCGACGATGTTGACGACGCCGCCGGGGAGATCGCTGGTGTCGAAGACCTGATAGAGATCGCCGATGATGGTGGCGTATTTTTCTGAGGGGACCGCGACGACGACGTTGCCGGCGGCGATGGCGGGCATGACGAGCGAGAGGAAGCCCAGCAACGGCGCGTCGGTGGGGCAGATGATTCCGATGGCGCCGATGGCCTCGTTCATGGCGAGCGTGACGTTGCGCATGGGCGGGTTGTGGACGGCGCCGTCGAACTTGTCGGCCCATGCGGCGTAGGTGAAGATGCGGTCGATGCTGGCTTCGACTTCGGCGGCGGCCTGCTGCTCGCCCACTACCTTGTGCGAGGCGGGTGGTGATCTCGGAGCGGCGCTGGATGAGGTTTTCCGCGATGTAGTAGAGGATCTGTGCGCGGGTGTGGGCGGCGGTCTTGGCCCACTTGTCGGCTTTGTGCGCGGCTTCGACGGCGTTGCGGATGTCTTTGCGATTGCCGAGGGGAGCTTCGCCGATGAGCTTGCCGTCGCTTGCGTAGACAGGGAAGCTGTAGCCGGAGTCGGGGCGGGCCTGCTTGCCGCCGATGTATTGCTTGACGGTGCGGTCGATGGAGTCGGAGAGTTCTTCGTCTGTAGCTTCAGGAGTCTTTGCGGCGGGCTTGGCTGCGGGCTTGTGCTTTCGATCGTTCGTGCAGCCAGGTTGGTTCGAGGTATTCGTACATTCCCTCGCGGCCACCTTCGCGGCCGTAGCCGCTCTCGCGATAGCCGCCGAAGCCGCAGGATGCGTCGAAGAGGTTGGTGCTGTTGACCCAGACGACTCCGGCCTTGATCTGCGAGGCGACGTCGAGTGCGACGTTGATGCTCTCGCTCCAGATGGAGGCGGCGAGGCCGTAGGTGGTGTTGTTGGCGAGCTCGACTGCTTCGCTGGGAGTGCGGAAGGTCATCGATGCGAGCACGGGGCCGAAGATCTCTTCCTGCGCGACGGTGGCGGTGGGGTGGACGCCGGTGAGCAGCGTGGGCGGGAAGTAGAGGCCGTTCTGCGGCAGCGTGGATTGCGGCTGCCAGCAGGTCGCGCCGTCGGCGACGCCCTGATCGACGAGCGAGCGGATGCGCTCGAGCTGCACGGGTGCGACGATGGCGCCGATGTCGACGGCCTTGTCGAGCGGCGAGCCGATGCGGAGGGTCTCCATGCGCGCGCGGACCTTGGCGTAGAAGGGTTCGGCGATGCGCTCCTGCACGAGGAGGCGCGAGCCGGCGCAGCAGACCTGGCCCTGGTTGAACCAGATGCCATCGACGAGGCCTTCGACGGCGGAGTCCATGTCGGCGTCGTCGAAGACGATGAAGGGAGATTTGCCGCCGAGTTCGAGCGAGAGCTTTTTGGAGGAGCCGGCGGTTGCCTTGCGGATGATGCGGCCGACTTCGGTGGAGCCGGTGAAGGCGATCTTGTCGATGTCGTCGTGCTCGACGAGCAGCGCCCCGGTGCGGCCATCGCCGTTGATGATGTTGAGGACGCCGGGCGGCAGGCCAACTTCGTGGCGAGTTCGGCGAAGGCCATCGCTGTGAGCGGCGTGTATTCAGCGGGCTTCATGACTACTGTGTTGCCGGCGGCGAGCGCGGGGGCGACCTTCCACGCGAACATCAGCAGCGGGAAGTTCCAGGGGATGACCTGGCCGACGACTCCGCAGGCTGCGTAGCCGGGGAATTCGGATTCGAGGAGCTGCGCCCAGCCGGCGTGGTGATAGAAGTGGCGCGCGACGAGGGGAATGTCGATGTCGCGGCTCTCGCGGATGGGCTTGCCGTTGTCGATGGTTTCGAGGACGGCGAGGCGGCGCGAGTGCTTCTGCACCTGGCGCGCGAGGGCGTAGAGATAGCGGGCGCGTTGGTGGCCGCTGAGCGCCTGCCATGCGGGCAAGGCTTTGCGCGCGGCTTTGACGGCGGCGTCTACATCGCGCGGCGTCGGCGTGGGCTACGTCGGCGATCTTGTCGCCGGTGGCGGGATTGCTGGTGGCGAAGTACTCGCCTGATGCGGGCTTGTGCCACGTGCCGTTGATGTAGTGGTCGAAGGTGCGGTGATGTGCGTCGAGCCAGCGGTCGACTTCCTTGGTGTCTTCGGGTGCCGGGCCGTACTCCATGCTGTAGAACTCTTCGACGATTAAGTTGCTCACGAAATCTCCTTACGCGATGGGGTGACGGTAGGCGGCAGAGTAGCGGCCGGTGACGTAGTGTTCGAGTTGACGCTCGATGTCGGCGAGCATGCTGCTGGCGCCGAAGCGGAAGAGGCTGGGCTCGAGCCAGGGGCGGCCGAGCTCGTCCTTCATGACGAAGAGCCACTCGAGTGCTTGTTTGGCGGTCTTGATTCCGCCGGCGGGTTTGAAGCCTACGGAGAGGCCGGTCTTCTCGGCGTAGTCGCGGATGGCGCGGACCATGACGAGAGAGACGGGGATGGTGGCGTTGGTGGCTTCCTTGCCGGTGGAGGTCTTGATGAAGTCGGCTCCGGCCATCATGGCGACGACGCTGGCGCGGGCGACGTTGCGCAGCGTGAGCAGATCGCCGGTGCCGAGGATGGCCTTCATGTGGGCGGGGCCGCAGGCGTCCTTGAAGGCGGCGACCTCGTCGTAGAGGGCCTGCCACTCGCCGTTGAAGACGTGGGCGCGGGTGATGACGATGTCGATCTCGTGCGCGCCGGCTTCGACGGAGCGGCGGATCTCCTGCACGCGTTCGGCGAGCGGCGAGAGGCCGGCGGGGAATCCGGTGGAGACGGCGGCGACGGGGATCTTTGTGCCTTCGAGGGCTTTGACCGCGGTCTCGACGAACGCGTGGTAGACGCAGACGGCGCCGGTGGTGAGCTGGAGCTCTTCGATGCCGAGCTTCTCGACGATGCTGCGCTGCAGCGGCTGGCGGGCTTTGGCGCAGAGGCGCTTGACGCGCTCGGCGCTGTCGTCGCCGCTGAGCGTGGTGAGGTCCATGCAGGCGATGGCGCGGAGCAGCCATGCGGCCTGCCACTCTTTCTTGACAGTGCGGCGCGTGCCGATGGTGGCGGCGCGGCGTTCTACGGCGCTGGTGTTGACGCGAATCTCTTCGACCCACTCGAGGTTGAGAGGTATGCGGCGATTTGGTTCGAGGGGCCGGCCGTTGAGTTCGACCGGAACGGAATGGGTGAGGATGGGGTGCTGCTCCTGCTGCTTGACTGCCATAGTGCATCTCCGCCAAAAAACGTTTGCAAAGGAATCCGCTGATGGGACAAGCGTGACTTCCAACGGTAATCCTTAATCGTTAAATCAAATCGGCTTGTTGCCCCAATTCCCGGTCCAACCAGTTACAGACTTGAGTTGTTAAACGCATCTGGGTAAGTCACTTCAGCAGTTCGTCCACTTCTTTACGGGTGGGCATGGAGGGGGCTGTGCCGGGACGCGTGACCGAGATTCCGGCCACCGCGCAGCCGAAGCGTGTCGCCTCCACGATGTCCATGTTCTCAGCCAGTGCTACAGCGAAACCGCCGTTGAATGCGTCGCCGGCGCCTGTGGTCTCAACCACAGCTCCGGCATTGAAGGCGGGTACGTGCTGCCGTGTTGTGGCGTTCTTTACCAGCGCGCCTTGCGCTCCGAGCGTGATGATCGCGTTGCGAACCCCGCGTACGAGCAGGGCGTCTGCCGCCCGCTCTGCATCTTCAAGCGAAGCGACGTGGATGCCGGTGAGTAACTCGACCTCGGTTTCATTCGGCGTCATATAGTCGCAGTATTGATAGATCGAATCGGGCAGCTTGCAGCATGGTGCGGGATTGAGGATGGTCGGCACGCCGAGGGAGTGGGCGAGTTTGAGGCCGAACTCCACCGTCGGCAGGGAGAGCTCCAATTGGGTGACGAAGACTGCCGATTTGCCAATCGTTCCGCGAGCCTGCTCGACGTCCTGTGGAGTTAGTTCGAAGCAGGCGCCGGGCACCACGATAATCGCGTTCTCCCCTTTCACGGCGTCGATGATGATTGCCGCGGCGCCGGTGGGAGTTTCGGTCTCGAAGAGGTAGTGGTGTCGATGCCTTCTTCGCGGTAGGTCTTGCGGGCCAGATCGCCGAAGGCGTCGTGAGCGAGCTTGCTGATGAAGCTTACCTTCGCTCCGGCGCGCGCCGCCGCAACAGCCTGGTTGGATCCTTTTCCACCTGGACCGAGCTTGAATGCGGTTCCCATGTAGGTTTCGCCCCACGCGGGCAGCTTCTCTGTGCGGAACGCGAGATCCGCAACGTAACTGCCCATCACCACTATATGTCGCTGATCCATCTCCACCTCAGTTGTTATTGTGCATGCATAATCTGGCTTCAAACCAGATGACAAGGAGTATAAGTTACAGCATTAATCGAGCGTCCGCCGCGATTGAAGAATCCACGGTGGGCTTCGTTCAAAATTAGTGTGACGAGTATGGATTGAGAAGAACCAATTAGCTACGAAACGATCGGGGCGGCAACCGAGTTGCCGCCCCGATTGCTACTTTGTGTTCGTTAGAAGGAGAACCGAGCCGCAAGTTCCAGTTGACGCGGTGTGAAGCTGAATCCGCTGTTGTTGGTGAAGCTCGCCTGTACCGAAGTTCGCCTGATAGGTTGCGGTTCCAGAAAGAGCATTGCGGCCGCTCGCCACTTTGTAAGCGGGAGTGAAGACAGCCGTGACATTCTGATGATTGGCCACGTTGTAGGCCTGCAGGAAGACTGTCAACTTATAACGCTCGGTGAACGCAAACTGCTTCTGCACGCGGGCATCGATGACGATATCTCTGGGGAAGAATAGTTGTTATGCCCTAATTGCGGGATGATAGGTTACGATCCACTGCCGTTCCAGTCGGCCGGACGGCGCTGCTGGAGGTAGCTGCCACTGACACTTTCGGCTATGTAGGGCAGTCCATTCTGCATCTGCAATGTGGTAGTCCAAACTCCAGTTGTTTGTCAACCTCCTTCACCAAGCATTTCCGCTGTCCGGCGCTGGGGAAGTTGTAGAGGGCGTAGGCCACGAGACGGTTGGGGGTATCGCAGGTGCTGTTGCCGTAGTTGGCGCGCGGATTGCTGTAGGGTTGTACCAGTTGTTTGTATTGCCGGCCGTTGATGCGTTCTGATCGAAGTCCAGCGCATGCGACCAGGTGTAATTTATGTCGAACTGGAGGTCTTGAGGGAGCGGTTCTGTATTTCTGCCACAGAGCGTTGTAGCTGGAGTTGATGTCGCTGATATCTCGGTGACTGCCGGAAATCGGTCGCCGAAGGGCCCAGAGAGCCGTGTTGCCGTAGCTGGTGTAAGTCGGCACGGTGATTACGGAGCTCGCTTGACAGCGGACCCTTACCTGTTGTGTCGACGACAGTGATGTTGACTTGCTGCACGGTGGTCGGATCGAGATTGACGTTAAGGAAGTTGGGCAAGTTCGCGAGCCATTGCGCCGAGATAAGCAACCTGCGAATACCGTTCCTCGGCCCAGTTGCTGCTGTATCTGGAGATCGAACTCTGCACCTGTGGGGTTTGCAGGTTGGCGGCGATGAAGTATGCACTGGATGCCGAATGACGGATGAGCTGGGTTGCGGAGAAGGTGTTCGGGAAGACTCGGCTCGACCGGCAAGGCCGACGGACTCTGCGCACTGACGTGGTCTGCTCTGGGCGAGCGGGCTTCCTGTTGTCGCCGGGTCACACCCTGGTTCCCGTTTGTGACGCGGCCATAGTACATGCCGTATCCGCCACGAAGAACCGTCCTGCCGCTTCCGTAGACATCGTACGCAAATCCGATACGGGGACCAAAGTTGTTTTTGTCGCTGGGGTATTGCGATGCCGTTGTATGGGGTGTAGGCGGCATTTGTCGCCGAGGCCGTACAGGAGCGATAATGGCGGCCGTCTTTCCAGGAATCGTCTCATAGTCGTAGCGAAGTCCCAGTTGGAGGGTCAGGCGGGGCGATATCTTCCAGTTGTCCTGGAAGAAAAAGCCGTAGTCGATGGTGTGAAAACTGATAGATCGAGCTGCCGAAGCCCTGCTGGAGCTGTTGTAGCAGGGATAAGCGCCCGTCGTACCGCAGTCGCAGTGGTTGCATAGCTGGTCTGATTCACGTCGCATGAACCTGTGCTCTTGCCCTTGTTGCCGAGGTCCGCAAGATAGTTGGCGATGTTTGTGGCTGTATATGAATTCGCCTTCGTAGTACTGGGAGTTGTTGGTGAGGTCGTAGTTATGGACTATATCTGCGCCCGATCTTGAAGCTGTGATTGCCGTGATTGAAGTACAGTACATCGCCGACCTGCCATTTCCGCTCATCAGGATACTTCGGCCGGAAGGAATAGTAAGGCGCACCCAGGAAGAATCCCGTGGATGTGTCGAGCGAGATGTACGGAATGTTGCCGTTGGCGGTCTGGAGCTGACTCAACGAATAGGGGGTGTATGGTTGTAGGGTCTCGTCATTGAGTTCGCGGCCGTACTGGTAGAGCAGTTCATTGCTGATGTTTCTGCTGATAAGGCTAGTGAGTTTGGCCACGCCGTAGTCCAGTTTGACGAAGTCGTTACCCGCAGAGTCTGGGGCGTATCCGCCGCTGGCGTTGGTCTGCACCCCGCCGGGCGAATCCCAGCGGAGGCGGTGGTACAGGGCGCTGAGTGCTCCTTCGGTTGATCTGCCAGTCCAGCTTTGGAGTATTTATCTCCTGATAACCGGTGCGCGGGATTAGCCCCAGGTCCGTATTGAGAAGCACAATGCCCTTGACATATGCGCTAGAGCCGAAGTATAGTTGCCGGGCTGGCCGAGGCGCGCGGCGAGCGTGCAGGCCTCGCCATCCAGGATGTTTGAGACCGGTGCCGACGAAACCGTTCGCCGTGCATGCGTTGGGAGGAGCTATGTCCGGCATTTGATTGAAGCCGGGAGAAGAGGTCGTAGCCAGGCCACCCGCGGGGTTGCCGGCCACACCGGAGAGCGGAAAGATACGGCTATGCTGGTCATAGGTATAGATGAAGAACAACTTGTCCTTGATGATCGGGCCGCCGACGGTGAAGCCGTAGATCTTGCGAATGTCCTTGGGCTTGAACGGGATTGGTAACAGCCTCCCGTGGTCGGGTTTAGCGACAGGGATCGTGGCTCTGGTCGTTGAAGGCGTTCCACTTGCTTTCGCGGTCCCAGAAGTAGCCTCCCCGTGGATCTGGTTTGTGCCACTCTTGGTCACCGAGTTGACTACGCCTCCGGCCGCGCGTCCGTACTCCGCAGCGTATACGCCGGTATTGACCGCGAACTCACGAACCGCACTGGCCGAGGTTGAGTAGGCTTCACGCGTACGTCCGCGCTCTTCGGCGAAGTAGGCCTGGTTGTCGTCTGCACCGTCAATCTCGACGTTGTTCAGGATCGTGCTGATGCCGCGAATGCTGACAAGACCGAAGCCGGACTTGAGTCTACCGTCACGCCCGGCGTCATCAACGCCAGGCTCGACCAGCGGCGATTATTGACTGGAATGTTCTGCAGCGCATGTCTGATTCAGGTTGGAGGAAAAGTCCGGTGAGTCGAAGTTCAAAACCGGCGCCTCGGCCGTCACCTCAACCGACGCGGTTGCTTCACCCGTCTTCAGCCTGGGGCGATACCTCAGTCAGTTGGCCCACCTGAACGCTGACTCCCGTGGTCCGGGATGCGCTGAATCCACCACTGGTGACAGTAACGGTGTATGTGCCCGGCTCTACGAGTGGCGCTTTGAAGTAGCCGCTGTCATCGGCCGTGACATTTATCTCAGCATTGGTGGCGGTGTTGTGGATGGTTACGCTTGCCTTGCCGACGACGGCGCCTGTCGAATCGAAAACGGTGCCGGCGATCGCACCTTGTGTTGAGGATTGTGCATTCCCCATGGTGACGGCGAGCAACGCCAGGATGCAGAGCGTTCCCAGTCTTTTGCTGAGGTTGAAATAGTTCATCGGTGGTCTCCTGAAATTTGCCTGCAGTACCGCGGGCGCTTGCAGTATCGCACGGCAATGTGAAAAACAAATGAATCTTGAAGCGTTTAGCTAACCGGTTAGCTGGATGGCAACTAAAATTATTCGGTTCATGCGATGATTGTCAAGAGCGGAGTTTTTCTCTCGCCGTTCTTATACCCGGAGATTTGGTTTGGCCACTATTTACGACGTCGGAAAAAGAGCTGGCGTATCCGTCGCAACTGTTTCATCAGTCATCAACAATAGCTCCTATGTGAGCCCAGAACTGCGCAAGCGCGTAGAAGCGGCCATCCGCGAGCTTCATTACTCGCCGAACCTGCTGGCCCGCGGCCTGGCGCGGCAGAAAACGCTTACACTCGGCGTGCTGGTGCCTGACATCGCAAACTTTTTCTTCCCCGAGTTGGTGCGAGGCATTGAGGACAAGGCGAAGGAGACCGGCTACACCATAATCCTGGGCAGCTCGGACAACCAGCCGGCCAGGGAGGAGGTCTACCTGAATCTGTTCCTCTCGAAGAGGGTGGACGGGATTGTGCTGATTAAGGCTCCGGGAAAGATGAGCTCGTCCTTGGAGCAGCTTCTCAAGAAGAACGGGCCTCCGATCGTTCTGCTGGACCGCGAGCATCCCGCGCTCTCCGCGGACACGGTGGTGGCCGATGATTCCGGTGGCGGCGCGATGGCAACCACGCACCTGCTCGAGCTTGGCCACAAACGGATCGGCATCATCCGCGGAAGCCCGGGCGCCAGCACCACGCGGGGACGCTTCCACGGCTATAAGACTGCGTTGCAGAGACATCGCATAGCACTGAACCCGAAGCTGGTTGCGGATGGCGACTATGGAATCGAGTCCGGCTATGCCGCTGGATTGGCGCTGCTTCGCCAGAAACCAACAGCCATCTTCGTCACCAACTGCATGATGACCATCGGTCTGCTGCGAGCGATCGAGGAGCAGAAGCTCTCTTGCCCTGGGGACATCTCCATCGTCAGCTATGACGACTTTATCTGGAACGATGTCTTCTCTCCGCGTCTCACGTGTGTCGTACAACCGAAGTACATGCTCGGATACAAAGCCGCGGAAACGCTGATCTCCCGCATCCAAGGCAAGCATAAACGCGTGCGCAAGGAGGTCCTGGAGAACAGATTACAGGTTCGTGCGATCCTCGATTGCCGCACGCAATTCTTCTCCTTCTCGATAGGCTTCGACTATTCCTGCGGCATCCTGACGTCAAGCGGCGTAGGCACGGGCGATAAGCACGAGCGCGAGCACGTAGGCCGCAAACATTGCTGCGAGATAGCCCTTGGCCTTTGTGTTTGCGCCTCGAAATTCCTTCCACACGAAGACTCCCCACAGGCATGCAACCATCGGTGAGGCCTGTCCGATGGCATACGAGATAGCGACGCCGACCAGCGATGCCGCAACGAAGTTAAACACAGTGCCGAGGCCCCAGATGGCGCCGCCAAGCAAGCCGAGTGCATGATATGACGCCGGTGCGCGAAAGTAGTCCCCCGCGGCGACGGGCGTTCCGACGATGGGCTTGCGCATGAGGATGGTGTTGAAGAAGAAGCAGCAGATAAATGCGCCGAGCGTGAGGAAGACTGCGGTTGTGTAAGGCGTAAGTGTTGCTCCGCGCGTCATGGCGCGCGTGACGAACGGCGCGAAGATGCCCATCAGAAAGCCGGAGATTACACAGACGATGACACCGCGACGCGAGATGGCCCCGCCATCCGTGCGCAATGCTCCGTAAGATTTGCCTACCAGGATCACCGCAATCACCGCCATCAGAACGCCTGCGGCAAGTAGACGTGGGGTTGCCGCGCGGTTGCAGCGCATAGCTGAGCACCACGCCCTCCACCAGCGCAATGCCGATGGAGATTGGAAACGCAATGGCGAGTCCGACAATCTCAATGCCCGCGATCAGCAGCACGTTTGCGATATTGAAGATGAAGCCGCCCAGCGCTGCGTAGAAAAGGTTGATGTTGTCGGCAGCGTGGAAGTTTGCCAGGAAGGCATTGGGATCGCCGGCGCGGCTGCCCATCGTAAAGGCGAGCACCAAGGATATGAGGAAGATGCCCAGACCGTAGTCCCAGTAATAAAGTTCGAAGCGATAATTCTTTGTCCCTTTGAAGGTATTTGCGAAGGAGCCCCAGCAGACGGTGCTGAGGATAGTCATCAGAAGTGCAACGTGAAACGTAGTTGGAACAAACATGCGGCAAGAGCTCCGGCTCGCGATTGCCCTCGATAAATTGAGCTTCGTGCGAGAAGCTAGCCATTATGCCTTGCGAGATGGGAATTTGGAAATCGCAGGTCATCGCACGCAGTTATCAGCCGGCTGCGAATTAATGCCGTATTTAAACGGTTAGGTGGCGAGATGGAAGGCAAAAGGCAGTAGATCTTCAAGGGAAACATCTACGGGTCCATTCTCGCCGGGCCCGAAGATCCAGGTGCTCGGGACCGCCGAATTCGAGCAGTATCTGACGGCAGGCGCCGCAAGGCATACTGGCGGCGTTATTCAGATTTGCTACGGCGATCGGCACGAACATAAATCTTTGGGCCGACCTTGCTGATCGCGTTGGCGATGGCCGAATTTTCAGCGCAGATCGTCAGGCGGTAGGAGGCGTTTTCAATATTGCAGCCGGTATAGATGCCGCCGTCCTCCAGCATCAGACGCGGCACCGACGCGAAATTTACTGTACGGCGAGTAAGAGTGCTCAGCCGCTACAGAGGCGAGCTTTCGCAGTTCGGCGATCTGTTCCGTCGGAAGCCCGCTTGGATGGGCAGTCAGGAGAGATGTGCCGTGTTTCATCGCATGATTTTAGCTCAGGCCAATCCGCGGTCACTCAGAGCGCTGGCTAAAGAGCGTATCGTTCTGTGGCTTCTCTATTGAATGACCACGCCCTTCTTGATCAGGATACAGCCGTAGGTACGCTGTCTCTCCGGTCACTACCACCGCATATGCTTTGCGTGCGCGATCGTAAAATGTTTCGCGCGGAATCCCGGCAAGCTCAATGTGCCTGCCCTCGGCGGCATCGATCTCCTTCTGGCAAAGCTGCTGCACTTCGGGAACCTCATCCGGCGCGTGCACCTGTTGCATGCGCGCAGCGGGATCGGGAACGAAGGTATCGAGCGGCACGAGCCGGAGACACGCGGCCAGCGCCGCCGGCAGGTCTGCGCCATCCAGACGCACCAGGCGTTGCGCTACGGATACCGCCGGAAAGTGACAGTCGACCAAGCGCCAGTTCGTCGCCATGCCCCATCGAGGCGAGGGCGTGCAGAAGCTCCGGCGTGTGCAGAACACTCAAGGTCTTTAACATGCTTTCATTCTCCAGCAAGCAGATTGATTCTAAGTTTCGTCACAGAATCATAGAAGATTCTCGTTGGGCGCATGCAGGGTTATTTCAGCCACGCGAGCAGGATATTAGGTGCGCAGCCGAGCACGACGACGCCAATCGCAATGAGACAAAGGATGATTTGAGCGACGACGGGAGTCCGAATTGGCCCTGCATGGTCAGGCATAGGGGCGATATATATCCGCTTCAACACCTGCAGGTAGTAATAAAGCGATACCGTGCTCATTAAGATCGCCAGGATCACCAGCCAGAGCAGACCGAGGGTTCGTGGTTGAGCATAGAGCACCGAGGTGAATAGATAAAATTTGCCGAAGAATCCTGCCAGCGGTGGAATTCCAGCGAGTGAAAGCAGAAATATCAGCATGCAGAAGGACAGCACCGGTGCTCGGCGGCTGAGTCCGGCAAAATCGGAGAGCTTATCGCCACCGATCTTGTCTTCTACTACTGCTACGACGCCAAATGCGCCGATGGTCGTCAACGCATAGGTCACGACGTAATAGAGCAGCGCATCAAAGCTCTGCTGTGTGTGCGAGACGATTCCAAGCAACATGTACCCGCCGTGCGCGATCGCCGAATAGGCGAGCAGCCGCCGCACGCTGGTCTGCGAGATCGCTACCAGGTTTCCAAGCACCATCGAGAGCGCGGCTATTGTGGCAATGACCGGCACCCAGCCCGAGACGTAACCTCTCCAGACGCCGCTCCCTTCTGCACCTGCAAAACCGATGGCCATCACTTTATAGAAGATGACAAAGCCCGCGACCTTTGAACTGGAGGCGATCAGCGCTGCGCTGGTTGTGGGTGCGCCCTCGTAGACGTCGGGTGCCCAGAAATGAAATGGGTACCGCAGCGACTTTGAATCCAAACCCAACGACGACCATTACGATCGCGGCAAACAGAAGGGGATCGAGTGGATTCTTGATCGCGCGGCGATCTGGGTGAGGTTGGTTGAGTTCGATAGGCCGTAGACCAGGCTGAGTCCAAAGAGCGCGAAGGCCGCGGAGATTCCACCGAAGATAAAGTACTTCAAAGCAGCCTCGGCGGACCGGACACTTTGCTTGTTGAATGCGGCGAGGATGTAGAGTGACAGGCTGAGCAGCTCAAGTGAGATAAAGATCAGCAGAATATTTTCCGAGCTGACCAGGAACATCATGCTGGTGGTCGCGAACAGAATTAGCGCGAGATACTCACCAACGTGCGGCGTGAACTTCGAGTCTATCGACAGCAAGATCACGAGCATCGCCATGACGAGCAGGGCAATTTGAATCATCTGCGTCTGCGGGCTGATTACCAGCATTCCGTCGAAGACGCTCGCCTGCTGTGGCACCGTCAGCATCTGGCCGATGGCGCCGAGACAGCCGATGCACGAGATCACGGCGCCCGACCGTGAAGCGGGCCCGAGTGGCGGCAGCTCGCATGAACAGGAGGTCGACCGACAGCACCGCCAGCGCTGCGGCGACAACGATTACCTCAGGCAGAACCAGACGGAATAGTTCGGGGAATCCGACCGTGATCATTGCCAGCTCCCCTTTCGCAGGCCGTCAAAGAGCGGCGAATTCAATGCCGGGATGATCAGATTCAAAAGCAACTGAGGATAGAGTCCTATGACCAGGCTCACGGCTATCAGAATACGGCGCCGATGCGTTCGGGAACAGAGATTGGCGGCAGCGTATGCAGGCTGCCGGATTCGGCCTCGCCGAAGAACGCCTTCTGCATCGCGCGCCATGTATAGGCAACTCCGATTACGACTCCAACGCCGGCGCAGACCATGTACATCGGGAACGCGCGCCACGCCCCCATTAGCACTTGCAACTCCGCCACAAACCCGCTGAAGCCCGGCAGGCCGATGGAGGCCATGCTCGCGATGACGAACGTGGCTGCCGCGAATGGGATGAGCTTGTACAGACTCATCTTTTCGAGCGCGGCGAGATCGCGAGTGTGCGTCCGGTCATAGACCATTCGTCCGACGACGGCGAACAATAGTCCGGCGAGAATGCCGTGCGAAAACATCTGCAGCACCGCGCCGCTTAGCCCTATCTGGCTCAAAGTCATCAGACCCAGCAGGACAAAACCCATGTGGCTCACGCTCGAATAGCCAACGACGAACTTGAAATCCTTCTGCACCAACGCGACCATCGCGCCATATACGATTCCGATGACCGCGAGCAGCGCGAATACATCGCGCCACGAGCCGAAGCCGAGCACGTGAAATCCCCACGCGTCCAGCCCGCGCGGGAAAAGCGTCATAGCTACGCGCAGGCAACCGTAGGCGCCGAGCTTCATCACCACTCCGGCGAGCAGCATGGAGGCTGCGGTAGGCGCAGCGACGTGGCCTGTTGGCGCCCAGGTATGGAACGGCCATAGGCCCGCCAGTATTCCGAAGCCTATAAACACCAGCGGAAATGCCCACATCTGAAAGTGCACGGGGAATGGATACTGCGCCAGATCGACGAGGTTCATCGTCTTTGCGCCCGACACAACATAAGCTGCGACCAGTCCGATCAGCACCAGTGCGCTGCCGGCGAAGGAGTAAAGCGCAAGCTTCATCGCGGCGTATTCGCGATTGGTCGAGCCCCAGATGGCGATGAGGAAGTACTTCGGAATGATTGCGATCTCGTAAAAGACGAAGAGCAGAAATAGGTCGAAGCTGAGGAACACTCCGTACACGCCGCCGATGAGCGCAAGGTAGAGCGCGAAAAACTCCTTCGCGCGATGCTCGACATTCCATGAGAAGAGAATGCCGGCGACTGCTACGATGCCGGTCAGCAGCAGCAGCGACAGACTGATGCCGTCCGCCGCGAGGTGATACTCGAGGCCGAGCGTGGGGATCCACGCGACGCGCGTAACGGTCATCATCTCGCCGGACTGCTGATGTGCGAACGCCACCAGCGTCACGCCCAGCCCAGCCATCGCCGTCAGCAGCGCGATGATGCGCGATGCCCGTACGCTCACCATCGGCAGCAGCAGCACCGGCACGGCGAGAAACGAGATGTAGATAGTCCAGGCGAGCATAATCTTCTGGCTAATACCTCAGTTGTTGCACCATCTTCATGGCAGTACTGTTGATGACGCCGAGTACGAGTTGCGGATACAGTCCCAACACGAACATCAGTGCGATTGGAGCCAGCAGCGCGAGCCGCTCCCCCGTTGTGAGGTCTTGTAGCTGTGACCACTTTTCATTTAGCGGACCAGCGAAGACGCGCTGGAGAATCGTCAGGATAAAGATCGCCGTCACGAGTAAGCCGATGACGGTCAGCGACGTCGCCCAGGTCGTCAGCGGGAATGAGCCTCTGAGGATCAGAAATTCGCCGACGAAGCCGTTCAAGCCCGGCAGGCCCAACGACGAAAACAGCGCGATACCCATCAGTCCACAGAAGACCGGAGCGACTTTGCGCAGGCCGCCAAAATCGTTGAGGCCGCGCAGGCCGCCGCTGCGTTTCTCCAGCAACGCAACAAACCAAAACAGCGTGGCAGCGGTCAGGCCATGGTTGAACATCTGCAACATGACTCCGTTGAGCGCTGCAGTCTTGTCCATCGCGGATGCAACGTCATCACCGGTGAACTTTGCCACCGAAAATACTCCAAGCATGCAGTAGCCGAGGTGATTAATCGACGAGTACGCAAGCATTCGTTTCAAATCTTTCTGCGCAAATGCGGCGTAGGCAGAGAGGATGATCGTCGCCACGGCGAGCCATAGCAGCGGCGTCAGGACAGCTCGCATCTCTGGATAAAAGATGGGCAGCAGTATCCGCAGGAAGCCATAGACTCCCATCTTCGACATGGCGCCGGTGAGCAGCATCGTCGTGCCGGTGGGCGCCTCGGCATAGGCCGAGGGCAACCAGGTGTGAAATGGAATTAGCGGCACTTTTACCGCGAATCCGAGAAACGCTCCAAAGAAGATAATCAGCGCAATCTGTTCCGACTCCGAACCTGTGCCAGCCGAGTTTACCCACCAGTGCAGGAATAAGCTGTCCGTTGCGTGCCAACTCGGAGAGGTCGATGAAATCGAACTTACCAGTGGATTGAAAAATCGCCAGGAACGCCAGCAGCAGCGCGACGCTTCCCACCATCGTATAGACGAAGAACTGAGTCGCTGCCGGGCCGCGCTTCGGGCCGCCCCACAGTCGAATCAGGAAAAATGCGGGGATCAGGCTCAGCTCCCAGAAGATAAACCAGTGAAAGAAATTCAACGCCGAGAACGTTCCGAACAGCCCAGCCTGCAGGAAAAGAACGAGAGAAAAGTAGAGCGGCGCTCGCTCTTGGATCTCCCATGACGCAGCGATCGACATTGGCACGACGATGGCTGAGAGCAGCAGCATCAGAAGCCCAAGCCCGTCGATGCCGACGTGATACTGCGCGCCGATCGCTGGAATCCAGGCATGCAGCTCCTCAAATTGCATTGCACCGGACGCAGGATCGAATCGGTGCCACAGAATCAGCGTCAGTGCGAGCGCCATGAAGCTGAAGGCCAATGCCACGCCACGAGCTAGCTTTCTGTTCTGCCCGCCGATGCAGAGAATTCCGAATGCGCCGATCAGCGGCACGGCAGTCAGTACTGAGATAAACGGAAACGCGTTCATCCGTGATTACCCCAGATAAGAAATAAGACGAGCGCCGCAAAGGCGATCCCCACGATGCGCAGATAACTTTGAGCACGGCCGCTTTGCAGGCAAGCGAGAGCGCGACCGCTCAATGTCAGGCTATCGCAACCGCGATCGAAGCTCCCGTTCACCACAAACTTATCCAGCGAGCGATTCACCCAGGAGAGTCCCAGCACCAGGTAGGACACCGTCTGCACCGCACCATTCCACACCCATCGGTCGAGCCAGTCGGAAAGGAGCGAACACCAAGCGTTGAAGCGGATGATGGTCGCTTCGTAGAACCGATCGACGAAGTAAGCGTTGCGCAGCACGTTGAAGATGTGTGGATAGCGACGGTCAAGAACGTCCGGCTCATTGGCACTCCCGATAGGTTCGCGCCCATAGAGCCACCAGCCGATTCCAAGGCCCACGCAGAGAATGAGAGTCGAGGAGAGTATCACGGAGAGTACGCCGCTCTCGGAAAATCCTGCCCAGTCGAACTTTGCCGTCTCGCCATCGAGAAACGAGTGGAACCACGGCCACGCCGGCGTGCCGATGAAGCCCAGCAGTATGGACGACACAGCGAGGATCGCGAGCGGCGCAGTCATCACGGCAGGACTCTCGTGCGGAGCAGATGCAGCGGTATGGCCGTGCGAGTGCCGGTGCTCCGGGTGCTCCGACTCTGTGTGACCGATAGCCTGGTTCAACCGAGAATCACCAAAGAAGACGTAGTACATCTGCCGCGTCATATAGAACGCCGTCAGCAGCACGCCGATCGCACCCAGGTAAAACGGAACCTTCGATATGCTCCACAACAAGTCTGACTCCAGAATCGCGTCCTTGCTCCAGAAGCCGGAGAAGAAGAGCGGAAAGCCGCACAGCGCCATCATCCCCACCGCATAGGTGGCGAAGGTGACCGGCATGAATCTTCGCAGTCCACCCATGCGATGGATGTCCTGCTCCTCATGGCAGCCATGAATGACCGAACCCGCGCCCATAAATAGCAAGGCCTTGAAGAACGCGTGCGTAATCAGGTGGAACATCCCCACAGCGACGCCGCCCACTCCCAGACCCATCATCATGTATCCGAGCTGCGAGACGGTGGAGTACGCGAGGATCCGCTTGATGTCATCCTGCGCCATCGCGATACTGGCAGCAAATACTGCGGTGATAGCGCCAACCCAAGTGACTACCTCGAGTGCAGTGGTCGGTTTGAGCGGCATGCCCATCATGCCGTTAATACTCATCAGCGGGTAGATTCGCGCGATGAGGAATACGCCCGCCGCAACCATCGTCGCTGCGTGAATCAATGCGCTCACCGGCGTCGGTCCCTCCATGGCATCCGGCAGCCAGACGTGCAGCGGCACCTGGCCCGACTTCCCTACCGCTCCGCAGAAAATCAGCAGACCCGATGCCAGTGGACGTCAGCCATGCCGATGCTCGTCATCTGGGCGACAAGCCTGATCAGCGCACCGTGCTCCAGGCACCCCGCGCCGCCATCGTAGAACAGCAACGTGCCGCTCGCCGAGTACAGCCACACCATGCCGATGAGGAACGCCATGTCGCCGATGCGCGTCGTGATGAACGCCTTCTTCGCCGCTGCGGCTGCGCTCGGCTTCTGATACCAAAAGCCGATCAGCAGATACGACGTAAGGCCGACGATCTCCCAGCAAATAAACAGCAGCAGCAGGCTGTTCGCGATAACGACGCCCAGCATCGCACCTGCGAATAGAGACAGGAAGCAGAAGAAGCGCGTGAAGTTCTCATCATGGGCCATGTAGCCGACGCTGTAGATGAAGATCAGCAGCCCGACGAACGTGACCATCACCAGCATCACCGCTGTAAGCGGATCAAGCACCCAGCCGAGCTTGAGCCACTCCGTGCCGATCTGAAACCATGGGACGTTCGAGAACTCCCTAACGTCGGCTCCCTGGCCGCTCAGATGAAGCGCATGTACAAAGGCAGTAAGGGAGAGCAGCAGCGATACAAACATCGCACCAATAGCAACAGACGCCGCAAATCTTCGATTGTGCTGCCTGGTGATCGCGGTCACACCCGCAGCCAGCACTGGGATCGCAGGAATCAGCCAGAGATTTTGGACAATCCACGTCATGTCGCGGTTCAGCCCCTCATCGAATCAATTTGGTCGAGATTTGTCGTCTTGTAATGCCGGTAGATCGAGATGATGAGAGCTAGGCCAACCGCAGCCTCCGCCGCTGCGACGGCTATTGAGAAGATCACAAACATGGTTCCCGTCAGCGCATCGGGGTTCGGGCCATAACGCCAGAATGCGATGAAGTTCAGGTTCGCCGCGTTGAGCATCAGCTCGATTCCAACCAGAACCAGAATCGCATTGCGGCGAGTAATGGCGCCAGCCAGACCGACGGCGAACAGAATTGCCGAGATGAGAAGGTAGCTCGTCAACGAAGTCATCTCACCTCCTGTTTCTCGCGCATGGCAATGGTCACTGCGCCAATCAGAGCAACAGTCAGTAGCAAGCCGATCACCTCCAGCGGCAGAGCATATCGCGACATCAGTGCGTCGCCAATCTGCTTCACGGTTGCCTCTGGTTGGAGCCGCAGTTCGCGTCGAGCAACAGCGCTGGAATGGATCGTCCAAACCAGAACTCCGAATACAGCCACCGAGACAACACCGCTCCAGAGCCACGATTGCGAAAAAATGGGCTGAGACGTCGGGTCTGCACCGCGCGTCAGCAGCACGGCGAAGACCACAAGGATCGCCACTGCGCCAACATACACAAGTACCTGCGCGAAACCGATGAACTGCGCGCTGAGTTGGAGATAAAAGCCTGCCAGGCCGAGAAACGACAGCGTCAGCGCCAGCACGCAATGCACAAGGTTGCGCAGCGTCAGTGCTGCTATTGCTCCGCCGATCGTAAGCGCAGCGAGAATGACAAAGGTTGGGATCATCTCTCCTATTCTGCGAACCGATAGATTCGCTTCTCCAGTCTCTGCGACCGCATCAGCCCGCGGCCCAGCAAAGTGTAAGGAACAACAACCATGATGCTGCACACGAGCCAGCGCAGCGGAGCCGACGGCACGAACTTCCAGACGCCCGCGGTGACAAGATTAATGAGCGCCAACGGCAAAATAAATTTCCAGGCGAAGTTCATCAACTGGTCCATGCGCAGTCGCGGCAGCGTGGCGCGTATCCATATAAACGTGCAGATCAGTGCCAGCAACTTCGCAAAGAACCAGAGATACGATGGAATCACGTTGAGAAATGAAAGGGGCGCAGACCATCCGCCCAGAAACAGCGTGATCGCCATTCCGCTGATGGCAAACATGCCGATGTATTCGCCGAGGAAGAACAGCGCGAACTTGAAGCCAGAATATTCGATGTAGTAGCCGGCGATAATCTCGGACTCGCCCTCGGGCAGGTCGAAGGGCGAGCGATTGGACTCGGCAGTCGCCGCAATCATGAAGAGCACAAACCCCGCGAACCCCCATGGCGTAAACACATACCAGTGCGGGAAAATTCCGGTGTAGCCGGCTTGCTGTTCGACGATTGCAACTGTCGAGAGCGAGCCTGCCGCCATGATGACCACGATCGCCGAGAGAATCAGCGGGACTTCGTAGCTGATCATCTGGGCAATAGCGCGCATCGCGCCGAGCAACGAATATTTGTTACGGCTCGACCAGCCGGCCATGAAGACAGACAACTCAATGATGGACCCGACCGCGAAGAAATACAGTACGCCCGCGTCCAGGTTGACGGTCACCATGTTGCGGCCAATCGGCAGCACCGCGTAGCCCAGGAAGGCGCCGATCACCAGCACCAGCGGCGCCAGAAAATGCACGACCTTGTCCGCAGTCGCGCGGAACGACGTCTTCCTTGGTCAGCGACTTCAGCCCGTCCGCCAGACGGCTGCAGCAGCCCATATGGCCCCACGCGATTCGGGCCGTAGCGGTTCTGAAATCGGCCCAGGCCTTTGCGCTCCAGAACCGTCGTCAATGCAAACAGCGACGCAAACACCACAATAATTGCCGCGACGGAGAGTAGCGCCGCAAAGACGGGTTGCAACGCAGCCGGCGCGTGACTCACCAGCCACTGCTTCAACAGGACGAATATCTGGTCCGCCATCTCACCCATCGACAACTTTGAATTCATCTCGTCGTCGCCCCTGGATCAGATTGGGGTGCCGCAGCCGCAGCAGGAGTCGCAGCAGCAGGCTTCGCCTTCGCTTCAAGTTTCGCCTTCGCCTCGGCGAGCCGTTCGTCTATCTCGGTTGCGACAGTTGGATGAATCTGGTGGAAGTATTCGTTCGACTTCGCCAGCTGATTCTTGCGCCACAGCAGGCCGCCATAGCGGTCGTCCGTGCTCAGCTCGAAGGTGGTGTCCATCTCGATCGCATCGAACGGGCAGACCTCCACGCAGATCTGGCAGCTCATGCACACCGACACATCGATGTTGAAGACCGCCGGATAGTTCTGCATCTTGCCCACGTAGTCCGGCTTCTTATCGGTGCTCTTCTCGATCAGGATGCACTTGGGCGGGCACTCTTTTTCGCAGATCTGGCAGGCCACGCAGCGCAATCCCGCCTGCCAGTCGTCGCCGTCGTAGACCAGGAACGGAAAGTTCCGCGCCGCCTCTGCCTGGGGCAGACGCTCTTCGGGAAACTGCACGGTCGTCAGCTTATCTTTGCTGACGTAGCTGCCAAGAAAGTTCTTAGCCGTCTCCGCGAAACCCTTCAAGATCCCTTCACCCAGCATGCCCAACTCCTCACTTCAATCAAACTGCTATCGGTCTACCTCGCCCAGCACAATATCAACCCTTCCAAAGATCACAATCGTATCCGCCACGCTGTAGCCGCGGCACATATCCTCAAGCACAGTGAGATTAATCAAACTCGGCGGCCGCACGCGATAGCGATACGGATTCGGCGAACCGTCGCTGATCAGGTAGAAGCCCAGCTCGCCCTTCGGCGATTCGATGCGCCCATAGGCCTCGCCCGGCTTCGGACGAAATCCGCGAATCTTCGCCTTGGGATCCATGATCGGGCCAGCCGGAATATCGCGCAGCGCCTGATTAAGAATCTTCAGCGACTCGCGCATCTCCAGCATGCGAATCATGTAACGGTCGTAGACATCGCCGTGCTCGCCCAGCGGAATCTTGAAGTCGAACCGCTCGTAAATTCCGTACTTATCCACCTTGCGGATATCGTAGTTAACGCCGGAAGCGCGCAGCATCGGCCCGGTAATGCCGGCGTTGATCGCCAACTCCTTCTTCAGCACGCCGACGCCCTGCGCGCGCGCCATGAAGATCTCGTTCCCCGTCAGCAGCTGCTCGTACTCATCCAGAAAGCGCGGGAAATTATCGACAACCTTCTGCGCCCACTCCAGCCAACCCGCAGGCAGTTCCACGCGGCACCCGCCGAAGCGCATGTAATTACACATCATGCGCGAGCCGGTGAGCGCCTCGAAGAGATCGAGTATCTTTTCGCGCTCGCGAAACGCATACATCAGCGGAGTACCGCTCGCGCCCATCTCCTGCGTCAGAAAGCCGAGCGTGGCGGCGTGGTTCACCAGTCGTGTCAGCTCCGCCGTTATCACGCGAATGTACTCGGCGCGCTCCGGCACCTGCAGCCCGGCCAGCTTCTCCACTGCCAGCGCGTATCCCCAGTTATTGGTCAGTGAGCAGATGTAGTCCAGCCGGTCGGTGTACGGCATCGACGCGAGATAGCTCGCAGTCTCGGCGATCTTCTCGTGGTTGCGGTGCAGATAGCCGAACACCGGCTTCAGCTTCACCACGCGCTCGCCGTCCAGCACCACGTCCATGCGGAAGACGCCATGCGTCGACGGATGGTGCGGCCCCAGCGCAATTTCGAGCAGATCGCTGTCGCTGCCCCCTTCCATAAAATCCTGGGGCAAATCTTCCATCATCGGCAGTTGAATTTCTGTCGTCATGCTGTATGTTGCTTCGCCTTTGCCAGAACTTCGTCGTGCGGCGTCGGCTCGTACTCGTAGTCGTCCGGCTCTACATAATCTTTTCGCATCGGATGATCTTCGAACTCATCCCACATCAAAATACGGCGCAGGTCGGGATGGCCATCGAAGATGATCCCGTACAGATCGAAGACCTCGCGCTCCTGAAATTCCGCACTGCGCCACACCGGCGTACCAGCGACGGCAGATGCACCTGGTCCGTGCGGTTCACGGTACGCATACGGATCACCACCGGCCCATGCTTCTTCTCCATCGAGTAGAGGTGATAGACGGCCTCAAGGTATCCCGGGAACTGGGTCTTCTTCGACCTCGTCGACCTCCTGCTCCACGCCGTCCACTATCTTCTTGACCTTCACCTTCTCCGAGGTCTCCGAGTCCAGCCAGTCCACGCCCGTAACGTTCGAGCAGTAGTCGAGCCGCCACTCCGGACTATCGCGCAGAAACTTCGCCACCTCCAGCCCGTGCTCCGTCGCAACCAGCAGCGAGTGCTGTCCCGACGGGCTGCCATTGGGGATGATCTCCAGGCGGCAGCCCGGAATGGCAGCTTCGATATCCGCTTTAACTTTCTCCAGCATCGTCCCCGCCTGCCTTGCATCCATCCAGATCAATCGAAATCGGCCACACGCTCGGGTTCATCGGCGGCTCCAGATCGTGCGCGCCGAAGCGCGGCACAACAAACTCGCTGGGAGCATCGGCGTTCAGATGCCGTGGTCGCGTCTCACCCGTCAGAGCCTGCGCGTCGATCTTCTTCTGCAGCGTCATGAACGCATCCAGCAACGCCTCAGGCCGCGGCGGGCATCCCGGAATATGCACGTCCACCGGAATATACCGGTCGATCCCCTTCAGCACGTTGTATCCCTGCTTGAACGGCCCACCCGAGATCGCGCACGCGCCCATCGCAATCACATACTTCGGCTCCGCCATCTGGTTATAGAGACGCACCACCTGCGGCGCCATCTTCTTCGTCACTGTGCCGGAGACGATCATCAGGTCCGCCTGCCGCGGCGACGGCCGGAACACCTCCGCGCCAAATCTCGCAATGTCGTATCGCGCCATTGACGTCGCAATCATCTCGATCGCGCAGCAGGCCAGGCCGAAGGTCATCGGCCACACCGAGCTCCTGCCGCCCCCAGTTGTAGAGCTCCTCGAGCGTCGTCGTAACGATGCCCTGCTTGCTCAATTCAATCTTCAGCTTCTGGTCCATTGTGAAACCATTCCGCTTTCTGAAGTCCGCCGTCTACAACGCCCTCTATCTTGCTTCACTCATACCCACGTCAATACACCCTTCTGCCACGCCCATACCAGCCCCTCCACCAGCAACAGCAGAAAGACCATCATCGCGATGCAAGCTCCCAACGTCAGTCCGCCAAATGACACCGCGAACGGCAGCAGAAAGATCGCCTCCACATCGAAGATCAGAAAGATGATCCCGTACAGGTAGTACTCCGGCCTGAACTGGATCAGCACGTCGTCCTTCGACTCCAGCCCGCACTCGTAGGTTGTGTTTTTGTTCGGTCCCGGCTTGCGCGGAGAAAACTTCTTCGCCCACAGCCACGCCAGCCCCAGCGGAGCAATGGCAAAACCAGCCGCCGCGATCGCCAGTACGACGATGGATAGGTAGGGGTCAGAAGTGTTAGTTGGGTCATAAATATTGATATAGCGATTCTTACGGGTCAAACTTGCAAATTAGAGGCATAAACAAAACGTATCTATATCTATGCGATCTACGGTAGACCACCTTATCAATTGAACTGTGGCTCGTCAAAAAGGAGCGAAAGAGTCGGAATCTGATCTGTCAAAAAACACCAGCGACATCACCGCAATTAAGAATGATAGCGGAGTCATCAGAATTGCATGACGTTTGTAAGGAAGAAGATCGAAGGCCGATTATCGAAACCTGCCGCTGCTCCATCGTCACAAAGAGTACAGAAGACAATCAAAGAAACCCAATGCCATCATGGCGATCTGGATTCCACTGCGCGGCATACAACTCTGCGCCTCGGGCCAGCGCTGTAACGATTATGGTATCGTTTTTTGATAGGCGAAACTCCTAAGTTTCGCAGGGGGAGCACAACACATGGCGACAGAAAACGTCGCGCAGGCAGCCGATGCCGCCACCGGCATCTCGAGCAAGCCTGACACTTTACAGCCAGCATCCACGCCAATCGTCAACGACTTCAGCATTCAGATCGCGACCGTAAATGGATCGGGCTCGCAGTCCGCCAACTCAGTCCTGCTCAAGTCAATCTTCCGGATGGGAATCCCGGTCAGCGGCAAGAACCTCTTTCCTTCCAACATCGCCGGTCTGCCGACGTGGTACACCATTCGCGCCAGCAAATACGGCTACGTGGCCCGCAAGAAAGAGATCGACCTCCTCATCGCGATGAACCCGGAGACCTCCCGCGAGGACATGCTCTCCCTGCCTCCAGGCGCCGCTGCGATCTACGAGGAGTCGGCCAACCTCCAGCAGTTCCGCGACGACATCGCCTGCTACCCGGTGCCCTTCGACAAGCTCACCGCCGCGGCCTGCCCCGAAGCCAAGTTGCGCAAGCTGGTCAAAAACATGATCTACGTCGGCGTGGCCGCGCACCTGCTCAAGATGGACATGGTCGCCGTCGAAGCCGCGCTGCGCAAGCAGTTCGCCAAGAAGGTGAAGGCCGCGGACCTCAACTGGGGTGCAGTCCAGGCTGGCTTCGAGTACGCCGCCGCAAACTTCACCAAGCACGATCCCTTCGTGCTCGAGCCGATGAACGAGACCGCCGGCAAGATCATCATCGACGGCAACGCCGCCGCCGCGCTCGGTTGCATCTTCGCCGGCTGCACGGTCGTGATGTGGTATCCGATTACGCCTTCGTCCTCCGTCGTCGAAAACTTCATCGACTACGCCAAGCGCTATCGCGTCGAAGCCGACGGCAAGGCCACCTTCGCCATCGTTCAAGCGGAAGACGAACTCGCCGCAATCGGAGCCGTCCTCGGAGCAGGCTGGGCAGGCGCACGCGCCATGACCGCAACCTCCGGTCCCGGAATCTCGCTGATGGCCGAGTTCGCCGGCCTCGGCTACTACGCCGAGCTGCCCGGAGTCATCATCGACGTCCAGCGCACTGGCCCCTCTACCGGCATGCCCACGCGCAATCAGCAGGGCGACCTGCTCTCCGTCGCGTTTCTCTCGCACGGTGACACCAAACACGTCATGCTCATCCCCGGCAGCGTGAAAGAGTGCTTCGAAATGGCCCAGGCGGCCTTCGACCTCACCGAGCAGCTCCAGACCCCGGTCTTCGTCATGTCCGACCTCGACCTCGGCATGAACAACTGGATGTCCGAGCCCTTCGCCTATCCCGAGAAGCCGCTCAATCGCGGCAAGGTGCTCAGCGCCGAAGAGCTGACCAAACTCGGCGGCTTCGCACGCTATAAAGATGTCGACGGCGACGGCGTAGGCTATCGCACCCTGCCCGGTACCGCCAGCCCCCTGGCGGCCTACTTCACACGCGGCTCCGGCCACAACGAGAAGGCGCAGTACACTGAGCGGCCCGACGACTACTACAACAACATGGAACGGCTCTCCAAGAAGTTCGAGACTGCGCGCTCCCTCGTTCCCCGCCCCGAGGTCGTCCAGACCGGCAAGTCCAAGATCGGCCTGATCGCCTTCGGAACCTCCGACTTCGCCACCCGCGAGAGCCGCGATCAGTTGAAGAAAGAGTTCAACCTCGACACCGACTACATCCGGCTGCGCGCCTATCCGTTCTCCCGCGAGGTGCACGACTTCGTCGCAGCGCACGATCGCATCTACGTCATCGAACAGAACCGCGACGCGCAGATGCTCAGCCTCCTCAAACTCGACATCAATGCAGAAGACATCGTGAAGCTGCGCAGCATTCGCCACTTCAACGGGCTGCCCATCGATGCACGCTCCGTCACCGACGACCTCGTCACGCAGGAAGGACTCTAAATGGCAACGACGCCTGTTACATCAACTCCTGTCGAAGCGCCGAAGCCGGCCCCGACTCCGAAGACCAACCGCATCGGCCTTCAGGTCCTCGACTACCGCGGCGGCAAAACCACCCTCTGCGCCGGCTGCGGCCACAACGCTATCTCCGAGCGCATCATCGACGCCTTCTACGACATGGGCGTCCAGCCCGAGCGCGTCATGAAGCTCTCCGGCATCGGCTGCTCCTCCAAGAGTCCCGCCTACTTCATGAGCCGTTCGCACTCCTTCAACAGTGTCCACGGCCGCATGCCCTCCGTCGCTACCGGCGCGCTGCTCGCCAACCGCACCATGAAGGCCCTCGGCGTCAGCGGCGACGGCGACACCGCCTCCATCGGCATCGGCCAGTTCGTCCACATGATGCGCCGCAACGTCCCCGTCATCTACATCATCGAGGACAACGGCGTATACGGCCTCACCAAGGGCCAGTTCTCCGCCACCGCCGACCTCGGCTCCACGCTGAAGACCGGCGTCATCAACGATCTGCCCCCCATCGACACCTGCGCGCTGGCCATCCAGCTCGGAGCCACCTTCGTCGGACGCTCCTTCTCCGGCGACAAGAAGCAGCTCCTCGCCATGCTCAAGGCCGCCATCGCGCACAACGGCACCGTAGTGCTCGACGTCATCTCACCCTGCGTCACCTTCAACGATCACGAGGGCTCCACCCGCAGCTACAAGTACATGCAGGAGCACGAGGAAGCCATCTCAGAGGTCGGCTTCGTCCCGCACTTCCAGGAGATCGACGTCGAGTACGATCCCGGCACCACCATCAACGTGGAGATGCACGACGGCAGTCACATGCGTCTGCGCAAGCTGCACGAGGATTACGATCCAACCAATCGAATCGCCGCAACCGAAGCCCTCATGTCCGCACACGCAAGAGGATGAGGTCTTGACCGGCGTCTTCTACATCGACACCAAGAAGCCCAGCTTCACCGAGATGTTGAACCTGGTCGACGAGCCGCTCGGCACGCTGCCCGACGAACGCGTAAGACCCGGCCGCCAGGTGCTCGACGAAGTCATGCAGCGCCTGATGTAACCTTCATCACCAACAAAATCACAAGAAAACCCGGGACAATCGCCCCGGGCTTTTCTATCGCATCAAATCCCACGCGCTACTTAGCTATGCTCGGCCTCAGCATCGAGCCCCGGAAAATCAGTATCCGCGTCCTTCAGCATCGCATCCTGATCGCGGTGCCCAAGCTGACCGCTCAGAGAGCTATCCTGCGTCCGGCGCTTACTGTCGTCAGCAGGAGCATCGTTCTCGACTGCACCCTTGCACATAGCTTCATCGGGACGATTTGCTGCCGGGGAATTCATCACGGTCTTCTCCTGTGTTGGCTGAGGATAGGATGCTAGCACCGCACCGGCAGTTGGTTCAATCGCCCTCAATTCCGTACAGTGCCACGTGAGCGTATGAGCTTGGAACTTTAAGAGTTAGCACTTGCCTTCGCGGACCTATGTTTATCGCGGCCGAGGTCTATCGCCGTAATGGGGCAAGATTCAAACTGACCCATTACATTCAAACCGCACCACTACCAAAGCCTACAAATGCTTGACGAATTTCATGTAAGGTGCTAGCTTGACGCTGACCCACGGCCCTCCCTAAATTGAACCCGTAAATGGTTTCGCCGTTCACACCTTGTGTGAGCCAGGAATGCACACCCCCGGCCAACATCGAAAGGCACTCAGGAAATCTTCACCGGACGGATATCCCGCGTCCCGCGAGCGCTATCCCAGTTTGGAGGAAAACATGGCATCGACACCTCAAGTCGCTCTAAGCTCCGCATGCGCGGCGGCGTGCAACACCGATGGACGGCTGGAAATATTTGGAGTGGGTACGGACTTTGCCTTGTGGCACATCTGGCAAACCGCCCCGCATGCCGGACCATGGTCCGCATGGGGTTCGCTGGGCGGGGGCATCACCAGCAATCCGACGGTGGCAGTGAACAAGGATGGCCGGCTCGAAGTGTTCGTTCGCGGCACCGATGGGGCCTTGTGGCACATCTGGCAAACCGCCCCGCATGCCGGGCCATGGTCCGCATGGAGTTCGATGGGCGGCGGGATCACCAGCGACCCAACGGTTTCGTCCGACCTGGCCGGCTGCCTCTACGTGTTCGCTCGCGGCACCGACGGCGCCCTGTGGTACATCATGCAACTGGCGCCCGGCGCTCCAGCATGGTCGCCCTGGATTTCGCTGGGTGGATCCATCACCAGCGATCCGGCCGTAGCGCTGAACACGGATGGATTGCTGGAGGTATTTGCCCGCGGCACCGACAATGCCCTGTGGCACATCTGGCAGACGGGACCCGGCGACACAGATTGGTCCGCCTGGAGTTCCTTGGGCGGGGCCATCACCAGCACTCCCTCCGTTGCCGTAAATACAGATGGACGGCTTGAGGTATTTGCCCGCGGCACCGACTATGCACTGTGGCACATCTGGCAAACCGTGCCCCACGCCGCTCCCTGGTCCGCGTGGAGTTCTCTCGCTGGAGTCATCACCAGCGATCCAGCAGTCGCGGTTAACACGGATGGACGGCTTGAAGTCTTTGCCCGCGGCACTGATGACGCACTGTGGCACATCTGGCAAACCGTACCCCACGCCGCTCCCTGGTCCGCGTGGGGTTCTCTGGCTGGAGTCATCACCAGCGATGCGGTGCCCGCGGTGAACTCCGATGGACGGATCGAGGTGTTTGCCCGTGGCACAGACAATGCCCTGTGGCACATCTGGCAAACCGCACCCCACGCCGGGCCATGGTCCGCCTGGGGCTCGTTGGCCGGGACTCTGATCTCGCCAGTCGTATATCTGGGGCTGAACGAGCAGCACCAGCAGCAAACCGAATGGTGCTGGCTGGCAACGACAGTGAGCATCACGCTCTACTACAGCCCCGCGTATACAGGAACACAATGCTCGCTGGCCAACACGGAATTGAGCCAGACGACTTGCTGCACTAGTGGCAGCAGCAGCGCGTGCAACCAGGCCGGATACCCGGACAAGGCACTCACGACCACTGGCCATCTGGCATCCACAGCCATGGGCGCGCCAACGCTCCAGACTGTCATCAATCAGATCGAGGCTGGACACCCGGTATCGATCAACATTCAGTGGATCCCCAGCGGCAGCGGAGGTCACAACCCCGCGACGGACGGCTACGATAATCGGGATCCAGCGGTGCCAACCCTCGATATCCAGGATCCATGGTACGGGCCGTCGACACAGGACTTCAATTCATTCCCGGGCAGCTATAACGGCGGCGCCACATGGTACGAGTCCTATTTCACCAAGTAGCCTGAAGGAGAAGACTATGCCAGTTCACTTTGCAGCACCACCGGCGAATGGAACCACACTTGTCGAGGCCGGCCTCAACAGGCTCTCGACGAGGCCGAGTCCTCTGTCGGGAACCGGAGTCGATTTCAGCACCCTCCAGGCATCGCAGCCCCATGCTGTCTATGATCTCCGCCCCGGCGGCATCGTCAACGGTGGCGGCCTGGCATCCGCAACTCTTACGGGCTTCCGGTATCTCGTCGCGGGCGGCGGCACAACCGTTGCCGCTGCCGAAGTACAGGTCAACTCCAACGGAGTCGCGACACTGCTCGCGAATATCAACTACGGGCCGTACGTGGAAGCCACTGCGCAGGCCTTGACGCAGGTAGCCACGCTCCCAGCCGTCGGTGCAGCGTCTTACGAAGTGCGGTTACTGCGGTCTTCGCCCATCTACCTCATGGCCCTCTGGCTCAAGCCCGACTCGGGGACGGGGGATATCATCTACCCCTTGGCTCCCGCGCCGCCAGGCCTTCAGGCCGGCCAGCCATATACAGCAGCCGATTTCATCAAAGCTATTCTTCCCCTTGCGCAAAAGCGTGTGGAGAAGAAGGACCCGGCAACGGTCCCGTAAGCTCTGCGTCGCGAAGTTGGACGACGAGGCTTCTCTGGAAATCGAGATTCGCTCCGAGGCGGCAGGACCTCAGCGGAGTTTAGGACTTGCAATTATTGAAAGATAATGGTCGGGGCGGAGGGATTCGAACCCCCGGCCCTCTGCTCCCAAAGCAGATGCGCTACCAGGCTGCGCTACGCCCCGACTCACTTAAGTTTACCGCATCTCCACCAAATACCCGCCGGCCTTACACGTGTTCTTTAACGAGGCGCTCCCGGAACCCCGCTCATCAAATGCATCAGCAGCCAAGCCACCAGCAGCGTCGGCACAATCACCAGCGCCATCAGAAACGCGCACAGCGCCCCAAGAAAAAGCCAGCTCTGCCGAGTATGCTTGCGCGGCTCGAACTTGCAGCCCGTCAGCAGCGCGTAATTCCGCCGGTTCGCGCGCCACGCAATGTCGAACATGTCGCCCATCACCGGCACCGAACCCACCACTACCTCGATCGCCACGTTCGCCACCATCCGCGCCAGCACCGGCGCCGGCACTCCCCGCACCCACGCCGCAACAATAATGATGCACGAAGCAATCCCCCCGATCGCATCGCCCACCCCCGGGATAAACCCGACAATTCCATCCAGCCCAAACCGTATCGACGTCCCAGGAATCTGGATAAAGTCGTCCAGAATGTGCGACAGAATGTCCAGATGCTCGTCGTCGAACATCTTGCCGCCCAGCTTCGTCCGCGGCGTTATGATCTCCGGCTTCGCTGTCGTCTGCATTCGTCACCCGCCTTCATCCCGACCACTAATCTACGCCTCACCCCATCTGATGCTACAATCGAGATGGATACGGCGGCTATAGTTCAGTGGCAGAACGCCGCTCTGTGGCAGCGGATGTCGTGGGTTCGAAACCCACTAGCCGCCCCAATTCCCTCCCCGAAAAAATCCTCCGCTCGTCGTGTCTTCGGTTTAGCCTCTCATTGTGCCTCGCGTAATAAAAACCTCTTCGCCCGTAACGCCAACCGCTCCCGCAGCGCCGCCGCGCCTCTTCGCCGGAACCTCCGGCTGGGCCTACCCCACCTGGAAGCCCGGCTTCTACCCCGCCAACGTCCCCGCCAAAAAGTTCCTCGAGTTCTACGCCTCCCAGCTCAACTCCGTCGAGGTCAACTACACCTTCCGCGCCCTGCCAACCACCAAAATGCTCGAAGGCTGGCTCGCCGCCACGCCCTGCCACCTTCCGCTTCAGCTTCAAAGCTCCGCAGCGCATCACCCACTTCAAGCGTCTCCGCGAGTGCGCCGCCGACGTAGCCCAGTTCATCGACTCGCTAGCCCTCGTCTCGCGAAGCCGGCCGCCTCGGCCTACTCCTCTTCCAACTCCCACCCAACTTCAAAGCCGACCCGACACCCCTCGCAGAATTCCTCGCGCTTCCCGCCCTCCGCGCAAACTACGCACCCGCCATAGCCTTCGAGTTCCGCAACGAATCCTTCTTCTCCGAAGAAACTACAAGATCCTCCGCGAACACAACGCAGCTCTCTGCATAGCCGAAAGCGACGACCTGACGACTCCCGAGGTCCACACCGCCGCCACCCATACCTGCTTCCGCCTCCGCCGCAACGGAGGCTACTCCCCTACCGAGATCGCAGCCTTCGCCCAACGCTTCACCCTCCTCGCCAAAGACCGCGACACCTACATCTACTTCAAGCACGAAGACGAACCCACCGGCGCACTCAACGCCGCCAGCTTCCTTGCACTCGCTTCAGCACAAGCAGGCAAGCAATAATGCCAACCATCACCCAAACTAAATCCACCTTCACTCCCACCGAATTCCGGCCACGCCGCTTCATGCAGAACGGCCACATCCAGACCATCCTCGGCAACTATCTGCCCCGCCCCGACCACCTTCCGCCGCCCGAGGCCCAGCTCGTCGAAGTCTCCCGCGCCACTGAAGACCAGATCGCCAGCCAGGTCCTCTGCCACTGCCACTGGCAGCCGCTCGAAGTCCGCGCCACCCGCCCCACCGCCATCATCGTCCACGGCCTCGAAGGCTCATCGAACTCGCAGTACGTCATCGGCAACGCCAACAAGCTCTGGCTCGCCGGAGCCAACATCATCCGCATGAACATGCGCAACTGCGGCGGCACCGAGCACCTCACCCCCACCCTCTATCACTCCGGCCTCTCCGGCGACGTCCTCGCCGTCATGCGCCACTTCATCAGCCTCTACGGCCTCCAATCCATCTCGCTTATCGGCTACTCCATGGGCGGCAATCTCGTCCTCAAACTCGCCGGCGATCTCGACGACAATCCCCTCACCCAGCTCCACTCCGTCATCGCAGTCTCGCCCGCGCTCGACCTCGGCCCCTCCGCCGACGCGCTCCACCGCCCCATCAACCGACTCTACGAACTAAAATTCCTCCGCGCACTCCTGCGCCGCTTCCGCCGCAAAGCCAGCCTCTTCCCCCGCGCCTACGACGCCAACCAGGCCACCGGCATCCACTCCCTGCGCGAATTCGACCACCGCATCACCGCCCTCTACTCCGGCTTCGCCAGCGCCGACGACTACTACTTCCGCGCCGCCGCCGCCCGCGTCATCGATCGCATCACCGTCCCCACCCTCATCCTCCACGCTCTCGACGACCCCTTCATCCGCATCACCCCCCAGAGCCGCGCCAAGATCGCCGCCAACCCCCACATCACCCTCCTCGAACCCTCGCACGGCGGCCACTGCGCCTTCCTCGCCGACGCCAACCCAGCCGCAAACGACGACGGCTACTGGGCCGAACACACCGCCCTCAACTTCCTACTCGCCCACGCCTAGTACCTGGTACCTAGTACCCTGTACCTAGCCCCGCCATGCTCACCATTGAGCCCCTCTCGCCGCGCCTGCTCACCGACTTCAAGACCATCCGTCTGCGCGCCCTCAAAGACACACCATCCGCCTTCGGACGCACCTACGCCGAAGAGTCTAAGTTCTTCGAAGCCGAGTGGCGCAAGCGCATCAACACCTGGAACAGCGGCTCCCACTCCGTCTGTTACATCGCAAGGGACGGCCATACACCCTGCGGAATCATCGCCTGCTATCTCGACGATCACTATCCGCCTCGCCCCAACGTAGCCTCCATGTGGGTCGCACCCAGTCACCGCAGGGCCGGCCTCGGAACACGCCTCCTCAACCACGTGCAACGATGGGCGCTCGATCTCGCAAATCCCCAACTTCGCCTCATGGTCACCAGCGGCAACGCTGCTGCAATTCGTTTCTACCAGCGATACGGCTTCGTCCTCACCGGGACGATCGAGCCATACCCACCCAACCCAACGCTCCACCAATGCGAGATGATCCTATCCCTCACTATCCGCTAATGGCACGTTGGGAGTTAAGATAGAAACCAGATGCTAGCCGAATGGTCCGCAGAGTGCGCTCCCGACGACCCCGTCCTCGTCGTTCCCTGGTCTAATCCTTCGCTCGATCCGGCCAGCCCCGGCTCTCACTTCGTCGACCTCCGCGAAAACCCCTACGACCTCGACCATCTCCCCGAGGCCGAACACTTCCCCGCTCTCATGCACGCTCTCCGCGCTCTCAACGCCGCGCGCTCGCCCGTCTTCACCGCCAAGTGCGACGCGTGGCCTCTCGAACCTGAAGAGCTCGACCAGCTCCATTTCAACCTCGATATCGATCCCACCCACGAACTACTCCCCGCCGGATTCACCAGCTACATCGACATCCTCCTCCGCGATCGCGCTCGCTTTATCTCCGTGCATCATCACCAGCAGTTTCTCGACCGCCTCGTTCGCCGCGCCGCCCCGCTCGATCACCCTCACGCCATGCTCGACTGCGTCATCCGCCCCGCGCTCCTCGACCTCACCGGCCCGCAGGAGGGCTTCGCAATCACCCTCTACGTCAAGGCCCTCGGCCACGATCCCGGCACCGCGCAGCAACATTGGTCCGCCGCCCTCGAAGCCATCATCCTTCTCCTCCGTGCCAAAGACATCACCTAGCACGCTCTTCAGCCCATCGATCGGCCACACTCCCGCTACAATAAGAAGGTCCCGCGCGGGCGAGTAGCTCAATTGGATAGAGCATCAGCCTTCTAAGCTGACGGTTGCAGGTTCGAGCCCTGCCTCGCTCACCACATTCCGCGCATCTCCACTCCCCTCAAGGTTACGGGATACGTTGGCGCTTCAGTCACGTTCATCCTCTTGTTCCTGTCTCTGAATTTCATCCATCCACGGTTGCACATCCTGCTGAAGCCCGGTATGGTTGGAGACGACCCTGAGATGTGCGCTCTCTCCGACGAAGAGCTTGCAACAAATATTCCGTCAGCGTCTGCAAGCTGCTGCCGCGATATTCCTGCCTTGTGAAGTCGGCTCCCCGAATACAGAAAATTAACACTGTCAGGTAGTCCGAGCAGTTACGCCACACGTCTTCATTAAGATGCACGCGTAAAAATGGTCACGCTGTACGGGCCCCAGTCTGCGCTATGCGAGCGGCTCCCCCACGGTCTTCCTCCCAACCGTCGCCGAGTGCAGAAATGCTAGAAAACCCAAGCGTTCTTTGAACGGGAATCGATCCCTGAGCTGAATTCGGTTTCCGCCAGCCCTCCCTTTTTAGCGGGCAACTCAGGCTTGCGACAGCAGGTCCCAACACATTTCGATGGAGGTAGTAAGAGCATGTTTCAAAGTTCGATTCTGATCTTGAGAACGTCCTGTTCCTGTGAGGCTCGATTCACCCAGATAAAAACCCAGATACCCCGGACACACGTAGTCGCCAGGGGTCTGGCATGAAAAAACTCCTCCTGTTCGCCCTCCTCTTCGGTGTCTGCATCTCCTCCCACGCGACCACCTGGTACATCCGCCACGATGGTGGAACCAACATTCAATGCTCCGGCACCACCAACGCCCCATACCCCGGCTCCGGCACTGGAAAAGCCTGTGCCTACAACCATCCCTACCAACTCCTCAACTACTGGGGTGTCTGGAACAAAATCGTAGCCAACGACACCATCCAGTTCTCCGATCCTCCCACCAACACCGTCCCTTATTACATGGGTGAACAGAACGGTGGACTGGGCATGGATTGGTCTGCAACCCTGGGTGGCATTTGTGGAACTCCGAACTCCGGCTATCCTGCAGGCGCTTCATGCATCCTTCCCCCTCTGCCGAATGGCGTGGCCATCATTGGCCAAAATGCAGGAAGCTGTCACACCTTGGGGCATACCGGGTTGGTCAATCCGACAATCCTGAGCGGAATCTCAGGGGCATATAACGTCATCGACCTGCAGGGCACCGACCAGATTACCTTGAACTGTCTCGAAATCACCCAGCCTGATAATTGCACCATGTCGGGCGGTGGCTCGGGTGGAGGATGCGCCCACTCTGCAAACTACATATCTGAGGCTGGCATTCGATTTGAGGACAGCACGAATCAAGGCCCGCGCAGACTTACCATGACCGACATTATGGTTGCCGGTACCGCGGGGGACGGCATCCATGGCAGCAAAATGAACACCCTGAGTTCAGATGTATCAACAGCAACGGACATCTACATCTGGGGCAACGGCGACGCGGGCGTGAACTCTGACGGTGGAGGCTGTGGGAACGGCTGCGAGTCAATCGGAACATGGAACATCAACTACATTGACGTAGAAGCAAACGGCTGTCTTCTGCTAAAGCCCTTCGACAACACCCAGGGCCCGACCGCCGGAGCGAATGCCTTCAACTATTGCTTCGGCCAGAGCAGTGGCGGATATGGGGACGGGTTTGTGCTTATCGCCGCAGGGAATTTCACCGTCAACGTCTCGAACGGTACATTCAAGTACAACACCCAGGATGGATTCGACGCTCTCCACATTAGCGATGACGTAACCACCTCTCCCATCACCAACATCAGCACCTCATGGTCCGAAGGAAACGGTGGACAGACTTTCAAACTCGGAGCGGGAGCCTCAGCGACCGCCATCAACAACGTCTCTATCGCCAACTGCCGCATCTTGAACCAATCCGCCAGCTTTCCGAATAACCCCTCCGGTTGGATCGCCCTCGATTTCGCAGACACCTGTCGCGCCGAAGGAGACCAATGGTCATTCCAACTCAAGAACGGAAGCGTCCTCACGCTCGAAAACAATACCTCCACCGGCTACGGAACCACCATGTACGACCTCGGCTGCGCTTCGCTCAATCCGAACTGCGGGTCGAATGGCGGAGTCGTGAACTTCATCAATAACATCAGCCTCGGATTCCCCGACTCCAATAATGCGGGCAGGCTCGCCTCAGGTTGGTATCTCGAATCCGGCATCCTCATCTCCACCGTCACCGCCGACCATAACCTCTGGTGGAACATGCATACCGGATGTCCCGACAACGGCCTCGCCAACGAGACCAACTACGTCTGTGCCGACCCGCTGTTGATAGGCGAATCGGACGTCGACGCCATCAACCCCAATCTCTACTCCAACAGTCCAGCCGTCGGTCTCGGAGTACCCCTCGCGGCCGTCACCATCGACTTCAACGGCCTCGCCCGGCCAGCCGCTCCCTCCATCGGAGCCTTAGAACCCGCCGCAAATGCTCCAGCAGCGCAAAACGCCCCCGCCCAGACTCAGCCCTCGAATCCACCCGCGAATCAGCAGACACAAAGTCCGCCTGCCCAAACCCCATCTGCACCGGTAACAACTCCGCCCGTGGTCACTCCGCCACCCGTAGTCTCTCCGCCGCCCGTGGTCACCCCTCCGACCATCACCTGGCTAAAGATCGCCACCGAAGGAGACACCACAACCATCCCGGCTGGATTAACCGTGCGCTACGGAGCACTGCAGGGTACGCCCCCCGGAAATAACTACGTCACCCAACCCCTCGCCGCCGACTCCTTCGATCCACCCGTCACCTTCTCCACCTCCACCACCTTCGTCGTCGGCAATGATGCCTTCGGAGGAATCGATCCCGCGCCCAATTACGTCAAGGAACTCGATATCGCGCTGGTGGTGAACGGATCGAACTAACCCACCCGAACAACGGGCCGGCTCAAACCGGGGGCTCGGACGAACTCCGAGTCCTCACGCCTCCAGCAGCGCATCCTCGGCCGCTGCCGTGCTCTCGATCCCGTGCGTGCGATCTCCCAGCGCATGCCGCAGCCCCGCCAGCCCGATAAACCCGAGCGCCAGGAAGCTCACGCCATTCCACTTCCAGTGCACCCACGCAATCGTCGAGAGCGCCGACCCCACCGCCGCCCCGCTGAAGTAGACCGTCATATACACCGTGTTCAACCGGCTCCGCGCCCCCGGCACCAGCCCGAAGATCCGCGTCTGATTCGCCACCTGCACCATCTGCGCGCCCATATCCAGCACCACCACTCCCACCACCAGCGCCACCAGGTGCCACAGCGTCGAGATCCCCGCCCACTCCTCCAGCCACAGCAGCAGATACGACCCCGCCAGCAGCATCATTCCCGTAGCCGCAACCCACCGCGACCCTCGTTTATCCGCCAGCCGTCCCGCAATCGGCGCTATCAGCGCGCCCGCCGCGCCCACCAGTCCGAACGTCCCCGTCACCCCTGCGCCCAGCCCATAGTGCCCGTCCAGCAGAAACGCCAGCGTAGTCCAGAAGCAGCTGAACGACGCGAACACCAGCGCCCCAAGCACACAGCTCTCGCGCAACAGCGGTTGCGTCCGCCACAGCGTCCACAGCGACGCCATCGCCTCCCCATAACTCAGTTTCTGCTTTGGAGGCAGCTTCGGCATCACCCACCACAGCAGCGGCACGAACACCGCATTCAGCACCGCCGCCGCCACAAACACATATCGCCATCCATGAATCTTGCTCACCCAGCCCGCAAACGTCCGCGCCAGCAGAATCCCCAGCAGCAGCCCCGTCATTACAATTCCGATCGCCCGTCCCCGCTGCCCGGACGGAGCCAGGTCCGCCGCAATCGGCAGCGCAATATGCGTCACCGAAGCCAGCAGCCCGATCAACGCACTCCCCGCAATCAGCCACGCAAGCGACGGAGCTATCGCCACCAGCAGCAGCCCCAACGCCACCGCGCCATACATCCGCATCATCAACGCCCGCCGCTCCAGCACATCGCCCAGCGGAACGAACAGCAGCAGCCCCAGCGAATATCCCACCTGCGTCGCCACCGCGACAAAGCCAACCCGTCCAGCCGTCGCGCCGTACGTCTGCCCCATCTCCAGCAGCAGCGGCTGGTTGTAATAAAGCGTCGACACGCCCACCGCACACGCCAGCCCCAGGAACGGCAGAGAGGCGCGCGGAGTCGGCGTGTTGGAATTTGAAGTCATCAAGAGATCAACAAAATTACCCGAACCAGTGTAAAACCTCTTTGCCCAAAGCGTCGATTAATTGGTCCATCCAGTCGCATTAACCCGCTAACCGCCAAGGAGTTCCGGTAAACCCTCTCGAAACTTATAGATGCTCCTCCTTGGTAAAAAGCAACCATACCACCCACACCTTCCCGCCCTGCATCCCAAAAAACTGTGCCTGCTCGAGAGGCCGTGATAGCCTAAGACCCGTAAAAACAAGCGCTTGGAGGCCTAAATTGAACGCAATCGCACGTTGGCTAGCAGTTCCTTCCCTCGTCTTAGCAGTCTCAATCGCCGTATCAAACCCAGCACTGGCCCAACACCCTCAGGGTGGAGGCCACCCCAGCGGCGGAGCGGCCCCGCATCCACCACCAGCCCACGGTCCCGAACCCTACCACGGCACGCCTCGCCCGCCCGACAACCATAACTTCTCCGACGCCCCCGGACACCCCAACGCCCCCCACGTCGATGACCCCCACTGGGTCGGCCACGACACAGGCCCCCACGATCCCCACTACCACCTCGACCACCCTTGGGAGCACGGCCACTTCACCGCCGGCTTCGGCCCCTCGCACATCTGGCGTCTCGGCGGAGGCGGCCCCTCCCGCTTCTGGTTCGGCGGCTTCTACTTCGGCGTAGCCCCATACGACTTCGCCTACGTCAACGACTGGTACTGGGACTCCGACAACATCGTCATCTACGAAGACCCCGACCACCCCGGCTGGTATCTCGCCTACAACACACGCCTCGGCACCTACGTCCACGTCGAGTACTTAGGATAATCAGCCCAGTACTTAGGATAATCAGCCCAGCAGCCACAACCCGCCGCTACGCAAAGGAGCAAGCTCTTCGACTATAGTTCTCGAATGAGCTTGCTCCGGCAATCCGCCGCCGTGTTGCTGGCCGCCGTCTTGCTGGCCGTCTTGGCCGCGTCCGCCGCCGCCCAAGCTCCACCCCTGCCCCAGCCTCCAACCCCACCCGAGCTCCAGCAGGAACCTCCATCGCAGCCGGAGAAGCTTCCCCCCGCCACAACGATCTCAACCTCTCTCGCCACCTGCACCACCGGCCCCCGCGCATCGGACGCCTCCAAACCCGCCACCTACTTCCCTTCCTATCTCGAAGACTCCTTCCCGCAGCTCAGGTCCGCCGTTCCCGCACTCCGCACACTCAAGTTCGAGGACCACCCCGCCACCGACGCCGACGATGCCGAGCCCATCCTCAACCAGGCCTCCAAGGCTCTCATCGCCATGGTCCCGCGAGTCCCCAACCTCATCGCCAAAGAAGAGCTCACGCAGGTCAACATTCAGCTTCCCTATCAACCCAACACCGGCACCCTCACCACCAACGTCGGCTCCGCCCGCAGAGGCATGCCACAGATAACCGCCACCTCCTCCACCTCCAGCGCCGTTCAAGGCGCAGAGCTCGACAAAGTCCTCGAGAACATGCTCGAGCAGCCCCAGCAACGCACCACCTTCAGCTACCGAATCCGCGCCGCCCAGGACCCCACCTACGGCCCCGTCTTCGAGGAGTACAGAACCAACGCCAAAGATCAGACCGTCGACCCCAACGACTTCAGCGCCGGCAATCCCAAAAGCGTCGGCTACGGCAACACCTGGATGATGTTCGTCCCCACCAATCTGCAGGAGTCCCGCTTCCGCTATCTCGGCCGCCAGAAGATCGACCACCACGACACTCTCGTCATCGCCTTCGCCCAGGATCCCGATCACGCAACCATGCGCGCCGCAATCGGCATCGGTGCCGACGCCTGCCGCTACTTCATCCAGGGCATCCTATGGATCGATCAGGCCACCTTCGAGATAGTCCGTCTCGAGACCGACCTGCTCTCCCCACTCCCCGGAGTCCACCTCACCAGGCTCCGCTCCGAACTCCACTTCAGCGAAGTCAAAATTCCCACCCGCAACCTCATCCTATGGATGCCCAGCGACGTAAAGATCTCCTGGCAAGGCAAAGACGCCGCAGGCATCGAACTCCACCACTACTCCAACTACAGACTCTTCGCCGCCACCAGCCGCATAATCCTACCCGACCCCGAATAGCGCACCCACTGAATCATCACCCACAACCAAAATTGTCATCACCAATGAAACTGTCGTTACCCATGAAATTGTCATCCTTCGCCGAAGGCGGAGGACCTGCTTCTGTAGTTGCAGTTGCTCTTGCCTCGTCTTGCAACCAGCAACCAACAACCAGCAACTAACAACTAACAACTACCCTCCCCTCACCGTCCCTCAAAAACCAACACCTCCACATTCCTCTGCCCCGGGCTAATCACCAACCCAGTCTTCTCCCGAAGCCGCTCCAGAAAATCGTTCTTCCCGCCTTCCGCCGCCGAACCCTTGTTACTCTCCACCCGAAACTCAAACTCCCCCTGCAGATTCGTCTCATTCACCACCGGCCTGTCCAGCGCGCTCTCCAACTGATGACAAAACTCATCCACCGAACCCTCCGCCGACAAGCCAGACATCGCCCCAAGGCTCACCGGTTTCATCACCGTCGGCACCTCATCCGAATCACTCACAAACTCAAACCCAAACCCCGAACTCTGCACAGAACCCATCCCATCATGACTCTGCGCCTTCACCACCGGAGGCCGCCGCCCCGGCACCGCAGTCACAACGTAAACATCCACCAGCCGATTCTCCCGCCTCATCGCAAGATGAAAATGATCCAGCAGCCCCTGCTCAAAGAGTTCATTCATCTTCTCCCGGCTCACGCTCTCCGGCAGCACCAGCGCAAAGTCATAGCGCTTATCGTCATCCAGCGCAGCCGGCAGACGCACTCGAATCGGGTTCACCCCATACACCCTTTCAATCGCATCTTTCAACCCCACGCCCTGCATACTCCAAAACTCATCGCTACTCGAGTCGCCACGACCCTCACCCTGCGCAGCCGAAACATGGAGCGTATACGAAGGCGCAAAGTGCGGCTTGTGATCATCCATCCGCGGCATCCACGGCGGCTCCGCCTCCATCAGCACCATGTGGTTCGCGACAAACGCCTTGATCGTCGCCTGGCTCTGCGGAGCAGTCGTAATCCGCCCATCCAACGCCGCATTCAACTGCTCCTCGGTCGGTGACATACTGCGGTCGAACCCAACAATCTTCCGGTCCGCCCCAACGATCACCTCAGCAGGAAGCTCCAGCCCATAAGCCTTACCCGTCTTCCCCTCCGGATCAAAGAACACCCACCCCTTCACCGGATGCTGGTTCAACCACGGCAGCAGCTTATCCTCCGCCTCACCCGTCACCCAGACAAACTGCACCGGCTTCCCCGCAAACTTCTCCACCACCGCATTCCACCGCACCACCGACTCGAGATTATGCGAAGTATCCGGATAGAACACCACCACCGTCATCTGCCCCGTAAGATTCGTCTGACTCCATGAAGCCGCCCCCGGCCCACTCAACATCCGCGCAAACGAAATATCCGGCGCAACATCCCCCGCCTTCAAATGAACCCTCACCGGCCCATACAAACCCACCTGCCCCAAACCTCCACCCACCGCGACACTCAATAAAACCAGGAGATTCCAAACCCTCATAAAAACTCCCGCAATCAGCCTAACTTAAATCCATCGTGCCGCCGTCAATTCTCCGTAGGTTTCTCCTCAATGTGATCGATCACCAACACCGGCACCGGGCGCCTCTGCTTCACCAGCCTCAGCCCAAGCTGCTTGTTGATCGCATCGGCCAGCGAGAGCCCGCCGCTCGGGTCCGATGCCCCAGGCACGTCACCCGACGCCGCCCCACCACCCCCACTCTGTAGCTGCTCTGATGAGCTAAAACTCAACGTAAAGTCATACGACCCCTCAATTCCGGTAGCATCCAGCACCGGCGTATGGATGTATCCACCGGCCTGCGATTGAAGCATCGCCGCAAACTGCATCATCGTCATATTCCGGCACGTAAGCAGCCGGCCCAGAATTGGAGTCGTTATCCTGGGGTCTTTGCCATCGGCCCCCGGCCCTTCCTTGCACCCCGTCCGATTCGCCGGATCCGCCAGCTTCAACTTCGGATTCGCCGCAATTAAGATGTACGCCTCCAGAGGCCGGTCTTCCATGTGCGCCACCAGCTTGAATCGATCCTGCAGCAACTTACGCATCATCAGCCGCAGGTCGTCCGGATATATCGGCGCAACGCCTGGCTGGCCGTTTGGGTTTTCGTTAAAGACCTTGGCGAGAACATCGAAGTGGTCCGTCTCTACCCACTTGGGCGCTCCTACCATCATCTCGTCGGTAATGCTGTACCCATAGGCGATCATCTGCTTCAGCGTCCCCGCCTGCAGACTGGCCTGCCCGCCATCGATCCGCGCGTTCATCGTCTCGTCGGGCGTGCTCGGCCTTACCGTCGCCACTTCAAACTCAGGCGGTGGCGGTGGCGGCAGGATCTTCGCAAAGTCAGGAGAATTAGGAGTCGGCCTCTCATTAACGCTGTCAACCACCAGAACGGGCAGCGGAGCCGTCTTCGCCTCCAGTTTCAGACCAAGCTGCTTATCGATCGCGTCGAAGACCGAAACGCCGCTCGCACCGGCCCGCGCCACTCGATTCTTCGAGTGAAATTTGATCTCAAAATCCCACCCTCCCTTTAGCCCAGTGGAATCCACAACAGGATCGGTCAGGTAGTCTCCAGCCCATTCATGCAGGTTCTCTGCGAGCGCTTGCATAGACGTGTTGCGACAGGAGAACGTATGCAACGGCTCCGTTCCAGCCGGAGGATTTGAAGGCGGCTGTATATAGAGGCAATTAGGATCCGCAGACCCATCCGCCTCCGTCAGCTTCGGCCCGCCCTTCCCCACGATCAGCACAAACGCCGGCAACTGCTTAGTGCCCGAGTGCAGCACCAGCTTGAATCGATCCGCCAGCAGCGCCCGAAGCATCAGCCTCGCCGCCTCCGACGATGCCCTGCCTGGCGTCTTCGCGTAAATATCGAAACGATCGGCCTCCAGCCAACTCGGCCCTCCCTCAACATTCCTCGGGTCGACGCCATAAGCCCTCGCAATCAGGTCCACCATCGTCGCCTGCCGAATCACATACCGATCCCCCTGCGAAGTCGCGCGCATATAGGGATACATGCTGTAGGGACTGCTATGAACGTCGGCAATCACGAACACCGGCCGCGCCTCACCGGTCGGGCCCACGGCGGATTGGGCAACGATGGGACCGGAGAAAGCCGCGAAGAAAACAAAGCCCGCAAAAACTAGCCACTTCATAGTGAGGACCACCTTTCTCACCCTATGTAGCAATCTACCCTACCTTCTGTCAAGACCCCGCCCCATCCCGCTCTTATCCCGCACTCATCCCCTTTCCTGCTTTCGCCCTTGCCTTTCTCCGCGTCCTCCGCGCCCCTCCGCGCTCTCCGCGTCCGTCTTCCAAAACCCCCGTCATTACACGCGAATCCCCACCCCCAAACTATTTTTCACGTTTTTACTCAGCAAAATCGCATGTCAAGCCCCCAAACACCACCAAAATCAAATAACTCCAGCCCCATCAACAAGATAAAACTTTCCCCAAAGTGGTTTTTAGTTATGGTCAATCCTATATAATTGAAATAGAGATCAAGAAAAGCCCCGGCAACCCGCCGGGGCTTTTTCCATCTCCAACACAACCACCGCCGGTAAGTCTTTTACTGGCACGAATTTAGCCGTAAGCCCCATGGTTGCAGATATTTAGCGAGACGAATTTTGCTATCTATTGCAACCATTGGACTTTTAACCACCAACCCCCCGGGGGGGTACCCCCCACTAAACGCAAGATGCTAGACTCACGCAGCACCAACCAAGGAATCTGAGGACTCGAATGACGCACGCGGCAAAACCCATGGCTCTCACCCAGCTAAGCGAAGACGAACTGATGTTCCGCGACACCGTCCGCCGCTTCAGCGCCGAGCAGATAGCCCCCATCGTCCGCTCCATGGATGAGTCCCAGCACATGGACCACGAGCTCATCCGCAAAATGGCCGCCCTCGGCCTCCTCAGCATCGAGATCCCCGAGCAATTCGGCGGCTCCGCCGGAACCTTCTTCGAAGCCATCCTCGCCGTAGAAGCCATCTCCTCCGTCGATCCAGCCGTAGGCGTCCTCGTCGACGTCCAGAACACCCTCTGCATCAACGCCCTCGTCCGCTGGGCCACCGAAGCCCAGAAACAGCAGTACCTCACCCGCCTCGCCACCGGCACCCTCGGAGCCTACGCCCTCTCCGAGGCCTCCTCCGGCTCCGACGCCTTCGCCCTCCAAACCCGCGCCACTAAGAAAGGCGACGACTACGTCCTCAACGGCCAAAAACTCTGGATAACCAACGCCAAAGAAGCCGGCCTCTTCATCGTCTTCGCTACCCTCGATCCCACCCTCGGCTACAAAGGAATCACCGCCTTCCTCGTCGAAAAAGACACCCCAGGCTTCACCCTCGGCAAAAAAGAAGACAAGCTCGGCATCCGCGCCAGCAGCACCTGCGAGCTCGTCTTCAACAACTGCATCATTCCCGCCGCCAACGTCCTCGGCGAACCCGGCAAAGGCTACAAGATCGCCATCGAGACCCTCAACGAAGGCCGCATCGGTATCGGAGCCCAGATGCTAGGCCTCGCCGCCGGAGCCTGGGAGCACGCCGCAAAGTGGGCCAAAGAACGCAAGCAGTTCGGCAAACCCATCGCCGAATTCCAGGCCATGCAGTTCCAGTTAGCCGAGATGGCCACCGACATCGAAGCAGCCCGCCTCATGGTCTACAACGCCGCCCGTCTCAAAGACCGCGGCGAAGACTTCCTCAAAGAAGCCGCCATGTGCAAATACTTCGCCTCCAACGTAGCCGAGCACGTAGCCTCACTAGCCGTAGAAGTCTACGGAGGCTCCGGCTTCGTCAAAGACTACCCCGTAGAAAAACTCTACCGAGACGCCAAGATCGGAAAAATCTACGAAGGCACATCCTTCATGCAACTAGCCACAATAGCCAAGCTCACCCTAGGCAAGTCATAAGTTTTTCACCTAGCACCCAGTACCGAGCAACTAGTACCTGCTTTTAAACAGCCACCGCAACCCGTCGCCCGCGCCGGCTCACAATCGAAAGCTTCTCCGCACTGAGAATCTTTCGAACCTGCCCTTGGGCATGAGCCGCCCACGGCCCAACCGGATCGAGCCGCACATAAGTCAGCCAGTGCTGCAAAGCCTTGCGCCGCTGACCCTGCCGCTCGTAAGCCAGCGCCAGATTGTAATGAGCGTCCGCATACTGCGGAACCAACGCTACAGCTCTTTGATAAGCCGCAGTAGCCTCAGCAAGCTGCTGCATCTCATCCAGCACATTGCCCAGGTCGAAGAAAGCCAGCGCATAGTCCGGATCAGACACCGTCGCGCGACGGTACATCGTCTCCGCCTGCACGAACTCGCGCCGGTTGTAGTGGATCGTACCGAGATTGATCAGTGTAGGAGCATGCTCCGGCCGGATCGCCAGGATCGCCTGATACGTCTCCACTGCCGCTGGAACTGTAGCAGCATCCTCCTCCAGCCGCACCGCCCGCAGGAACATCTCCTGCACCGCGGCAGCCTGCCGAGCAGCCGTCTGATGCGCCAGCGCCGCCCCGCCCGCAGAAACCACCTGCAGCGGACGGCCAACCGTCAGCTCGAAGTCGAACGCCAGCTGCTGCGTCAACGGATCCACCAACGCGCCGCCATGCCGGAACGCCAGCCGCGACCCGCGCCGCACCGCAGTCGCCTCCATCAGCGGATTGCGCATCCCGGCCACGCGCTTCATCGCCTCGACGGACACGCGAATATTCTTCGCCGAGATCCGCGTCGCGCGCAGATCGCGCAGCGTCCGCAGCCGGCTCAGCTGCTCGAAACCATACTCTTCACTAGGGGAGATGAGTCCGGCCCGCTCCCAGGCCGAGAGCTGGCGAGGATGCAGGTGCAGGATCCGTATTACGTCTTGACGGCTATAGCAGGTCAATGGTGGATGTCTCAATCAACGACCGTCTATCGAACTCTTCTGCGAGTATGCCGCTGAAACCCGCGTCAATCAAGCCCAAGCGACATTCCAATGTTAAATAACAGTGGATATCACGTACCAAACAAGGTTCCGCATCAAGCTTGGTGCATCTTCGCAATTGCACCAACACAGCTGCCGCTACACCACAACTGAGCTGAAGAAAGAACATCGGTAAACTGAGAACATTGCTCGCAAGCAACCATCGAAGTCTACGAAAGGAGAAGGAGAGAAGAATGCGCACCCTGGTCTACGCGGTCCTGGGCATCGCCATCGTCGCCTCGCCGGCGCTGCACGCCCAGACCAGCAATGCGGCTCCCGCGTTCGACGTGGCCGCAATCCGCCAGACCCTCGCCACCCGCGGAAGACCGCGCATCAACAGCTCCCCATTCGACGGCAACTTCACCGCGACCAACGCAACGCTCAAGCTCCTGCTCGAATACGCCTACGGCCTCCCCCAGACCCAGGTATTCGGCGGCCCCGACGTGGCTCAACTCAACTCGCTTCGACATCCAGGCCAAAACCTCCGCCTCCGTCAGCGACCACCTCCACACCCTCCCCTACGATAAGGGCAAGCTTCAAAAGCAGCAGATGCTCCGCTCCCTCCTCGCCGACCGCTTCAAACTCGAAGCCCACCAGGAGACCCGCGAACTCAACGTCTTCGCTCTCGTAGTTGCGAAGAACGGCCCGAAGCTGGACAAGTCCGAAGAAGGCGCCCCAATCGTGCGAGGCTGGGAAGGTCACCTCACCGTAGAAGGTGGAGACAACACCGTAACCGCCTTCGCCGCGGAACTGTCGAAGCGAGTAGACCGCATCGTCCTCGACAAGACCGGCATCAAAGGCCGCTACTCCATCGACCTCGACTGGTCCGAAGACAACGACATCGACGACGACGCCCCATCCCTCTTCACCGCCATACGCGAGCAGCTCGGCCTCAGACTCCAGTCGCAAAAGGCCAACGTGCCGGTCCTCATCATCGACCACGTAGAGATGCCCTCAGCAAATTGATGATCAATCGCAGCAACGCAGAGATTCAACCACGAACAACTCTTTGTTATCGTTATCCCGCCCATCAAGTGCCGTGAGGCCCATCGTGATCCAGCGTCGCAGCTTTGTCAAAGCCATCCTCGCAACTCCTGTAATCGCCGCAACCCAAACCTTCGCCAACGAACAAACAGCCGCAACCCGAACAAAACTCGCCGCAAAGCCCACACTAAGCCTCAACATCCGCGACCTCGGCGCAACCGGCGACGGCACCACCAAAGACACCGAAGCCATCCGCCTAACCATCGAGCGTTGCTCCGTCCTCGGCGGCGGCGAGGTCGTCGTCCCCGCAGGCGAGTACCTCACCGGCGCCCTCGCCCTCCGCAGCAACGTAACCCTCCGCATCGAGGAAGGCGCCACACTCCACGGCTCACCCGACATGGCCGATTATCCCCTCTCGCAAGTCCGCTGGGAAGGCCGCTGGATCAAGGGCTACATCGGCTTCATCTCCGCCATGGACGCGGAAAACATCGCCATCGTCGGCCCAGGCAAGATCGTCGCTAGCGAAGCCATCAAAGGCCGCGTCGAGCGCCCCAGCGGATCGCCGCCTCCCCGCCCTGCTCGAGTTCACCAACTGCAAGAACGTCCGCGTCGCCGACTGCTTCACCCAGCAAACCGGCATGTGGTCCATTCATCCCACCTTCTGCGAAAACATCACCTTCAAGAATGTAGTCATCAAGAGCGGAGCCGACGGCATCGACGTCGACTCCTGCCAGCATGTAGTCATCGACGGCTGCGACTTCGACACCACAGACGACTGCATCTCGCTCAAGTCAGGCCGCGGCGAAGAAGCAGCCTCGCAGATCGGCATCAACCCCCGCATCATCTGCGAAGACATCCTCATCACCAACTGCAAGTTCGTCGATCACTACTTCGCCTGCATCGGCATCGGCTCCGAGATCTCGGGCGGCATCCGCAACGCCCGCATCGAGAAGTGCCAGTTCAACGGAGCCCGCAGCCACGCCGTCTTCATCAAGAGCCGCGTAGGCCGCGGAGCTTTCGTCGAGGACATCTCCGTCACCGACTGCGACGTCTCCGGCATGCAGCAGGGCTTCCTGATGATCGCCAACCTCACCACCGGCAAATCCGACGAGTTCAACGTCCCCGGAGACGAGGGCATCTCCCTCTTCCGCAACTTCCGCTTCTCCAACATCCGCGTCACCGACGTCCCCCACCTCGTCCAGGCCACCAACATCCACCCGCACAAGCCCCTCGACGGCCTAACCCTCACCAATATCACCGGCACCTGCAAAGTCGGCATGACGCTAGCCAACATGAAGAACGTCCACCTCAGCAACATCAAGGTCACCGGCTACGAAGGCCCACTCCTCGCCATCAACAACGTCACCGGCACCGGCCTCACTGGCGCTGCCACAGTCGACGGCCCCAAGATCCCCGACCCCATCCCGCCCCCCGTAACCCCATACCAATTGCACTGAGACCCACAACATCTGCAGGACTGGCTACGTAAACCGGTCCCGAATCGCCGGTTTGGACGCCGGCCAACTGCTCGAAGCTACTGAATACGTCCTTGTACCATGGACGCTAATGTTCCCGGTCGCCCCAATTCGTCCGATCAGTTTGCTTCTGCTCGTCACCGCGCTTTTCACTTTCCTTATCCAATCCGGCGAGCTTGGCACGTCCGACACTACGCACCGGCTGCAAGTGACTCACTCCCTCTGGACGAGCCAGCCCCAGGTCTTTCCATCAGAGTACCCGGACTTCGGACTGTATGGCCGCGGAGGCAGACTCTATGCCTCCTACGGCATCGGCCAATCCCTGCTTATGCTCCCCGCCGACCTCGCAGGCACAGCAGCAAGTCATCTGCCTCTGTGGCGGAGCTATGTGAACAGCGAAGCAGACCCAACCATCCGCAACATCATCGTCAGCATCAGCACCAACATCCTCATCAACGTGCTCACAGCGCTTGCCGCGTACGGACCTACTCGGCCTGCTCGGCTTTTCCATGCGGGAATCCATAGCCGGCGCCCTGGCTTTGCTCTGCGCCACGACTCACCTCCACTACGCCCAGAACATGACGGAGAACAACTACATCCTCTTGTTGACCATCATCGGCTTCGCCCTGCAGTACCGGTGGCTCACCACTGGCGACAGGCGCGCCCTGTTCTGGGGCTCCGCCGCCCTCGGACTAAACCTACTCACTCGCATCACCACCGCGCTTGATATTCTGGCCGCAGCCTGCTTTCTTCTGCTCGCAACATTGTTCGCTCGAGCGCAGGAAGCCAGTGACACACGTCAGAACCTACCAATTCTTGCCCGCGTCCGCACCTACCTCCGAACCGCACTACCCGTATATGCCACCTTTCTCCTGCTCGATCGAACCTATCAATACATCCGTTTCGGCTCCTGGACCAATACTTATGTCACCATCCTCGCGCGCCAGCAACGCCAGATGAACCCTGCTCTCAGCTCAAACTATCCATTCGATGGACATTGGTTCCACGGTGGCATCGATTCTGGTATGCTCGGCCCACTCTTCGCGCCGCAAAAAACCATCTTCCTCTTCGATCCGATGTTCCCGTTAACGCTGTTGCTCACCGTACTGCTTTGGAAGCGGTTGGCGCCGGGAGTGCGAGCCTTCCTCGCAGCCACGCTCATTCTGCTCGCCGCATACATCACCTTTTATGCACGATACGACTCATGGGCTGGCGACTTTGCCTGGGGCGATCGCTACATTTCGAGCGCCGTCGAACTAACCACCTTGCTCGCAATCCCGCTGCTGCTCCGATACCGCCACGCTCTGCATCCACCTGCCTTTTACTTCGCGCTCATCACCACCACTTTCAGCGTCATCGTGCAATGCGCCTCGTTGGCCTTCTGGCTTCCGCTTGAGATCTACCAGATGGAGACATTCGGGCCTCACAAGTGGGTAGTGTTTCTACGTTTCAGAAACATTGCGGCATTCGCGCTAGGCCAGCGGAGCGCGTGGGGGCTCGATACGCCTGCGATCCATCAGGATCCTTGGGATGCCGCACACCTCACCGCGTGGAACGTGCTGCCCTCACTGCTGAATCACTTCGGAATCGCTCCACCATGGGCGGTACACATCTTGTACGGGGTATGGTTCGCTGTGGCGCTGGCTCTAGTTGGAGCGTCGGTGAAACTCATTCGCGCCCTCTTGGCCATGGAAAACAACAAGCACCTGGATTATCCAATCGAGTATCGCCGATGACATGATCGAGCAACGTTCGGCATCGAGGAGGAGAGTTTAAAGAGTTTTGAACAAAGAGAAGACTCCCCAATACCTGGGCACCCCGAAGGAGTGAGCAGTACAATGTTCAATGCTGCTACTCAAGCAGATCTTCACCGACACCCGGAGGCGAATTGTGTACTCGGTGATGCAGCCTCAGAATAACCGCTCGTGCGGACTTAACGTTTTATTCAAGTAGGTCATTTCTGAATAGTAGTTTCTGATTTCGTAAGTCTCTGTGAGACTTGTGCCGGTGTTGGGAGTTGCGAAGCATCCCACCCTCCTCCAAGAGCCTCTATCAACTGCACTGATGCCGTCATCTCCTGTGTATGAAGAGTAGCGAGTGTCTGTTGGTCCGAAAGCAGCGTTGTCTGCGCCGTTACAACGTTGATGTAAGGATCGATCCCGTTCTGGTAGCGCTTCATCTCCAGGTCGACGAACTGCTGCGCCGACTGCTCAGCCAATTGTTGTTGCTTTATCTGTTGAGAGAGAATGCGCACCGAGGCGAGAGAATCTTCGACCTGCTGAAAAGCGGTCAGAACAGTTTGGCGGTAGTTGGCTACATCGGCGTTATAGGTCGCGATGAATTGATTGACTGTCGCGCGACGAAGTCCTGCATCGAAGATGGTCTCGGAGGCCGTAGCGCCGATTGACCAGAAGCGGCTTGGCCAGTTAAAAAGAGTCGACAAGGCTGAGGCTTTCAAATCCGCCTTGGGCGCTCAGAGTAAGGTTCGGATAAAAAGCTGCCTCGGCGACGCCGATTTGCGCGTTTGCTGAGGCCATGTTTCGTTCGGATGCAGCGATATCGGGTCTTCGCTCAAGTAACTGCGAAGGAACTCCTATCGGGATCGGAGGAGGTATTGCGTTGAGCGGCTTTACTGGAATCGAAAAGGAAGAGGGATTTGTTCCAACCAGCACGGCAATGGCGTGCTCGTACTGAGCACGCGCGACGCCAAGGTTGATTGCTGTTGATTGGGCATTCTGCAGCGTGTTCTGTGCCTCTACCACGGATATCTGGTCATCGATGCCTGCATCGTAGAGCGACTGTGTGAGATCAAGCGCTTTCTTGTCTGCGTCTACAGTCCTGTCGTAGAGATCCTGCAATGCGTCCTGGCCGCGAATTTCGAAGTAGAACGCAGCCAGACTTGCCTGCTCCGTGAGACGCTCATTCTCCAGGTCGGCCGCGCTCATTTGGGCAGCGTATTGCTCCTCGCGGATAGTATTGCGGACTTTGCCCCACAGATCGGGCTCCCAGGAGACGTCTAACGGCAGCGACTCGATGGTGCTCTGTTGACCGGTAACTGTAACAGTGCCGGTATTTCCTGTGGACGATGTTCCGGTCGTTATATTTCTAAGATTGGCCGATGAGCGCGAGCGTTGAAAAGACGGCGCGGTGCCCAGCGTGGGATAGAGCTGAGAACGAGCTTGTGCAATCAATGTGCGCGCTTCCATGAAGTTCTCGAAGTACTGCTTGATCGTCTGATTATCGATATTCAGCCGGTCTTCGAGAGCGTTCAGCTCGGGATCGTTGTAGATCTCCCACCACTTCCCGCGCAGCATGGCGTCCTGCGGCTGCGCGACCTTCCAGCTATCACTGTCGGCGAACTGTGTTGGCGATTCCTTGTATGAGGCCGGAGGCGCTGTAGCCGTAGCAGGAGGCACCTGATATTTTGGGCCGACTCTGCAGCCGGTAATCAGGAGTAGAGCCACCGAGAGGGAGATTGCAGCATAAATTCGATTTGTCTTCATAGTTTGCATCCGTTCAACGATCTAATTGGTCGAGGGAGCTGGATCACTCCCATGAAAAGTGTCGTGCTTTTTGCCGAGCGCTCGCAGGCGAAGCCGGTCGAGCGTCAGATAGACGACCGGCGTGGTGTAGAGAGTGAGAAGCTGACTCAAGATGAGACCGCCAACGATCGTAATGCCGAGTGGACGGCGAAGCTCGGAGCCTGTTCCTGTTCCGAAGGCCAGGGGTAAAGCACCGAAGAGTGCAGCCGTCGTCGTCATAAGGATGGGACGGAAGCGGAGCATGCATGCTTCAAAGATGGCGTCCTGCGTGTTCATTCCGCCTTCTCGCTCGGCCTGCAGCGCGAAGTCGATCATCATAATGGCATTCTTCTTGACGATGCCGATGAGCAGCACGATGCCGATGATGGAGATGACGTTCAGATCCTCGTGGAAGAGCATGAGTGCGAGCATGGCGCCGACGCTGGCAGAAGGCAGCGTGGAAAGAATCGTGAGGGGATGTACGAGGCTCTCATATAAAACTCCCAGAACGATATAGACCGCAAACAGAGCCGTGATGACAAGTACCGGCTCCGTACCCAGCGATTGCTGGTATGCCAAGAGGGTACCGGCAAAGAAACCTCGCACGGAGGTTGGGGTGCCGAGCCGCTGCTGCATCTCGCTGATCTCCAGCGTGGCATCGCTGAGCGAGACGCCCGGTGCGAGATTGAAGGAGACAGTGACGGATGGAAACAGCCCTGTATGGTTGACCGCCAAAGGCGTCGTACTGGCACGATTGGTCGCCATAGTTATGAGCGGTGTATTGCCGCTCGCAGTCGTACTGCTGCTGTTGGCGTCATGGAAGTACACATCCTTCAGTCCTTGAGGACTGGCCCAGTATTGAGGAGCGACCTCAAGGATGACGTAGTACTGGTTCAACTGTGTGTAGATGAGAGAGACCTCGGACTGACCGAAGGCTGCATACAATCCGGCATCCAGCGACTGAGCGGTCTGGCCGAGTTTGGCCGCAGTGACTCGGTCATACGTCAGCATCTCATCAAGGCCTCCGTTCTGTTGATCCGAATTGACATCTTGCAGGCCTGGCAGACGCTTCATCTCTGCAAACAGTTTTGGACCCCAGGTCTGAAGATCGGAGACATTATCAGCTTGGATCGTGTACTGATAGAGCGCGTTGCTGGAACGTCCTCCAATCCTGAGATCCTGAGATGCCTGCAGAAATGCCGATGCGACTGGCAGACGGTTTAACTGCGGCCGAATGCGATTGATAATCTCAGGCGCACCAATCTTTCTCTCATCCAGTGGCTTTAGCGAGATAAAGAGATTCCCGGTGTTGGTTGCGCCGTTTCCGCCAGTAAAGGCAATAACATTCTGCACTGCAGGATCTTTCTGGACGACGCTTTCTATCTGTTGGATGGAGTCATTCATCGCTGGGAAGGAGGAATCCTGTGGGCCTTGCACTCCTCCAGCGAGCGCGCCGGTATCCTGCTGCGGAAAGAAGCCCTTGGGAATCTTGATGACGATTGCGATGTTGAGCGCAATCGTGAGGAACAGAACCACGAGGGTGAGTCCAGGATTATCCAAAACCCAGTGCAAGCTATTTCTATAGCCCCGCAGCATGCTCTCAAAGAATCGGTCGGTAACCATGTACAACCGGCCGTGTTTCTTCCCGTGCTCATTTTTGAGTAGGTAGGCGCACATCATCGGAGTCGTTGTAAGAGAGATACACATGGACACCAGGATGGCCGTAGAGAGCGTGACTGCGAACTCACGAAAAAGTCTGCCAACGATTCCACCCATAAGCAGAAGGGGGATGAATACGGCTATCAGGGAGATGCTGATGGATACGACGGTGAAGCCAATTTCCTTAGCGCCCTTCAGAGCAGCTTCAAAGGAATCCATGCCGGATTCCAGATGGCGCGTGATGTTTTCCATGACGACGATCGCATCGTCTACGACGAACCCTGTGGAGATGGTCAGCGCCATCAGCGATAGGTTGTCGATGCTGTAGCCGAACAGATACATGACTGCAAAGGTGCCGATCAGCGAAACAGGAACGGCAACAGCAGGAATAAGTGTGGCTCGCCCATTGCGCAGAAAGATAAACACTACAAGGATTACCAGCGCGATAGAGATCATGAGCGTTCGCTCGACATCATGAACAGAAGCGCGAATCGTCGTGGTACGGTCGAGCACGATCGTTACATCAATACCTTGTGGAATCGACGCTTCAAGAGACGGAAGCTGCGCCCTTATCCGATCGACCGTGTCGATAATGTTGGCACCTGGCTGCCTGAAAGATGATGAGCGTAACTGCCCGCTTGCCGTTCAGATAGCCTGCAGCGCGGACGTTCTGAACGGAATCGATAACATCGGCCACATCGGAGAGGCGCACCGCTGAGCCGTTGTTGTAGCCGATTATGAGCGGCTTGTATTGCTCAGCGTGAGAGATCTGTCCGTTGACCACAATATCGGCGCTGACATTGCCATCGGTAATCTGTCCGCGAGCGAGGTTCGAGTTCTGCAGGCTTAGCACTGCCTGAACCTGCGACATTGCCATTCCATAACCGGCAAGCTTGGTAGGATTCACCTCCACACGAACAGAGGGCAGCGCTCCACCGCCGGGATTCACCTGTCCGACGCCCTGAATCTGCGAGAGCTTCTGCTGCATGACGGTCGAAGCTTCGTCATAGAGCTTATCCGGACCATATTTATCGGAGGTAAGCCCGAGAATCATGATGGGAGCATCAGCCGGATTTACTTTGCGGTAGGTAGGGTTGGCAGGCAGGTTAGCGGGCAGATAGGTGCGAGCTGAGTTGATCGCGGCTTCAACATCTCGTGCGGCTCCATCTATGTTTCTGCTCAAATCAAACTGAATTGTTACCGATGTGGTACCCAGGCTGCTTGCAGATGTCATCTCACGTAACGCCGGCAATATGTCCGAACTGTCGCTCGAGAGGTGTTGCGACAGAGGATGCCATGATTTCGGCACTCGCTCCTGGCAAGCTTGCGTTTACAGAGATAGTCGGAAAATCTACTTGCGGCAATGGCGACACCGGAAGCACTTGAAAAGCGATAGCTCCGGCGATTGCGACAGCGATCGTCAGCAATGTCGTGGCGACGGGCCGGTGTATGAACGGCGCAGAGATGTTCATGACTGCTCCGCTAGTTGCGTTTCATTACCGGGATGCGGCTTCGCAGCCTTTCGTGAAAAGCGATGGGCCAGATTATCGAAAAAGATATAGATCACCGGCGTCGTGTAAAGCGTAAGCACTTGACTGAGCATCAAGCCGCCAACCATCGCTATTCCAAGCGGCCGCCGCAACTCCGATCCGATTCCCCTGCCGAATGCTAGTGGCAGGCCGCCGAGCAGCGCCGCCATCGTCGTCATCATGATCGGCCTGAAGCGCAGGAGACATGCTTGATAGATTGCTTCGGTAGAGTTCTTTCCATGCTCGCGCTCTGCCTCCAGGGCAAAGTCGACCATCATAATTCCGTTCTTCTTCACGATGCCGATAAGCAGCACGATACCAATGATGGCGACGACGCTTAGATCCTGATGAAAGAGGATCAGCGACAGAAACGCGCCCACGCCCGCCGAAGGAAGCGTTGAAAGAATCGTAATGGGATGGATAAAACTTTCGTAGAGTACGCCGAGAACGATATAGACGGTGACGAGCGCAGCGAGGATCAACAAGGGTTCATTGGAGAGCGAATTTCTGAAGGATGCAGCCGTACCTTGAAAGTCTGCCTGCAGGCTTGCGGGCATATGCATATCCTTCTGAACCTTGGTAATCGCGGTGATAGCGCCTCCCAGTGCAGCATTGGGAGCCAGGTTGAAGGAGACAGTGATAGAAGGAAATTGACCCTGATGAGTGATGGAAAGTGGCTCCGTCGTTGTCTCAAAATGAGAGAAGGCGCCGAGGGGCACCGCGTTGCTTGTTGCAGAACTTGTTGAGCCTGCAGAGGTCGATCCGCCGGCGGATCCAGGTGTGGTGCTTGTAAGAGCATTTACAGGTGGGGCAAGCGTATTTGGTGCGGGCGTGTAGAGTGCGGATGTTGTCAGTGCGTTGGAGCCGGCTGACGTGGAGCCTCTTCCAGACGAAGAAGATGCTCCAGCGCCTGTAGTTCCAGAGGCAGCATTGGCCTGGATGTAAAGATGGTTGAGTTTGTTCGGATCAAGTTGAAACTGCGGTTCGCTTTCAAGAATCACGTGATATTGATTCAGCTGCGTGTACATCGTATTAATCTGCCGCTGCCCGAAGGCGTCGTACAACGTGTTATCGATGGTAGTAGGGGCGATGCCTAACCGCGACGCCGTGATGCGATCGATGTTCAGCGATACGGCAAGTCCACCCATCTGCTGGTCGGTAGCAACATCTTCCAACTCCGGTAGTTGCTTTAGGCGGGCGACAAAGCGATTCGCCCAATCGTTCAACTCATTTTGATCAGGGTCTTCCAGTGTGTACTGATATTGCGTCCGGCTTACCCTGTCATCGACAGTAATGTTCTGCACCGGCTGCATAAAAAGTTGAATCCCTTCGACCTGGCTGAGCTTTTGCTGCAACCTGCGGATAACATCGGATGCACTCATATTCCGCTGGTCAAGCGGTTTCAGATTGATCGACATTCTGCCGCTGTTCGTCGTGGTATTCGTGCCGTCTGCGCCAATAAAGGATGAGAGGCTTTCTACAGCAGGATCTTGGAGAATGACCTTCGCCAGCTCCTGTTGCTTTTCCGCCATTGATTTGGAGCCGATGGTCTGCGGAGCCTGCGAGATTCCCTGAATCACACCTGTATCCTGCGTCGGGAAAAATCCTTTGGGAATGATGATGTAAAGGAATACTGTAAGCATCAACGTAGCGACGGCCACGAGCAAAGTAATCGTCTGATAGCGAAGGACGAACTGCAATGTACGTCCATAAAACGCGATCATCCGCTCGAAGACGCGTTCCGATGCTCTGTAAAAGCGGCCTTGCTGGGCCTCCGGATTATGTTTCAAGATTCGGGACGCCATCATCGGCGTAAGCGTAAGTGAGACCACTGCGGAGATGACGATTGTCACTGCGAGCGTCACGGCGAACTCCCGGAACAGTCTGCCTACTACGTCGCCCATGAAGAGCAGTGGGATCAATACCGCGATGAGCGAGACCGTTAAGGAGAGGATGGTAAAGCCGATCTGTTCGGCACCCTTCAGGGCTGCCTCCATCGGCGAATCACCTTCTTCAAGATAGCGCGAGATATTTTCGACCATCACGATGGCATCATCGACCACGAAGCCGGTGGAGATGGTCAAAGCCATCAGAGACAAATTGTCGAGGCTATATCCGAGGGCGTACATCACCGCGAAGGTGCCGACGAGGGATAATGGTACGGCGACGCTCGGAATAATCGTCGCGTATAGATTGCGCAAAAAGAGGAAGATCACCAGTACGACTAAGAAGACGGTGAGCATGAGTTCAAATTCGACATCGTCAACTGAGGCCTGGATCGGCGTGGTTAGATCTGTCAGCGTTGTGACCTGGATGCCTTGAGGCAAGTTTGCCTCCAACTGCGGCAGTAGGTTCTTAATACTTTTGACTACCTTGATCGTATTTCCGCCGGGTTGCCGTTGGACATTGAGGATGATTGCCGGTGTCTGGTTCATCCAGGCGGCCTGCGTGCTGTTTTCTACGCCATCGATGATGTGGGCGACATCAGTCAGCATCACGGGCGCGCCATTACGATAGGCCACGACCACTTTGGTGTAGTCCTTACTCGTGACGAGCTGGTCGTTCGCGTCTATCTGGTAGTCCTGGCGGGGACCGTCGAAGTTTCCTTTTGCGGCGTTCACGCTGGCATTCGTAACAGCAGTGCGCAGATCCTCCATATTGATGCCGTAGGAAGACAGCGCTGTTGGGTTTGCCTGGATGCGGACTGCAGGCTTTTGTCCGCCGCTGATACTTACAAGTCCCACGCCGTCGAGTTGCGAGATCTTTGGCGCAAGCCGCGTATCCACAAGATCCTCAACCTGCGAGAGCGGAATCGTATTCGAGGTAATCGCCAGGGTGAGTACCGGAGCATCGGCGGGATTGGTCTTGCTATATATCGGTGGCGTAGGCAGGTTGGCAGGAAGAAAACTTTGTGACGCGTTGATGGCAGATTGAACTTCTTCTTCCGCAATATCGATATTGAGGCTGAGATTAAACTGCAGAACGATGACTGAATTGCCACCTGAGCTGGTGGACGTCATCTGACTGAGACCCTGCAGCTCACCGAACTGGCGCTCGAGTGGGGCCGTCACCGTTGTCGCCATTACGTCAGGGCTTGCACCGGGGTAAAACGTCAGCACCTGGATGGTCGGATAGTCCACCTCCGGCAATGCAGACACTGGTAGCTGGGTATAGGCGACGATACCGACAAGCAAAATCGCCGCCATCAGAAGTGACGTTGCAACAGGACGAAGGATAAAAGGTCGCGAGGGGCTCAAGGTGCGGTACTCCCACTAGTTGCCTGCCGGTGCCGTTTTGGAGAGGACAACTTTGGAGTTGTTCTGCAGCTTGTCAAAGCTGCTATTGGCGATCAAATCTCCCGGATTGATACCTTCCACCTGTGTGATGTTTCCGTCAGTTACACCCGGCTTGATACTTTGCATGTGCGCCGTGTCGTTTTGGATCACATAGACGAAGGCTGCCTGGCCGTTGTGCTGGATTGCTGAAGAAGGGATCAGCGTCACTCCGTGCAACGTATTGACCAACAGTCGGGTATTTACGAACTCATTCGGGAACAGCGAAGAGTCTTTATTCGCAAATGACGCCCGTGCTTTTACGGTGCCGGTAGTTGTATCGATCTGATTGTCGAGCGTCAGTAGTGTGCCGGTTGCGATTTTCTTTTGAGCGGCTCGGTCATAGGCATCAACCGTAAGCGCGCTTTTTTGTCTTAGCCTGGGCTGGATCTGCCCGAGATTATCTTCGGGAACAGTGAAGATGACGGTGATTGGCTGTATCTGCGTAACGACAGCCAGGATTGTTCCTCCTGTCGATTGAACGACGTTGCCTGGATCTACAAGCCGCAAGCCCACGCGGCCGGTAATTGGTGCCACTATGTGACAGAAGTCCACCTGAATCTGGTCATATTGGACAGATCCCTCGTCATTCTTTACGGTGCCTCGATCTTGCTGAACCAGTTTTTCCTGGTCGTCCAAAGTCTGTTTGGGAATGGCATTGGCGGCCCAGGCTTTCTGGTAGCGCTCGAGATCCATCTGTGCCTGCGCGAGAATTCCTTGATCTCGTTCCAAAACACCTTGTGCTTGTAACAATGTTGCACGATAGGGTCTCGAGTCGATGTCAATTAATGGGTCACCCTTGCGTACAAGCTGCCCTTCCTTATAGTGCACGATGGTGACGATTCCATTTACCTGGCTGGTTATAGAGGAGGTATAGACCGGGGTGACTGTGCCGATCGCATCAAGATAAACTCCGAGATCTCCCTTCTGCGCAGTGACCGGTACGACCGTTGCTGTTCCGCCAGCAGCACCGCGACGCGAAGGTGTCGCAGCACTTTTTGTGTTGTCATGGTGACGCAAAACCAGAAAGAATCCCCCGGCGAAAATGACGAGTATAAGAACCCATACACCTAATCGGATCGCTTTATGCGGTGGCCGCTCTGGCGGCGACGCAGAGGCAGGCAATTGATGATCGGGTCCGACGACGACCGAATGTGCATTTAGATCGGTTTGCAAAATGCCTCCTCGCCAAGCGATAGGCGGTGCCTTCGCTGGTCGTTGAAGTTATTTCCAGAATCGGTTCCAGTTCGCCTTCAACGAAGGCGAATCCGCTTCGCAGCAAAGACTGCCGCAAAGATGGAGTGCAGGAACTAGGAAATCGCAGGAGGGGGGAGATGCATTGAGTTCGGTCCGTCTGAGTCATATCTGCAAGAGCTGCAGAGACTCAACTCGACCTGATAAAGCGCCAGCTGCAGGAAAGGCACTGGATGAATTGTTGAGAATGTGGTTACTTCTACTCTTTCCACTGGTTCATTTGCGACGTCTTTCGCATACACATCGGCTGAATGCTCAACAGATTTATCTCTTAAAAGCTTCGCAGTGACAGAAATAGAATTAGAGGACGACACAGAAGGGGTGTAGTGTGACAGCTTTGTGTGGAGTCCCCAAACGAATACCGCAAACATGAGAAAGAGAAGGACACATTTGACCCCAGATGAAACACCGGGTTGCGTTCCCCTAAGCATTAGGTCCTCTCTCGCAGAACAGACTGACAAAATGTATAGACGCAAAAATTGGCGAATAGGTTAGTTTCAGTTTGACTCTGGAGGCTAGAATTGCCGTAGAGAATTGTCTAAATAGAAGATAGTAAAAGGTCTTGCCATTTACGACTTTTGATTGCGAATTTCAGAGAGCTTGGGAATTTTAGTGGCGGATTATCTTAGAACCCACACCTTCTGGAACAATGCTTCTAGCCCTTTCGTCGTTTTATTTTCATTTGGGATGTAACCCAAGCCTCGGAAAGCCTTCTAAGACGAGCGTGCGGTTCTAGAGCACTTACTGTGTTTCAAAAGGGCTAATCCAGGCGATTATGTTGAACATCCTTGGGAAACAACTTGACCTGTCGCGGGACGGCATTTTAGGGATCCCTCGTCCGGGGTCAATCCGATCGCGCACAGAGCAAGCTGCATCGCTGCGAAATCATTGCTAACAACCAAACCGGGGATGGCCTTATCGTAACGATGAAGATTCCGTACCTAAGCAGCAAGCCCGCGGCATCGCTCGCCTAAAACTTTGCTAGATCTCGACGGATGGCACGTAATCCGGCAACGTATCATAGCGCGACTGACGCACCTTATAGCCACTCAGCGCAAAGTAAATCAGGTAGGCGTAGCAAAGCAGCACGATGATAAAGCTCGGCTGATAGCCGAACTTGTCGGCAAGCCAACCCTGCGTCACAGGAATGACGGCGCCTCCGACGATCATCGTGACAAGAATGCCTGAGCCCTGGCTGGTGAACCTGCCCAGACCCTTCAGCGAGAGCGGGAAGATGCACGGCCACATCACCGAGTTGAACAGCCCGCAGGAGACGATCGCCCATATGGCAATGTGTCCATGCCCAAAGATGGTAGCCGCAACCAGAACCAGCGCAGAGGCCGCAACAGCCGCCAGCGCTCGCTCCGCACGAATATAGATCAACGCATACGCGCCGATGAAGCGTCCGACCATCGCTCCGCCCCAGTACAGCGAAACATAGCCCGCCGCAGCAGCGTGTGAAAGGCCTCCCATCGAAGGCTGGCCGAGGAAGTTGATAAGGATGCTTCCAATAGCGACCTCCGCACCGACATAGGTAAAGATCGCTAACGCCCCAAAGCGGAGATGTGCGAACTGCCATGCGCTTCCACCGTCGGTTGAGCCCTCAGCCGGCTTCTCAATAAGCTCCGGCAGATGCACGAAGTAGGTGACGATCGCCACCAGAAACGTAAATGACGCGAGAATCACATAGGGGGTTCGCACCGAGCGAGCGAGTTCAGCAGCCGTCGCTCCCGCCGCAATAAAGATGAAAGCCGCACCCACCTTGGGCGCAATGGTCGTCGCCAGCGAGTTCAGTCCGCCACAGAGGTTGAGCCGCGCCGCTGCGCTCTCAGGCTTGCCCAGCGCACCGACGTACGGGTTGATCGCCACCTGCAGCAACGCAAGTCCGCTGCCAACAACAAACAGCGCAAACAGAAAAACAGGATAGGAGATAACAATCGACGCCGGAACGAAAAGCAGCAGTCCCATGCCCATCGTGCAAAGCGCAACGATAATTCCCGGCTTATATCCAATACGGCTGACGATCTTACCCGAAGGCAGCGACATCACGAAGTACGCGCCAAAGAAGCAGAACTGCACCAGCAGCGCATGAACATTGTCCAGGCTGAAGAGCAGCTTGAAGTGCGGTATAAGGATGTCATTCAACGCAGTAATGAATCCGATGCTGAAGTACAGCGACACCATCAGCACCATCGGGAGCACATAGCTCTCCGACCTTTCGCCCTGAACAGAGGCGGATGAACTTCCCGCCGTTCCGACTGCCATGCTTGCTCCTCCGTACGTCTCTATCTATATATACCGCTGGTGCGGCGAAGACGAATGCAGCTGACTTTGCCGCGGCAGCCGCGGCTCAGGCGGTCTGGAGCTGATGAATAATCGAACGAATGTCCTCCGGGTCGACGGCATAACGCGCCCCGAAACTGCGGGACTCATCAATTGCTCCATTCGATGGTCGCACAGCAGTCAGTCTGCGGCGCAGCGAGCCGTGAAAATGAGCTGCTCCCGTAAGCCTCGCCAGCGATGCGGCATCTTTTAGCCGAAGACCGCCGCCCACTGCAACCGCGATGCGATGGTTCGCCTGAGCCACCAGTTCGGCCACACAGCCAGCGCCCGTCATGGCGTCGCGCTGGCCACCCGAGGTGAGCACGCGGTCGCAGCCGGTCGCAATAATATCCTCAAGTGCGCGCGGCAGCGAGGGCGTTACGTCGAAGGCGCGATGAAACGTCACCTTCATCGGATGCGCGAGTTGCACAAGCTCGCGAATGCCTTCGACATCCACCGAACCATCCGGCCGCAGCAGTCCAAGCACGACCCCAACCGCACCCAGCTCCTTTACATGCTGGATGTCCTCCCGCATGCACTTCAATCTCTGACCTGGTGTATAGAAATCCGCCGCCCCGTGGACGAAGCAGCACATGAACCGGAAGACCGCTGCACTCGACGGCTGCGCGCACCAGTCCATGGCTCGGAGTAACTCCACCGTCGCTCAGGCCGGAGCAGAGTTCGATGCGATGCGCTCCACCCTCTTTTGCTGCAAGGCAGGCATCGATTGTTTCGGCACAAAGCTCAAAGATCGTGTTGCGCATGCGACTCTTCTTGACCCCAAAATCCTCCGCAGCAACATGGCTCGGAGTTGTAATGAAAAAAGGGACTCCACAGGGTGAGGCCTGCGGAGTCCCCAGCGTTGTGGATCAATAGTTCAGCTTGAGTGAGAACTCGACCTGACGCCCAGGGTTCGAGCCATCCAGCAATCCGAACGAGCCGACCGTTCCGCTGCCGCCGCCATTGAAGCCGGTGGTGCGAACGCCGTTGCAGGCTTGCGCAGGAGCTGTACTGCCCCCACCAGCTTGCCGGTACGCTGAAGATCGGCGTATTCGTCAGGTTGATGAACTGGGCTGCGAACGCCGCGTTGACCCTCTCCGTGATCGGGAATTTCTTGGTCACGTTAAGGTTGGCCGTCTTCAGGCCGGGTCCGCGCAACGAGCCCGAGGAGCAGTTACCGAACTGGCCGTTGGTGGTTCCCGTCAGAGCTGCGGGGTTCAGATCGGTCTTACCGATGCTGCTGCCGATCTGGACGGTCTGCATCGCCTGGCTGCCGGAGACGCCCTGCACGCAGTTCGGTCGAGGCTGGTACGACCCCGTAAGCGATGATGCCGAGAGCGAGTTTTGAAGTCGCCGGCATGTACTGTGCCTGCGAACGGAGTAATGCCGAAGCCAGAGCGGAAGGACATATCGGTCGCAACCTGCCAGCCGCCGATGACCTGGTTCACCACCCCGTTGACGTTGGAGCCGAGAGCCTTACCCCGACCGAACGGAAGGTTGTAGAGTACGTAACCGCCAAAGTTCGACGCAGCGTCCGTGGTGCAACGTCCGTAATCAGCCTTGGGGTCGTACTCGTTCTGGAAGAAGTTCTGCGTAGCCTGAGTCTGCGACTCGCCCGCGCCCTCTTCGTCGCCGTAGGAACCGAAGTAGCCCAGCGTGTTGGTGAGGCACTTCGAGAAGGTGTACGAGAACTGGAGATCGAGGCCATGGAAGTTCTTCTGCGCCACAGTTGCTTCCAGCGCATTGAAGGTGGAGATACCGTCCGAAGCATTGTAGCGAGCCTGACCAACGCCGGGCGACGCGATAAGCTTCTGCATATACGGACCGGGAACAACCTGACCGGCCGAGTTGATCTGCTTCTGGTTGTAGAGATAGATGTCGGACAGGTGATCGATCTTATTGCCGACATAGCCGAGTGAAGCTGTCATGTTGCCGCCGAACTGGTGCTGCACAACCAGGTTCCACTGCTGATCCACAGCCGGCCGAAGATTGGGGTCGGTGGCGTGGGCCTGAACTCCGGAGATGCAGTTCGGAGCGAACGCCATCAACTGTGCCGCGGTACAGGCAGAGGAGAACGTTGAGTAACCCTGATCAAGCGTGCTGGCTGGCAGATTGTCAAGCGCGCCGGCCTTGTTCGTCATGTTCGTCAAATGACATTGGGAGGATTCAGGACCGCCATGTTGTTCACGCCGTTGCCTTCCATGTAGCTGGAGATGTCATAGGCTGCACGGATGACCGTGTTCGGAGCCCAATCCGGCTTCCAGGCCACGCCGATGCGCGGCTGGAAGTTCGTGATGCCGGTATAGGTGTTGTAGTTCTTGCCGATCTGCGGCGTGCCGGTGATCAGATCGTAGTTGACGTTCTTGCTGGCGTCCTTGTCGCCACGAGCGGTGGTCAGCTTCATAACGCAGGCCCAGAGTCAGGGTCACGTTCGAGCTAGCCTGGTAGGTATCCTGTACGAACGCGCCGAAGAGGCTGTTGCGCAGGTTGAAGTCAGATAAGGCGCGCCCTGACCTGGACCTCTTGCGGCAGGCCCAGCAGGAAGTCTGCGAATGCGTTTCCTGCGTTGCAAGTCGTCCCTTGGGTGTTGGTTACGCAGACGTTGGGGTTTCCGGTGAACTGACCAGTGAAGTTGAAACTGACCCGAGGCCCCGCTGCCGCCCGGATACTTGTCGTTCATGATGTAGTGGTACCACTCGAAGCCTGTGTGGATCGAGTGCTTGCCATGCGTCCAGGTCAGCGAATCACTCAATCTGAATGGTGGTGTCGTGGAAGATCTCGACGCCATTGGTGCTGCCAATGAGACCGTATCCGAAGCTCATCTGGGGAAGAATGTCTCCCTGAACGCCGGGTAGACCAATCTGCTGGGGCACATTTACGCCGGCTGCGTTGGTGTAAATCTGGTCGTTGGCCGGGAAGATCTGAGCGCCGATACGCACTTCGTTGACCAGTGACGGCGTGAGAGTGCGATCGTAGTTGACGACGAAATTCTTCAGCGGATATTCGCGGGCCGGTTCGGAGTCAGCACATCGGTGCCGTTGGTGATGTTGTTGAGGGTATACATCTGCGAGTAGCGGCCCATGACATGGTCCTTCGGCGACGCCTGCCAGTCGATCTTGGCATCGCCCTGATAGGAGTGGACGTAACCGCTGGTGGCTAGTTCAGCTGCTCTCCTGTTGCTGGAAGTAGCGGAGACGCCACGATGCGCCGAGCCACCTTGCTGCTGACCGGCACCTGATTGTTCAGCATAAGGCGTCCGGGTGCCAGGAGCAACGCCGCAGGCGGGCATGTAAAGCTGAAGAACGGGGTTCGTACAGATACCATTGACGAATGTGGCTCCCTGGCTGGTGCAGAGGTTCGCGAAGATTGCCGGTGAGATACGCCGACGGAATAACGGTGTTGGTCTGCGGGGTCGCAGGGGTGTTGTTGATCATGCCCTGAAAGTCGGCGAAGAAGAACAGCTTGTCCTTGATGATCGGGCCGCCGACTGTGGCGCCAAACTCGTTCCACTGCAGAACAGCGCGCGGCAGGGTGGATCCGATTTCGGTTCCGCTCCGCGTCGACGAGGAAGGCATTGGCCTTGTTCTGCCAGGTATTTGCATTCAGAGTCGGTATTGCGGAAAAACTCGAACACATTCCCGTGAAACTGGTTGGTGCCTGACTTGAGCGACTCGACGATGACGCCGCCGATGTAGTTGCCGAAATCGGCCGGCGCATTGCTGGTGATGATGTTGAAATCCTCGATGGCGTCGGGGCTGGGAACATAGGCGACGTCGTTGTTGTCTGGCCTGGTTGACGTCCATGCCGTCGAGCGAGAAGTTATTGTCCTGCTCGCGCGCGCCATTGACGTAAGGACGGCCAGTGCCGAACGTCGTCTGCGACGACTGGAACGCGAAGATGTTGGGACTGACGACGCCCGGAGCCAGCAGGGTCAGCTGGTTGGTGTCGCGAGTCGCCAGCGGCAGAGCGGTCACGGCGTTCGCGTCGAGCAGCGTGCTCATGTCAGTCGAAGCAGTCTGCAGCAGCGGCGGAGCATCTACCACCTCAACCGTCGTGCTCACATTGCCGACCTTCAGCGAAAAGTCCACCCGCGCCACCTGGTTCAGCACCAGCGCGAAGCCGTTGCGTCTTCGTCGTGGCGAAACCAGTCGCCCCCACCGTGACCTCAACGTTGCCGACTGGGATCTGCGGAAATTCGTAGATGCCGGCGCTGCTGGTCTTGGCGGTCCAGGTGGTTGAGCGATCCGTGTCCCGTACCGTGACCACGGCATTCGCGATCGGAGCGCCGGTCTGATCCGTTACAGTGCCGGTGATTGCACCGGCCGCTTGTTGAGCGTACGCAGTAGACGATGCCCCAGGAATAAGACAGGCGGCGCCCACCGTAAACAACAATGCGAGGTTGAGCATTGCAGCGGATAAGGGTTTATTACATTTGACGGACATCGGAGGTCTCCTGGCTGGCTAAATGTTCGCTACTAAATACTGCTAAAGGCCTTGGCAGCCATTTTTTTGTTCAAATGAGGCCAAAGCGATCAGAACTGTTGACGAATGTGTGAAATCTACCCCTCTCGAGCAGAGATATGCAATAGGTAAATCAAAGTTTTTTCAAAATAATTTGCTCTTTGAGCCGCTATGCGGCCATCAATCTGTCCTAATAGGCCTCAAATGGTCAGTATTCATTGATTTGCAACCAAATCTGACCACGATCAAATATCGCTCATTTTCAATGCGAAACAACCTCGAAGGCAGCCACAGCCGACCAAGTTTTCCACAGTTTGCACAGACCGGAGGCTCTCCGTCGCGGGTTTTCGTAGCACTTCTAGCGGGTCGCGGCTCGATCATTATGGCGCTCCCGCTCTATCGAGCGGCGGCCCTACTCGATCTGCCGCCCGTGAAGGATACTCCCCAGCCGCTCTCCGCCCTGGCCATACCGGTTAAAGTTAGCCGGAGCTCCCGGAGCCAGCGCCACCAGGTGTTCAAGACCCAGCATCCGAGCCGGATTCCGCGACGCCAGCCCCACCGCCGTCCCGAGCGCAGCTCCAGTAAACAGCCGCAGGTTTTCGACGGCCCTGTCCATCGTCAGCACGCTACCCGCCAGCGATCCATTCGACAGGCACACGCCATCCTTCACCTCGACCGAAAAATCTCCCAGCATATAGTTCCCATCCGGCATTCCCGTCGCCGACATTCCATCCGTCACCAGGATCGCCCGCTCCTCACCCTTCATCTTCAGCCACAGCCGCACGATCGCCGGAGCCACATGCACCCCATCGCAGATCAGCTCGGCGTACACATCATCGCGGTCAAGAATCGTCCCAATGATCCCCGGCTCGCGATGGTCAAGCGCCCTCATCGCATTGAACAGGTGGGTCGAGCTCGTCGCTCCCGCGTCAATCGCTGCAATCGTCTCCTCCGCAGTCGCATTGCTATGCCCCATCGAGACGCGCACTCCGCCCGCAGTCGCGCGTTCGATCAGCTCCTCCGAGTGCGGCAGTCCCGGCGCAACCGTCATCAGTCGAATATGTCCACGCGCCGCCTCCTGAAATCGCTCGAACAACTCAACACTCGGCTCCTGAATACACGAAGGCGGATGAACGCCGCGCTTAGCGTGCGAGATGAACGGCCCTTCCAGGTGAATCCCCACCGGCACCGCCGCCATCGCATCCGTCGCGCCTGCCTCGATCGCACCGGCAAGCGTATCCAGCGCGCGCAGCGTCGCATCGACAGGCCCGGTCACCGTCGTCGGCAGATAGTGCCCAACCCCGCGGCTCGCCAGAAATCGTCCCACCACCGTAATCTCACTCGGCGACGCCGCCATAAAGTCGTGCGAGCACGCCCCATGCACATGAATATCGAAGAACGCAGCCGTCAACGTCTCCGTCGACCCATTAGGCGCCCCGCTCTCAATGCTGACAATCCTGCCGTCCTCGACGGTCACGACAGGGTAGTCAATCAGCCCTGTTTCGGTAAGAAGTGTGCGTGCGGTGATCTTAGTCAGCATCGAGTCCTTTCCGTTCTCCCGACCAACATCCGGTCCTGGCGTGAGACGATCAATTCGAAAATTTGCTCATTTCAATATAAAACAATCAATTTTAAGTAATAGGATAACCCGCATGATCTTTTTCACGAGATTCAAAGACCTGCAAGCCTTCGTTCTACTCAGCGCCCTGTTCGCGAGCGCGCTCCACTCTATACCTACGGCCAGTCGCCGCTCCTCTCGCCGCAGCCCCGCGAGCTTCACGCCGGTGAGTTGTTCCCGGTCCACACCACAACGGTCGCAGCCCCCAGCGGAGACCCGGAAGACTTCTTCGCCGCGCAAAATCTCGAAGCAGCGCTCACGCAGAGCGGCCTGCTGATCTCCCCCTCAGCCGGCAACGTCGACCTGACCATCCATCTCCTCCGCGACACCGCCGACGAAGCAAAGCAACTCCTCGCCGCCAACAAGCTCTCGCTCGACGCACCCATGCAGGACGAGGGCTACGTCCTCATCTCGCGCCACACCGCCGACGGCCACAGCACCGTCGCAATCATCGGCCACACCGCCGCCGGCATCTTCTACGGAGCCCAAACCCTCAAGCAGATGATCGCAGCAAGACGCCGGCGCCACAAAACTCTGGACCGCCACCATCCGCGACTGGCCCGCAATGAAGTACCGCGGCGTCCACGACGACCTCTCCCGCGGCCCATTCCCCACTCTCGCCTTCCAGAAACATCAGCTTGAAATCTTCGCCGCCCACAAGGTCAATCTCTACTCGCCGTACTTCGAGCACACCCTGCAATACTCCGCCGACCCACTCGCCGCGCCTCCCGGCAGTTCACTCACCCGCGCCGAAGCGCAGGAGCTCCAGGCCTTCGCCACCCGCCTGCACATCATGATCGTTCCCGAGCAGGAGGCCTTCGGCCATCTCCATCACGTCCTTCAATACGAAAAATACTCCGACCTCGCCGAGACCCCGCACGGCCACGTCATCGCTCCCGGCCAGCCCGGCTCGCAGCCGCTCATCAAGAGCTGGTTCACCCAGATCGCCGAAGACTTCCCCAGCCCCTTCCTCCACATCGGCGCCGACGAAACCTTCGAGCTAGGCACCGGCCGCACCAAAGCCGAAGTCGACAAGCGCGGCCTCGGCCCCGTCTACGCCGACTTCCTCACCACCATCCACACCACACTCGCTCCCCTGCACCGCCGCCTGCTCTTCTGGGGCGACGTCGCCACCACCGACCCCTCCGCCATCCCCGGAATCCCCAAAGACATGATCGCCATCCCCTGGGTCTACCGGCACAAAGACAGCTACGACGCCGACATCCTCCCCTTCAAAAACGCCGGCATCGAGACCTGGGTCGCCCCCGGCGACGCCAACTGGCGACAGGTCTATCCCCTCGGCAACGTCGCGCTGGACAACATCTCCGGCTTCATCGAAGCCGGCCAGCGTCTCGGCAGCACCGGCGAGCTCACCACCAGTCTGGGCCGACGACGGCGAAGGCCTCTTCAACCAAAACTGGTTCGGCGTTCTCTTCGGAGCCGCCGCAGGCTGGCAGCCCGGCAAGAGCAACGCCGCACCCTACCAGGCCGCCTTCGGCCACGTCTTCTACGGCGACACAACCGGCCGCATCGACGAAGCCCAAAAAGAACTGATGGCCGCGCAAACCCTGATGGACGTCACCAACGAAACCTTCTGGCTCGACCCCTGGAGCCCCGCCGGCCTCGCCAAAGCCGCGAAGCTACGCGCCAACATCCCCCAGGCCCGTCTCCACGCCGAACACGCAATCGAACTCATCGAGACCGCGCTAGCCACCCAACCCACCCTCCGCGAAAAGAACGCACTGCAAGCAATGGAGCTAGGAGCCCGCCGCATCGACTTCATCGGCCTCAAATTCCAACTCAGCGACGAGATGCGCGAGGCCTACGCCAAAGCCTACGCCATGCAATCCGACAAGCAGCACGCGAACGAAACCCTCGACACGCTCGACTCCATCACCAGCATGAACGGCCGCTGCCAGGATCTCCGCGACGGCTACTCCATGCTCAAGAACCTCTATCGCGACAGTTGGCTAGCCGAGAACCGCCCCTACTGGCTCGACAACGTACTAGTCCGCTACGACCTGCAGATCCAGCAATGGCAGCGACGCGGCGACCAGATCAACACCCTGCTGGAAACCTGGCAGGAAACAAGAATCCTCCCACCCCCGACCAGGCCGGCATCCCAGCCCCCGACCCAAAGTAGAACCCGAACGAATCTCACAGCTAGTGTGATCCCCCAGGAAGTGTCATCCTGAGCGAAGGCGGCGCACTTTGCCGCCAGAGTCGAAGGACCCGCTTTTGCTTTTGCTGTTGCTTGTTCTTCTCAACCATCCCCAAATCTCCGGGTGCCCCATCCTGAGAGCGCCTGATCGCCCGACGGTTGGGGAAGCACAGAGGCTCGAACCACAGGCCGTTGCTTTTGCCTGTTTTTCCACCACCCCAATCGCCCGGGCGCCCCATAGCCCGCCCTGAGCTTTCCGAAGGGGTCAGACGCCTTCACGTCTGACGTGGGGTTGTACGGAACTGCTCCAGCACCATCCGCGTAGTACCAAACACCATGAACTGTTCTCGCATCCATTGCGTCGCCGCGTAAGGTCAGCACTAATGACGGCCAAAGCATGCGCTACTCCGAGCAAGGCCCGAAATAGGCGAGTTTCAGCCGTCACGGTGTCTCTTATCGTCGGACACTGGCTCTTCGCTGCAACACTCGCCCACGCCACCAATGCCGTTGGATTTCGTGAGATCGACATCGATAAAGGAGGAACACGGCCGCTCCACGTCGCCGTTTGGTATCCAACGGACGGTGACGGGAAAATCTCTGTTGTCGGAGAAAATGGTGCCTTCTTCGGAGTTCCGGTAATTCGCGATGCTGTTCCAGGTTTGAAGGTCCGGCCGCTGGTCGTAGTGTCCCACGGTTACGGCGGAAGCTGGCGCAATCTCGATTGGTTGGCCGTGGTGCTTGCTGAACAAGGTTACATCGTCGAAGCGCCCGACCATCCCGGCACAACAGCGTTTAATAAGGATCCTGCGCAAGCGGCGAGGCTCTGGGAACGCCCGCGCGATCTTAGTCGTACCATTGATGCTTTGGTGGCGGACCCAGGGCTGGCCGGCAAGATTGATGTCGGCCGGATCGCTGCCATCGGCCATTCTTTGGGTGGATGGACAGTTACGGCGTTGGCTGGCGGCCGCTTCGATGCAGCACGCTTTGATAACGACTGTAAGACCAACAACAGCCTGCGCTCCTGCTCCGTCGAGCATGAACTCGGCTTGGACCAACCGCAACCGCTAAGGGATATGAGTGATCCGCGCCTGAAGGCGTTTGTATCACTTGATCTTGGTTTAGCTCGAGGTTTCTCTCCACAAAGTCTGGCCGCCATCCATGTGCCGTCGCTCATCATCGGAGCTGGGGTCGACGTCGGTGGTCTGCCTGCGGCACTTGAGTCTGGCTATCTCGCGGAACATCTGCTGAAGAAATCTTCGACGTATGTCGTGATTCCCGACGCCATGCACTTCAGCTTTGTGGGGCTTTGCAAACCAGGCGCTGTAGCCCTCATTGAAACGGAGCAGCCCGGTGATGGCGTGGCGTGCAAGGATGGCGGGACACGCAGTCGCGAAGCGATCCATCACCAGATCGCCGAACTGGTGATTGGCTTCCTGGCCAAAACCCTTCCGCCAAACTAACTAGGTCGGTATCGGTCCTGAGCACGCCTGATCGGGCGATGGTTTGGGAACGCCCACCCTTTCCCTGCCAGCCGTTGCCTTAGCCGACAGCTCATACCTCATACTTCGATTATCAAACCGCCGCTGCCGTTGTCGTTGCTTTAGCTGACAGCTCATAGCTGATCGCTGACAGCTGACTATTAAACCGCTCTTGCCTTTGCTGTTGTCGACACAACCACAAACGTCGGGGGCGGGGCCCGAATCCAGGCCCCCTGATCGGGTGATGGTTTGGGAACCAAATGCCCCAAATTGACGTATATACAGCCACACCCAAAAACCGCCCAGGCGGACTAGCCTCACAGCAGTCTTTGACAACTCAGCCGAGATCTAAACTCATAAAGCTAAATTTATGAATACTTTGCAGCCACCAACCCCACTTTATAAGACTTTTTGCGCTCGCAGCACCGAGGTCCGGACCTAAAGCCTTTACTTTGAAGATTTTGCGCAAAATAGGCGGGGAGGGGGATACCCTCTAAGCCAGAATGACCTCAACCCCACGCGCAATCAGCTCGTCATGCACATGCTTCGGAATATCGTGATCCGTCACCAGCACATGAACCGCAGAGATCGGACAGATCAGAGCCGGACTCACATGGCCAATCTTCTTCGAGTCCGCGACCACGATCACCCTCTTCGCATTGCGAAGCATGGCCAGCGAGACCGCAGCCTCCTCCGACTCGAGCGTCGTAACTCCCCGCTCCAGATCGAATCCCGTAATCCCGATAAAAGCCTTGTCGAGATAAACGTCGCGCAGAAAGTTCAGCGCAGGCTGCCCCGCCAGCGCAAAGGTCCACGCCCACGCCAGCGTCCCGCCCGTCAGCATCGTCTTGATGGCCGGCTGATTACACAGCTCCATCCCGATATTCAAAGCATTCGTGATGACCGAAATGCCTCTGCGATGCCGCAACGACCGGCCAATCTGAGTAGTCGTCGTTCCCGCAGTCAACCCGATCGTCTCCGACTCGCCGATCAACTCACTCGCCGCCAGACCAATCCGGCGCTTCGCCTCAGCCGAACGCAACTCCCGCGCCTGAAACGACGTATCGTGCCGGAATGGTTCATACAACAGCGGTTCCACAAGCGTCGCGCCCCCATGAGTGCGGAGAACCAGGCCACGCTTCTCCAGCCGCGCCAGGTCCCGCCGGATGCTGGGCGCCGAGGTCCCAACCTGATCGACCAGTTCCTGAACAGAGATGTCCCCGGCACGCAGAAGCGCCTTCATAATGCGGTCAGAACGAATATCAGTTTTTGTAGACATGGCTTAGATTCTGCCGAGTGTACCCGGCAAAGTGGCTCCAAAATGGAATATTTCGCCTTGCAGCATCTTCAAATGTACTCTATTCTGACCATATTGGCACTAAATGAACAATAGCCGCCTGATATTGATCGAAGTCATATAGGATTCTGGAAACGTGACCACTGCAAACAATCCCGCCCCCTACCCCCACTGGATGTTGCGGGAAATCTACGAACAACCAGCAACTCTCGCCGCCACGCTCGACCACTACATCGACGGCGACGGCTTCCGCGCAGACACCTGCGCCTCCACCCTCGCCTGGCTGCCCAGCATCCACAGCAAGCTCGTCATCGCTGCCAGCGGCTCCAGCCGCCACGCCGGCCTCTTCGCCGAGCTAGTCATCGAAGACCTCAGCGGCATCGCCGTCGACGTCGAGTACGCCAGCGAATACTGCTACCGCTCCGAGAAATCCATGATCGACGCCGCCGTGCTGGTCGTCTCGCAGTCCGGCGAAACCGCCGACACGCTCGCCGCGCTACGCAAAGCCAACCTCGCCGGCCACGCCACCCTGGCCATCACCAACGTCGACCATTCGACCATGGCACGCGAAGCCACCGCCTCCTTCCCGACCGTCGCCGGCCGCGAACGCGCCATCCCCGCCACCAAGAGCTTCACCGCGCAGCTCCTCAATCTCTATCTGCTCGCTCTCATGAACGCCGCAGCACGCGGTACCATCGATCGCTCCGAACTCGCAGTTCGCCTCATGGAAGCCGCGCAACTCCCGCGACAGATCGAAGCCCAGCTCAAAGGCTGGGACAACGCAATGCGCGAGGTCGCCGACGAATACCGAGAGGCGAAGAACTTCCTCTACCTCGGCCGCGGCCTTCACTACGCCATCGCTCGCGAGGGCGCGCTGAAGCTCAAGGAATCCGCCTACCTCCACGCCGAGGGCTATCCCAGCGGAGAGCTCAAGCACGGCCCCAACGCCCTCGTCGCCGAAGGCACGCCTCTAGTGATGATCGCCACCGTCGATCGCGCCGACGACGAATTCCGTACAGCGCTACGAAAAAATTCTGCAGTTGATGCGCGACATGCGCGAGCAGGGCGCAAACGTCCTCGCCATCGCGAACACCGGCGACGAGACCGTAGGCGCGCTCGCCAGCCACACCGTCTACGTCGAAGAGCGCCGCGAGGCTCTGCTGGCAATCTGCGAGGTCATTCCTCTACAGTTGCTCTCGTACTGGATGGCCGTCAACAACGGCATCGACGTCGACCACCCGCGCAACCTGACCAAGGCCGTCCTCGCCGAATAGTACAGCCGAACGGAACCGAGAGTACCGCCTACTGAGCGCGCGAAGACGGTACGCCCTTGAGGATCCGAGCTGCCGTCGCGCGAATCTCGTCTGTCGCCCCCATCTTCGACTGTTCCTCCAGAAGCGCCGTGGCCTGCGAGTCTTTGAAGTTAGACAAACCCTCTAGCAACCCAGCCATAACGTACGGCGACGGCCTGGATGCGACCGACTCGCTGAGCGCGGCCAGCGCCTGCGGGGATGCCGTCCGCCCAAGTTCCCGCGCCGCCGCTGCTTGAGCCGCATAGCTGTCATCATGACGTAACGTATCGAGGAGCGCGGCCTGGATAACGCTGGTTTGCGGCAGCTGACCGAGGGCCTGTACCGTGGCGGTGCGCACATGGCTGTTTGCCTGCTTCAACGCAAGCACGAGAGCGTGCGAAGCGGCGTCACCTCCTAGCTTACCCAATGCCTGTGCGCTCGCCACGCGGACTCCATAGAAGCCGTCCTCTTCGAGCATTCGAGAGAGTGCCGCCACCGCCGCACCCTTATCGTCGCCCCGCACCTGTCCAAGCTGTTGGGCGGCCCACAGACGACTCATGGTGCTGTCGTCGCGTTCACTTCGCGCAGTAAGCGCCTGGATGGGCTCGTCCACAGTCAGGGTTTTGTAGATGTGGTCATTGGGGTCGACGGTGGTCCACAGTGGTTGGAACGGGAGCGGCACCGTAAAGGTCGCCTCTTTCAGATGCACACGAACGGCAACCTCCTGACGCTCACCGCTCGCTCCGTGGAAGACGAGATGCACGGGCATGTCGAACAACGGTGTCACAGCATCGACGGTTTGCATCTGCCGGATCGTGACTGTCTGCTCATGGCGAGTTCCGTCGTATGCCGTATGCACACGGTACTCCGGATAGCCGCCTTTGAAGAGCCACTCGTCGAAGAACCAGCCTAATTCGCGACCGGTGGTTGTGCGGATGGTATCGATCAAATCTCCTGAGTCCACGTTATCCGCGCGATACCTGGTCAGGTAGACCTGCAACATCTTGAAGAAAGGCTCCTGGGCGGATGGGGTTGCCTCGACACCATCGTCCATAATGTAGCGAAGCATGTCCAGCACCGCCGCTCCCTTCTGGTAGGTGGTGCGATCCAGGATGTCCCAGGGCTTCTTGTAATGTCGATCCACAATTGGACGCCGGTAACGCGTGCTGTCCTCCCGCGCGGCCGTCTGCTGGTCTTCGAAAATCTGGTAGCGAAACGCGTCGTCGCCATCATGATGCCCGCGGTAAAGTGCGGCGGAAAAGGTTGCGAAACCCTCGCTCAACCATGCGTCCTCCCAGCCCCACTCCGTTACGAGGTCGCCGAACCACTGGTGCGCCAACTCATGCGAAACGAGGTCAACGCTCGAGTAGTCCTTTTCGGCACGCGCGTCGTGCAGCGTCGTCTCGGCCAGGCTGGTGGCGCTGATATTTTCGGTTCCTCCGCCGAAGCTATGGTCTGCGGTCTGCGCGTACTTCTCATATGGGTACTCGACCCCATAAATCTTCGAGTAGAAAGCCATCATATCAGGGGTCAAGTCAAAGGATCGCAGAGCTGTCGCTTCATCTACCCCCTGGGGCACGTAATAGTCCACCGGTATGGATTTATAACTCTGGCTGTACTTCTTCCAATTCCCAACGGCGATGGAGACAAGATAGACGCTGTGCGGAACGTGCTCGACCCAGTCGTAGGTCGCCTGGCCGTCCTTATGTGTCTCATTGACTAATTCGCCATTCGAGACCACTGATAGAGGCTCCGGAACGGTGATAATTGTCTCGCTGGTGGACTTGTCGTTCGGGTAGTCCCAGCAGGGAAACCAGAAATGATTGTTCTGCGGCCAGCCGTAGGACCAAACCTCGAGCAGCCGGGTTGGAGACGAGTCATCGGGGCGGATGAAGCTGAGGCCGGCATCCGGAAACGGACGTCCCTGCGGATTGCCATGGTAGGTGACGCGTATCTTCAGAGTGTCGGCAGGAGAGTAACTCCGATCAAGTGTGATCCACAGCTTCGGATCATCCAGCCGGAACTGCAGAGGCTTCGTGTCGCCATCTTCCGATTCCAGCGTTACAGTCTCGATCACCAGTTGCGAGCTATCGAGGTAAAAACTGCTCAGACTTGGCTGGAGTGGGTGCATGATGATGGCCACGTTGCCGAAGATCTCTCCCTTCGCCATGTCGATACGCGCAGCTACTCGGTAGTTTTCGACATGGTAAGTCCTGCTGGGGGCATATTGCGGTGTGTCCGGGTCGCCGAAGACGTGCCGCATCGGCGGGTTTGCCTGAGCCGGTAACGGTGGGCCGAGGCCGAGACAGACGGGGAGCAATACGATCAAAGCCGGAATGGAAGGATGCAACGGTCACCTCGCACAAGGACGCTTTCAGCACAGGCAACGCAGAGCGTCCCCAGTCTGGGTGAATACTAACTGCTCCGCTGCGACGGAATCACGCCAACTCGGACCTGAAGGAGGTAGCTCATTGGCGATACACTCGACATTTAGTGATCGGTTCGGCACGGAAGGCCAAAAACGAGGAGATTTGATATGCCCAGGTTAGGCGTACGACGGGTTGTTGCCTGCATCGCATTATTGACGGGCCTTACACAGGCTGCGTCTGCCGCTGAAATTCTTATCGTTGACGCGAAATCCCAACCAGAGAGTTTAACTATCGCACCGGGCGGAATACTTTTCGTCGGTAGCGCGAGTACTCCATTCGTCTACAAGGTGCGCCCGGGCTCGACCACTGCCGAGAAGTTCGTTGATGCCAGCGCTGAAGGGGCTGGAACCTTTTTCTTCGGCATGCTGGCCGACGCCGCTACCAACACGTTGTGGACCTGTCAGCTAACCCCGGTCCCAGGCACAACGCCAGTGAAGCGTCATACCGCCCTGAGGGGCTTTGATCTCACCACTGGCGCTCAAAAGCTTCGTTGGAACCTGCCTGGTGATAACAGTACGTGCAACGATTTCTCGATCGGACCGGACAAGGGGCTTTACATCAGTGACACCGCCAATAACAAAATCTACAAGCTGGCCGCCGGTGCTGCCGCTGCCGAACTCTTCCTGGAAGATCGCGCTCTCTATGGCATTGACGGGATCACTTTTTTAGACGGCACGTTGTATGTGAACAATGTGTTCTTCAACAAGCTCTACCGCATCCCGATGGACGCTGCCGGCAAGGCCGGACAACCTGTCGATATCTGGATGGATCAGCCCATCAAAGGGCCGGATGGCATGCGCGCTGTCAATGGCAAGCTTTTACTTGCTGAGAATGGCAGCGGCAAGATTGACGTTATTACTGTCAATGGCGATAAGGCCAGCGTCATGGTAATCAAGGAAGGGCTCAAGACTCCGACTGCAGTCGAGCCTGCGGGCGACATGATCTGGATCGCCGAACGCGGCGCTGGCAAGGCAGTGTCGATTCCGATGCCGAAGTGACGGAGGCTACCTAATCGTTGTCAGACTGGCGTATTCGAGCTTCGGATACCAGGTAGGTCCGCGACCCGCGGGTGTGTGGTCAAGGATGGTCCACAAAGGGTCGAGGTCCGGGGCTCCGCGTGGGTCCTGGCCGGAGTCGGCCATCTCACCACTCATCTCTCCACTCCAGAAGTGTCGGACTGTGCCATCGCGGTGAGTGAAGATTGTGAGGCCGGGGACGTCGCCATCGTCGGCGCTGACATAGGCGCGGGTAAAGTCGCCTTTCGTATCAGGGTAGATCTGGAGGTTGTGCCAGCCACGTTCCTTTTTGAGGTGGAAGAGACGCTCGATCGGAGAGCGTGCGGTGACGGCGAGAGCGACACGTTCGCACAAGTTTCTGGCGGTCCCGTCCCATGATGTGAGCATGGCGGTGCACATGGGACATGCTCTCTCGCGTTGCGGGCCGAACATCATGCTGTAGATAAGGAGAGTGTCCTTGTCGCCGAAGAGCTGAGAGAGGAGGACCGCGCCGTGGGGGCCTTCGAAGGCATAGTCTTCGGGGACTACACCGCCGGGCGGAAGAGTGCGGCGCAGGGCTGCTACACGCTCGATGTGGCGACGGAGCTCGATCTCCTCGGCAAGGAGGGTATTGCGGCTCTGGCGGTATGCGGGGCTCTCGTTGGGGAAGTGCGCTTTGTTTCTTGCGACGAGTTCCGCTGCGGGGACGAGGACGATGTTGTCGGCCATTCGATTCTCCTTAATGAGACGCTCCATGCGAGGTTCATTCTAATAATGCCGAAGCCCTGCGGTCACGGATATCTGCGACAAGGTCGTCGATCCGGCCTTATTAGTGCTTTCCCTGCCTAGAGGTTAGATCAGTCCTGCGAACGCCCTTCTGGTCTCCCGGTTTGTCGCGATCAAGAAATTACGGTCATATTTTCTCGGTTGAGGCAAAATTGCTGTTTCTTCTCTGCGGAGGGGCGTACTTGATGCGCTTGAAAATCGAGTCTGCAATCCGCATCGGAATGGACAGTAAGAAGGAGGAGGCTATCATTCTGTCCCGTTAGAGGACCTTGATCGTCTCAGTAGTGGGAGACAATGGTCTCTGAAGCTCCTCAGTGAGTAGCTTCTTTAGGATTCCGGCGGAAGCGATGAAACCGAGTTGCCACTGGCCAGATTTGCAGTCTCACGTGCATCTTCTTGGATATGCTTCTCTGAAGATGTTTTGGCCAGCGAATCGCGACCGATAGGTGATGGTGGTGTTGGCGATTACTCATGATCTACAGTGGTCTTTGTCACGAAGGGAAATTGAGGCTCAAATCTTCGATCTTCAGTTCATGAGTGTTGACAGTCTGGGTCGGCGGCCGTGTGGCATGGCCTGAGCAACTTTAAAATTGATGAGGAGGCGAACCTGCTTCGGTCTAACGACGACGATGTGGGTGCGAGCGTTTGGTTGCTGGTTTGGGTGGTGGGGGAGGGAGCGGCGGCAGACCGGCCAGAGCGAGCAGAAGTTTGTTTGCAGCATTGAAGAGGTTCAGGTGAGTGTCGACAGAACCGTCCGTGGCTGCGAGGAAGATGGCGATGCGCCGAGAGTGGTTCATGGCGATATAGGTCGCGAATCCAGCGCCGCCGCCCGTTTTTTCGATGATGTGAGAGGGCGAGTCAACTGGCAGGATGTGAATCCATCCGAGACCAATGCCAGTCGGTTCACCGGCGTGGTCGAGCCCCTTTTGACTGACGAGATGAGAAGGAAGAATGTAGATGGCCTGAGCGGCCGGGTCTTGTGAAGGAGTTCCTGGTCCACCTGTCCCGAGCAGATACTGGAGCCAGATCGCCATGTCGGTGGCGGTGGAGTACAGTCCGGAGCTTCCGGCAGTCGGCTCGGTCACGGTGCACGTTCCTTCGTCATGGGCGCTGATGAGCAGATGGCTGCATTGCTCCTCGCTTGGGAAGAACGTCGTCTGCTGCATGTGGAGCGGGTTGAGAGTGCGCTCTGCAAGAAGGGCTGCGTACTGTTTGTGGGTGGCGGCTTGAAGGGCGTCGCTGAGGAAATCGAAGGCGACGTTCGAGTAGAGCGCGGCGGTATCAGGAGTGCTGCGGAGACGCTGATTTGGCAGCCATCGCCAGCGAGTGCGGTAGTCGGGAAAGGTGAAGTGTGGGACCCCGTGAGGTGCAATGCCAAGTTCTCGTGGAAGGCCGGATGTGTGGGTGGCGAGATCGGCAAGGGTAATGGATTGGACGCGTTTGGGCACAACAATGTGGCGGGGAGCGAAATGCTGAAGTGGATCGTCGAGCCGTACTGTGTCGTCCGCGACGAGTCTGGTCAGGACGTCAGTGGTGAAGATCTTTGTGAGTGAGCAGAGCCTCAACAAGGACTCCTGAGTCGGTGCCTGATGGGAGTTAGGTGCTGTCTCGCCGTATCCACGGAAAAGGACCTGGTTGTCGCGAACGACCACGAGAACCATGCCGGTGGAACCGGACTGAAGGAAAAGATCTGAGCCGAGAGCATCGACGGATGGCACGTCGGAGGACGATGTTTGCAAAGGCCCCTGTGCGCGGGCCGCCATTAGCGGCGGCATGAAGAGAAAGACTAGTAGAGCTATCAGCAATTTAGGGTGGCTCATTTTGTATGCAGATATTAGCGTACAAAATGAGCCCAGGACAGAAATACAGCTCTCCATACCTCTGTTGACGGTGCCATCGAGTGGCCGACGCCCGATATGCCTTCCTTCCAGCCTGGCGCGGCGCATACCCCATAGCGGCGGGTCTCGTAGGAGGCAGCGCACACCACGGAGCGTTTGACCGGCCAAGCCACAACGACGGGTTTACCCCGAAGTGCAGGATCGTCTCTCTGTTCGACGGAGGCGTAGAACGCGTCCATATCGACATGAACGATCTTGCGAAGTTGCTCTGTCGAACTGGAGATGAGCGCGAAGTCCTTTCCTATGTCATGAACTTTGTAAGCGAATGGAAGGCGAACCCAGGTGGGAGATCTCGGGAGTGAGCCGTTGCCTCAAGGGTCTGCCCGACGCACCCGTCTCAAGATATCTCTCTTACCTCGGTCTGATGGTCGAGGCTGAAGCGCCGCCGGCCGTGCCATCCGAGTGGCCGCAGGATCTCACGCATGTAACGCCCATACCACCTAAGCCAGCCGCCGCACCAGCAGCACCCGCCGCGAAGTAAGCTTGCACCAAGGAACCAGCCGATCCCAGCGTCCCCGGCCGCGACACCACTCACGCCTATTGATCTTGAAGGCTCTCCCTAGTGGACGATTTTCGAACGAACATTTCGCGCTGCCCATTGAGATATGAAAAGCGAAGTTGCTCGAGCTGCGAATGTCACAGCCTTTCAAGGTTGGTTCTTGAGCTGGGCGACGAAGTTCTGGAGTTCGTCGAAGCGCGCGATGGAGTTCCGGACATACTCACCGTAGCGTGGATGGGTTAGTAGGGAGTGGTCGATCAGAGCTTCTGGCTGAACAGTGGCGAAGTCCGTCTTATGGGCCACCGACTGAGCCATCGCGTCCATGCCGCGGGCCAGGGCAGAGCGCAGTTGCAATAGCGCGGGCTCGGTGAGGAAGTCGCAGTCCTGTTCGCTGTGCAGAACGGCAAATTGGTTCCAGAAGAAGGCGACCGAGGCGAGCGCGGCGCGAAGGATGGTCTCGCCGGCGTGCTCGTGCTGGCTGGCGGTCGACGCCGAACTCGTACTCGATCGTATCGTTCATGCTGCGGATGTCGGCGACGGTCTTGCCCAGCTGATCGCGGAGGCCGTCGGCCTGGTGGAGAAGCTCGGCGTGTGTGCGGGTGGTCTGGGGCAGGCGGAGGAAGCTTGCTCCGCCGCGAAGAATGGTCGCAAGCGCGCTGCGCATGGCTGTGACGGTGCGGACAGGCCAGATCTGGTCAAAGACGAAAGCCATAATGACCAGCGCGAGCAGAATGCCGATGAGGCGATCGCGAGCAGGGGCGAGCTCCGTAGGAGCAGAAAAGCCCGCGAAGACCACCAGGTAATAGGAGAAGGCGATCTGCAGCCCGACGTAGCTGAAGTTACGTCCTCCAGCGACCCAGGCAGAGAGCAAGGCGACAGCAGCGGTGAGTAGGACCAGCGAGGTGATCGAGTCCATGTGGGGAAAGAGGAAGACGGTCGCGCCAAGAGCAAGAATGAGGCCGCCGATGAAGGAGCCGACGAGGCGGAAGATAAGCCTCTGCTTGGTAGCGCCGCTGGTGCTGAGCCCTGTGATGAGCACGGTCGTAACGGCAGTCGAGATTCCGGGCCACGCGACGGCCTGATAGATGATGTAGCAAAGGGTGGCGCAAAGGCTGAGCTTGAGAGCGAAGGCAACGGTCTGGGGCTGCTGGATGGCTCCGGGAACAAGGAGTGGAACCTTGCTGGAGGGCAGGGCCACGAGTTGCTTGTCAGCAGCCGCTGCGGCTTCGATTGGCATGGAGAGGATGTCGTGGAGCACGCCATCGACGCGATCGAGTAGCGTGGGGTCGGGCCCGATGTGATGCTCGGTCATCAGCAACAGCCTGCGGTCAGGAGGGATGCTGCCGGTGGGGAGATCGTGGCAGAACTCGGCGATGTGGGCGCAGCGCTCGCGTAGAGCAGGATCTGAGAGTGACGGATACTGCCACCCGAAGGCGGCTGAGAGATCCATGAGTTGCGCCAACATGGTGATGAGGACACGAGTGCCGATGGGCAACGTGCCTGGGTCGAGGTTGCGCTCGACGATGGTGTTGTAGAGCCGTTGCATGCCGGACTGGCCGGTGGCGGCGAGACGCGAGACGCGAGCGACGGCCTCGGAGATTTGCGCAGAGTCCGCTCCCTGGGCGTAAAGCGAGAACATTGCTTCGAGCACCTTGTAGCGAGTGAGGCGCTGCTGTTGAAGCTCCTCGGCAGGAGGTCGGCCTGCGAAGATGTACTCCACTGCGAGAACCGAGAGAACGGAGAGGGAGATGGTGCCGAGCAGGTAGAGCATCTCCTTGACCAGCGGGCCGGCGGGTGTGCTGGTCTCCCAGAGCGCGATGAGAGTGGTGAAGATAAAGCCGAAGCTGGAGGCGAGCGCCGGGACAGTGCTCGACAACATGATCATCCCGGCCAGGAAGGTAACGACCGCGACGCCGAGCACGCGCGCCATGGGATCGTTGTCTGTGAGAATGACGACCGCCAGCACGGCGCTGATGCTGGCGACCAGCGTCAGCATGATGAAGATGCTGGAGCGAAATGAGACGGCCGGGGAGTCACGTCCGACGAGGAAGACGAAGTACATACCGAGGCCGGCGAACGGCATGCGCAGCGTCATAACCAGAAGAAGTGTGATGACGGAGGCGAGCACGATGCGCAGTGCACTGTTCAAGCGGCCGGGCGTCGGCTCGAGGTCCCGCCGGAGGCGATCGGCCCAACTGGACAGAATTGCTGTCATGAAGGACTACCTCACGACCGTGACGGCGGTCTCGCCGATGCGGAAGAGTATGCGGGTCGGGATCTTCGACGCGTACCCGAACCGGAAAGCGAGCAGAGAGGTGTACCCAGTTGAGTGTGCGCTCGATGTTGGGCAGGCCGTTGGCGAGCAGGCCGTCTTCGGGCAGGACTCCGAAGCCGAGGCTCTCGACGTGGCCATTGAAGCGGCGGTCGGGATGGCCCATGAGGTAGACGTCGACATGCGCGCCGATGGGGATGTTCTTGAGCTTGGACTCGCGGTAGTTGGCGATGACGTACCAGGCGCGTGTGTCGATGAGGGTGAACAGGGGCGTGCCTGGATGAGCATAGGCCCCGACGGAGATGTTCATGCTGGTGACGTAGGCGTCAAAAGGAGCGACGACGCGCGTGCGTTCGAGATCAAGCCGGGCGCTGTCCACTTTCGCTGCTCGGGCGGGTCGCTGCGACTCGGGCGTTTCGACGCGGTCGATCGCGTGGATGGCCTGGCCGAGCTTTGCCTGGTACTCGGCGGACTGCGAGTTGGCCTCCTCCTGGTGAAGTGTGGCCTGACTGAGCTGGGCCCGAGCCTGCAGGAGCGCGGCCTGTGCTTCGTCGTAGTTGCCCTGGGCGACGTGAACGGCGGTGTTGGCCTGGTCGACCTGCTCCACCGTGACGTACTGCTTCTGAAGCAGCGGCTCGATTCGATGGTAGTTGTTGGTATCGAGCCTGAGCTGCGCCTCGGCCGCGGTAGCAGCGGCCTGGGCGCGGGTGACGGCCGCACGGGCCGCGTCGATATTGCTTCCCGCCGTCTGGATGCCGGTCTTTGAAGTCGAGACCGCCGCACCAGCGGCTTGCACGGCGCTGTTCTGTGCAGAGATTCGGCGGCGCTGATCGATGATCTGCTCTTCAAGCGCCCGCTGGTCGGACAACGCCTGCTGCAAGGCGTACTCGTAGGGGCGGGGGTCGATGACAAAGAGCAGGTCACCCTTCTTCACGAAGGCGTTGTCCCTGATGGGAAGCTCCACCAGCCTGCCGCTGACCTCGGGAGCGATCTCAATGTAATTGGCCCAGACATTAGCGTCGTCAGTGCGTGGCGAGCGATCCACCTGATAGACGACCAACAGTAGCGCAAGCGCCGCGGCTATGACCACACCGAGGAGCACCCGGCGGCCGATTCGTCTGCGATTCGCGATTTCCGTGACGGTGTCCATTTGCACTCCTAGCGGAAGAAGATGAGCCACAACAGGCAACTGAGAAGAAGTACGACGCCAGGGTAGAAGAGCGCGACCGGTTCGATCGCCGGCTCAAGCTGGCGGCGCAGAAGGAGCAGGCGCAACAGCGCCGTGAGCACGATGGAGATGATAAGACAGAGCATCCAGGCGGGAAAGAAAGAGCCGATCACATCGATGGAGGGCGCGCGCTCGCAGCCGGCGCACAGGAGACAGACTCCGCCGATGCCGAGAGAAAACACTGGTGATCTGTTCATCGTTGCGGACCGTCCTGAAGTGGAGTGGAAGTAGGTGAAGGTAACGGAGGTGGAACCGGAGCCGCCGGTGAAGGCGTAACCGGAACCGCGGGAGTCACGGGCGGACTTGTCGTGGTCGCGGGCGGCCCAGTCCGCAAAAGGTTGCCGGTCACAAACTCGAGGTCGACGGCCTCGAGAAAGAGCTGCGAGCGCGCGGAGACACCTGAGAGCCGGGCCTGCGCGAGTTGCCGTTCGGCCGTGACCACGTCGACGAGGTTCTTGACACCGTACTTGTAGGCATCGAGCGACGCGGAGTAGGAGGCGTTGGCCGACTCCAGCAGGGCGAGGGCGGCTTGTTGTTTGCGGAGGGCAGTACGAAATCCGATGTAGGCAGTCCAGACCTCGCGCGTGGCCTGGTCGCGCTTCTCGCGCAGCTCGTCCTGGGCTCCGCGCTTCTTCGACTCGGCTGTGGCGACCTCATTCTTTCGCTCGCCTCCGTCGAAGATGCGCCATTGGATAGCGAGGGTGGCCGACCACGTCGGTTCGCTTGCATTGCCGAGCTGACCATAGTCGGCGGTGGGCCAGAGGGAGGTCTGCGCGGCCGAGCCCTGGAGCACGATCTGCGGCCTGTATGCAGCGTGGGCGACGCGGATGGCATCGTCGGCGGCGCGGATCTCGGCGGCCTGCGCGGCCAGGTCTGGGCGATCAGCCATGGCGCGATCGATCAATGCATCGATTGATGCGGCCAGGTCCGACGGCAGCGGGGCGGAGCTGGCCGCGTCGACGGTGACATTGGGCGATGGTTCGACGCCGACCGCCTCGGTGAGCGTGACGCGAGCGATCTTCTCGTCGCCATCGGCCGACTCGCGGTCGAAGACGGCCTGCGCGGTCTCGGCGCGAGCGTTGAGCACATCGGGCAACGTCGAACGGCCATTGCGCAACTGGAACTCCGCGGCGTCGGTGGTGGTCTGTGCGGTCTTGAGCGTCGCTTCGGCGGCGGCCAGCCGCTCCTGCTGGGTGAGCAGCTGGTAGTAGGCGCTGGCGACGCGGAAGGCTACGTCTTGATTGGCCTGGATGAAGTGCGCCCCGGCGGCTAGCTTTTCAGCAGTAGCGGCGTCGACCTTGGCCTCCCGCTTGCCGAAGTCGAAGATCAGATAGTCGAGTGTGACTTCGGGGACCACGGCGGGAGTCTCGACCATGTCGTAGCCGCGCGGAGCCAGCGGCTTTGGAAAAGGTAGGATAAAACGCTGGTCGGCGAAAGCTGCCTGGCCAGCCAGTACGGGGTAGTACGAACTCTTGGCGATGCCGAGATCTTCGGCGCTCTGGCGGGCTCTCTCCCACGCGATGCGGGTCTGCGGATTGTTACGTTCGGCCAGGTCAATCAACTCGGCCAACGAGTACGTATGGGCGGCGTCAAGCTGGGCGACCGTACCCATTGGGATCGCATGGGCAGCGCAATCGGCCGCCACCTGGGGCGTCGAGGCGATGCCGGTACATTGACTCGCACCCAATTCAGAGAGGCATCCGAGCAGGAAAGATAGTACAAGACAGCGCCTAAAATGCCGCCATCCTAAGCGCAATGCGGGCGACGTGGCTCGGTTGGAATCGATTCGATCTCGGAAGATTTGACGCATCTGAGAAAGCTCCTCCCAACTGGCGCATGGGTGTCTGTGAATGATACTGCGAGCGCGATTCCGACATATATCTAAAGGCCAACGCAGAAAACTACTAAACCCATGGTCTGAAGCGGCCATTCGTCCAACTGCGGAAAACACTGCCTCGGACAAGTTTACTTCTGACCGCTACGTTTTCATTTACATTTGCTACGAAACCTCTCGCAGAACCGCTCTAGGTTGGAAGATTACGTCCGTTTGGCGCCCGGATGGAATTTTGGCGAAGCACAGCTATTACTACTACGTCTCTCAGGCTGTGATTAACGGCAATGGAAGATATCGACACGGCTCAACTCGTAGGAGCCATCACCCGAGCACGCAGCCGAGCTGCTAACGAAGGACTATGTCCATTCCCTCGCCATCATCATCTACACGGAGAATGAGACCTCGGTCCCCCAACCGATAGACCACCGGTCGGCCGTTGACGGTCGCTGACGCAGGTTGTCGATGCGGGTCGTTGATCTCAACCTCAATCTGCTTCCACCACGGCTCGAAACGACCTTCATGCTTGCTAATGTGAACTTTCAGAGCACCATCGATTGCAGACAACTCACAGCTGAATGTGACGCGCAGGAATTCCCCCTGTCTGTAACCAAAACTGGTTCCGTCGTCTTGGTATAAACTCCCTGCACATTGGGGGCCTGGGAACACGCGCAGGGTCAATGGGCCCTCGGACTGTTCCAACGTGCTCTGAACCAGAGGAGCTATCGGTAAGATAGTTCCCGGACGAACAAAAACGGGCAGTGTTGCGAGTTCCGGATGGATATGCACCGTAGCAACTTCGGGTCCGATTGGCAGTGGACCCGCGGCGACGCCTCTCGCTTTCGCGAGAACGATCAGCTTTCCGGTCCAGAAGTCGTACCAGCCAGGCCCCGGTAGTTTAGCGTCGTAATCGTCCATCTTCTCGGGGAATGGCGGCGCTGCTACGAGCAGGTCGGGTCCAACCATGAACTCGCCAGAGGTGTCCAGGTCTACATCGATTGGATGACGATCCGGTGAGGCGTCCGGGAACTCGAGGAACAGGGGCCGTAGCAACGGAAGACCGGTGCGCACGTTGTCTTCCATGACGGTATACAGATATGGCAGCAGCTTGTAACGCTGCTCAATGAACCGTCGCCGAATAGCTTCCTGCTCCGGACCATTTGCCCATGGTTCGTGGTCACCGGTACCTTTCTCTGCATGGTCGCGGTCGATCGGTTGAAACGCCGCTATCTCAATCCACTTTGTCAGGAGCTCTGATGATGGTGTTCCTGCATAGCCTCCAACGTCTGCGCCAGCGAGTGAGAAACCACTAAGTCCCAGGTTCTTGAGCATTGAGGTCGTCAGGCGAAGATGATTCCATGTCGCCGAGTTGTCTCCGGTCCACGTTGCTGCATAACGCTGACCGCCGGCATACGACGCTCTCGTGAGAACGAAGGGACGCACCTCCGGACGCAGCGCGAGCATTCCATCAAAGGTCGCTCGCGAGTTCTCCATGCCATAGACGTTGTGAATCTCGCGATGCGTGGCGGTTCGCACAGCGAAGCCGGGCTCGTCGATGCGATGGACGACGGTATCAGGCATGGTCTGCAGGGCATTGAAGACAGATGGCTCGTTCATGTCGTTCCAAAAGCCATCAATTCCCAGGTGAACAAAACTCTTGTAGAGGCTGCCCCACCATGTTCTCGTTTGCTGCTGCGTAAAATCGGGAAAGACGCTGGGCCCAGGCCAGACCTTGCCCACAAACAGAGAGCCATCCGGATTCTTCACGAATTCATTCCCTTTCACGCCACTCTCGTAGGGCGCATAATTCTTACCAGCCAACTGCGGAATATGCAGGTCTGTGATCGCGATGACGTGGAACATCTCCTGATGCAATTGCTTCACCATGCCTGCCATATCTGGGAAGGCGGTTGCATCGATCGTGAACGGTCGGTTTTTCTGTTGATAATCGATGTCGAGATAGACCGCGTCGGCTGGAATTTTGTCCTCACGCAGTCGATCTGCCACCTCGAGCACCCTCGCCTGCGACATATAGCTATACCGCGATTGTTGAAACCCCAGCGCCCACAGCGGAGGAAGCGGCGTTGGCCCGGTCAACCACGCATAGTCCTTAAGCACTTCCTTCGCAGACGGCCCATAGATCAGGTAAATATCCGCAGGTCCACTCTCCGCACGATATTGAAACTCGTTGAACACAGTCTTGCCGAAGTCGAAAGAACTTGGCCACGTATTGTCGATGAGCACTCCAAGCGAAACACCTGCCCGATAGCTCAGGTAGAACGGAATATCTTTATAGAGAGGATCCGTAGACTCCTGCCAACCGTAGGCATCCGTGTTCCACATCTGGAAGGCCGCCCCCCTCCGGTCCAGCCCACCTGTCTTGTCTCCCAGCCCAAAGTAATGTTCGTCTGCCGGCATCTTCTTCGCGATCCGGAAGCGCTCTCCCTCAAACTCTATCGGCGCTGCATCTTGCTGGATAATATCGCCGGACGGATCCAATATCTTCATCAGACCCGTCTCTCGCTCGACCGTTACGCTAAGGGTCGACGTATGAAATCCCGCGACTCTTGTATCGCTATCTTGCACCACTGTTACCGAGGAGGAACGCGCTTCTGGCAAAACCGCCCAAGAGGCATCTTCCGGCAGAATTCCGGTCCGAGACGCGCGGATTCGCAGGACGTTAGGTAATAACGCGGTGATGCGCATGACTAGCGCACCATCCCGGAGATCAATCCCGTTGGCTAGTGGTTCTACGCTGGTGACCTTCGAGAATGGAAGCAATCCGGCGGTACTCGCTGGAGCCGGTTGTGCCTGTCCGAGACCAACGGAAAACGTTAAACTGAGGAGTAGACAAACACCGCGGGCCGACGCTGATCGTAATTCCATTGGCTTCTCAAGAGAAAACTGATCCAGAACTGATCGACCATGCCGACCAGGAGTTGTAGCAGATAAAAGAAGGCCGCGGACGAGTTCTTATGCCGCGGCCCCAGATGGTTAGAATTCATACTTGAGTGAGATTTCGGATAGACGTCGACCCAACTTCAACGGCGCAAAACCAAAACCTGAAGAAGGATTGTAGACCGCCGTCGCCGGAGTAGCGTTCGCCGAAGTGTCCGTAAGGTTTAGATTGATCTGACTCGCGTAGCCTGTACCGAAGCTATGCAGAGGATGGTTGATGAAGTTGAACGCTGCATAGCGGAAGCGCAGTCTTCGTTCACCACCCAACCCAAAGCCCTTCTCCACGGTAAGGTCGCTGTTGAAGAACCCGGGTCCGTGAGCGTAGGGCTCAATTGCTTGTCCGTTCATTCCTAATGCGGGCAGGCCGAAACACGCACCGTTGACGTACTGGTTTGTAGTAAGGTTCGCGCGCGGACTGCACTTCAGGGTCGGCTGCAGGCTTACGTCTGGCGTTCCCAGGATGGACTGGTTGTTTACAGGGTACGCGTTCGCTCCATTTCCAATCGTTCCGGTCAGTTGGTAGTTGGGGAATCCTGAAACACCCGTCTGGAGATTGGCGCCACTCTGCAAATTGGTGATGCCGGATATAAGCCAGTTGTTGACGAACCCTCCCAGCAGGCGATCTTGGACAATCCTTCCGGACTGGTACGAATAGGAAAGATTTAGGATTTGTGAGTGGTCGAAGGCCATCGGCCCGTAATTGTTGTACAGGTTGAACGGATCGATGGGAGCGGTGTAGTTGAAGTCAGCCGCTGATCCAAGGATGCCGAGTGCCTTTGAGAAGGTATAGTTGAGGCCATAGTTCAAGCGTCCCGTCTGCTTCTGCACGAGTGCCTGTATCGCGTTGTAATTGGCATACGTATTGTGATGTGGAACTGTGATGCTTCCGTACTGGGTGTATGGCCGAACTACCTGGATATTCGGATCACCCGGGTAGTTGTTCAGAGTGTCCAGCGAAGCCGCCTGCTGTGGTGTGCAGCCGGTCGGATTGCATTTGTTGTAGCCCACGTAGGCGTTGATCTTCGCCGCCGCCGTGGGTGTGAAAAGAGTGCCTACCGGAATAGCGTTCACATTGTTGAGCGTGACTGGATTTTGCGTTCCATTGTTCATCAATGAATTGCTGTTGTTGCCCACATATGAAACCTGCACGATAGCGTTCTTCGGCAGTTGCTGCGCAACGCTAAAACTGTAGTTATAGGTCACGGGGTCAGTGTTATCGGTTGGATCCAAGCCGAAAGTAGCCGCGATTGGAAGCGAAGTCTGGGTTCCTGTAAAACCGTAGGTGTTCGGATCCTGGTGGACGGTGTCGATACCGGCAAGAATATTTGCTCCAAAGCCCTGGAGATCTGCAGTTCGCAAACCAGTGGAATTCGCAAACGCCGCGTTCACGTCAGCTTCCGAATCGTGGAACCGATATGCTCCAAACCCGCCGCGCAATATCGTCTTTCCCGTTCCGAACATGTCGAATGAGAAGCCGGCGCGTGGTTCAAAGAAGAGCGCCTTCGAGCCGGTGCCCGAGTTAGACACGCTTGGATTCTGTGAGTGCCATTGAAATCCAGGTAGTCTATTTGAGATAAGCGATGGCGCAGTCGTAATCGTGCTCGGTGTAAAGATAGCCGCCCCATAGCCGTCCGCATCCGTCCAGGCTCCAAGATGCTCCATGCGGAGTCCATAGTTAAGCACTAAACGCGGCGTGATGCGCCAGTTGTCCTGCAGATAAAAGTCCGTGTTCCAATAGTAGACGTCGGTGTGGGGCAGAATGTTCTGTTGGTCGAAGACCTGGATCTGGCCTTCGAAGAAGTTCGCCAGCCAATTGCCGCTGGCGAAGACGTTTGTGTTGCCATACGCCGGTGTACCGTCCGAATATTTTCCAAAGTACCCGCGTCCCTCCGAACCAGCGGGACCATAGTAATAGTCGCGAATCTGACCATTCGAATCGCCGTTGGTAATGACCTGGTTATTTGTAATTCGCTGGGTAAAGATACCTAGCTTCACAGTGTGCTTGCCCCAGACCTTGGTGAGGTTGTCGCCTACGCTCGGCTGGAACTTCTTCAGATAAAGAGGGCCATAGCTGAAGTCTGGCCACAGGCCCAGCGGTAGGCCATCAGTACCATAGTCGCCAAGTTGCGGATACTGTGTGCTGCCATTGTCGAAGATGCCGTTATAAGGATAGTTGATAGCTGACTTCTGCAACGCGCCAAGGTTTTTAGCTACAAAGTTCTGGTGGAAGATCATTAGTGTGGCATAAAGTTCATTGGTCAACGTGGGGGTAAATACGGTCACGTAGTTTGCAGCTGCACTGTTCACATTGAACTCATCCAGAACGCCACCACCCGGCGTATTGAGTGCCCCGAAGACAGTTGAACCGCCCGGAGAGTAATACGGGATAAGCGGCTGGCCCTGCTTTTCCTTCTCCCAGGTATAGCGTGCAAAAAACAAGTTCTTCGGGCTGATAGCGTAATCGACGCGACCAGTGACCTGCCCGATATTGTTGTCCGTAAGATTCTCCGTCACATAGTTGAACCCATCCGTTCCGGTAGACTCGTTCGGCAACGGCATCGTACCATTGACCAGCGCCATAGCGCCAGGATCGAGAAACGCAGCAATATTGCCATTCACCAGAGGCGTGCCGCTGGGGCCATTTGGGCCGGCCGGACTGTACGCGCCGACCGTTGGGGTGGGGGAAATATTAGCGTATGTCCCGCTGGTATAGTTCGGCCCCAGGTAGTTCATCAACGACGTCGCACTGAAGTCGCCCTTGCGCATCGCCGCAGTCGGGACCAGTGCATGAAGGATCGCGCTGCCGGCGCTGCCATAGGCATAGACGTTGCGTTGTGCGTCATACTCAGCGCCTGCAAAGAAGGTCAGCTTCTTCAAGTGTGGAACCGGGCCGCCAATGGTTCCACCCGGATAGACAAAGGTGTCGTTCGGACGAACGATCCCGTTGTAATTTCCCAGCCAATCATTGGAGTTGAGTTGGTAGGTTCGCGCATACGTATACAAAGAGCCGTGGTAGGTCGATGTTCCCGATTTTGTGACCCCCGTGATGACCACCGGGCCGTTGGACTGATCGGTTCCAAAGTTCGACGTCTGTACCTGGACTTCGCTGACCCATGAATCGTTGATGTTCTGTAGGTTGGCCCCAAAGTTACCGGCATCCGTAAGGTTCGCGCCGTCGAGCTTCAGCGTAATGCCTGCGACCGGAGCTCCATTCGACGCATAAGGCGTCGGCTGACCGATCTGCACCTGCGAAAAGTCCGGGGCGGAATTCTGGCCGTTACTCGTCGCCCGAATAGCAAATCCAGGTAGAATTCGCTGCAGCTCGGTTGCGTCACGGCCGACTACCGAGAGCCGGTCGAGGTCGCCTGCGGTGATAGTCGAGCTCAGTTGACCGCTGTCGAGCGGCAGACCGGCAAATTCTGTGGCAACCGTCACCGTCTGATCAACTTGGCCGAGGGAAACGTGCAAATCGGGCAGAGTTAGGCTGTCCCCCGCATTCAGGTGAATGGGCGACTCGACCAATTGCTTGAATCCAGTCCGCTGGATGGTCAGCTTATAGTCGCCGCTCGGCACAGCCGAAAACGTAAATGACCCCGAACCATTACTGCTGGAGACTCGCTGGGCCCCACTGGCGTTGTTCTGGAGGGTTACGGTAGCGTTAGGGACAATCGCTCCAGAAGAATCCTGCACCACACCGCTCAACGACGCCGCCCCGACCTGGGCCTTCCCGACGCCTGCAAGCAGAGTCATACAAAGTAAGAAAACCGCCAACCATCTCATCTCACCTTCTGGTCTTCCAGATGTGCGGATCAAGCCTTGTATTTTTGAAAAATGCATGTACATAATGCCTCCTATCTAAAATCTCCGATAGCCGGCCGGGGAAAATGCGCCCCGATCCAGCGTGAAGATGAGTCGAACGTTTATGATCGGGGTCTTTATAGATATCAAACCTGAGAATGGTAAGGTGCCTTGCGGAAAATGATGCTTTCTTATCATGAAAAGAATTCGCTTTGCCCCAATATTTTCAATACTTTACTCTTGTGCAGCATCGCGCTCAGCTTTCTTAGTTAGGTGCATTTAGTACACAGACACCCTATTCTTCACGGGTCTATAATTCCTGAGCGACGCGTGACCCGAGAAATAGAATATGGCGACGTATATCGAAAGTTCGACAATCCTCTATAACGAGGAGGAGAAATCCGAGATCCAGTTGCAGCTTGACCGGCTCCTGGAAAACTCGCATTTCTCTCACAGCAAGCGATTTCCGAGTTTTCTGCGGTTCATTGTCCAGGAAGTGCTCGAAGGGCGTGGGGATCAACTGAAGGAACGGACGCTCGGGATCGAAGTCTTCGGTCGCGACGCGGGCTATGACACGACCTCCGATCCGATAGTACGAGTCACAGCAGCCGAGATCCGTAAGCGAATCGCACAGTATTATCAGGATCCGGGCCACGCAGACGAACTCCGTATCTCTCTGCCCGCCGGCTCCTATGTGCCGCACTTCACCCGTAACACAGAGACACTCAATGCTGCGGATGCGACTTCACTGCCCTCAATAGCTGGCGTGAAATCCGAAATAAGCCCAATCGCCCCACCATCCGAGAGCAGCGCCGAGCATCGCTTGTCCAATCGGTTTTCGATTCCTCACCGCTGGCGATGGCTCACAAGCCTGGGTATAGCATCACTGATTCTTCTGGTGCTCGGGAGCTGGATCTGGACCCACTCGCGACCCTCCGCACTCGACCGCTTCTGGGCTCCGGTGTTCGATGCTGGAGACTCCGTCGTCGTCTGCTTTCCACGCAGTCGGATTGAGACCATCACCCTCCGCAACGCGGCGAGCCCGGGAGAAACGCGCCTTTTCCAGGAGCAGACCAGTACGCTTATGGTCGACGATCTCCAACCGCTCGTCAGCATATCCGGCCTGCTCGAGAGGCGTCACCAGCGCTATACCCTGATGGGCGAAGACAAAGCTTCGCTGACCGATCTTCGTCAGGGTCCCACCATCTTCTTGGGCGCCTTCGATAACTATTGGACCCTACGCGTAACTCGCGGACTGCGTTACAGGTTTGGCAATGACCTGGACATGAAGCATTTCTGGATCGAAGACACTCAATCCGCCTCACGCTGGCAAATCGACCGAAGTCTTCAGGTCGCCACCAATAATTATCGCGACTACGCTATCGTCGCGCGCTTCGTTGACGCCAACACCGGCAAGATAGCCGTGGTTTCAGCTGGCATTGCTCGTGGTGGAACGGTTGCCGCCGGCGAGTTCCTCACCCAGCCCGCCAATATGGAGGCGGTTAAAGCAAACGCGCCTAAGAACTGGTCCGGCCAGAATATGGAGTTTGTCCTCAGTACCGAAATCATCGACGGTCGTTCAGCGCCACCCAAAATCGAAGCTACTTATTTCTGGTAATTTGAACCGGATGAAGGTCTGGCCACGAACGCTGTCTCGCGTCTCAACTTTTCTTATTGCGTTCTGCGCGCTGGTCACTCCGGCATTCGCGCAAAAAGCTGTCTTCGCTCATTTCATGCTCGCAAACCAGGATTATGTCCCCGATGACGCCCCAACCGAGACCGTCATCGCCTCCTACGAGCAGGAAATCCGCCAGGCTCAGGCCATCGGCATCGATGGCTTCGCACTCAATGCCGGTGGATGGTTCAAAGAACCGCGGTACATAAAACGGGCCTCGGAGATGTTTGAGGCTGCCTACCGTCTCAACTCCAACTTCAAGTTAATGTTCTCTGCAGACATGTGCTGCTCAAACGATACCGAAGATGTAGAGGACATGGTTCGCCGATTCGCCAATAACCCCCGTTACGCTGCAGTGCATTACAGAAGAGGAGACAAAGTTCTGCTAACGACGTTCGCCGGAGAAAAGCACGGACCTGGATTCTGGCTCAAGCTCCGCCGCGACCTCGAACAAGGCTCTAACCCATCCACCCGCAAAGCGCCTGACGCACTCGAATATGTAAGCGGAGTGCCCTCCAGCAAGCCCATTAAGATATTTCTGGTGCCGGCCTTCTTCTGGGGAGGTGAACTCCCGCGCAAGCCCGACGTCGAAACCGGTTTGGCTGAATACGCGGACATAATCGATGGTGCCCTCTACTGGGGCATTGCCGCCGTTCCTGGCCTGGGTCATCCTCCGGATCAGATCCCCTCAGCCGACGCCTACTCCTCTGCCCTTCATCGCGCGGGTAAGCTGTATCTGGCGCCCATCTGCCTTCAGTTTTGGGGCGCAAATGCTGGTCGATACTATGAATACGGCGGCTACGCTGGCATGCGTGCTATGTGGATGGACGCCATCCAGGTCAGTCATCCTGAAGCCGTCGAAATCATCACCTGGAACGACTTCATCGAAGGCACCTACATAAGCCCGATCGATGATCCGGCCCGTTATACCGGCGCCAACGACCTCGATGCCAGCGCGGCACCACCGTCCACCTTGCATTACTTCCACTCCCATCGAGGTGCCTCTGAACTCCTCGCTTACTTTATCCAGTGGTATAAGACAGGCGCCCAGCCGGCGATCCGGAGAGACTCAGTGTTCTGGGCCTATCGTACCGTCCTTCAAATAGAAGATGGGAAGTCTGCAATCAAAATTGAAGGATCTGTAGAGAACGTCGTCTACATCACTGCTAACCTGGTCGCACCTGCTGTGCTTCACGTCACATCGGACGGGAAGACTAAAGCGATAGCACTCCCAGCCGGGTCCTCCGACATTCAGGTGCCGTTGAGCGCTGGTCGTGCTCCGATGTTCACTCTGATGCGGGGATCTCTTCGATTGGCCCAGGCGAGTGGAGACGACCCAATCTCTGCAGTAGCAACCCACCCGAATCTCTATTATTCGACAGGAGCCACGCACGACTGATCAAGATGATCCTAGGCTCCCGAGAGCGTAAAGCTGCGAAGGCGCGCGCCGAAATGATTAAAGCCGTTCGTGTTCGTTACTACGGCCACCCCAACGGCCGTAAGGTTGGAGAAGTCGAAACCAGAGGGCGGCGCTGGCGTGTATGTCAGGTTACCGGTGAGGACCTGGTCTCCATAACGCAGCGATGCGGTTCCAGGATGGGCAACCTGGTCGAGGATCAACTCAACCGTCAGACAAAACTGAGTGACTGGAAAGGCTCCATATTGGGCGTATGTCTTGCTCGAATCGGCAGCGCCTGGATTATCGGTGCCATGAAACTTGACTACGCCAGTGCCCGAGAAGTGGCATGTGACACCGATCCTGACGTCCGTGAGCTCGTTGTCGGTTTCGCAGCCGGTTTTGAAATTGAGCGCAACCGACCATCCGGGTGGTGGCGGTGGCGGCGCTGGCGGAGGTTGTGGCGGCGTCGGAGGATTGTCTGCCATCGGCATGTCAAAGACGAGCTCGGCTGTAAAGATTTTCCCACGCCGCACTAGCTCGCCTTCTGGATAGACGAGATAAAGAGTCTTTGACTGGGCAGTGGAAATGTTGTTGTACAGGGTGACAGTAACGCCAGTGGACTGAGTGAACGGTCCGACGGGCTGCGTAACAAAGGTACCGTCCGATAGGGTCGTCGAGGCGCCCTCGTACATAGGACCCCATTCAACGACCTCGAACGGGATCAGGGGGGGCAGGACGGTGGGCGGATCATACACGGGTACAGCTCCGGAGACCCAATTGAAATGCGGTAATGGACTACCCGGCGAAAGTTGTCGGACAAGGCGAATATTGTCGAAATTATTGACGTATAAGACGGCCACGGCGCGCCCTCCTATTCGAATCTCTGATCGAGAGTTCTTCTCATAAAAGACTTGGGAACGCTCATCTTTTTGCCGACGAGCGTTCCCTTCGATTTAAGGCAGCGTGATTCGCAGGATCTGGCCGAGGCCAGCCGGGGCGGCTCCCAGGTTCGAGACATACAAGGCGTTATCAGGCCCGAAGGTCATGCCTGTGGGGACGCTCAACCCTGTAACCACCTCCTGCAGCGTGCCATCTCTTTTGAGCCTGATCACCTTGCCGTTGCCCAGAGCCGGGAACCCAGGCATATCCGAGAGTTCAAGCACATACAGCAGCCCGTCCGGTCCCAGCTTCAGGCTCACGATGGTGGTGAAGCCTGCCCTTGAGTTAGCCACACGGAAGTTATTCACGTCCGCGGGCTTGATCTCCAGTCCCGGCATGGTCTCAATGAATCCCAGATTCTGGGAAAGGGTAATGACGCGCTCCCGCGTTTGCAGAATGGGGAAAAGCCCGAGGTTGCCAAGGTAAAGGTTGTTGTCTCTTGCCACGATCGACGTCGGTACGATATGCCCCTGGGACAGGGAGAGGTCGATTACCTGTTTGGTTGAGCCATCGATGGTGGTCTCCGTTACCTGGCCGTGATTGGGTTCTACGGCGTACAGACGGTCGTTGTAGGCAATAAGGCTATAGGGAACACCGTCTGGCTCGAAGTCGTCGGGGTCCGGATAGGCTGTCGGGTGCTCCAGGTAGAAGACACTCAAATCCGTGATGTAACTCCATTTGCCGTTGTTGAGGTTCACTTTCACGATGCCATTGGGAAGCGTCGGATTTCCATGCGAGCAGCCGCCGCCGGTTATCAGCGCATAGAGCTTGCCGTCGAGGAAAGCGAGATCGGCTACGCCTTGTAGGTCTCCTTCCGCTGCCAGGCTGGAGGGAAGGCCGCTGGCAAGAGTGGTTCGATTGCCATGCGAGTCGATCGCAGAAATACGGGCCGCTGTTCCGCCCAGGTAAGGCCCAATGGGCGGGGGGGTCTGGGCACAGGTACCCACGGTTGAGACGGTGCCCCCGGTCCCGGCTTCCGCCACATAGAGGGTGCCGTCAGAACCGAAAGCCAGCCCACGGGGGCCGTTCAGGTTCGATGCATATAGAGTTGCGTTGGCTGGAAGCGGGGGAAGAGCCTGGGCACCTGCCGGCGCGATACCGAAAGCACCGGAAAAGAGGAATATAGAGCATAGAACGGCCGTCGGGTTGGGTCTCATGGCAACAGTCTCCTTTGCACCCAACTTGCTCCCAAACACGGCTTTCGTCATGATGGAACCCGGAGGAAATTGTTATTGTTCTCCGATTTGCGCGCTTATCATTACTTTTGCCGGCCGCCGGCGGATTCGATTCGTGGAGAACCGTATGATCTACCGGTTCGGCAGATTTCAAGTCGATGACGACGATTTTCGTCTGAGCGCGGACGGGGCGACCGTTCCGCTCGAGCCCAAGACGCTGAGCGTCCTGCTCTACCTGATCCGCAACCGGAGCCGCGTCATCCGCAAAGGGGAGATCCTGGACGGGGTGTGGAAAGACGCGAATGTCACCGAGGGCACGCTGACTCGGAGCATCGGCCTGCTCCGGCGAGCGCTTGAGGATGACAGCCGCGAACCCCGATTTATTGAGACAGTGCCGACCGTCGGTTTCCGCTTCGTCGCAAAGGTCAGCGCGCTGGAGGCGCCGCCCACACCAGCGCCGACCTTGCCGGCGCCAGTCGAGGCGTCGCCATCAGGGAAGCCGCCAACCCTGCTGGCACATCCGCGAAGGTCGTGGCTGCTGGCAGGGCTGCTTGCCGGTCTTGCTCTCCCGATCCTGCTGGGCTGGCTCGCGCACAGACGATCTGAGCCCACGGCGCCGATCCGATCCCTCGCTGTGCTTCCTCTTCAGAATCTCTCCCAGGATCCGGCGATGGAGTATTTTGCCGATGGCATGACCGATGAACTTATCACAGAAGTAGCAGAGATCTCCGGTGTTCGTGTGGTCTCACGAACGTCGGCAATGCAGCAGAAAGGCAGCCACGAGTCGTTGAACGAGATCGCCCGCAAGCTTGACGTGGACGCTATTGTTGAAGGATCCGTGATCCGCTCCAACGGCAGAATCCGACTTAACGTACAGTTGGTGGACACACGAAGCGACCGTACCCTATGGGCGCAGAGCTTTGAGGAGCCAGCCAGCGATGTACTGGCCCTCCAGGAGAAACTGGCGCACGAGATCGCAGCGCACGCTCGCGTGTTGCTGGTGCAACCGCCGCAACGCAACGGCGCCACGGCCTCGGTAAATCCGGAAGCCTATGACGATTTCCTCCGCGGACTGTATTTTTTGAACCGGCGCGAGCCTGAGAAGAGCGCCAGCTACTTCGAACGCGCCATCGCTCTTGATCCCACCTATGCGAGGGCGCACGCGGGACTCGCGGAGGCGATCGACTCGGAGAGAACTCTGAGTGCGATGCCAGCCTCAGAGGCCGTTCCCAGGATCATCGCGTCTGCGCAAAGGGCAATACAACTCGATCCCAACTCCGGCGAAGCATGGTCCGTCCTGGCAATCGTCGCAACGGACTGCCAGTGGGACTGGAGCGCGGCAGCGCTCGATTTTAAGCGCGCCCTCGCTCTTAGTCCGAACTATTCCGTAGGGGAACTGAGATACGGAATCTATTTGAATGACCAGGGGCGCCAGGAAGAAGCCGAGGCCCATATGCGCAGAGCATTGCAGTTGGATCCCCTGTCATTCTGGGCCACGCGTCAGCTCGGAACCCAACTCTATTTCTCACGGAAATACGATGAGTCGCTGGAGTACCTCAGTCGGGCAGAAGAGATGGAACCCACCCAGCTTCGCCAGATCTACAACTGGAAGAGCCGGGCGTACGAGAAGAAGGGTCTACTGGATCAGGCAGTGGCCGCCGATATTGTGCAGTTCACAACAAAATTTCCGGAAGTACCGGTGAAGCAGCTTCGTTCTATCTACGAGACCCAGGGATGGAGGGCCTACTGGACGAAGCGGTTGGAACTGACGAAACCATACGCCGGCCGCGAATGCGTCCCTTACGAACTTGCTCTCGGTTACGCCCGCCTCGGAGACCATGACCAGGCGTTCTTCTGGCTCGACCGCATGTTCACTGATCGCTGTTACCTGATTACCGTCGCTAAAGTGGATCCACTCCTGGATCCGATCCGCGGTGACCCTCGCTACGAAGCCTTATTACGTCGTCTGAATTTACCGCTATAGTCAACGAATACACCCCAAAAACCGGAAATCGATTATAAGCGAGGAGCAAAATCCGGGGAGCATGCTGGCGATTACTCACGATCTACAGCGGCCTATGTCTGGAAGGAAATTGAAGCTCAAATATTTCGTTCGTCAGTTTACGAGTGTTGACGGTCGTGGCCGGCGGCGTGGCATGAACTGAGCAACTTTCAAAGTGATGAGAGGCGAGCAGCAGTTTGTTCGCGGCATTGAAGAGGTTCACATGAGTATCGACGGAACCGTCGATAACTGCGAGAAATATGGCAGTGTGCTGAGAGTGGTTGATGGCGAGGTAGGTCGCGAAGCCGGCACCACCGCCCGTTTTTTCAATGATGTGAGAAAGCGAATCAACTGGCAGCAGATGAATCCACCCGAGACCGACACCGGTTGGTTCGCCGGCATGATCGAGTCCCTTTTGACTGACCAGATGAGAAGGAAGAATGTAGACGACCTGAGCTGCCGGGTCTTGTGAAGGGATCTCTGGACCACCCGTCCCAAGCAGATATTGCAGCCAGATCGCCATATCGGTGGCAGTGGAGTACAGTCCGGAGCTTCCGGCAGTAGCCTCGGTCACGGTACATGTTCCTTCGTCGTGGACGCTGATGAGCAGACGGCTGCACTGTTCCTCGTTTGGAAAGAACGTCGTCTGCTGCATGTGGAGCGGATTGAGAGTGCGCTCTGCAAGAAGGGCTGCGTACTGTTTGTGCGTGGCGGCCTGGAGGGCATCGCTGAGGAAGTCGAGGCGACATTCGAGTAGAGGGCAGCGGTACCGGGAGTGCTGCGAAGACTTTGGTTTGGCAGCCATCGCCAGCGCGTTTGGTAATCGGGGAAGGTGAAGTGCGCGCTCCCGTGAGGTCCAATGCCCAGCTCTCGTGGAAGGCCGGACGTGTGGGTGGCGAGATCAGCAAGGGTGATCGACTGGACCCGCTTGGGCACAACAACGTGACGGGGAGCGAAATGCTGGAGTGGATCGTCGAGCCGCACAGTCTTGTCCGCGACAAGCTTGGTGAGGACGTCGCTAGTGAAGATCTTTGTGAGTGAGCAAAGCCTCAACAGAGAATCTTGGGCGGGGGTCTGATTGGAGCCAGGCGCCGTCTCACCGTAGCCGCGGAAGAAGACCTGGTTGTCGCGAACAACCACCAGAACCATGCCCGTGGACCCGGACTGAAGAAAGAGATCTGGGCCGAGAGCATCGATAGATGGCAGGTCGGAGGACGATGTTTGCGCAGGCCCCTGTGCGCGAGCCGCCATGACCGGCAGCATGAAGAGGAAGACAAGTAAAGCTATCAGCAATTTAGGGTGGCTCATTTTGTACGCAGATCTTAGGGTACAAAAACCAAGCCCAGTACAGAAATGCAGCTCCTCCACGTCTCTGTTGACGGTGCCATCCTGTCTGAGTGGTATCGGCTAACTCTTGGGATCTTCCACCTTGGTTCGCCTTCTATTCGCTTACAATAGTCGGGACACAGGAAAGGACTTCGCGATCATCTCTGCTTCCACAGAGCAACTTCGCAAGATCGTTCACGTCGATATGGACGCGTTCTACGCTTCCGTCGAACAGAGGGACGATGCCTCACTGCGCGGTAAACCCGTTGTTGTGGCTTGGCCGGGCAAACGCTCCGTGGTATGCGCCGCGTCATACGAGGCCCGCCGTTATGGGGTACGTTCTGCACTTCCCGCCTTGACGGCGGAGCGTTTGTGTCCAGAGGCGATCTTCGTCAGGCCGGACTTTGTGTGTTACAAGGCCGTCTCCCAAGCCGTGCGCGAGATCTTCCAACGGCATACGGAGATGATCGAACCGCTTTCACTCGATGAAGCCTACCTCGACGTAACCGAGAACAAAACCGGCCTACCGACCGCAACGCGCGTGGCGAAGGTCATCCGGGAGCAGATTCAGGATGAGCTAAACCTTACGGCTTCGGCTGGAGTCGCACCGAACAAGTTTCTTGCAAAGATTGCGTCCGATTGGAAGAAACCCGACGGGCTGTTCGTTATTCAGCCGCACGAAATAGAAGCATTTCTGCTTCCTCTCTCCGTCGGACGCATTCCAGGCGTGGGCAAGGTCACGGAAGAACGGATGAATCGAGCCGGGATCAAGACGGTCGGCGATCTTCATGCGATGGAACTGACCGCGCTCGAGAATCACTTCGGTCGCTACGGCCTGCGCCTTTATGAACTGGCTCGCGGCGTCGATCACAGCCCCGTGATGGCAAACCGAGTATGCAAGCAAATCTCTGCAGAAGACACATTCCCAGAGGATATTCCTCCACCGGAGACGGAAAAAGCAATTCGACGGCTAGCAGAGAAGGTCTGGAACGCCTCTCGAAACAACGATCGCGGCGCAAGGACAGTCGTCCTCAAGCTCAAGACGAAAGAGTTCAGCTCACTCACACGCAGTCTTACTCCTCTGGCGCCACCATCCTCCTATGAAGAACTTGTCAATATTGCGCTCTCGCTCCGCGAACGTGTCGAACTCGGATCCGCTCAGCTCTTTCGCCTGGTGGGAGTTGGTCTAAGCAACTTTCAAATCGAAGAGGAGGACGAGGCGCCCCTCTTCGACGCCGCTGCGCCCAGCTCTGCAATGGATGCGAACGAGCTAGACGGACTTCCCCAAAGTCCATCCCTGTAACGCTTCCAATAGCAACACCTGTTCCGCGACGCTTTAATATGGCTCAGCATTGGGCGACATTACGTCTCGTGGATGCAAGCTTTCCTTCTGGAAATAATTGATATCCCACCCGGGTTCACCCATAGATGCACTGGCTCAGGACACCGTTTGGGATAGACCATCTCATGTGCTCGACCTCCCCCACCCGATGGATCGCTGTCGTATTGAAGGGCACCAACAGTTCCCACAGGCGTGCGAACGATGGCCACCGCAACCGACGAATCAATTCCCCGCATATCGTAGCGAACGCGGAAAGGCTTTTTAGAGCTTTGAGCCTCAAGTGCGCACTTTGTGGCCGTTGTTGGATCTCTACCTACCGACACCTTCCGCAATCGATTCCGCCCGGCCCGGCCAATTGCTTGCTTTGACACTCCAAAGATCTGGACCGGCGTCAACCGAACCTTGAGGTGGGATCAATTGCCTTGTTTCCAAAACAGAGCGCAGGTTACTCTGATTCGGTTTAGGTTTGCGGCTCCCACAACCGCTTCCAAGCCAGGCAAGTGAAGCGAGTGCACATCCTGCAAGAAGGTGGTTTTCGATGATACGCATGAGCTTTTAGACCGTTCGTTTCCCCCAATTGTTGCTAAGCCATCTCTTTATGTACTTGAATCACCATCGACCTAAACTGCCAAGATCAACCGCGGCCGGCGAATGGCATCTTTGTCGCCATCACAGTCATGAACATCACATTCGCCTCCAGCGGTAGACTGGCCATGTAGACAACCGCCTTCGCCACATGCGCCATATCCATCCGCGATTCCGGTTTTGTGCTTCCATCGGCTTGCAGAACGCCCGTTGTCATCCGCTCCGTTAGTTCCGTTGCAGCGTTGCCAATATCGATCTGGCTGCCTGCAATATCGTGCGGCCTGCCGTCGAGCGCAATGCATTTAGTCAGTCCCGTGATTGCGTGCTTCGTACAGGTGTATGGCGCCGAATTGGGCCGTGGCGTGTGCGCCGATATCGACCCATTGTTGATGATTCGGCCTCCTCGTGGACTCTGTGACTTCATCATGTGGAAGGCTTCCTGTGCACACAGGAACGCCCCGGTTAGATTCACGCCGACAACGGAACTCCATTGCGCGTAGGTCAACTCGTCCATTGGCACGGCGGGAGCGTTTATGCCCGCGTTATTGAACAGGACGTCGATCCTACCGAAGGTCTGCTGCGTTCGGCGGAATAGCTCTCTCACCGAGTCAGGCTGGCTGACATCGGTAGGAACCGCGAGCATGGTTCCTCCGGTCGAAACGGCCAGCGCCTCAGTACCTTCCAACTCTGTTTCCACTCCCTGCGCCGGTAACCAGTGCGATTCTGCTATTTGTACTCATATCGATTGTTCTGACCTCCAATGGCGTTGGCGCGTCCGGCGGAAATTTGCAATCTGCCAATGAGTATCCGCTTAAGACAAGATTCGACCAAGCGCCTCGCTATATTCGCGAACTTGAAAGATAAGATTTGCAAGAGTGTTTGGGCATTCTAGCACTTCTGACACTTTCTGCACCATTTAGATTCTGTAGTTTACAGATTCTATTAGCCGTGCGAGAGACCGATCCCGTCTCTGGCCACCACATTACAGACTATCTCGCTCTGGACCTTTATTGGACGACGAAGGCAAGTTGGACGATCGGCTTCCCAATGGGGTTCTCAGAATCGGCCATAGGCTGCACATTTCAGTTAGTTGGCTCTTGCTGGTTGGAGCGACTCGGACTACACGTAGATGTGGCGGAAGCCGTCGGAAGCGGCTTGCATACCTGATACAGTTCTCGCCAAGAATTGCGAAACAGGCTGCACTCATCGCGCACCTCCACCGAAGCCAGCGAACGTAGCGTTGACTGTTTCCCCGACTTGCTCGTCAGGTTGGTCAGCGATGTACGCGATCGTGGTTGCTAGATCCGAGTGCCTGAGATATCGCTGAAGCGTTTGCGCGGGCAGGCCCTTGTGATGCAACGTGGATGCAAACGTCCTTCTCATTTTGTGAAGGAAGATATGCTTACAAACGGGATGGTTAGCACATGACTTGCCAGTCTTATTGATGCAGTCGCCGCAGTTCGCACCCGCGCGGAGCGCGAGGCTCTTGACGATGCGCAGAGCGTGACCATTGGATCCTCCCTGCTTACCTGGAAAGATAACCCGCGTATTTGGGTAGCGAAGACGCCTTGACCGCAGAGCATCCACCAGCAGATCGGGGATCGGGAGCGAACCCTCTTCCCGGTCCTTCGGCCGGTAGCCGAAGTCGAGGTGCTCCGTGACGGTATAGGTCTTCTGTTCAAGATCGACATCTGTCCAGCAGACGAACTGTGCTTCCTGCTCCCGCGCTCCGGTGCAAAGCAGGAAGTGGAGGAGGTCCGACTCGTCCTGCGTTGCGGCGTCAAATATCTTCGCCAACAACACCGGGCTGTAGGCGCGAACCTTCTTCTTCGTGAATTTAGGCAGATCCTTGCTCTTGAGCAAGGAAGTGAGACCGAAGTGGTGAAGGAAAATCTGAAGGTAATCGATTCGATTTCGGACGGTCCGTGGACTGTTGCCGCGCTTCTCCAGAAACTCTTTGTAATCGAGCAGATCCTTACGAGTAATTTCTGCGAGGGGTTTGTTCTTAAACCAGCGGGACGCATCTGCGGAGTGATCGTTCTCGTCGGCACCAGGGCTGAAGAGGTGCAAGGTCGTGCGATATGCGGCGTAGGTCTTCCCCGACTTGTGGTTCTTTGTTTCCGACAGATACTCCCTGATCGCATCATTGAGCAGAATTGGCGACTTCGCTTGTTCAGGCTTAGTAGACTCGATACTGGAAGTGGCAGGGACCGGGAAGTGAGTTGGCGCGGAACCCGAACCAGAAGTCGAGGCGTGGTCCAGGGCAAGTTCCTGGAGTTTGAGGTTCTTCCGCCTGAGGTTGGTGTCAGCCAAAGACGCGTCATCCCCAACTGCCTCCCAAACTCGCTTACCGTCGATACGGTAGCGAAGGTAATAGGAGGAACCGGGGAACGACACAACCTTCCCATCTTTGATTGCCTGGTGGGGTCGGATACACCCATTGCTGGCGTAGGTGGCTTTGAGGTAGGGGTAGGTGCCGTCCGGGAGTCGGACGCGAAGGTAGAGCTGGACAGGTGACTTCATGTATTAGCCTCTGAGGGCCAATACCGTAACGGCGAACAACAGCCGATATATTAATACGCGTCCCGTTACGGATTAATGGACAGGGCATACCACTTCGCCAGGACGTATCAGAGATGAACCCATTCCAAGACAGAGGCCATTAACTGCGCACATGCTCAGTTTTCGCCAGATCGGAAACGAATGAAACGTGGAACGGTTTTACCCATGTAGGGCATTTCAAACCTTATTTTCTGCTCCTTGAGCGGCGACCACGGCTCGAGGAAATACCCGTGCTCATCGAACCCGATGCCAAAGTGTCCGGTGAAGAGGGCGTCCACGCCCTGCCAATCCTCTGGCAGATAGCCTTCGCCGCGGCCGCGCGAGCCGTCCCACATGAAGAAGGCGCTGCCCACCGGGTTGCGTTGCTTTTGTTCCGGCAATTCGATACCCGCGTTGAAGGTCCCCTTCTCGTACGACTGCATCAGCGGCCAGAGCAGCCGCTCCGCGTCGTCCACGAATCCGCCTTGATAGAGCGCCTGGATAAAGTAGTACTCGTACGGCGGCGTGGCGCCCCCATTCATGTAGACCTGCCAGGTGTCCTTCCCATCGGCCTGCTTCGGTGCACCGCTCGTTCTGGGGAAATAATCCGCCGGGCTCATCGGAATCAGGTTCGTCGGCAGACCGTATGGGTACGACTCGAAACCGATGTTCCGCAACTTCGCCAGCATGGTTTGCAGAATCGCCTTCGACCGCTCCGCCGGCACCAGCCCCTGGTAGATCGCAAATCCATTCACCCACGGAAACATATAGTCGTGCAGTTTTCCGTCCGGCGATTTCCAGCCCGCCAGCACGCCCGTCGCAGGATTGAAGAACGTTTTGAAATACACGGCCTTGATCCGTTCCGCATCCGCGCGATAGCGCTTCGCCAGGTCCTGCCGTCCGGCGAGTGCTTCCACATCCGCCATGCACAGGAAGGCTCGGTAGTCAGCCGCATTCGAAAAAGCATCGGGCCCCTGAAAGTCATACACGTCGAACCACTCTTTGCCCGGTTCATCCACCAGCCCGTCGCGATCGAAGTGCGACTCGATACGATCCGTCACCGCCTCCATCGGCTTCAACCACTTCTGGGCCTGCGGCAGGCCTCCAATGGTACGGATCACGTACCAGCCCGAAATCAGCAGGAAAGCCGGCGTCTCTCGCGACTGTGATTTCCAGTCCGGAGACTCGACATTCAGGTTGGGCATCATGTATCCGCGGGCACCACTGAAGTACTGATCCACCGAAGCGCCCACCAGTTCCATCGGCGAAATCCTGTCCTCCAGCCGCGGACCCCACACTGCCTGCTCCGCGTAAAACAACATCGCCAGCCCGCAGTTGATGCTCATCACGCTGTTACTCACCACGCCTGTATCCGGTCGCCACTGCACCATGTCCAGCGAGTACTTGGGAAAGCGTGCCAGCCGCGCATCACGCTTCAGCAGCGCGGGCAGCGGCTGCACGGCCTTCACTTCGAAGTGCAGCGTTGTGTGCCACGGCTGCGGCCTGATCTCGTTCAGCCCATCCTCGCTCGCAGGCAGGTGCGGCGTGACGTCAACCGTGTATGAAGTAGCCGGAAACAGCGATGATGGCCTGCGATAGAACGCTGCGGCATCGCCCGTGCGCGTAATGTACACGGTGCCAAAATCCGGCGCGGCAAGGTACGTCGGCACGTCCACGTAGTTCATCAGCTTCGACGGATGGCACACGAACGTCGTCGGCGTCTGGTTGGCCGCAAAGTCGAAGCGGAACAATCCGCCGCGTATCAGCACCGCATGTTTCGCCGCGGCCGCCAGCGACAGGTCAAACCCCTGAGCGCGCGCCCGGATCTCGACTTGCTCGAACACGTCCGGCGCAACCTCCACCGGCGCATACCGAAATACATTTCCATCGTGGGTCAGGGCAACCATCGCGACCGGCGCGGCGCTCTCGAACGGCCGATCCAGCACCGGGTACGCCCCACTCTCCTGCAATAGATTCACGCTCAGCTCGCCCTTGCCCAGCGAATCCAGAGCGAGCGACACAATCCGTGGCCGCTCTTTATCCAGCACCAGCCGGTACCACGGAGTGCTGATCGCCACGCCGCCACTCATCTCTTCCACCTTCGGCACAAACCCCGTCGAAGCCAGCGCCGTATGAGGCACACTCGCTCCCTCCGCCGCCGACGCTTCGGTCGCAGCCGCAGTGCCACGTTCAGCCGCATCCGTTCCAAAGACCTCCATCTGCGCCAACTCGGCCCTCCACGACAGTGGCGTTTCCTTAGCTGTATTCCGCTCGATCAACAGCCGAAAGTTGTCCGTCACGACCGGCATAAATTGGATCGTGTAGGTAAGCGTCTGTGGGTCGAAGTGGGCATCCTGCACATGAATGATGGTGTGGAACGTAGCCCCGCGCTCGCGGTACTGTCCCGAAAACTCAACCGGCATCGTGGCCGCACTCGCCGCGTGCAGCACCACTTTGTCGATCCGGCGCGGCCCTGCGAAGTGCACCCATACCCACTGCGGCAGGTGCTGAAATTCGTTGCTTCGCCAATGGCACGGCCCCAGCGCATCGGCAGCATTCGCCCCATGATTCACGGGGCAGGGAATCTGCTCTTCGGACTTCTTGCTGCGGAACAGAAACGAGCTGTACTCGACCTGCGTCCCCGCCTCACGTTCGAACGCCACATCCCGGTAGTAACTCGGCGACTGGCCTCTTCCACCCGGACACACCACCATGAATGCGGCGACGATCGCCGCATACGCTGCCATCTTTTGGAAGAATTGCACGAGAAACTGTACTTTCACCGTCGTCGAGGCCCCTGTCTTCTTTCGCCGTTCCAACTCGTGCCAGTGAATCTGAGGCATACGACTCGTTGCCGGCGATGCTGCCGTCTGGCAACAATTCCAGACTATAATGTGAAGACCGTCAGCTCTGCGGATTCGCAACGAGAAACGACGATGTGTCTGTTGATCGTCGATTCTTGTAGTGCAATCCCGGAGGAAACATGACTGCGCAGTGTGCAAGGAAGTCAAGAGAGTGAGACCAGTCTTTCCCATGTCATTCCCTCCCCGACGACAGCTCATCGGGTCGCGTAGATATTGACTCCATTGCCTGCAAAGTCCGCCCAACCCTCCCAACGATCGCTGTTTTCCGGTAGTTGTTTGTCCGACCAGACATTCTGATTAGAGCCGGTGCCGAAGAGTTGAATACGACCATCTGCCATATTGCCGACGACTAACCAGGGATCTATATTTGACCCACCCATATCCATCCAACTCTTCCCAAAAGAACCACCGGGAGTTTGCTGCCATACACTCCACACATGGTTGCCGCTCTGGCGCGGAATGTCTGACACCGTCCCTGCCTCATGATTCCGCGCCCGGACGCCGAATAGGACCAGCCGCCCGTCTCTGTTTTGGCCAACGACGAAGCCGGGCATCAATTGCTTGCCGCGGATCTCCGACCAGCCGTTCCAATTGCCTCCGGGGCTCGTCTGCCAGTTGTGCCACACATGAGAGTTCTTGTCCACGCCGAATATTTCTAGACGACCGTCCAGGTTTCTTGCAATCGCGAGGTGGGCGTTGAGAAATTCTCCACTTAATTTCTCCCATCCGCTCCAACCACCAGTCGGTGTTTGCCTGTTACTCCAGACGGTTCCATTGCTGTCTACTCCGAAGATCTCCAACTGACCATTAAGATTCTGGCCAACCACAAAGCCAGATTGGATTTGTTCTCCGTTCAGATCCATCCAGGAGGACCAGCCCACTCCGGGCGCACTCTGACTTGCGTACCAGGCGTCACCGTTGGCTCCGATGCCAAAAACGCTAAGGCTGCCATCCGCATTGTTGGTCGCCCGAAGATCAGAGATGCCGGTGCTCCCGCTGCCCATGTCGGTCCAATCCGTCCAGGTACCTCCGGGCGTGAGTTGGTAGCTGTACTCAATGTCGCCTGTTGCACTCGGAATGAAAACTTCCAGAGTGTTGTCCAGATTCTTGACTACTGCAGGAGCGCCCTTGGATTGCACTCCTGCCTTCCAATCTGCCCAACCGTTCCAAGTGCTCAAGGGACTATGCGGGACCTCGGCGGTACGTTCCGAATTACGCCGGAGTTCGCCATTGGCGCCCACACCGAAGATTTCCAATGCTCCATTCTGGTTTATCTGGATTGGTCCAACATAACTCCCCGCAGCGTGTAGCCTCACCACAGCGGCTGAGGTAGCAGGTACAGTCAGCGTGCAGTCGCCATCCTTTCGCGATGCCAAGGGCGTCCATGTGCCGGACCACCGAGCATTATTCGCGATCGTTGCGCCTCCCAGTGTGACGTCATAGCTGGACGCGTTGCCCGGGTCGCTATCGGAGAGGGTGATCGCTGCACAACTCGCGGAAGCGAAACTCTTCGCCTGAATTGTTACCGTAGCGGCGGTCGAGTCATTCGTAGTGCTGTGGGTTCTGTTGATGATGGTGACGTATAAATTCTGTGCGTCCCCGACAGCATAGGAGGTTATGTTGATTCCGGTTGGATTTGAGATACTGATCGGCTCCACGTAGCCATGGCCGCCGAGATCGAATGCCTTCATCCCGTATCCCTTCGGGGCGATATGGTAATTCTCGCAACCCGTAGACGGACACGGATTGGGACTGGGAACGATGGTGTCGGTCGGAAGCCATGGGTTATTGTGAAAGTTAACACCAGCCATGTGGTGGGCGGCCCACCAATGCATGTAGTCCAGTGCCCACAACGCAGAGGCATAGCCGTTGCTTGCACCGAATACTCCGTGAAGACAGTCGTTCGCTTCGGTCATTCGATACGGCACACCGTGAGCAACCAGCGGGGCCAAAACCTGCGTGTAAAGGAATGGGTACGGATGGTACTCTGCTGTGCCACCGTTCATAGCAGGTTGGCGTCCGATCGATGTGTTGTCGTCCCACGCGGGCGACAACATGTCGTCGATCGCCTCGTTTGCGGTCGTGTTTCCTGGACTTCCCCAAACGTAATGATGCTGAAGCGCCTCCTTCAAGATCCCGGAGTCCTTCAGGTCATTGGCAAACTGCTGCGTCCACGATACTCTGCTGGAGGGACTTGGCACGAAGGTTCCCGTATCGGAGACGGCCGTGTCTGGGCCTGAGAACTTCGCCTCGGGCAGGGACTTGCGTATGACGTCGGCAAAATGCCGCCAATCGGCGAAATAGGACTTGAAGGCCGATCCAGGAACCCCGATCGTCGTTTCATAGATCAACGGATCCACCGATTGTCCCGAGTAGGAATGATATTGGCGTACATCAGGCTCGTTGCCGATACTAAAACTATCGAGGCTCGATCGATAGTTATTCCAGACATACTGAGCTATTCCGGCATCTTCCTCGGCGAGGTTCGGATTTGGGCAGGTGCTTAGGTTTGTCAGACGCACGGAATAGATCACCTTCACACCAGCAGCCTGAGCAAACTTAAACAGATGGTCGATGTCTCCATGGATTGGAACGGGCATAACACACCGTTCGTTACCGCTGGAACCATCGACTGTCCCGCCGCCGACGCGAATGTTCTTAATTCCGATGTTTTGGAACAAGGTAATAAGCTGGGTATTGGTGGGAGTGAAGAAATATCCCGATACGCCATAGGTATTTGGCACCACACTTTTCGTTTCAAAGCCTAGCCCCACGAAGTCATTGGGGATGGCAAACTCACGCGAAGCGGTGTCGACAGTCAACTTGATTGGGGCCTGCGCCAGAACGGCGCCTGACAAAAGAGAGCCAGCGCAAACTAAACTCGAAATGCGTCTCTTCAAATTCACCTCCCGTCCAATTTTCCGCATGAAGCGACTTTTCCGGACGAAAAGGGGACAGTCATTGCAGAATGGGCATTTAACCGATTCAACGCAGACGCATCTCTAGGAAGATCGAGGTTAGATCTGCAGGTTGATTCGCGAAGAACGAATTTCGTCTTGTACTCATAGATTGTTGGGCTCTTGCTCTCTTCTATCTCATCCATGAGCGCTCGAAAAGCAAGAGGTGCAATCTCACTCGGCGCGAACTGAATAGAGCTTAGAGCTGGCTGTGTAAACCTGCAGATCGTGAGATCATCGAAGCCGATCAGCGCGACATCTCGTCCAGACTGCAACCCTCGATCGTTCAACGTCCTCATAGCTCCGATCGCCGCAACGTCGTTGCAGCACATAAAGGCTGTGGGAGGTTCGCGTAGACTCAGCAGCTCCGAGACGCCGATAGCACCGCCCTCCCAGGTATGAGGGCATTCGACAAATAGCTCCTTTTCCGACCCGAGGCCGCTCTCCTCTATCGCCTCGCGGACAGCTTCATTGCGAGTGCGCATGCTGTTCCAGTTGAGTTGACCGCAGAGATATCCAATTCGCTGATGGCCGAGAGCCAAAAGATGCTTCACCGCTTCCCTGATACCGGGCAGGTAATCGATGCGGACGTTTCTGATATCGGGCAGGTCAATATCGCTTCCGGCGTAAACCATCGGAACGCTAATGTTCACGGTGCTGAGCCATTGTTCCATCCCGAATGTCAGCACCGCGATGCCCTCCACCTGACGTTCTTGCAGCCGCACTGCACACTTTGCAATGTGGCCGGAATGTGTTGCAGTATCCGCGAAGCTAATCAATACCTCATAGCCTTGTTCTATCGCCGCCCTTTCAAAGTACAGAATCGTTTCAGAAAAGAAAGGATTGCTGGCATTGAGTTCTGAAACAATTAGGCCAACCGTACGACTCCTGCCGCGTGCCAGTGCGCGTGCCTGGTAGTTCGGGCGATAGCCGACCTCCTGGATAACCGCCTGCACTCGACGAGCAAGCTTACGGTCTACCGTCTGAACGTCATTGATAACCCGTGAGACTGTCGAATGGGAAACACGAGCGCGACGAGCAATTTCCTTTATGTTCAAGGCCCTCTTCTCCATCGCAATCCGATGCGTTTTAGTTCGCCTCGTCCAAATCATTGGAACTGATGGTTTCCGAAGAAAAATGCTTCCCGCGAGGCTCATCGTTAGAAACCGCCTGCGATAAATAAAGCCGATATACCTCGGAACATCAGTGCCTCCTCTACTAACTACTGAAGAGAAAGGCCGGTAGATGGTTGACCTGCGGGTGCCTATCCAGGACCGTTCACCATCTGGACCCTGGGTATTCTGTCGTCCACAGGAGACAAGGGCGGAAAGGCCGCGTGCGGTTCGGCCTGATACCAGTAGGCAACGGAATAATAGGTATCCGAGCGATCATTGGCGCTTCCGTGTTCGATGGTGGCTTTGATGGATTTGGTAAACGGAATGGGAGAGTCCAGATGGAACCTGTAGACACTGGACCGGCCTCCGACGAATCCAGTACCGACCTGGGGGGCTCCGTAGAGTTGGTAGGAAAAGGCAGAGCCAAAGCCCCAGGCACCGAGGAAGTAGTCCTCTGCGCCGGTTCCTCCCATCGGCGTGATTGCACCGTCGATAAAGAACATGGGATCACCTTCGCCCCACCAGCCATCTTGGTTTTGGAGCACGGACATGGTTACGCCAACAAATTGGCCATGTCCTTTGGCATCAAGCCAGACGTAATTGTCTTTGCCAGTGAGGTTATGATTGTCATGCACAGCCAACGGCTGAAGAGTCCATCCCTGGTTTGGCTGCGCCTGCCGGAATTGCGCATGGAAGTACAACGTGTCTGCCGGAAGGGGATGGGTTTGCGTGCGATATTCAATGCCGAAGTAAAGCTTGCGGATCGCCACCTTCCCTTCATTGGTGACAGTAATGCGAGCGTGCCGCCGATACGGCATTGGGAAGAAGCAGTTTAGCGCCTTGCTGTTTCCGACGGAAAGCATCTCAGACTGCCAGGCGTAGTAAGTGCCCGTACCTAGGCCAAAGAAATCGCCGATCGGAGTTTCAACGCTGGGGCTCTCCTCTCCGTCCCAAAATATGCGCAGGACGATGCGCTTGAGGTGGTACGCTTCAGTGCTGTCGATCGTGAACCAGATGTGGGAGATCCTGCCCGGGCCATCGGTGTCGAGCACAGTCGCGGTCTCTCCGGGATTCACGGCTATCCAATCCGCGTTGGCGCCGGTTGTGTCCGAACTCGATGCCAAATGCCAGGCATACGTCTGCTGCTGGGTAAGGTCCGGCATCCCGTTCCCGACTTGGGCGCCTGCATAGACTGTTGTGCTCGCCGCCAAAATTAAACTGAATACTAGCCTCATCGCGTCCTTTGTCCTTGTCGTTATGTCGTTCCGGAGAGCCGAGTGTACTGCGCGTTTTCGCTGTAGTTGGAGAACTGTGACACCGTACGACGCGGCGCTGCCGCAATCCATACGGTGCCCCTAGTTATTAGTGGGTCAAAGAAATATCGTCGATGTAGCCTCCGTAGTTGGCGCTGGCGCCAGGCTGGTCGTAGCCGATGTCAATGCGGCTGACTGTCTTAACCGAGATGCCGCTCAGATCCACGGTCACATAGTTCCACTGGTCCGGTTGCAAGTAGCCGAACCGGGAGGTGTAGCCAATTTAGAGCAGAGAAGCAAAATGCAAATCTTTCGCCGGTTTTTTAACCAGGCACTACGTTGGCCTCCAGCGATGAGTTGTGAGTGCGAAGATTAGAGACCGGTCTCTTTTGTGGCGCACTTGTTGGCTCCTATATGGACCGGCAATGCCGCCCAGTGTTGTGGAAGGAGATTCTTCACGGTAAAGGCATCTGCAATCTTCAGCGTCAGGATTGCGTTGCGTTGCGGTTTCTATATGCTGCTCCTGGAGTTAGAAATAGAACTTTCCAAACAGTTGGAACTGGCGTGCGCCGTTCCGATCGCTGGTGATAGTCCCAAACCCGCCGGTAAGCGACTCGCCGCTGGGCGAACTGTAGTTGCTGGTCCCAGGAAGGTTGAGTTGTACATGGTTGAAGAGATTGATCGCTTGAACCCCGAGCGCGAGACTTGTGCCTTCGCCCGTCTTCCACTGTTTGTGGAACGAAGCGTCTATATCGTAGAAGCCCGGACCTAGTATCTGATTCCCTCTAATGCCCAGGGGAGACATATCGGACTGTCCGTTTACCAGCACCGGACCAGGCGCGGTAAACGCGGATGAGTTCCAGTAACCGGTGGTCCGTGTACGAGGGAGGTCCTTCGGACCCGGGCCATAAAGATGCTGGCCGGGCACCGTAGGCGCATAGGTGCCCAGGGCCGTGTTGCTGGCAAACCACGGGCCAGTGAAGTTCGGGTTGGCGCCGTAACCGTTGGCGCCTTGGGTGCTGATGTTGGCGTAGTCGCCGCTCGCGGCGATCCAGATGTAGTCGAAGTGCCAGCCCCCGACAACAGCATCTGTAAACTTATTGGCGTTGGCAAGGTAGCGGGCGCCACTTCCAACAGGCACGACAAGATCGCCCGAAAAATGGAAGAGATGGGCCGCGTTGTCTGAGCACCGCGTGTAGTCGTTCCGGATGCCGCCGAAACCCTTCACAAAGGGCGCCCGAATGCCCGGCGCACCGTTGTTCTGGGATTCGGTATCGGAGAGGCACACGCTATACGTGTAGTTGGCATTCATGCTGTAACCGCCGGCGAACTGGTGCTGGTACTCGACCTGCCCCGCCTGGTAGTTGCTCACCTGGTTGGCGAAGTCGGATGGCCCTTCGTTCGGCGACAAGTTGGGGAATGGCACGTAGCCCGTAGCGGCGTAAGGATTGGACGTGGTTGGACTGAGGGCTACAACAGTTGTGGATGGAGTCAATAGCTGCGTGACCGCGTTATGGTAAGGACCTGAGCTATCCAGATCTTTTCCGAGGTTTCCCACGTAGGTGACCTGGATCGAGTCGCGCTTCGTGAACTGCCATTGCACCGCGAAGTCGAGAGTGGTCACGTGCGGCACATGATAGTTATATTGTTTGCCAGTCAGAACCACTGACCCAAGCGGCTGGGTCGCATCGGCAGCGTTGGTCAAGTCGATTTGGCCAAAGGTACTTTCCATGGTGGCGGTCGTTACGTTGTCAATCAACTTCTGCGGCGTATACGCGTTATTGGCGGAAGGACTGCTGACGCTGAACCGGAAGGGATAATTGGTGCCCAACGTGCCGCCGTATCCGACCGAGCCGAAGGCACCGTAGGCAACGCCTGCGCCCATGCGCGCCACAAGGTTCGGTCTGATGCGGTAGGCGAAGCCGACGCGCGGAGCCCAGTTGGCTAACGGCACCTTGTTCGCTGCGTTGTTGGCCTGGCATATGATCGGGATATTATCGTAGGCGAGCAGCCCTCTGAAGTAAGGGGACATGGTCGCTGCGCAACCGTCGTGCCCGATATAATAGGCGGCTCCATTGGCGCTGTTTCCGTCGGCGCCCATCCAGAGGTTCGCCTCTTGGCCACCATCAGAGGAATAGGCTGCGAAGTATTCGTAGCGAAGCCCCAGGTTCGCCGTCAGGTTGGGCGTGATCTTCCATTTGTCGATCCCATAGAAAGCAATATAGGGCGCGTGATAGGTGGAGGTATTAGTGTTGTTACCGGCATAGCTGCTGGCCCCGCCAATGATATTGCCCGTTTGGCTGAGCCCGATACTGCCGATGCTGGATGCGGCGGGAGTCAGCAGAAAATCCGCGATACCCGTGTTGGTATCACCTGAGAAGGGAACATTCGAATAGACCCCGTTGTAGCTGAAGCTGCCCCTCGAGTTCGGCAGTTGAGAAATATTTCCGTAGGTCCAGTCGAACTGACCGCCCATCTTCAATTCGTGCTTACCGGCGATTTTGGTTAAGTTGTCGGAATACTCCCACGCGCCAACGGTTTGGACGGTGATGTTGGTGCGGGAGCCAAAGCTGGAGATGGCGCTGCCGATGCTGAATGTGGAAAGCCCGCCATTGTTCGCGGTTTGAGGGATGCCTTGAATTCCATATTGTGCGGGGGTTCCGAGCGTTTGGTTAATCGAGCCGGGATCGAAGCGGGTGTTGTAGTTGTGTTCATCGGCAAATCTGAATTCATTGATCAGAGTGGGTTTGAATTGGTGGGTTTCCGTTGCCACGATCATATAGGTAGGGTTGGTGGTTGCAAAACCGACGCTGCTTCCGCCCTCCAGGACGCCAGGAAGTGGGGCGAACCCCGGATTGATCTGGTTGTAGTGGCTGTACGTCACAAGGACGGAGTCCTTGTCGCTGATCTTGTGATCGACTCGTATATCGAATTGCGTCGTAGGTGAGGCATACGCCTGAGTAGTGAAATAGTTGTTGCTGTAGGTCAGGTTGGAGGCGTTCTGCTGATTGGGCTTTGGAAAGAGCTTGAGAAGCGCTAGCGCATTCGGATCGAACCTGCCACCCGGAAGTTGATTGAGGCAAGTGGGCGAGACAGTTCCTTGGTTAATCGTGGAATTGAAGTTTGTCGTTCCAACCAGGCTCGGGCACCCGGCTCCTGGAGCGCCAAAATAGGGATCGCGAACGTAGACCGTGCTTGCACTGGTATTTTGCAGGTTGGTGATGGTATCGATAGCTCCCGCGGCCACGGCGCGCGTGGTGGATGGATCGAGCATCGTGCCGGTTTGGAATTTGCGGCCGAGACCGTCCGTCTTCTCAGAACTGGCGGCGTTGGCGGGATTGGTTTGATAGTTCAGCGTGAGCGTATCCATGAGGTTCGTGAATCCGCTGCTCTGCATCGTCGCTGTCGGAAGAGTGCCGGTGTAACTCGACGTCTGTGTATAATTGGTTCGCTGGAAATCTACGAAGAAGAATGTCCTGTCTCTACCGTCGTAGTGCGGAAGGCGGACTGGCCCCCCAAAGAGGCCGCCGAACGAATTCAACTTGTACCTCGCTGGTCTGTTCGGTGTATGTACAGCATTCGTCACCAATTGATGCAATTTATTGAAGTAGTCGTTGGCATTGAAAATGTCGTTGCCGTTGTACTCCCATACTTCACCCTTGTACTTGTTCGTACCCGACTTGGTGACGACGTTCACTACGGGCCCGTAGGAGTGGCCGAGGTCTGCGCTATTATTGCCGGACTCCAGCTTGAATTCCTCGATCGCGTCCGGAATAGGCGGAATCGTGATGCCCCCGAACACTTCCGCGTTGTCATCGGCGCCATTCAAACGCACGTCAACCTGCGCATTATTCGTGCCATTGACGAAGATGGTGCTGCTGCTGTTATTTGACCCACTCCCATACTGGACGCCGGGTGCAGTCGCAGTGAGGGCCATAAAGGGCCGGCCGCCATTTTGGGCAAAGATCGGAAGATTGTTTGCCGTGGTGCTGCTAATGGTTGAGCCCAGGGAAGCATCTTGCGCCTGCAACAGAGGAGGAGCGGAGCTCACGGTAACTTGCTCGGTCACTGCACCCAGTTCCAGGATGATGTCTGCGGTATTGGTGCTCCCGAGGTGAATCACGATGTCGTTGAGCAAATACTCCTTAAATCCTGGCGCTGCAACCTTGAGCGAATAGGTGCCCACCCCGACCAATGAGAAAGTATAGGCTCCGGCGGAGGTTGATATGGTCTTTTGCGATACACCGGTAGCTACATTGACCAATGTGCACTGCGCCTTTGCGACCAGCGCCCCGGACGGATCCTTCACCGTGCCGGTGACGCTGCCCATATCAATGCCCGCTTGGGCCCACACTTGCAGCGAGGGAAAGCATAGAAGCAGCGCGACGAAGATGAGAGAACGGACCGGCAAAATTCTGTTGCTCGGAAGACAACCGAGTCGGCAGGTTAACGGTGCCGCGCAGTTGGAATCCAGATCAATATGCGCCTTATTGCTTGAGAGTAAGAAACCTTCAAATCGCATTGCGGCTCTCCTATCTTTCATTGGTCGTGCCTCCAAAATTGTTCTGAGTTCGTATAGCCACGTATCGGGCCGGTCTGCCGCGTTATCAAGAACAGGACCTCGCCATCTTTAAAAAAGACATGGAAGCTTTGCAGCGTCCGACATGATCACACGAGGTCGGCTGCCAGTTATTTTTCTTGCCGCAGAGTTGATTGGTTGCAATCGATTGCACCGGGGATTCCTCCGCGCAGAACCAAAATAAATTTGCACTTCAAACATGTCACGGCGCAAGATAGACATGTCAGGTCGCGATGTGAAGATATACGCCGCGCGAAATTGAAATGTCAAGAGGAAAATTTATAGTCGCAACTCCCGACTGGTATCCAGTTCCCTAAGCTCCGGACCCAGGAAGGCACGGTTGCTGGCTTCCTGTGGAAGTCGGCGTCACCTGGATCGCATCTTTGAGCAAACCCTTCCCACCACGAGTTAGGCTCTCTTTGTCGTCACGGATAATTCGGCTGTCTGCGCCATTGCCTCACTCCAACGGAGTAAGTGCGATTCGTCCATCAACAAGAAGCGTTCAAGACTTAACATCAGCTCTTCCAACCTGTTGTGCAGGTGCTTCCGGACCGCCGCATCCGCAAGCTCTTCGGATCCTTCTGCCAGTGAACGGGCAAGTTGCTCGTGCCAGTGAGGGGGGAGCTTACGGCCGCCGTAGAGTTGATGATCGTAAAACCAATTGAAGACCAATAGTTGGTTGTTTTCGATTTGCTTCGTCAAAAATGGCAGATGTGTGCACTCGGCTATGCGCGTGTGGAACCGCATATGTGCACAACGCCATTGATAGAGTTCTGCCGGGTTCGGCTCTTCAGAACTGGTCATCGATTCGTGCATGACGTCAAGCTGGATGGCCATTTCGGTCAGTTCTTCGCGTTCCCTGTCGCTTGCCACGCGAGCATAGAGACGGGCTGCTTGTGTCTCCAGCCCTTCGCGCACCGCCCAGAAGCCTCGGATGTCCTGGGGCGTCGGAGTTCTGACCTTCGTGCCTACTCGGGCTGTGTTCTCGATCAGGTATTCATTCTCTAGACGACTCATCGCTTCATTGATCGGCACCAGGCTCATGCCGAATTCCGTTGCGAGATCCCGGCGGGAGATCACCATTCCAAAGGTATATTCACCGGTCAGAATGCGCTCGCGGATATGCCGATACGCTTGTTCCGACAACTCGTCGTGCTTGTCGTTTTTCTCAGGCGCCTTCATATGTTGACAACAGTAACACAGGGCGGTATGGTTGTGATGTTTTTATAGTGCAAACTAAAATATCACTAACACGCCCTAGTACTCCAAGTCAGCGCTTTAATGCGGTATTTCATAGGTCAGTCTTTGAGGGAACAATGGGTCGACATTCTGTATTGAGAGGTGTGGGTCTTACAACTGTGCTCGCAATGGCCGGCAGCGCTATGAAATTCAGAGGCTTAAGGTCAATTCTCAGCAACCGCATTGGGCGTTGCAATTTCGACGACCTGCACAGAACCAGTGGGAGTGAATGTGTAGGTTTTCACTGGTGACGTAGTCGGTGCTGCTCATTATCAGCCGGATCCCAGACGATTTCCGCGGTTCGGCCGGCGTACTGGGAAAAGCGATTGAGATGCTCCAGGTTGGGCAGAACAGAACATGCGACATTAACCGAGGACCCCATGCATTCTTCTTTAGGCTTAACGATCATCGTCTTCAGCGGGGGCTTGATCGCGAGTTTTGCTGCTCCAATGAAGCTGTCGCGCGCATGGAACTGGGAGAATACCTGGCTCACTTACGCAACCCTGGCATTGGTGGCGATCCCGCTCGTTCTGGTTGTGTGGGCGATCCCTCATCCGATCGCCTTTTATGCGGGGATTCCTCCGAGCACGCTGTTGCCTCCTCTCTTATTCGGATTCGGGTGGGGCATCGCTCAAGTAACTTTTGGGCTTTCGATTGCGAGAGCGGGCATGGCAATGGCATTCGCAATCGTGGTGGGATTAAGCTCGCTGCTTGGAAGCGCTATACCACTGGCTGTGTTTCATCCGGGAGATATGGCAAGCCGTCCAGGCGTCGTTCTTCTGGCGAGCGCTGTCTTGTTGTTTGCCGGCTTGGCCGTTTATGTAGACGCAGACCGGAAGCGTGGAGCGAGCGCTCTCGCAACAGCCTCGGCGGGACGTGTCTTCATGAGTGGAGTACTGTTATGTGTCTTTACGGGTTGCTTTGGATCGATGATCAACATGGGCTTTGCCTTTGGCGCAGGCATTGCGCAGCAGGCTATTCGAGACGGCATCCCGGCGAGTAAGGCTACGTTGAGTGTGTGGGCCGTGGTGCTCGCCGCAGGATATCTGCCGAATCTTGGTTACACACTCTTCCTTCTGAAGAAAAATCGCAGCGCGGGATTGTTTCGCAGATCATTTGGCAGAGAGTTTATGCTCGCCCTCGCCGCCGCGGCCCTGTGGCTCTTCGGGATGCTTGGCTATGGCGTCGGTGCAGGTGAAATGGGGAAGTATGGCAACTCAATTGGATTCGCCGTGTTCATGGCCGTGATGTTGCTTTGGTCCAGCGCTCTTGGTCTGATCGCCGGGGAGTGGAAATCGGCTTCCTCCGTTGCACTGACGCGCATGCGCACTGGGTTGGCTTTAATCGTTGTCTCCATGTCGGTTCTGGGAATCGGGGCGCTGGTCAGGAAATAAGTTGATGAGGAAGAAATGCGCATAACCAAAGTGTACGCAGAACTCTACCGGATTCCTGTGCATCGCGAGATGCATGACGCCATTCGGCACTTTAGCAAAATGGACGTGATATTCGCCCACATTGAAACGGATGAAGGCATATCGGGCTGCGGCTTTACTTACAGCATCATCCCTCATGGAGCACGCGAAATCTGCTCGATGATCAACAACAGCTTCGACAAACTCATTGGCAATATGGATCCGCGGGACCATGAACAAGTGTGGGAGAGGATGTGGCGAAGCGTCGACTGGATCGGGCGGGGTGGCGTCGCCATTATGGCAGTTGCAGCCATTGACATCGCAATATGGGATCTGAAATCCAAACTGGCATCCATTCCTCTGTATCGAATGTTGGGCGGCCATCACAACCGGGTTCCCGTTTACAATACGGATGGCGGATGGTTGAACCATTCGATCGAACAGCTCGTAGAGGAGACGCGAAAGATCGTCGCAGCAGGATTCCGCGGCACAAAGATCAAGGTGGGAAAGGACACTCCGGCTGAAGACACCGAGCGAATCGCGGCGGTTCGAGAGGTGCTCGGCCCGCATCGGAATCTGATGGTGGACGCCAACGAGCGATTCACCAGCGCTGAGGCAATCCGGCGCGCACGAATGTGGGAGCCGTACAATCTGTTCTGGTTCGAGGAACCCCTGCCGGCCGAGGATCTGCTGGGTCATGCCAGCCTTGCGATCCCATACCTCCATTCCGATCGCGCTGGGTGAATCCCTCTTCACGCGCCATCAGTTTCGCGACTACATCGCGACCGGCGGAGTCTCCATCGTGCAACCCGACGCCTGCCGTTGCGGCGGGATTACGGAGTGGCTTAAGGTCGCGCACATGGCGGACTGCCATAACATGCAGGTCAGTCCGCACTTTGTGATGGAGATTCATCTGCCCTTGGTTGCAGCCATTCCCAATAGCCTGTTTGTCGAATACATTCCTTCGCTCAACCCTGTATTGGCTGAGCCGTTGAAGCTGGTAGACGGATGCTTTGCGCCCAGCGAAGAACCAGGCCTGGGCATCCCATTCGATTGGGAGCGCATGCGCGAGTTCAGGGTGGACGATGAGAATTGACGGGCATCAGCATTTCTGGAAAGCAGGACCGCGGAGATTACCACTGGATGGATCCCGACGTTCCTGTTCTGTGTCGAGACTATCTTCCGAGCGATCTGTGCCCCCATCTGACGAAGCATGGAATTGAACGGACAATCCTCGTTCAGGCTGCTCAAACCGTTGCTGAGACAGACTTCCTGCTGGAATTGGCGGCGCGGCATAACTTTATCGCAGGCGTCGTTGGATGGCTCGATATGGAGAGTGTGGATTTTGCGCGCCAGTTCGACCTTTATCGCAAAAACCCGAAGTTCATTGGTCTGCGACCGATGCTGCAGGACCTCCCGGACCCTGCCTGGATCATGCGCCCTCAGGTCTTGAAATCGCTCCAGTTAGTGGCGGACAGCGATTTCCCATTTGAGTTCCTCACCTACACACAGCACCTTCCTTATGTCCTTCAAGCACTTGAGGCGGCTCCTCAAATCCGTGGTGTAATCGATCACATCTCCAAGCCGGAGATCAGGGGGAAAAAGGTTGAACCGTGGAAGCGACTCATGGCCCAGGCTGCACGGCACAATAATTTGTATTGCAAGCTGTCTGGGATGATCACGGAGGCTGACCACGTGCACTGGTCGGCTGAGGATCTGCGACCGTATATCGAGTACATCGTCGATTGCTTTGGCTGGGATCGAGTCATCTTCGGCAGTGACTGGCCCGTGTGCCTTCTTGCAGGCAGCTATGACCAGGTTATCCAGACGTTGATAGATGTTCTAAAGCCACGCATGGATGAACAGGCGGAGCGCAGGCTTTTCGGCCGAAATGCAGAGCGTTTCTATAAGCTGTGAGACGCCATGATGCGAGATCGAATTGGAATTGCGTTTGCCGGAGCTGGGATCGTCGCAGAAATGCACGGTCGCGGGATCGCGGCGAACGCGAACGCAACCCTGATCGGCGCTTATGACCCAGATGCATCCAAGGCAGAAGCCATCACAAAGAAGTTTGGTGGGTGCGTTTTTTCTAGCCTTCAAGACCTTCTCGCTGATCCACGTGTGGATGCCGTGCATGTTTTGACGCCGACGGAGCACCACGTGTCGACGGCGCTGGCCAGCCTCAACGCGGGCAAGCACGTATTGATTGAGAAGCCTGTGGCCAAAAGCAAAGAAGAGATTGCCAGTCTCCAGGAAGCGGCTACGCGGTCAGGATGCGTATGCATGCCGGGGCACAACTATATTTATGTTCCCTCGTTGCAGCGCGCCAAGCGGCTTGTACAGAACGGAAAACTAGGCAAGATCGCCAGTCTCTGGATCCTCTACAACATCTTTCACTCGGAAGAAGTTGCCGCAATCTATGGCGGGGTGCTAAGGGCAGTCTGCATGCATCATGCGTATTCCCTGCTGTATCTGCTCGGGCGCCCGCAGCGTTTGTCGAGCATGACTTCACGCGTTCACTATCAGCATTTGCAGTGTGAAGATCAAGCCATGATTACGTGTGAGATGCCGGATGGCGCTCTTGCGAATCTATGGTGCAGCTTCGCGGCGAATGACCCTACGAGTGATCCATGGACCGTGATCTACAAGGTTCTCGGTACGAACGGCGCCATCAGCTATTCCTGGAATGAAGCGCAGTTCGAGGATCACGGAGGCCCCGCATGGGGGATGCCTTGCTACGAGGAAGGCTTTATCGAGGAGATTGAGTATTTCATCACTCACTGCATCCTCGAGGGCAAACCGCCGCTCTCCAACCTTGACGATGCCGCCGACGCTCTCTCTATTCTCGAGGCCGCTGAGCGCTCGGCCCGCGGTGCTTCTACATTTGAAACCGTGATTTACAGATAGACGATGACCCTGAGACTCGTCCAACTCAAGCAAGCGGAGCAACGCCGCGTAGCACTCGTCGAAGAGCCCCGCCTTCGTCTCCTCACAGGAGGAGACTCAGTGTATGCGCTCGCATCTGCCGCCATCCTCAACGGTCAAAGCTTTTCTGCGCTCGTCCATCAAAGTCTCACGACAGAGACGCTGCCCTACGACGCCGTCTATGCGGGCGCGTCGCCCTGGCGTCTACTGCCGCCAGTCGATCATCCGCTGGAGCCTACCCGCTGCCAAATCTCCGGCACCGGCCTCACCCATCTTGGGAGTGCACGCGACCGTAACGCCATGCATGACCTCCGTGAAGACGAACTCACTGATAGTATGCGCATATTTCAATGGGGTATAGCTGCGGGAAAGCCAGTTGGAGACGCCATCGGGGTCGCTCCTGAATGGTTCTACAAGGGTAACGGCTCGGCCCTTCGCGCTCATGGGGAAGCGCTCATAGTTCCCTCTTATGCCGAGGATGGCGGTGAAGAAGGCGAGGTCGCCGCCTGTTACATCATCGCGCCGAATGGAGAGCCATATCGTCTCGGCATGGCTGCCGGCAACGAGTTTTCCGACCACGTCTTCGAGAAAAGAAACTACCTCAACCTTGCTGGCTCTAAACTGCGCCCGTGTTCGCTTGGCCCGGAGCTTGTCGTCGATCCGCTCTTCGAATCCGTATCCGGCACCGTAAACATCATGCGGGGAGACACCCTTGTTTGGTCAAAGACAATTCGCACCGGCGAAGCGGAGATGTGCCACAGTCTTGGCAATATCGAGCACCATCACTTTAAATTCGAACTCAACCGCCGCCCCGGAGACGTGCATGTGCATTATCTCGGAGCCGGAGCACTGAGCTATGGCGAGAACATCCACCTCCGCAATGGTGACGCAATGGAGATCAGCTTCGAAGGCTTCGGAAGGCCGCTCTGCAATACCGTACAGTCTGACTCTTCAACCGAGAATCGGCCTGTAAGAGCTCATCCTTTCACCTGAGAGAACAATAGCTTGTATATCGACGACTTATGCATTTCGACGCAAGGCATCAATCTACTGGAACACCGTGGAAGCAACGTCTTTCGAGTTTTTGACAGACACTGCCTCCGAGGAAGAAATGAGGAGTAATGGACAGACGGACGTTCAACAAATTGGCAGGACTTACCGCGCTGGCAACTTTGACAGAAAACGTGGAATTGAACGCCCAGCAGGCTGCTTCAGTTGCCGGAGAAGTTGTCCTGCAAGACAGTAAACTGCTGGTGGCATTTGACCCGGCATCCGGCGCTCTCACTCGCATGGATCGAAAAGCTTCGCAATGGACGATTCAACGGCGCCCTGCTCTGGGAACTTCGTTCCGAATGCTTGTGCCACTGCCGAACCGCCGCGACAACTTCGTGCTGGGAAGCAAGCAGCACGCAAGCCGTGTTGAGAAGATCTCAAACAACCAAGTGCGGATCGAGTGGAAGGACCTCGTAAGCGAGCACGGTGGGGTCCTGCCCATCACCTTCACCGCAACGGTCACGCTGGTCGAACGGTACGCTGACCTTCAACAGCTCGCTCGATAACAAATCTTCCCTGCCGGTGGAGACCATCGACTATCCCTACCTCGGTGATCTTAATCCGCCTGCGCGCAGTAAGTCGATGTCGGCACGCACCATGTGGTACGGCAACCTTGGTTCTGACGAACTCTATCCGAGCTTCGGAAATGGAAAGGGCTACTGGGGCGTCAACTTTCCGACCAAGACCTATGGTTCGAACCGCAGTCTCTTTTGCCTGCTCCAGGCTCCGGACGAGGGGCTTTACGTCGAAATGTCCGATCCGAAGCTGCCCTATTACCTGGAATACACATTTGAGCAGCATCCCGGCGTGCTGCATGGCAACGTTGTGCCACAGGCCGATGAATTCTCAGGGTTCCCGGTGCACCTGGAATTCAGGACCTGCCACTTTGTGTTTGCGCAACCCGGCGCAGAGGTGAAGCTGGCTCCGATCGTGATGCGCGGCTATATGGGTGACTGGCATGCGGGCGTGGACGTATACAAAGAATGGCGTAACACCTGGTTCAAGGCACCACACCTTCCAGAGTGGGCGAAGGATGTGCACTCCTGGACCATGTTGCGCATGAACACGCCGGAAGAGGACTACACGATCTCCTACAAGAAATTTGTGGAGTACGGCGAGGAGTACGCCAAGTACGGCGTAAAGGCAGTGCAACTGATCGGCTGGAATACCGGCGGTCAGGACCGCGACGACCCTTCCCAGGACACCGATCCGAATCTAGGCACGTGGCAGGAGTTCCATGACGCGATTGCCAAGGTCCAGTCGTTGGGCGTGAACGTGATCCTGTTCGGCAAGTTGAATTGGGCCGATTTGACAACAAAGTGGTACAAGGACGAGTTGCACAAATACGAGGCTACCGATCCGTATGGCATCCGCTACGAACAGGGTGGATACAACTATCTAACTCCCACGCAATTGGCCGGCATCAACACACGCCGGCGGGCAGTGATGGATTTCCAGTCCCCGGCCTATCGGGAGATTGCGGTAAAGGAGTTTAAAAAGATCCTTGCGCTTGGCTCTACGGGCTGGCTGTGGGATGAAATTTGCCACCATGCGGGGGCGATTTACAACTTTGCTCCCGGTCATGGCTACAATCCGCCCGGATATATCTACGGCGGCGATCTACCGCTCTCAGCGGCGCTCCGCGACGCAGCCGACAAGGTCAGCCCCGACTTCCTCTTTGCCGGCGAAGGGCCCCAGGATTGGCTGATGCAGTATTTTCCTGTGTCAGAAGCAGGAGTGAGCGCCACGCCGATCTGCCAATACCTCGACACCAGAGGTTCTTTGATGCTTGCAGGAGTGAGCGGTTTTGACGATCGCGAACAGTTGAATAACATCCTGCTCAACCGTTTGGTGATTCAATACGAGCCGTTCCTGTACAAGGGGCATTTGCACGATTTTCCACTCACCATGGCGTACGGACAGAAGATCGACGATCTGCGCCGCAAGTATAAGGCCTACCTTTGGGACGGTGCCTTTCGCGACACGCTCGACGCGAACGTGAGCGCCGATAGGCAGCATCGCTATTCCGTCTTCGCGGCCGCCAACGGCAAGCGGGCAGTTGTCGTGGTCAACCCGAGTTCCGACGTTGCGATTACCGCTAAGGTCGACATGCCGAATGCAGGCAAACTTGTTGTAGCAACGCCGGAGCAGCCCGACGGCCAACCTACCAGCGGCACGCTCAATATTCCAGCGCGGTCCGCAGCCGTTATGATCGAGCAATGATTTAAAAATAGGATATTTTGGGTGGAGGAAGCGATTCTTTTTGCGGAACAATTGCTGCCGGATTAGATCATGCGAAACATTGGCCACGCGCTTGCAATCGAAATTGCGATATCTGCCACCGGCACAAGCTCAAAAGCCCTCAAGGTAAAAGCTGATTTATATAACTCGTGCCGAAAAGTAGAAAATTGGGCGCCGGAACTGAGTACCTGGGCGCCGAAAATGGAGTAGCTCGGCTCCGGTAAGTGGTATATAATGCAACAACATCTGGCGCCCACATTTGGGGTTCTCCTATGCTACTTTTGCTCCAGTGAGAACGGAGGCAAGCAGCAATGCAGATGTCGACAACACAGTTGGAGGTTACCTACCTCCGTACCACATCCCTGAAACCCGACCCGCGAAACCCCAGGGTTCATAGCGACAAACAGGTTCGCCAGATCGCTCAGAGCATCGAGTCGTTTGGCTTCAACGTCCCGCTTTTGATCGATGACGAACAGAAGATTATCGCGGGCCATGGGCGATTGATGGCCGCACGCAAGCTGGGGTGGGACACTGTTCCGGCCATTCGGCTGAGTCATCTCACCGAGTCGCAACGTACGGCCTTCCTGATCGCCGATAACCGCTTGACCGAGAACTCCCCTGGGATGAGCGGATGCTCGGCGAGCAGTTCAAGATCCTCTCCGAGCTGGAACTCGATTTCGATCTGGAGACGATTGGCTTCGAGGTCCCTGAGATCGATCTCCTCATCGATGGTCTCAATACAGTGCCCGAGGCCGATCCTGATGATCAATTGCCAGAGATCTCGGAATCTGCGGTCACCGTCTCCGGCGATCTATGGCGGCTGGGCAAGCACCGCGTACTCTGCGGGAACTCGTTAGTTACAGCCAGCTACGAGCGCCTTATGGAGGACGCAAAAGCCGATCTTGTGATCACAGACCCGCCTTACAACGTCGTCATCGATGGGCATGCCACTGGCAACTGCAAAGTTCGTCATCGAGAGTTCGGAATGGCATCGGGCGAGATGAATTCAGCCGAATTCACCGACTTCCTCCGCAAGGCGATGCTCGCGGCCCGGGACCACAGCGCCATCGGCTCTCTTGCCTATTACTTCATGGACTGGCGCCACATGACGGAGATTTTATCAGCTGGACAGGCGGTTTACTCAGAGCTTCTGAATCTATGCGTCTGGGCGAAGAGTAACGGCGGCATGGGGAGCTTCTATCGGAGCGCCCATGAGTTGGTGTTCCTTTTCAAAAGCGGAACGGGATCTCACCGAAATAACATTCAGCTAGGCAAGTTCGGGCGGTACCGAACGAACGTCTGGAACTATCCAGGAGCAAATAGCTTCTCTCGCTCGGATGGTGAAGGCAACCTCCTGGCTCTCCACCCCACCCCAAAACCCGTTGCGTTGATCGTCGATGCCTTCAAGGACTGCACCGCCAGAGGGGATCTTGTCCTTGATCCGTTCCTGGGCTCCGGGACCGCTGTTGTCGCTGCCGAACGTTCAGGCCGCCGTTGCTACGGGCTAGTGCTTGATCCGCTCTACGTCGATACCATCATTCGTCGCTGGCAAAGGCAGACAAAGCTCGATGCAGTCCATGTAGAGACTGGCGAAACATTCAACAGCAGGGATAACGCAAAGAGGTCAATAAATTATGAGTAAGAAGAAAACATTGGATGACTATGAAGTCGGTTATGGAAAGCCTCCTAAGAACACTCAGTTCCAGAAGGGCGCCTCTGGAAACCCGAAGGGCCGTCCCAAGAAAGCTCTAGACTTCGACCATGAACTGATCAGAGAATCCAAATCCTTCATCACCATCAACGACAATGGAGAACGAAGAAGTATTTCGAAGTTCCAAGGCATAGTCAAACAGTTGACCAACAAAGCGATGACGGGAAACATGCCCGCTGCTCGGATCTATCTTGATCTTATTCAACAAGCGTTCGAGAGGGCCGCCCTGTCGGAAGCTGCCCAATCCAACAACTCCCGGAAGTCCGACGACGCTAAGAGTTATACCAGAGAGGAATTGAGGAGGATCATCGCTGCTGGTCTGGAAAAAGAGAAACAAGAAGGTTGAAAGGGACATGTATCAAATACGGATTGAATCGGCCGTTGTGCTCTGCAGCAGCTGCCTCGCGTCCTCCGCCGATGCTGCAGCGATGATTGCACGCGACTGCTTCAGATAAGCGCGTTTTCGTTACTTATCCAGTTGCGGACGACGCTAAACCGAGTCGATGAGTGCATTGCCCTGTTGGCAATAGTTGAGAAAATGCTGACCACAGGCCGACTTTGGATCCCTATCTTAATTGCATATGTCGACTAAGTCACTTCCAGGCGCGCGAACCATTCAGGAGGTTCCGCGCGACAGCGGAGTTATTCACATACTGGGTGTCGGGGCATGCCTCTCGCTTCATGGGCGGTTCTTTCCCATCGTCTCGTGGGCGTTGATGAACTCGTGTGCACACTGCGCCGCACCGCATCCGATCTCGCCGGCAAGTATGACAGCGGCCATGATCTCTGCAAGCTTCTTTGCTTTGCCCCGGCCGTAGCAATCAACCATGGCGAGCGTGGTTCGGAATGCCGGAAGACCAGTACCAGCTCCAACCGTGCCGATGATCATCGTTGGCAGCGTGATCGACACGGCCAGATTGTCGGGAGACGTGAAGTGGCAATCTACGATCACCTGGGAACACTCGCCAATGTATGCCATGTCCTGGCCGAAAGCCTAAAACAGGCCTGCCATTCCGTTGGCTGCGTGGATGTTCAGCGAGTATGAGCCATGCAACGCGAGCAGGTTTTTGTAGTCGGCAATGAAGGCTGCCAGTTTCTCCAGACTTGTGCGTGTAATGGCTGCCACTACTTCGCGCTGCAGAACAGTGCGTGCAATTACCTTTTTGCCCTTCTGGCGCAGCGGAATATATTTCTTGTCCTCGGGATAAGGCACAGCCGATTCCTGCACCAACCCGGAGCGGGCCACAACGAAGTCGCACAGCGCTCCGGCGGCCTTGCTCACCATGTTGCTGCCCATGGCGTCGCCTGTTTCCACACGGAGAGACGCGATGACAATGGTACCGACGCAGTCATAGGAGATGTCAAGAACGGTGATGTGCGCGCTACTCGCGTGCACCAGCCGCCGCAGCTCCACTTCCTGGCTCCTGCACCACGCAATCAGCTTTGCCGAATCGGAGAGCGAGTGAGTTGTGAACTGTGCAGCCCGCAGAAAGGAGTCTCCATAGAGAAAGGTTTCGCACCCCCCCGACTCATTCATCACTCGGGCTCCCCGCGAGTAGGAAGCGACAAGAGTGCCTTCGAGGGTCGCCATCGGCACGACGAAACTCCATGGGGAGATTGACCCTTAATGTGCTCCTGTCCTTTGCGCAGTTTGAGCGGGAGGTGACGGGGGAACGCATCCGCGACAAGATCGCCGCGTCGAAGCGCAAAGGCATGTGGATGGGTGGAGTCGTTCCCCTGGGCTACGATCTGGAGGATCGTCACCTGGTTGTGAATCCAGAAGAGACCAAAAAGGTCAGACAGATCTTTCAGGCCTATCTCGCCGAAGGATGCGTCTCCAGACTCCAGATTTACCTTGAATCGAAGAACATCCCAACTCCGGAGGTGCGGGGGCGAAATTCGGCTCTTACTGATCGATACCGAGCAAAACAGAGCGCGGCCGGTACCGTCTTTGGTCCGAGCTGTCGCACGGGCAAATGATTGGATGGATCGGATTCTAAGTAGTGAAATACCCAATCAGCGCGCTTTGGCAAAACAGACTGGCTTCGATGAGCGATACATCAGCAGGATTATTCCCTTGGCCTTCTTGGCGCCGGACATCACGGAAGCAATCCTTGAGGGGACACAGGTCCCTGGTCTTTCGCTGGAGAAGTGCGTCGTCGAGATCCCGTCAGTGTGGACATTACGACGAGCCGCCTTGGCAGCAAACACTGATGTCGGATAGCCTTATCGAGCGAGCCGAGGTGGTTTCTGGCGGCAGAGAGTACGTTCAGAGCCGCGATGCGCGTGGCTTCGCGTCCCTGTTCGACGTTGTACTCTCTGCCCAGCCGGCCTACGAACTTCGGCTCATGCTCGATGGCCGGGAGAACGCCGCTGAGATAAAGCAGGTTGCCCGGTTGGACGCTTTTCAACATACCCACCGAACGGAATGGGCGCGGGCGTCAGCTCAATGGCGAGCTCCACAAGCCGGCGCTCCGCGCTTGCCGGCTTCGGGCTCTTTGGGGTCACCATTTGCCTGAGTGCGCACCACCGTCCACGTGCAGCACCTCCCCTGTCACATGACGGCCTCTGTGAGATAGACAACTGCGTCCACGATGTCCTTCACATCTGAGATCGTACCCATGGGTGAGAGCGACTTCAGAAAGTCTTGGGGATTGTTCTTGTGAAGGGGAGAATCGACGACACCGCCTGGGTCGACTATCTCCAAATCCCGAAAGTGCGTCTTGTCACGTTTTTCCATCGCCCGACGTAAGCCACCGTCCCTTTGGCCGGAATCATGCGGTCTCCTCAACCCCGGAGAATCTCCTTAAATCCCAATCGAATACGGAATTTAAAAACTCTCCGTTCGAGCGGTTTTCACACGAGTTCTTCCTGAATTGGGTCAAGGCGCGGACGTGTCGAAGTCTCGACAAACCGCTGGGGGGCACGGCATTATCCTCGAGTTGCGCGCGGACCAGAGGTCGAGCAGGCGACTACAATTCATCTGCGGCATCCAACGTCATCACGTATGTAGATCCGGCTGGACGTCGGCCATATATCTCCAAAGTGCAAGATCGACGACATTTACCTGCTAGCCTGTGGCCATCGCTATATCCCCCAAAGCTGAGGCGCGCAAGTGTAACCGAACTCGTGAGGCGGACGCCGCTCACAGGGAACTTCTCCATTTTCGAGGAAATCCGGGTGGGTCTGACGCGATTGATGACGGAGTTAATTGTTTTTGCCTTAGCGTATTTTGTAATTCAAGAGCGTCACGACGCAATCGTAGGTTCGAATCTGCGCCGGCCCAAGGTCGAAGAAGGTGATCAAGACTGTCTGCAGCATCTGCAAGGTCTCCCTGCTTTAAGTAGTCATTGGCCAACACATAATACGCAGCGAAAATTCGTTGTTGCGGCTCCCACATGAGAGTGCCTTCGTCGGTCACGAATTGCGTGTACCAGATAATCGCTTCCTGGTTGTCTCCCGCAAATTGATAAAAGTGCGCTCTAGCCTCTATGATGAGAGTCTTAATTGAGCTTGATGCATTTGGCCCTAACTGCGGCAGCAATTCAATGGCACGAGAAGGATCTCCTTCGGCCGCTTTTATCTCCGCTCGAAGCAGTTGCAGATACAATTCCTGCTCATCGACATTAGCCTTTGTCATAGGCGCGATAACGGAAAGTACGTCTCTCGCTTTTTCCAGCGCACCTGCGCGAGCATAGGCTTGTCCAATGAGTGACCCGTAGGTGACAGTCACCCCGAGTTCCATCAGGCTGGCATTGATGCGATCGAGCTGCGCGATCTGGTCCTTCTTCCGTCCCTCTCCGTCCGCTACAACTGCCATTAGATAACGAATGCGCGCTTTAGATAGAGACCCTGTGGTTATGGTCAATGCCGACTCCAGACCCTTCTGTGCGTCCGCATACTTTCCAAGGTAGAGATCTAGCATCGCTAACGATACCTCTGCCCGTTGTTGTGCCTCGGGGTGTGACAGATCACCTTCAAGCTCTGTCCGAGCCTGCTCAATCTGATGGTTGAGAACCAGGGTCATGGCAAATTCGCGGCTTATATTGCCGGTCAGGCGAATTGCAGGATCGATTGCGAAGGCACGACGATAGTAGTCAATTGATTCCTGCACGCGACCTAATTGCCTAGAGGCCACAGCCATTTCAGCGTAGACATTTGGATCGTTCGGAGTTGTCGTCTTCAGGCCCTTATACAAGTCGAGGGCTTCCTGAGGATGTCCAGAGGTTCGCAGCATGTAGGCATAGTTGAAATGCTCCGTTAGATCGTCAGGATAGCGTTTGAAATATTCCTGATAGAGCTGGAGGGCATCATTGACGCGCTTTTGGCTTGTTGCGTGCTTGATGGAAATCAGCTCCTGCTCCTGCTCTGTGGTCCTGGAGGGCAGCGCCAGCGCTTCTTTGAACTCTTTCTCACCGTCCAACGGATCGTTTAAAATGTAGCTGTAGTCAGCACTCGCAAGCGCCGCGTGCGCCATGGCAAAGCCCGGGTCTTCCTGGATGGCTTTGCGATACAAACCGACCGCATCTTTGTAACTTCGTGCAATCCAAAGATCCATGCCTTCGGCATAGTCTTCAAGGGCCGCAAGCGACGCTGTCGTTACCTGCGGAAGCGGCTTATGTTGCAGGTGGACCTGCAGGAGAGACTCACCAAGGTCGCGGCGCAGATCGCCCGTGATGCTATCCATAGCAGACAGAATCTCGTCCTCGCCCTGTACAGTACGCTCGTAGGAGCGAATGGTCTTTCCACTGACTGGATCAATCAATTGAACAGTGATCCTGAAGAGTTGGCCGACACGGATGATGGAAGGCAGGACTAGCGCCGCGATGTTCTCCCGTCTGCAAATCTCGAGACCGACGGCAGGCGTGATCGTTTCATTCGCTTTTCTCTCCATTCGCCGGAGCACGTCGGAGAGCAACAGTCGTGGATAAGAGCTGACCTTGTGTGACTGATCAAGGTCGGTAGTAAGCGCGACCTGGAGTCCGCCGCCAAACCTCGGATCGCCAGTGTCGTTGTCAAAGTCAGCGACGAGCACCTCCTCTGGATTCTCGGAGACGATCACATTCCTGCCGTGTGTAAGCCAGATAGCAGCGAGGGCAGAGACGGTAAGTCCTAAGATGAGCCCAAGCCATAAAAGCGTGCGCCGGGAGCGCGTGGCTTCGGGCGGAGGCTGATGTTGGGAGGGTGGCATGGAGACGGGACCGGAGAGCGACGGGGCGATATCCGCAACCGTCTCCGCGGACACGTCTTCGATGGCTTCAACCGCAGTCAATAGCCGGTAACCTCGCCCGCGTACTGTTTCAATGTATGCGGAGGAGCGTGAGTTGTCCTCCAAGGCTTCGCGCAGCTTGCGCATGGCGGTGTTCAAGCCATTTTCAAAGTCAACAAAGGTATCGTCAGGCCAGAGACGCTTTTGCAACTCGGTCCGTAGAATGAGGTCCCCGGGACGCTCAGCCAGAGCCAGGAGGACGCTGCGCGGCTTCTCCTGCAGACGGATGTGCCGCCCGTTCTTGCGGAGATCGCCGGATCTAATATCCAGTTCGAAAGGCCCAAAGCGATAGCCAATTAGCGTAGAGGTCGTCAGCACGGCATCTCCCTACATGACAAAGAAGTCTCGGGAAGTGGTTTCTACTTATAGCAAATCAACCACTTAGCAGTACAGATAAAGTTCAGATAGAAGCCAGATTCAATTCATTGAGTAGCGTCTAGTTTGAATTTAGATTGCTCACATCGCTCGATGATCGATCCCTGCCTTGTCGACGGGGGACCAGTTTTGTTGATTTGTTGAGGGACTTCCAAATGCTTGTCTGCCGATTGGCTCGTGACCTCCGTCGTCTAAAGTGTCTCTTTACAGCACATGAACTGATGTCGGGTGGGACCATTGCCGTACTAGGTATGTCGATGGCCGCGCTAACCGGTTGCGGTTCGGGAGTGAGCACTCTACCTGAACATGAAGTCGCGGTAACGTTACAGGGCACGGTAAAGGGTGGTGAACAGCCGGTCGTCGGAGCAACGATTCAGCTATATCAGGTTGGGACAACCGGGGATGGAACGACTTCGACGCCCATGCTGACTACCCCGGTGATTACCGGCGCCGGGGGGAGCTTTTCGATTACCGGTGACTATACCTGCCCTTCGATCACGACCGAAGTGTATCTGGTTGCGACTGGCGGCAATCCCGGGCTTATAGCAGGAACAAACAACACGGCGCTGTCGCTGATGGCGGCGCTTGGGAACTGCGGGGATCTGACTTCAGCGACCCACATCATTATCAATGAGGTGACGACGGTGGGATCGGTGTGGCCGCTCGCGCAGTATATGAACTCCTATCTGCAGGTGGGGTCGGGTCCGTCCGATGCGCTGGCGTTGTCAAACGCGTTCATGCTGGTCAACGAGTTCATCAATACGGATGGGGGGGACTCGCCGGGGCCGCAACTGCCAACCGGATTCGGTGCGCCAATCTCCGAGGTTTATTCGATGGCGGACATTCTGTCGAGTTGCATAAACTCGCCCGGAGGCGTGGCTGGGGACGGGAGCTCGTGCGGCAACCTCTTCGCGCTGGCGACACCGAGCGGCGGTTCGGCACCGACAAACGTCGTGGATGCAGCCCTCAATATTGCGAAGAACCCGACGCAGAACGTGGTACCGATATACGACCTTAGCTCCGCGTCGGTGCCGTTTTTGCCGGTGCTCACGTCGGCTCCGCCGGACTGGACGATGAAGATCCTGCCGGAGATCATGGTTTCCCTGCCGAGTTCTCTGGTGGGCATCAACAGCACACAGACTGCGACGATAACGCTGGGACAGGCGGCTCCGGCCAGCGGGCTGATGGTGAGTCTCGCGACTACGGGAAGCGTGTCGGTGACGACGTCACCGATCATGATCGCGGCGGGGGCGACGACCGAGACGTTTACTTACACGGGCGGCACTGTGGGTGGGCCGGCGACGATTACGGCGAGCGCCACAGGTTATATCTCCGACACGGAGGCGCTGACCGCAACGGGTGCTCTGGTCAGTCTGGGGACAATTCCGACGGTAGCACCGGGGCAAAGTGTGAGTCTGCCGCTCAGCCTGGGCACACCTGCGCCCCCGGGTGGCGTGTACGTGGACTTCATCAGTGATAATCCAGCAGTTGCCACGGTAACCTCAAGCGTATTTATAGCCGCCGGTCTGCAGTTGCCTGTGACAAACCCGCAAGTGACTGGCGTGAAGATCGGCACGGCGAATATCACGGGTATGGCGACTGGCTATGCGCCGGGGACGCGGGGTGTATCTGTCAGCGTGACCGCGTCGTTGAGCCAGAACCTGGCTACGCCGGTTTCGTTTTCTACGAATGCGACGCTAACCATCTCGGCGCCGGCTCCGGTGGGCGGGATTATGTTCACGCTGATGACGGACAATCCAGGGGTTGCGACCGTGCCGATGACGGTGACCGTGCTCCAAGGCGCAACCACCGCGACGATACCGGTACTGGGTGTGAGCGCGGGCACTACGACCTTGCGTGCCGATTCGCCGAACATCACAGAGGCAACCTCGACCGTGATGGTAGCGAGCGGATTGGGTGTGTCAGGGCCAGTGACGACCGGCTACGCCCTTGAGACAGCGGCGAATGTTTCGCTGCCAATTACGCCTCCAACTGCGACTTCGGTGACGGTGGCGGTGCAGGGCGGATCGACCGCGGTTGTTAAGCTCTCAACGAGTGCTACGGCTTCCGGCAGCGCTTCGATTACTTATTCGAATGTGATCACGGCCACGAGCTTCACGTTTTATGTGCAAGGAGTCAGCGTTGGGACGGCGACGTTGACGGTGAATTCACCGGGATATAACCAGGCGACGATCAGTGTGACGGTTGATCCGTCGGGCTTTGTTATCTACTCACCGGGTAACTTCTCGACGACAACGTTCTCCACCCCGACGGGAGTGGTTGTGCGGCCGGCGATCCTCAATCCGGGATCGCTTACTTTGAATAACTATGCCCAATTGAGCCCAGTCGGCGGGCCGGTGGGCGTTGCCTTGACCAGTACCAGCACGACGACGGGCGTTACTACCGTCGGTACGGTCGTCAGTCCTCTGACGTTCAATGGAGGAGACACCAGCCAGACTTCGAACTTCCAGCCGGTAGCGGCTGGAACCACGACAATTAGTCTTACTACCCCGAGCGGTGGATTTAGCCTTCCCGCACCAGCGTCGGCTACGTCGATCACAGCGACGGTTTCGGCCCCAGCGATAACCGGTGGAACTGTGACTACCGGCGCCGGCCTGGAGACGTCCAGCTCGTTCAGCCTGCCGGTTGCTCCACCAGTCCCAACGCTGGTTACGGTGACTAGCAACGACCCGACTGTCGCGGTACTCTCGATGACCGCGACAGGGATTGGCAGTGCGAGCCTGCCCTTCCCGAACATCACGGCCGCGCAGGGATTTTCGATCTATGTCCAGGGCGTCAAGGTGGGAACGACAACGCTGACGGTTACGGCAGTGGGTTACACCAACGGCGCAATCAATGTAACGGTGGATCCGTCGGGTTTTGTTATCTACTCGCCGGGGAACTTCACGACGACGACCTTCTCGACGCCCACCAATGTAGTCATCCGTCCGGCGATCCTCAATCCGGGATCGCTTACGCTGAATAACTATGCCCAGTTGAGTTCGCTCAACGGCGCAATGAGCGTTCCGGTGACCAGCACGAGCACAACGACAGGTGTAACGACGGTCGGCACGGTGACGAGTCCATTAGTATTCAACGGTGGAGACACCACCCAGAGCTCGAGCTTCCAGCCGGTGGCGGCGGGAACAACGACAATCAGCGTAGGTACGCCGAACGTGATTGTGGGTGGGACGAATCTGTTCAGCACGCCCACCCCTTCGTCCGCGACGCAAATTACTGCTACGGTGACGGCGAACCCAATCAATGCAGGCGGACCCGTCACAACCGGTGTGTTCCTGGAGACTACGGCGTCCTTTTCGCTGAGCCAGGCTCCGCCTGTGCCGACGACCGTTACGGTTACCTGCGATACGCCGCTGGTCGCGACAATATCGACTGGTGCCACTATTTTCGGCAGCGCCACCACGACCTTTCCGAATGTGACAGCGGCGCAGGGATTCACGATCTACGTGCAGGGTCAGAAGACAGGGACTGCCACGTTAACGATCAGCGCGACGGGCTACACCAGCGCGACGATTGCGGTGACGGTCGACCCCTCCGGCTTTGTCTTCTACTCGCCGGGTAACTTCTCGACGACGACCTTCTCCACCCCGACCAGTATTGTTATCCGGCCCGCGATTCTGAACCCCGGATCGCTGACCCTGCTTAACTATGCACAGCTTAACCCCGGTATCAGTACAGTCAGTGTCCCTTTGACCAGCGGCACGCCGTCGGTTGGATCTATCACTACTAGCCCGCTCGTCTTCAGTGCGGGAGATACGACCGAGTCGTCGAGTTTCCAGCCGCTCGCTGCCGGGACGACAGCCCTGGCGCTGGGGACTCCGCCGGCTCCGTTTGTTACGGCGACACCGCTGGCAACGCAGCAGATCACGGCGACTGTGACAGCGCCGCAGATCAGCGGCTCAACCACGATCACCACGGGCGTCAATCTACAATTGCCGGCCTCTACAAGCTTGCCGGTCACGGCTCCAAGCCCGATTACGGTAACGGTCACAAGCAATAGTCCGGCCATCGCCACCGTCTCGAAGAGCGCGACCGTCATGGGAGTACCGTCGGTGACGTTTACTGGTGTTACGAGCGGCACCCAGTCGTTCTATATCCAGGGGTTGAGCCTGGGGTCTACGACCATTACCATCTCTGCGCCCGGCTACAGCAATGCGACCATCAACGTGACCGTGGACCCATCGGGATTTGTAATCTACTCCCCGGGCAGCATCACCACAACGACGTTCTCGACGAGTACAGGCATCACGGTGCGGCCGGCGATCCTGAATCTCGGCACTCTGACGCTCAACAACTATGGCTATCTCAATCCCGGCATCGGTTCGGTGAGTGTAAGTATGACGAACTCGAATGCGGCTATCGGGACCCTCTCGGGCACGCCGTTTGTCTTCAATGCAGGCGACCCGTCCCAGTCGACCGGATCGTACCAGCCGCTTGCGACGGGGGGTGGAGGGACCGCAACCCTCGCGTTGGTGACACCGGCAGCGCCAGTTGGATTCAGTACGCCGTCGGACACTACCTCGCAACAGATTCCGGTGACAGTAACAGCACCGAATATTAGCGCTGGCGCCGTTACTACCGGCATCAGCCTGGAGATCCCAGGTAGCGCTTCTCTGGCGCAGACCCCACCAAGCGCGGTGACGGTGACGTTGACCATCGCCGATTCAACGGTCGCCCTTCTTTCGTCAAGTTCCACCGCAGTGGGCGTAAAGACACTGCCCTTCAGCGGCATTACAGGGACGACCGTGCCGCAGTTCTGGGTGCAAGGGCTGAAACAGGGTTCCACGACTGTGACAGTGTCGGCACCGGGTTACAACAGCGTGACGTTCAATGTGGCTGTGCTGCTGTCGGGATTTGTGGTTTACTCACCGGGCAGCATCACCACAACGACGTTCTCGGGGAGTACCGGCATTACGGTGCGTCCGGCGATCCTGAATACCGGCGTGCTGACGTTGAATAATTACGCCTATCTGAGCCCGGGCATAGGTTCGGTGAGCGTCGACATGACGAACTCGACCCCGGCAGTTGGAACTCTCTCGGGCACGCCATTTGTATTCAACCCAGGAGACACTACGCAGTCCACAGGATCCTTCCAGCCCTCCCTCGCTGGAGGAACTACAACTCTTACGCTGGTAACGCCGGGCGGATTCAGTACGCCGTCGAACATCTCGTCGCAACAGGTGCCAGTGACCGTAACTGCGCCGAATATCAATGTGGGAGGCGCTGTTACGACGGGCATCGACCTGGAGGTACAGAGCAGTATTGGACTGGCGATAGCTCCGCCGAGCCCGGTTACAGTGACGTTGACCAGCAGCGATCCGACCACCGTCGTGCTCTCAGCGAGCGCGACGGCGGCAGGCGCTGCGGCGCCACTGGTGTTCACAGGGGTTTCGGGGAGCAGCGTGCCGCAGTTCTATGTGCAGGGGTTAAGCAGTCGACGACTCCCATAACGGTCTCAGTGTCTGCGCCGGGCTATAACACCGCGACGTTCACTGTAACGGTGTTGCTGTCGGGGTTTGTCTTCTATTCGCCAAGCACTATTACGACTACAGTGGGCGCTGCCAGTACAAGTGTCTCTGTGCGGCCCGCCATTATTAATCCGGGCGTTTTGACATTCAACAACTATGCCGATTTGAGTCCCGGGGATGGACCAGTAACTGTGCCCGTAGGAAGCACAAATCTATTTGTCGGCACAATTTCGAACGGTACACTGGTATTCAATCCAGGCGATAGTATTCAGTCAACATCGTTCCTGCCTGTCGGGACCGGAGTGGCCGACATCGACTTGGTTAGTCAACCATCTGGATTTACCACGCCTTCAAATCCATCGACGCAGCAGATTCCAGTGACAGTCAACTAAGTGCTTATTTCCAAAGGCTTACTCGTCGATCTTCTTTTGGGTGGCAGACAAAGCTCAGCCGCACGTGCCACAAGCAGTAGGTCTTCTTGCGTTTGGTGTTTTTGATATAGAACTCGTCATAGCGCCCAGAAGGTTTCCGGCCGTGGGCTCGGTCACACATTTCGTTGCGAATCCGCTCGCGCTGAACCTCAGAGGTCCCTAAAGGCGCAATTCGATTTCACTTAGGAAGGCCCAATTAAAGAAATCCGCCGCCCCTGCTTCGAAAATCGGCCTTCGACCCGGGTCCTGGTGCGAGAGAGAAAAAAAGAACAGCTGAGCAGGGCTAAAGCCTTCTCAGGCAATTCTCCGATCGCAGAGAGACTCTCGATTTGTGGTAATTTGGGGAGTTTATCGAAATAAGTTGTTTTATTTTTGACAACTTAGACTTGCTGGCGGTGGAGGCAGTCCCGAGCGAACCGCTCTCCCGGGCCGATTCCCCTGCTATCAGGGATTAATACAGGGATTTTTCATGGGCTTTGCAGAGGAGGCCCTGGCATTATCCGTCAATCCTCATGAATCCAGGCGATTTTTCGCGCCTTCCTCTAGATTTAGGCCCGACTCAACAGGGAATTTAATTTCAACTATCAGGGAATCGTAATTGTCTATCTGGGTAAATTGAGGCCAATATCAGAGCTTCGGAATCCATCGGCCGACGTAGTGGCTAGACTCCGTAAAATTCACCAGCATCATCCACTCTTTCGAAGGCTTACTCGGCTAGCTCGATGAGTGCCTTGCGCTGTTAGCAATAGTTGAACGGTCGGCCACTTGTCCGGAAAGCCGACTATTCGGCCAAGTGGATAAGTTCCGGTTAGCCGAAAACAGGCCCGGGCCTGCCAATGACGTCACAGCGGGTCAGTGTGCTGCTGCCCGTGCCGCAAACGCCCGAGGGTCGCGAAGCGATGTGGAAGGCAGAGCCTTAAGGGCGCCGAGTTACTGGGAATGGACCCACGGACGTTGCAGTGAATGAACACGTGACGGTGTATATAACACCGTCACGGTCTGCGACTATGAGAATGCAGCCGTCCAGCGTTGCTCAGATCAGCCTGACGTTTCGTTCGATTGTCTTGATCACCGTGCCCATCTTGCCGCTCCATACCTGTTTGGCAACGCTAAGAGTGAAGCCTTTGGCCGTGTGGAAAGGAACATGCGACGGTAGTGACAGTGCAAGAGGATCGACGACTACATCGACGACGACGGGACCACCCTTGTGTGCAAGCGCCGCGGTGAGTCCGTCTCGAACATCGCCGGGCTCTTCGATGCGGATGCCCTTCGCACCCATGGCCTCGGCGACCTTGGCGAAATTAGGATTCTTGAACCCCACGCCGAACGGGATGATGCCGGCCTCTTGCTGCTCGAGATTGACGAAGTCCAGGGATTCGTTATTGAGGATGATCTGAACCACCGGAGTCTTTCGTTGAACTTGGGTCAAAAGGTCGCCCAGCCCTAGCATAGTGAAGCCCCCGTCGCCGCACAGGGCGATCGTTTGTCGGCCTGGGTACGCCAACTGCGCGCCAAACGCGTTGGCCGCGCCATTGCCCATCGACCCCCATGAGAACGACCCGAAGAGCCTGCGTTTCATTCCGCCCTTAAGGTGCCTCGCCAGCCAGATGCACGCCGTGCCCGTATCGGCGAAAAACATGGCATCGTCTGAAGCAAGTTCGCTGAGTGTGGCCGCCAGGAATTCCGGCCGGATACCGTCCCGAAGATCCTCAAAATGACGCATGAGGCTGGTGATATATGCAGGTGTCGCGCTTTCTGGCATCGGCCTACCTCCTATCAAAGAATTGGCAAGGGCTATTCAGTCACCAAGACCTGTGGTTCGCCAAAATTCGATCTGAAACGCAAAATGACCTGATTATTGAACGCGAAGGCAGTTCGGCAAGAGGTTTTCGGCTGGAAAAGAGTTATTCAGCAGCCCACAATAAGAACTATCTTGAGCGCTCCACGACAAGTCGGCGGGCGCACTTCGCCCGCGCTTTTCCTCAATTTCTTTGAGAGTTGATCCGAGCAAAAATCAGGCAGCCCGATCGTAACGATGATGCAGCCCACCGAGTCGCGGCAAGGCAATAACTCCGCTGCCGGCAACTGAATCTTTTGCTGCGATCCGACCTGCTGGAGTTTTCTTCTCCAGCGCAAGATGCGTCCGATCTTCGTGGTAGTAACGGACGTACTCACTCATCAGGCGCTTCAAATGACGTTCGTTCAGCACAATCAGATGGTCCAGCAGATCTCTTCTGCAGTTGCCAACCCAACGTTCGGCAACACCGTTCTGCCACGGGCTCCGGAAGCTGGTCCGGCTGGGTTGGATGTCGAAGCTTCTAATCGTGCTGATGACTTCTTCATTGAAGTTGGCGGCGCGATCAAAGATCAAGTAGCCGGGTTTCGAGTTGAAAGGAAACGCGTCGCGCAACTGCTGCGAGATCCACGCACTATTCGGATACTTGGTGACATTGAAGTGAAGAGTTCGCCGCCGGTCATGCGCGATGACGAAGAAACAATGAAGAACACCGAAGGTCAGCGTCGGCACAGTGAAGAAGTCCATCGCAGCAATCGCTTCACGGTGGTTGTTCAGAAACGCTGCCCAGCGCTTCCCCGGCTCGGGATCTCTCGGCGCTTTTTGCATCCAGCGCAACACCGTCCTCTCCGAGATATCGAAGCCGAGCATCTTCAGTTCGCCGTGAATTCGCGGTGCTCCCCACGTCCGATTGTCGGCTACCATGCGGAAGATTAGTTCGCGTAGTTCCCTTGGCACGCACCTTCTACCCGCAGGGGCACGATGCCGTGAGAGCCATTTCCAGTACTTCTTGAATCCAGCCTGATGCCACCGAACAACTGTCTCCGGTTGAATCAGGACTAGAGCCCGTTTCCATCCTGGCCAGAGCCGCCGTATCGCAACCCAGAATAACTTGTCTTGTAGAGCGAGCCGCGGCACTGACCGCTTTTTCTTTAGGACTGCAAGCTGTTGATGGAGAGCAAGATTTTCCAGGAGTAGATCGCGGCGGGAGCGAAACAATCGGGTAGCCAGAACGAATAAGAGCCTCAGCAGGCGTAGCATGAAAACCAGTTTGACACAGGGATTGACGACTTCAGAGGTACAAAATCATCTGCCTGATTCAATGGGAGATCACTATTTTGGCGAGGCACATCCCTTGAGTGCCTCTTCCAGCGACTCTTTGGGATATCCATATCCCGGCGGAATCAGGTGGATGGGACTAATGAACGAAGCCGATGCGTGAATAGAGCCCGGACTTATTTATTACGCTGACCGAACAAAGGTTCGATCCGGTGACGCAGGCTTTGCCATTGCATCACCGGATCCCTTTTGGCTTACTGGATATTCACTTCTATGGGTACTGTCGTGTTGACGGTCCCGCAACTCGCACTGATTAGGACCGTCTTGCTGCCGGTCTCCTGGAATGGAGAGCTTCCACCGCTGCATCCCGAGAGGCAAGCGATTCCGACGAACGACAGCACTAGCAGACAGATGATCCCGCCTATTTGGTGCCCGCCCTTACGAACACGATTCAGGCATACAAGCGAGAAAGGTAACAGCACGAGTCCCACGCCTGGAATCCAGAATGAAGAGCTGCTGGCAGTGCCTCCATTGATGGTCATGGAAACACTAGCCTGCCCATTAGCAGAGAGAGTCATCTGCGAAGGATTGAAGTTGCAGCTCATTCCTACAGGAAGTCCCGCGCAGGTCAGATTGACCGCTCCTCCGAGCCCGGACACCGAGGTAATCTGCAGCATGATCGGTGAAGAGGTTGAGCCATAGCTGACGTTTACCGAACTTGTCGAGGCCGACAAGTTGATGTCAGGCACCGTCGTGTATACGGTCGTGGTGGCAGCAACCGATGTGGAGGGTTGGTTGGGTGTTACACCCGAATACAGCGCTACGATCTGATGCGCTCCGCGAGTGAGCTGCGCCGTCGGAATGACGGTCGAAGCTACTCCCAGGGCATTCACGCTGGCATTGACCTGCCCTGTGCCATCTACGGTGAAGTAGACGCTGCCACCTGTGACAGGGGCAGAGCCAGCCATCACTGTTGCGCTAACAGGGAGGTCGTCACCCAGGACCGCTGTAGACGCTACCGTCAGAGTTGTCGTTGTCGACGTACCTGCGGATGCCGATCCCAGTAGTGTAGTAGCTGGAGTATCGGATACATAGTATAAGGTCGGATACCAATACGAACCGCAGATTGAGTTTGTGTCGTTTTGTGCACGATTGTTGGCCGCCATATTTGTAAAGGCGGATGCCAGCGGGCCACTAATGGATGTGAATTCGGAGATCGGCAGATCGAGTCCCGCATTTGTAAACAGGTAGTTTGTGAGTTGCGCGGTCGGAACATTAATAGTGACGGATGTCGTATTGGGATAGCTGACCTTACCGGCGATCACAAACATATCGATCTCCGTGGTGGTTGCGTCGGGATTGCCTGCCCGATTACGAGGAAAGGAAGAGGGAACTCCACCGATGGTTGGGTACCAGGTATAGATATTGGCGACTGGAGCTCCAAGACCACTGCCAGGGGCCGTAATAGCCGTTCCGGTATCATTAAAGACGGGAGCAGTCGTATTTTGTTGGGGCTGAAGGTAATAAGCCGAGCAGTGATATGTAGGGCTGAGGCCACTGCCGGAAGAAGAGTAAACGCCCATATCAGGGATGTTTTGTTGGCCTGCCTGCTCTGTGGACCAGCCATGCACGGCTGGATAGTAATCGACCCCGTAGCCTATCGCGGGCATCAGGGCGAGGTAAAAGCTGCGTGATGCAGCCTGGGTCAATGAGTTAACTGCGAGTGTCTCGGCAGCGTAAGTGGGTGAGAAGAAGACTGTATTATTGGGATCGGCACTCATGGGCCCGAGGACTGACAGGCGTCCCCAGTCCGAAGTAATGCCGTCGGCTGTCGTATCGAACCCCCCACTGAGCTGATTCTGAAGATAACCGTTCGCCAGATTAGCTATAGTGCTTTGGAATTGCATTTGAGGATTCGGCAGAACACTGTTGGTACTTGACGTCGTTATTTGTCCCGCACCAGAGGCAAGGCTGGCTGCTCCACCGATGGCACTGGAGATTCCGCCGAAGAGTTTCGCACCGTTCGTTGCGAGTGAAGCTACCCCGGCAATTTCACCGATACCAGGAACTGCGGATAAAAGGGAGGCAACGCCACCTATCATGCCGACGATGTTCTGCCAGCTGGTCTTTACGACAGTTTGCGGCGGTACAGGCTGAAGCGTAGAGGACAGAATATTGGCTGCAGCATTATTGAGCGCCAATCCAACATTGGAGCTGCTGCTTGTTATCACAGACTTCATACTGTTAGGCCCGGTGACCAGGAACTGCAAGGTATTTGTAAGGTACTGAATCTCAGTGCTCAGTTGCTGTTGCACAGCAGCGAAGTCCAGTTGCGTAAAGACCAGCTGTTGGCCATCAGCAACGAACGAATTGATCGTGCATTGGAGTGTCGTGCCACTGCCGGTCGAAAGCGGAGCGATGCTATCGCACGGGTAGGTGCCGGTAGTGCTCGGGAAAGGGACACTGGTGGCATTGTAGGAGTGGTAGTCAATCAGATTGTTGTAGGAGCCCGTAAAAAAGTAATGGATATCGTCGAGATGTGAGCTCGGCTGAATGCCTTGGATGTAGGCATTCAGCAGAACATAACTTAAGTACCTATACGCTGCAACCTGTCCACCAGGGCTAAAAGCTCCAGGGAGTAGAGTGGTCGTGCTGCTGGACGGCCAATCCACTGGCTGCTGGAGCGCGACTTCAGTGAGTTTGAATTCAGGGTCCTTAAGCCCCCCTTTCGCTGCATAGAGCGCTACAGGTTCCTGGTTCGTCTGATTAGGCACGTAAAGACCATTGAGGTTCCGTTGCAGGATGCCGTGCACAAAGCCGCTCTGTCCTTGCGCGGGGAGAACGGTGGTCGATTCAATGGAACTTCCAGTGAGCGGACCTCCAAGACCCGGTGAGCCGATGAAGGTGTAGGCAGAGGTTGGGGACAGCAGATACTGCGTAAGGTTCGATGTGCCACCCAGAGCAGAAAGCGCATTCGAAAACTCAAGGAAGCCATTGGAGACGTTATTAAACGGGTTGAAGCCAGCCACATTCCACACACTATTCGTCGTGCCACCGTCGGCTGCCTGGCCAACGGTCACCAGGATGGCAAGTTGCCAGGAATTGATGCTGCTAAGGGCAGAGGCGAGCTGCTGGTACTGATACGTCTCGTCCTGCGGGTAGCCAGGGTTGTTTGTTCGATAGAACACTCCGCAGCCCGATATGTATTCTGTGGAACCATCGGAAGAGGTGGTTGGTGCGCTGCATGTGCCGGTTTGAGGCTGCATGCTATTGCGTGAGAGAGTGAGCAGCCAATATCCCGAATCAACTCCGACAGAAGGCGTGTAAACAATATTCTGAACAGCATTCGGTGCCGCGCCCGGTATGGAGATCGCTACCCCACTTGTATGTGTATCACTTGGAGAGGTAATCACGTCAATGTCATTTGGAGAGACGGTGAACTCGACAACGTCCGAGGACTGGAAGTTGTAGTTGCCGTATGCGTCCTCTTGCAGAGTGCCCTTGGCAAAGACTTGGATTGGCTCATAACCGCTTTTGTTGATGTAATACGTCTGAAAAGCCGTATTGTTAGCGGCGCCTGGTGTACCGATCGCTAGAATTCCCGCTGGGTAAGAACCATCTCCTGGCATTCCACTCCACGCCGAGCCACCAATGGCTGTTAGATCAAGCCCCGCATCCGGTGACGTCTCCCAGTTGCTTCCAATGATGACCAAATCATTGGCGGTAAGCGACGACAGATACGTTTTCACCGCCCCCGCATTCTGCAGGCATATTGGAGAAGACTCTGGAGCAGCCGTCTTCTCCACTAGCGTCTGGCGGTCAAGCACAATAGCGAGGTAAAAAGACCCTTGGCAGGTCGCGCCCCCCGGTGCAACGTCTGGATAGTTCACTCCATTGACGCTGATCCAGGGACTGGGCGGATCCCATCCGCCCGGATGGAGTGTCGTAAGTGCGACTGTTGGAGGAAGAAAAGTCGCCAAAGTGCTTCCAACGGACTGGGCGTTTGGAGTTGCCGTCATTGCCTTGAGCTGCGGTAGGGCGGATGGAGAAGTAGTTGTCGCTGTTGTAAGCCCGCCGAATCGCAAGCGTCCTGTAACCCCCTGGCCTGCATCAACGGTGAGCACATCTTTTATCGTGCTAAGGCCATCAGCTTGTGTGAGCGTCGCGGTCTTACAGGTTGCTCCATCGCAACTGGCGGCAGCGAAGCGCGAGCTGACGTCCTTGCCGTTGAGGTGAGCCGAAAATTTTTGTGGCGTGCCGGGAATGCTGACGCTGATCGTTGCAGAGCTGCTGGTCACCGCTGTGGTTGTGATCTTTACCTGCGGGACCGAGCTGACGTTCGCGTTGGAGTTAGAGGTCGACGGGGACTGCGCCTGCAGTCCGGTTATCAGTGCTAATAGCGATGCGAGATATGCGATTCGCGATCTAGTGTGTCCGAACATGGTCTTCTCCTATGGTCTTTCTGAAATCAAAACTCGTGGCCGCGGCAATCCGGCCGGCCGGTAAGGTTGCAGTCCTCCCTGGCGGTCTCTATGCCACGTATCAAAATTCAGGCCGGGAGGTGAGCTCTGATCTGCTCGGTTTCAACGATAGGGGCGAACTGCAAAGAAGACCATAGAGGACAGCACACGAAGTGCGTGTAGTACCACTCTTCGATCGTGTAGTAGCCTCTATGGTTCTGCTGCTCGGATCCGATTAGTCTGTTCTCTGACTTGGACACGATGCGCCGTCGCCGTAGAGCAACTTAGACGCGCATGCAGGCATTCTGGCGTCATCATGAATAACGCCGATCCATCCACGGGGTTTGTCTACCTAAATTCAATAGGGCTTATTGGAGTGATGGTTCAAAGCCGCTCGGAAAGATCCACAACGTGGTCATTTTGATTGTTGACAACAACGCTGCAGTACGGCGTCTTATACGGCGCACAATTGCCGGCTCAAATTATGAGGTCCATGAATGTGCGGATGGAGATGAAGCTCTTAGGAGATTCTCGGAGATTTCACCTGATCTGACTCTCATGGATATTAGGATGCCGGGCACGGACGGCTTGACCGCAACCAGAAAAATCATCGAAAAATATCCAGACGCGCAAATCGTGATTGTTACCGATTTCGATGTTCGCGAGATCAAAGCCGCCGCTTTTACTGCAGGCGCGAAGGCCTACGTTCTAAAAGACAACCTTTCGGATATTGAGGCCGTCATCAGTGGGTTGCTGATGAGATAGTTTCGTAATTGTTTTTTTGACCAATCTAACGAATGTTGTCCTTGTTCTGAACCGTAAACCTCAGGAGCGCATTCGCTCCACCCTCAAGATTCAGCTTGCGACAGATAGCATTGCGTTGATTTTCGACCGTGCGGTAGTGCAAAGAAACCTGTTCTGCAATCTCCTTGCTCGACAGACCATCTGCGATCAATCTGAGAATGCGCCGTTCAGCTTCGGTGAGACCTCGCAGGAGCGGGTTTTCCCGCTCGACGCTGGCATTATTGTCGGTTAAAGTTCTCACCGCAATTTCCGAGCTGACATAAACCTGTCCTTTGACAACAGATCCAATAGCGATCGCGATCTCTTCCATGGCACTGTCTTTGAGCAGGTATCCGCCGACGCCGAGCGCGAGTGCCTTTCGAAGAATGTAGGGATCTCTATGGAAAGACAGGAAGATGATTTTGGTGGACGGACTTAGGTGGGTGGCCTCTTTTGCAACGTCCAGGCCGCTGAGTTTCGGCATGTCTATATCAAGGATGGCGAGATGAGGTTTGAGCTTTGACAAAAGCGCAAGCGCGATTTCTCCGTCGCCCGCCTCCGCAACGACCTTGTAGGACGGGGTTCTTTCGATGCTTGCTTTGAGACCAGTTCGCACTACCGGGAAATCGTCAGCTAGAAGAATACGAATCTCGTCGACCATGGACTTTTCTCCCAGAACATTTCGGTCTCGTTAATGGCACTTTCGCGGTTGTGGCGAAGACACATTGCAGTGTGGCCTAGATGATACTACCGCGTTCTCAATCTTCATTGATTGCAATGTGATACAACGTGTTTTGAGGTATTCAGGTCGTGAAAGAGTTGAGGCTGTTCATCCTTGGCTTGGAGAACCTTCCACGAGGGCATCGCCTGTCCTTGATGGCTGTAGCCTTGCTAATTCTGATCGGCGGGGTTCCCTTGTACCCGCAGTTCCGTTCGACTCAGTGGACTGCTGATTCAGGACTTCCGCAGAACATTATCCGTAGTACTGCCCAGACGCCTGACGGATATCTTTGGATCGCCACATTGAATGGCGTTGCTCGTTTCGATGGCGTGCGGTTCACGGTCTTCAATAGAAGTAACACTCCCGGAATTGTGACCAACAGATTTGCCGTTATGGTGACAGGAAAACCAGGTGATCTTTGGTTCTATGGAGATGGCGGCTTCATCACACGTTTGCATCAAGGTCTCTTCGCTACGCTGGGAACGAAAGAGGGAGTTCCGGAGGACAGAGTTTATGGAATAACCTCAGATGGCGATGGACGAGTATGGATCGTTCGAGACAAAACGATTCTCGAGTGGAATGAGACGGACGATCGCTTCGAGCCCATTGATAACAACGGCATCGAATACAGGCCTCTGCACTGGTATGGCACTGGATTCTGGGGGCATCGGGGTCAGAAGCTTTATTGCTTCCATTACGGAAGGCTCTCTGTTTACGATGTTCCTCCGGGTATTCGGCTAGATGACGTTAGGGAGGCCGCCATCGGAAGTGATGGTGACCTATGGTTGAACGAGCGACAAGGGCGGTTCGCAAGTTTCCATAAGGGCAAGTGGAAGGTCGGTTCGAAACCTGTCGACTTCTATATCGTCGATGGTGCCAGGAGGCGTTGGAGAGTCTCAGTTAATAGTCAATTGGACAAAACGATCTACATACCTGGGATAGAAACGGGGATTCGTTATAACTCTTTTTTTGAAGACGATGAGCACAACATTTGGGTGGGATCTGAGGGTAAGGGGTTATATCGATTTCAGCCTCAGACGATCCATGTCTACTCCGTCGCGGATGGACTTGCCGGGAGCAACATCTATCCTGTGTTGCGTGACTCGCATGGAACTATGTGGGCGGGAACCTGGCCTGCGGGTCTCAGCCGATTTCAAGATGGCAAGGTGAGAACGTATACACCGAAAGATGGTTTGCCTGGGCTTGTGAGTTCTCTGGCAGATGATGGTCTGGGACATCTTTGGATTGGCACTCACGGTGGCCTCGCAGTTCTTTCCCAAGGAAAAATTGAACGGCCGGAGGGGCCAGTGCAAAGCCTGCCATTAATTCAGGCCATTTTGAAGATAAGAGACGGCACACTCCTGCTTGGAACGCAGTATGGCATCGATCGATATACTATCAAGGAGCAAAATCATCATTCAGTTCGGCTGGAGCGTCAGCAAGAGATTCACAACGGCGACGTCCGCGTCATTATCGAAGGACGGAACGGCGACATCTGGTTCGGTGGCTACAACGGTTTGAGCCGGCTTCACAACGGCTCACTAACGCACTGGACAGAAAAGGATGGCTTGCCGAGCAATACAGTACGCGCAATCTATGAAGATCCAAAAGGAGTGGTCTGGGTTGGCACATACGATGCAGGCCTTGGACGTTATGCGGACGAAAGATGGACGAAATACGATCAGCGCAATGGACTTTTCGACGATGGGGTCTTTCAGATCCTCGAGGATAATCACTCTAATTTGTGGATGAGTTCCAACCGGGGTATATTCCGCGTGAGCAAACATCAGCTTGATGATGTTGCGGCTGGTCGGCAGAACAGCGTTGTCACAGTCTCCTACGGGCGCAACGATGGAATGCTAAATGTCGAGTGCAATGGCGGGCTCTGGCCGGCCGGAGCAAAGGACACGGAGGGAAGACTTTGGTTTCCCACTCAGGAGGGGGTCGCCGTCGTAGACCCTGAATCTGACCTGCTTTCGGACAAATCGCCAACGGTTGTCCTCGAATCCATCGAATTAGACCATGCTCCAGTCGATACGCACAAGCCAATTGTCATCCGGTCCGGACAAGGGGATCTTGAGTTTCAGTACACAGCTTTGGGCTTTGCGCGACCGGATCAAGTTGTCTTTCGTTACCAGATGGAAGGCTTAGATAAGAGATGGGAAGACATTGGTTATCGCCGAATTGCGTATTTTCCACATCTGCCAACTGGAAAGTACATATTCAAAGTGATGGCTACCTCCAGTGATGGCATTTGGAGCAAAGAGCAAAGTAGTGGACCGATAACCGTGTTGCCGCCTTTTTACCTCACGAGTTGGTTCATCGCCACTGTCTCGGGTCTCGTAGTCCTTGCTATCTACGGCTTTTCGAACTATCGGGTGAGGCAGTTGCGAGCCATTCAGGCTGTGCAACATGCATTTTCGCAACAACTGATTGCCTCGCAGGAGAGCGAACGACGGCGGATTGCAGCTGAGCTACACGACGGTATCGGTCAACATCTGATCATAATCAAGAACCACGCGCTGCTTTTGTTGCGCGGAGAGTTGACCGGACAGGATTCGGAACAACGTCGCGAAGCCGTGACAGAGATCCGCGATGAGGTCTCGCGTGCGATCGAAGAGGCGAGAGACATCACCTACAATCTTAGGCCTTCTCAACTGGACCGTCTTGGCCTTTCGGTTTCCATCGAAGCGCTAGTCGATTCAGTGTCTGCGGCAACTCATATCAGCTTCTCAACAAAGATAGATAATATAGATGATTACTTTCTTGAGGATCTGCGCATTAACTTCTATCGCATCACGCAAGAGATTCTAAATAACATCATCAAACACTCTGAAGCTCGCCATGCCGAGATACGTGTCGAGAGATCTGGGCAGTCCGTCGTTCTCTCGATCCATGACGACGGAAAGGGATTTTCCCCAGGACAAACTTCCCCAAGCGCGAAGGGCGGGTTCGGGCTTACGGGGATCAGAGAACGTGCCACAGTCTTGGGTGGAGAAGTGACGATACAAAGTAGACCCGACCAGGGGACAACCGTGCGTATCGAATTCAGACACTGAGCAATGAATATTTGCTACTGGCGATGTCTTTCCCGTTTTTGTTGTGGAAATTGTTGTTTGATTTCCATCTGAACTCTCGTCGCTCGGGCTGGACGGCTCTTAACGGTTAAGATTTTCGGACTTTCCTGAACTTCTCGATCGGACGGAGTTTTGGCGAGGCACAACCGTGGTTGTCTATAAAGTTGACCGTCTCACCCGCTCCTTGGCCGACTTCGCCAAGATGGTCGAACAGTTTGATAAGCAGGATGTCAGCTTCGTGTCGGTCACCCAGCAGTTCAATACCACGACCTCCATGGGGAGATTGACCCTGAATGTGCTCTTATCCTTTGCTCAGTTTGAGCGAGAGGTGACGGGGAACGCATCCGCGACAAGATCGCTGCGTTCCAACTCATCAGTTTTTCGGTTGTGACATTACGGCTTGATCTCACCGATAACCGCGCTTTGTATGCTAACTGGACCGAGCAAACCAGAGGGTAATAAGAGTGCGCGTGGAGTTGTCGGTTGCCAAACGGTGAATGTCGTGCGTCCATCGGCAGGTATTATCTCGTCACCAGCCAACCGGTTCCACCAAGTATTGGTTACTAAGATCTCGATCCTGTTTGAGCCAGGCGATACAGCATCCATAATATCCACGGCAAACGGCCGTTTCCAAAGAACACCAAGATCCTTCCCATTGACGCGTACCTCAGCAATCACCTCGACCTTGCCAAGATCAAGCGTCATCCGACGTCCAGGAATAAACATTTCATCTGTCAAATTGACGTGAGTCTCATAGGAAGCAGTTCCAGAGAAAAAACGTATCGCGTCGTCCGAACTATCGGACCACGAGCGCAGCTGGAATCCGTCTATTTGTCTTAGAGCGACACCTTTGCCTGAAGGAAATCGCACTTTCCAAGGTTGATCCAAGGTAATCGGCGCTGGAAGGTCTCGGACATTGAGGACTATCCGCTTACCATCGGCTCGGTCCAAAATGTAGTCGCCAGATCGGGTGATTATGGTGGAAAGAAATCCGGTATCGGAGCGCAGTATGCGAATCGGGCACGGTCCAACGGATTCTCTAATCGGTCGATCGTTTAGAGCAATCTTTATTACGGAGGGTTCCTGGAGGGGATGACGAAACACGACGAACACAGATCCTTGTGGATCAAGTGCTAGCGGTACGCGAGTGCGATCGCCTTCATGTGAGAACCAAGCCGTCTGTTCCACAACTCCCTTGTCAGGGTGCCAAAATTCGGGAACTCGATTCGAAACGCGGAAAGTAACTTCGGCGAATTGAGACTCGTCTGTCTGATTAGAGAGAAAATAGATACCCGCATCCTCGGTCTTGCGGAGAGTCCACAGGATTCCTCTCGGACACGAGATTGCCGGCGGAGTTTTGAGGCGCCTCAGAACATCGGCCATGTCTCCACCATAAAACACCCGCCCCTTGCCGAAATCGCGTTCGGCGAGACTTTCCCCTTGATTTTCAAGTGCACCCCACAATTCAGATGCAAGATCCTTCACCTCTTGATCGGATGCGGGATAGTTCTGAAGGCTTGGCGACCGCTTCGGCGGTGGACCAAGGATCGACATACCTTCAGCCACCAGGTCGCGTATCTTGCGAAGCAACGCAGGCCGCATAGTTTCTAGATGCGGCAGCACAAGTAAGCTGTAAGCCGGCCCGTTGGGTATTACAAGTAAACCGTTTGCAACGCGTACCCGATCGAGAAGAACTTCTGCATTTATAAAATCGTAGTCGTAACCATCTGGTAGATCGGGGTGTAGGGGGCCAGTCATCTTGGGAGCATCTTCGCCAATAAAATATGCAATATCGGCAGCGCTCCTGCCTTGTTGAAGTAAAAATTGACAGCGGCGCAAGTAATCAATCCACGTGGTCGAATGTTCAAACCAGGTATTATGCCTATTGAATTCAGTGCCGAACCAAGCGTTAACGCCGGGTAATTTATCTTCCCAAGGTTGATGTATATAAACATGTAGCATGAAATGGTTAATCCCCTCGGTATAGGCCCAATCTCCCAAGGTCTTAAGCCGCGCTGGAGAGTCACGAAAAGAGCGACCAGAGGTGAACGCTTCAGAAATCACGACTCGTTTTCCATAAATATGGGCAGCCGAAGATGCCGCACGAACTTCTACATTTTCCCTTGCAGCGAACTCATCGTCATTAATCCAAAACTCCCCAGCCACGTCATCTGATTGACCGCCGTATTGCAAGAATTCTCCTGGAAAGCCCCACGACCCATAGGCTCTACTAAAAGCCGAAGACCGTGTTGATTAGAAATCTTCCGTAGCCCTCCCACATATTCTTTCGCGATCTCGTCGGCGACCAATCGCCGCATGTCCCACAAGAAGCGGTCTGATTGATCGCTGGTACCCACAATTCAACCAGTAAGCACTGGAAGCCATGGTCGCGGGTCGTAACGGAAGACCTCTTGAAATCGCTCGCGAAACCCATTGGTCCAGTTTTGTGACCCTACTTCGAAGCTATCGACTACAACGTGACGAAGTGCGCTGCGGTCAGCTTGTGGCATCTTCTGAAGAAGTTTGCCGACGAAGCTGTTGAAATGAAGCTCGATGGCCTCACGACTCATCTTGTCGCATTCCAGCCCAAGTCCCTCGATGGTGGTGGGATGATTTGTTACGCCAGTTGGAGTCATCCCGGAGCGAAGAATAATCCATTCCCCAGCTGGTACATCCCAACGCAACATTCCGTCCGGCGAGATTCTATCGCTCAAGTCAAGTATTTGAGGAGGTGCGATGGCAAGGTCTAGGGAATCAGGTTCCGCCGAGGGCGGCCAAAGGTACGAATCCCATTCCGGCAGGGGTGCGGGATACATCTTGCCAAGTTCCTTCTCTACGAAAGAATCCAACCTTGCGGCTGCAGAGAGCTTGATCTCTGCCAAGCCGCCTGTTCCAATCAGGTTCGCAATGACAAGACGGAAATGACGTGCGGTTATGAAGGAGAATGCTATCACCGTTGGGCCGGTGACCATGGGACCCACAATGAGTCTAAACGGAGGCCGATCGAGTCCTCGTCTATCCATCACGAAGGTACGGACCGGCTTGAACACACCCGAGGCATCTGCGTATTCCAGTTGACAGCGGAGGTATACATTACCTTCGATAGGATATAGCTCGAGGCTGCGTGCGGTGAATGGTTCCGCGACCACAATGTCGACTACAAATGGCTGCTTTTCTGTGAGTCCGGACGGGAACAAGCAATTGGTTCTCAGATCACCGTCGATCAAATATTCGGGATTAGCAATACTAGGGTTGCTTCGAATCTGTGGGGAATGCGTGGCGATGGTATCTGTGTCGTCTTTCGGCATTGGAAATGCCAACGTTCCGATGTCTTGGAACGGCTCTTTCGGAGCAGATAGCTTGCCTTCAAATCTCAATGGTCCCACGACCCGGGTCTCTGATGAAACCACATAGCGCATAGAGCGTTCGGTTGGAATCCATGGTCCTCCTGATTGGCTCCAACCGGGGCCGTTAAAAATCCCGATCTCTATTCCGACACGCTTGGCCTCCCGAATAGCATGCTCAAGTAGAGACCACCACTCCTCCGAGAATAATTTGACATCGCCTAGCGGTGTGTCCCGTCCCGCGATGTTCGCCATCATCGCTTCGCCTATTCCGACACGCGACATCGACTCCAAATCGCGCGTAATTCCGTCGCGAGAGATGTAGTTGCTCACCCAGTACCAGTAGCACCACGGTTTTGTGTGAACAGGTGGCTGCTCAAAGTCGGATACAAGCTGGTCTCCCAAGAAAATACGTGTTGGGACTTCTAAAATCAGGTCTGCAGAAACAGCTCTGGAACTAAGTGCCAAACCCAGCCCCGCGGCCGCGGAAACACTGGTGAGTTTTAGCATTTCCCGTCGGTTCAAGTTTGGACTAACCCCATGCTTTCATAATCATTTCGATCTTTGGAAACGTAACTGCGTACAGATGCTAAATTATTGCAGCTTGCTGCATTCTTTAATGGTTCATACATAACTGGATTCCAAAGGCTTAATTCCTTGAGTCGGCCAAACTGTCATTTAGCAAATCCCGTCACTGATGTTTGATAGTCGCGCTCGACCACTTGGTTTCGTCGCAGCGTCTCCGCCGCCGACTCCGGCGTAATATCCCGCTGCGGGCCGCCCAGCAGCTCAAACCCAACCATAAACTTCCGTATCGTCGCCGACCGCAGCAGCGGCGGATAGAAGTGCACATGAAAGTGCCACTCCGGATGCGCGGCGTCATCACAAGGCTGCGGATGCAGCCCCATCGAGTAAGGAAACGGCGTATCGAACACCTGGTCATACGTCGCCGTCACCGTCTGCAACATCGCCGCCAAACCATCCCGCTCCGCAGCCGTCATCCCCTCGAGGTCCGCAACATGCCGCAGCGGCAACACCATCACCTCAAAAGGCCACACCGCCCAATAAGGCACCACCGCCACAAAGTGGGCATTCGCCGCCACCACCCGCTCCCCCAGCCCCATCTCCAACTCGCGATAAGCACACAACAGACAGCACCCATGCTCCGCCAGATACTCCGCCTGCCCCGCCTGCTCCGCCACGACCTCATTCGGCACCGACCGGCTGGCCCACACCTGCCCATGCGGATGCGGATTACTCGCTCCCATCATCGCCCCGCGATTCTCAAAGATCTGCACGTAGCGAATATCCTCACTCGCGCCCAGCTCACGCTCCTGCTCCGTCCAGACATCCACCACCGCCCGTATCTCCGCCACCGACATCTTCGCCAGCGTCAGATCATGCCGCGGCGAGAAACAGATAACCCTGCAAACCCCACTCTCCCCCTCAGCAACCAGCAACCCCTTCCCACCCTCATCCACCTGCACATCCGGAACACCCGGCTTTAGCGCTGCAAAGTCATTCTCAAACACATAAGTGCTCGTATAAACATCCGTCCGCGCCCCAGCCGCCCGCTCATTCCCCGGACACAGATAGCAAGTCCGGTCATACCGCAACGCCGCCGACGCCACCGTCTTCTCCACCTGCCCTTGCCAAGGCCGCTGCGTGCGATTAGGCGAAACCAACACCCACTCCCACTTCAACGGATTGAACCGCCGATGTGGACTCTTCAAAAATATCTCGCCGTCCCTATGAGTAAGCGGTTTCATCTCTGCCCCGCCTTCACCATCTCAGCAGCTGCACGCAGTGCCAAAGCCCCATCCGAAGCCTCACAGACAAAACACTCTGCCACAATCCCCGTCACAGCCTTATACCTCTCGATCACCGCCGCCACAAACCCCTCGGTAGCATCAGCCTGCACCAGGTTCACGGTGCATCCACCAAACCCCCCACCCGTAATCCGAGCCCCATAGCAACCCGCCTGCAGCATCGCAATCTCCACCAGCGCATCCACCTCCGCGCAACTCGCCTCGAAGTCGTCCCGCATACTCACGTGAGCAGCGAGCATAATCTCCCCAAACCGAACCACATCGCCCCGCAGCAAAGCCGCACGCGACTCAACCACCCGAGCATTCTCGGTAATAATGTGCCGACACCGCTTCCAACTCGCCACACTCATCTTCCCCGCACAAGCCTCAAGGTCCCTCACCGTAGCATCGCGGAGCAACTCAATCCCCGGCCTGCACTCCCGCAGCACCGCCTGCCCCGCCTCCACCTCGCCGCGACGATCGCCATATCCCGCCAGATCCGCCAGCCGATGCTTCACCATCGAGTTGCAGATAACCACCTTCACATCCTCAGGCAGCGGCAGCAGCTCAAACGTGAGCGCCCGGCAGTCCAGCAGCATCGCTCGATGCGCCACCGCCCCCGTCACCACAAACTGGTCCATGATCCCTGTCTGAGCGCCCACATATTCGTTCTCCGCCCGTCGGCATAGATTAGCAATCCGCTCCATCGGAAATTCCACCCCCGCATAATCCAGCAGAGCCAGCGCCGTAGCCACCTCCACCGAAGCCGAAGAGCTTAATCCTGCACCAAGCGGCACTTCTCCTACCAAAGTCATATCGAACCCACTCACGGCGATGCCCTGCGCACGAAGACACCAAAGCACCCCTGCAGGATAATCGCTCCACTGTCCCTCTGGCGTCAGCTCCATCTGAGCAATCTCAAACCCAACCTCTTCATCAAAATTGGACGAATAAAATACCGCGTAACCATCATCCCGCCCACTCAGCACTGCCTCTGTCCGAAAGTCAATCGCCATTGGCATCACCAAGCCGCCTGTATAGTCGGTGTGCTCCCCGATCAAATTCACCCTTGCCGGCGCATCAAATTTCTTTCCCGTCGTTCCGTACCGCCCTCTATGCAGCTTTAATGCGTCCCGTTTCTGAACCTTCATGCGCTACATCCTTCCTCGTAATAATGGAAACGCGTGAGTCTTAAATCCCTTTACGCCCGCACTTCCCATATCCAAAACTCAGAGAGTTCATAGCCGTAGTCAGATCAAACTTCTTCCGAAAAAGGCTTGGTCAATGGAAGCAGCAACGCGAAGCTGCTGTTGAAGACTCCTTCTATTTCGGATTTACCTGACTTGGCTTCAAAACGACTACCAACCCATCACCTGTGTGAAGTTTTTGGTCCCGATCCCATACGGTGGTGTCGCTGTACCTGATCGCGGTAAATGATCTTTTCTCTGGGCTCGAGATGACGATGCCTTCGAAGTCTTTCAGGCTTATCTTGGCAGGAAGTGGGAGCAAGGCAGATGTTGTTGAAGAGCCGTTGATGATCGCCACAAACCACACGGACCCTTTACGTCGCGCCATGCCGACAAGTCCTCCAATTCGACTGCCGTTCAGGACAATGGTCTCGTCCCAACTGGTGGGTAATTCTTTAAATACATCGAGAGCGGGTGCGGCATCGGAGTTTTTCAGGATAAACTCCGGGTCTTCGGCGATTACAAGCCATGGCGAACTTAGCAAAATTGCAGTGGCGAGCTGATGGGTCCATGTGGTCGCTCCAGGCCACTGTAGATTGACTGGAGTGTAGTCGGCTGGCCCGACGGCAAAGCGAGTGAAGGGCAGCGCAGCATTGTGACTTGGCGGTAGGGGGCCTTCCGGCATGCGATTCAGCTCGATACCTCTAACAGCTTCTCTGGACATTCCATTTGGAAATGTCCGCTCCTCTCCTGTAGGTTTCTGCAACCCGTGAAAGTCGATCATCAATTTCCGTTCCGCGCCTAACGCAAGCACCCGTCGTTCGAAGTCAATTTGTTCCTTGCTCTCGCCATTGATGAAATCGATTTTGACTCCTGCGAGGCCGGCGTCCGCTGCATGATCCAGGAAATCGCGCGCCTTAGCGTAGTCTTCTGAGGGGTCGCTGATCTCGTTCGAATCTTTCCAGGCGAAGACGCCAACCTTCTTCGATCGCGAGTAACGAACTAACTCCTTCATCGACGACCATGGCGTCTCCCAGGTCTTCCATCCATCGTCGACCAGCGTATATTCGTAGCCTAAAGCGGCAGCAAAATCGACGAACTCCGCTTCCTGAGAAGGAGTGCCTGTTTCGCGGCTCATATAACGCCAGACGAAGCGGCCTTCATGGATATAACTAATATCGCGAAAGAGATTCGCGTCCGCGGGTGGACTCAGGTTTTCCGTCAAAGTGTTGTTGACCAGGCAACCGAGGTCGCGGCAGAGCATTGTGACTCGCCAGGGCGTAATGAGAGCTCCATCTATTTCAAAGCCCTTCGGACCTTCGGTGAAATCGACCTGCAGTTTACGGTTACCAATTGCGCGAAGACGCATGCCGCTGTAGTTCGCCAGATTGGCTTCGGTTATCAACTCAAATCCATCATTGTGTAGCTCGACTACCAAAGGTGCCGTCTGGATCGGTCCCTGCTTCGATACCAAAGGCAAATTATCTACTGCTGTGTGTCGGAACTCGCCTGCATAGCTCTTCAGCTTCCAATCATTATTTCGCTCTCCAAACCACACCTCACCCAACGGCAGTGTCCACGTAGATGTTTCTTCTAATACCTTTACCGGGCTTCCGGAATCGGGGAGCAAAATGCGCCATGCGAACCCCTCGTCGTAGGCGCGGGCTTCAATTTTGTAAAGAGTGCCGTTTTTCTCACGCGCTGAGATGGTTAGGGCGTTTGCTTTGTTCTGCGCGATCGCCTTTGCGCCATGGAAGGGATAGTGTTCGTCAATATGATCCCTCGATATGGCTCCGAAGATAGGACGAAGCCCTATCTCATAGGACGTACTTTGATTGGTACTCTCGAGTCTCAAACCAATGTGCCCAGCGCCGCCGACAGGATGCCCATCCCATAAGACCTGGTAGCTAAGTCCGGAAGACTTGTCTACGAAGATTGCAGCACTCAGCAGTCCATTGGGGCTAGTGACAACTACATCAGGCGCAGAACTCGACTGCGCCTTTGCTTCGACCGCCTGGAACGTTGCGGTCAAAGCTAGAAACGAGGCGAAAACGAAGGGGCGAGAGAGGATCATTATCTGGTTGGACGCCCGATTAGGACAAACGAACCTTTGAGGACGATACTTTGTCGCAGTGCATGGCGCATCGACTATATTCTTATATTCCGATCTCTCAAAAATGAAGCTTTGCACCGAGCTGTACCTGCCGCGCATTTTGAGAGCCGAGTACCTGACCAAAGTTAGAGTTAGAGTTGCTATTACCGCCGCCTTCATCGGTTGGATTCGACGGATTCGCAGGAGCGCCAGCGACAAATGTCGTGTTTGGCTGTAGAAGGTTGACATGGTTGAGTGCATTGAAGGCTTCCAGACGAAGCTCGAGGGATGTTCGTTCCGTGATGCGCGTGGTTTTGAAGATGGACATGTCGAAATTGAGCGTTCCCGGTCCACGAACCTTCGAGTAATATCGTGGCACATCGCCGAAGCTGTAGTCAGGTGGGTCGACAAACGCAGCTGTATTGAACCACTCTGTGCGACTTCGATGTGGCGCAACAACACTGACACCGGGAGCGAGGTTTGGTCGTGTCGCAATACCCTGATTTGTGGCTCCCGTGAAGCCCAGCGGCCTGCCACTCTCTGCTGTCATAATGATGTTGATATTGGAACCCACCGACTAATCGATCCCAACCACCGGAGTGTGAGAGAAACCGTTGATTCCTACCAAATGGGAGATCGTACAAAGCTGAAATAGTTCCGCGATGCGTCACGTCAATGGCGTCCACACTATAGTCCCCGTCAAGATTGCGAGGATTTTGGAAGCCAGTCCCTGTCTGAGTGATCCCCGAGGTCGTTGCAAGATCAGTGTAAATCGGCAAGCTCATCAGCTTACCGTAGGTGTAAGCGCCGAGCACTTGCAGACCATGAGTTGCTCGTCGCTGCGCTGAAACATAAAGGTAGTTGCCATCGAAGTGCCCACCACGTGGGAAGCTCAGGTACACATTCTGCATATAAGGATATGGCTTGAGCAGGTTGGCTCGAGTAATAGTATTTGCTCCCAGAGCCCCCGGTACGATTCCAGCATAGGGTTGGGTACGGAGGTGTTGAGGTAGGCAGTCCCGAGGCCGAAGTACTGGGGATCAAGGGTATCGATGTTATAGGCCGGAAGAAGGAAGTGAGTACCGTGGTTGCCGAGGTAGGAGACATCGAGTACCATCCCATAAGGTAATTCGCGCGAGATCGTCAGAGTCGATTGCTGCGATTGCGGATCCTTCGCGCTCGGTTCAACATAGTATCCACTCTGGCCGAGAAAGGCATTCTGTCCACCAGCCGCACCGAGCGGCGGTGACGGAACAGACGGAAGCCCGTTTGCCAATGTAAAGGCGGCCCCGTTGGCAGTCGTCGACGCATAGGTGGTGGTGAGCGTTCCGAAACCGTTCGTATTTCCAGCCGAGGCATCGTAAGAGGCCTGCGCTGTCGTGGGATAGTAGATTGCGAAGCCGCCACGCATCACAGTTTTGTTGTCGCTGGTCAACACTAAAGCGAAACCAATACGTGGACCAAAATCGCCAAAGTTCTCTTTCGCAAAATTTCGTCCATTCCCGTTCACTCCGGCATAACGGACTGCTCCAAGATAGCCGTTGACGGAATTTATCTGCGTGATATCAAAATCGTCTATCCCGTTATGTTTTTCCGTCGGTTGCGCCTGGAAGTCATAGCGAAGTCCGACGTTCAGGGTCAGCCGCTGCGTAGCATGCCAATCGTCCTGAACATATCCGGCATACTGTAGTTTGCGGTATGCGATGCCGCTCGCGATTTGTACGTTAGCGGTACTTGGGGCTCCGATCAGAAAGCTAGCATACTGATTTCCCGTTCCAGATGTAATCGAGGAATTAGTTCCAGCGGCGGTCTGGTTGGGGCTGAAGGTGATGTTTCCTGAGCACGGGTTGCACTGATTGTTATATCCCTCGGTAAACCGTCCATCGAACCCAAAACGCAGTGTGTGGTTTCCGAAGGTTTTCGTAATGTCGTCGACCAGTTCGATGGTGGTCGACGCCCGGAAGCCGACGACACCATTGATTGTGGAGAGGCCGTTTGTGAAAATGGGCGCTACCGTTGGCGTATCGTTTGCTAGACCGAGCTGTCCAGCATAGTCCTGATTTGCGGTAGACCCCTGGAAAGGAAAATCGGATCGCAGCATTGCAATGCGCACGTCATTCAAAAGCGACGAGGAGAATGTATGAGTTTCAGATAGCACTCCTGTGTAATTCTGAAGACTATCGTTACGGTCATACAGGGGACTATAGCCGGCCCCATTATTTGTGTAATTGAAGTAGTAAGCAAACCGTGCGAAGAGACTATCTTTGGGTGTGAGCAGATAATCGACGCGGCCAATTCCTTGTCTCTCATTTGAGACAATCTTAGGGCTCGCGATGTAGTTGTTAGCGTGAGTGCACGGGTTGTAAGAGCCTGTCGTGTTGTTGGGAAGAGGGTAGAAAGCTGCCTGCGCGGCGAGAGCCACGGAATCGAGTTGACCCGCTAGAATTGTATTGTTCGCAAATTGTGTGCGAGGAGTTGTCGAGGTACCGGTCGTGGGATTGTAAATCGGCACTGTTGTGCAAACACCATTTACCAATTGCCCCAAGTCAGCGAAGTTTCCGCCGCGTTCTTGAGCGTCGGCACGCTGGAATAGAAGGGCGTGTCATTGACGAAGCTATACACTTCGTAATTTCCGAAGAAGAACGCTTTATTTCGCCTGATGGGGCCGCCGAGTGTTCCGCCGTAGTTATTAAAACGTAGCTCTGGCTTTCCGAAGACAGGCTGTGGAAATGCGATGTTTGCATCGAGAGCATCATTTCTGAAGAACTCGTACAAGGAGCCGTGTAGCATGTTTGCGCCGGAGCGAGTAATGACGTTGATTACACCGCCTGAGGTATAACCAAACTGTGCTGGGATAACCCCGCTCATAATGCGAAATTCCTGCACAGAATCCGATTTGACGTTGATCGCCACCTCGCCAAGGTAGTTCTGCAGGTTGGTAACCCCGTCCAAAAGATTGTTATTGCCGCCTGGAACTCCGCCCGATATTCGGATCGCCGAGGCCTGCGTACCGCGATTAGTGAAGCCTTCGCTTGTGGCTCCGACTGCGGACTCCACACCAGGACTTAGTGTCGCTAATGCGAGCACACTGCGTCCATTTACTGGCAACTGTTGAGCCGCACGCGTGTCAACAGTGTTGCCGATCTGAGCATCTACCACATTGAGCGACGGGGGAGTCGCATCAACCGTCACGCTTGTCGCTACGACTTCCGACCTCCAATCTGACATTGGCGGTTACATTTGCGGCAGCATCTACGATCAGTCCTTTCGTCGACGCAGTAGAAAATCCGCCCATCGACACTACCACTGAGTAGGTACCTGGCAATAGCGGTTGCGATCTGTAGTATCCACTCTCGTTAGTCGTCAGATCCTGGGAGATGCCGGTGCTTTCATTGACGATATGCACTTTCGCCGGAAGGAACGACTCCACCGCTGGAGTCAGTCACCGTACCCACAATGAAGCCAACATCCTGCTGCCCATTTGCGGCGGGATGAAACCGCACAGTAAGACGATCATTAGAAGACAGGCCCACGGACGGGAATTCCTGTTATGGCCTCGGGCGGTAATGGAAGGTTCTGAGAGCGGAAGTCATCATGATCATTATTTATCAATCTCCAAGTCAATCGCTTAACTGATTTGCAAATATTGTTCCGTCGTTTCAATCTTTTCGTAAACGAGAGAATATTATGAGTGGCTAACTTCTCTTGTCAAGCGCTTAATCTAGGGTCAATCGTTATGGAGCGTCCGGCTCTATATGTCACAAGGTCTAAATGGCTGATTAACAAGACATATTTGCAAATGCTTTGACAAGTTTATCGCTTAACCTTTAGGCTCCTTTCTTGTATTGCAGATTGGCCGTCGTGACTCCTCTTTCCAGCGAACGAAATACTGTGGTTTGCAATCTGTACGGGTTCGGGATGCGCACATTGGAGAGTTTTAGATGAGATCTTTGCGAGAAGACAATTTGACGGCTGATCTGGTAGTTGTTGGCGGAGGACTGGCGGGCGTATGCTGTGCAGTCACTGCAGCACGGCAGGGCCTTCGGGTAACGCTTGTCCAGGACCGCCCCGTTCTTGGCGGCAACTCTTCAAGTGAAGTTCGGCTGTGGGTTCTTGGTGCAACTTCACATATGGGTAATAACAATCGCTGGGCTCGCGAAGGCGGAGTCATCGATGAAATCCTTGTTGAAAATATGTGGCGCAACGTAGAAGGCAATCCGGTCGTATTCGATTCGATATTGCTGGAGTTGGTTACGCTTGAACCAAGAATTACACTATTGCTCAACACGGCTGTATACGAAGTTGATATGTCTGATGGGTCAACGGTTCGGCGTCAGCCAAAGCTTTTTGCAGCCAAAATCAAACCTTCTACGTTGTAGAGGCATCCTCTGTTTGTTGACGCTTCGGGAGACGGCATTCTCGGATTCCTCTCCGGCGCCGAATTCCGGATGGGAGCTGAGGCTGCTTCCGAGTTCAATGAGCATCTTGCCGGCTTAGAGGAGACCAAGGAGCTGCTTGGACACTCTCTTTATTTCTATACCCGAGATACAGGCCGCCCTGTAAAGTATGTTGCTCCTTCATTCGCGCTGGGAGACATTACGACCATTCCGCGATTTCGTGAGCTTCGTGTTGCTGATACCGGCTGTCGTCTCTGGTGGCTTGAATACGGCGGCAATCTCGATACGGTTCATCAAACAGAAGAGATCAAATGGGAACTCTGGCGTGTAGCGTATGGAGTTTGGGACTACATCAAGAATTCGGGCAATTTCCCTGAAGCTGAAAATCTGACATTGGAATGGATGGGCACGATTCCCGGCAAGCGTGAAAGTCGTCGTTTTATAGGAGATATTATTCTCACTCAGAACGATATCGTTGGCCAATCGGTTCATGATGATGCGGTATCATTTGGCGGTTGGGCCATCGATCTTCATCCCCCCGATGGGGTCTTCAGCGCACAGCCGGGCTGCACCCAGTGGCATGCAAAGGGAGTCTATCAAATTCCCTTTCGATCGATGTATAGCCGGAATATACATAATTTATTCATCACGGGACGGCTTATCAGCGCGACTCATATCGCATTTGGGTCTACTCGCGTGATGGCCACCTGCGCTCATAATGGTCAAGCGGTCGGCGTTGCAGCTGCGTTATGCACCGAACAGGGGCTGCTCCCTCGCGATCTGGTGGCGCCGAACGAGATGCGCCATCTGCAGCAAAAACTTCTACGCACTGGACAGTATATTCCAGGCGTTGCGGGACACGATGACACCGATCTTGCGCAACACGCTCATATCACTGCATCGAGCACCCTTCGTGTGCATGAGCTCTCCCCAAGTGGCGAACTTGCACCGGCCGATACACCTCGCGCCTTACTGTTGCCACTACCGGCGGGGCGCGTGCCCGTCATCAGCCTATGTGTCGACGTAAGCGAAACTGCGAACTTGCATGCGGAGTTGTGGCGCTCATCACGCCCGGGGAACACGACTCCAGAGCTTCTTCTCGCCTCTGTCGATGTAATGGTGGAAGCAGGAAGGGAACAGCTCGTTCGTCTCGACTTCCAGGCTTCACTCGAAGAACAACTTCATGTTTTTGTGGTCGTACCTAACTCGGGTAAAATTGCTTTTCACCAAAGCGTAGCTCAGGCTCCTGGTATATTGACCGTATCCCAAAAGATGAACTCCTCGGTTGCGAAGAGCGCGATACAGACACCGCCGGCTGGCTCTGGAGTGGACACGTTTCCTTTCTGGTTACCCGATCGTCGACCTTCTGCGCGGAACCTCGCTGTCCGCTTCTCTCCGCCGCTCGAACCATATTCACCTGATAATGTGATCAACGGATTGGCTCGTCCCTGGAGAGGTGCTAACGCATGGGTTCCCGAACCATCGGATCCAAATCCGACTCTTCGTTTATCGTGGGATACTCCTCAGATCTTGCGCAGTATCGAAATCGTATTCGACACGGACACAGATCACCCGATGGAGTCGGTTCTACTCACTCATCCTGAACGTGTGATGCCTGGCTGTATTACCTCGTATCGCATCGTGGTAGACGAGGAAAAGATCTTAGCTGAAGTCTCGGAAAATCACCAGACACGTCGCACGCTAACGCTTGCCGATCCTGTCACAGCGTCTAACATCTCGATTCAAATTCTCTCGCACGGTGAAGCTCCTCCGGCTATCTTTGAAGTTCGATGTTATTGAAGAGTCTGTCTTCTTGAGACACACCTTGCCCACCGACGATCTTCAACCGGCACAGCCCGAGCAGACTCCCCCAGAACCCTCGCGCCGGGCGTGGCTCGTCGTTTCTTTGCTCTTCGTCGTAGCGCTCATCAACTACTTTGATCGCCAAAGTCTCTCGGTCGTGGCGCCCCGTTTCCAGCAGGAGCTCCATCTCTCTGATCAGGGTTATGGCCACATCGTGAGTCTCTTCCTGCTTGCCTCTGCGGTCGCCTACGCGATCTCCGGTTTTATAAGCGACGCGCTTGGAACGCGACGTAGCATGGCACTTTTTGTCGGCTGGTGGTCTCTTGCGGAAGCCGCGACGGCCTTTGCGACTTCGACAGTACAGCTTTCGCTCGCACGCTTTTGCCTCGGCTTGGGCGAACCCGGACTCTGGGTTGCCGCGCCTAAAGCTGTGAGAGAAACCTTCGATCGACCACGACGTGGGGTCGCCATCGGTATCTACACAATGGGCGCGACGGTTGGAGCAATCATTGCGATACCAGCCATCGCGGCTATCACAACGCACCTGCCCTGGAAGGCCGTCTTCCTCATCGATGGTGCTGCCGGCCTTATCTGGCTGCCATTCTGGCTCTTCGGCTATCGAAGTGGCCCGGCCGCTCAATCGACGGTCAGGTCGGGAGTTTTGCGCGAAGTCCTGTCACGCGATAAGACTTGGAAGCTCATGGTCGCGCGTGGCCTCACTGACCCTGTCTGGTATTTTTATCTTTTCTGGTTCCCGAAGTATCTTCTGACGGTGCGACACATGTCGATGGGACAGCTTGCCAAGGTGGGATGGATCGTATATCTTGCCGCAGGCATTGGCACCTTGCTGGGAGGCTTGGCTTCAGGTCGACTAATCCGTCGAGGCATGAGTGCCGGTTTTGCCTACCGACGCATTATGCTCATGGCTGCGATCGTTATTCCTTTGAGTCCGCTTGCAGGTCTCGTTTCGACGGAGATGTTTGTTATCGGCATTGCATCTGTCATAGCACTCGCCCACATGGCTTGGCTTGTGAATCTAACCTCAACAATTGTTGAGCTGTTTCCAGCCAATCAAGTCGGCAAGGCCGCTGGACTGGTTGCTGCGGGAAGCGGATTTGGCGGCATGATATCGAGCGAGATCATTGGCTACTTCGTAACTCATCAAGGATACCTTCCCGTCTTCTTCATTATGGCTTTGCTACACCCTCTCGCTCTTGTCATTCTCTGGGACGCCTTCGCAGATACGCCGACGCCGGACACGTTCTCCGTGACCAGCCAACCTGTCACGGAAGCTCGGTAGCAAAGAGTTGTTGTACGACCTTCCAGCTATCGCGATGCTCTCTCTCGAAGTTCACGGTTCCCCATCGACGTATGCCGTCGGGTGGCGTTCCCTGATGTAGCGAACGATAATCAGCCAGGTCCAAAGAGCGCCGCCTATCATCCATGGCCGCACCTTCATCACAGTCACCGCTTCTGTTATGTCTGCAATTCGCTCTGGATCGTGCAAACCGGGCTCGCCCATGTGACCGAACTCCGTCATGAAGACCGGCTTATCCGGCCATAGTGCGTGAACCCGATCGAGCCTGTTCCCATAGTCTCCATAGATGTTTACAGAGACGAAGTCCGAATACCGACTCGCTTCATCGTTCCCGGTCTTCACGTTCGCGTCCCCAGTAAATCGGCTCGCAAATGTTATCAGTCGCGTTGAGTCGAGATCAAGTGTGTACCGGCGCATGTCGCGCGTCCATGCGATGCCCTGCGACGTGGCCGACTCATACTCGTTCCCTACGCTCCATGCGATCACCGAGGGGTGATTCCAATCCTGCTCCATCATTTCGCGCATCTGTGATTGCCAAACTGCCCGTAGCACCGGGTCAGCCATCTGCCATGCGCCGAGGTTCCAGTTTCCAGCTTCCGCAATGATCAACATTCCATGCGAGTCCGCGAAGTCCAACAGCTCCTGGGCCTGCGGATAGTGCGCGATCCGCATCATCCTCATGTTGTCCGCAAGCATATCGCTCAAATCGCGATTTATAATCGCCATCGACTCACGCAGGCCCTCGATGGGATCCTCGCTCACTCTGTTGGCTCCAAACAAATGTACAGGCCGGTCATTCAGCAACAGCTCAGTGCCTTGTACCCGAATCTCACGAACGCCTATTCTCGCGCTAAGCGCCTCATCGCCAACGCCAACGGTCGCATCGTACAGATACGGATCGCGTGTGCTCCAGAGATGTGGTCGAAGAAGCGTTCCCGTCCAGGCTACCTCCGTTTCGCCGCTCTTAGGAACCTTCACACGCGGTAACAAGACCTCTAGGCCAGCGATCCTTCCCGAAAGAGTCACAGTTGCATCTTCATTGCCTGCATTTCGCAAAGAAGCACGAATAGTTATCGTTGCAATATCCTGTTTCAGGTTCGGCTTTGCATCGACTTTGATGTTTCTTAAAAAGACGTTCCCCGTCACAATAAGAGAGACTGGCCGCACGATGCCTCCATATGGCATCCAGCCGAAAATTCCTTCGCCGTTTTGCGTTCCATAAGGAGAGGCGCCCTGCCCGCTATGCCCAGCCGTCGCAATAGCGGGAATCGTTGTCAACGTTGGCGTATTATCAACTTCCACAACGAGATGATTCGTTCCAATCTTGAGTACTTTGGTCACATCGAATTCGAAGGATGTGTACCCGCCTTCATGACTTCCTATATCTTGCCCGTTCAACCAGACACGAGCTTTGTAATACACCGCTTCGAAGTGTAGTCTCGCTGTCCTGCCATCTCCTACTGTAGAGGCTTCAAAGTTGCGCTCATAGACTGCATCACCGATATATCGCTCATATCCAGTCATTACCGGCCAGCAGTGCGGAACTGTCACATCATGTTTCGTGTTGTTGAGTGTTCCATGAAAAGTCCAACCGGCACCGTCCAGGTCAAGGGTTGTCGTTACGGCATGAAGCGGCGCAACCAATCCCCACGTTGCAAGTGCGATGATCAGTCCGAAAAATTGTCTGCCAAATGTCACACGCATCGTGTTGATCCTCTTGCAACAGGGCGGTCAGTCTGCCGTCCATAACAGCTCCCCTCTACATGCCACGATTAGTTGATTGCTGAAAGGGAGATGTGGCGGAAGAAATATAAAAGATAATTGTTATGCCGTTGTTCCGGGCGCCATCTCGAATGGCAGGAGTATGCGTTGAGGCTTCGCATGGGGTTTCTCGATTTCGTCGATGAGCATGTCCGCAGCCAGTTCTCCCATTCGAATCGTCGGAATCACTAGCGACGTGGGTCGTGGCCGCAGACGATCGCCCGAACCAATGTTTCCTCTTCCCAATACTGATACGTCATCTGGGGCTGTCATGCCGCGAGCCTCAAGGTAATCATAGAGATGGAGGAGCAACTGCTCGTCCGCCGTGAAAATTGCGGAGGGACGGTCCCGTCGGTTACCAAACCATTCATCAAGGATTGTGAATGCGCGCTCACGCTCGTACTGTGTGCATCCCACTCGATGGAGTGCCAGCCGATGTCTCGACAGGCCACGCTGTAAGCCCTTGGTCAACTGCACGTGAGCTGGAAGGGTGGTGGAGCCACTTAGAAAGGCAATCTTGCGATGTCCTTTGGATACCAGATAGTTAGCGGCGGCTTCTCCAAGCTTTGCGTCGTCTACTCCCACATAGTTGATAGGGGCTCGACCATAGTACGAGTTAATCATAGAGAACCGTATCTGAGCGGCATTCAGTTCATGGATGGTGTCGGTCACATCTTGCGCGGTGCAGGAACGAGTGTTAATGAAAATCAAGCCGTCAGTGAATCGACTCTCCATAATCTGATCTCGGGTCTCTCTGCCCGGCTTTCCCGACGGAGAAAAAACAAGAAGATTGTATCCGCGGCGCATCAGTGTACTTTGTATGCCGGACAATGCCTGCGCGATGAACTGATTGAAAAATATGGGATCGCGCAACGGGACGACCAAACCAAGCAATCTCGTTTTGCGTTCTGCCAATGCCTTAGCCAATTCATTTGGGTAATACCCCATTTCCTGAGCCACTCGCAGGATTTCAGTACGCTTTGCGGCACTGACACGGGTGGTCTCGCCTTTGTTCAGGGCGAGAGAAACCGCCGAAGCGGAGACTCCTACTCGTTTTGCAATATCTGAAAGTTTGGGAGCTGTCATGTCTTCGGCGTTTTCAACTTTCAATTAGGCATTCCCACAATGCAGGTCGGCAGATCAAACAACGTAGGAAGTTAATCGCTTGACTCTTATTTGGAAATAATACCATTTGTGCTGTCGAGGGAAGGACCCGTTCAACTCGGTCAATTCGCGCGACTGAGTCCTCTGCGTCTAAGAGGTGAATCTAACCACGAGATCTCAAGTAACTGTTTATTCTTGTTGCCAAGCCGGTGGCCCTTGCATACGGGGAGGTTGGCGGTGTGGAAGGGCAGGTTCCCGCCCTTCGGGCGGGAACTGGATACTCAACCCACGGCCAATAATTACAAGTTCACCGGCAAAGAAAGAAACACCTAACCTTCTCGCACTCCATCGACCGTGAAGCCTATAAAGATGGTTGCCGATGCGCTCCTTGACTGCACCAAACCTGGCGACATCGTTCTAGATGCCTTTCTCGGGTCGGGGACGACGCTGATGGCCGGAGCGGGTAGGTAGGAGGTGCTAACGGCATCGAGATCGATCCCCTCTACGTCGACACTGCGATTCGACGCTGGCAGACGTATACGGGCGACGAGGCAATCCACACCGCAACGAAGAAAACCTAGGATTGAGCAAATCTTTCACGATGTGTTCTCCAAAAGGTCCCGGCAACCGTCGACGGGAAGAAGCGGTTTATCAATGGGGCGGAAGCCCTTTTCTTGCTACTGAGAGCTAAAACGAACGCAGGTGATCTCAAAGCCGCTCGTCTCTTCATTGATTTCTGCAAGCTTTTTGGCGCCATCAATGACCCGAGCGAAGTTGCAGTTCAACTGCAGGGTCTGTTTGATGCACTGAAAGCGGGTCCTGTAGATACACCCTGAGTGATAAGTCTTAGCTGACCATTGGTACGGAACGATGCACTGACGCGGGTGTGGCTAATCCGAGCACCGCCCACGACTCCTATCTAACACATTCGGATCGGTTTGCTGCTGCATTTTGTCGCCCACCCTATCATCCGTAGTGAACAACAATAACAACGCAGGTTAGCAAAATTCAGTTGAGTAACTTCAGGTTTTGCCCGTGACCTCGGGGATAGGCTCTCCAAGTCATCTGTCCGACAAGCCGACTATTCCGCCAAGTGACGACAAGCGCGCACTGAGGGCGTCGATGCGCACTTTCCCAATGCATTTGCGTCTGGGACATATTTGCTCACTGCTCATCGGATAGAGTCCACCTGAAGACCGATATGCCACGTCGCAAAATCCGTGAAGAAGTGGCCGAGCCAGACGCATTCTATCTCCGACCGACCGCCCACTAAATGTCGAGAGATGGCTCTCAAAATGCGGTTTCTCCAACACAGGCCCTTATATACGGCTCAAGGGTCTCTCCGATCTTGTCGAAGATTAGAGAAAGCGGGCTATTGTCAAGCTCGCCATTGCGAACACGCGTGTATTGAATCGGAAGATAGTCAGAAAGCAACGTCTCCGGAATGCCACTTCTTTCGAGATTCCCAAGAAGTTTGCTAGTGGCAGCCGTAACAGAAGGTAGGGTCCAATAATAGCGAACCCGATCGCTATAGCTATGGATCCGCAACCGTTCAATCTCGAACGCTTCGCCCTTGTAGTGATCTTTCCAGTGTTCAGGATTTTCTTTCATAGCTTGCTGTAGCACTTCTTCTAAATGTGACCGATTTTCCTCCGGTACCATCTTTTCCTCAATTAGGAGAAGTGCAAAGAGTGCCTGCCTCATTGCGTACGTGAGAGCAGGGCCAACCTTCAGAATGGCAAATCCATCCTGTACCAACTCAACCAGACCTCCCAGTCTTTGGAAGTCTGTTGAGTGCGCTTCAAACACAAGCGTCGGATGCCGTTCGAGCATAGTTCTCAAAAGATCAGCTTTGTTCCGCTCATAGTTCACCACTTCTTGGTGTCCGAATTCGACGCCCGGCTGGACTACGAGAGCAACTACTCGCGCCCAAGCATTTTCGATACCTGCCGCGGTAAAAGCTGCTCTGTGCAATGTCAGTGCGCCCTCGGCACTTGATGGTCGAGTCACGGAAACGGAAAGTTCCTCGCTGGCACCCCCTGGAGCTGGCACCTCGGTCCCAATAACGTAACGGAGACGTTGATTACCCGAAGCGCTCTCGGCTGCTTTGGCTAGTAACGCGGCCCTTTCTGCAATTAGTTCGTCAGGAAGGGGTGCAGGATCGTATTTGCAAGCCATACTGGCATCTAGATGAATTTTCGTAAAGCCGGCTCGCGCGAAAGCGTCCACTAGGTCGATTGCATGCTTCATCGCGTCAGATGCTGTCAGATGGCGCCAAGGATATGGCCCCAAATGGTCTCCACCCAGCAGAATTCTGTTTTGACAGAAACCTATTCGAGCCGCTATGGAGAACACATATTCACGGAACGAATGTGGGGTCATACTGGTGTAGCCGCCGAACTGGTTTACTTGATTGCAGGTAGCTTCGATCAACAATGGTTCATGACTCTCTGCAATTTTTCGCATCGCCGCTTCCAAGACCCACGGATGAGCTGAACAAATTGAATAAATTCCGGGGGTTCTATCATTCGCGCGCGCGCGAGCTAAATCCTTCAGATCAAATGCTGTCGGGACAGACATGCAAATTCCTTAGTAGATCTCGATAGGCTGAACAACGCGGCTGATTGCACCATTTGGGCTTGGCGAGTCCGGGGTCAGACCGTATTCCAAGCTGAAAAAAAGTCCAAGCGTCTGTCCGAAAAGAACATCGAGTGCGGGCCTATAAAGATCTGGGACATCCCAGTGACTATTCGGCGTCAACACTTGAACACTTTCAATTTCTGGCAGACGGGATGCCCCGCAGCCAATAACAGCGATCGATGCGCCTACAAGCTGCTTTCGTTCAATCTCCCGTAGCAAGTCAATCTCGTAGCGCTGACGGACGGATTCCGTGGAGAGGAAGCTGATGAAAAGAGTCTCTTGATCGAGTGCGGCCATGGGACCGTGCCGCAAACCTAGTGTTGTCTGCGACATTGTTTTTACTTTGCCTGCGGTGAGTTCAAGCAATTTAAGTGCCGACTCTTGAGCAACTCCAGCAAGTGCTGCTGAGCCGATGAAACATGCGCGTTTGTAATCCAATTCGGCGAGAGTCTTCGCCATCTTCGCGGCGAGAGGAAGCAAGCTATTCGCTGCAGAACACATTGACTGCACGATTGGAGCGTACTCAGTGGAAGACCATGTATGTGCGAGTGCCTGCCCAAAGATGACCATGTTTGTGAAAGAGCTGGTCATCGCAAGCCCTTCGTCATTCGTCTCCTTACCGAGCCTGATGCTGAGGCAGTTGTCTTTGTCTGCGATCACCTGCGTCATCTTCCCCTTCGCATTGCAGGAGATGACCATGTGCGATATCTGCGGCTCTTCCGCTAGCGCGCGCTGTAACACCGCTACTCCTTCGGGACTATCCCCAGAGCGCGAGAACGATATCCAGAGATAAGGCCGGTCTTCAAGAACGAGCTCTGAAAATTCGATGAGGAGGCTAGTGCTTGAAACGGCCTTCACCTCACACTGCCATTTTTGCCGAAGGATATGATGCAGACATTGCCCGATATAGTCCGACGTGCCCGCTCCAACCAGATAGACCATGGGTCGCATGCCAGCCGTGGCGCGAAGGCCGGCGCGGGTGAGAAATGCCTGTATCTCAGGAAGGCGTTCCTCAAAGAGGTTCCACGTGCTCTTCCAAGTAGCAGATTGCTGGGCAATCTCGTGGGGAGTATGTAACAAACCGCGCTCTTCTTTCTCGGCGAGTGGTAGATCAAGCAGTGCTTTGAGAGGGTCCATATTTCAAAAGCTCCTAATGTCGACCATATGGGGTCTTTTTTTGCGCAACATGTTTCCTTACTTTTCTTGAGATTCTCGAAGATTATCCAGGCATGCTCTCCACCACACGCTCGACGGCACCACGTTTGTCACGATGTTGAGTAAGTGGAAAATTATGGTCTCGCAGGAATTTTTCACGTTCACTGGACTCCCTAAAGGCCTCTGTGCCGCCCGGCCGCTGGGTCGAGAGCGCGCCGGTAATATTGCCGGCTCTCGCGCTCTCTATTGGGTCACATCCGGATAGCCATGCGGCGATAAATCCGGCATTGAAACTATCGCCCGCACCAATTGTGTCGACCGCACCAACTAAGAGAGCGGCAACATTCGTGCGAGTGTTTTCGACCTGAACAATTGCGCCTTCGCTGCCGCACTTCACTGCAATGATGGGCGTTATGCCGGCAAGAGAAGCCAATGCTTTGGTCACGTCGTCCTGTCGCGTCATTCGACAAAGCTCTTGCTTGTTCGGGAGGAGAATATCGACGAGCGGGAGCAGTTCCGATAGAACCCCGTCCCATCGGTTGCTGGGATCATCATTGGTGTCTAGTGAAATCGTGAGGCCACGCGACTTCAACTCACGAAAAAGCGCAGGGAGGTCAGCTTGCAGCCCTTGTTGTAAAAACAGGGACGAAAGATGAAAGTGCCGCGCCGAGGCAAGATAGTCGATATCTAAATCGCTTCGCGACATTACAGCCATGGTTCCCGGGTAGGTGAGGATGTGCCGTTCACTCCCGTGCTGGAGAAGCACTGTAATGCCGGTATTAACCCCGTCGTTTGCGTGCACCACACTGCTCAGGTCTACACCGCTTTCCGCCAGGCGCTCGAGTGCGAGTCGACCCAATTCATCCGGTCCTATGCGGGTGGTGAAGCCGGTCGCGAGACCCAGTGACGCCAAGTTGTGCGCAAGGATGGCGGAGGAACTACCGAGCGTTACTTTGAAGTTTGTCGCAAGAAGCTCTCGCTCTACCGGCATCTCCTTCGGCAGTCCGTAGAGAACCAGATCCAGATTGATTTCGCCGGCGATCGTCACATCTAACGAAGTCATAACCCACTCCATAGCTACTTACGATTAGTTATCATATATTACGATATATAGCAATTAAATTTATATTCCAGATCATTCGAAATCAGGCGAAATCGACATTAGGTAATGTTTCAATTCAAAAGATTGCGTAATCGATGGGTGTTTCATTTATCATCTCTGCTTGCGTGCATCTTGCTAAAGTCCGTTTACTGTAATCGAGCCCTCAGGTAGATATATGGGAAAAACTGGCCCCAAAAGCCCCCAAGTGAACTTCGGCAATAACCACGAGATGCTGATCGATGAGCGCAGGCAGCATATTCTTGAGCTTATTCAGGAGCACGGCAGAGTTCTGGTTGGCGAGCTTTCGAGTGCGCTAAAGATCTCGCAAATCACCATCCGAAAAGACCTTGATTATCTGCAGTCGAAAGGGCTGCTCCAGCGTTCCCATGGGGGTGCGTTGAAGATTCAGTCCAGCGCCCTGATTGACCCGAGTCTGCAAGAAAAACAGAAACGCAATTTTGATGAAAAGCAGCGGATCGCAGCAGCTGCCATAGCTATGGTGAAGGAAGACCAATGTATCATCCTGGATTCTGGCACAACCACCACCGCCATAGCGGAAAGACTGAAAACGTTTACCCGATTGACCGTTATCACCAACGCCGTCAACATCGCGGCGGAGCTTGCCGGTACCGATTTCGAGGTCATATTGGTGGGGGGTACGCTGCGGAAAAACTCATTTTCACTTGTCGGTCCGCTCGCAGAAGACAACCTGGAAGAGATGCATGCAGATATTTTGTTTCTCGGCGTAGATGGATTCGATCTTGAAATTGGCATTACGACGCCAAATCTTCTGGAGTCGAGAGTAAACCGAGCCATGGTTAAGGCTGCACGGTTTACGGTAGCGGTGTGCGACTCCAGTAAATTCAACCGCCGCAGTCTGTCTCGCATAGTGGCTCCGCATGCGGTCAATCATGTGATAACGGATAGTGGTCTGCCGGCTGAAACCGTTGAGTCTTTACGAGCTCTCAACATTGGACTAACGTTAGTATAAGTTATTATTTCGTTTAGTTTCGGTTTAAGCTTGACAGTCATTTTGCTACTTCGGTAGAGTGCGGACAACAGCGTGATGATGCTTGTGCTTCATCGCCCCGTATATGGCTGACAGGAAACAGATAACAATGACTACCCCAAAGAACGAGGATGCGTTTGTCGCCATGGTAACGGCGCGCGCCGAGGTTACGCTTCCGCTGAGCGACTTCAACCCCAAATCCATGTTGGTATCCCAGGCACATCTCGTCGAAAAACCGAAGTTTCCAGTCATCGATTATCACAACCATTTGGACTCGCTGGTTCCTCGTGATGTTCTTCGCGTGATGGATGCGTGCGGTATCGAGCGCATCGTCAATATCACTATGCAAACTGGAGAAGGTGCACTCAAGACAATAGATCGATTTCGTTCGGAAGATTCGCATCGCTTCGCCACGATTGGCTGGATGGATTGGAGTTGCGTGACTGATTCCGATTTTTTTCGAATCAGTTGCGATCGTTTGGAGCGACTAGTGGACAGGGGGGCAGTAGGAATTAAATTTTGGAAGGACCTTGGCCTCAGCGTTCGAGATGGCTCCGGCAAGTTGCTGCGCATCGACGATGAACGATTGGCTCCGATCTTCGACAAGGCTGCAGAAATTGGCGTGCCGGTAATGTTCCATACAGCCGATCCCGATGCTTTTTTTCTTCCAATCGACGCTCGCAATGAACGTTACGAAGAACTCGCCGCGCATCCAGACTGGGCTTTCCACGGCACCCAGTATACGAAGCATGAATTGCTTGATCAGCGGGATCGTGTCATTGCAAGGCATCCGAAAACGACCTTCGTGGCGGCTCATGTTGCGGAGTCTGGCGAAAACCTGGCTCGAGTTGCAGAGTTGCTGGAGACCTATCCCAATGTTTATATCGATATCAGCGCACGAGCATCGGAGTTGGGACGACAACCGTTTTCGGCACGCAGATTGTTCCTGAAATTTCCCGACAGAATTCTCTTTGGCGCGGACCTTTTGCCGGAAGAGGAGATGTACCGTTTGTATTTTCGGTTTCTTGAGACAGAAGATGAGTACTTCGATTATCCGTCGCATGCATCGCGCCAAGGCCGTTGGAATATCTATGGTCTAAATCTTCCAGACGATGTTCTTCGGAAGGTGTATCGCGATAACGCACTGCGTTTATTACCCTAGCCGGTGTGCTCCCCATAACTATGGATACCTTTGAACTCACGGCAGTACCGCGCTCATCTCCCAGTCTCTACAGTCGATTTCTCCTCCTTGTCGCAGGCCTCGGCGGTCTCCTCTATGGAATAGATATCGGCATTATTGCTGCTGCCCTTCTCTACCTAGGCAGAACGGTCAATCTTAGTGTTGGACAGACGTCACTCATCGTCGCCGCGGTACTGGGTGGCAGCATGATCTCATCGCCGTTGTCCGGACTCCTCGCAGACTGGTTTGGCAGAAAAAAGATTATGGTCCTCGGCGGCCTGCTATTTGTCGTTAGCGTCAGCCTCATCGTTCTATCTCAGGGATTTGTCCCGTTGTTCCTGGGGAGATTGCTGCAGGGTATAAGTGGCGGCGTAATCGCGGTAGTGGTGCCCCTCTACCTTGCTGAGTCTCTTGATGCTGAGAGTCGGGGCCGCGGCACAGCAGTTTTCCAGTTTATGCTCACTGTGGGAATTGCTATCGCTGCGCTAATTGGGTGGTTCTACACTAGACGGGCTGAAATCGCCGTCGGTCGCGCTGCGGGTAACCTTGTCCTCATCCACGCAGCACAGGATCATGCCTGGCGGGGAATGTTCTTGTCCGTGATTTACCCCGGGCTGCTTTTTTTCTGTGGGACTTTACTATTGGCGGAGAGTCCGCGCTGGCTCATCCGAAGAGGGCGGATTGACGATGCACTCGGTGCTCTTCGTCGATCCTCCACATCTGAACGAGACGCTGAAGAAAAGCTATATGAGATCCAAGAACTCGCACATCAGACGAAGGTGCGAGTAGCTGTGGGCGATTCAGGTTCGCTCTGGCGCAGAAAATACATCATTCCCTTTCTTCTCTCATGCGTTATTCTTGCGTGCAATCAGGCTACAGGTATCAACACGATTCTCGGCTTTCTGGTGGTCATTCTGAAGCAGGCAGGCATGAGCGCAACACATGCCACCCAAGGGGATGTAGCTGTCAAACTCCTCAACTCTGCCATGACGCTCTTAGCTGTCACACTCGTCGACAAAAAGGGGCGCAAGTTCCTTCTGAAGATCGGAACAGCAGGCATCATCGTCTCGCTTTATGCCGGAGCTCTTTTTTTCTATAGCTTTGAGTCGAAACGCATCGATGTCAAAGCCGAAATACAAGCTGCACAGACCGGCAACACGCTCAATTACTCTCTCAATCAGATCCAATCTGGGCAGACCGGTGGAGCTATGGCTCTCACTGTTCTATACACCTACGGCGATGGAGATCGCATTGCAACTGCTCTAAGCGACAGCGAAAAACCAGTTGTCGAGATCGCACCCGAAAAGCCGTCCTCCAGTGGCCGTTTGATCATTGAGAAGGCCTTCTACAGTCCTGTACCGACTGAGAGGACCGGCTGGTTCATCACAATGTGTCTCGCCCTGTTTATCGCATCTTTCTCAGTAGGACCAGGCGTTGTTGTGTGGCTCACCCTGTCCGAACTGATGCCGATGCGCATCCGTTCGCGAGGAATGGGGATTGCCCTACTCTTCAATCAAGGGGTTTCCACTATTATTGCCGCTACATTCCTGCCGCTCGTCGGCAACCACGGCTATTACGCCATCTTCGCCTTCTGGGCTTCTTGCACTGTAATGTACTTCATTACTGCGGCTTTTTTCTTGCCGGAGACAAAAGGTAAAACGCTCGAACAGATCGAGACATACTTCGAGAAGTGAACGCTAATCGATCGTCGCGTTTACTTGCAGATCGATTGCGGGTGCGGGACGCCTAGCCGTAATCGGGCTCAAACACCAATTCAAGGGATCATCCAAGCGGTGAAACCTTACGCTGAATAAATCGGCCCGTACCCCAAACAAAGCGTTGATAGCCTCGTCTATTGCCTCACCGAAATCATCTTCGGGACAACGAGTCGACAACCGACATAGAGATTATAGGGCCACTTAAACGAAGAATGCCCACGCCGTGTGTCGCGTAAACATTCGTTGATAATTACTGTGGGGCCTACATCGTCAAAATACACCTTACCCGATTGCTGCTTGTAGGCTTGGATTTATTCGGTCACGCTCCCCGAGCTAGGAACCGCGGTGGATCCCGAGTAGGTGGTCCAACTGCATTTCCCCACTGATGAGTCGCTGTTCCAATGACTCCGAGGTATCCGTAGATGCTCGTCGCGCCACTCTCGGTTTCTCGTAGCTTCCCTTTCGCTCTTATCCCGGTTCATGCATTAGCACAAAAGACAGAATGAGGGAGAGATCCATAGATCCCTCCCTCGTTGTTTAGAACGACAATTTCAAAGCAAACTGCAACTGACGCTCACCCTCAGCGGCACCGACCCCAGATGTAACACCAAACGTGCTGTCACTATAAGCAGTATCAGGCGCTGTAAAGATCGGATGGTTGAGAACATTGATAGCTTCAGCTCGGAACTGCAAATGAGCGATTTCGCCGAGATTAAAGTTTTTCTGAAGGCTCATGTCTGCAGTAGCCAATCCAGGCCCACGGATTGTCCCATTGGAGCATGTGCCGTACTGTGTGGGACTCTGAGGATCGCTAAAATTTGTGCTGTTCCAGAATTGCATCCCACCGCCTGCCGCAGAGGTGAAGCTACGCATATAGTGAACAGACCCGAAACAGTCGGCCCTGGGCATTCCGACAGGTGAATTTCCATAGCTATTTGGGTAAGGGTTCCAGTCGATCGCCGTCATTGCATAGCCAGTGTGGTCTGTAGTGATAACGCTAATCTGCCAGTCTCCAAGCGCGGTATTTGTCGCGCTATTCCAGCTTCTTCCGACCAGTCCATTATGACCAAACGGCAAGTTGTAAATTACATATCCAGTGAAGATATGGGTGACATCGTAATAGCAGGGTCCCCATTCAGCTTTTTGATTGTATTGATCCTGACGATAATATCCGTTTGGAACAGATTGTCCGTGAGCATTCCCATAATAGCCGATGTTGTCAGCCATACACTTGGAATAAGTGTAAGAAAACTGCGCTTCTAGGCCCTTATCAAATCGATGCTGGTATGTCGCCTGAAGAGCGTTATATCCCTGATTTCCCACGGCGGCGGTGCCGGCTGCCCAAGCACCTTGATTGTTCGCAGGGAAGTTGGGAACCTGAAATATACTTGGCGCGATACCGTTGTTGTTCGCCGCCTGCCCTAAGAAAGGTCCAGGTATTGCGTTCCCTCCTGAATCCTCTTCAAACTGCGCGTAGTTCATGGGAACCAAGATCCGCGTCACCTTTTGGCCCACGTACGCTGCCTGCGCCGTATCGTGATTTGTAAGCTGATATTGGATAGCCAGGTTCCACATATTGTCGACCGCTGGCTTAATATCCGGATCCCAAATACGAAGTTCCGCATCACTCAAACTTGGGGTAAGCAGCCCAGGAAAGCCACTGCCTGTTGTGTGATATTGCCCGGTCGCTGGGTTTGCCTGACTAGGATCGCTCGGGCTCACACTATTGTTCTGGGTGAACGATGAACTAAAGTTATTTACAAATGGGACGTTTTCGGTAATTCGCAGATTTGTACCGGTTCCCTGAAGATAGGAGGTAACTCCGTATGCGCCTCTCAATACAGCCTTTTTAGCGAACAGATCAGGATTCCAAGCAAAACCAACACGAGGCTGGAAGTCCCATCCGAAGTTGTAAGAGTTATAGGTGGCTCTATTTGAACTGATTTCCGGCTTGTAAGCTCCATACACCGCGTTAAGAGCTGTGGCCTGTTTCGCGCCGGCCGGGTAGATCGGCTGTCCTGTCTGTAGGTCGAAATTGACGGCCTTGTCGTTGACCTCATACCACGGCAAATGATTGTCGTAGCGCAGGCCAAGATTGAAAGTGAGATTTTTGCTTACCTTCCAGTCATCCTGGGCGTAGCCTGCCAAAATGGTCGCGCGCTGACCCCATGTCCCATTATCGGCGCCGCGCCCGAGGTTGCCAGGAGCACCGTACAGAAAATCTGCAGCACCATAACCCAAACCAGTTGCACTGCTATTTTTACCAGTTCCCGACGTCCAGACTCCGGTGTAGTCCATATACCCATTTTCTCCGTTATTTCCGGAAAAGAAGGTATTGATGCGGTATCGTCTGAACTGGAGACCGGTATGAAAGGTATGCCGCCCATGAATGATTGTCACACCATCATCGGCTTGAAGAGAGGTGTCGGCAAACAATGCAGTAGCATTCTTACTTCCGACATGAGTGAATATGCTTCCGAATTCCAACAAAGGAAGGCCTGCAACATTGTTGCCATAGTTAGTATTGCCGTTGGCGATTCCGAGATTCTCGGCCAGATCCCCGAGATTCGTCATGCTACTGCCATAGTAGATCTTTGTGTAATTGACTCCAAATCGTAGATCATTCAGTAATGTGGGCGTAATCTGGCGTGTCCATCCGGCGATGCCACTATCGGTCCAACCATGGCTAAACGTATCTGGGATTAGCGTAAAGCTGTTTTCAATAGGATTGGTTGTATAGCTCTTCGAAGCTCGTGCGAAGATATGGTCTTTATCGCTTGCTGCGTAGTCGAGCTTGAGATCGCCTTGATCTACATTGGTAGCAGAGCGAGTGGTGTACAAATAGTTGTTGTTGAGGTGTCCCGTAAATGTTGGTTCGGGATAAAGACCGGAGGCAACGAAGGCGGTTGCAACCGGATCGATGCCGGAAAATGCAGCGGTTGGATGCGCTATATTTGCGAGGTTGTTGTTCGCCAGCAGTGCGCGTTTTCCATTTGGCCCTACCGAGGTTGATGGATCATATAGCTGCAACGACGGGCTATCTGAGAAAGTGCTGTTTCCAGGCAATATCTCAGAAAAATCTCCATGGCGCATTTTGCCCGACAGGACGGTAGCTAGCGCAGATGCTGTAGGGATATCGTAGCGCTGGGCCTGATAGTCGCCGAAGAAGAATAACTTATTGTGAAGGATCGGTCCACCGAATGTACCTCCAAACATGTTCCAACGAACCGTAGGCTTCGTTGACCCCGGTGTGTTTCCGTCGCCCCAGGGAGAAGCATTGAGGATGTCGTTCCGGAAGAATTCAAAAACATTGCCATGGAATCTATTTGTCCCGGATTTGATTGCGGTCGTAATAGTACCGCCCTCAAAATTTCCATACTCTGCAGATGGATTCTGTGTAATCACGGTAAATTCCTGGATCGCATCCACACTCGGTGAATAGCCAATTAGGTTGTCAGAAAGTTGATTATTTTCTAGACCATCTAAGAGAAAATTATTGGACTGCTCGTTATTGCCGTTGATAAAAGGCCGGCCCGCGGTCTGCTGACTTTGTACCGTCGTCATCGATGTCGGGTCCGGGTGTGTGGATCCCGGAATGAGAAGCGTCAATTGCACGTAGTTGCGTGTTGCCAGTGGCAGGTTTGTCGTAGTTTTATCGTCGATGACCGTGTCCAATTGGCCCGTCTCGGTTTTAAGAAGAGGCGCCTCGTTAGCGTTTACGACTACAACTTCGCTCGCGGCGCCAACTTTCAATGTGAAATCAAAGCGATCTGTCTGTCCCAATTCCAATTCGAAGGCGGGCTGACGTAGCGTGTCAAACCCGGCCTTCTGGATTTGCACCGTATATGTTCCGATCGGAAGCGAAAGTCGATAGAGGCCAGCATTGTTCGTAACATCCCTAAAGGAGAGTCCGCGTTGCGTATCAGCGACAAGAACCTGCGCTCCGGGGACGACTTGGCCTGAAGGATCGAACACCGTCCCGGTAACAGTTCCATTCGTGGATTGGGCATGAACCACCCCTGGCCTCATAAAAGCCGCCAGTATCCACGCCACAGTGAAGAGTATGAGCAGAGAGTGCATCGTTTGATGCGTGCAGTGCCCTTCTGATGAAGCGGCGCTTGGGAAGTCAGGTCGTGAAGCTCTGCGTGCATACGTCATTGGAGTCTCCGTGCGAAGTGATGTGTAGTCGGCCAAAAGATAACGAAAGCAGCCTTTCGCTCTGCTGCATTTCATAGACGGTCGATTGTTTGCAAAGATTACGTTTACTTACGAATTGTGTCAACTTAATTCTTCCTAGGCAGCAATGATTTGCGCATCTGTTATCTTTTCTTAGCAAGATTTACGTTATCGCAAGCCCATATGGCCGCTCGGCATCGTAATAATTCGAAAGGTAGGATCATCCTCTTTGGCAACGAAATACATCTCGGTTCGTAGCATGTGGCTACACTCAGCGGCGGTTTGGACGTCGCTTTTATTTGCTCCGTCTCTTCTAGCCCAGGCAAAGCTTTCTCTTGTGCCGTACCCCGCCGAACTTCTGCAGAAAGGCGATATTTCACTCGCAGAAGGCGTAGTTGTGCACGTGCCTGGGGCCGACACCGATGACAGGTTCGCTGCTTCCGACTTTAGAACGTTTTTAATGCAGCGACAGATCCCTCTCCGCTGCGCTGTCCGGGAGTGCGTCACGATTACGATTCTTCGGACGGACAGTCCGCGAGCCAGGCTATCGTTGGGACATGCTGGAGTGACATTTAGCGATGCGATGCACGATGAGGGCTATGTAATTCTCAGTGAAGGCCGCGCAATCAATGTCATTGCCGCGACAAGTGCTGGCGTCTTCTATGGTGTCCAAACAATCAAACAACTAGTTAAAAAAGCAGCCAAGAAGCCCACATTAGTGCTGTGACCATTCGCGACTGGCCCGCTATGCATTACCGCGCTATCGATGATGATCTTTCACGCGGTCCGATCCCTACCGTTGAATATCAGAAAAAACAGATTCGAACCTTTGCGGCCTATAAACTAAATATCTATTCTCCCTACTTTGAAAACGCATTGGAACATTCAAATACCCCCGTGACGGCCCCATTCGGTGGCGCAATGAAAGTCTCTGACGTGAAAGAGATAGTGAACTATGCAAAGCGATATCACATCGATGTAATTCCTGAACAGGAAGCGTTTGGGCACCTCCATGGTGTGTTGAAGTATGAGAAGTTTACAAAGCTGTCCGAAACTCCTCACGGTTCCGTGCTTGCTCCAGGGCAAAGTGATTCACTCGATTTGATCCGCAGCTGGTTTGGTGAGATCGCGTCTGAGTTTCCTGCCCCTTTCGTACATATTGGTGCAGATGAAACCTTCGAACTCGGGCGCGGGCAGACTTCTGCGCTTATTGAGCAGAAGGGTCTTGGCCCTGTCTACATAGACTTTCTCAAAAAGATTCACGCAGCCCTGCAGCCTTACGGAAAGCGGATGCTGTTCTGGGGCGATATCGCACGTTATCAGCCGGAGCTGTTGACCACACTTCCAAAGGACATGATCGCTGTGCCCTGGTGGTATGACCCTCAGCCAAAGGGGTTTGATTCGTATATCTTACCTTTTCGGGAGGCCGGGATAGAGACATGGGTTGCGCCCGGTGTGAATAACTGGGACCGTGTTTATCCAAACAACGATATGGCACTGCGCAACATTCAAGGGTTCGTCCGAGATGGTCAACGTCTTGGCGCGACTGGTGTTTTCAATACGGTGTGGAACGATGATGGCGAAGGACTTTTTGCTTCCGATTGGTATGGCGTTCTTTTCGGAGCTGCAGCCGGATGGCAAAAGGGCGAAAGCAGCATTTCACAATTTGAGAATAGCTATGGTGAAGCCTTTCATGGAGACGCGACGGGCAAGATCAATCAGGCTCAGTTGGAATTGATGGCTGCGCACAAGTTAATCCAGAGACTTGAAATGGATGCCTATCCGGATGACGGCAGCGACGCTATATTCTGGTTAGACCCGTGGTCCAAAGATGGGCAACTTCTTTCGGTGCGGATGCAGCCTGTCCTTCATGATCTCCGTATGCACGCAGAGAATGCGATCGACCTGGTTCGACAGGCAAGGAACACAGAGAGTTTGCGGGAAACTGACGCGCTCGATGCGCTGGAACTAGGGGCCTACCGGCTTGACGCTATCGGATTGAAGTTTCAAGCTGCTTCCGAGATCAACCGTGCGTATAGAAATGCATACGGCCACCGCGCAGAGTCTCCCAAGCGCATCCAAGGCAAACGCCCTAGTGTGGAATTGGACTTGATGGATATCAGCGACATCGAAGGACGCTGCCAGGACCTGCGCAACTCCTACTCCGAGAGCAAGGACTTCTACCGCGAACTATGGCTGAGAGAAAATCGGCCGTATGCTCTCGCTAATATCCTTGCCCGCTACGATATAGCGATTCAACTCTGGACAGAACGTGGCGATCAATTTCAAACCATACTTCATCAATGGCAAGCCACAGGCGCGCTTCCGACTCCTGAAGAAATAGGTTTGCCAGCCGAAGCGAATGTCGGACCGTAGTCAGACACACACATCTATAGCAGCCGAAGAACTTTCTCGAGATGTACGGAGGAACGGACATTTTCGCCTTGGAAAATCAACTCTTGAAAGTTGTGGTGCTTCCGCAGAATGGCGGCAAAGTGGCGTCCATCAAATGCACGCGCACCGACACTGAGTTCCTTCTTCCAGGAAGCCAGTACGACAAAGTTGCAGAATATGGGGTGCACGCCTTGTTTGAAGCGTCAGATTGTGCGGGTTGGGATGAGTGTCTGCCTACTGTTTCAATCTCAGGGGCAGATACGCCTGGGGGGTCTGCACCGGACCACGGCGACTTCTGGCGAATTCCTTGGACACTTTGCGCCATTCCGTCAGTGAACGAGATTTGCATCGAAGCCAAAGGTGACAGTAGACCACTATCGTTTCGCAAACAGATAACGCTAGATTCAACCGAATTGCATATTAAATACTCGATAACGAACCTGAGCGCCATCCCAGTGGGATTTTTGTATGCGTCCCATCCTCTTTTCTGTATTGATCCTGGGGATCGGATCGTACTCCCGAATGAAATAGACAGTTTAAGATTGATCGAATCCCGCGGTCTTCGGATCGGCAAAAACGGAGATAGGATTTCTTGGCCGATCCATTTCCACGATGGAGTTTCTTTTGATCTACGCCGCACCGGCTACGCGACCGATCGCACTGCTGAGATGCTATATACCAACCAACTCATACAGGGATCTGCAGGCCTTTATCGCACCCAGCTTGGTCAAGGGGTGATCTTAAGCTTTGATACGACAGTTCTTCCCTATCTTGGCCTTTGGACCAGCTATGGGGGATGGCCCGAGTGGAGTGGGAACTCACTGCAATATGCTATTGCGTTGGAGCCAACTACGGCTCCTCATGGTTCGCTCCGCGATGCTAGCCGCGCGTTAAAAGAACGCATACTGAATGCAGCCGAAACCTTTTCGTTTTCGTTGCGCTTAGCCATTCTGGGTTGCGAAAATAGAATCACATACGCGCAGTTTCAGGAACAGTTTGCTCGTACGTCCACCGGGCATCAGCGCTCTCAAGAGTAGCGCATACAACTGGCTCTACAACGGCCCAGATTGCACCGCTTGTGTAATGAATTTCTTCGAAACTCCAGTTTCTAGCGAGACCGCTTCTTTCCAATTAGTCTTCGATTTTCTGGGTCTCCACCTCCCTGCGGCCCTTTTTACTTTCTCTAAATTCTTCGCTCTTTCATTTCCGCGGGTGTTCCGATTTGCAAGCCGCGACGTGAACCGCTTTCCACATCAAACTCTCCATAGAACTTTCACTGAGCCAGACCCGCCTTAACGGCAGAGAGAATCGCCGCGCCAGGCTGGGGTTTTCTCTCTCAAATGTCTCTCTCACTATCTCTCTAGAGAAAAGAGATTTGCCTGATTTCACCGGGATTCAGGCCATTACTTGATTGATAAGTTGTCTATTTTGAATAACTTACAAGATGCTGGCGGAGAGTGGGGGATTCGAACCCCCGATAGAGCTTTTGACCCTATAACGGTTTAGCAAACCGCCGCCTTCAGCCACTCGGCCAACTCTCCAGCAATGTTGCGGGATGGAACGATTTGATTATAACCGAGTGGCGCTTTCTCTTGTCGAACCGGATGCACACGACTTGCAACCGCGATCCAAGAGCGTGGCGGGAAGGCCAAATCATCCAGGCTCGCCGCCCGTAGGAGCAAGTGCGGAAACGTCAATCAATGAAAGGAATGGAGCCGATGAGCGGAGTTGAACCGCTGACCTACTGATTACGAATCAGTTGCTCTACCAACTGAGCTACATCGGCCTGCCTCATCCATTCTATCGGCTCCGCACCCATCACGCAAAACTGCAGCTACCTCATAGGCAAAAACTTCCCCGCGCAGGGATCAGAACCCGCCTTCATAACGGCAGCATCGCCCATAACCTTCACATTCTTCCCCTCAATCGCGAAGTTCGTTCCCATCTTGCCCAACGTCACATCCGCAAACGCCAGATGCACCTGCGCTTGCGTAATCCCCTTCACCGCAACGTTGTTCAGCGTCACCTCCGTGCGATGGTCGTCGTTCAGTCCCGCTATCAGCACATCGCCCGGAGTCTCGTCATAAATATTCTCGAGCGTGATCCGCTTGTAGTCCGGAATCTTGTCACCCGTATACCCCGGATCCTCAAATGGCTCCGTAGTCTTATTAATGTAGTAAGGACTAATCGCGATCGGATTCATCACATCCCGCATGCAGATGTTCTTGTAAACCAGGTCATGCACCGGCCCACCCCGCATCACATTGCTCTTGATCCGCACGCCGCTCGTCGTATGGTCCTCCGTCAGCCCATCCACCAGCAGGAAGCTCTGCCCCGGCAGCGTCTCGCTCCCAATCGACATACCATGCCCCGTATAGAAGTGGTTGTCGATCACGCTCATATGCGTCACGCCCGACTTGATCGCAATATTGTCGTCGCCATTATCGATCCAGCTATGCGTCACCGTAATATTCTCCGACGTCCCCGGATCGATGCCATCCGTATTCCGCGCATCCAGTGTCTTATCCGTCGGAGTCAGCAGGTGCACGCCCCAGGCCGTAAATCCATTCGTCTGATTCACGCTCACATGGAAGTTCGGCGAGTTATGCAGCGTAATCCGATACAGGATCAGTCCATCCGCATGGCTCGCCACCAGCAGCCTGGTGCTGAAGTAGCGTTCGTTCTTCGGCTCCGCTGCCCGAGCCATCTCCCACCAGCTATAGCTCCTCCCCAATATCTTCGCATACCCACGCCCATCGATCACGCCATCTCCCATGATCGCCGCATCCTTCACATTCGTCGCCGAGATCAACGGCCTGCAACCACCCCGCCCCGCAGTACGCGGAGCAGTAGCACCAGCCGCAGCAGCAGGCCCAGTCCCCACCGCCGGACTCGTCCCGCAAGACCCACCCGCTACCGGAGCAGTCTGCGTCGCTCCAAACTCATACATCGCCGGATCGCGCGACCCAAACAGCGTCACACCCTTATCGACGAGCAGCGTCACTCCCGCGCGCAGCTCCAGCGGCCCGGTCAGAAATGCATTCTTCTTCCCGTCAACCTTCAGCTCCACCGCCATCCCAGACTTGCATTTATCCAGAGCCGACTGGATCCGATCCGTATCGAGCTTCTGCTCATCCGCCTCCGCCACCTTGTCGCTCACGGCCACAAGCTGCGCATCCAACTGCACGCACGCCGCCGGAATCTTCGGCTCCGTCACTTGCCGAGTATCCTGCCCCTCGGCCGCAATCCCCGCCAACGACAACACGGCCGCAGCACCCGCCGCAGTCCACACACGCACAAACCTATCTTCAAATCGCACTGGTCCGACCTCCTCACACGCTCACCAAACTAGCATAAGCAGAAGAAGATCGTCACGAATCAGCTCATCACGACAACAGTCGCAACCTAATCTGGCACCGATCGATTCAAATCGACAAACGAAGCCACCACACACGGACCCAGTAGGATCATCACAAAGCACAAAGCGACAAGAGCGTCAGACATCGGAAGTCCCTCCACAGTGGCAGAGCATTCACGCTCTCCACACTCCTCCCTATCGGCGGCGCCTCCGCCTCCACGAGTCCACGCACTGGTAAAAGTTGTAGCTCTTCCCAAATTGGAAGCCGCCGGCATGACCCCCGCAGTCGAGAACACCCCACAAAAAGCGAAGAGGCCACCCGGCAACAGGGTGGCCTCTTCTTAGGGAGAATAGTTCCAACGGAGGCAAAGCCATCAGAACTTTCTGGCGAAATACTAAGTTTGGCCCAAACACGTGTCAAGGCCTAAACTCATCATTCGTAAGTCATTATTTAGGAGTTAGTTACGGGGGTATCATTCCATGCACCACCCCCTAAATCTTCGCTTTACTTTCGTATTTTAGGGGTCCATAATCTCTCAAACCGCCATCAAATGAGCGGCTTATCCCCCACCCTGCACCACCCAGTGTGCACAATCCACCCCCCGAACCGCCACCCTACCCCGGCTGCCCAGGCCCGTCCGGATGGATCGGAGCCGCTGGCCCCCGCAGGTCGATCCGCAGAAACTCTGGCTCACTCGCCGCCGGCTTGCCCTGCAGCACCCGTATCGCAGCCCGCCCGTAGCCTAGAAACAGCCCCAGGATCACCGCCGCCAGCGCACCCACCCCGCAGAACACGGCAATACTCGTCAGCAGGCTATAAGTCTTCTGTATCTCAGCATGAAACTCCAGCGGCATCTTCTTATCGAAGGTGATCTCGTTACGCAGATGAATATTCTCGACCATCGCATGAGCATCCCCTTCACTCCACGCACCGGTCGTCAACAGCACTAGCGGACCCTCTCGCCGCAGCATCACCGTCCCCGCAGCCGGCCCCACCGTCCTCAAGTGCGCCTCGATCTGTCTCAGATGGTCGCCCGCAATCTGCGGAGTCGGATACATCAGCAGCGTCAGTGTCCCCTTGCCTGCATACTTCGCCGTCACCACCTCACCCGCCTTATCGAACCCAAGAATCTCCGGCGGCAGCACGCCACCCGTAGCCTTATAACCCTCCGGCCCCAGCGAGTACCGCACCGACTCCGCATCCAACCCCTTCGCCGGCAGATACGTCGGCAGCGACGGAGTAATCCCCGCCGGCCCGCCCACCTTCGGCAGATGCGCAATCACATCCGGCATCAGCGTCTCTCCGCCACGATTGAAGTCCTCCCGCACTACATTCACCCCGTTGCGGAAGACCACTCCATCCTTGTCAAACGTACTCGCATCCCCAAGTCTCGTGTTGGTACGCTGCCCCTTACCTGTGCTGCGGAAGTAATCGAACGCCGCCACCGCACCGCTCGCATCCATAAACTGATACACCGTCACCGTGCCATGCTGCTTCCCATCCACCCGCGGCCTGGGTTCCGGTACAGCTTTGCCGTCCTCCGTAAACTCTGAGCGCGCAAACCGTCTGATCCCATCTTCCTTCAACATCGCGGCATCAGCCGCATCCAGCGAACCAAGCCCATCGCCCGAATCACCCTCCGCCACTCGAGTCGTCTTCCCCAGCGCAGCCGGCAACAGCGGAGCCGGAGGCAACGCCAGCGTAGTCTTAGCCTCCTGCGCAAACCCCACCGTCGCCGCACCCATCAGCACCAGCGCAACAGCCAACCGCCCCATCCAACGAAATCTCAAATCAAATCCAGCCATACCAAAACCGCCCCTACAAAGGTCAGACTACACCACCGCCAGTTAGTAAGCGTAGACACCACCCAGCCCCAATTGGTTCCAATTCCGCCAAACCCAAAGTGAAATTAGGGCAAGCGACCGAAAGTCGTCCCAACAATATACCGCCACCGCAAACCCAATACTTCGCCCCGCAACCGAGCGCCGACGGCGCGCTCTATACCAGCCTGGGGCAACGCCCCAGGTGCAATACGGACCAAGCCCCAAGGGCTGAAAGCCCGATCTATCCACTGTCGCCCCGCCTCGCACTCTTGCCCAGGAGATTTCGAAAACTCCCAAAAATGTAAATCCACCTGACAATAGTTTCCTAGGAAACTATATTTACTTCATCAACCATGAGCACCAAAAACAAACCCGCCAAACCCAGCGACCTCAAAACCCACATAGGCTTCTGGCTACGCTTCGTCTCCAATCATGTCTCCCAAGCCTTCGCCCGCAAGCTCCTAGACAGCGGAGTCACCGTAGCCGAATGGGTCATCCTCCGCGAGATGTTCGACACCCCCACCACATCCCCCAGCACCTTGGCCGACGCCACCGGCCTCACCCGCGGAGCCATCTCCAAGCTCATCGAACGCCTCGTCCAAAAACACCTCGTCACCCGCGAAGAAGGCCCCACCGACCGCCGCACCCAGACCATCGCCCTCTCACCCGCAGGACGCCGCATAGTCCCCCAACTCGCCGCCCTCGCCGACGAAAACGACGCCCAATTCTTCGCCACACTCTCCCCAAAACAACGCGAAGACCTCGTAGCGACCCTAAAAAAACTCGTCCAGGCCAACAACCTCAACAAAATCCCAACCGAATAAGGAACCCCACTATGAACACCACAGTCATCCACAAAACCCTCGCCGCCTCTGAAGCCGGCCAACTCATCTTCCCTAAAGTCGTACAAGCCCTCCTCGAAGTCAACGTCGAGTCCTACCTCGTAGACCTGGCCCGCAACACCGCCACCTACTACACCACCACCGGCGAAACCCACATCGAGCAACTCACCCACCCAGCCGAAACTATCGCCGAAGAGTTCTCGTCCACCCGCCTCATAGCAGCAATCCGCGGCGCCCAGAACGACACAATCCGCTACCCAGAATTCCTGAAACAATCCACCGCCGCAGGAACCACAGCCTACTGGGCCTTCCTCACCGGCAAAAAGGTCATCTACTTCGGCCGCAAAGGCGACTTCCACATCGAAGAATTCCCACGCACCGAGCAAGCCCGCCCAGCACGAAGCTAATTCGCGCTGGCCCGCTCCGTACTCCCAGTCCGCGTCCCACTCAACCCACCCGCATACTTCGCCACACCTTTATACAAACTCTCCGCCACTCGCTGCCGATACTCCGGCTGCAGCAACTGGTTCGCATCCTTAGGATTCGTCACAAACGAAATCTCCGCCAAAATCGAAGGCATATTCGCCCCAATCAGCACCACAAACGGAGCCTTCTTCACGCCCCTGTCCTTCAGCCCCGCATTCCCCCGCTGCAACCCGCCATACAAACTCGTCTCCACATCGCTCGCAAACTCTCGCGACTCATCGATCTTGTCCTTCATCGCAATCTTCTTAACCAGATCGCTCAGATCATGAATCGACTGGTCGCTCACCGCATTCTCCCGAGCCGCCGTCTCCAGAGCATCCGGAGCCGAAGTAAAGTTCAGATAATAAGTCTCCACCCCACGCGCACTCGCATCGCTCGAAGAGTTCGCATGAATACTCAAGAACAAATCCGCCTGCGCCTTATTCGCAATCGCCGTCCGCGTCTCCAGCGGAATAAACGTATCGTCCGACCGCGTATAAACCACCTCCGCGCCCAGCCGGTCGTGCAGCAGCTTGCCCACCCGCAACGCCACATCCAGCACCACATCCTTCTCCAGAATCCCATCCACCCCAATCGTCCCCGTATCATGCCCGCCATGCCCGGCATCGATCACGATCCGCCCAATCTTCAACCCCAGCGCCCGTACCAGCGAAGTCTCCCCATCCGCCGTAGGCACCGCCGCCCGCGCCGGCCCCGCGTTCGGATCACCCTTCCCCTTCTTCCCTTTCTTATTCAAACTAGAAGTCCCTGAAGCAGCAGCCGGTACCGTCGCACTGGCACTCGCCGAACCCGTTCCCACGACCCCAACAATCCCACCAGCCGAGTCCCCACCTTGCACCTGGGACCTAGTACCTAGTAGCGTGCCGGCAGGCACACTCGTAGCCTCAACCTTCCCCGGCTCCGTACTCAACGCAGCAATCTCCGTAGTACTAGCACTCCGCGTAGAAACCGTATTAGGCACCGGCTTAGCCGCTGTAGGCTTCACCACCGCAGCCACCCGAGGAGCCGGAACCTCCGCCGGAGCCGCAGCAAAACCTTGTACCTCGTCCCTAGTACCTTGTACCTTGCCTGTCCCCCCATGAATATCAATAATCAGCCGGTAAGGATTCGGCAGCAGAAAAGCCGAATACTCCGTCACATCATTTACATCCAGCACCACCCGCGTCATATCGTTCGAGAACTGTGCCGCCCGTATCTTCTTCAGGAACCCATCATCCGTCACCGCAAAGCTCTTCCCCACCAGCTCCTGCGCCAGCCGAGTCCCATGCAGATCAAAATAAATCCGGTCCGGATTCGGCACCCGAGCCGCCTCATAAGTCACATCATCCCCGAGATCGATCGCCACCCGCGTATAAGTCGGAGTAGACCAATGCCGAATCCCCGTAACCTGCGCCAACCCCCCACGCCGCCGCGTAGCAGCCTTCCCGCCACTAGAAACATTCGAAACCCCAACACCCGAAGCCCCAGCATTCACCTGAGCAAACCCAACCCCATCCAACTCAGCATCCACCGGAGCCGAAACCCCACGCCGCTCAGCATCCGCAGCAGAAGTCCCAGTCGGACCACTAACAACCGGAGCACCACTCCCACGAGTAACCGGAGTAGCCCCCAAAGAACTAACCCCCGCACCTTTGTCCGTCGAACCCGCACCAACACTTTGGGCACCCCATCCTGAGCGCGCCTGATCGCGCGACGGTTGGGGAACCAAAGCCGCTGACTTACCACCACTCGAATCACCACTCTTACTAACCTGCGGCACAACAGCCGATCCTTCGAACCCTGCACCTTGTCCCTAGTACCCTGCACCTGACCCTGTACCTTGTCTCCGTACCTAGTACCTGCGGTTGCGACAAAGCCTCCAACCCAGCCCGCGCCTCCTCCGCATGCCCACTCTTCGGATACTGCTTCAGAAACAGCGCGTACTTCTCCTTAGCCGCCGCCACATCCCCCAGATCATTCGCCTCAATCTGCGCCTCCGCCAGCAGAGCCGTCACCCGCAGCGAACTCCCCGGATACTGCGTCCGCAAAAACTCATACTGCCCCACCGCCGCCTTCGAACTCTTCGCATCATGCAGCCCACGCCCCTGCTCCGCCAGCAGCTCCGCCACTTCATACACCGCACTCGCCGCATGCACATCCTGCGGAGCCTCGTGATACACCGCCCTGAACCCATCCATCGCCGTCGCGTAATCCGCCTTCGTCCGGCTCTCCTCCGGAATCCCCTCCAGCACCTCCCGCCCCCGCTCCGCCAACTCCCAAGGCGACAACTCCACACGCGCAGCTGCCTTAGACTTAGCCTTAGCCTGCACCGGAGTACCCGCCACCACCAGAACCCGGCCCAGCCGCAAACCCAACCACACAGCAACCACACACCGCCGCGCAACTCACCCCACGCAGCCACCTCAACCGCATTTTTTTGCGCATCACCATCCAACCTCAGTTTAAGAGGTCACACCCCCCACCGCCCGCCAAAAGCAAACCGGTACACCCTCCGATACCCCACTACCCCTGGCCCACTACTCCAGGCCCACCACAAAACCGGGTGCCCCATATCTCGATTCTGAGATGTAGGCCTCATACGAAGCACGACCTTCTTTCCTGGCTTGTCCGCTCAACCGCTTCCGGCTACGTTCATCCACACAACCTTACCCCTGCATCCAGCGTCTTTTCATACCATGATAGATATCGAACTTCTCGTGAACGCCCTCCGTGAAAAGGGCCATCGCGTGGAGGATGTCATCTCCGTCAGAAAGAACGCCGGCGACTACGAGATGACCGTGGACGGCCACCTGCTCAACCTCGAAGAAGCGCGTCATCTTCTCGAGCACGATCAGGAAAAAGCCAGCTAACCTCCCGAGCCACCTCTCGAACACCCGCCTAATGCCGGGCACTCCTGGTGTGCCTCTACCCCAACAACCCCTCCACCACCCCCGCCGCCTTCCCCAGAGCCCCATCCAATCCCCAACATCACTCCCACCAGCCTCCGCCAGATCAGGCCGCCCACCACCCTTCCCTCCAACCAGCGCAGCCAGCTGCCCAACAATCTTCCCCGCCTGCACCTTCGCCGTAAGATCCTTAGTCACCCCAACAATCAACGAAACCTTCCCCGCAGCAGAATCAGCAGCCCCCAACACAACAACCCCACTCCCCAGCTTCCCACGAAGCTGATCCACCAAATCCCGCATCTGCGCCTTCTCAACCCCATCCACCCGCTGAGCCAAGCACCTTCACGCCCTTCACCTCAACAGCCGAACCAACAGCATCCCCCACAGAAGAGCTAGCCGCCTTCATCCGAACAGCATCCAGCTCCCGCCTTAGCTTCTTCATCTCCTCTTCCTGAGCAGCAATCTTCGCTCTTAACATCTCAGCCGGCGAAGAACCCTCCGCAGAAGACCCAACCAACGACCCAACCACCCGAGCCACATCAAAGTCCTTCCGAAACTCATGCAGCGCACCAGTCCCCGAAACAGCCTCCACGCGCCTCACCCCCGAAGAAACCGAACCCTCCCCCACAACCTTAATCAGCCCAATCTCCCCCGTAGCCGCCGTATGCGTCCCGCCGCACAGCTCCACCGAGAAGTCCCCAATCTTCACCACCCTCACCCGCTCGCCATACTTCTCGCCGAACAGCGCCATCGCCCCATACTCATTCACCGCCACATCAATCGGCACATCCACCAGCGTCTGCACCGCCGTATTCTTCAGCACCTGCTCATTCACAATGCTCTCCACCTCGCGCAGCTCCTCCTCCGCCACCCCCGCAAAGTGCGAAAAATCAAACCGCAGCCGCGTCGCATCATTCAAGCTGCCCGCCTGCTTCACATGCTTCCCCAGCACCTCCCGCAGAGCAGCATGCAACAGATGCGTCCCCGTATGGTTCCGCTCCGTAGCCCGCCGGTTGTCGGCATCCACCACCGTATCCACCGTATCGCCTACCGCAATCGTCTGGTTCGCCCTCACCTTATGCGCAAACACCCCCTGCACCGGCTTCGTACATCCACTCACCTCCGCGATGACTTGATTATGGTCGCCGGAATACAGCCAACCCATATCCCCCACCTGCCCGCCCGAGTCCGCATAAAAACTCGTAGCATCCAGCACCACCTCCCCGGACTCCCCACCCTTCAACTCCGGCACACCAACGCCGTCCTTCACCAGCGCCAACACCCGAGCCCCATCCACCCGCAGCGCCGAGTACCCCTCAAACTCCGTCTTAGCCAACTCCCGATAAACCGGCGCCGCCGACTTCTGCGACCCACCCTTCCAACTAGCCCTCGCCCGCGCCTGCTCCTCCTCCTTCGCAGCCTCGAATGTCGCATCATCAAATTGGACGCCTGCGTCTCGAGCAGCGTCCATCATATAGTCCAATGGCAATCCGTATGTCTCGTATAAAGAAAAGGCAACGCGACCATCTAGAACAGGAGCGATATCGTCCGTTGATTCATTTCGTTCTATTGCCCTGCTCATTTCAGATCGAAAATCCTCGTGAGCTTCATCAAGAGCGCTATCCAGTTTCGCCCCACCTAAGGCAAGAGTCCGAGCGAATTGCTGTTCTTCTTTGAGAATTGTGTCGGAAATACGTTGGAGATTTTCTTTCAATTCTGGATAAGCAACGGCCATCTCATCAGTAACCGCAGTGACCATATGAAATAGAAAGGGTTCTTTTTGCCCGATCCATCTACCGTGCATAATGGCCCGTCTCATGATTTTCCTAAGAACATAACCGCGACCTTCGTTTGCCGGTTGTATGCCATCAGAAATCAAGAATGTGGCCGCCCGTGCGTGATCCGCAATTATCCGGTACGAAGCAATTGATACCGGGTCTGACTCAATGACATGTTCATTACTGCTTGGTGCTGCTTTTTTTGCGGCAGCAAGGAGCGGAGTAAACAAATCCGTCTCATAGTTCGACAACACGCCCTGCAACACACAAGCAATCCGCTCCAACCCCATCCCCGTATCGATCGAAGGCTTAGGCAGCGGAACCAGCACCCCATCGCTGCTCCGATCGAACTGCATAAACACCAGATTCCAAATCTCCACATACCGCTGGTCGTCCTCACCAAACGGCAGGTCCCTCCCATCCTCCGAAGCCTCAACACCAAGGTCGTAGTAGATCTCGCTGCAAGGCCCGCAAGGCCCCGTATCCCCCATCGCCCAGAAGTTATCCTTCGCCCCCAGTTCAAAGATCCGCTCCGCCGGAACCCCCACCTCCAGCCAGAACTTATAAGCCTCATCATCCCGAGGAACCGCCGCATCCCCCTCAAAGATCGTGCAATAAAGCCGCTCCTTCTCAATCCCAAACCACTCCGGACTAGTCAGCAACTCCCACGCAAACGCAATCGCATCCCTCTTGAAATAATCCCCAAACGAAAAATTCCCCAGCATCTCAAAGAACGTATGGTGCCGCCGCGTAAACCCGACGTTCTCGAGGTCATTGTGCTTCCCACCCGCCCTGACACACTTCTGCGAACTCGCCGCCCGCGTATAGTCCCGCCTCTCGTTCCCGAGAAACACATCCTTAAACTGATTCATCCCCGCATTGGTAAACAGCAGCGTAGGATCATTCGCCGGCACCAGCGAAGAAGAGTGCACCCGCCGGTGCCCTTGTCCGGTCGTATCGGACACCTTACCCTCAAAAAACCGCAAAAAATCCTCACGAATCTGGCTACCCGAACGATTAGTCATAGACTAAAAGTTTATCAGTCTATGATGTCTCTGTTCGCTTGGAGGGCCTGTGTTTCGACGCCTTTGCCTCTTGCTCCCTCTCGCACTTGCACCCGTCGCGACGGCTGAAACCCGTTGGTGCAACGTTACGGGAAAAAATGCGACAGACACACTCGTCTACCCGCCAGTGGCATACTCCGCACATTTAATTGGCAATGTAGAGATACGTCTGACCTTCAAGACGAACGGAGAAATTCTCGAAGCATCTACGATCAGCGGAGCGAACCTGTTAGCAGACCTCACCAAACAGCAACTACTCAAATGGCACCTGACAACAGACGCCGCAGGGAACGAGTCCTGTCAAACCATCGCTGTCGTAACGTACGCATTGGTAGACGATCATGCTTCAACCGAAACTACAGCAACATTTTCGCCAACGTCGATTCGTATAGGCGTCAAAGAGCCCATTCCGATCATCGAAATCCAGACTACTACCAATGATCCAGTCTCAAAGCGAAAACACTTCTGGATCTTCTAGCTGTGGTGAGTCAAGAGGTTGTTGTCATCGAGGCCTGCTCTGCTGATGGGAGGATGTTGGTTGAGGCTGGCATGGGGACGGTGCCAGTTGTACTGGTGGGTCCAGATGGGCAGCCAGGAAGTTCTATCTTCTGAGTTCTGATAGGTGCGTGCGTAGGCCCATTCGTTGATGGCGGTCTGGATGAAGCGTTCTGCCTTTCCGTTGGTGCGTGGGGTGTAGGGCCGAGTTCGCCGGTGCTTGAGGTGGAGCTGAGCGCAGGTCCGGTGGAAGCGGTGGGCCTTGTAGCATGGGCCGTTGTCAGTGAGCACGCGACGGATGCCGATGCCGAGGGAGTCGAACCAGGCGACGGCGGCGGCCAGGAAGTGAGTGGAACTGCGCTCGGTCTGGTCCGGATACATGGCGGTGAAGGCCAGCCGCGAGTGGTCGTCGACGGCGACATGCAGGAACTCGGCTCCGATGCCCTTGACGCCGTCGCGGCGGTCTCCAGTGACCCGGTGCGAAGGCCGCTGGATGCGCACCAGGCGCTTGATATCAAGATGCAGCAGGTCGCCTGGAGCCGGGTGTTCGTAGCGCACCACGGCGGGCCCAGGTTCGAGGTCGCGGATGCGGTTCAGCCCCAGCCGCCGAAGCACGCGGCTGACCGTGGCACGGCTGAGCCCAAGCTGCTGGGCGATCCGCACCCCGGTCCAACGTTCCCGTCTCAGCCGTTCGACCTCCATGATCCTCTCCTCCGACGTGCTGCGGGGTGAGCGATGAGGCCGCGAAGTCCGATCCCTGAGACCGGCCAGGCCATGCTCCCGATAGCGCCGCACCCACTTCGCTGCACTCTGCCGGCTCAGCTTGAACTCGGCCATGGCCTCCTTCAAGCTCAACCGGCCCTCTAATACATCCTTCGCAAGCTGCTCTCGACGAACAATCGTCAGTCGAGCATGATAGTGATAGTCCATTCGGTCTCCTGAGAATGCTTGGCTTCGCAAACTCAGCTTCACAGTTCTCGATCGAATGGACAACAACCTATTGAAACTTCACACCTAGCCTTACTTTTCAACCACGTAAGGACTCTCTTCCCGCTATAAGATTAGCCACCCCGGCGTACAATCGAACCAGAGGACGCTTCAATGCGCAGCATCTCCATCCAGGAGTTCGAGAAAGACCCCAAAGCCTGCATCGCCGAGGCCGAGGCCGGTCAGCGCCTCATTCTCCTACGCGGTGGCAAACCTGTAGCTGAGATCGCTCCTCCCCCTCAAGCAACTGAGACGTCATCAGTCGAACGTCGAGCCGCCCTCGATCGACTCTCAGTCATCATGGATAAAGGTTACGATATGGGGTTGATCTGGAACGGGCGCGACGAACTCTACGACCCTGATGAGTAAATTCAGCTTCGATACCAACATCCTGATCTACTCCATCGACCTTCGCTTTCCCGAAAAACATGCCATCGCCAAAAAGCTGGTAAGGCGATGCGGCGAATCCGATGGTATCGTTGCGCTTCAGTGCCTGAACGAGTTCTACCGAGCCGCTACCCGCAAGCACATTTTATCCACCGCGCTAGCCTTTGATGTCGTTCAGGAGACGCGCGCCGCCTTCAGCGTCGTTCCTCCGACGGAAGAAGATCTCTTCCGGGCCATGCAATACCACAAGCTCCACAAAATGCAGTTCTTTGATACCCTCCTGTGGGCCACAATTGCACGTGAAGGGTGCACCACATTTTTCTCCGAGGACTATCAGGACGGCCGAATCCTGAGCAACGTAAAATTCCAGAATCCATTCGCTCCCGGCTTCAACATCGACGACCTATTTAGCTAATTCGTATGTGCTCGATCCAATTCGCCATCGTAGTCTGCCTGTTCTCCGCCACAACCTTCTGCCACACCCAGCAGAAACCGATACCGTTATGCTCCGAGTGGTAGCATGTTGGCCATGCCACAAGCCGCCGCAGATCTCTTGAACGAAAAGCTCGCATCGGTCGCGGCCGACATTGACGCCATCGAAAGACTGATCGACTCGGATCCGCCACAGACCACAGACCAGCTCCTGGCCCTCCGCACCATACAGGAGCTATACCGCCGCCTGGCCGACGATCTCCGCGTCGCCATCTCCCTCTTCGAGGAGCAGCCGAAGCACCTTTCTGAAGACCTGTAGCCCGCGATTCCGAGTCCGATTCCGCTTGACACGCCCCGTATAATAGACACAGGGGGCAACACCAAAATCAGCATCACCAAACCACCCCGTCCGGGCCAGCCCAGACGCGCCAAGTACCGTCTTTAGAATACTTTGCGCAGATTGTTCTTTGAAAACAAGACTTTTTCATCAAAGTCCCGGAGAGGTCCGGACCTAAAGTGTTTAGTTCGAAGAATTTGCGCAAAACAACGGGGAGAGGGGGATACCCACACTAACCCCGAAACACAACCCGCCCCTCACAAACCGTAGCCCGCACCCGCCCCAGCATAGAAGCCCCATCAAACGGAGTATTCTTCGACTTCGACCGAGACCCCGCAGCCCGGAACACCCACTCCGCCCCAGCCTCAAACAGAACCAGATCCGCAAAGCTCCCCACCCTCAAAGTCCCCCGACCCTTCAACCCAATCAGCCGAGCCGGAGCACCACTCATCAGCTCCATCACCCGCGGAACGGACATCCCCTTCTCGCGATGCAAAATCCGCAGCGCCAGCCCCAGCGCCGTCTCCAGCCCGGTAATCCCACTCGGAGCGCGCTCAAACTCCACCTCCTTCTCATGCGAGGCATGCGGTGCGTGATCCGTAGCAATGCAGTCTACCGTCCCATCCAGCAACGCCGCGAGCACCGCCGCCCGATCCATCTCAGCCCGCAGCGGAGGATTCATCTTCGCATTCGTGTTGTACTCGCCCACCGCCTCCTCCGTCAGCGCAAAGTGGTGCGGAGCAGCCTCGCAAGTCACATGCAGCCCCTCACTCTTCGCGTCTCGTATTGCGCGCAAAGCCCGCGCCGTCGACACGTGCTGCACATGCAGATGCGGCCGCAACTTCTCCGCCTTCTCAATCTCCCGCAGCAGCCGGATATCCCGCTCCACAATCCGCGCCTCAGCCTCCACCGTCATCCCCCGCAGCCCCAGCCGAAACGCCATCTGCCCCGCATTCATGCTGCATCCACCCGTCAGCCGCGTATCCTCCGCATGCTGCGACACCGGCCAACCCCAGCCGCCCCGCCTTCACCAGCGCCGCATGCATCATCTCGTCTTCCAGCACCGGCTTCCCATCATCCGTAAACCCCACCGCTCCCGCCTCAGCCAGCGCCTCATAGTCCGAGATCCGCTCCCCCATACTCCCCATCGTCGCCGCCGGCATAGCCAGCAGATGCACCGCCGCCCCTCGCTCCGCCGCCAACATCCACTGCAACGACTCCACCGAATCATTCACCGGAACCGTATTCGGCATAGCCACCACAGTCGTAAATCCCCCCGCCGCCGCAGCCGCAGTCCCCGTAGCAATCGTCTCCTTCCACGTCTGCCCCGGTTCCCGCAAATGCACATGCATATCCACCAACCCCGGAGCCACCACCAACCCCGCAGCATCAATCGTCTCAGCCACGGTCACTTTCCCGAACGCCCCGACCGGCTCCACCCCAGCAATCTTGCCATCACGAATCAGCAAATCCCGAGGCCCATCCAACCCCGCAACCGCATCCACCGCATGAGCATTCACAATCAACAAATCACTCATGCCTTCACCTCCAGCGCCCGCACCAGCAGCGCCGACCGAATCGCCAGCCCATTGCTCACCTGCTCCAGAATCACCGACTGCGGCCCATCCGCCACCTCACCCGAAATCTCCAGCCCCCGCACCATCGGCCCCGGATGCATCACCACCGCCTTCGGACGCACAAGCAGCCAGCCGCACCTCGTTCAACTGATACCCCTCGATATACTCCGCCACATCCAGCTCCAGCCCACTCAAACGCTCCCGCTGAATCCGCAGCATCATCACCACCGCCTTGCCTTCGGAACCGGCCCTCTTCAGCGCCGCATCAAAATCCCGCACAATCTCAATCCCCTCACCCAACCCCAGCGCATCCTCCGGCAACAGCGCCTCCGGCCCACACAGAATCACCTTCGCCCCCAGCCGAGGCAGCAGCATCGCATTCGACCGCGCCACCCGGCTATGCAGAATATCCCCGGTAATCGTCACCGTCACCCCAGCCAGCGTCTTCTCATGCACGGTCGCCGCATCCAGCCCCAGCCGCGTAAGCATCGTCCGCAGATCCAGCAGCGCCTGCGAAGGATGCTGCGCCATCCCATCCCCCGCATTCAGTACCGGCAGCCCCGTCGACTTCGCCAGCAGAAACGGCGACCCCGAAGCCGGATGCCGAAGAATAATGCACTCCGCCCCCAGCGCCCGCAGCGTCAGCCCCGTATCCTTCAGCGACTCACCCTTCTCAATCGAAGAAGACTTATCGCTCACCAGCGTAGTCATCGCCCCCAGCGACTTCGCTGCCAGCTCAAACGAAGTCCGCGTCCGCGTGCTCGACTCATAAAACAGCAGCGCCACCCGCCGCCCCGTCAGCAGCTTCGCCTTCTCCGCCGCAGCCATCGCATCAAGCCGCGCAGTCAGCCCAAGAATGCTGGCCACCTCACCAACACTCAGGTCAGCAACACTCAGCAGACAGCCGGAGGCATAGGTCGCAGACAAGTTCCTCAGCGCCCCTTAGTCCACGAGCTCGACGAGCAGCACCTGCTCCTGCCCATCCACTTCGTTCAGTTTGACCTCAATAATCTCGCGGCTCGAAGTAGGAATGCTGCGCCCCGTAAACGTCGCCTGGATCGGCAGCTCACGATGCCCGCGATCGATCAGCACCAGCAGCTGCACGCTCTTCGGCCGCCCATGATCGAACAGCGCATCCAGCGCCGCACGAATCGTCCGCCCCGTATAAAGCACATCGTCCATCAGAATGATGTCGCGCCCCGTCACATCGAACCCCAGCTCGCCCTTCACCACCGTAGGCCGCGGCCCCGCAGTCGAAAGGTCGTCGCGATAAAAGCTGATATCCAGCACGCCCGTATCGATCGGATGCTTCTCGATCTTCTCAATCAGCACAGCCAGCCGCTGCGCCAGCGGAACCCCGCGCCGCTTGATCCCCACCAGCCCCAGGTTCGAGCCGCCATCATTCTTCTCAACAATCTCATGCGCCAGGCGGACCAAGCGTACGTTCAATCTCCGAGGCCGACATCAGTCGCCCCTTTTCGCGGAGCTTAGGGCTGCGCACAGTATTCGATTCAGGTGTCGGTTCAGTCATAACGATTTGACTTGATGATACCAGCAGACATCAGCCCCCACCCCAGTGGAAAGCACGTCCCACCTCCTCAAGGCGCAACCCGCCGTCGCGTCCGGAACAGTCCCCCCACCGCCCCACCCAGCGTCGAAAAAAGCAGCAGAACCGCCGAACTAAAAGCAACCGTCCCCAGCACATAACCAGCTCGAAACTCCGGCGTACGCCATAAACCGCAGAAACCCCGCAAGCTCCGGACTGCCTGCTGCCGCCGAGTGAGAGGCCTGCACCGTCGTCTGCCGCACCAGCTCCGCAAGCTGCGTCGTAATCTGCGCATCAAACCCCGCCGTCGAGTGCAGCCCGAACCGCGCCACCAAACCCGCTGCCGCCATCGCAACCGTGATAAACGCCACCAGAGCCAGTCCCGTCGTAAACCCGATCCGCGCCCCCACCCGCGCATCCATCTTCGCCAGCGGACGCCGCCGCTGATAGAAAGCTACCGCCGTCATCGCTCCCGTCAGCGTCCAGAACGGTCCCAATCGTCCCCAGCAGAGGAATCCCCGGCAACCCCATCGCCAGCACCGTCAGCGCCGCTGCAATCCCCGCCACCACCGCCGCGCAACGAATCGCCGCCTTCCAGTCCACCATCTGCGGAGGCGGAGGCGGTGGCGCCCCCGTCGAATCCTGTTCCGCCGCAGCACTCGGCCGGTCATACTCCGGCAGATAAAGCTGCGGAGACCCACAGTGCGGACAAAACGATGTAACCTCGTCACCCTCAGAGAGCTCGCCGCCACAGCGATGGCAATGTTGCTGCATAACTATGAAGCTATCCCACCCCACCACCCCGCAGCAAGCCGCGCGCCTACTGCTTCGAGCCGCCATTATCGTCCCCTATCGTCACATGGCCCGGCAGGTCCAGCGCCACCAGTCCGAACTTCGTCCCATTCCCATCAGGATCGATCGCCACAATATGCTGGTGCGTCTTCGATCCCGCCTTGAACTCCATCTTCCCCGTCATCTCATCGTTGATGTTGAAATTCTTGTCGCCCTTGTCGCCCTCGCAACCCAACCCCTCCGCAGTTTGCGTCGGCGTCCCCACCGCCTTGTTGTTCGAGCACTCAATCACATCGCCATACCGCCCCAGCGCCTTGCGATAAAAAGCCGCCACCTGCTCCGGAGCATCGTTCGTCCGGTAGCTCACCGCCTTCACCCGCAGCTGAAAGCTCCCGAAGCTCATATTCACGTCAGCCGCGCCGTTGTCCTTGTTATTCTTCACCACCTCCGCCCCGGGATACGGCGGCAGACCCGTACCCTCCTGCACGACAGCATCATTCGTCTTCACCGACATGCCGCCAAACGGCGTCGCAATCTTCACATTGTCGCTGTTGCCCTGCTTGTTCGACTCAATGCGGCACCCCAGCGAAAGAGTCACGGCAGCCATCATCGCCACAGCCAGCGTACGGTTTACGAGCATCTTGCAGTCCTCCTCAAAGCCTTGCATCAAGATACGCCGTTACGCCCAGCGAAGTTCCCCACCCCGGCGCCGCCACACAGCCAAAATCATCACAGGGAGGCTCCAATTGTGCAACCAATAGCAGACCACACGTGGCCTATACTGTTCTGTGAAGTCGGCGTTTAGTGACCTCTCCGTCCGTCCGGAGAGACGAGGTCTTCTGGCATGGCGCAGCATCAGCCAATTCGCAAAAGTTCTCCCCCAACCCCCTCGGAGATACCCGACAAGCTCTACTTCCGCATCGGCGAAGTCGCCCGCCTCTGCGACGTCCCCGCCTACGTCCTCCGCTTCTGGGAGAGCGAATTCCCCCAGCTCAAACCCAACAAAGGCGGCACCGGCCAGCGCCTCTACCGCCGCCGCGACGTCGAAACCGCCCTCCGCGTAAAATCCCTCCTCTACGACGAGGGCTACACCATCCCCGGCGCCCGCCAGGCCATCAAGAGCGAGATGAAGCACAACGCCTCGCAACTCGCCCTCGCCATGCCCGAGGGTCCCGTCACCGCCACCAACCAGCAGCTCAAAAAACTCCAGAAAGACCTCCGCGAGCTCCTCACCATGCTCTCCCGCCCCGTCACCGCCCGCGGAGCCGTGCACCCCATCCGCCCGCTCAAGGCCACCCGCCACGCCACGCCCAACCCCGCAGTCACGCCGCGCCCCGCCGCAGTCAAGAGCCTCTTTGACGCCGGCGTCAAACCACGCAAAGACTGAGAGCATCACAGGCCCTATGAGCGACCCCACAGCACCCAGATCCAGCGACCGAGGTCCCGTTCGTGGGCACTCCTCCTACGATGACGAGTCTCTGCTCTCAGCGCCCTTCATCGCTTCCGGAGTTCCGATTCAGTGCCAGTACTGTCCCTGCCAGTCCTTCCGCCGCAGCAGGGTCCGCATGGCCGATATCAAGCAGATATTTCTCATGCGCTATCCCGTACGCTGTCTCCGCTGCAGTCAGAGACAGTTGGTCAGCTTCACCATCGCCGGCATCTCCGTCCCCTCGCACGTGAAGCAGCGCCGCGCCCGCCACGCCTCCCAGCTCAAACACTGGTCGCAACCCTCCCGGGAATCGCTCCGCCCCCCAGCCACCACCGATACTTCCGATCAAACCTGAGGGTGCCCCATGATCACCGACGGACAAAAGTCCGGCGGTTATCGTGGGGTTACTCACTTTCGAACCACCACCACCAAATCATTCCTACCACCCATAAGGAACCACCAACGTGCCCCCGCGCCTGGAACGAAGACAACAAACAGGCAACCTCCACTTCATCACCTTCAGTTGTCACGGACGCAACCCCTACCTCAAATCCCCACGTGCCGCCTCAGTTTTCGAAAGCTCCCTCGAGTCCATGCGACAGAAGTACCAGTTCCACCTCCTCGGCTACGTCGTCATGCCCGAACACGTCCACCTTCTTCTCACTGAGCCGCCAACCCACCCCCTGTCAACCGTCCTCGGCTCACTAAAACGTTCTGTCTCCAAACAGCTCCCCGAATCTCCCTTCTGGCTCCCCCGCTATCACGACTTCAACGTCTTTTCGCCTGAAAAGCGCCTCGAAAAACTCCGCTACATACACCGCAACCCGGTATCCCGAGGCCTGGCGCCCAACCCAGCCGAATACCCATGGTCCAGCTTTCAAACCTACGCCACCCACACCCAAAGCAAAGTCAAAATCAACCTCGAAATGGTGCCCCATGATCCCGAAGGACAAAGTCCTGAGGTATCGTGGGGTTACTCCCTAAACTCACCAAGCAACTCAACCAACTCCTTGTCCACACCCGACCCCAAGCCCGACTCTAACCCCACCACCGACAGGCCGCTGGAACTGGCTGCGTCTCTCCCACTCCCACTCCGCCTTCTCCGCCACCCTCCTCATCATGGCCTCCACCTTCCTCTCCGGAGTCCTCGGCCTCGTCCGCACAAAATACATCAACCACATCTTCGGCGCCGGACAGGCCACCGACGCCTACAACGCCGCCTTCCAGCTCCCCGACATGCTCAGCTACTTCCTCGTCGGCGGAGTAGCCTCCATCTCCCTCATCACCATCCTCAACCGCTACCGCCACGCCGGCGACGAAGAAGGCGCAGACCGCGCACTCTCCATCGTCCTCAACGCCATGATGGCCGTCCTCACCATCGCCATCATCATCGCCGAGTTCCTCGCCCCCCTCTACACCCGCATCGCCTTCCCCAAATTCACCCCCGAGAGCGCGCTCCTCTGCACCCGCCTCACCCGCATGATCCTCCCCGGCCCGCTCTTCTTCTTCATCGGCGGAGTCCTCGGCTCGCGCCTCCTCGTCCGCAAGATCTTCCTCTACCAGGCCATCACGCCGCTCATCTACAACCTCGGCATCATCTTCGGAGCCATCTTCCTCTCCCAGCGCTTCGGCATCTACTCCCTCGGCATCGGAGTCATGGCCGGAGTCATCATCGGCCCCGCCGCCTTCACCGCCTACGGAGCCTTCCGCAACGGCCTCAAATACTCCCCCATCCTCAACCTCCGCCACCCCGCCTTCTGGGAGTGGCTCCGCCTCACCTTCCCCCTCATGATCGGCGTCTCCCTCACCTTCGCCGACAAGTGGATCCTCAGCTACTACGCCTCCGGGGTCGAAGGCGGAATCTCCCGCCTCAACGTAGCCAAAAACCTCTTCAACGCCCCCATGACCATCCTCGGCTCCGCCGCCGGAGCAGCATCCCTCCCCTTCTTCTCCTCCCTCTTCAGCCAGGGCCGCCTCTCCGACTTCGCCGGAGCCGTCAACCGCTCCGTCTCCCGCGTCCTCGCCACCGCCCTCCTCGCCGGAGCCTGGATGGTCGCACTCTCCTTCCCCATCATCGACCTCTTCCGCGGCGGCTCCTTCAACCTCACCGACGCCATCGAAACCTCGCACTACTTCACCATCTTCGCCATCTCCATCGCCTTCTGGGCCGCACAGGCCATCTACTCCCGCAGCTTCTACGCCGCCGGCAACACCATGACCCCCGCCATCGCTGGCTGGGCCGTCACCCTCATCTCCATCCCCATCTACGCCCTGCTCTTCCACCACATAGGAGTCCCCGGCCTGGCCATAGCCTCCGACATCGGCATGGCCATCAGCACCCTCACCCTCGCCATCCTCCTCCACCGCAACAAACTCGTAAGCCTCGCCGGCCTCGAATACGGAGAACTAGCCCGAGCCCTCCTCGCCGCCCTCATATCCTTCGCCGGAACCTACTGGACAGTCCACCAGACCACCAATCTCCTCCACCTACACCGAGGCCACCCCACCGACCTCATCTCCATAGCCATAGGCACCACCACCTGGGCTATCCTCGCCACCGCCACTCTCCTCGCAACCCGCTCCACCCTCCCAGCCCAGCTCCTACGTCGCAAACCCTGACCACCAAACCTCTACTTCCTTCCTATTACGCAAATTTTTTAGTCAATTTTTGAATTGTCATCCTTCGCCGAACCGGGGTCCCCGGCGAGCGGTTTTTGCTCGCTGGGGTGGGATGGCGGAGGACCTGCTTTTGCCGTTGCCTTTGCCTGTTCTCCTCGACCCACCATTAACGCTTGTCATTCTGAGCGCAGCGAAGAACCTCCGTATTTGCTTTTGCCTTTGCCGTTGCTTGTTCTCCCTCACCCACCCCAACCTCTCGGGTGCCCCATCCTGAGCCCGCCTGATCGGGCGATGGTTGGGGAACATACACCCTTCCCCGGTTTTGCCTTTCTCCGCGCCCTCTGCGCACCTCTGCGCCCTCTGCGTCCGTCTCTGCCCAGGCAGCCTTGCAAATCCCCAATGTTCACGCCCCAATCCCCACCCCCCAAACTATTTTTCACGCTTTTACTCAGCAAAATCGCATGTCAAGCCGCCAAACACCACCAAAACCCCATAACCCAAACCCCATCAACAAGATAAAACTTTCCCCAAAGTGATTTTTAGTTATGGTCAATTTGGTAAAATAGAACTAGAGAACAAAACAAGATAAGGCCCGGCTCACCAGCCGGGCCTAAGTCTTTTGTTTGGAAGAATTTAGCCGTAACCCCTTTAGATAGACTAATTTGGCAACATCAAATTACGTATCTATTGCAAACAAGAAGCTTAGCAAGGGTAACCCCATAGGGGGTACCCCCCTGAAAGCTACTTGGCGTCCTCGTACTCCTCGTTCCACGCAGTCTGAATCGCCTCGAGGATGCCCTCAGTCGACTTAGCCGGATCGCCAACAAACCCCGGCAGCGCGGTAACGTACTTGTGCAGGTCAGTGAAGCGAACGGTATAAGGCTCAATCTCAGGGTGCTTCTCCTGCAGCAGAATCCCGATCTCGAGCGTATCGGTCCAAGTAATTTCGCGGGCCATGTGGCGTTCTCCTGAGGGTTAGTTTACCTCTGCACAGGTCGCCATCTGCGAGGATTGGAAGAGCTGGAGAGGTCAGGTGGCAGAAGTTCAGACTTACAGTTCGTCGATGCTGCGCCGCGAGCTCAGCGTGCGAGGCCAGCGCATCGCACGAGACGAGAAGCTGTTGCACGATCTCTCCCCCGGCAGCAATCCGGTAGTCATGTTCGGACGCGACGAGCAGGGACGCCACGGCAACTTTCATCCGGCCTCGTACCAGAAGATCTGCGCCTCGCCCGAATGGTCGCGACGCCTAACCAAGGTCCACACGGCATCGCGCCGCGTAAGAGCAAGAGCGGACTGGCAGTGGATGGAGCTCGATTCGGTGAACAGCTCCGACGCCCTGCTGATGAACATCTTCTGCCATCCAGCTGTCTTCGCAGGAGAGACATTATCGCCTGCGATAGCCCAGCTGCTGGCAGTCGACACTACCAGCCAGCCCTGCTTCGGGATCAATCCCCGAGTGCCGCTGCGCAACGGACGCCTCGATCGAACCGAGATCGATATGCACCTCGGAGATCTCTTCGTCGAAGCCAAGCTGACCGAGACCGGCTTCCAGCAGGCGAAGCCGAAACTGATCGAACGCTATCGCGACTTCGAGACGGTCTTCGACGTGAGCCGACTGCCCTGGACGCCCGTAGGAATGGTGCGCGGGTATCAGCTCATTCGCAACGTGCTCGCAGCCTTCGCCGGCGAAGCAGCATTCTGCGTCCTCTGCGACGCACGCCGCCAGGACCTCGTCGAGGCCTGGTACGCGGTGATGACGGCGGTGCAGACACCAGGATTTGCGTGGAGATTGAAGCTGCTGACATGGCAGGAGCTCGCAGCCAGACTGCCAGCACAGACCTGCAAAGCATTCCTCGAACGCGAAGTACGGAATTGTGCCGTGCGTAAGAGAGCTAGCTGCCAGGTCCGTGGGAAGGTTTGCCTTCCTGCACATAGTTGCGATTCCACTTCGGAATCTCAACCACATAAGCGCCAGGCTTCTCGATCACGGCCTGGCAGCCCAGCCGAGAGTTCAGCTGGATGTCAGCCGCGGTCTCCATGCGGTCAAGCTCCAGGTCCTCGGCCTCGCTGAGGCCGGAAGCGCCCTCCTTGATGTGGAGGTGACAAGTAGTGCAGGCGCAAACGCCGCCGCAAGCATGATCGAGGAAGATGTCGTAGTTCTCGGCTACATCGAGAAAGCTCATCGGCAACCCATGCCCCTCATAAGGCAGCGAGTCGAAAGGAAACTCGACGGTACGGCCCTGCGGCAAAAAAGTAACGCGAACCATGCCCTCCGCAGGCGGCTGCGAAGTATCAACGGTTGTTTCGGTATTGCTGGTATCAGTCATAAGTTATGTATTGATTTTATCTGCGCCAGCACGTAACTAGCGAACGGTGATCGGATCGTCATCATCATCGTCGTCTTCGGGCAGAGCCTTGTCGTCGATATCGGCCTTCGCAAACGGATGAGGAGCAGTAGGGCCTTCGCCCAGCGACTCGCCCGCAGACTGCATCGTCTTGCCGCCAAGCGCGCCGGTAACAGCGTTGTCCATCATCAGCTCGGCAAACCGTCGAGTGGCCTTGTCCAGCCGCTCGATTCCCTGCCGAATCACCCGGTAGTCACCACCGGCGATCGAAGCCTTCAACTCCGTCTCACCGGCCTCGATCTTTGCAATCTCATCAAACGAAAGCTGTTGCCAGGCCTCGTGCGACTTGCCCTTCTTCACCGCAGCAAGGATGGTCTCAGCCTCGTTCTTCGCCTCGATCACCTGCCGTTCGCGAATGTCTTCCTCGGCATTGTCGAACGAAGCAAGGATCATGTTCTCGACCTGCTCATCGGTCAGCCCGTAAGTAGGCTTCACCTCAACCTCAGCCTGCTGTCCGCTGCGCTGCTCGCGCGCAGAGACATGCAGAATGCCGTTAGCATCAATCAGGAACTTCACCTCAATACGCGGCAAACCAGCCACCATCGGAGGAATGCCCTTCAGGTCGAACCGAGCCAGCGAACGGCAGTCTTTAGCCAGCTCGCGCTCGCCCTGAACAACGTGGATAGCAACGTTAGTCTGGCCATCAACGCCAGTAGTAAAGTGCTCCGTGGCGCTCGCCGGAATGGTGGAGTTGCGCTGGATAATCTTGGCCACAACACCGCCAAGCGCCTCGATGCCAAGCGAGAGCGGAGTAACGTCCAGCAGCAACAGATCTTCGGTCGCAGCAGAACCACCAGCCAGAATGTTGGCCTGCACCGCAGCGCCGAGAGCCACAACCTCATCCGGATTCAGCTCCGTGTGCGGCTTCTTACCGCGAGCAGAAAGCTGGAAGAGATCATCCACCAGTGCGCGAACCGCAGGAATGCGCGTCGATCCACCGACCAGCACCACCTCGTCGATCTGGTCCGGAGTAAGCTGCGCATCCTTCAGAGCCTGCTTGCAAGGCGCAGCAGTCCGAGCGATAACAGGAGCGATAAGCGCCTCGAAGTGCTGACGCGTAATGTCGCGGAGATACTGCCGCGGCTGCGCGCCATCGACCGCAGGCAGCGAGACGTTCATGGTCGCAGCCTCGAGGATCGACAGCTTGATCTTGGCATCGATCACCGCCTTGCGGATCGCCTGAATAGCCTCGCCGTTGGCGCGCACCGCTTGCGCAACCTCAGGTCCGATGTCGCCCGCAATGTCGTCGAGCGCGATGGCGATGAGCAGATTGTCGATATCGTCTCCGCCGAGATGCGTATCGCCGCCCGTCGCGATGACCTCGAAGATGCCCTCATGCAGCTTGAGGATGGAGATGTCGAACGTGCCGCCGCCGAAGTCGTATACAGCGATGAGCCCGTCCCGCTTCTTGTCGAGTCCATAAGCAAGCGCAGCAGCAGTCGGCTCATTGACCAGCCGCAGCACCTCGAGGCCGGCGATGCGTCCAGCGTCCTTGGTGGCCTGCCGTTGAGCATCGTTGAAGTACGCGGGAACGGTGATTACCGCCTTCGTAACGGGAGCTCCGAAGAAGCGCTCAGCGTTCTTCTTGAGCTGCTGCAGGATGTAAGCGGAGATCTCCGGCGGCGTAAGCATCAGCCCGCCGACGTTGAGCCGCAGCACCTCGCCGGGCTTCAGGTCAGGCGCGAGCTTGAAGGGAAAGAACTTCAACTCGTCCTGAATATCGGCCAGATCACGGCCCATCAGGCGCTTGACGGAGTAAACGGCGTTGGCGGAGTCGCTGAGCAGCGTAGCGCGGGCAGCATTGCCGACGGAGAAGCCTTCATTCGGCCCGTCGGCATTGAACGCAACGACCGAAGGGACGAGCCGCTCGCCATCTTCGCCGGGAATGACGACGGGAGTGTCGCCCTCCATGTACGCGACCAGGGAGTTGGTGGTGCCGAGATCGATTCCTACAACGCGCTCTTCTGCCATGGGTTCTTCTGTTCTCTTCCAGGGATCGACGATGTCGCTACAACATGTATCTCTATTGTCCTACACACCATGCCCACTGGTTCTTTGATGCCATCGACAGCCAAAGAACCTAGTAAAATTACTAGGGCTTGGTAGCTGGCGAGTGCGTGGTAGTGTGGCGCTATGGAATTGAACCCTTATGAGAAATTTCTCGGCGACGCTGATCCGGTGCCGATTCTGTTCACGACTGCGGGGCGTCTGCAGACGCTGACCGCGCCGCTCGCGGAGGAGCGGATTGAGGCTGCTCCGGCGCCCGGGAAGTGGTGCATTCGGGAGATTGTGTGCCACCTGGCGGACTGCGAACTGGTGTTCGGCTTCCGGCTGCGGCAGACGCTGGCGGAGGAACATGCGATCATGCAGCCGTTCGACCAGGAGGCTTGGGCGGGGCGGTATCGGGGGTATGACTTTGCCTCGGCGCTGGGGATGTTTGTGGCGACCAGGAACTGGAACCTCAAGCTGCTGGGGACGGTGACCACGGCGGAGCAGCATAAGCCTACGACGCATCCGGAGCGGGGCACGATGACCTTCTGGACGATCGTGGAGACGATGGCCGGCCACGACATCAACCACCTGGAGCAGGTGGAGCGGATCGCCGCAGCGGATTAGTCGCCGAGGGCTTCGTTGACGTCGCGGACGAGGTTGCGCAGGTAGTTGCGCTTGTTGAGCAGCGTGACCATGGCGTCGCGGGCTTTGAGCTGGGCGGCGCGGTCTCCGGCGTCGAGGGCAGCGTCCCACTGGGACCAGAGGGCCTCGAGCTCGGCCTGGGTCTCGACCATCCTGTCGTCGAAGGCGTCTTTGGCGGTCATTAGATCGCGGCGGAGTTCGGGTTCGTCCTCACCCATCTTGTTGGCGGCGCGCATCTCGGCTAGCTGCATGTTGAGCTCGAAGACCTCTTCGAGCAGCTCGGGTGGGACGATTTGCTTCTTTTCGATGCCGGTGGCACGGGCGGCCTCTGTAGCGGCCTTGGACTGCTCCTCCAGCTCCACGCCTTCGAGGGTGAGGAGGTATTGGGTGCGGAGGATGGGGTCTTTGAGGGTGCGGTAGGCGTCGTTGAGCTGGGAGGACTGGGCGAGGGCGGCCTCCTGCTCGGCGAGGGGTTTGGAGGCGAAGCGGTCGGGATGGAGCTTGCGGGAGAGGCTGTAGAAGGCCTTCTCGAGGGCGGAGGTGTCGATGTGGAGTTTGGGCGGCAGGGAGAAGAAGGTGAAGTAGTCAGCGGCAGAGGACATAGGTTTTATGAGACTGCGTGGGTGGGATTTGGTTTGTTCCGCGGGGTACCCCCCTCTCCCCTTGTTTTGCGCAAAATCTTCAAAACATGATACTTAAGTCCGGACCTCTATTTAGCGCCAAGATGGGGCGTCTGGAAATACCCCCTTTGGGGAGGGTCCGTTTGTCAAGTTTTACGAGGAGAAGCTGGAGCCGCAGCCGCAGCTCTTGGTGGAGTTGGGGTTGATGAAGTTGAAGCCCTGGCGCATGAGGGTCTCTTCGAAGTCGAGGACCATGCCGGTGAGGTAGATGAAGCTCTTGGGGTCGACGAAGATGCGGATGGGGGCGTTGGCGGCGTCGTCGAAGATGAAGGTGCGGTCGCGCTCGCGGGGCTTGGTGTCGAAGCGGATGTTGTAGCTGAGGCCGGAGCAGCCGCCACCCTGGATGCCGAGGCGCAGGCCGCCCTGCTCGGGGGAGACGTTCTCCTTGGCCATGGCGGTGCGGATGCGCTTGAGGGCCTTGGGGGTGAGGCGGACGCCCTTGGCGGCGGCTTCTTCGGAGAGGCCGTTAGGGATGAGGAGGGTCACGCCGGCGAGCGGGTCAGGGGCGCTGGCGGCGGGGGGTGGTGGGGTTCCGGTTTGTAGAGTGACCATGGACATCGTTGTACCTTGTAGCGGGGATAAGAGAGCATATCCCGGGGGCTAAAGCCCGATTTGTTCGGCCCCTTTGATGTCCGGGCTAAAGCCCGGACCTATCTTCAGAAGCAACAGCAACGACAAAAACATACAACCTAGAAGCGATACGGCGCGGCTTTGGCCGCGCCGTATCAAAGGGTGGAGCGGAGGCTTAGTGGGCAGCAGCTACGGCTGCGCCTTCGGTCTCGGCTACGTTGTTTTTCTTCTTCCAGTCGCCGATGGCTGCGCGGATCGCGTCTTCTGCGAGGACCGAGCAGTGAATCTTGACGGGAGGAAGTGCGAGTTCCTTGACGATATCGGTGTTGGTGATGGTCAGGGCCTCGTCGATGGTCTTGCCCTTGACCCACTCGGTGGCGAGTGAGCTGGAGGCGATGGCCGAGCCGCAGCCGAAGGTCTTGAATTTGGCGTCCTCGATGACGTTGGTCTCGGGGTTGACGCGGATCTGGAGGCGCATCACGTCGCCGCACTCCGGAGCGCCGACCAGGCCGGTGCCTACCTCGGACGAGCTCTTATCGAGCGTGCCGACGTTGCGGGGATGTTCGTAATGATCGACTACCTTATCGCTATATGCCATGGTGTGTTCCTCGTCTCTAATTAGATGATACTCCGGTGCGGTTAGGTGCGCCGGGTTGATTTCGTTAGTCGTTCAGGTGGAGCAGATGCGATTCCGGGGATGCTCGATATGCTTCCAGCCATTGGGCTCGTTCAACTTTGCGGAGCCTTGCAATACGGGCCGCCCGTGGAACGAACAAGCTCTGTAAGAGAACGACACCACATACCAGGAATCCGCCCTCTTTTTCCGTGAGCAATGGATGCATCGCATAAAAGAGACCCGCAGCTAAGATCACACAAACGCAAAAAATTGAAGTCATCATGCGTCTGACATCGCGCTTCGCCACAGACTCGATTGTTTCCATCATCCCCTCTGTAAAGCCTAATCTTAGTGAGCTGCCCACTCGATCTTGGTAAGGTCGATGCCTTCCTTGACCATCTCGTACAGCGGGCTGAGTTCGCGGAGCTTGAGCACTACGTCGATGACCTTGTCCGAGACGTAGTCGACTTCGGCCTTGGTGTTGAAGCGGCCGAGGCCGAAGCGGATGGACGAGTGCGCAACCTCGTCGCCGAGGCCGAGCGCCTTGAGGACGTAGCTGGGCTCGAGCGTGGCCGAGGTGCAGGCCGAGCCGGAGCTGACGGCGATGTCGTTGATGCCCATCAGCAGGGACTCGCCTTCGACGTAGAGGAAGCTCATATTGAGGTTACCGGGCAGGTGGTGCTCCATGTTGCCGTTGGCCTGAACGTGGTCGAGGGCGTTTTCGAGCTTGTTCTTGAGGTAGTCGCGGAGCTCGGACTCGCGCTTGGCTTCAGTGGCCATCTCTTCACGGCAGATCTCGCAGGCCTTGCCGAGGCCGACGATGCCGGGGACGTTGAGGGTGCCGCTGCGCATGCCGCGCTCGTGGCCTCCGCCGTTGATCTGCTCGGAGATCTGGACGCGCGGGTTGCGTCTCCGAACGTAGAGCGCGCCCACACCTTTCGGCCCGTAAATCTTATGGCCGGATAAAGACAGGACGTCGATGTTGTCCTTCTGCACGTCGACCGGGACCTTGCCTACGGCCTGTACGGCGTCGGTGTGGAAGAGGATGCCCTTCTCGTGGCAGAGCTTGCCGATCTCGGCGATGGGCTGGATGACGCCGATCTCGTTATTGGCGTACATGATGGTGACGAGGATGGTCTTGTCGTCGATGGCGGCCTTGAGCTCGTCCATGGAGATGAGGCCGTCGGCCTGCGGGGGCAGATAGGTGACGCGGTAGCCCTGCTTCTCGAGCTTCTTGCAGGTGTCGAGGACGGCCTTGTGCTCGGTGGCCTGGGTGATGATGTGGTTGCCGCGCTCCTTGTACATCTCGGCGATGCCCTTGATGGCGAGGTTGTTGCTCTCGGTGGCGCCGGAGGTGAAGATGATCTCCTTGGCGGTGGCTCCGATGAGTTTGGCGATCTGTTCGCGCGCCACTTCTACGGCCTGTTCGGCCTCCCAGCCGAAGGAGTGGTTTCGGCTGGCGGCGTTACCGAACTTGACGCCGAAGTAAGGGAGCATCTCCGCGAGGACGCGCGGGTCGAGGGGCGTGGTGGCATGGTTGTCCATGTAGATGGGAAGATGGACGCCCTCGGGAAGCGGCTTGGAGGACTCGCTGATGACTACGCCGGTGTTGCTCATTTCGTTGCTCATTGTTGCTCCTAATCTCTGTGCCATTTCCTGTGTCGATATTGCGATTGTACGTTCGAATCTAAGGTCGTTGAAAGACGCTGCTGCTAAAGGGCGATGCTGACTAGTCCGCCGCCGACCGCGGCCGGATCGTGATGTTCGGGATCGCTGGCATCGATGAGATCGGCTATGGTGATTCCACTGAGCAGGTCTTTGATACTGTCGTTGACCTTGCGCAATGGTTCTTTGATGGTGCAATGACTGGTTAGGTCGCACGCTCCGTGAATTGTGATGCAACTGGTGATGAAGAGCGGGCCATCGATGGCGCGGATGACCTCAAATGCGCTGATCTGAGCGGCGGGCCGGGCGAGCGCGTAGCCTCCGTTGGTGCCGGCGTGCGAGACAAGCAGGCCGGCCTTGGCCAGGGTCTGGAGGATCTTGGCGAGAAGCTGCGGCGGGATGTGATAGGCCTCGGCGATGTCCTTCGCGCTTTGGGAGGCGTTGGGGTCCTGCTGCTCGGCGAGATACTTGAGCGCCATGAGCCCGTAGTCCGCTTTTTTGGTGAGACGCAGCATGTCGGCAAACCCTTCCCGGAGTGGCTGGGGCCGCTCGAAAGCCGACCTTTCCAGTCCTACTTAGTGTAGTACCTCTAGAGGCGGGTGCGCAACAGTGGATTTCGAGGGGGGTTGGCGAAACGCCAGGTGGGGAAAAATGCGGCTGACTAGCAGAAATGATGATTGACAAGGCGGGCGGGGTTAGTGAGAATTCATCAATCGCTCCCCCAATCTCATGACTCCCCAGTGCAAACACCCCATTGTCAAAGTTGTCGCCCGTGAGGACGACGCAGAATTTGTTGAGTGCCAGAGCTGCGGAGAGGTGTTCGACTCCGCTGAATATCTCGATATAGCGATTGAGGAGGAGACTGCTGCTGAGTCTACCGAAGACTAGAGCTTCGTCCGACCAAGATCGTACCGCAATCGGGGGCTAGGTCTGCGCCTGCGGGGGCGCGTTCATTCTACGGATGACAATCCAGGCGTACTGGGCCGCGGAGAGCGGAGCCAGGATGGCTATCAGGCGGATAAGACCATCGCGCAGCATCGTGATGTTGGCCGAGGGAAAGATTCGCTCGCAGAGGACGGCGGTGAGGCCGAATATCTGGCATAGAGTGTTGAGCTTACCGAAGAGGCTGGGGTAGAAGTCGCGCAGGGTTCCGGTGGCGAAGAGCAGCGTCGCGATGAGCAGGATTCCGAGGTCGCGGCTGAAGACCAGCACGGTGACGTAGCGCGGCATCAGTCCGACGTGGGTGAGGACGAGGAAGAGCGTGCTGAGGAGGAGCTTGTCGGCGATGGGGTCGAGGTAGAGGCCCAGGGTGGTGCGCTGACTGAGCCAGCGGGCGAGCAGGCCGTCGAGGCCGTCGGAGATTCCGGCGAGCAGAAAGAGTGCGAAGGCGGCGCGGAAGTTGCCGTCGAGTATCTCAATGACAAGGAAAGGGATGATGAAGAGCCGCAGCAGCGTCAGGAGGTTAGGTGCTGCTCGGAATTGGCTGAGGACCGGCACGTTAGGCCATCGTACTTCATTCGGAGGCTTCGCCAGCCGGTTGCCGAAAAGAGGGGGTTGCATTTAGACTGGAATGACGCACGCAGGCGCGTAGCTCAGTTGGTTAGAGCGCTACCTTGACACGGTAGAGGTCAGGAGTTCGAGTCTCCTCGTGCCTACCATATCTTTCAATAAGTTATGACGCTGCGTTCGAAATTCTCCGCTTCCGAATCTCCGCTTGCCTCGTTTTACCCATCGATTTCTATGCGCTACTGTGATCCGTCGTGCGCTCCCGGAGTTGGTCGGGCGGAGGCGGCGGAAGGCGTGCCATGGATGGCCCAGTCTCTGTAGGTTTTCTGCAGGACGTAGAACGCTTCCTTTTTTTCGCCTCGATTTGAGATCAGACCTTTGCGGTTGAATCCGTCCTGTACGCCGGGAAGCTGTCGCATGGGTGACCGAAAATCCACCAGGATCCATGGGGTCAAGCCGCGAAACTGTGGGATTTTGGCGAGCATGGGAAGTTGATGCCTGAAGATGCTGGCCTGGTACTCTTCGGTCCAGCGTTTCGTCGGGGCACCGTGCAGACCAGCCTTTGCATCGCCGCCAAACTCGCTGACGATGAGAGGTTTTTGATAGCCAATGTGCCAGACGGTGGTGTCTGCGTCCGCCGGCGACTGCTCGTACCAGCCGATGTATTCATTTATGCCGATCACGTCGAGGGCCTCACCCAGAGGATCGTCAACATACTTATTGTGCCCTTCGGAACGGACCAGCAGCGCTGCGGTGACGAGCCTGGTCGAGTCGAGTGCGCGTACGTCCCCGGCGAGGGTCTTGAGGAAGGCTGTGCGCGGTGGAGTGAGCGGCGTCTCATTCGCGACGGACCAGAGCACGATGGACGCCTTGTTACGGTCGCGGCGAATCTCCTCGCGAAGCTGCAGCTCCGCCTTGGCCAGGACGGCGGGATCATCGAAGTGTTCGGCCCAATAGACGGGGATTTCAGACCACACCATCAGCCCGAGCCGGTCGGCCGCACGAGTCATGCGCTGATCGTGAGGATAGTGAGCAAGGCGCACATAATTACAGTTCAGTTCTTTGGCCCAGCCGAGCAGTGTGGCTGTATCCGCGTCGTTGTTAGCGCGGCCGCCGCGAATGGGAGCCTCTCCATGAATGGAGATGCCGCGAAGAAATACGGACTTACCGTTGAGAAGGATATCGGTTCCGCTCACTTCGATGGTGCGAAATCCCATGATGTCGTCGAGGGTGTCTTCACCGGCCTGTAGACGGACCTTGTAGAGCCTCGGATGCTCCGGTGTCCACAACTCAAGACCAGTGGCAGAGAGCGTGAAGGCGGCCCGGCTGTCGGCGCCGATCGTGGCGGAGACGCTGCGATTCAACTCCGGAAGCGAGACGGCAACCTCCTCACCGGGTTCAGCGCCTTCGACATGTACGCTGCCCTCAATGGCCGTGCGGTCGTGATTCAAATGCAGATCGTAGTCGTCGATGAACTTCGACGGAACATCGACTAAAGAGACGTCGCGCGTGAGGCCGCCGTAGTTCCACCAATCGGTGTTGAGCGTAGGTACGCCGTCGGCGAGACGAGTATTATCGACAGCGATCACAACGAAGTTCTTACCCGGACGAAGGCTGGTCGAGACGTCGCAGTCAAAAGATGTAAATCCGCCTTCGTGACTGCACGCTTGTTGCCCGTTAACCCAGGCGATGGACTTGTAGTTTGCGGCCCCGATATGAAGGAATGTCTTGTGGCCCGCGACTGGCTGATAGGTGAAGTCGCGCTGATACCAGAGCAGGCCTTCGTAGTAGAAGAGCGAGTCACGCTGTGTGTTCCAGTCGCCGGGAACCTTGAGGGTCGGCGATTTGCTGAAGTCGTACTCGATCAGGCCATTGCTGCCGGTCTCCGGAGCGCCGTCGAGGAAGAAGCCATCCTTTCGTATCTCGCGATGGAAGTTATACAGGCCACCGTCGTATGGGTCGACGATGTAGTGCCAGTCCCCGTTGAGACTAAGCGTCTTGCGATGATCGACGTCAACCAGGACGGTGGTGGTTGACTGGGCCCGCCCAACTGCGCCGAACGCAACGAGGACTGCGAGCGCGGCGGCAGAAGAGATTCGTACATAAGATTGCATAGGTACTCCCGTGAAGCTTAAAGGGGAGGCGGTCGATGAAGTTCACCGACCGCCTTGTGGTGCAGGTGGGACGTTGAGTTTCGCGCCGAACGCCATCCGTCATGCTTGCCGACGTAGAGGCCGCGTGTTTGGGATCGCCGAACATCTGCGCGAGTTCGACCTAGAACGTCAGCCGGCCTCCCAGCTGGATGACGCGTTGGGTGCCCTGCGCCCCGGTGATCTTGGCGTCGTTGCCCGACGAGAGGGACGTTGTCGGGTTGCCGACGCTCACCCAGTTCAAGGCATTGGTGGCTTCGGCGCGGAACTGGAACACGACTCCATGCTCGAAGGAAATGTTGCGGAAGACTCCCATATCCATGTCGCGGAACCCCGGTCCGAGGATGGAGTCGCGCGTCACATTGCCATCGGCGCCACCAGGGCCGATCCCTCCGGGGAGGCCAGGTCCGTTGTTAGTGAAGGCTGCAGTATTGAACCATGCCGTCAACTCACTGTTGGTGGAGCAAATCCGGCAGCCGTGACTGAGCTTGGGGCTAACACCAGGAACGGCGTTGGGACGGTTCGCGCCCGAACTGTCAAAGTTCTTGGTGGATCCTGTGGTCATATTTAACGGCGCGCCGCTAGTCATAGCGAGAACCGGCGCGATCTGCCAGCCGTTTAACGCTACCTTCAGGAACGTGCTCGATCCGTGGAAGTAGTCGATATTCCATATGGCGGAGATCACCGCGTTGCTGCTCCGGTTAGCATCCATCGGGCCCTTTTCCTCCGCGAGGCCGCCGCCGAGTGCGCCCAAAGTATTATTGGTGGCGGTGAAGGGATTGCCGAAGTTACCGAAATCCTGCGCGGTCATCTGTCCGATCGCCGACTCGTTTGAGCTTTGTAGCGCGCGGCTCCAGACATAGAAACCGCTGATACTGAAGCCACGCGACAGTTGCTTCCTCGCCGAGACTTGAAGGGCGTTGTAATTGGCGTGCTGGTTTGTGATCAGGTAGATGTTCTGCCCCATGGTGCCGGTGTTGATGCCGGCCGGACCACTCGGACAAGGCCCAACACAGGGATCGAACTGGCGCCGGTTGGCGACGCTGGTCGCTGAAGTGCTGGGTGTACCGAAAGCGGTCGAATAAGGAGCGTAGTTGCCGTCGATCATGGTGGGCACGTTATGCGAGAGCGTACCTACATACGCCACCGTCAAGCTTATCTGGGCGGGCAATTGTCGCTGCACGGACGTGTTGAACTGGTAGATGTAAGGATATTGTGCGTTCTTGGCGATGCTCTCGACGGCGGCCGTCGGGAAGAATTTCGGCGCGCTTGGCGTATAGGTGTACGGGAAGATACCGCCACCAGCTCCGGGGGAGGGGAAGTCGCCCGGGGTCGAGTAGATACTGGTAATTGAATTGAGGGCACCGAAGCCCTGGCGTATGGCGAACGGTGCGCCGTTGCCGGGCTGGTTCCACTCGTTGCCGCTGGTGGTGCCGTAGAAGACGCCCGCGGCGGCGCGAAATGAGGTTTTGCCGTCCCCAAACGGGTCCCACGCGAAACCGACACGCGGCGCAAGATGATGGAATTTCGTGGTGATTATGCCGCGACCGACGCCCGCGTCCCCCGGGAACAACATGCCCTTCGGCGCGACCGACGCCACGGTGGATTGCACGCCGGGAACGAACGTTGCCGTCCTGTTGAGGGACTCGACGGGAACCGTATCGATGTCCCACCGGATTCCAAGGTTTGCTGTGAACCGGGGTGTGATCCGGTAGTTGTCCTGCAGGAACACCGCAGTGTGCCAATTACTGATCAGCGTTGTATAAGGCGTGTCCTGTTCGAATGAGGAGGCCTGGCCGGTAACCCAGTCCGAAAACACATTGCCCGTGGACGTGGGTGCGGAGGTCGCAAAGCCGATAGTGCCAAAGTTCAACAGATCGGCCCAGAACATAGTCTTATCGAGAGCGAACTCACCGCCAAGGGCGAGGGTGTGTTTGCCCTTGGTCAGGCTGACCATGTCGCGTAACTCATAGTTGTTAGAGCCCGTGAACGGACCGGCGTTCGTCGTGGTCGCGCTAAAGGCCCCGGATGGGGACCAATTGGGCAGTGCGTTCGGTCCCTGGATAGCGAAGTTCGAGCCGTATGTGGCGAGGGTTTGCGTCGCCGGGCCGTGCACTGGCAGGTTGACGCGTCCGCCCGCTGCACGCGTGAACGTAAGCCAGAACTGATTGGCCGTGCTGGGGCTGAAGGTGTGAACGTCGCTGATGTTGGCATTCCACTGATTCGCAGCGGACTGATTGATGGTCCACGGGACGTTGCCGCCAGGGCTGTTACCTTGCACGTTCCTGACAAAGAAGAAGGTCACCGTCGCATGGTCCTTGGCGCCGAGAACCTGGTCATACTTGCCCAGGTATTCGTTTGCCGTTGTCGGGGTGTTGTAGACGCCCGTGTAAGCCCCGCCTCCGGTCGCGGGCTTGAGAGCGCCGTTGGGCAGCGGAATGGAAGAGCCAAATGTGTTGCTTACGTTATCGAAGTTTGCAGATGGTCGTATCCAGGAGGGCCTGGGGGATGCAGTTCAGTGTGGCAACATGGCAACCTGGGCTACTGTTTATTCCGTTCACCTGATTCGCGGCGATATGCGTGGTGCCTGGGGTGTAGACCGTGAAGGTGTCCCCGGTAAAGTCGCCCAGACGCTCGGCAGCCGAGGGCACGATGCCGCCAGTGAGCAGTGATCCGGCCACCTGACGCAGACCGGCATAGCTGAAGAAGAAGAAGGCCTTGTCGTGAATGATGGGGCCACCGACGGTACCGCCAAATTGGTTGCGATGGTAAGGCAATTTGACTGCCGGACCGCCCTGTCCCGCGGTCCAGGGAAAGGCGTTGAAGTCGGTGTTGCGGTTGAACTCGAACAATGAGCCATGAAATTTATTTGTTCCCGACTTTGTGATAACCGTAATGACGGCGGCGGAGAACTGGCCATATTGGGCCCCGAATGCGCTGGTCTCTACGCGAAACTCTTCGAGTGCGTCGGGGTTGGGCGCCGGATTTCCGTAGTTGCGCATACCGGTTATGTTGTTGCCGCCATCCAGGTAAAAGGCAACCTCGGGATTGCCGCCGTCAATGGAGCCGTTGATCTGGACATCCGCGGACGGTAGCCCAACGGTGAAATTGGGGGAGCCGGTGGGGTTCGAGGTGGGGCTGTTGTTATTGGCCATCACGCCCGGCGTGAGGGAAATTAGGGAGTATGCGTTGCGATTGACCAGGGGCAGGCCAACGATCTCGGCCCCCCCAACGGTTACGCCCAATACCGCGTCAGACGTATTGATCACCGGGGGAGCAGACGTGACCGTGATGGTCTCAGTCGTAGTACCCACGGTCAGTGTGATGTCAACCGCCAGCGTTTGATCGACGTTGAGGACGATATTCTGTTGCACGAAGCGTTTAAAGCCGGCCGCCTCCAGCTCGACGGTGTACCCGCCCACGGGCAGGTAATCGATGCGGTACTGCCCATAACCGTTGGTCGGCGCCGACCGGGAGAATCCGGTTTCAACGTTGGTGGCCTTCACCGTGGCGTTGTTGACCACCGCGCCGGTCTGATCCTTCACCGTACCGACGATGGAGCCGGTGGTCTGCTGCGCGTGGATCGACGCGACGCTCGCAAATATCAGGATGGCCAACACCCACGAGCGTTGGGCGAAAAAGCGTCTTGCGTAGTGAACAATCTCGTTCCGGTCGTTCTTCTTCATTGGATTCGTCATAAGATTTCTCCGTCGCTGGCTGCGTTCCATAAGTGGTACATCTGAAAACCATGCCGAATACGCTGGCCCCTTTAATTGCAGGCTGCTCCGCACCGGCTTAGCTGGTTGTCCGTTAGCTGACAGAAAATAGCAACAGTGCTTGATCTCTGTCTTGTGAATTCGAAGTGAATGAAGGTTAGTGGTTAATAAGGCAATTTGCCCTAGGGCGATTGCCTTCATTCACCTTGATAAATGTCGAGGATGCGGACCGTTAGCGAGCTTGTTAGCGTTTGTTAGCAATTCGCAACTGCCTGCCGGATAAACAGGTTAGGGGCAACGGGCTCTGAACGCACCAAAACTTGCCCGTGGCAGACTTAAGTGTCAAACATCCCCTAATTTCTGTGTTGTAGATGGCTTGGTCAGGGGTATAGAATCCGCACTCGTGGCAGCTATTGGAACACCCGAATATATTGCACCCGCAGAAGCCGGAGTAGAGGCCGAGCGACAGGAGCTCGATTGGCTTCTCACGTCTGGCGTCCTCGGGCGCTCAGGGAACCTGGCGCGCGTGCTGAAATACATCTGCGAGGAGCACTTCGCGGGCCGCACCCAGATCAAGGAATACACCATTGCGACCGAGGCCCTTGGCCGTCGGCCTGACTTTGATCCCAACTCCGACACCATCGTCCGCGTAACCGTACACTCCCTTCGCAAACGCCTCCTGGAGGTCTACCAGAACGAAGGAGCCGGGCGCCCGCTACGGCTCGTCGTCCCTCCAGGTCACTATGACCCATGCTTTGTCGCCGCGCCGCCGCCGCACCCTACGACCGCACAGCAGGAAGCGGCGGCGGACCACGACGGCGAACTTGCGCTCACCGCCCTGCCGACCATTCCCGCCCCCCCCGAGGTACCAGCGCGGAGGGTTCAGATTTGGTCGATGGGAATCATCGCCCTCGTCCTGGTCATCGGGGTATGGGGTTGGCGCCATCATCAAGGCAGCAGCTTGCATCCTGCGGATTCTGTCTATTCCGCCGGAGCCCTGTCGTCACCTGCGCCGCAAGAGACCATCCGGGCGCTGATGGGAGCCGGCCGGGAGCCATATGTGGATCCCTCCGGAACCAAATGGACCACTGGCAACTACTGCCAGGGAGAGAACGTAACCGTCCGGCCCCAGAAGATCGCGGACACGGAAGACGCCCCGCTCTACTTCGGCGGGGTGCGGGGTATTGCCCACTGTCTATTTCCGGTGACGCAAAAACTTTACGAAGTGCACTTCTACTTTGCCGAAACCACGGACCTTCCGGCAGCCACGCGAGTGGCGACCCTCTCTATTAATGCGGGGCCAACCATTGGCGTCGACGTTGTAGACCAGGCGGGCGGCGATGGCATCGCCACCTCAATCGTAGTGACCGGCGTAGCCCCAGAGAATGATGGCTCAATCCACATCGACTACGTCAGCGATGTTTCCCTGCTCAACGCTGTGGAGATACTTCCGGCGCCGTCGGCAGATTTGCTGCCGGTACGAATTGTGGTCAGCTCGAAGCCCTACCTGGATAGTGAGAATCATCTCTGGGCCTCCGATCGGTACTTCAGTGGAGGGCGTCACGGCCTTCCACCTAAGTCTGCCAAACAAGGCAACCTGGGACTCTATGAAGCGGACCGCATCGGCACCTTCCGTTACAACATTCCGGCAGTTCCTATGGCTCATTACACCGTCAAGCTCTACTTTCGCGAGCCTTGGTTTGATAAAGAGAATGGGGGATCCGGTGGCCCCGGAAGCCGAGTGTTCAATGTGGCTTGCAACGGCGAGTTGTTGTTGAAGAACTTTGACATACTCGCCACCGGTGGCTCCGAGCCAGTCGTCAAGACCTTTGACAACATCCAGGCCAGTGCCAGCGGCAGGATCGACCTCTCCTTCCTGCCGGTGGTCAACTATCCTGTTGTAAATGCCATCGAGGTTCTACCCGCAAACTAGTACGCAGCATGGGGTAGTGACCCGTATGTAGTGCGTTCGCGCCAATAGGCGGCGGCAACCATCACTTCTTCTGGGCTGCGGGAGTCTGATGCACTCCGACCCGTCTATTGCGTAAGAGTAATGGTCACACTGACAGACCCGGAAGCGTAGTTACTGCCTCCTGAATACGTTGCGGTGATGGTTTGTGTCCCGGCGGATAGGTTCGCAGTCGCAAAAGTAGCTTGTCCGCCGGCATTGACAGGTACGGCAGACAGCAGTGTGGTGCCGTCGTAAAACGAGACTGAGCCAGTCGCGTTTGGCGCACCTGCGCTCCAGGAAGAAACTGCCGCCTGAAAGGTGAGATTTGTTCCAGCCTTCGCATACCAACTCGAGGGCGTCAGCGATACGTTGACTGGAGCTGGCGTTACCGTGAACGTCTCGGTCTGAGATGTCGCGGAGGCGTAGTTGGTCTGTTGCGCGTAGGTCACAATGACCGTATGCGTGCCGACGTTCGGCGTGGTGAGTGTGAACTGCGCATTACCATTGCTCAGCGGGACGGTGACCGCCGAACCGCCGTCGTAGGTGTAGGTGATCGAGCCGAGAGGCGAACCTGCGTTGGAACTCAGGTTAACCGTGCACTGATAGTTCCCGCCATATGCAAAGGATGCATTCCAGCAGGAAGCGGACAGAGTCACCGGAACCGGGCTGACAGTAACAGTGACCGGAACCGAGGTGCCGGATGGGTTATTCCGGTCGCCGGAGTAGATAGCCGTCAACTGATGTGCTCCCGCGCTTAGACCGGGTGAAATGTACCAGTAGGCGCAGCCGCCGCCTTGTACGTTCAGCGTCGTCAGCAGAGTCGTTCCGTCGAATATCTGAACTGTGCCGGTAGCAGTTGCCGACGTAGCTGAGGAGATGCAAACCGTCACGTTGGTCGCGCCGGGATAAACCAACTGTGTGTTGGAGAGCTGAAGCTTGACTGCCGCATCGTAAACAAACAGCGTCATACTGGCCGAGCTGGCCAGGTGATTCCCGTCGGGCTGGTACTGTGCAGTGACTGTCAAATTGCCGTCCGTCGATGGCACGAACGAGCAGGACGCCATTCCAGAGGCATTAAGTGTGGCTGTGCAGAGCGTGGTTGCGCCGGAGCTGAATACAACTGTGCCGCCCGGTTGACCCACGCCGGTCACCGTGGCGGACAACAGATCGGACTGACCGAGCGTGGGATTAGGTGGATTCGCAGAGAAGGTTATGGTTGTTGTTGCCTTGTTGATCGTGAGCGTCCCGGAGGCCGACCCCGAGTAATTCGGATTGTTGATGCTCGCAACAACCGCGTAACTTCCAGCCGCTGTCGGCGCCGTCGTCGAACCGTTGTAGGTTAAGCTCACTGCGAGACCTGACGGAGTCGTTGCTGCCGTCGCCGAAAGCGGTGACCCAGTATAGGTCTGCGTGAGGTTGCTGAGGGTTACCGTCACCGTTGCCTTGTTGATGGTAAGCGTGCCTGAGGCGGAGCCGGTGAAGTTCGGATCATTGACGGTTGCGACCACAGCGTAGCTGCCTGCCGCAGTCGGAACGGTCGCAGAGCCGTTGTAGGTGAGGCCGACTGCGAGGCCTGACGGAGTGGTTGCTGCCGTCGCCGAAAGCGCCGAGCCGGTGTAGGTCTGCGTGAGGTTGCTGAGCGTCACCGTTACCGTTGCCTTGCTGATGGTAAGCGTGCCTGAGGCGGAGCCGGTAAAGTTCGGATCATTGACGGTTGCGACCACAGCGTAGCTGCCTGCCGCGGTGGGAGGGGTCGCAGAACCGTTATAAGTGAGGCCGACTGCGAGGCCTGACGGAGTGGTCGCTGCCGTCGCCGAAAGCGGCGAGCCGATGTAGGTCTGCGTGAGGTTGCTAAGCGTCACCGTCGCAGTTGCCTGAATCACAGTGAAGGTTGTGGCGGATGTACTTGCCGGAGCGAACCCGTTGCTGCTGGTATACGTCGCGGAGACCGCGTGCGTGCCGGCGTTGAGACCGGTCAGCGTTGCGGTTGCTACGCCGCCGATTACGTTGGCTGTAGTTGTGGAGCTATCGACGGTGAACACAACTGTCCCAGCCGGTGTCAGCGCTGGACCCGAGACAGTAGCGCTGACAGTAACGGTTTGACCGTACACCGGCGAGGCCGGCGACACGGGGTTGAGCGCAATGGTGGCCGTGGGCGGAACGGTAGGTCCGGTGAGTATAAGCTGCACAGACGGCGTCGTGGACAGTGCGGCGTTCGCAAGGTTGCCGTTCAAAGTGGCGGTGTCAGTAGTCGTAACAAATGTTGTGGGGGTATAGGTGGCCGTGAGCAAGCAGACGCCGCCAACGGGCACGGTTGAGGGTAATGTGCCGTTGAGAGTGCAGTCAGCGGAAGCAGTGGCGGTCAGGTTGTAATCTGCCGTATCGCTTTGGTTCACCGAGCTAAGCTGCAACACCTGATTGCCGGACTCGAGCAGGTTGATGGTCTGCGGCGATGCGGAGGCTCCCGCAAACTGCGCGTAACCCTGTGTACGGGTGAGTTCGAGAACCGACCCGCCAGAGCCCGTGTAGAGATCGCCTGCAGAGTCGATTGCCAGCGCCGAGGGCGCAAGATTGGCGACAGTGAACGACGCGCTGTTAGCGCTGGCGGGCAAAGCGAGGATCAATGCAGTATCGGCGATCAACAGGTTCCCGGCGGCATCGACCGCGATGGCCGACGGTCTGACGGCCGCGGACGAAACCGTGGTGGTCACTCCGCTCTGCAGATTGAAACGGTAGATAGCCGCGGCACCAGGATCGGATATGAGCAGGTTGCCGCTGGGATCGATGGCCAGGCCCGCGGGCGCAACCAGGGTTCCGACGGCAAGTTGGCGCGCCGCTCCGGTGATGGGGTTGAGCTGATAGACCGTCTGCGTGGAAGAATCCGACACGTAGAGGTTGTTCAGCGAATCAACGGCAAGGCTTGCCGGAGTGGTGAGCGTAAGCGCCAAAGTCGAAGCTGTACCAGAGGGTGAGATCTGCGTGATCAAACCGGTAGAGGTGTCAGCAACATAAACGTAACCGCGAGGATCGACCGTCACGGCTCCGGGCGACGTGAGCGTTGCCAGAGAAGTTGACGTAGCGCTTGCGCCCTGCGCGAGAGCCGCTGGAGTAAAGCGAAGCAGTTGCTTGCTGATGGCGTCCGACACATAGACGTTCCCAGCAGTATCGGTGGCCAGACCCGCGACCTGGAGATTCGTGCCAAAGCTAACCTGGCTTGCGGGATCAAGCGTAGATCCAGCGCCGAGTCCGATTCCAGTAAGAGCGAGGTTGGCCGTGTTGCCGAGGGAGCTGTTGACAGCGAGCGGCGTGGAACGCGTGCCTGGAACAGCCGGAGTAAAGCTGGAGTTGAGCAGGCAGTCCGTCGTGCTGTCGGCATTGGTAGCGCAACCGGGCGTTCCCAACGACCACTCGGTTGAGGTGAAAACTAGACTGTTGCCTGAGGCCGGAGCGTCGCCGGCGGCGAAGTGCAGTTGTACAGGCTGCGTAGTGGTGGAACCAGTTGCCATCGAAGTTGACGCAAGACCTGTTGTCACCTTGCGGATGAGCAGGTTTGTCGTGTCGGAGATGTAGACGTTCCCCAGCGGGTCAGCACCGACGCCGATGCCGTTGCCACCACCGGAGCCGAAGCTGGCCTGGGTTGCTGGGCATCCGTCGCCGACGCTGTCAGTGGCGTTGGAGCAGACCGTGGCGGAGTTTCTCGCGATGGCACGAATGTAGCCGGTATGGAAATCGACAAACCAGATTGCGTTATTGGAATCGGAGATATAGATATTTCCGCCGGTGTCGAAGACCAGCTTCTGCGGGGTCATCGAAACGTTGGTAGCCAGCGTCGGCAATGTGCCGCTGTAAGTCCCCGTCGAACCGCTGCCGGCGATGGTGTAGATGTCACCATTTGTCGGCGAACTGATGCCCAGCTTGGCCAAAAGTGCATCGAGTGGCGAATTGGTTCCGCAAGTCACGCAGACCACGCGTATTCTTCCGTTACTGGAATCAGCGATGTAGACATTCAGATTTGCGTCTGTGAGAACCCCCTGAGGATTGTTGATCTCAGCGGATGTGGCAAGTACGCCGTCGCTGTTGTTAAAGCCCGCGGTTCCATTGCCGGCAAAGATATGAATAGCGCCCGTGGGGTCGACAACCAGAATCTGGTTGGCGGATGTGTCGGCGATGTAGACGTTCCCAACGGTGTCGGCCCAAACGCCGCGTGGCGCATCCACGTCCGTTGAGGTTGCAGCGCTTCCATTCGTAGTAGCGCCCGCGGTGCCGGTGCCGGCCACAAGATACATCAGACCCGTCGAGACGCTGACTTTGTAGACCTTGTTGCCGCCGAAGTCAGCCATGTAAATGTTGCCCTGTCCATCGGAAGAGACTCCGCGGATCGCATTTATGGCAACCAGCGTGGGCGTGCATCCGACGGTTGCAGTGGGAACGCAGGTGGTGCCGGAGACCTTACCCGCGAAGTTGCTGATCACGCCATTGGGCGCTATGCGGCGCACCAACTTGGCTACCTTATCGCTGAAGTAGATGTTGCCAAAAGGGTCTGCGGCCACGGCACGCAAATCATTGGCCGCGCTGATGGCAATCGCGGTAGCCTTGCAACCGTCTCCAAAGCTGTCAGTGGAACCGGCGCAGGCGGTGTTGGCGTTGCTTGCCGCGGCGCCGCCGGCGATCGTGGTGATGGTGTAGGGCAGCGCAATGGGATTGCTGGGCAACCCAATAATCGTCGGGAAGTTGATGGTGACAGTCATGGGCGCGGAAGCGGATCCGGCAAAGTCCCCGCTGCCGGCATACGCTGCCGTGATGGAGTTTGTACCCTGTGGTAATTCTGCGGAAGTCGAAGCCGAACTGTTGTTCAAAGCTACGGCCGGCCCTATGGATACGGGAGTGCTATTGCTGGAGGTTGTGTAAGAAAAGGCGACCGTCCCCGTGGGTGTCCCTGCTGAAGAGGAAACGATGGCTGTCAGGACCACCGGGTGGCCCAGCGTGGTGGTTGTTGTGCTCGCCGAGAGCATCGTCGCAGTGCCAGCTGGAGTGATGGTCAGCGAGGATGCGGACGATGTCGAACCGGCATTTGCCGCATCTCCGCTATAGACGGCGAATATGCTGTACGCTGTCGCGCTGAAAGGCAGACTAATGCTGGCTGACGCGGCGCCCGAACTCAGAGCCGCAGTGGCGTACGAAGAGCCGTTCACGATGAACTGCACCGTGCCGGTCGGGTTGCTGCCCGCAACGGTTGCCACTGCAGTAAAGGAAGTACCAAAGGGCGTACTGGCCGGCACACCAGACAGCGTCGTCGTGCTGGTGCCGAGACTGCCGGAATTGACAGTTATGAGATAGGATCCCGTCGTCGTGTAAGGCGAGCCCGGTACGGAAGGAACGTAGTTAGCGTCGCCGGAGTAGCTAGCGGTAAAGGTGTGAGTACCAACGGACAAGCCGGTCAGCGGAATTGAAATCGTGTCGCCGGTTCCCGTCAGCGTCACAGTGGTTGAGCTGCTGGTGAGAGCGTCTGTGAGTGTGACGGTGCCGGTTGGATAGGCGCTCCCGCCCACGGCTGGTGTCAGAATCACCACAGCCGTCGCGTTCTGCCCCTCGGTGATGGTCTGCGCCAGGCCCGCCGGACCCGTCAGCTCCGGAGCGATATAGGTGAAGTTGCACGCAGGCGGAAGCAGACTGCTCTCGGTGATCTGGTTCGTAACCGTGTTGCCGTTCGGGCCAACGAAGGTCGAATAACTATTGATGAAGTTTGTGGAGACCTGGCCGGGACCGTAAGTAAGCGAGGAATTGGTCGGCGCGGTGCCAGCGGCCGTCGTACCAAAATCCGAGGTCTGCAGCGTGGCGAAGTTCACATTGTCCAGCGTGACCTGGAGCGGGAAGACGACGCCATTATTGTTCGTACCGGTGAATTGCACCGTCCCCTCGGTGAGGAAGGTCAGGTTCTGCATCAGAATATTTTTGAAGTTGGGTGACGCAGACCCGGTTGTGTTCTCGTAGTTGGGGTTGAAAACGATCTCAGCCTTGTGGTCCTGGTAGCAAGAGTTTGAGTACTGAACGTTGGAGACCACTCCGCCGCGATCATATCCGGACTTGATGCGGATGCCTGTCGAGTTGCTGTCGGCAGTATTAGCGACAGAACTTCCAGCGCCGGCGATTCCATTGCCGGAGGACATATTGCCGTCGAAGAGCACATTGCTCACTCCGCCCTGCGTGAAACTGCCGATAGACTCGCCATGGCCCGCGAAGAAGTGATTGTTGGTGACCGAGATGTTCGCAGCGGGCCCCGAACTAGTGGCCCCGACAGCTATGTTGTCGTCTCCATCAGAGATCCAGGACCGCGTAATAGTGAAGTTCTGCGCGTTACCAGGATCGATGCCGTCGGTATTGCGCGAGCTGGTGGGTGTAACGATCTTGATGTCCCACGCGGTGAAGTTGCTGGCAGAGCCAGTGGTGGAAACGTGAAAGAGCGGCGAATTTCGGATCGTGATCTTGTACAGCGTGATGTTGCTGGAGCCCGAATCTATCTGGATGAAACGCGGGTTTTGCTGATTACCGCCGCTGTTGGCAATGCTGGACAATCCCCACCAGCTCTGGCCTGCAAAGCTGGACGGGAACGCGTTGATCAGCGCGTCGCCGCCACGACCGTCCAACTTTCCGAAGCCCATGATGCCGACGTTGGTAGCATTTTTGATGTCAATCAGCGGTTGGCAGGAAGAGGTCGCGCTGGAAGAGTTGACGGTGCCGCAGGTGTGCGTACCCGCAACCTTGTCATAGTCCTGCACGTTGCGGGAGAAGTAAACGAAGACGCCAGGATCGACCAGCAGCGTCACGTTGGACGGGATTGTCAGCGGCCCGGTCAAATACGCATTGTGGCCCGCGCCGTCCACCGAGAGTTCAACCGCCTGGCCGGGATTGCTTGCGGCGCAGCTATTCAGCGCGGCCTGGATGCGCGCACCATCGGGATTAGTAACGACGGCATCCACCGAAGCGGGAATATCGTCGTTGACCGAGGTCAGCGCTGCGGTGAGCGTTGCGCAGACAGCGGGGAAAGCGGGCTCGGTGACAGTGCGGCTGTCGCCGGTGGCCACAAATTGATTGATCGTGAAGGTTGTCGCCGCGCTGGAAGGCCCAGCGTTTGCGGTCCCCGCGAAGCTTGCTGAAATACTGTGCGAGCCCGCGGCAAGTCCGGAAAGACTGACCATCGCCACTCCAATCGAGTTCAGCGGGTAGCCGGTCGCCGGGCTCGAGTCGACCGTCACTGAAACCGAGCTGCCGACCGGCGCATTCGTGACCGTGACGGTGAACGTGACCTCCGCGCCAGTAGCAGCAAAGAGCGGGTTGCTCGGAGTCTCGCCACTGATGCTCGTTGTCGTCGGATTCACGGGCACCGCGGCGGTGTAGGTTATGGATCCGGTAGTGGTCGCTGCGGGCAGAAAGGTAACCGTATCGGTTACAAGCGTACCCGAGCTGAGCCCATTCGGAGTAAAGGTGGCTTGGACCGTGCAGGCCTCGCCGGAGGCGAAGGTCGTCGAAGTAGTCGAGACAGTGCAGCCTGCACTTGAACCCGCTGCCAGGGTGATGTCGGTCGAGTCAGTCTGCGCCAGGCCGCTCGCCGCGATGTTGCCGGCATTGGTGACGGTTCCGGTCTGCGTCGTCGTTGTGCTCGTGCCGAAGCCGACGCTGGTAAGGCTACGCGGAATCGACAGCAATCCGGTCTGCGCCGTATCGGCGGCATATACGTTCCCAGATGGATCGACTGCCACACCCGCGACTGTCGTTAGCGACGCACCGAGCGTGGTCCTGGGGCCGCTGACTGGGTATTCGAAGATACTCTTCGACAACGCATCCGCAGCGTAGAGATCGCCTGCCGAATCGACGCTGAGACCCACCGCAGCAACGTGGGTCGCCACTGTGGTCTGTATGCCAACGGCGTTGATCGAGTAGATTGCCTGTGTTCCCGTATCGGAGACATACAAGTTGCCACGGCTGTCGAGCGCGAGTGCAACCACGTTGTCGAACCCCGACGCGATGGTCGAGGTGAGGGTTCCAGCTGTGCTCTTGCTCTGCCGGTAAATCGCCTTGGTAGTGCTGTCGTAGACGAAGAGGTTACCGTTCGTATCGATCGCGATCGCCTGCGGTGTGCCTGCAGCGCCGTTGGGTGTGAAAGCGACTGAACCGGCTGTATAAGTACCGGTGCTACCCAGCGCGAACTCAGTAATAGAGGCGCCGCCTCCACCGACAGCATAAACATCTCCGCTGGCATCGAGAGCGATCTGCGTGGGTGTCCCCGGCAGTGTGCCGGATAGGTGAGTCACTGCGCCGGCCGCCGAAACCTCGGTCACGGTTGATGTGGCGAGGTCGTAGGTAAAAAGATTGCCATTGCCGTCGGTCGCCAGTCCTGTTGGCTGCAGCGAGCCGCCGAGGATCGTTGCTGTTGCACCGGAACCGTCGAATACCAGCGCTGTGCCGGTTGCGTTTCCGGTCAGCGGTAACAGCGCAGGCGTGGACGTGCCGGTGGGAACGGCGGCGAGCGTGGCCGTATGCGTGCCCGGCGATGATGGCGCGAAGGTAACAGGAACCGTGCAGTCGAGTGTGTTGTCGGCATGAGCGCTGCCGCACGATGGAGTGCCGATGCTGATGGGATCTGTAGTGGCCACGTTTGCCAGCGAGGCGGTAATGCTTGTCGTACCGGCTGCGCCATGGAGCAGAATGCTCTGTGTCGACGAGCTGTTTACTGCGGTAGAGATCAGCGAACTCGCGGCCACCTTGCGAATAAGCAGATTGGTGGAATCGGCAAGAAAGAGATCGCCCAGTCCGTTGAGCGCGAGACCAAGTCCATTCGAGCCGCCAAACGTTGGACCCGCCGGTGCCAGCTTGCGAATGTAGCCGGTATTAATGTCGTAGAAGAGGACGAACGTGCTGTCGCCGATGTAAATATTCCCCAGGGAGTCGGTCGTAATCTTGAAGGCAGACGTATCGATCGAGACGTTCTTGCCCAACTGCGGCGTGGTCGTCGAGCCGCTGGCGCCGCCGCCTGCGACGGAGTAGATGGAACCCACCACAGGAGACGTCACTGTGAGATTGTTTGCGATGATCACGTTCGCCATCTGCGTGCCGCCCATGTAAATCACACGCAGTCGCTGGGTCGATAGATCACTGATGAGGATGTTGCCACTGGGGTCGACGGCGATTCCCTGGACAGCAGAAGAACTCGGACTATTGAGCGATGAGACGTAGTAGGGGCAGCCGTCGCCAAACGCGTCAAGCGAGGTAGTAGAGGAGCCGGTGACACAGGCGGCGCCCGAAGCAGGCGAAGTGAACCCTCCGAGCAGCGGGTAGATATTGCCGGCTGCTGTAACCGCGGTTACCGTGCTGTACGTCGGATTCAATGCGATCAGCCCGGCCAGCGGATTAGCTACGCCGTTATAACTGGCTGGCCCCACGACTACGCGATAACGCAGATCCGTAGTATCTGCGATATAGACATTCCCATATCGATCAGCAGCGACGCCGCGTGGTCCATCGAGTTCGGCGACACTCGTGCTACAGGTGCCTGTAGGTGTTGCAGTGCCTCCATTCGCCCCGTTGACAGTCCCAGGCCCGGCGGTGCCTGCGGTGCCGGTGTTAGCAACGCAACCGGCAACCAGATACATAGACCCAACCTGATGGGTGCCGGCGGTGTTCGGACAGAGCGGGGAAGCCGCATTGCATATCAGGTTGACCAGATTGCTGCCATTGCCGGCGACCAGAATGTTGCCATAGGGATCGCTCGCAATACCGCGTGGCGTAGAACTGAACTTCGTGGCGGCCAGGAGGCAATTGTCGCCGTTGTTGTCAGTCTTCGAGCTGCATACAGTTCCCAGTCCAGCCACGAGAGTAATGATTCCCGAGCGCGCATTGATCACGCGAACTGCAGCGTCCTCCGTGTCCATCACGTAGATGTTTCCAGCAGGATCGGTTGCCACGCCGCCCCGAAGATCGCCTGATGCCGGAGTGTTGAAATACGCCGACGTCGCGAGGCATCCGTCGCCGAGCGTATCCGTCGCCGTCAGTGAACTGCCCGGACTGCATGCGGCGCCCACCGTGAACGACGATGTAACACCACCTCCGATGGTCGAAACGGTGTTCGGGAGCGCTATGGGAGCTTGCTGCGCTCCGCCAAATAACGGGAAAAGTACAAAGAACACAGAGAGGACTTCGGTGGCAAGGCAGAATCTACGCAGCATGACATGTCTCCGGGGCCAACCCCAGGCTAGTGAGAATCGAGAGAGCGGGATATCGATGGAATAACGGTTTGCAGAAAAGTGGTCTAACCTATAAGCGGATGAATTATGCTGACCTGCTCAGATAGGTGTCAACAAAATTCTTTTGTTCTCCCATTTCTTCTTAAAATGGGCCATCATCGTGCCTTTAGAGATCCCACGAAGATTCGCGTGGTCCGTCCATTGAAGTGTTTTGTGGGTAAATTGTTTCTCCAACGGGCTGGATCCTGCGGATGGCACCAGCATTTCCGAGAGCAGAAGATAGGTGCCGACAAATGACAGGTCTACCGTCGTCGTCAGCGAGATACTTGGTTCCTTCCTTCTTTTCACACTTATACTTCCTTAAGCCGCAGGTGCTTCGGACTGCGGAACCAGCGATCAGGAGAAGAGATTGTCGAAGCCCGGGGCAGCTTCACGCGGACCAGCTCTGCTATGCGGACTGCTTTATCTAGGCGCTTTTCTGCTGCTGGCGAGTGTGCTGCGCGGGCACTTCGGCTTTCCTCTCGACGACTCGTGGATCCACCAGGTTGTAGCGCGGAATCTGGCTGAGTTTCACGTGCTGGGCTTCAACGCTGGCAAGCTCTCCTCCGGCTCAAGCAGCCCGCTGTGGACGCTGATCCTGACGTTGGGCTGGGTGGTGTTTCCGCAGGCTTTCTCCTGTGATCTTCAGCCTCTTTGCAAGCTGCCTGATCTTGTTTGCCATCGGCTATGTGCTGAAGCGGCTTACTGAGGACGATGGTCTTCCGGCGAGCGCGTCGTGGTGCCTTGCGCTGGCGCCTGCGGTCAGCGGCAACTTCCTGTGGTTCGGGATGATCGGGATGGAGCACCTGCTCTTTCTGCTGCTGTCGCTGATGCTGATTCGTGCCTGGTATTCGCCGGCTGCTGGGCGAGGCCGGGGGGATCTCTTTCTGCTGAGCTGGGTTGTGCCTGCTGCTGGTGCTGACTCGTCCGGAGGGGCTTGTTCTGGTGGGCTGCTGTTCTTTGTGCGCAGGCCTGCGGGTCGCACGATGCGGGATTTGCTGGTGGCGTTCGGCGGAGCCGGTTGCGGGATGGCGATCCTCGCCGTGATCAACTGGCTAACCAGCGGCCACCTGACGCCGCAGACCATGAAGGGGCGGCAGTTTCTGGCGGGGGGAAACCAACTTCGGTTCACCAACCATCTGTATTTCCTCGGCCAGAGCTTTGCGCGGCTGCTCAAGACGTGGAGCTTCGGCGCCTCGGAGAGCGTTCTGCACGGGCGCGGCCGAGTGGTTGGCGGCCTCCTTTTCCTGCTGCTGATGGCGCTTGCGGTCAGCGGAGTGCTAGGTCTGCGCAGGCTGCGGGCGAGTCGCTTTCTGCTGCTGTGCACGTGGGCCGGCGTCATCGAGCTGCTCTACTTCACCATGCTGCCCAATACCGGCCACGGCGGGCGGTATATCTCGGTTGCGCTGACGGTTCTTCTGTCACTGATCTTCTTTGGGAGCAGCCGCCTGCTGGCCGCAGCTGGGTTGGGTGAGCACCGCGTCTGGATCGTGGTTTGTGCGCTTGGCGTGGTTACGGCCGCCATCTCAATTCCAGCCTGGAGGCGCGCCACTGCCGCCGGTATCGATCAGATCAACGACGAGCATGGAGGGATGGCGGTGTGGCTCGAGCAGAACCTGCCGCCCGGCAGTTTTGCGACTCCGCAGGTCGCAATGTTCGATATCGGCCGCATCGGGTACCAGTTCCACGGCAACGTCGTCGATCTGGGGGGCTTGGTCGATCGCGACTATATGCCCTACCTGCAGCAGCAACGAACGGCTGCTTACCTGTACCAGCACAACGTACGGTATGTCGTGCTGCCAACCGAAGTGGCCGCGGGCGATGCGTTCTTTACGGGCACGCTGGCGCTCGATCGGGCACACGGCGCGGTGCTTACGCCGCTGCACGCGGTCTGCGCGGACGCGGCGATGGCCCGCATGACAATGGCAGCGACCTCGGCGGCCTTCCCATGCCAAACGCTCTACTCGATTGACTACATTGCTCCGGCAACCCTGGCGACCCACTGACTGAACGAGGCGGTTGAGTCGAGCCCGGCCTGCATGGTATGATAAGCATTCGGCAGATTGCGTCTGACACGCTATCAGTCAGCGGTTCGAATACGCTTGTAACTGCCAATTCAGCAACTTGTTACCTCCGCAGCGTGGTTGAGATGATTCAAAACCGCGCTTGAAGTTACGGGAGTGTGGAAGTTCTGCTATCCGAGATTGGAGCAAGACAGTCATGGCACAAAAATGTGATCTTTGCGGCAAAGGCCCGCAGTTTGGAAACAACATCTCGCACGCCCATAACACCACCCGCCGCCGCTGGAATGTGAACCTGCAGGCCGTGAAGGCCAAGGTGAACGGCGCCAGCCAGCGGGTGCGCGTCTGCACCAGCTGCATCAAGACCGGTAAGGTCGTCAAAGGCTAAGCAAGCACCCGATTCCCTCCTTAAGCAACAACGCCCCAGCCGCGTACCTGGCGTCTGGGGCTTTTGCTGTTTTTCTGTGACTGCGCTTACCGGCTTACGATTTGGTGAAGCCGAGCGACTCGCTGTTGATGCAGTAGCGCATGCCGGTAGGGCGTGGCCCATCGGGGAAGACGTGGCCGAGGTGAGCTCCGCAGGTGGCGCAGGTCACCTCGACGCGCCGCATGCCAGCCGTGTTGTCCTCATGGGCCTGGATGGCGTCGGGCGAGATCGGAAGCCAGAAGCTCGGCCAGCCGCTGCCGGATTCAAACTTCTTATCCGCAGTGAAGAGCGGCGCGTTGCATGCGGCGCAGTGATAGATGCCGTCGTCGTGGTTGTTGAGCAGGGCGCCGGTAAACGGGCGCTCGGTACCTTTCTCACGCATCACGTGGAACTGCTCCGGGGTAAGTAGCTCGCGCCACTCGGCCTCAGTCTTCTGAACCTTGGGTGTTGCTGGGGTGCTAGTAGTTTCGGACATGGTTATCGGAATCTCCTGTGGATTAGATGCGTTGGGCTGCAATGCGGCTCGGGGCGCCGGATCAGACCTCAGCTCAGGCTCCAGCCGGGCTCTTCGCGATGATCTCGATCTCGACGAGCGCGTCCTTAGGCAGCGCGGCGACGGCGACGGTGGAGCGAGCCGGGGGAACGGCGCCATCGGGAGCGAGATACTTCGCGTAGATCTCGTTCATGGCGGCGAAGTCGGACATATTCTTCAGGAAGACAGTGGTCTTGATGACGTGGGTCATGTCGAGGCCGGCTGCGGTGAGCACGGCCTTGATGTTTTCGAGGGCGCGCGTCGTCTGCTCGGCGATTCCGCCGGTGACGAGCTGGCCGGTGGCTGGATCGAGCGCGACCTGGCCGGAGGCGTACAGCATCTCGCCGACACGAATGGCTTGCGAGTAGGGGCCGATGGCGGCGGGAGCATCCTTGGTGGCGATGGCGGTCTTTAGTGTAGGCATGCCTGTCATTCTCTCCAGTTACGGATGGTTTCGCAAACAGATACAACTTCAGCAGATTCAACAAGAGCTGTTAAATGACGGCGAACGACGTGCAATTTGAGGGAAAAGTGGACTATCGTAGGTGCTCTTGCGCACATAAAACCGGGCGCAGGGCTGCAAGGAATCGGGCCAAATTTCAACTGAATGAGGTGAAGTTATGGGATTACTAGATTCGATTGGAGCAATGGCAGGAGATGCATCCAAAGGCGATAATGCCAAGGTCATGGGCGGCTTTATTCAGGCTTTAGAGTCGCATCCTGACGGTATCCAGGGCATGTTGAAGAGCTTCGCCGCGAACGGTCTGGGCGATCACGCTACAGCGCTTGCCAGCGGCGCATCACCTTCCGTCACGACGGACGAGGTGAAGCAGGGCCTCGGCGGAACCGGCCTCATCGAAAAGGCAGCTCAGCACGCCGGTGTCTCACCCCGATAGTAGAGGGCGCTCTGGCGACCGTGCTGCCGCTGGTGATGGCGCACTTTGCCAAGAGCGGCGACGGCCCGACGGCTGCTTCAGCAGGTTCCGGCGGCCTCGGAGACATGGCACAAAATCTGATCAAGAAATTCACCGCGTAGGAAGCAGCAAACCTCCCCGCAATGGTCTGAACTCAACTCAAAACAACCAGGTGACGGCGGCGCGAGCCATTCCGTAACCGGCTACGACAGGAGTGTGTGAAATGGCAGATCTGGAAACGTTGAAACAGAAGTATGCCCCGGTGATCGCGACGCTGCAGGAGTTTGGCGAGTATGGCGCAACCATCGACTCAGTGGATCTGGACGGCGACAAGCTTCGCCTCAAGGGCTCAGTGCCCTCCGAAGTGATTGCGAACCGTGTTTGGGACTCCATCAAGCAGTGCGATCCCACCTACGCCGACCTTGAGCATCAGATCAGCACCACCGGTGGCGCGGAGCAGCCCTACACCATCAAATCGGGCGACAACCTGAGCAAGGTCAGCAAGCTGTTCTACGGCAACGCGAACAAGTATCAGCAGATCGCAGAGGCAAACGGCATCAGCGATCCGAACCTCATCAAAGCCGGGCAACAGATCAACGTCCCTGTCCTGAGCTAGCGAAATCACCGCCGATGCCCTCCACCACGGGGGACAGTAACAAGACAACTAAACAGAGGCCGCAGATCCGAATTCACGGACTGCGGCCTCTTATCTTGCTCGGAAATTTGTGGGAGACAACGTACGCCGAAGCGCCCAGGCAGGTTACTGGGTGATGTGGGGCTTGGCCGAGTGCACGTGAGCCTTGGGGGTGCGATCGTGGAATAACTGAGGACGCAGATGCGCGCTTCCCGTCTTCGGCTTGGCGAGCGCCAGCGTCGGAGTAAGCGAAAGCAACAGCGCGATGAATAGTCTCAGCTTCATAGTTTCTATTCCAACTTTCACTATCGACCCCAGAGTCTGAGAAGTGAAAGTGACCTTTCCTGATACATCCATAGGACGCGCAGGGCATGCGGTTGGATTCAACTTTTCGTGATGACCTATCGCGAAGGCTGGAACCCATCCATCCCACTAAGGTGTTAATTCGGAGCCCAATGGTGTTACTTGTGTGTTGAGTATTCGCCCATCGGGTTGCCCTTGTCCATAAAAATTGTGGAAAATTGCAGAATTAATACACAGGCCGTACCTCCTAACTCATTAGTAAACGCGCTGCGGGCCGTCAAATGCCAAATCAATCGAGCAAGCGAGGGGCCAAATCTTCGCTCACTCCGCAACGCATTGATTTTATTGCACTTATGACGGAGGAGGCCGCGGTTCGGCTTTCCAGGCCTCTACTTTCCGGCGAACCTGACAGAGCCGGTCTGGAGGTCCAGAACCGTGGCTTGGCGCGCGTTCGGCAATGAAGGCAGCCAGCTTTTCCGGGTCCTTCTGGCCGGGGCGCGACTCGACTCCGCTGGCAACATCGACCCCCCAGGGCTGAAGCAGGGCGATCGCCTGCTGCACATTACCGGGATTCAGACCGCCGGCGACGATAAGACGCTTATGGCCGGGAGCAGAGAGAGCCTTGCGGGCAGCGTTCCAGTCAAATGCGACGCCGGTGCCGCCAGAGGCGTTGGCAGTGCGGGAGTCAACCAGAACGGCGTCGATGCCGGCCGTCTCATTGATCTCGACCAGTTGTTGGGAGAACTCGGCGGCAGACTGGCCTTCATCCTTCCAGTGCGTGGTCTGGATGATTCGAAGCCGGGGCAACTGAGTCTTGAGCGCGGCGATTCCCTCCGGGCCGAAAAGCCGCCATGGAGCTGCGCGCCGGTGAGGCCTGCGATCCGGACCATGGATGCGATCTCTTCAAAATCGAGCGTGTCAAAGACGCCGATCTTTTCGATGGTGGCAGGAAGCTGCGCAGTGATGGCCGCGACCTGCTGCGCAGTGACGCGGCGCGAACTGGGGGCGAAGACAAAACCCAGGGCGTCTGCGCCCAGCTCGACTGCGAGGACGGCATCGTCGAGATTTGTGTTGGCGCAGATCTTGATCCACATGGTGTTTCCTGGACTTTCCGTAATTACGACTTGAATGAGTTACATATTATCTGCTTTTGCTACCAATATTGTTACAGATCGAGAGAGTAGTCCCGATCGAGAAGCAGGGCGAGCGCGGCGCCGGGGTCGGGCTGGCGCATCAGGGCTTCGCCGATGAGGAAGGCGCTGTATCCGACGGCCTGCAGGCGGGCGATATCCTCCGCCGTCCGGATGCCACTCTCCGCAACGCGAAGGGCAGTGGCAGGCAGGTAGGCGGCGAGTTCGATCAGCGATTCGGTGCGCACGGTAAAGCTGCGCAGGTCGCGGCTGTTGACGCCGATGAGATCGAATCCGAGATTAGCGGCGCGCTGAATCTCGTCGCGGTCGTGGGCCTCGCAGAGGACATCCAGCCCAAGCGTGACGGCTTCGGCGTGAAGGTCGCGGAGGGTAGCGTCGGTATGCGCAGCGACGATGAGGAGGATGGCGTCGGCGCCAGCAGCGCGGGCTTCGAGGACCTGGAAAGGGTCGAGGATAAAGTCCTTGCGGATGCAGGGAATGTTGACCGCGGCGGAGGCAGCTTCGAGGTCATTGATCGAGCCGAGGAAGAACACCTCGTCAGTGAGAATCGAAAGCGCAGCAGCACCAGCGAGCTCAAAGGCAGCAGCAAGCTTCGCTGGGTGGAAGTCGCTTCGAATGAGCCCTTTGGATGGAGACGCCTTCTTGATCTCCGCGATGACCGCAGGCCCGTCGGCAGAGGCCGCCCGCAGCGCGCGAACGAAGCCGCGGGGTGTATGAGCGGCCGCCTTGCGCTCCAGCTGGTGATAGTCGGCCGTGAGCTTGCGCGCGTTGACGTCGAGCAGAGTGCGGGCGAGGATTTGGTCGAGCTGAGTGGGCATGTACTTCTACTTTATCGTTTATCGCTTTTGGGGTGCGAGAGAGGCGTTCCTTTGGGCTACTTCGTTGAGTCTAAATGCGTCATCTCCGATACAGGCTGAAAGCTGGCAAAAGGTCGTACCAATATGTACGAAATAGAAACTATTTTCGTATTGACATATACGCATTGGCCTGTAAATAATCCTTCCCGAATTAGTAAGAGTCTTCAATGCTCCGAAGCCGACGCTCGTCATGTCGAGCTGCCTGCGTTGTTATTCAGATGCTTCGCACCAACATGAACGGCCTACTTCATCTTCGAGGAATGCCATGACGCACAAAGACACCATATTCCAAGCCAGACTTGCGACGTGTGATTTGCAAGTCCTTCTTCGTATTTGTACTGGCGCTGCTTCTGGCCGGAGCATCGGTGATGCGCGCGCAGACCAGCGGGACGGGCTCAATCGAAGGCACGGTTACCGATTCCACCGGCGCGCTGCGTGACCGGCGCCACGGTCACAGCCACGAACACTCTAACCGGAGTCGATACCGTGAGCACCACGACCGGCACAGGACGCTTTGTGCTGCCCTTACTTCAGCCGGGTCCTTACACCGTCACCGTAAGGCAGCCAGGCTTTCGAAACCCTCAAGCAGGAGCACGTGACCGTAGAGGCCTTGCAGGACGTAACGCTGAGCCCCAAGTTATCGGTCGGACGAGACCACAGTGTCCGTCACCGTAACGGACCAGCCGACGATGCTGATGACGCAGGACGTCAAACTTGGATCGTCTATCAACAATGAAACCTATGACTCGCTTCCGCTCGCCATGAACCAGTCGGCCAGAGACCCATCCGCCTTCATCGGACTGGCCGTGGGAGTGAACAGCTTCAGCGTGCAGGCGGCCGGACCCTCGACCGCGTCCTTCAACGGCGGCCAGACCTATCAGAACGAGACCTATGTGGAAGGTCTCCCGATGACCAGCGCCGGCACCGAGAGCGACACGCGCAATCTTGCCTTCGGAATCTCGGTTGAGGCCGTGGAGCAGTTCCAGGTCGCCACCACCGGCTCTGAGGCGATGTACGAGGGACAGGGCGTATCGAACTTCATCGTCAAGTCCGGGAGCCGGCAAGTTCCACGGCGGAGTCTACGAGTTCTTCCGCAACACCGTCTTCGATACCAGCGGCTTCTTTCCAACCAGCGTCCCTATCGAGCATCAGAACGAATTTGGCGGTTCGCTCAGCGGCCCGATCCTGAAGAACAAGCTCTTCTTCTTCGTCAACTATGACGGATACCGCTTCGACTCAGCGATCGTCCCGTCGCTCCAGAATATCCCCACGACGGCCGAGCGCACCGGCGACTTCAGCGCATTCCCCAATCCCATCTACGACCCCACCATCTGCACCACCACGAACTCCTCCGGCGTCTGCATCGCTCGTCCGCAGTTCTCCTACCAGGGCGTGCTGAATGTCATCAATCCCTCACGCCTCTCCGCGGTTGCGAAATCCTTCCAGTCATATCTTCCGCGCGAGTGATCAACGGCGCAATCTCCAGAATTATCTGGCGTCGCTGCCAAACCTCGTGGACAACGACAGCGGCACGGCGAAGGTGGACTGGGATCTATCCTCCAAAAATCGCATCTTATGGAATCTTCAGCCACGGAAAATATGCGAACCCCGTCACCGGCAGCCTGGCGGCGGCCACCGCCACCACGAACTCGACGTTGCCCATCCCCTACACCGATGGCAGAGGCGTGATCGAGTGGGCGACCCTGGCGCAAATTCACGACGCTTACGTCATTCGTCCGAACATCGTGAACGACTTCGGCTATGGATTGAGCCGCCTCTTCATACCGCTGACGAGCAACACCGCCGGCGGCAACTATCCATCCAAGGCCGGGCTCACCGGCCTGCCGCCTGGAATCGCGGCTACCGGCTTCCCTGACGTCACCTTCACTGGCAACAACATTCCCGTTAGTTGGGATGGAACCAACTCGCACGCAAACGACGAGACTCAAACCACGTTTACCGCTGCAGGACAACGTATTGTGGACCAAGGGCAGGCACCAGTTCACCTTCGGATTCCAGGGGCAGTGGCTGCAGGACAACGATAACAATCCACTAACCGGCACCCAGGCGGGCTTCACCTTTGGCCCGAATGAGACCGCGAACTTCACCTCCACCGGCGCGATCAACACCGCTACCGGCCTTGCCTATGCGAGCTATCTGCTGGGAGCAGTAGACAGCAGCGTCGTAACGCAGAACGCCGTGATCGAGACGGGCGGACGCTACAGGACATACGCCCCATACGTTCAGGACAACATTCAGGTGACGCCGAACCTGACGGTGAACCTCGGCCTGCGCTGGGACCTCTGGACTACCTTTACCGAATCCGAGAACCGCATGTCCTTCTTCAATCCCAACATCCCCAATCCCGTCGCGGGCAACATTCTGGGCGCCCTGCAGTTTGCCGGGAACGGCACGGACAGTTGCGGATGCAGCACGCCGGTGCAGACGCATTACCTCAACTTCGGCCCACGGATAGGCTTTGCCTACAAGGTCGGCGACGCCACGGTCATCCGAGCTGCCTACGGAATGTTCTACGCGCACGCCGGTGGTGTGGGCGGACGCACAGACGGACGCCAGGGTTTAGGCCAGATCGGATTCAACAACAACGGCAGCTTGGGCAGCACTGTAACCGGACAGCCCGCCTATTACTGGGACAGCGGCTATCCCGGCAACCCGATCAATCCGCCGTTCTTCAATCCAAGCTACGGCATCGGCTTCATCGCTGCCACGGCACCCGGAGCTCGCGGCTATTGGTGCCGGTCCCGGCACCGCGCAAACCCTGAACTACGGCGATCCGGCCAAGGGTGGCCAGGCGCCTCAGTACCAGGATTTCTTCCTGAACATTCAGCACTCCTTCGGCGCGAACATGACCTTGAGCGTCGCCTACAGTGGCAGCGTAGGCCGCTACCTGCCAGGCGCAGGCGTAGCCGGACCATTCACCAACCAGATTCCGGTGAAGTACCTGCCGCTCGGATCGCTGCTTACCTCGACACTTTCGTCCTCGACCATCGCTTCCGCGGCGGCCCTTGGATTCACCGTCGCCGCCCCATTCCCGAACTTCACCGGAACCATCGGTCAGGCGCTCAAACCCTATCCGCAGTATTCAAGCCTTGCCAACCCGTGGCTTGATGTAGGCACTTCTTCCTATAACTCGCTGCAAACGACATTCAACCGGAGAATGGCGAGCGGTCTCACCTTCATGATCAACTACACCTTCAGCAAAGAGCTCGACGATCTCGCCGGCGTCCGTTATCCCGGCGCCGATTACCTCGAATATTCGGTAGGCGCGCTGGACCGCAAGCATGTGCTCACTTCGACCGTCGTATATCAGCTACCCTTCGGCGCCGGACGCAAGTTCAACAGTGACAACTCGTTTGTCAGAGGCCTTATCAGCGGCTGGCAGCTCTCCGGCATCTTTACCGCGTCCACCCAAGCTCCACTATCGATCGGAGGCACCTGCACAGGTGGCGGCATCATCGATGCCTCCTGCTACCCGAACTACACGCCGGGCTTTAGCGGCAGCGCGACCCTGAGCAGCAAGCCGGGTACGGTGGTGGCCGCAAGTACCGCACACCTCAATAAAGCCGCCTTCACCGACCCTGCAGTCTATACCTACGGGAACGCAGCACGCACAGCCCCCTACGGCCTGTTCGCTCCGTACATGACGGATATCGATGCCAGCGTGCGGAGAGAGATCTCGATCTTCGAATCGGTGAAACTTGCATTGCAGGCAGACGTCTTCAATCTTGCCAACGCGGTCTACTTCACAGCTCCAAATACCACCCTCGATTCGGCGAGTTACGGCTTCTATTCGGCACAAGCCAACCAGGCACGCAAATTTCAACTCAGCGCCAGACTCACCTTCTAGCAAAGGTTTGCGGAAGCAAACGACCGCACTCCCTCAACTCACCACCCAAACCGGATGCCCCATATCCTGCCCTGAGCTTGTCGAATGGGTCTCGCTTCTGAGACATGGGTTCGAACATCATTTCGCCCTAACCCACCTCACCACGCCAATACACTCTGACCGGAAGCGCAGGCTTCAGCCCTGCGAATAAACAGCACGCCGAAGGCGCTACCGCTCTGCCGAAAGCCGGAGTGAAGTCCGAAGGACGTAACGACCTGATCTCTAGCCGTTACAATTTTTCAGTTATAAGCATTGAAGAGAGAGCTCGATACGAGCCGCCGGAGCTCGCGCCTCACGCCATCCGAGTGGGGTCACATTCACCCGGTAAGAAATTCTGGTGCCGAAGGGGGGACTCGAACCCCCACACCCTTGCGAGTACATGGACCTGAACCATGCGCGTCTGCCAATTCCGCCACTACGGCACGGTGTTATAAGGCGCCCAGCTAAAAGCTGAAATACACCAACCGCGAGACTCTAGTCTTACAAACGCGGCTGGCGATGTCAATGCGCAGCCCCGCCTCGTAGTGGGGCTAGTTTCGCCTTGCACGCCGGATGGAGAGCCTGAGAGCATGGCTGGTATGAAGACTTACTACAAGCCGAGTCAATGGCGGAACAATCGCGTTATATACGCCTCCATAGACCCTGCTGAACGCAAGAGGCAGACGGTCATAGGGTGGGTTGCTATCTCAATCTTTGTTATCGTAATCGGCGTCTTTGTTTGGCTCACGAGATAAGATTTCAAACTGATCCACTACCCCCGCCTGAGGCACTCATCCGAACAAAGAATAAGGACTTAAGAGCAGGATATGCGGGCACACAGCTAGAAAGAGTCCGGCAAGAGGTGTAAGAATGGTGCGGCACAACCGTAGCCCGACGAGTCCGATTGACCGTCCAACCATTACATGCATCCCCAATGCAGAGAGGAACAGTCCTTCGAGATGGAACAATCAGCCAAAGATTTACAGACGGCATTAACTGAGAGCAATGAGATCCCCGAAGATCTCGCCGTAGAGATTCGGCGCCTCGCACACAACCTGAGTAACGCGCTCGAAATCATCGTCCAGACCAGCTTTCTGCTGAGCACCACAGAGATGAAAGAGCCGGCATCGGACTGGTTACGCATGCTGGAGGGCGGAGTCCAGAAGGCCCTGGACATCAACCTCGAGCTGCGAAAGTACGTCAAAGACCACACCCCCCGCTAAAGCACCACCACCAAACCGGGTGCCCCATGTCTCGCTTCTGAGACATGGGTGGAGCGCTAAGGCGCGACCGCACTCCTCAACCGACCCCAAAACGCTCGGGTGCCCCATCCTGAGCCCGCCTGATCGGGCGACGGGTGGGGAACGTACACCCTCTCCCCGCTAGTCTTGCCGTTGCCGTTGTTTTGCAGTTGCTTTTCAAATGTTGGAGGCTGTCCGCCCGACCCTAAATGCGGGTCATCTCCGTTAGATCGGAGAGGTTGGTTTAGCGACTCTCTAAGCCTGGCGCGGCGGTGGGAGATGTCAATTGATAGCGTGGCAGGTGAAAGTGACACTGTGACGAACACATCGCCATTGGAACCGGTTTCCGGTAATAACGTCTGCGACGGTGAGGTCGGCGCGGGTGGTCTTCCCGTACAACCTCAGTGGAAGGTTGTGAGCGACTCCGTCCGTTTCTCCTACGGGACAGGCTACGGCAAAGATACTTGGGTGCAAGTTTCTGTCGAGTATCGCCATTCCTTGGCAGGTGCGATTCTCTCCGTCAAGCCAATTGGGAGCCATATACATATCGACGGCACGAGTATGCTCTATATAGCCCGCTTCGTCGAGTGACGTATATCCCCAATATCCCAATCCGCCCAAAATGACGTAGGTAACAAAGGCGGACTTCAGACTTTGCCACCTCTTTTTCCGAAGATACTGCTCAACCTGTCGTCCGAGTTCTTTGTCTTCGTATTGGGGCGCAGGGGTTCATGATGGATACAATCTCACCGTCTCTGTATAAAACAATAAAATTATGCACTTGCCGGGGCGTTTTTCTTGGTCGATTCCATTTCTTCGGCTACTATCGCCGCCAAGGAGAACTATCATGTTCCTCGATCAATACACTACGTGGCTCCGGGAATGCCCGGGCGCAACTCAACTCTCCATCAACCCAACAAGTGATAAGGGTGCCTACCCGTACCAGTGGAAGATTCAATCTGCTGATGGCCTCCGCCATTTTGGCTATGTCTATTTCGATGACGAGCAAATCCTCAATGGTTCAGATCATCAGAAAAAGGCCCATCTCCGTTCTGAATTGGAAAAAGCAATTCGTGAGGCTTCATAAAAAAGGAAACCCTTTGTGCTGGGCGCGAACGCCTGAGTGAAGGCGCAGCCGGAGTCTCATCGCATGTGCGGGGTCGAATAGTCAACGGGACCTCTTATCCCGCATTCATCCCCGTTCCTGCTTTTACAACTCCACGCCGTGTGCTCACAAATCGCCCCTGTTTACGCCCCAATCCCGCACCCCCAAACTATTTTTCGCACTTTTACTCAGCAAAATCGCATGTCAAGCCCCTAAACCCACCAAAAAACCAATAACTGCAATACCATCAACAAGATAAAACTTTCCCTAAAGTGGTTTTTAGTTATGGTCAATCCTGTAAAATAGAACTAGAGAACAAAACAAGAGAAGGCCCGGCACATCAGCCGGGCCTAACTCGTTTGTTTGGAATATTTTAGCCGTAAGTCCAATGGATGGAATATTTTACAACACGAAATTGGCTATATCGTTGAAACGAGATACTTTAGCAAAACAGATGGGGGAGGGGGGTACCCCCTGGCTTTAACAGGAAACCGCAGCCGCGAAGACAGTTTTACTTCTTCGAAGATCGTGACGCTTTGACAGACTTCTTCGCAAGCGCACTTCTCTTGACCGCGGACTTACCCGAGCGAGAGGTCGACGCAGCTTTCTTGGCAGGCTTAGCGATCTTCTTCACCGCCTTTTTTACGAGTTTCTTCGGCCCAGACGATTTCGATGGTGTCGAGGTCCCGGCAGCCAGGCTGGCAAGTTTGCGCTCATGGGCCGCAAAGAGCTGCTCTATCTGCTGGAGCAGAACACGAGTATGCATCGGCTTCAGCAGCAGCTTGTCGGCTCCCATCTGCTCCCAATCGTCGTCTTCGACCGGGAAGGCGGTCAGCAGGGCAACTGCAGGATGATAAGGCGCATGACGCGCAGCCTCAATAACCTCGTGGCCCGACTCGTCGCTCTCCATGCGCATGTCAGTGATGATCATGTGGTACTCGTGCGAGCGCAGGCTGTGCTTTCCCTCCCGAGCCGACGCAGCAGTGTCGACCTCGAAGCCGCTGATCTCCAGCACGGCCTTCATGGTCAGCAGAACGGCAACTTCATCATCGACAAGCAGAATGCGACGCTTCATGCAGGGAATACCTCTCCGGCACCAGGGTATCGGTTCCAAACTGAACCAGTGCCGATGACAACGATACACCGTGCGCGATTGCGCAGGACACGATGCTGTTTTGAAGACAAGCGTTGCCTGGTAAATTGCTGCCGCCGTTCAACACTAGTAGTCACTCAGGATGCTATACTTCACGTTGCTGCGCAGCCTTTTCGCGAGGCGCGTAAACCTATAACCCACGCATGGCGGCCGAGACGGCGCGCTGTGGAGGCGACCTATTCCACCAATCGATAAGCGTTCCGCAAAGTCCTTTATCCGTACCAACGAACGAATCCGCGCGAGAGAGATCCGCGTGATCGACGAGAACGGCGAACAACTGGGTGTAATGGCCCCGTTTGACGCGCTGAAGATGGCCCGGGAGCGATCCCTCGATCTCGTCGAGATATCCCCGAATGCCGTGCCGCCAGTATGCAAGATTCAGGACTACGGAAAATATCTCTACGAAAAAGACAAGAGTGACCGCGCCGCGCGCAAGAAACAGAAAGTCATCGTCATCAAGGAAGTGAAGTTCTCAGTCACGGTAGACGAGCACGACTACCAGACGAAGAAGAACCAGGCCGTCCGCTTTCTGGGTGATGGGGACAAGGTCAAGGCATCGCTGCGCTTCAAAGGCCGGCAGATGGCTCACCGCGATCTGGGATACAAGATCATCAACCGGCTAATCCTCGACATCGGAGACGCCGGCCTGGTGGAGTTCATGCCCCGAATGGAAGGCACCACGCTCCACGCGATCCTCGCACCGACAAAGAAGGCAGAAGGCGCACCCAAAAAGGTCGCCCCCGCCGGAGTTGCGACGCCAATCTCAACAAAACCCGACATCTCTGCCCCCGAACCCACCGGCACGGTCTAAAGAATCCTAAGACACCCCGGGGGGACCTTAGGATGTACGCGCAACCGCTTACATTGCGCTTCCGCAATCCCAAGATAGTGTTATGTAACGGTTTCTGTGGAAAACTCGGCCGCCGCCCGGCTCTGTCCTCCGCATGACTTTTGGAACCGCGTCTTGTTCTCTTCAAGACCGAACGCGCAGTTTCGAGCTGCGTAAACTTGGCTACTTCCACGCATAGCCTTATATTGCATAAACTTACAACCACATACCCAAACTAGTCAGCTGATAGAGACCGACCCACGGTATACGCAGATCGTTGCGTAGAGGGTACTTCGGTAACTACCTCTGTTATATATCTATATATATATCTGAAATCATTAGACTTAGGCGAGTATTCATCTTATTGTTGTTTTGGCTGATGTGTCCAGCGAAAACTGAAAAAAGTAAATACAACTTTAGGAGTAGTCCACATGAAGTATATAGTCCGTGCTTTCGTCGTCGTCCTCGCCCTCACCGGCGCTGCTGCCTCCACCCAAATCGCTTCCGCCTCTCCTCAGGCCAAAGTAACCGCGCCCAAGATTAGTGCGATCCCGATCCCCATGTGCCCCCCAGATGACCCAAATGCCTGCGGAATCGACCAGTAAGTTTATTTTTATCAATGTTTTATCTGCTTAAACCCAAGTATTCGATATTCAACCTCAGGTACCCAGGAGCTTTCCACATGAAGAACCTTGTTCGCGCATTCGTTGTCGTTCTTGCCCTCACCGGCGCTGCCGCTTCCACCCGAATTGCTTCGGCCTCCGACCAGTCTAACGTAACGGTATCAAAGACAAGCGCCATCCCGATTCCGATGTGCCCCCCAGATGACCCGAATGCCTGTGGAATCGACCAGTAACCAGCAATTTTTTGCAGGTTTCTGAAAATAAAAGGTTGTATCCCCTCCTGCCATGCGCTAGGGTTAAGAGCGTCGCACGAGGAATACATCATGGACGCTCACTCATTCGTACATCTGCTTTCCTATATGGAGCCGGTGTTCTGCGCTTTTGTTCTGACGGCATTGATCCGCAGCGGATCACTATCCAAGTTCCCGAGTCTGGCCGCTCTGCTGAGTGTACGTCTGGTATCTTCTCTCGCCTGCATCACCTTCGTGAGCCTCACTGGACGGGGGATCGAAAAGCACCTCGCGTATAAGCTTTATTTCTATACTTATTGGTCCAGCTACGCGCTAGAGGCGATCCTCTCACTCGTAGTTATCTACAGCATCTTCAAGCTCGCGATGGCGCCTTTGAAAGGGCTTGCCACGCTTGGGATTCTGGTATTCCGTTGGGCAGCCGCAATCTCGGTAGCAATCTCAATCGGAATGGCGATCGGACCTCATATCTCAGGGAACCGCCTCCTGGTCGCGATCGTTACGCAGCTTCAGCAGACCTCAAGCATCCTGACACTCTGCCTGCTGTTATTTGTGTGCTTCGCGATCCGTCCGATGGGACTTACCTATACGAGCCGCATCTTTGGAGTGAGCCTTGGGCTGGGGATAATGGCGACTGTCAGCCTAGTGGATTCGGCGTGGCTCTCTCACAGTTCGGGGCTGTTCTCGGTAGTGAACATCATGAGCGGCCTTGCGTCTTGCCTCACACTCTTTATCTGGTCTGCATATTTTGCATTGCCTGAGCCGAAGCGACGGATCATTGTGCTTCCGACGACTTCGCCCTTTCTGCGATGGAATCAAATCTCGATGGCGCTTGGAGACGATCCAGGATTCGTTGCCATTGGCGGAATCCCACCCGAGGTATTTGCGCCGGCGGAGATTGAGATTATGAGGCGCGCCTCGGTGAAGATGACCACAGCCCCTACTCAGAGTGAAGGCGCTCTTATGTCGCAATCTGCATAAAGCTCCAACAGCAACAGCAAAAGGCCGTCCCCAGTGGGCGGCCTTTTGCTATTGCATCGATGGAACGCGCTGCCCCATTCAGCTTCAATAGCTGATGCGCAAGAGTACCCTCCATAGGACTGGAAGGAGTTCAGGGCAAAGAATCAGGCCATCCCGATTGGGATGGCCTGATTTGCGATGCACTGCTTAGGCAGTTTAGAGGCTGGCTAAATCTGCCAGTTAGTTCTCTTCACGCTCCGAGCGCTTCCAGTTGATGAGATCGCCAAGCGTTGTGCTGCTGCTCGATGAGGATGAGGAAGACTGAGCACCACCAGAGCCCTTGGCGGGCTTCTCGCGCTCCTTGTAGGACTCGACCTCTGCGCGGCTGGCTTCTTCGCCGACGGCTCGGATGCTGAGGCCAACCTTCTTCTCTTCTTCGTTCATCTTGACGATCTTGAACTCGTGCTCCGAGTCGACGTCCATCGCGACGGGCTTGCCGTCGGGACCGACTGCTTCAGAGACGTGGCAGAGACCTTCGACACCTTCTGCGATCTCAACGAAGGCTCCGAACTGCGCGGTGCGCAGAATCTTGCCCTTGATGACGTCGCCGATGCGGTGCTGCGCGAAGAAGGTATCCCAGACATCAGGCTGGAGCTGCTTGACTCCGAGCGACAGCCGGCGGTTCTCCGGCTCGACGCCAAGAACGATGGCACGAACCTTCTCACCCTTCTTGAGAACTTCGGAAGGATGCTTGATGCGCTTGGTCCAGCTGAGGTTCGAGACGTGGACGAGCCCGTCAATACCGTCTTCGATCTCGATGAAGGCACCGAAGTCGGTCAGGTTGCGAACGCGGCCCTCGATGATGGCACCGATGGGGTACTTCTCTTCGAGCTGCTCCCAGGGGTTGTCCTGAAGCTGCTTCATGCCAAGCGAGATGCGGCGGTCGCTGGGATTGACGCTGAGGATGATGGTGTCGACCTCGTCGCCGGGCTTGACCAGCTTGGACGGGTGCTTCATGCGCTTGGACCAGGTCATCTCGGAGACGTGAACCAGTCCTTCGATTCCCTGCTCGAGCTCAACGAACGCGCCGTAGTCGGTCACGGAGAGGATGCGGCCGCGGACTTGTGCGCCGATGGGGTAACGCTCAGTCGCATCGAGCCATGGATCAGGCGTGAGTTGCTTGAAACCGAGCGATACGCGCTGCTTGTCCTTGTCGAACTTGAGGACCTTGACCTGGATCTCGTCGCCTACATTGACGAGGTCGCGAGGATGCGTGAGCCGGCCCCAGGACATGTCGGTGATGTGCAGCAGACCATCGAGGCCGCCCATGTCGACGAACGCGCCGTAGTCGGTGAGGTTCTTCACCGTGCCGGTGAGGACGCTTCCCTCTTCGAGGGTGGCGAGCGTGACGGACTTCTTCGCGTTCTGGTCCTCTTCGAGGAGTTCCTTGCGTGAGATGACGACGTTGCCGCGCTTCTTGTTGAGCTTGATAACGCGGACTTCAATCTCGGTGCCGATGTAGCCGTCAAGATTGCGGACAGGGCGAACCTCAACCTGCGAGCCAGGCAGGAACGCCTTGATGCCGATGTCGACGGTCAGGCCACCCTTGACGCGGCCGAGAACCATTCCCTTGACCGGAGTCTTGGTGTTCGCGGCTTCTTCGAGCTTGTCCCAGACCTTGTGGCGGAGGGCCTTGTCGTAGCTGACGAGGTAGCCACCTTCAGACTCTTCGCGCTCAACGACCACTTCGACAGTGTCACCTGGATTGAACTTGGAGACACCGTTGATGTCGAGGACCTGTTCGAGGGGAATTAGCCCTTCGGACTTGAGGCCGATGTCGACGACAACGTGCTTGTCGGTGATCTTGACGACGGTGCCGGTGACGATGACCTCTTCAGCGGTTAGGTTCTGGGCTGCTGCGGTCTCGGCTGCCTGCTCGCGGTCGAAGTTTGCGAGGGCTGCGGCGAAGTCTGCTGCGTCGTAGTCAGGCTCGTGCTCGTCTGCGGCGGCTGTCAGCGTGGAGACGTGGCCTGGGTCGGATGCGTGCTCTTGCTGGGATGTGGACTCGGCGGCGGCGCTCTCGTGCTGCTGGGTCGGGGTGGAGGTTGAAGACAGTTCGGCGTGATCCGCTGTCGCTTCGGGCGCTAGGGTTTCCAGTTCGGTGTTCAGGGGTGTGCTCTCGTTGTGGTCAGAATTATGGTTGTCTACCATGATTGATGCGGACTCCGGAACCCAAGATTCGATCCATTAGAGCGGCACTGCTTTCGGGAACCATCAACAGTTCCATTGGAATGTTGGTTGGTTTCTCTATCCCCGAAAACAGCTTCGGCAGGCAGGAGCGAATTATCTCTTGCAGAGGAGCGGCTGCACTTGGGTCCCACACGCAGTGGCTCACTCAAAAGCATAGAACTTTGTAGCTCCTACGTCAACAGATACTCGGGAATGTTGGCAGTTCGATTGCTACTGGAGGGTTAAATAAATTTCCAGCTTGAACGATCATCTTCTTCCTGTGCATTCTCTCCGTTTGAGTCGAACTGGACGATGAAGGATTCGTTCGGCTCTGAGAATTCGTTCCAAGGGGGTAACCCCCCCCCGGGGTATTTTGGACGTAAATTACTTGTTTGCAATGGTTTAGAGGGGGTAATTCCAGCCAAATTCGTCCAACAAAGGACTTACGGCTAAAATATTACAAACAAAAGAGTTAGGCCCGGCTTGTGGCCGAGCCTTGCTTGTTTTTGTTCTCTAGTTCTATTTTACAGGATTGACCATAACTAAAAACCGCTTTTGGGAAAGTTTTATCTTGTTGATGGGGTTTGGGTTATTGGTTTTTGGGCGGGTTTGGGGGCTTGACATGCGATTTTGCCGAGTAAATCCGTGAAAAATAGTTTGGAGATGGGGATTCCCCTGTAACGACGGGCCCTTGTGAAGACGGACGCGGAGGGCGCTGAGGTGCGCGGAGGACGCGGAGAAAGGCAAAGGCGATTTGTGAAGGAGCGAATGGTAACGAGCTAAGGCAAAAGGCAAGAAAAAGGCGGCAGGGAAAGGTATACGTTCCCACATCTCAAAATCGAGATATTGGGCACCCGGGGTTTCTGGGGGGTTGAGGGAGTGCGGTCGTTTGCTTCCGCAAACGATACCCCACCCTATCGCGATGAAACTGCGAAAGGATGGGGCACCCGGCGCTTTCATGGGTTCGTCTCGTGCTGGATATATTCTGTGCGGTATGAACATCCATTGGCTGCGACGGGTTTTGTTGGTTGGGTTTGTACTGGTGGCTTCCACCTCGCTGGCGCAGTTGCCTGCGGTGGTGAAGCCCGGGGATGAGGTTCCGCATGGGGCTGAGATTTTGTTGTGGGAGCAGGGTGCTCCGGGGGCGGTGGGGACGACGGTGGAGGATAAGCCGCGGCTGGAGTATTTTGGGGCTTCGCCGGAGGCTAAGTTGAGGGATGGACTGCGGACGGCGGTGATTGTGTGTCCGGGTGGCGGCTATCGGACGCTGTCGTATGACAAGGAGGGGACGCGGATTGCGGAGTGGCTGAATGTGCAAGGGGTGAGCGCGTTTGTGCTGACGTATCGGCTGGCTCCGCGATACCACTATCCGGCGGCGATTGACGATGGGCAGCGGGCGGTGCGGTGGGTACGGGCGCATGCGGCGGAGTATGGCGTGTCGCCGAACAGGATTGGGGTGTGGGGGTTTTCGGCGGGTGGGCATTTGGTTGGGATTCTGGGGACGGAGTTCGATGCGGGTAAGGCCGATGCTGTGGATCCGGTGGAGCGAGTGAGCGATCGGCCGGACTTTGCGATCAGCTCGTATGGCGGGTTGTCGCTGGACCCGGCGGTGTCGAAGGCGGATGCCATGGTGTGGCTGATTGGTGAACATGCTTCGTCGGAGCTAAGGGAGAAGATGTCTCCGGAGCTGCATGTGACTAAGGCTTCGCCACCGTATTTCCTGTATGCGACGAGTGCAGACCAGACGGTGCCGGTGCTTTCTACGGTGGTGTTTTATACGGCGCTCGAGAAGGCGGGGGTTCCGGCGGAGATGCACATCTTTGAGGCGGGACCGCATGGGACGGCGCTGGCGGAGCGGTATCCTGCGTTGTCGATTTGGACTACTTTATTGGTGAATTGGATGAGGATGCATGATTGGTTGCCGCCTTTGCGGTGAGTTTTTGAGGTGAGTCGAGGAGAACAAGCAAAGACGTGGTGCGGGGTTTTTACGTCCCACCCATCGCGATGAAACTGCGATGGATGGGGCACCCGGCGTGTCTCGGAACGATAATCTGACTCGTCTTAACCGTTAAGCCTGAGTTTGTATTCATACGGATGGCATTTTGGCGAGGACCAGCATTTTGGCGAGGCACACCTCCCAGTCCACCCGATACTCCGACTGTTCGACCAGAAGGAAGAGCGCTACAGATTTTTTGCTTGAGACTTTTATTTGGGGGGCAGTTATCTTACCCAAGCACTTCTTCAGTGTGTTGAGGGGTGGGATAAGTTGGACAGTACGGCATCGACGCGCTGAATGCATTCATTGTTGTAATGAATCCGAACGTCCATTCCTTCTCGAATGATCCCGTGGTGAATCGGAGCGTTGTGAAAGCACGGATCGACATCAAGTGCGTTATACGAAAAAACGACTCCGTTCACCACGAACGACTCTTTAGCAGGTCCAATCATTGGAGCCGGATGAAAATCTGTGATGACTCCTTCGACGACTTTACTTTGGCCGGCGACATACGCGCTACGTAGCTCAAGAAACTTAGGAATAAGCGCAATCAGCAGTGTAACGAACATAATTGTCGCCATTGAACCTATGAATACCCCGACAGCAATAAAAAATGTCTTACGCCTAAAGTGCCTCGCGAACCTAATTAAAAGCAGCGAGATCCCAATAAAAAAAAGTGGTCCGCCCATGAAGGACAACGGAAGAGAGCGAAACCCTAACTCAAATATTGTCTGGTAACTTTCTGTCGCCATAAATCCTCTTGTCCATCGAGTCAAACGTTTAAATCAAGTTTCCCAACGTGGCTGCTTTTGTGCGTCAAAGCAACGTAATAATCTCTTGCCTCTATGAAGTTTTGCACGCCAAAATAAACACCCAACTCAGTTGTCACGGCATGGACGACGGCTATTTGGCGATGGCTTCGGGGTTCCATTGGTCGGGGCCGGCGAGGAAGGTGGCGGTCTCGTATTTTTTGGCTTCGGCGGCGGTGAGTTGGTGGGACTGGGGGACGCGGGCGGCGGGGTTGGCTCCGGGGCCGGTGGATTTGTACTCGGCGTAGTAGACGGTGTCGAGGTAGTGGGTGTCGCCGGGGTGCCACTCGCGCCATCCGGCGGGGAGGATGTGGGCGCCCATCTCGGTGTTCATGTAGATGACGGTGGCGTAGGGGCGCCAGGGGCGGGCGAGCCAGACGTTGGCCTGGCCGGGTTCGGCGGTGAGGCGGCAGTGGTTGAAGACGAAGGCGCTGTCCTGGTCGGGGCGGAACTTGCCCTGCGCGGTGAGGTAGCCGCCGGCGTCGTGGAGGGTGGAGTGGATCTCGCAGTCGTCGAAGACGGCGTTGCCGTCGCCGTAGATGAAGTCGACGTTGCCGGAGATGAAGCAGTGGGTGAAGTAGCTGCGGGTCGGGTGCGGGGTGCAGGGGGCGCGGCTGTGGGGGCGTAGGCGGTGGGTGCTCCGGCGGGTGGTGGGGTGCCGGGAGCTACGCCGGTGGCGGGTGCGGGTGAGCGTAGGTTGCCGGCCTGGCCGCAGCGTTTGGCGCCGATGTAGAGGGTGTCCTGGTTGCCGAGGATGCGGACGTTCTTCAAGATGTTGCGGTCGCCTTCGACGTTGAGGGCCTGGGCCTGCGAGCCGGAGCCGGTCTGCTCGTGGGTGCGGTTGAAGTCGTTCTCGAAGGTGATGTTTTCGGCGTGGAAGTCGTCGCCGAGGACGTGGACGGTGGCGTAGCTGGCTTTCGTGCCGCGGGTTCCCTGGCTGGTGTCGTCTACGATGATGGTTTTAGTGGGGTCGGTGGTGGCGCTGCGGAGGGTGACGTGGGATTGGTTGATGACGACCTGCTCGCGGTAGCTGCCGGGAGCGATGAGGACGGTGCCGCCTTCAGCGGGAATGCTGTCGATGGCGGACTGGATGGTCTTGTATTCGGCGCTGCCGTCGGCGGCTACTTTGTAGGTCTTCTGCGCGTGAGCGTGCGAGGCTGAGGGTGAGGAGCGCGATTTGGATGAGGGCGAGGCGCGGCTTTTGCATAGGCATGAAAGTTTAGCTTGCCGCTTTCATGCGGGCAATGAGGATGGCCGTATTGCGAGCGCAGAGCTTAGAAGCGGTAGATGATGCCGGTGAGCACGCGGGTATTGTTCTGGCTGTTGCCCTGGGCGTTGGGGATCCGGGTGTAGACGTAGTCGACCTCGATGACGGTGACGGCGAAGTGATTGCGGATGGGCCGGGTGACGCCTCCGCCGCCCATGAGGCCGAAGGATTGGCGGTTGATGGTGAACTGGAAGTTGACGTCTTCCTTGGCTCCGCCGAAGAGCACTTGTCCGTAGGGAACCCAACGGGTGTGATTGCGTTTTGTGTAACGGGCTCCGAAGAAGTAGTTGATGATGGTGATGACCTGCGAGGTGCCGTCGACGTTGCTGGCGTGGCCGACGGTGAGGTCAGCTACGCCGGCCCAGGTGGGGTTGACGTTGTAGGTAAAGGAGGCGCTGCCTCCGTTGAAGCCGAAGCAGCCGCACTGGCCCGGAGGGGCGTTGGCGCGGATGTAGTTGTAGTTGAAGCCAGCCTCGGCGCGGGGGATGCCGTCGCCTTCGAGACCGTAGCCCGATCCGCCGGTGGGTGTCGCCTGGGCGTGGAGGCCCACGGGTATGGCGGCGAAGAGGATGAGTAGCGCGGCTCTAATTAGATACATCGAAATTCTCCTGCTGCAACGCGCTCTATCGTGCTGGTCTTATTGCACGATGAGCGTTGTGGTTGCGGTGTGTTGGATGGGACCTTCGGTTCCGGTTACGTCGATGCTGTAGTTGGTTGGGGTGAGGGCGAAGTAGCCTCCGGCGCATCCGCTGATTGCAGCGATGGGCAGGAGCGATGCGATGGCGAAGAGCACAAGCATCATGAGGCGAGGCATCTGCTTTCTGCGACGGCGGATGGCTCCGATGCCGGCGAGGCCGAGCATGCTGAGGGCGATGGGCAGGCCGGGACGGATGGAGCCCGGCGAGGCGGGAGCGTGGTTCTGAGCGCTGAGCGCGCTGCTGGTGGTGAGGGTGAGAGTGACGGTGGTGGGTCCGGCGCCGGCTGGAATGACGGACGGCGAGAAGGTGTAGGTGGTGCCCTTGGGCAGACCGTCGATGTCGAGCGTGGTGTTGCTGAGGAAGGTGGACGAGCCGACGGGAGAGAGGACGAAGGTGTAGCTGGTGGTGCCGCCGGGGAACATGTTCTGCGTGGTGGTTCCGGTGGCCTTGTTGGTGAAGTCGGCGACGACGTTGGTGAGGGGCGCCGAGGTGCTGGACATGAAGCTGGTGTCACCAGAGTAGGCCGCGGTAATTGTATGGCTGCCGGTGGTGAGGGTGGTGGTTGAATAGGCTCGCGTCTCCGTTATTTGAAAGCTGACTACGGCTGTGCCATTGGTGCTGAGCGGCGCGGTGCCGATGGCGGTGGCGCCGTCATAGAAGATGACATACCGGTTGGAGTTGGGCTTGGCGTGGTGACGTTAGCGGTGAAGGTGACCATGGTGTTCAACAATTCGACGGCGTGCTCTGGGTGATGGCGATGGCGCTGGGCATTTTGCTGATGACCTCGGTGAGGACAGCGGAGGTGGCTCCGGTGAAGTTGGTGTCACCAGCGAAGGACGCGGTGATGGGATGCGTCCGATGGCGAGCGATGAGGTGGTAAAGGTGGCGATTCCAGAGGCGTTGATGGAGCCGACGCCGAGGACGGTGGTGCCGTCGAGGAAGGTGATGGCACCGCTTGCACCGGTGTTCGTCACCGCAGTGAAGGTTACGGACTGGCCCGTCGACGCGGGATTGACCGATGAGGTTAGCGAGACGCTGCCGGCGGCCTTGGCTACATTGACGGTGGTCGCGGGCGAGGTGGCGGCGTTATACGTCGCGTTGGCCGGCGAGCTGGCTGTGATGGGGTTGGGGCCGAGAGGCAGAGTGGAGACAGTGATGGTGGCGACGCCGTTGATCACGTTCGCAGTGCCGATGAGCGTACCGCCGTTATAGAAGGAGATTGGGCCGGTGACGCCGTTGGGGACGGTCTCGGTGATGATGACTGGGGTTCCGAAGACCGGGTTCGTAGAGGAGACCGCGGGCGGTGGCAGGACTGGCGTAGCCTTGACGATGGTGACGATGGTCGCGGGCGAGGTGGCGGCGTTGTTGTTGGAGTCGGCCGGCGTGGATGCGGTGATGGATTCGGTGCCGGCTGGCTGCGGGGGAATGGTCAGGGTTGCGACGCCGTTGATGATGGGAGCGGTGCCGAGGACGGTGGTGCCGTTAGAGAAGGTGACGGGGCCGGTGACTCCGGTGGGAACCTGCTCGGTGATGGTGATGGAGGTCAGGGTGTTAGTGCTGGAAGGATTGGCGCCAGGCGGCGGCAGGACGGGCGAGTTCTTGTTGACGGTCTGAGTGAGGGGGAACGAGGTGGAGGCGCTGTTGTTCGCGTCACCTGGGTAGCTGGCGGTGATGGAATCACTGCCGACCGGGAGGGTCGAGGTGGTGAGGGTTGCGACACCGTTGTTGATGGTGCCCGTGCCGATGACGGTGGTGCCGTTCATGAATGTAACTGTTCCGGTTGCGTTTGTGGGAACGGTTGCGGTGAAGGTGACGGATTGACCGGTCGTCGACGGATTATTCGAGGACGTGAGGGTAACGGTGGGAAGCGTCTTGGCTACCGTCTGGTTGGTGGTTCCGGTGGCGGGATTGTTGTTGGTGTCGCCGCTGTAGCTGGCGGTGATGGGATCGGTGCCGACGGGCAGAGTGGAGGTGGTGACGCTCACGGTGCCGGTGGGACTTACGGTTCCGGTGCCGAGGGTTGTGGTTCCGCTGGTGAGGGTGACGGTGCCGGTGGTGCCGGGAGGTACGGTGGCCGTAACGGTGACGGGATTGCCGAAGACGCTGGGCCCGGAGGTGGTGACGGTGACGGTTGGGGTATCCTTGTTGACGGTCTGGGTGAGGGTGGCGGTGGAGGTGCCGTTATTGGTGTCACCGTTGTAGGTTGCGACGATGGGATCGCTACCGCCGGGCAGGACGTCGTGGTTACCGTGGCGACTCCATTTGTAACGGTTCCGGTGCCAATTGTTGTACCGCCGCTGGTAAATGTAACTGTTCCGGTTACACCTGTGGGCAGAGTGTCAGTAAAGGTGACGGTAGCGCCGACGGTGGACGGGTTTTGCGACGAGGTCAGGGTCGAGGTTGGCGAGGTCTTGTTGACGGTCTGGGTGGTGCTGCCGGTGTTGGGGTTGTTGTTGGTGTCGCCGCCGTAGCTGGCGGTGATGGTGTCGGGGCCGTCGGCAGGCTGGAGGTGGTGATGGTGACGGTGCCGTTAGAACCTACGGTTCCGGTGCCGAGGGTGACTGCCGCCGCTGGTGACGGTGACGGGGCCGGTGATTCCGGGAGGAACGGTGACGGTGATGGTGACGGTGCCGCCGTAGGTGCTGGGTCCGGAGGTGGTGACGGTGACGGGCGGCGTGGTCTTATTGACGGTCTGGTTGGTGGTTCCGGAGTTGGTGTTGTAGTTGTTGTCGCCACCGTAGCTGGCGGTGATGGTGTCAGTGCCGGTGGGCAGCGAGCTGGTGGTGACGCTGACTGTGCCGGTGGCGCTTACGGTGCCCGAGCCGATGGTGGTGCCGCCGCTCGAGATGGTGACGGTGCCGGTGGCTCCGGTGGGAACAGTGGCGGTGATGGTGACGGGCGAGCCGTAGGTGCTGGGTCCGGAGGTGGTGACGGTGACCGGCGGCGTTGCCTTGTTGACGGTCTGGGTGGTGGAACCGGTGTTGGGATTGTTGTTGGAGTCACCGCCGTAGCTGGCGGTGATGGGATCGCTACCGACCGGGAGGGTGGAGGTGGTGACGGTGACGGTGCCGGTGGGCTGATGGTGCCGGAGCCGATGGTCGTGCCGCCGCTCTAGATGGTTATGGTGCCGGTGGTGCCTGGAGGCACGGAGGTAGTGATGGTAACCGGGTTGCCATAAGTGCTGGGGCCGGAGGTGGTGACGGTGACGGGAGGCGTGGCCGTTGCGACGGTCTGCGGAGTGGTTCCGCTGGCGGAGTTGTAGTTGGTGTCGCCGTTGTAGGTGGCGGTGATGGTGTCAGTGCCAGCGGGCAGGACGGTGGTGGTGGTGGTCGCGATGCCTGCCGAGTTTACGGTTCCGGTACCGAGGGTGACTCCGCCGCTGGTGAAGGTTACGTTGCCGGTGGCGCCGGCAGGAACGGTTGCGGTGATGGTGACACTACCGCCGTAGGTGCTGGGACCGGAGGTGGTGACGCCGACTGTGGGTGTGATCTTGGTGACGGTGACGGTGGTTATGGGAGAGGTTGCGGGATTGTTATTCGTATCGCCCGGCGTGGTGGCGGTGATGGAATCAGAGCCGGTGGGGAGCGACGGCAGGCTGAGGGTTGCGACTCCGCTGACGATGGGACTGGTGGTCCCAGCAGCGTGGTGCCGTTATAGAAGGAGACGGGACCGGAGACTCCAGCGGGCACGGTCTCAGTGAGGGTGACGGGCGCCAGGGCTGCGGGACTGCTGGGCGATGCGACGGGCGCAGGAAGCGTTGGGCTGGCCTTGCCTACGGTCTGGGTGCCGGTGCCGGTGTTGGTGTTGTTGCTGGCATCGCCGCTATAGGTGGCGAGGATGGGATCGCTGCCTACCGGCAGGGTGTAGTCGAGACGAGATGCGACGCCGGAGCTGATGGTTCCCGTGCCGATGTTAGTGCTGCCACTGGTGAAGACGACCGTGCCGGTCGCAGTCGTTGGGAGGGTCGCGGTGAGGGTGACGGAGGCGCCATAGGTGCTGGGGCCTGAGGTGGTGACGGCGACGGTCGGCGTGGCTTTATCGACTTCCTGGGTAAGAACAGGAGAGGTTGCCGCGCTGTGAGTGCTGTCTCCGCTGTACTGGCCAGTGATGCTATGCAGGTTGACGCTGAGAGGTCGAGGTGCTGTAGGTGGCGATGCCGCCGCTGAGGTTCACCGTGCGAGAGCGGTGGTGCCGTCGTAGAAGGTGACGGTGCCGGTGCCGGCTGCGACGGTCGCTGTGAAGGTTACGGATTGTGTGAAGAGCGATGGATTGAGCGATGAAGAGAGGAGGATATTAGAGACGGTGACGTTAATGGTGCTGGATGTGCTGGTGAGATAGTTGCGATCACCCACGTAGACAGCGCTGATGGGGTCGGAGCCGGCGGGCAGGGCGGACGTCGTGTATGTGGCCACGCCGTTATGCAGAGTGCCTGGGCCGAGCAGTGTGGTTCCGTCATAGAAGTTGACGGTCTCGGTGTCGGTGGTGGTGTAGTACTGATTCGTGGGGTTGGGTGGAGGCGTTCCGATGGCGTAGGGGTTGAGCGTCGCTGTAAGAGCGAGAGGTTGACCGGAGAGCGTTCCTGAAGTGGGTGAGACGGCGAGGGCAAGGGTGGTGGAGACGGGCTGTGCCAGCAGCGGGATGGTGGTGAGATGCTGGGGATGTAGACGCTGTCGCCGAGATAGCTGGCGTCTACGTTATGCGTACCGCTGCCGAGCGGATAAAGTGCGACGTTGCCGAGAGCGGCAGCATCGGCGCTGAGCAGGACCTGGCTGAGGGAGACGGCGGCACGCGGGCTGTCGGCATCGGTGCCGATGAGATCGGCGTTGCCATCGTTGTTGAAGTCGCCGGCATTGACCGCGTAGGTGAGGGCGAAGTTGCCGATAGTGGGTTCGATGTAGGGCTTGAAGGTGCCGTCGCCGTTGCCCAGATAGACGAGCGTGCCGTAGCTGCCGCCGGCGATGATGTCGGGCTTGCCGTCGCCGTTGACGTCAGTGAGGTGCGGGTCGGACGGGATGTCGGAGGTGTAGGTGACGGTTGGAGCTGTGAAGGTGCCGTTGGCCTTGCCGGTGGTGCCGGCGTTACCGATGAGGACGAAGAGGCTGGGGCCGACGTTGGGCGGAGTGCCGGTGATGGTGGTGGAGATCACGTCGGGAATATTGTCGCCATTGGTGTCGCCGGTGGTGAGGAACTCGCCGACCTTGGAGGCGATGAGCACTGGAGTATTGAAGGTGCCATTGCCTTTGCCAGTGGCGAGATAGAGGTCGGACAGCTGACTGCCGGAGGCGGCGGTGTTGATGGCGTAGAGCAGGTCGGCGTTGCCGTCGCCATTGAAGTCGGCGACGACGACGTCATGTAGCTCGGCGGGTGGTGAGAGGACGGTGACTCCGGCGTTGAAGGTTCCGTCACCTTTGCCGGTGAAGATCATGATGTTCTGCTGCTGATGGTTGGAGACGGCAAAGTCGATGATCCCATCGCCATTGAAGTCGCCTATTGCAATGCCTGCGACGTCTCCGGAAGAGAAGGAAGTAGGCGCAGTAAAGGTGCCGTCACCGTTGCCGAGCAGGATGGTGAGGCTGCCGTTGGATCCGTCAGAGCAGCCGAGTGCGACGTCGGTGTTGCCGTCGCGGTTGAAGTCGGCGAGCAGGATCTTCATGGCTATGCCGGAGGGGCAACCCGGGTAGTTCACCTTTGGCTGGAAGGTTCCGTCGCCGTTGCCAAGCAGCACGGTGATGGTCTGAGAGTAGTCGCCGGTGATGGCATCGAGATTGTTGTCCGCATTGAGATAGGCGGAAGCGATGGCCACGGAACGCCTGGGAGTGGTGGCGGTGGCGATGGCAAAGGGAGAGCCGGATGCCTCGACGAAGGTGGTGCTGAGGGTCACCGAACCGAGGGGCTGAGGAGGAATGCTGAGGGGATTATTGCCGTTACTGGTGTCGAGGAACGAGACATTTCCGGTGGGACCGGGGCTGATGACCGCACCTACGCCAGCGACCGTACCGGTGAGCGTGTAGGCGCCGGGAGCTCCTGTGGAACCGATCGTGGTCGAAGAGGCGTAGGTGCCGGCGACCGTGTAAGAGACCGTGTTCGAGGTGCTCGAGGTATAGAGGGTGTTGGCAAGATAGACGGCCTTGAAGCTATGGTTGCCGAGCGGACCGCTGCCGAGCTTGAGCGTTGCGGTCGAAGTGGGGTTGGCATGGTGGGAGCGGTGACTTGCACGAGCGCCAGCGGAGAGTTGTTCTCGCAGACCGTCGTAGGCGTGGGAGCGTCGCAAAAGAGAACAAGACCAGAGGTGACTGCCGCGCCATTAGAGTCGGTGACGGTGGCGGTCAACGTGAAGGGAGTCTTGTAGGGGACGGTGTAGGGGACAGTGGTGCTAGGAGGGGTACTAGAGATGACCAGGCTGGTCGAGGTGCCGAGCTGAGTCCCACGCAGCGGGCACCACGAGCGATATCCAGCACACGAGCAAGGTGCGCAGGGAGGTTCGCAGAATGGTGTTACGGATGAACGTTGATCTTACTGTTCTGCTGCCTACAGCAAAGAGGGCGCGAGAAGACAGGTCATTCATGGGGAGGGTCCTCGTAGAGCGCGATCGATCACATAAAGTCACCTCGAAAGTAACGCGCACTTTTTTGCGCAGGAATCACCCGAAAGTTGCAACGCACCCAAAGTCGTTTGGCCGGGCGATGGCTTTAAGTGCTACGCAGGATCGAGTTGGAGAGAATCGTCGAATAAACTCGACTGCCATTTATGCCTGAAAACGCGGCCAATATTGTGGCTTTTCAATAATTTAGAGGTTGGCTATGTACGGGCCTGATTCGCGGACGAAGGTGTTATAGACCTTCGATTTAATCGACCTCTACGCGCCAGATAATTGCAGCCTGAAGTTTGAGCTCGTGGAGATGGACTACATTAAATTGAAGAGATATAGAGATAGAGGAGAGCAGTTTCATATGAGCAAGGACATGAGTGTAGTTAAGGCCGAAGAGGTGCAGAGCTTCAATCCGGAGCCAGGCATGCTGCGGCAGGTATTGGCGCATAACCAGCACCTGATGCTGGTACGCCATTTCTTCGAGAAGGGCTGGGTGGGAGCGCGGCACAGCCATCCGCACGAGCAACTGGTTTATGTGGTGCACGGCAAGATCCACGTGGATGTGGCCGGTAGGAATATTCGACGTCGGCGAGGGCGAGAGCTTTGTGGTCGACGGAGGCGTGGAGCACCAGGCATGGGCGCTGGAAGAATCCGAGGTGCTGGACGTGTTTACGCCGATGCGCGACGAGTACAAGGCGCTGGTCGCCTAGAGATTGCTTCGCGGCGAAGAACGATGCCACGTGACCAGACTGGTACGCCAAGCACGGGCGGCGGACTGTGTATGGTGAGAGCTTTGTCGAGGATGTAGAATCACCACTTCCAGATTCGGGATTGCAGATTCCTGCTGAGACGTACGGCAGCAGGGATTTGCTTTTCCTGGGGAGAGTTGGAGGTTGTGATGTCGAACGTTGTTTGAAGAGCGGCCCGAGATAGCGCGACGATTTCCGGACCTGCATCCGGCGATGGGGCCGCAGCAGGCGACGGTGGAGTCGAACCGCTGCCTGAACTGTTTCGATGCGCCGTGTACGGCGGCGTGCCCGACCCATATTGATGTCCCGGGCTTTATTAAGAAGATAGCTTCCGGGAATCTGCGCGGTTCGGCGGCGCGGATTCTTGAGGCGAATGTGCTGGCTGAGAGCTGCTCGCGAGTGTGCCCGGTCGAGGTGCTGTGCGAGGGCTCCTGCGTAATGCACCACTACAATCGCAAGCCGATTGAGATTGGACGGCTGCAGCGGTTCGCGATGGAGAACTTCTACGGGAGCGGCGCAGGAATTCCTACGCGTGGCGCTGTGGAACGCGCAGAAAAGATCGCATGCATCGGTGCGGGACCGGCTTCGCTGGCATGCGCGGCAGAGCTGCGGTTGCAAGGATTTCAGGTGACTGTGATCGACAAGCGCGCGCTGCCGGGTGGGCTGAATACTTATGGAGTCGCAGAATATAAGCTGCGGGCCACGGACAGTCTGCGCGAGATCGACATGATTCGTGGACTGGGAGTCGAGTTCCGCACGGCGGAGATTGTGGATGACGACGCTGTTGCAGACCTGGAGCGCGAGTTCGACTTCATCTTTCTGGGCGTGGGGCTGGGGACGATGCACAAGCTGGATATTCCGGGCGGTGATCATCGCGGCGTCGTCGATGCGCTGGAGTATATCGCCGCATATAAGACCGGCGAGCCTCGGAACGATGCTAAGAGCGTTGCGGTGATCGGTGCGGGCAATACTGCTATCGATGCTGCCGTTGCTGCGAAACGGCTGGGCGCTGCGGCGGTGAAGATTCTCTACCGGCGCGATGAGAAGAGTATCTCCGCCTTCGACTTCGAGTTTGATCACGCGATACGAGAGGGTGTGGAATTTCTTTGGTGCACGTTGCCGATTGGCGTGAACACTGCCGCGGACGGAACACTGGAGTCGCTTACGTGCGTGCGGACGGAGTTGAATGAGAAGGGTGAACTGGTGAAGACGGAGGCACGCAGAGTTCTGTGGTGAGTTGCGATCTTGTGATTCCTGCGATTGGTCAGTCGCCACTGATCAAATTTCTTTCGACGCTGCGCGGATTGAAGATGGAGAGGGGACGCGTCGTCGTGAATCGCGCGACTGGCGAGACATCGAACGCAAAGTATTTCGCCGGCGGCGACTGTGTGAACGGTGGACGCGAGGTGGTGGACGCAGTGGCCGACGGCAAGCGGGCCGCATTAGGGATCGCAGCCCGGTTACAAGTGGCGATGGAGGCGGCTCATGGCTGATCTGAAGACAAATTTCGCGGGCGGGATCAAATGTCCGAACCCCTTCTGGCTGGCGAGCGCTCCACCAACCAACTGTGGCGAGCAGGTAATGCGCGCGTTCGATGCAGGCTGGGGCGGAGCGGTCTGGAAGACAATCGGGGAGCCGATTACGAATGTGAGCTCACGCTACTCGTCTGTCGATTGGGCGGGGCAGCGCATGATGGGACTGAATAATATCGAGCTCATCAGCGATAGGCCGATTGAAGTAAATCTGCGCGAGATAACTGAGGTGAAGAAGCGGTATCCGGATCATGCGGTCATCGCATCGCTGATGGTGGAGACGAAGCGCGAGGTCTGGCACGACATCGTGCAGCGCGCTGAAGACGCCGGAGCAGACGGGCTGGAATTGAACTTCGGCTGTCCGCATGGGATGAGCGAGCGCGGCATGGGCTCCGCCGTGGGACAGGACCCGGTGTACGCGCAGATGATTACCGAGTGGGTGAAGGAGAAGGCGCGGACTCCAGTGCTGGTGAAGCTGACGCCGAACATCACGGATATTCGCGTGGCCGCGCGTGCCGCGAAGCTCGCGAATGCTGATGGCCTCTCGGCGATCAACACCATCAACTCAATTACGGGCATCGATCTGAACACATTCGAGCCACGGCCGATGGTGGACGGCAAGAGCTCGCACGGCGGATACTGCGGGCCGGCGGTGAAGCCGATTGCGCTGAATATGATTCAGTCCGTGATGGCGGATGAGACTGCGGCACTGCCGATGTCTGGCATCGGCGGGATCAGCAACTGGCAGGATGCGGCGGAATTTTTCCTGCTGGGCTGCGGCACGGTACAGGTCTGCACCGCTGCGATGCACTACGGCTATCGCATCGTTGAAGACATGATCGATGGGCTGAGCCACTGGATGGACGAGAAGGGCTTCGCGACCATCGATGACTTCCGCGGGCTGAGTCTGTCGAAGGTGACGGACTGGAAGCACCTGAATCTGAACTACAAGATCGTGGCGCATATTAATGAGTCGCTATGCATTGGCTGTGACCTCTGCCACATCGCCTGCTGGGATGGTGCGCACCAGTGCATCCATCTCGACCGTGTCGATGGCGTGCGCGATGGGCATGTGGGGGTACATGACCCGCCGAGCGTGTTTGAGGCGCGCAGTCGCAGCAGCATCGCGGTGACTCCGATTCCGAAGCTCGATCCGCCGAAGAACGGGCATGGACCGTTCACCGCTCCGCTGGCGCGGATTCCGCGCGTGGATGAGACCGAGTGCGTCGGCTGCAATCTCTGTTCGCTCGTTTGCCCGGTTGAAGAATGCATCACGATGGAAGAGCGCGACACCGGACTGCCACCGCAGAGCTGGGATGAGCGCGTGAAGGCTGGGCAGACGGCGACGAAGATCGTGGAGACAACCTTCTGATGATTCAAGGTACAGAGAGCCGCGCTGCCACAGGGCTTTATAACGACGACCTCGCACCAACGACTGCTGCGCAACGGACGTGGGGAACCTACAACTACATTGCGCTGTGGTTCTCGATGTCGATGGAAGTGACGACGTACATGTTGGCGTCGGCGTTGATCGCGGGCGGAATGAATTGGAAGCAGGCGGTGGGGACGATTCTGCTCGGCAACCTGATCGTGCTGATTCCGATGCTACTGAACGCGCACGCCGGCGCGAAGTATGGCATTCCGTTTCCGGTGTTGGTGCGCGCGAGCTTCGGACTGCGCGGCGCAAATATTCCTGCGCTGCTGCGGGCGATCGTGGCTTGTGGCTGGTTTGGAATACAGTCGTGGATCGGCGGGCAGTCGATCGCCGCGATGATAAACGTGCTGTGGCCTGCGACGACAAATATGCCCGGCGTGCTGTGGGCGTGCTTCCTTGGATTCTGGCTACTGAATATGGCGGTGGTGTGGCGCGGGGTTGAGTCGATCCGCTTCCTGCAGAGTTTTTCAGCACCGTTCCTGCTGACCATGTCGCTGGTGCTGCTCGCGTGGATGACGCATAAGGCAGGTGGGTTTGGACCGATGCTCTCTGCGCCGAGCAAATTTGCAGACGACCGGTGCGTTCCTGCACTTCTTCTTTCCGATGCTCACGGCGATGGTCGGGTACTGGGCCACGCTTTCGCTGAACATTCCGGACTTCACTCGTTACGCGAAGTCGCAGGAGTCGCAGATCGTCGGACAGGCTTTTGGGCTGCCGGTGGCGATGGCGTTGTATAGCTTCATCGGGATCGCATGCACCTCCGCTTCAACAGTGGTCTTCGGCGAACCCATCTGGAACCCGATTGTTCTGCTCGGACGGTTTCATCAGCCGCTGGTTGCCTTTATGGCGCTGATCAGCATTTTGATTGCGACGCTGAACGTGAACATCGGCGCGAACGTGGTTTCGCCATCGAACGATTTTTCAAACCTCGCACCGAAGTACATCAGCTTTCGTACCGGAGGCCTTATTACAGGGTTCCTGGGGCTTGCGATGATGCCGTGGAAGCTGATGGCGACCTTTGGGAGTTACATATTCGGATGGCTCGTCGGTTATTCGGGGCTGCTTGGTCCGGTGGCAGGAATTATGGTGACGGATTATTTCTTTATCCGCGGAAAGCGCCTCGAAGTCAGCTCGCTGTACCGGCGCGGCGGCCCGTATGAGTACAACGGAGGCATCAACCCGCGAGCAATTGTGGCGCTCGCCGTGGGCGTCTTCCTTGCGCTCATCGGACTCCGCGTACCTTCGCTGCGGTGGTTGTATGACTACGCATGGTTCGTCGGCTTCGGCACGTCGGCGCTCGTTTATCTGGTTCTGATGCGTGCCATGACACCTGTGCGCACAACTGCCAAAGAAGATGTTCTGGCTGCGGAAAAGTAAGAGGTTTCAGCTTAGGCCGAGCCGTGCTCCAGAAGGCTTGAGGAGCGCGGCCTCATCCAGTACGAGGACGCCCAGCGACGTGGCCTTGTCGAGCTTCGAGCCTGCCTCTTCGCCGGCGACGAGGTAGTTGGTCTTCTTGCTGACGGAACCCGAAACCTTGCCGCCCGCGGACTCGATCTTCTCCTTTGCGGCCTCGCGGGTGAGCGTTGGGAGAGTGCCGGTGAGGACGAAGGTGAGGCCTTCCAGCGTTGTGCCACGGACGCGTCGCTCAGCGGTGAAGCTGAGCCCGGCGGCACGCAGGCGCTCAATCAGCGCAAGGTTCTTTTCGTTGGCGAAGAACTCGTGGACCGTCTCCGCGACCTTCGGGCCGATGTCGTTGACGCGGGTGAGCGCCTCTTCACTGGCGGCGATCAGTTCGTCGATGCTGCCAAACTCGTCGGCAAGAGCCTGCGCGGTGCGCTCGCCGACGTGACGAATGCCGAGGCCGAGCAGGACGCGATTCAGCGGGGCCTTCTTTGAGTTTTCGATCTGCGCGAGCAGCGAGTCGGCGGATTTTTCTCCGATGCGTTCGAGAGTGAGGAGTTGCTCTTTCGTCAGCGAGTAGATGTCTGCGACGGAGTGCACCAATGCTTCGCGCGTGGGCATCTCGGCTTCTCTCGAGTCCGCATTCGTCAGCTTCCTCATGTTCAGCAAGCGAGTGGCCGAGCAGCTGCGCGACCAGGACTTCGCCGAGGCCTTCGATGTTCATCACGTTGCGCGATGCGAAGTGGCGCAGCTCTTCTTCGAGGCGCGCGGGGCAACTGGCGTTGACGCAGCGGTAGTCGACCTCGCCCTCCTCACGGACCACCGGAGTGCTGCAGCGCGGACATAGTGTGGGGAAGACGATCTCTTCAGTGCCGCGAGAGTGCTTTGCGTCTGCAACTACTTCGACGATCTTGGGGATGACGTCGCCGCCGCGCTCCACCTGGACGAAGTCGCCGATGCGTACGCCTAGTCGAGCGATCTCATCGGCGTTATGCAGCGTCGCGCGAGTCACAGTAGTGCCCCCGATGAAGACGGGTGCAAGTACTGCGACCGGTGTGATCTTGCCGGTGCGGCCGGTCTGGAAGGCGACGCCGAGAAGCTGCGTAACAGCGGCGCGTGCGGCGAACTTGTAGGCGATGGCCCAGCGTGGTGCCTTGCCGGTGAAGCCGACGCGGCGTTGTTGCGCGGTGGAGTCGGCTTTGATGACGACGCCGTCGATCTCGTAGCCGAGCTTGTCCCGTAGCGCTTCGGACTCATCGATGAACTTCAGCACTGCGTCGATGCTGTCGAGCGTGCGGGCATATTTGTTTACGCGAAATCCGGCAGTGCGGAGCGCATCGAGCGCAGCGGACTGATACTGCAGCAACGCGTCGCCGTCGCGCAGCAGGAAGTAGGCGTAGAGATCGAGGCGACGCTGCGCGACGATGTTCGGCTCCAGCGTGCGGATGGTGCCTGCGGCGGCGTTGCGCGGATTCACGGCAGGCGCAAGCCCCTGGGCTACGCGCTCTTCATTCATCTTCACGAAGGCAGCCTGCGGAAGCACCACCTCACCTCTTACTTCAAACGCCTGCGGCAGACCTGCGGCCTTCAATTTTGCGGCGGAGATGCTGAGAGGGATGGAGCGAATGGTGCGGACGTTCGACGTCACGTTCTCGCCGATCGTCCCGTCGCCGCGCGTCACGCCGCGATCAAGCTGGGCGGAGCCGTTGGGGCCGGGCGCGTAGTGCAGCGCCAGCGAGAGCCCGTCGAGCTTGAGCTCGCACACGTAGCGAACGGTCTCGGTGCTGGGCAGCGCATCGCGCAGCCGCTGGTCCCACGCGCGCAGCTCTGCCTCGTTGTATGCGTTATCGAGCGAGAGCATCGGCCGCGAGTGCGGCGTCTTGACGAAGCCTTCCTTCGGCTTGCCGCCGACGCGTTGCGTGGGGAATCGGGCGTAATCAGCGCCGGATGCTCGGCCTCCAGCGCCTTGAGCCGGTTCATCAGCGCGTCGTACTCCGCGTCGGAGATTACGGGCGCGTCGTCGACGTAGTAGAGATGCTCGTGGTGGCGAAGCTCCTCGCGGAGTGCCTCGATCTGTTGCTCAGGCGAGTGTGTTTTTGCCTTGGTCTGTGCCTTGGTCTGGGGCATGGATTTGAGTATATGAGGCGCTGCGGATGCGTCAGGGGAGTGGCAGCAGTGTGGGCGGCTGCCAGGTGCGGCGAGCCTCCGGCGAGGCGACGATATCGAAGTCGTAGTAGCGGCTGAGAATGTCCTTCTGCGAGGCGAAGTGCTCGACTGCCAGCGTGGCGAACGGCGCACGGGCGAGGGCTGGATGCTCGCGGCGAAACGCCGTCAGAATCTTGATCCACAGCACGGTGACGGTCTCGTGGTAGCCGCTGGTGGGCGTGTTCTGGCCGCCGACGGCGACGTTATAGGCGCTGACCTTTGCGCGCATGCGGTCGAGGGCGGCGCGCTCGCCGAAGGCGTGGACGTAGCACGAGCCAGTGAGGATGTGGGCCGCATGAGTCCAGCGCGATTTGGGGAGTGTGCCGTCTTCGAACGCGGCGATGAAGGCGTCGATGCCGGATTCGTCGGAGGGAAGCGGGTCGTTCATCTGCTCAATATAGCAAGAGGTATGCTGGGTGCATGGATCCGTTCACTCATCTATTGACGGGCGCGTGCCTGGCGCGGTGCGGGGTTCAATCGCAAGGCGGCGTATGCGACGGCGGCGATGATCGTCGCGGCCGATCTGCCGGACATCGATGTGCTGTGGGGAATCGGCGGGCCGGTCGCGGCGTTCCAACATCATCGCGGTTGGACCCATACTTTTTTCGGAGTTCCCTTCGAAGCCGCCGCGGTGGTTGCGGTCGCGTGGCTCTGGCATCGCTGGCGATCACGTCAGCCGCGAAACCGTGCAGCATAACCAGCAGAGCCGACCAGCCGCTCCGGTGCGATGGACGTGGCTGTACGTTTGCGCGTTGATTGCGCTGCTCAGTCATCTCGCGCTGGACTGGACCAACAACTACGGGCTGCGGCCGTTCTTCCCGTTCAATCCGCGCTGGTACGCGGGGTCATTTGTATTCATCGTCGAACCGGTGATGCTTGCGCTGCTGCTGATGGCGTTTGTGGCTCCCGCGCTATTCGGCCTGATAGGCAGCGAGGTCGGCGTACGCCGGGAACGCTTTCGCGGCCGCGGCTGGGCGATCGCCGCGCTGATCGGCATCGCTGCGCTGTGGGGCTGGCGCGCCCTGGAGCAGCAGAAGGCCCTGCAGTTGGCCACCACCGAAGACCTCGGCGGTGCAGAGGTGCTGCGGCTGTGGGCGAATCCCATGCCGATCACGCCGTTCAAGTGGCACCTCGTGGCCGAGACGCCGCAGTACTATCAGACGGCCGAGGTCGACACGCTGCACGGAACGGTGACGACGAGTCAGGAAGACATCCTCTACAAGCCGCCGACTACCAGCGCGACCGAGATCGCAAAACGCAGTTGGCTCGGCGAGGTCTACCTCGATTGGTCGCAGCTCCCGCTGGTCGAAGAAGCCCCGCGCAGCATCGATCCGGACGCCGGCGCGCTGACTACCGTGACCTTTCGCGATCTCCGCTTCATGTACGACGTCGCTTTCTTGAGGGGGCGGAATAACGCGCCGCTGGCGGTTCGGTGGCCATCGATGCCATCCACAACGTCGTAGAGATGCAGATGAACGGGCACATCCAGAAGTAGTCCAGCCGCCATTTTTTGAGCGCATCAAATTTTAGTTCCATCGGCTAGTTGACCCCAGCCTCTGGAAGGCCGAGAATCTAAGCTTGACGCAGATTCTGTCTGCGGTCTTGAAGTTCGCCGGGCCGGCGTTTAGGCTGGTAACACTTACGATCTTGAAATTGAGGCCATTATGGTTGCCTATCTCGTTCTTTTCTTTGCTGCTTTGAGCCGCGTTCTACCGCATTTCATGCACTCGCCGGGGCTGAACTTTACCGCGGTCGGTGGTGGGCTGCTGTTCTTCGGTGCGCGCCGCAGCCGCTGGCAGACCATCATCGCCGTACTCGCGTTGATGGAGACGGACTACTACCTCACTGTGTTTGTCTATAACTATCCGTTCCACATCACCAGCTATCTGGTGACGTGGGCGTGGTATGCGGCGGTCTGCCTGCTCGGACACCAGATACTGAGCCAGAAGGCAACCGGACTCCGCGTCGCCGGAGCCGTGCTGGCGTCCGCCACTTCGTTCTTTATATTGAGCAACTTCGTCGTCTGGTTCGGCAGCGCGATGTATCCCCACACTGCTGCGGGACTGGCAACCTGCTACTTTGCGGCGATCCCGTTCTACGCGAACGACCTGATGTCCACCGCCATGACCGCAGGCGCGCTGTTCGGACTGCCGGTGCTGGTGAAGAGCATCGTGGAGAACTTCCGGACACAGAACGACGCACTTCCGCAGGGGTAGTTCCGCTCGAACCAATCAAGGGTAAGAAGGGCTGCGATTCGATCGCGGCCCTTTTTATTTGGGAATCGATTCTGCTGCGGACTTCGCCGTCTTCCACGGGGAACTCCGTGCCGCGGTTGCGGTCGAACAGCTTGCGCGCCACGTAAGCGGCCAGCAACACCAGAAGCGCACCGCCGATGCCCAGCATCAGCGAATGGTGCTGGCGCATGGTCCGCATCACGGTATGGAGCAGCGTCGGACCGTAGAGGATGGTCAGGATCGACCAGATAAGGAAGCGGATGAACTTGCCCGAGGCGATCGCCAGGAAGAAGTAGACCGGCTTCATCTCGAAGACTCCGGCCGCAAACTCCACCAGCTTCACCGGCATCGGCGGAGGCATCATCGCCGGGATCATCAGCGCGAGAAACTCCTGCTTTTCGAAGCGGTCGCGCAGTTGTTCATAGCGCTGGCGGTTGATGCGCTTCAGCAGGAACAGCTCGCCGCCGGCCCGGCCAACGTAGTACGGCACCAGGCTGCCCACGGCCGGAGCCGACAGCCGCCATAAAGCAGTAGAGCAGGAACTTGGCGTGATCGTGGACCACGTAGTCGATCACCAGCGCGTCGATGGGCACAGGAATCGAGGCCGAATCGATAACCGCGAGTGCGCCGATGCCCCAGATGCCCAGCGGTTTCAGCAGGGCGAGCATTCCGAGGTTCAGCTTGTTGAAGAGTGCTACTGGATGGATTTTCACTTGGGTTGTTTCGATTTTACCTTTGGCGCACTGCGTCGTGTCGCCGGCACAGGCGGGTTATCGGTTGCGGAGGCCTGTTCGTCCTCTGCAGCCTCGTGCTCGGTGCGGCCCGCGAGCAGGTCCAGCGCATGAGGCAGCAACGGCAGAATGGCGCTAAGCGAGGTCCGCGCGCCCGCGGGGCTGCCGGGAAGATTAACGATCAGGGTGGTCCCCGTTGCGCCGCAGACCGCGCGACTCAGCGGAGCCAGCGGAGTCTGCAGCAGGCCCTCGGCCCTCATGCGCTCCGAGAGGCCGTCGATAATCCGTTCGCAGACCAGCCGTGTCGCCTCGGGTGTAACGTCGCGCGGAGCCAGCCCCGTTCCGCCGGTCGTCACCAGCAGGTTGGCGGTGTAGGCGTGGTGATGCAGCGCGGTGACGATCTGGTCGATCTCGTCGGGGACCGTCACCGTTCCCACCGACGCGATCCCGGCGTCCTCCAGCAGACGGCGCACCGCCGGCCCGGAGAGGTCCGTCTGCTCGCCCCGGAAGCAGCGGTCGCTCACGGTCAGGACCACGGCCCGGGTATTTGCGGTAAAGCGCTCAGTCACGTCTATAGTTTACGGGAGTCTCCAATCCAATAAAGGTGCCAGTATCGAAGTACCCGGCAAAAATGAGAAAATAGCATAATTGCGCCTCGCAGCGCGGAAAGTCGCGGCGGAGATGCAACTTACGCTCTCCTCAGGCGTCAGTAATAGATAGCCAATGCCCTCTCTCGAAACTCCGCCCAGTTCCTCGCCTCCTGGTCCGCCTGTAAAGGTTCGCACCGGCAGGTTTGGAGAACTGGAAGAGCATGAAATCATTCATCTTCTGGATTCTCTGGACGATGAACGCGCCAAGGCTCGCTTCCGCGAAGCCATCTACATCTCCGTCATCATCTATCTGGCGCTGGGCTGGTTCGTCCTCTATGGGCCGCGCGTGCTCTTCCATCAGCCGCGTCTCATCAATCCGATGGACGTCCTGAAAGATCGCGAGAAGATGACCTACCTCAACATGCCGAAGGACGTCGACGAAGCAGATTCCGCACAAGCCGACGGACGTGATCAGCGACAAGAACCACACCCAGCAGACCACACGGCCCACCCTGGACAAGAAGACCCTCGAGCAGTTGCAGGCCATGCGCAGGGCCGGTCCGCCCGCGCCGACGGAAGCGCCTCCCACGCCGCAGCCTCCGCAGCAGCAGCCCGCGCCCCAGCAGCAGGCACAGCAGTCGCTCCCCGCCGGCGCCGGCGCCCGCTCCGCAGCAGCAGGCCAGGGTGGATACTCCCACCCCGCAGCCACCCACGCCCCAGCGTCCGAACTTCGGCAATCAGAACCAGTCGGCCGGTGAGGCTCTCCGGCAGGCTGCACGGCAGGCGGCACAGAACCGCGGCGGCGGAGACTACGGCGCAAGCGTTCCGGTCGCGCATCAGGGAATCAACACCGGCGTCGATGTCCTCTCCGACACGATGGGCGTAGACTTCGGCCCCTATCTCAACAAGGTCATCCGCGAGATCTACAACAACTGGATTCCGCTGATCCCCGAAGAGGCGCGTCCGCCGCTGAACAAGTCCGGCGAGACGCTCATCCGCTTCACCATCCTGCCCAACGGCACCGTCGGCGGAATGCACCTCGATGGCTCGACACACGACGACGCGCTCAACCGCGCAGCGTGGGGCTCCGTCAACGGACAGCAGTTCCCGCCACTGCCGCCTGAGTTCAAGGGGCCGCTTCTCGAGCTTCGCATTCACTACATGGTGAATAAGAATCCGGAGTAGGGTGGCCGTGAGCAAGCAGACGTCACCAGGCGAAGACCGCGATAAAACCCTGCAGTCACTACGACGCCGTCAGGTGCGCGGATCGCTGTGGCTCGCAGCGGCTGCGCTGCTCTTCGCCATCCTCCGCGCAGGCGTCCATCGCGTCTTCGGACCGGGATGGTGGCGGCTGTGGTAGCGGACGCTCCGCTCATCGTGGTCGCAGGCCCCACCGCCAGCGGCAAGACCTCGCTCGCACTGCATCTCGCGCAGAAGTTCAACGGCGAGATCGTCAGTTGCGACTCTGTCGCCGTCTATCGCGAGATGGAGATCGGCACCGCCAAGCCCTCGCGCGAAGAGCGCGCCATGATCCCGCACCACCTCATCGACGTCGTCTCCCCTGACGAATCCTGCACCGCCGGAGACTACAGCCGGCTCGCCCGCGAGGCTCTCGCGCGGCATCGTCGAACGCGGCCATCTGCCCATCGTCGCCGGCGGAACCGGACTCTATCTTCGCGCACTGATCGATGGACTCTTCCCTGCCCCTGCGCCACCCGCCGGACTGCGCGAGCGTCTCCGCGCAATCGCCGCCAAACGCGGCGCAGCGTACCTGCATCGCATCCTCGCGCGCCTCGACACAACCGCAGCAGCAGCCATCCACAGCAACGACGTGCCAAAGGTAGTGCGCGCCATCGAGGTAAGCCTCACCGCGAAAGAGCCGCTGACCACACAGTGGGAAAAGGGCCGCGATGCCCTCACCGGCTTTCGTATTCTGCGCCTTGGCCTGGACCCTCCGCGCGCACGCCTCTACGACCGCATCAACCAGCGCGCCGCAGAGATGTTCGATCGCGGATTGGTCGAAGAGACAGAGCAACTGGTAGAACGCTACGGCTACGAGTGCCGCCCGCTCACCTCACTCGGCTACGCCGAAGCAGTAGCCGTGCTGCGCGGCCAATTCACACGCGACGAAGCCATCGCGCAGGCCCGGCAGGGCCATCGCAACTATGCCAAACGCCAGGGCACATGGTTCCGCCGCGAACCCGATATGCACTGGCTCAAAGGCTGCGGCGGAGACGCCGAAATAGTGACGGAAGCGAGCCGATTAGTGACGAAGTGGATCAAGAACCAGCTCGTTCACTTTCTTGTCTCAAAGAAAAAAGCGCCCGCATTAACTGCGAGCGCCTTCGTCGCTTTGAACGCTGATCTAAGTAGTCGAAGGCACAAGCGTCAGATCTCCGCCAGCTTGAATCGAATGATCGACTCGGCAGGAATATCGATATCGCGATTGCCGGTGAATGCACCTGCTGCAGTGCCCGCTCCAGCTCCGGCAAGGCCGCCGATCACGAGTCCGGCCCCTCCGGTTGCAATGCCGCCGATCAACATGCCCAGCCCGGTGCCGCCGCCGATGAACGCCGCTGTCCGCTTGCCCTTGCCCTTCTTCGTACGGGCATAATCGTGCGTTTCGAGCGGATACCTCGTCCCGTCGAGCGTCAGCGAAGTAAGCCGCAGCTCCAGAATCGACGAGCCCTTGAAGTGCCCACGCCGATGCGACTCATCCACGATGCCGGTCACCGGCGTGCCCTTCGGCAGAATGAGGCGGTCGTTATCGCCGCGCAGGTCCTCGACAAGCTCGCCATCGAAGCGGTCACCAGGACTGCTCGTCTTCACGCTGATGTGCTGATTAATCCGAATCGCCAGACTGGTTCCCGCAGGAACGTTGACATCCGCAGGACGAATAATCGGAGCGCCGCCCGGCATAGGAACATTTGGAGCAGGAGCATTTGTAGTGGCGGCCCACCGGCCACCGCAGGCGCCGAAGCCGGAGCGCCTGGTCCCGGCGTAACGGTAGTCGTGTAACTGCTCTGCGCTGTCTGGCCCGGCAGCGGCGGCTGAACCGTGGTGGTCGTCGTGTTGCCGTTCTTATCGACCGAGACCACCTGTTGAGGTTGCCCAGTCGCTGCGGCCTGTTTCTTCGCCTGCTCGATAGCGGCATCCTGCTTCGATTCGCACCCGCTCAAGAGAGTAATTGCGAGCGCCATCGCAGCAACGTACTTGAAATTCGACTTCAAAAGACTGGATTTCAAAAGACCGGGAGTGTGCATGTGTAGAACCTCGTTCTGTTCGTATCGGATTGGCGACGCTGCATCGTCGCTCTAGAACCACTACTCCTTGTGATGCACACGACGCCGCGCATACTGTCCGGCGATGAAAGGTTTACGATTATCTCTATGACCACCGCGACCTCATCCCGCCCTCAGCTCGCCCACTTAACCGCTCAAATAGAAGAGTTAAAGCAACGTGGCACCTACTTCAAACTCCGCGTACTTGACGATGAGCAGGCAGCCATCTGCACCTACGACGGCAAGAAGGTCATCAACCTCGCATCAAATAATTATCTCGGCCTATGCAACCATCCGAAGCTTCGCGAAGCCGCAATCGAGGCAACCCGCAAGTACGGCGTAGGCTCCGGCGCCGTCCGCACCATCGCCGGAACCATGCGCATCCACATGGAGCTCGAAGAAAAAATCGCCGCCTTCAAAAACGTCGAAGCCTGCGTCGTCTTCCAATCCGGCTTCGCAGCCAACGCAGGCACCGTCAGCTCCATCCTCGGCAAAGACGACTTCATCATCTCCGACGAGCTCAACCACGCCAGCATCATCGACGGCGCACGCCTCAGCCGCGCCAAGATCAAAGTCTTCCGCCACAAAGACGTCGCGCACGCCGAAGAGCTCCTGAAAGAAATTCAAAATGAGCCCGGCCACAAGCTCCTCATCACCGACGGCGTCTTCTCGATGGACGGCGACATCGGCCCCGTCGACAAGCTCTCCGCGCTCGCCGAAAAATACGGCGCCATCATGATGGTCGACGACGCCCACGCCAGCGGAGTCCTCGGCCGCAACGGCCGCGGCAGCGTCGACCACTTCGGCGTCCACGGCAAGGTCGACGTGCAGGTCGGCACGCTGTCCAAAGCCATCGGCAGCCTCGGCGGCTACGTCTGCGGCTCGCGCGACCTCATCGACTACCTCTACCACCGCGCGCGCCCGTTCCTCTTCTCCACCTCGCATCCACCCAGCGTCGCCGCCACCTGCATCGCCGCCTTCGACATCCTCGAGTCCGAACCCGAGCGCATCGAACGTCTCTGGGACAACACGCGCTACTGGAAGGCCGGCCTCGAGTCCGCAGGCTTCGACATCGGCGGCCGCTCCACACCCGTCAGCGAGACCCCCATCGTCCCCGTCATCCTCGGCGACGGCCGCCGCACCATGGACTTCTCCCGCGCCCTCTTCAACGCCGGAGTCATGGCCACCGGAATCGCATTCCCCACCGTCCCCGAAGGCAAAGCCCGCATCCGCACCATCATGAACAGCGAACTCACCCGCGCCAGCCTCGACACCGCCCTCGAAGTCTTCACCACCGAAGGCAAAGAAGGCCGGACTCATCAGCTAGCCATCAACGAATCCCAGGCCGCCAAGTCTCACCCTCCAACCGCAACACCGCATCCCGAGTAGCCCGCAGCCCAGCAAACTCGCTACGCCACCGCACCATCTCCACGCAACAAACCAGCGCATCGAAAGCGTCCTCACTCCCCTGCGCCTTCGCCAATACCCCACGCGACAACCCCGCATACGCCACATCCATCTTCTTCTTCGCGCGCAAATATTCAAGCCGAGCCGCAGCATTACTCTTCTTCACCGGCCCAGTCAGCAGCCGCGTATACATCTCGACGAGCAGCGGCTGCGGTTTTCCTCCAACCAGCTTCGAAGACTCAAACGGCCAAACCCGAAACCCCGCCTCACGCAGCTTCATCAGCCACGGCATAGCCCGCAGACTCCCCGTGCCCACGCTCCCACTTCCCGCCAATCTGGAACGGACTCTTCGGCGTAATCCCGAACATCTTCGCCGCGCGCTCCGCATCGCCACCCTCCATGCGCACCGCGATCTTGTTCTCGTAGTCCGTCGAACGCATCATCCGCCGCAACCCCTCGCCACAAAACTCCGCAGGCCGCTTCCCCGTCCTACGACTCCCCGCAACGCCCCAGAAGCGCCCATCCTCACACTCGCGATGCAGCCACTCCTCACCCTTCCCCGCCGCCACCTTCTCCCAGAACTCGAACACCGTCGCACACCCATGCTCCTCCAGAAACCACGCCGGAAAGCTGAAGCAGCAATCCACCCCCACCACCATCCGCGGAGTCTCCCGCGCCAGCTCCACCAGCCACCCGATCAACTCCTCGCGCGTCCGCCCGCTCTCCAACTGCACGCGCCCGGCATCTCCAGCGCCAGCAGCCGCCGTCCAAACCCCCGCCCACAACTTCTTCCGCTGCCCCGGCCCCTTATCCCCCGACCAGTCCACCGCCACCACCCGCTCCATCCCATCCTTCACAGAACCAGCCCCCACGGAACCTCCCGCACCCTCGCAACGTATCTTTTATAGTTGAATCACTAACCCGGAGAAACCGATGCTCAAACTGCTCCTCTTCTGCATCCTTTTAGTCGTATGCTGGCCCATCGCAATCGCCGCCATCGTCCTCTACCCACTCATCTGGCTCATCCTGCTACCCTTCCGCCTCGTAGGCATCGTCGTCGGCAGGCACCTTCGAGCTCATCACCGCCATCTTCATGCTCCCCGCCAAAGCCCTGCGCGCCATCTAGCCTTAATCTCTGCGAACTCCGCGCGCCTCTGCGTTCTCTGCGTCCGTCCTTCGCCTGTCAATCTCAGAACTCCGGCAAATCATCATCCCGCTCGGCATAACTATCCGAATCCGCCCCACCCTCCACCGGAATAGCCTCCTCCGGCAGATCCCACTCCCGCAGCACCTTATAAATCGCTCCCGAAGAAAACCCCGCCCGCATCAACCGCCCCATCACCCTCGCCGTCTCCTTCTGCGCATTCACGCCGCTCGGCTTCTTCATTCTTTTACGAGCCACATACTCCCGAGCCAGCCCAACCTCGTCCACCTCGTCATAAGCCGTCGCCAGCGTCGTCGCAATCAGCTCTTTATGAACGCCCTTCTGCATCAGGTCCTGCTGCACGCGCCGCCGGCCGAACTTCTCATTCTCCTTCCGCAGCCGCGTATAGTCCGCCGCAAACCGCGTATCCGACAAATACCCCAGCTCTTTCAGCCGAACACAAACCGCATCCATCGCCCGCTCACCGGCCTCACCCTCCTCCGCGCGATTCCGCATCAGCCGTCGCAAGTCCCGCACCGTCCGCATCTTCCGAGCCAGCACGCCGACAGCATAATCAAACAACCCAGCCTCACCCACCGGCTCCCGTTTCTTCGCCCGCACAAATGCCATTCATTCACCCCATCTTAACCATCACAACACAACCCGCGCACACTCACCATCATCCAACGATCTCTGCACTCCATTGCGTGAACGCCTTCCTGCCGACGAACATAACGACCCGCACGAAAATCACAAAGTTCACAGTGAACGCCGCTCGAAGATCTATCGAACTCTACATCGCCCAATCGAACAGCAGGAGAACCCACCATGAGAACCTCCCATGCCTCATCCTGGTTCGGCCTTAGTGTCTTCGCTCTTTTCATCGCTCTGTTCGCAACCCCCGCACGCTCTCGCGCCGACACCTACCAGATCCTCAACCTCCAAAGCGACCAAGGCTATTTCTTCTACGGAATGAACGAATACGGAGATGTAGTCATGAACGAGAGTTCGTATTTTTTGTGCGGACCGGCTTCACCTACCTGCTATGAGACCTACGTCGACGGACTCCCCGCAGGTCTATCCACCACTCCGCCTCCGCTCATCTACGACAACGGAGGTCCATGCGCTCCCACTCTGCCCGCCGGTGAGTCATCCCTCTACGCCGCCTGCAACGGCGGTCGCGTCGCGTGGACTGGCTACCTGACGCCAACCCAGATAATGCCGAGCATCTACACCGGTCCCAGCTCCAATCCATCCGCCGTCAACCTGGTTCCGGGAGAAAACGGCGACAACTCCTTCATCTTCATCAACAGCCAGGGCGATATCGTCTGGGACAATGTCTTCAACGAAGAATTCTATGAAGCCATCGACCTAACCGCCGCGGTCCCCGAACCCCCCAGCCTGCTCCTCTTCGGCTCAGGCGCTCTCGCACTAGCAGCCTTCTTCGCGCGCCGCCGCGCCCTCCGCGTCCGTCCTTCTACTGACTCACCGCATACCTCCCCGTCTTAGTCCACCGATCGCACCAATCCCCCACCGTCTCATACCAGAGCTGCGAGTTCTGCGGCTTCAACACCCAATGCCCCTCATCCGGAAAGTAAAGAAACTTACTCGGAACCCCCAACCGCTGCAGCGCCGTAAACAACTCAAACCCCTGCGACACATCCAGCCGATAATCCCGCTGCGAATGAATCACCAGCGTAGGCGTCTTCGCATTCTTGATCGACAACATAGGAGACCACTTCCGAAAAGGATCTTCCGAAGCCGGCAAACCCTGATACCGCCAGGGCTGAGCCGGCTCCTTATCCCACTCCGCCGCACCCGTCGCAGGCCCCCGCCGAAACTCCCACTCGTTGAACCACATCTCCTCCGTAGCCCCATACGCGCTCACCGGATCGAACATCCCATCATGCGTCACGATGCACTTGAACCGGTTCGTATGCGTCAACACCCAGTCCGCCATATACCCGCCATAGCTCGCCCCCAGCGCACACTCGCGATCCTTATCGATAAACGGAAACTTAGCCTCCGCCGCGTCGAGCCCCTTCATCAGATCGACATACGCCTTCCCACCCCAGTCCCCATTCACCCCATCGATAAACGCCTGCCCATACCCCGTCGACCCGCGCGGATTCACCATCACCACCACATACCCACTCGCCGCCATCAACTCCGGATTCCACCGATAGCTCCAAGCATCCCCCCAGGCCCCCTGCGGCCCACCATGAATCAAAAACTTCACCGGATACTTCTTGTTTCGATCAAAGTTCGGCGGCTTGACCACGAAGCCTTCCACTTTCGCACCATCAGCGCCGGTGAACCAATAGCCAACCAGGTCGCTTGTCTCAATCTCCGTCAGTAATCGATCGTTTAGATGAACCAGTAAAGTTTCAGTTGCTCCTCCAATCACGGCTCCATCTCTATCCTCTGCGATGCGATCAGTGGCTGCACCCGGTTCAAAATGTCTCGACACCTTTGGAGAGAATTCCGTGAAGTTCAATGCATTTAGCCGATAGATCGCTGCGGGTTTAGAAACCGTCATTTCAGTCGCAATCAGGGACAGCCCGTCAGACGTGATACGTATGTCACCGTACTCGCCACCAAGCGTCTCCATGACCAGTTCGTTGCCCTTTAGGCTATCGACCCGGAAGATCTGCTCACCACCAACATCACCAGCCGCAAAGTACATCTCCTTTGAGTCTGGTCCCCAAATGAACTCGTCGATCCAACGATCAAACTTAGGCATCAACTCCCGCGCAGTCTTCTTCTCCCGATCGAATACCATCAACCGAAATCGATCACTCTCATACCCAGCCCGCGCCTGCGACCGAAACGCCAACCACTTCCCATCCGGCGAATACTGCGGACCATCATCACTCCCTAACGAAGTCGAAACCTTCACCGCCTTAGCTCCCGGCTCATCCAGCCGCAGCGTAAACACATCATTATTCGTACTCGCCGCCGGAACCTTATCGAGATTCGCCACATAAGCAATCTCCTTCGAGTCCGGAGCCCACGCATACCCCAGCGGCCCACCCAAACTAAACGTAGGCACCTCCGCATCCCCCACCGCACTCGCCGGAGTCAGGTCCCGCACATCCTCCCCATTCGCCCGCGACACCACCAGCACATGGCTGCGCTTCTTCCCCGTGTACTGGTCCCAATGCCGATAAAGCAGCGAGTCCCAAATCTGCGCCTTCACCTGACTCTTCGCCGCCGCCTCATCCTTCGCCTTGTTACACGCATCTTCCTCCGCCCACGTAGCCGCCACCCCAGAAGGGTGCCCCATTGATCGGCGAGCCGCAGCGCGCCTGATCGTGGGGTTACTCACTACCCCACGACTACCCGTCGGCATGTCATCGCCACCACCCTTCACCGAACACTCCGGATAAACACTGCTCACAAACATCAACCGCTGCGAGTCCGGCGACCACTCCGCCCCATCCGCCTCCGTCGACACATTCGTCAGCGGATACGGCTTCTTGATCGTCCCCGTCGCCTCATCCCACGCCGCCGTCCATATCTGCGAAGTCCCCCCACCCGCCGAGATCAACGAAACCCACTTCCCATCCGGCGAAAACCGCCCATACGTCTGACTAACCTCCCCAAACGTCAACTGCCGCTCCCTATCCCCTCCGCCGCCTCTTTGTTTGTCATTCCGCAGCGCAGCGGAGGAATCCGCTGTCGCAGCGCCGCCACCATCCACATTCCCCACCGATTTGTCATCCTTCGCCGCAGGCGGAGGACCTGCTTTTGCTTGTCGTCCCGCCACCACCCCCCAAAGGCACCACCCACAAATTCGTAATCTTCGTATTCTTCTCGAGCGACACCTCCGTCACCGAAAACATCACCCACCTCCCACCCGGCGAAATCTGCGGATCACTAACCCGCTTCATAGCCATCAAATCCGCAAAAGTCATAGGCCGCTTACCCGCCACCCAGGCCGCGCCCCATCGGCAAACCTGCTGCCCAAACCCCACCCCACCCAAAACCCCCAACCCCACCACCGCCGCAACCATCCAACCCGCACGATTCATCATCCCGAAAGTCTACCCCCCAAACCGGGTGCCCCATGATCACGATCCGGACGAAAGTCCGAATCGTTATCGTGGGGTTACTCACTCCACCCGACGCCGCCCTGCCCACTTGACACACACACCACCAAAACACCTAGCACCCAGTACCTGGTACCTCCCTTCAACCTTGACAGCGCGTATACAATAGAAGCAGGGGGCAACACCAAAACCAGCACCACCCAAACTCCCGCCCGGGCCAGCCCAGGCGTGCTAAGTCCCATCTTTGGAAGACTTTGCACAAGCAGCTCTTTGAAATCAAGACTTTACGGCCCACCCGGAGACGAGGTCCGGACCTATCTCCAATGTTTTGAATATTTTGCGCAAAACAGATAGGGAGGAGGGGACCTCAACCAACAACCAGCAACGAACACCCAACACCCGCCTTAACCGGCAACTCCACCACCACAGCAGCCCCCCGAGGATGCAGGTTGAACGCACTAATCTCCCCGCCATGCTCCCGCACAATCCCGTAGCAGATACTCAACCCCAGACCCGCTCCCTCGCCCACATGCTGCCGCACATAGAACGGATCGAACACCCGCCCCGGCTCCGCAAACCCCGGCCCCGTATCGCTCACAATCATCTGCACCCCCCGCTCATCCTGCCGCACCGCCACCCGAATCACATGCTCTTCGCCAGAGACCGAGGCCACCGCCTGCGCAGCATTATTCAGCAGATGCTCCATCACCTGCCGCAGCCGGTCGCGACTCCCCCGCACCGCCGCCACATCCTCCGCAATCTCCACCACCAGCCTCACCCCGCGAGCCTCAAGCGCGTCGAAGCAAGCCACCGCCAGCTCCTCGACCATCCCCGTCAGGCTCACCGCCTCATCGATCAGCGTAGCCGGCCGCCAAAGGTCCAGCAGGCTCTGCACCGTCTCCCGCATCCGCGCCGCCTCGCGGACGATGGTCCCCGCATCCTCCCGCACCCGCGCCTCATCCGTAGTCTCCGCAATCAGCTCCGCAAACCCCATCACCGCCGTCAGCGGATTGTTCAGCGCATGCGCCACGCCCCCCGCCAACTGCCCCAGCCCCGCCAGCTTCTCCGACCGCAGCAGCCGCTCCGCCAGCGCCGCATTCTCCATCGTCCGCGCCAGCTTCGCCGCCAGCCCCTCAATCGGCCCCATCTCACGCTCGACATCATCCCCACACACCGCCACCGCCCCCAGCATCCGCCCACCCGTCGTCCACAGCGGAGCCATCCCCACCCACACCACCCTCCAGCTCCAACACAAAACTCCGCGTCCCCGCCTTCAACCCCGGCACCGCCCACGCCCCCGACCTCATCCCAGCCCTAACACCCTCCACCCCAGCCAACCGCATCCACCTCTCCCCCCACCCATTCAGCCCCCCGACGGTCGACTCATCCATCCCCGCGCTACCCGCCACAAACAGCCGCCCCTCCGCATCCCGCGTCATCATCGCCACCCTGCGAAACGCGCTCACCTCCGCCACCACCCGGCAAACCCGCATCCCCAGCCCGCGCACATCGCCGCCGTCAGGAACACGCACATCCAGCCCCGCATACGCCTCCATCTCCCTCAAAACACGGCGGTCCCGCATCCGCTCCGAAGCATGCAGCCGCGACCGCCGCACCAGCCCCCACGCCACGGCCAGCGCACAAAACACCGCCGCAGCCAGCGGCCAATCCACCGCCAGGCGATGCCCTAACCTGCTAAAACTCGCTTCCATGACCAAATCTCCATAATCCACGTCTATTCTTAGGAAGGCCGCTCTCAGAACTCCCCACGTCCTCGCGGCCTGCCCTGTCACACAGGAGATCTCGCACCATGAAGCAGCCCACCATCAGCACAATCGTCCCCACGGCTATCCTCCGCACAGCACAAAGCGCAGCGCTCTCCCTGCTCCTTCCGCTATCGGCGCTGCCCCTCCTCGCCTTCGCCGCTGTCGCAATTCCATCCACAGCCGCAGCGCAGTCGCAGGACATCGCCGGCTTCGGCCCGCTCGACCCCAGCCTCCCCACCGGCCTCACCGCCGACCAGATCGTCGCAAAGATGGGCGCCCGTGAGTCTGAGTTCGCCCAGGCGCGCGAAAACTACATCTTCACCCAGACCGTAAAAGTCGACACCATCTCCGACGACACCAACCGCCCCGACGGCGAGTACCAGCAGGTCACCAACATCACCTTCAACAAGGACGGCAAGCGCGAGGAGCACGTCGTCTTCGCCCCCCAGAACACCCTCGAACGCGTCATCATGACCCCCGCCGACGTCGAAGAGATCGAGCACCGCCTCCCCTTCATCCTCACCACCGAAGACCTGCCCAAATACGAGGTCGACTACCTCGGCCGCCAGAAGGTCGACGACCTCGACACCTACGTCTTCTCCGCCGGCCCCAAGACCCTCGTCAAAGGCCAGAAGTACTTCCAGGGCAGGGTCTGGGTCGACCAGCAGGACTTCCAGATCGTCCTCGTCAACGGCAAGACCGTCCCTCAGGACACGCGCACAGGCCACGAAGACCTGCAGCCCCCCTTCACCACCTACTACGAGCAGATCGACGGCAAATACTGGTTCCCCACCTACACCAAGGCCGAGGGCAACCTCCACTTCGCCGCCGCCAACTATAGCGCCGCGCAGGACATCCACATGCGCAACGTAGTCAAATACACCGACTACAAACAGTTCCGCGCCACCTCGCGCATCATCTACGACGGCGCAGGACATCACCAACAACAAAGCCCCCGGTGCTACCACCGGAACACCCGGAACGACCACGCACCCCGCCGCCACCTGCACCACCACCCCAGCCACCACAGACGACCAGAAACCGCCACCACCCAGAACGCCGTCCAAATAACGGGACCGGCCCTGTAAACTCACTCCATCTCACCAATCATCAGGAGTGACCCCGTGCCACACCCCCGCCTGCTCGCCGCAACGTTAATCCTCGCCGCAACCGCAGCGCACGCCCAGCAACCCTCCGCTGCAATCGAGCAGCAGCTCCCCGGCCTCATCGACACCTACAAAACCCTCCACCAGCACCCCGAGCTCTCCCACCACGAAGAGTGGACCGCCGCCTATCTCGCCACCGCGCTCCGCAAACTCGGCTTCACCGTCACCGAGCACATCGGCAAATATCCCGACGGCTCCCCCGCCGACGGCATCATGGCCGTCCTCACCAACGGCGCGGGCCCGCGCCTCCTCCTGCGCACCGAGCTCGACGCGCTCCCCGTCACCGAAAAGACCGGCCTCCCCTACGCCAGCACCGTCACCACAAAAAACGACGCCGACCAGCAGGTCGGAGTCATGCACGCCTGCGGACACGACCTCCACATCACCACCATCCTCGGCACCGCGCAGCAACTCGTCGCTCAGAAAGTCCAAGTGGCATGGCACACTCATGATCGTCGGCCAACCTGCCGAAGAGCTCGGCGACGGAGCCCGCGCCATGCTCGCCGACCACGTCTACGATCGCTTCGGCCGCCCCGACTTCGTCCTCGCCGAGCACGACGTCTCCGACATCGCAGCCGGACAAGTGGGCGTCGTCTCCGGCCCATTCAAATCCAGCGCCACTTCACTCGACGTCGTCATGCGCGGCATCGGCGGCCACGGCGCCAAGCCCGAGCAGACCAAGGACCCCGTCATCATGGCCGGCGAATTCCTCGTCATGCTCCAGACCATCGTCTCCCGCCAGAACTCGCCGCAGCAGCCCGCCGTCATCACCGTCGGCCACATCGTCGGCGGCACCAAGCGCAACATCATCCCCGACGAGGTCCTCATGGAGCTCACCATGCGCAGCTTCGACGACGCCCAGCGCGACGCCATGATCGCCGACGTCCAGCGCATCGCCAAAGGCATCGCCATCGCCGGCAACGTCCCCGAAGACCGCATGCCCATCGTCACCGTCAGCAAGTCCGAGTACACCCCCGTCACCTTCAACGACCCCCGCCCTCGCCGACAAATTCCGCGCCGTAGCCAAAGCCGCCCTCGGCCCGCAGAACCTCGTCGAAACCAAACCCAGCATGGCCAGCGAAGACTTCGGCGAGTGGGCCCTCCCCGATCACTCCGTCCCCATCTTCTGCTTCTGGCTCGGAGCCTCCGACCCCGCCAAAGTCGCCGAGAGCGAACGCACCGGCATCCCCCTGCCCGCCACCCACTCCCCCAACTTCGCCCCCATCCCCGAGCCATCCCTCCGCGCCGGCATCACCGCCATGACCGCAATGTCGCTGGCGCTGCTCAACAAATAGCTGAAGTTGCGGGTTGAAGATCCATGCGGGTCTCGCCAGCTTCTTGCCGAAAACCTAGAATCGGATATGGGCGGATGCAAACGAAACCTCCTGCGCCATGCGACTTTTTGATAATCAACACGGCATGCTCTTCGCTCTGCTTGGGCTCTCGTTGTTCGTCAGCACCTGCCGCGCGACGGATGCATCGGTTATCCAAAAGAACTCCGAGGGAATTCATGTGCAGGGGCCACGAGTTCCGCCGCAGCTTGGATTTGCCTGTTGCGAACACAGCATAGAAGAGATGCAGCGCCTATTCGCCCAGCCCGGCCTACTGGGGCTACTCAAAAGCCTGCACGCCACGGTCGCCATCCCCACCACAGACCTTTCTTCGCAACGGGCCGACGCCGTACGGCTTCTCAATCAGCAGGGTGTCCCGGTCGTCGCCTGGATCCTTCTTCCCAAAGAGCAGGGATACTATCTCACCGCAGACAACGCACCGCAGGCTGCTACCCGCATCGCTGACTTCGAGAGATGGACTTCAAGTTACGGCTTGCGATGGGCTGCTGTCGGTCTGGACATCGAACCCGACTTTGCCGGGTTAGTGCAACTCCGGGAACACAGGTGGCGCCTGCTATCAACGCTTCTCGCCCGCAGCGTCAACATCGGTCGTATGAACCGCGCCAGCAAAGCGTACGCCACGCTCATCGATCAGGTTCGCTCACACGGGTACCCTGTTCAGATCTATCAAATGCCATACATTCCCGCGGAGCGCAGTGTGCACTCCACCCTTCCTGACCGATTGCTTGGAACCGTTGACGTCAGTGCAGACCAGAATTATCTGATGCTCTACACCAGTTTCGCCCGGCCCGTTGGAGCAGGAATGATATGGTCCCTCGGACCGCAAGCGTCGGGAATTGCGATAGGCAGCACTGATGGCGATGGTGACGCCGGAACCGGCAGCGGTCCGCTGGATTGGAATGAGTTTTCCCGCGATCTGATCGTCGCTAGTCACTTCACCAGGCAAATCGGCATATATGACCTTGAGGGATGTGTTCGCCAGGGGTTCTTGCCTCGTCTCGTGTCAATGGACTGGAATCAGTCCGTCGTCATTCCTGAGCAGTCCGCTCAACGGGCGGCGCGAATTCGTCTCCTATCTCGTTCGATACTGTGGATCGCTTCGAACCTGATCTATCTGATCTCCATCGCATTCCTCTTTGTGAGCTGGCTGGTATGGCGTAGACGCGCCCGCAGAAAATCGACAGGCGCATGAATATTCAACCAGCGAGGGGTCTTACTTCGGTACCCAGAAGGGCTCGCCGCTCCTGACCATCTGAACGGGAACCTCCGGCGTGAACGACTTGATCCACTGGGCCATCTCAAGCATCCCCTGCTCTTCGGAAACGTTGTGACCGAGCATGATCCATCCCTTCGGAATCCCCAGCGTCATGGCGTCGAGGACATACGCCGGGCTATCGAGCAAGCCGTCGCTCTCCTGCCCCTCTCCGCTCACGACGACGTCCACGTCGGGGTTATTGATGCTCGGGCTCGCGTATCCCACGCCAAGCTGCACGCGGCTCACCTTAGCCCTGGGGTCGCCCACCACCCTCAACGCCCTATCGCCGAGCCGCTTCTGAAACGTGGCCGCCAGCTCGCCGAGCGTCGTCTCCGGCAGCGTGAAGTGGTGCGATTGCGGAGCCGTCTCGTACTTACTCTCGAGGCCGAGCGCCCGCGCGCAGCCGACGTAGGTGAAGTCGGGCCTCTGCGCGTGCATGTGATCGTGAATGCGAAACACGGCGATGTCGTGCTCTCGCATGAAATCAACCTTGAGCTTGTAGGTCGGATCGCCACTCACAATCGTTACGTCGTCGCGATCGCTCCAATACGTGTCCTCGTGCGGAACGATCATGTTGCAGCCCGCCTCGGCTGCACGCCGGATGACGTCGTACGAGCAGAACATGGTGGTCGCAATCCCTTTCACGACCGTGTCAGGACCGCCGAACTTGAAGGTGTCGCGGTAAGTCGTATCCCGCCACGGAATGCCGAGATTAGTCTTGATACGGGCAACGATTTCGCCGGCGGTCAGCGCACTCATAAGGTCGGTCTCCAGTACGGATCGCCGGCAGAAATCGACATCGATGCGACCTCGGGAACGATCGTCTTCAACCACTGTGCGCAGACCTGCATCCCGGGCTCCTCTGAGACAATCCGGCCGACCAGGGTCAGCGACTTCTTCCCGCCGAACGCCACCGTATCGCGCACGTACTCGACGGACTCCCACTCGCGCACCTCGCCGGCGATAATCGCGTCCACGCCCGGAAGCGCCTCGAGCGATGCCTGAATCGGCGTCGATCCCGGAAGCAGAGCAACCTTCCGTACGCGCAGTTGCGGATCGCCCACGATACGCATGCCGCCGCGCACGTTCAGCGACTTCTTTACATGCGAGACGAGCGCGTCGAGCGGGATCTCCGGGATCGTGAGGTGCCGTGGATCACCGGCGTCGGCGAACTTCGACCACCCCAGCACGCCGGCGAGCCCCTGCGCGAACGGATCGGGTGTGCGCAGGCGCCAGTAGTCGCTGAACCGCCACACAACCAGGTTGTGCTTCTTGATGAAAGCGTCCTTAGCCGAGAAGACCGGATCCGAAGGAGCCGTCAGCTTATCAAGCCTTCCGAAGAACGTCGGCTCGCAACTGACAATCAGATTCGCCCCCGCCTTCACCGCAAGCCCGAGCACGTCCAACGATGCGAGCGCCGTAGTGACGATGCCGGTCACCGCGGTCGAAGGGTCGCCGGCCTTGAATGTGTCGACCGTCTCCGACTTCCACTCGACGCCAATGTTCTTCTTGATGCGATCGACAATCTCCTGCGCAGTAACCGCGCCGCCTATCGAACTACCACCCGAACTCGCCATCAGCGCCAGCGGTGCGGTCACAACGCCCGCCGCGGTCAACGTGACGAACCTACGTCGTGAGATCTGGCGCATGGGCTCCTCCTTTCACTGGCCGAGGATAACGACGGCCACAGTTTCGTTGGCGATCATCATAATCTTTCACAACGCTTGACATCTCCCAACCTCTCGTTTACTTTGCAATACAAAGCGAGTCCGCATGAACGATCTCAACAGAGCTCTCGGCGACATCAGTAGCATCCGCAGGCAGATGGCTCGCAGTGCGGAGTTTCGCGGCTATGGCCCCGCCACCCTCGCCGGCACTGCCGTCATCGCAGTAGCCGCCGCAGCCGGACAAGCCCTGTGGCTGCCCAATCCCGCAAATCATCTCCCCGCCTACCTGGCTCTCTGGATCGGCATCGCCGTCCTCTCCGCCACACTCATCGGCGTCCAGACCTACACCCGCACCCGACGCATCCACTCCGGCATGGCCGACGAGATGATCCGCATGGCCGTCGAGCAGTTCCTACCCTCCGCCGGAGCAGGCGCACTGTTCACGCTGGTGCTCGTCCACTACGCTCCACAGGCGGTCTGGATGCTCCCCGGAATCTGGCAGGTCATCTTCAGCCTGGGCGTCTTCTCATCCTGCCGTTTTCTTCCGCGCCTGATGGTCGCAGCCGGCGTCTGGTACCTCTTCACCGGCCTCGCCTGCATCGCTCTCGCGGATGGCCGCGCCTTCTCTCCCTGGGCCATGGGCATTCCCTACGGAGCGGGTCAGTTATTGGTAGCCGCGATTCTGCTCATCACCGCGCAGGAGAACAGCGATGAAGCCTAAAACCCCCTCCACTGAAGGCCGCTTCGCCTACGAGGGCCTCGATCGAATCATTCACGAGCGCGCCCGCCTCAGTGTCCTGACCTCCCTCGCAACGAATCCCAAAGGACTCACCTTCGGCGACCTCAAACAGCTCTGCGCCCTCACCGACGGCAATCTAAGCCGCCATCTCGCCGTACTTGAAAAAGCAAAAATGGTCGAGATCAAGAAAGGACACGAACACAACCGTCCTCAGACCATCTGCCGCATCACCGCCTCCGGCCACAAACGTTTTCTCGAATACCTCTCCACCCTCGAACAGGTAGTGCGCGACGCAGCCAAAGTAAACGCAAAGACAAGCAAAGATGCGGCACCCCGAAGACTGATAAACAGCCTCGCGCCCATAAGGGTCTGATATATTTTTTGCACAACAACTTTGCAATACAAAGTTATTTGCAACAGAAAGCAACTCCAGACACAAAACCAATAGGAGCAATCATGATCTACTCCCAGCAGCAAACTCCAACACGCCAGGGGATCTCGATGACCTCAGCCCGCCTCGTGCTGAAAGCCTTCGCCATCGCCGCTCTTACCATCGTGATCCTGATTGCGCTCTTCCTGATCAGCGACGTTATCGATAGTCGCCAGAGCTATCGCAACGACGCCCGCACCAGCATTGAACAGAGCTACGCCTCCAGCCAGACCATCGTCGGCCCCATCCTCATTCGCCCCTTTACCGTCACCAGCCACTCAACCCGGACCGACGAAAAGGGCGTCAAACAGACCATCGAACACACCCGCAGTGGCAATTCTTGGTGCTTCCCCCACGAGCTCAAAGTCATCGGCACACTCGTCCCCTCCGAGCGCCGCCACGGCCTCTACAAAGTCCCCGTCTACGAGCTCGACAGCCATCTCACCGGCACCGTCGACGTCAGCGATGCGCCCCTTCAAGACGGCGAGACTCCGCAGAACGTCACCTACGGGACACCCTACTTCGCTCTCGCCGTCAGCGACGTACGCGGCATCGTCGGCTCGCCGAAGATGACCGTAAACAATCTCCCCGTACAAATCTTCCAGGGCGCTCCAGAGTCCGCATCATGGCAGCCAAACCTTCAGGTCCCCCTGCGCGTCGCCCCCGAAGGCCTGCGCGGTCGCATCACCTTCGCACTCGATCTCACCCTCGCCGGAACCGACCACCTCAATATCGCCCCCGTGGCCGACTCTAACCACATCGACCTCAGCTCCTCATGGCCCTCACCACTCTTCTCCGGCAGCTTCCTCCCCCGCAACCGCACCGTCACCGACGATGGCTTCAAAGCCACATGGGACATCTCATCCCTCGCCTCCGCCACTCAAGCCCAGATGCTCAATCACAAGGACAAACTCGATCAGCTTGAGATCGATCTCATCACCCCCATCGATCCCTACAAACTCTCCGACCGCGCCGTCAAATACGGAATCCTCTTCGTCCTCATCACCTTCGGCGGCTTCTTCGTCTTCGAAGTCATGCATCATCTCCCCATCCACCCCGTGCAGTACTTCCTGGTCGGCCTTGGCCTCGCAATCTTCTTCCTCCTGCTCATCAGCTTCAGCGAGCACATGGCCTTCGGCGATGCGTATCTGATCGCGGCCGCAGCCTGCATCGGCCTGCTCACCTTCTACCTCACGTTCGTCCTCCGCAGCCTACGCTACGGCCTCGGTTTCGGTTCGATGCTGTCGTTGCTCTACGCTGGAATCTACGGCCTTCTCATCTCCGAGGACAACGCCTTAGTCCTCGGCTCTCTGATGCTCTTCGCCCTGCTCGCGCTGGCCATGTACGTCACACGCAAAGTCGACTGGTACAAAAACACAGCGCCGCAGACCCCACTACCACCCGTGCCCGCAAACCCATAGCCGCGCGGTTAATTCTCCGTAGGCTTCTCCTCAATATGATCGATCACCAACACCGGCGCGGGCCGTCGCTGTTTCTCCAGCTTCAGCCCGAGCTGCTTGCTCACCGCATCAAACAGCGACAGCGCCCCATTCGGATCCGACGACCCACTCGCAGAAGATCCACTCCCAGCCGCACTCGCCTTCGTAAGATCGGCCGAACTAAAGCTCAGCGTAAAGTCATACGACCCCTTAATCCCCGTGCCATCCAGCACGGGCCCATAGATATATCCTGCCGCAACATGCTGCAGCTCTTCGCTGATCTGCGCCGTCGTCATATTCTGGCAAGTAAGCAACCGGTTCAGCACCGGACTAGCGATCCGCGGATCCTTCCCATCCGGCCCCGGTCCTTCCTTGCATCGAGTGCGACTAGCCGGATCCGCCGCCTTCATCTTCGGAGTGGCCGCCAGCAGCGTATACGCAGTGATCGGCCGATCCTCCATTTTGCTCTGAATCTTGAAGCGATCGATCAGCAGCGCCTGCAGCATCAGTTGCAGCTCCTCCTGCGAGATGCGCGGTTTGCCCCCTCCCAGCGGGTCACTCGAAACCTTCGCCATAATGTCGAAGCGGTCCACATCAAACCACTTCGGCCCGCCTACAATCACCTCGTTATCGTTCGGATTCAGGTCCCACGCAAACGCGATCATGAACTTCAGCGTCGCGCCCTTCAGATCCACTACGCCGCCGTTTACGTTGCCTGTGATCCCCGTCGTATCCGGATTGCTAGGCTTAATCACCGCGACATCGAACACCGGCGGAGGCGGAGGCGGCAGCTTCTTCTCAATATCCGGCACATTCGGCGTCGGCCTCTCCTTCACGCTATCAACCACCCACACCGGTCGCGGAGCCGTCAGCAGCTCCAACTTCAGCCCCATCTGTTTGTCCACGGCATCGAAGATTGAAATTCCATCCGCGCCCGCCCTCGCGAGCTGTCCACGCCCGGTCCATTTGATGTCGAAGTCCCACCCGCCTTCAAGCCCCGTCGAGTTCACCACCGGCTCCGTCAGATATCCACCTGCCCACTGATGCACGCTATCTGCAAACTCATCCATCGTCATGTTCTTGCACGTGAACCCGACCGGAACGATCGTCCCTTGTGGAGTATTCGCCGGAGGAGGCACAAACTCGCAATGACTCTCGCCCCCGTCCCCCTGCGTCATCTTCAGCTTGCCCTTCGGAGCGCTCAGCACATACGCCGGCATCGGCATACTGCCCTTATGCATCACCAGGCCGAACCGCTCCGCCAGCAGCGCCTGCAGCATCAGCTTCAGCGTCGCCGCAGGCGCATTCGGCGGAGCCTTACCCACCACGTCGAAGCGGTCCATCTCCAGCCAGCTCGGCCCTCCCTGCACGTTCGCCACATCCACGCTGTACGCCGTTGCAATAAGGTCAACGATCGTCGCCTGCCTGATAATGTAGCGATCCCCACGCTCCGAGCCAGGCTCCAGAAACGGAAACGCACGATGCGGACTCACCCGCACATCCGCAACCTCAAATGCCACCGGAGCGGCCGCAGTCTGCCCAAATCCCGCACTGCTAAGAAGCGCGAACAAGACCATGCCCGCGAATATTCGCGTCATCACTCACACCTCGGATGAGATTCAGACAATCGATGAAACGCGGCCCGGTTGAAGCTTGATCTCCTTGAGACTCCTTATTATGCAAACCGGAAGCGAAAGTTCCACGAGCGCCATCGGCCCAAGATAAAAGCCGACCAACCAGGCGGCTTCTTCTTCATTCGTTCCGGCAAACAGTTACTTAGATTTCACCGAATCTCCCACCACCGCCGCCGCAGGTATCCGCCGGAGCGTATCGACTCCCGCGGCTCGTAATCGACACCAGGAGTCAACATCCTCCGATGCGCGGCCGGTTCTTCCTCAGCGCAGTCCGCACGCCAGCAGAACCAATAGACTTACCTCCTACTGAGGTAACCACCTGTAAGTTACCGCAAAAATTCATTTGCGCCTTCTGAAACAATTGCAACGCCCCGGAGGCGAATGCTATACTCGCCCGCATTCCACGCATGTTTGGGCCCGTATTCCGAGACTGTCGTCGCTAAGAAGGATGCCATGACTGCCCTGCGTTACATCGTCCCTCGCTCCGTCGCCGTTGCTCTTCTACTCCCCTGCATCTCACTGATCGCCCAGACTGCAGGCACCCCCGCCAGCATCCAGCAAAAGCTCGAGTCGGACTTCGCCGTGAGCAAGGCGGCAGCCGATAACAGTGACATCGTCACACCCGGTGCCGTTCTCGTCCTGAAGAAAGACGGCCTGCTCATGAGCGCCACCACAACTGGTAGCGCCTCGTCGAACACATATAAAGACGGGAAGATCTCACAGGGTGTCTGGAAGATCGCCAAAATGCCCGGATTTGGCGGTCTGATTGGACACTCAGGCGCCACCGTCACGACACGTACTTTTGTAGCCGGCGAAAAGTTCTGGGTGACAAAGATCACCGTCCACGACGACGGTGTCGTCCTCGACCTCCTGAGCGACCCATACTCGGATGTTCGCTACTACTCAACCCTGAAGTTCCCGTTCACCAAAGGTTCGTACCCTACACCCGATCAGGCCGATAGCAGCGTTGGCGAAGTCCTCAAGGTTCAACCCGATGATTCTGCCGACGATAAGGGAAGCAAAGGCGGCAAGGGCGACAAACAGCCCGCAGCAGCTCCGCCCCCTGCTGAAGCGGCCGCACCGACTGCGCCCATGGCTCCAATCGCTCCGCCGCCGCCTCCAGCCGACACCCCGCCGCCAGCCCCCCCGACCATCGGCCTCAAAATGACCAAGGATCAGGTCGTTGCCAACTTCGGCCCGCCAACAAAGGTCGTCAACCTTGGAACCAAAGAGATCGATTACTACCCTGACATGAAGGTGACGTTCGTCAACAACAAGGTCACGGACATTCAGTAGCATTTTTCATCACCGGGCCCGGCAGCACTCTCAGAAAAGCATCATTCAAGGAGAACGTCGTGACCTTCTCAGCCATTCGAACCTCTGCCTTCCTCCCTTCTCGGTCATTCGCCGCTTTGACCTTTGTAATCTGCCTCGGCTTCACGGCAAATGCTCAAACTACAACTCCAGCCAAGAAGCCTGCACCCGCTGCCAAACCCGCTGCCAAACCCGCGACGCCCGCCGCCAAGCCAGCTAGTGGAACAACGACTGCAGGCCAGACCACCACGACGACCACCGGCGCCCACACCAATACAACCACCGCAGGACACACCACCACTACCGCAGGACACACCACCACAACCACCACCTCTCACACCACAACAACAGCCGGTAATGGCCATACGGTGACGTCCTCCACAAAAACAACGACTACCGTGTCGCACGTCGGCGGACCCGTAGGCCGCACTCCAGTCGGAAGCCATGAGGTCCGCACCGCCAACGGCAGCGTGGTCCGCACCCGTGCCAACGGCTCCCGCGCCGATATCCACGACGAGCGCCGCGGAATGGACATCCACCACGGCCTCGACGGAAACCGTCGCGTCTCCGTCGAACGCGCCGATCACTCCCGCGTCTACGCCGAGCGCGGCGGCCGCGGCTACGTTCAGCACCCCTACATGTACCATGGCCGCGAGTACGGCCATCGCACCTACTACGATCACGGCCGCTACTACGATCGCTACTACAACCGCTACGCCTATCGCGGCGTCTACATGGACGTCTACGCCCCCGCCCGCTACTACCCCGTCGGCTTCTACGGCTGGGCCTATAATCCCTGGGCCGTTCCCATCGCCTACTCCTGGGGATGGGGCGCCGCTCCCTGGTATGGCTACTACGGAGCGTACTTCGCCCCCTACCCCGTCTATCCCAGCGCAGCTTTCTGGCTCACCGACTACCTCATCGCCACCAGCCTCCAGGCTGCCTACGCAGCCAAACGCCGCAAACGCTCAGGCTGCCGCCGTCGCCGCAGGCCAATGCACCTCCAGCGCTCACGCCTGACGTCAAACAAATGGTCGCCGACGAGGTCAAGCGCCAGATCGCGCTCGAAAACTCTGAAGCCGCCGCCAACGCCCAGAGCCAGCAGCCCGATCCCGCCTCCAGCAGCATCGCCCGCATGCTGAGCGACAATCAGCCTCACGTCTTCATCGCCGGCTCCGATCTCGACGTGGTCGACACCGCCGGAGCGGAGTGCCCCATCAGCCAGGGCGACATCATTGAAGTCGCCACAGCACCTCCAGCCAATGCCGCCGGAGCCACCGCCGTTGTTCTCGCCAGCAAAGGCGGAAAAGAGTGCGCAAAGTCCGACAACGTCACCATAGCCTTCAACGATCTGCAGGACATGCAGAATCACATGCGCGAAACCATCGACGCAGGCATGGGCGATCTGCAATCCAAACAGGGCAAGGGTGGCCTTCCCGCCGCACCGCCATCCGCTCAGGCAGTCGCCGTCCAGGCAGCCTTCGCTGCGGCGCCCCACCACCTGACACCACCGCCTCCACTGAGATCGCCGCACAGACTCAGGCCGCCGATCAGGCCGAGCAGGAGGTAGCAAGCGCAGCCCCGGTCGGCGGTCCCTCCGACGCCGCTGCTCCGGCTCCCATCGCACCCCCACCAGCCCCCGCAGCCGCAGCCGGCCCCCCGCCAACCATTGCTCTCGGACAAACCATCGATCAGGTCACCGCAAGCATGGGACAACCCACACGCATCATGGACCTCGGCACCAAGAAGATCTACGTCTACAAAGACATGAAAGTAACCTTCAAAGCCGGCAAAGTAAGCGACGTCGAATAAACCTTCACCCAAATCAAAAAAGCGTGGCCCTCGCATCATCGCGAAGGCCACGCTTTTTTGTTGAACACTAGGTAGTGACCTACCCTTCGAAGTACCGTGACAGGGCAGCACTTTAGATTGAAACGCGAAAGGGGTTATAACCGGGAACGAAGATGATTGAATCCTCGAAACTATCGAGGCCTATGGCTTAGTTCTGGCTTTTGCCTGGGTTTTACTCTCATTTGTGGCGTGAACTGTAACCGCTTCCGCGCTAACACCACAATCTTTTATTGCAATAATCTGGCTTCTATCAACCACGGTCATTATGCAAAATACTCGTTCCGACTCGTGTCCGAAGCCGATGAAATCTTGCCAATCCAACACTCCCAAAAAGAGCATTCCATTGTCCCTGTGAAGCGCCTGATCGTTTTCTCCGCCAAAGCTGCCTGTATGGAAAACGATTCGTTCGGAATAGTCGTGCGCCAATAGATCCGGGATCCCCACCTTAGCCAAATCTCTCTTATTTTGGAATTCCCTAATAAGTCTCTCCATATATGCAGTATTGGAACCCGCGTCCAACCTCAGTGGGAGTGGACCCTGAACTCTATATGTAATGTTCGAGGCTTGGGAGATGCCGGTATTTTCAACGGTGAATTTCATGCTTGCAATGCTAGTCCCCGCATCAACATCACGGTGAATACGGACTATTTCCAGCATTGGCCGGTTCGCTCCGAATTGCATCTCGGCGGAATCTCTAGCCAGCTGGATAGCGGTTTCATTATCTTCCGCCAAGCGAGTGGTTTGAACACCAAATCCCTAGTCCGGATGGCTTGAGTATTAAGTTTGCCGACCGCATTGCTAACCCCTTGCTTTATCCCTTCAGCACTTGTCGAGAAACTCTCGGCCGCTACGGCGTTTCGTTTGGAAGCATCGGCGATTTTATTAGCGGCTCTCTCATTGCGTTGAGTAATAAGAATCATCTTGCCCGCTTGGTCGGCCGTGCTGGAATTGTTAGAACAGGTAACCATCAACTGAACGAAAGCGAAGAAGGAAATAGCGAGAGTAAGAGCGAGTTCAATGTGGCGATCAGGTTTCTCGGCCAGAAGCTTTTTGTAGTATCTCTTTATCTTTTGGCCTTTGGTCTCTGGTGTTGTTCCGGTATCGGGATACTCTCGGCCTGTGGCATCAAGAACATGACCGGATTGGACCGCGCCATTATTGTCTGTGCTGCCTGTATCTTGGCCGCTTCTTCGCTCTGGATCGTTCATGAGGTTCTGTTGCCTCAGGTATAAACTCAACTGTCGAAAGAAAAGGTGTTTATGAAACACGAATACCACGAAGGCCCGGAAGCAGCGGAGAATTTAACCAAACTGGCAAAGAAGATGTTCCGCGCACCTAAAACTAACGTGAAAATGCCCGTGCGTAAACCGAAAAGGCCAGCAAGGACTAGCGTTTACGTTTCCCGCGTCCTTGCCGTCTCGTTGAGAAATGTGGACCCCGGTCAATCGGCATAGGTAAGCCGCTTGCCAAGCTACGCCACTCATAAGGAATTCAAACCCTCGACAGTCATTCCAGAATTGAACCTAAACACCTGCTCAGCGAGGTAGCGGTCTAGGTGGAATGTCTCGACGGCTACATCGTCACGTTCAGTCCCCGCTTTAGAAGACCCAGAAATTCTCGATAGCCTATTGGAGCGCGAGCATCCTCTTTAGCTCCTGTGATATGCACTTCTCTCACCCTTCCACTAGCCAAACCCCTTGACACACCACATATAATGGAAGCAGGGGGCAAGACCAAAAACCAGCACCACCCAAACTCCCCGCCCGGGCCAGCCCAGGCGTGCTAAGTATTGTTTTTCGAATACTTTGCAGCAATAGTTCTTTGAAAACAAGACTTTTCGATCTACCGGCAGCCGAAGTCCGGACTTATCCATCATGTTTTGAATACTTTGCGCAAAACAGACGGGGAGGGGGGTACCCATCAAATCCAACCCACAACGCCACCGCCAGCCACCTCACGACGCCCAAGTGGTCCAACCTTGACCCCCACTCCGCAAGGGTGTAAGAAGGCATAGCCATGCGCACACACCTCTTCGCCGCATCTCTACTCGCCGCCGCGCTCCCCGCCATCGCTCCCGCACAAACCCCCACGCCGCCCGCAAATCGTCCTCCCGCCGCCGCAGGAGGTCTGGTCCGCGCCGACGCCAACGCCCCCTCGAACGCCGGCCGCCTCGCGCTCTCCAACTACCTCAACGCCATCGCCGCCAAAGACAACGCCGACCGCCGCACCGTAGTCGCCGCCATCAACACCAAGGCCGCAGCCCTCGCCCGCCAGACCAAAGTCCGCAAGCAGGTCCTCGCCCTCATCGGCACCTTCCCCGCCAGGACCCCACTCAACGCCCAGGTCACCGGCACCACCCAGGCCGACGGCTTCCGCATCGAAAAGATCCTCTTCGACAGCCAACCCGGCTTCCACGTCACCGCGCTCCTCTATATCCCAGAAAATGGTTCAGCAGGCAAAGAAGGCACAAAACTCCCCGCCATCCTCATGGCTCCCGGCCACGCCGCCACCGGCAAAGCCGGCGACTACGCCCTCGCCGCCACCTTCGCCCGCAACGGCTTCGCCGTCCTCTCCTACGACCCCATCGGTCAGGGCGAGCGCCTCCAGTACCCCGACCCCGCGCACCCCGGCCAGTCCCTCGCCTCGCGCCCCACCGGCGAGCACGGTGAAGCCGGCCTCCAGCCCGTCCTCATCGGCGAAGCCGTCGCAAAATACTTCGTCTGGGACGCCATGCGCGCCATCGACTACCTCCTCACCCGCCCCGAGATCGATCCCACCCGCATCGGCGCCGAAGGCTGCTCCGGCGGAGGCACCATCACCGCCCTCACCGTCGCCCTCGACCCCCGCGTCGCCGTCGCCGGAGTCGCCTGCTACACCACCTCCTTCGACGCACTCATGCCCACCAGTCGGCCCGCAGGACGGCGAACAGTCCATCCCCGGCTTCATCGCCGCAGGCCTCGACTTCCCCGACTGGATCGAACTCGCCGCCCCGCGCCCCTACGGCGTCCTCGCCACCTACTCCGACATGTTCCCCTTCGCCGGAGCCCGCACCACCGTCATCGAAGCCCGCCGCTTCTACGCCCTCTTCGACCCCACCGCCGCCGGAACGCCACCCGCATCAGGAGCAGGCTCCGTCCCACCCACCCCCACCGAACCAGCCCTAAACGCCGACACCACCAACACCATCCCCCTAACCGCCCCGCTCCAATTCATCACCGGCCCCGGAGGCCACGGAGCCCTCGGCCCCATCACCGACAAGATCGTCAGCTTCTTCATGCGCAACCTCGAGCCCGGAGTCGACGCCACCCACCCCATCGTTCCCCCAGTCCGCCCTCGCACACCAGGAGCGCCACCAGGCCGCACCATCAAACGGTCTCCCCAAAGACGCCCTGCAGGTCACCCCCACCGGACAAGTAGCCACCAGCTATCCCAACTCCGAAACCGTCTTCTCCCTAAACCTAAAACACGCCACACAAATCATCCCCGCCAAACGCCCAGCACTCACCCCAGCAAAACTAGCCACCGCCATCCGCGAGACCACCTACGCCTCCGCGCATCCCGGAGACTCCAAGCCCCTCGTCCTCAACACCATCGGCAACACCCCCACCGGCACCCACGCCGAACACATCATCCTCGGCTCCGAGCCCGGCATCGACCTCAACGGCAACCTCTCCATCACCCCGCTGCCCGGCCGCCACCCCGCCATCCTCATGCTCGTCCCCGAAGCCATCGACAGCAACAAGCCCATCGCCAAAGAGTACAAAGCCAAATTCGACGCCCTCGCCGCCTCCGGCAACGTAGTCCTCGCCATCACCCCGCGCCCATCGCCCCCCGGCACCGAAGAGACCAAATCCCCCATCCTCGGCGACTTCTACCTCACCAGCCTCCGCGCCCTGCTCGTCAACAAAACCCTCGTCGGCATGCGCGTCGACGACACCATCCGCGCCCTCGACTATCTCTCCAAACTCCCCAGCGTCGACCCCGCCAACATCACCGCCATCGCCAGCGGACACATGGGCCTCGTCCTCCTCCACACCGCCGTCCTCGACTCCCGCCTCAAGCACATCACCATCGACCACACCCTCGCCAGCTACGACAGCCTCCTAAAAGCCCCCATCCCGCTCAACGCCCCCGAAGACATCCTCCCCGGAGTCCTGCTCCGCTACGACATCCCCGACCTCACCAAATCCCTTGGTCCCCGCCTTACCTTCAACGACCCCCTCCAGGGCACCGAAGACCTCGCCTACACCTCATCGAAGAAGTAGCTCACAACGCTGTACTGCTAAGTCACCCGCCGAGATTCTTGACGATCGTCGTAGGATTCCGAACCCAGGCCTCACCCGTAATGTTCATCAGCGATTCCCGGTCGATGATGCCAATGGATCCCCGGCTGAACATCGCGTAACAAAGTCCCGCAGGCATGCCCGCCGGCAAATTGACCTTAACCCCATGCTGCGCAAAGAGATCGACCAACACCCCCAAAGGCCCGTAGCCGCAAAGGCTCGCGCAGTGATCTTCAGGCTGGCCCGTCGGCAGTCCATGGATCGTCCAACCGCTCGTCCCAGGTGTGACTCGACCCTGAGCGCCGTTGGCGAAATTCGCCGAGGCAGCCCCGATCTTCACCGGCCCAACCTTGGCGATAGCGCCGTTCAAAGCCGCCGCGTTCGTCCAGTTGACCGACTGAAATGGCCCATCCAAATAGTCCTTGCCGCCCATTTGAAATCCGCGCGTCTGCATGAACTGCGCGAAGTTCGACGACCCGCACTCCCGCGCAGTGGATAGCACCACATCGGTCGGGATGAGAACCTTAGAATCTCCGCAGGCCTTGGCAAAACCTTCCTCGGCCCAGATCGAATTGCTCGCCTTGTCGTTCCCCCAAAAGCCGATCTCCATTGGCCAGACGAGGAATCTCTCCGGCGCGGCTCCATCCGCTCTATAGGGTTGGGCGTCCGCCAGCTCTTGATTGGGCGCCGGAAAATCGCTCGGAACGAACACCTCCTCGCCGCCCTCAGGCCGATAGGGCTCCGAAGCGGCGAGGTCGCTTCGTGATATCGGTATCGCGCCCCGCGGCATCTTGGGAATCATCTCTGCCTCCCTCGAAAATCTCGATAGAAAACGGTTCCGTGTATGGCTGTGCCACGGTCATATACCGCCCCCGCACGCTCGCCAGCCAAACCGCGAGCAGTCACGCCCGCGAAGTAGGCGTGACTGCCGCGTCGTTTTCAGTTCTATCCTATGCTCACCCCGGGTACCACGAATCCCATACCCTCCCTCCTGCGTCGCGGTAGAGCACATGCGTCTGGTTGTTGTAGACAAAACACGCCGGGTCGCTGAGCGCCGCCGGGCCCAGTGTGAGTCCGGTGAGGTTGATCAGCTGCAGGTTCCAGTGGCTGCCGTCGTACCACGAGTCCCATACCTCGCCGCCTACGTCGCGGTAGAGCACATGCGACTGGTTGTTATAGATAAACGCAGCAACGTCGCCGACCGCCGCCGGGCCGCCGGTAAGTCCGCCGAGGTTAAATCTGCTGCAGGTTCCAGTGGCCATTCCCGTCGTACCACGAATCCCACACCTTCCCGCTTCCGTCGCGATAGAGCACATGCGACTGGTTGTTGTAGATGAATGACGCCGGGTCGCTGGCCGCCGCTGGGCCCGCGGTAAGTCCGCCGAGGTTGATCTGCTGCAGATTCCAGTGACCATTCCCGTCGTACCACGAGTCCCACACCTTCCCGCTTGTGTCGTGGTAAAGCACATGCGACTGGTTGTTGTAGACGAACGCAGCCGGGTTACTGACCGCCGCCGGCCCAGCAGTAAGTCCGCTGAGGTTGATCTGCTGCAGGTTCCAGTGGCCATTCCCGTCGTACCAAGAGTCCCACACCTTCCCGCCTCCATCGCGATAAAGCACATGCGACTGGTTGTTGTAGATGAACGAAGCGAGGTCACCGACCGCCGCAGGGCCTGTGGTGAGTCCGCCGAGGTTGATCTGCTGCAGGTTCCACTTGCTGCCGTCGTACCACGAGTCAAATATCTTTCCGTTTCCGTCGTGGTAGAGCACATGTGACTGATTGTTGTAGACGAACGCAGCAGGATCGCTGCCCGCCGCAGGGCCTGAGGTGAGTCCGCTGAGGTTGATCTGCTGCAGGCTCCACTTGCCAGTGGAGCCGTTGTACCACGAGTCCCACACCTTCTCGCTTCCGTCGCGATAGAGCACATGCGACTGGTTGTTGTAGATGAATGAGGCGACGTCACCGACCGCCGCAGGGCCTGTGGTGAGTCCGCCGAGATTGATCTCCTGCAGGTTCCAGAAGTAATGGACGATGTTCCCCGGATTACGAATCCAGGCCTCATAGGTCATATTCAGCATCGACTGTTGATCGATGATCCCGATCGAATTCCACGAGAACATCGCATAGCAGAGGCCCGTAGGCATCCCGGCCGGCACTGTGACGTTGACATTATGCTGCTTGAACAGTGCGACCAACTCCGCCAGCGTCCCGAAACCGCAGAGGCTCGTGCAGTGATCCTCTCCTTGGCCCGACGGGTAGTTGTACATCGCCCAGCCGCTTGCCCCCGGCGTAACCAGGCCATGGGGATTCGATTGGAAGTCCCCGGCTCCCACGCCGATCTTCACCGGACCGTAGCTGTAAATGGCGCTCTGCAGAGTTGCCGCGTTGGTCCAGTTCACCGAGAAGTGAGGGCCGTCGTCATACCTCTTATAGTTGAGCGGAAAACCATTCGTTTGCATCGTCGTCAGAACGGAGCTGAGACCGGCGCCATTGAGATAGCCATTCGCCGTTGCCCACGCAACCGCCGTCGCCTCCGGAATAAATATCTGCGGCGCAGCGGTAGCCTTGGCGAAGGCCTCCTCGGCGGTCACGCAGTCTCCGTAGATGTAGTTATTCCACGACGACATCTGAATCGGCCACATCAGGAAGCTCGGTGGGACCGCTATCTTCGGGTCTGGAACATGCGGCATAGCTGCCGCAAGATCGGACCGCGGTGAAGGGATCGCGCCGCGCGGTAGCTTTTTCGTCAGATCTACCTTGACTGCGCTGTCTGACACGTCTTTCTTCTGATCGTCTGCCATGTCTCTCTCCTTATCGGTTGTCGATTCGGTATCGCGACGCGCGGCATTTTGGGAATCAACTCTTCCGCCCCCGAAAAAACGTGAATGCAAACACGCGAACGCGAAACGGTTACGCGGGGCCGCGACGGCATTCCGCCGTGACCCCGCGTGCTGGTATCACTGGGCTCCCGCGGCTTACTTGATGATCGTCACCGGAGTACGAAGCCAGGCCTCGTGGGTCATGTTCAGCATCGACTGTTGATCGATGATCCCGATGGAATTCCACGTGAACATCGCATAGCAGAGGCCCGTAGGCATCCCGGCCGTCGGATGGACGGTGACTTTATGCTGGCCGAATAGACTGACCAATTGCGCCAGCGTCCCATAACCGCAGAGGCTCGTGCAGTGATCTTCCTGTGAGGCGGTCGTCTTCGGGTACCCGTATATCGACCAACCGCTTGTCCCCGGCGTGACGATACCGTGTTGGCCCGGCGCAGCCGTCTGGAAATGCTCCGCCGCGACGCCAATCTTCACCGGTCCATGACTGGAGATGGCACTCTGCAGAGTCGCGGGGACGGTCCAGTTCACCGAGAGGTGTTGGCCATCGTCGTATGTCTTTTTGTTGAGGGGGAAGCCATTCGTTTGCATCGTCGTCAGAACCGCACTGAGGCCAGCGCCATTCAGATAACCATGCGCCGTCGCCCAGGAAACAGCCGTCGCCAGCGGAATGAATGTCTGCGGCGCGGCGGTGGCCTTCGCGAAGGCTTCCTCAGCGGTAACGCAGTCACCATAGGTGTAGTTATTCCAGGACGACATTTCAATCGGCCACATAAGGAAGCTCGCCGGCACTGATACTTTTGGATCCGGAATATGCGGCATTGCTGCTGCTAGGTCGGATCGAGGGGAAGGAATCGCGCCGCGCGGTAGTGGTTTAGTCAGATCTACTTCGTCTGCCATGGTGTCTCTCCTATTCGTATTGGTTGTCGATCTTGAACACTTACCCTCCCGCTAGGGAGAATCGCGTAACTGTGATCTAGCGTTCTTGCAAATAGCCATCCTTCGCTCAGCAAGCGTGGGCATCCAGGCCGTTCCATACACAAACAGCCGTCCGCGCGAAGTCGCTATGAGACACCTTGACGGTGCCAATATATGTAAGTGGCGGGGCCCGATTTCATGGCTCAGAAGGGATCGGCTATCGTTATCGGCCGTTCACCTGGGACAAAAGCCATCCGCGAATTAATCCAACCGGGAGACGAATGTGAACCCTACGACAGATACCCTGTGGAAATCAAGTAAGAGTCCCCTATATTAATGACCCCGCGCCACCCCCCGCAATGTCTTGGCTTCCGAGCCTTTACGAGGCAATCTCAGGTCCGGCAACCACTGCGAACCAAGACCACCCAGCTTGACAAAAGCCACCCTCCGGCAACCCCACCCAACGCAAACCACCCACCCACCCCATACAAGTCCAAACCCGAGGTCCGGACCTAACTCGTTTACTTCGAAGAATTTGCGCAAAACATAGGGGGGAGGGGGTACCCGTCACCCACGTCCAAACCGCAAAGCCACCGCCAGCCCCAGCGTAGCCAAAAACAACACATGAAAGTAGAGGTGCAGCAGATTAGGCCGAGGATTATCTCCCCGCGCCGGCAGCACATGTTTAGTCCCGGCATACATCTGCCCATACTCCCGATTCTGCGTCTCACTCCCACCCCGGAAGTACGGGATCCACCACATAGCCGCCGCCGACATCACCGTAATCGCGCAGTAGATAACCCAGTAGTCCGCCGCCCTCACCGAAGGCGTACGCCCCCACCAGTAAATCGCATACCCCACCGCCACCCCCGGAAAGATCGCGTTCACCATCGTGCCGATCCAGTACTTCGTAGGCCCCACCACCGCCTTCACCTGGCTCCCATAATTCCACCCAGGAATGTCCACCAGGTCATGCAGCACCACTACCAGAAACTGCAAGCAGATCAAGCAGGTAAACAAAGTCTGCATCACGTTTCTCCTAAGCAGCCGTCTCAGCCTCTGACTCCGACTCAAAGTAAAGATACTTCCGCCACGCAGCATCCGCGCTCCCAATCATCCGCATAATGTGCCGCGAAGTATGCAGGCTGAACGGCCGCGGCTCCCGCAGCAGCTTCATATCCGTCAGCTCATGCAGTAACTGATTACCCTTCCGCCGATTGCAGTTATGGCAGCAAGCCACCAGGTTCTCCCACGTAGAAAGCCCGCCCCGCGACCGCGGAACCACATGGTCCAGCGTCAACTCCCCAGCCGTCAGCACGATCTGGCAATACTGGCAGGCATTACGATCCCGCAGCAGAATATTCTTCCGGCTCAACGCCCGCGTCTGATGCGGAATCCGCCGATACTCCAGCAGCCGAATCACGCTCGGCATCGCCACGCGCATCCGCGCCGCATGCAGAATCGCGCCCTGCTCCTCTTCCGTCCGCGCCACTCCCTTCAGCACCAGCACCAGCGCCCGTCGAGCCCCGCAGATATTGATCGGCTCATAGCTCGCATTCAGCACCAGCACCGGAGTCTGCAACGCCGGTTGGCGAAACACCCCAGCCCGCGGATCCTCAGTCGTCGCAACCGGAGCACGCCCCGCCGCACCCTTACCCCCATGCTGCGACCCATACCCAGCGTGTCGATTGCCACTCAGCCTCTGCTTCCGCATCTTCCCCGATTGCATCTCAAAGCCCTCCGGTTCCAAATCCAGCATTCAACCAGCAACTACCAACAAATAACCATCAACCTTCATCCCACATCGCAACCATCTCCGGCTGCGCTCGAGTCGCCGTAGCAACCCAAACCTTCAACGCCCCAGCCCGCCGCAGAACCCGAGCACACTCCCGCGCCGTAGCTCCACTCGTATAAATGTCATCGACCAGCAAAACCTCACGCCCAACTATCGGCGCATCCTTAGCCACCGCAAAAGCTCCACGCAGATTCGCTCGCCGCTGCTTCGGCGTCAGCGCAAACTGGCTCTCCGTATCCCGAACCCGCCGCAGACAATCCCGATCCAGCCGCAGCCGCCACTCCGGAGTACTCTTCCTCAACTCCCCCAGCGCAGCCTCCGCCAGCAGCAAAGCCTGGTTGTAACCCCGCTGCCGCTCCTTCGCCGGATAAAGCGGAACCGCCACCACCACCAGCTCCCGCGCCGCCAATCCCTCCAGCATCCGAATCGCCGCAGCGAGCTTACTCCCCAGCGGTTTCGCCACTGCACTCACCCGCTCATACTTCAGCAGATGCACCAACTCCCGCAGCTCATCCTCATACACGCCGTAAGCCACAGCCCGCACAAAATCCGGCGGCACCATCCGGCATCCAGCACACAACAACCCCTCCGCCGGCAGATGAGCCCCCACAAACCGCAGCCCCTCCATGTCGAGCGCCTCCCCACAGCACCCGCATAGTGTCATTGGTCGCACAGCATTAGATTGTGCAGAAATCCGCGACAAACACTCATCGCAAACTGGAACCAGACCCGCTCCCACCAGCGGCCCACCACAAGCCCGGCAATCCGCCGGAAAAACAGTTGTTACTACATCCCCCACAGCAGTCCGCACCCACATCTCCGGACTTCGCAAGGCGCGCAGTCTCGCGCGCCATCCCACCACCTTGCCGGGTGGACCCCCGGCAGACCCATCGAGCGCATTGTCATTCCAGCATTGGCTGAAGACGCACCTCACTCGCCGGCGCTCCAGGTCCCTCGGACCGCGCCATGCCTGCAGTATAAGCCCACCCCCACCCTCAACGCCAATAATTTCCCGCCAACAAACGCGCTCTCGCCGCTATACTTCCCCCCATGCGAAGCCTCATCTTTGCCTCCGCCCTAGCCCTTGCAGCGACTTGCGCCCCAACCTTCGCACCCGCACAAACTCCGCAGACCGTTACCATCTCGTTCCCCACCAGCAAGTCCGCCAAGCCCCTCGACGGCCGCATGTTCTTCCTCCTCTCCAACGATCCCTCCGCCGAGCCCCGTCACCAGATCAACGACTCCCCGCGCACCCAGATCATCTTCGGCACCACCGTCGACGGCCTCGCCCCCGGCCAGCCCGTCACCTTGTACAAAGGCTCCTCAAGCACAGTAGACGGCTACCCCTACCGCACCCTCGCCAACGTCCCACCCGGCGACTACTACGTCCAGGGCCTGCTCAACATCTATCAAACCTTCCACCGCGCCGACGGCAAAACCATCAAGCTCGCACCCGATCGCGGCGAAGGCCAGAAGTGGCACCTCGCCCCCGGCAACATCTACTCCAAACCCGTCAAGCTCCACATCGGCCCCGGCTCACCACCCATCACCATCTCTCTCACCGAGACCATCCCTCCCATCGCACCTGAGGTCGACACAAAATACGTCAAACACCTCAAGATCCAATCCGCACTCCTCACCAAATTCTGGGGCATTCCCACCTACATCTCCGCCATCGTCCTCCTGCCTGAAGGCTTCGACGAACACCCCAACGCGCACTATCCCGCTCATGGTCTTCCACGGCCACTTCCCTCAGGGCGAGCCCGACTTCCGCACTACCCCACCCGACCCCAATCTCAAGCCCGACTACTCCGACCGCTTCCACCTCGCCGGCTACAACCGCATCCAGCAGGAAGAGGCCTACAAGGAGTATCAGCAGTGGATCGCCCCCGGCTTCCCGCGCTTCCTCGTCATGCAGATCCAGCACGCCAACCCCTACTACGACGACTCCTACGCCGTGAACTCCGCCAACCTCGGCCCCTACGGCGACGCCATCGAGACCGAGCTCATCCCCGCCGTCGAAAAGCAGTTCCGCGGCATCGGCCAGGGTTGGGCGCGCTTCCTCTACGGCGGCAGCACCGGCGGCTGGGAGTCACTCGCCGCGCAGGTCTTCTACCCCGACCACTACAACGGAGCCTTCGCTGCCTGCCCCGACCCCATCGACTTCCACGCCTTCTCCACCGTCGACCTCTACAACCAGGAGAATATGTTCTGGCTCCCCGGGGCCAACAAAAAGGTCGAGCAGCCCGCCATGCGCAACTACCTCGGCCAAACCCTCATCTCCGTCCGCGACAACATCGCGTATGAAGCAGCACTAGGTGACCATGGAAGCTCCGGCGACCAGTTCGACATCTGGCAGGCCGTCTATTCACCCGTCGGCGCCGACGGCTACCCCCAACCCATCTTCGACAAGAAGACCGGAGTCATCGACCACAACACCGCCGCCTACTGGAAAGAGCACTACGACCTCGACTACATCATGCAGCGCGACTGGGCCACCCTCGGCCCCAAGCTCCAGGGCAAGATCCACCTCAACGTCGGCTACATGGACACCTACATGCTCAACAACGCCGTCTACCTCACCGAAGACTTCCTCAAACTCACCGGCACCCCCGGCCACGGAGTCCCCTACGAAGGCGAAGTAAACTACGGCCCCCGCGCCGAGCATTGCTGGAACGGCGACCCCACCCTGCCCAACGCCCTGAGCCGCCTCCACTACAACACCATGTACCTCCCCAAAATCCTCGACCGAATCGCCAAAACCGCTCCCGCCGGAGCAGACATGAGCTGGAAGTACTGATCGCTTAATCCAGAAGAAGCTATTCTTGCGCGGGAATGGTGCTGGGCCTGACGGCCGTAGCCTTTGGGAAATAGCCCTTCTTGGCGATGACGGTGAGATTGGGCCGAAGCACGCGGACCTCGATAGTCCGGTACTTGCCATCGATGAATGGCTCGTGGGAGTTATAGCCGATGGTGTACTGGGTGCGGACCTCTTCGGTGATGCGGGCGAAGCTCTGCTCGATGCCCCTCTGGCGGAACTCGTTGTCGATCTGTCCTCCGGTTGCATCAGCGTACGCAGGTAGGATGTTGTCGCGCATCATGAGAGGCAGATGCATTTTATCCATGAAACCTACACCGGGGAGGGCCATGGTGCCGACCACGGTGGCATAAACCGAGACCTGGTTGGTCTGCAGATATGTGACTACGTCCTTGAACTTCGCCGTGCTGCCATACTCCTTACCGTTGCTGATAACGTAGACGATTCGGCGGCGGTCTCTGCCGCGCTTGGTGGTGGCTACGGCCGCCGCGAGGATGGCGTCGTTTAGAGTGTGGACTTCTCTGGGGACCTGAAAGGTCATACCGGGCGCGGGGCGATTGGGCGCGGTGTTGGGGTCAACGATATGGTCGTTGATCAAGTTCGTCTGACTCAATGGCCCGGAAGGGTCGTAATAGACCGGTTCACGTCCCTTACCTTTGGATAGCTCAAGCACGGCTGCCAGACGGGCGCTCTGTGCGGCGGTGAAGTCCGTCTGCATCTTCGGCCCATTGTTATAAGTGAACACAGCGACCTCATCATAAGGAGTGAAGGCTCCCTGCAGAGCGCCGAGGGCGTTGTTGATCTTCGTCATGACGTCGAAGGTCACGCTCTGGTCGATGACGAATGCGACGGAGAGCGGAAACGGATCAACAGTGAACAGCTCCAGGTGCTGACGATTGCCGTTCTCGAAGACACGGACATCGCGCCAGTCGATGCCTGGCACAGATTGGTTCTTGGAGTCCTTGACGGTAAACGGGACTTCGACAAAGTTGACGCCTGCTCCGTGGATGGTAAATACCTGCGCGCCCTGACCGGCAGCAGGGAGTTCCGGTGCGGCTTCATCGTCGGGATGGGCGGTGCCTGTCGCGGAACTGGTTGGCAGCTTGGTCCCGGGTGCGACCTCCTGGTCGTCCGTGCGGGCGGCGGTGGTGTTGCCATTTGGATCGGCGGTGGTGCCTTTGCCGGGAGTGACGGCGCCAACGTCAGTCAACGTGGGCTGTGGGCGCGGTGCGTCTGGGATGGACTGCTGCGGACCGTCGAGCCGGGCCGCGGCCTGCTGCCGGGGCTGTCCGGAGATGAGTAGCGCGAGGGCGCCTGCCAACACAATATGCCTTACCAAGAAACTCTCCGAAATATCGAATTGAACTACTACCCAAATTCGCTGAAGGAGATGCCCAGACCCGAGAATATCAGTGTGGACGAACATCATCCTGGACCGCGCCTTTTCTTGTTGGACGCGGCAGGCAACCCCAACGTTATGAGCGACAGCTGATTCGGTGGATTATCGTCTTCGAATAACAGGCAGCAACTAATGGAAGCTACTAAGCCCGAGGATGCCACGACCACGCTGGCTCGGTGAGTGACTCAGCGATTGTGCTCTCATCGAGAAACGGGAAACGTCTCTCTTGACAAAACCATAACCGAGCGGTTATGGTTTTGTGCGTGAAACCGGCCAGCCCAAATCACGTCTTCCGCGCCCTCGCCGACCCAACCCGCAGGGCCATCTTCGAGGAGCTCACCCGCCACGGCGAGCAGACCGTCCACGCATTGACTCGCTATGCCGGCGTCTCCCAGCCTGCTGTCTCCAAGCACCTCACAGTGCTGAAGCGCGCAAAGCTGGTACGGCATCGCCGCGAAGGACGCGAAACTCACTATCGCGTGCAGCCCGACGCGCTGGCGCCGATGGTGGACTGGCTCAATCTCTACGGCGCCTTCTGGCGTGATCGCTTCGATCAGCTTGAAAACCTACTGAAAAGGATGGAATAAATGAATAATCCAGCGACCAGCAATCCAGCAGAGAGTACCCGCACCCTTGTGGTTGAGAGAGTATTCCCCCACCCACCCGAGAAGCTGTGGCGCGCACTCACCGAGAGCCGGCTCCTCGCGCAATGGATGATGAACAACGACTTCGAGCCGACGCCCGGGCGCAAGTTCCAATTCCGGGCCGACCCCATGCCGAACTGGAACGGCATCGTCGATTGCGAGGTGCTGGTCGTCGATCCACTCCAACGCCTGTCCTACAACTGGGGCGTCGGAGGAGGCGAATCCGGCCTTCAATGGGTGGTGCTCTTCACGTTGACTCCAGCCGAGGGTGGCACCAACCTTCGCATGGAGCAGTCCGGCTTCGGTCCCGATCAGCAGGCAGCGTATCAGGGTGCAAACTACGGCTGGCAGAAGTTCTTCGGCGGTCTGGAGGGGGTGCTCGGGGGGTTGAAATGACCACGAAATCAAAAAACATTGCCTATTGGACTACGACCGCACTCGTAGCATTTTTTATCGGCGGCGGCGGCGGCGCGCAGATCGCACAGTATCTCGGCAACCCACATGGCGCCGTGCCCGTCCTTGGCTATCCGCTGTACTTCTTTGCGATCCTGGGATTTTGGAAGGTGCTTGGGGCGATCGCCATACTCGTGCCGCGTTTTCCCCTGCTCAAGGAGTGGGCGTATGCCGGCATCTTCTTTGACCTGACAGGCGCAGCCGCATCGGTCGCGGCGGTAGGCGGTTATGGCGCCTACGCCTTTCACATCATCGCCCCTCTCGTCATTACTGGTCTTACCGTGGCATCGTGGGCGCTGCGACCGCAGAGCCGTACCATCGGCGCCCTCGTTGCCGGGACAAACGGCGATAGGACACTTTAGAAAGTGTCCTAATCGGGCGCCCGCAAGCATTCCCGTGATAGACGCTAGGTGTCGGGAGATATCCGATGTCTCAGCGTCAGGCTCTGTTTTTATTCTGCCTTCTGGGTGTGGCAGCTTACGTTCCTAAAAGTTTCGTGCGTGCAGGCAGCGGTGGTGCCGAGGTGTGTGTGCGTAGCACAGTGGGCTGTTACGAGGCGGGTTACGCGGGGCTCACGCCGTTGCAGCGGCAGGGACGCGACACCTGGTATCTCTGGACCGGAGGCGATACGGATGCCAAGGGAAATGTTGTCGGCGATCAAGAGCTGTGGCGAATTCTGGCTGTGCGATCGCACGGCACAGTCGATCTGCTTCAAGCCGTCGACTCGCGATATCGTGCCGAGCGATTCCAGCGATTCGGGGTGATCAACGATCCCGACTGTACGCAGGCCAACGCCCCAGACGAATATGGACTGTGGCTGGACACCTGCATTCAGGAGGATGTAACGGGGCCCGTCGGCGAGCCCGCAGGCATCATCGGTCTGCGACGGTTCAGGAACCCGAAGTTCGATCCGAAGGCGTGGGACTTGGCGCGCTATCTGGCTGATCCCGCGAAGATCGAGCCTCCATATCTCATCGGCGTGGCCTGCGGCTTCTGCCACGTCGGCTTCAACCCGCTGCATCCTCCTGCCGACCCGGAACACCCAACCTGGCAGAATCTCCACCCCGGCATTGGCAACCAGTACTTCCGCGAGCAGATCTTCAACACATCCAAGTATCCGGCGACGCGTGAACTGATGCCTAGCGACTTCCGATGGCAAGTCGCGCACGCCGAACCGCCAGGAACGTCCGACACGTCGCAGGTAGCCACCGACCACATTGACAATGCAGGCACAATCAACAGCATTGCGGACTTGAACTTTCGCCCCATGCACCCCGAGCTAACGGCTGACGGTGTCACCCGACAGGTCTTCCACGTATTGAAAGACGGCGCAGACTCAGTCGGCGCGGCCTGCCTCGACGATCCCATCGAGAAGCCCGGAGTGAACGACACGGCCTGCGCCGCGATGCGCGGATACGTGAACATCGGCGTCTGCGCAGACATATGGACGTCGCTGCAGGACCCCGTCTATGGCCTCAAGAAGGCGCAGGCTCCGTTCGATGTGAAGCACGCCCGGCAAGTGAGCAAGCCCTGTGATGAAAGCTGGACCGGAACCGTCGCCCGACTCGAGGGCCTGGAAGCTTTTCTACGCACGTTGGCCCCACTGCATCTGGCGGATGCCGACGGAGGTAGTCAGTACTTACCGAACGACGAAGCGATCCTAACGCGGGGAAAGATCGTGTTTGCGGAAAACTGCGCACGATGCCACTCCAGCAAACAACCGCCGCTAGGCTACAGCGGTTCAGATACCCAATGGTTTAGAGATGCAGTGCTGCAAGACGATTTTCTACAAGGGAATTTTCTCTCCGACGATGAAAAGTATCCCGTGTCAGAGATTGGCACCAACGCACAGCGCGCACTCGCGACGAACGCCGAGAGAGGCCAGATATGGGAGCAATTCTCCTCCGAGAGCTACAAATCCTCGCCGCCCGTCCGCGTAAGCGGCCTGGTGGATCCGCTGCATCCACTGCTGCGCCTGCCTCCAGTAAAGGCAACCGGAGGACGGGGATACTATCGCACTCCATCGTTGGTGAATGTTTGGGCGACTGCGCCGTTCCTGCATAACAATTCGGTCGGCTTGTACAACGGCGATCCATCTGTGGCTGGCAGACTGGCGGCCTATGACAGCGCAATGAGCATGCTCCTCTGGCCGGAGCGCCGTCCAGGCCTCGAGTCGATTCTCCGCACAACCGAGAGAAGCCGCTTCGAGTTCGAGGATGGCAACAGCGTATGCGTCGCGCGAAACACCCCGATCGATCTGATTGCGAACGTCCACATACCGCCCCGCGACCACGTCGCGCGAAACAAGCTCCTCGACAACCTGCTGTGCCGAATCACAGCGTCGGGCGCCATGAACGCGCCATTCCTCCTCATGGACAACGCACCCGACTTCGTACAGGACCGTGGCCATACCTACGGCGCGGGACTAGCAGACGCCGACAAGCGTGCACTGATGGAGTATATGAAAATGTTCTGAACCGAAAGAGCCATCAGCACTGCTTCCACTTGCAGGGGTTGCAGGTTACGCTGAACGCAGCGAACACAGCTGCGAGAGTAGGAGCTATATATGAAAAAACCTGTCCCGGCAGAATCAGCCGCTGCATTTATCGACGCGAAGATCAACGAACTCAGCGACTGGCGCGGCAAGACGCTCGCAAAGGTCCGCGCAATCATTCACAAAGCAGACCCCGAGATCGTCGAAGAGGTGAAGTGGATGGGCACTCCCGTCTTCTCCCACGGCGGCATCATCTGCACAGGAGAGACCTACAAGAGCGTCGTCAAGCTAACCTTCGCCAAGGGAGCCGCGTTAGAAGACCCAACAAGTCTCTTCAACTCCAGCCTCGAAGGAAACGTCCGCCGCGCCATCGATATCCACGAAGGCGAAAAGATCAACGAAGCGGCCTTGAAAGACCTAATCCGCGCCGCAGTGGCCCTCAATCTCAAGACCAAGCAGAAGCCGAAACCCGCTGTTAGACTTCATCCAAGACCGTAAGCCATGCAACAAATCCTCCTATACTCCGACTCACTCTCCTGGGGCCTCATCCCCGGCACCCGCAACCGCTTGCCCTTCGAACAACGCTGGCCCGGCGTACTCGAAAACAATCTCAACTCTTCGAACAAACAAGCACGCGTCATCGAAGACTGCCTCAACGGCCGCCGCACCGTCTGGGAAGACCCCTTCAAACCCGGCCGCAACGCCCTGCAAGGCCTCGCCCAGCGCATCGAGATCAACTCACCCGCTCGCACTCGTCATCCTGATGCTCGGCACCAACGACTTCCAGTTCAATCAGCCCTGGAACAACGCCTTCGCCGCCGCGCAAGGCATCGCGACTCTCGTCAAAGAGATCCGCACCGCCCCCATCGAACCCGGCATGCCCGTGCCGCCCATCCTCATCGTCTGCCCGCCACCCGTCGGCACACCGCAAGGCCCCACCATGGGCCCGAAGTTCGCCGGAGCAGCACAGCGAAGCGCCGGCCTCGCCGAAGCCTACGCCCAGATCGCCGCCGACCTCACCTGCCACTACTTTGACGCCGGAACCGCCACCCCCGCCAGCCCCATCGACGGCGTCCACCTCGACGCCGACCAGCACCTCAAACTAGGCAACGCCATCACACCGGTCGTGCAATCTATCCTTAAGCTTCTGATGTTCACCCCCGCCAACATCCTCGCGGCCATCCTCACCCTAATCCCCTTCCTCGCCGCAGCCTTCTTCGCAGACAGACTCGCCACCCTCGCCCCGATCTCATCGACCCCTATCCGCCTGCTCCGCCCAGCAGTCCTCTGCATCCCCTACATCCTCGTCACCACATCCGCCGGAACCTTCTCATGGCGCTGGCTAGCCCTCTACGCGCTACTCCCCGTAGCAATCGCCACACTCCTCCATCAAGCCCGCATCGCCGACACGCACAACCGCGGCAACTGGCGCGACTACCTCATCCTCCTCACCCTCGGACTAGCAGTAGACCTACGCTGGTTCGAACCCGCATGGCCCCCACACCTCGCCATCTTCAGCAAGATCATCCTCCTCGACGCCGGCATCTACGGCTTCCTCTTCATCCGCCAACTCTCGGGCGTCGGCTTCGATCTCCGCCTCCGCCCACGCGACCTCGTCATCGGCCTCCGCGAGTTCGCCATCTACGCCCCCATCGCCATAGCCCTCGGCCTCGCGCTCGGCTTCCTCCACTTCCACGCCGGATGGCCGCCACTCCTCCAATTCGCGATAGCCCCCATCTTCACCTTCTTCTTCATCGCCGTCCCCGAAGAGCTCTTCTTCCGCGGCTGGACACAAAACCTCCTCGAACGCCGCATAGGACGAACCCCCGCACTCATCCTCACCGCAATCCTCTTCGGCCTGTCGCACTTCAACAAGCGCGCCGCGCACTTCAACTGGCGCTACGTCCTGCTCGCCGCCATCGCCGGAATCTTCTATGGCCGAGCATGGCGTCAGCATCGCCGCGTCGGAGCCTCCGCCATCACCCACACATCCGTCGACACCCTATGGTCACTCTGGCTCAGGTGACGCATCCCCCGCGGATGAAAGCGCAGATACCCCAGCCCCACGCGCATATTATGATCCACCCTCCCCGGCACCACCATCGCCAGGCAGATCCCAAACACCGCATGCGCCATCCCCAGCGTAAAAATATTCCGATACCGCAGAAACAGCCAGCAAGCCGCCGTCCCCCAAACCACCGTCACCACCGTCAGTATCGGACTAGGCAGATGTGCCAGCGCAAACATCCCCACCGCCACCATCACCGCCGTACTCTTCTTCTCCACCAGCCTCAGCACCCGCAGCAAAACAAAGTCCTGCAATAAAAACTGCTGCATCAGCGACCAGATCGCATACCCCCAATAAGTCTTCACAAACAAGCCAGCCCCCGGCGGCCGATTCAAAGTCCCCAACCGCGACGCCACCGCCACAGCCACCAGCGCCAACACCAACGCCACCCCCACCACCCAAAGCGAGCGCACAAATCCCCCCGCCCGCAACCCCATCACCCTCCACCCATCAAACGACCGCCACGTCACCGCCACAATCCACAACAACGCCGCAACATAAAACCCCCGCTGCCAGGGCCGAGGAGTCCATATCACCACCAGAATCAACCCATACCCCACCGCCAGCTCCACCAGCGCACGCCGCCGCCTTACCCTCGTCTCATCCCCCTGTGCCTGCTCCATCGAAATCGAATCCACACCAAACCTCGCTCCACACAATCACCAAAGATCATAGGACGAACCAGCCCCCGCATTCGACACCGCCCCACTGATACACTTCCCCCCAAGCCGAATCCACCAACAGCGCCCGGAGACCCCGCAAAAATGCCAGTCACTCAAGACCAGAGACATGACAAGAGCAAGACCTTCCAGCCCTTCGTCCCCGCCACCGAGACCCGTCCCGAGCTCACCGCCCGCGCCCTCATCCTCGGCGCCATCTTCGGCGTCCTCTTCGGAGCAGTCACCGTCTACGTAGGCCTCCGCGCCGGACTCACCGTAGCCGCCTCCATCCCCATCTCCGTCCTATCCATCTCCATCCTCCGAGCCTTCGGCAAAGCCAGCATCCTCGAAAACAACATCGTCCAATCCACCGGAAACGCCGGCCAGTCCATCGCCTCCGGAGTCATCTTCACCCTCCCCGCCCTCATCTTCCTCGGCTTCGACCTCGAAGCCTCACGAATCTTCGCCCTCGCCCTCTTCGGCGGCTGGCTCGGCGTCCTCTTCATGATCCCGCTCCGCCGCCAGCTCATCGTCGAAGAGCACGGCACCCTCATCTACCCCGAAGGCACCGCCTGCGCCGACGTCCTCATGGCCGGCGAGCGCGGCGGCTCCTTCGCCTCCCGCGTCTTCTTCGGACTCGGCATCGGCGGCATCTACACCCTCTTCCAGAACGACAATCTCTTCTCCCTCTGGCCCTCCCAGCCCGACTACCAACCCGACCTCGGCCCCCAGCACCTCCTCAAAGGCGCCGCCATCCGCGCCGACTGCACCCCCGAGTACCTCGGCGTCGGCTACATCATCGGCATCCGCGTCGCCGCCATCATGCTCGCCGGCGGAGTCTTCTCCTGGCTCGTCCTCATGCCCGCCATCTACTTCTTCGGCTCGCATCTCGCCACACCGCTCTACCCCGGCACCGTCCCCATCACCCAGATGTCCCCCTCCGACCTCTGGCGCACCTACGTCCGCCCCATGGGCGCCGGAGCAGTAGCCTGCAGCGGCCTCATCACCCTCCTCCGCACCCTCCCCACCATCGTCGGAGCCCTCACTCAAGGCCTCAAGAAAACATCTAAGAACATAGCCGCCGCACTCCCAACCCGCACCACCCACGACCTCCCTCCCATCGTCGTCTTCGGCGGCTCACTCCTCCTCATCCTCCTCATGTTCCTCTTCCTCGAGTTCAAACCCGTCCCCGGAGCGCAGGTCGGAGCCCTCGCCAACATCGCCGCCTCCATCCTCGTCGTCATCTTCGGATTCCTCTTCGTCACCGTCTCCGCCCGCATCGTCGGAATCGTCGGCTCCTCCGCATCCCCCGTCTCCGGAATGACCATCGCCACCCTCATGGCCACCGCCGCCATCTTCCTCGTCAAAGGCTGGACCGCCCCCGCCTTCGGAGCCCTCGCCATCACCATCGGCGGCATCGTCTGCATCGCCGCCTCCAACGCCGGAGACACCGCACAAGACCTCAAGACCGGCTACCTCATCGGAGCCACCCCCTGGAAGCAACAAGTCGCCATCATGGTCGGCGTCATCATCTCCATCTTCTCCATCGGAGCCACCCTCAACGCCATGAACAAAGGCCTCGAGTCCTTCCAGCGCCTCCCCAAACCCATCCCCTTCAACCTCGCCCAACTCCCCGACGGCGTCCAGCAAACAGGCAACTTCACCCGCGACCACATCACCCTCACCTCCCACAACGCAGACAACCACTCCAAGGAAGAATTAAGCAACACAAAAAGTTACATCCTCCTCAACGCCATCGGCTCCACCACCCTCGACGACGGCAAGTACCTCTACAACCCCGCCACCGGCCAGATCGAAGTCCAGTGGATCCAGGGCATCGGCAGCGAAAAAGCCGCCGCCCCGCAAGGCCGCCTCATGGCCACCGTCATCAACGGCATCCTCACCCGCAAACTCCCCTGGACCCTCGTCCTCCTCGGCGTAGCCCTCGTCATCGTCGTCGAACTCCTCGGCGTCCGCTCCCTCACCTTCGCCGTCGGAGCCTACCTCTCCATCGCCACCACCCTCGCCATCTTCGTCGGCGGAGTCATGCGCTGGATGGTCGACCGAGCCCTCGAAAAACATCGCGCCGCCAACCTCATCCCCGGCGACGAGCTAGCCTCCGAAGAAATCTCCCCCGGCTCCCTCTACGCCTCCGGCCTGATCGCCGCCGGAGGAATCGTAGGCCTCCTCGGAGTCTGCGTAAAACTCTACGAAGCCGCCACCGACCGCTCCATCCCCCGCTTCAGCGACCACAACCCCCTCCACCACGACTGGATCAGCGTCATCATGTTCGCCCTGCTCGCCTACAGCCTCTACTACTTCGCCAGAAAACCCCTGGAGACGAAATAAGTCTTAGCGACTCGAAGAACAATCTATTACTGTTGAAAAATGAACAACATCTGGCGGCGTACAGTCTTTCTGTTCTGGCAATACCCGGTTCTTTGGCTGCCGGTTCTGGTAGCTGACTTTGCCGGCTACTGGTTGACACGCCTGCAACAGCTGCTAACCCACCAAATAGTTCTTTGGATCGTACAGAGCGGCCAGCACTCTGTTCTGGGCGACATACCCGCCCCGATCACATATCAGTCCTCTACAGTCATGAAAGCAGCACTCCTCACTGCACCGCTCGTCTGGGGCAATTATTTTCTTCATATCGCCATCTACACACTGGCATTTGTTATCACTGCCGGGTTAGTCCGAAATAGATCGCATGAATTAAGCTCGGGCCTTGTCCTTTCTCAAATCAAAGATCAAGTAATGCCCATTCTTAAATTTGCTCTTAAGGCCTTGGCTCTATTCGCGATTGCCGCAATACTTTTCAACCTTTTAGGCCTGGCAGGCCTGTTTTCTCAGTCGCTCTCATCGTTCTTCACTGTGGTTTTGACAGTGTTTTTCTCATCACCAATCGGCTGGATACTAGCTCCCTCAGCGATCAAGCTATTGCACGTCCAGTCGACGACTCCGCCTGACTCAACACTCCAGCGAAGCGGTCGCCTCTATGCCGCTATTGCGATCGCATTAGCCACGCTCATCGGGTTTGCGTTGCAAACTGTTACTCGAGCTACACATGGTCCTGCTCTTTGGATAACTTGTGTAGCCATTTTCATTTCTCTCATAGGAGCCGTACCCTACATTCCTCTCTTCATAGCATTAGGACTCTTGGCAACCCCTCGACAATTGAACAGTCTCTGAATCCGTCTCCTACCATTTAATTTAATTTTCCTGTAGACTAAACTAACTAGACTTAGTCCATTCGGAGCACTCATTGAAAGCCGTCAACATCCACGAAGCCAAAACCCACCTCTCGAAGCTCATCGAGAAAGCCGCCAAGGGTGAATCCTTCATCATCGCCAAGGCTGGCAAGCCAATGGTCAAAGTGGTCCCTTTAGACGCCCCAACTGGGAGCAGGATCCAGCGCATCGGCTTTATGGATGGACAGATAGAAGTACCCGATGATTTCGACACCCTGGGCCAAAAAGAGATCGAAGAGATGTTTGGACTCAACGATTGAAGCTTCTACTCGACACCCATCTTCTCCTCTGGGCTATAGGTAAGAGTGTTCGCCTGCCTGACGAAGCACGAGCCCTGATCTCTGATTCCCGCAACGAACTTTTCTTCAGTCCGGCCAGCCTGTGGGAGATCTCCATCAAGGCCGGCTTGGGAAAGCCGGATTTTCGGGTCGACCCTCGCATCCTCCACCGTGGCCTGCTGGATAACGGCTATCTCGAACTCGCCATCACCAGCCAGCACACCATCGCCGTCGTTGCCCTGCCACCCCTCCACAAAGACCCCTTCGACCGTCTTCTCATCGCCCAGGCGATCGTCGAAGGAATCACCCTCCTCACCTCCGACCCTCAGGTAGCTCGCTACCAGGGCTCCATCCGGAAAATCTGAAGGGCCCACCCTACATCTTCATCCCCTTCATATCCCCATCATCATCATCCCGATCCACCGACCAAACCTCCTTCGGGTCTTTCTCGAACGGATAAACATGCACCATCCACCCAAACAGATTCGGCTGAAAAGTCCCACCCGCCGCCGCACAATCCTTCTCCGTCGAAATGCTCCCCAGCAGCCCAAACCTCGCATCCTTCCCGAAGTACGCCTTCTCCTGCCCCGCCGGAGCCTTGCAGAAGTTCACATGCTCGTGCCATCGCGCCACGCTCAGCGGAATCCGCCCATCCAACTCCGCCTCCGAAGCCCGCTGCCGATCCGTATACATCGCCCCCACTAATTTGTAACCACCATCGGCCGTCTTCTCATACAGCAGCGAAGTCGGCATCGTCGGATCAAACCGCCGCGCCGCCGCAATCCCGCGCTCATAGCTCGTAAAGTGATAGATCTTCTGCGGCAAATTCGGCATAAAGATCACAAACCCATCCGCCAGCGCCTTCTTGTAATCAACATAAGGCTCAATCGCCACCTTCGCCGCAGCGGCAATCTCATCCGCCTTCGCCTGGTCCCCAGGCTTCAAAGGCCGCGTCTCGGACATCTTCATATGCACCGCCATATTCCCCGCCCCATGCGGCATACTCATCGACCCCATCGGCACCGTCGAGTCCATCCCCTGCCCCCACCCCACCCCCGCCAACCCCGCCAACACTCCCATCAAAATCACTCGCCGCATAGCATCACCTCGCACCTTAAAACTACCCCCAAACCCCAAACAAGTTGCGCCCCGACTGTTCCCCTTGCCCTTCCCCGCGCCCTCTGCGCATCTCCGCGTCCTCCGCGTCCGTCGTAGAATTGCCAAAAGAAGTCACCGAAAGGTTCGGAAGTCATGATTCGGAGTTACCAGGGAAAAGTGCCAATCATCGGCGAAGGCTGCTATATCGATGCATCCGCACAGGTTATCGGCGATGTCGAACTCGGCCCGCTGGCCAGCATCTGGATGAACGCCGTCGTCCGCGGAGACGTCAACTCCATCCGCATCGGCGCCAAATCCAACGTGCAGGACTGCGCCGTCCTCCACGGAATGCGCTATGTCTACCCCGTCATCGTCGGCGAGATGGTCACCATCGCCCACAACGCCACCGTCCACGGCTGCGTCCTCGAGGATATGGTGCTGGTCGGAATCGGAGCCACCATCCTCAATAACGCCCGCATCGGCGAAGGCTCCATCATCGCCGCCGGAGCCGTCATCCCCGAACAGACCGTGATCCCGCCCAACTCGCTGGTCGCCGGAGTCCCAGGCAAGGTCCGCCGAACCCTCGGAGACGCAGACCGCGCCATGATTCTAAAGCACGCAAACAATTATCTGGACTACACGGCGATCTATTTAAAAGAAATCTCCGGACTATAACTTTTAACAGGGTAATATCACTCTACCGACGGAGTTGATATGTACCAGAGCCTAGTCCGGCAGGCCGCGCTATTGCTGTGTCTTATGGGCATGGAATACGGTCGCGCCGTCGCTCAGACAGTCATACCGGACGCACCGGTCGCGCAAGCGCTGACCACCAAGGGCGCAACTGCGACCAAGCCGGTGATGATCAACGGACGTCCCTACGTGCGCCCCACCAATAGGCAGCAGTTTATCGGCTACCTGAAAGATTCGTACGGTCTGTCTGCGTTTGAAGGAGCAACGTTTCGTTCGATCTATGCGCAGATTCGCGGAAAACCCGACGGCTGGGGACAGGACTGGCCCGGCTTCGGCCAGCGCTTCGGATCAGCGATGGCAGTCTCTGCCATCAACGGCAACGTGCGCTACGGCATGGAGATGCTCTTTCACGAAGACATGCGCTACATCCCCTGCCACGGTTGCACCAAGAAGAAAAAGATCGAGAACGCCCTGCTCGCCGAGATAACAGCGCGCCACGACACGGATGGCCACCGGTTCTTCACGCTGACGCCAACCATCGCGGACTTCTCGGGACCGATCATCGCGCACAGCATCTGGTATCCCGGCGGCCCAAATCCAATGGATGGAGTGGTTGCAGCGCGCCTCGTCTTCGCCACTCGCATCGGCGGCCATCTCTTTCGCGAGTTTGTGCTCGAGCGGCGCCACAAGGATCCGCCACTCGACGACGTCTCACCGGCTCAGCGGCCCACGCAGACGCAACCGCTCAAGCCGCAACCTTCGTTACACTAGAAGACAATGGCAATTTTGAAGGCAGTACGAGGCACGCGCGACCTGCTGCCCCCGGAAACAGAGCTGTGGAATCAGGTAGAGGCCACGGCACGGGCAGTCTTTGCCCGCTACGGCTTCGGCGAAATCCGCACCCCGATCTTTGAGACCACAGAACTCTTCGCCCGCGGAGTAGGCGAGGAGACCGACATCGTCTCCAAGGAGATGTACACCTGGGACGACCGCGCGCGAGCCGCCAGTGAAAAGCCGCAATCCCTCACCCTCCGCCCCGAAAACACCGCAGGCGTAGTCCGCGCCTACATCGAGCACAAACTCGACGAGTCCGGCCTCCTCCAAAAGCTCTTCTACATCGGCCCGCAGTTCCGCCGCGAGCGCCCACAACGCGGACGCTACCGCCAGTTCTGGCAGATCGGAGCCGAGGTCATCGGTCCCGCCTGGTCCGGGTCCGAGAGCGCCATCCGCGACGCCGAAGTCCTCGAGATGCTAGCCACCCTCCTCGACGAACTCGGCATCAAAGGCTGGCGTCTAGCCCTCAACTCCGTAGGCTCCGCCACCGACCGCCCACGCTACGTCGAAGCCCTCCGCAAAGCCCTCGAGCCCGTAAAGGCCCAGATGTGCGAGGACAACCAGCGCCGAGCCGAGACCAATCCCCTACGCGTCCTCGACTCCAAGGACCCCAACGATCAGGAGATCATCAACGCGCTCCCCAAGATCGCCGATTTTCTCGATGAAGCTTCGAGCCAGCACTTTGCCCAGGTCAAAGCCGCCCTCGACGCCTGCAGCGTCCCCTACACCGTCGACCCCCGCCTCGTCCGCGGCCTCGACTACTACACCCGCACCACCTTCGAGTTCACCGTCCCAAGTTCTGAAGCTGCCGGCAGCGGTCTCGGCACCCAGAACGCCCTCCTCGGCGGGGGCCGCTACGACGGCCTCTCCGAGATGCTAGGCGGCCCCAAGGCCCCCGGCATCGGATTCGCCATCGGCGAAGACCGCCTCATCCTAACCCTGCAAGCCCAGTCTGAAGCCGCCCAAACCAAAAAGCTAGACGCCTTCATCGCCCCCATGGGCATCACCCAAAACGCCCCAGCCCTCCAGCTAGCCAAAGAACTCCGCGCAGCAGGACTCACAGTAGAGGTCGGCGACGGAACCTTCCGCCTCCGCAAATCCTTCGAAGCCGCCGACAAGCTCGCCCACCGAATGGTCATAGTCGGCGAAGACGAGGTCGCCTCCGGCATCTTCACCGTAAAGTACTTCGAAGCCGGAGAGCAGACGAAAGTGCCACGCGCCGAACTGGCCGAACTTCTTCGAGGCCGGACAGCGTCATGAAAGCAGAGGCAAGACTCCTTGCGCGGCTGATGAGTGATTTATCAGAAGACTACTTCTGCGCTGGCTGGCTTAGTGGATGTGAGTACGCATTGTGGGCTGACCTGACCGGCTCTCCATCCGAAAACGAGAAGGGCTGGGGAATATCCGAAGCTGATAAGGAAGAATTGAGAGTCACGCAACAACTCGCTGGCGGATGGATCGTATGGTCAGAAGAAAAAGGCGAGACAGCATTTCTGCCGCTGAAAGATTGGCTTAAGCATCTCGCGAGTCGGGTTCCCCCCAGCACCGCAGAGCAAGCGTCAAATTCCGTACAATAGGAATATCGTGACTTTAGACTTTTTAGGCAACTTACAGCGGACGCACATGTGTGGCGATCTCCGCGCAGAGCAGGCTGGCCAGCACGTAGTCCTCATGGGCTGGGTCAACCGCCGCCGCGACCACGGCAACCTCATCTTCCTCGACATCCGCGACCGCAGCGGCATCACCCAGGTCGTCCTCGACAAAGAGGTCAGCCCTGCAGCCCACGCCAAGGCCGAAGCCGCCCGTAACGAATACGTCGTAGCCGTAAAGGGCACCGTCCGCCGACGCGGCGAAGGCCTCAGCAATCCCAACATGGCCACCGGCGAAATCGAAATCGTAACCAGCGAACTCCTGCTCCTCAACGAGTCGAAGACCCCGCCCTTCTCGCCCGCCGAAGAAGCCATCGCCAACGAAGAGGTGCGCCTCAAGTACCGCTACATCGACCTCCGCCGCGCCGAGATGCAGAAAAACTTCCGCATGCGCCACGAGGTCACCCGCGCCATCCGCAACTACCTCTCCGACGAAGGCTTCCTTGAGATCGAAACGCCCTTCATGACGCGCTCCACCCCCGAAGGCGCACGCGACTACCTCGTCCCCAGCCGCGTCCACGCCGGCCAGTTCTACGCGCTGCCGCAGTCGCCGCAGATCTTCAAGCAGATCCTGATGATCTCCGGCTTCGACAAATACTTCCAGGTCGCACGCTGCTTCCGCGACGAAGACCTCCGCGCCGATCGCCAGCCCGAGTTCACCCAGATCGACCTCGAGATGACCTTCCCCACGCAGGAGCGCGTCTTCCGCACCGCCGAAGGCTTCCTCAAGGCCGCATTCGCAGCCGCCGGAATCGCGCTCACCACGCCCTTCCCCACCATGACCTACGACGAGGCCATCACCAACTACGGCATCGACAAGCCCGACATGCGCCTGCCCGCAATGATCTCGCTCACCGACGAACTTACGCCGCAGCTGCGCGAGTCCCTCAAGATCGAGCAGGCACTCCCCATCCTCGGCTTCGTCATCCCCGAAGCAGGCACGCTCAGCGGCACCCAGAAACGCAGCCTCGTCGACGAGATCCGCAAGATCTTCGGCGACACCGGCCTCGACTTCCTCGACGTCGCACGCCTCAAGACCAACGAAGCCTTCGCACCGCTCGCCGCCACCATCGAAACCAAGCTGGCCGCAGGCGCCGCAGACCTCACCATCGTCATCACCCCCAAGCTCGGCACACCCGCAAAGTGGAACCACGATCCCCAATGGATCTACAAGAAGGTAGGCGCCCTCCGCCTCGAACTCGCAAAGAAGTTCGCCGACAAGCACAAACGCTTTGAGCAGACCGGCACCGAAGCCGACTACAAGTTCGTCTGGGTCACCGACTTCCCCATGTACGAGTGGAACGAGGAGCACAAGCGCTGGGACGCCGCCCACCATCCCTTCACCTCGCCCCATGAGGAAGACATAAAATCCGGCAAGCTGGTTTCAGACAAAGGAGCCGTCCGCGCCCTCGCCTACGACGTCGTCCTCAACGGCACCGAGCTCGGCTCCGGCTCCATCCGTATCCACCGCCAGGACGTGCAGGCCGAGATCTTCCGCTCTCTCGGCATGACGGATGAAGAGGCCAAAGAACGCTTCGGCTTCTTCCTCGACGCCCTCGAGTACGGCACGCCCCCACACGGCGGCATCGCCCTCGGCCTCGACCGCATCGTCATGATCCTTGCCGGCGCCTCCAGCCTGCGCGAAGTCATCGCCTTCCCCAAGACCGCCAAAGCCATCGACCTGATGGTCGACGCCCCCACCCCAGTCAGCGATCAGCAGCTAAAGGAACTAAGCCTCCGCATCGCCACTCGAAGCTAAGTCGCATCGACACCTCAAAGCGCCAAAGGCGCGCTCCATACCAGCCTGGGCCGCAGGCCCAGGTCTACGACCGACGAAATCAAGAGGGCTGAAGGCCCGACCCATCTGCCAGCCAAGACACCCGGGTGCCCCACATCTCGATCCTGAGATGTGGGATGTAAACTCTTTCCCGCCTTTGCAGTTGCCTTAGCTGACAGCTCATAGCCGACCGCTGACAGCTCCCTATTAAACCGCCGTTGCCTGTTCTCCCCCACCTACCCAAACCCCCGGGTATCCCATCCTGTGCCCGCCCGATCGAGCGATGATTCAGGAACCAATCCCTCCCAACTAACGTATAGAACTACAGCCCAAAAAACCGCCCAGGCGGATTCGCATCATCGCAGTTTTTTGACAACTCAACCACGCGCCATACATATAAGCCTATATTTAGGAATAGTTTGCAGCCACGCACCCCACTTTATAAGACTTTTTGGACCTGCGGCCGCCGAGGTCCGGGCTTAAAGTACCTATTTTGAATACTTTGCGCAAAAGTGCCGAGGAGGGGCCTAGTTCATCCACCGCTTATCATTCGGATCCCGCCGCTCATCCGGATCGACATATCGCCCATCCTTGTCGAAGTGAACCTCGCGATTCTGCTTACGCATGTACACCTCGAACTTGCGCGCGGCGCGACGCCGCTTCCAGCGGTAGTAGTCATTGCGAATCCCAAAGTACCGCTCGCTGAAACCGAACGCCATCCCACGCCGCGGCGCAAACCTCACGTACAGGTACCCCATCAGCCCACCGCACAACTGCGTCAGCGCACCGAACCGGTCGCCCCCCTTCAGCAGCACCGCAAGACTGATAAGGACAAAGATGGCAACAAAGTACTTCGCCTTGATGGGAATGACGAAGTAGAGCCGAATCACCTGCTCGCCCGCGATAGCACCGAAGGCAACCAGCAGCGCAAAGACCGGCGTCCACGCCCCGAGGGTGGCCAACTCCGGCCGCAGATCGAAGACATGCGTGAAAGTAATCGCCGAGGCCAGCAGACCGCCCGCAACCGATGAGAAGACATACATCTCCACCACCCATCGCGAGCCGAAGATGTCCTCCAGGAACGAGCCCGTAAACCACAGGCTCAGCATCGCAAACAGCGACCCCAGTATCCCCATCGGCAGAAAAGCATACGTAATCAACTGCCAGATCTCGCCCCTGAAGACCGCAGCAGGGACCAGCAGCAGGTGCCCAAGCAGAAACCCGATGGGTCGAGGCGCCGCCCAGCCAAACAGCGCAAAGCCGAAGAAGGCAGCGAGGTTAATCAGGACAAGCTGCCGCGTCGCACCCGCGAAGGGAGGAAGAGCCATCGTAATGGGGCCGGAGCGGGGCATGATGACTACCTTCTATTTCACCACACCCCGCGATTAATCACAGGAAGACATTCCAGACTGCACGTAAGCCTGCGCCACCCGGAATTTCGCAGCACAGTTACTCGAGGCCGGGCACAACAGGACGAGCACCCGCCGCGCGAGGAGGAACCACCGGATAAACAGCCGCGCTGCGATGCCCGGCCGAGTCCACCGAGCGAACCCCGAAGATCACATTGTCCTTAGAAATCGGCAGGTGCATCGTCGTAGCAATTCCAGCCGAGACAAAAGACGTCCAGTCCGGCGCAGTCGTATCACGGTAGACCACCTCAAAGCTCCCATTCGCAGGAAAGCCCGCAGGCTTCTCCCAGCGCAACGAGGTACCCGTATCGTAGGGCGGATTCAGCACCACAACCTTCTGCGGCAGCCCAGGCGCGGAAGCAAACGTAGCCAGGGCGGCGCTATTCAGCCGAGCGACATTCGCCATGTAATCGAAGTCATCGAATTCGATCAGGTCACCGTACACGATGCCGTTCTCAGTACGAAGATTCTGGTGCTGGTGGTTGAAGTTCTCACGCCACTCCGTAAACCGCACAGCCGCAAAGCCCTCCGTCGAGAAGCTGGTGTGATCCCCTCCCCGCCCAAACCGGTCCCGCCGGTAGATCATCACCGGATGGAAGGCCGGGAGGTGCTGGATGAGGTTGCTGCGTGGCGTTCCCGGCCGGAGCACGCACATTGGTCGGCTGGAAGTAGGTCCGGCTCACGTCCACAATCGCGCGGGCAAGCTCGCGGGCCGGGGAGTCGTTCTCAGCGCCGGCAGTCTGTATCTGGTGCAGTTGGTCGAGCGTAGCCGGTCCGGGAACGCCCTCAGAGAACACTCGCACAGCGCTCTTATCCGCCCCCGACATCCCAGGAGTGGTATCCCCTCCAACGATATCGTTGTTCAGAACCGCCTCCAGCTGCCACCCCTCCGCCTTCGCCAGTTTTGCCAGGTGCCGGCTGCCGTTCAGCCCCTGCTCCTCGCCCGCGACAGCGACAAAGATGATTGTGCTGGGAAACTTCAGCTTCGAAAGAACGCGACAAGACTCCAGCGAGACCGCCGTTCCGCTGGCATCATCGTTCGCACCGGGCGCAGGATCGTGAGTGTTAGCGTTATCCGAGTTCCGCGAGTCGTAGTGCCCCGTAATCAGCACCTTCCGCGCCGCCTGGGCAGGATCCGTCCCCTTCAGGATCGCGTAGATGTTTTGCAGGCGAGTATCCTTCACGATCCGGGAGCCAGCCACACCAGGCTCAATGAAATCATCCCGTTTCACCTCAAGACAGCCGCCGCAAGCCGCCGAATAACGCTGAAACTCCGAGTAGATCCAGTCGGCCGCCGCATTAATCCCAGTCCCCGGAGGCAGGTCGGTATCCATGCTCGAAAGCGTGCTTCGGTTCTTGAACGAGACCAGCTTGGCAATGGTGTCATGAATCTGCTGCGGCGAAACCTGTTTCAAAGCAGCCGCAATCGCAGGATCGGCAGGCGCCGGCTGGATAGGGCTGCCCACAGCGCCCCCGGACGGCCCCGGCTGCTGGGCCCGCGCCACGCCCGCAAGTAACAAAATCTGGGAAAAAACAGCCGTCGCAACAGCTACGCGGCGAAGGCGGAAAATGAACTGTCCTTCAATAATCACGATAATTGACCCCTTGTGGAAACTAAACGCTACAACAATCGTAAGCTTGACGTACTGGCCTGCGGTCGCTAGAAATAACCCATGCGCTGGTGCCGTATCTGAATGTTACAGGTCGGCAGTAAAGAAAAAGTCCGGAGGCTTTGAACATGGCTGTTGTTTGTCCCGAATGCGACAACCCGATTATCGTTGACGCGGATGTGGTGGAGGAAGGCGAGACCGTGCAGTGCGACGAGTGCGGCGCCGATCTGGAGGTGGTGTCTGTCGACCCGATTGAGCTCGCCTCAATCGACGAAGCGGGCTACGACGACGAAGATACCAGTCATATTGACGAAGAGGAAGAAGAGTAGTTTTTGAACGTCAAACTTCCGTCGCCGTATACTGGGGGATATGAAGAGTTCTGGCTTTTCGCTTCGTTCGTTTGCTTGTACGTTGTTGGTCTTCTCCTGCACCTTCTCTGCCGCAATCGCTGGGATATGCCTGACTCCTGTTCAGGCACAACAACGCGGCCCCGTGCAGCGGGTCGTTCAAGGCAGAGTCACGGACAAAGCGGACACTGCGCTCAAAGGCGTTATCGTCTACCTGAAAGACACCCATTCGTTGGCGGTCAAGAGCAGTATCACTGACGAAACCGGAGCCTATCGCTTCGGCCAGCTCGACCCGAACACCGACTACGAGATCTGGGCCGAGAGCAACGGCAAGAAGAGCGCCACCAAGACCATCAGTTCCTTCGACAGCAAAAGCCAGTTCTACATCAACCTCAAGATCGATACCGGCAAGTAGCCCGACGCCCGCAGGCCATTGCGCTCGCGCACTTAAGCATCGAAACGATCATCATGACTAGGCGGCTGGCTCGTAACTACGATGCGAGCCTCTCCCATGCTCTTGTTCATGGCCTTATGCGCCTGTCCCGGAGCGACCTCCAGCCCTTCGCCCGCGTGCAGCACAAAATCATGGTGCTCCACTTCAAGCGTTAGCTCTCCCGCCAACACATAGAAGAACTGACGCGCCCGACGATGGTAGTGCCGCGTCTCTGCCGTCCCCGCCGGCATCAACTCTTCAATGACGTTCAGTTCCGCTGCACGCACCAGATACCAGCCGTCGCAATCCGTCCCCGCAGTACCACCCCACTTGTAGTGCTCTGCATTGGCAGTAGAAACAATCTTCGCCGGCATAAGCTCCTCTCGGTTTTTACAGCGGGATATTGCCATGCTTCTTCGCAGGATTCTTCTCGCGCTTCGTAGCCAGCATGTCCAGCGCAGCATTCAACCGCCGGCGAGTCTCCCTCGGTCGCACAACGGCATCGATATAACCACGTTCAGCCGCAACATACGGATTGGCAAAGCGCTCCCGGAACTCCGCCACCTTCTCCTCACGCGCCTCAGCCAGAATCTCCAGCTTCTGCTCCTCGCTCAGCGCGACACCCTGCGGCATAATCGCCTCCGCCTGCCGCAGCGTCATCTCCAGCTCGCGCTTATAGACGATATTGACCGCACCCTCCGGCCCCATCACCGCAATCTCCGCCGTAGGCCACGCCAGGTTCAAGTCAGTGCGAAGATGCTTCGAACTCATCACGCAGTAAGCCCCACCATAAGCCTTGCGTGTGATAACCGTAAGCTTCGGCACCGTAGCCTCCGCAAACGCATACAGCAGCTTCGCCCCGTGCCGAATGATCCCCCCATGCTCCTGCTGAATCCCCGGCATAAACCCCGGCACATCCTCAAACGTAATCAGTGGAATATTGAACGCATCGCAGAACCGCACGAACCGCGCCCCCTTCACGCTGGCATTGATATCCAGCACCCCCGCGAGGAACGCCGGTTGGTTCGCCACGATCCCCACCGGCCGCCCGTTCATGCGCGCAAACCCGACAACAATATTCTTCGCAAAATGCTCCTGCACCTGGAAGAGATAACCCGAGCCACTCTCATCCCGGTCCACGATCCGCGAGATCACATCGACCATGTCGTACGGCTGGTTGCTCTCCGTCGGAATAATCGTATCCAGCGCATCATCCGCGCGTTCCGCATCATCCTGCGTCGCACGTCGCGGAGCATCATCAAGATTGTTCGAGGGAATAAAACTCAGCAGCTCGCGAATTATCGCAAGACACTCGCGATCGTCGTGCGCCATAAAGTGCGCCACGCCGGAGATCTCGTTATGTGTAGCCGCGCCGCCAAGCGCATCCTTGGTCACATCCTCATGCGTCACCGTCTTGATCACATCCGGCCCGGTAACGAACATGTAGCTGGTCTTCTCGGTCATCAGCGTAAAGTCCGTAATCGCTGGCGAATACACCGCCCCACCCGCGCAAGGCCCCAGGATCGCCGAGATCTGCGGCACCACTCCACTGGCCAGCGTGTTGCGCAGAAAGATATCTGTATACCCCGCCAGCGAAACCACGCCCTCCTGGATACGAGCTCCACCAGAATCGTTCAACCCCACAATCGGCGCACCCACCCGCATCGCCATATCCATAATCTTCACGATCTTCGCCGCATTCGCCTCCGACAGTGACCCGCCGAACACGGTGAAGTCCTGCGCAAACACAAAGACTACCCGCCCCTGCACACGCCCATAACCAGTGATAAATCCGTCCCCAGGTACCCGCTGCGCATCCATCCCAAAATCTGTAGCACGATGAGTTACAAACTTATCCGTCTCCTCAAACGTCCCCTCATCCAACAGCAAATCAACCCGCTCGCGAGCCGAAAGCTTACCCGCAGCTCGCTCCCGTTCCCGCCGCGCAGCGCCGCCACCTTCTTCAGCAATCGCATGGCGAGCGGCAAGCTCGGCGAGTTTTACCTGATGCGTCGCTGCAGCAGGAACTTTGTCTTCAACCGTTTCAACATTCTTCACAGGCGCCATAAGAAAGCGATTCTATCAACCCGCGTACGACCCTTACCTCCAGGCAAACAAAGAGCGAATATAATTCGGTCAAGCCTCTCCACATGTCCACCCACCCCCAACCCGACCTCTTCACCCACCTCCACATCGACCTCAACAGCTTCTTTGCGTCCGTCGAGCAGCAACTCCACCCCGAATATCGCGGCAAGCCCCTCGCCGTCGTTCCCACCATGGCCGACACCACCTGCTGCATCGCCGCCAGCTACGAGGCCAAGGCCCTCGGCATCAAGACCGGCACGCAGGTCGGCGAAGCCAAAAAAATCTGCCCCGAGATTATCCTCATCGCCGGCGACCACGCCAACTACGCCGAGTACTCAAAAAAAATCAGCGACGCCGTCGAACTAGCCTGCCCCGTCTCCCATCACCCCTCCATCGACGAGATGGTCTGCGAGCTCATGGGCCGCGAGCGCGAACCACCCCGCGCCCGCAAGATCGCCCTCGCCATCAAAGAGTCCATCTACAGCAACGTAGGCGTAGCCCTGCGCTGCTCCATCGGCATGGCGCCCAACCGCTACCTCGCCAAGATCGCCAGCGACATGCAGAAACCCGACGGGCTGATTGGCCTTTTACCATCGCAGCTACCAAGGGCCATCGCACACCTCGACCTCCGCGACCTCCCCGGCATCGGCGCCCGCACTGAAGTCCGCCTCAACGCCAAGGGCATCACCACCATGGAGCAGCTCCTCGCCCTCGACCGCAACGGCATGCACGGCCTCTTCAACTCCATCTGGGGCGACCGCATGTACCACTGGCTCCGCGGAGCAGCCACCGGCGACGACGGCGCACCCGTCCCCGGCGACGTGCAAAAATCCCTCGGCCACTCTCACGTCCTCGCGCCCGAACACCGCTCGCCCGAGGGCTCCTGGGCCGTCGCCCACAAGCTCCTCCACAAAGCAGCCATGCGCCTCCGCATGGAGAAGTTCTACACCGGCTCCCTCGCAGTCAGCATCCGCTACCAGCTCACCACCGCACAGGCCGAAGCCCGCGCGACCCACAGCAAGATCAAGCGCCACTTCTCCGGCATCAAGAACTCCGGCTGGGGCATAGAGGCCCGCTTCCGCGACTGCCAGGACACCCTCACCCTGCTCGAAGTCCTCCGCAGCCTCTGGGCTCAGCGCCCGCAGGGCCCCGAGTTCAACCGCCCCTTCTTCGTCGGCATCACCCTCCGCAACCTCATCCCCGAAGACGAGCACCAGGCCGAGCTCTTCGTCGACCCCAACAACCGCGCGCAGCTCTCTAACACCATGGACAAGCTCAACCTCAAGTACGGCCACACCACCCTGCACTTCGCCGGAATGCTACCCGCCCGCGAGTCCGCCCCCACCCGCATCGCCTTCACCCAAATCCCCGTCCAGTACGGCGTCGACTACATGTAAGCTGTCGCCATGAGCAGGACATCCATGAAGCAGAACAAGCCGCAGTTGTCATATATGAAGTCGCTGATACTGAGCTGTTCGCTCCTGGCACCAATTGCCGTCGGATGGGCGCAGCAGACACCTATGCCCGCACCGGGCACGGCAAGCCTTGGTGAGCCATGCAGGCAATGCAAACAGATCGACGCGATGGCGTCGGGCGAATTCGCACGCTCACCGATGGGCAGCCTGACGGTGGGCGTGATCTCGGGCGACAAACTGGTGTGGACGAAAAGCTACGGCAATGCAGAGTCGAAGATGAGCCTGATTGCAAATCAGGATACCGTCTATCGGATAGGGTCTATTACGAAGATGTTCACCGCCACGATGCTGGAGCAGCTTGTGGAGGCGGGGAAGGTACAACTCGCTGATCCAGTGGAGAAATACTTCCCTGAAGTCAACCTGGTGCAGAAGAGATATAAAGACGCTCCTCCGATCACACTGCTGCAACTGGCCACGCATACTTCAGGACTGTCGCGGGAGCCGGATCATACCGCTACCTATGTGACCGGCGAGCCGGAGGTCTGGAAAGAAACCCTGATAGCAGCACTGCCGCATGTGCATTACGAGTCTGAGCCAGGTAAACGGTACTCCTACTCCAATATCGGATATGCAGTGCTGGGAGCGGCGTTGGAACAGGCTGCAGGGCGCCCATATCTGGAATATCTTCCTATGTTTTTATGCCATTGGGGATGACGCATACATCGCTGGTGCTGACACCGGAAGTACAGTCCCACCTGGCGAAGGGATACCAGGCGAATCTAACTGGCTATCCAAGTTCGGCCGAATCCGACCTGGAGAACAGAACGGGACGAGGCTACAAGGTACCCAATGGAGCGATCTATACCACGATTGGTGACATGACAAAATTTGCATCGTTCCTCATGGGCAAGGGCCCAGCGGACGTGCTTGCTCCCTCCAGACTGCTCCACTATCAGAACCAGTACTTTGTACCCATGGGTGGACCGAATGGCGGCGGCTATGGCCTGGGGATCATGTTCATTCGGGACGGGAAATATATTGCCGCGGGACATAGTGGCGCTGTTAGCGGCTTCAGTGCAGCGCTGTATATGAATCGGGAGGCGGGTGTTGCTGTAGTGGTGCTGAGCAGCGCAATTGGCAAGGGTGCGGTGAACGTAGACGAACTGGCGCTTCGTGCGTTGGATGCTTTATCGAAATAAAGCTGGTGCAAAAGGATGGCGAGTCCGCCCCCACCCGCATCGCCTTCACCCAGGTCTCCGTCCAGTACGGCGTCGACTACATGTGAGCTACTCAATCACAATGATGCAAAATAAAGGTGAGGAGACTTATCGATGCGAAGTTCGATCTTACTCTCGTTTTGCCTCCTGACTTGTGGGCTGTTATCTGCGCAGCAGGCGCCCGCAGTCCCTCAAACATTTCCAGTCGCAACCATCAAACCGAGCGCACCGGATGCCGTCGCAGTTACACAGATTCGTGGTAATCGCTTTGCAACCGAAGGCACCACATTCATCGATGTCTTCAAGTATGCGTACAGCGTGCATCCGGACCAGGTGGTGGGTGGACCAGCTTGGCTGCGGACAGAAAAGTTCGATATTCTTGCCGACCCTGAAACGGAAAAACGGCCCAGTTCGGATCAGATGAAGGCTATGGTGCAACGACTCCTTGTGGAGCGCTTTCATCTGGTGATGCATCGTGAGCAAAAAGTTCTTTCCGTGTATGCACTGATGAAGACCACGGATACACCGAGGCTTACGAAGAGCACCGCCGATCCGAATGGGATTCCCGTCGCTGGTTATAGTCCAGTCGGTGAGCTGAGTGTAGGCAATGCAACAATGGCAAACTTTGCAACGTTCTTGCAGCGCTTTGTGCTTGACCGGCCCGCAGTGGATCAGACGGGCATCGTCGGGCGCTTTGATCTCACGCTGCGGTGGACGCCCGACGACCCACATTCCGGCCGGCCGGGCAACTCTCAGCAGGATGCGTCCGCGCCGCCCAGCTTATTTACTGCAATGAAGGAGCAACTTGGATTGAAGCTGCAGCCGACAAAAGCCGCCACCGATGTGTTTTTGATCGACCGTGCGGAGCAGCCTTCGGACAATTAGTAGATCGCTCACTCATTGCCCGTAGCTCAGGTTACAAACTGAAGAAGATGTCGTCGCGCTAGTAGTTCTCTCAGTAGTTTGAATGCGTTCGACTGGTTAGCCTATTGCCGTAGTTACCTCATCAACTAAGCGGAGGCTAGACCCATGAAATGCCGACATGTTCTCGTTGCGGTCATAACGCTCCTTCTTACAAGCATCCCGCTACTTGCAAAAAACGCTCCTTCAGGAGCGTCCTCCGATGATGCCTTTTGGGTCGATTACTGGGGAAAACCAAAAGTAGTTCTCTACGGTCCCGAGGAGGCTGCCTTCAACCAGAACATACACAAAATCACCTTCGCCCATGATCGTTTTGACCACGCTTTGGACGAGGACACCCTGAACGCCGATGTCCAATGGTTGAAGGATCATCCAGGTGCGCGATTTTACGTCGAAGGTTACGCCTCCACGACCGGTACCGAGACCTACAATCTACATCTCTCATTGCAACGAGCCGAGTGGGTCAAACAACTTCTGATACGCAAGGGCATTGCTGAAAATCGAATCAAGCTGGCAGTGCCATGGGGTGAGTCGTATCCAGCTTGTCTCGAAGATACCGATGAGTGCCACGCTAAGAACCGCGTCGTCCGGTTTGCTTACTCTCCAAATTGAGAGAAACACCAAATCGATAAAAAGCGCTGGCGGCGAATCCCAATCACACCGCCAGCGCCGTATTTACCAACGTTATTCAGCACTACTGGCCGAACTACTTCCACGAAACCGGAGCAGCCTGGGCCGGCGGCGCCGCTTTGCATGGCGTGGGACGCTCGGGAGCAGTCACTCCGGGCGCCAACATGAACTCCGCCACCGGCGTGACCGGCGCGTTGCTGCTGACCCGAGCCTCACCGCCCCGCGGAGCAGGAGGCGCAGGCATAGTAGCAGCCGAGCAGCGCGGCACCATCTGATCCGCATTGGCCAGCGAGTAGAGCGTCAGAGCCTCTTCCACCGCCGCCTCGCGCATATCCGGCTCGTAGATCCGCTCGTACGTGTCGAAGCTGGTGTGATGCGTGTAGCTGCCGTAGTCGAACCCATCCTGGCTCAAGCCCACACCCGGCAGCCCAGCGTTGTTGAACGAAGTGCTGTCGGTGCCCCCTGTCGCGCGGCCGAGGGCGGGATTGACGTGATAGAAGCCCCAGTCCTTGAAGTTATCCATCGGGATCTGCACCATAGCAGCGGCCTCCGGCGGCCCGAACACGCTGGCCCCACGCGGCTTGCCGGTGCCGCCGTCGAGATTCAGGTAGGCATCGAGCTTGAACCACTCTGGCTTGGGATTCTCCGCGCTGCCGAAGTGCGCCGCCACATAAGCCAGCGACCCATACAGACCTTCCTCCTCGCCGCTCCAAAGCGCGACGCGAATCGTGCGACGGTGCGGTAGGTTGGTCGCGTGAATCAGCCGCAACGCCTCGACCGCCACCGAGCCGCCGGCTGCATTGTCGGTCGCGCCGGTAGCCGGGTTCCACGAGTCGAAGTGACCGCCGGCCATCACCACTTCGTCGGCCTTGTCCGTGCCGGGCAGCTCGCCCACCACGTTGTAGACGGTGCGCCCGCTCGGATAGAACTCGTTGTGAATGTTGAGCCGCAGAACAACCGGGATGTGGTCGATGGTCGCTGTCCGGTAGATGCGTCCGTAGTCCTCATTCCCCATCACCAGCGAGGGCAGGTTGGGGCTGTTGGGGTTCTCGTTATAACCCGCCGTAGATTGCTGCAGGATGATGCCGTAGGCGCGGCCCGAATCAGTCACCTTGGCCACGGCGCCGTTCTCGATCAGGAACTTGTTCACCTGCCCCGTAATCTCAGCCACGGTAAGCCCCTCGGAAGCCCCCCCGCCCGCTCGACCCGCGGCAGGACGTCCGCCGCCACGACCACCGGGCTGCTGCCACGTCTCCTCGCTGCGACGCAACGGAGCCGGAACAAAATTCTCTTCCACCTGCACGTGCGGACCGTAGAAGATGATCGCGCCGCGAACCTTATCTTTGATCGTCGCCAGATAAGCATCCAGATCGGCCTGAGTCACCGGCTTCCTCTCGCTAGGCGTCTCCGCCGGCATCGGAGGAGGCGCAGTGCCGGGATTCTTGACTGCCGCCAACTGCTCAGGCGTCAAGGTGGGACCGCCAAAGCCGCCACCACCGCCCCGCCCAGCGGCCACCGCCGGAGGCTGCGGGGGCTCAATCACCACCACCGGAGCTTCCACCGGACCATTCGTCCCCGGCGTCCACGAGACCGCCCGCACATTCAGCGGTTGCTGGAACGGCGACACCGTATTGGCCTCCAACTCCCAGTTCTGCCAGCCGGGATGGTTGAAGTTCCAGGCCTCGAGGTGCACGTTCGAAAAGCCCCACTTCTGCAACTGACCCACCGCGAAGTCCTGCGCCGCGCGCAGCCCTGGCGAGCCCGTAAGCCGCGGACCGTAAACGTCGGTCACCTCGTGCAGCCACCACATCAGCTGCGAATCCTTGGTCTCCTGAGTCCGTAGCTGTGTGTTGACATTGGCCAGGGCAGGAGCCTGTGCCACCGCCGGAAGAACCGCCAGACAACCGGCCGCAAAGGTATAAGCAAAACGCAGATTCATGTGTAACTCCTCGAGCTGAAAATAGTGCAAAAGCGCAGTTACTGCGCGGATTGCCTTTTGATGAAGGGTTTCGCAGCCAGTTTACACTCAGCCGCGCTTGCCGTGACAACTCTTCGCGACCCACCGTCTATTGAATCTCGATTATTGAATCCCGAACGAGAACACCGTCTGTCCCGCCACAATAACGAGGCGTTCCTTTCCATCAATGCTATAAGCCATTGGGCTACCTGCGAACTCCAGCCCGGTGTTGAAATGCCAGAGGATTCTGCCGTCTTTGGCGTCCGCCGTCACAACCGCGCCCCCACCATCGCCATAGAAGACGATGCCCCCGGCGGTAGACATCAAGCCGCTGCCCAGCGGGTAGGTGCCAACCTTCGGAATCTCCCACACGATCTTCCCAGTCTGAATGTCGATGGCCCGGAGGAATTTTTCACTCGCATCGCTGGGAGAACGACGCTCTGAGCCCTGATAGAACGACTCGCCGAGTTTGAACGGATCATCGTTCTTGTCAAAGATCGCGCAGGACTCCGTAGCGAAGACCAGGAACTGGCCGGTCTGCGGATCAAAGGACGCTGAAGGCCAGTTCGTCGCGCCCGCGCCCTCCGGACACACACGCGTGCCTTCCTTAGTGGGCGTGGGATCATCCTTGAGGATGGGGCGACCCGTCTTTGCATCGAGGCCACTCGACCAACTCATGTTGTGGATGAACGGTGCGCCAAGCAAAAACTCCCCCGTCAGCCGGTCGAGCACGTAGAAGTAGCCATTGCGGTTGGCCTGAAGCAGCAGCTTGCGCGGCTTGCCATGGAAGTCGGCATCGACCAACATGGGCGTCTGAGTCGCATCCCAGTCATTCGTATTATGCGGCGTCATCTGGTGATACCAGATCAGCTTGCCGGTGTGCGGGTTCAGCGCAAGGATCGAGCAGGAGTAGAGATTATCCCCCTTGCGCTGATCGCCATTGAAATCAGGACCAGGATTACCGACGCCCCAGTAGAGAATGTCGGCTTCGGGGTCATAGGTCCCTGTCATCCACGTCGACGAACCCGGATGATTGATCGATGTGCCGACCCACGTCTCCGAACCGCGCTCACCCGGCGCAGGCACCGTCCAGAAGCGCCACACGCGTTCGCCAGTCGAAGCCTTGTACGCAGAGAGGAAGCCGCGAACGCCCTCATCGCCGCCGGAGATTCCCGAGATAACCAGGTCACCTACAACCAGCGGAGCCTCCGTTGCACCGTAGTTGAGCTTGTAGTCCACCATCTCGGTGTCCCAGACAAGTTGGCCAGAGTAGCGCTGCAGAGCGATCAGATGCGCATTGTCCGTGATCATGAAGACCCGATCTCCCAGCACTGCAACCCCACGATTGATGCCGGTGGCCGCATCGCCTGAGGGCACGAGGTCTTTGGTACGCGGCCGCGAATAATGCCAAAGCTGTTTCCCGCTGCGAGCATCAAGGGCAAAACACTCATTGGAGCCGGTTACATACATAATGCCGTCGACGACCTGCGGAGTGTCTTCGAGCGTGCGATGAGTATCCGGGAGCGTGAACGTCCAGCGTGGAGCAAGCTTCGACGCGTTGCTGGGATTGATCTCCGTCAATGGGCTGAAGCGGTTGCCGCGGATGTCCCCGTTGTAGCTGGGCCACTCACCTTCTTTAGGATGGATGATGTCGGCGAAGCTGACGCCGAGCCCGAGGTCGAGCGGTGGCAGAGGCACAGAGCCCTCAGCGCCAACCTTAGAGCCCTCAGCGTTGACCTTAACGCTCGCGACGTCTCCCTTCAGCTGAGAGAGGTAGGCAACCAGATTCTGCATCTGGCTCGGAGTAGCCTGCACCTTCGGCATCAGCGACTCACTCTCGTGCGTGATGTCGGCAACCTGGTCCTTCGAAAGAAGGTAGAGATGGCCGTCGAGACCCATAAGCCGGACATCGAAATTGGTCTCGCTCTTCAGTGCGCCACGCACGCTGCGGCCATCGCGCAGCTTCACCGTGACCGCAGCGTAAGAATCGGGCGTGGCGCCAACACCTCCTCCGCCATTACGGCGCCCTCCCCCACCAGCAGCCGCTGGAGGATGGGAGCCCGGATTCAACAGCGACTGCTCAATGAACTCAACCGTGCGTGTACTGCCAACGGTCGTGAGATCGGGGCCGATGACGCCACCACGGCCTTGAATGGCGTGACAGCTTCCGCACTTACCCTCATGCATAAAGTAATCAAATCCAGCTTTAACATTGCCCTCAACGACGACCTGCCCAGCACCCGCCTGTTGCGTCGGCACAGCGGGCGCAGCAGCAGCCTTGAGAGACATCACATAGGCTGCGATGGAATCCACCTCGTCGTCCGTCAGCTGAGTGAAGAAGGGCATGCCCTTCGCGGGAATGCCCGATCGGACGACATCACGCACAGCCGGCGCGGAGGCGGCGCGAGGATCCTGAAAGTTAATGCCGGGACCAAGCTGGCCGCCAAGACCGTCTTCGCCGTGGCACGCAGCGCAGTGGCTAATAAACTGCTGCTTGCCTGCCGTCACGCTTTGGGCCCGAACGTGAACGACAAGAAGAGTGAAGAGACCGAAGGCAAGATTCAACCGCCGGCGTGCGATTTTCATCAAGACTCCTAAGTTAAGACGAGTGCAGCGACTCAAAAAGGCGTAGACAGAGCCCTCGCAAAACAGGAACCACTGCCCCCTCTAGACTACGAACAGCTTGCCCAATTCATTCGGGCCAATGGTATACGACGAAGCTTGGCATCACGGAAGTAAATCGGTTATCCGTCGTAGATTTGGCTTGGACTGGGTTAGTGCGCTGGGAACTGATCGACCCTTGCCCGTGGGTCGATTGGCGTTTGCGAATCGAGAACCGTCTTGTGGTCTCCCTTGAGATATTTGTCGAAGAAGACCAGTATGTATGCCTGCGCGACCTGGAAATTGTGAAAGTTATTTCCTTCTCTATCCCCAGCGAAGTCGAGCAGTGTTTGATCGGTGAAGGTTCGATGGATGAATCCGGGCAGGCTGAAGAGCATTACCCGGTAGCTGCCTCCTTGAATTCCGGCGAGTTGCCTGGTCTCGTTCGCTTGATGGTTCTTGAGTAGGGCCATGTAATCCAGCCTGGTCATCTTCTCCGCGGCCAGGTCCGCATCGCTTGGGTCTACCGCCGCCGGGCTCCAGAGGTCTGCAGAAGAAACTACAAACAGCAGAAACGGTTGCTTCTCGGTTTGGTCAAGCGGAGTAACGATGAATGGAGAACCGCGGCTGTCATCGCTATCCTGATCCATGCACGCATCGACTCGGGCATCAATCTGGCAGGTCCGGGCAGCCGCAAGTCCGCCAATCGAATGGCCGAATGCGCCAATCGCGTGTTCATTGACACGCTTATAGAAAGGCGCGTCCAGGCTGCTCGTGTTGGCGTATTTGAGAATTTCAGTGAGTGCAAACTTGTTGTCGTCGCCCATGACCTCCACGCGCTCTTTGGCATAATTGGTGACCCCGTTCGGCTTTTTCGTTTCTTTATCGAAGCGATCCTGAGCGAAGAGGACTACATTGCCATCGGGAAAGAGCGTGTAGGCCGTGTCGTATGGATGGTCCACAGCCACCACGATGTAGCCGTGGCTGACGATGTCCTCCAGTTCCGCTGTATAGAGAAAGGTAGGATTGCCCCATCCATGCGAAAAGAGCAGCAGAGGAAACTGTTGTTTGCCAGGAGCGATGATGGCATTCTCAACAACGTCGGTCTGCGGCAGCAAGTCGATGCCTCTGAATGTCGAGGGACGGAACATGCCTTTGATATCGCCGGGGCTAAGCTTCGGGAGAACTTTGTCGAAATCAGGCAGATAGGGAGCCGACTTTATCCCCCGCGTTGTCTTGCGATCGGTGGGATACCAGACAAACACCATGATCCTGCGCCGGGCACCCGGAGCTGTAGACAGCGGTTCAGAGCGGCTCTCATCGGTCAGCGCGAAACTTACGCGTCCCACGCCGTAAGTACCGGTCGGAGCCGGCAAACTCATGCGGCCAGTCGCTTGCTGCGCTCCTGCTCGTGGGTATGCAGACATCCATGCGCCGACGAGTATGGTTGCGGCGATAAATGTTTGCCTTCTGTCGCGCATTTACCAACCCTCCAGAGGGTCCGTTTGGAAAATGTGTGCCTCATTAGGTTATTCGTATCAACAACCGTTAAAAACAAGAATCCCGCTCTTATCCCGCCTCGATCCCCGTTCCCGCTTTGCGGGTTCCATATAACCACAATCGCACCAATCACTTACCTCGATGTCCCCGGAATTACCTAGCAAATAACATGTCAAGCAAAAACTAATAAGCCACAGTAAATCAACAATATACAAGCAGATCAAACCACCCCAACCTGCTACAATAGAAGCACACCCAAAAACCCCGCCCAGGCGGATCAGCATCATCGCAGTCCTTGACAATTCAGCCGAAGCCAATCCTCATAAACCAATATTTATGAATACTTTGCAGGCAATAACCCCATTTTATAAGACTTTTCGGACCTGCGCGACACGAAGTCCGAACTCAAAGTATTTAGTTTGAATACTTTGCATACATTTGATGGGGAGGGGGGATGTGCAATCCGACCCTCAATGCGTCATCGCATACACGACATAATTCACACCAATCCGCATTCCCAGACCGGAAAACTTCAGCGGATACCTCGAATCATCCGACCACTCCCAAGAGTCCCCAATATCCGAGTTCAACGAGATCGCCACCATGATTCGGCCTTTATCGTCATAGATCCCCTCCCACCGCGGGACCCTGCCATCCTTCTTGAAGCCCGTATTCAAGTGCTCCGCGCCCGGGATCTGGTAGCGATCATCCAGATCGAAGACGGTATGGAAGATCGGATCGCTGTCCGGAATGTCCACGATAGGCCTCTCCGGAAAGACCATCTTCATGGTGTTCTCGAAGTACGCCTGCTCCTCATGTCCATGAAAATCGTCGGCCATGAAGAATCCACCCCGCAGCAGATAGTCGCGCAGCTTCTTCGCCTGCCCCTCAGTAAGTCCCCACTCGCCCACCTGCACCGCATACAGCCACGGCCAGTTGTAGACCTCATCCCCATCATCCAGATTCACGGACTGCTCAACGGACCGCGCATCCACCCTCGTCAACCGCCCCATCGCCGCCTCCAGCTTGCGGTCCGCCGCCGGATAATCCTGAGTCCAAAGTGAAAGCCCCTGCCGCCAGTCCCCATCGAATCGGCCGCGATAGCCATCCAGCGGCCCTGGCGGATACATCAGCCGCGCAAAGGTCCACTCCGCCTTCCTCTGCCAGTCCGCCGGCAACGGCATGGTCTCGTCATACCCCTCCACCGAAGGGTAAAGACGGTAGGGACGCTGCGCATACAACGCTCCAAACACCACCCCCACCAGAGCAAGCGCGCAGCCCGACCACCACAGATTCCGCATGGCCCATCCCCTGACTTCTGCCTCGAAGTTAGCACGAGGTGTATGAAGATTCGACGCAGGACATCTTCAAGCAGCGCGTTCAGCCCGGCAAATTTGAAGCCGACGCGCCATGTTCGCGTTATATACTTCACCAGGCAGTGGCCGCTGCCATCGTAATGGAGGCTCACCATGTCACCAGCGACCCGCGTCGATCCCTTCCTCGTCCAAAACTTCCTCGTAGAAATCGACGGCGTAACAACCGCCTCATTCTCTGAAGTCTCCGGCATCGACGTCTCCACCGACCCCATCGACTACCGCGAAGGCAACGCCACAGGAAACGCAGTCCGAAAGCTGCCAGGCTTGAACAAGTTCACCAACATAACCCTGAAGCGAGGTTTGACCCAGGATCTGTCCCTATGGAACTGGATGCAAAATACCCTCAACGGCACCGTCCAGCGCACCAGCGTCTCGATCGTCCTGCTCGACCAGGACCGTAATCCAGTATGGAGATGGAGCCTCACCAACGCATGGCCATGCAAGTGGACTGGTCCGGCCCTGAACGCGCAGTTCAACGACGTCGCGATTGAGACCTTGGAAATCTGCTACGAAGGTCTTAATGTGTCCGGAGGGAATTAGGTCTCTTAGAGGAGCGGCACAGTGCCTGCGAAATCTACCAAGCAAAGAACCGTAGTCCACGAGCGCGATCCGCACGTGCTCGTAGACTTCGTCTTCGACCGCGGACTCCTCTCCATCTCCATCAGCAACATCGGCACCCAGCCCGCATACGGAGTAAAGGTAGAGTTCAGCCACAAGCTGATGGGCGTCGAAGGAACCGTCGAAGTCTCAGCTCTGCCTCTCTTCAGCCAGCTCGAATTCCTCCCCGGCGGCAAAGAGATAACCACCTACCTCGATAGCAGCACCTCGTACTTCCGCAGCAAGCAACCGACGACGATCACCACCTGCATCTCCTACACTGACGCAGCCGGCGAAGAGCACTTAAACACCATCCGCCACAACCTGGAGATCTACCGCGGAATCGGCTACACCCAATAAGAGATGCAGCTCCCCTACATCGGCCGCCTCGCCCCATCTCCCACCGGCTTCCTCCATCTAGGCCACGCCGCCACCTTCTGGCAAGCCTTCACCCGCGCCCGCGAACACCACGGAACCCTCCTCCTCCGCAACGAAGACCTCGACCCCCACCGCTCCCGCTCAGAGTACGCAGCAGCCATGCTGGAAGACCTAACCTGGCTAGGCATCCACTGGACACCACCCATCATCACCCAGTCCCAACGCCTCCCCCTCTACCGCGAGTCTCTCGATCAGCTCCTCACCACCGGCCACATCTACCCCTGCCACTGCAGCCGCAAAGACCTCGCCGCCATGATGCACGCACCCCACGAGGACCCCGCGGTACCTGATCCGGACGACGAACCCATCTACCCCGGCAGCTGCCGAACAAAACTCCAAACCAATCAACCCTTCCAACCCAACACCAACTACCGCTTCCGCGTCTCCGATAACGAAACCATTCACTTCGAAGACCGCAATCTCGGCCCGCAATCCTTCACCGCCGGCCAGGACTTCGGCGACTTCCTCATCTGGCGCAAGGACGGTATCCCCAGCTATCAACTAGCCTGCACAGTCGACGACGCAGCCATGAACATCACCGAAGTAGTCCGCGGCCGCGACCTCCTCAAGTCCACCGCCCGCCAGATCCTCCTGCAACGCGCCCTCAACCTCCCAACGCCCGCCTACTTCCACACCCAACTCCTCACCGACGAACAAGGCATCCGCCTCGCCAAACGCCACGACGCCCTGGCCCTCCGCACCCTCCGCAAACGCGGCCTCCCCCCCACCTCCGTCCGTGCCATGTTCGAGACCACATGACATCTGTCACCTCACTTTGCTGACGTTCCCCACTACTGCCGGACCGCATGGCGGCGCACTCTGATCCTGTATGAGAGCTTCACCCTCGCCACATCAGGAGAGACGCCATGCCAGCAATCGCGATCCAAGAGGAAACGCTAGCCATGCTAGAAAGATCAGCAGCAACGTCCCCCATCGCCACTCTCGACAACGTCACCAAGCGCTACGGCTCAACCACCGCCCTCGACGGTCTCAGCTTGGCCCTCCGCCCCGGCGAAGTCGTCGCCCTCCTCGGCCCCAATGGCGCAGGCAAATCAACCGCAGTCCGCCTCATGCTCGGCCTCGCCTCACCCACCAGCGGCAACGTCCGCATCTTCGGCAGCGACCCGCGCAGCGCCGTCACCCGCACCCGCGTCGGCGCCATGCTGCAGGTCGCCCGCGTCATCGAGGCCCTCAAGGTCCGCGAGCACATCGACCTCTTCCGCAGCTACTACCCCCACCCGCTGCCCTTCGCCGAGATCGTTCGCATCGCCCAACTCCAGGGCATCGAAGACCGCATGTTCGGCAAGCTCAGCGGAGGCCAGAAGCAGCGCGTCTTATTTGCATTAGCGGTTTGTGGTGATCCAGACCTCATCTTCCTCGACGAGCCCACCGTCGGCCTCGACATCGAAGCCCGCCGCGGTCTCTGGCAACAAATCCGCACCCTCGCCGCCCGCGGCAAGACCGTCCTCCTCACCACCCACTACCTCGAAGAGGCCGACGCACTCGCCCATCGCATCATCGTCATCAACAAAGGCCGCATCGTCAGCGAAGGCACCCCCGCCGAGATCAAGCGCATGAGCGGAGGCCGCCAGATCCGCTGCCACACCAGCCTCACCGCCGACTTCCTCCTTACCCTCCCCAGCGTCACCTCCGTCATCGAAAACTCCGGCATCACCACCGTCACCACACAACATGCCGAGCAGGTAGTCCGCGAGATGCTCCTCGCCGACCCAACCCTAAGCGGCCTCGAAGTAGCCAGCCCCGCACTCGAAGACGCATTCCTCGCCCTCACAAAAAGCTAAGCCTATCCTCTGCCACCGAAATTAAAGGAGAGCACCATGTCCACCACCGCAATCCCCTATCCCGCTACCGCTACTGGACTAGCCCACACGCTGCGCATCTACCGCAAAGAAACCCGCTACGAGTTCATGAAGCTCCTGCGCACACGCTCATTCTCACTCTCCGTCATCGGCTTCCCGGTAATGTTCTATCTGCTCTTCGGAATCGCCAACCGCAACTCCTACAGCGGCAGCCTCAACGTCGCCAAGTACGCCCTCGGCGGCTACGCCTGCTTCGGAATGATCGGAGCCGCGCTCTTCGGAATCGGCGTAGGCCTCGCAGCGGAGCGCGCCGCCGGATGGCTCGAGCTCAAACGCGCCAGCCCCATGCCGGTCGCGGCTTATCTCTTCGCAAAATGCGCCAGCGCCGTCGCCTTCGGCCTCATCATCGTCGCCACACTCATAGTCCTCGCGATAGCACTCGGCGGCGTATCGCTAACCCCCACCGAAATCCTGAAGATGTCTCGGCATGACGGTAGTAGGAGGCGTCAGCTTCGCCAGCATGGGACTTCTCCTTGCCCAACTCGTCCCCGCCAACGCAGCACCCGGCATCGTCAACCTCATCTATCTGCCTATGTCGTTCCTCAGCGGCCTCTGGATACCAATCCGCTTCATGCCTCACTCGCTGCAACACTTCGCACCTGCCCTCCCCACCTATCACCTCTCTCAGCTCGTGCTCAGCATCTTCGGCTATCAGGATTCCGTGGCCGCCTCATCCCACTGGACCGCCCTCGCCGGCTTCACCATGCTCATGCTCGGCATAAGCTGGCTCATCTTCCACCGCCGTGAGCAAAATGCATAGCGAGGAACAGAACGCATAACCCAACTCCAGCGTTACACTCTCACACAAGGCCTCTATGCCGACGCTATACAATTCGCGAAACGCCCCACAGATAGGAACCCAGAGCGGCAGCGGCTACATCTGGCTCGTCTACTCCATCTTCTTCTTCATCGACCCCATCCTCCGCCACCAGCAGCCGCTTACTGGATCCAGAGCATCGCCATCTACGCGGTCTTCCTCGCCATCTACATCGGATACGCGCAGTCCCGCACCAACCGCCAACGCTACGTTCTTGTCACCGCCTTCTACCTGCTCGGCATTCTCGTCTATCCCTTCAACAGCGGCGCGTCCTGCTTCTTCATCTACGGCGCCGCCTTCCTGCCCTTCATCGTGGCCTCGACATCCCGCTTCGCCTTCATCATGGCCGCCCAGGTCATCGGGCTCGTCGCAGAAGGACTGTGGTTCCACCTAAATCCCATCAGCATCGTAGGAACCATCGTCCTGATGCTCATGATCGGCGGCAGCAACGTCTTCATCGCCCGTCAGAAGCGCATGGACTGCAAGCTCCGCGCCGCCCAGGAAGAAAACATCCAACTCGCTGCCGTCGCCGAGCGCGAACGCATCGCCCGCGATCTACACGACGTGCTCGGCCACACCCTCTCCGTCATCGTCCTCAAAGCCGAGCTCGCCCGCCGCCTGATGGACCACGACCCGCAACGCGCCGCGCAGGAGATCGCCGACGTCGAAACCACCGCCCGCGCCGCCCTCACCGAAGTCCGCGAAGCCATCGGCGGCTACCGCTCCCAGGGCCTCGCCGCCGAAATCGCCCGCGCCCGACAAACCCTCGACGCAGCCAACGTCACCCTCGCCTGGGAAGCCCCGCCCACAGGCTCGCCCACCCTCAGCGCCACCGAAGAGACCGTCCTCGCACTCTCCGTCCGCGAAGCCGTCACCAACATCGTCCGTCACGCCGAAGCCACACGCTGCACCATGCGCTTCGCCATCACGCCCGACAACTACTACGCCCTCACAGTCGAAGACAACGGCCGCCACCCCATCCGTCAAGAGGGCAACGGCCTCCGCGGCATGCGCGATCGCATCCACGGACTAGGCGGTCGCCTCTCCATCCGCAGCGACCACGGCACCACCCTGCTCATCGAGCTTCCCGTCACCAGCACGCAACCCGTTCCACCCATCCACCAGACCCAGGAAGCCACAGCATGACGCCGCCATGCCATCCGCGTAGTCCTCGCCGAAGATCAGGCAATGGTCCTCGGAGCACTAGCCGCCCTGCTCGATATGGAGCCCGACATCACCGTAGTCGCCCGCGCCGCCACCGGACGCGCCGCGCTCGACGCCGTCCACACCCTCACCCCCGACATCCTCGTCACCGACATCGAGATGCCCCGCATGACCGGCCTCGAAGTCGCCGCCGCGCTGCGCTCCACCCACCCCACAGTCCGCACCATCATCCTCACCACCTTCGCCCGCCCCGGCTATCTCCGTCGCGCACTCGACGCCGGCGCCTGCGGCTATCTCCTCAAGGACCACCCCGCCTCGCAACTCGCCGAAGCCGTCCGCAAAGTCCATCGCGGCCAGCGCGTCGTCGATCCCGCCCTCGCCACCGAAGCCTGGACCGCCGAGCTCGACCCACTCACCGACCGCGAGCGCCAGATCCTCCAGCGCGCAGGCGACGGCCGCTCCACCACCGAGATCGCCACCGAACTGCACCTCTCCGAAGGCACGATCCGCAACTATCTCTCCGAAGCCATCGCCAAACTCGGCGCCTCGAACCGAGTAGACGCAGCCCGCATCGCCCGCACCAAAGGCTGGCTCTAGCCTCTACTGCTGCGAATCGCCGTCGTCGCTATCCTCATCAGGCCCACCCACCCCCGCCTGCGTCAACTCATACGCCTTCATCTCATACTGCGCCGGAGGCGTATTCCCAGCCAGGTATCTCACGAAGTAGTCCCACCGCCTCCGCGTCATATACTGCGAAGCCGGCCCATAACCATGCGGCACATTCGGAATCAGCAGCAGATCAAAGTCCTTGTTCGCCTTGATCAGCGCATCCACCACCAGCAGCGTATTGTTCATCGGAACGTTGTCATCCATCGTCCCGTGCGCCAGCAGCAGATGGCCCTTCAGGTTCTTCGCAAAATTCTGGTTCGCCTGGCTGTCGTAGTTGCTGGTGCCATCGGCGTTCTTCACCTCAAGCCCCGACCACTTCTCCGCCCAGTCATCCTCATAGTCGCGCTGGTCATGGTTGCCGCTCTCCGCAATCCCGACCTTGAAGAAATCAGGGAAGTGGAACATCGCCGACGCCGTCGCATTCCCGCCGCCCGAGTGCCCATACATCCCGGCCTTGCTGATATCGATGTAGTTGTACTTCGCCGCCAACTCCTTCATCCCGGCCACCTGGTCCGGAATCGTAGCGTCGCCCATATCGCCGTAGTACGCCTCGTGAAACGCCTTCGACCGCCCCGGCGTCCCCATCCCATCAATGCACACCACCACGAAGCCCAGCTCCGCCAGCGCCTGGTCATCCTTGTGCGCAGCAGCAAACGCGCGGCTCCCGCACGAACCCGTCTGCGGCCCCGGATAGACATTGTTCACAATCGGATACTTCTTCCCCGGCTCCATCTTCGTAGGCTTGAACATCAACCCATAAATATCCGTCTTCCCATCACGAGCCTTCACCGTAATCGGTGTCGGAGGCACCCATCCCGCAGCCACCAGCTTGCTGATGTCCTGCTTCCCAACCTCCACCACCAACGCACCCGAACTGTCCCGCACCACCGCCGTCTGCGGCTGCACCGGCGTCGAGTACACATCCACAAAATACTTTCCATCCTGAGAGAACGTCACCGCATGGTCCGCATTCTCCGGAGTCAGCAACTTAAACCCGCTGCCATCGAAGTTCACCTTGTACAGATGCGCAAAGTAAGGATCGCGTCCCTTCTCCTTGCCGCCGCCCGTGAAGTAGATCGTCCGCGCCGCCTCATCCACCCGCAGCACCTGCCGAAACATTCCCTTCGCCCTTCGTAATCTGGTTCTTCAACTTGCCGGTGGTCAGGTCGTACAGATACATCTGCCCCCAGCCATCGCGCTCGCTGAACCACAGAAACTCATTCGTCTTCGGCATGTACTTCCAGTTCGACCGCCCCGCGCCGCCCTCGTAGAAGGTCTTCGTCACCTCCGTCATCACCTCGCGAACATCGCCCGTCGTCGTATCCGCCTCGCGCAGCCAAACCTGCTTGTGATCCCGCGAGCTCGAGATGAACCCTATATGCGAGTCATCATCGCTGAACTGCACATCGTCCCACCCACCACGGCAAGCCAAATCATCGCAAGTCGTAGACCGGTGCTGATCCGGCGGCATCTTGAACCGCACCACCTTCGCCGTCGGCACATCGATCACCACCCGCTCCACCGTCGTCACATCTTTATCGCCGACCAGCGGATACTTCCACGCCTCCAGCTTCGGATGCGAGTTCGTCACCGGAACCAGGTACATCTCCTGCGTCTTGCGCTGGTCCTGCTGAAACGTCGCAATCTTCTTCGAGTCCGGCGACCACAGCAGCACCGCGCCATCGGTATGCGCCCAGCCCGCATTGTTCGTCGCGTAGCCATAGTCCTTCACGCCGTCGGTCGTAAGCTGCGTCTCCGTCCCTGTCGCCACATCCCGCACCCACAGGTTGTAGTCGCGCAGAAACGCCTCCTTCGTCTTATCCGGAGACAGCACCGTAGCCGCCGCGCCCACGCCCAGCAGCCGCCGGAGGAGCGCCGCAGCCGGAGGAGCACCCGCAGCGGCCGCCCACCGCGTCCGCCACGAGCCGGACGCCCATCGGCAACCGCAGTGCAAGTCCCCGCGCCACTCAAGTCGCACTTCATCTTCGCCCGCCCCGCAGTCAACGTCACCGTCTTGTCGCCGTCGCTAAGCGTGAACTCGCTGATCGGCAGCGATCCCGCCGCAAACTTAGTCCCATCGGTCGAAGCCGCAGTCATCGCCGCCGCCAGCTTCGCCTGGTCGAACGCCGGCCCCTTCGCCTTCTTCGCCGGATCCACCAGCACAAACGTCACTCCATCCGGCCCCGTATCGCGATACCAGAAGCGTCCATCCGCCATCCACGTCGGACGATCCACGCTGTGATACACCAGCGGGTTCACGTTGTAGTTCATAAACTTCTCAGCCTGCGCATAGTCCGCAGTCGTATACTGCCGCCCCTGCTGCGCCACGCCCGCCACGCTCAACCCACACATCGCCACAACGCTCGAGACCACCAAGACTCGCTTGCCTGCAAACATATCTCTACCCTCCCGGGGCACCGTCAGTACTGATTAAAGCGGATGCAGACAGTCTACACAGGAGGCGGCAACGTATGAAGCACTAAGCTCAGCCTAGGCTGTCTTCCGCCAGCTTCTTCTCCGTCTGCTCAATCCTCGCCGTAGCCCCCGGAAACATCGCCCGCAGCCTCTCCAGCAACGCCGCCGGATCAAACATGCTGACGCTGTGATGCGCACCGCAATCATCATCTCCGTTGGCCGACGTCGCGATAATCGGGATGCTCGGCACGATCTCCTTCAGCCGCTTCACCACCTCTGCACACGGAGTCTCCTGCTCCTCCGCGTTCACCACGACAGCATCAACCCTGGGAAACCGCTCCAAAGTCTCAATCGCCTCAAGCCCGCTGTAAGCGGTAATAACATTGAACTTCGCCGTCTCAATCACCAGCTTCCGGCTGGAGATCGACCCCGGAAACTCAGCATCCACCACCAAAATACAAGGACGTATCATGCTGTGAAGTGTAGTCCCAATCATTGTCAGACTGCCACTTACCCCCGCGAAATCCGCCACAAAATCTGCCGCAGCATCCCCATCCAAACCATCACATCCGCCCCCGTAAGCCCCATCCGCACCACCAGCCGCCGAACATCCTCAACATCACAATTCGCCGGATGATGCCGCGCATACTCAGCCTTCTCCAGCACCTCCATCAGCAGCAAAGTCACCCGCTCCACCTCCGCCCCCGTAGCTCCCACCAACCGGGTGCCCCATGTCCCGCCTCTGGGACATGGGTTCCAACGCCGCTAGCCTCCCCGCACCAGCTCATACAGACAAACCGCCACCGCCTGCCCCAGATTCATCGAAGGATGCCGCACCCCCTCATGCTCCTCCATCGGAATCGTCAGCAACCACTCGCAATGGCTCAACTCCTCATTGCTAAGCCCCGTCTTCTCCGACCCAAACAGCAGCGCCACCTTCGCACTCGCCTCGCGCAAGATGCCCCAGCACCTCCGCACCCGCCTCCGGCAAAGCCCGCAACGGATGCTGCAACACCCGCTCCCCCACCGCCGTAGTCCCCACCACCAGCGTGCAGTCCGCCACCGCCTCCGCCACGCTGCCAAACTGCTCCGCCGCCGCCATCACCGCTCCAGCATCCACCGCCGACTTCGCCGCCTCGAACGGCACCGCAAACTCATTCACCACCCGCAGATGCCGAAACCCGAAGTCATGCATCGCCCGCGCCACCGCGCCGATATTGCTCGGATTGCGCGCCCGCACCAGCACCACAACGATTCGATCCACATCACCACGGCTCAACATAGCTCCAACTATCTTATGGCCCTCAGAAAACATGCCCCAAAAAAGAAAACGACCGGCGCAAACAGCCTCCGGTCGTTCCATAACGTCTCTCAGCGAATGCGGCTACCGTTAGTAGCCGCCCCCGCTATTCGTCTTACTTCTCATGCTGCACGGCCTTGTCCGTCGCCGCGTTGTGTTTGTCTTTATTGATCGACTTGCTGACATTGTTCTGCCGCTGGTTGATCTGCTGATGCTCCTGCGGAGTCAGCTTGCCGCCATTCGCCGCACGGTCAGCATTTGCCTGGTGATTGATGCTCGCACTCGCGATTCTCCAGGTTCGCCGTCTCATGCGGAGTCAGCTGGCCCGACTTCACTCCATTGCCGATCCGCTGCTGCTGGTTCGCTGCCCGGTCACGCTCCGTAATCGGCTGCGACGCCGCATGCTGCTGCGCCACAGTGTGGTACTCACCCGCAGTGCGAGCCGCCGCCATCTGCGGTCTGCCGCCATTCACGCTGGCCAACTGGCTCCGGTCAGAAGCCGCAGCCTGAACATGAGCCGTCTGCTCGCCCGTCGCAGCCACATGCTGCTCGCGAATCGCCGCCTGCTCCTGACGCCGACGCCTGCGCCATCAATCCCGCCGGTCCCGCCGTTATAGCTCACCCGGTTCACCGTCACATTGTTCACCACCACTGTCTTGTCATAGACGTTGGTAACATTCACGTTGACATTGCTCACGCTCGCGGTTGTAGGCAAACACGCCGCCATGCCAGTAGCCGCCCTCAAACCCGACGCCGCCGTAGCCAAAGCCATAGTTCACGCCGCCATAGAAGCCGATATGCGGCCCCCAGTATCCTTCATGGAAGATGAACGCGCCCCCACCCCAGCCCCAATAGCCCGGCGTCCAGAGCACGCCAACCTGCGGAGGACGAACCCACACGCCAGGCACCCAGTAGTACCCGGCCGGCCCGTAAGCCCAGTATCCCGGAGTCCACATATAGCCATCACCCGGGGCAAACCGGCTGCACATAAACCGGCAGCGCCGGAGGTGCAAATCCCACGGAGATAAAGACCCCCGCAAACGAAGCCGCCGGTGCCACCATCAACGCACCCGCAACTACAAGCTTTCTCATCGTGCCTGAAAATCGCATTATTTGTTCACTCCAGAAATTTCTTGCCGCTCCCGTAAAGACCCGTAAACACCGCAGAAGTTCCGCACAATCTGCAAACCATCTAAACTCAGAAAGCTACCCTGCAACACAGGGAAATATCTTCCAGCACAAAGGAAATTACTCCTCAACCAACCAACCTTCCATCCCACTTCCGTAGCATGCGCTAACGCAACTAACACTAGCAACTACTTCCGTTCTCGCACTCAACTAGCAACTAACAACTAACAACCGTCACCTTCACCCCTTGTCCGACAACTTCGCCCAACTCGTAAAGCAGCAGGCCGACATCGTCCGCATCATCGGCGAGTACATCAAGCTGCGCAAGACCGGAGCCCAGAACTACACCGGCCTCTGCCCCTTCCACAAAGAAAAGACCGGCAGCTTCTCCGTCAACGCCAACCACGGCTACTTCTACTGCTTCGGCTGCCACGAAAAAGGCGACGTCTTCACCTTCGTCATGAAGCTCGAGAACATCAGCTTCCCCGAAGCCGTCCGCGTAGTCGCCACCAAAGCCGGCATCCCACTCCCCAAGCGCGAATTCACCTCACCCGAAGAAGCCCGCGACGCCGGCCTCCGCCGCCAGCTGATCGACATCCACGAAGCCGCCACCCAGTACTTCGAAGCCCAGCTAAAATCCCCCTCCGCCGCCCGCGCCCGCGAGTACCTCACCAACCGCGGAGTCACCCCCGAAACCATCGCCAAATTCCGCATCGGCTTCGCCCCCGACGACTTCAACGACATGCGCGACCGCCTCAAGCCGCACTTCAACGAAGAAGTCATGCGCGCCTCAGGCCTCTTCTCCTCCAAAGAATCCCCCGACGGCTCACCGCAGCCCCTCTACGCCCGCTTCCGCAAGCGCATCACCTTCCCCATCGCCAACGAGCAGGGCAAGACCATCGCCTTCACCGCCCGAGCCCTCGAAGAGGTCGACGACAAAGGCCGCCCCATAGCCAAATACATCAACTCACCCGAAACCCCGCTCTACACAAAAGGCCAGGTCCTCTTCAACCTCGACAAGGCCAAGGCCGACATGCGCGCCAACGACTTCGCCCTCCTCGTCGAAGGCCAGATGGACTGCATCTCCGTCTTCATGGCCGGCGTCCACAACGTCATCGCCACCTCCGGCACCGCATTCACTGAGCCTCAGGTCCGCCTCCTCGGCCGCTTCACCAAAAACGTCATCGTCAACTTCGACCCCGACACCGCCGGAGCCAACGCCGCCGAAAAATCCATCGCCCTCCTCACCGAAGAAGACTTCGTCGTAAAAATCGTCACCCTCGAAGGCGGCCTCGACCCCGACCGCTTCGTCCGCGAACACGGCCTCCCCGCCTACCTCGACGCACTCCGCAACGCCAAGCGCCAGTCCGACTACCTCATCGACCGCGCCCGCCAGCTCTTCCCCGGACGCACCGCCGAAGCCAAGGTCAAGCAGCTGAATTTCCTGTTACCCCACATCCGCCGCATCCCCAACCGCATCCAGCGCGACGAGTTCGCCGCCGACGCCGCACAAAAACTCGGCATCGACTCCGCCATCCTCCGCCAGGAGCTCAAACAAGCCGCCGCCACCCGCACCGAAAGCGTCCGCGCCCACACCGCCGAACCCGTCAGCGAGATCGAGCGCATCCTCCTCCGCGCACTCGTCCTCCCCGAAGCAGACCCCGCCCGCACCCTCGCCGCCGACACCCTCATGCAGAACCCCGCCTGGTACGACTCTCTCCCCTCCGCAGCCGTCCTCGAGTCCCTCGCCCACGCCCCCGCGCCCGACAACCCCCTCGAAGCCGCGCCCGACCAGCAAAGCCGAGTCCTCCTCGCCCGAGCCCTCGAACACTCCCCACAAACCGAGCAGACCACCGCCCACTCGCAACCCAAATCCCTGACCGACCAAGTCGGCGACGCCCTCCACACCCTCGCCCACCGCCACCTCGAACGCCGCCAGCGCGAAGTCCGCTCCCTCATCGCCGAAGCCGACCGCCGCGGCGACCACGAGATGCTAAAAAAACTCACCCAGGAAAAACTAGAGATCGACCGCAAACTCCGCGAGCACTAACTCCCACCTCACGCAAGATACGCAAACGCAATGTGGATCAGCACCAGCACAATCGCGCCAATAAACGCCGCCAGAAACCCCTTGATCCGAAATCCCGGCACCAACTTCGCCGCCACCCACAGCACAAAGGCATCGAACAGCAGCATCAGAAGTGTCCCCACAATCGCTGGAACCGAGTAGACGTGCTCGCCCGGCGACGCCGCCGCTGCGGCTGCTCCAAAGATCGGAAGCGCCACCAGGCCCAACAGCACTCCGAACAACACGTTCAGCAGACCCACCACCACCGCCGCAATCAACGCCGGCCCAAACCCATCCACTTGAAAGCCAGGGACCACGTACGCCGTAATCACCAGCGCCAGCGCATTCAACAGCCATTCAATCAGCAGTCGCAACATAGTCCGTCACGCTCCTAAGCAAAATTGAGACTCTGCGCTCTCCAACATATCTCCTGCATAAGCGCGTCCGTCGTTAGCCTACTTCTTAGCAAACGCCCGAACATAAATCACCATATTCCATACCTCTTCCGGCTTCAGCCGATCCCCCTCACCCGTCATATTCCCTTTACCGTTCTTGATGATGTAGAACAGTTCGCCATCGGTGATATCCTTCAACGCCGCCGGATCGGTCCAGTCCTTCAGCGGAGGCTTCTGATCCGCGGCAATCTCACCCTTGCCGTCGCCTTTCTCGCCATGACAAATAGCGCAATCGTACCCATACATCTTCTTCGCCTGCGCCTGCGACGCCGGTGTCGCCTTTACCGGATTCACCAACTCCTTCGCGTCAGCAGGAATAGCCGCCGGAGCCTGCGGAGCAGTCGGCCGCAGCATCGAACCTGCGGAGAGCAGCACAAGAAAGACAAATATTGGCTTCAACACATTAGCCTCCTCCCTTGGCGTCTGCATCCTAGGCCTAACCATCGCCAATGTGAAGCTTTTTCTCCAACCCCGACCTACCCCACGAAACTCCCCGCCACTCCTCCTGCCCCGCGACCTCTGCGCACCTCCGCGCTCTCTGCGTCCGTCGTTGCCGCAGAGCTACTCATCTCCGAATCGCGCGATTGATCCCATTCTGCGTATCCGCGGCATGCGTCGCCCCCGCCAGAAAAGTAAAGTCAACCACCCCCGAAGCGCCACCCACCACCGCCTCGCTCGCCATAGCATCACGAAACCCACGCACCACCTGCTCCGCTACCGCGTCCGTCGAAAACCCCGTAACCCCGCCATCCAGCACCGCCGGAGCAAAAAACGGATGCGCAACCCCCAGCCGCCCAGCCTCCCGCCACGCAATCTTACCCACCAGATACATCCGCGCCGGAGTAAAACTCCCCGAATCCCCCAGCCCGATAATCAAAACCCTCTTCGCACCCAGCGTCCCCGCCGGAGGCGTCAACACCATCGTCTCCCCAAACTCCCCACCAAACAACTCCGGCTTACGAATCTTCCCCAACAGCCCATGCAGCTTCCCATCAATCTCCACCAAAGACCCATGCAGCGTATTCTCCGCAGACGAACGAAACAAACAGAAGACCTGCAAATCAGTCACCGTATCCGCCGGACTCTGCACCAGCACCTTCACCTTAGGTACAGGCGAAACAGCCGTCTGCCCAAAGCAACCCACACCCCAGGCCAAAAATACAGCCGCCACCAACACTCGCGACAAACCAGAAAACCTCATCCGCTCCTCCAAAACTCAACCGCGTCTTCGCCTTCAATCTACATCGTCCGTTGCCTTTACTTCTCAACTGTCGCCCTTCGCCGCCACTGTTGCTGTTGTCGTTGCTGCTCCCCAGGCCCACCACAGCCGCCCGGGTGCCCCATGTCTCGCTTCTGAGACATGGGATGTATACCCTTTCCCGCTTTTGCCGTTGCTGTTGCTTTTTAGTTGTCATCCTTCGCCGCAGGCGGAGGATCTGCTGTTGCCGTTCCGTATTCTTCCCATCACCCCCAAAAACCCGTCATCCTGAGCGGAGCAGCTTGCGCATTTGCAAGCTGCGCAGCCGAAGGACCCCGATACATCCCACATCGCCAAAACCTTCGTACCTTTTCAGCCGATAAGGTCGTTGCTGTTGCATTTGCCGTTGCTTCTGAGATAGGTCTAGGCTTTAAAGCCTGGACATCAAGCCCCCCCAACAAAACCGGGCTTTAGCCCCCGGGATATGCCTTTTCAGCGTCCAATGCTAAAGCGCATCCTCGGAGTAGTCGTAGCCCATAGCGCTATATTCATGTGGGTGCGGCCGTAATTCTTGAAGAATTGAACTGCGATAGGCGGCGAGTATTCTCATGACCGTCCGTAGCCTGTTTTCTACATCTCCGCCTGCATCGCTCGCGGAAATAAAGAAGCAATCTCCCCATTCAAAGATCTCGCTTTCTGGCAATCCTCTCGTCGCAATTGTTACGAGTCGGGTGCCCTTCCCAAAACGCGGATGACTCTGCCCTCGCAATTGCTGAAGAAGTCCCGCCTTCGAAATACCAGCATCCAACAAAATTACCGATGCAACAGTGTGAAGCGCGATGCTTCTCTGGATAGTGTTGAGAATGGAGGACAGATGACATTTTCCGGTTTTGCACTCAACATACAGAAGATTCATATCCCCCAAAACCGACAGAACATCGTAGTCCCCCGATGTTCCACCATCAGAATTTCGGAACACGCTGCTAACGCTAATGCCAAATGAAGACGAGAAGGCCATGAATTTCCGGATCAGTAACTCTCCAACAAACCACTCAAAGGTTGTTGAGTAACGCTGGCGATCTCTGCGAAATTCGGGCGCAGATAACAACTCTCTAACAGGACCGTTTGTAGCAATGTAGTTCTGGTCCAAGACTGTATGAAGGAGATCTGATCTCATGTTGGAGTTCTCGAATATCTGGAAAATGAGGTCCAGATCCTGCTGAGTCCAAAAATCCTTTTCCAAAATTGTCTGTTTGGCAGACCCTTCAACCTGAATTTGAAATCCGCGAGCGCTTAGTACTCTCTCGACTGAAAAGAGTTGTCGCAAACGCAATTGGTTCGGATTGAGCTGCTGCATGCCACCAAGGACTATCCTCATCGCCCGCCACCTTCGGGCTAATTTTATCGTTCACTGTTCCTCAAGAGAGAAGAATCTATACTTCCAGCAACACGGAACCCCACACATGCCCTTCCAACTCCAACACTCCCCCGCCATCACCAGCCTAACCCTAAAAATCCCAGCCATAGGGCTCGAACTAGCCGTCCGCCTCCCCAAAACCGCCTCCGACGGCTCCCTCGTCATCCTCGAGACCACCAACGCCCCCGGCTTCGGCCCACCCCTCCACCGCCACCGCGAAACCGAGATCTTCCGCGTCCTCGAAGGCGAATACCTCTACGAAGTCGACGGCAAACGCTTCCACGCGACCCCCGGCGACCTCATCACCGTCCCCGGCGGCGTCCCCCCCAGCTTCACCAACCCCAGCTCCCACCCCGCCCGCCAGATCGTCCTCATGCTCCCCGCCATGGACGCCCAGGCCTTCTTCACCGGCCTCGGAGACCTCATGGCCGCGGAGCCAAATGGGGAGTCGAATTCCTCGGCCCACCCCTCTCCGCAACCCTCTGATCTGGCTTCCGGAACTTGACACGACTGCTACAATAAAGAAGTACTAAAGAGGCGTTCCGGCCACCGGCCGGAACATTTTGTTTAACCAGTCCGAACCGGGAGGTCCGGACCTAAAGTCTTTTGTTCGAAGAATTTGAGCAAAACAGGGGGAGGGAGGGGTACATGTCGACAAGCACCAGCAACCTCACCCTGTCCGTAGGAATCCCCACCCTCAACCAGGCGGACTTCCTCGCCCAGACCCTCGACTCCCTGCTCACCCAAACCCGCCCCCCCGACGAGATCCTGGTCTCCGACCACTACAGCACCGACAACACCCAGGAAGTCTTGTCTGGATATACAGCCCTCTACCCCGACCGAATCCGAGTCGTCCAGCCACCCCCCGGAGTGAACCTCACCGGCCAGTACAACTTCACCCTCTCCAGCATGACCGGGGACTGGCTCACCCTCCTCTCCTCCGACGACATAGCCCGCCCCACCTTCTGCGAAACCCTCCTCCGCGGCGCCAGCCGCCCCGACGCCGTCGGCCCTCCCCCAGTTTTAGTCCGCGCCGGCTGGGAGAACATCGACGCCCAGGGCAACTTCGTCAGCCAGAACTACATGCTCAGCGTCCCCAAAGCCGAAGGCCCGCCCGACAACCTCACCGGCCAGAAGTACGGCCCCAAGGTCAACTTCGCCGCCTTCGCCATCAAGCGTGAAGCCTTCCTCCAGTCCGGCCCCATCCTCTCTACCATGGAGTCCCTCGCCGACTGGGCGCTCTTTCTCCAGATGGCCCCCTACGGCTCCTACATCTACGAGCACGCCCTCCTAAGCGGCTACCGCGTAGGCCACGACGGCAACAAGTTCGTCGAGCGCCTCCCCCAGTGGACCCGCGACCAGCAGCGCGTCTTCAACGAAGTCATGCCCCTCGCAGCCGAACGCTGCGGCATCAAAGACCTCGCCTGGATCCGCGAAGCCAGCCGCTACAACTACACCCGTTACCTCGCCAACGCCAGCCGCCAGTTCCCCCCCAACGCCGAAGCCCGCATCCCCGTCGTAGCCCTCTTCAAGCCCTGGGCCGACTCACTCAGCACCCACCCTTTCGACCCCGCCCAGGTAGCCCTGCGCGCCTTCGCCGACGGCAAAATCACCCAAACCTCCCTGCCCCTCGCCCGCCGCCTCAAAAACAAGCTGCGTCCGATGTACCAGAAGTTCCACTCTCTCCTGCGCCGCAGCTAACCGCACAAAACTCAAACCCGATAAACTCTTGCTGAAGCAAGCCTCACCCGACCAAAGGATGGTTAATGGATAGCAAGACCAAGCGGCGCCTTCTCCTAAGCTTCTTCGCCAACTGGGTCGGCCGCCTATCCAACACAATCATCCTGCTCGTCCAGGTCCCTGTCTTCCTCCACTTCTGGAACGTCCCCCTCTACGGCGAGTGGATCATCATCAACTCCATCCCCACCTGGCTCACCTTCTCCAGCGTAGGCTTCGGCACCGTAGCCGGCAACGAGATGACCATGATGGTCGCCCGCGAAGACCGGGAGGGCGCCCTACGCGTCTTCCAAAGCTGCTGGGCCTTAATCTCCGGCATCTGTACGGCCGTCATTCTCCTCCTCAGTGGCGCCCTCTACTTCCTCCCCGTCGCCCGTCTCCTGAGGTTCAGTCACATCTCCGAGCCGGACACCAAGTGGATCATCTTCTACCTCGGCGTCGCCGTACTCCTCGCCCAGCTTGAACAACTCCTCCAATCCGCCTACCGCAGTATCGGACGCTATCCCTATGGCTCCATGCTCAAAAGCGCATCCTCGCTGTTAGCCTTTGCCTGCACCCTGATCCCGGTAATCATGGGAAAGGGCCCCCGCGTCACCGCGCTGGTCTTCGCCGCGATCAACATCCTCGGAACGATCTTCTTCTGCCTGCTCGTCCGTCACGACATCCCCTGGATCAAGTTCGGCTGGAGCCACGCCAGCTTCGCCGAAATACGCAAGCTCGCCCGCCCTGCCATCGCCTACATGGCTTTCCCCATCGGCAATGCGCTCAACCTCGGAGGAACGGTACTCGCCGTCGGATACGCCCTCGGCCCGGTTGACGTCGTCATCTTCAACACCGCGCGCATCGTCTCTCGCTTCGCCCTGCAGATGGTCCAGATGGTCAACGCCACCTTCGAACCTGAGATGACGCTCGCCTTCGGCGCTCGGAACATCGAACTCACCCGCTCCCTTCATCGTCGCGCCTGCCAACTTGCTCTGCTCGTCGCTATAAGTGTCGTCGCTGCCACGATGTCCTTTGGCCCGTGGTTCCTCACTCATTGGACCAGCCATCACGTTCCTCCCAGCCGTGGCCTCCTCAGCATTCTTCTTCTGGTCGTCGTCTTTTACACGCTATGGTCCACCAGCTCCACCCTGATGACCTCAACAAACCAACACCAGCGGCTGGCCGTGTATTACATGGCCGCAACCAGTGTCACCTGCGTTCTGTGTTACCTCTTCGCCCGCTGGTTTGGCCTGTTGGGAGCCGCCACCTCGCTCCTCATCCCGGAGGCCGCCATGAACCTCTACGTGCTGCCCGCTTGCCTAATCATTGCGCATGACACACTGCCGGCCTTTCTCACCAGCATGCTCCACTACCCACCCTCGCTCCGTCCCGGTGTCCTGCTCGCACGCCTCAAAAGGCCAAAGCCCCAACTCGATACATAGCTGCATTAAAGCAGTACGATGACTGTAGATTATGGCATCAGCTTTGCGAAGTCTGTGACATGAGAGGGAGCTGACACACCACTATGGCTGCGCCCGCTATCAGGCCTCACCGCAACCCGCAATCAAACCCATTTGCCCAACCGGCTATCTGCCCACTCTGGACGGCTGGCGCGCCATCGCCATCCTCTCCGTCATGGCCTACCATGACTCCCTCCACCGCATCGGCCGCTTCAGCACCGCCTGGCTGCACGAGCACGGCAACCTCGGGGTCGACGTCTTCTTTGCCATCAGCGGTTTCCTCATCTGCTCGCGGCTCATCATCGAAGAAGATACTCAGGGCGTCATCTCGCGTCGCAATTTCTACATTCGCCGCGCCTTTCGCATCCTGCCCGCCGCCGCCGTTTTTCTGGCAGCGCTCCTAATCCTCAAAGCCACCGTCCACCTCCCGGTTCAGCTTCCCGAGGTCCTCTCTTCTCTCTTCTTCCTCCGCAACTACACCAGCTCGTTCAGTCACTTTCAGTCGACATACCCCTTCTATACCAGCCACTTCTGGTCGCTCGCAGTACAGGAGCACTTCTATATCCTTCTCCCTGTCCTGCTCATCTTGACCCAAAAGAAATGGCGTGCCCAGTTACTCCTCATCCTCGCGATAGCAGTTAGTCTTCACCGCATTGCGCACAACTCCCGGCTCAGCTTTCACACTGACATGCGTCTGGACGAACTTCTCGTCCCAGCGGCCCTGGCCATCCTGCTATGCTCCCCCCTGTCAATCCAGCCTCGGCATTACCATCGCTTCACCCAGATCCTTCGCTTTTGGCCGTTGATCTGGCTAGTCCTTCTAATACCAATCACTTACGATCTAATTCCCCGAACCACCGGCTTCCTAATCGCCTGGCTGATGCCACTTGCAATCTTCGGAACTATGCTGCGTCCCCAAAGCTGGGTCAGCCGCTTTCTCGAAAACCCTGTCCTGCGCTACATTGGCCGCCTCTCTTACAGCCTCTATCTCTGGCAGCAGCTCTTCATGATCTCCCACTTTGGAGCAAACACCGGCCGCCTCGGCATTCTTCAAACCTGGCCCTTCAACTGGATTATGGCCTTTGTTTGCATGCTCTTCAGCTACTACCTCATCGAACGACCGATGATCCGCCTCGGCCACCGTCTCGCCCCGAATGTAGTTCCAAATCGGCTTGGCGCCTAGATACGTCAACCTCAGACAAAACGTTTTATCTCCGCAAGTTACACTCAATACAAAGGGTTTAAATTGCAAAAATTCGTTGAGGTTCGCCTCGAATCTTTTCCACCCCTGAATCCGTCTAATAATTGTGGTATTCTGTGATTCGCTGGGGACGTGTGCCTTCGAATGCCCTGACCTTCTTTTAGGTTCCGGCTGGCCAACGCGGTCTAAACCGCTACCTTCTTCCCCGCCAACCGCAATAACCAAGGGAATTGTCCGTCCGCATACCGTGACTCGCTATCGCGGACAGGAAAAATATTGAAATTTATTCGCAGGAGTGCGCACAGCCGTGGCTGAAGAAATCGACAAGTACGAAGACGACATAGACAAGCTCATCGACACCGGGAAAGAAAAGGGCTATCTCACCTACGGCGAGGTCAATGACCTCCTGCCCGGTGATATCACCACCCCCGACGACTTGGACGATCTGCTCACCACCATCAACACCCAGGGCATCGACGTCCTCTCCGGCGATGCAAAGTTCTCCGGCGACCGCGAGAAGTATGAGCCCGAAGCCGGCGAAGAGTCCGACGACGTCGAACTCGATCTCTCGCCCGGAACCCTCGAGAAGACCAACGACCCCGTCCGCATGTACCTCCGCGAGATGGGCACCGTCCCCCTGCTCACCCGCGAGGGCGAAGTAGAAATCGCCAAGCGCATCGAGCGCGGCCAGCTTCGCGTCATGAAGGCCATCTCGCGTTCGCCCATCGTCATCCGCGAGATCGTTGGCCTCGGTGAAGACCTCCGCCGCGGCGTCCGCAACATCAAGGAAGTGGTCACCTTCGACGAAGAAGAGCTCACCGAAGAGATCCTCCAGGCCCGCGTCCGCGCCACCGCCGGCCGCATCGACGTCATCGTCAAGCACCAGAAGAAGCTCGCTGCCCTGCAGGAAAAGCTCGCTGCTCCGGTGGGCAAAGATGCGAAGGCCAAGGCCAAAGATCAGCGCAAGCACCGCTGGCTCATCGGCCGCGAGCACGTCTACATCAACCGCATCGTCCGCGAGCTGAAGTACACCAACGGCGAGAAGAAGCGTCTGCTCGACAAGGTCAACAAGACCGTCGACGCCATGCGCACCCTCGAGCGCCAGATCAAGTCGCTCGAAGCCAAGTACGAGGCCAGCAAATCCGAAGAGCTGCGCAAAGAGTACAAGCGCCAGCAGAAGAACTGCCGCATCGACCTCGAGCGCGTCGAAGCCGACGCCGGCATCGCCATCGCCGATCTCAAGCGCACCCAGCGCGAGATGATCCAGGGCGATATGGACGCCGAGCGCGCCAAGCGCGAGCTCATCGAGGCCAACCTTCGCCTCGTAGTCTCCATCGCCAAGAAGTACACCAACCGCGGTCTCCAGTTCCTCGACCTCATTCAGGAGGGCAACATCGGCCTCATGAAGGCCGTCGACAAGTTCGAGTACCGTCGCGGTTACAAATTCTCGACCTACGCCACCTGGTGGATCCGTCAGGCCATCACCCGCGCCATCGCTGACCAGGCCCGCACCATCCGCATCCCGGTGCATATGATCGAGACCATCAACAAGCTCATCCGCACCAGCCGTCAGCTAGTGCAGGAGCTCGGTCGCGAAGCCTCATCAGAAGAGATCGCCAAGCGCATGGACATCCCTGTCGCGAAGGTCCGCAAGGTCCTCAAGATCGCGCAGGAGCCCATCTCCCTCGAGACCCCCATCGGAGAAGAAGAAGACTCGCACCTCGGAGACTTCATCGAAGACCGCATGGCCGTCAGCCCCTCCGACGCAGTCATCTCCGTCAACCTCAAGGAGTACACGTCTCAAGTGCTTCGGACTCTGACGCCGAGGGAAGAGCGTGTCATCAAGATGCGCTTCGGCCTCGAAGACGGCTCCGAGCACACCCTCGAAGAGGTCGGCCAGTCCTTCCAGGTCACCCGCGAGCGCATCCGCCAGATAGAAGCCAAAGCCCTCCGCAAGCTGCGTCACCCGTCACGCCGCAGCCGCAAGCTCAAAGCCTTCGTCGACGGCGTCAAAGAGATGTAATCTGCATCCTGCAACAAAGAGGCCCAGCGAAAGCTGGGCCTTTATTCTTGCTATATCAGCCGCAATAAAAAACTACGCTTGAGCAGCCGGAACAAAACCATCGCATCCGCTGATCGGCGTCACCTTCAAATGCAAAGCCGCATGCTTCGGATGGCCACACTCATCCAGCAGCGTCGGCTCCGCCTTCTTGCTGGAATGAATCGTCACCAGTACTGCAGCCTGTGCATGCTGCTCCCCAAAGTGATTACAAAGTCCACATTGACCGCTATGAAGTGATTGCATACTGCCTCCTGATCGCGTACCCATTGGAGCCGCGGCGACAGAACTTCGTTGCCTCAGCCCACAACACTATTTTCGTGTACGCTAAGTCAGTGAAAAACATCACCCTAAGCGCCGACGAACATCTGATTGAAGAAGTCCGCCGAGCCGCGCAGGCGCAGCACACCACCCTCAATGCTGCCTTCCGAGAGTGGCTCACCGAATTTACAGCCCGGCAGAGCCGCATGCAGGAGTATGACGCTCTCATGGAACGCCTGAACTACGTCAAGATGGATCGCAAGTACACGCGGGAAGAGATGAATGAGCGATAGAGGCAAAGTCTTCTCGGCACAAATCTCTTCATCTACACTTACGATGACCACGATCCCATAAAACGGTCAGCGACCCCGAGAGTTTGATCCGTATAGCCATATTCGACCGAACAGGAATCGTCAGCTATCAGGTCGTCCAGGAATTTCGTCCTCTTGAATCAACACGGCCAGCGCTTCGGAGACCTCGAAGTCGTCAACCCATTCCGCTAATCTTGGTACTGCCACGTCCGCCGGAACCTGCACCGCCCGAACTCCGTACCTCTACCAGCATCCAGAGGAGCCCAATGATCGACAACATCTACACCGCCCAGATGAACCCCCAGCAACGCGCCTGGTTCTACGCCGAGTACGAGCTCGCCTCCAAGGACGAGACTCGTCGGCATCCTCTTCGCTCTCCTCCTCGGAACCTTCGGCGTCCACAAGTTCTACCTCGGCCGCAACACCGCCGGCGTCTTCTACCTGCTCTTCTTCTGGACCGGCATCCCCGCCATACTCGGCTTCATCGAATGCTTCTTCATGCCCGGCAGGGTCCGTGCCTACAACGCCGCGCAGGCCTCGTACATCGCCAGCCGGATTCTCGCCTCTCCATCGCCCGCCGCCCCAGTCGAAGCCCCAGGCCGCACCTCCAGCGCAGTGCACCTGCCGCCGGTCCACGCCATCCCCACCACGCAGCCCTGCACCGCCTGCGGAGAGGCCATCAACCCAACAGCATCGTTCTGCCCACACTGCGGCGCCTCGCAGTCAGTTCAGGCTACGCCATAGCAGCTGCCGCTACTGCCACGCCACCAGGCTCTCCTTCAAGTGATCGAACTCCACCATCCCGACTGCTCCATCCATATCGTCCAACCATTCTTTACCGGCTTGCCATCCACCGTCACACTCTTCGGCTTCGCAAACCTCCAACGCACGATGATCTGCGCCGCCGAGTCCCCCGTAATCTTCAGCGTCTTCCCGCTCCGCACCACACTACGCCCTTCAAAGTCCGTCATCGTGCTGCTCGCGCCGCCATCGTCGTTGATCTCATAAACCCGACGATCATCCAGCGACTTCACCTCCAAGTTCCCGCTCTCACTCTGCGGCACCAGCGTCATCACGTCCTCAGGAATCTTCGGAATCACCGCACCCGCCCGCACAAACACCGGAATCCGATCCACCGGAGCATCCACCAACACCACCTTGCCGCCCGTCGTCTGCGCGCCAGTCCAATAATCCACCCACTCTCCCGCCGGCAGATACACCGGCCGCCGCGTATTCTCATCCACCACCGGAGCCACCAGCAGATCCGGCCCAAACAAATACTCATCCTTCGCAACTCGCGCCCGCGCATCATCCTGATACACCAGCGGCAGCGCCCGCATTATCGGCATCCCTGTCTTCGCCGACTCCTGCGCGGCCGCATACCGGTACGGAAACAAACTCATATGCAGCACCGCAAACTTCCGATACACATCGAGAGCCTGCGTCCCACCGGTGCTCTTATCCCAATCCCACGGCTGAGTATTCGCCTGCGAAAGTATCTCCATCGTCGGCGAAAACGCCGCAAACTCCGTCCACCGCATCTCCACCAGCGGATCCGGAGTAGTCGCAGTCTTCAAATACCCCCCAATATCCGCCGCCCACAGCGACATCCCGCTCATCCCCGCATTCAACCCCGCCGTCACCACCGTAGGCAGCCCATTCTCCGCGACTAAAGCTCGACTCGTTATCCCCCGCCCACAAAAACCCAATCCCATTCGCCCCCGTAGTCACGCTGCGCGCAAACAAAACACCATTCCCCTTCAAATCCTTCTGGATCAACTCCTCCATCGCATTGTTGTAGAGCAGCCCATAACGATTCCGCATCGTCAGCTTGTCGCTTCCATCCGCGAACCTCACATCCCCCTGAAAACTCCCCTCCGCATCGTCATCCTTAAACCCATCCGCACCCGCATGAATAGCCAGCCGAACCTGATCCTGCCACCAGTTCTTCGCCGAAGGATTCGTAAAGTCGATCATCGACCCCAACCCCTTCCACCACCGCCCTACATACGGAGTCCCATCCGGCCGCTTCACAAAATACCCATTCCCCGCCGCCTCGTCATAATTCTCCGAGTGCAGCAGCATCTTCCCCGCAAAACCCGCCTCCCCCGGCTCATTCGACTGCGTATTAATCCACGAAGTATGCCACAGCACTAATTTGTAACCTTCATCGTGCACATGCTTCACCATCGCCGGAGCATCATCAAACTGCTTCGGATTGAATTTGTAACTGTTATAGGACGTCGTCCACGGAGAGTCGATCACAATCACGCTAGCCGGCAGCCCCAGCGCCCGCGTCTTGTCCACATCCTCCTTCACCTGCGCATCGTTCTGGTGATAGTCCCGCCCCATCCACGGCGCAAACGCCCAGTACGGCGGCAGAATCGTCCGCTGCGTAATCCCCGTAAACCGCTCCAGAATCTTCGGAAACTCCGGCCCTGTAAACAGCACCACCCGCAGCTTCTCCGCCGGAACCGTAATCACAATATCCGCAGGACTGCTCGCATTCAGGTCGAACGTAGCCTCCGCCGTCGTATCCACCCACAACCCATATCCCGTCGTGCTCATAAAAAACGGCACCGGCTTATAAGCCGCCGAGCCCTTCGCAATCCCATTGTCCTGCGACGCGTTCTTCACCACCGTCCGCGCATGATTCAGCGTGTTGAACCGCTCCCCCAGCCCATAGTAGTTCGCCGAATCCCGCACCAGAAACTGCCACATCCCCATCGAGTAAGCCACACTCGTAATCTCCACCACTCCCGGCGCAATCTCCTTGAAGTGCAGCTTATTCGTAGTCACCGCTGCGCCTTCAAACGAAAAATCATGCACCAGCAGGTCCGGCCCCGCCTCAATATCGCGCCCCATCCGCTTACCCGGCAGCGTCAGCGCCACCGTGTACAAATCCTCGCGGACCAGCCCCGGCACCACCGCCTCCACCACTCTGCCCCCAGGAGCAGGCACGCCCGTCTGCTGCGCTCCACTCGCCGGCGCAGCAACAGGGTCCTGACAAAACGCCGAGCCCACTCCCAACACCATCACCCCAACCCACACCATCCCCCGCAAACTCAAACCTCATCTTCTGCAATCGCTCCATCTCTCCACTGTAGAACGAACCAGCCGCACACGCACAAAAGGAAAGAGGCCCCACTCGGGGACCTCTCTGCCGTTTGAAGCTTTTGGGGTCAGCTTATTCGCCGCCCTGAGTCTGATGCTTCATCGCCGCCTGGTATCCGGCAACAAAGCTGGCGCGGTACTGATCCTTCGCAGCTCCCTTAACCGGAGGATGAAGGTAGAGATAAGAAGACTGAGCGTCGATCTTCCGCTTGGCCGCCTGATCCAACTGCAACGCCTGGATGCCATCGCGGTAGCCCTGCTGTGCCTGCTCCGTTCCTGCCGGAGGAGTATTCCAATCCTCCGCAGAAGCGTTCTGGGTCTGGTTATTGTTCGTGGTATCTTGAGCGCGCACAAAAGCAGGTGCAATGCTCATCAACGCCAGTGCAATCACGGGCGCAGTAAAACGTAATACTTTCTTCATAATGTCCTCACGCCCGAGTCAACTTTGACCTTCCGGGCCGCCAGAGATTCTACTACATGCTATATATGAGACGCAATGCCGCCCCCAAAAGACTCAGCCCAGGCACAGCATCGCGGTCAATTCAAAGAGCATTAATACTCGCCGAAGCACCTATTTCGCGGTCAACGTCGCCCCACTTAGTTGCGCAACTGCACCCAGCGTAGTCTGCGCCGAATTCAGCCCCAGCCGAAAATCGTCATCGCTATAAAACGAATACACATCCGTAGGCTGGTGGTGCTGCGGATCCCAGCCGCTCCCCATCTGCGCACCGCGTTCCACCTCACGCATGCTAAGCGACGGAGTCAGGTTCATAAACGGCGTCGAATCAGTATTCGTCATATGCGGCCCCACATTCGCTGGATAGTCCGTCGCATACTTATCGTCCGCCAGCTGAAACTTGTGCGCCAACGCCATCGCAGCATCGGCGTACTTCGAGGTCACCTGGTACTCAATATTGATATCCGCCTCCGGACGCTGCTCTTTGCTCATCGTCCCATCCTTATGCGGCATCCCATGATCGAACATCATCATGTCGTGCTGCACCATCCCCAGCCACTTCGGCTCCGGATACTTACCCGACCCCGTCGGCGACTCAATCCCCTGCAAGTCCTTACGCTGGTCCACATAGGCCTGTGCGCCATTCAAGCCAGTCTCCTCGTTATTCCAAAGCGCAAACCGGATCGACACATCCGTCACCACATCCGGGCTGCTGAACACCCGCGCCAGCTCCATCACCAGCGCCGTCCCCGACCCATCATCATTCGCCGCCTCACCCCACCCGATGCCGTCCATATGCGCGCCTAGAATATACATCTGGTCCGGATGCTTCGACCCAATCTTCGTGCAATAAACCTCTTCGCGCGGCCCCGGCACCGAAGGCGGCGTGTCCAACTCACGCAGCTTCACATCCGGCTGCTTCATCGGATCGTCATTCACCGAGTCGGGAAAGATGTTGCCGCGCTTCCGCGAGCCACCCGGCCCCACTGATGGATCCCCTCCTCCAGGACGACGGCCAGCGCCGCCCGCACCAGTGCGAGCCACAGGCTGTAGTCATAGTGAATCCGCTCCGTATTAGTGCAGCCATAGCTCTTCAACTGCGCCTCAATCCAGTCAATCGCAGCGCGGTTCCGGTCCGTCCCCTGCCGCCGGTCACCAAACTGAGTCAGCCCTTTAACAGTCGCTTTATACCGCTCAAGATTCAGCCGTCCAACCATCACCGCAATAGGATCGACAGCCTTCACCGCAGCCCCCAGCTGCCGGCGGAGCCTGTTGTGACCAGCCAATGGAGGCACAAAGACACACAATCAAAGAACCACAGTATTTAGCGCGCATAGATTTTCTGGAGTTTAGCAGAAACACCTAGCAAGGCGGTCTGATTTCGCTCGACGTGCCTCCGGCCGCGGGAATGTAGCACTTCAGCGTGTAATCCATCACCATGCGATCGGCGTTGAATCGCCAACCCAGCGTACGAATAGTCCGCTTCATGCGTTTGATCCATCCCCTGCGGCAGGCCATCCTTGTCACGTTGATAGTAGAGCGGAATCAGTTCGTCACGCAGCACGCGGTACAGGTCGTCGCGGTCGCGGCTGTCATGCATATCCATATCCGAGTGCGTTCTGCCGGTACCAATAGCGAAGCCGTTGAGACCGTCGTAAGCTTCCGCCCACCAGCCATCCAATACTGAAAGGTTCAACCCTCCGTTGAGCACGACTTTCTGCCCGCTGGTGCCCGAGGCCTCCAGCGGCCGCCGGGGATTGTTAAGCCAGACGTCGACACCCTGCACAAGATGCCTCCCGACATTAATGTCGTAATCCTCGATGAAGACAAATTTGTCAGCAAATTTGGGATCGCGCATCAACTCTGCGATCTGTTGGAGAACCTTCTTTCCAGGCTCGTCGTGCGGATGAGCCTTTCCGGCAAACAGGAATTGAACCGGCCGCTTCGGGTCGTTGACCATGGATCCAAGTCTCTCCATATCAGCGAGAATTAGGTTCGCGCGCTTGTAAGTGGCAAACCGCCGCGCGAAGCCGATGGTCAAAGCATCCGGGGAGAGCACCTTGCCAAGCCTGTGGAGAGGTTCATACGCTTCGTTGCGGCGTGCGGTTTGTTCAAGCACGCGGTGGCGCACGAAATCCAGGAGCTGCGACTTCAGGCTGAGGTGCGTCTCCCAGAGTTCGCCATCGTCGATGCTCTCGATCTCTTCCCAGGTCTGCGCCGCTCCGCTCTTGCACTGCCATCCAACCCCAAGGTGGCGATCGTAAAGACGACACATCTGCGGCGCAAGCCACGAGGGAACGTGGACGCCATTGGTAATATGCCCGATCGGCACAGCGTCTTCCGACTTGCCAGGAAACAAACTCGTCCACATCGCCCGGGAGACCTCGCCATGCAAAGAAGACACCGCATTGGCACGGCGCGAAAGCTTCAATCCAAGCACGGTCATACAAAATAGCTCCTGATGGTCCGAGGGATGCTCCCGGCCAAAGCCCATCAGCTCCGCCTGCGAAAGTCCCAGCTGTTCGCGCAGTGGGCCCAGGTGCTCCTCAATCAGATCGGCGTTGAATCGATCATGACCAGCCGGCACCGGAGTATGCGTCGTAAAGACCACTTCCCGGGCAATCTGGTTCGCAGCTGCGTCAAAGCCCATGCCTTCTTCCTGCATGCGACTGCGAATCGCCTCGAACACCGCAAAACCGCTGTGTCCCTCATTAAGGTGAAGAACCCCGGGAGAAATCACCCATCGCTTTGATAGCGCGAAAGCCCCCGACACCCAGCAACAGCTCCTGACGAATTCGCGTCCGTCCGTCCCCGCCATACAGTCGAGAGGTAAGTTCCAGGTCCTCGGGGGCATTCCCCGCCACGTTGGAGTCGAGCAACAGAAGGTCGCACCGCCCGACCTTGAGCCGCCAGACCTTTGCGCGGATAGAACCTCTGCGCGTCTCAATCTCCACAACAATCGGCTCACCGTTCTGGCCGATGGCCGGTTGCATCGGTAGTTGATTGACATCGGTGTGGATATATTCCTCCCGCTGCCATCCACTCTTGTCGAGACGCTGCAGGAAGTATCCTTGTCCATAAAACAAGCCGATCCCGATCAATGGAACATCGAGGTCGGAGGCACTCTTAATGTGGTCTCCAGCCAGAACACCCAGACCCCCCGGAATAAATCGGCAGCGATTCGTGCAATCCAAACTCAGCAGAGAAGTACGCGACTGGCCGAGGTCGCAGCACGCCTGCACACTCTGCTCCCCAGGTGCGGTCCGCCTGTAAATACTCCCGCTGACGTCGGTAGACATAGTTGACGCGGCTATGTAAGACCAGTTCCGTCGCGCGCCGCTCGATCTCTGCCAAAGGCATCTCGTTGAGCAGCGATATTGGATTCTGATTCAACTGCCGCCAGCGCTTCGGATTGAGATCGCGAAACAAGCTGACGCAGTCGTGGTCCCAGCTCCACCATAGATTCCGAGCCAAAGACCAAAGACGTTCCTGGATGGGAGCGATGAACCGATCCAAAGTACGAGCCTCGCTCACCACGGGAGCGACCTCGTTTGCCGCTTCCACCAGCATGCGAATCTCGTCCTCCCGAAAGATACGCGGCTCCTTCGTCTGGACAACCAGAACGCCCTGCAGAAGTCCACTCTCAATCAGAGGCACGCCCAGGAAAGAGTGGTATATCTCTTCTCCAGACTCCTTGAAGTACTTGAAGCGGGGATGGCTCTTGACGTCATCGACCGCCACAGGCATTACTTGCTCCGCGACCAGCCCTGCGAGGCCCTCGCTCAGCGGCATGCGCAACGTGCCGATGCACCGCGGGTGCAGGCCAAGCGTCGCAGCCAGCACCAGGTTCGATCGATCCGGCTCCAGCAGATAGGCTGAGCAAACATCCGTGTTGAACCGCGAGGCTATCAAAGCGACCACGTTCATCAGAGTGTCGGCAGGCTTGCCTCCCTCCTCGGTCAGATTCGTGATCTCCTCCAGAGTCAAAACATGACTGGCGCCAATTGCTTCGTCGGATTCGGCCATTCGCATACGCTCGTCTCCCGATTGATTTCAGAAATCGCGCATCGACACCTGTGCATGGCATCAACCAAAATACAGATGTGCCTCCGGTTCAAATGCCAAATGTGAAACGGCTTAAAAGCTGGCTGATAGGTTCAAGGGGAATATCAAGCTAAATGCCGATGCGAGATAAACGCGAAGATACCATCAATCCACCCATCAATCCACCTGCAATAGTGCAAGCAATTCTGGGAATGCCATATGCTCTTGTCTTTCTTGGACATACAATTCGGCCCCACAGGACTCCGCAATCACGGCCCTTCACGTACCCGAAACCACCCGGCTATTGACACCGGCTATACAATTAAGACACAGGAAAAATCAACCTCAGCCCCCAAATCGGGGCGCCAGCGAAGGAATCTTCAATCCCCTCCGTTGCGGCAGTTCTTTCTCAATTTGACGCTGCTGCGATTGACTTAACCGGCACGGAATGAATACTTTGCAGCCAATAGCACTCAGATTTTCAGGACTTTCGCCCTATCCACACACCGGGGTCCGGACTTATGTCCCACTTTTTGAATACTTTGCGCAAAACTGTAGGGGAGGGGGAGCACCAAAAGCATCGGGTGCCCATGAGGGCACCCGAGCACAAACCGAAACCACGAACTACATATTCGTGTGACCGCCGCGCATCTCTTCATTGAACGTCGGCTTGATGAACGCGAGCGCCTCGCCCATCTCCACCTCGTACCGCGCGCGATGCCCCATCAGCGCCTCCGTCGGAGTTGCAAACTCCCCATCGGCCGCCCACGACCCCGCCAACTGAATCACGCCCTCGCCGGCCAGCGCCTCCGCCGTCTTCCGCAGCTCCGCCACCGTCGTATTCAGGTACTGCGCATCCCGCGGATCCAGCAGCCACACCGGAGCACCCCCGCCCAGCACCCCCGACAGCCAATACACCTTGGCCGCCAGATACTCTGACCGCTGCGCCTCGGTCGTGTCATTGAAGCTGAACTTCTTCTGCCACCGGCTGTAGTACCGCGTCGTCACCGGAACCGGCTGCCGATTGCCGCTCTTCACCAGCTCCAGCTGCCCCTGGTCCATCGTCTTCCGCACCGCGTTATAGATAAAGCCCTCCGCAAACGGCTGCTCCGGAGCCAGCACGATCTCCGCAAACGTCACCGTCATCGAAGCCGCAATCTTCGCGTGCAGCGGACTCTCCTGCCCATCCTCCAGCCGAACCTCGCCATGCACCAGGTACGTATCCGCCCCCGAAGTCGAAAGATGAAACGGCCACGTAAACCTGCCGAAGCTCAACGGCAGCCCATGCAGCGTCAGATAAACATCCGGCCGCGGATTCTTCAGCCGCTTCGCCGTCTCCGCCAGGTAAACCTGTACCTCACCCAGCAACTCCGCCCGGCTGAAGTCGAACTTGTCGCTAAGCTCCAGCACCTGCGTCTTCCCCGGCTCCGAAACCACCCCCAGCGTAAAACGAGTCGTCGGATTCCCCGAAAAATCAGCGCCAATCTCGCTCGACACCACCGCCAGCCCTGCAGCCTTCGCCGCCGCCGCTACCTGTCCTGCCAACCTTGCCTGAGTTCCTGTGTCCATGCTCTCGAATCGTCCTCGCAGTTCCTTCACAACTATTCTACTGGCCAAGCGACGTTCTATCGCCATTCAACCTTGCCAATCCCAGCCCACCCGCCGACGAATCAAGGCTCCCCAGCTTCCAGTGACCAGCCACTCCACCCAAGAGAAAACATTTAGCACTAAATGATGTGCAATATCTTGCATTTTGCACACGAAACAAAATAAGTCCATCTTTCGTAACCACCCATTTCTAAAAACCTTACGTCTTCCACAGATTTCTCTGCAGAATGGCCATCAACTTGCTCTAGGCCAACGTACCAGTTCGCCAGCAGGACTTTGCCCCGGAGACCACTCATGAAACAGTTTTCTAAATTGTCGCTCTCTCTGCCCTCATCTTTGGCGGCCTAGCCTCCGCCTCCGCCAGTTCCCTCCTCATCACTGACTCCAGACCTATCTGACCAAGTGGGCGGCGTAACGGAATCCCGCGTCGTCAGCACCTCCACGTTCACGATCAATTACTTCGCATTGGTGTTCGCCGATCCCAACAACGTGCTATGCGCCAACTGCCTGGACTTCGTATATTTATTCGCTAACCCAGGGCCAAGTACCGGTGCACTCACGAAATTCTCGGTGGCCAATTTCGGAGCGTATCTGCAACAGCAGATGTCGGCGATGTCACTAGCGGAACTCGAGGTCAGCCCGCTGGCTTCACTTCGCAGCGGCGGCACGATCACCTTCGACTTCACCGGATCTAACGCCATGCGGGAACCACCGCAGTTTCCTCGTCGTCGAGACCAACGCCAGTCCACTTACCAGCCGGGCACCGTCACCATTTCGGATGGGACGGACTCCGTCACTGTCGCCGGTTTCCAGCCGATTCCTGAACCGGCCACTCTTCCGCTGCTCGGCACTGGTCTCCTCGGCGCCGTGGCGTGATCCGCCGCAAGTTCGCAGCTTAACCGTTCTTCACTGCCACAGTAACGCCGGGAGCCTCAGGGCTCCCGGTTTCTTTGCGCGCTACTCCACCTTCGGCCCATCGAAGTGGTACATCTCCTCCATCGGCATCCACCACTCGCCCTCCGGAGTCCCCTCAATCTGCTTCTGCATCGGCTCCATCACCGCCCACCATCGCTGAGTCGCCGGATCGGCCGCCATCCGCGCCATATCCGCCGCATGGTCAGTCCCGTAGTACTCATAGCTCGCAAACAAGATTCCGGCATGGTGATAGATCGTATAGTTCCGGATATTGCAGCGTTCGATCGTGGCCTGCACCTCCGGCCACACCGCCGAGTGGTATCGCTTGTACTCGTCGAAGTGCTCCGGCCGCAGCCCAATCATCATTCCGAATCGCTTCATGCAGTCTCTCCATCGTTGCAAAACTTCAAATGCATCTCGATCAACAGTCCCGCTACCTGATTCTTCCGGCCCAACCATCCTAAATGCGAAATCGCCTCTTCAGGTTGGTATTGAAAATATTTCCCGCTCGGAATTCGACTCGCAACCCCAGTTTCGTCATCCCGTCCATTGCTTCCTGCGCCCGCCTGCGCCATGATGAAGCAGCCATGCAAACCCCCAGTCCTGCCTCCCCCCAGACCCTCGCCGATCTCGCCACCGAAGCCCGCAATCCCGCCTCCGAACACATCGACCGCCTCTCCACCTCCCAAATGCTCCAGCTCATCAACGATGAGGACGCCCGCGTCCCCGCCGCAGTAGCCGCTGAACTACCCCACATCGCCGCCGCAGTCGACGCCATCGCCGCCCGCTTCGCCCAGGGCGGCCGCCTCTTCTACATCGGCGCCGGAACCAGCGGCCGCCTCGGCGTCCTCGACGCCTCCGAGTGCCCACCCACCTTCTCCGTCCCTCCCAGCCTCTTCCAGGGCATCATCGCCGGCGGAGACTCCGCCCTCCGCACCTCCGCCGAAGCCGCCGAAGACTCCGCCCAGCAAGGCGCCGCCGACCTCATCGCCGCCGGCTTCACCCCAACCGACACTCTCGTCGGCATCGCCGCCAGCGGCCGCACCCCTTACGTCCTCGGAGCCATCGCCCACGCCCGCTCCCTCGGAGCCCTCACCATCGGCCTCTCCTGCGTCCCCAACTCCCCGCTCTCCCAGGCCGCCGACATCCCCATCACCCCGGCTACCGGCCCCGAAGTCCTCACCGGCTCAACCCGCATGAAGGCCGGAACCGCCACCAAGCTCGTCCTCAACATGCTCTCCACCGGCGTCATGATCAAAACCGGAGCCGTCTTCGGCAACCTCATGGTCAACCTCCAACCCACCAACGCCAAGCTCATCGACCGCGCCCAGCGCATCATCATGGCCGCCACCGGAGTCGACCAACCCACCGCCGCCCAACTCCTCACCAAAGCCGGCAGCGTCAAGACCGCCATCACTATGCAAAAACTCGACCGTCAATCGCCCCACCGCCGAAGCCCGCCTCGCCAAAGCCCACGGCAGCCTGCAAGCCGCCTTGGATCCAGCCAGCTAAATCGATTAGCACTATCGGCGCCAATCAACAACCGGCAGCTACCCCTGCCGCTTCCGGATCAGTCGCATTGCCGACACACTTCCCGCCGGACGCACTTCACCGCGGGAGGTCTCGTCCGGATCACCAATCACCCGGCGCGGCAGCTTCAACACCTGCTCGTCCACCACCACGCAATTCCGCCCCGCATGCTTCGCCCCATACAGCGCCCGATCCGCGCGATTCATGATCGCCGTCCAGCTATCGCTCCGCGGAATCCCCTGCGTCACGCCCGCGCTCATCGTCGTCCGAATCACGCGGCCTTCATACTCCAGTTCCATCGCATCGATCGCCTGCCGCAAGCCCTCCACCACCTTCGCCCCCGACACCGCGTCCGTATCCGGCAGCAGCAGCAAAAACTCCTCGCCCCCCGTTCGCGCCACCACGTCCACCGAACGCAACCGGTCCTGCAGCAGAGCCACCACCGCGCACAGCGTTGCATCTCCGCCTGCATGACCGAACGTATCGTTCACAGACTTGAAGTGGTCCAGGTCGATCGCCACCACCGTCAGCGGCATCCCCGTCCGTTCGCTGCGCGCCAACTCCTGCGCCGCCAGACGCATCAGCGCCCGCCTGTTCAGGCAGCCCGTCAGAGCGTCGATCCCCGCCGTCGCCTCCACCGCGCTATACATCTCCGCGGCCGCGAACCACACATACATGATCAGCAGGCAGTTCGCCAGCATCACGATAGCCAGCATCGAGTACGCCCATCGAGGATCATCGATCGGCGTCCGCCAATCCGCGTGCCGGTACACATCAATCGCCAACACCGCTCGATACAGCACCAACCCCATGTGCGCAACCAGCAAGCCCACCGTAATCTGCGCCGGCAGTTGGAACCGCTCCTCTTTCTGCTGCCACAGCATCCAAACCGTCGCCCCGCACAAAACCAGTGCAACAGACGCGATCACCTGGTAGCGCATAAGGAATATGCAGCAAGAACATCCCGCAGTAGACGACCATCATTACCAGCATTACCGTCGGCCAGATCCGGCTGCGTAGCGGCTCCCGCTGCATGAACCAGCGCAAACCCATGTACATCGCGAAGAACGCCACCACGTTCAACTCATTCGCCACCATCGTCGAAAGCACACGCGGAATCGCTCCCGTCATCACCTGCAAAGCCATCTTGATCGACTCTGCCAGCACTGAGTACGCCAGCCACCGGGTCCCGATTACGCGCTTATCCGCCAGCGCCATCGCGGTCAGCACAATCACGTACAGTGCCAGCGAAACAAAATAAAGGGCAAACGAAGTCTTCAGATCCATAGGGAGTCCTAAGCAGTAAAGCAAACATTGACGTCCAACGTGTTAAGCGAGAAACAGCACGAATTCGTGCCACGCCAACCCAACTTTTCTTGCTCAAAGCCGCCGCGCTTTCAACTCAGCATAGAGCAACCCAACCCACCTCTCAACGGTTAATTGCGCTAAGTCAAATAACTTTCATGTCTACAAGTCGACACTCCTCAATCAAAATGCATATCTGTTTATGGATGCAAACAACTGAAAGAAAGCAGCTTGGCTCCTACTACAAAAAGTAGTAAGACGACTTAACCAAACAGAGCCCTCTGGAGATCGTGTAACCCCACCATCACAAATACTCCTTCAACCGGTCCCCAAACCGCGAGTACAGGAACGACACCAGCAACAGCGCCACCCCCACTCCAATCAGCAACAGGTACCGCTGCACCGAAGGCAGTCCCCACACATCCACCGCCAGCAGCTTCGCCACCCCGAACAGCAGCAGCACCAGCCCCGACAACCGGAAGCTCCGCTCTCCCACCGCCAGCGCCACCAGAAAGATCGCCACGCCCAACCCGCTCCACGCCATCGTCAACGATCCCTGGTGAAAGTCCACCGGCATCCATGCAAACAACATCGCCAGCACCGCAAAGAAGAACACCTGCTCCGGCCTCCGCAACACTGCGCCCAGCACTCCCCCACCCCCCGCAAGCTCCCTCCGCCGCAGCATAAACCCCACCGGAATAGCCACCATCAGCAACCCCACCGCCACAAAGAACGCCAGCCTTCCCCAATCCGCCGCCCAGTCCGTCCCCGCTCCAGCCGTCGTAGTCCCCGACGACCACCACCAATCCCCCGCAGACCCAAGGTTCACAAAATCCCACGCCCCGCCGCCAGCGCTGCCAGCAGCAGCGCCTTACGCCGAATCCGCGCACCATCCCGCACCAGCGCAAACCCCGCCAGCAGCAACGCAAACCCCGCCCACCCCGCCGCCAGCCACCTCTCCGGAAGCTCCAGATAAAACAACCCCGTGACCAGCGCACTCGCGCACCACATCACCGCGCCGGCAACTCCCGTCCGCTCCTCCGCCAAGACGATCTCGCCCGCGCGCCCCAGCCGCCCATGCACCAGAACACAGGCCTCAACCACCACCAAACCAGCCCAAAGCCGCGGATCGCCCCAGCCAGCCTTCCCCGACGCCGTAAAGTTCACCATCACCAGCCAGCAAAGCGCTCCGCCCAGCGACCCATATCCCTGCAACCGCACGCTCAGCGAACGTACCCGCACTCCATACTCCACCAGCACCAGCGCCAGCACCGCCCACCCCACAGCCAGCCACTTCTCCGGAACCTCAAGATAAAGCACCCAAGCAGCCACCCCGCTCGCACACCACATCGCCGCCCCGGCGACTCCCACCCGCTCCTCCACCGCAACGCTCTCATTCCGCCGCAACCGCTCATGCGCCAACACGCAAGCGGCAACCACCCCCACGCCCGCCCACAGACGCACATCATGCCCACTCACATGCGTCTCGGCAAAGTTCACCGCCGCCAGCCGAAACACCGCCACCGCCAGAACCCCATACCCTTCCATCCGCAGCATCAACGACCGCACCCACAACCCAACCTCAACCAGTACCAGCGCCAGCAGCGCCCACAGCAACACCAGCGTCCACCCCGGCACCAGAACCCATATCCCCAGCACCGCACAAGCCGCAGCCGCAAACGAACTAACCTTCAAAGCAGCCGCAAAAGCCTCAGAATCCCCACGCTCCTCATCGTCCTTCCGCCCCAGCCACTCCGCATTCACCCACATCGCCGCAGCAACGCAGAAGAACGCCACCGCGATCTTCCACAACTCCGGCGTACGGTCGACCAGCACCACCCCACCGTGCATCAACACCAGCTGCCCGACCACCAGCAAATGCGCAATCACCCCCAGCCAGCGCAACACGCGCTCCTTCAGCGCCACTCCACACAGGAACAGCGCCTCCCCCTGCAACACCCAAAGCACCGGCCAGGTCGCCCCCCCAAACCGCAGCGGAATCGCCGCCACCAGCAGCACCGAAGCAATCGTCACCAGCACCGTAAACGCCGGACGCCTCCGCCCGCGCATCACAAACGCCAGCACCATCTCCACCGCACCCAGCGCCAGCAGCGCCCGGAACCCCCACTCCGGATGAAAGCTCTGGTACTTCATCAGCGCCAGCACACCCGCCGAGTTCACCACCGCCACCAGCCCCGACATCCCCTCCGCCGTCGCATCCACCGGCTTCCGCAAACAATACCCAACCCGGAAGATCGCCCAGAACAACAGCAGCAACCCCGTACTCTCACCCCAATGCGGAAACACATGCCCCGGCCCGCCCGACTGGTCCAGCACCCGGTCGAGCCACAAAAAATGATTCCCATAAGCCGCCAGCACACCCGCCAGCTCCAACCCATACCAGGCCTCGCGAACGCACACCACCTCGAGCCCCAGCGCCAACACTGCACTAGCCAGCAGACTGAATGCAGTCACCTGGCTGATCGTCACCGTAGAAAACGCCAGCAAAAACGCCAGCCCCGTCACCACCTGCGATCGATACCGCAGCGAGTGCCACACCATCCCCACCCCAACCCCAAACAGCAGCACCAGGTCGAGCCCCTGCGACTGAAGCACCTGCGTAGCCGGAAAAAAATACATCGCATACGTAGTCAGAAATGTAAGAGCCCACCCACCACCAATCCCCGCCCGCGCAAACACACGATACTGCGGCTTCTTCTCTAACCACAGCCCGCCGCCCAGCAGCACAGCACAAATCGCAAACGCCGTAAGCACCTTGCCCACCGGCCCCAGGTGCGTCACCTCCCAATACAACCCACCCGCCACACCAAACACCAGCAACACAATCCCCAACCGGTTCAGCCAGTTCACCCCCAGCGTACGTTCCAGCGACTGCTTCGACGACCCCGCCGCCTCACTAACCGGCGCCTCAACACTCCGAAACATCGGCGCATAAGCAGCAGGCGCAGCCTCACTCGGCACAGCATCAGCCGCAACAGGCACATCATCCACCGGCTCCTTCGGCTGCACAAACCGAGCAACCTCAGCCTCCATCGTCACCACCTGACTAGCCTCAGAAACAGGACCAACGCTCTCAACCGAAGCAGCAGAAGCAACAGAAGCAACCACAACCGGAGGAGGCGGAGGAGGAGCAACAGGAGCAACAGAAACCACAGGCCCAACAGCTTCCACCTGAGCCGCAGCAGTCTCCCCAACAGGAATCGGTCTCTCATCCGGCAAAACCACCCGCCGCAAAGCAACCAGATCCCGCTCCAGATGAGCAATATCCGATCGCTGAAGCTCAAGCAGCCGCAACATCTCCGCCCGATCCATACGCCGCACCACCAGCCACCCCACCACCGCCACGATCAAAAGTAATATTTCCACACGTCTCTCCCGCCAGCTCTGCAACGCCAGATTCAGCTAAATGTCCGGAACCGACACTCTACATCACAACCAATGGCATCACGCCATCGAACATGGTGTGAGTATGCGAAAAAGTTAAGATCTCTTCTGACTCGTTAGGACAGTTTCCGAAGTGTACGCATCGCTACACACCTGCTGAAGCCACCGCATGAACCGATCCCACCGACCAGCAAATCAACAACCACTCACCCAAACAACCCCATCTTCCCAAAACTCTCGGCACCTAACCATCTCAATACGAGAGATCCTCGGTCCCTTTCGGCTGTGGTTGTGCTGCATATCGCTGATCCAACCAGCCTTTCTCTGCACACTCTGCCAAATAGTCCGCGACTACATCGAAATCCACGCCAGGAGGAAGGTCAATCGCAAACAACTTTACGCGTGCCCCTTCATACGTTGTTCCGAGCTCCTTCAAACGAGCAAAAATCTCCTCTTTCTTATCGAGTCCGTCGTCAAAGAAGACGACATGAATCGACCGATGCCCACCGCGGCGAACGACCTCGGTAACAACGGGATTCTTATCCTCATCGGGAGCCAACGCCCGAACCACATCGAGGTAATTAATATCCAGAGTGTGCCATGGAGAATTCCGCACTTCGTAAAGATCGTCCCCCACCTTCACCGACCAAACGCCCTCACCACCTATGCCATCCTCAGCGTCGGGCAGATCAATGACGATCTTCACAAACTCCTCTTCCGAATCGATCAACTGCGCCTCACCCAAACAGTCCCATCTTCCGCGGCATCTCAATCCCCAGATGCTCATAAGCCAGCCGAGTAGCCACCCGACCCCGCGGAGTCCGATCCAAAAATCCAATCTGAATCAGAAACGGCTCATAGACCTCCTCCAGCGCATCCTGCTCCTCCGCCAGCGCCGCCGCCAGCGTATTCAACCCCACCGGCCCGCCATCATACTTCTCAATAATCGTCCGCAACAGCCGCCGGTCCAGCTCATCGAACCCATGAGCATCCACCTCCAGCATCTCCAGCGCCTTGCACGCCGTATCGCGATCAATCACCCCCGCTGCCCTTACCTGCGCATAATCCCGCACCCGCCTCAACAACCGATTCGCAATCCGCGGAGTCCCTCGCGACCGCATAGCAATCTCCGCCGCCCCATCATGATCAATTGGCACCCCCATCACATCCGCGCTCCGCTCCACCACAAATCGCAGCTCATCATCCGTATAAAACTCCAGCCGCAGCAAAATCCCGAACCGCCCCCGCAGCGGAGAGCTCAGCATCCCCGGCCGCGTCGTCGCACCCACAAACGTGAACGGCTTAATCTCCATCACATGCGTCCGAGCGCTCGGCCCAGTCCCAATCATGATGTCCAGCTTGTAGTCCTCGAGAGCCGTATAAAGCTTCTCCTCCAGCACATGCTGCAGCCGATGAATCTCATCCAGAAACAAAACCTGCTTCTCCCGCAGATTCGTCAAAATCGCCGTCAGATCACCCTGTATCTGCAGCGCCGGCCCACTCGTCTGCTGAAACCCAACCCCCAGCTCATTCGCAATAATCGTAGCCAGCGTAGTCTTCCCCAGCCCCGGCGGCCCAAACAGCAGCACATGATCCAGAGCCTCCCCCCGCGACTTCGCCGCCTCCAGCGCAATCGCCAACTGCTCCTTAGCCTTCGTCTGCCCAATAAACTCGCTCAGCCGCGTAGGCCGCAGCTTCAACTCAAACGCATCATCATCCTCAGCCCGCCCAGCCGAAACCAGCCGCTCCGCCTCAGCCGACACGCCCTGCGCCCCCACCTTCGTCTTGTTCTTGTAAATATCCACTCAGAGGCGATACTAAGGCGAAGCCACCCGCGAAGCAACATCGGACTCACTGAAGCCGCAAAAGCAACTTTCCACACCCTGTACCGTTCACACCATAGGCACCACCAGAACCCGAGGCTCCATAAGTGTCCCAACCCGTCCCACCCCTCACCCGCCGACGCCTCCTTCAAGCAGCAGCCACCCTCGCAGCAGCCTCCGCCATCCCCGGCTGCAGCTCCTCGACCCCAGCCTCAACCCCATCCCCCGTAACCCCGACAAACGCGCAGCCAGTCCCCACCGGACCCCTCACCCAGGCCACCCTCACCGTCTCCACCACCTCCACCGGAACCATCGGCAACGCCTTCGCCGGCCTCAGCTACGAAAAAAGCTCCCTCACCGAGCCGCTCTTCACCGCCTCCAACGCCAACCTCATCGACCTCTTCAAGCGCCTCGGCTCCAGCATCCTCCGCGTAGGCGGAAACTCCGTCGACAAAAACATCTGGACCCCCAACGGCCCCGGCCAAACCTCCGGACAAATCGCCCCTTCGGACGTCGCCGCGCTCGCCGCCTTCGTCAAAGCCGCCGGATGGCAGGTCCTCTACGGCATCAACCTCGGCGGAGCAGCCACCGGAGTCCAGACCCCCGCCCTCGCCGCCGCCGAAGTCGCCTACGCCGTCCAGCAGTTCGGCTCCAGCCTCCTCGGCATCGAGATCGGCAACGAGTGCGACCTCTACGGCAGCACCGGCAACTACTACGCCGGCAGCTTCACCCTCGCCCAGTTCGAAGCCCTCTGGTCAACATTCCGCACCGCCATCCTCGCCACCACCCCCACCGTCCCCATCACCGGCCCAGCCTCCGCCGGCAGCATCTCCTCATGGACCATCCCCTTCGGCCAGTACGTCACCAAGTCCGAGATCACCCTCCTGACCCAGCACTACTACCGCGCCAACGGACAACTCGCCACCTCCACCGTCGACTACCTCATCACCCCCGACACCACCCTCGTCAACAACCTCTCCCTGCTCAAGACCGGAGCCCAGTCCATCGGCATCCCCTACCGCATGTCCGAGTGCAACTCCTTCTACAACGGCGGCTCCAGCGGCGTCAGCAACTCCTACGCCTCATCCCTCTGGGTCATCGACTACCTCTTCAACCTCGTCCAGGGCGGAACCACCGGAGCCAACTTCCACGGCGGAGGCAACAGCACCGGCTACACCCCCATCGCCGACTCCAACGGCACCGTCGTAGCCGCCCGCCCCGAGTACTACGGCATCCTCCTCTTCACCCTCGCCGGCACCGGCACCCTCCTCACCACCCAAATCACCGCCGGCGGCCTCAACGCCACCGCCTACGCCGTCAAATCCGCCTCCGGGTCCACCAACCTCGTCCTCGTCAACAAAGACAGCACCCAAAACCTCGCCGTCACCATCACCCTGCCACAATCCGCCTCGACAGCCACCCTCCTCGCCATGACCCAGTCCTCCGGCGCCGGAGCAGCCCCCAGCCTCTCCGCCACCACTGGAGTCACCATCCAGAGCGCCACCATCAACCCCGACGGCACCTTCGCCCCGGCATCCCCCTACACCCTCACCCCGTCCAGCACTCAGCTAACCTGCTACGTCCCCGCCCTGAGCGCAGTCCTCATCGCCATCACCTAAGCTGCATCGAAAGCGGCTGCATCTTTAGCTCTTCAGGAATGCCAGCAGATCCGCGTTGATCTTGTCCGCATGCGTAGTAGGCATGCCATGCGGAAAGTTCTCATACGTAATCATCGTCCCATTCTTCAACAACGCCGCCGACTTCGGCCCCGCAGCCACATACGGAACGATCTGATCATCTTTGCTATGCATCACCAGCACCGGAATCGTAATCTTTTTCAGGTCCTCCGTGAAGTCCGTCTGCGAGAACGCCACAATGCCGTCATAGCCTGCCTTGGCTCCGCCCATCATCCCCTGCCGCCACCAGTTCGCAATCACCGCCTCCGAGGACTTCGCACCCGGGCGGTTATATCCATAGAAAGGCCCCTCCGGCAGATCCCGATAGAACTTCGACCGGTTCGCCGCAAGCTGCGCCTGCAGGTCGTCAAACACTGACTTCGGCAGACCCTCTGGATTGGCCGCCGTCTGCACCATCAGCGGAGGCACCGCGCTGATCAATGCAGCCTTGTACACATCCTGTTGCCCCCGCCGAGCCAGATAGCGCGTCACCTCACCACCACCCGTCGAGTGACCAACATGAATCGCATTCTTCAAATCCAGCTTCGCCGTAAGCGCCGCCAGATCATCCGCATAATGGTCCATATCATGTCCATCACCCACCTGCGTCGAGCGTCCATGCCCACGTCGGTCATGCGCGATCACGCGATACCCTTTGCTCATAAAGAACAGCATCTGGTTGTCCCAGTCATCGGCCGAAAGCGGCCACCCATGGCTGAACACAATCGGCTGCCCCGAACCCCAGTCCTTGTAAAAGATCTCAACGCCGTCTTTGGTTGTGATGGTGGGCATGACAGACTCCTTTGACAATTGGATTACGTCCGGCAATTAAATCACATTCGCTTGCTTCGAGAGAACAAGCCCTGCCGATTCCAAAGCAGACGCCATGCCCCGAGTCATGAGGCTATCAAGAAGCAGCTCCCGAATGTCTAACAGACCAAAGCGCTCATTGACCTAAGTTCGGGCGAATGGATAGGTCCTCCGCAGCCCGCAAATCCATGTCAAGCAAAAACCGCCTAACTCAAACAAATCAGCAACATACAGATGCATTCAAGCCACGCCCACCTGCTATAATCGAAGATAAGGCAAAAACCACCGCCCAGGCGGCCCGGTATCATCGCAGTCTTTGACAATCGAATCGGATCAAACCCGCATAAACCTAAATTTATGAATACTTTGCATCCACCAACCCAATTTTATAAGACTTTTTGCATCCCCTCACACCTAAGTCCGGACCTAAAGTCTATGCTTTGAATACTTTGTGCAAAACGATGGGGAGGGGGAGTACCAGAAATCGGCTCACCGCCGTTGCACACGCAGCGCCACCTCCAGCGAACTCCGCCGCCTCTCAACGATCCCCTCCGTCACAACCGCATCGCCACCCAACACCTCCGCCGCCAGCTCACTTAGCAGCGCCCAGTCATGCCACGCCCCAATCACATCCTGCACCCGCCTCAGCTCCGCCGCAAACCGTCGCGCCACCGCCGACCCCTCCTGCTCCTCCGCCACATACCGCGCTGCCTTCGTCCGCTTGCGATACTCATGCAAATTCGCTTCATTCAGTTCACCCATCTCCGCAGCCGTCTCACGTGTCCATCGCCGAGCAGTCTCCAACAGACTAGGCACCTGCGAACTCAAACCCGCAATCTCGCCCCCAATCCTCTCCAGCGAGAGTTCCATCTTCAACTCACTCTTCTCAAGCTCCGCATCCAGATCCGCACCACGTCTCTTCCGCCGCCGCTTTAGATAGCGATCCAGCCGCTCATACTCATCTGTAATGCCTTCGCGCACCGCGCCCCTCTTGCGAAAACGCAACGCATCCGCCACCTCTTCCGCCAGCCCCATCTGCACATCCAGATCACGCACCGCACCCGCGGCCTTCCGTATCCTGCCCAACTCCTTCAACGCCCCCTTCAGCGCGCGATTCAAACCCGCAGCCTGCGGATGATCCTCCGCCACCTTACGCAACAAAGCCTCCAGCCGCCGAGACCCAGTCCTCACCGCATGAACCGCCTTCACGCTCGGCTCCGCCCGGCAAGCCACCACCGCCTGCACAAAACTCAACCGCAGCTCTTCGAAGATGGACGATATCCTCGCCAATATCTTCTCTGCCCCTTTCCCAAAGACAGAATGCGCACTCCCACCAGGCCCGTTACTTCTTCAACTCCAGCAACAACACCCCATGCGCAGCCACCACCCCCGCAGCCTCACTCACCTTCCCCAGATCCTTCCCCTCCCAAACATCTCTCGCCGAATACTTCTCCCCCGGCGCAAACCCATACCGGCTCAACGGCAACGCCACCCGCGCCTGCGCATCCCCCACATTGAACACCGCCAGATACTCCTTCCCGCCATCCCCCTTCGAAGTCCAAGCAATCAAATCCTCATCCTGCCGAGCCATCTTCTCATCATGCCCGCGCTGATCCATCGCAATCACCGTCGCATTCGTCAGCAGCGCAGCAGTCCAGTCATCCAGCTCCGTCAGGTTCGCCCCCACAATCAGCGGAGACCGCGCAATCGCCCACAACGTCACCAGCGTCCTCTGCTCGTCATGCGTCAGCCGGCTCGCCCGCGCCTTCCCCCAACCCGGCACCGGCCCCAGCACACCCACCGGAAGCATATCCGCATCCGGCCAGTTCCCCGGCCTTGAATACTTCGCCCACGCCGCCGTCGTCTCGAACTGGCTCTTCACCGTCCGCGGCCACTTCTCGTTACTCGACCACACATCCCAAATGTCATCCGAGATCCGCCACATCTGCGCCAGCCCACGCACCTCCGCCGCATTCTCCAAAGCCGTAGGTCCCGGCGACAGACTCAACACCATCGCCCGCCCCGTCTTATCGATCGCCCGCCGAATCATCCGTATCTCATCCACCTTGTACGGATGCGAAGCGATGCAATCCACCTTGATCAGATCAACCCCCCACCCCGCATACTGCCGCATCAACGAGTCGTACCAAGCCTGCCCCGCCGCATTATCCCGCACACCCCAGTTCGTCGGATCCCACGGACAAGCATCGCCCTGGTCCGCTACATCCACCGCCTTAAACGCACTCCCCTCCACCGGCAGATTCCTCTCCACACTCACCCGCGGAATCCCCCGCACAATATGAATCCCAAACTTCAGCCCCTGCGCATGCACCCAGCTCCCCAGCTCGGCAAAACTCGTATTCTCCACCATCGCCTTCAACTTCATCGTGTCACTATAATCCCCGCGAACCGTCGCACCCTTAACAGCTTCGCCGAAGGAAACCGCGCCGGCACCGGAACATATCGTCCATACCCATCAATCGCATAAATCAGCTTCTCCGGAGTAGGCCGGTCCTGCGGATTCTCAAAGAACCATCCCTCATCGATCACCGCATACTGATACCCCGCCGGCTTCAGCTTCGCCACCAGCACATCCACATTCGCGCGAAACTGCGCCTCCGTAATCGTCAACCCATAAGCATCCCAGCTATTCCAACCCATCGGCGGAGTCAGCCGCCACCCCCTTCTGCTGCGCACCACCCCGCAAGCCCACCACCACCAGCCACCAACACCATCAACCCAACCCGCAAAACTCGCATCACAGTCCCCCCATCACCAACTATCGAAAACCACATCCACTCTACGCGCCGAAACTCCCCTCCGCAGCCAGGTCAAGACCCGGAGACACCCGCAACTCATCCCACCCAACCAACAACCAGCAACAAACAACCATCAACCTCTCCGCAGCAGCCCGCCCATTCCCATGCCCCAGGTGCAGACTCACCGGATGCTGCAGCGTCACAATCACCGCATTCGCCGGCACATCACCCGTGCACTGATAGCTATGAATCGTGTTCGCATCAAAATACACCGCATCCCCAACCCCCAGCTCATACGTCATCTCGCCATGCTGCACCGCCAGCTTGCCAGCGAGCACGTACAAAAACTCGTACCCAAAATGCTGATGCGCCCGCAGCTCGCGCCCCTCCGTCGCCGGCAGAAACTCCGCGAAGTAAGGATCAAGTTGCCGGTCCGGAACCAAATATCCCAAACTCTCAAAGTAGTACGTAGGCTCCGCCACGCCACTCTGCGGAAGCAGCACGCGGTCCTTCTGCCGATGCACCCGAAACAGCGTCTGCGGCTCAGGATCAAAAAAGTAGCTCAGGTCTTTCGAGAACACCATCGCAATCCGAGCCAGATTCCGCAGCGTAGGCACCACACGCCCCGTCTCCAGCTGCGACAAAAAACTCGCCGACAACCCCGTATGCCGCCCCATCTCCACCAGCCCCATCGACTTCTTCAGCCGCAGATACTTGATCCGCTCCCCAATCCGCTTCTCGCCGATAAAAGCCTCCGCAGCCTGCGGATCAACCTGAACCTCCACAAGACCCGGCTCCGCCGAACCCGCTCTCACCGTCGCAAGCTCCGCTGGTATCCGCGTTGCCCCAACCTTCCCAACTACCTTCTTCTTGGCCATGTTATTTATCCTGTGAATACACATTGTAGTCACATCAATCAAACCCCTCGGAGTCGATCCACTATTCCAACTCCTCCTCCAGCCATGAAGCCGGGTGCCCCATGTCGGACAGCTTCACGTCTGACGTGGGGTTACTCCTCTTTGAAGTCAAAAGGAACCGTCCCAACCCTATCCCGCCCTTATCCCGCCTTTATCCCCGTTCCCGTCTTACAATCTATTCAACATAACCAACTACAAATCAACCACTTACCCTACGTAACCCCCAAAAAACCCAACAAAAACCTGTCAAGCCCCCTGAGACCTCCAAAGCCACCCAACTCCATCAAAACAAAAGAGAAAAAAGTTGAAAATAATTGGCATACTAGTTTTAGTCAATTTGGTAAAATAGAACTATAGGAAATCAACCAGGCCCGGCCAAAGCCGGGCCTTCGCATTTAACCGCAACAAAGATAGGGGGTCCAAACCTAACCCCAATCTTTTGAAGAATTTGAGCAAAAACACCCGGGAGGGGGAGGGATCAAAATGAACGAACAAACGCCGCAACCAACAAACCGCAGCCATCACCCCGACCCCAAACCGCTCAAAATGCTAGGCTGAGACAGATGAGCTCTGCCCGCAACTCGCTCCGCAACCGACTCGCATACGCACTCCATGCCGCGCTCATCGCAACCCTCGTCATCCTGGCCACCGGCTGCGCCAGCCCCGGCCCACCGCGCCCCCCAACCCTCAACCTCCCGCGCCCCATCACCGACCTCACCGCCGAGCGCATCGGCGACAAGGTCACCCTCCAGTGGACCACCCCCACCAAGACCACCGACAACCTCCTCATCAAGGGCTCCATCACCGCCCGCCTCTGCCGCACCAGCATCGCAGCCGACATCACCGCCGCGCCCGCCCCAACCCCGCAGCCAACACCCAAAGCCTCCGCCAAAAAGTCCTCAGGCAGCAAAAAATCCACCCCACCTAAACCATCGCCCCCACCAGCCGCCTGCACTCCCGTCCTCACTCTCGCCGTCCATCCCGGCCCCAGCACCGCCACCGATACCCTCCCCAAGTCCCTCACCACCGACCCCGCCACCCTCCTCGACTACCGCGTCGAGATCGACAACGCATCCGGCCACTCCGCCGGCACATCCAACCCCGCCTACGCAGCCGCCGGAGCCGCCCCCACCCCCATCCAATCCCTCCGCGCCACTGCCATCCCCACCGGCATCATGCTCGAGTGGAACCCCGCCCCTTCGACCTCCGCCACCACCGTAGAACTCGATCGCATCGACACCACCCTCGCCACGCCCAAACCCGCCCAACCAAAACCCAACTCCCCAGCGCCCCTCCAGCTAGCCAGCAAAGAAGCCCCCGAAGTCCACCTCAACGCAACCCCAACCAACAACCAGCAACCAGCAACCAACAACCAGCCGGGAGGCACCCTCGACCAGACCGCCCACTTCGGCGACACCTACCGCTACACCGCCCAGCGAGTCCGTACCCTCCAACTCAACGGCTACACCCTCCAGATCCGCAGCACCGTCTCCGCCCCCACCACCCTCACCCTCCGCGACACCTTCCCCCCGGCAACACCAACCGGCCTGGTAGCCATCCCCAACCAACAACCAGCAACCAGCAACCAGCAACCGCCCTCCATCGACCTCTCCTGGGAGCCCAACACCGAACCCGACCTCGCCGGCTACAACGTCTACCGCAAAGCCACTTCAAGCCCCGCCACCCGCCTGAACCCAACCCCCCTCCCCGGCCCCGCCTACCGCGACACCACCGCCATCCCCGGCCAGCGCTACATCTACACCGTCACCGCCATCGACACCTCCGGCAACGAATCCCCACCCACCCCCGAGCTGGAACAAACTCTCCCCCAACCCTAACCAACACAGGAAAGCCGCCATGCGCTACTGCAAATACCTCTCCACCGAACCCACGCCAACCCCCCGCTACGCCCTCGTAGAAGAGCGCGACGGCATCCTCTACGCCGTAGCCCCCATGCCCCCACCCGAAGAAGACCTCGCCCAAATCCTCCGCGAACAAACCGCCCCACCGTCAACCCTCACCCAACCCACGCCCCTAACCGATCTCCATCTCCTATCCCCCGTCACCCCCTCAAAAATCCTCTGCATAGGCCGCAACTACAAAGACCACGCCACCGAACTAGGCAACGAGCTCCCCAAAGAACCGCTCCTCTTCCTCAAGCCACCCTCCTCGCTCCTCGCCCCCAACGCAACCATCACCCTCACGCCGCTCTCCCAGCGCATCGACTACGAGGGCGAACTAGCCATCGTCATCGGCCGCAAATGCAGCCACCTCGGCCCCGACGAAGACGTCCGCCCCTACATCCGCGGCTACACCATCGTCAACGACGTCACCGCCCGCGACCTCCAGAAGTCCGACGGCCAATGGAGCCGCGCCAAGGGCTTCGACACCTTCTGCCCCGCAGGCCCCATCGTCTCCAACAGAGATCGACCCCCTCGAATCGCCCCGTAACCCTCACCACCCGCCTCAACGGAGACATAAAGCAACAAGGCAGCACCGCCGACCTCATCTTCCCCATCCCCCATCTCCTCCGTTACATCACCGCCGCCATCACCCTCATGCCCGGCGACATCATCCCCACCGGAACCCCCGCCGGCGTAGGCCCCCTCCAGCCCGGCGACCGCATCCAAGTCTCCATAGACGGCCTCGGCACCCTCGAAAACACAGCCGCCAAGCCAGTAAATTAACCCGCACCGTTTGTATCCAAACCAGCAGCGGACTATCCTACAAAAAGGCAGCTGCCGCGTCTTCGAACGAAACACCGACCTTGAACCTGGTACCCCGTACCAAGCAACTCCCTAAGGAGCATCACAATGGCATCGTTACTCGATCAGCTTCGCACCATGACCACCGTAGTCTCCGACACCGGCGACATCAACGCGATCAAGCAGTACAAGCCGCAGGATTCCACCACCAATCCCTCCCTCATCGCCGCCGCCGCCGGCATGCCCGAGTACGCCCCCATCGTCGACGGCGTCCTCAAGCAGGCCCGCGACTCCGCCGGCCCCAAAGCCTCCGACCATGACGTCGCCACCCTCGCCTTCAAGGAACTCGCCGTAGCCTTCGGCAAGAAGATCCTCGAGATCGTCCCCGGCCGCGTCTCTACCGAGGTCGACGCCCGCCTCTCCTACGACACCGACAAGTCCATCGCCACCGCCCGCGACATCATCTCCCAGTACGAGTCCGCCGGCATCTCCCGCGAGCGCGTCCTCATCAAGCTCGCCTCCACCTGGGAAGGCATCAAGGCCGCCGAGATCCTCGAAAAAGAGGGCATCCACTGCAACATGACCCTCCTCTTCGGCCTCCACCAGGCAGTCGCCGCCGCCGAAGCCAAGGCCACCCTCATCTCGCCCTTCGTCGGACGCATCCTCGATTGGTACAAGAAGAACGAACCCAGCCGCAACAACGACGGCCCCAACGACCCCGGCGTCGAGTCCGTCACCACCATCTACAACTACTACAAGAAATTCGGCTACAAGACCGTCGTCATGGGAGCCAGCTTCCGAAACACCGACGAGATCATCGAGATCGCCGGCTGCGACCTCCTCACCATCGCACCCAAGCTCCTCGCACGAGCTTCAGACCACCGAAGGCACCCTCGAGCGCAAACTCGATCCCGCCAAGTCAAAGACCATGAACATCGAAAAGCTCACCATCGACAAGGCCACCTTCGACAAGATGCACGCCGCCGACCGCATGGCCAGCGACAAGCTCAAAGAAGGAATCGAAGGCTTCTCCAAGGCCCTCGAAGACCTCGAAAAACTCCTCGAGACCCGCCTCAGCGAGATCAGCCAGCCTGTCAACGCCTAAATCACTCCGCGTCCAACGCAAAAAGACCGCGCCCTCACCCGGCGCGGTCTTTCATTTGTTCTCCATCTATTTATCGTTAGGCTTCGTCGCAGTCCCATCCGGCTTCCAGATATACAAATTCTCCGCATCGCTCGAGGTAGCAACCTCGATCCCCAACTGCTGTGTCGCCCGGTTCAACGCCGAGCGAATGTTCACCTTCGTATCCGGCAGCTCGGAGAGCGGCACCTTCAGCGCCTCGCCCACGCCAAGCTGCTCCAGATCGCTCAGCAACTGCTGAACGATCGCCTTGTGCCGCCCATTCCTTCCGGTAGGCAGATCCGATTGACGAATCGACGCAAACCTCACTGGCAGCTTCGACTCAGGAGTCTCTGTAGTAGACATAAAGACCTCTAAATTTAGAGTTCTTATCGATTCCTTATCGTGACGCTTTGTTATCGTATCACTAAACAGATTAGACGCAACACCTTTTTAAATAGTCTCCCAATCCGTTCAAAATCTTCTCCCTAATCTGCGACGCTAAACCTATCATATAAAAGAAAATAAAAGAGTTAACACCGTATCACCCAGCCTGGTGCTACCGTCGGTAGTAGAGGTTCTCCCTCATGCCGAAACATCTCAACTTCGAAATAGTCCCACTCTCTGAAGTTCCCTCAAAACTCTCCATCCTGGACAACTCCACCCTTCCAGTCGTCCTGGTCGTCGACGACGAACCCCTCATCGCAAACACCCTCGTCGCAATCCTCCGCAAACAAAACTACGCAGCCACCGCCGCCTACAACGCTGAAGAAGCGCTCGCCGTCGCGAAGATCATTCCCCCCGACTACCTCATCACCGACATCCTCATGCCGAGAATGAGCGGCATCGACCTCGCCATCGAGATCAAAGAGTCGATCCCCGACTGCAAGGTCCTCCTCTTCTCCGGCCACGCCAACGCCATCCACCTCGAGGACGACCCTCGCTGCGCCGCCTACGACTTCCCCATGCTCCCCAAACCCATCCACCCCGACGCACTGCTCGCCTGCATCGCAAGCCTCGGAGTAGCCGCCGCCTGACCCACCCTCACCGGGTTTCTTTATCCCGCAGAGTCCATTTACAAAATATACCGGCTCAGATCCTGGTCCTTCACAATGCTCGCCACCTGCTGCCGCACGTACTCCGGATCCACCACGATCACCTTCTCCGTAGTCCCATCTTCCTTCTTCCGCTCGATCACCGGCAGCGGAGGCGACGGCATCTGCGGCTCACTCCCCAGCGGAGCCGACACATGCACCTCACCCACCACACCCTCCTCCGTCATCTCCGCCCGCGGACTCTTAAACAAATCCGGAGCCTGGAAGCTGATCTCATCCAGCACCCGCTCCAGAATCGTATGCAGCCGCCGCGCCCCGATATTCTCCGTAGTCTCATTCACCCGGAACGCAAACTGCGCCATCTCCTGGATCGCTTCCTTCGTAAACTCCAGCTTCAACCCTTCAGTCTCCAGCAACGCCGTAGACTGCTTCACCAGCGAAGACTTAGGCTCCGTCAAAATCCGCACAAAATCATTCACCGTCAACGACTGCAGCTCCACCCGAATCGGAAACCGTCCCTGCAACTCCGGAATCAGATCGCTCGGCTTCGAAACATGAAACGCACCCGCAGCAATAAACAAAATGTGGTCGGTAGAAACCATCCCATACTTCGTATTCACCGTCGTGCCTTCAACAATCGGCAGAATATCCCGCTGCACGCCCTCGCGGCTCACATCCGGCCCATGCCCACCCTCGCGCCCGGCAATCTTATCGATCTCATCCAGAAAAACCATCCCTGAATCTTCCACCCGCTCCACCGCCAGCCGAGTCACCTGGTCCATATCGATCAGCCGGCTCTCCTCCTCCGACACCAGATAATCGAACGCCTCCGCCACCTTCATCTTCCGCTTCTTAGTCCGCTGCCCGAACAACCCCGGCAGCATGTCCTTCAAATTAATATCCATCTCCTCCGAGCCCTGGTTCGTAATCACCTCAAAGCTCGGCTGATTCCGGTCCCGCACATCCAGCTCCACCATCCGCTCATCCAGCTTGCCCTCGCGAAACTGCTGCCGCAGCTTCTCGCGAGTCCGCTGGTAGCTCGCTGCTCCGATCCCCGGCCTTCTCGCCGTCCTGACGCACTCTCATCCGCCACCGCCACCGGCAGCTCAATCAACTTACCCGCAGCTCCCGCATGATCATCCTGCGAGATCGGCGTCACACCCGGAGCCGGCGGAGTGCGACAGCCCCCGGCGTAGGAGGCAGCAGCAGATCCAGCAGCCGATCCTCAGCCGCCAGCTCCGCCTTGTCCTCCACCTCCTCCATCTTCTCTTCGCGAACCATGTCGATCGCGATCTCCACCAGGTCCCGCACAATCGACTCCACATCCCGCCCCACGTACCCAACCTCGGTAAACTTCGAAGCCTCCACCTTCAAAAACGGCGAGTTCGTCAGCTTCGCCAGCCGCCGCGCAATCTCCGTCTTACCCACGCCCGTCGGCCCGATCATGATGATGTTCTTCGGCATGATCTCGTCCGCCAGCTCCGGCGTAAGCTTCTGCCGCCGCATCCGGTTCCGCAGAGCAATCGCCACCGCCCGCTTCGCCGCCTGCTGCCCCACCACATACTTATCCAGCTCAGCTACAATCTCGCGCGGAGTCATCTCATCCAACGCCAAAGCCTGATCTTCCGCCGTTCCCGGTAAAAATATCGCCATTACTTCAATCCTCTTATCTTGCGAAGTTCGTCCACGTCCGCGAGGTCGCCGGGCCGCCCAATCAGTTCCTTGTTGCGAATAAGATGATCAACCGAAACATAATGCGCAGTCAATGTTTCGTCGATCTGCAGATCGATGTGATCTTCCCACGCCTCATCGAACGAAACACCTTCCATGCTCTGTAGAATATCGACCCGGTTCGGGGACATGCCAAACTGGACGATGCTATCCGGACTGTCGCGAAAATCAGCCGGTGCCAACGACTCCACGGGAGCCCCAAACGCCGCAAGAGCCGCATAGACGGCCTCGCTGTTTATCTTATCCGCGCGGATCAGAACGTCCAGGTCTTTTGTCAGCCTGGCAACACCATACGCAATAGCGGCGTGGCCACCAATCACCAAATATTCAACGCCCTGGGCGTTGAGAGCGGCTAACAACTCTTTTTGGTCCTTGAGCATTCAGATCAATCTTGTGCGTCGCGGCAAAATACTCAGCTAGTTCCGCAACCGCTTTGACTTTCTCCGCAACAGGCTGGTCGCGCCAGTAACGCAAGTCAGCTTCTGCCTGCTCCTGATGGCTCTCGAAGCGGCGAATCGTCCGGCTCGGATCGGCGGCAACCCACTCCTGCATAGCGGTTTCCTCTCTTTATCTTACAGCCAGCAAGCTCATAATTACTCCGCCTTCAACTCTTCAATCGTCATCTGGTCATTCGTATAAATACAAATCTCCCCAGCAATCTTTAGACTCTTCACCGCAATCTCCCGCGCACTCAAATCCGTATTCTGCATCAGCGCCCGCGCACTCGCCAGAGCATAGCTCCCCCACTCCCAATCGTCGCAATCCCCTCATCCGGATCGATCACATCGCCCGTCCCGCTCAGCAGAAACGTCGACTTAGAATCCGTAACAATCAGCAGAGCCTCAAGCTGCCGCAGCATCTTATCCGTCCGCCAGTCCTTAGCCAGCTCCACCGCCGCGCGCCCCAGGTTCCCCGCATACTGCTCCAGCTTCGTCTCGAACCGCGCAAACAGCGAAAAAGCATCCGCCGTTGACCCCGCAAACCCCGCCAGAACCTTATCGTTGTACAGCTTGCGAATCTTCTTCGCCGACCCCTTCATCACCGTCGACCCGATCGACACCTGCCCATCCGCAGCCATCACCACCGAGTCGCCCCGCCGCACGCAAATCACCGTAGTCGACCGAATCCGCCGCCCCTCCCCCAAATCCAGAGGATGAGCCAGCGGCAACGCCGCAACCTTGCGGCCAGAGGACGGTTTAGACGAATTCAAATTCAAAGAAGAGGCAGAAAAAGTAGGCTTCATGAGCAATTTCCAGTATATCGTCCTACGCAGCCTTACACCCTTTAGTTCGCCGAAGGCCGCTCCACATGATCCACCACCAGCGAATCCACCGGCCCCTTCTCCGACTCCAGCTTCAACCCAAGCTGCTCCTTCAGCGCCTGCAAAAACGTCGGCGCCGACGCCACCGCATCCCCCGACCCCTCCGGCGTAAACTCCATCGCAAAGTCCCACATCCCCGTCAGCCCCGTCTTATCCACCACCGGACGCCCCAGCGCGCCCCAGCTCGGCATCGCATTCGCAATCGACGCCATGGTCACATTCCGCGCCCCAAAGCTCAGCCGCCCCACCCCCGTCCCCGGCACATATAAAATCCCCCCGCACACCGCCGGAAACCCTCCCTTCACCGCCTCCGGAGGAGCCGGCCCCGAACGGCTGGGATTCAACTCCGCCGAAGCATCGCTCGAACACGAATCATCCGCCGGATGCGCCTGCAACTTCGGCCCCGTCTTCCCCGCCTTCACCAGCGTCAGCGCAAACACCGGAACCTCCTTCGTCTCCGTATGCACCACCAGCTTGAACCGCTCCGCCAGCAGCGCCCGCATCATCAGCCTCATCTCGTCCTTCGTCGGATCCTTCTTCTCCGACCGCGCCTGTACGTCGTACCGCTCCTGGCTCACCCACTCCGGCAACACCTTCTGCATCGCCAGCGCCTCATTATTCGAAATCTTGTACGCAAACGTGATGTACAGAATCAGCGGAACATTCGTCGCCGAAAACACCCCACCCGTCGCCGCATAAACATCCCCCGGCCCCATCGGAATATTCTGCCGCTCCGGCCCACCCGACCTGTTCTCCCTCACCGAAGCCACCTCAAACCGCCGAAGCGCCGCCGCCACTGCGCCCGGCACACACACCCGCCCAGCGCCATCGCAGCAAGCACCGCGCCCAGCACCACCCTCTCAACCAAACTCCGCCGCCTCAAAACGCAACCCCTCATCGCAATCAACATTATCTCCCTCAAAACATAAGTCATCCCAAATCATCAGCCAACCGTCCCACCAAACCTCCTCCCACGCAAGAGCAGCCCTACCGATGAACATACTCAGAGACTCCCCACACCTCCCATCCACCCACCCCAATGCGCTATCCTTCACCCAGACACCGTGTTTTCGAACCTCACAATCCACGTCCCTCAACTCCTCCGCTCCCCCCGGAACCTCACCGCTCTGGGCTTCGTCATCGCTGCCGCCGCCAGCATCACCGGCTATCTCCTCACTCGCAAACGCCTCACCGAAGCCGAACGCGAGCAGATGCGCCGCGAGCACCTCGCCCGCACCGGACGCATCACCGACGGCAGCATCACCGAGACCCACTGGCTAGCCGACCCCACATCCGAACCGATCATCCAACGCCCGAAGCCCGCTCACCCGAAGCCCACACCGACACCCCGGCCGTCCTCCTCTACCGCTACCAGATCGCCGGCGTCACCTACGAGTGCGCCCAGGACGTCTCCCCACTCCCCAACCTCGTCCGCCAGCTCCGCGTCGACCTCCCCATCCAGGTCCGCTTCGACCCCCGCAACCCCGGCAACAGCATCGTAGTAGCCGAAGCCTGGAACGGCCTGCGCTTCCAGCACCCCAGCGGACAACACGCCATAGCCCAACCCCAGCCCGAAAAAATCGACCCCACCCCAGCTAACGCTCCGCCCCAGTCAAAGTCTCTATCCCACCACGGATAGAATAGGGCACCATGACCGGACGTATCGCGCGAAGCCGGAAACACGTTAGACGCCTTCTACTCCCGCTGGCTACATCGCCCAAACTCTTCGTCCTCACCGCCTCCTGCATCACCCTCTCCGCACCCATCGCATCAGCACAAACCATCGTCATAGACAGCGCCACCAAACCAACCGAAAATTAGTGCGATCACATCCATGCATAAGCGCATCTTCCTCAAATCATCCCTCACGACAGCATCGTTGCTCCTCGCAGTAGCACCCGCGATCCTTACCCCACTCGCATTCACCCAGACCACCACAACCAACACTCCATACACCCCAACCTTCACCTTCGACGTAGCCTCAGTCCGCGAAAACACCTCCGACCTCAGTCACGGCTACAGCGTGAGCGGCCAAAGTCCAACCCACTCCAGCAAATTCTCAGCAACAAACTACTCAGCCAGAGACCTCATCGTGCAGGCGTACGGACTTCAATACTTCCAGATCCTCAACGGTCCCGACTGGCTCGATCGAGCCCGCTTCGTCGTCGAAGCAAAATCCGACGCCGCTACCGACGAAGCCCTCGCGAAGCTAAGCAACGAACAGGCAAGACTCGAAAAGCAGCACATGCTCCAGGTGCTGTTAGCAGATCGCTTCAAACTAAAGGTCCATCCCGGCACTAAAGATCTCCCCGGCTTCGCCCTCGTCACCGCAAAAAACGGATTGAAGATGCAGGTCGCAAAAGGTGAGAAGCCCAGCCCCGACGAACTCAAAGCCTTCGGCGATAATCCGGTCCCTCCGCTGTACCAACAGGGCGACGGACGCCGCGGCTACCAGTTCTTTGCCCATGGAGCTTCCATGGCCCGAATCACCGAGATGCTCGCCGGACAATTCAACACCACCGTAGTCGACAAAACCGGCCTCACCGCCACCTACGACTTCACCCTCCAATACAACGGCACCGTATCGCCCCGCGAAACAGAAGGCGTCGAGCCCTGGCCCCCACTCACCACTGCCATCCAGGATCAGCTAGGCCTCAAACTCGAACCCATCAAAGCCCCCACTCAAACCCTCGTCATCGACCACATCGAGAAGCCCTCAGAAAACTAGCCCACGAAATTACTTCGCCGGGCTAGGCAACAGAAACGGCGAACAACACGGCTTCACCGAGGGCTGAAACTCCATAAGCTCAGCTCGAATCCCATCCGGGTCATATAGATTCACCTGCCATTTCCCATCGCGCCCGATCTTCGGGTCCGAGTGCCTCGCAGTCAGCCGGTCCCCGGCGTACATCAGGTCCACTGCCTTCTCGATGTTCGGCACACCAAGCGAAAAGTGATCGAGCACACCCGCAGTCTGTTGCGACATATCTGCCGGAATCCCCATCGTCTCAGGCCCCTTCACCTTCATGTACTCCACCCAGTCCGTGCCATCCGGCACCTGAAGCGAAGTCCAATCGTGCGAATCCTCCGTCCCACCGCCATGCCAATAAGGCCGAAACCCCAAAATGCCTTGATAAAACGTGTCCAGCTTCGCAATATCGTGAACGATATATCCCACATGAATCATGTGAGAGCTCAACGGATTCAACGGAACCGCGAGCGGGTGCGCCGGCGGCTGCACAAACTGAACCCGATTCCCCTCCGGATCCTTCACCTCGAAGTACTGGCTTCCATCACTCCCTTTGCTCACCGCAGCCGGCACAGCAACATCGTGCGCCCCCAGATACTTCCTCAACCCCTCGGCATTGACCGTGTTGTATCCCGCATGATCAAAACGATTCTTCGATTCCGGCCCCGCAGGCAGCGGCAGAACCTCCACAAACTGGATCGCGTTGAAGTAATAACGCACGCCCAGCGGATTCTGCGGATCAACTCGCTTTGAATCCACCCAGGTCATGAACATAAAACGCCTCCGCCTTAGCAGCGTCCGACGTGTAGACGCTTAGGTGCGAGACACCGGTGATCTTCGGCCTCTCCTGGCCCGAGCAGTGGCTCGCCACCAGCAAACTCATCATCACCAAGCCAAATCCCGCACGCACCTTCATCATCCACACTCCTAATGAACTTTGCCCGCGGCATTCTCCAGCACAACATTAGAGAGCACCGCCGTATCCGACTTGTCCGGCAGATGCGAGCAGAATCCAATCCCAACATAAAACGGCGCATCCAGATGCAGCCGAATCGGCGGCCCGAACTGATGCATCGGCTCCCCGTCCAAACTAACCCAAAGCGTGAAAAAGTCGCCGCGCTTTTCAATCCCGATGCGCTTGGCGCTCACAGTAACAAGGCTGTCAGGACTCGCCCCGCCAGGAAGCCCACGCCCGCCGATGCGATACTCCATATCCTTCATGCGAACATTCTTCTCCGGACGCTGCGCCAGGTGAATCATCCCAGCACCGTGCAGCGCCACCATCGCCTCCTTCGAATCGTCCTCAAGATCCTGCCGAATCACCAGCACCGCCTTGCGGTCGCCGTAACCGTTCGGGTCCGGATACGCAATATCGGCAGCCAGCGAGACGTCGCCGGACATCTTCTTCCACAGATAGCGAAACTCATCGCGCGTATACCAGACGTTGTAGCCGGCGGAATGAATCGTGTACTGCTTCGTCGCAGCATCGTAGCTCGCACTGCCCGCGACCAACGCACTTCCAATATCCGACTGACCCTGAAAAACCCCTATCGGCGTATCGAAATTCTTGCTCGGCCTGTGAAAGTCCGCAGGCGGCGCCACCTGAACATGCGTCGCAGAACCCGGATAAGCCCAAGCAGGCACATCAGGCACCTGCGCGCGCAGCCAGTGGGACACGTCACACGGCAAAAGCAGCATCAGTAAGGATCGCCAAATAACCTTCATAAGGACGCGACCAGCGCGAAGACAGCTCCCGAACAGGAATCGAGTATACATATTCGATCAAAAATCAACGACCCTGTTGGTTCCTCCCCGCATCCCTCGCACACAAAAAAGCTATTGCTAAACTCCACTAACCAGGAGTACAGTCGTTTATCGATATACCGAGCATCGATCAACTATGCCTAAACGAAAACTCGACCCCTTACCTTCCGCTGCGTTTCAGATCCTGCTCTCCCTCGCCGATGAAGACTTGCACGGCTACGGAATCATGCGGCAGGTCGCAGAGCAAACCGCCGGCCGTATGCGACTCGGCCCCGGCACCCTGTACAGCTCAATCCAAACGCTGCTAGAAGAGAAATGTATCGAAGAAGTCGACCTGCGCGAGGACCCAGCACTCGGCCACGAGCGCCGCCGATACTACCGGCTGACCTCTGCTGGACGTAAGCTCGCCCGCTCCGAGGCCGAGAGGCTCGGCGACCTGCTGCGGGTCGCGCGCTCGAAGAAGATCTTCAGGGGGGACTATGTCTGAAAAGATATACGCGCTGCTCTTACGCCTTTATCCTGCGCACTTCCGCAAGACCTACGGCGAAGAAGCCCTGCAACTATTCCGCGACCGCGCGCGCGATGAAAGAGGATTCCTCTTCGCCCTGCGACTCTGGTTCGACCTGCTGGGCGATCTTGCCATCTCCGTCCCACGCGGGTATCGATCAGTCTCCGCAGCGGTCGCTGTCTCTCAGGCACAGCATCTTTGGGACGGCACACCTTCGTTCCATATTCTCGAACCTGAAGCGTTAAGTCTCCGTTCGCTGTTTTACGGGGGAATCGCATCGTTGGCGGTCTATGGCTCCCTCTTCTTTATGATTGGCCACGGAGGAAACCTCTTCCACTTTCCTACGCCCTCTCGACTGTCGAGATACTCCGGCACAATTGCGAAGCCACCACCCACAATCACCCTCTCGTACTTCCCCGCTCACCCCTCGCCCGGATCAATAGTTCACATCACCGCGACGGTACTTGCAGTTGGCACCGGGCCAACACCAACCGGTGCCGTGCGCTTCTTCGATGGAAGCACGGTCCTCAATACGAGCAGGCTGGACAACGGCACGGTCACCGTCAAAGAAAAGCTGCCCCATATCGCGAAGCACTCTATTCACGCGATCTACTTCGGCGATATCAACTACAGCTCCTCCACCTCGATCGAAGACGGGGAGTGAGGACACTCGCATGACAACGAAGTGTTCGAACTGGAAAACAAGCTTCGTTCACAGCATCCCGCTGGCCATGGCTGCCGGAATTCTATTCGCAGCTCCTGCAGCCGTCGTCGCGCAAGCCGCCCCATCGGCTACGGCAACACCGCTCCTCGGAGCCGACGGCAAGCCCCTCACCTTCGACGTCGTCTCCATCCGCGAATACAAACCTGACTCGAATTCGCAGGCCCCTGTCCAGAACGGCCCAACCCCCGATGGCTATCGCCTGAAAGACGCAACGTTGTTTGCGGTCATCCAGACCGCATACCTCCCGTCAGAGGGAAGCCTGAGCTTTCGTCCCAACCGGATCACTGACATGCCAGCCTGGGTCTTCGGCTCAAACGCAGTTCTCTACGATATCGACGCCAAAGTCTCCGAGGCCGACCTGCCCCGCTGGAAAGACCCCGCCAAGCAACCCGCGATGCTCCGCGCCATGCTGCAGGCGATGTTGGCCGACCGTTTCAAACTCGCGATCCACCGCGAGAACAAAGAGATTCCCATCTATGAGCTGGCGCTCGGCAAAAAGAGTCCGAAGTTCAAGCCCGCTGAGGCAACCACGCTGGCCGAAGTCCGGCAAAAGCATCCCGAAGCTGTCACGCTGTTTGGCGGTACCATCGTGACCACTGGCCCCAACCCCGGCCAGCAAACCCTCTTAGGCATAACCATGCCGGACCTCGGCACCTTTCTGTCGACCCTGGCCGGCCGCCCCATCCACGACAAGACCGGTCTCACCGGCAAGTACGACATCACCTACCAAATAGAGCTGCGCCCGCCTCCGCAGGGGGACGGCGCACCCGCGCCCGTACCACCGGACTTCTTCAGCTCGCAGATCTCTAACATCGTCCAGGACCAGCTAGGCCTCCAGCTCAAGGCGGCAAAAGGATCAGTAGAGACGCTCGTGATCGATCACGTCGAACCACCTTCCAAGAACTAATCGAACGCCCCCAGAAAAACTGTTGTTCGGCCGATTAGGATTTAATAAGCTTTCAAATCCACCAATTATGGGCCACAATGCAGTTGCCTCGTAAAGCCAGGTGCCCGTCGCAGAGAAAGACTTTACGTTCTGGAGATCGTCATGTCCTCGCAAGCCTTGCCAGCACAGGCTAAACAGCTTTTTCACTACCTTTTTGAGCAAGCGTCATTAGGAATCGCGGTGGAAGATCTCGACGGCAAGCTCTTACTCGCCAACCCGGCACTTTGCTCCATGCTTGGATACCAGGAGGACGAACTGTGCGCCATGAGTTGTTCCCACTTCGATGATCCCGGAAATTCTCAGGAGGAAGGGGTTCTTTTTCAACAGCTCCGTGACGGCGTCATCGACAAATACTCACTGGAAAAACGCTATGTGAGAAAAAATGGGGGGGAGCTTTGGGGACATCTGAATGTGTCTCTGTGTAGTAACGGGGATGGAGAAGCCCCGCTCGTCTTTGCCTTTGTGGAGGACATCACGGAGCGCAAACGGACGGACACGGCGCTTGCGAGCGTGAGCAGAAAGTTGATTGAGGCACAGGAGCAGGAACGTAGCCGGATCGCCAGAGAACTTCATGATGACATTGGTCAACGTCTCGCAATATTGGCCGTCAATCTGACACGAATCCAACAAAACCCTTCCAATTCGCCGGAACTGGCTGGCCGTATAGGCGAAGTACAAAAGCTGACCTCAGAGATAGCCGCCGATATTCAATCCTTGTCTCACGAGTTGCACTCGTCAAGACTGCAATACTTGGGTCTTGTTGCGGCCATCACAGGCTTCTGCCGAGAATTCGGCGAGCAGCAGAAAGTGGAGATTGACGTAAAAATCCGCGATTTGCCAGTCCCTTTGTCGCCGGACATTTCACTTTGCATCTTCCGAGTTCTGCAAGAAGCCCTGAATAATTCGGCCAAACACAGTGGGGTACAGTACTTCGAGGTTGAATTGTGGGAAACGCCGGATGAGATTCATCTCGCGGTTAGAGACTCCGGCGCTGGCTTTGATCCCGACGCGGTAAAGGCGAGCCAGGGGCTGGGCCTAATCAGCATGGAGGAGCGTCTGAGACTCCTGAATGGAACGCTTTCAATCAAATCCCAACTCCAGATGGGTACCACTATCCACGCTCGTGTTCCTTTCAGTCCCGGAAAGGATTCCCCCCCGTGCAGTAGAACAAATTAGCTAAGTAGAAATCGACCCACCCGGCACTATCCCTTGACTCGGCTGATATACTTAAGACAAGCAAAAGGGAAGGGTCCGGCCCACCGCCGGGCCTTCAGACTTTAAGCAGCAGCGAAACCGAGGTCCGGACCTAAGTCCTGTATTTCGAAGATTTTGCGCAAAACTGACGGGGGGAGGGGGTAGGACCAGCGGGACACAAAACGAGCACCGGGAAGGCCAGAGCCATCAGCCCAAGACCTTCCCAAATCCCATAAGTCTAAAATCAAGTTATGCACATGGTCGCAACCCCAAACCGCAAGATGCAGAGCGTCCTCAAGATCTCCATGGCGCTCACCGCGGCCTACGTCGTCGCGACCTTCGTCTTCGGCATCCGAGCCCACTCCCTCGCCCTCATCTCCGAGGCCGGCCACAACGTCTCCGACCTCCTCGCCATCCTGCTCTCCTTCGTAGCCGTCTACTTCCAGGCCCGCCCCGCCACCGCCGAAAAAACCTTCGGCTACCAGCGCGCCGGGGTTCTCGCCGCCTTCGTCAACGCCCTCACCCTCATCGTCCTCTCCGCCTGGATCGCCATCACCGCCATCCATCGCCTCAGCCACCCCGTCGCCGTCGAACCCCGCCTCATGATGTACGTCGCCCTCGCCGGCGTCCTCATGAATGGCACGGTCGCCACCCTCCTCTGGAAGTTCTCCGGCGACGTCAACATCCGCAGCGTCTATCTCCACATGCTCGGCGACACCCTCTCCACCGCCGCCGTCATCGTCGGTGGTGCAGCTATCCTCTTCACCGGCCACAACTGGATCGACCCCGTCCTCTCCATCATCATCGCCGCCATGATCGTCTACAGCTCCATCGGCATCATCCGCGAGACCCTCAACATCCTCCTCGAAGGCACCCCGCGCAATCTCGAGCTCGCCACCATCCACGAAGCCATGCAGTCCGTCGAAGGCGTCCTCGACGTCCACGACCTGCACGTCTGGTCGCTCGGCTCCAGCTCCCACGCCCTCGCCAGCCACGTCACCGTAGCCGACATGCCCATGTCAGACTGCGGCTGCATCCTCGAAGGCATCAACAAGACTCTGCGCAGCAAGTTCCACATCACCCACACCACCATCCAGTTCGAAATCACCGGCTGCGAGACTACCCACGGCTGCTCCGCCCCACCCGAACTAGAAGCCGTAGGCGCCCACGACCACCACCATCATGGGCACAGCCACACGCACTAACAGGACTCACTTTGAATTCCACTGCCGCCATCATCACGGCCACACCCACTCACACTGAACAAAGATCTTAGACAATCCAGCAAAGAGAAAAGGCCCAGGCATAAAGCCCGAGCCCCCACTCATCACTCTGCATTCATGAATTAAAGCAGCGTCGCATCCAGCGTAATCTCCGCAGCCTTCAGCAGCCGCGAAACCGGACAACCAGTCTCAGCATTCTTCGCCAACTCATCGAACTTCGCCTTGTCGATATTGGGAATCTTCGCACTCATCGTCAGGTGGATCTTCGTAATCGTCGGCTTGTCGTGCATGTCCAGAGTCAGCTTCGCGGTCGTCTCAATCTTGTCCGCCGTGAATCCCGCCTGCGTCAGCTGCCCGCTGAACGCCATCGTAAAGCAGCCCGCATGCGCCGCCGCGATCAACTCCTCCGGATTAGTCCCCACACCCTCTGCAAACCGGGCAGCAAAGCTGTACTGCGTATCCTTCAACGTACCGCTCTGCGTCGAAATCGTTCCCTTGCCTTCTTTCAGGCTGCCTTGCCACACTGCACTCGCGCTGCGATCCATAATCTTCTCCTTGGTGTTGTTACCCGTCATGATTAGCCGCCAAAGCGGCCAGCTTCAATCGCCAACCGGACAAGCTCCCAATTGGCCTCATCTAGTACCGTATCTCATTCGATGCATTCTCATCTCAACAGCACTTGAATTTCCGCACCAATGCACTACCCTATCGCAATGCACAACCCCACCCCCACCCCGCCCACCCAGAAACCCCAACCCGCCCCAGCCTGCACCATCCCCGACGAGCACCACTGCGTCTTCTGCCCCACCTGCTCCTCCCGCCTCGAAGACAGCCGCTGCAAACTAGTCTGCCGAACCTGCGGCTACTTCTTAAGCTGCGCCGACTTCTACTAAGCGCTATAGCCCTCGCCTCACCACCCTACTTCCCAGCACTAGCCTTACGAGCCGCCTCAAACTCATCCCCAGCCTTCCAGCTGATCGTCTTGTCGGCGCTCACAACCTCCCACCCCAACTCCATCCCGAACCGGTCCAGCTTCGCGTTCCCCGCAAAGTCCCAGTCCTCGTGATAGTTGTCGCTGAAGTTGTGATAATCGTGATCCTCAAAATCCTGAAACTTCGCCTTCCCCCACGCCTCATCGTGCCCTTCATACAGCGTCCCCGCCTCAATCGAAAACGCCGGAATCCCCACCCGCGACAAGCTGAAATGATCCGACCGATAGTAGCTCCCCGCCTCCGGCCGCGGATCAGGAACAATCGCCAACCCAAACCGTTTCGCCGTCTCCTGCACCACCGGATAAAAATCCGTCCGCTGCGCCCCATTCACATTCACCTGCTTCGGAACCCCGATCGGCAGAATCATGTCGTAGTTAATATCCAGCGCAATCTGCCCCGCAGGCACCGGAGGATGCTGCCCCAGATACTCACTCCCCAGCAACCCCTGCTCCTCCGCCGTCACCGCCGCAAAGATCACCGAGTGGTCCGGCTTCAACCCACTCCGCCGTCCACGCCCGAGCCATCTCCAGCAACATCCCGCACCCCGTCGCATTGTCCGCCGCACCGTTATAAATATTGTCCCCCGTCATCCCCGGCACAAACCCCAGATGGTCATAGTGCGCCGTATACATCACTGCCTGGTCCTTCCCCTTCTCCGTACCCGGCAATACCCCCACCACATTCGCGCTCTGGAAACGGCCGCACCACGCTCTCCACATGCGCATGCAGCCGAACCGGCAGCTCCACCGCCTTGAATCCCTTCTTCCCCGCAGCAGCAAACTCGTCGTCAAAATTCAAATTGCTCGACTTGAAGATCTGCTTCGCCACCTCCAGCTGAATCCAGCTAGCCGCCTCCAGCTGCGGATCCTTATTGTCGCGAATATAAGTCTTCTCACTGGTATTCGAGTTCTTCACCACATCCCACCCATAACTAGCCAAATCAGTCCGATGAATAATCAGCGCGCCCACCGCACCCATCCGAGCCGCCTCTTCAAACTTGTAAGTCCACCGCCCGTAGTAAGTCAGCGCCTTCCCGCCAAAGAACTTTGGATCATCCGAAGGAGGATCGCCCACAATGCACAGAATCACCTTCCCCTTCACATCCACGCCCGCATAGTCATCCCACCCAAACTCCGGAGCTCTCACCCCATACCCCACGAACACAATCGGAGCATCCACATCCACACTCGGCGTCAGCGTCCGATTGCTCACCGTGTAGTCGTCCCCATACTTCAGGTCGATCGAGTACAACATAATCCCGATCTCGCCTTCCGGCCTCTTCGGCACCAGCGACATCGTCGTCTTCTCCGGAATCGCCTTCATCCCCACAAAATTAATCTGCTGCAGATAACTCCCGTCATCCCCACCCGGCTTCAACCCATACAACGCAAACTGCGTAGCAATATACTGCGCAGCAATCTCCGCCCCCCGCAGCCCCGGTCCACGCCCCTCCAGCAAATCATCCGACAAAAACTTCACATGCGCCCGAATCTTCTCCCCATCAATCGAACCCTCCGCAGCCTTCACCGCCGGAGGAATATTACTTTGCCCCACCAACCCCGAAGCACTAGACAACAACATCACCGCCACTAGCCCAAACCGCGCTTCTTATCCTCTTCGATGGACTCCTGTTCCGTCCAGTCTACGTCCACACCACCCAAATCAACGAAGCCTGCCTTATGTGAAGTTTCCGAAAACCGGACTTTTCGGGAGGTGAGCCGTACGGTATCCTCGGATGTGCTGGAGGAAAGACCAAAGGAATGAAGAAGTCAGTACGGGTGTCGGTCGGACTCATCGTCTCATTTGTGTGTTTGGTCATGTGGGCCGCCGCCGCGATGAATTATGACGACAGCGTCGCAGTCGGAAAGTATCGTTTTACCGGCAACGGTGAGTTCTCGACGTTAGTACTGAAACCGGATCACAGTTTTCAGCAAGACCTTCAAATGGGGAACATCAAACGACATGGTGAGGGAACCTGGCGACGCGTAGGTGAAGGAGGCATTTCCTTCTCGAAGGAGTTTCTCGTGGTTTCTGGCGATGAACCTGAGCCGGACGGAACAACCTTCTGCGACATGCATAAGACCATGGGCTTGTTCGTCTCACTAAGGCTCCGCCAATACCATGTCCTTTGGTATGGCAAGGCCGGTTCCGACACTTCGGTCCAAGGCACCTATACAGGCGATGAACCGGGAGTCTCCGCGACACTCGCACTGAATGCGGATCATTCGTTTGACCAGACGCTGACTCATGACGGTGTCTCGAATCATGCGAGCGGAACCTGGAACCAACTCACCGACGGGACAATTGAGTTCTCCAAAGCCTTCCTAAAGACATCTGGCGAACCCCTCAGAGCGGACGAGAGTGCATCTTCCATGGACCCAAGAGGGTCGAACCTTCAAATTGAGATTTCTACATCCAGACACGCCGTGGACCCCGTGTTTTACAAACTACCGACTTTCCCGTGAACTGCACGCAAAACGGGGTTATCGGCAACTTCTCTTGGCTCTGGTCATAAGAACCCGGAAACGAAAAAGCGACACTACTTCTCCACAAACTTCTTCACATTCATCCCATTCACCTCGCCCACATAAATAGCCCCACTCGAATCAACCGTCACAGCCGTAGGATTCGTAAGCCCATCGATCCTGTCCACCACCTTGCCATCTTTTATATTCGCAATTAGCAGACAGTTGTTAGCAGTTCCATCGACGACATAGATCAAATCACCCTTAACAAACAATCCCCACGGAGTCCCAAAGTTAGTCCACTGATCGATAAACTTCCCCTCCTGATCAAAGATCTGAATCCGGTTGTTCGACCGATCGGCCACATAGATGCGCCCCTTCGAATCCATCGCAATGCTATGCGGCACATTGAACTGGCCCGGCGCCGTCCCCTTACCACCCCACCACTTGATGAATGCACCGTCCTTCGAAAACTTCACCACGCGCGTATTAGCGCCCTCACCGTCGGCGATAAAGACATCGCCATTCTTCGCCACCGCAACATCGGCCACGCCATTGAAGGCATCCTGCGAAGTGTTATCCCCAAAAACGCCCTTCTTACCGAGAGTCATCAGCAGCTTCCCATCCGGGCTGAACTTGTAAGCCTGGACATTCTGCCGGTCAGTCACCCAGACATCCCCCGCAGGATCGACACGCAAAAAGTGCGGCTGCTTAAACACCCCCTGCCCAAACGTCCGCAGAAATTTACCGTTACGATCAAAGACCATAATCGGCATAGCCTCGCTGCGCTGAAAGACATAAACATTGTCATGCGCATCCACATCCACCCCACTCACCGGACTCCACTTCGCAAACCCAGCCGGAAACTGCGCCCACCCCTCAACCAACTGATAATGACCCTCCGCCGCCCCCACCCGAACAGCCCGAACAGCAACCATCACCCCAAACGCAAGAACCACCACAGCAGCAGCTGACAAATATCTTAAACTTCGCCATTGACCATATCCCTCAAGCAATCTCAATCCGTCCAGTCTACGTCTACTCCATACAAATTCGCGGAGCTTGATCGGCCCGTATGAAGTCTCAGGTAGTCGACATTCGCATCGCCAACTATACTGGCCCGCATGAGCATAGGGGTCACGATTCTGGCCGCGCTTCTCTTTGGACTTAGCTACTTGGTCACGCCTGTGATGTTCGTCTGGGGCTGGAATCGATGGACGCAGGGACGGAAATTCCCAAATATTTCGGCCGCCCTTTCCCTATGCGGTTTCATTCTTGCGACAGTCTCGGCTCTATTAGCCGTGTGGTCAGTTGCCTATGCCCAAGGCCACCGGTTTGGATATTATGACCCGACTCTCATGAAGGTCTTTCGTTGGGGATTACTGCTTTCAATAGGAGGATTCTTGTTTGGCATCGGCGGAGCATGGCAGAAAGGCCCATTGCGGTGGGTCTCTCCTGTTTGTGCATTGGGTACTTTTGCTTTTTGGATACTCGCCGCCGCAGGAGAATAACTGTCGCCGGGTGCCCCATTCATGACTGCTTCATCGTCATGAGTGGGGTCGCGACAAATCCTCCCAGCAACCCTTAGCTCAAAGCTGATCGCTCATACCTCATACCTGGTTTTTGACCGCAGTCGCCCCAGCCGTTGCCCGTTCTCCTCAACCACCCCCAAACCCCGGGTGCCCCATCCTGAGCCCGCCTGATCGGGCGATGGTTGGGGAACCGATACCCTTTCCCCGCCGGTTTTGCCGTTGCTGTTGCTTTAGCTGACAGCTCATAGCTGACCGCTGAAAGCTGACTATTAAACCGCTCTGGCATCTGCCGTCGCCTCCTCAACCGCCTGATCGACTACTAGTTGGGGAACCGCTACCCCCCAACCGACGTATATAGAAGCACAGACAAAACCCACCGCCCAGGCGGACCGGCATCACCGCAACTTTGACAACCCAGCCGGAATCCAATCTCATAAATCTATATTTATGAATACTTTGCAGCCACCAACCCCACTTTATAAGACTTTTCGGACCTCCACCCACCGAAGTCCGGACTTAAACTGCCTACTTCGAATACTTTGCGCAATATCAAGGGGGGAGGGGGTACCGCCATCAAGGCCGAAACACAACCCGAGCACCCTTCTCCGCCCCACCCCAAACCGCCTCCACATCCTTCAACGGAACCGCCTTAATCTCCACATCAAAAGGAGCCCTCGCCGCCTCCACAAAGAACTCCCTCACCGCCGCAAAGATCTCCGCCAGCGAAGCGCTCCCAAACCCGCTCCCCAGCAGCTCCAGCCCCGAGCTCCGCAGCGTAGCACCCGCCAGCGTTATCGTCGCCCCCGCGCTATTTCCCACCTGCACAAACCGTATCCGCGCACTCGAGTGGCTCAGCCCCTTCTTCGCAATCGCCGCCAGCACGCTCTCCGCCGGAGCGCCCCAAAGATAATCCAGCACCACATCCACCCCACCAGCAATCTCCGCGCGAAAAGCCTCCACCAGCGCGGCTTTCTCCTGCTCCAGCGAGATCACAGCATCCACCCCCAGCGCCTTCAGCCTCTCCAGCGCCGCCGGATTCCGCCCCGCCGCAACAACCCTCTTCGCCCCGAGCCGCCTGGCAATCTGCACCGCTAACTGCCCCGCAACCCCAGTAGCCCCCAGGATCAGCACACTCTCCCCCGCAACAAACTTCGCCCTCGCCCTCAACGCCGCCCACGAAGACATCGCCGGATTCGCAAGCCCCGCAGCCACAGCATCCTCCAACCCATCCGGCAACTCCAGGCACATCGCCCCCGAAGCCACCGACCGCTCCGCAAACGTCCCAAACGGACTCCGCACAGCCCCAAACAAGACCCGCCGCCCATCCGCCAGCCGCCCCACGCCATCCACTCCCGGCACAAACGGAAACACACCCGTGCTCCCGTAGTGGCTGCCATTCGCCAGCGACTTCACAATCGGGTGCAGCCCCGCGGCACTCACGTTCACCAGCACCTCACCCTCACCCGCAACCGGCTCCTCAAACGCACCAAACCGCGGAGCAGCATCGTAAGAACTCACCACAGCAGCATTCATAGCATCTCTCCTTCATGCGCCTCTATAGCTGGCGGTCGACCCCACACCACCGGCCGCACCTCCATCACATCCAGCCGCTGAAGCACTTTTCGCGCCAGCCCCGTCAGCGGCTGCCCTGCCAGACGCGTCGTTCGAACCCACTCCAGCGTCGCCTCCCGTCCCACCAATGACTTCATCAGCGACCGGTCCCGCGCACTCCGCGCCGCGAACACCTGTACATAATAGTTCGTATTCGTAATCGAGTGCCTTACCCGCAGCAGCGGCTCACGCCCCGCCACCGACTCCTCCGGCAGCGGCGGAAGTTCCAGCATCCCCGCCATCAGGCTCGCGTCCGCCGCTCGTCGCTGCAGCAACACCTCCGTCACCGTCCCCTGCTTCCGCAGACTCAGCAGATAAGCAGCCGGCAAACTCCGCTGCACCGCGCGCACCGGCGTCACATGCTCCCCCCGCGTCAGGCACAGCGAATACACCGGACACTTCGCGCACAGCGGAGCCTTCGGCAGACAAACAGTCGCGCCCAGCTCCATCATTGCCTCGTTATGATCGCCCGCCGCGTTCACACCCTTCTCCATCTTCCTTCGCGGGACCAGTGCGCTCGCTTGCGCCTGCACAAACCCCCGCCCCGCCGCCGTCGAAACATGCGGCCGCCCCGTCACCCGCAGCAGTACTCGCTCCACATTCCCATCCACAACAGCAATGCTCTCGCCAAACGCGATGCTCGCAATCGCCGCCGCCGTGTATTCACCAATCCCCGGCAGCGTCCGCAGCCCGGCCGAATCTGTCGGCAACGCACCCCGCCGCTCTCGCGTAATGAACTGTGCTGTCTTGTGCAGCATCCGCGCCCGCCTGTAATACCCCAGCCCCGACCACGCCGCCAGCACCTCCTGCTCCCGCGCCAACGACAGCGCCAGCACTGTCGGAAACCGCAGCAGAAATTCGTTGTAGTGCTCAATCACCGCCGTCACCCGCGTCTGCTGCAGCATGATCTCCGAAACCCACGTCCGGTAAGGATCGTTCACCCCACGCCACGGCAGCTTCCGCGCATTCTTCCGATACCACTGCATCAGCTTCCGCCGGAACACTGAAACCTCTGCCGCAGCCAGACTCTCCCCGGCCGCCCGTGCCGGAGCAGGTTGCACCGGCGTCTCAATCTTCTTTTTCGTTCTACTTACCATCGACAGCCAGTCTATCGTCAACTTCCTATATGGATAGGCTAAACTTATGCCCGCACGTTCAGGCAACATTGAGGCAGCGCAACCATGAAGACTACTCCCGTCACTCACCGCAGACACTTCCTCAAACTAGCCGCCCTCACCACCGCCGCCTCCTTCATCCCCTCACTCGCACTACCCGCCGCCGCCGAACTAGCGGCCGCCCCTGCGCCCGCACCACGCTTCCCCACCGCCGATCCCCGCTGGCAGCGCACCTGGGACGCCGCCCTCGCCGTCCTCGCCGGCAACATCCACACCATGCCCCGCTACGCCCCACCCACCCTCGTCGAAGGCGCAGTCTACGCCGGCATCTGGCTCGAGTGCGCCCCGCAGGAAGGCCTCGTCTACGGCACGCTCGATCAATACATCACCCCCACATCCGCCGAGAACGCGCCGCTCAAAGTCGCCCGCAACAACCACATGGCCTTCTTCGCGCAACAAAAGCCCGACGGCCAGCTCCCCGCCTCCATCAAGCTAGCCGACCCCGCCCAGACCAACAACGGCTACGGCCAGATCCAGATGGTAGTCCCCATCGCCGCCACCGCCTGGGATCTCATCCAGCTCACCAACGACGACGAGCTCCTCGTCGCCGCCTACGACGCCTGCTCCCGCTGGGACGCCTGGCTCCGCCAATACCGCGACACCCGCAAGACCGGCCTCGTCGAAGGCTTCTGCACCTACGACACCGGCCACGACAACTCCCCTCGCTGGGCCGGAATCCCCAACCGCTGCCCCGACGCCGACGCCCGCAAGTGCCCGCCCCTCCCCTCCATGCCGCGCCTCTGCCCCGACCTCTCCGCCACCGTCTACGGCGGCCGCATGGCCCTCGCCCACATGGCCACCGCCCTCGGCAAAGGCGACGAAGCCAGCCGCTGGCACGACGACGCCGAAAAGATCCGCACCCTCATCATCACCAAGCTCTACAGCCCCGAAGACGCCGCCTTCTACGACCTCGACGCCCAGAACAAATTCGTTCGCGTCCGCGGCGACCTCATCTCCCGCGTCCTCGGCGAGCACGTCCTCCGCCGCTACGACGCCCACGACAAAGCCATCTTCGACGCCATCTGGACCAAACAGATCCACAACCCCAAAGCCTTCTGGGCGCCCTACCCCCTCACCTCCATCGCCATGGACGACCCCACCTTCGTCCGCCCCATCCCCCGCAACTCCTGGGGAGGAGCATCGCAAGCCCTCACCGCCCTCCGCGCCCCCCGCTGGATGCCCTACTACGGCAAACAAGCCGAGCTCAACCACCTCATGCAGCAATGGACCGAAGCCATCAGCCGCCACACCGAGTTCCGCCAACAGATGGACCCCCTCACCGGCGACTTCACCCAGGCCGATCCCAGCGGCTACTCCCCCGCCGCCCTCACCTACTGCGACTTCATCCAACGCCTAAGCCACACCACCCCCAAAGCCGGCTAAACACCCGAGCGTCGTCCTCTTTCTCCCTAACCGCAAATCCGGGTGCCCCATGTCTCGCTTCTGAGACATGGGTTACAGAACCATCCCCGCCACAACCACCCGAAGCGGTAAAACCCCGGGACGAATCCAATGACCCACGCAAAGCTTCTTACGTCCCTTGACACTCACCACCTCTGCACATAATTTTATCTAGCAAAAATTTACTCACACCATCAACACCCACAAAGGTCCCTATGCTCCGCAAGAAGCTGTGCTCTCTCGCTCTAGCGTTAACGGCATTCCTCCCATCTCTCCACCAATCGGCATCAGCGCAGACAGCTCCCGGAACACACTGGGTAGCAACATGGGCCTCCTCGCAGCAGGTACCTCGCCCATCCATCGTGCGCCCACCAACCCCACCCCCTCCGCCAGACGCTACCGCAAACGCCACTCCGCTGCCACCCGCCCCACCACCCACACGCCCAGCCCGTAGCTTCAACGACCAGACCGTCCGCATGGTCATGCGCGCCAGCATCGGCGGCAGCACCCTGCGCGTACACCTCTCGAACGCCTTCGGAACAACCCCACTCGTCGTCGGCTCGGCTCACATCGCGCTCCGAAACAAAGACTCCGCCATCATCCCAACCTCCGACCATGCCCTGACATTCAACGGCAAGCCCTCCATCACCATCCCCATCGGAGCCGAGTGGATCAGCGACCCCGTCACTCTCACTCTCCCGCCGCTCGCAGAGCTGACCATCAGCGTCTACGTCCCCGGCGACACCGGCCCCGCCAGCACCCACGCTCTCGGCCTCCACACCACATGGGTCAAGTCAGGTGACGCAACCGCCGCCCCCGATCTCGCCGACGGCGATAAGCTTCAGTCCTGGTATTGGGTCTCCGGCGTCGACGTCCAGGCACCCGCCGACTCCGACGCCATCGTAGCCCTCGGCGACTCCATCACCGACGGCGCCACCTCCACACCCGACACCGATAGCAGCTGGCCCAGCGTCCTCTCCCAGCGACTCGTAGCCAATCCCGCCACCGCCAAAATCGCCGTCGTCAACCAGGGCATCTCCGGAAACCGCATCCTCAGCGACGGCGCAGGCGTCAGCGCACTCGCCCGCTTCGACCGCGACGTCATCGCCCAGCCCGGAGTCAAATACCTCCTCATCCTCGAGGGCATCAACGATATGAACGGGTCCGGACGCCCCCCCGCTCCCGGAGCGCCCAACCTCCCTCTCATCACCGCCGACGACCTCATCGGCGCGATGAAGCAGATGATCCTCCGCGCACACGATCACGGCATCAAAGTAATCGGCTGCACCCTCACCCCCTTCGGCAACGCCACCGACAAGGTTGAAGCCATGCGCCAGGCCCTCAACGCCTTCATCCGCACCCCCGGAGCCTTCGATAGCGTTGTCGACTTCGACAAAGTCATTCAAGACCCCGCCGATACACGCCAGTTCCGCGCCGGCTACAACAAAACCGATAAGCTCCACCCCAACGATGCCGGCTACAAAGCAATGGCCGACGCAATCGACCTCTCGCTCTTCACCTCAAACCCCGCTGCCGTTTCTACGCGAAAGAAGTAGGAAGAACCCTCGACAAACCCATCGCAACACGTTCACCACCGCGTGGTGATAAGTTGGTTCGCATGCAGCGTCTCTCTCACCACATTTCTCATCGCACTCTTCGCAGCATTCGCAAACGCACAAGACACCCGCACCGTAAAAGAACCCACCATCCCCCCACCTGCACCACCCTCACCGCCCACCTAAGCACCAGCGGCTCCGACATCGCCCAGTCCGACGAGCCCGCACAAGACAAAGAACCCGCCCTCGACACCGCCCGCATCCAGCAGGCACTCGACACCTGCGCCAAAGGTCACTCCGTAGTCCTCCGCGCCGAAGGCGCCCGCGACGCCTTCCTAACCGGCCCCCTCCAACTCCGCGAAGCCGTCACCCTCGTCATAGAAAAAGGAGCAACCCTCTTCGGCTCCCGCAACCCAGCCGCCTACGAGACCGCACCCGGCAGTTGCGGCATCATCACCCCGCCCGCGCACCCCATGGACTCCGTCCCCCTCACCGGCTGCAAGCCTCTCATCTCCGCCGACCACGTCTCCGGCGCCGGCATCATGGGCGACGGCGTCATCGACGGACGCGGCGGCGAAAAGATGCTCGGCAAAGACCTCACATGGTGGGGCCTCGCCGAAAAGACCCGCCCCGGCTACGGCCATCAAGTCTCACGCATCATCGAAGCCCGCAACGCCGACAACTTCACCCTCTACCGCATCACCCTCAAAAACTCGCAAAACGCCCACGTCAACTACAACGGCGGCGACGGCTTCACCGTATGGGGAGTAAAAATCGACACACCCAAACGCCTCGCCCGCAACACCGACGGCATCGACCCCGGCAACGGCGCAAAAAACATCACCATCACCCACACCTTCATCCGCACCGGCGACGACAATATCGCCATCAAAGGCGGCCCCGGCGGCGTCAACAACATGACCGTCAGCCACAGCCACTTCTACTGGGGCCACGGCATGGCCATCGGCAGCGTCACCGTCGGCGGAGTCGCCAAACTCCGCGTCTTCGATCTCTCCCTCGACGGCCTCGACAACGCCATCCGCATCAAATCCAACGGCTCCCGCGGCGGCCTCATCCATGACATCGTCTTCGACGACATCTGCGTCCGCAACTCCCCCAACCCCATCGTCCTCGACACCGGCTACACCGCCGGCGGCGAGCTCAAGGGAGACTTCCCGCCCGTCATGCGCGACGTCACCCTCCACAACATCCGCGTCTCCGGCGGCGGCCAAATCTCCTTCAACGGCTACACCCACGACTACCGCGTCGAAGCCAAACTAGACAACGTCCTCCTCACCGATCCCGACGCCGCCTACACCTACTCCATCAACCACGCCGACCTCCACCTCGGCCCCGGCCCAGTCAACCTCAAGCTCCCCACCGGCACCGACTCCACCATCCAGGGCACCCCCACCACCACCGGCACCCCCGCCTCCTGCGCCGCAATGTTCATCCCCTACCCACCCCAATAACCCGCCACACTTGACACACAACCCGCCCTTAAAACGCCCCACCCAAAACCCACGAGCACCTCACCAAATCCGAGGTCCGGACCTAAAGTATTTAGCTTCGAAGATTTTGCGCAAAACGAGGGGGGAGGGGGCACCCCACCCAAAAATCCTCCAATCCGCCGCCCGGCCGACTTTCTGAACTTACAATCGATTAACCCCGAAAGGAATCAAGCCATGACCCACACTCGCCGCAGCGCCGTCACAGCCCTGCTCTGCCTCTTCCTCATCGCAGTACCCGCGGCCTTCGCCCACACTCATCCCGTCAGCATGACCCCCGCCGCCAACTCCTCCGTAGCCGCCCCCACCAGCATCTCCATCACCTTCACCGGCGACCTCGAGCCCAAGTTCAGCTCCATCACCCTCGCCGACGCCTCCGGCAAAGTCGTCAGCGTAGCCAAGTCCGTCGTCGACCCCAAGGACGCCAAGATCATGACCCTCGCCCTGCCCAAACTCCCCCCCGGCGTCTACACCGTAACCTGGGTAGCAGTCTCCATGGACAGCCATCGCGAGAAAGACAGCTACAAATTCACCATCACCGCCCACTGAGTCCCGGCCTACAATTCACTAGGCCAACTCCAAAATGACCGGCAGCGTACTCCTGCTCAACATCCTGCTCTCAGCCATCTCCGACTGCGCCTACACCCTGGCAGTCGGACTAACGCTCGCAGCCTGTTTAACCTCCCAACCAGGCCAGCTCACAACGCTGAGAAGGTGGCTGCTCTCCACCGCCGCCATCATGCTCATCGCTCAATCGCTGCGCCCCTGGTTCCTCGCCGCCAGCATGAGCGGCTCCTCTAGCTTCACCGAAAACCTCGCCCTCATCCCCTCCATCCTCTCCTCCACCCACCAGGGCGAGCTCTGGAAGGTCAACATCATCGCCATCGTCGCACTCCTTGTAGCCGTCGGATGGATGCGCCGTCGCACTCACAACGCTATCTACCTCGCAGCTCTAATCTGCCTCTCCATCATCGCCTTCATCAAAGCCGCCTCCAGCCACGCAGCCGACAACGGAGACTTCACCCGCCTGGAAACCCTCCAGTGGCTCCACATCCTCGCCACCGCCATCTGGGCAGGCACAATCATCATCACTGGCCTCATCTCTCTACCCGCCCTAACGCGCTCAAATCCAGATAACCAATTCATCTGGCAACATCTCCAGCGCATCTCGACAATCGCGACCTACGCCGTCCTCGTCGTCCTGGCATCAGGCATCTACACCGCCGACCGCGAGCTCGCAGCCCCGCTCTCCACACTCTGGTCCAGCACCTGGGGAAAAATCCTCATCGCCAAAGTCATCGTAGTACTCTTCGCCCTCGCTCTCGGTGCAATGAACCGCTTCATCTGTCTCACCAAAGATATGTCGAGCCAGCGAATCACCCTATCCTCCCGCCTGCTATCGATCGAAGCAGTCACGATGCTCGTCGTACTCTCCCTCTCAGGCTGGCTCGGCAACACATCTCCCACGATGTGACGAACCGCAACTAACTTCCAGGCGATAACCCGCGCACAACGGAAGTGCCCTTCGTCCTTCTCGCACGGGAAGCAGTTCGGGACAGTTCCCCCAGACGCGGCGCAGTCACCGGATGGCGCCCCAGCCATTCCAGTACGATGCGGTTCGACTCCGCCGCCGTCTCCACGAACACCGAGTGGCCCCCACCCGGCACCACAACCAGTTCGGACCCGCGCAGTTTGCGTTTCAACTTATTTGCGGAGCTAAGACTGACTGTACAGTCGCGATCACCCCACACCAGCAGCGTCGGAATCCGTCTCACGCGGCGGAGCGCCCTTCTTAACTTCGCCATATCGGTGAACCAGCAGCGAATAATACACAGGATATGGCGCACTGTGCCGGGACACCGCAGGCCATCGACAATCTCCTGCAAACAGCTATCCGCAACGCGATCAGAGCCCCCATACATCTCTCCGAGAGCTATGCGTTGAAGCGGTGCCGGAAGATAGGGCAGCATCCACGCGAGCAACCCGCCCCAAGGACTGCTATAGGTACGCACCATAAGATCGCTTGAACGGCAATACGGGTTGGCAGGCGCGAAGAGGATCAGCCTGCTCACCCGCCTGGGATACAACGCGGCAAGCATCAGCGCGACGGCTCCTCCGTGCGAGTGGGCAACGATGTCCGCCTCTGCGAGACCCAGCGCATCCATCACTGCGACGATGCGATCAGCCGTGGCCCTAAGCCCTGCGTCCAGCCCTCCCACCCGTCCCGATCGACCCATGTTTAGCAGGTCAATCGCATAGACGCTGGCGTGCTCGGCAAGCGCGTCGATGTTACTCCGCCAATCTGCACTTGAACCCAGCAGCCCATGGATCAGCAGCATCGCCCTGCCGCTTCCCGCATGAAGATAGTACATGCGTGTGCCCACCACATCGACGAACGTCTCTTCGTACCCCGGTTGCGCCGTCTCCTGCAACATGGCAAGAAATCCTCTCTCGCAATCCCAAAAAAACCGCCTCTGTTACAAATTACTTCCCGTGCAATCCTTAGAATGCGCTTGCGAACCAAGTGTCAGCGAAACATTGGATGTTGCAGGAGCCCAAAGCGTAACCTGACTCCCCGAAGAAATTTGCATCAGGTGTTTGTAGAACAAAGCGTTACCGGCGTCCGTCATCTGGCCGACATTCTCTTTGCCTGAATAGCTCTTGCAGCGTTCTTAGTAGCTCCTCGCACGTCAGCCCCAAACCAACCCTGTGATAGAGTGGCAACGCCCCCCAAAACGGCCCCACCTGCAATCAGCATCCACAAAGAATCGCGGAGGAATCCATGGGTTTGGCAACATTTTTAAATCTGGACGGCCCAGACATCGCGGCTTTTTTTGCCGCAACGCTCCTCGGATATCTCGCAGGAACCATGGTACCCGCCGGAGCATGGTCCCTCTACGTCTCCATTCTGGTCTCCTATCATATCTTCCTTGCCTGGCTCGTCTTCTCCACTGAGCAGAAGACCGGCGCCTCCCTCCCCATCGCGTCGACCATCGTTACCCACCTGGCTTGTCTCGCGATCGTCATCCCCCTCGGCATAGGACGCCGCTACATCCCCTTCTTCGGAATCTTTCGCTACGCGATCGCCGCACTAGCCATCTTTGAACGAGGATGGCTCTTCGGCGGCAAGACCGGCGAACTCGAACCCAAACGCGAAGAAACTCCCATCGCACCTGCAATCATCACCGCCACCGCCGACGACTTCCAGGAGTGGCAGCGCTACCTGGCCCAGCAAAAACCCGGCTCCCGCAAACCCGGAACCTCCATCAAGACCGAGTACGAACAGTGGCTAATAGCCCGCGCCCAAAAACGCCTCACCGAACCTCCCGCCACTCCGACAGGGCCATCGATGCAATGACAAAGGGTGAGGCATCAGCCTCACCCTTTGTCGTTAACGTTCTTTTGGTTACTTCGCCGCCACAGGAGCTGGGGTTGGGATGCGAGGCAGCATATCCGGGCGGGTAGCTGCGTTGTAGGCAAACCATGCTTCAACCATGGAGCCCTGCATCACATCGTCCTTCTGCACGCGATCATAAAGGTCCATGTTGGAGTGGTGGGTACGTGAGCCGTACTCCAGTCCATCCTGCATGAAGCCAATGCCGTTCAGGCCGATCCACGAAAAGCTGGTCGAGTCCGTGCCGCCGGGTGCCACGGTGGGTCTGAAGGTATCCCCACCTGTAACAGCCACAAGGCCCTGGTCTTTGAGCGGTGCAATCCACGACTTGAAGATTGCCGCCATCTGCGGATTGCCCAGCGCTGACACGCCGCGGAATTTGCCTGAGCCCGAGTCGTCGTTGAAATACACATCCAGCTTGGCGTACTCCGGAGTCTGCTTCATGGTGTCGCGCGGAGCAAAGTGCGTCTGCACGTAGGCGAGCGAACCGAATAGTCCCTCTTCCTCGCCGCCCCACAGTGCAACGCGAACCGTGCGTGCCATGGGCTTCTTGAGCGTAGCCAGAATCCGCACAGCTTCCATCGCCACCGCAGAGCCGGTGCCATTATCAGTTGCGCCAGTGCCGCCCTGCCAGCTATCGAAGTGACCGCCCACCATGACAACCTCATCAGGCTTCGTCGTGCCCGGAATCTCTCCGACGACGTTGAAGGCCATCTGGTCGGCCGTCTGATAGTCCACAGCGATATCAAAGGTCAGCTTCGGTACGGTGCCGTGCTGCAGCAGACGGACAATGCGGTTGTACTGCTCCGGCGTAATCGCCGCCATCGGAGGCCCGGTCGGATCCTTGGGATCCTGCGACCCGCCATACGATGCGAAGATCGTGCCGCCATCGCCGTTGTAACCCGGCGTCAGGGCGACGACCGCACCTTCTTCCTTCAGGAAGGTGTTGATCTCATTGCGCAGAACGCGGCCGGTCGGCGCTGCCGTAGAAAGCGTCGACTCCGTGTATTCGCCTGGCTTCGGCGCCGCAGCTGCGCCTCTAGCGCCACCGCCGCCAAAGCCGCCGCCGTTCGCGCGTGCCTGAATCTCCTCATCCGTTAGGCGACGCGCTTCCACCTCCGTGTGCATCTTGAGCTCACGTGGGTCGAAGATCAGCACAACCTTGCCCTTCAGCTTGCCGTGGTACTTGGCGAAGTCATCCTTCGAGTGCATGGGCGCCCATATCGCGTCCGCCGTCACCGGGCCGTTAGTCCCAGGCGTCCAGGCCAGCGGGAAGCCGATCAGCGCAGCGTACGCCGGAGTCTCCAGCGCGCCGTAGAACTTCTTGATCTGCCATCCATTGCCGAACGGTCCCCACTTCTCCAGGTGGACGTTCTTCAGTCCCCACGCCTTCATCTGCTGCATCGCCCACTCAGCGGCGGCGCGGTGGTTCTTACTGTTAGTAACGCGCGGACCATAGACCTCAGAGATGTAATAGAGGTTTTCCATAACTTGCGAGTTCTGAAAGGCCTCAGTCTTGATCTGGGCCAGGACCGCCAGATCAACCTTGTCGCCACCCATTTCCTGCGCGGATGCGGCCGTGAGGAGCAGCACAGCGGTGCAGGTAGCCGCCACCTGTCTCAAGCGGAGTAGATTCATAATTATTCTCGCTTTCAAAGTTAAAATCTGGTTAGAAGAGGGTAAGGAACAGTCAGCGCAGCGGGCTGTCCGGGGACTTTTGGAGATTTTGTATGGCTCCAAGCTATCGAATTCGCGTTCACAACGCAACACCACGCCGTTGGCAGGCACCGTGCGGCCTTCTTTAGTGCTTCGTCCAGCCGTGCATTCCGGCCTCGAAGCTGCGACGATCGAGACGGGGCAGTCTCTGCGCCACTTTGTCGGGAAGGAGTGGGTAATGCCTCGCCGCAATCAGCAACTCCGGGACGCACCAAACGTCTCTCTCTGACGTCATCCAATCCTGGCTGTCCAGACGCGCCAGGTTCACCGCTCCCGAGTAGTTCCGCAAAGTACGTTCACCGCGCAGGTTGTAGTAGTTCTCAAAGTAGCTGAGTGCCAACTCGCGCAGCGTACGGTAAACCGGCGCGCGAAAGCGCAGACCTGCAAAGTTTGACTTGGCAATGCCTCCCCAAAGTCCACGTTCACGATAGAGGGCAATTACGTGGTCGTCATCATGCACAGACTCCAAATCCATCAGCAGCGGCGGCTGACCGTTCAGTCGCAAAGCCGCAGCCGCCAGCAAAGCTCCCTCCAGGCAGTGCCCTTTACGCTCTCGCAACGCGCGCTGCGGAGACCACGCTGTGTTCCCATACTGATAGGGCAGCGCGTCAAGGAATCGCTGGATTCGAGCCGGCGTCTTCAGCGCGCGCAAGATGCGCAAATCCCTCGGCGACAATCCGAAGCTCTCATGCCTATCCCGCCGAACTCCGTCTTTCAACCGTTCCTTACCCTTCAAAGGCCTAGCTGCGACTCTCTTGGAAAGCATTGGCTGACAATAACAGAACCCTGCCTGGTGCAAGCTCCAACTCTTTCACACGTCACGGTCAAGCGTCGGCGCGGGGGCAGCAGGGACTGGCATGGGGATGAGGAATTTGCTGGCGAGAAGGTAGGCGTACAGGTGCCCGAGAGGCTGTGCACGCCGCAGTTGGTCGGCAGTGACCCATCCATTTGTCTCATTCCATTCCCAGCCGGTCGTAGAATAACTGGTTAGCCATTCCCGGAGATCGGCGGCCGTCATCGGATAGGCGTAAATGCGAACGTTCTCGGCGAAGAGACGCCCGAGGGCCTCGAGGCTCCTGCCTCCGAGAGTGCCATAGAGGTTTTCAAACGCTCGAATGACCAGGGAAAGGCCCGAGACGAAGCGCACCGGCGCCTTGGTATAGCGGTTTACGACAGCGATCATGCTGTAGAGTTCGTGTCGGCGAAAAAGAAGCACGTCGTTGCCTGTGGCGAGAAGGGTATCGATGCGGCGCATCAAGTCAGGAAGCTGCGGAGTCGGTTCGTTGGATGTGATTGCGCTGGCGGTAAGGCAAAAATATCCGGCAGGCGACTCGTGTGTATCGCCGAGCTCAATCTGAAGCTGCTGGACACCTGAACACAACAACTGCGCATGAACTCGCGCGTGTTCGGGATCGACGTGGCCAAAGTATCCGGGCGCAAGCGCAAGAGCTTTCTTGTAGAGAGCCTCCAGAGGGGGAACCGCGGGACCCTTGGCGGGAAAATATACAGCTTCAGCAAATCCCGCAGTCACGAGATAGGCCGGCAGGGCACGAATGTCCCAGGTCTCGAATGCGGGCCCGCGAAGATCGATGTAGTCGATTTCGATGCGGTCCTTGGCGACGTCCTGTGTCACGCATCCCAGAAAAGATTCCCTGGTCTGCAGTTCGTAGAAAGCGGCGTAGATGAGATTGACGCCCAGGGTACCGATGTCTTCCTGCTCGCGGACATTGGAAGGATCGAGCATGTTGATGTGCAACAGGACGTCGTTGGATGGGCCGCCGGGCTGCAACTGAAAACGGAGACCGACCCAGCCATGAGGTTCGTTGGTCCCGGCGAAGTTGCGCGCGGAGATAGTATCAACAAAAGAAAAGAAGCGCGTGTTCGACCCGCGGGTTTTGCTTAGCTGGGTGAGGAGCTGAGTCCATTCGCTGTCCAGCATGGCTTCCAGGCGTTGTTTGGAGACATAGCGCGAGCTGGAGCCGTAGAGATCGTCGCTCACCTCCTTGTCGTAGGCGCAAATAGTTTTGGCGACAGTGCCGGAGGCGCCTCCGACCATGAGGAACCAGCGGGCGACCTCCTGTCCAGCGCCGATCTCGGCGAAGGAACCAAACTTGGAGTGATCGAGATTCAACATGAGTGCTTTATGGTGAGTGTCGAGTTTTTCAGCGGAGGGCATAGGCAGGCTCCAGTCGGGCGACCTTCTAAGAGGTGCGAAGAGTCCGTGACGAGCTAGCGAAACTCGGTGCGCGAGAACGATTCTATCTGAGATTTTTTTTATTTCGAAAATGGCGAAGACAATCCAACAATTCGAATTGACTCACTACCGATAGTTACCGGCCGCAAGCCAACTCCGCCCGCGCATAACCCGCATCCTTCGTTCCCAGCTTCACCACCGTAGCCGCCGAAAACCGTTCCCCCAGCAAATCCAAATCCCCCACCCCCAGCTTTGACTCCTTAGCCGCATCCACCTGGCACCGGCAGAACACCTCCGCCGTCGCGCCCTTCGCAAACCCCAGGCACCCATCCTTCACCTTCTGCAACCGCGCCTGCATCTCCGCCGGTGGACGCCCCGCAAATCCGCCCGCATACTTCGCCTGCATCGCCGGACTCATCATCTCCAGAAAACTCTTATCGTCGTCCACATCCGGAGGCATCTTCCGCCGCTCCAGCGCCACCTCCGCAAGCTGTCTATACATATGCACCATCGGCTGGCTCTCACACCGTCTCGTCTCCGCATTCAGCTTCAGAAACGTCGCCGCATCCTCGTTCCCCGCCTGCACCACATCCGGAACACTCTCACGCAGCCTCTCCATCGCCCCGTCAAACCCCGCGTCCCCCTCGGCATCCGCCCTCCCCGGCCTCTTCGCCGAGTAGAACCCATACTCCATCACCGCATCCATCTCTCCCACCTTCGGACACAGCCCATTCAATCCCTGCACCAGCGCCACAACATAGGCTCGCGTCAGCGCATCATCCGGAATCCTGTCATACGCCCCCCGGTACAACAGCTTCAACACCCCCGCCCCGTCGTAAGCATCCCAGTCAAGATCGGCATCCGGCGGATTATACAGAAATCCGCTCTTCTCGCCGCTCTTCAGCGCCCGTAGCGCAAACTTCTTCGCCGCTGCCAGCGCAGCCTCCTCCGAGATCCCGCTGATCCGCACCCCCACCTCGAGCGTCCCACCCTTGAACGCATAAAGCGCCCCAAAACTTTCCCCCGCCCACACCCACATCGCCTCATCCCCAAACATCGGCAGCTCCCGCACCACCAGCGGCGACTGCGTCAACCGCTCATCATCAATCGCATCCCGTCGCTGGTTGGCATCGTCCGCGCTCGGAAAACCCGACTCGAACACATCGATCGTCACATGCTTCTTCCCCGCCGGAGCAGCATCGTACCCCGGCTCCAGATACCGGCAAACCGTCCCCTTCCGGCTCACCTCCACCGGCTCCAGCTTGGCCCCCACCACCGCCTCAGCCTCAGCCTTGCTCACAATCGCGCAGACATTCTTCTTCGGATTCGGCGCCGCGCTCTTCGCCTGCTGTCCGAAACAAAAACCACCACCCAGCCCCAGCACCCCTCCCAGCGCCAGCGCAAAACCCGCCACAACCAGTCGCATAATCCGCCCAGTATAGTTCAACCACCCACCCACGGCAGAGGGTCAGTCTCCGGTTGCCCGCTGCCACGAACCTGGAAGAATGGATATTCTCCGGCGTCCTTCGGGCGCTCGCTGAGCGACTCGGCGATTACGAGCTTGTCGGGCTCGACCTAAACCTCAATCTCCGGCCCGCTCAGTCCTGGATGAGTAGGACGAGGTAGCTCGGGGCCGATGTAACATCCGACCTTCTCGTGCGTACTCTCTATGACAATTAGGCCAATGGACTTCCAGATCCTCTACGAAAAATACGCACCAGCAGTGCGGCGGTTTGCGCTGTTTCTGTGCGGCAACCGCGCCCTGGCGGACGATATCACCTCAGAGACTTTCCTGCGTGTTTGGTTGACGCGCGCACGCATTCGGGAACTCACGGTGAAGAGCTATCTTTTCGTAGTAGCACGGAATGTTCACCGCGACTTGCAACGGCAAGGCTGGCGAAGAGTGGAGCTGGACGAAAAGCACACAGACCCAGGAGCCAGTGCGCACGAACGCCTGCAACACAAGGAGGAATTGGAGACGGTGTTGGCAGAACTACAGGAGTTGCCGGAGACCGATCGCGCCGCGCTGCTGATGCGTGCGCTCGATGAAATGCCGTATGAGGAAATCGCCGTTGCGCTGGGCATAACAGTGGCAGCCGCCAGGGTGAAAGTGCACCGTGCGCGGGTCAGGCTGATGGCGGTTCGAAATCCGATCCGCGAAGAATTGGATGTTTCGGGAGAAAAGCGATGAATGTCACATGCGATGTGCTGACCGACTTGCTGCCGGTCTATTTTTCTGGTGAGGCCAGCGAGGATACGAAGCGGCTGGTGGAGGAATATTTTCGGGAGAATCCAGACTTTGAGCGGATCGCGCGAAAGGCCGCGACGTCGCTCGAAGATTTGCGGATGACAGCGCCGGTTGCGCCAGAGGCAGAAAGAGAAAAATACGATTTACAGTGGGCTCGTGAAGAATTGTTCCGGCGCCGCGCTGGCTTCGCAGCAGCTCTCCTTTTCACTCTCGCACCTCTAATGACCCTATACAGAGATGGGCGTTTGGTCTGGACGGCGATTCTAAATGACCCCTGGCTGCTGGCGCTTTGCTGGTCTATCGGAGCGCTTTGCTGGTTTCAATATTTCGCCCGCCTCAGCAGGCGAACAAGTGCGATGGTCTCGAGCATTTTCTTCGCACTGCTGCCGCTTATGATCTCATTCCATCTGTTCCTGCCTGGCTGGCAAACCGGCCTGAGCCACAGACTAGCGGTCGCCACGGTGATGTGGGTAAACGCGAGCGCGATATGGGCAAGTTATCTTAGGCAGAGCCGCAAACACAGGGTAGGCGTGCCGTGAACGACAATACGCGCACTTCGACCTCAGTTGTTGACTTAAGGACGAGTCACTCAGCGAACTGGTCTGGATGCGGCTCAGCAGTTCCGGACAGATCGTCGGTATTCGGAAACTGACCCATTACCCCAACCACCTTAACTTGACAAAAACACCCCTCCCACCAAACCCACCGTCCCCAACCCAGACCAACCCCAAAACCCGAGGTCCGGACCTAAATCCTTTACTTCGAATAATTTGCGCAAAACAAGGGGGGAGGGGGGTACCCCCAAAACCCTACCGCTCATCCCCCGAATAAAGCCGGAACCGCACAAACATAATCCCCCCCACCGGATGACTCCCATAGTCCGCCTGCAAAACCTGCGGAACCCCATAGAAAGTAATCTGCCCCCCAAAAGCCGTCCGCACATGCGGAATCAGATCGAAGTCCCGGTCATACCCAAAGGTATAAGCCGCCACATGCCCAATCGGCTCCTCCACAAACCCCGGCGGCAGCGGCTTCTCCCCATTCAACAACTCATTCGTCCGCCCCGCATTCTCCATCCGCGTCCACACATAATTCCGCGTAGCAAACCGCAGCGTAGACTCCAGCAGATAGCTATTCTCCTTCGAATTATCCTGCAACGACCGCGTCCTCCCCCACAAAGCCGTACTAGCCCAATTCCCATTCCGCAGCGGCCGGTCATACATCACCGAAGCCGTAGTCCGAGCCTGGTTCTCCGTAGGAAACAGCGCCTCCGGACTAGCAATCCGCGCATACGAATACTGTCCACTCCAATCCTTCCCCGGCTGCACCGTCAGCCGCGTAGACCACGAGTCAATCGCCCCCGCACTGATGGTCCACCGCGACTCATCCGGCTCCCGCCCATGAAACCCGCTCCCCTCCACCCGCACCATCCCATCCGTAACCCCGACCGTCACCACATCGTACGCAATATGCGTCGAGTCCTCCTGGTGGTGCCCCAGCGCAGCCACCGGATTCTCCGCCGCCGAAGCCCGTGCGGAAACGCCGTAGGCCCAATCGCCGGATCACCCACCGGCCCCCCATAAAACGAAAGCAGCGTCCGCTCCCCCAGCTTCCAGTCATACAGCGCCGCCAGCTCCATCACAAAGTCATGCGGATGCTGCCCATCCACAATCGGCAGCCCATACGCCGTCTCCCCCTGCTGAAACAGCAGCGGATACCGCCGCCCCGTCACCGTCGCCGGCTCCAGGCTCAACATCGTCCGCAGCGTCAACTGCCCCGGCCCCCACTCCCGCTCCGCCATCCCCATCACCCAGTTCGTCGAGAAAAACTTGTCCTCCCCCCTCGGCCCCGTCTGCTGCAAATCCATCACAAACGCGTTGCCATGCAGCATCAACATCCAGCTGTCCTTCATCGATCATCAGCATCGGCACCGGCGTCGAATCCGGCTCCGCACTCGTCCCCGAAGCAGCATGATGCTCAATCTCCTGCACAAAAGTCTGCGGCCGCATATTCCGCATCAGCTCCATCATCGCCGGATCCATCAGCAGGCTTCTGCGCCGCAGCCGCATCAGCCTTAGGACACATCACCATCCCCGGCATCGTCTCCACACAAGGCGCAGGAGCCGGCTGTGCGCTCTGCCCCCAGCGCAAAATCGACCCAATCAAAAACATCAAAACCACCACGCAAATCCGCATCACAAATCCCCTCAATTCAACTCACAGCCAAGACCACGAAGCGATCTCCAAACACAGAGACACAGCTTCACCAGCAACTAAAGGAGTTAAAGGAGAGAACTAGACGCGAAGACTTACAACCAGCGGATCAACACCACCCCGCACAACTGGCGGACGCCCACCAACACCCACCCCACCACCCGTCAACGTCACATCGACAGGCACCACCCCCACCAACACCCACTGCACAGCAGAAAACTGCACAACACCCGACCCACCCTTAGCAAACACCGGCAGCGAAGCATGACCACAGCTCCCAGCGCGGAACCCACCCACACTCTGCGTCACGCCATGCATCGAAGCCATACCCATCGCATGAGAGCAATGCCCATGCGACATCACCATCGCTTCAGAATGCGCAGCAGCATTGCATTGCATCACCGCAACCTGCGGCCCACAAGCCAACTCACAAACCGCGGCCTGCGAAGACGCCCCCAAAACAAAGAGCGCCACCACCAACACCAGCACGTTTCTGAGCCGCGTCCTCACTCCACCATTCTAACGGAAGCCCACCAACACCCGTCAGCAGTTCTCATACTTCCAGTTCCGCGACTTCCCCTCCGCCATCCACTCCACCGCCTGCGCCACCCGTTTCTGCTTAGTCTCCTCCCGCTTCGCCTCGGCCACCCAGTCCACATACTCACGCTTGCAACTCGGACTAAATCCCTCAAAAACCTTAGCCGCCAACTTATTCTTCTTGAGCGCCGCAGCCAACTCCGCCGGAACCTCCGGAGGCGCCTTCACCGCCCTCTTCGGCTTCCTCACCAGCGAAGTCGTCCGCTCGCCACTCGTCACAAAACCCGCCGCCTGCTTGAAATATCCCAGCAGCACCTTCTCCGCAGGCAGATCCTTCACACTCGCAATCCTTCCAAACGTCCCCATCGCCTCATTCGACTTCGCCCCATCGTTCCCCAGAATCGCATGCATCTCCGGCCCCCACAACCCCAGGCTGCAATGCTCCTTGAACGCCGCCATATTCCCCAGAATCACGCCGTTCAACTCAAAGAACGGCATCCCCCACTTCACCGTCTCATTCAAATCAGGAGCCGCCTTATGCATCAGTTCGCGAATGTGAATCAGCACCGGCTGCGCAAACGGCCGTGCCTTTCCGATATAAGCATCCACTCGGGCATCTCGACTACCAGTCGCAGTTTTCATGCCAGCAGTTTACACAAAAACTCTAAGCCGTATCCCCACTCCTGGCCTTTACCGGCACCGGCTTCACCGGATACGGCGGCCCCTTCGCCAGCACCTTCTGCATCGCCGCGTCATACCCATAGATATCGTCGAAGAAGTGAACATGCCCATCGTCCTCCACCAGCCCGGTCACATAAAAGATCACAATCGGAATCGGAGTCTTCAGGCTCACCGTCCTGTTGTCCGGGCCCGACTTCATCGCCTGCTGCACCTTCGCCAGATCCCAGTCGCCGCCCTGCCCCTGCAACACCCACGCCGCCAGCTCATCCGGCTTCTGCACCCGCACGCATCCATGGCTGAAGTCGCGCCGCGACTGATCAAACAGCTGCGTCGCCGGAGTCGAATGCAGGTAGATGCTGTACTCGTTCGGGAACATGAACTTCACCAGCCCCAGTGAGTTCTTCGGCCCCGGCTTCTCCCGCACCATCACGCCGCCCTGAGCCACCTGCTTCGCCGTATAACTCGTCAGCAGAGTACCCTTGCTGTCCGTCACCTCGAAGTTCTTGCTCGCCAGATATCCCTGGTTCGCGGCAACGTGCGGCGCCAGCTCCTTCCGCGCAATATCCACCGGCACATTCCAGTACGGCCGGAAGACGAGGTACTTCATCATCTGCGCGAACACCGGCGTCTCATGCTCACCTACCACCTTGCCCACCACCACCTTCATGGTGAAGTCCGGCTTGTGGTCCGGCGTATAGCCATGCAGCACGAACTCCGGAAGGTTCACAATCAACGGAGCGTTCAGATACGGATCAGGCAGCCACCGCCACCGCTCCAGCGAGTCCTGCAACTGCGTCACGCGCGCCGTCAGCGGCACATTCATCGACGCAATCGTCTGCGCCGTAAGCTTGCCATCATCCGCAATCCCATGCCGATGCTGAAAGCTCTTCACGCCCGTCGAAAGCTCCGCATCATAGAGATGGTCCTTCGGCTGCGCGGCATCCGCCGGCAGATCCCCCTCCACCTGCAAACGCGCCAGCAGAGCATCGACCGCCGGATACTCCTGTCCCACGCTCAAAGCCTTCGCCACAGTAGGCAGCGGCTCCGCGCCGCTCTGCGCCTGCTGCTTCGCCAGCTCGATATACCGCCCCAGCGCCTGCTCCGTCCTCCTGTACTGCTCCGAATTCGGCTCCACGCCCGCAATCAGCTTCGGCACATCCGTCGCATCCACGGCATTGTCGCTCACAAACTCGGCCAGGTCGTACTTCTTGTCCGCAACATTGATGCCGAAGTTGAAGTGCGTCGGATTCACCCGCCCAATCCGCAGGTCCGAGATATACCGCATCACATTAACCGTCATCGCCACATCGAACAGCGAGATCGCATCATCCGGAGAACTACCCTTCAACGCCGCAACTCGTTCCGCCCAGCGCGGAGCGTCATAGTCCTCTGGAATCAACCCCTTTGCGTCTGCATCTCGCAAACGCCTGAATAAATCCCGTAGCCGCAGCCGTCGGCGCGCCGTCCCGCGTCCACGCCACCTCAAAGTTCCGGTCGTCGTAGAACTGCGTCACAATCGCCTGGTAGTCGGAGAAATCCGGCCAGCGCAGGTTCGGAACCTTGGTCGTATCCACCTTCTCCGGCGGCAGCGCCTTCTTCGCCACCAGGTCATGCAGCTTGTCCGCATACGCATCCGTATTCGGCGCCGAAGTCGTCTTGCGATGCCTCCTGCACCCACCCGCCACCAGCAACGCCGCCAAAACCACACGCCAAACCAATCCTGCGAACCAAAACGTTCCTCATCCCGAAAAATCCACCCTTCGACCCAAATCAATTTGCTATGAGCAGCTATTATGCAGCACTCACTCCCACAATCGCTAAAATCAATCATGCCCCAGCACATCGGCATCGTCGCCTGCTCCGCCGAAGGCGCAGCCCTCTGCTACCGAACCATCTGCCTCGAAGGCGCGCAACTCCTCGGCCCGCACAACCACCCCGAAATCTCCATGCACACCCACCCGCTAGCCGAGTACATGGACCACATCTACCGCAACGACTGGCCCGCCGTCGCCGACCTCATGCTCTCCTCCGCCAACAAGCTAGCCGCCATCGGCGCCAACTTCCTCATCTGCCCCGACAACACCATCCACCAGGCACTCCCCCACGTCCTTCCGCAATCCCCCTACCCCTGGCTCCACATCGCCGAAGTAGTCGCCGAACACGCCGTCCAGCGCGGCTTCCACCGCATCGGCCTCACCGGAACCCGCTACCTCGTCGAGAGCGAAGTCTACCCCGAAAAACTCACCGCCCACGGCCTCGACTACCTCCGCCCCAACCCCACCGACCGCGACGAAATCAATCGCATCATCTTCGACGAGCTCGTCTACGGAATCTTCTCGCCCGAAGCCGTCACCCAATTCCAGCAAGTCATCACACGCATGAAAGACCAGGGCTGCGACGCCGTAGTCCTCGGCTGCACCGAGATCCCCCTCCTCATGAACGACACCAACTCCCCACTCCCCACCCTCGACTCCACCCGCCTGCTCGCCCGAGCAGCCCTCCGTCGAGCAGTCTGAGGCTGGCTCAGCAAACTCGCCTATATTCTATTGTACCCATTCCCAATAGGGTGGTTCTTGTCCTTGCCGTCTAAAACCGCGCAATCTCCGGCAGCGACACCACACACATCACCGCCTGCGCCACCAGCGCCATCCCCGTCAGCGCCAAAAACACCTTCCGCTGCCGACTCTCCAGCACATCCGCAAACACCCCACCCACAAAAGTAAACAAAAACGGCAGCGCCCAAAGCCACGGAGCCGTCACCGTCTGCGTCGTCATCACCGGCAGCAGCAACAGCGTCATCACCAGCGGCACCGAATTCCCAAAGTACCGGCTCCTCCGCGCCACCACCCAAACCACCAGCGCAACCGCAGCCGCCACCATAATCGGCCCATCCCGCAAGCTCGTAAAGAACTCCCGCGCCCCATCCAGCGAGAACCAGAACCGCGCCCCACCCCCCGTAAACACATAGCTGAAAGCCGCCGGCCGAAACGCATAGAACGCAAACAATATCCCCAGCGCCCCAATCGCCGAGAACACCAGTATCTGCATCACATAACTCCGCCGCCGCTCCGCCAGATAAAGCATCAGCACCAGCGCCACCGCAAACCCAATCATCGCCGCCAGCAGATGCGCCGCCGCCGTCAACCCCAGCGCCACCGTCAACAGCACAATCCGCGGCTTCCACTTCTTCCGCGGCCCCTGCATCGCATGCGCCACGCCAATCGCCGTATACACCAGCCCGTACAGCCCCCACATCGCCAGCACCTCATTGTTCGGCACCACCGCATACCGCACCACCTCCGGACAGAAGCAGTACAGCCCCAGCGCCACAAACGCCCCCTCATTCCCAAACAGCCGCCGCGCCACCCACCACAACCCCGCCCCCAGCCACAGCGCAAAAGCCACAAACGGCAGATGCATCAGATACTTCACGCTGCCGATCTCATGCCGCGCCTCCCACGTCGACCCGTTCAGCGAACCCTCCGCATACAGCCGGTTCTCCGGACTCCGAAACTTATCCCCCGCCAGCAACACCAGCCGCTGCACCGTCAGCGGCAACCCCGCCATCCGGTACGCAAACGTCCCATCCCCATTCAAATTCCCGCACGTCGTAAAGTACCCGGCCAGCGGATTCGGCCGCTCCCACATCTCCCGCCCGCACCGCGCAAACCGGTAGTCCCGCGACGAAAGCTCCTGCCGCCCCACCACCCAGAGACACTGCCCCAGCAGCATCAGCAGCAACACCCCAGCCAGCCACTGTGGCCGCCCAACCTCAACCTTCCCAATCTTCGGCAGCCTCATCCAGCAAACACCAACCTAACCCCCCAGCAATAATTCACGAGCCAGTAACAACCAACAACTAGCAACCTCTTTATCGTATCGTGAAGATATGCAGTCGCTCTCCTTCAACCCCGGCCGCGCCTTTCTCTCCTCCAACTCCCCCACCGTCCCCTGGACCGTGGTCTTCGAGGACGAGGGCGTAGCCGCCTACTTCTACGCCTGCGACCGCTCGCAAGAGGTCCACGAGCACAGCATCCTCGACGCCATGCTCATCTACAACGTAGCCGCCCTCGCCAAGAGCGATCTCGACCTCGTGCGCCCCGAACCCCAGCGCATCGCCGCCGTCGAGTGGTCCCGCGACGGCCTCCAAGCCGTCCTCTACCTCGACGGAACCGCCCAGGCCCTCTACGACTTCGAAGCCCGCTGCGGATACTGCCGCATGGACTTCCCCAACTTCCTCTCCGAACAAAACGAAACCTGGCGCAAATCCACCCACGCCTGGTCCGACGCAGCCCTCCACCGCTTCGAATCAGCCCTATACGCCTAAGCAGGTTGCCGTTGCTTCAACCAACAACCAGCAACAAACAACCAGCAACCTCTTAATATTCCCACCAACTCGTATCCGCCCCCTCCGGCTTATGCCGCTGAATATGCTGCGCAATCTCCACCACCCGCTGCGCCGGAGTCACCGGACCCTGCCAGCAATGCGGCTTGTTATTCCCATACATAAAGAACGCCGGATAGTTCGGATTCGTAGTCGTCTTCAAAAACGCCTGCAACTCCATCGTCGCGTTATTCAGAAAATAAGTATCCGCATCCCCCACAAAGAAGAACAGCTTGTCATTCAGCTTCGGCCCAGCAGTAGCCCAATTCCGTTGCAAGTAATACATCAGGTCCGAGTGCTCCTTCCACCACGCCACCACCGTCGGATCGATCTTCCCCGTCTTCTTATCGAACGCCGGCTTGAAGTACCCATCATCCCCCACCGGCCCCCAGGCCGCCGACCATATATCGATCTGCTCGCCCGACCGCCCCTTCGTCCCCATCACCAGCTCATACCTGTTCCGCTGCTCTGAAGTCTGCACCGCCTGCCCATTCGTAAACCGGCTATTGATCGTCGGCACCGGACGCCAGTCATACATCTTGTAGAACGCGTTCACATCCTTATAAAAGTTCACGCCCTCCACATCGCTGAACGTCACCGAATCCGGACACGAGCACCACGCCCCGCCAAAAAAATCCGGATGATAGATCTGCGAGCGCCGCCGAGATCCATCCCCCCGTCGACCCGCCCGAAAGTATCCGCGCATAAGGCTCCTGAATAATCCGGAACTTCTTCTCAATCGCCGGAATCAGCTCCTGCATCAGCGCATCGTCATAAGGCCCAAGATTCGGCGAGTTCACCAAATACGAATCGTCATAGTAAGGATTCGGATGCTGCAGCGTCACCGCAATCATCCGCGGAAACTTATCGCTCAACCACGCCTGCGAAAACTCATTCTTCTCATCGAACCCATACGGAGCCGCCAGCGAAAAGTGCCCCTGTATATAGTCCACCGGATACTTGATCGTCTCCTTGTCATAGTCCCGCGGCAACAACACCACCGCCCCCAGATAAATCGGCCGCCCCCAGAACTTCGTCAGCAGCGCGCTCTGAAACTTGATGTGCTTCACATACTTCGTATCCGCCGGAACCTTCACCGGAGGCACCACCTGGTCCGTACCAGCTTGATCACACCACTCGCCGGATCCACATGCATCTTCTGCACCGTGCTGTACAAATTCCCCGGCCCCCGCTGCCAGTGCTGACCCTCCCACTGGTCATCATGCATCCACACCGTATGCCCGTCCGCCCGCTTGAACTCCGAGTACACGTTCAGCATCGCCTGCACGTAATAATCCCCCGCCGGCAGATCCGAAAGATGCTCCAGCGGAGACCCCAGATCGGTCCCATCAATCACAGCCACGCCACCCGGCTTCAACCCCTCCACATCCCGCCCAAAGAACGGAACCCCCGTCCGGCTAACCTGCAACCGCGGCTCACAAGGCGCGCTCGCCGCTCGCCGGCGCCCGCCACACCGCGAGATATCCCGCGAAACCATCACAAACACCCGCCCCGTAATCGGCCCCGCATGCACCGCCGCCGGAAACGAAACCTCAAACCGCAACCCCGCCGCCGGAGCCGAAGCCTTCTGCCCATCCTTCGCATACACCCGCGCCTGACGCCCAGCCGCCCCCATCCAAAAAACACCCGCCGCCAAACCCAGCACAACCGCCACAATCCCACACAAAGAAAGCTTCCTCATACAGAGCTCCTTTAGAAATGTCGCCAACGAATGCCGTAAGCATACACAACAATCCGGGTCACCAATCCGGGTGCCCCATCCTTTCCGACAGCCCTATCGTCGGATAGGGTGGGGTATCGTTTGCGGAAGCAAACGACCGCACTCCCATCCCAACCCATCATGCCGGGTGCCCCATGTCTCGCTTTTGAGACATGGGTTTACGAACCACCACAAAATCGGGTACCCACCCTACAACTCTCACCCCCCAGCCGCTCGGGTCCCCAAAACTTGACACCTGATCGGGCGTTGGGTGGGGAACCTATACCTCCCAACTAACGTATATAGAAGCACAGACAAAACCCACCGCCCAGGCGGGCCAGCACCCCCACGGTCTTTGACAACCCACCAAAGTAAGTCCAGCTAAGCCAGACTTATGAATACTTTGCGGCCACAAACCCCATTTTATAAGACTTTTTGGACCTGCTAACCCCGAAGTCCGAACCTAAACTATCTATTTTGAATACTTTGCGCAAATCTGACGGGGAGGGGACCTACCCCAGAAACATCCCCTCAACCTCAAGCCAATCCTTCACCCGAGGAAACCCAGTCACATTCACATTATGCTGCGCGCTATACAAAATCCCCTCACCCAGAAACCGCCGCAACTGCCGAGGATTGTCATCAATCAGATAGTCCGCCCGCAGAATCCCCTTATCCCCGCAATACACAATGTGCGAAGCCGGAATAAAAGGAAAGTGCCGCTCCAGCCAGTGGTACTTCGCCGCAAACGAGGTAGGCACCTCCATCGCAGCCGTAGCAATAAAAACCTCGTACCTCTGCTGCAGCGCCTTCATCACCCGCTGCGACTCCGGCATCACATCCAGCACCGCAAAGAAATCCTCCGACCGCAGATACATCTCCAGCATCGGATGCCTGTCGGTCGACACCACGTCCCACAGCCACTTCCCATGCAGATCCTCCTTCGTAATCTGCTCATCATGGTCGCGGTTGTAACGCAGCAGATGCTCCGACAGCGCATCCGCCATCACCTCGTCCATGTCTACACAAATTCTCTTAAGACTCACTGCAACTCACATTCTTAGGATCGTGCAGAACGGATAATCTGCACCGCAATACTCTCAACCGGCACAGCCTTCTTCTGCGGAGCATCCCGCGCCGGATCGTAATACAGCAGCCGCCCGCAGCTCTCGCACGTCATCATCTCGTCGTCGTGATCCCGGTCACGCAGAGTCGTTCCACCGCTGCGGCCGCACCATCATCTGGCACACCGAACACTTCTGGTTCACCGCCTCCGAGACCGCGGTCCCCTTCCCCTTCGCAATCCGGTCATACGCCGAGAGCGCCGCCTCATCAATCTCCACCCGCTCCGCCACCCGCCGCTCATCCACCTCCGCGAGCGCCACCTTATCCGCAGCCATCACCTCCGCCGCGCGCACCCGCTCCCGAGCCAGCGTCTCCTTAGCCTCTTCAACAGCCGTATCCGCAAGCCCCCGCTGAGCCTCCAGCCCCTCGCTACGCTCCATGCTCTCGAGCTCAGCGTCCTCGATCTTGCTGATCTCGCTCTGCGCAAACCCGATCTCGTGCTCGAACGCCGTCACCTGCACCGTCGTCGTAGCCAGGTCCATCTGCTTGCGCACCTTCTCTATCTTCGCCCGCAGGTCCCGCGTATCCGACTCCTGCCTTCGCCGCAGAGCCTCTTCCTTGGCGATCAGGTCCACCACCACCGCCCGCTGCCCCTCCACCGCCTTCAGCTTCGCCTCCAACCCCGCCACCATCTTCGGCAACGCCACCAGCTCATCCCGCAGCCGCTTCGCCTCCACATCATGCTTCTGCAACACAATCAACTTCTCAAGGTCTGGATGCATGTCGAACTCCCGAATCTGCTACCGCTCCACTTTAGCCTATCGGAAGCCGATTCAGGCAGCCCGCTCAGTCCATCTCACGCAACTTCTGGTTCTTCAGCAGCAACTCCGCCACCAACCGCGTCAGCCGCAGATTCTCCGTCTCCAACTCCACCATCCGTAGGCTCTCAGCCGTCATAACCTTCTTCTCCACCTTCCCGCCCCAGCCATCTCCGCGGCCGGCACCTTCCAGCGGCCCACTCTGTCTCCTTCTCTCTCAATCACAGTCATTCAGCACCTCATCTCATCCCACCGCACAAAGGCCATATCACCCAACCGGACCAGCCGGACGCGGAGAGCACCATCCACCCCGCCGCCCCTGCATCCCAGCACGAAACTTCTCACGCTCCTCTTCGCTCATACCCTCCCAGCGCTCCTTCATCTGGTGCCTCCACATCCGCCCAGGCCCCCTGCCACCGCCGCCCTTATGAAACCCGCCAAACAAAATCTTGCTCAGCAGGAACAATCCCAGCGCCTGCAAGAACGAAATCGCATGCAGCCCAAACAGCGCCGGCATAAGCCAGTTCCACAGCTGCTGCACCACAAATCCAAAGACAAAAGTCGCCACCACCACAAACAACAGAATCTTGATTCCCTTGAACACTCGAAACTTATTCATCACTTCTCCTTGTAACTTACAAACTCGTCATATATTCCCTGCAGTCGTTCCCGCAGAGCCAAAACCGCATACCGCTTGCGCGAGAGCAACGTATTCACGCTCACACCGCTCTCCTCCGCCAACTCCTTGAAACTCCGCCCCATCACCTCATGCGCAACAAACACCTCACGCTGCTCCACCGGAAGCTCTTCAACCGCATCCTCCAAAGCCTCCAGCAACACTCCCCTCGCAAACTCCGCCTCCGGCCCTGCATCCGCCGAAGGCAGCAGATCCTCAAGCGACAACTCCTCGCCATCTTCCCCGGCCAGCGTCATATCCCCCAGCAGCTCAGGCCGCTTCTTCCGAAACAAATCCGTAATCCGATTCCTCGCCACGCGAAACAGCCACGCGCTCACCTGCTCCACCGGCTTCACCATCCGGTAGCTCTCAATCAGCTCGTAGAAGACCTCCTGCAGGACATCCTCAGCGTCGCCCGCATCCGCCACCCGTCTGCGGATAAAGCTGCGCAGCCTCGGCCGGTCCCTCTCGATAGCCTCCGAGATCAATTGGTCCTGCTCGCCAATTGTCAAAACATGCCCGTCCAATCCGTCTCACTCTTTCGTCAACGATCGATCTACTTATGAAGACGAATGAGCTACGAAAATATTGTAAGAATGTTCCAGCGCAATCACCGGCTAGCCCGAAGAGCCTGATAAATCATCACGAAACGACAGAAATCCCTGAATCCCGCAACTCACCATAGAATCTAAGTACCCTGATGGCCACCGCCACCCTCCAATTGGAAGATGCACCCGTCGCCAGCGCTCCCGCGGTAGAGCGCCCATGGCGCCCTCGCATCAATCCGTGGATCGTCGCCATGACGGTCACCCTCGCCACCTTCATGGAGGTGCTCGACTCCTCCATCTGCAACGTCGCCCTGCCCCACATCGCCGGCGGCCTCGGCGCCACGCAGGACGAAGCCACCTGGGTCCTCACCTCCTATCTCGTAGCCAACGCCATCATCCTTCCCGCCGGCGCCTACATGACCACCTTCATCGGGCGCAAGAAGTTCTACATGATCTGCGTCGCGCTCTTCGGCATCAGCTCCGCCCTGTGCGGCTTCGCCCCCTCGCTGCCCATCCTCGTCTTCTGCCGCATCCTGCAAGGCATAGGCGGCGGCGGCCTCGCACCCTCCGAGCAAGCCATCCTCGCCGACACCTTCCCGCCCGCAAAACGCGGCCAGGCCTTCGCCATGTATGGCCTGGCAGTAGTGTGCGCGCCCGCCATAGGTCCCACCCTCGGCGGCTACATCACCGACAACTTCGACTGGCGCTGGATCTTCTTCCTCAACATCCCCGTCTGTCTGCTCTCTCTCTTCCTCACCAGCCGCATCGTCGAAGATCCACCCTGGGTCGCCAAGCAGGTCAAAGAATCGCAGAAAGGCGGCATCAAGCTCGACTTCCTCGGCTTCGGTCTCCTCGGCCTGACCTTCGGCTCACTCGAGTTCGTCCTCGACAAAGGCCAGGAAGACGACTGGTTCTCCTCCCACATCATCACCTTCTTCGTCGTCGCCATGATCGCCGCCTTCATCCTCATGATCTGGTGGGAGCTCCGCCAGCTCCGCATCGGCCATCGACCCATCCTCAATCTCACCCTCTTCAAGCGCCGCAACTTCGCCATCAGCTTCGCCCTGATGTTCGTCCTCGGCTTCTCGCTCTACGCCACCACCGTCCTCATCCCGCAGTTCGTCCAGACCCTCCTCGGCTACACCGCCGAGCTCGCCGGCCTCGTCCTCTCACCCGCCGGACTCATGATGATGTGCATGATGCCCGTAGTCGGCTTCCTCTCCGGCAAGGTCGACCCGCGCAAGCTCATGTTCTACGGCTTCGGCATGCTCACCCTCTCGCTGATCACCATGCACACCATGGACCTCACCATCAGCTACCCCCGCCTCGTCTTCCTCCGCTGCTTCCAGGCCTCCGGCCTCGCCTTCCTCTTCATCCCCATCAACACCATCGCCTACATCGGCGTGAAGCAATCCGAGAGCAACGACGTCTCCGGCCTCACCAACCTCGCCCGCAACATCGGCGGCTCCTGCGGAACGGCCTTCTTCGCCACCATGCTCACCCGCCGCACCGCCGCCCACGAGAACAACATGGTCCGCGCCCTCAGCTCCGGAAACCAGGCCTTCGTCAACCAGGTCGCAAAACTCAAGCCCCTCTTCGGAGGTGGCCACGGCGGCGGCAACCCGCTCACCGGTGCCGGCTCCCACACCGCCATGGCCTACATCTACAACCAGCTCCACCGCCAGGCCGGAATGCTCGCCTACCTCGACGTCATCCAGTACCTCGCCATCTTCTGCGCCTGCATGCTCCCCCTGCTCTTCTTCATCCCCAAACCACCAGCACACCTAGACCCCTCCGCCGGCCACTAAACCTCATCTGCCAGCAACTCTGACCCCGCCTTATGGGGAAAATGCAACTGACGGAACTCGACTCCCGCCGCGCCTGGAGTTCTAGTCCCGTTTTCTACTGAACAGCGATGCGGCGCACTACGGTAATGGGGATGGAGCCGTCGGGACGAGGGCTGACGCGCCAACTTAACGTTTCGCCCTTCAGTTCGTAGTCACGGACTACTGTCGTGTCGTCGTTGTTCGGATAGGTGCTGCGGTCGACATGGAGGGTGACTTTGCCGGTAGCGGGGTCGACGCTGTAGGTGCCGAAGCTGCAACTCGAGGTCAGTTGCGCGTCTTTGTACTCCTCGAACGTACCCTTCTCCCGGTCTTTGCCGGCGAATTTTGTGCGCACATCGCGAAATACGTCAATCATGAAATGGCCGTCGGAGGTAAAGATGGCCAGGCCGTGCGGCTCAGCGCCATAATCGGCGACGCGCGTACCGTCTGGCAGGATCTTGTCCGCGGCGATGAGCTTCCATGTGCCGACATACGGGTTCTGAGCTGGCGTCTGGGCATGTGCGGAGGAAACAGCGAATGCCACGGTAGCAATAAGGGAAACGATACGAGTGATCATGGGGACACCGTACCAACCGCAGAAACGCTGCACAATTTGATTCTTTTCACAGGTGAAGTGAGCCGCGCTTATGCTTTTCGCAGGATGCGGGCGTGTTGCAGCTGCGTAAGTTCGGCCAAAGCGTCTCGCGTTGCCGAGCCAAGTAAAGAATAAAAAGTATCAAGGGCAAGGTTAGAGGCGTTCGGGTCACGGTGCAGTGCCACAGGAAGCATTGGAAGGGCAGGCAGACGATGCAGCGACCGATTCGCCACCAGATGTGCCGGCAGTTGCATAGCGGTGCGTGCGGTAATGCCAAGCCCTCCTTGAAGCGCGGCCCATAAGCCGTCCAGGCTTGGGCTGGTGGCCGCAATACGATGCGGGATGCCGGCAGTTTCGAGCTGCTGCACCGCGGCCTTGCGGAAGGCGCATTGAGGGCCGAGCACAGCGAGGGGCAGCGGAGCATCCGGTGTGCGAAAAGTTCGGCTCGCGATCCAGAGCACAGGCAGTTCGCCCAGCAGCAGAGCGTCCTTCCGCTCCGCGAATCCAATGGTCAGAGCGAGATCAAGCTGACTCTTGTCGAGGGCTTCGATGAGAGCGCCGTTACCCTCAATACGCAGCTCTATTTGAGTTCGTGGATAAAGCGCCGCAAACTGCCGCAAAGCATCAGGCAGCAGCGCCGCGAAATCCTGCGGAGCACCAATGCGAATGGTGCCAGCTAACGTTGCGCCCTGCATGGTTTGAAGGAGGTCATCGTTTAAGGCAAGCATGCGCCGAGCGTATCCAAGGGCCATCTGCCCGGCCTCTGTGAGCTTGAGGGCTCGGCCGTGCTTGTGAAAGAGCGGTGCTCCCAGCTCCTCTTGAAGACGCTTCATCTGCAGGCTGATGGCAGATGGTGTCCGCCCCAGGCGGTCTGCGGCCTGCGCGAAGCCGCCTGCATCATGGGCCGTTATGAGGGTCCGTAGCGTGTCGAGATCGAGGTTACGCAGAAGCATTCCTGACGTGAGGGTACACGAGCTCAAGACGCCCGCAATAGTAAGAGAGCCCGGTGCCCCATCTAACCACTTTCAACCAACCCCAAAAACTTCGTATCCGCTGCGCATCGAGCGAGTCACAGCATTTCTTTATTTCGTCGCCCAGGTCCCAACCATGGGCCATTGCGCAATTAGGACTCTTTCATCTTCTCGAGTAGATCTCATGCCCTCAATTACAATCGCGATCTCTTCTTCAGTCGCGACGCGGTTGTCCATATTCCCTGTCACAGCCTCCGTGAAGGTCCACTCCCAGAGCCGCTTCTTCGGGCCGCTCAGATATACCGGCGTCTCCATCCGCACCACAGGCGCTTGAAAGCCCGCGTCCATAAGGGCCACAGGAAGTTCCAGGCCGTAGTCATAATTTACGCCGAGCAGTTTGCCCCGGGCGTGACCAATCTCCACGCCGCGCTGATGGTGCCTGCACGGCGGAGACGTGATGGCGCCGCTGAGATACAGTTCGTGGCAGACGACCGCGCCGCCGGGTTTCAGCAGCCGATGGAACTCGCGCAGCGCCTTGTCCGGCTGGTCGAGATGGCACAGTAGCAGTCGCGCGTAGACAATGTCGAAACTCTCACTCGGCAATCCCGTACCGTAGGCGCTGGCCTCCATAAAGTCGATCTCGGGCAGATCGGAGAAAGCCTTCCATGTCTCCCGCGCCACATCCAACTGCGCGCTACTGATGTCCACCGCAACAACCTTCCCGGTAGGCCCGACCTGACCTGCCATCCAGCAGGAGACCGTCCCCACGCCGCAGGCCACGTCCAGTACGCGCATCCCCGGCTTCAGGCCGGCCTCCAGTAGCATCTGCCGAGTGGACGCCCCATAGACCTCGTCCACCAGACGCAGCCGGTCTGCCGGATCTCCCGCCCCCGTCGCCAGGATGTAGGTGCTCTTTAGCGCAGCGCCATCTCTTTCTGTCATCTCGCAACTCCAGTATTGAATTGGTAAGAATCTGAGCGTGGGCCGGGGGGAGTAGCTAAAGCTATCACGACAAGGTTGCCCGACAGGCAAAATTCCTGCCGGGGTACCCTATCCTTCGCCGGGTGCCCGTGTCAGACAGCCTCGCACCCCGAGAATCGACGATTCTGAATCCGCTCCATCAGAAGGTTGCGGGGCGTAAAAGCCCCTGTAATATGGTGTTGCTCTCAATCTGTGAGCAAGGGAGCATCGAACTACGTGATTTGGAAATCAGCTTTATGCACTTGCCTTTTGCTCGGCGCGGCGATGGCTGCGATGGGACAGAGCATGCAAGAGAACATGGACAGATGCAAGTCGGTTGACCCGGATACGAGAATCGCCGGATGCACGGCGATTATCCAGGCAGGCCTGCTGACGGTGCTGGTTACGAATGAGCGTCTGTCGATCATTTACGACCGCCGCGGCACCGCCTACAGTAGCAAGCACGATCACGACCGCGCGATACAGGATTTCAACGACGCGATTCGCTTGAACCCGAATCAGGCATACAACTACCGCAATCGCGGCATCGATTACTACGAAAAGAGCGATTACGACCGCGCGATACAGGATTTCAGCGAAGCGATTCGCTTGAACCCGAAGGACACAGTTCGCTCGATCCCGAATGACTCATCTGTCTACGCCCTCCGGGGCAACGCCTACAGAAAGAAGGGTGATTACGACCGCGCGATACAGGATCTCAACGAGGCGATTCGCCTGCACCCAAATTATGAACCCGCCTACCACGACCGCGGCATCGTCTTTGATATCAAGGACGATTACGACAGCGCGATCCAGAATTACGACCAGGCGATTCGCCTAAACCCGAATGACAGCTCCGCTTACTTCAGTCGCGGAAGAGCCTATTTCAACAAGGGCGATTATGATCGCGCGATACAGGATTACAGCAAGGCAATTCGCCTCAATCAGAATTTCACAACGGCTTACGAAAACCGCGGCAACTCCTATTTTGTCGAGTCCAATCTGACGGCAGCCATCGCGGATTACGAGCACACGATCTCCGCCGCGCCGTCTTCAGACGCTGCGGTTTTCGCGGCGCTGTCGCTGCACGTGATCATGAAGCACCAGGGTCACGACGATGCGCAGCAGCTCGCGCGGGTGGCAGCGGCATCGGACCTATCGAAATGGCCTGGGCTGCTGCTTAAGCTCGATCTGGGACAGCTGACAGCCGACGAGGTAATGACAGCAGCGGCCAGCGCCAGCTCCGATAAACGCGTACAGAAATTTCAGATTTGCGAAGCGAACTACTTCACCGGCGAGGACGCGCTATTGCATCATCAACGGGCGATAGCGCTAACGCGCCTCAAGGCGGCGCGCGATGGCTGCCCGAAGGGCGCCAACGACTACGCCTTGGCGCTGGCGGAACTGAAGCGGCTGGGCGCAACGGCTGTTCCGGCTAAATAGGCGCACGGAACTGAGCGCCGGGTGCCCTAAAGCCCCCTGATTCGGACGATGGTTGGGGAACCATACCTCCCAACTAACGTATATGGAACTACAGGCCAAAACCGCCCAGGCGGATTCGCAGTTCTTTGACAACCCAGCCGGAGTAGGCCCCCATAAACCTAAATTTATGAATGTTTTGCAGCCTCCAACCTCATTTAACAAGACTTTTTGCATCCAAACACCCCGAGGTCCGGACCTAAGTCCAATGTTTCTGAGACTTTGCGCAAAAAGATAGGGGGGAGGGGGTACACCTTTGCAACTTCTTTACGCCTTCCTTACGGACTCCTTATCTCCAAATCACTAGGCTTGAATCTGTTTGCCTCCGCGGCTTTCGCTTCACAAGCGAACCCGCAGAATCCGAACTTGAAACGGAGAAGCCAAAGTGAGAATCAATCAGAAGCCACGTAGCTTCAACCTCTGCCTTATGGGCCTCACGCTTGCCACAGTGTTGACCTTCCATTCCATCCAGTTGAACGCACAAGCCCCGCCCGCTACGGCTGCAGACGATGCCAGAGCAGCCCAGGACCTTAAAATCCAGCAGCTACAGGACAAGCTCGAAGAGATCCAGCGCGAGCTCATCGAGCTGAAGAACACCAACGCGAGCAACGCAGCCGCGCTCAGCTCAGCCGTGAGCAACTTAGTCCCGACCGAGCCACATACCACAACTACAGCCAAAGCCTCTGCTGCGCCCACGTCCCACGCTGAGGCGGAGCCCGAGATAACTAACCCTTCCAGTCCGCACTCGGAGCCGTTCGCCTTCGCCGACTTCACCTGGCTCAACGGCAACGCGCGCACAGTAGATACTCCGTACGCAACCAAATTCTTCACACCGGAGATACGTTCGGATGTGAGCTATACCTACGACTTCCGCCATCCGCAGGACGACACCATCGTCGGATCGAGCGAGGTCTTTCGGTCCAGCGAAGTTACGCTGACGGACCTTGGAATCGGCGGCGACTTCCATTGGAACAATGTGCACGCCCGCGTTTTGAGCCAGATCGGTCTTTACTCCACCGCTACGCCGCGCAACGATGCCAGCCCCGCGCGCGGACAATGGGACCTTGCCGACGCCTATCGTTATGTAGGCGAGGCCAACGCCGGCTACCACTTCAACGTGCAGCACGGCCTCAACGTCGATGCCGGCATCTTCCTCTCCTACGTCGGCCTGTTCTCGTTTTACCAGTTCGACAACTGGGCCTATCAGCCGTCATACGTCTCGTCCAACACCCCCTGGTTCTTCAACGGCGTGCGCGTGCAATGGTTTCCAACCGCCAAGCTGAAGATCGAGCCGTGGTTCATCAACGGCTGGCAGTCCTACGGCAGGTTTAACAATCGGCCTGGACTCGGCGGACAGTTCCTGTACCGGCCCACCGGCAGGCTGGAGATTCTCGGCAACCAGTACGGCTACGGCGAGGACGCACTCGGCATCCCCACCCGCACCCGCTACCACACCGACGATAGCGTCGAGTACAAGTACTACCAGGGCACCACATCATTTATCAGCATGGCGGCAGCCACCCTCACCGGAGACGCGGGTTGCGAGAGTGGGGGCGGTGTAAGCTGCTTCGGCAACGGCAAGACCGGCCCCAAACAGAGCTTCCTCGGCTTCATGGCCTACAACCGCGTCTGGTTCGATCGCAATCTCTACGCCGTCACCATCGGTGGTGGTCGCATCAACAATCCCGGCCGCTACCTCGTCCTGCTGCCACCCATCAATGGTGCAACAGCCGCCTCAGGAACACCATACTTCACCGAGAATCCCGGAGACCCGTTCAAGGCGTGGGACGCTTCGGTCACGACGGACTACATGCCCAACCAGTACTTCACCTATCGGCTCGAGTACAACCACCGCGCCGCAAACGTGCCGTACTTCGCCGGCCCCGGCGGAGTCACGCCACCCGGAGGAAACACCGGAGCCCCAGGATCCATCGTACCCGGATGGACCCCTGACCTCCGCAACAGCGAGAACCGCATCACCGCAGCCTTCCTCGTGAAGTTCTAACCGCACGTCACAACCCGCTCCAAAGAAGATGGCCCGAAGGCATCCAAGCCTTCGGGCCATCTTCCGTCTCCACCTCACTCCAGCCTTGACACCACCCTCCCCACAACGTCGGATAGGGTGGGGTATCGTTTGCGGAAGCAAACGACCGCCTTCCTCCACTCACTTACAAACGTTCGGTTAACCCCATCCTTCGCGCTTTTGCGAAGAGCTTGCCCTGAGCCTGTAGAACGAGTCAGACAGCTCCACATCGGCTTTCAGACATGAAGGAAGGGAACAACTCGCTGCCTCATTACGTATCTGATATCTACCGCCCAGGCGAATCAGCACCCTCGAGTCTTTGACAACTTAACCGGGAACAAATCTCATAAACCTAAATTTATGAATACTTTGCAGACACACACCTCACTTTATAAGACTTTTCGGACCTGCACAAACCGAGGTCCGGACTTAAATCATCTACTTTGAATACTTTGCGCAAAAAGATAGGGGGAGGGGGGGACCCCGCGCATCAACCGCTCCCAACCAACAACCAGCAACTAACACCCATCAACCGCACCTCTCAAACCGCCCGCGGATTACGCTCCTCAAACTGCCGCTGGTGCCAGTACGGATAAGCCAGCGGCACCTCGCTGGCCGCATCCAACTTCGCAATCTGCTCTGCTGTCAGCTTCCAACCCGCAGCACCAAGGTTCGCCTTCAACTGCTCCTCATTCCTTGCCCCAATCACCAGCGTAGAAATCGTAGGCCGCCCCAGCAGCCAGTTCAGCGCAATCTGCGAAACCGTCTTCCCCGTCTCCGTCGCCACCTCGTCGATCGCATCGACCACCTTGTAAACCAGCTCCACCGGCACCTGCGGCCCAATGTCCACCACCAGCTTCGACTGCAGCCGGCTCACCTTCGGCATCGGCTCCCCGCGCCGAATCTTTCCCGTCAACCGACCCCAGCCCAGCGGAGACCACACCAGCGCCCCCAGCCCCTGCTCCAGCGCCAACGGCATCAGCTCCCACTCATAGTCCCTGCCAACGAGCGAGTAGTAAACCTGGTGCCCAACATACCGCGACCACCCATACCGCTCGCTCACACTCAGCGACTTCATCAGGTGCCAACCTGAAAAGTTCGAGCACGCGATATACCTCACCTTCCCCTCGCGCACAAAACCATCCAGCGTACTCAGCGTCTCCTCCACCGGCGTCGACGCGTCGAACGCGTGCATGTGATACACGTCGATGTAGTCCGTCCCCAGCCGCTTCAAACTTCCTTCGAGCGCCTGTATCAAGTGGTACCGGCTTGACCCCGTATCGTTCGGCCCCTCGCCAAACCGGAACGTCGCCTTCGTCGAGATCAGCACATCGTCCCGCTTCAAATGCGCCAGCGCCCCACCCTTCTTCCAGCCCAGCGCTCTCTCGCTGCCGCCATCCGAATAAATGTCCGCCGTATCGAAAAAGTTGACCCCTGCCTCCATGCACAGGTCCACCAGCCGTATCGCTTCGCTCCCTGACGTGTTCCCCCACGCCTCAAAGAACTCGCCCTTCGTCCCCATAGTCCCCGCGCCAAAGCAAAGCTCCGGCACCTTCAACCCCGACCTGCCCAGCAATCTATATTCCATGCTGATTATGATGCCGCAACCGCTGTCGACGCTCCAAATCCATCGACCTAAACCTCCACCGGCTTATCCACTTGCGACTGATAGATCTCCTCCACCCGCCCCACCGTATCTATCTCCTCCACCGGCTTATCCGTCCTGATCCGCATTATCCGCGGAAACCGCAGCGCAAACCCGCTGGCATGCCTTCCACTCCGCATGATGTTGTTGAACGCTACCTCCAGCACCACCAGCGGCTCAACCGTCCTGAAGTGCCCCTGATCCTCCAGCGTATGCTCCATCATCCACGCGCTCATCTCCGCAATCTCCCTATCCGTCAGCCCTGAATAAGCCTTCCCCACATTCAGCAGCTCGCCATCATCCCCCCGCACCGCAAACGTGTAGTCACTCAATATCCCCGCCCGCTTCCCATGCCCAAACTCCGCCCCCGTCACCACCACATCCAGGGTAGCCAGCTCCCGCTTCAACTTCACCCAAGCCAACCCCCGCCGCCCCGGCTGATACTCCGACCCCGCCGCCTTCAACATCACTCCCTCATTCGCCCGCGCCCGAGCCTCCGCATAGGCCCGCTCAATATCCTCCGCACTCTCCACCAGCCGGCTCGGCGAAATCATCAGCCGCTCCACCGCCTCACTCTCCGACCCGGCAAACATCACCGTCTGTGCACCCCGCGACCGCTCATCCACAATCACCGGCGAAACCACACGCTCCACCAGCCTCTCCACCACCGCCTCCAAACGATTCCGCCTCTCCCGCAGCGGCAACTCCAGCAGCAACTCCCCACCCGCATACATCAGGTCAAACGCCATAAACACCACCGGCACCCGCTCCCGCCACTCATTCGAAACCCGCTTCCGCCCAATCCTCTGCCCCAACACCGCAAACGGCAACGCCCGCCCCTCAACCAGATCCCACCCCAGAATCTCCCCATCAAAAATCAACGGCTCATCGACGTCGCAAACGCCTCCGCCAACTCCGGAAAGCTCTCCGTCACATCCTCCTTGTTACGCGAATAGATCGCCACCCGCCCCGGCTGCACCGCATCCCCACAATGCACCTGAGCCCGCATCCCGTCATACTTATCCTCCAAAAACGCCTCAATAACAGCCGCATGACCACCGCCGTCGTGGTCACCCTCTTGTATTTCGACCCGCCCCAAACTCCCGTCATCCTGAGCGAAGGCGTTCACAGCATCATCGTGAACGCTGGAGTCGAAGGACCCCCGTATTTCGTCTTTGCTTTTGCTCTTGCTCTTACCTTTCACAACAACAACTGCCTTCCCAGAAAACCTCTCCACCGCCTCCTCCGGCGTCTCCACCGGACTAGCCAACATAAACCCCAGCGGATGAAACAACCGCATCCGCGCCTCCCCCAGCGTCCCCGCAAAAGCCCGCCTCACCGCCCCCGCCAAATCAGCCTCCAGCATCACCGCATTCCTCACCTCCGCCACCGAAACCGGGTGCCCCATGTCCGGATTCTCGACGTGGCTTCAGAAGCAGCCACCGCAATCGCCTCCTCCACCAAACTCTGCTTCACCCCAATCCGCATATCCCCCAACATCAGCTTCAGCAAATACTTCACCTCCAACGGCACCGCCCGCCGCAACAACCCCTCCACCAGCGCCAACCGCCCAGCCGTCGTCCGAGCCCCCGCCATCCCCGCAAAAGCCTCCGCCACCTCCCCAAACGTCAACCCCGCGACTGACTCCCACCTTCGCCCGAACCAAATCAAAACCCGCAGCCCCCAAATCCCCATGCCGCCGATAAGCCACCGTCAACTCCCCCTCACTAGCCCCACTCACCGCCAGCAAAGCCTTACGTCAACAAAGCCCCACCCGCATTCAGCTTCCGCCCATCCGCCTCCGCAAACGGCTCCCCCGCCAGATACATCGCAAACAACCCGGCATCCTCAACCGACTCCCCCGCCACAGCAGCAATCGCCGCCGCAATCGCCGCCCGCTTCTTCAGCCGGCTCCCCTCACCCGCCAACCTCTCCGCCAACTCCGCCAGCACCCGAAACATAGCCATTAACCCATCCTCTTCCCACACCTAAGACGCCGCAACCCCATCCCCCGCACCCAACTCCAAAGGAGTAACATCAAATAAGCATGACATTCGCAGGCAAACCCGGTGACCATCCCCAGCGTGACCCCCCAGCGTCACGACTTCGCCTAGCTACGCCCAAACCCCTCGCACCTAGTCCCTACTACCCAGCACCTCGTACCCGCCCTCAGGAGCCCCCATGTTTGACCGCCTCGACCAACTCGAAGCCCGCTACAACGACCTCGCCCAGCAGATGTCCGACCCGACCCTCGTCCAGGACCAGAAGAAGTATCAGTCCGTCGCCAAGCAGTACTCCGACATGCAGCCCACCGTCGAAAAGTTCCGCGACTACCGCTCCGTCAAGCAGGGCATCACCGACGCCAAGACCATGCTCAACGAGTCCGACCCCGACATCAAGGCAATGGCCCAGGAAGAACTCAACACCCTCGAGCCCCGCCTCACCACCGTCGAAGAAGAGCTCAAAGTCCTCCTGCTCCCCAAGGACCCCAACGACGACAAGAACGTCATCGTCGAGCTCCGCGCCGGCACCGGCGGCGACGAGGCCGCGCTCTTCGTAGCCGAAGTCTTCCGCATGTACCTCCGCTTCGCCGAGCAGCACAAGTGGAAGGTCGAAGTCCTCTCCCAGTCCGAGTCCGGCATCGGCGGCGGCCTCAAGGACGTCACCGCCATCTTCGAAGGCGACAAAGTCTACTCCCTCATGAAGTACGAGTCCGGAGTCCACCGCGTCCAGCGCGTCCCCGCCACCGAAACCCAGGGCCGCGTCCACACCTCCGCCATCACCGTCGCCGTCCTCCCCGAGGCCGAAGAGGTCGACATCAAGATCGAAGCCAAAGACCTCCGCATCGACACCTTCTGCTCCTCCGGCCCCGGCGGCCAGTCCGTCAACACCACCTACTCCGCCGTCCGCATCACCCACATACCCACCAACACGGTCGTCTCCTGCCAGGACGAAAAATCGCAGATCAAAAATCGCGAAAAGGGAATGCGAGTCCTACGCGCCCGCCTCTACGAAGTCGAAGCCGAGCGCATCCACCAGCTCCAGGCCAAAGACCGCAAACAACAAGTAGGCTCCGGCGACCGCAGCGAAAAAATCCGCACCTACAACTTCCCCCAGAACCGCCTCACCGACCACCGCATCGGCCTCACCAACCACCAACTAAACATGGTCATGGAAGGCATGCTCCAACCCACCATCGACGCCCTCATAGCCCACTACACCGCGGAGAAGCTCAAGGCAGAAACAACAGCCGCCTGACCTGCACTCTGCATCTATTCGGCCGGCTTTATAGTTGTCATTCTGAGCGCAGCGAAGAATCCCCGCATTTCGCTCGGAGAGCCACAAAACTCAAAGCAGAAACAGCCACTCTGGATCTGCTTCGATCCAACCACCTATTTCTGGATAATGAATCTATGTCGAAACGCGAATTTCAAACCGAAGTCAATCAGCTCCTCCAGCTCATCATTCACTCCCTCTACTCCCATCCGGAGATCTTTCTCCGTGAGCTCATCTCCAACTCCTCCGACGCCCTCGACAAGCTCCGTCACCTCACCCTCACCGACGAAGCCTACAAATCTCTCCCCTTCGATCCCCGCATCGATCTCGAACTCGACGAAACAAACAACACCCTCACCATCTCCGACACCGGCATCGGCATGAACGAGGAAGAGCTCATCTCCCACCTCGGCACCATCGCTCGCTCCGGCACCAAAAACTTCCTCGCTCAACTCTCCGGCGACGCCAAAAAGGACTCCAACCTCATCGGACAGTTCGGCGTCGGCTTCTACAGCGCCTTCATGGTCGCCGACAGCATCGAAGTCATCTCCCGCAAAGCCGGCGACCCCGAAGACCAGGCCCACCGCTGGACCAGCGACGGCAAAACCGGCTTCGACATCCAGCCCGCAACCCGCTCCACCGCAGGCACCACCATCCTCCTGCACTTCAACGAAGAGGGCAAACAATACGCCAACAGTTGGCGCCTGCGCGAGATCGTCAAGAAGTACTCCAACCACATCGCCTTCCCCATCTTCCTCACCTACGACAAGTCCGAGTGGAACGAAGCCGAAAAGAAGTCAGACAAAATCCGCACCACCGAGCAGGTCAACGTAGCCAGCGCTCTCTGGCGTCGCCCCAAAAACGAGCTCACCGACGACGACTACAAAGAGCTCTACAAATCCATCTCCGGCGACTCGCAGGACCCGCTCTTCTGGTTCCACACCCGCGCCGAAGGCAGCCTCGAATACACCACCCTCTTCTACATCCCCTCCAAGGCCCCACTCGATCTCTATCAGGCCGAGTACAAGGTCGGCGTCAAGCTCTACGTCAAACGCGTCTTCATCATGGACGACGCCAAAGAGCTGCTCCCGCAGTATCTCCGCTTCGTCCGCGGCATCATCGACAGCGAAGATCTCCCCCTCAACGTCAGCCGCGAAATCCTGCAGCAGAATCGCGTCCTCACCAGCATCCGCACCGCCAGCGTCAAAAAAATCCTCACCGAACTCAAGAACATCGCGACCAACCAGCCCGAGCAATACCTGAAGTTCATCACCGAATACAACCGCCCGCTCAAAGAAGGCCTCTACAGCGACTTCGCCAACCGCGAAACCCTCCTCGATCTCATCCGCTTCAAATCCACCAGCGTCGAAGGCCTCACCAGCCTCGCCGATGTCAAAGCGCGCATGCAGCCGGACCAGAAGAGCATCTACTACATCACCGGCGGCGCCGAGTCCCTGCTCCGCACCTCACCGCTCCTCGAAATCTACAAAAAGAAGAACCTCGAAGTCCTCATCCTCGACGACGACATCGACGAAATCGTCTTCTCCGGCATCGACAAATACGGCGACATCGACCTCAAGGCCGTCAACAAAACCTCAGCCAGCGAAGACCTCAAGGACGAAGTCGAAACCGAAAAGTCCGAGACCCTTCAACCTCTTCTCGACAAGCTAAAAGCCACCCTCGGCGATCGCGTCAAAGATGTGCGCGCCTCCGTCCGCCTGGCCGACAGCCCCTCCTGCATCGTCTCCGACGAAGAGGAACCCTCGCTCCAGATGCAGCAGATGCTGCGCGCCATGGGCCGCGCAGACTTCCCCGCACCCAAACCCACCCTTGAGATCAACCCCGATCACGAGATCGTCAAAAAACTTCTCACCCACTCCGACGACGCCACCACTCAGGACGCCGCATGGTTGCTCTTCGATCAGGCCCTGCTCATGGAAGGCGTCGCACTCAAAGACCCAGCCCTCTTCGTCCAGCGCCTCAACCGCGTCCTCAACCAGTCGCTCTGATGGACGACCCGGCTGCGTCCACACCGCAGCCGGGTCTCCGCAACTAAGCCCGGCTCGAAAACTCCCCAGTCTCCGTAGTCACCTTAATCTTCTCGCCCTGCTTGATAAACGGCGGAACCCGAATCTCCAGCCCAGTCTCCAGCTTCACCATCTTCGTCCCACCACCACTCGAAGAATCCCCCTTCGCCGACGGCTCCGCCTCCACCACATTCAGCTCAACAAACATCGGCAGCTGCAGCCCAATCGGATTCCCGTTGTACTTATGCAACTGCAGCAGCGTACCCTCAATCAAAAAGTCCAGCGCATTCCCCACCATCCCCTCGTCGAGCGTCAACGTCTCATAGCTCTCCTGATCAAGAAAATGCGACCCATCGCCATCGCTATATAGATACGAAACCGGCACCAGCTCCAGGTCCGGTTCCTTGAACTTCTCCTGCGCCTTGAACGTCTTCTCAAACACCGCGCTGGTCAACAAATTCCGCATCTTCAGATGCACCAGCGTCTGCCCACCCCGAGCCGTCGGAGTGCTGATATCCGAATCCAGACAAACATACGGAGCACTCTCATACTCAAACAAACTCTTGCGCTTAACATTAATCGCTTCCATCAATACAGCCATAAACTCTCACACTCCTCAAAGACACGGGCCGCATCGAAAGCCGATGCGGCCCTCCATTAAGTATAAGTCGTCAACCAGCAACTGGCCGAACCGCGCCCTACGGCTCCTCACCCTCATCGTAAGGATTCTCCACGCTCGGAATAATCTCCGCCCGCAGACCCAACGGCGCAAGATTCGCATCCCGCAGCTGCTTATTCAGCGCCGGAAGATCCGTATCCCTCAGCTTCGCAAACGCCGCCATCGTAGTAGCCAACGCCTCCGTAGCCTCATGAGCCGCCGCAACCGCCTGCGTAGTAGGCATCGCATCCGCATTATTGATCACGTTGTACACCCCGCCCAGCGAGCTGTTCAGCCGCGACAGCGGTTGGAACGCCGCACCCGCCTGCGGAGCCACAGCAGCCCCCCGCACACCACGCACCCGCTCACCCTCCAGCGTCGAAGCCTGCTGCTCCACCGCATGGATCGCCGCCAGGATCGTCTCATCCTTCGTCTTAGTCTCGACCAGCGCAAGATCCGCCTCCAGCGCGCGAATCTCGCCCACCGTCGCCATCGTCGTATCCATGCCATCGTGCAGTTGAGTCGCCAGATCATGCGCCTGCTGCAGTCCCGCCGGAGTCGCAGAGTTCCGCGGATCCATCACCACATTAATCGTCTGCGTAGAAGTCTTCCCATCCACCGTCAGCCGAACCGTATAAGTCCCCGCCATCACAAACACACCCAACGGCTCACGCGGAGTGTCACGGTAGATAGCCGAGATCGGATAATCATGCAGTCAGCGTAGCCGGCGGCCCCGACCGCAGATCCCAAACCCACCGATGCATCCCCGCCGTAGTCGCCAGCGCCTTAGGCTGACGAATCCAGTACGAAGGAACATTCAGCGGCTCATCCGGCTCCGCTTTATCCGTCGAGAGATACTTCCGCACCAGCGCACCCTTCGCATCCAGAACGTCAATCTCCACCGGAGCCTTCGCCGCCGCAGGCAGATAATAATCCAGCATCGCCCCATCCGGAGGATTCTGTCCCGCCGGCTCCTCAGGCGGCAGCGGAGTATCCGTATTCGCATCCCGCCGCACCCGCACCGCCTTCGCCGGAGCATACAGATAAGCCGCAGCTCCAGTCACCGCAGCCTGCTGCCGCAGCGGAGTCACATCATCCAGCACCCAGAACGAACGCCCATGCGTGCCAATCACCAGATCATCCTCATGCACCACCAGATCACGAACACTAGTCACCGGAAGATTCAACTGCAACGGCTGCCAGTGATCCCCATCGTTGAACGAAACGAAAACCCCAATCTCAGTCCCCGCATACAACAGATGCGGAGTAACCGGATCCTCACGAACCGCATTCACCACCGCGCCCATCGGAAGCCCCGCAGCAATCGAAGTCCAGTGCTTCCCATCATCATGCGTGCGATACGCCGACGCACTCAAATCATCCAGCCGAAACTTATTGATCGCCGCATACACCGTATGGTCATCAAACTTCGAAGCATCCAGCTGCGAAACCTTGCTCCACGCAGTCAACTCCGGCGGAGTAACATTCGCCCAATTCTTCCCGCCATCATGCGTCACATGGATCAGCCCATCATCCGTACCCGCCCAGATCGTCGTCGCATTCAGCTTCGAAGGCGCAATCGCATACACCACTCCCAGATGCTTGCCACGCTCCGGATCACGCGCCGCAAACGTCCCGAAGTTCTTCGGCGTCTCATAGCTCGGCCGCGCCAGATCAGGACTAATCGTCTGCCACGAGTGCCCACCATCCGTAGTCTTCATCACGAACTGCGTGCCGAGATACAGCGCCGTCTTATCCACCGTAGAAAAGATCAGCGGCATAGTCCGCACCGACCGGAACTCCCCGCCGCCTCTGCCGCGCCCAACGCTCGGCCCCACCTGCTGCACGCCACCCGTATTCGCATCGAACACCGTAGCCTTGCCGCCATAGATCAAATTCGGATGCAGCGGATCAGGCGCAACATACCCATACTCCTCCACACCCACCGTCCGCCAGTCACGAAACGTAATCGCGCCATTATCCCCACGCGACCGAATCCCCACCGACCCCGACTCCTGCTGCCCACCATAGATCCAGTACGGATACTGGTTATCCGTGCTCACGTGGTAGAACTGCGCCGTCGGCTGGTTGTACCAAGAGCTCCACGTCTGCCCGCCATTCACCGTAAGCGTCGCACCCTGGTCAACCCCCAGCAGTATGATCGACGGATTCGTCGGATTGATCCAGATGCTGTGATAATCATCGCCCACCCGGCGCGCCCTTGATCGGCGTAAAAGTATGCGCCCCATCGGTCGACTTATACAGCGAAGTATTCACGCTATACAAGACATCCGCATTCTTCGGATCAACCCGCACCCACGCAAAATCCTGACCACGCCCCGTCACACGCCCTTCCGTATTCGTGCGCGTCCACGACTCACCCGCATCGTCCGAACGGTAAATCCCCGTCAGCGGTCCCGCATCCACAGCCGCATACAGCCGATTCGGATCAGAAGGCGCCACCGCAAACCCAATCCGCCCCAGCCGCTGCGCATTCGTCGGCAACCCCTTCGTCAGCGCATGCCACGTCGTGCCACCATCGGTCGACTTGAACAACCCCGAAGTAGTCCCCTCAACCGAACTCCCCTCCCAAGGAGTCTGCCGAGCCGACCAAAGATCCGCATAAATCGTCTGCGAATTCGTAGGATCGAAAGCCAGATCCATCGCACCCGTATCCGCATCCTTATATAGAACCTTCGTCCACGTCTTCGCGCCATCCGTCGAAAGAAAAACTCCGCGCTCCTCATTCGGCCCATAAGGATGGCCCAAGCACCGCCGCAAACACCCGATTCGCATCCTTCGGATCAACCAGCACCCGCGCAATCTGCTGCCCATCCCTCAGCCCAAGATGCTCCCAGGTCTTCCCACCATCGACCGACTTATAGATCCCATCCCCCACCGACAGATCCGGCCGCTGCAACCCCTCACCGCTCCCCACATAAATAATGTTCGGATCAGAAGGCGCCACCGCAATCGACCCAATCGACCCCGTAGGCTGCCCATCAAATATCGGATTCCACGTATGCCCAAAGTCCGTTCGTCTTCCAAACGCCGCCATTCGTCGCCGCCATAAAAAACACATTCGGCTGCGCAGGAATCCCATCCACCGCCACCGTCCGCCCCGCCCGGAAAGGCCCCACCAGCCGATACTTCATCTCCGCAAACCGATCCGCCGGAACGTTCGCCAGATTCGGCGCAGCCGCACGCTGCGCACGAACCGCAGAAGCAGCCACGAAGGACAACACCACAACAGCACTCAGGCGCGAACAAAAATGACGCATAGCAACCTTCCAATTCAATAAATTGATGATTAACTGTAACGCAACTCACAATCCGCAAGACTCCACCCCGCGGAATGCAGCTCACCTGTAACATCTGAAATATCATCGCAATCAACCGCTCCCGCACCGTCACGGAGACCAGATGCTATCGCGTCTCACCCTCATCTCGCTGCTATCCGCCGCAGCCCTCTGCGCCCAAACCCGCCAGCCAGCCCCACCCAAACCCATCGCCTCACAACCCGCCGAAGATTTAGTCGATCAGCTCGTAGCCAACGCCAGCGTCTACCGCAACAACTTACCCTCCCTCACCGCCGACGAAGATATCGTCTCCGACCTCACCGTCTACGGCTTCTACCACAAGCACGCCGAAGCCCACGCCACCTTTCGCGCCATCCGCAAATCTGACGACAGCTCCCTCGACGAATCCCGCCAGATCACCATCCTCAACGGCAAACCCGTCAAACCCTATGAGAACCCCACCCTCCCCGTCGTCCTCTACGGAGGATTCGGCCGCTTTCAGGACATGTTCTTCTCCCCCCAGCATCGTCCCTGCTTCAACTTCGTCCGCGCGGCCGCCACCATCGCCGCGCCAATCCAGATCGACATCACCCTCAAACCCACCGCCGCCACCATTCCCGGCTGCGAATCCGGCCTCACCGGACTTACCGGCATCGCCCGCATCGATCCCGCCTCCGGCTACCTCATCCACCTCGAGCGCACCATCCCCCCGGACATCGCCGTCAAATTCAACCACGCCGCCTACGGCTCCGTAGACTCCGGCCCCACCCAGCTCGGCGACCGTGTCTTCTGGCTCCCCATCATCGTCACCGGAGACATCATAGAAAACAAGGGAAAGGAAAAGGGCCGCTTCACTGCCTACTACTCCAACTACCACCGCTACACCGCCACCTCCACCATCCTCCCCGGAACATCCATCCCAACCGCGCCGAATCCATAAAATCTGTTCAGTCGTACGCTTCTCCCCCTACGCCCAACACCGCTCCTGTGTGTACAGTTTCTTTTATGCGCTCTAATACAAAAAACGCCGGCTCGCCAAAGATGCACCAAGACGATCAAAGATGAATAAAGAGCGACGCAGCTTCTGGCTTTGGGCGGTCGCGGCCCTCGTCGCCGGTCTGGTCTTGCGTCTGTGGTTCGTAGACCACATGGCAAGGGTCGTCGGCGACAGCCTCGTCTACGGCGACATCGCCAAGACCTGGCTCCAGCATGGAATCTACGCCCTCTCCGCAGACAACCCCGCCGGCGCCCGCCCCACCCTCATCCGGCTTCCCGGCTACCCCATGTTTCTGGCCGCCTGCTTCCGGCTCTTCGGCATGGAGAACTACCGCGCAGTACTCGATGTACAGCTAGTCATCGACCTGTGCAGCTGCTGCCTGGCCAGCGCGCTCGCCGGACGCCTCTTTGGCCCCCGCACACGGCTGCCCGTTCTGTGGATCGCCGCGCTCTGCCCCTTCACCGCGAACTACACCTCCATCGCCCTCGCCGAGACGCTTGTCTTCGCCACCATCGCGCTCGCCTTTTACGCATTTGCGCGCTGGCAGGATGCCGGCCTCGGCTATAACCGCTGGCTCTGGATCGTCGCCGCCGCGCTCTCCTACTCCATCCTGCTGCGGCCGGAGCAGGGTCTGCTCTCCGCCGCCGTGCTGCCGGCCATGCTCTGGAGGTCACTGGCCACCAACAAATCGCACCGCCCGCTTCGTGCAGCCCTGCCGTTGCTGGCGGCCGCACTCTGCATTGCTCTCCCGTTCATCCTCTGGACAGCCCGCAACGCATACATCTTCCATGTCTTTCAGCCGCTGTCCCCGCGCAACGCCAATGATCCCGGTGAGGTGGTCCTGCCCGGATCGGTCGCTGGTACCGCACCTGGGCCATCGACTTCGCCTCCACCGCCGAGTTCGCCTGGCCCATGGACGGCGAACCCATCGACTTCCCAGCTGCCCGAGCGCGCCTTCGACGCCGCCACGCCCGCAGCATCGGCCGACCTGCGCCGCCGCACCGCGCCCTCTTCGCCGACTACAACGCCAACCCCACCCTCACCCCGGAGATCGACGCCCGCTTCGATGCCCTCGCCACTGAGCTGATGCACGCACACCCGCTGCGCTACCACGTCGGCCTGCCCATCGCCCGCGTGCTCGACATGACCCTGCGCCCGCGCACTGAGACGATGCCGGTCCCCTATGAATGGTGGCAGTGGAAGCAACACCCCGCGCCCACCGCCTTCGCAGCAGCCTACGCCGCACTCAACCTGGCCTTCTTCGCTGTCGCCTTCATCGGCTATCTCGCTTGGAGACGTCGCGCCTGGCTCTCGCCCGGCCCCAACCAGCGCGCCTACCGCGAACTCGCCGCAGCCATGCTGGCAAGCATCCTCCTGCGCTGGATGCTCCTGCTCTTCATCGACAACGCAGAGCCCCGTTACACCCTCGAGTTCTTCCCTATATTCTTCGTATGGATCGGCGCACTCTTCGCGCCCGCTATCATCGAATCACGAATTGGGGGATAGATGCAGCAAAGGTGCCAGACTATACGCCAAAGTCTCCAGGCCATCCTGCTCATCATCTTTGCCGTCCCGCCGCATCTCGCTCTCGGCCAATCAGCGCCTCCTCCCACTCTTAACGAAATCCTGCTTCGCCTCGAAAACAATCTCAACCACTACTACAAGGACGTCCCCAATTTCTTCTGCCACGAGCACGTAGTCTCGTCGATGACCTACGCAAAGAAACATCCGACCACTGTCACCGACTCGGTCTTCCGAGTCGTACGCAGCCCATCGGGAACCCTCACCGAATCGCACGAGATTCAAGCCATCAACGGCACTCCAGCCAGGGGAGAACAAGTCGGTGGTCCAGCGATCGTCAGCGGAGTCTTTACCGGCAGCCTCGACACCGTCTCTCTCAGCCAGAATGCCTGCATGAGCTACACCCTGCAGCCGATTGATCCTGAACATCCGAACCAACCCTACGTCATCCAATTCACCACCCTGCCCACCACTAAACCACGACCGGAGTGTGCCCTGAAGGAGGAGGGGTCAGGTCGAGTATTCGTCGACCCAACCACCCTGCAGGTCACCCGGTTGGAGCTCAGAGCACCGAACCACGTGATCAGTTCCGCGGAAAGAGGCATATGGCAGGTATCCATCGACTACGCCCCAGTGTCCTTTGTCGGAAAGACCTTCTGGATGCCTTCAACCGTAACCTCGTCCGCATTCCCAAACGACGCTTACTCACCGGTAGTCTATTCATTCTTCGCCCGCTACTCCGACTATCACAAGCTCGAGGTCACCTCCCACATCGTGCCCATTCAGTGATTCGCGAAATCAAAATTGATTCATTGGCGCTTGATGATGAACGCTTCGCCTCAAAGAGCGAGTAGGCAAAGAACGCAATTCCCAAATCTTCTATCTAGTCTCTGATACAAGTGCTAGTCGCGTAAGAGCCGCAGCCGTGATTGAATGTCGGCTGGATAAGAATTCGACACGAGAAGCGCCCGAAGTGCGCATGATTCCGGTCGGCGGGCCACACGTGGCCACTGCACGAGGAGAGCATTCTCAGAGCAGCAATCGTGACTGAGACCGTTCCAGGGGGGCGCGCTGATGCCGTCACAAGCTTGGGTAATGCTGGGGATTCTGACGGTAATGTTCGCGCTGCTGATATGGGGCAAGCTGCCGGCATGGCTTGTATTCATGGGCACCCTGACAGCCGCCATGACGCTGAAACTAGCCTCCCCTGAAGCGCTACTAATGGGCTTCAGCAACACCGGCGTCATGACAGTTGCGGCGCTGTTCCCGGTAGCCGCGGGGATGTACGCGACGGGCGCGATCTCACTTCTGTCGCAACGCGTAATCGGCTTGCCGACCAGCGTCCTTGCCGCGCAGATCAGGATTCTGCCGCCGGTCGCACTGGGCAGCGCCTTTCTCAACAACACACCGCTGGTGGCCATGATGATTCCAGTCGTGCGCGATCTCGCGCGCAACACCGGGTTGGCTGCTTCGAAGCTTTTTATGGGCCTGAGCTTCGCCTCCATTCTCGGCGGCACCATGACCCTCATCGGAACGTCAGTAAACCTCATCATCGCCGGGCTTGTCGCCGATGCAATGGCTTCGGGCCGCCTCACCGGAATGAAGCCGCTGACAATCTTCGAGCCTATCTGGGTCGGGCTACCGGCTACAGTGGCCGGACTGTTATTCATGATGTTCATAGGCACGCGTCTGTTACCGGGAGACAAGCAGCAAGCGAGCACGCAGGCCGATGAACGCTTGTTCCGAGTCGAGCTCCGCGTCCAGCCACACGCCAACCTGGATGGCAAAACGCTGGAGGCCGTAGGGTTCGCCAGACCTGTGGGTTATCACGTGCTGTCCGTCACCCGTGACGGAGCCTCAGTGGACATCGTCCCAACTCTCAAGCTTAGCGGAGGAGACGTACTTGCATTCGCCGCGCCTGTAGGAATTTTGCCCGGGCTGTGGGCCACCATCGGCCTGGTCCCCCTATACGAAAGCAAAAATTTGACGCCACGTTACAAACATCAACTGGTGGAGATAGTGGTATCGCCCAAAGCCGCGATCGTGGGTCGATTGGTCTCGGAACTGCCATTGCCGGGCAGCCCCTACGACGCGTTGTTAGTGGGTTGCTCCCACAACGGACAGGCCCCCGACATCTCCCTCGGGAGCTATCGGATCCAGGCCGGTGACAGCGGAATCCTTGAAGTAGACGATTCCTTCTTCTATGAGAACCGCAGCGAGACGGACTTCCTTCTAACCAAGGAGATTGGCGGCTTCAGTGTGCAGCGTGTGGACCGCGCGTGGATCGCCGGTGTGATCACCGTGATGATGGTGGCCGCCGCCGCGTTTAGCATAACCAGCATGCTGAACGCGGCGCTGCTGGCAATCATGGCGATGCTGCTCACCGGTTGCCTGCCGATAGATCGCGCCTGGCGCAGCCTGGACTGGAAGACATTGGTGGTGCTGGGGTCAGCGGTGGGACTTCAATCAGCCGTAACAGGCAGCGGACTCTCGCAGAAGATCGCCGAGCTGTGTGCCAGCGTCGGAGGCAACGACCCGAGAGTGGCGCTGGCAGTAGTCCTGGTGGGAACGCTGATCATGACCAACATCATCACTAACGCGGCGGCAGCAGCTTTCATGTTTCCAGTGGCCCTGTCGATGTCCCAACAGCTGCACGTAAGCTTCCTGCCGTTCGTCATGATCCTGATGGTTGGGGCCTCCTGCGCCTTCATCAATCCCGCCGGCTTCCAGACAAACCTGATGGTACAAGAGCCCGGCGGCTACACCTTCGGCGACTTCGCCAAGGTGGGACTACCGCTCACCCTGGTGGTCGGGATTGTGGTTATCATTGTGGCACCGTTAGCTTACAGCTTCTGAAGAGGTTGGCAACAGCGCGCTCGTCTCATCCCCGATGGAAGCCTGCAGTGATAGTTCGGTGGGGCGGAGCAGATCGTCAGTTGGGCAGGGCGGCCAATTCCCGAGTTCTACTTTGGAAATCTGGATAGCTTCGTCTAGCGTTGCAATGTAGTCGCGGAACATTGCTACGATGCAGACCAGGTTGGCTCGTATTCCGGCCGTTGCGGCTGAATCGCTGAGACGGGTAAGCTGGGCTTCCATCCTTCGGGCATCTATTAGAGCCGAGGAACGCTTCTGTTTAAGAAGTTTTAGGGGGGAGTTAGGGGTGTTCATGTGGATCACCATCAATCGATAAGATGCATGCTGCTCACGCCGAGTTAGCCGTCCTGCTAGACCTGACGGCGAAGTTATTGCAATGACTGGCCTGCCAGCCCGGAAAACGCCTAAAAATCCACCACAGTAAGATCCAGCGGAAACTCCATCTTCCTCACTGAAGGTGTCGCGAACAAAAACTTACCCCACTCCCCCTCCAGCTCCGTCTTATCCAACCGCTCCGCCGAAAGCTGCCCCGCCACGCTGAAGCGATCGATCACATAAGGCAACCCCGAAGACCCCAGCACCGAACTCCCATCCATCAGATGAAAGTGCAGATGCGGAGCCGAAGTATTCCCCGTATTCCCCAGCAACGCCAGCGCCTGCCCCCGCTTCACATGGTCGCCCTTCTTCACCAGCACCGAGTCCTTCTGCAGATGCGCATAGAACCCATACTTCCCATGCCCCAGATCCAGCACAATATGGTTCCCATCCACATTCTCAATCGTGATCGTCTTCGGATCGGGCAACTGCCCCACCACCTGGTCATCCAGATTTGACAGCGTCTCCACCACCGTCCCATCCGCCACCGCAATCACCTTCGCCCCATAGTCCACATAGTCCTTCACATCCTTGCCGCTGCCCTTGATAAACCGCGCATCCCCACTCAATCTGCATCCAGTCAATCGCAAACCGCTGCGCAAAATAAATCTGCCCATTCACCGGCAACGCCGAGGCACGATGCGCACCCCCAACCCCGCAGCATCCATTCAACGCCACCCACCCCTTCCCGATAGCGGAGGCCCCAGCACCGTCACCTCCGCCCCCACCGCAATCGGAGCAATCGCATACGTATACGGCACCACCTCATCCTTCGGCGAACCCGGCGACCCCGCCGCCAACAAAGTAAACCGATGCATCAAAGTCGCCGGCGGACGCGCTCCCTTATCCATCGTGAAGTCCACCAGAAACATCCGCGTGCCACTAAATTCAATCTTCCCCGTCTCCACCGCCGGACCCCGCCCCGCCGTCCGCAACCGCTTCAGCAGCCCATCACCCTCAAAACTCGCCAGCACCGTCGCCGGAGCATCCGCCCCCACCACCTCAATCTTCTGAATCGTCGCCGTCGCAGTCCCCGTATTCGTAATCACCAGCTCATACACGAAGTGCTGCTTCTCATCCGTCCCCTGCACCGCATACGTAGTCGACACCAACGGCATCGCCACCACCGGAGTCAGCACATCCTTCCGCTGCCCCTGAAGCAAAACCGTCACCCCACCAACAGCCCAACCCAAAAATCCGCAGACCCCGCATACAAACCTCTTTCCTTCGAAACAGGATTTCGCTGAAAGGCCCAGAGAGATCGAACAAAGCCATTAGAGCAGACTCCTCACGCACCCGTTCCCGACCCCTTCAACTTGACAAATCTACCCTTTCAAACCACCCCTTCAAACCCTTCCCCACCAACCCTCAAACCCGAGGTCCGGACCTAAACCACCTGCTTCGAAGAATTTGCACACTTCCACCGGGGAGGGGGGATCGCACCCATCCCCATCTCTGCTAATCTCACCCTACCCATGCGCCTAACTATTCTGACCGCCTCAATCCTCCTCCTCGCGCCCACCTTCGCCCTCGCGCAACCCTCCGTAGCCGACCGCATCGCCACTCAAAACACTCTCTTCGAAGAGCAGTGGCAGACCGGCCTCAAGAACGCCCCCGAGCGCGCCACCGCCATCGGCGACTACCGCTACAACGACCAGCTCGCCGACCACTCCCTCGCCCACATCACCAAGCTCAATGCCGAAGACAAGGCCTACCTCGCCCGCCTCACCGCCATCAACACCACCAGCTTCCCCGACCAGGATCTCCTCTCCCACCAGCTCATGGAGCGCCAGCTCAAGCAGCGCATCGAGTCCTTCGACCTCAAGGACTACGAGATGTCCCTCAACCAGCAGAACGGCGTCCAGATCTCCCTCTCCGACCTCCCCAACGCCGTCCCCCTCGACTCCGTCAAGCACTACGAGGACTACATCGCCCGCCTCCACCAGATCCCCCGCGTCCTCACCCAAACCACCGAAGTCCTCCGCCTCGGCATGAAAGATAACCTCATGCCTCCGCGCTTCGTCCTCGAAAAAGTCGCCACCCAGGTCAACGACGTCGTCGCCACCAAGCCCTTCCTCATCGCCATCAAGAAAATGCCCGCCAGCTTCTCCGACGCCGACCGCCAGCGCCTCACCGCCGCCATCCAGCAGGTAGTCACAACCGAGGTCGACCCCGCCTTCACCGCCTTCGCCAAGTTCATCACCGACGACTACGCCCCCCACGGCCGCACCACCATCAGCGTCTCCACCCTCCCCGACGGCAAGCACCGCTACGAAGTCGCCGTCCGCAACCAGACCACCACCAACCTCACACCCGCGCAGATCCATCAGATCGGCCTCGACGAGATCAAGCGCATCACCGCCGAGATGACCGACATCGCCCACAAGGCCGGCTACAAAGACCTCGCCGCCTTCCGCGACGCCATCAAGAACGACCCCAAATACACCCCCAAGTCCGAAGAGCAGATCCTCGACACCTTCCGCCACTACATCGCGCAGATGCAGCCCAAACTCCCCGAGCTCTTCACCGTCCTGCCCGACTGCCCCGTCACCGTCGAAGCCATCCCCTCCTACCAGACCGGCGTCGCCACCCACTACCAGACCGGCACTCCCAACTGCAGCCGCCCCGGCCGCGTCTCCGTCGGCGTATCCGACTACACCCACCGCTCCCTCATCAACGACGAAGCCATCGCCTACCACGAAGGCGTCCCCGGCCACCACATGCAGCTCTCCGTCCAACAGCAGTTAAAAGGCCTCCCCCAATTCCGCCTCCACGGCGGAGGCTTCACCGCCTACACCGAAGGCTGGGGCCTCTACGCCGAGCAGCTAGGCAAAGACATCGGCTTCTACCAGGACCCCGTCTCCGACTACGGCCGTCTCTCCTCTGAACTCTTCCGCGCCGTCCGCCTCGTCGTCGACACCGGCATGCACTCCCAGGGCTGGACCCGCGACCAGGCCGTAGCCCTCTTCAACGAAACCCAAAGCCTCACCGGCCCCGAGCTCCAGTCCGAAGTCGACCGCTACATCGCCTGGCCCGGCCAAGCCCTCGCCTACAAGATCGGCCAGCTAAAATTCCGCGAGCTCCGCGCCCGCGCCGAAAAACAACTCGGCCCCAAGTTCGACATCCGCGCCTTCCACGACGAGATGCTAAGCGCCGGAGCACTCCCCCTCGACCTCCTGGACGCCCGCACCGACCGCTGGATCCAATCCCAGCTAAAACCCACCACCGCCTCGAGGTCGGCTGCCCTCATCGGCTGG
>CAVUSG010000011.1:0-79146 GCA_963744125.1 uncultured Acidobacteriaceae bacterium | reverse complement strand
CGGCCTTCTTGCTCTTCTTCGCAGACGGATTTCGGGACTGCCCCTTCACCTGCGTCTCGTCAACTGCTGTCGCATCCTCTTTGAACGTAGCGCCCGCTGGAACGATGTAGAGCTTCGCGCTCTTGCTCTTCACAGTTCCCGCCTTCACCTGGACGCGAGATGAATCGATCCCCGCGCCGCCTTCGCCTGAAGTGAGGTAGTACTTCACATTCACCGCACGCTGGCCGGCAAGTTGCGTCATCTTCACGGTCTCCGTTTCGTCGGTGTATCCGACGACAACCAGAGTGTCATTGGGTTCACGCTGGATTCTGAGAGCCACGTCGTCCAGAACTGCCTTGCACTCGTTATCAACGCGGCCTGGCGTCTTGGACACATTGAACTTGCATTCTCCAACCTCGCTGACCTCCGGAACAGTAACCACTGGGAAGGGCAGGACGGTGACCACCGCGGAACAGCTCGTGCTCAAGCCGCGTGCATCCACCACATTTGCGGTCACCGTTATAGAGGAATTCGCGTTTGCGGCAGCCGTCGTCTCCGTCGCATTGCTCCCGGTACCGCTGATGGTTCCTGCCGAAGCAGTATAGGAGTACGTCAACGGACTGTTATCCGGACTCTGCGCAGTCACCAGAAGCCCAAACGTATCGCCTGGCTTTATAGTCTGCGGGCTCACCGAGCAGTTCGCCGTCGGCGGACGCGGTGGTGGCGGCGCCTTTACCGTAAACGATGCTGTGCAGCTCGCGACGTTGTTCTTCTTTTCCTTGGCATCAGTCGCGTGTCCAGATACGGTGTAGCTCCCCGGTGCGAGACCGGTGGTGGTGACATTTGCCGTCTGTCCAGTGCCGGATACGCTACCGCCACTGCTGCCCCAGCTATACGTAATCGTGTGCTTAGGATCGAAGTTCTGCGTACTGATATTGGCTGTCACCGGATCCCCGGCCATAATCTCGGTTGGAGAAACTGAGCAACTCGCAGTCGGCGGGATCGGCGGTTTGCCGCCCATAGTGAAGACTATTCCGCCGAAGTACCGGAAGTTGTTCTGGGTTGCCTTGACTTGGTTGGCGCTGAATTGAGTAAAAAGATAGTCAACCTCAACCGGGCGAATCGATACATGCCGGTTTGCTGCTATGTCTATCCCACCACCCAACTCCATCGCAAATGTATTGTTGCTGCTGCCTCCGGAGCCACTTATGCCGTGGATTGAATCATAGATTTGGGCTTGCGTTCCACTGTGTGCCGCTCCAAACAATGCTTCGCCGAACGGCTGAAATCTGCCCGAGTGTTTCTTGATCTGCGGCCCAAACTCATAAGTAAAGAAGTTTCCGCTTACATTCCCGTTGTAGCCATAGGCTCTAAGTTGCGCACCACCATTTCCGACGTAGTCCGCGAACTCTCCTTTGATCCCGAAATAGTGCCCGGCATTAAAGACAAAGCCGGCAGCACCGCCGTTGAGGTTGTAACTGGTAATCGGTGGCAAGTCAGGATGAACGTTGACGTAGGAATATCCCAATGATATTTCCGCCTTGGGAACATCCTGCGCCCCCGATACGCCGATTCCGATCAACACGCTTGCCGAAAGCAAAAGAATCTTTTTCATAATCCCTCCTGTGCATTGGCTCTGAAATCACAAATGTGTTCTGCAGAAGCGAACCGATGTGCAACGGGAGATATAAAGCGCAGCCACGTACCATTCTTCTTCTTGGAAACGCACCAGGTGCCGACCTGACCTCGCGCGTACCAGCTCACTTGAAGCTAAGTCTCGCTTGAAGTTAAGTTAGGACCACCAACGCACCCGGAGGTAGTCCCAAAAATGCTAGTTTCACTCCAGCAATATAAGGAGCATTCGCGGCGCCCTGATCTTCGGAACCACCCAAAAAACCTTGACACCCCGAGTACAATAGAACATGGGGGCAACACCACAAAGCTACTCTCCACGCAGGCCAGAAAACAGGTCAGCACTCGCAGCTAAACCCTGCGTTTGGAAGAATTTGCAGAACTGCACCCAATAGAATCAGGACTTTGCGCGTGAGGTCCGGACCTAAGTAGTTTGTTTCGAAGATTTTGCGCAAAACGCGCAGGGGAGGGGGTACACACATGGCGGCAAGCACCACAGCAATGGAACAGACCATCCAGGCAGCCCTCCGCGACTGCTACGACCCCACCCTCCCCTGCAACATAGTCGACCTCGGCCTGGTCGAATCCATCACCCTCACCCCCGACCCCGAAGCCCCCGGAGCCACCATCCCCGGCGTCCCGCCAAAATTCCGCGCAACCATCACCCTAACCCCAACCACACAAGACGAAGCCGCCAACGCCCAGCTAGCCGCCCAGATCCAGAACCGCCTCGCTGGCCTCGAGACCATCCTCCACACCGAAGTCACCCTCCTCGACCAACCCACCTGGACCCCGCAACGCATCACCCCCGCCGGCCGCCGCCTCCTCGGCCTGGAAGGCAACCCCAACCTCATCCAGATAAGCAGCGCCCGATGACGAAGACGCCCAAGCTAGCCCTCGTCCCCAAACGCCCCCGCGACCTCCTGAAGCTCGCCACGCAGCCCATCCACCCCTTCGACCTGGCCCACGGAGTTGATACCAGCGGCCTCGTCCCCGCCGCCCACCTCATCACCGGCCACCCCAACGACGAGCACGTCACCGCCTACTACGGCGTAGCCCCCAGCATCCTCCGCACCCTCATCACCCAATGGCGCGAGACCCCCACCCCCCACCCCATCCACGACTACACCTTCATCGACTTCGGAGCCGGCAAAGGCCGCGCCATGCTCGTCGCCAGCGAACTCCCATTCCGCAAGGTCATAGGCATCGAGCTCAACCCAGAGTTAGCCGACATAGCCGAACGCAATCTGGCCCACTGGCTAGCCGCCCACGCCGCCGACCCCACTGCGCCACGCCTCGCCCCCACCCACCTCTACGAGCAGGACGCCCTCACCTTCGACCTCCCCACCACCCCCACCGTAGCCTTCCTCTTCCACCCCTTCGAAGCTCCCGTCCTGAAAGCGCTCCTCCGCCGCATCGAAACACAATTCGCCAAACTCCCCAAAAACAAACCGCCCGCCTTCGACCTCCTCTACGTCAACGCCGAGTGCCGCGACATCCTCGACCGTCACCCCGCCTTCACCCGCCTCTTTCTCGGCCCCATCCCCATGTCCCCCGAAGACCACGTAGCCGACCTCGCCGCCATCGCCGCCCAAAAAGAATACGGCTCCACCGGCGACGAAGAATGCGCCATCTACCGCTACACCGGCCGCGCCGCTGGAGGTGAGAAATGATCTCAACTCAATCGGTAGATTTGATTTGTCATCCTTGTAATTTGGATTGTCATCCTTCGCCGCAGGCGGAGGACCTGCTTCTCGCTTTTAACCTACCCGTTCCACCGCACCAGCAACCCGCGCATATCCCCGTCACCCTGCTCCATGGCAATCTCCCCACTCGCCAGCTTCAAAACGCTCTCAAACCGCTCCCCCCACTCCACCAGCACCAGCGCATTCGGCTCAGCCAGCATCTCTTCCAACCCCAGCACCGCAATCTGCTCCTCCGTCTCCAGCCTATACAGATCGAGATGGAACAGATGCACTCTCTCGCTCTCATACTCATGCACCAGCGTAAACGTAGGACTGGTCACATCCTCCTCCGCCGCCGCCCCCAACGCCGCAGCAATCCCCTTCACCAGCGTCGTCTTCCCCGCCCCAACCTCACCTCGCAGGATCACCAACATAGGGGGGCGCAGCATCTCCACCAACGTCTCTCCCAGCGCAAGCGTCCCCTCTACCGACCGTGTCCTGAACCGCTTCTCTCTCATCTGTCGTTCAATCCGCAGATCCAGGTCAGCCCATCTGCGTCCGTGGTCCGATACCGAAACGCATCCGAAAGATGTGTAACCGTATCGGTTGCAAGTACAGTATGCTCATCCATCGCATGCGCTGCAAAATCCGCCGCCAGTCCATGCAGATACACCGCGGCTTCCACCGCCTTCGCCACCTCGTTCGGATACTGCGCCAGCATCGCCGCCACTATTCCCGTCAGAATATCGCCGCTTCCACCCTTCGCCATCGCTGGATTCCCCGACGTATTGATCGCAATCGTCCCATCCGGATGCGCCACCACCGTCCGCCATCCCTTCAACACCAGCGTCAGCTTATGCTGCGTCGCAAATCGCTGGGCCAGACCCACCCGGTCCGCCTCCACCTGCTTCACGGTCATTCCAACCAGCCGCGCCATCTCGCCAGGATGCGGCGTCAGCACCATCACCCTCCCCGAACCATCCAGCAGCTTCTCCCGCCCTTCAAACGCGTTCAGCGCGTCGGCATCGATCACCACCGGCAGCGTCGTCTTCTCCACCATCTGCCGCGCAAATGCCGGAGCATCCCCATCCGTCGACAACCCTGGCCCCACCGCCACCACTGAAATCTTCTTCAGCAGCCGGTCCAGCTTCACCCCCTCCAGGTTCTTGAACGAGATCGCCCCCTCTTCACCCTCCGCCAGCGGCACCACCATCAACTCGGGAGCCACACGAGCCACCGTATCCGCAATGCTCTTTGGCACCGCCGCCGTCACCAGCCCCGCGCCCGTCCTCAGCGCCGCCAGCGAAGCCATCCCCGCCGCACCGGCCTTCCCATAACTCCCTCCCACCAGCAGCACATGCCCAAACTCACCCTTATTCGAATTCACCTTACGCGGACTCTCCGCGACACTCTTAGCTGACCCCGTCCACCGCCGCCCCGTCGCCGAAACAACAGCTTCAGCGGGCGACCCGATATCCGCCACCACCACCGGCCCAAACGTTCCCCGATCCAGCGCACCTCCGGTCAGATGCCCAAACACATGTGCCATCTTCGGCGCCGTAAACGTCACCACCGCGTCGGCTCGAAAAGCCCCCTCACTGCTCTGCTTCGTCGAATCCGCATCCCATCCCGAAGGCACATCCACTGCCACCACCGGCACCCTCACTGCCGCAACCCTATCCCGCAGAGTCGCTGCAGCTCCAGTCAGCGGCGGCTTGAATCCCGTCCCCACCACCGCATCGACGATCAGCTCAGCCCACTCCAGCGCCTCGCCCATCTGTCTCTCTGCGTTCTCAGGTCGCAGCTCCTGCACCACAACCTCCGGTACCTCGCTCTTCAGCCGCTCCAGCGCTCCCGCAGCCTCTCCTTTGAAGCCACTTTCCTTCCCCGTCAGTAACACACGAACACTACGCCCACGTCGGCCCATATGCCGTGCCGCCACCAGTCCATCGCCGCCATTGTTCCCTTTCCCGCAAAGCACCATTACCCGCTCGGCAGCCTCATAATGCGTCAAGCAGAACCGCGCCACCGCCGCGCCTGCACGCTCCATCAACTCATCCCGGCTGACTCCAAATTCCTCCGCCGTTCTCCGGTCGGTCTCGCGCATCTCCGCCGCTGAAAGAATCTCCATATCAAACTTCTACCTCATCCAGCCGCTTACGCCAACTCGCACACCCGCCCAAAGAAAAGAGCCGAAGGCAGTCCAAGCCCTTCGGCCCATCACATAGTTATCAATCCCGGCCGCAGAAAACGCCTTGCTAGTTCCCACCCGCGATTATGGGCTCCACAGCAGGAGCATTCTTCGGATTGAAGTAGCTCTTATCCCACAGCGCCCTGTAGAACTGTCCCGTCAACTCCGCCGCTTTCGGTCCGAACGTCGGTCTCCCGCCCTCCAGAAAGATCACCGTCACAATCCGTCCGTTCGGTGTATCCGCAAACGACGCGAACCACCCGAACCGCGTCCCATTGTTCGAGCAGGTCCCCGTCTTCCCCATCACCGGAAATTCACTAAAATTCGCCCGAAGACTCCGCGCGGTGCCATACTCCACCGCCCCCTCCATCCCGTCCTGCATCTCCGAGATCAGCGGCGCGATATCCAGTGTCCGCTTCACGCGCGGCTGAAACGCGGCCACCTCATCTGCCGTCTGCGGATGCTGCAGATAGTACAGAGTCCCGCCGTTCGCAATTGCCGACACGATCGCCCCCAGTTGCAGCGGGGTCATCGACACGCTCTCTCCAAAGGAACACATCCTGCCTACGCCACCCAGCGCCGCCGGCAACTCCTCATCGGGATAAGTCCCCAGTTGCTCTCCCTCAATGTTGTATCCAGCCAGTTCACCCAATCCAAACTCGTTTGCATAATGCTTCACTCGTTCAAACCCAAGCGACCGCCCCAGAGTCTCGAAATAAAGATTGTTCGAGTGCGCCAGCGCATCAGTCAAAGTTAGGTGGTATCCGTGTCCCAGGTTCACCGGCGTGTCTCTGGTCACGATCCCTTCTTCAAGAGCCGCCAGCGCCACCGTCAATTTAATCGTCGAACAAGGCTCCGCCCCTCGCGACAGTGCCAGCTTCTGGTTCACCATCGCCAGAATGCGCCCATTCGAAGGATCGATCGCAACCGCAGTCCCATTCATGTTGCCCAGTGCCTCGATCGCCGCCTCGCGCACCGTCGGATCTTCGCCCTCAACTACATCACCCAGCGTCAAATTATCGGCAAACGAGCTCGCCGTAAAACGCTCCCGGTAACGCGTCCGCCGAACCGCCAGCGTGGGACGAGCGCCACGCGCATGCACCGTCGTCCTGGCAACAACCTTCCCCGTCGCGCTCTTTGAAGCAGTGCTCTTCGCCGTGGTACTCCTGGCAGTCGTCTTCGCCTTGGCACTGGTCGTGTGCGAAACCACTCCCTTGGCCGGGGCATGATGCGTCTTCGTCGTCGGCACCGCCCACCCGGTCGCCCCGCTAACCCCAAGACAGAAAACCACACCGCCCAACAGACGAACCAATCTCGACATATAGCCCCTTTGAACCTAGCCCTTTGAATCCTGAACCCTTACCACTGCTAGTCCCTCAATATCGAGCAATCGAAGTACCATCCTCTGCTGAGAGCATCATTAATCGCTTCAGCTAATCGCGCAATACATCAAACATCGCACAAATCTACCACTTAAGCGTTGCCGCGCCGCAAAAACGCTGGAATATCAAGCTCATCGGGCTCCGCCAACTCCCTTTCCAGCCCGGTTCTGGCCGCAAAAGACCCCGGCCGCACCGGCTGTTCCGTTGTCTCTAGAACTTCCGTAGGAATCGGATTGCTCATAACCGCCGAGCGCATCGTAACTTCCACAACCTCCTCAGATTGGACGTAAGCCGTGGAAATCGGTCGCACCTCAGCCTCTTTAACCGGAGCCTCGACCTTCGGCGCATCCGAAAAGCGCGCCGGCAAAGCCGCCTTGAAAAAATCATCATCAAACACCGAAGCCGGCACCGGAATCAACTCGACGGGAGCCGCGCCCGAACTCAAAATCCCGTGGTCCACCTCCGCCATAACCTCCGGCTCAGGCTCAGCGGCAACCTTCACCTCCGCGGGCTTCGCCTCCTCCGCAGGTCGCACCGCATCCACCCGAGGCCGTATCGGCACATTCAATCCCGGCACGTCGTACCGCATCGTTGGCAGCGTCGACTCCGCCAGCATCCGCTCCCGCCGCTGCGGCATCTGCTGCTGTTTGAAGCCCGTAGCAATCACCGTGATCTTCACGTCATCGCCCATCGTCTCATCCTGCACCGCGCCGAAGATGATGTTCGCGTCCTCATGCGCCGCATTCTGGATGATCGTCGAAGCCTCATTCACCTCGCTTAGCTTCAGGTTGTTCGATCCCGTAATGTTGATCAGAATCCCCCGCGCCCCATCGATCGCCCCAGCCTCCAGCAGTGGAGAAGCCATCGCAGCCATCGCAGCCTCCACCGCCCTGTTCGCACCCGAGCGCATCGCCGTCCCCATCACCGCATAGCCCATCCCCGCCATCGTCGTCTTCACGTCCGCAAAGTCGCGGTTGATCACGCCCGGAATCGTAATAATGTCAGAAATCCCCTGCACACCCTGCCGCAGCACATCATCCGCAATCCGGAAGCTCTCAAAGAACCCAGCGTCCTTCGCCACCGCCAGCAGCTTCTCATTCGGAATCACGATCACTGTATCGACGCACTCCAGCAACTCCTGCATCCCGCGCTCTGCCTGCATCAGCCGCCGCTTACCCTCAAACGCAAACGGCCGCGTCACCACCGCCACCGTCAACGCGCCCATCTCACTCGCCAGGCTAGCAATCACCGGAGCAGCACCCGTACCCGTACCGCCGCCCAGCCCCGCCGTCACAAACACCATGTCCGCGCCTTCCAGCGCCTCAATAATCTTGTCCGAATCCTCGAGCGCCGCCCGCCGCCCTACATCCGGATTCGCCCCCGCGCCCAACCCGTTCGTCAGCTTCACACCAAGCTGCAACTTCACCGGAGCGTGTGAGATCTGCAGCGCCTGCACATCCGTATTCGCCGCAATAAACTCAACCCCCACCACGTTCGCCGCGATCATCCGGTTCACGGCATTATTCCCGCCGCCGCCCACCCCAATCACCTTGATCCGCGCACCCCGCGGCATCTCATCGTGATAGTGGATACGGATATCGTCTTCAGGCAGATTCGGCATTAAGTTCAGCGCTCCTTAAAATTCTCTCAGTCCCGTAATTCTCCCACCTCCGCGCCCTACGCCGCACCCCGTTTTTCCTTACCCGTACCACGTGTGGTTCCGCATCACCGAATCACGCGGCCTCAACCTCAACTCGCACCCGCCGTCCGAGCGCCGTCGCCATATTCACCAGGGCATCCAGCGAAAACCGAGACACTCGTCCCCGCAACAAGTCATTCATCCGCGGCTGCGTAACTCCGCACCGCTTCGCCGCTTCAACCTGCGTCCACCCGGCAGTCTTCACAATCGCCTCAATCTGCTGCATCAACTCCGCCCGCGCCCGCAGATTCGCAGCCTCTTCAGGAGTATCAGCAATCGCATCCCACACACTCTCATATTCAATCGTCTTCTTCATCCTGCCTCCTGCATCAACTCAGCTAATCGTCTCCGCGCCAAATCAATATCGCGTTTCGAAGTCGTCTGGGTCTTCTTTTGAAACGCATGAAGCACATAGACCGCCTCTACCAGTTGCGCCGTATACATCACGCGATAGGTGCCCGTATCGTCCCACACTCGAATCTCCTTTACGCCACGCCCAACAGTAGGCATCGGTTTGAAGTCCGAAGGCTCAATACCGCGTTGCACACGATCCAACTGATAACCGGCATCCCGCTTGGCATCTTCGCCAAACTCACGAATCACCTTCAGTGAGTCGCCGCGGAACCGTAAAGGTTTCATGCCAATCCTGATTATATCCGTATCAGTATAGAAAGACTAGCCCTTGTTTTGAATCACCTGCGCCCCAAACCGCTCCATCTCCTGCGCCTGAGGACTGGATTGCAGCAGCACCAGATCCACCCCCACAGCCGTAAACTCCTCCATCCGTTCCGAGATCTGCTCCGGCGTCCCCACAAACCCGCTCCGCAGCCCACGGTTCGAAACCGAATAGTCCTTCAGCGAAATCTTCTGCTCCAGGTTCGACCCCGTAATCCACTGCTGATAGTTCTTATACCCCTGCGCCGACTGCTGCACATCCGTAATCCGGTCGACCTCTTTCAGCGCCTCAGCCTCGCTGTCCCGCACAATCGCGTACCCGGCAATCCCATACGTCATCGGCCCCAGCCCCATCGCCTCACGCCGCCGCCGCATATCCTTGATCTTCTCCCCCACAATCTCCGGCGGATCCCCATGCATCAGGTACGAATCGCACTTCGAAGCAATCAGATTCTTCGCCGTCTCCGACTCCCCACCCGCATACAGCGTAGGCCGCGGCGAAGCCTTAGGCTTCGGCGAAAGCACATTCTCCTGCACATCGTAGAACTCACCCTTGAACGAAAAATGCTGCTGCGACCAGCACCCGCTGATCACGTCCAGCCACTCCGAAGTCCGCGCATACCGCTTGTCATGTTCATCAAACTGCACGCCGTACTTCGTCGCCTCATCCTTCCACCAGCTCGACACCACATTCAGCGTCAGCCGCCCATTCGAAATCCGATCCACCGTCGCAGCCTGCTTCGCCAGCAGCGCCGGATTATGAAACGTAGGCCGCACCGCCACCATCAGCTCCAACTTCTTCGTCACCGCAGCCAGAGCAGCAGTCGTCGACCACGCATCCAGCGAGTCCGCATCCACGCCCTTGATATCGTTCAGATTCAGCTCCGCAATCAGCGTCAGGTCATAGCCAATCTGCTCGGCCTTCACCGTCAGATCGCGCACATACTCCCACGTAGCCGCCATCTGCTCGTCTTCGACATTTCGCAACCACCCGCCAAATACCGGAAGCCAGAATCCATATCGCATCAGGCAGAGACTCCCGCCGCAACCGGACTAACCTTCGCCGCCTCAGCCTCCAGCCAATCCGCCAGCCGCTCAAACGGATCGAACCCCAGCACCCGCTTCCCATCCGCAACAAAGTTCGACAGCGCATTCACGTCGTAATAAAGCCGCTTCCCATCGCGATCGTCGACGATATACTCCACGCCGCCAATCTCGATCCCGGCCTCCTTCATAATCCGCTCCACATCCGCAATCGCCTCCGCCGGAGGATTGAAAGCCTCGACAGTAAGCCCCGACTTAGGCGCATCAATCGGGCAAGCCGCACGATTCAACTCAACACCGGTAGGCGTCTTGCAGATATCCGCCGGGCAAAGATCAAAAGTCTCCCCGGTAATATGTATCTTAATCGCGTACAAATACTTCCCGTTCACCACCTCGACCCGAACAATCGCCGCATCCCGCGCCGGAATAAACTCCTGCACCAGCGCCGTCGAATCCATCCCCAGCGCAATCCCGTCCTTCTCGCCCGAAGCCACAGCCAGCGCCTCCACCGAATCAAAGCGCTTCACACCCGCGCCACTCCCACCAATATTCGGCTTCACCACCACCGGCCAACGCAACCCTTCCGTAGCCGCCACAGCCTGCGAAGCCCGATGAATCACCCGAGCCTTCGGATACCCCAGCCCCATCGTCTCCAGCATCGAGAGCTGCGCAGCCTTCGACAACTCCGATCGATAAGCCTTCAGCCCATTGATCACCCGCACACCCCGATTCTGCAGGTGCTCCAAAAACCCGAGCGTATAAAAAATCTGATCGCCATGCTCACGGTTCCAAGCCGAAGGACTCATCCGGTTGAACACCAGTGAATACTGCTCCTCGCTCCGATCATCCGGGCTGTAAGAATGCGCCACCGCATCCAGCTTCACATAGTTGGCGCCACGACGGTCCAACTCGGCAAACAACGGCTTAAACCAATTCGGCTGCTCGTAGTAAATCGCAAAAGGAAGCGTATCGTTCTTCGGCATATTGGGATCCTGATCTCTGAAGTATGTGTCTTAAAGATAGCTCATTTGAGCGTCTTCTTTAGAGTCAGTTCCGCAACCCCAAGATTCACGAGCCTCAAGCTAAAAGCTCCCCGCAAAAATCGCCTTCAACTTAGCCTTCAGCCCCTGCTCCTCGCTAGCCCGCCGAACCTGCGTCCGATGCGTATACAGCAGCATCCCCACAGCCGCCGCAAACTCCGGCTGCGCCAGCTCCTGCGGCATCCGCGACAGCGGCACCGGATACCCAATCCGCGCCGGAACCCGCAGCAGGCTCTCCGCATTCTCCATCAACCCCGCCAGCAACGAACCACCCCCAGTAAACACACACCCCGCCCCCAAAGCCTCCAGCACCCCACCCGCCCGCAGATTATCCCGCAGCATCGTAAACAACTCACGCGCCCGCGGCTCCAGAATCTCCGCCAAAAATCTCTGCCGCACCATCCTCGCCGTCTGCCCACCCCCACCCAGGCTCCCAACCGCCAGATTCCCACCCACCTCAATCTCATTCAACTGCGGAACTGCCGTCACCACGCTATGCCCAAACGTCCGCTTCAAATACTCAGCCTCTTCCACCGTCACCTGCAGCCCCACCGCAAGATCATTCGTAAAGTGATCCCCGCCAATCGGCAGCACCGCCGTATGCGCAATCGCCCCCTCAAAAAACACCGCCAGCTCCGTCGTACTCGCGCCAATATCCGCCAGGCAAACCCCCAGCTCGCGTTCATCCGCGCTCAGCACCGCCTCCGCCGAAGCGATCCCCTCGATACACCGTATCCAGCACCTCCAGCCCCGCGCGATTCGCGCACGTAATCACGCTCTGCGCCACCCCACCCGAGCACGTCGACAGATGCAGATTCACCTCCAGCCGAGTCCCCACCATCCCCACCGGATCATGAATCCCCGCCTGGTCATCCAATATGAACTCCTGCGGCAACAGATGAAGCACCTCGCGGTCCGGAGGCAGCGCCACACTCCGCGCCCTGTCCACCGCCGCCTTCACCTCTTCACGCGTAATCTCCCTCATCCGGTTGCCCATGCTGATCCCGCCGCGCGAATTAATCCCCCGCACATGCGACCCACCAATCCCGACCACACAAGTCTCAATCCCCGCCTTAGCCACGCGCTCCGCCGTCAACGCCGCGCGGTTGATCGCCTCCGCCGCCGGCCCCAGCTCCGCAATCAAGCCCTTGCGCATGCCCTTCGACTTCTCAACGCCATGCCCGCGATATCGCAGCACGCCATCCAGCAGCTCCGCCACCAGTACCACGCTCTTCGCGCTCCCCGCGTCCAGCACCGTAATCAGATTGTCTGGCTTCTGATTCATCGTTCGCCCTGTTTAACCATTATGGCTGCACCGCCGCCGGCGCGTGACTCTGCGCAGAAGCAGCAGCACTCTTCGCCGGAGCCTTCTTCACGCCAGCCTTCTTGGAACTCTTCGCAACCGGCTTCGTCGTCGGCTTCTTCGTCGCAGGAACATCCTTCGCAACCATCAGATGATGCACGACCGTCCCATCGCTCTGAACCACCCCCGGAGTCGAAGCTGGCGGAGCCGCAGCCGCACTCGAACTCGGTCCACCCGCAACCGAAGCAGGCTTAGCCACAACTGCAGCATGAGGAACCACCGGAGCAGCAGCATGGCCCGCGGCGACCGCAGGTTTCGTGGCCACGCCCGCAGGCTTCGTAGCCACAACAACAGGCTTCACACTCGCAACAGTAGGCTTCGGACTCGCAGACGCATCACTCTTCCCCGCATCATCTTTCCCCGCAGCCGTAGCGCCCTGCGTACCACTCACCGGAACAGCACTACCCCGCATCATCTCCAGCACCGCCTGCCGCTCATACCGCATATCTACCGAGGCCAAATTCGGATACTGCGCACGCCACTCCGCCAGGTGCGCCCTGTACTTGTTGTACCGCTCCAGAAAATCGCTCTCCCCAAAGTGGACCAGCAACTCCTTGCTGCTCCCAGTCGAATCATCCGGAATCAGTCGCCTTCACATCCTCCGGACTCGAAAGATCCACCTCACTCAGCCCCTCCGAGATCTTCCCGCCACCCGCATCCAGCTCCGACGTAAACCGCTCGAAGATCTTCATCCGCGCCGCCCGCGTCGACAGCGGCTCATCCGCCGAAATCCCCGTCACCACAGGAAAAGAATACTGCGCTCCCGGAGTCAAATCCATGTCCATCAGCACGCCGTTCATGTCCACCAACCCAATGTTGCCGCCCTGCCGCACAAACGCCACCGGCGTCCGTTCCACAATCGAAACCCGCAGATGGTCCGGCAGCAGCCGCATCACCGTCGCATGCTCCACCCACGGCAGCCGCTCCAGCTCCGCCCTTCGCTCCGCCAGCGACACCGTAAAGATATTCCGCTCCACATCCCCGCCGAAGATGCTCAGCAACTGCGCCTTCGTCACATGCTTATTCCCTTCAATCGCAATCGCAGCAGAAGTCGGAATCACAAACCGCTCATCATGCAACACCATACTCCGCACCACCAGCGCACTCGCCACGACCGACCCCAGCACCGCAACCACCCCAACCCCCGCACCAATCCGTCCCCAGCGAGTCTGCGGCAACCACCCCAGCCACCCATATCTCTTCACCCCACCCCGCCCCGCACTCCGCCGCCTTACCGGAGCGCCCTCATCCCGCCGCTCCGAATCACCCTCACCCGCTCCGAACTCCCGTTCGAAGTCGTCCTCAAAATCCTGTCCGTAATCTTCCTGCAAATCCCGCCTCAACCCAGCCGCAGCCCGCCGCGGCCCACCCGTCCCGGAGACATACCTCTGCTCCGGCGCATCCAGCACCGCCGCACCACGCTTCGTCATAGTCTCGTTTCGTCGCACGCCCGAGCAAGGCCGCGAGAATCGCCATATCGACTATAACCCGCCACCACCCCGCCAAATCCCCCAACCTTCACCCCGAACCCTTTCAGGAACTCACCCATCCAGGTCCCTCGACCCCGGATTGCGGACATAATAAGTTATTCTTCAACGGTATTCACGAAGGGGACGCGCGTGGACTGGTGGCGACACACATTTCCGCCCGAGAGCTTTTGGCACAAAACCATCTTCGACCCCACCATCTTCTGGGTCATGCTCACCGCCGTGGCAACCGTCGCCCTCGTACTGGTCGGATACTTTCAACTCGCCGAGCTGGTCCGCACTCGCAAGTCCGAGTTCGCTAAGAAACTCCACGAAGACTTCTCCACCCCCATAGAGCGCTCCGTCTTGTTAGTCATCGCCAGGAAACGTCTGCGGTACCGAAACACCCAAGTCTTCGACGTCGCCCCTCAGGAGACAGAGGTCATCGAAGCAATCGAGTATGAAATCACCTTCACCCGCGAAACGATAAGCACAGCTGAAGTCATGAGAGTGATCCTGAATCCACTGGAATACCTCGGCCAGATGGAACGACATAAGACCGTCACATTGGAAGACGTAGCCGTTCTATTCGGTTCAACGATTCGTACCGTCGGTGGAAACGAAGAGATCTGGAAATTCATCCACGAGCTGCGCATGCAAACCAACAACCCAGCTCTCTTCTCCGAATTTGAGCACCTCTACGCAAAGGTAAGAAAGCATCCGCTCAGTTCACTCTAGATATCGCCTCAAACGGGACGCTACCCGCCAACCCCTCCAGCAACATCCCCCCCGCCGACGAAACACTCCCCGCCCCCAGCGTCAATACCACATCCCCATCCCGCGCTTCCTTAACCAGCGCCGCCACCCCATCCCCCACCGACCCCGCATAATCCACCCCACCCCTCCCAATCTCCTGCACTAGAGCCTCCGCCGTCACCCCGGCAATCGGCTCCTCACTGGCCGCATAGATATCCAGCACCTGCACCGTATCCGCATCCCCAAACGCCCCCGCAAACTCCGCCATCAAATCCCGAGTCCGCGTATACCGGTGCGGCTGAAACAGCACATGCACCCGCTTATACCCGCACTCCCGAGCCGCCTTCAGCGTAGCCATAATCTCCGTCGGATGATGCCCATAGTCATCCACCACCGTCACCCCCCGCACCACGCCCTTGATCTGAAACCGCCGGTCGACTCCCCTAAAACTATCCAACCCCGCAGCGATCTGGTCCGGAGCAACCCCCAACTGCACCCCCACCGCCACCGCCGCCGTAGCATTCAACACGTTATGCGTCCCCGGAACATGCAGCCCAAAAGGCCCCAGCAGCAACCCCCGGGAGTTCACCTCAAAACTCGAGTGGCACCCATCCCGCTTCGCCAGCATTTGCACCCGAAAATCCGCATCCTCACTAAACCCATAGGTGTACAAACGTCGCCGCACCCGCGGCAGAATCCCCCGCAGCAAAGCATTATCCACACAAGCAGTAGTAGCCCCATAGAAAGGCATCCTGTCCATAAACTCCACGAACGCCCCCTCCACGTCGGCCATGTCCTTATAGCAATCCATGTGCTCGCGATCCAGGTTCGTCACCACCCCCAGCACCGGGCTCAGCTTCAAAAAGCTGCGATCACTCTCATCCGCCTCCGCCACCAGGTACTGCGAACTCCCCAGCCGAGCATTCGACCCCAGCGCATCCACCCGCCCCCCCACCACCACCGTAGGATCCAGCCCCCCACCCGCCAGCACCGCCGCAATCATCGAAGTCGTCGTAGTCTTCCCATGCATCCCCGCCACCGCGATCCCATACTTCAGCCGCATCAGCTCCGCCAGCATCTCCGCCCGCTGAATCACCGGAATCTTCCGCGCCCGTGCCTCCACCACCTCAGGATTGTCCTTAGCCACAGCCGAACTAGTCACCACCACATCACTCGCCGCAGCATTCCCCGCCGCATGCCCCTCAAACACCCGTGCCCCCATCCCTACCAGCCGCTCCGTCACCGCACTCCGCCTCAGATCGCTCCCCGAGACCGAATACCCCATCGTCAATAGAATCTCCGCAATCCCGCTCATCCCAATCCCGCCGATCCCGATAAAGTGGATCCGCTGCGACCGCGCAAACAAAAAATGACCCGGCACAAACATATCGCTCAACTCTACCAGCCTCCTGGCGGGCTCGATCCGCGCGCAAATAACGTTGCCGGCATGGCATCCAGCAATCCCGCACAATTACAGGTGAGTTTCAGATGAGTTTCAGAGGAGTCAGCACTTACTCCGCAGAAACTTTTCCAGCAACCATGCAAGCCGGTGCACGTTCGCGCGGCCAGTCTGCTGATTCCATTTTTATTTTCAATAACTTAACTACGCAGAGACTTTGGCAAGAAAAGTGCTCTTGTCAAAGTAAATAGTCTCCGGGCCAAAGGACGAAAATTCCCTCGCGCCGGGTCGACCGGCCGAAAGAAGGCCGAAGTCATGAAGCTCTCTCTACTCCGAATCGCCTCAGTTACACTCCTGTGTCTGTTTGCCAGCGCAAAAATCGCCTCCGCACAATTGACCATCACCTATTACACCATCTCCGCAAGCGATCCAGACGCAAACCACCTTGGCGGCGGCCTCGTTACCAACGAAGTTCAGAACAACCTCGGGGCGAGTGGCTTGCCCATACTCAACACGCCAGCGTATGGCTGCACTTCAGGCTGCTTCACCCTCACCCCTCCCGGGGTCGATACTTCCACATCGCTCTTACCCGACGGTGAAATCACCTACTGGGATCCGGCCGCCAACCCCTACGTAACCGAAACCTCCAGCGGGCCTGTCAGTCTACCTTTTAACAACCCCAGTTTTTTCGCCCCGAACGGCACTGGAACGTGCGACGGCCCCTCACCCTGTGATGGGTATCAGGCAGCAACACTGACTGGCACTATCAACGCGCCGACGACCGAACAGTTAATGTTTTCGATCAGCTCCGATGATATGGCCTTCGTCTATATCGACGGAGTTCTCGCCTGCAGCGACGGCGGAATCCACGGCGCGGGCTCGGTCGGATGCACCACACCGATAATTCCTGCTGGAAACAACTCTTTCGAGCTGTTTTTCGTCGACCTCAACCAGACGGCAGCCGAGTTGAATTTCACTATTACTTCAACAGGCGTAACCACAGCCCCCACCGGCCCCGTTACCGGGGTCACCCCTGAACCCAGCACCCTGGTGCTCCTCGGTACCGGCCTCATCGGCGCTGCCGGAGCAATCCGCCGCCGCATAGCCCGCTAACTCAACCACCACCCTTCAACCCCAACAAGGCCGGACACCCCATCGAACCCGATGGCCACTGTCCGGCCTTTCTGCATACCAGCACATCACCGCTGCGGATTGCTAGCAGAAAAAACAGTCTCTCCGGCATGGATCGAGGTCCGCGGCTCGATCAGCCTCAACATCGTGGCATATTTCGTCCGCATCTCCGCAGTATCAGCCGTCTCAGCCAACTCCGCCAGCTCACTCGCCGAGGGCTTCAGGTGCAGCGGCAGTTCCGTCCAGTAGTACTGCAACTCCTCGGAGCGCCAACCCGCGTAGATGCTCTCCCACGTCCTGCCTCTCGGTAAAACCAGGTTCCCCGGGTTGAAAGCGCGGGCAAAGTCCTGAAATCTGAAATCTATCGAAAGCCGCAGTCGATCCGACCCGTTCGGCGATGCTTCATGCACCGTCAAACTATGAATCATCAGCACATCGCCCGCGTTGATCTGTCCCCCAAGCCAGTCGCCTCCAAGAGCCGTCTCTCGCGCAACATGCCCAGGCGCGGGACCGTGCTGAAGCCCAAAATGATGAGACGCTTCCATAACCTGCAACGACCCCCGCTCCACCGGACAGTCGTGAAACGGCGTCCACATGGTAAAACTCTCCGGGTCCCCTGCGACGCCCTCATGATCCTGGTGCGCGTGATAGTGGGCTCCGGGGCAGTTCGGAAAGATCAGCCGGATCACCGCCTTCGGATGAACCAGCACTCGCGGTCCCACTACCAGTTCCATCAGCCGCCGCGCCGCCGGATGATGCATGAAGCGATGCAGCGACTCCAGTTTGAAGACCTCGTTACCTACGTCCCGGAAAGCCGGCGCACCATCGATACACGCAGCCTCTGGATTAGCCACGCACTCAAGCGGATTGTTACCCGGCAATAGCCACCCCCCCGCATCGATAACCCGCACCATATCGGCATAAACCCGATCCACATCCCCCCGCGGAATCAACTCCCTGACCAGCAAATACCCCGACGACTTCAGCTCCTCGCGCAACGGATAGAACTGCAAATCACTTGCATGAATCTCACGAAACGACTTCATCATCTCTCCCGAACCACTATTTTCTGGACACAAGAAGCCTATTTGCCTTCCCGCGCGCCGGTTGTCATGGATTTGTCATTGCATTGTTTTTCCATAGCCACCCGCGCGCAGCCTTCGCAACCGTGCGATCACTCACCTGACTTTTTGTTGAACTTGTTTAAGGTCAACGACGGATCGTGTTCGAGTCGGTAAAGTCGTTACCTGCCCATCTAGCGCCGTCGGAGCGCCATGGGACAGCTCGTCAGTCCCGATAAATGCGCAACCTTTGCACCCCGGATACATCACAAGTGTGATTGTGCCTCGTCGCTTCGGGTGGGAAGCTGACGATGAACGGGAGAACTCGCATTAGAAACCATCGGCATTGGAAATTCACCGCTCCTGTTTTTGTCTTGACCGCAATGACCCTTCTAGCACCCGTCATCGCACATGGCCAGGAGATGTCTCTTCGGGAAGTGCGTTCTGCGGCGATCGTCCCCGCCACCCGGAACGTGATCATCATTGGGTTTGTCGGAGGCTTTGTTAGTCGGGACGACGCAAAGCATCCCGAAGTGCAGTTTGCCGCATACCTTCGCGACCGTTACCCAACCATCCATGCGGAAGTGTTCGGCAACCATCATGGACGAAAGGCCCTCGATCAGGTCGTCCGCCTCCTCGATACCGACCACGACGGCGCCCTCTCCTCCATCGAGAAGGAGCAAGCCACAATCATCATCTACGGGCACAGTTGGGGTGCAACGGAGACAGTCGAATTCGCCCGCAAATTAGAGCAGTTGGGTATTCCGGTGGCCCTCACCATCCAGATCGACACTATTGCTAAACCGGGCCACAAGGCCTCTGCGGTCCCCCCAAACGTAGCAAGCGCGATCAATTTCTACCAGACCGAAGGTCCGCTTCATGGGGCACCGGAAATTGTCGCGGTCGATCCGGCGCGAACGAAGATCATGGGAAACATTCATATGACCTATGAAGACCGCCCCATAAATTGCGGCAACTATAGTTGGTACTCTCGGACCTTGAACAAGCCTCATCACGAAATCGAGAATGATTTCCGCGTGTGGGACGAGCTCTCCTCCCTGATCAATTCGGACCTTCCAGGCACGCCATCGATAGTTCGGGCGCCATCTCCCTCCGAGTCGCCCTTCTTCAAATACCTTAGAGTCGGGTTCCAGGCACAGGTAAGCCCGCCTTCCCCGCTACAATCCTGGCCAGCCTTGATTGACGGGAGCGAAGCGGGTAATTCTCCAGAGTGATCTTTCCTCCGCGCCGCTCTGATCCGCTCCCCCGGCCCACTCAGGTTACCTGCCCCTTTGCGTGGGCCTCACTCGCGCTGCTTATCGCAGTGATTCCCTTCGCAGCCGCTCAGGCGCCTCTCGCGAGTAATCCCATCGCAGGCAGCATCGCCGCCGGCACTCGTCTGGATATTCCCGATTCACCGGGATTCCTCTTCAGCAGTTCGAGCAGCTCCGCACATCCCGATAACGCCTCATTCGTCTCCGCGCCCAAAGTGATTCTCAAGCATTCACCCCATCTCCAGATGATCGTTTTACCGGACGAAATCGCCGATCCGATGACGGTACACGACAAGGTTGTGGCCGGCCTCAAAAATTCGGCGTTCGCCGCGACAGGATCGCTCGCAGTGGCGGGATGGGAGCAGCTGACCAATGGCAGTCCCAACTATGGAACCGATTCCGGCGCCTTTGGTCAACGGCTCGGCGCAGAGGCTATACGCGGCACCTCAAACAGTCTCTTCAGCCATTCTGTGTTCGCTCCGATATTTCATGAAGACCCCAGATACTACGTCATGGGCTCGGGCCAACCCTTCTTGAAGAGGATCGTTTATGCGGGGACCCGTGTCCTCATCACCCGCACTGACAGCGGCCACTCCACGCCAAACTTTGCTCTCTTTACCGGAATCGCCGCCGGCTCTGCCCTCACCATGACCTACTACCCGGCGAGGAATACCACTTTCAGCGAAGTGGCTGGGACCTTCGCCGGCTCTCTTGGCGGTTCCGCGCTGGGTTTCGTTGTCGATGAGTTCATCGTCGATGCTCTGGTAGACCTTCACCTCAAGAAGGGGCAGCAACCGTAGCGTCATCCATCAGCACCAAGGCGCCAGACTTCGATCGAGCCGCTTTTCATAACGAATTCAATCGGAAAGTCGTCGCACTCTTCTCGCACCCAATTGTCCTTGCCGTTGTTTTTCTATACCGAGTCCATCGGTACCACCCCCTAAAATCCATCCGTCATAATCCCGCCCTTATCCCGCCTTCATCCCCGTTCCTGTTTCCCCCGGGCACACAAAACCCCTTGACACCCCCCATATAATAGACACAGGGGCTCAAACCAAAATCCAGACCTGCCTTAGCCGCCAAACCGCCGCTAAGTCCCATCTTTGGAAGAATTTGCAAAAGACCTCCTTTAGAATCAAGGCTTTGCAACCAAGGTCCGGACATAAGTCGTTTGTTTCGAAGAATTTGAGCAAAATCACCGAGGGCGGGGGAGACACCCCAAACCCTCCTCAACCGGCAAGGAACGGAGACGAAATGCACCACCGAAAACCCGTAACGAATATCTTTGCCGCAATCATTCTCCTCTGCCTGCCGACCCTCACCGCCGCCGCCCAGCAGACCCAGACCCTCCTCGCCACGCCCACCACCGTAGCCTGGGGATACTACTCCGCCCGCGCCAAACCAGCCCTCACCATCCACTCCGGCGACACCGTCGTCATGCAGACCCTCTCCACCTGCGGCCCACCCGAGCGCCTCAAGACCCTCGGCGTCAAACCCGCCGACATACCCCCCTACGTAGCCGACATCTACGCCAAAGTCCCCGCCTCCGAGCGCGGCCCCGGCGGCCACATCCTCACCGGCCCCGTCGCCATCGAAGAGGCCAAACCCGGCGACGTCCTCGAGGTCCGCATCCTCAAGATCGCCATCGACGTCCCCTGGGCCTGCAACTCCTTCGGAGCCGGCCGCGGCTTCCTCCCCGACGACTTCCCCTACTCCCACTCCCGCATCATCCCCCTCGACCGCGACCGCATGACCGGAGCCTTCGCCCCCGGCGTCACCATCGCCCTCCACCCCTTCTTCGGCTCCATGGGCATCGCCCCGCCCACCGGCGGCAAATACGACTCCGCCCCACCCTGGATGCATGGCGGCAACATGGACAACAAGGAGCTTGTCGCCGGAACGACCGTCTTCTACCCCGTCCACGCCGCCGGAGCACTCTTCGAAGCCGGTGACGGCCACGCCGGACAAGGCAACGGCGAGGTCGACATCACCGCCCTCGAGACCCAGCTCACCGGAACCTTCCAGTTCATCGTCCACAAAGCCGATCCAAACTCGACGCGCCTACTCTGGCCCCGCGCCGAGACCCCCACCCAGTACATCGCCATGGGCTTCAGCGAAGACCTCAAGACCGCCACCGAGATGGCCGTCCGCAACATGATCGCCTTCCTCTCCCAACCCCCAACTCCCGGCGGCCCAACCCTCCCCGCCCTCACCCGCGACGACGCCTACCAGCTCGTCTCCACCGCCTGCGACGTTGACATCACACAACTAGTCGACACCAAGAGCGGCGTCCACGTTATGTGCCCTAAATCCCTCTTTTCCACCCCCGGAGCAGCCATATCCAGCCCAACTCGCTAGAGCGCCAAACTCCGGTTGCATTTCTGCAACAAAAGGCGCAGATTTGTGTCTAATAAGCAGGCAGGTAAAGGTAACGATATGACGTCCACTCGTCTGTTCCGCAACTCGATAGCAACCGTGGCCTTGAGCGCAGCGCTCGCAGCAGCTCCCATCGCCTCCCAGGCACAGGCCCCGCCTATGCCAACCCAGTACGCCGACTACAACACCGCCCCTCAGGCCGGCGTGCAGTACGGCGCACCCCAAAACGGCGCACCCCAGTACGCCGCACCTCAGGATGTCCAGCAGGCCCCGCCTGCCATCCCCGACTACGCCCAGCCCCAGGCCCCCGGCGACGGCTACATGTGGACCCCCGGCTACTGGGCATGGACCAGCGACGGCTACCAGTGGATACAAGGCTCATGGGTATCCCCCCCTTATGTCGGAGCCCTATGGACCCCAGGCTACTGGGGCTATAACCCCTACGGCTACTTCTGGAACGCCGGATACTGGGGCCCCTACGTCGGCTACTACGGCGGCATCAACTACGGCTTTGGCTTCTTCGGAATAGGCTTCTACGGTGGCTACTGGTACGGCGGCCACTTCTGGTATAACCGCGCCTACTGGAATGTCGGCTTCCACTCAGGCTATGCCTACAGTCGCTCCTACGCCGGCTACGCCAACCACCCCGGCGGCACCAGCTTCGCCCGCACCAACGGAACCGTAAACAGCGGCCAGTTCCGCGGGTCGACCATCAACGGACAAAGCCATTCCAGCGGCTACGCAAACTCCAATGTTCGTCAGAGCACCGTCAGCAACCGCTCGTTCAGCGGCTCAACTCCACAGGCGCGTAGCTATGCACAGGCTCCTCAAGCGCGCAGCTATGCACAATCCGGTGCCGGTCATTCCTACGCAGCTCCATCCGCTCCCCGCAGCTACTCCGGCGGCGGCTACCAAGGCGGCGGCTATCACGGCGGTGGCGGATTTAGTGGCGGTGGAGGAGGCGGCTTCCACGGTGGTGGCGGCGGCGGACATCGCTAAACCAACTTGAAAATCAAACGGGCTGAGGACAACTCCTCAGCCCTTATCTTTTCCGGCAAGCCGCAAAACCATCGCAGCAATCTTCTCCAGCGCTCCCGGCTTCGCCAACGACCGCGCACGCTCCGCCATCACCGCGCGTCTCGGAGCATCGTTCAGCAGCGCCACCAACGCACTACGCAGCGACTCAGGCGTCACATCCCTCTGCAGCAGCATCTCCGCGGCACCAGCCTCAGCAAGCACCTCAGCATTCCGCCGCTGATGGTCATCCGCTGCCGTCGGAAGCGGCACCAGCACCGAAGGCTTCCCCGCCGCACACAGCTCCGCGATAGTACTTCCCGCCCGCGCCAACACCACATCCGCAGCCGCATACTGAGCAGGCATATCCACCAGAAACCCCTCCACAGACCACCGCGACGGATCAGCCCCGCTAGCCGCATACTCCCCCCGAGTCTCCTCCAACCGCCGCACTCCCGCCTGGTGCACGATAGTCAACCCCGGAACTCCCTCCAGCAGCCCCGCCACGATCCGCGGCATAGTCTGGTTGAACACCAGTGCCCCATTACTCCCCGCCGTAACCAGCAGCCGCGGCGCGCTCCCACAGGCCGCGGAGCCAACCCGAATATCTCCGGCCTAACCGGCACACCCGTAACCTCCGCCCCACGGAAGTACCGGGTAGTCTGGGCAAACGCCACCGCCGCCGCACTAACCCGCCTCCCCACCCACCGGTTAGTAAGCCCCGGCACCGCATTGGGCTCATACACCAGCGTAGGCACCCCCATCATCACCGCCGCCAGCATCCCCGGCCCACTAGCATACCCCCCCACCCCCACCACCACCCCAGGCCTAAATTCCCTCAGTAATCCCACGCACCGCAAAACCCCCAGCGGCAGATCAAACAAAGTCCGCACCCGCGTCATCAGCGCAACATTCTTCAACTGTCCAGACCGCACCAACTCCAGCGGAAACCCCGCCTCCGGAACCAGCTTCGTCTCCAACCCCCGAGCCGTCCCCACAAATCGCACTTCAGCCCCATGCGCATCCCGCAACTCCCGCGCAATCGCCAGCGCCGGAATCACATGCCCCCCGGTCCCTCCGCCAGCAATCAAAACCCGCATCGAACCCTCAACCAACAACTAGCAACTAGCAACCAGCAACCGCCCTTAATCAATCTCACGAGTCACATTCAGCAGCACACCCATACTAGCCAGCGTAATAAAGATCGAAGTCCCACCCGAAGAGATAAACGGCAGCGGAATCCCCTTCGTAGGCAACAGCGCCAACACCACGCTCATATTGAAGAACGCCTGGATCATCACCGCTGTCGTAATCCCAAACGCCAGAAACCGCGCAAACGGATCAGTCGACAGAAAAGCCGCTCGCAACCCGCGATACCCCAGCGCCACAAACAGCCCGACGATCAACAGCGCCCCAATCATCCCCAGCTCCTCGCAGATATTCGCAAAGATAAAGTCCGTCTGAACCTCCGGCAGATAGAACAGCTTCTGCCGCCCCTCCATCAATCCCAACCCATGAAACCCGCCCGTCCCAACCGCAATCAGCGACTGCAATATATGGAACCCAGTCCCTCGCGGGTCGGCCTCCGGATTCATAAACGCCAGCATCCGGTCGCGTCTGAACTTCACATGGAACAGCATGTAATACATCACCGGAGATGCCAGCGCAACACCCACCGCAAAGTACCGAATCCGCGCGCCCGCCAGATACAGCATCAACGCCGTCACTGCCATACACACCATCGCAGTTCCCAGATCCGGCTCCTTCATGATCAGCGCCGCAAACACCAGCGAAGGCAGCGCCGCGCGCAAAATCGTCTTCGAGTCATCCATCTGATGAATTCGCGTCTGCAGATAGTAACGCCAGGAACAGCACCAGCACAGGCTTCGCAAGCTCCGAAGGCTGCAACGTCGTACCCGCCACCCGAATCCATCGATGCGCGCCGTTCATGCCGCTCATCGCGAACACGCCGATCAAGCAACAGCTACCGTCACGCCACAGCCGGATACACCACGCGCGGATTGTTATAGTGCCGGTAATCCACCCGCATCAGCACCACCAGCGCAAACATCCCCATCAGCGCCCACACCGCCTGCCGTCCCACATACGAGTACGGCGACCCCAGCGTCTCCTTCGCCATCACCGCCGACGCAGAGAACACCATCACCAGCCCAAACAGCACCAGCAGCAGCACCGTGCCGAAGAGCCACTTGTCCACCCCAACTCTCTTCGCCATTCCATCCAACTCCCGCCAACACGTCGCCGCTGGCTAATTCTTCCGTTCCTGCAACTCCTGCACCAGCTGCCGGAACACCCGGCCGCGATGCTCATAGTTCTCAAACTGGTCGAAGCTCGAGCACGCCGGCGCCAGCAACACCACATCGCCCGCAACCGCAGCAGCGGCAGCATCGCTCACAGCCACCTGCATCGTTCCCGCTGACTTCATCTTCACGACTCCCCGCAGCTGATGCTCAATCTTTTCCGCCGCCGAACCAATCGTATAAACAGCCTTCACCCGCTCCTTCAGCAGATCCGCCATCAACCCGTAGTCCGAGTCCTTGTCCTTCCCCCCCAGAATCAGGTGAATCCCGCCATCGAACGAAGCCACCGCCTTCATCGTCGCATCCACATTCGTAGCCTTCGAATCGTTGTAGATACTCCACTCCATTCACACTCCGCACAAACTCCAGCCGATGCTCCACCGCCTTGAACTCCGCGCACCGCACCCCGAATCATCTCCGCCGAAACCCCCGCCAGCCGCGCCGCACACAACCGCCGCCAGCACGTTCTCCACGTTATGCGCACCCTTCAGCGGAATCTCGCTCACCGGCATCACCGGCTCCGCCTTCGCCCCCTCCTTCGCGCACAAACACGATGCTCTCCCCATGCACAAACGCCCCCTGCTTGATCGGCCGCCGCCCACTGAACCAGAACACCTGCGCCTTCGTCTTCCCCGCCACCATCTGCGTAGCCTTGTCCTCCCCATTCAGCACCAGAAAATCCTCAGCCGCCCTGCTGCTCCGTAATCCGCGCCTTCGCCGCCGCATAGTTCTCAAAGCTCCCATGCCGATCCAGATGGTCCGGCGTAATATTCAGCACCACCGCAATCTTCGGATGAAACTCCTCAATCGTCTCCAACTGAAAACTCGAAACCTCCAGCACACTCGCTCGTCTCCGCGCGTACTCTCCTCCACCAGATCGATCACCGGCACTCCAATATTCCCACCCACCAGCGTAGGCAATCCCGCCGCCTTCAATATCTCTCCCACCAGCGTCGTAGTCGTCGTCTTCCCATTCGACCCCGTAATCGCCACAATCTTGCCCTTCAAAAACCGCGATCGCCAGCTCCAACTCCCCAATCACCGGCAGCCCAAACGCCACCACCTGCTTCACCTCCGGCGTATCCATCGGCACACCCGGCGACACCACGATCAAATCCTGCCGCCGAAACGTCAGCAGCCCATGCCCACCCGACTCCACCATGATCCCAGCCTCCAGCAGCGCCGGAATCTCCGCCGCCAGCGCCGCCGCACTGCGCGAATCGCTCACCGTCACCCGCGCCCCCTGCCCGCGCAGAAACAGCGCAGCCGAATCCCGACTTCCCCAGCCCCACCACCAACACGCGCTTATTCTTCAGTTCCATCATTCGATTCACCACTCTTACCTCAGCTTCAAAGTCGTCAGCGCAAACAGCGCAAACACCAGCGCCATAATCCAGAACCGCGCAATCACCTTGACTCTCGCTCCACCCCATCAACTCAAAGTGATGGTGCAGCGGAGCCATCTTGAATATCCGCTTCCCATTCCGCAGCTTATAGCTCCCCACCTGCAGAATCACGCTCACCGCCTCAAGAATAAACACGCCGCCAATAAACGGCAGCAGCAACTCCTGCTTGATCACCACCGCCACCGTCCCAATCGCCCCCCCAGCGCCAGGCTCCCCACATCCCCCATAAACACCTCCGCCGGATGCGCGTTGTACCAAAGAAACCCGATACTCGCCCCCACCATCGCCCCGCAGAACACCGTCAGCTCGCTCACCATCGGCATGCGCTGCAGCTCAAGATAGTCCGCGAACACCACATGCCCGCTCACATACGTCAGCACCGTCAGCGCGCCGGCCGCAATAATCGTGCAGCCGATCGCCAGCCCATCCAGCCCATCCGTCAGATTCACCGCATTACTCGAGAACGTAATCACCAGCATCACGAACACCACAAACGGCAGAAACGCCAGCCAGTGCATATGCGGAATATGCCCCAGCCACTCCCACACCAGGTCCGGCCGGAACCGCTTCAGCAAACGGCACCATCAGCCGCGTCGAATACCCGCCATGCACCTCCATCCCACCAGCGCGACCGCCACGCCCGCGCTCGCCAGAAACTGCAGCGCCAACTTCTGCCGCGCCGTCAGCCCCTGGTTCCGCTGATGCACCACCTTGATGTAGTCGTCCGCAAACCCGATCGCCCCAAACGCCAGCGTCGAAAACATCACCAGCCACACAAACGGATTCGAAAGATCCGCCCACAGCAGCGTCGGCACCAGAATCGAAATGCAGATCAGCACCCCGCCCATCGTCGGCGTCCCGCTCTTCTTCTGATGGCTCTGCGGCCCCTCCTCGCGAATGTACTGCCCGATCTGAAACTCGCGCAGCCGCTCAATCACGATACGGCCCGATCAGCAACCCGATCAGCAGCGCCGTCAGGCTCGCAAACACCGTACGAAACGTCAGATAGCGAAAGATGCGAAACAGACGAAAGTAAGGAAACAACTTCTGGTACAGCAGCCAATAGAGCAAAGACATCTCCGCCTCTCATCCGCGGCTCGTCGATCCAGTCCTGCACGCAGGTCACCGCTATCTTAACAGCCGCACACGCCTGTGATTTCCTCGCAATCATTCCAGCAGCGAACCAAGCCACATCCACCTACTCCGCTCAGATCACACTCAAAGCCCGCTCCAGCCGCACCCCGCGCGACGCCTTCAACAACACCGCATCCCCCGCCCGCACATTCTCCTTCAGCCACTCCCCGCCGCCTCCGCATCGTCGACAAACACCGCCTCCACTCCACCCGCTCTCGCCGCCTCCACCAAAGCCTTCGCCACCCCCGCACCCCCACCACCACCGCAACCCCACGCTCCGCCATCCGCCGCCCACACGCCGCATGCAGCGCCGCAGCCTCCGCCCCCAGCTCCAGCATCTCTCCCGCCACCACCATATGCCGCTCCGCCGGCATCGCCATCAGCGCATCCACCATCGCATCCAGCGCCTGCGGATTCGAGTTATAGCAATCATTGATCAACAGTCGCCCCGCGCCACTCCAGAACCTCGCCGCGCTTATCCCCGGCCCGCATCTCTCCCACCGCCGCCGCACACTCCTCAAGCGTCATCCCACTCCGCAACCCCACCGCAATCGCCGCCAGCGCATTCAGCACGTTGTGCCGCCCCAGCATCTGCAACTGCACACTCGCCCGCTCGCCCTCGCCTCCACCGTAAACACCACCCCCTCCGCACCCATCTCCGCAACATGCACCGCCCGCACCTCCGCGCCCTCGCCCATCCCATACAACACCGCGCGATCCCCCATCCCCCGCCCAAACTCCCGCACATACTCATCATCGCCATTCAGCACCGCCACCCCATCCGTCGGCAGCGCCTCCACCAACTCATACTTCGCCCGCGCAATCCCCGCAATCCCATCCGCAAAAAACTCCACATGCACCGGAGCAACATTGCTCACCACCGCCCCAATCCGGCTCCGCAATCTTCGCCAGCGCCGCGATCTCCCCCGCATGGTTCATCCCCATCTCGATCACCGCAACCTCATGCTCCGGCTCCAGCCTCAACAGCTGCAGCGGCAACCCAAACCCATTATTCAAATTCCCCGCCGACTTCAGCACCTTGAACTTCGCCGCCAAAACCTGCGCCACCATCTCCTTCGTCGTCGTCTTCCCCGCCGACCCCGTCACCCCAATCACCCGCCCACCCCACTCCCTCCGCACCGCATGAGCCAGCCTCTGCAGCGCACTCAACACGCAATCCTCGCACATCCGGAACCCGCAGCAGCTTCGTCTCATCCACCTCCGCCGGCACCAGCCACCGCATGCTCACCACCGCCGCCACCGCGCCATCCGCCAGCGCCGCCGCAACATAATCATGCCCATCCAACCGCTCACCCTTCACCGCAAAAACAGCTCCCCCGCCCCAATCGTCCGCGAGTCAATCGAATACCCCACCGCCTCCGCCGCAGTATCAAACTCCCCTCCGCATGAATCCAATCCGCAATCTGCCCCAGCGTCAGCTTCATCGATCCCTCTCGTCACCGCATCGCTTTGGCGTCATCCGCGCCTACCGCTCCCGCATTCACGCAATCTCCTTCAGCACCCCGCCGCCACCGCCACATCATCAAACGGCACCGTCCCATCCTTCAAAATCTGCACCTTCTCATGCCCCTTCCCGCAATCAAAACAATATCCCCCGCCCGCGCCGCACGAATCGCAATCCCAATCGCCCCCGCCCGATCCTCCTCGACCATACAATCCGCCCCCGTCTCCTTCACCCCCACCAGAGCCTCCTCAATAATCGCCATCGGCTCCTCACTCCGCGGATTGTCGCTCGTCAACACCACCAGATCGCTCCCCTCACCCGCAGCCCGTCCCATCTTCGGCCGCTTCGTCCTATCCCGATCCCCACCACATCCAAACAGCGTAATCACCCGCCCACCGCGCTCCTTCACCAACTCCCGCGCCAGCGCAATCAAATTCCGCAGCGCATCATCCGTATGCGCATAATCCACCACCACCGTAAATCCCAGCCTCCGAACCCGGCACCACCTCAAACCGCCCCGGCACCTGCCCAGCTCTCGCCGCCGCAGCAATCTCCTCCAGCGTCAACCCCCGCGCCAACGCCGCCACGCTAGCCGCCAGCAAGTTGTAAACATTCACCCGCCCCGTCAGCGGAGACCGCATCTCCACAATCCCATGCGGCGTCATCCAATCGAAACCGCGTCTCCCCGGCTCGCATCACGACATCCTCCGCACGAAATCCCCCTTCGCCTCCATCCCATACGTCCAGCACACTGCGACCGCTCGCATCCGCGCACCAGCCGCTCCCAGCAGCATCATCCGCATTGACCACCGCAACCCGCGGAGGCGGCGCACCCACCCCCTCAAACAACCTCGCCTTCGCCGCAAAATAGCTCTCCATCGTCCCGTGATAATCCAGATGGTCCTGCGTCAAATTCGTAAACATCGCCACATCCACCGGCATCCCCCACACCCGCTCCTGCTCCAGCGCATGGCTCGACATCTCCATCACCGCCTCCGTCGCCCCCACCTTCACCCCATCCGCAAACATCCCCAGCATATCCCGCGACCTCCGGAGTCGTATGCGGCGACTCCCGCACCTCATCCCCCACATGCGTCTCAATCGTCCCAATCAACACGCACTTCCGCCCCACACTCCGCAGCATCTGCTCCAGCAGAAACGCCGTCGTCGTCTTCCCATTCGTCCCCGTCACCGCACTCAGCGCCAGCTTGCGTCTCCGGATGCCCAAACACCGCCGGCTAACCTCCGCCAACGCCCGCCGCCCACTGCTCCACCAGCGCCAGCACGCAATCTCCGAATGCTCCGCCGCACCCGTCCATACACCTCCGCGAATCCGTCACCACCGCAGCCGCACCCTGCGTCAATCGCCGCATCTATATATCGGTTCCCATCCGCAACCCCACCCCGCATCGCCACAAACACATCGCCCCGCCCCACCCGCCGCGAGTCATACTCCACGCCCGGACATCAACCGCGCAGCCTGCGAACGCTCCGACCGTCTCACGCCGCGCATCGCCTCGATTCCATCAGCATGACCGCATTCTAAGCCCCATACACGCGATGATTCTCAGCGCCAGCCGCCTTACCGCGAAAACCGCACCACAACCTCTGTCCCCGCCGGCACCATCGTCCCCGCCGCCGGAACCTGCTCCCGCGCCAGCCCGCTGCCCACCGGCTGCACACGCAGCCCCGCAGCATCAGCCCGCTCCACCACTGACCGCAACGCCGCCCCCACAAACTCGGCACCGCCACCTCGTCCCCGGTCCACCATCACCGCCCCATTCCTTCGCCTGCACCGCCGGCACAATCTTCGGAGCCGCAATCGCCGCAGTCTCCACCGCCGGCATCATCCACTGACTCTCGACGAAACGCCGCCAGCACCTTCGCCGGCAGCAGACTCATCCACCGGCACTCTTATCGCTCGCAACCTTCACCGGAGCCCGCGTCGCAGCATCAGGCAGCAGGCTTGCCGCAGCAGCCGCAGCATTCGCAGGCAGCCCGCAGCGGATCATCCGCCGGCAGATTATTCATCTCGGCGAACAGCGCATTCATGTCCGCGCCATTCTCCGAAGGACCATCCGCCAAACTATCCTTCTGCGCCGCAATCTGCCGCTGCATCTCGCTTCTTCGTCTTCAACGGCTGATCATGCGGCACGCCCAGGTACTCCAGCACCTCCTGCGCCACCTCGCGCAAACACCGGAGCGCTCGTCTCCGCACCATATCGCGTCCCCACCGTCGGCGTATCGATCACCACCGCAATCGAGATCGCCGGATTGCTCACCGGCGCGAACCCCGCAAAGCTCGCCACCAGCTTCGTATGCGAGTACGTGTGCGTCACCGGATCAACCTTCTGCGCCGTTCCCGTCTTTCCGCCCGCGCTGTAACCATTCAGCGCCGCCATCCGTCCCGTTCCCTCCATCACCGTGCCCTGCATCATCATCCGCATCTTCGCCGACGTCATCTCCGTGATCACCCGGTGCGCCCCGTCCGGCAGCTTCGTCCGGCAGTTGATTCTCCGGACGAAACGCCATCGGCGTCAGCCGCGCATCCCCCTTCATCTCGTCGGTCGACTTCAGCAGCACATGCGGAGGCATATACACCCCGCCATTCGCAATCGCGCTCACCATCGTCACCAGTTGCACCGGCGTCACGCCCACCTCCTGTCCAATCGCCAGCGACAGAATGCTCGTCGCTCCCCACTTCTTCGGCGCCCGCAGCAGTCCGCGCGTCTCGCTCGGCAGCTCAATGCCCGACCGGTCGCCAAAGCCAAATCCTCTTATATAGTCGTAGAACTTCTGGTTCCCCAGCTTCAGCGCCATCTTCGCCGCACCCACGTCGCTCGAGTGCTCCAGCGCATACTGCACCGTCACCACGCCAAAGTGGTCGCGTCTGGTCGTCATGCAACGTGCGGCCATACATCGTCATCGCGCCGCCCTGGCAGTCCACCATGTCCGTCGGCTGCACCCCCGCACCGTCAAGCGCAGCCGAGTACGTCACCAGCTTGAACGTCGATCCCGGCTCATACACATCGCTCACCGCCAGGTTCTGCAGCACGCTCGCATCCATGTGCCGCTGATCGTTCGGATTGAACCGCGGCGAAATCGCCAGCGCCAGAATCTGCCCCGTATGCGGATCCTGCACCACCACCGTGCCGTGCGCGCCTTCATCTTCTCCATCTGCGCATCCAGCGCGCGCTCCGCCATGTACTGGATATTCGCGTCAATCGACAGCACCAGGTTCTCGCCCGGCATCGGCTGGCTCTCTTCGCTCGTCAGCGCCTGCCGCTTGGCGTCCACGCCGATCACCATGTGCCCCGCCACGCCATGCATATCGTCGTCGAACTGCCGCTCCAGCCCGCCCAACCCAATGTCATCCGTCCCCACATAACCCAGCACCTGCGCCGCCAGATCGTTGTTCGGATAAAACCGCTTGAACTCCTTCTGCAGATAAACGCCCTTCAGATTCAGCTCCCGCACCCGCGTCGCCGTCTCCGCATCCACCCGCCGCGCCACCCACGCAAAGTTCCGCGAAGCATTGAACCGCGCCAGCATCTGCTGCTGCGAAGTGAAGTTGTCGCGAGGATCGGCATGCACAATCTCCGCCAGCAGCTCCGCCGCATTCCCCGATTCTCTCCCAGCTCCGACGGCACCGCATACACGCTGTCCACCAGCACCGTCATCGCCAGCTCGCGCAGATTGCGGTCGTACAGCACGCCCCGCCGCGGAGCTACCTCAAACGTCCGCTGCTGCTGCTTCGCCGCCGTCTCAACATAATGCTGATGACGAACCAGCTGCAGCCACCCCAGTCGCAACCCAATCGCAGCCGTCCACCCAAAAAAATCAGCGCCACCCACGACAAACCGCATCCTCCGTATAGGAGCGGTCATCGTCTGCCGTGGCGCCTTGTTCATTAGACTAATCTCACATCAAAATCTGTTGCAGTTGCTAGCTTGAGCTTGTCGTTGCATCTCAGACTTTCATCCAGCCGAACCTACTGGACCGCAACCACCGGCGCACCCGCCTGCGCCAGCACAGGAGCGTTCGCATCGCCGCCCTCCGGCCGCACCACCTGCCCCGGCTGAGGCGCATCCAGCCCAAGCTCTTTCGCAATCCGGTCGATCCGGCCCGGGTCCGTCAACTGCGCCTCGCTCAGCCGCAATTGCCGGTTCTGCTCCTGCATCTGCAGCACCTGCTGCTTCTGCGCCTCCACCTGGTATCCCACCTCGATCGCCGTAAAGTGCTGCCACACATACACCATCACCAGCAGGAACAGCACGCCCATCACCGCGGTAAACGTGCGCATCTCGCGCCGCCGCTCCGGATCGTCCGCCTTCACCAGCCGGCTGTTATCAATATGCTTGGTAAAGAAAACCTCAGGAGTCGGTCCGCGCCGCGCCTTCTTCTGTCCTTCAAACAGCATGCGGTTACGCTCGGCGAGAGACTCCGGACGGCTGCGTTGCCCGCCCGCGAGCCCATCATCTCAATCTGTTGTCCTGCCATCGCCGTCGTCGCCATCGAACACCTCACTAACTTCTTGTCTCTCTCCGAAATCACAACCGGGCCGGGGTCGCTATGGAGGATGGGATTGGTAATGCGGTTGTCTTTCGCCTGAAAGAACGGTAGGACAACCCTGGCCCGATCACTTGTCGTTGCATATCTCGAATGCTCCGCAGATATGCAACTAAACTTGTTTCAAATCTTCTCCGCTGCCCGCATCTTTGCGCTTCTGCTCCGCGGATTTCGCATCTCTTCTTGCTCACTCGGCCATCACCGGCTTCTTCGTCAAAACCTCATAAACCTTGCTCCGGCCAGCCTCACGAAACGCATCCTTCACTAACCTGTCCTCCAGAGAGTGGAAGCTGATCAACACCAGCCTTCCTCCCGGCTTCAACAGAGACCCCGCGCTCTTCAGCAGCGATTGAATCTCTCCCAACTCGTTATTCACTCGAATCCGAAGCGCCTGAAAGGTCCGTGTCGCCGGATGAATCTTGTCGCCTTTCATTGATGGGGCCGCGGCCGATACGATCTCGAGCCAACTCCGCTGTCGTCGTAATCGGCCGGGCCCTCACAATGGCTCTGGCGATTCTCCGCGACCTCCTTTCCTCTCCGAATTCGTAAATCAGGTCGGCGAGCTCGTTTTCGTCTTCCTGATTTACCACTTGCTCGGCCGTCTCTCCGCTGCGCGTATCCATCCGCATATCGAGGGTCCATCCGACCGAAAACTAAATCCTCTGTGCGCCTCATCCAGTTGCAGGCTGCTCACTCCAAAGTCCGCCAGCAACCCGTCCAGACTTCCCGGCTTCACTTCGTTGGCTGCCTCTGAAAACGCCTTGGCGACAAACACCACCTCAGGCATCGCATCTCCGATCTCGGCTCTCACCTCATCCAACCGGACCTTCGCCGCCTCCATCGCCTCCGGGTCACGGTCGAAGGCGATCAACTTGCCTTTACTTCCAAGCCGTCTTGCAATCGCCGTCGAGTGCCCTGCCAAGCCCCAGCGTCGCATCCAAAATCACGCCGCCCGGCCGCACATTGAGGTACTCCAAAACTTCATCTAAAAGAACCGGCACATGCTGCGGTCTGCTCATCCATTCCCGCCTTCTGTGCTCCCCCTGGGGGGCAAAATCTCAAATCCAAATCGCCTTACAAAATCTGCTACGCAACCTTCGGCATCGTCTTCTCGGCATACGACGCCAGGTCCTCACGCGAGAGCTGAATCGCCGCCGGTGCGCCCGTACCATCCAACTGCCCCTGGAACACTTCCTTCTTCACAACCTCCAGGCGCTCAATCTTTCCCATCACCTCAACGTCGTCCTTGATCCTCGCCAGATCCCGCAGCAACTGCGGAATCAGCAACCGGCCCTGCGCATCCATCTCCACCATCTGACCGTAATAAGTAGTCACGTCCAAAAACCGCTCCCGAACCGGATCCATCGGAGACATCTTCATCAGCGAAGCCTCGACCGCCTCCCACTCCTTCATCGGGTACAGCCGAGCCCTCTTGCCATCAACGCTGGTGATATAAAACCTCGGCCCGTACTCCTCCTCCACCTGGCGCTTGAAGTCAGCAGGCAATTTAAGCCTGCCTTTCTCGTCCACGCGAGTTGGAATATTGCCGCGAAACATAACAACCTCGATACCTCAACCGAATCCAACAGCCCTTCAATCTGCCTTCAGCCGTACAATTAACTCCAGAATGTACCTATGTTGGTCCCGAATAATCCATTTTTTACCACTTGACTCCACCATCCTGCCCCGTTCATCCCGCCCTGTAAAGAGCTAAATTCCGCAAATTTCTGCATTTCCCATATTGGAATGTGGAAAACTCAGCTACTTGTGCTCACGTCCCACCCCACCACTACATACAGTGTTTAACTGTTTGGTTCGCCCCATCCCTGCTACTTGCGAATCGATCGAGCTATTTGGTAAGCGAAATAAAAGCGAAAATCGCTCCTGCTTCCGCTACGGCACCCACCTCGGGCTCTTACCCTGCCGACTCCAGCTTCTCTTTCTTCCGTTGCAACAGCCATAACAGGTACGCCAGCACCAGTAGATTGATCACCATTATCCCCACCCGGAACCAATCCGGCTTCCGCACAATCTCGATACATCTCCAATGGCAAAAACGAGACCGTCACCCCCACCGTCAGATACTCCGCCCACACCTTCTCGAGCACCAGCCCCCACCCCTCTGCCACACGCAGCGCCGCATAAAAAAATGTAGCCGCCCCATCTGCCGCAACCGGTGCGCCGTGATCGCATCGATGTGGTTCAGCACGAACCCCACCAGTCGGCCCTCAGGATCTCGGCGTAGTTTCGTAGCCAGTTGCAGCACCGCGTCGCGCAGGTCTCGATGCAGAAAGTGGATCGCTCCCACCCCGATCAGCAAAAAGAAGACCGCCTCCACCAGCTTGAACCCACCGATCAACAGCAACCAGCGATCGTGCCGTCTCGCCGGGTGCTCCGGATGCGGATCAATCGCCTGCTCGGGCACCTCTGCGTCTGTCTGTTCTCTATCCATGAGTCTATGACTTTCAGTTGACGGTGAGCCGCGCGAATTGTCAACGCCTCAACGGTTGCACACCTTGCCTGCACCAGAGGAACAACCTCCGCCTATCGGATGCACGCTACACATCACTGTGCGCCTGCCCTTCGCAATTTTTCTAGCCCATCTACTCATTCAGACCAATCCACTCCTCGCACCACCACGTAGATGCATATGAGTGCCCTGATGCAAGGGACAAGCTCTTAGAGATTCGGCCCAAAGAAGCATCGCGTCAATACAACTTCAAATCGATAAAGGATACCCACAATGAAAAAGACATTCCTAGCAGCGATGGCAGTAGCAGCTCTTGCCATCACATCCATCAGCGCCTCAGCCCAGAAGGACCCCATGGTCGGCGGCGCCGAGATGTATCCCACCAAGACCATCGTGCAGAACGCAGCGAACTCGCCCATCCACACCACCCTCGTCGCAGCCGTCAAAGCCGGCGGCCTCGTCGACACACTCAGCAGCGCCGGCCCCTTTACCGTCTTCGCTCCCACGAATGACGCCTTCGCCAAACTCCCCTCCGACACCGTCCCAACCCTCCTCAAGCCGGAAAACAAGGATACCCTCGACAAGGTCCTCACCTACCACGTCGTAGCCGGCCGCATCAGTTCCAAACAGTTGGAAGCCATGATCAAAAAAGGAAACGGCAAGGCGACCCTCAAAACCGTACAAGGTGAAGACCTCACCGTCTCCATGATGGGCGGCAAGATCATGCTCACCGACGCCAAGGGCGGCATGGCCACAGTCACCACCGCCGACGTATTCCAGTCAAACGGCGTCATCTACGTAATCGACACCGTCCTCATGCCCAGTTAGTTCCACTTCCTTCTCCCAGAAAAGGCGTCTCTTCGGAGACGCTTTTTCGTCTTTGACCACGGAACTCTCTTGCCATACTTTCCGCAATAAATTGCGCGTCTTTCCCCTTCCAAAGGCCCAGGGCTGTTTCACGCCATCACCCTACTCCCTATTTGATTTGGCCTCCAGATTGCTTAGACCTAACCAACCGGGCCCAAGAACGAAAAATATCTCTTGGAGGAACTATGCACTTGAACTCTCTGTCGTTTCGGAAGGGGGCTCGTCATGTAGCTGCCCTCCTTGGCGTCCTCACATGCTCGGCCATCTCCGCACTCGCGAACCCTGTCACCTTCACTGGCGAAGACATCGTGTCAACCACCACCAGTCCACACCCCCTCTCAGCTGCAGCAGCCGCAAGCTTCGCCACCGCAGCCGGACTCATCGGAACCGTCTCCACCATCACCTTTGAGGGCGCTCCGCTAGGCTCCTTTTCATCCCTGATGGCTGCTCCGGGAGTCACCATCACCGGTACCGATATCAACGGCAACAATCAAACAATCCGCGACACGTCCAATTCACCGTCCTTCCCCACCCTCGATGGATTCAATACCACCCCGGGCGGCGCGTACTTTTTAGAGGTGCAGGCCGGCACGGTCACCTTCACCTTTGCTACACCTACTCAGTTCTTCGGAGCCTACTTAACCGGCGTCCAGACCTTCTTTCCCAGTGAAGACATCACCTTCTCTGACGGAACATCCGAATTGATCAGCGTTCCTGAAACAGGAACCAGCGGCTCAGTCGGAGCCGTGGACTTCGTCGGCTTCACCGATGCAGGAAAATCCATCAGCAGTATTACTCTCAATGCCGGTAACGCGGCTCAAGGCGCTGATTACATCGGAATCGATGACGTCAGCTATCAGAGTTTCGCGAGCACCACCTCCGCCGTACCCGAACCCGACTCCATCGCTCTGCTGATCACCGGCGGCCTCGGTCTCGCCGCCGCACTCCGTCGCCGCTTATCCATCTAACCTGCATCGCTTCCGCAGCTTCACTGGCTGAAGTGCATCACTGAATCGAGCGTTTGATACGCTCGATTCGGTATTTAACAGCTCTTCGCCAATCCTCATACGATTTGCGTTGACCGCATTAACCCCGCATGCTCTAATCCACTTCGTTCAAACCATCAGACTCATCCCGGCCCCAATCCCAAAAGCTAGGACGCCCATGAAAAAAATACTCGCCACACTCGCCCTGCTCGCCCTCACCTCCGCGCCTGTATTCGCCGCCGACAACCCCTGGGTCGGAACCTGGAAACTCGACCCATCCAAAAGCCAGTTCACCGGCGACACCTTCACCTACTCCAAAACTCCCAAAGGCATGATGCACTACTCCGACGGCAGCGCCTTCGCCTGGGACTTCGGCATCGACGGCAAGGAGTACAAGACCGCCGAAGGCCGCACCACCACCTGGACCGGCATCAGCGCCACCGAATGGACCTCCATCACCAAGCTCAACGGCACCGTCCTCTCCACCGATCACTACACCCTTTCCCCCGACGGCAAGACCCTCAGCATCACCTACACCGGCACCAAACCCGACGGCTCCAAATTCAACGACAGCGCCACCTACACCCGAGTCACCGGAACCACCGGCCTCCCAGGAAAATGGCGCTCCACCAAAGTCACCGTCTCCGCACCCGACGCCTTCGTCATCTCCGCAAAGCCCAACGGCGCCCTACACTGGGACATCCCCAGCTATAAGGAATCCGTCGAAGGAAAAACCGACGGCTCTGATCTCCCCATCACCGGCCCCACCGTAGCCCCCGGCACCACTCTCTCCGTCAAGATGACAACCCCGCGCAAAATCTCCTACACCGTCAAGGAAAACGGCAAGCCCGTAGCCATCGGCATCCAGACCCTCGCCGCCGACGGCAAATCCTTCACCGACGTCTCCTGGAGCCCCGGCAAGCAGTCTGAAAAAGCCACCGGCTTCTACGCCAAACAATAATCACCCAAACAAAAAGATGGGCTGCGCCAGCAGCCCATCGTCTCACTCAATAAAACCTACCGAGCCACCAGCCGCTTACTCTCCATCGACACCAGGTAATGCTTCGCCTTCTCCAGCGCAGCCTCCGCCGTCAACCCATACTTCTCGCGCAGAGCCTCCACCTTGCCATGCTCGATAAAAGCATCCGGCCATCCCACGCGAACCACCGGAACCCGCAGCTCCAGTTCATTTATCGTCTCCAGCACCGCCGATCCAAACCCGCCCGCCAGCACATGGTCCTCCAGCGTAATCACCAACCCGCAACGATGCGCATAATCCTCCACGCACTCCCGGTCAATCGGCTTCGCAAACCGCGGATTGATCACCGCCGCAGCAAATCCCGCTGCCTTCAGCAACTCCGCCAGCCGCAGCGCCTCTGGCAACATCGCGCCCTAGTCCAAAGATCGCAACATCCGCGCCACCCCTGGGCTCAAACACCACCTCAGCCTTGCCAATCTCGATCGCCACCGGCTGCTCCTTCACCGCAGTCCCCGGCCCAGTCCCGCGCGGATACCGAATCGCACTCGGCCCATCATGCAGCATCGCCGTATACATCATGTCCGCCAGTTCGTCCTCGTCCTTCGGAACCATGTGCACAATATTCGGAACGCTCCGCAGATAGCTGATATCGAACAGCCCATGATGTGTCGGCCCATCATCTCCGCTCAACCCGCCGCGGTCCATGCAGAACACCACCGGCAGATTCTGCAGACAAACATCATGCACCACCTGATCGAAAGCCCGCTGCAGAAACGTCGAGTAGATCGCGCAAAAAGGCTTGTACCCCTTCGTCGCCATCCCCGCAGCAAAGATCACCGCATGCTCCTCGGCAATCCCCACATCGAAGTACCGCTTCGGATGATGCGGCCGAAATAGATCCAGCGCCGTCCCATTCGGCATAGCAGCCGTAATCGCAACCACCTTCTCATTCGCCGTAGCCAGCTTCGTCAGCGACTCCGCAAATATCTCCGAGTAAGTCTTCTGCCCCGTCGGCTTCGTCTCGCCCGTCTCCGCGTCATACGGCCCCAGCCCATGGAACTTCTTAACCTTCTCCATCGCCGGCTGGAACCCGCGTCCCTTCTGCGTAATCGCGTGCAGCACCACCGGCCTGTTCTGCGACTTCAAAAATTTAAACGTATCGATCAGCAGCGGCAGATTGTGCCCATCCAGCGGTCCGTAGTAATTCAGCCCGAACTCCTCGAACAGTATGCCCGGCCCAATCAACCCCTTCGCCGCCTCTTCCGCCTTGCGTGCCACATGTGCAATCGTCTTGCCGCCAAACCTCTCCACCAGCCCCGCCGCTCGATTGTGCAAGCTCGACACCGTAGGATTCGTCACAATCTTGTGGAAGTACTCCGCAATCGCTCCAACATTCTTATCGATCGACCACGCATTATCGTTCAACACCACGATCAGCCGTTTCGTCTGCGCCGCAATATTATTCAGAGCCTCAAACGAGATCCCATTCGTAAACGCAGCATCCCCAGCCAGCGCTACGATGTGCTCTTTCCCGCCGGACATGTCACGAGCCACCGCCATCCCGAGCGCCGCGCTCAACGCCGTACCGGCATGCCCCGCGCCATAGCTGTCATGCTCGCTCTCCGTGCGGAGCATGAACCCGTTCAGCCCACCCGGCTGCCGAATCGTGTGGAACCCCTTCTCCCGCCCCGTCAGCAGCTTATGCACATAAGCCTGATGGCTCACATCGAACACAAAGCTGTCCGCTGGAGTATCGAAAACATAATGCATCGCCAGCGTCAGTTCCACCACACCCAGGTTCGGCCCGATGTGCCCACCCGTCTTCGCCACCCCAACAATCAATCGCTCGCGAATCTCCTCCGCCAGCGCCTCCAGCTCCTTCAGTGAAAGCTTCTTCACATCCGCCGGAGACTTGATCTTGCTTAAATACTGTTCCATCGCTCTACCTGTCCGGCTCTCGCGCTGCACAGAATTCACATCATCCGCACAGAAGCCACAGCCCTTAAGTATATCAACCTATTGGACGTGAATTTGTTTCGGCAGGCATCACGGATTCCATCCTCTCATCCGAGACACTTTAGCGAATGACGTGAATCTTCACGCCCACTTTTAGACGTTCCCAGCTTCGATCGGCTGTGTAGACTGGCATTCCCAGAACCATCCCTAAAGCGAGACAGGCCCGGTCGCCAAGCGACAGGCCAAACTCTCGCGTCCTCACAATCAAGTCTCCCGTAAGTCGCGCCTGCTCTTCATCGAAAAGCATCACCTGAGACACAGAATCGGTCGCTGCCTCCCAGGCAAGCTCTCCGGACATTCCCGCAATAACCAGCTTACTTTGCACCTCAGCCTGGTTCACTGTACTCAGATGCGCATCTTCGAGCAGCTCCAGCCACTTCTCCCATCCCTTTTCGCGATAAATGACCGCCAGTACCAAAGACGAGTCGGCAACTCTGCTCATCCCTTCTCCTGTTCCCGCCTGGCCTCTTCACGTCGTTCTGCAATCAATTCTTTAGAGAGGGAGCGCCCTGCAGGAATATGCTCCGCGACTAAAGCCTGAACGCGCGCTATTCGTTCCCGAAACGTCATCAGACGCAACTCGCGGCCCTTCAACTCCAGCACAAGTTGGTCACCAGGCTTCATTCCCAGTTCCTTGCGAAACTCAACCGGTATCACCACTCGACCGTTCTCATTCATCTTGACCCTTGCAGTTTGCATAAAGTCACCTTGAACAATTATGTCATATTTGTAGAAACTGTCACTAGCAGCTCAATAGCCAAGCCGACTAATCCGCCACCCCCTCGGCCACCACAGGATCAACCGCCTCCGTCTCAAACACACCCTCCCACTTAGCCACCACCACACTCGCCAGACAGTTCCCCACCACATTCGCTGTAGTCCGTCCCATATCCATCACCGCATCGATTCCCAAAATCACAAAGATCGGTTCAGCCGGCAGATGCAAAGAAGTAGCCGTAGCCATCAGCACCATCAGCGTAGCCCGCGGAACCCCGCTCACGCCTTTGCTCGCCAGCATCAGAATCAGCACAATCGAGATCTGCTCTCCCATCCCCAGGTGCATCCCCGCAGCCTGCGCTACAAAAATCGCCGCCAGCGTCAGGTACACCGACGACCCCGTCATGTTAAAGCTGTACCCCGCTGGAATCACGAACGCCACCACCTTGCGCGGCACGCCAAACGCCTCCATCGACTCCATCGCCCGCGGCAGCGCCGCCTCGCTCGCACTCGTCGCAAAAGCAATCGAAGCCGCCTCCGCTACCGCCTTCGCAAACCCCATCACCGAAACCCGGCAAATCATTAGGATCGGCACCAGCACCCCAAACGCCAGCACCGCCAGCGCGCCATAAAAAGTCGCCACCAGCTTGCCCAAATTCACCAGCACACCCACACCACTCTGCGCCACCGTATAAGCCAGCGCCGCCCCCACCGCCACCGGCGCAAAGTACATCACGATGTTCGTAAACTTGAACATCACCTCGCTTATACCCTCCGCCAGCCGCAGTATCGGCTCACCCCGCCTCCCCAGCATCGCCAGCGCAATCCCAAAGAACACCGCAAACACCGACACCTGCAAAATCTGCCCCTCAACCAGACTCTTCGCAATATTCTCCGGGAAGATATGGACCACAAAATCCTGCCACTGAATCATCGGAGCCGCAGCCGGTGCCGCGACAGAACCGGGTGCCCCAGGTCCCGACGTTGAGACCTGGGTCTGAACTCCTCCCGAGCCACCAGAACTCATCCCCTCCCCAGCCTTACGTCAAATTAATCGCCACCAGCCCAATCACCAGCGCCAGCGTAGTCACCACCTCAAAATAGACCAGGCTCTTCCAAGCCATCCGCCCCACGCTCTTCAGATCCCCATGTCCCGCAATCCCTGAAATCAGCGTGCCTAAAATCAGCGGCCCCACAATCGCCTTAATCAACCGCAGAAAAATATCCGAAAGAAACCGCAGACTCAGCCCAACCTTCGGAGAATCGAGCCCCACCTCCACCCCTACCACCATCGCCACCACGATCCAAACCGTAAGCGACCGCCGCAGCATCGCAAACCCCACCAGCAGCAACACCCCAACCCACCGCAAAACCTCCGCCACCAACGCCGCCCCCGCCCCATGCTGCGTCGCCCCAACCCAAACCCCAACCGTCAACAACCCCACGGCCGGCCACACCAAACCATGCTGCAAATTCGTCTTTGTCATTTCCCGCAGCATATCAGCATCAAGCCGCTCCTCGGGATTAGCATCGACGCTCTAACTCATGAAGCAAAAGAAGTCACGAACCCTCTTCAGAATTAGCGTAGGGCTTTAAAGGACGCTGCAAAACTCAGTGCCGGGGCATCCGAGGTGTGGATTTTGCTCTTCCTCGCCCGAAGGGCGACCCGGAGGAAGCAGGGGCCTTCAGGCCCCTGAATCAAGGCCCAATTCAAAGAGGGGCTTGAGCCCCGGCCCTTCTCTTCAAGCGCCACAAATCAACTTTTTCACCACCCACTTCAGCCCGGAAATTCTCCCACCAACGTCCGTATCCTTATTGCCCGGCCTCAACTAAAAACCCCCACCGATATTCCCTATGGCAGTCCACACCCTCCTGCATCTATGCTGTATATGGGTGTTGTACGCGCCGCCACTTAAAGCAACCGGATCGCGTCCAATCGAGAGATCATTAACTTGACAAACAAGAGCCCCTAAGAGGCCCCTCAAACGCCCAGCAGCTCTTGAACCACTGTCTTAACCATAATAAAATCAACAATTTGCAAACTAAGTCCTTTAAATGCAGCACTTTAGCAGCATCCCGGAGTCGAAGTCCATGCCTAACCCTATTCTTTCGAAGAATTTGCGCAAAATCACGCCGGTAGGGAGTGCAGTCGCAGCTACCCTGCTCTGCGCCCTCGCAGCGTCCCCGCTCAACGCGCAGTCACCACCTCAGTTAGACCCTTTCGGTCACTCCCCGCCTCAGGTCAGCCCGCTAAGCCAGCCCACACTAAGCCCCGGCGTCCTCCTGCTCCTGGAGCTCGAAGGCAAGTTCTCGCAGGCTGTCGCCACAGGTGGAGGCAAGGCCTTCGCCTCCTGGTTCGCCGACGACGGCATGACTCTCAGTAACGGCCTCGCCCCCGTCCTCGGCCACGGCGCCATCGTCGCCAACGCTAACTGGGACCCCAAGGTCTACCAGCTCACCTGGGTCCCCCAGGGAGCCCAGATGGGCCCATCCAACGACATGGGATTCACCTGGGGACACTACGAGGGCCGCTCGAAAGACAAGAATGGCCAGCCCGTCATCACCTCCGGACGCTACTTCACCATCTGGAAAAAGCTCCCTGACGGCAGCTGGAAAGTTGCCATGGATGCCAGCGCAAATGAGCCCCCCGCTGCTGGTGAATGCTGTGCTCTCCCCAAGCCGTAAGTCTCTTGATGACCAAACTTTGAGTCCTCTGCTGCCCCAAAAGTAGCAGTGTGATGCACCATCCCGTTCCCCTACCATTCAACCAGCAAATGAACGCACTTCTAGTAAAAGACGAAGCAATGCGGCTCGAGGCCCTGGCCCACTACGAGGTCCTCAACTCTGCGCCCGATCCCGTCCTCGACGACATCGCCCGCCTCGCCGCCCAGATCTGCAACACCCCCATCGCCGGCATCTCCCTCATCGGCGCCGACCGCATCTGGCTCAAGTCCCACATCGGCTTCGACCTCATCGAAGCCCCCCTCCGCAGCACCCCCTGCGAGACCACCATCCTCGGCGACACCGTCTACGAGGTCCGCGACGCCCGCAAGGACCCCGACTTCGCCCCCGAAGGCATCATCCTCAGCGATCTCCCCTTCCGTTTCTACGCCGGCGCCCCCCTCACCACCCCCGACGGAGTCAGCATCGGCGCCCTCTTCGTACTGGACCCCGCCCCCCGCGCTCTCACCGCAGCCCAGGCCGAAGCGCTCGCCGTCCTCAGCCGTCAGGTCATTAACCGCCTTGAGCTGAACACCCGCATCCGCCAGATCGATCGTGCCGCCCGCGCCCGTCAGCGCGTCGAATCCGCCCTCACCGTCGAGCGAAACTTCGTCTCCGCCGTCCTCGATACCGTCGGCGCACTCGTCGTCGTCTTCGACACCGCCGGCCGCATCGTCCGCTTCAATCGCGCCTGCGAGCTCGCCTCCGGATACGACTTCCCCACCCTCGTCGGACGCTACGCCTGGGACAAGCTCATCCCCCGCGACGAAGTCTCCCAGGCCATCGAGCAGTTCGACATGCTTCGCTCCGGCCCCTTTCCCGCCGTCTTCGAGAACCATTGGCTCAACCGCAACGGCAGCCTCCGCCGCATCGCCTGGTCCGCCACCGCCCTCCGCGATCAGCAGGGTCAGGTCGGCTTCATCATCGCCACCGGCATCGACGTCACCATCCAGCGCGCCGCCGAAGCCACCCTCCGCGAGAGCGAAGCCCGCTACCGCCAGCTCGTCGAAGGCTCACTCGGCATGGTCTGCACCCACGACCTCAAGGGCAACATGCTCTCCATCAACGCCTACGGAGCCGAGAGCCTCGGCCACACCCTCGAAGACATGGTCGGCCACTCCCTCGCCGAGTTCATCCCCGAGGACCGCCGCCGCGCCCTCCCCATCTACCTCCGCAAAATCGCCGAGACCGGCGAAGCCCAGGGCCTCCTGCATCTCTCGCACGCCGACGGCGAAGTCCGCGTCATCGCCTATCGCAACAAGCTCATCGACGTCCCCAACCGCGACCCCTACGTCCTCGGCTTCGGCGTCGACATCACCGAGCAGACCCGCGTCGAAGGCCGTCTCCGCACCCTCACCCGCCAGTCCGACTCCATCCTCGAGTCCGTCGGCGACGGCATCTTCGGCACCGACCTCGACGGCAGCATCACCGTCGTCAATCCCGCAGCCGCTCAGATGCTCGGCTATAAGACCGCAGAGATACTCGGCCGCAACGCCCACGATCTCATCCAGCACACCCGCGCCGACGGCTCCGCCTATCCAGCCGACGACTCCCCCATCCGCAACAGCCTCTCCCATCGCGACACCGTCCGCGTCGCCAACGAGGTCTTCTGGCGCAAAGACGGCACCAGCTTCCCCGTCGAATACGTAGCCCGCCCCCAGGTCGAATCCACAACGACCGCAACAGCGCCAGGCAAAGCAGTCGGCGTCGTCGTCGCCTTCACCGACACCACCGAGCGCCGCGCCCTCGACCGCATGAAGGACGAGTTCATCTCCACCGTCTCCCACGAGCTCCGCACGCCGCTCACCTCGCTCCGCGGAGCCCTCGGCCTGCTCGCCGGCGGAGCCCTCACCACCCGCCCCGAGAAGTCGCAGCAGATGCTCGAGATCGCCATCAGCAACACCGACCGCCTCGTCCGCCTGGTCAACGACATCCTCGACCTCGAACGCATCGGCTCCGGCAAGGCCGAGCTGCAACTCACCATGTCCAGCGCCGAAGACCTCCTCCGCCGCGCCGTCACCCTGCAGCAGACCCGCACCCCCCGCCCCAACATCCGCATCTTCTACGCCGCCAACGGCGTCAGCGTCTGGGCCGACCCCGACCGCATCCTGCAGACGCTCAACAACCTCATCTCGAACGCCATCAAGTTCTCCCCCCCCGGCAGCGAGATCCACCTCACCGCCAACAGCCTCGACGAACAACGAAGCCCTCATCGAAGTCGAAGACCAGGGCCGCGGAATCCCCGCCGACAAGCTCGAAAACATCTTCGACCGCTTCCAGCAAGGCGACGCCTCCGACTCCCGCGCCATGGGCGGCACCGGCCTCGGCCTCGCCATCTGCCGCAGCATCGTCACCCAGCACGGAGGCCGCATCTGGGCCACCAGCACCCCCGGCAAGGGCACCATCGTCCACTTCACCCTACCCACCAAACCCAGCAACCACCTCAACTAAACGCTCTCTACTTCATCTGATCCAACGCAAGATTGATGCCCAAGCACATTAACCACCGGCTCACCCAGCAGCCCGAACTGCCGTGGCTCAACCTGCTTCATCACCAGCTCACGAACCTTATCTTCGGAGAGCTTCCGCTCACGAGCAACCCGCGAAACCTGGTACAAAGCAGCCGCCGGACTGATATCCGGATCAAGCCCCGATCCCGACGCCGTAACCAGATCAACCGGAACCGCCCCCCCACCCTCCGCGCTCACGCTGGCATTCACGCGATCCGCCAGCGCCTTGCTGGTAGGCCCAAGCTTAGAGCCTGAAGAATTCGTCGCGTCATAGCCGGTCCCCGCCGCCGAAGGACGGCTATGAAAATACCCCGGCCCGGTGAAGGGTTGCCCGATCAGCTTCGACCCAATGACCTCTCCATTTTGAACGATCAGTTGGCCATCCGCCTTGTCACGGAAGACGACCTTCGCTATCCCCGCAATGAGGAGTGGGTAGACAAGGCCAAGCAAAACGCCGGTGACAACCGTATACAGACAAGCGGTAATAATGTGCTTCTTCATAAATCTCCTTACGCAAAATGAAGCGCAGTGATAATCACGTCGATAAGCTTGATCCCGATGAAGGGAACGACAAGGCCGCCAAACCCATAGACCAGCAGGTTCCGCCGCAGCAAACCCGCCGCTGACATAGGCCTGTACCCGACACCCCGCAACGCAAGCGGTATCAGTCCGATGATGATGAGTGCATTGAAAATCACCGCAGAGAGAACAGCGGACTCTGCATTATGCAGATGCATGATGTTGAGCGCATCCAGCACCGGAAACACCCCGGCAAACATCGCCGGAATAATCGCGAAATACTTCGCCACATCGTTCGCGATGGAAAAGGTCGTCAGCGCGCCGCGTGTCATTAGCAGCTGTTTGCCAATAGCGACAATCTCGATCAGCTTCGTCGGGTTAGAGTCGAGGTCAACCATGTTCCCCGCCTCCTTCGCAGCCTGCGTGCCCGAGTTCATCGCAACGCCCACATCTGCCTGGGCCAGCGCAGGAGCATCGTTCGTGCCATCTCCCGTCATCGCGACCAGCTTGCCGTCGGCCTGCTCGCGACGTATCAGATCCATCTTGTCCTTCGGCTTGGCCTCCGCTAGAAAGTCATCGACACCGGCCTCTCGCGCAATCGCCGCCGCAGTGAGCGGATTGTCCCCGGTGATCATCACCGTGCGAATGCCCATCGCGCGAAGCTGGTCAAACCGCTCCTTCATGCCGCCCTTCACCACGTCCTTCAAGTGGATAACGCCAAGCGCGCGCCCGTTTTCCGTAACCACCAGCGGCGTACCGCCACTCCGCGAAATCGTGTCAACCGTAGCCCGCACCTCCGCCGGCATCTGCGAACCATGCTCCTGCAGATAACGTGCAATAGCATCGACGGCACCCTTGCGAATGCTACGGCCATCGACCTCGATACCGCTCATACGAGTAGTCGCGGAGAAAGGAACGAACTCCGCATTCATTGGCCCCAGCTCGCGCCCGCGCAGATCGAATTGCTCTTTCGCCAGCACCACAATAGAGCGGCCTTCAGGTGTCTCATCCGAAAGCGAAGAGAGTTGAGCCGCATCCGCTAACTGCTCCGCCGTTACACCGGGCGCCGCAACAAACTCCGAAGCCTGCCGGTTCCCGATCGTAATGGTCCCCGTCTTGTCGAGAAGCAGCGTATTCACATCGCCCGCGGCTTCCACCGCGCGCCCCGAAGTGGCCAGCACATTGTGCTGCACCAGCCGATCCATACCCGCTATACCAATCGCAGAGAGCAACCCGCCAATCGTCGTAGGTATAAGACACACCAGCAATGCGATCAGCACAAAAACCGTCTGCGGTGCACCAGAGTAGATGGCGAACGGTTGCAGGGTGACAACGGCAAAGAGAAAAATAATCGTCAACCCAGCGAGCAGAATATTGAGCGCGATCTCATTCGGCGTCTTTTGTCGTTCCGCACCTTCTACCAGCGCGATCATGCGATCCAGAAATGTCTCACCCGGATTCGAAGTGATGCGCACAGTAATCACGTCAGACAGAACGCGAGTGCCACCCGTAACGGCCGACCGGTCACCCCCCGCCTCGCGGATCACAGGAGCCGACTCGCCCGTAATTGCCGACTCGTCAACCGAGCCACTCCCTCGATTACGTCGCCATCGCCGGGGATCATCTGTCCCGCAGTAACGCGCACAATATCCTCCGCGCGGAGTTGTGAGCTTGGCACCTCCTGCACAACCCCCTTCACCACCCGGTACGCCGTCGTCTCGGACTTCGCAAGTCGCAGCGCATCGGCCTGCGCCTTGCCGCGGCCTTCAGCCATTGCTTCGGCGAAATTCGCGAAAAGCACCGTAAACCAAAGCCACAACGTTATCTGGAGGTTGAAGCTGAGATGTCCGCTATGCGTCACCACGTTAGGATGAGCATGCATGTGTGAGAACGCTTCCAATCTCGACGACGAACATCACAGGGTTCTTCATCATTGCCGTGGACTCAGCTTGGTGAGCGCATCCACGGATGCACGACGGACAATCTTCGGATCGAACAGGGAGCGGCGGCTTGCATGTGTAGTCATAAGTGTCTCCTGAGGCTCCCTAAAAAGCGTGTCCAGCCCGAAGCAACAGATGCTCAAGCATAGGGACCGAGGCTAGTGCGGGGAAAAAAGTAAGGGCCCCGACGATAAGAATGACGCTAATCAGCAGCATCGTGAACAAAGGCGTAGTGACGGGGAACGTTCCTGCGGAGGCGGGAACAATTTCTTGCCGGCAAGGTTTCCGGCAATGGCCAGCATCGGCACAACCATCAGGAAGCGCCCGAGAACATCGCAACCCCAGCGAGTAGTTGTACCAGTGCGTATTCGCATTCAATCCCGCAAATGCCGAGCCGTTGTTCCCCGTCGCCGAAGTGTAGGCATACAAAATCTCCGAAAGGCCATGCGGACCATGGTTTGTAGGCTGCTAAGCCCGAAGTTCGGCGTCAGCACCGCAACCGCAGAGAAGCCCAGAATGATCAACGGAAAGATCAGCAGATACAGCATCGACATCTGCACGTCGTACGATTCGATCTTCTTGCCCAGGTACTCCGGAGTACGGCCCACCATTAGACCGGCGATGAAGACCGCCATCACCACGAAGACCACATGCCGTACAGCCCTGCCCCGACGCCGCCGAAGACGATCTCGCCCAGCAGGATATTCATCATCGGCACCATACCGCCCAGCGGCATAAAGCTGTCGTGCATGTGTTCACCGCGCCGCAGCTCGCATCCGTAGTGACTGTCGCGAACAAGCGCCGAGTTCGCAATACCGAAGCGAACTTCCTTGCCTTCCATGTTGCCGCCGGATTGAAGTCAGCGAGATGTGCTGGTCCACTCCATGCAGCAGTGGGTTCGGCTGCGACTCCGCCCAATAGCACGTCAGCGTTCCCGCAAACCAAAGCACGACCATCGCCGCGAACACCGCCCAGCCGTGCTTCGGCGAACCCACCATCTGCCCCAGCGCAATCGCCAGCCCGCAGGGATCAGAAAGATCGAGAGCATCTGCAGGAAGTTCGACAGCGGCGTAGGATTCTCGAACGGATGCGCGCTGTTCGCATTGAAGAAGCCGCCACCGTTCGTCCCCAGCATCTTGATCGCTTCTTGCGAAGCGACTGGCCCCTGCGCGATCGTCTGCGTCGTAACCACCGTCGCCTTCCCATCTGTGCCAGACGACTTTCTGCGACTCCACCAACTTCGCCGTGTCATACGGCTTGAAGTTCTGTACGACACCCTGCGATACCAGCGCCAGCGAGAACACGATCCAGATCGGCACCAGAACCCAAAGCGTCCCGCGCGTCAGGTCGACCCAGAAGTTCCCAAGCGTCTTCATCTCGCGTCGCGCGATCCCGCGAATGAACGCGATCGCCAGCGCCATTCCCACGGCCGCCGACCAGAAGTTATGCGTGGCCAGCCCGAGCATCTGCGTGAGATAGCTCATCGTCGACTCGGGCACATAAGACTGCCAGTTCGTATTAGTCGTAAATGAGATCGCTGTATTCAGCGCCAGTACGGCTCAACCCCAGCCAGATGTTGAGGATTCAAGGGCAACCAATGCTGCACCCGCTCGACGACATACGTCAGCAACATCGTCGCCGCGCTGAAGATCAGCATCGCAACGGCATACTCCGTCCAGCGCATCTCCTGTTCGGGTTTATGCCCGTCATGCGATAGAGCAGCCGTTCGCACGGAACCAGCACCGGATCAAGAAAGGTCTTCCGTCGCTCGAATACTCGAGCAATGTAGCTGCCCATGGGTTTCGCGAGCAGCAGCACCAGCGCGATGAAGAGAAAGATTTGCAGCCAGCCGTTGAGTGACATTTAGAACTTCTCCGGGCGTAAGAGCGCGTAGACGAGATAGACCAGCAGTCCAGCCGAAATGATAGAAGAAGGATCCCTTCAATCATGGTTGGGCCTCGCTTTCAGTCGCTGGCACGCTTCGACATAGGCGTGCGCAACTCCAAAAAATATGAAGATCAGTACAACACAAAATACATCGATCATGGAGATACTCCGTTCTTTCTCTAGAAGTGGTAAGTCACGTCTCCGGCGGCGAGGAACTGTGTCTTCTTCGTGCCTAGATCGTAGCTTTCAGATCGTAGGAATGCTCAAGACGCAACTCCGGACGGAAGAGCACCGTGAGCCGATCCACGGCCATAGCTGAGCAGGTGTTCGAGCCCCTGGCAATTGCAGGAATTTGCAACGCATGCAGAAAAAACAAGATACGACGAAACTAAACCTGTAACTACGCAATTAGACAACCTTTCTTTATGAGTAGAAAGGCAATCCCCGTAAAAGAACCGTAGAAAACGCGTTAAGAAGTCGTATGCTGCTCTTCCCCTCCGGGTCGAATCGATACCCCACCCAGGGCTCGCTAACGATATATCGCGGCCCCTCCCCCGCTCGATCTTCTTCCTGAGCTGCGCGATCAACACCCGCAGGTACTCCGGCTGATGATCGCCTGCCGGACCCCAGATACCACGCAGCAGTATCTTGTGCGTCAGCACGCGATGAGGAGCACGCGCAAACAGCAGCAACAGATCGAACTCCTTCGGAGTCAAGTGGATCGCCTGCCCCCGAACCGAAATCGTATGCACATCGGCATCGATAACGAAGTCGCCAACCTCGAGATGACTCTCACCAGGCTCAGACTCGGAGGTGCGCCGCAGTTGGGCGCGCACACGAGCCAGTAATTCAGGCATGCTGAACGGTTTCGTAAGATAGTCATCCGCGCCCTCATCCAGCGCCGCCACCTTCATCACATCCGTGTCCCGAACGCTCAGCACGATGATCGGCGTCTGAGCGAGCCTCCTCACAGCCTGCGTCAACTCCAGCCCATTCATCTCCGGCATCGCCAGATCCGTAATGATCAGATCAGGTCGATCGGTCTCAAATCGTGCGAATGCCTCCACCCCATTCCCGGCGACCATTACTTCGTAGCCACAGCTCTGCAGAGAAGCCCGCAGCATGCGTGTTATCTGCCGCTCATCATCCACAATCAGTATTCGCTTCAATGGCTCTCCTGTGTGACGATGTGCAGATCGACGTGCGGCGCCTCAGACATGAACTTCTGGATGGCGAGATAGTAAAGATATTTGCGCAATCCGTGCAAGGCCGACCTCCCGACGATGGCCTGCGTAATTCGCTGCTCCCGGATGTACGTTGCGGTCACGCGGGCCGTATCGCTGCCCGTAAGACTTACGATAGACGCTCCCAGGTTTCTGGCAAACTGCAGGCTCGACTCCAGCGTTCGCTTGCGCTCCGGCTCCTCGTCGCGTTCGCTCCCAACGTGCAGGACATAAAGTTCGGCTCCCAATGCCTCCGCCAACCGCGCTCCGCGTGCTATCAGATCACGTGCCTGCGAGTTGGAGCTGATGCAAACTGCGATTCTCTCCGCGACCGTCCAATGTGCACCAAGTCGTTTGCGCTTTACGTAGCCGTCTAACGTGCGATCGACTGCGCGAGTCACACGTTGCAGCGCCATCTCGCGAAGAGCAATGAGATTACCCCGCCGAAAGAAGTTGGAGAGCGAGCGCTCCACCCGTTCCATCGGATAAATGTCGCCACGCCGCATTCGTGTCACCAGCGCCTCCGGAGTCAAGTCGCTGATGACAATCTCATCCGCACGATCAAGCACCCAGTCAGGAACCTGTTCTCGAACACTGATGCCCGTGAGCGCCTGTACCCGCGGCGCCAGGCTCTCAACGTGCTGAATGTTGATTGTGCTCAGCACATCGATCTTGTTCTCCAGCAGCAGCAGGACATCTTCATACCGCTTCGCAAAGCGGCTGCCTTCGACATTCGTATGGGCCAGTTCGTCGATCAATGCCACCTGCGGCATGCGCGCCAGGATCGCATCAACGTCCATCTCGGTAAACAACGTTCCCTTATAGTCGATCTCACGTCGTGGCACCTGCTCCAGCTTTGATGACAGCTCCCCCGTGCCACTGCGTCCGTGGGTCTCCACAATCCCTATGACGACATCTTCGCCCCGGCTGCGTCGCCGAATGCCTTCGCTGAGCATGCTGAACGTCTTCCCCACCCCGGGAGCGTATCCGAGAAACACCTTGAAGCGGCCGCGCTGCTTCTCCGTTTCGCTGCTCAGTAGCCAATCTTCCGGTGATTTTCTTGTTTCGCTCACGCCGTACAATACTCCCTATGAACTCGCGTCGTACCGTTGCAATAATGCGTTGGATTCTGGCATTTGGAGCTCTCGCCGGAATCGTACTCGCGTACAGACATCTGCTTCACGTCAACCCGACTACCGTTGCGTTGAGTTTGCTGCTACTCATTCTATTGCTCGCCGCGGAATGGGGCCTCCGTTATGCAGTCGTAATCTCCATTGCCGCAACAGCATGCTACAACTTCTTCTTCCTTCCGCCCGTCGGCACGTTTACCATAGCAGACCCCCAGAACTGGCTGGCCCTCTTCGCCTTTCTCGCCACCGCCATCATCGCTAGCCGCCTGTCTCATCGCGCCCGCAACCAGGCGAAGGAGGCTCGCTCCCGCCAGCAGGAACTCGAAGATTCTCTTCCGCCTCAGTCGTGAGCTTCTGCAAACCGAAAATGTCGCCACGCTGGTCACTTCCCTGCCCTCCGCCGTCGCCAGCGTGACCGGCGCAAGATCAGGAATCCTCTACCTGCTGGATGGAGATAAGCTCTACCGCGCTGGAACCGACGAGATCTCAGAGATCGAAATCCCCCACCTCCGCCAACTCGCCACAACGCTCTCCGCCGTCAACAGTGAAGCCGATGAAATCCAGGTTCCGCTGCGGTCCGGGGTCCGGCCCAGAGGCCTGCTTCTCCTGCGCGGAGTCTCCATCTCCGCAAAAACGTCCGAGGCCATCGGTGGTCTGATCTCCATCTCGATGGATCGCGCACAAGCATTGGAAAACGTCGCCCGCGGAGAAGCCGCCAAGGAAAGCGAACGCCTCCGAACCCTCATGATCGATTCCATCACTCATGAACTCCGGACTCCACTCACCTCGATAAAAGGCGCAGCTACCGCCCTCTTGGCCGGTGGGGTCGAGAAGGAGAGCAGCAATGAGTTGCTCACTATCATCGACGAAGAAAGCGACCGTCTGAATCACCTCGTCTCAGAAGCTGTGGAGATGGCCCAGCTCGACGCGCAACAGGTGCAGATGCACTTTGCGCCGGTGAGCGTACTTCAGCTCGTCGAACAGGCAGAAGAGACCTGTTCCTGGGTCGAAGAACAGCACCCCGTAAAGATCGACGTACCCTCTGCACTGGAGATAAATGCAGATCCTGACTATCTCAAGAAAGTCATCTGCAACCTTCTCGAAAACGCCGCAAAATACTCCAATCCCAACATGCCCATTACCATCTCCGCGGAACGGAAAGGAGACTACATCGCCGTGAGCATAGCAGACCGCGGAATTGGCATTGATCCTTCTGAACAATCATTGATCTTCGAACGCTTCTATCGCGCCAGAAATCACAACGAAGGAACTGCCGGCACCGGCATGGGGCTCGCCATTAGCCGCTCCATCATTGAAGCGCATGGCGGACACATCGACGTCACCAGCCAACCCGGTCAGGGCTCCGTGTTCACCTTTACGATGCTCGCAGCTCGGGCAGCAGATAGCTCTACTCATCACCCTCTCGCAACTTCGCTATCACACCGAAGTCCTCCAGCGTAGTCGTATCCCCCTTCACCTCGCCCGTACTTGCGAGCTCCCTCAGCAGCCGCCGCATTATCTTCCCGCTACGCGTCTTCGGCAGAGCATCTGTAAAAGTCAGATCATCCGGCCGCGCCAGCGCCCCAATCTCTTTCGCAACCCACTGCCGCAACTCCTGTCGCAACTCCTCACTCGGAGCGTGCCCACCCTCCAGCGTCACAAACGCCGCAATCGCCTGCCCTTTCATCTCGTCCGGTCTCCCCACCACCGCCGCCTCAGCCACCTTCGGATGCGCCACCAGCGCCGACTCCACCTCCATCGTCCCCAGCCGATGTCCACTCACGTTGATCACATCATCCACGCGTCCCATCAGCCAGAAATACCCATCCGAATCCCGCCGCGCACCATCGCCCGTAAAGTAGCTCCCCGGAATCTCGCTGAAATAAGCCTGCTCATACCGCGCCCGATCGCCATAAATCGTCCGCGCAAGCGAAGGCCACGGCTTCCGAATCACCAGCAACCCACCCTTGCCATCCGGAACCGGCTCTCCCTCTTTTGTAACCACTTCAGGCACAATCCCAAAGAACGGCCGCGTAGCCGACCCAGGCTTCGTCCCCACCGCTCCCGGAATCGGAGCAATAATGATCGCCCCCGTCTCCGTCTGCCAGTACGTATCCACAATCGGGCACCGCTCCTTCCCAATCTCCCGGTGATACCACATCCAGCTCTCAGGATTGATCGGCTCCCCCACCGTCCCCAGCAACCTCAGCGAAGCCAGCGAGTGCTTCTCCACCCACTGATTCCCCCACTTCGTAAACGCCCGTATCGCCGTCGGAGCCGTATAAAAAATCGTCACCTTATGCGCATCCACAATCTTCCAAAACCGGTCCGGCTCCGGCCAGTTCGGAGCCCCCTCATACATCACCACCGTCGCGCCATTCTGCAGCGGCCCATACACAACATAGCTATGCCCAGTCACCCACCCAATATCCGCCGTGCACCAGTAAACATCGTCCTCGCGCAGATCGAAGACATACTTGCTCGTCAGATACGTCTGCACCGCATACCCACCCGTCGTATGCATCAACCCCTTCGGCTTCCCCGTCGTCCCTGACGTGTACAGCAGATACAGCGGATCCTCCGCATCCATCCACTCCGGCGCACACGTCTGCTCCAGCCGTCAGCCATCTCGTCATGCCACCAGACATCGCGCCCAGCCTTCATCGTCACTTCAGAGCCGCTCCGCCGATACACCACCACACTCTTCACCGTCGGACATTTCTCCAAAGCCTCATCCACAATCGACTTCAGCTTTACTTCATTACCCCGCCGATAGCTCGTATCCTGCGTAATCACCGCCACGCACTCCGAGTCATTCACCCGGTCCACAATCGCATGCGCCGCAAACCCGCCGAAGATCACCGAATGCACCGCCCCAATCCGCGCGCAAGCCAGCAGCGCAATCGCCAGCTCCGGCGACATCCCCATGTACACCGCGACGCGATCCCCGCGCTTCACTCCCAACCCCTTCAGCACATTCGCAAACCGCTGCACCTGCTCATGCAACTCGCCATAAGTCAGCTTCCGAACCTCACCCGGCTCACCCTCCCACAGCAGCGCAACCTTATCCTTCCGCGCCCCCAGCGCATGACGATCCACGCAGTTATGCGAAAGATTCAGCTTCCCCCCCACAAACCACTTAGCGCTCGATATCTCTCCCTCCAGCACCTTCGTCCACGGTGCAAACCAATCCAACTCCCCCGCCGCCTCAGCCCAGAACTTCTCCGGCTGTTCCACGCTCCGCCGATACATCGCCTCATACTCTTCCAGACTCTTCACATGCGCCTTCGCGGCAAACTCCGCAGGCGGCGCAAACAGCCGGTTCTCTCGCAAACTCGAATCCAGATTTGTACTCACATCAGACATCGTCAAACAACCCTCCAGCAAATATTTAGTCAGCAGAAAAAAAGGTACGCTATGCACCGCACCTCAGCAACCCATTGCCAACTCAGCATCCATTCATCCCAAATTCACTGACAGTCACAGTTACGTCGTTGTATATTCACGCGATCAGTAACAAAGACCTAATTTCGCGCACTCCGTACCTGAGCTCCAAATACTGAAACTCCCCCAGGAGTATCGCCCCATGGCTCTCGCCTTCCTCGATCGCGACCGATCCGTAGCTCCGCTCGGCTACAGTCGCTGGCTCGTCCCGCCCGCCGCCCTCGCCATCCATCTCTCCATCGGCCAGGTCTACGCCTTCTCCGTCTTCAAGAACCCGCTCCTCGCCCTGCACGGCGGCAACGGCGCCGCATGGAACCTCAAAGACGTCGGCTACATCTTCTCCATCGCCATCGCCTTCCTCGGCATCTCCGCCGCGCTCTTCGGAGCGTGGCTTGAAAGAGCCGGCCCTCGCCGCGCCATGTTCTACGCCGCCCTCTGCTTCGGAGCCGGCTTCTTCATCGCCTCCGCCGGAGCCACCACCCACAATCTCCTCCTCATCTACCTCGGCTACGGAGTCATCGGAGGCATCGGCCTCGGCCTCGGCTACATCTCTCCCGTCTCCACCCTCATCAAGTGGTTCCCCGACCGCCCCGGCCTCGCCACCGGCCTCGCCATCATGGGCTTCGGTGGAGGAGCCATGATCGGCGGCCCGCTCGCCAACCAGCTCATGGCCCACTTCAAAGCCGCCGGCCAGCCCTCCATCCCCTACACCTTCATGACCATGGGCGCGCTCTACTTCCTCTTCATGATGTTCGGAGTCTTCACCATCCGCGTCCCCCGCGAAGGCTGGAAACCCGAAGGCTGGTCCGGCCACAACAAGGCCTCCGCCCTCATCTCCACCCACAACGTCGACGTCCACCACGCCTGGCGCACCCCACAGTTCTGGCTCCTCTGGATCGTCCTCTTCTGCAACGTCACCGCCGGCATCGGCATCCTCGAACAAGCCTCACCCATGATCCAGGACCTCTTCAAAGGCTCCGTCGGCGCCACCGCCGCCGTCGGCTTCGTCGGCCTGCTCAGCATCTTCAACATGGCCGGCCGCTTCTTCTGGGCCTCCGTCTCCGACTACATCGGCCGCAAAGCCACCTACTTCTGCTTCTTCACCCTCGGAGCCATCCTCTACTTCCTCCTGCCCTTCACCAGCGCCGACCACCTCAACTCCGTCCCCCTCTTCGTCATCGTCGCCGCCTCCTGCTCTCCATGTACGGAGGAGGATTCGCCACCATCCCCGCCTACCTCAAGGACCTCTTCGGCGGCTACAACGTCTCCGCCATCCACGGCCGCCTGCTCACCGCCTGGTCCACCGCCGGAATCGTCGGCCCGCTCATCGTCAACGGCATCCTCGACCACTACGTCGCCAACAAGCTACCCCGCCAGGAAGCCTACCCACTCATCCTCCACATCATGTCCGGCCTGCTCGTCATCGGCTTCATCGCCAACCTGCTCGTCCGCCCCGTATCCGAAAAGTTCTGGCTCAAAGACCAGACCGTCCCCGAACCCGCAGGCGCAGCCCACTAAAAATAAAATTGTCATCCTGCAGCGCAGCGGAGGGACCTGCTTTTCTTAGTCATCGAATAGAACATTCAGGAGAATCAAATGGCCGACACCGCAAAGAAATCCTCACCCCTCCTAATCGCAGCCGCATGGGCCATCGTCATCATCCCCACCGCCTGGGGCCTCAACTACACCGTCCAGAACGCCATGAAGATCTTCACCAAAGCCACCCCACCCACCACCGCAAGCCCCACCCCGCCCAAGTAGCCGGGTGCCCCATCTTCGCGACAGCTTCATCGTCGCTAAGGTGGGTGTAGCGCCGCCAACCCGGGTGCCCCATGTCGGACAGTTTCACGTCTGACGTGGGGTTACTCCCTTGAAGTCAACTTGAAATCAAACAACCAATCCCCCCATTCCTCTTCCCCCCACCAAACCGGGTGCCCCATCTTCGCGACAGCTTCATCGTCGCTAAGGTGGGTGAAGCGCCACAGGTCTCCAAGTATCACCTATGGACCACCCCCAAACCGGGTGCCCCATCCTCTCCGACAGTCTTATCGTCGGATATTGTGGCCGTATCTTTTTTAGTTCATCCTTCTCTTCTTCACTCACTTCCTTCTTGGCGCCCCACCCTTTCCGACAGTCACATCGTCGGATAGGGTGGGGTATCGTTTGCGGAAGCAAACGACCGTTCTCCTTCACCCACCCCAAACCTCCGGGTGCCCCATCCTGAGCCCGCCTGATCGGGCGATGGTTGGGGAACCAATACTCTCCGCTCGCCGCCTTTGCCTCTTGTTCTTGCTCGTTGCCTTTATCTTTGTCTTTGCCGTTGCCTCTGAGATAGGCCCGGACTTCAGTCCGGGCATTCCAAAGGCCTCCCACAACCCGGGCTTAAGAGGATGATGAAAAACCCTGTTTTGCTTAAGGGCACGGCTTTTAGCCGTGCCGTAAGAGCCATCATTGCAACACGGCTTTAGCCGCCGAGGTACGCTTTTTATCTGGAGGGCCACTTTTTCAGCACCCTCCTAAAAGCCCCCCTTTTGGGATATGCTCTCTTTCTTCCCCAGCCCACCAAAATCCGACCCAACGAGCTGCCGTCGCTGTCCCCAACTCCAACAAAAAGCCGATACCCTCCGACCGGAAGCGCAGGGCTTCAGCCCTGCGAACAAAGCCGCGCCGAAAGGCGCCACCGCTCTGCCTCGAGCAACGTCGAGGGGCCGGAGTGCAGCCCAAAGGCCGAAACGACCCGACCTATCGCCTTTGCTTTTAGCCCTTTACGCCCCCCGACCTCCAAAAAACCCAACAAAAAGCTGTCAAGCCCCCAAGCCTCTGGAAAACAAGCCAACCCCATCAAAACAAAGGAGAAAAAAGTCAAAAATAATTGGCATAGTAGTTTTACCCAATTTGGTAAAATAGAACTAACAAAGAAATCAAGACAGGCCCGGCTACCCAGCCGGGCCTTCGCATTTAACCCAAACAAAAGAAGGGGATCCAAACCTAACCCCAATCTTTTGAAGAATTTGAGCAAAACAGCCCGGGAGGGGGCAACACATGAACCAGCAACCAACAACCAACAACCAGCAACCGCGCTTCAAATGCCGCCACATCTTCACCGACGGCCGCCGCTGCGCCAGCCCCAGCCTCCGCGCAGAGAACTTCTGCTACTTCCACCACACCACCCGCAAACCCATCACCCCCGAAACCCAAAAAGAACGCCGTCGCACCACCGCCCGCCTCAACGAGTTCCACCTCCCACTACCCGAAGACCGCTCCGCCATCCAAGCCTCGATCGGCATCATCCTGCAAAAGATCGCCTCGAACGACCTGGACCCCCGAAGAGCAGGCCTACTCCTCTACGGCCTCCAAATCGCCAGCCTAAACCTACCCAAACAGCCCCAACACGAAGAAGACGCCGAAGAACTAGTCCAGGAGTTCACCACAGATCCAGAACTAGGCACCCTAGCCCCACAAACCGAGATCCACGAAAAGAAAAGCTCCATCGCACTACTACTCGAAGAACTAACCCAACCAAAACCCACCACCATACCCCAAATCCAGGCCTGCGAAGAACCCAACCAACAACAAGCAACCAACAACCAGCAACCGCCCTTAGTAAACTCACATCGTGACTCCCTACTGGCCGGCCATCATCGGATTTCTCATGGGCTTCATCTTCGGAGTGGGCTGCGCTCTCGCCGTCATGTACTCCATCTACAGGGGAGGCTACCGCGCCGCCATCCGCGACTCCCAACTCCCCAACCCGCCCGAGTCCTACCGCAAAGCCGTCCTCAAAGCCCGCTCCACCCCAGTCGATCGCGCCTGAACCAGCTACGCCTGCGACCCCTTCAACTGCGCCTTCAAACTCTGCACCTCCGCAGTCAACGCCTGCACAGCCTCCATAATCTTTGCGCGCGCCACATCGTCGGAGTTCGGCTCCCTCGCCTCCACATAAAACGTCCCATTCGGCTCCAGAACGCACTTCTCCACCTCGGAGTACTCGTTCAGCCCCTGCTTATGCAACACGGACTTCAACTCCAGTTCCGAGAGTGCCTCGCGCCTCATCGCAGCTTTGTCCAACTCGCCATTCCGTATCAGCACCGTCGCAGCCCCCTCAACTATCTTGTCCACCCTGGGGAGGCGGTAGAGGGTTAGCGTCAACACCCAGTTGATCGCGAGCAGCGCGAACGCTCCGATAATCCCGCCCGTCACCGAGTTATCGTCACCGATCATCGCGTTCTGAACCGTGTTCGAGAGGCTCAGCAAAACCACCAGGTCGAACGGGTTCAACTGCGCCAGCTCCCGCTTCCCAAACAGCCGCAGAAAAAGGACCAGGAAGAGATACACAATCACCGGACGCAACAGCTTCTCAAGCACCGGCAGATGCAGATGGAACATGCTTTCGATCAATTCAACCTCCACGTACTACCAACAATCGAGTTATGCGTAGCGTCTCTGATGCCACTCCCACGCGCTTGCAACTATAGCGTCAAGCTCAGCGAACTGCGGCTTCCATCCCAGCTCCCGCTTGATCTTCTCAGAACTTGCCACCAGCACCGCCGGATCGCCCGCTCGCCGCGCACACTCCTCCACGGCGATCGTCTTCCCCGTCACGCGGCGCACGGACTCGATCACCTCCAGCACCGTAAACCCCTGCCCGTTGCCGATGTTGTAGATCAACCTGCTCTTCTCCTCCAGCGCGCCCAGCGCCAGCAGATGCGCATCCGCCAGATCGCGCACATGGATGTAGTCCCGCACGCAGGTCCCATCTTTCGTGGGATAGTCGTGGCCAAAGATCTTAATGCTCGCTCGCCGTCCCATCGCCACATCCAGGATCAGCGGGATCAGATGCGACTCCGGTTCATGTGCCTCCCCGTACCCATTAATCGCCCCCGCAACATTGAAGTAGCGCAAACTCGCATACCGCAAATTGTGTATGCGGTTGAACCAAACCAGCATCTCCTCGACCAGCAACTTACTCTCTCCATAAGGGTTCGTCGGCTGCAGTTTTGCGTCTTCCAGGATCGGTATCGACTCCGGCTCGCCGTAGCACGCCGCCGTCGAACTGAACACCAGCCGATCATGTCCCGTGGCCAGCATCGACTCCAGCAAAGTCAGCGTCGAAGCGGTATTATTACGGAAGTAGATCTCGGGCCGCTGCATGCTTTCACCAGCTTCTATCAGCGCCGCGAAGTGCATGACTCCATCGAATCGGCCGCTCTTCAGCGTCCGTCGCAAAAACTCCCCGTCGCCAACATCACCCTCAACAAATTCAGCACCAGCAGCCACCGCGGATCGTTTGCTATGACACAAATTGTCGTACACAGTTACAGCATTTCCAGCCTCCAAAAGGAGCCTTGTAACCGTGCCTCCGATGTAGCCCGCGCCCCCTGTTATCAGTACCTTCATAGGTTCTCTCTCTCGTCTCTCACTTGCCTACAACCAAAGTATGAGTGTCAATCACTTATGCTTCCGGCAACATAGCTCAAGTATCGCAGCGCTCTGGATTCACCCTGTGGAAACACAGAACTTTTCAGGCAGGACACACTAGGTAACCTTTTTTGTAACCCTGAGCGTCTGTCTTACTTAGTTTGGGTTTCTACTACCTGAGTCTCCGCTGTTTGACTTGAAAGATTGGCATCGACACTCGGAGTTCAACCTTTCGACTAACCGTTCAGGTGACCGGCGAAACGAACAGTAAAATTCACACCCTCTGGTTAGAGGACAACGAAGGATCAAGATCATGGCTAAGCCGCTTATCAGTGAAGATCCAGCCCCGCGGAACATGCAGTTCACACACTTCGGCGTTCTTAACGACGGCAGCCAGAGCAAGACATCGCTCTTTACCTCCATTACCCTTAACGTCATCATCGCGCTTTGCGTCATCATCATCGGTGCTGCTGCCAAGCACACCATCCAGAAGAATAAGCTCACCTCGATCAGCCTCGACGTTAAGAAGCCTGAGCCCGAGCCCATCAAGCCCAAGATCGTTCCCAAGATCCCGCCACCGCCGCCAATCGCCAAGGTCGAGCCGCCCAAGATCAAGCTTCCGGAAGTCGTCAAGCTGCCGGACCCCCCAAAGATTGCTGAAGTCAAGATGAACACACCGGCCCCGGTCATTACGCCCGCACCGCCGAAACTGGTAACACCGCCGCCCGCCCCCCAGATCGTCAACCTGGCCCACGCGATGCCCGCTTCGATCGCCAACAACGATGTGCATCCTTCGGCCGTCCGTCTCGGCAACCCTGAGGTCAAGGCCCTTAACACTCCGGCCGTCACCACCCCGGTCAATCTGGGTGGCGGCATGCACAACATGAACGCCGCCAACACCGGCAGTGGTCCCGCTGCGACTAGTGTCAAGCTTGGTTCCGGACAGGGCGATAGCCAGAATATGAACGGCAAGAATAACGCCCCCGCTGTTCAAGGCGTCAAGCTTGGCGTAGCAGGCGGCACTGGCCCCGTGACAAACAAGGCCTCCGGCGTCAATCTTGGCCAAACCGTCGCTCCGGCAATGCCGAAACCCGCAGCCCCGGCAGCCGCCACTGTCCAGTCCGCGCCAAAGGTTATCTTCAAACCCCGCCCCGAGTACACCGCCGAAGCCACCCGCCTTCACATTGAGGGTGTCGTGTCGGTCAAGATCCACGTCTCAGCCACCGGCGCCGTCCAGGTCATCGGAGTCACCAGCGACCTCGGACACGGTCTCGGCGAATCCGCCATTCGCGCCGTCCAGGGCACACGATTTCAGCCCGCCCTGGATGCCTCTGGGCATCCTATAGATTGGGATGGCGTAGTAAACGTAGCGTTTCAGTTAGCCGGCTAGGGTTCCCGTATTACCACTACCCGGTTACCTTCTTCTGAACTAGCATTAATTTGCAACAAGCATGATCTGAATGGTCATCGTAGGAGCTTAAAAACATGATTCTCCGGAAACTCCCCACCGCCGGTCTGCTGCTGGCAGCCATCATCGCCACCGCGCTCCCTGCCTCGGCAGCTATGCCGCTTCTTGGCAAGAAGAAGCCGAAGGAGGACGTACTTCCCTCGCGCAAGCTGACCCCTGGACAAAGTGCCCTTATCGATAAGTCCGTCCTGCGCGAGAAGGAAGTTATCAAGACCGTCAAGGAGAGGGCTCCGCTCGTCGAGACCTACATCCAGAACATGCGCCCCGATCCCATCCTCGGCCAGGTCCCCGAATCGGATGAGCACTTCCTCGGCCGCGTCGAGTTCAGCAAGATCATCGGCGACGACGCCTACGCCACCAACCCCGCAACCTCCAAGGGAACCACGAAAGGTGGCTTCTTCAAACACTCCGCCTCCTTCCTCGGCGGATTGGGCGGCAGCCTTCACCTCACCTTCCACGAAGCCGGTTTCGTCCAGATGCTGCTGATGGACTCGAACAGCTTCGATAAACAGCACTACGCCTTCGGCTTCGTCCGCAATGACTTTCTGGGCAATACCCCAACCGCCGTCTTTGACGTCACTCCGATCGACGGCAAACGCTCCTTCGGACGATTCTTCGGACGTATCTGGGTTGAGACTCGCAACGGCAACGTAGTCCGCTTCAACGGGGATTTCTCCGGTAGCGAGGAGGATCACAAGGAGTTCTATCACTTCGATAGCTGGCGCACCAATGTGCAGCCGGATATGTGGCTGCCCACCTCCTTCTATGTTGAAGAGAGCGATCCGAAGAGCGTCTCCCGCACCCTCAAGTTCAAGGCCATCAATCATGTCTGGGGCTACGTCCTCAAGGTTCCCCCACCGGAAGCCGCCAACACGAACCTCGATGTCGTCGGGGCCACCGACGTCAGCAACGACGCGCAGGATGTAAGCCCACTCGGAGCGCAACGCGCCTGGGTCCAGCAGGCAGAGGACAACGTACTGGAGCGCCTCTTCCAGGCAGGCCTGCTCGATGCTCCCAGCGAGTTCGACAAGACGCTCGAAGCTCTCGCCGGCAATATCCTCGCCTATAACAACATCACCCTCGCCCGGCCCATCCGTTGCCGCACGCTCCTCACGGAGCCGTTGGAGTCCATCGCTATCGGCAACACCATCGTCATCTCCAAGAGCCTGCTCGACACCACCGCCGTAGTCACATCGGACGGCGCGCAGCAGATGGGCAACCTCAACGCTATCCTGGCCTTCCAGCTCGCGCATATCATCCTCGCGCATCGTCTGGATACCAAGTACGCCTTCAACGACCGTCTGCTCTTCCCCACCGACTCCGTCTTCAACCGTATCCCCATGCACCACACGGATGCGGACAACGCCGCAGCCGCCAAAAAAGCCATGGAACTGCTCAGCGCCAAGGAACTCGTCGACGGCCAGCAGTACTTCGGTCTATACCTGCAGCAGCTTCAGGAGCGCGTGAAGGCCCTCAAGGCCCTCAACGAGCCGATGATTGGCGACGGCCTCGTCAAGAGCGACACCGACCCCACCTTCTGGCTTGCCGCTATGATGGCCAAGGGTCCCAAGCTCGACATGAAGAATCTCAAGCAGCAGGCAGCCATGCCACTTGCCAGCTTCCTCCGTTTCGATCCCTGGACAGACCAGGTCATCCCGATGCACTCGGCCTTTGAGCCTCTGCTCTCCCCCGCCGACAAGATGCCGTTCGAGGTCGAACCCGTCTATCTCAAGCTTTCCTACTACAAGCCACCGGCGGAACCCGCCGCGGCCCCGCCCGCTGCAGCACCGGCTGCGGCGCCACCCGCTGCCTCGGCCGACACCACCCCCGCGCCGGCGACAACCCAACCTGCTCCGGCACTCGCAACGCCACAGTAAAAACAGATCTACTAACAGCTCAGCGGGCTCTTATTTTGCCCGTCACTCCCCACTAACGCTGCCGGGCTCACTCGGTGAACTGCTTCACGGTCAGGATTTTAGGAGGTACAAGTTGAAACGGCAAATCTTTATCAGCTGCTTCGCTTGCTTGTTTTTTGGATTTTCAATTTCTGCCCTGGCGCAGGCAACACCAACCGCATCAAGAGCCGGGACTCTACAACTCGGTGCGGAGGGTCACGTTGGTCATTCCAGACTACGGCCAAGCCCACGACAAGGGCCCTAGTTTTTACGGAACCTTTGACTTCACCCAGCACCTCGGTGTCGAAGCCGACATTCACTATGCCAGCATCATTGCTCCTGATGACGTCGGAGAGGACTCTTACCTGATCGGCCCCCGTTACGTCATTAATAAAAAACGCTTCGCGCCCTACGCAAAGTTGCTCTTTGGATTCGGTCAGCTCAACCTCCAGTTCGATACCTCACCGCACACCAAGACGAACCACTTCGCCTACGCTGTGGGCGCCGGTCTCGATTACCACCTGACGCGAAGCATCAACATCCGCGCCTTTGACTTCGAATATCAGGAGTGGAAATATCTGAGCGGACTCACTCCCATCGCCATGACCATCGGCGTCGCCTACCAATTCCACTAAACCTCAGGCTCTCTTGGGCCCCCATCGACCGCAGGACGCGGTCCCTAACGAGGCTCACGATCCGCCTCAGTGCAACTTCGGATCGGCCAAGGAGAGAACATAAAGTGTTGAAAAGGTTGTGGTTATTGATAGGTCTGCTTGCGGGCACACCTCTGTTGCACGCTCAGTCCGAGCCCACAGCCTCCCGCCTCGGAGACCTCCAGATCGGCGTCGGTTACGGCCTCGCCGACCCCGACTACACCCCCGAAAAATTCAAGGGAATCGCCGCCTACGCGGACTTTGACTTCACCCCTCACCTGGGAGCCGAATTCGACTTCCGTCTCCTCAATGACTCCACGCCCCAGGACTTCTACGAAAAAACATACGAGGTCGGGGTACGCTACCACCGCAACTACGGCCGCCTCTCTCCATACGGAAAGATAATGGTCGGACGAGGGGTCTTCAACTACCAGTACGGTATCGCAAATCTCGCTTACAACATGTTCGCCATCGGTGGAGGCGCCGACTACCACGTAAATCGCTCGATCAATGTTCGCGCCGACTTTGAGTACCAGCATTGGACCGGATTCCCGCCCAACGGGCTCACCCCGCATCGTCGGGACCCTCGGCGTCGCCTACCGCTTCCACTAGCTCGTTTCGCCCCGGACATAAAGCAGACATAGAAAAAGCCCCGGCATCGTGCCGGGGCTTTTGTTTCAGATCATTACAGCTTAGAAATGATAAGCAATGCCGAGTGACGGCATCGAAATCACCTCGTAGCGGTTCGTCTTGAAGTTGTCTACGTTGAAGAAGGGCGCCTTCACCACAATCCCACGATACTCAGCCCGGATATCCAAGCTCGGGCTCAGCTCATAAGCCACGCCCGCACCGAACAGAGCTCCAATATTCGTGGTCCGTTTCGTGTCCAGCGAGGTCGTCTGGTAATCGTGGATCGGCGAAAAGAACATCCCGGCTACTCCACCCTCCAGAAACGGGTTGAAGTTCTTGAAGTTCAGGTTATATACGTAAGCCGCCGGATACCTCCTGCTGACGCTGGTGTATCTGGCCAGTCAGAAAGCTCGTCACGTAGTTTTGCTGGTTCTGCGTGAACGAGTAGTTCATCTCCAGTGCGCTCCGCGGCGTCAGCATATACCGGTAACTGCCCAGAAACCCAAGAAATGGATCGGTATTCTGCAGAACGCCATTGCCATTTACCTGTGGGGCGAACGTTCCCGTCGCGCTGACGCTCACATCCTGCCTGCTCTCCTGTGCTAGCCCTGCGGCGGCAGACAGTATCAGCGTGCCCAACAACATCATCTTCTTCATTCTTCGCTAAGCCCCTTCGGAATTCGTCCTACGCGTCTCGACCTCTGGCCGCGGCAACTACGCCACAGCAGCAGTTCCTCGGGGCCAGATTACGAACCAGTCGGAAACACCTCAGTCGGTCTCTCTATTGTACCCGTACCGGACGACTCAGGCGCGTAACCAACGCAAGAAGGCCGGAGGACTCTGCCTCCGGCCTTTTTCCTTACCCCTCTTGGACTTCCCTGCTATAGCGTAGGTGCCGGCGGAGTACCACTACCCGACCCAGTACCCGATCCGTTACCGTGACCATGCCCGCCACGGTGCTCCCGCATCTTCGCCTGAAACTCCTCGAACTTCGTCTTCTGGTCGGGATTCAATACCCCCATGAAACTTCTCGTGCGAGTCTTTATGGATGGCGAACATCTTCTGCCGCTTGTCGGCCTGCGCCAACGAAGTGTCCTCGTGCAGGGCCTTCATCTGCGTGCCCTCATCGGCGTAGATCCCCTGTATCTGGCTCACCTGGTCCGGCGTAAGATCCAGTTGCTTGGTCAACATCGCCAGTCCGCGCCCGTGCATCCCCGGGCCGCCATGACCACCCCAGTGTCCCGGACCACCCTGCCCCTGCGGCGGTGTCGAATTATTCTGCGCGAGCATTGGCATTGCACATAGTGCAACAGCGCAAACTGCCAGCGCCCCTGCTCTCCCAAATCTTGCCGAAACGCATCTTCATTAAAGCCATCTTCGTCTCCTGATCACTCGCACAATCTGCCGGAATCTCCTCCGGCGCACAAATCTACCCCTAAAGACGAGCCTTTCGTGAAAAGGTTCCACCTTTTAAGAAAATTTGTCGAGACCTAAATTCCCCGCTCCGCCATGAAAACAATACGGATCGCCGTGCGCCGCCGCATACGCCTCCACCACCTTCAGAAACGCCACCGCCACATGCGACAGGCTCGCCTGCCGCCGATACACCAGCCGCAACTTGCGCTCCAGTCTGCAGCTCCTTCACCCGCACCCGCACCAGCGCCCCGCTCGCCAGCTCCGTCCGCACCGTCAGCCCCGGCACCAGCGCCACCCCGTTGCCCATCTCCACAAACCGCTTGATCGCCTCCAGCGACGGCAGCTCCACCCCCATCCGCAGCGGCGTCTTGTGCCGCTTGAACGTCTCGATCACCTTCTGCCGCTGCGGCGAAGAGATATTGTGCGCGATAAAATTCTGCGCCCCCAGCTGCCGGATCGACACCTCGCCCGCCTTGCGCCAGCGGATGCTTCGGATTCACCACAAAAGTCCAGCTCATCCCGATACACCACCACCGACCGGATCTGCGGATCGTCCGGCCGGAAGCTCAGCACGCCAATCTCCACCGAATGCATCAGCACCTCGTCCGAGATCCGGCTCGCCAGCGCCCGCTGCACCGCCACCTTGATCCGCGGATTCTGCCGCCGGAACTCATCCAGCAGCGGCAGCAGATACAGGCACGTATATTCGTTCGCCGCCAGGTTCAGCCGCCCGCGATGCAGCTCCCGCAGCTCGGTCAGCGCGCCCGCCGCCTCGGTCCGCAGATTCAGCAGCTTCTGCGCATACTCCCGCAGCACCTCGCCCGCGTCGGTCAGCGTGCCATCGCGCGACGACCGCTCCAGCAGCACCTCGCCCAGCTCCGCTTCCAGCTTCGCGATCGCCTGGCTCACCGCCGGCTGCGTCCGATGCAGCCGCGCCGCCGCCCGCGAGAAGCTGCGCTCCTCCGCCACCGCCAGAAACGTCTCCAACTGAAACAGATCCATCGCTACCTCCTAAGTCCCGCAAGCACCTGCGGTCATATTCAGACTACCTCGAATGGCTCTGAATTAGAATATTCAATTAGAAATAATGATACTCGTCCAATACTCATAAGCCTGCGTTATTCTATACGTCGAGGAGTCGAGGTCGAATCCATGTCCCTGACAGCCACGGTAGCCCACGACCGACACCCAGAACCTCGCGTCTCTTCTTCGACACCACCCTGCGCGACGGCGAGCAGTCCCCCGGCTGCACCATGCACCACGACGAAAAGCTGCGCATGGCCCACCAGATCGCCGCCCTCGGCGTCGACATCCTCGAAGCCGGCTTCGCCATCGCCTCCGACGGCGACTCCGAATCCATCCGCACCATCGCCCGCGAAGTCCGCGGCCCCGTCATCGCCTCCCTCGCCCGCTGCAAGCGCGAGGACATCGAAGCCGCCGCCCGCTCCATCGAGCCCGCCGCCCGCGCCCGCATCCACACCTTCCTCTCCACCTCCGACCTGCACCTTGCCGCCAAGCTCAAGATCACCCGCGAGCAGGCCCTCGACCAGATCGCCGAGATGGTCGCCCTCGCCCGCACCTATCGCCGACGACGTCGAGTTCTCCCCCGAAGACGCCACCCGCACCGACCCCGACTTCCTCGTCAAGGTCTGCGAGGTCGCCATCCAGGCCGGCGCCACCACGCTCAACCTCCCCGACACCGTCGGCTACTGCATCCCGCAGGACTACGCCGCAGATGTTCCGCATGGTCCGCGCCCGCGTCCCCGGCATCGAAAACATCATCCTCTCCGCCCACTGCCACGACGACCTCGGCCTCGCCGTCGCCAACACCATCGCCGCCGTCGAAGCCGGCGTCCGCCAGGTCGAATGCGCCATCAACGGCATCGGCGAGCGCGCCGGCAACGCCTCGCTCGAAGAACTCGCCGCCATCCTCACCATCGCGCCGCGACAAGCTGCCCTACACGCACAACATCGTGATGAACCAGCTCTACCCCACCAGCCAGATGCTCGCCGAGTGCATCACCTTCGGCGCCGCGCCCAACAAGGCCATCGTCGGAGCCAACGCCTTCGCCCACGCCGCCGGCATCCACCAGCACGGCGTCATGGTCAACCCGCTCACCTACGAGATCATGACCCCCGAGTCCGTCGGCGTCGCCCCACAACTCGCTCGTCCTCGGCAAGCACAGCGGCCGCCGCGCCCTCGAACAGCGCTTCGTCGAACTCGGCCAGCCCCTCACCCGCGAACGAACTCGACGCCGTCTACACCCGCTTCACCGAACTAGCCGACCGCAAGAAAACCATCTACGACCAGGACCTGCTAAGCCTGCTCAAACCGGAATCCGCCGTCACCGCTAACGCAGAGCCCACATGCCTATACACGCCATCCAACGCCGTCGAACCGAAACAGTACTTCGGGAAATTCGCGGCATCGTGCTCGATCACACAGAAGCTTACAACTGGGCAGAATCCTTGCGCAGGTCGCCGATTCTCGCAATCACATCCTGGGCTGTGCCCTGCTTCCCTAAGTCGGCACTACGGAACGCTCGCTTCCGCCGGTAGGTACCGTATCTGGATCGAATTCGAGCTAGGCAAGTCGATTACCCATCTGATCCGGCTGTTTTTGGAGCCTCAGGTCAATCGCCTCTTCTATAACGCAGTTACTAACTGCTAAGGAAAAGTATGAAGCTCAAGATAGCCATCCTCGCCGGCGACGGCATCGGCCCCGAAGTCACCAACGAAGCCGTCAACATCCTCAAAGCCGTCGCCGAGTTCGGCGGCCACGACTTCACCTTCGTCCCGCTCCTCGTCGGCGGAGTCGCCATCGACGCCACCGGCTCGCCGCTCCCCACCGCGACCCTCGACGCCGCGCTCGAGTGCGACGCCGTCCTGCATGGGCGCGGTCGGCGACAACAAGTTCAACGCCCTCCCGCCCGACAAGCGCCCCGAAGCCGGCCTGCTGCAGATCCGCCAGGCCCTCGGCGGCTTCGCCAACCTGCGCCCCTCCATCGCCTACCCCGCGCTCGCGGACAACTCGCCCGCTCCGCCCCGAAGTCACCAAGGACGCCGACATCCTCTTCGTCCGCGAACTCCTCGGCGGCCTCTACTTCGGCTCGCCCCGCTGGTGGAACAAGCGACCGCCCGAGCGAGATCCATCAACACCATGCGCTACACCAAGGCCGAGGTCGTCCGCGTCGCCCGCGTCGCCTTCGAACTCGCCGCCAAGCGCCGCAAGAAAGTCACCTCCGTCGACAAGGCCAACGTCCTCGAAGTCTCGCAGCTCTGGCGCGCCACCGTCACCGAAGTCGCGCAAGGACTACCCCGACGTCACCCTCGAGCACCAGCTCGTCGACTCCATGGCGATGCACCTCATGAACATCCCGCGCAACTTCGACGTCGTCCTCACCGAGAACCTCTTCGGCGACATCCTCTCCGACGAGGCCGGCGTCATCACCGGCTCGCTCGGCATGCTGCCTTCGGCCACCATCGGCGGCGCGGTCAACCTCTACGAGCCCGTCCACGGCTCCGCGCCCGACATCGCCGGCACAGGGCAAGGCCAACCCGCTCGGCGCCATCCTCACCGCCGCCATGGTCCTGCGCCACTCCGCCAACCTGGAGCAGGACGCCGCCGCCATCGAAGCCGCCGTCGGCAACGTCCTCGACGCCGGCCACCGCACCGCCGACATCGCCCGCGGCAACGCACCCAACCAGCACCTCGTCTCCACCACCGAGATGGGCAAACTCGTCCACCAGGCGCTCGCCGAATCCATCGACCGCCGCCAATCCATGCACGCCGTCTAAGACTCAGCCGTTGCACCGACATCCTGATGCAAAGCATCGATCGCAGTCGGTCTCGCATCGAATACTGGAGGAGCCGACGAAGCCATCGTGATTCCGACATCTGCTGTCCATCGCCAACGTCGCTCTCTTGTCATGGCAAGCACGCATCGCCGACACTCCAACCACTACCGCCCGCCATGCGCCAGCCACGCCAAGCAAGCCGCCAAGCCCCAGCGCGAGAGACGTCGAGTGGCTCTGGCAGTACACCCCCGACGCCACCAACAAGGACGGCCGCGAGAACGACCTCGTCCAGGACCTCGCGCTTCAAGCCGTTCCTCGAGCAGTTCCTCACCGCGCCGCAAACCTTCTGGGGCATACGCCCATCAGACGGCAAGTACCGCTCGCTCGCCAACACCGCGCTCGACCACCTCACCGTCCCCGGCAAAGTCCTCGCCGACGACAACCGCTACATCTCCATCTCCGGCTGCGTCGTCCACTTCTGCCCCGCGCGCGGCCTGCTCTGGGTCGACCTCAACGGCACGCACCACCACCTCGTCGTCTTCGCCGCCATCGACTGGATCAAAGCAGAGCCACCCCACCACGATCCCGCCGCCGAATACACCCTCTGGGTCTTCCCCAACCAGCCCTCTCACCATCGACCGCGCGACTGAAGCCGCGCAGCCCGCCGCCGCGCTCACCAAGCCATCGCCCGCTGGGCCGCCGAGCCGCTCGCCGGCTCCGGCATCGTCCAGAACATCACCCACGCCATCCTCGTCGACCCTGACGGCACGCCCCACGAAGTCCCACCCGCAGCCCTCGGCATCACACCGCCGCCCTCACCCACCGACACCGACACCAACGCACCGTCTCAAACCTCAGACAACTAGCAACTGACGACCACAGAAAACCTATGACCACTACCGACCACACCCCGCACCCTCTTCGAAAAAGTCTGGCAGTCAGCACCTCGTCGCCGAGCCCGCAGGCGAGCCCTCGATCCTCTACATCGACCTCCACCTCGTCCACGAGGTCACCTCGCCCCAGGCATTCGAAGGCCTGCGCCTCGCCGGCCGCAAGCTCCGCCGCCCCGACCGCACATCGCCACCGTCGACCACAACGTCCCCACCACCTCCGCGCACGACCGCCTCGTCATCACCGACCAGATCTCCAACGCGCAGGTCAACGCGCTGCGCAAGAACTGCGCCGAATTCGGCGTCGAGTTCTTCGACGTGCAGGATCCGCGACCAGGGCATCGTCCACATGATCGGACCCGAGCTCGGCGCCACCAAGCCCGGCATGCACCATCGTCTGCGGCGACTCGCACACCGCCACCCACGGGGCCTTCGGCGCGCTCGCCTTCGGCATCGGCACCAGCGAAGTCGAGCACGTCATGGCCACGCAGACCCTGCCGCAATCACAAGCCCAAGACCTTCCGCATCACCGTCGACGGCGAACTCCCCTTCGGCGTCACCGCCAAGGACATCATCCTCGACATCATCGGCCGCATCGGCACCGACGGCGCCACCGGCTACGTCATCGAATACGCCGGCTCCGCCATCCGCGCCCTCTCCATGGAAGGCCGCATGACCGTCTGCAACATGAGCATCGAAGCCGGTGCCCGCGCCGGCCTCGATCGCCCCCGACGAGACCACCTTCGCCTACCTCAAGGGCCGCCGCTTCTCGCCGCAAGGCGCAGCCTGGGACGAAGCCGTCGCCCACTGGCGCACCCTCCCCTCCGACCCCGGCGCCAAGTTCGACCGCGAACTCCACATCGACGCCGCCACCCTCGCGCCCGCCGTCACCTGGGGCACCTCGCCCGGCATGACCACCACCATCAACGCCTCCGTCCCCACCCTCGCCGACGCACAAGACCGACGCCGACAGCAAATCCTTCGAGCGCGCCTACGAGTACATGGGCCTCACGCCCGGCACGCCGATCGCAGACATCAAGATCGACACCGTCTTCCTCGGCTCCTGCACCAACGGCCGCATCGAAGACCTCCGCGCCGCCGCCGCCATCGTCAAGGGCCACCACGTCGCCACCAAAATCCGCGCCATGGTCGTCCCCGGCTCGCAGGCGGTCAAGCGCCAGGCCGAAGACGAAGGCCTCGACGCCATCTTCAAGTCCGCCGGCTTCGAGTGGCGCGAGCCCGGCTGCTGCATGTGCCTCGCCATGAACCCCGACATCCTCCAGCCCGGCGAGCGCTGCGCCTCCACCTCCAACCGCAACTTCGAAGGCCGCCAGGGCCGCGGAGGCCGCACCCACCTCGTCAGCCCCCAGATGGCCGCCGCCGCCGCCATCACCGGCCACTTCACCGACATCCGCACCTGGAAAGGATGAAGCAGCTCAGCCGCTAGCTTCTAGCCGCTAGCCATCCGCCCCGAACCATGCTGTTAACCGCCTAGCTAGAAGCGAGAGGCTAGGAGCTCAAGAGCTAATGATCCCCATCAACGTCCTCACCTCCACCGCCGTCCCTCTGCCGCTGCCCAACATCGACACGGACCAGATCATCCCCAAGCAGTTCCTCAAGCGCATCGAGCGCACCGGCTACGGCGACTTCCTCTTCTACGACTGGCGCACGCATCCAGGAAGGCCCCGACGCCGGCAAGCCCGACCCGTCCTTCGTCCTCAACAACCCCGCCTACAACGGCTCGCAGATCCTCATCGCCGAAAAGAACTTCGGCTGCGGCACCTCGCGCGAGCACGCCGCCTGGGCGCTCAACCAGTACGGCTTCCTCGCCGTCATCGCCCCCACCTTCGCCGACATCTTCTTCTCCAACGCCGGCAAGAACGGCATCATCCTCGTCCGCCTCAGCGAAGAAGACGTGCAGACCCTCCTCGCCCGCAGCACCGCGAACCCGGCGCACAAGATCACCATCAACCTCGAAGCCCAGACCGTCACCGACGACCAGGGCTTCAACGCCACACTTCGAAATCGACCCGTTCCGCAAATACTGCCTGCTCAACGGCCTCGACGACATCGGCCTCACCCTTCGCCACGAAGCCGCCCTCGACAAGTTCGAATCCACCACGACAAAGAATTCTGGTCCACCAAAAACTGCCGTATGAAGACTTCAACGACAGCAACTCGATGGACTCGGAACTCGACGGCCCACAACCAAGTAGATCGCCGAGCAGTACGAATCAGGCTATCGATCTCGAGATACGCGCGAACCGTCGATGTCCTTGACGTCTTTGGACGCAATTGGTATCAGGTTGTGAAGCGATGCAAAGAAAGAACAAGCGGAAGATCTCCGAGGCACCACATGACCGAGATCTCCTCAATCACCTACTAGATGGAAAGGGAACAAGTGAGCAACCAACTCGATCCAAAGAAAAACTCCATAGTCCTAACCGAAGGCCCCAACCGCGCCGCCGCCCGCTCCTACTTCCGCGGCGTCGGCTTCACCAAGGAAGACCTGCACAAGCCCATCATCGGCATCGCCAACACCTGGACCGAGATCGGCCCCTGCAACTTCCATCTCCGCGAGGTCGCCGAGGCCGTCAAGCAGGGCATCCGCGAGGCCGGCGGCACGCCCATGGAGTTCAACACCATCACCATCTCACGACGGCATCACCATGGGCACGCAGGGCATGAAGGCCTCGCTCATCAGCCGCGAAGTCATCGCCGACACCATCGAATTGGTCGCCCGCGGCAACACCTTCGACGGCCTCGTCTGCATCGCCGGCTGCGACAAGAACATGCCCGCCGCCATCATGGCGCTCGCCCGCCTCGACATCCCCGGCCTCATGCTCTACGGCGGCTCCATCGCCCCCGGCAAGCTCAAGCAGCCCGACGGCACCGTCAAAGAGATCACCATCCTCCAGGTCTTCGAAGGCATGGGCTCGCACGCCGCCGGCAAGATCAACGACGAGCAGCTCGAAGCCCTCGAAGCCGCCGCCTGCCCCGGCCCCGGAGCCTGCGGCGGCCAGTTCACCGCCAACACCATGGCCATGGCCGGCGAGTTCCTCGGCATCTCGCCCATCAACATCACCGGCGTCCCCGCCATGTCGCCCGAAAAGCACGAAGCCTCCCGCGCCGCCGGCCGCATGGTCATGGACCTCGCCCGCAGCGGCCTCACCCCGCGCAAGATCCTCACCCGCAAGGCGATCGAGAACGCCATCGCCGCCGTCTGCGCCTCCGGCGGCAGCACCAACGCCGTCCTCCACCTCATCGCCATCGCCAGCGAGCACGACATCCCCTTCACCATGGACGACTTCGACCCCATCTGCGACCGCACGCCCTTCATCTGCGACCTCTCCCCCGGCGGCAAGTACGCCGCCAAGGACTACCAGGACGCCGGCGGCTCACGCCTCCTCGCCAAGCGCCTCCTCGACGCCGGCCTCCTCGACGGCAGCCAGATCACCGTCTCCGGCAAGACCCTCGCCGAAGAAGCCGCGCTCGCCGTCGAGACGCCCGACCAGCCCGTCATCTACCCCATCGACCACCCGCTCAAGGCCACCGGCGGCCTCGTCATCCTGAAGGGCAACCTCGCCCCCGAGGGCTGCGTCGTCAAGGTCGCCGGCCACGAGCGCCTACTCCACACCGGCACCGCCCGCGTCTTCGACTCCGAGGACGACTGCCACGCCGCCGTCGAAGCCGGCAAGATCAACCCCGACGACGTCTGCGTCATCCGCTACGAAGGCCCCCGCGGCGGCCCCGGCATGCGCGAGATGCTCGCCGTCACCGCCGCCATCAAAGGCATCCCCGCCCTCTCTGACACCGTCGCTCTCTTCACCGACGGCCGCTTCTCCGGAGCCACCCGCGGCCTCATGGCCGGCCACGTCGCCCCCGAGGCTTTCCTCGGAGGCCCCATCGCCGCCGTCCACGAAGGCGACACCATCACCTTCGACATCCCGAAGCGCAAGCTGACCCTCAACGTCCCCGACGAAGAGATCGCCGCACGCCTCAAATCCTGGCAAGGCCCCCGACCCCCGCTTCAAACGCGGCGTCTTCGCCAAATACGCCAACACCGTCTGCTCCGCCAGCGAAGGAGCCATCACCACCTAACGATCATGCACAGAAGCCTAGATTATCTTGGTCATGGCTTGCGACAGCCGTTGCCGGCGCCGACTCGATAACTTTAGTTGCGCGTGTCAGTTCGTTCCCAGAACGGATAGGCAACTGACGAAGCAAGACGAAGATTGACGCTCTCCCCAATCAGTTCGAAGGAGTCGCGAAAGACAGTTCATGCGTTATGTTTTGTGTGCTGCGTGTTTTCGTCGTCGCTCTTACGTTGGCCCTCTGTTGGAGAATCGGCAGCACACCGTGACGAACAGCTCAAAAATTTGACGCAACGCAAGATGATGTCAGTAACCGTGAGGACAACATGAATAACAAAAATCAACACCCCACCTTAACCGGCTCCGAAATCCTCTGGGCCACCCTCGTCGGCGAAGGCGCCACCACCGTCTTCGGCTACCCCGGCGGAGCCATCCTCCCCATCTACGACGCGCTGCGCAAATTCCCCATCCACCACGTCCTCGTGCGCCACGAGCAGGGCGCCGCCCACATGGCCGACGGCTACTCCCGCGCCTCCGGCCAGGTCGGAGTCTGCATGGCCACCTCCGGCCCCGGCGCAACCAACCTCGTCACCGGCATCGCCACGGCCATGCTCGACAGCATCCCCATCGTCGCCATCACCGGACAGGTCTCCTCCAAAGTCCTCGGCACCGACGCATTCCAGGAAATCGACATCACCGGCATCACCCTCCCCATCACCAAGCACAACTACCTCGTCACCCGCGCCGAAGACATCGCCCCCGCCATCCGCGAGGCCTTCCAGATCGCCCGCCCCGGCCGCCCCGGCCCCGTCCTCGTCGACATCACCAAAGACGCCCAGCAAGCCACCGCCCCCTTTGACTTCGACGCCGCCGCCCCCGCGCCCTACCGCCCCCACCCCATGCTCCGCGCCGAATCTCAACGCCATCGACCACGCCATCGAGCTCATCAAGCAATCCGCAGAAAGCCCGGTCATCCTCGCCGGCCACGGCATCGCCCATCCGGCGCAGAAGCCCAGGTCATCGCCTTCGCCGAGCGCATGACTCCCCGTCGCCAGCACCCTCCTCGGCCTCGGCGCCTTCCCCACCTGGCACCCGCTCTCCCTCGGCATGATGGGCATGCACGGCGAAAGCTGGGTCAACCACGCCATTCAGCAAGCCGACCTCCTCCTCGCCTTCGGCATGCGCTTCGACGACCGCGTCACCGGCAACCTCACCAAGTACGCCCCCAACGCAAAAAAAATCCACATCGAGATCGACCCCTCCGAGATCAACAAGAACGTAAAGGTAGACGTAGCCCTGATCGGCGACCTGCGCGAAACCCTCAAGAAACTCGTGCCTCTGCTCAACCCGAACGGCTACACGCTCGATCACAACACAGGCATACTCACATTCGGCGACGGAGCCACCGGCAAC
>CAVUSG010000010.1:0-107704 GCA_963744125.1 uncultured Acidobacteriaceae bacterium | reverse complement strand
TGGGCGGCTTGAAGTCTGTGTCTTAAAGATAGCTCATTTGAGCATCTACTTTAGAGTCAGTTCCGCAACCTCAAGATTCAGAGCCCGCCGCTAAAAGCTCCCCGCGAATATAGCCTTCAACTTAGCCTTCAACCCCTGCTCCTCGCTAGCCCGCCGAACCTGCGTCCGATGCGTATACAGCAGCATCCCCACAGCCGCCGCAAACTCCGGCTGAGCCAGCTCCTGTGGCATCCGCGACAGCGGCACCGGATACCCAATCCGCGCCGGAACCCTCAACAGACTCTCCGCATTCTCCATCAACCCCGCCAGCAGCGAACCGCCCCCAGTAAACACACACCCCGCACCCAGAGCCTCCAGCACCCCACCGGCCCGCAGATTATCCCGCAGCATCGTAAACAACTCACGCGCCCGCGGCTCCAGAATCTCCGCCAAAAATCTCTGCCTTACCATCCTCGCCGTCTGCCCACCCCCACCCAGGCTCCCGACCGCCAAATTCCCACCCACCTCAATCTCATTCAACTGCGGAACCGCCGTCACCACGCTATGCCCAAACGTCCGCTTCAAATACTCGGCTTCCTCCACCGTCACCTGCAGCCCCACCGCAAGATCATTCGTAAAGTGATCCCCGCCAATTGGCAACACCGCAGTATGCGCAATCGCGCCCTCAAAGAACACCGCCATCTCCGTCGTACTAGCGCCAATATCCGCCAGGCAAACCCCCAGTTCGCGCTCATCCGCGCTCAGCACCGCCTCCGCCGAAGCGATCCCCTCGAACACCGTATCCAGCACCTCCAGCCCCGCGCGATTCGCGCACGTAATCACGCTCTGCGCCACCCCACCCGAGCACGTCGACAGATGCAGATTCACCTCCAGCCGAGTCCCCACCATCCCCACCGGATCATGTATCCCCGCCTGGTCATCCAAAATAAACTCCTGCGGCAACAGGTGAAGCACCTCGCGGTCCGGAGGCAGCGCCACGCTACGCGCCCGGTCTACCGCCGCCTTCACCTCTTCACGCGTAATCTCCCTCATCCGATTGCCCATGCTGATCCCGCCGCGCGAATTGATCCCCCGCACATGCGACCCGCCAATCCCAACCACGCAAGTCTCAATCCCCGCCTTAGCCACGCGCTCCGCCGTCAACGCCGCGCGGTTGATCGCCTCCGCCGCAGGCCCCAGCTCCGCAATCAAGCCCTTGCGCATCCCCTTCGATTTCTCGACGCCATGCCCGCGATACCGCAGCACGCCATCCAGCAGCTCCGCCACCAGCACCACGCTCTTCGCGCTCCCCGCGTCCAGCACCGTAATCAGATTGTCCGGCTTCTGATTCATCGTTCGCCCTGCTCATCCATTATGGCTGCACCGCCGCCGACGCGTGATTCTGCGCAGAAGGAGCAGCAGCCTTCGCGGAGCCTTCTTCACCCAGCCTTCTTGGAACTTCTTCGCAACCGGCTTCTTCGCCCTAGGAACATCCTTCGCAACCATCAAATGATGCATGACCGTCCCATCGCTCTGAACCACGCTCAGCGTCGGAGCCGCAGAAGTAGAAGTAGCCGCACTTGCACTCGCAGCCCCCGCAATCGGCGCAGTCTTAGCACAACCGCAGCAGGAGGAACCACCGCGGCAGGAGCTTGACCCGCAGCGACCGCAGGTTTCGTGACCACACCCGCGGACTTCGTGCCACAGCCACAGGCTTCACACCTGCACCAGCAGGCTTCGCCGTTACAGTGGCAGGCTTCGGACTCGCAGGCGCGCCACCTTCCCCGCATCATCTTTCCCCGCAGCCATTGCACCCGCGTACCGCTCACCGGAACCGCACTACCCCGCAGCATCTCCAGCACTGCCTGCCGCTCATACCGCATATCCACCGAAGCCAAATTCGGATACTGCGCACGCCACTCCGCCAGGTGCGCCTTGTACTTGTTGTACCGCTCCAGAAAATCGCTCTCCCCAAAATGGACCAGCAACTCCTTGCTGCTCCCAGTCGAATCATCCGGAATCGTCGCCTTCACATCCTCCGGACTCGAAAGATCCACCTCGCTCAACCCCTCCGAAATCTTCCCGCCCCCCGCATCCAGCTCCATCGTAAATCGCTCAAATATCTTCATCCGCGCCGCCCGCGTCGACAGCGGCTCATCCGCCGAAATCCCCGTCACCACAGGAAAAGAATACTGCTCCCCGGGCGCTCGAAATCCATATCCATCAACACGCCGTTCTTATCCACCAACCCAATGTTGCCGCCCTGCCGCACAAACGCCACCGGCGTCCGTTCCACAATCGCAACCCGCAGATGATCCGGCAGCAACCGCATCACCGTAGCATGCTCCACCCACGGCAGCCGCTCCAACTCCGCCCGCCGCTCCGCCAGCGACACCGTAAAGATATTCCGCTCCACATCCCCGCCGAAGATGCTCAACAACTGCGCCTTCGTCACATGCTTATTCCCCTCAATCGCAATCGCAGCCGAAGTAGGAATCACAAATCGCTCATCATGCAGCACCATGCTCCGCACCGCCAGCGCACTCGTCACGAACGCCCCCACCACCGCAACCACCCCAACCCCCGCCCCAATCCGCCCCCAGAGAGTCTGCGGCAACCACCCCAGCAACCCATATCTCTTCACCCCCCCGCGCCCGGCACTCCGCCGCCTTACCGGAGCGCCCTCATCCCGCCGCTCCGCATCGCCCTCAGCCGCTCCGAACTCCCGTTCGAAGTCGTCCTCAAAATCCCGTCCATAATCTTCCTGCAAATCCCGCCGCAACCCCGCCGCAGCCCGTCCGCGGCCCACCCGTCCCGGAGACATACCTCTGCTCCGGCGCATCCAGCACCGCCGCACCACGCTTCGTCATAGTCTCGTTTCGTCGCACGCCCGAGCAAGGCCGCGAGAATCGCCATATCGACTATAACCCGCCACCACCCCGCCAAATCCCCCAACCTTCACCCCGAACCCTTTCAGGAACTCACCCATCCAGCGCCCCTCACCCCGGATCGCAGACAAAATAAGCTATTCTTCAACGGTATTCACGAAAGGGACGCGCGTGGACTGGTGGCGACACACATTTCCGCCCGAGAGCTTTTGGCACAAAACCATCTTCGATCCCACCATCTTCTGGGTCATGCTCACCGCGGTGGCAACGGTCGCCCTCGTACTGGTCGGATACTTTCAACTAGCCGAGCTGGTCCGCACTCGCAAGTCCGAGTTCGCGAAGAAACTCCACGAAGACTTCTCCACCCCCATAGAGCGCGCCGTCTTCTCAGTCATCGCCAGGAAACGTCTGCGCTTCCGAAACACCCGGGTCTTCGACGTCATCCCTCAGGAGACAGAGGTCATCGAAGCAATAGAGTATGAAATCACCTTCACCGGCGAAACAATAAGCACAGCGGAAGTCACGAGAGTGATTCTGAATCCACTGGAATACCTCGGCCGATGGAACGATATAAGACCGTCCTATTCGAAGACGTAGTCGCTCTATTCGGTTCAACCATTCGCACCGTCGGTGCAAACGAAGAGATCTGGAAATTCATTCACGAGCTGCGCATGCAAACCGATAACCCAGCTCTCTTCACCGAATTTGAGCACCTCTACGCAAAGGTAAGAAAGCATCCACTCAGTTCACTCTAGACATCGCCTCAAACGAGGCGCTACCCCGCCAATCCCGCCAGCAACATCCCCCCCGCCGACGAAACACTCCCCGCCCCCAGCGTCAATACCACATCCCCATCCCGCGCTTCCTTAACCAGCGCCGCCACCCCATCCCCCACCGACCCCGCATAGACCACCCCATCCCGCCCAATCTCCCTCACCAAAGCCTCCGCCGTCACCCCCGCAATCGGCTCCTCACTAGCCGCATAGATATCCAGCACCTGCACCGTATCCGCATCCCCAAACGCCCCCGCAAACTCCGCCATCAGATCCCTCGTCCGCGTAAACCGGTGCGGCTGAAACAGCACATGCACCCGCTTATACCCGCACTCCCGAGCCGCCTTCAGCGTAGCCATAATCTCCGTCGGATGATGCCCATAGTCATCCACCACCGTCACCCCCCGCACCACACCCTTAATCTGGAACCGCCGATCCACTCCCCTGAAACTATCCAGCCCCGCAGCAATCTGATCCGGAGCAACCCCCAACTGCACCCCCACCGCCACCGCCGCCGTAGCATTCAGCACGTTATGCATCCCCGGAACATGCAGCCCAAAAGGTCCCAGCAGCAACCCCCGTGAGTTCACCTCAAAACTCGAGTGACACCCATCCCGCTTCTCCAGCATTCCCACCCGAAAATCCGCATCCGCACTAAACCCATACGTGTACAAACGCCGCCGAACCCGTGGCAGCACCCCGCGCAGCAAAGCATTATCCACACAAGCCGTAGTAGCCCCATAAAAAGGCATGCGGTCCATAAATTCCACAAACGCCGCCTCCACATCGGCCATGTCCTTATAGCAATCCATGTGCTCGCGATCGAGATTCGTCACCACCCCCAGCACCGGACTCAGCTTCAAAAAGCTGCGATCGCTCTCATCCGCCTCCGCCACCAGGTACTGCGAACTCCCCAGCCGCGCATTCGACCCCAGCGCATCCACCCTCCCCCCCACCACCACCGTCGGATCCAGTCCCCCACCGGCCAGCACCGCCGCAATCATCGAGGTAGTCGTTGTCTTCCCATGCATCCCCGCCACAGCGATCCCATACTTCAGCCGCATCAACTCCGCCAGCATCTCCGCCCGCTGAATCACCGGAATCTTCCGCGCCCGCGCCTCCACCACCTCCGGATTATCCTTAGCCACAGCCGAACTCGTCACCACCACATCACTCGCCGCAGCATTCCCCGCCGCATGCCCCTCAAACACCCGCGCCCCCATCCCCACCAGCCGTTCCGTCACCGCACTCCGCCTCAGATCGCTCCCCGAGACCGAGTACCCCATCGTCAGCAGGATCTCCGCGATCCCGCTCATCCCAATCCCGCCGATCCCGATAAAGTGGATCCGCTGCGAACGCGCAAACAAAAAATGTCCCGGCACAAACATATCGCTCAACTCTACCAGCGCCCCTTCAGGCTCGATCCGTCCTCAAATACCATCCCCTTGCACCACCTCCTGCAAATCACTCTCAACAGTAGATAAATCGCCATTTTAGGGCACCAACTTCCCAACCACCATGCAAGGTGGTGCACATTCCTGCGGCCAGTCTGTCGGTTCTTTTGTATTTTTCCCAACAAATCCACAAAAAACTATGGCCATAAGAATGCTCTAGTACAGGCAACACCTCACTCTCGGGCCAAGGACGAAAATCTATGATGCCGGGAAACCGGCCGAAAGCGGCAATATCCCATGAAGCTCTCTCTACTCCGCATCGCCTCAGTCTCCCTATTGTGCCTCTTGGCCGGCGCAAAAATCGCCTCCGCACAATTGACCATCACTTATTACACCATCTCCGCCAGCGATCCCGACGCGAATCATCTTGGCGGCGGCCTGGTTACCAACGAAGTAGAGAACAACCTCGGGGCGAGTGGCCTGCCCATACTCAACACGCCAGCTGATGGCTGCACTTCGGGCTGCTTCACCCTCACCCCTCCAGGTGTCGATACTTCCACATCACTCCTGCCCGACGGCGAAATCACCTACTGGGATCCCGCAGCTAACCCCTACGTAACCGAAACCTCCAGCGGGCCCGTCACCCTTCCTTTTTCAAACAACAACTTCTTCGCGCCGAACGGCACTGGATCCTGCGACGGCCCCGCACCTTGTGACGGCTATCAGGCAGCAACCCTGACTGGCACCATCAACGCCCCGACAACAGAAGTGCTGAACTTTACCATCAGCTCCGACGATATGGCCTTCGTCTATATCGACGGACAACTCGTCTGCAGCGACGGCGGAATCCACGGCGCGGGCTCCGTCCCATGCACCACACCGACAATTAATGCTGGACCCAACTCTTTCGAGCTGTTTTTCGTCGACCTCAACCAGACTGCAGCCGTCTTGGACTTCTCCATTCAAACCACCGGCGTAACCACAGCCCCCGTCCCCGGCGTCACCCCTGAGCCCAGCACCCTCCTGCTCCTCGGCACCGGCCTCGCCGGCGCAGCCGGAGTCATCCGTCGCCGCATAGCCCGCTAACTCAACCAGCAATCTTCAACAACACCAAGGCCGGACACCCATCAAACCAGATGGTCACTGTCCGGCCTTTCTGCATACCAGCGCATTACCGCCTGTTATTAGAAGAAACAGCCTCCGATACGGATCGCGCGGCGACGGCACTTCAACGTGGTTAGAATTCCTGATATAGCTGGAACGACCATTCTGCTGCCGGAACTCTCTGAGCATGCAGGCAGAGTCACCCGTATTGCGATAGTTCAGCACCAGAACATGGGTACTCGCGGGAGCCCGATACGCCCGCAGAGTCAGCTCAAGATTCTCATCCGTACAATCCGGAGGACTCGCAGGCTTCCCCAACGCCTGGCCATAAAGCCGCCCACCAAACCCCATCATCCCAATCAAGACCACCACCCGTACCATCTGCCTTGACGAAACAAACAGGGCGCGTCGCGTGCAGATCTGGCCGACCATGGTACCTGCCAGTCTGCAGCCAGATCATAGACCACGCAACACAAGAATTCGCCCTTTCTCCGCGACCTCCGCGCACCTCTGCGCCCTCTGCGTCCGTCGTTCCTGACCCCAAACCCTTGACACCCCACATATAATAGACACAGGGGCTCAAACCAAAATCCAGACCTGCCTTAGCCGCCAAACCGCAGCTAAGTCCCATCTTTGGAAGAATTTGCAAAAATCCCCCTTTAGAATCAGGACTTTGCAACCAAGGTCCGGACCTAAATCGTTTGTTTCGAAGAATTTGCGCAAAATCACCGAGGGAGGGAGAGCACCCCAAACCCTCCCCAACCGGCAAGGAAACGGAGACGAAATGCACCACCGAAAACCCGTAACGAATATCTTTGCCGCAACCATTCTCCTCTGCCTGCCGGCCCTCACCGCCGCCGCCCAGCAGACCCAGACCCTCCTCGCCACGCCCACCACCGTAGCCTGGGGATACTACTCCGCCCGCGCCAAACCCGCCCTCACCATCCACTCCGGCGACACCGTAGTCATGCAGACCCTCTCCACCTGCGGCCCACCCGAGCGCCTCCAGACCCTCGGCGTCAAACCCGCCGACATACCCCCCTACGTAGCCGACATCTACGCCAAAGTCCCCACCTCCGAGCGCGGCCCCGGCGGCCACATCCTCACCGGCCCCGTCGCCATCGAAGAGGCCCAACCCGGCGACGTCCTCGAAGTCCGCATCCAGAAGATCGCCATCGACGTCCCCTGGGCCTGCAACTCCTTCGGCGCCGGCCGCGGCTTCCTGCCCGACGACTTCCCCTACTCCCACTCCCGCATCATCCCCCTCGACCGCGACCGCATGACCGGAGCCTTCGCCCCCGGCGTCACCATCGCCCTCCACCCCTTCTTCGGCTCCATGGGCATCGCCCCACCCACCGGCGGCAAGTACGACTCCGCCCCACCCTGGATGCACGGCGGCAACATGGACAACAAGGAGCTCGTAGCCGGATCCACCGTCTTCTACCCCGTCCACGCCGCCGGAGCCCTCTTCGAGGCCGGAGACGGCCACGCCGGACAAGGCAACGGCGAGGTCGACATCACCGCCCTCGAAACCCAGCTCACCGGAACCTTCCAGTTCATCGTCCACAAAGCCGATCCCAACTCCACGCGCCTCCTCTGGCCCCGCGCCGAAACCCCCACCCAGTACATCTCCATGGGCTTCAGCGAAGACCTCAAGACCGCCACCGAGATGGCCGTCCGCAACATGATCGCCTTCCTCTCCCAACCCCCCACCCCCGGCGGCCCAACCCTCCCCGCCCTCACCCGCGACGACGCCTACCAGCTCGTCTCCACCGCCTGCGACGTTGACATAACGCAACTAGTCGACACCAAGAGCGGAGTCCACGTTATGTGCCCTAAATCACTCTTTTCCACCTCCGGAGCAACCATATCCGGGGCAACCCGCTAGCATGCCTGACCCTGCTTGCAATTCCTGCAACAAAAGGCGCAAATTTGTGTCTAATAAGCAGGCAGGTAAAGAAGGTAACGATATGACGTCCACTCGTCTGTTCCGCAACTCGATAACAACCGTGGCCTTGAGCGCAGCTCTCGCAGCAGCTCCCATCGCCGCCCAGGCACAGTACAACCAGATGCCGACTCAGTACGCCGACTACAACACCGCTCCTCAAAACGGAGCACCACAGAACGGCGTCCAGAACGCCGCACCGCAGTACGGCGCACCTCAGGACGTTCAGCAGGCCCCGCCCGCCATCCCTGACGACACCCAGCCCCAGGCCCCCGGCGACGGCTACATATGGACCCCCGGCTACTGGGCATGGACCAGCGACGGCTACCAGTGGGTACAAGGCTCATGGGTATCCCCCCCTTACGTAGGAGCCCTATGGACCCCCGGCTACTGGGGCTATAACCCCTACGGCTACTTCTGGAACGCCGGCTACTGGGGCCCCTACGTGGGCTACTACGGCGGCATCAACTACGGCTTCGGCTTCTTCGGCATAGGCTTCTACGGTGGCTACTGGGGCGGCGGTCACTTCTGGTATAACCGCGCCTACTGCAACATCGGCTTCCACACCGGCTATGCCTACAATCGCGCCTACGCCGGCTACGCCAATCACCCCGGTGGCTCCAGCTTCGTCCGCACCAACGGAACCGTAAACAGCGGCCAGTTCCGCGGATCGACCATCAACGGCCAAAGCCATTCCAACGGCTTCGCAAACTCCAACGTTCGCTCGAGCACCGTCAACAACCGCTCGTTCAGCGGCTCAACTCAGCAGGCCCGTAGCTACGCGCAGGCTCCTCAAGCGCGCAGCTACGCACAATCCGGCGCCGTTCATTCCTACGCAGCACCATCCGCTCCCCGCAGCTACTCCGGCGGCGGCAGCTACCAGGGTGGCGGCAGCTATCGCGGCGGTGGCGGATTCAGCGGCGGAGGCGGCGGCTTCCACGGCGGAGGCGGTGGTGGAGGTTCACGCGGCGGTGGTGGCGGCGGTCGTCGCTAATCAAAATTGAAAATCAAAATGGGCTGAGGAGCAATCCTCAGCCCTTATCTTTTCCCGCAAGCCGCAAAACCATCGCAGCAATCTTCTCCAACGCTCCCGGCTTCGCCAACGACCGCGCACGCTCCGCCATCACCGCGCGCCTCGGACCATCGTTCAGCAGCGCCACCAATGCACTCCGCAGCGACTCCGGCGTCACATCCCGCTGCAGCAGCATCTCCGCAGCACCAGCCTCGGCAAGCACCTCAGCATTCCGCCGCTGATGGTCATCCGCCGCTGTCGGAAGCGGCACCAGCACCGAAGGCTTCCCCGCCGCACACAGCTCCGCAATAGTACTTCCCGCCCGCGCCAACACCACATCCGCCGCGCCATACTGCGCAGGCATATCCATCAGAAACCCCTCCACAGACCACCGCGCCGGATCAGCCCCGCTAGCCGCATACTCCGCCCGCGTCTCCTCCAACCGCCGCACCCCCGTCTGGTGCACGATAGTCAGCCCCGGAACCGCCTCCAGCAGTCCCGCCACGATCCGCGGCATGGTCTGGTTGAACACCAGTGCCCCATTACTCCCCGCCGTCACCAGCAACCGCGGCGCAGCCCCCACCGGCCGCGGAGGCAGCCCGAATATCTCCGGCCTCACCGGCACACCCGTCACCTCCGCCCTGCGGAAGTACCGGGTAGTCTGGGCAAACGCCACCGCCGCCGCACTCACCCGCCTCCCTACCCACCGGTTAGTCAGCCCCGGCACCGCATTGGGCTCATACACCAGCGTAGGCACACCCAGCACCACCGCCGCCAGCATCCCCGGCCCACTAGCATACCCCCCCACCCCCACCACAACCTCGGGTTTAAATTCCCGCAGCAACCCCACGCACTGCAAAACCCCCGGCGGCAGATCAAACAAAGTCCGCATCCGCGTCATCAGTGAAACATTCTTCAACTGTCCAGACCGCACCAACTCCAGCGGAAACCCCGCCTCCGGAACCAGCTTCGTCTCTAACCCCCGCGCTGTCCCAACAAACCGCACCTCAACCCCATGCACATCGCGCAACTCCCGCGCAATCGCCAGCGCCGGAATCACATGTCCCCCGGTCCCTCCGCCAGCAATCAGAACCCGCATGCAACCCTCAAAACACTCAACCAACAACCGGCAACTAACAACCAGGACCCACCCTCAATCAATCTCACGAGTCACATTCAACAACACACCCATACTAGCCAGCGTAATAAAGATCGAAGTCCCACCCGAAGAGATAAACGGCAGCGGAATCCCCTTCGTCGGCAACAGCGCCAGCACCACGCTCATATTGAAGAACGCCTGGATCAGCACCGCCGTCGTAATCCCAAACGCCAGAAACCGCGCAAACGGATCGGTCGACAGAAACGCTGCCCGCAACCCCCGATACCCCAGCGCCACAAACAGCCCGACGATCAACAGCGCCCCAATGATCCCCAGTTCTTCGCAGATATTCGCAAAGATAAAGTCTGTCTGAACCTCCGGCAGATAGAACAGCTTCTGCCGTCCCTCCATCAATCCCAACCCATGAAACCCGCCCGTCCCAACAGCAATCAGCGACTGCAGAATATGAAACCCAGTCCCCCTCGGGTCGGCCTCAGGATTTATAAACGCCAGCATCCGGTCGCGTCTGAACTTCACATGAAACAGCATGTAGTACATCACGGGCGATGCCAGCGCCGTTCCCACCACAAAGTACCGAATCCGCGCTCCAGCCAGGTACAGCATCGACGCCGTCACCGCCATGCAGACCATCGCTGTTCCCAGGTCCGGCTCCTTCATGATCAACGCGGCAAAAAGAACAGAAGGCAACGCCGCGCGCACGATAGTCTTCCAGTCATCCATCAAATGAATTCGATTCTGCAGGTAGAACGCCAGGAACAGCACCAGCACAGGCTTCGCAAGCTCCGAAGGCTGCAGCGTCGTACCCGCCACCCGGATCCATCGATGAGCGCCGTTCATCCCGCTCATAGCGAACACGCCGATCAACAACACTACCGTCACGATCACCGCGGGATAGACCACGCGCGGATTGTTATAGTGCCGGTAATCCACTTGCATCAGCGCCACTAATGCAAACATCCCCATCAACGCCCACAGCGCCTGCCTTCCCACATATGAGTACGGCGACCCCAGCGTCTCCTTCGCCATCACCGCGGACGCCGAGAACACCATCACCAACCCAAAAAGCACCAGCAGCAGCACCGTGCCGAAGAGCCACTTGTCCACCCCAACTCTCTTCGCCATTCCATCCAACTCCCGCCAACAAATCCTCGCTGGCTAATTCTTCTGTTCCTGTAGTCCCTGCACCAGCTGACGAAACACGCGGCCACGATGCTCATAGTTCTCAAACTGATCGAAGCTCGAGCACGCCGGAGCCAACAACACCACATCGCCCGCAACCGCGGCAGCGGCGGCATCGCTCACGGCCACCTCCATCGTTCCCGCTGACTTCATCTTCACGACTCCCCGCAGTTGGTGCTCAATCTTTTCCGCCGCCGAACCAATCGTATAAACAACCTTCACCCGTTCCTTCAGCAGATCCGCCATTAATCCGTAGTCAGAATCCTTATCCTTCCCGCCCAGAATCAGGTGAATCCCACCATCGAACGAAGCCACCGCCTTCATCGTCGCATCCACATTCGTAGCCTTCGAATCGTTGTAGTACTCCACCCCATTCACGCTCCGCACAAACTCCAGCCGATGCTCCACCGCCTTGAAGCCCAGCACCGCACCACGAATCACATCCGCGGAAACCCCCGCCAGCCGCGCCGCACAAACCGCCGCCAGCACATTCTCCACGTTATGCGTGCCCTTCAGCGGAATCTCGCTCACCGGCATCACCGGCTCCGCCTTCGCCCCCTCCTTCGGTACAAACAGGATGCTCTCCCCATGCACGAACGCCCCCTGCTTGATCGGCCGCCGCCCGCTGAACCAGAACACCTGTGCCTTCGTCTTCCCTGCCACCATCTGCGTAGCCTTGTCCTCCGCATTCAGCACCAGAAAATCCTCGCCCACCTGCCGCTCCGTTATCCGCGCCTTCGCCGCCGCATAGTTCTCAAAACTCCCATGCCGATCCAGATGGTCCGGAGTAATATTCAACACCACCGCAATCTTCGGATGAAACTCCACCACCGTCTCCAGTTGAAAACTTGATACCTCCAGCACACTCCACGTATCCGCTGTACTACGCGGTATCAGGTCGATCACCGGCACCCCAATATTCCCACCCACTAATGTAGACAACCCCGCCGCCTTCAATATCTCCCCCACCAACGTAGTAGTCGTAGTCTTCCCATTCGACCCCGTAATCGCCACGACCTTGCCCTTCAAAAACCGCGAAGCCAGCTCCAACTCCCCAATCACCGGCAGCCCAAACGCCACCACCTGCTTCACCTCCGGCGTATCCATCGGCACACCGGGCGACACCACAATCAAGTCCGACCGCCGAAACGTCAGCAGCCCATGCCCACCCGACTCCACCATGATCCCTGCCTCCAGCAGCGTCGGAATCTCCGCCGCCAGCGCCACCGCACTGCGCGTATCGCTCACCGTCACCCGAGCCCCCTGCCCGCGCAGAAACAGCGCCGCCGAAATCCCACTCTTCCCCAACCCCACCACCAAAACCCGCTTATTCTTCAGTTCCATCTCGTCCTTACCTCAACTTCAACGTAGTCAGCGCAAACAGCGCAAACACCAGCGCCATAATCCAAAACCGGGTAATCACCTTACTCTCACTCCACCCCATCAACTCAAAGTGATGGTGCAGCGGAGCCATCTTAAATATCCGCTTCCCATTCCGCAGCTTATAACTCCCCACCTGCAGCATCACGCTCAGCGCCTCCATAATAAATACGCCGCCAATAAACGGCAGCAGAAGTTCCTGCTTGATCACCACCGCCACCGTAGCGATCGCGCCTCCCAGAGCCAGGCTCCCCACATCGCCCATAAACACCTCTGCCGGATGCGCGTTATACCAAAGAAACCCGATACTAGCCCCCACCATCGCCCCGCAGAACACCGTCACCTCGCTCACCATCGGCATCCGCTGAAGCTCCAGGTAGTCCGCGAACACCACATGCCCACTCACGTACGTCAGCACCGTCAACGCGCCAGCAGCAATAATCGTGCACCCAATCGCGAGCCCATCCAGTCCATCCGTCAGGTTGACCGCGTTGCTCGACCCAGCAATCACGATCATCACGAACACCACAAACGGCAGAAACACCAGCCAATGCATATGCGGAATATGTCCCAGCCACTCCCACACCAGGTCCGGCCGGAAGCGCTTCACAAACGGCACCACCAGCCGCGTCGAATAGCCTCCCCGCACCTCAATATTCAACAGCGCAACCGCCACTCCAGCGCTCACAATGAACTGCAACGCCAGCTTCTGCCGCCCCGTCAGCCCCTTGTTCCGCCGATGCACCACCTTGATGTAGTCATCTGCAAACCCAATCGCTCCAAACGCCAGCGTCGAAAGCATCACCACCCAAATAAACGGATTCGAAAGATCAGCCCACAGCAGCGTCGGAATCAGAATCGAAATGCAGATCAGCAGCCCGCCCATCGTCGGCGTCCCACTCTTCTTCTGGTGGCTCTGCGGACCCTCCTCGCGAATGTACTGCCCAATCTGAAACTCGCGCAGCTTCTCAATCAGATACGGCCCAATCAGCAATCCAATCAGCAACGCAGTCAGGCTCGCAAACACCGTACGAAACGTAAGGTAGCGAAAGATGCGAAATACACGAAAGTAAGGAAACAACTTCTGGTACAGCAGCCAATAGAGCAAAGAATCCGCCTCATCATCCGCGGCTCCTCAATCTCCTGCACGCGGGTCAACGTTATCTTAACAGCCGTTTAGCCTGTGATTTTGTGATTCTTCCAACACGAACAACCCACACCACCTACTCTTCGATCACTCTCAAAGCCCGCTCCAACTTAACCCCACGCGACCCCTTCAACAACACCGCATCGCCCGCCCGCACATTGTCCTTAAGCCAAACCCCAGCAGCCTCAGCCCCGTCGACGAACACAGCCTCCACTCCACCCGCACGAGCCGCCTCCACCAAAGCCTTCGCCACCCCCCGAACCCCAACCACCACTCCAACCCCACGCCCCGCCATCCGCCGTCCACACTCCGCGTGCAACTCCGCAGCCGCCGCCCCCAACTCCAGCATCTCGCCCGCCACCACAACATGCCGCTCCGCCGGCATCGCCATCAACGCATCAACCATCGCATCCAACGCCCGCGGATTCGAGTTATACGAATCATTAATCAAAGTAGCTCCACGCCACTCAATAATCTCCCCGCGCTTATCCCCCGCCCGAATCTCCCCCACTGCAGTCGCACATTCCCCCAGCGACATCCCACTCCGCAACCCCACCGCAATCGCCGCCAGCGCATTCAGCACGTTGTGACGTCCCAGCATCTGCAACTGGACACTCGCCCGCTCCCCTTGCGCCTCAACTGTAAACACCACCCCCTCCGCACCCATCTCCGCAACATGCACCGCACGCACCGCAACGCCCTCACCCGTCCCATACAGCACAGCGCGCTCCCCCATCCCACGCCCAAACTCCCGCACAAACACATCATCCCCATTCAGCACCGCCACCCCGTCCATTGGCAGAGCCGCAATCAACTCATACTTCGCCCGCGCTACCCCAGCAATTCCATCCGCAAAAAACTCCACATGCACAGGAGCAACATTGCTCACCACCCCCCAATCCGGCTCCGCAATCTTCGCCAGCGCCGCAATCTCCCCCGCATGGTTCATCCCCATCTCAATCACCGCCACCTCGTGCTTTGCCTCCAGGTGCAACAACTGCAGCGGCAACCCAAATCCATTATTCAAATTCCCCGCCGACTTCAGCACCCTGAACTTCGCCCCCAAAACCTGCGCCACCATCTCCTTCGTCGTAGTCTTCCCCGCCGACCCCGTAACCCCAATCACCCTTCCACCCCACTCCCTGCGCACCGCATGAGCCAACCCCTGCAACGCACTCAACACGCAATCCGGCCCATCCGCAACACGCAATAACTTCCTCTCATCCACCTCCGCCGGAACCAGCCAGGTATTACTCACCACTGCCGCCACCGCACCATTTGCCAGCGCGGTTGCAACATAGTCATGTCCATCCAACCGCTCACCAGTCACCGCAAAGAACAATTCCCCCGCCCCAATCGTCCTTGAGTCAATCGAATACCCCATCGCCTCCACTGCAGTATCAAACTCCCCATCCGCATGAATCCAATCCGCAATCGTGCCCAACGTAAGCTTCACAAAAGCTCCTTCAACACACCAGCCGCAACCAACGCATCATCAAACGGCACGACACCATCTCGCAAAATCTGCACCTTCTCATGCCCCTTACCCGCAATCAAAACAATGTCCCCCGGCCGAGCCGCACGAATCGCAATCGCAATCGCCCCAGCCCGGTCCTCCTCCACCACACAGTCCACATCAGTCTCCTTCACCCCCACCAAAGCCTCGTTAATAATCAAAGAAGGATCCTCACTCCGAGGATTATCACTAGTCAGCACCACCAGATCGCTCCCCTCACCCGCAGCCCGTCCCATCTTAGGCCGCTTCGTCTTGTCCCGATCCCCACCGCACCCAAACAGCGTAATCACCCGCCCACCACGCTCCTTCACCAACTCACGCGCCAATGCAATCAAATTCCTTAGCGCATCATCCGTATGCGCATAATCCACCACCACCGTAAATCCTGCAGCCTCCGAACCCGGCACCACCTCAAACCGCCCCGGCACCTGCCGTAATTCAGCAGCGGAAACAGAATCTGCTCCAACGTGAGGCCTCTCGCGAGCGCCGCACAGGATGCAGCGAGCAAGTTGTAGACATTCACCCATCCTGACAACGGAGCCTCAATCTCCACCGTTCCACCTGGCGTCTTCCAATCGAAACCGATTCGTCCTGCTCCTATCGTGACATTCTCTGCAAGATAGTCGGGAACCCAGCCATAGTGTCTCTTCATCCCATAGGTCCACACCTGAGATGACTTTGCTGCATCTTCTATCATCCCGCCATATTCATCATCCAGATTGATGATCGCCACCCGTGGAGGCGCAGCCCCCACCCCCTCAAACAACCGCGCCTTAGCCGCAAAATATGCCTCCATAGTCCCGTGATAATCCAAATGATCCTGCGTCAAATTCGTAAAGATCCCCACATCTACCGGCAATCCCCAAACCCGCTCCTGCTCCAGCGCATGGCTCGACATCTCCATCACCGCCTCCGTCGCCCCCGCCTTCACACCATCGGCAAAGATTTCGAGAACATCTCGCGACTCCGGAGTAGTGTGCGACGAAACCCGCACCTCATCCCCCACATGCGTCTCAATCGTCCCAATCAACACACACTTGCGCCCCACACTCCGCAGCATCTGCTCCAGTAGAAACGCAGTAGTAGTCTTCCCATTCGTCCCCGTCACCGCACTCAGCGCCAGCTTGCGTTCAGGATGCCCAAACACCGCAGCGCTAACCTCCGCCAACGCACGACGCCCATGCTCTACCAGCGCAGCGCCCAATAATGGATGCGCCCGCCGCAACACCTCATAAGCCTCACGCGAATCCGTCACAACCGCAGCAGCACCCTGCGCCACCGAAGCCTCTATATATCTGTTTCCATCCGAAACCCCACCCCGCATCGCTACAAACACATCGCCCCGCGACACCCGTCGCGAGTCATACTCCACCCCCACAACCTCCACCTGCACGCCTGCAAGCTCTACCGTCGCAACGCGCGCCATCGCATCGTTCCACTGCATCAGCACCACCGCATAAACAATGATTCTAAGCCCCGCGCCTATCGAGCAAAACGCACCACAACCTCAGTCCCCGCAGGCACCATTGTCCCCGCCGCCGGAACCTGCTCCCGCGCCAACCCACTCCCCACCGGCTCCACACGCAGTCCCGCTGCACCCGCCCGCTCCACCACCGACCGCAAAGCCGCCCCGCCAAACTCCGGCACCGCCACCTTCTCCCCCGACCCCACAGTCACCGCACCAGGTGCCTGCACCTTAGGCGCAATCTTCGGAGTCACCATTGCCGCAGTCTCCACCGGCTCCTCCGCCGAAGCAGACCGGAACGCAGCCACAACCTTCGCCGGCAACAAACTCATCACACCCGGCGCCTTATCACTCGAACCTTTATCCGGAACCCGAGTCTCGGCAACAGGAGCAGGCGTAGCCGGAGCACTAGCAGCAGAAGAGCGCAACGGATCGTCCGGCGGCAGATTATTAATCTCGGCAAACAAGGCGTTGATATCCTCGCCACTCTCCGATGGACCATCCGCCGAACTATCCTTCTGCGCTGCAATCTGTTGTTGCATCTGCTGCTTCTTTGTCTTCAACGGCTGATCGTGTGGTACGCCCAGGTACTCCAACACCTCCTGCGCTACCTCGGCAAATACAGGAGCGCTCGTCTCCGCACCGTATCGCGTACCCACCGTCGGCGTATCGATTACCACCGCAACCGAAATCGCCGGATTACTCACCGGCGCGAACCCTGCAAAGCTTGCTACCAATTTCGTGTGCGAATACGTGTGCGTCACCGGGTCGACCTTCTGTGCCGTGCCTGTCTTCCCCCCCGCGCTGTAACCATTCAGCGCCGCCATTCGTCCCGTTCCCTCTATCACTGTTCCCTGCATCATCATCCGCATCTTGGCGGAGGTCATCTCGGTGATCACGCGATGCGCACCTTCCGGAAGAACATCCGGCAGTTGGTTGGCAGGACGAAACGCCATCGGCGTGAGCCGCGCGTCACCTTTCATCTCGTCGGTCGACTTCAGCAATACATGCGGAGGCATATACACACCACCGTTAGCCAGCGTACTCACCATCGTGACCAGCTGCACCGGAGTTACGCCCACCTCCTGCCCAATCGCCAGCGAAAGAATGCTGGTCGCACCCCACTTCTTCGGAGCCCGCAGCAGTCCGCGCGTCTCGCTAGGCAGCTCGATACCGGAGCGGTCGCCAAAGCCAAATCCTTTTATATAGTCGTAAAACTTCTGATTCCCCAGCTTCAGCGCCATCTTCGCTGCACCCACGTCGCTCGAGTGCTCCAGCGCATACTGCACCGTTACGACGCCAAAGTGATCGGTATGGTCGTCATGCAATGTGCGGCCATACATGGTCATCGCGCCGCCTTGGCAGTCCACCATATCCGTTGGCTGCACGCCCGCACCATCAAGCGCAGCCGAATACGTCACCAGCTTGAACGTCGATCCCGGCTCATAAATATCGCTCACCGCCAGGTTCTGCAACACGCTGGCATCCATGTGTCGCTGATCGTTCGGATTGAAACGCGGCGATATCGCGAGCGCCAGAATCTGCCCGGTGTGAGGATCCTGCACCACCACTGTCCCGTGTGCCGCCTTCATCTTCTCCATCTGCGCGTCCAGCGCGCGTTCCGCCATGTGCTGAATATTCGCGTCAATCGACAACACCAGGTTCTCACCCGGCATCGGCTGGCTCTCTTCGCTCGTCAGCGCCTGCCGCTTGGCATCCACACCGATCACCATGTGCCCGGCCTCGCCATGCATATCATCGTCGAATTGCTGCTCCAGGCCGCCTAACCCAATATCATCGGTACCCACATATCCCAGTACCTGCGCGGCTAAATCATTATTCGGATAAAACCGCTTGAACTCCTTCTGCAGATAAACACCCTTCAGATTCAGCTCACGCACGCGCGTCGCCGTATCTGCATCCACGCGCCTGGCCACCCACGCAAAGTTCCTCGAAGCGGTGAACCGCGCCAGCATCTGCTGCTTCGAAGTAAAGTTGTCCCGCGCATCCGAGTGAATGATCTCCGCCAACAACTCCGCGGCATTCCCGCGATTCTCACCCAGCTCCGAAGGCACCGCATACACACTGTCCACCAGCACTGTCATCGCCAGCTCACGCAGATTGCGGTCATACAGCACACCACGTCGAGGAGCTACCTCAAACGTCCGCTGCTGTTGCTTCGCCGCCGTCTCAACGTAATGCTCATGACGAACCAGTTGCAGCCACCCTAGCCGCAGTCCAATCGCACCCGTCCAGAAACAGAAAAGCAGCGCCACCCAGACAAATCGCATCCGGCGAATCGGAGCGGTCATCGTCTGGCGTGGCGCCTTTTGCATTAAGAAAAATCCTCACAACAAAATCAGTTGCAGTTGTAGTTGTTTTTGTCGTTGTCCCAGACCACCAGCCGCTATTGAATAGCGACCACTGGAGTACCAGCCTGCGCCAGCACAGGAGCGTTCGCATCGCCACCCTCCGGTCGCACCACCTGCCCCGGCTGAGGAGCATCCAGCCCAAGCTGCTTCGCAATCCGATCGATCCGGCCTGGATCCGTTAACTGCGCCTCGCTCAGCCGCAACTGCCGGTTCTGCTCCTGCATCTGCAGCACCTGCTGCTTCTGCGCCTCGACCTTATAGCCAACCTCGATCGCGGTGAAATGCTGCCACACATACACCATCACCAGCAGGAACAGCACGCCCATCACTGCGGTAAACCGGCGCATCTCACGCCGCCGCTCCGGATCGTCCGCCTTTACCAGCCGGCTGTTGTCGATATGTTTGGTAAAGAAAACCTCAGGAGTCGGTCCGCGACGCGCCTTCTTCTGTCCTTCAAACAGCATCCGGTTGCGTTCGGCCGGCGACTCCGGACGGCTGCGCTGTCCTACCCGCGAGCCCATCAGTTCAATCTGTTGTCCTGCCATCGCTGTAGTCGCCATCGAACACCTCACAAACTTCTTGTCTGACTCCGAACAACCAGGCCGGGGTTGCTATGGAGGATGGGATTGGTAGAACGGTTGTCTTTCGCCTGAAAGAACGGTAGGACAACCCCGGCCCGATTACTTGTCGTTACATATCTCGAACGCGTTTCCGATATGCAACTAAACCTGTTTCAAATCTTCTGCGCTGCCCGCATCTTTGCGCTTCGGCTCCGCGGGTTCCGCATCTCTTCTTGCTCTCTCGCCGTCACTGGCTTCTTCGTCAAAATCTCATAAACCTTAGCGTCCTTCGCTGCTTTGAACGCATCTTTTACTAACCGATCCTCCAAAGAGTGGAAGCTGATCAGCACCAGCCTTCCTCCTGGCTTCAACAGAGACCCCGCGCTCTTCAGCAGCGATTGAATCTCCCCCAACTCGTTATTCACTCGAATCCGAAGTGCCTGAAAGGTCCGTGTCGCCGGATGAATCTTGTCGCCTTTCATTGATGGGGCCGCGGCCGATACGATCTGAGCCAATTCCGCTGTCGATCGTATCGGCCGGGCCCTAACAATGGCTCTGGCGATTCTCCGCGACCTCCTTTCCTCTCCGAATTCGTAAATCAGGTCGGCGAGTTCGTTTTCGTCTTCCTGATTTACCACTTGCTCGGCCGTCTCTCCGCTGCGCGTATCCATCCGCATATCGAGCGGGCCTTCCGACCGAAAACTAAATCCTCTGTGCGCCTCATCCAACTGCAGGCTGCTCACTCCAAAGTCCGCCAGCAACCCGTCCAGACTTCCCGGCTTCACTTCATTGGCCGCCTCGGAGAATGCCTTGGCGACAAACACAACCTCAGGCATCGCATCTCCAATCTCGGCTCTCAACTCATCGAACCGGACCTTCGCCGCTTCCATCGCCTCCGGGTCACGATCGAAGGCAATCAACTTGCCCTTCGGTCCCAACCGTCTTGCAATCGCCATCGAATGCCCCGCAAGCCCCAGCGTGGCATCCAAAATCACACCGCCTGGCCGCACATTGAGGTATTCCAAAACTTCATCTAAAAGAACCGGCACATGCTGCGGTCTGTTCATCCCTTCCCGCCTTCTGTGCTCCCCCTGGGGGGCAAAATCTCAAATCAAAATTCGTCTTACTAAATCTGCCTACGCCACCTTCGGCATCGTCTTCTCTGCGTACGACGCCAGGTCCTCACGCGAGAGCTGAATCGCCGCCGCCACACCCGTACCATCCAACTGCCCCTGGAACACTTCCTTCTTCACTACCTCCAGGCGCTCAATCTTTCCCATCACCTCAACGTCGTCCTTGATCATCGCCAGGTCCCGTAGCAACTGCGGAATCAGCAACCGGCCCTGCGCATCCATCTCCACCATCTGGCCGTAATAAGTAGTCACGTCCAAAAACCTCTCCCGAACCGGGTCCATCGGAGACATCTTCATCAGCGAAGCCTCAATCGCCTCCCACTCCTTCATCGGATACAGCCGAGCCCGCTTGCCATCGACGCTGGTGATATAAAACTTCGGCCCGTACTCCTCATCCACCTGGCGCTTGAAGTCAGCGGGCAATTTAAGCCTGCCTTTCTCATCAACGCGAGTTGGAATATTGCCGCGAAACATAACAACCTCGATACCTCTACCCAACCCAACAGTCCTTCAATCTGCCTTCAGCCGTACAATTAGCTCCAGAATGTATCTAGGTTGGTCCCGAATAATCCATTTTTTACCACTTGACTCCACCATCCTGCCCCGTTCACCCCGCCCTGTAAAGAGCTAAATTCCGCAAAACTCTGCAATTCCCATAATGAAATGTGGAAAACTCAGCAGCTTGTGCCCCCACCGGACAGCACCACTACATAGAGTGTTTTACTGTTTGGTTCGCCCCATCCCCGCTACTTGCGACGACTCGGGGGCATCTGATAGGCGAACTAAAAGCGAAAGTAGCTTTGCGTTAGCCATTATTCGGTTACGCTTCGCAGCTGCAGGGCTCTCAGCTCAATGACTCCATCTTCTCTTTCTTCCGCTGCAACAGCCATAACAGGTACGCCAGCACCAGTAGATTGATCACCATTATCCCCACTCGGAACCAGTCCGGCCGTCGCACAATCTCAAACATCTCCAGTGGCAGAAATGAAACCGTCACGCCCACCGTCAGATACTCGGCCCACACCTTCTCGAGCACCAGCCCCCATCCCTCTGCCACACGCAGCCCCGCATAAAAAAATGTAGCCGCCCCAATCTGCCGCAACCGGTGCGCTGTAATCACATCGATGTGGTTCATCAGGAACCCCACCAGCCGGCCCTCAGGATCCTGCCGTAGTTTCGTAGCCAGTTGCAGCACTGCATCGCGAAGGTCCCGATGCAGAAAGTGGATCGCTCCCACCCCGACCAGCAAAAAGAAGACCGCCTCCACCAGCTTGAAGCCACCGATCAGCAACAACCAGCGATCGTGTCGTCTCGCCGGATGCGCCGGATGCGGATCAATCGCCTGCTTGGGCACTTCTGCGTCTGTCGGTTCTGTATCCATGAGTCTATGACTTTCAGTTGACTGGGCGCAGCACAAATTGTCAACGCCCCCTGGGTTGCACGCTTCGCTTGCGCCCCACAAACAATCTCGGCCAACTTCTTCGGTCGCACGCAACCCATCGCTCTACGCCTCCGCCACACAACATTTTCAAACCATCTACACACTCAGGCCAATCCAGTCTTCGCACCACCGCGTAGATGCATATGAGTGCCCTGATGCAAAGGACAAGCTCTTAAAGATTCGGCCAAAGAAACTCCCGTCAATGCAACTTCAAATCGATAAAGGATAACCACAATGAAAAAGACATTCCTCGCAGCGATGGCGGTAGCAGCTCTCGCCATCACGTCCATCAGCGCCTCAGCCCAGAAGGACCCCATGGTCGGCGGCGCCGAGATGTATCCCACCAAAACCATCGTGCAGAACGCAGCCAACTCGCCCATCCACACCACACTCGTCGCAGCCGTCAAAGCCGGCGGCCTCGTCGACACACTCAGCAGCGCCGGACCCTTTACCGTCTTCGCTCCCACGAATGACGCCTTCGCCAAACTCCCCGCCGACACCGTCCCAACCCTCCTCAAGCCGGAGAACAAAGACACCCTCGACAAGGTCCTCACCTACCATGTCGTGCCCGGCCGCATAAGCTCCAAGCAACTCGAGGCGATGATCAAAAAGGGCGGCGGTAAAGCCACCCTCAAGACCGTGCAGGGAGAAGACCTCACCGTCTCCATGATGGGCGGCAAAATCATGCTCACCGACGCCAAAGGCGGCATGGCCACAGTCACCACCCCGGACGTATTCCAGTCGAATGGCGTCATCTACGTAATCGACACCGTCCTCATGCCCAATTAGTTCCACTCTCGTCCCCAGAAAAGGCGTCTCTTCGGAGACGCCTTTTCATCTTTGATCACGGAACTCTCTTGCCATACTTCCCGCAAGAAATTGCGCTTCCTTCCCCTACCAAAGGTCCAGGTCTGTTTCACGCCATCACCCCACTCCCTATTTGATTTGGCCCCCAGATTGCTTAGACCTAACCAACCGGGCCCAAGAACGAAAAATATCTCTTGGAGGAACTATGCACCTGAACTCTCTGTCGTTTCTGAAGGGGGCTCGTCATGCAGCCGCCCTCGTCTGTGTCCTCACATGCTCGGGAGTCTACGCATCCGCGTCGGTCATCACCTTCACCGGCGAAGACATTATGTCAACCACCACCAGTCCACACCCCCTCTCAGCCGCAGCAGCCGCAAGCTTCGCCGCTGCTGCCTCTCTCATCGGAACTGTCTCTACCATCAACTTTGAGGGTGATACGCTCGGCGCATTTTCCTCCCTGGCGGCAGCCCCTGGAGTCACCATTACCGGCACCGACATCAACGGCAACAATCAGACCATCCGCAACACTTCTAACTCACCGACCATCCCTACCCTGGATGGATACAATACAACCCCGGGTGGCTCGTACTTCTTAGAGGTGCAGGCCGGTACCGTCACCTTCACCTTCGCCACACCCACTCAGTTCTTCGGAGCCTACTTCAGCGGAGTCCAGAACTTCTTCAGCGGGGAGGACATCACCTTCTCTGACGGTACATCCGAAACCATCGCCATGCCTGAAACAGGAACCAGCGGCTCGATTGGAGCCCTGGACTTCGTCGGCTTCACCGATGCAGGAAAATCCATCAGCAGCATTACTCTCAATGCCGGTAACGCGAATACGGGTGCTGACTACATCGGAATCGACGATGTCAGCTATCAGAGTTTCGCGAGCACCAACTCCGCCGTACCCGAACCCGACTCCATCGCCCTGATGCTCACCGGAGGCCTCGGTCTCGCCGCCGCACTCCGCCGCCGCTGGTCCTTCTAAACCTGCATCGCTCCGCAGCTTCACTCACTGATGTGCATCACCGAATCGAGCGTTCAATACGCTCGATTCGGCGTTTAAGCCCTGTGACAAACAGCGAGCGATACACTGACCCCACATGCGCCACACCTACAGCGCCGAGCAATGGCTCCCCTACCCCGTCGAACTCGTCTTCGCCTTCTTCGCCAATCCCGAAAATCTCCCTCGCCTCATGCCGCCCTGGCAAAAAGCCCGCATCGAAGAAGCGGCCTTCGCCCCACCCCCACCTCGCCCCATCGCGCCAGACCCAACGCTCCGTTTCAAATCCATCGCCGCCGGCCTCGGAACCCGCATCACCATAAGCTTTCGCCCCTTCCCTTACTCCCCCGTCCGCGTCCCCTGGGAGGCTGAGATCACCAACTTCCTCTGGAACGATCACTTCTGCGACACCCAACTCCGCGGCCCCTTCGCCCACTGGCGCCACTGCCATCGCGTCCACGCCGAAACCCGCCCCAACAACTCCGGCGTCCCCACACAAGGAACCCTCCTCCGCGACGAAGTCGAATACGAGCTCCCCTACGGCGCCCTGGGCTCTCTCGCACAACGCCTCATCATCGCCCGCCAGCTTCGCACCACCTTCGACTACCGCCACCGCCGCACCCTCGAAATCCTGCCCCGCATCTTCCCACCGCGTTGATCAGCCATACAATTCCGTTGACCGCACTCACCCCGCGTGCTCTAATCCACCTCGTTCACACTCACATCAGATTCAACGGCCCTAATCCCACAAACTAGGAAACCTATGAAAAAAATTCTTGCAACACTCGCCCTGCTCGCCCTCACCTCCGCGCCTGTATTCGCCGCCGACAACCCGTGGGTCGGAACCTGGAAGCTAGACCCATCCAAGAGCCAATTCACTGGCGACACCTTCACCTACTCCAAAACTCCCAAAGGCATGATGCACTACTCCGACGGCAGCACCTTCGCCTGGGACTTCGGCATCGACGGCAAGGAGTACAAGACCGCCGAAGGCCGCACCGCCACATGGACCGCCATCAGCGCCACCGAATGGAACTCTATCACCAAGCTCAATGGCACTGTCCTCTCCACCAACCACTACACCCTCTCGCCCGACGGCAAGACCCTCAGTATCACCTACGCCGGCGCTAAACCCGACGGCTCCAAGTTCAACGATAGCGCCACCTACACCCGAGTCACCGGAACCACCGGCCTCCCGGGAAAATGGCGCTCCACCAAAGTCACCGTCTCCGCACCCGACGCCTTCATCGTCTCCGCAAAACCCAACGGCGTCCTCCACTGGGACATCCCCGGCTATAAAGAATCCGTCGAGGGAAAACCCGACGGCTCCGATCTCCCCATCACCGGCCCCACCGTCGCTCCCGGCACCACTCTCTCCTTCAAAATGACCACCCCGCGAAAGATCTCCTACATCGTCAAGGAAAACGGCAAGCCCGTAGCCATCGGCGCCCAGACCCTCGCCGCCGACGGCAAATCCTTCACCGACGTCTCCTGGAGCCCAGGCAAGCAGTCTGAAAAAGCCACCGGCTTCTACGCCAAACAATAATCACCCAAACAAAAGGATGGGCTGCGTCAGCAGCCCATCTACTCAACCAAAAATCAAACAATCCCTACCGAGCCACCAGCCGCTTACTCTCCATCGACACCAGGTAAAGCTTCGCCTTCTCCAGCGCAGCCTCCGCGGTCAACCCATACTTCTCGCGCAGAGCCTCCACCTTGCCATGCTCGATAAAAGCATCCGGCCATCCCACGCGAACCACTGGAACCCGCAGTTCCATCTCGTTCATCGTCTCCAGCACCGCCGATCCAAACCCGCCCGCCAACACATGGTCCTCCAGCGTGATCACCAACCCACAACGACGCGCATAATCCTCCACGCACCCCCGGTCGATCGGCTTCGCAAACCGCGGATTAATCACCGCCGCAGCAAATCCCGCTGCCCTCAGCAACTCCGCCAGACGCAGCGCCTCCGGCAGCATCGCGCCTAACCCGAATATCGCAACATCCGCGCCACCCTTAGGCTCAAACACCACCTCAGCCTTGCCAATCTCGATCGCCACCGGCTGCTCCTTCACCGCAGTCCCCGGCCCCGTCCCACGCGGATAGCGAATCGCGCTCGGCCCGTCATGCAGCATCGCCGTATACATCATGTCCGCCAGTTCGTCCTCGTCCTTCGGGACCATGTGCACAATATTCGGCACACTCCGCAGGTAACTGATGTCGAACAGCCCATGATGCGTCGGCCCATCATCCCCGCTCAACCCGCCGCGGTCCATGCAGAACACCACCGGCAAATTCTGCAGACACACATCATGCACCACCTGGTCGAAAGCCCGCTGCAAGAACGTCGAGTAGATAGCGCAGAAAGGCTTGTACCCCTTCGTCGCCATCCCCGCCGCAAAGATCACAGCATGCTCTTCAGCAATCCCAACATCAAAGTACCGCTTCGGATGATGCGGTCGGAAAAGATCGAGCGCCGTCCCATTCGGCATTGCCGCCGTTATCGCGACCACCTTCTCATTCGCCGTAGCCAGCTTCGTCAGCGACTCCGCAAATATCTCCGAGTAAGTCTTCTGCCCCGTCGGCTTCGTCTCGCCCGTCTCCGCGTCATACGGCCCCAGCCCATGGAACTTCTTCACCTTCTCTATCGCCGGCTGGAACCCGCGTCCCTTCTGCGTAATCGCGTGTAGCACCACCGGCCTGTTCTGCGCCTTCAAAAATTTAAACGTGTCAATCAGCAGCGGAAGATTATGCCCATCCAGCGGCCCATAGTAGCTCAGCCCGAACTCCTCGAACAGCATGCCCGGCCCGATCAACCCCTTCGCCGCCTCTTCAGCCTTGCGTGCCACATGCGCAATCGTCTTGCCGCCAAACCGTTCCACCAGCCCCGCCGCGCGATTATGCAAACTCGACACCGTAGGGTTCGTCACAATCTTGTGGAAGTACTCTGCAATCGCTCCAACATTCTTATCGATCGACCACGCGTTATCGTTCAACACCACGATCAGCCGCTTCGTCTGCGCCGCAATATTATTCAGCGCCTCAAACGAGATCCCATTCGTAAACGCCGCATCCCCAGCCAGCGCGACTACGTGTTCCTTCCCGCCCGACATGTCCCGCGCCACCGCCATCCCCAGCGCCGCACTCAACGCCGTACCGGCATGCCCCGCGCCATAGCTGTCATGCTCGCTCTCCGTCCGCAACATGAATCCATTCAGCCCACCCGGCTGCCGTATCGTATGAAACTCGCTCTCCCGCCCCGTCAGCAGCTTATGCACATACGCCTGATGGCTCACATCGAACACAAAGCTGTCTGCCGGAGTATCGAAAACATAATGCATCGCAATCGTCAGTTCCACCACACCCAGGTTCGGCCCGATGTGCCCACCCGTCTTCGCCACCCCTACGATCAACCGCTCGCGAATCTCCTCCGCAAGCCCCTCCAGCTCCTTCAGTGAAAACTTCTTCACATCCGCCGGAGACTTGATCCTACTTAAATACTGTTCCATTGCTCTACCTGTCCGGCTCTCGCGCTGCACAGGATTCACATCATCCGCACAGAAGCCACAGCCCTTAAGTATATCAACCTATTGGACGGGCTCGCCCCGCATTGGGAGTCACCACTTCGATTCGCAGGACCACTATCTCAACCAGCTTGCCCAGGCTCATCTTGCGATTAGCTCCACACCCATGCAACATAAACCTTTACGCCCTAATCAAGGAAAAAGCTCACAACCTCACCGCAGCAATCGCACCTGTCTTAGCTCATAGCTGATAGCTGATAGCTGATAGCTGATAGCTCAAAGCTCAAAGCTCAAAGCTCATAGCTGACTAGCAAACCGCCTTTGCTCTTGTCTTTGTCTCAGCCTTAATCCGCCACACCCTCAGCCACCACAGGATCAACCGGCTCCGTCTCAAACACACCCTCCCACTTAGCCACCACCACGCTCGCCAGACAATTCCCCACCACATTCGCCGTAGTCCGTCCCATATCCATCACCGCATCAATCCCCAGAATCACAAAGATCGGCTCCGCCGGCAGATGCAGCGAAGTCGCCGTAGCCATCAACACCATCAGCGTAGCCCGCGGAACCCCACTCACTCCCTTGCTAGCCAGCATCAGGATCAGCACAATCGAAATCTGCTCTCCCATCCCCAGATGCATCCCCGCCGCCTGCGCCACAAAGATCGCCGCCAGCGTCAGGTACACCGACGATCCCGTCATGTTGAAGCTGTACCCCGCCGGGATCACAAACGCCACCACCTTGCGCGGCACCCCAAACGCCTCCATCGACTCCATCGCCCGCGGCAGCGCCGCCTCGCTCGCACTCGTCGCAAACGCAATCGAAGCCGCCTCCGCCACCGCTTTCGCAAACCCCATCACCGAAACCCGGAACAGCATCAGTATCGGCACCATCACACCAAACGCCAGCACCGCCAGCGCACCATAGAACGTCGCCACCAGCTTGCCCAGATTCACCAGCACACCCACACCACTCTGCGCCACCGTATAAGCCAGCGCCGCCCCCACCGCCACCGGAGCAAAATACATCACGATGTTCGTGAACTTGAACATCACCTCGCTTATTCCCTCCGCCAGCCGCAGTATCGGCTCACCCCGCCTCCCCAGCATCGCCAGCGCAATCCCAAAGAACACCGCAAACACCGACACCTGCAGAATCTGCCCCTCAACCAAACTCTTCGCAATATTCTCCGGAAAAATATGCGTCACAAAATCCTGCCACTGAATCATCGGAGCGGGTGCCCCAGGTCCCGCACCTGGGACCTGGGTTGGAGCTGCACCAACACTCATCCCCTCCCCAGCCTTACTCAAATTAATCGCCACCAAACCAATCACCAGCGCCAGCGTAGTCACGACCTCAAAATAGACAAGGCTCTTCCACGCCATGCGCCCCACACTCTTCAGATCCCCATGCCCAGCAATCCCCGAGATCAGCGTCCCCAGAATCAGCGGCCCCACAATCGCCTTAATCAGCCGCAGAAAAATATCCGAAAGAAACCGCAGACTCAGCCCAACCTTCGGAGCATCCAGCCCCACCTCGACTCCCACCACCATCGCCACCACAATCCAAACTGTAAGCGACCGCCGCACCATCGCGAACCCCACCAGCAGCAACACCCCAGCCCACCGCAAAATCTCCGCCACCAGCGCCGCCCCCGCCCCATGCTGCGTCGCACCTACCCCAACTCCAACCGTCAACAACCCCACGGCCGGCCACACCAAACCGTGCTGCATATTTGTCTTTGTCATTTCCCGCAGCATATCAGCATCAAGCCGCTCTTCTCCCGGCATCGTCTTGTTGTCCGGCCGCATGCAAAAAAGCTCCCGCTGGCAGTCCACAGCTCCAGCATCTATGCTGTATACGGGTGTTGTACGCGCCGCCACTTAAAGCAACCGGATCGCGTCCAATCGAGAGATCATTAACTTGACAGACAAGAGCCCCCGAGAGGCCCCTCAAACGCCCAGCAGCTCTTGAACCACTGTCTTAACCATAATAAAATCAAGAATTTGCAAAATAAGTCTCTTCAATGCATCACTTTAGCAGCATCCCGGAGTCGAAGTCCATGCCTAACCCTATTCTTTCGAAGAATTTGCGCAAAATCACGCCGGTAGGGGGTGCAGTCGCATCCACCGTGCTCTGCGCCCTCGCATCGTCCCCGCTCTGCGCGCAGTCCCCGCCTCAGTTAGACCCGTTCGGTCATCCCGCCGTTCAGGTCAGCCCGCTAAGCCAGCCCACTCTCAGCCCCGGCGTCCTTCTCCTCCTTGAGCTCGAAGGCAAGTTCTCTCAGGCCGTCGCCACTGGTGGAGGCAAGGCCTTCGCCTCCTGGTTCGCCGATGACGGCATGACTCTCAGCAACGGCCTCGCTCCCGTCCTCGGCCACGGCGCCATCGTCGCCAACGCCAACTGGGACCCCAAGGTCTACCAGCTCACATGGGTCCCCCAGGGTGCCCAGATGGGCCCATCCAACGACATGGGATTCACCTGGGGACACTACGAAGGCCGCTCGAAAGACAAGAATGGCCAGCCCGTCATCACCTCCGGACGCTACTTCACCATCTGGAAAAAACTCCCCGACGGCAGCTGGAAAGTTGCCATGGATGCCAGCGCAAATGAGCCCCCCGCTGCTGGTGAATGCTGTGCTCTCCCCAAGCCGTAAGTCTCTTGATGACCAAACTTTGAGTCCTCTGCTGCCCCAAAAGTAGCAGTGTGATGCGCCATCCCGTTCCCCTAACATTCAATTCAGCAAATGAACGCACTTTTAGTAAAAGACGAAGCAATGCGGCTCGAGGCCCTGGCCCACTACGAGGTCCTCAACTCCACGCCCGATCCGGTCCTCGACGACATCGCCCGTCTCGCCGCCCAGATCTGCAACACCCCCATCGCCGCCATCTCCCTCATCGGTGCCGACCGCATCTGGTTCAAGTCCCACATCGGCTTCGACCTCATCGAGGCCCCCCTCCGCAGCACCCCCTGCGAGACCACCATCCTCGGCGACACCGTCTACGAGGTTCGCGACGCCCGCAAGGACCCCGACTACACCCCCGACGGCATCATCCTCAGCGATACCGCCTTCCGTTTCTACGCCGGTGCCCCCCTCACCACCCCCGACGGAGTCAGCATCGGCGCCCTCTTCGTACTGGACGCCCCCGCCCGCGCTCTCACCGCAGCCCAGGCCGAAGCCCTCGCCGTCCTCAGCCGTCAGGTCATTAACCGCCTTGAGCTCAACACCCGCATCCGCCAGATCGACCGTGCCGCCCGCGCCCGCCAGCGCGTCGAGTCCGCCCTCACCGTCGAGCGAAACTTCGTCTCCGCCGTCCTCGACACCGTAGGCGCCCTAGTCGTAGTCTTCGACACCGCCGGCCGCATCGTCCGCTTCAATCGCGCCTGCGAGCTCGCCTCCGGATACGACTTCCCCACCCTCGTAGGACGCTACGCATGGGACAAACTCATCCCCCGCGACGAAGTCTCCCAGGCCATCGAGCAGTTCGACATGCTCCGCTCCGGCCCCTTCCCCGCCGTCTACGAGAATCACTGGCTCAACCGCAACGGCAGCCTCCGCCGCATCGCCTGGTCCGCCACCGCCCTCCGCGATCAGCAGGGACAGGTCGGCTTCCTCATCGCCACTGGCATCGACGTCACCATCCAGCGCGCCGCAGAAGCCACCCTCCGCGAGAGCGAGGCACGCTACCGCCAGTTGGTTGAAGGCTCCCTCGGTATGGTCTGCACCCACGATCTCAAAGGCAAAATGCTCTCCATCAACGCCTATGGAGCCGAGAGCCTCGGCCGCACCCTCGAAGAGATGGTGGGCCACTCCCTCACCGAGTTCATCCACGAGGACCGTCGCCGCGCCCTCCCCATCTACCTCCGCAAAATCGCCGAGACCGGCGAGGCCCAGGGCCTCCTCCACCTCTCTCACGCCGACGGCGAAGTCCGCGTCATCGCCTACCGCAACAAGCTCATCGACGTCCCCAATCGCGAGCCTTACGTCCTCGGCTTCGGCGTCGACATCACTGAGCAAACCCGCGTCGAAGGCCGTCTCCGCACACTCACCCGCCAGTCCGACTCCATCCTCGAGTCCGTCGGCGACGGCATCTTCGGCACCGACCTCGACGGCAGGATCACCTTCGTCAATCCCGCCGCCGCTCAAATGCTCGGCTACAAGACCGCCGAGATACTGGGCCGCAACGCCCACGATCTCATCCAGCACACCCGCGCCGACGGCTCTGCCTATTCAGTCGACGACTCACCCATCCGCAACAGCCTCTCCCATCGCGACACCGTTCGCGTCGGCAACGAGGTCTTCTGGCGCAAAGACGGCACCAGCTTCCCCGTAGAATACGTAGCCCGCCCCCAGGTCGAATCCAACAACGACCGCAACACCCCCGGCAAAGCCGTCGGTGTCGTCGTGGCCTTCACCGACACCACCGAGCGCCGAGCCCTCGACCGCATGAAGGACGAGTTCATCTCCACCGTCTCCCACGAACTCCGCACACCGCTCACCTCCCTGCGCGGAGCCCTCGGCCTCCTAGCCGGCGGAGCCCTCACCACCCGCCCCGAGAAGTCGCAGCAGATGCTCGAGATCGCCATCAGCAACACCGACCGCCTCGTCCGCCTGGTCAACGACATCCTCGACCTCGAGCGCATCGGCTCCGGCAAGGCCGAGCTCCAGCTCACCATGTCCAGCGCCGAAGATCTCCTCCGCCGCGCCGTCACCCAGCAGCAGACCCGCACCCCTCGCCCCAACATCCGCATCTTCTACGCCGCCAACGGCGTCAGCGTCTGGGCCGACCCCGACCGCATCCTGCAAATGCTTAACAACCTCATCTCGAACGCCATCAAGTTCTCACCCCCCGGCAGCGAGATCCATCTCACCGCCAAAAGCCTTGACGAACACGAAGCTCTCATCGAAGTCGAAGACCAGGGCCGCGGAATCCCCGCCGACAAGCTCGAAAACATCTTCGACCGCTTCCAGCAAGGCGACGCCTCCGACTCCCGCGCCATGGGCGGCACCGGCCTCGGCCTCGCCATCTGCCGCAGCATAGTCACCCAGCACGGAGGCCGCATCTGGGCCACCAGCACCCCCGGCAAAGGCACCGTAGTCCACTTCACCCTACCCACCAAACCCAGCAACCACCTCAACTAACATCTATCCAGTATCGGAAGCTGCCCGACAGGGTTTTCCGTTGGGGGATTCACTGCTGTTTGACGACTGGTTGACTTAGGAAGGGTGCGCAGAGCTAGTTTGGCGAAGGCCGTTCGATATGATCGATTACGAGGTACTCTACCTGGTCCTTCTGCGACTCCAGCTTCAACCCAAGCTGTTCCTGCACCGAGGTAAAGACCGAAGTTCCAGGGTCCGCTGACCCATCAGCCGCAGGCGGTCCTTTCTGTCCCAGGTCCAGGTGCATATCGTAGATGTTGGTCAGTCCCGTCTTGTCCACGACTGGTCGGCCCGCGGGCCCGGACAGCAGCAACGCCAGTGTACCTGTGGTTGCTCCATAAATATCGATGTGCCCATTTTTCTCTCCACGAACAAAGAAACCGCTTCCGCCGGGAACTCCGACTGCATCTGGATGCTTTGCCCGAATAGCCTCCGCCTCTCCCGGTTCAACAGCCTTCAGCTTTGGCCCATTCTTCGCCACCACCAGTGCATAGATCGGCCTCTCCCTCATCTCGCGATGCGCCACCAGCTTGCACCGCTCAGCCAATAGGGTCTGCATCATTGCGTGTAGCATCTGTTTTCGCTGCATCGGGTCCTGCCAAGCCTGAGCATCTAAATCCGCGATCCGAGCGTCGATGTTGTACCGCTCCTGCGATAGCTCTTTCGGCATCCCCACGATGCGCTGTTGTACTAGGTAATCGAGCGGATTGCCCGTGGTAGGAACATACGCCGCACCCACTGCCATGAGTAGGGGACAGTTCGTAATGTGAAATCCGTTCTGGGTAGGCTCCACCTGGTCCGGACTGCACGTGCCGATGTCGTCCACATTCCTGCGAATCGAAGCCACGTCGAACGCCATCGGTTTACTAACCGTTTGAGCACAAACGTTCAACGATAGAAAAACCATCGCAGCGGCAGCCGTATGTGCTGCCGCTGCCAATAAACGATTACTCAAATAAGTGTGCATGTCCCATAAGTGTGTACGCTTGCTGCGCCACAAAGTTCCATCCGGAGTTTCGACGACGCTCAGGAGATCGCGTCGGAATGCCCCGATGCATATCCCAGGGGCTTCAAGCCCACGAAATTCTTGACACCCGCTATATAATTAAGGCACAGGAAAAACCAACCTCAGCCCCAAATGGGGCCCCGGCGAAGGGTACCGAGCCGCGGCAGCTCTTTCTCAATTTAAGCTTACGATGGAATCCGTAAAATCCACGCAATGAATACTTTGCGGCCAAACACCCTCGAAAATAAGGACTTTAGCCCCACCTGCAACCCAAAGTCCGGACTTATCTCCCATCCTTTGAATACTTTGCGCAAAAGTACCGGGAGGAGCATACCCTACTTCATCTGATCCAGCGCCAGATTAAGCCCAAGCACATTAACCGTCGGCTCACCGAGCAGCCCGAACTGCCGTGGCTCAACCTGTTTCATCACCAGGTCACGAACCGTGTCTTCCGAGAGCTTCCGCTCCCGAGCAACCCGTGAAACCTGGTACAAAGCAGCAGCCGGGCTGATGTCCGGATCAAGCCCCGAACCCGACGCCGTAACCAGATCAACCGGAACAGTCCCCCCACCCTCCGCGCTCACACTGGCATTCACGCGATCCACCAGCGCCTTGCTCGTAGGCCCAAGGTCAGACCCCCCGGACGACGTCGCGTCATACCCGGTGCCCGCAGCCGAAGGACGGCTATGAAAATACCCCGGCCCGGTGAAGGGTTGCCCGATCAGCTTCGACCCAATGATCTCCCCATCTCGAACGATCAGTTGACCATTCGCCTTGTCAGGGAAAACAGCCTTCGCTATTCCCGCAATAAGGAGCGGATAGACAAGGCCAAACAAAACGCCAGTGACAACCGTATAGAGACAAGCAGTAATAATGTTCTTCTTCATAAAATCTCCTTACGCAAGATGAAGCGCAGTGATAATCACATCGATAAGCTTGATCCCAATAAACGGAACGACAAGGCCGCCAAACCCATAGACCAGCAGGTTCCGCCGCAGCAGACCAGCCGCTGACATAGGCCTGTACCCAACACCCCGCAACGCAAGCGGTATCAGCCCGACAATGATGAGCGCATTGAAAATCACCGCGGAGAGAACAGCCGACTCCGCATTATGCAGATGCATAATGTTCAGCGCACCCAGCACGGGAAAGACACCCGCAAACATCGCCGGAATAATCGCGAAATACTTGGCCACATCGTTTGCAATGGAGAAAGTGGTCAACGCGCCGCGTGTCATAAGCAGTTGTTTACCAATGGCGACAATCTCGATCAGCTTCGTCGGGTTAGAGTCGAGGTCAACCATGTTCCCCGCCTCCTTCGCAGCCTGCGTGCCCGAGTTCATCGCCACACCTACATCCGCCTGGGCCAGCGCCGGCGCATCGTTCGTCCCATCTCCCGTCATCGCGACCAGCTTGCCATCAGCCTGCTCGCGACGTATGAGGTCCATCTTGTCCTTCGGCTTGGCCTCCGCCAGAAAGTCGTCGACACCGGCCTCTCGCGCAATCGCCGCCGCTGTAAGCGGATTGTCACCGGTAATCATCACAGTGCGAATGCCCATCGCGCGAAGCTGATCAAACCGCTCCCGCATGCCGCCCTTCACCACATCCTTCAAATGGATAACACCAAGCGCACGCCCGTTCTCCGTAACCACCAGCGGCGTACCCCCACTCCGCGAGATCGTATCAACCGTAGCCCGCACCTCCGCCGGCATCTGCGAACCATGCTCCTGCAGATAACGTGCAATAGCATCGACAGCGCCCTTGCGAATGCTACGGCCATCCACTTCGATACCGCTCATACGCGTAGTCGCAGAGAAAGGAACAAACTCCGCATTCATAAGCCCCAGCTCACGACCGCGCAGATTGAATTGCTCTTTCGCCAGCACCACAATCGAGCGACCTTCAGGTGTCTCATCCGAAAGCGAAGAGAGTTGCGCCGCATCCGCTAACTGCTCCGCCGTTACACCAGGCGCCGCGACAAACTCCGAAGCCTGCCGGTTGCCGATCGTAATGGTCCCCGTCTTATCCAGAAGCAAAGTATTCACATCGCCTGCCGCTTCCACCGCGCGCCCCGAAGTAGCCAGAACATTGTGCTGCACCAGCCGATCCATACCTGCAATGCCGATCGCAGAGAGCAACCCGCCGATCGTCGTAGGTATAAGACACACCAACAATGCGATCAGCACAAAAACCGTCTGCGGCGCACCAGAGTAGATAGCGAATGGTTGCAGGGTCACAACGGCAAACAGAAAAATGATCGTCAACCCGGCAAGCAGAATGTTCAGCGCGATCTCATTCGGCGTCTTCTGCCGTTCCGCACCTTCTACCAGCGCAATCATGCGATCCAGAAATGTCTCACCCGGATTCGACGTAATCCGCACAGTAATCACGTCAGACAGAACACGAGTACCACCTGTGACGGCCGACCGGTCACCCCCCGCCTCGCGGATCACAGGAGCCGACTCGCCCGTAATTGCCGACTCATCCACCGAGGCCACCCCTTCGATTACATCGCCATCACCGGGGATCATCTGTCCCGCAGTAACACGCACAATATCCTCTGCGCGGAGCTGTGAACTCGGCACCTCCTGCACAACCCCCTTCACCACCCGATACGCCGTAGTCTCCGACTTCGCAAGTCGCAGCGCATCTGCCTGCGCCTTGCCGCGGCCTTCGGCCATCGCTTCGGCAAAATTCGCAAAAAGCACCGTAAACCAAAGCCACAACGTTATCTGGAGGTTGAAGCTGAGATGTCCGCGATGCGTCACGGCGTTAGTGATAAGCATGATCGATGTGAGGACGCTTCCAATCTCCACGACGAACATCACAGGGTTCTTCATCATCGCGCGTGGACTCAGCTTGGTAAGCGCATCTACGGACGCACGGCGGACAATCTTCGAGTCGAACAGGGAGCGGCGGCTTGCATGTGTTGTCATAAGTGTCTCCTGAGGCTCCCTAAAATGCGTGTCCAGCCCGCAGCAACAGATGCTCAAGCACGGGACCAAGGCTGAGTGCGGGGAAGAAAGTAAGAGCGCCGACGATAAGAATGACGCCAATCAGCAGCATCGTAAACAAAGGTGTAGTGACCGGGAAAGTGCCTGCAGAAGCGGGAACGCTCTTCTTTCCGACAAGGTTTCCGGCAATCGCCAGCATCGGCACAGCCATTAGGAAGCGGCCGAAGAACATCGCAAACCCAAGCGAGTAGTTGAACCAGTGCGTATTCGCGTTCAGGCCGGCAAACGCCGAACCGTTATTCCCCGTCGCCGAAGTGTAGGCGTACAAAATCTCCGAAAGGCCATGCGGTCCATGGTTCGTCAGGCTGCTAAGCCCGAGGTTCGGCATCAGCACCGCAACGGCAGAGAAGCCCAGAATAATAAACGGGAAGATAAGCAAATACAGCATCGACATCTGCACGTCGTACGATTCAATCTTCTTGCCCAGGTACTCTGGCGTTCGACCCACCATTAGACCGGCGATAAAGACTGCCATCACCACAAAGACAAGCATGCCGTAGAGCCCTGCCCCCACGCCGCCAAAGACAATCTCGCCAAGCAGGATATTCGTCATTGGCACCATACCACCCAGGGGCATAAAGCTGTCGTGCACACTGTTCACCGCACCGCAACTCGCATCCGTCGTGACTGTCGCGAACAAGGCCGAGTTCGCGATTCCGAAGCGAACTTCCTTGCCTTCCATGTTGCCGCCGGATTGAGTAAGCGAGATGTGTTGGTCCACTCCATGCAGCAGTGGGTTCGCCTGCGACTCCGCCCAATAGCACGTCAGCGTGCCGGCAAACCACAAAACGACCATCGCTGCGAGCACCGCCCAGCCATGCTTCGGCGAACCGACCATCTGCCCCAGGGCAATCGCCAGACCCGCCGGCAGCAAAAAGATGGATAGCATCTGCAGGAAGTTCGAGAGCGGCGTAGGATTCTCGAACGGATGCGCGCTGTTCGCATTGAAGAAACCGCCACCGTTGGTACCCAGCATCTTGATGGCCTCTTGAGAAGCGACTGGACCTTGAGCGATCGTCTGCGTCGTAACGACCGTCGTCTTCCCATCCGTGCCAACAACTTTTTGCGATTCCACTAACTTCGCCGTGTCATATGGCTTGAAGTTCTGTACGACACCTTGAGATACCAGGGTCAGCGAAAACACGATGCAAATCGGCAGTAGAACCCAAAGCGTCCCACGTGTCAGATCAACCCAGAAGTTCCCAAGCGTCTTCATCTCGCGTCGTGCAATCCCGCGAATAAAAGCGATCGCCAGCGCCATTCCCACAGCAGCCGACCAGAAATTATGAGTGGCAAGCCCGAGCATCTGCGTGAGATAGCTCATCGTGGACTCAGGGACATAAGACTGCCAGTTAGTGTTAGTCGTAAACGAGATTGCTGTATTCAGCGCCAGTACCGGTTCAACCCCAGGCAAATGCTGAGGATTAAGGGGCAACCAATGCTGAATCCGCTCGATGATATACGTCAGCAACATCGTAGCCGCGCTGAACACAAGCATTGCAACGGCATACTCCGTCCAACGCATCTCCTGTTCAGGGTTAATGCCCGTCATGCGATAAAGCACTCGTTCACACGGAGCCAGCACAGGATCGAGAAAGGTCTTCCGTCGCTCGAATACTCGAGCAAGGTAGCTGCCCATGGGTTTCGCGAGCAACAGCACCGCGGCGATGAAGAGAAAGATTTGCAGCCAGCCATTAAGTGACATTTAGAACTTCTCCGGGCGTAAGAGCGCGTAGACGAGATAGACCAGAAGTCCAGCCGAAATGATGAGAAGAAGGATCCCTTCAATCATGGTGGGGCCTCGCTTTCAGTCGCTGGCACGCTTCCACATAGGCGTGCGCAACTCCAAAGAATATGAAGATCAATAGGACACACAACACATCGATCATGGAGATGCTCCGTTCTTTCTCTAGAAGTGGTAAGTCACGTCTGCGGCGGCGATGAACTGTGTCTTCTTCGTCCCCAGGTCGTAAGCTTTTAGATCGTAGGAATGCTCAAGACGCAGCTCCGGACGGAAGAGCACCGTCGAGCCCATCCACTGGCCATAGCTGAGCAGGTGTTCGGAATACTTGGTGGTACAGCCCGTTCGCTGTCCCTTACTGTGAGCCAGTGCTCCAGGGCTATCCGGAAGCCTGGGTGAGGTTGTTGCATCTACTGAATTACCATTACCAGACCCTGGCGATTGAGAATATGCAACAAGCGAAAAAAACAAGCACGGGAGACTAACCATGTAACTACGCAATCCGACAACCTTTCTTTATGAGTAGAAAGGCAATCCCCGTAAAATATCCGTAGAAAACGCGTTAAGAAGCCGTAATGCTGCTCTTCCCCTCGGGATCGAATCGATACCCCACCCAGGGCTCGCTAACGATATATCGCGGCCCCTCCCCCCGCTCTATCTTCTTCCTGAGCTGCGCGATTAGCACCCGCAGGTACTCCGGCTGGTGATCGCCTGCAGGACCCCAGATACCACGTAGCAGTATCTTGTGCGTCAGTACACGATGAGGAGCACGCGCAAACAGCAGCAACAGATCAAATTCCTTCGGAGTCAGGTGAATCGCCTGCCCTCGAACCGAAATCGTATGCACATCGGCATCGATAACGAAGTCGCCAACCTCGAGATGACTCTCCCCAGGCTCAGTCTCGGAGGTGCGCCGCAGTTGGGCGCGGACACGAGCCAGTAATTCAGGCATGCTGAACGGTTTCGTAAGGTAGTCATCCGCGCCCTCATCCAGCGCCGCCACCTTCATCACGTCAGTGTCCCGAACGCTGAGGACGATGATGGGCGTCTGAGCCAGCCTCCTCACAGCCTGTGTCAACTCCAGCCCATTCATCTCTGGCATCGCTAGATCGGTGATGATCAGATCAGGTCGATCGGTCTCGAATCGTGCGAATGCTTCTACCCCATTCCCTGCGACCATCACTTCGTAGCCACAGCTCTGCAGAGAAGCCCGCAGCATGCGTGTTATCTGCCGCTCATCATCCACAATCAGTATTCGCTTCAATGGCTCTCCTGTGTGACGATGTGCAGATCGACGTGCGGCGCCTCAGACATAAACTTCTGGATGGCGAGGTAGTAAAGATATTTGCGCAATCCGTGCAACGCCGACCTTCCGACGATGGCCTGCGTGATGCGCTGCTCCCGAATGTAGGTTGCGGACACGCGGGCCGTATCACTGCCCGTAAGACTTACGATAGTCGCGCCCAGGTTTCTGGCAAACTGCAGGCTCGACTCCAGCGTTCGCTTGCGCTCCGGATCCTTGTCGCGTTCGCTCTCAACGTGCAGGACATAAAGTTCGGCTCCCAACGCCTCCGCCAACCGCGCTCCGCGTGCGATCAGATCTCGTGCCTGCGCATTGGAACTAATGCAAACTGCGATTCTCTCCGCTACCGTCCAATGTGCGCCAAGGCGTTTGCGCTTTACGTAACCGTCTAATGTGCGATCGACTGCGCGAGTCACGCGTTGCAGCGCCATCTCACGAAGAGCAATGAGATTGCCCCGCCGAAAGAAGTTGGAGAGCGAGCGATCCACGCGTTCCATCGGATAAATATCGCCACGCCGCATTCGTGTCACCAGCGCCTCCGGAGTCAAGTCGCTGATGACGATCTCATCCGCACGATCAAGCGCCCAGTCAGGAACTTGTTCTCGAACACTGATGCCCGTGAGCGCCTGTACCCGCGGCGCCAGGCTTTCAACATGCTGAATGTTGATAGTGCTGAGCACATCGATCTTATTCTCCAGCAGCAGCAGGACATCTTCATACCGCTTTGCAAAGCGGCTGCCCTCGACATTCGTATGCGCCAACTCGTCGATCAACGCCACCTGGGGCATGCGCGCCAGGATCGCATCAACGTCCATCTCCGTAAACAACGTTCCCTTATAGTCGATCTCACGTCGTGGCACCTGCTCCAGCTTTGATGACAACTCGCCAGTGCCACTGCGTCCATGTGTCTCCACAATCCCTATAACGACATCTTCGCCCCGGCTGCGTCGGCGAATGCCCTCGCTGAGCATGCTGAACGTCTTCCCCACCCCGGGAGCGTATCCGAGAAACACCTTGAAGCGGCCGCGCTGCTTCTCCGTTTCGCTGCTCAGTAGCCAATCTTCCGGTGATTTTCTTAGTTCGCTCACGCCGTACAATACTCCCTATGAACTCGCGTCGCCTCGTTGCAATAACACGTTGGATGCTGGCATTTGGCGCTCTCGCGGGAATCGTACTCGCGTACAGACATTGGCTTCACGTCAATCCGACTACCGCGGCGCTTACTCTGCTGCTACTCATTCTATTGCTCGCGGCGGAATGGGGTCTGCGTTATGCAGTCGTAATCTCGATTGCTGCAACTGCATGCTACAACTTCTTCTTTCTTCCGCCCGTCGGCACGTTTACCATAGCAGACCCCCAGAACTGGCTGGCCCTCTTCGCCTTTCTCGTCACCGCAATCATCGCTAGCCGCCTGTCTCATCGCGCCCGCAACCAGGCAAAAGAGGCTCGCTCGCGCCAGCAGGAACTCGAGATTCTCTTCCGCCTCAGTCGTGAGCTGCTGCAAACCGAAAATGTCGCCACGCTGGTCAGTTCCGTACCCTCCGCCGTCGCCAGCGTCACCGGTGCGAGATCCGGAATCCTCTACCTGTTAGATGGAGATCGGCTCTACCGTGCTGGAACTGACGAGGTTTCAGATATTGAAATTCCCCACCTCCGTCAACTCGCCACAACGCTCTCCGCCGTCAACAGTGAAGTCGATGAAATCCAGGTCCCACTGCGCTCCGGAGTCCGACCGAAAGGCCTGCTTCTCCTGCGCGGAGTCCCCATCTCCGCAAAAACATCCGAGGCCATCGGAGGTCTCATCTCCATCTCAATGGACCGCGCACAGGCATTGGAAAACGTCGCGCGTGGCGAAGCCGCCAAGGAAAGCGAACGCCTGCGAACCCTCATGATCGATTCCATCACTCACGAACTCCGGACTCCACTCACCTCAATAAAAGGCGCAGCTACCGCCCTCTTGGCCGGTGGTGTCGAGAAAGAAAGTAGCAATGAGTTGCTCACTATCATCGACGAAGAAAGCGACCGCCTGAATCATCTCGTCTCAGAAGCTGTGGAGATGGCCCAGCTCGACGCCCAACAGGTGCAGATGCACTTTGCCGCGGTGAGCGTGCTTCAGCTCGTCGAGCAGGCGCAGGAGACCTGCTCCTGGGTCGAAGAACAGCACCCGGTGAAAGTCGACGTGCCCGCTGCACTGGAGATAAAGGCAGATCCCGAATATCTCAAGAAGGTCATCTGCAATCTTCTCGAAAACGCCGCAAAATACTCCAAACCAGATATGCCGATCACTATTTCGGCGGAACGAAGAGGAGAATGTATCGCCGTAAGCATCGCAGACCGGGGAATTGGCATTGATCCTTCCGAGCAGTCATTGATCTTCGAACGCTTCTACCGCGCCAGAAATCACAACGAAGGAACCGCCGGCACCGGGATGGGACTCGCCATCAGCCGCGCCATCATTGAGGCGCACGGCGGCCACATCGACGTCACCAGCCAGCCAGGCCAGGGCTCCGTGTTCACCTTTACGATGCCGGCGGCTCGGGTAGCAGATAGCTCTACTCATCCCCTTCACGCAGCTTCGCTATCACCCCGAAATCCTCCAGCGTAGTCGTGTCGCCCTTCACCTCGCCGGTACTTGCCAGCTCCCTCAGCAGCCGCCGCATAATCTTGCCGCTCCGCGTCTTTGGCAAAGCATCTGTAAAAGTCAGATCATCTGGCCGCGCCAGCGCTCCAATCTCCTTCGCAACCCACTGCCGCAGCTCCTGTCGCAACTCCTCACTCGGAGCATGCCCACCCTCTAGCGTCACAAACGCCGCAATCGCCTGACCCTTCATCTCATCGGGCCTCCCCACCACCGCCGCCTCCGCCACCTTCGGGTGCGCCACCAGCGCCGACTCCACCTCCATCGTCCCTAGCCGGTGTCCACTCACGTTGATCACATCGTCCACGCGTCCCATCAGCCAGAAGTACCCATCCGAATCCCGGCGCGCGCCGTCGCCCGTAAAGTAACTCCCCGGAATCTCACTGAAGTAAGCCTCTTCATACCGCGCCCGATCACCATAAATCGTCCGCGCAAGCGAAGGCCACGGCTTCCGAATCACCAGCAGCCCACCCTTGCCATCCGGAACCGGCTCACCCTCTTTTGTAACCACCTCAGGCACAATCCCAAAGAACGGCCGCGTAGCCGATCCCGGCTTCGTCCCCACCGCTCCCGGTATCGGAGCGATGATGATCGCCCCCGTCTCCGTCTGCCAGTACGTATCCACAATCGGGCACCGCTCCTTCCCAATCTCGCGGTGATACCACATCCAGCTCTCAGGATTGATCGGTTCCCCCACCGTTCCCAGCAACCGCAGCGAAGCCAGCGAGTGCTTCTCCACCCACTGATTCCCCCACTTCGTAAACGCACGTATCGCCGTCGGAGCCGTATAAAAAATCGTCACCTTGTGCGCGTCCACAATCTTCCAGAACCGATCCGGCTCCGGCCAGTTCGGAGCCCCTTCATACATCACCACCGTCGCGCCATTCTGCAGCGGCCCATACACAACATAGCTATGCCCAGTCACCCAACCAATGTCAGCCGTACACCAATAAACATCCTCCTCACGCAGATCAAAAACATACTTGCTGGTCAAATAAGTCTGCACCGCATACCCACCCGTCGTGTGCATCAACCCCTTAGGCTTCCCCGTCGTCCCCGACGTATACAGCAGATAGAGCGGGTCCTCAGCATCCATCCACTCCGGCGCACACGTCGCTCCCGCGCGCGCCATCTCGTCATGCCACCAGACATCGCGCCCAGCCTTCATCGTCACCTCAGAGCCGCTTCGCCGATACACCACCACGCTCTTCACCGTCGGACATTTCTCCAAAGCCTCATCCACAATCGACTTCAGCTTTACTTCATTGCCCCGCCGATAACTGGTGTCCTGCGTAATCACCGCCACGCACTCCGAGTCATTCACCCGATCCACAATCGCATGCGCCGCAAACCCGCCGAAGATCACCGAATGCACCGCCCCAATTCGCGCGCAAGCCAGCAGCGTAATCGCCAGCTCCGGCGCCATCCCCATATACACCGCCACGCGATCCCCGCGCTTCACTCCCAGTCCCTTCAGCACATTCGCAAACCGCTGCACCTGCTCATGCAGCTCGCCATAAGTAAGCTTCCGAACCTCACCCGGCTCACCCTCCCAAAGCAGCGCAACCTTATCCTTACGCGACCCCAGCGCATGACGATCCACGCAATTATGCGAAAGGTTCAACTTCCCCCCCACAAACCACTTAGCGCTCGATATCTCCCCCTCCAGCACCTTCGCCCACGGAGCAAACCACTCCAACTCCCCTGCCGCCTCAGCCCAGAATTTCTCCGGCTGCTCCACGCTGCGCCGATACATCGCCTCATACTCTTCCAGACTCTTCACATGCGCCTTCGCCGCAAACTCCGCAGGCGGGGTGAACAGCCGGTTCTCTCGCAAACTCGAATCCAGATTCGCACTCACATCAGACATCGTCAAACAACCCTCCTCAACACCATCCAGCAAAAATTATTCAGCAGAAAAAAAGGTACGCTATGCACCGCACGTCAGCAACCCATTGACCTCTCGGCATCCATTAACACCAAATTCACAGACAGTCACAGTTACGTCGTTGTATATTCACGCGACAGTAAAAAGACCCAATTTCGCGCACTCCGCACCTGAGCTCAAATACTCAAACTTCCAGGAGTATCGCCACATGGCCCTCGCCTTCCTCGATCGCGACCGATCCGTAGCTCCGCTCGGCTACAGTCGCTGGCTCGTCCCACCCGCAGCCCTCGCCATCCATCTCTCCATCGGCCAGGTCTACGCCTTCTCCGTCTTCAAGAACCCACTCCTCGCCCTGCCAGCAGGCAACGGCGCCGCATGGAACCTCAAAGATGTCGGCTACATCTTCTCCATCGCCATCGCCTTCCTCGGCATCTCCGCCGCACTCTTCGGAGCGTGGCTTGAAAGAGCCGGCCCCCGCCGCGCCATGTTCTACGCTGCCCTCTGCTTCGGAACCGGCTTCTTCATCGCCTCTGCGGGAGCCACCACCCACAATCTCCTCCTCATCTACCTCGGCTACGGAGTCATCGGAGGCATAGGCCTAGGCCTCGGCTACATCTCCCCCGTCTCCACCCTCATCAAGTGGTTCCCCGACCGTCCCGGCCTCGCCACCGGCCTCGCCATCATGGGATTCGGTGGAGGCGCCATGATCGGCGGCCCGCTCGCCAGCCAGCTCATGGCCCACTTCAAAGCCGCCGGCCAGCCCTCCATTCCCTACACCTTCATGACCATGGGCACGCTCTACTTCCTCTTCATGATGTTCGGAGTCTTCACCATCCGCGTTCCCCGCGAAGGTTGGAAACCCGAAGGCTGGTCCGGCCACAACAAGGCCTCCGCCCTCATCTCCACCCACAACGTCGACGTCCACCATGCCTGGCGCACACCACAATTCTGGCTTCTCTGGATCGTCCTCTTCTGCAACGTCACCGCCGGCATCGGAATCCTCGAACAAGCCTCGCCCATGATCCAGGACCTCTTCAAGGGCTCCGTCGGCGCCACCGCAGCCGTCGGCTTCGTAGGCATCCTCAGCATCTTCAACATGGCCGGGCGCTTCTTCTGGGCCTCCGTCTCCGACTACATCGGCCGCAAAGCAACCTACTTCTGCTTCTTCACCCTGGGAGCCGTCCTCTACTTCTTCCTTCCCCTCACCGGCGCCGATCATCTCAACTCAGTCGCCCTCTTCGTACTCATCGCCGCCCTCCTGCTCTCCATGTACGGAGGCGGATTCGCCACCATCCCCGCCTACCTCAAAGATCTCTTCGGCGGCTACAACGTCTCCGCCATCCACGGTCGCCTGCTCACCGCCTGGTCCACCGCCGGAATCGTCGGCCCGCTCATCGTCAACGGCATCCTCGACCACTACGTAGCCAACAAAATGCCCAGACAGGAAGCCTACCCGCTCATCCTCCACATCATGTCCGGCCTGCTCGTCATCGGCTTCATCGCCAACCTGCTCGTCCGCCCCGTAGCCGAGAAGTTCTGGCTCAAAGACCAGAACCTCCCCGAACCTGCAGGCGCAGCCCACTAAAGATAAAAATTGTCATCCTTCGCCGCAGGCGGAGGACCTGCTTCTCAGCAAGAATTCAGGAGAACCAAATGGCCGACACCGAAAAGAAATCCTCACCCCTCCTCATCGCAGTAGCATGGGCGATCGTCATCATCCCGACAGCCTGGGGCCTCAACTACACGGTCCAGAACGCCATGAAGATCTTCACCAAAGCCACCCCACCCACCACCGCAAACCCCATCCCGCCCAAGTAGCTGGGGCCCTTCATGGTTCACGATACGTCGCCTAGCGCCAAAGGTATTCTTCTTTGGGATTCACGGCAAAGATCTTGAGGAGTCCAGAGAATTTACCCAATTGCAGTGCCACGAACATTGGACCGGTGTGCGTGCAACCGATGGCGAACTTGTCGACCGGTTGCTTCGTGTCAAAACCCATACTCGTGCGCCCCAGGTCGTATTGTTCGCCCGGATATGCCATCCCCCATTCGCCAGTTTTGTTGCTGACGATTAGTGTCCATGGAGGTTGCCCCTTGTCGAGGACGAATACCGTATAACTGCCAGCTGGAATACGAAGCGGGCTGTCCATAGGCGGGATGAGCATTTGCTCACTAACCCGCAAAGTAGTTGCGTCATAGTCCCCGGTGTGCCAGCTTTCCGCGGAAGTGGACTTACCGGTGCCAAATGTTATGGCGCTTCCATCGGCGAATGTACACGTCGATTGTGGTGTCACAGCGGGTGGTGGCACCCACCTGTCCTGACCGTTTCCACCAAACGAAGAAGCCAAAGTCAGAAAGGCAGCAGTTGCCCAGGCTGCCTTGGAGTAAAGGAACTTGCCATTCTTGCCTGGAGCCTGCATCTTCACCCTCCAGTTGTCGCGACTCTACGCCTGCATCGCTACACTCGCAACTAGGTTCCATCCGAGGGGTCGTCCTGGCCGGATCTCCCGCCTCTTAGCGGGTGCCCCATGTCTCGCTTCTGAGACATGGATTGGACCACCACCAAGCCAGGTGCCCATCTTCGCGGCAACTCCATCGTCCCCACCAAGCCGGGTGCCCCATCTTCGCGACGGCTTCATCGTCGCTAAGGTGGGTGAAGCGCCCCCAAGCCGGGTGCCCCATGTCAGACGGCTTCACGTCTGACGTGGGGTTACTCTCTGGAAGTTGAACCCCCGGGTGCCCATGTCTCGCTTCAAAACCATGGGTTACAAAACTTTCCCACCATCAACTCCCATCCCTCCAACCACTTACGACCAACAACCTCCAAAAACCCAACAAAAAGCTGTCAAGCCCCCTAGCCTCTGGAAAACAGGGCAACTCCATCAAAACAAAGTAGATAAAACTTGAAAATAATTGACATACTAGTTTTGGTCAATTTGGTAAAATAGAACTAACGAAGAAATCAAGACAGGCTCGGCTACCCAGCCGGGCCTTCGCATTTAACCGCTACAAAGGAAGGGGTCCAAACCTAACCCCAATCTTTTGAAGAATTTGAGCAAAACAGCCCGGGAGGGGGCACCAGATGAACGCAGTCAACCAACAACAAACAACCAACACCCAGCAACTGGCCTTAGTACACTCACATCGTGACCTTCTACTGGCCGGCCATCATCGGATTTCTCATGGGTTTCATCTTCGGAGTGGGCTGCGCGCTCGCCGTCATGTACTCCATCTACAGGGGAGGCTACCGCGCCGCCATCCGCGACTCCCAGCTCCCCGACCCACCCGAGTCCTACCGCAAGGCCGTCCTCAAGGCCAGCTCCACTCCAATCGATCCGGCCTGAACCATCTACGCCTGCGATCCCTTCAACTGCGCCTTCAAGCTGTTCACCTCGGCAGTAAGCGCCAGCACGGCCTCCAGGATCTTCGCCCGCGCCGCATCATCGGACCCCGGCGACATCTCCTCCACATAAAACGTCCCGTTCGGTTCAAGCACACACTTCTCCACCTCAGAGAACTCGTTCAGCCCCTGCTTATGCAGCACAGATTTCAGTTCAAGTTCCGTCAGCGCCTCCTTCTTCATAGCCTTCGAGTCCACCATGCCCCGCCGTATCAGCACCGTCGCCGACCCTTCAACAGCCTTGTTCACCTTAGGCAGCCGGTAGAGGGCCAGCGTCAACACCCAGTTGATCGCGAGCAACGCGAACGCTCCAATAATCCCGCCCGTCACCGAGTTGTCGTCCCCGATCATCGCGTTCTGAACCGTGTTCGAAAGACTCAGCAAAACCACCAGGTCGAACGGGTTCAACTGCGCCAGCTCCCGCTTCCCAAACAAACGCAGAAAAAAAATCAGGAAGAGATACACAATCACCGGCCGCAACAGCTTCTCAAGCACCGGCAGATGCAGATGGAACATGCTTTCGATCAATTCAACCTCCACGTACTTCGAACAATTGTGTTACGCGTACCGCCTCTGATGCCACTCCCACGCGCTTGCAACTATAGCGTCCAGCTCAGCGAACTGCGGCTTCCATCCCAGCTCCCGCTTGATCTTCTCCGAGCTCGCCACCAGCACCGCCGGATCGCCCGCTCGCCGCGCACACTCCTCCACGGCGATCGTCTTCCCCGTCACGCGCCGCACGGACTCGATCACCTCCAACACCGTAAATCCCTGCCCGTTGCCGATGTTGTAGATCAACCTGCTCTTCTCCTCCAGGGCGCCCAGCGCCAGCAGATGCGCCTCCGCCAGATCGCGCACATGGATGTAGTCCCGCACGCAGGTCCCATCCTTCGTGGGATAGTCATGCCCAAAAATCTTGATGCTCGCTCGCCGTCCCAGCGCCACATCCAGGATCAGCGGGATCAGATGCGACTCCGGTTCATGCGCCTCGCCATACCCCTCAATCGCCCCCGCAACATTGAAGTAGCGCAAACTCGCATACCGCAAATTGTGTATGCGGTTGAACCACTTGAGCATCTGTTCGACCAGCAACTTGCTCTCTCCATAAGGGTTCGTCGGCTGCAGTTTTGCATCTTCCAGAATCGGTATCGAGTCCGGCTCACCGTAGCACGCCGCCGTCGAACTGAACACCAGCCGATCGTGTCCCGTAGCCAGCATCGACTCCAGCAAAGTCAGCGTCGAAGCGGTATTATTACGGAAGTAGATCTCGGGCCGCTGCATGCTTTCTCCTGCTTCAATCAGCGCCGCGAAGTGCATGACTCCATCGAATCGGCCGTTCTTCAGCGTCCGTTGCAGCAACTCTCCGTCGCCAACATCACCTTCCACAAATTCAGCACCAGCAGCCACCGCGGATCGTTTGCTATGACACAAATTGTCGTACACAGTTACAGCATTTCCACCCTCCAAAAGGAGCCTCGTAACTGTGCCTCCGATGTAGCCCGCGCCCCCTGTTATCAGTACCTTCATAGGTTCTCTCTCGTCTCTCTCTTGCCTACAACCAAAGTATGAGTGTCAATCACTTATGCTTCCGGCAACATAGCTCAAGTATCGCAGCGCTCCGGATTCACCCTGTGGAAACACAGGATTTTTCAGGCAGGACAAGCAAGGTAACCTTTTTTGTAGCACTGAGCGTCTGTCTTACTAAGTTTGGGTTTCTACTACTGAGTCTCCGCTAGTTGACGTGAAATATTGGCATCGATACTCGGAGTTCAACCTTTCGTCCAACCGGTCCGACGGACGGCGAAACGAACAGTAAAATTCACACCTCTGGTTAGAGGCAACGAAGGATCAAGATCATGGTTAAGCCGCTTCGCAGTGAAGATCCAGCCCCGCGGAACATGCAGTTCACACACTTCGGCGTTCTTAACGACGGCAGCCAGAGCAAGACATCGCTCTTTACCTCCATTACCCTTAACGTCATCATCGCGCTTTGCGTCATCATCATCGGTGCTGCTGCCAAACACACCATCCAGAAGAATAAGCTCACCTCGATCAGCCTCGACGTCAAGAAGCCTGAGCCCGAGCCCATCAAGCCCAAGATCGTCCCCAAGATTCCGCCACCGCCGCCAATCGCCAAGGTCGAGGCGCCCAAGATCAAGCTTCCCGACGTCAAGCTGCCGGACCCCCCGAAGATAGTTGAAGTCCCCAAGATGAATACGCCGGCCCCGGTCGTTATGCCTGCGCCGCCTAAACTGGTCACGCCGCCTCCGGCCCCCCAGATCGTCAACCTGGCCCACGCGATGCCGGCCTCCATCGCCAACAACGATACGCATCCTTCGCCCGTCCGTCTTGGCAACCCAGAGATCAAGGCCCTCAACACCGCGGCTGTCACCACTCCTGTCAATCTGGGTGGCGGTATGCACAACATGAGCGCCTCCAACACCGGCAGTGGTCCTGCTGCGACTAGTGTCAAACTTGGTTCCGGACAGGGCGATAGCCAGAATATGAACGGCAGGAATAACGCCCCCGCGGTTCAAGGCGTCAAGCTTGGCGTAGCCGGCGGCACCGGCCCCGTGACCAACAGGGCCTCTGGCGTCAATCTCGGCCAGACCGTCGCTCCGCAAATGCCGAAACCCTCAGCCCCGGCAGCCGCCAGTGTCCAGTCCGCGCCGAAGGTTATCTTCAAACCCCGCCCCGAATACACCGCCGAAGCCACCCGCCTTCACATTGAGGGTGTCGTGTCGGTCAAGATCCACGTCTCAGCCACCGGCGCCGTCCAGGTCATCGGAGTCACCAGCGACCTCGGTCACGGCCTCGGCGAATCCGCCATTCGCGCTGTCCAGGGCACACGCTTTCAACCCGCCCTGGATGCCTCTGGGCATCCTATAGATTGGGATGGCGTAGTAAACGTCGCGTTTCAGTTAGCCGGCTAGGTTCCCGTGTTACCACTACCCGGTTACCTTCTTCTGAACTAGCATTAATTTGCAACAAGCATGATCTGAATGGTCATCGTAGGAGCTTAAAAAATGATTCTCCGGAAACTCCCCACCGCCGGTCTGCTGCTGGCAGCCATCATCGCCACCACGCTCCCTGCTTCGGCAGCTATGCCGCTTCTTGGCAAGAAAAAGCCGAAGGAGGACGTACTTCCTTCGCGCAAGCTGACCCCCGGACAAGCCGCCCTCATCGATAAGTCCGTCCTGCGCGAGAAGGAAGTTATCAAGACCGTCAAGGAGAGGGCTCCGCTCGTCGAGACCTACATCCAGAACATGCGCCCCGACCCGATCCTCGGTCAGGTCCCCGAATCGGATGAGCACTTCCTCGGCCGCGTCGAGTTCAGCAAGATCATCGGCGACGACGCCTACGCCACCAACACCGCAACCTCCAAGGGAACCGCGAAAGGTGGCTTCTTCAAGCATTCCGCCTCCTTCCTCGGCGGATTGGGCGGCAGCCTTCACCTCACCTTCCACGAAGCCGGTTTCGTCCAGATGCTGCTCATGGACTCGAACAGCTTCGATAAGCAGCACTATGCCTTCGGCTTCGTCCGCAATGACTTTCTGGGCAACACCCCAACCGCAGTCTTTGACGTCACTCCGATCGACGGCAAACGCTCCTTCGGACGCTTCTTCGGCCGTATCTGGGTTGAAACCCGCAACGGCAACGTAGTTCGCTTCAACGGAGATTTCGCCGGAAGTGAAGAGGATCACAAGGAGTTCTACCACTTTGATAGCTGGCGCACCAATGTGCAGCCTGATATGTGGTTGCCTACCTCCTTCTATGTGGAAGAGAGCGATCCCAAGAGCGTCTCCCGCACCCTCAAGTTCAAGGCCATCAACCACGTCTGGGGCTATGTCCTCAAGGTTCCGCCACCCGAAGCCGCTAACACAAACCTCGATGTCGTCGGGGCCACCGACGTCAGCAACGACGCGCAGGATGTAAGCCCGCTCGGAGCTCAGCGCGCCTGGGTCCAGCAGGCAGAAGACAACGTACTGGAGCGCCTCTTCCAGGCAGGCCTACTCGATGCCCCCAGCGAGTTCGATAAGACACTCGAAGCTCTCGCCGGCAACATCCTCGCGTACAACAACATCACCCTCGCCCGCCCCATCCGTTGCCGCACCCTGCTGACGGAGCCGCTGGAGTCCATCGCCATCGGCAACACCATCGTCATCTCGAAGAGCCTGCTCGATACCACCGCCGTTCAGAGCGCGGACGGCGCGCAGCAGATGGGCAACCTCAACGCTATCCTGGCCTTCCAGCTTGCACACATCATCCTCGCCCATCGCCTGGATACCAAGTACGCCTTCAACGATCGCCTGCTCTTCCCCACTGACTCCGTCTTCAACCGCATCCCAATGCACCACACCGATGCAGATAACGCCGCAGCAGCCAAGAAAGCCATGGAACTGCTCAGCGCCAAGGAACTTGTCGATGGCCAGCAGTACTTCGGCCTCTACCTGCAGCAACTCCAGGAGCGCGTGAAGGCCCTCAAGGCCCTCAACGAGCCGATGATTGGCGACGGCCTCGTCAAGAGCGACTCCGACCCCACCTTCTGGCTTGCCGCCATGATGGCCAAGGGTCCTAAGCTCGATATGAAGAATCTCAAGCAGCAAGCAGCCATGCCGCTTGCAAGCTTCCTCCGTTTCGATCCGTGGACAGACCAGGTCATACCGATGCACTCCGCCTTTGAGCCTCTGCTCTCCCCGGCCGACAAGATGCCGTTCGAAGTCGAACCCGTCTATCTCAAGCTTTCCTATTACAAGCCACCGGCGGAACCCGCCGCTGCCCCGCCCGCTGCAGCACCAGCTGCCGCACCACCCGCTGCCTCGGCCGACACCACACCCGCGCCAGCGACAACCCAACCTGCTCCGGCACCCGCAACACCACAGTAAAAACAGATCCACTACTAACAGCTGAGCGGGCCCTTATTTTGCCCGTCACTCCCCAATAACGCTGCCGGGCCCACTCGGTTAACTGCTTCACGGCTAGGATTTAGGAGGTACAAGTTGAAACGGCAAATTTTTATCAGCTGCTTCGCTTGCTTGTTTTTTGGATTTTCAATTTCTGCCCTGGCGCAGGCAACACCGACCGCATCAAGATCTGGGACTCTGCAAATTGGTGCCGGCGGCACGTTAGTCATTCCCGATTACAGCAACGCCCATGACAAAGGCCCGACCTTTTACGCAACCTATGACTTCACCCAGCACATCGGTGTCGAAGCCGACGTTCACTATGCCAGCATCATCGCTCCCGACGACATTGGAGAGGACAGTTACCTAATCGGTCCACGTTACGTTATTCCTCACAAACGCTTCGCCCCCTACGCCAAGGTGCTCTTTGGATTCGGTCAGCTCAATCTCCAGTTCGACACCTCCCCGCACACCAAGACGAACCACTTCGCCTATGGCGTGGGCGGCGGGCTCGATTACAAGCTCACGCGAAGCATCAACATCCGCGCCTTTGACTTCGAGTATCAGGAATGGAAATATCTGAGCGGACTCACTCCCATCGTCATGACCATCGGCGTCGCCTACCAATTCCACTAAAACTTTAGGCTCTCTTGGGCCCCCATCGACCGCACGCGCGGTCCCTAACGAGGCTCACGATCCGCCTCTTTGCAACTTCGGATCGAACCAGGAAGAGAGATTAAAGTGTTGAAACGGTTGTGGTTATTGATAGGTTTGCTTGCGGGCACACCTCTGTTGCACGCTCAGTCGGAGCCCACAGCCTCCCGCCTCGGAGATCTGCAGATTGGCGTCGGTTACGGACTTGCCAACTCCGATTATGCCCCCGAAAAGTTCAAGGGAATGGCCGCCTACGCGGACTTTGACTTCACCTCTCACCTGGGAGGCGAATTTGACTTTCGTCTCCTCAATGACTCCACGCCTCAAGACTTCTACGAAAAAACGTACGAGGTCGGAGTGCGCTACCACCGCAACTACGGCCGCCTCTCTCCATATGGAAAGATAATGGTCGGGCGAGGAGTCTTCAACTACCAGTACAGTGTCGCGAATCTCGCTTACAACATGTTCGCCCTCGGCGCAGGCGTCGACTACCACGTAAACCGCTCCATCAATGTTCGCGGCGACTTTGAATACCAGCATTGGACCGGATTCCCGCCCAACGGGCTCACCCCCCTCGTCGGGACCATCGGCGTCGCCTACCGCTTCCACTAGCTCGTTTCGCCCGACATATAACCAGACATATAAAAAACCCCGGCATCGCGCCGGGGCTTTTGTTTCAGATCAATACAGCCTAGAAATGATAGGCAATGCCGAGCGCCGGCATTGAAATCACCTCGTAGCGGTTCGTCTTGAAGTTGTCGAGGTTGAAGAAGGGCGCCTTCACCACAATCCCGCGATACTCAGCCCGGATGTCGAAGCTCGGGCTCAGCTCATAAGCCACGCCCCCACCGAACAAAGCTCCAATATTCGTGGTCCGTTTCGTGTCCAGCGAGGTCGTCTGGTAATCGTGGATCGGCGAAAAGAACATCCCGGCCACTCCACCCTCCAGAAACGGGTTGAAGTTCTTGAAGTTCAGGTTGTATACGTAAGCCCCGGAGACTTCCTGCTGACGCTGGTGTACCTGGCCAGTCAGAAAGCTCGTCACGTAGTTTTGCTGGTTTTGTGTAAACGAGTAGTTCATCTCCAGCGCGCTCCGCGGCGTCAGCATATACCGGTAACTGCCCAGAAACCCAAGAAATGGCTGGGTGGTCTGCAGAACGCCATTGCCATCTACCTGTGGGGCGAACGTTCCCGTCGCGCTGACGCTCACATCCTGCCTGCTCTCCTGTGCTAGCCCTGCGGCAGCAGACAGTATCAGCGTGCCCAACAACATCATTTTCTTCATTCTTCGCTAAGCCCCTTCGAATTCGTCCTACGCGTCTCGACATTGGACGTATCAACTACGCCACAGGGCAGTTCCTCGGGGCCAGATTACGAACCAGTCGGAAACACCTCAGTCGGTCTTTCTATTGTACCCGTACCGGGCGACTCAGGCGCGCAACCCACGCAAGAAGGCCGGAGGACTCTCGCCTCCGGCCTTTTTCCTTGCCCCTCTTGGACTTCCCTGCTACAGCGTAGGAGCCGGCGGAGTACCACTGCCCGACCCAGTACCCGATCCGTTACCGTGACCATGCCCACCATGGTGCTCCCGCATCTTCGCCTCAAAGTCCTCGAACTTCGTCTTCTGGTCAGGAGTTAATACCCCCATAAACCTCTCGTGCGAGTCCTTATGGATGGCGAACATCTTCTGCCGCTTGTCGGCCTGCGCAATCGAAGTGTCCTCGTGCAGCGCCTTCATCTGCGTCCCCTCATCGGCGTAAATTCCCTTGATCTGCGTCACCTGGTCCGGCGTCAGATCCAGTTGCTTGGTCAGCATCCCGAGTCCGTGTCCCCCCGGTCCACCAGGTCCGCCATGCCCACCCCAGTGCCCCGGACCACCCTGCCCTTGTGGCGGCGGATTATCCTGCGCCCGCATCGGCACCGCACACAACGCAACCGCACAGAGCGCCAGCACTCCTGCTCGCCCGAATCTGCCCAAACTAATCTTCATCGAAGCCATCCTTGTCTCCTCATTACTCGCACAATCTGCCGGAATTTCCTCCGGCGCACAAATCTACCCCTAAAGACGAGCCTTTTGTGAAAAGGTTCCACCTTTTAAGAAAATTTGTCGAGACCTAAATTCCCCGCTCCGCCTGAAAACAATATGGGTCCCCATGCTTAGCCGCATACGCCTCAACCACCTTCAGAAACGCCACCGCAGCATGCGAAAGGCTTGCCTGCCGCCGATGCACCAGCCGCAACTTACGCTCCATCTGCAATTCTGGCACTTGCACCCGAACCAACGACCCATTCTCCAACTCAGTCCGGACAGTCAGCCCCGGCACCAGCGCAACATCGTTCCCCATCGCCACAAACCGCTTGATCGCCTCCAGCGAAGGCAGTTCCACCCCCATCTGCAGTCGCGTCTTATGCCGCTTGAAAGTCTGGATAACCTTCTGCCGTTGTGGCGAAGGAATATTGTGAGCGATAAAATTCTGCCCCCCCAGCTGACGGATCGAGACCTCGCCCACCTTGGCCAGCGCATGCCGCGGATTCACCACAAACGTCAGTTCGTCCCGGTACACCACCACCGACTTCACCTGCGGATCGTCCGGCCGGAACGACAGTACTCCAATCTCGACCGAATGCATCAGCACCTCGTCCGAGATCCGGCTCGCCAGCGCCCGCTGCACTGCCAGCTTGATCCTCGGGTTCTGCCGCCGGAACTCATCCAGCAAAGGCAGCAGATACAGGCACGTATACTCATTCGCCGCCAGGTTCAACCGCCCTCGATGCAATTCCCGCAGGTCGGTCAACGCTCCGGAAGCCTCGGTCCGCAGATTCAGCAACTTCAGCGCATACTCCCGAAGTACCTCGCCCGCGTCCGTAAGCGTTCCATCCCGTGACGTCCGCTCAAACAGAACCTCCCCCAGCTCCTGCTCAAGCTTTGCAATTGCCTGACTCACCGCTGGCTGAGTACGATGGAGCCGTGCCGCCGCCCGCGAAAAACTGCGTTCCTCCGCCACCGCCAGAAACGTCTCAAGTTGTACCAGTTCCAAGCTTCACCTCGTCAAAATCCTGTCAAGAAAAATCGTGCAACCAACTAAATCGAAAGACCTTACAACGACAACTCCTGCAGCCGTTCCTGCTATACTTAAACCTCACCCAGGTGACCGGAAGTCAAAGGCCCCAACCCAACGGGGCTATCGTTCTTTAACAACTGAAACCAGCCCGCTCACATAGACTCCGCGCAATGGAGGTCCGGACTTATATTCTTTAGATTGAATAATTTGCGCAAAACAAGGGGGGAGGGGGGTATCCCCGCTCGCAACCACTCACCATCCTTCGTGAACGGACAACTACCTTGTGAAACGTGAAACTTGCTCTCTGAGGTATCCTCTCTTGTCATCGACGGCATTCCGTCCATAGTCGAAATCGAGCGCTATGCCAAAGACTCAAAACACATATAGCACGATTAGAATTTCTGATACTTACGCAAACCATCATAAGCCTGAGTTATGATAACGTCCAGATCAAAAGGTATATCCCATGCCAGCGCCTAATCAGATCGTCTTCTTCGACACTACCCTCCGCGACGGCGAGCAATCTCCCGGCTGCACCATGCATCACGACGAAAAACTCCGCATGGCCCACCAGATCGCGGCCCTCGGAGTAGACGTCCTCGAAGCCGGATTCGCCATCGCCTCCGACGGCGATTTCAACGCCGTCCACGCCATCGCCCGCGAAGTCAAAGGCACCCGCATCGCCTCCCTGGCCCGCTGCAAGCGCGAAGATATCGAGGCCGCCGCCCGCGCCGTCGAACCCGCCGCCAGCAACCGCATCCACGTCTTCCTCGCCTCCTCTGACCTCCACCTCGAATACAAGCTCCGCATCAACCGCCAGCAGGCACTCGAGCAGACCGCCGAGGCCGTCCGCCTCGCCCGCACCTACGTCGACGACGTCGAGTTCTCCACCGAGGACGGCACTCGCACCGACCACGAGTTCCTCATCCAGATGATCACCGCCGCCATCCAGGCCGGGGCCACCACCATCAACATCCCCGACACCGTCGGCTACACCACCCCCGCGGAGTACGCCGCCGTCTTCCGCATGGTTAAAGCCCGCGTCCCCGGCATCGAAAACGTAATCCTCTCCACTCACTGCCACGATGACCTCGGCATGGCCGTAGCCAATAGTCTCGCCGGAATCCAGGCCGGAGCCCGCCAGGTCGAGTGCACCATCAACGGCATCGGCGAACGCGCCGGCAACGCCGCACTCGAAGAGATCGCCGCTGCCCTCATGGTTCGCCGCGACGTCTACCCATTCACTTGCAACATTGATATGGCCCAGCTCTACCCCACCAGCCAGATGCTCGCCGAAGTCATCTCCTTCGGCTGCTCGCCCAACAAGGCCGTCGTCGGAGCCAACGCCTTCGCCCACGAGTCCGGCATCCACCAGCACGGCATGATGGCCAACCCTCTCACCTACGAGATCATGACGCCCGCCTCCGTAGGCGCAGGCAACACCAACCTCGTCCTCGGCAAACACTCCGGCCGCCGAGCCCTCGCTGACCGCCTCGAAAAACTAGGCCACCCCCTAACCCGCGAACAACTCGACGAGGTCTACACCCGCTTCACTGAACTGGCCGACCGCAAAAAATCCATCTACGACCAAGACCTGCTGAGTCTCCTCCAGCCCGGGAGATCCGCAGTCATCGCTTAGTTAGAGCCCACATGCCCATACACCCCATACAACCCGTCGCACCGAAACAGTACTTCGGGAAATACCGCGGCCTCGTGGTCAATCACACCGACCCCTTACAACTAGGCAGAATCCTCGCGCAGGTTGGCGCGTTATCTATAAGCACAAACTGGGCTATGCCCTGCCTCCCCTACATCGGCGCTCGCGGAATACTCGCTCTTCCCCCGGTAGGCACGGACGTCTGGATCGAATTCGAGCAAGGAAACGTCGATTACCCCATCTGGTCCGGCTGTTTTTGGAACCCAGGTCAACCGCCTCTTCTGTAACGCAATTACTAACTGCTTAAGGAAAAGCATGAAGCTCAAGATTGCAGTCCTCGCCGGAGACGGCATCGGTCCAGAAGTCACTCACGAAGCCGTCAGCATCCTCAAGGCAGTCGCCGAGCTCGGCGGCCACGACTTCACCTTCACCCCAGGCCTCCTCGGCGGAGTAGCCATCACCGCTCACGGCACCCCACTCCCCACAGCCACGCTCGACCTCGCGCTCGACTCCGACGCCGTCCTCCTCGGTGCCGTCGGCGACAACAAGTTCAACTCCCTCACCCCCGACAAGCGCCCCGAGGCCGGCCTCCTGCAAATCCGCCAGGCCCTCGGCGGCTTCGCCAACCTCCGCCCCTCGCTCGCCTTCAAAGCCCTCGCCGCCAGCTCCCCGCTCCGCCCCGAGGTCACCAAAGACGTAGACATCCTCTTCGTCCGCGAGCTCCTCGGCGGCCTCTACTTCGGCGCACCCCGCTGGTGGAACCACGAGACCAATGAAGCCATCAACACCATGCGCTACACCCGCGACGAAGTAGTCCGCGTAGCCCGCATCGCCTTCGAGCTCGCCGCCAAACGCCGCGGCAAAGTCACCTCCGTCGACAAGGCCAACGTCCTCGAAGTCTCCCAGCTCTGGCGCGCCACCGTCACCGAAGTCGCCGCAGAGTACCCGGGAGTGACGTTAGAGCATCAGCTCGTCGACTCCATGGCCATGCACCTCATGAACATCCCCCGCAACTTCGACGTCGTCCTCACCGAGAACCTCTTCGGCGACATCCTCTCCGACGAGTCCGGCGTCATCACCGGCTCCCTCGGCATGCTCCCCTCCGCCACCATCGGCGGCAAGGTCAATCTCTACGAGCCGGTACACGGCTCCGCTCCCGACATCGCCGGCCAGGGAAAGGCCAACCCCCTCGGAGCCATCCTCACCGCCGCGATGATCCTCCGCCACTCCGCCAATCTCGAGGCCGACGCCAAGGCCATCGAGACCGCCGTCAATCAGGTCCTCGACGCCGGCCACCGCACCGCTGACATAGCCCGCGGCGACGCCACCCAAACCGTCACCACCCAGCAGATGGGCAAGCTGGTTCACCAGGCACTCGTAGAAAACATCGACCGCCGCCAATCCATGCACGCCGTATGAAGACTCAGATGTCGGTTCGCACCAGAACAATTCTCGTCAATGCATCGATCGCGGTCGGTCTCGCATTTGAATACTGGAAAGGGAGACCAACGATAGCCATCGTAATCGCCGGCATCCTCCTATTTACCGTCGCCAACGTAGTTATCGTGATATCGACCAAAAAGAGAACCGCAACCAACAACTAGCAACCAACAACCAGCGACCGCCATGCGCCACTCATTCCAACTCGCCGCCCTCATCCTCACAGCGACGACCCTCCACGCCCAGATCCACATGCCCCAGCTCTCCCACAAGGAGAAGGACAAGGGCGAAGACGTCTCCTGGCTAGCCCCCTACGCCAATCCCGCCCCCGATGGCCGCGGCGACGAACTCACCCACGACTCGCGCTTCAAGCTCTTCCTCCGCGACCACCTCACAGCCCACCAGATCTTCTGGAACGAAAACGAGTCCCTCGGAGACACCGCAATCGAATTCCTCGGAGTCCCCGGCCAGGTCATCCTCGACGACAACCGCTACTTCTCCTTCGACGGCTGCGTCCCCCACTTCTGTCCCTCCCGTGGCCTCCTCTTCGTCGACCTCGGCACCGCTCATCCCCTCGTCGTCTTCGTCGCCATCGACTGGGTCAAAGACAACAAAGTCCCCGGCCAGACCGGCGCCGAATACACCCTCTGGCTCTTCTCCAATCACCCTCTCACCATCGACTCTGCCACAAATGAAGCGGGCGTCGAGCACGTTCCACCCGCGCTCATCCACACCATCTCCCGCTGGGCAGCCCAGCCCACCGCCGGCACCACAGTCGTACCGAACATCACCAACACCGTCCTCGTAGACCCCACCGGGAAACCGCAACAGGTCCCACCCGCAAGCCTCGGCATCACCCTCGCTCAAGGCTCACAGCCCAAAGCTCAAAGCTCCGCTCCAACCCAACCGACTTCAACCGAGCCACAGAAATGACCATGACTACTAATTCCATACCCCGCACCCTCTTCGAAAAAGTCTGGCAACAGCACCTCGTAGCCGAACCCGCAGGCGAGCCCTCCATCCTCTACATCGATCTGCATCTCGTCCACGAGGTCACATCACCGCAAGCCTTCGAAGGTCTGCGCCTAGCCGGCCGCAAGCTTCGCCGCCCCGACCGTCACATCGCCACTGTCGACCACAACGTCCCCACGACCAGTGCCTACGACCGCCTCCACATCGTCGACCAGATAGCCAACACCCAGGTCGCCGCTCTCCGCAAGAACTGCGCCGACTTCGGCGTCGAGTTCTTCGACGTTCAGGATGCCTCGCAGGGCATCGTCCACATGATCGGCCCCGAGCTCGGCGCCACCAAGCCCGGCATGACCATCGTCTGCGGCGACTCGCACACCTCCACCCACGGAGCCTTCGGCGCGCTCGCCTTCGGCATCGGCACCAGCGAGGTCGAGCACGTCATGGCCACGCAAACCCTCCCGCAGGACAAACCCAAAACCTTCCGCATCACCGTCGACGGCGAACTCCCCTTCGGCGTCACCGCCAAGGACATCATCCTCGACATCATCGGCAGGATCGGCACCGCCGGGGCCACCGGTTACGCCGTCGAGTACGCTGGCTCCGCCATCCGCGCCCTCTCCATGGAAGGCCGCATGACCATCTGCAACATGAGCATCGAGGCCGGAGCTCGCGCTGGCATGATCGCTCCCGACGAGACCACCTTCGCCTACCTCAAGGGCCGCCGCTTCTCGCCACAAGGCACCGCATGGGATGAGGCTGTCGCGCACTGGAAGACCCTCCCCACCGACGTAGGCGCCACCTTCGACCGCGAGCTCCACATCGACGCCACCACCCTCGCGCCCGCTGTCACCTGGGGCACCTCACCCGGCATGACCACCACCATCAACGCCACCGTCCCCACACTCGACGACGCCCACGACGAAGCCGACAAGAAATCCTTCGCCCGCGCCTACGAATACATGGGGCTGACTCCAGGAACAAAGATTGAGGACATTAAGATCGACACCGTCTTCCTCGGCTCCTGCACCAACGGCCGCATCGAAGATCTCCGCGCCGCCGCCGCTGTCGTCAAGGGTCACCACGTCGCCACCAAAATCCGCGCCATGGTCGTCCCCGGCTCACAAGCAGTCAAACGCCAGGCAGAAGTAGAAGGCCTCGACGCCATCTTCAAGTCCGCCGGCTTCGAATGGCGCGAGCCCGGCTGCAGCATGTGCCTCGGCATGAACCCCGACATCCTCCAGCCCGGCGAGCGCTGCGCCTCCACCTCCAACCGCAACTTCGAAGGCCGCCAGGGCCGCGGCGGCCGCACCCACCTCGTCTCACCCGAGATGGCCGCCGCCGCCGCCATCACCGGCCACTTCACCGACATCCGCAAATGGAACAAGAACGGAGGCACTCGCTAATGATCGCCATCAACATCCTCACCTCCAAAGCCGTCCCCCTGCCGCTGCCCAACATCGACACGGACCAGATCATCCCCAAGCAGTTCCTCAAGCGCATCGAGCGCACCGGCTACGGCGACTTCCTCTTCTTCGACTGGCGCTACGATCTCGACACTCCAGATCACGTCGAAGAGCGCAAAGACTTCGTTCTCAACAAGCCTGAGTACAAGGGCGCGCAAATCCTCATCGCCGAAAAGAACTTCGGCTGCGGCAGCTCCCGTGAGCACGCCGCCTGGGCGCTCAATCAGTACGGCTTCCTCGCCGTCATCGCCCCCACCTTCGCCGACATCTTCTACTCCAACGCCGGCAAGAATGGCATCGTCCTCGCCCGCCTCACCGAAGACGAAGTGCAGGAGCTCCTGGCCCGCTGCACCAAAGACCCCAACCACCTCATCACCATCAACCTCGAAGCCCAGACCGTCACCGACGCCGACGGCTTCAGCGCCACATTCGAAATCGACCCCTTCCGCAAATACTGCCTGCTGAACGGCCTCGACGACATAGGCCTAACCCTGCGCCACGAAGCCGACCTCGACAAATTCGAAAAGCAGCACGACAAAGACTTCTGGTCAGCACCAAAAGTTGCAACTACGTAGTTCGGAAGGGCACGGCTTCAGCCGTGCCGCCACCGTCAACCGATGAACCGGGCTTTAGCCCCTGAGGGGAATCTCAATTGAGCAACACGATCAATCCGAAAAGACCGCTCGCCCGGATTACTATCTGCATCGCTCTCATCCTGGCCTTCACTACCGCGGGCAATCGGGAACTCCTCGCCCAAACCGCAGCCATCCCCACAGCACCCAGACCGGCCCAACTTGCTGCAGCCAAGACCGTATTTATCTCCAACGGGTTCGATCTTAAACTCCCGCAGGGCAGCGAATACGATCAAGCGTACGCAGCCGTCCAGAAGCTGAATCGCTTCACCATCGTTAGCACCCCTCAAGATGCGGATCTGATCCTGGAGTTCAGTGATGGGGGAAACGAATTGGTCAAGGTCCTGCATATTTTTGACCCAAAGACCCACACCCTTCTGTGGTCTGTCCGTGAGCTCTCAAATTCAGCCACCCGGCAGGAAACAATGAACAAGAATGAGCAGGAGGCCGTCGATAGACTAGCCGCCGACCTGCAAAAAATCACCGCACCTTCAAACTAAGCAATCCATAGAGGCGATCCAGTGTCGAAAGAAATCGATCCGAAGCAACACTCCAAAGTCCTGACCGAAGGCCCATCCCGCGCCGCAGCCCGCTCCTACCTGCGCGGAGTAGGCTTCTCCAAAGAAGACCTGCACAAGCCCATCATCGGCATCGCCAACACCTGGACCGAGATCGGCCCCTGCAACTTTCACCTCCGCCAGGTAGCCGAAGCCGTCAAGCAGGGCGTGCGCGACGCCGGTGGCACCGCCATGGAGTTCAACACCATCACCATCTCCGACGGCATCACCATGGGCACCGAAGGCATGAAAGCCTCGCTCATCTCCCGCGAAGTCATCGCCGACTCCATCGAACTCGTCGCCCGAGGCAACTCCTTCGACGGCCTCATCTGCATCGCCGGCTGCGACAAGAACATGCCCGCCGCCATCATGGCCCTCGGCCGCCTCGACATCCCCGGCCTCATGCTCTACGGAGGCTCCATCGCCCCCGGCAAACTCCCCCAGCCCGACGGCACCGTCAAAGAGATCACCATCCTCCAGGTCTTCGAAGGCATGGGCTCGCACGCCGCCGGCAAGATCAACGACGCCCAGCTCGAGGCCCTCGAAGCCGCCGCCTGCCCCGGCCCCGGAGCCTGCGGCGGCCAGTTCACCGCCAACACCATGGCCATGGCCGGCGAGTTCCTCGGCATCTCGCCCATCAACATCACCGGTGTCCCCGCCATGGACGCGCACAAAGCCGAAGCCTCGCGCGAAGCCGGCCGCCTCGTCATGCAGCTCGCCCGCACCGGCCTCACCCCGCGCAAGATCGTCACTCGCAAAGCCATCGAGAACGCTTACGTCTCCGCTTGCGCCTCCGGAGGCAGCACCAACGCCGTACTCCACCTGCTCGCCATCGCCAGCGAGTACGACATCCCCTTCACCATCGACGACTTCAACGCCATCAGCGACCGCACCCCGCACATCTGCGACATGTCCCCCGGCGGCAAATACGCCGCCACCGACTACCAGGCCGCCGGGGGCTCGCGTCTCCTCGCCAAACGCCTCATAGACGCCGGCCTCCTCGACGGCAGCCAGATCACCGTCTCCGGCCTTACCTTAGCCGAAGAAGCAAAGAAGGCTGTCGAGACCCCCGGCCAGCCCGTCATCTACCCCATCGACCACCCGCTCAAGGCCACCGGCGGCCTCGTCATCCTCAAAGGCAACCTCGCCCCCGAGGGCTGCGTCGTCAAGGTGGCCGGCCACGAGCGCGTCCTCCACACCGGCCCCGCACGCGTCTTCAACTCTGAAGATGCCTGCCACGCCGCCGTCGAAGCTGGCCAGATCAAGCCCAACGACGTCTGCGTCATCCGCTACGAAGGCCCCCGCGGAGGCCCCGGCATGCGCGAGATGCTCGCCGTCACCGCCGCCATCAAAGGCATCCCCGAACTCTCTGACTCCGTCGCTCTCATTAACTGATGGGCGCTTCTCGGGAGCCACCCGCGGCCTCATGGTCGGCCACATCGCACCAGAGGCTCAACTCGGTGGCCCCATTGCCACCGTCCAGGAAGGCGACCTCATCACCTTCGACATCAAGAAGCGCGAACTGAACCTCGATGTCCCAGCCGAAGAGATCGCCAAACGCCTCAAAGCATGGAAGGCCCCCGAAGCACGCTACAAACGAGGAGTCTTCGCCAAATACACCAACACAGTAAGCAGCGCCAGCCTGGGAGCCGTCACAACCTAGTCTGCAATTTCGCTTTTCTTGTTTGTCATCCCGTTTTCTTGTTTGTCATCCCGTAGGGATCTGCTTCTGTTGTTGCATTTGCTTTTCGTCTTGCTTAAGGGCACGGCTTCAGCCGTGCCACAACCACCACCGCAACACCGGGCTTTAGCCCCGGAGGTATGTTTTGAAATTGGTCGATTATCTATTTGGAAAGAAGCCGGCGACGCGAGTCGTCAAGGGTATTTTCTATCTCGCGTGGCTCTCCATGTTGCTCAATTTCTTCAATTCAAATTGGCTTGGCGTTGCCTGGATGAACCTCTCGATGTCGCTCATGCTGTTCGCGTTCTTCGTGACCGGCTGTTTCATGACCTTCGCATCGAAGGGAAGCCTCATCGATTTCTGGAAGCTTAAGACCCGGCTTGGACGGGAGATTCGACGACCCAGCCAAGGGTCCGATCGTGTTGGGAAGCGTGAGGGTCATCGGAGTCCTTTTCATGATCGTAACCCTCTGCTTTGCCTACGACACGCATCACGAATGGAAATACAACGGCTCTCAAACCACGAGGAGCAGCAAATGAGCAAAAATCAACACCCCACCCTCACCGGCTCCGAAATCCTATGGGCCACCCTCGTAGGCGAAGGCGTCACCACCGTCTTCGGCTACCCCGGCGGAGCCATCCTCCCCATCTACGACGCGCTGCGCAAGTTTCCGATCCACCACGTCTTGGTGCGACACGAGCAGGGCGCGGCCCACATGGCCGACGGCTACTCCCGCGCCTCCGGACAGGTCGGAGTATGCATGGCCACCTCCGGCCCCGGCGCCACTAACCTCGTCACCGGCATCGCCACCGCCATGCTCGACAGCATCCCTCTCGTCGCGATCACCGGACAAGTCTCCTCCAAAGTTCTCGGCAGCGACGCATTTCAAGAAGTCGACATCACCGGCATCACCCTCCCCATCACCAAGCACAACTACCTCGTCACCCGCGCCGAAGACATCGCCCCCGCCGTCCGCGAAGCCTTCCAAATCGCCCGCTCCGGACGCCCCGGCCCCGTCCTCGTGGACATCACGAAAGACGCCCAACAGGCCACCGCCACCTTCGACTTCGAGGCCGCCGCCCCCGCGCCCTACCGTCCGCACCCCATGCTACGCGCCGAGCTCAACTCCATCGACCACGCCATCGAGCTCATCAAGCAATCCAAAAAGCCCGTCATCCTCGCCGGCCACGGCATCACCCAATCGAACGCCGAAGCCCAGGTCATCGCCTTCGCCGAGCGCATGAACATCCCCGTCGCCAGCACCCTCCTCGGCCTCGGCTCCTTCCCCACCTGGCACCCGCTCTCGCTCGGAATGATGGGCATGCACGGCGAGTCCTGGGTCAACCACGCCATCCAACAAGCCGACTTACTCCTCGCTTTCGGCATGCGCTTCGACGACCGCGTCACCGGCAACCTCGCCCAATACGCCCCCAACGCAAAAAAAATCCACATAGAAATCGACCCCAGCGAGATCAACAAAAACGTAAAGGTAGACGTAGCCCTGATCGGCGACCTCCGCCAAACCCTCGAAAAACTCCTACCCCACCTGCCTCTCAACCAACAACCAACAATCAGCAACCAACAACCAGCTTCAGCTTGGCTCCGCGAGATCAACTCCATCAAAGGCACCGCCGCCGTCCGCGACATCATCAACCTGCCCGACAACGGCCACCTCTACGCCGCGCACGTCATCAACGACATCTGGCGCGAGGCCATCGCCGCCGGCCGCCACAACCAGACCATCATCGTCACCGACGTAGGCCAGCACCAGATGTGGGAGGCCCAGTACTACAAGCACGACGCCCCGCGCTCGCTCATCACCTCCGGAGGCCTCGGCACCATGGGCTTCGCGCTCCCCGCAGCCATCGGCGCGAAGGCCGCATGCCCCGAGAAAGACGTCTGGGTCATCGTCGGCGACGGCGGCTTCCAGATGACCGCCGCCGAGCTCTCCACCATCGTGCAGGAGGGCTACGCCATCAACATCGCCGTCATCAACAACGGCTTCCTCGGCATGGTCCGCCAGTGGCAGGAGGCCTTCTACGACAAGAACTACTCCGCCTCGCCGCTACTCTCGCCCGACTTCGTCTTGCTAGCCGCCGCCCACGGCATCGACGGAGCCCACGTCTCCAAACGCGCCGATGTAACCCCTACAGTTACAAAAGCCCGCACCTCCGGCAAGCCCTTCCTCATTAACTTCAAGGTAGAAAAAGAAGACGGCGTCTACCCCATGATCGCGCCCGGCGCAGCCCTACACGAGATGGTCCGCCGCCCAACAAAAGACCCGCTGCTTGAAACGCCGGAGGACGAGTGACCGCGAACTTTGATATCGCATTCGAAGGTGAAGCTTGGATCGATGAAGACGGTCATTGGCGAAAGGTACGCCTAAATTTGGAAGGTTTCCTCGATGCAGACCTAGCAGACCTTTCCCACTGGTCGGAGCACGACTACCAAGCCCAGTGGTTGAAAGAGCTAAACGAAATCATTCATTCAAGAGACCGAGGAGCACTGATCACTTCGATTCATGACCCCTCAGTTGGCTACCGTATTTGGACTTGGCCAATGTGGAAGGAGGGAAACGAGGTGCATTTTCAAAATCGAATTCTCTTCATGCTAGAACCCGGGCCAAAGTTCGATTCTGCAAACCTCGCCGAGTATGTTGGTGATCGCGAAACGCGAGGCGAAGATGGTGAACTCATATCCCAATGGACTGTCTCACTCAACGCAATCCGCAATTTTCTAGACCGGCAGCAAAACGCGTCAGGAGAATTATGCTCCCCACTTTCATAGCCCCAGTACAAGACAAACCTGGCGTCCCAAGCCGAGTCACCTCGTTCCTCCGCGGCCTCAGCGTTGCTCTCTTCTTCGCCATCCTCACCATCACCACCACTCTCGCCCAAACCCCCGAAGCCCTAAAACAAGCCGCCACCCCCACGCCCGACCCCACCTGGTGGAAGCACGCAGTCATCTACGAGATCTACCCCCGCTCCTTCCAGGACTCCAACGGCGACGGCATCGGCGACCTCAACGGCATCACCCAGCGCCTCGACTACCTCCAGACCCTCGGCATCGACGCCATCTGGATCTCCCCCATGTACCCCTCGCCGCAGGTCGACTTCGGCTACGACATCTCCAACTACGAAAACGTCGATCCCCAGTACGGCACCCTCGCCGACTTCGACCATCTCGTCGCCGAAGCAAAAAAGCGCAACATCCGAGTCGTCCTCGACATGGTCCTCAACCACACCTCCGACAAGCACCAGTGGTTCATCGACGCCGCCAGCTCGCGCACCAACCCCAAGCACGACTGGTACGTCTGGAGCGACGGCAAACCCGGCACCGGCCCTAACGCGCACGAAGGCCGCATCCCACCCAACAACTGGATCTCCCTCTTCGGCGGCTCCGCGTGGCAGTGGGTCCCCGCCGTCCACCAGTTCTACTATCACAAGTTCTACAAGCAGCAGCCCGACCTCAACTGGCGCAATCCCGCCGTCGAAAAAGCCATGTTCACCGCGATGCAGTTCTGGCTCGACCGCGGAGTAGCCGGCTACCGCCTCGACGCCGTCCCCACCCTCTTTGAAGACTCACAGCTCCGCGACGAACCCGTCGCCGCACCCGGCCTCAACGCCCAGGGCGACCCCCAACTCAGCGACATCTACACCAACAATCTCCCTGAGGTGCATGACGTCCTCCGCCGCATGCGCGCTTTGGTGGATAAATATCCGCCAGATAAATATCCTGGCCAGCGCGTCCTCATCGGCGAGACCTATCTCCCCAACACCGCCGCGCTGCTCCCCTGGTACGGAACCCCCGCCCATCCCGAGCTTCAGCTCCCCATGGACATGCTCGTCGGCTTCCACACCGAAGGCGGCGGCCCCAACAGCCCCAACGTCCGTCTCTCACTGCCGCACTTCCGCCAGAGCCTCACCGAGATGGAGACCGGCCTCGGCACCAACCAGCCGCTGCTCGTCTTCGACAACCACGACAACACACGCTCCTGGGATCGCTTCGGCGACAACGCCACACCAGACAACAAGCTACGCATCGCCAAGCTCATCGCTACCATCCTCTACACCACCCATTCCACGGCTCTCACCTACTACGGCGCTGAGATCGGCATGTCAACCCACACCCCCACGCGCAAAGAGGACGTCAAGGATCCCATCGGCGTCACCGGCTGGCCCAGGGAAAAAGGCCGAGACGGCGAACGCACCCCCATGCAGTGGATTCCCGCGGCCCCCGGTCCTAAAGAGAACCCGCCCGGCTTCAGCACCAACCCCCATACCTGGCTCCCCATCGGCGCCGACTACCCTACCGTCAACGTCCAGTCCGAGCTCGGCCAGCCCGACACCCTCCTCACCTGGACCCACGACCTCATCGACCTTCGCCGCGGCTATCCCGCCATGCACTCAGGCGGCATCGTCATGCTCGACACGCAGAATCCCAGCGTCCTCTCCTACGCACGCACCGCCCCCACCGGCCAGCAGCCTGTCTTCATCTCCGTCAACTTCACCGACCAATACCAGACCATCCACCCCAACCTCGCCGCCGCAGGCCTGCCCGACCACTACAGCTGGGTCCACATGGACGCGCCCGTCCAATTCAACTCCGGCAAAACCCTTACCACCATCACCCTCCCACCCTACGCCGCCTTCATCACGGGGTTGCAATAGCGTTCAACCAGCAACCATCAACCTTCAACCGAGGCACTATGCTCCACATCTTCTTAGGCCACCAGAACAACAAGCCCGACACGTCAATCTGTGCAGCCATGGCCCTCGCTCTCTCACTCGTCCTCGTCGGCTGCAAATCCACACCCGCGCCCACCACAAGCCCCGTCACCAAACCGGCAGCCGCCCCCACAGCGATCTTCCCACCACGCCCGACCGCAGTCCCCGCGCCGTTCAAGGTCTTCCACTACTACAACAGCAGCTTTACCCTCACCACCCCCGACAAAGCCACCGACGACGAGATCGCCGCGCTCGTCTGGCAGCTCCGCGACGCCACACGAACCCACACTCTCAGCAAGCTCAAGATCAGCCAGAAGGATGCTGACGCCGGTTCCACCACCTGGTTCCACATCTACCGCGGAACCAAGTGTGCCAGCGAAAAATTCACCACCGGCAAGCTCCCCTGCGAAGCCACCTACCACGCCACCGGCGACTACACTTACTCCGCAAAGCCCGTCTGGGACCGCGGCATCCTCCTACACAACGAACACGAAACCCAGCTATGGGACCCCGACGCCCCCTACACTCCGTCTGCGCAAACTAACTGAAAGCCTAATTTCTATGTCTTCGAATCGCACACATACAGAAGCAAGGGCAAACCGAATCCTCGGAAACATGCGTTGCTTTACTTCAGCAAGCCTAGAGGAGACGTATAGCTCCGGCCACGAAGCTGTCGCTGGCAAATTGTTGGGTGTATATCGAAACCCCTCTCCCTTTTCAGAACACCTTCTCATAACATCCGACGGAATAGCAATTCGGACCGAAACTCAGCTCTCTTTTTTTAGCTACGCAAAAATTCAAAGCCCCAGCATTGTCGCTGACGGTCAAGATATCGCGGCCGACCCCGACTCCCTGAAAAGTCTTGCGAATGGCGTTTTTGATAATGACCGAGGATAAGCAACAAATAACAATTCCTGTGCGTGGTGGTCATGATCAATTTCGAGATGTATTTGAGTTTTGGCGCTTCCTAAGCTTCGCGATCAAAGAGAACAACACCGCTCCCGAAAGGCAAACATGCTCCACACCTTCGTAGCCCTAGTACAAGACAAACCCGGCGTCCTAACCCGAGTCGCCTCCCTCTTCCGCCGCCTGAGCATCAACATAGTCTCGTTGACAGTAGGTGAATCCGAGCGCCCTGACATCTCCCGCATGACCATCGTCTGCGAAGCCCCCGAGCACGCCGCCCACCGCATCCGCGCCTCGCTCTACAAGCTCGAGATCACCGTCGAGGTCGACGAAGTAGGCCGCTCCGAAGCCGTCATCCGCGAGCTCTGCCTCATCAAGGTCGCCGCCGGCCCATCGCACCCACTCGGCCAGCACTCCCGCTCGCAGATCTTCGAGCTCGCCAACGTCTTCCGCGCCCGCGTCGTCGACCTCGCCCCCGAGTCCATCATGCTCGAGATGACCGGCAGCTCCAGCAAGATCGAAGGTCTCGTCCAGGTCATCACCGAGTCCGGCTACACCATCCTCGAAGTCTCCCGCACCGGCCGCATGGCCATGCGCCGCGGCCACCACACCTCCCGAGTGCTAAAAGCCCTCGGCACCCCCAACGGAGAAACACTACCCACCAAACCAATCGTCCCTAACCAATTCGAAGACATCCCCGAAGAAGATGGCAGCGACGACGACGCATAACTCTTCGGATTAAGCGTGGGGCTTCAGCCTCACAACAAGACCTCCACACCAAAGGGCTTCAGCCTCGGGCTCTCAACTCAGCTACCATACTTAAAAAGGATACGAATCACCATGGCAAAGACCTACCACGACGCAGACGCAGACCTCTCCATCATCCAATCCAAAAAAGTAGCCATCATCGGCTACGGCTCCCAGGGCCACGCCCACGCGCTCAACCTCAAGGACTCCGGCGTCCAGGCCCGCGTAGGCCTCCGTGAGGGCTCACCCTCCGCCGCCAAAGCAAAGCTCGCCGGCCTCGAAGTCTCGAGCGTCGCCGAAGCCACCAAGTGGGCTGACGTCATCATGAACCTCACGCCCGACCAAACCGCCGCCAAGGTCTATCACGCCGACATCGAACCCAGCCTCGCCCCCGGCAAGACCCTGATGTTCGCGCACGGCTTCAACATCCGCTTCCGCACCATCCAGCCTCCCACCTTCGTCGACGTCTCGCTCGTCGCGCCCAAGTCCCCAGGCCACCGCGTCCGCGAGGTCTTCACTGAAGGCGGCGGAGTCCCCGCCCTCGTAGCCGTCGAGCAGGACGCCAGCGGTCACGCTCTCGCCCAGGCCCTCAGCTACGCCAAAGGCATCGGCTGCACCCGCGCCGGAGTCCTAGAAACCACCTTCACCGAGGAGACCGAGACCGACCTCTTCGGCGAACAGGCCGTCCTCTGCGGAGGCACCAGCGCCCTCGTCAAAGCAGGCTTCGAGACCCTCACCGAAGCCGGCTACCAGCCCGAGCTAGCCTACTTCGAAGTCCTCCACGAGCTCAAGCTCATCGTCGACCTCATGTACCGCGGCGGCCTCGAGTACATGCGCCACTCCATCTCCGACACCGCCGAGTGGGGCGACTACGTAGCCGGCCCCCGCATCGTCACCGCCGAAACCAAAAAAGCGATGCGCAAACTCCTCGACGAAATTCAGGACGGCTCCTTCGCCAAAAAGTTCATCGCAGAAAACGAAACCGGCCGCCACGAGTTCGCCCGCATCCGCAAAGCCGAAGCCGCCCACCCCATCGAGCAAGTCGGCGCCGAACTCCGCAAAGCCATGCCCTTCCTCGACCCCGTCAAAGTCGAAAACGGCACCGTAGTCAAAGCCTGATCACCACCAGCCGGGTGCCCCATTCATGCAGCTTCATCGCATGCCGGGGTCCCCGGCGGGCGCTTTTGCTCGCTGGGGTGGATGAGTGGGGTCTTACATCCAACTGCTCCCCCGAACATCGTAGTACTCGACAATAATCAAACCCGCATCACCGGGCCTTAAGTTATCATCCGTAAACTATTCCTATGCAGAAACGCGCCCCGATCTTCGTCACCACGCTCATCGCCGGCGCCTTCTTCATGGAGAACCTCGATGGCACCATCATCGCCACTGCCCTCCCGCAGATGGCGAAGAGCTTCCACACCGGTGCCGTCTATCTCAACGTAGGCATGACCGCCTACCTCATCACCCTCGCCGTCTTCATCCCCATCAGCGGCTGGGTGGCCGACCGCTTCGGTGCCCGTTCCGTCTTCGCCTCTGCCATCGGAATCTTCACCCTCGCATCCGTCCTCTGCGGCTTCTCCCACACTCTCACCCAGTTCACCCTCCTGCGCATCCTCCAAGGCATCGGCGGAGCCATGATGGTCCCCGTAGGCCGCCTCATCGTCCTGCGTTCTACCCCCAAGGACAAGCTCACCCAGGCCATCGCCTACATCACCTGGCCCGGTCTCTCCGCGCTGGTCGTAGGACCGCCCATCGGCGGCTTCATCACCACCTACTACAGTTGGCACTGGATCTTCTTTCTCAACTTGCCCCTCGGCATCATCGGCCTGATCCTCACCCTCCTCTGGGTCGAGAACACTCGCGAAGACTCCGCCGCCCAGATCCCCTTCGACTGGATGACCTTCCTCTTCGCCGGCATCGCCTCCACCGGCATCGTCTACGCGCTCGAGCAGCTCGGCCGTCTCGGAGTCCACTGGCACGAGCCCGCCGCCCTGCTCAGCATCAGCATCATCAGCGGAGTCTTCGCCATCCTCAGCGCCCGCCGCTCGCCCCACTCCCTCATCGATCTCGAATCCATGAAGATCAAGTCCTACCGCCTCTCCATCGTCGGAGCCAGCGGCTTCCGCATCGCCGTCTCCGTGCTGCCCTTCCTTCTGCCGCTCATGTTCCAGATCGGCTTCCATCTCAGCCCCTTCGTCTCCGGCATGTACCTCCTCGCCCTCTTCGCCGGAGACCTCAGCATGAAGGCCATCGTCATTCCCCTCCTTCGCCGCTGGGGCTTCCGCCGCATCCTCATCGTCAACGGAGTCGTCACCGCCGCCTCCGTCGCCCTCTGCGCCACGCTCGGCCCCGCCACGCCGCCCGCGCTCATCGTCGCTGTACTCTTCTTTCACGGAGCCTGCCGCTCCCTCGAATTCACCTGCATGACCACCCTCGCCTACACCGAGATCACGCCCGAAAAAATGTCCCGCGCCAACGGCTTCCTCTCCGCCGTCATGCAGCTCTCGCTAGGCATGGGAGTAGCCGTCGGAGCCGTCACCCTCCGCATCGTCGCCCACGCCCACGGACACCTCTCCGCCTTCCCCGGACATCCACGACTTTCACGTCGCCATCCTCTGCGTAGCCGCCCTCGCCCTATTCCCAGTCTTCGACTCCCTCGGCCTAGCCCCCAACGCCGGAGCCACCACCAGCGGCCACCAACCCCCACTAGAAGTAAACCCCGCCTAAGCACGTCGGCGGGTGCCCCATGATCAACGTAAGCGCAGCGCACCTTTATCGTGGGGTGTGTCACTCCACACCCTACCCACCCACCACAGACCCCAACCTCGTCTCACCCCACCGCCGCCTCAACCAACGATTCAAAGGCTCCGAATAAAACCGAGCCACCACCTCACCCAACAATCCCGCACAAACAATCACCACCCCAAACAACATAGGAACCAGCCGCATCGGCCTACCCATCCTCAAAAACACCTCAAACAACCCAAGCACCAGGAACACGTGCGTCAGATAAACCTCATAGCTCCGCCGCCCCAGCCCTAGCAGCGGCCCAAACACCCGCGGAGCCCTCCACTCACTCTGCGCCGCAGCCACAATCACCATGCAAGTCCCCACCGCAAGAATCGTCATATTCAGCCCATTGCGCCCCAGTCCCCAAGCCAAAGCCTTCAACGAGAACCCCAGGCTAAAAATCAGCAACGCAGCACCCACACTACCCAGCAAACGCAACGTCCCTCGCGAAAACTTCTTGCGCGCAACCAGCAGAGCAGTCAAACATCCCAGCGCAATCGCATCCATCCCGCCCAGGTACGAGTACTCTCTCCACACCGGGTTATGGTTGAACGCCCGCGACCGCGCAAACGGCCCAAGCCACACCAACACGCACAACAACCCCGTCATCGCCCTGCCTCGCCCAAGCCACCGGCACACCAGCGGAAAGAACAGATAAAACATCTCCTCCACCGACAGCGACCACAAAATATCCCAGCTAGCAGGCAGATAGCCCCGCCGCGCCTCCAGCAGATTCACATGAAATCCCAGCGCCGCCACCAGCGCGCGCCCCAAACCTCCCGTAGCCTGCGACACCACGAACCCCTTCACCTGCGCCCCATGCAACACACTCAACACCGCCAGCAGAAGCAGCAGCAAGGGAGCGATCCGCGCAAACCGCAACAGATAGAAATCCCGCAAGCTGACCTTCGAAGGCTCACCCCACCGCCGCAGCGCAGTAGAAGTAATCAGAAACCCAGACACCGCAAAAAACATCTGAACGCCAAACTGCCCATTCCAAACCAAGCTATAAACCAGCTGTGGAGCAAGCCCCTTCGTATAAGGCACCTTCGCTCCAAGCAGCCGCATGTTGACGTGATTCATCAACACAAAAAAAGATAGCCAGCCCCCGCAACAGGTCCACCCCATCCAGCCGCTTCCAGCTACGCGCCGGCTCTCTGTCCCCCACCAATGCCATAAACCATTGTCTCCCGCCACCTTTGCTTCTCTCTGCGTCCTCCGCGCACCTCTGCGCCCTCCGCGTCCGTCTTGTCTGAGCCCAGCCCACAAATCCTCAATGTTTAGGCCTCAATCCCCACCCCCAAACTATTTTTCACGCTTTTACACAGCAAAATCGCGTGTCAACCCCCCAAACCCACTCAAAAACCAATAACCCAAACCCCATCAGCAAGATAAAACTTTCCCCAAAGTGGTTTTTAGTTATGGTCAATCCTGTAAAATAGAACTAGAGAACAAAACAAGAGAAGGCCCGGCCGCCAGCCGGGCCTAAGTCTTTTGTTTGGAATATTTTAGCCGTAAGTCCTTTGTTTGGACGATTTTGGCGGGACAGACTCCCCCCAAACTATAGCAAACAATGAATTTACGCCCAAGACACCCTCCCGGGGGGGGTACCCCCTGAAAGGAAAAGCATCAACAGAAAATAACGACTCGTCACACAACCAACTCATCAAAATGATTTGCAGCAAAGAAGCGACTAAACTAAACGGAATTCAAGCGAGAGCTTCAAACGCAGTTCGAGGAAACAAGCAATGGCAACTATCCCACAGCTCGATATCCAGCCCGAAATTCAGCCACACCTCGATTTCGATCCCTACCTGGTCTCGACGGCTCCGCCGGCCCCCACGCCGCTGCCCGAGATCATCGCCGCGCTCCGCACCGTCAGCACCCTCGATGGCCTCACTGAAGCCGAGTACACTTGGCTGGCCACCCACGGCGCCGAACGCATGGGACCCGACGGAGCCCTCGTCTTCCGCGAAGGCGACCCCGCCACACAAATGGTCTTTATCCTGCGCGGCGAGGTCCACGTCCGCCGCCGCCACACCGGACCCCTCGCCCTTTTCATTGGGCGCGCCGGCCAGATGACCGGCAAGCTTCCCTTCTCCCGCATGAAGAATTACGGCGGAGACGGTTACACCATCGGCTCCAACTGGATCCTCGACATCCACGAGTCCCTCTTCCCCGAGATGCTCGCCGCCATCCCTTCCATGGGCCAGCGCAGCGTCAACGTCCTCCTCGACCGCGTCCGCGAAGTCACCCGCCTGGAACAGCAGGCCGAGAAGCTCGCCGCCCTCGGCAAGCTCGCCGGCAACCTCTCTCACGAGCTCAACAACCCCGCATCCGCCGCCCAGCGCTCAGCTGCCAGCCTCTACGGACAACTCCGCCAGTACGGAGACCAGAAGTACAAGCTCGGAGCCCTCCGCCTCACCGAAGAGCAAACCGCCTTCTACCAGGCCTGGGTCAAGCGAATCCGCGCGCGCATGACTGACATCACCGTCCACCGCAGTATCAACAACGGCCTGCTCTCCGAGACTGATCGCGAAGAGTCTCTCACCCGCTGGCTCCAGGCCCATAACGTCCCCGAGCCCTGGAACGCTGCCTCCGCCCTCGCTGAAAACTTCATCACCACCGATCAGCTTGACGAGTTCGCCGCGGGCGCCGATCCCGAGGTCCTCTCGCTCGCCATCGCCGCCTTCGCCAGCTCCCTCCGCGCCGAGCGCATGGCCGAGACCGTCGTCGACGCAACCGTCCGCATCTTCGACCTCATCTCCGCCATCAAGTCCTACTCCTACATGGATCAGGCCGCCATGCAGGACGTCGACATCGCCCAGTCGCTCGAATCCACCCTCTCCATGTTCGGTTCCCGCCTCCACGACATCACCATCGAGCGCGACTTCGACCCCGAACTCCCACCCGTCAGCGCCTACGGCAGCGAGCTCACCCAGGTCTGGACCGTACTCATCGAGAACGCCCTCGACGCCATGGCCCTTACCCCCGGGCCCGGCGTCCTGCGTCTCTCCGCCCACCGCTCCGGCGACATGGCCTACATCGAAATCTGGGACGACGGTCCCGGCGTCGACCCCGCCATCAAATCCCGCATCTTCGAGCCCTTCTTCACCACCAAAGCCGTAGGCAGCGGCCTAGGCTTGGGCCTCGACACAGCCCAGCGCATCGTAGCCCGCCACTCCGGCTTCCTAACTGTAGAGTCCAAACCCGGCGCCACCTGCTTCCAGGTGCGCCTGCCCTTCGACCAAGCCCAATCCTATTGAAAAATAGGCAGTTCCAAGACAAAATGGCTGCGATCGGAAAGTCCAATCGCAGCCATTTCAGCTTTAATCTGTGGTAAGTAGTTGCAATTGCAAGGCTTACTTAGTAATCTCAACACCCCGCCAAAAGGCAACATGATGTTTGACATTTCGCGCAGCAGGCTTCGGATCGGGATAATACCAGGCCGCATCCGGGTTCTCCTGCCCATCCACCACGATGGTGTAGTACCGCGCCTGCCCCTTCCACGGGCAGCTCGAGGTCGTCGAGCTCGGCTTCAAAAACTCGCGCTTCACAGACTCGTCGGGAAAATAAATATTCCCCTCAACGGTCTCAGTCTTCTCACTCTCGGCCAGAGTCTGGCCATTCCACACTGCCTTCGCCATAGATACAATTCACAGTCTTTTCAATAAGTTACGGCAGGCAATCAGGCCCAAACACGCCCTAGCCGGAGGCTCCGGACAACAGAACCTACAAGCCATTTGTAACAGAGCCGTAGCAGAATGAAAAGCCGACCTAACTGGGTCGAGACTGGAGGCTCTTCAGAATCGCCTCATAGGCCGCCTTCGCGCCCGGATACTTTTCGATCAAAGTAGCAGTGTTCTTCATGAAGATGTTGCCGCTTTCCTTCTCCGACTCCGCATGCCAATGATGGAACTTCGCATAGAGAAATATCCCCTCACCTTGCGAGTCCAGAAACAGGTCAGGATCCACAGCCCCACGCAACACCAGCGAAGCAGCCATCTCCCAGTACGACATCACTTGACGCCAGAAAGCGTTCTTATCCGATGCCGGATTCCGCGAGACAGCTCGCAGCTCCTCAAGATCCTTCGGCCAGAATTCCATACCAATAAACTTCCGCGCCGCACGCAGTGTCTCTTCCTGCCTCAGCTTGTAAAGTTCCAACACCACTCCCGCATCTGCTGCTGTCGCCATAAGGTCTCTCTTCTCTCTTTCGTAAAATCGATTCTAAGCCACACTCACAACAGGCCGAGTCTTCTCCGGATCAGGCAACTCAATCACCTCAGCTGGCTTCGCATCGCCAATCCTGCGCTCATACGAGCACAACGGAGTCGTAGGCTCTTCAACCTTCGCGCCCTTCTTCGGCCGCCGCTTCGGCAGGAACTCGCGGTTATTCGGGCACACGAGATACGTCCCGTCCTTGTTCCCATACTCGAGCAGGTAAGCGCTGTCGCACTTCGGACAAGTCTCATTCACGAGCTTCAGGTTCGAAGCAAAGTCGCACTTAGGATAGTTCACGCAGCCGTAGAACGTATCGCCACGCTTCGTCTTCCGCACCGCGATATCGCCGCCATCCTTCGGACAAGGAACATCCAGCAGCTCCTGCTTCACATACTTGCACTTCGGATATCCGCTGCACGCGATGAACTCGCCATATTGCCCATCTCGCTGCAGCAGCGGCTTCCCGCACTTCGGACAAGCCTCCTCCAACTGCACAGGAGGCTTCGTCTGCACCTTCTGCGTCAGCTTCCGTATCGTCTTGCAAGGCGGATCCTCCGAATAACCAGGACAGCTCATGAACGGTCCCCACGGACCATTCTTCAGTACCATCACCCGTCCACAGTTATCGCAGAACTCCTCTTCAGGAACCTCATCCGCTCCCGGCGCACTCAGATCCGGCTTCGAAGCGAAGTTCTCCTTCGTAAAGTCGCAACTGAACTGCTCCACCGTAATCTTCTTGCCCTTGCCAATAGCCTCTTCAATCCCCGCGATCAACTCCTTCGTATCAGCAACATCCTTCTGAAAGTCAGTCACATCCTCGGTCACAGCCTTCACGATCATCGGGAACTTCAGCGCAGTAGTGATCTTCTTCAGTACAGTCTTCTGGCTCTTCTTCCACGGCCCCATCGCAACCGTAACCGGTTTGATCTTCGAGAAGTTCGAGCACGAGTAGAAGCTCCCAAACTTGCCCCACTTCAGAATCAGCGGACTCCCGCATTTGTCGCAGGTCTCAGTCGTCGCCTGCTCCATCCGCTTGATGTCTTCCATGTTGGAGCCCGCAACCACCAGCTCCTTCTCGAAGTGGTCGTAGAAGCCATTCAGCAGATCGGTCCAGCGCTCCTTGCCATCCTCCACGGCATCCAGCTCACCCTCGAGCGTGGCGGTGTAAGCCGTATCGAAGATGTACGGAAAGTTCTTCACCAACAGGCCCGTCACCACCGTCCCGATCTCCGTCGGCACAAACTTCGCCTGGATCTTCTTCACGTAGTCCCGATCCTGGATCGTATTGATGATCGACGCATACGTCGAAGGCCGGCCAATCCCCTTCTCTTCCAGCGTCTTCACCAAACTCGCCTCGTTGTACCGCGGAGGAGGCTGCGTAAACTTCTGTTGCGGATCCAGCTTCTCCAGCCGCAACGCCTCCCCTTCACTCAACTCCGGCAGCCGCTTCTCGGCCTCTTCTTCACCATCCGCATCACCGCTCTCAGCGGCCTTTGCAGCCTGCTCCTTTGCTGCCTGCCGCGCGCGCTTATCTTCTTCCTCAAACTTCAGGTGCCCTTCGAACTTCAGCACACTGCCGGTCACACGGAAGTCATAGGCCAGCTTCGCCTGCGCCACAATATCTACCGTCGTCTGGTCGAAGACCGCCGGCGTCATCTGGCTCGACACAAACCGTTGCCAGATCAGCTTGTACAACCGGAACTGCTCATCCGAGAGATACCTCCGAATCGAGTCAGGCGTATATGCCACATTCGTAGGCCGAATCGCCTCGTGTGCGTCCTGCGCCTGCTCCTGCTTCTTGCCCGCATACTCATTCGCAGCAGCCGGCAGATACTTCGCCCCCAGCTTGCCGATAAACTCCCGCGCCTCCGCAATCGCATCCGGACTCACACGCGTCGAGTCGGTACGCATGTACGTAATCAAACCAACCGTGCCCTCAGCGCCGATCTCTACGCCCTCATACAGCCGCTGCGCCACACCCATCGTCCGCCGAACATTAAATCCCAACCGCCCCGAAGCATCCTGCTGCAGCTTGCTCGTCGTGTACGGAGCCTTAGGATTATTCCGCCGTTCTTTCTTCTCGACTGACCGCACGCTCCACTTCGCATGCTCCAGCTCGCTGATCGCCTCGTCGACAGCCTCCTTATCCGGCAGCGCGCTCGATATGAAGACCTCCTTACCCTCTTCATCCTTGCCATTCGCAACCCGCGAAGCTATGCCGTTCACGCCCACAAAACGCGCCGTAAAGCTCTGCTTGCCCGCAGGCTCCAGCAGCGCATCGACCGTCCAATACTCTACCGGCTGGAACTTATTGATCTCCTCTTCGCGCTCTACGATTAGTCGCAACGCCACCGTCTGCACACGCCCCGCACTCAAGCCACGCCGCACCTTGTCCCACAGCAGCGGAGACACCTGGTATCCCACCAGCCGGTCCAACACACGCCGCGTCTGCTGCGCATCCACCAGGTTTGAGTCCACATCCCGTGCATGACCAAACGCCGCCTGCACCGCCTTCTTCGTAATCTCGTTGAAGGTCACACGCTGCAGCGTCGCCTTCGGCCGCAGCATGGGACGCAGCTGCATCTCAAGATGCGCGGCAATCGCCTCGCCTTCGCGATCCGGGTCAGGCGCCAGATAAACGCTGTCCACCTTCGACGCCAGCTTCTTCAGCCGGTCCACAATCTTCTCTTTGCCCGGAGACACGATCAGCGTCGGCTCAAAAGTCCGGTTCGCAATCTCCACTCCAATGTCGTTCTTCGGCAGATCCATGATGTGGCCTACCGAGGCCTCCACCGCGTAATCGCTGCCGAGATATTTACCGATCGTCTTAGCCTTCGCAGGCGACTCAACGATCACAAGATTCTTTGCCATTCGTTCCCTTCATTACCAAAACGCATCACCGCAGCAATGTGTTCCCTTCTTGCTCGTGCCACTGCGAACCTAACACGACTTGCCGGAGGTAAGTCAAACTGACTTTGCACAACGTAAGACGATAGACGTGCGCTTTGCCATTACGTCTGTTGCCTGATAAACCTTTCCGTTACTGATCTTGCACAGGCATCGGCAATCCACCCACCTAATAAAATTCATCAAAAACACCGCACATAATTTTTTCCTGGCATCTGCTTCACCCTGCCCGCCAGCTCCAACTCAAACAACGCAGCAAAGATCTCCGCGGACCCTAGCTCCGCCTCCAACCCCTCTATCAATTCATCCAGTTGGACCGGCTCATCATGCCTCAAGCGCTGAAACACTGTCCGTTCATGCTCCGGCATCGGTCTGCCACCCGGTTCTTCGAATAGAGATGCACTTCCCCGCCCTTTCGATTCATCGCTGCCCGCAACCCCTATCTCATCTTCGAGTTGCTGCCGTATCACCGAAGGCAGGTCCTCCCACACATCCTCCCAGCTCGCGGTCAACTTCGCACCCTGCTTGATCAGAGTATTCGGCCCCCACGCATTCTTGTTCGTCACATTCCCGGGCACGGCAAACACATCGCGGTTCTGCTCCATCGCTAAGCGCGCAGTAATCCGCGTCCCACTATACTCACCCGCCTCAATCACCAACACTCCAATGCTCATCCCACTCAATATCCTGTTACGCACCGGAAAATTCTGCGGCGCAGGAAATGTCCCCAAAGGATACTCGCTAACAATGGTCCCACCACTCGCCACAATGCTCTCCGCCAGCTTCTTATTCTCCTTCGGATAAACCACATCGATCCCCGTCCCCCACACCGCCACCGTCTTTCCCCCGGCATCAATCGCACCCTTATGCGCAGCCGTATCCACACCTCGCGCCATCCCGCTAAATATAGTTAGCCGCCGATTCGCCAGATCTCGCGACAACAACTCCGCCATCCCCGCGCCATACGGAGAAGGCTGCCTCGTCCCCACCACCGCAATCCCAGCACGCGACAATAACTCCACACTCCCTCTCAACCAAAGCACCGCCGGCGGATCATAGATCTCCCGCAGCCGCTCCGGATACTCTTCATCCTCAAACGCAATCACCGACCCGCCTGCCTCAGCCACGCGCTTCATCTCACCTTCAGCAGCAACCAGCGCGCGCCCATCCGCCACAAACTGCGCCGACCTCGCCGGCATCCCCACCCCCTCCAACTCCGTCAACGAAGCCTCAAACACCCGACTCCCCGTCCCCAGCCGTTCCATCGCTCTCTTGATGCGCAGCGCACCCATCCCCGGCGTCAGCGCCAACGCCATCCAACCCAACCTCACCTGTTCAACCCTATTCAGCGCAAACTGCTCAGCATCGCCGATCGTCTTCATCTAGCCCCATAAATATTCGTAACGTTCAATTTCACAACAACTCGATGGAGACTATCACGATCCACGCAACCCTATGCCGGCAGCGACTGAATCAACCCACGAATATAACCATAGCAATACGCGAACGACTGCAATCCACCTGGATCATTTACCGCCACCGGAACATGATCCGGCATCAACATGTACGGATACCCCACCTCGCGATACACATGAATCGCCTTCACCATATTCACGCTCCCCTCATCCGGATATACCTCCACAAAATCATTTCGGTGCCCGCGAATATTTCTGAAGTGCACATTGAAAATCTTCTCCCGCACCCCAAAATATCGAATCACGTCATAGATCTCATTCCCCGGATCGGCCAGCATCTCCGACACCGTCCCTTGGCAAAAATTCAGCCCATGATACGGACTCTCCTGTATCTTGATAAATTTCTTCAACCCATCCACCGTCCCCAGCACGCGATCGATCCCCATATATCCCTCGGGCGGCACACCCGGATCCTGCGGATGGCACGCCATGCGTATCTTGTACTCATTCGCCACCGGGATCACGCGGTCGAGGAAGTACGTGATGCGCTCCCAGAAAGCATCCGCGTCAACATGACCAGCGCGTGTGAGGCCTCGAGTAGGCTGGCTGATAGCAACGTTTTTACCGCTGGCATTGTCATCGTGGCCGCCGACAACAACGTCAGTCTGAAGCTTGGCCAGCGCGTCGGAGAGCTTCCACACCGCATCCATCTCGTCACCACGCCCGGGCCGAGTACCAGACCGCAGCACGCCCAGAATGCTCATGTTGTACTTGATAGACGGCAGCCCCACCCGCGCGCAATTCCGTATCAGCGTCTGAATGGTTTCGATATCGCGGTCGCGTTCAGGACTCTGCGCAAGCATGATGGCCGGATTCTTCTCTTTGTCGATATAGCTCGACTCCAGCAGCGGCGGCCCGACGCAATCAACAGAGATGCCATGCTTCGTCGCCAGGTCTTTCATGCGGCTCAGCGCATCCATCGTCGCCCACGCGCGATCATCTCCGCGCCCCGTCGCAGTCGCCGGATACCCACAGATATTCTTCACCCCATACCGCGCCAGATATCCCAGATGCTCATCATTCGTAGGAGCACTCTGACACCCAAGCTTCATCAGCACCGGCTTCGAAGAAGTCGGAGCGACAGGCGCAACGCCAGCTGAACCACGTTGAAGCGCGATCGCTGCAAGACTGGAGGAAGATAGAAATTGACGTCGGTTCATAGCGCTAAAAATTATCACGCTTTCAGTTACTCTTGCACTTGCACCCGAGTATCCAAGCACCATGCGCAACAACTCCCTCATCGAAATCCACGACCACCCCGCCTTCCCGCCACTCTTGCGCGATCTCTTTACCGACGCCCTTCAGTCCCTCTGGAGCTTCAGCAACTCCTACGGTGCCATCGCCCCACGCCTCCGTGCCCTCATCGATCAACTCGGCACCTATCAAATCCTTGACCTCTGCTCCGGCGCAGGAGGCCCACTGATCACCCTCGCCCCGCGTCTCCAATCCCCTGCAGACCCCACCCTCCACATCTGCCTCACCGACAAATACCCCAACCATCAAGCCTTCCAACACGCCTCCCTGAACTCCACCTTCTCCTACGAATCCCGCTCCATCGACGCCGCCCACGTCCCCACCGATCTCCCCGGCCTCCGCACCATCTTCTCCAGCTTCCACCACTTCAACCATCTCGAAGCCCGCAACATCCTCGCCGACGCCTTCCATCAACACGAAGCCATCGCCATCTTCGAACTCGCAAACCCCGCATTCAAAACCATGCTCATCACCTGCACCATCCCGTTCCTCGCGATGTACCTATCCCTGCGCACACGTCCCTTTCGCTGGTCGCGCCTCATCTTCACCTTCATCATCCCCATAATCCCATTCGCCCTCGTGTTCGACGGCATCATCTCCTGCCTCCGCGCCTACTCCCAGCAGGAGCTGCATACTCTCGTCGAAGGCCTCTCCACCCCAACCTACCAATGGGATATCGGCGAAGACCGCAGCGGCCTCCTCCCCATCACCTATCTCATCGGCCACCCCGTCTCACTCGCCTGACTCACACTTCTTGCACTCCATCAAGCTCCCTATCCTCTCTCGCCTGCCCACCTCCGTCACCACCCATGCCCGCACCATCCACGGAGGATCGTGCCGCACATGCACTCCATGCCCGCACTCCAGCCTCGCCACCCAATGACCCTCATCATCCTGTTCAAACCCGATAACCGCCCGCAGCATCCCACTCTCCTTCGCACATCTACTAAACTAGTCCTTTGCGCCCCTCATCAAATCCCGTCCGCGTAGCCGCCATCGACTTCCTCAATCCCGCTCCCCTCATGTGGGACTTCGAACACCCACCCCTCGCCGCCTCGCTCGCCGGACACTACACCCTCCACTACACCCAGCCCTCCCTCTGTGCCGACGAACTCCTCGCCAACCGCGCCGACCTCGGCCTCATCCCCATCGCATCCCTCACTCCCGATCTCGCCATCGTCCCCGGCTGCGCCATCGCCTCTCTCGACGAAGTCCGCTCCATCCAATTAATCGTCAAGCACCCCCACACCCTCGAAACCGTCCGCACCGTAGCCGCCGACACCGCTTCCCGCAGTTCCCTCGCCTACGCGGAAATCCTCTTCCGCAAATTCCTCGGCAACGCCCCAACCTTCATCCCCACCCTCGCCGATCCCATCGCCATGCTCCGCCACGCCGACGCCGCCATCCTCATCGGCGACCCAGCACTACTCGCCCTCGAAACCCGCACCGAAATCGAACAAGCCCTGCAACAAGAATGCACCTGGCACGACCTCGCCCACGAATGGCACACCCGCACCAACCTCCCCTGGGTCGCCGCCGTCTGGGCAGTCCGCCCCGAAGCCCTAAGCATCGCCCACATCACCCCCGCCCAGCTCACCGAAGACCTCAACAACTCCCGCACCCACGGCCTCGCCAACATCGAGCAGCTCGTAGCCGAGTGGACCCCCCGCATCGCCCTCCCGCCCGCCACCATCCGGCACTACCTCACCCGCAACATCCACTACACCCTCGACGAAGACTGCATCCGCACTATCCAGCTCTTCCGCCAGTACGCCGCCCAAATCGGCCTCCTGCCCGCGCTCCCAACCCTGCGCTTCCTCTAATTAGCCATTCTTCAAGCGATTTACCCACATCTCGCGACTTACCCGGCTAAATAAGCGTCTACTCTTTGCATGAGCTCTGTCGTAGGCCGCCTACTCGCGAACCACCCCCTCGCCCTCGCTGCAATCCAGAGCGTCGCCGCCCAGCACGGCTCCCATCGCCACACCTTCTTACACATGCTCCTCCACTTCGGAGTAGTCGGAGTCTTCCTCATCTCCATCGTCGACTCGTCCTTCGTGCCGCTACCCATCCCCGGCATCACCGACATCATGATCATCGTCCTCGCCGCCCAGCACGAGAACTGGTTCGTCCTGATCCTCCTCGCCACCATGGGCTCAGCGCTCGGTGGATGGTTCAGCCATAAAGTAGGACACTCCGGCGGCATGGCCTTCCTCGAGAAACGCATCCCACCGCGCATCTTCAAACGAGTCACAGGCTGGATGGAGCATCACAACATCCTCTCCGTAGCCCTGCCCGCCATCCTGCCCCCGCCAATGCCCCTAAGCCCCTTCGTCCTCGCCGCCGGCGCGCTCAACATGTCCCGCAACAAGTTCCTCGCCACCTTCACCATCAGCCGCGCCATCCGCCACGCCATCGCCGCCTGGCTCGGAATCCACTACGGCCGCATGGTCATCCGCCTCTGGAACCAGGTCTCCGACAAGTACGGCGTTCCCATCCTCATCGTCCTGTGGGTAGGCATCAGCATCAGCTGCGCCTACGCCTTCTGGCAGCTCTACAAGACTTCCCGCACCGTAGGCGTCACCCGCGCAACCCTGGTCACCCCCAAAGCCGCCGCCTGACCGCTACTAAGCCACCACGGCTACCTTCGACTTAGGAGCAAACTTCCTCTTGTAATAGGCAGTAATAAGCACAATTGCAGGAACCCCCACCGCCGTCGGCCACAACCAGAGAATGATGCCCGCATGCTGGAAGACATGCGGAAGCGTCACTGTCGAAAAGGCTGTCCACGCGGCGATGTAGCTGCCAATCATGTTTCCCAGGTGCGTATACCACCAGAACATCTTCTCCATCGGCTTGCGCACAAAGCTCCACATCTGCAGAAACGCCGCACGCATTCCGATCAGTCCAAACACAATCGCAACGATCCCCATCCTCTGCACCCAGGCTGGCCGAAACGCCCCAAACCCGGCCAGGCAGGCACTCGCCACAAAACAAATCACAGCCGCTATCCAATCGACAGGCGCTGCACTTCCTCCGCGCACCAAATCCTTCAACTTCAGCACGCGATACGCCGAAAACGCCAGATAGAAACTGAACACCGCCACCAGCGCGAGAAACAGGACAGGCCGGTAGAGAGCCATCGGCAACGCTGTTGCCGCCACCACGCCCATCGACCACAGATACACCATTCCCCAGCGTTTATGCTGCTTTCCACCCTTCGCCGTAGCCAGCGCAACAGGAGCCAGCAAAAACGAAGACATGCCGGCCGTCACGTGAACACCAAGAAACACTTTCATCCAGAGCGGGTCTGTGTGAGTCATTGTTCCTCCTTCGGCTTTTCACTCCTTTGGAAGCGATGGAGCGATAAGATCGAGCGACGCCAGCGTCTCGTCTGCCCACGCCACAATGGCGCGAGCTTCGATCAAGCCGTAATTGAGCGCCATCAAGTAGTAAGGAAGGCCCCGGTTCTTGCACTGGCGTTCTTTGAGCTGCGGTTCAAGCGCGATGTAGCGTTCAAGATCAGCGACTGACCGCGCGCGGGTCTCAAGCACCTGAGCACGGACGATCTCTACTTCGCTCTGCCCTCCAAAGAAAACCTTCAGCAGCAACTCATCCCGAGGCTTTCGCGGCTGCGGCATCAAAGCCAGCCACGCCTTGAGCTTCTTGCGTCCACTCGCGGTCAGCGAATACACCCGCCTGCCCTTCTTTCCCGTCTCAGCCGCCTCCACGAGACCTTGCTGCCTGAGCTTATTGAGCGCCGGGTAGATCTGGCCGAAACTCTCACTCCAGAAGTTCCCTATCGACATCTCGATCCTCTGGCGGATCTCATATCCCGTCATCGGCCCCATGCTGAGGATTCCGAGGAGCGCTTCGAAGGTGGTCGTCTTCCGAGAGTGCGAGCGTCTTGCCATTGCTACTAGATATATCTATTAGATATGAGCGGCTGTGTCAATACTAAATCGAATCTAGAGCTGCATTAGCCCCTTGCAAATTCCCGAAGACCTAAAACTCCCACCGCAACAAAGTAGCCCCCACAGTAAATCCGGCCCCAACACTAGCCAGCAGCACCAGATCACCCTTCTTCAACCGGCCCTCATCAATAGCCGTCTGCATCGCCAGAGGAATCGTAGCCGCAGTCGTATTCCCATAGCGGTCGATATTGATGATCACCGCGCTCTCCGGCATCCCCAGCCGCTCCGCCGTCGACAAGATAATCCGCTTATTCGCCTGATGCGGAATAAAGCACCCCAGCTCCGACCCCTTCACTCCATTGCGCGTCAACACCAGCTCAGCAGCCTCCGCCATCTTGCGCACCGCAAACTTATACACCGCCGCACCATCCTGGTGAACGTAGTGCATCTTCGCCGCAACCGTCTCCGCCGTAGCAGGATGCAGACTCCCACCCCCAGGCATATTCAGCGCCACCGCACCCGACCCATCCACCTCGTGGAAATAGTCGACCATCCCAATCTCATCGCCCTCGCAAGGCTCCAGCAGCACAGCCCCGGCGCCATCGCCAAAGATCACGCACGTAGCCCGGTCCGTGTAGTCGATCACCGAGCTCATCACGTCCGCGCCAATTACCATCACCTTCTTGTGCACGCCGCTCTCTACCAGCTTCGCCCCCACCTGCAGCGCATACGGAAACCCCGAGCAAGCCGCCGACAGATCGAACCCCCACGCACCCTTCGCCCCCAGCTTGTCCTGCACCAGGCAAGCCGTCGAAGGAAAGAACATATCCGGAGTCACCGTAGCCACGATGATCACCTCGACCTCAGCAGCCGTGATCCCGCGCTTCGCCAGGCAAGCCTTCGCCGCCTGCACCGCCAGGTCGCTCGTCCCCACCCCCGGCTCTACAATGTGCCGTTCGCGAATCCCCGTCCGCTCCGTAATCCACTGGTCGTTCGTCGCGACCATCTTTTCCAGATCAGCATTGGTCAACAACTTCGGCGGAACGTACACCCCAACAGAACTAATCTTCGCGCGCACCCGAACCTGCGGCCTTAACGTCAAACTCAAATCGATCACCTCAACACAAACCGGATTACCTGCAAGCATACAAAACTATTACAAATGAATCTCTATCAATTTCCACACTGTAAAGCCGACTCGGCCACATAGTTGCTGCGCAGCAACCATAACGAAGCAACTATAAACGTGCATCCGCCCAAAGCGCATTTGTTTCTGAGATAGGTCCAGGCTTTAGCCTGGACACCAACCGGGCGGCAAAAAGTGAGCTTCTTGCCTTGGCTTCTAGGTAGGCCAAGGCTTTAGCCTTGGCATCACCGGGCGGCGAAAAGGTGGGCTTCAGCCCCTGGGGTATGCTCTCTTTCACAGCCCCACGAAATTCGACCGCAGCATCGCAATGAATCTCTAAAATTTGAGGCGAAATGCACCGGGGCAATCATCACACGTCACGCACGTACCAAATGCAGTTTGAGTGGGAGACAAAAGTGCACCGGGCGGCCTACTGCGCCATTGCGCGGACAACGAGTGGTGTTTGAGTAGGAAATTCAGTGCACCGGGCGGCCTACTGCGCCATTGCGCGGACAACGAGTGGTGTTTGAGTAGGAAATTCAGTGCACCGGGCGGCCTACTGCGCCATTGCGCGGACAACAGTGGTGTTTGAGCAGGCATTTCAGTGCACCGGGCGGCCTACTGCGCCATTGCGCGGACAACAAGTGGTGTTTGAGTAGGCAAATCAGTGCACCGGGCGGCCTACTGCGCCCATAATTACCCGTTACCGTTGCTTCCTTCCGGACCTGGCGGGGTTGGCGGGATTACGTCGCGTAGGACCCGGCACTGGACCAGTTTACCATCGCCCGGCAGCCCGCGCATCCTGAGCCCTTGTTACTCTAAACAAGTCCCTTATGCCCCTGCCCCAGGATAACGCGGCCGTCCAGACCCACTACCGCGACCGCCAGGCCTCACTCCAGCTCGAACACCAAGTCATCGTGACCCGCCGTCTTCGTCTGCGCCTGTTCTTGGCCTTCTGCCTCGCGCTCGCGCTCTACTCCGGCAAGCAATCTCTCTCCAACTGGCTCATCCTCACACCGCTCGTCGTCATAGTCGCTGCGATCCCCACCTATCTCGGATTCCAAAAGCAGATCGATCGCATTCAACGCTTGCACGTCTTTTACGACACCAACCTCGCGCGAGTCGACGGAACCAAAACCCAATCCGGTCACACCGGCGATGAGTTCCACACCGCCTCGCACCTCTACGGTCGCGACCTCAACATCCTCGGCCCCGACTCCCTCTTCGGCCTCCTCGCCACCGTCCGCACCGGTGTAGGCCAACGCGGCCTCGCCCGCATCCTGCTCGAACCCACCACCTCGCAACAGGCAATCGAGCGCCAACGCTGCGTCCAGGAACTAGCTCCACTCACCACTCTCCGCGAACAAATTCTCCTCCTCGGCCCCTCCGCTTCCAGGAGATCCCGGCCACCCTCTTCGACTCCTGGCTCGATGACCCGCCACCCACATTTCATCCTGCAATCACCTGGGCCCTCGTCCTAACCTCCATCACCACGATCTCCCTCCTCGTCGCCGGTCTCTCACACTTCATCACCTGGTCGACCATGTGGCAGAACTTTCTCGCCGTCTTCGCAGTCCAGGCCGGCATCGCACTCTCTGTCCGCCGCAAAGTTCTTCCCATCCTCAACGCCTCTAAAGTAGCCAGCCAGATGCAGCTCTTCGCGGACGGACTCGCCATTCTCGATCGACAATCCTTCACCTCTCCGCAGCTCATCGCCCTCCAGCAAGTCGGCCGCGAACCATCCCCAGCCGCCCCCATCTTCAAGCGCATCCAAAGCCAGTTCGTCATCGTCGAGCAGCGCAACAAGGATTGGTATTACGTCCTCTCGCTGCTCCTCTCCGCCGGCACTCACGCCGCCATCGCCATCGCCAACTGGAAGCGCAAATACGCTCCCCTAATGCATCAGTGGCTCGCCGCGTGGGCCGAATTCGAAGCCCTGAACGCCCTAGCCAACTACGCCTTCGAACATCCCGAAGACGTCTACCCAACCCTCCTACCCGAATCCGAATCCGCCACCTTCGAAGCAACCAGCCTCGGCCACCCACTCCTACCCACAAACGTCTGCATCCGCAACGACGTCTCCCTCAACAACACCACCCGCTTCTACCTAATCAGCGGCTCTAACATGGCCGGCAAATCAACCCTACTTCGCGCCATCGGAATCAACGCCGTCCTCGCCTACGCCGGAGCGCCCGTCCGCGCCGCATCTCTGCGCCTCACTCCCCTCACAATCGGCGCCTCGCTCGCCCTCACCGACTCGCTCGCAGAAAACAAGTCCAAATTCCTAGCAGAAGTCGAGCGCCTACACGCCATCCTCCTCGCCAGCCAGCAAGCCCCCACTCTCTTCCTGGTCGACGAGCTCTTCAGCGGCACCAACTCATACGATCGCTGCACCGCCGCCAAAGCTGTCCTCTCTTCCCTGCTGCATCACGGAGCCATCGGCGCGCTATCCACCCACGACCTCACCCTCACCACGCTTACCACGCCCGAAAATCACGGCGTCAACGTCCACATGGCCAGCCCCGACCCCGACGATCCACTAGCCTTCGACTTCCGCCTCAAACCCGGCGTCAACCCCTCCTCAAACGCCCTCGCCATCATCCGCATGATGGGCATCGAAGCATAAGACCCCGCGACCACCCCTTGCGAGTGGTCCATCCAATCCCGCATACTCATTCTCGTCATGAAAATCCTCTCCCTGACTCTCCTCATCGCCGCCTCACTCGCCGCCCACGCAGCCGACGTCCACGTCCGCGTCTCCCACGACGTCAAGACCGGCATCGAGGGAACCACCGAGTTCCGCACCATCGTCATGGCCATGGACCACCACCCCTTCGCCACCCCCAACCCCGACGGCACACCCGGCCGCGTCTTCATCGAGATCGCCCCCGGCACCTATAACGAGCGCGTCATCGTCACCCAGAACCACAACAACATCACCCTCATCGGCATGGGCAAATCCCCCTCCGACGTCGTCATCACCAACTCCCTCAACGCCAAAACCGCCGGCGGAACCTTCTTCACCCAAACCGTCGAGATCAACGGCACCGGCTTCGAAGCCGACAACATCACCTTCGAGAACACCGCCGGCAACACCGGCCAGGCCGTAGCCGTAGCCAACCGCGGCGACCGCTCCATCTTCAAGCACTGCCGCTTCCTCGGCCATCAGGACACCCTCTTCGCCGACTACGGCCGCCAGTACTACGTCGACTCCTACGTCGAAGGCGGCGTCGATTACATCTTCGGCAACGCCACCGCCGTCTTCGACCGCACCACCCTCAACTCCAACGGCCCCGGCTTCATCACCGCCCAGTCCCGCACCGACGCCGACCAGACCACCGGCTACGTCATCCTCAACAGCAAAGTCACCGCCAACTTCGAAACCCTGCCCCCGCCACCTCCCATGGCCGACGGAACCCCACGCCCCGAGCGCGCCCACGTTATCGGCCTCGGCCGTCCCTGGCGCCCCTACTCCCGCGTCGTCTACATCAACACCGAGCTCCCCGCCGAAGTGAACCCCGTAGGCTGGAACAACTGGGGCAGCACCGCCAACGAGAGCACCGCCTGGTACGCCGAATCCAACAGCACCGGCCCCGGAGCCAGCCCCAAAACCCGCGTCCGCTGGTCCCATCAACTCACCCCAGCCGAAGCCAAACCCTTCTACCCCGCCACCTTCCTCGCCGGCTCAGACCGCTGGAACCCCGAAGCCGAAGCCGCCAAACTCCCCTGATCCAAAATAAGTCCTACCACTAATGAATATTCGGGATTGGGAATAGGTGATTCAAAATCCCTGTGAGAACCATTGAAGCTGCGAGGACTATAAAAAAGCAAACAAAGTAGCTTAAATTCTTGTGAAAGATTTTCTTCATTAGCACTTTGAATCCCCACGGTAGGAGGAGCAGTACCGCACAGAATATGGAGAAGAGTGAAAGGATAACTAGAGTGTCCATAGATTTGGCACTAGCCTACTAGCGATCACTGAAATCAGTGAAGCCCAATGTTCTCACTTGTCTTGAGGGGACATTTACCTTCGGGATAACCGAAACGTCATAGGGCACAGCGCTCGGGCTGAAAAGATTGCATCACCCCATCAGCACCAACATCAAAAATATAGATTCACCACGCAGGCATAGGTCTCCCATGTCCCCAAGGAGGGCCGTATGGAAATTACCTTCCCACAGCCCGTTGATCATCGCATCGCCCCTCTTAACGTTCAATCGTCCGGCGATTTCGTTCAGGCGCTCATGAAGCTCCAGCGTGCCGCCCAGCTCATCACCTCAACGCTGGACCTTGATTGTCTCCTCGACCGCGTCGTCAACGACATCGCCGACTCCATCGGCTGCGTCGAGGTCTCCGTCTGGCTGCGCGACCCGCATAGCGACGACATGGTCCTCCACGGCGTTCGCGGCTGCCCCATGTACCGAAAAGGCGATCGCATGCCGATCGGCCGCAGGGGAATGGTAGGCCACGTCGCTGCCACCGGACGCATGCGCTACGCGCCGGACGTAACCGTCGATCCTTATTACGTAGCCTGCGAACCGGACATCCGCTCGGAAGTCATCTATCCGCTCAAGGTCAGGGGAGAAGTCACCGGTGTCCTCTCCATCGATCACACACAAACCGACGCCTTCTCCAGCGACCAGCTACACATCTTCAAAGCGCTGGCCGGACACATCGCAGTCGCCGTAGAAAACGCGCGCCTCTTCAAGCACGAACGCCTCGAACGCGAACGCATGCAGAGCGAGGCAGACGAGGCGCGAGCCGTGCAGCAATCCCTGCTGCTCAAGGCAGTTCCACTCGTTCCGGGATTCGCCTTCGAAACCGCCTGGCACCCGGCCGGCTCGGTAGCCGGTGACTGGTTCGACTTCATCGACCTCGGCAACGAGCAGTACGGCATCGCGCTCGCCGACGTCTCGGGCAAGGGTATGCCCGCCGCGCTTCTGATGTCGGCCACCCGTGCCATCCTGCGGACTCTCGCCACCACCGGCTCTTCGCCAGGCCAGACACTGCTGCGCCTCAGCAAAATACTGTCCGAAGACTTCCCAATGGGCAAATTTGTAACCATGATCTACGCCATACTCGATGCTCGCTCGCGCGAGATCACCATCGCCAGCGCAGGACATCTCCCTCCGCTGCTGATCAACGGCGAATCCTCATTCCTCGACGTCGACACCGGCCTCCCGCTCGGACTGGGTGCGTCTTCCTACCCGGAATACAAATTACAACTCGGCCCCGGAACAAAATTACTCTTCTACACAGACGGCATAACCGAAGCCACAAGCCACGACGAGGAAGAGTTCGGCTCAGCGCGTCTGCTCGAACACTTCCTGCAACCCGGCGCCTGCGTGGAAGAATTAATCGAAAAAGTACAACGCTTCAGCCACAAATCGACCCGAACCGACGACGCCACAGCACTCCTCATCCGCAGCCGATAAAACAACCCTGATGCAAACTATCTCAATGGGAAAACTCTGTTAGCTGCAAGGGCACGGCTTCAAAGCGCCAACGACGGGCAATAGCCAAGAACGTCATTCGGTAACTGGTGGACCCATGCGACTTGCGAATTCAAATTAGCCCACTACCCGCAGGGCGGAGTGGGTCATCTGGAAGTGGTGGGTCAGTTTGAAGTCCGACGCAATCGAACTTGCCGAAAAGCCCGTTTCACGGGAGGTTGGGATGGGCATTTCCGACGAATCCGACTTCGGGGTTTCGTTGACCTTGATGGGAGGGCCGGCCAGCCCCCTGAGGGACGCTGGCAGCCGATCTGGTTTCGGGGTGGCGACGGTAGACCGGCCATCCTGATCTACGCTCGAAAATATTGCATTCCTATCGTTGTTTTGAGATGCTGCGCTTCGACGTCTTTAGCCACCAATTACCTTTGTCCTCATCCACCTGCGAAAGAGAAAAAGTGGTTGTGGGAACTGCGCCTTCGCCACCTCCGCTTACCGTGAGTTGGGCAGCTAAATAATAAACTTTCCCTGATTGGGCGGTAAAAGATGTCACGTCAGTGGTGTTTTTCACTTTTTGTAGGGTCGATTGCCAATTCGCACATAAATGATGTGTGCCTGGGTCCACGGAAACCGCAAAGTATGAGTTATCGTAGTTAGCCCCCACCCAGGCTCCATCCATTCCTAAACGCACAGTAGCATAGTGGAAAGGGATGACCATTTGGTTTTCCCGCTCAATGAATATTATTTCCGCCTTCCCCTTTGCTGGAACAGGGGGTACTGTCTTTCCCTTTTCTGTCTTGACTTGGTATGTGATCTTGTCATCACCACACGAATCCGGTAAAGCAGCAGCTAAGGCGTGCCCCGCAGAGCCGAGCAATAGACAGAAAACAAAAGCGCTAAGGCTTGGTTTCATTAAGGTCCCTTTCGAACTCAAAATGATACTTTCATGAGTTGCCTTTCTGCGTCCAGAAATTCTACGCGTGGAATGGTGGGTTGTGCCTTTGTCACCCTTTGCTTCATCAATGAAGTTGATTAACCGAACTGCCCGTAATGTCGGGTTTTCGGAAACTTCAATCTTTCCCTTCAAATTGACCCACTGCCCGCTACTATTGACACCCGCGATACAACTAAGACACAGGAAAAATCATCCTCAGCCCTACCATCGAGGCCCCGGCGAAGCGGGCCCTGACTCTCGCGAAAAAGTTGAACTTTCTCGGCCAAATGCGTAATAGCTGGTATGAATGAAAATGTGTTTCGACGCAAAGATTGCCACGGGGTCCGTTGCAGCGTGGCCCGGATTACGGTTATTGCCACGTTGATTGCCGTTGGGCTGGGATGGCGGCCCTTGCACGCACAGGACATTGCAGGAACGTGGCAGGCCGCCATACAGCAAGCAGGCAAAGAGCAGCGCATCGTAGTGAAGATTGCGAAGGACGCCGGCGCGGGATGGCAAGGGGTGGTATACAGCCTGGACTCGTACATGGCGTATCGAGGGCCGGACGACGACGCAGATGAGCCTGCAAGGGCAGGAGCTGCACTTCGCGGTTGCACCTATCGAGAGCAGCTTCCAGGGCAAACTGAGCGCCGACGGCAGGTCAATTGCCGGCACATGGACGCAGAGCGGCACGGCCTATCCACTAAACCTGACGCGGGTGGCGGGAGACGCGGCATGGGAGATTCCGAAGGCCGACGCGCCGATGGCCAGGGACGCGGACCCGGGCTGGGATGTGGTGTCGGTAAAGGCGCGGGACCCGAATGAGCCCAGCAACAGCCAGAGTACGGGCATGAAGGGGCGGCAGTACACCATGGTGAACAGGACGGTGCGGGCGATGCTCCTGTTTGCCTACGGCATGCACAAAACGCAGCTAGTGGGCGGCCCTGCCTGGATAGAGAGCGAGCGGTGGGATGTGCAGGGAGTGCCGAACATCCCGGGGCATCCGAACCTGAAGCAAGCGCAGATCCTGACACGGAAGCTGCTCGAGGAACGGTTCGGGCTGAAGGTGCATAAGGAGACGAAGGAGATGGCGGTGTATGCGATCTCGGTGGCCAAAGGTGGGGAGAAGATACCCAGGAGCATGGGCGATCCGAACGGCTCGCCGGATGAGAACGAAAATTCGAACAGCGGCAGGTGACGATGAGAATGACAAATATGTCGATAGGCGAGTTCGCGCCGGATTTGGCGAGCTTTCTGGACCGCCCCGCCGTCGACCAGACCGGCCTGACGGGACGCTACGACTTCCAGTTGAAGTGGACCGCCGACGAGTCTAAAGCGCCATCCGACGGTACCGCGCCGCCGGGACATGTTTACGGCGATTCAACAGCAGCTTGGCCTGAAGCTGGAGCCGGTAAAGGCGCAGACGGACCTGCTGGTAGTCGATGCGGTGCAGCGCCCTTCAGCGAATTGAACCAGAACTTATCCTCAACCCACCATCGGCTCTGGCGAGATTCGCCGGGTGCCCCATCTTCGCGACAGTTTCATCGTCGCTAAGATGGGTGAAGCGGCACAGATCTTAGCGACTCCCGAAAACCGGGTGCCCCATGTCTCGCTTCTGAGACATGGGTAGGAGAGCCTCAGAACCGGGTGCCCATCTTCGCGACAGTTTCATCGTCGCTAAGATGGGTGAAGCGGCACAGATCTTAGCGACTCCCGCCGTTGCCGTTGCCTTAGCTGACAGCTCATAGCTGACAGCCGACAGCTGCCTATATAACCGCCGTTGCCAGTTCTCCTCAACCCAACACAAAACGCTCGGGAACCCCATCCCGAACCCACCTGATTCCCGACGGTCAGGGAACCAATACCTCCAAACAAACGTACATAGACCTACAGCCAAAAAACCGCCCAGGCGGATTAGCATCACCGCAATCTTTGACAATCCAGCCGGCAGCCAAACCAATAAATATAAGCTTATGAATACTTTGCAGCCACAAACCCCATTTTATAAGACTTTTTTGACCTGCGCGCACCGAGGTCCGGACTTAAAGCCCCTACTTTGAAGATTTTGCGCAATATTGACGGGGAGGGGGAGGGTAATCGCCAGCCAGCCCCGTACCCTCGAGGGTGATTGCGTAACCCACCCCACCCATGTAAAACCATCTTCATGTTCAATCGCATCTCCCGCAGAGCCTTCGCCCGCATCGCCTCCGCCGCGGCCCTCACCCCCGCCGCACTCCGGACCCTCGCCGAGGGCACCTCAGCAAAGACCCAATCCGCCGCCACCAGCGCCCTGAGCTTCCCGCAAGGCTTCCTCTGGGGCTCCGCCACCGCCTCCTATCAGGTCGAAGGAGCAGTCAAAGAAGACGGCCGCGGCCCCTCTATCTGGGACACCTTCTCCCACATCCCCGGCAACACCACCAACGGCGACACCGGCGACGTAGCCAACGACCACTACCACCTCTACAAACAAGACGTCGCCCTCATGAAGGATCTCGGCCTCAAGACCTACCGCTTCTCCGTCTCCTGGCCGCGCATCTTCCCGCAAGGCACCGGCACCCCCAACCCCAAGGGCCTCGACTTCTACAACCGTCTCGTCGACGAGCTCCTCGCCGCCAACATCCAGCCCTACTGCACCCTCTTCCACTGGGACCTCCCCCAGGCCCTCGAAGATAAAGTCGGCGGCTGGCAGTCCCGCGAGACCTCCGAAGCCTTCGGAGTCTACGCCGGCTACATCGCCAGGAACCTCTCCGATCGCGTCAAGCACTTCATGACCATGAACGAGATGAGCTCCTTCGTCGACATCGGCTACCGCGACGGCCGCCACGCCCCCGGCCTCAAGCTTCCCCCAGCCGGTGTCAACCAGGTCCGCCACCACGCCGTCCTCGCCCACGGACTCGCCGTCCAGGCCATCCGCGCCAACGCCAAACCCGGCACCAAAGTCGGTCTCGCCGAAAACGCCGAAGCCTGCTCCCCCGTCATCGAGACCCCCGATCACATCGGCGCCGCCCGCAAGGCCATGCGCGAAGAGAATGCCGGCTACCTCACCGCCGTCCTCGAAGGCAAATACACCGACGCCTACCTCGAACACCACGGCGCCAACGCCCCCAAGTTCACCGCCGCCGACATGAAGGCCATCGGCTCCCCCATCGACTTCGTCGGCCTCAACAACTACACCACCACCTGGGTCCGCGCCGCCACCACCCCGCGCGGGTACGCCGTAGTCCCCGCACCCGACTCCTACCCCCACATGATGAGCCCCTGGCTCAAAGTCGGACCGCAAGGCCTCTACTGGGCCCCAAAATTCATCGCCGAAATCTGGAACGTAAAAGAGATCTACATCACCGAAAACGGAGCCTCCTCCACCGACAAGCTCACCCCCGAAGGCCAGGTCTACGACAGCGACCGCATCATGTACCTCCGCAACTACCTCACCCAGCTCCACCGCGGAGTCTCCGAGGGCATCCCCGTCAAGGGCTACTTCGTCTGGAGCTTCATGGACAACTACGAGTGGGCCGACGGCTACGCCTACCGCTTCGGCATCCACTACGTAGACTTCAAAACCCAGAAGCGCACCCTCAAACTAAGCGCCCACTTCTACCGCGAAGTAATTACCCGCAACGGCGTCGCCTAAGGCTGAACTTACCCACTTCTACTTACACATCCCCAACGTCCATGCCGAGGCTTGACCTAGCAAACCGTTCGATTTGTCGTATATGTCGATTCGGGCAAAAAACAAATCATCCGACGGCGGCCCATAAAAGACCCAGGTAAAAGAGTCGTGCAGATTAGTCTTTGGTGCGTAATGCCCGATGAGAGGGGAGGAGTCAATGCGAACAGTTGCGAGCGGCGCAAGTTGCTTCTCAAGGGTGGCAATGTCGAGGTATCGGTAACCCTCGCTTTGAGTTGAAACGGTAGTCCGCCAAGCTCGCACCTGCGCGTATGCTACGTCGAATGCCTTGACGCCGTCATCATCAACTCCAAAGTTTACATTGATGGCACAGTGCCCAGTTGGAGGAGCAGGACTCCACGTGTAAGCCATTCCCGCGGAAACCGCAGCTGAAGTCTCAAGGCTTGGAGCTTGTGTCTCTCGGAACGTGAGAAATGTCCAAACGGCCGCAAAAACGAGCGCTACGACCTGAATCCACTTCGTGATGCTATCAGTATTGCGCCAGATAGCTTTTAGACCTCTAACGATCCATTTCTTGAGCACAGAGGAACTTGTCGTTGGCGTCTTAGTGTCACGAGCATCATGGTTGACGGCTGGCGAAGTATCTTTGGGAATGGCAGTCGGATCAGACATTCAATGGTCTCTCTCACCGCGGCGCTGTAGTGGGAATTTTCTCGCTCCGAAGTATGCCACATTTACCTGAGACCGGCATCCACTACGTAGACTTCAAAACCCAGAAGCGCACCCCCAAACTAAGCGCCCACTTCTACAAAGAAGTCATCAGCCGCAACGGAGTTGCCTAACAGGCTACGCGCGATCCCACTCCCAATCGCTGAAGTCCCGCCGCAGTTTACTCTTCAACAGCTTCCCGGTAGAGGTATGGGGAAGCTCGTTCACAAAAACGAATGCCTCAGGCACCTGCCAACGGGCAAAACGCCGCTCCAGAAAGGCGCGCAGTTCGCAGGCCTCGACGGCCAAACCGTCGTTCAAGATCAAAACAGCCAGCGGCCGCTCCACCCATTTGGGATGGGGTACGGCGATGACTGCAGCTTCCCTGATTGCCTCATGTTCCACAAGGGCATTTTCCAGGTCGACCGAGCTGATCCATTCGCCGCCGGACTTAATCAAGTCTTTCAGGCGATCGGTAATCTTGATGTAACCTTCGCGGTCGATTGAGATCACATCGCCGGTTTGAAACCAGCCATCGGCAGTCCACTTGTCCGGCTGATCGCCACCGTAGTAACTACTCGCGATCCACGGGCCGCGCACCTCAAGCTCGCCCGTGCTCTCTCCGTCCCAGGCAGTCTCACCCTGATTGTCCATGGCACGCACGTCGATAAAGGGCAGAGGCAGTCCCTGCCTGGCGCGCTGGGCATAAAGCTCGTCCTCCGGCCATGCGCTCATCGAGGGCTTGAGCGTGCAGGCAGTGCCCACCGGACCGGTTTCGGTCATGCCCCAGGCGTGGATGACACGCGCTCCCAGTTTGTCGAAGCACCGGAACATAGACTCGGGGGCCGCTGAGCCCCCAACACCAATTCGCAATCCCTCTGGCAGCTTCCAGCGACCCGGATGTTTATCGACCTCATAGAGCATCGCCTGCAAGATAGTCGGGACTCCACTCGTGAACGTCACTTGCTCTTCCTGCAACAGATCCAGCAGAGCCTCCGGTTGCAGATTTCGCCCCGGCAACACCAGTTTGCTTCCATTCATCACCGCGGCATACGGAAATCCCCACGCATTGACATGAAACATAGAAGCGATAAGCAGAATGGTGTCATGGCGGCTGAAGTTAAGCTGATCCGGCAGCGAGATGGCAAGCGCGTGCAGAGCGATCGCGCGGTGCGAATAAAGCACTCCCTTGGGCCTGCCCGTTGTGCCCGAGGTATAGCACATCGCAGCGGCGTCCTCTTCCGCGAGGTCCGGATAGTTCGGCTCACCGCCTCCCTCCGCCAAAAAGTCCTCATACGCCTCGGCCCCCGGCGGCAGCAGCCCGCTGCCGCGATCCACCACAAATACCCGCTCGAAACTGACGCGGTCGCGAATCTGTTCGAATAGGTCGAGCAGCACGTCCTCCACAATCAGGAAGCGGTCCTGCGCGTATTAACCACGTAGCTGATCTCGTCCGGATGCAGCCGCATATTCAGGGTGTGCAGCACGGCTCCGATCGATGGGACGCCGAAATAGGCTTCCAGTTGCTCAGGCCCATTCCACATCAGGGTGGCAACGCGATCTCCCTTGCCAATACCCGCGCGCTGCAAAGCAGCCGCCAGTTGGCGAGAGCGGCGGTGCAGATCGCACATGGTAGATCGGCTCCGTGAACCGTCAGGCCGGACTGAGACGATCTCAACGCCAGGGAAAATCTTCGCAGCGCGCTCCAGCATGCTGGTCACCAGCAGCGGGCAGGACATCATGGTGGATTTCATCAAGTCTCCACAAACAGTCAATCAAGACAAAGCCAGCCGATCAGGCGGCTGTAGAGCAGGGATGGCAAGACGCACAATTATAAGCGTTGAATACAAGCCAATTGACACCACATTGGGGGAATACTCGCTGCTACACTTCTCCAATAAATCAGAGGCCGACCAAACCATGTCTCAGAAAACACAACCCACCCTTGTGGTTCGAACCGCCACGCCACAGGACGCGCCCGCAGCCGGCCAAATCTGCTACGACGCCTTCTCCACCATCAGCACCGCACACAACTTCCCCTGCGATCTCCCCTCACCGGAAGCCAGCATCGGCCTGCTCACGATGATGTTCTCCAACCCCAACTTCTACACCGTAGTAGCAGAGAGCGAAGGCCGAATCGTAGGCAGCAACGTCCTCGACGAGCGCTCAGCAATCCGCGGAGTCGGTCCCATCACCATCGACCCCACCGCCCAAAACCTCGGCGTTGGCCGCAAGCTCATGCAAGCCGTAATGGATCGCGCCCTCGAGCGGAACGCCGCCGGAGTCCGCCTCGTCCAGGCCGCCTTCCACAATCGCTCACTCTCCCTCTACACCTCGCTCGGCTTCGACATCCGCGAACCTCTCTCCTGCCTGCAGGGCCGCACACTCGAACGCACCATCCCTGGCTGCACCATCCGCCACGCCACGCCCAACGACGAGTACGCCTGCAACGCCTTGTCCCACCGAGTCCACGGATTCGCACGCTCCATCGAACTCGCACAAGCCATCGAACACGGCACCGCGCAAGTAGTAGAGCGAGCGGGCCGCATCACCGCCTACACCACCCACCTCGCCTTCTTCGGCCACACCACCGCCGAGACCAACGCCGACATGCAAGCCCTCATTGCATCCGCCGAATCCTTCGCCGGCCCCGGCATCCTCGTGCCCTCAAGAAACGCAACTCTGCTCCGCTGGTGCCTCGCCAACGGCCTCCGCGTAGTCCAACCCATGACCCTCATGACCACCGGCCTCTACAACGACCCAGCCGGAGCATGGCTTCCATCCATACTCTTTTAGCAGCCGCCCCCAACGTCAATCTCTTCCACCGAATTAAAGATAAGCGATTCTTCACCGCACGGTGTCTAATCCCGTATGCCTAGTCGCCTGCTCGTCGTCGCGCTCCTGGCTCCATCCCTCTGCCTCGCACAGGTCACAGGCACTTTTTCACTCGACAAGACCACCTTCGCTCCCGGCGAACCCGTCTTTCTCTCCTTCACCCTCCACAACTCCGGCATAGAACCTGCAGAGATACACACAGCAGACCCATACTCCTTCTGCTCCGGCTACAAAATCCACATCACCCGCGACGGAGCCCCGCCGCCGACCTGCTTTAAAAACTTCGTCGGCTCCTGCTTGTCAGGTGCGATCTCACTCGCACCTGACGCCTCCCGCACCGAGCGCATCCTGCTTAACTATCAAAACAATTCGCGAATCGACCTCAGCACTGTAGTCAGCCCCCCCGGTTACTACACCGTGGAAGCCACGCGCGGAATCGCTTTTGACCCGCACAGCGGTAAGGTCTTCACCTCACCCGATCACAGCGAAACGCACGAAACATTCCACCTCCGCGTAGACGACTCGCTCGAACTCTCTCCCACCGTCTACGCCCCCTACGTCCAGCAACTCGACTCCAAAGATGAACAAATCCGCCGCGAAGCAGCCCGCACCCTCGCCACCATCGCTCCGTCCGCCCTCGAACCGCTCCTGCTTACCTTCGCCACCTCGAAGGACGATTACATCAAACAATTCGCTCCACTAGCACTCTCCAACCTCTCCACCAAAGCCAGCCTCGCCGCACTCGCCCAGATGCTCGTCGGCACGAAACCCGGCAGCTATGAATTCGTGACCGCCGCCGAAGACCTCGGCAAGACCCACGACCCCGCTTGGCTCCCACTCCTCCTCGAAGTCTCCGACCAGCACGGCTCCATGTACCTCCCCTACGCCGCGGAGAGCGGCGGCGACGCAGCAATCGCCCCTCTGTTAACCCGTCTCCGATCTCCAGATCCCAGCACTCGCAGCAGTGCGATCTACGCGCTCGGCTACACCGGCAGCCGCGCCGCGATCCCAATTCTCATCAGCCTTCTGCCCACTCAAGCCGCTCCAGACGAAGCCAGCCGGAACCCCGCAATCTCCGCCGATGCAGCCCTGATGCAACTCACCCACCTCTACCCCGAGCAGGACGCCGGTGCCGCCCCAATCTCGACCTGGCACAACCGCTGGCAAAACTGGTGGCTCACCTCCGGCCAAACCGCGACCATCTACAAACCCGAAGACTGCGGGGCAGACACCAAACTCCCCTAAAACCATCGCAACATTAATACTCCCTCGAAACCATTCTTCATTGAACCCCGTCCTTACCTCAGCTATCCTGTGCCTGCGAGGCCGTCCATGAACAGCCGCACACCGCTCTCTCTTGCACTCCTCTTATCTGCCATCCCCTCACCGCGCAAGCCCCCAATCAACAGCGCATGCCCCCTGACTACCGCGGAGTTCAGACCGTAGTCCCCGGCATCTTCGTCACCCCCATCCCCAACGCCCCCTTCACCGCCACCGTCGACATCCTCTCTCACGAGAAGCTCCCCAACGGCACCGAGAACGTCCGCACCACCTCCGCCCAGATCGCCCGCGACTCCTCGGGCCGCATCTATAACGAGCGCCGCCAGCTCGTCCCCCTCACCTTCAAAGGGCAGCCGATGCTCCTCTCCGCCCACATCTTCGACCCCGCCACCCGCCTCAACATCTTCCTCACCCCCCAGACCCGCATCGCCCGCGAAGCCATTCTCGCCCCCGCCGCAGCCGCTCGCCAGGAACCCACCACGCCGCCTCTCCCGAGATTTCCTACCCCACTACTCCAGAGATCTCCCACCCCGCCTCTCCCGAGACGATATCAGCCAGAACCAGACCCCGACTACTCCGGAGTCACGGAGCAACCCTCAGGGCCACGCAATGAAATTGGACTCCACCATGTCAGTCCCGAACCGATCGCCGCCGAACCAGACTCCGCCGCCAGCGCACCACACGCTGCCGCCCCAACCTACAAACAGATCGACCTCGGCAATCAAGATATAGACGGCACCACCCTCCACGGAACCGAAAAACAGACCACCATCCCTGCCGAACTCAGCACCACCGGCCAACCCATCACCATCACCGACGAGTACTGGTACTCCCCTGACCTCGCCGTCTACCTCATCATTAAACACAACGACCCCCGCACCGGCGAGCAGATCGTAGCCGTCACCCACATCGACCGCCACGAGCCACCCTCTACCCAGTTCGCCGTTCCCGCCACATATAAGCTCGTCGACGAAACCCCACCTCAATAACTGCTATCGTCATCGCAGCATCAAAACTACCGATCAGATGACTCTCCAAATTGCAGCGCGACTCGCAGCCGTCACCCTAGCACTGACCCTCACCGCCGCCTCGCAGCAAACCCCACCCGTCCAGCTAACCGCCGCTCAAGACCACCAGCGCCTAATGGATCTCCTCGGCATCACCGCCCTGCGCCCCGGCCCAACTCCCACCCCCAACCGCCCCAACACCGCCAACTACGACGAGTCCAAAGCCAACCCCTATCCCAGCCTCCCCGACCCACTCATCCTCAACAACGGCAAACGTGTCACCACCCCAAAAATCTGGTGGACCAAACGCCGCCCCGAACTAGTAGAGATCTTCGACCGCGAAATCTTCGGCCGAGTCCCAGCCAACACCCCCAAAGTCACCTGGCAGGTCATCGCTACCAACCACGAGACCCAGGCCAACATCCCCGTCATCACCAAACACCTCATCGGCCACGTCGACAACTCCGCCTACCCGCTCATCACCGTCGACATCCGCCTCACCCTCACCACCCCCGCCAACGCCCCCGGCGCAGTCCCGGTCATCCTCGAGTTCACCTTCGAAAACTATCCTCAACCCAATCGCCGCGACGGTACCCCGCAGCCCCCCATGCCCGCCGATCCCAACGCCCAGTGGAAGCAGGACCTCATCCGCAAAGGCTGGGGCTACGCCCTCCTCGAACCCACCTCCATCCAGGCCGACAACGGAGCCGGCCTCACCCACGGCATCATCGGCCTCTGCAACCACGGCCAGCCCCGCAAGCTCGACGGCTGGGGAGCCCTCCGCGCCTGGGCCTGGGGAGGCAGCCGCGCCCTCGATTACCTAGCCACCGACAAATCCGTGGACGCAAAACAAGTCGGCGTCGCAGGCCACTCCCGCTTCGGCAAGACCGCCCTCGTAGCCATGGCCTATGACCAGCGCTTCGCCATCGCCTACGTCAGCTCCTCCGGCGCAGGCGGAGCCAACCTCGCCCGCCGCCACTTCGGCGAGCAGCTAGAAAACATCGCCGCCACCGGCGAATACCACTGGATGGCCGGCAACTACATTAAAGTATGCCGCCCTGACTCCCAAAGAAATTCCCGTCACGGAAATGCCCGTAGACACCCACGAGCTGATCGCCCTCTGCGCTCCACACCCAGTCTTCATCGGCGGCGGCACCACCGCAGGCGACGGCTGGGCCGACGTCCACGGCACCTTCCTCGCCGAAGTAGCCGCCGGCCCCGTCTACAAACTCCTCGGCGCAAAAGACCTCGGCACCACCACCTACCCACCGATCGAAACCCCACTCATCACCGGCGACCTCGCCTTCCGCCAACACTCCGAAGGCCACACCCCGACCCCCAACTGGCCCACCTTCATCGCCTTCGCCAGCCGTTACCTCCACAGCCCTTCGCTCTGAAAATCTATCAGTCCCTAATAATCTTTCCTTCAAACTGCGGCGCTCTCGGCTATCCTGCCAAAAGCCTTCTCCCAACTATGACCTTTTATCCCGCAACCGCTTTCCTGCTCTTCCCCATCATGATCGTCATGGCGCTGCTCGGACGCCATTTACGTGGCAGACGCTCAGATGCCATAATCAGCGCCACGACTGAGGGAGCCGTATTCGCTCTCTTCGGCCTGCTACTCGCCTTCACCTTCTCCGGAGCGGTCGCCCGCTACGACGACCATCGCAAACTCATCGTCGAAGAGGCCAACGACATCGGCACCGCCTATCGCCGTCTCGATCTGCTCCCCGCCGCCGCCCAGCCCGCGCTCCGCCAGGACTTCCGCGACTATGCCGTCGTCGACGAGCATCGCTTCGACGAGGTCCCCGAAAACCCGCAGTCGATCAAAACCGCCGAACAGGCCGATCGCCTCGAAGATCAGATCTGGTCCCGTTCGGTCGCCGCTGCCTCCTCGCCCGGCGCGAACGTCGATGCCACCAAGCTCCTCCTGCCCGCCCTCAACGCCATGATCGACATGACCGCCACTCGCAAGAACTCCTATAACCTGCATCCACCCTCCATCATCTTTCTGCTGCTTTACATCTTCAGCGCAGTCTGCGCCTACATGGCCGGCTACAGCATGGAACCCGGCAGACATCACTGGCTCTACACCTTATCCCTCGCCCTCACCGTCACCCTCACCGTCTACGCCACCCTCGAAGTCGAATACCCCCGCCTCGGCCTCATCCACCTCACCACCCAGAACGAAGTCTTCTTCGACCTCATCAACACCATGAAATAGCATCTCTTAGGATAAGCATGTAATTTCATGCTTATAATATGTTTAGCCGTCCCGGGAGCCGACCATGATCGATCTCAAAGAAATCCGTTCCGTAACCGACTTCCAACGCAACGCAAAGGAATACGTCGGTAAACTCAAAGACTCAAAAACTCCGCTTGTTCTGACTGTCAACGGTCGTGCAGAATTGGTCGTTCAGGACGCCGCCTCATATCAGGAACTCCTCAACCACATCGAAGAACTTGAAACCATCGCCGCCATCCGCGTCGGTCTTCAACAAGCTCGTGATGGCAAAACCAAACCAGCCCGCGCGGCACTCAAAGAACTAGGCGCAAAACTTGGGCTTTGAAGTTCGAATTACTCAAGTCGCCCTCGACGATGCTGAAGAATATGTCGCTTTCATCCGGTCAGACCGCCAACAGCCATTAGGTGCGGAACGCTGGTGGAATGGCCTTCTCGAAGCCATCTTCTCCCTCGAATCCATGCCGCAGCGCTGCCCAACAATCCCCAAAAACGATCAGTACGAAGACAATCTCCGCCATTTGATCTACTTCTCACACCGCATCATCTTTTCGATTGACGGAAATCAAGTAACTATCCTCCGCATCCGTCACGCTTCCCGCCATCAAATCCGATAATTTCCCCAGTAAATT
>CAVUSG010000009.1:0-37695 GCA_963744125.1 uncultured Acidobacteriaceae bacterium | reverse complement strand
GCCAAAAATCTCCCCCATACTGGGATTCCGCCCATCAATCCCCTAACCTTCCGGCATGCTGTACTCCACCGAGCTCCAAATGCCCGCCGCAGCCCCGCCGCCCGCACCCATCGCCTCCCTGGGAGTCGCCGGCCTCATGCCGGACTCCTCGCCGGCTGAACGCACCCGCATCACCCATAGACCCCGACGTCGGACACGTTTTTCGCTTCACTCCGCAGCGGTCTGGCCCTCCCGGCAGGCCCGCCTCTTTTGCCAAAAATGTCACACCCATCGATCCTCCATCCCTCACAATCCAGTGCATCCCCGCGCCGTAACCTTAATCTCTTTACAGAAAGGCATCCCAGCTCACCCAAAGAAATATCAGCTCCAGCGAAGGGTCCAGACCGAAAGTGCCCACCGAAGCCACCGCGCCGCCCGACCAATCCGCTCAAGTCACCCACGGCGTAAACCCCTGGCTCATCGCCGCGGCCGTCATGCTCGCCACCTTCATGGAGGTGCTCGACACCGCCATCGCCTCCGTCGCCCTTCCCTACATCGCCGGCTCCCTCTCCGCCTCCACCGACGAAGCCACCTGGGTCCTCACCTCCTACCTCGTCGCCAACGCCATCGTCCTCCCCGCCAGCAACTGGTTCTCCCTCAAATTCGGACGCAAACGCTTCCTCATGTCCTGCGTCGCTATCTTCACCGTAGCCAGCTTTGCCTGCGGAGCAGCGCCCACCCTCGGCTTTATGCTCCTCGCCCGCGTCGTCCAGGGAGCAGGCGGCGGAGCACTCCAGCCCCTCTCGCAAGCCATCCTCCTCGAGTCCTTCCCGCCCGCCAAACGCGGTGCCGCCATGGCAGTCTTCGCCTTCGGAGTCGTCGTCGCCCCAGTCCTCGGCCCCACCCTCGGCGGCTGGCTCACCGACACTTACTCCTGGCGCTACGCCTTCTACATCAACATCCCCATCGGCATCCTCGCCCTCTTCATGATCAACCGCTTCATCTTCGATCCCCCCTACATCAAAAACGCCAAAGCCTCCGCCTTCGACAGCATCGGCTTTGGAGCCCTCGTCGTCTGGACCGGATGTCTCCAGGTCATCCTCGACAAAGGCCAGGAGGACGACTGGTTCGGAGCGACTTGGATCCGCTGGACCACCGTCTTCCTCTTCACCTCCTTCGCGCTCTTCGTCTATCGTTGCTGGACCTGCCGCTTCGCCATCGTCGATCTCAAGGTCCTCAAAGACCGAAACTTCCTCCTCGGCTGCATCCTCATCTTCATGTTCGGCATCGGCATCTACTCCACGATCACCGTCCTCCCGCTCTTCTACCAGGAACTCCTCGGCTACACCGCCTTCACCGCCGGCCTCGTCGTCGCCCCCCGCGGCATCGGAGCCATCTGCGGAATGCCCATCATTGGCTACTTGTCGAACAAAGTAGACCCCCGCTACCTACTCACCTTCGGCTTCTTTAACCTTCGGCCTCACCACCCTCTACTTCGGAAACGTCACCCTCGATATTTCTCCCACCACCCTGCTCCTCCCCATTCTCATCACCGGCTTCGGCCTCAGCTTCGTCTTCGTCCCCATCAACACCGCCGCCTACGGCACCCTCGACAACAAACAAATCGGCAACGCCAGCGGCCTCTTCAACCTCATGCGCAACATCGGCGGCTCCATCGGAATCTCCGTAGCCCAGACCCTCCTCGTCCGCCGTTCCGACGTCCATCAAAACCTGATCACCAACTACGTCCCCAAAACCGGCCAGCAGTTCCAGAACTCCCTCGGAAACGTGCAACAATTCCTCACCAACCCCTTCGGCTCCAGCAACACCCTCCCCCCGCCCAGGGCACCCTCTACAACGAGCTCCAGCGTCAGGCCTTGAACTGGGCATTCGTTGACGTCTTCCGCTGGCTCTCCCTCCTCTGCTTCTTCTGCATAGGAATCGTCTGGCTCTTCAAAAAAGTAAAACCAGGCAAAGCCCCTGAGGGAGTGCACTAACCCAATCAGATAGAAACAGGGTGCCCCATGATCATCGCGGCTTCATCGCGATTATCGTGGGGTCACTCACTTTCCCACGTCGTAACCGTAACCCCAAAGACAAAACCAACCCCCCTGTGGCATCCTTCCTCCCTAAGCAATACCCAGAAAACCGCACCACCGAAAGGCCACACACTTGCCCAAGCTCTCACCGCGCCAGATCCCCACCCCCAAGCCTTTCACCGCACTCGTCCTTGTCGTACTCTCAGCCGCACTCTCCCTCGCCGCCCACGCCCAGCCACCCACGCGCCCCAAACCAGTCACCGGCCCCTGGATGAACAAATCCCTCTCCCCCGACGAGCGCGCCGACCTCCTCGTCAAAGAGATGACCCTCGACGAAAAAATCGGCCTCGTCCACGGATTCAGAGCACCCACCGGCCCACTCCCCATCGGTGCCTCCAACACCCGCTCCCTCGGCGGTGCCGGCTTCATCCCCGGCATCGAGCGTCTCGGCATCCCCGACCTCCAGATGGCCGACTCTGCCGTAGGAGTCACCAAGGGCGCCCGCTACGGCCGTTACTCCACCGCTCTTCCATCCGCCCTCGCAGCATCCGCCACCTGGAACACCGCGCTCGCCTACGACTACGGAGCCCTCATCGGCAAAGAGCTCCGCGACCAGGGCTACAACATGTCGCTCGGCGGAGGCGTCAACATCACCCGCGAGCCCCGCAACGGCCGCAACTTCGAGTACCAGGGCGAAGACCCCATCCTCGCCGGAACCATGGTCGGCCAGCTCATGAAGGGCATGCAGGCCCAGCACATGATCGGCGACATCAAGCACTACGCCCTCAACGACCAGGAGACCGGCCGCAACATCGTCAACGCCGTCATCGATCAGCGCTCCATGCGCGAAACCGACCTCCTCGCCTTCGAGGTAGGCCTGCACGTATCTAACGCAGCCGCCGTCATGTGCTCCTACAACAAGGTCAACGGCGACTGGTCCTGCGAAAACCAGTACCTCCTCAACGACGTCCTCAAAAACACCTGGGGCTTCAAAGGATTCATCCTCTCCGATTGGGGCGGAACCCACACCACCACCAAAGCAGCCCTCGCTGGCCTCGACCAGGAGATGCCCGGCTCAACCTACTTCGGCGACGCCCTAAAACAAGCCATCGCCGACAACAAAGTTCCCGCCGCCCGCCTCGACGACATGGTCCACCGCATCCTCCGCTCCGAGATCAAGAGCGGCATCTTCGACGACCCACCCCAGCCCAAAGTCCCCGACGTCGCCGCCGGCCTCGACCTCGCGCGCAAGGTCGAAGAGCAGGCCATCGTCCTCCTCAAGAACCGCAACAATCTCCTCCCGCTCGCCGCCTCCGTCCATCACGTCGTCATCATCGGCTCTCACGCCGACGTAGGCGTCCTCTCCGGCGGCGGCTCCGCGCAGGTCGATCCTCCCGGCGGGAACGCCGTCCAGCCTCAAGCCAATACCGCCACCACCGGAGTAGCCGGCTCCTTCACCGCTCGCGGCGAAATCTGGATGCCATCCTCGCCCCTCCAGGCCCTCCGAGCCCAATCCCCCAGCCTCAAGGTCGACTACGACCCCGGCACCGACCCAGCCTCCGCAGCCAAAGCCGCCGCCTCCGCCGACGTCGCCATCGTCTTCGTCAATCAGCCAATGAGCGAGGGCCGCGACGGCGACCTAAGCCTCCCCAACCACCAGGACGACCTCGTCACCGCCGTAGCCGCCGCCAACAAACACACCATCGTCGTCCTCGAGACGGGCGGTCAGGTCCTCATGCCCTGGATCGACAACGTCGACACCGCCCTCGAAACATGGTTCCCCGGAATCCAGGGCGGCCCAGCCATCGCCGAGGTCCTCACCGGAGCCGTCAACCCCTCCGGAAAACTCTCCGTCACCTTCCCCAAATCCATCCAGGATCTCCCCCACCCCAACCTCTTCGGCATGGACCTCCTCCTCGAGCTCCAAAAGAAAAACGCCAACATCGCCCCCGGCCCCGGCTCCCAACGCGCTACCCTCCCACCCTTCGACGCCAACTACACCGAAGGCCTCCTCGTAGGCTACAAATGGTACGACGCCAAACAGAAGACTCCCCTCTTCAGCTTCGGCCACGGCCTCTCCTACACCACCTTCACCTACGCCGCCCCAAAACTCACCCACACCGGCGACATCCAACTCACCTTCCAGCTAAAAAACACCGGCGCCCGCCCCGGCAGCGAGGTCTCCCAGATCTACACCACCCTCCCCGCCGAAACCAACGAGCCCCCCAAGCGCCTCGTAGGCTGGAGCAAGACCGACCTAAAGCCCGGCGAATCCAAAACCGTCACCGTCACCGTCGATTCACGCTACTTCGCTATCTTCAACGCATCTAAAAACAGCTGGGAGATCGTCCCTGGCGACTACCAGCTCATGATCGGCGGCTCCTCCGACTCGCTCCCGCTCAAGCAAACCCTCCACCTCGAAGGAGAGCTCCTCAAACCCCTCCTCGCCAACTAAACTTTTCATTGAACGCGGAACGTCAAACCTAATCTCGAAAGGAAACTTCATGGCAAACCCCTTCGTACACCTCGAGCTCTCTACCTCCGACACCGCCAAAGCCAAAACCTTCTACGCTGGCCTCTGCGGGTGGACCTACACCGACAACGACATGGGCAACATGATCTACACCACCTTCAAGCCCGACTCCGGCCCCGGCGGCGGCATCTACTCCATGCCCGGAATGCCCACCGTGTGGCTCCCCTACATCGGCGTAGACGACATCAACGCCGCCACCGAAAAAGCAAGTCTCTCGGAGCCACCATCCACAACGGCCCGATGGAGATCCCCAACGTAGGCTGGGCCACCATCCTCGCCGACCCCACCGGAGCAGCCATAGCCCTCTTCCAACCCAAAATCTAACGCACAAATCAAACCCCCCACAAAACCGGGTGCCCCATGATCATCGCGGCTTCATCGCGATTATCGTGGGGTTACTCACTCAACTGGGCCACAAACCCACATCCTCTTCAACCCAGCAACCACAACCAGCAACCTCCCCGCACCCGCATGATACCTTCGACGACATGCACGACGTCGAAGCCGCGCGAACCCCTAATCCCAATAAACCCCACACCCACCGAAACCCCCGAACGCCCCTGGGTCTTCGGCCTCCTCATCGCTCCCATCGCCGTCCTAGTCAACGGCATCATCGCCGGATGCCTCTCACTCCTCCTCCGCCAGCGCGGCATCAGCTCCGCCCGCCAGGGCGAGATCATCTCCCTCCTCACCATCCCCACCTTCATCTACTTCCTCTGGAGCCCCATCACCGACTTCTGGATCCGCCGCCGCGACTGGCTCATCGTCGGAGCCCTCACCGCCGCAGCCATGATCGTCGTCGCCTTCCACCGCCCCAATCTCGCCTCACCCTCCGCCATCACCTGCCTCTTCCTCGCCGCCTGCCTCGCCCAGCTCATCGTCTCCAGTTGCGGAGGCATGATGGGTGCCCTCCACTCCGAAGCCACCCGCCGTCGCGCCAGCAGCTTCTATCAGGCTGGCTCCCTCGCCTTCGCAGCCCTCGCCATCTTCGTCCTAGTCTCCCTCACCGACCGCTACTCCCTCGGCACCCTCGGCTGGATCGCCGCCGTCCTCATCGCCGTCCCTGCTCTCTTCGCCCTCGCAGCACCCAAACAGCCCTTCGTCCAAACCCACGGCCTCGAAGAAACCCTGCATCGCATCTGGATCGAGTTCAAAGCCACCTTCATCACCTGGCGAGCTCTCCCCTACACCCTCATCATGATCTTCCCCATGGGCAGCGGAGCAGCCATCGGTCTCCTCCCCGGCCTCGCCACCGACTACGGCATCAGCACCCAACAAGTCGCCTGGATGAACGGCCTCGCCGGAGCCCTCCTCACCGCCGCCGGAGCCATGTCCGTCGCTCTCGTCCCCGCCCGCATCCGCGCCTCCGTCGCCTACCTCACCGTCTGCCTCATCAATACCCTCCCCCTTGCCATCCTCTGGCTCGGCCCGCTCCGTCCCTCCACCTACTTCATCGGAGCAACCCTCTACCTCTTCACCATCGGAGCCGCCTACGCCCTCTTCACCGCCGTAGTCCTCGAGTTCCTCGGAGTCTCCGGAAAGACCGGCAGCGGCCGTTACTCCATCATCAACTCCCTCGGAAACCTCCCCGTAGCCTACATGACCTACCTCGACGGCCAGGGCGCCGGACACTTCGGCCCCCGCGGACTCCCCGCCACCGAAGCCGTTCTCGGAGCCATCGGAGCCACCCTCCTCCTCACCTACTTCCTAACCCGCAAACCCCCCACCCCTCAAGTCACATAGATCTGTAGCGCGACCCACCACAAATCGTCGCCTCGGTGCCCCATAAAACCGGGTGCCCCACCCTTTCGCGCACTTTGCGATAGGGTGGGGTATCGTTTGCGGAAGCAAACGATCGCCTTCCTCCACTCAACACAAAACGCCGGGTATCGGAGGCTGCCTGTCACCAACCTCCAACTAACAACGAACCAACCAGCAACCTAGCAACCAGCAACCCACCCAGTACCTCGTATCCTGACGCAGCTGACACGTACCCAGGTCAACTAACCTGGTCGCGCCATTCTATAGGACGGTTCAGCAATTGCTGTGCACCCTCCCGCTCTCTCCATCCCGCTCTTCGTACCACTCGCACTTGTACCTAGTCCCAGTACGTAGTACTAATTCCCCGAAGGCCGCTCCACCCCATCCACCACCAGCACCTCAACCATCCCCTTCCCCGGCTCCAGCTTCAACCCCAGATCATTCTGCACCGCCGTAAACAAAGAAGGCCCCGTCCCATCCGACCCCGCCTGCGACCACGTCATCTCGCAGTCATAACTCCCATCCAACCCTGTCTTATCCACTACCGTGCGCCCATCCAACTCCGGCTGATGGCTCAACACCGTCACCACCAGCCAGAACGGCCACCCCTTCGTCCGCAGGTGCAGCGACTGCGTCATCTTCCGAGCCTCTTCTGGAGAAGGCGGCACAAACCCCGGCGGAGGCGGTGGAGGCGCAGGAGCATTCGACCACCGAAACCGCGGCCGCGACGTATCCGCAATCGCCGGAGGCGAAGTCGTATCCACCGCACACTTCAACCCACCCTTAGCCACCACCAGCTCATACACCGGCAGTTCCTTCATCTCAAACCGCACCACCAGCCCAAACCGCTCCGCCAGCAGCGACTGCATCATCAGCCGCATCTGCTCATCCCTGTCCCCACGCGACATCTTCCCCAGCGCCTCCACCTCCGCATCATCCGCCTTAGCCTCCACCGCAAACTTATCCGTCGACATCCACCGCGGCCCACCCACCAACTCCCCCTCATACCCCATCCCATACGCATACATGATCAGCTCCTTCACCGTCTTCGCCGACTCCGCAAACCGCCCCACCCCCGAACCCCCATGCCCCACTTCATCCGGCGAACTAGGCCGAATACTAGCCACCGCAAAAGAAGGCCGCGCCCCACTCGCATGCAGCAGTTGCGCAAAACCATCACCACACCCACACAAGCAGCCACGCCACCACAAGCCCCACCACCCCCGCAACCTTCGCCTTCCCGCATCGCGTCCACCACACATAAGAGCATCCAACCACCCCTATGTAGTTTTCTACTAAATAATCACGAGCAACGCAAGCAGAGCTCCACAAAATCCACCCCACCACAAATCGGGGACCCCCCAAAAGCCGGGTGCCCATCTTCGCGACAGCTTCATCGTCGCGAAGGTGGGCATCGTGCAAAGCACGACCGGTTTCCTCCACTCATCCCAATCCTCCGGGTGCCCCATCCTTCGCAGCATTTGGCGGAGGGTGGGATGTAGAAACTCGAACTCACCCCGCCCTTGCCTTTCCTCCGCGTCCTCCGCGCCCCCCCCGCGCTCTCCGCGTCCGTCGTCACCAAACCCTCGTATTCACAGGCCAATCCCCACCCCCCAAACTATTTTTCACGCTTTTACTCAGCAAAATCGCATGTCAAGCCCCCAAACCCACCAAAAAACCAACAACCCCAACCCTATCAACAAGATAAAACTTTCACCAAAGTGATTTTTAGTTACGGTCAATCCTATATAATTGAACTAGAGATCAAGAAAGCCCCGGCAACCGCCGGGGCTTTTTCTGTCTCATCTAATCAACCGCCGGTAAGTCGTTTGCTGGCACTAATTTAGCTGTAAGCCCCATGGTTGCACATATTTAGCAAGGTCATTTTTGCTATCTATTGCAATCATTGGACTTTTAACCACCAACCCCCCAGGGGGGTACCCACCTAAGGAGGTGTAGTCGGAGAAGCAGGAGTCGTCGGAGCAGCAGTCGTAGGAGCAGCAGCCCCACCCAACCCCGGGCTGAGATTCCCACTCGCACTCCCCAACCCGCCGGCGCCCGTCGAAGTCCCCGCAGCCCCAAACAGGTTCACCGCCGCCTTCAACTGCTCAATCCGCGGGTCATAGATGAACTCCCACGTCTCATAAGTCACCTGCTCATTCAAATCAATGATCGAGGGCCCAGTCGCCGCACTCCCAAACCCCACAATAGCCCCGCCACCCCCAGGAAGACCGCTCGAAGAAGAATCCGTCCCCGTACCTCCACTCGAAGCCCCAGCCGCAGAACCCGAACCAGCCCCAGCCCACCCGCAGCACCCGCCCCGCTCCCAGCACCAACCGCACCCGGAGCACTCCCGAAAGCAGACCCCGAAGAAGCCCCACCGAAAGCCGACCCAGAAGAAGCCCACCAAACGCCGAACCAGAAGACCCAAGTCCCGAAGAACCAAGTCCAGAAGAACCGCCAAACGCCGAGCCAGAAGACCCCGCAACACCCCCCGCCGAAGCCCCAGCCGCCCCCGCCCCAATCCCACCCGAAGAAGCCAGCCCAGCCGCACTCCCCAGCCCGGGAGCGATCCCAGTCAGCGGAGCCCCAAAAAATCCCTTCACCGTAGTCTTGGCCTCGCCCAGATGGATCAGTCGCCAATCAGCCTTACCCGTCATCGGATCGACATACTTCTGCCGTAGAAACCGGATATTATTCGTCTTCTCCAACTGCTCGATCGATCCCGGATAATGCCCGAACTTCCGGTAGTAAAGCTGCACCGCCCGAACATACTGGTTCCCGCGATGCACCGCCTCAACCTCGCGGTCACGCTTCAGGTCCTTGGCAACCTTCGGAGCCGCAACAGCCAGCACCAGCAGGATCAGGAAGATCGCCACCACCAGCCCGACCAGCGTAAAGCCCTCTTCACTCCTGCGCTCTCGCATAGCGCACCTCATCAGTTCGCCAGCAGAGGCAGAGTCTGCCGGTTGTTATTGGTCATATCCTCCACCACAATGGAGTTCGCCGCAATCGATATCACTTCTGTACCGCCGCTGCACGACATCGCCCGGAGACGCCACAAACACATCCTCCCCATGCAGCAGAAACGCCTGACGCGCCCCATTCTTAGACGTAGCAGTCCCAAAGAACTTCAGGTCAATCGGCGGAGGAGGAGGAGGTCCCGCCGGAGCACATAAACCGGCGCCACAACCTTCGGCCTCGCCGGCGCAATCGCCTTCGGTATCTCCACCGGAACCGAAGTCGCCGAGAAGATATTCCTCCCGCCGCCCGAATACACCAGCGCCTCAGTCACCAGCATCGGCCCCATCTTCAAAGTCGGATCAAGCTGAGTCAAAGGCGCCTGACTACTCACTGCCTGCGGCCTGCTCCTGGACACAACCGGCGCAGTCGCAACCGGAGCCGCCGCAGGAGCAGGGTACATCCGGCACCGACAGCGCGTTATAGATATAAAACGCGCAACCAAGCGCCCCCGTCCCCACCACAGCCAAAATCGTCAGCTTCTTCTTATCCTCAGTTCCAATCTTCATCGCGGAGCACCTCCACTCGGCGGGAGGCGTGGCGCTCTCGTCCGTATCCGTCGGCACCGACTTATCACTCACCTCCGCACCAACCGGAGCCCGCAGATACGTCGTCAACCCCAGCCGCACTCCCACCGTCCCGCTCTGCTGCCCAACCAGCGCCACACTCCGTATCAGGAAAAACATCTTGTCCCGCTCCAACGAATTGATGAAGAGCACAAGCGGTCGATAGTCCCCGGTCAGGCTCACATCCACCCGCACCTCGGTCAGCGGAGCAATGCCGCCCTCCAACACTGGAGTCTCGTTGTACTGCCCGCGCGTCAGCTTTACGCCGGCCTTATTCTTCAGCACACCCAACTCCCCCGCAACCTCGCTGTAAGAGTAAGGCAGCCGCCGCTCATAAAACTTATCCGCATCCACAGTCGCCTGCTTCAACTTCTCGTCCAGCCCTGCCAGCGGACGCGCAGCCACCTCTGCCGCTCTGCATCGCCACCCTCTGCTGCGCCAACGCGCTTGCATCCTGGCTCTTGGCCGACCGCCACGCATAGAGCATTTGGCCCAGCAGATACAGACACACCGCCGCAAGAACAGCCACCCCCGCAATATGCAGATTCTTCAACGTCAGCATCCTCGCGAACGCGTTCCGTCAAACTCTGCGTCCCCGCCGCCGCGCTATCCACTATCACCGTCACCGGACACCTCCAGCCGCCACGAGCCGCTGCTCGCTTCCCCGTCTTGGAGCCTTCCCCGTCTTGCTGACAGGGACAGTCTGCTCTTTCACAAGCTCCTTCAGCCGCATCTGCCGGCAACGGATTGTAGCCGCTCAAAATCTCAAACTCGACCGCACCAGGCCCAACCGCTGGAGCTCGCCTGCCCGCCGCCTCCTGCGCCTGCGCCGCCTCACCCGCCAGCCGCGGAGCCACAAACCGCTGCGACGTCTCCAGATTCCTCACCAACTGCACCGCCCGGTCGCGATCCCCACTCACCCGCAGCCGAATGATCACATCGCCATCCTTCGCAATCTGCGGCTCCAGGCTGGTCACCTGCACGCCCGTTGGCAGCACCTTTTCGAGGTCCATCATCACCGCGGTCCAGCTAAAACTCTTCTGCGCAAACAGCGCATTCAGAAACTGCGACCGCTCCAGCACACCGCGATTCTGCGGCTGCCGCATCCGCGCCTCGTTCGCCATGCCGCTCCTTCTCGAACTCGCTGCGTCTTCGCCTTCAACGCATCCATCTGCGCCTCGGCCGCCCGCGCTTCGCTTCAGCGTGTGCAGTCCAAACCCCAGCCCCACCGCCAGCAGCGCCAGCACTGCCATCGCCAGCCGCAGCCGCGCAAACAGCGGCCGCAACTCAACAAACGGCCGCGTCGCGAGATTGACAGAAATCCTCATCAGCTCGTCAACGCTCCCTCCACTCCCGCAAGCCAGCCGCGCGGAACACTCGCAGTCGCAGCGCCATCGCCATCATCCCCGGCTCCATCATCTCCCGCACTCGCAAGCCATCCAATCCACTGCCTGCGCAACATCCGCTCCAGACTCTCCGCACTCGTGTCCCCGCCGCAACAGCACCTCCGGCGGACCTCCCAGCGTGTCCTCAAAATAAGCCGCCGCAACACTCACTGCCTGCGCCACCTCCCACGCAGCAGATCCCGCACCCAATCCACCGTCTGCACCAGCTCCTCCCATACAGCCGCTCTCCTCTCGCGCCACCTCGCCGATACCAACTCCGCCTGCATCGCCGCCTCCGCATCCACGCGGTCATAGCTCTCCGGATGCACTTCCTCGGACACCACATTCATCTCCAGCGTCCGATGCAGCAACAACACGCCACCCCGCACAATCGCCGTCGTCACCTGCTGCGACCCCGCATTCACCACCAGCACCGCCGACGCCAACTATCTTCCGAACCGTCGCTCCAACCCCAAGCCCGGCCAGCGCCGCCAGCGTACTCGGCAGCACCGCACCCGGCACATAACCCGCCGCGCGTCACCACGCCCTCATACTCCGCCAGCACCTCGCGCGGAATCGCCACCGCCAGCACCGTCACCAGGCCTTTCGTACTCGACATCACCTGGTAGCTCACCACCGCATCCTCTACCTCAAACGGCAGCAGCTTCTTCAGCCGAAACCGCACCACCGGCAGCGCCTCCGCCACCTTGCTCGGCAGCGCATCGAAGTCCAGCAGCAGCACCCGAACCGCCGCATCCGGCACAATCAAAGTGACATCCCGAGTCCGCGTCCACCCCGCCGCCCACCCTGTCCAGCGCCGACCGGATCGCTGCCGTCACTCGCCGCCCGGTCCACTACATTGCCCGCCTTCAATCCCGGCGCCAACCCGCCCTCATCCAACGTCCGCTCGCGACACCGCGACCAGCAGCCCTGCCGCGTCCTCCGCGCGCGCCGCCACTACGCCCTCCGCCCGAACCTCGACCGCCAGACGCGGTCTCGTTCCTGATGCCTTCGGTAATAATTCCATTCCGTCCTAGACTAACCTGTTCTCTCCCTGAGTAGTGACGCACTCGCTGAATTCCTGCCGCTACCGTCCCGCCTCGATAAACGTCACCTTATTGATCTCTCGCAGCGTCGTCATGCCCGCCCGCACCCGTTCAATCGCCGAGTCGCGCAGGAACCCCATCCCCTTGTCTCTCGCCTTCTTCCGAATCTCCGACCCCGGCCTCTTCGCCAGCAGCATCTCGCGAATCTCGTCATCCAACTCCAGCAGTTCGTGAATCGCCGACCGCCCGCGATACCCCGTCCCTCCGCACTCGATGCAGCCCGACCCCTCGCGAAAGTTAAACCCGCGCCACTCCGCCGGCTCCAACCCGCTCACCACCAACTCCGCTTCGCTGTAATGAACATCCCGCACGCAGAACTCGCACACCTGCCGCACCAGCCGCTGCGCCAGAATGCAATTCAACGCCGACACAAAGTTATAAGGCTCCACACCCATATTCAAAAACCGCCCCAGCACGTCGACCACGTTATTCGCATGCACCGTCGTGAACACCAGATGCCCCGTCAGCGCCGAGTTGATCGCAATCTGCGCCGTCTCCGCATCACGGATTTCGCCCACCAGAATCTTGTCCGGGTCATGACGCAAAATCGACCGCAACCCCCGCGCAAACGTCAGTCCCTTCTTCTCGTTCACCGGAATCTGCGTAATCCCCCGTATCTGATACTCCACCGGGTCCTCAATCGTGATGATCTTGTCCTCTTCGCTCTTGATCTCATTCAGCGCCGCATACAAAGTCGTCGTCTTACCCGAACCCGTCGGCCCTGTCACCAGCACCATCCCGTACGGCTCCTTGATGTACCGCCGAAACCGCTCCAGATCCCGCGGCGCAAACCCCACCACATCCAGGCTCAGCTTCTTGAACTTCTCCGACATCGACTCCTTATCCAGCACGCGCAGCACAGCATTCTCGCCATGAACCGTCGGCATAATCGACACGCGAAAGTCGATCAACCGCCCCTTGTACCGCACCCGGAAACGTCCATCCTGCGGCACGCGCCGCTCCGCAATATCCAGTTCGCTCATGACCTTGATACGCGAAAAAATCGTCTGATGATGCTCCCGCGCAATCGGAGCCATCGCCTGCTGCAGCACGCCATCAATGCGGTACTTCACCAGCAGCGAATCATCAAACGTCTCCAGGTGAATATCCGAAGCCCGCCGCTCCAGCGCCGTAAAGATCGTCGTATCCACCAGCCGGATGATCGGCGAAATATCATCCTCACCCGTCAGCCGTTCAATCGAAATATTCGCGTCGTCGTTGTCATCGCTCGACAACACATCGAACGCCAGCCCCTCGCTCGCCTCATCCAGCACCCGCTGCGACTGCTCCGTCTTCTTCAGCAGATCCGTAATCTGCGACAGCGTCGCAACCCGCGTAATCAGCCGCGTCCCCAGCAGCCCCGAGATCTCGTCCAGCACCATCAGCTTCGACGGATCGCTCACCGCAATCGCCAGCCGCCCCTCATGCTGCTCCAGCGGAACGAAGTTGTACCGGAACATCATGTCCACCGGAACCGTCTTGAACAGCTCATGCTGGATCTTGAAGTTCTTCAGGTCGACAAACTCCGCGTGATAGCGCCGCGCCAGCATCTGCGCACGCTCTACCTCGTCCATCCCCAACTCGCCAATCGGTATCGCCAAAGGTGTTGCCATACTCGTCAGACTCCTCTTCCCACCATCCGTTACTCATAACGACCACAAATCTTGCAGTCGCCGAAACTTACGCAATTTCATCACACCTACCCATTATCAAGGATTACAGCCCTCGTGGTATCCTCCCCAATAACAGGGCTCCCGTACCGTCTACCACTTTTGGAGGACGTCTTATGAGCAGCGCTCCCACCCCACTCCGCGACATCGCCCGCAAGTCTATCGGTTGGTCCATCGCCCTCAGCGTCCTGCTTATCCTCGCCGGACTCTGCGCTATCCTCATTCCCTTCATCTCCGGAATCGGCATCACCGTCTTCATCGGCTGGGCCATGTTCCTCAGCGGAGTCTTCCACTTCATCCTCGCCTTCAAGACCCACACCACCGGCAGCGTCTTGTGGGAGATCCTCCTCGGCATCGTCTACGTCTTCGCCGGCTTCTATCTCATCTTTCATCCACTCTCCGGCCTGCTTTCGTTGACATTTCTGCTCATCCTCTACCTCGTCTTCGAAGGGGTCCTCGAGCTCATCCACGGCTTCCAGGTTCGCCCCCGCGCCGGCTCCGGATGGCTCATCTTCGACGGCATCCTCACCCTTATCCTCGCCGTCCTGCTCTGGAGAGCATGGCCTTCCAGCAGTGTCTGGGCCATCGGCACCCTCATAGGCATCAGCATGCTCTTCAGCGGATTCTCCCGCCTCATGCTATCCCTCGCAGCCAGGCGAGCCGTACACAACCTCGCCTGACCACTCTCTACTGCCCGCCACCCACCCCATTTGCACTCAGGCTGAAGATCGGCAGATAAAGCGCAATCAAAATAGTCACCACCACCACTCCCATCACGATCAGGATCAGCGGCTCGATCAAACTCATCGCGGCCGTCAGATTCGTCTGCACGTCCTCCTCAAAAAACTCCGCCACCGAGTTCAGCATCTGCGGCAGCGCACCCGTGCTCTCTCCCACTTCGATCATCTCAATCGCCAGCTCCGGAAACACCTTGGTAGCTGCAAGGCTATCCGACAGCCCTTTACCCTCGCGCACCGTCTCCACGCTCCGGTACACCGCATTCCCAATCTGCCGCGAATCAATCGACCGCGCCGCCGTCTCCAGCGACGGAACCAGCGGCAACCCGCCCGTCAGCAGCGTAGAGAGCGTCCGCGAGAACAACCCCACCTGGTACTTCAGCCACACAGTTCCAAACAGAGGCAGCGCGATCCGTATCCGGTCAACCGTAATCGCTCCCGAATCCGTCTTCATCCACCGGAAAAGAACATAGCCCACCACAAGCACCACCGCCGCCACATATAACCCATAGTGCTGCGCCCACTGCCCCACCTGCAGCAGAAGTATCGTCAACCCCGGCAGCTTCGTCCCCAACTGCTCATAGAGCTGCGCGAACCGCGGAACCACAAACGTAATCATGAAGGTGAACAGCGCAATCACCATCACCACCAGCAGCGCCGGATAAATAAGACTCGCCTTCAGTTTCTTCCGGAACGTCAGCGACACCCGCTGAAAGTCCAGGTACCGCTGCAGCACCTCTTCGAGGTTGCCCGACCGTTCCCCTGCCAGCAGCGTCGTCGTATACACCAGCGGAAACCCGCCCTGCGCCTCAAACGCCTGCGAGATCGACTCCCCCGTCTTCACCCGCACTGCCACATCCTCCAACTGCGCCCGGAACTCAACATTCTTCTGCCGCCGCGCCAGCAGCTCCAGCGACCCCAGAATCGGCAACCCCGCCTTAATCAGCGTCAGAAACTGCTGGTTGAAGACCAGAAACGTATCCAGCTTCACCTTCTCGGCGGCTGCCTCCCAGCCCACCCCGCACCTTCACGCTATAAACGTAGTAACCCGCCTGCGTAAACCGCGCCCGCAACTCCTCGGCAGTCGCCGCCGCATGAGTCTGCTCCTGCACCCGCCCCCGCTCATCCGCCAGCTTAACTACAAACTCATTCATAAGGATTCAAGTCGCAGGCACATTCAGCCCATCACATTCATTTTAGACGTTCCCCACCCGCCTTCGTGACCGCCCGTCCCTCATACGCTAACCCAGCACCTTTACCCCGACCTTGCCTTTGCCGCTGCGTTTGCTGTTGTCTTCGCTTCCAGGTACCCCAAGGCTGGTAGCCCAATGCTTCAGCTTTGGGTCTCCTGGGGTCTCTTAGGCTGGGAACAGAACTGGGCTTTAGCCCCTGGGGTATGCTCTCTTGCGCTGTTGCACTGAACTAAAGAATGAGCCGAGACTCTGTGTTGCTGATCACTAAATAGCTACGCCTCCCGCTCCACCATCTCCATCTCGCCCGTCATCGCTCGCGGATCAGGCTCCGTCCACAGCACCCGAGCCTGCGGCAGCGTCCGCGCCAGCAACGCGAACGACCACAAAAATCCCGCCACCACCAGCGGCGCAATCGGCTTCGGCTTCACCGCCAGCGTTGCCGCATAAAACGCAAGAAGTCCGGCAAGTCGTTGCAGCGCCCAACGCGACGCATCGTCCCGCTCACCAATCTCCCTCTCGTCCAGCCCCGTCCATTGCTCACCTTTGGGCTTGACCGGAACCATAAACGTCCCCACCCGATACCGCTTCAACAACTCCGCCTGCTGCGCCTCACTCGCCTCCTCGAAGCTCCCCGCGCCATACCGGTACCGAGCCCACTCATCCAGTCCATTCACAAACATCTTCCCCGCCATGGCTCCCCGCATCCGCAGCGGATCTTCAAAACTCTTCACCACCCCGTTCGTCCTGAAGACGCTCACCGCAACCCAGCTCGTCGTCAAAACCACCATCGCCATTAATGTCATCCAACGGGGATGCGTCCGCCAGCGATTGTCCATCGCCGTATCGATCATCACGAACAGCACGACGTACGTCACCACCACCGCCACCCGCCGCCGCCATCGCGCATGCATATCGATCCCCCACCACCGCAGCCTCTTCTCATCCGTCGCCAGCATCTCCGCCTCCCGCCCCACCTGCTCCATCTCTGTACTAACGACCCGCGGATCGCCAAACCTCTCTGCCGACTAACTCCATCTCTCCACACAACTCACGAGGATCGGCCTCCGTCCAAAGCACCCGGGCCTGCGGCAACGTTATCGCTAGAACCCAAAACCCCAACAAGATCGCCGCAACCTGCAGCCGATCCACCGTTTTGTGAAAATTAGACAAATAATCGATCGCTGCGATTACTAACAAAAAAGCGATCCATCTCCACGCCCACCGCGCCGCAGAGTCCCGCTCACCTCGCTCCCGCTCATCCAGTTTTCCCACTCGATATCTTCGCAGCAGCCACTCCTGCTGCTCCTCATTGGCCGCATCAAAACCCACTAAACCATATCGCTTTTGTGCCGCGAAGTTTAGTTGATTCAGAACCGGCTCTTCCCTGACATCTTCGAAGCTCTTCACCACTCCATTCCGGAGAAACACGCTCACAAACAGCCACATACCGATCAAGAGAATGATTGCACCAGACTGCGCTACCTCCGGTATCAATCGAACCCAATGAGGCATCCCTCCAAGCAGTCCAGCAAAGCCGAAATAAGACCCGATGACAGCCAACCGCCGCCGCCATCGTGGCCGCATGTCGATACCCCACCATCGAAGCTTCTTCACGCTCACATCCGTCAGCATCTCAAGCCTCCCGTTCCATCGTCACCACCTTCGGCTCCCGAACCTCATCCGGCTCCGTCCACATCAAAATCATCTGCGGAAGCGCCAGCACCAGCAGCAACACCCACGCCAACACCACTGGCCCATCCGTCCACCCCGCCCGCAGCCGACCCTCCGGCAGCAACTTCCATCCCACCCAATACACCACTGCCAACACCGGCAGCAGCACCTTCATCACGTCATAAGCCCGCCAATGCGCCTCGCCCCTTAGCTCCTTCTCCCGTTCATCCGGATAAAAATTCATCAGATAAGTCCCCACCTGGTATCGCCCCAGCAAATCCTTCTGCTGCGCCTCGCTCAGTTGCTCAAACTCCACCCCATGCTCCAACACCGCGCGATCATCCAGCGAAGACACCGGAATCATCCGCCGCTGCCAGTCCCAGTTCATCACCTGCCACGAATAGATCCGCCCCACCGCATACACATAGGGCATAACGAAGAACCACAACTCGAACCACCGAAAATGCATTCCCGCGCCCGCCAACCCCATCGCCATAAGCACGAAGAAAAACACCACCTCCCATCGCCGCGACCGCCGCGTACGCTTCTTCATCGCCTGCTTGAACGCCAGACTCACCGCCATCCCTAAGCCTCCCGCCGCTGCATCTCATAAACCTGCTCACTCAAAGGACGAAAGGGATCAGGCGAAAACACCGCCTCCACCGGCAGCTTGAAAAACCGGCTGATCTTGAACGCCAGCTCCAGCGAAGGCGTATAGTCCCCCCGCTCCAGAAACCCGATCGTCTGCGGATTCACCCCCACCTCCCGTGCCAGCGCCTGCCGGCTCAACGACCTCTCCGACCTCAACACCGCAATGCGGTTATAGAGCATTCCATACCCCCGAGAAAACAATCTATTACTTATACACAACACAAACGCAAAAGTCGCCTTAGACAGCCCCGCAGCGCAGCTTTATTTGTCACTCTGCGCGCTTTTTGTTTGTCATTCCGCAGCGCAGCGGAGGAATCTGCTTCTCGAAGCGCCACCACCCCTCAAGGGGGAACAATTCGCCCATCCATTACGTACTTACAACCCACGCCCAGGCGGACCAGTTTTTCACCGTTCTTTGAAAAGGATATCTCATAAACATAAATTTATGAATACTTTGCGGACTAAACCATCAACTTATAAGACTTTTTGGACTTGTGCTCCCCGAGGTCCGGACTTAAAGTACTTACTTTGAATACTTTGCGCAATTTAGTGTGGGGGAGGGGGTGCCCAGACTAACACAGAGCCCAGACGCAAAAAGGCCCCAGCCAAAGCCGGGGCCCTTCGCAACATCAATCTCTCGCTCTTAGACGCTGAAGCTCGAACCACAACCGCAGGTGCTCTTCACCGCGGCATTCTCGAACTTGAATCCAGCCGCCTCAAGCGTCTCGACATAGTCCACCTTGCAGTCGTTCAGGTACATCGCCGAGGTCGCGTCCACAAACACCTTCAGGTCGTCGAACTTATAAACCTTGTCCATCATGCCGCTCTGGTTCTCGAAGCTCATCGAGTACTGAAATCCCGAGCATCCGCCGCCCACCACGCCAATCCGCAGCCCAGCCGGCACCGGATCTTGCGTCGACATAATCTCCTTCACCTTCGCAATCGCGGCAGGCGTAAGCGTCACAGGTGTAGTAGAGCTAGGCGCTCCAGTCACAACTTCAGCGGGGGTAGGGGTCACAGTTGCAGTCGACATCAGGTTTCTCCTCGTTCGTTTCAGTCCACTTCTAAGTGTATGCGCCCACTCTCGCAGCCGCAAGCCAACAAAATATAGATGCACATCCCCAGTTTCGGATGCTACCCGCCAGCAAGTTTTCCAATCCGCCAAACATCGGCTACCATCTAACACCCATGGGATTGCTCAGATACATCGCCGCCGGCTTCATTAACTTCTTCAGCATCACCGCGCCGAAGCCCGAAGATGAAAACCGAGCCGCCCTCTACATCGCCGGAATGCTCACCGCCGTCCTGCTTTTCGTCGTAGTTGCAGTCTCGCTCGCGATCCACGTCCTCCGCCACTAGTCCGGCACGTCATCCCGCACCGCATCAACATCTCCCAAAATCTCTAGCCCATTATCCCTTCACAGGCGTATGATTCCGCCGGATCGCTCCTCTTACCCTCCGAGCCCGCCCAGCGGACCCGCCCGGTACACCGGAACGGTCGACATCGGCTCCCGAGCCTCCAGGAGAGGTACAAAACGATGCATGTTCTTTCCGCTCTACCCACCATGCTAATCATCTGGGCAGTAGTCACTGTAGCCTTCCTCCTCCTGCTCGCCTACCGCGGGCAGATCACCCGTTACGAAGAAGACCAGCTCTTCCTCAACGGTGCTCATTCAAACGAAGAGAACCAGCAGACCGAAATCATTCGCAAAGTAAACCGTCTCGCGCCCTTTGTCAGACTTCTCGGCGGAGCCACCAGTGTCATCACCCTCGGCATAATCGGCCTTTTCATATACGACGCCTGGCAGAAGTTCCAGTAAGCCGTCGTCGCTCGCTCCGCCGAACCGGCTTAGCCGGTTAGATTTACGTGCCTCGGACTCGGTTTCCCTCTAAGGGTCCCCTCTAGCGGACCTTACCCAGTGGAACCCAGTCAGGCACCCGTTGTATCAAGATAGGCATACCCCCAATTGGTCATTTTCATACAACCTGACGGGCGGTATGCTTCTCTCGTACTGCGAATGCTCGCACCTGCCCCGCCTATGAGTGAGGCACTTGGAAACGAAACACCGGGTCCCTTGCCTTTTAGCAACGATCCTTACCCCAAGGGGGAAGAAACAACCATGAGTCTCGAAGCTGCAATCAACGCCATACCAACCATGCTCACCATCTGGGGAGCCGTCACCGCCTGTTTCGTCGCCATCCTCACCTATCGCGGACAACTCACCCGCTACGAACAGGAGCGCCTCTTCCTTTCCAACACCAGCGATGAGGGAGCACGGAAGCAATCGGAGATAGTCCACAGAATCAAGCAGATCCAGCCCTACGTCCGCATCCTGGGCGCTGCCACCACTCTCATCACCGTAACCATCGTCGCCATCTGGACCCTCGACGCCTGGAAGACCATCCACTCCTAGTCGCGCCCCTGCCATAGATTACAAAAGGGCCGGAGGCATCTATGCCTCCGGCCCTTCTCCATCTCCAATCCAAATCTAGGCGTTATAAGTCGTCGAAGAGACCCGCCCGCCCCGCCCGGTCCAGTTCGTATGGAAGAACTCTCCCCGCGGCTTGTCCACTCGTTCATAGGTATGCGCACCAAAGAAGTCCCGCTGTGCCTGCAATAGGTTCGCCGGCAACCGCTCCGTGCGATACCCGTCGTAGAACGCCAGTGCCGTAGAAAACGCCGGCAGCGGCACGCCAATCTCGATCCCATGAATGATCGCCTTCCGCCACGACGAACCATACTTGTTCAGCGCCCCAGCGAAGAAGTCATCCATCAGCAGATTCTGCAGCTTCGGATTCTTATCGAACGCCGCCTTGATGTCGCTCAGGAACGCGCTGCGAATAATGCAGCCACCGCGCCACATCAGCGCGATGCCGCCCATGTTCAGGTTCCAGTTCTGTTCCTTCTCCACCGCCCGCAGCAGCATATAGCCCTGCGCATAGCTGATGATCTTCGAGCAGTACAGCGCCCGCCGCACGTCCTCGATAAACTCCTTCTTCTCCGAAATAGTCTTCACCTTCTTCGGCCCCTGCAGCACCTTCGCAGCCGCCACCCGCTCTTCCTTCAAGGCCGACAGGCACCGCGCAAAAACGCTCTCGCCGATCAACGTAACAGGCATCCCCAGGTCTAGCGCAGAGATCGCGGTCCACTTACCCGTCCCCTTCTGCCCGGCTGCATCCAGAATCTTGTCGACCATCGGCTGACCGTCATCGTCCTTCTTCGCAAAGATCTCCGCCGAAATCTCGATAAGGTAGCTGTCCAGCTCTCCCTTGTTCCACTCCGAAAACACCTCGGCAAACTCATCCGCCGTAAGCCCCAGTCCATCCTTCATCAACTGGTAAGCCTCTCCGATAAGCTGCATATCGCCATACTCAATCCCGTTATGCACCATCTTCACGTAGTGCCCAGCGCCATCTTCGCCCACCCAATCGCAGCACGGAGTACCGTCCGCCACCTTCGCCGCAATCGCCTGGAAGATCTCCTTCACATACGGCCATGCAGCCTTATTCCCACCCGGCATAATCGACGGGCCAAACCGCGCACCCTCCTCGCCCCCCGACACTCCTGTCCCGATAAACAAAATCCCCTTCGCCGCCAGGTCTTTCGTCCGCCGATTCGAATCCGTGAACAACGAATTCCCGCCATCAATAATGATGTCGCCCTTCTCCAGATAAGGCAGCACATGCTCGATCGTCTGATCGACCACATCACCCGCCTTCACCATAATCATCACTCGCCGCGGAGTCTTCAGCAGTCCGCACAGCTCTTCCGCCGAGTGCGCTCCCACCACCTGCGTACCCTTCGCCTCGTTGTTGATGAAGTCATCCACCTTCGAGACCGTCCGGTTGAACACCGCAACCTTATACCCGTGGTCATTCATGTTCAGAACGAGGTTTTGCCCCATCACCGCCAGCCCAATCAATCCAATATCGCAGCTACCTTTTTCCATGTGCTCTCTCCACTTGCATCCCTAACGGCGCAGGTCCTTTTCAATTTACTGTGTATCTGCAGTGCAATGCATTCCAAAAGACTGGGCACAGAACACTATTCTGCCTGCGTGTCTTTGTATCACATTCGATTGACCGCTAAAAACAAACAAAGGACGCAGCCGAAGCCGCGTCCTTCTAATAAAACCGCAAACGAAACAGTCTAGAAACTGAGCCGTCCGCCCAACTGAACGATTCGATTGAAACCGACTGTACCCTGCACAACACCGGTCGTGCTGGAGTTTGCTAGTTTGGGGGCAGTGGCCAAATTGGTTTGCGTCGCGGTGAACGACAACCCAGGGTTAGCAAACTCAGGCGTGTTCGTTGCATTCAAAGCCTCAGCACGGAACTGAAGCTTGATCCGCTCGGTGATCGAAAACGTCTTGTTCATAGAGAAATCGGTATTCGCATACCCCGGCCCTTGGCAGTTGATGCTGCGCGACAGCGGACTATACGTATATGCCGGGGTCGCAGCAAACGCAGCTGTGTTGAAGTAGGCGTTATACCGACTCTCAGGTGAACCCGAGTAGCAGGGGCTCACTCCCGGCACCAGGGTAGGCCGCTGCGTATTACCGCCGAAGCCGGAGGCACCCAGAGAACCGCTGCTAAGAGCAGTCTGCGTGAGCGAGAGTGGGCTGCCGTTTTGCATAATGCTGACAGCATTCATCTGATACCCGCCGATTAGAAAATCCACAACGCGCGGCATGTTCCCCCAAAGCTTCATACCGCGGCCAATCGGAAGATCGTACGTAACACCCACCGTCATACGGTTGGGAATATTGTTGATAGCGCGGGCATACTCAGCCTTGAGGTTGTAGTTATCCTGCGGGCCAGACGTGCTGTTCAACGAAGAGCTGAATGCACTCGCCGCCCCGTAGAAGTTGTCCCAGTTCGAAGACCATGTATATGTCCCAAGTACCGTCACACCGTGGCCCCTCTTCTGGACCTTCACTGTCATGGCGTTGTAGAGAGAGTAGCCAACACTCTCGATCAGCGTCACTCCATTTCCAGCAAACTGCGGGTAGGGGAGCAGCAACTGACCTGGAGCGATCGCCGTCCCGGCAATTGAACCAGTCGTTCTGTAGTTCGTCGTCCCGTTCGACACAGTGGGAGCGTAGTAAGGGTTGGGCACCGTCGTTGTGCTGACACCGCCATTCGCCGCGAACTGCGCCAGTTGTCCATCCGATAGCTGATTGATACTCACATTCTGCGGGAGATACTTGGAGTGTGCTCCGACGTACCCCAATTCCGCGGTAATCCCATAGGGAAGCTGTTGCTCGACATTGACCGAGTACTGCTCCACCAACGGATATCTGCGGTTGAACGCCTGCGCGCTTACCGAACCACCAACCCCCGTCAGAGCACCAAGAGTATTGCCGCTAGCCGGCAATATATTCGCTGCACCGCCATACGGATTGGACAAGGGTGCCGTTGCACCAACCGCAACGGGAGCCACCACGTTTCCGGTCGTCGCAGAATAAGTCGTCTGTGAGTAGCCGGTGTTATCCACGACCGTGGCGACCGGCGCGTAGAAGATGCCGAAGCCGCCGCGGACCACAGTGCCTTTACGTGCCTCATAGGCCACGCCGAGGCGCGGTGAAAATTTTCCATGGCTGAAGTCGCAGCAACGGGTCGGATATCCATTCTGGCCCGCAAATACAATTCCGCCGTGAGCCTGCGCACAAGAAGTCACGCCGGTCGTCAAGGTGCATGGGAAGGAATACCCGATAGTCGGATCGAAGCCCACTACATACTGGTTCTGCGCTTCACGCTGTCCAAGCTCATACTCGTACCGGAGTCCCCCAGTCACTGTCAACTTGTCCGTCGCTCGAAAATCATCCTGAACGAACAAAGCGCTATAGCGTATCTGCTGGTTGAAGTTCCCCGCGCTCGAGGCGACCTGGGACACCAGTTCTGGACTGCCGGTATTGTTGTTTACGCTGTTGGCAGGAGAACCAGGATCACCCATTAGAAGATCGGCAAGCGCATTGCCCGTGCCGGTAGCGCTACCGATCGTCTTGCCGTTGGAGGTCGTGTACTGTCCGTCGAAGTAATAGACGCCCGCACTTCCGAGTGGTTGCTGGAAGTTGCTTAGGGCTCGGTATACGTATCCGCCCTTCAGGTTCTGCTTGCCAATGGACTTGGCAATCCCGACGACTATGTTGTGAGAGGACTGGATCGTCGGGCCTGCATCGGATGTGCCCAGCCCAGCAGTTGTTGACGAACTCGATGCAATGTTATTCGACCCGCTGGGTCCGATTCCAGAAACATAAACCAGCGGAAAAGTCTTCGATTGGACCAAGCTTGCGAACCCTGCCGGAAAACCTGTTCCACCGAAGCCGGTGGCCTGATTAAAGCCTGAGCTATAGGGTACCTGGTGGCTGTAATAACGGTTGAACCCATACCCGGCGGTCACAATCGTTGTCGAATTCACCTGAAATACGTTATTGAACGCCGTCGCATCGTTGAAGCGATGCAGAATACCATCGGCATTGTAGAGCGTATGAATGAAGCTGCCAGTCGGCTCTTGCGTTGCGAGGTGAACATACGAAACTGCCGCCGACCACCACGGCGTAAAGACGTGGTCCAGCTTTCCGCTATACATATCGGAACGAGTCTTGAAATCGTCCGATGAAAAATAGTTGTTGGTGTTGTACGCGTTGCCGCACTCGTTGCATTTTGGATACTGGTTCGCAATGAACGAGCCAATCGGATTGATATAACTCGCAGGAATCACATTTTGCGTCGGCACACCATTCTTCAACCCCTGCAACGTGGCCGATCGAACACCGCCGACAAAGGCCGCTGTCGGATCGTAAAGGGTCGTCCCAGTATCGCCGCTGAAATCGCCTGTAAGTTCTGCCGACGAGGGCACAATATTCGTACCGCTGCCAGGCAATGGTTGCGCCTGCCGATACCCTTCTTCAACTACCCAGAAGAACGTGTTCTTCAGATACTTCACCTTATCGCTAAAAGGCACCGGACCACCGAAGGCGCCTGCATAGAGATACGTCGTCACGTCGGGACGCGGCGTCTGGGGCAACGTAACCGGCGTCGTACCCGGAATGACATAGGGCGTCCGATTATTCGTAAAGGAGTTGGCGCTCCAGTTCGTCTGACGAGTCATCCCGTACAGCACCCCGTGGTACTGTGCAGTCCCGGACTTCAGCGTCGTATTGAACATGCCACCGCCGGCTCGCCCCACCTCAGCGTCATAAGTATTCGCCTGCACCTTGACGTCGGAGACCGCTTCCAACGAGGGAATAAACGTAACTCCACCGTTCGACTGTGAGATCGGAATGCCGTCCACCGCAAAGTTATTCGCGCCAACCGGAGCGCCCGCAACCGAAATCGTTGACTGGCCTGTCTGGTCTTCCGCACGCACATACCGCGGGTCGCCGACAGGAGTTACCGCAGCATCGAGCTTCTCAAACACAAAAGGATTGCGTCCCAGATTCGGCAGCTGCGTAAGTTGCTCCGAAATAAACGACTGACCGCCGTTGGCATTCGAAGTGTCGATCAGCGGTTCACTCGCGCTTACCTCGACTACTTCGGTCGAGCCACCCAGCGTCAGCGAGATATCCACCGTCCTCGTCGCGCCGGTCTCCACAATGATGTTCTTATTCTCGGTCTTCTTAAACCCGGCATAAGTTACCGTCACCGTATACGTCCCAGGATCAACCGAAGTGAAAGAATATTCGCCGTCTCCGGTTGTAACCGAAGTGCGAACGACATTAGTTCCCTCGTTGGTCAGCACTACGTCCGCCTTGGCGATCACCGCGCCTTGCGTATCCTTCACCAGCCCGCGCACGCCTCCGTAAGTCGTCTGTGCCTTCGCCCCCACAGCCAGCAACAACATCGCCAACACCAGTAAAACGCCGCGGAATGTCTTAGTAAGATCGATCACGTCTACCCTCCCAGGATGAACATCGTTGATAGTTCCAGATACATCTCTGCACCGGCAGTTACACGCCATCAGGTGTAAGTGGTCATATATTCAGATTTCTTTTTTTTGAGCAGTTATTTCAGGCACAGCTAAGGCGTAGTCGCCAGGAATGGCAGCTAGGTGGCAGATACACGTACCCGCCAACCTCAGAAAGGAGTTACAAAAATCAAAGCTGTAGCTGGTAAACCTTTGTAATCTGCTCCCCGGCAACATTGACGGAGTCAAGGCGAAAGCAAATTCGAACCAATTCCCGGCTGGCACCGGGTACAACTTCATGCCTGGCACATCGAGACATGAATGCAGCTAAATACACTTCGTTACAAGTTCTCTAAGAGAGCCGAACCCACAGACGTGAAATATAGCCTTTTCGGTAGTAGCTTGAGACTAGCGAAGTGTGAACACCCTGTCAACATAAAATTCACCACTCATAAGACCAACTCCCATAACAACATCCCTATTACTCTGTGAATAAATCGCGCCACCTTTATTTAGTTACTATGAGAGTCTAGCCTCGCACACGAAAGGTTACAAATGTCCTGTCCTCGTCTCTGCCTGCTCGCCCTCTTCACTCTCTCATCTCCCGCCATCACACTCAGCGCCCAATCCCCCCGCACACCTCCCAAAACGCCCGTCACTCAGGCCCAGGTCGACCGCATCACCCGCGAAGCCATCCTCATCGACACCCACGACGACGTCCCCTCCAAGACCGTAGACGGCTACGACATCGCCACCCCAAACAAAGCCGGCCAGACCGATCTCCCCCGCATGAAAGGCTTCCTCGGCGCCGAATTCTTCGCCGTCTTCGTCGACGCCTCCTACGTCAAGGACAATCACTCCGCCAACCGCACCCTCCAGATGATCGACACCGTCCGCACCGACGTCATCGCCGCCCACCCCAACGACTTCGTCTTCGCCACCACCGCCGACGACATCGTCCGCGCCCACAACGAGCACAAGATCGCCGCCCTTATGGGCATCGAAGGCGGCCACGCCATCGAGGACTCCCTCCGCCTCCTCCGCGACTACTACGCCCTCGGCATCCGCTACATGACCCTCACTCACTTCAACACCAACAACTGGGCCGACTCCCAGGGCGACTTCGACGATCCCAAGGTCGCCCACCACAACGGCCTCACTCCCTTCGGCAAAGACGTCGTTCGCGAGATGAACCGCCTCGGCATGATGGTCGACATCTCCCACACCGCCGACAAGACCTTCTACGACGCCCTCGAAGTCTCCACCGCGCCCATCATCGCCTCGCACTCCAGCACACGCGCCATCTCCAACCACACCCGCAATCTCACCGACGACATGATCCGCGCCCTCGCCGCAAAGAACGGCACCATGCAGATCAACTTCGACTGCGCCTATCTCTCCCAGCGCTATCTCGATGCCTCCAAGCCCCTCATGGATGCCATGCGTCCCCGCATGGCAGAAGCACAAAAAATCACAGATCCCGTTGCCCGCGCCGCCGCCCTCGACAAGCTTGAAGACGAAGCCACCGCCGCCCTCCCGCCCGCCACGCTCGACGATGTAGTCGCGCAAATCGATCACGCAGTTCAAATCGGCGGCATCGACCACGTAGGCATCGGCACCGACTTCGACGGAGTGGGCTGCGTCCCCAAGGGAGTCGAATCCTACGACAAGTTCCCCGCCCTCACCCGCGCCCTGCTCGAAAAAGGCTACTCCGCCGACGACATCAAAAAAATCTACGGCGGCAATCTCCTCCGCGTAATGCGAGCCGTCGAACAGGAGGCCAAGCGCCAGGCCGCCGCAGGCATCAAACCACCCGCTGCCAACTCACCCCCCAAATAGAGAAAGAGGGCCGCAAGGCCCTCTTTCTCTACATCGAAATAATAAGTTACCAATAGAGTTACTTACTCTTCACCGCCACCACCTGTATCTCCACCAGTCCCCACGGAGTAGCCAACCCAGCAACCTGCATCGCCGCCCGCACCGGCTTATTCGGCTGCTCCGCCGTGCCGAAATACTGGCTATAGGCCTCATTCATCCCGGCAAAATCCATCTTCCCATCCTTCGCCGGATCGCCCGCCAGAAAGACCTCCATCTGCACCACATCGCCCATCGTCAAACCCTGCGACTTCAGGATCGTCTCGATATTCTTCAGCGCGCTCAGAGCCTGCGTCTTCGTGTCGCCATACGTAGCCGCCGCGCCCGTAGCCTTGTCCGCCGGAGTAGCAGGAGAAGCCATCTGCCCCGCCACATACAACGTGTCCCCCGCCCAAACCGCATTCGCAAACTTCTGCGTCGCCGGCCCATAAACCCGCTTCACCGCGGTCTGCCCCTGCATCCCAATCGAAGCCGCCACCATCGCCGACGCAATCAACACATTTCTAACTCGCATCACACTCTCCTTAGTTGTACTGATCCAAACCTAGCCCTTAGCACCCTTCACCTTATCGCTAATCATCTGCACCACGCGTTTCGCGCTCAACGCCGCACCCTCCTGCCAGGCATTCACATTGCTCACCGTGTCGCCCGCCAGGTAGTACGGCCCATCCGCTTCAATAATTACGTTATACCCCGCCCTGCCGCCGCCCCAGCTCCGAATCCACGAAGCCTCATTCCACTTTAATCTTCCGCCACCCAACATAGATAGGGTTCTTCAGCTCCGCCCCATGCCCCGGATGAATCTTCTCCACCGACTTCTTCGACTCCGCAAACTTCTCCTCCAGCGACATCGCATAAAACGGCGTCCCCTGCTCCTCCATATACCCCGAAACAAACACCCCCGTCTCCGCCATCAAATCCGCCGACGGATACCACAGCGGACTAGGCCCCTGCGATAGAAACGATAGCCCACCATAAATGTTGTAGTCCTGCTCCCAGAATCGCCGGCTCTCCCACGCAATCTTGTAGCTCCCCGAAGCCGTACTACCCGTCACCACACTCTTGAACTCCGGCGACAGGTCATTATCCAGCTTCTTCAAAATCTCGAACGGCAGCGCAATGATGCAGTAAGCCGCCTCAATATTCTTAGTCGCACCACCCTGCGTATACGTCACCGAAACACCATTCGCCGTCCGCTTGAACGAAGTCACCGGCGAACTGTACTGCACCACCGAACCCAGCGACTTCGCAAATGCATACGGAATCTTGTCCATTCCGCCCACCGGCTGCATCATCGTCGCCTCCTGCGGCCACTCCTCCGTGAACAGCAGGTTGTTCCAAAAATTCTCGTCCAGCAACACCTTCATCTCCAGCGGAGTATCCGGAACCCCAACCTGCCTCCCCGCACCCGGAGGAGTCTTCCATCCCGACCGTCCCAGCCCGCGCGACCCACCCACATAACGGTTCGACTTATCCAGGTCCCCATAGCTATTCAGGAACGCAACCATCCGGTCCTTATCTTCCTTCGAAAAATCCTGATCCAGCGCCCCTTGTGTAATGCACTTCGCCAGCAACTCCGAGACATGCCCGCGCGTATCTCCCTCCGCCCTGCGCTGCGTCACCGGAACGCCGCCATTCGCGGTATCGTTCTGCAACAACGTCGACCGCGAAGTATTAACCTCCACCTCCAGCGGAACCTTCAGCTCTCTGCAGTACTGCAGAATCGTCCAGTGCGTCGAAGGCAACCGACTCGCGCCCATATTCTGATAGTTCCCGTTCGACCAATTGATCGTCTGTGTAGTCCCATCCACAAACTCCACCTTGTCGCCCTTGCGCCCCGTCCACACGCGCCCACCCGGTCGCTCCCGAGCCTCCAGCACCGTCACGTCATATCCCAGCTTCTTCAATTCATACGCTGAAACCAGCCCACCAATTCCCCCACCCAGCACCACCACCTTCACACCCTTACCCGAACCAGCCGCCGCATCGATCGGCTTCCACTGCTCGCCATACATCGGCATCAATCCCAGGTGCTGCATCGTCGCAAACGCCGCGCTGTACCCGCCAACCTGCCCCACCCGCGTAAGAAAATCGCGCCTCGAAATACCCATAAGTCAGTCAACCCTCATTCAAATTAGACTCACACCTCAACAGAGCCTCTGCATTTGCCTCTTACTCAAAAGAGAGAAATGCACCGTCGCAGCCCTTCGCTCGAAATACAAGAAAAGAGACTGCAGCTAGCTCCTGCAAACAGGTCTGGACAACAGGGCCAGCCCAACAAATTTTATGCGTGTTCCAACCATCCTAACCCAATCCTCGACCCCGTACCATCGCGGCCGCAACGCCCCTGTTACCCTGAAAAATATTCGTTCCCCGGAGCGCCCAGTATGACCACCCCGATCAATCTTGCCGAAAAATTCAGCCTGTTCAGCGAACACTGGCGGCCAAAAGTGATCGCGAGGCTCAACTGCTCAGGAGATCAAACTCATCAAAGTGCTGGGCGAATTCCCCTGGCACCATCACGAGAACGAAGACGAATTCTTCCTCGTCTGGAAGGGAAGCTTCCGCGTCGAATTCCGCGACCACATCGTCACCCTCGACCCCGGCGAATGCATCGTCGTCCCTCGCGGCACCGAACATCGCACCTGCGCCGACGAGGAAGCCGAAATCCTTTGCTTCGAACCAGCAGGCGTCTTAAATACCGGCAACATCACCGACAACACCTTCACCGCACCCAAAGACGTAAGCATCTGATACGTCGAAAACCCAAATCCCAATCACTGTGGGAAAATAGAACTGCAGCACCACGCGAAAGTGGCGAAATTGGCAGACGCACCAGACTTAGGATCTGGCGGAGAAATCCATGGGGGTTCAAGTCCCCCCTTTCGCACCAACCTCTTCCCTCCACATCTGAAAGTTGATAGTCATGTCCCAGTCCAAGCCCGACGCCAACAACCCCGCACAGCCCGCTGTCCGCCTCACCCCCACCCCCGACTACCGCGAAGGCTACGCCAACAGCGTCCAGGTCCGCATGAGCGTCTGGGACTTCTTCCTCGTCTTCGGAACCATGACCCAGGACACCCCTGAAGAGGTCCAGCTCCGCAACTTCCAGGGCATCTACCTCAGCCCCCAGCAAGCCAAGGCCCTCGCCAACGTCCTCAATAACAATCTAGCCCAATACGAGCAGACCTTCGGCCCCCTCGCCCTCGAACCCCAGCAGTTCATCCCTGTCGGCGGCCCCATCCACTAAAGAGTCGTCTCCAAAAAAATATCATCCCCGGCGAAGGCGGCACTCTCGCCATCGGACCTCTGCATTAAAGCGTTATGGGAGATCGGCTGAGTCATATATAAGTTGACACTACGAGTCTCTCGAATGCCGCCACTCAGCCAGACCACAGATCGCCGCACCAGCGCATCCCGTCGTCCGGACATCCCCCTCTGGATGCTCTTCCCCCTCTTCTTCGTAGCCGTCTTCCTCTCACACCTCACCCTCCTGCGCCTCCCCTACTTCTGGGACGAAGCCGGCTACTACATCCCCGCCGCCTGGGATCTCTTCCGCACCGGAACCCTCATCCCCCAGTCCACCGTCACCAACGCCCACCCGCCCCTACCCTCCATCCTCCTCGCCGCCTGGTGGCATCTCTCCGGATTCGTCATCACCGGAACCCGCACCCTCATCTGCATGGTCAGCGGATCAGCCCTGCTCGCCGTCTACCGCATCGCTCGCAACATCGCCGGAACCGCCGCAGCCATCGTCGCCACTCTCCTCACCGCCATCTACCCCATCTGGTTCGCCCAAAGCACCCTAGCCCACGCCGACATCTTCGCCGCCGCCTTCACCCTCTGGGCCATCTCCTTCTACCTCGGCCCCAATCAATCTGACGAGACAAACCCAAGCCTCTTCCCCACCCAACTCTGGACCGCAACTCTCTTCTCCCTTGCAGCTCTCTCCAAAGAGACCGCCATCGTCACCCCGCTCGCCCTCGCCGCCTGGGAAGCCTTCCAATTCATCCGCAATCACCGCACCGGCAATCTTGCCCGCACCCATCGCAACTGGGCCATCACCCTCATCATCCCCACCCTGCCGCTCATCGTCTGGTACGCCTACCACTACACCCGCACCGGCTACGTCTTCGGCAACCCCGAGTACCTCCGCTACAACGCCACGGCCAATCTCAGCGCCTACCGCATCCTCCTCGGCCTGTGGCATCGCCTCCTCCACCTCACGACGCACATGAACATGTTCGTCCCCACTCTCTGCACCATCGCAGCCCTCCTCATCCCCACAAAAAAGCCAGCCATCCCCCGTCCCACCCTCAACGCGATCGCCGTGATCCTCATCGCCAACTGGATCGCCTACTCCATCCTCGGTGGAGCGCTCCTCACCCGCTACCTGCTTCCGCTCTACCCACTCATCCTCCTCTACGACGTAGCCACCTGGCAGCGCCACTTCCAAAAATGGCTACTCCCCGCCGCCCTCACCGCCGCGGCCTTCCTCGCCGGCATCTGGATCAACCCGCCCTACGCCTTCGCTCCCGAGGACAACCTCACCTACCGCGACATGATCGTCCTCCACCAGCAGGCCGTCCGCATCCTCACCCAGCGCTTCCCGCAAGCCACCGTCCTCACCGCATGGCCCGCCACCTCCGAGCTCACCCGCCCCGAGATCGGCTACACCCGCCACCCCGTCAAGGTCTTCCCCATCCAGAACTTCTCCCTCGAACAGATGCAGCAAGCCGCCGCCGAACCCGGCAACTTCGACACCGCCTTAATCTTCTCCACAAAATGGGAACCCTCCAACGCCCGCCTCAACCTCGGCAAACAAAACGAAACCACCGACACAAAATACTTCGACTTCCACCACGACCTCGACCCCACTGAAGCCGCCGCACTCCTCCACGGCGAAATCATCTGGCAAGCCCACCGCCACGGCGAATGGGCCGCAGTCCTACACTTCCCCCGGATAGTAAACGCCAGCCTCACACGCTAGGCGTGAAAGGACCTGCCATTGCCTTTGCTCTTCTCCGCGCCCTCTGCGCACCTCCGCGCCCTCTGCGTCCTCTGCGTCCGTCCTTGCACTCACAGCCTCAAACCCCAAAGAACTATAATCGCCACAATGAAGAGGTCCCAGCTAGGCCGTTTCTTTTCGTCGATCTTCGCCGTCTGCATCGCACTCACGACACTCATCGCCTCTGCACAACCGCCCGACCCCACTCCACCCGGCCGCCTCATCCTCGTCCTCCCCTTCGAAAACAAATCCGGCAACCCAGCCCTCGCCTGGATCGCCGACTCCTTCCCCGACACCCTCAACCAGCGTCTCAACTCCGCCGGCTTCCTCACCATCACCCGCGACGACCGCCAGTTCGCACTCGACCACCTCGGTCTCCCCGTCGACTTCAAACCCTCCCGCGCCACCACCATCCGCATCGCCCAGACCCTCGACGCCGACTACGTAATCGTCGGCAGCTATAACGTCGCCGCCCCAGCCCCCGGAGCCCCTCAACGCATCACCGTCCAGGCCCAGGTCCTCGAAGTCAACCAACTCCGCATGTCCCCGCCCCTCGAAGACTCCGCCGAAATCTCCCGCCTCCTCGACGTCGAAAACGCCATCGCCTGGAAGGTCGCCCGCCACATCGACCCCAACTTCAACGTAGCCCTCCAGACCTTCCTCTCCGCCTCCGCCGGAGTAAAGCTCAGCTCCTTCGAGAACTACATCCGCGGCATCGACGCCACCACCCCGCAGGAGCGCATCAAGCGCCTCCAGGCCGCCATCAACGAGACCCCCAACTACTCCGCCGCTCTCCTCGCCCTCGGCAAGACCCAATACATAGAACGCGACTACGAACACGCCGCCACCACCCTCGCCAAGGTCCCTCCCACCGACCGCGTCGCTCTCGAAGCCAGCTTCTACCTCGGCCTCGCCCGCTTCAACTCCGCCCAATACGCCGACGCCGAATCCGCCTTCGCCTTCGTAGCCGGCCGCCTCCCACTCCCCGAGGTCGTCAACAACCAGGCCGTAACCGCCAGCCGCCAGGGCCAGGACGCCGTCCCTCTCTTCCAGCGCGCCTCCAACGCCGACCCCAACGACGCCGACTACCACTACAACCTCGCCGTCTCCCTCTACCGCCGCGGAGACCTGCCCGCAGCCCAGCGCGAAGTCGATCTCACCCTCAAGCTCCACCCCACCGACGACGAAGCCAAACAACTCAGCGCCCACATCGGCGCCGGCAAGACCACCAAAGACCCCAACTTCGAACCCCTCGAGCGCATCCGCCGCACCTACTCCGAAACCCCCTTCCGCCAGGCCACCTTCCAGCTCGACCAGATCCGCGCCGCAGCTATGCAATCCCTGCCTCCCACCCAGCGCGCCACGCAATACATCCAGCTCGGCTACGACTATCTCAGCCAGGGCCTGCTCCCCGAAGCCGAACAGGAGTTCCAGTCCGCCATCGCCTCCGACCCCAAAAGCGCCACCGCCTACGCCGGCCTCGCCCAGGTCCGCGAGCAGAGCGCCACCGCCGACGAAGCCCGCGCCGAAGCCCAGACCTCCATCAAGCTCCAACCCAACGCCGCCGCCTACCTCGTCCTCGCCCGCCTCGACCTCAAAGAAGACAAGCTCCCATCCTCCGCCTCCGACGTAGCCAACGCCCTCCGCATAGAACCCACCAACACCGCCGCCCAGGGCATCAAACAAGCCCTCCAATCCCGAGGCCAAACCCTCCCCTGAAAACTCAACTCCACAACCCCGCCGTCAATCACTCCTTGAAGACTCAACTTCACAATCCCGCCGTTAAAGCCTGAGGAAAGGCTTACCCCTTCGACACGCCACCAACCCAAGGGCCAACGGCCCGACCTATACCAGCCCAAGACATCAAACAAGCTCTCCAATCCCGCGGCCAGTACCTCCCTTAGTCCACTTTCTTCGAAGTACCACCAAACCCAGGGCCAACGGCCCGACCTATACCAGCCTAGGGCAAAGCCCTAGGTAGACTGTCATTTATACAACCGAGGGCTGAAGGCCCGACCTACTGCTTGGCCGACGCACCTTCGATCTGGGCGCAACAACCGTCATAGGAAGGGTTGATGGCAGACACAAAGACAATCATCGAGCAGGCATACTCCGCATTCAACAAGCGGGACATCGACGGTGCATTAGCACTGATGACGGAAGACGTGAGCTGGCCCAAAGCTTCGGAGGGCGGCAAGATCGTCGGAAAAGAAGAGATCCGCGCCTATTGGACTCGACAATGGACCGAGTTCGATCCCCACGTCGAACCGCTCGCAATCACCGAGGAAAACGGAGGCAAGGCCCGCGTCAGAGTGCACCAACTCGTCAAGAGCCTTCAAGGCGATGTTCTTTCAGACAGCGAGGTCATCCACATATTCACCATGAACAACGGCCTCATCGCAGCCATGGACCTCGGGGACGAGGCCGACGCAGCTAGTCCGTCTGTCGCATTCTCACATCGATCCTGACTGTCCGGTCATTTTTTCAGTGCTTATCGCCAGTGAACCGTTAGTAACGACAAGCGCGTTTATCAGGACTAATGTACCGGTGTCAGCTCCAATCCTTGCTCGATGAGTGCATTGGCCTGTTAGCGTCAATCGAGGGTTGCTTCCGGATTGCCGGTCATCCTCCCGGATAATTGTTTAGGTTGCGGAACGCTCCGAGAAAGCCGTTAGCCGGAGTATGGTTAAGTGAATTAATGGGGAAAACAGAGTGATCGACTGTAGAGCTGCGACGAAGAGCTATGCCTCTCAACCCGTTCTCCGAGGCATAGACCTCGTTGTAGAACCTGGCATTTGCGCACTATTAGGGGCTAACGGTGCCGGCAAGTCCACGCTGCTACGCTTGCTCTCAGGATTGGAGGAGCCAGACAGTGGTTCCGTGTTCATCGCTGGACTGGGTTTCCGGGATCATAGAGTTGAAATCCTGCGGAATTTAGGTGTACTCCCCGAGGGGCTCGGGCTGTTCGAGTCTTTGACAGTCATCGAGAACCTGATGGCAGTTGGACCCATTTATGGACTGACGAAGAGCGAAACAGCAGCTCGAGCAGCGGACCTGCTAGGGCTGCTCGATCTTACACAAGGACGCCACACCGTTGCACGCAATTGTTCGTTCGGCATGCGGAAGAAGACCGCCTTGGCCATGGCCATCCTGCACAAGCCGAAGGTTCTGCTGCTGGATGAGCCGTTTGAGGGTATCGATCCCGCATCGTCCGCGGTCATCCAGATGCTGCTTAGCCAACTCTCCCGCGATGGCGTCACCATCTTGCTCACATCCCACATTCTGTCGGTAGTGCAGAAGATCGCCACCCGTGTAGTCATTCTTTACGAAGGTCGAGTTGAATCAGATTTCAACCCGTCAACAACAGAAGCAGGAGTTGAGGAGGTGTACTTCAGCATCGCTGGCAAGCCACAGCCGGAGGCGCCGGATTGGCTCAGATCCTAGCCCTTTTGTCTCTGTTGAAGAAACTGATGTTGAAGGAAATAGGCAGCATTTCCTCCGTGCGTTTCAATAACTTCCTGTTCTGCCTCCTCCTTATTATTTCTGCAAGTGGGGGGACACTGAAAGTGAAATTCTGGAGTACGTTTTTCTTTCAGATTGTCCTGCTTGCGCCTCTGCTGGTTACCTTTTCGGTGGATACCCAGCATAGATTGCCTCCCGAGCGGGTCGCTACGTGGCCACTGACACGTAGCCAAAGACTCTTGCTCAGTTCAGTAAGTTTTGCGTTGAATCCATTATTTATAGTGTTGTTTTTTGGCTACCTGTTCTGGACGGGCTTAGCCGCAGCTATATTTTTTGTTCTACTGGCACTGATTGTCCATACGACGGTTTACGCCGTTAGCCGTCTCCCATTCAAACTACGAATACATGCAAGCCTCGGCCTCTCAAGGGCGCCCCTCAAGGTCGGCGGAATCGCGCAAGAGATGTGGCAAGGATTGCATGGAACCCTCGACTTTTGGATCGCGCTGCTCATCGCTGTTATCGGAACCTTGTATCGGCTGTTCGGGCGGGCACCAGAGCCCGAAGCATTTCCTATGCTGTCGTTATTGGTGGGTATTGCAATGAGCACAGTTGCGCAACGCATGCTGCGTCTAGATGAAGGGCGAGCGTTGCTGCGCTATCGTCTCCTACCGATCGCAGGTTGGAAGCTACTGGTCACGCAGGACATGACGTTCTTGATCCCGCTCGCCGTCATGGTTTCACTCCTAAGTCTACGAACAGGTGTTGCCTTTGGCTTGGTCGCTCTCGCAGTCGGACGATACCCGTCGCTGAGACAGCGGGCGAACCAGCGTCGCTGGCGTTTCGTCGGAGGAGATCCACGTTTTGGAGCAGCACAGATTGTCTTGGGTGGATTGGCTGGAATCGGAGCGGCAAGGACGGGACTCTGGGTCTTGGCCGTTGCCTTCGCCTTCTACGTGGTTTCCGTATTCTGGGGCGAAATGCTCTGGAAACGCTCCCTGACTGCTCAGTCTAATTCTGGAATGATGCAAAATCGCCAATGCGCTCATTGACACGGGATTAGTACCGATAAGTCGGCTTATAGGAAGTAACCTCTTGACACACCTGCTATCCTTGAACGAGCAGAAGAAAC
>CAVUSG010000008.1:0-583072 GCA_963744125.1 uncultured Acidobacteriaceae bacterium | reverse complement strand
CCCGCCGGATTGTTATCGCCAAAGAGTGTCTCCGCAATTGCTCTTCCGCCGAACTCCCCCGGATACCAAGCTTCAAGAATGGCGGGGATATGCTCTTTGCCCAGCCGATGGTCAAAGGACGCCCGTTCTCAAGGACGAGCACCACCGGCTTGCCGGTTGCGGCCACGGCTTCAAGCAGTTGCTCCTGATTGCCCGGCAGATCAAGGCTGGAGCGGTCGAAACCCTCGCCGGAGATACCCATGCGTTCTCCCAGGCCCATGATCACAATGTCAGCCTTGGTCGCGTCTGCCACTGCGGCCGAAATATCTTTGCCATCGTTGAATGTAACTGTCGCTTGCGGGAGAAGAGTCCGGATGCCCTGCAACAGGCTGATGTGCTGACCGTTTTCTTCCTTTTCGTAGTCGCCATAACGCGCTACGTCGGCATTGGGACCGATCACCGCGATACTCTGAACGGACTTCGACAGCGGCAGCAGGTGATTGTCGTTCTTGAGGAGCGTCATCGATTCGAGCGCCGAATGGAGTGAAACGGCGAGGTGCTCCGGTGAGCGATAAACTGCCAGTCGCAAACCGGGATCCACTAGAGGATGATCGAAAAGACCGAGCTGAAACTTGACGCGAAGCACTGAGCGTACTGCACGATCAAGATCGGCTTGCGGTAGCGTTCCCTCGTGTACGCAATCGATCAGAGCCTTTTGAAAAACATCATGATCGAAATCGTAAAATTGCATGTCGACACCGGACCGAATGGCCACGCATGCGGCATCTTTGGGAGTGGCAGCAACATCGTGCACCGTGTACAGGCGCTTGATAGCTCCAAGGTCCGAAAGGACGAAGCCCTGGAAGCCCCACTCCCGACGGAGAATCGTTTTCAGCAGGAACGGGTCCGCCGTGATCGGGATACCATCAATCTCGTGGTAAGCAGCCATTACGCCCATGGCGTTGCCGGACCGAATGGCAGGCTCGAACGATTTCAGCATGATGCTGCGCAGCTCTCGTTCTCCGATGTGCACGGGCGAAGTGTTCGTGCCACCTTCCGGCGACCCATGCCCGGCAAAATGTTTGGGCTCAGCTACAACGGAACTGCCACTCCCCAGGCTTTCTCCCTGTGCTCCGCGCACCCAGGCTAAACCGAGTTGACCCGTGAGGTAAGGATCTTCGCCGAAATCCTCTTCCACGCGTCCCCACCGTGGATCGTGCGCAAGGTCGAGGACCGGAGCAAGAATCATTGCTACGCCCGTCGCGCGCGCCTCAGCCGCTATAGCCGCGCCCGTCTGCTGCGCGATCTCCTGGTTCCAGGTGGCGGCAAGACCGATTGGAGCAGGAAAGACGGTACCGGTGTCGAAACCGTGCAAGCCCTCTTCAATAAACAGAGCAGGGATCCCGAGACGATTGTGCGCGATGACCCACTTCTGGATGGTGTTGGACTGTTCTGGTGTTGGATTCAGGTCATGAATGGAGCCCACGCCCAGCGTGCCCCAGAGCTCTTGCGCCTTGTCCGGGAGAAAGACGGCATCGGCAGTAGCATGCGTGGAGTCGCTATGCTGGCTCATCAAAGCGGGAACTCCCGCGTACATGTCCAACTGCCGGACTTTCTCTTCCGGAGTCATGCGGCGCAGCAGGCCGTTGATACGATTCTCGACAGGCATGTCAGCGCGGCGGTACGGGGCTTGCGCGCTTGCTGATGTGGGGTGGGATGCATCGTTGGAGCCGGGGCCGGATGTGGGCTTGCGAGACTCGGTGGCATGGGAGGCGTTTTGTGCGTGAGAGGTAATGATCGTGAGCGCGATGAGGGCGAGTGCGATGTAAGTTTTCATTTTGCCTATTGAGGAAGCGGTTTGAGTTCGATTGTGCGGCCGGTTTTGGCGGAGGTGCGGGCGGCGTCGAGAATTTGCATGACGATGATGTTGGTATCGAGGGAAGTGAGGTCGCCTTGTGGCTTGATCTCGCCGTGAAGGACTGCCGCCGAGGTAGGCGAGGGAGTTGGATTGGTTTTCAGGCAGCGGGGGCGCGGGCTTTTGTGATTCGGACTTTTCGCCCTGATAGCGGGTGCGGAGGTTGTCGGAGGCTACCGTGATGACGTAGCCGGTGGCTCCGTAGAGCTCCATGTCTTTGCGGGCGAAGGGCCAGTTCCATGAGGGCATGAGGACGGCTTGCGCGTTGGGGTAGCGGAGGATGACGGTGGCGTCGTCGTCTACGTGGGGGTAGGTTGCGGGCTTGTCGGTCTGGGTGACGGCAGTGACGGAGATGGGTGGCTGGCCGTGCATGAGGACGGTCATGAGATCAGCTCCGTAGCAGCCGAAGTCAAAGAGTGCTCCAGCTCCGTTCTGGATGGGGTCGGTGAGCCAAGGAAGCCACTCGGGGCCGACGCCGATCTCTTTGGGGCCTCTCGTGTCCGTCGTGGACGACGACCTTGCGGACCTCGCCGAGCTTGCCGGATTGGGCTTCGCTGATGGCCTCGGCATTGGAGGAGTACCAGGTGGTCTCGTAGTTGACGAGGACCTGGACGTGATGCTCGCGGGCGGCGCGGCGGATGGCGAGGGCGTCCTCCATGGTGGTGGAGAGGGGCTTCTCGACCATGGAGCTGACGTTGTGTTTGGCGGCGGCCTCGATGACGCGGCGGTGATCCTGGATGGTGGTGTAGACGAGGACAGCGTCGGGGTGTTGGGTGGTGAGCATGTGCTCGAGATCCGCGTCGAAGAGGGATTGTGGCAGGTGATATTGGGAGGCGTATTGCTGGGCAAGGGCGGTGTTGGGTTCAACGATGGCTACGAGTTGGGCGTTGGAGTTCTTGGGGAGCGCGGCGAGGAAGCCTTTTACGTGTCCGTGGACGAGGCCGACTATGGCTACCCGGATGGGTTTGTTTGGTGATTGAGCATTGATCGCGGATGTTGCCAGTGTGGCGAGAAAGAGGAGTGGGACGAATTTCATTGTGGTCCTCAGATGGAACTATGGCTCTGGCTGTTCGGAACCCGGAGGTTGCGTCTTATATCGGCTACTTGCGAGGCGGACGAAAGCGAAGAAGTCGTTGAGTGATAGTAGCTTTTCCGAATAATTCTCGGATGCAGAGATATCTTGCGATATGTCTGAGACAAGCGCCACGCAAATTGAACTGAACCGGATGGATTTTTCCCGCCCCGGTGTGGAAACCTCGTGAAGAGCTAATGAGTAGGAGTAGGATACTCCACGTTGACGGTTACAATTTCGTACGGATGAGTAGGGACGGTAATGGTATTACCGTTCTCAACATTAAGCGGAGAGCCTTCCGGCTGTTCCAGCAAATTGGCAAGTCTTGCCGTCGTCGCGCCTTTCGGAACTTGGATTCGAACGTTACCATTCTCCCCGGCCCACTCATAAAATCGGAGGGTCAGTGCGTTGCTGTCCTCGGCCTTCTTGAGCGCTGTCAAGACGACGTTTTGATTTTCCACCGCGACGAAGGAGTATCTAGGGGGAAGCGCTCCTGCATGTGCATCGACCTGCGTGGCGCGCAATTTATAGTTGTACTCATAACCACGTCGCATCGTCAGCGCTTGCTTCCAGTCACCGGTATGTGGATAAAGAGCATAGCTGAAGTGATGATGGCCGCCTTCGATGACAAGACACAGGGCGAGTCATCGAAATGTGCACCCTGAAAAGGGCGAGCAATTGGTATACGTTCCCACTGCCAGGGGCTTTGGTACAGGTGAATCATTTGCTACGATCAGCGTCTTTCCGAATACTGGACATACGGGACGCATACTGATCATCGCCGGCGCAAATGCCGAGGGTACGGAAGCAGCCGGCGCCCTGGTGACGGATCCTTCAAGATGGGAATCGGTTCAACGAGCATGCCAATTTACGACTGCGGTGTCGAGGTACTCCATGCAATTGTCCTGCAACTGAGAACCATGGCCGGCTCGGCTAATGACGTCAAAGCTATTGCTTGCCATAGGCTTCAGCCTGCTTTATAAGCTGGACTGGTTGCGGAGTAGACTGGGCGGAGAAACGAACATTACGTCGGTCTGGTCCCTTTCGGACGAAACGCCCAGTCTGGGGAGTCTTACGGGCAGCAAGCGCTTCTTTTGCACGAAGTAATACAGTGCCGTTGACTAGGGAACGAGCCGGTCCTACAATTGGCCACGACTATCTAGGGTAATTCTATGGTAACGATATCAAAACTGAATAAGACGACCCGTTGGTCCTCTGTGATGACAGTGGGATGCTCATACAAGGTTCATGAGGCTAGGAGGATTCATTGAAGCGGCGCACATTCGTAAGCACATTCGTTGGTGCAGTAGCGGGAGTGGTGTCTCCACCGGTTGCTTCGGCGGCGTTCCCTTCTCTTCAACTGAGGGAAAAGTTGTCAGGAACAGAGTCGAAACCGAAACGCACGCCGCTCGTGACTGCAGATGAATCTACCGTTGTTGAGACCGCGTACGGCAACGTGCGGGGATTTAAGCGTGAGGAAGTTTACTGCTTCAAAGGCGTTCCGTATGGCGCATCGACAGCGGGAAGGAATCGCTTTATGCCACCTCGCAAACCGGAGCCGTGGCAGGGCATTCGGAATGCGTTGGCATATGGTCCGGTCTGTTATATTCAGGATCTTTTGTTTGAGCAAAGCGATCACCTCAATCTGGCTAAAACGGATGAGGATGCGTTTCTGCTGCACCGTGGCTCCGCAGTGATGGTGCCCGGAGAAGACTGTCTGCGGTTGAATGTGTGGACACCAGAGATCAACGGTTCTCATCGCCGTCCAGTCATGGTCTTCATGCATGGCGGAGGATTTTCCAATGGCTGTGGGCATGACCTGCTGTCCTATGAAGGAGACGGTCTGGCCCGCAATCATGACGCAGTGGTCGTCAATCACAACCACCGTTTGAATGCATTCGGATACTTGAACCTCTCACAGATTGGAGGAGAAGAATTCGTATCGTCCGCGAATTGCGGGTTGCTGGATCTCGTCGCAGTCCTGGAGTGGGTCAGAGACAACATCACGAGTTTTGGCGGGGATCCAGGAAATGTAACGATCTTTGGCCAGTCAGGGGGTGGCGGCAAAGTGCTTGCGCTGATGGCCGCCCCAGCCGCGAAGGGTCTGTTCCACCGTGCCATCGTGCAGAGTGGACCTTACCTGCGCATGCTGTCCCGCGATTACTCCCATCAGGTCGCCGAACTCATGCTTGGTGAATTGAACATTCCACATGATCGTGTGCATGATCTGCAGACAGTTGCGCCGCGTACACTTTCGGCGGCCGCGGCAACGGTAATGCGAAAGATGCCCAGAACTGCAACGCTTCGGGCGGACTTCGGCTCCTCCGGCTGGGCTCCTACGGTGGACGGGAGAATCTTGCCTGCTCATCCATTCGACCCGGGCGCTCCGGAGTTGTCCGCTGATGTGCCGCTGCTCACTGGCACTAATCTTCACGAGTCAGTAAGTGGCATCGATCATCCAGATGCACCGTCCATGACGGCGGCCGAGGTGCAACGCCTTTTAGGCGAAAGTTTCGGCAAAGACGCTCCGGCGATTCTCGATGCATACCGGCGGGAGTATCCGGGAGCGAAGCCATTCGAGCTGTATGCGGCAATTGCGGCGTCGCGCTTTCGCCTTCCGGCAGTAGAACAGGCGGCGCGCAAGGCTGTTCTGGGCCGTGCGCCGAGCTACTCCTATCTGTATACGTGGCGCACTCCGGTGCTTGATGATCGAGTCGGAACTTTTCATGCTTGCGAGATTTCGTTTGCCTTCGACAACGGAGCGCTGTGCGACCACTACAGCGCCGGCACGAGTGAAGGCTTAGCGCTATCGCATCAGATGGGGGCAGCCTGGGTTGCGTTTGCACGCACGGGAAATCCTAACCATAGCGGTTTGCCTCACTGGCCGGCCTATACGAGCGACGGGAGGGCAACCATGCTTTTCGGCGCGCCATGCCAGGTGAAGAATGATCCTGAAGGCGCTGGTTTGCGGCTGATCGCGTCGTCCAACCGTTCCGCTACCCAACCACACTCCTAGAGGATCTATGCGACTTCTGCGATCTGCAAATATATTTCTATTTTTTCTTGTATCCGCTGGGTTGTGTTTGGCGCAACAGCAAGATAGCGCCTCCATGGATGCAGATGGAACGGCTCACCTGACACGCGTGATTCCGGTGCCGCATAGCGTCAGCCCAGAAGCACAACATTCTCTGGCCAAGCACGTTACAGATCCGCCGCAGGGCGAAACGCTGGCGGCTAAACGTGTGCGCACAGATGCGTATGCGCACTCCGATGCCGAAGCGTACAAGGCCATCTACCCTTCGAAAATAGAAGAATCCACGATAGGGGGTGTGCCCGTGCATGTGATCACTCCGGAAAGCGGCATTGAGGCCGACCGGCGGGACCGTCTGCTCATCAATCTTCATGGAGGGGGTTTTACCACCGACTCGGGTTCGTTGACAGAGTCGATCCCAATTGCAGCACTGACACACATCAGGGTCATCGCCGTCCTATACCGTCTTGCGCCGGAACATCCATTTCCAGCGGCAGTAGACGATGCTGTAGCGGTGTATCGCGATTTATTGAAGACTTACAAACCCGATCATATTGTGGTGTACGGCGCTTCTGCCGGAGCGATTCTTACCGGAGAGTTCGCCTTCAAATTGAAGGTGCTGGGCCTGCCTGAACCGGCAGCGCTCGGCATCTTCTCGACTACGGGTGACTTCTCTACACCGGGGGACACGCAGGCTGTGTACACTGTTACAGGGGTCGCCGGCGCCCTATCCCCCCCGCAATTCGGCCGCAAGTTCATTGGTGATTATGTTGGCAATACCGACCCTCGTGACTCCGGGCTTTCGACGTTGTATGCAGACTTGCGCGGATTGCCTCCAACGCTCTTCTTAACCAGCACACGCGACATGTTATTGAGTCAGACGACGATTCTGCACCGCGCTTTTCTGCGGGCTGGAGTGGACGCTCGACTGGTCGTCTTTGAGGCACTGAACCACGGCTTCTGGTACGAAGCCGATCTGCCGGAGAGCAAAGAAGCCAACACCCTGATTGCAAATTTCTTTCTTTCGCACCTTGGTCTGCCTGTCCAGTAGGAAGTTGTGAATAAGAACAGCTACCGCGGAACCGGTGTCATTGAGGGCGGTGCATCCTGCGGCCGGCTTCCCCAGTTCTTATTGGGTTCCGCTCCCATCTGCAGTACTAGAGTCGCTCCTTGAGCGATGTCCGCGTGATTAAACCACGGCTTGTTCCAGGGCTTGCCATTCAGGCTCGCGGATTGAATGTACTTGTTCTGCGCGGAGACACTTTTTGCCTCGACGGTGAAGACTTTGCTGTTGCCCATCGTGATGCTTGCCTTTTCGAAGATGGGACTGCCAATCTCATAGACCGGCTGGCCCGGGCAGACTGGGTAAAATCCAAGCGCGCTCATCACATACCACGAAGATGTTTCGCCGCCATCATCATCTCCCGGAAGACCTAGGGGACCATCGCCATACCAGACGTCCATTGCCTGGCGCAGGTGCTTCTGCGCTTTCCAGGGCTGACCGGAAAAGTCATAGAGATAGTCCACGTGGAAACCCGGCTCGTTTCCTTGCGAATACATTCCGATGAGACCGGTCATGTCTGGAAACTGGCCCAGAAAGCTGTATTTTGAGGTGCGATAGGGTTCGACAAAAAGTTGGTCGAGCTTGGCATTGAACTTGTCTCGACCGCCCATCAATTCGAGTAAACCTTCCGGATCGTGCTGCACGCTCCAGGTGTAAAGCCAGTCATTGACCTCAGCTGTGTAATCACGACCACCCTGACCGCCGCCGGTGCGGGGATCGAAAGGTTCGATCCAATTACCGTCAGCATCTTTAGGAGCCATCAGGCCCAGCTCGGGTTTGTACAGATTGCGGTAGTTGTGCGCGAGCTTTAGAAAGTACTCCTCGTCCTCATGTTTGCCTAGCGCCGCAGCCAGTTGTGCAACGCACCAATCGTCATAACTACTTTCAAGAGTGATCGAGATAGCCTGACGTCGCTCGCCTTTATTGATGGGCAGTGTTTCGGCCTCGCCTGGGCGCAAGGCGGGGAAGAAGCCCTTCTCAAAGTAAACTTTGTCCCCTGCTGTCAGCGGACCGCGGCTCCATGGGAGCAGGGTGTACTCTGTCGCGTTCTTCTTCATGCCTGCGTAGGCCGCTTCCACGTCGAAGCCTCGATAGCCTTTGTTGTAGGTATCCAGAATCAACTGCGCGGCGTGATGGCCGATCATCACGGCTTGCTCTCCAGCTATGGAAGGGAAGGCCGGAAGCTGACCACTCTGCTGATACATACGCACATAGGAGTTGACCATGTCCTCCTGTCGCTTCCCATCGAGGAGTAGTTGAAGCGGATGCATGGAGCGGAAAGTGTCCCACAGGCCATCGTCGGTGTAGAAGGCATGCGCGCCCGCGTCATGGATCTTGCTGTCGTATCCGCTGAAGTAACGTCCGTCCTCGGTCACGTTCGTCATTCTGGTGAGAGAACGGTAGAGCGCAGTATAGAAGATGGTTCGCTGCCTGTCGGTACCACCGCTAATATCGATTTTGCCGAGCGCGTCATTCCAGATGTCGCGCGCCTGTTTTCGAACTGCATCAAAATTCCATTCAGGGATTTCAGCTTGCAAGTTATGTTTAGCCTGCTCGACACTGATGTAAGAGATGCCAATGCGTACCTGCTGTATGGCGCCGGCATGGTTGGTTTGGGTTGAAACAAAGCCGAGATTGTCTCCAGCCTGCGTCGCGAGATGCCCCAAACTCCCGTGCGACCATGTTTGATATTGTGTGAATGCCTCCTGGAACTCCACATAGAAGTACATACGGGTCTGCTTGGAAAGATCAATCGCCCGAGCTACAGTGCCCGTAATACGTTGACTGCCGGTTAGTACCGTGTCACCAGAGACCTGCAGTTCGGCATCTCTGCCCAAGGCGAGCTCGATGTGCGCCGCTGAAGTTGCAGGCAACGTGAACCGATAGATGGCCGAGTGCTCGGTCGCTGTCATCTCCGCCCGAGCTTTCCAGGAATCGAGATTGACGGCGTAGTAGTAAGGCGTCGAAGTCTCGAAATCATGATCAAAGTCAGACGCATACACTTTTTGCTCCGTTCCGACCTCTCCGGTGGATACCATGAGCATGCCCGGACCCGCGGTAAAACCATAGATCTTGTCTGCGAAGTAGCGATCCACGACCGCCGGATTGGTGATCGGGACGAGCCGCGACATGCCATACGGACGTTGGACAAAAGGAAGTGTTGGGCCCAGCATTTGACCCACGCTGCCTATGTTGGGAGAAACGTAATCGACGGGAGCTTTGGCCAGTTGCCCCGAGAGAATCGGAGGCATTGGTAAGGATGAATAGAAGCGCGGAAATAACACGGACACTGCCTCCTGGGAAAACTTGATTGCGAACGGTAGAGTTCATTTTCGGATCCTGTGCGGGGGTTCAGTCAAGTCATGAATGCGATGTTCTGGTTGCGGTTGCGTTCACGGGATTATGGTGGTTATTTCGCCGCTATCACTGTAGTTTTTTTGTTCGATAACGATACCACGCAGATGATCTATAGAGTGCGACTCTAGAGTATGGAGCGTTGTCAATCCTGAGGTTTCCTGGTGCGAGAACGAATCGGGTGTGCGCCGCAGGAGTCGCGGATTATTAAGCGGGTGGGCAGCACGATTTTCGCTGGTGTCTGGTGCAGGTCGGGCTGTTTCAGGGATTTATCTTGCGATTGAAGCCCGCGAATACGTTGCAGGAGCAGAAACATGGCCCGACGGGCAAGTTCCACTGGGGCCTGTGCCACGGTTGTTAGAGCTGGACGGATGACGTTGGATAGATCAAAATCATCAAAGCCGACCAATGCGATCTGATCCGGGATTCTTATATTGCGTTCGGTAAGTGCTTGCAGCACATAGACCGAGGTGCGGTGATTCAGAGTGAAGATGGCAGTTGGAGGGTTCTTCGCAGCAAGAATCTGATTTATCCAATGCCGCACATCCTCGAGCGTCAGGAGCCCAAGACAAACTTGCGGCTTCAACTTCTCAAGCTGCATCCGGTACTTGTATCCCCGGATACGTTCATTGATGGTGTAGACCTCCTGGTCATAACCAGCACAGGCAATGCGTTTGTGCCCGTGCGCGATGAGGTGTTCGACGGCAGCTTCCGCACCTGCGCGGTTCTCCACTATCACTGAATCTGACTCCAGACCTGCCAGCGGACGGTCGAAGGCGACGATTGGCAGTCCAGAGACCTGCAATCGGCGCAACCGTTCGTCGCCATCTTTAGAAGACGTGACAATAAGAAGCCCCGAAACCATGCGACTTGCCATCAGTTCCGCTTGTTTTACCTCAAGATCGGCGTCGCGCTCAGACGCGACAATCAGCGTCATCAAGTCATGTGCACGCGCAATTTGTTGAACAGTGTGTGCACATGTGGCAAAAAAGATGTCCGACAGGTCAGGCACGATCAATCCAATCGTGCGCGCACGGCGTCCCTTCAGCAGACGTGCAGCTTCGTTCTGCTGGTATCCAAGGGCCGTGATCGCCGCTAACACCTTCCTGCGAGTCGTTGCTTTGACGGACGGATGGTTATTGATGACACGTGAAACTGTCATCACTCCTACCTGAGCGACCTTGGCCACCTCGCGTATTGTTGGAACGCGGTCTTCGTCTCGTCGCTTCAAGCCATCAGGGTCCGTAGGAATGATCTCATTTTCGCCATCGTTACCACGCTCTCGTCTTCTGGTGCGTTAAATCCCTGTTGACAGCACCGTGTGAGTCTATGTATTGTGTGCGTGCTAACGTGAAATCTACAGTACGAATCGGTAAAAAGCAATTCAATTGCGTATAGGTGCACCTCAAATGGGAACGTTCATCATAAATATATGGATATCTTTCTTCGCCTGATACAAGTTTCGAGGGCTGATTGTCTGCTCATCCGCCCTTTTTCGTATGCGGGTTAGATTTCATAGGAGTCACACGATGAAGTTGAAATTTGTTGCTGTCGATACGAACCTCGATCCGTATCCCCGCGGCGCACCGGTTTTGTACTGGTACAAGACGGTGAGGAACCCTAAGCCACCCGGTCGTGCCGAACTCATTCCTCACTTGATTGATACCCATAGTGGCGTAGGCTCGGATGTTCTTGCGGTCGACCTCAACAAAGATGGCGCAATGGACGTAGTCACCTCGACTCGTTTTGGTACGTTCATCTCTTGGGGTTCTCCGTCGTCTCATTCAACAGCGAGCGCGAAGAAATGAACCGGCAAATTGGGAAGGAGATGCGAATGGTACGTCGACATTGGGCGGGCGGGCTCGTGCTTGCTGGTCTGACTCTCGCGATAAGCAGCCCTGCGCAGACAGACTGGCCGAGTTTTGGTAACGATCCCGGCGCAATGCGATACTCGCCTTTGAAGCAGATCAACACCGGCAATATCACGCAGCTCAAAGTTGCCTGGAAGTTCGATCCGGAAATACCGGACCCCATTCCTGCTCCGGCGTCACCTCCCCTTGTTGATCATTCGTTCGTTCCCGAAGGCTCCCAGTCGCCACCCTCTGCAGCTTCGGGACAATCAGGATCGACTGCCCGTCCTGGGCGACGCAGCCGGGGTGGCGCCACCGAATCCATTCCTCTCGTGATCGGGAATGTGCTTTACATGTCGACCGGCTACAGACAGATTGTCGCGCTTGATGCGGAAAGCGGAGAAAAGCTATGGGCCTACGACAGCCCTCACCCACCCGCATCGCGCGGCGTCAGTTATTGGCCAGGTTCAGGGGGGCTTGCCCCACAAATTGTTTATGGCACCTCAGATGGATGGCTTATCTCTCTTGACGCGAAAACGGGCAAGCCTGTATCTACTTTTGGCGACAGTGGAATGGTTGATATCAAACCCGGAGTCGTGCCAGATAAGTATCCGAAAGCTCGAGTCGGTATTAGCTCTCCTCTCAGCTTCTACAAGGATTACGTCATTACGGGTTCAAGCCCGGGGGAGCAGCCTGCTTTCGGCGCGGCAGGTGATATCCGGGCATGGGATATGCGCAGCGGAAAACTAGTCTGGACCTTTCATACGCTTCCAAGGCCGGGCGAGCAAAATCATGAGGTCTGGAAGGACGGGCAATGGGAAAACCGCGCCGGCGTAAATTCGTGGGGATTCATGACAGTCGATGTTCAGAGGGGCATGGTTTTCGTCCCGATTGGCACACCGAATACTGACTTCTATGGAGGGGATCGGACGGGTTCGAACCTATATGGAACAAGTGTGGTTGCGCTTGATGCCAACACAGGCAAGATGAAGTGGTATTTCCAAACTGTTCATCATGACAATTGGGACTACGATAACTGCTCTGCGCCGATTCTGATGACCGTCAAGCAGAACGGGAAAGCTATCCCGGCTGTGGCGCAGATCACAAAGCAGGGGCTCGTGTTCATCTTGAATCGCGAGACGGGCAAACCCATCTTCGGAGTGAAAGAAGTACCCGTGTCTAACGATAATGTTTCCCCTGGAGATTCAAACTGGCCCACCCAGCCAATACCGGTCAAGCCTCCGCCACTGGCACGCAATACGTTTTCGCCAAATGAAATTGCGACGGTGACGCCGGAGCATGAGAAGTATTGCCGCGATCTGCTCGCCCGAGAAGGTGGTGCTATGACGGGTGGCCCTTTCGCGCAATATGGCCCCAAGCTTCGGGTCATTTTCCCAAGCTGGACGGGTGGAACGAACTGGGGTGGTGGCTCCTTCGATCCTGAGCTCGGATACATGTTCGTCGACACGAAGGATCTGGCGAATTTCAACAAACTCACTCCGAAAGCAAACGGTGACTATGCTCGTGTGGGGCCGGATGACCCGGTCTTGAATATGGGCGACTATTTTTGGGACGGCACTAAACATTGGCCCTGCCAGACACCACCGTGGGCAAGACTTATCGCAGTGAATGTCAACACGGGAGACATTGCGTGGCAGGTGCCCCTCGGTTCTTTCGACGAACTAGACAAACTCGGAGTGCCAAAGACGGGAACGCCAACCACAAATGGCGGATCGATGGTCACCGGTGGCGGTCTCGTCTTCATCGGCGCGACCCTTGACGGTAAGTTCCGGGCGTTCGATTCGCACACAGGAAAGGAACTTTGGACTACCGATCTCGGCGTTGACGTAAACTCCATTCCCATTACCTGGCTTGGCAAAAACGGGAAACAGTATGTTGCTGTCCTGGCTTCAGGAGGCACGCATAACGGGGCGAAGTCGGGCCTGCTGTACGTTTATACGTTGCCCTAGTATCCATTGAAATAACCGCCGACTTGGACGTAACAAATAAAATAGATATCGTTATCACGCGTCCATCGGTTGGCCCTTTTCAATCACTCAAAACGTTCTCTAATTGGCTACCACTGAAGGATAACAATGAAACGGCAATACCATGTCCACGACTTCATTCGGCTCGAAACAATCCAAAATAAGCCTCTGAGTACAGTTTTCAGGGCGATGAGAAAAAAGCTATGTAGTTATATCATCGTTTCGGCTTCAATCCTGCCTTTGTGGCACGACGCTCACGCACAAACGACGCAGACGCCCGACATCTCTAAAACGCCAACACTGTTTGTCGTGCCGTATGCGCATTTGGATACGCAATGGCGGTGGGAATTTCCGCAGGTCATTAGCGAATATCTCTTGAAGACGATGAGAGTGAACTTCGATTACATGGATAAGTATCCTCATTACGTCTTCAATTGGACGGGTTCGAATCGCTACATGCTAATGAAGGAGTATTATCCCGGCGACTATGCACGCATGAAGCAATATGTAGCGCGTAGCCAATGGTTTCCTGCAGGATCTTCGGTCGAAGAGGGTGATGTTAATCTGCCTGACGCGGAAGGTATCTTCCGCCAGATCCTGTACGGGAACACATACTTCCGGCATGAATTCGGAAAGGCCAGCAACGAATACATGCTGCCGGATTGTTTCGGATTTCCAGCCTCGCTGCCGAGCATCCTGGCTCACGCAGGCATCAAGGGCTTCTCCACGCAGAAGCTGAACGCGACCTGGCAGCCCGCGCCCAAAGTTGGAGGACCGGACTCCCCGGAACAGACTCCAGAGGGGATTCCTTTCAACGTAGGTGTGTGGACCGGGCCGGATGGCAAGAGCGTGGTTGCCGCGCTAAACCCCGGCGGTTACACCGGAACGGCGTTCACCGACTTGAGCAAAGACCCTGGCCCCCCGCCTCCTCGGCCGCCATTAACGGACCAACAACGAGCGCAGCTTACACCGCAACAACTGGCTGCTCAACAGCGGCCTCGGCAATGGGAACAGGATTGGGTTAAGCGGATCGATATGGATGGCAAGTTGACCGGCGTCTTCGCCGACTATCACTATGTCGGAACCGGCGACATCGGCGGCGCGCCGCCGGAGGCCTCAGTAAAGCTGCTGGAGGCAACGGTGGCTCAGGGCGAAACCGTTCTACCTCCACCGCCTCCTGCGGGATCGGCGAACCCGCCCGGTACTCCTGGAACGCTCCCTCCAGACTCAGGTTCCAAGGTTAAGGTGGGGGATGGACCGGTACACGTGTTGATGTCCTCGGCCGACCAGATGTTCAATGCGATTCAGCCGGACATGACCGCGAAACTGCCCCAATACAAAGGGGACCTGGAGCTAATAAACCACTCCGCAGGATCTCTGACGTCGCAGGCGTACCACAAGCAACAAGTGATCAAGAACGGAAACCTGGCCGACGCTGCGGAGAAAGCTTCGATCGCAGCAGATTGGATGGGTGGCCTGCCGTACCAGCAGGAGCGACTGAACGGCGCGTGGCGACTTGAACTGGCAGGACACTTCCACGATAGCGCTGCCGGTACCGCGACCCCGCGAGCATATGAGTATATATGGAACGATGACACGATCGCTACGAACCAGTTTGCAACAGTGCTGACTTCGGCCAGCGCAGCAGTTGCATCGGGTCTTGATACCCAGGGCAAGGGAACACCCATTGTGGTGTACAACCCCCTGAACATCACTCGGGAAGACCTGGTCGAAGCCAGCGTTGCCTTTGCTCGCGCGACTCCGAAAGCTGTGCGTGTCTACGGCCCTGATGGAAAGGAGATGCTCGCGCAATTGAACGGAAATAAGGTACTGTTTTCGGCGAAAGTACCATCGGTCGGATATGCGGTATATGACGTGGTGCCTGCAGACAATCAAGCCGCGGTGGTGGGCTCAAAGTTACTGCCTCTTCGCTTGAAAATGCGCGCTATCGAGTTCAGCTCAACGAAGCCGGTGATGTTTCCAGCATCTTTGACAAGAGTCTAAACAAGGAGCTGCTCTCTGCGCCGATACGTCTCGCCATCTCCAACGATGCGCCCAGGATATATCCCGCATGGAACATGGAATTCGATCAGGAACAGGCGGCCCCGCGCGCTTATGTCAGTGGTCCGGCTCAGATACGCATCAAGGAGACAGGTCCGATCCGCGTCTCGATTGAAGTAACCCGCGAGACGGAGAATTCCAAATTTGTGCAAACCATTAGCCTATCTGCCGGTGACGCAGGTAATCGTGTCGAATTTGCAAACTCTATCGATTGGAGAACGCTCTCGGCCAATCTGAAAGCTTCGATTCCTCTCGCCGCATCGAACACAGACGCCACATACAACTGGGACATCGGCACAATTGAGCGGCCCAATGCGCAGATGCGGCAGTTTGAAGTGGCCTCGCATCGTTGGATTGATCTGACTGACAAGAGCGGCAGCTTTGGCACGACGATCCTCACCGATTGCAAGAACGGATCCGACAAGCCGAGCGATAATACCGTCCGCCTGACTCTGCTGCGGTCTCCCGGAGTTCTGCCTGAAAATGGGCGGCCTTCCCCCTACACCGATCAGGCCAACCAGGATTGGGGACACCACGAGGTTGTATTCGCGCTGGCCGGGCATGCGGGTGACTGGCGACAGTCGCAGACCGACTGGCAGGCCTATCGGCTTAATGATCCCCTGATCGCGTTTGAAGCCACGCATCACTCCGGCTCGTTAGGGAAGAACTTCTCACTGATGAACCTGAGCAATTCGCGCGTTCGCGTACTGGCCTTGAAAAAGGCGGAGGACAGCGATGAAATTGTGCTCCGCATGGTTGAACTGGACGGAAAGAATGCGAGCAACGTAAAAGTCTCCTTCGCCGGCCAATTAACGGCAGCGCGTGAAATCAATGCGCAGGAGCAGCCGGTAGGCAACGCCGACGTTAGCGGCGGAACGCTGACGACGTCCTTTACTGCCTATCAGCCTCGTACTTTTGCACTGCGTTTGGGCGCGCCTTCAGTAAAACTTGCCGCGACGCGCTCGCAACCCGTTCAGTTGAACTATGACCTGTTAGTGGCCAACAACGACGATTCGAAGACCGAAGGGGATGGTATGGACGGGAAGGGCAATACTCTGCCTGCTGAAATGCTTCCCGCGAAGATTGAGTACAACGGGGTCGGACTCCAGTTGGCCTCCGCCGCTACTGGGAAACCAAATGCGGTTATCGCGAAAGGGCAGCAGATCGCCCTGCCGTCGGGCTCTTTCAATCGTGTCTATATCGTAGCTGCCTCTGCCCGAGGCGACCAGAATGCTTCATTCCGTATCGGCGATCGCAGCGTCTCTCTAAATATTGAAGCGTGGGATGGATTTGTTGGTCAATGGGACACGCGTGTTTGGAAGGGTCAAACCGAGCGCGACTGGGCGAGCTCAGCACACAACACGGTTTGGCCGGCCGCGGATATGGTTCAACGCGAGGGTCATCCCCCTTCGCCGCGCTATCCGGAGGATTACGTTGGTCTGCAGCCCGGCTACATCAAACCGGCAAGCCTGGCTTGGTTCGCTTCGCATCATCACACCCGGGAAGGACTCAACGAACCCTATCAGTACTCCTACTTATTCGCGTACTCGGTCGCCCTCCCTAAGGGAGCACGAACGCTGACACTGCCGAATAATGAGAGCGTACGCATCCTTGCCATCTCGGTTGCTGACGATGACCCGGAGCTTAAACCGGTAACGCCCCTGTATGACAATCTGGGCCGAACCGAGCCACCACAGGAGATGGAGCAAGCAAAGTTCTGAGAGATTCGATTTGGATAACAGTATGACCGGGTCTTTTTTCACAGTGATCAGATAATTGGCAGCACATTTTGTCCCTGAAGAAGTCGAATCATGCCAATTCCATCTGGACGTGAAAGTCCCACGTTCGAGAGGGAGACTTCATGCCAAATCAACTGGGTAGCCGCTGTTGGTTGTGTTACTCGATAGGAGTGAAAAGTGCAGGTATCCACGGTAACAAAGCCAACAACGACAGGTTCACAGGAAGTAGCTCCAGTCTTTCCTCCCGGACGAACTGCGCTGTTCGTCCTTGTGACTGTGCTGTTTTTTCTGTGGGGTATGTCCAATAACCTCACTGACATTCTTGTGCAGCAATTCAAGAAATCATTCGAGCTCTCGCAATTCGGCGCCCAGCTTGTGCAGACAGCAAACTTCCTGGGTTATTTCTGTATGGCGATTCCGGCAGCTCTGGTGATGCGCCGCTGGGGCTATAAAGCCGGAATGGTAATGGGTCTGGTGTTCTTCGGCGGTGGTATGGTGCTGTTCTGGCCGGCGGCTGCCACCGGGGCATACGTTCCATTTCTAATTGCACTATTCACCGTCGGTTGCGGAGCCTCGGTACTGGAGACCGCGGCCAACCCATTCATGGCGCAGTTTGGACCCGCAGCGACATCGGAACGGCGGCTCAATTTCGCTCAAGCATTCAATCCTCCGGGAACAATTTTGGGTGTCGTTGTTGGAGCACGGTTCATATTTTCTGGGATAGAAGCTAGCCCATCGCAGGTGGCTGCGATGAAGGCAGCAGGAACCTACAAGGGATATCTTCATGACGAGCTGGTGCGCGTGGTGCCAACTTACCTGGTGCTGGGCACAACAGTGTTACTTTTTGCGCTCCTGCTTTCGCGCATGAGTTTCCCACCCATGGCCAGCGAATCACAAGATTCGAGCTCCACCGGGGATCACGGCACCTTTCGAGCTCTATTGCATTACCCCCATTTGTGGTTCGCAGTATTGGCAAACTTCTGCAATGTTGGAGCGCAAATCTCCACATGGAGCAGCCTCATACCTTACATGAAGCAATACACATCGGTGAGCGAACGGACGGCCGCCGCATATCTGACCGCTACCCTCGTGGCTCTGATGCTGGGCCGATTTGTGACAGTGCCCTTGATGAAATACGTCTCCGCAAATTCTCTGCTGGCGGTTTATGGAGCGATGAATGTTTTGCTGATGGGCGTCGCGATACGCCGTCCGGGTATGTTGGGTGCCTACGCCATTGTGGCAAGCAGCTTCTTCCTCTCCATCATGTTCCCAACAATCTTCGCGCTGGGATTGAAGGGCCTGGGTGAGAACACCAAACTCGCTGGCTCATTGCTCGTGATGGCCATTGTGGGCGGAGCCATTTTCCCGCCGATCCTTGGCTGGATTGCGAAATCCACGGGGAGCCTGGCGAAAGGCTACATCGTGCCCTGTATAGGGTTTGCAGGGGTGGCGCTTTACGGCTTACTCGTCAATCGCGTGTTGCCTGAATCCGGTCGAACGAGCCCTGATGCAGGTCCAATAGTCGCCGGTCGAGGTCATGGAGTGTGATTATGAGGCTGATCGTGCCAGGCTGTCTGCCCAGATTCGATAGCCCGTATGGCAAACATAATCGTCTGCAAATACTAGATGCGGCTGAGAGTACGAAAAACAGACTGCCCGACCGCACCATGATCATAAAACTCTTCGTTTGAGAACACTAAACAGTCGCAATTGATGTACGTGATATTTTCTGAAAGGAACACTCTTCCCCGCATGTATACCCTCGCATTAGACATCGGAGGAACACACATCGGCTGCGGTGTGGTTTGCAACAAAGAGGTTCTGGCGCAGCGGACCGTCCCGGTAACTGCGGGAGACAGATTGTCCGACATACTCCCGAATTTGACCGAGACTCTTCGTGAGCTATTGTTAGAGATTCCTCTAAAAGAGGAGCAATGTTCCGGAATTGCTATGGGGTTTCCCGGTATCGTCGACTTTAATACCGGGACGATCTATTCGACACTTAAGAAATTCGAAGATGCGCCAACGCTGGACCTCAAAGGCTGGGCAAGCCGTTCCTTCGGGCTGCCGTTGAGTATTGAAAACGATGCCCGCATGGCTCTGCTCGGGGAACATTTCGCGGGCGCTGCGCAAGGCTGCTCCGACGTTGTAATGATGACACTTGGCACGGGAATTGGAAGCGCCACCTTGCTGAACGGCCGTATCCTCCGCGGAGCCCACGCGCATGCCGGATGTCTGGGCGGCCATCTCACTGTGAAGTTCGACGGTCGGCTCTGTCACTGCGGGAATATCGGGTGCGCAGAAGCCGAAGCATCTGGATGGGCACTGCCGCAGATCTTCGAGTCATGGCCGGGAGCGAGGAAGAGCAAGCTCGCTCCACTCCGAAGCTTCGGTTTTCGCGAGCTTTTCGCGCAGGTTTACTCGAATGATCGTGTCGCACGCGAAATTCGCGACCATTGTCTGCGGGCATGGTCTGCCAATGCCGTGTCACTCGTTCATTCGTACGATCCGGAAATAATTGTCATCGGCGGAGGTGTCTCTCAAGCTGCTGACCAGATCATTCCCTTCATGCAGGACTACATCGATCGTCACACCTGGTCCAGTTGGGGAAAGCCGCAGGTTCACGCGGCCTCTCTCGGAAGCAGCGCGGCGCTCCTGGGCGCGGTCCCTCTTCTCAGAGAAGCGACGACGCTAAACGAAGCGACGACACTAAACGCAGTTTAGCGATTTCAGACTCTACCGATTGATACTTTTCGTCCGGAACAAGCCCGGAACTATATACCTGTGCCTCGCCAAAATGCCATCGGGGTGCAGAAAGGGTGCGATCTTTCGCGTTTACCGCATTTCTCCAAGGGATTTTGAGAGTGGCCGGTAATTCTGAGACCACGAAATGCGATACGAGCGACAGTGAACGCTCCTTCCAGAACTCCGCAGCGCTCCCCATCCTCGATAGGTACGGTTGAGAATGGACCGAAGCCAAAGCTCAGGCAGCCTGGTCACCAGGCTCAACTCCCAAGGGAACGGTCTGCATCAGGCCTATTTTCAGTAACTTAGAAGGTTTATCTTCGGTCGACTTCGCTACAACTGAGTGGAAACTTCAGTCTTACGGGCAAAATCCCGGCGGAACTTCAGTCTTATGGGGCACTTTGCTTCATCATTATGGGGACACGCGTCTGGTAAGTCGTTGAAAGATAGAGAAGCCAACTTCAGCCTTATGGGTCAACCCACAAAATAAACTCGTTTGAATTCCACATACGAGCTCCTTGGTCCGTAGGTTGACGTAGAGGATGAGCCCCAAAAGTTGGATGGCTAACCAGACATGGACCGCCGCCGGACTTTGGGACCTACCCTCGCCAAAACTTCAAGGAGTTTGACCGATGAACCTCATAGCCTACTGGCACCTAGACAATAACCCGGGAAATCACGAGCCTTACGCAGTTTACTTTGAAGACGGAACCGCCGCCTCGATAGACGATTACCGGAAGCATATCGACGACACGCACGAGGCTAGCTTCGACTATCTAGGTCGAATCGTTCACCGCATATACCCAGGGATCGTTGGAGGCGTCCGGTGGTGCTGCCACGCACGCGACTGGAAGGTAATGGGAAGTCAGATCGCACCGTTTTATTTGGATCTCCCTGATCCTGACGCATCGGACTCACGGATCATCGCCGAGTTGTACACCTTCCCGACCGTCTATAGATGCGAGATCATCCGCCCTTCAGTGTCAGCGTCTCGCTCCAGTGAAGCCCCTGCCAGAAGCGAATCCTCTGAGGATTTCGTATCCCATCACGAGATTACCCGAGAACGGAACTGGAGAATATGACCCCCAGAACACGACAGGTTCAACCTGAAGATGCAACCTCCAATGCCCTAGCAGGCCAGTTGCGGGATGGCCTGAAGTGCAGCCAAAAGGGTCCCTTCGTGACGATCTAATACAGATGGTGTTTGAGCAGATTCAGTCGGTAAAGAACGAACGCTTGGAGGCAGAAGCGTCCGCCGAACAGCAGCGTAAGAACCTGGGAACGAGCCGTTCGACACAAGCCAGGCACAAGGACAATCTGATCAAGGCCGTGCGAGAAAGCGGTGGCTTGAAGAGTCTGTATGAGGAACTGGAACTGGTGGCAAGATCCATTGAGCGGATCGATGAGAAACTGGCAGAACTGAATCGCCCGCTATTGCGGGAAGTAACGCTTGAGGAGGTAAGGGAGTTCGTCAACAGACAGATGGACACACTGGAAGAGTTGTTGCTCGGTTCAGCAGAGGCTCTCAAGATGGACTTCCAAAAGCGGATCGAGAAGATAGTCGTAACCCCGGATACCGACGAGCGCGGTAAGTTCTTTCGGATCACCGGCGACCTGGATCTTTTTGTTGCGCCTGAAGATGTAGTGCAGACCAAACAAGTCTACCCGATTGGTCTGCACTACAAGATTCCGGTGTCCTGCACCATAGCGGCGCGGAACAAGCGCCGGGCATGGCCGATTCCTGTGGCAATGGCAGCTTGATTCGTGAGGCAATGCCGTCAGTCCTCGGCGGCTTTTGCCTGTGTCTCCGCGTGTCCTCCGCTCCACCGATTTTCAGGAACTTCAACCTCAGCAGCGCCCATTTTTATGGTCTCCCTTCTGTATCTTCGGAATCCTTCACAGCAGTTGCTGCGAAGCCGTCCAAAGCTTTACAGGCCCTCATCTCCGATCTTGACGAGGCTGGCTGACCATGACCAAGTTACAGACCTACGGACGTTGTCACCATGGTCGAACGTCTTGTTGGGTGGGTCGTCTGTACAACCCGACGATCTCGATGGTCTTGTTCATCCTACCGGAACCAGAACGCAGGGAACCGGATCTGCCGGTGAACGTACCCCTATTCCTGATGGAGTTGCGCGTCGGAGTCAATCCGGTGGCAGGCACGGATGCGAAACACCGGGATGCCCTTGGCGCTGGCAACGTGACTTGGGCAGCGATCGCAACCCCGAACAGGGCACAGCGGTCTCTGGTGAATACCTCGACCTCGTCATTCAGGGGCACGGGCTTGGGTTGGTCAGGAGTCATCTTTGGGGTCAGGGGGTGATGAGATTGCGACCCGGTCGGACACCGCCGATACATCGAACTTTTGGAAAAAGAGGTTTAAAGAGAAGCGGTGCATTATCCCCGCGTCTTCGTTCTTTGAGTGGCAGGGCGAAAGGAGTCACAAGACAAAATACGAGGTCGTCGTACCCCACCATAAATATTTCGGCATGGCCGGCCTTTGGTCTCCGTGGAAGAACCCAAAGACAGACAAGTGGGAAGACACATTCTCCATATTCACGAGTGACCCGAACGGCGTCATGGTTCCCATCCACGACCGCCAGCCCGTGATCCTCGAACCCAACGAGTATAAGGAATGGCTCGCTCCGAGTGGGCGGCCTCCGGTCCACCTGCTACGAGTATTCCCGGATGATCGGATGAAGATGATGCCGGTCGAAGGTGAAGCACCAAAAATAAAGGCCAAAATGAAAAAGCCCGCGACAGCAAGCCTATTTGACTAGCCTAAGCTTGTGCTGCTCTCTGGCTTTGAACGATTTATCTTGGTTGAGATCGGGGCTGTGGCGGCCTCCTGAGCGATCGAGGCTGTAGTGGCAACGATGTTGCTCTCGATCTGCGCAAGCATGTCACAACCCCCTGAAGAGCAAATGGGATTGGATAAGTCGTGTCAAGTACCTTTTCGTACGGAGCATAGTGGTCAAGAACATTCGATTGCATGTTGACTATCGTGTAGGTGAGGACGGAGTGCGGCCCGGGCTTTATGCGGCATACTCATCATTTCAATTTCAAGAATTCCGTGACAAGTTTACCGGTTGCTGAAGGGTTCTCCTCCATAATCCAATGACCGGAGTCGGGAACGATTGCCTCTTGCACGTCAGTCGCGGCGAAACGCATCACCGTCGCCATCATTGGCCCGAATGCCGCTTCGCCGCCAATCGCGAGGACAGGCATGGTGAGCTTGCCCTTCGCAAGATAGGCTTTGTTGTCGATGGCATCCTGGCTGAAGGCTGCGAACTGGGAGAAGCCCGCACGAATCGCCCCTGGCATGGCATAGAGCGCTGCATAGTGTTGGCGTTTGGCCTCGTCGAACCGCTCAGGGTGGAGCGCGAACTCATTCCAGAACCGGTCGAGATAGATGCGTTCACGTCCGGCGACCAGGCGCTCCATATCGGGGCCGCCGAAGCCGAACTGCCACATGCGGGGATCTTGAACGACCTGCTCCCAGGGCCCTATTCCGGGAAGGGGCGCGTCGATCGGAACGAAGCGAGCCACCCGGTCGGGGTATGCAGCAGCGAAGGCGTAACCAACCATGTTGCCGATGTCGTGGGTCACGAAATCGGCGCGTGGCACGCCTAGCGCATCCATCACGCCTGCTATGTCACGGCTTTGCGTTTTCTTGTCATATCCGTCGGATGGCTTGGAAGACAGTCCGAGCCCTCTCAGATCGGGCACTATGACGGTATGGTCTGCGAGGAGCGCGGTAGCTAACGGGGCCCACATATCACCCGTGGTGGCAAATCCGTGCAAGAGCACGACCGCCGGGCCTTGACCGCCAATTCGCGTGTGGATCGTCGCGCCATTTGTTTCGATCTTCTGGGTCTGGAACGTGGTGGGAAAAGATGTCGAATTGTCACTGCGGTCATTGAGGCTCATTTTCGTGCTCCTGTTTTGAGATGTATTGAAAGGCCAGTCTCTTGCGTTTGTAGACCAACTGGTCTATAAATACATACATGATCAAACGAGCAAATGCAAATATAAAGACTAATCGGTCTACAAATAGTTTAGAAAGCCCGAATCGTGGCCGCGGCAGACCGCGGGAATTCGATCGAGAGCAGGGTTTGGCGAAAGCGATGCATCTCTTCTGGTCGCTTGGTTACGATGCCACTTCGATGGCGGATCTACGTGCTGGATTGGGGATTACGCAGGCAAGCCTCTATGCCGCGTTTGGAAGCAAAGAGGAGTTGTTCCGCGAGGCAGTGGATCTTTACCGCCGGACCGCAGGCTTCAGCACCACTCGTGCCCTTGAAGTCGGAACTACTGCTCGCGAGGCTATCCACGCCATGCTGCAAGCAGCCGTCGATGCGTTCTCCGCGCCCGGAGCCCCCGGAGGCTGCTTACTCATCTTGGGAGCCACGAACTGCGCAATAGAGAACAAGGCCGTGCAGGATTATCTATTGTCCATACGCCGTCAGATATCGCTATCTATCCTGGAGCGCTTGAAACGTGGCCAGCAAGAGCGCGATGTTCCGAAAGCAGCACCCACGACTGCCTTAGCTGCATATTACTCGACCGTTCTTCACGGCCTGGCGCTCCAATCAAGGGATGGCTCTTCACGAAAAACGCTCACGCAGGTCGTAGAGTTCGCCATGGCGGATTGGCAACAGATGGCCAGCAGGGTGGGCTAGCCAGAACTGTCTGAGGCAAGTGATAGATCGTTCCCGAATGACGGTCCAAACGCAAGCAGTCTTCAGTTGGCGATTTGGCAACAACTGACCGAGAATTCCGTCCTGCAACACCGTTGAATGCTGATCGGCGACGGGCTTATATGATGGCATTTTGGCTGTGCAGATTACGACGGAAGGGTGGTCGGGGCATGCGGAGAAAGCTCTGGAACCGGCGGCAGGTAATGGTGGGTTCAGCCCGGCTGGCTGCGGGTATGGCCCTTGCGGAGTTCTCTTGTCTCAGAAACGCAACCGCGCAGCTGCCTCCTCCAGTGCCGCTGAACGATGACCGGCTCACCTTTGTGACGACAACGCAGACGAGTGCGTGGCAGAGTGGAAGAGTCTTCAGGCCAACGTTCAGCTGGGATCTACTTAACCTGAATGTCGATCCGGCGCGGACGGATTTGGCCGCACGACCTATCGAGGGTTTCGGTGCTTGCTTCAACGATCTAGGATGGACCTCGCTCCAGACGCTTGGTGAGCAAGATCGTGATAGCGTGTTGCGAGAACTCTTCGATCCCACCGCGGGAGCTCGTTTCACCTATTGCCGTATGCCGATTGGCGCCAACGACTTTGCGACCGAAGCCTACAGCTACGACGAGACGGACGGCGACTTCGACCTGAAACACTTCAGCATTGAACATGATCGCGAGACTCTCATCCCTTTCATTCACGCCGCGCAACGCTACCAGCCGAAGTTGCGGATATGGGCTTCGCCGTGGAGCCCGCCGAGTTGGATGAAGCGGAACCACTTTTATGCGGAGGCGAAGGCCCACCCGGGGATGAAGGAAAACGGGATTCGGTCCGACCAGATCGGTCATGAGGGCGAGGACATGTTCATTCAAGAGCCGCGCTATTTCGACGCCTACGCGAGGTACTTTGGCCGCTTTATCGATGCGTATCGCGCCGAGGGAATTCGTGTTGGACTGGTCATGCCGCAGAACGAGTTCAACTCCGCCCAGAACTTTCCTAGTTGTACGTGGACGCCCGAGGGCTTGGCCCGCTTCGTTCATTCCCTCGGGCCGGAAATGCAGAAGCGCGAGGTTGAGGTGTTCTTTGGCACTATGGAGCGAGGCAATCCGAAATTACTCGAAACAGTGATGGCGGATAAGAAAGCGGCAGCCTTCATCAAAGGCGTCGGAATGCAGTGGGCAGGGAAAAATGCGCTGCCGGCAATCCACCGTGAGTTTCCGGCGTTGATCATCTATCAGTCAGAGCAGGAGTGCGGTGACGGAACGAACAACTGGAGCTATACCGGCTACTGCTGGCAGCTGATGAAGCACTACTTTCGCAGCGGTGTGTCCGCTTATATGTACTGGAACATCTCGACCGAGACGGGCGGCCTGAGCACCTGGGGATGGGCGCAAAATTCGTTGGTGAGTGTGGACCGTGGCACGAAGACCTATCGCTTCAATCACGACTACTATCTGTTCAAGCACTTAACGCATTTTGTTGATGTTGGAGCGAGAAGAGTCGAAGCGACTGGTACCTGCGACGATGCTTTGGCATTCCTGAATCCCGATGGTTCCGTCGCGTTGCTGGTGCGCAACGAGCTGCCACGCGCTCAAATGGTTCAGGTCCAGGTTCTGGATCGCGCCATGGTAATCGAGTTGCCCCCAGATTCGGTGGGAACGCTTGCCATGAAGCGATCCTGAAGGTCTCCCAGAAGTAACCGACCCGCGCAGCCTTGCAGAGTGGGAGTACATGGTTCGCAATACCGATTTTCGCGGCGCAATCTATCCGCGACTCCATGCTCGATATTGCCTCGGGTCGGGGCAATATGCTGTGGCTCGAACACGTTGCACGGGCCGAGCGCACCTATGTGATTTGCTGACAGACCATCTCAACGTCATCCGGTAATATCGTCTTGTCTTCAGAGGGTGGTCGAATGGACGATGCTCGCATACCGTTTTTTCCGCACCGACTTAATCGGGATGGATCTTATGACTCGATCTGTCTAAAGTGCTTTGTCACGGTTGCTAATGCGGCAACTTCTGTGGAGCTAGACGAATACGACCGGCAACACAACTGTGAGGGACCACGGCAAGCGAAATTCAACCCGTTTCGGAGGAAACAGCCTAATTAGCTGCTTTTTTGATATTTGGGCGTTTAAGCGAAGCCCATGTGTCGGTTCGCGTTCGGCATTGTTGGCAGCTATTTGATGGGCATACCCTTCTTCATAGCTGGCTTGATGAACGGGCACGTTCACGCAGGAACAGCCAAATGGCAAAGCCAAGCATTACCCCACGGCAGTCTGCCCAAATGTCAAGAGTTTCGAGCGGATTGGAGTAGATCAAATGCTGGGCGACCTCGATTGCACAGCCGGATATGACAATCGCAGTAGACAGTATCAATGTCCGTTGCATAGTACGGACACCAGAGACCAGTAGCAATTCTGCGATGCAATATACCAACACATGACCGAGAAGATGATAATGCCCGTGTGTATGTAATTCGCTCTTGAGGTTCTCAGACGCAAACGAGAGAGCTATTACCGCCAGAAGCAGACTGTAGCGAAGCCCGTATAACAATCTGCGTCTCTGAGTTGATATCACTGTTCACTATTTTAGACAGAATGCTTGATGGTGGGGAGGCGGCTTCTGACCGTGCATTAACTTCCATGTTCGTTGCTTCTCCCAGGCAATCCTGCTCTGCGCTATATGCATCCAATCGGCAGTGATCGGAGGCGCGTATGTCCGACAAAGAACCATTGAAGGTTGTAGGAATTGATCGTGTTGACGGCGCTGCAATCATCGTAGACTTCAGCGACAACACGACCGGCATATACACGACTGATCAGCTTACAGCCATACCCAATGCTCGTGTTGATTCTGATGATTTTGGAATGGAGACCACCGCAGATGCCAGCGAAATTCAAGCAGGCAACAAGGGTTGATGGTTTGGCAGGAGCTTGTTGCGCTACAACTGACAAAGCCTTCACATTGATCGAAAGGGGAAATTATGCAGATGGAGACAGGAATTGAAAACGGGATTTCTATAAGGAAGGCGATAGCATTCGCTACGATTGCTTCGGGCGTTGTTGCAGCATATTTGATGTATCGTCGCGGGGTGTCCTTGGGTGCAATCGCAAAACAAACCATCAGCAGTCCGGTCGGTTCCCTGGTTTCAGAAGTGAAGAATGCAGTCTAGCTATGAACTAGGCAGTGCGTGATTTCAGTCCCTCCAACTACCACCAAACTTCCCGTGCACCTCTTCCAATGGATAGCGGTTGGGAAACTCAACAGTCTCGCCCTGGCGTAGTCGGTTGACGATGTGCTTCGCAAGCTCAGGTGAAACAACCTCGCTGAAGTCTGATTCAAACGTCCCAACATTCACAGCCCACCACTGATGAGACTTTGCCTCTGACGCGGCAACAAACGTCACCGTCTCCAAATGCCCCTTAAACTCCCCTTCCGATAGCAGGAAGGGAACAGCTACCAATTTGTACGTCTGCATGTCATTCCCATTATTTCTTGACCACTCGTTTGGGGATTTTACGGAACACGATATTGAACACCTCATGCGCCATCTCAACTGACTCTTCAATTGCTATTCGCGTAGGCACTCCCCGCAGATTAGATCAGTCAATCGTGTCGGTGAGCGAACTGGTTGGATTAGTTTCAATCCAATAGTTTCTGACGTCCTCCGCTTTGAACTGGGCTATCCTTAGACCTTTTTGCATTCAAGACGAAAAGATAATATCCATTGCTGCTGAAGCGGATTGCGACACCTTCGGGTATGACCGCCAGCAGTGTCATTCCATACTTTTTGCACTAAAACGGCCATTAGGTCTCCCTTTTTATGGGATGGGGGTAAAGTGGGAATGTGTTGTTTAAAAGAGTGATGCCAGAGGTATTTCGATTCAACACTGCTAATCGTTTCCATGTAGCGTGATTACACCGGGGTGGGGGCAGACGTCGTGTGGTGAGACTACGGTGAACCTGCTAGTTTTAGCAGTATCCATCCCGTTCTACACTTAACTAGCATGAATCTACACCCTTCAATTTTTGTGCATTCCACCTACTGTGCGCCGCCGTCTTAGTTAGTACGTACTGGTAATCGAGGAATTTTCAATGAGATCAGGCCCCACTACCCGAATTTTGATTGCTGACGATCATCAGCTTCTCACGGATGCTTGCAAAGGGATGCTGGAACCCGAATTTGCAGTAGTAAGCACCGTCGCGGATGGACGAGACTTAGTTGACGCTGCCTTTACTGTCAAACCCGATGTCATCATCCTGGATATTAGTATGCCTCGTCTGAATGGCCTGGATGCAGGCGAACAGATCAAGCGCAAACTACCTGGGGTGAAGCTAATTTTCCTCTCGATGAATATGGACCCTGATGTCGTTGCAGAGGCGTTTCGGAGAGGGGCGTCAGCTTACGTTACTAAACAATCTGCCGGACTCGAACTGGCGGTGGCCGTCAGAAGAGTCATTCGAGGAGAATCGTATCTGTCTACCGTCATTGCGAGGGACACAGTGAACTTTCTTCTTCGCAGCCAACAAGAATTATTACCGCGAAAGATCACTCCGAGACAGAGTGAGATTTTGCAATTGCTGGCCGAAGGAATGTCGATGAAGCAAGTCGCGGACGTCATCAACGTCAAACCGGGAACAGTGGCATTTCACAAGTACAGGATGATGGAGGTCCTCAGGATCACGACTAACGCGGAGTTGCTGGGGTATGCGATGAAACAGCAAATGATGACTTCGGGAACGACGTCCTAAGATTGCCTTTAGTGCACTATCTCTGTAGGTCCATCAAACCCTAGCGAATATCTAAGCTCGGGGGTGAGAGCGACTTTAAATGTTAGATCGGACCCATTATTTGAAAGAGTGACAAGTGCGGCCTCATTTAGTAGGCCAAGCTCTCTAGCTGCTGCGCCAATTGGTCCCGATTCTCGAAAATGGCAGGCAGTTGCTGTGGCATCTCGCCCGATAACAGTTCGTAGCGAACGTATAAGTCCCCCGTTCGGTAAACACTGACAATTAGGATAACTAGGCATGAAGTTGGGCCAGGCGCAAAAGAAGGCATCTTTCTCCCTTCTGGCTTCCGCTAAGTTTGCCCGTTAGCTCACATCGCCTAATGTATCGGAACGCGCTCTCGCCAGAGCCTACAGAAATGCTAGACCCGCGTGAGTTTTCTGCCTTACGCCGTCCAGTTGGTGGCCTGCAACGCCCTTCGGTGTCACGTGATCTGCAAACGTCCGTCCTGAGTCCTTCAGGGACGCATCAATGGCCACCCGGATCATCTATGTACCCCGAGCTAGCGTGTTCCAAATCGTCAATCAGTTCAGCCCGAAGCAATAGATCATTTCAAAGCTAAAGGGGCTTGTACAACGACTTACAGCAGATTCGCCGAATCTTCGGCTATTTTAGAATTAAATCGTTTGTTTTCTTCGTATAATGGGGGATGTTCAAACTCATCCGAAAGGAGATCGTTGAGTCATGGCAAAATTTCGGATGCGCCTCAAAATCCAAGGTTTTGAATTAGAAGTTGATGGCGAGCGAGAAGATATCCCCGCGATCACTACTGCCCTCCACCAACAGCTCGCCGGTTTCATTCAGCCAGCAGAGATGATAGTTGAGCCCACCAAGCAATTAGGTAGCGCTCCGAAGACCATCCAAGGCGAGACGGCGACTCCCGCAGCTAAGCCCGCAAAGAAGCGGCCAAGCGGAAAGAGTTCGACGGCTGGCACTCCTACCCAGGCGATCGAGTTCCGCCATGAGCCTACGACGTACGGCAATCCCCAACAGTCGTGATCTCTGACCGACAAGTCGATTTGGATGTCTGCTGCGTGTCGGGAAAGAACTATCTTGAAGCAGGCTTACGCGCTCGTGGACGGCCTGGAGGTCTTGCGTGCAGAGATTCGCATAACGTCGGGTCATCCGCGTTTGGCGCGGCGCTCGACGACATAAATAGGTTGAATGTTGGAAACATTCGGGCGGGACACTACCTCACCCGCGCTTTTGGCATAGTGACTTTCGCCCCCATCTTCCGCATAGCGGTGACGTATTCGTCTTCAAGTTGCCGCTTGCGGGGGGCCGTCCACTTCGCATAATAGCGCTCAGTCACAATGATTGATTGGTGGGTCAGTAGCTTACTCACCTTCTCAAGTGGGACACCGGCGAGCAGCGCCTCGACAGCGAAAGTGTCGCGGAGCATGTGGCTACGGAACTCCATTGACCTCCCGGCTTCGTCTTTGAAGGATAGAAAGTCGTTTAGCCGGTCTATCTTGCGGAGCCATTTGTTTGTGTTTACTTCCTCCGAACACTTCCGACTCCAAAAGAAGAAGTCGGGGTGCTCTTCGTCGCGGAGGGGGAGAGAAGTCAAGGCGCTAACGACGTTGTCCGGGACCACAAAATCGACGCGGCTGGACGCGGGCTTTCGGTTACGTTTCTTTCGGATCACAGCGCTAAGGCGATTGCCCCGAAGCGCCTCTTTGGGCAACATTAGCACGTCGCCGACCCGCAGTCCGGTCCAACGTTGGACCAGGAAGAGGGCGCGGAGATGTTGTCCCACCTTGCCGGAGTCGCGTGATGCATCCTCGTCAAGTTTGCGCGTCGCGGCGAGCAGCTCCGCGAATTGGGCCGGAGTCAACGGCCAAGTTTGACTTTCCTCCGGCGTGATGGCTTTGAGCATGAGTGTAGGGTTGCGCTTCGTGAACTCCATCGCGGCGGCCCAAGTAAAGAAAGATTTTATGCGGGTCAACAAGGCCGCTTGGGTCGTCAAGGCGAGCCGGTTCTCTTTCTCCGCTGCGTTGGGTGCCCACGATCCGCGCCACTCATCAAGCAACGTGGGGTTAACGTCGGCGACGTAGACGACGCCCACACCATCCGCCCATCTCAGGATGCGTCGCGTAGTCGATTTATAAGCGTTGAGTGAGGTCGCTCCGGGGGACTTCATGCCCGTTAGCCATTGGTCCAGGGCTTCGCCTAGCGGTTTGAGATTGGGGAGATTAGCCGCATCTTCCGCCGCTCTCGCTTCTGCAATTTTCTGCAATTCGATTTTGACCGGGTTGCGCTTGTCCCGGAGGCGTTGTGCGACCTCTTCCGCCTCTGTCCAGCTCCGGGTTTTGGCGGAGACATACGTCGTCTTTCCGTCCTCGCGGATATAGATGCTTTTGCGGCATTTGCAGCGTTTCCACTGCGGATCATCACCTTTGGGACAATCCACAGAATGCCGGGCGAAGACTGATATAGTTAGAGAGGTGATGGGTTCGACGATCGCCATGAGTGTGTGCAACCCTTCTGCAAAAATTCAGCAAAATGCATTCGGAACCAACCCGATTGCTGATAACACAGAGGATAACACCGCTTGACGTGAATCTATAAAATCCACTCCTCGGAGAGGCAATGCAGGCGATACTGGCGCTGGAAGACGGGCGCATCTTTCGTGGTACAAGTTATGGCGCCGGGGTGGAGTGTTCCGGCGAGGTGGTCTTCAATACATCGCTGAGCGGCTATCAGGAGATCTTTACCGATCCTTCCTACGCGGGCCAGATCGTTGTTCTGACAAATCCACACATTGGGAACTACGGCACGACGCCGAGCGATGCGGAGTCGGCACGCCCCTATATTGAGGGGTTGGTGACGCGCGAATTTTCGCCTATCAGCTCAAACTGGCGTTCGACTGAAGTCGCGGATGAGTATTTGGAGCGGAGTGGGGTGCCGGTGATCTCGGGCGTGGATACGCGTGCGGTGGTGCGGCATCTACGAGCCAATGGCGTGATGCGTGGCGTGATTGCCAGCGGTGACAACCTGGATGTGGATGCGCTGGTAGCGAAGGCGCGGTCGATTCGCAAGATGGATGGCACGGACCTGGCTAGTGTCGTGACGACCAAGACGATCTACGAGTGGGGCGCGGATGAGCCGAAAAACCAGACTGGTGATGCGCTGCTTCCAACTGCAGAGAATGGCGACCGGAAGCAGATGCATGTGGTCGCGTACGACTTCGGCATCAAGGAGAATATTCTGCGGATGCTGACGCGCGAGAACATGCGCGTGACCGTGGTTCCGGCGACGACCTCGGCGAAGGATGTGCTGGCGATGAATCCGGACGGCGTGTTCTTCTCGAACGGGCCGGGCGATCCGGAGCCGCTTCATTATGCCGTGAAGAACGTGCAGGAGCTACAGGGCAAGAAACCGATCTTCGGGATTTGCCTCGGGCATCAGATCTTTGGGCTGGCGCTGGGCGGCAAGACCTACAAGTTGAAGTTTGGGCATCATGGCGGGAACCATCCGATCATGAACCACCAGACGGGCAAGGTGGAGATTACGGCGCAGAACCATAACTTCAATGTGGACCCTGCTTCGCTGCCGGATGATGTTGAGCAGACGCATACGAATTTGAACGATCAGACGCTGGCGGGTTTGAAGCATAAGACGGACCCGATGTTCAGCGTGCAGTACCACCCGGAGGCTAGTCCGGGACCGCATGATTCGCATTATCTGTTCAAGGATTTTCGGAAGATGATGGAAGAGTGGAAGAAGTAGGTGAGAGTTAAGGGCGACACTTTTCTGTTAGGGCTGTTGTTCTTTTCTTCTTCATTTCTCATTGCCGCTCCCCGTAAGGCTAAGGCCGTCTACTGCACCCAGGCAGCGGATGGAGGTTGGAACCTGCAACGGTTTCGTCCGCTGATTAACCCTGAGGCGAAGACGGTGTTTGCGGAGATGTCGTTTACGGGGCCGGTGTTGGAGGCAGTTCGGCTGCGACAGTTTCACCCTGGATACGAGGTCGTTTTTGAGTACAAGTTTGATGCAACAGGAAAGCTAAATGCACTGCTGGGAAGTGTAGAGGCGTGGGAAGGCCACTGGATAGCAGAAGCCAATCTCTACCCTGAGGCCGATGGAACAGTAGGCCCGGTTCATGCAAAGTACTACAGGTCTCAGGAGCGCGATCAGATATCGCGTCCGGAAGATGCACAGCACTACACAGGCGAGTTGAGCAAGGTACCGATCTACAGAACGATCGAATCGCTGCCGTGCGGCGGTTTGTTGAAAGAAGCGGAGAAGATGAATGCCACGCAGGAATGACATTGCGAAGATTTTGGTGATCGGCTCGGGGCCGATTGTGATTGGGCAGTCGGCGGAGTTCGACTACTCCGGCACGCAGGCGTGTAAGGCGCTGAAGGCCGAGGGCTATGAGGTGGTGCTGGTGAACTCGAACCCGGCGTCGATCATGACCGATCCTGAGGTGGCAGATCGCACGTATATTGAGCCGTTGAATGCTGCTTATGTGGAAGAGATTATCCGCGTCGAAGTGGCGATGATGAAGCCGGGTGCGGGCGTATTTGCGTTGTTGCCGACGGTGGGTGGGCAGACGGCGCTGAACCTTGCGGTGGATCTGGCGGAGACGGGCGTGCTCGAGAAGTACGACGTCGAGCTGATCGGCGCGAAGCTGGAGGCGATCAAGAAGGCCGAGGACCGGCTGCTGTTCAAGGATGCGATGAACAAGATCGGGTTGGATATGCCGCGGTCTGCGCTGGTGAATACGGTGAGCGGTGGGCTGGAGTTTGCGGGGAAGATTGGGTTTCCGGTAGTGATTCGGCCTTCGTTCACGCTGGGTGGTTCGGGCGGCGGTATCGCTTATAACCGCGAGGAGATGACGGAGATTCTGTCGCGTGGTATCGATCTTTCGCCGGTGGGCGAGTGCCTGATTGAAGAGAGCGTGCTGGGTTGGAAGGAGTATGAGCTCGAGGTGGTGCGGGACCTGAAGGACAACGTCATCATCATCTGCTCGATTGAGAATTTTGACCCGATGGGCGTGCATACGGGCGATTCGATTACTGTGGCTCCGGCGCAGACGCTGACGGACCGCGAGTACCAGGCGATGCGCGATGCTGCAATTGCGGTGATTCGCGAGATTGGTGTGGAGACGGGTGGCAGCAACGTGCAGTTCGCGGTGAATCCGCAGAACGGCCGCATGACGGTGATTGAGATGAATCCGCGCGTGTCTCGTTCGTCGGCGTTGGCCAGCAAGGCTACGGGATTTCCGATTGCGAAGATTGCTGCGCGGCTGGCAGTTGGATACACGCTGGACGAACTTCAGAACGATATTACGAAGGCTACCCCGGCTTGCTTTGAGCCGACAATCGATTATGTGGTCGTAAAGATTCCGAAGTGGCAGTTTGAGAAGTTTCCTGGGGCGGATGAGGGCCTGGGGCCGCAGATGAAGTCGGTGGGCGAGGTGATGGCGATTGGGCGCACGTTCAAAGAAGCGCTGATGAAGGCGGTGCGGTCGCTGGAGACGGGGAAGAAGGCGGCGACGGATTTTATTGAGCCGCGACGGCTGACGCAGCGGTTGGTGACGCCGCATCCGGACCGGCTTGCGTATATACGGTATGCGTTTGAACGCGGGATGACGGTGCGCGAGGTGGCGCGGATGACGTCGATGGACCCGTGGTTCCTGTATCAGCTGAAGCAGATTACGGATGAGATCAAGGCCATTGCAGCCAAGCCTGCCGTCGAAGTGACCGCGCATGAGCTGCTGACGGCGAAGCGGATGGGGATCTCAGATGAGCGGCTGGCGGCGGGTTGGGAGATGACGGGCACTGAGGTGCGCGAACTGCGCAAGAAGTTGGGTGTGCTGCCGGTCTTCAAGCTGGTGGATACGTGCGCGGCGGAGTTCGAGAGCTTTACGCCTTATCTTTATAGCTGCTACGACGAGGAGGATGAGGCTCCGCCGACAGGGCGCAAGAAGATCATGATTCTGGGCAGCGGGCCGAACCGGATTGGGCAGGGAATCGAGTTCGACTACTGCTGCTGCCATGCCGCGTTTGCACTGCGTGAGGACGGCTACGAGACGATTATGGTGAACTGCAATCCGGAGACTGTGTCGACGGACTATGACACCAGCGACCGATTGTACTTCGAGCCGCTGACGCTTGAGGATGTGCTTGCGGTGTATGAGCATGAGGCTTCGTCGGGTGCGGAGATTGGGATGATCGTGCAGTTTGGCGGGCAGACTCCGCTGAATTTATCGCTGCCGCTGAAGAAGGCCGGTGTACCGATTATTGGGACTTCGCCGGAGTCGATCGATCTTGCGGAGGACCGCAAGCGCTTCGGCAAGCTGATCGAGGAGTTGCAGATTCCGCAGCCTGAGGGCGCGATGGCGACCAGCGTTCCGGAGGCGGTGGCTGGTGCGAATCGTGTGGGGTATCCGGTGCTGGTGCGGCCTTCCTATGTGCTGGGTGGGCGCGCGATGGTGATTGCTTATGACGATGAGGCTATCGTCCGGTACATGACCACCGCCATTGAGTACTCGCATGAGCGGCCGGTGCTGATCGATCACTTCCTGGAAGATGCTACTGAAGTTGACGTTGATGCACTGTGCGATGGCGACGATGTTGTAATCGCCGGGATCATGCAGCACATCGAAGAGGCGGGGATTCATTCGGGAGATTCGTCGTGTGTGCTTCCGGCGGTCGATATTAGTGCAGATGTGTTGGACACAATTCGGAAGTACACACGGCAACTGGCGAAGGCATTGAACGTGATGGGACTGGTGAATATTCAGTTCGCGATTCAGCGTGGCAAGGTGTTTGTGATTGAGGTGAACCCACGGGCTTCGCGGACGGTGCCTTATGTTTCGAAGGCTACGGGGATTCCTCTGGCGAAGATTGCATCGCGCATTATGGTGGGACGCAAGCTGAAGGAGTTACTGCCAGAGCAGGTGGCGAGCGGCAAGGACCTGGATACGGGGTCGTACTTCTTCGTGAAGTCGCCGGTGTTTCCGTGGGGCAAGTTCCCAGGTGTTGATACGGTGCTGGGGCCTGAGATGAAGTCGACCGGCGAGGTGATGGGAGTTGCGGATAACTTTGGCGAGGCCTTTGCCAAGGCGCAGAGCGCGGCGGGACAGGTGCTTCCGCTGGGCGGGACGATCTTCCTGAGCGTGAACGATCACGACAAAGACGGCCTGGTGTCGCTGGCTAAGCAGTTTGTGAATATGGGGTTCCACCTGGTGGCGACGCATGGCACTGCTGAGGTGCTGGAGTCAGCGGGCTTGCAGCCGGAGCGGGTTTACAAGGTGAAAGAGGGTCGGCCGAACGTCGTCGATCTGATCAAGGGCGACCGCATTCAACTGATCATCAACACTCCGCATGGGCAGGATACGTTCTTCGACGAGAAGGCGATTCGGCGGGCGGCGGTGTTGGCGCGGATTCCGACGATCACGACGCTGGCGGCGGCGAGGGCTGCGGCGGAGGGGATCTCAGCACTACAGGAGGGCGCGATCAGCGTCGTCGCTCTGCAGACGTTGCATGCCGACAGAGCAGCGACTGTGGTCTAGGGTGGATTGGTTAGGGGTCGAGGCCGAAGCGTGCGCCGACTGAATAGCCGATCATCGAGAGCGGGAGCCAGGCGCCGTACAGAAGGCCGTCTCCGGCCATCAGGCCGCTGCCGTTGCTGATATCGAAGAACGTGCGCCAGAGTTTTTCGACCGCCTGGCAGCCTTCGCAGAGTCCGTTGCCGGTGGGGAGATCCAACACCCACACGCAGACGACTGAGAAGATGAGCAGGCCTGAGATCCAGATGTAGCGGGCGATGACGTTCTGCTGCATCTTGGCGATGATGAAGCCGCCGATCATCGGGACCAGGAAGGCGAGCACTGTGCCAAGCATCTTTGGCCCGCTCGCGTCGGGGTCGGGATGGGTCATCCACATGGCGGCGAGCATGCCGACCAGCAGCAGCGCGGCGAGCAGGGTGTGCGTCAGAAACCAGAAGGCCTCGCGCCCGAGGTCGCCGATTGATTTGCCCTGCGTGATGTCCTGTTTGATGGCCATGATGTGTCTCTGCTGAGATTACTGCATTTAGGAAGGCGTAAAGCATGGTTCGCCTACCCCTTTTGTTGCAGGTGTCCCTTGTTCGATACGACCGGCAGGCCGGAGAAAGAGCGGTCTATATGTCCGTCAGGGCTGCGCGCCTTCTAAAATAGAAACATGCTGCTTGAAGGTCTTTTTTTGCCCGTGACTACGCCGTTTTATCTGGACGGACGTTTGAATCTTCGCAAGCTGGAACATAATGTCGACCGCTATTCGAAGACGCCTGCGGCGGGCTTCGCTGTGCTGAGCGAACATGGGGACGCGACCATGCTCAGCGAGGAGGAGACGCGTGAGGCGTTGCGATCTGCGATAGAGGCGGTCGCGGCGGAGAAGGTGATGCTTGCGGGAGTCTCGCGCGACAGCGTTGTGGCGACGGTGGAGTTCGCCGGTTATGCAGCGAGCCTGGGCTACGATGCTGCGCTGGTGGGTGTGCCTACTATGTTGAGGCCGAGCGCGGGTTTGAAGGAACTGCTGGCTTACTTTCAGTCTGTGGCGGACCGGTCGGCGCTGCCCCTCGTGATGGCTTCAAACGAATCGATACCGGCCGAAGCTGTGATCGAACTTGCGGGGCACCCGAATATTCTGGGTCTGGTTGAGACCGACGCTGCGAGGATCGCGGCGCTCAAGGCCGCTACGGCCTCGGTGGAGCGCGAGGTGACCGTCACGAATGTATTTGCTGCGGTGACGGGACGGATGCTGGCGTTGCGCGATACGGCCGCGGGACAGACCTTTATCTCTGCGGATACGCTGACCGATGGAGCAACTGCGCTGGCGGTCGCGCCGCCGAAGCCGTCCGTGCGGACGCGGATGAAGAAGGTGGGATTTCAGATGCTGGCCGGAGGTACCGCGGAGATGCTGGCGGGATTAAAAGCGGGGGCGGTGGGAGCTATGACTGGCTTCAGCGCTTGTGCGCCGCAGGGATGCTATGAGGTACTGGCGGCCTGGAAGGATGGCGACGAATCGCTGGCGGAGGAGAAGCAGGCTCGTGTGCGGGCTGCTGCGAAGAGGGTTGAAGTTGAACTTGGCTCACCGGGGATTCGCTATGGGTGCGACTTGAATGGGTACTTTGGCGGACGGCCGCGGCTCCCGTTGCTTCCTGTTACAGGGGCAGAGCGCGCTGAGATCGAAGACCTAATGCGTGGGATTCGTAACTAGATTCGCTAGGCGACACTGCTATTCGGGTGGGGCGGTGGGGCGGCCCGTCGTGCGAGGTGTTACTGGAATGCCCATGCCACTAAGTTTGCTGCGAGCGGACATGGCCTCCGGCGAGGCGGGGAAGCGCTGGATGAGGAGGCGCAGTTCGCGCACGCCCGCCTCGGTCTGCTTCAGCGCGATGAGTGCCTGTCCCTTGTGCAGGTGGGCGACGGGGACCTTGCTGCTGTCGGGAAACTGCTCCAGAACCAGGTCGTAGTGCTTGACTGCAGCAGGATATTTTCCGCCGCGATACTCGATCTCGGCCTGATAGTAGTAAGAGTTCCCAGCGAGGGGATTTTCGGGATAGAACTTGACCACGTCGCCGAACTCGGAGGAGGCCAGCGCGTATTTGGCGGTCATGTAGTCGCCGAGCGCGGTCTTGTAGAGCTCGTCTGCGGGGGGCGGGGCGGCGGCCTCTTCTGTAGGCGGAGTGGGCGGCAATACGTTAGCCGGCACTCCTGCAGGCGGCTTGCCTTTCTTCCCCGTGGGCCCCGGCAACGGCGCAAGCGGCTGCTGGAGCTGACTTGTGTCCGGAGGCGTGACTCCGCCGCCGGGCTGCTGAATATTCTGCAAATTGGCGCTCATGGACTGCTGCTGGTTCTGAATGTCCTGGGTGAGCTTTTCGAGGCGGTTCATGCGGGCCTTCAACTCATCGAGCGAGTCGTTCAACGACTGAATCTGCCCAGAGACCTGGTCGACCTTGGTGCCCTGCGCTTCCTGTTGCCCAAGCAGGCGCTTTTGCATAGTGTCCAGATTGACCGACATCCTGTTGACCGCATCCGCGCTCTGCTGAACGAGGTCCTTCATGACGCCCATGCGCTCGTCGTTGGATTGCTGAAGGTGAGCGACCGCATCCTGGAGGTCCTTGATCTGCTGCTGCAGCTCGATGATCTCCTTGCTGGGGGCAGCGAACGCCGGCGCGGCAGATAGAAGCAGCGCACAGATTGCCAGGGCAGCGATGCGGCGAGCAGGAAATCTCAGACGGGGTGAACTGGCGCGAGGAGCGATGAGTAAATGGGAGGCGAAAATGTTCTTCGACATGGCGACTAGACCTGCATGGCTTTCCAGACTGTCCAGCCCGCGCCTTGGGATGGGCTCGCAGGCTGGACAGCTTCGTGTAGGGTTAGCGATCGATCGAGAACTGTGCGCGGCGGTTCTCCTGCCAGCAGCTCTCGGTGTCTTCGGTGCAGAACTGCTTCTCCTTGCCGTAGCTAATGACGCGCAGGCGGGTGGGAGCGACGCCTGCTGAAACGAGGGCAGTACGAGCTGCGTTGGCACGGCTCTCGCCGAGGGCTAGATTGTACTCCGCCGAGCCGCGATCATCGCAATATCCGCCGATAACGACGCGAATAGCCGGGTGAGCAGCGAGGTAGGAGGCAGCCTGCGCGATAGCCGCCTGCGCATCGGGACGGAGGTCAGAGCTGTCGTAGTCGAAGAAAGCATCTTGCACGTTCTGGTGGAAGGCCTCGTCGGTCCCCATGTCGCCGGGAATATTGCCGGTAGGAGCCGGGACGGTGGGCGCAACGGGCACGCGTACGGTGACGCGGACGTTGGCCTCAATGGTGCCCCCATCACCCTTGGCGGTGAGATGGAAGTTAGTGGAGTTCGAGGGCGAGACGGTTTGGGTGCCGTTGAGATTGACCTGGCCGATGCCGTCGATGGTGGCGACCGACGCATTCTGCGTCCGCCAGTTGAGGACAACGGACTGGCCGAGATCAATGGCCAGCGGATCCGCTGTGATGGAGGCGGTCGGAGCTTCTGCCGCAGCAGGGGTGTTGGTCGGCCCGAGACTGTTGGGGTTGATGCCGCTGCTCTTTTTGTGGCAGCCAATGACGGAGCTGAGGGCTAACACTGCAATTGCCGTTGCAACGACCTTGCTAAGTTTCGTACTCGTCGGGCTCATTTTTTTCTCCTGCGTGGTTGAGTGAATCAAGGCACATCATTTCGACGTTTGAGGCTGTGAATTTGGTACTTCGCAAAACTAATTCCCTAACTACTAGGGTAGAGGCTCACTTCCAACTCCAATTGGGCATGTCAGCTCCCGAACCTGTTAAGGCACGTTTCTGCGTGCCATCGATGAGCATGGTCCAGAGCTTCATGTGGTCGTCTTTTCCGTCGGCGGAGTTGGCGTAGACGATGTGGCGTCCGTCGGGTGACCAGGACGGGAAGTCGCAGCGGCCGCTGTCGTGAGTGAGCTGAATCCAGCGCTTTGTGGCTACCTCCATAATGTAGATGTCCTGCCCACCGGGGGCCCCGGGGCCATACTTGCGGTTCCAGGCAAAGGTGATGAACTGGCCGTTGGGCGACCACGAGGGCGATGACGCATAGCCGCCGTCGGTCATGCGCGAGACGTTGGAGCCGTCGGTGTCCATGATGTAGAGCTGTGGGAGACCGGTGCGTCCGCTGATCCAGGCGATCTGCGAGCCGGTCTTGGGGTTGTAGACGGGCGAGACGTCACCGCCCTTGAAGCTGGTAACACGACGGGCCAGGTTGCCGTTGGAGTCGGTGATCCAGATGGACGGAGTGCCGGAGCGCGTGGAGGAGTAGGCAACATCCTTGCCGCTGGGCGACCAGGCGGGTGAGAAGCTGGCGCCTCCGTTGGTGGGGAAGTTGACCATGCGGCCCAGCAACAGCGAGTACATGTGAATCTGGAAGCCTTCATGGCCAAGCGACGAGAACGCGATGCGTGAGTTGTCGGGCGCGACGCGCGGCGAGACGGAGACGGTGCCGAGGTGGGTGATGGCGTGCTGGTTTGCGCCGTCGTAGTCCATCTCCCATATCTCTTTGTTGCCGCCGCCGAGTTTGACGTAGTAGATCTTCGTCTCGCAGATTCCGGGAGTGCCTCCGCCGAGGCGGAAGATGATCTCGTCGGCGAAGCGATGGGCAATCTGGCGAGCTGAATCCTCGCTGGGATCTTCGCTGTACTGCTTGGCGAGGACCTGCGGGTACTGGCTGTTCTTCACGTCGAAGAGGAAGCCGTTGGCGATCAGGCGGCCGTTCTCGATTCCCAGGCTCCCGAAGGCGACCATGGCTGCGGAGGCAGGCTCGGCGGACCACTGCTGGAGATTAATCTCGGCGGGCGTTCCAGGAGTGCTCTGCGGTGCAAGGCTCTTGGAGACGATGTCGAAGATGCCTGCGCTGGCGAGGTCTGAGTAGAGGGTCGCGTCGAAGGTGCGTTTGAACGGAATAGTCTGAACGTCGACGGAGGCGGCCTTGAAATCTGCGACGGCGATGCGAATGTTGGTTGCACCGCTGGAGGTCTCGGTCTTGAACCAGTCCTGTGCGTTTGAGGCTGAGACGCAGAGGAAGACGAGCGAAAGGGTTACGAGGGAGAGCAGGGAAGGACGGGGAGTTGAGTTGCGCACCGGTCTTAGCATACCTCTCTTATGGTAGATGCAAATCGTGAACAAGAGAGATGTCACCGCCGACTTCCGGTAATCAAACGTGTACGTTCACCCCAAAAACTAGTAGTTTTATTGTTGTTGGCGGTAATCGAAGGAGTATTCCACAGTGATGTGGTCTCCCTGGGGCAGCGGGCCGAAGCCCTCGTCCTGCACGCGTTGCAGGGCGCGGAGGGCGGAGGTGTCGAGGCTGGGTGAGCCGCTGCGGGTTCCGATGCGGACGTTAAATGGGAATCCGTCGCGGTTGATATCGAAGATGATAGTGACGCGTTTGCCCTCGGAGGCGCGCGGGTCCGCCTCCTGGGTGTACCAGTAGCCGGCGACCTTGTGATTGACGATGTTGACGTAGTAGGCGTAGCGGTCGCCGAAGGTGCGGTCTTCAACCGTCATGCTGGCGGTGCCGTTCTTCAACTGCATTGTGGCCTGAGCGATGCGGATTCCGCCGGTGTCTCCGGTGACGGCCTTGGTTGGGTTCACCGGTACCGGCTGGACGTGTTTCGGAGGCTCGACGGTCTTGTCGGCGGTCTTCACCGGCTTGGTGGGCTTGGTTGGGATGGCGATATCTTTCGGCGAGGCTACGGCCTCAGTTTTCTCTTTTTCCTGAACGGGCGCGGGGCTGGGTGTCTCTGAGGTCAGCACTCCGGTGTCGAGGGTGCGTTGCTTCGGAGGCAGTGGCAGCGCCGAGACCATGGTCGCCTGGATGGCGCCGGCTGTGACGTCATGTTCGCCCCAGCTCTTGCCGCTGCGTGAGATCAGCGTCCACGCAAAGATAGCTCCGAAGATCGCAACGTGCAGGGCGAGCGAGCCGGCGAAGTTGCCGCCGATGTTGTCGCTGGGGCCGTACGGATTGAGCTGGGTGGCTATAGTGCGCTCCTGCTTCGTGTCCTACTTTTCTATTGGACGCGTCACGATGCTGATGTTGGTGATTCCGGCTCGCTTGACGGCGTCCATGACGGAGGCGAAGGCGCCGAAGGGGACTTGTTCGTCAGCGCGGAGGTAGATGATGCGCTTGGCGGGGTCGCCGTTACCGACGTCTGCGAGCAGCTTGGGCAGGTCGTTGACGTTCACCGGCTTGTCCTGCAGGAAGACGTTCTGCTCCTTGTCGATGGTGACGACCATGCGCTCTTCGGTGAGTTGGTTTACGGAACGTGTCTTGGGGATCGCGACTTCGACGCCGGACTGCAGAACCGGCGCCGTCAGCATAAAGATGAGCAGCAACACCAGCACCACGTCGACCAGTGGCGTGATATTGATCTCGGCCAGCGCCGTCTGCGTGCGAATCTGGCCACCGCTGCGGGAGGAGAAGGCCATGGTTTAGAAGGTCCTCCGGCGCTCTTCTGCCGCGGGTGGCGGAGCGAGCATGGCTGCGTTTTCGATTGCGTTGAGCAGTTCGCGGCCGAAGTCGTCCATCCGCGCGCCGAACTCGCGCAGCCGGGCGGTGAGCTGGTTGTAGCCAACGACCGCGGGGATGGCGACGACCAGGCCGGCAGCCGTGGTGATGAGCGCCTCGGAGATGCCGGGCGCGACGGCGCGGAGCGTGGCGGTGCCTGCTGTTCCAAGCCCGTAGAAGGCGTCGATGATGCCCATCACCGTGCCGAAGAGGCCGATGAATGGGGCGATGGCTGCAATCGTGGCGAGCCACGTCATGCGGCTCTCCATTGCGGTGAGAGCTTCGCTGGAGGCGGTCTGCGCGGCGCGTTCGAGTGCGATGGGATTGCGCGGGAGGCCGCGGCCTGCGGTCTGGCGATGGTACTCATCGTGAATCTCGTTGAAGACCGAGACCAGCGGGCTGGGCTTGAACTGGTCGGCGACCGCCGCGAGCTCGCTGAGCCGGGTCGATTTACGGAAGGCGCGGATGAAACGCTGGCTCTGCATCGCCGCCTTGCGGAAGCTGGACCACTTCGAGAGCATGATGGTCCACGAAAAGATGCTGGCTATGAGCAGAATGATCAGCACGGTTAATGCCATCGCGCCGCTGTTGTGGATCATCTCCGCCAGCGCGCTGCTGTTGGCCGCGGCCGGAGGTGCAGGTTCGTCCTGAAAAAAGAGCAGAGCAAGAACTGAGTACAAGACCATAGTTTTAGGGACCGCCAGTCGATAGTGTAAATCGCGAATATTTCTCTATGACTCTAAAAGGACGCGGGGGGCATCCGCCGTGGTGCGGAAGTTTGTGAAAAAGATGAGCGTTGCCGGAGTTTGCTATTCTCGCGATACGTCATTGGTGCTATCGGGTTTCTGAGGGATTTATGCTGCTGGAGTTGCGTGCGGAAAACTATGCGGTGATCGACCACGCCATCGCCGGCTTTGGCCTGGGGCTGAATCTGTTGACCGGTGAGACCGGTGCAGGCAAGTCGATCCTGATTGATGCGCTGGCGTTGCTGCTGGGTGGCAAGGCTTCGTCCGACGTGGTTCGTCATGGAGCGGACAAGGCCGTGGTTGGATGCGTCTTCGAGATGACTTCCGGTGCCGCTGCTGTGCTGGAGGCCAACGGCATCGACTGCGAGGCCGACGAGATTTTGCTTCGGCGGGAGATTGGGGCGAACGGCAAGGGACGCGTGTTTATTAACAACCAGCCTGCGACGGTTGGGGTTTTGCGACAGCTTGCGCCGGAACTTGCGCTGGTTCACTCGCAGGGAGAGACGTTGGGCTCGTTCGACCAGGCACAGCAGCGCTTGCTGCTGGATCGTTTTGGCGGCTTGAACCAGGATGCTGTTGCCGCTGCATTTGTAGCGTGGCGTGCGACTTCGGACAAGCTGGAGGAGTTGCAATCAGCGGAACAGGACCGGCTGCGGATGGCCGATCTGTGGCGGTTCCAGAGCAGTGAGATCGATCAGGCCGGGCTGGCCGCCGAGGACGAGGATGTCCAGCTTGAGGCCGAGAAACGCGTGCTGGCAAATGCGGAGAAGCTCTATGCGGCGGCGATGAGCGCACACGATCTTCTGTATGAGTCGGAGAGCTCGGCCGAGAGCGCGCTGGGGGCGGCGCTGAAGCATGTTGAAGAGCTGGCGCGCTACGACGATCGCTTCAAGGAGCCGGCGCAACAGCTTGCGGCGGCCAAAGCGACGGTGGAGGACGTCGACGCGGAGGTGCGCGAGTTTGCCGAGAACGTTAACGCCACGCCGGGCCGGTTGGAGGAGATTGAGGATCGGCTGGCGGCGCTCGACCGGCTGAAGCGAAAGTACGGCCAGACGCTCGGCGAGGTGATTGCCTTCGGAACTGAAGCTGCTAGAAAGCTGGCCGAGGTGGAGAACCGCGACGCTCTGCTGGTCGAACTGAAGGCGCGTCAGGTGCAGGAGGCGGAGGCTTACAAGACCGCCGCCAATGCGTTGACCGCAAGCCGGACCGATGCTGCGGGGCGGCTGGAAAAGTTGGCCGAGGTGCAGATCAATGACCTCGCGATGAGCGTTGTCTTCAAGGTAAAGGTGACGGCAGAGCGCGGTGAGACGAGTTGGACCGCGCACGGCTGGGACCAGGTGGAGTGCCTTATCGCCACCAACGCCGGCGAGCCGCTGAAGCCGCTGCACGAGATCGCCTCAGGCGGCGAGATGTCGCGGGTGATGCTTGCTCTGAAGGTGACCGTCGAAGAGGCTGCGTCGGGCGGTACTGGACGCAAGAAGAAGGTTCCGCTGCCGCGAACGCTGGTCTTCGACGAGATCGACATCGGTATAGGCGGACGCGCGGCGGAGGCGGTGGGACGCAAGCTGAAGATGCTATCCAAGGGCCAACAGGTGCTGTGCATCACACACCTGCCGCAGATAGCAGCCTTTGGCGATCAGCACTTCCTGATCGAGAAGACTGAAAAGCGTGGCCGCACCCAGACCGACGTCCGGCGCATGGACGATGTCGAGCGCGTCCAGGAGATCGCCCGCATGTTGAGCGGCGCGAAGCTCACCGAGACCAGCCTGAAGCATGCCCAACACCTGCTACAAGCTAGTCGATAGACACATCTTTGTCGCCTCGCCGTGCATCCCAGCTAGCAAGGTTCTGTTCCCTTAGGAGGTCTTATGGCTGCTGAAGTGAAGAAGTGCGCTCACGGAGCTTGTTCCTGCAATGTGCCGGATGACAAGAAATACTGTTCTCAGATTTGCCAGGATTCCAAGGGAATGACGACATTGACGTGCGAGTGTGGACATCCGGGCTGCAAGGATCGAACCCTCTAGTTTCCCCGGGTCTACACGTTGGCTACCATTGAGACCAGGCGTTGATCCCTTGGAGTCGGTTGCCTCCCCCTCCCCCATCAGATTGCGCAAAGTATTCAAACTAGGTAACTTTAAGTCCGGACCTAGGTATGCGCAGCTCCAAAAAGTCTTATAAATCGGGACTAGACCCTATAAAGTATTCATAAATTTAGGTCTACGAGTGGTGAGTGACGACTTCCGGCTGGTTGTCAAAGAACTGGATGATACCGGTCCGCCTGGGCGGTGGCTTCTTGCTCAGCTCAACTCCACTGGAAAAACTACAGTCCAATACGCGTCGAATCAATGATTTGTTCCCACCGCACCGGATGCACCATAGATGGTTCAATTTAGCCCACCGAGGCAGCCGAACGCGATATACTTGTAGAGTGACTACGACCGTCCTCGACCATCCGGAAGTTAACCAAACCGACAATACCGTAACTACCAAGCGGGTACTTCTTTTGAAGCCCAGAGGCTTCTGCGCGGGTGTGGTTCGGGCCATCGATATCGTGCAGATCGCCCTTGAGACGTTTGGCGCTCCAATCTACGTCCGCAAAGAGATCGTCCACAACAGCTACGTCGTCACCGACCTGGCTAAAAAGGGCGCGATATTCGTCAATGAGCTGGACGAAGTTCCTGAGGGCGCGCGGGTTATTTACTCCGCGCATGGGGTCTCGCCGGCCGTCCGTCAGCGCGCTAAAGAGCGCGGCCTGAAGGTGGTGGACGCCACCTGCCCGCTCGTGACCAAGGTCCACGTCGAAGCCATCAAGTTCGCCAAGCAGGGCTACTCGCTGGTGCTGGTTGGCCACCGCGACCACGAAGAGGTGGAAGGCACGCAGGGTGAGGCGCCGGATGTGACCCAGGTGGTGTCCACTGTTCAAGAGGTCGCTGCGCTGGTGGTTCCCGATCCGAATAAGGTCGCGTATCTCACCCAGACCACGCTCTCGCTCGACGAGGCGCGTTACATGATTGAGGCCTTGAAGAAGAAGTTCCCCAACATCGTCGGGCCGCACGCGCAGGACATCTGCTACGCCACGGAGAACCGTCAGGTTGCAGTGAAGAACGTCGCTCATGGCGCGGACCTGGTGCTGGTGGTGGGGTCGAAGAACAGCTCGAACTCGAACCGCCTGGTCGAGGTCTCGAAAAATCTTGATACAAATTCATACCTGATTGATACTGCGGATGCGATTCAGCCGGAGTGGCTTGACGGGGTCAACACCGTTGCCGTGACCGCCGGAGCGTCGGCTCCTGAAGTACTGGTGAAAGACGTTGTCGAGTATCTGCAGTCCAAAGGATATGGCGATGTCGATGAGGTCGAGGTAATGCCTGAGAATGTGCGCTTCGGCCTGCCGCCGGAGATCGTGCAGGCGATTGCCTCGGCACCGCCGAGACCGCCGGTCGATCCTGCTGTAGGTTAGGCCCGCTGTAAGTCAGCACGAGCACCCGCGATGGGTGTGGAGAGTTTGTATTTCATGAGTGCAGCACCAGTCAATCCGCAGCGAGCAAAGCCGGCGCAGCCGCGCTATGGCCGGATGGACCTCGCCGTCGAACATGTCGTCAATGGCATCAACCGTGCCAAGGACTGGCTGCTCGGCCAGCAGAATGCCGACGGCTATTGGTGCGGCGAGCTCGAAGCCGATGTGATGCTGGAGGCCGACTACATCTTCATGCATACGCTGCTGGGCACGGGCGATGCAGGCAAGATGGAGCGGGCGATCAACGAGATTCTCCGCCATCAGAATGAGGACGGCGGGTGGAGCCAGTTTCCGGGCGGGCCTTCGGATATCAACTATGGCGTCAAGAGTTACCTCGCGTTGAAGCTGATGGGCTGGTCGGCCGAGCACCCGGTGATGGTCAAAGCGCGTGAGTGGGTGCTGGAGCATGGTGGCGTAGTGCAGTGCAATACCTTCACCAAGATCTATCTCTGCTCGCTGGGGCAGTACGACTACAACGCTGTGCCTGCGATTCCGCCTGAGATCGTACTTTTTCCGAACTGGTTCTACTTCAACATCTACGAGATCTCGTCCTGGTCACGTGGCATTCTGGTTCCACTCTCAATCATCTACGCAAAGAAGCCGTTCAAGAAGATCGCGCCGGAGCAGGGGATCGATGAGCTTTTTGTAGGAGGACGCGCCACCGCCGACCTACGCCTACACTGGGCCAAGAAGCTCATCAGTTGGAGAAACTTCTTCCTGTTTACCGATCGCATGATCCACGGATTTGAGCGGGTACACATTCGCCCTCTGCGCAAGATCGCAATTAAGAAGGCGGAGAAGTGGATGCTTGCTCGCTTCGAGAAGTCAGACGGCCTGGGCGCGATCTATCCGGCGATGATGAACTCTATTATCGCAATGCGCGTACTGGGCTATTCGTTCGATGACCCGCAGATGATCCGAGCGATGGATGAGTTCGAGAAGCTAGGCATCGATTGCCCAGATGGTGAGCCTGATTATGCGGCTCCAACCTTCCGCATGCAGCCGTGTTTCCCGCCTGTCTGGGACACCGCGCAGGTGGTCTCCGCGTTGGGTGATGCTGGAGTTCCGCGTAACGACCCACGTCTGTTGCGTGCCGCGGACTGGCTGCTTTCTAAGGAAGTTCGCCATAAGGGTGACTGGTCGGTGAAGGTCAAGAACGTCGAGCCAGGCGGCTGGTACTTCGAGTTTAACAATGAGTTTTATCCGGATGTCGATGATACCGGCGAAGTTCTGATAGCACTGAATTGCGTCGACAATCCGCGCGAACGCTATCAGCATGAGGTGTGCCAGCGCGCGCTCAACTGGATATGGGCGATGCAGTGCAAGAACGGCGGCTGGGCGGCCTTCGACAAGGACAACACCAAGACCATCTTCCAGTACATCCCGTTCGCCGACCACAACGCGATGCTCGATCCGCCGACGGTGGACATCACCGGGCGCATGCTGGAGATGCTGGCGCAGTATGGCTTCACGCGCGACGACAAGCGCGTCGAGAAGGCCGTACAGTTCGTGCTGAAAGAACAGTGCCTGGACGGAAGCTGGTTCGGCCGCTGGGGCGTCAACTATCTGTATGGCACGTTCCTTGTGCTGCGCGGTCTCGAGGCCGTCGGCGTATGGAGCCACGAACCTGCGATTCTGCAGGCTACCGAATGGATCCGCATGGTGCAGAACTCCGATGGCGGATGGGGAGAGACCTGCGGAACCTACGATGATGATCTGCATAAAGGCATCGGCTCGAGTACTCCTTCACAGACCGCCTGGGCGCTGCTTGGGCTGCTGGCCGGCGGAGACGTGCGCTCCGACTCGGTGGCCAAGGGCGTTCGCTGGCTGATCGATCGTCAGCAGGAAGATGGAAGCTGGAGCGAATTGGTTCCCGGACGCAACGGTGAGAGCTATTACACGGGCACCGGTTTCCCACGCGTCTTTTATCTCGGATATCACTTATATAAGCAGTACTTTCCTCTGCTGGCGCTGACGACGTACAAGCGGGCGCTGGAGAGGGAATCAGCCGCAAGGCTTTAGATCGAGTTATCGCCAGCCAACTGGCTGGTTTGCAAATTTAGTTTTCTGAAGGAGACACCAATGGCAGTACCCGTCTCACAAGCCTGGACCGTCGCAACCTACGTCCTGAAGCAGAAGTTTCTCGGCCGCAAGAAGTACCCTCTGGTGCTGATGCTGGAGCCGCTCTTCCGCTGCAACCTGGCGTGCGCTGGCTGCGGCAAGATCCAGTACCCGGCGCATATCCTCAAGGCCGAACTCTCGCCCGAGGAGTGCTTCAAGGCGGCCGAAGAGTGCGGCACACCCATGGTCGCGATCCCCGGCGGAGAGCCGCTGCTGCACCCGCAGATGCCGGAGATCGTCGCCGGCCTGGTCGCGCGTAAGAAGTACGTCTACATGTGCACGAACGCGCTGCTCCTTAAAGAGAAACTTCATCTCTTCAAGCCCAGCAAGTACCTCTCGTTCTCGGTGCACGTCGACGGCCAGCGCGAGCACCATGACTTCTCCGTCTGCCGTGAGGGTGGATACGACATTGCGATGGAAGGCGTACATGCTGCGGTCGCTGCCGGCTTCCGCGTCACGACCAACACCACGCTCTTCGACGGCGCAGATCCGAACAGCGTTCGCGCCCACTTCGATGAGCTGATGGTGGCTGGGGTCGAGAGCATGATGGTCTCGCCCGGCTACACCTATGACAAGGCGCCCGATCAGAACCACTTCCTCGGCCGCGCGCGTTCGAAGAAGATGTTCCGCGCCATCCTCTCCAACCGCAAGAAGACCTGGCGCTTCAACGCGTCGCCCATCTTCATGGAGTTTCTGATGGGCAAGAAGAATCTCACCTGCACCCCGTGGGGCATGCCGACGTTCAGCATCTTCGGCTGGCAGAAACCCTGCTACCTGCTGCAGGATGGCTACGCCGACTCGTTCAAGGAGTTGATGGAGACGGTTGAGTGGAAGAACTACGGCACCGAGTCCGGCAACCCGCAGTGCGCGAACTGCATGGTGCACTCGGGCTACGAGGCCAGCGGCGTGAACTACACCTTCGGCTCGATCAAGGGTCTGCTGCAGACCGCGAAGGCGATGTTTATGAGCTACGAGGACGAAGGCGCACAGCGCATCCTGAACGAGTGGAAGCCTGCAAGCCACGCTCCGCTGGTACAGATTGCCGCCCCCGCTACGCAGACCGCGTCCAGTCTGCAGGAAGTGTCAGGAGACTAATCATGGCCACCGAGATCCAGGAGCACGCAAAACTTGAGCAACTGTCGCATCTGAATCCCGATGAGATTGAAGTTGCGGCTGGTCGCGAGCGCGAGCAGTTGGAGGGTTGGGTACCCGAGCTGGCGACGGAGGCAGAGATACGCGAGGCGCTGGAGAAGGCCTTCGACTATCGCGGTGACATCACCATTACACGCAAGGACGGTTCGAAGGTCGAGGGCTATCTATTCGACCGGCGCTCGGGCCTCTCGCTGACTGACTCATTCGTTCGCATCATTCCTTCCACCGAGAAGACCAAAGTGAACGTTGCGTACGCTGACATCGCCGCGATTGCATTTACCGGACGCGACACCGCGGCAGGCAAGACCTTCGAGGCCTGGGTGGCAAAGTACTGGGCGAAGAAGGCCGCAGGCGAGCAGAACATTCAGATCGAGCCGGAGAAGTTGGACTAAAGAGCTTCTGCACCTGAAGTTCAAATAACCGGTTTCGGATTCTTCATCGTCTCTTCCGCAAATATTTCCGTTACACTCCTGCGCGAGGGAAAGATCACGAATTGCGTGTATTTATCACAGGAGCAACGGGCTTTGTAGGCAGTCATGTAGCGCGCTGCTACGCTGAGGCCGGTGCGCAGTTGCGCCTGCTCACGCGTTCGACCAGCCGTCTCGATGCGCTGGCGGGGCTTGACGCTGAAACCGTCGTCGGGGACCTTCGCAATCCGGCCGGACTGCGAAGCGCACTCACCGGCTGCGATGCGTTGGTGCACGTTGCGGCGGACTACCGCCTCTGGGTACGCGATCCCAAAGAGATGTACTCCGCCAACGTGGATGGAACGCGCGAGTTGCTCAAGCTGGCTCGTGAGGTTGGGATCGAGCGCGTCGTCTATACGTCGAGCGTTGCAACCATGGGCTTCAAGGCGGACGGCACCATCGTCAACGAAGACACGCCCGTCTCGCTCGAAGACATGATCGGTCATTACAAGCGCTCGAAATTCCTCGCCGAGCAGGAAGCCATACAAGCCGCCCGCGCAGGTCAGCACGTCATGATCCTCAACCCGACGACGCCTATTGGTCCTGGCGATGCAAAGCCGACGCCCACCGGCAGAATCATCGTCGACTTTCTGAACCGGAACTTTCCCGCATACGTCGACACGGGGCTCAATCTGGTCGACGTGACTGAAGTTGCACGCATGCATCTCGTCGCGCTGGATCGCGGTACACCCGGTGACCGCTACATCCTTGGCGGCGAAAATCTTACGCTGAAGCAGATCCTCGATCGTATGTCCGCCATCAGCGGCCTGCCTTCTCCGACGATGAAGGTCCCTCATGCAGTCGCGATGGCCTTTGCCTTCTTCGATGAGAACTTTACCGGCAAGCTGCGCGGCAAGGAGCCTCGCGCCACGGTCGAGGCTGTGCGCATGGGCAAGAAGATGATGTTCGCCTCCTCCGCAAAGGCGGAGCGCGAACTCGGCTTCAAGGTATTGCCGATTTACAACGCGTTGCGGTCAGCCATCGAGTGGTTCATCGCGAATGGGTACGCTCCAAAGCCATGAGGATCGCGATTATTGCAGCGCTGCCCGGAGAGTTAAAGCCGCTGGTCCGCGGCTGGGAACGCGTGCTTTCGCCGACCAAAGGAATCTCCATCTGGTTGAAGACCACCGCCGAAGACGAGTACATCGCAGTGTCAGGCGGCATGGGAACGGCTGCCGCGATACGCAGCTTTGCCGCGGCAGAGCACATCGGCACGCTCGACATGGTGCTCTCGGTAGGCTGGGCTGGCGCTCTCGATGACGGAATGAAACCGGGCCACTGCTATATCGCCTCTGAAGTGATTGATACCCTTACCGGAGAGCGCTTCTCGCTGAGTGACGGCAATCGCAAGCTACGCCTGGTGACCACGCCCCGAGTCGCTGACGAGACAGAAAAAAATCGTCTGCGCAGCAGTTACGCTGCCGTATTGGTGGACATGGAGTCTTCTGCTATCACGAGACTCGCGCAGATTCGCAATATCCCAGTTTGTTGCTTCAAAGCAGTGTCCGACGGACGCGGGACGAAGCTACCGGACATCAACCCGTTTATCGACGAGCACGGCCAGCTAAGAATGCTGCCATTCCTCGGCTACGTCGCGTTGCGCCCGCAATATTGGGGTTCGCTGATACAACTGGGTAAGACGAGCAGCACCGCAGCTAAAGCGCTTGCGGTAACGATCAACAAGTTTCTCGAAGAAAAAGACGTAGACCGAACGAATCGAACAGGAGCGGTTGAGCAGTGACGAAAGAGTTTGCAGAAATTCCAACTACGATGCGGGCCGCGGTTTATCGCGGAGTGAATGATGTGCGTGTTGAGACCATCCCAGTCCCGGAGATCAGCGTCGGCGAGGTGCTGGTGAAGATCCACACCTGCGGTATCTGCGGCACCGACCTCAAGAAGATTCACACTGGCTCGCACGACGCTCCGCGCATCTTTGGACACGAGATGTCCGGCACGGTCGCCAAGGTCGGGGCAGGCGTCACAGGCTTCAGTGTTGGTGATCGCGTGATGGCCTACCACCACATCCCCTGCGGCGAGTGCTACTACTGCCGCAAGCAGACCTTCGCACAGTGCGAGGTCTACAAGAAGGTTGGCTGCACCGCCGGCTTTGCGCCCTCTGGTGGTGGCTTCGCCGAGTACATCCGCATCATGGACTGGATTGTGCGGCGCGGTCTGGTAAAGATCCCCGACGACATTCCGTTCGAGCAGGCCGCTTTCATCGAGCCGGTCAACACTTGTTTCAAGGCAATTCAGCTCCTCAATCTTCAGCGGGACGAGACGGTGCTAGTCATCGGCCAGGGCTCTATCGGCATTCTGCTGGCAGCGCTTGCTCGGCAGACCGGAGCGACGGTGCTAACCAGCGACCTTTACCCTGAGCGGCACGCCGTCGCTGCAAAGTTCGGTCTCGATCATCCTCTCGATGCCAAGAGCGATATTGTCGCCGCTGCAAAGTCAGCAACCAACGGCCGCGGCGCCGATGTGGCTCTCGTCGCTGTCGGCGGCAACGCGCTCATCCAACTCGCGATGGACGCCATTCGTCCGGGCGGACGCGTGATGCTCTTTGCCAGCACGCAACACGGCGAAGCGCCGTTCGATCCGGCAGCCGTTTGCATGGACGAGAAGACGCTGATGGGCTCCTACAGCGCTTCCGTGGCAATTCAGGATGATGTTACGCGGATGGTCTTCGAAGGCTACCGCAGCGGCTTCGATCTCACGCAACTGATTTCTCACCGCTTCTCGCTTGAGGATGCTGTAGCAGCAATCGAGCTGGCCTCGCACCCCCAGCCGGACTCGCTAAAAATTGTGATCCAGCCAGGGAGCTAGTCGCGTCCGCGCTTCTTCACTTCCACGTTCAGCCGTTTGATCTTCTGGTTCAACGTGGACAGAGGAATCTTGAAGTACTCCGCAGCCTCTGTCTGGTTCCAGTGGCAACGCTCCAGGCGGTCAGAGATGATGCGCCGCTCAATCTCTTCCATCAGGTCGAAGAGTGATGCGTCGGGTTTGTGGTCGAGCATGCTGGTCGAGTATGTGTTCCCGGTCAACTGAAGCGGCAGCAGATCAGGTGTAATGGTGCGCGTCGTAGAGAGCACGACGCCGCGCTCCATCGCATTTTCCAACTCACGCACATTGCCCGGCCAGTCGTAGTCCATCAGCACGCGCAGCGCCTCTGGAGCGAGCGAACGTGCCTCAGTTCCGTTTTCGTCCGCATAGTACTTCAGGAAGTGCGCCGCCAGCAGCGGAATATCTTCACGGCGCGAACGCAGTGGCGGGAGTTCAAGGCAGATGACGTTCAGTCGGTAGAAGAGGTCCTCGCGGAAGCGCCCTTCGCGAACAGCCTCCTGCAAATTGACGTTGGTCGCGGCGACGATGCGTACGTCGACCTGTATCTCATTCGTTCCGCCGAGGTGCATGAAGCGCCGGTCCTGCAGCACGCGCAGGATCTTGGCCTGCATATCCATCCCCATCGTGCCAATCTCATCGAGGAACAGCGTGCCACCGTTGGCGACCTCGAACAGTCCTTTCTTCGCGCTGATGGCAGAGGTGAAGGCGCCTTTCACATGCCCGAACAACGTCGATTCGAGCAACTCGGACGGCACAGACCCTGTGTTCACCGGAACGAACGGCCGGTCACGCCGCGGCGAGTTGGTGTGGATTGCCTTCGCAATCAGTTCCTTGCCCGTGCCGCTCTCACCCTGCAACAGCACGGTCGAGCGGCTGGGTGCAATCTGCGCCACTACGTCGAACAATCGCAGCATCGGCTCGCTCTTGCCGACGATATTCTCGAAGTTATAGCGCTGCTTCAGAGTCCGCTTGAGCTGGAGGATCTCTTCTTCAGCACGATGCCGTGCAATCGCGGTACGAATATCGGCGAGCAGCTTCTCATTGTCCCAGGGCTTCTGGACGAAGTTCTCCGCACCGGCGCGGATGGCGTCCACCACGTTGCCCATCGTCCCGTACGCGGTAATCATGATGACCGGAAGATTCTGCTGCAGCGCAACGATGCGTGGCAGCAGGTCGATACCGCTTTCTCCCGGCAGCGCCAAGTCCAGCAGTAAAAGATCGTATTCGTTGCGAGAAAGCAGATCGAGCCCAGACTCGCCGTCGTTGGACGTTGTGACGGAAAATCCCTCCAGAGTAAGCAGGGTGTCGAGCGACTCCCGAATCGCAGCCTCATCGTCGATGATCAGGATGCGAGGACTGCTGTCAGCCCGTGGGGTGTGCTCCGCCGGCTCCAGCATTGTCGTCATCTCAAACGCTTCAGACATTGATCGTGCTTCTCCCAACTTCTTCTGTGATGCCCTGGGCGGCGGGACGTTGCTCCGCTGCAGGACGTACTCCCGAGGCAGGGAATTCAAGTTGGAACGTAGTGCCTACTCCCGGTTCGCTTTCAACGTGAATCTTTCCGGCGTGCTCCTGGATGATGCCGTAGCTCACCGCGAGTCCGAGGCCTGTCCCTTTGTGTTCGCCCTCCTGCGGCTTCGTCTTGGTAGTAAAGAAGGGGTCGTAGATGCGATGCAGATGATCGCGCTCGATGCCGCTGCCGGAGTCCTTGATGCGAACCATCACTCGGCCCGCAGTCTCAAGGGTTGTAATCGTCAACGTCCGAGTTGACGAGCCGGACATTGCGTCCTTTGCGTTCAGCAGAAGATTCAGTATCACCTGCTGGAGTTTGCCCTGATTGCCATGGATGTGATGCAGATTTGGATCAAGGTCAGTCACGATGCGAATCTGTGACGTCTTCATTTGATGTTCGAGCAGCGTGAGGCTGTCGTTCAGAAGATGGTTGAGGTCGATGCTGGTAAACTCCGCGCCGCTGGTGCGCGAGAAGTTCAGCAGCCCGTTGACGATCTCCGAAGCCCGGAAGGTCTGCTGCGTAATCTTTTCAAGCACCGGCGCCAACCGGTCGTCGTTGCGCATGTGCTTCGTCAGCATCTGCGTATAGCTGGAGATCACGGCCAGCGGCGTGTTGACCTCATGCGCCACTCCGGCCGCCAGCAGGCCGATAGAAGAGAGCTTCTCCGCCTGCGTCAACTGCGCCTCCAGTTGCATGCGATCGGTAATGTCGTCGACCAGGATGATGCGTCCCACCGTGACGAAGTCGCGCGTCACCAGTGGAGCGATCGCAATGTTCGCGATTCGCACATCGCCGGTCGGCAGCTCCAGCCGGAACTTGTACAGCGTGTGAGTCCCATGCTCATCGCGAACGCTGTTGAAGCGGGTGATGAACTCGGCAGGGAAAACTTCGCTCAGCGGCTGGCGCAACGCCTCGGCCCGCGGCTTGGCGTACATCACCTCCATCTCCGCGTTCCAGCTCTCGATGCGGTCCTCGAGATCGACGGCGAAGATGCCGATGTGGATCGATTCCACGATATTTTCGTGGAACTCCTTCAGCCGTTCGAACTCAGAGATCTTCTGCTCCAGCCGGTGGTAGAGCTGCGCATTCTGAATCGCGATGCCGATGTAGCCGGCCAGCGACTCCAACAGCTCCATGTCTTCGCTGGAGAGAAAATCGCCGTCGTCGGTTCGCCCTAGCCCGATCACCGCGACCGTTCTGGTCCCTGCTCCTTCACGATTCGCGACCCGACAGGGCAGATAGTAGTTCATGTCCAGCCGGCCTGCGCTGCGCCGTTGCGGCTCAGGCAGACGCAGCACCTGCTGCGGATTCTCGAGGAAGAGATGGCTGTTCGCACCCGGACGGTCGAAGTTCAGGAACCGCACATCCAGCGTGCGCAGCTCTGCCGCCTGCAGATTTGTCAGCCCGTGCGAAGCCGCCAGATCGAAGTGAGTGCTTTCGCCCTTGGCGGTTTCATCTTCGCTGGCCAGGAAGACCGCGACGCGCGTCACCAGCAGCGTCTGCGGCAGTCGTTCGACGATCGAGTCAAGCAGTGCGCGAAGATCGGTCTGCGAGTTCAGCCCGCGGCCAAAGTCGACCAGCGTCTCGCGATAGTCGAACCGTTTCTGGTCGAAGATGCGGTCGACTCTCGCCTGGATCGCGCGCTTCAGAGGATCGAAGATAAGTCCGAAGATGACAATGCCGGCCAGCGGTCCGTAGATACGCAGGAATGGCAGCCGCGTATGCACTTGCTCCGACGCAATCGCGACCGCACCGAAGTACGCACCCACCAGAGCCGCGGTAGCCAGCGAATAGGACACGCCGCGCTTGAAGATCAGGTCCACATCCATCAGCCGATAGCGCACAATCGCCCAGCTGAAGGTCAGCGGCAGGATAACCAGCGAGAGACCGGCCAGCTTGGTCAGCAGCGATGGAACCGGGCGGTCAGCGAGATAGGGAATGACGTAGAAGATCGTGAAGGGCGTGACCGCAAGCAGCGTCCCGCGCGTGAGCCACTTCAACTGCTGCCGCTCCAGTGCCGACTCCGCGCGCTTGTAGCGGAACCAGAAGACCACCGCTGCAATGACGTAATAGAGCGCAAGATAGCCGACCGTAATCTGGTCCAGCCGATGATTCAGAAGCTCAGTTGCAGACCACAGTTGAATGGCCGTGTACTGCAGTCCGATAAGAAAGATGCCCGGTGCATACAACAGTCCCACCAGCAGATTTCTGCGCACACGGTTGCGACGCTCGGCCGCCGCAAAGCTCACCGCAAAATGCAGGAACAGCGCCGGCTGAATCGCTCCTGCCGCAACGTTGGCCCAGTAGACAATCTGGTCCAGGAGGTCCAGCTCGCCCGTGTAATGGAACGCGTACAGTACGAACGAGACCAGGCAGAAGATGTAAAAATGAGTCGACTTCGGCGCAGTCCACCGCCGGAACAGCACATAGATCCCGATGCACAGATAGACCAACGCGATAAACCGCATACCCTGGTTGATGGAGCGGTCCTTCGGGACCAGGATCACCTGTATGTCCAGCTTCGTCCCATCGTTCGGATTACCGGTGCTCGCGTCGGGCCGAAAGATCGAGTAGGTGACATGGGTAAAGATGCCGCTGCGGAATGTCTCCCGAACATACGGAGCAAGCCGCGGAGTCGGATGATCATTGATGGCCTGCAGAATATCGCCGGGTCGAACACCCGCGCGTTGTGCCGGAGAATCGTCGGGCACCCGCTCGAACCTGAGCCCGCCGGGCGCCTCAATCAGCCACGCGCCGTCCGTCGGCACGTCAAAGCTGCTCTCCTGACGCAGGTTGAGCCCAGCGCAGACACAGATCGCCAGCGTTGCCACCGCCAGAACGATGGCAAGAATCCGTGTTTGGAAGGCGTTCTTCATAAACACTCAGACGTACTTAAAGCTTAAGCAAATGAAACACCAAACTTATCTGCTTGTGCAATGAACAAATAACGGTGCATCAGTAATTTACAGGCTATGCAAAATCATAGCTCATTCAATTATATGGATTTCCTCCGCCCGTAAGCTTTATACGATTGTTAATCTGCGTTTGTTCTCTTGGGCTTGCATCTACAGCTTAATGTTACATTCCTGTAACATTAGGTTTCGTTGAACTCGTCGAGACGAATTGGCCATCCCTGTTTGGCCCGTCCTCACTCCAGGTGGAAATTGCTGTGATTGTCCAAAACAAAGGCGCTCAAAACAACGCGGTGGAGGACTTGTTCGTCGAGGTCGATGGCGTCCGTGTCCACTATCGCCGCGCAGGCGCCGGCCCACCGCTGATCCTGATCCATGGCCTGGTCGGCTCGGCCCGTAACTGGAACCGCAATATCGTTGACCTCTCCCGCGACGCGACCGTCTATGCGATCGATCTACTGAACATGGGTGAATCGGACCGTGTCCCAGGCATGGACGCCGGTCTTGAAGCCGCAGCCGACTTTATCGCCCGCTGGATGCAGGTGATGGGGCTCGATCAGGCCGACGTCGCCGGAGTCTCACGCGGCGGGGCCATCTCCCTGACGCTTGCGGCGCGGCATCCTCAACGAGTGAGGAAGCTCATCCTCTTCGCGCCCGCAAACCCCTACTGCAACCTCGGTCATACGCTCATCGCCTTCTTCACGACTCGCCCCGGCCAGTGGCTCGCCCGCCTCATTCCATCTCTCCCCAGGTTCGTCAAAGCGACCGCGCTGGGACGTATGTACGGCGACCCCTCCCACGTCACGCAGGAAGCTCTCGAGTGGTACACCGACGGCCTCGCGATCCCCGGCACCGTCGATCACGTCCTCGCGATCGTACGCCGCTGGTACGTCGATATGGGCCTGCTGCGCTCCGCTCTGCCGCGCCTTGCAAACCGCTCCGTGCTGATGATCTGGGGCGACCGCGACCGCGCCGTCGGACTCTCGTCCGCGCGCGAACTCCAGCAGGCGCTCCCAAATTCGAAGTTGCTGGTCCTCCCGGGAGCCGGTCACCTCGCCTTCGAGGAGAAGGCCGAGATCTGCAACCAGGCGATGCGCGACTGGCTGGCCGCTTAGCAAAACCGCTTGACAGCCGCGGTACAATTAAGTCACAGGAAAAATCAACCTCAGCCCCTCCATTGGGACCTCGGCGAAGGAATTCGTCGCGACAGTTCTTTCTCAATTAACCCTGAAGGAAATAGGTAACACGCATGCAATGAATACTTTGCAGCCAAAACCTCAATTTTATAAGACCTTTTGACCTGCACAGCCCGAGGTCCGGACTTAAAGTATTTACTTTGAATACTTTGCGCAATTGTGGCGGGGAGGGGGCATGCCATCAAGAACTCAACCCGAAGTTTTCGTACAGCCACTCCCGCATGATCTCCTGCATCTGCCCCAGCTTCGCTCCGGGTGACTCAGCCGTCCCCTGAAAGAAGTGGTCCGCGCCTTCGACCCAGTGAATCTCCTTCGGCTCCGCAGCCTGCCCGAGGATCTCATCAACCATCTCCTGCGGCCCGAACTGGTCGTGATCCCCGCTGATAAAGAGCTTCGGTCCCACACACTTCGGCAGAAAACTGTAGGTGTAGTCCCGCCCCTCCGCATGGACCGGCACTCCCAGCCCAATCAGTCCCTTCACCCGAGCATCACCACAGCAGGCCCGCAGCCCGACGTTCGACCCAAACGAGAACCCGGCAAACAGAATCGGCAGCTTCAGATTCTTCTCCATCCAGTCCAGCACCGCGAGCACATCGTCCTTCTCGCCGCGCCCGTCATCATGTTTACCCTCGCTCAACCCGGTCCCGCGAAAGTTGAACCGTACCACCGGCAGTCCCACCGACGAGAACGCCTTCATCGCGTGGTACACCACCTTGTTGTGCATCGTCCCGCCACCCATCGGATGTGGATGACAGACCAGCGCGGCATACGCCGCATCCGCGCGGCCGCTGTTCAGAATGGTCTCCAGGCGCCCGGCCGGGCCGTACAAATCATCAATAGTGCGAACGCTTGAGACCAATGGAGCAAACGCCGTCATGCAATCCAGTGTATCGGCCTCGGACACGGCATGTACCGTATCCTGTCAACATGGCGATCGACCCCATTGCACTCACCCGGCAGCTAGTAGACATCGAGTCCACCACCTACCACGAGGGGCTGGCCGGCGCATTCCTGCACGAGTTCCTCAGCGCGCAAAAGTACACCGTCGAGCGCATGCCCGTAGAGCAGCCCGACCACTCCACCCCCGGCTCCGGTCGTGACGAGCGCTTCAACGTCTACGCCGCACTGCCCGGCATCAAGCCCGACGTAGTCCTCTCCACGCACATGGACACCGTCCCGCCCTTCTTCGGCTCAACTGAAGACGATCTCTACCTCTACGGCCGCGGCTCCTGCGACGCCAAGGGCATCATCGCCGCCCAGGTAGCCGCCGCAGACCGCCTGCGCGAAGCTGGCGTCAAGGTCGGCCTCCTATTCGTCGTCGGCGAAGAGCGCGACTCGGCTGGAGCCAAGGTAGCAAACGAGAACCCACGCGGCTCGCGCTTCCTCATCAACGGCGAGCCCACCGACAACCGCCTCGCCCTCGCCAGCAAAGGCTGCCTGCGCGTCGAGCTCTACGCCAAGGGCCGCATGGCCCACTCCGCATACCCCGAGCTAGGCGAATCCGCCATCGACAAGCTCGTCGCCGCACTCAACGACCTCCTCGCCATGCCGCTACCCTTCGAGCCGGACCTTGGAAAGGACGGCTACTCCACCCTGAACATCGGCCTGATCAGCGGAGGCCGCGCGCCCAACGTCATCGCCGACAAAGCAGAAGCACACCTCCTCATCCGCCTCGTCGGGCCGGCCGACGAGACCAAGCGCTCCATCCTCGCCACCGTAGGCAGCCGCGCGGACGTCGACTTCTCGCTCGAACTGCCCTTCGTCCGCATGCGTAAGGTAGGCGACCTACCCACCATGATCGCCAAATTCACCACCGACATCCCCTCGCTCACAGCCTGGGGAGAACCATTCCTACTCGGCCCCGGCTCCATCCACGTAGCCCATACGCCGGACGAAAAGATCGCAAAGAAAGAGCTGCTGGAAGCAGTCGACCACTACTACAATCTCGCTACTAGCCTCGTGAAGTAGAACAGCATCTATTAAATGCAGGAGCAACCAATGGGAATGCGAATCCTGGTCGTTGGCGCCGGCGCTGTCGGCGGCTACTTTGGTGGTCGCCTCGCTGAGGCGGGCAGAGACGTAACCTTCCTCGTCCGCCAGCATACCGCTGACAACATACGAACAAACGGACTACGCATCGTAAGCCCGCACGGCGACGCCACTCTCCATCCAAAGCTAGTTCTCGCGAGCGAGATCACCGCCCCCTACGATCTCATCCTGCTCAGTGTCAAAGCCTATGGACTTGAGTCCGCAATGATCGACTTTGCCCCGGCAGTCGGCTCCGGCACAATGATTCTTCCAGTACTAAACGGCATGCGACACATCGACCTGCTGGTCTCAAAGTTCGGTGAAGACGCCGTCCTCGGCGGAGTCTGCCTCGTTGCAACGGAGGTCGATCAAGATGGCCGGATTGTGCAACTAGCCGACATGCAGAAGTTGATCTACGGCGAACGCAAGGGAGGAACCTCCGACCGCATCAAGGCATTGGACCAGGTGATGCAGGGAGCAGGCTTCGACGCAAGAATCTCCGAGAACATCATGCAGGGTATGTGGGAGAAATGGGTGCAACTCGCCAGCCTCGGAGCCGTCACATGCCTGCTGCACGGCAATATCGGAGAGGTCGAGGCGGCTCCCGGCGGCGCAAATACCGCATTGCAGATTCTCGACGAATGCAGTGCCATCGCGTCCGCCTCCGGCTACCCACCGCGCGAGCCATTCCTCACCCAGGCCCACTCCATGCTGACCACTCCCGGCTCAAGCATGACGTCATCCATGTACCGCGACATGGCCAAAGGCAGCCCCGTCGAGGCCGACCAGATTCTCGGCGATCTCATCGAGCGAGGACGCAGCCTCACGATCCCAGCTCCGCTCGTAGAAGCCGCATTTGTAAGCCTGCGCATCTACCAGGCACGGCTCCCAGCGAAATAGCCAGCCTCCTACTCAGCCTTCGGCCCCGTATAGATCGCAAACGGAAGATTCCCCTGGTTATCTTCCGGCAAAACAAAGTTCCTGTCCGGATTCGCCGCGTCATAACGCACATTAATCCGCGGAGCACCCTGCGCCATCCGCTCCGCCTCTCGCCGCACCATCGGCTCGCTGCGTACGTAGCCGCCAAAGTACTCGCCGTTCACAATAAAGTGAAACCCCGCCTCAATCTGGCTCTCCACCCCAAATGCCCCCTCAGCCTCCGCCGTGACGATCTTCCACCCGTTCACCTCGCCCTGCGTCTCAGGCCACTCCTTCGCCTCGCGCATCCGCTTCTCGAAGCTCCTGCGCAGCGACCACGCCCGCAATCCCGAAAGAAAGCCGCCCATGCCCACCGATTCTAGCGATATCGGGCCATCTCCGTCTCCAGTTAAGCCCGCGATGTACCAAGGAAGTTTCGACCTCTTTTTCCTATGTCCAAACAGCCTAAACTAGATACATGGCAGCAGAGTTCACCCATCTCCATCTCCACACTGACTACTCCCTCCTCGATGGAGCCTGCGACGTCGACAAACTCGCCGCCCACCTAAGCAATCTCGGCCAGACCGCCGCCGCCATGACCGATCATGGCAACATCTACGGCGCCGTCCACTTCTTCGACGCCATGAAGAAGAAGGACCTCAAGCCCATCCTCGGTTGCGAACTCTACGTCTGCAAGAACGACGACCACCGCTCCCCCGGCAACGGCGACACTTATAACCACTTCCTCGTGCTCGCCGAAAACGAGGCCGGCTATCGCAACCTCGTCCGCCTCACCAGCGAGGCCGCGCTGCACGGCTTTTACTCGAAGCCCCGCGTCTCGAAAGACTTTCTCGCCAAACACACCGAAGGCCTCATCGGCTTCTCCGGCTGCCTCGCCGGCGAGGTCAACCAAAACCTCATGGCAGGGAAGTACGAAGACGCCAAGCGCACCGCCGGAATGTTCCAGGAGATGTTCGGCAAGGGCAACTTCTTCCTCGAAGTCCAGGATCACGGTCTCGCCCCCGACAAAGCCGTCTGCGACGCGCTCTTCAAGATGGAGCGCGAACTCGACATCCCCATCATCGCCACCAACGACAGCCACTACGTCGGCGCCGACGACTCCCGCGCCCACGAGATCCTGCTCTGCGTCCAGACCGCTGGCAGCATGAACGACCCCAAGCGCTTCAAGTTCGACACGCAGGAGTTCTACATCAAGTCCGCCGAAGAGATGCATCGCACCTTCAGCGAACGCCCCGATGTCTGCACGCGCACCATGGAGTTCGTCGACCGCTGCAACCTCAAGCTCTCCAAGGTCGACAATCCATTCCCCGACTTCATCGTCCCCGAAGGCGAAACCCTCTTCAGCTACTTCGAAAAAGTCTGCCGCGAAGGCCTCCGGAAGCGCCTCGATACCTCCATCGCCCACCTGCGCTCACGCGGCCTCCTTCGCAAGTCCATCGCAGACTACGAAGCCCGCCTCGAGCGCGAAATAGGCATCATCAAGGACATGAAGTTTCCCGGCTATTTCATGATCGTCTGGGATTTTATCCGCTACGCCCGCGAGCAGAACATTCCCGTCGGCCCGGGTCGTGGATCCGCCGCCGGCTCGCTCGTCGCCTACTGCATGGAGATCACTGACATCGATCCCCTCCAGAACGAGCTGCTCTTCGAGCGCTTCTTAAATCCCGAGCGCATCTCCATGCCCGATATCGATATCGACTTCTGCATGAACCGCCGCGGCGAGGTCATCGAGTACGTCAAGCGCAAGTACGGCAGCGACCAGGTCGCGCAGATCATCACGTTCAATACCATGGCCGCCAAAGCCGCAATCAAAGACGTCGGCCGCGCCCTCGACATGCCCTACGGCGAAGTCGACCGCATCGCCAAGATGATCCCGCCCACCATCGGCATCACCATCGACCAGGCGCTCAAAGATAAAGGTCCGCTAGCCACCGCCTACGACAGCGACCCCAAAATCAAGGAGCTCATCGACGCCGCGCTCCGTCTCGAAGGCCTCATTCGCGGCGCCGGAGTCCACGCCGCCGGCGTCGTCATCGCACCGAAGCCACTCACCGAACTCGTACCAGTCACCCGCACCAAGGACGACTCCATCGTCACCTCCTACGACATGGGCGCCATCGAAAAGATGGGTCTGCTCAAGATGGACTTCCTCGGGCTCACCACCCTCACCGTCATCGACGACTGCCTCAACCTCATCAAGTCCGGAAAGGGAATTGACGTCGACCTCGCGACCATCCCGCTCGACGACACACGCACCTACGAGCAGGTCTTCCACCGCGCACTGACCTCAGGCGTCTTCCAGTTTGAATCCGGCGGCATGCGCGACGTCCTCCGCCGCTACAAGCCCAACACCGTTGAAGACCTCACCGCACTCAACGCTCTCTACCGCCCGGGCCCCATCCAGGGTGGCATGATCGACGACTTCATCGAGCGCAAGTGGGGACGCCGCGCCGTCGCCTATGAGCTACCCGAGCTTGAAGTCATCCTGCGCGAGACCCTCGGTGTCATCGTCTATCAGGAACAGGTCATGCAAATCTCGAACGCCCTCGCCGGCTACTCACTCGGCGAAGCCGACCTGCTCCGCCGCGCCATGGGCAAGAAAGATCCCAAGGAGATGGCCAAGCAGCGCGACCGCTTCATGGCCGGAGCCGCCGAGAAGAAGCACAAGAAAGAGATCGCCGGAAAGATCTTCGACCTGATGGAGCAGTTCGCCGGCTACGGCTTCAACAAGTCGCACTCCGCCGCCTACGCTCTGCTCGCGTATCACACCGCCTGGCTCAAGACCCACTACCCCATCGAGTTCATGGCCGCGCTGCTCACCAGCGAAACATCGAAACCCGACAGCGTCGTCAAGTACATCTCCGAGTGCCGCGAGATGAACATCCCCGTCGTACCGCCCAACGTTCAGGTCTCCGCCGCCAACTTCACTCCCATCGGCGACACCATCGGCTTCGGCCTCGCCGCCATCAAGAACGTCGGCCACAACGCCATCGAGTCCATCATCGCCGCACGCACCGCGCTCCAGGCGGAAGGGAAGCAGGGCTTCAGCAGCCTCTGGGAGTTCTGCGAAAAAGTCGACCTCCGTCTCCTCAACAAGCGCGTCCTGGAGTCCCTCAACAAAGCAGGCGCCATGGATGCCTTCGGCAGCCGCGCACAGATCGCCGCCGCCATCGACAAGGCTATGGAGCGCGCACAAAAATCGCAGAAGGACGCAGCCGCCGGCCAGCACGGCCTCTTCGGAATCTTCGACGCCGACCTCAGCCCCACCGCCAGCGCACGCGCTGAAGACGCGCTCCCCAGCGTGGCTGAGTGGGACGAGCACACCCGCCTGCAAAACGAAAAAGAAGTCCTCGGCTTCTTCGTCTCCGGTCACCCGATGGACAAGTACCGCGAAAAGCTCCGCAACATGAAGGTAGTCGACACCGCCACCGCCATCGAGATGAAGCCCGAGCCGCAGGTCTTCCGCCGCGGCAACCAGGAGCCGCAAAACGAGATCGCCATTGCCGGCGTCATCACCGGCCTCAAGGTCGCCAAATCCAAGCGCTCCGGCGAACTCTACGCCCAGGCCATGCTCGAAGACACCGTGGGCAAGATCGAACTCATAGCCTTCCCGCAGTCGTATGAAAAATTAGCGGAGAAGCTGAAAATAGATGTCCCCGTAGTCATCCGCGGTGTCCTCCGCGGCGAAGAAGACTCAGCCCCCAAGCTCGCCATCAACAGCATCCAGGCGCTCGAAGATGTAAAGCTCAAGCTCCCAGATGCCCTCCGCATCAAGGTCCCACTGCACAACCCCGATGCTGCGCTGCTCGAAAAACTCTATGCCGTCCTTCTCGGCGCCCCCGGCAAAGGCAAGCTCCTGCTCGATCTCGAAGAGCCCGGCGAGTTCTGCGCCGTCCTCGAACCCCACGACGTCCTCGTCGCCGCCGACCGCCTCTTCATCGACCGCATCGAAGAGCTCGTCGGCCGCGGCGGAGTCCGAGTCATCGACTAGTTCGTTTGAAGAAATTGCCTTTAAACGGGTGGTTTATGCCGTTGGCGCCCCTTGACAAGATCAAACTGAGGTGAATACTCTCCCAGCCATGGCATGGCTAACTGAACAACAAATACTTGCATTATCTCCGGCCGCGCTGAAGGCATACGCCCTCACCCTCCAGACACCTCTGGCCGCTGCGAGGCAGCAAATCGCCACCCTGACAGATATTGTCAGCACAGAATTTGCAGGTTCGGGTCCCGTAGACCGTACCAAGGCACTTGACCAAATCAAATTATGCCAGCAAATCGCCAGTGTGAGAGACGAGTATACGGAACCCATCCGAGCGCTCTCTCACGCCGTGGGTAGTCGGTTGCTCCCTAGATTTCCGGAGAAAATTGGGAACCCTTCCGACTACACCTTCATCATGGACACGCTGCTAGGCCTTCAGCAGATGACCACCTAATATTTGCGGTGCCAACTCGTTTCTGGCCTTTTGTCGGTGTATTCCTCAGTTTCGTCCAATAGCCTTATGTGATAGCTGGTGATCTCTTCATAGTCGTGCCTGCAGAGCAGAAACGATCCATCTTCGAAATAATCCATGACGGTTTTTTCTAAACCGCGGCGAGTTCCATCCACCGTGACTGGGACTACTGCATCCTGCTGATAGTCCACTTTCTTTCTTCTCTTTTATCGAACCTAACGAGCTCGCCTGGACAGCTGCATTCGCTACTCTTAGATACAATGATTAGGATGGCAGAACACGAAACAGGCAAAGCAACGCACTCTCACCCCCCAGCCGCACCGGTCCCCGAAGCATGGATCAGAACGGAGCTGGCCCGGCACCCGCAGCGCCCCTATCCGATGGACTTCATCGACGCACTCTTCACCGACTTCAGCGAAATCCACGGCGACCGCGCCTTCGGCGACGATCCCGCGATGTCCTGCGGCATGGCCTTCTTCCACAACGAGCCCGTCCTCGTCATAGCCAACCTCAAAGGCCGTACCCTCAAGGAGCGTGTCACCCGCAAGTTCGGCTCGCCCGAGCCCGAGGGTTATCGCAAGGCCCTCCGCGCCATGCACATCGCAGAAAAATTCGGCCGCCCGGTCTTCACCTTCCTCGACCTAGCCGGCGCCTATCCTGGCATCGGAGCCGAAGAGCGCGGCCAAGGCGAAGCCATCGCCCGCAATCTCCTCGAGATGTCGCGCCTCCGCGTCCCCACCATCGCCACCATCACCGGCGAAGGCGGATCCGGCGGAGCCCTCGCCCTCGCAGTCGCAGACCGCGTCCTCATGCTCGAGAACGCCATCTACTCCGTCATCTCCCCCGAGGGCTGCGCCTCCATCATGTGGAAGGACGCCAGCAAGAAGCAGCAGGCTGCCGCTGCTCTCAAATACACCGCCATCGACGTCAAAGCTCTAGGCTGCGTGGACGACGTCCTGCCAGAGCCAGATGGTGGCACCCAGAACGACCCCGCCGCCGCCATGGCCATGCTAGACGAAAAGCTGCGCTATCACCTCGGCACCCTGCGTTCCATCCCCATTGACGAGTTGCTCGAGCAGCGCTATCAGAAGTTCCGCAACATCGCCCAGTTCTACACCACCGCCTAGCGGTCCAGCAGCATCCACAGGAGTATCCCAACCTTGCCGGCGTTTCAATCGACACAGCCGCCCCGATTAAATCGCACGCTGCAGTTTGCCCTCTTTGGAACCTCCATCCTCTGGGTCTTCGCAGCCGACGCGCTCGCCGCCAGTGCTGCCCGCGGACTCTGGGTACGCTTCAATCTCCCCGCCGAAGCCACCCTCCTCAAGTCCATCCTCTTCCTCTTCCTGCTCGTCCTCGGCTTCGCAATCCTCCAGGCCATCTCGGGCCACCCACGCCCGTTCCGCGAAATCATCGGTCTTCCTCAACGCCCCACCGCGCGCGAAGAGTGGACGCTCGGCGCCGCCCTCGGCTGGGGAGCCATGGTCCTCGCAGTCCTGCCCATGGCCATCTTCGGATCGCTGCACGTCCATTTCTTTACCGACGCCCGCTCCCTCCTGCTGGTCATCATCAATCTCCTCGCGCTCCTCGTCGCGGCTCTCGCAGAGGAGGTCGCCTTCCGCGGCTTCGCCTTCCGCCGCCTCATCAAGGCAACCGGCCCCGTTACCGCAACTATATTGATGGCGATCCTCTTCGGCCTCGTCCACATCGCCAACCCCAACGCCACAGCCATCGGTCTACTCATCGCGATGCTCGCCGGCGTCGTCCTCTCCATCGCCTGGCTTCGCACCCACGGACTCTGGCTCTCCTGGGGTTTGCACTTCGCCTGGAACGCCAGCATGGGCATCCTCTTCGGCCTGCCCGTCAGCGGCATCAACGAGTTCTCCACTGTCGTCCAGACCGACGCCTTCGGCCGCCGCTGGCTCACCGGAGGCGACTACGGCCCGGAAGCCGCTCTCTTCACCATCTTTGCCAGCCTCGTCTGCATCGTCGTGATGGTCTTCCTCACCCGCGAATACGCCTGGAACTATACCCACCCACCCATCGTCGCCGGCGGCTACCCCCTCGACGTCGCGCCTCCTCCGGCCCACGCCGCCATGGAGCAGGAGGCCCAGGCCCGCCCCGCCCCGCTCGTCCAGATTCTCCCCACCACCCCCGCCACCATGTCCGTCCAGCCCAACTCCACAGCCGCCCCGGACGCCGAAGCACCCCCAAGCCCCTCCTAATCCATCAATTTGTCTCGCAGATGTAATAAATTATTCGCCACCCGCGCACCCCCTTGTCAAAAGCACCAATTAGGCGCAAGATTTTTGTATCTGAGGTGCTTTATGAAGCTCCGCGCACGCAGATGGGCCAATCATCAGACGGGCAAATGGGCTCTAATTGCAGCGTTTGTCGTCGCAACTCCCTGGGCCAGCAGTCAGGTCTTCGTCGTGGGCGAAAAATCCGCCACCGCCGACGTTAAAACCGACTTCACTCCCACCCGTGTAGAACTCCCCACCGACAAATTGACCGAACGCGGTCGCCGCGAACTGATCCGCAACATGGACGCCGAGCAGGGCTTCGCCCACCGCGCGCTCCCCATGGGACCCGGCCTCTCCCTGCTCGCCAACGGCAAGCTTACCCCCAGCCCCGAAGACTACAAGAAGATGCTCTACGAGAAGGGTCAGGCCGCCGCACCCGGCGATCGCGTCCTCATCACCGCCATGACCATCAAGCCGGACCGCATCATCTTCGACCTCAACGGCGGTCCCTACGCCAAGCATCGCTTCCTAAGCCACATCCAGCTCAACGACGCCCCTGTCGTGGCCCCCCAGGACATAGCCACCGGCGCCCGCATCACCCTCGTCTTCGAAGGCGGAGTCCCCGAAGTATCCGCGCCCGAGCTCAAGGCTCTCCTCGAACCAGTCATCGACTTCGGCGTCAAAACCAGCGATCAGGCCTACGCCGACACGCTCCCCGAGCCGCTCAAGCAAGCCATCGCCTCCCACGACATCCTCGTCGGCATGACCCATCGCATGGTCCTCGCAGCTCTCGGTGCACCCGAGAGCAAGCTCCGCGACCAGCCCGACGGCGACCCCAACGGCGCAAACTACGAGGAGTGGATCTACGGCCACGTCCCCCAGACCGTCCGCTTCGTCCGCTTCGTTGGAGACCGCGTCGTCATGGTCGAGATCGCCGAACTCGGCAAGCCCATCGAGATCCACGACAAGGATGAGATGGCCGGCTACACCGCGCCTCCCACCGAACATCAGATCGACGTAGGCGACCGCAAGCCCACCTCCACCGACGGAGGAGATACAGCCGCCGCTCCACCCCCCACCCTCGCCAGGCCGGGCGAAACCGTCTCCGCTCCCAACGCCGCCGGCAAAGTCCAATTCCCGGACGACCCCAACAAACCCGACGCCACCCAGCCCGACACCACCAAGTCTGCGCCCACCACTAACCCACCATCGCAACTCGTAACCCAGCTGCGCTAAAGCGCTCTTTTGCCGCAAAAAACTTTGCCGAAACGCCGTAATCGGCCTAGATTGCTTGTATGGCACTCAACGATCGTCGTTCCTTCCTCAAGATGACGGCCCTTGCCGGGGCATTCTCCACCAACAGCCTCTTCCGCCAGGCTCACGCGGCCGAGTTTGAGTCAGCCTCCCGCGCCGTAGAGAATCTCGGCCCCGGAACCGTGGCCCAAAACGAAGACTACTGGAGCGTCATCCAGCGCTCCTACTCCGTCAGCACACAGATCATCAATCTCAACAACGGCGGAGTCTCTCCATCGCCCATCGTCGTCCAACAGGCCGTCGAGCGCTACAACCAGATGACCAACGAGGGCCCGTCGTACTACATGTGGCAGATCCTCGACCAGGGCCGCGAACCCCTCCGTCAAAAACTAGCCAACCTCGCCGGCACCTCGCCTGAAGAGATTGCGATCGACCGCAACTCCACCGAAGCCCTGAACACCATCATCTACGGCCTGCCGCTCAAACCAGGCGACGAAGTCGTCGGCACCATGCAGGACTATCCCAACATGATGAACGCCTACCGTCAGCGGCAGGAGCGCGACGGCATCGTCTACAAGCAGATCAGCTTCGACTTCCCCATCGAAGACCCCGACGTAATCGTCAAGGCCTACGAACAGGCCATCACCCCGCGCACAAAGATCGTCCACATCACCCACATGGTCAACTGGGTCGGCCAGCTAATGCCGGTGCAGCAGATCGCCGACATGGCGCACGCCCACGGCTGCGAGGTCATCGTCGACGGCGCACACTCCTTCGGCCTCCTCGACTTCAAAATCCCCGACCTCCACTGCGACTACTTCGGAACCAGTCTGCACAAGTTCCTCTCCGCGCCCATAGGCTCAGGCATGATGTGGGTCAAGCGCGACAAGATCGCCAAGCTCTGGCCACTGACCTGCGCCGCCAACCCGCACAGTCCCGACATCCGCAAGTTCGAATCCATCGGCACACGCAGCTTCCCCATCGAGCAGGGAATCGGCGAAGCCATCAACTTCCACGAAGGCATCGGCTCCCGCCGCAAACAGGAGCGCATCTTCTACCTGAAGAACTACTGGGCCACAGGAGTCCGCGAACTCCCCGGCGTCAAGCTGCACACCTCCCTCGACCCAAGATTCTCCTGCGCCATCTGCGGCGTAAGCATCGAGGGCGTCACCCCACACCAGTTGATGACAACCCTCTTCGACCGCTACAAGATCCACACCGTCGGCATCGACTACGAAAATATCCACTGCATCCGCGTCACCCCACACGTCTACACAACCATCGCAGACCTCGACAAATTCGTCGGCGCAATAGGTGAGATCGCAGCCAGCAAGAAGAGCTAAACACAAGCGGCTGCTGATGTGTGAATGTGACAGACGCGTAAGTGTCACAACCGAGAACGCGGCTCAGCAAATTTCATCGACAATCGATGACAAGGAGAGACCACTTGGTGCTTGCAGCCATGCGATCCATTCTCGTCATTGCGTCGCTTTTTTTCGAGCTGCTCACCAGGGGTGACATGTACAAAAATCGACTTCTAGCCGTCGTTCTGCTTGCCTTCTTGGCACCGGCAAACGCCGTCTGTGAGAAAGATCATTACGAGTTCATCCTCCCTGACCGCTACGTTGGCTGGGTACAGGTTATCTTCAACGACCACGAGGCGCCATTTCAATCCCACGTCGGGAAAGCGTGGCTCATTACGGTATCTGAGGATGGCATCTTTCGAACAAGAAGCATTAGAGTTTTGGATCTTAAACCCGCGGATACTTTCTTCTACCGAATCGCGCTGCCGGACGGCTCCTTCCGTCTGAAAGCTGTCCCCCAAAATTATGTCTTGAAAGGGGAAAACGACGGTGGTTTTGACGTGGCGGGTACCAATGGCAGAGGAATTGGGAGTTCGTGGTACGTGTTCATTGGACCACCAGAACTACGCTCAAAAACCCGCTTAGCGGATTGGAGCAAAGAAGTCGAATATCGAATAAAGACACATGGGACCGCAGAAACCGGCCCCCCTGATCCGCTGCCAACACCTGGAAGAATCACTTTAGGTGCGCCGTCTGAACAGTAGTTTGCTCCTGATGAATGGCTGGAGAAGTTTGGTGTAAACTTAAACACTGAGCGTTCACGCAGCTCTTCTCCTCTGTCTCCCGCCGTGGCCTTCGGGCCGTTCCGCGCAGATCCAATTGAGAAGTTCCGGCAGATCCGGTCCAGCTTGGCCCCACAAAGCCAGTCCGATGGTCAGCCAACGCGCGACACGCCAAATTTAAGCATCAGGGGAAAACATCATGGCAAAAGTAGCCAAAACCGGCGACCGTAAGAAAGCAATGGATACCACCAAGAGCACCGACTGTCCCAAGTGCTCCAAACCCACCCGCATCGTAAAGCGGGTCAAGGACCGCGAGCGCGGAACCCCCGGCGGAGTCTACATCTCCTGCTCGGCCTGCGACTTCTTCGAAAAGCTCTAATCACCCATCAAGAATTCACACAGAAAAGGCTCCCAAAACGGGAGCTTTTTTGCGCCTTCGGAGCTACCACTACTGCCTGGGTGCCCCATCCTTCGCCGCACTTGGGCGAAGGGTGGGATGTAAAAGTCCAATATCCCGCTCTTATCCCGCCCCCATCCCCGTTCCTGTTTTGCCCAAGTTTTCCTCACCCCAAAACACTACTCTTCAGCCCATCCGCCGTTCCAAATTGCGGGTATTTAAGGACCCAATTTGCTCTTCATCAACTGTTCATTCCCATTGAACCAAAGTTGTACTAAATCTTTACGTTCACCCACTTGACGATCGTTACTCTGAATGGGCAGACTCTTCTCTGGAAAGTAGGCACCAAGCTTTTTATGATTACCACCACTCCTGTACCTTCTATTCAGGCCCCCAGCCTTGCACCAACTCCACATTTCGATAAACCCACCTATCTAATGTGTCCGCCCGAGTTCTACGACGTGGACTACGTCATCAATCCCTGGATGGCCGGCAATCTGCACCGTCCCTCCCGCGATAAAGCCTTCGCCCAGTGGAAAAACCTCTACCAGCAACTCCGCCGCATTGCTGACGTACGTCTGCTGCACGCCCGTCCCGGCGCGCCGGACATGGTCTTCGTCGCCCACGCCGCGATCGTCTCCCACGGCATCGCTGCCGTCTCCAGCTTTGCCCACCCCCAGCGCCAGACCGAAGAAGCCCACCTCCGCCGCTGGCTCCAGGACGCCAACTTCATCCTCTGGAACACCCCCCGCGAGACCGCCTTCGAGGGCGAAGGCGACGCCATGTTTGACGCCGACGGCAACCACCTCTGGATGGCCCACGGCTCCCGTACCTGCCTCCACAGCCACCGCCACGTAGCCGACGCCTGGCACACCCCCGTCACCTCGCTCCATCTGGTCGACCCCCGCTTCTTCCATCTGGACACCTGCTTCGCCCCCCTCGCCAACGGCTACCTGCTCTACTTCCCGGCAGCCTTCGACTCCGCATCTCAGAACCGAATCGAAGCCGCCTACCCCGTGGAAAAACGCATCGCCGTAACAGAGGCCGAAGCCACCCAATTCGCCTGCAGCGTCATCAACATCGGCCGCAACATACTCATGGGAGCATCCGACGTCGATCTAGCCGCCCGCCTAGCCGACGCCGGCTTCGACGTAACCCAGCTAGACCTCAGCGAGTTCCACCGCGGAGGCGGCTCCGCCAAATCCCTCGCCCTGCGCCTGAGCGACCTCGAGGTAGCCGAAGCCCTCTAACCGAGCCTTCGCCACATCCAAAACGCTGTCATCCTTCGCCGTAGGGGAGGACCGGCTTTGTTTCTGCTTTGCCGTTGCCTGTTCTCACCTTGTACCTCGCACCCAGTACCTCGTACCTCTCCCAAAACCCTTGACACACCCTTTACAATAGAAGCAGGGGGCAAGACCAGATCCGCACCACTCAAACTCCCACACCTGAGCCAGCTCAGGCGAGCTAAGTCTTGTGTTTGGAATATTTTGCAAAATATGCTCTTTGAAATCAAGACTTTACGACATGCCGAAGACAAGGTCCGGACTTAAGTCCTTATTTTCGAAGATTTTGCGCAAATACAGGGGGGAGGGGGGTAGCCAACCGAATCTCATCTAGAATCCTGTTTGCAGCCTTAGCCGGATCGCTCGCCCGAGTAATCGGACGCCCCACAACCAGCATCGAAGACCCCGCCTCGATCGCCGCCTTCGGAGTCACCACCCGCCGCTGATCATCCACGGCATCATCCGCCGACCGAATCCCCGGCGTCACCAGCAACACCTCATCCCCCAGCGCGCTCCGCAGCGTCCCCACCTCCTCCGCCGAGCACACCATCCCATCGATCCCCGCGGCACGCGCGAGCCGAGCCAGCCGCATCACCTGCTCCGCCGGACTAGCCGTCACTCCCACCCCAGCCAACTCCCCGGCATCCATACTGGTCAGCACCGTCACCGCCAGCAGCCGCGGAGCACCCGGTGCCCGCGCAGCCTCCGCCGCCGCCTCCAGCATCGCCCTACCCCCCCCAGCATGCACGGTCAGCAGGGAAGCCCCAATCCCCCCCACCGAACGCACCCCCCCCGCCACCGTATTCGGAATATCATGCAGCTTCAGATCCAAAAAGACCTCAAAGCCCTTTGAGCGCAGGTATCGATGAGTGCGTTGCCCGCCGCGTAATAAAGCTCCATCCCCACCTTGAACCACCGGCAAACCCCCTCCAGCCGCCCCACAAAACCCAAAGCCTCATTCGCAGAAGGGAAGTCCAGAGCCACAATCAGCCGGTCCTCCGGCGCAGCCGCAGCCTGTCCAGCAATCAAGATTTCCTTGGAAGACTCCACAGAGCCAGTCTAACCCGATTTCAGCTACTGCCCGGCGAGCGGCATCAGCGGAATGTGTAGCTGCGCGATCAAATCCTGGGCCATCTTCGCGTCACCGCCACGAACCGGCTCCAGCTTGACCTTGCCAACTCCCACAAGCCCAACCGCCTTAGCCGCAGCAAAGGACAGGTCAACAACCCGACCCTCCGTCACCGGCCCCCGGTCATTCACCCGCACAAACACCGTGCGCTGGTTCTTCAGATTCGTCACCCGAACCCAGCTTCCCAGTGGCAGGCTGCGATGCGCACACGTCAACTCATTCATATCGAAGGACTCGCCGTTCGCCGTCCTCTTACCCTGAAAGTGAGGTCCATACCAGGAGGCCATCCCAACCTCAAACCAGTGCAGCGTCTTGTTCAGTCGCGTCTGGCTCTTACCCGGGGCCTGCCCGTCTGCATCACCCGTAGCGCCCGCAACACTCATCGTCAATACCAGAATTCCAGCGGCGACCCAATTTTGCAGTCGTCGTGTCCTCCCGCCCTTGATCTTGATAGGTTGTGCTCTCATGGTCACGCTCCACCTACTATTGTCTCGGCTCAAAATTGCTAAGTCAAACACCCGTGAGCGTTTATTGGCCAACCTTGCTTGCAGAAACGGATTGATTATGGTATTGATATCTATTCATGCCGAGTCCAGAAAATTAGCCAAAAAGCGCGAATTTTCGCATCAAATAGCCTCATTTCCTCTCCAAGCACCAAAATCTCAGATTTATTTACCAAGCAGTAAATAAATCTGAAATTCGTCCCAAAAGCACTGCATGCAGACTGTTCTCACGATTGCCGGCTTCGATCCGTCCTCCGGTGCCGGCGTCACCGCCGATCTGATGGTTTTTGCCGCCCACGGCCTCTTCGGCACCTCCTGCATTACAGGTCTGACGGTTCAGTCCACGCGCGGAGTTCGTTCCACTCACCCAGTCGCTCCAGAGGTCCTTCGTGCAACTTTGGAAGCCCTCGCGGAAGACCTTCCTCCAGCAGGAATCAAGATCGGGATGCTTTGCAGCGCTGTTGCAGTGGCTGAGGTTATTGGCTTTCTAGTCCGCCTCCGTGGCCTCGGTCAGGGCATCCCGGTTGTTCTGGACCCAGTGCTGCTCTCGAGCTCTGGCAGAGAACTCCTCGAGCCCTCCGGTGTCGATCTGCTTCGTACCGGGCTGCTGCCCCTGGTCGATTGGGTCACTCCCAACCTGGAGGAGCTCGCCGCTCTGTCCGGCTTGCCTGTTGAATCACGTGCAGATATCTCTGCTGCCGCCCATGCCCTCCAGTTCGCGCACGGCTGAAGGGAAGGCACATAGAATCAATGTCTTGGTAACCGGAGGACATCGCGATCCTCCTGACGATCTGCTGCTTCCGGCTGCCGGGGGCCCTGTCTGGATTCCTGGTGAGCGTGTTGCTTCTACCTCTACCCATGGCACCGGGTGCGCATTCTCTAGTGCGCTGCTCAGCCGTCTGGTGCTGGGTGACGGGCCCTATGCGGCGGCGCTCGCGGCTAAGCAGTACGTTGCCGAAGCCATTCGTTCGGCAGAGGCGCGTGGTGGCGGCAACGGCCCTTTGAACCATCTCTGGCCGCTCCACGACTCGCTAAATCCTGCTTCTCTTATGTAATGCCTGCTGCGTGTCCGCCGATAGGGAATGAGACGGAGGCGTTACCTATGTCCACTGCATCTCTCCCCGGCCAGTATCCCGTGACCAACCCGAACCCCGGCGTGGCCTTCCAGCCTGCTGCTCCAAGCCCTGACGGGTTGAACCAGGTTAGTGCGGTGCGGCGGCGATCCAGTCCTCAGCAGGGGCGGGCGCTGGAGATACTTGGGCATGCGGTGGAGTATCTGGTTGACTCGCGCATGTTCATGGTTGACCAGCCGACTACGCGGGCGGATGCTGAGGCCACTCAGATCCTCATGCTGCTTAGCCGTGAGGTCTTTTTTGAGTGTGCCGCGGTGGTGCCACCGGCTCGCCGTCTGCGGCTTTGGATCGCTGAGCGGCTGGGGACGCCGGGGAACTGCTAGGCTTGTGAGTGCCATGCCACTCACTCTGTTGCTGAACGGCCAGTCCCGTACCTTTGACTCCCTCTCTGAACCTGCCACTGTCGACCAACTTATCGCCGAGCTTGGGCTCAAGGGCGACCGGGTGGCGGTCGAGCACAACGGCGATATTGCTCCTCGCACCGCCTGGCCTGAGACGGCTCTGAAGGCTGGAGACCGGGTCGAGATGGTGCATTTTGTTGGGGGTGGTTGTACCCTCCCCCCTCCCCGTACTTTTTGCGCAAAGTCTTCGAACGATAGCGACATAAGTCCGGACTTCGGTATTTGCCAGTCAGTTGCCGGAGCAGGGTTTCCCAGCTTGTCGCCGTACTCCTGCCAGCCCCCTATAGTCCTTACGCGAAGGAGGGCGGCGTGGTTCATTCTTTGTTGGAGGGCGGGGTCGTCGGCGAGGCGCTGCATCCTGTCGGTCAGGGCTTCGACGTCGCGGACGGGAACGATGAAGCCTTCGACGCCGTCGGTGAAGAGGTCTTCGCCGCCGGTGTTGGTTGAGGCGAGGACGGGGCATCCGCAGGCGAGGGCCTGGCCCTGGACGAGGGCGAGGCCTTCCTCGATGCTGGGCAGGACCATGAGGTGGCTGGTGCTCATCAGCTCGGCGAGGCGGGGTTGGGAGACTGGCTCCGAGGAACTCGACCTGATCCTGTGGGAGGCGGCCGAGAACGGTCTTCATGTCTGGATGGATTGAGCCGGCGACGCGGAGCCGTTTGGCCGGGATGCCGGAGTTTGGCGAAGGCCTGGAGGAGGTAGGGAACTCCTTTGCGCAGGCTGACCGATCCGGCGAAGAGAACTTCGAACCGGTCTGCTGGGGGCTTGCCGGTGGGGACGAACTGCTCGAGGCGGACGCCGTAGGGGATTACGTGGAGTTTTTCGGGTGGGAAGGCCCTCCTCGATGAAGGAGCGGGCGGCGAAGGTGGAGGGGACGGTGATGGCGTCGGCGGCCTGGTAGATCTTCTCCTCGCGGAGGATGTCGCGGATATCGGTGACGGGGCGGCTTACTCCCCAGCGGCGGTACTCCTCGGCTACGATTCGCTCCTGGTAGCGCTGGTGGGATGAGCCGCGGTCGCAGATGAAGCGGCTGCCGCGGGCCTGGAGCTCCTGCCCGGTGGTGAGGCTGGAGCCGGAGATGGCGATGAGAGCGTCGGGAGGGGGTTCGTGGCGCAGCTTGCGGGATGTCCAGCGGTCGAAGGCTAGCGCGTTTGCATAACTTGTTTGGTCTAAGGTCCATGCGTGGCTAAACCCAAAGCGTTGGGCGAGCATATCGGGGCCGTGGATCCATGGAAATGTGTCGACCAGCTCGCGGGGAAGTCCTTCGCGATCAATGCGCAGGCGCGGCCATGTCGTGTAGAGCTTTTGGAGGTGGTTGCGTTGGTGAAGCTGGCGCGCGAGTTCGAAGTGATGGAAGACACCAAAGACAGTCTGAACGATCCGCATAGCCGATGGCATCCCTCAGCCCATGCTAACAAAAGAAGTTTCGAGCAGGAGGGGTGCGAAGATGATCTCGATGGGGGTTTTAAAAGAAGCGGTCATCGAAGGCGTGGTCATATTGCGCGGTGATGCGAAGCAGTTGGGCCTCGGGGTGCAGAGGATTCACAAGGACGTTCCACGTTTCGGGAACAAGAACGCTTGGAACCTCAAGGAGAAGAGAACGTTTCTCAATGAGCCAGCGATCACCGATGCGTTGCGTTTCCAGAACATCCCGGGCCCACTCTGCCGGGAGCGCATGAGCTTCGATTCTCTCCCTGGAGAGGGTGTCTAACCCTTCGATTTTAAGGACCTGAAAGCGTTCCGGACGATCCTCAACATCAATCTCCATATGGACCAGGATTTCAAGTAGCGCGGTCGATGGGTTCAAGGTGCAATAGACGACCGGATGCCCCTTGGAATGCCAACGTCCTGAGACATAGAGTCCACCGGAACCATCCAGGTTCGGGTAGTTACTGATGCGCCACAGAATCATGCAGCGAAGCCGTAATCGATCTGTCCCAGCATCTCTTCGACAAGGCGTGCTCCGGCATCTGTTCTCAGCAATTCGAGGGGGGTCCGTCCCTCAAAGTGAGCTTTTGGTTTTCTTAACCAGCGGGCAGCTTTTGCATCGTCTCCGAAGACCTCTTCTGCCTGAGAGGTGATACGGGCGATTCGGACAGCACGATCGGATTCCTCATGGGTCAAGGACTCATGGCGGCTCTTTCGATGGACCAAGGTCCGCCGTGGCACGATGTAGTTGTAAATCTCCTCGTCGCTTATGCCATGCGCGGAGAGGGAGTCCACGGAGCTAAGAGGTAGCCGCTGCTCGACCAGGCGAGCCAGATCGCGGTCTGAGCGCAGGGGACTGATCCCAAGTTTGATCTCAACGCGACGATAGAGCATCGCCGGTTCTCGCTTCGCTGAAAGTTGGGCAGTCGGTGTCACAAGGGACTCCTGAGCAATATGCCGTAATTATAGTGGCACTTTGCCAGATTTTGCAAGCGATGAGATCAAAACTTGGTGTCGCACGTATAATACGTGTAGCACGTATTTACGTGAGGCTGCGCATGACACAGATCAAGAAACAAAACGTGACCATCAGTCTAAGTACGCAGGTACTGCAAAAAGCCAAGATCCTTGCCGCGAAACGCTCCACGTCGATCAGTGGGCTGCTTGCAGGGCAGGTTGAGGCATTGGTGAATGAAGATGATGCCTACGAACGTGCAGCCGCATCGGCCATCGCCAGGATGGAGCGTGGCCACCACCTGGGTGGAGGGCAGATGGTGAGCCGGGATGAACTCCATGAACGCTAAGACGACCTTTGTTGATACGAATGTTCTTATCTACGCTCACGACGTGGACCAAAAGGAGAAGCATCCGATCGCTCGAATGCTTGTGACCGAATTGCTCAAGACTCGAACGGGCGTTCTGAGCCCCCAAGTCCTGCAAGAGTTTTACGTCAATGTCACCCGTAAGATTACAAAACCTCTCAGCAAACGCGCCGCGAGAGAGATAGTGGAGGACTTCCGCGTCTGGTGTATCGACACGACCGCTGCCGATGTCGCGATGGCGTTTCGGATTGAGGATGAGGCGAGGATCAGTTTTTGGGATGCTTTGATATGTGCCTCAGCTCTGAAAGCAGGAGCGGAGGTCATCCTCTCCGAGGACATGAATGCCGGTCAGAAGGTGGCGGGGATTCGTATAGAGAACCCGTTCCTTTGAAGCTGCCGGGCCTTAGGCGCGGGGGACTCGGGGAGCGCTCTTTGTCGTTGCATACTGCCTGGGGTTCACGCCATTCCGCCGTCTGTTACCTTAGGGTTACCTAAGTCATTCTTTTCGCTGTAAGTTGCAAACTCTTTCATCTTGCGCACAGGTCAGGCAATAGGTACGCTTGGCCACTCCCCTTAGCGATCAAAACTGAGCGACAAGGGGTATCACTGTGTTCGACCGTACGACCCACTTTGTTGTTGTCTGTCTTCTCGTAGCCACAGCAGGGCCGGTTTTAGCGGATTCTATCTGCACCGCGCCGCCAATGGACACTAACCCGTACAGCAGGCAGGTAGCCTCATCAATCGCTAGTGTCAGTGAAAACATCCATCATGAAGCGATGCAGCCTAAGGACGAACGCGGCTACTGGGTTGTCAAGACTTATCCCATCGATTTTGGCCTCAACCTTAAACTCCAACTTGACGGGCATGTCAGCGCGTCACAAGTGGACGCGGAAGGGAACCCGGACAATACAGGAAAGTACCTGGCTTTAGTTAATGACAACAAAGTGCCGGTCTATTTCAACTGGACGCCATCCGTGCTCGACGACAACCTCATGCCGGGCGAGTCTCGAAGAATAGGACTTGGCATCTACCAGCCAACAAACCAACCGGCGCAACCGGTTTCGGTTCCGCTGACAATTATGTACTGGGTGTCGACAGGGACCGTTCCTGCCTCTCCTAAACGGTGCTCGACTAACCGTGAGTTCTTCATGAACGTAGCGAAGAGTCAGGCAGTTTATGAGGTTGCTAAGAGATACATCTCGTGGCAAACCTATCGACTGAACTTTCCCGAAGTGGCGTCACCTGCAGTGAACGGTAGCCCTGATTCGTACACCCAATACGCGGGTCCAGTTCGTTTCACCTATTCCGCTACACCCGCAAAGACTACTCTGACGATCGTAAATACAGCAAAAACTCTGGTGTTGATGCAATGTACCGGTTACGACCATATAAGTGTTTATCAGCCCGGCGCCCCATTCGCTGCATCGCAGAACGGCGTTCCAGATCATTACGGCTGGAAGGCTATTTCTACTAGCTGTCAGGTTGCAGTAGCTCCATCAGATGATGTCTTGCCAGCCGCGCTCTTTGGCACAGAATCGGAATCCCAAGAAGTGACTATCGACAAGATGCATTAGCGGTTATTATCCCGTCGCATCCTGGCGCGTTGGCTTGACTGTAGATAACTTGATAGCGCTGGGGGGAGGGGCCACCGGTCGAAGGCGATTGCGTTAGCGTAACTGGTTCGGTCTAAGGTCCAGGGAATCGGAGGACAAATATGGCCGGACCTGGCCTTTTCAGGGAGAATCATAGAGACACGTAGCTCATCGGAAACCAACTCGCTATATTTTCAGCGTGGGAGCTACCCAGATGAACTCGCTTATTTCGGTGAATGTCGGTCTTCCACGCGACGTCGAGTGGGAGGGCAAGGTGGTCCGCACCGCTGTCTGGAAGCAATCGGTACCGGGCAGGGTGACGGCGCGTCATCTTAATCTTGACGGCGATGGGCAGGGCGACCTCGCAGGACATGGCGGAGAGCACAGGGCTGTCATGGTGTACCAACTCGACTCGTATCGCTACTGGGAGACGCAGCTTCAGCGGCATGACTTTCAGTACGGGCAGTTCGGCGAGAACCTGACGGTTGAAGGCCTGGCGGATGATGAAGTCTGCATCGGCGATCGTTACCGGATCGGTGGAGCGTTGTTCGAAGTGTCGCAACCGCGGGTTACCTGCTATCGCGTGGGGATACGGATGAATAATCCGCAGATGCCCGCGCTGCTGGTCTCGCATAAGCGGCCGGGCTTCTATTTTCGGGTGATTGAGGAAGGGGAGATCGGCGCGGGAGATGAGATTGTGAAGGTGGCTGATGGACCGGAAGGTGTCAGTGTCGCTGAAATCGATGGGCTGCTTTACTTGCCCGGCCATCCGCGCGACCGACTGGAACGTGCCCTGCGCATCCCTTCACTCAGTGCAGGTTGGAGAGCGTCTTTGGAGGCTCTGGCCGAGGCGGATCAGCAGAGTGGCAATGCCGGCCTCGCCCCGAGCTCCGCACCGCTTGCCTGGACCGGGTTTCGGACACTGCGAGTGGCGGCGGTGCAGCGAGAGAGCGTTGACGTGCTCTCCTTTACTCTCGAGTCGGAGGATCGGAGCCCATTGCCGGCGGCTCTTGCAGGCCAATTTCTGGTCTTCAAGATCGAACTGGACAAGAACTCAGCTCCGATTCTGCGAAGCTATTCGATGTCGGGTCCGCAAGGTGCAGGAACGTATCGGGTCAGCATTAAGCGTGCTGATGGCGCAGGGAGCCAATACTTTTATGAACGCGTTCAGGCTGGTGCGCTACTCCAGGTAAGCGCGCCGAGAGGCAGCTTTACGCTGGTACAGGACGATAGACCTGTTGTACTGCTGAGCGCGGGTATCGGGGCGACTCCGGTGCTCTCCATGCTTTACGCACTTTCGGGCACGAAAACAGGTTCCGCGCGAGAGATTTGGTGGTGCTACGGTGCTCGCAATGGCAAAGAGCACCCGTTTGCGGCAGAGGTGCGGGGGCTTTTGGACGGTCTTGCCCAGAGCCATTCGCTGGTCGCCTATAGCAAGCCAGAGGACGGAGAAAAGGCAGGGAAGGACTATGACGTTCAGGGACGCTTGAACCTCGAGCTATTAGAACAGCGCGGCGTCCCGAAGACAGCGGACTTCTATCTGTGTGGGCCTACCACGTTTCCTTGCGGAGTTCACCGCGGCGTTGAAGGGATGGGGTGTAGCTGATTCCTGCATTCACTCAGAGATATTCGGCGCGGGACCATCCATTACGCCTGGAATCGCGAGCGTTGCGTCCCAGCCGCCGCATCAACCCGTGGGAGCTGTCGGCACCGGCCCGAACGTTTTTTTCACGCGCAGTAATCTGACCGTTCCATGGAACTCGCGGTATGGCAGTCTTCTCGAATTCGCTGAGGCTTGCGATGTTCCTGTCAGATGGGCTTGCCGTGCGGGGGTCTGCCACACGTGCGAGTCGGGGTTGATCGGCGGGAAGATCAAATATGCACCGGAGCCACTTGATCAGCCTTCCGAGGGAGATGTTTTGATCTGTTGTTCGACTCCTTTGTCAGAGATTGAATTGGATCTGTGACGGAGGAGAAGCTTGCGGGCGGTCTTTAGGGAACTGCGTCGAAGGTGCTTTGGGATGTGGCGATTGGGGCTATGGGGGAGATTGTGGACGCGCCTGGGCTTGACTATACATAATATGTGTTATCGGACGTAGTGTTTGGAGCTAGTGAGGCTTGCTGGATATGCAAGGCTCTTGTTTGCTCCCAGTTGAGACAGATATAAGCCAAATCGCGTCCATGTTATAGCCGTTGCTCACAGTTATGATTGAGCGACAGTCACATGCCTATCAGTCCGTTCCCTTTCGAGGTGCCTTCGGTGATCCCAGTTCGGCCACGCTTTCACGACGACCGTTGCAGCTTCGCGGTTGCGAGAGCGAGGGTTATGGTGAGACTGGTTGCTCTGGCTTTGGGATTCTTGTTGGCGGTCGGCTTGGCCGTCTTCCTGCCAGTGGTGGGTGTGGCGCAGACGCAGACGCTTTCGTCTTCGACCAGCTCGACTCCTGACCCGGTGACGATCTCAGGCCAGGTGATTAATTCGGCTACCGGGGCTCCTATTCCGCGGGCGCTGGTTCGGATGAATGGGATGAATAACAGGGCTATGCTGACCGACCATGAGGGCAAGTTCCGGTTTGAGCAATTGACCGGACTGCAGTTCAGCCAGACGACCAGCACCTTCGATCAACCTGCAGGTGACTAAGCCGGGCTATTACCAGTCGAGCGATCCTATGGACCCTGGGAACCAGGCTTTCAAGTGGACCAGAGCAATACTCCGCTGGTAGTGCGGCTGTATCCCGAGGCGCTGATCACTGGGACCGTTATCGGTCCGGATGGTGAACCGCTGGCGCGCATCAGTGTTATGGCGCGGCGGAGCAACTTTGATGAGTCCGGCCACCGCTGGCTGCAGATGGGTCAGGGCCAGACCGACCAGCATGGCGACTTTCGCATTACCGTTCCCGCTGGGGATTACAAGATTGAGACCCGTTATGTTCCTCGCAACGGCGGCGGCTCGGAGGCGGTGATGCCGGTTACGATTCCGGCTGCGGGCGGCGACAGCGGCGCCCAGGTGATTCACCTGCGCAGTGGCGAGGAGCAGCATTTCGACCTGCACCCTGGCATCCGACAAGACGTACGCGGTGCCGGTGAGTATCGAGTCCAGTGCTGGGGAACGCGGCGGCACCTCGGTTACGGCTCGCGCCTCGGACGGGTCTAGTTTCAATGTTGGAATGGCGGCGAACCGCGGGCCAGGCCATGCCACGATTTCGCTGCCGATCGGCACTTATACGCTCTCGGCGCGGAGTCAGAACCAGGAGGGGATGCAGGTTGCGGAGACCCGGGTGACGGTGACGGGAGCGGGTTCGGAGGCGGAGACGGCTGGGGTGGCGCTGCGGTTTGTGGAGATTCCGGCGATTCCGGTGGACCTTTCGATTGACCCTTCTGCAACGTCCGATAATACTTCTGGGTCGTCGGGCAACTACCAGCCTAATGGCTCCCAGACGACAGTACGTTCCGGCAGTTCGATGCAGTTGCCGACCTTTGGACTGGGTTCACAAAGTAACGCCTACTCCGCAGCAGTTCGGACTGACGCTGCAGCGGGTCGATCAGGATGAAGATGAGATGATGACCACGGTGGGGCTGCAGCAGCGTCGCGAAGGGGCTGCCGTCCTTCATGGCGCCGCCGGGGACGTATCGGCTGGCCGCGCGCGCGCAGGGGCGCTGGTATATTCTTTCGGCCAGCTTTGGCACCTCCGACCTGAGCAGAGAGAACCTGGTGGTGGCGGCAGGCGCCAGCAGCGCTACGATCCACCTGGTGGTGACGAATCAGACCGGAAGCCTGCAAGGAACGGTCAAGCTGAATGGGCAGCCGGTGAGCTCGTGGATTTCGCTGATCAGCACTACGCCGAGCCTGACTCCGGTTATCAGTCTGCGCACCAACTCCGGCGGGACCTTTAGCAATCCTTATCTTCCGCCGGGCACGTATCAGGCGATCGCGTTTGAGCATCGCCATGCGGTGGACTTTACCGATCCCGAGACGCTTAAGGCCTACTCGATCTACTTGCAGACGGTGACGATCACGGCGGGCAACCAGTCGACGCTGAACCTGAATGCGGTACCGCAGACGGAGGTCACGCCGTGACAATCGGCTTCGGATATCGTTACTGCGCGCTCAATTCCCTGCTCCGTCTGTGGTTGATCTTTGCCGCAGCTACTGTCGCGGCGCAGCCGCCTGCGAAGACCGCGTCTTCTGCCTACAGCATTACGGGGACGGTGGTCAGCAGCGGAACGGGAGCTCCGGTGGTCCACTGCCATATCACTGCAACGCATACCGATCGCGGAGCAGCGCAAACAAGCGCGGCGGCTCGCAGCAGAGTGCGACTGATACCGATGAACGCGGTCATTTTGTGCTGACGCTGGCCTCCGACGGCGACTGGGCTTTGCGGGCTAGCGCACGGGGTTATCGTTCGCAGGCGCTCGATGAACACCAGGGGTTTTCGACGTCTGTCGTACTCACCGAACGGGCGCCGACGTATGATGTGCTCTTCCGGCTGGCGCCGGACTCGACTATTACCGGCGTGATCCTCGATGAGGGCAACGAGCCGGTGAGGCAGGCACAGATATCGGTGTTCTCAGTTCCCCGCACCGAGGCTGGTGGAGTGCAGCCTCCGGCGATGCGGGCCAGCGCTGCGACGACGGACGATCGCGGCCGGTATGAGGTTTCGGGTCTGGCTCCGGGAGACTATCGTGTCTCTGTACAAGCGCGGCCATGGTATGCGATGGGGGCGATACAGGGGCGTCCGCAGGGGCCGGATACGCCGCAGCTTGATCCCTCACTGGATGTGGTGTATCCGATGACGTGGTTTCCCGGAGCTGTGGATGAGCACTCGGCGGGCATCGTGACGCTTCATGATGGCGAGACGCGCGAGGCTGATATTCAACTGGTTCCGATTCCTTCGGTGCATCTACATGTCGCTGGTCCGCCGCCACCGGTAGTCACTCCTGGAGAAGAGGGCCGTGCGAGGGTTAACCAGGGGATGCGCTTTCCGCAGGTGGAGCCCGTCTCGGGCCGGGGCAACTTTGGGCCGATCTCTACGAGCATGACGTCGAACGGTACATTTGAGTTCAGCGGGCTGGCGCCGGGGCTCTATCGTGTGCGGACTCCGGATGAGAATGGGCAGCCCGGCCAGGTGACCATGCTTGAGGTGACGGCGAACTCGTCGCGCTATCTCGACCTTGCGTCGGCTGCCCTGCCGACTGCGCTGGTCACGCTGAAGATTGAGGGCCAGGGCGCGGAGTCACTGCCGATTGTCTTTACCGATGTGAACGATCGAGAGAATGTCTACCGGTCGAATGCGGGCGGGCGCGACGGTGGAGGCTTTCAAGGTCGGGTTATGGGCGGGATTGTTGGCTCTCCCCCCATGGTTCAGAGCGCGGCACCGCCGGTGCTGCAGCAGCAGGGTGGTCAGCGGACGCAGAAAGGTGGACCAGGCTCTGACTCGCGCCGCGAGCGTCCTGCGCGCACGATTGAGCTGCCGCCGGGACGTTACCTGGTGACGCAGGAGGGTAGCTCGAACTTTTCGCTCACCGGGTTGGCGATCGGGGCGAATGAGATTGTGGGCCGGATCGTGACGATTCCGAGCGGCCAGTCGACGGTGACACTTCGCTTCGCGGCGGGACGGGCAAGCCTGACCGGCATTGCTACGCTTAACGGAAAACCGATGGTGGGTGGACTGGCGATGCTGGTGCCGATCACCGTCGATCAGCCCGGCAGTATCACCGAACTGCGGCGCGACCAGACCAACACGGACGGCAGCTTCGACGTGCCTGCCATCATTCCGGGACAGTACATTCTTATCGCCATCGACCACGGCTGGAATATCAACTGGAGCGATCCATCGACGCTGAACCACTACCTGGCTAATGGAGTGCCGCTGGATCTGCGGACTCCAACAAACGTGAAGCAGAATATCGAGGCGCAGGTACCCTGAGGAGCGTGTGCCGGCTCTGCTTTGAGCGCTCGAATGTGGTAGATTCAAACAGTCCACCCTACCGCGGAGAGATGGCCGAGTGGCTGAAGGCGCACGCTTGGAAAGCGTGTTTACCGCAAGGTAACGTGGGTTCGAATCCCACTCTCTCCGCCACTTAGAATCAATGGTTTATGTGGAGTGCTAGCTCCACCGCAGATTCTAAGCGTGTTCCCTTTTCAGCACAAGGATTTTCGGTGGGCGAAGGACGTCCGGCTGGGGCGCGGGTCGGGTTACCTAGCCACGTCGAAGGAACGTCACTTCTTCGGGAGAGCATAGGCAGTGATTGCATCCGAAGTTGCCGGCTCTGCTGCGAAGATGTTTCCGGCGCTCGTCACCACCACATACTGTCGCCCGTCCTTGCCCTCATACGTGCTCGGCACTGATCCCGCAGCCGCATCCAGCTTCGCCGCCCACAGTTCCTTGCCCGTCTTCGCATCGAAGGCACGGAAGCGATTGTCGTCCACGGCGCCGATGAAAACCAGTCCGCCCGCCGTCGCAATGGGCCCGCCAATTCCCGGGCGCCCAGTCTTCTGCTTATCCGCCGGGAGACTGTCGGTGATCCCTAACGGCACCTTCCACGCAATATCCCCCGTGTTGACGTTGACCGCCACCAACTCACCCCACGGGGGCTGCTGGCACGGCATGTTCGAAGCGTTGTCCTTGAATCGCCCTCCCGGCCGCAGCGAAGCATAAGGACCAGCCCGCCCGGAGAACTTATTGGTTCCCACAATATCGTCCTTCACCGGCCCGCTTGCAGGATCCTTGTAGCCTTGCATCTGTCCCAGGTTCATAACATTGATGTAGTAATACCCAAGCTGGGGATTGAAGGTGCCGCCCGGCCAGTTCACCCCGCCGATCTCGCTCGGGAAATTTACCCGCACATGGTTATACGTCTCCGGGAGAAACGGCCCACCCAGCTCCAGATGATTATCGGCAACCAACTTGCGGCAGATGGCCTCCAGCTCCGGAGTCACCGTGGCGATATCAGCCATCGTCATCGTCTGCCGCGCCAGTGGTTCCGGTTTCACCGGGAAAGGCTGCGTCGGCGAGGTCTTTTCCTGCGGCACCTGGCTCTGCGGGACCGGACGCTCCTCAACCCCATAGATAGGCTTACCGTTGGTGCGGTCCAGCAGGTACAGCAGCGAGTCCTTCTCAATCAACGCCACAGCCGGAATCACTTTGCCATCCTTTTTCACGTCCATCAACAGCGGCGGAGTCTCTGTATCAAAATCCCAGATATCGTGATGCACCAGTTGAAAGTGCCAGAGATACTTTCCCGTAGCGGCATTCACCGCCACGATGCTCGAACCATAGAGATTGTCACCCGGGCGATCCCCACCAAACGCATCTCCCGAAGGCGCGCCGAACGGCAGATACGCAATCCCGCGCTTGGCATCAACGGTGATCAAGCCCCACACATTAACGCCCGACCGCTCTTTAGCGCTATCGCCCACCCAGCCGCCGTAGTTAGGTTCACCCTTCTCCGGAATAGCATGAAACGTCCACGCCAGCTTGCCCGTATGAATATCAAACGCACGTACATCGCCCGCAGGCCCCGGCCCACCGCTCTCCGTCGTCTTGCCGCCCAGGATGATCAGGTTGTTGTACATGATCGGAGGCGACGACACGCCATCGCTCACATCCGGCAAACCATGCGTAATCTCCGGAGTATTCAGATCTACAAACCCATCCACACCGAAGTTCTTGTTCAGTGCCCCGGTCTTCGGGTCAAGCGTAAACAACTTGCCGTCCGATGTCCCCACTACGATCAGCTCAGGAGTCTGTTTGTCCCCCGGAAAATACTCGACACCCCGCGTAGCCGGCTCGCCCGACGACAGCTTATAGCTCCAGATCTCTTTGCCCGTCGTGGGATCGAGCGCAGTGACGCGCCCATACGGCGTGCAGATATACATCACGCCATGAATCACCAGCGGTGTCACCTCGGCAAACGCGAACCCAGTCGCCACCCGCGGAGGGCCGATCCCCTCCGCCGCAGCCTGCGCCACAGACTGATCGCCGCCACCGGCTCCCGGCGCACCACCGCCACCCGGAGGCCCGCCACCGGGACGACGTCCACCAGGCCCACCCGGTCCGCCTGGCCCGCGTCCACCCCCAGCGGTGTCGCCCTCCTGCTTCATGTGATAGGTCCAGGCCACCGTCAGCTTATCCACATTGCTGGTATTAATCTGCGTCAGCGGAGAAAACCGCATCCCTCCGGAATCATGCCCAAAGGTAGGCCACTCCTTCGCATCCGCCGCCTGTGCCGCTGTACCCGCGGCACCGGTCGTATCCTTCGCCTGCGCAAAGCCGTTGCCACTCGCCAGGCCAACCACCACTCCCGCCAAAATAATCGTCCGAACGCGCGCCGTCTTCAGTTCTAAGTCCATTCTTTTGCTTCCCCTTATGTGTCGCCGGTCCGCAACGCCACCATTCAAGACACGGCTGAAATCCTACCTGACCGTAACTCGCTAAACTACAAATGAACGGTGCTAAACCGTAGCGACAACTTGACCGGCCACAAACTCCAGAGTCAGATACAGACTGACTGTCAGTATGTCTCCGAGTTGTAGAACTCTCCAAAGAGTTCGCTGTCTGGCGGACGGTCCTCGGGAATTGGACGACTTACCCACGTCGTCTGCATGTAATGCTTCAAGGTGACGTTCTCATTGGTAATGTTCCCGCCCCAGATTCCACATCCCATACTGGAAGTCATAGCCATTCCATTGGTGAATGAACCAGAGTTGGCTTTGGATTGTGGCTGCCGGACCATGATGCGGCTGACAGGCGCCATGCGTGCCAGGCGATCGATGTGATCGTCATCGAAAGAGTAGATTCCGACTGAATGGCCGCGGCCTCCAACCTTGTAGATCCTGCTGATCATATCCAGGCCCTGTTCGAAGCCACTGTATTTGAAGATAGCCAGGACGGGGGAGAGTTTCTCGCTTGAGAATGGATACTCCTTGCCGATCTTGCTTTCCTTGACGATCAGGAACTTCTTGCCCTCCGGTATCTTGAAGCCCGCCAACTCCGCGATCTTCGCTGCGGGCCGAGCAATGGTTGGGCTGGTCCGATGCCGTTCCGCGTCCCACATAACACTTTGCAGCATTGGCTTCTGTTCGTCGGTGACGAGATAGCCGCCCTCTTCCTGGAGCTTACTCAAAAATGCATCGTAGATCGAAGCATCTACAACGAGGTTGCCGTCGGAAGAGCAGCCCGAGCCGTTATCGGAGACTTTGCTGATGCGCGTATTTCTTGCAGCGTCTGCCACATCAGCTGTCTCATCGATCAACATGGTCGCATTTCCCGCACCAACACCGTACGCCGGCTTGCCGGAGCTGTAAGCCGCTTTCACCATGGCCGGACCACCGGTCGCGATAGTTAGATCGCAAGCAGACATAAGTTCGTGGGCCAGGGGGATACTTGGCTTTTCGATACAGATGAATAGATCTTCCGGCGCGCCCATCTTCTTGAGAACGTCGCGCATAATGCGGACAGTCTCGACGGTCGTATTTTTGCTCGCCGGGTGTGGAGAGAAGATGGTTGCATTTTTGCACTTGATTGCGAATATCCCGGTTCCGGCTTCAGTCAGAGCGGCGTTGGTTACGGGTACAAGCGATGCGATTACCCCGACCGGCTTGGCATACTTGACGAGACCCTTCTCCGGTATCTCTTCGATGATGCCCATGCTCTTCTGTCGAAGCACATCGCGCAGAATGCCGTGTATCTTGAAGCGCTTGCCATAACGCGTGGTGGGATCTCCGAGACCGCTTTCGGCGATACTCATGTCGGCCAGACGGGTGAAGGTCTTCTCATTGGCGGTGGCCCACCCGATTGCCTGACAGAGGCGGTCGACCTGCGCCTGGTCGTAGTCTTTAAACGCGCACATGGCGGCGCGGGACCGCTCGATGAGCCACTGAACATATTGCTTCTGCTCTTGTATCTGGTCTTCCGTAAGCTGCTTTGCCATTGCTTTCTCCTGAAACGGTGCCCTTAAGCCGAGCAAATCTCTATCGAAACTCCTTTTGCTTGGCCCTCGCCACAATAGATGACCGGCATGGAAACACAGATGTTAAGCTAGCACCCGAAGTCGCAGTTTTACCCACCCTAACCGTGTCGATACGGTTCATGCATTGTCTCCACTGCCCCTGGATGATAGTGTTGGGCGATTCTCGAAGGGCAGCCCTATGCAAGACTTACAAACTCACGCCGCGTCGGCCGAAACCGATTCCGATCCGGCTCCGGGGAAGACATATCCGCCTTCGTGGTTGTCCGCGTCCATCTGGGGAATCGCGGCGCTGTTTTACCTGGCCGGTTTTTATCACCGTGTCTCACCCGCGGTAATGACCGACGAGTTGATGCGGGCCTTTGGTATTGGCGCGGCGAGTCTGGGCAATCTTTCGGCGTTCTACCTCTACTTTTATGTAGCGATGCAGATCCCGACAGGAATTCTGGTCGACTCCTGGGGGGCGCGAAAGCTACTGGTAGCAGGCTCTATCACTGCTGCAATAGGAGCCTTCCTTTTTGGCTCGGCCAATCACTTTTGGGTTGCCTGTGCAGGTAGAGCAATCATCGGTGGCGCCGCAGCCGTTGGCTGGCTGGTTCTGTTGAAACTGGCAACACACTGGTTTCCGGCTCGACGATTTGCGACTCTATCTGGACTTGGGCTCTTCTTCGGCAACATTGGAGCGCTTACCGCGCAGGTGCCACTGAGATTGGCAATCCAGAAATTTGGCTGGCGGCCAGTTGTTTTCGTATCGGCGGCTGCCGTCCTGGCGGTGGGAGTGCTGGCGATGTTGTTCGTCAAGAATGATCCGAGTGACGACGGTTACAGGAGTTACGCCCCGGCCGCAGTTCAGCGGAAAGATGTCAAAGTATGGGATCTGCTAAAAGGCTTCAAGAGCATATTTGCCCATCGGAATACGTGGCTCATCTTCTTTGCGCAGGGCGGGCTGGTGGGATCGATGCTGGCATTTACAGGGCTATGGGGCGCTCCTTTCCTTCGGGCTCGATATGGCCTGCTACCTACCAAGGCAGCAGCTGTGTGCTCGGTGATGATTGTATGTTGGGCTGTTGCGAGCCCTCTTTGCGGAGCTTTATCGGATAAATTCGGAAGGAGAAAACCGGTATGTATCGGGGGGTGCCTGCTGGCTGCTCTGGGCTGGAGTGCCATGTTTTACCTCAACGATCTTCCGTTGCCCGTCTTTATCGGGATCGCCGCTTTCACCAGCTTCGCCAGTGGCGCCAACGTCTTAGGCTTCGCCTTCAGCAAGGAGTCGGTGCCAGCCCAGTTCCTCGGAACTATCTCAGGGACCACCAATATAGGAAACATGATTGGCCCCACACTCCTCCAACCGGCGATCGGTTGGATACTGGACAAGAAATGGGCAGGAGCGATGACCAATGGAGTTCACGTCTACGATCTACATGCTTTCCGGTTTGGCTTTAGCCTGATGATCGCGTGGCTTCTCCTCTCAACCGTTCTCCTCAGCTTTACAAGAGAGACGTATTGCCGCCAAAGCGCCTGATATTTCTCCTTTCAGCTCATTTCTACACTCCCCCGTGATCTCCTAACTATTTCCTTTGGCACTCTAATGGCTTTCGAAAAGTAGTATTTTCAATTGTTTGCGTTGCCTTTGTTGAATCAGAAATAGATCGCTGACGAACTCGGCTGATTCTTGTAGCATCGTTGCCATGCAAGCGAAGACCCCAATGACGAGTGAATCAAAAAGAGAGTTCGAAGGTTTAGAAGAGCCCATCCGCCGCCAGCTTAATCTGATCCTGAAGAGCAAGGCCTTCAGGCAGGTAGACCGACTTCAAAAATTATTGGGGTTTGTTGTCGAAGAAACTCTCTCCGGCCGGGGAGACGTATTGAAAGAATATCCGATCGGCGTCGATGTGTTCGGCAAGCCGTCTAGTTTTGATCCCCGTATGGACCCGATCGTCAGGGTCCAGGCGCGGCGACTGAGAATACGTCTCGCAACTTACTATCGCGACGAGGGCTATGGCGACGACATAATTATCGAGCTCCCTAAGGGCGGCTATACACCAACCTTCCGTCGAGCTGAAAGTATTAGCAAGAGACCCGCAGGAGCCTCCCTGGTCAGCAGGAACACCGTAATGATTTCGAGATTTGCCGACTACAGCGCCGCCGGCGATTGTGGCTATTTCTGCTCGGGAATAGTTGAGGAGATTGTCAATTCCCTGTCTAAAGAGGACTCAGTCATCGTCTTGAGTCACGCATCTGGGACTGATCTCAACGCCTCAGAGAGGCCGCCGGCAGCAGCTTTAATCGTTGGCGGGAGCATTCGCAAGTCTCGGGAGGTTCTTCGTGTCACGATGCATGTGAACGATGCAGTGCGCGGCTGCATCATATGGTCGGACACAATAGACAGGAACGTGGAAGAAATCTTCTCTATCCAGGAGGAGGTAGCGCATTTAGTTCTTCGCGCTGTATGTGACGAGCTCGCTGCCGGTACTAACAAGACGGGAGCGAGGCGTCAGACAGAGAGCCTGGCAGCCCACAATATGTATCTGCAGGGTCGTTACCATCTGAATCAGCGCACAGATCAGGCACTTCGGAGAGCCGTAGATTTTTTCACTAAAGCAATTGCAGAAGACCCGTTATTCGCGAATGCGTACGCGGGCTTGGCGGACGCGGATAATCTGCTGGCTCATTATGGTGTCCTGTCACCAGCAGACGTTTGGACGAAGGCAGCCTCAAACGCGGCTCAGGCAGTTATGTTGGATGGCGAATCAGCCGAAGCCCATACGTCGTTTGCTCATGTGAAGGCAAGTCAGGACTGGGATTGGAGAGGTTCCGAACTTGAGTTCCAACGCGCCATCAATCTCAATCCAAGGTATCCGACGGTGCATCATTGGTATGCGGTGAACTGCCTGACACCGCCTGGGCGCCTTGATGAGGCACTCGAAGAGTTATCGATGGCTCAAAGTCTCGATCCCATCTCGTCGATTATTGCGAGGGACATTGCTCTCAACCACTACTACCGTAGAGATTTTGAAGCCGCCTTGGAACAGTGTGACCACACGATTGAGCAAAATCCCCACTTCTCGGCTGCCTATTGGACACTAGGTCTGGTGCAGGAACAAAGAGGGGATCTCGATGAGGCTGTGGCTGCATTCCAACGTGCCATCGAACTGTCCCCTCCCAGCCTGCGAATCCTAGGAGCGTTGGGGAGAGCATTGGCCATAGCCGGCAAGAAAGAAGAGGCGATGGCAGTCCTTCGCGAGCTGGAAGATCTTCAGACGAATCGTTATATTTCTCCCTTTGACACGGCCTTGATCTATTTCGCCCTTGGGCGGATCGATGAGGGATTTGAACGCCTTGCCAAATCATTTCAGGACCGCTGTTATGATCTGGTAACGATTAAGGTTGATCCCAGATTTGATTCGGTGGAGAAGGATCCAAGATTCGCTGCCCTCATCCGGAAAATCGGTTTGCCTTGAGAGTGATCCCCTGCCCTGATAGGGCGCGGAATCATGCTCGATCCAGCGCTGACAACGCACTGGCAGCTTTACTTCGTTTCGCCAGAACCGTAGCGATACCGTTTTGCCTCCCCCAAACCTATACAACGCTCAGACCGTACGGTATAAAAATTCTTATACTGATGGTGAGAGTTGTCATCTCTCGAATAGATTCTGGCGCTCAAAATAGTTTTTAGTTTGGTCGATGGTGACACGGCTAAGTCGCCATCAGGAGTTGATTTATGAGATCCCCACGTTCCGCGGTCCTCTTGGCGTTTGCTCTAACAACAATCTCTGTTACCTTCCGGGCGCTCCCGACAGTTGAAGCCAGCACGGCAACTCCGCTCGCCCCAACTCCATCAAGGTATTTTTCATTGCTCAACGAGCCCGCTTGGCTGAACGCACTGCAGGCAGCCGCAAAGGACGATAAACCGGCAGGCGCACAAGCGGAAGTCCAATTGCCGGATGGAAAAGGGAAAGACGTGACGCAACGTGTTTGTAGTACCTGTCACGCGGTCAGTCAATTCGCCGGGGAGCGGCATACCAAGGAAAAATGGAGCTCGATCATCGACGACATGGTCTCCAAAGGACTGGACGCCTCAGATGCGGACTTGGCAACAATTAACGATTATCTTGCAACCAATCTAGCGCCCAAGAAGGATGCTTCGGCTAGTCCGCCTGATCCATCCTCCAGCCATTGAGTTAATCCTGTCGCAGCTTTCTTTAAACAATCGATCTATCTGCATGGTTTCGCCGCAGACCAAATCCTTACTTCATTCATTGGAGCGTTAATGCCTAAGGCTTTTCTGATTATTATGGGAGTTGCTCTCCTGATTGCTTCGGCAATTTGTTCTTCTCCACAAACTCAGGCACAATCCAGCGCGGACAAAAATACAGCGGCGGTTCACGCGGGACAGGATATCTACACCCACAAGTGTTTTCAGTGCCACTCCGTCAATGAGGGAGAAGTCAGGTTGGGTCCCAGCCTCTACGGTGAAATGAAGAAGCCTAACCCGAAAAGATCCGCGACAGAGGTTCGTGCGATTCTCGAAAACGGCAAAGGCAAGATGCCGTCTTTTCAGGACAAACTTACGAAGCAGGATATCGATAATCTGCTGGCCTATCTCCGTACTCTTTGAGTCATACTAAGTTGCGCTGGCATAGCTGAAACCCTTGGGTAGACCGGCATCTGGCACATGCCCGTAAAGCTGCTCGCCTGGCAACCCTTCGTTTATGATGGCACGCGCAGCAACCAGTCGTTCGATGTTGATTCCAGTCCTAAGGCCCATCGACTCCAGAAGAAACACCAGGTCCTCGGTGACTATGTTCCCGGAAGCTCCCGGAGCGTACGGACAACCACCGAGTCCTCCTTGAGAAGAGTCAAACGTTGTTACGCCAGCCTCGAGTGCCGCCACCACGTTGGCCAATCCCTGCCCCATCGTGTTGTGAAAGTGTGCGGCCCCAGCTTTGTCGCCGATCTCACGCCTAAGCTGCGTGAACATGCGTTTAACCTGTACAGGGTTCGCATAACCCACGGCATCGGACAGCCCGACGGACTCCGCGCCCGCCTCAACCAGCATGACGGCCAGTTTCATGACCCAATCTTCCGGTACGAGGCCTTGAAGAGAGCACCCGAACGCGGTCGATATGCCGACCTCAAGCCCTACGCGGCTGCCTTGCGGCAGGCTGTCGCAGAGTTCACGGGCCTTTCTGACATCTTCAACAGCCTCCTCCGGCGATTTGCGCAGATTCGCGAAACTATGCTCCCGCGATGCGGAAACAGGCATCGAAATAGTCGTGACGCCCGCGGCAACCGCACGCTCCGCGCCCTTGAAGTTCGGTGCCAGCGCAAGGACATCAAGGCCGGGCAGCTTTCTCGCCGCTCGGACAACTTCTTCAGCGTCCGCCATCTGTGGCAACAGCTTCGGTGGCACAAAGGATCCGACCTCAATCTCTCGTAACCCCGCCTCAGCCAGGGCCGTGACCCAGCGGATCTTGGCCTCCGTGGGCATAACACGCTTGATGTTTTGCAGACCGTCACGCGGGCCAACCTCACTTACCATGACATCAATCGGCGAAGCGGTCATTCTTTCGATTCCCTTTCCAGCGGCCAATCTTGCCCGCTGTTATGACTCTAACTCTCGAGTCAATGCACAACCCATCCGGCGGCTCCGATCACAGTGGGTCTCAGCAGCTACACCTAATTGCCAGCGCGGTAAATGTCGTTGATATTCCAGTGGCCAGGAGTCGGAGTTGGAACATTAACCATAGGTACACGGATCAGAGTCGGTAAATCGGACTCGAAAGCCGCCGCCATCGCGGGTCCCACCTCATCCGCAGATTTGATGTCGACGCCGTTAGCGCCATAGGAACGCGCAATGCCGGCGTAATCCACGCTGTACGGCTGACCGTTGCGCAGGAAGGTGCAACCGAATGTGTTGTCATACTTCGCTTCCTCCAGCCCCGCAATGACGCCGAAAGCGGAGTTGTCCATGACGACCCACACCACCGGAATGTTGGCTTCCATTGCCGTTGCAATTACAGAAGAATTGGCAGCGCCGAAGCCACCATCGCCCGTAAGGGAGACAGCCGCACGGTCGGGACGACCCATCTTGACGCCGAGGACCGCCGCGGGGCCAAAGCCCATGGTTGCGAGGCCGCTGGTCGTGATGAAGTTGCCCGGGTGTTTGAATGGAAATTGCTGGGCTACACCATTCTTGTTCCAACCCACATCGGTGACGACGTAGCCGTCCTCCGGAAGCGCCTTGCGGAGTTCGTTGAGAATACGCTCGGGGCGAAGAGGAAACGCGTCTGAGGTGTAATGCTCGGAGAAGTTCTCCAGGAAAGCCTTATTGCTCTTGGCGATCTTCCCCCGCACATCGTCGCGCTTACGTGGCTTGACCTCCCTCGCGGCCAGGACGAGCTGCTCGAGCGCGAACCTCGAATCGGAAATGGCGCCGATATGGGTCTGATAGTTACGCCCAATCTCGATCGGATCGATGTCGATGTGCATCAACTTCGTGGGTGGGATATTGAACGTATAACGGTTATCCCAGGAACTGGAGTTGCACTCGGCCAGCCGCGTACCGATGGCGAGCATATAGTCTGCATTGAGGCACAGCGCATTGGAAACAGGAGTGCCCCAGAACCCCGTTTGGCCCGCCAGCAGAGGGTGACCATCTGGCAGGCAGCCCTTGCCCATCAAAGTGTGCGCAACCGGAATCTCCAGCAGCTCTGCAAGCTCCTCCAGAAGCGCAGGAGCACCTGCCGCCGCGGCCCCCGTGACTCCACCGCCGGCATACAACACTGGATTCTTCGCCTCCGCAAGCAATTCAACAATCCTCTGCGCAGTGGCCGGATCCAGACTCGGCTTGGTAACGATAGGTGGTTCTTTGTCGAAGGCATCGGCGAAGAGGTTTGATGAAAAGTGATCCATGGGAACATCCACCAGTACTGGCCCGGGGCGACCGCTGACGCTCAAGTGGAACGCACGTTCCAGTACGCGCGGAAGGTCTCCAACTCGATCGACCCGGTAGACGCGCTTGCAGAATGGCCGGCAGACCTCGAACTGCCCTCCATCCAGGAACATATTCATCTCCTGGTGCGGATGGCGGCCGTAGTAATAGGAAGGAACATCGCCGGCGATGATCACCATGGGGATCGAATCGAGCGATGCGTTCGCAATGCCGGTGATAGCGTTCGTGAGGCCGGGCCCGAGATGCGTCATCAGCACGCCAGGCTTGCCGGTTACACGCGCATAGCCCTCTGCCATATGTGCCGCGACCTGCTCATGACGAGCCGAAATGTACCGAATCTTGCTCTTGCTCAGGGCATCGAGAAGGCCGACGACAGTATGGCCGCAAAGACCGAAGACAAACTCTACACCCAGTCGCTCCAGATATTCGGTGAGCAGATATGCCGCGATGCGTTGGGGGGTTCCCACTGGACGCCCAGATGCGGCGATCTCTCCGGCGCCCGCCTGCGGTAAAACGAGATCATCACGCTGTTCGATTTCAACATCTGAATACGCGCCTGATTTGTGAACGAGAGTTGACATGCGGTCAATAATAGTCATCTCCTTGTGCTGCTACAACGCTGTTACGGTACCGCTACGGTTGGGGTTTAGTGATCTTGAATCTATAGTCAGCAACGTAGCAAGCTGCCCGAAGTGACAATGCTTTGATGCTCACGTTCGACAACCTTCTTGCGACCGTATCGCCGACTAGAAAACGAACGGAAGCAACGGGGTCACTGTTTGCAATAACATAGCTACTACTCGAGTTTCGTAATAACCCTTCCGAGTCTTTGAGAATACTCCAGCCCCCCAAAGAATCTAATGCCCGGGATTGACGACCGCTGAAGACGGCATCGGAACCGGCTTTATATTCGCATCTGTAAGTCCCAATGCCCACCGGATCGCCTGGAAGTACATCTCTTCAACCGCTCGATCGTCCCACGTACTGGGATCATGGCCAAGCGCCGAATAATAGACCCGTCCCTTGCCGTACATCTTCGCCCATGCGAGTGGAAAGTCCTGATCCTGGTGATGGACCAGAGGATTGTTCTTGAGGTCGAGCTTTGAGACATCGAGACGAAGGATAACGTGGGACTTTTCCCGTGAAAAATCCTTGATCTGGTACATCTCGTCAACGTGTTCGAAGCTGTCGGGTAGATGAGCCATCCCGGGAAAGTTATGATCTTCTACGATCACCGGAGCGCGGACAATCCCCCACGGATGCTCATCAAACCGTCCCCCAATCATCTCGCCAAATTCAGGTAACGAGAAGAGCATGGTGGCAGCAGCGTGAGCCGCTACAAATCCCTTCCCGTCGTCGTGAACAAAGGCGAGCAGGTCCGCTTTTTGCTGTGCCGTCAAATCAACTTCACGCACTCCAAAGCAGAAGATAGCGTCGAAATCATTGAGATTCTTCGCATACAGAAGCGGCTTTCCATCATGCCCCAGAACCGGTTGCTTGGTGATCAACTGAGAGTCGGTACGAATGAAAGTATCGTATTCTCCAGTCTCATAGCCTAGCCGCTCGATAGTCGCTATCGCATGAGAGACGGCGTCATGCTGGTATCCATTGCTGACATCCGCCCATGCAAGCACTCGCTTGCGGTGAGGGACTGAATTAGTGTGATAGCTCGCGTCTCCTACGCTGGCGGCATTCATACCCGGCCCCACGCGAATGCCGCGATCGCTGAGCCCGAGATCTGCCGTCCCCTGCGAAGATGTAGTGGCGGCGGGAGGAGCTTGCTGCGCCGAAGCTACCAAGGCGAGCGCCGCACACATCGATAGCAGCGAAAGCTTCGTCCATTGCAGAACTGATTTCACTTGGACCACCTTTTCCAGCAGGGTTGGATTGAAAACGAAAAGCGGGTAGCAGCGATAATCTGCGCTACCCGCCTCCCGAACAGCGAGCAGGCTAGAAGAGATACTTCAGAGCGAACTGCATGATGCGGGGGTTGGCGTTAGTGGCAGTGGCGGTTATGTTGCCGAAGGTGGTGCTGGTGTAGGAACTGGATGGATTGGCGAAGATAGCCTCGTTGGGAGCATTGAATACTTCCCAGCGAAACTGGAGGTTCTGAGACTCGTAGATATGGAAGGTGCGGGACAACGCCATATCAAGCTCATAACTCCCCGGCCCAGCCAGGCTAAGTGGCCGCTGCGGGCCAAAGGTGCCGACAGCAGGGAGAGTCCAATTCGAGGCAGCGGTGAGATAACCCTTGGTCCCAAACCCAGTGCGAGTACCGTAAGGATTGGATGGGTTGATAGCGTATGCGGTGCCTACGCCGGTAAGCGAGGTATCGTTCCCAGTGGTGACAGAAAAGAAGCTACCTGTAGTTGCGGTAAAGATGCTTGACAGTTGCCAGCCTGAAGCAAACATACGTGTGATGTTGTTGGCGAACGTCGGCGAATTGAGGATCAAAGAAACGTTACCTACCTGCCGGCGGTCGGAGTCGCAATTGGAGTAGCTTAGCCCACGGCCGTTGGGGTTCACCGCTGGCGGAATGATGTAAGAGGGACCGGTCAACTCGGTCGTCTCCGTTTCACTTATGCAGTGGCCCAATGTGTAGTTGGCTTGAAGATTCATCAGCTTGGCCCTGCGCTGCACCGAGAGAAGCATACCGTTGTAGTTCGCGACGCCCTCGTCATCGTAGGTCCCGATGGTGGCGTAGTAGGCGCCCTGCGTCGGATTGATCTCCGTCAGATAGCGTCGGGCTGCGGTATTTGGCTTCGTCAGGGTTGCAACACCGTCATAGATGGCGGGGTTGGCCTCGTAGGAGGTTGTCAGGTGAACGGTCCTGTTTCCAACGTAGCTAGCGCCAAGCAACCAAGTACCAACCTGCCGTTGCACCGAGAGATTCCACTGCTCCAGATACATGGGCTTGATGTGCAACGGAGAGTTGACGTACACGCCGGCGGTGGGGAACGGAATGGTGGGGTATGGAGTATTGAGAGCCGGGAACGGATTGCCGCCAGGGTACCCAGTCCATGGAGCTGCAAAAGGCAACGCAGTCGTTGGCCCGGGCGTCAACCCGATCGTGGTGCCATAGGGCGGGCTGTTGGAGTAGCGCGTGTTGAAGAACATCTGAGGGCCATCATGGAATATGCCGTAGCCACCACGGACAGACGTCTTTCCGTCGCTGAAGGGATCCCAGATAAAGCCCACCCGCGGTTCGAAGATATCTTTGTTCCCGAAGGTGTAGTGATTACTCGGATACCCAGGATCTCCCTGAAAGGACATGCCGGCCGGTGCGTTGGTAAAGACTGTGCTCTTCACCCCCGCGGTAAAGTTTGCAAGGTTAAAGTTCTCAACCCGGCCGTTGGAGTTGTGCTCCGGAAGGTAAGGCTCCCAACGCAGGCCGTAGTTCAAAGTGAAATTCTTCTTCAACTTCCAGGAATCCTGGGCATAGAGGGCGAAGGTCGTTTGCCCATCGTTCTCCAGATCCGGGTTTCCCTGGGAGAATCCGCCGCCGGCAGACGAGCCGATTAGCCCCGCGAAGAAGTCGGCGTAGCCGTAGGTTCCAGGGGCTGCGCATGAGGTTCCGCCACCACTACCGGCGGTGGTGCAGCTTATAACGTTACCGCTGAACGCGTAGATCCCGTTTGCGGGCCGGTTGTTGACGGTGTCCATCAAGGCATAGATATAGTCCACGCCAGTCGTAAACTGATGCTTGCCGCGGATGTAGCTGACGTCATCGACGAACTGCAAGGCTGTGGTGTTGAAGTATCCGGGGTTCGTGGTGCCGCCACCCAGAGTGAAGCCGCCAGTGACGGAGAGCGCCATATACCCGGGAATCCGGTTATAGGCGTTGATGCCCAGAGTAGACGGATCGAAGAACGGATCCACGATGCGCACGTTGACGATTCGTCTTCCTGTGGCCCGGATGGAATTGATCAGATTCGAAGTAATGGTGTAGGTGTCTCCGAAGGTTCCTGACTGGTCCGTGTTTTGTTGAGAGACCTCGTTTTGAATGAGGACGTTGGTTAGGCTCGGAGGGACCGGCGCGTTGTAGTTCGCGTAGAAATACCTGAAAAAGACCTGATGCCTCGCGCTGATGTCGTAATCAACCTTGCCGATGTACTCTTTTTCGTTGAAATTGGCCGGATTAGGAGCGTTGATGTAGCCGCAGGCAGCCGTGAATTGACCATTTGTGGCGAGTGATGTGACGTCGGGGGTCCCGGGAGCGCCGGCTACGGGCATAAAGCTGAGCGCCTTCACTGCCTGCGGGCTGAAATGGGAAGGGCTGAGCTGATTCGCTACGCCGCCGACAGTGGCGAAAGGCGCTAACAGGTTTTGCTGCTTTGCCTGGCAGGCGGTCGAGGTAACGGTCGAGAAGTCCCCGTTCATCATCGCCACGGTCGGCACTTGCACATAATTGTTCTGCGGATTGGAGCGTACGATCGTGCCCTCGTAGCCACCGAGGAAGAACAGCTTATTCTTGATGATGGGACCGCCAAGATACCCGCCGAACTGATTGCGCTTGAGACTGTCACGGGCGGCCGCAAAGAAAAGCCTGGCATTGAAGGCATAGTTGCGGACAAATTCAAAGACATCCCCGTGGAACCCATTGGTGCCGCTCTTGGTCACTGAGTTCACGGCCGCCGCTGCATGATCGCCATACTGCGCGGGCAGAGCGCTCGTCTCAACCTTGAACTCCTGCAGCACGTCAGGAAATGGCAGCGGCATATTCAGATTGTTGAAAGGATCGTTATGCGAGCCGCCGTCCAAAATGTACGCCACTCCGTTGGGCAGTCCGCCTGCGACCGCGATCGTAATCGTCGGAAAGTTCTTGTTGGAATTAAGATCGCCCGCAGGAGCCGCCGTCGTCAGGCCGGCCAGAGCGATGAGCTGCGTCGGATCACGGCCATTCAGCGGAAGCTCCACAACCTGCTTCTGGTCGATCACCTGGCCCACGCCGTTGCTCTGCGTCTCCACCATCGCGGCGCTGGCTTCGACCACCACCTGCTCGGTAACTGCACCCACCGACAGTTTGGCGTTGATCGCCGGATTAGTGCCGACTTCAAGAACAATTCCGTTCTCAACATAGGTGCTGAAGCCCGCCGCAGTCACCTGGAAACGATACGGTCCCACTGGCAGGTCCGGAATAATGTACGAACCGGACGCGTTACTCGTGGCCGTATGGACCTGTCCCGTTTCAGTCTGCGTCAACTGGATCTTGGCATCGGATACACTCGCGCCGGTTGGATCCGTAATGACGCCGGATACCTGCGATGACGCAACCGTCTGACCCTGCATCGCCGAGCAGGTCAGAAGCACCACCAGCACTCCGAAAAGAAAACTAACCACTTTCATCTTTTTATCCTCAACAATCTAAACTCAGCCGCTCAGGACTCAGCCTCAGAGGTTTGCAACTGCTCAGAGATCAATCCTGATTCGCTGCGGATACTAGTAGCGGGTGTTTCCGACTGTCAACGCAAGAACGGTGACATCACCGTTCACGCTCCCGCGTAGGATTTGCAACGTGCTAGCATCCCCGTGCTGGCTTCGAAGCAACTTCTAGCGTTTCGAACGGCATACAAGTGACGGAGGCTTGAAGTGACCCGGATCCGAGTTTGTTCCATATTTTTGGTGGCAGTATTGAGCACCGCTGTACTGGCCGCAGCACAGACCACCGCTCCTGACACTGGCTGTCCAGCCCCTGGACAGCGTCGAGGCCCAGGCGGACCGGGTGCCGGCCCAGGTGCAGGTGGAGCACCAGCTCAAGGACCAAATGCACCTCAGGCACAAAACCGCGAACGGCCAGCAGGACCACCACCAGATCAACCCACTGGACCGCCTAAAAAACGTCTGCTCATCTGGGCAGACACGCGCAACGGCATCGCCCAGCACGACATAGGGCACGCAATGGCAGTGATCGAAGAGCTCGGTTACAAGTCAGGACTCTATGACACCTACATCCGAACCGACTCCAACATCATCGCCAAGCGCCCAAAGATGACAACCGGCGAGCCAGCCAGTGGAGGTCCGAGCCTCTGCAACGTCGACGCGATCTTCTTCCTCGGTCATCGCGAGATCGACCTCGACCAACAAGGCAGAGCTGACCTCTTGTGGTTCGTCCACGACGCAGGCAAAGGATTCGTCTCCGCCCATACTGCAGCAAATGCATTCATGTCCTGGCCGGAGTTCGGTGATCTCATCGGCGGTCGCTACGATGACCACCCTTGGGGTGTCACTGAAGCGCCGCTGATCGTAGTCGATCCAAAGTTCCCCGGCATGAAGGCCTTCGGTACCGGTGGCGATTTCAAAGATGAGTTCTACCAAATTAAAAACTTCTCCGGGCATACCATATTGCGTCTCGATACCAGCAAGCTCGATATGACCCGGCGAGGAGTACAGCCCGGCGACTCCTATGCGGAGGCATACGCCAAGATGTACGGCAAAGGAAGAGTCTTCTATTCAGCGCTCGGCCACGCCCCCGCAACTTGGGACGATCCCCGAGTTCAGGAGATGTACCTGGGCGCCATCAAGTGGGCATTAGGATTGGTGGACGCAGATGTGACTCCCGATTCGATGCCAACGCCAACGTCGACGCCAAGCCCGAAGTGATTGTAGGCCGACCGTTTACGGCACGGCTGAAGGCATGCTCTTTAAGCGATGCCGTGGATTTGCGAAGCGCGTGATCAAGAACTGTGGCCCCGGGATAGAAGTTAGAAATGAAGCCGCGCGGAAATCTGAATCTGGCGCTGCGAGTAAACGGTATTGCTGTTCGAGTTCAGATAGGTGCCAAATAGTGGGTTGGCGACAAGATAGAGTGACAAAGATGGGGGCGGAGTTGGATTTATGGATATCCAATGGGCGGGCGGAGCTTTGGGATCGCATACTCCACCGATTTGCCTCGGGGCAGAGATATCCCTTGAATGACGGACCATGGGCAAAGAGCAGAGACTGCAGAGCGTGCTATTCCGATAGCTCCCAGACTGCGCCGTCCTGGCCGAGGACAAATGCTTCGAGATCGCCGTCGGAGTTGAGTCCGGTGGCGGGGATCTGATCGGCGTTGAGCTGTTTGGAAGGCGGAGCTCCGCCGAGGGATTGCCAGGTGCCCCAGCCGTTGCTGGGTGCGGTCTGGGGTATGGTCCAGAGTGCGCCGTCGCTTCCGATGGTGAAGACCTGGAATGCGCCGTTTTGGTTGTTGGCGATTGCACCGAGTCCGTAGAGCTGGACGCCGGCGGGGTGCGCCACCAGTAGTGCCCAAGCGCTCCAGCCGCCGTTCGGCGTTGTTTGCCAGATGTGGTAGATGTTGCCATCGCCGCCGGTGACGAAGGTCTCGAGGCGGCCATCGGCGTTGGCGCCGACGAAGGGTGCTCCGTTGGAGATCGCGACTGCGGGGCCGCCGAGTGATGACCAGGCGCTCCAGCCGCCGCTGGGTTGGGTTTGCCAGATGTGCCAGATCTTTTGATCCTTGGCCTGAAGAAAGACCTCGAGTCGGCCATCGGCGTTGACGACCACGCGCGGGTCTCCTATGGAGATCCCCGGTGCGGGTGCGTTGAGCGAGGCCCATGCGCTCCAGGTGCCGCCGGGCGTCGTCTGGGTCTGCCAGATGTGGTGGAGCTTGCCGTCCTGACCGACGCCGAAGACTTCTAGCGTGCCGTTCTTGTTCCTCGCCACGCCGACGTTCCCGATGATGTTCGTTCCAGCGGGCGCTCCGAGAGAGGCGCCGGCGCTCCAGCTGCCGCTGGGCGTTGTCTGCCAGACGTGCCATAGACCTGCGGCCATGCCAAAGACTTCGAGGCGACCGTCGGCGTTCGAGATGACGCGGCCGGGTCCGGAAGAGAGTGGTTTGCCTGCTACCACTGTGGCCCAGGCACCCCAGGGTCCGCTGGGCAAGGTCTCCGCCTTGTGCCATAGGCTGCCGTCTTTGCCGACGACGAAGACCTCGAGGCGCGAGTTCGAATCTTTGCCGACAAACGGGGCTCCGAGGACGCCGGGCGCGGGTGTGCCGAGAGAACCCTTCAGGGCGGCGAGAAGTTTGGTTCCTTCGAGGACGCCCCATCCGCAACAGGCGTTCCAACCCGCGGTTGCTGGATAGCCTGTGACGCCGGAGAGCGAGTTGTTGGCGGGGCCGGGAGGGCCGAAGATATTGCGGGTGACTGCGGTGCCGAGTTCGTAGAGCGTGGTGTTGAGGAAGCCGACACGGGCGCCGAGCGCTGCGTTGATGACGGCGATGAGTCCGGCGTTGAGCGGCGCTGACGCACTGGTGCCGTTCCCGGGAAACGGGTTCGGGTATCCTTCGGCGGCCGCACCGGAGCACCAGATGGGATAATAGCCGCTGTCTGGACTGGAGTTGGCGGCTATGTCCGGGACACCGCGTCCGGCCTTTTGATTGAAGAGGGAGACTGGCACGTGCGCGGCGCTCTGATAGGCAGGCAACGGGAAGTAGGCGCTGACACCACCGCCTGTGGCGCCGACGCCGGAGAAGGAGCCGATGGTGAAGGTGTCGTTCCAGACCCATTCGGTGAAGTTGCTTCCGGAGATGCTGCCGATGGTGGTGCCACCGCAACCAAGGACGCCCGGGTCGCTGACCGGGTACTGCACATGGGCCTTACCGTCGCCTACCTTCGATTGTGCACCGGTATCGCCTGATGCGATGCACATGGTTATTCCCTGCAGGGCTGAGTCCTGAAATGCAGCCGAGACGGCCTTCAACCAGGACTGGCTGACGCCGGCGGCGATCGCTTCATCGTCGCCATTCATGACGTAGAAGCTGTTGGTCATGACGGAGCAGTGCGGGTCGCCGGCGTTCGGAACGTTGACCCGGTTGATGAGATCGACCCAGCCTTTTTGATCGTAGGTGGTGAAGTAGACGGCGATGGCGGCGCCGGGGGCGGCGGATCCCGGCGATACAGATGTCCTGGGTGGTTTCGACCTCGGGCGATCCGTTGCTGGCGTCGACGGTGATGGGGGTGATGCTGGGAGTGGCAAGGCCGAGATGAGTGAAGTATTGCTGGATGTCGGAGAGTGCGTAGCCGCTCTCGGAGAAGACGGCGATGGTCTGTCCGGCGGCGGAGTTGGTGGGAAAGCCATAGAGGGTTCGGACCTGGGGGACGGTGACGGTGACGGTGTTGGGTGGATCGCCCGCACCCATAGAGCGATGGGTGATGTTGCGGTTGTCGAGGCCGAAGATTCCTACGATGAATGGCGCGATCGCGGAGGGGACGCTGATGAAGCCGTCGCGCCCGCGGTAGGTTTCAGTGGCCGGAGTAGCGGCTAAGCGGCCGCGGCGAGTGGAGGGTCGCTGATACCTGCCCAGAGTGACCGCGAACGCCTTCGACATCTGCGCGACGGTGCCGGAGACGACGACGGTGCGGCGGCCGGGGTGACTCCCGTCGACGGTGAGGCCGTTGGACCGGGCGAAGTCTTCGACCTCTTTGATCTCATCGGGGGAGGCGCCGTATTTCTGGGCGAACTCCTCCGGCGAGGCCGGTCTGTGAGCCGTGGATGCCGCACGAAACTCGCTGTAGTCGGGGACCTTTGCGCCATCGGTGCGGCGGCGCAAGACGATGGTGACCTGAAATCGCTCGTTTTCGTCGGATGGACCGAGGAAGGTGGTTTCGGGGGAGGGGTGACGCTCACTCTGCTCGAGACGTTGGTAGCCTGCTGGTTGATCGGCCATATGGCCTCCGGTGGGGAGTTACTGAGCCCGGTGATGTGCGGATACTATAGCCCGGTGGGGCAGGTCGTGCAACTCGGCCGCTTCCAAAGTGTCCGCCTACGGATATTTGCTATAGTGGCTCCATCCTGCTTTCAGTCCCCAACCTACTTGAATGGCTGACGCATTTCGATGCTCCTGGAGAATCATTATGCTTTGCATCCGCAGATATGCCGTGTGTCTTTCTTTTGCTGTGGCTCTTGTCCCGGGCGCCATGGCGCAGCAGTCTCCGTTGCGGCCGCACTCGATGTATGAGCCGCCTGCGGGCAAGGCTGCGGCTTCGCTTGCAGCCAGCAGCGCGGGAGTGTCTGCCGACATGCTGACCACCGGTGAGAAGACACAGTGGCAACAGACAGCCACCTACGACGAAGCAATTACGTTGATGCGCAAGATGGAGCACGCATCGCCGTTTGTAAAGATGATTCAATTTGGAACGACGTCCCAGGGCCGCGCGATGTACGCGCTGATCGTATCGTCGGACAAAGCCTTTACCCCTGCCGCAGCGGCGAAGACGAATAAGGCCGTCATCCTTATACAGAGTGGCATCCACTCCGGCGAGATCGAAGGCAAGGACACTGCGCTGATGCTGGTGCGCGATATGGTTATCACCAAGCGTCCGCATCAGGCGGCGTGGTTGAATGGCGCAATCTTCATCGTGATACCAGTGTTCAATGTCGATGGCCACGAGTCGCGGAGCCCTTTCAACCGCGCCAACCAGAATGGCCCCGAGATCACGGGAACTCGCGCCCAGGCGCAGCAACTCAATCTCAATCGCGACTACGTCAGAGGAGCAACGCCGGAGATGCAGGGCTGGTTGAAGCTCTACCACGCGTGGATGCCGGACTTCATGTTCGACAACCATGTGACCGATGGCGCCGACTACCAGTACGACGTGACCTGGGATATGGCTCACCATGGCGACATGGGCGAACCTACGCGCGACTGGGTAAACGATCGTTACATCCCTGAGTTGAACAAGCGCATGGAGGCTGATGGTCACCTTGTCTCTCCCTACGGCGCGCTGCGCGGTGCTGGGCAGGGTGGAGGATTTGGCGGCGGAGCGGGCGGTGGTCAGGGCGGTGCAGGACAGGGTGGTGCGGGAGGAGCAGGCGGCGGACGTCGGGGCGGACAAGGTGGCGCGCCGGCAAATGGTCCGCGTGAGTTCTTTGTCGAGGTCTTCTCTCCGCGCTACTCGCATCTCTACGCCGCTGCATTGAATCGTCCGTGCCTGCTGGTCGAGACTCACAGCTTGAAGAGATCCCAAGACTCGTGCGTGGTCGAACTACGACATCATGGTCCACTCCATCGATATCGTTACGGAAGATCCGCAGAAGCTGCGCAGCGCAGTGCGCGCGGCGGACGCGAAGTATGCTGCGATGGCCGGCGATCGCAATGCCCCGCCCATCTATCTGGCAGGCAAGACAGGTGCAGCGTCGCACCCGATCGACGTATCACTCACTGAAATCAGAGATGTATAAGTCTGAGATCTCCGGCGCGATGACCAACCACTTCACCGCGGAGAAGGATGACTTTACGGTCGCGATGCACGACACCATCGACACCACCGCCGAGGCGCAGGAGCCGCTGGGCTTCATCGTCCCCGTCGAGTGGAAGGATATCGCCGATGAACTGGCCCTGCACGGCGTGACGATGGAGCGCATCAACAAGCCGCTCGAGCAGGAGTTCGACACCTGGCGCTTTACCGATGTGAAGTACGTCTCGTCAGGAGAGGCCGGAAACATGGTCGACTACACGATGAACCCGGTGCATGAGAAGATCCTCGTGTCTGCGGGCTCGTGGTGGGTACCGCTGAATCAGCAGCGCGCGAGGCTGATTATGGCGCTGCTCCATCCCGCTGCGCCGGATGCTCTTATCCGTCTCGGGTTCGCCGGCGCCATCTTTCAGGGCATGGGCCGCATTCAGGCGGGTCCCTATCTGAGCGTGCCTATCGCGAACAAGGTTGCCGAGGAGCATCCCGAACTGCTGGCGGAGTTCAATGCGAAGCTCGCCAGCGACCCGGCGTTCGCAGCGGACTCTACGGCCCGGCTCACATGGTGGAGCGCTCGTTCCAACTACCAACCGTCGGCGGTCAACCGCTATCCGGTTCTCGAGGTCTGGCAGAAGAACTGGTAGCAGTCGAGGGATCCCCCTCCCCCCGGGTATTTTGCGCAAAGTATTCAAAATACTGAACATAAGTCCGGACCTGGAGGTGGGGATGGCGTTAAAGTCCTGAAAATGGTGGTACTTTGCCTGCAAAGTATTCATTCCATGCCGATTACATGCTTGGCCACGCGCCAAATTGAGAAAGAACTGCCCGCAGCGTGAGGGTTTGCAGATCCCTTCGCCGGCGCCCGGATGTGGGGCTAAGGTTGATTTTTCCTGTGTCTTAAATTGTATATCGCTGTCAAGAGCCTCCGCTTCCGACGAAACCAACACAGCGTCCAGGTACAAGAGGAACGGCAGCTCCGTGAGGAACTGCCGTTGTTAATGGGAGGCCTGTCCCGGTTAGAAGTTGAAGCGGCCGCTGAACTGAATGGTGCGTGTGGGACTGGCGTTGTTGCCGAGGGCGAAGCTGGTGATGTATCCGAACGTTCCGCCGGCATAAGTTACATTGGGATTGCTGACGAGCTCGGCGTGGTTGACCAGATTGAACGCTTCGACCCGAATCTGGAACTCGCTTTCACGGTATATCTTGAAGCTGCGAGTGACGCTCGCGTTTATGTTGGTGACGCCCGGTCCGCGGAATTCGTTGCGGCGGGTGTTGCCAAAGTTTGGCGAGACCATGCAAGAGGGCACTGAGCAATTGATGTAATTAGGCAGGCTGGGGTTGGTGTATTGGGGCTCGGTGGGGTTGTTGAAGGATGCCGGGTCGAACCAGGCTTTGCCGCCGGTAACATTGCTTTGCGGAACTCCATTTAGAGCGGCTGTGCGAGCATGGCCGCCAAGCTGATGGTACGGAGCGATGAGCTGGGCATACTCCGCTGCGCCAGGCGTGTTGATGGCTGAGGACGACGGGCTTACGGTAAAGGGCGCACCGCTGATGTGGCTAAGCTGTCCTGTCAACTGGAAGCCACCAAAGATCGCGCCGGCGACGCCGTGGGTCAGGAACGGCTTGTTGGCGCCGAATGGCAGTTGGTAGATCCCCCATAACTGGAGGTTGTTGGTGCGGTCGTAGCCGGACTGGGACCGGTTCAAGTTGAAGTAGCCGGGATACGCATAGGCAGGGCCGCTGGAACCCGAGCCCGCACCATTATCTGCATCGTCAAATGCATGCGACCAGGTATAGTTCAGGCCGTATTGATACCCGCGACCTGCATTGCGCGTCAACTGCGCCTGCATGCCGTTGTAATTTGCGCTGAAGATCGGCTCGTTCATGGTGATGCCGCCGGTGTTGTAGCAGACATATCCGGTGGTGGCTGTGCAATGCTGCTGGTTGATTAGCTGGTTGGCGTTGAACGAGCAGGTTCCTGTGAGGCCTGAGGACGGATTGTACTGGCCATTGGGCATGCAAGTGGTAGCGCCGCTGGGCAAGGGAGCCGCGTTGAGCGTGATATCGGAGAACTGTTTAACCGCGTGAGTCCCGACGTAACCGACATTGGCGACGTAGTTGCGACCGAAATCGTGCTGAATAAACAGGTTCCAGCTTTCAATGTAACCGCGATGAATGTTTGAGGGGGTGGTATTGGTTCCAATGGTTACAGGAAGCGAGGTAAATCCATTGACGATCGCCGGGGTGGCTGCAATGGGGATGCCGGTCGTCAGCGTAATGGGATTGTTGTTCGGGTCTAATGACACCGTTCCCGCTCCGGTTCCGACATAAGCCTGAGCGATTTCGCTGGGGTACTGATCACGCAGAAAGCGATAACTCTCGGGATCTGTGGTGATTCCGGCGCCGGCGCGAAGGACCGTCATTGGGTTCAGGCGGTAGGCCAGACCGAAGCGCGGAGTGATCTGCCCCCATCCGACATTGATGCCCGCGTTCCTGGGGTTGCCGCCGACGCCGCCAACTTCGATATTGGCCGACTGAGGCAGGGTGGGGTCGAGGCGGAAGACACCGTGCTTGTCAGTGTAGGGCGCCGGATAGAACTCGTACCGGATGCCGTAGTTAATTGTGAGCTTGGGACTCGCGGACCATTGGTCCTGCGCGTAACCGGCGAGTTCGGTCCAGCGCAAGGAGTTCGGGTTGTACAACTGTTCATTCTTGGCTACGGCTATGCCCGTGCCAAAATTGGGGATACCCAGGAGGAAGTCAGCAAGTCCGTTGTAAGCGGTGACGGTACTGGTGTTGCTGGTGAGGCTTCCCTGGAACATAAATCCTCCGCGCGGGTTACTGACGCCGGAGCCGACGGATGGCTGAAAGTGGTTGAGGTCGAAGTGGTAGTAGGTGACGCCATACTTGGTAGCATGCCTGCCCTTGGTCCAGCTGAGGTTGGCGTCGGAGGTGAACTGGTTGTCGCGGAACAGGAACGGGTTTGCACCGTCGGAGTTGCCGATGGACGAAAAGCCGGTCATTGCAAAATACGGCTGGCCAGCATAGTTGGGTCCGATTCCGTTGGTGCCGGGAATGCCGAGCGTGTTCAGGCCAAAGTCACCGACAGCAAGATCGATGGAGGATTGCGCGCCCGTGACCTGGCGTGTGTAACCAAAGTCCCAGTCGACAACCATGCTGGAGGAGATGACATGGCTGGCACCAAGTCCAACGTTCTGGATGCGGCCCTCATTTTGACCGGGCTGGCCGCCGTCGATGGCAGAGCCGCCAGCGCCCCCGGTGCCCGCAGCGTTCCCAAAAATCTGCGGATCAGTAAGGTTGTATGGCTCAATGCTGTACCGTCCGAAGATGTTCGTCCTGTCAGTTGGATTATAGGTAATCTTCGCGTCGTTTGTGATCCGGACATAGAGGGTCGAGCCGACAGCCGTGTAGTCGTTGGCCAGTTGGCTCCCGATCTGCGAGGCGCTCGGAGTTCCGACCGTCGCCGCGTTGGGCTGCCACAAAGCCAGCATCTTCATGGCAGGAGCCGACTGACGCGAGACAGGGATGCAGTTGCATCCATACTCCGACTGGAAGGTGGGACGCGCGCCGACCGCAAGGTAGGGCCCTACGCCGCCTGGTTGGGGATCGTAGAGATGGGGGTCAAAGGGAGTAGCGACGGAAGTTACCGCCGAAAAGTCGCCATTGAGCATTGCGGGGGTCGGTACAGTCTCCAGTGGAGTGTACAGAGCGCTGCGGGACGTACGCTCAAAGTTTTCAAAGAAGAACAACTTGCTCTTGCCATGGTAGATCTTTGGGATATAGACGGGGCCGCCGAAGTTGGCTCCGAACTCATTGAAGACGTTCTTGGGAACCCGCCCCTGCGGATTTGTGGCGGAGATGAGGGATGCCTGGGTTGCCGTATAGCTCCGGGCGTTGATGGACGCGTCCTGGTAGTACTCACCACGCACTGCCGTGGTACTGGCTTGTACCACCCTTTATCGTAATGGCGATCGAGGCGCCGCCGGCTACGCCTTGTTCTGCATTGAAGGAGTTGGTAACCACGTTGACGCTCTGGATAGAGTCCGCTGGAGGCAGATAGGCGAGCAGATAGGGCAGCCAGCCATAGTCATTCACTGCGCCATCGATGCGTGTGGTGTTGGTGTTGTAGCTAACGCCGTTAAAATTGGCCGACATGGCGCGCGCAGGGTTGCCGCCGATCGAGTTCTGCTCCTGAACAGCCGACGCGCCGGGGATCAGGGTGTAGAGAGACTGAAAGTTACGGCCCTGCGACCCAGTGATTGGAACCTGGGAGATCTGCTCCTGCGTTATCTCGTGGTTTACCTCGGCAGAGTCCGTCTCGAGCATGGGTGCAGCGGTGTCGACTGTTACTACAGTCGTAACCGTCGACGCTGGGAGAATCGCATCAACGCGGGATTCCCGGGTGACCTCAATGGGGACGTTCTTCTCTAAGAAAGCCGCGAACGAGGCGGAGGCCTTGATGGACACCGTATATGACCCAGGTGCAAGGTTCACGATGCGGTAGTCGCCAGAGGAGTTCGTCGTGGCAGTGCGGGTTTCTTCGGTAGCCTGGTTCGTTACCACGACGGTGGCATTCGGTATCATTGCGCCGGTCTTGTCCTGGACGTTTCCAGTAATGGATCCATAAATTACCTGCGCATTGGCCATTGGGGCTGAGACTGCCATTACCCATAGGATCAGCACCAGCACAAATCCCCAAGCACACTTTGCCGGTCCGCCTGCTCGCAACATCCATCGATCGTCGGCTCATCACTTCCTCCAGAAATTGCCCGCAGAAATTTGACTCTCGGCAGGCTCGCTATCGCGCACATTTGTTATTTTTATGCGACGCAAACTTTATCTCGACCTGCCGAAACTATGTCAAGCAATTTCTGTACCAGGAAACTTTAGGCGCTCGTTTTCATACGAATAACCATAGTATCTATATGTAAACGCATAGTCCCAGCGAGGATTTTGAACCGTTTCCTGTCACTGCGCTCTTGTCATGAAGACGACCAAAGGTTCTCCTTGTGGTCAGCAAAGTTCGCGTTGCAAACTTTATATCTTTTCGAGGAAATACGGGGCGGGGCGAAGTAGTTGAACTAGTTCGGCTCTTGGATGATTCGTGGCTAGGGTAGGTCTACGGCTTTCCTACGTCGGCCGCACCCTTCTCCATCGTCTCTGCTTGGCCTGTTTGGGCGTGAAAGCTCTCGGGTGGACCAAGATAACTGGGACGAAGCGGGCCATGGCTCAACACAATCCTCTCCAACACAACGCCTGGATCCACCATCCAGATCGTCAGCGTGTGGTATCCGGAGCCGGCGATTGAAAGCGGAACTGAGACCTTCTTCACACCGTCGCTGACCGCCTCTTCCCAGTCCTTGTCGGTGTTGTGCTCCAACGCGTCGACGACAACTCGCGGCCTATTGTCAATCGACACTGCGAAGCGCAGGCCGCGTCCGGGAACGAAGTTCAGCGTCGGGGCCAACACGGCGTGCAACGTAAAGTCTCCCTTATCGGACAGGTAAATGTGATATTTCAGTCCTGCTGTAGAGTTCAGGTTGCTGGCGGCGGTAACGGGAAAGACCGTCATCGCGGAGCGCGTCTCGCCGAATCCCGGCAGCTCCTCCCAATGAGTGGCCCCATCGGCGGTTCGGCTGCTCGTGTCAGCCGCTTCTATCGCAACGTAGCCATCGCTCTCGACGAAGCCTTGTGCGTCCTTCCGCGTCACTCCCGGTAGCCGAACGCTTTCAAGTTGTACCTGCATCGGTGTGCCGCTTTGCGGAGTGATGGTGATCGTTCCCGTCGCGCGATCCGCCGGAGCTGTCTTCCAGTCCACGTGCACCTCGAAGTCGTCCTCAAGGGCCACGCTGCCGCCAGGCCGGCTGACCACAATCCATGGCGCGCTGGTGGTGACTGTGTACGCAACCGGTGCGGAGCCTCGGTTAAACAACTTCACCGTCCGCGTCTGCTGCGCCACCGAGTCGAATGTGCCCAGCGATGGGCGGAGCTGCGTGCCTTGCTCAGTAGCTACGCTCAGCGACCCGGCGACAGGAACCTGGACCTCCGTCACCGCCGGCATCGCATTCAGCGGAGGTTCCTGCCAGTACGTATAGCCGATGTGCGTCTGATCCATCATGTGATTCCAGCGTCCATCCAGCAGCGTGTGATTGTATGCAGCGCTCAGTTCAGCATCTTTCGCGAAGAGCGCCCTGGTCTGCGCTGCATCTGAGTTCGCCTTCGCCCGTCCCAGTCGCGCATCCAGAGCATTTCTTCCGGCGGCGATGTACATCTCCGCAACTGTGGCTGACGCGTCCACGGGATACTGGACTAATTCAAAGAATGAAGCACGCTCATTCTCGGGAAGTTCGGGAGCCAGCTTGTCGACGCGTTCCGATAGTTCGCGCCACTCCCGGTCCACACGATCGGCTTCGCCGTAGTTCGTCAGACTGAACGTGGTGGGCTCAAGTTGTTCGGGCTTACGCCGCGAGTTGTAGCGTGTGTAATCGTCGATCATGCTGGCGATCTCCACGGCATGCTCTTCGCCGAACTCTCGCGCGGCCCACATCCGCGTGAACTCTTCGAGTTGATCTTTCCCCCAGCGTTTAGGCGAATGCGCCATGCTCAGGAAGAACTCGATCGGGAACTCCATCGGTTTGAGGTCTCCCACATTGACCACCCAAACCCGGTCCGCGCCGTACTCAAGCGCAAGATTCATCTGCTCCCAGACCTTGGTGATCGAGTAGGTATTGAGCCACTTGTAGTTGCGCGGACCACCTACGTAGTCGAAGTGATAGTAGATTCCGGCCCCGCCCGATCGCTTGCGCTCCTCCGGAGTCGGCAGACGGCGAATATTGCCCCAGTTGTCGTCGCACCAGAGCAGCGTAACATCGTCCGGCACGCGCATTCCCTTCTCGTAATAATCCTGCACCTCTTTGTAGAGCGCCCAGACCTTCGGCTCTGAAGCTATGTCGGGAGTCATGTTCTGCTGCAGGATTGCGCGCTGGTCCGCAACAATCTTTTCGAGCAGCGCAATGTTCGACCCTTCGGTCATCGGCTTGTCGCCATCGCCGCGCATGCCGAGGGTGATGGTGCTCTCGTAGTTCTTGTTCCGCTCGATTCCCTTGCGCCAGAAATCATCGAGCACGGCCTGCATTCGTCGAGTAATCCCACTCGCCGGTGCCGTGCCGTTTCCACTCCTGCTGGGCTCGCAGCATCGGCTCGTGATGGCTCGTACCCATCACGATGCCATACTCGTCAGCTAGCCTCGGGTTCTCGGGATCGTCTTCATTGAAGGCGCTGTTCCACATCGCTGGCCAGAGATAGTTAGCCTTCATCCTCAGCAGCAGCTCAAAGACGTGCACATAGAACTTGCTGTTGTATCCGCCAAACTTCTCGTTCACCCATCCCGTGAGTGATGGGGCTTCATCATTCAGAAATATCCCTCGATACTTTACCGCTGGCTCGTCCAGCACATGTCTTCCCGCCTGAACATATAGTTCTGACTGGTGCGGCACACGCACATCTGCCCACCAGTACCACGGCGAGACTCCAATCTGCTCCGACAGATCGTAGACGCCAAAGATGGTTCCGCGTTTGTCGCTTCCCGCAATGACGAGCGCTCGCCTGATGCCGGGCATCGGTTGGTCGACTATCGTTGTTACTGCCGACTCCCACTTCCCTGCTACACCGGTCACATCCAACTTGTGACGCCGAATGAGATCGTCGATCAGTACGCTCTTGCCGATCGTCCCGATCAGAATTACATCCCGGCCGCGCACTGCAGCTGTATCTTGAAGCACTGCGGGCTGCTGGTCTGTCACCCGTTTTACATCTTCACTCAGATCGCCCAGCGGCACGGATTACTCCGGGCCAGTCGCTTGCGCTCACCAGCAACGGCGCCGCCGTCCCGTTCTGCACTAAAGCAAAATTCCCGGCCGTCGGCGTGCTTGTCACATATCGCAGACCGCCCAGTGCGTGCGCTTCTGCCACCGAGAGGCAGCAGCTCACAACGTAAACCGCGATTGCAATCAGCCTTTGATCTCTCTTCATTGATGTTTGATAGGCGACGCAAACAATATGGCATGGGAGAAAAGCTTGTCAACTCCAGCAGCGTTCTGGATCTCAAGTATGCTGACACAACAGCACACGCCAGATAGAGCAGATAAAGTGACAGCTCCCATATTCTTCGTATTTGGATAGGCCATCCGCTTCATCAACTGAGGCAGTAGACGGCTATTGCCGATCCCGTTAAAGGCCTATTTTGTTTTCGAATCGGATAAATACTCATATCGAGACGCGCATTCGTTGCCGTTGAGGAGCGCAGTTTGATATCAATTCCGGACGCCATCTTTCCAGGAATGCAGAAAATAAGGCGTTTTAGCGGACTTTTTGCTGGCAGCAACTTTGCAGAAACCGAATACAGTGACAGTCAGAATTAATTGTAGTACAAATCCTTTGAGGATAGCAGTTTCGCTCCAATGCGAAGAAAGTTTGCATCAGCATGTTTAGTCTCGCGGGAAAACGTGCGGTAGTCATCGGTGGCACCTCCGGTATCGGTTGCGCCATCGCCCTCGGCCTCGCATCGGCCGGCGCGGACGTCGTCGCGTCATCGCGCTCGAAGGAGGCCGTCGATAGTCTCGCAAATGAAATTGAGGCAATGGGACGCACCACGCTCCGAATTACTTCGGATGTATTGAACCGAAGCTCGCTGCAGAAATTGCACGATTCGGTCATCTCCGCGTTCGGGTGCGTTGATATTCTGGTCAACTCCGCCGGAATTACCAAGAGGATGCCAACTCTGGACTGTTCCGAAGAAGAATGGAACGGTATTATGGACGTCAATCTGAAAGGCACGCTTTATGCATGTCAGATTTTCGGTAAATCCATGATTGAACGGCGTTACGGTCGCATTGTGAATATTGCTTCTTTGTCTACATTTATCGCCTTCCAGGAGGTGGCGGCCTATGGGGCCAGCAAGGCCGCGGTGGGAGCCTTGACAAGGTCGCTTGCCGTGGAGTGGGCACAGAACGGAGTCACCGTCAACGCGATCGCGCCGGGAATTATTCCCACCGAATTGAATCGCAAAATACTCGAGTCCGCGCGTGGGCACGAACTCCTGATGAGGACCCCTATGCAGCGATTCGGCACACCGGAAGAGCTCGTCGGAGCCGCAATCTATCTGTCCTCCGACGCCAGCTCGTTTACGACCGGGCAGATTGTAACCGTCGACGGCGGCTACATGGCCAGCGGAGTAAATCAATGAAAGCGACACTGCCAACGCGAGTCGATAACAATGGAAGCCGTGGCATTCGGCGAATCGATCTCGCTTACGTCGAGCTGGCTTCCAGCGAAAGCGCGCGTGACATCAACCGAGATATTCGTGCTGGAGATTATCCGTTCGCAGCAGCCGGTATCGAGGGCTGATCTCGCCCGCTCCTCCGGGCTGCAGCCCAGCACCGTCTCCGCGATCGTCGAGCAACTGCTTGAAGAGAAATGGGTCGCGGAGGGAGCAGTGGCGCGCAGGCCGCGTGGCCGCCGCCCTACGCTCCTCTCGCTTAACGACGAACTCGTTATATTGGTTGCCGATATTCGTCCAACCCAGGCCATCGTCGCGCTGATCGATCTGAACGAGCGTTTTCTCGCGCGTGAAGTCGTGCCGCTGGTTGCCGACGCTGAGCGCGCCACCAGCAGAATCATTCAATGCATGAAGGGGATGCGCGACAGCCACAAGGACCGTTCCTTCGAAGGCATCGGCCTTAGTATGCCCGGACGTATCCATCCCGAAACCCAGCGACTCATCCTTGCGCCAAATCTGAAGTGGGGCGACTACGATATCAAGAAGGAAATCGAACAGAAGATGAAGCTGCAGGTTGAGCTGGCCAATGCGGCGAACGCCTGCCTTCTCTCTGAGCTCTGGTCGGGCAGGTTGGACGGCGTCCGCAATGCCGTGCTCATCACTGTGTCTGAAGGGCTGGGCGCGGCGATTCTCGCCAACGGACAGATCATCACCAGCCGCAGCGGCCTGGCAGGTGAGTTCGGCCACGCGCCAATCGACCCGACCGGACCGACCTGTGGCTGCGGACAGCGAGGCTGCTGGGAGGTCTTCGCTTCATCCAGTGCGGCCCTCCGCTACTATGCCGAGCTGAGTTCTGACACCCGGCCGCTCAAGATTCAAGAGCTCCTGCACATGACGGAAGAAGGAGACAAGTTCGCTATCGAGGCGGTGTCGAAACAGTGCATCGCCCTTGGCCGCGGTCTCCGGCTGGTTACTGCTACGCTCTCCCCCGAAGTCATCCTCATCACCGGCGACATCACGGCCTCGTGGGAACGATTCGGTCCCCTGGTGCAGGCCGAATTGAAGGCAACCATGCTGGCCGGACAGCCGCCCCGCCTTGGAATCACCAGCGACGGAGAGCTATCCCGCCTGCGTGGTGCGGCCGCCGTAGTCTTGCAACGGCACTCCGGATACAACCGCGGCAGCCGCAACTCAAACCGTAAACGCGCTCCGGGTGCAGCTCTATCTGCAAGGTAGTGAATACTACCGCGAACAACTTACCTAGAAACAGTTAATTGGCTCCGATTGTCTTGCAGATTTCTTGACAGGAATCAACGCAACAGCATAAAGTTCGCGTCACGGAGAAAATAGCGGGAGTGAGGAGCATCAGTAAAGAAACAAGCTCATTCCTATCTCTCGATGCACGTTCTAAATAACATCCAGTCCCGCTCAACTTGCGGCTGATGAGTTTATCTTCGGAGGTATCGCCCAGCTATGCGTTTTCAGCGTCTCGTCTGTCTTCTACTGCTTTTCGGCATCGGCCAGGGTCTCGTCAGAGCGCAGGCAGCAAATCCGCTTCCCTACCAGAATACAAAGTTGCCCATCGAGCAGCGCGTGGATGATCTGGTATCGCGTATGACGCTCGAAGAGAAGACGTCGGAGATGATCAACGGTTCTGCTGCGATTCCACGGCTCGGCGTGCCCGCATACGACTGGTGGAGCGAAGGATTGCATGGTGTCGCGCGCTCCGGCTACGCCACCATGTTCCCGCAGGCTATCGGAATGGCGGCCACCTGGGACACCGCTCTGGTCGGTCAGATCTCGACGACCATCTCCACCGAAGCCCGCGCAAAATACAACGAAGCCGTGCGCCACAATATCCATTCCATCTATTACGGCCTGAGCATCTGGTCGCCGAACATCAACATCTTTCGCGATCCGCGCTGGGGACGCGGGCAGGAGACCTACGGAGAAGATCCCTTCCTCACCAGCCGGCTGGGAGTCTCATTCGTCGAGGGACTGCAGGGTGACAATCCCAAATACCTGAAGACGATCGCAACCCCGAAACACTTCGCCGTCCACAGCGGCCCGGAGTCGGATCGTCATCGCTTCAACGTAGACCCCACGCCGCACGATCTCTGGGACACCTACCTGCCCGCCTTCCGCGCAACAATCGTCGAAGCAAAGGCGGACTCGATTATGTGCGCCTATAACGCGATCGACAACTACCCCGCCTGCGCAAATCCCCAGTTGCTCGGCACCATCCTGCGTCAGGACTGGGGTTTCAAAGGATTCGTCACCTCCGACTGCGGCGCCATTGATGACTTCTTTGAGGCCAACGCGCACCATTACTCCAAGGACAAAGAAGCAGCGGCCGTCGCAGGCATCCGCATGGGAACCGATACCAACTGCGGCTCTACCTACCTTGCGCTCACCAGCGCCGTCCAGCATGGACTGATCAAAGAGTCTGAGATCGACGTCTCATTGAAGCGCCTCTTCACGGCCCGCTACAGGCTGGGCCTGTTCGATCCGGACAGCATGGATCCCTACGCCAGCATTCCGTTCTCCGAAGTAGCGTCGCCGGCACATCACGCTCTCGCGCTCGAAGCCGCCACGGAAATCGATGGTGCTGCTGAAGAACGATGCAGCCACTCTGCCGCTGAAGCCCGGCCTAAAGACTATCGCCGTAATCGGGCCAAATGCCGCTGCGCTCTCCGCGCTGGAAGGAAACTACAACGCGATCCCGCGCAACCCCGTCTTCCCCGTCGACGGCCTCGCTGCCGAGTTCAAAGGCAGCTAAGATCCTCTACGCACAAGGCTCTTCCTATGCGGATGGCGTATCGCTGCCGGTTCCCCGCACGCTGCTGCATCACCAGCGCGAATTCGACTGTCGAAGGCCTGCGCGGCGAGTACTTCCCTGCCGACAACTTCGATGGCAAACCCGTCGTTACGCGAGTCGACAAGCAGATCGACTTCGATTGGAACTCAGCGAGTCCGGTCCCGGGAGCACCAGCCGACCACTTCGCCGTGCGCTGGACCGGAACCATCACCGCACCTGAGGCAGGCTCCTACGACTTCACGATGCGTCTCGCCCACTGCTATCCGTGCGGAGATCACGAGAAGTTCTCGGTGTACCTCGACGACAAACCCGTCGCGGGTTTCGCATCGCAGGATGGCGCCATGTCGCGGCCAAGCGGCACTCCACGCTTCTCCATGACCTTCGACGACACAAAACCGCACCAGTTGCGCGTCGAGTATCTACATAAAGCCCCAGCTCTTCGGAGCGGGCATCGCGATGGAGTGGGTCCCTAAACCCGGCCTGCTTGAGAAAGATGCAGTCGCAGCCGCCCAGCAAGCCGACGTGGTCCTCGCGTTCGTCGGACTGTCGCCCGAACTCGAAGGCGAAGAGATGCCAATTCACATCGAAGGTTTCTCCGGCGGAGACCGCACCGACATCAAGCTACCCGCGGCCCAGCAACATCTGCTCGAGGCCGTTGCAGCTACGGGCAAACCGCTGGTCGTAGTCCTGATGAATGGCAGCGCGCTCGCGGTCCAGTGGGCGCAGCAGCACGCCAACGCCGTCCTCGAAGCGTGGTATCCGGGCGAAGCCGGTGCAGCAGCAATCGCCGAAACATTGAGCGGAAAGAACAATCCCGCCGGGCGTCTTCCGGTCACCTTCTACGCTTCGGTCGATCAGCTTCCTGCCTTCACGGACTACTCGATGGCCAACCGGACCTATCGTTATTTCAAAGGCACGCCGCTGTATGGCTTTGGCTATGGGCTGAGCTACACCACCTTCGCCTACTCCAAATATTCATCTGTCCACCAACACCCTCAAAGCGGGAGACACGCTGACCGTCGAGGCCGATGTAAAGAACACCGGCACACGCGCAGGCGACGAAGTCGCGGAGCTATATCTCACTCCTCCCCACACCAATGTCTCGCCCAACCTCGCCTTAGCCGGTTTCAAGCGAGTCCATCTTGCGCCAGGCGAGACCAAGCATCTCGTCTTCCAGCTGGATCCCGCGCACACTCTCTCAAGTCGACGATCAGGGCGTTAGAGCGGTGACCGCGGGCAACTACAGCATCTCGGTAGGAGGATCGCAACCGCACAGCGGAGCGCGTCGAAAAACGCTGACGACCGACTTCACGATCCAGGGAACTCAGGAACTCCCTCACTGATGCATGCCTCGAGGATGCGCCTCTCGATCCTGTCTTCTGCTGCGCTTCTCGCCACCGCCGTCTCGGCCATGCGGAGACAGGTGCAGAAGGCTGGCTTCGATACAGCCCATTGCCCGCAAGCGAACGCCAGCAGTACGCGCTGATGCCCAATCAAATCGTCTCGCTCGACGACTCACGCGATCTCAAAGAGCGCCACCGCGGAGCTCCAGCGCGGCCTCCACGAGCATGCTGGGACGCGATCTCATCTCGTCCCAGAACGTAGCCGGCGAAGACGCGATCGTCATCGGCACCGTCGACCAGATTCGTGCCGCTCTCCCAGGCTGGACCGCACCCGTCGACATAAGAGACCGAGGGTTTTACTCTGCACCTCTTCCGCGCCGACGGCCACAGCTATTGGATTATCGCTGGCAAAGATAGCCGAGGCGAGCTCTACGGAGTCTTTCATCTACTCGAACAAATCGCCGCAGCAGCATCCATTCGCCGACGACACCGAATCGCCCTCCGCGCCGATTCGCTGGGTAAACCAGTGGGATAACTTCGACGGAACAATCGAACGCGGCTACGCAGGACGCTCCATCTTCTTCGCCGACGGGCACGTCCGGCAGGACCTCACGCGCGTATCGGAGTACGGCCGCCTGCTCGCTTCTATCGGGCTCAACGGATGCACGGTCAACAACGTAAACTCCGACCTGCGCACGCTCGATCCAGCGATGCTGCATGAGCTGGCGCGCATCGCAGACGCATTCCGCCCATGGGGAGTGCGCATGTCGCTCTCCATCGATCTCTCCAGCCCGCAGGTCGTCGGCGGCCTCGCAACCTTCGATCCCGTAGACCCGCAGGTCGCGGCGTGGTGGCAGCAGAAGGTAGATGAGATCTACAAGCTGATTCCCGACTTCGGCGGCTTCGTCATCAAGGCCGACTCCGAAGGCCGCGTCGGGCCATCCAAATACGGACGCACGCCCGCACAAGCCGCGAACACAGTCGCACGCGCCCTCAAACCGCACGGCGGAGTCGTGCTCTATCGCGGCTTCGTCTACAACAATCACCTCGACTGGAACGACCTCAAGGCCGATCGCGCTCGCGCCGGCTATGACAACTTCCACGCGCTCGACGGCACCTTCGAGCCGAACGTCGTCATCCAGATCAAGCATGGGCCCATCGACTTCCAGGTGCGCGAGCCTGTCTCGCCGCTCTTCGCCGCGCTGCAGCACACCAGCCAGGCCATCGAGCTACAAATCACGCAGGAGTACACCGGCCAGCAGCGCCACATGGTCTTCCTCGTGCCCATGTGGAAGACCGCGCTCGACACCGACCTCCGCGCGCAGGACCGCAGCACGCCGGTCAAAGAGATCGTCGAAGGCAAAAGCTTCCATCAGCCGCTCGGCGGCTTCGTCGGTGTCGCGAACGTGGGCCTCGATGACAACTGGCTGCATCATCCCATGGCGATGGCCAATCTCTACGGCTTCGGCAAGCTCGCATGGAATCCCAATCTCACTACCGATCAGATCATCGATGCGTGGACGCGCCTCACCTGGGGCAACAATCCCAAAGTCGTCTCCACCATCGACGACCTCCAACGCAACTCCTGGCACGTCTACGAGCAGTACACCGGGCAACCTCGGCATCGGCACCCTCACCAACATCCTCAGCTATCCACTACGGCCCTGGCATCGAGTCCGCGGAGCGCAACGGCTGGGGCCAGTGGTTCCGCGGCGATCCGCAAGGGCATCGGCATGGACCGTACCGTAGCCACCGGCACCGGCTATATCGGCCAGTATCCACCCGAACTCGCTAAGGTCTACGAGTACGCTCACCACCTGTCCCGACGACCTCCTCCTCTTCATGCATCACGTCCCCTACACCCACGTCCTGCACGACGGCAAAACCGTAGTCCAGTATGTCTACGACGCCCACTACGAAGGCGCAGCCACCGCGCAAACCTACGCCCCACGCTGGCAAGCACTCAAAGGCCTCATCGACGACGAGCGCTACAACAAGACACTCAACCTCTTCACCTACCAGGCCGGTCACGCCATCGTCTGGCGCGATGCCGTCACCAAATGGTTCCAGAAGGATATCCGGCATCCCCGACAAACACGGCCGCGTCGGCAACTACCCCAACCGCATCGAAGCCGAAACCATGACCGCCGAAGGCTACACCCCCGTCGACGTCAAACCCTGGGAGACCGCCTCCAACAGCAAAGCCGCAGTCTGCAACCAACCCGCTGGCTGCACCCTCACCACCACCCTCAACAAACCCGCCGGCACTTACTCGATCGCCGTCCAGTACTTCGACTACTGGTCCGGCAAATCCCACTTCACCCTCGACCTCAACGACCAACCTATCGGCAAACTGGATTGCCGACGACACCCTCCCGCCCGTACGCGCCGAAAACGAGCCCGACGGCGACACCAGCACCCGCATCACCTTCCCCAACATCACCCTCAAACCCGGCGACACCCTAACCATGCGCGGCACCCCCGACAACACCGAACCCGCCCCCGTCGACTACATCGAGATCACAAAGAATTCCATGAAGATCACCGACGCCCGCCTAATCATCTGCTCGCCCGACCGCAACTTTGTAACGCTTAAGATCGAGACCGACGCAGGCCTCTACGGTCTCGGCGACGCCACGCTCAACGGTCGCGAACTCGCCGTCGCCAGCTATCTCACCGAGCACGTGCTTCCCTGCCTCATCGGCCGCGATCCGTTCGACATCGAAGACATCTGGCAGTATCTCTATCGCGGAGCATACTGGCGCCGCGGCCCCGTAACCATGACCGCCATCGCGGCCGTCGACGTAGCCCTCTGGGACATCAAAGCCAAGGCGCTCAACACTCCCCTCTACAACCTGCTCGGAGGCAAGAGCCGCCAGGGTGTGCTCGTCTACACCCACGCAAACGGCAAGGACATCGAAGAAGCTCTCGACTCCGTAAGACACCACATGGAAGAGGGCTATCTCGCCGTGCGCGCGCAGAGCGGCGTCCCCGGCGTGGCCAGCAGCTACGGAGTGCCAAAGGCCGGCAAGCCCTACGAGCCCGCCGAACGCGGCCTGCCCAGCGAAAGCCTCTGGTCCACCGAAAGGTATCTCAACTTCGCCCCCAAACTATTCGAAAAGCTCCGCGTCGAACTCGGCCCTGATGTCCACCTGCTCCACGACGTCCATCACCGCCTCACTCCAATCGAGGCCGCGCGTCTCGGCAAGTCGCTCGAGCCCTACCACCTCTTCTGGATGGAAGACCCCTGCCCCGCCGAGTTGCAGGAAGGCTTCGAGCTTATCCGCCAACACACCACCACGCCGATCGCTACCGGCGAGGTCTTCAACTCCGTCTGGGATGCCCACGATCTGATCCGCCGCCAGTGGATCGACTACATCCGCATGACCATCGTTCACGGCGGCGGCATCACCCACGCAAAAAAGACCGCCGACTTCGCCGAGCTCTATCACGTCCGCACCGGCTTCCATGGCGCCACCGATCTTTCGCCTGTCACCATGGCGGCCGCGCTGCACCTCGGCCTCGCCATCCACAACTTCGGCATCCAGGAGCACATGCACCACACGCCTCTTACCGACGAAGTCTTTCCCCATCACTACACCTTCAACGCCGGCTACATGTATCCCGGCGACGCCCCCGGTCTCGGCGTCGACATCGACGAAACGCTCGCCGCAAAATATCCCTATCAACGCGCCTACCTGCCCATCGCTCGCAAACTGGACGGCACCCTCACCGACTGGTAGCCACACTTACTCAGCCGGCCCTCTCCGCCGCAATTAGGCGGAGAGCTCTTCTAACCGCCGAGTTAGTTCATCACCACTTCGTAAGAGTTGTAGACCGAGCCCTGGTTCTCCACCACCACCTGAAAGTCATCGGTCTTATTCGGCTGCCACCTCACCGCGCAAGCGTCTTTCTGACAGACATCGTCAGCCACCAGCTTTCCAGTCCGGTCCAACACCATCAGATGCAGAGTCGTCGCGCCGTTTCCCTTCACTACCACCTCGGCCGGCTCACCCGCAAAAAAGCTCATCGCGCCAAATTTATACACGGTATTGGCATTCACCGAACCTGTGGTCGCCCACGTTCCAGTCGTTGGGCTCGCGTGAAGCGAACCGGTTGCAAACATCATCGATACTGCAGCCGCCGTCGAGATCAGAATCTGCCTTTTCATCGTCTTTCTCCTGTTTGAGTTTTAGGATCGGCATTCGCCGCATCCACACTCCAGAAAGACGCCCCCGCGCTACTGATATTCCCACCCGCCAATTCTTTTCATCCGTACCCTGCGGTCAATCCGCCTGCTCATCGAATCTCCAACAGATCACCGAGTTGCACCCCGCATTTAGCAATCTGTCCAGCTCCAAGCTCGATAACGCTACTGACCTTCAAGCTCACAGACGTCAACCGAAACGGCACCAGCTGCGGCCAGAGTTTCACCACTCGAAGATTCTTATCCAGCCCAATCACATCGATAGTGAACTTCATCCCAACGGTATGAACGCCGGAGGAGGGCTTTATCCAAAGCCCTTCGCCGGCGTTCAGCCCACGCTTTCTAAGGAGTCCGATCATTCTGCTTAGAGAAGTATCGGCAATCTCGATCTGACTCCCAATAACTGTCTCGCGTGTCAGGTTAGTTACAGTAACTACGCGCATTCTTGTTGGCCCTGATCGTTCTTAAGCAGACTTCTGCTTTCTGCGGTAAATAATGACAGACAGAACTACGACTGCCAATGCGCCAGCTACAACGCGAATAAGGATAGCGGTGTCCATAGTAAGGGCCTCCTTTCTGAAACGTTCAAAAATCCAGTGAAAAAAAAGCAACGCTCAAACTACCGCGCAGTCGCTGATTTATTCAGCGATAAACCATGGATTGCCAGGGGCCCTCTTACTAGCGGCGATACTACCATCGCGGTCAATCGAAATATCTTATTTAGATTCATCGGTTCACCATCTAGTAACCCACCGATTTCAGACGTCAGAACACTGCAATTCGCCGGTGAAGTAACGCCGCCGATCAAGCCTCCATCGATAAACAAGAGGCTAGTCCGCCCACTGCACACTAACAATGACCATAAAGTGTGATCGGTGAAGACATTCGTGGTGCTTCTACGCTTTGCGAAGAAGTTGTTAGGCGAAACGAATCGTTGAGTTACTCAAGTCTCGTTCCATTAACCAGGCGGCGAGTAACTGCAAAGATTCAGAAGAATTACTACCATCTGTAGAATTTCACAGCTTTATCTCAGCATCGCTTCTGCCGAAGTGCACCCGACACCCATCGCTCAACACCAGCGATCCACCGTGCGGTACCTCGATACTGCTGCCATCCGCCCTCGTCGCCGTCCAGATCTTTCCCGAAACGTTCTTCAGCGAAAGCGGATTCATCACCACCTCGGCAAGCACCGTCGTGAAGTTATACTCATCCCCTTCAAGGTGATGCGGAAAGAGTTGCGCTCCCTTACCCAGCACCACAAGGATCGGCTCATGCTTGCCGCTGATGCGCATCCGCGGCGGCAGCTTGGGAACGCGGCCACACGACCAGCACGCATCCAGCGGCTGCTTCCTCTTCACTCGATCGATGTTGAAGAAATTCTCCGCCTCACAGTCCGGGCATTCGAACATCGAGTCGCGCAGCGACACCATCTCCCTGCGCCACTCCTTATCCATCACCCGCGCCTCCGGATCGTGCAGACCCTTCGTAAAAGATTCGCAAAACAGTTTGTGCAGTGACTCCGGAAATATCGCTCCAGTAACTCATCATCACGTGATGAACATCAGGTATCGGCCGGTTCGAATCGTTGTTCGGGTCGTAAACAAACACCGGATCGACGCAACACAACCGGTACGATCCATCGCGATCATGTTCATCGAACGGCAGCTCGCTCTCCCGCTTCCCCTTCAGCGGATGGCCCATCATCAGGAGATTGAACAGCAGCACCGCCATCGAGAAGCGGTCGGACATCGAATTCGGCAGCGCCTCTCGCCGTCCCACCTCAGGCGCCATGAATCCCGGAGTCCCCAGGATCGACCCTGGCTTCATATTCACGTCCACGTTATCGGTGTCCGCGATTCGTATCTCACCCGTCTTCGGATGAAAGAAAAAGTTGCCGTAATTGATATCGCGATAGCACATCCCCAACGCGTGCAGCTTCATGAAGCTGTCCGACATCTCCAGCCCCAGCGTCATCAGCGCGCGAAATGTCGTATCCAGCTTTCCCCCTGTAATCTCCGCCACCGGGATGAACTCCTTCGGACGGATCGGCATCAGGTAGCCGCCATATGCCGCCGTCTGCGGCAGCGACACCAGGTCGAACGGCCACAGAAAACGGTCCGTCGGCATTCCCGCATTGATGGATGTCTTCAGTCGCTCCCACAACCGCGGATCGGCGTCGATGTACTCCTTCCGGTACCACTTCAACGCGTACTCCTGATCGCCGATGCGCGCGCGATACACCTCAGCCTGTCCGCCCTCACCCAGCAAGTCCTGGATGATGCACGCTGAGTGCATTCCTCGTGCCACCAACATCTGTCCGCGTTTCAGTAACCAGTCCATCTGCCCTCGCTCATTCGGTTGGTGCGGTTGTTACGGTGCCGGCATCATCCTTCGAGGGCTTGCTCCGGAACGACACGGTTCCCGATGCACCTTCGCGGAACTTGATTATCGTACCCGCACGCAGTGGAACGTTATCCGTGTCTTTCACACTTCGTCGATGGCTTGCCGCCCGTCAGACGAAGTCACTGTCCACTTATCCTCCGATAGGTTCTTCAGAAACAGAGTTCCGGACAGCACCTTGACGAACGCATAGGGTCTTCTTTTCGCCATCCAGCCCCAGGTCGGTTGTCGAAACAGTCTTCTTGTCTGCCAGCACCAGCTCGCCGCCGCCTGCTCAACGTCATGACACATTCGATATCCGAGCCCGCAGGAACACCGGCAGGTGGCTTATCGCCCGCGCCGCCACTCCCCGGTGGCGGCGTCAACGGATCGCCGCCGCCGGTCCGCCCTTGCCCACATCCGGACTACCCTTCGGTCGTTTCGTCGGCTCCGTAGGACGGGTACCGGTGTCTTCACCGGCTTGCCCAAAATCCATGGCCGCCAATACTGCTGCGTCAGCAGCGCGACCGCTACCAGCACCACTGCAGCAATAGCCAGTCTCAGTTGCAACACATGTTTCTGTGCCCCGGCATAGTGCGTCTCCAACTCCGTCAGCTTCTTCTCCTGCGTGCTTCGTTCCTGCGTCAGCTCTCGAATGATCACCGACTTCGAGATCTTCGACCTCGATCCCGCGGACGCACCATTCACCGCTACCGGAGCAGCAGGCAATACCTGCATATGCAGCAGGCCCAGCGTAATGTCATCTCCACTTCCCTGCTGCGTAGCCTCTGCCAGGATCTTCGGCAGCTCATCCGACAGCACCTCCGACCCCTGCTCCCGCAAAATCTGCAGATAGTCCTGTCCGATCTGCAGAAAGTCTTCCTGCGACCGGAACGAGTTCACATAGCCATCAGTGGAGAGCAGCACCAGCACCGGCAGTCCCGCGCTCGCCGCAGTCTCCGTCACGCGAAACTCCCGCCACGCCTCCGGCTGGCACAGCGAAGTCGTCTGATTCCCCACCAGCCTTTCATCCGCTGCAATCGGCCGCGCAGTCGTCCCATCCGCCGCGACCGCCAGGATGTCGCCATCGCCAAGTTGCAGGTAAATCATCCGCTCGTCCGTCACAGCCGCCACCAGCAGAGTCGCCCCGTAGGCCAGCTCCGGACGCTCCACCACCGACTCCTTGCTGCGCTCTCCTTCCGCCTCTTCGAGCGCACCAAGCTCCGCCTCCGAAAACGGATTATGTGCCAGGTCCGACATCACCGCCGTCACCCACGCGTCGACGATCTGCTGCGATAGCTGCGACAGATCGCACTCCGCCCCGGCGAGTCCCGCAAGATAATCCTGCACTGCCTTCACCGCTACATGCACCGCCAGCGTCGATCCCACCTGGCTGCGAAAGTGCCGTCCTCCGCCATGTCCGTCCGACACCGCCAGCACCGTCATCGGCGCGTCGCCCTGCGGCGACGCCCCGTAGTCCACCGCATCCTGGTTTGGCAGTCCCGACCGCTGATGGGCACTCCCCCGCACCGATGCGTTGATTACTCTCCAATTCATTCGATACCCTCGATTCCCTTCGCAACCACCCACAGCAATCCAGTTCAGCGCACTACCAGGCCGACTCATCGACCGGCGCCAGCAGCCGGCAGCGGCGGTAGCCTCTTTGCCCTGGAGGCGCCACCGCAACAGCCGTCGACACATAGCGGAAGTACCGCACCAACTGCTCGGCATTGTCCGCCCGCAGCACCGGCCGCTCCACATTGTCGATAAACTTCTTCAGCGTCTCGTGGTCCGCATCCTGTCCAATCGCAATCGCCTGCCGCACCGCGCGCTTGCCCCACGGAACGTCGAACAGCGCCTGCAGCGCGCCCTTCCAGTCATCCGTCGGCTTGCCATCCGAGATCAGCACAATCTGCGGCGGCAGCGCCCGTGTATCCGCCGGAATATTCCTGAAGTCCTCCGCCAGCAGTGCGAACGCCTGCCCCATGTCCGTCTCGCCCTCCGCCTTCAGGTCAACCCACTTGAAATCCGAGAGCAGCGTCGGCGTCGCCACATGCCAGCTCGCCCCGCTCGAAAACCGTATCGCCCGCACATAGAACTGCACCTCCGGATTTCCCTCCGCCGCCTTGCGCATCGCCGGAATCACCTCACGGATCGCATTGTTCAGCGCCTCGATCTTGCCCCCCTCCGCCATCGATCCCGAGCAGTCCAGCATCCAGATAATATTCAGCGGACGTCCTGCATATTCGCCACCAGGTCTTACAGCCATCGCTCTACCTCCATCGTCTCTCGTTAGTTTCTACAGCTAATTCTCTGATCCCGCCAACTCGTACAGCCGGAGCGCCTCTGAAGCGCTCCGGCCATACTTCCTTCCTTCGCTACCCAGCCACATTCAGCGGCTTCATCAGTTTGAAGTGCAGCAGCTGCTCCGGCTTCGCCTTCGCTGGCTCTACCTTGGTAGTCACTCCTCCAATGATGGCGCCTCCTGTACCTCCGGCTATCGCGCCGGCCTTCTTATGGTGGCCAAACGCTCCCGCGATCAACCCGACACCAGCTCCGATCGCTCCGCCGACACCGGCTCGCTCCGCAGCCTTTACCAGCCTGCTTCGGCCCATCAATCTCGACCTGGCCCGAAGACACTTTGTACGTCTTCCCGCCTGACGACAGTTGGACAGAGAGAGCTGCATCACCGTCTGTCCTGTACACTTTGTGGCCCGGGTCGATGCTCATCACCTTGATCGTCGCATCCGCTCCAGTCGGTAGCACTGTCCGTTGCCCAGCGTCAAAGGAGCAGCCAGCGTAGCCGAAAACGTCTGACCCACGGTCGTCTGGTCAGACTCGATCCCCTGGTTCAGACGAATCGAGATCGGCGTGCCCGCCGCAATCGCAGTCACCACAGGAGCGACCGGCGTCGGATCAGGTGTAGGTGTCGGCACCGGAACCGGCTTCGGAACCACAACCACCGGCAGTCGGGTTAGGAGTAGGTCCAGGAGGCGGAGGCGTCGGCTGATGGTTGAACATCGCCACCGCAGCCACCGCCACCAGCGCCAGCGCGCCCACGCCAATACCAGCCTTCTTCTTATCCTGCACGACAGTCGCCAGCAGACCCGCAGCTCCCGCGGCCGCGGCAGCTCCGCCCGGACGGTCCGATTCGATCGCCCTGCGCCGTTCCTCTTCCTTGCTCAGCTTGTCCTGCGCAAACGCCGCCATCAACAACGCCATCGATCCCGCCCTGCTTCTTGAACTGGCTGTTGTTGTCGATCACCACCGAGTCCAGCCGGTCCGAACGCCGTCCCAGCCCGATCCCCAGCGCATACGACCACGTATCCACCGCCCACGCCGAAACCTCCGGAGCCAACCCGCGGTGGTCCTCCAGCCGCTGCACCATCCGCGCCCGCATCGCCTCCGGCGTCATCGCCGATCTGCCACGACCCCTTCAGCTCCAGCGGAACCCGCTCGTTCAACGCGCCGACCAGCGCCGAAATCTCCTTACGGTACGACCCGCAATGGTCCCGCAGCAAACCTTCCACGCGATCCGGATCCTGCAGAATCGCATCGCCGTTCTTCTCGATGATCTGCCGCAATTTCTCGCGGGGACCTTCAACCGTTCCATCCATGACGCCCTCCTCCATCTCCATCACTGCCATGACGCTCTCCTTCACCTTGTCGATCTCAGCGGCCCTGCCCGTTTTCCCTTCCGCTCATCCAGTGAAGACGTCCCGTCAAACCCCTTAATCCCATCAATCCTGAAAAATAACGGCAACGCCTCGTCACAAGGACGAGGCATTCCCCTCATCGAACCTCGCCATCCGTCTCCCCAAAGTCGATCTTCGTCCCTGGAGCCAGCTTCACCGTCTGCCCCGGAGCAATCTCTCGCCGCGTATTGCTCGACGTCACCACCTCCCACGCCGTGGTCGAGAGGTTCGTCAGTCCCAGCACACTCGGATCGTTCGGATTCTTCGTAATCTCCGCCACCAGTCCCTCCGTCGACCCCGCCGCCAGCCCCGGAACCTGGTGCGCCATCAACCTCAGTCCCGGCACAATCACCAGGTACTTCGTCCCAACCCGCAGACTAGCCGTCCCCGCCGGCAGCGGATTCGGTCCCGGCACCGCCCTCAGCTTCGGCGGAGGAGGCGCACTCGCCCCAACCGAACCCGGTCGCCATGAACCCAGCCCCCGCCGCCGGAACAGCCGCCAGCCCGCCGCCGCCCGCATAAGCCGCCACCACCGAAGCCGTCGGGTCAGCGACCCGATAAAGATGCTCGGCATCAGCGCCGCCCGGTTCGGCGAAATCTCGCGCGCCTTCAAAATCCCCGCAGCCAGCACTGCATAGCTCACGATTCCAACCACTCCCAGCAGAAATTCGAGTCCAGCGAAGCCACCGAGTCCCACGCGCATGCAGCAGCGACGACGATACCAGTCCGATCGCCAGTATCTTCCACCGCTGCTCTTGCTTCAGCACCGCCAGCCCGATGAAGTACCCGAAGCACCCTGCATACGCCATATGCCCGAACGCCTCGCTCAGCGACCTCGGAATCAGCAGCGCCACTCCCGGCTGCCACCCCAGCGAGTCTCTTCCCTGCATAATCAACTCGCCGATCTGCTTATCTCGTCAACCTTTCGCGTGGAAGGTGCTTACCGTGGCCACCAGATCCATCGCCGACGCCTTCCAGCCGGCAAAGAGCTGATTTGAGATGATACTGCCCGATCGTCTCCGAAACGCAAACCCTCCACCCGACGCCGCGCCCAGCAATATCCCGTCCAGCGGCTCCTCAATCCCAAACTTCGACCGCAGCCCATCCGGCATATAGGCACTCGCGATCGCAATCGCAAACAGCGGTATAGCCTTGAACGTCTCCTCGAAAAACCCTGTCCCCAGGAAGTGCTTCATAAAAATTGGTCAAACGTGTCCTTCGCCGTCGGCTCGACCTCCGGCCAGCGTCCCATGGAAGAAGGTGTACATCCACGCAAACGCGTCCTGCGTCTGGAACAGAAACAGCATGTACGCCGTAAACACCCTCACCGCGCACCAGGACCATCCACGATTTATCCTTCCCTGCCAGCCGCCGGATGAAGTACAGACTCAACATCATCAGGTAGACGCACAGGATCATCAGGTACCACGACGTATAAATCGTGCCGCTGTACCGTCTTGTTGTCCTCGACGAACTTGAAGGGGTAGACAATCAAGTCCCAGTCCATCGACATAAACAGCAGTAGCACCGTCACCATCGTCACCATCATCGGCGCCAGCTCAGATTTCTTTCCGATCTCCAGCCACTTCGTCAGCACCGGAATCAATTGAGAACGGGTAGGGGTATCGCTCTGTAACATTGCTCCACCGGGTCGCTTCGCCATCGTCTTAACCTTTCACTCTCGCAATCTCTGTTGCCTGGGCCCGGTGCTACTTTTAAAGCCTCACTTCTTGAACAATCCATACAGCAGCGCAATCAATCCCACGCCGGCGATCAAAAATCCGCCATAGAAAATCTCAGGATGCGTCGAAGCCGATAGCAGCGTCACCTGCGCCATCACACCCGAACCCGACTGCGCCGCGCCTTCCTTCATCTGCACATGCAACAGGCTGAACACGCCCAGCAGCATCAATCCAAGCCCGGCTCCCGCAAATCTCAGCCGTCGCGGAGTACCAAAAAACTGCGCCACGCTCTCCGATCGCCTGCTTCAGCCAGCTCGGCCCCGTCTCCGCCTGCGCCGCCGGAACCGTATTCATCTCCACATTCATCCGCGCATCGAACACCTGCAGATCCCGCAGCTCCTTCGAGCAGCTCTTGCAGATCGCGGCATGCTCATTCATCCGCTCCCGCGCGGCATCGTCAATCTTCGCGTCCACATAAGCCGTCATCTCCTCATACGTCAGGTGGACCGGCTCCCCCATCTCCATTACGAAGGAAGGCAAAGCTGGAGCAGCACTAGCAGCCCGCCGCAGCTCATAACGGCACACAGCGCAATCCGCAAGGTGCCGATCGGCAACAACCAGCGCGCTATTCGCCAGCGTGCCTGCCTCGTAACCCTTCAGTTCTTCATGCGTTAGGTGTGCCATGCTGCCTCCCTGCCCTCATTCCCTCTTGCCCTTCTTACGCTTTACATCTGCTGGAGACGCTTCCTCCCATCCCATATTCCTATCCCTCAAAATTATTTAAATAACCCCCTTCAAGATCCGTGCCAGCCGTTCCCGAGCCTTATTCCGATACCCAATCACCTGCGCCCGCGTCACCCCCAGCACCAGCGCGATCACATTGTCCTCCAGCGGCAGAAACCGCCAGCAAGCCGCAAACCGCTCACCCGCCTTCTTCGACGATCCCGTCCCCGACCCCAACCCCACCTCGATCTCCAGCGTGCTCAGCTGCTTCTCCTTCAGCTCAATCGCCTCGCCGATCGCCTCAATGCTCGCCACACCGTAATAAGGCAGAGCATCCAGATCCCCATCCCGCAGATTCAGCACAAACGCCGCCCGATGCCACGGCAGCAACTGCAGCACCGCCCCCCAGAACAGCTTCAGCCGCTCCACCGTCAGCCGCGCCGAATAGGGATCCTGCGTCCGCGCCGCCACCTTATCCATCGCCGACGCCCCATCCTCATCATCGCCCGGCTGGTCGTCATACTCCGGAACATCCTCCACCCCCGTCAGCGGAGCCACAATCGCCAGCAGATCGTCCATCGCCACCGGCCCTCTCGGCAAAGTCGAACACCGCCTCCAGCAGCCGCAGCCAGTCTTTCCCGTTCAGCGAATCGGCCGAGCCCCGCGGCAAAGCCTCCTCCGGCAGCGCCCCAGGATTCTGCTGCAGCTCCCTCACCTTCTCCGTAGTCGCCGCCTTGCGCCCCGCCTTCCACCCGGCAAACCCGCACATCAACTCCCCATCCGCCGCCGTCCACACCGCATACCCATCCATCTTGTCCAGCAACCGCCGCAGACAGTTCTTCAAACTAGTCCGCTGCGGATACTTCGCCCGCAGATAATCCGCGCAACAGTGATAAGCCACCGTAGCCGCATAAGCCCTAAATTCCTTAATCTCAGCCAATATCCCCACCCTGCCGAAGCTTCGCCAGCAGCTTCAGCTGCACCTCACCCAGCAGATCCAGCCCATCCATATTCTGTTCCCGCGAATCGCTCACCCGCAGCGTGACGCGCAACTTCCGCCGGATAGCGCCCCGTATCACCGGGTCCACCTCCTCCAGCAACGTTGCCGTCAGGCTTCCGTCCATCTCGGCGGCCATCTACATCTCCCAAGAGCAGAACTAAGACATAACTACAGACACAGCAATCCACATCAGCCCGCACAGCCGAACCCACAGCAGAAATCAACTTGCTCAGCAAAGGTCGAAGAATACCCGCAGTTGGGAACAACTCAAAAAAATGGCGTGCTAGGACTATAAATGCCACAAGCAACTTACGCACCAAATCTCCAGCAAAACCCCAAAGAAACTCCCCACCACCTAAAACTAGGTCTTTTGAAATAAAGGTGGAGAGCCACGAAGCCGGGTGCCCCATCTCGCGACGGCCTCACCGTCGCTAAGGTGGGATATCGTTTGCGGAAGCGAACGACCGCACTCCTCAACCAGCCCCCAACCCCCGGGGTGCCCCATCCTTCGCCCGCCTGATCGGGCGATGGTTGGGGAACGACACCCTCTCCCCTCTGGTCTTGCTTTTCTCTGCGCTCCTCCGCGCACCTCTGCGCTCTCCGCGTCCGTCCTTAACTTAGCCACCCGCAAAACCCAGTGTTTTCACCCCAATCCCCGCCCCCAAACTATTTTTCACGCTTTTACTCAGCAAAATCGCATGTCAAGCCCCCAAACCCACCCAAAAACCAATAACCCAATCCCTATCAACAAGATAAAAGTTTCACAAAAGCGGTTTTTAGTTATGGTCAATTTGGTAAACTAAAAGGAGAAGCAAAACAAGCAGGCCCGGCTAAAAGCCGGGCAGTTCGCCTCAACACCCTCTAACCTAGAAGAATGAATAATTTACGGAGAATATTAAAGACATAAGCCCTTTACAATGAATACTTTACAAGTAAGGTCCGGACCTAAACCTAATGTTTTGAAGAATTTGCACAAAACAAGGGGGGAAGGGGGATAACCCGGACCTACCGCCCCTTAGCCAAAGCCTCATCCAGCAAAGCCTGCCCACGGTCGCCATCCTGCCACAGAGCAGCGAACCGCTGGTAAGCCGCCTTGCTATTCACCTTGTCGCCCAGCGCCCCATAAGCCCGAGCCAGCCCGATCTGCGCCATCGGATACACATTGCTGCCGCCGATAAACGCCGCCCCGCGATGGTCGACGATGATCTGGAAGTCAGCCACCGCCAGCTTCGCGTCGCCGGAAGCCAGATGCGCCAGCCCGCGCAGATAAGGAGTCAGCGAAACATCGTCATAAGGAGCAGCCGGTGCCAGAGCAGCCAGCGCACCCTTCGCGTCGTTCGCACTCAGCGCCATCGCCGCCTGCAGATCGGCCACATAATAGCCCGTCACCGCGGTGCTATGAGGAAAGCTCTGCTGCAAAGCCGCGATCGCCCGCTCCGCGCCAGCCTTATCGCCGCACAGCGCCGAAGCCATCCCGGCATCGAAGCTAGCGATCAGGCCACCTGGCAGCTTCTCGGCCTCACCGGCAAAGCCCATCAGCCTGGCTGCAAGTCTTCGTCAGTGCACGATCCAGAGCGCCCTGCGCCAGCAGATACGGTCCGCAGAACCAGGCCGTCGAAGACGCACTCCGGCACTCGCGCCGCCGAGCGCCACAACGCAGCCCCGGCAACCATCCGGCCCGCATTGTCCAGATAGAGTCCATAGTCGGCCAGCCGCCCATAAGACTCCGCGCGCGCCTGCACTCGGAGTGCAATCGCAGCCGTCTCCTGCGCCAGCGCCGCCGCATCGCCCGCGAGATACGCAGCCGCAAGCCGCATGCCACCCGGAACAACGCCCAGCCGCTGCGCCTGCTCCTGCAACTGCAGCGCACCCTGGAACCGGTCCATCCCGGTCATGCCGATCTCAGCCTCCGAGTAAGCATCCGCAGCTGTAAGGATCCTCGCTGATAGACCTGCTGCGCCGCCTGCAGTGCCTCAGGCAGATGCCCCTGCGCCCGCAGCACCCGCGCCAGACCCAGCACCCCGGCCAGGTCCCGCGGATAAAGCTCCTTGAACTGCTTCATCACCCCGGCGGCCCGGCTGTAATCTCCGCTCGAGTTCATCTCGAAACAAAGCTGCGCAAGCAGCTTCAAACGATCGCTCGCCCCCTCGGACGTTATCCTGCGCCAGCTTCGCCTCAGCGGCCGCCGCTGTCTCAGCTCGCTCCGCGCGATACAACCAGGCCAGCCGCAGATGAGCCTGCGTAAACTTCGGATCGACAGCCTTAGCCTCTTCGAACGACCGAATCGCATCACCGATCCGCCCGCTCTCAAGCGCGTCTTCGCCCGCCGCATAAGCCTGCAAAGCCGCCACATCGGAGCTCGCCTCCTGAGCCAGCGGCAAGCTCGTCTTGGTAACCGAGTGTTCGCTCTCGCCCATGTCCGCCCGAACGCGGCTCGCAATACGGCCGATAGCCGCGGCAATCTGCTCCTTGCCTTCAGCCGTCTCTTCAATGCTCGTAAGCTTGTCGTTCGAGTCCGTCTTCAGCACATCGACGCTGATCGTATAAGGCGAACCCGAACCCTTGATCTCGCCATACAGATAAGCCTTCGCCCCAACCACCTCCGCGATCTTGTGGTTCGACACCGCTCCACCTCGAACCCTCAATCGCCACCTGCCGCGAACGCAGCCCGGTAAGCTTCACCGCCTCGAATCGCCAGATACTGCGTCTGGTCCAGCGCCAGCTCCAGGCCCTCCATCACCGACCCATCAAGAGCCTTGTCACCCGTCCGGTTCTGGATGACAGTCAACAGCAGAGGATCACCCTGCTGCAGCACCACCGGATGAAACCGGCCGCTGGTCGCCAGATAAACAACGCCAGCGATCGCCGCAAGCACAACAGCCGCAACCGCAATCCGGATCTTGCCGCGGTCGCTCTTGACCTCTCAGCATCCGGCTCACTCTCGCATGACGGATAACAGAGCTTGACCAGCGAGTTCCTGGCAACAGGCGCTCTCCTCTCGGCCAACGACCGCGCATCCGCCACGGCCTCTGCCTCAATGCCTTCCAACCCAAACTCAAACTGCGTCATACCAGAGCGGCTCCGCGCAGGAACCACAACCGTCTCCCCGCTCTCAGTCGCCGCCTCAGCTCTGATCTGCGAGATAACAGCCTCGACCTGCGCCGAATCTCCCTTCTCAGCGACCGCCTGGCTCGTCAGCGTCCGGTCCCCGCGCAACACACCAACGTCCCGCTGCCCCGAATCCCTATTCAGCGAACGGACCACAGGCCGAATCAGCGTATTGTCCCCGCTCGATATCGGACGCACAGGAGTCGGCACAACCGGAGCCGGAAGACTCCTCGCCACCGGGTACCTGGCCGGACGAGGTCCGCACAGGCCGCTTCGCACGCGCCACCGGGTCAGAAGCCCGCACCAGCGGAACCGCCGCCGCAGCCCGCTTCAGCCACCCTCCACCCGACCGGAAAGGTATCTTTCGCAGAGCCTGCGCCAGTTGATTCGCCGTCTGATATCGAGCATCGCGCTCCTTCGACAGCAGCTTGAGAATGATCTTCTCCAACTCCTTCGGAATCGAATCGTTCCAGTCATGCAGCGGCTCCGGAGCATGGTTCAAAAGTTGTACGAAGATCAACGCACTGGTCGCACCCTGAAATGGCACCTGCCGCGTAGCCATCTCGTACATCACCACTCCCAGCGAGAACAGGTCCGAGCGTTCATCCAGCACCTGCCCCCGCGCCTGCTCAGGAGACATGTACGAGAGAGTCCCCACCGTAGCTCCAGCCAGCGTCAAGTCCAGCGCTCGCGACGCCCGTCCTCCACGCATCGCCAGCCCGATCTTCGCCAGGCCGAAGTCCAGCACCTTCGCCTGCCGCCGACCGTTCGGATGATCCACCAGGAAGATGTTCGCCGGCTTCACGTCACGATGCACAATCCCCTTCGCATGAGCAGCAGCCAGCGCATCCGCTACCTCCTGCGCATAGGAGATGATCTCGTCGGTCGGAACCGCGCCGCGCGAGATCTTCTCCTTCAGGGTCTCGCCCTCCAGCAGCTCCATCACCATGTAAGGTTCGCCGTCCTGCTCACCCAGGTCGAAGATCGTGCAGATATGTGGATGGTTCAGAGCCGAAGCCGCCCGAGCCTCCTGCAGAAAGCGCTCGCGCATTCCCGGCATCTGGTAGTCGTTGTGCAGCAGCTTGATCGCCACCTCACGGTGCAGCCGCGCGTCCCACGCCCGGAAGACCAGGCCCATGGCCCCGCCGCCCAGCCTGCCGAGGATCTCATACGGCCCGAATTTCTGGCCCGCCTCTGGAATCATGCTTCTGCTTTGCCTTCCATGCCTTACTTGAAGAGGTACTGTAGCTCCGTGACCCTTCTGCGACCCTCATCATAGCCGCCGCCCAAAACGATTCGTATCCCTACCAAGTGTTAGTCCCCACAGTTGACAACCCGCACCCGCGAGGTCTCCGTTATCACCGGCAAAGTCCAGACCCACCCCTCCCTGGCCCTCCAAATCGGGTCCCACTCCGTCGCCACCAGCTCATTCACGCCAAGCCTCCGGCACGACTCCCGTGCCTCGCTCGCATCTTCCACCTTGGAGCCCGCAACATCCCCCGCCGGCTCAAGATACAGCCGAGCCAACTCAGCCTTGATCCCCTCGCAAGGCCCGAGGTCTCCGCCGAACACAACATCGCACTCAGGCATCCCATTCGCCGTCTGCCGCGGAGTATTCAGCAGTTGCGCAAAGTTGAAGAACGCGTTCGGCTGCTGAGTGTCATACTGCACGACCGCCATCTTCGGAGACCGCGCATCGAGGTCGTGCAACACCTCTCGCAGCGCCATATTCCTCTCTGCCAGCCCCCCAAGATTCTGCCGCTGCAGCCTGTCCTCGACCGGCAGATACAGCCGAAGCAGCACCGCCTGGTACACCGTGCCCACCAACCCCACTGCCATCGCCCCGCCCAGCACCCACCTCACGCTGCGCCGCGAAACCTTTATCGTTCCATCCAGCAACAGTCCCGCCAGCAGCAGCAAAAAGAACTGCGGCACCAGCATCGACCGTATCCCGAAGTCATTCGTCCCAATCACCGTCGACCGCACAAAGCTGGACACCAGCAACCCATTGAACACCAGAAAGACCGCCGTCCGTCTCCGCATCGCCATCCAACTCCCGTATCCGCCACACAACTATGATCAGCACCACCGCGAAGAACCCCAACTCAGCCGCATATCCCGGAGCCATCAGCAGCAACACCGCAGTCTCATCTTCCGCCGCCAGCCCTCCATCGCCGCATCTGTTTCAATCCCGGCAGGCCCGAGAGCGCATCCGGATCGAATCATCCGTCGAGCCGAGAAAGCAAACGGTGCTGTCTTTCCCTCGGCCGTCGGTCCCAGCAGCCCGCAGCTCGTGCAGAAACGGCACCAGCAAAAACACCGCCACAACTCCCGCCACCACCAACGCAGGACATCTGCTCCGCCCCTCCTTCCACCCCAGCGACCACAACAGCCAAGCCACCATCACCATCGCAAACGCGGCCGACACATACGTCGACAAGCCCAAACGAAGCCGCAAACCCGATCCCAGCCACGACCCCGCACAACACCCGCTGCCGCCAACCGCGGCTCGCCGCCATCCACACCAACAGAAACCCGAACACGCAGCACACCAGCGACGCCAGATGATGCGGCACCCACAGCACCGTATCCATCCACGAAGTAACCTGCCCCGGACGACCACCACTCCATATCAGGATCAGTCGGCTGTCCCTGCAAATACGCAACAATCACCGGAATAATATCCAGCCCCGTCACCGCCAGCAGCCCAACCGTGATCCAGATCCGCCGCCGCGCTGCCGCCAAACTATTCGCCGGCCGTAAAAAGTATCTGCAATAAAGCCCAATCACCGCAGCCAGCCCAAACCCAGCCCAAACGCAACTTGCGATCATCGCCTGCCGCGCCGACACACCCACAATCTTCACCACCAACCCGCACACCACATACCAGAAGTAGTAGTAGCGCATCGGCGCAGCGTGTCCCACCCCTGTCTCCGATACCGTCCAGTACAGCGGATTCCCCGGCGGAACGCCCGTCCGCACCACCGCCTCTACAAACGCCGTCCGCAGCGCATTGTCGTAGACCGTCACGCTCATGTAGAGCTTGTGGCCAAACCCAATGTCGACCAGTTCCCCCACCACAAACAAAGCAAAAACCACGCCCACCACAACGCCCGCCCATCCTACCCGCAATCTGCCGCCGCGCAGCACTTCAACTCCAATCATCGCCGCAGCCACCACCCCCATCCCCGCCAGCACCCAGCAAGCCAGCCCCAGCGAACCATACTTGCCCACCATCACCGCAACCATCGTCGTAAACCCGAACGACAGCGGCACACTCCAAACGATCCGCTCACCCAGCGGTCGTCTGCCGGAACTCCAGCAGGTCCGTCGCCCATCCCAGGAGATACCCCGGTCCAACCAGTACCAGGGCAAACCCCAGTACAGCAACCAAACAGCCCGCAACATCGTGATAGGTGTAAGAACTCAAACGTTCAGAGACATCGATCCTGTAGGATTTTCCGCAAGTCTACCACCGCGCCGGGGCAAACCCGCACCCTCGATTACCCGCTCTATAATTAGCCGAGTGAGCACCAATCTCAAAGCCAACCGTCACCCCGCAGGACAGACGCTCCTCATAGACGCCGACGACACGCTCTGGGAGAACAACATCTACTTCGAGCGAGCCATCACCTCGTTCATCTCCTACCTCGACCACCGCGTCCACAGCGATGAAGAGGTCCGCGGCCACCTCAACCGCGTCGAGCACGCCACCATCGCAGCGCAGGGCTACGGTCTCCACAGCTTCCGCCAGTCTCTCATCACCTGCTTCGAGCAGCTCACCGACAAACCCCTCACCCCCGAAAAGCGCGAACGCATCGCCAGCTTCGCCCAGTCCATCGCCGACCAGGAGATCGAGCTCCTGCCCAACGTTGCGGCCACGCTGGCCGACCTCGCGACGCGTCACCGCGTCATCCTGGTCACCAAGGGCGACCCCGAAGAGCAGCAGGACAAGCTCCGCCGCTCCGGCCTCGCCCCACACTTCTCAGCCGTCGAAGTCCTCCCGGAAAAACACACCGAGGCCTACCTCTCGCTCTCCGCCCATCACGGCTGCGAAGCCTGCACCACCTGGATGATCGGCAACAGCCCGCGCTCCGACATCAACCCCGCGCTCGCCGCCGGCCTCCACGCCATCTTCATCCCCCACGACTTCACCTGGGTCCTCGAGCACGAGGTCGTCAACCAGCCGCCTTCTGGCCAGCACCTCATCGAACTCCCCGCCTTCGCCGATCTCTCCCAACTTTTTTAGAAGAGCTCCGCCACAACTCCCCTATACTTCTCTCACAATTATCCCCAGTTCACTCCTGAGAGAATCTTCCATGCGCAAGCACTTGACTGTAGCCGTCACTCTGGCTGTACTCTTCTTCGCACCCCTTCTTATCGGTGCAGCTCAGTCCACCGCAGCGACTCAGAGCCAGCAGCCGCGCTCCCCCAACGATTCCCTCGCCGCCCTCACACCCGAGCAGCATCAGCAGTACGACGCAGCCAGCAAAGACTTCTCCGCCGGAAACTACGCCGACGCCCTCGCTATCTACAAATCCCTCCTCGCCGCGCATCCGGGCGATCCTCTCTTCTCCAAGTTCGCCGCCGAAGCAGCGATCAACACCGGCGACACCGCCTACGCCATCCAGACCCTCCAGCCCATCGAAGCACGCAACGCCGACGACTGGCAAGCCGCCACTCTGCTCGCTCGCGCCTACGCTGAATCCGGCGACAAACAGCATCGCGACGCGGAGATGCTCCGCCTCGCAGACCTCCACAAGCGCGGTATCACCCCACCCCGCCTCACGCAGTACGTCATCGAAAAGATTCACGCCGGCGATCGCGTCATCATGCTCTTTAACTCGCTCGAACCCTGGGGCAACTACAAGATCCAAAACTACGCCCGCGTCCTCGACAATGACGGCCACCTCCTCTTGCTCGTCACCCTCGAAAGCGGAGACTTCGACCAGCCATTATTCGCAAAAGAACACCCCAAAGAGGCCGCCGCAGGAGCTCGCAGCTACTCTCTCGACGCTTATAAAGACACCGGCGTCAACGCCAGCGGTCAAAAAACTCAAACCCACTACACCTTCAAGTTTTACGTAGGCCAGCCACCCTACGACGTCGTCCGTCAGGACATCATCGACGTAGCCACCGGCAAAGCCTCACCAATGAGCAGCCGCACAGGCATCCCCGTCCAATAACGTTCAATTCCATCTTCGCCGCAATGTCTGAAACTACGGCTTCGCTGTAACCGTAGTATGCCCTGCCGCAGCCGACTTGCTGAACGCGGTCAACAACCCTTCAAGGAATGCAAAAAACACATCGACTGCGTACCCCACCAGGAACGCTATCGCCAGCGGTGGAATCGAAGCCTGTTCAGTGATGGCGAAGTTATTAAACAGACCGACCACCGCTCCCCCAATAGCCGCAATCAGGAAACGCGCCGAGTTAGCAGCCGAAGGCGTAAAGGTTCGACTGCTCATCTGGTGCTCGAAGGTCCGCAACAAAAAGGCGCACGTACCCAGCAGAGCATAGAGAACCGGCAGAATACACGTCGCAATCGCTCCATAAAATACCGACACATCGGTCAGCAAAGTAAGCGAGAAGTAGCGTACGTCCTGGTACGTACTGGTAATCATGTCTCTGGCCGCAACAGGGTCCGGAATACCCACCGGCAGCTCAAACCTCGCCTTTCTCTGTTCCGGCGTACCCGGAATCCTCAAACGGAGGGGTCGCATGCGGAAGCACAAAGCGATTGAGCTTTCGTGCGCGAGCGTTGATCACCCGAACCGTCGACGCATAATCCTGCAGATCCGCAATGACGTCCGTCTCGCTCACTCCCTTGGGCACCGTCCATGGAGGATCACCTGGCGCTGCCGGTGGCCCCAGCTCGGCCCTGAGTTTGACCGCGTATCCATTCGCTTTGGTGATATCCGCGCTTAGCGCGCTCGAAATAGCGGATGTTACGAATGTGGCAATGGATACCGGAATAATGATGCAAGCAAGAACAATGGACCACAGCAGGTAGTTATGAACCGTCGGCCGCGTGTCCGTGTGATAGGCCCTCAGGCTCTCTGCCGTAACCGGCTTCAAATCCGCAGCCAGTTTGGTCAACGCAAGAAGCAGGCTGGCGCCGATATCCTCGGTCCATTCGTCCGGATACACAGCTCTGGCATGGAGGACGGCAGCACGTGTATCGGGGTCGACTGTTACACCGGTCTCGGCCGCATACTTCAACAGCCGTTCAGCATCGTTCAAAGCATCGCAGAAGTATGCGGGAACCTTGTGGGAATCCGTCTCTTCTACGGCATGTACCTGTTCCATAGCGTCCGCCTCTCTAAAAGGCAAAACGACCCAGAAACGTGCAAATCACTCAGAACTACAAGTTCCGTTCAAATGAGCGCGAATACTCGCAAAGCTCGATCTTTTACACTACACACCCCGCAGCACCGATTGCAAATGTTATACTTACCTTCGGATTGCTTACCGCTCCCCGCCGTCTCCGCGCGCGGGCAAATTGCGGAGGTGGCGAAATTGGCAGACGCACTAGCTTGAGGTGCTAGCGCCGCAAGGCATAGGGGTTCAAGTCCCCTCCTCCGCACCAATCCACAAATCAATTCCCTACCAGAGGGCCAACCGTTCGCGGCTGGCCCTTCGTTATTTGGCGGCCGTATGCCCCGCCCACAATCCTTCCAGAGCAGCCCTCGGTCTTGATGTATGCTTGCCCGAACAAGACTGTCCCCCATCACAGCTCCGTGAGGTCGCATGTCGCAGGCTCGAACCAACGAGTTCTCCCGGGTCACGCCCTTCCTCGTGCTCGCGCTTACCGTCCTCACCCTCTTCTTCGCCCGCGATCTCCTCATTCCCCTCGCCTTCGCCCTCACGCTGGCCTTTCTATTGACCCCTGCCGTCAGCCGCCTTGAGGCTCGCCGCGTCCCGCGCGTCCTCGCCGTGCCATCACCGGCATCCTCGCCCTCATCATCATCTGCGGAGTCGGATACGTCGTCACCCGCCAACTCCTTAACGTCGCCGGCGATCTGCCTACCTATCGGCTCAGCATTAAGCAGAAGATGGCCTCCGTCCACTCCCCCGTCTTCCAGTCGCTTCAAAAGGCATTCGCCGCCCTGCAGGACATCAGCGGAGACCTCACCTCGTACCGCCGGCGCCACGACTCCGAACACCACGCAGGCACCCGCCCAGGTCCAGCCCGTCCGCGTCATCGACCCCGATCGAACCCAGCTCCAGACCGCCGCCGAACTCCTCATGCGTTTCCTTCGCCCCATCGGAATCTTCGGCGTCATCATCATCTTCACTATCTATCTCCTCATGAAGCGCGAGGACCTCCGTCACCGAATCCTGCTCCTCGCCGGCATGGGCCACATCAGCATCATGACCCAGGCCCTGCAGGACGCCGCCACCCGCATCAGCCAATACCTGCTCTTCCAGGCCGCCGTCAACACGGCCTACGGAATCCTCTTCGGCTTCGGTCTCTTCCTCATCGGCGTGCCCAACGCCACCCTCTGGGGTGTCATCGCCGGCAATCCTTCGCGTCATCCCTTACGTCGGCACAGCCACCAGCCTCGTCCTGCCGCTCATCGTCTCCGTCGCCATCTCCTCCTCCTGGGGTCCGCCGCTGATGATCCTCGGCCTCTTCTTCATCCTCGAGTTCACCAGCACCAACTTCGTCGAACCCTGGCTCTTCAGCTCGCGCACCGGCATCTCCTCTCTCGCCCTCCTTGCCATGGCCATCTTCTGGGCGCTTCTCTGGGGATGGCCCGGACTCATCCTCTCCGCCCCGCTCACCGTCTGCATGGTCGTACTCGGCCGTTACGTCCCCCAGATGTCCTTCCTCCACACCCTCCTCGGCACCGACGCCGAACTCTCCGCCGAAGCCCTCTTCTACGAGCGTCTCCTCGCCATGGACCAGAAGGAGGCCCACGCCGTCGCCACGCGCTTCCTCGAAGAAAAATCCCTCATCGAGCTCTACGACCGCGTCCTCATCCCCGCCCTCGCCCTCGTCGAGCAGGACCGCCACCAAGGCAACCTCGACGAAACCCGCTGCAACTTCTTCTTCCTCAGCATCGCCGAACTGGTCGCCGAACTCACCGACTATCGCGAGAAGCAACCCGAAAACTCCAACCCCTACCCTCCACGCCGCTCCATGCAGAAAGACTTCGCCGTCGTCTGCATCTCAGCCAGCGATCAGGCCGACGACCTCACCACCCAGATGCTCGTCCAGCTCATGGAGCGCGCCTCCTGCCAGACCCTCCACCTCCGCGCCTCCGTCGCCAGCGAGATCCTCGACTCGCTCGCCCACGAGCCCAACACCGTCATCTTCATCTCAGCCCTGCCACCCTTCGCCTTCTCCCAGGCCCGAACCATCTGCCAACGCGTCCGCGCCCATCTCCCCCGCAACCGCATCGTCATCGGCCTCTGGAACCCCGTCGAAGACCCCGACCAGGTCCCCGACCTCGGCATCGAGCGCTTCGGCAACGGCAAGCCCACCGTCGTCGTCAACACTCTCGCCAAAGCAGTTCGGCAGGTAACAAACTGGCACCAGGAGCCCGCCACCAACCCCCACATGCGCATGTAGACTGGACCGCCAAGTAAGCTCGCAGGTATCCTAAACTGTCATTCCAGCACCACCCCAAACTTCGGTAGTAGGTCAGTTTTAATACCGGTTGGATGACGCGCAGTTGATTGGTAAACGCAAGCGCGTTTAGGGGGAGTAATGTCCAAACAACACAAGCCGCATTATTGAGCGTGTTGGCTGGTAGGGATTAGCTAGTCTCGAAATCGCGAAGATAGTTGCATCACACGAGGCTCCGTCGGGTCAGATTGCGCCGCAGGATAAAGGTGATCAAGCTGCACACGTGATTTACGTAAAACAATGGTGGTTTAGATATCCTCTCGAAGGAATACTTCGAGTTTTGGCCATGTCTCTTTCCACCTTTTCTCCTTGACACGTTCTCTGATGCGGCTTTCACGCCTTCTAAAGGCAGGAGTGGCGCGTATGATTAATCGGAATAAATCAGAGAGGCCGTGAGGAGCGGTTATCTCGATATCTCCCGCTGCATTCAATCTGGCAGCAATGGCTGTAGCGGTTTCGGGCCATTTCGAGATTGCCTCTTCGAGCGACTTGTACTGCTCTTCACTGTTGACAGTGTGCATCCGAGCCTGATTTTTCACCGACCATCGCAGGTTTGGCAAGATGCCTTTCAGCTTAGATTCCAAAATCTCGTCATGATTCTTCAAGTTGCTCAGAGAATCAAAATACACGACGTCCACGTCATCACAAGGAGTTGGATGGGCGAACCCGTGAAGATGATCCCAGATCAGGTTCCTGACAAGTCCCCCGCCGACATAAAGTCGATCATCGGCTTTTCGGATCGCACTAAGAATTTGCATGGTCAAATCCGATTTTCGAATCACTGTCTTGACCATTTGGCTCTCTACGTTTCCGTCAAACATGTCTTGTGGGCGCAATGGGATTTCTGATTTGCGTCCCTCTTTCTCGACCCAATCCCTTCTTGCCTTATGGAATTCTGCGTCTGAATTGGATGGAATAATGGAAATGTATGAGTCATACTTTTGCCTGATTCTCTCTACCTCAGCGTCCTGGATCCGGGAATATTCTTCTTCGTTTCGCACGCGTATGTCATCAATTTCATTGATGAGATGCGTCAGTAGAACTATTGCTCTTTCAGACTGTGCCTGCTTTTCACCGAATCGGAAAACAAGGTGGAGAATGGCCAGTACAAATAACACGAAGACAAGGAAATTAAACAGGAATTCAACTTTGTCGAGGCTCATGGGAGCAACCCAGTTGACGTATTTATAGATCTTCTCTTGTCCAGAGAAACCTATGAACATCAAAAATGAGGATACGACTACTACAGCGACGTTTTGTGCCGCATTTATCGTTCGAAATTGGAGAGCCTTGTTAGATTGAATCTGACGAAGTATCTGCGCTATTGCTACCTCTCCCGCCTCGGTCCGCTACACCCGCGCCGAAGTTGGCCTCTTCACCTGGCTGACCTTTCCGACGGTCTTTCACGCCACGCGCTTCATGCTCGAAGAGGCGTTTCCGAAGGCCAAAGTCGTCTATGTACCGGGCGCACCAGTTCTTCGCTACGACAGCGACGCCAAGCCAGCCCGTTACAACTTCTCAAGCTGTCTCAGGTCCTCAACACTCAACGAATCACCGTCAGTCAACCTTCCGGTGGGGTATATCTTGATGGACAACAAAATCAATTTGTCATTGAGTCCGAGCGAAGCCGACGAATTGAATCGTGGTGGTGCGTTTTACGTTTCTGTTTAGGACTGAATACTCTGACAAAACTGGAAGATGGGTTTCAGAAAGTTGCCTACAAGGAGTAAGTCAGTGCTACGCGCCGCTGTGAATTCTTCGACACTCCACGACGAGGCCTCAAGTCGCTTACCACTGGCCAGCCAAAACCGATTCAAATTGACCTACTCCCCGAAACCCTTCAGGCTGGGCCTCAAAGACGTCAGGATGGTACACTGATGGATAGCTTGAGGTGCTGGCACTGCACGATATGTCATGCAGATTTCACCCTCAGCGCCAGTTCAGGACATGTTCCTAAAAGAATCGGCAGTCTAGAAAAACAGAGGTCGCAAAGCTCAACCGAATGATCTATCTCATCGTTGTCCTTCACGTCATAGTCTCGCTCTTCCTCATCGGAGTAGTCCTCATCCAGCAGGGCAAATCAGCCGACCTCGCCGGCGCCTTCGGCGGCCAGGGCTCGCAGACCGCCTTCGGTCCCCGCGGAGCCGCCAACCTCCTCACCAAGCTCACCACCTACTCCGCCATCTGCTTCATGCTGACCTCCATCAGCCTCACCATCCTGCTCTCCCGTGCCAGCACCAGCACCTCCGTGCTCTCCGGCACCAAGACCACCCAGACCACACCAGCCAAAAAGTAACCTCCTCAATCTCAGAAACACCAATACGCAAGCCAAACGGCTTGCGTATTTTCATGCCGCAAACCAGCTTATCAAGCACTCCAACCACAAATCCGGGTGCCCCATGTCTCGCTTCTGAGACATGGGTAGGAGAGCCTCAGAACCGGGTGCCCCATCTTCGCGACAGTCTCATCGTCGCTAAGGTGGGTGAAGCAGCACAGCTCTCAGGGGCCCCACCCCAAAACCGGGTGCCCCACCCTTTCGTGCACTTGCGATAGGGTGGGGGTATCGTTTGCGGAAGCAAACGACCGCTCTCCTCCTCAACCCACCACAAAACGCTCAGGTATCCCCATCCCCGGAGCCAGCCTGATCACCCGGGGAACCGATACCTCCCAATCGAACGTATATGGAACTGCAGCCCAAAACCCGCCCAGGCGGATTAGCATCACCGCGATCTTTGACAATTCAGCCGCAGGCGCAAATCAATAAACATAAATTTATGAATACTTTGCAGCCAACAACCCCACTTTATAAGACTTTTTGGACCTCCGCGCACCGAGGTCCGGACTTAAAGTCCCTACTTTGAATACTTTGCACAATATTGACGGGGGAGGGGGTACCCACCCGTAGGAGTAGAATTGACCTCATGATCCACGAAGTCCTCGTAGTAGGCCCGCTCCAGTGCAACTGCTCCATCCTCGGCGACGAAACCTCCCGCGAGGCCATCGTCGTCGATCCCGGCGACGACATCTCCCGCATCGTCGCCACCCTCGCCCGCCACCAGCTCACCCTCAAGCAGATCGTCGTCACCCACGCCCACATCGACCACATCGCCGGAGCCCAGCAACTCAAGCGCCTCACCGGAGCCCCCATCCTCTACAACCAGCTCGACCTGCCCCTGGTCAAAATGATGGACCTCCAGGCCGGCTGGCTCGGCATCGCCACCCCCGAGGTCGCCCCACCCGACGCCGACCTCGCCGACAACCAGACCGTCTCCATCGCCGGCCTCTCAGCCACCGTCCTCCACACCCCCGGCCACACCCAGGGCAGCTCCTGCCTCTACCTCCCCGACCAAAAACTCCTCATCGCCGGAGACACCCTCTTCGCCGGCTCCGTAGGCCGCACCGACCTCCCCGGAGGCAACACCAAACAGCTCATCCACTCCGTCAACGACCGCCTCCTCACCCTGCCAGACGAGACCAAAGTCCTCCCCGGCCACGGCCCAGCAACCTCAATCGGCGAAGAACGCGAAAATAACCCATTCCTTCAAGCCTATTAACAAGCAGTCACTTAGATAAATAAATGAAAGCAATACTATATCAGCATCACCTTAGGCAGTAACTAATCAGGTTCAACCATTCCATTCACTCAACACCCGAACTCCCTCAGCAAACTCAGCCTCACGGCCCAATCAAACTCACCACCACCCTACCATCCTCCGCCATCCCATAAAACGACCCCGGATGCACCACCACCCCAGCCTCCCGAACCAGCCGCTCCGCCATCCCCCCCACCCCACGCCGCAGCGGCAGCCGTAGAATCGCACTCCACCCCGCCTCCACCACCAGCACCTCCACCCCAGCCGCCTTAGCGACCGCTAGGTTCCGCCGCACCCGTTCCAGAATCTGCTCCTGAATCCCCACCCGCCCCGCCATCCACCCCGGCAGAGCCAACTGCACCGGAGCATTCATCGACAAAAACGTATCCGCAATCACCTCCAGCCGCCCCAGTGCCTCCGCCCTGCATCCCCTCCGGCCCCAGCGCAACAATCCACCCCACCTTCATCTGCGGCAGCCCGGCAATCTTGCTCATCCCGCTCAGCACAAACGTCAACACCGGATGCGGCCCCACCGCAAAACTCGTCAGCTCTTCCCTGCCAATCTCCACCGGAAAATCCAGAAACACCTCATCCACAATCAGCGCCAACCCATGCCGCGCACAGATCTCCTCCAGCTTCGCCCGCTCCGCTGCACGAGTCGCATGCCCCGTCGGATTATTCGGATGCACCACCGCAATCGCCCGCGTATGCGGCCCAATCCGCCGCTCCAGCTCCGCAAAATCGATCCACCACCCATAGTCATAAAACAGCGGATACGGCATCAGCCGCACGTCCTCCAGATCCGCCAGAAAATCGAACAGCGGATAACTCGGCTGCGCCACCAGCACCTCATCCCCCGCATCGCACAGCAGCCGGAAAAGATACCCATACCCTTCACTCGTACTCGTCGTCATCACCAGCGAGTCAACATCAACCCCAGCCCCATGCCCCTCGTAATACTCCACCACCGCCTCACGAGCACTCCGCATCCCCCGCGGATCAGGATCATAGACCACCGCCCGCATATCCCCCAGGCCACCCACCACCCACTCCGCGTCATAGGAAAACCCACAAACCGTAGGATTCGAAACCGTCAGATCGCAAAGCCTGCGCCCGCTCGCCCGAGCCTCGCGCATCGCAGCAGCCAACCCACTCTCCCCAACATCCCACCCCGTACGCCTCGAAAATCGAAAATCCATCCACCCTATGCTACTGCGTAGCGCGGCATAAACTCGGCAAAATGCTACGACGCATCTCCACCCGCGGCCGAATCCACATACTTGATAAGCAGAACCTCATTCCCAATCTCGCTGTAGATCAACTCGTCCACCGTACCGCCCGCCAGAAGAAGGCCATACCCCCCAGCGCGTATCCCTTCCTCTTCGCGCTTCTCAATATGGGCTGTTGGATCACGATTAGCATCTCCAGTAGCCACATGACTAACCGATTCGCGGCGAAACCCAGCCCCCGGATCGCGCACATAAAACACCATCGCTCTTTTTGTCCGAATGGCAGTCACCTCAACCACCTGCTCGGGATTGAACGCAGCTCCATGTTCCATCGCATTCATCAAAATCTCTCGCAACGCATACATCATCTCCTGCCGCGTCTCCTCAGGCAGTCTGGAGCTAAGCTCCTTCGCAAACGTCAGCAGACGCTCCGCCGTGATCAATCGGCAATTAACTCGCACAGACACCCACCCAGGCCGCGCCGACAAAACCTGTATATCGTCCCTCCACTGACTGTCCGACGCCGCGCCCTTCGTCAGGTTCACGATCTCCTCCGCATCAAACGGAGGCGTAAAGCACGCAAACACTCGAGCCCGCAACGCAGCAATCACCTCATCCGGAGCGCTCTGATGAGCCAGAACGATGCACTTCACTCCCGGCCTGATGGCACGCATCTCTTCAAGCAACGCCAAATCTTCATCGACAACACTGTCAGGATCAGTTATGACAACCCCAAACGATCGCGCACTCAATCGCAGCAGAGCATCAGCATTCCCAGCCGAATACTCCATCGGAAAATCAGCGGCAGAAAGCGCATCGCCAATCTCGCGGCTCACGTGGTGGTGATCTCCAATAACCAGGACACGGCTCATAGGCTGCTCCGAAGCGATGAACTCATACTATGATGCGACGATCTCATGAAGGAGTCGAATCATCGATCCTATGAAATCTGTACCACAGCGGCTGCAATTTCCATTCCCTTACAATCGATCATGAATGACGCAGATCAAAGCAGTTCTCTTCGACTACGGTATGGTCCTGTCCGGCCCGCCCGATCCCGCAGCCTGGGCCCGTATGCGCTCCATCACCGGCCTCGACGAAGAGCCTCTCCACCGCGGCTACTGGGCCCACCGCCACGCCTACGACCGCGGCGACCTCACCGGCCAAACCTACTGGCACAACGTAGGCCACGACGCCGGTCTCGTCCTGACCCTGGACCAGGTTCAGTCCCTCATCGCCGCCGACCTCGACCTCTGGGGCCAGGTCAACCTCCCCATGTTGGCCTGGGCGCAATACCTCCAGCGCACCGGCGTTACCACCGGCATCCTCTCCAATATTGGCGACGCCATGGCCGAAGGCCTCGTCGCCCGCTTCGACTGGCTGGCCCACTTCAACGCTCGCACCTGGTCCCACGCCCTCAACCTCGCCAAACCCGAACCCGCCATCTACATCCACGCCGCCGAATCCCTCCACACCCCACCATCCAACATCCTCTTCATCGACGACCGCCCAGAAAACATCCAGGCCGCCCACACTGCCGGCATGCAGGCCATTCAGTACCTCGATCACCCCACCTTTGAGCGAGAAATGAAGACCCGCAGCCTCGGTTACCTCCTCGATCCGCCGTCCACCGAGTAGTCCAACAAATTCCCGAAACGGAACTGTATAGTACCTCTCGTAACCATTTCTCAAAACAAGACACCTAAACTCAAGCACCAACATGGATATTGAGGGCAGGCTGCAACCAGCGCACTAACCGCAGCCACTACCATGATGAAAATAAGTAAGCCGGGCTCCGGGCCTAACACCCATCGCGCACTCCTCCTCCTCTTGCTCGTAATAGCCTGCCTGCCTCTGCGCGCCCAGACCGCGAGCCTCGCCCTCACCGGCCTCCGCACCGTCGCGAACCAGGGCCAGTTCAACGCCATCCAGTCCGACACCGCCGGCAACCTCTACCTCCTGCTCGACCAGCACGACGGCATCCGCCTCCTCAAGACCGACCCCACCGCCACCACCATCCTCGCCCAGGCCCACCTCGGAGCTCAGGGCGACATCGCCCTCAGCCTCGCCCTCGACCCCACCGGCAACCCCTACATCACCGGCACCACCACATCAGGCGCACTCAGCGCCACCGCCGGAGCCGCCTTCCCCACCCCCACCGGCACCTCCACCAACTCCTTCATCGCCAAACTCGACCCCAACCTCAACCTCCTCTTCCTAACCTTCGCCGGCAGCGGCAAACTAGCAGCCTCCTCCATCGCCGCCACCACCAACGCCGTCTACATCACCGGCAGCATCTTCTCCGCAACCCTCCCCGTCACCCCCTCCGCCATCCTCCAAACCCCGTCCACCGGCAGCATCCAAAACGGCTTCGTAGAAAAGTTCAACGCCACCGGAACCACCCTCCTCTACGCCACCTACCTCACCGGAGCCACCGGCAACACTGCCCCATCCGCCCTCACCGTCGACGCCACCGGCAACGCCTACATCACCGGCTACACCTCCGCCTCCGGCTACCCCACCCTCGCCGCCCTCGTCCCCAACATCATCCCCGCAACCCCCAACGCAACCTCCGGCTTCCTCACCAAACTCACCCCCGCCGGCGACGGAATCATCTTCTCCACCTTCATCCCCGGCTCCGGCCTAACCTCCATCGCCCTCGACCCCACCACCCAAACCCTCCTCCTCACCGGCTCCGTCTCCCTAGGCCAATTCCCCATCGCCACCGTCCCGACACCCATAATCCCCACCACCTACCAAACCCTCCTGCGCCTCCCACTCGACGGCAGCACCGTCCTCGCCTCAACCCTCCTCGCCCCCGGCACCCAATCCATCGTCACCCCCGCCCCCAACGGCACCGCCTGGATCGCCGGCACCCTAACCCTCCCTCTACTCCCCACCCATCCCTTATCCACCATCGGCAACACCTTCGCCACCCACATCACCGCCGCAAACACCATCGACCAAACCGCCCGCTTCGGCGGCCTTCCCACCTCCAAACCCACCTTCGCCAGCGCCCTCGCAAACCTTACCTCCCTCACCACCGACGCCACCGGCCAACCCACCTTCGCCGGAGCCATCACCCCGCAAGCCAGCGCCAGCCTCCTCGCCACCGAGACCTTCGACTCCCCCTCTACAACGCCCCCACCTCCGCCCTACCCAACACCCTCCGCGACGCCGTCCCCACCCCGCCTCCTGCACCGGAAGCCTCTGCCCCGGCTCCGCAGCCTACCTCACCCGCCTAACCAACACCGCCGCCCCCAGCCTCGCCCTCTCCTACGACGCCGCCCCCAACCTAACCCTACGCAACCTCGGCTCCATCCCAGCCAACAACCTCACCCTCACCTCCACCACCTTCGCCATCACCACCAACTGCCCCCAAACCCTCGCCCCCGCAGCCGAATGCAGCATAGCCCTCACCGGAACCCCACCCGGCACCCTCATCCTGCAAGCCGCCAACGCCACTACCCAAACCATCACCATCCCGGCCTTCAACACCACTCAATTCCCCATAGTCTTCTCCCCCAAAGAACTCGACTTCGGCATCCAAACCGCCACCAGCGCCCCCACCACCCGCACCATCACCATCACCAACCTCACCCCGCAACCCCAAACCTTCACCTCCAAACTCGACACCGCCGCCACCACCCTCCCCTACACCCTCACCGAATCCGCCAGCGACTGCGCCATCTCCGGCCTCACCACCACCAAGCTCCTCGCCCCCGGCGGCACCTGCCACATCACCCTCGCCCTCACCGCCTCCACCACCCCCGCCAACGACACCCTCCTCAACGCCCAATGGCTCATCGGCACCAGCGATGTCCTCCTAACCGGATACACTCAGGCCGCATCCCTCAGCCTCTCCGCCTCCGAGATCGACTTCGGCACCCAATACACCGGCGGCCTCCACCTCCCACGCTTCCTCTATCTCTCCAACTCCTCCGACACCACCGCCACCCACGCCCTCATCAACTCCCCCGCCACATCCCCCTTCGCCATACAGGACAACTGCCCCACCCAACTCACCCCCCGACACCATCTGCCAGCTTCAACTCAACTACATCCCCACCCAAACCCCCTCCAACGACTCCATCACCCTCAATCTCGATCAAGGCCTCAGCGCCCTCGTCACCGGCCAATCCCTCCCGCAGCCCGGCATCAACGGAGCCTCGGTCAACCCCAACCTCACCGTCTCCCCCACCTCCCTCACCTTCGCCAACGCCAGTAGTAGTCACCTCCACCTCCAGCTCCACTCAAACCGTCACCATAGGCAACACCGGAGCATCCCCCTTCGCCCTCGCCCTCAGCCCTCACCGGCGACTTCACCGACACCACCAACTGCACCGCCACCCTCGCCGCCAACTCCACCTGCTCCGTAGTCATCACCTTCGCCCCATCCCAACCCGGCACCCGCCAGGGCATCCTCAGCGTCACCGCCGGAGCCACCTCCAGCCCCGCCTACGTCAACCTCACCGGAACCGGAACCCCCATCCTCCCCGCCAACAACGGCACCCTCAACTTCGGCAACGTAATCGTAGGCCAACCCGCCGTCCAGTGGTTCAAAGTCTCCCAATCCTTCAGCGCCTTCACAGCCACCATCCCCACCTCCGACTTCACCGCCATCCTCGTAGAAGACATCGGCTACGGCCACGGCCAGCCCCCCACCACCGCCTTCACCGCGAACACATCCGGCACCTGCATCAACTGCTGGCTAGGCATCCAATTCAAACCCTCCACCACCGGCCCCCGCACCGCCACCCTCACCCTCTCGTCCACCCCCTCCGGCAACCCCTACACCCTCACTCTCACCGGAACCGGCCTGCCACTCCTCGGCCTCATCCTCACCCCCGTCACGCAAGACTTCGGCACCGTCCCCGTCCACAGCACCAGCGCCCCCACCCTCTTCACCCTCACCAACCTCACCTCCAACGCCACCCCCATCACCCTCACCCCACCCATCCTCACCGGAGACTTCGCCCTAATCACCGACTCCCACCGGCGGCTCTCCCTGCACCGGCACCCTCGCAGCCAACGCCTCCTGCTTCGTCCAGATAGCCTTCGCCCCCACCACCACCGGCCAGCGCACCGGAACCCTCACCCTCACCACCTCCGCCGGAACCGTCTCCGCCCCGCTCACCGGCTACGGCTCCCCTGATCCCGGCCTCGCGCTCAATCCCACCGCCCTCATCTTCAACAACGTCCCCAGCCCCACCGCCACCGCCCAAACCATCACCCTGACCAACACCGGAACCACCCCGTCTACAAATAGCAACTCCCACAGTTACAACCTCAAACTTCATCCCCACCACCAACTGCAACACCCTGGCCCCCGCCGCCACCTGCACCGTCACCATAGCCTTCACCCCAGCCAACGCCCTCGTCACCGACACCCTCCAAATCCCCGTCACCACGAACGGAAACACCACCCAATACACCGTCCCCCTAACCGGCGCCTACACCACCGAAGACATCGGCCTCCAGATCATTCCCGCCCAGGCCGACTTCGGCCCCAACCCTACCGCCACCCTCGGCCTTACCCGCCAGTTCACCATCAACAACCTCACCGCAAAATCCCTCGCCCTCAACATCACACTCCCCCGCCAGTTCGTCCTCAGCGGCCCACCCTGCGCCGGCCTAGCCCCCAACGCAAGCTGCAACTTCTCCGTCACCTTCCTTCCCCTCACCAACGGAGACATCACCGGAACCCTCTTCGCCCAGGCCAACCCCACCGACGGCTCCGCCACCCTCAACGCCCTCGGCTACGTCGAAGGCTACGGCACCGGCTCCAGCACTCTTGCCATCACCGGCGGCCCACTCTCCCCCGGCAACATCCTCAACTTCGGCCAGGTTCCCTCCGGCCAAACCGCCTCCCGAACCCTCACCCTCACCAACCAGGCCGCCATCCCCCTCACCATCCGCCGCATCACCACCCAGTGGCCGTTCCTCACCACCTCCACCTGCGGCCAAACCCTCGCCCTCAGCCAGAGCTGCACCGTCACCGTCACCTACACCCCGCTCAACCAACTCCCCACCGGCACCACCTCACCCCTCACCACCAACGACGCCGGAGTCCTCACCATCGAGAGCGACGCCGTCTCCAGCCCCGACCTCATCGACCTCGCCGGCACCGCCACCCCCGCCCTCGTCGCCTCGCCCTCCAACACCGCACCGCTCCTCTCCTACACCGCCTCGCAAAACTCCCTCACCTTCGCCACCACCTCCGTCGGCAATCTCTCCATCCCCCAGACCGTCACCCTCTCCAACACCGGAACCGCCACCCTCCACATCCTCTCCCTCCAGATCAGCCCCGACTTCACCGTCACCAGCGCCTGCGCCACCCTCGTCCCCGGAGCAAGCTGCGACCTCACCCTCTACTTCTCCCCCCAAGCCACCGGAACCCGCATCGGCGCACTCGAAATCCTCTCCGACTCCAGCTCCTCGCTCGACTTCATCAGCCTCATCGGAGCCGCCAGCCCATCCTTCCTCACCCTCAACCCCGCCGCCCTCGACTTCGGCACCCTCCTCCTCGGCAACACCGGAACCCTCCCCCTCCAGATCACCAACACCGGCTCCAACGCCGTCACCTTCAACGGCGTCTCAGCCACAGGCGACTACACCGCCTCCAACGGCTCCTGCCCAACCCCCGGCGGCACCCTCCCCATAGCCTCCAGCTGCACCCTCCAAATATCCTTCACCCCCACCGCAGACCGGAACCCGCACCGGAACCCTCTCGCTCAGCACCTCCGCCTCCAACATCCCCCTTATCGCCGCCCTCACCGGCATCGGAGCCCAATCCCACCTCCAGATCGCCCCCGCCACGCTCAACTTCGGCAACATCGCCGTAGGCTCCCCCGCCATCCTCTCCTTCACCCTCACCAACACCGGCAACGCCCCCGTCACCAACATCGCCCTCGGCACATCCCCCGGCGACTACGCCATCACCGTCCCCTGCAACCTCACCACCCTCGCCCCCGGAGCAACCTGCCCCGTCACCGTCACCTTCACCCCCACCGCGATCGGCCCACGCACCGCCACCCTCACCATCACCAGCTCCGCCACCACCTCACCCGACCTCGTCCCCCTCACCGGAACCGGCATCGTCAACGGAACCTTCACCCTCACCGTCAACGGCGCCGCCACCTCCGCCACCGCCGTCCCCAGCGGCCGTCCCGCCACCTACAACCTCACCCTGACCCCCATCAACAACTTCGCCGGCACCGTAGTCCTCAACTGCACCCCCATCGCCCCCGCCGACTCCGCCACCTGCTCCATCGTCCCCTCCAGCATCCCCCTCAACGGCGCCCCCCAAAACGCCATCGCCACCATCCAGACCGTCACCTCCATCACCCTCTCAAAAAACACCCCACCCCAAACCAAACCAGCTAGGCAGCATCATCCTCTGCCTCCTCACCCCAACCCTCTTCCTCTTCTGGAGAAAACCCCACCACACCCGCCTCACCACCCTCTGGACCACCCTCCTAACAGCAGTAGCGCTAGCCACCCTCCTATCCACCAGCGGCTGCGGAAACGGCGGCGACCCCACCCTCCGCTACAGCACCCCCGGCTCCTACCAATACCAAATCACCGCCAGCTCCACCAGCGGCCTCCAGATCACCCAATCCGTCACCCTTAACCTGACCATCACACCCGCGCTAGCCACTTCCTTCACCCCAGCCCCACAGCCACCGGAACCTGCTCCACAATCTCAATCCCAAATCCCTGCAGCGCCGGAACGTGCGTAGGAGTATTCGTCAGCAGCCGAATCTTCCGAATCCCCAGATCCGAAAGTATCTGCCCACCCAACCCCACCTGCCGCAGCGTCCTCTCGTTCCGCTCCCCATGCCGCTCCTTCGCCCGCTGCTCGCGATGAAACACCACCCGATGCGGCTCAACACTTCTATCGATCCCAAACCCCTTACTCCCATTGTGCAGATACACCACCGCCCCGCGCCCAGCCTCCGCAATCATCCGCAGCGACTCCGCCATCACCGCCCGGCAATCGCACAGCGTAGTCGAAAACACATCCCCCGCCAGGCAATGCGTATGCACCCTCACCGGCACAGCATCATCCCCCGTCACATCGCCAAACACCAGCGCCACATGCGACTCGCCACCCTCCACCTCGCTCTCATAAGCGATCATCCGGAACTCCCCATGCTCCGTCGGCATCAACCCCTCCGCCACCCGATGGATGTACCGCTCATTTTGTAACCGGTACCGGATCAAATCCGCCACCGTCACCATCTTCAGCCCATGCGTCTCGCAGAACTTCACCAGGTCCGGCACCCGTGCCATCGACCCATCGTCGTTCATAATCTCGCAGATCACCCCCGCCGAAACCAGCCCCGCCATCCGAGCCAGATCCACCGAAGCCTCCGTCTGCCCCGCCCGCACCAGCACGCCACCCTTACGAGCCCGCAGCGGAAACACATGTCCCGGCCGCGCCAGATCCTGCGCCGTAGAACCCGGATCGATCGCCACCCGAATCGTATGCGCCCGATCCGCCGCCGAGATCCCCGTCGTCACACCCTCCCGAGCCTCAATCTACTCCGTAAACGCCGTCCCAAACCGCGAAGTATTGTCCTGCGTCATCGGCCCCAGCCGCAGATAATCAGCGCGCTCCTCCGTCAGCGTCAGGCAGATCAACCCGCGCCCGAACTTCGCCATAAAGTTGATCGCCTCCGGAGTAACAAACTCCGCCGCCAGCGTCAGGTCGCCTTCATTCTCGCGATCCTCGTCATCGACCACCACCACCATCCGCCCGGCCTTGATCTCTTCAACCGCTTCCGTCAACCTCAGCAAACATCCGCTACCTCGACAGATCCTCTCGACTATCATGATCCCCACGCACAAAAAAACTCTCAATACGATATTCAGGCACAAAAAAAAGACGCCGCCCACAAGGGACGGCGCTCTCTATAAACCACACTAGCCTACAGCGTGGACTCAATCTCGAAACCCCAGGCTTCTAACAGCGCCTCGGGGATGTACTTCGAGTTCTTGTTCCGGCGCGCCCACTCCCGCAGCCGCGTCGACCGGATGTACTGGTCCGGCGTCAACTTATATTCCTTCACAACTTGCTCGAACGATGTCACCGTCGGCGTAACCGGCCCTATCGGCTCAGGCTTACCCCAATTCGGATTTCCACGACGCTTCGCCATATCTTGATTCCCTCATCAATCTTAAAATTGCCTGCGAGAACCCGCGCATCACACCTATTCACGCCTGCAGATTCATAGACGGTTCACATCGGATAAAAGACGCAACGCCGCACTCTCATTCTAAGGCATTTAATCACTAAAATCAAGCGCTTGGCCAGCCCATCCAAACGTCCTCACGACCCAAAGCTCTCCCTGCAACACATAGCCCGACAGGCATCTATTTCAACCCCTCCATCGTCTACTCCACCAGAATTCCCGGCAACACCCAGACGCCGTCGCCAGCCTCCAATGCACGGCGAATGCTAACATTGCCCGTCACTCGAACCCCATATTTGTGAGGCACCCCATGAGCCCAGCCCCCTGCGCCGATCCAGACCTCCTCGAACCCGAAACCCCCGAAGCCACCCCCGCCGACATCGAAATCTCCCGCCGCAGCTTCCTCAAGGCCGCCAGCCTCATCAGCGCCGCCACCGCCACAGGAATCCCGGCCTCGCCGCCACCCAAGCCCGCCCCCGGCTCCGCCCACACCGCCGCCATCACCCTCCGCGTCAACGGAACCCCGCACACCCTCACCCTCGACACCCGCACCTCCCTCCTCGACGCACTCCGCGAGTACCTCGACCTCACCGGCAGCAAAAAAGGCTGCGACCACGGCCAGTGCGGAGCCTGCACCGTCCTCATCGACGGCCGCCGCGTCAACGCCTGCCTCACCCTCGCCGTAGCCGCCGCCGGAGCAGAAATCACCACCATCGAAGGCCTCGCCCACGGCGAAACCCTCAGCCCCGTGCAAGCCGCCTTCCTCGAGCACGACGCCTTCCAGTGCGGCTACTGCACCCCCGGCCAGATCTGCTCCGCCACCGCCCTCCTCGAAGAGCACAAAAACGGCAAACTCAGCATCGTCTCCTGGCAGACCGGCCAGACTCCACTCCCGCCCTGACCGACAACGAGATCCGCGAGCGCATGTCCGGCAACATCTGCCGCTGCGGAGCCTACCCCAACATCGTCGCCGCCGTCCGCGCCGCCGTCCAGAATGCAATTCGGAGTCTCAGCATGAACCCCTTCGCCTACCAGCGCGCCACCGCACCCAACGAAGCCCTCCACGCCATCGCCACCAAAGACTCCAAATTCCTCGGCGGAGGCACCAACCTCATCGACCTGATGAAGTACGGCGTCGAGCAGCCCACCACCCTAATCGACATCACTCACCTCGACCTCACTCAAAGTCGAAACAACCCCCACCGGCGGAGTCATGGTCGGAGCGATGGTCCGCAACAGCGACCTCGCCAACCACCAGCTCATCCGCCAAAGCTACCCACTCCTCTCGCAAGCTCTCCTCAGCGGAGCATCCCCTCAACTCCGCAACATGGCCACCACCGGCGGCAACCTGATGCAGCGCACCCGCTGCTACTACTTCATGGACACCGCATTCCCCGCCTGCAACAAGCGCGCCCCCGGCAGCGGCTGCGCAGCCATCAACGGCATCAACCGCATCCACGCAATCCTCGGCCAATCCGACAAAGGCGCAACCAGCCCCGAAACCTGCATCGCCACCAACCCCTCCGACATGAACGTAGCCCTCGCCGCCCTCAACGCCACCATCCACATCCAGGGCGCCACCGGCAAGCGCACCCTCCCCATCGCCGACTTCCACCGCCTCCCCGGCACCACCCCGCAGCTCGACACCAACCTCAAACCCGGCGAACTCATCACCGCCGTCGAACTCCCCGCGCCAAAGTTCTCCACGAACTCCCACTACCTGAAAGTCCGCGACCGCCAGAGCTACGCCTTCGCCCTCGTCTCCGTAGCCGCCGGCCTCGAGATCGACGACAGAACCATCCAGTCAGCCGGACTCGCGCTCGGCGGAGTCGCCCACAAACCCTGGCGCTCTCTCGAAGCCGAAAGATTCCTCGTCGGCACAGTCGCCACCCCCGACGCCTTCAAAAAAGCCGCCGACATCGCCCTCGCCGGAGCCAAGGGCTACGAGCACAACACCTTCAAGATCGAGCTAGCCAAACAAAGCATCGTCCGCGCCCTCACCCTCGCCGCCGCCGGAACCACAGGAGCCTAACCATGAACTCCGCCCTCTTAGAACTCGAACCCATCGCAGAGCAAGCCGCCCGCCACGACCCAGCAGCAGCCCGACCAGCCCGACCCAACCAAACCCCACGTAGGCCTCGCCCAACCCCCCACCCGCTACGACGGCCTCCTCAAGGTCACCGGCAAAGCCAAATACGCCGCCGAGTTCAAGCTCAAGGACACCACCTACGCCTTCATGGTCCAGAGCACCATCCCCTCCGGCACCATCACCTCCATCGACCACACCGCCGCCGCCCGCGCCGAAGGCGTCATCGCCGTCCTCACCCCCTTCAACGCGCCCAAACTCCCCCTCCAGCAGCAACCCGGCCGCCGCCACGTCTCCATCCTCCAGGAGCCCACCGTCTTCTACAACGGACAACCCATCGCCCTCGTCGTAGCCCACTCACTCGACCAGGCCCGCTACGCCGCCACCCTCCTCAAAATCAGTTACAAATCCGACCCCGCCCAGCTAGACTTCCTCGGCCACCTCAACCAAGCCCGCGCCCCCCACAACGGCAACGCCGACTCCAAGCGCGGAGACATAGCCGCCTCCCTAGCCAAATCCGCCAAAAAAATCGAAGTCACCTACACCACCCCCATCCAGCACCACAACCCCATGGAGCCCCACGCCACCACCGCCTGGTGGGATGGCGACAAGCTCATCGTCTACAACTCCACCCAATACATCGTCGGCGACAAGATGACCCTCGCCCGCACCTTCGGCATCCCCCTCGAAAGCGTCCACGTCGAGTGCCCCTTCACCGGCGGAGGCTTCGGCTCCAAAGGCTCCATGTGGTCCCACGTCATCCTCGCCGCCATGGCCTCCAAAGTCACAGGCAAGCCCGTAAAAATCTCCGTAGACCGCGGCCAGATGTTCGGCTCCGTAGGCGGCCGCCCCACCACCTACCAGAAGATCACCCTCGGAGCCACCCCCGAAGGCAAGCTCCTCGCCATCCAGCACGACGTCATCATGCACACCTCCGTCATGGAAGACTTCGTCGAAGGCTCCGCCAACCAGACCCGCCTCCTCTACGACTCCGAGTCCAACGTCACCAGCCACCGCATGGTCGACATGAACGTCGGCGTCTGCACCTACACGCGCGCTCCCGGCGAGAACACCGGCACCATGGCCTTCGAGTGCGCCCTCGACGAACTAGCCCACGAGCTAAAAATCGACCCCGTCCAGATCCGCCTCATCAACTACGCCGAAAAAGACCCGCGCAACGACCACCCCTGGACCTCCAAGCATCTCCGCGAAGCCTACACCCAGGCCGCCGACCGCTTCGGCTGGTCCAAACGCAACCCCACTCCCGGCCAGCTCCGCGAAGGCAACAACCTCATCGGCTACGGCATGGCCACCGCCACCTACGGAGCAGGCCGCTCCGCCGCCGGAGCCACCGTTCGCATCCTTCCCGACGGCACCGCCTACGTAGGCAGCGCCACCCACGAGCTAGGCACCGGCATGTACACCATCATGGCCCAGACCTGCGCCCTCGCCCTCGGCCTCGACCCCAGCCAGATCAAAGTCCAGCTCGGCGACTCCACCCTCCCCAACGCCCCCGTAGCCGGAGGCTCACAGTCCACCGCCTCCGTCATGCCCGCCGTCCTCGAAGCCGCCACACAAGCCCGCCAAAAACTCGCCGACCTCGCCACCAAAGACAAAGAGTCTTCCCTCTGCGACCTCCCCGCCGACGACATCGAAGCCAAAGACGGCCACCTCATCTCCAAATCCACACCCACCAAATCCGACAGCTACAAAGACATCATCCGCCGCAACGGAGGCCAGCCCGTCGAAGTCACCGCCAACACCGCACCCGGCAAAGAACGCGCCAACCTACAGCTCACAATCCTGGGGAGCCATCTTCGCCGAAGTAGCCGTCGACGCCGACACCCACATGGTCAAGGTCCGCCGCATCGTCGCCACCTACGACATCGGCACCCTCATGAACAAGGTCACCGGAACCAACCAGCTCCACGGCGGCATCGTCTGGGGCATCGGCTCCGCCCTCCACGAAGAAGCCCTCGTCGACCCCGTCTACGGCCGCACCGCCAACGAAAGCCTCGGCGAATACCACGTCCCCGTCAACGCCGACGTCCCCGAAATCGACGCCACCGCCCTCGACATCCCCGACCTCATCAACAACCCCCTCGGAGCCCGAGGCATAGGCGAAATCGGCATCACCGGAGTAGCCGCCGCCATAGGCAACGCCATCTTCAACGCCACCGGCAAACGCCTCCGCGACTACCCCTTCACCCCCGACAAACTAATGCAAGCCTGACCTTCAAGAGACTCCCTACGAAGAAATCGGCATCTCACTGCCCATGAAGTTGTCGGTGCCCCATCGTCTCCGGCGTTCTGCAGACATGGGATGAACCACCACGAAAGCGGGTGCCCCATCTTCGCGACAGCAACATCGTCATTCTGAGGCGGATGCCACCGCATTTCGATTGCCAATCTTCTTGCACGTGCGCCCCCTCAATGCCCCGCCGAAACCTTCCCACTCTTAAAATTCTTAGTCAACAAAACCAACGGAGCAGCACACAAGCGTAATAATCCCAATCAAAAAGAAACAATCCATAAATCCCAAAAACTTCGTCTGCGCCTGAAGCTGGTTGTAATAAAGCTCATAAGCCCCCCGCAAAGCACTCGCATGCGAATACCCATGCGCCTGCAAATAATCCGCAGCCCGCTGCACCGCCCCTTGCAGAAACGGAGAAGAAGCCGGCAGATTCCCCCCAACCACTGACTGATGAAAATTCTGCCGCCGCTCACTCATCGTGATCGCAAACGCAATCCCAAAACTCCCACCCCAGTTACGAAAAAAGTTAGTCAGCGAAGAAGCCTTGTTGTTCTGATCAGGACGCAGCTGCGAATAAGCCAGCACCGAAAGCGGCACAAAGAAGAACGCATACCCAAGCCCCTGCAAAGCCCGCGCCCAGGCGTAATGGCTATAATCCGTAGCCAGCGTCAAGTGGCTGTAATGCAGCATCGAGATCCCAACAACAATCACCGCACCAAACAGAAGAATCCGCGGATGAATAATCCCCCGCTGCACAAGCTGCGCCCCCAACGGCGCCAGCAGCGTAATCACCAAAGCCCCCGGCCCAAGCACCAGCCCCGCATCGATCGCCCTGTATCCATACAGCGACTGCAGTATCTGCGGAATCATCGTCGTCGTCGCAAACAGGCCAAACCCAAAGACAAAATAGAAGACATTCGCAATCGCAAAATTCCGCACCTTCAGCAGACGAAAATCGATCACCGGATCAGGCGTGCGCAGCTCCCAGAAAATCGCCGCAATCAGGCAGACCGCACCAAGCGCAAACATCCAGCAGATAAACGAAGAGCCAAACCAGTCATCGATCTGCCCACGGTCAAGCAATATCTCAAGCGCAGCCGACCCAATCGCAATCAGCAGAATCCCCGTAACGTCGACACGCAGCTTGCCCGCCACCCGCACCGACTCCCGCTCCTTCGCAAACGAAGGCGGATCGTGCACAAACCGGCTGGTAAGAAACAACGACAGCAACCCAATCGGAATATTAATCAGGAACACCCAACGCCAGTTGTAGTTATCAGTAATCCATCCACCCAGCACCGGCCCAATCGCCGGCGCCGTAACAATCGCCACCGTATAAAGCGCAAACGCCGAAGCCCTCTGCGCCGGCGGAAAAGTATCCACCAGAATCGCCTGCTCCACCGGAGCCAGTCCCCCACCGCCAATCCCCTGCAAAATCCGCGCCAGCAACATGATGTTAAGGCTCGGCGCAATCCCACAAAAAAACGAAGTAATCGTAAACAACGCAACACAAGCCATGTAGTAGTTCTTCCGCCCAAACACCCGCGAGAGCCACGCACTCATCGGCAGAATCACCGCATTGGCCACCAGGTACGTCGTAAGTATCCAAGTCACCTCATCGAAAGACCGCCCCAATCCCCCAGCGATATAAGGCAAAGAAACATTCGCAATCGAGGTATCCAGCAGCTCCATAAACGTCGCAAGCGTAACCGTCAGAGCAATCACCCACGGATTGATCGCAGCCACTCGTGGCGCAATCCGGACAGGCGCGTTTTGAACAGGAGCCTTTTGGACCGAAACAATCTGGACGGGCTCAACAACAGCAGTAGCCACAAGCACCTCACATCGGAGTACAATAAAGAGACCGAACGGTCTCTTCACACATCAGATTCAGTGAGGCAGGTAAGGGATGCTGAAAACTTCGCTTTTTCTTCCGGCAGCTGTATGTAGCTGTTGAGAATTTTTTTGCTAAATGTGTTGAGGTTCGTTTTGAGGGCCGAAGGCCCGCGCTATACCAGCCTGGGGCGAAGCCCCAGGTTTACGGTCAACAAAGACCCAAAGGGCTGAAGGCCCGACCTAAAGCTCTTCGTTGCAACGCGGCCGCTGAGGTACGCTTCTTGTTTGGAGAGGTGAAAGGCAAATGAGCAAAGGAGAACTAACCCGCGAGCGAATAGTCGCGCAAGCCGCACCAATCTTCAACCAGCGCGGCTACGCCGGATGCTCCATGCAGGACGTCATGGACGCCACCGGCCTCGAAAAGGGCGGCCTCTATCGCCACTTCGAGAGCAAAGAAGAACTCGCCGCCGAAGCCTTCAAATACGCCCTCGGCAAGGCCGTCAAAACCCGCACAGAAGACCTCGAACACATCACCGGCACAATGCCGAAGCTCCGCTACATCGTCACCCGCTTCGTAGAAGCCCCATCGTCCATCCCCGGCGGCTGTCCCCTCATGAACACCGCCATCGACTCCGACGACGGAAACCCCGCCCTCCGAAAGCTGGTCAAAGCCGGTCTGAACGATTGGAAGAAGAGAATCTCCGCCCTCGTCGAACAAGGCATCCAGACCCGCGAGATCCGCAAGGACATCGAACCCCGCCGGATCGCCAACACCATCATCGCCACCCTCGAGGGCGCCCTCATGATCAGCCGCATGGAAGGCACCAAAGAAGCCCTCTCAGACGCCGTCGCCGCCCTGAACGACATGCTGGACACGATCGTCTCCCCTACTCAAAAAAAGTGACTACCCCACCAAGTCAAAGCCCCTGGAATGAAGAATTTGCACCAAATCACCCTCAAAAATCCTCATAATTCGACCCAGGTCCGGACCTAACTCCCCTGAATCGAAGAATTTGCGCAAAACAAGGGGGGAGTGGGGGTACCCTTACCAAGGAGTATCCACCCCGCCACTCCCACTCCTCCACAGTCGAAGATCATGCGAAACTAGTCCAGCCGCATGACACTAGAAACCCTCCTCCACAAGACCTTCGGCCACAGCACCTTCCGCGCCAACCAGGAAGCCGTCTGCCAGGCCGCAACCGACGGCCGCGACGTCCTCCTCGTCATGCCCACCGGAGCAGGCAAGTCCCTCTGCTACCAGCTCCCAGCCATCGCCCGCGGAGGCACAGCCCTCGTCATCTCGCCCCTGATCGCCCTCATGGACGACCAGGCCGCCAAGCTCTCCCAGCTAGGCCTCAAGGTAGCCCGCATCCACTCCGGCCTCTCCCGCGAAGACTCCCGCCAGGCCTGCCGCGACTACCTCGACGGCACCCTACAGTTCCTCTTCATCGCCCCCGAGCGCATGCGAGTCCCCAACTTCCCCGAGATGCTCGCCCGCCGCAAGCCCGCCCTCATCGCCATCGACGAGGCCCACTGCATCAGCGCCTGGGGCCACGACTTCCGCCCCGACTACCGCATGCTCGGCGACTACCTCCCCGCCCTCCGCCCAGCCCCCATCCTCGCCCTAACCGCCACCGCCACCCCCACCGTCCAAAAAGACATAGTCACCCAACTCCAACTCACCAACCCCGCCCTCTTCATCCACGGCTTCCGCCGCCACAATCTAGCCATCGAGGTAGTCGAGCTCTCCAAACCCCGCCGCAACGAGTTCACCGCCAACCTCCTCAGCAAACCCGGCAGCCGCCCCGCCATCGTCTACGCCCCCTCCCGCAAGTCCGCCGAAGAGCTGGCCTCCACCCTCGGCTCCAAAGCCGCCCCCTATCACGCCGGACTAGACCCCGCCACCCGCGAACGAGTCCAACGCAACTTCCAGATCGGCAAGCTCGAAGTAGTAGTAGCCACCATCGCCTTCGGCATGGGCATCGACAAGGCCGACGTCCGCACCGTAGTCCACATCGCCCTCCCCGGCTCCGTCGAAGCCTACTACCAGGAGATAGGCCGCGCCGGACGCGACGGCCAACCCTCCCGCACCGTCCTCCTCCACTCCTTCGCCGACCGCAAGATGCACGACTTCTTCCTCGAGCGCGACTACCCCGCCCCCACCGAACTATCCCGTGTAGCCGCCCTCCTCACCGAAGAATTCCAGATGCCCACGTCCTCCGCCAGCGCCTCAAGCTGGATGCTCGACACCTTCAACACGGCCATAGAAAAACTAGCCGCACAAGGCGCCGCAGCCATCGACATGGACGGCAACGTCCGCAGCACCGGCATCAAGACATGGCGCACAGGCTACGACCAGCAACTAGCCTTCCGCCGCTCCCAGATCGACCGCATGGTCGCCTACACCGAATCCGCCCAATGCCGCATGGCCGCCCTCGTCAACCACTTCGGCGACACCGCCGACGGCCTCCGCCCCTGCGGCAACTGCGACTTCTGCTCCCCCGAGCGCGCCACCGCCCAACCCTACCGCCCCCCCACCCCCCACGAAACCCAACAAATCAAATCCATCCTCCAGGCACTCGATGCCGCCCCCTCCAAAGCCACCGGCAAACTCCACTCCGACCTCGCCCTCGGCATCGACCGCAAACAATTCGACACCTATCTCGACGCGCTCACCCGCGCCGGCCTCATCACCCTCACCGCCGACACCTTCACCAACTCCGAAGGCAACGTCATCACCTACAAAAAAGCCTCCCTCACCCACGAAGGCCGCAACCGCAGACCAATCCGAAGACCTCGTCCTCCTGCTCCCCGAAACATCCGCAGCCTCCTTCAAAATCGCCACGGTCAAGCAGTGGCAAGGCCGCCACCAAATCCTCCAAAGTCGCACGAGAAGCAACGAAAGCCATCTACACCGGCGCTCAGAAAGACCTCGAAACCCGCCTCCGCGAATGGCGCAAAGCCGAAGCCGCCAAGACCGGCAAGCCAGCCTTCATAGTCTTCTCCGACGCCATCCTCCACAACATCGTCATCGCCTGCCCCACTCGAATATCTGAGCTCCAAAGCATCTCCGGCATAGGCCCCGATAAATGCGACCGCTATGGCGCCGCAATCGTCGCTCTCTGCACGTCAGCCGAGGTCCCTGGAGAGTTCGGTGCCCCACCCACTACTCCGAAACCCATCCACAAACCTCCACAAAGACCACCGACAAAAATCCAAGGCCAGCACAAGCGCCGTGGCAACACCTTCTGCAGATCCCACCTTCAATCTCACCGCCGAGCAACAGCAACTCGACCAGCGTCTCCGCGAATGGCGCAAATCCGAATCCGAAAAGCTAGGCCTCCCGCAGTTCTTCGTCGTCGGCTCCTCCGCCTTGCGGAGCATCGTCCTCAAACATCCTCGCACTCTGTCCGAGTTGCACGCCATCTCCGCCATGGACCGCGAAAAACTCGACAAATTCGGCGATAGCATCCTCGCGGTCTGCAACGCATAATCGCGGCTCCGGTAGAATCCATGCGATGCCTTCCCATCGCCCGACACAGCCCACTTTAGACGAGCGCGCAAGCCACTGCTTCGCCTGTGGCCCTGACAATCCTCAGGGCCTCCATCTCACCTTCACCATCGATCACGAAAAGATCACCACCACTGCACACCTGCAACTCACCCGTCTCCACGAAGGCCCTCCCGGCTATATCCACGGAGGCATCATCGCCACTCTCATGGACGAAGCTATGAGCAAGCTCAACCGCCCGCTCAATGTCCTTGCCATGACCCGCCACATGGAGGTCGACTACCTCCGCCCCGCCCCACTTCACCAGCCTCTCGTCCTCATCGGCACCCATCTGAACCGCGAGGGTCGCAAGCTATTCCACCAGGCCGAACTCCAGCTCTCCGACGGCACCGTGCTCGCTCGCGGCAAAGGCCTCTTCATCGCCATCAGCGAAAAAGTCCTCGCCGCCGCCGGCTTTACCGCCCCCCAACCATAAAAGTAGTTGTCTTTGCCGTCGACTCCCTGACCCCTATTCCCCACCTTACCGCTGAAACATAACGCACTGACCCTTGTAATTAATCTGAACACTGACAAACGATCGAAGGACATCTTGTCCAACAATTCCACCGATTTTCCTGCCGTAGATCTTCGAGAGAAGATGCAGATCGGCAATCTCAATGGGTTGCTGATTCCACGCTTCCTGTCCTATCTCGAAATCAGCAGTTCGCAACACAACATCTGCATCGAGCCCTAGCCCTCGGCTCTTCATTCGTGCCACTTGCAGTTGCACTGCCGATACTCCAAATATGCTTGCGTCGAAAATCGAATGACTGGCGCCCGTGTCAAGAATCATGACGACCGGTTGCCCATTCACCGACGCGTCCACAAGAATGGTCCCGGTACTTTTATCCGAGATAAGCCGCACACCGGTGCTCCCTTTGGGAAGATCCTCGGCGACCAGAAGATTGGATGAGATTCCCACAATCGAAGTGATAAGCAACACCAGCGTAGTGAAGTTTCTTGTTTGCATCTCTACCTTTCCCACGATAAGGAACAGTCGACCGATCGATGAGCAACGAATACAAGCAGGCGAAGGACGGCCCCACGTCTACGATGTCGAATTGCTCCGACTGTCACGTTTATTCAACGTAGTGTATCAAGCTAAACTTGATCCGACTTTGCCTCACCCAGCTTCGCCCCAATATCCACGGTCGCGCAGGAAATACTCATCATCCCAGCTATGCAGCATTGTCTGGAAGAACATGAACACCATGCGTCCGTGGCCCAGCTTCTGGAATCGCCGATTCGTCGTCAGCACGCGTCCACGCACAATCCTGAAACCGGCTCGTCGCGACGCCCTTCGAGAGCAGATAGTCCTCGGCAAACAGCGCCCGTTCGTTAAACCCACCCAGCTCCCAGAAGACCTCACGATCGAACAGCATGAACATTCCTGTAGCAAACGGCTTCAGAAAACTCCCGACATGCTGCATCAAATTGCTCCCGGCGTACAGCAGGTCATCGAAGAACCCACCATGCAGGCAGGCAATGTTCGTTGTCACCAGATGAAGTTCGCGTCGCCGCATCGTCCACAGTGCCCGCCGTAGCAGCGTCGGCTCGGGCAACTCCACATCCGCATCCAGAAAGAGCACGTACTTCGTCAGTCGCGAGTCTTGCGCCTGCGTTGCGTCCTACTGACGGGTAGCCCCCCTTGGATTACCTCCACGGCCAGCCGGTCGCGGAAGGTCAGGGCTACTTCTACGGTGCCGTCGGTTGAGCCGGCATCGGCTACCAGTACTCTTGTTCGGCTCATCCCTTCGTAGTCCTGCCTGCACAACGAGGCCAGGAGCTTCGGCAACATCTGTACCTCGTTCTTGGCGGGAATCACGATCGTCAGCTCAGCCTGCATGACACCTCCGACACAACGCTTCCTGTTCAGCAGCTTGAGCCTGCTGCGGACATCTCCTTGTAAATCCCTGTTGAATTTCCTGCGAAATACACGTTTAATGACTTCTTCTGGTAAACAAAGAGCGGATACCTGCTCTCAGCCTGTCTCGAACTGATAAACTGAATATTCCTGCGGCACACTTGATCGCCACGTCGCGCACGCCCAGCCGCAGCGCAAGGAGAATCCCATGGCAAACGACGCGACCCGCGGCACCCACAACGGAAACGGCAACTTCAGCTCCTCCACCCTGCGTCTCAAGACCGGCCTGGCCGAGATGCTCAAGGGTGGCGTCATTATGGACGTCATGAACGTCGAGCAGGCGCGCATCGCGGAAGAGGCGGGCGCTATCTCCGTCATGGCGCTTGAGCGCGTTCCAGCGATTATTCGCGCGGAGGGCGGTGTGGCCCGCATGGCCAGCCCCAAGCTCATCAAGCAGATCATCGACGCCGTCTCCATTCCTGTGATGGCCAAGGCGCGCATCGGACACTTTGTAGAGGCCCAGGTACTGCAGACGCTCGGGGTCGACTTTATCGACGAATCCGAGGTGCTCACCCCCGCCGATGAGACCTTCCACATCGACAAGCATGCCTTCACCACGCCCTTCGTCTGCGGCGCCCGCAACCTTGGCGAGGCCCTGCGGCGCATCGCTGAGGGTGCGGCGATGATTCGCACCAAGGGCGAGCCTGGCACCGGGGACGTTGTCCACGCCGTCCAGCACATGCGCCAGATCGTCCGCGAGATCAAGGCCCTCACCGTGCTCGGCGACGAGGAGCTTTACAACGCCGCCAAGGTGCACGGGGCGCCTTATGAGCTCGTCCGCATGGTGGCCAAGGCGGGTAAGCTTCCTGTGCCTAACTTCTCCGCCGGCGGGATTGCTACTCCTGCCGACGCGGCCCTGATGATGCAGCTCGGCGCCGAGACCGTGTTCGTCGGCTCGGGCATCTTCATGAAGGGCGGCGCTACCCCGCTCGACGTGGAGAACAACCCGCTGGAGCGCGATGAGGCTGTCTCCCGCGCCAAGGCCATCGTGATCGCCACCACCCACTTCAACGATCCCAAGATCGTGGCCGAGGCCTCTGAGGCTGTCATCGGCTCGATGAAGGGTCTTGCCGCAGCGGCCATTGAGGAGAAGAACCTGATGCAAACCCGCGGCTGGTAGGCGAGATCGACACCAGGAAGCAAGTGACATCTCACTTCCCTAACGATCGGCGTCCTGGCTCTCCAGGGCGCCTATGAAGCTCATGCCCAGACGCTTCGCCTGCTGGGCGCTACGCCTAAGCTTATTCGCACGCCTGAAGACCTTGGAAGGTCGTTGCCGGGCTGATCATGCCGGGCGGCGAATCGACCACTATGCTCAAGTTCCTTGAGCGGAATGGCTTCTTTGAAGTTCTGCAGAACTTCGTCCGGACCACCCCTACCTTTGGAACCTGCGCGGGGGCGATCCTGCTCGCCAGCCACGTTGAGCATCCTGCACAGAAGTCCCTGGGCGCGCTCGACATTACCGTGGAGCGGAACGCCTATGGGCGGCAGATCGACTCGACGATTCTGAAGGCCGAGACGGCGCTGCCGGGGGGGCCGCTGGAGATGGTCTTCATCCGCGCTCCTCGGATTACCCGCGTCCGGGCCGGAGGTTGAGACGCTGGCTTCGCGGGAGGGGTTCCCGGTGCTGGTCCGTTCCGGCCATCTGCTGGCTGCCACCTTTCACCCTGAGCTGTCGGATGACACCCGCATCCACAAGCTCTTTCTCGACCTCGTCCGTACCCACTTGAAGGGCTAGTTCCTACCTACCCCCCCCCCCCACCTGTTTTGCGCAAAGTCTTCGAAACAAAGGACATAAGTCCGGACCTCGGTGCGCGGCTGTACCAGACAGAGACGCTCGGCGGGGGCCGGGCGGACTGCCTTTGTGCTGTCTCTATTGTATCGTGCGTGTCAAGAGTTTTGGTTCGGGCGGAGTCTCTCTTACGAGGCTCCGGACTACTACTCCTTCGGTCTCGAAGTGGGTGACGCGGTGGTCGTTGCCGTGGCCGAGCATGACGGACTTTTTCAACATCCGGATGAGGGGCTGGGAGCGTTCTTCGAACCAGCGGTCGTTGGCCTGGTCCCAGTCGGCGATGAGGCTGTAGGTGGCGTCGCACTTTGGGCAGACTAGCTGGGTGTCGAGGGTGGTGGGGAATGATCCGCTGGGGAGTGGGCCTACGGGGTCGGTTCCTGAGCGAACTGCTGCGATCTTTAGCTTGATGCCTGAGACTTTGTGTTCTACGGCTCCGATCTTTGGGCGCATGAGGGATAGGGTAGCATTTGCGGTTTGGTGGGGAAGAGCAAAGACAAAACAAGAGGTGAGGAGGACGTATTGGTGAATCAGCAACGAGTAACGAGTAACAGTTCCCCAACCGATCGCGCGAATCAGGTGCGCTCAGGTATGGAGAGACAAGCAACCGAGAAGCGGATCGGGTTCGTCGCTGCGCTCAGAGATGACAAGGTTTCGAGGTGATTCCAAAAGACAACGGCATACGGACCGTATCCTGTTAGTTGTGATCTGGACTTCGTCGATTGGCGTGCTGGCGGGTGGGGCTGGGTGGTGGCTTCCGCGGGATGCTTCTGCGCATGGGGGTGCGCTGGATCGGCATCTGCTGCTCAATCTTTGGATTGCGCTGGCGCTGCTGGTTTTGGCGCATGTGATTTTGTTGGTGGGGGTGCTGGCGCGGAAGCGGAGGGATGAGTTGCCGGACTCGGCGAGGTGGCGGGTGGAGCACTTCCCTCTTGCGGTGCTTGTGGTGCTGTTTATCTTTCTTGCGGTGAAGGCGGAGCGGCTTTGGGCTGCTACGCGGTATACCGGGGCCGATCTGGCGGCGCTGCAGGTGGAGGCTGACGGGGTGCAGTTTGCGTGGTACTTCCGGTATCCGGGGGACGATGCTTTCTTTGGCAGGACGGACCCGCGGCTGGTGGCGGCGGGCGAGGGTAATCCGCTGGGGCTCGATCCGAATGACACGAAGGGGCATGATGATGTGGTGTCGTCGGAGCTGGTGTTGCCGGCGGGGCGGGAGGTTGATCTGCGGATTCGTGCGCAGGATGTGATCCACGGGTTTTCCGTACCTGAGCTTCGCATCAAGCAGGATGCGATTCCCGGCGAGACGATCCATATCCACTTCACTCCGACGGTGGCTGGGTACGTATGCCATTCTTTGCACGCAGCTTTGCGGGCTGGGGCACTACCGGATGAATGCGACGCTGCGGGTGTTGCCGCGTGAGGAGTTTGCGGCGTGGCTGGATGCGAAGGAGGCGGCGAAGCGATGACTCCGGAGCCGAAAGGTGCCGCTGCATATCGTGCCGTTCACTGCGGCGACAGGCCGCGCGGGATCTTTACGACCGACCACCAGGCTATCGGGCGGATGTATCTGGTGCTGGCGCTGGTGGCGGTGGTGATTGGGACGTTGCTCTCGCTGTTGATGCGGATTCACCTGGTTTGGCCGGAGTGGCCGCTTCCGCTGCATGGGGCTATTTTGCCTGAGGATTATCTTGCGCTGGTGACGATTCATGGGACGGTGATGCTGTTCTTCGTGCTGACGACGGCTCCGCAGGCTGGGTTCGGCAATCTGATTCTTCCGGCGCAGATTGGCAGCCGCTCGATGGCGTTTCCGCGGCTGAATGCGGCTTCGTTCTGGATTACTGCGGTTGCGCTGCTCACGCTGCTCTCTGCTGCGTTTGTTCCGGGTGGGTCGGCTATCTCGGGATGGACGGCGTATCCTCCGCTGTCGGCGGTTGCGAGTGCGGGGCCCGGGCAGGGGTTGGGGATGGACCTTTGGCTGGGGAGTATTGCGCTGTTTGCGGTGGCTTCGACGATGTCTTCGATCAACATGCTGGTGACGATCGTTCGAATGCGCTGCGAGGGGATGACGTGGGAGCGGATGCCGCTGACGGTGTGGGGGTGGTTTACGGCGGCGCTGCTGAGCATTGTTGCGTTCTCGGTGCTGCTGGCGGCGCTGCTGCTGCTGTTCTGCGACCGTCATGCGGGGACTAGCTTCTTTGTGCCTGCGGGTGACCTGGTGAGTGGGACGCTGCATGCGCGCGGGAACGGATCTCCGCTGCTGTGGCTGCATCTGTTCTGGTTCTTCGGGCATCCGGAGGTTTATATCGCGATTCTGCCGGGCATGGGGCTGACTTCGATGCTGCTGGCAAACTTTTCGCGGCGCAGGGTGTTTGCGTATCGGACGATGATCGCGACGACGCTGGCGATTGGGCTGCTGGGGATTATGGTTTGGGGGCACCACATGTTTGTGGCCGGGACTGAATCCGTTTGCGGGGACGGCGTTTTCTGTCTCGACGATTGCGATTGCGATTCCGGCTTCGGCGAAGGTTCTGAGCTGGCTGGCTACGGTGTGGCGGAGCAGGCCGCGGTATACGACGGCGATGCTGTTCGCGCTGGGATTTGTGTCGCTGTTTATTACGGGAGGGCTGACCGGACCGATTCTGGCGCAGCCGATTCTGGATGAGTATCTGCACAATACGTTCTTCGTGGTGGCGCATTTTCACCTGATTATGGCGATGGCGGGGGTGTTTGGGCTGTTCGCGGGGACGTACTACTGGTTTCCGCTGATTACGAGTTCGCGGGAGAATCCGGATGGGCGGATGATGTCGGAGGGGTTGGGCAAGGCGCATTTTTACGCTACGTTCATCGGGGCTTATGCGACGTTTCTGCCGATGCATGCGACGGGGCTGGCGGGGCAGCCGCGGCAGTACGCTCAACTGACTGGGCTGGGGCCGCTGACGCCGGCGGGGCACCTGCTCTCGGGACCTGGTTCCGCTGAATCGTTTCATCACTTATGCTGCGATCTTTCTGGCGGCGGCGCAGCTTTTGTTTCTGTGGAACCTGATACGCAGCCTTCGGGGCGGACGGGTGGCGGCGGCGAATCCGTGGCGGGCTACTACACTGGAGTGGCACACGGGGCTGGCGGAGTGGCCTGCCACCTTTGATGATTGGCGTTGCATCCAATCAGAAACTCGCGGTCTACCGTTCTCCATGCGAATATTTCGGCCCTGACGGCGAATCTTTTCGGGCGCAATGGCGTCTGGATGAGGCAGCGAGCGAAAAACCGGAGTAATCTGTTCTCTCAACGCGTGTGCTGAAAGGTCTCCCCCATGGCACCAACTATCACGCCTATCGATTCGGACCGCGATAAAAAACGGCGCGGGGAAGATTACGACCACGGCTCGGGCCGGCGTCCGCCGAATGATAAGAACGACAAACGCACCGGGGGCGGGGGCGAGGGGGATAACTGGAACAACCGGCCGGCGGGGCGGCGGGGGCCGCGTGAGAAGCTGGGGCGGTACCGGCTGGGAATGTTCTTCGCGCTGGCCGGCGACATGATGTTCTTTATAGCGCTGGTGAGTGTGTTCTTTGTGTCGCAGTCGAGCGGCCACTTCGACGCGGCTAATCGCTATGTCAACGACTGGATGCCGACTACGGTGCCGCCGATTCTGTGGCTGAATACGGCGGTGCTGCTGCTGAGCTCGGTGTCGATGGAGATTGCGCGGCGGCGGATGTTCGAAGAGTCGCACGCGATGGAGGAGTGGCTGGGGATCGGGCGGCCGACGTCGGGCCGGGCGATGCCGTGGCTGGTGGCGACGATCTTGCTGGGGGGGCTGTTTCTGGCGGGGCAGACGGTTGCGTGGCGACAGCTTGCGGCGGAACATGTCTTTTTTGCGTCGAGCCAGAGCAGCCACTTCTTCTACCTGATTACGTATACGCACGCGATCCACCTGTTCCTGGGGCTGGGTGCGCTGCTGGCGGCGCTGGTGGGGATCTATACGCTGCGGCAGATGGAAGGCAGGCAGATTCTGGTGGATTGCTCGGCGTGGTACTGGCACTGCATGGGAGTCTTCTGGGTGTTCCTGTTTGCGCTGCTTGCGTTCTTCCAGTGATGCTGCGGCGGGTGGCGTTGGTGGGGGTGCTGCTGTTTGGGGCGACTGTGCGGGATGGCGTATGGGCAGGGGTGTTCGCAGTGCCGGGATAGTACGGCTGCGGCTCCGCCTGGCTACGCAGCGGGCTTACAGGCGAGCGATTATAATGATGACGCTGGCGGGGAGTGGGGTGTTTCTGGGGACGGTTTGGATGGTTCGACGGCAGCGGTAACTTTGTGGTGACAAAGAGAAAGGCAGCTCCGGGGTTCGGGGCTGCCTTTTTTGGTGCTGATTCTTTGGGGCTAGCGCTTCTTTTTGGGAGCGGCCTTTGGCTGGGGCCTTCTTTGCCGGAGCTTTTTTGGCGGCGGGTTTGGGCGGTTGGCTTTTTGGCTGCCTTCTGGGGTGTTGCTTTCTTTGCCGGGGCCTTTTTCGGCGCGGCTTTGGTGGCGGCTTTCTTTCGCTGGAGCTTTCTTGGCGGCGGGCCTTTGGGGCTGGCTTTTTGGCTGCGGTATTCTTTGCTGGGGCCTTGGGTGCGGGTTTCTTTGCGACAGGCTTGGCCTTTGTTGGCGGGGGCGGCCTTCTTCGCGGGCTCGGGAGCGGCTTTCTTGCCGCGGACTGTCTTTGCCGGGGCCGGCTGGGGCTGCGGGTGCAGCTTTGGCGGCCTTTGCGGGCTTGGTCGGCGTCTGCGGCGGCTGCCTCGATGGCTTCGCCGTTCTCTGGGAGGGCTTCGGCTCCCTCGACGGCGGCCTTCTTGCGGCTCTTTGCGGGCTTGGCTTCTTTTTTGGCGGCGCGAGGGCGGCGCAGGTGTACGGGCGGCGGCGGGGCTGGCGGCGAGTAGGGCTCGAGGTAGGCCTTCATCTCCTCGACGGTGCCCAGCTTGTTGTCCATGAGCTCGAAGAAGAGCTTTTCGAGGAGCTCGTCGTACTTGGGGACGCCGGGGACGATGCGCATCTCCTGCATCTGCGTGTAGGGCAGCTTCAGGCGGGCCTGGGGCCACTCGGTGTAGAAGTTCTTGAACTTGTTCTGGACAGCGGCGGCCTTGCTGGTGTGGGCGACCCAGAGGACGGCTTCGGGCTTGGCGGTGTGGAGGAGCTTCCAGGCCTGGGATGGGGTGGCCGCGTTCTTGCCGGTGAACTGGGTGGCGAACTCTTTGGCCGAGCCTTCGAGGGCGGCGATCTCGGCTACGAAGCCCTTGCGGGGGAAGCTGGCCTTGAGGGCGGAGATCTCCTTGGGAGCCATCTTGGCCGTGAGGAGGGGGAAGTTGGCGGCGGCGGCCTCGGGGTGGATGCCCTGCAGCTCGAGCTGGGTCTGGCTCTCGCGAAGGCGGTGGAGCTCGGCTACGTTGGCCTTGGCGGAGGCGAGGGCGGGAAAGAGGTGCTTCATCCAGCCTTCGTGCTCGAGGCGCTTGAGGACGCGGAGGGGGTCTTCCTCGTGGAAGATCTCCTCGGTCTCGTAGCCGCGGTGGAAGGCCTGCATGGCGGAGATGTAGCCCTCCTGCTTGCCGGTGTCGTAGCGGGCCTGGGTTCGCTCTTCCATGGTCCAGCCGAGGCGGGCCATGTAGCGGGCGGCGCGGATCATGCGGACGGGGTCTTCGATGAAGCCGTAGTTGCTGACCAGGCGGAGCTCGCGGTTTTCGATGTCGGCGACGCCGTTGAGGGGGTCCATGAGGAGGCCGTAGGAGCCCTCGTTGAGGGAGAGCGCCATGGCGTTGGCGGTAAAGTCGCGGCGGCGGAGGTCCTCGAGGATGTTGGCGGGCTTGATGGCCATCTTGCCGGGCTTGGGGAAGGTGACGGTAAGAGTGCTGCCGATCTCCATGCGCACGCCACCGGGGAACCGCGCGTAGAACGCCTGTGCTGCTTCGTTCTCTCCGGAGATGGAGCCGCCCGCTTTCTCTATATCTTTCTTGAGCTTGAGGGCATTTCCCTGAACCACTACATCCAGATCGCGTACCGGAGAGCCGCTGGTGAGATCGCGGACGGCGCCGCCTACGAGGAAGACTGTAAGCCCTTTGGCACGAGCGACTTCGCGCACCTTGAGAAGCGCGGCCTGTTGCGCGTGGGGAGAGCCTATTTTCAAGCAGGTAAATGTAGTCGGCCATATTTGCTGCGTACACTCCATGGATGCGCCCGCTCAGCCTAAACCGCCCGCCTTGACTTGAGCTATCCCGAAGCCGTGTTGGCCTGGAGCTCTAAAGTCCGACAAATCAACCGTTTAGAAAGAACCTTGCCGCTCAACGCAAAGGTCAAATGTAACACAAGAGTGGCAAATTCGCTACTCGAAATGCACCTTTTTCGCTGCGACGCCCGGCTGCCGTGCGACAATCTGCCAGCATGCCGTCAGACTGTCTATGCCCTCTGCTTCGCACAAAAAGGTGATCGTACGCCGGACCCGCGGCGAGATACTTCCCGGATATCTTGGCCTGTCGGGGTTTGTGCGGAATCGTGCTTTGGACCTGCTGGACCTCTCGGGGCGGGTGGTTCCTCTTCAGCTGAATGACATCAAGATGGTCAGCTATGTGCGGGATTTCAACCTGAACGATACGGTGAACCCGGAGCGGTTGACCCGGCGGACGTTTCTGGCTCGGCCTCGTACGGAGGGGCTGTGGTTGCGGCTGACTTTTACCTCTGGGGAGATGTTGGAGGGTCTTGCGCCTACGGATATTACTTTGCTGGACGACCTGGTGAACGATGCAGGGCTGTTTTTGATTCCGCCGGATACACGGTCGAACACTCAACGAATCTTCGTCCCGCGGACTTCGATCTCTGAGCTGACTCTGCTGGCGGTGGTTACTTCGCCATCGAAGAAGAAGCCGACTGTGGCGCCTCCGAGCCCCCAGCAGGACCTGTTTGATGCCGACCTGCCGCCTAACTCCCGACCTAACTAGCCCCCCTCCCCCTGGTTTTGTGCAAAGTATTCAAAAGATGTGAGATAAGTCCGGACTTCGGGTGGTGTATGTCTGAAAGTCTTATAAAAGGTGGTTTAACCTGCAAAGTATTCATACATTTAGGCTTATGAGTCTGATTTTCAAAGACTGCGAAGATTCCGATCCGCCTGGGCGGTAGTTCTAAATACGTAATGAATCAATGAATTGTTCCCCATCTCGGCGGTTAAAGCGGCACTTCATGGGAAGCGTTTACGCCGGACTAAGGGGGTCCTGAAAGTGATTGCCCGAACAAAAGCGTACCTCAGCGGCTGAAGCCGGGTTGTAGTAGCGGGTCTTACGGCACGGGTGAACCCGTGCCCTTAAGCAAAACAGACTTTTCGGCAGGCTGAAGCCATGCCCTTCGGCAAATCGGGTGTGCGAGTCCTCGAACTAGCGCGAGTCCGCTAAAATCGCCCCATGAACTTAGCCGATCTTGCGGCCCACCTGGGAGCGACGCTTCAGGGCGATCCTGCGGTCAACATCACCGGAGTTGCAGCCATCGATACGGCGGGGCCCGGCGAGGTCACCTTCGTCTCCAATCCCAAGTACATTGCGCTGGCGAGCACTACCAAGGCTAGTGCCGTGCTGGTCGAGCCTAATTTTCCGGAGATTGCGGCCGGCTACGCTTCGGCTGGCGAATCCTTATCTTGCGTTTGCGCGGGCGATTGAGCTGTTCTATCAGCCGCCGGCTTATCCTCCGGGGGTGCATCCTACGGCGGTGATTGCGCCCACTGCGAAGATTGGGGCGGGCGCGCATGTTGGGGCTTATGCAGTGATCGGCGATCACGTTACGGTGGGGGATGACGCGGTGATTCTGCCGCATGTGGTTCTGTATCCGCATGTGATTGTCGGGGACCGCTTTTTTGCGCATGCTCACTCGGTGGTGCGGGAGCACTGCCAGTTGGGTGACAATGTCACGCTGCAGAACGGAGCTATTATTGGCGCCGATGGGTTTGGATTTGCGCGTCAGCATGGCGTTCCGGCGGGCGACGGCTGGTACAAGATTTTGCAGTCGGGTCCGGCGGTGCTGGAGAGCAATGTTGAGGTGCAGGCGAATGCGACGGTCGACCGCGCATCGATTGGCGAGACGCGGATTGAGGCGGGAGCGAAGATCGATAACCTGGTGCAGGTTGGTCATGGGTGTACGGTGGGTGCCGATACTCTGCTGTGCGCGCAGGTGGGGCTGGCTGGGTCGACCAAGGTTGGCAAGAACGTGATCTTTGCCGGTCAGGCTGCGAGTGCCGGTCACAATACGATTGGCGATGGAGTGGTGGTTACTGCGCAGTCGGGGGTTGGCGGCGATGTGGCGGCGGGCAAGGTAGTGAGCGGTTCGCCGGCCATTGATAATGCCGAATGGCTGAAGGCTACGGCGCGGTTCAACAAGCTTCCTGAACTCATCCGCGAGCTGAAGCGGCAGGCTAAATAACCGGACGATGGGTGCATGGGAGAGCAGAGACCTGCGGCGTTGGCGGCCTACTGGGGGGAGAGCTACTTTCCTGCGCTGGACGGCGTGCGAGCGATCTGCATTCTGCTGGTGATGTTCAATCATGTTCACGAACCGGTGCCGCTGGGGCTGCAGGGGCGCATCGGGGTGGACATCTTTTTTGTGCTGAGTGGATTTTTGATTACGACTCTGCTGCTGCGGGAGCGGGAGCGGCATGGAAATGTTTCGCTGAAGGGTTTTTATACGCGGCGGTTTTTCAGGATCGTTCCGGTGTATGCGCTGGTGGTGGTGATCTATCTCTGCGTCGTTTTTGTGACGCATGATGCGGAGCGATGGCGAGAGTTGAAGGGTGGACTTCCCTACCTGGTGACGTTCATGCAGGAGTACCGGCCGGCGACGACGGGCGTGGTGATGGGACATGCGTGGAGTCTGGGGATTGAAGAGAAGTTCTACCTGGCGTGGCCGCTGTTGATTGTGGCGCTGTTTCCTTTTAGGAGACGATCGGTTGTGCTGACGCTGCTGTTGGGTATTGGGATTTTATTTCTGCCGCCATTGCTGGCGAGGTCGTATGGCGGACTGTTGATGGGGGCCTTGCTGGGGATTGTGCTGGCGAAGAGCAGCGCTTCCCTGCATGGTTTGTTGCTGCGAGTCCCAACGATTACTGCGGCGTTGCTCGTGGGGGTCGGGTATCTGGGGATGACGGTGTATAGGCTGCCGGTGTTGTTCTTTTCGGCTTGCGTTACGTTGCTGATTGGGACGCTGGTGTTGCGACGGAGTCGGCTGCGCGCTCTGCTGGAGGGGCGGTGGATCGTGATGTGCGGGAAGCGCAGCTATGCGATGTACCTGATCCATGTGCTGGCGATTGATTTTGTGGAACGAATTGGCGTGCGTACTGGAGGACTGCGATGGTACGTAGTGATTCCGGTGGCTTATGGGCTGAGTTTTCTTGGGGCGACTGCGATCTTCTACGCGGTGGAGCGGCCATGTGTGAAGTATGGCAGGAAGGTGGCGCGGGGGATGCGTGAGAGTCTGACGAAGAGGGTGCCGGTGGCGGGCGGCCTTGCAGGTGATGTTGAGGCTATTCGTGATCCGATTTAGTTGAGTGAGGGCGGAGACTTCGGCTTTGGGTTCAGACGAAGTCTCCGCGGTTTAGTGGCTAGGCAGGCTTCTGCGCGGGCTGCCAGAGTGCGATGGCGGCACCGGTGGGGTCGATGAGGACGCTCATCTGGCCGTGGCCCATGACGTCGGTGACATCCTTCATGACGGTTGCGCCGAGGGATTTGGCTTTGGCGGTGGAGGCGCGGACGTCGTCGACCTGCACGTACGAGAGCCACGCGGAGGGTGCTCCGGGGACGGGGTGGGACATCATGCCGCCGCCGGTTCCGGCGCCTACCTTGATGAAGGTGTAGTCGCCGCCGGGGACCTCTTCGAGTTGCCAGTCGAAGAGCTTGGAGTAGAAGGTTTTTGCGGCGGGGAGGTTGGTGGTGTTGAGTTCGATGTGGCAGAACGGATTGGGCATGATTTCTCCTTGAGATATTTGCTGCTGGTGCGGGGCCGAAAAGTGTTGGCGCGTTAGGCCTCTGACGCGAGCATGCGTTCGAGTCTGGCGAAGCCGCCGGACCAGCCTTCGTTGTGTCTGTTGCGGGTCTCGAGGTCGGCGAACTTCTGGTGCGTCATGGTGATCTCGGTGGAGTTGCCGACGGCGACGAAGTCGATGGTGACGAGGGTGTCGGGCGCGGGGCTGCCCTCCCATTGCCAGGTGAAGGAGAGCTTTTCGGGCACGATGATCTCGCGGTAGATGCCGACGACGGTGTGGACGTTGCCGCCACTGTGATGCATCTCCAGCCGATAGGCGCCGCCGACGCGGAGGTCGACCTGGGCTTTGGCGGTGTACTCGTCTGACGGCCCGAACCAGCGGGAGAGCTGGTTGGGATCGGTCCAGGCTTTGAAGACTCGTTCGCGCGGTGCGGCGAAGGTGCGGGTGACTACGAGTGGCGGCGGTGGCGTGGTGGTGTCTGGTGAGACGACGGTTGGCGGGGTGATGGTTTGCGACATGGGTCGAGTTCCTCCTGTTGGGGCTGGTTGAGAAATTTTTCGAGCGAGTCGAGCTGGTTCTCCCAGAAGACGCGGTAGAGGGAGAGCCAGTCGGCGGCCTGCTGCATGGGCGCGACGGTGAGGCGGCACATGCGGACGCGGCCGATCTTTTGCTGCGAGATGAGGCCCGCCTGTTCGAGCACGCTGAGGTGCTTCATGATGGCGGGCATGGAGATTTTGTGGGGGCGTACGAGTTCAGTGACGGAAGCCTGGCCCCGCTGGAGAGTGGTCAGGATGCTGCGGCGCGTGGGGTCGCCGAGTGCGGCGAAGGTGGCGTCGAGCGAGGCTGAATACTTAACCATATGGTTAAGTAATACCGCCGGAGACGATCTGTCAAGTGGGAAGCGATTTTAAACACTACCAGCCGCGTTCCTGAGGCGAAGAATACAATCCCATCCAGCCCTACCTTGGTGTAAACGACGAGGTACTGTCCCAAAGCGATGGCGGAGATAACTCAATCAGAAGTCTCTCGCTCGATAGGGCCGTGGCAGCCCCTTCGCAACCGCACGTTCCGGTATCTGCTTGTTTCGAATTTAGTCTCCGATATCGGGACGTTCATGCAGAGCGTCGGCGCAGCGTGGCTAATGACCTCGCTTACCAGGAATCCTCTCTACATTGCCTTGATTCAAACTGCCTCCGCTCTGCCCTTTTTCCTGCTGGCCCTACCCGCAGGCTCGATCGGAGACATCTTTGACCGTCGCAAACTCATCCTGGGCACAGAAACATGGATGCTCGTCATTGGAGTTTTACTGACGGTAGTAACACTGGCGGGAGCGATGACTCCCTGGCTCTTGCTCCTCCTCACCTTTGGGTTATCGATAGGGGACGCAGTCGAATCACCGACGTGGAGAGCAATATTTCCTGATCTCGTGACCAAGGAGGAGTTGCCTCCCGCTCTGGCGCTGAATGGGATCGAGTTCAACCTGGCTCGGGCAGTGGGACCCGGCCTCGGTGGGTTTATCGTCGCAGCCATTGGTGTGGGCGCGACGTTTGCATTCAATGCCTTCGCCTTCCTCGGTGTCATCGCCGTTATCGCGAGATGGAAGAGCCCGGCACGCAAGGGCGCTTTGCCTGCAGAAACCTTCCGCGGAGCAACCTCAGCCGCTATCCGCTATGTGCGATATTCCCCGGACATTCGCACGCTGCTGATACGCGCGGCGGTACTTATCTTTTTCACCAGCTCGTTCTGGGCGCTCCTTCCTACGGCAGCAAGAGAGCTGAGCAAAAGTCCAATCGCCTACGGTTTCCTGCTCGGATCCTTCGGTTTAGGCGCAGTACTGGGAGCGGTGGTGCTTCAGCGGACCCGATCAAAGTTCACCACGGAGGCTCTGCTCTCGATCGCTACGGCGACGTTCGCCGCAATCGTCTTGAGCCTCGCGCTGCTGCGTGTGCCTGCAGTTCTCTGTGTGCTGATGCTCTTTGGAGGCGCCTCCTGGACTTCGATCATGTCTCTCTTCAACATCATGGTGCAGGAGCTTGCACCCGATTGGGTACGCGCTCGAGTGCTCGCGGTCTATCTTTTCGTATTTCAAGGAAGTGTGACCATAGGGAGCACCCTGTGGGGTGTTGTGGCATTACATACGAGCGTCCACACGACTCTTGCGTTCGCAAGCCTTGGAACGGCCGCCTGTCTATTGCTGCGGCCTTTGATCCCGCTGCCGGACACGAAGATAGACCTCACCGTCTGGAATCACTGGGTTAAACCAACCATGATTGAGGCACCCGACCCCGACCAGGGACCGGTTCTCGTCACCGTGAAATATGTCATCGACCCAGCGAAAGCTCCCGAGTTTCTCCGAAAGATCCACAAATATGAGCGTATTCGACGACGGGATGGCGCGATAAGCTGGGGCGTTTTTGTCGACACACAGGCGCCGGATACCTATCTCGAGAGCTTTAAGGTTGATTCCTGGGCCGAACACCAGCGGCAACATAACCGGTTTACGCAAGCCGACAGCGAGATAGAGAACCAGGTGCTGAGCTATGCCCTCCAGCCTCTTGAGGTGAAGCACTATATCTACGCGCGAGACGAGCCCCCCGACGCTTAGAACGAGTACAGCGAAGGTGGTGCAATCTTCTTATTGATTTATTGTTTGGGGCTTTGAAGGCTGATGGAGAGCGTGGGTTTGCCGTCCCCGACGTCGCCCATCTGGAGGCCTGCCGTTGAGACGTTTGCAGGGATGACGAACTCGATGTCGCCCTCCTTCGCGCTGTGGGCTGAGACTAGTTCGTCGAGATTGTTTGTGGGGGGTTCAAGTGATCCGTCTACGAGCAGGCGAAAGGATGCTGCCCAGAAATTTGCGTCGTAGCGCTACCCTCTTATTGCTGACTTTGAAATTCTTGATTATGCGGGTTCAGTCTTCAAAACGACCACTGGTGTTGGAGGGGCATCTCAGTCGGGCAGGCCAATGTTGTCTGCAGCTATGAATGGAGCGTGGGCAAATACCAGCGCAATTACAGGTATCAAATTCTTTCCTGCCTCAGGTAGTTTCGCGGCGGGAACAAAAATCATAGTTCTAGCTTATAGCTAGGTTATCGGCGGGGCCTTTCAAACTTGGACTATCTCAAGACGAAATATGGTCTGTAGTAGTAATCGGGTTTTCGGTTGCCTGCTTCTGTCCACGAATCATCTTGCCCCAAGTGATGAACGGCATTGCTGCGGCTTGTTGTATTGAAGTCACTCTTACGCCTTCGACCCCGGTCTCTGGCCACTCGTCATCTTTAGGGTGATGGTAAGTGCCGAAGAGAATATCCCAGAGCGGAAACGTCGTTGCATAGTTTTTGTTGTGATGCTCCGGCAGAATCGAATGATGGATGCGATGGGTTTGAGGGCTGGTTAGAACGCGATTGAACCAGCCGAAACGTATGGGTACATTCAGATGGACGAAGTAGACCATCAACTGATAGAGCGTGAAGACCCAGAGCACTGTTCCGAACATTGGCTTGAATAGCAATAGGACCGGCGGCACGAGGAATATCTGTTGAAGAATTGAATCCAGCCAGTGGATTCTCCAGCTCGTAGTGATATTCACATGCTCGTCGGAGTGGTGCAGCACGTGCTCTGCCCATAGCCACTTGGAGGTGTGCTGCAACCTGTGAAGCCAATAGAAAGAGAAGTCGTGGATAGTGATCGCGGTGCACGTTAGTACGAAGACTTCCATCGCTCCGCCGTGAAACTGGAACGGAGGCCTGTAGTGTGGCAGGAATCTGTTCATCAGCGACAAGAGCCCTAAGAACGTAAGGCTTCCAAGGATGATGTCCGCAAACTGGTAGACGAAGACGTGAGCGCAATTTAGGAGCAGCCCGTTGCCGTTCGGTGTGTCATCGATACTCCACCTCGATTCGATGATGATCCCGACCAGGTAGATGGCAAGTACATAGCCAGCGCGCGATGCAAATGTAAGGAAGATCATCTTCATCGTCGTGCTCTCTCTCTTGCGCTGCGAATTTGGGGGGAGTTTGAGAAGTGTAGGCCCGGCAGTACCAGCCTGCAAGAAAAACCTGCGTTTTGACCGTTTTGGGGAGGACGTATCAATCCAGCTACTGAGGAGTCTTAGATACCGTCGCCCTTATTGCCGACATTCAGATGCGATTAGACCGTGCAGAGCGTACAGAATTGGGTATTGAGACAGCTTTAGGAGCATTGACCCATGTGCTTTAGAACACCCGCATTATTTGGGAAGAAGTCGATTTACAAGGGAAACAAGCCATTTTTCGCAGAGTGTTCCTTAATTGCCTGTCCGTATCAGAAAAAGGCTTTGGAACACCCTAACCTATTCGCTGTACAAGCTTTTAGGAGATAATTCTGCCACGGAATCAGATTTGGTTGCCCCCCAGGGATTCATGGCTATTGAAACCAAAGGGGATAGTTGCTTTTCAGTGCTCAATACCCCAATAGATACCCTTAAAATAAAAAAGCTCTCTGCGCACTTCCTTGGATCAATTCGCAGTGAGGCGAAGAGTCACGGATTGACGACGATGCGGAAACGAACTCCGGCTCGATCAAAAGAGGTCCTTATTCCTGCCAAAAAGTAGATGAACTGTTGACTCAAAGCGTCATCAATACTGAAAGCCTTTTCAGCACTCGCTCTGCTCAAGAGGCCACTGGTCAGCATGACCACTTCCCGCGAGAAGCTTGGATTGGCCAGCGCCTCCGTCAGTTCCTTGTGCGCGTTCTGCGCAGTAAGCTTCTTGCCCTTTTGAAGGATTCTCGGCTTCTCCACTAAAGCGCCGCCGGCATCCTCCAGTCGGATCCTCAAAGCTTCTTGCCACTTTGGGGCAAGGTCGATCATCTTTCTTGCTGAACTCGTGAAAGCAAGGCTGCTCTGAGCCTGACGGCTCACATCTTGCAGCTTCCGCGCAGACGCGCCAGGATCTACTTCGTTTTCCGCCTTCGCATGAATGAACAACACACGTTTTCGATCCTGGTCTACGGCAATGAAATCAGCTCGCTCATTTCCGAGATCATCACAGATCAAAAGCTGGCAATCATGTAGGTCCCTTGCGATATCAAAGCGTTCATCGAGTTTGGCAAACCATGTGTAGACCAGGCCAAACAGAGTCTTAGCACTCCACTTTGACTTCTGTGAGAGACGAGTGTTTCCCTTTTCACTCACGACCTGCGGCGTCTGGGAACAGGGTTCCAAGATCGAGAGCAACTGTTCCGAATCTATGTCAGGTTCGTAAAAGTGAGAGTGAGCATAGACTACGGAACCCATTGCAGGAACAACTCGAAAGGCCTGCTGTTGATTGATGAGACGGATTAGCGACGTAGGCAATCGTTGATGGGGAAGGCTACCATCTCTTTCGATCTCTCGGCCTTTTTCATTAAGGATCGTTTCGTCGAGTTGCTTGCAGGATAGACTGTAGCGGCCGGAAACGGGTATGGCATCGTGGTAAATGTAGGCCAAGTCAATCTGGTACTGATCAAACTGAAAGTAGTAGCGAATCTTTTCCGGCTCATTATCCGCCGTGGATGGATCTATCAGCACCTGGCAGCAAGTATCCGCTTGCAGGAGCTGATCGATCTTGGTTTGATCCCAGAGACGATCATCCCGGGTTTCCACCGCGATTTCGAGAATGTCCCAAAAGTCGAGCAAGATGGATTTCGGTTCCCCGCCCTCAGCATCGGGCGCGGAAACTTCCTTTGCGAAGCGATCAAAGTACCGATGATGCACGATTGTGTCATCGGCCATTGTGGTTGCCAGCAGTTTGGCCCACTTAACATATTCGCTGACGCGGAGATATTTGTAGCTCGCGTCGGCCACACTGGAACGGGAGAAAGAGAGACGTCTCTGTGCCGATCCCTGTCCAAGCTGTCCGAAACCGCGGACCCACGTTGGAATTTGGCTCGACTCTGCCAAATCAAAATAGCTTTCATCTAAAGACTGTTTGCGCACCGTAAGAGACCGAATGCCCAGCTGGCTGATGTCCAGTCCTGCGGCTCCGGTTTCGACAATACGAGTGGAATGTCTCGCATTGCTCCCCGGCGCGACGTCTTTGGCGAAGAGTCGTTTCAATTCCCTCGAATCTGGCTCGATCAGACCTAAACGCGCTGTGTCAATGCATATTCCCTCTGTATCGAGGAGGAAAATGTAGATACCTGCACGAACTATGGCCATTACCCCGAGCCGCCATTCCGGTATGTGATGACGAGCAAGAAGCTTGGAATTGTCCCAAGCAAGATACTGGATTAGACGTGCATCTTCGTACCCTCTACCAATGGGTGCTTGAACGCTTCGGATGTCGAACCGATCCTCCAACTGCATTGCTTCCATCGACTCAGACTCCAGCATGTCAAGCATGGCGGAAGTGATTTCTCGGTCGCCCCCCGGCAGAACATCAATGACCCTACAAACTGTGGCTCGGCGGGGCAGTTGAAAGTCGAGCATCGTCAACTCTTCGTCGAGCATATGCGCGCCTCGAAACTCTCCAGCAACATACTGCACGGCGGGAGCAGCTCGCTTGATCGACGCCACAAGCTGAGTTTCCGCAATGAATGCCAGGCTCTGATTATTTTTTACGTACCCTTCGAAGCTGAGATAGGCCTGCCATCGAGCCTTGGTCTGTTGAGCGACTGTCGGCGCGCCAGGATAAACATCTAGCCGTTTTGAGCTGCCCAGGAGCTTCGCTTTTCCGCTTGCAATATCGTCCGGTTTCGGGCGCCGAATGGCTCTTCCGATCTGCTGTACAAGTTGACGCGCATTACCGAAGCCATCGAAAAGCCAAATGTCCATAAATCGATCGTCGTCAATGCCTTCAAGGAGCTTGTATTGGTGCAGCCATATTCTGACTCCGATCGTAGCCGGGGAATCTACCGCTTGAGCAACTTGTTGAAAGCGTAGCTGCAGCAGATGAGTGCGTTCTCTCGCAGAGAGTCTCCTTAAATCCGCCCCCCTGCCCAGACGTTCTTGTCCTCTAAATGCGTCGTGAACCAGTACGGCATCATGCCCCCTGGTCGACAATGCAATCTGCAGTTCTTTGAGTGATCGGTATGTTCCGGCATGGATGATAGCTTTTCGCCCAGTGGAATCCTTTCGGAGCTCCCTCAACTCTGACTGAAATTCTTCAACGAAATCCTCTGACGAATAGGAATTGCGACCGTGGCGACCACGAGTAGCTGACTGGACGCGGGTCGCTCCGGCCGGAGTGCTGATCTCCACGTCGCGGATGAGGCGCTCCTCGACAGCCTCGTCCCAAGGCAGATTGAAGACGTATCTACCATCGATATCAAAATATTTGTAGTCGTTACGATAAGGGGTCGCGGTGAAAATGAGCGTCGGCGAACCAATGGCTCGAACCGCCTGTGCCCACGAAAACGCTGGCTCGTAGTGTCCCTCGTCAACAATGACGAGGTCGACCTGTTTCACGAGTTTACGGAACTCCTCGACGTGCTTTTCTTGAAGCGCTGCTGAGACTTCACTCTCTGGATGTTCTTGAAGGTGCCTGATACTCCAAGCGACCTCTCTGGCCTCGCGCCCGTACATGGATCGATGTGGAGGCGGTGTTATCCCAAGGATCAAATGAAGAGCGTTGAATGTAGCAACGAAAATCTGGCGCTCTCCTGTTCGTTCCGCGTAGATCTGATCGTAGCTTTCTGCTTCAAAAACACGAATGGGAGATTGTTTCCCTTTACGGATTTCAGCTTCAATTGATGCCACTCGTTCAGGCGTGGGAACCTCATGCAGTTCATACTTCTCGCCCTTTTCGTATCGACAGTACAGCGCATCCAGCTTCTGCCAAAAACGAAAGCTCAGATCGAACTTCATTTGGCGGACCAAGGCGGCCCTCGGTGTTATCACCAAGGTTTTCTTGGCCAATGGAGAACAGCATGCCAACGTAGCGATGACCGCTGTTTTTCCGGTCCCAGTCGGCATTTTGATCAGCGCCGCTTCATCAATACGGTACTGCTCGACAACTTCGGAATCATCCCGGGAAGCTTTGGCCGCAGCTAAATATGCAGTCGCAAAGGAAATGGCTCGAAGTTGGGGAAGCCACAAACCATTGCTAGGCCTATATTGGCCGCTCGAAACGCTTCGCCTCCAGAAATCGAAGGTGTCGAGATAGCGCAACGCTTCTGTGTGGAACCGTCCTGCAGCTCTGGCTATATCCGAGTTGATGTTCAACGTCGCAACCCCGCCGGGGCCTTTGATCAGATCTGCTATCGAAAGCGAATGAGCTGCAAGCCGGTGAGTCAATTTCATCGCGGAGCCTTCCTCTTAGTGTTCTTCGGTTTGGTCGGCAGTACTGTTCGGCTTTCTGCTTTTCTTTCACTGAAGCCGCAGCTGTCGCGAGGTAGCCGTCAGTGAAATTCTATTGAAGCGGAACAGATTCGCTTTTTTCTTCGAGCCTTAATAAATCGAGGCTATACAAAGGGCGTATAGGTGACAACATCTCGTTTTCGCAGCCGTTCGACGAAACCTTTATTCCATTGTTCGTGCTAAGCTGGTTTCCTCAAATTTACGCCGCCGCGAATACCCTGCAGAGGAGTTCAGATGGTTACGCGTGTGTCACGTCTCTTAGTAAAGTCATTGCCAGTGCAGGCAGGAGTTGCCTTTGCGGCCGGCAATCTCTCCATCAACATGGAGCCACTCTTTCCGGATGAGGCGCCCGCCGCGGATTTAGGTCTGGTTTCGACAGCGCGCTGGCACATTGCCAATCTATCGGAGGAAGCTGATCAAGGCGCAGCATGGGACATATGTCACCAAATGAAAGGTGGCGGCATGGGGATGGCTGCAGCGAACGTCGAATTCGTAGAACCCGACCTGCTGCAGCAATGGACTTTGCCAACTGCCGACCAACCGGAAGGGGAGGACTTTGCGGCGCAGGCTCCCAGAACGTGCGACACGCCGGCATCGCCCGTCACGGCAATCGACGGCTACTCCGCACCCGACCCGTTCCAGTGGCGTTGGTTTCAAAGCGACGGCTGTACGGGCCTCGACACGGCGCGGATGCATGTCGACATGGGGGCGCTCGGGCCGACGAACCGAGTCACTATAGCCCATCTGGATACGGGCTACCGAGAAGGCCATGTTGTCCTGCCCGAGTTTCTCGACACGAACGCCGCGCGTAGCTTCGTCAAAGGGGATCCGGACCCAAATTCCGCCGTGGATCCAGGCAATGCCGGATTTGGAAAGAATCCGGGTCATGGAACCGGGACGATGAGCCTGCTCGCAGGGAAGGCGTTCGACGCGACACCATTTGGCGGGCCGAAAGGGTTGGTGGGCGGCGCACCCTTTGTCCGGATCATTCCGGTTCGGGTCGCCAACAGCGTAGTGGAGTTCGCGAGTAGTTCGATCGCCCAGGGTATCCAGTATGCGATCGATTCGAATGTCGATGTGCTCTCAATGAGCATGGGCGGCATTCCCTCCCAGGCGTGGGTGGATGTCGTGAACAAAGCCTATGACTCCGGTATCACGCTGGTGACGGCCGCGGGCAACAACTTCGGTCCGGGTAGATTGCGGGTGCCGAAGTTCGTCGTGTGGCCGGCTCGCTTCAAACGGGTGATCGCGGCTTGTGGAGTGATGTCGAACCGTCAGCCGTGGGCTGATTTCGGCAACCCAAAGCTGATGGGGGGGTGCTACGGACCCGATAGCAAGATGGACACGGCCATGGCTGGGTATACGCCGAATGTTCCGTGGGCAGTATATGATTGTCCGGCGCTCGTAGACTTCGACGGGAATGGAACATCGGCCGCCACGCCGCAGATCGCCGCGACGGCGGCCTGCTATATCCAGGCCAACTTAGCGGAACTCCGCGCCTTCACCGGTGACGATCGTTGGAAGCGTGTCGAGACTGTCCGTAAGGCTCTGTTCGATTCTGCTTCCGACGTTGACCGAAAGCATTTCGGTCGCGGCATTGTGAGCGCCGATGAAGCCATGAACCAGGCTCCCGCCGATCCAAGTGCGCTTGTGCAAGAGCCGGAAGACTCCGTAGGGGTCCCCTTTCTTGGGCCCGTCTTCGGCGCTCTGTTTGGGATAGCGCCGCAGCCGACGACCCTCGCGATGCTGCACCTCGAAGCAGCCCAATTGATTGCGGGCCAGCCGGAAATCCAGCAGGTTTTTCTCGATGCCGACGCCGACCCGGACGGTCCGGTGTCACCCGAAGTGCAGAGAGATGTCGTCGCGGCAATCCTAGCGTCTCCCACCGCTTCGCAAACTCTTAAGAAGGCTTTGGGCGCGCTTGGCGGGGGAGCTCCTCCGCCGACTTACACGACCGCCAGCAGCGGGGCGAATGGTACGCCCATCGACCCCACCGTACCGTGCGCAGCTGAGTCCACAGCCCTTCCAGCCCCTCTCAGCCGCTCGCTACGCGTCTTTGCGTTCGATCCAGCACTCGGCCTCCAACTTGACACCCAATCTCTCAACGAAACAGTCCTGCAGCTGCCGTGGGAGGAAAAGCTAGAATCCGGACCAGTTGGCGAATACCTCGAAGTAGTAGACATCGACCCGGCGTCCGGAGCCTGCTACATGCCGGTCGACCTCAACCATCCCCACATCCTGGCGTCGAATGGCCTGGCCCCCTCGGAGGCGCTGCCGCAATTCCACCAGCAGATGGTGTACGCCGTCTCCATGACGACCATTGGCCGCTTCGAGCGTGCGCTTGGGAGAACCGCGCTTTGGGCACACGATGTTAGCAAAAACAGCTCGGGACAATTCGAGCGGACTTATGTCCAGCGCCTGCGCATCTATCCGCACGCGTTGCGCGAAGCCAACGCCTACTACAGCCCTGCGAAAAAAGCACTGCTGTTCGGTTACTTCCAGGCTAACCAGGTGAACGCGGGGGATAACCTACCCGGCGGCGTGATCTTCAACTGTCTTTCGCATGATATCGTTGCGCACGAGACCACGCACGCTCTGTTGGATGGGCTGCATCCTTACTTCAAACTGCAGACGAATCCAGATATGGCAGCCTTTCACGAAGCCTTCGCGGATATTGTCGCCCTGTTCCAGCACTTCTCGATTCCTGAAGCGTTGCGCTTTACAATCGCTCGAAACCGCGGCGATCTCGGCGAGCAAAACCTGCTGGCGGACCTGGCGCAACAGTTCGGCCAAGCCTCGGACGGCTCGCGTGCACTGCGAAGCGGCCTCACCAAGACCGCCTCGAAGAGTGATTACCTCAGCTCCACGGAGCCGCACGCCCGCGGCGCGGTTTTACTGTCGGCTATCTTCGAAGCGTTTCTCGATTTATATCGGGCCAGATCGGAAGATCTGAAACGTCTGGCCACTGAAGGGACCGGCGTCTTACCACCGGGCGATATTCCTAACGATCTCGTCACGCGCCTATCGGTTGAAGCGGCGGCTACTGCGGCGCACGTGCTCACCGCCTGCATTCGCGCACTGGACTACTGCCCGCCGGTCGATCTCACCTTCGGCGATTACCTTCGTGGCCTTGTCACGGCCGACCTCGATCTCGAGCCTGAAGCGGGAGTCAACGGTCGGGTCGCCTTTATCTCCGCATTCCGCAAACGAGGCATCTACCCTAGCGGAGTTCGCAGCCTGTCGGAAGAGAGCCTGCGCTGGCAACCGCCTGCCTTCAGCTTCGACAAGGGTCAATTGGGCGGATTGTTAAAGCGCATGAAGCTTAGCTGGAATCTTTCGACCGGGCGGCGGCGTGCGTACGAGGCTTCCGAACAGAATGGTGCTATGCTGTGGGCGTTTCTGCACAACCTGAAGCCGAAGCAGGCGGTCGAGTTAAGCAAGGACCTCGGGGTTTATATCGTTCCCACTCCGGGGATGCCCAATGAAATCCCTCTTCGGCCTGACGGATTTCCGATCATCGAGATTCATTCCGTGCGGCCGGCACGGCGCATCGGAAGCAACGGAGAGCAATTGATCGATCTCGTCATCGAGATGGTGCAGCGCTACGTTGAGACCGATCCCCTCACGGGAGCGGAAACCACCTTCCGCGGTGGATGTACTATCCTGATCGACCTCGAGCAGGAACGCATTCGGTATGCCATCCGTAAACGCGTCGACAACGCCAACCGCATCGCGGCTATGAAGTCCTTTGCCATGTCGGCTGCCAATGGCACCTCGCCGTACTTCCTTTCGGACGCCGCCGAAGAACCGTTTGCAATGCTTCACCGCGGCTTTTGAAGAGCGCAGCTTCACCTGAGGGCAATTAGAATGGGCACCCAACGCGCAACGACCGATCACACCGCAGCCGCGGCCCCCACGGTGGGAGACATCCGCATCCGCATGTATCGCCAGGGTCTGGGGGACTGCTTTCTGATCACACTTCCAGGCATCAACGGGCCCTTTTACATGGTTATCGATTGCGGAGTGGTGCTTGGCACTGACGCAGCCGGTATCCAAAAGCTGCGCGATGCCGTCGCTGACATCGGCAAGGTGACCGGTGGCAAGATCGACCTGCTGGTGCTTACCCACAAGCACTGGGATCACGTTTCCGGCTTCACCCAGGCTAGGGATGCGATCGCTGGCTGGAAGGTAGCCCAGGTCTGGACGTCCTGGTTCGAAAACCCGAAAGACTCGCTTGCCAAAAAACTGCACGACGAGGGGAAGAAGACCGAAGACGCTCTGCGCATTGCCGCCAATTGGCTGAATGCTTTCGGTGCAACCGACCAGGGAACCCGCATCGCCAGCTTGCTTGATTTCCTTGGCGCTGCCTCTGGATCGACCGACTCCGCGCTGACTTATGCGAAGGGTCTGGCTGGCAACAATCTCTGTTTTCGCCAGCCGGGTGAGCCGCCCATCGTCCTGCCCGAGATCCCAGGGTTCCGCTTTTACGTGCTAGGCCCTCCGAGAGATGAGGTTTTGCTCCGCAAATCCGATCCATCGAAAGGCCAAGCCTATGGTCTCGACGATGGTTCCGCTGCATCGAACGCGATGTTTCTCAATGCAATCAACCGAGCATCAGGCTCAACGTCCGCGACTGCGGTCGCGATCGACGTCACTCTGGACAATCCCTTTGAAAGCCGATTCGAGATTCCTCTTGCCCGCGCTCAACGGCTGGAGTTCTTCGATCGACGTTACTTTGGCAACGTACAGGACGCCAGCCTGACGGTTCTCAAGACCTCGAAACCAGTCCTCGACCAGTCGTGGCGGCGGATCGACGCTACTTGGCTGGACACCTCCCAGACCCTCGCTCTTGCCCTCGACGCGATGACCAACAATACCAGCCTGGTGCTCGCCATCGAGAAGTTGGCTACTAGAGAAGTCCTGCTTCTGCCCGGCGACGCTCAGGCAGGAAACTGGCTCAGTTGGCAGGACCTTGAATTGGACGGAGAAAGATACCGATGGCAACGAGACCGTTACGACCGGCTCCGATCTCCTCGCCCGAACTATTTTCTACAAGGTGGGCCATCACGGCAGCCACAATGCGACCTTGAAAGAGAAAGGCCTGGAACTGATGACGCACGCTAGGCTCTTTGTGATGATTCCGGTCAATCACGCAATGGCGGTGAAGAAACGGTGGGGCAAGATGCCCCTCCCGGATCTCAGTCACGAGGTTGAACGAACGCGCGGAGGGAAGAGTGCTGCGCGTCGACGATGACGCTACGACTCCCGCTGAGCTAATGGCAGCGCGACCAACGGCTGCATCGGTACCAGATTGGAAGGAATTCACGAGCCACATCGCCGTTAGCGAACTGTATTTTGAGGTAACGATCTGATGGTTGAGATTCGGGGCTATCGGAAACAAACAACAAGTATTTACTTCGAGTAGCTGAATCGATAGTTTTATGGAACCAAGGCACTCTTCACTTCTAATTCGTCTTGACGTAGTATTGTTGGCGATCCGTATCACATCTACAAAGGGCCAATGTAAGTTCCGGGCACGATGATATCCGCTGAGATTCTTGACGGGATCATCGATTAATTGCGCTGCTAACCGCGGTAACAGCAGAGGAGTCCGACCATGGTTCTCAACAAGCGCTCAAAGATCTGTGCCTTTATCGCGACTGCACTGTTACTTTTCACCATAGTAACAGCGTCGTGGTCGCAAACCCTCACCTATCTTCCTCTCCAACGGCCTGGCCAGGCGAGCGTCGCAATTGACCTCAAAGCGCACGCGGCTTACATTATCGATCTCGGGAAAGCGGGCGATGGCGATACGGTCACCGTAGACACACCCGACGGTGCGGTCGGGTTATTCGATTATCTCGACCAGCAAGGTGTTCGCAGCCTTACGGTGATTTGTTCCCATCCTCACTCTGACCATATGGGTGGCATCGTGGCCGCCTTCAAGAATCCGAAGACCTTCGTCCGTTCCGATGGCACCGCAAGGTTCGACACCATCAATATCGTGGATGACGGAATGCTCTTGGCTGAACGTCTGGACACGGCGCTTAAAAATCTCTGAAATCGAATCCACAGATCTCCATCAACCATATCTCGGCGCGAGAGAAGAATGCGCTTGTCGGCATCTCCAGTCCCTCGAATGACGTGTACATCCAAACTGTACCGTACACAGCGGACCCAGGAGCCGGTCCGCACGGGCGCTCAGTCGTCTCGCGCATCGTATTAGGACAGAATCACTCCATCATTGATTTCGATGACGCCGACAACTCCGTGATCAATAAGGTCGTGGCATCTCTGAAAGTGAATGAGATTGATGCCTTCGTGGTTCCACACCATGGCTCGGCAGCTCATGATGTTGAAGCTATCCTGGCTCTAAGACCGAAAACCGCAATCATCGCTGTAAATCCCGCCAACAAATATGGCCATCCCGCGGCCCCGATCCTTCGAAAGTTGATGGAAACGCTCGGACCGGAGAACGTCATCTTCACAGGATCGGATGGTCATGTCGACCTCGGTCCTGATGGAGTCAAGTACGCCCGGTATACAGCAGCCAACCCGGAATGCTATGCCCTGTTCGTCGATCCGAGCAGGCGACGGGCGGAACGGTTGGGCCTCACAAAAGATGTCGAGGATTACAAAGCCATCTATGCCGTCATGATGAAGGGCGAAGACCTTCCACCCGGCGTGCCCTTCGGCGGGCAGCCAAATCCTCCAGCCGGGGATTCTGGAGGAGACACTGCCCAAAACCGACCTCGTAGTCCTCGTCCTCCAAGTCCTGCATCCGAGGCGCGTAAGGAAGCCTTCGCTTCGCGCATCGATAACAATGGAACTGCGCTATCGGAACAGCTTGATGCCGGCTTTATCAAATCCGGCGGAGTGCAACCCGCAGTTCTGGAACGCTCCAGATTGTTCCGCAACGGGGGCTCAGCGAAAACTGCGGTCTGGATCACTCGCGATGAGGACTATGACGCGGCTGCCAAACAGAGTGCGCCCTTCTCGGCCGCAGAGATCTCTGCAATACGGGACCATCTCCAGTTGACCGGAAGCGATCCTACCATCGAGCGGTCCCTCACTGTTATCGCAAGCACTGACTCCGGCAATCTGAATCCGGTAGAGCCCGAGCTGCACGTCACCAAACAGAATCTGACACCACCTACTGTGGTCTCGGGACCTGACCGCGGGCATACCCCGAAAGGTGGCATGGTTTACCTTACGGGCGGTAAGCTCTTTGCTACTTCGAACGCATCGGAGTTGCTCGGCGGAACACTCGACGTCTGCGGCAATGCCCCTTGCATCACCTTCCCCGGTACAAGCTCCTCGCCATTCCATCTGCCCTTTGCATTCAATCAACTCTTCAGCGAGGTTTGGAACAGGGTTCATGATCGTGCAATCGACACCTTCTATCTCAGCATTAACCCCACCAAAGCATTTCTTAAAGATTCGTTGACACAGCCAGTTCCCACCGAGCGTCTTCAATTTGGCACGTCACTCAACCCGTCCGCTGCCAACGAGGTGGTCACAGCAGGTGACATCCAAGGAACGCAGATAGGCCGGATCTTATGGGAATCGGATGTCGCCTTCAAGTCCGCCGGGGTTGGCTTTGATGTATTGAAGGGACGAAATGGGCAACAGGTCCGGGCTGTCAGCTCCCTCTCTCACGATGAGGACGTGAACGACACGGACTTGGATGTTGACCCAGGGAATCGCTGGTGCCGCCTCTACTGGGAGAGCGGATCGCTCAGCATCGCGGCTGATCCAGGCACCCGAAGTGTTACTTTCGCTGGGCATGCTGTCACAGCTCGAGCCCAGGCGATGGTTCTCAAGTCGGGCCAACTCGTAGATTTTGAGAAAGGAAGTTGGTGCGGAGATGCGAAGTATATCGCCAAGCAACTAGAAGGCGTTGCGAATACACCGAACAGCGCGGTCGCAACCTTGAACGAGCTTCGCCAACTGGCTACCATTCAAACCTTCATCCGGTGGGCTCGCGACAATGGGCTGCCTCAAACCGAGCAGTTCAGATCCGCCCTCGGAGCACGCAAGGACGTCTCAGCCAAATTTGTTGTCCCATCCTGGACATCCGGCATTCAGTCTTCGGTCCCGGTCATGGTTCAGAAGCAGACCAACCGATCCACGAACACCTACCTCTTGCATATCAGCTTCAGTTCTCCTGAAACACTGGAAAAATGTGTCATGCCGAATTGGAAAGCGAAGGATACGGACTTGCCAGCCCGCGGAGTTCACAAGGTCAATGGCACGTGGCAAGGCAAAGGCGATACCTTCACGACAATCGATGGATGGATGACAGAACTGGCAGACCATGTTTCGACGTGTTCACGCGGAGTCATACTCCCTCCAGTCGCTGTGGGCGCTCAATCTCTGGATACCCTTACGGAACTGTCACGAAGCGGATCCTTTGGCCTTTCTCCTCACATGCAACCCATCAACATCCACGGCGGCGTATTGCTCGGCCACAACACAGATTCGATTGAAAACTCTTTTAAATCCGGCAACGAGCTTCGTTCGCCTTTTGGCCGGCTTCTTTTCCGCCGCAACGGTAACGATCTGCAATTCTGGAGTTCTCAAAGCTCCTCTCTAGGCGCCACCGAAGCTCGAAAATACGTATTCATCCACGGAGGGAGCATATGGAAGGCTCATCTACATGATGGCCACTTGCGTTTCGTCATCGAAACTTCACCGGGCTCCGTCGTCCGCCAGGAGATGAGGATTCTTAACCCGGGAGACAACCCTCGCGGAGTGGAGTGGGTTGAGGCTAGAAACGGACAGGATGGTTCCCTGATCTCACACTCCGCTATCCAGAAATGTCAGGAGGCGGCTTCGAACGGCCCGACGTGTTTCACTCTAACTTCAATGAACGAGACGGCGCTAGGCACACTTGCGCAAAGTCTCGGCTATGACCGCGCGTCACCGATTGAAATTGAACATCTCCAGGAGGGCGTCTGGCTGGTCGACCTCCGACTCGATTCGGTCTACGATGAGATCGATCAACTGAATTCCGCCCAGGACAACGCCTCACGCATCACAAAGCTCACTCAGTATCGACGATGGGCATGCGAAGGAGATCGGCTGAAGACCGCTGAACTCGTAATTCCTGAGGTTGAGCAGGATACCCAGGACACACTGCTCACAAAGCAAGACGATCAGGACGAGCGCGATACCTTAGTAGCAATAAGGATCGCAATTTTGCTAGCCGGCATTCAAGAGTCCCTCGATGACCCCTCCTCCTTGACCGACCAATCTTTCAAAGATGTGGTCACGATACTCGATAAGCTCGATAAGGTCATCACCACACTCTCGCCGGAAAGTTCCGGGCTGCTGTATAAAGCAGAGTCGGACATTGTCGACACTGCTTCGCAAATCGTAACTACATCGAAGATGAAGTCTGATTTGGCCGCGCGACAAGCGTTGTACGAAGAGTGGGTCACGCTTGACGAAGCCCTGGCTTCGGGAAGCAAGAATAGCTGGGCACCAAATTCTTCACTCAACTGAGCCGGCATTACGGCGCATCTACTCACCCGTCGTTATGACGTAACCGATTTCCACATAGATGTCGCTTATGTGGTGAGCCACTTAATCTACGATACCGCGACTTCAGAATGAAGTCTCGACTCACCGCTGCCAACCCGCTCAATCCCTCGGTGAATGTGGCACCCCACATCTTTCCCCACAGAAAAGCCCGGCTGTCGTCGCACGTTGTCGGACGCTTTCGCACGCCATTGTCCAGTAAATTACTGGAAAATAACAACATCCTCGCGTGCGAGGATGTTTGGGGGAGTGCGAGGAAGTTCGGTTTGGATGTGTATTGGTTGCCCCCAGGGAAACATCTGTCATGAAAATAAAGGGGGTATGGTCTTTTCCACAGTTTTCCCCAAACCTTTCCCCACACGCGAAATAACGATGTGTATCCCGCTCTCTGCAAACTTCATTGGACTCTTTCAGACTATCCCTGTTCGACGGAACGAAGCGCGTGAACGGAATTTACTCCTATGCTTTCGCCAGCAAGTCTACGAAGACTCCGAACCGTGACTCAATCTCCGTGGCCGAAGTGGTCGAATAGCCAAGCTCCTTCGCCAGCACTTCAAGCTCCGGCTTCCACTCCGCTGCGATTTGAACGGTCGGCGGAAAGGCATGGGTAGCGCGTTCCTCGAACACCTGTTCCGACGCCGCTCGTACTTTCTTCGCGTCCAACTTGCCGAGCATGTCGATCAACAGAATGTCGAGAACGTCGCGGGCGCGTCCCGCCGAGTACGGCCCGGTGCAGGCGTGCAGCTTTTGGGCAACCTGTTCGCTCAGATTCGGGCAACGAACCGGTGACGGTACGCGCAATCCCATCGCGGCAAGTCCTCGAATTGTTGGCACTACAAGTTCAACCGCACCCTTGCCAGAGGGTCCGAGGTCAACGTCGATGGTTTGCCATGCACGGGTTCTGTATCGGATGGCGAGTTCCAGTCGAACCGCGTCCACCTTGTCCATGTTCAAGGGCTTCCCTTTCAAGAGAAAGGTGAAGTCATCGAAGCCGAGCGCGACGGCATCCTGAAATGCCCGTAGCCGCTTAGTCCGTTCGACCGGTACACCGATGTCGATGTCCTTTGTCGCTCGTGCTCCCTCGGCGAATCTGAGTTCGAGAGCGACGCCGCCTTTCAGGTCGTAGCTGTCGAGAATACCCTCGCTCACCGCTCGTTCAAGAACGCCGCAAAGCGCCAGGAACGAGACCCAGCGGCGAAGGCGTTCCTGCGCGACTCCCTGTTCCTTGGCGACTCGGGCTAGTGTCTTTTCGAGGCGTTCAACTGGCTGCGGCATCGTGCACCTTCACCTGGTTTCCGTTCGTCGATGGTGAGGGTAAAGATGAAGTCCGAACAATGGATCTCCGAAGGCTCCTTGCCTCGGCGTTGTTTAGTAGCCCCTCACGGAGAGCGTCGCTAATGGACTGCCGAGCAACATCGGTTCGGTGTGTCGTCAAGAGTACGTCCATGATGCTGCGGCGCACCGTGGTAACGGGTAGACCTTCATGCTCTCCGATGTCCTCGGGAGAGAGATTGGCTCTATGGATCGCTACCCACTCTGGGCACTTCCGACGCAGTCTTGCCGAGGTCGGAACCGTCAGGTTTACGCGGGATGGGTTCGCGTCGGATATGCCGTAGAGCAGCAATGCTGTTTCGTGCGAAAGGGCGATGTCTTCTGGTCCCTGACTGGCCTTCGCCCACAACACGGCCTCGCGGTATTGAGCGAGACGGTCTGCCGGGTAATGTGCAATCCGATAGACGCCCCTGGTCATCCGTTCCAATCTGCCACGCTGCGCTAGACGAACCAAGACAGAATCCTGTATGCCGGCGGCGCGCGCCTCCTTCGACGTGAGCAGGCCATCATGCTCTTCGGCGAGTGCAAACAGTTCGTCCATGCGGGTGCGCGGCATTCATTGATTTTGCTCCCAATGCGCTCACCCTGTCAACATAGTTCCATTATTGAATGATACTGACACGATGAGAGATGCCACACTAGCTTGAGGTGCTAGCGCCGCAAGGCATAGGGGTTCAAGTCCCCTCCTCCGCACCAATCTGATAATAAAGGATTTATGAGAGGGCCAGCCCGAAACGGCTGGCCTTATTTTTTGTCACTGTAGTGGTTTTTGTAGTGGTTGTAACCAACTTTTCGCTTTTGGCCGGGCCAACCGAGCGGTTTCGCCGGTTGCCCTCCGTACAAATGGTCGGTGTAGGCTAGGATTGCCTCAGTTGTGGTCAGTGGTCGTGGCTCTCGTCGTCGGATTCAGTCTAAGAGTCCTGAGTATCCAATTGAATTGGAAGACCGCTTCGCTGCGAACGTTGAGCTAGTCGCTACTATTCCCCTTGGAGCCTTCGTTCTTTATCGTGGGTCGCAGATCTATGAAGTACTCCCCAAGAGTGAACGTCCCCGAAACCGTCGACTTCAATAACGGCTTCCCGAAGTCATTCGTGCGTGCATCGAAGACAACGAGATAGCCCCTGCTCGTGTCCCTGTTCTCTAGGTAGTGACAAATCTGTTCCTCGCCAGAAGCCGCATACGTGCTGCTGTAACCTTTGCCGCACATTTTCAGTTCAACCACGGCCGCTAGACCGTTACCAAACCTGACGTAGAGATCGATGCGACCCGCCCCAGCCGCAAGTTCGTCGAAGACTTCTATTCGCTCTCCAAACTTACCCTTCAGATAGATGTGAAGGAAGTCTTTACCGCGTCGTTCTGGATGCGACACCCACTTGTGCTTACCGTCTTCCTTATCCCAAAAGGACATGCGCTTGTCTGTCGCAACACACTTGGAAAAGTCAGCTAGCGCTGTCTCAAGCTCCTTGTACGTTATAGCTTTCAATTGGCTTGGATCAGCGGCGGGCGGCGGGAGCGTCCCGCCTGCGTCAAGAGCCCTCTCTCGCATCTCGCGGGCAAGCTCCTTTAGACCCGGCTCCTCGGCAAGCTTCATCGAATCGGTCAAGGGGGAAAGGGCGTCGTTGAACTGTCCCGCTTCGACCAATGATTTTCCCAGTTCAAACAGAATCCCCGGCTTCTTGCCGCGTCGGTCGACCTCCTCTCGCAAGAAGCTGGCTGCTTCCCCCCATTTCTTTTGAGCCCAAAGGCATTCAACGAGTCTCTGCCCAACGGACGAGTTCAGGGGGTTGGTGTCCAAGATCGCTCTGAACCAACCTTCGGCCCGTGCTAGCTGTCCTGCATTAGAGAGGCGCAGGGCGAGCGCCAATTGGGCAGGCTCCTTTGCTCGGTCGTGAGCCTCCGCGGCTTCGAGGTCATCCAGAGTCCGTTCAAGCATCGCGACACGCGCTGCTTCGTCCAGCTCTGGGTCGTGCTCAGAGATCGCCACATTCACGGCTGCTATGATCTCGACCGCACCGATGGCCTTGGCGCGTTTTGAGAGATCGTTGGCCTTTTCTCTGTCGAATTGGGCTAATAACGCGATGACTTCAGTAGCGAGCCCATGATGAGGATCAGGATTCGATTCCGCTAGAGCGTCGGCTTCCGTCTCCCACTTGTCCGCTTCTTCTCCAAGCCCAACCTTTCGCGCCTCGCGGGAAGCGAGGTGGAGAGAGTTGGCTAGCTGCGTCTCTAGTCCGCCGATTCCACGGCGAAGCTCGACTGCAGCTCGGGCGTCGTCCAACGCTTCGGCATGCCGCCCCAGTTCCGCAAGGCGAAGAGCACGTAGATGTTTCGCTCCGCTACCCAAGTCCCGGTCTTCCAAGCCTTCCTTGGCAGCAAGGGCGAACATCTCTTCGAGAGCTTGGATAGCGTCTTCAGGCTTTGCGAAAGCCAGGCAATCAGAGAGTCGAACCAGACTCCTCGCCGCTTCTTTCTTGTCCCCGGCTTGTAGGAAAGCATCCGCAGATTGTCGTGCAGCGTCTCGTGCGTCTGGATCGTCGGGTTCAAGTGCTAGAGAAATATTTCTCCAGCACCAAGCACGTTGATCTGCGGGCAGGATTCTTTCCGAATTGAGCAGCTCCTTGAAAACTAGGAGACCGGATTCCTTATGTCCTCTATGCAGAGCACTCGTCGCTGATGCCAAACGGAAGGCAGAAATTACCTCCGGCGTCATGATGGATCTGAACTCGAAGAGGAGAGCATCAGCATCCTCTCCGGCAATTTTCCAGGACTTGAAGTGCGATGCGATAGCCGCGCGTACCTCCAAAAGTGTCCGTCTGTCCTCCGGGTTCAGTCCATCCACCTCAACGGCGGACAATGCTCGAAGCACTTCCGGAGACAACGAAATCTGAAGGGTCCCGTTGTCCTTCGCGCTCTTGATCGCGCTGACTGCGCCGGTTGGATCATTTTGTGCAACGGCCTCATTTATCTGTTGCGCCAAATCTTCGGCTGGCTTCGCCAGGGCCTTAGCGATAGCAGCTGAGATATCCCTCGCCAGCACTTCGTTTGGTGGGGCGAATTGATGGAGTGAGTCAATGGAAGAAAGCGACCGCCCCGATGTCAAATCCAACGAGAAATTCACCCGGTGGTCGCTCTCCGGAAGAATTTCAATACCGTACCCCTTAGACCGCAGAACATCCAAGAGCTCCGACCATCGGTCGAGCTGGACGTCGGACACCGTCTCGGGATCAAGCGGCACGTTATCCCGCAGGCTAGGAAGAGCCTCGATCTGACGTTTTATCTCTGCGCTCTCTGGGCTATCGCCCTGTATCTGGATTTGCCAAGTGTCTGGATGATTTCTGATTAGTTCAAGGCGGCAGATTGCGACCGATGGGACGGAGTCTGACTTCAAAACCATGGCCCGCGCCAGCGTCTTCCTCTCGTTCGTCGGTTGGCGAGGAGGCTGCCCTTCTTGGTCATTCGTATCCATCTCATAAGTCTATTCCGCCGCATTGGCCTCGTCGGAGTCGACTCCCGAAAGTCGGCTTGTGGGAAGTCATGCCTACCTGTAGACCCTCGGCAATCCGTGACCTAAGCAGCCTCTAGCGCCTACAGTCTCGACATAATAAGATAAAAAGCGTACAACATGAAAAGATAATTTCCGTGCAGCGGGAAAAGCTAAGGGAGCAACATGGCCACGCCCTCCGAGAAACTAGCGCAGTCCTTGGAGGCTCTTGCCAAGCTCCAGAGAGTCAGACGGTGGCGCAGCCATTCGTGCAAGGGATCTATCTCGCACACACAGGGAGCGGCTGCTCGCTCAAGGCTTTCTCCAACCGGTTCTAAAGGGCTGGCTTATCCCGAGCCGCCCAGACGACGCTACGGGCGAGAGCACGGCTTGGTACGCCTCTTACTGGCAGTTCTGCGCGGTCTACCTCAGAGAGCGTTTTGGGACGCAATGGTGCCTCTCCCCGGAACAATCCCTGTCGCTCCATGCCGGCAGTTGGACTGTGCCTCGCCAACTGATGGTGAGGGCGCCCAAAGCCCGTAATGCCGTCACCAAGCTCCCGCATAGCACTTCCCTCCTCGATCTTCGCTCCTCCCTGCCCGTAGCCGCTGATCGGCAGGTTAATAGACGGCATGCAGGTCTTCTCGCAGGAGTCCGCCCTGATCGACTGCTCTCCCAATTTCTTCTCCCACAATTCGACCGATGTTCGCGCTGTCCTACTGATGGTCCGCGATGCCTCCGGGCTTCTGGCCCGACTATTGGCAGGAGGACACACCATCATTGCGGGGCGTCTGGCCGGAGCTTTCCGTAACATCGGGCGCGACCGCATCGCGGACGACATTGTGAAGACGATGACGGCTGCCGGTTATGCGGTTCGGGAAAACGACCCATTCACCGATAGGCCGAACCTCGTCCTCCGCACCCGTGAAACATCCCCGTATGTAAACCGAATACGGCTGCTTTGGCAGAAGATGCGGGAGCCGATTATTGAGCGATTCCCCAGAGCGCCGGGGACGCCGCGCAATATCGCGGCCTACTTGAAGCGCGTCAACGAAACCTATGTCACCGACGCTTACCACTCCCTGTCCATTGAAGGCTACCGCGTCACGGCAGACTTGATTGAGCGAGTCCGCGCTGGCTCATGGAACCCGGAGACGAATGAGGGCGACCGTGAGCAGCGGAACGCGATGGCGGCGCGTGGCTACTGGCTGGCGTTCCAGTCCGTGCAGCAAGGCGTTGGACGGGTTCTGCGCGGCGATAATCCGGGACAGGTCACGGACGAAGAACACGGCGCTTGGTATCGGGAACTCTTCGCGCCAAGCGTTGCATCTGGCATCTTGAAGCCCGCAGACCTTGCCGGGTATCGAAACAGCCAGGTTTACATTCGGAAGTCCATGCACGTCCCGCTCAACCGTGATGCGGTGCGGGACGCCATGCCAGCATTCTTCGATCTCCTCCGCGAAGAAGCGCACCCGGCGGTGCGTGTCGTGTTGGGGCATTTTCTCTTCGTCTACATTCATCCCTACATGGACGGAAACGGGCGCATCGGGCGTTTCCTGATGAACGTAATGTTGGCATCGGGCGGATACCCCTGGACCGTCATCCCGGTTGGGGATCGCAACACATATATGAGCGCCCTCGAACGTGCCAGCGTGGGAGAAGACATTGTTCCCTTCGCCGACTTCGTTGCGGGCCTCGTGCGTAAGGGTCTAGCGGGAGAGCCCTTGCCGGCTGTGCCGAAGTCTTCCTGATGACTACCCCCGCGCAACCGGACGCTCGCTCTGTCAATATAGTTCCATTATTGAATGATACTGACATGCTCAGATCGCTCAGTGAGTGCATTGGCGATCATGCACTCACCGAGACCCGCCGATTTAGATTGCTGAGAGAAACGGCGCGACAGGTCATCAGGGCCTGGGGCTCGCGGCCATCTCGGAGGCCCGCGCCAGTGCTTGGGTGTCGATATACTCCCGGATCTTCGTCACCTTGCCATCTCGAAGCGTAATGTCAAAGACCCAGTGATCCTCGAACGTCTTCTTCGTGGCTTTGATTTTCCCGGTTGCGACGCCGACGACCAGAACCCGGTCTCCCTGCGCCACGAATTCGGGAGGCTTTGGGTATGTCGTTTCCATCTCTTCGGACGCCTTCTGAAGCACATTCGCCAGATCCCGCGTGCCCGCGGTGAGTGCCGGCCAGCGGCCAGTCCTCGCCCGGAATGATCCACTCGATATCTTCGGCAACCAGCGCCAGCAGACGCCTGCTTATCGCCGCTGCCCATTGCTGCAAAGAAATCCTTCACCACCTGAACATTCTCTTCAATGCTCATCGAAATCTCTCCTTTTCCTTACACCGTGTGTCCGATCTATTCGGACGTTTCGGAACCTCCTTCTCGGGCCAAATCACACGGCCGCAGATCGATTACTGCTGCTTCTTGAACAAATCCTGGAAGATCAGCCGACCCCAGGTTTTGCCGCGTGCGTGCACCAGCGCACCACCCTCGTTGAACTTCCCCAGCTTGACGGGTGCGAACCCGAGTTGTTTGGCCAAATCCGCCACGGGAGCGATCGCGTCCTCGTCGTCACTCGACAGAAAGACCACCCGGTGTCCGCCCTCGACAACCGGATCGGTAGCCAGGATGGCCGCAACCAAGTGATTGAAACCCTTCACGAACTTGGCGCCGGTGAACGACTTCGCAACGAAGGCGGAGGACGGGAGACCGTCCAGTTCCTCAGGTGGGACTGGAAACGAGTTCATCGCGTCGATGATCGTCTTGCCTTTCCAGCTCGGCAGGGCCTTCGCAATCTCGCGATGTTCTCCGAACGGGACCGCCAGGATGATTGTGTCGGCTTGGAGCGCCTCTTGCAGCGACTTGGCGATGACCGTGGGTCCAATCGCCCGAGCCTGCGGCGCCAACTCCTCGGGCGACCGGCGGCTCGCGACGGTCACGTTGATGTTTTTACGGGCAAAGGCGTGGGCGAGGGCCTGGCCTATCTTGCCGAATCCTAGAATTGCATAGCTCATATATTCTCCTTTGGTTTACCGAACCCGACGGCGCTCCGAATAATCGAATGGAGCGCCGTCGGGCGAGTGATGTCAGATTTGCGCCAGGCCGCCGTCGACGGCGAGTTCGCTGGCGGTCATGAAGCTGCTGTCGTCCGACGCGAGAAAGGCCGCCGCCGCCCCGATCTCCGCCGGATCGGCCATGCGCTGGAGCGGAGTCATCGCGGCGTAGACCTTCTGGCCCTCCACCCCTAGCGCTGCCATCGCGAGTTCGGTCGCCGTCGCCCCGGGCGACAGCACGTTTACCCGGATACCGGTGCCCTTCAGGTCCTCCGCCCAGGTCCGCGCGAGGTTGCGCACTGCCGCCTTGCTCGCGCTGTAGACGCTCATGGTCGGGGCGCCCGTGGTGCCGGCGCTCGAGCCGGTCAGAATGATCGAACCGCCCTTGCCCATCAGCGGCAGCGCCTTCTGGACCGTGAAGATCGTACCCTTCACATTGGTGTCGAAGGTTTCGTCAATGTGCTCGGCGGTGATCTTGCCGAGCGGAGACGGGCTTCCCGCCCCGGCATTGGCGAGGACGATGTCGAGGGTTCCGCGCTCGGCCTTCACCGCCGCGTAGAGTCGGTCGAGGTCGGCCAGGTCGGAGACCGAGCCCTTCACCGCGCGGGCGTTGGGCCCGAGGTAGGCCACAGCGGCGTCAAGCGCTTCCTGCCGGCGGCCGAAGATGAAGACGATGGCGCCCTCCTCGATGAAGCGCTTTGCTGCGGCGCGGCCGATGCCGGTAGCGCCACCGGTGATGACTGCAACTTTTCCTTCAAGCTTTCCCATAATTGCTCCCTTTGGAATGTGTGTAGCATTCGCTGCAGTTAGAGTTCTTTGGCAATGGACGAGAACTGCTCAGGAGTCCTGGTCTTAGTGTCTTAGGTCTTATCGTCGGCGCGAATTTAGATCGCCGAGAAGCCGCCGTCGACAGCCAGATCCACCCCATTCACGTAGCTCGACTCGTCCGAAGCAAGAAACAGCGCGGCCGCGGCAATTTCCTCGGGACGACCCATCTTTCCCCGGGGGATCAGGGATTCGAACATCTCCCTCGTCGCCTTGTCGAGTCGCTGGGAATCCGGTGTGTCGACCTGCCCCGGGCTCAGCACGTTCACCCGGATATTTCTGCCCTTCAGTTCGTTGAGCCACGTGCGTGCGAACGAGCGCAATGCCGCCTTACTCGCCGCATACACGCCGAAACCAGGAAAGCCTTTCACCGAAGCAACGGACCCGGTCATGATGATCGATCCGCCATCGTTGAGCAGCGGCAATGCCTTCTGAACCGTAAACAAGCGTTCCGCGCACGATCAGATCGAAGCCCGCATCGAAGTGTTGCTCGGTAATCTCGCCCAGCATGGCTGCCTCGCCCTTACCCGCGCTCGCAAACAGGATGTCGATCTTGCCCTTTTCCCGCTTCACTGTGTCGAACAGACGGTCGAGGTCGTCGAGATTCGACGCGTCGCCGCGCACGCCGGTCACGTTCCGGCCAATCAACTTGACGGCCTCATCCAGCGCCTCCTGCCTCCGGCCCGTGATGAAAACGTAGGCACCTTCTTCAACGAACCGCTTGGCACTCTCAAGCGCCAGGCCGCTCGATCCACCCGTGATGACTGCAACCTTACCTTCAAGCTTTCCCATAATTGCTCCCTTTGGTGGATGTCCAGCATCCACTACTGAGGAATAGAGTTCTTTTACGTGGGACGCGCACTGCTCATCCGTCCATGAATTTTGTCTATTCGTCCAGAAAAGGAAGGGCTACGTGGACCCGATCAGCGACATCTTCAGAACCATGCACATCACAGCTTTCGGTCAGCACAGGCTCGAAGCCACAGCCCCATGGGGCTTGACCCAGGAGAATCATTCCGAAGAAGAAGTCACGCCTTCCGGCAAAAAGATGCCACCCACAAATTTGGCGCACTTCGCCATGCTGTCGCGAGGCAACTGCTGGCTCACCGTCGAAGGCATTCCGGATCCGATTCCTCTCACCGGTGGCGATTGCTTCCTGCTTGCCCGCGACACTTCTATTGTCATGCGCGACAGCCCGCGAACACATCCCACGTCAACTTTCCGCGAGATCGGGGCGAAAGCCGTCAGCAATGTCGTTTACTGTGGAGGCGGTGGCGCCCCGACGACCATCGTCTGTGGGTCCTTCAGTTTCGATCGCGCCAGCCTCAAGCCCATCACTCAGTTGTTGCCGAGATTCATTCTGATTAAAGCCGATCAGGCACGCACACTTGCTCTTCACAACACGCTGCAGGCGCTGGCATCAGAGATGGCAGAACAGGCGCCGGGATCTGGAGTCGTCGCGACTCGGCTCGCCGAGGTGCTGTTCATCCAGATACTTCGTGCCCAAATCGCGTCAGGACCAGAACGCAACAAAGGATGGCTTCGTGCCGTCTTCGATCCTCAACTGGGTACTGCACTGAATGCCATTCACGACAGAGTGAATAAACCTTGGACGGTCCAATCCCTGGCCGAGGCCGCGGGCATGTCTCGCTCCGCCTTCGCCGCGCGTTTCAAAGAGCTACTCGGACAAACACCGCTGGAATATGTAACCGATTGGCGGATGCAGAAAGCGATGGAATTAATCGAACACGGTGACAAAAAGCTTATCGATGTCGCCCGGTCGGTCGGTTATGAGTCCGACGCGGCGTTCAGTAAGGCGTTCAAACGAGTTGTTGGGGCAAACACTGGTGAATACATCAAACGTGGTTTTGAAGGCCACAGTCATGCAGGAATGGCGGAGAGCTTCTTGAAGCGGAGGATTCTGACTTAGGACTACTCTGGCGTCTGTCGCATATCGTCGGAAGGTCGAAGAGCGATACCAGGGCGATGCACTCGCCGAGCACCGAGGCGATCTACGTCCAAACGAGGAACTTGGGCTAACAATCGGTACGCATTTTCAACAGGTAGCGGCAAAACCCATAACGCCGTCGGTTTCCGCGCTTCTGGTTAGACCATCATCCGGGTCAAGCGTTGCCTCCCTGTGCAACCGGACGAACCGGTCGCACGAAGGTTGCGGTAAGGAGTGGGAGAGTGGCGATGTTGTCTGGCTGAGATTGCGCCTGGACGACTAGCTTGATGAGGGTGCCGGCCTGAAGAGGCTTGGAGAGGTGGCCCTGCTTGCCGAAGGCGACTACGTTGTAGTGAAAGGCTTGGAGGTTGCGGTCGGAGATGATGGCGACTCCGAAGGCGGTGTACTTGCGGCCGTTCTTGGAGATGCGGCTGGTGGCTGAGTTGCTGACGGTGCCGAAGAGGGTGATGGTCTGTTGGGTCTGCATGGTGTTTCTCCTTTTTGCCCGGTCAATCGGGACACATCCCAAAGGGCGCAAAGGAGTCTGTTACGAAACTGAGCTTTAAGGATGTTGTTGAGGACGGTGCCGGTCCTTCAAAGACTGGTTTTCCAAAGCTGGCGGTTTGAGAGCGGCGATTTGCTCTCAGGCGGGTGTGAGTGCCTGAGTGAGGCGCGTTGCGCCAAGCACCTTGACGATGCGTTTGAAGTTGTAAGCCATGATGGCGATGCTCATTTCGGTCTGCGCACCCGCCAGGCCTCGCAGCAGAAGGCGAGGATGACCGAAGATACGGTATTTGATTGTTCCGAAGGGATGCTCGACCGTCGTTCGTCGGAGGCGCATGGCCGCTGGGGTCGCGCGCGCGTTCATCCGGTTGAGTGCGTCGTCATCGATGGAACGTGAGACCACTCGCCACGCAGATTTAGTACAGAGGCTTCTGCTCGGGCAAGCCCGGCAGTCCTTCACGGCAGCCTCGTAGCGGATCGAGCGCATCGGCCGATTCAGTTGCTTCCTCGTCAGCGTCTTGCCTTCAGGGCAGAGTAAGGTGTCGCTTTCGGCTTGGTAGATGAAGGTGCTGCGGTCGAATAGTCCGTGCGGGTTGACACTGCGCTTGGCTGGCACATGGGTCACGATGCCGATCTCTTCGCAGCGGCTGGCGTGTTCTCCGTTCGAGTAGCCGGTGTCGGCGACTACGTTCAGTGTCGCCGGCTTGCCCAGCGCCTGGGAAGCGGCCTCGGCCATCGGCAGCAGGCAACGGTGGTCGGCTGCATCGAGCGTGACCGCGTGCGCCACGATCAGGGCGTGCTCGGCGTCGACGGCAGTCTGCACGTTGTAAGCCGGCGAGATGCCTCCCGAGATACGCATGAAGCCGACCTCCGGTTCTGGATGCGTACGCAGCTTCTCGATGGCAGCCTGTACGGCGGATGGATCGATAGTGGCTTGCTGCTCGGCGTCGGCTTGCTCCATGCCGTCCAAGTAGCGGCGCAGAGCGTCACGGTCGCGGACACTATCGCCGTTCGCGACAGCGCGGAACTTGCTGCCGTCGATGACAATCCACTCGCCCCGGATCAGGCCGCAAGAACGAGCGAACCGCACGAGTGCTGCCCCCGCGTTCGTCACCGCTACGCGGTGCATCCGGCGGAACTCGGCGATGGACTTGTGATCGGGATAGAGCCGTCCCAGCAACCACATCAACTCCACGTTGCGGCGGCACTCCGACTCAAGACGACGCGATGAACGCAGCTGATGGAGATAGCCGTAGAGATAGAGCTTGAGAAGATCGCGCGGATCGTAGCCAGGACGGCCTGTCTCTGCGGCTTCCGAACGTTCGAAGCCCAACTCCGCCATCGCTAGTCCCGCCACGAACGCATCGAGCACGCGACATATATGGTCCGCCGGAATGAGATCGTCTAGCACGACTGGAAACAACGTCCCCTGACTCCGACCCTCACCTTGGATATAACTCATAAAGAAATGCCCGCACCCCGAAGGCATCTTCTCATCTATACCTGTTTAACAGCACCCGTTCAACAACCACGACGACCTTTTGACGGCGGTAGCAGCACTATGCTGGAGGCGTTCGCAGGTATTGCAAATATCCCTACTGGAGCGATGGGCGGCCAACTTCCGAGTTGTCCGTGATTCAGGACGATTCCGTATTTATGGCGAAACGACGTTGCTAGCTTCCGGGACGCGGAAGCAGCTTCAGCAGCAATGCGATCAACGCATATCGCTTCGTGATATATGCGTGACTCTTCTTGCGTGAGATCGAGCGGAGCATCTGTCGCGCGGCAGTCGTGGCGTCGGAGAAGATCAGACGACGGATAAAAGGCGACAGCGGCGTATCGGTCTTCATCATGGCTGTGTCCACAAATCCAGGCTGTAGCTCTGTAACGGTGAGAGAAAACTTCTTCTTGCAAGCGGACTCGCGCAGACCATCCAAATAGACGGATTGAAAGGCCTTGCTGGCAGCATAGACGGTGGCTTCTGCGCTGCCACGCAAAGCCGCAACGGAGGTGATGGCTGCCAGACGCCCGCGGCCACAATGTTCGAAGTATCGGAACGCCGCATCCGCGATTGTCATGAAGCCCAATATATTGACCGCCGCCGTCTCTTGATCGAGGCGTTGGTCGTGGTCAGGATTCAGATGTCCCACGCCCGCACTGATGATCACGAGATCGACTCCGCCAAGTGCTTCTACCATTGCTTGAAACTGATCGATGCAATCATTCGTCGAGACATCGGCATAACCGACCAAGATACGATCTCCTAGATCGTTCGCGATGGCCGTAAGTCTTTCTATGCGCCGCGCCAGAAGTCCGAGATTCCAGCCTTCCTTGTGCAGCTGCCGCGCCAGCGCTTCCCCGATCCCGGAAGATGCTCCGACAATGATTGCTGATTTGATGCCGTCTGTCATCGCTCACGTTTAGGGTAATTTATTGCGTTGCCTTCCGCTTCCGCATGGTCGGCTACTCGGAAGTAGCCACACCGGGGAGCTTGATCCGAGCAAAGAGTTTCGTAACAGACTCAAAGGTGCGCTGCTCACAGGTCGCGGCATGGCCGCGTTGCCAAGAGAAGAAGTTTTTGGAAAGGGACCCGGAGCCTGCGAGAGGGAAGGAGTCCGAAACCCGTAGGGCGCGGAACGCGAGTTCTGAACGCAGAGCCGCAGGGCGCAGCTACTGCACTGAATCGGTGGCCGAGTGGACGTGCAAACAGGAGATCGTGCAGCCTATGTCACACTGAATTGGCTGTCATAAAAAGAGCCAGCCGGAGCTTTGGAACGGTACGCACAAAGCCTTGCGATTCGAGAGTGCTTACGGAATCAGATGCCGATTTCCTGGTCGTAGGCTGAGAGCTCCGCCAATGCGCTTCTCCGGTCGGCATCAAGTTTATGTTTGTGTGCCATCAGGCGCTCAACACGGATGCGACGTTCCAAGTGGCGGCTACGAGCCAAAAGCGAGCCCGCGAAAAGCATGAATGCTCTTTGTCATTGGTTTCTTCGGACGGGAATTCGATTCTCCCCGCCTCCACCAACTTAGGCTATCTCCCTCGACGGGACGACCTAGGCTTACGGATGATGCTGTAAATATTTGCTGATCTCGTAAAGAATACCGGTAGCAGCGATGCTTCCCGCCATCTTTTCAAGAATCCCGCGCGCAGAGACGAGGCATTCTCTGACGATCACGGACTTTGAACGCCCGGACGCCACCTGCAAATCTATAGTTGCAACATCACTCTTCAAGATGTTCTGGTCATCCGCATTTAACTCCGGGATGATTGCCCTAAGCGCATCGATGATTGTCTCCAGTTCGGCTGCGTTGTTGTTGGTATTTGAACTCGCGCCCGGCGAGTTTTGCTGGATGCTTGAACCGGTCATCTGCCCGATATGGATTGTGTTGTGGATATTGGAGACATGGGAACGCGATGCATTCTCACGCTTCCTGAGTTCGGCAATCACCATCTCACGGTCAACCTTCGTTGTCCCATCTGCGTGGGCGCGAAAACGACCCTTGAATGCAAGTTCTTGAAGCTCATCATCGCTTAGCTTTGAATAGTCCATCGCTGATGCTGTATTAGCACCGCGCAAATTTGCGAGGTAATCGGAAAGCGCCTCGATTTGCCGCGTGAAAAGATTGGTGTCACAGAATCTTTTATCTGTATAAAACGGAGCCGGCATCGGTGCGCCGCCGCCTACAACGAATGGCATGGGAATTATCTTCTTTGCGAGATCGCCATCATGGATACGAAATGAAGACAAATCCTCGCCACAGCCAGCCTGAAGATCGTCGACGATAGCATGGTAGCCGCTGACCACGTCTTCAGAAACCTCCTTAGGAATGTTCCGACGGAGGGCGTTGAGTCTACTCGAAGCCACTGAAAACTTAGGGGTTTGCATAGAGCAATTCTATTCCTGCATGTCGTAATGGAAAACTTGTCCTTGCCTAGTTGGAGAGTGCCTTTATCACCTTGTCTATCTCATAAACGAGCCCTGCAGCGGCAACGCCCTCGAGGATCGCACGTATCGAATGAAAACATTCAGCGAGGATGCTCTTTTTGGGGTTGGCGGAATTGAGCTGCGGCTCGATCGTCTGAATGTCAATGTTGATCTGCTCCCGTGCCGTGTCGGTCAAGTTAAGTTCAGCGACGGCGGCTTTGACCTGGTTGATGACGGTCTTCACATCGGCGGCGTGGTACGTGACGTTTGCTGTAGAGCCCGCTGTGCCTTGTTGAATACTCGATCCAATCATCGTTCCAACATGTACAACATGGGACGGGGCGGTAGCCCGGAGAGCATTGTCACGCTGCAAGAGCTCAGTAATGACCCGTTCGCGGTCGAAATAGATACCTCCCGGCCCATTGCCGTATGGATGTTTGATACCGCAGTTCAACGCATGGATTTCGAGGTCATGGTCATCCATTTTCCAGTAATCCGGGATACCGTTCTGCGCGACCGGTTTCGGCTTCAAGGAATCCATATAGCTCGCCAAGCCATCTACCTGCCTCTTGAAATAACCCGATTCGCAGTAGAGCTTGTCGCTGTATGTCTTTCTGGGGGCTGCGCGCCACGATCCCCGCGTGAAACTTGTGACGATCTTTCGCATTTGAGATTCGGGTATGCGAAAGGCTGAAAGGTCTTCGCCGCTGGCTTCCCCGAGCGTATCCACAATTCCGTGGTACTCGGCTACCTGCGCGTGGTCAGGACCATTCGGAAGGGTTTTCCGGTATGCGTGAAGGCGTGCCTCCGCAAGCGCCAATTTCTTGTTGTCCTGCATGGCGCAATTTTAGTCCTGAGCGATGCGTGGGGTAGTGGATATCGTTGCCGTTATTTCACGCAGCTCAGGAATTGCCAGCCGTACTGCCCGGTGCATCTACTCTTGCTCCTTGAGCTTCTTGCAGTAGAAACAACGCCCCAGCTCTCGCACCTCGACCGTTCCGTCGGAATGAACGCTAACCAGGTAATTTTCCTGCCAGACATTTTCCCACGAAATGCGCTTGCCGTTGATGCGCAGTTTGTCGGAAAGCCCAGGCAGGACGCGCGCTTGTATTGCGGCAGGATTGGGAATAACGACTAAACCGAACAGATCGTAGCAATCTTTGCGCTGGGACCTCTGGAGGAAATGCTTGATCTCCTTCTCGAAGTCTGGGCCGTTGGCTGTGACGATGATGCATTCCATTTCACGCGCGGCTGCGACTACTTGGGAGTCGGGAGCGGCTGGGTTCAACTTTGCTTGGGCAAGCGTGACCACCCTCTTCTCGGGAAAATATACGGAAGCAGCCTGGCTGTCGTTGTCTATAAGGAACCGGTACTCACGCATGGTTCTTAGCCTTCGTGGAAATCATGACGCATCTTCTCAGTGTCGAGGATCGCCGCCTAGAAGTCGAATGCACGATTTCCGGATAGGTTCCCAAACTCCATCCTGGTGTAGCCCTTCGCTTTCAAAGCGCGGTCGTACTTGAAGAAGTGGAGCGCAACTTCTTCCTGATCGCCTTGCTGCAAGCCCCTTCGGAGTTCTCGAAGGTGAACTGACCGGGTACTCCGGAACGGGCGAATGTACGCATGAAGCCACGGCGTGGACTTGCCCTTCGCATCGTATCGCGCATGAGCCACGACATTCGGCTTGGTTTCACTGTGTTTGCGTGGTTGGTTTGGGCGAGATCGCAGGGATGGATTCTGAGGGCGACTGGACGGCCAAGCATTTCCAACAGACTCTTGACGATATCGTCATAGCTATCGGCAATGGAGTTTTTTGCAAGTCGATCGGCGAAGGCAGGTCCATACTGGAGCAAGTCCTCGCGTGTGATGCCATGCCAGATGGGAAGAATCACCTTTTTTCCAGGCTCCTCTTTGGCAAATAGAGCGTTGAGTTCGTGTTCTGTCCATTTCTTCCTTTCAGAAATGCGTTGGAGAACACCACGATTCCATATCGGCAGGCGGCCAAACCGCGGTCGATCTCGCTTCGCAGGCTGTCGCCCCACGCCATGAGCTCTTTATCGAACCAGACGGAGATGCCAGCCGCCTCGAGCGCCTTACCAAGGGTTCCACATAAGGCTTGTCTGCCGTGGAATGGGAGATAAAGACATCGAACTCCAGGTGTGCATGCGAGGCAACTGGCAGCGCTGGGGAAGATGCAGGCGTCGGCCGTTGAGGGCCATGCTGCGCGAGGAGCACCTTGCCTGCGCTGGCGAACTCTTCGGCTTCGTCTAGGCTGATGAGTTCCTGAGCGTCGAGGATCGCGGCTTCTTGGCGCAGAAGAGCGACCGTACTGTCGAGGTAAGTCGCGTCCCAGGGATCTGAAACCCAGACTTTTGTGTTTTTCTGCCCGGAACGAAAGCCGAGCAGCCACACCTTCTGCTGAAGGTATCGGGATAACCAGACTGGCTGAGGCACCTGCGCGTCATATCGAAAATCGACGTTCTGCATGATCTTGGGGTGTTCTTCAAACGAAGGATGGAACACGACCTTGCCGGCGTCCACGTCGGCGCGGATCGAATTGATAATCGCAGGAAGGCGATGATAAGGCGTAGTGTCCGGGCTTGGAAACGTCTGGCGGTGCGTTATCACGACGTGGCATATCGCGATTTCACCAGAGAGAACGTCCTTGATAGGCACCCGGTATCCCATTGCAGCGAGGTACCCGCCGCCCGGCTGCATCAACGGGAGGGCCGGCCATTCGGGACTGATGTACAGCATACGGCCCGACGCAGTTACGAAGTGGTTGGGATCGGTGTTTTTGAATCGAGACTCGAAGCTGCGGGCGAGCGCTTCGGCTGCTTCCCGATAGCCGGCGTCGCGGGTGTGTCATCCAATTGTTCGCGGGACAGGCAGAAGTCCGTTTCTTTGCTGCCGGCACTGACGATGAAGGCGTAGGAGTTGCCTCCGCTACGGCGCATTGGCTCGGACAACGTTAGCATCCTGCCGCTCTCAAAGATCTCCCGAAGGAGTGCGGCGGCGCGAGATGTCTCACTGGAAAGCTGCATGAGGGGCCTCTCCTGCGAGAGTCTACCAATGTATCCCCTGGCGTAGATAGCCAACGGCGATGATGGCATCGAGATTGTAGAACTCTATCTCGCGGGAGACATGCCCCGCGCCTTCCGGGTGAACTATACGAAATTTTCGTATAGTTGCCATCTCATTCAATTCATTGGACGTGTAAATCTCCTGGAGATGATGGTTGATGGGCTGTACGCCAATACCGAACAACTCGGCCATCTTCTTTTGGGTGAGCCAAAACGTCTCGTCCTCGAAGAGGACATCGACACGCACGGCCCCGTCCGGCGTGGTGTACAGCAAGATTTCGTGATTCAGGGGCTCCATGTCACTCCAATTCAGGTAAGGCTCCAACGGATTGTGAAGAGCGCCATCAACTCCTGCCGCTATCTCAGCTTACCTTCAATGTCAGCGAACACCTTTTCGTGCCGCGCTTCGATCTCGTTCTGAGGCTTTCCGCACCGAAGTCTTCAATCGGAGTTTCTGCCGTGCCTTCGGAAAGTTTTACAAGAGTGACCTGGAGTTTTCGCAATTGCCTATTTGCTGTATCTGGCGAGGATTCCGATTACATCAGTTGGCTTCTTTGCAATCGCGTAATTCCAAAGGCCATAGGATGTATCTGCATTCACCGCGGCCACCCAACGCATTGCGGCTGCGACTTTGATCTCTTCCTTTTCGTCGTATCCCTTTGTTTCGATAATCAAGTGAATCGGTGGATTTGTCTTCAGCCGCACAATGAAGTCCGGGATGTAATCGTGCATCTGCCCATTTTGCAGATAAGGGATAGCGAAGCCCAAACCCGCATTCTTGACGAAGGCAGCCGTCACCGGATGCGAATCGATGTAATATGTTGCTGTCTGTTCCCACTTTAGAGTGTCAGCCACGGCGTAGTTCAGATGGCAATTCTGGACCTCGCGCACATCCTTGCTCGTCCAGAAGGAAACCTCACTGGTCGATCCCGGTCCACGATTCTGCTCGTAGCGGGGAACCTCTGGAGCCTCACCGCTCGTTGTATCGGGTCGCAGATTTTCCGTTAGTATCTCCACCAGCCAGCCATAGTATGGAGCGAGGAAGAGGTCTTTCAGATCTGCTGGCCGGAGCACTCGCACTTTTTCGTCAAGATACCGCTGCACAATCGGCACCAGTTGCTTGAAGAGAACATGGCTCGGCACATCGCATCTGGATTGACCGATGTAGTCCTTTGTCAGACTCGCAGCCAACTCAAACACCAGCTTTTGCACTCGATGCTGGGACCGGAATTCAGCCAGCGAGACGCCTTCAAGTCTCCCCGGCCCTGAAAGCGACTGCCTGCCCTGATTGTTGAAGGACATTCCCTTCATCTCCACAGCCGGCGGAATCCGGCCCGGTTCCAAGGTCAGTGACGGCACCGATGCCCAATCTATCCTGACCCGATTACGGATTCCTTGCGTATAGCCTTCTACGCGGGGATAGCCGATATGGAATTGCTCCTTCTCAGGAACCGCATGGACGTGGAACCGCTTCACTTTCGGCGGTGCGGGTGCCGGTCGGATTCGCTTTGAATGGGATGACCTCGAAGGGTACACCCAACACCTTTGCGACCTCCTCCGAGAATTTCCCGTCGTCATTTAACTGGTAGCTGTTGCGCCGCAACCCACGTCCGACAACCTGCTCGCAAAGCAATTGAGACATGAACGGACGCAACCCGATAATGTGCGTTACCGTGTTGCAATCCCACCCCTCAGTCAGCATTCCAACGCTCACGATGCACCGCACGTCGCGTCCTGGCGGGTGCAGTGGCCGTTTCAGCTTGTTTGCCAATTCTTCGAAGCCTTCCGGGTAGACGGCCGACCTTGCCCGTCATAGCTCCAATCCCGCTTGCCCACGGTATCGAGCGTGTAGCGCATCCACCGGCCCTCTTCGCTCTTCGCACCCTCGCTATCTGTCTCATGCACCACCTTGGAATCGACGCGGATCGTGTATTGCATCCCGTCCCGATTCCTAAAGCCGTCTATCCCGGCGGAAGGTATCGTCGCCGGGTTCTTATCCAGCGCCAGCCATTCATGCATCACCTTGGCGATAGCTGTGTTCTTACAGACAAGGATGTACACCGGCGGACGCGCATCATGTTCCGGGTCATCCGTCCATTTCAGCAGCTCGGCTTCCCACAGTCCGCCCAGCATGGCGATGGGATGGTGGGCATACTTCAGCACAGCGTCCGGCTTCGGACTGGCGCGCTTGCACCTCGTTCCGCTGGCGTCAGCTTGGGAATCAGCCAATGCCAGATATTGAAGTATCCGGGGATTTCCTCGCCCGTTGTATCCCTCACCGCCAGTTGCGGAACTTTCACCAGTCCGGACTCGATAGCCTCAATCAAACTGAAGTCGCTCACCACCCACGGAAACGGCTTATTCGTGTCCTGCCCGACGCGACCAAGAAAGTATGGTGTCGCAGATAGATCAATGCAGCAGTTGATGCCGCGCAACTTCTGCACCTTGTCCAGCCCGTCAATCCAGACCGTCGTTTCCTTGAAGGTTTCGTCAACGTCGTCCTCCTCGTCGAAGTTCTCGGCCTCCAAATCGAGTTCGTCCTCGTCCGGCTCGTCCTGGCGGATTCGGTACGCATGATGCGCCTCGTCATTCATCACGAGAATGTTTTGCTTCCCGCCGATCTCCCGGCCGAGGATGCGCGCCGACAACCGCCGTATCGCTCTCGACGTACTTCTCTGACCGAATCTTCACTGACTTCAGATTGCCTTGCTCGTCCAGTACCTCAGACCCGGCAACCACGGAGATTTCACCCGCTACGCGCATCGCGTCGAACGATCGCTAGCGTCATGTACCGGGAGCCGCGCGCGGACGTGTTTTTCTGCCCTATGACGATCTTCTCTTCCACGGTCTCACGCTTGCCGGCCTTGCTTACCTTCGCGGTCGTCCCGCCGGTTTGCATCGTATGCGGCTCAAAGACGTGCCAGTTCGTTACAACGACCTTCCCTTGCGCCAGCAACGGCATTAGGTGCGACGGGACAAGATCACGGGTGCGATACACGCTTGCATCGCCGCGTTGTGGATCCAACTCCTGCAAGCGCGTTTTGATGGTGACGTTCGGACATACCACCAGCGCCACATCGCTAAAACGGCTATCGCTGCGGTCGTTCACTTTGTTCAGAATGCTCCATGCCGCCAGCATTGCCATCACGGTCGTCTTACCCGCTCCGGTCGCCATCTTGCAGGCATAGCGCTGGAAGCCTGCGTAGCCGTCCGCCTTGCGTTCGTCGCTTGGATCATCGCGCGGTATGGTGATGCCTTGCAACAGGTCCGCACGGCCTTCTTTCAGAAAGATCACCGTGAGCGCGGCTTCAAGTTGGGCATAGAAAAGGCGCTGCTCGCGTCCCTCGCGTGTCCAGTGGGCAATCAGGTCCAGCGTCGTGCGGGTCAGGCCGGGGAAGCCCTTGGCTTGCCAGTCCGCAACACGCTCCCGAATCAGGTTCACAAGAACAAGCTCGTACCCGTTGCGATACTCATGCGACGGACGCATCACCGCCGGGTCAAGCACCCACTCTTTCTTTTGGTCGCGCGGTGGAAAGACGACGGACGCACGGCGTCCCGTCCGCAACTCCGGTTGCTCACCCTCTGCGATATACCAGTAACGCTCGGGCTTATCGAAGGGCCCGTTCTGGATTGGCTCTGCAACTTCGAAACTCATAAGCCTCTCACGGTTGTCTCACTATCATCCTTCTCATATTCCTGCTCTTGGATACGGATCACTTCACCGCCCCCTTTTTTGATATGCTTCGCAGCGCTGCTGTACGCATACCCGCCAATCGGTGGGCTATTCCGCTTTAGTTCATTTGACTTGTTCGTGAGTTGGCGGAGTCGCTTTTCCAATGCCTTCGCGGTTGCGGCTTGGCTACACGACTCAACGCGATAGAAGTATCCGGCTTCGTTGTACAGGCCCTCATAGCCTTTGGCGCATCTGTGATGCACTTCCGCCTTGGTCCCCGGTTTGAGAAAGGCCAGAATCGCGCTCAAGACAAATACGCAAGCAGAGATATAACCCGCCAACCTTCCGTTATAGGCTTGCTTGAACGCAACGGCACTCGCTACTGCCGTCGATGCGGCTGCGATTCCGCCGATCCAATCACGCATCCAGTAGTAGGGTGTTTCAGCGGCGTAATGCTGCTCCGCAGCGAGAAGGCTTCCATTCATCAGGCTTCTTGCCTCTTTTCTAATCCGACCAACTTCACTCTTTGGTTGGTGAATGTCTGGTAGTGCGTTGCCGTCAGCGATCATGCTCCAACCTCTCTGACCACCAGCAGCTCGTTCCCTCTGTCGTCGATCACCTTCACGGCAATCCGGTTGTTCTCCCCCGGCTCGAACGGCGCACTCACCGTTCCCGCCAGATGCTCCCACACAGAATCGTCGAACTCGCCCTTGAGCGCCTTCTTGAGCTTGTCCCACTCCTTTGTGCGGGGGAAGAACGCTTGCGAGACGCGGAAACACATCCCGTTGTAATCCGCATCCAGAAACCACGCCGGAACATCGTCACCGGCGCGGTGGCTTACCTCCATCGTCATCGGGTCGAACACGTCCAACCCCAGCAACTCCACCTGCTTCATCCCGTTAGCTTCACCAGGCTTATGTGGCGCGGCAGCATCTTCGATCTCCGGCAAGCCGCATACGCTGAAGATCTGGCTCGACCGCATATTCTTCAGCAGATCGCCCATCATCAGGTCAGGAGTTGCCTGTACATACGTCGCGGGGATGCCGCTCACCTGCTCGCAGACCTCGATTGCCTCACGCGCATTCGGCTGGATAGCGAAGCCGATCACATACAAGTGCGTATAGCTCTTCTGATACGCCTCGCGGGCGGCTTCCTCCACCAATCGGATATTCACCGCGCCGTTTTCTGGCCCGAAGACGAATGCTACGGGACGGGACGACAGTGGCAGCGCCAGCCCGGACTTTTCTTCTGCCTCACGCACGGCATCGGCGAGTGTGGCTGTCTGACCTTCCGCCGTGGCATCCACCAGCGCCTCAGCCGACAGGCTCAGACTCTTCGCTGGTGGCCTCACGTTCTTCAGAGTCACCGTTCGATTGCCCTCCAGCCTAACACTGGAGAACGGCGCAATACTTCCACCATCCGATCTCGGAATGTGGCCGTCGTTCGCAGCCTCTATACCACCGGAGTCTTCAGTTTCTTCGTCCCACTCCATTGGTGTCGGGATCGTCGCCTCGAAACAAAAAGGTCCACTGACTCTGGTTATGTCATTGTCTCGTTCGGGACTGTCTACGAGCACTTCCTCTTCGAGAGATTCATTATTGGCGACCGAAGTTGAACTGATGTGCCCAACGATTCCGCCAACCTCCTCCCCTTTGGAGTTCTGGCGCTTTTCATAGACAAAGCCCGCCGAAGGTCCGCGTCCAGCATCCCTCAAGCGATACCACGGCAATGTTGCGGTTAGGAGCCGCTGCCGTGCGAGCGCAAGCGGAACTCTACTGGTGTCACATGTTATCCACCTGCGACCCCATTGTTCGGCAGCATAGGCTGTGGTGCCGCTTCCGCAAGTTGGGTCCAAAACCAAGTCGCCGGGATCGGTTGTCATCAAGACGCAACGCTGTATTGCCTTCAGTGCTGTTTGAACCACATAAACCTTCGGCCGGTGGCTCCTGCCATGTCTGCCCAAAGGTTATTGAGCGCAACGAATGGAAAGTCCGTGTGGAACTTCTTGAATCGCACCTGGCCCTTTCCAACGTGCAAACGCCCAGCGTCGATAATCCTGTTAATTCCAGCCTCATTGACTTCCAACAGTTGTTCGGCGGGGGCCGAAAGGTGCGGCCTTCGAAAGAGATCGGAATAGCTGCGTTGGATACTCACCACCAGATGTAGAGGTTCGGGCGTGTAGAGACGTGCTCCCTGGGCAATCGCTGATTCGATCTCTTCAATTTCCATCGAACTTGTCGGCATGACGCGGGAATCAGGATATTCAATGTACTCAAACTCATCTGAGAGGTCGGCAGCATCCATTTTTGAGGTGTAGAGGAAGCGGCGCTTGATTCTTGTCTTGTCTTTGCAGTACCAGAGCAGCCAGTCATTGATCGGACGGATTTCGTTGCCACGCTGACTGCCCTTCTTTCGCATGAAGATCGTTACCAGAAAGTTCTCCGCGCCGAAATACCTCGTCCATAAGTTCACGAACATGGTGAACATTCTCATCGCTGATCTGGACGAAGATGCTTCCAGTTGCTGTAAGCAGATCGCGGGCCGTCAAGAACGGTCCCTCAGATATGTGAGATAGCTATGTAATCCCAACTCCCAAGTGTCTCGATAGGCCTTCACCATTTCAGGCTCACGAGTCAGATCCGCATCGTCGTTCTTTACATCGCGCTCCCTAACAAACGGCTGAAAGTTGGACCCAAACTTCACACCATAAGGCGGGTCCATATAGATCATTTGGACTTGCCCACCCATCTGCTCATACTTCAACAACGAATTCATCACCACCAGCGAGTCGCCGAGGATCATTCGATTCACCCACTGATCCCGGTGCTCATAAGCTCGCAGAATCTGGTCCGTGCCGGAATGCTGAGGATCGCCGAACAAATCGAACATGTCCGTCTGCTTATCACGCTTATGACCCTTCAGCGTCTCCAGAATCGCCTTCGTGGATAACCGCTCATGGATGAACAGAGGAAGCGACGGCACATCGAAGCTCGTGCGCTCGGCCTTGCCGGACCAGTTCAGGAAGGGCTTGCCAATGGCCTTCAGTTGCGCCACAGCGTCCCGCAAGCCGGTGACGGTGCCCACCGCGGCACCCTGGCTATCCTGCAACTGCCGTGCCGGGACAAATTGTTGTGGCGCGGGGAGCGCGGCGGCCTCCTCAATCAGCGCCAGCAGCCACTCGCCCTTGTCCCGCGCGGCGTTCTGCCCGTCCCACTCCATCGAAGGCGCGAGCGAGTCGTCATAACGAAATTTTGCCGGTGGCAGCTTTTTCTTGAAGCGGGTCTGCGTCCCAACCTCCGGGCGCATGGGGCTGGTGGCTTCAGAATGCTTATAGCTCTCGGCTGGTTTCGCCCCTGCGGCAGTTCGTTTCGTGCCTTTGCGTGGCGGCATCGTATGTCGTCTAGCTCCAATTGAGTATGCTGGGAGGTTATCACTCCAACCCTGTAGAAGAGAACGTTCGGCGCGTAGCCGATCTCAAGCCGCAAATTAGTCAGCGACCGACCCAGGGCGACTTCCTAGCGTTACCACGCATGGTACGATGATAGGCGAAGAAGTGGCGAATACGAGAAGGCTCCGCATCACATTAAAGGATTCAATGAAGAAATAGGGAGAGAGTTGGACTTGGTTTATGTCAAGTGTTCGGCAACGAGAGGGATTGGGAGTTGCGCGGTTGCTCATGGTCCTGAGTAGCATATCGCCTCTCTTCATACTCTGGGGCATTCGCGGCAATAAGTTAATTCCCGATCACCTGTTGCTGATCGTTTGCGCGTTGATGGTGTTGGTCCCGAACGGCTTTTTATGGCTGCGAATCCATATCGCTCGAAAGCATAAAGACCGAAAGGAACTCACCGTCGGGTCTGCGGAGGATCACAGAGATCATTTGCTTGTTTACCTCTTCACGATGTTGCTCCCTCTGTATCCGATCGACATGGGTAGCTGGCGGGACTTGGCCGCTATTGTGGCCGCTCTCAGCTTTGTAATTTTCCTGTTCTGGCACCTCAACCTGCACTACATGAACCTGCTTTTTGCAGTCTTCGGATACCGGGTATACACGATATGCCCTCCCATGAATACAAGTTCCATCAGCAGTCGCGCAAGCTATGCTCTTATCACCCGTCGAACCACCGTCGCTCCAGGCGATAGGTTGATTGCGTATAGGCTGAGTGACACTGTTTACTTTGAGGTGCAAGAGTGAATCTCAGCTTCGATTTGGGAAATATCACCATCACAGAGTTTGGAGTTGGACGTGACGGTGGCGACGGTGAAACCTTCGTGCTTGTGCCGGTGGATGCCGATGTTCAGGCGGCGTTGCTGGAAATGGTCAATGCAACAGGTGATGCCTTAGACGAATTGGGTGATCCCTCCGAATACGAGCCCTCAGAAAAATATGACGCACACGAATACATCCTTCTGCCTCTTCAGAACGATTTGGCGTCACACTTTCAATTGCTGCACACCGCAGACAATTTGGCACTAAGTGCCGAAGCGCTGGCTGAACCCTCAGAAATTTTTTGCTACTTCGTAAGGATGTCAGACAGCAGCGGTAGGCGGCTGACTGCAATAAGAAGGTCAACTCAGTTCAAGGGCGTATTGAAAAGCAGACTCATCCGTTTGGTCACAGATGCGATGAAGCTCGTTACTGAGAGTGTTTTCAAGTTGGATCGAGATTTCGACCTCCTTGTGGATCAAGATACGGTTCATGTGCTTCGCCCGAAGGCTTTAGAGACCATCGGTAAACTCCAGGCTGCCGTACTAGCGGCGGTTCCAGAGAATGTCAGCGTTATGCAAGAACAACTCCCCTACGTAGATTTCGATTCGATAAGAGACTACGCAATCGGTCATTCCCGTGCGGCTCGTAACCTAGCCGCTCTCCGAAGCAGTGGACGAGCGATGAATATAGATAAGGCGGCACTAATCAAGATGTGCGCGAAGACTGGAGTGCAGCTACTTGAAGCTGATGGAAAGATCACCGTAGAAGCGGCCTATATCGTTGGCTTCTTAGAAGTACTTGACCGGAGGCGATACGAGGTGGAACTGGTTTTAGATTCACCGGAACCCTTTAGAGCAAGCAGCCGTCAACGAATATAAGCCGAGGTAATGATTCGACATTGAGGTGTAGGCCGTGCAAACGGCCTCAGCCCGTCGGGTGGGCAGAACATGACGCTCTCGCGCTTGCGAGAGCGACCTTCAGGGTGGGAAAGACGGGCCGGCAAAAAGATGAGCCTGTCCGCAGACAGGCTCAATCGAGCGGTGTGGTTCTTATGCACTCTTCTTCAATGCTTTTGGAACCGGTTTCGGCTCGATCTTTGGGACGGCTTTCGCTTTCGTCCTTTGCTGTGAACTCATGCTTTATCTTGAGGGCAATCGCATCGGTGTCCACCTTGTACGCCTGGGCTGCGGCGCGGAGAACCTTACCTCCGTCCGCTTGCTTGCTGGCCGAAAGCAGGATGACGGCTTCGACGATCAGCTTGCCGATAATGCCTTCCTCGGCCTTGCGGAGAAAGGCGGTTAGCAACTTGGCTGCGGACTCACCTTCCTTCGCTTTGATGCCTCGGTTCCGAGCGACCATCTCGACACGCTTATCGTCAAGCAATGGGAGCATCTGTTCGGCGATGAAGAGAAGATCGCGCTTCATCAATCGAACGGGAACAGCGGCGACGATGGTTTGTAGGACGCGCATCCCGGTGGCGTTCGCCAGTGCTTGTTCCCTCCGGCTCTTGTTCTGCTCGGCTTTGAAGCTGGCATCGGCCTTGGTGGACTGCTTCTTGGGATGATGAATCGGGCAATCGGCTTCGGCACAAACCCTCCGCACTTCGCCCTTGTCGATGCCTTCGGAGACGATGGCCTCGGCGATGAACTTGCACGTCTTGAACTCCGGCTGTTTCGCTTTCTCCGGGGTGTCCGGCTTGTCCGCGCGAATCTCGACGTACTTACTGCGGGTGATGATCTTGCTGCCATCCTGCGTCTTGCCGTAGGCAGTGCTGATCTGCACTATCTCCGGCTTGGCTGCAATCTGCTTCTGGACGTGCGCCTCCAACTTCGCGGCGTAACAGATTGGATCGGTACACGCATCCGCGTTCCCGCTGACATCCGCGAAGAGTAGCTTGTTGTGTCCTGTCCGCTTGGGGCAATCGACACAGCTTCCGGCGGCGGGTAGGAGTTGAGCATCGCGCTTGTTGAAGGGTGCCTGTTTCAAGAGCAAGAGGACGTTGTGTTCTATCCAATGCTGGAGATGCCGGACGGGAAGGACGATGCGCTTGGCCTTCCCTGCTGCGCCGCCCCAATCCTCACGAAAGCAGCTTGCGAGGGCTGCTTCCTGCTGGGCTGGTTGGAGCTTCGCCAGTAGCAAGGCGTGTCCGACGCCGATCTCCTCGGCATAGAACGCCTCGACCACTGCCGGGATAAGCTCGGTCAACCGGGCACGGCTGGCGACGTATGCAGGTGCCTTGCCCACCTTCGCCCCGATTTGCTCGATGGTGTACTTCGGTTCCTCCAACTTTAGAAGCGCATGAAACCCATGCGCCTCCTCCATCGGGTGAACGTCGCGGCCTCTGGAGATTTTCGACGAGCTGAATCTCCAGCACTTGAGCATCTGTCAGGTTGCGGATGCTGCATGGCGCATCATGCTTGCCAGCTTTCTTTGAAGCGGCGATAACGCCTCGCTCCGACGACGATCTCGAAATCTCGCTCGGTGACAGGGCGGACGATTAGAGGCTCAAGAACTCCGTGAACGCTGATACTCTCAGCAAGCTCTCTGAGCGAATCATCTTCGATGATGCGGCGCGGGTTGGTTTTGGATGGAATGAGGACGTTAAGGGGAAGGTTGCGGTACTCGGTTGCGGTGTTGGGGTTCATGGTGGTTCTCCTTGTACGGTTAGGCGTTCGGGGGCATTGGAGCGAACGGCATCATGCCGTTCGCCCATAGAGAAGGGGCTTAGTTGTCTTGGGGCTCGCCTCCGGTTTCCGGCTCCGCGGTGACCTCTTCCACTGCGGGCGTTTCAAGCGCGGAGAGGATGACGGCTGAGGTTTTCTGGATAACCTCTAGGCTCTCGGTGAGGAGTGCCGCGTTGCCGTGGTACAGGTGGATGTAATCTGCCGACGCCCGGCCCGTGTCGAGGCCGATAGTCCTGCCAACTACAAAGGCGATTGCCTCGGCTTCGGTTTCGCGCACTACCTTGGTGGTAGCGGTGCGCCTCTCGCTCTTATGCAACATCTCGTGAGCGACCTCGTGGACGAGGGTGCTGAAGGACTCCGCCGGGGACTGGCCGGGAAGCAAAACGATCTTGCCTCCGTAGCTCATCCCCAACGCCGGGGCGATGCTCTCTTTGTACTCAAGCGAGATACCCTGGGCTGCAATGAAGTCGAGCAGACGTTCCATGCGCTCTCCGACATCGCCACTGACGCGGCTGGAAAGCTCGGGAAGCTCCAAACCTTCTGTCTGCGCGACATCGAAGACATACACGGAACGAAACCCAACTAGAACAGACTGGTTCTGCGTCCGAACATCCTTTGCGGCTTCGTCGTCCTTCTTGCGACGAACGCCTGCCATGGGAGCCAAGATGCGGATGCCCTTCTCTCCCTTGTTGACCCTGCGGCCAAGCTGATTCCACGCATACATTCCGGCAACGCGGGTCGCGCTCGGCTTCTGCCGTGCGATCTCCAAGATGTTTCCAAAGCTGTAATTGTGAAACCTGCCCATAGCCAATAGGTAGGCGGTTAGACCTTCGCTGTGTCCCTCTTCCAACTGCTCGATAAGGGCTTTGACATTGGCTGCGATTGCCTCTTTCGAGGTTTGCGGTTGTTGCCGCTGCTGTTGAAGGTTCTGGATAAAGGGGCTGACGGTGGCTGCGGTGGTGGTGACGGTTGCGGTATTCATGGGTGGTTCCTCCGTTTTTGAATGGCTGTGCTGTGTTTGCTCCCAAACACGCCTTGGCCATGGCCCACGCCATCGAGGGCGGCAAGTGCAAGGTGTGGGAAAAGTGGCCTTCAGGCCAGCCGCAGGCCGGAGGAAGCGAATACCTGGAGCTGCACGGAGCTTTTTCCATCGCCTTGCGCGCGCCAGGAGCGGCGCTCCTCAGCAGGTTTGGTTTCCTTGCTGGGCGCGGAGCGCGAGAAATCGCTTTTGTTTTTGTTGTTGCTTTTCAGCCAATCAGGGACGGCGTTGCGGGCAGGACACAGGCCCGCAGAGGAGGGTGGCGGAGGACGCGCACGCGGCCGCAGACAGGGGGGAGACTTCCGCCCTCAAAGCATCGCGGCCTCAGCGTTTGTCCCAGCTTTTGCGTTTATAGTACGGATACTATAAAGTGGAGTGTGTGCCGCCGCCCGAACGAAACCGTATCGCTTCGATCTCCTGGGAGGGCGACTCATGGAAGGTGCTGAAGTCGTGGCCGAAGCCGATCCAATGGGACTTTGGCAATTCGTTACGCGAGATGCAGCACGGACGGCCAGCGAGATTGACGGTCAGGCCCATGCAGTCCATCGGTGCAGGCGTGTTCGAGCTGAAAGACGCCGACGAAAAGACCTGGTACAGAATGGTGTATTTAGCTCGCATCGAAGACACCATCTAGGTGCTGGACTGCTTTGAAAAAGACACCGCCAAGACCGAGCGCAAGGATCTCAATACCGCCACGAGCCGGTTGTTGCAAGTAAAACAAAGGATTCTGGAGGAGCGGAAACGTGAAAAGCGCAAGCAATAAGCCGGGACACATCACCAAAGGCGACCTCTTCGATGACTTGGGCTTCTCGCCTGCGGAAACGCTGGAGATGAAGATTAAGGCGGAGATTTGGCAAGCGTTGCTGCAGCACATCGAAGAGCAGGGATTCAAGCAAGCGTATTTGGTGACGACGCTCAAGGCGCACCAGCCGGACGTGAGCAATTTGCTGCGGGGCAAGCTGGCCCGCATCAGCATCACCAAGCTGATTCAGTTCGCCGGCAGGCTGAACCTGGAGGCGCGGGTCAAACTCACTTCACCCAAGCCGGCGAAGCCTGTCTCCTCGGTCAAGGTGTCCACGGCGAAAGCGGCGAAAAGCCGGCGCGAATTGGTTTCAGCGTAAGGCGCTTGCGAAGCGAGCAAGCTGGCCCACGCCATCGAGGGCGGCAAGTGCAGAGTGTGGGAAAAGTGGCCTTCAGGCCAGCCGCAGGCCGAAGGAAGCGAATACCTGGAACTGCACGGAGTTTTTTCCATTGCCTTGCGCGCGTCAGGAGCGGCGCTCCTCAGCAGGTTTGGTTTCCTTGCTGGGCGGGGAGCGCGAGAAGTTGCGTTGGCTTTTGCTCTTGTCGGAGGGGCGTTGCGGGGAGGGTGCCCTCCCTGCGGAGGAGGGTGGTGGAGGACCGAACGGCCGCAGTGAGGGAGGACCCTTACTCCCAATAAAGCTACTTGGAGTGTGGCATCACAGGTGATACCATTTGACTGTGCGAATTGTGCTCGACACAGCTTCGTTGGTGACGGCTGTCCGGTCGAGTGATGGGGCGGCTGGAGAGGTTGTGCGCATGATATTTCGTGAAGAGATTGTGCCGCTGATGGACTTCAAGCTCGGTTTGGAGTATCGCGATGTGGCGCTGCGCCCGGAACATCTTGCCGCATCGAAGTTGAGTAAGACAGAGGTGTTGGAGTTGATCGAGGCGCTGGAGGCATTCGCAGAACCGGTAGAGATACTGAGGAAACCCCGTCCTTTGTCGCCTGACCCGAATGACGACATGATTTTGGATCTCGCAATCAATGGAGGTGCCGAGGCCCTGGTGACGAACAACACGAAACACTTTCTTGCGGCGGGACGCCGGTTCGGGATTCCGGTTCTATCGCCCGCCGAACTGTTAGACAGAATGAGGAAAGGAGAGCAAGATGGCGACTGAAGCGCGCAAGACCGAAATCGCGAAGTTTCCGTTGCGGCTAATGCCGTCGGTGCGGCGAACCGCAGAGGTGTTTTCCGAAAAGGAAGGCGTGTCCTTAAATCAGTTCATCAATGTTGCGGTGGCGGAGAAGCTGGCGCATCTGGAACATGAGGAGTGGGTGCGAAGCCGGAAGCAGCCGAGCAAGGAACTCGCAGCGAGGGCATTGAAGCTGCTCGATAAGGCTGGAAACAAGCCGGTGGAAGCGGGAGACGAATTGCCAAAGGGCTATCGCGCTACACGTCGTTGAGTACCACTCCACACTGGTTAGGTTTTCCCAATCAACGTAGAAGCCGCTCGGGACCTAGCTCTCAGCGGCTTCGATGTGTGGAACGCTAGTCGCCGTCCTGTTTGCAGTCGTGCATGACCAAAGCCTGGAGAGGGCGACCGATAGCGCCCTGCACGGTCGGGTTGAACTCCGACTCAAAGCCGCAGTCGAGACAACTGAGCGCGTGCCGGGTGTCGGAATATTTCTTGCGAACAACATCGTCGGGCAGTTTGTCGTCTTCAATGAACATGAGGCGATTGTAGGCTCCAACCCTCAGTCTGGTCGCGCTTGCGGCTTGCGATCCTGCCTAAGTTCCGAGTCATTTTAGGCTACCCGCCTGGTTTTCATTTGCGCCTTGCTTGCGCCCATGTGCATCCTATAAATAACGGCATATAAGTGCAGCGGCGAAAGCCGTGGTGCCGGTCACCCGCCAGTAATGGTCTCCACGAGTGTAGGGATAATCAAGAGGCGCATGGCAGTTTGAGACGGCCCCCTTCATCGGGGGCCGTTTCTATTTATGGCCGAACCATCAACCGGTGCCGGGTATTGTGCAGGATGATCCAGAACCGGACCGGCTACGGTCACAGACCAATCCCCTGGTCGTTGCCCTGATCGCTGCTGCTGGGCTGCACGTTGAGACTGTCGGCTACCGCATGGGACGGCTCGTGCGCCGCGTGCTCAAGGGCATTCTGACGGCTAATCGGCTGGGCTTCCCTGTCGTAGAAATTGGCCTGCGGGTCAATATGCAACCAGCCTCCTGTCTGATCGTGCTTGTAGCTTTCGATGTCGCCTGTCTCGCGCTTCCACTCATACCCTGCTGTCTCATTGGGCAAGGCTGCTTCGAGAGGAGCATAGTGCCTTGTATCCAGTTCGACTTCGTGGCGGATGGTTTCGGGTAGTGAAACCGTCACCTCCGTCGGGGGTTCGCGGCGTAGGTCATCCTGCGGGTGCTCTCTGCTGTTGGTCATCGGGGTCTCCTGAGTGTGCTGGTTGGCGGTCGGTTCGACCGGCGCTCTTTGAAGGTCTATCGCTGAGGTCTTGGTCACGTCCGTACTGAGGCGTTCGCCAAGGGTTGCGGCATCATTGGTGTAAATCCGAGCGTCCTGTGACGCGCGGGAGACGGAGACGTAGGCGAAGCGGGTATTGATGAGTTCCGGGTGAACGGTGGTGTCCATGTTGACCAATACGCGATCAGTAGTCAGTCCTTGGGAGCTGTGCGAGGTCACGGTATAGCCGTGGTCGAAGTGCCGCATCTTGGCGGAATCGAAGCTGACGGTGCGCTCTTTCTCCCCGTCCATCTTCACGTTGATCTGCTTGCCGTCGATCCGGACAATGGTTCCAAGGTCACGGTTGGACGACACCCAGTTCGCGGTCGGTGGACGGTGAACTGGATGCGATCGCCCTGGGCGAAGTCGCGTCCGATCTCGCGGTAGGCCGTGATGCCCTGCAGGCGCTTCGGGTCGTAGGTCACTTGCTGGCCGTCTTCCTTGCACGGTAAGCAGGTTGTCCTTGCGGCGTCGATCGCGATCGACCGTCGCGTAGCTGCGCGCGCTCGATGCCGTGTTCCTTGCTGCCGCGGGTATAGTAGAAAATGTCGCCGGGCTGATACTTGGCGCCCAGTCTCGGTCGGCGCCGGTCATCTCCGATCGCGGCGTGAGTACGAGCAATGCGGTGATCGTCTTTCGCGACAATGCCGGTGCCTTTCAACTCAGTCCGCATGGCATGGTTGATTCGCGGCGGCTGGCATTATCGGGCGAGACGACCAGCGTGTTCTCGGCCGTGCGGCATAGTTCTTGGCGATGGCCTCGATGCGCTGGGCGTTGTCCGGCATCTCGGTGACGCGGCCCTGCTGCTGCAACAAGCTGACTGCCCGTCGCGGTTTCGTTCTTCGCAAAGTGTTCGACGGCTCGCAGCAGCTCCGGGTCTTTCTGGCGCATGATCTGGTCGAGCTGCGAGGTCTGCATCCCGGCCTGCTGCATCTGCTCGAAGGGCTTGCCAGCTTCGACACCCTGATGCTGGCGAGTGTCTCCGATCAGCAGAACTCGATCCTGCGGGCCAATCTTCTCCATGAAATCGTCTGCATCTGCCGGGTGCCGGCGAGACTGGACTCATCGACCATATAGAGATGGCGGCGGTCGGGATCGCCCTGCGCTCTGCTCCTGCGCCGCCGCGAGCAAGGAAGCCTTGCAAGGTGTCGGCGGAAATCCCAGCCTCGCGGAGCTGGGCGGCGGCGCGGCTGGTCGGCGCGAAGCCTTCGACCGCGTAGCCGTTGCGCTCCGCGCCTTCACGGATGGCTTACAAGGGTGCTGGTCTTGCCGCTGCCGGCCAGCCCCTGCAGCCCATGTATCCGGTCACGCGAGGTCAGCACCTCCTCGATGGCCTTTCGCTGCGCCGGGTTCAGGAATTCGCGGGTGGGCGTGCGCGACGGCCTCCTCTTGCCGCATGATCGGCTCGACCGCTGTCTGGCCCTGCTGCATGTGCTTGATCGTCGCCAGCTCCGCGGATGGTGTCGAGGGTCGTGAACTGCCGCCCGGTGTCGTGCTTCTGGCCGGATGCGTGCTGGAACTCTCCGATCGCGCCGCTGCTCGAAGTCCTCGCGGACCTGGCCGTAGGTACGTCTCCCATGCCGCGCCGCAAGGCATCGCGCATGATGTCTCGCTCATCGGTGACGGCCTCGCGCTCGAAGCTGCGGTCTTGGCAAAGCTGACGGCTTCCTGAGCCCGCTCTGGGATGGCTCGGCAGTGGCTTCTGCGCCATCTGTTCAGCACGCTCCCTCGCTTCTCGCGACGACACGGTCGGCCTGATTGCCGAGCTCGGCGGCAAGCTGCCGGTGCGCGGCCAACACTTCGGAGGGCGTATGAATCTCCTTGCGGTCGCGCGTGGAGTGGGCGGCGATCTGGGCCGCTTCCTGCCCGTTGAACCCGCTCCGTTCGAGGTCCTCGCGAATCTGCTGGCGGCGTGGGCTGGAAGCGTCGAGGTATTCCTGCGTGTAGCCCTTGATCTCCGGCGCGCCGCTTCGCCCAGGCTTGATCTCATATCCCAGCTCGAGAGCCGGTATGTGAGCTGGGACTGGTAGACCGCAGTCGCGAACTGCTGGGTCTCGAAGAGCCCGGCGGCTGGATAGCGCGGGTGGAGCCGTCTTCGCGCTCAGTCATATTGAAGATGACGGCATGAGTGTGGAGTTGGGGCGCGGCGTACCCGTCGACCGGACGGGCGGTGTCGTGCTCGAACTTGGCAGCGATGAATCGCCCGGTGGTCTCGGCGGCATGATTGCCGCCGATCCGCGCTTGGGTGTACCGCTCCAGTTCGGAGAGTGCGGTTGTCACCGCCTCCCGGTGCGCCTCGCGCACGCGGTCGTCACCCCCGACCAGAGCGGTCAGCGACACCGACTTAGGAGCTGAAAAGGTGGCGTCCCAACCGGCCCGATGCTCGACGGGTTTTACGATAGTTCCGTCAGCGGTCATGTACTCCTGGCCGTTGCGGTGCCGCACCAATTGCTCTCCCGTGAGGGGATTCTGGCCCTCGCTGAGACGAGCGAAGTGCTGCGCGTCGATGGCCCCGGCGAGGCCATATTTCTCGGCCATCCGGCCCTGCCACTCTCCGAGGATGGTGTCGCCCTGCTTCCAATAGTTCTGCTCGGCGGAGATGAACTCCTTGGCGTGATACGTCTGCGCCTGGCTGGAGTTGAGCGGTTTGGAGATGGTAAGCATGGGGCGATCTCAAATAATCATTGGCTGCGGCCCGGCTACCGGCATATCTTCGTCTTGCGTGTCTTCCGGGCCGTCGGGATCGGGGCCGCTCGCGGCGACTTCGGCTGCGCTGGCTCGTGCGGCTCCTTCTCGTCTTCGTCACTTTTCACGACAACAGCCTGCGGCTCTTCTGGCGGAGCAATTGTTTTTGTATCCGTCGATGGAGGCACTGCGGCCTCCAAGTCGAGAGCCGGTTTGACCTCCGGCGACGCCTTCGGAACGAGCGTCAGGGGATCGAACCGCAGTTCATCGCCCTCTACCTTGCGCGGCAGAAATGCAGGTGTGGTCTGCGGCACATCCATGTACTCGAAGTGAAAGCGGGCGACGTTGTTGCCCAGCTTGAGAAACGCATGACGGTTCTCAAGGCCGGAGATTTCAGAGTCCATCACCAGGGGCTCCATCTGACGATCCATGGCGAAGTTCCTGCCGGAGCGCGAACCGTCGAAGTGCGTCTCCTTCATGCGTTCGATCTCGACCTTACCGATGGCGTTCGATACCCATTCGGCAGCCTTCGGCTCTGTGGTCTTCAAAAATATCTTCGTGGCCGGCTGCGAGAGCATGACCTCGGCAAGGTGGCCGTAGATCACTTCCAACTGGGCTTTGCCCTGGAATCCCAGGACGAGCGGGTTCTTGGACTTCCGATTCTCGGTGATGGCGGTATGGAGTTGCGGCAGCCGTTGCAGGCTGGCAAGCTCGTCCAAAACGAACCATACCGGAGTCTGTTTTTCCTGCGGCGCGGTCAGCAGCCGCATGACGAGCATGTCGATCCAAAGGCTATGCAGCGGCCTCAGCGCCTCGCGCTCGGTCGGGCTGGACGTAATGAAGATCCATCCCTTTCGAGTGACGGACCACTCAGTTGCGCTCCACGTTTTGTTTTTTGCTTGTTCCTTCGTCGGCAGCATACGCAGGCTGTCGGCAACCAGACCGAGCGAGGCGAGGACGCCGTTGCGCTGCTGCTGCGCACCCTGGGCAATCATGGCCTCCATCTCGGTGTCCTTTACCCGCTGGTCGATCTCCGCGGGATTCGACAACCATTCCACGAGCTGCTGCGGACTCGGCCCGTAGGTCAAGAGATGGGCGAATATCTTCTGCGGAGTCTCGGTAAAGAACTCGCCCTTTTTGTCACTGGTCGGCTGGTACAGCGAAGCCGCGATGGCCTTCGCTTCCGCCCTCCGGCGCAGCTCTTCGGACGGTCCCCAGTAGGGGCAACGCTCATCTAAAGGGTTCAGCACAATATCCTCGCGCTTCTCGTCGTAGAACCTCTGGATGAACTCGCAGGCCGGGTCGTAGACGATGGCCGCGTGATTCCGGCTCTGTATCTGACGGAGGAGTTGCATGATGAGTGTCGTCTTACCTGCCCCAGTGTCGCCCATGAGTTCGATGTGCTGCGATTCGGCCTCTAGCGGTATCCGCATCATCTCTTTGGCCTCGGTGGTGACGAAGCCGATGCCGTCGCCGCTCACCGTCTTGTTGAACTGCCTGGGGGTGAGCAGGATGGGGCCTTTGAGCCGACGTCCGTACTTCAGTTCCTTGCGGCGGCGGATGTCCTTGCGGATGGAGAATGGGAGCTGCGCGAGCAAAGATAGGAAGCCGAACAATAGCGGAAGTTGCGTAGATGTCGCGGAGTTGATCGCCGCCGAAAACGGCGCTGCGAAGGTAGGCATGGAGCGGCGCATCGACAAGGGTTTGCTCGGGGCCGCGATAGAGTACATGAATCCCTTGAACGGCGGCCTGGCGCGATAAGACAAGAGGTATGGGCTTGTTGTTTGGTGCAGCGGTTGTTCCGGCCTGTACGTCCGCTTCGGTCGCCAGCCGCGCCGCTCTCGTTCCGTCGCTGACATAGAGAAGCTGGTATTTGTCCTTCCTGTTGAACGCTCCACCCGCCGCGCTTCTCGCGTAGATCGGCGTATAGAACTGCTGCAAGGGAGTCTGGCCTCTGCTGAAGCGGAGGTAGACGAACATGCCCGTCAATATCAGCGCGAAGAACACCGCGCCGTAGGAGTAGATCGGCGAATGCGGCGGGAAGATAATGGTCTCTTTGCGACCCCATTTTGGTGTATTCATGATGCACGCTCCAGGTCTTGCAGTGCGTCTTCGGCGACGCTGCGTTTGCGCTTTTTGACCTCGGCAACCATGTTGTCGAAGGCTTCGGGCGTGAGCTTCTGGCCGGTGGCGAGTGGCCGGAAGAGGTTGGTCAGCATGAGACGAATGCCCATGATCTCGGTAAGCTCCGTGCTGGCGGCTACGGAACCAGAGTCGCGGGCAAGCTCGTCAAGAATGAGCTTGCGGATGAGTTCGCCGGGTCTTACCCCACGGCGCTTCGCCAAGGCACTCAGACTGCGAAGCTCCTGCTGATTGAGTTTCGTGCCCGCACTCTTCAAGCGAAAACGGGTTCGCTCCTCGGCTTTTGTCGCTAGTTTCGCTGTCTTCGAGAATCGCCATTGGATCGTCTCCTTTTGTGTTACTCCAAGTTGCTCCGAGTTACCGTGGAGCAACTTGGTCCCTCCAAATCATTGATCCTGAACGTTAGCGCTCAAGTTGCTGTACGGCACCCTGCACGACCCTCGGAGGGGTGGAGTGTCAATATGCTTCCGGTGCGTAGCACCGTTTCCACCCCGCCACGGATTTACATGGAGGATCATGGCTTCAATGCCCGCACAGTCTCAGTGGACTCCACCCCTACATTGGGCTTCTTCGATGGGCGAACTGCAGCACCGTTGGTCGGCGCTTTCCGGATACGAAGAGTGCAGGCAACTTGGGTGGCTTGCGAGGTCTTGAGGAAGTCCTGGAAATCGCGGTCTTTGGTAAAGACATAGTTGAGGGCCTTGTCTATAACGTCGTCTGCCGATGCGTGAACGAAAGCGGCATACTGATCGACCTGAGCTGCAGTTGTCTCATCGAGACGAATTGAGGCGTTGATGTGACGGCTTTGGTTGATTTCAAGTAGGGGCATTTTGGTACTCCTTTAGGTAAGGGATTGGGGTGTTGATTCACTGGCGAAAACGGATTCGATCTGGAAGCGTTTGGCATCGCGGTCGTAGCCGCGCAGTGCGAGTATTTCGCGGATGACGCGGCGGCCCGGAAGGCGCTCAACATGCACGATGAAATCGACGGCCTCGGCAATCTCCGCCTCGGTGTCAGCGAAGGTGGATTGCGCGTGGTTGCGCATAACGAGATTGGCGAAGCGGTGCAGGGCTTTCTCTGCGGAATTGGCATGGATTGTGGCGAGTGAACCGGCATGGCCGGTGTTGAGCGAATCGAGCAACGTCCGCGCTTCGATTCCGCGCACTTCGCCCAGGATGATCCGATCCGGTCTCCAGCGGAGAGCGGACTTGAGAAGATCGTCGAAAGTGACGTTGGCCTTGAACGTATCGGTCTGGCACTCGACGGCAAGCATGTTCGGCTTCTTGATATGCAATTCGGAGGTATCTTCGATGACGACGATGCGCTGATCTTCGGGGATGGCGTTCGCCAGAACGCGAAGGACAGTGGTCTTGCCGGTAGAGGTTCCGCCGCTAATGAGCACCGTCTTTCCAGCCGCGATCTGTGCGGCCAATAGGTCAGCGAGCGGCTGCGTCAGCGTGCCGCGAGCAATCAGGTCATCGACGGTGTAATGGCGGCTGGGAAACTTCCGAATGACGAGGGCGGGCGAAGGCCGCACGACCGGAGGAATGACTGCCGCCAAGCGGCTCCCATCCGGGAGCTGCGCGTGCAGGACGGGGTTGTCTTCGTCCAAGTGTTTGCCGAGCTGGTTGGCGATGACTTCGAGGCCGGTGCGAAGCCTGCCGGCGTCGAAGGAAACAGAGGCTTCACGCTGAATGATCCCATCGCGCTCGTACCACCATGAGGCGTCGGGATTGCCCATGATCTCGCTGATGCTGTCGTCGAGCAACAGCGGCTCAATGGGGCGAAGGAATGGAAGGATCAACTCGAAGCTCATAGCGGGGCCTCACAGCGATGGAAGCCCAGCGGGTTAGCCGGGCTTCCGTGGGAAAAGAGAAAGAGGCTTATGCAGCCTCATCCTCCTGGTTGAACTCGTCCTGTTCCTGCTCCTCGGGGGCGGCCTTCTCGGCGCGGTCGAGCTTCAGGATCGAATCGACCCGTACCTCCCAGATGCGCTGCTTCGAGTCCGTCTTCTTGCTGTCGTACTCACGACTGCGCAACTCGCCTTCGACCTGGATATGTGCGCCCTTCTTGAGCGTGCCGGCGAACTCAGAGAGCTTGCCGAAGACCACGCAACGGTGCCATTCGGTGTGCGAGATGTACTTGCCGTCCTTCTTGTAGGAGGACTTGGTTGCCAGCGAGAGAACGGTGAAGCTGCGGTTGTCGTTGGAGCGAACTTCTGCGTCGTTGCCGAGGAAGCCGATGAGGGTTACTTTGTTCTGATACATGGTCGTGTCTCCATTTGTTGAATTTCCCGAACTTGCTCGGGTCACTGATTAAGCGAAGTGGGCCCGGCTCCCAAGTGCCGAAGCTCTGCATTTACGGAGGGTCCGGTACGGAAACCGTAACCCGTAGGGCGGCGAAATCCGGGGTCCCCGACGCATGTTCTTTATGCGGTGGGGTGGTGAAGCCGAAGCAGAAGAGCGAGCTGCCGCAGGGCGCCGGATAGGCCCCGAAGCAGTGACCGAGCAAAAGGCGGGATACATACCGGCAGACACATGAGGGGGCAAAGTTCTCATCCGCACTCAGGCTGCGGAAGTTCGCCACAAACGCAGCTCGATTCGAGTTGGCATGTCCTTCGCAAGAGGCGCGCAATTCGCCACCGCTGTTGCAGGTCTGGGCGCTCACTACAGCCCGCTCAATCATGCAGGGGGACTGGGAGTGGAAAGCAGCCGGATTGGCAGCATGAAAGGACATGGAAGCCTCTGGGATCGTCGATGAATCCTTAGTCGAATGCCTGGTCAGCGCGGAAGCGAACGATGGTCAATCCGAGGGGGTCTACGGCCAGTTCGTTGTTTTTCACGTTCTCGCGGAAGACGTAGGTCACACTGGCCGTCCACCGCTCCCGCTTGAGTTCGGTATGATCCGCTGGGTTCGTGTACACCTTCTCGAACTCGATCCGCGCCGAATATGGGGACAATCGGAGGTCGTCAAGCACGACGTTCTTGATCTCCACATCCACATACGGAAGGGTGCTGTCATTGCGGTAGGTGAGGATGATATTGTCCTTCCTCTCCTGCTCAATTACGGCGCGCTGCACGTCGCTGTTGAGAAAGTAGAGAGCGTTGGTCTGATCGCGCTCGATGGTGAAGCGATTGCGGCTGAAGTACAGCTCCGCCCAGCGGGAGAGGTAATACTTGTTCTCGGCTTCCTGGGGGCGGTACTGGAAGTTGCGATAGTCGATCGCTTCGGCCCGGCCAACGTCATTGATGCGGATGATGAGCGGATGCACGGAAGCTAACGCCTTTTGACTCTTGAAGACGGCTGCAGCCAGGGCAAGGCAGACCACGATAAGGCACAGGATCGTGACCTTGAGATAGGTATTCATCACCAGCGGATCGCCGTACTGTTCGAGGTAGCGTTCCGCCGCGCGAGTGATCTCAGGTGTCGCTTTGGTTGCTGTGCTGGTCATGGTGTCAACTCCTCAGCCTGCCATTGCCATCGTTGCGAGACTCGAAAGGATTCCAGTTCCGGCGTCGTGTCCGCCGGTATGACCGGAGAAAATAGTTGCCGTCATAGCTGGAATCTTGAGCAAGATAAAGCCGTTGACGAGTACCAAAAGGATGAGCATGGGAAGCTGCTTTATCATCTGCCCCGGATCGACGAAGCCCGACATGATGGCGTAATAATGCGCAAGCAATTGCGACAGGATGCTCAGTGTCGCAGCCGCGACAACCTTGTAGAAAGAGAAGCCAAGAAAGGCGCGGAGCCAGCCCCAGAACAGGAAGTCCAACTTGTCGAAGACAAGGAACGGAATGAATATCGGCCCCAGCATCCCGACGATGGAACTGGCGACAGCGCCGTAGGCGATGATTACGCTAATAAGCGCGGAGAGACCGGCAATGAGCACCTGTATCAGCGCGAAGATGATTGCGTTGTAGGGGTTCGTCACCGTGGACATCATGCCCGGCCCTTCGTTCGTCTGGGCCTGTTGCAATGTGTTCAAGATATTGGTGGCGCTATCGGTCCCGATCTGACTCACTAGGTATTGAGCGCCGCCGTTGATAAAGCCTTTGAGCGAATAGCCGATGCCGGGAATACTCGAATCGTAGAACTTGACCATTGTGTATGCGAAGGTAATAAGCATAAAGAAGCTCAGGAACTTCCCCATGCTGAATCCAGGGCCACCTTGTGCGGAGGCAAGCGCCTCCTGCACGCCGAACCATACGAGCATGATGGTGGCGAGAGCGACGCAGATATGGACTCCCATCGCGTCCACAGTTGGCGAGACGTTGCTGGTCAGTGAACTGCACGCTTGGGTAATCCAATTCAGGAGATCCATATTCTGCCTCGCTCTCGGTCGTGGTTAATACCGCATCGCTGCGGCAGCGCCGGCGTATGACGGCGCGACTGCGTTGTAGCCGGACTGGAACTGATTGGCCTGCTGGAACGTCGTCTTGAGTGTGTCCTGCTGCTGCTTTTGGGCGACGATCTGCTGCAGGGCGTATGCCTGGCTGATCTGGTTGGCTTCTTGTTGAGCCATTAGCTGCAAAATGAGCGCACGATTGATGCGCTGGAGGGTCGCTAGTTCAGTTTGCTGGGTGGGGTCTATAGAGTTGGTCGCGGCAGCGAGCGCGTTGATGTCGGCCTGTCGCTGTTGGGAGTTGGTTCGGATGGTGCCGAGCGTCTGGATGTTGCTGGCGGTAACGGAGTCATTCAAGTCAACCGTTGCGCCCTGCGCGGCGATCTGCTGTTGGCCGGAGAGGCTGAGATTCCCGTAGCCGTTCAGTTGGCCTGTTCGCGGAACGGATGCCTGCTGGTAGGCATACGACGCGTTCACGCCGGTATTAGCTGAGTTGGTCCACGGTTGCGAGTTGCCATAGGTATTGGCGGCCTGATTGACCAAAATCCAAACCGATGAAAAAGACCTGAAAGGCTGATAGAGACTCTGCGGAGATAGCGACATCTGGTGAGCAAGGTTGTACGTGGAGATGGCGTTGTCGGCCAGCTTTACGGAATTGGTAAAGATATTTTGTCCTTGTTCGATCTGCTGGACGGCATGGGCGGATTGGGTTGGGTCGAACACTACGCCGGAGCCGAACTGAGCGCGGGCTGCAACCGGAGTCGCAATCGAGACAATCAACGTGATTTTGAGAAAAAGATGCTTCATGGCTCTGCCTCCTGAGGCTGAGTGTTGATGGATAGGTGGAATGGGTGTGGCTGAAGCCGCTATTTCTGGAGTGCTTCGATCTGCTGCTCAAGAGCCGTTACCTGTTGGAGCTCTTGGGCACACTTCTGATTGTGAGCAGCCTCCTCCTGTGGCGTGGGAACTTTAGGTGTCTCGCCTTTGAAATAAGACTCAGCACCTTTTGCTCCGAACGCCGGAGCGATGCAGTCCTTGTTGTATTGCGTGTTGAGTGGCTTGTACTGGACCTGTAGTTTGTCGATTTTCGCTTGCTTGCTCTCGCAGCCAACAAGAGCGATACAGCTCAAAATGGAAACGATGACGATACGACGCATGAAACCTCCTCAAAAGGTTTGGGGAATGGTGTGGTTCTCGTAAGCCGGAAGAAGCATGTCCTGCGTAAAGTAGACTTTCACTCGATGTCCTTCACGGATCGTGATGGTCGGTGGTATTTGGATGAAGCGATCAAGGATAGTGGTTGCCGACTGTGACACGCTACCCGCTGCCCCGGTAGTAAACGCCTGCGAGCCGCTGGTAGAAATCGTGCCGCCACCCTGGGCAATCTCTCCCGCTCCGGCGATCACCCCCAAAGCGATTGAAGCCCCGAAGATTTCGAGATAGTGATTGTTCACCTTGTCTTTCAAGCCCTCTTCGCCTATCTGGTCAAGACCGTGGAACTGGTCAAGGTCAACGCTATATCCATCCGGCATAATCATCCGATGGAAGGCAATAGCTATGCGGCGCTGCTGCCCAAAGCCGGATGCTCCGATCTTCTTCGCCTCGCCCAGCACAATCGTTCCATCGGGAATGATGACGTGCTGGTGGTCGTGCGAGTAGATGGGATTCGAGACGAGCACCTTGACCGGGCCGACGGCGTCGCCGTCGAGCCGGTTCATCAACACAGTGTCGATGGTTGTCCCCTCATAGAGAACATACGGCTGGCCCGATGCCGAATCTATGTTGACCTCCGGCGCTCGCTTGGGAGCCTGCGCCGTCTGGGCTTGCGGTTGCTCACCCGCCGTGCGGGGAGCGATCATGCCAGTGTCGTTTGCGGCAAGCGCATAAGGATTCGCCGTTTGAGAACCAGGTTGACTCGGTGGCAGGTCGGGGGGACGGCTATACGCGAGATTCGAGGAGAATCGAGCGTTGTAGGCGCGCTCCCGGTCCTTCGCGGCGATTTGCTGCTCCTCCTCCTGCGCCGGAGATCGCTGACTGACGCCGCCCGGTTGCTGGGGATAGCCGTTTGGGGCGCATGGTTGACCGGGCACACAACCCACGGGAAGGCCGGTCGGCGTGTATCCCGCCGCCGCAGCCTGCTGAGCAGGCGTGGCGTTTCTTAGCGCGGGATCGCCACCAGCGGTCGTGGCAAGCGCGTTCTGCTGCTCTTTCGCATCAACCTGGTTTTTCAGGTCGGCGACGTTGTTGTCCGTATTGTCCTGCACCATCGGTTGCGGCGGTTGGTTCTTCGTCGCTGCCTGGGTAGAGGACTTCTTTCCGCCAGCGCTGAAGATGGCGGCGAGAATGACAAGCAGCGAGGCTCCAAGAAAGACCAACGCCTTCATGTTCTTCTGGAGCACGCCCTTCGGGTCAGTGGTTTTTGTGGTCAATTCCGGTTCCGGCATGGCTCTACCCCTTCCGCGTGAACTCCATCTTTTTCTTCCCCAGTTCGACGTAGCCTGAATCCATCACCTTCGGGATGATGTAGGTGCCATCGCGCAAGTCGTAGCTGATGAGATTCGGCTTGCCGTCCTTCATCTCGTACACCGAAAACTTTTCTGGCGCATTGGTCTTGATATAGGTGAACTTGTCGTCGTGGTAAATCGACTGAATATCGAAGGGCGCTTCATTCGCCTTGTAGTTGTAATCGAACTTCAACTGCATCGGGTACGCGCTCTTGTACTCATCGACCGCTTCGCCAACGTGGGATTGAAGCGCGGCGAGCTTTTGCTCCGTTTGCTCAAGCTGGGCTGAGGGTACGAACTGCGGAGGCCCGCTGGCTGCGACGATGGCTGACTGGTCAGCAGGCTGGATGAGCACCTTGAGATCCGGCACTTGCGACGTTCCAGACACGTCCTGCAGCGTGAACGAGTAGATGTTGCCCTTGTCGGTAATCAGGTTAAGATTCGTGGCAATGCCAGCTTTGGCCGGATGGACAAAGCAGAAGTTGCCGACCACATCCACCACCCAGAAATCCTTGTCTCCGGTCGCCGCTTCCATAATCTTTTCGGTCGCCGGAACCTGGATGAGCGTGGTGTACTTCAGCTTGGCGCGGATGGGAACGATGTCCTGCGAGTGGTACTGGACAGTGCGTGCCGTCGCATCCTGGGCGACAGCCACAGCGGAGGGGAGGGCCAGGGCGATTCCGGCTATAAAGACAAGGGTGCGGTTCATGCGGTTGCGCCTTTGCGGTTGTCGGTGACGGTGACGGCCATCGTGCGGGGCCGGAAGGGAAAGTCCTCGGCAAGACGACGCAAGCCGTCGGCGATGCCGAAGCGGGCGAAGTAGTCGCGCTTCTTGAGGTTGTCGCGAGCGTTGTTGGTCGCCATCCAATGCGAGACGGAATCGACGTTCAACTGAACCTTCTTGCTCGACTGCGCCTTGCGAATGAGCATCTGCCCTGGCGGAACAAGGCCGCCGATAAGGTCAAGCTCCGTGTCATTGAGATGGAACGCCTCACGGTAAACGCCCCTGTCCATCTCCGGGTTCGCAAGGAATATCTTGGTAGGGCAGCTCTCGGAGACGATCTGCAACATGCCCGACTCCTCAAGCTCCTTGATGGACTGTGTAGCGAGGATCATCGCGGCGTTATGTTTGCGCCATGTCTTCTGCGCTTGGACGATGTAGTTCCTGATCGTCTCGTTCTTGATGAAGAGCCATGCCTCGTCAAGCAGGAATATCTTGAAGGTCGCCAGCTTCTTCGGGTCGGCGATCTCATTGCTGGCCCGATGCAGCACGTAAAACAGCAGCGGCTCCAACACCTCCGGCGCGTCGCCCCAGCCGGCGAAGTTGAAGGTCTGGAAGCGGCTGAACGAAAGCGTGTCTTCGGCGTTGTCGAAGAGAAAGCCATACTGCCCACCACGAGTCCAACGGTACAGGCGTTCCTTCAACTCGCCGATGATGTTGCCGAAGTTGGAGACGGTACGCTGGTCCGGCTCCAGCATGTACATCCGCTCGATCCCGTCCCACAGCTTGCGCTCCTCCTTGAAGTCAAGCCGGTAACGCTGCTCCGTGCCCTCGATGAGCACCCGGAAGAAGCTGAAGAGAAATTGCAGGTTCTCCTTGCCGTAGGGCAGCGAGAACGGATTGATGGTGAAGTCGCGTGCCTCCTGGCCCACATTCAAATAGCTTCCACCGAAGATCGTGGTGAGCGATTGGAAGCTGCCGCCGATGTCGAAGATGAACGTCAGCGGCGCGTATTTCTGGGCGTTTTGCAGGATAAAGTTGCAAAAATAGCTTTTGCCCGATCCCGTCATGCCGAGGATGAGCGTGTGCGCAACCTCGCCGTTATGCAGGTTCAGAAAGTACGGCGTGCTGTTGTCCGTTTCGAGCGCAGCAAGGTACTCCGTGCCGAGATGCGCGTTCGTCTTCTCGCCCGGAAGGATCGTAAACAGAAACGAGAGGTCGGCGTAGTTCGTATTCAGCAGATAGAGCTTGCGAAGGTTGAGCGCGTAGTTGCCGGGGACGGTGGCGAAGTAGGCGTTGAGCTGGTTGTAGGTCTCGACGAAGAGATTGCCGTCCGCGTTGGTGAAGACGCTGGTGAACTCTCCCACAAGCTGGTCAAGCTCGGCTTTCGACTTCCCATGCAGGACAATCGTGAGCGAGAAGTCGCCCAGCGATTGGCCGTCGCCCAAAGCACGCAGGCAGTCGCCCAGATTCTCGATGTCCGCCTGCTTCGACTCGTCTACCAGCACATCGCGCGGGTTCGTCTTCGTCGCATCGTTGCCCATCTGCGACACAAAGCCCGTCTTCGACATGTTGAAGTGGCGGCGGCGTTTGGTGACTTCCTTGCGGGCCTTGTCCATCGCAAGCGGCGTCCACTCGGTCACGACATAGAAGTTGCCCGCGATCTTCAACAATGAGTCCAGCACCAAAGGCCGCGTCTCGGTAATGGCCTCCTTCATGGTGAGGACGCGGACAACATGGTCGCCCACGCGCAGATGATCGCGTTCGGCCTCGATATTCGAGTTCACCACCTGATAGTCGAGAAACTGCGTGGACTGCGGCCTGCCCGCGATGCGCCATTCGTCGAAGTTCAACAGCCGGCGAAAGAACCGTATCTGCCCCTGTTGGTTGAGAACTTCGATCTGCATAAAGTCCGCGAGCTGGCGGGCGAACGCCTGGACACGTTGCTCCAACCGGGCCATGTCGGCCTCGATCTGCGTCCGCAACAGGGTCTTCATGCTGTTGTTGGTGAACTGCGCCCGCAGTTCGCCAACCGCCCCAGCGGGATCGCGAAAGAGACGTGCGAGCGCCACGCCAACGCCGGTCTTCGACCGAGCTCCCTCAAGGACGATGCAGTAGAAGATTTCGACTTGGTAGAGATGGTCCCGTTTGGCTTCAAAGAACTGTCGGCGCTGTTCGATTGCGGCCTCTACGACTGGATCGTCATAGTTTGCAAACGGAATCTCCGACCGGTTCTGCTTGAAGAGGTACTGGTAAATATGGAAGCCGGGGCCAAAGGCCTTCAACGCGGCCTCCAACCGCTTGACCGCATACTCCTGGTCGGAGTGGTCAAGGCTCTCGTAGTCCACGCCAGGGACGTGCAACACCATCCCAAGATCGCCTGATTTGGTGAGAAACGTCGTCTCGTTCCAAAACCCATAGAGGTTGATGTGGTCGTTAAGAGATGCGCTCTCTTTCCACGGCTTGATGACTCTATCGAGGCGGAGCATTAGACGACCTCCACGCGGGGTACTGTTTGCTTGCCCGCGTCATAGCGCAGCTTGTACTTCTCCGACTTCGCAAGGATACGAAGGAACGCTGGATCGCTCACCGTAACCCAATGACCGAAGGCATAGCCTCCGATGAAGACGGCAATCCCCGCAAGGATAGAGTTGAAGATGTTGAATGCACCCGCCGCGCCGACGCACACGAAGTAGAACAGCGTGCGCTCGACACCTAAATACGTGAGGGGCTTATGCAGGCTCTTGAAAACCCGGTTGCTCCGGCGGCTTGTGGTGTGTGTCTGCATGGAAGCCCCTCACACTTGAGAAGTTGGTGTCGTGACGATTGAGAAGTGAAAGCGGCTGTGTTTAGATGCCCCACAGCCAGCTCAGTACGTTCGTCGCAAGCACGGCTACTCCCGTGCCTGCCGCGACGCCAGCGAGCATCTTCTTCGCACCAGGTTCTCCGTGTGCGAAGCCGTAACCTCCGATCACAATCGCAACCAGACTGGCAACCTTCGCGACCGTGCCAGTGAAAAGGGTTTGAATTGCAGTGAGTCCGCTATCGAACGGCGAACCTGACTGAGCATACGCGGCGATGGGAAGGAGAAAGCATACGGCAGCAAGCAGAGCACATGGATGAATCCATCTGCGCAATGCCTGGGCTGTCTTCAGCGGAATTACGATTCGGATGTTGCGGGACATCGGCACCTCCAACGACTGGTGAATCAGTCGTGATATGCCGAGACATTAGGCGCGATCTTCGATCTCGTCCAATACTTTGTTGCGATAGCTGACGATGCTTAAACGAGAACGCCGTTACAAGTCCTCGAAGCAATGGACGGTCGTCAAGATTTGTCGGGCTTGCCGCCGAAAGAGAACCGTTGCTGTTCCTGCCTATCGGCGGCGCGTTGTGGAGGTTTCTTCTGTGTGCTCGGTTCTGCTACGGAGAAGCGCTTTTCAAGATCGCGAAGCAGCAAAGGAAGAGCTTGTTGATCGTGCTCTTCGCGATACGCAATCGCCGAGTCAATCGTCCAGTTGACGCCTTGAATTGGCCTGGTTGTCAGGAGGTCACATAGAGCTTCACTTTGACGTACTAGCGCGATACAGAGACGTTCTCTGACCATCCATCGCACATGCTCCGAATTGAAGGTGGGGTTGGAAATGATCGGCTTTATCCCTTGCCCATCCAGCATCTCTAAAAGCCGCTGATGCGCCATGGGATGGTGCCTTGGATCGCTGAAGATGGCGAGCCGCCCATTCAAAGCCTCCGAGGGTAATTCATCTTGCTCAGCCAGCGGGTCGTCTTTACGGATGCAGACCACCAGTGGCTCGTGCATCACAGGTTGAATGCAGTAGCCGTCTGCCGGCACTGGAAGAGTCACAAGCACAGCGTCCAATTCACCAGCGCGCAGGCGCTTGATTACATCTTCTGTATCGCCGTTTTCCGGGTGAATACTGCCTTTGGGAAACAAGTCCCGGTATGCGTCGCACACCGTCGCGATGACCTGGCGTTCAACGAATGGGGTGAAGCCAAGCCGAAACGGATGCATCGTGGCCTGATGAATTGCTTGAACCGCACTTACTACTTCGATCCGCGTCTGGAGCAACTGGCGACCGAATCGGACAAGGGATTCCCCCGCCGGAGTGAGTGTCATGCCGCCATGATCGCGCTCGAAGATCTGGATATGGAGCGCTTCCTCAAGGTCGTTGATCTGACGGCTAAGAGCGGACTGAGCGAGCGCAATGCGTGTCGAAGCTGCTGTGATGGTGCCCTCCTCCGCGATAGCAATAATGCTTTTGAGGTGTTTGAACTCAAGGTAATCGTAGACACTCATGGACATGCCCCCCGAAACTCTATTGTGCGGTGGTGCTGCCGTTGCGGGACACAATCGCCCCGCAACCTCTTTCACTTCAATCAGAACCAAAACAAGCAACAAAAGTTGCATACCAATAGGCAACGCACCGACCCAATATGGGACACAGGAGACGCCCATCTCGTTTAAGCATGGCTGTCCATCGCGACAAAGCATTGGACGGTAACGCATGGGGCGGGCAGTATCATCGAAGGTCATTGATACTCCCCTCGGAGGTTCCCTTGCTGTCCAATCACAATCTCCCACCGAAGAAGCCGTCCGGGCGCGTGGAAACGGACGCTGGACGATCTGCGCTGCCAAATGCTCTCGAAGAGGTCAGTTTCCTGCGTCTACCAGACGTGAAATTGGTCACCGGTCTGTCGAAGTCTAGCCTCTATGCACTGATCCGTGCGAATAGTTTTCCGGCACCCGTCCGGCTGGGGCCGCGCACGGTCGCGTGGGTGAGATCGGAAGTCAAGGAGTGGGCTGCCGAGCGAATCTCGACATCGAGGTCAGCGGTTTCACAGCTGAGGTAGAAGAATGCCACGACGCGGGCTCGGGGACGATTGGGCATCATCGAAGAAATATGCTTAGGCCGCTAGCGCCCGCCTCCCCTTAGCAAGCTGTGTATCCAGATAGTCCGCCCACCACTGCATCATCTCAGTGCGCTGCTTCAGATACTTTGCATGATTGTAGGCGGCGGACACCTTGTTCCGCTTCATGTGAGCAAGTTGCAAATCTACATGCTCATCGTCAAAGTCGTTCTCATTGAGGATGGTCGAAGCCAGTCCACGGAATCCGTGTCCCGTCATGCGGCCCTCATATCCAAGCCTGTAGAGCGCATACAAGAGAGTGTTATTACTCATGGGCCTCTTCTTGTCCTTGGCTCCTGGGAATACCAATTTGCCGTTTCCGGTTAGCAGCTTAAGCGCTCGAAGCACCTCGACAGCTTGGCGTGACAAAGGGATGATGTGAGGAGTCTTCATCTTCATGCGCTCCGCAGGAATCTCCCATCGCGCTCTGTCGAAGTCGAACTCGGTCCATGGCGCTTCGATCAGTTCGCTGGTGCGTGGGAAACAGTACGCCAGCAGCTTGAGACCAAAGCGTGTGAGCGCGTCTCCGTTGTAGTCGTCCATCTTCGCCAGCAACTCGGGCAAATCCTTTTCGTCCACACGGGCGAAGTTCTCTGATTCGGTTGCCGCCAATACGTCTCGCGGCTTGAAATCAGCCGCGGGGTTCCGGCTCGCAAGTTCGCGCGCGATGGCAAAACGGAAGATCTGCCCGATGGACTGATGTGCTCTTTTGGCGACATCGCTAGCGCCTCGCGTCTCAATCGTAATCATGATGTCCCGAATATGACCAGTTTGGACGGCATCAATGGGCAAGTGCCCGATGACGGGGAAGACATCAGCCTCAAGCCGATTCATCAGGGTCTCTGCGTGCCTGGGCGACTTGCCAATCGACCACCATGCCCACCACTTCCGGGCGACCTTTTCAAAGCTGTTGTCAGCTTCACGTTCAAGGGCTTTGACCTCCTGCTGCTTCGCTTCGGCCTCAGCTTTGCGTTCGGCCATCGGATTGACGCCGGAAGCAAGTAGCTTCTTCGCGGCGAAGTGAAGCTCGCGGGCGTCCTTGGGGCCGACGAGCGGGTACTCCCCAAATGTCATGTTCTTCTCGGTGCCATCGAAGCGATAGCGCCAAAGCCAGAACTTCGCACCCCAAGGCTGGATGATGAGACACAGCCCACCACCATCGGCCAATTTGTATTTTTTGTCTTTCGGCTTTGCGTTCTCGATCTCCTTGATCGTCAGCGCCACGGCGGACCTCCAAAGCTGGAAAATTTGCTTTCCCCACACTTTGCCTCATCCTACCCCACATCTTTCCCCACAGAAAAATCTGGCTGCACTCGGACGCCTTCGCACGCTCTCGTACGTTATTTCCTCGTAAGTAGCTGTAAAACAAGAACATCCTCGCGTGCGAGGATGTTTGGGGAAGTGCGAGGAAGTTCAGGTTTTAGGTGTTTTGGTTGCCCCCCAGGGATTCGAACCCCGATTGAGCGAGTCAGAGTCGCTAGTCCTACCATTGAACGAGGGGGCAATGCAGGGATGGTGCCGCTGCTGGGTCGCGAAATAAGTGCGTTCGCTGACTGCCTTTTAGAGTGTACTGTGTGGGTGGTTTGGGGTCAACGTTGCGGGGTGTCAATCGGTGATGGCTGAGGTTGGGTTGGGGAGTCGGTGTCGGCCCAGTAGCTGCTTCTCGCGGTGACAGTGAGGTCGATGTGCTCTTTGAGCTGCAAGGTGATGGCGTGAATGCCGGGCTGGGGTGCCTGCGGGTGGAAGCTGAGGACGTAACGGTTGGGGATGTGATTGGAGAGAGTGAGGAGACCGCGCTCGAGGCTCTTGGCGTTGTTGAACGAGAAGTATTCGCCACCGGTGAGGTGGGCGACGGTCTCAGGGACGTTTTTGTGGAAGCCATTGATGGCGAGTAGTACGGCTATCTTCGCGAGTCTCAGAGGCGGGGCCAGGATGCTCAGGCAGTTGAACGCCTTGTTGAGTTCGTTGTCGCTGACGGTAGGATCGGGATTGGGATCTTTGCCCATGCATCCGGTGGGTGGGCCTGGAGGACCGCCGAAGATCTGGGCAGACTCGTGCTTCGCCTCTGACTTCGAGGTTGAGAATGCGAGGCTGTAGATGGCGGTGTTGGTGTTGCTGATGTCGCGCAGGGCGTCTTCGAGCTTCACTTTGCTTCCATGGTCGAGGGTTTCGCTGAGGAGGAGGATGGCGCGGCGATATGTGGGGGGCTGGTTGCGCAGTTGGTCGACGGAGAAGGCGAGCGCGTCGAGGATTGCAGCCCCCGAGTCGCCTGCTTCGAGGCGGCTAAAGGCATCTTCCACTACGTTCACGTCGGGAGTGAAGGTTTGCAGGAGGTTGGGTTCGCTGTCGAAGGTTACGACGGCAATCTTGCGGGGGACGTCGCCGACGATGGCTTCGACCATGGTGCCGAGGTTGCGGTAAGTGTCGAACTGACGGGCGCCGGCGCCGCCGGTCTGGATGGCGACGACAAGGGCGAGGGGCTGAGAGCCGGAGTCTTCTTCGAGGGAGAGCTTCTGTTCGACCCCGTTGTCGGTGAGGGTGAATTCATTGGCGGTTAGGGTGTAGACGAGTTCGCCGGAGTGGGTTCTGACGAGGGCTGGAACGAGGACCAGGGTCGAGCGCGAAGTGAGGGTGAAGGGCTGCTGCTCTGGCGTGGGAGTTGGAGTTTGGGCGCAGAGGATGGGGGAGAGCATCAACGAAAATGCGAGTGCGGAACGGAACTTCATGATGGCTTTTCTCGTACTGAGTATATCGTTCACATGAGAAAGGAGACTTAGAGCAATTTGAATAAAGCTCAATCTATGAATACTTTGCAGCCAATAGACGCCATTTTACAAGACTTTTCTAACTTGTCTCAATCGAAGTCCGGACTTAACATGTTTTCTTTGAATACTTTGCGCAAATTAGGGGTGGGGGTGGGGTGGAGCTGGATGGGGTGGCGATTAGGTGGGAAGAGGGTAGGGTGAAGTATGTGGGCGATAGCCGAGAGACCTTCGAGAAGGGTGGGGGCAGGGGTGTTGAGGAGCTCGTCGGGGATGCAGTAGACCTGGCGATTGCGGACGGCGCGGAGGTGGTGCCAGTTGCGCTGGGCTATGACGCGGTCGAGGGGGACGCGGTTCCCTGCTCCGCACCAGGCGAAGAGGAGGACGTCAGGGTCGGCGGCGGCTACGGTGTCGGGAGTGGTGTGGGAGCCGGGTTCGCCGAGGAAGGTGCCTCCGGCGGCGGCGACTAGCTCGGCTACCCAGTGCTGGGAGTGGATGAGGGGCTTGCCCCACTCTTCGGCGTAGACGAGGGGCTTATGCGGCGCGGCTGAGGCTGTGGTGGTGGTTTGTGTGAGGGTGTTGGTGATGTGGGTGATGAGGGACTCGGCTTGTGGGGTAGCGTCGACCAGGGAGGCTATGAGGCGGATGTCTTTGGCTATGTCGGCGAGGTTGTGGGGCGCGAGGGTGAGGATAGGGAGGCCGGACTTGAGGATGGCAGCGAGGGACTCCATTCGGTAGGGGACGCTGGCGATGACGAGGTCGGGTTTGGCGGCGAGTAGCGTGTCGAGATTGCCGGGTGCGTCGAAGGACCAGCTGTCGTGGAGGATGGGGAGGTTGAGAGCGGCTAGCCCGGGGAGAAATTCGAGACAGTATTTTGTGATCGCGCAGAGGGTGTCCACACGGCCGAGGGATTGGAGGGTGATGGTGATGGAGGGCTGGAGAGAGGCTATGCGCATGGATGCCTCTCAGGTTACAGCTACTCGACCTCTTGTTTTGCTTTGTAGCCGTCTCGGGCTATGACGGAGTACTTGAGAGGCTTGTGTTTTTCATCCTGCATCTGGAGCGGGTGGCCTTCCTGATCGACCAGGGAGACTTTGACCTTGCGGTAGGAGCCGTCGTTGCGGTTGTTGGTGGGGCGGTAGGTGAGAATGTACTCGTTGCGGATGGAGTTGTTGATGGTGGCGAAGATGTCGGGGAGTTCGCCCTGGAAGAGGGGGCTGAAGCTCATGCCACCGGTCATGGAGGCGAAGGTCTTGAGCTGGTTCTGGGCCTGGAGATAGTCGAGGTTGCGGATGCTGGCATTCATGCTGGTGCCGGTGTTCATCTCGTTGAGCAAGGCTCCGGTGCCGATGGTGAAGATGGTGACGTTCTGGCTGGCTTTGACCTTGGCGAGAATCTTGTCGAGGGTGAGCTTGGAGAAGGTGTCGCGTCCGGTGCCGATGAGAATGATGTATTTGCGGCCCTCTATGCGGCTGGTGCGGTCGAGGGTCTCGTAGAGGGCGTCGAAGACGTTGGTGTCGGAGAATCCGGGGATGACGAGGGATTGGAGGGATTCGGCGACGAGGTTTTTGTCGTTGGTGAAGTCGGTGAGGATGTGGGTGCGGAGGTCGTAGGTTACGACGGCGATGTAGTCGTCGGGCCGGAGCGAGCGGAAGAAGCCGTAGGCGGCGTTGCGCATGTCATTGATGAAGTAGTAGCTGTTGGCGGCGAACTCGAGCAGCATGACGGCGGTAATGGGGGTCTGGGTGGTGCGGACGCTGGTGACGCGCTGAGGGACGCCGTCCTCGAGGATCTGAAAGTTGGGGGCGGTGAGGCCGGGAACGAACTGGTGGGTCTTATCGAGTATGACGTTGACGTCGAGGTTGACGATGGGGACGTCTACGCGGAGCGAGTAGGTCTCGTTGTTGGGGTTTTTGACCTTTGGCTCCGGAGGGGCTTCGGGGACGGGGGGCTCGTCGGCATCCTTCTTCTTCTTGAGAATGATGGTGCCGTTGTCGGTCTGGGGGCCGGCGTCGGTGCCGGTAGCCGGGGGGGTGGTGGGTTGCTGAGGTGTAGTGGGCTGCTGGGGGGTCTGGGCGCGGAGGGTGGGGACGGCGAGGAGCAGGGCCAAGAGGGCCAGGAGGAGTTTGGGGGTGTTCAAGGTCGGCATGGGTGTCGTCATCAACTTTACTCTGGGTTGGACGAGGTTCGGCGCCAACTTGTTTACGTGATAGTCCTGAGGGGACGGAATTGGGGTGTGGATTGCTGTCGTGTCGTGTGCTTCGTTGGTCATGATGTGCCCCTCCCCCCTCCCCCACTATTTTGCGCAAAATCTTCGAAACAAATACTTTAGGTCCGGACCCAGTGGCGACGAGTGCCGGGTTAAATGTTGCAGTCCGGCTTGCGCCGGACTGGTGTGTGCTGGGTTAATTATACGGGGTGTGTCAAGAGGCAGGGCTTTCGGCTTGGCCGCAACCTGAAAAGGAAGTGGTGTCGTTGACCTCAGGTCTTAGGTTCGGGGCTTGGGGCATCCGGTTCTCTGGCCGGACGGTAGAATGGCTATCTTAGCGTCAGTTTGGTTGTCAGTTCGGCGAGTCTCTTACTTTCTGTCTGGCGGGTGGGGAGCACTTACCTTCAGTTTTTCCATCTCCAATAAGTGTTCTTGAAGTTTTTTCTCCTCCAGCCGCTTCTTCAGCTTCCAGCGCCCATACTCCTTGTGCAGGGCGTTGCTCCAAATCTTTTCGGCGATCGGCTCGTCCAGTATTTCCCTCGTCGTGGTTGACCGATCGAAGGTGTCGTGGAGGTAGTCGTACCAGACGTTGGAGGCATTCCTTCTCCATTTCCATCTGGATGGTCTGGGGACTTCGTTGACTATGATCTCGAACATATTGAGGTGAAGGTGGGCGAAGGCTCTCAGCTTGGCTTGCTGGAGCGGATCGGTGGGGGTATAGATGGCTTCGTTCCGCAGCGGATTGTCGTCGTAGAGACACCATAGGACCGGCTCCGCGACGAGTTGCTTACATACTTCGATCAAGAACTTCTGGCCATCGACGTAGATTGAGCGGTTCGCATTGGCCTTGGTTGCCTGGGCACTCTTCCATGCAAACGCCCCAGATAAAAGGGCGGCGACGGCGGACACGACTGCGCCGGGAAGATCCCTGGACTGAAGACCAAAAGGCAAGGGCATTTGTGCGAAAGTATAGCCCGGAATGCGGAGCGAGCGCCGCAGCCGCCATACCACCCCGGTGAGCGGATGAAGCCGTCGGGAAGATGGGGCACCCGGATTTGTGGTGTCCGCTAACAGGTTTGTGGTATTTCAATTTGCCCTGAAGGATGGTCCTATAGCTTATCGGCGTTAGGGAGAGCAGCTCCCAAAAGTGCCAAGGTACCTAACAAGTCACTAGCAGGCGCCGATGAAGTAATGCACAGTGGCAGAACAGACTCACAATTTGAAGCAATCTAGCTGGGCCTAGGAGCTAAATGGAAGACTTCACGTTTCTTGAAGAGTGCGGAATCACAATCGATTCTCGATGGCTGGCGGAGTTGTCATGCCAGCAAGCACCCGAAGAGGTTTCTAACTACGTGAAGAGTTTGATGAGAATCGCGGACGCGTTGGGCCAGCCGGCTCCGCTTGCATGAACTGAAGACTTGATCGCAAAAAAGTGAAGGGGCTGTCTCTCTTGCGAGAGGCCGCCCCTTACTTGTCCGATTTGTCGAAGATCCGGTTCGGTCTCCGGATCACAGCTGATTGTCCCTTGAGAACTTTCCGGCAGCTACGGGTTGCCCCGCGCTCTCCATGCTTTCCTTCGTTACGCTCGCCGTAAGAGCTTTCTCGTGCCATCCGTCCACAACCAGTTTCCTGAGTGCTTCCGGGTTCCGTTTCCGGTCCTCGTGTGAGTTGCGTTCCCGGTTCCCTTGCGGGCTCCTTCTTCGCTCCTCTGATGGCTCTTTGTCCGCTCTCTCCTACTGGAAGATTGCTCCTCCGTTGATTCGTAAGATACTCCGATGGGCGTAGAGATCAAGGGCTATTTGAGGTGTTTTTTTGTTGAAATAACGCGATTTATGTGGAAATGCGAACTAAGTGTGAAAGGGTTGTTAGTTGCTGGTTGCTGGTTGTTGGTTGGAGTGGCTGAGATTGAACTATTCATGGTGCAAAGGGGCTGATTTGGCGGCGTAGACTTTCTCGCGAAGGAGAATTTCGATATGGCATCGAGTGCATTTCTGACGTTGGCGGGCCAGAAGCAAGGGCCTATTACGGGAGGAGTGACGATCAAGGGTCGAGAGGGCAGCATCCTGGTCCACTCGTTCGAGAACGAGATACTGAGTGCTCTTGATCCTACGAGCGGTCTGCCTACGGGCAAGAGGGAACACGAGCCGATCGTAATTGTGAAAGAGATCGATAAGAGTTCGCCGAAGCTGTGGAGCGCGCTGGTGAACAATGAGAATCTCACGACTTGGGTGCTGCGATTCTGGGCTACCGGGGCGACCGGTGTGGAGCAGAATATCTATACGATCACGCTGACGAATGCGAGGATCGCTTCGATTCGCGAGTTCATGGATGAGAACCTGGCTCCTGCAGAGGCGACTCTTCCGCTGCTCGAGGAGGTCACGTTTACTTACCAGAAGATTCAGTGGACGTGGACGGATGGTGGGATTACGGCGACGGATGACTGGTCGTCGGCGACGTAGGACACGCTGGGATTAGTCGGCTACCATGAGCTCGCCGGGTAGGATGGGGCGGGTGCGAGGGAGGGTTCCGCGATAGGCGGCTAGTCCCATGAGCAACAGCGCGCAGACAAAGATGAGGAGTTTCGCGAGGCTGGCTGCGCGCGTGGCGGGGAGGGTCTTCCAGACGGTGAGGAGGATGGCTTGCGAGATGGTGACGGCCCAGACGGAGCCGTAGAAGTAACGGCGCTCGGTGCCTTCACCCTTGGTTGAGGGTCTCACGCGGGGCAATATGCCGGTTGCGCCTAAGAGCAGGATGGTGGCGCAGAGGGGAAAGTAGGCGTAGGTGTAGATCTGCTTCATGTACCAGGTGCCGGTGGCGGCGGCGATGATGAGGCCCGCGAGGTTGAGGAGCGCGAAGCTGAGGACGGCGTTCCAGGCGAAGGTGTAGCAGACGCGGCGGTAGAGGGGGTTGGGCTTGTCCTCGTCGAAGCGGAGGATGTAGGGGGCGGGTTCGGCTCCGGGGAGTTTGCCGCGGAGGGCGGCTATGCCGGTGCCGATAAGGACGGCGATGAGCCAGGTGAGGTTGCCACGTCCGAAGCCGTGGGCGAAGAGCGAGAAGGTGAGCGGGCCGGGTGCGAGGAAGAAGACCCATATCCAGAGGGGCCAGTGCGCTGCCCGGTAGAGGGGCGTGTTGCGCTCGCGGATTTTGCGGGTGTGGGCGTATTCCAGCTTGCCGGGGTATTGCATGGCGTGAGTTTCGCAGAGGGGGGCTGGCGCGTCAATCTGGCGGACAGTTGCGGCTTATTGGAGGGCTTCGGTGCAATTGGTGCCACCTGCCGGATCTGCCTTGACGTCGCCTTGCTCCGTGATGCAGAAGCCACGGATTCCGGTCTGGCCAATGGTCTGGGGCACCGCGGTCGCCTGATAGCTGGTGTATGAGTCATGAGCGTTCGCGGTGAGTTTGGTGCAGTTCCCGATACTGTATGTGTAACCGTTCTTCTGATCGCCATCCAAGCCGGGCGTCAGGGTTGGATCGCTTTCCAACGTTTGCAGAGAACAGGCAAAGCCGTCCACGGGATGGGCAGTCTGATATCGCAGCTGGGAGTTGTAGATCGCGTGCAGCGATGCGATCGCTGAGATCTCGTTGGCATGTACTTTTGATTTAAAGCAGCGGGCAAGATGACCGTGGTCACTATCACAACGGCAAGAACGCCCGCAGCTAAGAGACCAAGCAGGAGACCAAGTACGACCTGAAGTACTGTGAATCCGCTTGAGCTTTCTTTCATTGATCTTTCCTCAGAAACAAGTGCTGGCAGATTAGTGGATGCAGTTGTCTGAGCCATCTTGCCTTCGGAGATGTCAAATTAGCAATTGATTTGTTGGCTATCATGAGGCGTGCGCTCTGATCTGGCCAGCCTTGTGGAGGATTTTCGACGGCACGCCGCGGAGACGGCGGTGGTGGACCATCGCGGGAATCGTCGGTATGCGACTACGTATGGAGAGCTGGCGGAGTTGGCGGGGCGGTTCGCTGCGGAGCTGGAGCGACGGGGTGTGGCGGCGGGTGAGCGGGTGGTGGTGTGGGGGGAGAACTCGGTGGAGTGGATTGGGGTTTTCTTCGGATGCGTGTTGCGGGGAGTGATTGTGGTTCCGCTGGATGCTGCGGGATCTGCGGAGTTTGCTAATCGGGTGGTGAAGGATGTTTCGCCAAAGTTGGCGGTGGGGGATCGTGGGTTGCTGGAGTTGGTGGAGGGGGATGTGGCTCGGCTGATTTTTTCGGAGCTGAGGGAGGTGTTGCCGGCTGAGCCTTCGTTTGCGGTGAGTGATGCAGTGACGGGGACGGCTGCGTTTCAGATTATTTTTACTTCGGGGACGACTGCGGAGCCTAAGGGGATTGTTTTTACGCATCGCAATGTTCTGGCTAGTCTGTTGCCGATTGAGAGCGAGATACAGAAGTACTTGAAGTATGAGCGGTGGGTGCATCCGCTGCGGTTTTTGCATAGCGTTCCGCTGAGTCATGCGTTTGGGCAGTTCATGGGGCTTTGGACACCGGTGTTGCTGGCGGCGGAAGTGCACTTTAGTGAGCACCTGGAGCCTTCGCGGATGACGGAGTTGATGCGGCGGGAGCGGGTGTCGATACTGATTGCGGTGCCGCGGGTGCTGCAGCTTTTGCGGGTGCATTTGCTGGGGCGGTTTGGGTCGTTGGGGCGGGAGATTGAGGGGGCGGCAGGGCTTTCGGTTTGGAAGCGGTGGTGGCGTTTTCGGCGGGTGCATCGGGCGCTGGGGTGGAAGTTCTGGGCGGTGATCTCGGGTGGGGCTACGCTCCCGAGCGATCTTGAGGATTTCTGGAACAGGCTGGGATTTGCGCTGATACAGGGTTATGGGATGACGGAGACTACGGCGCTGGTGACGCTGAATCATCCGTTCCACATTGGGCGCGGGACGATTGGGAAGGCGCTGCCCGGGCGTGAGGTGAAGATCAGCGAGGAGGGGGAGATTCTGGTGCGGGGGGAGATGCTCGCGGGGGCTACGTGGCAGGGTGGTGCGATGCGTCCGCGCGAGAGTGAGTGGTTGGCTACGGGGGATCTGGCGGCCAAGGAGGCGTCGGGGGAGCTGCGGTTTTTGGGGCGGAAGGGCGATGTGATTGTGACGGGTGCGGGAATGAATGTGCATCCGGCGGATTTGGAAGCGGCGATGATGAAGCAGGCTGGGGTGCGTGGGTGTGCGGTGGTTCCTTGCGAGATGAAGGGTGGGCCGGAGCCAGTGGCGGTGGTGCTGTTTGCGGGGAGTGATGCGCAGTTGGATGTTGCGGTGGGGGCGGCGAATCGAGGGTTGGCGGAGTATCAGCAGATTCGGCGGGTGCTGCGATGGCCGGAGGTGGAGTTTCCTTATACGTCTACGGGGAAGTTGTTGCGCAGGAGTGTGGCGGAGTGGGCTTGTGGGGCGCTGGCGGGGCGTAAGAGTGATGAAGCAGTGGGTGGGGATGGTTTGATGCGGATGATTGCGGAGATTACGGGTGAGGCGGTTGGGGGTGGGGATGGGGCTCGGCTGTCGGAGGATTTGCATCTGGATAGTTTGGGGCGGGTGCAGTTGCAGTCGGCGCTGGAGCAGCGGTGGGGGGTGGAGTTGGAGGATGATGCTGTTGCCGCGGTTAGGACGGTGGGGGAGTTGCGGGCTTTGCTGGAGGGGGATGTTGGGCGGGAGGCGCAGTTCCCTGCTGCTTCGGTGGGTTCGGCTGCGGTAACGCCTGCTAAGGAGCGTGGGAGTGAGGATGTTTATCCGCGGTGGCCTTGGAGCTGGTTGGTTCGTTGGGTTCGGGCTGGTTTTATTGAGGTGGTGATGCGGCCGCTGGTTTGGCTGCTGGCTGGGCCCCGGGTGGTGCGTGGAGGAGAGTTGCCGGATGGGCCTGTGCTGGTGATTGCTAACCATGTGACGGCTTATGACGGGGCGTTGGTGATGTATGGGTTGCCGGGACGGGTGCGGCGGCGGATGGCTAGTGCGATGTCGGGGGAGATGTTGATGGATCTGCGACGGCGGCGGAATCAGGGGAACGCGGCGGTGAATCTGCTGGCGCCGGTTGGATATTGGCTGGTGACGGCGCTGTTCAATGTGTTTCCGCTGCCTCGGCTGCGGGGGTTTCAGCGGAGTTTTGCGTTTGCGGGGGAGGCTATGGACCGGGGGTACTCGGTGCTGATCTTTCCGGAGGGGACTCGTAGCCGGGATGGGGAGTTTCATTCTTTCCGGGCGGGGATTGGGTTGCTGGCGGGGGAGTCGGGGGTGCCGGTGGTTCCGGTGGCTTTGGTGGGGCTGGGGGAGATGCGTAAGGCGGGGTGGTTTCGGTCGGGGCGGCTGGAGGTGCGGGTGGGTGAGGCGATTCGGGTTGCGGAGGGGATGGAGCCTGCGCGGGTTACGGCGATGCTGGAGGAGCGTTTGCGGGGGTTACTTCAGTGAGTCGGGGCCTGCGTTTGTTCGCTTGAAGTGGAGCTGGAGTTCTAGGTCGGGGCGGGTCATGACTAATGCGCCGTCTTCGATGGGGAGGCGCATGGGGTGGAAGTCGGCGCGGCCTATGTCGTTGGGGTCGAAGCGTAGGGTCAGGCGGTGGCCTCCGGTGCCGGTTAGGGGGATGGCTTCGTTCATGGTGGGGTAGACGGGGATCTCGGGGACGATGGCGGTGGGGCGGCGACCGCCGGGGAATGGGACGTGTCCGTCGTCGGCGACTTCGGTCATGTCGGGCTGCTCGTTGGGGCCGTAGATGAGGAAGACGCGCTGGCGGGCTCCTTGCTCGACCGGCTTGACGAGTTTGATGTAGAGGCCGCCGCTGGGCTCGGGGGTGTCGGTGACGACGACGAAGCGCGGGGGTTTGACGGCGGGGACGGTGGTGAGGAGGACGGCGTTGTCCTTGAGCTCCCAGGTGCCTTCGGCGGCTTCGTCGAGGGCTCCGTAGGCGAGTTCGTATTTGAAGTGGCCGTCGGGCTTGAGGAGGAGCTCGGCGCCTACTTCCATCTGGTGGCCGTCGTAGAGGCCGGCGAGGGATGCTCGGGTGACGGGGGTTGGGGCTTTGACGGGCGGCTTGGCAGTTTGGGCCTGGAGCGCGGGGATGATGAGAGCCAGGGCCAGGAGTGGTCGGCGGAGGGTTGGGGTCGGCATGATTGCAGTCCACTGTACTCCGAGTTGGGATCGGTTCCCTCCCCCTCCCCCACTGTTTTGCGCAAAGTATTCGAAACAAAGTACATAAGTCCGGACCTCGGGTCGTGCAAAGTACTAAAGTCCTGATATTCGAGGGGTTTTCACTGCAAAGTATTCATTTCTTATGGCTTATCCATTCAGCTTTAGGGTTAAATTGAGAAAGAACTGCCGCAACGGAGGGGGTGTAGATTCCTTCGCTGGCGCCCCGATTTTGGGACTGAGGTTGAATTTTCCTGTGTCTTGATTATACTGCGGCTGTCAAGCTTTGAAGTGGGTAATTGTGTCTTTGACAAACCCAAAAAGTAGAGGCCACGTTTGGCCCACTACTCCAATCCCCCATCCCTGAGTCGGATGTACGCCGTTTCAAGAGCTTGGCTAAGCCCATGTAAAAGTGCGGCAGGGTCATCCATCTTCATCTTTGGGGTTATCGGCCATCCCTTGGACATGAGCTGAACAGTGCCAGAATCTTTATCGAATTCCCGTGTGAGTGCCATCGATCGCCTCTTTCTGTACCTCGCGGCAATCCTTACAGGCGGTGAAAGCTGGGACAAGATCGATTTGATCAATGGTGTTGAAAAGCTGTGGGAAACGTGCGGAAATGTATGTAGGCGGTACTAGACACCCTCAAAGAAGGTGGCCGTTTAACTATTGAGGAGACGGTGAGGTTTGGGGCGCGCTCGAAAATATCATTCTGATTCTTTCCAAGCGACTATTTCGAGAAAAGAAGCGTAATGGTGCCGGCAACGCCATTGGTGATGATGATGTCATCCCTGTGACGCGCCATGAGATCCGCGAGGATAACGCCACGTCCGGGAACGCTGGCCGATGTGCCCCAGGGAACGTCGAGCGAAGACATATTCAATCCACCTCGCTTTTGGCTGCGGAACAAGAGAACTGTTCCGACTTTCATGCACGTCACTGCGAAATCGTGAAGTCCATTGCCGTACACGCTTCCTATAGCAACGCGACGAGGACTTGCGCACCCGGGCAGAGGAAACGGTGAGCCGGGCATGGGAGTGAAGCTTCCTTTGCCGTTTCCCAGCAGAACCGTGACGGCAATTTTTTGTGCGCTTCCCACCTGCGGAGCGTAGGGGGTGAGTACGATATCGGGAACTCCATCGTTATTAACGTCTCCAATCGCAACGCTCCACGGGACTGCTCCTCCGGGAAATGGGGAACCAGGCGACGCAGTAAATCCACATTTTCCATTGCCAAGCAGCACGGAGACGGTGTTCGCGTTCCATTGCCCGAGGGCTGTATCCGGCATCACGATGTCTGGCGCTCCATCTGCATTCAGATCCGAAGAACGAAGGGGCATATCGGATCCCGGACCAGCCGGGAACATCGGACCGTTGCGCAGATTGCCTTTGTCATCTCCGATGAGAAGCTCTACTTCACTGCTTGCCCAACTGTCGATGACGGCGTCGAGGGGTTGGTCCTTTCCGCAGAAATGTCCGACCGCGACGCCGTGAGGATGAGGCTTGGCGTTCGTAGAAAACGGTGAATTGGGTGCTGGACGAAACCTTCCAGTGCCATCCCCGAGCAGCAGGGTGACGTACGGCGTTTGATGGTTTGCAATCAGAAGGTCGGGGTGACCGTCACCGTTGAAGTCTCCAATACCGATGTCATTCGGCAGATGTCCGGCGGGAAAGGGCGAACCGGGAGCGTGGTGAAAGTTCCCCTTCCCATCACCCAGTAGAACGGACACAGTGCCATGTTCTGGATTGGCGGCAATGATATCCATTGAACCGTCGTGGTTCACGTCGGTCACTGCCACTGCGTCGGGATCGCCGCCCGTCGGAATTACCACCTCGCTAAATTCCGTGGAATTGGAGCCCTTCTGCTGGCTTAGTCCGACTGATACGGAGAGCACGGTGACTAGGAGAAAGCACGTAAATTCAAGACATCTGCGTGAAATGAGAATAGCCATTTCGGACCTCTCAGCAGGCAAAAGAAGATAGGATGCCGCTCTTGGATCGATGAGATTACTACCGACAATGTCGGCTTGTGTTTTACTAACCGCCAGTGCTTTTTGGGCAGTTTGCGAGTCTAAAAAGTAGATGGCGAGGGTTTGCTGTCGAGAAGACGTCTGGCTTTGCATTGCGCTCGGTTTTATCTGCCTTCGGTGTCTTTGGATCAAGGGTTTGAAATTGCGCGCTTTGCGTTGGGGCGAGAAAGTTCTAGTCTGTAGCTGATGAGACAAGTTGATACGATTCGCGGCCGGTGGCGCTGGCAGACGGCGATGCTGTTTGCGGTGTTGGCTTGCGCCGCGGGTGACGGGTTTGGGCAGACGGCGGTGGCTGCGGCTGGGTGGGCTCCTGCGGTGGGGGCTTTGCCTGCGGCTGCTCCTTTGAATACGAAGATATTTCCGCTGTCGGAGATACGGCGGGGACAGCGGGGGGTGGCTTATACGGTTTTTGAGGGTGTGACGCCGGAGCCGATGGAGGTGGAGATACTGGGGGTGTTGAAAGACTCGCTGGGGCCGGGGCAGGACATGATCCTGGCGAAGCTGCATGGGGCGAAGCCGGAGTATACCGGGGTGGTCGCGGGGATGAGTGGCAGTCCGGTTTATATCGACGGGCGACTGGTGGGGGCTTTGAGCTATCGGATTGGGCAGTTTAGTAAAGAGCCTATTTGTGGGATTACTCCTATTGAGTTGATGCTGGCGGTGAGGGATGGGGATGGGGTTGGTCGGGCTGTGGGGGTGAAGACGGCCGCAGCGGCAAGTTGAACAGGCAGATCCCTCCGCTTCGCTGCGGAATGACAAAAGAAAATGAGGATGAGACAAGCTTTTCAGAGAGCATCGAGATGCAGCCGATCGCTACTCCTCTGGTTTTTGGTGGTGGGTTTGGGCGGGAGACGGTGGAGCGGTTTGGGGATCGGTTCAGGGCTATGGGGATGGAGCCGGTGGCGGGGTTGGGTGGGGCTGATCCTAATAAGCCGCAGCCGGAGCCGCTGGTTCCGGGTAGTGCTGTGAGTGCGGTGCTGGTGCAGGGCGACCTGGCGATGTCGGGGACTTGTACGGTGACTTATGTGGATCCGACTCGGCTGCTGGCTTGCGGGCATCCGATTACGCAGTATGGGCCGGTGGCGATGCCGATGACGAAGGCGGAGGTGGTGGCTACGCTGGCTTCTCCGCTGAATGCGTTCAAGATTATTAATACGACGGAGACGGTGGGGTCATTTACGGAGGATCGGGCTACGGCGATTATGGGCCGGTTCGATGTGAAGGCGCGGATGATTCCGGTGGCGATCGAGGTGGTTCCTCCGGATGGAGGAAAGGGGAAGACGTTTCACTTTGAGGTGGTGGATAATCGCGAGCTGACGCCGAATGCGATGCTGGTTTCGGTGTACCAGAGCCTGCAGGGAACGAATGTTTCTGCTTCGGAGATGAGTTACAGGGTGAAGGGCGAGTTGGACGTTGCGGGGCAGGCTCCGGTGAAGATTGCGGGGCTGATGGCGCAGAACGAGTTCAACCCGGGGGCGGTGAATACGGCGCTGCTGGTGGGGGAACGGTTCAACCGGGTGTATGAGAATGCTCTGGACCAGCCGATGGTGACGGGGTTGAAGCTGAAGATGGAGGCGATTCCGGAACGGCGGACGGCGATCATCGAGACGGCGCGGCTGAGCAAGACGGAGGCGCAAGCGGGCGAGACGATTGAGGTGGAGGCGACGATCCGGCCGTATCAAGCGGAGGCGCGGATGGTGAAGGTGCGGTTCGCGTTGCCGGCGGATGTGGAGCCGGGGCCGATGCGGGTGGTGGTGAGCGATGGTGCGACGGTGGACCGGCTGATGAGTGCTCCGGCTACTCCGCTGCAGCAGCGGTCGGTGGGGCTGGCGGATACGGTGGCGCAGTTGAATCGTATTCATGCGAACGATGCGGTGTATGTGACGCTGCTGGATAAAGAGGCGCAGGCGGTGCTGGATTCGGGCGCGCTGGTGGAGGTGCCGCTTTCGATGGCGAATGTGCTGGGGCCGTTGAAGGATACGCAGCGGATGCAGTTGACGGGTGAGAGCGTGGTGGAGGTGGGGTCGACGGCGGCGCAATATGCGGTGAGTGGGTCGCAGGTTTTGAATCTGTTGATTCGATAGGTTCGGGGATGTTCGCTAACCGGACTGGGTGGTCGAGTTACGGAACTGTGAAGTTATGCAGGGGCCGTTGTTGTAGCATCAGACAGGTGCGCGGTACCGAGATTGCAAAGCGCGCACTAAGAGGGAAAGATTTCCGATGAGTGAGATACATGGCCTGGCGGTTCACGCAGCCGGTGCACAGTTGCTGCCTTACAAGTATGAGCCGGGCGAGTTGAAAGCGAACGAGGTCGAGGTAAAGATCTCGCACTGTGGGGTGTGCCACAGCGACGTTCACCTGATCGATAACGACTGGGGGATGAGCAAGTATCCGTTTATCCCAGGTCATGAGATTGTGGGGACGGTTGTTGCGATGGGTGCTGATGTAAAGGATCGCAAGGTGGGCGAACGGGTTGGCATCGGATGGCAGGCGGATAGCTGCGGGTTTTGCGAGTGGTGCCGGCAGGGAGATGAACATCTGTGCGCCAAGGCTCAGCCGACCTGCGTGGGGCGGAATGGCGGCTATGCAGACCGCATACGGGTGAACTACAAGTTTGCGATTCCGGTGCCTAAGGTGCTGGAGAGTGAGAATGCCGCTCCGCTGCTGTGTGGCGGGATTACGGTTTATAGTCCGCTGCGGAACCATGGGGTTCGGCCTTCGTCGCGCGTGGGTGTGATTGGCATTGGCGGACTGGGGCACATCGGGCTGCAGTTTGCTAAGGCTTTTGGCGCGGAGGTGACGGCGTTTTCGACCTCGAAGGACAAGGAAGCTGAGGCGAAGGTGTTGGGTGCGCACCATTTTGTGAATACGCGGGATACGGGCGCGCTGAAGAAGGTGGCGGGGTCGTTCGACTTGCTGCTGAGCACGGTGAGCGCGGACCAGGACTGGCAGGCTTATGTGAACTGCCTGCGGCCTAAGGGGACGCTTTGTGTGGTCGGGGCTGCTCCTTCGGCGATGTCGATCCAGGCTTTTCCGCTGATTTCGGGGCAGAAGGCGATTTCGGGGAGTCCTACGGGGAGTCCGCGGGACCTTTACGAGATGCTGGATGTTGCCGCGCGGCATGGAGTGAAGGCGATTACCGAGAAGTTTGCGATGGCCAAGGCGAATGATGCGGTGGCGAAGGTGAAGAAGAACCAGGTGAGATATCGGGCTGTGCTGGCGAATTAGGTAGAACAAGCAACGGCAACAGCAAAAGCGAAATGCGGGGGTTCTTCGCTGCGCTCAGAATGACAAGCGTTATAGGTGAGTGAAGAAGAACAAGCAACGGCAAAAGCAGGTCCTCCGCTGTGCGAAAGATGACAATGTTTGTGGGATCGGCGGGGCTTTGGCTCCGCCCATTTTTCTTTGGAATGGCGTTGGTGCTTTAGACTCAAGGGCACGATGATGCGACGATTTTTTGTGTTGAGTGTGATGGCTTGCCTGCTTCCGGTGTTCGCGATGGCGCAGGGGACGAAGCTTTGGAGCGTGGACCGGTACGAGGACATGGCGAAGGGTTCGGCTGAGGGCGTTGCGATACGCAGCGATGGGGTGCTGGAGGCGGGACCGGCTACTTCCCTTCTTTACACGACTGGCGGAAGTTATGTCTGGTCGATTGCTACGGACGCTGCGGGCACAGCTTATGTGGGGATGGGTGGGAGCGTGGCGGGATCGGCTGCGGTGATGCGGGTGGCGCCCGATGGGAAGGCTGCGAAGGTCTTTGAGGGGAAAGAACTGGGGGTGCAGGCGGTTCGAGTGGGAACGGATGGGGCGTTGCTGATTGCAACTTCGCCGGACGGGAAGGTTTATTGGGTTCCGGGGAGCGCGGCGGTTGCAAGTGGGAGTGGGGCTGCGGTGCTGTTCGATCCGGCGCAGACGGAGGAGAAGCCGAAGTACATCTGGGATGTGGCGGTGATTGGCGGGAGTGCGTTTGTTGCTACCGGTGCTCCGGCGGCGGTTTATCGGGTGGAGTTGGGTGGGGTTGCCAAGGGGACGATTGCTAAGCCTTCGCTGATGTTTAGACGGCGGACCAGCATATACGGTGTCTGCTGGCGGGGCCGGATGGGAGTCTTTGGGCGGGCAGCGATGGGGCTGGGGTGGTCTACAAGATTTCTACTGCGGAGTCTGGGGCTAAGCCGTTTGCGGTTTATGCGGCTGCTCGGAAGGAGATTACGGCGCTGGCGATGGATTCGGCGGGGAATGTTTATGCGGCGGGGGTGGGGACGAAGGGTGGTGGGGCGCTGCCTCCTCTGCCGGTGACGGGGAATGTGGGGGTGACGATTACTTTTTCGCAGCCGGGGTCGGCGAGCGCGGCGGGGACAAATTCGCTGGTGCCGGATGGGTCGGAGATTTATCGAATTGGGGCGGATGGGGCTCCGAGCAAACTGCTGACGCTGAAGGATGACGTGGTGTATGGGCTGGCGTTCAGGAATGGGAGTTTGCTGGCGGCTACGGGGAATAAGGGTCGGGTATATCGCGTGGATACGGCGGTGGCGGGGCGGTTTACGGATTTGGCGCACCTGGAGGCTTCGCAGGGGATGGCTTTTGCGGCGGTGCCAGGTGGGATGCTGGTGGGGACTAGTAATAGCGGGAAGGTTTTTAAGGTGAGTGATGGGGTGGCGAAGGATGCTGCTTATACGAGCGAGGTCTTTGATGCGCAGGGGTTCTCGCAGTGGGGGCGGGTGGAGGTGCAGCCGGAGGGTCTGAAGGGCGTGGAGTTGCTGGTGAGGAGCGGGAATGTTCCGAGTGCGCTGATGGGTTGGAGTGCGTGGGCTCCGGTGGGAGCGGATGGGAAGGTGACGGTGCCGTCGGCGCGGTTTGTGCAGTGGAAGGCGGTGCTGCAGACGGGTGCGGAGCTGGACCGGGTGGCGCTGAATTATCTGCCGAAGAATGCTGCTCCGGTGATGGACGAGATTGTGGTGCAGGCGGGAGCGCGGGTGGCGGCGGGTGGTGGGGCTCCGACGAATAATACGGTACAGGTGGCGTTTCCTCCGGCGGCTGGGGCTGGTTCTCCGATGATTTTTACTTCGGATGCGAGTACTGCTCCGCTGACGGCGCAGAAGGATAAGACGGCTATTACGGTTCGGTGGCTGGCGCATGATGACAATGGCGATGATTTGATCTTTGCGGTGTGGTATCGCGGGTCGGGAGAGGCGAATTGGAGGCTGCTGAAGGACAAGATCAGCGATCGGTTTTATAGCTTCGATTCGGCGCTGTTGCCGGATGGGGCTTATGTGGTGAAGGTGGTGGCTAGCGACTCTCCGGTGCATACGGATGCGGATGCGATGACGGGGGAGAAGGTGAGTGAGGAGTTTGTGGTGGATACTACTGCTCCGGTGCCGGGCGTGCTGACGGCGACGATGGTTGCGGGGAGTCCGGCGAAGATTCATGCGACGCTGGAGGCTCGGGATGCGGTGTCGCCGATTGCTCATGCGGAGTACAGCGTGGATGCCGGGCCGTGGCAGTATGTGGAGCCGGTGGGGAAGCTGTCGGACTCGCTGGTGGAGCGGTATGATTTTTTGGCGGCGATTCCTAATGCAACTGTTCCGGTTACAGATGCTCGGGAGCATGTGATTGCGGTGCGGGTTTATGACCGGTTTGAGAATGCGGTTACGGTGAAGGCCGTGGTGAAGTAGACGATGCGATTTGAGCTCTTCATTGCGATGCGGTATCTGCGGGCTAAGCGGCGGCAGGCTGTGGTGGGGGTGATTACTGCTATCAGCGTGATTGGGGTGGGGGCTGGGGTGGCTTCGCTGATTGTTGCGCTGGCGATTACGAATGGGATGCGGCGGGATCTGCAGGAGCGGCTGTTGGGGTCGACAGCGCATGTGGACCTGATGCGGGTTGCGGGGGATGGGATGCGGAACTGGCAGCCGCTGCTGGCTCGGTTGCGGGCGCTGCCGCATGTGACTGCGGCGGCTCCGGGGTTTTATGGGCAGGTGCTGATTTCGCGGGGGGCGCGGAGTGGGGGTGGGTTGATTAAGGGGGTGATTCCGGCGGATGAGAGGACTGTGGGGGATTTGTTGCAGAGTGTTAAGGAAGGGTCGGCTGCGGCGCTGGAGCCGGTGGGAACCCAGGTCTCAGAATCGAGACCTGGGGCACCCGGTTCTGTGGTGGGACAGGCTTTGCCGCCGATTGTGATTGGGAGTGATCTGGCGGAGACGATTGGGGCTGCGGTGGGGGATTCGGTGCTGGTGACTAGTCCGCAGGGGGAGCTGACGCCGCTGGGGATGGTTCCGAAGTATCAGCGGTTTCAGTTGGTGGGGATATTTAAGTCGGGGTTCTATCAGTACGATTCGACGTATGCGTTTACGCGGCTGGCGGATGCGCAGGCGCTGTTCAATGATCCGGGGTTGATCTCGATCATCAGCTTCAAGGTGGATGATCTTTATCATGCGGATCGGATTGGGGTGGAGATTGAGAAGGCTGCGGGGCCGGGGTTTCAAGCGACGAACTGGATGGAGCAGAATCGTGAGCTGTTTCGGGCGCTGAAGCTGGAGCAGATTGTGACGTTCATTGTGCTGGCGCTGATTGTGTGTGTGGCGGCGCTGAATATTCTGATTGCGCTGACCATGATGGTGATGGAGAAGACGCGGGATATTGCGGTGATGATGAGCTTCGGGGTGACGGAGGCGCAGGTGCGGCGGGTGTTTCTGCTGCAGGGGCTGCTGATCTCGGTGATTGGGACGGTGCTGGGGATGATTGTGGGGTATGGGGCTAGCTGGGTGGGTGGGCACTACCACTTCCCTCTTGATGCGGCGGTTTATTCGATTGATTATCTGCCGTTTGCTCCGCAGATTTGGGATGCGTTGATTGTGGGGGCTGTGAGGCTGGGGGTTCATTTGGTGGCTACTTTGTATCCGAGTGGGAGTGCGGCTAAGGTTTTGCCTGCGGAGGCTTTGCGGTATGAGTAACGTCCGCATCTTCCTCGGCGTTGCGTTTTTAGTCTTAGGTTCTTTATGCGCGCTTGCAACATGTTTAATCGGAATCGAGATGCAAGGAGAGGTTAATCCGCGTTTGCCGCAAGGAGAACGATTGGAGGCGCTATGGTGGTTCGGTAAGCAAGCTCGGCTCTTACGTGAACATCGCCGATTCTTTCCGGAGAGCACTTTGCGGACGAAGCATCGATTTGCATGTTTCGTTATGTTCGGATGCCTTTTGGCAATGGTTTTTGTAATCGGGATTCTTTGATGGCTGGAGGCAATGTGGAAGCGAGATTGAACTTTATGAGGCTGGCTCCTGAGGGCATCGGGAAGATGCGGGAGCTGGAGCATTACTTGAATACGGGGACGGGGCTTGAGCTTTCGGTGCGGGAGTTGGTGAGGCTGCGGGTTTCGTTGATGAATGGGTGTGAGTATTGCATTGAGATGCATACGGCGGAGTTGAAGAAGGGGAACGAGACGGAGGAACGGATTGCGGGGGTGGCGGATTGGCGCGGGTCGAGTGCTTATACGCAGCGGGAGCGGGCGGCGCTGGGGTGGGCGGAGGCGGTGACGAATATTCAGGAGGGTCATGCTCCGGATGCGGTGTATGAGGAGGTGCGGGCGCATTTCTCGGATGCGGAGACGGTGAATCTTACGTTGGTGATTACGACGATCAATGCGTGGAATCGGATTGCGATTTCTTTGGGGAGGCATTCGGAGCATGGGGCGAAGTAGAGTGGAGTTGCGGGTGGAAGGCATTCGCATGAATGAAGTGAATCGCGTGGTTGATGAGTCGAGGCTGGAGCCGTTGCCGGTGGTGACGGCGCCGGAGGTGGTGCTGCGGGCGGTGGGGTTGACGAAGACTTATCCGGCGGTGTCGGGCAGGGTTGGGAGTGGGGATGTGGAGCTGTTTCGCGGGCTGGACCTGGCGGTGCGGGCGGGTGAGATGGTTTCGATTGTGGGGGAGAGTGGGGCGGGTAAGAGTTCGCTGCTGCATCTGCTGGCGGCGCTGGATAGGCCTACGGCGGGTGAGGTTTGGTTTGGGGACGGAGCGGCTGAGTGGGTTCTCGGGGCAGGCAGGCTTCGGAGTTTCGGAACCGGAAGATTGGGTATGTGTGGCAGTTTCATTATCTGCTGCCGGAGTTTACGGCGGTGGAGAATGTGGCGATGCCGCTGCTGGCTCGGGGGATGGGGCGCGGGGCGGCTTTGGAGCAGGCGCGGGTTTGGCTGGAGCGGGTGGGGTTGGTGGGACGGGAGGAGCACCGGTCGGGGGAGTTGAGCGGCGGGGAGCAGCAACGGGTGAGTCTGGCGCGGGCGCTGGTGGTATCGCCGCAGGTTCTGCTGGCGGATGAACCTACCGGGGATCTGGATGGAAAGACGGCGGAGGCGGTGTTTGGACTGATACAGAAGTTGCACAAAGAACATGGGCTTACGAGTGTTCTGGTGACGCATAATCTGGAGTTTGCGGGGCGTTGCGACCGGATGCTGCGGCTGCGGGAGGGCCGGTTGGAAGAGAGCCCTAGTACAATGAAGTATTAAGAGCCAGTTTTACACATAGTACGTCCAATCTGAATTGATGTAGTGTATGCATAACTTTTGGTGCGATTTTCCGTCTTAGTTTTTACGAAGGTAAACTGGTAGTACGTGGATGGATGCTCGGTTTGAGGGGGCAGCCTTAGGGTTTCGGGAGGAGAAAGTTTCTTCCGGGACGTGTACGGGACTAACGGTTCGCGGCGCAGGGTTCGGGTTTTCGGGCCGGGATTCGGTGGCCGCTGGTGAGGGAACCATGTTCGAACGCTATACAGAGAAGGCGCGACGCGTAATATTCTTTGCGCGTTACGAGGCCAGTCAGTTTGGGTCGCCCTATATCGAGACCGAGCATCTGCTGCTCGGATTGCTGCGGGAGGACAAGGCACTGACGAACCGCTTTTTGCGGTCGCACGCGTCAGTGGAATCGATACGGAAACAGATTGAAGGGCATACGACGATTCGGGAGAAGGTGTCGACTTCGGTCGATCTGCCGCTGTCGAACGAGTGCAAGCGGGTGCTGGCCTATGCTGCCGAAGAGGCGGAGCGGCTTTCGCATAAACATATCGGGACAGAGCATCTGCTGCTGGGACTGCTGCGCGAGGAGAAGTGCTTTGCGGCGGAGATTCTGACGGAGCGCGGGCTGCGGTTGCCGGCGATTCGTGAAGAGCTGCAACGGACGACGCAGGAGAAGACTCCTACGGCGCAGGGCAGCAAGGGGAATCGCAGCGAGCAGAGCATGCTGGCGGAGTTCAGCCGCGACCTGACACAGAGTGCGATGGACCAGCAGCTCGATCCGCTGGTTGGGCGGGATGCCGAGGTGGATCGCGTGATCCAGATTCTTTGCCGGCGAACTAAGAACAATCCGGTGCTGATCGGCGAGCCGGGTGTGGGTAAGACGGCTATCGTTGAAGGGCTGGCGCAGAAGATTGCCGATGGCGAGGTGCCGAGCTTCCTGGCGGATAAGCGCGTGCTGGCTCTGGACCTTTCGCTGATTGTGGCGGGGACGAAGTATCGCGGGCAGTTTGAAGAGCGGCTGAAGACGATCATGAAGGAGTTGATGGAGAATCAGAACTCCATCGTGTTCATCGATGAGCTGCATACGCTGGTTGGTGCTGGGTCGGCCGAGGGATCGCTCGATGCAGCGAATATTTTGAAGCCGGCGCTGAGCCGCGGTGAGATTCAGTGCATTGGGGCTACTACTCCGGCGGAGTATCGGAAGTCGATTGAGAAGGACCGGTCGCTGGAGCGGCGTTTTCAGGCGGTGAAGGTGCCTCCCCCGAACGAAGAGGATGCGATCAAGATCATCATGGGGATCAAGGACAAGTATGAGAAGTTTCATGCTGTGTCGTACACGGATGAGGCGATTACGTTCTCGGTGTCGCACTCGAGCCGGTATATTCCTGACCGGTTCCTGCCGGATAAGGCGATCGATCTGATCGACGAGGCGGGGGCGCGGGTGAAGCTGCGGCAGACTTCCCTGCCCGAGGAGTTGACCGAGGTTCAGAAGCGGATCAAGTTCATCGTGCACCGGATGGAGAACGCGATTGCGAATCACGAGTTCGAGAAGGCACGGTTCTACTCGGATGAGGAGCGCAAGGAGCGGGAGAATCTGCGGTCGCTGCGGGATAAGTATCACCTCGATGATTCGAGCGCGGGCATTGTGACGCGCGAGGATATTGAGGATGTGGTTAGCCGCTGGACGGGCGTTCCGGTGAATTCGCTGAAGGAAGAAGAGATGCAGCGGCTGCTGCGGGTCGAAGAAGAGCTGCACAAGCGCGTGATCTCGCAGGAGAAGGCGATCTCGGCGCTGGCGCGGGCGATCCGGCGGTCTCGAGCTGGCCTGAAAAATCCTGCTCGTCCCATCGGCAGCTTCCTGTTCCTTGGACCTACGGGCGTTGGTAAGACGGAGATGGCGCGGACGCTGGCACAGTTCCTGTTTGGCAGCGAGAAGGCGCTTATCCGGTTCGATATGTCGGAGTTCATGGAGAAGCATTCCGTGAGCAAGCTGATTGGCTCGCCTCCGGGCTATGTGGGCTACGAGGAGGGTGGTCAGCTTACCGAGCGCGTGAAGCGCAACCCCTACTGCGTGGTGCTGCTGGATGAGATCGAGAAGGCGCATCCGGATGTCTTCAACCTGCTGCTGCAGGTGTTTGAGGACGGACAGTTGACGGACGGGTTGGGCAACACGGTCGACTACAAGAACACGATCATCATCATGACTTCGAACATTGGAGCGAAGCATCTGCAGAAGCGGCAGGGGCTGGGCTTCCAGAGCGAGAAGGAGAACATGGTGCTGGACAAGATGGAAGAGCTGGTGAGGGGCGAGGTCAAGCGTACCTTCAATCCGGAGTTCCTGAACCGTCTGGACGAGATCATTATCTTTACGTCGCTGCTGGATTCGGACCTGATGCAGATTCTCGAGCTGCTGGTGCAGCAGTTGAACGCCAACCTGGTGCATAAGGCCATCACGATTTCCGTGACGGACGATGCGAAGCACTGGATCCTGGAGAAGACGGTTTCGGACAGGACCTATGGCGCTCGTCCTCTGCGTCGGGCTCTGCAGCGGTTCGTCGAAGATCCGTTGTCGGAGGCTTTGATTGGCGGCGGCATTGTGCAGCGGCCGGCGTTCATTGAGGTCTACATGGAGAACAATGCGCTGTTCTACCGGCCGGTCGCGGCGGACGGCGAAGAGAAGATGGCGGGGTTTGCACTGACCGCTGTTTAGACAAAAAATGATGTTGAAGATATGCCCCGGCGAGATGCCGGGGCGTATTGTTTAAGGCTAGGGAGATGAAGACTTATGGAGCTCTGAATCGTCGTGAATTTACAAGTTTGCTGCCTGCGCTGCTGGCGGCGTCCGGGCTGGTGTCGGAGATGGCGGAGGGCCAGCGACCGCCCCTGAAAGAGCTTGAGTCGGGTGTGTTTCAACCTACGCCTCCTAAGGCAGGGTCGCAGGCTGGGCATTCGTCGAGCAGCTATCTGGCAGGGATGCTGAAGGCGGGAAATATCCGGCTGGAGATGCATGAGTCCACCATCCAGCCGGGAGCGGACCATGAGGCGGTGGGAACGCATCTGCACAGCGAGATATGGCTGGTCCGGGAAGGGACTGCGGAGCTGACTACCAACGGGGTTGCGCGGAAGATGGTGGCTGGGGATGTTGGGATCTGTGTGGCGGGCGACAAACACTTTATCGCGAATACTTCGAATGCGCCTGTGACTTATTTTGTGGTGACGGTGGGGCCGCCGGAGTAGTTTGGGTTGGGTTAAACGGCAACGTCCCGGCTTACTGCGCCGGGACGTTGTTTTCTGGGGAGGAACCTAAACCATGGCCTTGGCTGATTTGACCGCGTCTGAGACGACGTCGCCGGCCTTGTCGACCGCGTCCCCGACCTGCGAGCGGGTGCGCTTGAGAGTCTTCTGGGCCTCGTTGCTGAGGCGCTCGGCCTGCTCTTTGAGGTAGTCAGCGGCTTCTTCGAGGTAGTCGCCGGCGTCCGCGACGCCTCTGCGGAGTTGCTTGCGGGTTTTGGCTCCAGTCTGGGGAGCGTAGAGCAGCGCGACGGTGGCTCCGGCGGCTACGCCGACTCCGAAGGCGAACCAATAGTTCTTTGCAGACATGCGAGATACCTCGTGCTGGATTCGAATCTCTTTCACTATCTGATTCGAAAGATGCGAGATTGGTTGGTTTCAAGTGTTTTCGGAGAGGTGCGGCCAACTGGACAGAACCATTGTGGCTAATGGCTCGCGCTGTTCTGAGGGGTGAATGAGGGATTGGGAAGCGGGTTTCGCAGGCTAGAGTTGCCGTGAGGTGAGCTATGAAAGATGTGTTGGCGGCGATGATTTTTCTGTTTATGGTGATGGCGCCGGTGGTTCTTGCTTCGGATATTTTGGTGAGAAGGCGGTATTAAGATTGCGTTAGATGGCCAGTCCTGCGAGTTCGCGGGCGTGCACGAATATACGCGTAAACATTGGCCGATCAAGCCTTCCGGTATTGGTGTTACGCAGCGAGGGATGGTAGCTGCCGAGGAGGCGCAGGCCGTTGGGCAGGACATATTCGGCGCCGTGGGAGAATTTGTAGTCGGACCGTCGGGTTATGACTCCTGTGTGGAGCAGGTGGGCGAGATAGCCATCCCAGGCGATTTTGCCGAGACAAACGACGACTCGGACGTGGGGCAGGGCTGCGACCTCGGCGGCGAGATGCTGGGAGCAGTTGCGGATCTCCTGAGGGAGCGGTTTGTCGCCAGGCGGGGCGCAACGGACCACCGAGGCGATCCAAACGTGGCGGAGCTTGAGGCCGTCGTCGCGGGAGATGGCTTTGGACTTGGTGGCGAAGCCGAGGTCGTGGAGGACCGGGTACATGAAGTCGCCGGAGCCGTCGCCGGTGAAAGGGCGACCGGTGCGGTTGGCACCGTGGGCGCCGGGCGCGAGTCCAACGATCAGGATGCGTGCGCGTGGATCTCCGAAGCCGGGAACAGGACGTGCCCAGTAGGTCTGGTCCTGGTAGGCGCGCCGGCGGGTTTCGCCGATTCCACGGCAATAATCGCGGAGCCGCGGGCACTGTTCGCAGGTGATGATGGAGTGATGAATCTGCTGGAAGAGTATGGGCGTAGATGGAGTAGTACGAATCGGCATCTGATTTCATGATATGCGCGGGACGCTGCTTGCGTGCGCGAATGGGTCGCGAGGCTGCGTACACTAGACTTAGACCCTGAAGCTAGAAGAAGAGGACGTAGAGTTGGAAGATCCACGAATTAGCCGGATGTATGCCGCGATATTTGGGCGGAAACTTTCTTCAATGCGGGCGAAGGTGTGGAGGCAGGCAGTTCTGCGGTCAGGGATGCTAACGGCTCTGGTACTGGTCTTGTTGCTAGGCGGACTGTTGCTGGTGGTAAGGGAGCGGGGCAAGGGACATCTCCATCAGCTGGAAACTGAGTTGCAATCGAAGCCACAGGTGGAGGCGCCTCAATTTGCACCGCCGGGTGGGCAGGACGCGATTGTGATGAAGCGGATCGCGGTTGCGAGTGGGACGATGCCGGAGTTTCTTTCGGCGACGCTGCTGCCTGGACGTGGAATGAATGTGTTGCAGATTGTGGCGCAGGTACCTTCTCTGGGTGAGGTGCCGCTGCTTGTCTCACCTTCGGTGGAAGAAGCGTCGAAGCTGATGACTGGGACTGGAACGGATGCGTACGGGAAGGCGAGCCTGGGCATGGGAGGAGCATTCGAAGCTCCGTGGGCGAACCGCATGGGAGGGGTGCTTACTCCGGATGGCGAGAGCGTGATGGCGGTATGGAAGGGGCAGACGATGATCCTGCCTGCGGCGCCACGGGGCAGCGATGCCGCAGGGACCTCGTTGGGAGGCCTGCTGCTGAAACGCCAGGCCAATACGATCGAGACACATGTAGTGCCGGACGGATGGCAGAGCCGGTCAGTTTATCGAGCGGGAAATTTTGACGGGCACTGGCTTTCGCAGACGGAGATTACGACGCTGGTACTGCTGAACGGCCGGGTGATAGAGCTTGGAGTCGTGGCGAAGAATACCGGTTTAGTTGCCGAACCAGTGGGAATTGGCTGGCGGCCGAGATTTGCGATTCCGAGCGGTGACCGTGCCGATGCGTTGCTGCGTCTGCCGAACGGGATGCGGGTAGAGATGCGGGAGCGCAAGGATGGTGAGCAGGCTGGACTGCCGACGGGCAAGTTGCTGCCGATTTCGGGGACAGAGTTCGACTTCACAAAGCAGGGCGGGGCGAGACTCGGAACGAAGACGCTGAACGAGGCTTTCGTTCACCTGAAGCAGGGCCTGCTCGATATTGGGCCGGTGGTTGAGTTGCGCGACGTCAAAGGCAAGTTCGGGCTGCGCATTACTGCTTTGACGCCGACGATCAAAGAGATACGGGTGGAGGCGCCTGCGGACAAGGCGATGGTAACCATCGATCCGCAGTTCAACTTTGACGACCCGTTTGGCAAGCAGTGGGACAAGGACGAGGATACGGGTATGGTGGTGCTGCAGCCAGGCCAGACCGTGCAGTGGAAGGTGCGGTTGGAGTTGTTTCCGCTGGCGATGGAGACTACGCAGCATTTCTAGGTTTTGTAAAGGCTCGGGGCAGTTTGACCCTGCACAAGCAAGGCTCGTACAGTGGAGAGTGAGGCGCATTGTGCGCGGGCCGCTTGTGCACTGGCCCCGCGTGTCTACTTACGTGAGAAGAAGGTATGGAATTGACTCCGATTGAGAGTACGGCAGGAACAGAGGCTGCAGCAAACGAAGCTGTGTCCGTTGAGGCAACATCGGCAGAGAGTGCTATCGAACAGCATGAGCACGACCACGATCATCATGACCATGATCATCAGCATGCACCGGCTTTGAACCCTGAGCTGGTGCGGGAGATTGCGGTCGAAGTGCCGGCGGATGAGGTGGCAAAGAGCTATAAGACGGTTGTAAAGCGGTATCAGAAGCTGGCGCGGATTCCCGGGTTCCGGGCGGGGAAGGTTCCGGAGTCGCTGGTGCGATCGAAGTTTGCGAAGGAGGTCCGGCAAGAGGTGATGGAGATGCTGGTCTCGGAGCGCTTCCGCAAGGCGATCGATGAGCAGAAGCTGAAACCGGTGTCGGAGCCGCAGCTGGTTGATCTGCAACTGGAAGATGGACAGCCGCTAAAGTTCAAGGCTGCGTTTGAAGTGGCCCCGGCGTTCGACATTACGGGCTATGACAGCGTGAAGGTAGCGAAGCCAGAGATTGCGCTGACGGACGTTGAGTACGAGGCGGAGTTGGCGCGGGTGCTGGATGGTCATGCGACCGTCGAGACTGTGGAAGAGGACCGCGCGCTGGTCGATGGGGACTGGGCCGAGATACAGTTTCGCGGCGATGTAAAGGACCTGGCGCAGACGGTGACTGAGGATGGGCTGGCGAGTACTTCTACTGCTGAGCCGATTGTAGGGGACGATGTTTTGATCGAGATCGGCGGCAAGAATACGCTGGCCGCGTTCAACGAGGCTCTGCGCGGCACGAAGGTGGGTCAGGAGCTGAAGTTCGAGGCGGACTATCCGGCGGACTTCGGCGAGCGCAGGCTGGCAGGTCAGTCGGTGAGCTACGACGTGACGGTGAAGGCGATCAAGAAGAAGACCTTCCCGGAACGGGATGCCGAGTTCGCGAAGCAGCTTGGGAACTATGAGAGCTTCGAGGAGTTTGAGAACAGCCTGCGCGAGCGTGCGTCGGCACGGAAGAAGGACGCGCTGGAGAGTCAGGCGAAGGATGCGATGCTGGGAGAGATGATCGGGCGCTACCAGTTCCCCGTTCCTGAGGCGTTTGTGCAGCAGCAGGTGGATGCCCGGCTGGACAGGAGTCTGCGAGCGCTGGCACAGCAGGGGATGCGCGCGGAGGACATGCGTAAGTTGGACTTCGGGAGACTGCGGCTGGCGCAGCGTGACCAGGCCGTGAACGAAGTGAAGGCTTCGATGATCCTGGACCGGCTGGCAGAGGCAGAGGGCGTTACAGTGTCCGATGATGAGCTGGACCGCGAGCTGCTGATGCTTTCGATCCAATCGCGCGAGCCACTCGAGACACTGCGAGAGCGGTTGTCGAAGGATGGTGGGTTGGATCGGATCCGTGAGCAGATGCGACGCGAGAAGACGGGCAGCGTGTTGTATGAGAAGCTGGCTTCGTAGGACTTAAAACAACACAACACAACAAACGGTTTTGCTAGAGGAATTTTCTATGGGTTTAGTACCGATGGTGATCGAGCAGACGAGCCGGGGCGAACGCGCCTACGACATTTACAGCCGTCTGCTCCGCGACAACATCATATTTCTGGGCACGCCGATCGATGACAATATCGCGAACGTGATCATTGCGCAGATGCTGTTTCTGAGTGGCGAAGATCCAGAGAAGGACATCCAGCTGTACATCAACTCGCCGGGTGGATCGATTACGGCGGGCCTGGCGATCTATGACACGATGCAGTACATCAAGAACGATGTGGTGACGTTCTGTATCGGACAGGCGGCGTCGATGGGCGCTTTCTTATTGATGGCGGGCAAGAAGGGAAAGCGGTTTGCGCTGCCGAACTCGCGAATTCTTATCCATCAGCCTTCGATGGGTGGGTTGAGCGGGCAGGCGACGGATATCGACATTCATGCGCGCGAGATCCTGCGTATTCGTGAGATTACGAACAAGTTGATGAGCGCCAGTACCGGGCAGTCACTTGAGCGGATCGAGCGGGACGTGGAACGCGACTTCATCATGACGGCCGCGCAATCGAAGGAGTATGGAATTATCGACGATATTATCGATCGGCCACGGACTTAGAGCTTACAGGCGTTTTGTGTGGAAAGCCCGGGCATTTTGCCTGGGCTTTCGGCGTTATGGCACTCAACGTGCTTATGTAATTTACGGGTCTATGACGCTTTCGATGTAGATCATCGGTAACCTACTGTGTCCGTTTATCAGCATGAAACGGGTGTAAACTTAGCGAAGTATCGTTGTACGGAGTGCCAGGGAGTAATTGCATTTATGAAAACGTCACGGGGCTCGGACGAGTCACTTCGTTGTTCCTTCTGCCATAAATCTCAGGATGCGGTTGCGAAGCTCATCTCATCACCTTCGGATTATCCGAGGGCATATATCTGCGACGAGTGCGTTGCGGTGTGCAACTCCATTCTTGAGGATGACCGCGCAGAGGCGCAGCCAGGTGGTGCTCCAGCGCATCTGCCGAAGCCGCAAGAGGTCAAGGCGTTCCTTGATGAATACGTGATCGGGCAGGATCAGACGAAGAAGAAGCTGGCAGTCGCGGTCTACAACCACTACAAACGCATCCAGATGAATAAGACGCGCGGCAATGATGTGGAGCTGGCGAAGTCGAATATTCTGCTGGTAGGGCCGACAGGTTCGGGCAAGACGCTGCTGGCGCAGACGATGGCGCGGATGCTGGATGTGCCGTTCGCTATTGTGGATGCGACGACGCTGACCGAGGCCGGGTATGTGGGTGAGGATGTCGAGAACATCATCCTGAAGCTGCTGCAGGCTGCGGATGGTGACGTGACACGCGCGCAGAGCGGCATGATCTACATTGACGAGATCGACAAGATTGGACGCAAGGACGAAAATCCTTCGATTACGCGCGACGTCTCGGGCGAAGGTGTGCAACAGGCATTACTGAAGCTGCTGGAAGGTACGGTTGCCAATGTTCCGCCGCAGGGTGGCCGTAAGCACCCGCACCAGGAGTTTACCGCTGTCGATACGACAAACATTCTGTTTATCTGCGGCGGCGCATTTGTCGGGCTGGAGAAGGTAATCGGGCGGAGAATCGGCAAGAAGGCGCTGGGGTTCAAGGCGATTGCGGATCCCAATGCGAAAGATGGAGAGATCACTCCGATCCGGGCACAGCGGGACGCTGAGCTGCTGCGGCAGGCAGAGCCTCAAGACTTGCTTGAAGTATGGCTTGATTCCAGAGTTTGTTGGACGCTTGCCAGTGATGGGGATTCTGGACGAACTAGATGAAGCGGCGCTAATCGAGATCTTGACCAAGCCGAAGAACGCGATTCTGAAGCAGTACACGAAGCTGTTCGACTACGAGGGCGTGAAGGTGACGTTCACGGACGAAGCGGCGCGGGAGATTGCGCGTGAGGCACTGCAGCGCAAGGTTGGGGCACGCGGGCTGCGGATGATTCTGGAAGAGTTGATGCTGGACCTGATGTATTACGTGCCGGGTAACAAGAAGGTGAAGGAACTGATTATCACTGCGGAGATGGTGCAGAAACATGCGCTGACACTGCCAGTGCTGCTGGAAAAGGCTGGCTAAGCTTAGCGGGCGCGGGTGGCGCCTGACTACTCTGAGGCAGTGTTTCTTTCCTGCGTACTTCCCCGTTGTGTCCCCCCTAGCATTTCGCTGGCCTGGCGTTGCCGAAATTGACACTGCTGCGGCCTAGTAAAAATCCAGAGACGCATTTCCCTCGGTTGGAATTACAATCGACTGGAGTTGTGAACCGACGTTGAATCGAAGTTCCAGCTCTGGCGTCTAATTGGGGGGAGCAAATGACAAATCCATCAAAAACACCACTGACCGGCGAAGCCCGCAAGTTACCCATGATGCCGATCCGGGACATGGTGATCTTTCCCCATATGATGACTCCGTTTGTGGTTGGGCGCGAGTCGAGTGTGCGTGCGTTGGAAGAGGCACTGACCGGCGACAGAAAGATCTTTCTAGCTACGCAGCACGACGCCTCAATGGACGAGCCCAGCGCTGACGATATTTACGAGACCGGCACAATCGGCAATATCGTACAGAGCGTTAAGATGCCGGACGGCAACATCAAGGTTCTGGTCGAAGGCATGGAGCGGGCGCGGGCGACAGAGGTAAATGACGTCGATGGTTTTTTCGTCGCGACGGTTCGCACTGGACCTACGCATCTGGATGTGACGCCGCAGGTAGAACAGTTGATGCAGCGTGTGCACTCGCTATTTGAACAGTATGTGAAGCTGCAGCAGAGCCTGAACTACGAGACGATGGCTGCGAGCGTGCGCGCAGACGAGGCTTCGAAGCTGGCGGATACGATTGCGGCGAACCTGCAACTCTCAATCGAAGAGAAGCAGCAGTTGCTGGAGGTCTTTGATCCGGAGACGCGGCTTGCGCGTGTGGCCGATGTGCTCGACCTTGCGATTGAGAAGCTGAATATGGATCGCACCATTCAGTCGCGGGTGAAGCGGCAAATGGAGAAGGCGCAGAAGGAGTATTACCTCAACGAGAAGATCAAGGCAATCCAGAAGGAACTTGGCCGCGGCGAAAAGTCCGAGTTCGACGAGCTCAAGAAGAAGATCGAGACGGCGGGAATGCCTAAGGACGTGCTCGACAAGAGCCTGCAGGAGCTGAAGAAGCTCGAGGCGATGCCACCGATGTCGGCTGAGTCGACTGTGTCGCGGAACTACCTCGACTGGCTGTTGGCGGTGCCGTGGAAGAAGCGATCGAAGGAGATTCGGTCGATTGAGCATGCCGAGAAGATCCTGAATGAGGATCACTATGGACTGGAAAAAATTAAGGAGCGGATACTCGAGTTCCTTGCAGTGCGGCAACTGGTGAAGAATCCCAAGGGGTCGATCCTGTGCTTTGTCGGACCTCCGGGCGTGGGTAAGACTTCGCTGGGAATGTCGATTGCTAAGGCGACGGGACGGAAGTTTGTGCGGATGTCGCTGGGCGGCGTGCGTGACGAGGCGGAGATTCGCGGGCATCGACGGACCTACATCGGAGCGTTGCCGGGGCAGATTATCCAGTCGATGAAGAAGGCCGGTACGAAGAATCCGGTGTTCATGCTGGATGAGATCGACAAGATGGCTTCGGATTTTCGGGGCGATCCGGCGAGTGCGCTGCTTGAGGTACTGGATCCCGAGCAGAATACTTCGTTCCAGGATCACTATCTCGATGTTGAGTATGACTTGTCGCAGGTGCTCTTTGTGGCGACTGCGAACGTGCTGCATACGATTCCGGGGCCGTTGCAGGACCGCATGGAGATTCTGCGGCTGCATGGGTATACCGAGATCGAAAAGCTGGAGATTGCGAAGCAGTATCTGGTGAAGAAGCAGCGTGAAGGTACAGGACTGAGCGAGGCGCAGATCAAGTTCGAGGATGATGCGCTGCAGTTGTTGATTCGCGCCTATACGCGCGAGGCCGGCGTGCGGAATCTGGAACGCGAGATCGGGAACGTGTGCCGCAAGGTCGCGCGACGGGTGGTGAAGAACGGCGCTAAGCATACCGAAACGATTACTGCGGTGAACCTGGATGAGTTCCTCGGTGTACCGAAGTTCCGCGACTCGCAGGTGCATGAAAAGAGCGAGGTCGGCTTGGTGACTGGGCTGGCGTGGACTGAGGTTGGCGGAACGATCCTTCAGACCGAGGTGCAGGTACTGGATGGCAAGGGCAAGCTGACAGCAACTGGGCAGCTAGGTGATGTGATGCAGGAGTCAGCGCAGGCCGCGTTGAGTTATATCCGCTCGCGGTCGCACCAGCTTGGATTGGCGAAAGATTTCTATCGCAATGTCGATATCCATGTGCATGTTCCAGAAGGGGCGATCCCGAAGGATGGGCCCTCGGCGGGAATTACGCTGGCGACTGGGCTGGCGAGCGCGCTGACGAAGATCAAGGTGCGACGCGACGTCGCGATGACCGGCGAGATTACGCTGCGTGGTAAGGTTCTTCCCATCGGCGGTCTGAAGGAGAAGCTGCTCGCAGCGCATCGCGCTGGGATCTTCGAGGCCATTCTTCCGGATGAGAATAAGAAGGATCTGGCTGATCTTCCCGAGCTGTTGAAGTCATCTATGAAGCTGCACTTTGTGCAACAAATGGACGAGGTTTTGCAGATAGCGCTTGAAGGCGCGTTGCCGGAGTTGAAGGAAGAGACTCCTGAGGCGCTGGCTGGTGTGATACCAGTACCGCTTGATGTAACTCAACCAATCGCGCATCAGTGACAGGCGCTTTATGAATGAAGAAGGCCGAGCCTGATGGCTCGGCCTTCTTCATTGCTGAATAATCTCCTGATGCGTTCTGCGCTTTGTCAGGCGGCGCGTTTACTGCCACTGACGAAGTGCATAATCACCGAGATGATTGCGAAGAGGATAAGCAGGTGGATGAAAAAGCCGGCCACATGCAGCCCTACGAACAGACCCAGCCAGAGCAATACGAGTACCACTGCCAGAATGAGGAACATTTGATTCCCTTCTTTCTCGATGCGTGATTGCCGTGCTCTGCGTCGCCGACTACAAAGGTAAGAGCGTGGATGCTGGCAAATCGTTGCTTCAGAGAAAGAGATTGCGACTCACTTGATGTAACAGTGAGTCACTTCCATTCGATGTACAGGCCTTTATATCGATCCGCCTGCAATGGAGGGAATCAACATGACTTCGTCGCCATCCTGGAAGGCGTAGGTTTCGCCGCCGAGGAAGCGGATGTCTTCGTCGTTGACATAGAGATTGATGAAGCGGCGAAGCTTGCCGTCTTCGCCTTTGATCTGTTGACCTAGTGCTGGGAAGGTCTGGTCGATGTCGGCGAGCAGGCCGGGTAGGTTGGGGGCGGCTGAATCGAAGTTCTTGCGGCCATCGGTGTGGCGGGTGAAGGCGGCGGGCAGCGTTACTTTAATTGACATTTGTGACTCCAGCTACGGCGAGTTCAGGTTCGTTGATACCGTCGAGCTCATTCAGGTAGGCGCCGAAGTCGGCGAGACGGGGGCGGATAGCGCGCTCGAGCTGGTAACGGCCTTCGAGGGCGTCGGTGGTCTTGAGGCCGTTGCCGGTGATGCAGGTGACGGTGATCTGATCTGGTGTGATGCGGCCCTGAGCGTAGAGGCGGGCGGTGACGGCTGTGGTGACTCCGCCGGCGGTCTCGGTGAAGATGCCTTCGGTCTCAGCGAGTTCCTGAATGCCGGAGACGATCTCGATGTCGGAGACGTCTTCGGCCCAGCCTCCGTCGGCGCGGATCATCTTGGCTGCTGCGGGGCCGTCGGCGGGGTTGCCTATGGCGAGGGAGCGGGCGATGGTGTTGGGGCGCTGCGGAACGATGTCTTCAGTTCCCTCTTTTACGGCGACTGAGATGGGCGAGCAGCCGGTGGCTTGTGCTCCGAAGAACTTCACCGGCTTGGCGTCAACGAATCCAAGAGCTATCAGCTCTTGGAATGCTTTGCGGATTTTGCGGATCAGGGAGCCACCGGCCATCGGGACTACTACGTTGTCGGGGAGTTGCCAGCCTAGTTGCTCGGCTATCTCGTAGCCTACGGTTTTGGAGCCTTCGGCGTAGTAGGGGCGAAGGTTGACGTTGACGAAGCCCCAGGAGTACTCGTCGGCGATGAGGGTGCAGAGGCGGTTGACGTGGTCGTAGTTGCCGTCGATGCGGACGAGGCGCGCTCCGTAGACGAGCGTGTTGAGGATCTTGGCTGGCTCGAGGTCTGCTGGGACGAGGATGGTGGCTTTGAGGCCTAGACGCGCGGCCTGAGCGGCTACAGAGTTGGCGAGGTTGCCTGTGGAGGAGCAGCCTACGGTGGTGAAGCCGAACTTGCGGGCGTTGGCGAGGGCTACGGAGACTACGCGGTCCTTGAAGGAGAGGGTTGGGAAGCAGACTGCGTCGTTCTTGATGTAGAGGTTGTTGGCTCCGATGCGCTGGCCGAGGTTTTTTGCTCGGATGAGCGGGGTGAAGCCTACCGGAAGGTCAGGCTGGAAGCCCTCGGGGATGGGGAGAAGCGAGGCGTAGCGCCAGATGTTGGCTGGGCCAGCGGCGATGGTACGCCGAGTGAAGATGCCGCGGGCGGCTTCGAGGTCGTAGACGATCTCGAGGGGTGCGAGGCAGTCGGGGCAGGCCGAGAGGGGCTGGTTGCCGAAACGGTTGCCGCACTCGTTGCACTTGAGCTCGTACCTGGTACAGGAATAGTTCATTCGCTCTCTCCGTGTGGAGGAGGGCGTTTGGTCCTTTGACTTATCTCAGATGGATGGCTGCAGGAAGGAGAAAAACGGGGTGCAGCCTGATGCACTGCGTGCTCCGAATCTCATGTTCCCTGGCTGTCCAGGAGAGAGTTGACACCGGTACGTCTTTGTTCTGTCCGGTTGTCGTGGCGTCAAAGGGCTCGTCCCTCAACCACTCTGCATGAAATTCAAATCTGCCGAAGCAGACTGGAATAACTAAGTAGTAACACAGCGATTGGGCGGACTGCAAGTGGTGGCTCTGAAGTTGTATGGCTCGCGAATTCGCGGAGGCGTGTACTGGGATGCGCTATACGGGCCCTTTCACACTACTCGCGAATTCAGAGCTTGCAACATCTTCGAACGCGTTATTCAGAGAGGATTCTCCTATGATCAACCACTTGTATCTTCGCAGCATGCTGCCGGTACTGGGGCTGGCTGGATCGATGGCGCATGCACAGGCAACCACGACTACGGCGACGGATCCTAAGAAGGCACCTGCTACGACGACGACCACTAAGCCCAGTGCGGCTGCGGCGGTTCCTGTAGTTCCTAAGGCTTCGGGGCGGAGTGCGCTCCCGCCCTCGGATAAGATTCCTCCGACTCCGCCTACGGGTTCTGCACCTGCGAGCGATGCGGCTCAGAAGAAGCATATTGCCGGCGTGAAGTACGAGGACCGGACGGTTAGCACGCTTGACGCGGGCTCGAAGGATGCTGCCAAGGTTCCTACGCTTGATGCTGGTTCCAAGGATGCTGCTAAGTAAATTCTCTCCTTTCTGAGGGTACACCCCCCCCGGGGGGGGGGTATCTTGGGTGTAAATGCCTTGTTTGCAATAGCTTAGAGGAGAACTCCGGCTAAAATATTGCACCCATTGGGTTTACGGCCAAAATATTGCGAACAAAAGAGTTAGGCCCGGCTTGGTAGCCGGGCCTTCTCTTGTTTTGTTCTCTAGTTCTATTCTACCGGATTGACCATAACTAAAAACCGCTTTAGTGAAACTTTTATCTTGTTGATGGTAATGGAGTTATGGTTTTTTTTGTGAGTTTGGGGGGTTGACATGCGATTTTGCTGAGTAAAAGCGTGAAAAATAGTTTGGGGTGTGGGGATTAGGGCGTAAACATTGGGGATTTGTGAGGCCGGTGGTGGACGACGGACGCGGAGAGCGCAGAGGGCGCGGAGAAAAGCAACGGCGGTGGGTAGCGGGTGTGCGTTCTCCCACCGAGAGAACACAATTCCTTGGTGGAGTCACGAGTTGGGGAGCATGGTGCGTACGCCTTCTACGAAGGCTTTGGGGTCGAACTCGGTGCGTAGGATCTCGTCGGGGCAGTCGGTGAGGATGGCTACTCGCCAGTTGCAGACGAAGGCTACGAGCTGGGTGGGTTTGGCTGTCTTGACGTCGGCGCAGAGGGTTTCGGCGTCGTGGATTCCGTATTCGCCTTCTACATCTATGAGGACAAGGTCATAGGGGGCGGACTGGAAGATGGTGAGGCCTTCGGCGGGGCTGAGGGTGGAGTCCACTTTGTATCCGGAGAGGCGGAGGATCTGGTCGCGGAGGGGGCGAAGCATTTCGCGGCGACAGACGTGGAGGATGGACTTCTGTGCTGCGGTCTCATTCATTATCGGGCCCTGTCGAGTTGTACCTGCGTGCGGCTGATCAAGTCAACTGACTGGATTTTTGCCATTGGAACGATGTCTATGTTTCTCACAGTCTATCCGGCGTTCCAAATTATATAAAACTAACGTTTGCGGGGGATGGAGAGGTCGAGATCGGCGTGGGTGAGCTGCTTGGTGAGCAGGATGATCTGGCCGGTGTGGAGTTGAAGATGGCCGACTACGATGAAGACGGCTTCGACGATGGTCGCGGTGCCCCAGGTGCCGTTGGGTTGCGGGTTGATGATGGTGAGCATGCGCTCGTGAGGGATGGCGGCGATGACGGCGCGGCACTCGGCGAGGGTGGCTGCGAACCGGGCGCGAATCTCGGGGAGTGGGATTTCCAGGGCGAGCGAGAACTCGTCGTCGCGGGTGCGGACGTCGGGTTGGCCGTCGATGCCGTGGAGTATCCACTGACGCAGATTGCCGGCGAGGTGCAGCAGCAGGTTGGCGATGGAGTTCTCGTTGTCGCCACCGCGGTAGAGCATTTGTTCGGGGGTCAGGCGGTCGAGGCAGCAGTTGATATCGTGCTCGGAGAGCTCCATGCGGCGAACCGCGAAGGCGAGGAAGTTTGCGGCGACGGGATCGTTCGGCATAGTGCGATTCTACGACTCGATTCTACTTTGCGTTTCTACTTTTCGGGGTCGTAGTTGAGGTTTGGGCCCAGCCAGCGTTCTACTTCGGCGATGGTCATGCCTTTGCGCTGGCTGTAGTCGGCTACCTGGTCGCGGTCGATTTTGCCGAGCGAGAAGTATCGCGATTCGGGGTGGGCGAAGTAGATGCCGCTGACGCTGGAGCCGGGCCACATGGCGAAGGACTCAGTGATGAGCATGCCGGTGTTGGCCTCGACGTCGAGCAGGCGCCAGATGGTTCCCTTCTCGGTGTGGTCGGGGCAGGCGGGATAGCCGGGGGCGGGGCGGATGCCGCGGTATTTTTCGTGGATGAAGTCTTCGGGGCTGAGGTTTTCGGTGAGGCCGTATCCCCATTCGTCGCGGACGCGTTTGTGGAGGCATTCGGCGAAGGCTTCGGCCAGGCGGTCGGCGATGGCCTCGGCCATGATGGCGTTGTAGTCGTCGTTCTTGGCGCGGTAGCAGTCGCAGAGCTCTTTGAGGCCGATGCCGCTGGTCACGGCGAAGGCTCCGATGGTGTCGGGCAGGCCGGTTTCCTTTGGTGCGATGAAGTCGCCGAGTGAGCGGCAGGGCTCGCTGCCTTCGCGGTTGGCTTGCTGGCGTAAGAAGTGGAAGTGGTCGAGAACTTTTGTGCGGGACTCGTCGGTGTAGAGAGCTACATCGTCGCCTATTGCGTTGGCTGGGAAGAAGCCGTAGACTCCGCGGGCAGTGATTAGATTCTTCTCGACCATGAGGTCGAGGAGCTTGTTGCCGTCTTCGAATATCTTGCGCGCTTCGACGCCCTGACGCTCGTCGTCGAAGATGCGCGGGTAGATGCCTTTGAGGCCCCAGGTGTGGAAGAAGGGCGACCAGTCGATGAACTCGCGCAGGGTGGCGAGGGGAAAGTTGTCGAGGACGTGGACGCCGAAGAAGGCTGGGGTTGCGAGGTCTTCGGGGCGCCAAGTGATTGGGGTGCGTCTTGCGCGGGCTTCTTCGATGGGGACTACGGACTGGCGTGGAGCGGCATGGGCTTTGCGGAGGGCTTCGTAGTCGGCGCGGTGCTGGATTACGAAGTCGGACTTGCCGTCGTCCGAGAGGAGCGTGGTGGTGACGGGGACGGCGCGGCTGGCGTCGAGTACGTGGACGACGGGTTCGCTGTAGTGCGGGGCGATCTTGACGGCGGTGTGGGCGCGGCTGGTGGTGGCTCCGCCGATGAGGAGCGGGACTTTGAAGCCCTGGCGCTCCATCTCCTTGGCGACGTGGACCATCTCGTCGAGCGATGGGGTGATGAGGCCGCTGAGACCGATCATGTCGGCCTTCTCGGCTTTGGCGCGTTCGAGAATCTTTTCGCAGGAGACCATGACGCCGAGGTCGATCACGTCGTAGTTGTTGCAGGAGAGGACGACTCCGACGATGTTTTTACCGATGTCGTGCACGTCGCCCTTGACGGTGGCGAGGATGATCTTGCCCTGGGCTTTGACGATCTCGCCGGCGGCCTCCTGTGCGGCCTTCTCGGCTTCCATGTAGGGCGTGAGGTGAGCGACGGCCTTCTTCATAACGCGGGCGGATTTGACCACCTGCGGGAGGAACATCTTGCCGGCTCCGAAGAGGTCGCCTACTACGCTCATGCCGTCCATCAGGGGGCCTTCGATGACGAGGAGTGGGCGGCCGAGCTTCTGGTAGGCTTCTTCGGCGTCGATCTCGATGTAGGTGTCGATGCCCTTTACGAGGGCGTGGGAGAGGCGCTCTTCTACGGAGCCGTTGCGCCACTCTTCGGTCTTCTTTTCGCCGGGGACTTCGCCTGCGCTGGCAACTTTGAGTGCTTCGCCGAATTCGACGAGGCGCTCGGTGGCGTCGGGGCGGCGGTTGAGGAGGACGTCTTCAACCAATACTTTAAGTTCGGGCTGTATCTCTTCGTAGACTTCGAGCATGCCGGCGTTGACGATGCCCATATCCATGCCTGCAGCGATGGCGTGATAGAGGAAGGCAGAGTGCATGGCTTCGCGGACCTTGTTGTTGCCGCGGAAGCTGAAGGAGATGTTGGAGACGCCGCCGGAGACCTTGGCGTGGGGGAGGTTGGACTTGATCCAGCGCGTGGCGTTGATGAAGTAGACGGCGTAGTTGTTGTGCTCCTCCATGCCGGTGGCGACAGTGAGGATGTTGGGGTCGAAGATGATGTCTTCGGGGGCCATGCCGATCTCGTCGACGAGGATGCGGTAGGCGCGCTCGCAGATGCGGATCTTGTCCTCGTAGGTGGCGGCCTGGCCTTGCTCGTCGAAGGCCATGACTACTACCGCGGCTCCGTACTTTTGGACGGCGGCGGCGTTCTGGCGGAACTTGTCTTCGCCCTCTTTGAGGGAGATGGAGTTGACGATTCCCTTCCCTTGCAGGCATTTCAGGCCGGCTTCGATGACCTCCCACTTGGAGGAGTCGACCATGAAGGGGACTTTGGCGACCTCGGGCTCGCTGCCGAGGAGCTGGAGGTAACGGGACATGGCGGCGACGCCGTCGATCATGCCCTCGTCCATGCAGATGTCGAGGACGTTGGCGCCGTTCTCGACCTGCTGGCGGGCTACGCTTACTGCTTCTTCGTACTTGCCATCTTTGACGAGGCGGGCGAATTTGGGGGAGCCGGCGACGTTGGTGCGCTCGCCGATCATGATGTAGACGCCGGGCTGCTGGGTGAAGGGTTGCGATCCGGATAGACGGAGCGGCTTCGTCTCCGCGGGCATGGTCATGCGGCGACCTCGATGGGGCCGAGTTTGCGCGGGGCTACGTTTTCGAGGGCTTTGGCAATGGCGGCGATGTGCTCGGGGGTGTTGCCGCAGCAGCCGCCGGCGATGTTGATGAGGCCGGCGCGGGCGAAGTCGCCGAGATAGCGGGCCATGTCGGACGGGCCGAGGTCGAAGCCGGTCTCGGAGAGCGGGTTGGGGAGGCCGGCGTTGGGGTAGGCGGAGATGGCTACGTCGGCTTTATTGGAGAGCTCTTCGAGGAATGGGTACATGAGGTCCGGGCCGAGGGAGCAGTTGAGGCCGACGGAGAGCGGCTTGACGTGCTGGACGGCGTTCCAAAAGGCTTCGGTGGTCTGGGCGGAGATGAGGGTTTCGCCGCCGCGGCCTACGGCTGCGGAGATCATGATGGGGAGCTGGACTTTGTCTTCATCGAAGACTTCGCGGATGGCTACGAGGGCGGCTTTGGCGTTGAGGGAGTCGAAGATGGTTTCGACGAGAAGGAGATCGGAGCCGCCGGCGATGAGGGCGCGGATTTGCTCGGCGTAGGCGGTCTTGACCTGGTCGAAGGTGACTACGCGGAAGCCGGCATCGTCGGCGTCGGGTGAGTTGGAGAGCGAGACTGTGAGAGGGCCGATTGCTCCGGCGACGAAGCGCTGGCGGCCGGTGTCGTTGCCGACGCGGTCGGCCCATTCGCGGCACTGCTGGGCGGATTTTTCATTGATCTCCCAGGCTAGGGCGCTGAGCATGGGGTCGTCGATGATCTTCTGGTAGAAGGCGGGGTCTTTGCGGCCACCGTGCTCGCGGGGGTCGTCGACGAAGAACTCGCTCTGGGTGATGCTGGTGGCGCCGAAGGTGTTGGTCTCGATGATGTCGGCGCCGGCCTCGAGGAAGCGGCGATGGATGTCGCAGATCATCGCGGGCTGGGTGATGGAGAAGATGTCACCGTTGTTGAGGAGATCCTTGGTGGAGTCTTTGAAGCGCTCGCCGCGGATGTCGGCTTCGGCCATGCCGTAGGTGCGGATGGTGGTGCCCATCGCTCCGTCGATGATGGCGATGCGGGATTCGAGGATCTTTTCCAGAGGATGTTGGCTGGCTTTGGTCATGTCTATTGGATGGGGTGAAGCTAGCTTCGTTGCAAACGCTCGAAGTTACTGAGTCTTATGCCGACGTTCCTGAAGCGATGCTTAGCGGAGGGAGTCGGCGATGTCGGTTGAGCCGCCGGGGATCAGGGGCAGGGCGGGCTCGATGCTGACGAGGAGGTCTTCCTTGCGCATGACGAGGGTGGTGGCGTTGAGCGAGGCTAGTTCGAAGCCGTGGCCGTGGGTGATGGCGTCGGTGGGGCAGGCTTCTACGCAGTAGCCGCAGAAGATGCAGCGGTTGTAGTCGATGTTGTAGACCTTGGCGTAGCGCTCGGCGGAGGAGATGCGGACGGCTTCGGTGTTTTCTGCGGCCTCGATGTAGATGCAGTTGGAGGGGCAGGCGGCGGCGCAGAGGAAGCAGGCGACGCACTTTTCGAGGCCGTTCTCGTCGCGCTGGAGCTGGTGCTTGCCGCGGAAACGCTCCTGAAATATGGCGCCGCGCATGGGTCCCTTGCCGTCGGGATAGTTTTCGACTTCGGTTGGCTGGAACATCTCCTTGAAGGTGATGCTCATACCCTTGGCAATGGCGGCTGCGTTGCGGACTATTGACATATCTTGAGTATACGACGGGGTCGCGGTAGGCTGGTAGCCATGAACCGACCTGTGTCCTTGCTGCTTCGTGCGATTACTGGATGTCTGGTGTTTGCGTGTGTGGCGTCGATGCAGGCGCAGACGCCGGCAGGCGGGATGGATATGCAGCATAAGGCGGCGGTCCCGTCGACGACGCTGAAGGTGACGGGGCTGGATGGCAAGGAGACGACCTATAGCGCAGCTGAGCTGAAGGCGATGCCGCACAAGACAGTGGCTGTCTACAACGAACATGCGAAGGCGAACGAGAGCTACTCGGGCGTGCCGCTGACGGAGTTGCTGGCGAAGGCGGGAGCTCCGACGGGCGAGAAGCTGCGGGGTAAGGGATTTTTGCTGTACGTGGTGGCGGAGGGGACGGATCACTACAAGGTGGTGTACTCGATCGACGAGACGGATCCGGCGAACCATGCGGGCGACATCATTGTGGCGGATACGCTGAACGGGGAGGCGATTGCCGCGGATGGGGCGTTCAAGCTGGTGAGCTCGGAGGATAAGAGGCCGGCTCGGTGGGTTAGGAATTTGTCGGCGATTACGGTGAAGAGCGCGGAGTAATGAGGTCGGTGGGAGCGACCGTCTTGAGTTTTGGAAAGGTTGTCCCGAAGAAGCGTTTATCACGGGTAAGCATACGGTCTGCTTTGATCTGGGCGTGAGCGCCAATCATAAAATCAGGCAGAATACGGGTTCGAGTGCCACCGCGCTTTTTGTAGTTTCGGTAGAAGATGCCGGCGAGGAATGCAACGTCTTTGTCGATCTCTCCAATGGAACAGTGGATCAGTTCAAAGAAGTCGTCGGCACGGGCCTGAGAGGGAAAGTTCCCTGTCACCTCTGCATAACAGATAGCGGAGATTACCAGGCGACCATTGAGTTCTGCGAGACGCAATGCTTTTGAGGCCGTCTCTGCGTCCGCGGTTGGACCCAGCAACACATCCAAAATTACGTTGGAATCGACGGCAGTGATCATCGTCCGCGAATTTCCTTGATGTATTCGTCAACGGAGGTATAACCCTCTGCGAGAAATTGCTTGCGAAGCGAACCGCGATAACGCTTCATGGCGAGATCGAAGTCATGTCTCTCACGTTTCGGGGTGAGGACCAGCGCCGTTCCCTTTAGTTCAAATTCGACGGCGGTGTTTTTGTCGAGGCCGAGGTCGTCGCGAAATTTCTTGGGGATGACGACCTGCCCCCGCTCGCCAACTTTGGACGCAATTTTCATACTTTTAGTATGAATTCTTATGCATGCGCGGTCAAGGAGCTTCTTCTGAAGAGCTACTGCACGTCGGCGTCGAAGACTCCGGTTTCTACGGTGGTGTTGTGCTTCATCTGGACGAAGATGCGGTAGCGGCCGGGGGTTGGGAAGCCGTAGGGGAAGTCGACTGAGTTGGGGTTGGATGCGCCGGGTGGGTGGGCCATGCCTGACATGGAGGGCATGTCGGGCATGCTGTCGGGCGAGGCGGGCGCGACGGGATTGGCTAGCATGACGGCGGCCATGGCGGCGGAGCCTTCGGGGTGGACGTGGGCGAAGACGGTTCCGTCGGTCTTGACGAAGGCGGCGTGTCCGGCCATGCCCATGTAGGGTTGCATGTCGGGCGCGGGTTGGCCGTTGGGGGCTAGTAGCTTGAAGTGGAAGTTGTAGGCGGTGCTGGCGGTGAGGGTGGCGGGCTTGTACCAGACCATGGTGTAGCCGTCGGGGAGGCGATAGGAGTTGCCCAGTGGCGTTGCGGAGATGGGGGGCGCGAGGGCGGCTGCGTCGTCGGTGCCTGCGGGCGCGGCGGGGATTCCGGCGGGGATGGTGAGGGTGGTGACGAGGGTTTCGGGGAAGCCGCTGGCGTGGACTACGTCTCCGTAGAGGGTGTAGGTGCCGGGAGGCATGGCGGGGAGGTCGATGAGGAAGTGCGTGCCGGATTGGGTGGGGTGGAGGTGAAAGACGGCGTCCATGCCGGGCTGGCGGATAGCGTAGAGGTGCATGAGGTGACCGTGGTCGGGGATGAAGTCTTTGTTGGAGCGGGAGCGGTTGTTGCGGGGGTCGTTTGTTTGCTGGGACTCGATGCGCAGGTCGAGGTGGTTGCCGGTGAGGAGCGGCGTCATCTGGAGGGGCTTGAAGATGTTTTCGTCGTAGGTGGCGGCTTCTACGTTCCACCATTTGGCTCCGCCGTAGACGCAGAGGGCCATGAAGACGAGGCTTCCAACCATGGCGAGGAGGGCGCGGCGGCGGCGGGCGGGGTCGGGTTGCTGGCCGGGTTGGAGGCGGGCTTCGCGGATGGCGGCGGCGACTACTCCGGCCATGCTGAGGACGAGGAAGAGGCCGAGAATGGCGAGGATGGTGCCGAGGGTGTGGTCCATCCGGAGGGTGGAGATGGGGATGGCGGCGACGGGGACGGAGGTGCTGCGGTCGCCGGATGGACCGGCGATGTCGAAGCGAATCTGCCAGGAGCCGGATGCCATGAGCCAGACGGAGCCGGTGTAGAAGCTGGGGTCATCGGGCGAGAGCTTCATGGGGTCGGAGGCGGGTGGATGCAGGGAGGCTTCGCCGGTGAGTGGGTAGGGGGTGATGCGGAGGCCGGTGATTGGGGATCCGGTGGAGCGGACTTCTACGACTGCCGCGCCGGGGATTACGTTGGGCATGCGGACAGTGACGTAGAGCTGATAGGGGCCGGCAGTGGCCTGCTCGAAGACGTCCTTGCTGCCGACGTGGGCGTTTGCGAAGGGCGAGAGAAAGAGAAGGATGACGAGGAGGCTGCGGCGCAGCTTCATCTTTGGACGCTCCGCATCCAACGGCCGAAGGTGAGGCCGATCCAGGTTCCGATGGAGCCGCAGACGGCGGCTATGAGGAAGCCGCGGTAGAGGGCGAGGCCGGAATCGGGCTGGAAGAACTCGCGCATGCGCTCGTATCCGGCGGGGCGGGAGTTGTAGCCGAAGTAGATGGTTCCGAAGAACCGGTTTTCGCTGGCTTTGGAGAGGAGGAAATTGGCGAAGGGCCATTCGACGGCGACGAGGACGGCGATGAAGAGGATGCCGGAGATGAGTGCGACCTTCCAGGGCTTCCAGGCGCGGGTTCGCTGCCAGAAGATGTCGAGGGCTAGCGCGGGGATGATGATGAGGATGGGGAACTTGGTCGGCACCATGTGGGTGACAGGGTTGAAGACGGGGCCGAGTTTTGGCTGCGCTGGGAAGAGCGGGAGGATGAGGATCTCGGCGATGGCGAAGAGGGTGTAGATGGCGGCGGTCGCCGTTGAAGCCCAGCGGTAGCGTGACGACTGCCATATGACTGCGAAGGCGATGGGAAGGGCGATGCCCATGGCGATGTAGGCGGAGGCTGAGTGGAGGACGATGTCCCAGGTGTACTCCATGAGGAAGAACATCTGGCCGGCTACGATGAGGCCTCCGGTGTAGAGGTAGAGACGCTGGAGGGACTTGAAGTTGGTTTGGGTGCCTGCGAGGTCGGACTCGGCCTGCGCGCGGTTCATGGCGGCGAGGATGAGGAAGAGGACTCCTATGGCGACGGCGCGGATGCCGAGGATGAGGAGGGTGTGGGGCGGGCTGACGATCTTTACGTCGATGCCGTAGGCGGCGTGCCACCAGTTGTCGAAGGGCGCGGAGGTGAGCATGGCGATGCCGCCCCAGGCTGCGATGAAGGCTCCGAGGGGGGCGCGGAAGCCGAGGACGTTGACGGAGACTGCTTTGAGTTTTGCGGAATGGCTGAAGGTGGTGGCGAAGATGAGGTAGCCGCAGATGATGGCGGCGAGGACTCCGCAGGCGTAAATGGCCATGTGGGCTGGGGTCCAGAAGGTGTCGCGGCCGATGGTGCGGTGCCAGGAGACGTCCCACGCGCCGCCGATGCTGGCGGAGGTGATGGCGAGGACTCCGGCCCAGACGTACCAGGGGGCGGACGCGCCAAGTGATGAAGGAGGTAAACGTTGTATTGACGTGGACATGCAGTCTCCGAGAGTGCGCCTCGCTTTTATTGTATGACGCGTGGCTGGAGAGGACGTTTTATGCGGCGTTGGCAAAGGATGGGCGTTTGTGGTTCACTTTTGCATGGCCAAAGATCAATCACGACGCAGATTTCTACAGACGGCACCTCTTGCCGCCGCGGTCAGCCTCTCTCTAACCGATGAGTTGCTTGCGCAGAGTGCGCCGGCTGCAGCGAGTGTGCCCTTCCAGTCCTATACGGCGGAGCAGATTGCCGCTGCAGAGAAAGCACTGCATGAGAAGCCGGGGGACAAGAGCTTGTTTGCGGCGCCTTCCCTGCCCTTGACTGTCGTACTGACGACGGAGGTGGCGAAGAGTGCGAAGGAGTTCGAGTGGCACGAGGGGCGGGATCATGTGGTGCAGATCCTCGAGGGCTCGACGTTGTACGAGGTGGGTGGGACGCCGAAGGGCGCGCACAGCGAGAAGGCGGGCGAGTGGCATGCTCCGAGCGCCGAGGGGAGCAAGTCGGTGCTAATGAGCAAGGGCGACATGCTGATTATTCCGCGTGGGACGCTGCATAAGCGGAGCACGGAGGACAGCGTTACGTTCTACCTGATCTCTACGCCGGGAATGGTGATGTAACGGCGCTATTCGATGCCGAGTTTTTTCCAGATGGAGTCGACCTTTGCGGTGATGGTCGGTTCCATTTTGAGCATGGGGGGCCAGGGGCGGTTGAAGCCTTCGGCGGGCCATTTGCGGGTGGCGTCTATGCCCATCTTGCTGCCGAAGTTGGGGAGGCGGGAGGCATGATCGAGGGAGTCGACGGGGCCGAGGGTGAACTGGATGTCGCGCTCGGGGTCGATGTTGTTGGCGGTGCGGAGGGTGACTTCGGCGAGGTCCTGGACGTCGCAGTCCTCGTCGACGACGATGATGCACTTGGTGAACATGGCCTGACCCATGGCCCAGATTCCATTCATTACTTTGCGGGCGTGGCCAGCGTAGGATTTGCGGATCGCGACGATCATTAGGTTGTGGAAGACGGCCTGGGGGGGTAGGCATACGTCGACTATCTCGGGGAGGGTGAGCTGCATGAGGGGGAGGAAGATGCGCTCGACTGCCTTGCCCATCCAGGCGTCTTCCATGGGGGGCTTCCCTACTATGGTGGCGGCGTAGATGGGGTTCTTGCGGTGGGTGATGGCGGTGAGGTGGAAGACGGGGTAGTCCTCCTGCATGGTGTAGTAGCCGGTGTGGTCGCCGAAGGGGCCTTCGGTGCGGAGCTCGCCTAGTTCTACGTAGCCTTCGAGGATGTACTCGGCGTGGGCTGGGACTTCGAGGTCGACGGTCTCGGCTTTGACTAGCTCGAGGGGCTTCTGGCGGAGGAAGCCGGCGATCAGGTACTCCTCTACTTCTGGTGGTGCAGGGACAATGGCTGAGAAGGTTGTGGCGGGGTCGGTGCCTATGGCTACGGCTACTTCCATGCGGTCGGCGCGGATCCTGGTTAGGGTGGTTTGAGGGATTGAGTCTAGAGACGCTGCTGCGGCTGTTCCTCCAGCGGTTATGGCCATGAGGTCTACGCGGGCGGCGGCGGTGGTCCGATCCCAGGTCTCAGAATCGAGACCTGGGGCACCCAGATTCGTGGTAGAGCGGAGGCGGTCGCGCATCTGCTCGGCGGCTACCTTCTGGCGTTGCCAGTGCATGCCGGTGGTGCGCTCGTCGTAGACCTGCATGCGGTACATGCCTACGTTGCGCTTGCCGGTCTTGGCGTCCTGGGTGATTACACAGGGGAGGGTGATGAAACGGCCTCCGTCCTGCGGCCAGGTCTTTAGGATGGGGAGCTTGTTTAGGTCTATGTCGGCGCCCTTGAGGATGACTTGTTTGCAGGGGGCTTCTTTGGCGGGGATGACCTTTGGGAAGTAGTTACCGACCTCGGCGAGCATGGGCAGCATCTTCAATTTGTCCATGAAGCTGGTCGGGGTTTGCGGTTTCAGGAGGGTGCGGATTCGATCTGCGATTGCGTCCAGGGAGTCGGTCTGGAGGGCCAGATTCATGCGGCGCTCGCTGCCGAACTGGTTCATGAGGACCTTGGCGCCGGGGTGGCCTTTTACGTTCTCGAAGAGGAGGGCGGGGCCTCCGGTCTGGACGCCGTTGCGGCGAAGCTTGGAGGCTCGGTCGGCGATCTCGGCCATCTCGAGGTCGGGCGAGACCTCGTGGGTGATGCGCTTGAGTTCGCCGGATTTTTCGAGTTGGGTGATCCAGTCGCGTAGGTCGGTGTAGGCCAATTCCCTCTCCTGCTGGCGTGAGTGGGTATACCCCCCTCCCCGTCAATATTGCGTAAAATCTTCAAAGCATAAGACTTAGGTCCGGACCTTAGTTTTGGTCGGGTGTTGGGTCTGGATTAGTTTAGCTGTTGAGGAGGGGGTTTGGTGTCAAGTTAAGGGGGGACGATCAAGTTGCAATTACTAATCGCAGTTTTAGCTTTCCGCTTTTTGCATACCGAACTTCGACCTGCAGCGGATCCATTCCTGCCGCGTGGACTTGAAGGCAGGCGCGAGTATGGTCCTTCCAAAAAAATGCAAAATTGCCGTTCGCGTCCGTTTGTACTTTTTGCAGGATGACCGGCTCGCTAATCCCACGAAATTCACCTTTGCCACATTCAATTGTCGAGATTTCGGCATTTTGGATAGGACTGTCGTCTGGATATACCACTACGCCGGACAAGGCGTTAGCGTGAAGAGGCGATGCAACAATCATCGCGTAGCCTTGCGCATGGCAAAGGTTCGTTGCGAAGAGAAGTAGCAGGACCAGACATAGCTTCATTGTCAGCTCAATTCTTTATTCAGACTTTGAGGAAGATGTGTTTGCGCCAGAGGAGCCAGTTGGGGATTAGGCAGACGGCTACGAAGGCGGTGGCGAAGGCTACTGAGGTGACGTTGGTGGAGGCGTGGCGGGCGAAGAGGTGGTGGTAGGCCCAGAACCAGGCGGTGACGGGCTTGGCTGGTCCCGTAGCGACGGGGGTCGAGAGGCTGTCGGGGACTTTTATCCAGAGAGGGTTAGGACCAGGAAGTTGGAGATGACGAAGGCGGTGATGGCGTTGGAGCCGAAGACTAGCCAGGGCCAGAGGAAGGCCTTGCCTGCCCGGGTTTCGTTGAGGCGGCGCATGTCGATGAGCCAGTAGCAGAGGGCGAGGGTGAGGAGGGACCATCCGGCGGAGTAGAGGACGTAGGAGCTGGTCCAGAGGTTTTTGTTGATGGGGAAGGTGGGGTTCCAGAGTAGGCCGGTGATTAGGCCTGCTATGCCGGTGATGATTAGGCCGGCCAAGAGGCGCGGCGGGTGGGACGGTGCGCCGGGGTAGAGTAGTGACCCCACGATAGGCGCGGTGAGGCTGCGCCGATCATGGGGCACCCCCTGGGTTCGGCGGAGCCAGATGGCGGTTACGGAGCCGAGGAGGGTGGTGGCGAGGGCTGGGAGGGTGCTTAGTAGGCCCTCGGGGTCGCGGGTGTGTTCGTAGAGGGTTCCGGTGTGGAGGAAGCGTTGGGTGAAGGCGTTGGTGGCGCGGTCGAGCCAGGCGGCGAGGTTGTTGTTGGGATCGAGGATGGGGAAGTTGTGCGTGGGTATGCCGAGGCCGGGGACGGGGACGAAGCGCATGAGGGCCCAGTAGCCGACGAGGAGGGTAGCGGTGATGAGGAGGAGGGTGCGGGCTTGTTGCGGGTGAAGAGGCAGATGAGGCCGGCTACGAGGTAGCAGAGGGCGATGCGGGTGAGGACTCCGTAGATGCGGAGGTGGGTGTAGTGGAAGTGCGGGTAGGCGGTGAGGAACATCTTGATGGCGAAGATGAGGAAGGCGCGACGGATGATGTGGAGGGCGAGGGTTCTCTTCGTTGCTCCGCAGGCGAGGCGGGATTGCATGGAGAAGATGATGGAGGCTCCGACGAGGAAGAGGAAGTTGGGAAAGACGAAGTCCGTGAGGGTGAAGCCGTTCCAGGGGGCGTGGTCGAGCTGGGTGTAGGTGTGGGCCCAGTCGCCGGGGTCGTTGACGAGGATCATGAGGGCGATGGTGAGGCCGCGGAGGACGTCGATGGAGAGGACACGTGGTGGGGCAGAGATGGTTTGCGATGGGATTGCGGGGGCGGGTTGGAGTGCTACCGGCATTGTGTACATCTTCGCTCAGTTGGGGTGGGTTGGGATAGGGGGAATGTTGTTAGGTGTTGGTTGTTGGTGAAGTGCAGGAACCTACATCTCAGGTGCGAGATGTGGGGCATCCAGTTTGGTGGGAACGGAAGGGAGTAACCCCACGTCAGACGTGAAGCTGTCTGACATGGGGCACCCGACGTGTGCTCGACGTGTACTCGGTTTGTATCTGACGTGGGAACATTTGTTTGGGGTTGATTGTCTAAGTTAGTACGGACGCATTGATCTCGCAGATGCGCACTAATTCGGAAGACCGGAGAGGTGCCTTATGTTTGAGAGAAGTTTGATTGCGTCGCGGGTGCAGCACGCGTCGGTGGAGCAGCGTTGGACTGCTGCCGTTTCGATTACATTGCAGGTTGCAGCGGCGGGGCTGGTGATTGCGTTGCCGCTGTTTCACCAGGAGTTGCTGCAGTTGAAGAGCGACCCTCCGCGGGCTTATGTGCGGCTGACGCCTCCGGTGATTAAGGTGGTGCCGGTTGTGGCGCATGCGGCTAGTGTGGCTCCGGTTAGTTTGTCGATGCCTGCGACGAGTGCTCGGTTCGTGGCTCCGACGAGTGTGCCGCCCATCATTCGGATGGGCCCTGATGAGGGCCCTCCGAGGGATTTTTCCAAGGTTGGGAGCGGCATGGTGGGGGATGGGTCGAGTGGGGCGCCTTTTGTTGGCTCTGCTACTCCCGCGGTGGTGACGGTGGCTGCGCCGCACTCGGATAAACCGATGAGGGTTTCGGCGGGAGTGACTGTTGGATTGCTGATGGCTCCGATTCGGCCGGTCTATCCGATTATTGCGAAGACTGCCGGGGTGCAGGGCGTTGTCGTGGTGGAGGCGGTTATCTCCAAGGCTGGGCGGATTGAGAGTTTGAACGTGGTGAGTGGACCGATGTTGCTGCGTCAGGCGGCGATCGATGCTATTCAAGCGGCGCGGTATCAGCCTTACCGGTTGAATGGCGAGCCTACGGAGGTGCAGACGACTATTACGGTGAATTTTAAGATTGGGGCTTGAGGAACGACGGACGCAGAGGGCGCGGAGGTGCGCGGAGAAAGACAAGGTGCTGGTTGTTAGTTGTTGGTTGTTAGTTGGGTCAGGGGGGTTGTGGCGGCTGGTGCGTCGCTTATCTCGATGTAGTCGCAGAGGGGGTAGCCGGCTTCTTTCCAGCCGTCGAAGCCTCCGCGAAGGGGGCGGACGCGTTCGATGCCGAGGCGGTGGAGCTGGAGGGCTACCTTGGCGCTGGTCTCTTCGCTGGGGCAGGTGCAGTAGAGGATGACGTCGCGGTCGCGGGGGATGATGGTGCTCTGGGCGGTGAGCTCGGTGGGGCCGATGCGCAGGGCTCCGGGGAGGACGCGGGGGTCGGGCAGGTAGTCGAGCGGGTGACGGAGGTCGACGATGAAGGGTGGGTCGATTCCCTGCTGCTGGGCGTCGTCGAGCATCTGCTTGAGTTCGGCGGGCTCGAGGCGCATGGAGCGGACCTGGGACAGGAACTTGCGCTGTGTGTAAATGCGGTGGGCGACGAATCCGATCACCATGAGGATGAAGATGACTACGGAGAAGTGGCCGAGCCAGGCGAAGAAGGGTGGCGCCCATTTCTTGGCGATGTCTCCGAAGAAGCGGCCGGCGAGGAGATAGGCCTCGGCCCATAGGATGGAGCCGCAGAGGTCGTAGAGGATGAAGCGGGAGTAACGCATGCCGGTCTGGCCGGCGATGGGTGGCGCGACGGTGGAGAGGCCGGGGATGAACTTGGCGAAGAGCAGGGTGGCCGGACCACGGCGGTGGAAGTAGTTCTCGGTCTTGGCGACGCAGGTATTGGAGTTGAAGGAGAGGCGGCAGAGGAGGCGGATGACGCTGTTTCCGTAGCGGCGGCCGAGGAAGAACCAGACGCTGTCGGCGATGAGGCAGGCGAGCAGGACGACGAGGAGCGAGTAGGCGTCGCTGATGCGATGAGCGGCGCTGAGGGTTCCGGCGGTGAGCAGGATGGGGATGCTGGGGACGGGTAAACCCAGCTGCTCCAACAAGACCCAGAGGAACATGATGCCGTACGCGTACTTGATGAAGAGAACTGTGGTCATGGCGGATTCTGCTACTACTCGATAGATGAGTTTTGCAGCGGGTTCGATGCTGTGGAACTGGTTAAATAATAGACCCGGTCTCGGTGGAGCGAGACCGGGTCGGGGTTTTATTGCGGCTGAAGGGTTATTTAGCTTTGACCGTGACCTTGGGAATGACGGAGAAGCCGGGGCGCAGGGCGTAGTCGCCGTTCTCCTGCTGGAGGTTAGTGAAGTCGATGCGGACGGGGATGCGCTGGACGACTTTGACGTAGTTTCCGGTGGCGTTCTCGGGTGGGAAGAGGCTGAGCTTGGAGCCGGTGGCTCCGCCGATCTGGGTGACCTTGCCGTGGAAGGTGCGGCCGCCGAGGGCGTCGACCTTCATCTCAACGTCCTGGCCGGGGTGCATCTTCTCCAACTGGGTTTCTTTGAAGTTTGCGGTGACCCAGAGGTCGACGAGGGGGATGACGGTCAGAAGGTCCTGGCCAACGCTTAGGTTTGCGCCTACCTGGACGTTCTTTTTATTGACGACGCCGGCGATGGGGGCGACGACGTGGGTGTAGGAGAGGTTGAGCTTAGCCTGGTCGAGACGGGCCTGGGCCTGATTGACGTTCGCGAGAGCGGCGTTGGCGGCGGCCTGCTGGGCTTTGACCTGCCCGGGGCCGTTCTGGGTGGCCTGCTGCTCCTGCGCGTGGGACTGGGCGAGCCTCTGACCGGCCTCACGGACCTGCTCCTGGGCGGCGAGGACCTGGGCCTCGGCCTGGAGGACGGCGGCCTTGCTGGCGGCGTTCGTGGCTACGGCGGCGTCGAATTGCTGCTTGGAGATGACGTCCTTCTGGACGAGCGGGGTGTAGCGGTCGACGTCGAGCTGGGCCTTGACGGCGTTGGCCTGGGCCTGGGCGACCTGGGCCTCGGCAACCTGGACCTGCTTCTGGGCCTGGGCGACGGAGGCGGTTGATCCGAGGACGTCGGAGCCGCTGGTGGTGATGGTGGTCTTGACGCTGACGCTGGTGATGGGGACGTTGACGGTCGCCTGGGCGTACTGAGCCTGGGCCTGGGCGAGGGTGGCTTCAGCCTGTTCGACGGCGACCTGGTAGTCGCGGGGATCGATCTCAATGATCGGCTGGCCGACCTGTACGGTCTGATTCTCTTCGACGTAGACCTTGAGGACCTGACCGGTGACACGGGAGCTGACCTGATAGAGATTGCCGTCTACCTGGGCGTCGTCGGTGTCCTCAGTGAAAGTGGAGCGCCAGTAGAAGAAGCCGGCGATGAGGATGATGAGCAGGATGACGCCGCCGATGATGAACTTGCGGCTGCCGCTGCTTTCGGGGGCGTCGGACCCGTTGCCGTTGGCGGGGGGCTTGGTCTGGGGATTTTGTGCTGCGTGATCCTGCAGCTCTGCTTGTTCTGGCACGTTACTTTCCTCCGAGATAATCTTTGTAGTTGGTCTGGGCTATGCCCAGGGCACGGGCCAAGGAGAGCTTGGCGATGTTGTGCTGATAGAGGGCGCTGATGTACTGGTCGTTAGCCTGTTCGGTCTGGGACTGGGCCTGGGAGACGGGCAGGTTGTCGGAGACGCCGGCGTGGAAGCGCTGCTGGGCTTCGCTGAGTTCTTCGTTGGCGAGGTCGACGTTGGAGCGGGTGGCTTCGACCAGCTTGGCGGCGGCCTGGATGTCGAGGATGCTGTCGCGGACGTCCTGGTTGACCTGCTGGATCTGGTCGGAGAGCTTGGCGGTGGCCTGCTCGTGCTGGGCGAGGGCTACTTGCTCCTGACCGCGGGTGCTGGCTATCTGGAGGACGGGGACGTTGATCTGGCCGGCGGCGGCGAAGGTTCCGTGAGAGTGGCCCGGGGTCTCTCCGATGTCGCCATAGTTGCCGTTGACGCTGACGGTGGGGTACTGGCTGGCTTTGGCGGAGGCTTGAGTCGCGCTGGCCGCCTTGACGGACTCGGACGCTGCCTGAAGGTCTTTGCGGGTCTTGAGGGCCTGGGCGAAGGCGGCAGCGGGATCGGTCTGGTCGAAGGCGGCGTAGGGGACCGTATCAGTGAGGCGGAAGTCCTGATCGAGCGGGAGGCCGATGGTGCGGGCGAGGGCAAGCCTGTCCTTGGCGAGCTGGTTGACGGTGGAGATGAGGGTCTGCTGTTCGTTCTGGTAGTCGACCTGGGCGCGGAGGACGTCGAGACGTGGGCTGGTGCCGGCGTCGTGGGAGGCGACGGCCTGGTCGAGCGTGACCTTGGAGGTGGCGAGCTCGGCGTTGACGGCTTCGATGCGGGCCTGGTCGGCGATGCAGATGAGATACGCGTTGCCGACGGTGAGGACAACGAGGTCGCGGGCGTCATCTGCGGAGAGCTGTGCGCTGGCGAAGTTGTGCTTGGAAGCGATGTAGTTCTGCACTGAGGAGACGTTGACCAGGTTCTGGGTGAGGTAAGCGCGGAAGTCGAATACCTGGAAGGGGCCGACGATGGGGTTGACGCCGGGGAATGAGAGTCCGTAGGCGGCGAGGTTGAGTTGCTCGACGGTGTAGTTGGCGCCCGCGGTGACCGTGGGAAGGAGGGCCTGGAGCTGTTCGAGGCGCTGGCCGTTAGCGTTCTTCTGCGCGGAGGACTGGAGGATGAGGCCGAGGTTGGTGCGGAGGCCGCGCTGGATGGCGTCGTCGAGCGGGAGATCGATGGTGGTGCCGGTAGCTTTGCCGGAGACGATGCTGCCTTTGAAGGTGTCCTGGGTGATCTGGGCACCATTGGCTCCGGTGCCGTTATAGAGCTGCAACTGACCGGCGGAGATGGTCTGGCTCTGCTGAGGGATGGTGGTGGCCGGAGTAGGGCCGGTAGCGCCAGGTTGGGCTATGGCGGGGGAGACGCAGAGCAGCAGGATTGCAAGGGTCGCCACTCGGCTGGACCGAAGCAGCGTCAGGATTTGCGCTAGGATCCGGCCTGAGGCTGATTTTTTGTGACTCATACCTTCGATGGTAAACGCACCTTGATTGGATTGGGGCAGACGCCGCAACTATTGGAACAGCGACTACACAATTTTCGATGCAGTTGGTTGCCATTAATCTTCAAAAAAATGCGGCAAATGTGAACGTTAGCCGTTCCACTTTGTTGAAAAGGGGCCAATAGCGGATATTGCGGGTCTAGTGCCCTAAGATTCGATGAGCGGATAGACTTGCTTGGAGCATATGCCGGGATTCGGGCCGCGCTGGAGGATACAGGATGTTTCTGGGGATCGACGTTGGGACGGGCGGTACGCGGGCGGTGCTGGTTGACCGGACGGGACGCGTGGTGGCGTCGTGCGCCGCGGAACATGCTGCGATTCGGTCGGAGCATATTGGCTGGGCCGAACAGGATCCCGAGGACTGGTGGCGCGCGGCGAAGGAGGCCATCGCGGGTGTGATGGCGGCGAGCGAATCGGCCGGGAGCGAGATAGAGGCGGTGGGGTTAACCGGGCAGATGCATGGTTGCGTAATGCTGGATGCGGAAGGGCAAGTACTGCGGCCGGCGCTGATCTGGTGCGACCAGCGGACACAGCCACAGTGCGACTGGCTGACGGCGAAGATCGGGTTTGAACGGCTGATTGAACTGACGTGCAATCCGGCGCTGCCGAACTTTACGCTGACGAAGTTGCTATGGGTGCGGGAGCATGAGCCGGAGATCTTTGCGCGGATCGCGCATGTGATGTGCCCGAAGGACTACGTGCGTTACCGGCTGACGGGCGAGTTTGCGATGGATATGCAGGAGGCGAGTGGGACGCTGCTGCTGGATGTGACGAATCGGCGGTGGTCGGCGGATATGTGCGAGCTGGCGGGGATTCCGATGGCTTGGCTGCCGCGGCTGTTTGAAGGGCCGGAGATCTGTGCGGAGATCAATGAGGCTGGCGCGGGGGTGACGGGGTTGGCTGCTGGGACGCCGGTGGCTGCCGGGGCTGGCGATCAGGGAGCTGGCGCGGTGGGGATGGGGATTCTGGCTCCGGGGTCGGTGTCGGCGACGATCGGGACGAGTGGGGTGGTGTTTGCGGCGACCGATGCTCCGACGAAGGACCGGCTGGGGCGGCTGCATACTTTTTGCCATGCCGCGCCGGGGGTTTGGCATGTGATGGGAGTGACGAATGGGGCGGGGCTCTCGCTGCGGTGGCTGCGGGATACGTTTGCTGCTGGGACTTCGTATGACGAACTGAGTGCGGAGGCGGCGAAGGTGCCGGCGGGGAGCGATGGGATGCTGTGGGCTCCTTATTTGTTTGGGGAACGGACTCCGCATCTGGATGCGAATGCGCGGGCGGCGTTTGTGGGGATTACGGCTTCGCATACGAGGGGGCATTTTGTGCGGGCGGTGATGGAGGGGGTTGCGTATTCGCTGAAGGATACGTTCTCGCTGTTTGCGGAGCTGGGGATTCCGGTGCGGTCGATACGGCTGGGGGGTGGTGGTGCTCGTGGGAAGCTTTGGCGGCAGATACAAGCGGATGTTTATGGGCAGCCAGTGGAGTTGCTGGAGGCTGAGGAGGGTGGGGCTTTTGGGGCGGCGCTGCTGGCTGGGGTTGGGGTTGGGGCGTGGCCGAGCGTTGAGGCTGCTTGTGCGGCTACTGTGAGAGTGGCTGAGGTGATTGAGCCGAAGAATGCGAAGGTGATGGCGGCGGGTTATGAAGAGTATCGGCGGATTTATCCGGCTTTGAAGATGATTCAGGGGCGTTGATAAGAACAGGCAACAGCAAAGACGAGAAGCAGGCGGCGTTCGCTCAGGCGAAGGATGACAATTCTTTATCGGGATGGTGATTATGGCAGCTGATATTGGCGTGGCGGTGGTTGGGTTTGGGTTGGGCGGACGGGTGTTTCATGCTCCGTTTGTGAGTGCGGTACCGGGGCTGAAGCTTGAGGCTATCGTGCAGCGCACGGGGGATGAGGCTGCTAAGGCTTATCCATTCGCTACAACCGGTGTGCGGGTGCTGCGTTCGTTGGATGAGGCGCTGAGCGATGCGGCGGTGCGGCTGGTGGTGGTGTCGACTCCGAATGAGACGCACTTTGCGCTGGCGAAGGCTGCGCTGGAGGCGGGCAAGCATGTGGTGATCGATAAGCCGTTTGCGGCGACGAGTGCGCAGGCGCAGGAGCTTGTGGATCTGGCGGCGGCGAAGGGTTTGAAGGTGGTGCCGTTTCATAACCGGCGGTGGGATGGGGATTTTTTGACGGTGCGGAAGTTGGTAGAGGAGAAGGCGGTGGGCCGGCTGGTGACGTTTGAGTCGCACTTCGACCGCTTCCGACCGATGCCGCGGGAGAACACGTGGAAGGAGTTCAGAGACGATGCGAACGGGATGCTGTTCGACCTGGGGCCGCACCTGCTGGACCAGTGCCTGGCGCTGTTTGGGGCTCCAGAGGGGATTACGGCGAGCGTGCGGAAGGATCGCGATGAGACGGACATTGAGGATGCGTTCGATATAACGCTGCACTACGAGATCGATGGGCGCGGGTTGCTGGCGTTTTGCCGGGCGAGCTGGCTGGCTTGCGAGAATTCGCCGCGGTTTCTGCTGCATGGGACGCACGGGAGCTTCAGGAAGCTTGGGCTCGATCCGCAGGAGCCGGCGCTGGTGGGTGGAGCGAAGGTGCCGCGGATGGGTTCGGGCGATGACTGGCTGGAGGAGCCGAAGGCGATGTGGGGGACGCTGAGTGTAGCCCCGAATCCTATGGAGCCGGGGACGCTGGTGAAGAGCGAGGTGAAGACACTGCGGGGGGACTATCGCGGGTTCTACGCGAATGTGCGCGATGCGATCAATGGCGCGGCGGAGCAGGCGGTGAAGGCGGAGGATGGGCTCCACGTGATTAAGCTGCTGGAGATGGCGAGGGTGAGTTCGGCGGAGGGACGGACTTTGAGGGTGGAGTTTTAGGTGCGGTTGTCAGTTGTTGGTTGCTGGTTGTTGGTTGGGTCGCTGCTTGCCGGGGTGAGCGGGCGGGCGCAGACTACCGATGCAACGATGTTGCTGCCGCAGATGCCGCTGCATGATCCTTTCATTCTGGCTTATGCGCCGACGAAGATTTACTACCTGTACACGTCGAATGTGGCTTCGCTTACTCAGGTGAAGCGCGTGGGGACGATGGTTTATACGAGTAAGGATTTGAAGCACTGGGCGGCTCCGAAGGTGGTGTTTACTGTGCCGGAGGGGTTCTGGGCGGAGCAGGGTGGATGGGCTCCGGAGGTGCATGAGTATCGCGGGAGGTTTTATCTGCTGACTACTCTGCATAACGACAAGAAGACTTTGCCGCAGGAGATTCCGCTGGGCCATGAGACGTATATGCGAGGGACGATTATTGCGGTGAGCGACTCGCCGGATGGGCCGTTTGTGCCGGTGAAGAGCGATGGGCCGATTCCTCCGGCGAACTTTATGACTCTCGATGGGACGCTGTATATCGACCGCGCTGGCAAGCCGTGGATGGTGTATGCGCATGAGTGGCTGCAGGTGACGGACGGCAAGATGGAGGCGGTTCCGCTGAAGGATGATCTGTCGGGGGCTAGTGGCGATCCGATTTATTTGTTCAAGGCTTCAGATGCTCCGTGGATCGATGAACAGGCTGTTCCGACAACAGTTGGTGCGCGATATGTGACGGATGGGCCGGAGTTATTTCGCTCGAAGGATGGGCATCTGCTGATGTTGTGGTCGAGCTATGAACATTTGAGTGATGGGGTTCCGGGGAGTCATTACGTGCAGACGGTGGCGCGATCGGCTTCGGGTGAGTTGAAGGGGCCGTGGGTGCAGCTCGCTCCGCTGGTAAAGCAGGATAGCGGGCATGGGATGCTGTTTCGGACCTTTGATGGGCAGTTGATGATGGTGCTGCATCGGCCGTTCAAGGGAGCTCGCGGGAAGTTGTATGAGATGCGGGATGCGGGGGACCATCTTGAGGTGGTGAAGGAGCGGGTGGATTTGGATGGGGACGGGCAGTAAGCGCGGCTGCGGTCTTTGCGAAATCATTGTCCAGAAGTTCCTCCGATTGAGTTGAGTTGAGCGATGGTTTCGGGAGGCAGTTGCAGCGTCGCTGCGCTGAGATTTTCGCGAAGATGTTCGACGGAGGACGTGCCGGGGATCAGCAGGATGTTCGGGGAACGTTGGAGGAGCCAGGCGAGCGCGACCTGCATTTGAGGAGCCTGCAATGACGCTGCTACAGCGTCGAGCGTCGCCGATTGCAACGGCGTGAACCCTCCCAGCGGGAAGAACGGTACATAGGCTATGCCCTGCCCTGCGAGGTCGTTGATGAAGGCATCATCGCTCCTGTTCGCGAGGTTGTACAGATTTTGCACGCAGACTATCTCCGTAATTGTCTGGGCTTCCTTCAACTGCTTGGGGCTGACGTTACTCAGACCGAGATGGCGAATGAGTCCTTGTTGCTTGAGTTCGGCGAGCACGGTGAGTGGGGCTTCGATGGATCCCTCGGATGGCCCCATGATTCCTCCAACCCTGAGATTGACGACGTCCAATGCATCAAGCGCGAGATTCCGGAGATTATCGTGTACGGCATCGATGACCTCTTGACGCGAAAGGGCATGGATCCAGGACTTGTCTTCACCGCGGCGAGCGCCTACCTTGGTGACGATCACGAGGCCGTCTGGATAGGGATGGAGCGCCTGCTTGATAATTTGATTGGTCACATGCGGGCCGTAAAAGTCGCTGGTGTCGATGTGGTTCACGCCAGCTTCGAGTGCTTCTCGGAGAACAGCGACTGCAGCTTCGACGTCAGACGGCGGTCCCCAGACCTGTGGACCTGCGAGTTGCATGGCACCGTAGCCCATGCGGTTTACGGTCATCGAGGTGCCCGGCAGCTTGAAGGTGTCGTTGAGGTCTATCTGTGTCGTCATGGTGTTTCTCCTATGGCTCGTTTGACCACATCCAGTAATTGTGGTCACTTGTGATTGGATGAAGAAAGCTTCAGATTAGGAGTTCGCATTTGCCGCAGCATCCCCAGGTTGTCTTAGAGCCCCGTAAATCGCCGGTGCAAGCGCGTTCTGCTGCCAGTGTGGACGCGATCCTCGAAGCTACTATTCAGGTTTTGCTTAGTGTGGGAAAGGAGCGGCTGACTACGACGAAGGTGGCGATGCGGGCCGGGGTATCGGTCGGAACGCTGTATCAGTACTTTCCGAATAAGAGCGCGCTGCTGCAGGCTGTGTTGAGACGCCACATGGATGACGTCACCCGGGCTGTGGAGCTTGTGTGCAAGGAGCAGCAGGGGCGAACGTTGCGGGAGATGATGACGGCGCTTATGTCCACCTTTCTTGAGGCGAAGATGAAGGAGGTGAAGAAGACGAGTGTTGCGCTCTACTCGGTGAGCTCGGACGTGGATGGGGCGAAGATTGTGCAGCAGACGGGCGTTCGGACGAACAAGGCGATCGTTCGTATGCTTGAGACCGCGTGTGAGCCGCTTACGACTGATCCTCAGCTTGTGGCTTCCATGCTCCAGGGAGCGATGGTTGGGGTCAGCCGGAGGATGCTGGAGTCGGGTGCTGCTGAGAAGCAGTTCGAGAGCTTACGAGGAGAACTTGTCTTCCTTGCGTGTTCCTATGTGGACGCTTGTTCTCTGCGCCAGCCACACCGCTTATGAGCGGCTCTCGGAGCCTGATTTGAAGCGGGCGGCTATGGAACTTTGGATCTAATAATCAGTAACTACCCGCATATGACTGAACGTCCGCCCAAATTGCTACTTTCGGCTGGAGTTTGCTGTGCAATTTGGCAGGAGAAGATCATGAGGTTCTTTAGTATCGCCTTTCTATCCGGCTACCTCCTATTCCAGGGACATGCACACGCGGAGGTTTGTTCTCCGGTGGCAAAGCCGGACACACGGTGGCAACAACTGGATGAGCAGTATGCCCGGATCGAGCGCGCCACTGTAGCCAACAATGCAAAGGACCTATTTGCGGTCTATGCTCCCGACTTTGAAGCCCACATGTTCAACGGCGAGGTGTGGTCCTTCAAAAAGTCGGCATCTTATTCGACCGCTGGATTCGATCAGGTAAAGGAGAACATCTCCATCAGCGACACGATCCTGAACCTGGAGAGTTGCGGTGCGACGACCCTGAAAGCGACTGTTCTGCAGCAGTGGAGCAGACGCCAAATGAGCCTGGGCAAATTACGCCTCTTTCAGACGACCACCGTTCAGGATGAGACCTGGGTGCTCATAGCAGGCGAATGGAAGCGGAAGCTGGTGGAGAATGAACGCCCAGGAGCATGGCTCATCGACTTGAAGAGAATCGATCCGACCAAGCCCTACGATCCGGATGCGCCGCCATTCGACCCGCATGGTCTTTTTCAGATGACCAGCCACGCTAACTGACGCAACTAACTGTGCGACCGACGCATATTTCGCTACTGCCCGTAGGTGGCGTTTGCGCCATGTTTGCGGAAGTAGTGGCGGTCTAGGAGGGCCTGGCTGACGCCCTCGTGGCCGGGGACGAGGGTGAGGGTGTTGTAGGCCATTTTGGCTACGGCTTCGAGGACTACGGCATTGTGGGCGGCGTCGTGGGGGTTCTTGCCCCAGCAGAAGGGGGCGTGGCCGCTGACCAGGCAGGCGGGGACGGCCAGGGGGTCGATTCCCTGCTCTTTGAAGTGGTTGACGATGGCGAGGCCGGTCTCGTGGACGTAGGCGGGACCGCAGGCTTCGTCGGTGAGGGGTTGCGTGCAGGGGACGGGGCCGTAGAAGTAGTCGGCGTGGGTGGTGCCGAGCGGGGGGATAGCAAGGCCGGCCTGGGCGAAGCTGGTGGCGAACTCAGAGTGGGTGTGGACGACGGCGCCGATGGTTGGGAACTCGCGGTAGAGGAGGGTGTGGGTGTCGAGGTCGGAGGAGGGTTTTAGCTTGCCTTCGACGATCTTGCCCTGGAGGTCGGTGACGACCATGAATTCGGGGACGAGCTCGGAGTAGTCGACGCCGGAGGGCTTGATGACGACGAGGTCCTTGTCGCGGTCGATGCCGCTGGCGTTGCCGAAGGTGTAGAGGACAAGGCCGCGGCGGACGAGTTCGAGGTTGGCTTCAAGGACGGCGGTGCGGAGTTCTTTGAGCAGCATGTGTAAGAGGATACAACTGGGGCGGCTTCTACAGCAGCTAGCGACGGAGTAGCCAGACGATGAGCAGGATGATTATGAGGAGGGTGATGCTTCCGGGCCAGATGAACCATCCTCCGCGGCTTGAGTAACCGACGACGAGGCAGCCGGTGAAGGTTACAAAAGAGATGAGACTGGCTAGCAAGATTAGAGCGCCTCGGACGGTGTTGCGGCGGGATTTCTGTGCGTTGAATTGGTTCATGAGAGGTCGTTTCCTCGCTTGCGCTTGGCTCTGAATTACGGGTTTTGGAAAGGGCGCGGTAGATTAATGAGATGACGAGTAAGAGTGAGGTTTCGATGAGCGGGTTGCCACTGGGTTTCGAGTGGGGTGCTGTGGCGGCGGGGATCAAGGTTAGTGGCAGGGCAGATCTGGCGGCTGCGATGGTGGCCAAGGGTGGCAGGGCTGCGGCAATGTTTACCGGGAACCAGGTGGTGGCGGCTCCGGTTACGGTGGGGCGGCGGCACCTGTCGGCGAATGGCGGGCGCGTGGGTGCAGTTCTGGTGAACTCCGGCAATGCGAACTGCGCTACGGGGCAGGCTGGAATTGACGCTTGCGTGCGGACTTGTGCGGCGGGGGCGGAGAGCTTTGGGTGCATCTTTGACGAGGTCTTCCCTTCCTCGACGGGGATTATTGGGGTGCCGTTTCCGGCGGAGAAGATTGTTGCGGCGATGCCGGCGTTGCGGGCGGCGATGGGTTCGACTGAGGAGCATGCGGAGGCTTTTGCGCGGGCGATCATGACGACGGACACGAAGATGAAGGTGTCGCGGGCGTCGATCGATGTGGACGGGGCGGAGGTGAGGTTGTGGGGCGCGGCGAAGGGTGCGGGGATGATTCATCCGCAGATGGGACCGCCGCATGCGACGATGCTGGTCTATCTGTTTACCGACCTGACAGCGGATACGGCGGAGCTGGGTTCGCTGCTGGGACCTGCGGTGGAGGGTAGCTTCAATTCGATCTCGATCGATGGGGATACTTCGACCAATGACACGGTGTTGCTGCTGGCCAGCGGTGCGAGTGGAGTGAAGCTGGATGAGCGGGTCGGCGAGGCGTTTGCGAATGCGCTGGCACTGGTGTGCGGGTCTCTGGCGCACCAGATTGTGGATGATGGCGAGGGTGTGACGCATGTGGTGACGCTGCATGTCACGGGCGCCGCGACGGAAGCGGATGCGCGGCTGGTGGCGAAGACGATTGCGACCTCTCCGCTGTGCAAGACGGCGTGGAGCAGTGCGGATCCGAACTGGGGGCGGCTGCTGGCGGCTGCGGGACGGAGCGGCGTGGCGATCGATGCGGAGCGGGTGACGATCACGATTGGCGAGGAGCCGGTGTTCGAGTTTGGGATGCGGGCGGCGGGGTTCGATGAGGCGGCGACGCATGCGGTGATGCTGGAGCGGGAGTATACGATCTCGTTGCACCTGGGGATGGGTGAGGCGGAGTGCCAGTATGTGACCTGCGACATGACCGAGGAGTATGTGCGGATTAATGCGGATTATTCAACGTAGACTGCTCCGAATTACGGTTCGCCTGGGCGCGGACGTGACGTTTTCGGTGAGTCCTTATATCGTTATAAGTGATGGCCTTTTGGCTAGTTCAGTAATTGATTGAGGTGGCAGTAATGGCGACGAAGGTGGAAGAGGCCGCGAAGCAGGACTTTCTGGAAGAGGTTTCCGAGTGGATTGAGGCGTTTGACGACGTCATTGCAGAGGATTGGACGCGGGGCGCCGAGCTGTTGGCAGCTTTGAAGCGGCGGGCTCGCGAGGCCGGGGTGGCGACGCCGAGCGAGTTGATTACGCCGTACCGGAACACGATTCCGAAGCATGATGAGGTGCCTTATCCGGGCGATCGCAGCCTGGAGCGGCGGGTGGAGGCGCTGATCCGCTGGAACGCGATGGCGATGGTGCATTGCCAGAATAAGAAAGATCCGGGTATCGGCGGACATATTTCGACTTACTCTTCGCTGGCTACGTTGCTGGAGGTTGGGTTCAATCATTTCTTCCGGGCGAAGTATCCGGGAGTGGATGGCGGCCCGGAGCAGCCGGGGGATTTTATCTACTTTCAGGGACATGCTTCGCCGGGGGTTTATGCGCGGGCTTATCTGGAGGGGCGGTTCGATGATGACCGGCTGAAGAACTTCCGGCATGAGCTGCGTTCGACGCCGGGGTTGAGCTCGTATCCGCATCCGTGGTTGATGCCGGAGTTCTGGAATTTTCCAACGGTGTCGATGGGAATTGGCCCGCTGAATGCCATCTATCAGGCGCGGTTTATGCGCTACCTGGAGAATCGCAAACTGATTCCGGTGACGGACCGCAAGGTTTGGGCGTTTCTTGGCGATGGCGAAACGGATGAGGTCGACACGCTGGGTGCGATCTCGCTGGGTGCGCGGGAGAAGCTGGACAACCTGATCTTCGTCGTCAACTGTAATCTGCAGCGGCTCGATGGGCCGGTGCGCGGGAACAAGCGGATCATCGACGAGTTGGAGGGCGTGTTCCTCGGCGCGGGATGGAATGTGATCAAGGTGGTGTGGGGCTCGGACTGGGACGCGCTGTTTGAGCGCGACCATACCGGGCTGCTGCTACGGCGGATGGAGGAGTGTGTCGATGGCGACTACCAGACCTTCAAGGCGAAGGATGGGGCTTATCTGCGCAAGCACTTCTTCGGGAAGTACCCGGAGTTGCTGGAGCTGGTGAAGCATCTGAACGACGATGAGTTGTTCCACCTGCATCGCGGTGGGCATGATCCCATCAAGGTTTACAACGCCTACAAGAAGGCGATGGAGCATAAGGGTGGTCCAACTGTAATTCTGGCGAAGACGGTGAAGGGCTACGGGCTCGGCACGGCGCAGGCGCGGAATGCGACGCACTCGGAGAAGAAGCTGGCGGACGAGGCGCTGGCGGCGTTTGTGAAGCGTTTCAAGATTCCGATTCCGGAGCAAGCAGCGAAGAATGGCGCGTTCTACCGGCCGGAGCAGGACGCTCCTGAGATCCAATACATGCAGGAGCGGCGCCGGGAGCTGGGCGGGTATTTGCCGAAGCGGCAGGTGACGAAGCTCGACTTTGTGGCCCCGCCGCTGAGCTCATTTAAGGAGTGGACGGCTGGTTCGAATGGCCGGTCGGTGTCGACGACTCTGGGCTTTGTGAGCATCCTGCGGCACCTGATGAAGGACCCGAAGATCGGCAAGCTGATTGTGCCGATTGTTCCGGATGAGGGCAGGACGTTCGGCATGGAGTCGGCGATCAAGCAGGTAGCCATCTACGCGCCGGAAGGACAGCGGTATACGCCGCATGATGCGGACATGCTGCTCTCGTACAAGGAGGCGCAGGACGGACAGATCCTTGAGGAAGGCATCACTGAGGCGGGATCGATGGCGTCGTTTACGGCGGCTGGTACGGCGTATGTGAACTACAAGGTGCCGACGATTCCCTTCTACATGTATTACTCGATGTTCGGCTTCCAGCGCATCGGCGATATGGCTTGGGCGTTTGCGGATTCGCGTGGCAAGGGCTTCCTGATGGGCGGGACAGCCGGGCGCACTACGATGCTTGGCGAGGGATTGCAGCACCAGGACGGGCACAGCATTGTGCTCTCGAGCACTGTGCCGACTTGCATCACGTATGATCCGGCTTTTGTGTATGAGCTGGCGGTGGTGATTCAGGATGGTATTCGCCGGATGTATGAGAACGGCGAGGACGTCTTCTACTACGTCACGATGTACAACGAGGACTACGCGATGCCGACGATGCCGGAGGGTTCGGCTGAGGGTATTCTGCGTGGACTCTACAAGCTGAAGCCGGCAGCGGAAGGTAAGGCAGTCGCGCAGTTGTTTGGCAGCGGGCCGATCCTGAATGAAGTGCTGCGGGCGCAGACTATCCTGGCTGAGAAGTATGGCGTCCAGGCAGACGTTTGGAGCGTGCCCAGCTACACGGAGCTGCGACGCGATGCACTGGCAGTCGAGCGGTGGAACCGCCTGCATCCGGCGGATAAAGAGAGGCAGAGCTATCTGCAGACGACGCTGGCGGGAGCCGAAGGGCCGATCATTGCGGCGAGCGACTATATGAAGTCGATTCCGGATGGGCTTGCTCCGTGGCTCAACGTCGGTCCAACACCGCGACTTGTGACGCTAGGGACGGATGGCTTTGGTCGCAGCGACAATCGTGAGCATCTACGACGGCACTTCGAGGTGAGCGCGGAGGCGATTGTTGGAGCGACGCTCTCGAAGCTGGCTCGAGATGGCAAGTTCAAGCCGAAGGCAGCGCAGAAGGCGCTGGCGGAGCTGGGGCTTGACGTGGAAGCGGTTGATCCGGCCACAGCTTAAAGTGCTGGATGAATGAAATAGGTAAAGAGCAAGGTTTGACGAGGGTTCCATCTGGAGCCCTCGAACTTTATATGGGACGGAGAGCACGGACGATGGGGGCTGCGGTGGCTGGCAAGGAAGGTAAACGGGGAGCGAAGACTCCCAAAGATAGTGGGACTTCAAGTGGTGAGGCATTGCCGGTAACGGTAGTGGAGATCAAGAACGCCAAGGCTGCGCCCGCGTGGGAGAATCCGCTGGTACCGAACGCTGTGCAGCGCGAGATTTATCGGAAGATGGTTGAGATACGGCTGCTGAGTGCGCTGGATCCGCGCTCTGCGGGCAAGCCGAACCGGCTACCCTCCACCTGGGGTCAGGAGGCCTGCCGGGTAGGTGTGGTGCATGGATTGATTGCCGACGACCTGGTGATGGATTCGTACCCCGGAGGTTTGATCGACCATCTGCAGGGAGCAAAGTTGCCGGAGGTCGTGCGGGCCTTCCGCGCCGAAGCGCGTGGCAAGAAGACTGCCGATGCGAAGGGTGCGCCGAAACAGTCGAGGACCTACGTAGAGGACGCAGAGGAGCGGCTGTTTGCGGGGATCGGAGCGGCGTTGCTGCTGAAGAGGGCTGGGGGCAAGTCGGTGGCGGTGATCTTTGTGAAGTCGCGGGAGGCTTCGAATGGTGTGTTGCGGCGAGCGTTCACTCTGGCGGCAGAGCGTGAGCTGCCAGTGATCGTTGTGGTCCTGGCGAAGGTGGGTGACGGCGAGGGCAAGTCCGGCGTCAGCAAGATTGCGCAACGTTGCGGGGTTCCCGGCATTGCTGTGGATGGAGCGGATGCCATTGCGCTTTACCGGGTGGCGCAGGAGTCTCTGGAGAGAGTTCGGGGCGGAGGCGGGCCGGTATTGATTGAGTGCGTCCCCTTCCATGTGCAGGGCGAGAGGCGCGTTACGGCCGATCCCGTGGCACAGATGCATGAATATCTGCTGCAGCGCAGGATAAGCACGGCGGCATGGATGAATGGTGTGAAGAAGCGGTTCGAGTCCCGGCTTGCGGAAGCGCAATCTTCTTAATGCAACTCCACTTGGATGGGCGGTGGGTTAGATTCTGTATCGGTTTACACTAGTTGAGGCGATACAAAGCCAGTATTGAGGTGCGAGTGCGGACCAGGTTACTTCTTTTTTCTCTTGTGGCCAGTATTGTTGGTGGAGTTCAGTTGTTCGGACAGACGCCGCAGACTCCCGCTCCCCAACGGCCGCCTGCGACTCAGGCTCCGGCAGATTCTGTGCCTGCGCTACCGCCGTACGGACAGACCCAGCAGACTCCGGCTACGGGAACCCAGGACCGGCCGATCGCGCAGCCAGCGCCTCAGCCCTCTACGACGCAGGGTCCTGCGACTCCGCAGGAGCCCTACAAGGCCTATATTCCGTACGCCCCTAAAGAGGTGCGACCCACGGTTGATGCGTTGGGGTCAACCTATATCCCTGTGGATAGCTGGATATATCCGGCCATGACCCGGCTGTATGGGCTGGGCTATGTTGACACGATGTTTCTCGGGATGCGTCCGTGGACGCGCAGGAGTGTGTTGCACATGCTGGAGGCCTCGGAGAGTGACATTCTGTTCGACGAGAACCCCGAGGCGGAGGGCATCCTGGACGACGTGCTCCGTTATCTGGAGGCGGAGTCACCGAACGGTATTCCACCCCGAGGGGTGGTGTACGGCGTCGAGACCGCTTATGCGCGGTTCATGGGCATCGGTGGTACTCCGCTGCGCGACAGCTTCCATCTCGGGCAGACGATCAGCAATGACTATGGGCGACCGTATCAGAGCGGGTTCAATACCATCGCCGGGTCCTCGACCGTGAATGAGTACGGACGGTTCTCTTTTTATCTCCGCGCGGAGTACCAACATTCACCGGGGGGAACGGGCTACTCGCCTGCACTGTCGAACCAGCTGTCGACCATCGATGGGATTGCTTACGGCCCCCCTAACTATCCGCAGGCCACGATTCCTTCGGGACCGATCCCGGCGCAGAATTCGTTCCGGATCGTAGAGGCGACTCTCTCCTATCATTGGTGGGGAACCGAGATCTCGGGTGGTAAATCAGATGCGTGGCTGGGGCCGGCGCAGGGAAGCTCGATGGCATGGTCGAACAATGCCGAGAACATTTACTCGTTCCGGATCAACCGCGTGGAACCGCTTTATATTCCGCTGCTTTCCAAGCTGCTGGGGCCGGTGCGATACGATTTTTTTTACGGCAGCCTGAAGGGCCATACCTCTCCGAATTCGCCGTACATCCACTCGGAGATGTTTTCCTTTCGCCCCAGCTCCAACTTCGAGTTCGGGTTTCAACGGACGATCATCTTTGGCGGCGAGGGCCACGCACCTGTGAATTTGCACTTGTTCCTGAAAGGTTTTTTCTCCCTAACCGATACGACGGCAGCGGAGAAAAACTCGCGTGACGATCCTGGTGCGAGGTATAGCGACTTCAGCCTATCGTATCGAGTGCCCTATCTACGCAAGTATCTGCTGTTTTACTTCGATTCGATCGCCCATGACGACGTGACGCCCATCAGTGCGCCACGGCGCGCCGCCTACCGGCCGGGTCTGTACCTTTCGCAGTTTCCGGGACTGCGGAAGCTGGACATGCGTGTGGAGGCAGTTTCGACGGACCCCAATACCTCGCGGGCCGTCAACGGCGAATTCAACTACTACGAGGTTGTTCAAAAACAGGGGTACACCAATAAGGGCTACATCATGGGGGACTGGATTGGCCGGGAGGCAAAAGGCGGGCAGGCGTGGCTTACCTACCATTTGTCGGGGAACGAATGGATCCAGTTTGAGTATCTGAACAAGAAGACCCCCAATGACTTCATCCCCGGAGGGACGACGCAGAACCAGTATCGGGCGAGCGTGGTGAAACGGATTGGACCGAACGTTGAGGTCAATGCCTGGGTTCAGTATGAGGGTTGGAAGGCACCTGTCTACCAGCCCGGTCTCCAAAGCAACACGGCCGGAGCTTTCCAGTTACGTGGTATCCCGGGTTGCGCGACCGCTCGATTACTCATTAATTAGCTGAGAAGAAGAATCATCCAACGGGCTGGCTGACGCAGCGTCTGAAGTATTCGAGCGAGCGCTGCAGGCCCTCGCGAAGGGCGATCTTCGGCTCCCATCCCAGCAGAGTTCGCGCACGGGTGATGTCCGGCCGCCGGCGGCTGGGGTCGTCCTGGGGGAGCGGCTTGAATCGAATTCCGGCGTTGGAACCGGTGACTGCGAGCACTTCGTGGGCACATTCCAGGATGGTCCATTCGTCGGGGTTCCCGATGTTGATGGGAAGATGCTCGGAAGAACGGGCCATACGAACGAGGCCGTCGATGAGATCGGAGACGAAGCAGAAGCTTCGCGTCTGCGAGCCGTCGCCGTAGATGGTGAGCGGGTCGCCGCGCAGGGCCTGCATCATAAAGTTGGAGATGACGCGTCCGTCGTTGGCCTGAAGCCGCGGGCCATAGGTGTTGAAGATGCGAACGAGACGGGTGTCCACACCGTAGTAACGGTGATAGGCCATGACGACAGCCTCTGAGAAGCGCTTGGCCTCGTCATAGACTGAGCGTGGTCCGATCGGATTGACGTTACCCCAGTAGGTCTCCACCTGGGGATGAACCTCAGGATCTCCGTAGCACTCCGAGGTAGACGCGTGAAGATATCCTGCTCCGTACTTGCGCGCCAGGTCCAGGGTGTTGATGGTGCCGGCTGAACCGACTCGCAGAGTTTCTACCCCCAGGCGTGCGTAGTCTACCGGACTGGCCGGAGATGCGAGGTTGTAGATGAAATCAACGGGGCCGGGATCAAATGGCTTACATATATCGTGCTCGATGATGCTGAAGCGTGGCTCTTCGGCGAGATGTTCTAGATTGGCGAGATTACCGGTGGAGAGGTCGTCCACGCCGATGACGGTGTGTCCCTCAGCAAGCAGCAGATCACTGAGGTGGCTGCCAAGAAAACCGGCTGTTCCAGTAATAAGAATTGTCTGCGACGTCATTCGTTTTGTGCTCGTATCCGGTTTCTAGTTTTGGTAAATCGACCAGGTTTCGTAAAGAAACAGCATTTATCGACGGAATATTCGTTCTGACTCAGGGCCGTTCGGTGCGCAGGATCAAGAGCCGTGTTGCAAAGCGAAGCAGTAACGCGGCCCGTACGTTGAAGCTACAAGCTAAGTTTGTGTTGAGGCAGTCGCGGCGGGGTCTCTGATGGGATAAGCTGCCGGTCGTCCGATACTGAGATAAGTAAATCCATTATCTGCCATGAGCTGTGGATCGAAGATGTTTCGACCATCGATAACGATGGGATAGCGAAGTGCTTTGTACAGCCGCCGGAGGTCGAGAGCCGCGAACTCCTGCCAATCGGTAAGGACGATGATTGCATCTGCATCCCTGGCCGCGGCATAGGAGTCGTCGGCGTAGGTCAGGTTTGGGCCGGGAGGAAGCATCTCTGCGGCGCGCTTCATGGCCGCCGGATCATAGGCAGCGACCGTGCATCCTTCGGCCAGCAGCATCTCTATCATCTTAACCGCGGGGGACTCGCGAATGTCGTCCGTCTCTCCCTTGAATGCGAGCCCGAGGGCTGCGACGCGTTTGCCTCTCAATGTCCAAAGGGCTGAACGGACCTTGTTGAGAAAGCGTTTTTTCTGCTGCGCATTGATCTTTTCGACCTCGGTGAGAAGGCTGAAATCGATACCGAGCTGGTCGGCGACGGAGCGGAAGGCTGCCACGTCCTTAGGAAAACAGGAGCCGCCATAGCCAATGCCGGGGCGCAGAAACCGGGGACCGATCCGACCGTCGAGGCCCATGCCGCGAGCGACCTGCTCGACGTTGGCGTCGGTGGCCTCGCAGAGGTTGGAGACAGCGTTGATGAACGATATTTTGAGCGCGAGGAAGGCGTTGGAGGCGTGCTTGATGATCTCGGCACTCTTGGTGGAGGTAAGCAGCAGCGGAGGCGGGTGAGCCACGCTACAGGAACCCGGGATCGCGTCGGGCCGGGTGTAGTAGTCGCCGGAGGTGAGCGGCGAGTAAATGGCATGGAGCACGCTGGCGGCCCGTACATTGTCAGCGCCGACGACAATGCGGTCCGGGTGCAGAAAGTCGGAGACGGCGGTGCCTTCACGCAAAAACTCCGGATTCGAGACGACGTCGAAGAGTTCGCTGGCCACGCCGTTGCGTTCAATGGAGCGGCGAATCCACTCGTTGGTGTAAACCGGGACGGTGCTCTTTTCGATGATGACCTTGTAGCTGGTAAGGGAACGGGCTATCTCGCATGCGACGGCCTCGACGTAAGAGAGGTCGGCATCGCCGGTCTCACTCTGCGGCGTGCCGACGGCGATGAAGATGGCCTCGCAGTCGCGGATTGCCTCACCCACATCCGTCATGAAGCGGATCTTGTTGTTGCGATACCGTTCGAGCAACTCGGGCAGGTTGCGCTCATGGATCAGTGTGTCGCCGCCCTGCAAGGCCGCCACCTTGCGCTGATCATTATCGACGCAGACGACCTCGTGACCCATCTCTGCGAAGCACACGGCTGCAACGAGGCCCACATAACCGGTGCCGATCACGGCAATATTATTTCCTTGACTCATCAGGCTGGTTCGGCGCTCCTTATCCATTCAAGAATAGCCGAGAATCGGACTATCCACTGCATAACGTCCTCAATGACAGGTGCCGACACTGAGATAGACTAGAGAGGATGGGTTTTGAAAATACGCAGATTCCGCAAGGCGCGGGTGCCCCGGATTCCCAGGCCGGGTTCACCACCACGGCTACCGACACCACGCTATCCGAAGCTATCATTACGCTGCGCAAGCGGCGCTGGGTGCTTATTATCGCCGTGCTGCTGGGCATGGCGTATGGAATCTTCCGGGCGGTCTCGCAGCCGAAGCTATTTGAAGCCTATGGGCGGATCCAGGTCAGATCTGGCTCGTCGAATGAATATCGCGTCAGTACGGTGGGAGAATATAGCTCCGATTCTTCCTCAAAGATGTTGACCGAGGTGGCCATCCTGGAGAGCGATTCGTTGATGCTCACCGTGGCCCGCGATATGGACCTGGCCAACAATGCGAAGTTCCTGGCGGTGAAAGGACCGGTCCCGCACGAGAGCCTGGACGATCCGGACGTGCGGCAGAGGACCGTTCATCGCTTGCAAAGCGCCCTGCACGTTGGGCAGGTTCCCAAGACAGATATTATTCGCATCGGCTGCGACAGCCTGGACCCCAAGCTGTCTGCGGACATCGTCAATAAAGTCATCTCCGCCTATATGCAGCGCAGCTACGAGACGCGCTTTGCTTCGACTCAGAGGGTTTCGCAGTGGCTCTCCGCCCAGTTGGACGATCTGAAACAGCAGGTGGAGACGTCACAGAGCCAGATGATGGACCTGCAAAAACGGCTGGGAATTCTGGGGTTCGATCCGAACCGCAACCAGATCAGCACTGCGTTGGATGACTTGGCGAGAGCAGCGGGATCGGCGAAGGTCGCGCGCATTATCGCCGAGTCGCGCTACCGGGTGATCATGGGGATGGATCCAGACACAATCGAGGGCTCCATCGACATGACGCCAGGAACCTCGCCTGGCGAGTTGAACTCACTGCGAAGTCAGATCGCAACGCAGAAGGCCAACTATGCGCAACTGGAGGCGACGCTGGGGCCGAACCATCCCACGGCGAAGGGCCTGAAGGCCCAGATTGACGAGCTTCAGAAAGAGATCGACACCGAACAGAACCGGCTGCTAATGCAGGCCAAAGAAGCCTTCGTCGTCGCTCGTGCGAACGAAGACCAGACCGCGGCAGCGCTAGAGGCACAAAAGACTGACGCCTACAAGCTGCGCGACGATCTGGTGGAGTACACGCTGCGGCAGCGCGAGTTTGAGTCCAACCGGGCACTCTACGAGGGCCTAACGCAAAGGCTGCGGACAGCGGGCGTACAGGCCGGGTTGGAGTCGCTGGAGATCGACGTCGTCGATCCGGCGCAGATTCCCGCCTTTCCAAGACAGCAACCGCAATCGACGATCATCATTACTACGATGCTCTTCAGCCTGCTGGGTGGCATCGTAGTGGCATTCCTGATGGAGAGTCTGGACACTGGATTGCGCAGCATTGCGGAGATCGAAAGCATCACCGAACTGCCGTCGCTGGCCATCGTTCCACGGGCCCGGCGGTCGTCCGCGGAAGAGGCGGCCCACCTGTCTACGGCGCAGCGTAACATCAGCGTGCTGACGCAGCCGAAGTCGCAGTTTGCGGAGGCGTTCCGCTCCCTGCGCACGTCGCTGATGCTCTCAACCGCCGGACATCCGCCGAAGTTCATTCTCTTTACCAGCGCAACGCCGTCCGAGGGCAAGACAACGACGGCGAGCAACCTGGCCTGCATCCTGGCCCAGGGCGACAGCAAAGTTCTGCTGCTCGACGCCGACCTGCGGCGTCCGAACGTTCATCATCGCTTCGGCTTGAACGGCAAGGTGGGCCTGACCACGCTGCTTACCAGCACCATGCGGATTGAGGATGCAGTGCAACGAGTTCCGGAGGTACCAAACCTCGATATTCTTCCGAGCGGACCGGTGCCTCCCTTCCCGACCGAGATGCTGGGCTCCGAGGTGATGAGCAAGCTGCTGGCGCGTTGCGGCGAACTCTATAGCCATGTCGTCATCGACTCGCCCCCCATCCTCTCAGTGACAGACGGTGTCATTCTGGCCCGCGAGGTCGATGCCGTGGTGCTTGTCGTCCGGCATGGGAAGTCGAGCAAACATGTGGTGCGGCGCGCTCGCGACCTGCTACTTCGTTCGGGAGCGCAGATCACCGGCATTGTGTTGAATGCGGTCGACATGAGCTCTCCGGAGTACTACGGATACTACGGTTATTCCGGCTACTCCTATTCCAGCGTCGATACCGAGAGCTGGGAGTCGAAGAAGAAGCCTGGCGACGCATCAGGAAAGGCGGAGTGATGACGATGAGAGGGAGACAATCCATGGTCCACACACATCGATATGAACGCCCCAGCCTCATCTCCCGTCTGTCGGGCCTTCTAATAGTTCTGCTGGCCGTGGCGGGTACTGCACAGGCGCAGTTCAACGGTCCTGCTCTTGGCCTTTCGTCCACCGTCAACCGCAAGGTAGTGCCGACGACCGATCCTGCCATTCTCTACCCCGTATCGCGGGAGATCCTGCTGGGTCAGGGGGATGTAATTACGGTCCGGGTGTATGCGTCGACGATCGATTACGGCCCTACCGTGCGGGTCGCGTTGGACGGTACCATTCAGTTGCCGCTGATCGGAGGAGTCTCCGTCGACGGACTTTCGTTGCACCAGGCTGAGGATCTCATCGCGCGACGTCTGTCGGATGCCGGGATGTACCGCAACCCACAGGTATCGATTCAGTTGATCGATTCGCCGAATGAGATCGTTACGATCACGGGCGAGATGCATGGCGTCTTCCCGGTAGCGGGAGGAAAACGGCTGTACGATGTTCTTGCGCTGGCTGGCGGACTGCCATCGACTGCAAGCCACATGGTCATCATCAACCGCCCGGGTATTGCCGATCCGATTGTGGTGGATCTCGGGACTGACCCGGCTCTGAGCAACATGGCGAATGTACCCATCTTCCCGCGGGACACGATCGTCATCTCTCGCGTCGGGGTGGTCTATCTGTTGGGAGCGTTCAAGACCCAGGGGGCGATTCCAATCCAGCAGGACTCTGCTCTGACCTTGATGGAGTTGACCGCGCTGGGCGGCGGTGCCGGGTTTGAGGGTAGGTACGAAGATCTACGTCTCATCCGCACGTCGGGAACAACCCGCACGGTAGTCACACTTGACCTGAAAAAGATAATGCGCGGCCAGGCCCCCGATCCGCTGCTACAGGCGGACGATATCGTTTTCCTTCCGACGAATATCTACAAAGCCGCCATTAAGGATGGGGGCATCGGAACGGTGCTGGGCATCGTCAGCATCCTGCTGTTCACCGTTACTCAATAGGTCCATATCAGTCATCTGACGGGCAGTGCCCACCAACTGAGGACAGCAATACCATGGCGACACCGCCTTCCAAAAACGCAGGCCTGACGAAGAAAAAAGTCAGGCTCGCCTATCTGGTGAGTCATCCCATCCAATACCAGGCTCCGCTGCTGCGTCGCATCGCGCAGGAGCCTGATATCGAGTTGACCGTCTTCTTCGGGTCAGATTTTTCAGTCCGGGATTACCAGGACAAAGGGTTCGGCGTAGAGGTGAAGTGGGATGTGCCGCTCCTCGAGGGATATCAGCACGAGTTTCTGCCGGCCCTGCGCGATAACTCGACTGTCAGCCCCACCAGCCCGATTAACTTCGGCATCGCCAGCCGCCTCCGGGGGACGACTGGACAGCCACGCTTCGACGCACTTTGGGTCCATGGGTACGCAACGGTGAATGCGCTCCACGGCATGATCGCAGCGAAGTCCCTGGGGATACCGGTATTGCTGCGGGCTGAATCGTGGCTGCGGGATCGTCCGCGGACTGGCACGCAACTGGCCGCCAAGCGACTCTTCTTTCGCACGCTGAGACATCTGGTTGACGGTGTGCTTCCTATCGGCACACTGAATGCGGAGTATTGGCAGTACTACTTCGGCACAGAAGTTCCTCTCTTTCTGATGCCCTACGCGGTCGATAACGACTACTTCCAGCAGCGTAGTGAAGCGGCAAGAGCCGGCCGGGCAGACTTGCAGACCGAGCTGGGACTCGATCCTTCGCGGCCGGTCATCCTCTTCGCCTCGAAGCTGCAGACCCGCAAGCGCTGCGAAGACCTGCTGCAGGCTTATATCAACCTCTCCCCCGGCGATGGCAGGGAGCCCGATCCGTACCTCGTGATCGTAGGCGACGGCGAGGAGCGCGCCACGCTGGAAGCCAAAGCTGCCGCCAGCGGCTTCAGCGGGATTCGGTTCTGTGGATTTCGCAATCAGTCGGAGTTGCCGCGATTCTTCGACCTCGCTACAGTCTTTGTGTTGCCCTCGCGTCACGAGCCGTGGGGACTGATTGTGAACGAAGTAATGAACGCAGGACGCGCCGTGATCGTCTCGGACGACGTAGGCTGCCAACCCGACCTGGTCACCGATGGGGTGGAAGGCTGCGTCTTCCGCGCCGGAGATGTCTCCGCTCTGACCGCCGCGCTGCACCGGGTACTGGATACTCCTGAGACTGCCGCCGAGATGGGACGACGCGCTCTCGAGCGCATAAAGAAATGGAACTTCGAGGAGGACGTCCGCGGGCTAAGACAGGCGATCGCTGAGGTCACACGAGGAATTGAACATTGAGCCGGTGTGCACCGGTCCATCCCGTGAGGGTACACACGGCAACTGCTATGCTCGAAGGAAATGAACAGAAACTGATGCGTATTCTCCACATTATCGGAACACTGAATCCAGAGGCCGGCGGTCCGACCGAGTCGGTCCGGGTCCTGCTGAGCTATGGCCCCATCGGATATACCGGCGAGGTAGTGACGCTGGACGATCCATCGTCGAACTATCTCTCAGACGTCGGCTTCCCTGTCCATGCACTGGGACCGACCAGCACCACCTACGGCTTCAACTCCAAGCTGCTGCCATGGCTGATGGCAAACCGTCACCGCTTTGACGGCGTCGTCGTCAACGGGCTGTGGCAATACTGCGGCTATGCAGCGTGGAGAGCGCTTAACGGCAACACACCGTACGTCGTCTTCACCCACGGGATGCTCGACCCCTACTTCCGCTATGCATTTCCTCTGAAGCACATTAAGAAGTGGATCTACTGGGTTCCCTTCGAATATCGCGTGCTTCGTGATGCATATCGCGTGCTCTTCACCTCGAAAGCTGAGAAGCAGTTGGCGGAGCAGAGCTTCTCGCTACACAAGTGGAACGCCTATGTGGTTCCCTATGGGGCTAGCGGGCCGAAGGGAGATCCTGAAGCTCAGCGCCGGTCATTCTTCGCGAAGTGCCCCGCGGTCGAGGGCAAACGGTATCTTCTTTTTCTTGGGCGCATCCATCGCAAGAAGGGGTGCGACATGCTGATCGACGCGTTCGCAAAGGTGGCGGCCGACGATCCGGAACTGCATCTCGTGATGGCCGGTCCCGACCAGCAACATTGGAGCGCGAAGTTGAAGCAGAGCGTCGCCGCAGCCAGGCTCACCTCGCGGGTGCACTGGCCTGGAATGCTAAAGGGCGATGACAAGTGGGGCTCGTTGTTCGGGTCGGAGGCGTTTATTCTTCCGTCGCACCAGGAGAACTTCGGCATCGCCGTCGCGGAAGCGCTGGCCTGCAGCCGCCCCGTTCTGCTCGCCGATAAGGTGAATATCGCGGAGGATATTGCAACCGATGGTGCCGGGCTGATGGAACTCGATACGCCTGACGGCACTCTCCGCCTGCTGCAACGCTGGATTGCTATGTCGCTCCAGGAGAGGCAAGAGATGTCCAGGCGCGCCAATCAATGCTTCCATCAGCGTTACGATATGAGCGAGAACGCGAAGGCCATTATTCGACTGTTTGAGAATGCCAGCGATCCAATCCTGGTCCGCTGAGGACTAAGAGAGCAAAGACGAATGGCCAAGGAAGCTCACTACAACGCGGCGAATCAGATACCATCGGAGACAGCGGCCGATCCCTATCTGCGTCCCGCATTCTCGTCGAGCGATAGACTCCGGCGGCTGCTGTGGAATATCTGCTGGAGCCTGTTCTACCGGCTGTCACCGCGCCCGTTTCATGGCTGGAGATCGATGCTGCTGCGCCTGTTCGGAGCGACTCTTGGGCCAAACTGCCACTTCTATCCAGGGTCGAAGGTATGGGCGCCGTGGAACCTTATCTGCGCCGACCAGGTAACGGCGGGCGACGGGGTGGAGATCTATAACCCCGCACCGGTTACGCTGGGCTCGCACGCAATTCTGTCCCAGGGCGCGTACCTCTGCGGCGCGACACATGACTACGATGACCCCGCGTTTCCTCTGCTTGCCTACACCATGCATATCGGAGCCTACGCCTGGGTATGTGCGCGCGCCTCGGTGGCGCCGGGGGTGCGGATAGGAGAGGGTGCCGTGCTGGGGCTTGGTTCGGTTGCCACTCGGGATCTTGAGCCGTGGACCATCTACGCCGGCGCTCCTGCGGTGAAGGTGAAGGCGCGCCGGCAGACCGTTGGATCAGAGACGGTGAAACAGTAGCTGCTGTTTAGCCACGCAATTTAGCGAGCAGATCGGTGGGATGGACAGGCTTGGCGAGAATCTCGAATTCATGTCCCTGCGTCCGCGCTTTTTCCAGCAGGTCCGCCGTCGCGGCCTGGCCAGAGAACAGAAGTATCTTGCAATTCGGCATCCTGCTGCGGGTGATGATCGCGGCCTCAATGCCGGTCATGCCAGTCATAATTACGTCGCTGATGAGCATGTCGGGCTTGAAGGAATCAAGCGCCTCGACTGCCTTCTCTCCACTGAACACCGCGCGTGCCTCAAAGCCTGCCTGGTTCAGGATAATCGCCAGGGTATTGGCAATAACCTGTTCGTCGTCCGCAACCAGAACTCTGGGTTTGGAGGTTGCGGCGGATGTTGAATCTGGCATGTAGTGTCCCCAATGATGAAGATGATACCTCAGTAACTTAGATGCAACTTGAGGCTTTCCGTTCACAGAATCAGCTACTTAATGATGATACGCTGAGCAAAGAGTCCTTTACCCCGAACCGGCTCAATAATTTGTTCCATTGCGTCAAAATTTCAAGAACCCAACTATGCAGACAACGATCATACGTGCCGAGCGCGTTGAAAAATACTACGCGCAACCCAGCGAGAACCGGATCCAGGTCATCTCGCCCACAGACCTGTCAATTGTGCCGGGTGAAATCGTCGCGCTTCTGGGCCCTTCGGGGTCAGGAAAATCCACCCTCCTTAGGATGCTGACTGGCCTTTCGGCTCCCTCGGCAGGTCAGGTCTACTGGCACGATAAACCAATCGCTACCGCCGATGTAAACGTCTCCATCGTCTTCCAGAGCTTCGCGCTTTTCCCGTGGCTCACCGTCCTTGAGAACGTCGAAGCTCCCTTGAAGGCACGGGGAATGGAATCTGGAGAGCGACGCAAACGCGCCATGAAGATCCTCGACACCGTCGGTCTGGACGGGTTTCAGGCCGCCTATCCGAAGGAGCTCTCGGGTGGGATGCGGCAGCGGGTGGGCTTCGCACGCGCTCTGGTGGTTGAGCCGGAGGTCCTGTTTATGGATGAGCCGTTCTCCGCGTTGGACGTGCTGACCGCGGAGAACCTGCGCAGCGAACTTCTGGAGCTATGGCAGAAGAAGACCATCCCCACTCAGGCCATCTTCCTGGTGACCCATAACATCGAGGAGGCGGTGCTGCTGGCGGACCGGATCATCGTTCTGGGCCGCAATCCAGGCCATGTCCGGACGGATTTCAAGGTCGCTCTGCAACATCCGCGCGACCGCAAGACGACGGCCTTCACGCAGCTGGTGGACTACATATACAAGGTGCTGACGCAGCCCGACGCGCAGCCTCCAGAGCTGCCACAGACGCCGACCGGCAAGCGCGTCCGTGACCAGCGCCAGATGCACTATCAGATGCTGCCCCACGCGCGTCCCGGCGGCATCGCTGGTCTGTTGGAGCTGGTTCTCGACCATGGCGGTAAGGACGACATCTACAGGCTGGCGAGCGACCTGGGTTTCGAGATTGACGATCTGTTGCCTATCGTCGATGCCGCGCAGCTATTGGGATTCCTCACGGTAACGGAGGGCGACGCTGCCATCACCCCTACCGGAGCCGAGTATGCCAACTCCGAGATTCTCAGACAGAAAGAACTATTTAGAACTGCTGCAGTTACAAATGTTCTGTTGCTGCGGCAGATTGTGCGCGCCATCGAAGCGAAGAGTGACCGGACCGTCCCGGAAGAGTTCTTCCACGACATGCTGGACGAGCAGTTTAGCGAAGAAGAGACTCTGCGCCAGTTGGAGACCGCAATTAACTGGGGCCGCTATGCAGAGCTGTTCGACTTCGATGCGTCCCGCCGGCGATTTATCCGGCCGGAGACGCTGCACCCAGAGGCCGAACTGGAGCCGGTCAAGGAGATCGATGCGTGATTCATCGTCCGGATAGCTTCAGCTACATCCGAGGGCGCGAGGTTCTGGCGCGGGCGCAGGTGCTCAAGCGAACCTGGCCCTTTGTGATGGACCTGTGCATAGCCTTTCTTGGTCTGGCGTGCTTCTATGCCATCGTACGGATCGCCATGTTCTGGGCCGGGCGTCCCGAGCCGGAGATGGTGGTCTCGCTCAGCCCGCGATCGCTGCCGCAGTATGCCTTCTACTCCGTAGTGCGCATTGGCCTGGCCTACCTGCTCAGCCTGCTGTTTGCAATCAGCTATGGCTATATCGCAGCCTACAATCGGCGCGTCGAGAAGTTCATGATTGCGGTTCTGGATATCCTCCAGTCGATCCCAGTCCTCAGCTTCCTGCCACCGGTGATGCTCGCCATGATCGCGCTGTTTCCGACCCGGCAACTCGGCGTGGAGATGGGCGCTATCGTCCTGATCTTCACCGGCTCGGTCTGGAACATGGCCTTCAGCTTCTACTCGTCGCTTAAGAGCATCCCGCGAGAGCTGATGGAAGCGACTCGCATCTACCGCTTCTCGCGGCTGCAGCGGCTTATGCAGCTCGAACTGCCCTACGCTTCAATCGGCCTTATCTGGAACTCCATCATGTCAGTTGCGGGTGCCTGGTTCTTCCTGATGGCCTGCGAGATGTTTCACCTTGGCTCGCGTGACTTCCGTCTGCCCGGCCTCGGCTCTTACCTTCAGACCGCCGCCGATAAAGGCGATGGGCCCGCCATCGCCTGGGGGTTGGCCGCGATGATCCTCATCATCGTCGCTACGGACCAGCTCATCTGGCGGCCGCTCATCGCCTGGAGCGACAAGTTCAAGTTCGAACAGGTGGAGAGCAGCCAACGCATCAACTCGCCCATCCTGCATTTGCTAACCCACTCCAGCGCGCTCGCCTCCATTCGCCGGCATACGCTCGTCCCCTTGTCCGAGAGCCTTTACCATCGTCTTTCGGTGCTTCGCCACCGCAAACTCGAACAGCATGCCACCTCTCCCAAGGGCGATCAGTCCAGGACCCGATCTCGCACCGACGCCCTTCTATATGTGCTTTTGATTCTGCCTGCCTGTGCGGCCGCCTATGCCGCCATCCAGGCAGTTGCGCTGCTGCGACCGCTGCCGGGGCACGAGTATCTGCACATACTCCAGGGAGCAGTCGCTACCTTTCTTCGCGTGAACCTCTCCCTGGTGCTCGCTTCGCTATGGACCATCCCTGCGGGAGTGGCCATCGGCTTTCACCCCCGGCTCGCGCGTATCGCACAGCCACTGGCGCAGATTGCGGCTTCGGTTCCGGCCACGGCTCTCTTCCCCGTTCTGCTCCTCGCGCTGGTGCAGCTCGGCGGCGGGATGGGCATCGGCTCTATTGCATTGATGCTGCTGGGCACCCAGTGGTACATCCTGTTCAACGTCATCGCCGGAGCCATCGCGATCCCGTCCGACCTCAAGGAAGTCGCGACGCTCTTCCACTTCGGCACCATTCAACGCTGGAAGACGGTGATTCTACCCGGCATCTTCCCTTTTCTCATCACTGGGCTGATTACGGCCTCAGGCGGAGCGTGGAACGCCAGCATCATCGCGGAGTACTTCCCCATCAAAGGACAAATTCTCCAGACGACCGGCCTCGGCGCCATCATCAGCGAAGCCACGAGCACCGGCCGGTTCCCCATCCTGCTGCTCTCCACCATTGTCATGGCCTTGATGGTCGTTACAACCAACCGGCTGGTCTGGCGACGCCTCTTCCACCTCGCCGAGACACGCTACAAGCTCGGCTAGCCGCTTAGTTAGCAGGCTTGCGAAATGCAAAGATAACCGCCAGCAACGGCGGCGCCAACAGCACCCCCCAGAACGGGATGATAAGCCCCAGCACAATCGGTCCAAAGAAGGCAGCCCACCACGGCACCCGCGTCGTGCGATGCAAAATATAGGGTCCAATCACCAGTCCTTCAAGAATCACGATCAGCCCATAGAGCCCCAGCACAAGTCCGAGACGCCACTCATCATGACCGCTGAATGCGACGGCCAGCACCGGCCCGATCAGCGCGATCATGCCGCCATATGTAGGAATGATCTGCAGCAACGCCCCCAGCAGCGCCCACAGCGGAGCAAACGCAACGCCGATCAGCTCGAGGCCGACAAGCCACAGGCATCCCACGATCAGCGCATCGAGCGCAGCCGCGCGACTCCACGCCACAAGAGCGCCGCCGGCAGTCTTCAACCCATCCGCATTCCAATCCTTCCAGTCCACGCCAACCCGCTCCTCACCGCACGCATCTGACCATCAGGCTCAATTGCTAACACCTACCTCTAGGATGCAGCGCACTCCGTGCGGATGCACTCCATCCTTGATGAGACTCGGGAACCAACTATATGGCAGTCATGATGCAAGCGTTTTACTGGGATGCTCCCAAGCACGAGAAGAAGGAGCACGAGTGGTGGAACTTCGTCGCCGAGAAGGTCGAAGACCTCGGCAAAGCCGGAGTGAATGCACTCTGGCTGCCACCGGTCTCAAAGTCGTCGAGCAATATCGGCATGGGCTACGATCCATACGACTACTTCGACCTCGGTGACTTCGACCAGAAGGGCGGAACGAAGACCTGGTACGGCAACCGAGCCGAGCTTGAAGCGCTGATCGCGAAGGCCCATAAGAACAACATCGGCCTCTACGCCGACATGGTCATCAACCACAACTCTGGCGGCGATGAGGAAGAGGTAAATCCGCTGGATGGGCAGAAGCGCTGGACCAGGTTCAAGCCGAAGAGCGGACGTTTCCCGCGCGACTGGAACTGCTTCCATCCCAGCCGCTACGAACAGGTGATGATCGAGGGTGAAAACTTCGCCGGCTTCCCTCACCTCTGCCATCGCAATCCGGTGGTCTATATGGAACTGTTCAACTACGCGCGCTTCTTGATCGAAGAGCTCGGCTTCGACGGCTTTCGCTTCGACTTCGCGAAGGGCTTTGGCGCGTGGATGATCGGCGTGCTGTCCAAATACCGCTACGTCAAGGACGGCGTGGAGTTCACCCCGTTCGTCGTCGCCGAACTCTGGTCCGGAACCGAGGACATCGACCAGTGGCTCGATCAGGTCAACAGCATGACCGACAACCAGATCGCCGCCTTCGACTTTCCTCTCCGCTACAAGCTGAAGGACGTCTGCGACACGCTGAAGTACGACCTGCGCAAGCTCACCGACGGCGGCACAGTAGTAATGAAACGCCCCATGCACGCCGCGACCTTCGTCGACAACCACGATATGGGCGACAACACGATCGTCAACGACAAGCTGATGGCTTACTCGTTCATCATGGTGCACGAGGGCTACCCCTGCATCTTCTGGTACGACTACTACAACAACGGCCTCGCGCGCCCCGGAACCCCGAACGGCATCGACGCGCTCATCCAGGCCCACCATAAATACGCCGGCGGAGACTCCGAGATCCTCCATGCCGATCCTGACCTCTACATCATGCAGCGCATCGGCTGGAAGGACGACAAGACCGAGCAGCCCGGACTCATCTACGTCCTCAACAACCTAGGCGACAAGTGGTCCGGAACCTCCGTCAAAACCAAGTGGCCCAACCAGAAATTCACTCCCATCGCATGGGAAGGACACGACGAAGCGCACCCTGACGAACGCACCACCGACGCCGAAGGCAACGCCGAATTCCCTGCTCCACCGCGCGGCTACGCCGTCTACGTGCCTGTATGAAGCCCCGCGCGAATGATATTCTGAGAGTATGAAATTCGGCGTTCTGGTCTTCCCCGGCTCCAACTGCGACCACGATACTCACAACGTTGTCGCCGCGATCGCCCACCAGCCTGTGACCTACCTGTGGCACGCCTCCGAAGACCTTCAGGGCTGCGACGCGATCCTCGTCCCCGGCGGCTTCGCCTACGGCGACTACCTTCGCACCGGCGCCATCGCCAAGTTTGCCCCCGTCATGCAGTCCGTCGCAAAGTTCGCCAAGGCCGGCGGCCTCGTGATGGGCATCTGCAACGGCTTCCAAATTCTCTGCGAAGCGGGCCTGCTCCCGGGAGCGCTGATGCGGAACGCCAGCCAGAACTACATCTGCAAGCAAACATTCCTACGCACCGAGACCACCGACTCACCTTTCACCCACGGACTATCGCAGGGCCAGGTGCTCCAGATGCCCATCGGCCACATGGAAGGCAACTATTTCTGCGACGCAGACACGCTCGCCACGCTGAAACGTGAACACCGCATCGCATTCCGTTACGCGACGCCGGACGGCGCAATCACGACAGAAGCGAATCCCAACGGCTCGCTCGAAAATATCGCCGGCGTGCTCAGTGAAGGACGCAACGTCCTCGGCCTGATGCCGCACCCTGACCGCTCCAGCGAGCGCCTGCTGGGCTCCGAGGACGGCCTCCAGCTCTTCCAGTCGATGGTGCAAAGCCTTGCGGCTGCACAGTAGCCGTCACATCTTCGCAACACGCCGGTGATAACCTAACCTTGCATGATTGATATTCACCATCATCTGCTGTGGGGACTGGACGATGGCTCCACGTCGCTCGAGAACTCGATCGCGATGGCCAGGATCGCCGCAGCCGATGGCATCACGCACGTCGTCTGCACCCCCCACGCCAACGAGCAATACGTCTACGACCCAAAGGTCGTCGCGGAGAAGATCCAGACACTACAGCAGGCCCTCGAATCCGCCGGAGTTCCACTGAAGCTCGGCCACGGTTGCGACTTCCATATGTCTTACGACAATGTTCAGCAGGCGAAGACCACTCCCGCCCGCTTCAGTGTCAACGGGCTCGGTTATCTGCTGGTGGAGCTTCCTGACTACGGTATCTCGCAGGCACTCACCGAGACGTTTTATCAACTTCGGCTCGCCGGACTGACCCCCATCCTCACGCATCCCGAACGCAACGCCACCCTGGTGGCCGACCCGCAGCGAATGGCCGACTGGATGCGCGGCGGGCTGCTCTTGCAGGTCACTGCCGGTTCGGTGCTCGGCAACATGGGAAAGCCCGCGCAACGCATGGCCCATCAGCTCCTGGAGAATCGCTGGGTCCACTTCCTCGCCACCGACGCGCACAACACCACATCACGACCGCCAAAAATGCGCGCTGCGTATGAGATGGTCGCCGAAAAATACGGACCCGAGTATGCCTATGCGCTCTGCATCGGCAATCCGTTGGCTGCTTTTATGGGCAAGCCACTGGTGGCGCATGCCCAGCCGCTCCACCTCCACGAAGATCTTGAGGAGAAGAGCTGGTGGCGCAAGCTGCTAGGTAGATAGAAAGCTCGACCGCTAGAGCCCCAACCCGCCATCAACCGCCAGAAGCTGCCCGGTGATAAAGTGCGGCGCCGTCGCAAAGAAGAACACCGCTGCCGCCACATCCTCAGCGCTTCCGTTCCGCTGCATCGGGGTCTTGTGGGCGAAGTGCTCGTATGCCGCACCCACCTCACCCTGCACGATCATCCCCGGCGCAACGCAGTTGACGCTGATCTCCGGAGCCCAGGCCTTAGCCATTACCTGCGAGAGCATGTGCAGCGCCGCCTTCGAAGTGCAGTAGTGACCGTGCGTGGCCCAGGGATGTATCCCGCCCAGCGAGCCGATGTTGATGATGCGCCCCTTTGCCTCGCGAAGGTGCGGATGTGCAGCCTGCGCGATTAAAAACGGAGCCCGAGTATTGGTCGCGAACATCCCGTCCCACTGTTCGACCGAGATATCCTCCAGCGCCTCGGAGGCGAAGGCGCCGGCATTATTCACCAGCAGGTCGAGCCGTCCAAACTCCTCGATGGTCGAGGCAACCGCCTGCCGAATCTCTTCCGGCTCGCGCAGGTTGCAGCGAATCGCAAGCGCATCGACATCGAACCCTGCAAGTTCGCGAACGGTGCACTCCGCCTCAGGCTGAGAATCCCGGTAAGTGATAGCGACATCGGCGCCGGCCTCGGCCAGCTTGAGCGCGATGGCGCGTCCGATGCGCTTCGCAGCACCGGTAACGAGCGCGGTCTTGCCTATGAGCGGACGATCCATCGGCTACTGCGGAGGTGCGGCGGCAGGTGGAGTAGCCGGAGCCGCAGGAGCAGGCTTAGTGTTGGGTGTCGCTGAGGCCGGGGGCGGCGTAGGCTTGTTCGGCTCCTGAACGCCCGGCTTCCTCTGCGAAGCTTTACCCTGATTGTCCTCGTAGGCCGAGATCTGCGCCTGCGGACGAATCATCGCCACTGCGATCTGACGGCTCGCCTCGTTGACCTGGTAGTCCTCCGCATAGGTGGCGTAGCCATTCGCGATAATCTGCACGCGCACCAGGCTGCCGGTGGGAATAATGTCGATCACCGCCTTGCCCTCAGGGTCGGTCTTCACCTCAAGGCTGCCCTCGTCCTTGCCGTCCTTGGACGGGTTGAAGACTACCGCAGCATTTGGGATGGGCTTGCCGTTGGATTTCCTGGTAACCAGCACCTCGATGTGCGAGGTATCCGGCGGAGCCTTATACTTCCGCCCGCGCTTGGGCGTGGGGGCGTCCTGACCGCGCGCCGAAGGAGGCGCAGCAAGCACGAGGCATGAGGCAAAGAGCAGAAAGAGACCGATGGAACGAGTGAAACGCATATACCCCATTCTACGCCGACAGCAGCCGAAATCCATCCGGTCTTTCTCCTACTGCACCTTGTTCACCTTGGCGAAAGTAAGCTCGCAAGGACGCCCCTCCACCCGCTTTCCGGTTCCCGATTCACCGGAAAACTTCGCATCAACGTGGTAGGCGAACTCCGAGCCCGCCGGACGATGCCCCACAGCGGCTTCAGAAGCTCCCACCAGGCCGTTAGCGTAAAACTTGCCGGTACCGTCAGGCGTTATCTTGCCGTCGAGCTGCAGCCATCCAGGCTGCCCCTTGGTGCCTCTCTCGCCATGCAACGCGCCCTCTTTCACGACCGAGGAAAACTTGTAGGAATAACCCAGCGCCCCTTGAGCATTGCTGCAACTCACTGTGGTATCCCATGTCCCATCGAAAGGCCCCTTGTCGGCAGCCCGTGAAGCGCTCAAAGGTATCAACGTCAGGCAAAGGGTCAGCAGAAGCCTGCGTCGCAAACTTCGGTCGAGCGAGTGGATTCGGTTCATCGGACGTCTTCCTCCCATTCTTAATTCGGCTCGATTCTAATCAAATTTGTCCCAGCGCAACCAGACAGCCTCGTAACATCCCAAACCTCACCCCCGATCGGGGCCGCCCCACTTGACAAATCCGCCCCTCCAGAGGGGCCTTTCTTAAGCTCCAGAGTCGCACCGCCGCAGCTCTGCCCAAAACGGAGGTCCGGACTTATCCTCAATTTTTTGAATATTTTGCGCAAAACAACCAGGGAGAGGGGTACCTCTGAATCTGCAGGCCAAATTCCCTTAGGGACACCCTGCGCGACTTTCACTCATATTTCACATACCGAGGTTGACAGAAGGCACAGACTCACCTATCGTTAGCAATCGGAGGGCTAGAGTGCTAACTGAACGTTAGTGCCACTCCGGCCCAGACCCCCAGGTCGATCTCCAATGATTTAGCAGTATCCGCCCGCACCTCGGCCGGATGCTGCGCACCAAAACCGCAGCCGGATCTCCGTCTGCCCATTCCCCAGCTGACTAACAGCTCAATCGTTTCAAGGAGAGCAAAAGCAATGTCGAAAACATCGTTTACACCGCTGCACGACCGTATCCTGGTTCGCCGCGTTGAAGAGGGCGAAAGCATCCGTGGCGGCATCATCATCCCCGACTCCGCAAAAGAGAAGCCGCAAGAGGGTGAAGTGATCTCCGTAGGCAAGGGCAAGTCCAACGACGAGGGCAAGGTGTTCCCTCTCGACGTCAAGGCTGGCGACAACATTCTCTTCGGTAAGTACTCCGGCACCGAGATCAAGATCGACGGCGAAGAGCTGCTGATCATGCGCGAAGAAGAAGTCCTCGGCATCCTCAAGAAGTAAGCGCTGCGTACGAGTTATTGACTGGGGCACTTCGGTGCTGAAACAACACACATTTTTATCGGCATGAGCCGAGTACAGGAGCAACACCATGGCAAAACAGATTCTGCACGGAGAAGATTCACGGCAGGCAATCCTGCGTGGCGTCAACATTCTGGCTGACGCAGTAAAGGTAACGCTGGGACCCAAGGGTCGCAACGTCGTTATCGAGAAGAAGTTCGGTTCCCCCACCATCACCAAGGACGGCGTCACCGTCGCCAAGGAGATCGAGCTGCCACAGTCGCTCGAGAACATGGGCGCACAGATGGTCCGCGAGGTTGCCTCCAAGACCTCCGACGTAGCCGGCGACGGCACCACCACCGCCACCGTCCTCGCCCAGGCAATCTATCGCGAGGGCGTCAAGACCGTAGCCGCCGGAGCCAACCCCATGGCCCTCAAGCGCGGTATCGACAAGGCCGTCGAGGCCATCATCGGCAAGCGCGATGAGAACGGCGTAGTAGTAGGCGGCGAGCTCAACAAGCTGTCGAAGCCTGTCTCCGGCGACATGATCGCCCAGGTCGGCACTATCTCGGCCAACTCCGACGAACAGATCGGCACCATCATCGCTGAAGCGATGAAGAAGGTTGGCAAGGACGGCGTCATCACCGTCGAAGAGTCGCGCACCATGGAGACACAGCTTGAGGTCGTTGAGGGAATGCAGTTCGATCGCGGCTACCTCTCTCCCTACTTCGTCACCGATGCCGAGCGCATGGAAGTCGCGCTCGAGAACCCCTACATCCTCATCTACGAGAAGAAGATCTCCTCGATGAAGGACCTGCTTCCCCTGCTCGAGCAGATCGCCCGCACCGCCAAGCCCCTCGTCATCATCGCTGAGGATGTGGACGGCGAAGCACTAGCAACCCTCGTGGTCAACAAGCTGCGTGGCACGCTGAACGTGGCGGCCGTCAAGGCTCCCGGCTTCGGCGATCGCCGCAAGGCCATGCTGCAGGACATCGCAATCCTGACCGGCGGCAAGGCCATCACCGAGGACCTCGGCATCAAGCTTGAGGGCGTCAAGGTCGAAGACCTCGGCACCGCCAAGCGCGTCACCATCGACAAGGACAACACCACAATCGTCGACGGCGGCGGCAAGGACGGCGAAGTCGAAGGCCGCGTGAAAGAGATTCGCGCTCAGGTCGAGAAGACCACCTCCGACTACGATCGCGAGAAGCTGCAGGAGCGCCTCGCCAAGCTGGTCGGCGGAGTCGCCGTCATCAAGGTCGGAGCCGCAACCGAGACCGAGATGAAGGAGAAGAAGGCCCGTGTCGAAGACGCGATGCACGCAACCCGTGCAGCCGTCGAGGAAGGCATCGTCCCGGGCGGCGGCGTAGCTCTGGTTCGCTGCGCTGCTGCGGTCGACGCTCTCGTGAAGACGTTGGAAGGCGACGAGAAGATCGGCGCTACCATCATTCGCCGCGCTCTCGAAGAGCCGCTTCGCATGATCGTCTCCAACGCCGGCGAAGAGGGTGCAGTCGTCATCGGCAAGATCCACGAGTCGAAGGACAACAACTACGGCTACAACGCCGGAACGGGCGTCTACGAGGACCTGGTGAAGGCTGGCGTCATCGACCCGACCAAGGTAACGCGCACTGCTCTGCAGAACGCGGCCTCCATCGCCGGATTGATGCTCACCACCGAAGCCATGATCGCCGACATCCCCGAGAAGAAGGAAGCGGGCGGTGGTGGACACAACCACGGCGGCGGCGGTATGGACGGCATGTACTAAGCCTCAACAAACACAAAGGCCCCGAAGCAATTCGGGGCCTTTTCTTTTGCCAGCGTACGACGTTAGTTAGTGATTCGCGTGCCCGGCCGCACCTGCGCAGCAGTCTGCAACTTCGTCCCAGGAAGGCTCGTCGCGAGCTTCACGCGAACGAGGTTCTTACCCCCCGGAACATTGAACGTAGCGATATACGTTTCCGCCACGGCCTTCTTGAACTGCTCAAGAAAGGGCGTCATAGAGACTGGATTACCAGTACCTGTGTAGTAGGCTCGTCCACCCGTCGCATCAGCGATCTGCGAGAGATAGCTCTGGCCGCTGAAGTTGGCCTGTCCACCTCGAATTCCCGCATCAGAGAAGTAGATGGAGTAGACAGGAATACCGCTGCGCTGCGCGTCCGTAACCGCCGACGCAACATAAGGGCTGTCCTGGTTAGTGATGCGGGTGCTTCCGTTGTAGGGATCCACCCCGTCGGTAATCATGAGAACAAACCGGGCCTTGCGAGGCGCCTGTTCTCCAATCGTGTCGGGATCAGCCTCCGCGCTGGGCCACTTCTTCACGAAATCTGAGAGACACAGATAGGGGCTCGCACTAAGGCCGGGTGAACCCATCGGTACTCGGAGAGCTTGGGCAGCGGCAGCGAAATCATTGGTGAAACTCTGCGCTGGCACCACTCGCCCATTCTGCATATAGCCAATAAAAATAGAGCTGCCAGGTGGCAGCGACTGTACAAAATTGCGCAGGGAGCTTAGTTCACGTCCCACTGAGACCCGCAGACCATCATCGATCAGCAGAGCAACCTCTGCTCCGGTAGCAGGTACGCGATTGATGCTGATCAGGGGAGTGCTTCGGTTGTCCACCTTGATCGTGACGTTTGATTGAGCTGGAATAACAGCGGTCTTTGCTTCAATTGAGACCAAAGCCTGCGTTCGTACTTCGCCTTCCTGCTGCGCCTGTAAGGAGGCGACCAGAATCGTGGCGAGAGCGGCAGGTAGTAGATAGAGGCGCTTTTGAAACTGAGTCATCGGATTCCCTTCTCTTCAGATTAGACGCTGAAGAGAAGGAAGTGGGTACAAGAGCTCAACCTACTGCAACCACCGATGAATTATTGGCCGCCGATACGAATCTTAAGTCCGGCTCGAACTGTGAACGGCAGACTGGGATAACCAATTGGCCCTATATGCTGCTGGCTCAGAAGGTTGCCGAGCTGCGTAAAGATGGCAATGTGGCGCGTTGCAGTATAGGTTGCACCGAGGTCGAGATCTGCATAAGCGAAATCGAGGTTGCGATTCGGCAGCACAAGAGAGTTGCCGAAATTAGGGTCGAAGCCGTCCAGAAATGTCGAGTCATCCGAGCGGCTGGCTAATGCTCCTTTGAGAGCTGCGGAAAACTTCGTTGCAGTGTACTGCACGGCGAAGAATCCAGTCTGTGGCGGCCGACGGAAAGGACGCGCGCCCACAAGCGGGCCTTCTGCCCCAATAGGTATGTTCGGAAAGTTTGGATTGTTGCTCGCGGTACCGTTGCTGTAAGCGTCGCTAGTGAAAGATTGCAGCACAACTGCGTCGAGGTATGTGTAGCCGCCGCGCAGAAACACATGCTTCATTGGCTGATACTGCACCTCAGTTTCGACGCCTTGCGCGCGAAAAGCCTGTGAGTTGAGATACGGCGTGAACGTGTTCAGAGCTACGCTGGGCGAATAGCCGAAGACCTGCTCCAGCGCTCCTGCGTCTATGCCTTCGAGCTGATGGTCGAACACGTTGTGGAAGTAGCCTACTTTCAGTATCAGCTTCTGCCCGATGATGTTCTGATCGACCCCGATGTCGTAGGTGTGGGAGCGTTCGGGTCCGGGCGGCGCGATATGATACTTCGCGATATCCGCCGTATCCCCAGCGGCGAGCAGTTGATTGTAAAGGCTCGCGAATTCAAGTGCCAGGCTCGGCTCCTGCACGCCCGTAGCGAAGTTCGCGCGCAGCCGCGTTCCGTGGAACAAGCGACTGGAGGGTAACACTGGCGCATACACGAAGCCGACCCGTGGAGTCGCGGCCAGGCCATAGAGATGGTTTTTCTGAACGCCAACACCTAACGCATAGAAGAACCGGCTCTTGATATCACCCTGGACCTGTCCCGTGTATTCAAAGTTAGTTCGTTGAATCTTTTCGTTATCGAAATCGGTGACGAAGCTGCCGCGTTCATTCTGATAACGGAAACCGAACAACGCGGTAACGCGATGCGGAAAGACATAGTCGGTCTGGTAGTACAGCTCATCGCGATTGGAGACTGATTGCTCGTTAGGAAGAAAGAAGGAAGCCTGACCGGTCGCCGAGTATCCGTTCGCTCCCCGAATGGTGACTACATTGCCGAAGTATTCAGTGAAACAGTCCGCAGCAGGATCGCTACAAGGCACGGTCCCGAAGTTATAAGTAATCGGAATGCCGACGTTGGCGAACTGCTGCTCCTGTTCGCGCTTCCGTGCGATGCCGTAACGCACGAGATTGTGCCAGTTGCTTCTGAAGGAACGATTCTCCAAAGTGGCGCCCGAGTACAGGTCCTGGTCCCCTTGCTTGCCGCTCGCAGAAATTCCGTAGAAATCATGAGCTCCAGGCAGACCTGTGGCCGAGTCCGCGTTCCGCAGCGTAAAGCGAGCCTGCGTGTTGGTGAAGATGTTATAGCCGAGGTTAGCGACGGAAGTCGCGGAGTGGTACTCATCGTTCGGCAAGGCGTTCGAGCTGTCGAAGCGCGAGAACGCCCCGTAGTAATCAAGCCTGCTGTACGCGCCGCTAAGGGCAGCTTCGTTGCGATACGTGTGGAAGTTACCCGCATCGCCAGAGTAGTTCAGCACGGGGCGAAGCGAACTCCCGCGCGGAGTGTTCATACTGACCACCGAGGCGCCGGCGTCTATCCCATATAACGCTGAATTTGGGCCGCGATACAGTTCAAGCCCAGCGACACCGGTGCTCGAAACAGTGCCGTAGTCGAATACGCCTCCAATATCTTCAGCGGTAATACCGTCGATCCGAACCATGTTCGCCGTAGAATTTCCGCCGCGAACGAATAGCGATGCCACGCCTCCGTATTGCCCTGTCTGCACCATTGCGACGCCGGGAGACTGGCGCATCTCATCAACGATACCTACCCGCGTCGCCAGATCGATCTCCGGGATGATGACGACGGGCGAGCTTACCTGCTGCAGCGGCGTCGGTATGCCGGTGGCCGTAACGGTGACCGCCGCGGTGACAGAGCCTACCTCCAGGGTGACATTGCGCTCAATCACCGAACTGCGTGATCCATAAAAACCCTCGCTGATACCCGGCGTAAACGTAGCGGCAGACGTAAGTAGGATGAACCGTCCCTGGTCCGCACTGCGAATCTCATAGGTACCATCCGGATCGGTAATGGCAAAAGCCGCAACTTTCTGTCCGTGAATGAGTTGTACCTTCGCACCCGCCACCACCGCACCGAGTGGATCAGTGACAGTGCCGCGAACGACGATCGCGTGAGCTGAGAGCGTAAGGAAAAAGGCGCAGAGAGCCGCCAGCAGACCGGACCTGGCATCTCTCATGATGGAAGAATTAGATGGCAGGATTGCCGAAGGATGCAACGAGGCCGCAGCGCGGCGCACAAACTTGAACATGAGTAGAACTCCTCCGTTCCCCCCCGGGAACGTGGTTGGATGTACGCATCGAAACCGGTCTCCTGACTGACGCGATTCATGCAGGCCTACCTCTGGAGCTTCCCTTCCCGACGCCAAGCGACATCAGTGGGAGGTCCTGACCAAACATTCACAACACGTCTCTGATCTCAATGTTGAGTCCAGGTGTTGTGCGCGTATCACAGTTGCGGGGCAGTGGCGGAATTTCACCGCGCTTCCCGAACATTCCGTTGCGGGACAAAGGTGAAGTGCGAACAACCAGCCACAAAGTTGCCGGTCGCAGGATAGGGTGAGACTTCAGTTCTAAGGGATACGCAGTGATATGTCAAAATCTCGAACCGCATGTTTTGATGTTATGGAATCAGTAGCAGTTTGCCTGTCGTATTCCGCGATTCAATATCCCGATGCGCCTGCGCTGCATCTGCCAGCGGATAAGTATATTCCAGGCGCACCTTCAGCGTGCCGGCCGCTACATCGTTGAACACATCGGCCGCGCGTGCCATCAAATCGGATCGGGTAACAACGTAATCCTTCAGGGTAGGCCTGGTAACGAATAGCGAGCCGAGGGTTGAAAGTCGAATGAGATCGAACGGTGGGACCGCGCCGCTTGACCCTCCGAAGAGCACGAGGATTCCGCGGCGTTGCAGGCACGTCAGCGACTGCTCGAATGTGGACTTACCCACCGAATCATAGACAACCGGAAGACCGCGGCCGGATGTCAGGCGTTTCACCTCTGCCGCAAAATCTGTCTGAGTATAGAGAATCACTTCGTCAGCACCGGCAGCACGCGATAGGGCTGCCTTCTCTTCCGTAGAGACCGTAGTGAGGACGCGTGCACCCAGCGATTTCGCAATCTGTGTCAGCAGCAGCCCGGTCCCGCCCGCTCCGGCATGGATCAATACCTCATCGCCGCTCTGAATCTTGTAAGCCGAGTGAGCGAGATAATGTGCGGTCATCCCCTGAAGTATCGCCGCCGCCGCTTGCCGCAAGCTGACGCCCGCTGGGACAGCAACGATGCGATCGACGGGCGCGACAGCAAACTCCGCATAGGTGCCAGGGACACCGCACCATGCCACACGGTCGCCGGGCTTCACCGAAGTTACATCGGCTCCAATCGAAACAACCGTCCCCGCCGCCTCCTGCCCGAGGGTGTACGGCAACGTCACCGGGTAACGACCCTCGCGATGGTAGGTGTCGATGAAGTTGACCCCGGATGCCTCAACGCGCATCAGCGCCTCGCCTTTTCCAGGCACAGGAGTAGGAATCTCGCGGAGGGTCAATACCTCTGCGCCGCCGGTTTTGAGTATCTGAATCGCTTGCATGGAAGGATTGGATGCCTGCTACTGCATCAGGCTCTCCTCAGAACGCAGTCGCAGGATGCGATCGACCGCATACGGAGCGCGATGCGACGCTGTGTGGAAATGCCGCACCTGCAACTCGCCGAGCAGACCAATGCCTACCATCTGAATCCCCGCAAGAATCAGGACGCTGGCGGCCACAAAGATAGGCCCGTGTATTTGCATTACATGCTGGCCGGTCAGCACCTTCAGCACCAGCAGCCACGCCGCAAGACCAGAACCCGCAATCACGCCAAGCGCACCAATGCTGCCGAAGAAATGCAGCGGCCGTGTCATGTAACGCAGCAGGAAACGAATCGTCAGCAGATCGAAGAAGACCCTGAAGGTTCGGGAGATTCCGTAGTGACTTCGCCCGGACTCACGTGCCGGGTTCGATATCGGGATCTCGCAGATGCTCGCGCCGTACCAGGATGCCAGCGCCGGAATAAAGCGGTGCATCTCTCCATAGAGAGGAATGTTCTGGATCACTTCACGGCGATACGCCTTGAAGGTCGTGCCAAAGTCGTGAATGCGTACCCCGCTCAGTGCGGCCATTAGCCAGTTCGCGCAACTGGACGGAATACGTCGCAGAATAAAATTATCTCCGCGCTGTACTCGCCATCCGCTTACTACGTCATAGCCCTCTTCCAGCTTAGCCAGGAAGCCTGGAATCTCATCGGGATCGTGTTGCAGGTCGCCATCCATCGCCAGAATGAACTCACCCTGGGAGTGATCAAATCCTGCGGCCAGCGCAGAGGTCTGGCCAAAGTTTCGGCGCAGCTTGATGACCAGCACTCGCGAGTCAACCGCAGCGATCTCCTCCAGCAGCCGATAGGTCCGGTCCCGCGATCCGTCGTCCACGAAGACAAGCTCGAAGGTCTCCCCTACATGCTCCATCACCGCCTTCAGCCGGTCGTAGAGTGCGGTGACATTCTCTTCTTCGTTATGGAACGGGACGACAATCGAATACTTAGGCACAGAAAAATGATACTCCTCAACCCGTTAGCGAGCGAGACAGAACCTCTATCTCGATATTTAGACCCCCATGCTGGTATTTAGTTACCCCAACCGTCGGAATATCAACGAATTGATAGCGAGTAGACTGCATATCTCGTCCTGCGTTGTCTTAGGATGTTATCCACATCCCCTTCAAAGCGCCAAAGACGCGCTCTATAGCAGCACTTCGCGCAGCCTCATGTAGACCTAAAACCAAAGGCCTGAAAGCCCGCTCCAAATGCCATAACATGTCGATCTGACTCCGGCCCAACCCCACCTCCTCTTGACACTCGCTGTACAATTAAGGCACAGGAAAAATCAACCTCAGCCCCGCATTGGGGCGCCAGCGAAGGGATAGGCAAACCCCTCCGTTATGGCAGTTCTTTCTCAATTTAATCCCCGGATGCCGCTGCTAAACCGTATGGAATGAATAATTTGCAAGCTAAGTTATTTCATATCAAGACTTTAGCAACATGCTTCGCTTCAGGTCCGGACTTATCTCCTGTATTTTGAAGACTTTGCGCAAAAGTATAGGGGAGGGGGCACTTGGTGATAGCGATTATGGATACCGTTTGTACTCGGCAGATGTCATCCGGCAAAACCGTTGTTATCATGTATTTCCAAGGGCGTACGCAAGATGGCTGCGTCACAGACCTTAGGGGCGGTAAGCGAAGATGGCCAGACGAGTTTTATGGATAGCAGCGGGCGTGATTGTGGCAGGGATTCTGTACCTCGGCTACACCAGCTACGACGCTGGCCGCGCGGCCTCGGACGGCACCGTCTATTCCAACGATCCCTCATCCAGCAAACACAAGAGCGACGACGTTTCGTCTACGAATTCTCGCGATACTAAGTCTGCCAGCCAGACCATTGTTTATCCCACGCCGAGCCAGACTCCTGCCACCGTAGTTTCAAATGACCAGACCACGCAGCCGGGAACTGCTGGGGGCGGGATGCCGGCTAGCAGCGCCCCTGCAGGCGACACCCTCGGCCCCAACGCTCCGAATGGAATGCGCTTCTCCGGCACTGGCAAGTATCTTCTCTATCGCCAGGGTGACATTACTTACCGGCTCGACACCGACACTGGATTCAGCTGCATCATCTACGCGACCGACGAACAGTGGAAGAAGCCCCGGGTGTATCGCGATGGTTGCGGTAAGAGGTAACTTTCGAGCTCAGCCTCGAGCGATGCGCAGAGCCTCCTCAATGACTTTTTCAACGCGCTTTTCGCGAGCCTCAGGGCTTTGGTAGTAGAAGACCCCCAGCAGATGTCCGCGCCGTTGCGCCGGAGTCATCGCCTTCCAACCTTTTAGTGCGGCAGGGTTCCTCTGAAAAGCCACTTCGAGGATTGGCGGTGGAATCTTCTCGCCCTCCATGGTTAGCATGAGCCGCTCAGCCATCTGTTCGGCGCGTCGCTGCCTGGCCCCTGCGCCCTTTACGCCCTCAATCCACTTGCCGATCTCGTAACGCATCGAATCGCTCAAGCCGGCGAACCATTTCGACAGCGCTCTTTCGGTCTTCAGCAACTTCGCCAGTTCCGGTGGTACCTCCGGCACACGCTCTTCAAGGTCAGGAGCGACTGTCAAGTCCACCATCGCTCCTACCTTGGCGCCAGCGGCCTTCTGCATCTTTTTGTTTACCAGAACGAAGTGTCCACCTCTTCCGGCTTCGGAGAAGAGCGATGTCCGAAAGACTTGTCCGCCGATTTCTACACGCACGCGTAACCTGACAAGCTTCTTCCAGGTGGTCGCAGGGTCAAACGGTACGCGGGCAATCACCCAGCCCAAACCACCTTGCAGAGGCTCCAGGACCGCCCGAAAACTTTTTGCAGCCTTACCTGCCATGCAGTCCTCTCCAGAAAAATCTACACTGGATGCATCGGCATTCCATCCAATCCGTGTATTTTTCTCTCGGCCGGTGAGGCGAGCGGCGACCATTACGGAGCCCAGCTCATCAGTGAACTCCGTAGCAGACAGTCTCAAGCCACCTTCTTTGGATTAGGCGGCCAGGAGATGGAAGCTGCCGGGCTGGAACGGGTGGTTCGGGCAGAAGACGTCGCACATATGGGAATTACCGAGGTGCTGCTCCACATGCCGCTAATCTACGGTGAGTATCGACGGCTCGTCTCAGCGTTGAAGAAGCGGCGGCCTGATGTTGCAGTACTCATCGACTTTCCAGATGTGAACTTCAGACTGGCGCGCGAGTTGAAGAAGCTGAAAGTGCCGGTAGTGTTTTTCGTAAGCCCACAGCTTTGGGCCTGGAAACGGCGGCGATTGCGGTGGGTGCAAGAGCGGGTCGACCGAATGATGGTGATCTTTCCGTTTGAGGAGGCCTTTTACAGGGCTCGCGGGGTAACAGCGGAGTTTGTGGGCCATCCGCTCGCGGAGATTCCATTGCTCTCAGACTCTCGGGAAGATTTCGCGGCACGCTATGGGTTGGATCCGGCGAAACCCTGGGTGGCGTTGCTTCCGGGAAGTCGACAGAAGGAGGTTCTGGCCAATGTGGGCGACATGCTGGAGACGGCGAAGGCCCTCAGCCAGACTTCGGAGTATGGGTATCTCCTTCCCGTAGCCTCGACGCTTGACGTAGCATGGCTGAAGCATCAGATCGATGCTCATGGGCGGTCCGGGGCGGAGAAGAAATTGCCTGACATAGTGTTGGTCGAAGACGCGCGCGAGGCGCTCTTTCATGCAAGGGCGAGCGTGGTGGCTAGTGGGACGGCTACGGTACTGGCGGCAGTTGTCGGCAATCCGTTCGTGGTGGTCTATCGTGTCTCTAATATGACTTACCGCGCTGCGAAGCATCTGGTGCGATATCCGCCGGAGATTGCTTCTGAAGTGGATGCATTTGGGAACCTGCCGGTGGGGATGGTGAATTTGGTGGCCGGGCGGCGGGTAGTTCCAGAGTTGCTGCAGGAGCGGTTTACAGCGGAGCATGTGGCGGCTGCCCTGCGTCCCCTGCTTGCCGATGGGCCGGAGCGAGAGCGGATGATAGTTGATCTGGCTGACGTCCGGGCCAAGTTGCTGCCCGGAGGGAGTTTGACCGCAATCCAGAGGGTGGCTGATGCCGTGGAGACCTTGTTAGCTGGCTAATACTCCAAGTCGCCCAATTACTGTTTAGGAGCGTCTAATATCTCGATAGCGGCTGTTTTGGGTTGAGCCCGGCTCTAACGGTCTTTCGAACAGCTGTGACAACAACTTGAGGTCTTGCCAGCAATGTGTTCCCTTCACCGTTCTCTTCGCGTTCCGACTGTGGCACTCTTTGCAATTACCTTGCTGACGGTCTCTGCGTGGGCGGCACCGGCTAAGCCGCAGATACAGGTCACCGGGTATGTGATCAACGCGGACCTGGATCCGGCGAGTAACAAGCTGTCCGCGACGGCTGCTGTGACCTTTACCGCGCTTGAGGACCTGACAAGCGTGACCTTCGAGCTGAACAACGGGCTGCAGTTGACCAAGCTCACTGACGCGACGAACAAGCCTTTGCAGTCGGAACGGCTGACGAATAACTCGACCGTGCACATCACGCTGGCGACGCCTTTGCCGAAGAATACCTCCACTACCTACAACTTTGAATATTCCGGTGCGCTGGTGGGGTCGGATACCAGCCCGGTGGAGGGGATCAAGCTGGCGGCGGTAGGGGAACCTATCAGCATCCTGCTGTATGCCGGGCGGTGGTTCCCGATGACCGGTTTGTTCACCAACCGCTTTACCGCCGAGATGCATATTCGTGTGCCATCGGATGAGCGGGTGGTGGGGAGCGGGTACGTTGGCCAGAAGAGCCTGCCAGGAACGCGGACGGAGTACAGCTTCAACTGGAAGAAGCCTGGGTTCCCCGGGACAATCGTGGCGGGCAAGTTCCTGGAGCCTATCAGCGCTCCAGGGATCGCGAACATCAAGGTCTATGTGACCGAGCCGCGGAAGCCGGGAGCGGTCGACTTTGCGCAGACGGCGGCGAAAGAGTTTGAGCTCATGACGACGCAGTTCGGAGAGCCGGAGTCAGGGCAGATCAATATTGTGGAGCTGCCGGATGACTCGGTGTCGGCGGCGTGGGGGCCGGGGATTGCGGCCATCGGCGGACGACGGATCATGGACCACAACAGCCAGCGACTGCTGGCGAATACGCTGGCGCACCAGTGGTGGGGCAGCGAGATCTCGCCTGCGACCATGAACGACGCCTGGATCACGAACGGCATGTCACGCTACGCCGAGCTGATGTACGTCGAGGACGCGTCGGGTAAAACGGCCTTCCAGTCGGCGGTGATGGACGTTTCGGCGGGCGCGCTGGCCTACGACACGGAGCCCTTGACTACGCTGGGGCGTCTCGATCCGTTCTCGCCGCAGTTCCAGTCGATGACGCTCGAGAAGGGGGCGATGGTCTTCCACATGTTGCGGTGGGAGATGGGGGACGAGGTGTTCCTGAAGTTCCTGCGCGGGTTGCTATCGCAATATACGGACAAGTCGGTGAGGACTTCGAACCTTGAGACGGTGGCTGAGGCGCAGTCGAAGCTGCAGCTCGATCCGTTCTTTGCGCAGTGGCTGGATGGGACGGGGGCGCCGGCGTTCCAGAACAAGTACACCGTCTTCCGGCTGGGTAACAATAAGGGCTTCCGTACGGTCGGAGCGATCAACCAGGACCTGGACCTCTTCCGGATGCCGGTGCAGTTGAAGATCGAGACGGACGGCAAGACCGAGGACCGGCGGGTGGACGTGAGCGGGACGGACTCGCCGTTCTCTATCGAGACGTTCGGCCGGCCGCGGCGGATCAGCATCGATCCTGAGAACTGGGTGCTGAAGAGCACTCCTGACCTGGCGGTGCGGGTGGCGGTGTTGCGCGGGCAGCAGCAGGTTGCGCAGGGAGACCTGACAGCGGCGCTGGTGGAGTACCAGAAGGCGCTGGATGCGAATAAGAACAGTTCGCTGGCGTCTTACCGGATCGGCGAGATCTTCTTTATGCAGCGCAACTACCAGTCGGCGGCGAACTCGTTCCGGGATGCGCTGCGGGGGGATGGCGATCCGAAGTGGGTCGAGGTCTGGAGCCATATCGAGCTGGGCCGAATCTTCGACGTGACCGGGCAGCGGGACCGGGCGGTGAACGAGTACCGGCTGGCGGTGCAGACCAACGACAACACCCAGGGAGCGGTGAACGAGGCTCGGGCGCTGATGCAGAGTCCTTACAAGCGGCCGCCTTCGGACAACTAGGGTTTGGGGTACCCCCCCTCCCCCATACTTTTGCGCAAATTCTTCAAAAGATAGGACTTAAGTCCGGACCTCGGTGTGCGTATGGGCTAAAGTTCTGAAAATATGGGGACTTTGTTTGCAAAGTATTCATTCTTTGCTGGTTAGACGCGTCGTCCCAACGTTAAATTTAGAAAGAACAGCCGCAACGGAGGGTTGTATAAATCCCTTCGCTGGCACCCCGATGTGGGGCTGAGGTTGGTTTTTCCTGTGTCTTAATTATATAGCGGGTGTCAAGCGCGGATGGTTTTGGGTAACGGGTTAGCTTGGTTCACTTCTGATCTGACTGTGAAGCGCCCATTCCCACAACCTCAACCCGGGGGAGACTCCGGGAGTCTGAGTCAAGTTTTCATTACTGCTGTCGATATTGCTGATGCTGGCCTCTTTAGCTAACCGGCAACGAGTTGCTGGCCGCCGTCGATGTCGTAAGTTGCGCCAGTGAGGGCCGTGTTGATCATGATGTGTACGGCGAGCGCGGCGACGTCGGCCGGTCCGACGACGCGCCGGATGGGAAGCGTGGCGCGAAGCTGATTGCGGCGGTTGTCGAGCTCATCGCCAAGGATCGATGCCGACAACGGTGTGTCAACGAAGCCGGCGGCGATAAGGTTGACCCGGACAGGCGCGATTTCGAGCGCGAGGCTGGCGGTGAGGGCCGGGAGCGCGGCGGTGACCGTCGGCACGATCCCCATTCCGATGCCTTGGCGTCGGCCACCGGTGCCGCCCATGAACAGGAGCGTGCCTCCGGGTCTTACCTTGTGCGCGGCGCTGCGGGCGACCTGGAGCATCTGGATGAGGTGCGTATCGAGGCCGCGGCGCGCCTGCTCCAAGTCCATTTCGAGAAGGCTCCCGTAATGCGGCTGTCCGGCTGTCACCATCACGTGGTCGATCGTGGCCGGCAGGTCACCGAAGAATCGCTCGAGTGAAGCAGGATCATTGGCGTCGAAGGCCGCTGTGCTCAGGGGTTCGAGCTCACCGGCGGCGAGCTTGAGGCGTTCGGGATTCCGGGCGGTGAGGATCAGCCTGGCCCCCTCTGCGCGTGCTCGCCGGGCCGTTTCGAGTCCGATGCCGGCGCTGCCGCCGATTACAACGACGGTTTGTCCGAGGAGTTCCGGTTCGCGCCGGACGGGAGCGGTGATTGGTGGGGTGCTCATAATTCCTCCAAGAATTCGTCATCGAGAGCCTCGCACGCCCGTGACCAGCAAACCGGACGTAACCTCATCTGGTCATGACTGGGCTTAGCACTCATTTGAGTGACTCGTCGATTTATTAGGTTACTTTGCACTGCATCAAAATGCCTCTCCCACTCCCATGCTCCAGGTCCAACTACCTTTGCCCTTGGCGAAGTCGGCGCGAAGATTGACGTGGTACTTCGGACTTAGGTCGAACCTCGGTCCGCCACCTATGCTCGGCAGGAGGTTGTCGCTTCGGAAGATCTCTTTTCCGCCAGGGATGACTTCGCCGATGCCGCCGAATGCTGCCACGCCAAACCTTTTCGGCAACGACACGCGATATTCGAGCTGAGTCGCGATCATGTAGCGATCGAGGTAGCGGCCTGCTTCATATCCTCGGAGTTCGTTGTTTGTGCCGTATACGCAGTTGGCATAAAAGGGCGGGTCGCCGCCTGTGTTGCAATCGAAGAGGTTGTAGGCAAGAACCTGGTTCTTTCCGACGGTGCCATATTTGTTGAATGTGAATCTGTAACTCTGGAAGGTATATTTGCTGCCCAGCGCCTGGGCGAAGAAGTCCGATGTGAACTGCGTGAACGTTCCTTTGGTGGGGTAAAAGTGGTCTGGGCGAGTGTCGCGCACCACCCGTAGACCCAAGGCGCGAAGTGTTGTGTGAAGGCCGAGGTCGGCGGGAGGAGCAGCGGTTTCGCCGCTACTCGGCCTTACGGTAACTACGGAATCGCCAGTCCAAAATCGAGGGCCTATAAAAAACTGCCAGGGAATCCGCCGCAGTGCCTCAGCGAAGAAAAGTTGACCAGCCTGGTCCAGCGGGATCTTGAGGCCTGCATTGCCTGCGACGGCGCCAATGCCGTACAGGTTGTAGTCGATATTGCCGTGAACGTAACCCGACGTGACCTCGTACTTGTTCTCTTTCATGAACAGTTGAGCGCCTATAGCGAAGCCGCTAGTGCCGTTATTGGTGATGAGACCCGCTGCTCCAATGGTGGAGGGGGGAGATAGCTTGTCGTCTTTGCCAAGCGGAACGATGTAGCCGACACCCGGGATGATTCCGGTGCCGATGGCCGGGCTCACAATTGGAAGGGGAGCGGCAACGATAACGCCACGAGGGGGAAAAGGCTTCTTCTTTTTCTTCTTCGATTCCTTCTTTGTTTCTGTGGACTGGGATGGCTGAGTAGCCTGTCCACCTTCCTGCATTGCGGCTTGAGTTGCGATGCAGCAGTCGTCGCGATTTCGCGTGGCGGCGAAGTTGTCCGGATCAACCATCAACAATGCGAGAGCAAGGAGGATGAGAAGAGGCGTTTTCATACTTTGTCATGATTGAGTTCTGTCTTGCTAAGGTCCTTCTGGCCGACGACATCGCTCTGGTCCACGATGAATAACCTTCCGTGATGAAAGAATCTTCTGCGACCTGGAAACCGCAATCAACTAGCAAAAGTGGTAGCGGCAACGCAGCTCTTTTGTCAGCTGTGGCCAGAATTGTCCGTCTGGGGCTTACGTGAAGTTGATCTATGGCAATGAATGAGGTTGCGGCTGCCGCGGCTAATCACTTTTGGGGTTGCGGAGCGTCTATCGAACTAGTCTGGCTTTACATTGAGTCATTAAGACATTGGGCCATTCACCAGGAGAACGATTCTGACGATACCGGGAATACAAGATTTGTTTAAGGAGATAAAAGCGCTTGAGGACTATGCACGGGCCTGTCGGTCAGAAGATGAACTACAGATGGTGCTCATCACACGGGAAGAGGCGGACGTAATAGAGTCGTTCCGCCGCTTTAAGGTCGAGGGCTACGAGTGACAGGTTAGTTTGTGCAAGCTTGGATCAACAGGCCGTCAGCTCGCTGTTCGGGCCTATGCTGCAAGCAATCTAGAGAATGACAGGGCTTTGACTCGCTGTCATTTCTTCAAAGCGGACTGCCAGTTGACCATGACGTTGATGGAGACGTCGCTGGTCGTGGCCTGCGGGACCTCGATGAGGAAGCGACCGTCTTTGCCGACATCGAACTGGTGTAGCCCGGGGACAGAGAACAGCGCCCTGGGCACGCCTGCCTCGAAGTTCCTGCCATCGATTTTTATGTCGACCGCCATCATCTTGCCGTCGGCAGAGATGAAGTAAAGTTCGCGGCCGTCGCGGCTCCAGACCGGCCAGTCGCCGCCTCCGGTCGATACCTGCCACTTGCCGGTGTGTTCGGGGAAGGTCTCCACATAGACCTCGATGCGTTTCGATTCACTCGAGGCGTAGGCAACGAAGGTGCCATCCCGGGAGAGTTTAACGTGCTCCCCGATGTTGGAGTCGGCAGCGAGGTACGTGAAAGGCCTCCGGTCACCAAACATCGGCACCGCGTCGAGGCCAAAGCCCTTCCCGGGGTCGAAGACGCCGAAGAGCAGGTAGCGGCCATCGGACGACCAATTATTCAGGATGGTAGTGCGGTTCTGGGAGTCCTTGTAGAGCAACTCTTCCTGGCCCGTACCGCTGACTGCCTTCTGGTAGGTCTCCACGGTAGGGCGCCAGTAGGCGACACTCCTTCCGTCCGGAGACCATACCGGGAATTGGCTTGAGGTGGGCCCGAAGGTAAAGCGCGACGCCGTGCCGCGCGCCAGGTCGCGGAGCCAGATGCTCGATACTCCCAGCTCATCGTTGTTGTCGGTCGCGACCGTCGAGCCGTCGGGCGAGATCTCGATCCGCTCGAATTTATTAGGATCGCCCACCACACCACCCGGCTTACCTGTCCGGTCGAACCAGGTCAGTTGCATACTTACGCCGCCGCTTGCCCCCGAGGTGTAGACCAGGATGCCGTTCGTGGAAGCGGAGAACTGGCTCTGGGCAACTCCTGGAAAGTAATCAACCTGCTCTGCCAGAGGCACGGCGTCCCCGGTAGTCCGCACCTTCGCTGCGTCGAAGGGTTGGGCCATCAACGTACTCTCACGTCCGAAGAGCAGATAGCCGTCGTTTGCGCTGCCAAATAGTCCACCACCAATCCGCGGAACATACTCCACGTTCGAATGCGCCGCAAGAATCTCACGCCGCGTCACTGTGCCGGGTCTTGCCTCAATGCTGTCCACATAGACCCGGCTCATGGCGTGATCGACGCTGCGTGCCGTGTAGAGAAAATGGCGGCCGTCGGGCAGGAACCACGGGGCGCGATGCACAATCTCGTACCCTGCCGGGTCGGGCCTGGTCAGTGGCGTAGGAGTTCCGCCCGTGTCGGGAATGAGGGACAGGCCACCGGCGTAGCGAACAAAGATGATCCAGCCTCGCTGACTCCAGGCGCCACCGACGCCATTAGCATCGCACAGGATCAGCGGTGGCCCTCCAGCCACGGCAATCTTCTTCAGTTTGTCGTCCGCAAAAAAGCCGAGCCAGCGGCTGTCGGGCGACCAGAACAATGAGTCGGCGCCCTCTGTGCCCGGCAGCAGACGCATGGCGGGCCCATCCAGGTCGCGCACCCAGAGCCCCGACTTTCCGTCGATCTGCGCCCCAAAGGCCACGCGGCGACCGTCGGGAGAGATGGCGAGGAGGGAAGCGATGCCGTACATCCGCGTCTTCTCCGGAGTCGACAAATTCAGCCGCAGCACCTGTGGTTGCTCCGTGAAGTGCTCCCACGCAACCGCGCAAAGCCCTATCGCCGCAAGCAGCGCCACCGCGGCAATCACCCACGGCAGAATACTGCTCCGTTTTGATTGCTGCGCCACGACGGCCGCCGGTTCGAGTAGCCGTTGCCAGTCGCCGATATCGCGCAGCCGCTTCGGCGCATCCTTCTCCAGGCAACTCGCCAGCAGCCGCCGGATCTTCAGGGGCGCCTCGTTCAGGTCCGGGTTGTCCTTCAGAATCGCCGCCAGGCAATCCGTAACCGTTGCCCTCTCGAAGAGCCGCTCGCCCGTAGTCATCTCGAACAGCACGACCCCGAACGCCCAGATGTCGGCACGCTTGTCGACATCGTGACCTCGCGCCTGCTCGGGCGACATGTAGCCTGCCGTACCCAGAATCGCGCCGGTGGTTGAGACCCACTCCGTCGGCGAATCGGAGGTGACCTTCCCTGGATCGACGGCGGATTTCGCGAGTCCAAAGTCAAGTACCTTAACCGAGCCGTCCGGACGAATCTTGATGTTGGCCGGCTTGAGATCGCGATGGACGATGCCCTTTTCGTGCGCAGCATCGAGCGCGTCGGCGATCTGCCCCGCAATCACGAGCGCCTCATCAATCGGCACCGGCCCCTTGCTGATCCGCTCCGCAAGCGTCGACCCTTCCACGATCTCCATCACCAGGTAGTTCGGGCCCACGTCGTGAAGCGTGCAGATGTTGGGATGATTCAGCGCCGCGATGGCGCGAGCTTCGCGCTCGAAACGATCCGAAAACTGCTGCCCCGATATCTTGATGGCAACGTCGCGCCCCAGCCGCGAATCGTGGGCGCGCCACACCTCGCCCATACCACCTCTGCCCAGAGGCGAAAGGATCACATAAGGCCCCAGCTTCTGGCCTGATCGCGGCATGCGAAAAGCAGCGTTGAGACCAGCAAATCGAGCGTCTCGCGAACCGTTGTTCTTCTGCTCGGCGTCAAGAAGCTCTTTGAGGTGCCCCTTCAGTTCCAGGTCGTCACCACACACACTGTCGACGAAAGCTGCACGGTCCTGCGGGCTCTCTTCGAGGGCGGCATGGAAGAGCGGCTTCAGACGTTGCCAGAGTTCAGGAGTCATAGTCGATCCACGTTGACATTTCCTGGCACAGCCACGGCGCGGCCCGTTGTTCAGTTCCGTTCCTACAGTAATACAGTGTCGCCCTTGTTATGCCTTGAGGTTCAAGGTATAGTGGATTACCATGGCGACGCGTGAGACCAATCCAAATTTTATGAATGGGGTTCCCGAATTGCTTATCCTCAGGCTGCTGGAGCAGAAGGAGATGTATGGCTATGAGATCGTGCAGGCGATCCGGAGCCGTACCGATGCGGTGATCGCGGTGGGCGAGGGGGTGGTCTACCCGGTGTTGCATGGGCTAGAGAGCAGCGGGGCGCTGCGGTCGCGGCGGAAGACGGTGAGTGGCCGAAGCCGGATCTATTATTCGGTGACCGCTGCGGGGTTGCGGCGGCTGGCCGAGCTGTCTGCGACGTGGAGCAGTCTGACGGATGCAATCCAGAAGGTGCTTACAGGAGCGCAATATGGCGAAGCAATTTAATGAACTGTGTGAACGTCTGCTGCGGGCCGGGGTTGCGCCGCGGCATGTGCGTCGTTATCTGGACGAGCTTGGCGATCATCTGGCCGACCTGAAGGCGGAGGAGCGGAAGGCGGGGCGCAGCCGGGCGGAGGCGGAGTCTGCTGCGATGGCTCGGCTGGGTGGGGTGGATGAGTTGGCTAAGGCGATGATTGGGCAGCGGGAGTTTCAGTCATGGAGCGTGCGGGCGCCGTGGGCTGCGTTTGGGGTTGCGCCACTTTTAATTCTGGCTGGGGCCTGGTATGTTGCTTTGTTTATGCTGTGGTCGGGTTGGAATGTCTTTATGCCCGGGTCCGATACGCCTTTCGTCCGGCTCCAAGGTCTGGCGATCTTATTTTTTGGGGTTGGCAGGTCGATCTTTTTTGGCGCGCCGCTTCTGATCGGCTGGGGAGTTGGACTGATGGCTGCGCGGCAGCGATTGAAGGCGGTGTGGCCGGTTGTGAGCATGGTGCTGATTGCGTTGATTGGGGGCACGGCGCAGGTACACGTGAGCCGCACGCCGATGGCTGGAGGACTCGGATATATCGGCATGAACTTCAACGTGGGGCCGGGTAGCCTGCGGGGAGTTCCGGCTGGTGTGGTTCATGCGTTGGTGATTCTTTTGATTACGGCGTTGCCATATTTTGTTTGGCGATTGCTGCGGGTTCGTTACGAGACTGTACGACCTCTTTGATCGGACGACGATAGCGAAGAGCTTTACACCGCCTTCGTGGCGAATCTTATGACTCCGCGGCCTGAGTCGGCTTCGCCGTCGAAGACGGTGTAGTAGCCGTTCATGATGGGCAAGCCGAGGATGGAGAGACCCGGGGAACCCTTGGTGATGGCAGACATGGCGGAGCCTACTTTTTCCGTGTTGACCTGCCAGTAGTCACCCGGGGCTACTTTGAGGGTGACGTCGGCAGTATCGCCCTCGAGGACGAAGGTGAGGGTGGGCCAGCTGGCGAGGTTGAGGCTGGCGGCGGAGACTAGTTTGCCGTCGAGGATGGACTGGGTGAGCAGCGCCTGTTGCGCGGTGTTGAACTTCGAGATGACGGCGTTGAGCATCTGCGACGGCAGGTTGAGGCTGTTGGTGCCGCTGTCGACGATGGAGTTGGAGGGGAAGCCTTTGGGACCCTTCAGGCGAGCGGCGATGGGATCGGTGGTGCCGACGGTGACGGACTTGAGGTTGGTGTTGTACCACTCGTCGGCGAGGACTTTGACGTTCTGGAAGGTGCCTGTGTAGAGGTCGGTCTCTTCAACGCCGCCGCCGACGACCATGATTCCCTGGTTGAGGGGATCGTTTGCACCGCCTCCGCCGACGTGAACGAAGGAGCGGCGTGTGATGAAGGAGATGATGTCGGAGACAACGCCGGCGTCGGCGAGCTGGGTGAGGTAGGGCTCGATGGTGCCGCCCTTGCCGGTGCGGACTTGTACGGCAGTGTATTTGTTGGTCCAGGTGTCGCCGGGCATGGTGAAGGCGTCGTCGAGCGGGGCGTAGGCGAGGCCGAGGATGCCGTCGGTCTCGCCCCACATATCCTTCGAGGCGGTATAGGCGATGGATGCGTTGCCGCCGGGGAGAGAGATGGTTGAGGCGCCGGTTCCTATTGCGAGAGTGGTGTTGATGACGGCGCCGGTCCAGTTGCTGCCGTCGCCGTAGGAGTCGGTCTGGGCGAGGTCGGTGGTCTTGTCGCCGCCAGCGGTGTTGGGGGTGTACTTTGCGTCGTTGAGGGCGAGGGCGCTGCTGCCGGTGTCGAGGAGCACGTTCATCGGCTGCTGCTTGGGGCCGACGAGGATGAGGCCGGAATAGTCGCCACCGGCGTAGACATTAGTGATTGGGACACGAGCGATGTTTGCCATTGGAAGTTGCCTCCAGCGGGGATTTGGAAGTTCAATCGACGACGATCGGTGTGACGGGCCGGGCTCCAGCACCCGCTGGAACGTGGCGTTCATAGTAACGCCATATGCGTTTGCGAAACAAGTGCGCCGTGACACGCCTCTTTTTTTGTTGCACAATCTACGGTACGGCTCAGACGTTCCCCTGTTCCTAATTCGGTTAGGAGGCAACGATGAAAATTGAAGGTCTACCTGGCATTGACGTCGACGTTGACAAACTCAAAGCACACACCATCTCCTCACTAACGAGTCGGGGGATTATCACCGACCGGGGCCGGCACGACTGGACGCCTCCTGCGCCGCCCCCTGGTCCTCCCCACCCAGGACCCATTGCACAGTTCAATGGGCAAGGATTTTGCGACACCCTGCATGCGTCCTTAAAGACTCTGTCGTTGGATATACCATGCGGCTGCAGCAACATGGTTCCTCGATCTATACCCTGGTTTGGAACTGGGCGCAGACACCGATGGACGCTTCGGAGGCCTGGACTCCGGACGTCGTCATGCATGTTGCCAGCGTCAGCAAACTGATCACTGCGATGGCGATGACTCAGCTGCTGAACAACAAGGGCATCTCGTACGACACCAGTATTGCAGCCTACCTGCCTGACTACTGGGAGAAGGGACCCAACATCGGAACAGTCACCTTCCGCGAGCTGATGACGCACACATCAGGGTTCAGCAACGGGAATGCCGATTTTCTGGATGTTAAAGCTCAGGTTGCACTGGGTGTGCCGCTCGCGAAGAGTTATGCGTACGAGAACACCAACTTCTCGCTCTGCCGGGTTCTTCTTCCGGTCATCCACGGAGATATTGCGGTTAGCGCGGTGTTTCCTCCGTTCCCGTTTGCTCCGCCCGGCCTGGATGACTCGTTATGGGATACGACCACCATCAGCAGTTACCAGAAGTATGTGAATGCCAATGTCTTCGGACCGGCTGGAGCGGAGGGCACCTTTACATGGTTTCCTGGATGCGCTCTCGCTTACACCTACCCAACCAGCGTGAAGGGCTGGGACTCCGGTGACCTTTCAAACGATAGCGGAGCCGCGGGGTGGCATTTTTCAGTCGATCAATTGTTGAGGATCATGGGTGCGTTCCGCCGCTCCGGAAAGATCCTGCCCACCGCACAGGCTCAAGCGATGCTGGATGACAGCTTTGGTATCGACTGGATAGTCCAAAGGCCGGTGGATCAAGCGCTGATGTACATCAAGAACGGATACTGGGAGAATAACGCGGGGCAGGCGGAGCAGAGCGTCGTGTTCTTCCTTCCGGACGACATGGAGCTGGTGGTGCTGGTGAACTCACCGATTAATGCGACCAGCTCATTCCTGGCGTCGATTGTGCAGAACGCATACACCCAGAACATAACGTGATCTATTCGTAGCGGAGGGCTTCGATGGGGTCGAGGTTGGAGGCCTGGATGGCCGGGATCATTCCGCTGATGGTTCCTACGATGACGAGGATGGCGGTGGCGACGAGGACGGAAGTGGGTGAGATGAGGAGATGGATGTCGGCGGCGTCGGCGTTGGAGGCTAGGGCGCTGTAGAAGGTGATGCTGCCGATGCCTTTGCTGACGGCGTAGGCGAGGGCGATGCCGGCGGCGCCACCTACTCCGGTGATGACCATGGCTTCAGCGAGGAATTGTAGGAGGATGTGGCGCTTGCGCGCGCCGAGAGCTTTTTCTACGCCAATCTCGCGGGTGCGCTGCTGGACGCTGACGAGCATGATGTTCATGAGGCCGATGCCGGCGATGCCGAGGGTGAGGGCTCCGATGAAGAGCAGGAGGACCTGGAGGCCGAGCGAGACGATGCGGAACTGGGAGAGCTGCTGCATGATGTCGGCGACGTAGATGGCGTTTTTGTCGGAGGGGCGGAAGCCGTGCGCGGCTCCAAGGGTCTTGCGGACGGCTTGCTGGACGGCGGTGTGGTCACCGTTGTAGCTGAACCAGATGCCGTCGAGGTACTTGATGTCCTTGAGGTCGGAGGCCGTGGTGAGGGGGATGTCGACGATGCGGTTGAGGTTGTCGTCGCCCTCCTGCATCTTGGCTTTGAGGACGCCGACTACTTCGAAGCTGATGCCGTTGACGCGGATGATCTGGCCGATGGGAAAGCCGCCGGAGAAGAGCTTGGTCTTGGCTTCGGAGCCGATGACAGCTACGTGGGCGCGCTGCTGCATGTCGGCGGCGGTGAGCGCGCGGCCTTCTGCGACGTTCATGTTCTGGATGGCCATGAGCTCGGGGGCGATGCCGTCGACCTCCCAGGTATAGGTGTGGAGATCGTTCTGGACGGGGACGTTTTTCCAGACGAAGGGAGCGACATGGATGACACCGGGGACGGTCTCCTGGATGCGCTCGACGTCGTCCATCTGGAGGCGGACCTGGACGCCGGCTTTGGAGCCGCCGACCTGCTCACTGGTGCGGCCGGGGAAGACACCGATCTCGTTGGTGCCGAACTGGGCGAAGATGGTCTCGAAGGCGCGGCCGAACCCGGCTCCGTAGGCGAGCAGAAGGACGACGGTGGCGATGCCCCAGGCCATGCCGAGGACGGTAATGGCGGTGCGGCGGAGATTGTGGCGCATGGCCTCCACGGCCTGACCGAAGACGTCTTTGAGCATCGCAAACATGGCTATTCTTTCCTGAGGGCTTCGACGGGTTCGAGCATGGCGGCGCGGTGCGCGGGGTAGAGGCCGGCGATGACTCCGGAGAGAGCGAGGGTGCCGAGCGCCATGGCGGCGGACCAGGGGACGAGGCGCGGCGGGTCGAAGCCCATTTCGTTATCGCCCATGGCTCGGCCCATGACGAACATCAGCAAGGCTGCTCCGATGATGCCGATAAGGCCGCTCAGGCCGGTGAGGGTGAGGCCTTCGAGGAAGAACTGGATGAGGATGCTGCGGTTGGTTGCGCCGAGAGCTTTGCGGAGGCCGATCTCGCGGGTGCGCTCAGAAACGGTGACGAGCATGATGTTGATGATGCCGACGGCGCCGAGGGCGAGAGTGACGATGCCGACTCCGCCGAGGAAGACGTCCATGGCGGTGAAGATGACGCCGACGGTGCGCTGATTCTTGATAGTGTCCCACTCTTCGAAGGCTTCTTTGAGGTTGGGATCGAAGCCGTGGCGCTCGGCGATGATGCGGTGGACGTCGGCCTTGGCGGTCTCGTTCATGTCTTCAGTGAGGGGCTGGTACTGGATAGAGGTGATGGAGTCGGCGGGGATGTTATCACCGAGCAGCGGGAAGAGCTCCAGCATGGTGGTGAGGGGGATGTAGATCTTCTGGTTGTCGCTGTCGTCGTTGCCGCGACCGATGCGCTTGGCGACGCCGATGACGAGGAAGCGGTATCCGTTGAGGGTGATGTAGGTGCCGAGCGAGGGACGTCCGGGAAAGAGGAGCTTGTTGTTCTTCTGGCCGAGGACGACGACCTGGCGATGCTGGGCGATGTCCTGATCGTTGAGGTAACGGCCTTCGGCGATGGGGACGTTGCGGATCTGGGGGAAGTTGACCTCGACTCCCATGGTGGGGCCGCCGGCGCTGGAGAATTCGCTGACTTCCTTGATGTCGCCGCGGTTGATGAGGGCGGTGGCATTGCGGACGTGGGTGGCCTGCTGGCGGATAGCCTCGGCGTCGGAGAGGGTGAGCTTGTAGGGCGTCATGCCGGTGTGCTGGTTGGGCAGCGCGGGGATGGTGCCGCCCCAGAGCATGATGACGTCGGTGCCGAGTTCGGAGAGGCCGCGGCGCTGGCCGGAGCGGAAGCCTTCGCCGAGGCCGATGAGCAGGAGCAGCGATGCTACTCCCCAGGCGATGCCGAACATGGTGAGGAAGGAGCGCAGCTTGTTCGCGGTGATCGACTGGTAGACCTGATCGAAGATGTCGAGGAGAGCGCGCATGTGTTAGGGCCGGGGAGTTCCCTTGTAGGTTTACGTAAGTGATGGGGCCGGAGTTCCCTGCTGCTGAAGGATTGACTCAGGTGGTGTGGATACGGGTAGCTAGATTTTTCATTAACATAGGCGCGTCGGGGTCGAGTTCGGTTTCGACGGTGAGGCCTAGTGTCTCAAGAAATGTTCGGGTTGCGGCTAGCGATGGGACGGATGCGGCGGTGGGCGGGTGGAGGAGACGCAGCGGTGGGACGGATGGCGGGGTAAGGCTACCACGCAGGGCGAAGCAGCGGTCGGGGCGGTAGACGCAGGAGGCGAGGTCGGTGATGCTGAGGGCTTCGCTGGGGGTGCACAAGATGGTTCGCGGGGGAGCCATGCGGTCGATCATGCTGAAGATTTCGAGCTTGGACTCGAGCTCGTCAGGGACGAAGTCGATGGCGAGATCGGCGTTGCGGACGGCGTCTTCGACGGTTAGGACGAGCGAAAGTTGGCCAGCGCCGGTGCGGTCGGTCATGTCGCTGAAGTCGGCCTCGGCCTTGCGGAGGTTGGCGGGCATTACGTCTTCGAGGACAACGTTAAAACCGGCGCAGGCCGCTGCGAGGGCGAAGCTTCGTCCTGCGGTGCCTGCGCCGATTACGGCTATGGTACGGATGGTGGGGTCCTCAGGCGCTGCTGCCTGAGGCGTTGCTGCCTGGGTCACTTGGTGCTCGTGACGGCAGTAATAACGGATTCGTAGCTGGGCTCGGCGGACTTGATGTGCGTGGCCACGCGCGCGCGCTCCTCCGCGGTGAGCGAGGGCAGGACCGCGAGGATGCGGCGGAGGGTGACAGAGATGTCGTCTACGTAGTTCATGGTGCGGATGGCTTCGCCGGAGAGAGGCATTGGTGCTCCTGAGGTGTTGATGGTGCGGGTCGTTATATTGCCAGGACGATGTTGCTAGGACAAGTCTAAATGTTGCGGCGAATGTGTGCGCGGCAGGGCGGATTAGACCGGGTTGTCGGTGATGGTGACGGGCGGCGGCGGGACGTAGACGTCGCGGTCGCTCATCTCGATGAGTGCGGCTAGCTGGGTGGCGAAGTCGGGGTGGAGGGCGTCGGTGTTGTAACGCCAGGTCCAGTTTCCGGCTGTGGATGAGGGCATGTTCATACGGGCTTCGCTGCCGAGGTGCAGGACGTCCTGGAGCGGGAAGATGCAGAGGTTGGCGACGGAGCGGGAGGCGGCGCGCATGAGGGCCCAGACGATGTCGTCGGCGACTGGAACGGGCTGGAGATAGGTCTGGAGATTGATGCGCTCCTGTTCGCTGGCGTCTTCGAGCCACCAGCCGAGGGTGGTGTTGTTGTCATGAGTGCCGGTGTAGACGACGGTGTTGTGGACGTAGCGATGGGGCAGGTTGACGTGGCTGATGCGGTCGCTGAAACCGAACTGGAGGATGCGCATGCCGGGCATGCCGAAGTGCTCGCGGAGCTCGTTGACCTCCGGGGTAATGAGGCCGAGGTCCTCGGCGACGAAGGGCAGCGTACCGAAGACGTCGCGCAGCCGCTGGAAGAGCTCGTGGCCGGGAGCTTTGACCCATTGGCCATGTACGGCTGTAGTCTCCGAAGCGGGAATAGACCAGTAGGCTTCGAAGCCACGGAAGTGGTCGAGGCGAATGGAGTCGTAGAGGGCGAGCGAGCGGCGGATGCGGGCGACCCACCAGTCGAAGCCGCGCTCGCGCATGAGGCCCCACTTGTAGAGCGGGTTGCCCCAGCGCTGGCCGGTGACGGAGAAGTAATCGGGTGGGACGCCAGAGACGCGTATGGGGTGGAGCTGGTCGTCGAGCTCGAAGTACTCAGGGTGGGTCCAGACGTCGGCACTGTCGAAGTTGACGAAGATGGCGACGTCGCCGAGGATGCGGACGTCCTTGGAGGCGCAGTACTCGCGCAGGCAGCCCCACTGCTCGCTGAAGAAGTACTGGATGACCTGCTCGATAGCGAGCTCGCGGCCGTGGCTGGTGAGGATGGCGCTGAGGGCGTCGTGCTTGCGCTGCTTGTAATCGACCGGCCAGTCGATCCAGCTCACGTAGCCGTGCATGCGGCGCAGGACGTTGAACATGGCGTAGTCGGGGAGCCAGGAGATGTTGTCCTGACAGAATTTCTGGAAGCGGGCTTGTCTCTCAGGGGAGGCGTGGTCGAGGAAGTTGCCGGCGGCCTCTTCGATGAGTGGGAGCTTGAGGCGGGTGGCCTCCCCGAAGTTGGCAGGACTGTTGTGGGCGGGCAGGCCGGTGAGCCGGTCAGAGGCGATCCAGCCCTGAGTGGCAAGGCGTTCGAGGCTGATGAAGAGCGGGTTGCCGGCGAAGGCGGAGAGCGCGGAGTAAGGCGAGTTGCCGTAACCGGTGGGACTGAGCGGAAGGACCTGCCAGAGACGCTGCTTGGCGGCGGCCAGAAAGTCGACGAAGGCGTAGGCGGCGGGGCCGAAGTCGCCGATGCCGCCGTAGGAGGGCAGCGAGGTGACGTGCAGCAGGATTCCGGACATGCGTTCGTGAGTGGCGGCGGCTTCGATGGTCATACTCCTTAGGATGCAGGAAGTATGTGCTGTCGCGCAAAGATGAGGGCCTGGCGCTTGCCGTAACGGCGGAGCGACAGGCCCTTGAGTTGCTTCAGGTTGATCTTTTAGTTGCCGAGAGGTGAGGAGCCGGGTGCGGGCTGCTTCGCTGAGTAGCGAATCGCTCCCGCCTTCTCGTACTTGTCGGTCAGGTTTCCGATGTAGATGCGGAAGATCTCCTCGCGCTGCTCGTTCACGAGCTGGTCGCGCACCTGGGAGAAGTTCTTGGCGATGTCCTCCGGGGTGGGCTCCTGTTTGTCGGTTACGCTGAGCACGACTCCGACGCGTCCGGCGTTGATGGGGCCGGAGATGGCGCCCTTGGGCAGCGTAAAGGCTACTGCACCGGGACCGCTCATGGCGCCGAGGTCAGGCACCTGGCCATCCTTGCCGACCAGCTCGCTGGTCTTGAAGGGGATGTTCATCTCGGCGGCGGCTTTCTTTAGGTCGTTGAGCTGCTTGGCGCGCTCGTCGAGCTTGTTGAGCTGCCCGCTGAGCAACTGGGGGAGCTGCTGCTCGCGATAGTCGTCGAGGATGTGCTCCTTGTACTCGGCGAAGTCAGGGGCGTGAGCGGCCTTGATGTCGGCGACCTGGAATACGGCGTAGCCCTCCCCTGTGGAGACGGCGGCCGGGGCCGCACCCTTGGCGTCAGCGAATGCCTCTTTCAGCAGGGCGGTTCCATCGGCGACGCCGGCTACGACCCCGGTGCTGGCGAGGTAGTCGGTGGTGGTGACGTGGAGTCCGCGAGCGGCGGCGGCCTTGGCGAGGCCGTCGGTCTTGGCGGCGGCGGCGAACTGCGTGGCGAAGTTCTGCATGGCCGCGCCGGCCTTCTGCTGCTCGATGATGGGAACGATCGCCGACTTCACCTCGGCGATCGGTTGAAGGTGCGCGGAGTGTTTATCTTCGACCTGCAGGATGTGGTAGCCGAACTGGGTCTTGATGACGTCCGAGGTCTGGCCGACCGGGAGCGAGAACGCGGCCTTGTCAAACTCGGGGACGGTCTTGCCGGGATCGAGCCAGCCGAGCTCTCCGCCCGCGGTCTTGCTGCCGGGGTCGTCGGAGTTCTTGGCGGCGAGGTCGGCGAAGTTTCCGCCGGACTTAATCTGCTTCAGCAGGTCTTCGGCCTTGGCCTTGGCGGCGGCGTCAGTCTTGGCATCGGCACCAGCGGGAACGGCGATGAGGATGTGGCGGACCTTGACCTGGTCCTTAACCTGATACTGATCCTGATGCTTGGTGTAGTAGTCCTGGATGTCGGCGTCGGTGACCTGGGGCTTGCCGCCGGGGAGGTTGGAGGCGTCGAAGGCGGCGTACTCGATCTTGCGGGTCTCGGGGATGGCGTTAGCGTAGCGGGCTGCGTTCTGCTTGAAGAAGGCCTGCAGATCGGAGTCGATGGGATTGATGGTCTTGCGCAGATCGTCGCCGGAGACGACGGCGTAGTCGAACTTCACCTTGGTGCCCTGGACCATGTAGGCCTCGCGCACGGCGTTGTCAGAGACGGTGACGCCGCCGGTGATCATGGACTGAAGACGATTCAGCTCGAGGTCGCTCTTAACCTGCGACTCGAAGTCGGCGACGCTGGTGCTGAACGCGGACTGGACGAAGTTGATGTACTGGTCCTGACCGATGAAGTTGCCGCCGGGAAAGAGGTATTGGGCGAAGGGACCGAACTGCAGTTCGCGGCGGAGGTCTTCGTCGCTGACCTGCAGGCCCATGCGGTCGGCCTCGCTCTTCAGGATGGCGCGCTGCACCAGGACCTGTCCGGCGCGCTGCGCCATGTAGGAGAGCAGGAAGTCAGGCAGGTGCTGCTGCTGAAGCTGGCGCTGGGCAAGTGAATTGACCTCAGTGGCCTTGATGGGGATGCTGCTGGTGAAGCGGCCGAGCAATCCCGGCTCACGAACGGTGGCGAAGACGGCGGCGTCCGTAATAGTGCCGTTATCGAAGATACCGGGCACAAGGGTTATCACCATGGTGATAACGGCGGCCCCGATGATGAGGGCGAAAAGAACTTTGATGAGGGGACTGTCCTGCTGCAGGATACGAATCATGCTTGACTAAAGACCTTCACTTCGCGCGTTGCGGTTCCGTTCGAGGAACAGCGGCGTGCCCGGGATTTTGCGCGAGCTGGCACTCGTCTTCCGACGGCGCCACGCTGCTTGCAGGGGCAAGAGTTAAGTATAAATCAAGGTGCGAGGTACGGGGTGCCAGATACGGGGCGCGGCGACAGCATACAAAAGAGGCTCCCCGGACGGGCGAGCCTCTTAGGAACGTCAATTTAGGAACGTCGTTTCCCTGCTGTTCAAGCTAGTAGGGATAAGGGTAGTACGCCGGGCGGGGATAGTAGCCAGGCGGGTAGGGGGCGGGACGGCGCACGAGACGCTGCTGCGATCCGGCGGGCACACCGTAGCCGAGGCGGTCCATCTCAGCCTGCGAGACGGTGGTAACCGGCGCGGGCTGTGTGAGGTGGAAGGTGAGGATAGCCTCGGGCGGGATGATGGCCTGAGTGCTGCCTGAGGCCGACGAGACGCCGAGCCCGGCTACTGCGCCGGCACCTGCGCCGATGGCTGCTCCGGGGCCGCCGCCGGCGATGGCTCCGATGATCGCGCCCATGGCTCCTAGACCGACGGTGTTATTGACCGTGCGGCCAGTCTTGTCGGGGCCCGCGGTTGACCATGCGTCGGTGACCAGCGGATAGACCTTGCCGGCGAGTGTGACCTGCGTGAGCTGCAGGGAGATCACTGGACGGCCACCGAGCTGACCAGACTTCTTGACGTCGGCGACTGTGCCGTGGACGGTTGCGCCGCGGGGAATGGCTACGGCGCCGTCGGCCACGACGTCATTGAGGACGATGGCGTCAAAGGGTGCGCCGGGCTGCGCGCTCTTGCTGCTCAGGCCCTGATTGATGCGGATGCGGAGCATGGCACCGGGGGGTACGGTGACGGCTTGGCCAGCCTGCTGGGCGCCGTAGGGCTCGGGCTGGTTGGCGTACTGCTGAGGCGGCTGCGGATACTGTCCCTGCGGGGGATAGGGTGCCTGCTGGCTGCTTTGTCCCTGCTGCGGGTATTGAGGAGGCTGCTGCGGATAGGTATGCGGATATTCAGGCGCGCCGGGCCCGTAGTTGGGGGTACCCTGGGCGGCCGGAGCGGGAGGCTGCTGCTGAGCAGGCGGCGCAGTGCCGTCCGCCATCGGGGAGCCATCCAGCGGCGGTGCAGAGACTCCCTGGCGCTGCGTTTGATCTGGCGCTTGATTTGCGGAGAGGGTCAGTTCGTCGATGACCTTCTTGACACCCGGAGCGCGAGAGGCGAGCGTCTCGGCCATGACACGGGTCGGCTCATCGGTGACCGAGCCGGACAAGGTGACTTCTCCGTAGACAACGGTGGTGGTGATCTGCTGGTTGGCGAGCTGCGGCGAGCTCGCGAGTGCCTTCAGGACATTCGCATCAACCTGGGCGTCGGATACGGTGGACGATTTTGGAGCCGGTGATGGCGCCGCGTCCTGCGCCACGGCCGGCAGATAAAAAGCGAAGACCGAGGCGCACAGAAGAACTGATTTTTGAAGCTGTCTTATGGAAGTACCGAGCTGCATACGACTCCTCCCGGCCGACACGGGGATGCGCTGCCTCCCGCTGGCCATCGTGTTAATGCAGACTCCATTTTCCGCGAAAAGTTACGGTTTGGCGATGAAATCGACGGCCAGGACATTGTCTCTATCGGCCCACGGGCAGGTTGACCTAGGCCCTTTGCGGAGCTATATTAGAGATGCGGGGTGGAGCAGCCCGGTAGCTCGTTGGGCTCATAACCCAAAGGTCGTAGGTTCAAATCCTACCCCCGCAACCAATAAAACCAACAATTTACAAAAGTCTGAAACTACCGGCAGACTCCCATAAACTCCCAATAGCAAAAATCGGGATTTAGGCGCTCGCTTTCAACGGCTTGAGCACCATCTCCACGACCTTCCCGTTCGCTTCCCGCTTCGATGACGACATTGCTTGTCCATAGACGTTCATCGTCGTCTGGATGGAAGCGTGTCGCATCAGTTCCTGCTGCACCTTCATCGGAGCTCCGGTCTCGTCGAGCCACGAACGATACGTGTGGCGGAACGTGTGCCAGCCGATCGTCCCATACTTGCCGGAGTTCTTCACGCGCGTCTCATGCAAAAGCATGCGAACTCCGTTGCCGGTTTTCTGATCCTGGTTACACCAGACACCAGGTGCTGCTCCGCACGTCGGACATTCCACCACACAGCAACCCGAGGGGCGAAGATGCCGCTTCTGGATCTCGGTGGGATAGTAGGGCCGGTTCGTTCGGGGATTGGCAAAGACCCAGCCTTCTTCTGTGGGCACCACTTGCGTGCTCCACTTCAGAACGATCTCGGTCAAGGACGGATGCAGAGGAACGTAGTCCTGGGAGTATTCGGTCTTGACGTCATCCACCCTGCCGTTCACAAAACTGCGCTCCCGCAGGGGCGAATGTGGTTGCGACCTTAGCAGTCCGTACCCTTGAACTGAAAAATGGGTCGCGAATCGTAACGAACGGAAACGGGCTCCGAATAATCGCAGCGCAGATCATTGCAAACGAAGGTTCCGTGATTTCCTTCCCCGACACATCAGTAACTCTCACGGATGCATCAGGCGAGACCGCCCGCCTAAACGGACGCGACGGTGGGAGAGTTACCCTGTTGTCGATTGAAGGGATTCGAGGATCTCTCAATGTCTCCCTTCCGGGCCAGAACGGTGCTCGAGGTGGTCGCGGAGCGGTGGGAATTCAAGGTGACGCGGGTCCGCGCGGTTCGGATGCCGTTCAAGGTTTCGTAGACTGTCGCGCTGGAGGAGGAAATGGAGGACAGGGTGGGCAGGGGAAGCCAGGACAACCCGGTTACCCGGGTGGGAATGGAGGAGCCGGGGGCACTCTTACGCTTGAGGGGAGACTTGCAGACCAATCATCTTTGATTGTCTTCGCTGCGCCCGGCGGAATTGGGGGCGCCGGCGGGGAGGGAGGCGCTGGAGGATCTGGAGGACCTGGAGGTCCCGGGGGGAGTGGATCCGCGACTTGCTCAGGAGGCCGCGGTGGAGTCCAAGGACCAATCGGCATTCAAGGACCCGCGGGAAAGCCCGGAAGCGACGGTCAGAGCGGACGAGAGACATCACCATGACCTGGATTGAAAGCTGAGCTCGCTAAATAATATTTCCGCTTGGATTTGCGTTGAGAAATCGAACTCAACGATCTGACTTGAAAAGGTGTGAGATGGACGACGAGAAATCGCCTGGGCTTGAACGAGAGAAGTTAGCGCTCGATCGTGAGCGCCTCGCGTTTGATCGCGATGTATTCAACGCCGATGCGGGCAAGCGGGCTGCGGAAGTTGATAAGCTACTCGCTGAGAGAGACAAAGAGGCCGCAGACCGAGAGAAAACTGTTCTCGAATCCAACGATCTGAGGAAAAAGTGGTACCGACGAGCAACGATCTTAACGAGTCTCTCCCTACCAGCCGTTGTTGTCGGGCTCCTTACCGCGTTCCTTGGCTATACCGGAACACACAACAAGCAACAGTCCGACATTGAGGAGGCGCGGCTTAAGGCACAAGTCGGAACCTTAACTGACCAGAAAACGCAGGCCGAGGGGGACCTCAAGCAACTCAAGGACCATGCGAAGGATCTGAACGAGAGAAACGCGCAAGCAGAAAAGCAATATAACGAGCTTCTTGTCAAACAACAGACTCTACAGCAGAGCAATGACACCCTAACAACCCAGGCGAACTCGCTCGCTGCGGTTGCGGAACTTGGCAATGTGAAGGAATACATCAGTCTTCTGACTCGGGACCCCGCCGATTCCCTCCTCGCTTCAAATCGCTATGTAAGCGAGATCGACAGGGACATTGAAAGCGACCCAAGCGGGCGGAAACATGAGTTCGTTAGACATGCTGCCGATGATACCTCCTCCAGAGTGGAAATCCGGGCTTTGCTTTATGAGTCTCTCTTAATAGCTACCCATGATGCCCAATATGCTCGAATGATTGGCCGGCTGTCTGAACAAGCAGATGCCCAGACTGCTAGAACGTTCGGCTCAATACTCAAGACGGACTCATTTGGGGCGAAAGATCGGTCGGATTTCATCTGTAGCGTTTACAGACATGCTCCGAGCAAAACTGAAGAGGCAAAGGCGCGGACGAACATCCTCATGTGGCTCATTCACTATGATGAAAGGGCCTTGATCGATTGCCGAGATCCCTATATTGAATTGCTCCGTGTCTCTCGAGACTCTTATAGGAATGGCGACCTCGACGCCTTTTATCGGCTTTATAGCATCTCTCTCGAAGAATTTGTCATCTCGACCATTGAGCAAAGTGCTCAAAGCAATGATGCTTACCGGAAGTTTTACCAATCGGGAGGGAGCGAGAGACTTCCGTTTCTCAAAGCATTCGTTCCAAAAGATGCCTATAGCGCTCTAACGCTGGCAGACGAGCAGGGTCAACAGATGCCAGCCGGATCAAGAACGCAATGGCTCGAATCCAACGATAAGCTGGTCTCCATTTTTGCGGAGAAAGATTTGCAAACTCTCCGCACCGCAAAAGGTTCTGTGTTTCAACGAATCGTTAGTGGCAAATGGGTAACAATCCCGGAATTCGAATAGGCCAACGTCGCTCTCGCCATCAAAGCTTGCGATTTATTTAGATTTGTCAATGAGCGCCATCATCGCCAATGCACTCTTCGAATGGGGGATTTCTGCGCTGCCATTCTCAAACGGATAAAAGTTGGCGTCAGGCAAGGAGATAAGTTCGAACCGACGGAAGACGGAGATGTCGGGAGAAATTGTCTCAGAGCAGCAACTCTTTAGCTTGTCAGCGCGCCGGCGGGGCAGGTCTGGCCTCCACTGTGGGCCGTGCGTAGTTGCTCGCATGATAAAAAAGTTCAGAAGCGGAGGAGATTCGTATATATTATGTTGGCCACCCGGTAGGAGAATGAAAGTCCTCGTCGAAGCTGTGGCTTGTCCGAAATGAATCCCCCACCACAATGCGCCGTTTTGCTCACTCAGTGGATCTTCCCTTTGTTCCTGGCTTATAACATCGTTGGGTGGCTGTGGCTGCCGACACGAGAAGTTAACCGGCCCCATCTTCGTGAGAACTACACAAAGCTGAACGACCAGAATCTGGCGGATTTGGGAAGAGCTTTCTTTGGAGCATGGTTGGTGGGCTTGCTGGTAGCTATAGCGATCGCGACCGCCATCAGCAACCGTTACCCCGACTTATTACAAAACGACAACCTCGCTCCGCTGGCGGGATATGTCGCGGGGACGTTGGGCGTGGTCGCCGGAGTGGTCCGCGGGTCCTTGGCTGCAAGCACTCCGTTGCCTCCATGATTCTGTACTACAGTTCGGGTGCGTTTCTTAGATCTCCAATCGCTGCAGAATACTTCAGCATGCTCGTCGGATATGCCGTCCCCTATGTCTTGCAGGTAGAAAAATGAAAAGCAAAGCCTCGAAGCTCTTCGTTCCGATCGTATTTCTGCTTTCCTCTGCCATTGCATGGGGACAGGATAACGTCAAGAATCCCCAGCAGGTTTATCCCGGCGATACCGTCACGATAACGTCGCCGACGCTGGTTGACGGCGATAAGGTCACTATGACTCTCACGCCAGTCTCCGAGGCGACGGGTGTGACGCCGCCCTGCGCGGACCACGCCCCGGCGCTCGTCCCACAACCTGTCGGCATCCAGGGCCCCGGGCAGACGGCGATCTCGTTAGGAGTTCCACCGGATGCATGTTTGGGCGTCTACCTGATCAGCGGTACAAAACAGAATGACAAGAGCGCTCCTCCAAGTAGTTCCATACAGATTTCGTCACCCCTGTACATTCAGATCGCTCGGAAAAAGCCAGAGGTGACGACCCTTTATCCCAAGGCTCTGTTTAGCGACAGCGCTCCGGAAGGAACGAATGCGAACGCCAGCGGCAAGGTTCCTCACTATGCTCTGATCTTTCTTGGTCCGCCCGCGTTAGCAAGGGTTCCAATTTGCGGGAAGCAATCGTGCAGCTACAGCATTCGTTTCTCTGATAGAGCGCTGCTCTCCTGCGACCAGATTGCCAAGGACGACAAGCGCAGTTGTTACCAGCAGGATGAGAAAGGGTCGCAAGCCGGCGCTGTACGGTTCATCCTGCAAGGGGATGATTTCCTAAAGGATTTCGCTGGAACCCGCAAAATTTCATTGGTGGATCAAGGCGCCGAATCCGACCCGTTGGACGTGGTTGTGGTGAATGCCAGCACGACTACACCGCGAAATTTCGCGATTGGCATCACGCTCTCTTTGGTGGTGCTTATCTACGTTCTATTGAGCGCGACAAGAAAAGCAATTGCAGCCAGAACAGGTCGTGGCACGTTTCTGCTTACGGCGCTGTTCCTCGATGAGCAGACGCAGACCTACAGCCTTTCAAAGTGCCAGTTCTATGCTTGGACAATAGCTGCCGTTCTCGGCTATGTTTTCTTCGCGGTGGCGCGCAGCATCGTGCAGGGCAGCGCAGTGTTTCCGGATATCCCAGGAGGTCTGCCGGGAATTCTCCTGGTCAGCGCGGGTACCAGCGTGCTGGCCACAGGGATCACCGGCAGCAAAGGATCCAAGGGTGCGGGCGAGGTGCATCCTACACTTGGAGACTTCATTACCACGGGCGGCGTGGTCGCGCCAGAGCGCCTGCAGTTCGTCGTATGGACCGTGGTCGGCGTCTTCACCTTCCTGACCATCGTCTTTAAGAGCGATCCTCTTACCCTTTCCGATCTGCCGACCATCCCCAACGGATTTCTCGAATTGATGGGCATCAGCTCCGCCGGTTATCTGGGGGGCAAACTGGCACGTAAGCCTGGCCCCGTGATCAGCATGCCCGTGTCGGTGGTAGATGTCGCCGACATGTCCGCGGCCAACGGGCAGCTTCCAGTACAATATCGACCGACCGATGCGACGGTGACGCCGAGCGGATATGTGCTTACGATCAATATTAAGGGCGAGAATTTGGATCCCAAGGCCCAGATCAAGATCAAGGGCCAGCCATTGCGGGCCGATCAATTCTGGATCACAGGCGCTCAACCTGATCCCCAGACGGGATTTTGTACAGAATTGAATGTAAGCGTGAACTCCGCGACCGAGTACGCTGAAAATCCCACCACTGTCACTTTGACATTAGTCAACAGCGATGGTCAGGCCGCGGATGCGACGTTCCCAACCGATCCGATGTCCATCGACACGATGGCTGCTCTGCCAGCCGCCCCTGCACCGGATCCGGCCAACGTAGTGGTCGCCGGAAAAAACTTTGTCGTTAACACGACTGCGCAGTGGCAACCGCCTGGGGCAGGAGCAGTGCCGGTGAATGCAACCGTTACCTTCACGAGCGCTACCCAACTCACCATCGAGCGACCCCAAAACGTCGTGGCGGGGTACAAATTGATCCTGATCAGTCCGGTGGGGTTGAGGGCGAGCCTCGAAATCAAGGCCGCGGCAGCTTCGGGATTTAGTATCACCTCTACCTCGCTACCGGATGCAACCGTCGGTTCGCCGTACCAACAAACTCTCCAGGCAAATGGCGGTGCTCTCCCGTTGCAATGGTCCGTGACGCCGTCCTTACCAGCCCCCTTGGCGTTGGATAAGACCACCGGAATCATCAACGGCATACCCACGGCGACAGCGCCGATGACTGAGTACACATTCACGGTCACGGACAGTGCTGCCTCCCCAGCACCTGCGAGTAGGGACATCACCCTCCAAATCAAGGCCGCAGCGGGTAATCCAGCTACGCCAGTTCCTGACAGTGACGACATTGACGGATGTGATCTCCCCGTCGAGAAGGCAACCTTAGATGAAGATCTTCCAGCAGCCGAAGGAGGAGTCGCCTAGCATGACATTTTCGCTCGTTTGGTTACCTCAAGTGCTGAAGGACGCCGGTCTAAAAGTAGCCCCCGTTGATGGTTGGGAGAATCGAGGTCGGGGCGACTTTGGCCCTCCCTTGGGTGTTTTATGTCACCACACCGCAGGGCCAAGGAACGGCAATATGCCAAGCCTTAACACTCTGATCCAGGGGCGGTCTGATCTCCCCGGCCCCCTCGCTCAACTCGGCCTTGGTCGGGATGGTACCTTTTACGTTATCGCTGCTGGGAGGTGCAATCACGCGGGGATAGGCTCTTGGAAAGGTGTGACGACAGGTAACACCGATTTCATCGGTATCGAAGCTGAGAATACAGGGCTTTCAAACGATTCTCCCTGGCCTGAAATACAAATGGATGCCTACCGCCGTGGTGTAGCAGCGATCTTGATACACACAGGGCGAGCAGTCGAATTTTGCGCTGGACACAAAGAATACGCTTTGCCCGCTGGTCGCAAAGACGATCCAGACTTCGACATGGTTTCGTTCCGGGCAGCCGTTGCTGCGATCATGGGCGGCGAAACTCCAGCCCCGGTGCTGATCCCCTCGGTCGAGCCTCCAAAACTTCCCGAGGGCTCCCCCGGTCGACCTACGCTTCGTCGTCCCTCAACAGGGGAACAAGTGAAGCTGGTGCAGGCAAAGGTTGGAGTTATTGCAGACGGCAACTTCGGACCAAAAACCGAAGCCGCAGTACGCGCTTTTCAGCGAAATCACGGCCTGGTTCCTGATGGTATTGTCGGACCGAAGACATGGGCTGCCTTGGACATTGTCCCGACTCCGACTCCGGTGACCGTCTAACCAAGCAACGGAGACTGTCCTACCCCATGTGGCATTTTCGTTTTTGACCAAGAGCTTTGGAAAGCTGCTGGAGACAGCGGAGATCGAATTCGAGTGGACGCAAATAGGAGCAGGTCATGTGCTCCTATCGGAAGAGGTTCGTGTAATTGATTACAAACAACGCTGCCCCGTCGCCCTGGTGAAACTTAAATGTGATACGCTTTCGCAACTCACCGGCGGATCTGACTTCAATCGCCAGTTTCAATTTCATCGCAGAGGAGCACTATTATGGCAGATTCGAACACAACAGTGGAGATACCTGGTCAATTTACCGTCGATGGCCAGCAAGTCAGCTTAAATTTCACCAGCCCGACCGCAGCTTTGATCGGCACTATCGACGCTGGCGGACAGTTTCCGCCGGGTGATCTTACCTTGGGCAGCCTGTCGGCAAACGCCACGGGCGGCAGCCCGGTAACACTGGGTACGCAGACAAAGAATATTGCATTTTCTTTTTCGGCCGGAACTACCTACAGTCTTCAGATCCTATCGAACCCGGACGATGTGCTGAAGACTTTGAATGCCGATGCCAATATTTCGGGGGACATAGACCTCAAGACCAGCACCGTGGCGACTGACCGGTTTTTGCTGCTCAAACTTACTTATAACCTGGGCGGGACGCTGAAGGGGACGGCAGCGCTCGGCACGATACCGGTGACACTAAATTTCGGAGCTACAGGGCAGCTAAACGGCGACTGGGACGTCGTGCACCGGTTCGGCCTTGAAAGCGCAGCGCAGGTTTTGGGCGATACCCTCTCGTGCTGGCGGCTCCCCCTCGTCTTCTCGCAACCGAGCGATCTGAAGCCGGGTACATGGCTGGTGTCTGAGATCAGTGGATCGATCAGCCTGAATCTAGGGGTCCAGGCCGGCTACAACTATTCGTGGGTCAAGCAGCTTGCTGATGGTAGTCTCACCGGCGACATCGGCTTAAAGTCGCGCTATCCGTAACCGCTTCTCTCGGTTTTTCTGCCAACGGAAATTACGCGCTCGTCTTGGCGAGGCCCGATGGCACGAATACGGTTCGGCTCTCGCTGTACAAGCTGGCGAAAAACGACTTTCAGTTCGCGCTGAATGCGAGCGCAGGGGTACAGGGCGTACTCCCCCCGGCACTGCAAAACGTCACTGACATCTCCGGGCTAGTGAAGGCAATATTCGGGACGGAAGCCACGCAACTGATTAACGACCTGCAAACAGTGCAAAAGGTAGCGGCAGGCGGCGACCTCAGCAATCAGGCGGCAGATTATCTTGTGTCGCTCGGCCAGAAAGAGCTGGGCGCGGCCGCAGACAAAGTCATGGCATTCAACAAGGCAGTGGACATCATTCAGGATGCAAACAATTATCTTTCGCAACTTTCCACGCTAGGGCAGAAAACCACCAGCCAGTTACTGGCGCTGCTGCCTTCCACTGCGAACGGCGGAGCAGGGGCAATTGCAGATCTGACTACTGTGCTGACGGACATCAAGAACGCTGCCGGAGATCCGACGCAAATCACAACTATCATTAACGGACAGCTACAAAAAGTCGCGTTCTTTCAGACTAACTTCGGAAAGTGGCTGACCTCGGTCCTGCAGGATGCAGGCCAGGCCTCCCCCCTGTCGGCGCTGAAGGATAATTCCGCGGTGCAGGCAATTGGGAATGCAGCGTCGAAGACACTTAATCTACTCAACGGAACCGACCTTCAGACGCTGATTGACTACGCAGCGACAAAACTGGATCTGAAGAATATCCCGACCCTTGCAAATATCGACAGCTGGCTCAAGTCAAAGATTGCCGCCTTCCTGAATGAGGCTCTTGGTGCTGTCGGACAACAGGACCTGGATAAGGCACAGGAGGTGGTCACCAACCTGCTTAACAAAGGCGATGCCTTCGTGGCTGAGGTGATTAAGGCGGTGCAGAAGCAGTACGAGGCCACCTTTGTTGCGACCTATGAGAGCACAACCTCCGATACAGCCCTGATCGATGTTACCTTCGATTTCGCTGCAAACCCAGGCCTTGGGCCGCTACTGCATGAGGCGATTAACGGAGATTTCACACAGATTCTGATCGATCCGGCGATCGTCGGCGTGACACTGAATTCGGCCGTGCTGACACACGGATTCCATCGCCAGACGCATGTTGAGATTACTATGCCATTCCTCGATGCCGGCACGACCGCGGCGACCGATGTCGTCGACAGTATGAACGTGAAGCATGATGGCGGTGGCCGTATCCTGGCGTATATGGTCGAGGGGAACAACGAGGTCACTTCATTCGTAAAGGGCAGAAACGTTCGCGATTCGATTATGACGCTGGCCATGAACGTGAATGTCCCTACGGGCGTGACGAAGGCACCGGACTTCACGGCGAGTTTCGGGTATTCACTGCGCGCGGCCTATGCGAAAACCACAACACAGCAGATAGTTACGGCACTGACACCACTTGCAAGTACATATAACCTCCCGCTGGGCGCCGGCGACGTCTTGACATGGGCCATCGATCTGGACAAAATCACAGAACAGGTTCCCACGGGGCAGATCGGAACGTCCCTCATGGCGCTTGACGTGGCCATCGATTCCAGCCTGCCAGGGAAATGGCTAGAGGCGCCCGCCGATCCGAAGCACACAGCCTACCTGACCCTTTCAAAACTCATCCAGAAACGACTGAGGGCGCTCATTGGCTCCGTTTATTTTTCTCAGCCGGACGCCTACCACAATATCGTCATGGCCCACAAAATGATTGTCTATATCTCACTAAGACCTTTGAATGGATTCAACCTGGATGACAGCAACGACCCTCCGCTGGTAGGAACGCCAACCAGGGACATCTTTTGGGACGCAGCGGACCCCGATCATCTCAAGGCTGTGATCCTCGATCCTGGGACGCCGACCGATCCTGGAACGTTGACGATCGCAAGCGGGAAGATGAATGAGGCTTTTCAGCTTCTCTCCAGCCGAGGTGACAAGGACGCGCAGTTCTTCCAGAATAACGGCGTGAATATGAATTCACTCGTCGGCGACGCCCTACATACCAACAGCATGTCCAGCACGATGCCCGATCTTCTCGGGAATCTAGTGCTTTTCGAATCTTCGTTCATCAGCCAGATCGTCAGTGCGGCAAGCGGGCTGGCGAAGTTCGTAAGTCAAGCGGGCAGCGACCCCAATACAGCCCTAACAAACCTAACGGGTTTCACAGCAAAGATTGTCACCGCTTTCAATCAGGGACTTGGCGGCAATCTGGTGGGCGGCGATGAGCTTGCTATGCTCGGCTCGGCACTGTTCACCGAAGTCACGATCGCCCTTGCTCAGGCGATAAATGCCACGGTGCCTGAGAATGCATCTCCCTCCGCACTGTTCAGCCTGTCGATACCCCTCCCCAACGCGAATGTTTCTCTCGACGACCTGAAGGCAGGGAATTTCAAGCCGGAACAGATATTTGTAGAACAGAAGCTGTCCTCCCCGCTTTCGGGTCTCGCGGGAACAGGGTTGGTTGCGGGGTAGTTTACCCGAGACTTGCGGCGCCGTTTCGTTACCGAAGCGGCGCCTATTTGTGTTGCCCGGACATCGGCCCATTTCCTGAAGCGGGTGCCGGAAACATACGGCGGACGCCGTTATTCTTATTCAAAGCATCATCGCACGTTATGACAACAAATCGAGAGCATGATGCACCTTTGCTCGATCTCTTATGTCTACGTCGAGCTGACGTATAAGCGGCTCTTCGGCGATAGCTTCCTCTCAAAACGAGAAGTGCTGCTGCTGCGCCGAGCGTCCGATTTGGCGACTTTTCGTCTGGGTAGAAAGTCACCAACTGGAAATCACTAAACACTGGAGCGTCTTTCAGGACCAATCATGCTCCGAGCGCTGTTGTCCCGATCACGGTCTTGATACTTTGGCCGCGACCTTACGATCCTTCAGATACTGTTCGTCGCTCTCCGATTTCGCAGCGAGGTAGGCCGGCACAGCATCACGGTTCTGTTCAGGACTGGTGAAAGCGCTGTCGGTATCAATTGTCACTGTTCTTCCGATCTCCTTCTCCTCAATGATAAAGGTGTCCCAGCAACGAGGTCCTTTGCATACTGTTCGTTGAAGCCCATAACTCGCATCATTGAACGACCCAGAGTCCGAATACGCTGGTTGGACAGCTACGTCGCTAAGCTTCCAGAAGTCAAACCAGACCATTTCCTTCAATTCTGCCTACCCTGGCTGAAAGAGTATCTGGGAGAACCTTGGGAGGCGGAGCGCAACAAGTTCCTGGCCAAATACGATGACGCCTTCCATCAGTCAGTTGCAGATTATCGTAATAACAAACCGAGAAGTCCGAAGGTTAGAGACGTGATCCAGGTGGTATATTTAGCGGCATAAGAACCGAGCCAATAGGAGAAAATTGATCATCGGAGGTTGGTGTCGAATGCCTGGAAGCGCCGCGTCGCATTGGGTCTGGATTGCACTAGCCGTTTTTGCTTTGGTCACGGTTGCGGTGGCGACGAGGCCGGCGTTCACGCAGCAACCAAACATGGTCGTCATCAGGAAACCGGGACACCGTTGGTTCGGGGCGCCGGAGTTAGCCAAAATATCTGCGGCGGAGAACCTCCCTTATGCGTGGTTATGCACAGCCGCATATGGATCTCCCAACAGCACGAAAGCAGATGAGATTGCGAAATTCAAAGCAGGAAAGGCTGGTTTAGGCAATGAGTGGTGCCTATGGACCAATTTTCCCGATAGCCGTCTGCAGACCGAAATGGATTCCGTTCATCTCCGAGCGCAGGTGTGGGAGAAACAGTCGGATCATCTTATCGTCGTCACGTTCGGTGGAACCGTCGACACAAATTTGAATGACTGGAAGGCGAACACCCATTGGGTCCATCCTTTCCTCAAGGATGAGTACACCGTCGTGGGAGACGCTTTCGCGCGCGCCTTTTCCGAAGAAATTGCCCGCAAGATGCAACAATCTACCCAGGGCCAGATCCATCTCCGGGCGACAGGACATTCCCTTGGCGCGGGTCTGGCGGAGAAGTTTGCATACTCATTGCCTGCCACCGAAAAGCACATACCTCGCGTCGAAAAGGTCTATGCCTTCGACCCATCCCCCGTAACTAGTTTCTTGAACACCAAAGGCAGCGTTCGAAAAGAAAACAAGGATGGTCTAGAGATTGACAGAATTTTTGAGCGCGGAGAGATCTTAGCCATCCTCCGTGCAATCACTGCTGTCTTCCACAAACCATCGGTCACAAACCCAAAGGTGACGCAGTTCCGCTATAACCTGTTTGGCGACGATCGCTTCGGATTTACAAATCCGATCGCGAACCACTCGATCGAGGAACTCGCGGAGCGACTACGGCAAGTAGCTGCGGGAAAGTGACAGCAATTCGGCTACTGCTACATCCTCAATTTCTTGTTCATCTGGAAAAGTGCTTTGTACGGCACGTCGAATTTCTTGCAAACGGTCGGGGTGCGAACGCGGTACATTAGCTTCCGAGTAAATGTGTTGGTCCTCGCGCCTTTGTGCAATAAAAAACACAATCGCAACCTCATTATGAGCACGAACTCATGCAGTCGGTCCAAAAACTAGTCCGGCGATGGGAATGTGCGAAGGTGTGTAATGGTAGCTGGTGGCCATAGACGGGATCGAACCACAGACCCCGGCCTTTTCAGGGCCGCCTCCGGATCGCATAAGCGGCTTGGAATCAGTGGATGTATTTAAAGGAAAGGGAGTTACGCCATACTCGATTTAGGACTGTTTAGGCTAATTTCGGGAGCTCGATGTTCGCGTATGGTTCGCGTCCGGCTTCCCCGGATCGGCACTCTCCTCAGATGCAAGCCGAGTTGTGCGTTTCCCCACTCCTACCAGTGGGCGGATGCCCTTGCCTCCTTTCCACGGTAAACGCGGATGACTTGCACGGCTTAGTAAAAAGATTTCTCAATCGGCGGGTCGGGTGCTCGAAAGATCTCACAGCGAAACGACTGTCTTATCAGGCCCGTGGCAGGCGCAGTATCAGAATCGGTCTTTGCGTTCTACATCCGGACGCGAATAAGCTCGGCCAACGTGCCGTGACTTCGAGCATCATCGGAACACCACAGCACGAACAATGGAGCCGCCTGCGACGCGATTTCGGATCGTTGTCATTTTGGGTTGAAATGCGACCAAATGGCAGCTACCGCAGGTCCGACGAGTGGAACCGAAAGGCTAAGACCGCTGAGAAGAGCACTACGATAAGAGCCAGTCGCCACCAGCTTGTCGTGTAAAGAAGTAAGGACGTTTAGTCGTTTCCACTCTAGGTCGTCGAGACTGCTTCGTCGGTTGAACAGGTCACCAATCTCAGTCTCGGTTGATTGAAGTGTTGACTCTGAACTTTCTTTCACTACAGAGCGAATATCACTTTCGCTGTTTAGAAAGACTATCGTTCCAAAGACAACCGAGAAAAAACTGGCGGTTGGCACCACAAATTGTACAAAGTGGTGAAGGTGTTTGCTAAACAGCGGAAATAGAGTTGCCACTAGACAGACAATGCCGAACCAGAACAAAAGTACACGCTGACCAATCCATGCAATGCGCGCAACCTGCAACGAGTGCGCTGGATCAAGAGCATAGATTCGATCAGAATCGATTTTCAAGTGAGCCGCGAAGATTCCATAAAAACGCGCGATGTAGGTTGTTCGGGCTGCTGTAATGTACAGGATGAAATAGCCACAACACACCCATCCGATGGGTAACATGGATGGTGGTTTCAAGTCGCGGTAGAGCTCTTCAGCGGATACTGCGGCAGCAACAGCTGCTACCAGAAGGGAAACCATGGACACACGCTTATCACTGAACCGGCTAACCACATCATTATCGATTGCGATCGTGGCTCTTTCAGACAGCGCAGGAAGGATGTTCCTTTCGATCACTCCAGATATTGCAGAAGATGTGGACACAGCAAGGGCGGATGCACAAGCGAAATAGCAGCTTCCCCAAATCGATAGCCAGAACAGCTCCTCAGTCTGACGGAAGACGAAAGTCGGGCGAAAGCCGATCCACGGTAGCCCGCAGAAAAGCAACGCGTAGCCAATACCCCAACTGAACCCAACGATGATAGGCGATCTTGATTTTCGGGACTTTAATGGGTCTGCGCCGAGAGTGTTACCCAAGAGGAATGCGATATCTGTTCTGAGTTTGGCAGCTGGATTTTGCGGCAATCGCGAACTCATTTGATTTCCTCATCAACACTGGCACCTGCTAGAAGAGTAGTGATTCAGTCTATACGACCTCCGCGACATCGAAGTTGGTGAAAACGTGTCAGCGGCAGCCCGCGCCTCCAGACGAGGCGAATCCCGATGTGCCCAGTGGAATGAATTGGAATGAGAAACGCGGACTGACCGAGCTGTACCTTATTGAAAGAGCGGTGGCCAGAGACGGGATCGAGCCCCCTCCGCCGATCTTTTCAGGGCCGGCGTAATCGATAACCAAGCATGCCCATACCTGGACTTGGCAGTGGGTGGTTATCGCTCCGTCATTCACCGAGGAGCGGTCAGTACCGATATGTCGGCCAATGTCTACAAATCCAGTCCACCTGGCCGTGTAACCAGCTATCCGGACAAGTGATGGCTGCCAATTGGCTCGTTACGGCTTTCTCTACGAGCGCATCATCGCCAATGCACTCATTGAGCGGGCGCGATTACTTCCGAGAAGCCGACTTCACAGGACCATTCGCCGGGGCTGAGTCTCAATGCGTCCTTCGTAGCTCAGGCCGGGGGCCTCGCGAGTAACGCATCCGACGGAATTCCAAGCCGTATCCTTTGCGGCCAGGCGGCTAAGGGTGCACGCGGTGCCGCAGAGCGACACACCTGGCGAGATCATCGGCCAAGATGGAAGACGAGGAGCGCTAAGTCGAAGGTGGAAGGCCCAACGTGAAATGTTTTGTGAAATCCGCCGTGCCGTCCGACACCACATCGACCGAGAAGAAAAAACCAATCGTGATGTGAACCTTCCAAGAAAACCGGACCGTTGTAGCGTCTTCAAATCTGAGGGAGAGGTCGCACGAGACTTTCATGAGCCCACACAAGATGCTCAATTCTTGGTGCGCCGAGAGGGGCTCCTGATCCGAAAAAGTGATCGTAGCAGAGCTTGGTAGCTTATATCTCGTTAGTCCAAGACAAAGGGCTGTTCGGCCTTGTATGGAGCCGTCTATTCGGCGTTTTGCATCATTTAGGTCTTGATAGCTCGCGGAGACGGTGGTGCATGCATCGAAGCTATCCGGGAAGAAGGCGATATGTATTCCTCTTCCTGAGCGGAAGAGCGCTGTCTCTCCGTCCATGGGCAGATGAAGATCGGCCCGTATCCACACCTTACCTCCCTCCTTACTCACCCCCTGTGTGATTCGAATTGCGTCGATATTCGGATGCGGAAGAGCCACAAATAAGGAATTGAGATTTAAGGAATTGAGATTCAAATCGTGCCCGAAAAATGAAGGCACTGTTGCGCGGTCGGGAGGACTATTCTGAGGTTGACAGGCGAAAGAGCTGGAAATATTCGGTCTCATGACAGAAGTCTCTTCACACTGCTGTATATTACGCCGAAACCCGAGCGCTCTTAACGCTTCTTCCGACGGAGGAAACATGTCGATGGAATCATCGATGCCCGATTCAAATGCGCCCACCTATGACTTGGAAAAAATCTACCTAGAAGGTGGCCAGTGGATAAGGATGATTAACACTATCCTCTGGGCTACAGGCAGCTTCTTCGTAACGCTCTCAGGCGGCTGTATAGGCCTCGGCCTGCACTATCCATCCCAAATGCGGTTTTTTAGTATATGTTCTACCTTTGCCTATGCTTTCTGGGTATACATATCATTCCTTTACCGGGATTCTGCTGCCGTAACGCGAACAATCCTGATGAACATAGAAACGCGCTGGAATGTACCTGACGAAGTCTCTCTTTACCGAAAGCACGGGCACGTCGGAAAGAAATGGTATGGCGTGTTCAATGTGCAAGTCGCCACACTTCTTGCCTTGGCGGGATTCTGGTTTATTTTACTCAGGTCGGATATCAAACCTCCCGTAGGCCCGTAACGAAGGAGAACCGCGGCGCACCCCACCCACGAGCGGGCGAAGCTTGGCCGGCTTCTCTCATCGCTGTCATGCGAGCGAAGAAGAAGAAGCGGCTGCCGCAGCAATGCCGTCCCGACAACAGGCCTTTGCGCTGTAACGGAAAAGAGCAGGATGGTTACAGCCATGTTATGGAGAATCCTCTTGTCCTGGCACCCTGTTAAAGTCAGAGGACCGCGCCTCGAACTGCGCGGATGGACCTTGTGACCTCCATACGCTAGAAACGTGCCCTGAGCGGCACAAGCGACACGTCTCCATTCTTGTCTAAGCCTTCGATCGGATAACCACGGCGGCGGATTACCAATCCCAGTGTCCCTGCCGTCCTCAGTAGGTACCGACAAACGCTCTTCTTGGAAGTTGAGCGATTACTTCCGACAAGCCGACTATCCGGTGTCGCTGAGTGCATTGGCGATTTCGCATCAATCCAGAATTATTCCTGACGAGATGAGCGTTTCTCGGGACTAATGTTCTGAGGTTGGATCAGCTTCTTGCTCGATGAAATACATCGGCCTGTTATCACCAGTTGCGACTTTTATCATCGGCATCAAGGTTGCTGACGCCGTCGTTTCTTCCACCAGGTGATCCACCCGCCGACGGCAACAAAGCCTGCTCCCCCGGGCAGGATGTATTTGATCCAGTTAATTCCGCGCTTCATCCATCCGACAGGATCCCCCCAGAAGGAGTCCACCGCCTCTTGCTTGAGGAGACTGTAACTGACTTCTTTCACAGTGACAGTCTCCCGGTCGCTGGGAAGTTCGATAGTTGCGGGATCTCCCGATGGGCAGGAGTCGGCATCATCGCCGTAGACGACGTACGCGGTAAAGACCAGAGACTTCTTGTTGCTCCCGCCGTGGAGCGGCTTGACTTTGAAGCTCCAGGTTGTGGGACCCTCCATTGTAACGAAGAGGCATGGGCCAATCTCAGGGTCGATCTGGAACGTGCCTGGATTGTCAGGTTGAGTGAGATTTACGCGCATCCAGGTCGAGACTGCCAGTGGATGAGGCGGTTGAATCGCAGAGGCTTCGGCTGCCAGGGCGGGGTTGACGCCGATGGTCGCACCCGTTGATGGCGCTGACCCCGGTGGGATCATTCCTGGCGGGTAGATGACTGTGGTTGCGGTATACGACTGCTCCAGTACCATTTTGTCCGGAACGTGGTACTGCACCGAGCCTTTGGGAAGGTGCGTGAACCAAGCATCCACCTTTGCTCGGGTGCTCAACGGCGAGTGTGCGGTTGCGGTTACCATGACCGCCGTAGTGGTGGCTCCGACCGCCAATGTGAGGTCTGTGCGAGCCGATTGTCCGACTCCGACGGTGATGCCCTGGAGGACTGTGGTCCGAAAGCCGGCACGGGCAAACGTGAGGCTGTAGGTGCCAGGCGGCAGGCCGGAGAGAGTGTACTCACCGGCGGCGTTCGCGGTGGCAGACTGCGAGAAGTCTGCATTACTGGCGCGAATAGTACTTCCGGAGATGGCCGCGCCTGTAGCATCGGTGACCGTGCCAGAGATCTGTCCCGTAATCAAGGGATGGCCTGCCGTGGCGATCTCTGGCTGGGCCTCAGCGATCACAGGGCGCCTAAAAACTTCCGCGGCGGCCGTTGCCTCGCTTATCGGCGGAGCGAGTGGTGGTGGTGGCGCGGGAATCTTTGCTACGGTCCCCGCGTGGCGCGCACAGCCGCAGAAGGCACAAAGAGCAAACAGCGTCAGGAAATGGCTGATGCGCATGGTCAACTCTCCGAAATCTACCAAGGGCCGCACTTTCTGACGGTTAGAGTAATTATAGGGCCGCTTTGCTGGTGCGGGTTGCAGCTGTCTCGCTGATCTTGCGGCGGGCCTAAACGAAGAGCTTCACGATCATTGAGCGAATCGGTGATCGGAGGCGCCTATTGTCCACGAAGACGATCCGGGTGCGGATGTTACGAACCGTCATGCCGCGGCTTGGGCTGTGCGGAGACTTAAAGCTACGAGGCCCCGCAGATATCTCAAATTACGCAAAATCGCCAATGCACTCAACGAGAGCCGATGAGTACCGATATGTCGGGTTCTCGTCAGCAATCTTGACGCAAGATCGAAAGCGCTACCTTTTAAATGAGAAGGATGGAATCAGCGGATGCGGGTTTGCTGCTGGATCACGAGGCACTGTGCCATCAACTCTTCAAAGGTCTCGGTATCGTCGAGGAGCAGTCCATCGGCGACCATCCCTTGGTAGTCCTCAAGTAAGGCATCGTAAGCTCTTCCTGTCGGAACCAGTGTCAAGCCCTTGCGCATCCCCTCAAGGTAATCAATCCGTTGACCTTGAGAGTCCTTTTCGACGAAGAATGCGTTCTTGTGTACAGCGACGGCTTCTGCAATGTCTATCGCTTCAATGGCTGCGGCTAGATAGCCTCCATCGTCCAGACGAGCGAGGTCATGGAAGTGCCTCGAAAACCGCTCACTCAAGCCTTCTCCAGCTTGTAAGCAGTAAACATGAGCTGCTGTGGCCTTCTCCCAAAAGATACGCGCGACGTTCATGACCCGCGGATTCGCGCTGGGAAATTCCAGTTCAGGAAAAAACTCTTCGAGGTCGCAGCGTACCGGCAGGATAGTGCTCGGCTCTCCACTGGATCGTGCACCGAATTCGAGTTTGACCCTCGGCGGAGCATAGCCCGAAATAGCTGTCACGGGCGGGTAGTCGATGAAGATGCAGTCCTCGGAGATACGGGAGGTTCCTCCCCCGAGCCTTTCGAGTCCGCCTTGGATGATCGGTTGAGCACGATCCCTGATCCACGCGGGCAGGAGTTCGTTGCGAATAAGATCCGACCACCGTTTCGTTTGGCTACGACTGGCTGGAATCGCATCGATGCCGCCGGGAGCGCCAGCGACAAGGTCTGGAGCGAGAGCCCGAATGTCGTAAGTCAAATCGACATCTTCAGAAAAGCGTCGGATGACTTTGTAGGCCTTGGAGAGCGCCGTGCCTCCTTTGAAGACCAGGTGGGCACCCAGTTCCGACTCGAAGAGCGCCGAAAGGGACCAGACGACCCAAATGTCCTTCTCCAGCAGATGCGGCGGCCGACCGGAAGCCGATGCCCCTGCAGCCAGGGCATCGGCTTTGTCTTTCGCACTCAGTTGGAAATAGCTCTCAGGCATTGATCGACTCCCGGCTCAGAGCACTCGCCATCCAGCCTGGGAAGCGGGAAACCTGTTGAGCAACCTGTTGGATGGCGGACTCGGGAACCTTAGCTTTGATCTCGTTCAGAGTGCCTTGCACCCTCTCCGGGCCGGCCCATGCCAAAGACCGGACGATCTCTCCCGCCGGTTCCTTCGCAAACGCAAGCTGCCACGAAGGAACATGCTCCAACTGCACACTCTGCTTACCTAGGTTCAGCTTACGGCTGCGGCCCGACGTCCAATAGACGGCCCGGACGGGTACCTGTGTCGTAAGACCTAGAGCGTTTGCGGACGAGGCACCCGAGGGAACGACGGTCTCGCCGCGCTGCATCGCAAACTCTTCGACCAGCTTCTCTGCGGACGGCGGATGGGTTCCAAACCGGCTCTTGACCGGGGATACGTACATGCCTCGTCCAGCCCTCAGCAACCTGCCACTCCGAGCGAGTCGCGAGAGAGACTGGTCCACCGCTGGGCGGCTGCCGAGATGCAGAAGCATCTTGGCGCTCACGGGAGCGCCTTCGGGCAGTTCGTTCGTCTTCCTCAGAATGGCTTCGGTTAGGCGTTCCATGGTTCACCTTCTGTCAGAAGTATATGCTTATTTCTGACAGTTTTCAACGGGGAACCCCATTGGGGGGGGACCCAATCCCGAAACTTCAGTGCTATTTGCTTTCGGATCTGGCCGATCTTTACTTCGCTCATTACCACAGGTCAAAGGGGAAGAATCGGCAACGCGATCTCAGATTGGCCGATCTTGTGGCCGGAGTTTGTGGTACCCCCTGGAAGGCCGTCCCAACCTTTAACATTAAAGGTTCGCTTAAACCAACAGCTTCCTAGACTCGATCTTCTCATCCCGCAAACGCTCTATAACCGACCCAACGTTCGCGAGCGGTGAAGTGACGCAATCATCAATGAAACCGAGCCTAATCTCGCGGCTGGGAATGACGACACACTCCCAATAGATCCCGATAAAATCGGCGGTTTTGCGGAAGTCCGCACTGGGCAAGGATGGGAAGGGCCACCCTTGGAAATCCCGCCCGAAGGTCGTTGGGCGGTCTACGCCTTTTCTTCTCCAAATACTGCACCAGATTAACTACAGGCGGACTCTTGAAGGCGAAGACAATGCAAAGAGAAAAGCTCCCAACTGACTCCCGATATCCTGTCTAATGCGTACTTTTCTGTACTTTTAAGTCGCCGTTCGTGCCGTAAAGTCAATAACATACTTGGTCCGGGGGTGGCTCATAACCCAAAGGTCGCAGGTTCAAATCCTGCCCCCGCAACCATTTAGAAAATTTACCTCCGCAACCCCACCTAACCGTGGGGTTTTGATTTTTGCTGGAGACGAAATATCTCCTTTTAATACTTGAGTTTGCTCGTCTGCTATTAAAGCCTTACACAGACTTATTGAGCAGCACCACAATGCGACCTCGTGATCTTCGATGAGCGTGGCGCACGCCAGGCGATGCAGACGACCGGGACCGTCATTCTGCGGCTCCGGTCGCGAATACTATTTCTTCACCACAACGAGCTCGGTGCGCCTGTTTCTGGCACGTCCTTCCTCGGTGTCGTTGGAGGCGATAGGCTTGTCCGCACCATAACCCTGGGTCGTGATGCGGTTGGTATCCACGCCGCCCTGGACGAGCAGATCGCGAATCGCGTTCGCACGGTCGATGGAAAGCTGCTTGTTGGCTGCGGCGTCGCCGGTACTGTCGGTGTGTCCATCCAGTTGGATCTGTGCATTCGGAAAGCACTTCAAGATCGTGACCAGGTTGGTCACAGTGGGGTTCGACTCAGGTGTAAGGCGCGTGGTGGCGGAGTCGAAGTTCAGGTTATCGAAGACAATTGTCTTCGGCAGTTCAGAATCCGATCCCTTCAACAGGAAGGTCGCCAGGTTGTAGTTGAAGCTACCTTCCTCGACTGAGAGCACCGTGCCGCATGGCAGCGTGATGCTGGCCATTTTGGGTCCCCGCGGCGCATTGCAGGAACGTATCCCGATAATGGCAAGGATGATCGCCAGGAGAGGCAGCAACCATCCCCAGATGGGAAACCCCTTCTTCACTGGGATAGGAACAGGCGCAACAACGTGCGGAGCCGCACAAAGACTCGAATTGCTGCTCAAGCCCAGAGCGCCGGCCAGCCCCGCAGGCGCGGCCTGGAGAATCGCATCGCGGTGGCCTGCGAGCAGGCTCGGCAGGTTCGCCAAACTTAGTCCACCGGTGGCAGCCTGCTTGCCCAACAGGCCAAAGAACAACGGAGCCGCCATGCCTAACAGTTTGGTTGCGGAAGATACCTGGACGCCGGAAGCATTGGCGATAACTCGGGAGACATCGCCCACCCGCTCTCCAAGCAATCCATGCAGGAGATTCGAGCCGGTATTCAACAGTCCCTCGGTCGGACTGCCACCGGTCAAAGCTCCTGAAAAGTTATTGAGCACGCCTGAATCCAGGCCACTGTTATTGACAAGGCCCAATACCTTCGAAGCTCCTGCCGGGGTCGCGGCCTGGTTGCAAGCAATACCGGCCAGGCTGGGAACGATGGCTCCCATCGCCTTCTGCGTGGCTGCCGGTGTTTCTCCGACCAGCCCAGCCATCTTCGAAACTACATCCGGGGTGAGGTAATCCTTTGCGAGGTCAATCAAATTCAGAGCCATTTTTCTCCTCCTTCGGGTGAGTTGGATTCTTCTGCTTAGTCTGGGATAGGCAAACGTGCTTATCGCCTTGAAATCAAGCAAGTATCCATACGTGGCCGGGGGACCCACCCCGCAGTCTCGCTGCGAAGTGTTTGGCAAAGATGATCGAAAAGAGCTAAGTCTCTCGCCAACCTTCGTCGACAAGATGGAGGATCGCGCTGCCGCACATCCCCAAAGGCCGAAGGTTGGCTGTAAATATAGGCTTCTTAGTTGCGACTGCGCAATTGGATCCTGGCCCTATCGATGTGGGGTTGGCCGGCTCCGTCAGGCAGCATCAACGCCTCTATACCGCAGTTCAACGATCGTGCAGTCATCCGTGCTCGGAGCCTTCCCGATGAACGCTCGTATCTCATCCAGAATCTGGTCAGCGGACGACTGCATCGCGACAGCCTCTAACGCATCGTCTCCGTAGAAGTCGCCGGCTTCATTCTCCGCCTCCGTTACACCATCGGTGACCAGCAGCAGCCGTTCGCCGTCCTTCAGTTGATACGTGGCCGACGCGTAGGTGACATTTGGCAGGAGACCAACGACCAGATTGGATTCGTGAAGTTGCACTACCTTGTCTGCGGTCGCGACGAGCGGCTTCACGTGTCCACAGTTCATGTATTCGACCAGACCATCCTCGGTCATGCGAATCATAACCATGGTCGCGTACTTACCCACGCTCTTGTTAAAAATGAACTGGTTCGCCAGCGCCGCGACCTCCGGGAGTGGAAGTCCCGACTGCACGGCACCGTACAGCAGACCCTGCAGGGTCGACGCCAGCAAGGCTGCCGAGATTCCCTTGCCGGAGATGTCGGCGATGATGACATATAGGGATCCATGCGACTCGATCACGTCAAAAAAATCGCCGCCAATCTCCAGGCACGGAACGCTTCGCGCGGCAACATCCGCATAACTTAGCCTGGGCACCTGCACCTTCATCAAGCCGTGTTGGATCTGCGACGCAATCGCCAGTTCCGTCCGGTACTTTCGGGCTGCGACTTCAGACTTCACCAGGTACGCATTCTCGAGCAGCGCGGCCGCTTCCTTGGCGATCACCTCCAACAGATCGTTTTCCACCAGGCTCAACTTGCCGGCATGGAGCCGGCTATCGAGATACAGCACGCCCATCATCTCGGGCGCCACCGAGGTCTCCTCCGACGACCGCCGCCGTAGCGGAATGCAGATCACCGAACGAATGCTGTGGACCACCATGCTCTCCGACGTGCCCTCCGCTTCGGCGGAGTGCGTATCGGTAATGATGAACTTCGACGCCCCTTTGATCGCCTGTTTAATCGCAGAGCGCGAGATGGTCGAATCATCCTGCTGGACCGCTCCATCACGCGTCCGCCCAGCCGCCAGTCGAAGCGAGCCGTCCTCCTCGGTCAGGAAGACGAAGCCGCGTTCGACCTTGGTCAGCTGCAGCGTAATCTGCACCAGCGATACCAGAATGTCGTCGATGGCTCCAGACTCGTTCAGCGTTCGTGCAACGTCCAGGAACCACCTGAGCCGTTCTAACTCGCCGCCTTGTCCGGATGTCTTTGAGTCAGGCCACGCTGTGCCGCCCTTCGTATCTTCGGCGTCGCTGCCGAATCGCAGTATTGGGCCCTGCAACGATCCCAGCTGCACCTGGTCGCCGGCCCGCAGCCGTCTTCGTTCCACCTTTTCACCATTGACGAAGGTGCCGCAGCGGCTCGCCTGATCGACGACGTAGATCCCGTCGCCCTCCTCTTGCAGCACAGCGTGCTCTCGCGAAACTGATTTGTCGATAACTACGCAGTCCCGATCCTGCGAGCGACCTAGGGTAAACGGGAAATGGCTAAGCGGAAACGACTCCGCGGGCAGATCGCCCCCGGTCAATCGCAAAATGTACTGGTTCGGTTGCGTCATAGTGGTGGGCTCAAGGGGCTGAATTGATGTCAAAGTCGATATCTGGCAGATTACATGCCGGTTCCTAGTCTGACACAGATAAAACTTCGCCTATCGTGTGCTGCGGACGCAAATCAGGCCGAGGTTCCGCCTGTTTCCAGGCTCGGTTCGTTCCGGCGACGAAATATCCCCTCAATCAGCGTAATATCGTTTGTTAACCTAGTAAGTGTCGATAGAGCGCCATTTTGCGTCGTGTCCGCCCGGCTCAGGCTGCTCCCGGTTTTCTACTCCCTATGAATGACGACGGCAAAGTTCGCGAGAACGGCAAGCCCGGAGTTGGCGGGCTGAGAACTCCACTCCCGGGGGAGAGTTCTTCGTCGAATATTCCCGCCTCCGACATCTTTTCCGCGGACACCATGGCCGGCTTCACCCCGTCCACCATTGGACCCGACTCGTGGGCCGGCTCTCCATCTCAGGTCGGCAGCGAACTCGAACCCGGCACAGTCATCGGTAGCCGTTACGAGATCATTCAGCTGCTTGGCGCCGGAGGCATGGGCGCTGTTTACAAGGCCCGCGATATTGAGATCGGACGCTTCGTCGCCTTCAAGGTCATTCGGCCCGAGTTCGCCCGCGACCGCAATATCATCGAGCGCTTCAAGCAGGAGTTGCTGCTCGCATCCCAGGTCACCCACAAGAACGTCATCCGTATCTACGACCTCGGCGAAGCCGACGGCATGAAGTTCATCACCATGGAGTACATCGACGGCCGCGACCTCCATCACATGATCGGGGAACATGGCCGCTACTCCCAGCAGCAGACCATCGACATCATCCGCCAGGTCTGCCGGGCGCTTGAGGCGGCGCACGCCGTTGGAGTCGTTCATCGCGATCTGAAGCCGCAAAACATCCTCATCGATGCAACCGGACGTGTCCTGGTGATGGACTTCGGCCTGGCGCGCTCCATCGAGGACAGCGAGCTCACCCAGTCCGGCAGCCTCGTCGGCACAATGGACTACATGTCGCCCGAACAGGCCCTCGGCAAGACGGTCGACCAGCGCTCCGACATCTTCGCACTCGGCATCATCTTCTACCAACTGCTCAGCGGCAAGATGCCCTTCCAGGCTCACAGCGCCGTCGCCAGCCTTATTCTTCGCACCCAGCAGGATGTGGTTCCCTGCTCCACGATCTGCCCTGACGTCCCCAAGCCACTCTGTGACATCATCAACCGTTGCCTGCAGCGCGACCTCGATCTGCGCTATCAGCATGTCAATGAGATCGTCGCCGACCTCGACGCCTTCGAGGGCGGCGCCCCTGTCACTCACATCTACCCGTCTATCGTCGCCGCCAATGCAGCGGCAAACCGAAAGGCCATGCTGCGCTGGGGCAGCATCGCCGCCACGATCCTGATCCTTGGCTCTCTTGGTGTGGCCTTCCGCACTAACATCGTCCACCTCCTAGGTGGTGGTACCCCCGCGACGCAGACGCAGGCAGGCCCCGTCGTCTCGCTGGCTGTCTTCCCACTGCGCAACGCCTCGGGCGATCCCTCGCTCGACTGGATGAGCGTCAGCCTCGCCGAAATGCTCACCTCCGCCGTCGGCCAGTCGGCTCACCTGCACACCATCTCGGCCGAAAACCTCCGTCAGGTCTACTCCGATCTACGCCTCACTCCCGAATCCACCATCGACCCATCCATGCTTCAACGCATCGCCGGATTCACCACTGCCGACAAAGTGGTTGCAGGTCAATACATCCGCCTCGGTAGCCAGATAAATATCCAGGTCGAGCTCCACGACCTCAAGACCGGTCAATCAACAGAGCTCAAAGCGCAAGCCGAGGAGAAGGATCTCCCCACCGCCATCGCCTCTATCGCCGAATCGCTGCGCAAAGACCTCTCGCTCTCATCCACTGATGAAAAGACCGCCCGTGCGCAATCGTTCCAGGTCACGTCCACCTCCCTCACAGCGCTTCGCGACTACAACCAGGCGCTCGCTTTCACTCGCGTTGGCGAGAACCTGGAGGCCAACAAGCTTCTGCCCTCGGTAGTCGCAGCCGATCCCCAGTTTGCCCTCGCATTCGCTCTTCTCAGCCACGTCCAGGCCGAGCTTGGCTATGAATCTGAGGCGGTCCAGTCTTCGCGTCGTGCCGTCGAGTTGGCCGACAGTCAGAGTCTTCCTGCCGTCGTCAAGGACATGATCCACGCCAATCACTACCGTGTCTCGCAGGACAACAAGAAGGCCATCGACGCCTACGAAGTTCTCTACCGCAACCTTCCCGGCGACGCCGACATCCGTTACGCCCTGGCCAGCCTCTACATCGAAACCAGCGTCTACGACAAGGCCCGCACCCTCGTCGTCCAGATGATCAAGGACGACCCCAAGGACGTCCGCGCCCTCTGGCAGATGGGCGTCATCGAGATCACCAGCAACAATCCCCAGGGCGCGCTCGAACCACTCAACCAGGCGTTGAGCCTGACCATTCAGACCAACAACGTTGAGATGAAGGCTCTAACCGAGCTTGCCATCGGCATCTCCTACCGGCTGCTCAACAAGCCCGATGACGCGATGAGAAACTACCAGGACTCAGTCGCCGTCAATGAGAAGATAGGCCAGAAACGCGGCGTCGCTGCCGCACTCGCGGAGATGGCGCTGGTGCAGGCTAGCTCAGGAAACCAGAATGCGGCGCTCGCCAGCTACCGGCACGCTCTCCAGCTCCTCCGCGAGATAGGGATGGATAAAGAAGTGGGAGACACCCTGATGGACATGGGCAGTCTCCTCTCGGACATGGGCCAGACCGACCAGGCGCTGCAGGCCTATCAAGAAGCCCTCAAGACCCAGCGCGAGTCGGGCGATGAAAATTTCGAGTCTCTCTGCCTCGACAACATTGCCAACGTCTACGTCGCGCGTGGCGACACCGGCAACGCATTTACTTACTTCCAACAGGCGCTGCAACTTCGCGAGAAGCTAGCGGTTCCAAGCTTCCTGGCAGACACCCTCTTCGGCATGGGCAAAGCCTACACACTGGACGGTCAGTACGAGGAGGCGACCAAGGTTCTCGTTCGCGCCATCGATCTCGCGCGCAAGGCGGACGATCAAACTGAGATCCCCCTTATCTCACATCAGATGGGTGTGGTCTTCGCCGCACGAGGCCGCTACGGCGCTGCCATCAACTCCATGCAGGATTCACTCAAGAGCCTGCGTGCATTGAATGATAAGAGCAAAGATCTCGTGGAGGTCCAGAACGACCTCGCCTCAGCCCTCGCTGAAGCCGGTCGCGAAAGTGACGCTGAAGCCGCGCTCGAAGGCGCAGACAGCCTCGCCCACGACCTGAAGAGCAGTACCCTGCTCGCAAAGCTCTTCAACACCCGCGGCGACATCGCGCTCTATCGCGGCGATCCATCCGGCGCCACGAAGCAATACCAGCAGGCGCTACAGGCAGCCACTGCCAGCAAGGATGCCTCTGTCATCGCGACCAGCCGCTACAACCTGGCCCGCGCGGCTATCGCTCAGGGTCACGCCCGGGAGAGCGTGAGCGTGCTAACTTCGCTCGATGAGAAGCGAGATACGATGGCAAGGCTCCTGGCTGTTCGCATCTCCAGCGCGCTCGCCGAGGCACTCATCGGGACTCAAGCACTTCCCGCGCGCGCGTCAGATCCTGTTGAGTGATCTTGGCGAAGCCGAAAAGGCAGGCATGAAGCCGGAGATCGCAAGAATCTACTACTTGCTCAGCGTCATCGCCAAATCAAGCAACAACACCGGCGACGCAGTCAGCTACAGCCGTCAGGCTCTGAAGGCTATAGACGCAATTCAGGCCGAGCCCGGCGGCAATACCGTGCTGCAACGTACCGACCTCAAAGAGATCTATAAGACGTGCACCGAGACTGCCGCAGCTCACTGACGCCTCGCCTCGTGTGCCATTCAGGCAGTCTCATCGCATGCCGGGCTTCAGCCTACCGGGGAACATTTAGGCCTCACCGTGCGTAGTAGAACTACACGCAAAACCACCGCCCAGGCGGATCGGCACTGTAGCAATCTTTGACAACCCAGCCCGAGCCTACGCTCATAAGCGTAAATTTATGAATACTTTGCAGCAACCAACCCCACTTAATCAAGACTTTTTTCACCTTCGCGCGCCGAAGTCCGGACCTAAAGCACCTACTTTGAATACTTTGCGCAAAACAGTGGGGGAGGGGGGCACCCCGCCCATGGAGCACCGCCATAAGAAAACCGCTCTACGGGTGCCCGACAATCACCCTCGCTACTTCACGCTATAGCTCACCGACTTCGGTGCTCCTATGTTGCCCGCGATGTCGATGGTCCACACCGTGAACGTCTTATCTCCGGGCGTGGAAGTATCGACGGTGCTGGTCAGTATCCCTGTGTTCAGCGTCCCCGGCGAGCCATAGAATTTGTCCCCGCAGATCGCCACGCCCGAGGCGTCGTCTCCGCACGAATAGCTCGCCGTGACCTTCTCATGCAACGCGTAGGTGTTTCCCTTCTTCGCCGGCGGAGATAGCGTCGGACCCTGAGTTACCTTCGGGTCCACCGTATCCACATTAACCGGAACAGAGTAGAAGGAGGTCGCCCATCCACCGTTCCCGACCGCTGAGAACTTCAACTCTTCCGTCCCCGCGCAATCCTGAGCGAAGTAATGGAGCAGATATTGCCCGTCTGCCTGCACATGAATCGTCTGCGTAGGCAGTGCAAAGATTGACGCCGGAGGCTGCGTCGGATAGGCCGGGGACGGGCACCCATTCGAATTGGTCAGCGTCACATCTCCTGGTATCGCGAACTTGGTTGAAAGCACGGTGCTCGCAGGCGCAATTCCATAAGTAATGCTTTGGATCGGCGAAGCGACAAAGTTCTGATGGTTCGGCACGGTGTGCGGGAGCACTGGCGGTTCGCTCCACATCCAGAACCTGATGTTGTGCTTGTTCACCCATCCACCGTTGAACTGGTCCAGAACTATAACCGTCGTCAGGTCCTCCGGAACACCGGAGACTGTAACGAAGGTGGAGTTCGGGTGAGTTCCTGTTCCATCGAAGTCCATATCTTCATCATCGTCTTCCTCACTGAACGCCGCACTCACCAGGGCCAGCGATTTAACCAGTGGCGTCGGGCTAGGCGTCGTCGTCGGAATGCCAGGAGAATTGAAGACCGTCAGCAGATTCTGCGGGCAGTCCTGTGCCTGCAATCCTGAAGCAGGGTCGAAGGTGCACGGCCCGCCCTTCCATCCCTCGGCGGCCATCAGCAACCCGACGCCCTGGTGGAAGGTCCGCCCGGTTGGCCCCGTAATATCCGGAAGCGTAAAGGCCGGCCCGGTGAACTTATCGGAGAAGACCTCATCCCGTAACTGCGACACAGGACAAAGCGCGCCTGCCGACGCGGTGCCCGTTCCCACCTGGCACGTCAACGTGTACAGCTTGCAAGCCGATTGCCCGTTCAGCAGCTCCCCGGTGTGGACGAGGCAGCTCGAGGTTGCAAAAGAGGTCCCGGCCGCGTATTTGGTCTGCCACAGCGTCGGATCCAGCGGCATATCGGCCGTATTCGGAATCGTATTATTCGTTAGTTGAAGTTGGCCGTTCTGCTGCGCGGTGGAGATGTCATAGGTAAACCCGACTCCTTGCCCCGGCGTCGTATTAAAGTCGAAGTCCTGCACCAGCAGCGACGTCGGAGGGTTCACAGCCGGAATCGGATTGCCGGTCACCGTAGCCGGTCCCGTCACGCCACCCTGCGTGCAACTCGTCACCAGGTAAAGAGACGCGTTGGTAAGGATATAGCCTGTATCCACAATCTCGAAGGTAGCTTGTTGCGTCCCTTGCACGAACAAGCTGCTGATATCGATCGGCGCGACGCCTCCGGTTGCAGTAAAGGTGCCCGTGTCCATGTTCGCGCCAAGCAAATTGGGCGCGGCACTCTGGTACGTCGTGTTGAAGCAGTCCATCTGAGTCCCGTTTTGTCCCGCCTCGGACGCTCCACCGCGGCACACATTCGTGGGGCCAGTCTTGTTGCTTCCCGCCGTCACGGTTACCTGGATGAAGTTGTCGGCCAGGACGTTCCCCAACCCATTCGGAGTCGAGGACAACATCGCACTAACCGTCCCAGTGCAGGTCAGATTCACCGTCGCACTATTGAAGGTCACCGGACTCGCGGCAGACGTTCCATTGGCGGAATCTCGGACGAAGGTCGATCCGAACAACTGTATCGGTGTTTGCCCAGATGCGGTCAGGCTATAGATTACAAACACCATAATTGTGGCGGCAGAAAAAAGAACAGTACGTAGCATTTTCATGAACTAGACCTTTGCCTTCAAGGAATTGAATCGTGAGGGGGCCCGGGAGAACACGTACTCGAAATTTGTGCGAAGAGTGATGATAATCGACGCTGAAGAGACGAAAGTCAAGATGGAAATGGGTTTACAGACAAATTGGCGGACTGGGTCCCAGGTTTCATGTCGCGCTCCAGCAGTCTATTCTATTAGTGGAGCGCTACACAGAGATGAATGAAGAGACAGGCACTATGAGTTGGACCCGGTGGAAGACCTTACTGTTGAGCCGCGTGGAGGGGCTGCGGCAGTCGGAGAACAAGGTCTTCCTGGTTCTGGCCGTCGTAATCGGAGCCCTGACCGGCATGTCGGTCGTGGCCTTCATCGTGGTGACGGAGCGGTCCGGGATGCGGCTCTACCCCGTGGGCGGAGCCCCCTGGCGGCGCCTGCTTTTCCCGGTGGTGGGTTCGATCGGCATCGGCTATCTGCTCTATCGCTATTTTCCCGACGCGCGTGGCAGCGGCGTACCTCAGACTAAGGCTGCGCTCTTCGCGCGCGAAGGCAACATCTCGCTGCGCACCGTGCTCGGCAAATTCTTCTGCACCTCGGCAACGCTCGCCAGCGGCATCCCTCTGGGCCGCGAGGGACCCTCCGTGCAGGTTGGCGCCGGCATCGGGTCCGTGCTGGGACGTCTGCTCGGGTTACGCCCGGAGCAGGTAAAGAAGCTGATCCCCGTAGGAGCCGCGGCAGCCATTGCAGCCGCATTCAACACTCCTCTGGCAGCGGTTCTGTTTTCGCTCGAAGAGATCATGGGCGATCTGCACGCCCCGGTGATGGGTGCCGTAGTGCTGGCTTCGGCGACTGCGTGGATGGTGCTGCGCGTATTTCTCGGCGATCATCCACTCTTCAGTGTTCCGAAATATCAACTCGTAAGTCCGGCGGAGTTTGGAGTGTACGCGGTACTGGGTGTCGCCGGCGGCGTAGTTTCGGCTGTCTTCGCCAAGCTGCTGCTGGGCATGCGGGCAAGATTCCTGCGCCTGCCGCGCAACACGGTATGGTTCCAGCCGCTTGCGGGTGGCCTGCTGGTCGGATTGATGGGATGGTTTGTGCCGCAGGTCCTCGGCGTCGGCTACGGATACGTCGGACAGGCGCTCAACGGAAACATGGCCTTCAGAATGATGCTGCTGCTGGTCATTTTGAAACTCTTCGCTGTCACCACCAGCTATGCTTCAGGCAACGCGGGCGGCATCTTCGGACCGGCGTTATTCATAGGCGCCATGGTCGGCGGCGTGGTTGGAACCACAGCGCATCACCTCTTCCCCGCTTACACGGCGACTGCCGGAGCTTACGCCCTCGTCGGCATGGGAGCCGTCTTCGCCGGCATCGTGCGCGCCCCGATGACCTCTGTCCTGATGATCTTCGAGATGACCCAGGACTACGCCGTCATCGTGCCGCTGATGATCGCGAACATGATCAGCCTCTTTGTCGCCTCTCGTCTCCAGCACGAGCCCATCTATGAAGCGCTCGCGGTACAGGACGGAATTCATCTGCCCTCCGGCGGAGGCCAACGCCAGGGCCAGCGCCGAGTCGCAAAGGTGCTGCGGCCCGCAAGCGAGTTGCTGACCGCCGCACTCACAGTCCAGGAAGCGCTGGCGGGATTTCAGTCCAGCGAGTTCCGCACCTCTCTTGTAATCGACCCGAGCGGAGTAATCGGCGTAATCAACCGTGAGCAGCTTGAGCAGGAACTAGCAGAAGATACCGGCAAAAAGCTAGGCGACCTGGTGAATCCGCTGACCTTCCCGCACGTTCATCTCGATCAGGGACTAGATCTAGCACTCGAGCGCATGGGCACAAACCATATCGAGATTCTGCCTGTCGTGAGCCGTGCGGACGTCCACAAGCTGGAAGGCATCGTGACGCTGCACGATGTACTCGATGCGTACGGCGTGCCGCACACCGATCGCGTCCAGCCACAGAAGTTAATCCCTCTCGCATGAAGCTGCTACTCCGGCACCAGCATCCCGTGCGAACCAAACCTGATGCCGAGAGCGATCGTTCGTGGAATGCCCAGTGTCAAAATCGGCGTGCGGCCTGCCTGCACTAAAGCGCCGCCAACATTCTGTACCGACGAATAAATCTGAAACTTGTTTCCGACATTGTGTTCAAGGTAGAGGTCGACCTGCGCATACCCTGCCAGTTGAAACTGGTTCGCCGAATCATCGAACTGCTGCCCACTCGCCCTCAGGTTGACGCTCAACACCCCCCACCGCTGCCGCTCCATGCGCACCTGCGCCGTAGCCATATTTCTGGGGACCTGCGCCGTCCACTTCCCCACCAATGTTGGGTCCGAAAACTTCGTGACCGTGGAGTTCGCGTACTGATATCCAGCCGTCACAGTCATCCACCGCAATGGCTGTGATACCCCTTCAACCGTAACGCCTTTGCTCACAATCTGGCCAAGGTTCTCCCGCATCAGCGTCTGTGTCGTCGGCGTTGAGCTTATCGTAACCGCCGCAATCGGGCGGTTCACCTGCGTCCAGAAGTAGCTCGCCCGCAACGAGCCCAGCCGCCGGCGCTCCAGCAACGCGCCAGCCTCCCATCCGGTAGCCCGCTCCGAAATCAGGTTCGGATTCGCCAGCGTCGTCTGTGCCCCCACCTGTCCCGTCCGATACAGCTCATTCATCGAAGGGCCACGAAACGCGCGGAAGACCGATGCATTCAGCGATACCCCATCCACCAGCTTCCTCACGATCCCGAGCCGCGGATCATAGACGTACTCATTGGTCGTAGGAAGCGCCGTTACAGTGCCGGCAGTCGCCTGCCTCGCATCGAAGCTCTGGAAATTATCGCCGCGCGAAGAAAACGCGATAGACCAGTTCTTCGGCTGCCACAGCACCTCGCCATAGACTCCCACCTGCCGCTGCCGCGCGCTAATACTGACCGTCGGCTGGTCAATATTGTTGACCACGTGCGTCTCATCATCCGTAGCTCGCGTGTCCACCACATCGGAACCCGCCACAAAGGTCAGCGTCTTATAAGTCTGCGCCCATTGCAGCACCCCACCCAACTGCTGCGTCGGCACCCGCTGCATATTAGTCAACTTCTCCGTCGCCCGGTTCGCCGCGACAGACGAAAAGTTCTGGCGATAATTTTGGTCCGTCCCATAGAGACGCAGCAGCAGCCTGCCCGAGTCCGGCAGCGCCCAATCCCCGCCTCCCACATACCTCCATATCCGCGTGCCATTCGGCGTGTCAGGCGTGCCGTTACTGCGCGCCTCGTTCAGCAGATTGCCCCTCAGAAACACGCCATCATCGCTTCCAAATTCATGCCGAAACTCGAGGCGGCCGCTCTGCGAGTGTACATTCGACGGAATGTCCACCGGCCCACGCAGCCCCGGCGCAATCAGAATGTACCCGCCAGTACGAAACAGTGTCGTCGCAGCCAGCGCCTGCGTATGCCCCAGGTCGCCCGTAAGCAATCCATTCACGATGGATGTATCGCGGCTCGCACCGGCCAGATCCAACATGAAGCCATTGTCCTTCGGCCGCACCGGGATCACATCGATGACGCCGCCGATAGCGCTCGACCCGTACAGGTCAGACGCGCCGCCGCGCATCAGCTCAATATCCTTGATCGCCGGCTGCGGAATCTCGTCCCAATGGACCCATCCCCCAAAAGCATCGTTCAACGGAACCTGATCGCTCAACACCAGCGTCCTGCTCGCCGCCGTCGATCCCAGCCCCCGCAGCGAAGTCCCCTCAGTCGTCGGATTCGCCACCCACGAACTCGTCCGGCGAAACAGTTGAAATCCCGCCACCTGCCGCAGTTGATCGTCCAGCGTCAACCCGGCAGTCTCTTCAAGCTGCTTCTCCGTAATCGTCAACACACTGCTCGCCGTCGCATCCAGTGCCAGCGGCGTCCGCGCCGCTGTGACTTCAACCACCTCGCGACGTTCCGCAGGCTGCATCACGACAGTCAGTTCCGACGCCGTCCCCACCGGCTGAGATGCGTCAGCGAATCCCTCGTGCGTTATCTGCACCGCGGTCTGCGCTCCGAACTCGAAGGTCAGCTGCGCACATCCGCTGCTGTCGCTTGCGACGCCCCGCGCAGCCGCTCCTGCAATCTGTATCCGTGCATCCGCGATTGCAAGTCCACTCTGGTCGCGAACGCACACCTGCACCGTCCGTGGGTCTGCACGGAGCACCGTGCAGCAGCCGGCCAACAGCAATATCGCCATCCCCCGTCTCACAACCAGTTCCCCCCGCTATCCTCCACACCAGCTTACCGCTCACTTCGTTATTTGAGCCAACGATACGCGCCGTGCACCGTAACATTGGGCGTGATACCCTTCCGCCGAGACGCCCTGGTCGCCATGTTCACCACTCGCCGCAGCTTCTGTTCGAACACCGCGCTCGCACTACTCAGCCCCAGGTTGCTGCGCGCCCAAACTAAGGCCCAGCAGCGCCAGGCCCAGACGCAGGCGCAGAACCAGGCCCAGGCCCGTGCCCTGCCCGGCGCCGCCAGCGCCCACGCCGACGTAGCGGCCATCGACCACGACCGCATCCTCACCGCAGCCCAGCGCTACCTCACACAACCACCCACGCCGCTAACCGCATTCCCCGCGCCCAACAGCCCCGGCACGCCGCACGACTTCTTCTCCGAAGACCACGAAGAGAAGCCGCCCGTTGTAACCGCCCCTAACGCACCTGCTCCGCCGCCCGAACCCGTACCCTTCACCGCTCACAGCGACGCGCTCCTCAACCTCAGCATCCAGGTCTGCACTCTCGTAGCTGCATTCGTTCTCACGAAAGAAGAACGCTACGCCGAACACGCCGCCGCCCACCTCCGTGCGTGGTTCATCACCCCGGCAACCAGCATGACCCCCGCCCTGCCCTTCGCACAGCTCACTCCCGGAACCACCACTCCCCGGCTGCGAAGGCATCCTCGAGACCGTGCAGCTCGCCGAAGTTGCCCAGGCAATCAGCTTTCTTCCACGCTCCGAAGCGCTCTCCGACGAAGAACTCGCCGCCATCTACGCATGGTTCGCCACATACCTCGAGTGGCTCGGCACCGACCGCACCGCCCTCCTCGCTCGCGACCAGAAAAACCACCACGGAACCTCGTGGCTCCTCCAGGCCGCCGCCTTCGCGCGTCTCGCACCAGAAGACTCCGGCGGCGCGCGCAAAGTCCCCGCTCCAGCACCATCCCAGGCCCTCGCTCCGCCGCCCAACCAGTACATCGGCCTCAACGCGCTTCGTCACCAGTACAAATCCGTCACACTCCGCGCGCAGGTCACCGCCCTGGGCACCTTCACGCACGAGCTGACAACCCCGTGGCCATACCGCTTCTCACTCTTCAATCTCGATATGCTCGCCGGCATCTGCGACCTGCTCTCCACCCGCTTCGAGAGCATGTGGGACTACGAGCTGCAGGACGACCCCAGCATGCGCGTCGCCATCGCCTACCACTTCCCCTTCATCGCCCATCGCGGAACATGGCCCTACCGCGCCGACATCACCCACTTCACCGAACTCCCGCTGCGCCAGCCCAGCCTGCTGCTCTCAGGCCGCGCCTACAGCCGCCCCGAGTACGTCGACCTCTGGAAGACCCTCCCGCCCGACCCCACCGACCCAGCCCTGCAGCGCACATTCCCCATCCGCCAGCCGCTCCTCTGGATCAGGCGCGCCCCAGCCATGTAGCCCTACTTCCCCGCAGCTATGATTTCTTGCTGCGATGCTCCTGCACAATCTGCAGATACTTCTTGGCAGTCTCCGTTATTACCTCAGGCTTACCCGCAGCCATCGCCTTAGCATCCACCAGGTCCGATCCAACCCCCAGCGCAAACGCCCCCGCCGCAAGAAACTCCGCCGCAGTCGCCAGCGAAACCCCACCCGTCGGAATCAAATCGATATGCGGCAGCGGCCCCTTCAGCGTGGTCAGATACTTCGCTCCGCCCAGCGCGCTGCACGGAAACACCTTCACCACATCCGCACCCGCCTCCCACGCCGTAACGATCTCCGTCGGAGTCAACGCACCCGGCAGCACCGCAATCGAGTACCGATGACACATCTCAATCGTCTTCACATTCAGCGCCGGGCTCACCACAAACTTCGCGCCCTCCAGAATGCACATCCGCGCCGTCTCCGCATCCAGCACCGTCCCCGCGCCAATCAAAATATCCGGCCGGCTCTCCGCCAGCTTGCGCATCACCTGGATAGCGCCCGGCACCGTCATCGTCACCTCGAGCACCGTCACGCCACCCGCCGCAATCGCCTCCGCCAGCGCCAGCGCCTTCTCCACCGACTCCGCCCGCAACACCGGAACCAGCCCAATCTCCTTCAACGCAGCAATTACCTTAGCCTTCTGCACGAACCCTCGCTTTCAACTAGCAACTAACAACCAACACCCAGCAACCGCCTCACCGCTGCACTCGCGCTCCGCTACCCTTCATCACCCGCTGCACCTCATCAAACGTAGCCATCGTAGTATCGCCCGGAGTCGTCATCGCCAGCGCACCATGAGCGCAGCCACAATTCACCGCCCAGTCCGCGCCCTTCTCATTCAGAAACCCATAGATAAGCCCCGAAGCAAACGAATCCCCACCACCAACGCGATCGAATATCTCCAGATCCGGCAGAGGCCGCGCCTCATAGAACACGCCCTCGTAGTAGCACACCGCGCCCCAGTCATTCACTGTAGCCGTCTTCGCATGACGCAGCGTCGTACCCACCGCCTTGAAGTTCGGATACTTCGCAACCGCGCTCTCAATCATCTTCCGAAAGCTACCCGTATCCAACTCCGCCAGCTCATCGCCCGCGCCCTCAATCTCAAATCCCAGCGCCGCCGTAAAGTCCTCTTCATTCCCAATCATCACGTCGACATACGAAGCCAGCTCGCGATTCACCTCCGTCGCCTTAGCCTTCCCGCCAATCGACTTCCACAGCGAGTCCCGATAGTTCAGGTCATAGCTGATGATCGTGCCATACTTCCGCGCCGCCACCATCGCCTCCTTGCAAACCTCCGGAGTCGTCTCACTCAGCGCGCAAAAAATCCCGCCCGTATGAAACCAGCGAGCACCCTCCTTGCCAAAGATCTCGTCCCAATCAATCTGCCCCGGCTTCAACTGGCTCACCGCAGTATTCCCGCGGTCCGAGCACCCCAACGCCGCCCGCACCCCAAACCCACGCTCCGTAAAATTCAACCCATTACGAACCGTCCGGCCCACACCGTCATACTTCGTCCAAACCACATGCGACTGATCCACCCCACCCTGCAGCATCAAGTCCTCAACCAGCCGCCCCACAGGATTATCCGCCAGCGCCGTAACAATCGCCGTCTTCAACCCAAAGCACCGCCGCAGCCCACGAGCAACGTTGTACTCGCCGCCGCCCTCCCACACCGCGAACTGCCGCGTCGTCGCCACCCGCACATCGCCCGGATCGAGCCGCAACATCACCTCACCCAGACTCACCTCATCCCACTTACACTCACTCTTCGGCCGCAGCTTCAAGCTCGTCGTCTCGCTCATCTATCGCAGCTCCTCAATCTTCACCGGATCCATATCCGCGTAGTCCTGATTCTCACCACCCATCCCCCAGCAGAACGCATAGTTCTTCGTCCCCACGCCCGCATGAATCGACCACCCCGGCGACACCACCACCTCCTTATCCTTCATCACCAGGTGGCTCGTAGCCTCCGGAGGCCCCATCAAATGCATCACCCGTGCGCCGGATCCACATCGAAGTAGAAATAAACCTCGCTCCGCCGCATGTGCGTATGCGCCGGCATCGTATTCCAGTTGCTACCCGACTCCAGCATCGTAAAGCCCATCACCAACTGGCAGCTCTTGATCCCCTCGCGATGAATCGCCTTATAAATCTTCCGCTTGTTGCAAGTCTCCAGCGACCCCAGCTCCACCGGCTTCAGCTCCGCGAACTTCACCATCGTCGTCGGATACTCCTTATGCGCCGGATAGCTCAGCAGATAAAAGTTCGCCGGCGTCCCCGCATCCTTGCTCGCAAAGCTCACGTCCTTCGACCCGCGCCCCACATACAGCACATCCATCTTGTCGAGCTCAAACACCTTGCCATCCACCGTCACCGACCCCGAGCCGCCAACGTTGAAGACCCCCATCTCGCGCCGCTCCAGAAAATACTCCGCCCGCAGCTCCGGCTCCGTCTCCAGCTTCAGCGCCGCCGTCGTCGGCACCGCCGACCCAATCACCGTGCGGTCCAGATCCACATACGCAAACTCAATCTCACCCGGCTGAAAAAAGTCCTCCAGCAAAAACGTCTCGCGCAACTCCTCGGTATTCATCATCTCGTACCGCACCGCGTCCGCCATCTGATAAAGCCGCATAAGTCTCCTCAAATTTCCTGAAATTGCCGCGTCCCAAGTATAGGACGGCAATGTGAACCGTGGTACGACCTCTCACCTTTTATCGCACGGAAATTTAGGAAAGCAAGTCAGGCCACTAACAACAGGCTAGAACTCCGTCACAGCCTCAGCACGTTGCACTTCAATAGACTCCACTTCCTCGGCCCCCAACACAGAGAGCGCAATAAACGAAACAATAAACGGCGCCGCTCCCGCAACCGAAATAATGGCATCGCGAACCAACAGCTCCGCATCATTCATCTGTTCGAAGGTCGGATTGATCGCACGAAGAACCACGTGATCAATCAATAAGGCGATCAAGAACTGCGCCACAACCGTGCCCACTGCAAAGATCCTTGCCAAGCGAACAGTAGTTGGCCTCGGCAATTCTTCTTTTCTCCAAACCAGCATCAAACCCGGCCGGGCTATGAAGTATGCCAGAGGCACCTCAAAAAGAATGCCCACCTCCCCTAAATTGAACCTTCCAGCAAGTGCAGAAATCCATACAGCAAATAGCAAGCTAAAAAGAAATCCAGTTAGTATGACTCCTCCCAAAACAACAAGAGAAAGCCGAATCAACTTTCTCCACTGCCCCCGCAAAGCGGGCAACGCTGGGCCATCACCTGCCTGAAGTCCGCGCAACCATTCGGACGTGATAAACAGGGCGCAGCTGTAAAGAAAGATTTTGATGAAATAGCTGCTCCACTCCAACGTCGCTCCGATCATCCACGCTACCCAATAGGTGTGCTCGGCGCTCATCGCAAACGTGCTTCGCGACGAACTTAGAACAGAATCACGCTCACTCGAGCGCAACAGCCAGCTAAAGATTGGCGCACGAATCGCCTGCACGACATCGTGCCGCGTTGCAAGGCTAAGAATATCCGCAAAGATGACCGGAAGCGCCAGCACCGGATGATCCCGCAGAAGCGTGATGCTCCGCGCAAATAATGATCTGCTACTCCACTCGGCTTTAATCACAGTCGAGAGACTAACATCACCTTGGCTTTCACTGACCCTGCACCACAGTCACCGCTACGGCCTCGCCTCAAAGATCAAATTAAACGGAGTCTGCGTAGCCCGCCGAAACCGCGTAAACCCACCCTCCGTAACAACCCCCTTAATCCGCCCCTCCCCAGCCTGAGCCCCAAGCGCCGCACCAACCTCCTGCGACATCGAAGCCGGCACACACAGCATCGTCGAAGCCGAATAAAACACCCGCCCCACCGGATTATGATTCCCCTCCGTAGCATCCTCCGCATACGGCTCCACGATCATCCACGTCCCATCCGGCTTCAGCGTCGACCGCACATACGCCGCCGCCCCCTTCGGATCGCCCATATCGTGCAGGCAGTCGAAGAACGCCACAAAGTCATAGTCCTTCCCCGGATACCCCTTCGCCGAAGCCACCTCAAACGTGATGCGATCCGCCACACCCTCCTTCTTCGCCGCCTCCTTCGCCAGCGCAATCGACCCATCGTGATAGTCGAACCCATAAAACTCCGACTTCGGATAAGTCTTCGCCATCAGGATCGTCGAAGCCCCCAGCCCGCACCCGATATCCGCCACCTTCGCCCCCGCCTTCAGCTTCTCCTCCACACCATCCAGCGCCGGAATCCAGCTCGACGTCAGGTTCGCAATATACCCCGGCCGGAAGAACCGCTCCGTCCCATGAAACAGGTCGTGATGATGCTCATGCCACCCCACGCCCTTGCCCGTCCGGAACGCGTCCTCAATCTTCCGCGCATCATGAAAGCACGCCGACACGATATGAAATATCCCCGGTATAAACGCCGGGCTATTCTCCGTCGCCAGCGCAAACGCCTGCTCCGGAGGCAGCGTGTACTTCCCCGTAGCCGCGTCATACGTCATGTAGCCGCTGGCCGCATTCGCATTCAGCCACTCACGCACATAACGCTCGTTCGTCCCGGTCCGCTTCGCCAGCTCCGCCGGACTCACCGGCAGGCTATCCCCCATCGCCTTGTAAACCCCAGCCGATCCCCCAGCACAATCAGCACAGAGTGCATCGCCGCGCCCATATCCCCCACGGCCTGCCCCATAAACGCGTTGAGTTTTCCCATATCCATCGGTGCAACTGCCGCTGCAGTTCCCATAAATCCTCCTATGATTTAGATAGGCCCGTGAGCCGCCCATATTAAGCGTTGCCCCATGCATAGACAAGCCGCACCTCCCAGATAAGCCCACCACAAACCTCTGGGTGCCCCATGTCTCGATTCTGCGACATGGGATGTACACACTTTCCCGCTCCCGCCGTTGCAGTTGCCTGTTCTCGTCCGTATCCGCATTCAGTCCTCACGTTGATTCCCCACACCACCCTCCGGTATCCTGGCAAACTTCATGCCAAACAAGCCAGCAATCATCCTCGACCTCTTCCGCCTCGACAACAAAGTCGCCCTCAGTCACCGGAGCAGCCACCGGCCTCGGCGCCGCCATCGCCACCGCGCTCTCGCAGGCCGGAGCCACCGTCGCCGTCCACGGCAACCGCCGCGCCGCCACCGACACCGCCGCAGCCATCAACTCCGCCGGCGGCACCGCCCACGCCTTCCAGGCCGACCTCTCCACCACCACCGGCCCCGAGCAGCTCTTCACCCAGGCCAAAGCCGCCCTCGGCCACATCGACATCCTCATCAACAACGCCGGCACCATCATCCGCCACAACGCCGTCGACTACCCCCTCGCAGACTGGCTCGAAGTCCTGCAGGTCAACCTCACCAGCGTCTTCCAACTCTCCCAACTCGCCGGACGCGACATGATCTCCCGCAACGCCCCCGGCAAGATCGTCAACATCGCCTCCCTCCTCAGCTTCCAGGGCGGCATCCGCGTCCCCGCCTACGCCTCCAGCAAGGGCGGAGTAGCCCAGCTCACCAAGGCCCTCGCCAACGAGTGGGCCCCCAAAAACATCCAGGTCAACGCCATCGCCCCCGGCTACATCAACACCACCAACACCGAACCCCTCCAGGCCGACGAGACCCGCAACCGCCAGATCCTCGAACGCATCCCCGCAGCCCGCTGGGGCCAGCCCCAGGACATAGCCGGAGCAGCCCTCTACCTAGCCTGCCCCGCCAGCAACTACGTCACCGGCACCATCCTCACCGTAGACGGCGGCTGGATGGGCCGCTAGAGCCGATTCCTGTTATTTTTGTATTGTCATTCGCGCAGCGTATGCGGAGGAATGCTGCTTTTGCTATTTGCGTTTCCTCCGCAAACTCAGTCATTGACGACGCACGCAAAGTGCGTACTTGGTATTGCGAAAAAGCTGCAAATCGTATGACGGCTTCGAGGTAGTGAAGTTGAAAAACCACCCCGGGCCGTAAGGATGTCCGAAACGATCGAGCTCTCGGTTGCTGCTCCAGGGGTCACCTGTCAGCAATAGGTTTCCCTTCACATGACGACCAAGATCGATATAGGTCGTTTCAGTATTACCGCACTCGCTCTGAAGTAGGAGCACGCCTATCAACTAGACTTGCCAGCTCATCTAGCGTTGCAAGCCTCCAGTCGGAGCGCCCGTCCAACCGCAGATCGTGGCAGTATTTCTTCGCCTTTCCCCAAGTCACGTCTTTCCCATTGTCCTTCCCAGCCCACATGAGTCCAGTGGATGGATCGACCCAATACCCACGCACCTGCGTCTCCTGCGCCAACCCTCGGTCCTCCGTCGAGGATTGAGCACTGGCAATTCTGGCGACGGTATATAGAAGAACAAGAACGACTTTTGCCTGCCACTTCACAATGCATACTCCAGATGAAGATAGAGATTTAGAAAAGGTAGCATTACTCTGAAGCGGCACTAGAGGACAAATCAAGAGAGTAATATTTGCCTTTGCCGTTGCCCTTGCGTCTCTTGTTCCACTCGCATCACTCCTCCCACCGGAAACATCGATCCCCAAACCGCACCCACCCCAAGGAGCGAGGAATGATCCAAACCCACGAACGCCAACTCGTAATCGACAAACTCAAATCCAGCGAAACCCTCCTCCTCTCCCTCGTCAAAAACCTAACCCCCGCCCAATGGAACTTCCGCGAGGGCCCCAACCGCTGGTCCATCGCCGAAAACATCGAGCACCTCGTCGTCTTCGAGCACTTCATGAACGAAGCCATCACCAAATGCCTGCAATCCCCCGCCGAACCGGAGAAAAAGGACCGGCGCCGCCGAAAATGAGCCCCACGTCCTCGCCATCGCCGGCACCCGCAGCTCAGCAAAACTCATCGCCCGCGAAGCCGTCCGCCCCACCGGCCGATGGCCCGACCCAGCCGTAATGGTCGCCGAGTTCCGCAAAGCCCGCGCCCAGACCATCGCCTTCGCCACCGAGACCCAAGCCCACCTGCGCGACCACTTCTTCCCCCACATCTCCCTCGGCGACCTCGACTGCTACCAGTGGCTCGTCCTCCTCGGCCAGCACAGCTACCGCCACGCCCTCCAGATCGAAGAGGTCAAATCCGCCCCCGCCTACCCCGCCGCGTAAGCTGGCCCTCCTTTCCAGCATCCAACGACCAAGCACTCAGCCGCGTAACTCTCCGCATCCAAGGACCACGCCACATGACCAACACCAACGACGAACGCAGAGTAGTAGAGCTCCACCAACTCGCCGCCCACGCCCACCTCGCCGCCGCCTCCGCCCACGACAAGGGAGACCACCTCACCGCCCACGAACAATCCCGCCAAGCCCACGAACACTCCACCGCAGCCCACGAGCTATCCCAGAAAACCTCCCTCCTCCACGGCAAAGCAGCCCGCATAGCCGCCGAACAAGCCAAAACCTAAACCAACACTCGAAGTCTTCTCTGCAACCACCACATCCGGTAACCCACCACAGCAATCCGGTACCCCCAGAGACCGGGTGCCCCATCTTCCGCGCGGCTTCATCGCGCCTAAGGTGGGCATCGGGCGGAGCCCGACCGCACTCCTTAAACAAGTCCACCCAACTTGACAAAACCCTCCCCAGAACACCCCACCCAACGCGCTCCCATCACCCACTCCCAAACCCAGAGGTCCGGACCTAAACCCAATGATTCGAAGAATTTGCGCAAAACAAGGGGGAGGGGGTCACCCACCCAAACCCGGCAACTCCACCCCACCCCGCTCACTCGATATATAAGCCGCCTCCACCGCCCGCATCGTATCGATAGCATCCTCCACACTAGTCGGCAGCGTCTCCGCCTCACCCTGCACAAAAGCCTGCAGACTCCCCATCGACCCCATAAAAGCATCCGGAAACCAGTTCCCGCTCACCGGCCCCTCGTGCCAGTCCTTATCCCCCCGCAGCGTGTACTCCAGGTTGTCCGGCAGCCCAATCGGGTAGATCAGGTTCACCCCCATCTGCGCCCGCATAGCCCCCTCCATCCCCTCCCACTGCACAAAACTCCGCTGCATCTTCGGATTGAAATCATGGCTATGATTAGCCGTAATAAACACCCGCTTGCTATCCCCATAATCAAACACAATCACGCTCTTGGTAGCCGCCAGGTGCGCCGTCCGCGGACTCTTCACCGTCTTCGCATAAACCCCCAGCGGATTCCCAAACCAGCGCCGCACCAGATCCACATAGTGGATCGAGTGGTACAGAATCTCCAGCCGCGGAGCATGCGTAAGAAAGCTCCACAGCTCCCACGGCATGTGGCAACTAACCTTCACCTCCATGTCGTGCAACTCCCCCAGCACCCCCGTCCCCGCCAGCGCCCGAGCCGCCAGCATATTCGGCGCATAGCGCAGCTGAAAGTTGACCGCCGCAGTCAAACCCTTCCGACGGCAGATAGCCAGAATCTCCTCCGCCTCCGCCAGCGTCTCGCCCATCGGCTTCTGCAGCAGCGCCGCCGCCCCATCCGGAAGCTGCTCCAGCACCGCAATCAGCGCCGGAGCAGGCACCGCGCAGTCGAACACCACATCCTTCGGCACCGCCCGCACCGCCTCGCCGATAGTAGCCACCACCTTCGGTATCCCGAACTTCGCCGCCAGCGCCTGCGCCTTCTCCTGGTTCAGGTCCACCACCGCCGCCACCGGAAACCCAGCCTTCGCATAAGCCGGCAGATGCGCATCATGCGCAATCCCCCCCGCCCCAATCAAAACAATCGGCCGCGCCACCTTAGGCCGCGGAGCCACCGCACCACGCATCACCTGCTGCAAGTCCATGAAGCCTCCACAAATCGTTACCCAGTCTAAAGCCTCGCAGTTGCAGTTCTACAATTCGGCCCTCGCAGCCGCAGCGCATTCGCAATAATCGTCACCGAACTAAAGCTCATCGCCGCCGCCGCAATCATAGGATTCAGCAGCAACCCAAACACCGGATACAAAACCCCCGCCGCCACCGGCACCCCAATCGCGTTATAGAAGAACGCAAAGAACAGGTTCTGCCGAATATTCCCCATCGTCCGCTTACTCAGCCGAATCGCCTTCACAATCCCGCGCAGATCGCCCTTCACCAGCGTCACCCCGCCCGCCTCCATCGCGACATCCGTCCCCGTCCCCATCGCAATCCCGGCATCCGCCTGCGCCAGCGCAGGAGCGTCATTGATCCCATCCCCCGCCATCGCCACCACCCGCCCCTCCCCCTGCAGCCGCTTCACCAACTCCGCCTTCCCCGCAGGCGTAACCCCAGCATGAAACTCAATCCCCAGCTTCTCCAGCAATCGCCGCAGCAGTCTTCTCGCTATCACCAGTAGCCATCACCACCCGAATCCCCGCCTCACGAAGCTGCGCCAGCGCCTCCACCGTCGTCTCCCTCACCGGATCAGCCACCGCGACCAGTCCCGCCACCGCACCATCCACCGCCACAAACATCACCGTCTGCCCCTCACCACGCAAAGCATCAGCACGACTCGTCCACGGCCTCCAGCACCGAAGCCGCAACCCCAAGCGACAACACCAACCCCTCATTCCCAATCCCAACGCGCTTACCATCCAGCACACCAGTCACACCCTTACCCGTCACAGCCTCAAATCTCGACACCTCCGCCACCGAAACACCCTTCTCCTTCATCCACCCAAGCACCGCAGCCCCCAGCGGATGCTCACTAGCCTTCTCCAAACTCCCCGCCACCCGCATCACCCCAGCCTCATCCCACCCCTCAGCCGCCACCACCGCAACCACACGCGGACGCCCCTCCGTCAGCGTGCCAGTCTTATCGACCACCAGCGTGTCGACCTTCTCCATCATCTCCAGCACCTCAGCACTGCGCACCAGAATCCCCTCACTAGCCCCCCGCCCCATCCCCACCATGATCGACATAGGAGTAGCCAGCCCCAGCGCACAAGGACAAGCAATAATCAGCACCGCCACAGCATTAATCAGCGCATGAGCCCCACGCGGCGACGGCCCAACCATAGCCCACACCACAAACGTCACCACCGAAGCCACCAACACCGCCGGCACAAAGTACGCCGACACCTTATCCGCCAGCCGCTGTATCGGAGCACGCGTCCGTTGCGCATCGCTCACCATCCGCACAATCTGCGCCAGCAGCGTATCCGCACCCACACGCTCCGCCCGCATGACGAAGCTCCCCGTACCATTCACGGTACTACCCACAACACGCGCCCCAACCGTCTTCTCCACCGGCATCGACTCGCCCGTCACCATCGACTCATCCACCGAGCTCCGCCCCGTCACCACCACCCCATCCACCGGAACCTTCTCCCCCGGCCGCACGCGAAACAGCTCGCCCACCTGAATCTCCGCCAGCGCCACCTCCGCCTCGCGCCCATCGTCATACACCCGCAGAGCCGTCTTCGGCGCAAGCCCCAGCAGCGCCTTAATCGCCGACCCCGTCCTGCTCCGCGCCCGCAGCTCCAGCACCTGCCCCAGCAGCACCAGCACCACAATCACCGCACGCCGCCTCAAAGTAAAGCCCAAGCCCACCCGACATATCGCGGAACGCATCCGGAAACACTCCCGGCGCAATCACCGCCACCGCGCTATACAGATAAGCCGCACCCGAACCAATCGCGATCAGCGTAAACATATTCGGACTGCGATGAACCACCGAAGCCCATGCCCGCTGAAAGAACGGCCACCCGCCCCACAGCACCACCGGACGTAGCCAGCGCAAACTCCATCCACCCCAGCCAGCCGCCCGCAAGAGGATGCCCGAACAAATCCGCGACCATCACCCCCAGCAGCGGCAGCGTCAACACCAGCCCCACCCAGAACCGCCGCGTCATACTCGCCAGCTCAGGATTCTCCGCCTCCGCCTGCGGACTCATCGCCTCCAGCGCCATCCCGCAGATAGGACAATTCCCCGGCGCATCCCGCACAATCTCCGGATGCATCGGACACGTGTACTGCACCACCGCCGGCATCGCAGCCTCCAGCGCCATCCCACACTTCGGACAGTCCCCGGGCTTATCACTCCTCACCTCAGGATGCATCGGACAAACATAGCCACCCCGAGCAGGCACCACCGGCGCAGCAGCCTTCACCTCACCTTAGGCCGCGACCCGTCATACTTCGCCGGGTCAGCCACAAACTTCGCCAGGCATCCCTTCCCGCAGAAGTACCACTCCCTCCCGCCATGCTCCGTCGAGCCCGCCGCCTTCGCAGGCAGCACCTTCATCCCGCACACCGGGTCAATCTTGATACTCACTCTGCACTTCCTCAGCTTGCGTCATAGTAATTCCTTCGCTCGTTCGATGTCCGTCATTCTTCGCCGCGATTCGCGGGCGATCCACATTTCGCCGGCAAAAGCGCAGACGCGCGAGTGGCATAAGCATTACAGCCCGGTATCTTAGGCAATGACTGCAGCAACATAACCCGCCTAATCCATTCTCCACCACGCCAGCCCTCGCCATTGACAAAACAACTCCCATCCCTCACCCTTAACCCAGTGACCTTCTCGACCCAGACCGGATGCCTTAGCTGTCGCAGCGCCTGTTGTATGGCCTGTCGCTGCAATGCAGGCATGTGTGGGTGCGAGTTCAACGGATAGCCGCTTCTCTCTATCTCGACAAACTCAGAATCAAGCCGCCCACCTCCAGCATCTGGATTGTGGGTTTTCTTTTTTACCCCAACCGCAACCGATCGACATCGTAAACCATGACCACACTCGCAACCCACGAACCCGCAGCCGCCATCCCGCACCTCAGCCACCTGCAGCTGCTCGAGGCCGAGAGCATCCAAATCTTTCGCGAGGTCGCGTCCGAGTTCCAGAACCCGGTGATGCTCTACTCCATCGGCAAGGACTCCTCCGTCATGCTGCGCCTCGCGCAGAAGGCCTTCTTCCCCGGCCCCATTCCCTTCCCGCTCCTGCACGTCGACACCGGCTACAAGTTCACCGAGATGATCACCTTCCGCGATAACCTCGCGAAAGAACTCGGCCTCGACCTGCGCGTCTGGCGCAACGAGCAGGCCCTCGCCGACGGAGCCAACCCCGTAGCCCTCGGCACCCAGCGCTGCTGCGGCCTGCTCAAGACCACTGCCCTGCTCGACGGCCTCCGCGAGCACGGCTTCGACGCAGCCTTCGGCGGAGCACGCCGCGACGAAGAAAAATCCCGCGCCAAGGAGCGCATCTTCTCCTTCCGCGACAAGGCCGGCCAGTGGGACCCCAAGAACCAGCGCCCCGAGCTCTGGAACCTCTACAACGCCCGCATCTCCCCCGGCGAAAGCATCCGCGTCTTCCCGCTCTCCAACTGGACCGAGCTCGACATCTGGCACTACATCCTGCTGGAAGAACATCCCGATCGTGCCGTTGTACTTTGCGAAAGACCGCCGCATGATCGTCCGCGGCGACTCCCTCATCCCCGTCGAGCAGTCCTTCGTAAAATCACTCCCCGGCGAAGAGCAGTGGGTGCGCTCGCGCCTCCGTTCCCTCGGCTGCAGCCCCTGCACCGGAGCCATCCGCTCCGACGCCGACACCATCCCCAAGATCATCGCCGAGCTGGTCAGCTTCCGCTCCTCCGAGCGCGCCAACCGCGTCATCGACCACGACCAGGACGGCTCCATGGAGATCAAGAAACGCGAGGGCTACTTCTAATGTCCATCGCTGAAGGCATCCTGCAATCCGAATCCAAATCCGAAGATAGAGACTTCGTCATCGAAGAGTTCCTCGAAGTAGAACGTCACAAAGACCTGCTCCGCTTCTCCACCGCAGGCAGCGTCGACGACGGCAAGTCCACCCTCATCGGCCGTCTCCTCTACGACTCGCGCAACGTCTACGAAGACCACATCCGCGCCGTAACCGGCAAGATCACCGCGCCAGGCGCAACCGCGCCCGCCATCGACTTCGCCCAGCTCACCGACGGCCTCCGCGCCGAGCGCGAGCAAGGCATCACCATCGACGTCGCCTACCGCTACTTCTCCACCCAGCGCCGCAAGTTCATCATCGCCGACACCCCCGGCCACGAGCAGTACACCCGCAACATGGCCACCGGAGCCTCCACCGCCGACCTCGCCATCATCCTCATCGACGCCCGCAAAGGCATCCTCACCCAGTCGCGCCGCCACGCCTACATCGCATCGCTGCTCGGCATCCGCCACCTCGTCGCCGCCATCAACAAGATGGACCTCGTCGACTTCTCCGAAGACGTCTACCGCAAGATCGAATCCGACTTCCGCGCTCTCATCAGCAGCTTCGGCAAAGCCAACCTCGATCACCATCCCCGTCAGCGCTCTCCTCGGCGACAACGTAGTCGAGCCCAGCATCAACACCCCCTGGTACACCGGCCCCACGCTGCTCGCACATCTCGAGAACGTCCCCGTCGGAGTCGAACAAGCCCACAAGCCCTTCCGCCTGCCCATCCAGCGCGTCATCCGCCCCGACCAGCACTACCGCGGCTTCGCCGGACAGATCGCCGCCGGCTCCATCCGCAAAGGCGACACCATCATCGCGCTGCCCTCCGGCCGCAAGAGCCGCGTCGCCTCCATCACCACCTTCGACGGCGACCTCGAACTAGCCGCCGCCCCACAGTCCATCGCCCTCACCCTCGAAGACGAACTCGACATCAGCCGCGGCGACATCATCTCCGAAGTCGCCCACCCGCCGCAACGCGCCACCGGCATCGAAGCCTCGCTAGTCTGGTTCGACGCAACCCGCCTCGAAACCCATCGCCCCTACCTGCTCAAGCACGGCCCCCAAACCGTCAGCGCCCGCATCACCCGCGTCCTCCACCGCACCAACGTCGAGACCCTCCAGGAAGAAGCCGTAAATTCCCTCGGCATGAACGACATCGGCGTCGCCGAGATCGAATTCACCCGCCCCATCTTCTTCGACCCCTACGCCGAAGACCGCGCCACCGGCAACTTCATCCTCATCGACCTCCACACCAACGCCACCCTCGCCGCCGGCATGATCCGCCGCAGCCTCGACACCGCCGCAGCCACCGCACCGCACCACAAAGCCGCACTCCTCAGCGTCAACAACGCCGAACAAGCCGCCACGCTCGAAGCAGCACTACTAGCCGAGCACCTCCCCGTAGTCCGAACCCGCGTCCAATCCCCCACAATCTGGCGCGCACTCTTAAGCCTCGGCCTGCTCGTCATCCTCGAAGGCATCCCCACCGAAAGCGCAACCGCAGGCCTCGAACTCCACACCCTCGAAGACCTCGACACCCAACGCCGTCAACGAATTCCTCCAGCACCTGCGCGACAAAGCAATCCTGCCGCAGAAACGAGAACCAGGAGCACCAGTCTTGAGCGAAGCAACCCTCACCCCCGCAACCACGGAAGAAAAGATCCCGCCGCCCGCGAGTTGATCGCAACGAGCTAGCCGCGCACACAACCGACATCACCGTCACCAACAGCTTCCAGGCCGAGGACATGGTCGTCCTCCACATCGTCCGCCAGACCCTCCCCAACGTCCCCGTCATCTTCCTCGACACCGGCTACCACTTCGCCGAGGTCTACGAGTACCGCGACCGCATGGCCCGCGACTGGTCCCTCAACCTCATCAACCTCCTCCCCGAGATCACCGTAGCCGAGCAGGAATCGCAATTCGGCATCCTCAACCAGACCGACCCCAGCCGCTGCTGCGGCATCCGCAAGGTCAAGCCGCTCTTCAGCGCGCTCGAAAACTACGCGCTCTGGTTCACCGGCATGCGCCGCGAGCAAGCCAAGAGCCGCGCCACCATGCAGCTCACCGAATCCTTCAAGCTCCCCAGCGGCAACCACATCCGCAAGATCAGCCCGCTCGCCGACTGGACCGCCAAAGACGTCTGGGCCTACGCGAAGCAGCACGACATCCCGCTACTGTCGCTCTACGACAAGGGCTACTCCAGCATCGGCTGCGAGCCATGTACCAGCCTGCCCCTCGACCCCAACGACCCACGCTCCGGCCGCTGGGGAGGACAGAAACAAGAGTGCGGCATCCACATCCAACCCTCCTGACTGAGCCTGCTCTTCAACAAGCAACCAACAACCAGCAACCCAAGGTTACGTAATGTCCGAATTCCTCATCGGCTTCGTCGTCGCCATCATCATCGCACTCACAGGCGTCGGAGCCAGCGTAGTCACCGCACCGCTGCTCATCCTCTTCCTCAAAATTCCCATCGACGTCGCCGTCAGCACCACTCTCGCCTACTCCGCTGTAGTCAAACTCATCGTCGTCCCGTTTCAGGTCGCGCGTCGCCAAATCAACTACCGCATCCTCGGCATCATGCTGCTCGGCGGAGTGCCCGGCGTCGTCCTCGGCTCCATCCTCTTCAAACACGTCGCCACCCACGGACCAAGAGCCGCGCTATCCTTCGCGCTCGGCCTCATCATCTTCTTCACCGCCGCCTGGCATCTCTACCGCCACTTCCGTCCCTCAGGCATGAAGTCGGCAAACGCAAACCACGCCCGCTGGCTCGCCGCCATCACCTTCCCCATCGGCGCCGAGATCGGCTTCTCCTCAGCCGGCGCCGGAGCCCTCGGCACCGTAGCCCTGCTCGGCCTCACCTCCCTCACCGCCACTCAGATCGTCGGCACCGACCTCGCCTTCGGCCTCGTCATCGCAACCGTCGGCACCGGCGTGCACCTCTTCGGCGGAACCTACAACGCCGCGGTGCTTGCTAAACTTGTCGCAGGAGGAGTCATCGGCGGCCTGGTCGGAAGCGGCACTGCCCCGAAGATCCCCAATCGCAATCTGCGCTTTGCGCTCTCCCTCTGGCTGCTCTTCATCGGGCTGCAGTTCTGCTACCAGGCAGCCACGAAGTAGGCCATCGCGCCCAGCCTTCGGAACCGGAGAACGTGTGGCACCCTGGCATCAACTCCCGCAAAACATCTACACGCTAGTCGCCGAAAACCCCGGCGCCATCCTCCTCGAAACCGCGCGCTGCGACACCGCCAACCAAACCAGCCACCTCTTCCTCAACCCAATCCAAACCCTCGCAGCCCAAAAACTCGAAGACCTCCCGACCCTCTTCGCAGACATAGAAGCCGCACTAGCACAAACGGCCATCACGCCGCCGGCTATCTCAACTACGAGTGCGGCTACCACTTCGAACACTTCGACAAAATCCCCACATTCAATGACGAAACACCACTAGCCTGGTTCGGAATCTACGCACAACCAATCACCTTCAACCACGCAACCGGCACCTTCACACCACACCCACCCACTCCAACCAACACCTCCGAAGCCCCATCAACACAACCCTTCGCAGAAAACATAACCCTCACAATCTCGCCAAACGACTACCGCGACAAAATTCTAAAGATCAAAGAACTCATAGCCGCAGGCGACACCTATCAAGTCAACTTCACCGACCGCCTCACACTCGAAACCACGCTCGACCCCGCCGCAGCATTCGCCACTCTCTCACGCCAGCAACCCGTCGCCTACGCAGCATTCCTAAACATCGCCGGCCAACACATCCTCTCGCTCTCGCCCGAGCTTTTCTTCACCCTCAACGACAACAAAATCACCACTCGCCCCATGAAGGGCACAATGCCCCGCGGCAACGATCTTGATTCCGACGCCCTCGCCGCACTCTCCCTCCAGCAAGACGAAAAAAATCGCAGCGAGCACATCATGATCGTCGACCTCCTGCGCAACGACCTCGGCCGCATCTGCACCATGGGCAGCGTCCACGTCGAAGACCTCTTCACCATCGAGCGCTACGAGACCCTCCTACAGATGACCTCCACCATCTCCGGCCACGCTACAGCCCCAACCTCACCTTCTACGAAATCTTCCGCGCCCTCTTCCCCAGCGGCTCCATCACCGGAGCCCCAAAAATCCGCACCATGCAGATCATCCGCGACCTCGAACAACACCCGCGCGGCATCTACACCGGAGCCATCGGCCACATCGCCCCCAACCGCAACGCCACGTTCAACGTAGCCATCCGCACCCTCACCCTCAACAACGGCCACGCCTCCATGGGAGTAGGCGGAGGCATAGTAGCCGACTCCGACCCCGCAGCCGAGTACCGCGAGTGCCTCCTCAAAGCCTCCTTCCTCACCCACACCCCCAACGACTTCCAACTCATCGAAACCATGCTCTGGAACGGAGACTTCTACCTCCTCACAAAACACCTCGACCGCCTCGCCGCCTCCGCCACCTACTTCAACTTCCACCTTCGACCGCGACGCCATCATCACCCAACTCAAATCGCTAGCCACCACCTTCGAGCCAAACACAAAATACCGCGTCCGCCTCCTGCTCGACGCCGCAGGAACAGCCACCATCACCGCAACCGCACTCACCACACAACCCACCGGCCTCATCTGCCTCTCCACAGAACCCACCTCCTCCACCGACCTCTTCCTCCACCACAAAACCACCCGCCGCACCCTCTACGACCGCCTCTACAAAGAAGCCATCGCCCAGGGCTACGACGACATAATCTTCCTCAACGAACGCAACGAACTCACCGAAGGCGCAATCAGCAACATCTTCCTCCGCAAAGGCAGCAAACTCCTCACCCCACCGCTCACCAGCGGAGTCCTCCCCGGCATCTACCGCCGCCACATCCTCGAAACCAACCCCCACGCAGAAGAAAAGGTCCTCACCCTCGAGGACCTCCACACCGCAGACGCAATCTACATTTGTAACTCAGTCCGTGGCATGAACGAAGTAAAGCTAGACACACCCGCTCACCCTCTAGCCAAGATTAGGCCAAAGCCAAGCCGCACCCCGCACCCCACTCGAATCCCCATACTTCGCCTGCACCAGCGGAGTCTCCGCCTCACCACCAAACACATACTTCGGCAACAGACGCGGCACCTCGCGATACAGTCGCTCCGTCTTCGACATTCCTCCGCCAAACACAAACACATCCGGGTCAAGAATATTCACCACATGCGCCAACGCCCGCGCCAGCCGGTCCTCCCACCGCTCGACCGTGGCAATCGCATCGGCATCCCCAGCCTCGCACTCCGCAATAATCTCCTCCGACCTCTTGCTGCGACCCGTCACCTCAAGATAGTCCCGCGCCACCCCAGTCCCCGAGAGCCACATCTCCAGGCAACCCAGCTTCCCGCAAAAGCACCTCGGCCCCGGAAGCTCATACCCGCTCGCCCACGGCAGCGGATTATGCCCCCACTCCCCACCCACGCCATTAATCCCGGCATGAACCAACCCGTTCAGCGCAACACCGCCACCGCATCCCGTCCCCAATATCACCGCGAACACCACGCGCTCCCCCGCCGCAGCGCCATCCGTAGCCTCCGACACCGCCAGGCAGTTCGCATCATTCGCCAGCCGAACCTCACGCCCCATCGCCGCCGCAAGATCGCGATCCAACGGCATCCCATTCAGCCACGTCGAATTCGCATTCTTCACCAGCCCCGTCCTGCGCGAGACACTCCCCGGAATCCCCGCCCCCACCGTCCCCACAGCACCCGTCTCCCTCTCAATGCGCTCGCACCAGCCCCACCATCGCAGCAATCGTCGCCGCATAATCCTCCCGCGGCGTCGGCACACGATACCGCAGCAACTCCGCGCCGTTCGCATCAATCGCCAATGCCTCAATCTTCGTCCCACCCAGATCGATGCCGATGCGCATCGTCGCGTCCTTCATTCCCCACCTCGCATGAACTATTGCACCTTGCCCAAAGGCCGTTGCCGCCGCAGCTCCAGCGCACACGATATCGCATTCACCGCCGCCAGCTTCAGATTATCCGCCGCCAGCCACACCCAGAACCGCTTCGATGTCTCCTCGCCTTCCACGTCTGCGCTCACCCGCACCAGCACCTTCGACTGCCCCGCCGCACTTACATTGCTCGGCGGATCCGACTCATCCGTCACAATATCCACCGGCTCCCCGCCAGCGCAGCCTCAACCTGCTCCACCGTCACCGCCTCACTCAACTCCACCAGCACCGACGCAACATACCCATGAAACACCGGAGCCTGCACCACCTGCAGCGCAAGCCTCGGCAGAGCCCCACTCGACAGCACCTCATAGTGCGTCTGAATCCGCTCCCCCACCTCACTCAACTTCACCTTCGCCGCCTCACCCAACGACGGCAGCAGATTGAACGCAATCTGCGCATCAAACTGCTCTCGCGGAACAGCAGTGAACGAAAGCAAATTCACAGTCTGCTGATGCAACTCATCCATAGCCGCCCGCCCATGCTCCGAAGCAGGCTCCATCACCGTCGCCGCAATCCCCGTCAACCGCAGCTTCGCGCTCAGCCGCGACGCCACCAGCGCCAGCATCACCGCCGCAGGATGCGCCGCCACCACCGCCGGAGTCTTCAGGTCAGGCGCCCTTCGTCCCACCTCTCGCCAGCCCCGTCGTCCACGACTCCTCCAGCGGAGACCGCACCAGCACGTCCGGCTCTTTCTCCAACGCATAGGTCAAATCGACGATGCTCGCCCCCGCCCGCCGCGCCTGCCGCCAGTGCTTCTTCGTCTCCGCCGCGCTGCCCGTAAAGAAAACAAAGTCCATCCGCTCAAACGAAGCTCGCCTCGATGCGCTGAATAAAAGCGGCCTCATCTCCCGCCGCCGTCACCTGCCCCGCCACCTCTTCATCGTCAAGCAGCACAAACTCCGCCGCCCCCAGCAGCGACTCCTGCAGCTCATCGCTCAGCTCTTTCCCTGCCAGCGACGAAGCCCCGACGATTCCGATCCGATACATCCCCATCGCCATCGCTTCAGCCCCTCCTCTCTCACACACCAGCATGACGCCGCTTCCAACTCCACGAGTACGCCAGCCGCGCCACCACTCCAGAAACCAGGTAGCCCAAAGCAATAATGATCAGCATCTCCTGGTGAAACGCAACCACCAACGCACCGAGAATCGCCAGCCCAGCAACCTTCTGGAACGAGAGCCGCGTTCCCACGCCAACCTCTTTCCCGCTCCAGAAACGCCACGTGCTCACCATCAGAAATCCCGTAAACGAAATCAGGCACAGCCACACAATCGCCAGCCGCCAGTCAACAATCGGAGCCCCCAACTCAAAGTGCACCACCGAAGCGATCACGCCCGCGCCCGCCGGAATCGGCATCCCCACAAAATACTTGTTCCCCGCCTTGCCCGGATTGCGCGGCTGCGGATTGATGCTGATATTGAACCGCGCCAACCGGCTCGCCCCGCATATCAAAAACGCGAAGCACACAAACACCCCAAGATGCAGCAGCCTGTCATGCATCAGCACACTGCCATCCGTCGGCAGCATCCGGAATCCCCAGATATAAGCCAGCAGACTCGGCGCAACCCCGAACGTAATCACGTCCGCCAGCGAATCCAGCTCCTTGCCAAAGTCGCTCGTCGTATTCGTCATCCGCGCAATGCGCCCGTCCAGCCCGTCGAACAGCACCGCAAACCCAATCGCCAGCGCCGCGCGATCAAAGTACGAAGGGTCCGCCAGCGTCCCCTGCACACTCTGTGTAATCGCGTAGTATCCCGCCGCAATATTCCCCGCCGTAAACGCCGACGGCAGAATATACATCCCGCGGCTCGGATGCCGCTTCACCTTCCCTTGCTTCACCTCGGCCTGCGCTCCCTCGAGCGCTCCCCGCTCCATCAGGCCACCGCTGCCACGGCCAGATCTTCGGCCCTCATCGTGTCGCTCGGAATCTCCGCCAGAACAGTCGACCCGCCCTTCACCCGCGACCCCGTCTTCACCTTCAGGTTCGCCTCTGCCGGCATCAGCACATCCACCCGCGACCCGAACTTGATCAGCCCCACCCGCTGTCCCCGCTCCACCCTGTCGCCCACCTTCAGCTTGCAGACGATCCGTCGCGCCAGCAGTCCCGCAATCTGCTTGAAGCTCACGTCATACCCACCCGCATCGATCACCACCAGCGTCTGCTCGTTCGTCAGCACAGACTCCGGCTTCATCGCATTCATAAACCCACCCTCGCGAAACTCCACCACCTTCACCGTCCCACCCACCGGCGCGCGGTTCACATGCACATCGAAGACGTTCAAAAATATGCTCAGCCGCAGCCGGCTTCCGCTCACCGTCTCAATCCACTCCGCCTCCGTCACCACCCCATCGCCCGGAGAAACCACCTGCCCCGGCCCATCTGGAATCTCCCGCGCCGGATCGCGAAAAAACCACAGAAAAAACATCGCCAGCACCACCGGTATCGCGCACAGGCTGTACGATGTGGGTCAACTTCCACAGAACCACCGTCACCGCCCCCAACCCCAACGCGTAAAAGAATCCGTCTCGAACCATAGCTCTCGATTATAAGGCCCCAACCGGACAAACCTGCCCGCACCCGCACCCGGAAAACTGCATGCGGCACAGCAGTGCCTCTCACGAGCCTGCCTGAACAGAAGTTCGAACCTACTGGCTATGACTCTGGCTATGACCCATGTCCAGCCTGTCGCAGCCGTTCCATCTGGTCCTTCAGATGCAACTTCAACTTCTTCAGCCGCACCTCCTCCATCTTCTCCGGCTCTGAAAGATAGCTCTTCTCGCGCAGCGTATCCAGCCGCCGCGCGTACAAGCTATGTTCCAGTTCCAGTCTGTGAATGGAGGGCAACATCGACGGTTCAGGCAAAGCACTCGTCTTGGCAGTTTGCATCAGGCACACCTCGCAGTCAGGTTGCAGTCACGTCGGAATCCCACCGCAGCTCAGCCGGGACTCCGCCGAACGCGCATACCTTAACACACCGCAATCAACACTGGCAAAACACGTTTTCCTCAGCAAAAATCCCCACCACGCCCTCAATCCCGCAACTCCATCTCCATCAACAAAGCATCCTCCACCGGCTCCCGATAGTACCCCCGCCGCGTCCCCACCCCCACAAACCCCAGCCCCTCATAAAGCCCAATCGCCCCAACACTTCCTGCCCTGACCTCCAACTCCATCGTCCCCGCGCCCTGCCCCCGGCACCACTCCATCACCGCCACGCACAACGCCCGCCCCACCCCCTGCCTGCGCGCCGCATCCGCCACCGCAACACTCTCCAACTCCCCAACCCCCGCCGCAACCTTCCCCACCGCAAACCCCACCAGCCGCCCCTCCACCTCAGCCACCATCAAACACCGCCGCACCGCAGCCTCATCATCCAAAGCCGCCAGATACTCCGCCTCACCCCAATGCGGAGCCTCGCAGCCGCACCACGCTCCACCCGCAACACCGCCGCAATATCCGCCGCCGTCGCGCACCGAACCCTCACCATCAACCCTTAGCCCCGCCAGCCTTCGCTGCGCCAGCCCGCCTCTCCAGCTTCGCCTTAATCTCAAAGTCCGTCCGCCGCAGATAATTCGCATCCACCACCGCAACATCATCCAAATCCCCACGCCCCAGCCGCCGCAGCGCAACCCCCACCGCCGCCTCCGCCAAAGGCTCATCCACCATCATCAAATCAACCCCCGCCAAAGCCTCCGCAACCTTCCCCTCACAAGCAATCACCACACCACCTTCGCTCAGACCAACCGCCGCAACCACCTCATCCCGAGTCAACAAACTCTCCCGCAAACAAACCCCACCCTCATAAGCCCCGTAATAAAACTCCCCGCGCCCAGCATCCAGCACCGCATGAACCACCCCATCACCACCCGCAGCCTCCGCCAGCAACGCCAGCCGCGAAACCGCAATCAGCGCCACCCCACCCGCCTCGCACAAACCCCTTCGCCGCACTCAACCCCACCCGCACCCCGGTAAACGATCCCGGCCCATGCACCACCACCACCGCCGCCAGCTCCGCCAGCCGCCATCCCGCCGCCTCCATCAGCCGCCGAACCTCCGCCACCAGCCGCTCCGAAGCCGAACGCCCCGGCAACACCGCCGTAGCAACCACCAGCACCTCCGCCCCGAAATCCGAAGCCTCCGCAAGCGCAACCGTCCCCTCAGCCCCAGCAGTATGAATCAGCAGCAGCCGCATCAATGAGCACCGCCAACAATCTCCACCAACACCCCACCCGTACTAGCCGGATGCACAAAGAAATACCGATGCCCACCCGCCCCCACCCGCACCGCATCGCTCGCCAGCCGAACCCCCTCACCACTCAGCCGCCGAAACATCCGCATCCACGTCCTCCACCCGCACCGCAATATGGTGCAACCCCTCACCCCGCTTCGCCACAAACCTCCCAATCGTCGAATCCTCCGCCGTAGCCTCCAGCAACTCAATCCGGCTATCCCCAATCGGCAACATCGCCGTCCTCACCTGCTCAAACTCCACCACCTCCTCATGCCCCACCATCATCCCCAGCGACTCATAAAACCCCTTAGCCGCCGCAATACTCCGCACCGCCACTCCCAAATGATCCAACCTCAACCCAGGCATCAAACCCTCCACCAAACCGGGTGCCCCACGTCTCGCTTCTGAGACGTGGGTTCTCTGACGCACGAACCCCGCACCACCCCCATCAACTCCCCAACCCCACCCCCGTAGTAGCCACCGTCCTCACCACCGGCACCTTCTCAAATCAGAGCCAACCCCTGCATCAGCAAAATCTCCGCCTCCAACCGCTCCGCCCCCTCGCGATCGCTCTTATTCACCACAAAGACATCCGCAACCTCCATCACCCCCGCCTTCAAACTCTGCACCTCATCCCCCATCCCCGGAACCAGCACCAGCACCGTCACATCCACCACCCCCGCCACATCCACCTCATCCTGCCCCACCCCCACCGTCTCCACCAGAATCGCCTCGCGCCCCGCCGCCTCCATCACCACGCAAACATCCTCCACCCCACGCGCCAGCCCGCCCATCATCCCCCGCGAAGCCATACTGCGGATATAAACCCCATCATCCCCCTCAAACCCCTGCATCCGAATCCGATCCCCCAGCAGCGCACCCCCGCTATAAGGACTAGAAGGATCAACCGCAATAACCCCCACACGAAGCCCATCCTTCCGCAACACACGAGCCATCTGATCCACCAGCGTGCTCTTCCCAGCCCCCGGAGGCCCAGTAATCCCCACCCGCAGCGCCCGCGTCCCCACCGCCCGGCAAGCCACAACCAACTCCGCGCCAGCCCCATCCTCCACCAGCGAAACCGCCCGCGCCAGCGCCCGCACATCCCCGGCACGCAACCGCGCCATCATCGCCTCTAACCCGCTCAACTCGTTCCCATCACTCACGAACCCGATGATACCGCGCTGCCTCGGCAAAGACTGCAGAAAAGCCCGCGGAAGCAGCCCCACAGGTTGCTTCGTAACGAAAGCTGGAGTATAAAAAGCGGCACCCGTTATCGGGCTCAAGTCGGTTCCACCGCATCTTCAACAAAGTCCATCGGCCCAACAAAAGACACCAACAAAATCGAACGGCAATCTGCGTCACTCGCCTTTGTTAAAGATTGAATTTCTCCGCCCTGGTCAAAAAACTGCGCACCTGCAGCAACGGAGGAATACATGTCTGACGTAACGCCACCACCCATCGATCCTACCGATGGCACGATAACCATAACCCTGCCCACTCAGGACGCATGCTGCGAGAGCCCATGTGATCCAAAATGGCTCACCAAGCCGGGCTGCACCACCTTCACCGAAACCAAGACGGCTATAGTCGACCTGGTAGACAAAGCGGGTGAGACCAACATCGGCCGCGGTTTCGTCACCATCACCGTGGTCTACACGCACACGCTCTGTCTTGTCGGCAAGCGGCACGGTGGCCTGGCCTACACGCTCACGCTTTTGCCCGGCGAAAAGATGACGCTATACCAGAGCGACCGCTATCGCCGCACGACATCCGAGGACTCGCGCTACTCGGTTCAAACGACGTTTGCTCAGTTCGTGTCGGCTCTTTACCAGCAGCAGAAGACCAACGACTCGAGCCAGCTACAGCAAGTGCTGAACAACCAATCGCAGAGCAGCAGTTCATCCTCCGGAGGCGGATTCAATCTCTTTGGCCTTGGCGGCGCGAGCACTGGCAGCAGCAACAGCGGATCCTCAAGTACCAGCAACCTGCATGATATGTCGACCCAGAACACCTCGGATCAGTTTTCGTCAGTGGTGGCGCAGGCCTCGCAATACACCGATCTGCAGCGATCCATCACCATCAGCAGCTATGAAGATTCAGAGACCGTCTCGACGACGCAGCGAACGCTGGTGAACAACAACCTCTGCCATGCGGTGAACTACTTCGTACGCAAAGTACAAGACGTATACATAGCCACAACCAAGGTCACCTCGGTGACATTCCAGGTGACGGTCGGAAATTATGTGTCAGCGGTCCTCACGCCTGCAGAAATCGATCAGGTCGAAGCTGCTTACAGAGCAGCGGTAGCCACGATCCTCAAAGGCCTGCCCACTGTTGGCGAAGTAATCGAGCAGCCGACCGCCTTAGGTGTTCCGACCGACGGCGTCGTCTACGATCCCGAACTTACGCACTGCTGTGCCCTCGACCCCGAGCTTGAAAAAGCATCCCTCATCAAACTCGAACGTGAGCAGGCAGAAGCTCAGCGCATCGGACTGCAGATACAGCTCATGGCATTGGAGGTCCAGCGGCGCCAGGCCCTGCTCGCCGCAGGCACCCTTACGCCGTTCGATCCAGCCGCGGGGACAACAGTCGTGGCGTAATTCATCGCGGCGAGGCCGCCGGGACTGGCGCAGCCTCCGTGGTGACGTTCTGGTGAGTTCGCGGAACGGCACGGAGGCTGAAGCTCGCGATGGCGGCTGGGTTGGAGTTCGGACGCACTTGGAGTGTGCCTAGGACCTCGGTCGCCAAGGGGCTCTGGTCGCGGAGTCGGAACACGAGAACGCCGGGCTGGACCTCTTTAGCAGACAGCAGGTTGAAGCCGCCGGTCTGCTGCCGTAGCTGCATCTGTGCAGCCACTGCAGAGTCGAGCGCAACATTGGGCAGAGCATTGCCAAGCGCGGGGGAACTTGCCTGGTTGAAGGCAGCAAGCCAGCCGTAGAGCAGGCGGCCAGCCGGGGTGTCAGGGATCAGGCCCACCTGGTCGCCAAAACGCGGTAGCCGAACGAGGATGGTGGCGTGAACGGGGCTGACATGATCTCCGTGTCGTCCCGGCGCAGGAGCGGCGGCGGGATCACCAAGAACGACGGTGTCGATCTGGTCGGGATCGTCTTTCTCGTCGGCATCCGGAGGAGCTCCGGGTGCGGCGCTGGCAGCGCGGGCAGCACCGGAGTTGTCTGAGATGAGATGTACATGTCCGGTGCGACCCAGTGCATAGACGACCCAATAGAGCGCACCAACCACAGCCACGATAGCCAGCAGGACAGCTCCGGGACTGAGCGGCTGTCGGCCGGTGATATAGAACCTGGGAGCGGTGAGAGTCGGAACTCCTGTTGGAAGGGGCTGCTCCATGAGGGATTGGTCCTTGGGTAACTCCGGGGCGAAGGACGTTCAGCGAAGTTGGCCGCTACAGGTAGTGTAGACGGACTGTCAAAGGATGGGCCTACGCTCCCATCTCCTCTGGAGCGTTAGAATTCCCCTGCCGTAACTTCGCCCCAAGGACCACTCGTGAAACTCCTCACCATCGCAGCACTCGCCATCACAACATCCCTCGCCGCACACGCCCAACTACAAGGCGACAAATTCGAAGCTCCCGCCGCCACCGGCCACCCCACCCCATCCATCCAGGACACCGAAACTCCCGCGCAAAAAGATGCCCGCATGAAATGGTGGCGCGAAGCCCGCTTCGGCATGTTCATCCACTGGGGCCTCTACTCCATCCCCGCCGGCACCTGGGACGGCAAACAAATCCCCGGCATCGGCGAGTGGATCATGAACCGCGCCTCCATCCCCGTAGCCGACTACAAAGCCCTCGCCCCGCAGTTCAACCCCACCGCCTTCAGCGCCCACGACATCGTCGCCCTCGCCAAATCCGCCGGCATGAAGTACATCGTCATCACCGCCAAACACCACGACGGCTTCGCCATGTTCGACTCCAAGGCAAACCCCTTCAACATCGTCGCCGCCACTCCCTTCAAGCGCGACCCCCTCAAAGAACTAGCCGAAGAGTGCCGCAAGCAAGGCCTCAAACTAGGCTTCTACTACTCACAGGATCAGGACTGGACCGCCCCCGGAGCCTGCGCCCTCAAGACCGGCGACCACCAGCCCCCCACCTTACCACTGGGACAAGGCGCAGGACGGCGACTTCGACACCTATCTCCACACCAAGGCCATCCCCCAGCTCAAAGAACTCCTCACCAACTACGGAATCAGACTTCCCCGCCGTCATCTGGTTCGACACCCCCACCGCCAACATGACCCCCGCCCGCGCCGCCGAGATCGTCGCCCTCCTCAACCAGCACCCCAACCTCATCTGGAACAACCGCCTCGGCGGCACCTACAAAGGCGACACCGAAACCCCCGAGCAGTTCATCCCGCCGCAAGGCTACCCCGGCCGCGACTGGGAGTCCTGCATGACCATCAACGACACCTGGGGCTTCAAGTCCTACGACACCAACTTCAAGTCCACCGAGACCCTCCTCCGCAACCTCATCGACATCGCCAGCAAAGGCGGCAACTACCTCCTCAACATCGGCCCCGACTCCCACGGCAACGTCCCCACCCCCGAAGCCGACCGCCTCCGCCAGATGGGCCAGTGGCTCGCCGTCAACGGCGAAGCCATCTACAACACCCAACCCACCCTCTTCGGCGCCGAAGCCGGCTCCTTCAGCGACACCGAAAAAGACAAGAACGGCAAACCCAAATTCATCCCCGCCTGGAACTGGCGCTCCACCACCGCCCCCAACAAAATCTACATAGAAATCTTCACCTGGCCCAACGGCTCATTCCACCTCGACAAGCTCCCCCGCAACGTAACCAGCGCCTACCTCCTCACCGACAAAACCCACAAACCCCTCAAGCTGACCAAATCCGGCGAAGGCCTCGACATCCAGCTGCCCGCCCAACCCCTCGACCCCATCGCCACAGTCCTCGTGCTCAACACCAACTAAGAAGTACAGGCAGATCGTCTCGAACCAACCATAAAAGATCAGGTGCCCCACCCTTCGCGCTTTTTCGAAGGGTGGGATGTAACCGCTCGCACCACCGCCTCCACCTTTTCTCCCGGCGCGGAGGTTCCGAATGACGAAGCTTTCATAGCCCGACTATTAGTTTCCCTAGTAGACCTGCGAAGCGCCGCATACCTATTCTTAAATCGCAAATAATGGCCCTCCAAATCGGAGTGACTTCGCGTCTGCAAACCAAACCGTCAATTCAAAACGATGAAAATCGGAGACACCCTGATGACCAGCTCAAAGCCTAACCCTCCCACCGCGCAAAGCAAGAAGCCGAACGTAATTTATTTCCTCGTCGACAACCTCGGCATGGGAGAACTCAGCTCTTACAACGGCTGTTCTCTACGCGGCGCTACCACTGCGCGCATCGATGCCTTCGCCGCCCAAGGCATGATGCTCTTCAACTTCGCCCCAGAGACTCAATGCACGCCGTCCCGCTCGGCACTGATGACCGGCCGGTACTCCATTCGCTCCGGCAATCAGTCGGTCCCATTCGTTGGATCGGAAGGCGGCCTCGTGAAATGGGAGCGGACGCTCGGGGACATCTTTTCCGATGCGGGCTACGCGACATCCACCGTTGGCAAGTGGCACATCGGAGATTCAGAGGGGCGCTGGCCCACCGATCATGGCTTCGACGAGTGGTACGGCATCCCACGTTCCTATGACGAATGCCTGTGGCCAAAAGACCCTTGGTACGATCCAAACCGCGACATCGTCACACGGGTGGTCGAAAGTAGCAAGGGTCAGCCTGTAAACGAGCTTGAGCAACTGACGCCTGAAGTCCGACGCGACATCGACGTCGAGTACATGAAACGGGCCAAAGACTTTCTCAAGCGCAGCACGGACCAGGGCAAACCCTTCTTCCTGTACTTCAACTACTCCATGATGCATCTGCCCACAACACCTCGCGCCGAGTTTGAGGGCAAATCAGGCCACGGCGAATGGGCTGACGCGCTGCTGCAAATGGACACCGATTTCGGGACGCTGCTCGATTACCTCACCTCACTCGGCATCGACGACAATACCATCGTCGTCTTTTCAGGTGACAACGGGCCGGAGGAACTAGGTCCGTGGCGTGGCACGTCAGGGTACTTCGACGGGTCCTACTTTACCGGCATGGAAGGTTCACTGCGAACCCCCTCGCTGGTGCGATACCCGGGCCACGTACCCGCCGCTCAAAAGAGCAATGAGATCGTTCACATCACCGACATCTTCACGACCCTCCTCCTGTGGGCGGGCCTCGAAGTTCCCAAAGACCGCGAGATCGATGGTATCGACCAGCGCCCATTTTTTGAGGGAACACAAACAACCTCAAATCGTGAAGGCTTCCTGTATTGGATGGGTTCGACGCTCTTCGGAGTCAAATGGCGCAACTTCAAGATGGTTCTCGTCCAACAGAAGACATTGACTGACCCAGCCCAGCATCTCACCACCCCTCACCTGATCAACCTTGATGTCGATCCCAAGGAACGCGAGCCATACAACTTTCCCTACCTTCACACATGGACTCTCGCTCATACGGGAAAGCTCCTCGCTGAGTACCAGAGGAGCCTGGCCCGCGAACCCCTGATCCCGGTAGGCGCGCCGTTAGATTATGTGCCGACGAGAAAACAGCCCTGAGCCCGTGCAACTGCTTAATCTTGGCAGTTAGAAAGGACATTCCGGATGAAACCGAACGAAACACCCGCGGCGGCGGCGCAAAAGCCAAACATCGTCTTCATCCTCGTAGACAACGTAGGCTGGGGAACCTTCGGCGCGTACGGCGGGACGATCCCCACCGACCTGACCCAGGGCTGGATCTTCGCGCCGAATTTCAGGATCATCGCCGGATATGAACGCAGCCTTAAGCAATATCCAAACATCAAAGTAAAAGAAGACTTCCAGGGCTATAAAACCTGATTGCGATTGCCCGCCAGAATTCAATTTGAACGATGAAATTGGAGACCCTGATGACCCCCTCAAGGCCGAACCCTCCCGCAAAGAGCATCCCACCTTCCTATGACGAATGCCTGTGGCCAGAAGATCCTTGGTATGACATAAAACGCGACATGGTCACGCACGTCCTCGAAAGCCGCAAAGGTCAGCCCGTAAAAGAACTTGAGCAACGGACGCTCGCGATCCGACGCGACATTGACGTCGAGCACATGAAGCGGGCCAAAGACTTTCCCCAGCGCACCACGGACCAGCGCACCACGGACCAGCGCAAGCCCTTCCTGTATTTCAACTACTCCATGATGCATCTCCCGAAAACACCTCGCGCCGGGTTCGAGGGCAAGTCAGGCCGCGGCGAATGGGCCGACGCGCTGCTGCAAATGAACACCGATTTCGGGACGCTGCTCGATTGCCTCACCTCACTCGGCGTGAACGACAACACCATCGTCGTCTATTCCGGTGACAACGGGCCGAGGAACTGACTCCGTAGCGTCACACGGCAGGCTACTTCGACGGGTCCTGCTTCACCGGCATGGGGTGAGTTTCCGAGGGCGTCCCATGATCCGAACCCAGCCCTTTAGAATCAAGCCCTTCCCACCAGAGGTCCAGACCTAACTCACATCGATTGAAGAATTTACGCAAAATAGGGGGAGGGAGGGGGTACCCTTCCCAAGCAATCGCTTGACACCAATCACCCAATAGCAAGTATCCTCATCCTCGACTCGCTGAATAATATCTGCGCCCCCAATCAGGTCCCAGGCGGCGATGGTCCAACCACCAGCAACACGGAGTGTCCTCGCAATGTCATCGAATACCGCCGTCCAAGACGAAGGCTTCACCAGCTTCTCCTCATCCGAGGGCTCAAACATGCGCTGGTACGTCTGCTTTCTGCTCTTCCTGGCGACGACCATCAATTACATGGACCGCTCGGTCTTCTCCAACATCGAGCCCCTCCTCCACAACGTAGCCTTCATGGGATGGAACCCCCTCGCCGACAAGTTCCACCAGCCCGTCTTCGACAACAACTTCGGCAACGTCCTCATCTACTTCCAGATCGCTTACGGCATCGGCTTCCTCTTCGCCGGCCGCGTCATCGACAAGCTCGGCACCAAGACCGGCTACGCTCTCGCCATCGGCATCTGGTGCATCTCTTCTATGAGCCACTCGCTCGTCACCTCCGTCGCCGGCTTCTGCATCGCCCGCATCTTCCTCGGCCTCGGCGAGTGCGGCAACTTCCCCGCCGCCATCAAAGCCGTCACCGAGTGGTTCCCCTCGCACGAGCGCGCCAAGGCCGTCGGCATCTTCAACTCCGGCACCAACGTCTCCTTCTTCATCACCCTGCCCCTCATCAACTACGTCACCTCTCACTCCCGCTACGGCTGGCGTGCCGCCTTCATCTCTACCGGCTCCCTCGGAGTCCTCTGGCTCATCCTCTGGCTCTCCTTCCCCTACAACAAGTACCGCCGCTCCTCCACCACCACCCAGCGCGAGTTAGCCCCCGTCACCGCCGGCAACTCCCCCCTATCCAAGATCCTCACCAACCGCGGCACCTACGCCTTCGCCATCGCCAAAGGCCTCACCGACGGCGTCTGGTGGTTCTACCTCTTCTATCTCCCCCAATTCCTCAACCGTAACTACGGCCTCGACACCAAAGCCGCCTACATCTTCATCCTCACCGTCTACGTCGTCGCCTCCGTCGGCTCCATCGGTGGCGGAACCCTCTCCGGCTGGCTCATGAACCGCGGCTACTCCGTCAACAGCGGCCGCAAGATCGCCATGCTCTCCATGTCCTTCCTCGTCCTGCCGTTGATCTTCGTCCCCCACATGAGCACGCTCTTCCCCGCCAACCCCTGGCCCGCGACCCTCATCATTGCACTCGCCGCCGCCGCTCATCAGGGCTGGTCCGCCAACCTCTTCTCCACCCCCACCGACATGTTCCCCTCCACCGCCGTCTCCACAGTAGTAGGCATCGGAGGAGCAGCCGGAGCCGGGGGCGGTGCCGCCTTCACCTGGCTCGTCAAGCACAACCTCTCCCTCCACCCCATCATCGTCTTCTCCGTAGCCGCCGGCGTATACCTCTTCTCACTCTTAGTCTTTCAGTTGCTGGTGCCCAGGCTCGGCATCCAGCGAACCCAACCCGCATAGCCCGGCCAGCCACAATCTAACCAGACCGCGAAGATGCTTTACCGCAACTCAAAATCTTGCTGGTCAATCCTTACCGCCTCTGTGTTACCCTTCTCCAAAATTGGCGAAGGAGCACTCTTCAGTTTGAAAAAAGAAGTGAATGACGAAGCCACAGGCCACAGCCAGCTCACCATGCAGGTTGTCGAGCACGTCCGCGCCCTCATCAGCTCCGGCGAAGTCCACCCCGGCGATCGCCTCCCGCCGGAGCGCGAGCTAGCCCGCAAGCTCAAGATCAGCCGCTCCAGCCTCCGCGCCGGAATCGGCTTCCTCTCCGCCATGGGCGTCCTCAAGAGCCGCCACGGCGCCGGAACCTTCGTCTCCAGCGGCCCACCCGCGCTCGACTCCAGCTCCCTCACCGTCCTCGGAGCCCTCCACGGATTCCTCCCCTGGCAGATGTTCGAGGCCCGCATAGTCATCGAAGCCAACGTAGCGTCCCTCGCCGCCGAGCGCGCCACCGACGAGCACATCGCCGAGCTGGCCGAAGAGGTCGCCGAGATGTACGCCGCCCTCGACGACCCCCAGGAGTACCTCATCCACGACGTCCGTTTCCACCGCACCATCGCCCGAGCCTCCGGCAACCCCATCCTCGGCGCCCTCATGGAGACCATCACCGCCAACCTCTACGACAACCGCCGCCTCACCGCCGGCCACTCCCAGTCCCTCAAGCAGTCCGCCGAGATGCATCGCGAGATCTTCCGCGCCATCCGCTCCCGCAACCCCATTCAGGCCCGCCGCACCATGGAACAGCACCTCAACGAAGCCCGCATGGCCGAAGACCGCGAGCAGGAAGCAGCCGACCACCCCCTCTCCACCGCCTCCAAAGAAGCCGCCAAAAAAACAGCCCCCGATCCAGCCATCTAACCAAAATCCTCCCATAGATCGGGTGCCCCATCTTCGCGACGGCTTTATCGTCGCTAACCGGGGTCCCCGACGAGCCGCCTTTGCTCGTTGGGGTGGTACGGTGGGTATCAGGCGAAGCCTGACCGCTCTCTGCCCCAACCCGCGCTCCCCGAGCACCAATACAACCTCCAACCAACAACCATCAACTACCAACCATCAACTACCAACCGCCCCACCTCCCCCCTGCTAAACTGACGATGGCCACCCTTCATGTCTGAATCGCCCAAAAAGTTCTACCTCACCACGCCCATCTACTACGTGAACGCGCGTCCGCACATCGGCCACGCCTACACCACCATCGTGGCCGACGTAATCGCCCGCCGTCACCGCCTCCTCGGCGACGACACCTGGTTCCTAACCGGCACCGACGAGCACGGCCAAAAGATCGAGCGTTCCGCCGCCGCCGCCGGAATCCCCCCGCAACAGTTCGCCGACCAGGTCTCCGCCGAGTTCCGCAACCTCTGGGACCGCATGGGCCTAACCTACGACGACTACATCCGCACCACCGACGACGCCCACAAAAGAGGCGTCCAAAAACTCTGGAAGACCCTCGCCGACCGCGGAGCCATCTACCTAAGCTCCTACACCGGCCAGTACAGCATCGGCGAAGAGATGTTCGTCGACGGCCCTCCCGGCACCATCGGCCCCGACGGCAAACCCACCGAAACCGTCACCGAAGAAAACTACTTCTTCCGCCTCTCCGACTACCAACTCCCCCTCATCAACCTAATCGAGTCCGGCAAACTATCCATCCAACCCGAAGTCCGCCGCAACGAAATCCTCAGCTTCCTCCGCGGTCCAGTGGACGCAATTATTCGAGAAGCTCATGCCAATGTCATCGGCGCACCAGATCTTAAGCGGAAGAAGGATTCGAGGCAGCGGAACAGCAAGCTCTTTTGACAGGCCAGCTTCGTGAAAGCGCAGCTGAGGGGATCTTGTACGCCCCCGGAGCCCTCAAAGACCTCTCCATCTCCCGATCAAGCTTCAAGTGGGGCATCCCCGTCCCCGGCGACGAAAAACACGTAGTCTACGTCTGGCTGGACGCCCTCGCCAACTACATGACCGCCATCGGCTACGGCAGCGAAGACCCCACCGACATCGCCAAGTTCGAAAAGTACTGGCCCGCCGACCTTCACCTCGTAGGCAAAGAGATCATCCGCTTCCACTGCGTCTACTGGCCTGCCTTCCTGCTCGCCGCCGGCCTGAAACTCCCCAAAGCCATCACCGCCCACGGCTGGCTCCTCTTCGAAGACTCGAAGATGTCAAAATCCCGCGGCAACATCGTCCGCACCGAAACCATCCTCAAGCCTTCGGCAGCCTCAAGCCCAAACCGGTCGACCGCCCGGCGCAGTCCTGAGCGACGAAGCACTGGAAGCACCAGCAAGACCTCTTCGCCTCCGACGTCCTCCGCTACTTCCTCCTCCGCGAGATCCCCTTCGGGTTCGACGGAAGCTTCAGCTTCGATGCGTTAGTGACGCGCTATAACGCGGACCTAGCCAATGGCTACGGCAACTTAGTAAGCCGAACACTGAGCCTTATCCAGCAAAACTTTCCAAACGGCATTGAGAGTTTTTCGCAAGCTCAACTGGACGGGACATCCTTTGTCCAAGAAGGCGTAACTCAACTTGGTCGGTATGATCCGTCATTTGCACGAAATGGCATCACTGCCTTCATAACAGAGATCAGTCTCCTTGTCGGCCACGTTGATCGCTACATCTCATCGCATGCGCCCGTGGAAGTTAGCAAAAGAGTCTGGAGAAGCTGCTCGTCTAAAACTTGTCGAGGTTCTTTACACAGCAGCAGAATCTATCCGCCTGATGACCGCCATACCTCTACCCAATTCTGCCCCACGCGACCGCCGCAGTCTGGCAACAACTAGGACTCGGCGACCAGCCGACAGCCGCCCGCTACAGCGACTAAAAACTCTTCTACAATGGGGCGGCCTAATACCGGGCACAAAACTCGGTCCACTCTCACCCATCTTCCCCCGGGCCGACAAAACACTCATCCAACAGATGACAGATATGGAACTGAACATGGACCACAGAAACATCACCGCACACGCAGACGCAAAGACCTCCGCCACCACCGAGTTCCCCGAAGCATCGCTAGCCTCAGCCACCGCCCCCACCCCCTCAAAGTTCGTAGACGAAAAAACCACCCACACCGCCCCGGTCACCGAAGACCCAACCCACCCCGCAGCCCCACCCCGCACCTCCGCCCTCACCGAAGAGAGCCCCGGCACCCAGGTAGCCGCCAGCGCAGCCATCACCACCGAGCGCCCCGCAACCCCCTCGCACACCGAAGCCCAGGCCTCTGGCGTCTTTGCCCCAACCAACAACCAGCAACCAACAACCAGCAACCAGATCTTAATCGACGACTTCGTAAAAATCGACCTCCGCGTAGCCCAGATCATCGTCGCCGAGCGCATCCCCAAAGCCGACAAACTCCTCCGCCTCGAAGTCGACCTCGGCTACGAAAAACGCCAGATCCTCTCCGGCATAGCCGAGTGGTACACCCCCGAAGAACTCATCGGAAAAAAGATCGTAGTCATCGCCAACCTCGCCCCCCGTAAGATGCGCGGCCTCGAATCCCACGGCATGCTCCTAGCCGCCTCGCACGGAGAAAACGGCAAACCCATCCTGGCCACCTTCGGCGAAGAAATAGCCCTAGGCTCCCGCCTCAAATAGCGCCGCATTTTTTGTTTGTCATTCCGCAGCGCAGCGGAGGAATCTGCTTTTCTTTCCCCAAAGGCTCGGGTGCCCCATCCTTCGCGCACTTGCGAAGGGTGGGATGTAAACCGTTCGGACCACGTCTTTGCTCTCCGCATGGTCCGCCGTCACGGCGGACCATGCATTTTAGCGCCAAAGGCGCGCCCTATACCAGCCTGGGGCAAAGCCCCAGGTCACCAACGAAAAGAACAATCCAAGGGCTGAAAGCCCGCCCTATCACCCAACCACCAAACCCCACCCCACTTGACAAAACCGCCCTCCAAAACCCACCCAAAAACTCCCCTCCACCCAAACCCCAAACACGAGGTCCGGACCTAAACCCAATGATTCGAAGAATTTGCGCAAAACTACCGGGGTAGGGGGTACCTACTTCTTGGTATCCCCACCAATCTGAACCACCACATACTTCGCCGGCACATCCCCCACATTCTTCACCGTATGCATCGTCCCCATCGCAACAAAGATCACACCACCCGGCCCCACCTTCTCTGACTTCCCATCATGCTCAAACGACAGCGTCCCCTCGATCACCGTAATAATCTCCGAGTGATCGATCTTGTGCGGAGGATTCGGCACCGCCCCCACCACCTGCATCGACTCATGCACCCCCACCGCCTCTCCCGTAGGCAGCACACCACGCAAAACATCGCGACTCTCCCCACCATTCGCCATCTTCCGCACCGGCATATCCGCAAACGTGTAAACCCTCGCCTCCGTCAACGGAGACGAAGCAGCAGCCGGAGCAGCCTGCCCATAAGCCAACCCACCCAACCCCACTACCACCAAACCCCAGAAAACCCTCATAATCCCCCTCGCATAAGCCTTCATCCGCGGCAGCCCTAAACCGGCATAGCCCCCGTCTCCCGCCCAATCGCAATCACAAAGTAATTCGCGTTAGCCTCCCGACATTCTTGATCCCATGCATCACATTCGACGCAAACAGCAGCACACTCCCCGGCCCAACCCGCTCCATCTTCCCATCATTATCAAACTCCAGCGTCCCCTCCCGAACCATCACAAACTCCGAATGCCTGTGCTTATGCGGAGGATGCGGCATCTGCCCCGGCGGCAGCGTAGTCTCATGCATCTCGATAAGCTCGCCCGTCGGCAGTACGCCAGCAATCACCGCCCGGCTCGCCCCGCCATTCGCCGAAGGCTTCACCGGCAGCTTGTCAAAAGGAAATGCCCGCGACTGCGACAGTACCTGCTCACCTTCGCCCGGTTTCTGCGCCACCGCCTGGCCTTCAGCAGGCACACTGCCCAACGCCGCAAAGGCCGATAGGGCAACTAATAGCTCACGACGATCCAGAGTCTTCATGCCGCCATCCTACGCCACGAACACGCCCCTTTGCACCCTCCCTATAATCGTAACGATGCCCCTAATCGACTCCCACGCCCACCTCGACTTCTACACCGAAGACCTCGAAGCCGTCCTCACCCGAGCCCGCATCGCCGGCGTGGAGACCATCCTCGCCATCGGCATAGGCGAAGGCCCCGACACCATGCACCAGGCCCTCGATATTGCGAAGCCATCGTCCGCCAGCACCCCACACATCTACGCCAGCGCCGGCATCCACCCCCAGGAGGCCCACCAGGCCACCCCCGAAAACCTAGCCAAACTAGCCACCCTCGCCGCCGACCCCCGTTGCATCGCCATAGGCGAGATCGGCCTCGACTACTACCACCTCGACAACCCCCTACCGCCCATCCAGCAAGCAGCCTTCATCGCCCAGATGAAGATCGCCGCCACCCTCCGCAAGCCCATCCTCATCCACTGCCGCACCTCCGAACTCGCCACCCCCGCCGCCAAGCAAAAGTTCGAGTCCCACGGAAACCCCGAAGCCGCCTGGGACGACCTCCTCGCCCTCATCGCCGAACACTGGACCCCGCACTCGCTCGGCGGCATCATGCACTGCTTCTCCGGCACGCCCGAACAAGCCCGCCTCTCCATCGCCGCCGGCTTCCACCTCTCCTTCGCCGGCAACCTCACCTACCCCAAATCCACCGCCATCCGCGAAGCCGCCACCCAGGCCCCCGCCGACCGCATCCTCGTCGAGACCGACGCCCCATTCCTCGCCCCCATCCCCCACCGCGGCCAGCAAAACGAACCCGCCCTCGTCACCCACACCGCCGAAGCCCTGGCCGCCCTACGAGGCATCTCCCCCGAAGAATTAGCCACCCTAACCACCACCAACTTCCACCACCTCTTCCCCACCACCGCGCAACTAACAACAAGCAACCAACAACTGCCTTATACTGTCCTTCATGGCATCCGATAACAGCTTCGACGTAGTCAGCAAAGTAGAGATTCAGGAAGTAAAAAACGCCATCGACCAGGCCTCCAAAGAAGTCGGCGCGCGCTTCGACCTCAAGGACTCCAAGTCCAAGATCGAGCTCGAAGGCACCGAGGTCATCCAGCTAGCCAGCCAGGACGAGTACAAGCTCGACGCCGTCAAAGAGATCCTCTCCCAGAAGCTGGTCAAGCGCGGCATCTCGCTCAAGAACCTCGAGTACGAAAAGCTCGAACCCGCCGCCAACTCCTCCGTCCGCCAGAAGATCAAGCTCAAGCAGGGCATCGCCTCCGAGAACGCCAAAAAGATCGTCGCCGTCATCAAGGACTCCAAGCTCAAGGCCCAGGCCTCCATCCAGGGAGACACCGTCCGCGTCGTCAGCAAAGACCGCGACATTCTCCAGCAGATCATGGCCAAGCTCCGCGCCGGAGACTTCGGCGTCGACCTCCAGTTCACCAACTTCCGCTCAAACTAACTCGGACGCCGCTCCGATTACCGCGCATCTTTCACGCGGTGTCGCGCGGTGTCATCTCGTTCCTGCTGTTACTCTAAGAGCGAGTGAGCGCCATCTCCATCGCGACCGCAAAAGAGGTCCTCGACCTCCTTCACGACGACCTCGCCGCCATCGAGCGCGAGTTCGCCACTCAATCCAACTCGCCCGTCGAAGTCATCACCGACATCGCCACCTACCTCATGTCCGGCGGCGGCAAACGCATCCGCCCCACACTTCTTCTGCTCTCCGCAAAAGCCCTCGGCTGCACCTCACACTCCCGCATCCGCCTCGGCTCCGTAGTCGAGATGCTCCACACCGCCACCCTCGTCCACGACGACATCATCGACGAGGCCGACACCCGCCGCGGCCGCCCCTCCTCCAACACCACCTGGGGCAACGCCAAATGCGTCCTCGCCGGCGACTGGCTCTACATGCAGTCCTTCTCCGTCGCCCTCGAAGAGCGCAACTTCCGCGTCCTCGACCTCCTCATCTCGCTCACCCAGCAGATGGTCGAGGGCGAGCTCCTCCAGATGCAGAAGCTAGGCCACCTCATCAACGAAGAAGAGTACTTCGACCTCATCTTCCGCAAGACCGCCTGCCTCTTCAAAGTCTCCATGCAGCTCGGAGCAGCCATCACCCCGCAACATCAGTCTCGGAAGAAAACCTGCCCGATTCCGAAGAGCTCGACACCCAGCTAGGCGAATACGGCCGCAACCTCGGCCTCGCCTTCCAGATCGTCGACGACGTACTCGACCTCACCGCCACCGAAGACGTACTCGGCAAACCCGTAGCCAGCGACCTCCGCGAAGGCAAGGCCACCCTCGCCGTCATCCACGCCCTCGAGCGCGGCACCGGAGCCGACCGCGAAGCCATCCGCACCGTCCTCGCCGACCGCAGCTTCGACAGCGTCTCCCATCCCCAGATCCTCGAAATCCTCCACCGCCACGGCTCCATCGACTACGCCATGGACACCGCCTGCGCCTACGCCGAAGCCGCCCGCCTCTCCATCGCCGACCTGCCCGACACCGAAGCCAAGCGAGCCCTACTCTGGGTCCCCGGCTTCGTCACCACCCGCGACCGCTAGCCCTATGCCGCAAGCACGAGGAACGCGAACGCCGGGCTTCCTCCTCTTAGCTCTGTCCCTGAGTTCCCCACTCTTCGCTCAGCAAGAACAAGCCGACCAAGTCATCATTGTAAAATCCCAGCACACCCTGACTCTGCTCTCACACGGGAAACCAATCAAGGTCTATAAGGTAGCGCTCGGCACCGTCAGCAACGGCCCCAAAGAACATCAAGGCGACCACAAAACACCCGAAGGCAAATACATCATCGACGCCAAGAACCTAAACAGCCGCTTCCGCCTCGCCCTCCTCGTCTCCTACCCCAACGCCGCAGACAAAGCACACGCCAAAGCTCAGGGTCTACCCCCAGGCGGAGACATCATGATTCACGGCGTAGAGAAAAAGTACGAATATCTAGGCTCACTCCAACACAACTACGACTGGACCGACGGCTGCATCGCCCTCACCAACCCAGAGATCGAAGAAGTCTCACGCCTCGTCCCCATCGGAACGCCCGTAGAGATCAAACCTTGAATCTAAACTCGTAAGGACGCCGCCCACTCAGGCACGGGCTCATTCCAATGCATATAACGCGAGTGACCAAAGGCCACAAGCACATATCCATTCGGGCCTGAGTTATCCAGAACCACTGCAAGATCAGCTTCAGGCAACAGTTTCCTCATGTTTGCAAGCGTTCGAGGATAGCGACGACGTTGATCCTCTTCAGGTACATCATGGCCCCCTGCTTCTACCCTCGCCTTCACTCGCTCGATATTGATCTCGACTGAAGCCGTCCCCACAAAAACAACCATAATGTTGTAGCCGGCTGCTTTGGCCCGCGCAGCCATCTTCAAATAGGTGCTGCCCGATAAGGTAGTCTCAACCGTAAAGCTCTGACAATTTGCCAGCAACTCCTCTGCCAGACGAAGGACTCGTTTCCCAGCCGCAATATCGGAGTTGTCTGAATCAAGAGTCTCTTGAATCGATTTCGCCATCGCATCAGGATCAAGCACCGGAGTCTGCTGAAATTTGTCCCGAGCAGAAGATGTTAGCGTGCTCTTGCCGCACCCATTAGACCCGGCGATGATCGTAAGAACAGGACCACTCAAGCAGCGTCGCTCTTATCGCTCGCCTGCTTGGCCCTCTCCTCACGAATCCACTCCAGCTTTCGGCGCTCCCACTTCACGCCTTCGCGTCCAGCCTTGACGAGGCTCTCAGCGAACTTCTGGATATCGAACTTCTCAACGTCTATGTGAGTGTCCATGCCCATATCCTACTCCTCGTCCTCACCCTCCACAAACTCATCCTCACCAGTCAACACCAGATCCCGTACCTCACCATCACCCTCCTCCGTCAGCGCCTGAATCCGCCCCTCCGCCGCATCCAGATCCTTCTTACAAGCAGTAGAGAGCCGCACCCCCTCCTCAAACAACGCCACCGACTCATCCAGCGACAGCTCCCCGCGCTCCAGCCTTTCGACAACCGTCTCCAGCGCAGTCAGCTGCTCTTCAAACTTCGCCATCTACTTCCCCTCCGCGTCGACGAACCCCAGCACCGCCGCAGCCGCGGTATATTTCCCAAACGGAGCGCTCACCTGAGCACCCTGCACCCCCGGCATACTGCGCGACTCCGCCAGCATCTCCTGAGCAATCTTCACGCCCTCAATCCGCGCCGCCTCAGGCGAACTCACCGCCGCCATCCGCGCAAAGATCTCATCCGGCATACTCACCCGCAGATCATTCTTCATAAACTCAGCATTCCGCAGACTCGTCAGCGGCCATATCCCCGCGATCACCGGAATCCTGAATCCCTCAATCCGCTTCAGAAACTCCTCCAGCAGCCGCAGGTCGAACACCGGCTGCGTAATCGCATACTCCGCACCCGCCTCCACCTTGTACGCAAACCGCCGCACCTCCTGGTCAATATCCGGCACACCAGGATTCGCCGCCACAGCAATCGTGAATCCCGTCGACTCCCCAATCGAGTTCTTCCCGATATCCAACCCATAGTTCAAATTGTGGACGACATTCACCAGCCCAATCGCATCCACATCGAACACCGCCGTCGCATCCGGATAATTCCCCAGCTTCGGAGGATCGCCCGTCAGGCACAAAATATTCTTCAGCCCAATCGAAGAAGCTCCCAGCAAATCACTCTGAATACTCAGCACATTCCGATCGCGGCACGTGTAGTGCAGCACCGTCTCAATCCCCACCTGCTGCTGAATCTGCACACACAAACTCTGCGCACTCATCCTCGCACTCGCCCGCGGAGAGTCCGGCACGTTAATCGCATCCACGCCCAGCCGGTACAGCATCGCCGCGCCTGCGATCTCCTTGCTGCAATCGATCCCCTTCGGCGACACGATCTCCACCAGCGTGCAAAACTCACCCGCCGCAATCTTCGCCCCGATCTTCGAGCGCTCCCTCAGCAACGGCGGCGCCACCTTATTCTCCAACCCACCCGGAGCCGTAGGAACCGCACGCACGCCACCCTGCGGCGCATCCATCACCTGCGCGCTCGTCTCCTGCGCCTCAATCGCGCGCAGCGCACTCTTCATCGCCCGTATATGCGTCGGAGTCGTCCCGCAGCACCCACCCACAAACGTCGCCCCGGCCTTCACAAACTTCCGCGCAAAGCTCGCCATGTACTCCGGCGAAGCCATATAAATATTCCGCCCCTCCACCGACCGCGGCATCCCCGCATTCGGCATCGCCGCCAGCGGCAGCTGCGTCTCGCCACGCATCCGTTCGATCACGCTCAGCACCGTCGCCGGTCCCGCGCTGCAGTTACACCCCACCGCATCCGCGCCCCACGCCGTCAAACGTTCAGCCGCATGTTCAGCGGAGGCCCCATCCAGGCAATTCCCCTCTTCATCCACCGTCATCATCACCATCAGCGGAAGCTCCGGAGCCTCACTCTTCGCCGCCCGAATCGCCTGCTCCGCCTCCGCCAGCGAAGTCATCGTCTCAATAATCAGCAGATCCGCCCCAACCCCCGGCCCACCCTTCGCCAGCGCGCGCACCTGCTCGGCAAACGCCGCGCGCGCCTCATCCAGCCCCACCTTACCCAGCGGCTCCAGCCGAACCCCCAGCGGTCCAATCGCGCCCGCCACAAAAGCATCACTCGACTGCTTCTCGCGAATCTGCTCCACGCACTCCCGCGCCAGCTTCACCCCCGCAACGTTGATAGCCTCCACCTTGTCGCGAAAACCATACCTCTCCAGCCGAAACGCATTACCCCCAAACGTATTCGTCTCAACAACCTCCGCCCCAGCCTGCAGATACTCTGCATGCACCGCCCGCACCAGGTCAGGCTGCGAAAGATTCAGCTCATCGAAGCAGCGGTTGATGAACACACCCCGCGCATACAGCATCGTCCCCATCGCCCCATCGCACAGCACCGTGCCCGGCCGCTCCGGCCCCACCGCAAACAACCTCTTCGCACCACTCAACACTTCCACCGCACCCGAACTCGTCTCTACGCTCATCCTTTCATCCTAAGCCACCCCGCGCCGCGTTGAAAGTCTGCGCCGGGTGGTGGCTCAGTCTCCGGATTGCCCGCCACCAACAAAGTCAGGATCGGGTTCGATGAGCGCATTGGCGATTTCTCAACAACTGAGGGACCAGGGACGTCCCGAACCTTATGGCCGTAGGCTATGCATCGATTGGGACTCGCATTTAGGTCGTTGAGTTGCGTTCCAGTTCTTCGGCCAGAATCGGCACGCCCTTGGCGCAAGCTTCAACGCCCATTGATACGCAGAGTTGCAGAACCGTCATGATCTCTTCCGGCGTTGCTCCTGCCTTGAGGGCTCCCTGGATGTGTCGCCGTGTGCCGGGTGCGTACATGTGAGTAATGGACGCGTCGAAGGCGATGCTTATCAACTCCATGAATCTCGGTGTGAAGAGGCCGCTCCTGTAGAGGCTGGCCCCGAAGGCGAAGAATTCATCGGTCCAGAGCGGGGAGAGGTCGTAGAACGGATCCCATGCCGTGTTCCATTGACCGATCGCACGCATGGCATCGCAGGCCGGAGTTGCGGGTTTGGGGCCTCCTGCCGGTTTTACTCCTGCCGCCTTCATCTCTTCGAGCAGGATAGGGGCGCCCAGGCTGCAGGAATGGACCGCGAGTCCGACGCCACATTTGAGGACCAGGACAATCTCATCGCGCGTGGCGCCTGCATCGAGCGAGGCGCGGATCTGGCGGCGCGTGCCTGCCTCATCAAGGTTCGTGCAAGAGCAGTTCAACGCGAGGTAGATCAGTTCCACTTCCTTGCGTGGCAGGACGCCGCTGGTCCACGGGTTCGTGCCCACCCGCAACAGCAGGTCTGCTCCTTTAGGGTCCCATTCCTTAAGTTTGTCCAACGATGAACCCCACGGATTTGTCTCATTTGTCTTCATGCTGCCTCCTTATTGCTTTCTGATAGCGCTCTCGCGACCATGCCATCGGTGAACATATTCCACAGCCAGGTCGGCGTAAGGCGGTGCATCCAATACGTGAGCTTTACCTTGAATCCGGGGATGATCAGGAACTTATCCCGCCGGATGCCCTGGACAAGGCCGCGCACAGCTGCGTCCACAGGCATCGTCCCGCCGATGCGCTTCAGCGCCGCCGAGGCCGGGTGCAGCGACTTGCGCTCGCCCGCCAAACCCGGCGTTTCGACTTCACCGGGACAGAAGCAAGCGACACTTATGCCCTGCGGCTTGAGTTCGTAACGCAGGCATTGTGCCAGCCCGACCACGGCAAATTTGGAGGTGCCGTAAGCGGTATAGCCGTAGACGGGAATGACTCCGCCCATGGAGCCGACAAGAACAATCTTGCCGGTGCCGCGCGCCAACATGGATGACAGCACCGCTGCAATGACGTGCCTGGTGCCGTAGACGTTGACATGCATCACTCGGTCGAAGGTCTCGAACTTCATATCGGTGAATTGTTCGGTCCCTCCGATGCCGGCCATGGTGATCACAATGTCCGGTGCGCCGACTTCGGCAACAGCCGTTGTGATGACGCGCATAACCTCGTCATGGTCGGTGACGTTGAGCTTGTAGCGAGCGACGCGCTGGTCAGGCGAGCGGCGAGCCGACTCGACGTCAAGCAATGCGGCTTCGGTCGGATTGAGATCGAGGATGACGATGTGCGCGCCGAGGCCAGCCAGCATCTTGCCCGACATCAGGCCCATGCCGCTGGCCCCTCCGGTGATGTAAACAGTCTTTCCTGCGATATCGGTCATGGCGTTGTGCTTCCCGCTTACCTCAGTTCACATTCAGATAACGACTCCGCCGTTCGGGCTGATGATCTGCCCCACCAGGTAATGCTCGTCCGACGCCAAATAGACGGCCAGCGAGGCGTATTCCTCCGGCTCGCCAAGGCGACCGAGCGGGATCAACCCCAGGAGAGTCCGCTTCTCCTCTTCGGACGCCTCGGCGAAGTACTTCCTGAACGGCGGCGTCATGATTCCGCCACACGCGATGGCGTTCACGTAAATGTTCGCACCGGCGACGTCGACTGCCGCTGTCTTGGTGTAGGCAGATCACCGCCGCCTTGGTGGCCGAATAAGGCGGGCTGAAGGCGCTGTCCGTCCCGAGGCCCGCGATTGAAGCGATGTTGATGATCTTTGTCTTTAAGCTTCATACCTGCATCTTTCTGTTGGTTCAATTTGTTTTCTCATTCGGGCTAAGCGACACCATGATCTTTTCGTCCACGACCCTTGCGGGGTAAGAGGCTACCCCAAAGCTCGAAGTGCCCGCAAAGCAGCCGGTGGTGACATCGAACTTCATTCCGTGCACGGGACAGGTCACGGTGTTGCCACTGAGTTTGCCCAGTCCGAGCGAGCCGCCGGCGTGAGGACAGGTATCGGCGATGACGCAGATAGTTCCGTCCACGTTGAAGACCGCGACCTCTTTGTCGGCGAGGGTGAACCGTGAGCCTGAGCCGGGCGGAATCTGGTCGAGACGCGCGATTTCTATGAAGTCGGGCATCTCCGTTAGTCAGCGGCTATGCCGGGAGCTGTCAGCTTGCCTTCCCACTCCCCGGCATGGATGTGTCCGCAACCGCCTTGTGCCGCCGGATAGAACCTTCCGTCGGTCTCATGCACCATGAAGCCCATGTTGCCCTCTTTGCGGTTGGGCGGAAGACCGAGGTTGGCGAGGGTTTCTGCCGTGGAAGAGTATGTCGTTCCGAGCTTCAGCATCTGGCGTGCCTGTTCTGCTGTAGCGATCGGCCTTCCCAGCTCATTGGCCATGCGGACATGGCGCTCGATCATTTCGATGGTCGACATACGTACGCCCTTGGTGGTGTTCCATAGGTTGTCCTCGATGCCGGCGCGGGTGTGTTGCCCCAGCGCGATGCAGATGGCAGAAACCGGATGGGTGAGACGCATCGTAGTCTGGTAGGTGAAGAACGAGCCGTGGGGTGTGCGACGGATCAGCTCCATCAGATCAAACGGATTAGAGCCGCAAGAGCCACCGCCGCCGATGCTGAAGAAGCCATTCACCGGTCCCATGTAGTATCCCTTGCGGATGAGGCGCTCTACGAGTTCGAGGCCGTGGATGTGAGGCAACGCGAAGTAAGGCTGGATTTCGTGCTGAACGAGACGCTTGATGTTTTCGAGATAGAAGTCCGGTGTCGAGTCAGCCACAAGATTGGCCATTGCATGGAGCATCGCAGGGTTGGAGAGACGGGTTCCGGCAAATTCCTCTACAGGGTGCAGTGCCGTCAGGTCATAGAGACTGGAGCCACAGGCTACCGTGACCTGGTCCGGCTTGGGATCGATCTCGGCGAGCTTATGACGCGAGTCGTAGCTCTGGAAACTCGCTTCCTCGCCTGGCTCAGGGGCAAAGGAGATCGACCCACCCATCTGCAGGATCATCTTTGGCACGGCCTGGCGCAGACGGCCAACCTGGTCGGAATATTCCTTGAAGTTCTTTGAGATGTGGCCGGTTTTGGGATCGCGTACATGAATGTGAAGAAGAGTGGCGCCGGCGTTATAGCAGTCCACCGCCGCCTGGACCTGCTCGTCCCAGGTCACGGGGAGTTTCTGTTCGGGAGTGCAATCCTCAGGCATCCAGACCGGCCCATAGGGCGCTGCGGTGATCATGAGAGGGGCTTGATTTTCGGGGAGTAATGAATCATCGGTGAAATACATGGGTGTTGCGTCCTTTCCGGTCCGTTTCTCGTACCGTCTGCACGTACCAGATTCTTCTTTTCTAAAGCCAAAAACAACTCTCAGAATTGCTAGGCGCGCACTAGCTGATTTGCGACGGAGCTGGATTGCTTTAGGCCAGGACAGATCATCAACCGAAATACTCTGGCATCCTCAATTGTTGCTAACAGGCCTTAGCACTCATTGAGTGATGAGGCGATTTCGCACCAATCGACCCCGGGGGAGGCATCCATAAACTGCCGCCCCGGTGAAGTGAAGTTGTCCTAAGGTCTGTCCCAAAAGGATGCTCAACACAATCGCCTTGATTAGCCCTTTTGAAACACAGTAAGTTTCTCTAGAAACTACGCTCTCCGTCTCAGAAGGATTTCCAAAACTTGGGTTACATCCCCATGAAAACAAAAGGACGACATGGACCACAAGCATTTGTTCCACAAGGTGTGGGTTCTGAAACAACGCCTGGCGACTTCGACTTGTGATATCTAACTCAAGTATCGAGGAGTGACTTGGCGATAATGCGCCAACCGAGACAGAAGAATTGCCAACTTCCGGATCACCGACAATCCAGAAGCAAATGACGAGAAGCGCATTTCTCGTTACTTACCAGGTGTCTGTTCACCTTCGGATTCGTTTGCACCTTCAATTTTCTCGAAGAATCGCAATAGTTCTTCTGCGACAAGTTCAAGCTGCTCTTCCATCAGGTAATGCCGGCAATCCGGGATGATGCCACCCTCAACGTTAACGTAACAATTGAAAGTTTTTGGTGCGATTACGGGGACGGGATATCGGCGGGAGAAGCCCGGGCATGGCGTTTCTATCTCGCAGTTCCGCGGGCGCGTTGCTCGGTCCGGAAGATGAGGCGTACGAGTGAACTCCGGCTGCCTGCGAGACATAGGGCACAGGATTCGGTTCGGAGATTGTGCTCAAGTCGATTATGGCGATGCCATTCCCGGTATCTCCAGTGATTGCCACTATGACATTGTCTTTGCCATCTCCCACCAAAGCCCGGTAGTTCGGAGAAAGTGGAACCGACAGGGACACTCGCGAGCGAAACGCGCCGGTAATTCCGTCAAAGATGTCGATCATCTGAGAACCGGGCTGAAATAGCAGGCTACCATCGGCTGAAAGCGCGGCTCCATATATGTAATCCGCGTCGAATGACTCGCGCCAATTTAATGCCTGGAATCCCTCGATATTCAACTGGCTGTCCATCATGAACCCATCCGAATAAACCCTGGTCTGATTGGCACTTAGAACAACATCGTAGCCTCCCTGACCGAGGTTGCCGGCCTGTTCGCAGTATGTGATCTCGTCGGTTGCAGTGTTCACATAGCCGATCAAGCCGTAGTCGTTGAAATAAATTCGTGCTCCATCGGAGCTGATTGGCAGACGGCCATAGGGAAGGTTTCCCTCCGAAAAAGCGGAAGTAAAGACTCCCCGACAGGGCTTAGACTCCCGGTGGTGGGATTCAGATGAAGAAGAAATGGAGGACCATCGCCATCCTGATCGAAGGTCGCGAAATAAATCTGCCCACTGTTGGTAATAGCCACTCCGGAGGGGGTTTCAGTGATGGCCTCACCGATCTTCGACGCAAACGGATAATTGGTGATGGAAGACGGGCTGTCCGGATTGATCACATAAATGGCAAATGCTCCCGCATCAGAGACAACAAGTTTGGACTTGTCCGGGGATAGGGCGATGCCGAATAGACGTTGTGCGCCATAAGCACCGGCTGGCGCGGGAATCGTGATCGGATTGAGCCATTTCCCTTGCGTGCGGGAGAAGACTCGAATCTGATTGACGTCCGTGAAGTAGTAGACGTCGCGCAATGAGTCGTACAGTCCGTCTAGCAATTGTCCGCCCACCGGAAACGTCTGGATGGCTGGCAGATAAGTGAGTCCCTGCTTCACTGTTGTCGCGCCCGCGCCATTGCTCACGCCGATGTCAACCGATGCCCCTGCCGTGCCGGGTGGAACCGTGAATTCCGCGCCCACCAGGGGGAGTGGAAGATCGAAGAAGTTGCTGGATGAGTATGGACCCGGCAAGTATCCCGTGACATTGGCCATTTGCCCACCGACCATCACCTGCAGATCGGACGGAGGCGCTACAACTTGTTGAGACAAGTTTGGGATAGTGCTCGGTCCCAATCCGTAGCCATAGACTTGTCCATTGCCGCCTCCTTCCGCGGTCGCATAGTTTGTAGGCGCCTCCAGGACCACGGGCCATACGAGAATGCCTCCGGCAGAATTTGCTCACCCCCATCCGTCGTCACTGTGACCACGTCAACTGGCCCCGGATCACCATTGGGGGACGTAGCAAATATAGTCTGCGTGCTTTGTATGGAGGTTGAGACAGACGTTGCGGCGTTTGCCCCAAAGTACACGCTGCCCAGCGGCGGCAGAACGGAAGAATATGCAGTCTGGCTTTGCCACCAGGATGCAGATGTACCACCACTGACCGGCCCGTAGGGAGTTCCTAGCAATTGCGCTGAACCGAACGCGATGCCCACAGGCGGTGAATTCAGAGCTGCGGTGTCCAGCAAGCCGAATCCCTGCTCCATGACGCCGCCGATCAAGCCATTATCACTTATTGTCTGCATATAAGGAGTGCTAGGATCGTAGCTGCTCATTGAAGCCACCTGCACCTGCGGCAACCAACCAAGCTGTGCGCCAGTGACAAGGTTGTAGGCATAAACAAGCTGGCCGCCATTTGCACCGCTTATATAGACGGTTTGATTATCCGTCCCAATAATCATGCTCGGATAGTTGAACACCGTTTGCGTGGAATTGACGGTAAAGGAGTTCTTAACCTGGAGCGTAGCTGCATCCAGAGCATAGATCTTCGTACCGTCAAAGGCTGCGACGGTGTTCCCATCTGGACTTACTGCAAGGGTTGTAAGTGAGCTTGCGCCATTGCCATCTTGAATCGTCTGAGACCACACCCATGTACCGCTGTTCGGATCCAGCGAACAAAGGATCGAACTACCTTCGCTTGTCAGGACAGGTGTAATAAGAAATCTGCTCCGATTGTTAGTCAGAATCCCGAACTCGAAGGTTTGAAGGCAGGTACTGCTCACAGGCATCGTGCCTGTATCACCACTTTGTCCTACAAATTCTACAATCGAATTATCAGCTGGATTCCATAAGGCGAGCGGACCATTCCCATCGACCCACGAATAGCCTGGCACAAGAAAGTAACGTTGCAGCAAAAGCTTCCCGTTGGCGAGCGCATACACGGCATTCGCTTGAAAGCCATAGTCGCTGATGGCGTCCGATGGATAGCGCTTCGTTATCACAAGATTCACGGGGTCTATCAAGTAGATATCTCCGGACAGTGTTGCAACGTATAGGGCAGTCGAAATAACGAAGCCTGGGACTTTTCACCTCGTAGAAAGGCCCGTTGTTGCGCCGGGTGAAGGACAGGTTCGCATTCGCGTCGAGGCGTGCGGCGTGTGTCATTCAGACGCAGGTATCTTTGCGCCCGGACAGCGGCCTTTGATCATCGCCCGGCGGCTATCGTTCTTGATGACGGTGTGACCAGCTTCTTCGCGACCTATCCTCCGCTTCCCGAATTCCTCGTCGAATGGATCAAGGCCGGCCGCGATGAGCAAGCAATCCCTGTGCTCGAATGGATCAAGAAACACGACACGTATGCCCGATGGGCTCTCCAGAACGGTCCATGGGTGTATGGCACTTCAAATGAACCGGAGTACATCCGCAAGAGCGAACAGTTTACGCTCACCACTGAACACATGCATAAGATCAAGTCGCCCGCGCTAATCCTTGAGGGGGAGAACGGCTTTGTCTTCAAGGGGCAGGCGGGCAAACTAGCCTCGGAGATGAAGGCTCCGCACAAGCACGTTCTGATGAAGAACGCTGATGGAGCCGGCGAGCACTGCCACATGGGGGCGATGCGTCTGATGCATCAGACGATTTTCGATTGGCTCGCGGTCACCCTTTCTTCAAAGAAATAACGCGCGCCAGATCAGTACACCCAGCGGAACGTCGCCCCAAATCGACGTTCTGCTGGGCCAATTTCGATCTACGAGAACCAATTCTTGTCCATCAGGCATGGAACATAGGCTGTAGCGTAGAGTCACCACTGAGCCGGAACCATTTCAGTCATAGTTACTTCGAGACGCGCAGAACCTTGCATTCATTGGTGTTAGCCAACCCTCCACGAGGAACGTCTTGAGAAAGGCAGCGAATTCGCTCGCCTCGGGCGGCAGCTTCCTCCCCCGATTGCTGATCTCGTACAAATCCAGGGTCACTTCAGGCTCAAGCCTGGTCACTCTCACCTTGCGATTTCGTAAAGCCAGCGCGAAGCGCAGGACGACTTTCGCCGCATGGCTTCGGAAGCACACCTGGACGGGTTGTGGATGCGCGCCCTTATCGAGGTGGCTTATACCTACGGTTGGCGGCGCGGAGAAATGCTCGTTCTCCAAGTGCGCCAAGTAGACCTCTGCGCCCGCACGATCCGGCTAAATCCTGGAACAACGAAAAGTGGCGAAGGGCGCGAAGTCGTCATGACGCCAGAGGTGGAAGAACTGCTGAGAGTTGCAGTCTCCAATAAAAAGCCTATGGGTGCTGTATTCACCCGTGAAAACGGTAAGCCGATAAAGGACTTTCGAGGCGCGTGGAGAAATCTATGTGTGCGCGCCGGAACGGGTCATTGGGAGCGCAGAAAGTGCGGCGTCACCCTGACCGATACTAAGTGCGACTGCGGCGGAGGTCGCAAATATGTCGGCCTGATTCCCCACGATTTTCGGCGGTCGGCTGCCAAGGCCGCGCGTCGTGCCGGAGTGCCCGAGTCCGTCATCATGGCGATGGGCGGGTGGAAGACGCCGTCGATGTTTCGTCGGTACGCAATCGTGAGTAGCGCCGACCAGCGTGCGGCAGTTGAGATGATAGCTCAAGAACGAGCGAGGAAAGCGCTAAGCCCCCCTAGCCCAATAGTAGATGCACTGGGCAACCGTCAGGGGACCTCGATAGTGCAATAAAACACAATAAAATAGCTTATTTTACTGGTGCCCGGAGGGGGACTTGAACCCCCACGACCGTTTCGGGTCTGCGGATTTTAAGTCCGCTGTGTCTGCCGATTTCACCATCCGGGCCGGCATCGCGACTAGTCCGCTGCCATCTCCTATCTTATTTCATAGCGCCTTTCATAGGGATAAGCTGCGCGGAATCAGGGACGACCAGGAACCGACATGGAACTCTCTCCGTATAAGCGGGTAATCCCTACAGCAGGGACCCAGCACCTATGCCTCTTATCGAGATATTCAAGCAGACGCTCACCGCCCTGTGGGAGAACAAACTCCGCAGCTTCCTCACCATGTTCGGCATCGTCTGGGGAATCACCTCGGTCATCGTGCTCGTCGGCCTCGGCATCGGCTTCAATCTCGACCAGAAGCAGCGTCTCCGCACCATCGGCACCGACATCGCCATCCTCTTCGGCGGCAAGACCGGCGCCCAGGCCGGAGGCTACGCAGCCGGCCGCGACATCCGTCTCACCGTCGGCGACGCCATCGCCATCCAGCAGCGCGCCACGCTCGTGAAGACCGTCAGCCCCGAACTGCGCCGCACCGTCACCGAAGTCAGCCAGTGGAACGCCTCCAGCCGTCCCGTCCGCGGAGTATGGCCCGAGTACCAGCGCTTCCGCTCCCTCGAGGTCGAGCAGGGCCGCCTCATGAGCGCCGAGGACGAGACCAACGGTGAGCGCGTCATCCTGCTCGGCGCCGACGCCAACCGCCAGCTCTACCCCGGCAAACCCGTCATCGGCCAAACCCTCATGGTCAACGGCTACGACTACACCGTCATCGGCGTGCTCAAAAAGAAGAAGCAGAACGGCAGCTACGGCAGCGGCCCCGACAACACACAGCTCTTCGTCCCCTTCTCTTCAATGTCCCGCGACATGCCATTACCGGAGAAGCCCGGCATCGTCCAGGGCATGGTCAGCAACATCGTCATCGAGCCCATCTCACCCGACCTGCACGAGCAGGCGGTCCGGCAGGTCTACAAAATTCTCGCCGAACAGCCACCACTTCGACCCCGACGACAAAGAAGCACTCTGGGTGTGGGACACCTTGCAAGGGGCGAAGTTCACCGAACGAATCTTCGCCACCATGACCCTCTTCTTCGGCGCCGTCGCACTGCTCACCCTCGCGCTCGGCGGCATCGGCGTAATGAACATCATGCTCGTCGCAGTCACCGAGCGCACCCGCGAGATCGGCGTCCGCAAAGCTCTCGGAGCCACAGCACGCGACATCCGCCGCCAGTTCCTCGTCGAGTCCGCCATCATCACCATCGTCAGCGGAGTCGCCGGCCTCCTCGCAGGCATCGGCATCTGCCTCGCGTTGCAACTGCTTCCAATGCCCGACTTCATCCCCCATCCCGCCATCTCACCCGCAGCCATCATCGCATCACTCACCACCCTCACCGTCATCACGCTCTTCGCAGGCACCTACCCCGCACTGCGCGCCGCCAACCTAAGCCCCATGGAATGCCTGAGGACCGAATGAACCTCACCGAGATCGTCCGCCAGAGCATCGATTCCCTTCTCCGCAACCGTCTGCGCTCGGGCCTCACCATGCTCGGCATCCTCTGGGGACTCGTAACGGTCGTCCTCCTCCTCAGCTACGGCAAGAGCCTCGGCGAAGGAGTGCTCAACGGCTTCCTCGGCATCGGCAACAACGTCATCATGGTGTGGCCTGGACAGACCAGCATGCAGGCAGGCGGCGAGCGCTCCGGCAAGAAGATCAAATTCATCGACGGCGACGTAGAAGCCGTGCGCGACGGCGTACCCTTCCTCACCGCCGTCAGCGCCGAGACCGACGACGGCTTCAGCTTCAAATACGGCTCCAAAGTCGTCAACATCCAGAGCAAGGCAGTCGACCTCCCCTACGGCGGCATGCGCAAACTCAACGTCGCCGAGGGCCGCTACTTCGAGGCCGCCGACTTCACCGATCATCGTCACGTCGTCATCTTCGGCCCGCACGCCGCGCAGAAGCTCTTCAACGGCTACCCGCCCGTAGGCGAATCCGTTGAGATCGAAGGCCACCCCTTCGAGGTCATCGGCGTCCTCCAAACCAAGATCCAGGACTCCTCCAACAACGGCCCCGACAACGAGAACGCCTTCGTCCCCTTCTTCACCATGCGCGATCTTCGCAACGAGCGCGACCCCAACTCCATCGTCTTCCAGCCCTCCTCACCCGACCTGCACATCAAGGCCATCCAGGCCGTCCGCGCAGTCCTCGCCGGCCGCCACCACTTCGATCCACGAGACGACAAGGCCCTCCGGAGCTGGGACACCATCGAAGACTCCGCCGAGATGACCCAGTTCGGCACCGCCCTCGAGATCCTGCTCGGCATCATCGGAGCCATGACCCTCGGAGTAGGCGGCGTAGGCGTCATGAACATCATGCTCGTCTCCGTCACCGAGCGCACCCGCGAGATCGGCCTCCTCAAAGCCCTCGGCGCGAAACGCCGCGACATCCTCTCGCAATTCCTGCTGGAAAGCCTCACCCTCACCTTCATCGCAGGCGCCGCAGGCATGATCGCAGCAGTGCTCGTCGCCTACCTCATCCCACCCATGCCGCTCTACTCCGACATCTACAAGACAGCCAACCACGAGGGCGACATCATCCTCCGCGCCTCACCCACCATCATGATGGTCTCGTTCCTCATCCTCGCCGCAGTAGGAATCATCTCCGGCCTGCTCCCAGCCATGAGAGCCGCCCGCATGGACCCAGTCGTAGCCCTGCGCCACGAATAAGCCACGCATACCTTTACCTTTTGTTGTTCGTGCTTCTCTCCTTAATCTTGTCATCCTTCGCCGCAGGCGAAGGACCTTTGTTTTGCTCTTGCCTTTGCTGTTGCCTGTTCTCCCTAAACCACCACAAACGCACGGGTGCCCCACATCTCGATTCTGAGATGTGGGATGTAAACTCTTTCCCGCTGTTGCCTCTTGTCGTTGTCTTTGCTTCTGAGATAGGTCCAGGCTTTAGCCTGGACATCTAACCCCAACCACAAATGCGGGCTTTTAGCTCCCCCGGGATTATGCCTTCCTACCCCATCCAACAATCGCTCGAATCAACCTAGTTCGCCAACCGAAACCGTATCTTCTCCTCTTCCAGAAAATACTCCGCCGAGCAATTCTCCGAGCCGCAGATCATCGCCTCCAGCCCAGCCCATTGCTGCCGTGTAATCAGCCCCAGCGACCCGCACGAGGGACAAGCAAGCACCGCCCAGAAAGGGTTCTCCACCTTCCCCAACTCCCCGGCCTGCTCCAGCATAAACATCGTGCCCGGCTCCATCTGCTCCGGGATCCACACTTCAAGTAGGTTCAGCTCCGCTTCCATGCTGGCCTCATTCGTCTCACGGGTTGAAATCGCGTTCGGTGACTCCGTTAGAAATGCCGGATTGCGGCCATCTCAGTAGACGTATGCTTCGCCTCTCCCAAATAAAGTTGCACTGCTTATGGTGCAAAGCATAAACCATTTCCCGTTCCTGTCAACCACCCATTTTCAAAGGGAATACAGGCTGGCTACCGTGGCTACTTCGCCGGGTTCAGCGCCCGGTACATCTCCCGGTTGCGCAGAATCGCCTGCACATACTCGCGCGTCTCGGTATACGGAATCGACTCCACGAACTCCGGCACGTCCTTGTACTCCCCGCTCGCCATCCACTGCCGCACCGGCACATCGCCCGCGTTATACGCCGCCAGCGCATACTCCACCTGCCCGCCGAAGCGGTCCAGCACCTGCTTCAGATTCAGCGTGCCCAAGCTGCAGATTCGTCGCCGGATTCAGCAACTGATTCGTGCTGAATCCCTTCACTCCCTCCTTCTTCGCCACCGACTTCCCCACCGACGGCAGCAGCTGCATCAGCCCATAAGCATTCGCATGGCTCACCGCGCCGGCATTGAACTCCGACTCCTGCCGGATCAGCGACGCCACCAGGTACGGATCCAGCCCATTGCTGCTCCGAATCCGCCACCAGCTCCCTCCAGTAAGGCTGCGGAAACAGCAGATGCCAGTAGACCGTCGGCACCTGGTCCATCGGCAGCGCGAAGAACGAAATCCCGCTATGCTTCATCGACTGCAGCGCCCGCGTATATCTCGCCATACGACACATAGATCTCCGCCTGCGCCAGCGCGCCCCACTGCGCCGAAGTCGGACTCGCCTGAATCTCCGGCCCGATGTACTCATTCAGCGCAGCATTCGCCAGCAGCCGCGCCTTGATCAGATGCACATCGTTCTCCGGCAGCTCGCCCGTCAGCGCCGGCACCACCGGCTTATGCACCGCCGCCAGCGCCGGCGCAGGCGCCACAGCCGGCTGCGTCCCCAGCACCGCCAGCCGCTGCCGCGCCAGCTCCCCATAGTAGTAGTTGACGTAAGTAGCCGACAGCGCGCGATAGTAGTTCTCCGCCTGCGCAAAGTTATGCTCTTCATCCTCGTAGATTCGCCCGCGCCAGTAGAGCGCGCTCGGAATCTCCAGCCCGCCCGGATAGCGCTGAATCTGCTCATCCATCAGCCGCGCCGCCTCGGAGTAGTTCCGCAGCCGATAGTTCATCCACGCCGCGCGCCAGTGCGCCGACGGCGCATAAGTGCTGTTCGGAAACATTCTCCACCAGCAGCGCGTAGTGATAGATCGCCTGCGTCGAATCATGCTTCAGCAGGTACATATTGCCGCCCGAGTACAGCGCCTCCTCCAGCCATCGGCTCGTCGGAAACCGCTGCACCATCTGCGCAATCAGCGCATCGTGCTCCGGCCGGTTATTCTCATTGCGCGAGAGCTCCGCCAGCATGTACATCTTCAGCGCCGCGCTATCGTCGTTCGTCTCCGGCAGCCGCTCCACATCGCGCCGGCTCAGATGCTTCAGCTTGAAGTCGCACACCGCCGCATAGATCATGCAGCGCCTGCCGGTCCGCCGCGCTCAAGCTCGGATTGTTCTTCGCCAATCGCGTTGTACTCCGCGCTCGCCTCGCTGTATCGCTTCGCGTTGAACAGCGGTCCGCATGGGTCTTGCGCTCCGCCGCGCGTCAGCGGCACGCCCATCGCCTGCAACTGCGTGCCGCGCCTGCACCGCCTCGTACGACAAGCGGCTGCTTCAGTATAGATGTCGCTGAAAGATCGGCGCCGCATGGCCCGTATCGCCCGACAGCTGATAAGCCCGCCCCAGCGCATATTGGAAGTCGTCATGCGTCGGCCAGCGGAGTGCTCACCAGCGGCTCCAGCACCTCCAGAGCGCCCTGCGCGATCCTGCTGCTGCAGATGCGCATTCGCCAGCAGCACCGGCGCGTTCGGAACAAAGATGCTCTCCGGATACCGCTCCGCAAACCTCGTCCAGCAGCGCATAAGCCTCTGCCCGCTGCCCGCCTGCACCGCCGCCTGCGCGCCCAGATAGTCCGCATAATCGTCCAGCGCCTCGCCGCTGACGCTTCGCCTAGCTTGTAGTTCGCCACCGCATCCGCATATCGGTGGTCCAGCCAGTTAGCGTGGCCCAGCGCAAGATACGCCGCCGCCGCGCCCTCACCCGGATGCGCCTTGCGCATAATTCAACACACCGCTATAGGCCGCCGCCGACCGCGTCGCCGCCAGCTGCTGCGCCATCGGCCGCAACTGCGCCGAAGCAAGAAAGCGCTGGTCAGCTTGATGCTCTGCTTCGTCGACAGGCTGACGGCCACCGCCTTCGGAGCAGTCTTCGCAGCAGTCGTCTTCTTGCCCGTAGTCGCCGTCTTCGCTGTGCTCGACGTTAGTCGCCGGCTTCTTCGCCGCAGGTCTTCTTCGCCGCAGGATCCGGCGCAGTCGTCGCCGGCTGCCGTCTGCAGCCTCGCCCTCGCCGCGGACGCCGTCGCGACCACCCGCCGCCAGATCGACAACCCCAGCAGCGCACTCAATCACTCCAACTCGTTCCCCAACATCCATTCACGCCCGATCAACCTTGCCTCACTCCCGACGGACAACTGCCCAGATACATCGCACCAAACCGAATCCACTGCCCACACTTTCGACTCTAAGCCGTGACTCGCGCCTGCGTGCACCCGCGACGCCCAGCGCGAACCACCACAGGTACACTCCTCCGGACCGTCTCAATCCTGCGGCTATCTGCCGGCATGCCCATTGCCCGCTCAGCCTGCGCATGCATTTACACTTATGACTTCTAGCGTCTCCGAACGTTCTCTGCCTCCCGCAGAACCGCTCGATTTAGACGCAGACAAGTTGCACCCTTTGCCTATGCCAGCCATCCAATCTCCAGGAACGGAAGAGATCCATCCCGACGTTGCGCTGGTCGAGCGCGCCAAAGGGTGGGGACACAGCTGCCTTTGAGCAACTGGTCCGGCAGTACGAACGTCAGATCTTCCGGGTCGCGCAGCACATTACCCAAAACCGCGAAGACGCCGAAGACATCACGCAGGACGCTTTCCTCAAGGCTTACCAGAAGCTGGACCAGTTCCAGGGCAACTCCAAGTTCTCCACCTGGCTGGTCCGCATCGCAGTCAACGAGAGTCTTATGCGCCTGCGCAAGCGCAAGACCAGCAAGACCGTCTCCATGGACGAGGACGTCCAGACCGAAGATGGATCCATCCCGCGTGACTTCGCCGAGTGGCGACCCAACCCGGAGCAGACTTTATGGCCAGAACGAACTCGGCGAGATCCTCCGCAAGACCATCCAGGGCCTACCTCCCGGCTTCCGCACCGTCTTCACCCTTCGCGACGTCGAAAATCTCTCCACCGAAGAGACAGCGGAGGCACTCGGCTTGAGCGTCCCCGCCGTCAAATCGAGATTGTTGCGCGCACGCCTGCAACTGCGCGAGCGGCTCAGCCGATACTTCGGCAAAAAGAACGGAGGGTCTGCCAGCCATGACCTGCACCGATTTCCTCTCCCAGCTCACCGACTACTTCGACGGCCAGATCGAGCCCCGAGCTCCTCGCCGAAGTACAGACCCACATCCGCCTGTGCCACCACTGCGAGGTCGTCCTCGACACCACCCGCAAGACCATCTCCATCTACCGCGACAACGAACTCTACGAGTTCTCCACCGAGCTCCGCGAACGCCTGCACACCGCCATCATGGCCAAATGCAACCCCTGCAAATAACTTCCCACCAACGCCCTCGATAACCGCAGAGCCCGCAGCCTCTACTCACCGCACCATCCCCCCCCGCACCATCCTCCCCGCACAGAAAATTGTCATCCTTCGCCGCAGGCGGAGGACCTGCTTTTGTCTTTTGACCTTCTTCACTCCCCCACAAATTTGTCATCCTGAGCGAAGACGGCGCCTTTGCCGTCTGAGTCGAAGGACCTGCGTTGCTCTTGCTGTTGCTTGTCCTTACTCAACCACAACAGTTTGGGTGCCCCATCCTGAGCGCGCCTGATCGCGCGACGGTTGGGGAACGCACACCTTCCCCGCAAGTTTCGTTTTGCTCTTGCCGTTGCATCCGTCTTCAACCAACAACAAGCAACCAACAACCTCCACCATGTATCCTGTCACCCATGAACGAAGCAGTACCTCAAAGCACCCACCATTTCTTCGCTGTCATCCTTGCGGCTTCGCAATGGCACAAGTAAAAGAAATCACAATCCAGGCGCTGGACTGAATAACCGGAAAGCCGCTGGCAAATCAACGCCTCCTGCTATTCGCTGGAGATTCTCCGGAGCTGCAACCTTCCGTGATCAAAACTTTGCCTGACAACCGACGCCGATGGAAAAGCGAACTGCCAATCACGTCTAAAGCACAAAGTGGATTCAAGTTTGGGCCGATGGATTAACCTCTGCCAAACGAAGCCAAACTCCTTGAGCTTCAAGGTCGAAACAATAGCCACGCTCGGATTGTCCGCACCTAATACTTGTAGCCCACTATCCCAAGCACCTAAATCCGGAGTCTTCATCGTGTTCGCACGTGAATCGACTCTTTCTGAAAAGATGACGAGATAGCACTTCCGGTATCCTTGGAAAGCTTCACGGAGCATCTCCACCGATGAACAAGCAATACCCCGACGCACAAACCGCACTAGACGGCATCCTCAAAGACGGCATGCTCCTCGCCATAGGAGGCTTCGGCCTATGCGGAATCCCAGAAGCCCTCATCCTCGCCCTCCGCGATAGCGGCACCAAACACCTGACCATAGCCAGCAACAACGCCGGAGTAGACAACTTCGGCCTCGGCCTCCTCCTCGCAACTCGCCAGATCAAAAAGATGCTCTCCAGCTACGTAGGCGAGAACGCCGAGTTCGAGCGCCAGCTCCTCTCCGGCGAACTCGAAGTAGAGTTCTGCCCCCAGGGCACCCTCGCCGAGCGCATGCGCGCCGGAGGAGCAGGCATCCCCGGCTTCTACACCCGCACCGGCGTCGGAACCATCATCGCCGAAGGCAAAGAGCACAAAGAATTCAACGGCGAAACCTACATCCTCGAGCGCGGCATAGTCGCAGACGTCGCCCTCGTCAAAGCCTGGAAGGCCGACCCGCAGGGCAACCTCATCTACCGCAAGACCGCCCGCAACTTCAACCCACTAGCCGCCACCTGCGGCAAAATAACGGTCGCCGAAGTCGAAGAAATCGTCCCCGTAGGCGCCCTCGACCCCGACAACATCCACACCCCCGGCATCTTCGTCCACCGCCTCGTCCACAATCCCAACCCCGAAAAACGCATCGAGCGAAAACCAAAATGGAAGTCCTAACAATCTCTTCCTGAGATAGCATGGCTGGCGTGGAACAACACAAATATCAGAACCAATGGCGAGCCTACCGAAAGCATCAAACCCTGCTTGGAGTACTCCTAATTGCCGAGTTTCTTGCCTTTGTACCATTCTTAATTTTGGTGGTAACTCTGGAAAAGAGCCTATTCCAGACGAACAAGATGTTCTTTCCGGCTGCTATCTTTTGGGGAGCCGTATATATTTTTACGAGTGCACAACTTCGTCGCTTCAGTTGCCCCCGATGTAAAGAGAACTTTTTTGGAGGATTCTTTGCCACCCCGACAACTGTAATGGGTCGAAGTTGCGCTAACTGCGGACTTCGCAAATACGAAGGGGCTTGACGAAATTTCAAACCCTTCTTCAGTGCATCCATGAAAGCCCGCCCTACAGCTCCACCCCAAACTCGAGACTCAGGACACTAAACCCATGCCATGGACCCGCGAACAAATGGCCCAACGCGCCGCCCAGGAACTCCACTGACGGCACCTACGTCAACCTCGGCATCGGCATCCCCACCCTCGTCGCCAACTTCATCCCACCCGGAATCACCGTCACCCTCCAATCCGAAAACGGCCTCCTCGGCATAGGCCCCAGCCCCACCGAAGCCGAGTGCGACGCCGACCTCATCAACGCCGGCAAAGAGGTCGTCACCGCCCTCCCCGGAGCCAGCTTCTTCTCCAGTGCCGACTCCTTCGCCATGATCCGCGGCGGCCACATCGACCTCGCCATCCTCGGAGCCATGCAGGTCTCCGACCACGGCGACCTCGCCAACTGGATGGTCCCCGGCAAGATGGTCAAAGGCATGGGCGGAGCCATGGACCTCGTCTCCGGAGTCCAGCGCGTCCTCGTAGTCATGGAGCACACCGCCAAAGACGGCTCCCCAAAAATCCTCCGCGAGTGCACCCTCCCCCTAACCGGCCTCGGAGTAGTCGACCGCATCATCACCGAACTATGCGTCTTCGACATCACCCCCGAAGGCCTAAGCCTCACCGAACTAGCCCCCGGAGTAACCCGCGAAGAGGTCCTCCAAAAGACCGCCGCCCCCATCCTCTAGCCCCCAAAACAGACCCCGGCTCATGATCCGAACCCAACCCTTTAGAATCAAGACTTTGCACCCAAGGTCCGGACCTAACTCACCTCGAATGAAGAATTTGCGCAAAACAAGGGGGAGGGGGCACGCCACAAACCACATTGCCAATCCCAAACCGCTTGCGTATAAGGTGGAACTGTTCGCACTGAAAGCATGGGGGATACGTTGAACTCAAGAATCAAAGGCCTCGCGACACTTACGGCTGCCTGCTGCTGCCTTCTAGCCTCTCCGGCCCAGGACCTGCCCCTAACCCAGGCCATGTCCATGAGCAAGGTCTCCCCCCTCGATCCCACCCGCAACCTCACCAACCCCATCCTCCAAAGCACCCGCCACACCCCCGTCCCCGAGGAATACATCTGGACCGCCGACGACACCGCCCGCGACGCCAAAATCGTCTACACCTTCCCCGCCCGCACCGAGCAGATCGAGCCCCACTACTTCCGCGCCCACTTCAACGTCCCCAGCCATCCCCAAAGAAGCCACCCTCTACATAGCCGGCCCCCGCAGCGTAAAAGTCTGGATCAACAGCCAGCTGGCCGAGCAGGTAGAAAGCGACGTAACCTCCCCCCTCGGCATGCACGTATTCACCACCGCCGTAGCCAAATTCCTGCACGCCGGCAAAAACACAATCGCCATCGAAGCAGTCCGAGGCCGCGGAGTCACAGGCTTCGCCAACAGCGCCCTCCTACGCCAGCAGACCTTCGGCCAGGTCCTCGTAGCCAAGATCGTCCCACTAGCCGAAGGCATCGACGGCCCAGCCCTCCTCCTCAGCAACAAGGACTGGCGCAGCTCCACCACCGCAGCCAAAGGCTGGGAGCAAGCCGACTTCGCCGACACCGCATGGAAGCCCGTCCAAAGCATCGGCGGCATCGAGAGCTCCCTCGAGCTCTTCCAGTGGAACGCCGACGCCGGCCTCTACAACTGGCCCGGCTACGACGGCATCTCCGGCTACCTCGCCCATCTACCGGTTCCGGTCAGCGGAATCCTAGCCACCTACGCCGGCCGCGGATCCCTCTCCAATCTCGACACCCTAACCACCGGCAAAGGCCCCGACTTCACCGTCAAACTCCCCGCCACCAAACTCACCGACGCCGAAGCCCCCAGCATAGTCCTCGACTTCGGCCGCGAGCTCACCGGCCGCGTAGAGCTCAGCCTCCAACTCCGACACCCCCGTCACCGTCACCATCCAGATGGGCGAGTCCGAGTCCGAGACCATGAAGGTCCCCTTCCTCGGCGTCAACCAGCTCACCATCCCCCCCCACGGCACCGCCCACGGCCCCAAAAGCGCCTTCCGCTACGCCAAAATCCGCTTCGTAGGCGGAGGCCCCGAGCTCCGTTTCAAATCCATCGGCGTCGACCACATCTACTATCCAGTCACCTACGCAGGCTCGTTCGAGTCCAGCGACCCGCTGCTCAACCGCATCTGGGAGACCGGCGCCTACACCGCGCACCTCTGCATGCAGGACGGCGTATGGGACGCCAGCAAGCGCGACCGCGGCCGCTGGATGGGCGACACCGACGTAAGCGGCCGCGTCATCGAGGACGTCTTCGGCGAGCGCCCCCTCATGGAAGACACCCTCGACCGCCTCATGGGCCCCGCCCCCGTCGATCAGCACGTAAACGGCATCCCCGGCTACTCCGCCTTCTGGTTCACCGGCACCGCCGACTACTACCGCCACACCGGCTCCAAAGAATTCCTCCAGCACGAGCACACCCGCATGCTCGAGCTCCTGAGCTACGTAGACAAAGAGTTCGACGAGCGAAACGTCTACGCCAACAAGAGCAACGTCTGGCTCTACGTCGACTGGTCACCTGACCTCAACGGCGACACACCCGAAACCCGCCGAGCCACCACACTAGAGTTCTATCGCGCCTACCGCGAAGCCGCATTCATGCTCCGCGAACTAGGCGACACAGCAAACGCCGACAAGTACGACAAGCGCGCCGCCCAGATCAAAGCAGGCGCCGAGAACTATCTCCTCGACGCATCCACCAACACCTTCGGCCCACGCTGGGAGACCAACGCAGCAGCCGTCATCGGCGGCGCCGCAGGCCCAGAGCACTACGAAGCCATCTGGTCCAACGTCTTCTCCCAGGTAGGCAACAAGGCCGGCACCCGCGGACTCATCATCTCGCCCTACTACAACTACTACGTCATCCGCGCCATGGCCGAGATAGGCCACCGCCCCGAAGCCCTGGCCTGGATCCGCCAGTACTGGGGCGGCATGCTACAGGAGGGCGCCACCAGCTTCTGGGAGGCCTACGACCCCAGCTGGTACAAGGAAGACTTCCACTCCTCGCTGCAATCCGACAATCGCTCCGGCTACTTCGTAAGCCTCGCCCACGGCTGGTCCGCAGGCCCCACCGCCTGGCTCATGGAACAGGTCCTCGGCATTCAACCCACCGGCGCAGGCTTCAGCACAGTAGACATCCGCCCCGACCTCGTCGACCTCGAGTGGGCCAAAGGCGCCGAGCCAACCCCGAAAGGCCTGCTCAAAGTAGACCTCCGCAAAGCCCCCGGCGGCACGGAGATCAACCTCGACATCCCCGACGGAGTCACGGCACGCGTCTCCGTTCCCAGTCTCGCAATCAACAGCGCAGATCGCCGTAAATGGCAACGCCAGCAAGCAACGGCCGCGGAAAACGGAACACGAAAGATCGTGACTCTAAGCCACGCAGGACACTACAACATCACAGCGCGCTAATCTTTAGTGTGCCGCGACGACTACGACAGCAAAAGGCGCAAGCTTCAGCGTCTGACCTTCAACGCTCGCTCCGAGCAGGCAACGCATCAGCATTCAACAGATGTCCGCCAGCAAACTCCTGTGGCAGATTAATCGCCAGTTCACGATTTCGCTTATTCACCACCACCAGCCTCTTTCCGCGAGCCCCATCGAGAGCCAACGTATCAAAGTCCGAACCGATGAACCTGGTCTTGACCATGCGGTCACCGGCTGAAACATTCTCGCGCAGCAGCCGCAGCACCTTCAGTCGCGCATTCGGCTTTCCCGTCTCCGAATCGACCATCGTCACGCTGGGAAACTGCGACTCATAGCCCACCAGCTGCGACTCGCTCACCACATCAATACCCATCTTCGCCGCCTCAATATAGAGATACGCAAAGACAGCCCCCGAAGCCTGCCAATACACCGCAGGAATCGGCGGCCCCGGCTCATATGGCGTGTCAGGATGCCAATCCGTCGGCAGGATGGACCCACCTCATCCATATCGACCTTCGTCTCCGGCGAAAGCCGCTTGCGAATCGATTCGATGAAACGCACACCCACAAGAAACTTATCCGCCTGGTCGAAGAAGCTGTACTGCCAGTTCTCCACAGTCTGCTCTTTCGTCGGCGTCGCATAGAAGTGATAAGAGATCATGTCCAGCGGAATACCCGGCTTGTGATTGGCATGATTCAGAAAGTACTCAAACATCGCAGGATTCCGCTCAGGAAACGCCAACGCCAGTCCAACGAACTTCATCGATGGATTCAGCGCATGCAGCGACGCGACAATGGCATCGTAGTTCGCCGTATACTCCTCCGGCGACGGCTGGTGCTCAACATCGATCTCGTTGAATACCTCCCACCACGGAATGTTGTAGTGATAATTTGACTCATGCCGCTTCCCTGCCTCATCAGTAAATCCACCCTGCGTGTACCAGCTAACCAGTCGCGTGTAGTAATCAGCCAGTTGTTTACGGCTCGGATCTCGCAGCTCCTTGCCCTGTGTATAGTCCCAGTAGACCTGATTGGGATCCGCAGGCACCTCAATCTTCTTCGTGGTCGAGTAGAGCCATGCAGGAATAGTGGAGAAGTTCAGGATGACCGAATGCCCCGCAGTCGCGTTAAGAAAATCGATCGTCATTGGATCGATCAGGCTGAAGTCCCACGAGGTCTTTCCATTGCTAGGCGGCTCCAACTCCGCCACCGCCAGCCGCGGATAAGGATGCCACGGCACATACCGAACATAGTCAGCGTTGGTTTCCTTCAGACTCTTGAAAGCCTCATCATGTATCGGTGAACCACGCCTAAGCAATGGATTGACCACCACCTGCAGACTCGGCGTACCGTCTTCAACTCCTCAGTGGCCGACTGTCGAGTCCAATAGAATTTGGAATGGCTTCGGCGTCTGCGCGTAAGCCAGCCACTGCCCCGAGCGCCAGCAGGAGAATGAGCTTCGTTCGACCAGACCATGTTGAACTCCCCGCAACGAAATAGTTCCTCCTTATACTGGAGTGGTTTAGAGTTGGCAATGCTGTTCGAGGCCTCGCTGCGATGACAACACTTCTATTCCCTCGCTTTGCGTCGCAGCGCTGCTGTTATGCTCTTCTCTGTATGCGCAGAACTCCTTTCCCGATGGCAAGCTCGATCCCACCCGCAACCTCACCCCAGCAACTCAACCGCAACACGACCCTCTCCCCGAGGAGTACATCTGGACCGCCGGCGACGCCACCGTCAATCGTCCCGACCACAACAAATTCCCCTGGAACCGTCCCCAGCTTCGCATCGACCCGCACTTCTTCCGGACAAGATTCACCCTCAAGACGGTCCCCCCATCAGCCACTATCTACATAGCAGGCCCGCGCAGCGCCAGCATCTATATCAACGGCAAACCCGTCGCTAGCTTCAACAGCGATATCGACGCCCCCATCGGCTTCCACGTCTTCCACACAGACGTCACTCGCTACCTATCGACAGGTGAGAACACCCTCGCTATAGAAGCAGTCCGCGGACGCGGCATCGTCGCCGGCGCAGGCCCTCGAGCAACGCAGCAACTCGCCTACGGAGAAGTACTCGCCGCAAAGATCATCGGCGCACCCTATGGCGCAACCACTCCTGTGCTCACCTATTCGTCAGCCGCCTGGAAGAGCAGCGCAACACAAAGCCCGCATTGGTCCGATAGCAACTTCGACGACTCAACATGGCACACAGCGGACTCCCTCGGCCCCATCGAATCGAACGTAGATTTCTTCCAATGGAACGCCGATGCAGGCATGTACGAGTGGCCCGGCTACATGGGCATGTCTCCCTCGCTCAGAACCTATAGCCTCTTGCCCGCCGCAATCAGCCACATCTTCGCTGGCACCGCCACGCTCTCAACACCAGACGATCTCACGAAGAACGGCCAACTCCTTTACGGTCACAAATCTAGGCACGCCGACAGACAGCGAAGCTCCCGGCACTGCTGCTCGACTTCGGACGCGAAGTAACCGGCCGAGTCCTCATCGAATCCGCATCAACGTGCGATGCAACTGTCTCCCTCGCCTACGGTGAGTCCGAGATCGAGGCGATGAGCACAGGCCTCAGCCCCGGTCAGCAGGGCGGCAATTACCTCGGGCACCAACCTGCTGCACGTTCCGGCGCGCGGAATCGCACGCGGCCCGAAGTCCGCCTTCCGCTACGCCCGCATTCGCTTCCTGCGAGGATGCCCGGACCCTCACATTCTCAGCAATTCGCCTCGAAGGCATCTACTACCCCGTCCAATACGCAGGCTCCTTCGAATCCTCCGACCCACTGCTCAACCGCATCTGGGAGACCGGCGCTTACACCGCTCACCTCTGCATGCAGGACAGCCTCTGGGACGCCCCAAAACGCGACCGCGGCCGCTGGGCCGGAGACATCGACGTCGAAGGCCGCGTCATTTCGACGGCGTTCGGCGATGACAAGTTGATCGAAGACACTCTCCGCCGTCTCGTTCCCGAAGACGACGGCCCCGTCAACGGAATCCCCAGCTACTCAGCCCTGTGGGTCACTTCGCTGGCCAATCTATACGAGCACAACGGCGACAAAGTCTTCCTGTCGTCGCAGCACGACAATCTCATTCATATCCTCGACCGCATGAATGCAGGGCTCGATCCAACCGGCCTGTTCACCAACTCCAAAAAACAATGGCTCTTCGTCGATTGGGCTCCCGGCCTGTACGCCTACACGCAAGACGCGTTGATCGGAACTCAACTTCAATATGTGCGCGCATACGCAGCTGCCGCAAAGATGCTCAATGCGCTCGGCGATACAGCAAATGCGGCGAAATATTCAACGCAAAGCGAGAGAACTCTCGCGGCTGTGCGGGCGAAGTTTCGCGATCATGATGACATGGGCTACGGCAGCACATGGCAGCTTAACGCGCTCGCAATCCTGACCACCGAAGATGGCACGCGAAGCAAAAGAAGCCGACGCCATCTGGAGCCGCGCGCTCAGCAACATCAAACAGGACTCTCCCACCGACCCCGTCATCAGTCCCTATTTCAACGCCTACCTACTCGATGCTCTCGCTAAAACCAATCACAACAAGCAAGCACTCGACTGGATTCGCCAATACTGGGGAGGCATGCTCGCCGAAGGCGCAACCAGCTTCTGGGAGTCGTACGACCTGCGCTGGCCAAAAACGAATCCTCATCTATCCCTGCAAGCCGACGGCACATCCGGCTACTTCGTCTCGCTGGCCCACGGCTGGTCCGCAGGACCCACCGCATGGCTCAGCGAAAACGTTCTGGGAATCCGCCCCGCAACGCCAGGCTACAAACGCGTAACCATCGAACCGGACCTGATGGGACTCGACTGGGCACAAGGATCAGTCCCAACACCCAACGGCACAATCAAAATTCGCATCGACAAGTCCAAAGGAATTACACTCGATCTCCCACAAGGCGTCGAATCAGCCTCCGTACGCGTAGAGATCCACGATCCGCACTCGCGCTTGATGGTGAACGGCCAAATCGCTAACCAGGTCATCTCACCCACACCCAACGCAACAGATCGCCACGACACACTAACCCTGACGAGCCCCGGACACTACGAGATCACTACACGCTAACCGCCGCCCGATTCACCAGCAGCAGATGCTCACAAACCAGCACCGTCTCACCACGCTGATTCGTGACCTCCAGCGCCTCAACGACAATTCCCTGCCCGGCTCGCTTCGCGATCATCGCGCTTCTCTTTAATCGTCACCTTCACACGAATCGTATCGCCAATAAAAACCGGCCTCACGAACCGCAAGCGATCATAGCCATAACTCATGGCCTGCGAATTGATCGCACCCGCCGTAAGCCCCACACCCACACTGAAGATCAGCGTCCCATGCGCCATGCGCTGCCCAAACGGCTGCGTGCGACACCACTCCGCATCCATATGGTGCGGATAAAAGTCGCCCGTCTGCCCGGCATGTAGAACGATGTCGGCCTCGGTAATCGTTCGACCGCTACTCTCACGCGTGGCCCCCACCTCATAATCTTCGAAAAACATATCGCCCGACATATTCACTCCCTATGAACCGTCGCAATTCCACATTGACACCACGCGCGGAAACCAATCAAAGTTACCATGCTGACTTTCGTCAAAGGAAACTCAACTTTACACATGATTGAGCTCACCGGCATTACCTGGAACCACACGCGCGGCCTGCTGCCGATGCTCGCAACCGCACAGCAGTTTGAGGAAACCCACCCCGGCATCACCATCCGTTGGGAGAAGCGTTCACTCCAGGCCTTCGCAGACGCCCCTCTCAGCGAACTCGCAAACGCTTCGACCTGATGGTCATCGACCATCCATCCATCGGAGAGGCCGCCACAAAAGGACTGCTCCTCCCCTTGGACGAATATCTCTCATCGGAATTTCTGACAGATCAGCAATCGAATTCAGTCGGTCGATCCCACGCAAGCTACCAATACAACAACCATCAGTGGACGCTGGCGATCGACGCCGCAACACCTATTGCAGGCTGGCGCCCGGACCTTCTCGCCCGCGCAGGTGCCACGCTCCCCACCACCTGGTCCGAGCTACTTGAGCTAGCACGACGCGGACTAGTCGCAGTCCCGGGCCTCGCTATCGATAGCCTCATGGCCTTCTTCATGCTGGCCAACGCACTCGGCGCAGAGCCCTTCCAGCAACGAGAACACCGTCATCAGAACCGGAGAAACGCGAAGCCGGCGAGTCGGCATTGACCATGTTGCGAGAGCTATTGAACCTATCGGCTCCCGGCTCGCTCGACCGCAATCCAATCCGCACATGGCAGCTACTAGCCGAGAGCGACACCGTAGCCTACTGCCCATTCGCCTACGGCTACTCGAACTACTCCCGTCACGGCTACGCATCACACCAACTCACAACAGGAAATCTCATCACGCTGGATAACGGGACCCCACTCCGTTCGACACTAGGCGGTGCAGGCATCGCAGTCTCCGCACAATGCAAACATCGTGACGCAGCCATCGCGTATGCCGCGCACGTCGCCAGTCCGCTCACCCAGCGGACGCTCTATGTCTCGTCTGGCGGCCAACCAGGCCATCGCGCCGCATGGCTCGACGCCGAGGCCAACCGCATCACCAATAACTTCTTCGCAAACACGCTCCCCACACTCGACGCGGCGTGGGTGCGCCCACGCTGGCCCGGCTTCATCGCATTTCCAGGACGCCGCATCCGCCATCGTTCACAGCTATCTGCGCGGCAACGACGCCACCGAGCAGCAAGTGCTAGCCGACCTCGACGCCGCACTCACAAGACACAAGGAGCCCTCTGCATGAAGCCGCTCGAAGGCCTGCTCGTCATCGACTTCAGCCAGTTCCTCTCCGGCCCATCAGCGTCGCTACGATCTGGCAGACATGGGCGCGCGCGTCATCAAGATCGAGCGCCCCGGAGTAGGCGATCTCTGCCGCCAACTCTACATCTCGAACCTGATGCTCGATGGCGACTCAACGCTCTTCCACTCCATCAACCGCAACAAAGAAAGCTTCGCCGCCGACCTGAAAAATCCCGCAGACAAAGACGCGCGTCATCGAGCTGCTGCGCCGCGCAGACGTGATGATCCAAAACTTCCGCCCCGGCGTAATCGAGAAGGCCGGCCTCGGGTACGAAGCCGTCTCAGCCATGAATCCGCGCATCGTCTATGGAGACATCACCGGCTACGGAACCACGGGACCATGGTCCACCAAGCCCGGTCAGGACCTGCTGGTCCAATCGCTCTCGGGCCTTCCCTGGCTGAACGGAGATGCAGATCAGCCGCCTGTCCCCTTCGGGCTCGCAGTCTCTGACATGATGGCAGGCGCACATCTCGTGCAGGGAATCCTCGCATGTCTCGTGCGTCGCGGCATCACAGGCGCAGGCGGCCGCGTAGAAGTAAGCCTGCTCGAATCCACACTCGATCTACAGTTCGAAGTTCTCACCACATATCTGAACGACGGCGGCAAGCTCCCGCAGCGCAGCGCCGTCAACAACGCGCACGCCTACCTCGGCGCGCCCTACGGAATCTACAAGACCTCCGACGGCTACATCGCGCTCGCCATGCAACCTATCGTTCGCCTCGGCGAGCTGCTGAGCTGTGCGCCGCTACTTCGCTACACCGACCCCAAAGCTCTCTTCGATCAACGAGACGAGATCAAAACCATACTCGTCGAACATCTGAAGCAGCACACCACCGCACACTGGCTCGGCATCCTCGAACCCGCCGACGTCTGGTGCGCCGATGTCTTCAACTGGAACCGCCTCTTTCAGCATGAAGCGTTCCACGCGCTCGACATGGTACAAAACGTCGGCAGCGGCACAGACCGATCGATGCGAACCACCCGCTGCCCCATCCGCATCGATGGCGACTTGCTCACCAGCCCACGCGGAGCACCGCGCATCGGCGAACATAACAACGCAATCGCCGCAGAACTCGATGCGGAGCACAAACCGTGAGCCGCGCCAACACCTTCCGCATCGCAGTCCGCAAGTATGCGACCGTTCGAATCCGCGATCGCCAAACAATGGGCAAGCTTCGACGCCGAAGCCCAGCACCGGACTGACCCTCGAAGCAATAGCAATGGACCTGCATCCACTCGAAGACGCCCTCCTCACGAGCAACGGCATGTCGAACGGCGAATGGGACGTATGCTTCATCCCAACTGATTGGATAGCAGCGATGCATCAGGCAAACGCAGCCGTCGATCTCGCTCCGTTACTCGCCACAGACCCAATCCCGGACTTCCCCACCGCATGGGTCGACTCGCTGCTCAGGCTGCAACGCATGGACGACGCAATCCTCGGCACCCCCTACCACGACGGCCCCGAATGCCTCGTCTACCGCAAGGACATCTTCAACGACACAGCGCGACAACACGCCTACCTGGCACAGTTCAACAAGCCACTCGCACCGCCGGAGACCTGGGACGACTTCCACCAGATCGCGCGCTTCCTCAACGAACCAGAGCAAGGACGCTACGGAACACTCTTCGCCGCGTTTCCAGACGGCCACAACTCGGTCTACGATTTCCTGCTGCAACTCTGGACACGCAACGGAGAGCTATTCGACACCAACGGCAATATCCATTTTCAAACCACCGCAGCAACCGAAGCACTAACGTTCTACCGCACGATTCTCAACGACCCCACCGCCGTTCATCCAGGCTGCAACCAATTCGATTCGATCCAGGCCGGACTCGCCTTCGCCGCCGGAGAAGCCGCGATGATGGTCAACTGGTTCGGCTTCGCCACCATGGCGCACACCTCCGCGGAGTCCAAAGTCAAAGGCTGCGTCGACATCGCATCCATCCCTCGCGGCGCCAATGGCTCCCCGCTCTCACTCAACGTCTACTGGATTCTTTCGATCGCATCCGGCAGCCCGCATCGCGATGATCGCCTGGAGATTCCTCAAGCACTGCCTCACGCCGGCCATGGACAAACTCACCACCACCGAAGGAGCGATCGGCTGCCGCAGATCCACCTGGTCGATGAAGAAGTGAACCACCTGATTCCCTTCTACCACCGCATGGAAGGCCTGCATCAAGTAGCCCGCGAGATCCCTCAGTTGAACACCTGGCCACAGATCGCCTCCATCATCGACGCGCTTATGACCGCCACCATCAACAGCGACACACCCATCGAAGAGCTACTAGCTGAAGCAAGCCACAAAGCCGCAGCCCTCAACTCATCGCACTAGAAGCGGCTATGTTGTGGGTGTATACGGATGCGAAAAAGCGCTCATCATTGTGAGCAACTCTCCATCCCGTCAGAGTTCATCCCCATAATCCCGCTCTTATCCCGCCTCTATCCCCGTTCCTGCTTTGCATTTGTTGCATAAGAGCAAATAAAACAATCACTTACATCAATCTCTCCCACAAATTCCCAGCAAATGCACATGCCAAGACAAAACTCATAAACTATTACAAATCAGCAATATACAAACAGTCCTCGACCACCCCAACCTGCTATAATAGAGGTACACGCAAAAACCCCGCCCAGGCGGATCGGCATCATCGCAGTTCTTTGAAAACTCAGTCCGAGTCAAAACCTCATAACCCTCAGTTTATGAATACTTTGCAGCCATCCAACCCCATTTTATAAGACTTTTTGGACTTACCTGCACCGAAGTCCGGACTTAAGATATCTAGTTTTGAATACTTTGCACAGTTCAGATAGGGGGAGGGGGGAGTACCAAGCCCCCTGGAGCAGGAAGAGGAAATGCGTTAGCGCGCCTTCAGATAATTCCCATAGCCAACGATCATGGTCGACAGCACCAGCAGCAGAAATCCAGCAGCGCCCAGCCGTCGAGTCGTTCGCCCAGTACCCTTCCACTCATGCAGGACGACACCCCACAGAGTCGCGAAGATAATGGTCCCCGCCATATGCAGAGTCCAACTCGAAAAGTCGTACCGCCCCATCTTGGTCTGCCCCATCGAATAGAAAAAGAACTGCAGGTACCACAGCAGCCCCGCCGCAGCGGACGCCGCCACATTCAGCGCCATGGTCTTTACCGCAATCGGACCCTCGCCACGCACACGCCCCGCAAACTGCCCAGCAGAGCGGTTCTTGAAGAGCAGCCACGCACACCAGATGAAATTCGTAGTGAAGCCGCCCCACAGCACCACCACCAGCGCCGGCAGATGCTGCCACAGATCGCTCCGGCCATGTGCAACCAACTGTGCCGAGCGCAAGTTGATCCACCGGCTTCGCGGCCGTCAGACCATAAGCAAAACACGCGCTCATCACACCCGCAAAGATCGCGACGATCAGCCCTTTGCGATACGAGAACTCAGTCACACCTTCCGGTCGCGCACGTCCCACCCTCAGTTCCCTCTCCTTACGCGCGCCTGCGATACCGCTAACAAAAATCGCCGCCAGGCAAACGGCACGCCAAGCAGAATCACCTGCCCCGACCGCTCCGTCGCCACCTCACGCAGCTCCCCCGCAAACAACGGCGGCATCAGCGTCCCAAATGCCGTGCTGAATCCAAGAGCAATGGTGTACCCCAGCGCAACCCCGAGATAGCGCACGCCAAGCCCAAAGGTCAGCCCTCCGATCCCCCACATCGCGCCCCAGAACCACGCATAAAACAACGTCGAACCCGGATACTCCGCTCAAAGCCGAAGTCCAGTCCGGAACCAGAATCGTCGCGAAGACCGCGGGAGCAACAATCCAACTGAAGACTCCCTGCAGCAACCAGTAGATCTCCCACGACCATCTGCGAATCGCGCGAAACGGAAGATAGCAGCTCGCCGCGGAGAGACCACCCGTCCAGTGGTAAAGCACTCCCAGAAAAGGATTCGGATTCAAGCACCCTCCAGCGGGGCGAAATAGACAGTTGGCGATCGTCACGACATTTCACGCGAACCTCGTCGCGTGCGCAAGCCCGAAATGATTCCGATCATCCGTCCTTGCCAATTCCATTTATCGGAATGTAGGATGTCCGCGAGATGGCAAAACCGCGCACTAAATCAACGACCCTCAGCGAAACCTCCAATAGAAGAGGCTTCGATTGCTACCGCCAAGATCCGCAAAGTCGATCGCAACGAATCGCAGACCGTGCTGCGCGCCTGCGAAGTGATGAAGGCCTTCCGAACGATGGGAGAAGAACTGGTCCTCGCCGACGTGATGGAACGCACCGGCCTGCCCAAGACCACCGTCTTCCGCCTTCTGCGAACCCTCATCCACGGCGGCCTGTTGGAACGCGCCGGTCCCGGCGTCTATCAAAATCGTTTCGGCCCCGTGACGGCGCAGCCCTTTCGTATAGGCTTCGCAGCCCAGGGCGACTCCGAGTTCTCCCGCGAAGTGATGAAAAATATGGAGATCGCCGCCGCGCGTGAGCACGTCCACCTCATCACCGTCAGCAACCGGTACAGCGCACGCGAAGCATTGCGGAACGCCGATCTCCTCATCCGCGAACGTGTCGATCTGGTGCTCGAGTTCCAGACCTACGAGCGCGTAGCGCCCATCATCGCGTCGAAGTTTCTCGAAGCAAACACGCCCGTCATCGCCATCGAAGTCCCCCACCCAGGTGCCGCCTACTTCGGCGCAAACAACTACAAAGCAGGCATTATCGGCGGCAAAGCCCTCGGCCGCTGGGCACGAGAGCACTGGGAGGGCAAGGTCGAGCAGCTTCTCCTGCTGGAACTTCCCATCGCGGGTTCGCTGCTCGAACTTCGCATCACCGGCTTCGTAGACGGCCTGCGAGCCGAGCTCCCTCAAATCGCAACCGTTCCGGTTACACACCTGAACGGCCGCGGCAACTTCGAGCAGGTCCTCGAAGTACTTCGACAATATCTGCGCCGCGCTCCGGCACGCCGCACGCTGGTCGGCACTGTAAACGATGTCTGCGCATTGGCCACGCTTCGGGCCTTCGACGAGATCGGTGGCCGTAACCTCTGCGCTGTAATGGGCCAGAACGCAATCCTCGACGCCCGCAACGAACTCCGTCGGCCCGGAACCAGGCTGGTTGGCACAGTCGCCTACTTCCCTGAGCGTTACGGGGACGAAATCATCCCCATGGCGCTACAGATTCTGCAGAAGAAAGCCTTGCCCTCGACGGTCTTCGTCAAACATCAACTGATCACGCCGCGCAACGTCGACCTCATCTACCCTCTCGACGACAAGCAGGAGACGAAGGTAGGCTTCTCCGACGACCGGGCACGGCCATGCATTGATTCCGCAAAACGGAATTACTGCCGAGCCACCCACTGCCACTCCTGCCAGCCACCGCGCAGGTGTAATCTCGGATAGATTTTCTTGAAGGGCCAGTATGAGCAGTCGTCTATCCCGAAGAAACTTCCTCAAGGGCGCCGCCGCAACGGCAGCACTAAGCCGCGCCTCCGGTCTTGCCTTCGCCACCTCGAGACCAGCCTCCACGAGAGGTCCTGCAGGAGTTCGGATACGCCGACGTAAAGCTCACCGGCGGCCCTCTGAAGCAGCAGTACGACCGCGTTCACGCCCACTACCTCGCGCTCGATGACGACCGTCTGCTCAAAGTCTATCGCGAGCGCGCCGGACTCCCAGCACCCGGCGAAGACATGGGTGGCTGGTACGATCTCAACGGTTTCGTCCCCGGACACGCGCTCGGCCAATACATCTCCGGCCTGGCTCGCATCGGTGCCAGCACAGGCGACGCCGCCTGCCACGCCAAGGTTGAGGCGCTGGTCCAAGGCTTCGCCGCAACGCTCGGCCCGGACAACCAATCGATCCTGCGCCCCAAGACCAACCTCTGGATCTGCTACACCCTCGACAAGCACTTCGTCGGCCTGATCGATGCGACTCACACTCTCGAACGTCCCCGAGAGCAAAGAGCTCCTGAACCGAGTACTCGCCGGATCGGCCTCCCTGCTGCCCGCAAAGGGACACGACCGCATCGGCAAGAAAGACCCGCCCTACGACGAGACCTTCGTGATGCCGGAGAATCTCTTCACCGCTCACAAACTGACCGGCAACACTCGGCATTTCAAGATCTCGCCTTGAAGTACATGCTCGACCGCGAGTACTTCGACCGGCTCGCCAACGGAGAAGATCCGTTCCCCGGCCAGCACGCCTACTCTCACGCCATCGCACTAAGCTCCGCAGGCAAGGCCTACCAGATCGGCGGCGACGAAAAATACAAGCGCGCTATGCAGAACGCCTTCACCCTGCTCACGACACAACAACAGTTCGCGTCGGGCGGATGGGGACCAAACGAGACATTCATCGAGCCACACAAGGGCCAGCTCTACGACAGCCTCAGCACCACCGTCGATCACTTCGAGACGCCCTGCGGCTCCTATGCCGCCACCAAGCTCGCCCGCTACCTGCTGCGCTTCACCGCCGATCCGCGCTACGGCGACAACCTCGAGCGCGTCGTCTACAACACCATCCTCGCCGTCAAGCCACCCGACTCCGACGGCGACTATCCGTACTACTCCACCTACAGCCCCAACGGCACGAAGGTCTACTACCAAAAGAAGTGGCCCTGCTGCTCCGGCACTCTAGTCCAAACCGTCGCGGATTACGTGTTGAATATTTACTTCCGAAGCAAAGACGGCATCTATGTAAATCTCTACGCACCGTCGGAAGTGAGATGGACGCAGGACGCCAATGCGATCAAGCTCACGCAGACAGCCGGCACATCCGAAGACGATGCAACCTCGCTGCAGGTAGAAACGCCGAAGCCCGCCACCTTCGCAATCTATCTGCGGATTCCAGCCTGGACGAAGGGAGCAAAGATCGCCATCAACGGCAAGCCCCTGGCAACCGGTACCGAGCCCAAAGGATTCTTCGCCATCAAGCGCACATGGCACAACAACGACCGCATCGACCTCTTGCTACCGCAGACCTTCCGCACCGAGGCAATCGACGATCTGCATCCCAACACCGTCGCCCTCATGCGCGGACCCACGATGTACGTCGCGCTCAATCCCAAACCCGGCAGAGCGCGGCAGAGACTCTCTCCCGAGGCCCTCAAACAAATCGCCCCTCAGGCCTACATCGCGAACGACACCGTCTTCGTTCCCTTCAATCACGTCGAAAACGAAACCTATGACACCTACTTCGACATCGCGTGATCTGCGAGCCCTATGACTGAACGGATACACGCCCGCTACTGGATCGAAACCGCATTCCCCCTCGACTCCGCCGCCGCGACCATGGCCGGAGAGCAGTCCACCGGAACCTTCCTCCGCGTGCCCGGAGAGACCGACGAGCTGCGCGAACGTTTCGCCGCGCGTGTCGAATCCATCACAGAACTAGGCACCGTCAAAACGCCATCGCTACCCGGATCAGGCGTCCCCAAAGGTACGAGCCCCGACACACCGCGACGCACCGCCGAAGTCACTCTCTCCTGGCCCATCGAGACCATGGGCCCATCGCTCCCCAACATACTCGCAACCGTCGCCGGCAATCTCTCTGAGCTCAAGCAATTCTCCGGACTCAAGCTGCTCGACATCACCCTCCCTCCCATCTTCCTCACAAAATATCAAGGCCCACAATTCGGCATCGCAGGCACACGCAAATTCACCGGCGTACAAGACCGGCCCATCATCGGCACCATCATCAAGCCTTCAGTCGGAATGTCCCCCGACACCACCGCCGCACAAGTCAAAACTCTCGTCGAAGCCGGCATCGACTTCATCAAAGATGACGAACTGCAATCCGACGGCCCGCACTGCCCCTTCGATCGACGTGTCGCAGCCGTCATGAATGTCATCAACCGCCACGCCGACAAGACCGGCAAGCGCGTAATGTACGCCGCAAACATCACCGGCGACCTCGACGAGATGCTGCGCCGTCACGACACCGTAGTCGAGCACCACGGCACATGCGTCATGGTCAGCATGAACTCCATCGGACTGCCCGCAATGAAGGCGCTGCGCCAACACTGCCAGGTCGCCATTCACGGCCATCGCAACGGCTGGGGAATGTATGGACGCTCACCCGCAATCGGCATGAGCTTCATCGCCTTCCAAAAATTCTGGCGCCTCGCAGGCATCGACCATACTCACGTAAACGGCCTAAGCAACAAATTCTGCGAGCCCGACGACTCTGTAATCGCCTCCGCCCGCGCCTGCCTCACACCAATGTTCGAACCGCCAAATCCCGGCTGCGAGATCATGCCCGTCTTCTCTTCAGGACAATCGGCAAAGCAGGCTCCCGCAACTTACAAAGCACTCGGCAGCAGTCGACCTCATCTACGCGGCCGGCGGCGGCATCATGGGTCACCCACAAGGCCCAACCGCTGGCGTGCTAAGCCTGCAACAGGCATGGCAAGCCGCGGTCCACAACATTCCTTTACCCGAATACGCCACCACCCATCCCGAACTCAAGGCTGCGCTGGAGATGTTCGGAGCATGAGCGGCCTCCTCTACGTCTACTACGGAGACGACTTTACCGGCTCGACCGACGTCCTCGAATCCTTGGCGCTCGCCGGCATCGAAAGCGTACTATTCCTTGGCCTTCCATCTCAGAACACACCTCGAAGCATTCCCCAACTGCCAAGCCATCGGAATCGCCGGCGACAGTCGCAGCCGAACCCCCGAGTGGATGTCAGCAAATCTTCCAGAAATATTCGAGAGACTAAAAGCGTTCGAAGCGCCGGTAACCCACTACAAAACCTGCTCAACATTCGACAGCTCACCCACCCACGGCAGCATCGGTCGGGCAATGGAGATCGGCCACGAAATCTTTGCGCCAGAGTTCATCCCAATCGTCGTAGGCGCGCCGCATCTCGGCCGTTACGTAGTCTTTGGAAACCTATTCGCAACCGCCGGCGGCAAGGTCTACCGCATCGACGAACATCCCACGATGCGCTGCCATCCCGTAACCCCCACTGACCGAAGCCGACCTCCGCAAACATCTTGCAAAACAAACGGCGATGCCCGATCGGACTGATAGACATTCGCGCCTTGAGCGTCAACGTCGCCGCGGCTCTGGCAGCCGAAAGAGTCAACGCGGAGCACAAGCAGTGCTCTTCGACGGCATCGATGACGCATCACTCGCCATCACCGGCAAACTCCTATGGCATGAAGCCACACATCGGCCACTATTCGCCGTCGGCAGCTCCGGCCTTACCGAGAGCCTGATCACCCAATGGCAATCCGCTGGCATCGCCACACCATCACCCATGCATCAGGCAAAGCCCGTTGATCAGATCCTCGTCCTCAGCGGCAGTTGCTCCCCCGTAACCGAAGGACAGATCCGTTGGGCACGCGCAAATGGCTTTGCAGCCATCTCGATCGATCCCTCGAAGCTCACAAATCCAGCAACCACCGCCGCCGCCGCCGAGGCCGCAAAGCAAGAGTGCATCGAAGTCCTCGCTAAAGGCCGCAGCGTAATCCTCTACACAGCGCTAGGCCCACTCACCGCAGGCTCAACGCCGCATGGCGAGCAGCTAGGCACGCAACTAGGCAAACTATTGAAGTCATTGCTGAGCAGCAGCCCAGTACGCCGCGTCATCATCTGCGGCGGCGACACTGCGAGCCACGCATTGCAGCAACTCGGCCTCTACGCCCTCACTTGGTCTGCCTCAGTCGAGCCCGGCGCACCACTATGTCGCGCCCACTCCGACGATCCGATCTTCCGCAATCTGGAATTGGTGTTGAAAGGCGGACAGATCGGAGGACAGGATTTCTTCGAGCTCGTTCGCAATGGCGGACGTACTCTTCGCCGCTAACAAACTCTACGCAGCAGACGCGAGAGAATCCTCGGAACGAAGCCCAGCCGTGCAATCCACACGGGAAAAAACTCCCGCCGCAATCAGCACCATCAACGCAATCAACCGCAGCGGCGGGTTGTAATCGCCCGTAGCTCCCACGATGTAACCAAACACGATAGCCCCAACCCAACCACCCAAGATTCCCAGCCGTGTTCATAATGCCGGTCGCCGTCCCACCGTAACTCCCGCCGATGCTCATGCACATCGCCCACGCTGAAGGCAGCATAAGGTCCATCACTCCCAGCCCAAGCGTCGCCAGCACGACGATCGCAACATGTCCCGCGCACCACACTCATCGCTCCCAACAAACACGCCGTAACCACCAGGCAACATGCAGTCACCCAGCGATAAGTCCGCTTGCGTCCGTACCGCTCTACCAGCCGTTCACTCATCGCCCCGCCTAACAGATTTCCTGCCAGGCCAGTGATAAACGGGAACGAAGCAAACACGCCCATCTGCGAAACAGTGAAGCCCGCACCATGCACCAGCCAGGTAGTGAACCAGCCAAAATAAAACCAGCTTCCCCACGCATAGCAGAAATAAGCAAACGTGATCAACCAAAGCTGCTTCAGCGCAAATATCTGACGCCACGGCATCGAAGTTGCCCAGTGCAGTTCTCGACACCGTCACCAATCTCATCCAACTCAGCCCGAGTGATTCCCGGTTGTTCAGCTGGATCGCTGCGGAACCACACCGCCCACACAACCGCCCACACCAACCCAAGCACGCCCAATCCCCAGAACACAGCACGCCATCCCGAACGCTGCTGCATCGGCACAAGCAACAGCGGAGCCAGCGCCCCACCCAAACGACTCGCACCCCCACACAAATCCCTGCGCCCGCGCATGCTCCCGCTTCGGAAACCAACGCGAGATCACCCCCGCCGCATTCGGATACGCTCCCGCCGCACCCACGCCAAAGAGAAATCGCGAAGCCGCAATCTGCCAAAGGCTGCGACACCATCCGGTCAGCGCAGTAAAGCCCGACCACCACACCACTATCCGCGTCAGCTCATATCGCTGCCCTTTGCGATCGCCCATCATCCCCGAAGGAACTTCGAACAACGCATTCGCCAGCACGTACGCGCTCAACACCCAACCCCATTGCTGCGGAGACAAACTCAGATCATGGCGAATCCCCGGCTCCGCCACCGCAATCGCAAGCCTGTCCAGAAACGTAATCGCCGATACCACGCACAGCAGAGAGAGTACGCCGTGGCGCTTCTTCAAGCGCGCTCTCGCAACACTTCCGCCATCCGCTGCACCGCAAGCTCAGGACTCGACAGCACCGGCATCCTCAGCGCATCAGGCTTCATCACGCCCAGCACCCGCGCCATCGACGCCTGCGCCAGCACCACCACATCCATCCCATTCATCTCATTCAGCAGCGCCTTGCTGACGATCTCATCATGCGTCTTCGTATCCCCAGCCATCACCGCATCGAACGCCCCTTCGCACAGATGATCGACAATCTCAACATTCTTTCCCGCTCCCTTGCGCCGCACCAGATCGGCCGTAGGCACAAGAGTAGTCCTCAGCGTCGCAAGCACGCCAATCCGCCGCCCACATGCAATCGCCCGCTCCGCCATCGCCTCATCCACCCGCAGCACCGGAAAATCGAAGAGCCCCTGTGCAGTCGTAACAGCCTCACCAATCGACGAGCACGTCACCAGCACAGCATCCGCACCCGCCATCCCCGCGGACTCCACCATCGCAATCAGCCGCCGCGTCGTAATCTTTTGCAGCGAGCCTGCTTCGATCGTGTTCTTGATCAGGCTCTCGTCCACCATATGAAAGATCGTTGCTTCAGGAATCTGCTTCGCGCACAACTCGGTGAAGAGCGGCGTCAAGGGTCGGGGACGTGTGAATCAATGCAAGCTTTACCGGCAAAATGGGCCTCTTACTTTTTGCTGTGCGTATTCACTGCACTCGCAATTTATACCGCACTCTCTCGAAATGAAAAGCTCAAACACTGGACCGCACCATTACCGACATGCGGAACCTTCACGCGCTCCTCCGAAATCAGCTGAATCGCCCTCGTTGCTCCTATAATTCAGCTTCCAGCTTCCTGATGATGACTCAGGTATTTAAGCTTTCCTTGAGAGTAAGAGTTCAACATAAATGCATAACCCCCTCAAAGCAATCGTTCGCTCCGCAATGCTAACGCTGGCGGCACTCTTCAGCATCGCAAACCAGTCACCCGCACAACCAACCGCTCCGACAAAACCCGCGATCCTCCTCGGCGCCGCCTGGTATCCCGAGCAATGGCCCGAATCACGCTGGGCCACCGACCTCGATCTCATGCAGGCCGCCCACATGCACGTCGTGCGCGTCGGCGAATTCGCGTGGAGCACGATGGAGCCCTCCGAAGGCCACTTCGACTTCGCATGGCTCGATCGCGCCATCGCCGCCGCCGCCGCCCGCAACATCGTCGTAGTCCTCGGAACTCCCACCGCCGCACCGCCCGCATGGCTCACATCAAAATATCCCGGCACGCTTCGAGTAGACGAAGACGGCCGCCGAGCCGAGCACGGCAACCGCCAGCAATTCTCCTTCACCAGCCCACAGTATCGACACTTCGCCAAACGCATCGCCGAAGAGATGGCCACTTCGCTACGGCCACAACCCCAACGTCATCGGCTGGCAGATCGACAACGAACTCGCCGCGCCCTCATTCGACGAAACCGCCAAAGCCGCCTTCCACGCGTGGCTCAAGACCCGCTACGGCACCATCGCCGAGCTCAACCGCCGCTGGACCACCGCCTATTGGTCCCAAACCTACGACACCTTCGATCAAATCCCCGTCCGCTCTCGTGGAGAAAACCCCGCGCTGCTCCTGGACTGGAAGCGCTTCGTCACCGACACCTGGGTAAGCTACATCGCCAACCAGACCTCCGTCATCCGCGCTCACGCCGACGCACGCCAATGGATCACCACCAACACCATGCACTTCAACGCCGGCTTCGACCACTACATCGTCCACAAAGACCTCGACATCGCAGCCTGGGACGACTACATGGAAACCGGCCACCTGAAGCCCGAGCTAAACGGCCTCCTTCACGATCTCGTGCGCGGCTACAAACTCAAAAACTTCTGGCTTATGGAGACCCAGCCCGGCTTCGTCAACTGGGCCGCAGTCAACCGCACACTCGACCGCGGCGTAGTCCGCGAGATGGCATGGCAGGCAATAGCTCACGGCGCCGACGCGATCCTCTACTGGCAGTGGCGCTCCGCCCTCAATGGCCAGGAGGAATACCACGGCACCCTCGTCGGAGCCGACGGCACGCCACAACCCATCTACAGCGAGATTAAACAACTCGGCGAAGAACTCGAACGCACCGGCTCCGCCCTCGCCGGCACCACCATCCACTCCAAAGTCGCGCTGCTCAACTCCTACGACTCGCGCTGGGCCATCGACTTCCAACGCCACAACGCAAACTTCGACTACGCCCAGCTCATGACCGATTGGTACGCCGCCATCCAACCCCTCGCCACCAGCGTCGACGTCATCTCCCCCGACGCCCCACTCGACCAATACAACATCGTCTTCGCGCCCGCCCTCAACGTCCTCACCGACGCCACCGCCGCACATCTTCGCGACTACGTCCAGCACGGTGGCACCCTCATCCTCGGCCCACGCTCCGGCATGAAAGACATCGACAACGCACTCCAGATCGAACGCCAGCCCGGCCCACTCGTCAACCTCCTCGGCGGCCGCGTCGAACAGTTCTACGCCCTCGACCAATCCGTCCCCATCACCGGCGACGCAGGCACAGGCAAAGCCACCATCTGGGCCGAAGCCCTCAGCACCAGCGCCCCCGACACCACCACCCTCTTACGCTACGGAAAATCCAACGGCTGGCTCGACAACCAACCCGCCGTCATCACCCGCCCCGTCAGGCCAGGGCCGCATCACCTACATCGGCGCATGGCTAGACCAACCTCTCACCGCAACGCTCTTCAAAAACTTCCTCACTCAAGCAAAAGTCCCACTCCCACTCATCGCAACCCCTGAAGCCGTCGAGTTAGCCGAACGCTCCGGTCCAAGCGGCTCATACTTCTTCCTCCTCAACCACTCCGACACACAGCAGCAGGTAACACTTCCCTCTTCAATGCTCGATATACTCCACGATCAATCCATCACAGCCGTCACGTTGCCCCCCCACGGAGTCTCGCTCCTCAAGGAAACCTCCGGCAAATGAAGACCGCGCTTCTAACCCTCGCGCTCCTCAGCATCGCAGGCCTTCGCTCAGCCCACGCGTCAATACACCACTCCCCACGCCCCACTCCTCGGCGCCGCCTGGTACCCCGAGCAGTGGCCCGAATCCCGCTGGGACGCCGACCTCGCACTCATGGAAAAAGCCGGCATGACCGTCACCCGCGTCGGCGAGTTCGCCTGGTCGCGCATGGAGCCCAGCGACAACCACATCGACCTCGACTGGCTAGCCCGCGCCATCCGCCTCGCGGAAAAGCATCACATCGCCGTCGTCATCGGCACTCCCACCGACGCCCCGCCCGCATGGCTCACCACCAAATATCCCGACACCCTCGGCACCGACGCCAACGGCCAACTCCGCGAACACGGCAACCGCCGCCAGTTCTCCTACTCCAGCCCGCACTATCGAATGTTCTGTGTCCGCATCGCCACCGCACTCGCACAACGCTTCGGCCACGACCCCAACGTCATCGGCTGGCAGATCGGCAACGAGTACACCGACGAGTCCTTCGACGCCGCCACCCGCACCCAGTTTCAAAACTTCCTCCGCGACAAATACAAGACCCTCGCATCACTCAACCAACACTGGGCCACAGCCTATTGGTCGCAAACCTACGACAGCTGGGACGAGATCCCCCTCAACTCCGGCCCCAACAATCCCGGCCTCATGCTCGACCACCGCCACTTCGTCACCGAAACCTGGCACAGCTTCCAGCACGCGCAGCTCGCCGCCATCCGCCCACTCAGCGATCCACGCCAATTCATCACCACCAACATCGGCGGCCTCGGCTGGTCAGACAACTGGGACCACTACAGGATGAACGACGAGCTCGACCTCGCCTCGTGGGACGACTACGTCGGCACCGGCCACCTCAACGTCACCCGCAACGCCTTCATGAACGACTTCGTCCGCGGCTGGAAGCAACAAAACTTCTGGGTCATGGAGACCCAACCCGGCTTCGTCAACTGGTCGCCCGAACAACAACGCTCTCTACCGCGGCGAAACCCGCGCCCTCGCATGGCAGACCGTCGGCCACGGCGCCGACGCGCTCCTCTACTGGCAGTGGCGCAGCGCCCTCAACGGACAGGAGCAGTATCACGGCGCCATCGTCGGCCCCGACGGCAACCCGCTCCCCCTCTACGAAGAAGTCCAGCAGCTAGGCGAAGACTTTCGCAAAACATCCTCCGCGCTCCAAGGCACCACACCCGTCGCCGACGTCGCCATCCTCACCGACTACGACAGCCGCTGGGCCATCGACTTCCAACTCCACAACCGCAACTACGATCAGCTCCAGGTCCTCCTCGACTACTACGCACCGCTCTCCGCACAAGGCCGCACCGTCGACGTCATCAACGCCACCGCCCCACTCGCGCAAATACAAACTCGTCGTCGCCCCCAGCCTCAACGTCATCCCGCAATCACTCGCCGACCACCTCCTCGAATACGTCCGCAACGGCGGCACACTCATCCTCGGCCCACGCTCCGGCATGAAGGACGAGTTCAACTCCCTCGACCCACGCCGCCAACCCGGCCCACTCGCCGAAGCACTAGGCGGCCGCGTCGAACAGTTCTACGCCCTCGACTCCCCAGTCCCAGTCGCCAATGAACAAACCAGCGGCACCGCCACCATCTGGGCCGAGCAACTCAGCACCACCAACCCCGACACAAAAGTCCTCCTGCGCTACGGCAAATCCAACGGCTGGCTCGACAACCAACCCGCCGTCATCACCCGCACCCTCGGCACCGGCAGCATCACCTACATCGGCGCACTGCTCGACGCCAAACTCCTCGCCACCACCCTCGCCCCCTTCGAACCCAAACTCCACCCACTCTTCCAACCCCTCCCCACAAACATCGAACTCTGCCGCCGCACCGCAGCCAACCGCGAAATCTTAATCCTCATCAACCACAGCAACGATCCCACCACCGCCACACCACTAGTCCCCGTACACGACATCCTCAACAACACCACCCCCACCACCATCAATCTCCCCGCACAAGGCGTAGCCGTCCTCGAAACCGCATCCACCAACTAACACGAGCCCACCATGCACACCCGCCGCCAATTTCTCCGCACCGCAACCATCGCCACCACCGCAGCGGCAGCCGCACCCGCCTTCGCCTTCGCCGACCCACTCGCCCCCTACCGCACACCCTACAAATTCCCGAAGCTCATCCTCCCCGCCACCGGCACTAAAGGCGACTTCGACGAGCGCAGCGTAGACGACCCCATCGTCTTCTACGCCAACAACCAGTTCAACATGCTCTACATCGGCTTCGACGGCATCGGCTACCAGACCGGCCTCGCCACCTCACACGACCTCGTCACCTGGAAGCGCGAAGCCCTCGTAGCCCCACGCGACCCCGCCTCGAAGTACACAAAATTCAACCTCGCCCTCAGCTCCATCCTCCGCGACAAAGACCTCCACTCACGCGGCGAAGCCATCAAGATCAACGGCCGCTACCTCGGCGCATGGAACGCCTACCCCAGCGCCGGCTACGAAGAAGGCGCCGCCGTCATCGGTCTCGCCTGGTCGCACGATCTCCTCCACTGGGAACTCACCGACCCCATCCTCTTCCCGCAGGACGGAGCCCCCTGGGAGCACGGCGGCCTCTACCGCCCCGACCTGCTCCTCCACGACGGCACCTACTACCTCTACTACAACGCCAAGACCGACACCCTCCCCAAATCCGAAGGCGGAGGCTGGCACGAACAATCCGGCGTAGCCACCTCGCGCGACCTCAAATCTTGGACACGCTACCCCGGCAACCCCATCCTCCCCATCGGCCCGCACGACGCACGCGACGCACGCTTCGCCTCCAACCCCTACGTCGTCCGCAACGGCCGCGAGTGGGCCATGTTCTACTTCGGCCTCGGCTACCAGCGCCCCGGCCGCGCCTGCGAGATGATCGCCCTCGGCCCCGACCCGCTCCACTTCACCAAGTCACCCGAGATCCTCATCGACACCGGCGCCCCCGGCACCATCGACGAGACCTTCGCCCACAAGCCCTCCGTCATCTATCACGACGGCGCGCTCTACCACTTCTACTGCGCCGTCTCCGGCAAATGGCCCGACGAAACCCGCGGCATCGCCGTAGCCCGCTCCAAACCCTGGTAGCGACGCCGCTACTTCGTCCGCACCACAAACCGATGCGTCCCCGCACCAATCAAAAAATCGCTCCCCACCAGCCGCGCATCATCCAACGACTTACTCCCCACCGGCAACACCACCGTAGCCGTCGCATTCGCAGGCACATTCACCATCACTCTTACATCATCGTCTTCACGCCGCCACTCCGTACTCACCTTCCCCAACACAGAATCATAAGAACCCGTCACCCAATCCAACCCAGCCACCATCGCCGGACGAATCGTAATCCGCTCATCCTTCTTACGCGACATATCGAAATCAATCCCCGCCAGCCCGCGATAGAACCACTCCTCCCCACCGCCCAGCATGAAGTGGTCCTGCGAAGCACGCGGATTCGCATCCCACGCCTCCGTCAACGCCGTCGCACCCGCCGCCAGCATCGACCCATAGCTCGGCGGATCCGTCCGCCGCAGCATCGCCAGCAACACATCCGATCGCCCACTCTCCATCAACACCCGCACCATGTACGGAAACCCAACCTCACCCGTCGTCACATGATCCTCATGCGCATGAATATCCGCAATCATGTGCTCCAGCACCGCAGCACGACTTCGCCTCCGGCACAATCCCCAACGCCAGCGGCATAGCCTGCGCAGTCTGACTCCCCTTGTCATAAAAACCATTCGCCGCATCGAAGAACCGCGCATTGAACGCCGCCTTCTCACGCTCCGCCAGCGCCGCATACTTCACCGCATCATTCTTCTTCCCCAGCAGTGTAGCGATCTTCTCCATATCCACAGCATCTTCGTAAAGCATCAACGTCGCAGTCACGCCCGTAGTCGTCAGCTTGCTAAACCCCGGCGCACCCGGCCCAATGTCGTACCAATCCCCCAACCCATAATCAACAATCCCATCCTTAGCCTTGCCCTTCCAGAAAAGCCACATACCGCTGCATCGTCGGATAAGCCCGCACCAACTCCGCAACATCGCCGTAAAACTGATACGCACGCCACGTAGCCAGCACCGAAGCCGAACCCCACTCCGGCGAGTCATCATAGATCGGATACTTCGGCCCAAACATCGTGTACTGCGGAGCAGTCGTCGGCACCATCCCATCCGCCTTCTGCGCATCCGTCATATTCCGCGCCGTCGCCGCAAACACCCCGCGCACATCATTGTTAAACATCAGCCCCGGAGCCACCAGGTGCGTCTCCTCCAGCCAACCCAGCTTCTCCCGATGCGGACAATCCGTAAACAAACTCACCGTATTGTTATGCATCGCCTCCACAATCAGCTTGTGAATGCGATTCAACATCTCATCCGAACTCGCAAACTCCCCCGACACCGCAGCCGAAGAGTGCACTGCCTCACCCTTCAACGAAACAACCTCGCCACTCCCGCTCGTCCACTGCACCTGCACATAACGAAACCCGTAGTAGCTGAACCGCGGATGCCAGCTCTCCGTCCCACCTCCCTTCAACGTATAGCTGAACCACTGCGGCCCACCCGAAGACCGCTGCGATACCGTGCCATCCTCGTTCAACAACTCACCCGGCACCATCTTCACCACAGCACCCTTCGCCCCGCTCACCTCAATCGCCGGCCACCCCGCAAAGTTCTGCCCCAGGTCATAAACCCAAACCCCCGGCTTCACCTCCGTCTTCTTCACCGGCACATAAGTCTGCATCACGCGAATCGGCGGAGCCACCTCCGGCTCCATCACCCACCCGGCCCCTCAACCACCTTCACCGCAGCCCACGCAGCATCCTTAAACCCCGCTCGCATCCCAACCCGCAGCCTCCTGCGTAGCGTCATAGTCCTCGCCGCCATACGTCGACGAAAAAACAATCGGCCCCGGCGCAGCCTTCCACGTCGCATCACTCGCAATCACCTCACGACGCCGATCCGCATACGTCACCACCATCTGCAACAACACCTTCGGCACACCAAAGCTGTTCTCCAGCTTCGTATACCGCCCCGGAGTCTTCACCACATTGAACATCCCATTCCCCACCATCACCCCAATCGCATTCTCCCCCGCATGCAACTGCGCACTCACGTCATAAACCTCATACCGCACCGTCTTGCGATAGTCCGTCCACGCCGGAGCCAACTCCGCATCCCCCACCTTCACCCCATTCAGATGAACCTCGCCCTGCCCCAGCGCCGAACAATACAACTCCGCCTTCACCGGCCTCTCTCGCAACACAAAGCTATGCCGAAACACCGGCATCTGCGCCGTCTTGGCATCCATCCCCGCCTGCTCAATCCACTTCGCAGTCCACACCACCGGCGTAGCCTGGGCACTCAGCACCCACCGCCAAGCACACAGACAGCCCCCGCAAAAACAACACCGCCAAAAACGCATCGTCAACATTCACCCTCACGTTCCAAAACTTCTACCTTGCCAGTCTCGCACTTCACAAGGCAAACTTTCTCACCATGCAGCACCGGGAAACCCTCATGAAGAATCTCCGCCTCCTCACCCTCTGCATCTCCGCACTCACCGCCACCGCTCACGCGCAGGACTTCACCGCCAAAGTCCAGCAGCAAGTCGCCGCCGTCAAAGCCGAAGATCAGCGCGGCCCCTTCCACGCCGACTGGAACTCCCTCGCCGCCTACCGCACTCCCACCTGGTTCCAGGACGCCAAGTTCGGCATCTTCCTCCACTGGGGCGTCTACTCCGTCCCCGCCTTCGCCAACGAGTGGTACTCCCGCAACATCTACGTCCCCGGCAGCCCCGCCAACGCGCATCAGGTCGCCACCTACGGCCCGCTCTCCAAGTTCGGCTACAAAGACTTCATCCCCATGTTCCGCGCCGAAAAATTCAACGCCAACGAATGGGTCGACCTCTTCGCCAGCGCCGGCGCAAAGTACGTAGTTCCCGTAGCCGAGCACTGCGACGGCTTCGCCATGTACGACTCCGCAATTCACCAACTGGGACGCCGCCAAGATGGGCCCGCACCGCGACGTCGTCGGCGAACTCGCCACCGCCACCCGCGCCCACGGCCTCCGCTTCGGAGCATCCTCCCACCGCGCCGAGCACTGGTGGTGGTACGGCCTCGGCCGCACCTTCGACTCCGACGTCAACGACCCCGCCAACGCCGGCCTCTACGGTCCCGCCGCCAAGATGACCCTCCCCGGCGCCGTCGACGACACCAAGGAGCCCGACCCCAGCCACTTCGAGCAGTGGCTCCCGCCCGACCAGGCCTTCGTCGACGACTGGCTAGCCCGCTCCACCGAGATCGTCGACAAGTACCACCCCGACTTCATCTACTTCGACTGGTGGATCGGCCAGCCCGAGTTCCAGCCCGCCCTCAAACAGTTCGCCGCCTACTACTACGACCGCAATGCGGAACAGCACGCAGGCACCGAAGAGGCCGTCCTCACCTACAAGATCGAAGCCATGCCCGCCAACACCGCCACCCTCGACATCGAGCGCGGCAAGATGGACACCCTCCGCCTCCTCCCCTGGCAGACCGACACCTCCATCAGCATCCACTCCTGGGGCTACGTCGATCACGACGAGTACCGCGACGCCAAGTCCCTCATCCACCAGCTCGTCGACACCGTCAGCAAAAACGGCAACCTCCTCCTCAACGTAGGCCCCAAATCCGACGGCACCATCCCCGAAGAAGCCAAAGCCGTCCTCCTCCAGATGGGCGCATGGCTCAAGGTCAACGGCGAAGCCATCTACGGAACCCGCCCCTGGACCGTCTTCGGCGAAGGCCCCACCAAGGCCGGCAAAAACTCCACCGCCAAAAACTCCGACATCCAGACCTACACCTCCGAAGACATCCGCTTCACCACCCGCGACGGCAACCTCTACGCCACCGCCCTCGGCTGGCCCGCCACCGGCCAGCTCCGCATCCAGGTACTCGGCAGCGGCCTTCCTTACCTCAAAGGCAAAGTCTGCTCCGTCACTCTCCTCGGCTCCGACGCGCACATCGCATTCACCCAGAAGCCCGAAGGAATGTTCCTCACCCTCCCCGCTCAAAAACCCAACGACATCGCATACGTCTTCCGCATCCGCTCCGCGCCGGACTGCCGTTAGCAACGCGCACAAATCCACGCTACATCCAATGTTTTCAACCCGACATAAAACTCCATTCACCGGAATCATTCCCTCAAAATGATTCCGAAAAGCGGACTGGACAAACAGGTCTGACCTCGAACATTCGCAAAAAATCACTGGATTTCTTGGGATTACTCAGACTAGTCAACAAAATTTTCATTTTCTGTTGGACAACATTTTCTGCACGCTCCTACTGTTCGCCTCACGATTGAACGCCCTTCGGCCCGTAAGGTTCTTGGAGGCATCATGAGACTCCCCGTCTTGATATTTGCATCGTCCGCAATCCTTGCAATCTGCGCACTCTCCGCTTCAGCCCAGAACACCACCGCAGGCGCAATCGCCGGAACCGTCACCGACGCCACAGGAGCGCTCGTGCCCGGCGCCAAGGTCACCGTCACCAATCAAGGCACCAACAACTCGAAGATCACCACCACCACCGATCAGGGTTTCTACACCGTACAGCCACTTGCAGACGGCGACTACACCGTCTCCGTATCGAAAGAAGGCTTCCAGCAGGCCAACGTCACTAACATCCACCTCGACCCCGGCCAGCGCCGCGGCCAGGACGTCCGCCTCATCGTCGGCAGCACTGAAGCCAAGGTCACCGTAGAGGCCGACACCCTCGCAGTCCAGACCGAATCCGCCGAAAATGGTGGCACCATCTCCGCCAAAGAAGTCGCCAACCTCATGCTCAACGGGCGCAACTTCCAGCAGCTCGCCACCCTCGTACCCGGCGTCTCTTCCGTCAACGGCACCAACCAGCAGGTCAACTCCGGCTATCTCGGCCAGACCGATCTCATCGTCAACGGAGCCTCCTCCGAAGAGACCACCTACACCATCGATGGCGTCTACAACATGACGCCCACCTCGCTCATCAACATCAACATCACCCCTTCCATCGACGCCATCAACGAATTGCGCATCCTCAAAAACGCCTACTCCGCCAAGTACGGCTTCGCCGGCTCCGGTCAGGTGCTCGTCGAAACCAAGCAGGGCACCACCGTCCTTCCACGGCTCCGGATACGAGTACCTCCGCAGCAACTCGCTCGCCGTCGCACGCCCATATTCCATATCCGGCATCCCGGCCACCAACGGCTCGCTCCACCTCAACATCTTCGGCTTCTATCTCGGCGGCCCCATCTTCATTCCCAAGGTCTACAACACCTCCCGGACCAAGACCTTCTTCTCCGTAGGCGCCGAATTCAAAACCAATCACTACGCCTCGGTGCTCAACTCGCGCTCCTTCTTCACCCCCGCCATCCGCTCCGGCGATCTCTCCCTCAGCCACGACGCTCCGGCCTGCAACACCACCAACGCCGCCGCCATAGCTGCCGGCTGCACCGGTGGAACGCCCGCCGGCATCAAGTACCTCACCTGCGACAGCTTCTGTCAGAGCCTCCTCACAGCACGCGGCCTTACGCAAGCCACCTGCTTCGGCAAGGACGCCAACGGCGTCACCAACCAGATCATCAATACCTCGAAGTGCTTCGACAGCGCCTCCCAGTACTTCATCAATCCATCCAACCTCTACATGCCTCTTCCCAACCTGCCGCAAAACAACAACACCAACTTCGCCAACTACATCAACACCAATCCCGAGCTCGACAGTCAAAACGACACCTTCTACCGCATCGACGAGACACCTCACAGACAAACACCTGCTCATGTTCCGTTACATGCACGAGGAGGTCAACGATATCCGTCCCGCCCGCAACTACAACGATCCCGCGCCGAACCCCGGAGCCACCGTCTACACTCCAGCCCTCAACGCGCTCATCCGCTGGACCTACGACATCACCCCATCCATCATCAACACCGCCGGCCTCGCCTACACCTACCAGAAGGTCAATCTCTTCCCCACCGGAATGTTCACCGTCCCCTCCGGCCTCTTCACCCAGGCCTTCAACAACGGCGACGACCGTCTCCCCGGAGTCACCATCGGCAGCTTCTGGAGTTGGCTCGGCGTCGGCGTTCAGCCCAACTTCTCCAAGACAGGCGACGGCATCTTCTCCGACGACTTCTCCTGGGTTCACGGCCGCCATGTCGTCCAGGTCGGCGGTCTCTACATGTGGAACATCCTGCGCGTCAACGCCTCAGCCTTCTCGCAGGGCAACTTCTCCTTCGGCAGCGGCACCCACACCGGCGATACCGCGGCCGACTTCCTCCTCGGAACCCTCACCAGCTACTCGCAGTCCAACGTCCAGCGCTCCGGCGCCTTCCATCAGCACTGGTTCGAGCTCTACGGCCAGGATGACTTCAAGGCCACTCCCCGCCTGACCCTCAGCGCTGGCCTCCGCTACAGCTTCTACTCGCCCACCACCATGGAAGGAAACGACATCTCCAACTTCAACGCCGCCACCTTTGTCGCCTCGCAGGCGCCCGCCATCACCCAGGGCAGCGGAGGCTTCATCGTCAACAGCTCCAACCAGCCGCTCACACCCGTCTGGCACAGTCGCCAACTACCTCACCAACGGCATCGTATTCGCCTGCCAGAACGGCACGCCCTGCGGCTTCACCAACCCGCACAAACTCCTCTTCGCGCCGCGCCTCGGCTTCGCCTACCGCCTCAACAACGCCGGCACCATGTCGATGCACGGTGGCTATGGCATCGGTTACGCGCAGGTCGGCATGTTCCAGACCTCTTCGCTGCTCAGCAACACGCCTTACGTCTCCACGCCCACCTTCAACAACACTCAGTTCAGCTCCCCCGCGGGCGGCGTTGCAGCACCTCCCGGCCTGCAATCCCTCTCCGGTCTGGACAGCACCTACCGTCCCGCCATGGTGCAGTCCTGGTCGCTCACCGTCGAGGATGAAATTATCCACCGCGGCGTCCTTGCCGTCGCCTACGCCGGAAACACCGTGCAGCACATCTTCTCCAACGCCGTCGACCGCAACTTCGCCCTCAACGGCACCAGCACCTATCAGCGCAGCCTGCGCAGCCTCGTCCAATAACGTCAATCCCGCGCCCGCATCGCAGTGGCTCTTCGATCCTTGCCTCAACGGCGCAAACGCCGCCGTCGCCGGTGCCACCCAGATCAACACCAACTACTACCGGCCATTCCCCGGATACACCTCCATCAACACCGGCGTCTCCATCGGCTCTTCCAACTACAACGGCCTCCAGTCCAGCTTCGTCTATCGTCTCCCCTCCCTTCAGCTCAACTCCGCCTACACCTACTCAAAGGCCCTCGGCAACCAGAACCAGACCGCCCAGGGAAACCTGGCCTATGGATTCGACTCCAACATCGGCTTCCAGAACCCGCGCAACCCCTGCGCTGACTACGGACGCCCAAGCTACGACCGCACCAACGTCTTCGTCACCGCCTACGTCTATCAGCCGCTCATCTTCCAGCACTCCAAAAACTTCTTTGCCCGTGAGTTCCTCTCCGGCTGGGGAAACTCCGGCCTCGTCACCGTCCAAAGCGGCTTCACCACCCCCGTCAGCCTGAGCTCGTCCTTCTCCGGCCTCGCCACCCGTCCCAACCAGATAGCTCCGCTCATCCGCAACTCAGGCAGCGGCAAAAAAGCCCTCGGCCAGGCCCCGCTCTATAGCTACACCTCCTTCGCCGTCCCCGGCTTCGGAACCTTCGGCAACTCACAGCCCGGCGTCCTCCGCGGACCCAAGGAAGTCACCTTCGCCACCGCCATCCTCAAGGCCTTCCCCATCGCCGAGGGGGTGGACTTCCAGCTCCGCGCCGAGGCCTTCAACATCTTCAATCACCCCAACATCAACTCCATCAACTCCACCTTCAACTTCGCCCAGGCCACCAACGCCAGCTCCTTCGGCTACGCCGCCACCGCCGGAGACATGCGCCAGATGGAATTCTCCGCCCGCATCTCCTTCTGAACCCAAAGGGGTGCTCCCGATCCAGACAGCGCCAACGGCGCGATCTTACCAGCCCAGGGCAACGCCCTGAGTCCGAATAGACCCCGTATATCGTGGGTGTTACTCTCTCCATCACAGCGGGTACCCCATGATCACATCAGGACGAAACACTCCCAGCAACCCCACCAATCCCATCCCAAAAACTTGACAAAAATCCACCCCCAGAACAGCGCCACAATCAGCCCCACCACCCAATACCCCCAACCCCCAGCCAACCGAGGTCCGGACCTATCTAGCCTGTTTTGAAGATTTTGCGCAAAATACACCAGGGAGGGGGGTACCCCACGCCCACCCCGAAAACCCACAACCAAATAGTCAGCACGTTCGGAAGTTAAGGTATACTCTCGAAAATAAAGTCGCCCCCGAAAGTGCCCTCAAAACCAGGCAGATGAGCTCCCAATCCGATCACCGAAATCCCGGCGCAATCCCTCTCCTCTGCCCCGTCACGCCCCCAGATCCTCGTCCTCGCCGACGACCTCACCGGAGCCTGCGACAGCGCCGCCGCCTTCCTCCGCTACCGGCCACACCGCCCGCGTCTTGCTAACCCCCAACCCCGAAGCCCCCGAGACCGTCTGGGTCCGCCACACCGCCAGCCGCGACCTATCCCCCACCGCCGCCGCCCGCGCCGTCACCCAGGCCGCGCACACCCTCCCCACCACCCCCCTCATCTTCAAAAAAGTAGACTCCGCAGGCCGAGGCAACATCGCCGCAGAACTCCTCGCAGCCCAGAAAGCATTCGCCGCCGACATCATCCTGCTCAGCCCCATCCTTCCCAGCCGCAGGCCGCATCGTCCGCTGCGGAATCCTCCAGATCACCGACATCGCCAGCCAGAACACCAACGTCTGCCTCGCCGCTCTCTTCCCCGAGCAGCACCATCACCGCATCGGCAAAGCACGCCACACCGGCCGAACTCGCCACACTCATCGCCGCCGGCAAAGACATCCTCCTCTGCGACGCCGCCACCGATTCCGACCTGCAAGCCATCGCCGAAGCCGCCTCCAAACTCCCCGCCCGCATCCTCTGGGCAGGCTCCGCCGGACTAGCCAACGCCCTCGCAGCACTACACCCAGCCGATCAGCCCCAGCATCAGCAACCCCGCCCCCCACAATCCGGCGGCACGCTAGTAGTAGCAGGCACCACCCACAACGTAACCCAGCTACAGCTGCAACACCTGCTAGCCGCGCCGCACATCACCCCCATCAGCACCTCAGACCCCGATCCCATCGACGGCCAGGCCCACAACGTCCTCCAGATAACCTGGGCAGAAGGCGACGCAGCCCGAATCCGCACCCTCTGGCAGCGCCTCTCCCCAAAACCCACCGCCCTCATCCTCACCGGCGGCGACACCGCAGCCCTCGTACTCCACGCCCTCGACGCCGAAGCCATCATCCTCCACGGCGAACTAGCCCCCGGCATCCCCTGGGGCACCATCCAATCCGGCCTCGCCCACAACTGCACCGTCATCACAAAATCCGGCGGCTTCGGCACCGAAACATCCCTCACCGACGCAGTAGCATTCATCAGAGAGCGCCACTCAATGACCCACGACACAAGACCCCAAACCACGCATAGCAATCACCATCGGAGACCCCGGCGGCGTAGGCGCCGAAATCGCCCTCAAAGCCCTCGCCGACCCCGCCCTCGCCACCCTCGCAGACTGGCTCCTCATCGCCGACCCCGCCGCCCTCGCAGCCGCCGCCGCGCACCACCGGCATCGACCCGGCATCAGCTCCCCGCAAAGATCATCGAGACCCACAACCTCGACCCCAAAGCCCCCTTCGAATTCGGCAAGCTCTGCGCCGAATACGGCCTGGCCGCCATCGACTACGTCCGCCGCGCCACCGAGATGTGCCTCTCCGGCGAAGCCGACGCCATGGTCACCGCTCCTCTCAACAAAGAAGCCGTAACCCTCTCCGGCCGCGCCTTCTCCGGCCACACCGAGTACATCGCCGAGCTCACCCACGCCACCGAATCCCGCATGCTCCTCGTAAGCGAGAAGCTCGCCACCGTACACGTCACCACCCACATCGCCCTCGAACAAGCCTGCAAGCTCGACCAGCAGCGCATCGTCCGCACCATCGAACTAGGCAACGCCGCCCTCCAGCTCATGCTGCAGCGCCCACCCCGCATCGCCGTCTGCGGCCTCAACCCCCACGCCGGCGAGCACAACCTCTTCGGCACCCAGGACTCCGCCGTCATCGCCCCCGCCGTCGAACAAGCCCGCCAGCTAGGCATCGACTGCACCGGCCCCCACTCCCCCGACACCATCTTCATCCGCGGCCTGCGCGGCGAATTCGATCTCATCGTCGCCATGTATCACGACCAGGGCCACATCCCCATGAAGCTCATCGACTTCGAGGCCACCGTCAACGTCTCCCTCGGCATCCCCATCATCCGCACCTCCGTCGATCACGGCACCGCCTTCGACATCGCCGGCAAGAACATCGCCGACGCCACCAACATGAAAGCCGCCATGCGTCTCGCAGCCCGCATGGCCGCCGGCCGCATAGCCATGCAATCCCCACTCGAGGCCACCCGCTAAATGCACCTCGTCGACGTCATCATCATCGCGGTCTATCTCATCACGCTGGTCGCCATCGGCCTGAGGATGTCCCGCGGTCAGAAGACCACCGACAACTACTTCGTAGCCGACCGCTCCGTCCCCGGCTGGGCAGCAGGCCTCTCGCTGCTCGCCACCATCATCACCAGCGTCACCTTCATCGCCTACCCCGGCGCCGCCTACTCCGGAGACTGGACCCTCCTCGTCCCCGGCATCATGTTCGTCGCCGTCATCGCCATGATCGGCCCCGTCGTCGTCCCCTTCTTCCGCCACGTTGTCACCATGAGCGTCTACGAGTACTTCGGCAAACGCTTCGGCCGCACCGTCCGCATGTACTCCTCATTCGCCTTCGCCACCGGACACTTCGCCAAGATGGGCTTCGTCTTCTACCTGCTGTCGCTCTCCGTCAGCGGCATCACCGGATGGCCCATCGTCACCATCATCGTCGTCCTCGGCGTCATCACCATCTTCTACACCTTCATCGGCGGCCTCGAAGCCGTCATCTGGACCGACGTCCTGCAGGGCTTCGTCCTCTGGACCGGAGTAGCCGTCACCATCGGCTTCCTCCTCTTCTCCCCCAAGGTCCACCCGGGCGACATGCTCCACCTCATCGCCCAGAACCACAAGATGCGCCTCGGCAGCTCCAGCTTCGACCTCGCCCAGCCCACCTTCTGGACCATGGCCATCTACGGCTTCTTCTTCTACCTCCAGAAGTACACCGCCGACCAGACCGTAGTGCAGCGCTACCTCGCCGCCCGCAGCGACCGCTCCGCCCTCCGCGGCATGGCCATGGGCGCCACCCTCTGCCTCCCCATCTGGACATCCTTCATGTTCATCGGCAGCCTCCTCTGGGCCTTCTACAAGCTCACCGGCCAGCACCTCCCCGCCTCCGTAACCCGCCCCGACCAGGTCTTCCCCCACTTCATGGTCACCGAGATGCCCCTCGGCGTCGCCGGCCTCTTCCTCGCCGCCCTCTTCGGAGCAGCCATGTCCATGCTCGCCTCCGACCTCAACTGCCTCGGCCTCATCGTCGTCGAAGACTTCTACAGCCAGTTCTTCCCCCACAAGACCGACCGCCAGCGCCTGCGCACTGGCAAGATAGCCGTCGTCCTCTCCGGCTTCCTCGCCATCGGCAGTAGCAATCCGTCTCTCCGCCACGCAAGGCTCAGCGCTCGCCCTCTACTACACCGCCACCGCCATCGTCGCCGGCGGCCTCGCCGGCCTCTTCCTCCTCGCCTTCCTCTCCGCCAAAGCAGGACGCGCCGCCGCCATCATCGGAATCGTCGTCAACCTCATCTTCACCGCCTGGGCCACCCTCACCCTCAACGGAGGAAAGCTCCTCAACCTCCACCGCTTCAACTTCACCTGGCACGAGTACACCATCGGAGCCATCGGCAACATCCTGCTCCTCCTCGTCGGCCTCGTCGCCGCACAAATCTTTCCCATCAACCCAAAACGAATCGAATCGCCTCACCCTTTGGAACTGGCTTGCCGCTCGCAAACAGGCCCAGCAACCAGTAATCCATGCATCATCTGAACTTCAGGAGAACCTCAAATGAATCGCTTGCGACAGGCAGTTGAAAGCAATAACAACAAGACGCTCCTCGGCGCCGCACTCTACTTCTACGACCCCATCTTCCTCGAGATCTGCGCCCACCTCGGCTACCAGGCCATCTGGATCGAGATGGAGCACGCCCCCATCACCTTCGCCGAAGCGGCCGACCTCTGCCGCATGGCCTCCGGCTCCGGCATGCTCACCATGATCCGCATCCCCGACGCCCGCCGCGAAAACGTCCTCAAAGCCGCCGAGTGCGGCCCCGACATCATCGACGTCCCCATGATCCAGCGCCCCGAAGAGATGCAGGAGCTCCGCCGCTACGCCCGCTTCGCCCCCGAAGGCGGCCGCGGCTTCTTCTCCGTCTCCCGCGCCGTCAACTACGGCATCGTCGACAGCGTCGTCGCCGAGCAGCGCAAGCTCAACACCGACCTCTGCCTCATGGCCCAGATCGAAACCGTCGACGCCATGCACCGCCTCGACGAACTCGCCGCTGTCCCCGACGTCGATCTCTTCGTCGGCCCCGCCGACCTCGCCGCCAGCTTCGGAGTCCCCGGCCAAACCAATCATCCCGTCGTCACCGCAGCAGCAGCCGACATCGTCCGCGCCGCGCGCGCCCACAACAAATGCATCGCCGCCGCCTGCGGCCAACCCGACGTCCCCTTCTGGCTCGGCCTCGGCATCGACCTCCTCTTCTGCACCAACGACATCGTCTGCCTCAAAAAAGCCGCCGGCGACTCCCTCAAAGAAGCACGCGATCTGATGTCCGAAATCGCAGAACGCAAATCGCAAATCCAATCCTGAACGGAGATCCAGCTTTGCATCCTCGCACCATAGCGCTGCGACAAGTCCCCACCCTCGTCTTCGGCCCCGGCTCGCTCGCTCTCTGCCGCGATCACCTCCACGCCACCGGAGCCACGCGAATCCTCGCCATCACCTCACCCTCAAACCGTCGCTACGCCGAGCAACTCCTCAACACCTTCCCCCACGCAGACGATCGACGACACCATCCGCGCCGAGCCCACCGTAGCAATGTTCCAGCACACGCTCGCGCAAGCCCGCACCTTCGCTCCCGACCTCATCATCGGCATCGGAGGCGGCTCACCCCTCGACGTAGCCAAGCTCATCGCCGCCCTCACCAACAGCCCGCAACGCATCGAAGAAGCCTTCGGCATCGGCAACCTCACCACCCGCAACCTGCCGCTCATCTGCGTCCCCACCACCGCCGGCACCGGCAGCGAAGTCTCCCCCAACGCCATCCTCCTCGACGAATCCGAGCAGATGAAGAAGGGCGTCATCAGTCCGCACCTCGTCCCCGACGCGACCTTCATCGACCCCGAGCTCATGTGCACCGTCCCCGCACACGTCACCGCCGCCACCGGCCTCGACGCCCTCACCCACTGCATCGAAGCCTACGCCAACAACTTCGCCCACCCCATGATCGACACCTGGGCACTCGACGGCATCAGAAAAATCGCTGCCTCCCTCGCCACCGCCGTGCGCGAACCCAACAACCTGGCCGCCCGCGAACAAGTCGCCCTCGGCAGCCTCTACGGCGGCCTCTGCCTCGGCCCCGTCAACACCGCCGCCGTCCACGCCCTCAGCTACCCACTCGGCAGCCGATACCACGTCCCCCACGGCCACGCCAACGCCATCCTCATGCCGCACGTCTGCCGCTTCAATCTCCTCACAGCCCCGAACCGCTACCGCGACATCGCTCTCGCACTCGGTGCGCGTGAAGAAGGCTCCGCCGAAGCAACAGCCATCGCCGGCCTCGAAAAGCTCTGGAAGTTAATCCGCAGCACCGGCCTCGAGATGAACCTCGCCCGCCTAAACATCCCAGCCGACGACATCCCCGCCATGGCCACAGCAGGACTCAACGTCACCCGCCTGATGAAGAACAATCTCCGCCCCATGACCCAGCACGACGCCGAAGATATCTACCGCGCAGCCTTCAACGCCTGAGTACTAATTCTCAAAAAGCCAATCAAGATTCGGCAACTGATCGCCCGTCCCCGAGCCCGTCATAGAAAAGCTCACATGCGGCGTCACGTGCGTATCCTCAGGAATAAATCCCAGCACCACATACGCCCCCACGCCCAAGATCAAGATCATTCACACCCGCAGGCACCGGCTTCGCCCACACCGAGATCGGCAGCCCCTTCGCCATCGTCACAGCATTCGGCAGCACCAGGTTCCACTGCTCCGTCGCCGGCGAAACATTCGTATCCTTGCTCGAATTCGACTTGAAAAACCCAACCAGTATCTGCGCTGGCTTATCCAGCGTGAAGTGAATCGGCGTAGCCTGCTTCGTCGACACACGAATCCCCGTCAACCCATCCAACTCCGGCGCAATCGTAGCAATCGGAGTAGCCGCATCCGTATAAAGCTTCTGCCCCGGAGCCGCAGTAAATGTCTCACCTCCACCCGGCGCCAGCGTAAACCCTACCTGCGGCAACCGCGAAGGCGTAGCCGTACTCAGCAGCAGTCCCACCCGAACCAAGCGTCTTCAGCCGAAGATCAAACGTAGCCAACTCCTTCTGATAAACCGGCAGCAGATCACGCCAGTGATTCGTAGTCGGCCCACCACGCACCGGAATCTGACGCTGCGAAGTCTGCATCCCCGCAGCATTCCGATAAGCCTTATCCGTAAGCTCCGTCAGCTTCTGAAAATGCTCCACACTCTCCGCCAGCAACTTGCGCGCAGCAACCAGATGAGCCTGGTCGTGGTCATAGCCAAACGTCATCACCTGCACCGCAGCCTGCGTCTTCGCGTTGTAGTAATCCATCAGCGCCGATATGCAGCGCATGTCATTCACAACGCGCTCGTACTCAGGACGCGCCGCCGCCGTAATCCCCGGCCCCGCAGCCTCAGCCTCCACCACCGCCTTCGCCGCACTAGCCGCCATATCCGCAGCAACTCCCACCGGAGTCTGCCCATGATGCTTCTTGTGATTCACCTCGTTGGCCACATACTCATCCAGCCGCTCACCATCAGGAGCATCGCCAGTCCACAAGCGTCTCCGCCGGATTAAATCGCTTCGCATCGATCAACTGAGGCATCGTCATCCCCAGCGAAAACACCTCACGATTCCCTTCCGTAATTCCAATGCGCGGCAGCAGCGTAGGCGAAGCCACACCTGACAACTCATACGCCGCCAGCAGATGCTGCCCAGCCTCCAGCGTGCCGAAGCGATCAGCAAACTGCTGCGCCCAATAATCCTTCTCCTTCTTAGGATCGCGATTCGAATTCCACGCATAGCGCGACCAGGACTGGTACCAGATCCAGTCACGATCCGTCTGCTGCAGCAGCGGAGTCGTAGCATCCGCAGACACCGGCCAATCCCAGTAGCGCAGCGGATAAAGATGCAGCCCATCAATCCCAATCCGCTGGAAGTTCAGCAGCGTCTGACGAACAAAATCCGGATCGCCCCACCGGAAAGGCTCAAGATTCGAAAGCAGATGAATATTAACGATGGTGACATTCGACCCGGCAACCAGTTGTTCAAACCGCGCTTTCACCGGCCCGCGAATATTAGTCCACGTAAGCGACTCGCCGTTCCACTTCCACATCGTGTCGAAGTTCGGATACAGCGGCTTCACCGCCGGCATCACATCTTCAATATTCGTCGCATGCGCGCGAATCACAATCGGCGGAGGTTGGATCGGATGTCCCACCTGCTTCTCAAGCTGCGCCAGCCCATCCAGCACCCCGGGCACAATCGTCTTGCTCGCCCACTCCGCACCATACTTCGGCCCCATCGCCTCACCCAGCGTCATAAAGATCCCGACGTTGGGATACTCACGAATAAACTCCGAGATGCAGTACTTCGTGTACTCACTCGCCAGCGGAGTAGGCGCAGACAGATGGAACGGAAGACCATGCGCCTTAGCAAAGGTATGCGAAAGATGAATGTTATAAAAACCCTGCAACACCCAGATGCCGCGCTTATCCGCCTCCGCCGTCAGCCATCGGAACATCGCGATATTCTGCTCCAACTGTGCCGTCGGCAGTTCCTGCGCCTCCGGATACTTCGGCAGCTTCAGCAGCGAAGTAAAAGGATGGCCGCTCCATATATAGAGAGTATTGATCCGCTCCGCGGTCAGTAGGTCGAGATACTTCGTCCAGTAAGCCTTGTCATAAAAAAAAGGGAAATCCTTAGGCGTGTAGAGGTAGTCGTACTCGGCGCCTTCGTAAGTAATCTCTGGCTTCTGCATCCCTATCGCAAAGCCCCGCAGCTTCAACTGCGGATGATCTTCAAAGTCGAGCTCCGTCGGAATACCATGCGATGCATTAATGCGATCGATCAGCTCAAGCGCACCATACAGTACGCCCGAAGCATTATTCCCTGCAACGACAACAGTCTTCCCCAACCGCCGCAGCAGAAAAGCCTCGCCCGCATCAGGCCAGAAGCTCGGAATCTTCGCGTCATAAGCCTTCAGCAGCGGATCCATCCGAGTAGCCAGCAATATCTGCTCATCCCCCGGCAGACGAGCCACCACCTGTCGCAGCCGATCCGCCGCATACTGCTCACGCGGAGTAGCATGCGCCGAAACCTGCACCCGCGGACTCGCCAGCGCGCTGCCAACAAAAACACAAAGCCCCAGCGAGGTCAGCAGCCCGACCGTCGCCCACCTTCTCCTCAAAGAGCTAGGCATGCTAATCCATCACCTCGGGCTTAGCGGCCTCAGCGCCCTTGTGGTTGTCAGAGACCTTCTTGAACAGAATCGCCTGGAACGGCTTATTAGGCAGCGCAATCCGCGACTTGCCCGAGAACGTTCCCTGCACCGGCGTCATCGTCATGTTGTAAGGATCGATCAGCGTAGCCGAGAAGTTGATAGTAGTAGGCAGCGGAAAGTCATACCGCGCCGGACGATGGTAGTCGAAGTAATACAGTATCGTCCCAGCCGCATCGCTCGCATTCAGGTAGTAAGCAACCGCCGGCTCATTGAATCCTGTCTTGGTAGTCTTCTCCACCAGGGTACGCAGGAAGGCAATCCGAGGAGCAGACTCCCCACGCAGGCGTCCCGCATCAGACCAACTCGACTCATGCGCATGCTCGCCCGTCTCGTCCGAGATAAACACCTCGCCATGCGTCCCATACACCCCATACACAATCGCCAGCCAGAACCGCCGCGTCATCTCCTCCGCCGACAGGTTCCCCCACCGGCTAGGTCCATCCCCCTCATACTGCAGCTCGTCATAGATAATCGGCTTCCGCCACGCCGCCCGCCGTTCAGCCGACTTATCGAAGTCCCACTTCTGCAAACTGGCATGCGTCACCCAAGGCTTGGTGTTGTCATAGATCGGCCCCGAGTGATGAATCGACCGCAGATGCGAGTAAGGATCCGAAGCCACCACAATCCGGAAGTACCGATCCCACTCCGGCATAGTCTTCGTCCGAATCAGGTCATACTCATTCGCAATCGACCACCATATATTCCGATACGCGGAAAGCCGCGCAACCGCGTACTTCAAATAGAAGTCATCCGCCTCCGCCCCCATCGTCTTATATCCCCACGAGTCATACGGATGAAAGAGAATCAAATCCGCCTCGACACCTGCCTTCTGCAGCGCAACAATTCGCTCCTCCACCATCCGGAAATAAGCCGGATTGAACCGCGTCAGATCATTAACCTTGTTAGCCCGCGGAAACGGCAGTATCTGCGTCTCGATATCAAACCCCAGCCCCTTCGGCAGCAGACACACCCGCGACTTGTTGAACCCCGCCTGCACCATCCCCGCCAGCGAGTTCTTATAGTTCGCCTCCGGAGTAAAAAGATACGCATAAGTAGTAGTCCCGAAAGGAAAGTACGGAGTCCCATCCGCATACTCGAAGTGAAACTCCCGCGCAACTCCCACCATCCCATGATTATTCGCCGTAGTCGGCGCAGTCGCCGTAAATCCACCCGTATGACCCGCCAGCTCCGGAGCCGAACTCGCCGTCACATAGGTCCACTTCCCCACAGCGTCCGGCATAAACCGCACCCTGTAAGTCCCCTCGCCGTCATAAAAGCCGGTGACCTGCACCGTCCGGTGCTCCAGCGTAAACGCCGCCGTCAGCGTCACCTCCTTGAACGGATTCCCGCTCGAAGGCCCCTGCAGGCTCACCTCGAACATCCCCCACTGTTCAATCGTCGCCGACGACTCCGGCGCGCGTGTCGGCGCAGCCTTCAACACCGGCGGAATTCCAGCGGCCAGCGTAGCTGCACCCAGCTTCAGCAGATCTCTACGATCCATATTGTCGTTTGCCCCTCAGTAATTGCACGTTGATATTCACTCGAAAGTCCGCAAAGTGTCAATTGCGTTCTGAAAGTTAAGAGTGTAAAACGGAACACGAATACTTGACGTAAGACTCCGCCCCGGGCAACCTCTGCCGCAGCGCGAAACCTCAAGCAAACATGGAGTTAGGAGACAAATGGCGAACAGAGCGGTGGCGGCAGCGACTCCGGAAAAAGGTGCACGGCGCAGAGTCCCCAAGTGGGCCCTCCAAAACGTAGAGGCCGGCCAGTCCAACGACGAGCAGTACTACATGCGCTCCATCGGACGCGCCCTCGACGTCCTCAACTGCTTCGACGGCGTCACCCCCCTCAATCTAAAAGAGATCGGCATGAAGATGGACCTCCCCGAGTCCACTCTCTTCCGCGTCCTCCTCACCCTCGAAAAGCACGAGTACCTCTCCAAGCTCCGCGACGGCACCTACCAGCTAACCCCCAAGCTCACCTTCGGCTGGCTCGTCCAGTCCGCCAATCGCCTCCGCGACCTCGCCCAGCCCGAGCTCGAGCGCCTCGCCAACCGCTTCAATGAAACCGTCAGCATGGCCTACCTCTACGACGACCGCATCCACGTCATCGAGTGCCGCGAGACCTTCCACGAGATCCGCATGACCAACAAAGTCGGCCGCGTTCTGCCCCCCCACTGCAGCTCCATGGGCAAGGCCATCGCCGCCTTCCAGGAGCGCGAGCTCACCGACCGCATCCTCGAGGTCTACGGCCTCACCGCCCGAACCCCCAAGACCATCGTCGACCGCCACAAGCTCTTCAAGGAGCTCGAAGAGGTTCGCCGCACCGGCATCGGCTACGACCGCGAAGAGTCCAACCGCGGCGGCCTCTGCATCGGCGCGGCTGTCCAGCCCAAGGGCAAGCCCGTCGTAGCCGCCATCAGCGTCTCTACCCCGCTCGTCCGAATGACCAGGGAGCGCGAAAAAGAGATTCGCACCGCCGTCTCCGAAGCCGCCACCAGGATAGCCGAACTGGCCGGCTGATCCCTCACTTCGAAGACATTCCCTCTCCAAAAGTGGTCCGCCACATTCCGCAAACCGGAATTCCCCGCCCATGAGGCCGGACCACTTGCCGCCCCTTCGTACAGTCCCTGCTAAGCCATTCATCCATATGGTGATAATTAGCCCCCAAATTCGAAACTTAGAGCCAGCAATTCCCCGTTTCATCTTGACACTCGATTTTTCACTCTTCTAATGTAGCGACGCTCAACAACTGCGTCGTGCGCAACTAATTAGAGGAGTGAAGCAATGAAGCGTGTAATTTCGGTAGTCCTTTTTCTCGTATGTGTCTGTGTCGCCGTATCCGCCCAGGAATTTCGAGGCACTCTCACCGGCCAGGTGGCCGATCCCACCGGAGCAATCATTCCGAATGCCGCCCTCACCATTACAAACGAGAGCACCGGGGCCATCACTAGAACTGTCTCCGGCGGAAACGGCTTTTACACCGTTCCATTTCTCACTCCCGGAAAATACAGCATTAAGGTCAGCGTCACTGGCTTCAAACCCTATCTGCATACCGGCATTGAGGTACTCACGGCGCAGACCATCACTGAGAACATCAAACTTGACATCGGCACTACGTCGGATACGGTCACCGTCACCAGCGGCTCTCCTCTAATCGATACAGCGACCGCCTCTACAGGCCAGGTACTCACGGAAGAGGAGGTTAGCGACCTGCCCAGCAACGGTCGCAATCCGCTTGCCTTCGCGCGCGATGCCTATGGCGCCGTTCCCAAGATGAAGCACGCTACCGCAGCAGCAACGCCATTCCAGAACTCCACTGCGGATGACTTTTCTCTAGGCGGCGGACTCTCCTCTTCCAACGAGGTCCTTCTAAACGGCGTACCCAATATGCAGGACAGCAGCCGTACCGCCGGCTTTAGCCCTTTCATGGATGCAGTCAATACCATTCGCGTGGATGAGTTCAACGCCAACGCCTCCACCGGCGATACCTCCGGCGGCACCATCGATATCACCACCAAGAGCGGTACCAACCAGTTTCACGGCAGTATCGTTGAGTTTTATCAGGACTCAAAGGTCGGGGGAGCATTGCCATATCTATATCCCACCGCAACGCTTGTGTCTTCTCACTATAGCCAGTTCGGCGCTAGCATCGGTGGTCCAATCTGGATACCGAAGGTCTTCAATGGCCGCAACAAACTCTTCTTCTTTTATGCGTTTGAGGGCTACAGCGGCTCGACGCCTCCAACCTCAGTGAACAATGATGTACCAACCTGCGCTGAACGTGGACAGAACGCTCCAGCCAGCGGAAGCCGCTTCTGCACAGACAACCCAGCCGGCACTCCCGACTTCCCCGACTTCTCACAAACGCTCTTGGCCAACACCGCCAACCAACTCTACGATCCCTATGCCGTCACCGGATCAGGCTCAAATGCCTTCCAGCGCGCCACGATCCCCGGCAATAAGTTTGCCAATGCTGTCAACTCTACCGGCGGAACCGGAATCCCCCTCGACCCCATCGCAAGGAACCTGCTCGCTCTGGTGCCAGCCCCCAACGCAACAGGAGCGGCCGACGGCGAGGACAACTTCTCTGTCCTCACACCCAATCCATCCAACTACAAGTCCAACCAGGGACGGATTGATTACAACATCGGCGCGTCAAACAAGCTCTTCGGGGAAGCCCATTACAGCAAATATCTAACCTCGGCGAGTGACGTCTGGGGTACCGCAGGCAGCGGCACCATCACGGACCTCACTCTCTTCGGCCTCGTCGTAGACGACGTCCAGAGCTTCAACCCCACCACCACCCTCGATGTGCGCGGCGGTATGAGCCGTTACTCAAATCTCAACTCCGAGAAAAGCGCCGGCCTAAGTCCGACCTCTTATGGCTTTCCCGGTTATATCGCCAGCAACTCAACCACGCTGGCCATACCGGTCATCAAGTTCACCGACGCCACCGCCAACATGCCGGGGATCAGCTCCACACCGGGATCCATTGAAATCCAGGACACCCTCCAGTTCTTCGCTATGTTGACTAAAGTCAACGGGCGCCACACCTTGAAGGGCGGCGCCGACATCCGTGCTCAAAAGGAGTCAACCCTCTCTCCCGGCTCCGCAAACGGCACCTTCACCTTCGCAAATATCAGTCCCAACAATCCGGTATCTCAAGTCAATACCGTGCCATCCCCCAACCCCTCCGGATTCAAAGCGACGGCACCCAACTTTGGCAGTGCTTATGCCCTCTTCGATCTCGGTATTCCAACCAGCGCAAGCGAGGGTATCGCAATTCCCTACCAGTACAACAACTGGTACCAGGCCTATTTCGTTCAGGACGATTGGAAGGTCGCGGCTAACTTCACTCTCAGCATGGGTCTCCGCGTGGAGCATGAAACCCCCGTGACCGAGAGTGGCAACCGTATGGTCGTCGGATGGAATCCCACCGCAACCAATGCCATCACCACGGCCGCGGCAGCCGCCTATGCTACCAACTTTGCAGCCGCACCCGGAGTACCCGATCTCCCCTCCAGCATCTCGCCCACCGGCGGGGCCATCTATGCCACGCCGTCCAACCGCAGCGCCTATTCCACGGCTCCGCTGTACGTCAGCCCGCGCATCGGTATGGCGTGGGCCCCGGAGGCGCTCAAGGGCAAAACCGTCCTTCGCCTCGGTATAGGGATCTATAACAACCCTTTCAGCGATTTCGACTTTGGTCAGAACTACGGATTCACCGCCGCCTCATCCCTGATTCAGAACGGCACAATCCAGTCAAACACGGCAACTCCATTTACCACGCTGGATGACCCATTCCCCACCTGCACCAACTGCGCCATCCCCGCCAACCCCATCCTCCAGCCGGTGGGCAGCGGATACGGTATCAATCAAAATCTGGGCACGAGCATGACGTTTTACGCACCCGTCAAGGTGCCGTACGCCGAGCGCTTCAGCGTTGATATCCAGCAACAATTCGGCAGGGACTGGATGTTTGAAGTCGGCTATATCGACGCCCACGGCGTGCACCTCTCCTACACAAACGCCATCAGCTCCACGCCGGTACTGCCTTACCTCAGCAGGAGCCCATACCTCGACAACACCGCAACCAACAACCTCGGCTCGACCGGCACCGGCTTCGGCGTCGCCAATCCATTCAAGGGATTGGGTGCGCCCTACACCAACGGAACAACCAACCTGACCGCCCCCAAGATTTCGGCGCAAACAGCTCTCCAGGCCTATCCGGAGTACAGCGGCGTCAACGAAGGTCTCGTTCCCGGCAATGAGACCAGCTTCAACGCTCTCAATGCTCGTCTGCAAAAACGCATGTCCAACGGATTGGACGTGAACGTCAACATGACCTACTCCAAACTGCTCACCGGCTCACAGAATAATGCCGGCGGCCCACTCACCCTTCAGGAAAACAGCTCAGACTTCCCCATGAAGGTCAGCATCACGGCCATCTATCAGTTGCCCTTTGGACAAGGCGGCAGATGGCTGACCCACTCCCGTCTTCTGGATCTGGCAGTCGGCGGCTGGCAGTTCTCCACCATCTACAACTTCCTCTCCGGTGCGCAGGTCGCATGGGGCAACTCGGTATATCAGGGGAACGGCTCCTGGAAGGACTTCCACAACAACCCACACCAGTACGAACTGACTAATTCGGGCTTCAATATCGCCACGATCCTCAACGCCGTTACAAACAAAACTACTACCCCCAACTACACTGCGCTGGCACCCAACGGGTTTAACTACCGCACCTTCCCCCAGAACCTCCTCCGGCAGGACCACGAGAACAACTTTGACTTCTCTGCCATGAAGAGCTTCCACATCATCGAGTCCGCGTTGCTTCAGGCGCGCATCGACGCCTTCAACGGCTTCAACCGTCCCCAATTCACCAACGTCAACACATCCACCAGCTCCGGTTCGTTCGGTAACATCAACAACGTAGCAACGGGCACCGCTCCTCGCTCTCTGCAGGGAGGAATCCACTTCATCTTCTAACTCACCTAATTCCCTGTGGATGGGCTGACGCCCCGGCAACCCGGTACGTCAGCCCACTCAAAATAGTGATCGACTAGCTATGGCCGATCTGCTAAAATAGAACCAGAGATCAAGAAGATCAGACTAGAGCAGGCCCGGCCATAAGCCGGGCCTATCTCTTCTGAATTGAATACTTTACGGCGAATAGCCCTTATTTATCAGGACTTTAGCCCTGTTTCAACTGGAGGTCCGGACTTAAGTGTAATGTTTTGAATATTTTGCGCAAAACAGGTGGGGAGGGGGGATACCCACTAAGGAGCCTTAGGCTCACCCGCTCCAGCCTTCGCGTCACCGTACTCGACCTTCCCCGCCGAAGGCTCGATGCCGGAGTTCTTCATCACCTCCACCGCCTCGGCCGGCCACTTGCCATCGGTCACCAGGTGGTCGTCGAGGATGAGGTTGTTCTGGTAGTTGTTCCACAGCCCGCCGACCTTGGAGCTGTCATGCCAGTTCCCGGTAGCAGTATTGTCCGGCGAGATACGCAGCGGGTAGGCGGCATGAACAGTATTAACGTTCAGCCACTCCCCCTCAGGGTCCTGAACCACGTTCCGCCGCACCATGATGTACCGGGACCCCTCATCCAGGTAAAGCCCGATCATCTTGCTGTTGTCGAAGATGTAGTTCTCAGTAATCAGGGTCCCAGGACTCGCCGACAGGTTATAGATGGCCCCGCCGTCATGGAAGTACCGCTTAGCCCCATGCACCCGGTTACTAGCCACCACCACATCCCGATGGGTAGTAGGCGTCTCATAAATCAAATTCTGCGGCGAATCGTACCCATGCATACGAACACGATAGTTGGGATTCCCATAAGCATCGTGCATCCCCCACCCATACCCAATATCAATCGCATCATAAGGCACATCAGAAATATCGTTGTGCAAAATAATCGCACCCAACACATAGGTACTAAGAATCGCGCTGTTGTCCCTGAAGTCCTTGCTAACCGACCGAATCCGATTGTCACTAACAATCAGCTGCCGGTTAATCATCCGCGGATCGCTCGGATGATGCGCATCGCGACGAACACCACCAGCAAGAATCGCGCCACCAGCAAGATCCGTAAACACGCTACGCGTAACGGTAATATCGCTGGTCCCAAGTCCAACGCCAGTCATATTGGCATCAGCATCATTGCCAATGCCCAGCGCATACTGGCCGAGGTGAGCAAAGACGTCGTTGGTAAACGTAATCCGCTGCGCAGCCGTCACCTGTATCGAAGCCGGCATCTGGCTCCACTCGTTACGAACCGTCTCAAACGCAGCACAACCGAACTTGCAGTCCGCAAGCGGATTGGCCGGATAAGCAGCAGCATGACCGGTCATAAACGACCCGCTCTGCTGGCTCGCATATCCCTGCTCCGTCTGCGGCCCAAGCCAGGTCGTATGAGAGAACCGGATACCACTGAACGTCAGATCCTGCACCGGCTGATCAAGGCTATTGCCAATAGCCATCAACACGGCCATCCGCGGCAGTTCCACATGCATCTGCCCAACACTCAACCCCCGCAGGCGGCCGCAGATACAGCTTGCCCTTCGTCGGGTCGATATACCACTGCCCCGGCTGCGAGAGCAACCCCAGCGAGTTAGCCAAAAACAGGTGCGACAGCTCCGGGTGATACGGGCTGTTCATACTGTCGTAACCCCAGATGTTGTTGTCCCACGCCGGCTGCTTCATCACCAGCGTACGACCGGAAACCCTATCCACCGGCGAGAAGCGATCGGTAAAGAACCCGGTTGACTCTACCTCTAACCTGTTCTGATCGGGCAGCTTTGCAAGATAGTCATAACGAGCATCCTTCAGCACAATCCCATCCCGTGTGAACTCGACAGCTGACCGTGGAATCTCCACTGCGGCGCGGCTCACGAGTTTATCGTTCACCCATAACTGCCGCGAATCCGCCCCAGCAGGCACATCGGCAACATAAATCTGCCGCTCCTTGTCGAACAGCGTCCACCCAGTAACCGGAATCGCCCCCGATATAACAGGACTGGCCCCCTCCGCAGCAACCCACGATACATGGTGACCGCCCCGCCCGCCATCAAGAGCGGTAAAAAGCAACGGATGCGTCAATCGGTAGACCCCATCCGCAAGCTGAACCGTAACATCATGATCCGCATTAGCCCCACGCACCGCCTGCTGCGCACGCTCCAGCGACTGAAACGGCCTCTCAATCGTGCCAGATGCGCTATCGCTTCCAGACGGCGAAACAGCAATAACGATCCCGTCAGCAGCTCTCCGTTGAGCGAACGCTGAGAGAACAAAAACAGCCGCGAAACCGGTAGCTACCGCCAGGTTTTGAGGAATGAATCGGATCTTTCCCATATGGCTTGGTCGCCTCCAATGCAGCGCCATCATAGCCTCTCCTGGCGGCTTATAACAGTACGTACTTCCCCGTTATAACGAACCGCCTGAATCTCACGACCGCGCTCCGAAATAAAGACAATCGAGTAGTCACGTTCCTTCACGAGTTCAGGAAAGCCGCCCTGGCGCGAAGACAGCGTAAGCTCGCCCTTCGCTTCACTCCACACAACCTTTACGAACGCGCAGGCACCATTCTCATACTCATAACCGTCGCCGGCGTCCTCGTACAGAGTGAACTCCCCGTCCGTGCCGCGGTACACACGAAGCTCATACGCTGCATCGGGCACCTGATCTACAAACTGCATCACCTGCGTCATCGGCAGGATCGAGCCGGCTCGAACGAAGAGCGGAATAACTTCGAGCGGGGCATCAGTCACCACCATTCGCCCGCCTTGTTGCACAGCATCTGTCCAGAAGTCGAACCAGCAATGGCCCGCTGGAAGGTACACGGCCCGACTCTTCGCCGCATCGACAATTGGTTGAGAGTTATTCCGGTAGTACATCGGCTCGGTTACGGGACAGACCAGCAATGCAGAACCGAAGACATACTGGTCGAGAATGTTATGTGTCGCAAGATCGTCTGGAAACTCCAGCGCAACCGCTCGCATCAGCGTATAGGCTCCAAATCTGACCTGCGCAGCGAGCGAATAGATGTAGGGCATCAATTGATAACGGAGTCGAATGTATTTCGCGATCGTGTCATAGAACGGCGAGCCTTCCTCGCCAAACCGCCATATCTCACGCGCCGCGTCTGTACCGTGCGAGCGAAACATAGGAAGGAATACGCCATACTGCATCCAGCGCGTATAAAGCTCCCAATATCCCAGATCGCGGCAACCTGTGTCGTTTGGATCGGGCTCGAGTGCATTCGCGGCAGTCAATCCGCGGCATCCCTCAGGATAATCTCCACGCCAGAACCAGAGATTGGGGTCGTTGTTGACGAAAAAGCCCCCGATATCGACCGTCCAGTAAGGCTCACCAGCAGCACAGAAATTAACACCCTCCGGAATGCAGCGGCGCAACGAATCCCACGTGCCGCAGATATCGCCATTCCACGTAATTGTGCCGAAGCGGTGCTGTCCCGCATACGAGGACCGCGTAAGATTGACCACTCGCTTGTCGGGCGCGGTGCGGCGCTGTCCTTCATAGATGCCCTGTGAGTGCAGCAGCGAATACGCATTGATGTCGCCCGGATCGAGATACAGCTTCGACTCACTGCACATTGATATCAAGCCGGACATCCGGCTCGGGTTTCACCGCGCCGAACCAATCGGCCTCAAATGGCTCGGTGCAGTCGCACCACCAGGCGTCGATGCCATGAACGAAGAGCCCACGACTGGCCTGCTCCCAGTAGCATTCGCGAGCCTGAGGCAAAAAGGCGTTGTAGGTTGACTGATTCCCAAGCATGAGATCGCGATCGAGCAGCTCCTGTTGATCGGGACACCCGCCCGTCATAATCGGCCAGATGGATACCATCAGCCGTGCGCCCAAGTCGTGCAGCTCGCGAGTGAACCCGTCTGGATCAGGGAAGCGAACAGGATCAAGTGACTTCTGGCCCCAACCAGAGCCGTTGGGCCACGACTTCCAGTCCAGCACGATCACGTCGAGCGGAATGGATCTCCGTCGATACTCGCGGACAACTTCCAGCATCTCTCGAGCGTTCACGTAGCGCTCTTTCGACTGCATGTACCCAAACGCCCACTTCGGCAGCAGCGGAGCTTTACCAGTCAGTTCGTGATAGCCCCGAGTAACATCGTCAAACCTCTCTCCGCGGATCACGTAGAAATCCAGCTCATCAACAACGTCCGCCCACCAGTAAGAGCCGAGCGCATCATCGTGAAACGTCATGAGCGAACAACAGTCAAGCAGTACACCATATCCGCGCGTCGACACAAAGTAAGGTATTACAGCCTTCATGTTCTGCTGGTAGAGATCGCGTCCCTTCCCACGCAGATTGCCGTAACCCTCTTCATGCGAGCCAAGACCGAAGAGCGCCTCGTCGTCGGCAAAGACGAACTCCAGCTTGGCCTCAAAGGCCTCGCGGTCGAATACCGTCTCATAGTTCGTTACAGCCGCACGCGCTCCGTCGATACTCTGCCCGAGGGCAACCGCAGCATCCTTGCGAAAGATGTTGCGATACACATCCTTCGCGGACAGCGACTTCCCTCCACGATCTGGTTCGCGCATCAATAACTTGCCCTTCGCATCCTGATAGCGAATCGCGCCGCTCGCCTTGTTAATTACGACCGTCAGAGCGGGCGTCGAGAGCGTAAAAACCTCGGCATCTTCTCCGACCGTGTACTTCGTATAGTTCTTGCACGAAGTGACGATGCGGCTCGGCCTTGTCTGAAACGGCCTGCCTTCGGTGTAAGTGATGCGGGCGATCGACTCAGTGATAAAAGCAACACGAAGGCGCCCCACGCCTGAGGTTATGATCACCGCGCCATCATTACTTTCAAGAACGAACATAGAGTCACATCACCTAATTACGTGCTGCTGCTCATAGCTGCAGCGACTGCCCTGCGCTGTTCCAAGTCGAGACGAATCTGCGGTTCAAGCTGCTCGTAACGGTGATAGAAGAGCACCGGCACCACAGCTATCGCATAGCAGAGCGCAGGCAGCCAGATGAAGCTGAGCTGAATTCCAAATAGCGATCTTGCCGTCTGCTCCACGTTAGGAACATAGGCGTGGCGATCCAGAATCCATGCTGGCAAGGCACCACCCAGGCCGCTCCCGGCCTTCAGGCAGAAGGCGGCACCGATGGCGGTGAGCAGACCCACGGCGCGAATCCCACTCTTCCATTCACCGTAGTCCACGCTGTCGGAGAGGACGGAGAATGGCATCGCCATCGCCACGCCGCTGGCCAGGAACCCTGCCGTCCAGCCTGCCATCACCAGCGAGATCGACATGCTCTGCATGCCGAAGTAGACGATTACCTGCGATAGGACCGACCCAACCAACGCCCAAGCCCAGACGTTCCGCTTCGACGTGAGCCGACAGAATAACGGCAGGAAGAAGATGGTTGCCAACGAGACAAAGTCCAGGCTGTTCGCGACCGAGATCAGGTCCTTTCGATGCATTACGTACTGGAAGAAGTACGGTGCAGTCGAGATTCTCGAGATAAAGGCTACCCAGAAGAACAGGCTGCTAGCGAAGATGATGAGCCACGGCCCATTGCCTTTCAATGCGCTGAGGCTTTCCTTGATGGAGACGTGTTTCTTGTCTTCAATCGCAATCTCTTCCAGATTTCGAAATGCCAGCAGGTATAGCAAAACCGTTCCGGTTGCGTATAGGGGCATCACCAGCATGAAGCCCTTGCGATCGTCTCCGTGCCCCAGCAGCGTGACCAGCTTCAGCACAGTCAGGTTGACGATAAGCACGCCCAGCTTGGACCCGAACATGCGGTACGTCGTCAGCGTCACGCGCTCGTGCGGGTCCTGCGTCAGCGACGAGAGGATCGACGTCACCGGGGTGTTGATGCCGGTGTAGAGGACGCTGCACACGACGTACGTGCTGGCCGCGTAGACGATCTTGGCGGTGTTGCCGAGATTCGGCGTCATGAACGTCAACACGCCGAAGAGGGCGAACGGCACGCACAGCCAGAGGAACCACGGACGGCTCTTGCCCCAGCGGCTGTGCGTCCGGTCGAAGATGATGCCCCAGACTGGCGCGTCGATGGCGTCGACGCAGCGTGCGAACAACAGTATCGAGCCGGCGGCGGCGGCGGAGATGCCGTAGACGTCGGTGTAGAACTTCAGCAGGTAAAACGAGATGACGCAGAAGACGAGCTGACCCGCGACTTCGCTGGAGGTGTAGCTGAGACGACGGGTCAGCAACGAATGCTTCATCCGCGGCCGCAGGGTAACGTTCGACTTCGCGCTGTCATCTGCTCACCCTTCAGGCCGCATCCTTCTTCTTGTCCGGGAACGGGCCGTAGTTCTCGGCAGTGTCGGTCGCGTGATCGTAGATGTTTTTGCCGTTCTTGAGGAACGGGGTGGCCATGGCCCAAGGCTTGCCGTCGGGACGGTTGATCGGTGCGGCGCTGTACTGCGGCAGATAGATGCGGCGCATACGGTTCGTCTTGTTCGGTCCGCTGCGATGGAAGACGAAGCTGTCGAAGGCCACGATGCTTCCTGCGGGCACGATCACCGCGTCGCCTGGATCGCTGCCGGTGTAGCCGATCAGGTCGTTCGTTCCCTCTTCCTTGTTGTGGTCGATGATCTGACCGCGCGTGCCTGCGCGCGAGTGTGGCAGCAGGTAGACCGTGCCGTTCTCTTCGCTGACGTCGTCGAGCGTGCACCAGCAGGTGACGTAGGGCTTGTGGTTGGTGCTGGGGTCGTACCACTTCACGTAGCCGCTGTCCTGATGCCAGGAGAACTTCATTCCCTGCTCGGCGCCCTTCACCACCCACTGCTCGTGGAAGAGGTATGCGTCCTGTCCGACCGTGGCCTTAGCGACCTCGGCCATCAGGTCGCTGAAGATGAACTGGTAGAGGCGGTTGCTCAGCCGGTAGCGGTTGTTGATGAAGTAGCGCTTGCCGCGGTGGCTCAGGTTCTCGGTCTGCACGCCCTTGGCGTCCATGATGGAGTCGTAGTAGCCCAGGTAATAGGAGCAATCCTCGCGCAGCATGCTCAGCATGTCCGGCGGGATCACTGCCGGCAGAATCATGTAGCCTTCGGTCCGGTAGAGTTCGCGCTGCTGTTCCGTGATGTTGATCATGCAAGCAAGTTTACAAGCGCGGTCTTGCAGCGGTGTTTCCGATTTTTCGTGACTGCCGATGGTTCCGACCTGCGGCATAATTCCCCTCTTCCACTCGTCTTTGCAGTGCCCCCTCCCCCCACCACTTTTGCGCAAAATCTTCAAAAATATAGACTTAGGTCCGGACCTCGGTTTTCAGCACCTGTAAAGTATTGAACCATAAGGGCATAATTTTCAAATTCCTCATTCCAAAAGAGTTAGGCCCGGCGTTGGCCGGGCCTGCTCTTCTTCATCTCTAATTCTATTTTACCAAATTGACCAAAACTAATATGCCAATTATTTTCTACTTTTATCTTGTTTGTTTTGTTTGTGTTGCCGGGTTTTGCAGAGGTTTGGGGACTTGACAGGATTTCTGATTGAATTCGGGCCGTGGAAGGGTCAAAGGGAGGCTGTGAGTCGCCTCCAAAGATGGTCGATCTCGACGCGCAGCACCTTGGCGTCCTCCCAGCTGATTGGGGAAGGTCGAGAGGGCGTAGCCGCTGTCGACCGGGCCGAGCTCGGGGCAGACGAAGATCTCGCGTCCGGTACCGCGATTCCCTTCCAGCCAGCAGTTCAGCAGGGCCTCGGCAAAGGGCAGCCAGTCTTTGACCTCCTGGGTGAGGTTTCCCTGGGCGTCGGTGATGGGCACCTGGGCGTGGTGACCGTTGAAGGGGCGAAGGTGGAACTGCTGCGCGCGCTGGATGAGGTCGGGCCGGACGAGGAGGCGGTCTATAAAGTTCGACGGCACCAGATGCTTGACTACGGCGAAGTGGGAGAAGTCCCATGAGATGGGCAGCAGTTCGCCGGTCGCTTTTTGGTAGGCGTCGGCGAGGGCGTAGGTCTTCTCGGGCGTCTCGGTACAGGTGCCGCGATGCGACTCGACGGCCGGCTCGAGTCCCAGGCGTTTGCCTTCCTGCATCAGCGACGAGCGTCAGCTTGAGCGCCTCGGGCGTCAGGACATCGTCGGCTGCGAGCTGCACGTTGACGTGATGTGCGCCGTCGCGCTTCAGGTCCTGAAGGATCTGCGGGAAGTCGGCCGCGTTGCCGGAGACCATACCGCCCACGAAGATCAGCCCATGCCGCTTCGCACCCTCGCTGAGCTCCGGGCTGCCCGCCCAGCAGACGCCGTCGAAGCCAGCCTCCTTGATCGCCTGCAGTTTTTGGTCGAGGGTCCACTCGCTGCCGCGGGAGGGATGCTGCATGAGTGTCCAAAGATTAGCGATGTGGCGCAGAACTGGCTTCATGGTCGGAATTCTCTCTTGGAAAGGGTGTCTTCAGGAAGGATATCGTGGGCGTGTTTTTGAAGGGCTCGAGCGTGACGAGATGACTGGCGATTCCACTTTCCGGAATCCTGTCTCCAACCTTAAGTATAGGGCGCAATCTTTCGATTAAGGCACTATCCTTTCAAGTGGATGGGTGAAGCATGTTGAAGAGTACGTTGCTGGCCGCGCTGCTGCTGGCGCGAATGGGTACGGCGCAGACCGGAGCTGCGAGCGGGCAGATTCCGTGTAGACCCGTCGCGCGCCGAGGCGACTCCCAGAGTAGTGGGGACGTTTCATAAGCCGCTGCCGGAGGAGTACATCTGGACTGCGGACGACGCTGCTGTCGTCACGCGGCCAAAAGAGATGGCCCAGATCAAGCGGACTGACTGGAAGTCGGAGCCGCATTACTTCCGCAGCAGCTTTACTGTGAAGAGCGTACCGGCGAAGGCCACGCTCTACGTTGCCGGGCCGCGCACGGCGCAGGTCTATCTGAACGGCGTGCTGGCCGCCGATCTGAAGGCGAGTGCCAGCCGCCATTTCGCGATGCAGACGATGAGCGCCGACGTAACGGACAAACTGAAGCCGGGGATCAACACCATCGCGATTGCAGCTGTGCGCCCGAGCGGAAGCCATCACCACACCAACAGTCTGATGACCTCGTGGCTGACCTCTGGCGAGGTGCTGGTGGCGAAGATTGTTCCAGCCGCGCTGGGAGTGGATGCTCCGGCTTTGCTGACCACGGAGAAGAATTGGAAGAGCTCGACGGCGCTGGCGCAGGAGTGGGAGCAGCCGGGCTTCGACGATGCAGCGTGGAAGCCTGTGGTCTCGTTGGGTTCGATCGAGGGCACGGGCGACTTCTTTCAGTGGAATGCCGACACTGGTTTGTATGAGTGGCCGGGGTACCTGGGCGAATCGCCGTACCTGGCCAACTACAGCCTGGAGCCGGTGAAGACGGAGCGACGCGCTGAAGGAGTGCTGATCGATTTTGGCCGCGAGCTGAGCGGGCGTGTGGTGCTAAAGGCAGCACCGAAAGAGCAAAGTGTAACGGTTCGGTTTGGCGAGTCCATGGGCGAGCTGCTGCATGCGCCGCGCATGGGTGATGTGCCTCTGCATGCTCCTGCGGGGATTGAGGCTCGCGGGCCGAAGTCGGCGTTTCGCTATGCGTTGATCTCATCTAACGGCGATGCTGCGAGCGCGAAGGTTTATGCCGAGGGCATCTACTATCCGGTGAACGTATGCGGGCTCGTTTGAGTCGAGCGATGCGCGGCTGAATCGCATCTGGGAGGTGAGCGCGTACACCGCTCATCTGTGCATGCAGGACTCGATATGGGATGGGATCAAGCGCGACCGTGGCCGATGGATCGGCGACCAGGAGGTGATCGATCGCGTGGTGGGAGATGTCTTCGGCGATGGCCGGCTGGTGCGCGATGAGCTGGCGCAGGATGTTGGGACCGGGCCGCTGGACGATCATGTGAATGGGCTGCCCGGATACTCTGCGTGGTGGGTGGTTGCAGAGGCTGAGTATCTGCGGCGCTGGGGCGATATCGCTGCGGTGCGCGAGCAGAAGACGCATCTGCTGGAGGTGCTGGCGCGGATGGATGCAGAGCTTGATGCTCGCGGAGTGTACGTCGCGGCCAGTGGGCGCAAGCCTTTTGTGGATTGGTCGAAGAGGCTTCAGCGCGGACTCGCCGGAGGCGCGCAGGGCGACGGACTTCGAGTACATTCTGGCGTATCGCAATGCAGCGTGGCTGCTGCGGCAACTTGGCGATTCGACGGAAGCCGCAAAGCAGGATGCGCGCGCGGATGCGATGACGGCTGCTGCGCAGAAGTATCTGAGTCGAGGGCGCGACGTTTGGCGATCGCTGGCAGACGAATGCGATTGCGGTACTGGCTGGTGCTACGACGACTCCGGCTCAGCGTGAGGCTGCGTGGTCGGATGTGCTCTCGCGTACGGTGAAGGGACGGAAGAGTACGGACGTGATCACGCCGTACTATGGCGACTACGTGTTGAACGCGATGGCCGCGCTCGGCAAGCGGCGCGAGGCGCTGGAGTGGATGCGCAGCTACTGGGGCGGCATGCTGGATGCCGGTGCGACCAGCTTTTGGGAGGCGTGGGATCCGGCGTGGGCAGGCGATGATCCGCACGCGAAGCTACAGGCTGACGACAAGGTTGGCTATAACGCGAGTCTCGCGCACGGATGGGCTGCGGGCCCTGCGGCGTGGCTGATGGAGGAGGTGCTCGGCGTGAAGGCGCTGGAGCCGGGCTTCAAGCGCGCGCAGATAAGGCCGGACCTGGCGGGCCTTGAGTGGGCTAAGGGCGGAGTGGCGACTCCGCTGGGTGTGGTGGGTGTGGATGCTCGCGTCGGGCATTATGTCGTGACGATTCCTGCCGGGATGGAGGCTGAAGTTCTGCTGCCACGGGGCGCGTGAAGATGGATGGCTCCGAAGTGAAGGCGGAGTGCGGTTGAAGAGCGGAGCGCGGCAGCGAGTGCGTGCTGCAGCATGCGGGAAGATTTTCGTTTGATGTTGAGTAGGTGCAAGTCGGAGGGTTTTGTGAAGTGCTTGATATTGGGATTGACGATGGTGGCCGGCGCGGGAAGTCTGTGGGCGCAGAGCGGATTCATCTTTCAGCCGCTGGCTCCGGGAGCGCAGGCAGGCAACGGCGTGAATCGCGATAATCACGCTTCGACGGTTGTGGAGCTGAAGAACGGCGATGTGATGGCCGCATGGTTCGGCGGCACGAAAGAGGGCGCGCCGGACGTCGCAATCTACGGAGCGCAACTGCACGACGGCAAGTGGAGCGTTCCTGCAGAGCTCGCGCGCGCGAATAATGTGGCGTGCTGGAACCCAGTGCTCTTCCACACGAAGGATGGCAAGCTGTGGCTCTACTACAAATTCGGTACGCGCCCGAGCACCTGGAAGGGCGCGCGGAAGTGGAGCTACCGACGAGGGCAAGACGTGGTCGGCTGAGGAGCGGCTTGCCCGCAGGAATACTCGGCCCGATTCGCCCGAAGCCGTTGGTGCTGGCGGATGGAACGGTCGTCAGTGGGTCTTCCGTCGAGAACACGAAGTGGGCTGCGTGGATTGAGCGCTCGACCGATGGGGGCAAGACGTTTACAAAATTCGGCCCAATCACGGTGCCGGATGAGCTGGATATTCCGGATGCGGGTGCGATTGCGGCTGCTGCTGAGGTCGACACTCCGGGCAACGATGGCGAGGGGGGTGTTCACACTAAGCTGTACCCGCCGGCGAAGACGACGATCGGCATTATTCAGCCGGCGGTGATTTCGCTCGGCGGCCACCATCTGCGCTTCTATGCGCGGTCGCACACCAAGGCTGCGCGAATCGCCATCGCCGATTCGATGGACGATGGAAAGACGTGGACGCAGGCGCGGTTTATTGATCTGCCAAATCCTACCTCGGGCATCGACGCGGTGCGCTTGACCGACGGGCGGATCGTGCTGATCTTCAACAACAGCTATAACAAGCGAACTCCGCTCAACCTCGCGGTGAGCAAAGATGGCGAGCACTTTAGCATCTTCAAGACGCTGGAAGATGGACCGGGGCAGTTCTCCTATCCGGCGCTGGTGCAGGCAAAAAACGGCGACCTGTTGATGACTTACACGTGGCGCCGCGAGACGATCAAATATGTGCGCGTCCCGCTGAGTGAAGTTCCACGCTAAACGGAAGAAGGCATTGGCAAGAATGAATTTGAAGTTACAGAATCTTTTTGGCGGCGGTTGCAACGATAGGACTCTGCTGCACAGCGCAGGCGCAGGGTCTGCGATGCACGTGCGATGGGCGCGAAGGGCGATGGCAAGACTAAAGATACTGTCGCGCTGCAGGCCGCGATCGATGGATGCGCAGCCAAAGGCGGAGGCGATGTGCGGCTGGCGGCTGGCACGTATCTCTCGGCCCCGTTGGCGCTGAGGAGCCATGTGCGGCTGCTGCTCGAGAAAGGGGCCATCCTGCTCGGCTCGCCGGACATCGACGACTACCCGGTGCGCGAAGATGCGAAGTGGCGGCGAGTCTCGCTGTTGCACGCGGACAAGGTTACAGACATCGCCATCGTTGGTGAAGGCACGGTCGACGGACAGGGGCAGATCTGGTGGACTCGGCAGTTGAACCGCGCGAAAGGCTCGCCAGAAGATCCGCGTCCCATGCTGGTGGACATCACTAACTCCAGCAAGATTTTGTTCGAAGGTGTGACTCTGCAGAACTCGCCGCAGTACAACATCATCACGTTCGTATGCGATGGGCTGACGGTGCGAAACGTGCGCATCCTGAATCCTGGCCGCGGCGCTCCGAATACGGACGGCATCGATCCGCTCTCGACGAGTCACGTACTCATCGAGCACACCTATATCGACACGGGCGACGATAACATTGCGATCAAGAGCGGCCTCGTCGGCAGAGATGATCCGCTGGTGCCGAGCACCGACATTGTCAATCCGCGACTGCACCTTCGTGAACGGACACGGCCTCTCTATCGGCAGCGAGACCGCCGGCGGAGTTCGCAACGTGACTGTGGAGCGCGTGAGCTTCAAGGGGACGCGTCAGGGTGTACGGATCAAGAGCGGCGCGCGGGCGAGGCAACGATATCGGCAACTTCATCTATCGCGACATCACGATGGACGGTGTCGAGACGCCGATCCAGATCACCGCATGTACTACACGGGCGGAACGAACGATAAAGCCGAACATCCAATGGAGGAGCACACACCGCGCTTCCACGATATCCGCATCGAAAACCTCACTGCGACGAACGCGAAGAACGCAGCTGTCAGGTGCTGGGCCTGCCAGAGAGTCCTGTGAAGAGACTGGTGCTCAAGAATGTGAAGATCATCAGCAGATCGCGGCATGGTCGCGCGTCTATGCGGACATCACCGAAGAAGATGTCACCATCACCGCGAAGAATGGCGAAGCGCTGGAGCGCGGGCCGGGAGTGACGATCAATGGCAAGTAGACTGTAATGAGCAGTGACGGAGTTGCTGTGAATCGAAGAGAGTTTGTTCGTGATGCGAGTGTCGTGGCTGCCGTTGCTGCGGCACGTCCTTCGATCGCCCGCAGCGAGATTACGCCGCTGACCGCGACCCTGACGATCGATCTCAACAAAAAACTGGCAGCAATGCCTATCGATTTTACCGGCCTGAGTTATGAGGCGGCCCAGTTGGCGAATCCATCGTTCTTTGCCGCAGAAAACAAAGCGCTGATCGAGATGTTTCGCGGGTTGAGTTCGAAGGGCGTCCTGCGCATCGGCGGAGGCACCAGCGAGTTCACCACTTTCACAACGGAAGAGCCGACCGGTCCGCCTCCCTTCGATGCAGTGGGCCCGACACCAGTAAGAATGTGAAGTCCAACACGCCCATCACACCAAAGGCGCTGCGCAACCTGCGGGGATTTCTAGACGCCACAGGATGGCGTGCACTGTACGGGCTGAACCTGGGCCAGGGCACCAACGCGAATGCGGCAGAGGAGGCATTCCACGCGCAGCAGATACTCGGGCCACGTCTGATCGCCTTTCAACTCGGCAACGAGCCCGATGCGTGGCGCACTCGCTATCGGCCTGCGACCTACGCGTTTCCTGATTTCTTCAAAGAGTGGCAGGCGATGCGCGAAGCCGTGCTTGCGCGAACTCCCAACGCCAAATTTGCCGGACCCGATATCTCGAACAAGGTTCCTTACTTCACCAGCTTCGCAGAAGAAGCTCCGAAGATCGCGCCCGACGTGATTCTGCTGACCGCGCACTACTACGCGATGGGACCGGCGGGCTCACCGGGCGTGACGCTCGACAAGCTTCTCTCTCCCGATCCCAAGCTGGAGCGCGACCTGAAGAGCTTCATGGACGCATCGCGCGCCGCCGGACTGCCGTTCAGGATGAGCGAGGGCAACTCCTGCTGGAACGGCGGCCAGCCCGGCGTCAGCGACACGCTCGCCTCCGCTCTGTGGTCTGCTGACATGATGCTTCAATTTGCGGCGGCAGGATGTGCGGGGGTAAACATGCACGGCGGCGGCAACGGCTTCTACACGCCCATCGCGGGCTCACTCTCCGCGGGCTTCACGCGTCGGCCCGAGTATTTCGGGATGCAGCTTGCGGAGAAGTTTTCCGGCAGCACATTGCTGCAGACTGAGTTGCAGTGCAGCAGCGATCGCGTGCGCGCCTATGCCGCTGAAAAATCCGGAGGTTTGCAGCTGGTCGTAGTCAATAAGACCGAACAAACCTTGAGCATTGTCGCGCCGCTACCAAAGGCCCGCAACAAGCGGCCAACCGAGACGTGGAACTTAAGCGGACCTGCGATGGATCAGAAAGATGCGTTACATTGACAAAGCTTCCATCGCCGCCGGAGCATGGAGCCACACTTGAAGTAGCACCCCACAGCGCCATGCTGTGGTTGATGAAGTAACAGATGCGGAGCGGACGATGAGCAAGAGAGGTTATAGCCGGCGGCGATTTCTGCGGGACGCAGCGATCGCCGGAACATTTCTGACGCAGCGAAGCGCGTGGTCAGCGAAGCGTACGGCGAGCGCCGCGGAGCCGAAGCCGTCGGACTATCGCATCTTCTTCGAGCAACCTGCCACACAGTGGCCCGATGCGATTCCAGTTGGCAATGGACGCCTCGGTGCAACGGTCTTCGGAGCATCGGTCCATGAGCGCATCCAGTTGAACGAAGAGAGCGTCTGGATCGGCGACCGCCGCGACCGCAACAATCCGCAGGCCAACCGCACTCCGGAGGTCAGGCAGCTTCTCTTCGATGGCAAGGTGCATGAGGCTGAGGCGCTGGCAGCGAAGACGATGATGGCGATCCCGGATCGTCTGCCCTGCTACCAGACGCTCGGCGATCTTTGGCTCGACTTCGATGGCATCGCCGACGTGACGGATTACAGGCTGGAACTGAATCTGAGCCGCGCAATTCTGACCACGACGTTTCAAGTCGGGCGGAGTGACTTACGTCCGCGAGATATTCAGCTCCGCACCGGATCAGGTCATCGTCGTACGTCTGACCTCGAGCGCAAAGGGAAAACTCAACCTGTTGGCGCGCATGGATAGACCGGCAAGCAGCGAGACGACAGCAGCAACGCCCAACCGGCTGGTGATGATGGGCGAGGCGGTGCCAGTGAAGCCCACCCTCGATCCGGCGACGCAGGAGCATCACGTTGGAGTGAAGTTTCGCGCAGAGTTGTTGGCCGATCACCGAAGACGGAAAGGTAGCTCCCGAAGGAAACGCACTCCGCATCAAAGATGCTTCCTCCGTCACACTTTTTATCACTGCGGCTACGAGCTATAGAACCGACGATATGGCCGCTGCATGTGCGAAGTATCTGGCTGCTGCGAGTAAGTCCATACGATGATCTGCGCACTCGTCACATCGCAGACTATCGGAACTACTTTGACCGTTCCGAGATTCAACTGTCAGACACTCCCGATCCTCTCGCCGGCATAGCCACCGACAAGCGAATTCAAAAGATAAAAGAAGGTGGAGAAGATTCACATTTTCTTTCGACCTACTTTCAGTATGGACGCTACATGCTCATCAGCAGTAGCCGTCCCGACACGCTCGCCGCGAATCTGCAGGGGATTTGGAACGAAAGCCTCGATCCACCATGGGGCTCGAAGTACACCGTCAACATCAACGCCGAGATGAATTACTGGATCGCAGAGCGAACGAACCTCAGCGACCTGCACGCGCCGCTGTTCGACCTGATCGACTCCACAAGGGCAGCCGGCGCAGTTACGGCGAAGAAGTACTACAACGCCCGCGGCTTCGTCGTGCATCACAACACCGACCTGTGGGGAGATTCAGTGCCGGTCGACCACGTGCAGGCCGGGATATGGCCCATGGGCGCAGCCTGGTTGGTACTGCATCTGTGGGATCACTTTGAATACAGCGGTGACATGGAGTTCCTCAAACAGCGCGCCTACCCGAGACTGCGCGAGATCAGCGAATTCCTGCTGGACTATCTCGTCGAATCGCCCGACGGTCACCTGGTAACCGGCCCATCGCAGTCTCCAGAGAATCAGTACAGAGCTGCCCGACGGATCGAAGGCCAGCCTCTGCATGGCGCCGGCAATGGACATTCAAATCACGCGCGCCGTATTCGACCGCGTCGCGCGCTCCTCGAAGTTACTCGGCGTCGATTCGGAGTTGCGAGAGCAGGTTATCGCCGCATCCAAGCGTCTGCCGCCGTTCAAAATAAGTAAGACCGGAATGTTGCAGGAGTGGGACGAGGACTACGCTGAAACCGAGCCCGGGCATCGGCACATCTCGCATCTGTGGGCGCTGTATCCAGACGATCAGATCACGCCGCGCGGTACACCGGAGCTGGCGAACGCCGCGCGAGCCAGCCTCAAAGGGCGGCTCGATCACGGAGGCGGCAGCACCGGCTGGAGCCGCTCGTGGATCATCAACTGCTACGCGCGGCTCGAGGATGGCGACGCAGCGTATGCCAACATCCTGCAACTGATTCGACAGTCGACGCGCCACAATCTCTTCGACGTATGCGGCATCAAAGAGAACTCGCCGTTCCAGATCGATGGCAACCTCGGCGGTCCGGCGGGCTTTGCCGAGATGCTGTTGCAGAGCCACGGAGGCGTCGTGCGGCTGCTGCCTGCGCTGCCATCCGCATGGCCCGCAGGAAGTTTTCGCGGCCTCCGCGCGCGTGGCGGCCTTGAAGTCGATTGCAAATGGAGCGGTGGCAAGATCAGCGAGAGCGACGTTGCGAGCCACGCTCGACGGGAACGTTCGCCTCGCCGCACCAACTGGACAGCGCCTGGTGAGCGTCATGGAGGGAAGCAAAACTCTCAAGCTCGCTACAGACGCGACTGGCACCACGGAGTTCGCAGTACGAGCCGGCCAGAGCTACCTCTGTACCTTCGCATAGACTCTACTGCTCGGAGGAGCAGCAGCGGGAGCGTAGGCGGAGCAGGAGCAGCGGGCGGATCGTGCCGCGCCAGCAGCCGCTGCGCCTCTGCCTCGCTCACGCGGAAGAAGCTCCCATGCTTCGACGCCTGCGGGAACTTCATCTTGTCGTTCACGCTCTCCCAGTGGATCCAGTCCTTCGTCTGCACGCCCTCGAACTGCGCGTGCGGCTGACGGTAGTGATCGTAGTAGACGATAAATTCGTCGCCCACCTGCATCACGCTCGGCCCTTCCGACCAGCTCTCCGCAATCGGCCCGGAGAGCTCTCCCCACGGCCCTTCCACGCTTGGCCCGCTCGTCCATCGCACCGTGTAGCGCAGCGGATCGAGCGTCTGGTCCTTGAATACGAACACCCAATCCTTCTTACCCGCGAAGTCGCGATGGAACATCGTCGCATCGATCACCGGAAACCCGCGGTCGAAGAACAGCGCCGGCTTCGAGAACGTCACAAAGTCCTTCGTATGCGCCGACCATATCCGCAGCCCATCCGGCACGCCCTCCGGCGGCGGCATCAACGAGCTCGACCAGATGATCAGCCAGTCCTTCGCCTTCTCGTCCCAGTACGTCTCGGGCGCCCACGTCTGCCGCACCGTCGGAAAGTCCTTCATCACGGGAACCTCCGTCAGTTCGCTCCAGGTCATCAGGTCGTCTGACTGCGACCACCCCAGCGAGTTCCCCCGCCACGCCCACGTCCACACCATGTGGAACCCCTTGCCATCGGGGTTCCGCGTGATGAACACGTCACGCATGATGTCGCCCTTCTTCTTCGGCTTGATCCACGGCTGGCCATCGTTCAGCGGCGTAAACGTGTATCCGTCTCTGCTCAGCGCAAAGTAGATCCCCGTGTCCGCCGGCTCCTTGAAGTAAGCGAAGACGTAGGCGTCCTGCGCCAATGCGGCAGCTCGCAGCAGCGAAGATCACGGCCAGCAATAGCAGCCGTCTCACTGACCCTCCGGCTCCGGCAGATTATCGTTCTTCATCTTCAGCACGGAACATCAGGCACGTCGCTGCTCAGCATCGTCTTGCCCTGCCACTTCGACTGCGCCACCTGCTTGCCGTTGCGATCGAACGAGTCCCACGTCCAGCTTCCATCCTTCGCATAATTCTTCACCCACACAGGAGTGCCATCGGCGCGCAGATAGCGCTCTTCGCCCAGCTTATGCCCAGCGTCAAAGGTCATCGACCACATCACCTTTCCATCCGGATAGAAGAACGTCTGCGGCCCCTGCAGCAGCACGCGACCATCGGCCGTCTTCCCTGCACTCCACGTCGCATACGTCTTGCCATTCGGATAATGCTCCGTGTAAGCCTTCACACCGGAAACAGCACCTGTATCCGGCGAGACATCGCTACCCGCACTCTTATCCAGCACCCACGCCTCATTCAGCTCGATCTCGAAGTTCGGCTTATTCTTCGTCGTCGCGATGTGGATCACGCCATCCGAAGCCTGCGTCGCTGTTACATATCCAACCGTCTGCACGTCGCTCGGCAGCGGCTTCATCGTCCACGTCGCTCCATCGTCATCGCTCAACGCAACATACGCACCATCCGTCGGCACATGTTTCTTCTTCGTCGGCTTCGAGTCCGCAACAAAGAACAGCCGCCCGCTTGCCAGCCGAATCACGCTCGGCCGCTCGCCGCTCAGCAGCTCATCGAACGGCGTCTTCGACTTCACCCACGTCTTGCCGTCGTCGCTCGACGTCGCCAGCGGCATCTTCCCATCGATCTCCGAGTTCTTCCCGCCGAACCCGAGCAGGTTGCCGTTCTTCGCGAACACGATCGTCGTATGCCGGCCCGCCGTGCGACCGCCTGTGTCGTACCAGGTCTTGCCCTCATCCTTCGTAGCCCACACCACGCTTATCGATCCGTTGCCATCCGAATCCTTTCCTGTCGAATCCGTCGGAATATAGATCGTCCCATCCTTGCCGCGCACGATGCTGTTGATCGGCTGCGAGACATACCGCCCTATCGGCTTGCGGAAAATTCGGGAACATCACCTGCGACCACGTCGCGCCATTGTCCGTCGAAGTCGCATAGCAGAACGGCCCCGCGCCAATCAGCCGCGGAAATCCCCAGAACATCCACACCTTCCCCGGATGCGCCTTATCGTTCCAGATCACCGGAGCCGCATTCGCCGCATCGGCAAAATCCGGATACGGCTCCGCAAAGTCCCACTCCTCCGAACCCGCCCTCCGCCGCATCGTCATCACCGTCTGGTCGGGATCGTCTTCACGATCCGGAGTGTTGTAGAACGCCGCCAGAAAATCCCCATTCGGCATCTGCTGTATCGCCGAGTTGTGATAGTTGATCCCCAACCCCGGCTCCAGCCCCACCTTCCATCCCACATCCGGCATGCTCTTGCCCTGCAGATTCTGGAACATCTCGCGCGTGTGATACCACGGCTTCGCAGCATCCGGCCCACTCACAGCAGCGCCGTCCAGCAGCCCGGTCTGCTTCACCGCAGTCTCGAAGAAGAACTTCTTCGCCGGCGTAGGCGGAGTCGTCACCGGCCCAGCCTGCACCACACGAAATCCAATATTGCCCGTTCTTCGACGCAAACGCCGGAGCCATGCTCCCCCGATTCGCCGCCCGCGCAAAGTAAGGCGCCAGCGCCGGCACATCCAGGTCCGGAGTCACCTTGCCATCCTTCCCCTTCCCGCCCGTCTTGCGATAGTCCATGCCCGCCGCCGCGCACCACCTTCGTGTATCCGCCCGCCGCGCCAGACGGATCAACCTGCTCGCCCGGCTGATACGGCCCATACCAATCCATCACCCACTCCGGCCGGCCCACCTCCATATTCTCAACGCCAAAAGCATTCGCCACTCCCACCTTCGGCATCTCGTTGCTCGCGCCAAAGATCCCCTTGCCACCGGCGCGCGCAACATACTCCCACTCCGCCTCGGTGGGCAGCCGCCACGGCTTGCCCGTCTTCTTCGTAAGCCACGCGCAGTACGCCATCGCCTGGTTCCAGCTCACGCCGGACGCATACGCCGGCGTCGCATCATTCACCACATACTTCGGATCGAACTGCTGAAACTCCTGCGGCGTCACCTGGTGCGCGCCAATCAAAAACGGCTTCGATATCTTCACCGGATGCGCCGGCACCTCATCAAAATCCCCATGCTCCGGCCGCGTCGACATCACACCAAACCCGTTCGTCACCGAAGCCGGCAGCACCACCGCATCCGCCCCCATCACAAAACTTCCGGCAGGAATCTTCACCACCGGCGGCACTCCATCCTTCGCCATCGGCGGAGCCTTCTCGCTCAACACCGGCGGCCCACCATCCTTCTGCGCCCAACTCACACCCAACGCCGCAACCAATAACCCGCTAACGAAAACCGCACGCACTCCACTCATCCGCACCATCTCACTCTCCTTCAATCTCATCCGCTCCCTAAGGCAGCTTCGCATCCAACTCGCCCAGATCCGCGCGTCCTGCGACTCGCTTCCCATCCACCATCAGCGTCATCCCTTTGCCCTTGCCGTAGCGCTGTCCCGTTCGCGTCCCACAACACCGTCAGCAAATGCCCGTGATAAGGCAGCGCATCGATCGCAAAGTAACTCCACTGCCCCGCAGGCAGCAGCGGACGCACAACGACACGCTCATCCGCACGCGGCTCCAGCCCAATCATCCCCGTAATCAAAGGATCGGCAAACCCCGAGTGGTTGTAATAATTCCCGCGCCCCACCTGCTTATTCTTCGCGATCAACATGTCCTTCGCGATCCACTCATCCGTATCCGCATCCAGATCCTCATCAATCCAGTCGATGACGTCGCCATCCTTCAACGTCTGGTGCTGCGACAGCACATACCGCTCAAACAGTTTGTAATAATCCGCAGGCTGCATCACCGAAGCTCCCGGCTGATGCTCATACGCCGCCAGCGCCGTCAGCGTCTGCGTCATCGCAAACGGCCACGCCGGCCCATTCCATGTGCACTGGTCTGAACTCTCAAACCGAAACCGCGGACTCCGCCGCTCCGCCGTCGTCGCGCCAAACTTCCCATCAAATCCCTGCGGATCGAACAGCTGCTTCCACGCCACCGCATGGCTCGCCGCCGGAATCCCGAACATCCACGGGTTATACCCAATCTGCTCGCGCACACCCGACAGCTTCAGCACCGTGCCCGGATCGGCAAACCGCTTCTGCTTCCGAATCCCCGAGTCCGCCGCCGGCGACAGCACCTCATAAAACTCATCCTTCGGATTCCAAAGCTTCGCCTCAATCAACCCATGCAGCACATCGGCCTTGCGGTTGTACTCCGCCGCGCCCGCCGCATCGCCCGCCTTCGCCGCCATCTCCGCAATCGCCCGCGCGTCGCCATACATATAGCTGTTCAGCGTCGGCCGATACCCATCGCCGCTGATCGACTTCTCCATCGCATCGCGCGTATCGATCGACCAGAACAGCCCATTCGCATCCTGCTGCTCCGTCTCCCACCGCTTGTAGTTCGCCTTCAGCGCAGGCAGCAGCGAAGTCCCCAGCGCCGTATCGCCATTCGCAAGAGTCAGATTGCGCACCGTCCACGCCATCGCATCGCTGTACTTGTGGCTGTCGACGCCCGGCGAAAACCAGTACCGCGCATCGTCCTCCGCAATCTTCGTCTCACGCAGCCACCGCGCCTCCGCAATATGAAACGGCGCCGCATCCGGCAGCGCGCCGAAACTTCCATCCGTCATCTCCGGCTTCGGCAGCCACTCCGTAATCACGTAGCCATGCGGAGTCGCCACCAGATGCTTCTTCCACGCATACCAGCGGAAGTAGTACATCTCCTCAAACTTCTTATCCGACGAGTCGAACCACGGAATCTCCCGCTGCATCCACGCCCACGAATCTTCGCCGCTCTCCCCCAGGTACTCCTTGCCGGTCGCCGCCAATTCCTGCTTGCGGAACAGATCGACATAATGCTTGTAGTCGGCCGCATTCAGCACCGACGCGCCGGTCGGCGCCCCTGCCCATCCGCGCCCGCTCTGCCCCGCCGGCAAACACAGCAAACAGCAGCGGCGCCACCAACGCCCGCCACACACCCCGCACATACGATCGAGTTTTCATAGGCCTCATTGAACGCTGTCACTCTATCGCCCGAATCGTGACCAGTCAATGATAAACCTGAAAGTAAAAGTCCACTTGTGAAATATGAAATAGTCGACTCACCCTGGAATCTCGTAGTCTACATACGCAACCCACCAAAAGTAGAGCCCGGCACGGCATCGCGTGGGACGGAATATCCCAATGCGACACTGTTGTGCCGGGCCATGATGACCGGTTAAGCGCTCAGTGCTTCGATAGCATCTACATGAAGCATAGCGATCTGATTTTCGTTTGTAGCCTGTTCAAGTTTGCCGGTTACTTTCACGGATTTGTTCTCAAACTGCGCGGCCTTATCCTGCGCGTCGAGTCGATAGACCGTCCCTTTGTCGTCCTTCAGAACAAAGTCCGAACCGTTCTTGACGATTGTGCCGGTAACAACCAAAGCCTGCTCTTTGGCCTTCGATTGATCCTGCTGGGGCGGATTCTGCTGGGGTTGCGCCGCATCCTGGACCACGGCGGTGGGCTGTGGTTGCATCGCCATCACCGATGTGACAGGTGCTACGGCGAGAACCATCAGGGTAAGAACTCCTTCGGCTGTACGGATTAGATTGCGATTTTGCATGGCTGTGCACCTCGAGGCATGGAATTCGGTCGTTCTGGGCCACTCCGTTGCAAAAAGAGTGCCAATCCATAAGCTCAAGCACTCCAGTAAGTTGATACCGTCACGATGATTCATCGCGGCAAGCCTCTGGAAATAGTTACGCGGATCGACGTAAGAAAATTCCGAGTAGCGGCCCTGTTTCACTCAACGCCTTTCACGCCAACTCAAGAGGCTCCGCAAGTTAGCCACCTCGGGAGGAATGAGGGGCAGGTCCCGTGGATTCACCCTCTATATTGTTCGAAGAGAACTGATCGCGACAAACCACTAGCTACCACGTCCATCTGGCAGCAGCACAACGTATTAGCATTGAGGTCTCATGAAACGAACGATCCTGTCTGCGGCCGCCTTCATTCTCACCGCCGCAGCCCTTCACGCGCAAACCATCGCTGGCACGTGGCAAGGCACCTTGATCATTCCTGCCACTGCGCAAGGTCCGGGACCCGCCGGCGGGCCACCCCGCATCGTCTTTACCATCGGGAAAAACCCCGACGGCTCATTCCACGGCGGATTGACGTTCATCGACCAGGGCGCCTCCGTGCCATTCACCTCCGTCACTCTCTCAGCTCCGGACGTCACCCTTACCCAGAACGCCGCCGGCCTCACCTACCACGGCAAGCTCAGTGCCGACGGCAAATCCATAGCCGGAACCTGGGCGCAAGGCAATCAATCTCTGTCACTCAATTTGCAGTTAGCCACGGCAGATACTCTCTGGAAGCCCGAGGGCGCCGCTGCCATTCCGCCCATGGCCGCCAGCGCCGACCCCTCCTTTGAGGTCGCCACCATCAAGCCCACCGGGCCGGATGAGAACAATACTCTCTTCGACCTGCGCGCCCGCAAGTTCACCACGCAGCACACCTCGGCCAAAGAGTTGATCAAGATCGCCTACAACGTCCGCGGCCGCCAAGTCCTGGGTGGCCCTCCGTGGCTCGAAGAGACGAAGTACGACGTCGTCGCTGAACCCGATACACCCGGCAAGCCCAGCGAAGCGCAGACCCGAGCCATGGTCCACAAGCTGCTCAACGAGCGCTTCCACCTCGTCTCTCACACCGAACAGCAGGACTTCCCTGTCCTTGCCCTCACGCTCGACCCCAAAGCCCCGCATCCCACTCCGAGCGACCCCAACCTCAAAAGCAATGGCGCCATGTTCGGCCGGCGGGACGGCGACGACGTCGTCCTTCAGTTCTCCGGCAACACCATCCCGCAGATTCTCGCATTTATCATGAACACCTTCCAGGACAAGCAGCTCGTCGACGAGACCGGCCTCACCGGCACTTACGACATCACGCTCCGCCTCGCCGGCCTCGCGCAGGGCAATATGAGCTCCGACGATCAGGGCCGCGCCCTCATTCAGGCCGTGCAGCAGGTGGGCTTCAAATTCGTCTCCAAGAAAGCGCCGCTCCCGGTCGTCGTCGTCGACCACATCGACCCACCCACCCCGAACTGATCGCGTCGCGTGGAACCGATATGACCTCGCGCCGAGCCTGCTGGCCTGATGAACTTGCCGAAAAGCCGACTTTGCAGGCAGTCCGGAAGACATTCCTGCTGTTATGCCCCGCTTATCCTGCCACAAAATAAAGCCGAACGATTCGAGACCGCATACGTCTTAGAGGTAAACCCTTCTACTCTCAACGAAGAGGCCCACCTTATGCTCCTCCGCAGAACCCTCTTGCTCCTTGCTGCCGCCGTAGCCCTGCCGATCCAATCGCTAGCTCAGACAGTGGAGATGCCCGACTGGCAGAAGGCCGCCGGCGGCAAGATGGAGTTCGATGTTGCGTCCGTGCGGCTGGACACCGGGGACTTTAAGCCGCCAAGCATTGCCATGAGCAGCGACGATGGCATGCAACCGCGTGATGGCCTGTTCCACACTGACTTTCCGCTCGACGTTGACATCGAATTCGCGTACAAAATCTCGCTCGCGCCGGAGCAGGAGCAAGCGATGCAGGCATCGCTGCCGAAATGGGTGAAGACAGACCGCTATGAGGTCAAGGCGCGCTCGCCGGCCAAGCCGACCAAAGACCAGGTCCGCCTGATGATGCAGTCGCTGTTGGAGGAGCGGTTCGGCCTGAAGGTCCACGTCGAGACGCGGATCGTCCCGGTGTTTGCGCTGACGCTGGCGAAGCGAGGCAAGCTTGGGCCGAAGCTGATTCCTCACTCCGAAGGTCCGCCGTGTCCCGCATCCGAGCTGCCGGGCATGCTGCAGCCGCCTCAGTCTTCGGACGCGAAGCCGATCTTCCCGGAACAATGCAGCGTCTATAGCCTAAGTAGGAACGCCGACGGAACCATGAAGTGGGGATCGCGCAACACCACCATGGCGCTAGTCGCGGCGACGCTTCCATCGCTCGGCGCGCTGGGCAAGCCAGTGGTGGACCAGACCGGCCTGAGCGGCAACTATGACGTCTCCGTGGAATTTTCGATGGAGGCGACCAGGAACGCGATGCGCGCGGCGAGCGCATCTGCCGCCTCCGATGCCGCTGCCGAACCGCCGCCCGGAATCACTTTCATTGACGCAGTGCGCGAGCAACTCGGCCTCAAACTCGAATCGACGAAAGCGCCGGTGCCGATGCTCATCATCGACCACATCGAACGTCCCTCGGAGAATTAGCTGGTTCAACTCCCGTAAAACGGGATTTCGGCAAGTTCGATTGCCCCGGACTTCAAACCGACCCACCACCCAAATTTTTGGATCATCCGCGCTCCAATGGCAGCCCGCTCGTCGCCGCTGATTCACCCTCTTGTTCAAACTAACCCACAACCCACCACGGAAACCCTTGACAGGCACTCTATAATAGAGAGATACCTAAACAGGTCGCCCGGCCATCCGCCGGGCCTTCGTGTCTAGGTATGTTGCGCTCAGAGGTCCGGACTTAAGTCATTTGGTTCGAAGATTTTGCGCAAAACAGTGGGGGGAGGGGGTGGTGCAGGTGGGTTTAGAAAAGCGAGGGTTTCAGATGCAGGTAAAGCAGGTTCAAAACACGATTCTGGCAGCAGCCCTAACTATATTTGGATGGGCTTCACAGACCTGCGCCCAAACCCAAAATCCCCCCCAGGAGCCCATCAATCTCCCCGCCGCTCCAGCCACGACTCAGCCCATCGCCCAGCCCTTCACCTTCGTCTCCGACGGCCCCATAGGCCCCGGCTGGACCCGCCCCGACCTCATCGCCCGCACCTACTTCCACGAGCAACTCCCCGCCCTCTTCCGCCGGACGATCACCCTCTCGAACACCGTCCCCGCCCAGACCAAGCTCGAGTGGATCTTCACCGGCCCCCGTGCCGGCTTCACCGTCGAACTCAGCCCAGCAAAACTTCGCGTCTACCAGCGCTACTACGACTCCACCGGCCTCTCCGACCGCGGCCGCGAAAAGATCGTCCGCGACGACGAGCGGCCCTTCACCGGCGAAGCCCGCACCCTCACCGTAGTCGTCGACTACCACCTCACCATCCAGGTCCTGCTCAACGGCACACTGATCCTCTCGCAGCCCTGCGTCTTCGACGTCATCCGCCACCAGCTCATGTTCTCCGCGCCGCGCAAGGAGCACCTCACACTCAGCGGCGCACTCCTAACCACCGAGACCGCCAACGCCACCATTCAGGTCAACTCCGCCGAGAAGCACCAGACCATGCTCGGCTTCGGCGGCAGCCCCTCCATCCCCACCTACGCCGAGATGAACGACGCCGGCAAAAAAGCCTACTGGGAGATCCTCCGCCGCTACAACCTGCTGCTCGACCGCGAATACCCCATGGGCTCCGAGCTAAAGCCCGACCTCTCCAACATGGATAACCTCTCCGACGCCACCCCCCACTACTACGGGGACAACTTCCCCAACGGCGAGGTCTCCGACTTCGAGTACAGCAAGCACGCCCTCGCTCTCGGCGGCGAAGTCATCTACGAGATGTGGGCGCTCCCGCCGTGGGCCACGCAAACCTATACCCCCGACGGCAAACCCATCATCGACGCCTGGGGCAAGCCCGTCCTCCATGCCGCTAAAGTCGACGAGTACGCCCGCATCGTCGTCGGCTACTGCAAGCTCGCCAAACAGCGCACCGGCCAGCCGCCCGCCGTGGTCGGCATCCAGAACGAGGTCGAGCAGCCCCACGAGGTCTTCCAGCAGATGGTCCTCACCCTCCGCCGCGAGCTCGACAAGGCCGGATTCCAGTCCGTCAAGATCCACATGGCCGACGCCCCCTACATGTACATGGCCGTCGACCGCGCCAAAGTCCTCCAGCAAAACCCTGACGCCTGGAAGGACATCGACTACACCGCCGCCCACGAGTACGACTTCCAGAAGAACTTCACCGACCCCGACAAGTACGACGCCGTCATGGCCGACATGCACCAGACCACCCTCGGCAAACCCTTCCTTGCCACCGAAATCTGCATCAACGACGGCAAATACCAGGAGCCCTCCTACCGCATCGCACTCAACATCGGCCAGCTCTACCAGAAAAACCTGACCATCCTCGACGCCGAAGCCCTCATGTACTGCTGGCTCATCCTCGACACCGAACAGCCAAACTTCGGCAGCTCCCGTTCCCTGCTCGTCCCCGACAAGACCAATAGCTACATGCCCGTAGCCTCAAGCTTCGAGCTACGCGTTCTCGGCGCATTCAGTCGCCACGTATTAAAAGGAATGACCCGCGTAACCGCCACCAGCAACAACCCGGATCTCCTGACCACAGCCTTCGAAGACGCCAACCGCGCCACCCTCATTATCCTCAACCGCTCCACCACACCCCAGCGCCTCAACATTCAATGGACCGGCAAACACTGGACCCAGATCGAACGTACCAGCCAAACCGCAGAAAACGCCACATCAGTCCTCACCCCCAGCGACCTTATCGTCCAACCAGGCGAGATTCTAACGCTATCCAATTTCGAGGTGAACTAAGGACATGTCACTTCAGGCGCCTGACGAACGCCCGGCCAGCATTCTGAATGGTCCGCTATCGCAGCGGAGCCAATCGTCACATTTGAGGTGGCTCGGGTTCATCGTCTCTCGGCCTTGACATCTGCGGCTCGATGATCGCTGGTGATCAGAAATCGCAATGGAAGATCCGCTGCCTTCTTAAGGCCAATCCTTGGCGTCACGACGACACGCGATACATGGTACCCGTCGTCTACGATTTGTAATGCCGAGCCCTGCCGGGTGATGTCCACTCCGTTGTGAAGCTCACGGGTAATCCCCAACGCCTGGCACAGTCGACCCGGACCACCGCTGATTCGAGATGCGTCCGACCCCTCGGGCACCCCTCTCAGCCGGGCCATCGTCTTCACCCCTTCCAGAGGCTCGATCGCGCGAAAGAGCACGCCACCGGGCTCGCCCGCCGGCAAACAGGAAACATTGAGGCAGTTGTACATGCCGTATATGAAGTAGACATAAGCGACCCCGGGAGGTCCGAACAGGACCCTATTCCGCTCGGTCTCGCCGATGAAAGCGTGGGAAGCAGGGTCATCCAGACCGAGGTAGGCTTCAACCTCAACGATTCGGCCGCTCAGCCATTCGTCTTTATATTTGTGTCTCAGTACTTTTCCTAATAGCTGACGAGCGACCACCTCAGGAGAGCGATCAAAGAAAGCCCTTCCCAGCCGCCTGCGATTGGCGCGCACCTTAGCCGTCCCCTCAGATCCTCTGCGATCACTCATCATGGTAGCCGTAACTTCCCGACGAGCCAGTTATCGACGCTGAACTTTCCCGGACCAGAACAGATCAGCCAGATAAAGAAGAGCATGTACAGGACCTCTGGAAGGTAGAGGACATCGTCGAGCCAGTTAAGACGCGAAAGTCCTTTAGGCACAGTGGCAAGCGTGTTGGTCAGGATGGCGACAACCATATCGCCCAATAAAGCCATGCAAGCCACGGTCGAAAGAAATCCAACAGCCAGCAACGATCCGCCAATGAACTCGACACCCGCCACGAAATAAGTCATCAGGTGGGGAAACGGGACGTTGGCCTTAACCAGCGTTTCGTACATAGTCTTCGTGCCGCTGGCGACAAACAGTTTGTTTGCCCCCGAGATGGCAAAGAACAACCCGAGCGAAACGCGCACCAGCAGGATGGCATATTGTTCCCAATCACTGTTGCCCAGCACCGCAAACTGGACCAACCGTCTCCAATCCATCTCTTGTCCCTCGCTTTCGAGATTACGTGTCCATCCGTTCGACCCATTGAGCGCGAAATGCCGGACCCACAAATGGATCCGCAAAGTACTGTGTCTCCCGCGCAACCTTGTCACCCCTGAACTCCATAATGCTCACGGTGTAGGACGGCTTGCCGTCATAGGTCAGGATGAATTCGGTGACCCAAACATCACCGCTGCCAACGATGCGTCGAATAGAAAACCGCTTGTTGCTCGGCTGACCGGCGCGCTGGTTCTGTATGTTGCTTCGACCGCGGGTTCGCTCGCCTGACTGCGGATATTCCAGCACCGCGTCCTCGAGATAGATGCGGTGCTCCGTTTCAAAATCGTTGGCATCGGACGCCGCCCAATGCTGATCGAGTGCCGCGCGGATCTCATGATCTCGCACTCCGGAATCCTGCTCCTTCTCTTGTTGATCGTTCATCTTGAACCCTCAATTGACAAGAAGCTGAATACTTAGCGGCATCGGAGCTGCACGCCTCGTCAAGTCGCACTCTTCCTTTCGATCACCCCAGAGTCTACACCGCATCGAAGCATCTAACTCCTGCAAAAGGTGCCAGTCGACACGTCGTCTAATAGATTATTCACCGTACTTTCTGACCTATTAGCAACTGATGTAGGATGCCTTCGGGGCAAATGTGCACTCTTTACTAATGCCTCACAAAGAGAAACTATCTTACGCCTTGTCGGGCGCGAGCAGGCAGTCGAAACGTCACACCCGGCTCTCTACATCCAATTATTCATTAATGCTTGTTCGTCCAACTTGAGGGATGAATCATGAAAGCAATCGTTGTCCACGAATATGGTGGTCCGGAAGTACTGAAGTTCGAGGAGTACCGTGACCCGGTTGCGCGTCCGGGCGAGGTGCTGGTGCGGGTCGCCGCTACGAGCGTGAATCCGATCGACCTCAAGCAGCGTGCCGGATTAACGAAGGATTTTTATCCCATCCACTTCCCAGGCCTCATAGGAATCGATATGGCGGGGACTGTGGTCAAGATCGGGTCGGGAGTGGAAGGCTTTTCCGTCGGCGACCAGGTCTTCGCTATGACGGACTATGCTTACGCCGAACTCTGTGTTGTGAAAGCAGCGCTCTTGGCGAAGATCCCCAAGGGGCTCGATTTGATCCAGGCCGCGGCGCTACCGCTGGTGACGACTACAGGCAATCAGCTCCTTTCAGCTACGGGAATCAAAGCGGGCCAGACGGTTATGGTCGTAGGTGCTGTAGGAAATGTCGGCCGTTCGGCGGTATTCACTGCGAAGGCACGCGGGGCGATTGTGATCGCGGGTGTTTTGAACAGACAGATGGATGTGGCGAAGACTGTGGGCGCGGATCAGCTGGTCGCCACTGACGACGACACCGCGATTGCGAATCTTCCTCCGCTCGATGCTGTCGCGGATACGGTCGGCAGAGAAACCGCCGAGAAGCTGATCGCTAAGGTCAAGCCGGGAGGAGTGTTTGCTTCGGTTCTCAGGCCGGCCCCGCAGAACGCCGCGAAGTACCCATCTGTAGAGGTGGTGCTGGTATTCTCGAAATTCGACAGGAAAACGCTCGAGTTCATGGCCGAAGCGGTGCGAGATGGCAAGCTGGTGATCCCGATCAGCAAGAAGATGCCACTCAGTGAAGCGGCCGAGGCTCAAGCAGAGACAGCAAAGGGTGGTATCGGGAAGATCTTGCTCGTGGCTTGAATTCGTTTCTTGGACATGCAACGCCTAAAGGAAAATCGAAATGATGAAGAAAGATCATCCCGGAATCAATCCCGCTTCGAAACCAAGTGGCAACGGATGTGTGGAATGCCTGACGTCACCGAGAGGTTGGTGGTTTCACCTCCGTCGGTGTGCGGAGTGTGGGCACATCGGATGCTGTGACAGTTCTCCGAGTCAGCATGCATCAAAGCATGCGGAGGCAACAGGCCACCCGGTCATAGCCAGCTTTGAGCCGGGTGAGCACTGGTTCTACGATTACGAGACGCAGGGGATGATCAAGGGGGTGGAGTTGCTTCCGCCGCATTCGCATCCGGATAATCAGCCCGTTCCTGGCCCAGCAGGAAGGGTACCAGCTAACTGGCAATCCCTCCTAAACTAGCTGCCCGATATCGGGCAGCCGGCAGATGAACCGTTTCCTTTAGGCGTTTCCGGCCGCATCCCAATTCATCGATAACAGGAGGCACCGCATGAATCTACCTGACGCGCCGATTGCGCAAGGAAGGCTTCTTCGCAGCTCAATTTTCACGTGAGGGACCTCGAAAAATCGAGAGACTTCTATGTCCGAATTCTTGGCGGGAAATTGATCAAGCCAGAAAATCCCTGCTGCATCAAGCTGGCGAATACGTGGATCATTCTCAATTGCGGCGGTGGCCCGAGTCCCGATAAGCGAGAAGTCTTTCTTGAAATACCGTCGGGCCTGAACAGACTCATGGCTTCCTTGATCTCCGTGTCGCCGACATCTGGGTCTGCTACGAAGAATGGGGCGACAAGGTGCGTTCTTTCTTACCGAACCATTACCCAATCCTGACGGCTGGAATGGCGCTGTTACACAACGCAAGGTCATAGTGTTCTCCGTCCCGATCAACTATGACAAGACAACTGCTCTTTTTAAATGTGCGGTGGCAGCTGCCGGCTGGATCTAACAATTTCCAACAGATCAGGGTTGCGGTGAGCCTTTGAGGCTACTAGTAGAGGTAGCGGCGCCGACTGAGAGTACAAATTCCGGGACCTGCGCTCCGGATTCATCTCGGGCGACTCTCAAACAACGCGAGTAGAGTTGTACCTGGGAACTCAGTCAATAAAGCTTCCCACCCATAAACCTCGGACCACTGGCGAATCTGCGCGTCGGCGCTGTTGGTGACCCAGTCCTGAATCGAGAGTGGAATCTCTAATCCGAATATCTCTGCCGCCAGGCGAGTCACAGTACCGATGGCCACGGACCTAAGAGGGTGCTCCTGCGCCCGATCTGCCACTTCGCGCCAGAACGTCTCATCGTGCAGCCAGAAATGAAGGCAGGTCTTGAACTCCAGCAGGAGCGCGAGGCGGTCCCATTCAATTCCGACATGACCCAGCATGCGTATGGTCTGAGCGATGAAATGATCGCACTCGGTAAGAGCCGGAAATCTATATCCGTTCCATGTCTGCGTGCGCCGCCGCATCAACATATCGAAAGGAGCCCGCTCCGTTCCTACCGCGTCATCCGATAGAAAATAAACCACAATAGAACGCTCAGCAATCGATCTATAGATATTTTTATCGAAGTCCCCAGCGTCGGAGTTAGGGCGAAACTCGCGCGACCGTTCACAGGCAATGTGAGCTACATATCCGAGCTTGACGAGAAGGCTCTCGCATCTGCTAGAGTCGTAGGCCGCCATCATGAAATCCATGCTGAACTGGCGTCTAAGCGCCGGATCCGGGCACGATACCGGAACCAGCGAAATGCCAGTTACATTGCAGTAATTCAGTTGTTCGCGCTGAAATGCCTGATTTATCCTGACAAACTCTTCAAACAGTTTTGCTGTGCGAATCTTGTTGTCGGCGAAGTTTTGCTCCATCTCCACGCGCACCTCAATCGGTACCGCGTCTTCAATTCCGAGAGTCTTAAGTCGTTCTAGAAAATACAGCTCCAGTCCACTCGCGTCTAGCCAGTTATGACTGCGGCTCCAGTCTTCGAGCGTATACGCGGCGAGTCTCCAATACAAAGTGTCTGGTTTCGCTTCGCGGAACGCAGCTACGATTGCTCTCGCCAAATGCTTATTCACCGATGACAATTGAGAGTCAGCGCCTGACGTTCCCAAGGTTTCCAAACTGTAGTCCATCATGGGGCCAGATAACGCAGGATTGCGGGCGCGTTCGCCGCGCTGAGCGATGCGCGCACACTCATCTGGAGGCTCGCCGGCGTCTTTCCCCGTCGCACCGACGATGTGGATGCTTGGCTTGCTACTGCCAGCGATCCAGACATCTGTACCGAATCAATCGGAGAGCAGCACCCGATTTCTACTATTGCCACTAATCTATGTATTTTCATTGTTTTCCCGAAGATACTGGAGTTTGAAATCGATAGACAATCCCGGTCCGCGATATTCGTGCGGCATAACGACAACATAACCGCGACCGGCCTCCGACTTGTCGCAACTGTAAATGCTCTTTGTCAATTCCTTGTCACACTGCGGCGTCAGCGATAAACTCCTGCCCTACCAGTGCGTAGAGTCGACGCCCTATTCCCGCCCACTCACCAAGCGTGTTAGCTGGTCGACCGCCTAATCCAAGTCGCGATAGCTAATCTCATGTATCTCTGCAGTGAGGAGCCTCTCCTCCTATGCGATCTGAGACATGCCTAATTCCTCTAGCCCGCACAAGTTCTGGTGCATGTAGCGACGAGCCGACTCTCTTGAAAATCGAGTCGGCTCCGGGTATCCGCATCTCGTCGAGCCAAGAAGACGATATGGTCAACATTGGAGCAGACTGAGCCTTTGATGCCAAGAACGGTGGGCTAAGCAAGTTCGATCGATGGCTTTCCTCCCGCGCGCTGTGTAAAAGCTATGTCCGCCATCCCCGCGAAGAGTTCCGCGGCAGAAAGGCGAAGCCGCATGAGGTGACAATAGCCTACTAGCTGCCGATCGCTCCGACCATTCAGCAGAAAGCTCGCGTCGTCCGTGATAAAGGTCCGGCCCGTATGCATGGTTGATGATCCCATGCGTGCTGAGGGGGTCATCGCGGTGGGGAGCCTGTGTATCCGATGGAGCGGGAGGGTCGATGCGTTTGCGGCTCCAGGCGATGATGGAAGGATCTTCTCATCTGGCCGGCACCGCAATCACGAAAACCCGCAAATGATCCTACCGCGAGTTGTCGTCGGCGAGTCATGCGCTGCCAAATTGATCGAGCACTGCGCCGCTGGCAAGGGGGTGGGCTACGTAGCAAGGCGCAGCGACAATCCAATGACAACAAATTTACGGCAGCCTGACAGGTTCCGACGGTCAATGAAACATACTGCATGAGGGAGTGAACTGACGACCAGCCGATGCCGAAGAATAACAAGTCTTCCAGAAAAGTGGTGTTCTTCTTTCCGTCCTTTGCAAGTTCGGAGGCGACTGCCCCTCTTGGCGTTCTGGCAGTCGCAACGCCCCTGATTCGTTCCGGATATCAGGTCGTTCTCATCGATTCGACGATCACACCCGACTACAAGAAACGAGTACTCGAAGAGGTCCGCGATGCCCTCTGCCTCGGCATTTCGCTGGTCACGGGGCCCATGATTCGCGAGACGGTCGAGATTGCGCGTGCGGTCAAAGAGTGGAACCCGGACTTCCCCATCGTACTCGGCGGATGGCATCCTTCCCTGCTACCGGATCAGACATTGCAGGCTGACTGTGTCGACTATATCGTGCGCGGCCAGGGTGAAGACGCACTGCTGGAGTTGGTCCGGCACCTCGAGTCGAGGTCCGCACCGGATCTCATCCCAGGTATCGGCTTCAAACGCGACGGTCGACTCATCCTTACGCCGGAGCGACCGCTGAAGTCTTTGGCAGACATGCCCCCCAAGGCATACCAAATCGCAGACTTCGATGCTTACGAGCGTGGCTGCGGCAAGCGGTGGGCGATGTACACCTCCAGCCTGGCGTGCCCGTTCAACTGCTCATATTGCACCAACTCAGGCGTTTATGGGCGAAAGTGGAATGCACTCGAGCCCGACCAGTTCGTCGAGGAGACCGTCGACCTCACAAGACGATACCGTCTTGAGATGCTCTGGGTGGTCGACGACAACTTTATGGTCGATCTCGATCGTGCGCGCGGAATAGCTGAAGGTTTGGTTCGCGCTGGCTCGCAGTTCAAATGGAGCATTCAGGCGACAACCAATATGGTCGCGCGGCTCTCGCCTGGAGATCTCAAGCTCCTTCGGCGCGCGGGTCTGCACCAGATTTGCCAGGGCGTCGACTCGGGGTCACCCAAAGTCCTGCAATTGATGAACAAGACCTTTCAGGACTTCGACCAGATCTACGAGAGCGCTACTCGCTGCCTCGCCGCTGATATACGTCCATCGTTCAACATTATTTTCGCTTTTCCTGGTGAAGGCACGAAGGAGCGGAGAGAGACGGTCGACTTTATGATGGACGTCTGCCGGCGCTTCCCCGGAGCTGAATTTTGGACGAACATCTTCACGCCTTATCCCGGCTCGCCAATCTTTCAACGCTGCGCCGAGCTCGGCATCGAGCCGCCGAAGAGCCTTGAAGGTTGGGCCGACTTCTTTCCGCGTTATACCACACTCCCCTGGCTAAAAGGCCGCGACCATGAACGCCTTCAGGTGACACGGGATTATCTTCGTATCGCCTTCGATCGAATTCCCATCGCGGTCGATACACGTGGTCCCATTACGCGAATCGTCCAGAAAGCCATTTCCCTGCCTGCGCGCTGGCGCCTCGACCACGATGTCTACCGGTATCCCGTCGAGATCTGGCTGAACAACAAATTGAAGAAACGGATGGCGTGCAGTAAACCCGCCGTCGATGCCAAGAGGCTCGCCAACACCCCGGCGGAGGCAGCATGCTGACCCCCGGCAAAGTGATCCCCTTCTACCCGCCGCACGACAGGCTGCAATCGGCGCTCCGTGTTGCCTGCTGTCGTTGGCCCACACTATCCACGAAGTCACCTTCTTGGCCGATATGTCTCAGTTCGGAGGCGGCGCATGGCTGATGTACTGCTGACTCATTCTTTCCACCTCGCCCATGACGCAAAGCAGTTTCGGAAGATGCAGCCGTATCCTCCGCTAGGCACGTTGTATGCTGCAGCAGCACTCCGCTCAGCCGGAATCTCGGTGGCTGTCTTTGACACGATGTTCACCGATCCTATCCCTGGCTTCCGGGCGGCGTTTGAAGAACACCGGCCGAAGATCGTCGTCATCTACGAGGATGATTTCAACTTCGTCACGAAGATGTGTCTGGCGCATATGCGCGACTTGGCAAATGAGCTATCCATCATGGCAAGCTCCGCAGGAGCTACTGTGATCGCGCACGGATCGGATGCCAGCGATCACCCCAGGAAGTACCTGGATCATGGCGTCGACTTCGTCCTCAACGGCGAAGTTGAGCAGAGCCTGACCGATCTTTGCGCGACGATTCTGCATGCTCGACAACCAGAGGCAATTCCTGGGCTGGTGCGATACTCCCCAGTGGATAGCAGCCTCGAGAGCGCCTTGCCTGCGCCCACAAATCCTTCCTGGGCCACTCTCCCACGGGTGGCGCGGGATCTCATCGATATCGCCCCATACCGGCGAGCATGGGTTGAGGCGCGTGGTTATTTCTCTACCAATGTAGTGGCGAGCAGAGGCTGCCCATACAGTTGCAATTGGTGTGCAAAGCCCATTTCTGGCAATCGCTTCCAACTGCGCGCGGCGGAGGAGGTTGCAGCCGAAATACACGAACTCAAGACACTCTTCGGCGTCGAGCACATATGGTTTGGCGACGACGTGTTTGCTTTGGATTGGCACTGGGTTGAAGAGTTTGCGGCGGCCGTAGAATCCCATGGCGAAGGCGTTCCCTTCAAGATTCAGTCCCGCGCTGATCTGATGAACGAGACAACCGTCTCAGCTCTGAAGCGCGCCGGTTGCACGGAGGTGTGGATGGGTGTCGAGTCCGGTTCGCAAGCCATTCTCAACGCCATGAAAAAAGGTTTGAAGCTCTCGGCTGTCCATGCTGCACGGCAGAGACTTGCGACCGCCGGCATACGCGCATGCTACTTCCTTCAATTTGGCTATCCAGGGGAAGGCTGGGCCGAGATCTGCGAGACTATACAATTCGTCCGCGATACGCGGCCCGACGACATCGGCGTTTCTGTGTCCTATCCGTTGCCCGGCACAGCTTTCTTTGAGCAAGTTCAGGCGCAGCTGGGAATGAAGCGCAACTGGAACGACAGCGACGACCTTTGCACCATCCATATGGCAAGCTACAACGATTCCTTCTACCACGCACTTCGGGATGCGTTGCATGCTGAGGTCGCGGCAAGGTACACGGAGGCAGATTCATCGGACTCGTTCCTCTGCCAACCTCTATGGGACCGAGTTCGCGAGATGGAGCCTACGTGCAGAAACAGGAATGTACTTTCGCTGCGCTCCGTACCCTCTGACGCTGGCACTCGGAGCGCATTTTTACCCCTCGAGCAATTCCTCGTCGGAGTCAGGACATCCTGATGCTAGACCTTCTGCTCACGCACGGCTATTACCTCTACGAAGATCCCAAAGAGACGCAGATCATGAAGCCCTATGCGCCTCTGGGTATCCTCTATCTCTGTTCGCACCTGCGGCAGCGGGGCTTCAATGTCGAGGTCTTCGATACAACCTTCTCGAGCCGGGAATCTCTCTTCTATCACCTCCAAACCGAGAAGCCGTCCACACTTGGTATCTACGCGAACCTGATGACTCGCTCCAATGTAGTGGAGACTATCCGCGTGGCCCGGGAAGCAGGCTGGCGTGTGATCGTCGGTGGGCCTGAGCCCGGTGCTTACGCTCGGGAGTTTCTCGAGTCAGGCGCGGAATTCGTCGTCTATGGCGAAGGCGAGGCTACGATGCAGGAGCTGTTGACAGCCTTGCGTGATGGCTGCAGCACGTCCGGGGACGCCTGGAAGTCGACGATCGCAGGTACAGCGTATCTCGACGAACTGGGAGGCTTTCATCAGAACCCTCCGCGCACGCAGATCGCCAACCTCGACGCGCAGCCTTGGCCTGCCCGTCAGGCTATTGATTTGCATCGGTATGTCGAGACCTGGCGAACCCACCATCGGCAAGGGTCGGTCAACTTCATCACCGCACGGGGATGTCCCTATAAATGCCGCTGGTGCAGCCATCAGGTCTACGGTCAAACGCATCGCCGTCGTGACCCGATCAAGGTCGTCGATGAGGTGGAGTGGCTGCTCACGGAGTACACGCCGGATATCGCGTGGGTATCAGACGATGTCTTCACTATCAACCACGAATGGATTCGTCAGTATGCTGCTGAAATGCGCCGGCGTGATCTTCACATCCCATTCGAATGTATTTCGCGCGCCGATCGACTCAACGAAGAAATGCTTGATCTGCTCGCGCAACTCGGCTGCTTCCGTATCTGGATTGGCTCCGAGAGCGGTTCACAGCGACTTCTCGATTCGATGGACCGGGGCGTGAAGGTCGAGCAGGTGCAGCGGGCTATAGAGATGAGCCGAGCACGCAATATTCAAAGTGGGATGTTTCTGATGTGGGGCTATGAAGGAGAGGAGATGGAGGATATCGAGGCCACCATAAGCCATGTACGCAAATCCATGCCCGACATCTTTTTCACCACTGTGTCTTATCCGATTAAGGGTACGCCTTATTACCAGCAGGTTCAGAGCAAACTCGTCCAACTGAAGCCCTGGGCGCAGACCTCTGATCGCGAAATCAAGATCGCAGGCCGGCACTCGCGGGCTTACTATGCGCATGCAGACAAGCTGCTTCGCGACGAAGTTCAGCTGGCACGATTGAGCGAAGAACCGGCAGTAGACTCAGTGCTTCTTGATGAGATCAGGATAAGCATTCGGGCCTCCCGTGACGGACTCTTGGCCACTCGTAGCGAGGTTGAGGCATGAGCGTCAGAACAACGATTCCCCCATGGGTAGGTTTTCGAGGATCAGCCGCCGGCGCGGCCTTCGACCGCATCGCGGAGGATTACGATCAGAGGTTCACCGATACGCTCATCGGCCGAGCGCAACGCGATGCCGTATGGAGGGTACTCGCCCGAACCTACAAGAAAGACGACTGGGTTCTTGAACTTAACTGTGGCACTGGTGAGGACGCCATCTTCCTCGCCGGCAACGGCATCTCCGTCCTTGCTTGCGATGCTTCGCGGCAGATGATAGTCAAGGCCCAGCAGCGTCTTAAACACCATCCCCATCGTCTTCCCGTATTCTTCTGTGAGTTGCCCACAGAACGCGTCGGTGAGCTTGACCCAGAGATGAAATTTGATGGTGCGTTTTCGAACTTCTCCGGATTGAACTGCATCGCAGACCTCGCTGCCGTTGCTTCCTCCCTTGCTAGTCTGACAGGGCAGAATGGCAAGCTTATCCTGTGCTTCTCGACCCGCTTCTGTCTGATCGAAACCCTGTATTTTCTCGCTCGCGGACAATTGAGCAAAGCGTTGAGACGCTGTAAGGGACATACCGAAGTGATGCTCGACGGGGTGGGCTTCACGGTCTACTATCCGACTATCCGCCAGATACGTCGAGCCTTCGCGCCGGCGTTTCGCCTGTACTCGTGCATCGGAATCGGAGTGGCTGTCCCGCCCTCTTATCTGGAAGGATGGGTGCGCCAGCATACCGGACTATTTCGGATAATCCGCCGCGCGGAAAGACTCTTGGCCAGGCTGCCTATCTTACGCAGCACAGGCGATCACGTCCTCCTCTGCTTCGAGAAGGCGCCCAGATGATCATGGCGAAGATGGATGCGACCCATGGGAACGGAGAACCGTCGCTGAGCAGCGCGGGAATGCTCGCGTGTTGGCATTGCGGCGCCTCGCTGTCGGAGATCACGGAAGCGGCCCTGAACAATTCCGGTGTCAGCGTATGCTCGCACTGTGGAACCGCAACAGCATGCCGCAACGGCATTTGGATCGCGATCTCACCGAGGCGACTTGATCGCTTTCGACAATTCATTGCGGATTACGAGTTCATCCGTACAGCTGAAGGTCGCGGCAGTAGCCAACCAGACTACTACCTTGGTCTGCCATACGAGGATACCTCCGGCCGTAACGGCAAACAGTGGGCGATACGAGCCCACACCTTTCATACCATGGAGCGACTCATCCTGACGCCCCTTGCCAAACTCCATAAACGTCCCCTACGCATCCTTGACCTCGGTGCGGGCAATGGCTGGATGAGCTACCGGCTAGCGCTTTGCGGACACCTTCCTATCGCCGTTGACCTTTTGACGAATGAGCAGGATGGCCTCGGAGCGGCCATCAACTACAAGCGAGCTATCGATCCTTTGTTCCCTCGGGTCCAGGCAGAACTCGAACGCCTCCCGTTCACGTCTTTCGGTTTCGATCTTGTGATCTTCAATGCGTCATTTCATTACTCGGAAGATTACGAATGCACGTTCGCGGAGGCGTTGCGCTGTACTCGTCCCGGCGGGGTAGTTGTGATCGCGGATACACCGTGGTACGCAAAAGAAGAGAGCGGCGAGAGAATGGTCGAGGAAAGGCACAAGTGGTTTACTGAAAAATACGGGTTCCCGTCCGACTCGATCTCCAGCCTCGAATTTCTCACTCCAGCCCGCCTGCAAAGGTTGAAAGATGGCTTCCGGTTGAGTTGGAAGACCATCAGGCCATTCTATGGAGTCCTCTGGTCTCTTCGTGGGTTACGGGCCAGGCTTGAAGGTCAGCGTCCGCCTTCAAAGTTCCGTATCTACATGGCGAGAGACGCAGCATGATCATCCTCTACCATCCACGTGCTACCCGACCTCGGAATCGAAGGCTCCCACTTGCGGTCCTCGCGCTGGCCGCGGTGCTTGAAGGCAAGGAAGACTACGAGATCGTCGACGGAAACCTCGAAGACAATCCAACGGCTCGCATCCTGGAACTCATCGATCAGAGCACAGTGGAACTACTGGGCGTTTCAACCATGCCCGGGCCGCAAATGGTAGCTGCAATGGAGACTTCGCGCGAGATTCGCCGTCTGCGACCGCAAGTTCCCATCTGTTGGGGTGGCTACTTCCCGTCCATTTACCCAGATGCTGCGCTCAACGCGCGTTATGTGGACTACGTAGTTCGTGGGCAAGGCGAGGATACTCTGCTGGAACTTATTGACGTGCTTCGGGGCAAGCGTTCGCTAGATTCCGTTAAAGGCCTCTCATATAAGGACATGTTTGGCCTGCGGCACGACAACGGAGAGCGGCCGATGAAGGGACCTGACGAGTTTCCATGGTCGCCGTTTCATCGCCTTCCCGTAGAGAAATACTTGCGGTCGTCTTTCTTCGGAAAACGTACTGCTGTTCACCATGCGAGCATCGGATGTCCCTTTAACTGCAGCTTCTGTGGCGTTCATGCAGCTTACGGCAACAATGAAAAAATGGAGTCGCCCGAACGAACGGTCGCCATCCTGACGCATTTGGTCGAACGCTACGGCGCCGATTCGGTGCAGTTCTACGATATGAACTTCTTCCTGCGGGAAGATCACGCGCGGGAACTCTGCGATCGCATGGCACCGTTGAATTTGCGGTGGTGGTGCGAGGCGCGCGTCGATATCATGTCACGTTACTCGGATGAGACATTTGCCGCAATCAAGCGGGCTGGATGCGCAATGATCTTCTTTGGAGCCGAGTCCGGCTCCGACTGGGTGCTCGAAGAGATGCAAAAGGGCATTACGACGAAACAAACACTCGAACTCGCGCTGCGAACTCGGCAGTTCGGTATCATTCCCGAGTTCTCGTTCGTTATTGGCAACCCCAACGATCCCGATCGCGACACACGCGAAACTCTGCAATTCATTCGAAAGATCAAACGCATCAACCCAGACTCCGAAATCATCATTCAGCACTATACTCCCACGCCTCAGCCGCACGATGCTGGCGGCGAGATGTATGGCAAGATCGAAGTAGGTTTTCCGGATTCGCCCGCTGGTTGGGCGACGAAGGAGTGGATGAACTTCACCCTTCGCATCGATACTCACGCTCCATGGCTCAAACGCCGTACTAAGAATCTCATCGACAACTTCGAGATCGTTATCGGTTCGCGGTGGCCGACGGTGCAGGATATTCGTGCTCCGCGCTGGAGCCGGAAACTCCTGCAGGTGCTCAGCTCATGGCGTTATGCTCTGCGCATCTACGGCTTCCCCTTTGAGCTGCATCTTGCCAATCAGCTTATCGCTCTCCGCAAGCCCAAACGGGAGAGCTTATGAAGACACTCTCTGAAACAGAGAACCAGACCCGGATTCACGCGGAGGTCAATGTCTTCGACCGTTGGTCTCAAGTGTATGACATCCAACCCAACCCACTGCTGACGCTCGAGGAACGCAAAGTCACGCCGCTGTTGCCGTCGGTAAGCGGTCTCGACATTTTGGATGTCGGCTGTGGCACCGGCCGCTGGCTCGTCAGGCTGGAGCTACTTGAGCCCGCTTCGCTTACGGGCACCGACTGTTCACCGGCGATGCTCGACCGCGCGCGCCTGAAGGTCCGCCCCACCACAATATTGGAGAACCGCCACAGCCCCGAGCTACCGGGTGAGGATGCTTCCTACGGCCTCCTACTTGCCTCCTTTGTACTCAGCTACCTCAACGACATGGCTGGGTTCGCACGTCAGTGTGCTCGCATCCTTCGACCGGACGGATGGCTGCTTCTCTCTGACATGCACCCAACAACGGCGGCCAAGCGGGGATGGTCCCGAAGCTTTCATGTTGACGGTGACAGGATCGAAATTACGGCTCATTCTCGTACTTTGATGGAGATCGTCTCTGTCTTCCGGGAGAGCGGATTCGAGGTGAGCGTCCTCATCGAACCCTCATTTGGAGAACCTGAAAAGCCTATATTCGATGAAGTTGGGAAACTCGCGGAATACGAGGACCTGGCTGGGGTACCTGCAATCTATATCTTGAAACTGCAAAAGAAATGCCCGTGCTCACCGTCATGTCCGACCCCAAGTACCGCGCTTCAACTCACCAACGTGCACATGAGCGTTGGCTCCGATATCTGGAAAGCCGGAGTTATCAGGATAGAGAAGGGGCGTATCGGCTCCATCTGCGACCAAGCCGATGCAAGTGAGCAGGCGCTCGATCTGAGCGGTTACTTCCTTTTGCCGGGCCTGATCAATGCACATGATCATCTCGACTTCGGCTTATTCCCGAATCTCGGGCGTACCCTTGGTGCCCCACCCTATCAGAGCTGTGCTCAGTGGGCGTGGGAAATCAATCGCGTTCACTCCGCCATCATCAAGCGGTACAAGCAAATCCCGAAGACTACCCGGCTATGGTGGGGGGCAATTCGCAATCTCCTGAGCGGTGTTACGACGGTCTGTCATCACAATCCTCTCCACGAGGTCCTGGCCCATCCTGACTTTCCCGTACGCGTTCTTTCTTCCTTCAGTTGGGCGCACTCTCTCGCGTTCGATCCACAACTCAAAGCAATGTTTTGGCAGACGCCTGCCGATCAACCGTTCATAGTCCATGCTGCGGAAGGCATAGACGAAGGCAGCCGGAATGAAATCGCCCAGCTTGATCGAATGCAGGTTCTGAACGAACGCACAGTCCTTATCCACGGGCTGGCTTGCACCAATGCGCAGATATCATTGATCAACAGGCGCGGTGCCTCGTTGGTCGTGTGCCCGACCTCGAACCACTTCCTCTTTGCCAAGACTCTTTCGCGCGATCTAATAGCTTCCGTCGGGCGAGTCTCGCTTGGCAGCGACTCGCCGATCACAGCGACCGGGGATCTGCTCGATGAGGTTAGCTATCTTAATGAGCGCATCGGTCTTGACGCTAATGCGATCTTTCGCATGGTCACCTCCAGCCCTGCGGAGATGCTTCATCTGACTGGCGGTCAGGGACAAATAGTGGAGTCCGGCTTGGCCGATCTCATCGCCGTCCGCAGCCGGCAAGGCACCCCAGCCCTCGTCCTGGCTGGGCTGACCTATAGAGATGTGGAATTGGTCTTGCTCGCGGGCCGAGTTCAAATGGTCTCTGACGCACTATACGCGCGTCTGCCGCAGAATCTCCGCCCCGGCCTGAGTCTTCTTGACGTTGCAGGTCACAGGCGCTGGGTTCGGTCGCCTGTGCAGGCCCTCGTCGAAACTGTCGAAGACGTTCTGGGTCGGGGTAAGGTGCTGCTCGGAAGAAGGAAGGTACGCTATCTTGGAGCTATATGACATCCAACCTGCACAAGGTGCTCGTCTTGAGGGATCGCGCATCAATACCCTTCCTGTCCTGCTGCTCAACATCCACAGTCAATGCAATTGCCGCTGTTTAACGTGCGACATTTGGAAGCGAAAGGATGGCCGCGAGTTCCATGCTGCCGATCTCGAACGGCATCGTGAATCGATACGAAGGCTCGGGGTGAAGCATGTCGTACTGACCGGCGGCGAGCCTCTGCTCAATCGCGAACTGACCGCGATTTGTAAGTTCTTTCGCGATCTGAACATTCGCATCACGCTGCTTACTACTGGGCTCTTGCTACAGAAAAAAGCAGATATCGTTGCGCTTGCCTTTGACGACATCATTATTTCCATCGATGGACCACCGGAGGTGCACAACCGAATTCGTCGCGTCCCGGGAGCATTTCAGACTATTCAGAGAGGCGTGTCGAGCCTTCTCGTGCGCCGGCCAGGCATCCAGATCGCCTGCCGTACCACAGTGCAGAAACTGAACCATACCCATCTGCGGGCCACTGTCACAGCCACAAAATCTCTTGGACTCACAAGTATCTCTTTCCTCGCTGCCGACATTTCATCAGCAGCTTTCAACCGAGAAGAGATCTGGTCGGCGGAGCGCCAGAGCGAGATTGCACTCAGTGAAGACGAGGTGATCGCGTTGGAAGACGAGATCGAGCTTCTGATCCAGATGCATCCGGACGACATCGGCAGAAGTTTTATTTCTGAAAACGATGCGAAACTACGGAGGATTGGAGCCCGCTTTCGTGAACGCATCGAGGGTACGCCTCCAAAAGCGCCCCCCTGCAACGCTCCGTGGGTCTCTGCCGTAGTCGAAGTGGATGGAAGTGTTCGCCCCTGTTTTTTCCATCCTTCCATAGGTAACTTAAATCAACTCACGTTGGAGGAAGCGATCAATACCGATACCGCTCGTTCTTTCCGAAGCCATCTGCAGGTTGCCCGCAATCCTACGTGCCAGCGTTGTGTTTGCTCTCTAAACTACCCTCGTCAAACTACGCTTCGCCATCGGTGAGCGATTCGACGAGAGTAAGTACGTTCTCAACTCTTGAAGAAGCCATCTATTTTCTTTGGAAGCCTGCACCGATCAGCCGTCGCAGTAATGTGTTTCGTTTCCTGGTTGTCTCTGCTCGCTCCTAGATTCCCAGCATGTCGGTGCAGCTACAGGCGACCGGAACTTCTGGCAATACGCTGGCCTTCGAATTTCCGCTCATCCGCTCGAAATTTAGAATCTCCTGAAGACGTAGGCGTTCGCGTGCCTCTCTTTGCCATCAACTGCATGGAAATCATTCGGGGCCATTTCCCGACGGGAGATGGTCCCGAGTGTTGCGAGCGTCGAGGTCTACAGCGTTGAGCGGCTGCCAAGTGCGAGTACAGCGAGGGGCTTTCAGCCATGGCTACTTGCTTCGTCTGCGGCCTCATGCGACGAAGGAAGAAATCCGAATAGATAGCCGTTAAGGACAAGAGCCGCCCCTGCTAGTGCAGGCCAAATCGATTTGAATGCTGGTGATACTCGCGCTTCGGCCATTCCCGACGAACCTCGGCATCAAGTCGATTCTTAACGTCAGACAAGGTCCCATCGGGGACGGATTGAAACGAGGTTACCTGACAGTAGGCAAGAGCAAAACCGAGGCCGGTGAAGGACGCACAATTCCACTGAACTCTGCTCTTTCGGTCACGATGAATGAATACGCGGAATGGTACCAGGAGAGATTTTCAGCAATCCAGCCCGACTGGTATGTGTTCCCTTTCGGGAAGCCGCGTCCCAGCGATCCTACAAGACCGGTCACTACCCTGAAGACTGCATGGAACAACGTGCGCAAAAACGCCAAAGTTAAAGGACGCTGGCATGATCATCGCCACACCATGATTACCGATCTAGCCGAAAGCGGAGCAGGAGACCAGACCATCATGGACATCGCCGGCCATGTCTCAAGGAACATGCTCAAGCACTATAGCCACATTCGAATGGAAACGAAGCGTGACGCGCTCGAATCGATCGTCCAGCGACCCCCGACGAAAAAGCCCCTACCCAAGGGCTCTAGAAATTCGACGGTCGCATAGCGTCTTCCCCTGCTATCGACCAAACACCCCACGAAATTCTCGACCGAGTCATTACTCATAATTGAGCAGGATTGTGAGTGATTTTTATTTAAGGTACCCACAAAATCCCCCACAATGGCTCTTTTTGGCGCTTTTTTTGGAGGATGCTGGGGAGATGTAACTTATTGATTCTAAATATGGCTCCTGAGGTAGGACTCGAACCTACAACCCTTCGGTTAACAGAGCAGTCGTGAGGGCCGGAGAGCCAATGTTATCAATGGAGTAGAGAGGAGCCGAGAGGACAAAATGGAGCCCTTTCGGCGCGCAATTCGGCGAAGTTTTCGGCCAAGACATGAGCATTCGGCCCTTAGTCTGAGGCTTATCTAGCTGGATGAATGTTGAGCGTTCGGTCCCCTTTTCGGCGGTCCCTAACCCGCTTCTGGATACCTGGTCGTGGACAGAACGGAAAAAGGCGCCGGGCCTTTTTGGCGATTTGATTTTGGATTTTACTCGCATCAAAATGGTACACTTGTGTACGCAACGGTACGCAAGGAGACTCACTATGGAAACGCAAAAAATCGGCATCCGGGAGTTTCGCGACAAACTCTCTACCTATCTATTGGAATCCGACACACCGGTTGCCATCACCCGGCACGGCGATACGGTCGGCTATTACATCCCGGCACGTCGTAGACGCAGTGAGACCGATCGCGCGGCCTTGAAAGAGGCCACTTCCCGTTGGCAGGAGGTTTTGGCCACCGAGGGAATCTCTGAGGACGAAGCCGTCGAGGACTTCAAGAAATGGCGACTGAACAAGAAGAAATAGAAGTACGAAAACGCCTCGTTTTGGACGCCAATATCCTATTACGTGGAGTTTTTGGGATTCGGGTGCGCTCTCTCCTTGAAACCTACGAAAGCAAAGTCTCTTTCTATGCACCCGACATCTGCTTTGATGATGCGCGGAAGTACATCCCCAATTTGGCGGTTCGGCGCAAGTTTGATCCGACTGCCGGCCTTCAGCTGCTTGAAGCACTCTCCGAGCTGGTGGAGACGGTCGACATTAGTTTGTATGAGTCCTACAAAGAACTCGCCAGCGTTCGTATCTCCTCTCGCGATGCGAACGACTGGCCGATCGTCGCCACTTCCCTGCTGCTCGATTGTCCAATTTGGACTGAAGACCAGGATTTCTTCGGTAGCGGCCTCGCAACTTGGACTACCGACAGAGTTGAGCTCTACCTGCGCGGGAACTAGATTAGGCTTTCCAGCATAAGAGACGTGTTCGAGCCCATCTGGTGGCTCAACACTGGAGCGTTATCGTACAGGCGCTGAAGTGATCCCGCGTTTCCGCGTATCGGATGACTATTGCAAACCTAATCGTTATCAAACTGTCATGCATCGCCGCTATGTTGTCTACTGGACATAGTGCCAACATCAAAGAGCGTATGGTGTTGGTATCTGGTGTTCTTCGGTAAGCCGGCTTCTATTGAGAGACGTGATCGGTTCCTAGACCATTGCGAACTCAAGCAAAGGTCCGGTCATGCTTCCTTACACCCAAAATCGCCTCCTTTCTTCGCTGACGTCTCGAAGTCGCGATCAATTGCTCGCCCACTCGGTTCCCGTCGAATTACCGTTAAGGACCATCCTCTATCGCGCTGAGGAGACGCCAAGTTACGCTTACTTCATTACTGCAGGAATGGTTTCCGTCGTGGCGACCATGGAGGACGGCGAAACAGCAGAAGTGAGTGTCATTGGGAATGAGGGTGCGGTCGGCGGCATCTTTCTATTGGGGCCAGGAAAAGTCTCGACTAGCGCCTTCATGCAACTAGAAGGCAACGGTCTGCAAATCCCTCTTTCCCAGCTCAGGCACTTATATCGGACCTCGGAAGAGATAAGAGACCGTCTTCTGGAGTTTGTTCAAGAGCAGGCCTTGACGGTCAATCAGATCGCGGGCTGCAATCGACTTCACGAAGCGGAAGAGCGGCTAGCTCGCTGGTTACTCATGGCGCAGGACCGAACTCAGTCGGACATTTTGAACTTCACCCAGGAATTTCTTGCGACGATGTTGGGAGCCCGGCGCACGACGGTAACCCTGATCGCAGGTTCTCTTCAACGTGCCAATCTGATTGAATATTCGCGTGGGCGGGTGAAGATTCTTAATCGAGAAAATCTTGAATCGGCAGCATGTGATTGCTACAAGATCGCAAGGGACCTTTTAGCAAACCTTTACCGACATCCCCATGTTCCAAACGGTGCCGATCGCGATGCAAACGATTCCATTCTCTCCATCGCTGACGAGCGTTCCCAATTCTAGATTCTGGTAGTGGCAAACACCTCATTTTGAAAATGCAGGAAACGACGATCTCGTCGGCAAATATGGATTTTTAGTGAGTTGGCAGGGACACCCTAAACGTGGTGCCGCTTTTGCCCTCTCGGATACTACTCCGCATGCGAATCTTGCCGCGATGTCCCTCGACGATCTTCTTTGAGATATGGAGACCCAGTCCCGTTCCTCGATCCTGCTTTGTCGTAAAAAAAGGTTCGAAGATAAGCTCCGTGTGCTCGTTTTGTATGCCGTGACCGTTATCTGCGATGAGGATATGGATAGCGGATGAGTCTTTCCTTACTCGCAGACGTAGAGTGCCCTCTTCTGGCATCGCGTCGAGTGCGTTTGCAATCAAATTAGAAATCACCTGCAGTATTTCTCCGGCGCGGACCTCCGCTACAAGATCTTCCGGAATTTCAGGAACGAGATGAATTTGCTTGCCGACTATGGCTTTGCGATGGATGCGAAGGGCCGCTTCCGCCAGGTTTCCAAGCTTCTCATTTTTCCGAAATGGGGACGATCTTGCCAGACCAAGTGTTTGGTTGACGATTTGCCGAAGAGTGGTTACTTGCTCTTCGATTTGAACGAGGTAAGTGCAGAGACGTTCAGAGTTACCCGATTCACTCCCGTGCAAGATATGCCAGATTGCCTAAGGCATCGAGAGGGTTATTAATCTCATGCATGAGCTCCAGAGCAAGTCGCCCCGCCAGCGCTAATTCATCAGCTCTACGAAGAACTTCGACCGACGGTGACCGGACTTGAATGGTTGAAGTCGACATTGTTCTCTTCCTTGAACTTGGAGAGAACGCCGCTGAAGCGTTTGAAAGAAGGGCTTGCCCCACGGACCAGTTCAAGAAGTATGATGCACAAATCGCCCACTATGTCCGGTATCTAACATAATCTTTCTCATCATCGCGCTTCGCCGACACTCGTTAGTCTTGTCGCGACGACTAGGCTTTGCATTTACAGTGGGGTCCCCGAAGCGGTGAGGCGGCGGGTGATACAAACTGGAAGATTTTATGCGGGAGAAGGTTGCACTTTACGGTTTTGAGCCCTCGCCGAATCTCCGTATGAATAACAAGGGCTGCCGCTGACGCTACCTCTTTTACCTCACCGACCGGCAAGATGGCTAGATCAAAGCACTTACCATCGCTAATTTAGGGCCTACCAAAATAAACTCTACTTCTGTAACCAACGGGAGACAGCTTTTGCAACTGCTGAGGGCGCCTCGCGGTGTGAAAAATGACCCAATCTCCGCGATCACGATCCGTCCGTGATCAGCCTAAATATCGCTCTAATCCCTCCGATTCGATGGATGGGTCAGGGCCCACCTTGAATCATTGAGGTAGGAACTTCAATGCTTGCCGCCTTAGCTTTGATAGGAGTTGGTCGTAGCGCGGGTCGGAGGACTCGCCTTCTAGCCAGCGCGAACGATACCAAATAACTTCCTGTAGAATCAGAGCGCTAAACTTACAATTTAGTTTGACGCAAGAACTTTTGGGAGCATGAGAATGGCAGATGTACTGGATATAGTGCGGAAGAGCCAAGAAGCTCTTCTGGAAGAGTGGCTAAAGGGAGTCAAGGCCAATCTTCGTAGACGCGATTTGATTGACGAGCGCGAGCTCAAGTCGCAATCATCAGAAGTCCTTTCAACGCTCAGCGCGGTCCCCGCAAGCACCTCCCTCGAGGACATTGGTGCATCTGAGTGGCAACCCTTGAGAGATCTATTGGCCAACCTGTCCGCCTCACGTGCGGTTCAAGGGTTTACTCCCTCTGAAACGGCGTTGTTCGTGCTTTCTTTAAAGACGCCTCTCTTTACGTTAATCCGTCAACAAAAAGGAAACAACGCAGATCAACTGTACGCCGAGATTACGGCAGTGGATGATTTTGTGGATAAGCTCGCCCTGCACACAACGGACAGCTACATTCATGGTCGCGATCAGGTTATTGCCCGTCAACAGGAGGAGATGCTCGAGTTGTCGACTCCTGTGGTCACTCTGTGGGATGGCATCGTCGCCCTTCCATTGATTGGTACGCTGGACAGTGCACGCACACAGGTTGTCATGGAGTCTCTGCTGCAAGCGATCGTGCAGACGAACTCCCGTTTTGCGATTATCGACATCACGGGGGTACCGACTGTAGACACACTTGTCGCCCAACATTTGCTCAAGACGATTACTGCTGCGCGCCTGATGGGTGCGGAGTGCATTCTGAGCGGAATTCGCCCGCAGATTGCGCAGACAATTGTCCATCTGGGAATTAATCTTCAGGATGTAATTACGAAGGCGAAAATGGCCGATGCATTCAAGCTAGCCCTCGAACGAAGCGGTCGTGTTGTAACACGACTTGTGAAAGGCAGCGGCCCAACACCTGCATCATCGAGGGAGCAGTAATGGAACGAATCCCGATTTTACGGATGGGAAACTTCCTCTTAGTGACCATTCAAGTCGATATGCATGACAAGCTCGCGATGACACTTCAGGACGATCTAACCGCCAAGATCGCTGATGTAGGAGCGAAAGGTGTTCTCATCGATATCTCTTCGCTCGAAATTGTCGATTCCTTTATTGGAAGAACCCTTGCCAATATCGCTTCCATGGCCCAGGTGCTGGATGCACAGACTGTCGTTGTGGGTATGCAACCAGCTGTTGCGATCACTCTAGTTGAACTGGGGATGTCGCTGCCGGGTATCCGTACCGCGCTCAACGTTGAGTCAGGGATGCAGTACTTGCAGCAGACGACGATGGCCTACGAAAGCAGTGAGGGATATGACGGGGATAGTGAATAAATCTGAAGAGCTCCCTATCAGAGATTCCTCGGATGTGGTTTTCGTGAGGCAGAGGGTCCGTGTCTGGGCAACCAACCTGAAATTTAGTCTTGTGGATCAGACCAAGATCGTCACGGCCGCCAGTGAATTGGGTCGCAATACTCTTGAACACGGTGGTGGTGGCGCACTTGAGATCGCGGAGACGGTCGATGGAATCCGCAAAGGCATCCGGCTCACTTTTTCGGACAAAGGCCCCGGAATTGCGGATGTAAAGCTCGCCCTTTCTGACGGATTTACATCGAAACAAGGTATGGGCCTCGGACTCGGTGGAAGCAAACGGCTAATGAATGATTTCGAAATCCATACCACTCCGGGTGAGGGCACCACCGTCATAGTGACACGATGGAAGTAATACGAAAAACCGGTATTGTCCTTCCTGTGAACTCGGCTGATTCGAGCCATATAGGTCATGCGCGTCGGCAGGCTACTGCAATGGCAAGTGCAATGGGGTTCAGCGAGTTAAGACAAGGCCAGCTTGCAATTATCGTAACGGAGGCAGCTGGTAATATCGCTGCGCATGCTGTCCGAGGCGAGATAGTTCTATCTCCTTGGCACTTCAAAGGGGATTCCGGCATTGATGTGTTGGCGCTCGATAGGGGCCAAGGTATTGCTGACATCGGCCGTTCTTTAGAAGATGGATATTCGACAGCGGGCACTCCTGGCCAAGGACTTGGAGCGATGTCCCGTCTTGCTGCCATTCTTCAGATATATTCCTCTCCTGGGAAGGGGGCGGCCGTTTTTGCGCGAGTACTAGCCGAGTCTCCTTCTGCAGAATCGGCGGCAACCGCCTATTCCATAGGAGCAGTCTCATTGGCAATGACGGGAGAGACGGCGTGCGGTGACGCTTGGAGTGTAGTCCACAGCACGGGGCGAAGCATTTATATTGTGGCTGATGGTCTGGGCCATGGTCCGTCTGCAGCAGAGGCGGCGCGGGAAGCTATTCGGGTGTTTGAAGAATCCTGTCACCTCACTCCGACTCGCATTCTTACCAATCTGCACGGCGCCCTTGCCAAGACCCGAGGAGCCGCTGTTTCAATCGCGGAAATTGAGCATGATAAAGGAGTTCTAAACTATGCTGGTGTGGGAAATGTCGCCGGTTCGATACTCCAGGACGGGAAAACTCGGAGCTTGGTTTCGATGAATGGAACACTGGGGCATACAGTCGGCAAAATCCAACATTTTTCCTATCCGTGGGAGGCGAATTCCTCGCTCATCATGCATTCCGATGGTCTGGCAACCCGGTGGAGTTTCGATCAATATCCGGGTCTCGCTGCGCGTCATCCAGCCTTAATCGCGGGAGTTCTCTATCGAGACTTTTGTCGTAAGCGCGACGATGTCACAATACTAATCACTCGGGTCTAGTGACTATGGACAACTGCCACGACTTTCCTCTTTTATCGATCCCCTTACGGCACGACAGGCATGTCGTCCAGGCACGTCAGCGGGCTCGAGACATGGCCGCTCTCCTCGGGTTTGAGCGTCAGGATCAGATACGATTGGCGACTGCGGCCTCTGAGCTAGCTCGTAATGCTTTTCGTTATGCCGTTACCGGTACTGTCGAGTTTTCTGTGAGCAAGTCGACACCCCAAATCTTCGTTATTTCCGTGACCGACAAGGGCGACGGCATACCCAACCTCGACGATGTTCTCAATGGACAATATGTCTCCAAGACCGGTCTTGGGATGGGGATCATCGGAACGAAGCGCTTGATGGATCACTTTCACATTACATCGTCGGCTGATGGAACTCAGGTCGAATTCGGCAAGCGCCTACCGATCAATGCAACGCTCATCACAACAGCGAGCATAAAAAACATCTCTTCTAAGCTTGTCGGTAATAGTTCGGCGGACCCGTTTGATGAGATTGAGCGACAAAATCAGGAGTTGCTGAAGACTCTCGCTGATTTGAAAGAAAAGCAAGACCAGCTTGCCGATTTGAACCAGGAATTGGAAGATACGAATCGAGGCGTTGTCGCTCTCTATGCTGAGTTGGAACAGCATTCGGAGGATCTTCGCAGAGTCTCGGACTTGAAGACCAGCTTTCTTTCTAATCTTTCTCATGAATTCCGAACGCCCCTCAACTCAATCTCGTCGCTGAGTCGTCTGCTTTTAGGACGTACTGACGGGGCCCTTTCAACCGAGCAGGAAAAGCAGGTAACCTACATCCAGCGGTCTGCAGCGGAACTCTCTGAACTCGTTAACGACCTCCTTGACCTCGCCAAAGTGGAAGCTGGCAAGATCGACGTGAAGCCGAAGCAATTTGAAGTGAGTGAGTTCTTTGGTGCTTTGCGCGGAATGCTGAGACCCCTCCTTGCGGGAAACAGTATCGACCTGATCTTTGAGGCAGACCCGAACATTCCGACCCTTTTCTCAGACGAGGGCAAAGTCTCTCAAGTTCTGCGTAATCTCATCTCAAACGCGTTGAAATTTACACAGAAGGGCCATATTCGCGTTACTGCCGAGAACGCAACTGGAGGATGGGTCATCTTCCGGGTCTCTGATACTGGTATCGGTATTTCGCGGGAGAATCAGGAACGCATCTTTGAAGAATTCGTCCAGATCGAGGGAGAACTCCAGAATCAGGTCAAAGGTACGGGTTTGGGGTTGCCGCTATCGAGGAAGCTCTCGGAGCTGTTAGGCGGTACCCTCGAAGTTGACAGCGCGATTGGTTTGGGATCGACTTTCATCCTGAAAATTCCTGCCCGTTTCGGTCAAGCACCCGTTGTGCCAGTACCCCAGTTGGATCTGGGAGAGACCCAGGCGATAGTCCTGTTTATTGAAGATAACCAGGAAACCCGCTTCGTCCATCAATCCTCTCTTAAGGACGCGGACTACAGAACGGTTTTCGTGTCGAATCTTCCCGATGCACGTTTGATGATGAAACAAATACAACCGGCGTTAGTGGTTTTGGATCGTCTCATTGACCAACAGGATTGCCTCTATTTTATTGATGAGTTGCGATCGCATGGCTATGTTGGCCCCGTTCTGGTGGTTAGCGTGATTGACGACCAGACTTCAGCTATCAAGGCTGGGGCTAACGCTTTTCTGGCAAAACCCGTTCCTCCGTTTACGCTCCTCAACAGCGTTCGCGAACTAATCGAGGGCACACCTTCCCATACGGTCTTAATCGTGGACGATGACGAGGTCACCCGATATCTCGTCGGAGGTGCGCTTGCTAAAGCTGGATATAGAATTCTCGAAGCTTATGGCGGTCGCGAAGCGATGAAGATGATTCGGAACGAGATCCCGGACGCAATCGTTCTGGATATATCGATGCCCGATATGAATGGCTTTGAAGTTCTTCGGGAATTGAGGGGTCTGGCATCCTCCAAGATGATTCCTGTGATCATTCATTCATCCAGAGAACTATCTAATCGTGAAATAACCTTGGTGACGGATGCGAACGCCTTTATCTATTCCAAACATCAATTCAATGAAGAAGGCGGTTCCAAGGGATTATTGCAGTTACTAGCCACAACGGGGACCCGGCTTTGAACGACGTCAAAGACTCCATTCTTGTTGTAGATGACCGGCCCGCGAACCGCTACCCCACTGTGCATGCCCTCAAGCGGGCTGGATACCATGTGATTGAAGCCGAGACCGGAACAGAAGCACTTGAGCTGGCGAAACAACTTCCCTCGGTCATTTTGTTAGATGTGAAATTGCCGGACATTCTTGGATACGAGGTATGTCGCCGGCTGAAGGCAAATCCGCGCACCGGACATATTCCGATTCTTCAGCTCTCTGCAGCTTTTGTCGACAATGAGAGCAGAGTGTATGCGTTGGAGAGCGGGGCTGATGCTTATCTTACCCAGCCTGTTGAACCCAACGTCCTACTAGCGACCGTAAAGTCCCTAGTCAAACTTCGCGAAGCGGAATTGCTTGCCACCCTCTCCTCGAACCAATGGCAAGCCACATTCGACGCTCTTAGCGAGGGCGTAGCTATTTTCAATCAAGCGCGCAGGATCCAACGCTGCAACCGGGCAATGGTGACCCTCCTCAACAGTACTTTCGCTGAGACCGAGGGAAAACACCTCGGCGAATTGTTCAATGGCTCGCTAATTCCGCTCCTCGGACACGACGGCGAGATTAAAACCGAAGAACTTAATTGGGAAGGAAGCCATTTCCGTATCCGGATTGAGCCCGTATTTCTAGATGAAATTCCAAATGGCGGCATCTTTGTCCTGGCTAATATCACAGGGCAGAAACTTGCGGAGCAGGCTGCATTGATGAACGAACGTCTGGCTGCAACAGGGCGCACAGCAAATACCATCGCCCACGAGATTAATAACCCCCTCGCAGCGATCACTAACCTTCTCTTTCTTCTAAGGGGCGAGATCGGGTCAAAAGATGCCGAGGGCTACCTTACATCCGCGGAAAACGAACTGACTAGAGTCTCCCGCATTACGAAACAAATCCTGACGTTTCATCGAGAGTCGGCAGCCCCAATCTTGATCGATCTCACCTCTCTGCTCGAAGATGTCCTGGCATTGAATAATCCTTCTCTCGGCGACAAACGTTTGCTGGTAAAGAAGGAGTGGGCGACGGAGGTATGCGTCGAAGGATTTCCTGCTCAATTGCGCCAGGTATTTTCGAATATTGTCCGCAATGCGATTGATGCATCGCCCGCTGGTGGAATAATTCACATCAGAATCACCCCGACCACCTTGCTGCGCGAGACCCACGAACCGGCCGCTCGAATTACCATCTCCGATCAGGGCGTCGGCATTCCGAAGAGGAACCTCGGAAGGGTCTTCGATGCATTCTTCACAACCAAGGAGCTGAAGGGCACCGGTATCGGATTATGGCTTAGTTCTACGATCATTCACGAGCATCGCGGCCGAATTCAAATCAGGAGCAGTGACCAGCCCGAACGCTCGGGTACGTGCGTTTCAGTTGTCCTACCTAATAAATATGAGATGGAATCGATGCAGAAAAGTGGATTGGCTTAAGTTGAGAAATAAGCTTCTCAGCCGTTGCGCAACTGCAATGAACATTCGGCGGATGAATCAACCAGCCACCCTAACAGTTCGGCCGGTTCTCGCAGATTCATAAATTGCTTCCATCGTCCGGTGATCTTTGAGACCTTCTTCTCCCGGCGTGTGAGGGGTCTTGCTTTCCAGGATGCACTCTGCAAAATGATCCATTTCTAGAGCAAACTGGTCTTTCTCCTCGATCTGAGGGACTATCTCGGTCTCTCTTTCGCCTTCAAGATACGACCACTTCAGATGATTGCCATGGTAGCCGTATGAGGGCGAGATTTCAGCCCACGCCTTCGTTCCCTCAAGCCGGAGAAACTGACTCTTGTGGACGTCGTAACTGGTGGTGCAGGTCGCCACAAAGCCACTCGCAAACTTCAGGCTGAAACTGCAACTCGCTTCTACTTCGGTGAAACGTGGGTCATCCTTGGGTTGATAGATACTGGCCATCGCTTCTACGGGCTCTTCTCCGGACAGAAAACGTGACGCATTCAAACAATAGAGACCTACATCAGGAAGGCAGCCCCCACCAGCCAATGATTTCTTTAGTCGCCATTGAGTGGGATCACCTTGCTGTTGAGAGTTTGAAGAAACAAAACCGCGAAGTCCGCCAAGTTTACCTTCGGTCACCAGTTGCCGGAGCGCAAGGTTGTGAGGCTCAAACTGTTGCCGATAGGCGATCATGAGCTTTACCTTGGCCTCTTTGCACGCCGAAATCATATGTTCAGCCTCGCGGCTGCTCGTTGCCATCGGCTTCTCGCAAAGAACATGTTTGCCCGTTTTCGCTCCCCGCACGACATACTCTTCGTGCATTCCGTTAGGCAACACTACATAAATGACTTTGACATTCGGGTTTTTAGCCAACTGATCAAAATTTGCATAATCATAGATTGCGGAAGAGGCAATACCATACTGGCCCGCGATTTTTCGAGCTTTCTCGTGATCGCCACTCACTAATGCCACCGGTTTGCAGTATTGAGAATGGCCAAACGCTGGAAGTATCTGATTGAGTGAAAGTCTGCCTAAGCCGACAATCGCAAACCCAATGCGCTGATCCGTAGGAAGGAATGGGCCTGGAGCTTTTTCATTTTGTTCGGACGGACCGTGAATCTGAGAAAGCTGAACTTCGTCAATCTCATTGATTTTCCCCCTCGACTCTTGCGCGAACGCGCTCGCGCTCAATGCGGTGGCGGCGGCCACAGAGTGAAGAAAGGTACGGCGGGAAAGTTCTGTGATCGGCATAATGATTGACTCTGTATATATTCCGCTCCGGCTGACGAGTTGCTCTTTGTAAGAGTGTGGCGTTGGCTATTGCGCCGACAGCTGGTTATCCCGACTTCCGTTCGGCCCAAGGATCGATGACTATCTTTGTTACATTATCTTTCTTATCCCGCCACACTTTATACATCTCAGGTGCTTCCTCAAGGGTGATGCGGTGAGAGATCAGATAGCTCGGATCGATCTGGCCCTGCTCGATGCGTTCAAGTAGGGGCCTCATGTAGCTATGCATGTTGGTCTGACCCATCTTCATCGTGATGCCCTTTCCGAACGCGGCACCGAATGGGACCTTATCGAGCAGACCTCCATAGACACCCGGGACGGAAAGCGTTCCGCCTTTGCGGACCGCCTGGATTGCCTGGCGAAGTACACCGGGCCGGTCAGTTTCGAGAAGAAGACTGGTTTTGACCTTGTCGTAGACGCCCTGGAGTTCCGTTGAATGAGCCTCGAGTCCTACGGCATCGATACAGGCATCGGGACCTATCCCTCCCGTCAGGTCCTTCAACGCTGTCAAAACGTTCACATCTTCCTCGGAGTAATCGACGGTGATCGCTCCAAGTGATCGAGCGAGCTTGAGTCGCTCGGGAAATCGGTCTATGGCTATAACCCTTCCAGCACCCAACATGAACGCACTCGCGATTGTGAACTGCCCAACTGGCCCACATCCCCAGACGGCTACCGTGTCTCCGGGTTGGATCTGGGCATTTTCTGCGGCCATATACCCTGTCGGAAAGATGTCTGAAAGGAAGAGAACTTTCTCGTCTGGAAGATCGCTTTCAATCTTTAGGGGGCCGACGTTGGCAAACGGCACTCTAGCGTACTGAGCTTGACCACCGGCATATCCGCCCATCATGTGCGAGTAGCCGAAGAGGCCGGAGCCTGAGTAACCGTAGGCTGCCTCCATCAGATGAGCATTTGGATTGGTATTGTCACAAGCGGACCAGAGCTTCTTTTTGCAGAAGAGGCAATTCCCGCAAGCAATTGTGAACGGGACAACCACCCGGTCTCCGCGTTTCAGATTCGTAACATCTTTACCTACTTCCTCCACCAGTCCCATGAACTCGTGACCGAGAATGTCACCCGCCTCCATGGTAGGAATAAAGCCGTCATAGAGGTGTAGATCAGATCCGCAGATCGCAGTCCGCGTGATTTTTATGATGGCGTCATGCGGATTCAGCAAAGTGGGGTCCGGCACGTTCAACGTCTCGAGTTTTCCTGTTCCCATCCAACAAACGGCTTTCATGGTTTTCTCCTGTTCAGTAGCCGGAGCTCTGATCGATTCAGCTCGCCTTTTCCGCAGGCGGCGTGTTAATCGTCTCCCCGTAGAGTGACTTCTTCATCTTGCCGATAATTCCGCGAGGTCCGTGCGGTTGCCCCTGCGTGCGAGGAATCTCCCCCGTCTCAGCAAATGCCTTGAAGTGTCGGAGATTTTCGATCACAGATTGTTTTGGATTGCGTCCAACGATGGTTTCCCAAGCGTTAGCGATCTTTCCAAGGCGAAACTCCTGCAAGACCGTAACCAAAGTTCCTCGATCTCCTGGCGCGGCCTCGAAGATGACCTCGCCGGCGTTGCTTGACTCCCCGGCGAGGGAGCGCCACGCGATTCTTTTGCCCGGCTCATCCGCGAGGATCTCGGAATCCCATTCGATTTTCTCGCCGTCCGACTCCATGATCCAATGAGAGGTCACGTCGCTGATTTTTCTCACCGATGTTATTTGCTCTTGCCACTTCGGAGCGCCCTCGACGTCCCTCCACAGAGCATAGAGTTCGTCGGCGTCAGCCTGAACGATGGCGGACGTTCTCGCCCAGATCTTCCCATCTTTATCTTGCGGCGGGGGTAAATACCGCCCGTCGAGAACGATAGCTGCGCTCGCCGAAAATGGCACCTGTTCCGCATTCGGTTTCTCCGTCAAAGGCTGTGACATCTGATTCCTCCGTTATTTCTGGCCGGCAATGACTAGAAAACCCTGTGTAGCCTCCGGTCACTATTAGCTTGCCTTCTTCTCGTCCTGTGGCGTAGCCATCTTTTCGTGCATGGCGGCCTTGACGCTCCCGGGAGTCACATTCGCGAGCATCCCTTCCATCTTCGTCTTCATAGATGCGGAGTAGACATGGTCCTTTCCGTCCATCAGCGCATCAAGGCCCTGACGCGCAACGTCTGCGGGGGAGCTATCCAATTTCCCCTTCTGGCCGACTTCCGTATCGTCCATGCCGGCTCGGTGAAAGAAGTCCGTGTCGGTTGGACCAGGCTGGAGCGCGGTTACGCTCACGTTCGTGTCTTTCAACTCGTAACGCACACTATGAGCAAAGGACAAAACAAATGCTTTTGTTGCTGCGTAAACCGCTTCTCGAGGAGCGACCATCTCTCCAGCGATCGATGCGGTGAACAATATTCGGCCGGCATTTCGATCCGTCATATGGCGCACAACGTATTTAGCCAGCTGCACGGTGCTGGCGCAGTTGAGATCAACCATGTTGAGTTCTTCGTCCAAACTGGTATCCCGGAAGAGACCTCCAACCCCGACGCCAGCGTTGATACAAGCCACATCGAGGGGGCGTCCCATTTCCAAGATCTGATTCCACAGAGTCTCTGGTCCATCCCGTTTCGCCAGATCAACCTGCACTTCGGTCACTTGTGCGCCTGAGGCGCGTAACTCTTCAGCTGCGGACGTGAGTCTTTCCCCCGCTGAGGCGACGATCAGGTCGTAACCCCTTCGGGCGAGATCCTTCGCCAATTCGAATCCAATTCCGCTCGATGCTCCGGTAACCACGGCCAACATTTGTCCCATGACAGGCTCCCACACCCGATTTGCGCACGATCGTTCAGCCACTGTGATGCAAAAGTTGAAGGTGGCGTTTTTCGATGCCAAGGGGAGTGGTCGATTCACTTCTTTTCTGTCGGCTTTCCGACACGAGACGATAGGTTTTGAGGCATCCAGCGATTGAGAAGAAATGTGCATCTCACCAGATTGGTAGTTTCCTATGATTGTTCCGCTGGTCTCAGAAGATGAATGGCTAGCCGCCTTGGAAGATTTGCCGGTCTGGGCCCCTCCGACGGCACCCGTAGTGGTCATCGCTCCCCACCCTGATGACGAAACTCTGGGAGCGGGTGGCTTCATCGCCGC
>CAVUSG010000007.1:0-536495 GCA_963744125.1 uncultured Acidobacteriaceae bacterium | reverse complement strand
CCTCTCAATCTAATAGCGTTGGCAAAACTTCAGCCTTACGGGACCAAACTTCAGCCTTATGGGTAAACCCATATATTTTGTGGTGCGCGACTATCCGTAACCCTCGTCCCGCAAATTTTGGAGCACCGGGCAGGCCCTGCTGTCATCTGCATTGTGCGCGTCCGCTTCCTCTATCGAGTAGAAGTCCTTATTACACCAAAGACAAAAGCCGGAAATCGGATCGCCTTTGTCATCTTTGAACACCGTGCTTTCAGCGCCGACCCGAATTTCAGCGAGGGCATTTGAATCAGATGCGAGCATTTCCCGAAGCTGCTCGTCCTGATGTTCCGGACAGGCGAGTAGCTCGATCGGACATTTGCCGTGATCTCTGTCGACCATCGGAACTTGGTGGGTGGGGCACATACAGATAGATGGCTCTGTGTCGCCAACGAGCGGGCGCAAAGCGATCCCGTTGCATTCCCAATAATGTCCAGCGAAATCGCAAAAATGGCGGTGACTCATATTTCTCTCAGTCGATCAGATTCCGTCTCGCAAGTTTCTCAAGGATCGGGATCAACTCTTCCGTTGTTAGTCGTTCGGTGTCCCTTCGTATGAGCGCCCTGGCCACGCTGGGGCGCTCTTCGATCAGGTTCGCAAGGACCCCCGCGTCCAGATCGAGTTTGTCCAGGATGTCGAACAGGGCAACCTGAATTCCATGCCGGAGCTCCTGCAAAGCGCCTACGGTCTCGCGACACAGTCCAAAGATCTCTTCGTCTCGAACGCAGGCTGCCAGCCTGTCGTCATCTGCTGATGTTCCCTTGGAGGGACTCCTCGCAGGAAATGGCATCGGGGATAGTGGTGCGTTCTTATGCATTGTGAAGGTCATCCCTTGATTGAGACCACCATCTCACGAGTGCGCTGATCGAGTCCTTGTATGACATCCCGGTAAGCGTCAGGATCTCCACGTCAGGGTTGTAGTTGTTTCCTTCGCTCCATTGCTGATCGACCTGTCCCGGCTCCTGCGGCCAAAAGCATCGTTGTATAGGGTCCTAGAACCGACACAAATCCTCAATGAAGTCATACTTCGGCTCGCCGTCTTCCAAATACAGTCCCTCGGACAATGGTGTCATCGATTCCCGAGCAAAGCAGGCAAATAGCGACCGCTCCCCTTCGGAAGCGCCTCTGCCACAAATCGACGGAAATCGAAAGCAAAGATGGCTTGGCAGGTCCACTCGGGTCAGGGTGTGAGTAGCCGACGATGAAGTAGCCAACGAATTGAGGCTTGCCCGGAACGTGGATCCCCGTGACCGGCGATGATGTCCACTGATGTAGACCATGGCTCAATTCCCTAATCCCTCGAGTCGCCGTCCGGAATTCTACACAGCGGTTGCAGTTTGGGTGCCCGTAGCGGTGGTGCTCCTCGGCTTTAGCTAGCTCGTGGAGAAAATCCGTCAAGCTCTTCAGTCGTCCGTCCATAGCTCTCCTTTTTTGCTGACCCCATTTTTGTTCATGGACGTGGGGGGCACCGTCGGTTCTTATCAGCTGGACTCACAAGACCATTGAATCTGCGTCTTCATGCGGGGCGACATGCGATCGAGAAGCGTCACTCGGTTGAGGTGGTCAACTTCGTGCTGCGCAGGGTTTAGGTGTAGCCGGATGGGGGTAGTTATTCGTCAGGTGCTCATCCATCCGGTGCGGATATTCCAAAAGGTCGATCGTTGGGGCAGTCATGAAGGGCTCCTGATTGAACCTACGGACCAAGGACGCTCTTTGTGGAATTTGATCGAATTTATTTTCAGGGGCGACCAGGCAGGTGGTTTGTGTGAATGAACGGGTAGCCAGGACAAAGATGCAGGGGATCGCCCGGGAGTTGATGAAGCGCCTGAGAGATGGGTTGGCCCGAACCTATCTTTGTTGATTCGGGGAACGGATACCACCTGTTGTTCAGGGGTGAAGGTTGCAACGTCTTCTCCGATGACTGGCGCTCCACGCTGAAGGCCCTGGCTGCGCAGTTCAATACGCCCGGCGCAAAGGTAGACACGTCGGTTTACAACCCCTCTCGCATCTCACGTCTGCCCGGTACCTGGAACCGCAAGGGTGAGAACTCATCTGAGCGCCCTCATCGGCAGGCCTACGCTATCTCCCACCCGGACAGCTTCGAGGTCCTTCCCGACCACATGATCTACAGCCTCGCCGGAAGGGAGAACGATGTCCCTAACTTCGATGATGAAGAAATCCTTCTCACCGGCCACGCCGTCTCTCTTGTCGGTCTGACGCCTGCGACATCCTATCTCGTAGAACAATCACCATCAGAAGAGGGCCAAGCCCTGGTGCCTCGCCGGGTGTCGGACTACGACCGTCCTAAGCGCCAGTCGTTCAACATGCGCGAACTTCTCATCGACGAAGCAGGCACACGAAAGCTCATTGCAGAATTTCCCGAGCAGCTTCCCCTCTTCCGCGTGTCGCACGACGGTCCGAACACTTTCTTCGCACTGACAGCATGCCCCTTTGCGGGTCGTCCTCACCGCGACCAGCTCCTAGGACACGGGAAGACGACCCTCATGCTCAGACCCGATTCGATCGGCTTCTCGTGCTCTTCGGACGAGTGCCACAACCATAGCTTCAGCGATCTTCTGCGCCTCCTTCATGAACAAACGGGTCGCCGCCCGTCCATGAAAATCTGGGGAGAACCAGATCTAGAGCCCATGATCAAACTTTGGGGCGGAGTTGTCGACGTGACGCCGGGCGAGGAGGATTAGCAGGGCCTCCTACTTGACCTCTTTTACATAAGGCCATGAACGGTTTTGCAAGTGGAGGTTTTCGCAGGCGAGGTACGCTGAAAACAGAGACGCGCCACCGGATATTGTTGCTAAAGCCCATTACAAGCGGCGGTGTTGTAGTTTTTCACCAAGGCAAAGTGTTTGGTGGCGACAATGGGTTCACCTGGGTGGGAACTTATGGGGGAGACGGCCGTCCCGTAAAAGCGCGTATTCGGGTCCACAATTTCGACCCCGACATCAAGAGCGTGCTAGGGATTGAAGGCGATTATGACATGCATTTTTCGGGCTTCTTGGATGGTGACGTTATCACCGGTACTGCGATGGTTGCGAGTCAGCCACAGCACAGCATTGCCATTCGACTAGAAAAGCGAGCAAAACTGTAAGAGCATTTTGCAGAATATTTGCAGAATCAATTTGGACTTCTAGCACTTCTAGCGTATCTATAAGTGGATTAGAATCTGTAAGTCAATGATTCTGGTAGAGGGAAAATAAATTTTATAGATTCTAACAGCTTCAGCAGCTCTACTCACCCCCACGCACGAAATGCCCGGATATAAAGACGCAAAAAGAAAGACCCTGCTCGAAAGCGAGGTCTTCCCGCACTCTCAACAGAGTAGTCGCAGACGTCACCAACCAAGGTCAGCTAGGCTCTTATTGGTCCAGCACAGCTCATCTAGCCGGCAATACGGCGTCGCACCAGCCCAGCCAGCCCCGCAATACCAGTACTCAGCAACGCCAGTGTCCCAGGCTCGGGAACTGCGGCCGACGTGATCGTAAAGCTTTCGATTGCGAAAGGGGTTATTGCGCCCGGATCGTTTGGATCGACCACATCAACCTCATATCCATCCGGATTCTGCGCCGTTATCCCCGTATAGAAAACGTGGGCCAGGCTTGTGCCTGCGGGACTGTTCAGGTCCAGCAGAAATCCATCGGCATCGGTAAGGGGGCCATTGATATATAAGACGTTGTCAAACGTGAAGCCGAAAGCCGTGTCTGTAGTCTTGGAGTTTGTCGCACCCGGATCGACAACGCCCAAAAAGGCGTACCCATTGGCGTTCCCGGTGATGGATGTAATGTCGAACGCGTTGCTGTTAGAGGGATCTACAGGCCCGCTAAGAGTGCCTGTAGCTGTGAATATTAGCGCCGGATCGTTATTGGCAGGAGCTGTGCTAATCAGGAAGCTGAATGTATCGGCATGTGAGGGGAGGGCGATCGCCAGCAGACTAACCAGTGCCAACGAGAGGGTAAGTTTCTTCATGGGGAGGAACCTCCGTTACGGTGGTCGCATGCCGTTACGATGCGCTCCGCCCAGACCTTGGATGTCCCCGCAAGAGACGGTACACCAATATTTACAGTCGCTAAATCTTCCCGCCTCAAAAGAAAAACCCAGCCACCAAGGCTGGGCTTGTGCTAATTGATTCAAAAAACTACTTCTTGTGATGATGACCATGATGACGATGATGGCCGGCTGCGTTCGCAGGAACGACCGAAACAAACAACACCGCAACAGCAATTGCAGCCAGAAAGAAATTACGAATACGCATTCAAGAGCTCCTCTCCCGCCCACTCCTATTCCGAGTAGTCCGGTATGCTTCGCAGCATACCCTCTATAAACAGCGTTTTACATTTAAAGTTCCGTTTCCCCTGCAAAATGTTCCAAGGTTGATTCCTCCACCCGTCTTTCTACATTCCGGACTTGCGCCAGCACATCCTCACCCTCGATCTTCAGTGGAATCACCGCCACCCGCTCATGCACCGGATACTCCGCCTCGCCCGTCTTCATGCTAAATGTCCACGAGTGCCACGGGCACACCACGCTCCCACCCTCCAACCATCCCTCCGCCAGCGGAGCTCCCCGGTGTGGACACCAGTTATCCAGCGCCGAAAGCTCACCATCCACATTCGCCAGGCAGACCGTCACCCCACTCACCTCTGCTGCCTTCACCTGCCCCGCAGCAGGAGCCTCCGCCAATCCGCACAACCGTACCCACTCCGCCAAAACCAACCCTCCCGAACTCTCTTTCCATGTTAGCCCGCCACAACACAGACACACATCGCCGTACGAATGCTAAAGTTCATACAGAAGCCTGATGCCTCGCCCCACCCCCAGCAAACGCACGCCACCCGCCTCGCGCTCGAACGCTACAGAAGACATCGACCCCCGCTGGCTCCTCAAAGCCGCCGGCCTAACCGTCCTCCTCGCCCTCTTCTGCGGCTACCTGACGCTCTGCTGGCTCTTCTACCAGGGCCAATGGCAGCTAGTCCTCCATCCCACCCGCATCACCGCAAGCCAGCCACCAGTAGCCGGCTCCGAGCTCATCCACTTCGCTCCCGACGAATCCGCCACCCCGCAGCTTACAGCCTGGTCGATCCCCGCCGCGCCCTCAGGCAGTTTGCAACCGGCCCGCTACTCCCAAGCCACCATCCTCCTCCTCCCCAGCGGCGACGGCTCCCTCGCCGACGACACCGCCCTCCTCGCCACCCTCCACGACCTTGGCCTCAACATCTTCGCCCTCGACTACCGCGGCTACGGCCAAAGCGCCGCCACCCACCCCAGCCAGCGCAACATGACCGAAGACACCGAGTCCGCCTACCGCTACTTAACCGTGTCTCTCCATCTAAAAACCACCCAGATCATCCCCTACGGCATCGGGGTCGGAGCCTCCCTGGCCGCCCAGTTAGCCGCAGCACACCCCGAAATCCCAGCCATCATCCTCGAATCCCCCCACGCCGACCTCCTCGATACCATCCGCCACGACTCGCGCTCCAGCCTGCTCCCCACCCGCCTCCTCTTCAACGAAGACTTCCCCCTCGCCGTCCCTCTCAGCACCCTGCGTACGCCTAAGCTGCTCCTCTCCGTCCGCGAAAAATCCCCCGCCTTCAAAACCGCAGCCGACCCCAAAATCACCGTAGAATTCGACCCCACCGCCCCCCAACCCAAATCCGGAGCCGCCCGCGCCGAATCCATCGGCCGCTTTCTCGATCAATACCTTCCCGCAACCCAGCCAACCCCGCTCCTCCTCACTCCAACCCAAAAGTAAAGGATCGCCGCGCATGCCCAAATGGCTCAATAAGTTCCAACCCTGCGGAGCGCTCTTCATGCGCCTTGTCCTCGGAATCGCAATCGCCATGTACGGATATCGGAAGGTCGTGCCGCACGGCGCGCTCGCCCGACACGTCCACATGGTTGCCGGCATGGGTCTTCCCTCTGTGCTCGGCTACGTCTCGGCCTACGCGGAGCTGATCGGCGGCGTCCTGCTGATCCTCGGGCTCTTCACCCGCCTCGCCGCCGCGTTCGTCGCCATCAATATGTTCGTCGCGTTCTTCATGGTCGGCATTCACCATGGCCTTGGCAGCTTCGATTACACCCTTGCCTTCGCGTCGATTGCCGTCATGCTGCTCTTCTACGGCCCCGGCATTCTCGCCCTGGACAGCAAAATAGGCTTCGCCTAACTCTGAATCGCAAGAGAAGCCAAATGAAGTGAAGGCCCCCGGTGTTCTGGGGGCCTTTCATTAGGAGGGGAGGGGTAGTGCAGATTGGGGAAACCGGACCGAGGGAGGAGTAAATAGCCCGGCGTTTGTTTACTTACAACTAATAAGACGCGAACCTGAAAGAAAAGTTGTGCGACATAAACCTATTATTCTTGAAACCGTATTCTCATACCATTACCGGGAGATTAATCTGCGCCATATAATCGCGCACTTCCTCAAAAGTTGCAGATTCTAAACAAAGTTCAAAAACGACTCTGGCCTTACCTGCGCTCCGGGGAAAATAATCTCCATATTTCTGGATCCCAGCGTGCGATAAGCGGCCTCTCCAAGCACTCTCCGGAAATCGGTCGTCACGGCCAAATCACGGCCCTCGTTGAGTTGCTCGTTAGCAAGTCCAGGCCACTTTCCATAGACCTGGCCGCCCTTCACAGACCCTCCCAGCACAAACATCACATTCGCGTGCCCATGGTCTGTCCCACCGGTCCCGTTCTGCCGGGCCGTCCTTCCGAACTCGGACATCGTCACCAGCGTCACATTCTCCGCGTCGGGGCCCATATCCTTCCAGAAAGCGCCGATCGACTCAGAGAATTCCTTCAGCCGGTTCGCCAGTTGCCCATTCACGTTCCCTTGATTCTGATGGGTATCCCAGCCGCCGATGTCCGAGAACGCCGCTTCCACCCCAAGATTCGCCTTCAGCAACTGCGCAATCTGCTTCAGGCTGTTCCCAAAAGGAGTCCCTGGATACACAACCCCCGCCGCCGGCTGATAGTGCGCCGGATCGGCAGCCTTCAGCATCTTCACTGCCTCAAACGTCTCCTGCCCCGTCCCGTGCAGCATGGCGTCCGTGCTCTCGTCATACATTGCCTGGAACGCATTGCTGATAGGCGAAGTCTGCGGACCCTTGCCGCCCACAGAAAAGTCCGCCAGATTATTGATCGCAATCGCCGGCACCTTCCCCTGCAGCGTCCGCGGAACCTGTGTCCCCAGCGCCACTGCACGAAACGCCGACGGCTTGCCGATTCCAACGACCGGCTCCGCCTGCAAAGCCCGGTTCAGCCAGCCATCCTGCGTAGCCTTCAGCCCCGGAGTGCCGCTCTCCATATAATCCTGCGCATCGAAGTGCGACCGCGTCGTATCCGGCGACCCTGCAGCGTGAATAATCGCCAGATGCCCCTGGTCATACAGCGGCTTGAACGCCGCCATCGAAGGATGCAGCCCAAAAAATCCATTCAGGTCCAGCACATCCTTCTGCTGGATCGCGATCGAAGGCCGCATCGCGTAGTAGTTCTTCTCCTGGTACGGCACCACGATGTTCAGCCCATCCGCCGCGCCGCGTTGGAACAGCACTACCAGCTTCTTCTTATTCTCCGCGGCTGTCGTCAACTCGGCCATCACGCTCCGCGTCAGAAACGCCGGGATCACCGAAGTGCCGAACAACGCCAGCGCCCCACCCTTCATAAATCCACGCCGGGTCACTGCGCGCCGGGCCAGATCGCGGCCCTCCATATCGCATCCCCAGTCGCTACAGTCCGCCATGTGCTGTCTCTTCGCGGTCATATCAACTCCTTCTAGCGAGTAGCCACCCTAACAAAATCTGCTCTCGCTACTGCTGTCACCTATAACAACGCACTACTGAACGGTTAGTTTCGAACTGTTTCGCTTAATTCGAACTATCCCTTACAACACAGCCACTTACCGCCGCTGAAACTCCGGCGAACCCAGCAACAATCCAGCCATAATCGCCGCCTCCTGATCCGTTGCGACCGCCCGCGGTCGGTTAGGCTGCGCCATCGAACTGCCCAGCAACGCTCCAGCCATCATCTCCGGGTCGCCCGTCTTGATAGAGAAATTCTTCTCCGCCTCTTGCTGCGCCGTCGTGTCTTGGAACTGCCGCAGCACCGTCTCCCGCGTGTGCTCGCTCACCGGCTGCCCCAGCAGAAGCGTCTCCAGCTTCCTCTCCTTCATCGCCACTGCATCATTGTTCTCGCCAGCCGTACTCATCCCCACCGGCTTCATCAGTGAGCTGCTGGCAGGATCGTTGCTCAGATACCGCGTCCAGTCGGTCCTCGTCCCTCCCACCCGATTGCCGCTCAGCACCAGAGCAAAGTTCATCCGGTTCACCAGTGCGGAGGTACTTACCCACGGCTCGGACAGCCAGCTATACCCATTCGGAGTCTGCATCCCATATAGCGGCATCCCCAGCGTCACCAGCGACTGCACCAGCGGCTGAACATTAATCACGTCCGCATCACTGGCTCGCACCGCCGATACCACAAACTCCACCGGTGTCTTCACCTTCGCCCGATACACCTCAGGCGACCAGAACTCCGGCGAATTGAACATCGTCCGCAGCACCGTTTTGATATCGCCGCCGCTCGTCTCAAACGACTTCGCCATCCGGTCCACCAGCGCCTGCGGAGGCGTATCGCTCACAAACCGCACCGCCAGCTTGTTCGAGATAAACTGCGCCGTCGCCGGACTCGTCGCCAGCATGTGCAGCACACGCAGCCCTTCGTTCATGCCGTTCTCGCTGATCGTCGTTCCCAGCACAGCCTTCGACCCCGGCTCATGCCGCCGTTCTTCAAACTGGAACTCGCCCCCACGCAACGGACGGTCAATCGTCCATCCGGTCAACACATCGGCCACCTGCGTAACATCCTTTTGCGTATAGCCCTGCCCGCAAGCTTTCGGTAGATCGCTCACCGGACGGTCCGCGCTAACCTCGCACTGCACCCCCAGCGTATGCAACTCCATCAACTCGCGCGCATAGTTCTCATTCAGCCCGCGGTCCTTCGCCGCCTGCTTCACCTGCGGATTGCTAATCCTCGCGGCAGCTCTGCCGCTGTTCCGAGCCGCCACCGAATCCGGCCCAATGCTCTGCCAGTTATCCAGATACATCAGCATCGCCGGACTCTTCGCCGTAGCCACCAGCAGGTCCTCAAACTTGCCCAGCGCATTTGGCCGAATCACATCCCGCTCAAACGCCGGCAGCAGGTAGGGCTCATTCTGGTTTTTCTTCACATACACATTGAAGTGATTCAGCCAGAAGTCGGTCATCACCGCCTCCAGCTGCCGGTCGCTGTAAATATCCCGCAGCAGCCTCGTCTGTAGTACCTCCGCCCCTACAATTCGCGGCGAACCCTGCAACGAGCTCAGCGTCTCACGCTGGATCGGGGTCAACCCCTCCATCATCGCCGCCTGCTCATCCTGGCTCAGGCTCTTGCGAAAAGCGACCAACTGCTGCGGCTTCATCGCCAGAATCCGAGCCATCCTCTCGTTCGGCGGCAGGTTGATGATCTTCACCGACTCCAGCCCGGAATAGAACTGCTCCTCATGCGTCGTCATATCCGGCATGGACGGGTCAACATTGTCGCCCGGAAGCGCAACCATCCCCGCCTCCATGCTCATCGAGTCATCCGCCTTCTTAGGATTCGCCACCTTGGTCTTTGTCGCAGCCGCCCCACCCACAGCCATGCTCTGATCGCCACCCGTCATATTCGGATCGCCCGCAGCCATACTGTCCGACCCCGTCCCGGCCGCTTTGTTCGCAGCCGCCGCAGCCGCATTGGCTTCCTGCTTCGCCTTCTGAATCTTGTAGAACGCAATCTGGTCCTGATAAATCGCTCTCTGCATAGGATCCGCAGGCAACGGAGCATTGTTGTCAATAATCTGCTTCAGCAACTGCGGGCTCGGATACCGCTGCATCAACTCCGCCTGCTGCATCCGCATCGCAGGAAACATGTCCAGCCGCTGCTCCAGCGCCGAGTCATCGATCGAAGCCGGGTTCAACTGCCGCTCAAACCACTTGTCCAGCCCCATCGCCTGCACTGCCTCAACATCGCCCGGACGCGGGCCAAACGTAAACCGGTTCAGCGCGTGCAACACCCGCTCCTGCCCTTTTATCTGCGCCGGAGCCGTCGCCGACCTCCTCGGAATCATCTCCTCCGCCAGCAAAGGCTGCGCCACCATCAGCACGCACAAGGTCGCCGCAATTCCCGCCCGCGCAATCCCGTGCATCGAACCAGTGAGGTCAGTCTCATTCTTCCAAGCAGAACCCATCTCAACCTCCAGCCGGTAATAGATAATCCGCGGCACCGCCATATCGGCTTATAAGGAGAAACCCGTCGCTATTGGGCTAAGTTGCGCCTCGCCATGCAATTTGTAGTCTATTCGTCGCGTCTCTGGCGTGGAACATGTAAAAAGACCCTCCATCTTGCTATAGTCAAACATCGACATGCTTGGAACCCTAAAGACCCGCCTTCGTCAAATCCTTATACGCACTCCTCTTTGGGATATCCGCCAGGCCCGCAAGGATCGTCTTCAAAAAACCACAGATCAAACCGAAATCGCAACTTGGCAGAAGAATGGCCGCCAGGTCCCTCCACCGGAAACTATCAAACGCCGGACACTGGCTGCCTATGGCTTGGCATTTCACCTCGATACTCTCATCGAAACAGGGACATTCATGGGTGGAACCATGCATGCCCTTAAAGATAATTTCAAAGAACTTTATTCTATCGAGCTAAGTCCCGACCTGGTTGCTCGGGCAAAACGTCGCTTCCGGCATCAACCAAACATACATATTCTGCAAGGAGATAGCGGCAAAGTCCTTCCTGGCCTAATGTGCGATGTTACGGCACCGTGCTTGTTCTGGCTCGACGGGCACTACTCCGGAGGAGGTACCGCCCAGGCTCATCTCGACACTCCCATCATTCAGGAGTTAGGCACCATCTTCGATCACCCCGTTAGCACCCATGTCATTCTCATTGACGATGCACGCCTCTTCGACGGTACTCATGACTACCCCACGATTGAACAGCTCAGAAAATTTTTCGCTGAGAAGCGTCCGCAATACCACTTCTCCGTCGTAAATGACATCATTCGCGCACATCCGCCTGGAACTATCGACGATCCCTTTAGGCCGCAGACCTAAGCTAATCTAAAACGCAGCCAGCTCCGCCATCGCCCGGTACAGATCCTCCGGCTGAGGCAGAATCGCATCCTCCAGCAGCGGCTGATACGCCACAAAAGTATCCATAGCCGCCACCCGCCGCACCGGAGCATCCAGATCATGGAACAGCTCGTCCCCAATCCGAGCCGCAATCTCCGCCCCATACCCCCAGCTCAGCATGTCCTCATGCGCCACAATCACCCGATTCGTCTTCCTGACCGACTCCGCAATCGCCTCCCAGTCATAAGGACTCAGGCTCCTCAAATCGATCAGCTCGACCTCAATCCCCTTCTCCCGCTGCAGCTTCTGGGCAGCCTGCAGCGCGCGCGGAACCACAGCCCCGTAAGTCACAACCGTCAGATCCTTGCCCGGCCGCACCACCTTAGCCTTCCCAAAAGGAATGCAATAATCCGGCCCCGGATACATCGCCCGCCCAAAAGTCTCGCGATACAGCCGCTTGTGCTCCAGGAACAACACCGGATCGTCGCACCGAATCGCCGTCCGCAGCAGCCCCAGCGCATCCAGCGCATTCGAAGGCATCACCACCCGCATCCCCGGCGTATGCGTAAAGATGCTCTCGCCGGATTGCGAGTGATAGATCGACCCACCCGTCAAATACCCGCCAATCGGCACCCGCATCACCAGCGGGCAGCTAAACCCGCCATTCGACCGCCACCGCACCAGCGGCAGCTCGTTCCGCAGCTGTTCCATCGCCGGCCAGATGTAGTCGAAGAACTGTATCTCAACCACCGGCTTCATCCCGCGCACCGCCATCCCAATCGCGCGCCCCACAATGTTCGCCTCGGCCAGCGGCGAGTTCCACACCCGGTCCGCCCCAAACTCCGTCTGCAACCCAGCCGTCAGCTTGAAGACCCCACCCTTCCCCTTGACCTTCCCTTCCTTCAAAATCTCTTCGCGCGTAGCATCCGCAACATCTTCGCCGAACACCACAATTCGCTCATCCCGCCGCATCTCGTCCTTCATGCAGCGCGTTGATCAGGTCCGCCATCGTCCTCTCGGTCGAGTCCGCCACTACCTGCGGCTCCGTCTCAAACCGAGCATCCGTGCAGCTCAGATCCTCCGAGTACACATGCCGCAGTATCGACTCCACCGACGGCAGCACCGCCGACACCGCACGGTCCGAAGCCCGCTGCACCTCTTCATCCACCTTCCGTTCCAGCGCGTTGATCCCCGCCTCATCCAGAATCCCCTCGCGCAGCAGCCATATCTGCATCCGCGCAATCGGATCCCGCAGCGCATCGGCATCCAACTCCTCCGCCGCCCGATAGTCCTTCTGGTCCTCACTCAGCGAGTGCGAGTACGGCCGCACCACATGCCCATGCACAAACGCCGGCCCATGCCCCGCCCGGCAGTACGCCACCGCCTCCACCATCGCCTTGTAGCTCGCAATCGGGTCGGTGCCATCGATCTCAGCAAAGTGGAAGTTTGGAAAATTCGCCACCAGCCGTGAGATATTCCCGCCCGGAGTATTCGCCTCCACCGGAGTCGAGATCGCGTAGCCGTTATCTTCGACCACATACACCACCGGCAACTTCCCATTGCTGGCCGTATTCAACGACTCCCAGAACTCCCCCTGGCTGGTCGACCCCTCACCGATCGACACATACACCACCTCGTCGCCATGAAACTTCACATCCTTAAACTCGCGATAATCGCCCATCATGTTTCGCAGCCGCCTCAGGATGCCGCGAAAAATACCGTCCCGCCTCCGCGCACCCAATCGCATGCAGACACTGCGTAGCGGTCGCCGAACTCGGCGTAACAATATTCAACTTCCGGCTCGACCAGTGCGACGGCATCTGCCGCCCGCCGCTCGCCGGATCATCCGCCGCACCCACCGACTGCAGCAACTGCTCCTCAACCGTATTTCCCAGCGCCAGGCAAATCGCCCGGTCGCGATAGTACGGAAAGAACCAGTCATACCCCGGCCGCATCGCCATCCCCGCCGCCACCAACAGCGCCTCATGTCCCGCACCCGAGACCTGAAAGAATATCTTCTGCTGCCGTTTCAGCACGATCTCGCGATCATCCGTCCGTCGCGAAAGATACATCAGCCGGTAGAACTCGATCAACCGCTCCGGAGTCAGCTCCGCCGCAGCCGTTACCGCCTCTATCTTCTGCTCTTCAGCGACACTTCCCGAACGACGACCCATGCCGATCTCCTCAGCCAATTTCTACCATCAAGCCCCTACGATTGTCCCGCCAATTCCGTCCGCCTCGTCATCGTCAAAACCGGGACAAACAATCAAGCCGTGAGAGTCCAATTCATAAGATGCTCTACATACGATTTTCTCATCAAACTGGTCTCACAAAAAAACAGGCAGCCCCGAAGGACTGCCCGTCTCTTGAACCATTACACCTAAACAAACAACGGAGCAAGCACCAGCGTAATCGTAGCCAGCAGCTTGATCAGCACGTGCAGACTCGGCCCGGCCGTGTCCTTGAATGGATCACCCACCGTATCGCCAACCACCGCTGCCTTGTGCGCCTCGGACTTCTTGCCGCCGAACTGTCCCGTCTCGATCAGTTTCTTCGCGTTGTCCCATGCGCCGCCGCCGTTGTTCATCAGCATCGCCAGCAACACACCGGAGATCGTCCCCACCATCAGCAACCCTGCGACCGCCTCTGCTCCCGCAAGATTCACCGCCTTGTTACCAATCATCGGCACCATGGCAGACGCGCCTCCCGCACCAATAGATCGCCGCGCCGGCCTGGTAGCTCTCGCTGAAGTTCCGGAAGATAAGTCCGACCGCAACCGGCAACCCAACCGCCAGCACGCCCGGCACCACCATCTCCTTCAGCGCCGCGCCCGTCACGATGCTGCACGCAACGTCCATAATCCGGCTTCGAAGTCCCCTCCATGATTCCTGGGTTCTCCTTGAACTGCGCGCGCACATCCTGCACCACCATCTGCGCCGTACGCCCCACCGCCTTGATCGCCATCGAGCTGAACAGATACGTCAGCATCGCGCCCAGCAGCGCACCCACGAACACCGGCACCTGCGCCAGGTTGATATTCGTGAAGCTCCAGCCCGCGCGGCATATAACCACCCGCAGCGCGCGACCTTCTCCGTCACGATCACCTTGATCTCTTCGAGGTACGCCGAGAACAGCAGGAACGCCGCCAGCGAAGCCGAACCCACCGCATATCCCTTGGTCAGCGCCTTGGTCGTATTGCCCGCCGAATCCAGCTTGTCCGTCCGCTCGCGGATCTGATGCGGCTGGTTCGACATCTCGATGATGCCGCCCGCATTGTCCGTAATCGGCCCGAAGGTATCCATCGCCAGAATGTAAGCCGCGCACGACAGCATGCCCATCGTCGCAATCGCAGTCCCGTAGATCCCCTTCGCGTAGTCGCTGATGCCCGCGATCCCGGACAGCCCCTGCACGCCGAAGTAGTAGCTCAGCAGCAGCGCCGCAGAGATCACGATCACCGGCATCGCCGGCGTCTCCATCCCAACCGCCAGTCCGCTGATGATGTTCGTCGCCGGCCCCGTCAGCGAAGCCTCAGCAATCGACTGCACCGGACGATAACGCGACTCCGTGTAGTACTCCGTGATCCACACGAACAGAAACGCCGTCGCCAGTCCGATCACGCCGCATCCCAGCAACCACACCGGCTGCACCATCTGCCCGGGAAGCCCCTTCAGCATCGTGAACACCGCCCATGCAAACCCGGCCAGCGACAACGCCGAGGTCACATAGAAGCCCCTGTTCAACGCATGCATCGGGTCCTCAGTCTCCGTGCGTCTTCACCACAAACACGCCAACGAGGCTCGCAACCAGATTGATCGCCAGCACAAACAGCGGAAACAGAATCCCCTTCACGCCGAACACCGGATAACAGCGCCGCGCCCAGAATCATCGCGCCCACATTCTCCGCCGCAGTCGACTCGAAGATGTCCGCACCACGTCCTGCGCAGTCGCCAACGTTGTCGCCCACCAGGTCCGCGATCACCGCCGGATTTCGCGGATCGTCCTCAGGAATTCCCGCCTCAACCTTACCCACCAGGTCCGCGCCCACGTCCGCAGCCTTGGTATAAATACCGCCGCCCAGCTGCGCGAACAGCGCCACCAGCGAAGCCCCGAATCCAAATCCCACCAACTGGTACGGCACCTGCTGCGGATGCTCAAGCCCGCCGAAGAACAGGAACAGCACCCCACCCCCAGCAGCGACAGCGCCACCACCACCAGCCCCGTCACCGCGCCGCCACGCAACGCCATCCGCAGCGCCGCATCCAGGCTGCTCCGCGCCGCCGCTCGCCGTACGAATATTCGCGCGGATCGAGCAATACATCCCCGTATACCCCGCCAGCGCCGAGCACACCGCACCCACCAGAAAACTGATCACCGTCTTGGTCGCATACGGAGCAGTCCGCGGCGACAGGTGATACCCAAAGAACAACACCACCGCCAGCACCAGCGCGATCGCTCCAATCGTCCTGTACTGCCTGCTCAGAAACGCCTCCGCGCCCTCACGAATCGCATTCGAGATCGCCTGCATCTCCGCCGTGCCCGTATCCGATGCAATCACCGACCGCGCCAGCAGCAACGCCGCCAGCAAAGCCAGTACACCCACACCAAGTGCCACCCACAAGTACATCCGGCCATCGTCCCCGACGCTTCCCGATGTAACAAGCGGCGAGCTTTGCTCCTGAACGGCCATGGCCAAAAGGCTTACTACGTGCATTCAAAGGTCTCCTGAAAAAGTAAATTCATGCAATGGGATCATGCAGGGCGAATTAGAGCATGCGAACTCAGGGAGGGTCAATCCAAGTCGTGCCGCAACCCAAACAACAGCATCGAATTGCAAACCAAAGTAATGATGGCAACACCGGCAATTCTTCGACCTTACCACCACGCATTCCGATAGACACCTCAGCGCAGTTACGCTCTCCGCTCAATCTGAGGTCCAACCAATGTCTTCCCCGGTCCTACGTGCCATCTCGTTCCTCGCCTCTTGCAGGCTTTGCACCGCCATCTTTATCGTCACTTTTTCCACAGCGCCATTAGATGCACAGTTCGATACCGCCAGTCGTCCCGCATCGTTACATTGTCGTCTATCGAAACGCCACCATCCCCGGCGACGCGGAGGTCCGCGCACACGCTCGCCGGAGCCCATCTCCTGCATCGCAACGAGCGCTTCGGCATGGCCATCATCGCCTCCCCCGCTAACTCCACAACGTCAGACGACGCTCAAACCATGCGTCGCCTCGCCGCCCAGCCCAACGTCGACTACGTCCTCCACGACCGCACCGTCAGCCGCAAGCCACCTCACCCTTCGCCCGCAGATTGACCCATCGTTCAGCGTCGTCCTCGGCCCCGTCAAAGTCCATCCCATCGGTCCCGGTATTCGGCCACACTCCGGAGACACCGCTCACTCCAATCAACCTCCCGCCCCCGATCCAGACACCTATTACAACTCGCCGCAGGGCTGGGCCGTCCGCCAGGTAGGCGGCTACGGCAACAACGTCCCCGGCGGCCCCGCCCACGGCCCATGGGACACCACCACCGGCAAAGGCGTCCGCATCGCAATTCTCGACAGCGGCATCGACGCCACCCATCCCGACCTCGCCCCCAACCTCGCCCTCAACATCACCGAAGTCAACCAGGACCCGCAGACCGGCCTCCCCAGCCCCTGCGACGACGGCTCACCTCAGGACCAGACCGGCCACGGCACCTGGACCGCATCCCTCGCCGCCGCCGCCCAGGGTCCCGGCACCGGAGAGACCATCGGCGTAGCCCCATCCGCCACGCTCCTCAACATCAAAGTCCTCCAGCGCATGCCCGACACTGCACTCGGCGGCGTAGGCGCCTCCAGCACCAGCAGTGCAATGCAGCAGTGGTCAGGCCACTGGACTCCTCAGCTGGCTCATCCAGGGCATCGAAGACGCCATGGCCAATCACGCCGACATCATCTCCATGTCTCTCGGCACCACCGTCGACCTCACCACCGGAGAAGGTGCCGGACTCCAGGCAGCCTTCGACCGCGTCACCTACGCCGCTTCGCAAGCCGGAATCATCCTCATCGCCGCCGCCGGCAACGACGGCTACGACCTCACCAACCCGCGCTACATCGAACTTCCCGCGCAAGCCCGCGACGTCCTCGCCATCGTCGCCTCCACCAACCCCGCCTGCGCCGAGAACACCGCCGCCGGAGCCGTCTGCACCCCCGGCCCCATCACCCTCGCCTACTACAGCAACTTCGGCGCTCCGCTCAACGCTCTCGCCGCCCCCGGAGGCAGCTATCCCGCCGGCAGCCGACACCGGCGTCACAGGCTGGATTCGCGGAGCCTGCAGCACCGGCAAGCCCGCCACCACCGACGGCCTCCCCACCGACCCCAGCACACAGCTATGGCTGCTTCAATCTCGGCCACACACCCTACGTTCAAGCGATGGGAACCAGCGCCTCAACCCCACTCGCCGCCGGAGTCGCCGCCCTGCTCCGCGCCGCCCACCCCGGCTGGAGCGCCTCCACCATCGTCGCCGCCATGCGCTCCTCAGCGGTCCCTACTCCCAGACCTGCCAGTCCCCCAAATCAACGCGGCCACAGCCCTCAGCATCCACTTAATCAACCAGCAACAAACGACCAGCAACCGCAGTTAGCCCTTCATCCTGTCCTTAACGCTCTTCGCCAGCTTCTCAATCTCGTCCGCCTTCTTGATAACGTCGACCGAAAGAATATTCTTGTCCGTCTTATCCACCTGTTCCTTCAGCTCCGTTGCCAGCGACAGCAACTTTTCGGTATCCGGCTTGCAGCTTCTTCTGCCGGTCGACATTCCGCGACTTGGCCTGCGCATCCTCCATCCTGCCTGCCATCGGATCAGGGTCGTCAGGCTGCATCCCGCCTTTCATCCCCGGCAGCTTCGGACTCGGAGTGCCCAATCGGAGGCAGATCGCCCACCTGCTGCTGAGGTCCGCCGGCCTGGGTACCGCCTGCCCTGCTGCTGCCCCTGCCCTTGCGCTCTCACCCCGAGGCGACCAACACAAAAGATCGTCCCACAAGCCGCCATCCGGACCGCCTTCATCAAATTCGTTCTCATGCCACACCCCATCTTCCCCGCCACTGGCGGCTAACTGCCCATCTCGCCCTTCCGCCTGCTTACATCCCAAATAACCACTGAGGCATCATCTTTAACAGACGCCACTTCGAAAGCGAGATGCCGTAATAATGCTCCTTCAGGACCTCGCCCCCGCAACAGGAACATATCCTCCACGTTCTCGAACTCGACTGGCACGACGATATCGTCTCCTTCATCCGCGCCGGCCTTCCGCGCCTGCTCGCCATCCTCTTCCTCGCCTTCATCCTGCTCGAGATATCGAAATTCTTCGTTCGCCGGATGCTCAAGCTCGCCGACCACCAGGTCGGCAACTCCCAGCGCGCCGCCCAGTTGCGCACCATGGCTGCCATCCTGCGCGGCACCTCCTACGGCATCATCGGATTCATCGTCCTGCTCCACGTTCTCTCCATCTTCAACATCAACCTCACCCCGCTCCTCGCCTCCGCCGGCGTAGTCGGAGTCGGCATCGGCCTCGGCGCCCAGTCCATCTTCAAGGACATGCTCAACGGCATCTTCATCCTTGTCGAAGACCAGTACAACGTCGGCGAAGTAGTCAAAATCGCCGGCCTTCAGGGCACCGTCGAAGACCTCACCCTCCGCTGCACCACCCTCCGCGACGGCGACGGCACCGTCTACATCATTCCCAACAGCCAGATCGCCACCGTCTCCAACCTCTCCCGCGACTTCTCCATCGCCGGCCTCAACCTCAACGTCGACGCCAGCGCCGACCCCGACAAAGTCATGGCCGTCCTCAAATCCGTCGCCCTCGAAGTCCGCAACGATCCCGCCTTCAAACAGATCGTCATGGCCGACCCCGACGTCCCCGGCGTCGACCAGATCAAAGGCCGCGAGGTCACCTACCCCATCACCATCCGCGTCCGCGCCAACCAGAAAGACGGCGTCCTCCGCGAGCTCCGCCGCCGCATCATCAAGGCCTTCGAAGCCCAGGGCATCCCCCTCGGCACCGACCCCGCCAACATGCTCATCATGCAGCACACCGACCCCACCGCCCCACCCGCAGCTCCAACTCTCGGCGGATGACCAGACTAAAAACCTAAGACACATCGCGCAACGCATTCAAAACGAAATCCGCGCGCACCGCGGGAACAGTCTTCGGGAGATCTATGCACTCATATCCGCACTCCGTATAGACCTTGACTATCCAGTCATAGACCTGATCGCCCGTCTTACAGCTGCCTGCTCGCCGTCATCTCATAGACCAGGAGCAAGTTGTTCCTGCTCTGTCAGTTGCCAACCCGCCCAGTCGATACCTGCTATCCGTTTTGACCGCCGCTGATGCGAAAACGTACCCGACCCAACACTACAAAGACTGATTCATCGCCTCGATCAACTCATCCACCGTCCTCACCGGCGGCAGACATCCCTTGCCATTGCACAAGATCGCAAAGCCGCCCTCCATCTTCGGCAAATGCGGCAACGTCTCAGCCAGCGCCGGCGGCAACGCCTTCAACTGCTCCCGCGTCAGCCGGATCACGCTCTTGTTCACCGCATACCGCGCCATCGCAACCGTCTCCAGCCGCCGCGCATCTGCATCGTCTCCAATCACACACACCTGCACCGCACGCTGGACCAGCCTCTGCAGCGCCAACCCATAGCTCGCCGCATACAGCCCAAAGTGCTCGACCACACCCGCAAAGGTCTCCATCGTCTCCTGCGCCTTCACCGCGAGTCACGCCGCCCGTTCAGCGACTCCAGACGCATCAGCAAAGCCGCCGCCGTAGGATTCGCAGCCGGAGTCGGCGAGTCCTGCAACGGCTTCCGCCGCGCCGTCAGAGCACCCAGACGCCGCTCACCCTCCGCCGGCAATCTCAGTATCGAAGAACCCGCAGCCCTTCTCGTCATAGAACCGCGCCACAGCGCTATCGGCAATCGCCTGCGCAGCCTCGTAGTACTTCAGCTCGCCCGTCGCCTCCCACCCATCCAGCGCCGCGTGCCCAAGAAACACCGAGTCATCCAGAATCCCCGCAACCCGTCGCTCCTGCCTTTGCGCCTCTCGCCGTACGCAACCACATGCGCCACGCCGGTCGCCGGATTCCACGCCTCCTTCAGCACCCTGTCAAGCGACTTCAAACCAAACTCCACCACCTCCGGCATACCCAACACGCGTCCCGCTTCGAGATAAGCCGAGATGCACATTCCATTCCACGCAACATAGATCGTCTTATCAACATAAGGTGTAGGACGCCTCAGCCGCGCCGCATAAAGCTTCGCCCTTGCTGCCGTCAGCCGCTCCTTCGCAACCTCCAGCTCGATCTGGTTCGACCGCGCCACGCTCTGGATTGTCGTCCGCACATGCAGCACATTCTTCGCCGGGTTGTGATGCATGTCCCCGATCTCGCCGATATCGTAGTACGCCCCCGCAACCGCCAACTCCTCCGGCGACAATACCGCAGCCGCCTCATCTCGCGTCCACGTAAAGTAATCGCCATCATCGTCCAGCGAAAAATCTGCATCCTGCGAAGCATAAAACCCGCCCCGTTCGCGGTCGCTCAACCAGTCATCCATCCACTGAATAATCTCCCGCGCCACCCGCGCATTCTCCGGCTCTACAAACGTCTGGTACGCGTGTACATAATTCTTCAGCAGCTCGCAGTTGTCATACGCCATCTTCTCGAAGTGCGGAACCACCCAGGCCTCATCCACGCTGTACCGATGAAATCCGCCAGCAAGATGATCGTAGATTCCACCCTTCTGCATCTTGTCCAGCGTCACCAGCGCTGCACGCTTGGCCGAGTCATTCACCACCGCCGTCCCCGCTCCAATCGAAATCCGCGAAGCAGCATCCAGCAGCAGATCGATCGCGCCCGAGTGCGGAAACTTTGGCTGCGATCCAAACCCGCCCGACCGCGCATCGAACTGCTTCAATACTCCCTCCACCAGCTTCGCCACCAACTCCGGCCCCGGATTCCCAGTGCGCCCCATAAACGACTCGTTGTGCTCAATCGCCATCAGTACACTGCCCGCCGTCTCATTCACCTCGACTCGCCGCTTCTCGAACGCCTCCGCCATCGTCAGCAGCACACGCCGCAGCCCCGGCCGTCCATGCCGGTCGTCCGGAGGAAAATACGTCCCGCCAAAATAAGGCTTACCTTCGGGAGTAAGAAACGCCGTAAGCGGCCACCCACCCTGTCCACTGATCGAAGACACTGCCGCCTGATATCGCGTATCCACATCAGGCCGCTCATCGCGGTCCACCTTCACCGCTACAAAGTGTTCGTTGATCAGCTTCGCCGTCTCTGCGTTCTCGTAGCTCTCGCGATCCATCACATGACACCAGTGGCACCACACCGCGCCAATATCCAGCAGAATCGGTTTATCTTCCTGCTGCGCCAGGGCAAACGCCTCTTCGCCCCACTCCATCCAGTTCACTGGCTGATGCATCGCTGACCGCAGATAGGCCGAAGCCGCCCGCGCCAGGGAGTTCTTAACTTCAACACTCATAGACCATCAGTCTATCCCCACTCCGCCACACAAAAGACTGAAAACGTTCAAAATCACTACACTCACACCCAGTTTTTCCCACGGCGCCTATCCTGTCCTTGCGCCAAAGCAAAGTCCCCAAGAAGTAAAGTGCTCTGCCTAAAAGCAAAGTGCCCGAACCGAAGCTCGGGCACTCTCTCTTCCCTACTGCAATTCACACTACTGCTGTGGAGGAACCGTCGGTATCGGAGGCGGTGTCCCCGTGATCGGCTTCGGTGGTGCCGGAGCCGTCGGAGCCGTCAGCCCCGGAATCACCGGCGCCTGCCCAATCTGCCCAGTCGCCGCCGCCTGAACGCTGATGCCGTACCGATCCAGCATATTCGAGAGTAACTGCCCCAGCGCCGACCGGTCCTTCGCATAAGCCGCCGTCGCCGCGATCAGGTTGTTGTCCGCTCCTGCCAGGTTACGTCCCTGCTGCAACACCAGTGCCGTCGTCGACGCGCCCAGCCGGTACTTCTTCTGTTCTGCGTCCAGACTCTGCGCTGCGAAATCTCGCGCGACCTGCGCCGCCTGCACCTGTGCCCGGTCGTTGGTCAACGCATACTGCCCGTTAATCACCTGGATGCGTATCTGCGCATAAAGCTGCTGCAACCGCATCTGCGACTGCCGATACTCCATCTGCGACCGCGCCTGGTCCGCCTGCGCCACACGGTTCCGCAACGGGATATTGATACTTACACCCACGCCTTTGTCCGGCGAAGTGTTGTTGAACAGATTGGTGAACACAGTCCCATACCCTATTCCCGGAACCTGGCCCGGGGGGCACGGCGTCGCAGGCCCGCCTATTGTCGTCGAGCAACTCAGCACCGGGTTCTGCGATCCGCCCAGTGCGCTTGACCCGTAGAAGGCATACGCATCCACCGTCGGCAGCAGCCCATTCTTGAACGCCTTGATCGTGATCTCGTTGTTCTTCATGTTCAACACCGCCTGCTCGATCTGCGGATTGTTGACATACGCCTCTTTCACCAGGTCTTCTACAGCCATGTCCTCTTCGGGAAGCCGGTCCAGGCCCACCCGATCCGTCGGAATTACTGGCGCTCCCGAAAGCCGCGGATCCTCAAGGTTCCGCGCAATGGCCTGCTTCATAATCAGCTGCTGATACTCCAGGTTCGACTTCGAAGCCACCAGCGCCTGCTGGTCCGTCGCCACAGCGCTGTCGGAATTCACCACATCCAGCGGAGCCAGCGTGCCGATCTCCAACTGTTTCCTGTTGTCCGATGCCAATTGCGTCGACTGCGTCAGCGCCCGTTCCTTCGCCTGCTCGTCCTCATAGGCGCTCACCAGGCCCCAGTAGATGCTCTCCACCTGCGCCACTGTGTACAACAGTTGCTGCCGGAACGACGAGTCCGTAATTCTGCGGTCGTTCTTTGCCTGAATAATAAAGCGCCCGTTCACCCACGGCCCAAACCCCTGCAGCAGGTGTTGCGTTGCCTGGAAGCGGAACGTCGACTGCAGCTGCGGACTGTAGTTTGACCGCTCGCTGTTCGTCGTCTGGTGGCTGTTGTTAAAGGTCGCAGTCAAAAAGGTTCCGGTAAGAAAGCCCTGCTGATAGCCGAAGTTGTAAGTAGCCGTGTTCTGGTTCAGCGTGTTGGTACCGGTCAGCAGCGTCGAACTCTGTTGCGTCTGCGCCGCCTCATACTGCACCGTGCTCGTCAGATATGGATCCAACACCTCCGGCGTCGGCCCACCGCCATTCGTGCTCAGCACCAACCCGCCTGCACCCGACCCACTGCCTCCGGACGCAGTCGTGGTTCCGCCCGGACCGCCGCCCCCGGTCACCGTCGTCCCCGAGCCGCCCAGCGTATTCGTAATCAGACCCGAAGAGACACCGCGCAAGTTCGCGCCCGCCTTCGCCCGCAGTATGTCCGTGTCGGCAATGTCCAGGTTGATGCGCGCAATCGCGATGTCGTAGTTATTCTCAAGCGTCAGTGCAATCGCATCCGAAAGGCTCAGGTAGATCGTCCCGTTCCGCATCAGCGAATCGATCCGCACCGAGTTCGTCACCTGCGGCAACGGCACGTCGGTCGGCGTATACGGCTTCCAAATCTTCCAGAGCGCCGGCTTGGGCTTCGTATAGTCGACATTCGTATCGCGAAGGTAGAGAGGCTCCGTCAGCTTCGGCTCCGGCTCTGTCGGCAGACCCGGCATACTCGTCGGCCCGTTAGACACCGGCGCGGAGGACGACGCTGCTGGCGGGGTCGGCTGCTGCTGCTGGGAAAATCCCGGTTGCGTGCTCACACTCATCAACAGCAACCCGATGCTCGCTGCCGCCTGCATGTCTCGTAATCTCACGTTGCGCTCTCCAACTCTCGTCTTCTGTTACTGCTGTCAACACAAAGTCTTTACTTCACCGGAACCGTTCAGTTCCTGCCAGATGCCATAGCCGGGTCATCTCTCAGCCCTCAACTACGTCGCGTCAGACGCCGGCATCGCCTCAATTTGAATTAAACCGATGTTCACTAGACGCGCTGCAAGGCCCTGAGGACTCGAAAATTACATTCCCGGTCCCGGCAAACGCATTCCAGCAAAGCACTTGAGCTTCAATACGCACAGTGCCGCGCCTTCGTTCCCACACTTTGCTCCCCAGGCTCAGATTCAACCCGTTTCGTTGTCACATTCTCAGTGGGAACGTTCACTTGGTCACTACTCTGCAAGTATACCAACGCGCAGGACCATGGCCACTTCTCCGCGCCGCCGTGTTACCGTCCAATAACGTCCGTATGCCGCTCTGGAAGACAATCCTCGCCTACGATGGGACACCGTTTCACGGATGGCAGATACAGCCCGGCCTTCCAACCGTGCAGGGAACGCTCGCCGAAGCCATCCTCCACATCACCGGAGAATCCGTACTCCCCCAGGGCTCCGGTCGCACCGACACAGGCGTCCACGCCCTGGGACAGGTCGCCTCCTTCTCCATCGACGCAGCCATCCCTCCGGCGAACCTCCATCGCGCCCTCAACCGCTCGCTGCCCCCATCCATCCGCATCCTCTCACTCGAACCCGCACCTCCCGGCTTCCACGCCCGCCACAGCGCCATCGCAAAAACATACGAGTACCGCATCTACCCAGCCCGCCCAAATCCCCCGACCCTCGATTCTGACGACATGCCCCTCATCTGCTCCCCCATGCTCGCGCCCTACGTATGGGACTGTCACCACCGCCTCGACCTCGCTGTCCTCCAGAACGCTGCCGACGCCGTCCGCGGCATCCATGACTTCACCTCCTTCGCCGCTGTAGACCCCGACCTCCCCACCCGCGCCGAATTCGCCCGCTCCGGCAACTGCTGCACCGACCCCGACCCCCTCGCTTCCATCCGCACCATCCATCGCTCTACCTGGGAGCTTCGCGAAAATCTCCTCGTCTACACCGTCACCGGCAACGGCTTCCTCCACCACATGGTCCGCAACCTCGTCGGCACCTTCGTCGAGGCCGGCCGCGGTCGCATCGACGCCGCCTCTATCTCCAGCATCCTCACTGCTCGCAACCGCGCCGCCGCCGGCCCCACTGCACCCGCCCGCGGACTCTTTCTTCTCGAAGTGATGTACTCAAAATCTGAGGTTAATTAGGAACAACGCCAGTCACTCAAAGCCGCTTTTGCTTCTAGGTGTGAAGTTTCAATAGGTTGTTGTCCATTCGATCGAGAACTGTGAAGCTGAGTTTGCGAAGCCAAGCATTCTCAGGAGACCGAATGGACTATCACTATCATGCTCGACTGACGATTGTTCGTCGAGAGCAGCTTGCGAAGGATGTATTAGAGGGCCGGTTGAGCTTGAAGGAGGCCATGGCCGAGTTCAAGCTGAGCCGGCAGAGTGCAGCGAAGTGGGTGCGGCGCTATCGGGAGCATGGCCTGGCCGGTCTCAGGGATCGGACTTCGCGGCCTCATCGCTCACCCCGCAGCACGTCGGAGGAGAGGATCATGGAGGTCGAACGGCTGAGACGGGAACGTTGGACCGGGGTGCGGATCGCCCAGCAGCTTGGGCTCAGCCGTGCCACGGTCAGCCGCGTGCTTCGGCGGCTGGGGCTGAACCGCATCCGCGACCTCGAACCTGGGCCCGCCGTGGTGCGCTACGAACACCCGGCTCCAGGCGACCTGCTGCATCTTGATATCAAGCGCCTGGTGCGCATCCAGCGGCCTTCGCACCGGGTCACTGGAGACCGCCGCGACGGCGTCAAGGGCATCGGAGCCGAGTTCCTGCATGTCGCCGTCGACGACCACTCGCGGCTGGCCTTCACCGCCATGTATCCGGACCAGACCGAGCGCAGTTCCACTCACTTCCTGGCCGCCGCCGTCGCCTGGTTCGACTCCCTCGGCATCGGCATCCGTCGCGTGCTCACTGACAACGGCCCATGCTACAAGGCCCACCGCTTCCACCGGACCTGCGCTCAGCTCCACCTCAAGCACCGGCGAACTCGGCCCTACACCCCACGCACCAACGGAAAGGCAGAACGCTTCATCCAGACCGCCATCAACGAATGGGCCTACGCACGCACCTATCAGAACTCAGAAGATAGAACTTCCTGGCTGCCCATCTGGACCCACCAGTACAACTGGCACCGTCCCCATGCCAGCCTCAACCAACATCCACCCATCAGCAGAGCAGGCCTCGATGACAACAACCTCTTGACTCACCACATCTAGGTAGCCCAAGGCTTTAGCCTTGGGTCTCTCAGGCCCGCGATAGAAATGGGCTGGTAGCCCAGGGCTTTAGCCTTGGGTTTCCCCTGGGGTATGCTCTCTTATCTCAGTCGCAACGTTTCAGTTGAGAGCACACTTGTAACAAATCTATCGAATGCCCACCTCCACCGCCCAACGTCGCATCGCACGCCTCGCCAGTCTCACCGCCGTCCATCGCGCCTTCCACTGGCTCCATCTCCACCAGCCACAACTCCGCCTGTGGCAACTCGAACTCGTCCGCATCCCAGCACCGCCCTTCGCCGAGCACGATCGTGCCGCCTGGTTCCTCGACCGCTTCCGCCAACTAGGCCTCACCAACATCCACCTCGACGACGAAGGCAACGCCCTCGCAGAACTAACCCCGGCCACAGAATCAACCACTCCACTCCCCTGCCTCCTGATCTCCGCCCACCTCGACACCGTCTTCGCCGCTGGAACGCCCTGCGAACCCACCGAAGACATCGACACCCCACGAATCTTCGCCCCCGGCATCTGCGACAACGCCGCCGGACTCTCCGCCTTGCTCGCCATCGCCGCCGCCCTCCGCTACGCCAACATCCAGCCGCCCGTCCCCATCCTCTTCGCCGCCAATGTAGGCGAAGAAGGCGAAGGCGACCTCCGCGGCATGCGCCACCTCTTCACCCACGGCCCCTACCGCAGCCGCATCGCTGCCGCACTCGCCCTCGAAGGCGGAGGCACCAACACCGTAGTCACCCGAGCCCTCGGCAGCCGCCGCCTCCGCGTCACCGTCACCGGACCCGGCGGCCACTCCTGGACCGACGCCGGAACCCCCAACCCCATCCTTATCCTCAGCCGCGCCCTCAGCAACCTCACCAACCTGCGCCTCCCCAACGATCCCCGCACCACCATCAACGTCGGTCACATCTCCGGCGGCACCTCCATCAACTCCATCCCCGAGTCCGCCACCGCCCTCCTCGATCTCCGCTCCACCGACCCCGCCCAGCTCGTCTCCACCGAACTCGAAGTCCGCGCCCTCCTCGACCGCACCATCGCCGAGGCCACCCGCGAAACCGCCCGCCAACGTCCCACCCGCACCCCACCTCAACTCACCGTAGAAGTCATAGGCAGCCGACCCGCCGGAGCCCTCCCCGACGACTCACCCCTCCTCCACACCCTCCGCGCTGTAGACCGCCACCTGACCCTCCGCACCGAACCCCGCATAGGCTCAACCGACGCCAACATCCCCCTCGCCATAGGCGTCCCAGCCCTCGCCATCGGCACCGGAGGCACAGGCGGAAGCATCCACACCCTCCAGGAATGGTACGACCCCACCGGCCGCGAAACCGCCCTCCGCCGAATCCTCTTAACCCTCCTCGACACCGCCCAACTAATCGCAACCTAATTCACTTTTTCTCCGCGACCGCTGCGCACCTCCGCGCCCTCTGCGTCCGTCGTTGCCGCGGTCGCAGGACTTGATACACTCCACACGTGAACCCCAACAAGCTAATCCCCGCGCTCCTCTTCACCACCCTCGCGCTCTCTGCCCAACAGAAGCCCACCCCCGACGTCATCTACACCCACGGCTACATCCTCACCGGCACCCACCTCCAGCCCACCGACACCTCCGCCACCCCTGCCCAGGTCACCGCCATTGCAGTAGCCAGCGGCAAAATCATCGCGGTCGGCGACGACGCCACCATCCTCGCCCTCAAAACCCCCACCACAAAAATCATCGACCTCAACAACGCCTTCGTAATGCCCGGCTTCAACGACGCCCACACCCACATCGCCAACGCCGGCCGCAACAAGCTCACCGTAGACCTCGACCACGTCCCCACCCTCGCCGAGATGCAGTCCCGCATCCGCACCTTCACCATCACTCTCCCCGCCGGAGCATGGGTCCGCGGCGGAGGCTGGGACCACACCATCTGGCCCGACAAGCAACTGCCAACCCGCGCCGACATCGACGCCGTCACCGCCGGCCATCCCGCCATCTTCACCCGCACCGACGAGCACATCGCCGTAGTCAACTCCGCAGCCCTCGCCGCCGCCGGCATCACCGCCACCACCCCCGACCCTCCCGGCGGCAAGATCGACCACGACGCCAAGGGCGAACCCACCGGAATCATCCGCGAAGCCCCCACCCTCATCCTCATCCGCTCAAAGATCCCGCCATCGTCACAAGAAGAGCGCCGCCGCGCCCTCGAAGTAGCCATCGCCGACGCCCTCGCCCACGGCGTCACTTCCATCCAGGACCTCTCCGACTGGGAAGACTTCCTGGCCTTGCAAGACCTCGAGCGCTCCGGCAAACTCCACCTCCGCATCAGCGAGTGGGTAGCCTTCGACACCCCCATCGACATCCTCAAGCAGCGCTACGCCAGCCAACCCGCCAAAGATCCGCTCCTCCACCTCGGCATGCTCAAAGGCTTCATGGACGGCTCCCTCGGCTCCCGCACCGCCGCCCTAAAAGCCCCCTACTCCGACGACCCCACCAACTCCGGCCTACCCCGCTTCAATCAGGACACCCTCAACAAGATGGCCACAGACCGCTCAGCAGCCGGCTACCAACTAGGCTTCCACGCCATAGGAGACCGCGCCAACGACATGGCACTCATCGCCATCGACAAGGCACGGGTAGCCATGGTTCTCTGGTCTTGCCAAATATCAGGCTCAGATCCAGTAAGGGAAACCTGCCCCGAAGAACTAACGAGAGTCACCCGCAACCGCATCGAGCACGCCCAGGTAGTCTCCGCAGGAGACTTCGACCGCTTCGCCAAACTCCACGTAATCGCCTCCATGCAACCCTCCCACCTCCTCACCGACATGAACTGGGCCGCCGCCCGCCTGGGCCCCGACCGCGCCAAATACTCCTACGCCTGGCGCTCCTTCCTCGACCACGGTGTCACCCTCGCCTTCGGCACCGACTACCCCGTCGAATCCATCAATCCCTTCCGCGGCCTCTACTCCGCCATCACCCGCATGAACGAAGCCGGCACCATGACCTACCAGCCGCAGGAGAAGATCACCCTCCCCGAAGCCGTCTACGCCTACACCCAGGCCAGCGCCTTCGCAGAGAACGAAGAAAAGACCAAGGGCCGCCTCGAACCCGGCTACTACGCCGACTTCATCCTCCTCGACCGCGACATCACAACTTCCTCGGCTCAAGAGCTTTTACATACCAAAGTCCTAAAGACCATAGTCAACGGCGAAATCGTCTACACCGCCTCACCCTCAGACACCCACGCCGACAACTCCTTCCACACCCCCCTCAACCCGGATCATGACGAGGAGTAGCCACGGCGGTCTCAGCGACAGCACCCTCGCCCACATCCTCCTCCTCGCCGTAGTCCTCGTCTGGGGAGCAACCTTCGCCCTAATCAAAGACGCCCTAGCCGACGTCTCCCCGCTCCTCTTCAATCTCCTCCGCATGGCCCTCGCTTTCATCGCGCTCGCCATCATCAACCACCGCAGCCTCCGCAACCTCTCCCGCCGAGCCATCCTCTCCGGCCTCGTCGTCGGCCTCTTCCTCGCCGCCGGCTACCAATTTCAAACCGCAGGCCTAGCCCGCACCACCCCCGCCAAATCCGCCTTCATCACCGGCCTAGTAGTCGTCTTCGTCCCCCTCCTCACCGCCATCCCCATACTCCGCCCTACCGGAACCCACCCTCCGCGCTGGAACGCCGCTCTCGGCGCCATCATAGCCTTCGCCGGACTGCTCCTCCTAACCACCCCCGCCGGAACCCTCCCTCGCGAAATCTTCTCCACCATAGGAATAGGCGACCTCCTCACTCTCGCCTGCGCCATCTCCTTCGCCGGACACCTCCTAGCCCTCGCCCACACCTCCCCGCAACTCCCCGCCGCCCAACTAGCCACCCTCCAAATAGGCGTCGCGACCCTTGTCATGGCCATCACCCTACCCCTGGGCGGAACCCCACACATCACCATCACCCCACGCCTCCTAATCGCCCTAGCTGTAACTAGCCTCTTAGCAACAGCCGCCGCCTTTACCATCCAGAGCTGGGCGCAACAACATCTTCCTCCAGTCCACACCGCCCTCCTGCTCACCCTCGAACCCGTCTTCGCCTGGCTCACCTCGCTGATCTTCTATCACGAGCGCCTCGGTCCCCGAGCCCTCACCGGAGCCGCCCTCATCCTCACCGGAATCGCCTGCACCGAACTCCTCTCCGCAACCGCCCCAGTACCCGCCCATCCCTCATAAAAACGCTACTTCTCCCTCATTTCAGCGTCTAAACAACTGAAATGCCCGGAAAGCCCTCAAACTACCGAGTCACAGCCCGGCAGCTATATACTTGATGTTTGCCCGAGTCGTTCGCTCGCCAAGCCGAGCCACGCGGCCAACACAACCAATGAGGAAAGACCCGACAATGGACACACCGACCCGCAACACTCCCCCGACCCTGCTCGACCGCCTCCGCAGCCGTCGCCTCACCACGACTTTTGCGCTCCTTGCGACCCTCTCCGTCGGCATCCTCGCCGGCTCCGTCCTCACCCGCAACGTCAGCGGCAAGGAGCAGCAGAGTATCAACACCTCGGACGCGCGGCCGCTCGTCATTCCCTCGCCCACCACGCTCTCCAACGGCTTCTCCCAGATCGTCAAGCAGGTCGGCCCGGCCGTAGTGAACATCAACACCGAATCCCTGCCCAAACAGTCCGCACTCACTCCCAAGCGCCGCGGCGGCCAGCGTGCACCTCAGGGTGGTGGAGGCGATGACAGCCAGCAGAACGATATGCAGGACTTCTTCAACCGCTTCTTCGGCGGTCAGGGCGGTGGTGACGGAGACGACGGCGGTGACGGTGGGGAGCGCCGCGCCCTCGGCTCAGGCTTCATCGTCGACCCGCGCGGCTACATCATCACCAACAACCACGTCGTCGACAAGGCCGACAAGATCTACGTCAAGCTCTCCACCGACTCCGAAAACGACGGTGAGAACGGTCGTCTCGCACACGTCGTAGGCGTCGATAAAGAGACCGACATCGCAGTCATCAAGATCGACACTGACAAGCCTCTGCCCATCGTCAAGCTCGGCAACTCCGACGGCGCCCAGGTCGGCGACTGGGTCCTCGCCATCGGCAGCCCCTTCGGCCTCTCTCAGACCGTCTCCGCTGGCATCGTCTCCGCCAAGAACCGCTCCATCGACGAGCCCAATCCCAGCGGCCTCTCCAACCAGTTCCAGCGCTTCATCCAGACCGACGCCGCCATCAATCCCGGCAACTCCGGCGGCCCGCTCGTCGACATGGCCGGCCAGGTCGTCGGCATGAACACCGCCATCTACACCCAGTCCATGGGCTCGCAGGGCGTCGGCTTCGCCATGCCGGCCAACATCATCGCCGGCGTCTACAACATGCTCATCGGACCCGAGCATAAGGTCACCCGCGGCTCCATAGGCATCAGCTTCCAGCCCGCCGTCTCTTCGGCAGTAGGCCGCATGTACGGCTTCACCAATGGGGTCATCGTCGCCACCGTCACTCCCTCTGGCGGAGCAGCCAAGGCCGGACTCGAGCCCGGTGACGTCATCACCTCCATCGACGGACGCAACATCAAGGACGGCGACGATCTCGTCGAGGACATCTCCGCCCGCAAGGTCGGCTCCACCGTCAAACTCGGCTACATCCGCTCCGGCAAGCAGAACTCGGCCACCGTCGCCATCGGCGATCGCGCTAAAACCTACGCCGACATCGCCGGCACCGGTGACAGTGACGACAACCCAGCCCCGCAGGAATCCGACGCCGGAGAGAACATCCTCGGCATCACCGTCGGCGCCGTCCCACCAGCAACCCTCAAAAAGCTCGGCCTCTCCGGAGGAGTCCAGGTCACCAACGTCCGTCCCGGATCCTTCGCCGACGAGCACAACCTCGCCAAGACCGCCATCATCACCGCCATCAACAAAATCCCCGTCAACGACGAGGTCAGCTACAAAGCCATCGTCACCAAACTCAAATCCCACGACGACGTCGTTTTTGTCGTCACCTACCCCCAGCGCCCCGGCAACACCTACGTCGGCGGAACCCTGGAATAACAAGGGTCGTCGCTTTTGAGGGCCAAAGGCCCGCGCTATACCAGCCTGGGGCAAAGCCCCAGGTTGGAGGTCAACTCAATATCCAGAGGGCTGAAAGGCCCGACCTATACCAGCCTGGGCAAAGCCCCAGGTTTAGGGTCACAGTCGATCCCGAGGGCTGAAAGCTCGACCTGGAACTACTTGCTCTGACTCAACCAAAGAGGCACGAAACAACCAACCTGCTTCGCGCCTCCACCTTTCACCCCCAATCTTGCCCCACAATCGGCAAATTATTCCAGCAATTGGGCAACCTTTCCTCTTGCGCACAAACGGGTCCAGCTATACTCTGTTCTCACGGCCCGGTTACCACAAAATTACTAGGTTCTCACACTCAAACTCAGGTGAATTGAAATATGCGGTTAGGTCGAATTCTGCTTACATCCTCGATCATCCTCACCACGGCGATCCCTGCCCTGGCATTCACACACGCCCGCCGCGGTCCAACCTCTCCCAATCTCAAACACGGCAAGCCAGCCGTGAAGAAAACCGCTCAGACCGGCATCCAACCCCAGCGCGCTACTGAGCTCCAGGCTGCCCTCATCAAATCTGGCTATCTCACCGGCCAGCCCTCGGGAACGTGGGACGCCCAAAGCGCGGCCGCCATGCAAAAATTACAGGCCGACAACGGCTGGCAAACAAAGCTGGTCCCCGACTCCCGCGCCATCATCAAACTAGGCCTAGGCCCCGCCCACGACACCATCCCCGACCAACCCGCCGCCCCATCCATCACCCCCACCTACTAAACCACCTCCATAGCATCCGGCATTTCTCTGCGCCCTTCGCGCACCTCCGCGCCCTCTGCGTCCGTCGTTACCCCATCACGCCACGGAACAATCCCTAGACGCTACCCGTATATACAACGGGGGCACCACCAAATCCAACCAAGGACCAACCGCCCAAAAAGCGGCTAAGTCCCACCTTTGGAATACTTTACAAAACCACCCCTTTAGAATCAGGACTTTGCAACCAAGGTCCGAACCTAAATCACATGTTTTGAATACTTTGCAACATTAACGGGGGGAGGGGGATACACATGCAGACAAGAAGTACCATAATCACCATGCTCCGAATCCCCTACCCAGAACTTCTGGAAGCATTCAACCGAGCCACCCTAGCCCTCGGTCTCACACCCGCCCGCGCCCAGCTCTCCGCCCGTCTCTTCGCCGAGACCACCCGAGACGGAGTCAACAGCCACGGCATCAACCGATTCCCCCGCTACGCCGCCGGCTTCACCAACGGCAGCATAGACGCTAACGCCGAGCCCAAGCTGGTCGCCTCCTTCGGTGGATTAGAGCGCTGGGACGGCCAGCTAGGCCCTGGAAACCTCAACGCCCACGCCTGCATCCTCCGCACCATCGAGCTCGCCCGCCAGCACGGCCTCGGCTGCGTCGCCCTCGCCAACACCAACCACTGGATGCGCGGCGGAACCTACGGCTGGATGGCCGCCGAACAGGGCCTCTTCGCCCTCTGCTGGTCCAACACCCTCCCCAACATGCCCGCCTGGGGCGCCAGCCGGCCCGTCCTCGGCAACAACCCGCTAGTCATCGCCATCCCCCGCCCACCCGCGCACGTAGTCCTCGACATGGCCATGTCCCAGTTCTCCTACGGCCAGCTCGCCAACTACGCCCGCCGCAACGAACCCCTCCCCATCGACGGCGGCTACGACGCCACCGGCCACCTCACCCGCGACGCTGCGGCCATCGAAGCCTCCCAGCGCCCCCTGCCGGTCGGCTACTGGAAGGGCTCCGGCCTCGCCCTCGTCCTCGACATGATCGGAGCCATGCTCTCCGGCGGCCTCGGCACCTACCAGATCACCCACGAGCCGGCTCTAGAGTCCAAGATCACCCAGGTCTTCCTCGCCATCGACCCCTCAAACATAGCCCAGACCACAGAGCTCACCGACATAGCCGACGGCATCCTCGCCGACCTCCACGCAGCCCCCCGCGCCGACGCAGCAAAGCCCATCCGCTACCCCGGCGAACAGCCCCTCCAACTCCGCGAAGAAAACATGCGCCTCGGAGTCCCCGTAGACCCCAACTTCTGGGCCAAGCTAAAGGACTTCGCGCAATGAGTCCCTACTGGTTCACGCCGCTAGCCAAAAACCCGCCATCCACCACCAGGATCTCGCCGGTAACAAAAGCCGAAGCATCGCTGGCCAGAAAAATCGCCGAGCCAACCAGCTCCTCCGTCTTCCCAAACCGCCCCATAGGAGTGCGCATCTTCAACTCCTTGCCCCGCTCGCTCTCATCCAGCAGCTTCTGGTTCAGCGCAGTCCGGAAAACCCCCGGAGCAATGGCATTCACAGTAACTCCCTGCGAACTCCACTCAACAGCCAGCGAACGAGTCAACGCCCCGACAGCCGCCTTACTAGCCGCATACGCAGTTACTTCTTTCAGGCTCACAAAAGTATTCAGAGAAGCGATGTTGATGATCTTGCCGTACCCGCGCTCCAGCATATGCCTGCCGAAGATCTGGCATGCTCGCAGCGTCCCGGTCACGTTCGTGTCCATGATCGCGTCCCACTCGTCCTCAGGGAAATCCACCGTAGGAGCACGCTTAATCCGTCCAGCACAGTTGATCAGAATATCGACCTTGCCAAACTCCTTCACGGTCCCGGCACACAGAGCCTCCAGCGAAGCGCGATCCGCCACATCCGAAGTCAGCCGCAAAGCCTTGCGCCCCTTCGCCTCGATAGCCTTAGCCGCCTCATCCACCTGCTCTGGCCGCCGCGAGCTGGCGACCACATCCGCACCGGCCTCCGCCAGCCCGATCGCCATAGCCAACCCAATCCCCGACGTACCCCCCACCACCACAGCCGACTTGCCGCTCAAATCAAACAACGGATGTCCCATCGATTCCTCTTTCCTTATTGTCTTTATCTTCTCTGCTCTTGCGAAGATGTTCAACGCCTTCCCCGACAATTCGCTCCAGAATCTCTTCCACAACCTCATCTGGCGGCCTGTCGTTCACCACCCGTATCCCATTCACCGGCGGCTCCAGCGTCGCCAGTTGACTCCCCAGCAGACTCGCATTCATAAACTCATGATGCCGCGCCGCCAGCCGTTTAGCAATCAACTCCCGCGGCCCATCCAGCAGAATAAAGTGAATCCTGCTCGTTGGAATTCCCTGCTCCAGCACCTGCCTGTACTTCTCCTCCAACGCCGAGCAGGCCAATATACCACCCCGCGCCTCCTGGTCCCATCTCCGCAAAACCTTATTCAACGTAATCAGCCACGGAGCGCGGTCCTCATCGGTCAGCGGCTGCCCTGCAGCCATCTTCGCCTTCGACGCGGCCGAGTGATAGTCGTCGGCATCAGCGAAGACCAGACCGGTCCGCTCAGCCAGCAGCTTCCCGATCGTAGTCTTCCCTACGCCCGACACTCCCATCAGCACCAGAATCATCCCCGCTCCCGACCATCCCTAGCGCTGAATACGAGCAGACCCTCCGCTGGCAAACGCCTTCACCTGATCGACAGTCGCCATCGTCGTATCACCCGGGAAGGTCGTCATCAACGCCCCATGCGCCCAGCCCAGCTTCACCGCTTCTTCTGCTGTCCCGCCGGAGAGCAGGCCGTAGACAAAGCCGGAAGCAAAACCGTCGCCGCCACCAACACGGTCATGCACGTTCAGTTCTGTCGTCGGCGCATGGACAGCCTTCCCATTCACCCACGCCACCGCGCTCCAGCTGTGATGGTTGGTGTGGTGAACCTCGCGCAGCGTTGTAGCAACCACCTTGATGTTCTTATGCCTCTTCACAACATCATCGATCATCGCGAAGAACACGCTCGTATCCAGCTTCGACTTCGCGTGTACGTCCGGTCCCTTGAAGCCAAGCCCCTTCTGCAGATCTTCTTCGTTGCCTACCAACACATCGATGTGGTCAGCGATTGCGCCCAAAACCTTGTGCGCGCGCTCTGAGCCGCCTACAGTCTTCCACAACTTCTCGCGATAGTTCAGATCGAACGAACAGATAACGTTCTGCCGCTTGGCCTCCTTCAGAGCCTCAAGCAGCAGCTCCGAAGTCGTCTCCGACAGCGAAGCAAAGATGCCGCCACTGTGGAACCACTTCACACCCTCTGAGAAGATCGCCTTCCAGTCAAAGTCACCCGGCTTCAGCAACGCAGCAGCCTCATTCGCGCGGTTGTAGAACACCACTGGAGCGCGAACACCCAGCCCCTGATCGCTGTACACCGTCGCCATGTTCGGCCCGCGCACGCCGTCGTGAACAAAGCGCTTGTAGAACGGCTTCACACCCATCGCTCGCACGCGCTCAGCGATCAGGTCGCCCAGCGGATAGTCCACCATGGCCGTCGCGACACCCGTGCGCATGCCAAACCCGTCCGCCAGGTTCGCGGCCACATTGAATTCACCACCGCTCACGTGAATCGCAAGCGTATGCGCCTTGCGGAACGGAATAATGCCCGGATCAAGCCGATTGACCAGTGCTCCCAGCGAAAGCAGATCGAGCGACGCATTTTCACGAATTTCAAAACCTAAACTCATCGACGTAATTCTCCTTTTTCTCAGACCGCCGGCGTGGCAATCGTGTGTGTTTGTATCTCTTCGCCGGAGCGCCTCCACGAGAGACCGTGATTGACCTTGGAAAGTATAGACCTACGGTCCGATAAATACCGGGCGAATATGCCGTTCATACAAATTGTCAGTCACGTTGCGCGCCACAACATCTTCATTCGCCTCAAGCGCCTTGATGTATCGATCACCCATCTTCGCCGCCACCTTAAACCCGACATGCAGCAACTGCCGGAAGCTCGGATTGTAAGCCTTATTCTTCTGATCGTGCCGCAACGCACTCGTATACTGCTCGCTCGTCCAGCCGTTCACCTCTTCAGGCTTCGGCAGCTTCGTCGGATCGATATCGATCACCGTCGCATAAGGCGCGGTGAGCTCCTCGGCATGCGAATAAGCCTCCGAGTAAATCTCCTTGGCGATCTCCAGCCCGGACCCACCCGCCTCCGCCAGCCCAACCAACTCTTCGAGCCACGTAGTCCCAGCCGTCTTCAAATGCACACCCGCACCAAACCCGATCACTGCGTCATGAATCGCCTTATAGATAGAAAACTTGTCCGACCCCGAGTGCACGCTCAACTTCAAATTATCGGGCAACCCATACGTCTTGACCGCAAATGCAATGGCTGCCAGATCCTCATTGAACTCCTTGGTGAACTGCGCCACATCCCCCACATAGTCGACACCCTTGTTGAACCGCCCCGTAAACTTCGGCGCAATCGTCTGGATCGGAATCTTCTCATCCGCAATCATCGCCAGGATGATCAACAGCTCCACCGGCGTCTGCGGATAGTCCGTCTCGTCCATCGAGACCTCGGGCACAAACCGCCCAGCTCCCTTGTTCTCCACCAGAAAGCGGTAGATCGCCCCGGCATGCTGCACCGCAGCCAGAAACTTATTCGCCACACCCTTCACAAACGCAACGTCTGTTTTGAACGGCTCCACGATCATCGGAATCAGAACCGTCCCAACCAGCTCCGGATGACGCTTCACAAACGCGTCCACGTCCTCAGGCTTCGCCGGCTGCCCAATCAGGTCGGCAACATCCAGCGTGAAAAAATCGCAGGGATCAAGAAACCGCTGCACCGTCTTCAGATTGATATGGTCCGCATCCAGAAAATACGGCTTGGTCCACTTCAGCTCTTTCACCGCCGCATCCGCCGCCGCCCGCGTCTGGCTCGGCTCCGAACCGATGATCATGTGTTCGCGGTTCGACTTGTTCCACACCGGCACCACTTCCACGCCAGCCTCACCCGCCTTGATGCACGCCGCCAACTGCGCCTTCGCCTGATGCGCAAAACGGTCTCCCACTCCGACCGAAAATCTGGGAAGCTTCAATCCATCACTCATTACGAATCCTCTTCACTCGTCAGACATGATTGGTCTAACCAATTAACCAGCCGTCCCAGCATACCTACTCAACAACGCCCACCGCAACCCAAATCAGTTCTTAAACCGCCCCTCATAAGCCCAAAGCCCAAGCCCCGGGTTCGATATATAGAAGATTTCCTCTCCGTCCACCACATTCCACCCATCCTTCAGAACCTCGGGATCATACTTCTTCGTGTACTCGGCCAGGTCGCCATACTCAAAGTGAGCCGCCTCGATCTCTTCGCGCATCAGGTGCCTCCCATCTGCGGGAAGACAGTACCGAATCCTGAACCGCCCCTCGCTCGATCCATGAATCAGGTGTGCCGCCGCGCTCAAATTCCCCGCGAGCTCAGGATCATTCTTCACTGCTTCCAGCGTCGCCGGAGTCCCGCAGTACCCATACTTCCGAATCAACTTATCGATCGTCTTGTCCTCGCCGAACTCATGCACCTCCGGCGCCAGCACAATCAACTCCGCGCCATCGGCCAGCGCCATCCGAGTCCGGTATACGCTCTTGTTGCCCAACCACGTCGAATGAAACTCATGCGGATCAAGATAGACCACCGCCTTCTTAATCTCCCGGTCCATCAGCGTAAAGTTCACCTTCAAAGCCAGCTCCGCCGCCAGCTCAAAGCACTCAGCGTCGTCGCCGACAAACATCCCCCGCACCGCCAGCTTGCCCTCAGCGTTCTTCCCCACCACCGTCTGCACATAAACGATCGGCAGATCCTGAGCAAAGTGGTCGCTCGCATAGTTCAGCACCCGCCGAACCGGAGTATCCGCGCGCCCCATCATCCGCTCCATCCCATACACCGCGCCCAGGAAGTGCGAGCGATGAATCCCCATCACTCCACCCGTCCCCACAAAAATATTCTTATTCCCATTCGCCATCCCGACGACCTCATGCGGAACAACCTGCCCAATCGAAAGAATCAGGTCATGCCCCCCATCTCGCAGCAGTTTGTTCACCTGCGCCGGCCAGGGATAGTCAACCTTCCCTTCACTCACCTCACGAATAAACTCGCCCGGCACCTCACCCAGCGTCACAATATCGTTCCGCCAATCATGCACACGAAAGAGCCCACGCGGCGTCTTCCCGAACATCGTTGCGATCTGCTGGTCCGGCATCGCAGTATGCGTTCCCAGAGCCGGCAGCACATCCACCAGCTTATCGCCATAAAACTCCCACGCCAGCTCCGTCAACACTCCAGCCTGCGAGTGGAACCGCGTAAAGTCCGGCGGAACCGCCAGCACCCGCTTCCGATCCCCCAGCCTCTCCAGTGCAGTAAAAAGATTCGCCCGCAAATCGGCATCGGACATCTCGGTAGTCGGCGACCCAGCCGCAAAAAAAAGACTCATAGTTCCTCGATTCTACGTCGTGCTAGCATTCACAAACTACATCCTCGGCAATCAGCTTGGCCGCCTGAGCATCGGAAAGGCCAGCCTATGAATAAGCCTGCTCGACTGCAAGCCCCTGCACCTTTCCTCCCGCAAGCACACGGAACTCCCCAATTCAATTGGAGGTCATTATGCGTTCGCATTTGAAGCTCGTGCTTTTTGTCCTGGCGCTCCTGCCTTTCGTCGCCCAGTCCACTACACTACGCGCTGCCGAAAAAGCTATCGTTCTCGGTCGTGCGTCCTCCACTCAAAGTGTTACTTTCGGCGTATACCTCCCGCTCCAGAACCGGGACAACCTCGAGCAGCTACTCACCAACCTTAACGACCCCGATTCGCCCGCCTATCACCAATGGCTCACACCAGAGCAGTTCGACGCTCGCTTCGCACTTAGCCCGAGCAGCATCCAGAGCATTCAGCAACAACTAAGCACCTTCGACCTTACCTCGACGCTTCTCTCCCCGCATCATCTTCAGGTCACAGGTCCCGCAGCTGCCATTGAACGCGCCCTCGGCACCGTGCTGCAAAACGCCCAGTACAAATCTGGTAAGACCACCATCGTTGCCGCTGGGCCTATCACTCCCCCTTCATCCCTCGTCAGTGCTGACGCCGTCATCACCGGGCTCTCAGGGATGATCCGCATGCGTTCCCACGCGCTTCGCGACACCACACCGCAGAATCGCTACTCCAACGCCGGCCCTTACTGGTTCGACGACCTCAAGCAGGCCTACTCCTATCCCAGCTATCAGGTCTACGACGGCAAAGGTTCCACCATCGGCATCCTCATGAGCGGCGGCTACAATCCCCCCGACATGGCTCTCTACTTTGGCCACGAGAAGCTCGCCGTACCCAAATTCTCTGAGGTCGACATCGACGGCGGCGCTCCCTACGATCCGGTCAACTCCTTCGAAACTCATCTCGACATGCAGCAGACCGGCGGCATCGCGCCCAAGGCCAAAATCATCCTGTACAACATCCCGGATCTCTCCGATGCCAGCCTCATCGACGGCCTCCTCAAGATCCTCGAGGACAACAAGGCCGACGTCGTCAACATGTCCTTCGGAGGCCCCGAAATCTTCTACACCGCGGCCTATAACGACGGCACCGACTTCACCTACCTGCTGCTCGCTGAAAATGATCTCTTCGCCCAGGGCAACGCACAAGGAATATCCTTCGTCGCCTCCTCGGGCGACTCTGGCGCGCTTAGCGCAATACCCCTCGCCTGCTTCGATCCAGACGCTACCTCCACATGCGGCAGCTTCTTGGCCTCGGCCGAATTCCCTGCTTCCAGCCCCCACGTCACCGGCGTAGGCGGCACCAACCTCGCCACCACCTTCAACACCAACAACCTCAACTCCGAATACATAAGCGAAGAGGCATTCGCCGACCCGCTCGCCTCGGACATCTTCTACGGAACTCCCGCAACCGGCGGCGTCTTTGGCTCCGGCGGCGGCGACAGCATCCTCTTCCGCAAACCCGCATATCAAACGCTCGTCCAAACGGGTAACCGCCACTTTCGCACCGTACCCGATCTCTCCCTGCACATGGGAGGATGCCCAATAGGCGCCGTCTCCTGCAGCCCCGATGACAGCGCCGATATCGCCGTCATCGGCGGCGAAGCCTTCGGAGCAGTCGGAACCAGCGCCTCCGCCGTCGACTTCACAGGCCTCACAGCCCTTACCGTCCAGCGCTTCGGCACTCGTCTCGGCAACCAAAACCTATACATCTACTCGCTCGCCGTCGCCCAGTCATCAGGCTTCGGGCTAAACGTCTTCCGCACCCGCATCCCCGGATTCAACGGCCTCTTCAGCACCACACCCAACGGCTATAACCGCGTACTCGGCAACGGAACCCTCAGAGGAACCGAATTCCTTCTCGCACCTCTGATCCCCACCGCAGGCACACCCCAAACCCCATCCAACCCCTGATTCCAGCCAACCTCCACGCCGAAGGCCGATACTCATCGGCCTTCGGCATTTAACGCGTAGCCGGCCCAAAAATAAACGCAGCGTCTTTCCATCTCGGTGTTACATTCCCAGAATGCCCGTCCCGCCCTACTTCACGCCGAAGAAAGCGCCACCCCTAACTCTGTCTGAACTCACCGGCGGCATGAACCCTTCCGAGGTCAGATTCGAGATCGAGCGCGGCGCTCGATTCGTCATCTTCCAGTACACCGTCTCAATCATTGTCATGACCTTCCGCCGCAACTCAAAAATTCTCTTCATCAAGCCCGGCGAAAGCCCCGTATCGAAGGGACTCCCCTATACGACCCTGTCTCTATTTCTAGGCTGGTGGGGAATCCCATGGGGCTTCATCTACACTCCGCAAGTCCTCTACAAGAACCTCAGCGGTGGCACCGACGTAACGGCAGCCATCCGCGCCAGACTGGACGCCGCCGGCAACTAAACCCTCCAACCAGCACTAAAGCTTGTAAGCCTTCTTCACCAACCCCACCGTCAAATCCTGAATCAGCTCAAAAGCCTCCGCCTCATCCAGCCGGTGCTCTGCAACCAGTCGCCCGAGGAAAGCGCAGTCCACCCGCCGAGCCACATCATGCCGCGCCGGAATCGAAAGAAACGCCCGCGTGTCATCGTTGAACCCAACCGTGTTGTAAAACCCCGCCGTCTCCGTCGCCGTCTCTCGGAACCGCATCATCCCCTCAGGCGAGTCATGGAACCACCACGGCGGCCCCAGCCGCAAACAAGGATAGTGCCCTGCCAGCGGAGCCAGCTCCCGCGAGAACACCGTCTCATCCAGCGTAAACAGGATGAAGATGAAGTTCGCCGCATTCCCATACTTATTAAGTAGCGGCCGCAGATTCCGCACATATTCCGTCGGAGAAGGCATATCCGCGCCCTTATCCCGCCCGAACTTCTCATACACCAACTTATTATGGTTCCGCACGCTGCCCGGATGAAGCTGCATCGTCAGCCCATCCTCAACGCTCATCCCAGCCATCTCGGTCAGCATCTGCGCCTGAAACAGCTCGATGTCCTTAGCATCCGCCTTCCCCGAAACAATCCGTTGATACAGCGACTCCGCAGCCGCCGCATCCAGGTCAGCCGTCATCGCCGTCAGATGCCCATGGTCCGTCGCCGTCGCACCCATCTTCTTGAAGAACGCACGCCGCGCCCGCAGAGCATTCAGATAACCCTTGAAAGTCCCAACACTCTCACCCGAAACGACCCCCAGCTTCTCGATGTTCTGCTTGAACCCCGCATACTCCGCATCCACCACCGAATCCGGACGAAAAGTCGGCACCACCCGTCCCTTCCAGCCAGAATCCTTGATCGCCTGATGAAACTCCAGCGTATCCAGCGGACTATCTGTAGTAGCCAACACCTCAATTCTGAACTGCTCAAACAGCGCCCGCGGCAGAAACTCCGGTGTCTCCAGCTTCTTCGCAATGATGTCGTAATACTCATCTGCATTCCCCGGGCTCAACCGTTCCTTCAGCCCGAACTGGTTCTCAAACGTGTAGTCCAGCCACAGCCGCGTAGGCGTCCCGCGAAACAGGTAGTAATGCTTCGCAAGAATCCGCCACACCTCGCGCGGATCCGCACTCTGCTTCCCATCCACCTGCGGAATCCCCAGCGACTCAAGCGTTACCCCCTGCGAGTACAGCATCCGAAAGATATAGTGGTCCGGCTGGATCAGCAGCGCCGCCGGATTCGGAAACGCCTTATTCTCTGCAAACCAACTCGGATCGGTGTGCCCATGCGGCGACAGGATCGGCAGATCCCGCACCGTCTCATATAACTGCACCGCCACCCGCCGCGCCGAACCCTCCGCAGGGAACAATCTCTTCGCATCCAGCATCGTCTTATTCAGTCCTTTCCAACACTTCAAACCGGAAATACTCGTCAATGAAGACTAACAAAAATGGGCCAAACAACGCTCCTCTTGACGTGCAAAAGAAAACGGGGCACGCCCAGAAGGGCATGCCCCGTCCAATCCATCACTGACCTCTACGGGATGTAGTAACGCATTCCCGTAAACACCATGTTGTCGACCGCCTTAGGCGAGCCAAAGGTAGCGTTCGCAGCTCCATAGGTACCACCGGTCAACGCTGTCCATGCCGAACGGGTGATGTACTGGTAGTTCACCTGGTACTGCAATCGGCCTTTAGTCGGAGAGCTGTAGATCCGGTAAGTCCAACCGACCATCCCCTCGAAGATAGCCCGCGTCACCGCGGAGCAGTTCGAAGCTGGAGTGATGGAGCCACCAGTAGCAGCAGTAGTCACAGGAACCTCTGTATTGCACCCGGTCGCTACCGTATTGATGGGAGCATAGCCAGTAAACGGAGTAGCCGCTACACCCGTCGCATACACCGTCCGCTGATCGTATTCACCGCCAAAGTAGCCGTAGAAGTCCAGCTTCGGCGTCGGATGGGTCTCGATCGAGAGCAACCCGTGATAGTTACGTATCGGCTCAAGCGTCCCGACAGGATGCACCGTCACATCGGCAAGCTGCGCCGATCCATAGCGTCCCACACCATCACCCGCCATCGCCTGGACAGCGACGTCGAGGTACTTGCTCGCCGAAACCCGTCCGCTGCCAAACACACCCCCAGCAAACTTGGTGTCATTGATCGGGGACGCCCCGGGACTCGCCGGGATGCCGGTTGCAGGACTGGCGACCGCAGGATAGTACCGATCACGAAGGAAGCGTGCCAGACCACCCACTTCAAAGTGAGAGTGCGTGCTATCGTAGGTCGCCTTCGCAATAACATCCGGCGCAAGGTTGTTGGTCGGGGTTCCGTTGAAAGCGTTATACAGACCGCCGTTTTGTCCTGGGCCGTTGATAAAGAAGTTCGTCGGCCCATTAGTAGCGTTGTAGTTCGTAATCTGCGCCTGTTCCACCGACGCAGCGAGGGTGATACCGTTGCCCTCGGTCAAAAACGACTGCTGAATACGCAGCGCCGGCTGGCGAGCCCAGCTAAAGCCAACCGTGTACTGCGCGTCGATGCTGTTCGGCAGCTTCTCGGTCCGGTTATCCGTGCTCTTGCCATCCTCCGTAACCAGCGACCACATCTGACCGCCCGTCACAGTGAAGCCAGACTGCGTCGCTGCCTGTCCCCAAATCTGCCGCTGACGAAGCACAAAGCTGTTGCTCTGGTTGTCGTTGCTGGTAGTACCGGCGCCCAGGAAGTCCGCCTCAACATAGCCAGCCAGCCTTATCGACCCGGCATCCCCCGTGAACAGCCCGCCAACTCGGCTCTGCCGTCCGCTGAAGTTCAGTTCGGTCACATGCGCCTGGTTCGCGCCCATAAACGGAATGCTGTTGAACGGTGTGTTGATATCCGAATTCAACGAACGCTGCCGCCACACATTTTCAAACGCGAAGAACGCTACCGGCATAATCGTCACGCCCTTGTAGTGGAGCGTCGTCGGCGACTCGATCTGCGCCATTATGTCCTTCTTCGTGTCGCTGACCGTCTGCGCGATACCGGTGGTCGTGGTCTTCAGGTCGCCAACCGTCGCAGTCAGCGTCGAGACCGCCTGCGAGTTCGCTTGTATACCCGAGTTCAAGCTCGCCGCCTGTGCGGCCGCAGCCGCGGCAGCAGCATTCGCCGCCTGCGCACTCTGAGCCGCGCTGGACAACCGCGCATCGCGATCCGCAAGCTGCTGCTTCAATCCGTCGATCTGCGACTGCTGGTTCATCATCTGCTCCCGCAGCTCGCGAATCTGGCGGTCCGTCTCAGACTCGACCGGCGCCTTCTTCACCGGTGCCTTCTTAGTTGCCTTTGGAGCCGCGGTAGAACTCGTCTGGGCTGGCATTACGACTGAGTTCACCAATAGGACCGCAGCCAGAATCGCCTTCAAATGCTTCGTCATGGAACCTCGCAAGGATTTATAGAAAGCCGCCAGAAGAGTAAGCAGGCAAGTTCCTTCTTCACCTTTCGCTCACTCGTCCTTTAGCTTTATGGAATAAATCCTTGCAGATGCATATGAACGAACGAATAATTTCAGCCGCTTTTGTAAATAATTGATTGAATTTTGCAACAAAGTCTTTCGGCCATAAGGTAACCACCCGGCCACGCCAGCCTTACGTGCGCTAACGCAATAAGCCCCCACTCATTTACCGTTATTCCATGTCATTCCCCCGCACGCGCACCATGGTCTTTGCCCTCACCGCCGCCATGCTCACCACCTCATCTCACGCGCAGTCCCTCAAGCTCATCCCCATGCCTCGCGAGGTCCGCCCCGCCCCCGCGCAGCCGCTCTCAAGCGGCATCCAGATCCACTGCGCCGACCCATGCGCCCCCGAAGACGCCTTCGCCGTCGAAGACCTCAAGACCTACCTCCTCTCTCTCAACATCCCCGTCAACAACACCGCCTTCGTCAACATCCTCGTCACCCGCTACGGCTCACCGCTCTCGAAGTCCATCTACACCTCCAGCCTCCCCACCGGTTCCACCGAAACCGAGATGCCCGAAGCCATGAAGCCCGAGGGCTACGCCATCATCCCCGACGGCAAGGGCCTAGCCATCACCGCAGCAACATCGTCCGGCATCTTCTACGCTCTGCAAACCGTAAAGCAGCTCATCGAAATCACTCCCAGTGCCTCCGGTCCTGCACCCATCCTCCACACCGCCACCATCCGCGACTGGCCCGCCCTCAAGTACCGCGGCCTCCACGACGACCTCTCCCGCGGCCCCGTCCCCACCCTCGAGTTCCAGAAAAAACTCATCCGCACCCTCGCCGCCTACAAGGTCAACATCTACTCGCCTTACTTCGAGCACACCATGCAGTACACCGGCCACCCACTCATGGCGCCTCCCGGCGGAACCATCACCCAGGCCCAGGCCCGCGAGCTAGTCGCCTACGCCGCGCAGTACCACGTCATCATCATCCCCGAGCAGGAAGCCTTCGGCCACCTCCACTACCTTCTAAACTGGGAGCAGTACGCCCAGCTAGCCGAGACCCCCCACGGCCACGTCCTCGCCCCCGGCCAGCCCGACTCCCTAAAACTCACGCACGACATGTTCAACGAACTAGCCGCCATCTACCCCTCGCCCTTCTTGCATCTAGGAGCCGACGAGACCGTAGAACTAGGCAAAGGCCAAACCAAGCCCGCCGTAGACGCACAAGGCCTTGGCCCCGTCTACCTCGATTTCATGGAAAAGATCGTCACCGACCTCCAGCCTCTACATCGCAAGCTCCTCTTCTGGGGTGACATCGCCTACAAAGAACCCGCGCTCCTCAAAGCCATGCCCGACTCCTTCAAAGACGCCACCATCGCCGTAGCCTGGGAGTACAACCCTCAACCCAAAGGCTTCACCCGCTTCATCACCCCTTTCACCGACGCCCACTTCGAAACCTGGGTCTCCCCCGGCATCAACAACTGGTCCCGCGTCTACCCCAACTGGAACAACGCGCTCTCCAACATCCAGCAGTTCACCTACGACGGTCAGAAGCTCGGAGCCACCGGCCAACTCAACACCATCTGGTACGACGACGGCGAAGCCCTTGCCAACAATAACTGGTACGGCATCCTCTTCGGAGCCGAAGCCGCATGGCACCAGGGCGAAGCCTCCATCCCAGCCTTCCAGTCCTCCTACGCTCAGGTCTTCCACGGCGACGTAACCGGCAAGATCAACGAAGCCCAGAAAGAGATGATGGCCGCCCATGCGCTCCTTAAAACCTCCGACTACAAGACCGACGGACAGGACCTCCTCTACTGGCAAGACCCATGGAACGCTGACGGCCAGCACATCGCCTCCGAGATCCGCCCCATCCTCTCCGAACTCCGCCTCCACGCCGAGCGAGCCATCACCCTAGTGGCGCAAGCCCGCGACCAAGCCGCTGCCTCTCACCTGACCCTCCGCGAGACCGACGCCCTCGACGCCCTCGAACTAGGAGCCCGCCGCATGGACCTCATCGGCCTAAAATTCCAGATCACCGACGAGATCGCCGCCAGCTACGCCCACGCCTACTCCCTCGCAGGCTCAAAGAAAAGAGAAGACCGCGAAGATGTCGGCAACGACCTCAACAACATCAACAGCGGCGTAAACGGAAAACTCCAGGACCTACGCAACACCTACTCCCTAATGCGCGACCTCTACGAAGCAGCCTGGCTAAAATCCAACCGCCCCTACTTCCTCCGCAACAACCTCGAGCACTACGACTACACCATCCAGCTCTGGATCGCGCGCAGCGATAAACTCCGCACCGCCCAACGCCAATACGCCCAAACCCAAACCCTCCCCCCAGCCGCCGACCTAGGCCTACCCGCCCCACCCAGCCACTAACCTTCCCCGCCTTCTTTCGCACAACCACAAACTTTCGGGTAAACCACAGAGGCTCGAATCGTAGGCAGTTGCCGTTGTTTGTTTTCCTCGACCCACCACAAACCTTCGGGTGCCCCATCCTGAGCCCGCCTGATCGGGCGACGGGTGGGGAACCACAGAGCTCCATCCCGGTAGTTTTCGTTTTTGTCCTTTTCTTTCACTCCGAAAAATTCCCACCCAAATGCCATCGACCCTAAAGCGTTATCAACAAGACGGCAACTACCACTTCATCACCTTTAGTTGTCACGACCGAAGACCTCTTCTCATCAATCCATCCTCGCGCGACACAGTCGAAGAAGAACTGGAAAGAGTCCGAAAACGATACGACTGGAAAATTGCAGCCTACGTCGTAATGCCAGAGCACATCCACTTACTTACAAATGAACCCACACTCGTCCCTCTCTCTCTCGCAATTCAAAGCCTCAAGAAGCAAATATCAATGCGTCTACTAACCAAAGATCTCCCGCGCTTCTGGCTCCCTCGCTACTACGATTTCAACGTAATCACCCGCCCCAAATACCTCGAAAAACTCCACTACATCCACCGCAATCCAGTTACACGAACTCTCGTCACCGCCGCCGAAGAGTACCCATGGAGCAGTTACACCTACTACTCCACCGACGCTCAAGGCAAAGTAACTATAGAACCCATTTAGAAGCTCAAGGAGTTCCTGAACCAGTCGCTGCTGTTGCCTGTTTTCTTCCGAGCGAACACGACCTCCGGGTGCCCCATCCTGAGGGCGCCTGATCGCCCGATGGTTGGGGAACCACTGAAGCTCGAACCACAGGCTGTTGCCATTGCTTGTTCTTCTCCTCAATGCAGTAGATGAATCCCGTACACTTTGAACGAATGCCCCAAACCTTAACAGCCCGCCGCCTACTGACCCCCACCGGCACCATAGACCACCCAGTCATCACCATCGACAACGGTCTAATCAAAGAAATCACCTCCGACCCCACCATAAAATCCGAAGAAACCCTAACCCCAACCTTCCTCGACATCCACACCCACGGCTGTGCCAACCACGACGTAATGGAAGCCACCCCACAAGCCTTCACCGCAATCAACCAGTTCCTCGCAACAAAAGGAGTAGGCCGCTACCTCGCCACCACAGTAACCGCCCCCATAGACCAAACCTTAAAATCCCTCGAAGGCATAGCCAACGCAATCGAGGCCCAGACACAACCAAACCAAGCCACCCCCATAGGCATCCACCTCGAAGGCCCCTTCATCTCCCACGCCAAGCGCGGAGTCCATCCCCCCGCCGACATCCAGCCCCCCAGCATCGAACTCTTCGACCGCTTCAACGCCGCCGCCCGCGGCCACATCCGCCTCATCACCATCGCCCCCGAGATCCCCGGAGCACTCGACCTAATCCGCCACTGTGCGTCTTTAAACATCAGAGTCTCCCTAGGCCACTCCAACGCCAAATCCCCCGAGACCGAAGCCGCCATCGCCGCCGGAGCCACCTCCGCTACCCACACCTTCAACGCCATGCGCCCCCTCGACCACCGCGACCCCGGCATCGTCGGCACCGTCCTCGACAACCACGCCCTCTACGCCGAACTCATCTGCGACGGCATCCACGTAGCGCCCGAACTCATCCGCCTATGGCTCAAAGCCAAAGGCGAAGACCGCGCCATCCTCGTCACCGACAGCATCTCAGCCACCGGAATGCCCGACGGCACCTACAAACTAGGCAACCTCACCGTCCAGGTCTCCAACAACACCTGCATCCTCGAAGGCACCCAAAACCCCGGAGGAGGAGGTGGAACATTAGCCGGCTCCGTCCTAACCATGGACCACGCCATACCCAACCTCCAACGCATCACCGGAGCCACCCTCGCCACAGCCATCCGCCTCGCCTCCCACAACCCTGCCAACCTCCTCGGCCTCACCCCAGCCCTAACTCCCGGCCAGCCCGCCAACTTCAACACCTTCACTCCCGAAGGCCATCTCAAATCCACCACCCTCTACGGCACAACAGTCTCCTGATCAAATCCCAAAAATGTTGTCAAGCCCCAAAATCGACTCCATCACTTCAACTAATCCCAACAAACAACTAACAACAAGCAACTTACAACTCCAAAAATATACTTCCCGAAAGCGGTTTTTAGTTATGTCCAATTTGGTAAAATAGAGCTAGAGAAAGAGAAAGGCCCAGCCGCCACAAGCTGGGCCTTATCTCTTTTACAATGAATACTTTAGAAATAAGCCATCTGGAATGAATACTTTGCATCAAAGGTCCAGACCTATGTCGTTTACAATGAATACTTTGCGCAAAACACCCCAGGGAGGGGCTACCAGCGCACTGAACGTAGAACCGGAGATTCCATGCCTCACCAAATCGGCCCCGCAATAGGCATAGACTTCGGCACCACCAACTCCTCCGTAGCCCTCGCCCACCCAGACGGCCGAGTCCAACTAGCCACCTTCCCAACCCCCACCACCCCCACCGAATCCTTCCGCTCCATCCTCTACCTCGAACAGCTAAAACAGCACGGACGCACCTCCACAAAATCCTTCACCGGACCCTCCGGCATCCAGCACTACCTAACCTCCGAGCACAAGGGCCGCCTGATCCAGTCCCTCAAGTCCTACCTCCCCAGCCGAACCCTAACCGGAACCGAAGTCTTCGGCCGCCGCTACACCGTAGAAGACCTCATCTCCCGCATCCTCTCCGACCTCCGCACTCAGGCCGAGCAGCACCTCCAGCAGCCCATCCACCACGCCACCGTAGGCCGCCCCGTCCGCTTCGTAGGCTCCGAGTCCGACGCCGACGACACCTTCGCCCTCACCCGCCTCGAGTCCGCCCTCCGCCACGCCGGCTTCCACACCGTCACCTTCGAGATGGAGCCCATCGCCGCCGCCTACGCCTACGAATCCACCCTCACCCACGACGAGCTCATCCTCATCGGCGACTTCGGCGGAGGCACCAGCGACTTCTCCCTCATCCGCGTAGGCCCTACCAGCCGCACCCTCACCCGACAGCAGCGCATCCTCGGCAACTCCGGCCTCGGCCTCGCCGGCGACGCCTTCGACGCCCGCATAGTCCGCAAACTAGTCTCCCCCGCCCTCGGCTCCGAGTCCTTCGAGCGCTCCTACGCGCAAGCCTCTGACCGACCAGCCAACATAATCCCCGCCGCCCCCGCCTGGATCTACCGAAACCTGGAGCGCTGGCACTACCTCTCCTTCCTCAAAACCCGCAACGTAGCCGAAATCCTGAAAGCCGCCCGAGCCCGAGCCGAACACCCCGACCAAATCGCCGCCCTAATCACCCTCATCGAAGAAGACCTCGGCTATCAGCTCCACCAAGCCGTCCAACGCCTCAAAGTAGCCCTCTCCCACGACGAATCTGCCGAATTCAAATTCCGCGATGGAAGCATGGAGATAGAACGTACCGTAACCCGCACCGACTTCGAATCCTGGATAGCCGAAGAACTAGCCAGCATAGAAACCTGCGTAGACGACCTCCTAAAATCCAGCGCCATAGCCCCACATCAAATCGACCGAGTCTTCCTCACCGGAGGCACCAGCTTCGTCCCCGCCGTCCGCCGCATCTTCGAGTCCCGCTTCACCCCCGCCCGCGTCCGTACCGGCAACGAGTTCACCTCCGTCGCCCAGGGCCTCGCCCTGCGCGCCCTCGAATCTTCAATGCAAACCTGACCCCATCAAATCCCCGCTATCATTACTCTCATCTTGCCAACCAGACTCCACCCTTTCGATCTAGCGCTAATCGTCATCTACCTGATAGGCATCACCCTCTTCGGCCTACGCTTCCGAAAATCAGGCAAAGACAAGTCGCTCAAGAACTACTTTCTGGCCAGCAACACCATCCCGTGGTGGGCCATCTCCCTCTCCATCGTCTCCGCCGAAACCTCCACCCTCACCATCATCTCCATCCCCGGAGTAGCCTTCGCCGGAGACCTCGGCTTCCTCCAGATCGTCATCGGCTACATGCTCGGCCGCATCGTGGTCGCCGCGCTCTTCCTCCCCAAATACTTCCAGGGCGAGATGCTCACCGCCTACCAGCTCATCGACCAGCGCTTCGGCCCAACCCTCCACAAGGTCACCGCCGGACTCTTCCTCCTCACCCGAGCCGCCGCCGAAGGCGTCCGCGTCTTCGCCGTCTCCATCGTCGTAGGCATCGCCATCGGCACCAACGACACTCTCTCCATCGCCATCATCTCCGCCCTCACCCTCCTCTACACCTTCGAAGGAGGCATGGCCGCCGTCATCTGGACCGACGTAGTCCAGATGGCCATCTACATCGGGGGAACCATCGTAGCCATCGCCACCCTCGGCACCCACGTCCCCGGCGGCTGGTCCACTATCCACGACCATAGCCGGTGCCGCCGGCAAATTCCACCTCTTCAACTTCGCCTTCAACCTGACCCAGTCCTACACCTTCTGGGCCGGAGTCCTCGGCGGAACATTCCTCACCATGGCCAGTCACGGCACCGACCAGCTCATGGTCCAGCGCATGCTAGCCGCCCGCAACCTCCGCGAGTCCCGCCTCGCCCTACTCTCCAGCGGAGTAGTCATCTTCCTCCAGTTCACCCTCTTCCTTCTCATCGGAACAGGCCTCTACGTCTTCTACAATCCGCACCCGCAAGTCTTCTACCTCAGCAGACCGCATCTTCCCCACCTTCATCGTCACCCAGATGCCCATCGGCATCGCCGGACTCCTCGTAGCCGCCATCCTCGCCGCCGCCATGTCCAACCTCTCCGCCGCGCTCAATTCCCTCTCCAGCACCACCGTCGTAGACTTCTATATGCACTGGAGACCCCAGGCCGACGACAAGGAACGCATGCTAATCTCCCGAGCGAGCACCGTCCTCTGGGCCATCGCCCTCTTCGCCATCGCCGTCTACAGCGTCCACGCAGGAGGCAAAGGCCACGTCGTAGAAACCGGCCTCTCCATCGCCTCCGTAGCCTACGGCTGCCTCCTCGGAGTCTTCCTCCTCGGAACCCTCACCCGCTACGCCACCCAAACCGGCTCAATCATCGGAATGCTCTGCGGCTTCATCCTAAACCTCGCCCTCTGGCAATTCCCCGGCGCCATCCTCTAGCCGGTGCAAAAGGTACACGAATGGGATATCCAGATGGCACGTGGGCTGAAACCTATCCATCTCCCCCATCACCATCCCCCACATAGCCTTCACCTGGTACGTCCTAATCGGAGCAATCGCGACCTTCGCCATTGGCTCCCTCGCCAGCCTAATCTTCCGCAAACAATCCGCCACCAAAACAGCAGCCGCTAACCCTCCTACTCCTCCTCATCGCAACCCAGTCCTTCTCTGCGCTCTCTGCGCAAACTCCGCGCCCTCCGCGTCCCGCCGTTACCCAACCCCAACCCACCTACGACTTCACCCCCATCTCCACCCTCATCAACCAAGCCATAGCCGCCAAAAAACTCCCCGGAGCAGTAGTCCTAATAGGCCACAACAACCAAGTCGTCTTCCACCAAGCCTACGGAAACCGCAAACTAGCAGGAGAACCCGGCCTAGACGGAAAACCCTCCGCCGCCGAACCCATGACCGAAGACACCATCTTCGACATGGCCTCCCTCACCAAGTGCCTCGCCACCGCCACCGCCATCATGCAACTCTACGAGGCCGGCAAGCTCCAGTTCGACGACCCCGTCGTCAAATACCTCCCCGAATTCGCCGCCAACGGAAAAGAAAAAGTCACCATCCGCGAACTCCTCACCCACTACTCCGGCCTCCCCGAAGACGTCTCCCTCAAAGACCCCTGGGGCCTCGCCGCACCCGACAAGGCCGAAGGCATCCGCCGCGCCATGAACGCCACCCTCTACGGCCCACCCGGCCTAACCTTCAAATACTCCGACATCAACTTCATCACCCTCGGAGCCATCGTAGAAAAACTCAGCGGCGAGCTCCTGGATGACTATGCCGAAAAACATATCTTCCAACCCTTGCATATGACCGAAACACGCTACAGGGCTGACTATTGTTCTTGCAGTAATCCGAAGCCACCACCTTATGGCAGCAGCGACCCATCATACGAAGCTCTCGTCAAAAACCACTTCCGCCTCAAGTGCGATAGAAACATTTGCACTCTCGCCTTCGACCCCATTAGGGAAGATCGGCTCGCCCCCACCGCCCACGACAACGAAGGCACCGCCGAAACCAACCCAGACTACGACCACCTACTACGCGGCACAGTCCACGACCCCACCACCCGCCGCATGGGCGGAGTAGCCGGCCACGCCGGAGTCTTCTCCACCGCACACGACGTCAGCCTCTTCGCCCAGGCCCTGCTCGACAAGCTCCTGCACAACACCGGCCCCTTCCCCCTCAAACAATCCACGCTCCAGCTCATGACGAAGCCCGAGCAGCCCGCCACCGCACAATCCGGTGCAACAATCTTCACCCCCGACGGCCAGGCCACAAAGGGTATCGCCACACGAGGCTTCGGCTGGGACATCAACTCCGCCTACTCCCGCCCCCGCGGCAGCATCTTCCCCATCGGCTCCTTCGGCCACACCGGCTTCACCGGCACCTCCCTCTGGATCGACCCCACCAGCGACACCTACGTCATCCTCCTCGCGAACGCCATCCACCCCCGCGGCGCACCGCCCATCTCCCCCCTCCGCGGCGAAGTAGCCACCGCCGCCGCCAAAGCCCTCGGCTTAGATCAACCGACTGGCTTGACGATCAAACCTCAAGTAGTCACACCAATTGCCGGGCGCCCATTCACTATCGGATCGCAAGCAACCCAAACCGGCGTCTGCCCTCCACACACCATCTGCGACCCCGTAGTGATATCGTCCGATAGCACCGTCCCTACTGTGCCATCAACCATCAACTTCACCATTACACCCGCCACGCAATCTGCTCATATCGGCCAATCCTGCTCTGCAAACAACCCTTGCAACACCCAAACCGGCATAGACGTCCTACAATCCACCCACTACACAGCCTTAGCCGACCTAGCAGCACACCACAATCACACCCTAAAATTAGGCCTCCTAACCAACCAATCCGGCATAGACGCCCAAGGCCACCGCACCGTAGACATCCTCTACACCGAAGCCCCCAAATCAGTCCCCGGCCTCGCCCTAACCACCCTCTTCTCCCCCGAACACGGCATCGCCGGCACCCACGACGACACCAAGATCGCCAACGACATCGACCCCACCACCCACCTTCCCGTAATCAGCCTCTACGGAGCCAAAGAAGCCGACCGCCGCCCCACCCACGACGCTCTCAAAGACCTCGACGCAGTAGTCATCGACCTCCAGGACGCCGGAGTCCGCTTCTGGACCTACGAAGCCGCCATGGGCTACTTCCTCGAGGCCGCAGCCACCGAGCGCGACCAGTACCACCACCCCCTCGAGATCATCATCCTCGACCGCCCCAACCTCGTCGGCGGAGAAAAAGTTCAGGGCCCCGTCTCCGACCCCAATCTCGCCTCCTACACCGACTACATGCCGCTCCCCGTCCGCCACGGCCTCACCTTCGGCGAACTCGCCCGCTACATCAACGGCGAGCACCGCCGCCCCAGCCCGGCATCACCCAACGTCTTCGTCCCCCTCGGCGTCCCCCTAACCGTCATCCGCATGGAGAACTGGACCCGCGCCCAATACTTCGACGACACCCACCTCCCCTGGATCAACCCCAGCCCCAACCTAAAGTCCCCCGCCGCCGCCGTCCTCTACCCTGCCATCGGCCTCATCGAAACCACCAACATCTCCGTAGGCCGCGGCACCGACACCCCATTCCAGCACATCGGGGCCTGCTGGACCCCCGCCAAGCCCCCCGCCAAAAAATCCCCACCCCCTCCCTGCGCCCCTGAAGATCAACTCGACGGCCCAGCCCTGTCCGCCTACCTCACCGCCCGCCATATCCCCGGTGTCACCTTCGCCCCCACCACCTTCGCCGTCACCGAAGACGCCAACCACTACCCCGGGCACGGCCAGACCCTCAACGGCATCGACATCACCGCAACCGACCGCAACCTCCTCGACACCCCCGAGTTAGGCATCGAGATCCTCTCCGCCCTTCACCACCTCTACCCCACCCGCTTCAACCTCGCCCGAGCCGCCACCCTCGTAGCCAGCATCAACACCATGCAGTCCCTCACCAACAACGAAGACCCCCGCGCCATAGCCGCCGCCTGGCAAGCCGACCTGAACGATTTCAAAAAACGTCGCGCCCCCTACCTCCTCTACCCGTAGCCCTTGGGAAGAATTGTCATCCTTCGCCGCACCGGGGCCCCCGGCGAGCGGTTTTGCTCGCTGGGGTGGTCTGGCGGAGGACCTGCTTCTGCTTTTTTACCTTGTACCCAGTACCCAGTAATTCGTACCAAGTTCGACGCTCCCCCAAAATATTCATCACCTCTTCCTCATCTCTACGTCACAATAAAGGAATCACTTTTTTCGAGGGTTCTCCCCATGCCCCGCATTAACTTTCAGCAGCAACTCGTAGCTCTCAAAGACAAACTCCTCGCTATGGCTGCGCTCTCCCAGCAGGCGCTCGGCCTTTCACTCGAAGCCTACGTCACCTCCGACATGGGCCTCACCGAGCACGTCCTCGAGATCGAAGCCGCCATCAACGCCGCCGAGACCTCCGTCGACGAGATGGCCTACGACCTCCTCGCCAAAGAGCAGCCCATGGCCATCGACCTCCGTTTCATCCTCTCCGTCATCAAGATCAATGGAGACCTCGAGCGCATCGGCGACCAGGCCTCCAACATCGCTCAGCGCGCCAAGACCAACCGTGACCTCCCGCAGATCTCCCTCCCCGTCGATATCTCCGAGATGGGCGAGAAGGTCGGCATCATGATCCGCACCGCCATCCAGTCCCTCCTCGAAGCCGACGCCAAGCTAGCCGAGTCCGTTCTTCGCCTCGACGACGAGATCGACGACATGAACCGCGCCGTCCAGGCCGAGCTCATTGAAGTCATGCAGATCCACCCCCAGCTCAGCACCCAGGCTCTCAATGCCATCATCGTCTCCCGCAACCTCGAGCGCGCTGCAGACCACGCCACCAACATCGCAGAAGACGTCATCTTCTGGGTCCGGGGCTCCGACATCCGCCATAAGTTCTCCCTCGCAGAAGCTGACTAACCAACGCCATAAATAGATTTGACTAAAGCCGCACGCAGACGAATATACTGGCGCGATGCCAATCCAGCACGTCCTCGCCCGGTGCTCTACTCTAGCCTTGCTTGTCCTCATCTCCGGCTGCAACTCCCAGACTCCCATCGACAGCCGCGCGGCCAACGAAGCCGTCATCCGCGACCTCGACGCCCAATGGTCGAAGACCGCCGCTGCCCACGACCTCAACGGCACCCTCTCCTACTACAGTGACGACGCCGTCCTGCTCCCTCCCAACGCGCCCGTCGCGAATACCAAAGATGCAACGCGCGCAATCTGGGCCGAACTCACCGCACCCAGCGTCGCCATCTCCTGGCAGGCCTCAAAGGTAGAAGTAGCAAAGTCCGGCGACCTCGCCTACAGCATAGGCTCCTACACCCTCGCTATGCAGGACCCGCAAGGCAAGCTCATCTCCGACAAGGGCAAGTTCATGGAAGTCTGGAAGAAGCAGCCCGACGGCAAATGGAAGGCCGTGGCTGACACCTACAACTCCGATCTTCCCGCCCAGCCTTGACGCCATCCCCCGCTGCCAGTACCCTTAACTCAATGGCTATACACCAAATGCCGCGCACTATGGGCTGTTGCATCTGTTGTTGTGACGCCGCGCGCCGCTGCCTTTGCCAAGCCTCGCTGACCATCTAAAGTCTTCGACCCCGGCAAACGCACCCCGCGCCCACGAGCCCCGTGGGCTCTTCTGTTTCACCCAAAGGATTAATTTCACCATGACAGACGTAGCCGCACAGCCCGCCGCCCCCAAAGAAACCAAGGCCCAGAAGTCCGAGCGCCTCAAGCTCGCCCAGAACCCCTGGGAAGGCTGGGACAAAGTCCGCGAATACGCTAGGCAAGGCCGCGACTCCGTCCCACCCGAATGGGCCAATCTCTATTTCAAATGGTGGGGCATCTACACCCAGGGCGACGGCCTCGGCGTCACCGGCGGAGCCAACGGCGAAGGCAAAGCCACCGAGTACTTCATGATGCGCATCGGCATGCCCAACGGCCTGCTCACCGCACATCAGGCCCGCGTCATCGGCGCCATCGCCAAAAAGCACGGCCGCGACCTCGTCGACATCACCACCCGCCAGAACATCCAGCTCCACTGGCTCACTCTCTCCGACCTCGTCGAAGTCGTCGACGCCCTTACCGAAATCGGCATGTCCCCCAAAGGAGCCTGCGGAGACGTAGTCCGCAACGTCACCGGCTGCCCCCTCGCCGGCCACCATCACGACGAGCTGCTCGACGGCAGCCCTCTCGCCGTCGAAATCGCCCACCTCCTCACCGCCAACCCCGAGTTCTACAACCTCCCGCGCAAGTTCAAAATCACCGTCACCGGCTGCCCCGTCTGGTGCACCTTCCCCGAGATCAACGACGTAGGCCTCACCGCCATCAAGCGAGTCGTAGACGGAAAAGAAGAGATCGGCTATACCCTCCGCGTAGGCGGCGGCCTCTCCACCGAGCCCCACATCGCCGTCCGCATTCCCGCCTTCATCCAACAGTCGCAAGCCCTCGAAGTAGTCGCCACCGTAGTCCGCATCTTCCGCGAGCAGACCGAGCTCCGCGAGAACCGCACCCGCGCCCGCATCAAATACCTCTTCATGCGCCACGGCTGGACCGCCGAGTCCATGCTCGAAGCCATCGAAACCAAACTTGGTTACAAATTAGACCCCAACCCGGCCTCCGCCGACATCGTCCCCGACGACGTCTACCGCGACCACACCGGCATCACGCCCCAGAAACAGCCCGGCCTTAGCGCCGTAGGTGCCTCCATCCTCAACGGCCGCATGACCGGCGACGTACTCATCAAGCTAGGCGACCTCGCCGACAAATACGGCAACGGCCAGCTCCGCGCCACCATCGGACAAAACATCCTCATCCCCAACGTCCCCGACCGCGAGACCGCCGCCCTCGTCATCGAGCTTAACACCCTCGGCCTCTACGTCGATGTCTCCCCCTTCTGGCGCGGAGCCATCGCCTGCACCGGCACCGAGTTCTGCAAGCTCGCCATCGCCGAGACCAAGGCCTTCAACAAATGGCTAGTCGCCGAGTTGGAAGAGCGCATCCCCACCTTCGACCAGCAAATCCGCCTCCACGTCACCGGCTGCACCAACTCCTGCGGCCAGCACTGGATCGCCGACATCGGCCTCGAAGGCAAGAAAATCAAGCAGGACGGCAAGATGGTCGACGCCTTCTACTTCTGCGTAGGCGGAGCAGTAGGCAAATTCGCCGCTCCCGCCCGCCAGATAGGCTTCCGCGCCGCCGCCACCGACTGCCCCGAGGCCATCGAGCGCCTCCTCAACGGCTACCTCGCCGCCCGCACTCCCGGCGAAGACCTCCGCGCCTACTTCAACCGCACCGATGACGAAACCCTCCGCGCCCAACTCAACGGCGCCGTAGTCGAACCCGTAGAACGCGATGCCCCGCCTGTAGCCGCAGGCCGTCACGCTGCCGACGCATAAACCGTCGCTACCGCTTAAACAAAAAGGCCGTCCCGCTCAGAGACGGCCTTCGTACTTCCACTAAAACCTCAATATCCCGGCGGATATCCATACCGGTAAGGCACCGCATATCCATAAGGTCCCGGAACATAAACCACCGGTGGCCGCACCACCACCGGCGCCGGCTGGTACACCACCTGCGGCTGTTGATACACCACCTGCGGAGCCGGTTGATAAGCCTGCTGCTGCGGAGCCTGCTGGAACGTCTGGTAGATAACCTGTTGCGGAGCGGCCTGCTGCGCCGGCGGAGTCACACGCTCAATCAACGCCGCCTGCTGCCGCTGCACTCCATCCCCACGGTCCTCGCGGTCCTGAATCCCCACGTCCTCCATAAACTCCAGCGTCAACATCGTCTCTGGCTTGATCACCGGACGCGGCCCACGCCTCGGCAGGTTGATCAGGTCGATAGGCCACAGCACCGGAATCAACCACTCCACCGTGTCCTTCACCGCATGCCCATTCCCCAGAATCCGTCCGTCTTTATCCACGTTGTACTTCGGCACCGACACCACTCGCGCCGAGATCGGAATCACGCGATTCCCCATATACATCCGGTCGAACCGCAGCTCCATCCATCCCTTGCCCACAAAGTGCCCAGGATCCTTGTAATCCTCAAACCGTCCCACCAGATAGCTCCCATACGGAAGCACTGACCGCCCATACCTCTCCACCGGGTTCAAAGTACACAGCACCGGATCGCCGATCGCCGTCGTCTGCGAAGAGATCTTTCCCTCCGCAACCACGCACGAGACCATCGAACCCGCCGGAATCAACTGATCCGACGCAACAGCAGCTAAAGGAGTTGAAAGCATTACCAGAGTCAAAGCAGAAACCAGCTTCATGGAGCCTCCTGACGTACACGACTCCGGGCGGAGTCCGGCAACATTCAGTTCCGTTCAATCACCGCCAATCAAACCGGCGGCTAAGGGAGTGGCGCGCGGCCTTGCATTGCGCAAAAATGTACCACACCAAATCCCCAAAAACACCAACAATTTCACCCCGACGCCAAACCGCAGAAACGCCACAACTTGAGGTTCACCGTCCACTGAGCTGACTTAAAATAACGAAGGCCTCCCGGAAGAGGCCTTCTTCAAATCCAGTGCCAGAGAGCCGCCTACTGCCCTCCACCAAGCGGCTGATAATTCACGCTCGTTGTCGTCACCACCAGCTTTTTGGCCGTCGCGTTCAGAACACTCTGGTACACATAATTGATGCCATTCGGCAGACTCGAGAACGTCACCGCCAGCGTCACAACATCCTTCGGATTATCCATATACGTATTCACATTCAAAGAAGTGATCGCCTTCGTTGCCGTATTGAATGAGAGCGTCATCTTATCGCCCGGCTGCGCATAGTCCGTGAAGACGAGGTTTGCTATCCCTGGACCCCCACCACCCAGCGTCGCCTTGCCGGCCGCAAACGCCTGCTGCATCTTTTGCGGATCAGGCGGCACATACATGCCAAGCATCTGCTTCACACCGCCCATGTACTGCTGCATCTCATCCGTCTTGTTCGCAATAATTCTCTGCTTCATCCTTCCTCCGCTGGGAGGTGGAGGCGGCGGGCTAATAGGAGTCTTCTGCACCGTCCCATCGGGCGCGTACTGGCACAACGATTGCGACGCAGGCTTGGCATCACCGTTCAACGTCATCTGGGTCGACTCTACCCATTGATACTGATGCAGCCGCTGCTGGTTCGTGGCCACCGACTGCTTCACCGCCGCCAGCTTCTGCTGCAGATCACTACCACCGCCTGCCTGCCCAATCGCAGGAACCGCAGCCGCCAGCACTACGGTTGCAAACACAAGCGCGCGCGATCTGCCGATAGCAGATTGGATCGAACAAGTCTTGCCGTAAAGTCGGTTCATCTTAATCTCCCGTGACGTTCTGTACTGCAGCCTACAGTGCCGCCAGCCGGGAGTCGCCTGCCAGAAATGCTAGACCAGCAGGATATTTCATAACCCCTTCGCCACTAAAGACTCCCGATGATCTTCCGGTACTCATCCTCCGTAAACGCCCGCATGGTCTCCGTCGTTATCCCGCCCTGCGACATCGTCCGCAGCATCGACCTCGCCATCGCCTCATCATTCGGAGCCTCCGAGACGATCACCATGTCATGGCTCCCCGTCACCATGTAGAAGCTAAGCAGCTTGATCCCATCCGCTGCTAGCGCCTTCTTAGCGGCATCCAACCGCGCCGGACTCTCTCGAATCGCGTGAACACCTTGTAGCGTCCATCGGCAGAGTGAAATATAAGTCGGCATTAAAATTCCTCCATGGCGCGAAATCCTAGGCCGCCAACCCCACAAAGTCAAAGCCCCCACCACTCGATATCGCACCCACAGCCGGCACTGGATCGGCTCCTGTACTCACTGCCAGTCCTGCCTCCGTACACCTGCACAAAACTACTTTCCGCTTGACATCGGCCGTAGCGTGCTCCAAAGTACCTCCAAGCTTTTCGCACTGATTTACACTGCTACGTACCAGAATCGCTTCTGTGTCACGAGCATCTCCCTTTGTCCCAGAGTCAAATCAGATTCATGCCCCAGCAGAATCTTCCTAAGATCTGCTGAGGGCGAAAGAGCCGGATCGCAATGGGCTCTCTCGACTGCAAACCTCCGGGCCCGGAATATTCCTTCAATCATCCGCTGGAACAAGGGAGAAATAACGCCATGGCACCTCAAACTCTTTCCTACGCCGAAGACATCCGCCTCAACTACGATCCCGAGCATCCGGCTGCCCGCTTCGCGCCTCCTGCTGTGCCTCCTGAAGGCGGATCCGCATCAGGTCTTCCCCACCCTGTGCCCTGGCCTTCCACCCTGACACCGAAGCCGCAGCCTCTATCGCCCGCGCCCGCAGAAACCGACAGCCTGGCGCGCTTCGCCGGCTACGATGCCATCGTCATGACCTACACTTCGGCCGAAGCCGCGGCGCTCGCAGCGCTTTTTTCGCCCGGCTTTCCCGTCTCGAGCTGGTATGAATACCGCAACGACATCGCCGCCTACATCCCGCTCGTTACCGGCGGCGTTGCGCCTTTCAACTCCAAAAGCGCGGAAGATGCGCGTTACTATCATTCGCTCGGGCTTTACTTCCCCTGCGCCATCGGCAGCGCAAAAGTGCTGCTGGTTAAATCCGGCCTTCACCTCGACTACGACGGCCTCGGCCCTGGCGGTGTAGTGCCGTTTTACAAAATGGTCAGCGAGATGGTCGCCACTGTGAAACCCAAAATGTTCATCACCACCGGCACCGGCGGCGGCATCGGGGCAGATGTCAAGCTCGGCGACGTCATAATCGCCGCGCACACCCGCTTCGACTGCACCACGCAATTCAAATCGCAATCCTGGGCTCCCGATTCCTTCGCAACCACCGCCCTCCCTGCTGCAACCCTCGGACTCATCACGCCCACACTCACTCAAGTCAACGCCAAGGTCATCGCAGCAGCAAAGCCCATCGCCGGCAGCGCCACGCCCAAGATATGGAGTGCCAACTCCACCATCGTCACCACCGATTTCTTCGGCTTCGACACCAACATCAATTACTTCAAGCTGCAGGGACTAGGTCAGGTCAGCGACATGGGCGACGCAATGGTTGGCCGAGCCATGCAAACGTCCCCCTCGACCGCCTGGTACGCCATCCGCAACGCGTCCGATCCGCAGGTCCCAATGGCCAGCACCTCCAAGGCAGACTACGAAGCCGCTGACCACGAGGCCGGCAATATCTACAAGGACTACGGCGGATACACCACCGCCGCCAGTGTCATCGCGACATGGGCCGTCATTGTCGGAAAAACCCAGGGAGCCGCACACCCCGCCCACCACTAAAATTCCGCGCAACCACATCGAAGGTAACAACGGAAGTCTGAATCGTTACTTCACCTTCTCGACGCCCCCAGGGCTCGTGCAAAGGCCGCACTTAACGAGCGGTTCCGTCCGTGGAAGGGTGTCGCACGGCGTTCCCCGAGTTCACCTCATGTATCATGGCGCCCTATGCTCTTGGCAGAGAAGACCCGTTTCGGGCCGTACGAGATCATCTCCCTGCTGGGTGCAGGCGGAATGGGCGAAGTCTACGAAGCCCGCGACACGCGCCTCGAACGCACCGTTGCCATCAAAATATGTAACGGCCCGATCACCGAGCGCTTCGAACGCGAAGCCCGAGCCATCTCCAGCCTCAATCACCCCCACATCTGCGCTCTCTACGACATAGGCCGCGAGGATTCGATGGACTTCCTCGTCATGGAGTACATCGACGGCGAAAGCCTCGAAGCACGCCTCCGCAAGGGACCGCTGCCCATCGAAGAAGCGCTCCGCATCGCGATCCAGATCGCCGGCGCTCTCGACGCCGCGCACCGCAAAGGAGTCATCCACCGCGACCTCAAGCCGGGCAACGTGATGCTCACCCGCAGCGGCGCCAAGCTGCTCGACTTCGGCTTAGCCAAGATGGCCGGCCCGATCGTCTCATCGGTAGCGGACACCCTCACCGCCGAGCCAATCACGGCCAAAGGCACGATCCTCGGCACCTTCCAGTACATGTCGCCCGAGCAGTTAGAAGGCAAGGAGACCGACGCCCGCTCCGACATCTTCTCCTTCGGTGCGATGCTCTACGAGATGATCACCGGCCGCAAAGGCTTCGAGGGCTCAAGCCACGCGAGCCTGATTGTGGCGGTGATGTCATCCAATCCGCCGCCGGTTTCAACCATCCAGCCGATGGCCTCACCGGCGCTCGACCGGGTCGTCCGGACATGCCTTGCCAAATCCCCGGACGACCGCTGGCAGAACGCCGGTGATCTTAGCCGCGAGCTCGAATGGATAGCCGACTCCGGCTCAAACGCCGGCATCCCCGCGCCCGTCGCGGCCAAACGTCGCAATCGCGAGCGCATGTGGCAACTGGCTGCGGGCCTGGCTGCGGTCCTACTCCTCGCATCGTTAGTCTGGATCGCGACCCATAGGCCGAAGGAACCTGCCTCAGCCGCAGAGGTCCATTTCCAGATACCCGCACCGGATAAACTGAACTTCTTCTTCTACCACATACCTGCGGTGTCGCCGGACGGCGAACGCATAGCCTTTACCGCCTCGGCCAGCCCGAGTGAAAGGGACAGGCTCTTCGTTCGTCCCTTGAATGCCGCCACTGCGACGGAGATCCCACTCCAAGGCCTCGACGTCCGTTATCCTTTCTGGTCACCGGACGGGCGGCAGATCGCATTCCACTCCCGAGGGACCCTGCAGAGAGTGGATGTATCCGGAGGACCGCCGGTCACCATCTGCGCCTGCGATGCCGTTTTTGGCGCGACGTGGAATCGTGACGGCGTAATCATCGGCACGAGCAGCTCCCGCGCACTGTTCCGTGTCTCGGCGGCCGGGGGCGATCCTAAGCCGCTTCGGCCACTGGCGGACGGCGAAACTGGTCAGTTTTGGCCCGAGTTTCTTCCCGATGGAAAGCACTACATCTATCTATCCTTGAGCAAACAGTCCAATCAGCAGGGTATCTACGTCGCTTCGCTCGACTCGAACGATCGCAAGTTCATCGTAGCCACCAATACCAACGCCGCGTATGTCCTGTCGGGCCAACTCCTGTTCTCGAGAGGAGATGTCCTCATGGCCCAGCCGTTCGATCTCCAGAATCTGACCCTGGGGGGCGAACCGCGTGCGGTCGCAGACCATCTCGAGACGGGAGTGGCAGCCGGTTCCCCCCTCCCGAGCGCCACCTTTGCCGCCTCTCCCAACGGCGTGCTGGTGTGGCGCCGCGTCTTCTCATCTTCCCAGTCTTCACTGCAGTGGTTCGATCGCAGCGGCAAGAGACTCGGCGTCATCGGAGAGGCCGCAGACTACTCGAACCCCGCGCTCTCACCGGACGACAGCAAGCTCGCCGTCGGCATCCGCGATCCGCAGACAAAGACCCGCGACATCTGGATCTTCGATCTGCTGCGCGGAACGAGGACGCGGCTGACCTTCGATCCAGCAGATGATCTGGACTCAATCTGGTCGCCCGACGGAGCACGGATAGCCTTCACCTCCAACCGCACGGGCCAGAGAAACATCTATTGGAAGGCTGCCGACGGTTCAGGCTCGGAGGAGCTGTTGCTGGGAGGAAAGGAAGCACAGGAAAACGTAGAAGACTGGTCACGAGACGGCAAGTATCTTATGTATAACTTGCAGCCGGCGAATGATGCTCATCTCTATGTACTGCCTCTCAGCGGTGACCGGAAGCCTGTACCGTTCCTGAACACGGAATTTCGCACCCAGCAGGGTCAATTCTCTCCCAATGGCCGGTGGGTCGCCTATCGCTCGGTGGAATCGGGAAGGCAGGAAGTCTATGTCCAGGGATTTTCGCTGGACACGTCGCAGGCGCGCGGCAAATGGCAGGTCTCCGTAGCGGGAGGGGAGATACCCAGATGGCGTCGCGACGGCAAAGAACTGTACTACGAGTTCAACAGCGGCTACTTTGCAGTGGACGTGAAGACCGACGGCGCGTCCTTCGAGGCCGGGATCCCCAGGCTCCTGTTCGAAGCTCCCACCATATTTTCCAACACGGGCGGAGCGCAGCCGTATGTAGTCACCCACGACGGCCAGCGGTTCCTGGTCCTCACCCCGGTTGAGAAGACAGGCAATCAGCCCCTCGATGTCGTGGTCAACTGGCGATAACAGGCCCAGGTGCCCCATGATCAACGCGAGCGCAGCGAGCGTTTATCGTGGGGTGTGTCACTCCACTGCAGCGCAGGGGCCCATCCCGCTCCTATCCCGCACTCATCCCCGTTCCTGCTTTTACAATTCCAGGCATCAGCACCGACTGCTGCTCACAGACTGTATCCCTGTCAACTTTAATCTTTCAACTAACTGAAACTAAACGAAATACGCCAACACTCCGAATCCCCCCATCCTGTATAATCAAAGTCGGGTGAAATAGGCAAAACCATAGAAAGGAAGCAAACACCGGACAAGCCAGAATCCGGAAAATCTCCTTTGTATTGAATACTTTGCAGATAAGCCCAATAGATGCAGGACTTTACCGCAGAGGTCCGAACCTAAAGTATTTAGTTTGAATACTTTGCGCAAAACAAGGCAGGTGGGGCACCCGCCATAACCCTCCGGCAAACACCGGACGAACCGGCAAGGACCGACGAAAGGATCGACGAGGCGACCATGGATCTGTTCCCAATCTTTCTGAAGCTCACCGGCCGCCCATGCCTCGTCATAGGCGCCGGCCACCTCGCCGAGTCCAAGATCGAGTCCCTCCGCGCCGCCCACGGCCAGGTCACCGTCATAGCCCCCGAAGCCAGCCCAAAGATCCTCGACCTCGCCGCCGCCGGAGAGATCACCCTCCACCAGCGCCCCTACGCCGCAGGCGACGTCGCCAACATGCAGCCAGCCTACTTCCTCGTAGTCACCGCCACCAACGTCCCCGCCGTAAACCGAGCCGTCTTCCACGAAGCCACCGCCGCCAACGTCCTCTGCAACGCCGTCGACGACCCACCCTTCTGCGACTTCTACTTCCCCTCCGTAGTCCGCCGCGGCGACCTCCAGATAGCCATCTCCACCGCCGGAGCCTCACCCGCCCTCGCCCAACGCCTCCGCAAGGAGATCAACGCCCAACTCCCCCTCGACACCGGAGACTGGCTCACCGACCTAGGCAACCTCCGCCGCGAAGTAGTAGCCGCCGAACCCCTCAACGAATCCCGCCGCCTACTCCTCCACCAACTCGCCTCCCGCGAAGTCTGCGGCTACGACGGCTGCCCCTCACGCGCCCTCGCCCGCGAACACGCCAAGACCAACCCGATCCAACCTACTCCCCAGACTGGGAAAGCCCAATGACCTCGTACCTAGTACCTGGTACCGTGTACCTGGTCGGAGCAGGCCCAGGCGACCCATCCCTCCTCACTCTCCGAGCAGCCGAGCTCTTAAAAACCTGCGACGTAATCCTCCCCGACGATCTCGTCACCGACGCCATCCTCGACCTCGCCAGCCCTACCGCCCTCATCATCCCCGTAGGCAAACGCTGCGGCCAGCCCCGCATCACCCAGGAGGGCATCCACGCCCTCATGCTCGAGCACGCTGGAAACCACAACTCCGTCCTCCGCCTCAAATCCGGCGACCCCCTCATCTTCGGCCGTGCCGGAGAAGAGATAGCCTTCCTCCGCGAGCACCATATCCCCTTCGAGATAGTCCCCGGCATCACCGCCGCCTTCGCCGTAGCCGCAACGCTCCAAACCCCACTCACCGACCGCTCCTCCGCCTCGAAGCTCATCCTCGCCACAGCCCACCACGCCGCCGGCAAAGTCCACCTCACCCCCGCCATCCCCAGCATCTGGGAGCACGAAGCCACCCTCGTTCTCTACATGCCCGGCCGCGACTTCCCCGCCCTCGCCGCCAGTCTCATAGAATCCGGCATCCCCCCCACCACCCCCTGCGTAGCCGTCAGCAAAGCCTCCACCCCCGACGAGCACACCACCATCACCACACTCGAACACCTCGGCACCGCGGAAGTAGGACCAGCCCCGGTCCTCCTCCTAATCGGTCAAGCGATCCAGCCGCAAACTACTTCCCCACCACCAGAATCGTAAAAGAGTCCGGCAGCATAGGAGCCCGCGCCGGACGCCCACCCGCAGCAGGAGCAGCAGCAGCCGGTGCCGCCCCATACTCCGCCGTAATCAGAAAAATCTTGTTCGTCTTCGTATCCAGCGTAAGCGTCTTCGCTCGCGGCATCGTCGTCACCGTCTGCTCCACCACAAAGCTCGTAGGACTATTCTCCTTCACTACCGTCATCGTCCCATCGCCCTGCGAGCTGAAAGCCTCCATCGTCGCCGGATTGAACACCGCACCATCCGTCCCCATCCCAATCGGCAGAGTCTCCAGAATCTTCCCATCCGCCGCACTCAGGATCACCATCGTCTGCGGATTACGACAAGCCGCAAACAGGATGTTGTTCTTCACGTCCATCGCCAACCCCGCGCAAGTCGCACCCTTACCCTGCAGGTCGTACTTCGCCGTCACCGTCATCGCCTTGGTATCGACCACCGCGATACTCCCCTTGTCCTCCAGGTCGATATACATCTTCCCCTTGCCATCCAAAACCGCCTGCTCCGGAGCACCACCCAGGTCAATCGTCCCCACAATCGACCCATCCTTAGCATCGAGCACCGTCACATTCGGCGCACTATGGCTCAGGATGTAAACCCGCCCCATCGACGCATCCCCAAGAATCCCATCCGGCCCACCCTGCACATCAATCGTCTTGATCGGCGTCACCGTCTTCGCGTCGAACATCGCCACCGGCTTGCTCGTCGCGAACCCATGCCCCGACTTCGTATCCACCGCCACACCATGCGCACTCACATCCGGAATCTCAACCTCTGGCGCCAGCGTATCCAGGTTGAACACCGTAAGCCGCCCCGGCATCCCCGACCGCGCAATATAAAGCTTCCGCCCCGCCGAGTCCGCATACACATAATCGAACCCACCCACCCCACCCACCTTAGCCGTCTGCACCACCTTGTACTGTGCCCCTGCAAACGGAACCATCGCTACCAAAGCAGCAGCCACCAAACAAACTCGACGCATAAATTTCTCCTGGGACTATCGCGTCGAATTCTACCCCGACAAACCTTAGCCCATCATGAAGACCGACGAAGCCGCTACCCCAGCCGCGACTCCGCCAACTTAGTAGCCTCAAATATCTGCTCAAACGACTCCACCGCATAAAGCACCGGCTGCATAGCCCCTGTATCCACCGGAGTCTCCAACACCATATCCAGATCAAAATCCCTCACCTCGCACCCACCCGCCAGCACCCGCGAGCACTCACCATGCGACGAGATCAACCCACTCCCATAAACCTTCACCTCACCCGCCTCGCGTATCAGCCCAAACTCCACCGTAAACCAGAACAGCCGCCCCATCCGTTCCAGCGCCACCGGATCACCCATCAACCCTGCGCAAACTCTCCCATAGTGCTGCAGAAAATTCCCAAACACCTTATGCGCATGCATCGGCACATGCCCAAACACGTCGTGAAAGATATCCGGCTCCGGCGTGTACTCCATGCTCTCCCGCGCCCGCAACCACGTCGTAGTCGGAAACATCCGCGCCGCCAGCATCTCAAAGAACGCATCCGCCGGCAGAAACCCGCTCACCGGAGAAGACTGCCACCCCGTCCTCGGCTCCAGCCTCGCGCTAACCGCCGCCAGGTCCGGCAGCCTGTCCTCCCGCAGCCCAATCAGCTCAAACCCCTCCAGATACTCCGTGCAGGCCGACGTGCGCAGCTGCGGCATCCTCCTGCTCACCAACTCCGCCCACAATCCATGCTGCTCCGCCGTATAAGCTCCCCAATCCTGCTCAATCAGATAAGGCGCCGCCACCCCCAACCGACCCTTGGCCCGTTCCAGCCCACTCAGCCCTGCAACCACTCCCATAACCTCTCCAGTTCATATACCTACAAGAGAATACTCTCCCACCACCACCCCAGCCAAAGCCCCGCACACCAGATAATCTAATCCCATGAACCCACTCGTCACTCCCGCCTGGCTAGCCGCCCGCCTCGCTGATCCGAAGACAGCCGACCCCAACACCATCATCCTCGACGCCACCCTTCCACCCGTAGGCGTCACCCCACCACTTGACACCCACGCCCGCTACCTCACCAGCCACATCCCCAACGCAATCTTCTTCGACATCAACCAGCACTCCGACCACGCCACCACCCTCCCCCACATGCTGCCCACGCCCGAAGAATTCGGCCGCAGCATGTCCGCCCTCGGGATATCAGACACCGCCACCATCGTCGTCTACGAGCAGTCCGGCGTCTACTCCGCGCCACGAGCATGGTGGATGCTCCGCACCTTCGGAGCCCACAACGTCTACGTCCTCGACGGCGGCCTCGAAGCCTGGACCGCAGCCAACCTCCCCACACAATCCGGCCCAGTCCACCACGCCGCCGCGCACTTCCACGCCAAGTTCGATCACACTGCAGTAAAGGATCTCAACCAACTCAGCGAAACCCTCGCCGAACACCAGCAGGTCCGGCCTCAAATTTTAGACGCCCGCTCCGCCGCCCGCTTCAACGGCACAGCCCCCGAACCCCGTCCCGGCATCAGCTCCGGCCATATGCCCGGCGCCACCAGCGTCCCCTACACCGAGCTGGTCTCCGAAGGCCGCCTAAAGTCCGCCCCCGAACTCCGACAACTCTTCGCCACAAAAAACATCGACCTCAACCAATCCATCACCACCACCTGCGGCTCCGGAGTAACCGCCGCAGTCATCTCCCTGGCTCTCGAAATCGCCGGTGCAAAATACACCAGCCTCTACGACGGCTCCTGGGCCGAATACGCCTCCCAGTCGGAAACCATTATCGAAAAAGCCACTTAGCGCCACGCACCAAAACTGTGCTCTCGCGTAGCAACTTTTTCACTGAATAGGCGTTCATATATACAAGGATTCGGACACCGCAAGACGCCCAAATCCAGCGCAGCCACTGACGCGAAAGCGTACTGGGCTTCGCCACAGGAGTTATCAAAATGCGCTACCTACGCTATCTCGCCCTGCTCAGTATTCTGATCCTCCCAGCAAGCCTCGCGCATGCTCAAGTCTCGGTTGGCGTCGGCGTCGGCGTACCAGCTCCCTACTACGGCGGCTACGCCTATGGTCCTCCAGTCTGCACCTATGGCTACTACGGCTACGCGCCCTACGCCTGCGCGCCCTACGGATACTACGGCCCCAGCTGGTTCTCCGGCGGCCTCTTCATCGGAGCAGGCCCCTGGTTCCGCGCCGGCTACGGCTATCGCGGCTACGGCTACGGATACCGCGGTGGCTACTATGGACGCCCAGTCTACGGCGGCGCCCGTCCAGTTCCCTACGCTAACGGCTATCGCGGCGGAGTAGCAGTCGCTGGCGGATACCGCGGCGGAGTAGTAGCCGGCGGAGGCTTCCACGGCAACGTCTCCGGAGGCGGAGGATTCCACGGCGGCGGTGGCGGAGGCTTCCACGGCGGCGGCGGCGGAGGCTTCCACGGCGGCGGCGGACGACGCTAAAGCCACAGTAGTTCTACTCTCCAAATAATCAAAGTAGCGGCCGTCAGAATTGACGGCCGCTTTTCTTTTCCCACCACAGAATCGGGTGGCCCATCCTTTCCGACAGTCTCATCGTCGGATAGGGTGGGGTATCGTTTGCGGAAGCAAACGACCGCCTTCCTCAAACTCACCACAAAAACTCCGGGTGCCCCATATCTCGATTCTGAGATGTGGGAACGTACACTCTTTCCCCGCCGGGTTTGTCGTTGCCCTTGTCCTGCCGTTGCCCGTTCTAGCTTCGCTCGTTGCTCATCGCTGGCTCATTAACGCCATTGCCTGTTCTCCCCAACACCCGACCTCAACTGCGTCCTCCTCGCCCTCACCCTCTTCCTCATCAACGCCACCCGGCACCCCTCTGAAACTCCGGCCCATCCTCAAATGCGGGAACCAAACCCGTGACCCACCCGTACAACAAAAGCAGGGGCAAGACCAAAAACCAGCACCACCCAACTCCCCGCCCGGGCCAGCCCAGGCGTGCTAAGTTACATCTTTGGAATACTTTGCACGAGCAGCTCTTTGAAATCAATACTTTGCAACAGGTCCGAAACCGAGGTCCGGACTTATCTCACCTATTTTGAATACTTTGCGCAAAATAGATAGGGGGGAGGGGGGTACCCCAAAGACGCACCACGGAGACCGAATGCTAGGATGCAACGATAATCTTTCCACCGAGGAAAAATGGCCATCCTGAAAGAGCTGCGTTCACTCACATCCGTACAAAGAAACACCTTCGCCGCCTGCTTCCTCGGCTGGAGCCTCGACGCGCTCGACTTCTTCCTGCTCACCGTCTGCCTCTCAGCCATCGCGGCCGAGTTCCACGTCGGCACCAAAGCCGTAACCGAGTCCATCTTCTGGACCCTAGTCATGCGTCCCGTCGGAGCCCTCCTCTTCGGCCTCATGGCCGAGCGCGTCGGCCGCCGCCCCACCCTGATGCTCAACGTCATCGCCTTCTCCGGCTTCGAGCTAGCCTCCGCCTTAGCGCCCACCCTCCACAGCTTCCTCATCTGCCGAGCTCTCTTCGGCATCGCCATGGGCGGAGTCTGGGGAGTAGGCGCAGCCCTCGCCCTGGAGACCCTGCCGCCCACCAACCGCGGCTTCTTCTCCGGCATCCTCCAGGAAGGCTACGTTGTAGGAAATCTCCTCGCCTACGCCCTCTACGGCCTGCTGTTTCCTCACTTGCATGGCGTAGGCATGTTTACAGCCTGGCGAGTAATGTTCATGATCGGCGCCTTCCCCGCGCTCCTCGCCTTCTACCTCCAATTCAAGGTCGAAGAATCCCCCGCCTGGCTAGCCGCCAAAACCCGCGCTGCCGAACGCACCGATCAGCCCAGGACCTCGAAAGCAAAAGAGCTCCTCACCTACCTGCCCTCATTCCTCTTCGTGATCCTCCTGATGACGGCCTTCACCTCACTCAGCCACGGAACCCAGGACCTCTACCCCACCTTCCTCCAGAAAGACCACGCTCTCGACCCCGGAACAGTAGGCCTCGTAGGCGTCATAGGCAACATCGGAGCGCTCTTCGGTGGCATCTGCTGCGGAACCCTCTCCGAGCGCCTCGGCCGCAAGCGGACCATCATCCTCTCCGCGCTCCTGGCCCTCCCCATGATCCCGCTCTGGGCCTGGTCCCACACCGCCGTCACCCTCGCCATCGGCGGATTCCTCATGCAGTTCATGGTGCAGGGCGCATGGGGCGTAATCCCCGCCCACCTCAACGAGCTAGCCCCCGCCCCCGTCCGCGCCATCTTCCCCGGACTCGCATATCAGCTCGGAAACCTGCTCTCCTCGCGCAACAGCGTCTTCCAGGCAGCCTTCGCCACCCGCTACTCAGGAGGAATGCTCAAAGTCGCGCTCTCCGGCACCGTCGTCATCGTCGCTCTGCTCGTAGCCGGCCTCACCGCCCTCGGCTCGGAAGCAAAAGGAACCGTCTTTCACGCAATCCAACCCGAGCTGGAGCCGCATAAGGAGACGCTGCAATGAAGCCGCAAAATGAGCTGAGTTAGTTCGTTTACAACTTCGCCCGCAGCGGCTGCGGCGGCTCCGGCTGCGCGAACACAGATCCAGCCGGCTCCTGGAGATACTTCTTCAGAAGCTCGTGATGCAGGCAGTAAAGAGCAAGCTCCAGACGATCGGAGACACCAAGCTTGTCGTAAACCTTGCGCAAGTAATTCTTAATCACTTGCTCGGTCGTCCCAATCTGGTAAGCGATCTCTTTATTGCGCATGCCACGCGTAATGCAACTGATAATCGCAAGCTCTTTCTTGGAGAGCTTCGGCTGCACCTTCGGATCGGTCAGCGTAGTAGCCTGCGCACGATAGGCCTCGATCACCCAGCTGATCGACTGGTTATCTATCCACGTCTCGCCATCCGCGATCTTCCGGACGCACTTCACCAGCAAGTCGGGAGAGATGGAACGAGGAACCACCCCGCGCACGCCACGGCGATAAAGCTCAACCGTATTGGACTCGTCCGTCTCAATCACCTGAACGATGAGCTTGGCATCCGGCGCCTGCCGGACAAGCTCAGGCACCGCGTCAATGGTCCCGGCAATCAACTGCCCTTCCATCAACACCACATCCGTAGGAAAGCGCTGGAGCGCCGCGTAAAGATGAGGCAACGACTCAACTTGCGCGACAACCCGGATGTCATCTTCAATCGCGAAGATCTTCTTCATCCCAACGCGGTAAATAGCTTGAGAATCCGCCAGGATGACCCGTATCCCCGGAGCAGATACGTCACTCTCCTCGTGGTCCTCTTCATGAGTGCGAGTTTGATCAAAATTAACAACTGTCATAGTTCAGGCCTTTAGGAAATATTCGTCGATCACAGCTGCAGCCTTCTTGATCTCACCAAACATCTGATGACGCACGACGCGGCCGATGCAATGGATTGTCACGTCTCGCGTCGAGCCCATCACAGCTGAAGGCATCGCAATCGTGAACTCGATCCGAGTATCAACCGCCGGCAATACATCACCCACAAACAACAACCCATTCGCGGAGATATTCTCAGTGATAGCGTCCATCTCGCCCTGCTCGCTTTGCACATGCAAAGCCAGCTTCATGGGAAAGCGAACCGCGGTGCGCACAGGATTGTCTCCGTCCGGCTTGAGCTGTAGAGCCACAGATACTCCTTCTGGCACCAGGTTCTGGCGCCGGTTCCTAACGATAGACAGGAGTCTACCGCACCAAGTTATTCCACGCAGTAATTATAGTGTGCCCTATTCAAGGCCGAGGGAAAAGCGCCGCTGAGCTGCCAACCCACTCCTGGTTACGGTTGTGGTCGACTCCCATCATCAGCCCCCGTCCCAAACGCACAAGACTGATCACCGGCTCCATAGTCCCGTCGTCGGGCCACAGATACAAAATCCGAACCTCCGCCAGCGTTGGCCCACAGGGAGTGTCGATCACCGGTTCAAAGCCCACTCGTTCCTGGATAAGGTGGCTATGGCGCTCAGCCACCGGGATCGCCGCCAGCTCCGCATCCGTCGGACCAAACTGGATTCCCTTGCCCGCAAACGAGTAAAGCGGCTTCAGCAGCAGTTGGCTCCGGTCCTCCGGCAAATCAGCTTGCCCTTGCGCAAACCAGTCATCCAGAAACACCGCCTTCGGCACCGATGGATGGTTGAGGTAGGGCAATGAGAGCTTGCTGATCTGGAAGTACCAGTTCGGATGTCCAGCCCACTCCACATCCAGTTCATCGCGGAGGTCGAAAGCCAGCTTTGTTCCCTTTCGCTCCATCTCATCCACAATCGCGCGATTGTAAATGCGATGGATTGGAATCACTCTTCCATTCCTCTGATAATAAAGTTTGTCTCCTTCCTTCCGAAGGCTCGCAATATCGACCGTTGCGGTGCCTAGCCTATCTTCGTACACATGAAAGTCCGGCAAGGTCTTCTGCGTCTCGGGTTCTACCTCAGTAAGAACCACATTCTCCGGATCCCAATCTCCGACGATGACCTTCCGAAGCAGCTTCCAATAACTCTCCTCACTGTGCCCTCCAAACAGCCAATCGAGATCCGTATCGAGTTGGTACGACTCAATGTATTGGCGAGAGAGAATATCCTGGTAGCCAAAGATCGAAGGAAAAGCCTGCAACTCAACCAGCTTCGGCGTCAACGAACCGTCCCCGGACCGTACAAACCCAAAATCCACCGTCATGAAGTTGGGATGAGGGCTATCACCGGGGACTCGATATGCAGCGGGAACCACCTGCCTCGAAGCCTCCATATAAGCGGCATTGCTCAGCAGTTGATGAGTCAATTCGCTGCCAGCAGCAGCCAAGTCGTCCATCAACGATCGCGGGAAGAAACAGGGCGTCTCGCAGACCCGGAACTGTACCTCTGTCCCGCTTCTGCGGTTTATCTCGCGGCGAAGATGGTCATACTTCGCGGCGGAAAACCGGCGGTTGAAGTCGCTCCTGTAGGGTTGCAGCATGGCGCCAGTGTACTCGACAGCCCTCCAGTGGCTCAGAGCGGCGGGTTCATCGTGAGAAAGAGCCCAATCTCGGCGTATTCGGCCTCAGACAACCGAAAGCTTGCCGCAGGAAAGGTTCCTTCGACTTGCTTGGGGCTCCGCCCCCCCACAATCGCAGCGGTCACTGCCGGATTATGAAGCGTCCAAGCAATCGCAACCACGCCCGCAGCAACGTTGTGCCGCGCGGCAATCTTTTTGAGCAAATCCGCAATCGTAAGGTTCCTGGTCAGATGTGGTTCCTGGTAGTTCTTGGCGTTGCGCCGAAAATCGTTCGCCGGGAAAGCCGCCACGCGTTCCTTAGTCATCGCGCCCGTAAGCAGACCGGAGTGCATAGGCGAGTAATTGATGACGCCAATGTTGTTCTTCGCGCAGAACGGAAGTATCTCAGCCTCCACAGCCCGATTAATCATGGAATAAGGCGGCTGGAGCGAAGTAATCGGAGCAATCTTGAGCGCGCGTTCCATCTGAGCAACCGAAAAGTTGGAAACCCCAATCCACCGAACCTTACCCTCGCGCCGCAGATCCGCCATCGTAGACCAGGCAGCCTCTACCTCTTCATCCGGCTTCGGCCAATGGATCTGATAGAGATCGATGACATCGACGTTCAGGCGGCGCAGACTAGCCTCACACTCCTCCCGAATGGACTTGAGCGAGTTCGTAATCTCCTTCTTCTCATTCCAGACCATGCCGCACTTCGTAAACACGTACGGCTTGTGCGCCGTGGTCTTGAGCGCTTTAGCAACAACCTCCTCAGAGTGCCCGACGCCATAAACAGCTGCTGTGTCGATCCAGTTGAGCCCGAGGTCAAGAGCGCAATGGATGGCCGCCATGGAATCATCGTCATCCTGCGGGCCCCATGCCATGGCCCAGTCTCCGCCCCCGATAGCCCATGCGCCAAAGCCAATACGAGTAATGTCGAGGTCTGAGCTGCCGAGTTTTCTTGTTTCCGTCATGGTTTTTCGATGCTACAACACGCCGAACCGAACCGGAGAAATCGGCCTCACAAAGCTGCGCAAGGAATCTCCGTAACGGATATGGCAAATAAGGTTCGTGACCACGAAACGCACGCACATCGAGCCGCACGGTAGCCCTCGTGAGTTCGCACAAGACGTATAATTTTTTCAGTTTAGAGTGGAAGCAGGAGAATTCGTCTTAATGCGAGCATGCGGGATTTTGTTGGGCCTGGCTGCAATCTTTGTAGGAAGCACGCCAGCACGGGCACAGATAGCAATGTATGGGGAAGCAACCGGGGGAAGCCTGAGGTTTCAGGAAACACCGCATGTCTACGGCGGGACTTTTGGTTTCTATGACACGAAGCAGGTGGGGCCGGTAGCTATCGGTGGGGATATTCGGGGTGGGGTTCTGGAGCGGGGCTCGAACAAGGGGCCTAACACTGATACGGCGCTGGATATGGGGCAGTTCGGAGTGCGGGTGGCAGTTGCTCCGGGAGTGCTGCCGGTGCATTTGGCGCCTTATGTGGAGGTGCTTACTGGGCTTGGTTATTGGCGGGGAGGGGTTAGTGTGACCCGTCAAGATGCAAATCATTTGTTTACGCAGGTTGTAGCGGGGGCGGACTACCGGGTTTCGAAGCAGATTGACTGGCGGGTGGTGGAGTTCAGCTATGGACGCCTGGGGGCGCAGCCCGGGGCCATCTATCCGATGATGCTGAGCACTGGGTTTGTGATCAGGTTTCGTTAAGCGTCGAGGAGGAAGACTCCCTGGCGCATGATTTGTTCTTCTTCGCCGGCGGGGTTGCCCAGCCAGATGTTGAACTCGAGGCCTACTACGTCGATGTGGGTTGAGGATTTCCAGGGGGCCCCGGTGTGGGCTCCGTAGGGGTCTCCGAAGGCGATGTGGATGCCGGGAAACTTCTCGTCCTGCAGGATGTTGCCGATGACATGGTCGACGCCGATGTTGGTGCCGATGGCGAACTCGCCTACGCGGTCGGAGTTCTCGTCGGTGTGGGTGTAGGCCCAGAAGTCGCGCTCGAGGTCTTTGTTATCGGAGGAGACCTTGGTGATGCGGTTGGCCTCGATGTGGATGGTGAGGGGCGTTTTGCGGAGGATACCGTAGCGGGCGCAGAGGAAGTCGCCGACGACTCCATCGACAACGAAGACGCCGTTGACTTCGAGGGGCGAGGTAAAGCACTCGCCGCCGGGGAGGTTGCCCCACTTCTCCTGGCTGATGATGCCGGAGGTCTTGAACCAGCGATAGTCGGGTGAGAGCTGGGCGTAGATGTCGGTGCCGGCGGTGGTGGTGGCGCGGACGTAGGTGGCCTCGCGGACACGGTCGAGGACGGCCTGGGAGAGGCGGTCGACGGCGAGGAAGTCGGCGCACATGCCCTGGGTCATGATCTCGGCGGTGATGTTGACCATGTGGGCGTGGCGCATACGGCGGCGGTTGACGACGTCGGTCATCTCCATGCGGGAGCGTAGCTCGTTGGGCTGGACTTCGACGGCGAAGATGCTGACCTGTGAGGACTCCATGTCGGCGAGGACTTCGGCGGGCATAGCGGTGAGTGGGCGTGGGGCGATGTCTTCGAGGACGAAGGCATGCCACTCGCAGCCGATGCGGTCGAGCTCGCTGGCCAGCGAGGCCGCGATGGCCAGGCAGCGCTGGTCGGTGATGAGGGTGACCTTCTCCGAGGGCTGAATACGCAGGCAGGTGGTGACGGCGTTGTGCGCGCCGGGAATGAACTCGGCGGGGAACGGAGTGGTGCGGAGGTCCGTTGCCTCAGTCGGGTTGATTACCTGTTCCAGCATTGCTACCCTCTCCCCCTACCCTACCCTGTTTTGCGCAAAGTATTCATTCATAGATACTTAGGTCCGGACCACTTCTGCAAAATCTTCAAAACAAATGGCTTATCTACAAAGTATTGCAAATAAAGCGCTTATTGATGCCCGGGGATCCAGTTGGTGTCCTTGCCCCCGCTTTAAGTATAGCTGTTTGGGGGCTTTTTTCTGTATTTCCATGATGTTGATTTGGGGGGTTTTAGGAGGAATAACTTGACAGTGTTTCGGGGGAGGGCGAAGGCGAGAGTTTGCGCTCATTGAGAATGAGCTAGCGAGTCTTCGTCCACCCGTCCTAAATACTGATCTAGCCAATCAAGGACAGCCTTCGTCAGTTGCGGACGCTGTTCCGTTACATCGTGCGGTGTTTCCAGTATGAGGTGGCGCTTGTCTTTCTCGGGTGTGCCGAGCATTGCGAACAGCGGGTTCTGCGCTTTCTCCAGAGGAAACGTGAAATCATAGCGGCCATTCACCATCAAAACCGGTTTCTTCATTCGAGGAGCGAAGTCGGCCTGATCGCCACCCCGCGGCGGTGTCTCGAGAAAAAAACCTCCGTCAAGGAGAATGGCCGTCTTCAAGCGGTCCTGCATCAGCGCCGAGGCGATCACGCCCTCTGCTGAACCCATGCTGACCCCAAGATAGGCCAGCTTATTGCTATCGATATCGGGCCGCGTGGCCAGGTAATCGAGCGAGCGCGCGGCGTCCTTGTACCAGTCGGTGGTGAGCTCGAGGTTTTGGGCGCCGCCAGGCAGCGAATACTTAACGCGACGCTCGTAGGTGTCCTCATAGATCGGATACATGACAGCCCGGCCACTCTGGACGATGTAGTCGAAGAATGGGATATCGCCAAGATTCCGGCCACCATGGTTGTCCGGAATAAACTCGACGCGTGCGCTGGGAAAAAAGAGTACGGTCTGATACGGCGGGCGCACATTCCTGGGCAGGAACAGGTAAGCCGACATGCGTTCCCCGCGGTAGCCAGCATCAAACGTGACCTTCTCCTCGCGCCAATCGGCTGTCTCCTGGACGAGGCCGTCGTCTGTTGTGTTCAGAGGCGCCTTGGTGGGGTAAGCGTACAGAAGCTGATAGGCGCGGAACACGTCATCAGACGCCGGCTTGAAATTGGAAAAATCCCGCCCAATACTCTTCACTGGCTTCGTGGCCTCTTCTGGCAAGGGCGCGGAGTTCAGCACGCAACGGAAACCGTTGGCGTCCGAACGATCGAAGGGCGGGAGCGCCTCCGGACTCGAATACATGTACGGCGGGGACTTCCAGGATCCTCCAAGAATGAAACGAAGATTATCGTCAACCGTGTTAGCTACCCACTCGCGAACGTTGCCTGCGGTGTCATACGTCCCAAAAGGGCCAACTGCACCTTTATAGGTGCCGACGGGCGCCAGAGAACTAGTGGCCAGATTGCTGACCGGCACCGCGTACGCGGCGGCATCTGGAGGAGTCGTCTGCAACCACTGGGCTATGGTGGGCAGCTGCTTTCCGGCAAACTCCGCGTAGGCGGAAGCCTCATACCAACTTATCCCGGAGACGGGGTAGTCTGCCTTGCCGTCAGGGTAGTGACCTGCGGTCCAAGTGGACGGCCCCGCGCGGCCGGTAGAGTCGCGGAACTCTGCCATCGCATCACTCCAGGAAAGATCGTGGCCATCTTTGGTGAACTTCTCGCGCCAGTACTCTCGCTTCGCGTAGCCGCCGCTATCGACGAACTTCTGGTAGTCGCGGTTGGTGACCTCGAAGCGATCGATAAAATACTTCGGCAGATTGTAGGGTCCGATCCACCCGACAAATTGTGCGTCACTACGGAATTTTTTGTCGGCAGCCACCGGCACCATGCCGAGTGACGAGTTCGACCATTCGTTAAGCGCGAAATCTAATTTGCTGTGGGCACCTGATGCTACAACCAATTCTCCGGATCCCGGCTTGGAGACCTTCCAGCGGAAGTAGCCCTTTGGCATGCGAACATCTTTGACCGGCGTCGTTCCAAGGCTATGCCATGGAGAATCCGGCATGAGGTAATCCTGGATCTCGACCGTAGCACCCGAGGGAGTGGATGTAATAGAGGAGATGATCGTGTTTTGGTCAGATATCTGCTTCAACGCTGGATCGGAGGGCGAATATTGCTGAGCTTTTTCCAGGAGGTTGAAGGCAGCAAGCGGTTTCCTGCCAGCAAAGAGGTTCGTAATCTGCGGAACTGCCTCTTCGCGCGCCCAACGTCTGTTCGTAAGATCACGGTAAAACCAAAGACTGCCCGCCACAACGAAGAGAAGAACGATCGCGGCGCAAACAAGAATTGCCGTGGATTTACTCTTCTCCTTCTTCTCCAGCTCAAACGACCCAGTACTGATTGAAGCCAGGAGATCCGATGTGTCCCGAACGACCTCACTCGCCGACTGGTAGCGGCTGGCTGGGTTCTTCTCCAACGCGCGCCCAACAATCTGCTCGGCCGATGGCGGCGCATCTGTCCGAATCTCGCGCAGCGGCGTCGGAGTCTTTTCGGTGATTGAGTGCAGGATACCTATGGTGCTGTCCGCATGGAACGGCCTGCGCGCGGTAAGCGACTCGTAGTACACAACGCCGAGACTCCACAGGTCCGTTCGCGTATCCAGCTTCTGCCCATGTACCTGTTCGGGAGACATATAAAGTGGCGTGCCGATAATGCCGCGCGTCTCTATAGAAAACGTCTTGTGCGCCCCTTGAACCTCGAACAGTTTAGCCAGGCCAAAGTCGAGGACCTTAACTTGTCCCTTCGGGGTAACCATTACGTTTCCTGGCTTCAGATCACAATGAATGACGCCCTGTTCATGGGCCTCCTCGAGCGCCTCGGCGATCTGCAAAGCAATCGATGTAGCATCTTTCACTGTCAGCGGGCCGGAGCTTAGCCTCGCTGAAAGAGATTGTCCGGGCACACACTCCATGACGATGTAGTCAATGCCATCCTGCTCGCCGACGTCATACACGGCCGCAATGTGGCTACTGCTCAGCTTTGCAAGCGCAAGCGCTTCCTTGTGAAAACGACGACGGGCGTCTTCTCCCCTGAGCAACCCAGGTGCAAGAATCTTGATTGCGACGATGCGTTCAAGCTTTTCGTCGCGTGCACGATAAACCACGCCCATTCCGCCCGAGCCGAGAGGCTCGATGATGAAATAACGCCCCAGCTTCGTTCCTGGTGCGAGACCACTCTGGGATCCGAGCAGATACTCGGGAAGAGACTGAGTTTCGAGAAGCAGCCGGTCGAGCTCGCGACGCATTTCAGGCGCTTCGCGGCATGCCTGGTCCAGAAAGGCGGACCTCTGCTCAGGGGGTAAATCAAGAGCCATGCCAAGCAGGCTCTCCGCGGATTGCGTTTTTTTACCCATCTTCCTCATCCAGAAAGATAAATTGTGACGGAGCCAGTTTAGCTTGGCGGCCGTGCGCCATCGAGGAGAATTGGTTTTTTCTCGCGCAGATTAATGCCGAGCAGCTTCGCCTTTGCCTCCGAATAAATGCGGAACGCCGGGTTATCGCGAATTTGTTGTTGAGGAAAATAAATTAGGATGGGGCGGAAGACACTCGTGAGGGCGACTTTGATGGATTTACTGGTTTTCGCCAAGCCGCAGGAGGAACTATGACGTCGAAGATGCTGTCCAGATTCGCTGACCTGCTTCTCGTTTCGGGATGCTGCGTTGCGTTTGTATCTGTGGGGGGCGTCTTTGCCCAGAGTCCGAAGCAGCCGGCGCCTGCTGCGACGCCTCCTCCTGGTGCTGCGGACCGCGCGGCGATCGCTGCGGATTCTGCTGCGGAACGGGAGCGCGAGATGAAGCTGCTGGGGATTAAAGAGATGCGGCCGGGCGTGACTGCTTACGACATCGGCGCGCCGGGTAACGCGAACTACGACGAGGCGAAGGCGAATCCTTATCCCAATCTGCCGCCGCTACTGGTGATGAAAGATGGGACCAAGGTGACGACTCCAGCGCAATGGAAGAAGCGGCGCGAAGAGATCAAGGCCATGTTCGATGAGTATGTCTATGGCAAGTATCCGGCGTATATCCCGGGCGTGACGTGGAAGGTGGACGGCGTCGAAGAGGTGAATGTGCAGGGAGTTCCGGCGATTGTGAAGCATGTGGTTGGTCACACGGATAACTCTTCGTGGCCTGCCATCACGATGGATATTCATATTGACGTTGTGACGCCGGCCAGCACCAAGGGCAAGAAGGTGCCCGTCATTATTGGCGGCGGTACGGTGCGGCCGATCAACTTTCCGCGTCCCGCGCCGGCGCCAGGGCAGGTTGTGCATGGACTTTCGATGCCTCCTAATCCGCCGGACTCTAGCAAGTTGCTGCTTGAGCATGGGTGGGGCTTTGTGAGCCGCAGCTCCGGTGAGGTGCAGGCAGATAACGGAGCGGGGCTTACCAAGGGAATTATTGGGCTGGTGAACAAAGGTCAGCCGCGCAGCGTCGATGACTGGGGCGTGCTGCGAGCATGGGCTTGGGGCGACAGTAGGATTCTGGACTATCTGCAGACGGACCCCGACGTGGACGGCGCGAAGGTGGGTGTGATGGGTCATTCGCGGGGAGGCAAGGCGGCGCTGGTAACGCTGGTGGACGATCCGCGGTTTGCGATTGGATACATCTCATCGTCGGGCGCAGGTGGTGCCGCGCTGTTTCGCCGTAACTATGGCGAGGCTACGAGCAGTATTACTTCGCCAACTGAATTTCACTGGTTCGCAGGCAACTTCCTGCTCTATGGATCGGTGGGTCACACTGCGAACGAGCTGCCGGTCGACAGCCATGAGTTTATCGCACTGGTGGCTCCGCGAGCGGTGTTCATCGGCGGCGGCGCGCTTCTGACTGATCCAGTGTATGTTCCGGGTGATGCGTGGCAGGATGCTCAAGGTATGTTTATGGCCGCGGTTGCGGCGAGTCCGGCGTGGGAGTTGCTGGACGCAAAGGGCCTTGGCACAAGCAAGTTTCCGCCGATGGGGACATTTATCGATTCGGGTGATGTTGCTTTTCGGCAGCATCAGTACGGGCACACTCCTGCACCGAACTGGCCATACTTTATTGAGTTCGCGGATAAGGAGTTCAAGAAACGCTGATGAATCAGAGGCCGGCTTTGGTTTCGGCGGCCATGTAGTCGACTACGGATTTCAGGTCGTTGGTTTCGCGGAAGACGCGGAGCTGGCGGTCGGCGCCGGAGCCGATTTCGAGCATGGTGCGGATGTAGTTGATCTCGTTTTGGCTGCCCAGTTCTTCGACGGCGTCTTTTACGAAGTCGAGGTATTCGAGGATGAGGTCGCGGGCGGGGACTTCGGTTTGTTTGCCGAAGTCGATCATCTTGCCGTCGAGGCCGTAGCGGACGGCGCGGAACTTGTTCTCCATGAGGAGGGCGCGGCCGTACTGGCGGAAGTCCTGGTTGCTGGCGTGGAGGTGCCAGAGCTTGCAGGCGGTGGCCTGGATGAGGGCGGCGATGGCGATGGTCTCCTGCGCGGTGAGGGGGATGTCGCAGACGCGGACCTCGATGGTGTTGAAGAAGGGATGAGGGCGGACGTCCCACCAGATTTTTTTGGCGTTGTCGATGCAGTTGGTCTTGATGAGGAGGTTTACGTACTGCTCGAACTCGGAGTAGCTGGAGAAGGAGTCGGGGAGGTTGGTGCGGGGGAAGTTTTCGAAGACTTTGGCGCGGTAGCTTTTGTAGCCGGTCTCCATGCCTAGCCAGAAGGGGGAGTTGGTGGAGAGCGCGAGGATGTGGGGGAGGAAGTAGCGGATGGAGTTCATGATGCGGATGGCGGCTTCGCGGTCCTCGATGCCGACGTGGACGTGGAGGCCGAAGATGAGGTTGGCGCGGGCTACGAGTTGGAGGTCTTCGACGACCTGGGCGTAGCGGGGGTCAGGGTAGATCTCCTGGACGCGCCAGTCGGCGAAGGGATGGGTGGCTCCGGCGACGAGGACGAGGCCGTGTTCTTCGGCGAGCGAGATCATGTTGCGGCGGAGGTCGAAGAGGTCTTCCTGGGCGTCCTGGATGGTCTCGCAGATGCGGGTGCCTACTTCGATGACGGATTGATGCATCTCGGCCTTGACGCGCTCTTCGAGGCGGAGCTTGCCCTTGGCTAGCATCTCGGTCGCGATGTGCGAGCGGAGATCGCGGGTCTCGGGGTCTATGGTTTGGTATTCCTCTTCGATGCCTAGGGTGAAGCATGGGCGCATTGTGACCTCTTTGACGCGATGAAAACAGGAACGGCGGATACGAGGGATAAGAGCGGGATAAAAGTGGTGCGTTAGGATGTGGGCTTGATCTTGGATTTGGTGGATTTCTTTGCGGGTGCTTTTTGGAGGTGCTTTTTTAGGAGTGGGTGTTTTGGCTGAGGCTTTCGCTGCTTTTGGTTTGGCTGGCGGTGCCGGCGAGGAAGTTGGCCCAGCGTAGTTCGGGTTGGGTTGGGTTTTGGGCTTTTTGGATGGCGAGGTTGGCTACTGCGTTGACTATCCATTGGAAGTTGACTCCGCCTACGGAGTGGAGGTCGGCGTCGGGGGCTGGGTTCATGAAGTCGATGGCGTAGGGGATGCCGTCTTCTACGGCGAACTCTACGGTGTTGAGGTCGTAGCCGAGGGCTCGGCAGAGGGTTAGGGCGTCTTTTTCTACGCGGGCGAGGAGTTTCTTGTCGTAGGCGGGTGGGTCGAGGACGTAGCGCTCGGCGTGGGGGCGGCGGGGGTCGTAGGGCATGATGTGGACCTGCTCCTGGCCGATGACGTAGCAGCGGAAGTACTCGTTGAAGTTGACGGCGGCCTGGAGGGTCATGCAGAGGTCGCGGGTCTGGTCGTAGGCGGCGAAGAACTCTTCGCGGTTGTGGACGTGGAAGACGTCGCGCCAGCCGCCGCCGTCGTGGGGCTTGAGGAAGGCGGGGAATTTTACGTAGTCGAAGATGCCTTCCCAGTCGAGGGGAAACTCGAGGTTGCGGAGGGATTTTTCGCCGATCTGCGGCGGGTACTGTTTATGCGGGAGGAGGACGGTGCGGGGGACGGCTACGCCGAGTTTGGCGGCGAGGGCGTAGTTGAAGAACTTGTCGTCGGCGGACCACCAGAAGGGGTTGTTGATGACCTGCGTGCCGGTGAGGACCGCGTTTTTGAGATAGGCGCGGTAGAAGGGCATGTCGTGCGAGATGCGGTCGACGATGACGGCGTAGCCGGAGGGTTCGGCCATGGTGACTCCGCCGAGGTGGACGAACTCGGCGTGGATGCCTTCGATCTCGAGGGAGTTGATCTTGTCTACGAGGGCGCTGGGGAAGGTGTTCTCCATGCCGAAGAGGACGCCGATTTTTTTCATATAATTTTTCCTTGCAAAAAGCTTTCTTTGATCTTTCTTATAGATACGTTTGCAACATTCTTTGCCACCAGGGCCAGTCGTGGCCGGTGTGGTCGCCCCAGACGTCGAGGCGGCAGGGGATGTTTTTGTAGCGGAGGATCTGGGCGAAGTGTTCGTTGTCGCCGCGGCACATGTCTTCGTCGCCGGTGGCGAGGACGTAGGTGTTGTGGCGGTATTGGTCGAGGAACCAGGGGTCGGTGAGGTTGGGGAGATAGTGGGTGGGGATGTTGTAGTAGCAGTCGTCGTCGTAGTAGCCGTTGAGGAAGCTGGATGGATCGAAGGCTCCGCCGAGGGATAGGACGGAGTGGAAGATGTCGGGATGGCGGAAGGCGATGTTGGCGGCGTGATAGCCGCCGAAGCTGCAGCCGATGGCGGCGAGGTTGGGGACCTTGTTGTCTTTGCGGAGGAAGGGCAGAACCTCCTGCATGATGTATTGCTCGTACTGGACGTGGCGGGCGATGCGCCAGCGGGGGCCGACGTTGCGGTTGTACCAGCTCTCGGAGTCGACGGAATCGACGCAGAAGAGCTGGAGGTTTCCGTGGTCGAGCTTGTCCTAGATGGCGTTGACCATACCGCGGTCTTCGAACTCGAAGAAGCGGCCGCAGGAGGTGGGAAAGACGATTGCTGGGAAAGCCGGCGTGGCCGAAGGTGAGCAGCTCCATCTCGCGGCCGAGCGACGGGGAGAACCATTTCTGATATTCGCGTTTCAAGCGGTGGCCCTCTGCTAGTCTGATGCCATGTTAGCTCAGCGGAAGGCTGCGACATCGGCGGAGCTGGCGGCGAATCCGCGGTATCAGATGTATGAGTTTCGGTCGGGGATATCTGCCGGATGTGCGGGATGTGGTGGTGTATCTGCCTGCGGAGTATCTGGTGGATGAGGAGCGACGCTTCCCTGTTTTCTATTTGCATGATGGGCAGAACTTGTTTGATGGGCTGACTTCTTATATTCCGGGGAAGACGTGGCGGGCGCATACGACTGCGGATGAGCTGGCGCGGCGGGTGAGATTGAGCCGGTGATCCTGGTGGGGATTGCTAATACGGGGTTGCGGCGGATGGCGGAGTACACGCCGACGCGGGACTTCAAGATGGGTGGCGGCGAGGGGCGCGAGCTACGGGCGGCTGTTGATGGAGGAGCTGAAGCCGTTTGTGGATGGGGCTTATCGGACGCGCACGGGAGCGGAGGATACGGGGGTGGGTGGGTCTTCGCTGGGTGGGCTGATTTCGCTGTACCTGGGGTTGGAGCATCCGGAGGTGTTTGGGAGGCTGGCGGTGATGTCACCTTCGCTGTGGTGGAATCATCGAAGCATCTTTGAGTTTGTCGATGAGGCTAAGGCTGGGGTGCGGATTTGGCTGGATATGGGGACGGCGGAGGGTGCAGCGGCATCTGCGGGATGCGGATCGGCTGTATCGGCTGCTGGTGAAGCGAGGGTGGAGGGATGGGGTGGACCTGATGTATGTGAAGGCCAAGGGCGCTGTGCATGATGAGGAGGCGTGGGCGCGGCGGTTTGGGGATGTGCTGCGGTTTTTGTTTCCGGCGATTACGGGGCAGATGATTGCGGCGGGTGATTGCGGGCTAGTCGTTGCTAAAAACGGCGATTTCCGCCATACTTAGATGTTGGGTGTTTCTGATTTGTGGCTGGTGCTGGTACGGATCGAAATCGATGCAGGCTGGCTGGTTGGTCACCCAAAATAACCGTTTTGAAAGGCATTCCCAGTGTTGATGATTCGTTTGGCGCGCGTTGGAGCGCGGAAGCAGCCGCATTATCGTGTAGTTGTGATTGAAAAGGACCGTGCGCGCAATGGCCGGTCGGTTGAAGTTGTGGGGATCTACAATCCGCGTACTACTCCGGCGACGGTGGAGTTGAAGCGCGACCGTATTGACTACTGGACTGGCAATGGCGCGCAGCTCTCCGAGCGCGTGGGTAAGCTGCTTGCGGCTGCTCCGGCGAGTTCGGCGGCGGCTGAAGCAGTACCGTCCGTAGCCTAAGGTAACCAGTTTTAGCACTTTAGGAATCTAGTAGTTTTACTAGATAGTTAAGTCTATCTGGTCTGATTCCATTGAAGCGGCCTGTCGTGCGTTCCGCAGAAATCTGACCAAAAGTGCTTACGCTCTGACTAGTTTCAGGGTGGTAAACGAGGACACTCTTTGGGCACCCGATTTTGGTGCCCAAAGATTAGTTATGTTATTGATTCCATTGGCTGTATACAGTAACTTTCCTCACGTAGACTCATTGATATAGCAACGCATGCATCATATTGTGCGTAGCGAGTGGGTGATCCGGCAGAGATTTCGGATTTATCCCACGACGGATGACTGTGCTTACATGGTTTGGGCCTTTTAGAATATCTCGCAAATGTTGAGATAATGAGGTTTGACCTAAAGCGCAGCGATCGTAATTCGGAGGAGGCAAGGAATGACTGAAGCAGATGCGCCAGTGAAAGCTGGCGGCCTTTCGCAGAATATGGTTGAGCTCGTGAAAGGGATTGCGTGTGCTCTGGTCGACAGCCCGGAGAGCGTGTCCGTTGAGGCTTTTGAAGAAGGCGAGAGCACACTGTTGCGGCTTCAGGTTGCAGCTTCCGATGTGGGAAAAGTGATTGGCAAGCAGGGGCGGACCGCGCGCTCTCTGCGCACCATCCTGAGCGCTGCGAGTATGAAGATGAAGCATCGCTTCGCGCTCGACATTGTTGAAGACCACTCGAACGGCGTTGCAAGCTAACTACGGGTTCGTTTCGGGCATCGTGGTGTGTGTCATGCTTTAGTGATGAGCGATGCTTCGAAGTGGGTCGTGCTGGCACATCTGCTGCGACCCCAAGGACGCAAAGGCGAGCTGCTGGCCGAGCTGCACACGGATTTTCCTGAACGCTTCAAGGATAGCCGCCGGATATTTCTGGCGGCGCCTGAACTTTAATGGGACAAGCGCGGAGGCGAAGGAGGCGGAGGTCTCCGATTTTTGGCTTCCGGTGGGAAAGAACCAGGGCCGGGTGGTGCTGAAGCTGGCGGGGATCGACAGCATCTCGGCTGCGGAGGGGTTGGGTGGGCTGGATGTGATTGTGCCGCTGGAAGAGCGGGTGCCTCTTGATGATGAGGCTAACTACATCAGCGACCTGGTCGGCTGCACGGTGTTCGATGGGACGACTGCGGTGGGGGTGATCGAAGACGTACAGTTTGCGACGACTGCCGATGGACTGCGGAGGCTGGAGGAGGCTGCGCCGATGCTGGTGGTGATGTCGCCTGAAGGGGACGAGGTTCTGGTTCCCTTTGCTAAGGATTTTCTGGTAAGGGTGAATGCGGGAGAGCGGCGCGTCGAGATGGTTTCTGCCGGTCGGGCTGCTGGATGTTAACCGCAGCTAGAAGCGGACGGCGAAGCCCAGGGAGACGATGGGAAAGACCGGGATCTTCTTTACGGTTTGATTGATGTCGCTGATCTCCTGCTTCAGGTTTGCCTGGGTGTCCGGGTCGGTGCCGGCGTTGAAGCATCCCTCGACGGTGCAGGCGGTGCCGGCGAGGATTACGTTCATGACCGGGGCCTGGGTGTAGGCGGCTCCGAACTCGAAGGGCATGCTGAAGTGGCGTCCGTTGCGGGGAATGATGTTCGACATGCCGAACATGAGGGCGGGGGCGAAGTGGTGGGCGTAGGTGACGGATGCGGTGCCGCCGACGGGATCGTCCACGCTGTTGATGTATGAGGTATTGCTCAGGGTGAAGGGCTGGCCGGGCGGTACGAGGGCGGTGCCGGAGAGGCCATTGCGGAAGTAGAGCACGCCGGGGCTGATGTGGAAGCCGCCGTGGAATAGGAACCAGTCGATGCTGGCTTGCCCGTTGCGGAAGTTGATGTTGGTGGCGTAGTTGATGCCGTCGATGTTGAAGGCGTATTTCCAATCGATGAAGTTTGCGCCGATGCGTAGATTGAGCGAGCGGGAGAGTGGAGTGGCGGCTTCAAGGCCGGCGCCTAGAGAGCTGGCGTGGATGCCGATGGCGACGGTGGAAAAGGGATGTACCTCGAGCTTGTCGGCGCCGGATTTCGTTGCGGCTGATCGCGATTCGGCGTGGTGCGCGAGGGGGTCGGGCGAGGTTAGTAGCGCGGTGGGCTCGGATGGGAGGGCGCTGAGGGTGTTGGAGAGCGGAGCGTAGATGAGGCTGGAGGTCTGAGCAGTCTGGCACCTTATCCAAGACGAACAAAGCGCGAGCGCGATGATAGCGACAACGGATTTTGCAGGAAGCATGCTCCGGGCCATTTCTCTCTAGTGCATCGATCCAGTTGCTCCGATCTTTGGAAGCGGTGATGCGCTTAACTGACTGCATCGATTTAGACTTATAGGGATACGCTAGCAGAGGGTAATTCCCGTTTCGATACAACTCTTGTTCTGTTTCGGCACCTAGATGGTCATCCATGCGATTTGACATCCTCACTATCTTTCCCGGGTTTTTCGATGGGCCCCTGGACTACGGCATCCTGAAGCGTGCTCGTACCGGCGGCCAGGTGGAGGTGGTGACGCACGACCTGCGTAGCTTTACGCATGACCGACATAGGACGGTGGATGACCGTCCGTTTGGCGGCGGCGAAGGGATGGTGCTGAAGGCTGAGCCGATCTTCGATGCGTTTGAGTCGCTGGGGATGGCGGCGAAGGCGGAGCGGGATACTGGCCGGGAGACGGTGATTCTGCTGTCGGCGCAGGGACGGCCTTTCAATCAAGTGCTGGCGCATGAGCTGGCGCGGATGGAGCGGGTGGTGATTTTGTGCGGGCGGTATGAGGGGGTGGATGAGCGGGTGAATGAGCTGCTGTGCGACCAGGAGATCTCGATTGGCGATTATGTGCTGTCGGGGGGCGAGCTGGCGGCGGCGGTGGTGATCGATGCTGTGGTGCGGTTGCTGCCGGGGGCTCTGGGGAATCCGGATTCGGCTCGGTTTGAGAGTTTTGGCGCAGGAGCGACGGCGGGGGATGAGGAGAAGCTGGATGGGGTGCCGCGGTCGACTCATGCGGCGGCGGGGCTGCTGGACTATCCGCATTACACTCGGCCGGAGAAGTTTCGTGGGGTGGGGATTCCGGAGGCTTTAATGAGCGGGAATCATGAGGTGATCAAGCGGTGGCGGCGACGGATGTCGCTGGAGAAGACGCTGCGGAACCGGCCGGATTTGCTCGAGGGGGCGGAGTTGAGCGATGAGGATGAGCGGGTCTTGCGGAAGCTGCGGACGGGTGTTTCGGAGTAGACTCCCCTCCCTGTCACTTTTGCGCAAAGTATTCAAAATATGGGAGATAAGTCCGGACCTAGCTTGCGCAGGTCCAAAAAAGTCTTATAAAATGACTTTTAATGCTGTAAAGTATTCATAAATATATGTTTATGCGGTTTGGCTGTCAAAGAACTTTGCGGACGTCATTCGCCTGGGCGTAGTTACAAGTACGTAAGGAGGCGACGAATTGTTCCCTCTTCAGGGGTTCATGAGGTTGTTGAAGCGGGCGTTGACAGTGGTTGTCCAAATGAAGAACGTACCTCAGCGGCTGAAGCCGCGTTGTAGTGGTGCTCTTACGGCACGGGTGAACCCGTGCCCTTAAGCAAAACTGGGTTTTTCATTCATGGTCGAAGCCGGCCAGTAGAGCTGTTGCGGCGAAGAGTAGGGTGTCGCCTACGTAGTTGACCCCTTCTACGGCGAGTGGGGTGTGGATCTCGGTTATGAGGATTGGGATGTAGAAGAAGATGGTTAGTAGGAGAAGTACTGTGCCGGCAGTGGCGGCGGCGGTGCGGCGGGTGCGGCGAATCATCAGGCCTACGCCTGCGGCGAGCAGGGTGGCGCCAGTGATATAGGCAATCAGGGTTGGCGCCGGCATCCAATCCGGCGTCATCTTTTCTAATGGAACACCGGGCACGTTGCGAGGGAAGAGGAAGTGTTCGATTGCATAGAAGATGAAGGTAACCGCGACGATGAACCGGCCGAGAAGGATGAGCGTGGTGCCTGCCGATTTGCCGCGTGGCCATTGGCTGCCTGCCAGCACCATCGCTCCTCCAGCGAAGGCGGTTTCGCGGACGGTGAGCGTCCAGAACAGCCGCTCGTGTATGTGCTGCGGGAGGTTGGGCAGGTCGATGGTGGCGACGATGATGAGGAATAAGAGTGCGAGCAGCGACGCCGACCAGCGGACATATCGCCACGCGATGAAACTGATGGCTGCAGCGAGCAGGGCTGCGCCTACGAAATAGGTCCAAAAGAGGGGGCTCGGAAGCCAGCGCGGCACGATGGCTGCGAGTTCGCGTGCTGCGAGAAAATGTTCTGCGGCAAAGATCGCCAGTGCGACGGCTTCAAAGACGGGCCCGAGCACCAGGATTCTGCCGGCGCCGGAAGCTCCCGCGAACCGCGTCCGGACGAGAAAGAGTCCGGCCAGCAGTACGGCTATCCCTGCTGCGATCATTCCCGAGGTCAATAAGGACATCGATGTCTCCTGGTCACACAACGCACGAGTGAAGGAAAATCTTACAGCGAGACGGCCTGCGTTGCTGACTGTTTGTGACGATCAGTGCGGGAAAGTCGACTTGTGTTTTACTAACGGCCAGAGCTGGATTCAAACTGTAAACGCTACTCATGCCGTATCGACTGGCGAATAGGCCGGGCCTTCAGCCCTCCGGTTTCTGGTCCAATTTACATGGGGCTGCGCCCCATGCTGGTATAGGACGCGCCTTTGGCGCTTTATTATGAGGGTTCATGTGCGAATGGATTACATATCAACTTGATGGTGGTAGAAGGCTGCTTCTGCTTGCTGTTGCGATCGCGATTTGGACGCCGAGTGCCTTGGGCCAAGTTAATGCGGTACAAAGTGGGTCTGCATCACTTGCCAAAAGCGCCAGCGCGAAACTCCCTGCCTACGATGTCGTCTCGATCAAGGTAGACAATTCGGGCAGAACTGACTGGGGCATTGACACAACCGACAACCGCTTCTCCGCTACAAATGTTTCTTTGAAGGTCCTTTTGCAAGATGCGTACGGCATTAAGGAAGACCTGATTTCAGGAGTGCCGGGAGCGGTCGCGTCAGCTCGTTTTACCATTGAGGCGAAGACGGTCGAAGCTGATACCGATCCTAAGCGGAAGATCAGCAATGAACAACGCCGTGCGATGGTGCTTGCCTTCCTTGTAGAGCGCTTTCAGTTGAAGGCTCATACAGAGATTAGAACTCTTCCCGTCTACGAATTGATCATGCTTAAAGATGGGCCAAAGTTCAAGCAATCGGCGGCTGGCAAGGAAGGCTCTGGGTCACATCGTACGAACGGGGAGCTTACCGTCGACAATACCTCAATGAAATTGTTCGCGAGCAGTCTGGCAAGTTTGGTGCATCGTAGTGTGATCGACAAGACGGGACTGACGGGCAACTACGATTTCAGTTTGAAGTACTCGCCCGACGACATTTCTACACCGCAAGCCGATTCCCCTTCCCTCTTCACGGCATTGCAGGAACAGCTTGGGCTGAAGCTGCAATCTGCAAAGGGGCCGGTGGAGACGCTGGTGGTTGATTCGGTCGAGATGCCTTCTGAGAACTGAGGGTTTACGGAACTACTCGGAGATCATTTCCAGGATGACGGGAGCTTCTTCTTCAAGAGTTTGCGGGGTCACTTTGCCTATAAAGAGAGGAAGCCTCAGGGCGGCGGCGAACAGGCACGCGTGCAGGATGCAGAGTAGAAGGAAGGCTGCTGTGAATGCACTGCTGAGGCCGCCGGGCGAATGTGCTGCGCCTAACTTCCATCCCAGGAAGGTCGCAACAAGCGTGGTTAAAGTGGGGCCGCCGAGACGCTGCACGATGTTGAGTGAGGTTGTTGCCATGGGCAGGTCCTGCTTCCTGACTGAGGCGTAGGCCGATGAGATGGAGGGAATGCCTACGGCGCTTAGACCTGCTCCACGTACGAATAGAGTGCATGCTAGTACGGAGAGAGCGAGTCCGTGGCTGGATAGATAGAGGAAGGGCAGCGTGCCTGCTAGTGCTAAGAGCGCGCCTCCGGCGGAGACTTTTCGTATTCCGAAGCGTTGCGTGATGGCTCCCATCCATGGGTAAGAGCAGATCATTCCCAGTCCGAGAGGAGCGAGCAGCCAGCCGGTCTCGCTGGGCGATTTACCGCAGGCGCGGATGAGATAGATGGGGATCAGCATCTGGCCGGCGAACGAGATTCCGTTGGACATGAACTGCGTGATGGCGGACGCGGAGATGGTCTTGCTCTTGAATAGTTGAAGGTCGATGAGCGCTTTGGGTCCTTTGCGGATTGCCATTCGGAAGAAGGCCGCGAGCAGGATCAAGGAGATCAGCAACGATGCGAGGCCGATGCGCTCGTTCAGATGATCCGACCCGTATAGGAAGAGTACGAGTCCGGGTGAGAGCAGGGCAAAGCCGACCAGGTCGAGCTCTCTTGATTCGGTCTCTTCACGGTCGCTGGGTAGGAAGAGGATGGCCAGCACGATTGCCAATGTGCCGACGGGCAGGTTGATGAGGAAGAGCCAGCGCCATGATGCGTGTTGCAGAATGGCTCCGGCGATGACTGGGCCAAGGATCGGTCCTAACATGACGGGCACGGCGGCGTAGCCGATGATGCGCGCCATATTTTTTCCGGCGACGCGCGCCATCATCATCTGCGCCATTGGGGCCATGAGACCGCCGCTCATGCCTTGAAGGATTCGGAATCCGATGAGTGAATTTGCAGACCAGGCCAGGCCGCATAACGCTGAGGAGAGCGTGAAGGCCGAGAAGCACCAGAGGTAGAGAGATTTGGCTCCGATGCGCTGCACCAGCCAGCCGTTGAGCGGGAGCATGAGGGCGAGCGCGAGAAGATAGCCGCTGGTGACCCACTGGATTGCCGTGAGGGTGCTGTGGAGATCCACGGCGAGGGTCGCGAGCGATACGTTGACGACGGTGGCGTCGAGCTGCGCGAGAAAGGAGCCCAGCACCGCGACGGACGTGATCTTCCAGACGAGTGGATCGAGCCGGCCGGTTTCGGTCGAGGCCTTAGGCAATGGCGGCGAGGACCTCGCTGGTGGATCGGACGCGGGCGAGACGCGGGAAGATGTTTTCGAAGGCGAAACGGTGGTGTTCGGCGTTCTGGGCGGAACAGGCGTCTTCGACGAGGATGAAGGCGAATCCGAGGCCGGTGCCCTGGCGCGCGGTGGACTCGACGCCTGCGTTGGTGGAGATGCCGGTGAGGACGACGGTGTCGATGCCGCGGCTTCTCAGTTGCTGCTCGAGATCGGTGCCGGCGAAGGCGCCCCAGTGGCGCTTGGTGATGAGGATGTCACCGGGCTGGAAGCCGGCGGAGGCGGCGATCTCGGATGCTGCGGCGGGCAGTGGCTTGTCGCCGAGGTTGGTGGGCTGGTCGGCGGGGAGCTTCTGGAAATCGTTGAGGTCGACGCGCACGTAGACGACCGGGGCACCCTTGGCGCGGAAGGCTTCGGCGAGCTTCTTCGAGTTTTCGATGACCTGTGCGGCAGTGTGCGGCACGGGGTTCATGCCGACGATGGCGTTCTGGAGGTCGATGATGATTAGTGCGGTCTTTTGAGGGTCGAGCTGGAAGTCTGCCATGGTTTCTCCGGGTTGTTTTTGAAAAATCGAGGGTTGTCTCGACTTCTCTGGTTTAGAATACGAGGATGTCCTCGATTTCGTCAAATGCCGTTCGGGTTGCGCCGCAGCAGGAACGCTCGACGCGGCGGCTGGCGGGTTTTCTGGAGTCGGCGGCGGAACTGTTTGTGGAGGTTGGCTACGAGGCAGCGACGATGACGGCCATTGCGGAGCGGAGCGGATCTTCGATTGGGGCGCTCTATAACTACTTTCCGGACAAGCAGTCCATTGCTTTCAATCTTCTGAAGCAGTATGCGGAGGATCTGGAAGCGCAGTGGGCGCCGTTGATGATTCAGGCGGAGGGATTGGCGCACGCGGAGTTTGCCGAGCTGTTTATCGATCGCATTACGCTGTTCGTGCAGGAGCGGCCCGCTTTTCTAAAGCTGCTGGCGTCTCCGATCCGGTTTCGGCGTGATCCCGCGGCTCGAAAGGCTTCGCGGGTCACTATTGCGAATGCTTTTCGTGCGAAGAACCCGTCGCTGTCGAGTGAGCAGGCAGTGCTTGCTGCGAACGTGACGATGCAGATCGTCAGAGGCATGATGGCGGTCTACGAGGAGGCTGAGCCGAAGGGGAAGGTTCTGGTGGTGGCGGAGTTCAAGAGGGTGCTGACTTTGTACCTGGGGAGCATGTTATCCGGGGATGCTGCGGCTGTGAAGTAAGGTGCCTGTGGCGCATTTTAGGGCTTAAATCGTGTACACTAGAGATTCGAGTTCTTATTAGGAAAGTAGCTATGTCAATCCATCCAATCATGCAGAAACTGGCCGCGAAGTTAGAGCGGACCGATCTACCGCAGTTCGCACCTGGCGACACTGTACGAGTTCAAGTGAAGATCAAAGAGGGCGAGAAAGAGCGTCTTCAGGCCTTCGAAGGAATGGTCATCGCGTGCCGCAACGGAGCACAAGGCACATTTACAGTTCGCAAGATGAGCTTCGGGCAGGGCGTCGAGCGCATCTTCCCTTTCAACTCCAAGGTTGTGGACAAGGTTGAGAAGGTACGGTCGTACGAAGTTCGCCGTTCGAAGCTGTTCTACCTGCGCGGTCTGCGTGGCAAGGCTGCCCGTCTGCGCGAGGTTGAGCGCGCTGCTAAGTAAGCTTTTGATTTCGTATTGTCAGAGCCACGACCTTCGGTCGTGGCTTTGGTTTTTGGAGAGCAAAATGATCCGTGGTGCAATAGAGGGAGTAATTGGTCGGGCCTTCAGCCCTCTGGATCTTCGTTGACCGCTGACCTGGGGCTGCGCCCCAGGCTGGTATAGAGCGGGCCTTCAGCCCTCAAAAGCAAGTCTCCGCACCTCAAACGCAAGCCTGTCCTCAAAAGCAAATGTCGGCATTCAGAAAGCAAGTTTCTCTGGACCTATCGGCAACTTGCTCTAATACTGTCTGATTTTCCACTGGCTTCCCTGCTCTCCGCTTGTGTCGTAGCGATATAAACTGTGGGGTGATGGGCATGGCTACTACTTCCACGGTTCGCAGGGCGAAGACGGCTGAAGGTGCAGCGAAAGCTGTCGGTAAGGCTGCCGCCAAGCAGCGGATGTTGAAGCAACTGGTTTGCAGCGATGCTCCGGAGCAGGCGTTGCGGTTTCATGGGTTTCGGAGTATTGCCGGAGTGGATGAGGTGGGGCGGGGGGCGCTGTTCGGGCCGGTGGTGGCGGCGGCAGTGATACTGCCGGAGCGGATGGGGTCGCTGGCGCGGGCGGGATTGAAGGACTCCAAACAATTGACGCGGGAGGAACGCGAGAAGCTGGATAAGAAGGTTCGGCGGATGGCGATCTGCGTGTCGGTGGCGGAGGTGGATGCGGAGACGATCGACCGGGTGAATATTTATCAGGCGACGCGGATGGCGATGCTGGCGGCGGTGCTGGGGCTGTCGGTTGAGCCGGACCATCTGTTGATTGATGCGATGCGGTTGGATCATGCTTGCGCACAGACTCGGCTGTTTTATGGCGATGCGCTGAGTCTTTCGATTGCTGCGGCTTCAGTGATTGCGAAGGTGCATCGGGATGCGCTGATGCGGGAGCTGGATGCGGTGCATCCGGTGTATGGGCTGGCTTCGCATAAGGGATATGGAACTCCGCAGCATAAGAGGGCGTTGGTGGAGCATGGGCCTTGTGCGCTGCATCGGCGGACGTTTGCGCCGGTGTGGGCTGCGGATCCGGATGCTTTACTGGAAGAGACTTTGACGAGTGAGTTGCTGTTTGATGATGGCGACGTGGAGGATGCGGTACTTTGAGTTTGAAGATGATGTGTGTAACGGCTCATCCGGATGATGAGTGCTTTGGGTTTGGTGGTGCGTTGGCGCTGGCGGCTGACCGTGGAATTGAGACCTACGTGCTGTGTTTGACGGATGGGCAGGCGGGGACTTACCGGGGCGACGCGAAGTCGGGTGCGGAGTTGGGAGCGTTGCGGAAGAAGGAGTTTGCCGCGTCGTGCCAGGTGCTGGGAGTGACACACTATGAGCTGCTGGACTATGAAGACGGGCGGACGGAGTTTGTGGATTTTTCGCGGGCGGCTGGACGGCTGGTGGAGCGGATGCGACGGTTCAAGCCAGATGTGGTGATTACGTTTGGCGGCGAGGGTGGGCCGAATACGCATAACGATCACATGATGGTTTCGGCTCTGACGACTGCGGCGTTTCATTGGGCGGGACGGGAGAAGCGGTATCCAGATCTGGCTACGCCGTTTCAGCCGAAGCGGCTGTATCACATCACTACGAACTTTTTTATTCCGGGGCGGCTGGCTCCTCTGCCGGGACCTTGGACGGTGAAGCTGGATATTCGCAGCGTACAGGCGCGGAAGGCGGAGGCGTTCAGACAGCATCCTTCGCAGGGGCCGTTGATGGAGATGACTCGGGAGCTGTTTGAGAAGTATGGAGGCGAGGAGCTTTATACGCTGGTTGCGGCTGAGGGTATTCAGGCGGCGCGGTTGACGGATGATTTGTTTGATGGGCTTTCGGAATGAGCCAGGATTTTGTCAGTGCGGATGTAAGCGATCCTGTCGCGGTGTTTCGGGGGTGGCTGGCTGAGGCGGAGACGACGGAGATTAATGATCCGAATGCGGTGGCGCTGGCGACAGCTACTCGGGAGGGTGTGCCTTCGGTACGGATGGTTTTGCTGAAGCAGGTGGATGAACGGGGATTTGTGTTCTTTACGAATACTGAGAGCCAGAAGGGGCGGGAGCTGAAGGAGAATCCGGTGGCGGCGATGTGCTTCCACTGGAAGACGCAGCATCGGCAGGTGCGGGTGGAGGGGACGGTGACGGAATTGCGGGGAGTGGAGGCTGATGCGTACTTCAGGAGCCGGTCGCGGGGGAGTCAGTTGGGGGCGGCGGCGTCGCGGCAGAGCCAGCCGCTGGAGAGCCGGGATGTGCTGGTGGAGATGGTGAATGAGTGTGAGGCGCGGTTTCCGGGGGAGATTCCGCGGCCGGATTATTGGGGTGGGTATTTGCTTCGGCCGAGGCGAATTGAGTTTTGGCAGCAGGGAGTGGACCGGTTGCATGATCGCATGGTGTTTGTGCGGGAGGCGGATGGGTGGGTGGGGATTCGATTGTTTCCGTGAGTGTGTTGCCAAGAGCTGCGAAGCGACGTAGTTTTGTTCTGCTGGGTCAATGATGGAGGGAGAGCAGATGAGCGATGAGGTTGTGGGTCGGCGGGAGTTTTTGAAGGGCGCGGCGGGTGGTGTGCTGGGATCGGCGGGGATGCTGGTAGGGTTCGCTGAGATGGCACATGGGGATTTGCGCGTGGTGCATGAGGTTGCTGAGCCGAGTGAATCTTATGGGCAGGCTGCGCCTAAGTATTCGGTGAAGTTTGCGGTGTGCGGGATGAGCCATGACCACATCTACGGGATGGTGGAGGCGGTGAAGCGTGGCGGCGGTGTGCTGGTGGCGGCGTACGGGGCGGAGCCGGATAAGGTGGCGGGCTTCACGAAGCGATATCCGGACGTGAAGATGGTGAAGTCGGAGGACGAGATTCTTAATGATGGGTCGATCCAACTGGTGTTGAGTTCGACGATTCCGTACGAGCGGGCTCCGCTTGGGGTTCGGGCGATGAAGCATGGGAAGGATTATCTGAGCGATAAGCCGGGTGCTACTACGCTGGCGCAGATCGATGAGATTCGCAAGACGATTGCGGAGACGAAGAAGATCTACGCGATTCTTTACAGCGAGCGGCTGGAGGTGAAGGCTGCGGTGAAGGCGGGAGAGCTGGTGCAGGCGGGGGCGATCGGGAGGGTGATCCAGACGATCAATATTGCTCCGCACCAGATTGTGCAGAAGGGTACGGATCCTTATGCGGGCGGGGCGGGTGGGCGGCCGGATTGGTTTTGGGAGCCGGTAAAGTATGGCGGGATCTTGTGCGACATTGGGTCGCACCAGGTGGATCAGTTTTTGTTCTATACGGGGTCGACACAGGCTGAGGTGGTGGCTTCACAGATAGCGAATGTGAATCATCCGCAGAAGCCTAAGTTCCAAGACTTTGGCGATATGATGCTGCGGGGTGACAAGGGTCTTGGATATGTTCGGCTGGACTGGTTTACTCCGGATGGGCTGGGGACTTGGGGGGATGGGCGGTTGTTTATTCTGGGAACGGAAGGCTATATCGAGCTGCGGAAGTACACGGATGTTGCGCGGTCGAAGCTCGGGAATAATCTGTATATCGTCGACAAGAATCAGGCGCGGTATATCGATTGCAATAATTTGGAGCTGCCGTTTGGGCCGCAGTTTGTGTCGGATATTGTGAACCGGACGCATACGGCGCAGGATCAGACGCAGTGTCTGCTTGCGGCGGAGTTGGTGGTGCGCGCGCAGCTGAAGGCACAGATGGTGACGTTGAAGGCTTAGTGGGACGGCGTTGGTGGGAGCGCTAGGCCGGTGCGGAGTTCGGTGCGGGCGGCGGCGAGGTCGGTCTGGAATCGCGGGTTGGCCAGGAGGTAGCCGATGGCGATGTAGGCTACGCGGCGGCTGGCTTCGAGGTCGGACTGGTAGTGGGCTTCGCAGACGATTCGGTTGTGCGCGTAATCGTCGGCGCGAGTCAGGATTTCGGCGCTCTTTTCGGGGACGAGCTGAATGAGAGTGAAGGCCAGGAGATAGCCGTTGAGGGCGTGTCCGCTGGGGTAAGAGTTTTCCTGGTTGGTGTCGCAGATGGGGTGGAGCGTGGTGTCGAAGTTGTAGGGGCGAGGGCGGGCGAAGTGAGCCTTGAGCGGGGCGTTGAGGATGCTGGCGTCGTTGCGAACGTGAGTGGATAGGGCCGCGGTGAGAGGGAGTGATTCGGGCGTGAAGGATGGGCCGAGGACTGAGGCGTAAAGGAAGATGTCTTCGTCGTGGTCGTCGGATTCGGCGGCGGCTACCTGGATCGGGGTGCGGCTTTTTTCGATGCTGTGGATTTCGGCGAGCTCAGCCTGGGTGGCGGCAGAGTTTTGCGCGGGTGGTGGCGGAAGGATCGACGAGAGGTCGAGTTGCTGGGCGTCGAGGTAGTAGGGGGCTCGTGCGGGTTTGGGTGGCTTTGCGGCGGATTTGGGGACCTGGGTCTGAGCGTCGAAGGATGCGAGCACCAAGAGCAGCGCAAAAGCAGACGATAATTTGATTTTAATCATTTCGATTCAACGTACTGAGCTATTGTGAATGCCCGATTACGATAACGGAATCTGCGTCGGTTTGCTTGAATTTAAAGAACGGAACTGCGGCCGGGTAATGCGTCAGATTGTGTCGCGTCGAAAACCTCTAACGAAGTTGGAATTCGGGGCTGCCCATGACTAGGGCGGTCAGCAGATTTAACGTATCAATTGAGTTTGTGGTGGGAATGTCACTGATTTGTTTGTGGATGAGTTGGTTGGTTTGTGTGGAGACTTCGCCACCGATGAGGGTGGTTTCGAGGACGTGGAGGGCGACGTCGGGTCCGGCTGCGTCTAGTAGCGGAGCGGAGGCTTCAGAGGCGAGGATAGCCTTCGAGAGATGGGCGGTGCCGGGGTGCGTGGAGTCCGAGGCTTGGGTGGTTGAGGATGTGGCGGGTTGTGACATCAGGCCGAGGGCGAGGACGTGGGCTGAGTCGAATTTCTGGTTGGCGAACTTGCTGCCGGTGAGCTGGTAAGCGAAGTTTAGGCGGTCTACGAGGGCGGTGGAGTTCATCCAGTGGTCGGCGGTGATGTAGTAGCCGGTGGGCGGGAGGGCGTAGTAGAGACGCATGCCCATGGTGTTGATGGTGTTGACCAGGGCGCCGGGGTTCTGGGGGTCGGTGGCGGTGGTGCGGAAGGCTGAGGCGAGGAACTCCATGGGGGTTTTGACTTTATTGCGGAAGTACTTTTTGGAGTTGAACTCGGGCGATTGAACGAGGGTGCGGAGGATGGCTTTGATGTCGCCGTCGGTGGAGAGATAGGTGGCGGCCATTCGATCGACGAGGGCTGGGGGTGGGTCGTCGGCTACGAAGCGCTGGGCTAATTTGTAACTGATGAAGTGCGCTGTTTTGGGGCTTGCGGCGAGGATGTTGAGGGCGAAGAGACCTTCGTTGATTCCTTCGCGGCTGGGGTTGGGGGATGCGGCGACCCCGGGGATGGTCTGGCCTAGCCATTGTTTGGGGCCGGGTTCGTGCTTCTTTGGATCGAAGAGGAATGGGCCGCCCTGGTTGGGTCGATCGACTCCCCAGCCGGTGAGGATGGCGGAGAGAGCGGTGACGTCGGCCTGGGTGTAGCCGCCGTTTACGCCGACAGTGTGGAGCTCCATCACTTCCCTGCCGTAGTTCTCGTTCAGGCCGCGATTGCCTTTTTTCGAATTGGGATTGGCGGGGTTGACTCCATTGGCTAGCGAGTCGGGGCCGATGGAGAGAAAGTTGTCGAGGTAGACCATCATGGCGGGTGACTGGGCGGTGGCGAGGAGCAGGTCGCGGAACTTGCCGAGCGCGTTTTTGCGGATAGCTTCGCGTTCGTAGGTGGTGGTGTACCACTGGTCGGAGTCTTTGCCGATGAAGATGTTGAAGTGATTGAACCAGAAGTCGGTCATTACCTCCTGAAGTTGGCGCTCGGAGAGAATGGCACGAAGGAACTTGGCCTGGGAGAGCTCGTTGATGATCTGGTAGGAGGCACCGATGTTAGCGTTCATGGCGTTGAAGATTTCGCGCTCGCGGGGATTGAAGTCGGCCATGAGGAGATTCTTCTGGTCGCCGCTGAGGTAGCTGGTGAAGGCGATGCGGTCGGGAACGGGGAGCTTGATGAGGGCGGCCATGCGCTGGTTCTTAGGCAGGATGAAGAGGTCGCCAGCGATGCGAAGGGCGGTAGCCTGGTCTTGTTTCTTCTGTTCGGCTAGTTCCTCGTCGGTTGGTTGGGGGATGGTGTGCGTACCGTCGGGGTTGACCTTCCGGAGTGCGTTGTCGCCGTTGAACTTGAAGACCTGGACTTCATACATGGCGGCGAGGTTGGGGTCGGAGGGGTAGGGGCGCTTTCCTTCGGCGACCTGCTGGATCATGCCGCGGTCGGGGAAGAAGGTGAGGGCCTGCTCGGGGGCCATGCTGATGGTCGCGTAGTCGTTGAGGCGGCGGTTGAGGGCGTCGTCGTTGATGGTGGCGGGGTTGAGTTGCTGCTCGAACCATGCTTCGGGTGTCTGGGCGAGGACGCGTTCGACTTCTCCGGGGCGTGGACCGAAGGTGAAGCGGTTGAGAAGCTGGATGGCGCGTTCCCGGTCGGTCAGGGGGACCAGGGGCGCTGGTTTGGGTGGGGCTGGGGATTTGGGTTTGGTGGATTTTGTGGCGGGCTTGGGTGGCGCTGGATTTTGCGCGTGGAGTGGGGAGATGGCGAGAGTTAGTGCCAATAGGCCGAGGCGCAGCTTGAGCATAACGAACCCTCTATCTAAGTTAGACCGGGGTTAGAGGCCGGAAGTTGCGCTCACTACAGACCTAATCATGATGCCACGACGGCTTTGGAGGCTGGGGCGGGGCGTTTGAAGCGTTTGATCAGGGCGTAGGCTACGCGGGCGAGGAGCAGGACGGTGAGGACTGCTGTGTCCTTCCAGGGGAGGCGGACGCCGGTTTTGACCATCCACCAGTAGTGGATGCAGCCGGCGATGGCGGCGACGTAGACGAGGCGATGGAGACGTTGCCAGCTTTTGCCTCCCATGGCGCGCATGATGAAGGCGGGTGAGGTGCAGGCGAGGGCGAGCAGAATGACCCAAGCGAAGAAGCCGACCTGGATGAAGCGGCGTTTGCGGAGGTCGTCCCACATGGTGGGCCAGACGGCCTTCCATAGGGTGATCAGTTGGCCGGGGTGTCCGGCTTTGATGGCGGCGAAGGCGGAGGGTACGTCGTATCCGCTGAAGAGGAAGACGTAGGTGGCGAGGTGGAGCGAGGCGTAGAAGAAGGCGTAGAGACCGATGAGGCGGCGGAAGCGGATGAGGAAAGATATCTGCGGCGAGAGGCGGCGGAGTGGCGTGATAGCTAAGGAGCCGAGGAGGGTCCAGATGGCCCAGTCGCCGGTGAAGTGGGTGATGTAGTTGATGGGGTCGGCGAGCTGGGCGAGGGTGCCGTTGCGGAAGAGGTGCAGCAGGTAGGCGAAGGGGGCGAGCAAGGCGAAGTGGATGACGAACTTGAGGGCGATGATGGCACGCTTGGGCATGGTTGGATTGGGTGACGTTGCTAGTTTATCGCGAAGGTTAAGCTTAACGACCCTCCAGCGGAATTAGACCGCGCGGAGGGTCATAGAGAGAACGAAGGGTGGGATCTGAGAGGCAGAGCAACAGTGTTAGTTGTATGAACACGGAATCTGGTTAATGGATTTTCTGAATTAGACAAATATTTAATAAAACTTTCTGAGGTCCATGCCGGTATAGAGACTCGCCACCTGATCGGCGTAACCGTTGAAGAGGAGCGTAGGGATGGTGTGAGGGAAGGCGCTGGCGTCGATGCGGCGCTCGTGAGCCTGGGACCAGCGGGGGTGGTCCACGGAAGGGTTGACGTTGGAGTAGAAGCCGTACTCTTCGGAGTTCTGCTGATTCCATGTGGTCTTGGGCTGCTTGTCGGTGAAGTGGAAGCGGACGATCGACTTGCCGTTTTTGAAGCCGTACTTCCAGGGTGAGACGACGCGAATGGGGGCTCCGTTCTGGTTGGGAAGGACGTTGCCGTAGCAGCCGAAGGTGAGCAGGCAGAGGGGGTTCATGGCCTCGTCGAGGCGGAGACCTTCGCTGTACGGCCAGTCGTAGCCGTAGGGAGCGTCGGGCATCTGCTTTTTGTCGTAGAGGGTAAGGAACTGGACGAATTTTGCGCTGGGGAGGGGTTCGCAGAAGTTGATGAATTCCGAGAGGGAGTAGCCATCCCAGGGGATGACCATGGACCAGGCCTCGACGCAACGGTGGCGGTAGACGCGGTTTTCGATGGGGCGGTAGGCGAGGAGGTCGTCGATGTTGACGGTCTGAGGCTTCTTGACCATGCCGGTGACGGCTACAGTCCAGGGGCGGATGCGGAGGGTGTGGGCGTTTTTTGCGGGTTGATCCTTTTGTTCGCCAAATTCGTAGAAGTTGTTGTAACTGGAGGCCTTGGATTCTGGAGTTTGAACTTCGTCGACGGTGTATTTGCTGGGGACTGTCTTGAGAGGGGTGTCGGAGGCGTGGACTGTGGCTGGGTCGATAAGACCGGGAACGTAGCGTGTGGCGAGGGCTCCGGCACCTAGCGCAGCGGCTCCGGTGAGGAAGCGGCGGCGAGCTTGATTGTGCTGGTTGAACGCGTGCTCGGGAGTGATTTCGGAGGAGCGGATGGTGGATTCTAGGATACCTGAGTTTCGGAGGAGCATGGTGGTTCCCTTCCTGCTGGCTTCATCACGTGCATATGTATGACAGTTGATCTCTGATTAAGTTACGACATTGCAGGAACATTGGATGGGATAAATTGCTCGGGGAGACAGGAGGGTGCGGCTGGTGGCACACTGTTTGGGGCAAGGGGGGATTGATTATGACTGGTGCTCGCGAAGCGCAATTGATGGAAGCTGCAAACCTGCTGATGGATGCCCGGCGGACGCTGACGCCGATTGTTGACCTGCCGAAGGACTTGCGGCCGGTGACGATGGACGAGGCTTATGTCGTCAACGATGTGATGTCCCTGGCTTACGAAGAGATCGGGGGATGGAAGATTGGGGCTCCGAGCCCGGAGGCGACACCATCTTATGGTCCGATGCCAAAGGCGTGGATTTGGCCGAATGGCGTTCGACTCTGTAAGGTGTCGCACCGGTACAGAGGGCTGGAGGCAGAGATTGCGTTTCTGCTAGGCGAGGACCTCCCCGTGCGGGACGATCCTTATACGCGAGATGAGGTGATTGCGGCGATTGCGAGCTGTCATCCGGCGATTGAAGTGTTGGAGAGTGGGCTGGTGGATCCGGTGGCGGCGAATAAATTGTCAAAGGATGCTGACCTGCAGATGCACGGTGGGCTGGTGTATGGAGCGGCAATTCCGAACTGGAAGGATATCGACTTCACGAAGGAGCATGTGACGTTGTCGATCGATGGTGCTGTGCGTGTGGAACGGACGGGATCGAATACTTCGGGAGACTTTCTGCGGCTGTTGCCTTGGCTGGCGAACGAAGGTTCGGTGCGTACCGAAGGGCTGAGAGCCGGTGATTGGGTTACGACGGGAAGCTGGACCGGCAATGTGCAGGCTACCGCAGGGGCTAGCGTGGATGTGCAATTTTCTACGGCTGGGCGGGTTGAATTGAAGTTCGAGTAAAACAGAAGCAGAAACAAATGCAGAAGCAGGTCCTCCCGCTGCGCGGAAGGATGACAATTTTGAGGGCGGGTGAGGATGATTGATTTTGGTGCGGGTGTGGAGTTTCGTGCTCCGGTGACGGAGCGGTATGCGGCGATTTTGACGCCGGAGGCTGTGGCGTTTGTGGTGGGTTTGCAGCGGGCGTTCAATGCGCGGCGCAAGGAGCTGCTGGCAGCGCGGGTGGTGCGACAGGCGAGGCTGGATGCGGGCGAGCGTCCGGATTTTCTGGCCGAGACAAAAGGGATTCGAGAGAGCGAGTGGGTGGTGGCCCCGTTGCCGGCGGATCTGCTGGACCGACGAGTTGAGATTACGGGGCCGGTGGACCGGAAGATGATCATCAATGCGCTGAACTCGGGCGCAAAGGTGTTCATGGCGGACTTTGAGGACTCGACGACTCCGACGTGGGAGAACGTGATCGATGGACAGATCAATTTGAAGGATGCGGTGCGGCGGACGATTACGTTTTCCGATGCTGCGAGTGGGAAGCAATATGCGCTGAAGGAGAATCCTGCGGTGCTGTTTGTGCGGGCGCGTGGGTGGCATCTGGATGAGGCGCATATTGAGGTGGATGGAGAGCCGATGTCGGGGTCGCTGTTCGACTTTGGGCTTTATGCATTTCATAATGCGAAGGAGTTGCTGGCGCGGGGTTCGGGACCTTACTTTTATCTGCCGAAGATGGAGAGCCATCTGGAGGCCAGGCTTTGGAATGATGTGTTTGTAAAGGCTGAGGCGGACCTTGGAATTCCGGCGGGGTCTATCAAGGGGACAGTGCTTATCGAGACGATCCTGGCTACTTTTGAGATGGATGAAATTTTGTGGGAGTTGAAGGACCACTCGGCTGGACTGAATTGTGGGCGGTGGGATTACATCTTCAGCTTCATTAAGAAGTTTGCGGGAGACAAGTCGGTGCTGCTGCCGGACCGTGGGCAGGTCACGATGACGACGCATTTCATGCGCAGCTATTCGAAGCTGGCTATCAAGACTTGCCACCGACGCAAGGTGAGCGCGATGGGCGGGATGAGCGCGTTTATTCCCATCAAGACTGACCCAGTGGCGAATGAGCAAGCGCTGGCGCAGGTCCGAGCGGACAAGGAACGTGAGGCTACCGACGGGCATGACGGGACGTGGGTGGCGCATCCAGGGTTGGTGCCGGTAGCGCTGGAGGTGTTTGACCGGGTAATGCCGCAGCCTAACCAGATCGATAAGCAGCTTCCGGATTACTTCGCTGCGGCCGAAGATCTGCTGCGAGTTCCGGATGGGACGATAACGGAGGCTGGGTTGCGACAGAATGTTGCGGTTGGTTTGGGCTATGTGGAGGCGTGGTTGCGCGGGATTGGGTGCGTTCCTCTGTTCAACCTAATGGAGGATGCTGCTACGGCGGAGATCAGCCGAGCGCAGTTGTGGCAGTGGGTTCATCATGGAGCAGTGCTGACGGATGGGCGAGCTGTGACGGCGGAGCTGGTGGAGAGCGAGATTGATCGCGAGCTGGGGTTGGCTGAGATTCGAGTGGATGCAGCGCGGTTTGAGGCTTACAAGCACGCGGCTTTTCTAATGCGGGAGCTGGTGAAGGCACCGCATTTTCAGGACTTTTTGACAGTGCCAGCTTATGCGCGGGTGCTGGGAGCTGAGATATTTGCGGGGTAAGACGTAACGGCGATTCGAGTGATAAAAACTGATACGACGGGAGTGGGTTGACTGGCTAGTTCACTGCTCCTTAATAATTGAAGCCGCTCGCTGCGGGGATGCTGCGAGCGGCTTAACTATTTCAGAGAATCGAAGACTCTAGGTAGTTGCTGGTTCTTCGCAGTCTTCGGGGCGGACTCTGGGTTTGCTCTTGAAGCGGACCAAGATGGTCTTGAGGATTACGTAGAGGACTGGGATGAAGAGGAGGTTGAGTATGGTGGAGACGACCATGCCTCCGACGATAGCGGTGCCGACGGAGTGACGACCGAGAGCTCCAGCGCCAGTGGCGAAGTAGAGTGGGCCGACTCCGAGGATGAAGGCGATGGAGGTCATGAGGATGGGGCGGAGGCGAAGCTCGGCGGCGATGATGGCGGCGTCGATGACGCTCTTGCCGAGTTCCAACTGCTGCTCTGCAAACTCGACGATGAGGATGGAGTTTTTAGCGGAGAGGCCGATGAGCATGACGAGGCCGATTTGGACGTAGACGTCGTCGGCGAGACCGCGGGCGGCTACAAGTGAGAGCGCCCCGAGGATCGCCATGGGGACGGCGAGCAGGATGATGAACGGAAGCGCGAAGCTCTCATACTGAGCGGAGAGGGTGAGATAGACGACGAGCAGGCCGAGGGCGAAGATGATGATCGCTTTACCGGCGGACTCTACCTCTTCGAGGGCGAGGCCGGTCCATGAGTAGGTCATGCCGGGGAGCTTGTTCTTTTCGAAGACGCGTTGCATGGCTTCGAGGCCCTGGCCGGAGCTGAGACCGGGGGCGGGTGAGCCGTCGATCTCGGCGGAGCGGAAGATGTTGTAGTGGTTGATCACCTGGGGGCCGGAGGTCTCCTGCAGAGTGGCGAGGTTGTCGAGCGGGATCATCTGTCCGGAGTCCGAGCGGACGTAATATTGGCTGATATCCTGGGATTTGCGGCGAAACTGTTCGTCGGCCTGAACGTAGACGCGGTAGGAACGGTTGTTGAAGTCGAAGTCGTTGACGTAACTGGAGCCCATGAAGGTGCTGAGGGCGGCGGTTATCTGAGTGAAGGATACGCCCATGGTCTTGGCCTTCTGACGATCGACGGTGACCTGCACCTGCGGGTCGTTTGAGGTGAAGGTGGTATTCATACCAGTGAGGCCGGAGCCGGGCGCACGGCCCTGAGCAACCATGGTGTGGGCGATGCGATCGATGTCTCCGAAGGTGTTGCGACCGCCGTCCTGGAGGATGAACTGAAAGCCTCCGACGGTGCCAATGCCGGCGACGGCTGGCGGCTCTGCCGCGAAGGCGATGCCGCCTGGTATGCCTAGAATTTGCGGGCCGACTTCAGCGACGATATTGTGTGCGGTGAATTTTGGGCCCATCTTGTCGCGATCGTCGATGGGTTTGAGTGGGGCGAAGATGAGGCCTGAGTTCGGTGAACTGCCGCCCGAGAGAGAGAAGCCCATGACTGAAAAAGTGCCGAACACGCCGTCATTCTTGCGGACTTGAGTTGCGACACGGTCGGCGAACTCAGAGGTGTAGCTGAGAGAGGCTCCGGGAGGAGTCTGAACGATGATGAGGAAGTAGGACTGGTCTTCCTGCGGGATGAAGGCCGTGGGGACGTGGACGTACATGAACGCGGTTGCCGCTAGGCCGCCGAAGAACAGCAGCAACATGGCGTAGCGAATTTTTACGACGAAGGTGACAAGCTTTGCGTAGACGCTGATGAGCCAGCGAATGAAGCGCTCAATGGGATTGAGGAAGAAGCCCAGGATTCCGGTCTTCTCCTGCTCGGGGCGAAGGAGGATCGCGGCGAGGGCTGGCGAGAGAGTCAGGGCGTTGAACGCAGAGATTGCGATGGAGAAAGCGATGGTGAGGGAGAATTGCTTGTAGAGAATGCCCGTGGTTCCGGGAAAGAAGCTGACCGGGATAAAGACGGAGACGAGAACGAGCGAGGTGGCGATGACGGCGCTGGTGACCTCTGCCATGGCCCTCGAAGTAGCGAGGACGCTGTCGCAGTGCTCTTTTTCGATGTGCCGTTGGACGTTTTCAATAACGACGATCGCGTCGTCCACGACGAGTCCGGTGGCAAGGGTGATGCCAAAGAGGGTGAGCGAGTTGATGGAGAAGCCGAAGATTTTGATGAAGGCGAAGGTGCCTATAAGCGAGACGGGAATGGTGACGGCGGGGATAATGGTGGCGCGCCAGTCCTGCAGAAAGAGAAAGATGACGATGATGACGATGATGACGGCCTGGCCGATGGTTACAACGACCTCATGTATGGAGTCGCCGATGACGGTGGTGGTATCTACGGCGATGATGCCTTCCATGCCCGGGGGGTATGACTTCTTGAGTTCGTCAAGGACAGCGCGGCAACGTTTGTCTACGTCGAGGGCATTGGCGTTAGAGAGCTGCTGAACCCCGATTCCGATGGCGTCGCCGCCGGTGGCTCCGCCGCCTGCGAATCTGAGGTCGGTACTGTAGGTTTCGGCTCCTATCTCAGCACGGCCTACGTCTTTGAGCAGGACTATTCCGCTGCCGGTAGTGGTGTTCTTTATGACGATATTTTCAAACTGCGCTGGGTTGGTTAAGCGGCCGATGACTCGAACCGCCAACTGGAATTGCTGGCTGGGGTCGGAGGGCTGTTGGCCAAGCTGGCCGGCGGCGACTTCGACGTTCTGCTCGGCAAGGGCGTTAGTGACGTCGAGGGCGGTGAGGCCGCGGGCAGCGAGGCGGTTGGGATCGAGCCAGATGCGCATGGCATATTTGCGCTCGCCGAAGATGATGACAGCACCGACGCCGGGGACCCGTTTGAGGGCATCGCTGACATAGACGTCGAGGTAGTTGGAGATGAAGGCCTGGGACAGAGAGTGGTCGGGCGAGATGAAGCCGGCGGCAAAGACGAAGTTTGAGCTGGCCTTGGTGATGGTGATGCCGGTGTTATTGACTACCGCAGGGAGGCGTCCTTGAACGGAGGCGATGCGGTTCTGGACGTCGACGGCGGCGATGTTGAGGTCATATCCAGTATCGAAGGTGATGGTGATGGCGGAGGTGCCGTCGTTGGAGCTGGTGGAGCTCATGTAGCGCATGCCTTCGACGCCATTGATGGACTCTTCGAGGATGGTGGTAACTGCGGATTCGACGTCCTTGGCGTTCGCACCAATGTAGTTCGAGGTAACGACGACCTGCGGGGGAGCCAGGTCGGGATAGAGGGAGATTGGGAGGGTCGGGATGCAAACCGCTCCTGCCAGAACGATAAGCAACGCACAGACTGTAGCGAATATCGGACGATGGATAAAAAAATCTACCAAGATGTACCTCTTACCCAGGGACTGCCAAGTGATCGAGTAGATGAGCGGAGCAAAGAGGGGCGACTCCGCCGAAGCGATGAATCTTTGGATTTAGCCGAGCGGCTTGACCGGGACACCTTCCTGCAGGAATTGCAGGCCTGAGGTGATGACCTTGTCGCCTGGCTTGAGGCCGGAGATGACCGGATAGGTGTTGCCCAGAGTTTCGCCTACAGTCACGGGGATCTGATGGGCCACGTAGCCATCGCCTTTGGGGGCTGCGATGAAGACGAAGGTCTGACCGCCGATGAGGGAGACTGCAAGAACAGGTATGGTCGGGGCGGGGGCGGTGCTCCAGGTTACGCGTGCTTTAACTAGCTGTTGATTGCGGAGACGCTCGGCAGAGTGCGGAATCTCGGCCTTGGCAAGAATGCTTTGCAGTCCATTATCAACCTGAGGCGAGATGAAGCTGATGGTCGACTTTGTAAGGACGTTGCCGGCGGTATCGAGAATATCTACGGGCAGGCCGGTCCGGATTTGAGTGGCACGCTCCGTGGGAACGTATATGTACGCCTCGAGGTCAGCATTTTCATCGACGGTAGTAAGAAGGGTCGTGGGCGAGACGTAGTCGCCAAGATGAACAGGGATGTCGCCAACCACACCGGCGAATGGAGCTCGAATGTCGTAGTAGGCAAGCTGCTGCTTTTGGGTGATGGTGAGTGCGCTGGCAGAGTCGAGGGCACCCTTGGAATTGTGGTAGGACTGGACGGATTGATCGTAGGCCTGCTTTGAGATGACGCCAGCATCATAGAGAGCCTTCTGACGGACTACGTCCGCCTCGTTGTACTGGTAGACGGCCTTCTGCTGTTGCTCAGTTCCCTGCTGCGACTGAACGGTCGCAAGCTGTTTGAGAGGGTCGATCTGCATGAGGATCTGTCCGGGTTTGACGATGTCGCCGGACTTAACGAAAATTTTGGTGATGTTGCCGTCAACCTGTGGTTGCATGGTGGCGGAGCGGCGGCTTTTGATGGTGGCCACATAAGTATCGCCGGTCGGGACTGGGGAAAGAGTAACCGGAGCGACCTGGACAGGCATGGCCTGCGGGGGGGCCGCTGGCGGTGCTGCCGGCTTGCAACCCATTGCGAAGACCACGGCGGCACTGCCAAGCGTACAAACTGTCCAGGATAGGAGGTGAGGGGTGCGCAAAATCGGTGACAAATGCTTCTCCTTGGTGACTACGAACAAAAACCTGGGAGTAACGGCTCCAGTTGGCCACTATGCCAGATGGGGGTATTGGAATCCTGAGCCGCACAACTTCGTAGTCAGTAGATGATGCAGAACGATGAAGGGTTCGTATAGATTTCGCCTTGCAGGAAAATTTTACCGGACTGGAATGGCAATCTGCTGCGCCGGGTATGCCGCCAGGAACACTATCCGACGTCGATAATATTCTTGTCGGCGAAAGAAAAAGGGTTGAAGTTCTCGAGGCGGTCGAAGGCATCGGCCTGTTCGGCGCGCTTCAGCCAGTTGATAACCAGGTAAGTGATGGGCGTGGCGATGATTTCATATCCGACCTTGAGGCAGTAGCCAGTGAGGATGGTGTTGATCAGGATATGAACAGAGTACCTTCCGGCAAAAGTAAGGGTAATAACGAGGATGGTATCTACTGCCTGGCCAACCAGGGTCGAACCTATGGTGCGGGTCCAAAGTTTGCGACCGTCGGTGAAAAGTTTGAGGCGTGCCATAGTGTACGAATTGGCGAATTCCCCCGCCCAGAAGGCGATGAGACTGGCAACGAGGATTCGCGGGATGAAGCCGAAGACGGCCGCGAAGGCCTGCTGGTTCTGCCATCCTGGGGCCGAAGGCAACGCGATGACAACGGTTCCCATGAGATAGAGCAGGGCAGTGCCGAAGAAGCCGAGCCAAATGGCTCGGCGCGAGGCGGCAAATCCGTAGACCTCAGTGAAGACATCGCCGAAGATATAGGTGATGGGAAACAGCAGCACCGCCCCGCTGACAGCGAAGGGACCGAGTGACCATTTGCCGGTCCCAAATGGGCCAATAAAGCAAATCTTCTGTGCGACGAGATTAGAGACGAGCAGAATGACGACGAAGGCCGTGGTGAGGGCGTCGAGATATTTGTAGCGCCGGTGGACGGTAGACATGGATTTGACTGGTCTATCTTACGTTCATTTGATGGTGCTGGGTAAAGAGCTTCGACTTGGTATGGGATGTTGGGCTGTTAGAATTGACTGAAAACCTCCTCAGCCGAAGCGTCCCCGTCGTCTAGCCCGGCCCAGGACACCGCCCTTTCACGGCGATAACATGGGTTCGAATCCCATCGGGGACGCCATATTCCGCAGGTCCAATCGAGATTGGATCACCTGAACAAGCATTACGCATATCTGGAACGACGTCCGCGATTATTTATTCAATGATTGCATTGGCTGGGCACGCAAGAAAGCAATGCACCCCCTGTATGCAGGAGAGGATCGAGCCAACTCACTTCATCAGCGTTCATGTAATCGTCGGTGGGCTAAAGCGATGCGGTGGGCGCAGTCACGGGGCGAGCGTAGGAAAAGTATTTCTTGAGCTTGAGGAAATGCACCTCGTAAAGGTGGTAGCTGAGTAGCGCTACCACCACTGAGAGCGCCAAGACCAAGGAAGCGGCGGTCACAACGGAGAGCGCCTTTGAGTGAAAATGACGGACGATAAAGGTCCGCGTTGGAACGGTGAGGTACAGCTCCAATGAGTAGTGAAAGACGTAGATTCCGTAGCTATATTTACCGAAGAAGCGAAGGACGCGATTGTCGAAGAGGCTCTGAGTTCGGGATCCGACGCGCAGGGCCATCGCGATGCAAGAAGCGCAAGCGATGCCGATGATGCTGAATCCAAAGGTGGGAAGGAAGACCGAGGTCTGCCAGTCGAGGCTGTGCCGGATGAGTCCCGAGGCAGCGATGATGGCGACACAAGTCGCGAAGACAACTGGCGCCTTGTTGAGAACCTGTTGACGCGAGGGAGTTCTGAGAAGAAGAGCGAGTCCGCACCCGAACAGAAGGTTATCCATGCAGGAGAAGGTGGCCGAGCGGGGCAGAGAGATATTGTCAAAGTGAGTCCGCATGGCAACTAGTACCGCTCGTATGAGAAATACAACAACGCAGGTGGACAGGCAGACGCGAAGAAGAATAGGGATGCTGCGTATCCTATAGACCACGAAGGGCCAAACAAGGTAGAACTGCTCCTCCACCTGCAAGGACCAGAAGTGATTGATGTTGACGTGCGGGGTGATGAGCGGCTGGGTGCGCCACAGGGCAACGTTAGAGGTGTATGTGAGGTAGAAGTATTGCCAGCCATTCCATTCCGTTTGAAGCGGCCGCGTAAGGACCAATATCAGTAGCAGCACACCATAGTAGAGAGGGAAGATACGCAGGATGCGGCGTGCGTAGAAGGTCTTGAAGAAGTGATTGGTGTGGAGGGTATCGCGCAGGATGCCGGTAATGAGGAAGCCTGACAGGGCGAAAAAAAGATTCACACCGATCCAAGCGAATCCGCGAAGTTCATTGATGAAGTCAAAGATACGCGATCCGCTGTGAGGATTGGACCAGAAGAGATGGTAGAAGAGGACGAGAAGAATCGCGGTTCCGCGAATACCATCCAGAGCTGGAATGTGATTGTATCCGCCAGGATTATCGGAGTTCTCCTCCGAGAGAGATTCCGGAATCATTTCCGGTTTATCTGAGCCATCCATATGGGCCAGTTTTCGATCGGCATTGATACCAGTCATCTGCGGACCGTGCGTTTGACTTCGGCGTATTTGAGCAGGATGAAGGAGTCGGTCATTCCGGCGATGTAGTCGGCTACTGTGCGGGAGAGGCCCTCTGTCTGCATCTCTTCGAAGTAGCCGGGGGGGAGCTCTTCGGGCTCTTCGATCCAGTAGTTGAATAGGGTGGTGACTACCTCTTCGGCCTTGTTGTGCTCGTTCTCGAGGACGGTGCAGGTGTAGAGGGTGTCGTAGAGGTAGCGTTTTTCCTGCAGGCGCTCGGCTTCGATCTGGGGGGAGAAGGTGGCGAGGCGGGCGGGGTGGTTGCGGGCGGCTTCGAGGCAGTTGGCACCGATGGCGTTGGTGTTCTCGAGGGTGTTGCGGATGAGGTCGTCGGTGAGGATGTTCTGCATGAGCTGCAGGGCCTCATTGAAGAGGTATTTCTGGTCGACTCCGGCGTGCTGTTTGGCTACGGTGCGGTAGCAGCGGGCGACGATGGCGACGTGGTCGCAGATGTGCTCTATCTCGAGGAGGCCGGACTCTACGCCGTCGTCGAGGTCGGCGGTGAGGTAGGCGATTTCGTCGGCGAGGTCGATGATCTGGGCCTCGAGCGGGGGGCGTTGGTCAAGGAAGTAAGGGGCTAGCTCGGGGTACTGGTCGGCGCTGTAGTCGCGGGAGTGTTTGATGATGCCTTCGCGGACGCCGAGGGTGAGATTGAGGCCGCGGTGGGCGGCGTAGCGCTGCTCGAAGTGCTCGACGATGCGGAGGGCGTGGAGGTTGTGATCGAAACGGCGGCCGTGGCGCTTGAGGCACTCGTCGAGGGCGCGTTCGCCGGCGTGGCCGAAGGGGGGGTGGCCTATGTCGTGGACGAGGGCGAGGGTCTCGGCGAGGTCCTCGTTGAGGCCGAGGGCTGCGGCGGTGGCACGGGCTATCTGGGCTACCTCGATGGTGTGGGTGAGGCGGCTGCGGAAGTGGTCGGAGGCTCGGCTGGTGAAGACCTGGGTCTTCCCTGCCAAGCGGCGGAAGGCTCGGGCCTGGACGATGCGCTCGCGGTCGCGCTGGAAGGAGGTTCTTCCGGCGCGGGAGGGGGCTGGATAGACGCGGGCGAGGAGGGGGTCGCCGTCGTCTGCGGTGACGGCGCAGAGGTAGAGGGATTCAGTCATCCGGGCAGGTTTGAGGGGGTCAGAGACGGAGGTCTGGCGGGGCTCCGGCGCGATGGTGCTGGTCTTGTTTGTCATGCTCCCCCCTCCCCCTTGTTTTGCTCAAAATATTCGAAACAAACGACTTAAGTCCGGACCTCGGTATTCTCCGAGAAACAGGAAAGCCCGGTGGATGCCCGGGCTCTCAGTACCGTCTCTCTGGGTTAATTGTATCAGCGACGTCAAGGGGTAAGGGCTCCATCGGGGCTTGGGAGGACTACTCGATCTTGGATGAGCGACTCGGCGATTTAGCATCAACCCGACTGGACTCATGGGAAGCCGGGTATGGTCACAAACTCTTCGTAGTTACCCAGACCATCGTTTTGGAAGTTTGCGAGTCCATGCCGGAGATGATTTACTTCCTTCATGTTCGGTTCCTCCGTTCCGCCTGGAGCGGGAACCATGCTGCAGGAAATTTATAGCCCAACGGTGCGACCCGGGAACGGGGCTGCAACTAGCTCCGCGGATCGAATTGTGGCAAAACAGCGACGCTTGCCGTAAATCGAATATGACTCCTGAGCTATGGCAGCGCCTGAAACCGCTCTTTTTCCTAGCCCTGAAAGAGGCCCCGCAGGATCGCGCGGCGTTCATTGAGAAGTCCTGCGGCGAAGATCAGGAACTGAAGATGCACCTCAAGCAACTGATCGAAGCCGAGGAGCAGGGGACCCGAACGATCGATGTACCGCTGGTGAAACTCAATGACCCGATAGCTTTGGGGCGCCCTGAGATCGTTGGCCCAAGGATCGGGCAGATGATCTCGCGCTACCGAATCATCTCGATGCTGGGTGGGGGCGGCATGGGGATCGTGTACAAGGCCGAGGACGTCTCTCTAGGCCGGTTTGTGGCGCTCAAATTTCTTCCCGGCGAGATGGCCCAGGATCCGCAGGCTCTGGAACGATTTCGCAGAGAGGCGCGTGCGGCCTCAGCGCTGAATCATCCCCACATTTGCACGATCCACGAGATCGACACGGAAAATGACGAAACGTTTATTGTCATGGAGTTTATGGAGGGCGCGACGCTTAAGCATCACATCGCGGGCGCGACGCTGTCGCTTCAGAATGTCATTGCGTGGGCGACGGAGATAGCAGACGCATTGTGCGCTGCTCACAATAAAGGAATCGTTCACCGCGACATCAAGCCTGCGAACATCTTTGTGACCGAGCGCGGCCACGTCAAGATTCTGGACTTTGGTCTGGCGAAGTTGATGCCCGCAGGCGCCGCCACGAACCCTTCAGAGATGCTGACAGTCACCCCACCAGACCGCCTCACGCAGCCAGGTACGGCGATGGGCACTGTCGTCTACATGTCGCCCGAGCAGGTGCGCTGCGAGGAGACGGATGCGCGTACCGACCTCTTTTCCTTCGGAGTGGTGCTCTACGAGATGGTGACCGGGGTTCTGCCGTTCCGCGGCGACAGCATGGCCGTGGTGTCAGAGGCCATCTTGAATCGCACGCCGGTGGCGCCTGTGCGGCTCAATCCCGACGTGCCGCCGAAGGTCGAAGAGATTATCGGCAAGGCGCTAGAAAAAGACCGCAAATTGCGCTACCAGGGAGCTGCCGATATCCGCACTGACCTGCAGCGGCTGCGGCGCGATTCAGAATCAGTTCGTGAGGCCGCTGCGCCGCCTCACGTTGCGTCGAAGCCCTGGCTGCGAGGAGCGCTCCCACGGTCGCCCGGTCGCATTGCGATCTCTGCGCTGGCAGTTGCGGCGATAGTCGCACTCGTCGGGGTTGGCCTTGCGGTATTTATGACGCCGCCTCCGGTCTCCGGACCACTCGATTCGACACAGGTCACGATTTCAGCAGAGGCGAAACAGGGGCCGCTTTTCACCGACGGGTCGCGGCTCTATTTTAATAGCCGCCGAGAGCCTTCTGAGATGTCAGTCACTGGTGGGTCGATTGTTCCGATGCGTCTTCTCGGATCGGACATGAGCATGTTGGATATATCGGCGGATGCCTCGAAGGTATTGGGGATAAAAGCCGACTTGAATGATGAAACTGGGCGCGGCACTCTATGGACAGTATCGATGTTCGGCGGCACGCCGCGAAAACTAAGCGATCACCTGGCGCGCGTGGCGCGGTGGTCTCCAGATGGCCGCTCTATCGCCTTTTCTGACCTGCGGACCCTCTATACGATCGACGCGGACGGACAAAATCTAAGAAAGATATGGGATGCTCCTGACGAGTTGAGCGACCTCGGCTTTTCGCCGGATGGTCAGCAACTTACCCTGGATGTCGGGCCGGCCCACGGCCGCCGACGGCTTTGGAACATGAGGGCCGATGGGCGAGATCCTCACCCACTGCAGTCCGACTGGCCCGAGAAGGCCAATCAGTATTCCGGCCAGTGGACGCCTGACGGGCGGCATTTTCTATTCTCGTCAGATCGCGAGGGACGCGGAAACGTATACGAACTGGTTGCTCCGCGTTGGTTCGAATTCTGGAAGAAGCCAGCCGCGGTAAGAATCACCGGCAATCAGGTATCAATTCTTGCCTTTACCCCGAGTCGCGACGGCAATGGCGTGTACGTGCTGGGCCGGATGGACGAAGGCGCTATGCGGGCATACGATCCCCACTCCGGGAAGCTCGTGCCGTTCCTCGATGACCTGTCGATGCTGGAGTTCGTGATTTCGCCTGACCGGCAATGGATGGCGTACACAGAGTACCCAAGCAAGCATCTATGGAAGAGCAAGCTTGATGGCAGCGAAAGGGTGCAGCTCACCAACTCCTACGCAGCAATGCAGCAGTGGTCCCCGGATGGAAAGTGGCTGGTGTACTCAGATTGGCATAACTTGTATCTGGTTTCAGCCGACGGGGGTGTGCCGGAGAAATTGACCCCGGATGGCAACGGCGATGTGGCCCCGACATGGTCCCCCGATGGAAAATCGATTGCATTCAATTACTTTCCGTATCCGGGGCAGCCGCGGAGGATCCACATACTTGATCTAGCTAGTCGCCAGATTTCCACAATGCCAAACTCCGAAGGATATTTCGTTCCATCACGGTCGCCAGATGGTCAGTACCTTGTAGCCGCCGCGGAGAATCCTTCGCGCATGGTTTTGTACTCCGCGAAGACAACGACATGGAAAGATTTGCATTTGTTCGACGCGCCATGGGGTTACTGGACGTGGGCGACGGATAGTAAATCCCTTTATGTGGGCAATACCCAGGGGAAGAATGGAATTTACCGCCTGACGGTCCCTGGGGGAGAGTGGACAAAGTTGAGCGGACTGGAAGGTGTGAATGATCCGAGCGGTTTCGACTCGTTCGTGAGCCTGACCCCTGAAGGCCAGCCAGCAATCATGAGCCGTACTGGCGTGGCTCAGCTTTATTTGCTGCATTGGAAACACTGAGACTTCAACTTGCTCGCGACTAAAACTCCGGTCAGGACTATCTAGACCTCGCTAGAGACTCAGTTGGCGCGTGCAGGGCAACGCGCTCATTGAGAACACGCGAATCGAGGTTAGTCCTCACAAACGTGCTTGGTGCCACTGATATTCAAGCGGTTTGGGTTAAACAAAGAGGGCTGCTGCGAAGTTTTCGCGGCAGCCCTGGAAGTATGGCAGTAGGAAAAAATCAGCCCTGGTCGGGGTGGAGGACGCGGAAGCTCTCGCCGCCGCGGGACCAGACGAGCAGGAGTACGTCCTGTCCGGCGGGGATGGCGTGGACTCCGGCTACGGCCTGGCTGGCGGAGTCTACGGCTTTGCGGTTGACCGAGACGATGACGTCGCCGGGCTGGAGGCCTGCGTCTTCCGCGGGGCTGCCTGGACGGACGCTGGCGATGGCTGCTCCCTTGACGTCGTCAGGGAGATGAAGCTGCTGGCGGACGTCGGAGGTTAGGTCCTGCATGGCGAGGCCGAGCTTGCCGCCTTGTGCTGCGGAGCCGCTGGCGTCACCTTCGTTGGCTGCTACCTGACCGTTGTTGTTGAACTCGCCGAGGGTGAGGTCGATGGTCTGGTTGTGGCCGTTGCGGAGGATGCCGAGCTGGACCCTGGTACCGGGGGTGAAGCCGGAGATGGCCATCTGGAGTGCGCCGCTGTTGGTGATCTTTTGTCCGTTGAGTTGCTCGATGACGTCGCCGTTCTGGAGGCCGGCGTGGCTGGCGGGTGAGTTAGGCGAGACCTGGGCTACGATCGCACCGCTCGCGTCGGGGAGGTTGAAGAAGTGCGCGTTCTCGGGCGTGACATCGTTCATGCTGATGCCGACGTAGCCGTGGTGGACGCTGCCGGTCTTGATGATCTGATCGGCGGTGGCTTTGGCTATCTGGGCCGGGATTGCGAATCCGGCGCCGGCGAAGGAGCCGCTGTCGGAGATGATGAAGGTGTTGATGCCGACGAGCTCACCGTGGGAGTTGACGAGGGCTCCGCCGGAGTTGCCGGGATTGATGGCGGCGTCGGTCTGGATGTAGCCGCCGGGCTTGCGGGCGTCGTCGGAGTAGGGGTTCTGACGGTTGACCGCGCTGACGATGCCGCGGGTGACGGAGAACTGGAAGTAGCCGAAGGGACTGCCGAAGGCGAGGACGGTCTGGCCGGGCTCGAGCTTGGAGGAGTCGCCCCAGGACATGTAGGGGAGATCGTGCGCGTCGACCTTGATGACTGCGAGGTCGGTGAGCTTGTCGGCGCCGACGAGCTTGGCGTTGAGGACGCGGCGATCGTTGAGGGTGACCTTGATCTGGGTGGCGTCGCCAGCTACGTGGTTGTTGGTGACGATGTAGCCGTCAGGAGAGATGATGACGCCGCTGCCGATGCCGTGCTCAAGCTGGGGCTGCTGCGGGTTCTGCATGCGGCGGCCTCCGCCGTTGCCACCGTTGCCGAAGCCGAAGAACTGAGCGAAGCCGGGGGGCAGGTCCTGAGGGTCGATTCCCTGCTGGCCCGTTCCTTGCTCACCGGACTGGGCGGACTGTTCTTCGGGTTTGGAGGTGACTGCGATGTTGACCACTGCAGGGGTGACGCGGGCTGCGAGGGACTCCATGGCTTTATCCATGGCGGTGATGGGGGCTACGCTCGAGTCGTCGAGCGGTGCGGCGGTGACAGCGGAGGCGCTGACGTGGTTCGAGTGGAGGATGATTGCTGCTCCGAGGATGGAGGCTGCGATGGCTCCGGTGGGGATGACGTACTTTTTGAGGCTTGCAACTAGTTTATTAGTTGTTGCGGACATGTTAGCTCCTTCAGAGAGGCAGTTTGTTGGTTAGAGTTGGATGATCAGCCAGCCGTTTCCGAATGGGACGGCGGCGTAGGAAGGCGAAAAGTCGGTAAGTATGTAGGCGCGGGGGAGCTCATAGCGGATATGGTGATACCGGTTCCGGGCTGTGGGCTGCGGGGCGGTGGTGAGGATCAGGCGCGGCTGGTTATGTGTTTTGCGGGCGCGGGTTTTTGTCGTCAGCTGCGGCATTACGGCTTTTAGAAGGGTCTCGTGCGGCTGCTCTGTTTGAGTGAAGGAGACTGGGATTGCGTGCGCTGCTGATTGGTTGATGGTGACCGCGGCGGCTTGCTGAATTGGTGCGGCGATGGCGTCGGTGAAGGAGATTAGGTGGGGGGCACGGGCCATCTCTGCGGCTCCGGCGGCGAGGCCGAGGGTTAGGAGGGTGATAGAGGCTCGGGCTTGCAGCGGGGACATGGTGCCTATGGGGCGGAGGAGGCTGTGGATGCGGCGGGCTAGCTCGGACTGGCGGCTCCAGGCGGCGAGTGAGAGGGCTACGCTGCGGCGGTGGAGGCGGTGCTCGGCGAGGCGGGTTAGGCAGTGGGCGTAGTCGAAGGGGGCTGCGGTGGAGGCTACTACTCCGGCGTCGCAGGCTAGCTCGCGCTCTAGCGAGAGGCGGCGGTCGACCCAGAGGAGTGCGGGGTTGAGGGGGAAGATGACGAGGGCGACCTTCTGGAGGAGGTTCATCCAGTCGTCGCGGCGACGGAGGTGTTCGCACTCGTGGAGGATGATCTGGTGTAGCTCGGATTCGGTGACCTTGGCGAATAGCCAGTCGGGGATGAGAAGGCGTGGGGAGAAGAAGCCGATTACGCAGGGTACGTCGATATCGGATGAGGTGCAGAGCTGCGTGGGGCGCTTGCCGTTTTGCAGCAGGGCCAGGGTTGCGTTGCCGGCGGCTACTGGGGTTGCGCGTCTCCAGATGCGGTGGAGGCGGGTGGCCTGGGTGAGGAGCTGGGCGATGCGGGCGGCCATGGCGAGGGCCCAGATTGCGGCTATGGCGGTTCCCCATGCTGCGCTTAGGTGGATGGGCGCGGGGTGCGATTGCGCTGTGCTTGTCGTCGGGATCGTCGGGATTTTGAGGTGCAGCAGCGGCAGGGTGGCGGCTAGTGCGAAGGTGAGGCTCCAGATGGCGAAGCGGATGGAGGCGCCTAGGCGTGGGAGCAGGCGGAGGCCGATCGCTACGGCGGTGATGAGGACGATTCCCTGCCAGAGGGCTGCGACGAAGGCCTGGGCGGTGAAGCGGGTGATCTCGTGGAGGAGGGTGGGTGTCATTACTGTTGCTCCTCCGCCTCGGGCTGGGATTGAGACTGGGCTTCGGCTTCGGCGATGGCGTCTTTGAGGCGCTGGAGCTCTTCGGGGGTGATCTCGCCCTCGCCGAGGAGGGAGAGCATGAGCTGCTCGCGGGAGTTGCCGAAGAAGCGATGCATGACGTGGCGGACCTCGGAGCGGCTGGCGTCGTGCTCGGCGATGCAGGCGCAGTAGATGAAGGCTCGGCCTTCCTGGCGGTGCTCGACGTAGCCTTTTTGCTCGAGGATGCGGACGGTGGTGAGGACGGAGTTGTACGCGAGCGGGGTGCTGGCTGGCATGGCCGAGACGAGGTCGCTGACCAGGGATTCACCCTCGGACCAGAGGATCCGCATGATCCTGAGTTCGGCTTCGGTGAGCGTGTTGGAGCGCTTCGGCGGCATGTCTTCTGATTGGTAGACGAGCAACTAGAAGATTAGTTAGCGGTGGATTTCCACAGGCGGTGTGATGTCAGGTCGGCGGGACTCCCCTCCCCCGTACTTTTGCGCAAAGTATTCAAACTATGGTGGATAAGTCCGGACTTCGGGTTTCGAATGAGCTAAAGTCCTGATTTTTTAGGTTGTTTAGCCGCAAAGTATTCATTGCATGTTGGTTCCTCAGCGTTAAATTTAGAAAGAACTGCCGCAGCGGATGAGCTTCGCTGGCGCCCTGATGTGGGGCTGAGGTTGAATTTTCCTGTGTGTTAATTGTACAGCGGGTGTCAAGAGGGCGGCTCGCGATAAGAGGTCATATCCCGGGGGAGACCCAAAGCTAAAGCATTGGGCTACCAGCCCGATTCGGTGGTCGGTCGAAATGTCCAGGCTAAAGCCTGGACCTATCTCAGGAGCAACGACAACGGCAAGAGCAAGAGCTGAATGCGGGGGTCTCTCCACTCCACTGCGCTTCGGTCGAGATGACGGGTTCTGTGGGATTGGAAGGAGAACAGCAACGGCAAAGCTGTGCAGCGAGCTTCTGTGGTTCCCCAACCGTCGGGCGATCAGGCGCCCTCAGGATGGGGCACCCGGACGTTTTTGGTTGAGTTAGGGAGAACAAGCAACTGCAAAGGCGGTAGGGTGAAGTTTTTACTTCCCACCCTTCGCGGTAGAGCTGCGAAGGATGGGGCACCCGAAGGGTTTTGGCTGGTTGAGGAAAACGGACAACAACAAGAGCGCCTATTTGGATGGGGTGGTGTTGGTGGTGTTTAGTTTGGCTAGTTTTACGCGGGCGTTTTCTAGTTTGTGCTGAACTTTGGCTACGTCGGCGGGGTCGGCGTCGGCGGGTAGGGAGTGGGCGTACTCGGTCATGGAGCGCTCCCATTGGGCGACGGCTAGTTTGAGCTTGCCGGTTTTTTCGTAGACCTCGCCGAGGTGGTCGTGGACGGTGGGGTCGGTGTTGATGCGCTCGTTGGCTTTGCGGAGGTTCTCTTCGGCGAGGGCGTACTGGCCGGACTTGAAGTAGACCCAGCCGAGGGAGTCGAGGTAGGCGCCGTTCTGGGGTTCAAGCTCGACGGCCTTCTGGATCATCGTGAGAGCTTCGGGGAGCTTGACGCCGCGGTCGGCGAGTGAGTAGCCGAGGTAGTTGAGGACGGTGGCGTTATCGGGCTCAATGGCAAGGGCCTTGCGGAACTCTGCCTCGGACTCGTCGAAGAGCTTCTGGCGGTCGTAGAGGGTTCCGCGGATGAAGGCGATGTACATCTTATCGTCGGGATGGACGGAGAGCGCGGCGGCCTTGTCGATGGCGTCGGAGGCTTCTTTATATTGGTTGGCGCGGATGTAGATCTGCGCCAGGGCGAGATAGACGTCGCGGTCTTCGGGGCCACCGGGCGCAGGAGCGAGCTGGGCGTTGGCCAGTGTGATTCCCTGCTGGAGCTGGCCGGTATCGGCGAGCTGCGCGGCGTACATGAGCTGGACCTGCTTATCCTTGGGGAAGGCCTTGGCAGCGTCGGTCGCGGCGTAGGTGGCCTCTTTCCACATGTGCGCGTCGCGGTAGGCGTCGATCTCACCCTGGTAGCCACTCTTGGTGTAGTCGGCTCCGCCGAGGTCGAGGATCTGCTTGTAGGCGGCTACGGCTTCGGTGGTCTTGTTCTGCTCGCGATAGATGATGCCGAGACGGTCGAGGAAGATGGCGCGGTTGGCCTTCTCGGGATCGGTGTACTTTCCATCGGGATGGGCGGAGCTGTTGAGGAGTTTGACGAGGACTCCGGTGGCCTCGTCGTAGCGTCCGAGGGAGTCGTAGACGAGGGCTTCGTTGTAGGTGAGTTCGAGGGAGTCGGGCGCGAGGACCTTGGCCTTCTCGAGGGTATCGAGGGCGGCGTCGTAGTGACCCTGGCGGCGCTGAATCTCGGCGATGTGAATCTGCGAGACGGCGTCCTGGGGCTCTGCTGCGACGATGGTGTCGAGGACCTTGAGGGCTTCGTCGAGCTGGTTGTCATTCAGGAGCGCGCTGGCGAGGCCGCGTTGAGAGTCGAGGTTGTCGGGATCGAGATCGGCGGCGCGGCGGTAGGCAGCGATGGCTTCCTTATTCTTATGGAGCTGATCGTAGCTGGCGCCGAGAGCGAACTCGATGCGTGGGCTGCGGTCGTCGACGGGCACGGAGCTGAGGACGTCGGCGGCGCGTTGGGCGTCACCCTGCTCGCTGTAGAGGCGGGCCATGTTGAGAACGACATCTTCAGAGTTGGCGTCGATCTTCTGTGCGGCCTTGAACTGCTCTTCGGCCTTGGCGGAGTCGTGATTGAAGCTGTAGAGCTGGCCGAGCAGGAGGCGGGTCTCGACGTCGTCAGGCTTGAGCTCGGCGAGCTTCTGATATTCCGCGATGGCGAGCTGAAGCATCTGGCCGGACTGGGCGTTCTGCATGTCTCCGAGGGAGCGGAGATAAACTTTGCCGAGGAGCTCGTGGGCCGCGATATCGTTGGGGTTGCGGGTGACCTGGTCCTGCGCGGCGGTTACGGCTTCCTTGATGCGGCCGATCTTGAAGTAGAGGTCGGCGAGGCCATCCTGCACGTAAGTGGAGGTGGGGTCGGCTGAGAGGGCGAGCTTGTACTCCTCGACTGCCTGGGTGGCGTAGTCGGAGCGGCCGGCGTTGACGGCCATATCCTCGTAGAGATGGGCGAGGCCGAAGTGATAGTAGGCGGCGGCGCGATCGGGCGTGGTGGTCGTGGGCTGGACCGTTGTAACGGTGGGCTTCTTCTGCGCGTGCGCGCCAGCTACAGCGAAAAGGAGGACGGCTGACGCCGCGATGAGGTAGCTGAGACGAGGTGCGCGCGAAGAGGGGGTGGTCAAGTGTGTTTTCCTAGGCCGACAGAGATCTTTAGCAAAGCGAGACGCTGACACAAGTTTAGACGGAACTGCGGGAAGATTGGATGCAGTGCCACTGGGGGCGGCCCAGGCTGCGCCGATTCCCAGTGATCTTTATGCGGATAATTATAGCTTTGCTGCTCTATGTCACTAAACTGGCGATTTTGCTAGGGCGTTGGGGGCGAGTTATCCGGCTTTGTTGACGGTTGTTTGGCTTAGCCGTGGCGGAAGTGGCGGACTCCGGTGAAGACCATGGCGACGCCTAGTTTGTTGGCGGCTTCGATGACCTCGGCGTCGCGAACGGAGCCTCCGGGTTGGATGACGGCGGTTGCGCCGGCGTGGGCTACGGTCTCGAGGCCGTCGGGGAATGGGAAGAAGGCGTCGGAGGCGGCTACGCTGCCGGTGAGCGGGAGGACGGCCTTCATGGCTCCGAAGCGGGCTGCGTCTACGCGGGACATCTGGCCGGCTCCGATGCCTACGGTCTGGCCGTGACCTTCGCTGAAGCGGGCGTAGACGATGGCGTTGGATTTGACGTGCTTGCAGACGCGCCAGGCGAAGAGGAGCGCGCGGAGCTCTTCGGGAGTGGGGTTGCGGTGGTGACGGTTTTTAGGTCGGCTTCGGTGATGCGGAGGTGGTCGGAGTCCTGGACGAGTAGGCCGCCGGAGACTTGTTTGAGAACGCGAGGGGTGTTGGCGGGGGTGATCTGGAGTAGGCGGAGGTTTTTCTTGGTGCTGAATGCGGGTAGGGCTTCGGGGGTGAAGGAGGGGGCTACGATGGCTTCGACGAAGAGCTTAGCGATCTCTTCGGCGGCTGCGGCGTCGACCTCGCGGTTGATGCCGATGACGCCTCCGAAGGCGGAGATGGGGTCGGCTTCGAGGGCGCGGCGGTAGGCTTCGAGGACGGTGGCGCCGGTAGAGGCGCCGCAGGGGTTGGTGTGTTTGATGATTACTACTGCGGGTTTCGATCAAACTCGGTGACTAACTCCCAGCAGGCGTCGAGGTCGACGATGTTGTTGTAGCTGAGTTCTTTGCCCTGGAGCTGGACGGCGGAGGCTATGCCCTTGCCGCTGCCGTCGGTGTAGAGGGCGGCGCGCTGGTGAGGGTTTTCGCCGTAGCGTAGGGTCTTTGAGATTGGGTCGGTGATGCGGACGGTTTGGGGGAGTTCGTCGGAGAAGACGGCTGGGCCGGAGGGTTCGGCGATGGACTCAAGGGCGGTGGCGATGCCGGAGTCGTAGGCGGCGGTGGTGGCGAAGGCTTGTTTGGCGAGGCGCCAGCGGGTGGCTTGGGTGAGGCTGCCTGAGTTGGCGGCGAGCTCTTCGGCTAGGAGTGGGTAGTCGGCGGTGGAGGTGACGATGGCTACGTCGGTGAAGTTTTTGGCGGCGGAGCGGACCATGGAGGGGCCGCCGATGTCGATGTTTTCGATGATCTCGTGGAAGGCTACGTTGGGTTTTTGCGCGGTCTTTTCGAAGGGGTAGAGGTTGACTACGACCATGTCGATGGGCTGGATGTGATGGGCTTCTATGGACGCGATATGCTCCGCATTATCGCGTATGTGCAAGATTCCGCCGTGGACCTTGGGGTGGAGGGTTTTGACGCGGCCGTCGAGCATCTCGGGGAAGCCGGTGAGGTCGGAGATGTCCCGGACGGTGAGGCCGGCTTCGCGGAGGGCTTTGGAGGTGCCGCCGGTGGAGACGAGCTCGACGTTGTGAGAGGCGAGGGCGCGGGCGAAGTCGATGAGGCCTGTTTTGTCGGTGACGGAGAGGAGGGCGCGGCGGATGGGCTTTAGGTCGGGTTTAGAGTCGGTCACAGGTTTTAGTTTATGCGAGAGGGATGAATATTGAATGAGATGGACAGGCGGGACTACGCTGACTAGAATACTGACTAGACGGAGATTACCATGACGTGGCAACTGCAAGAAGCGAAGGCGCGATTCAGTGAATTCCTGGATGCGAGCCTGCGGGAGGGTCCGCAGGTTGTGACTCGGCATGGAAAAGAAGAGGCGGTGCTGGTTCCGATTGCAGAGTGGAAGCGTCTTCAAGCGAACAAGCCGACTCTCAAAGAGCTGCTGCTTGCGCCAACTCCTGTTGTAGACGACATGATGATTCCGAAGCGAGGGCAAGTGCGGCGGCGTAAACCGCTGAAGTTCTAGCCCCATGTACCTACTCGATACGAACGTTATCTCAGAGCTGCGCAAGACTCGACCGCATGGGGCTGTGGTCGCGTGGCTTCAGCAGCTCGACAATCGGGATATCTATCTATCGGCTATGGTCGTCGGGGAGATGCAGGCCGGTATCGAGCTGACGCGCCGGCAGGATGCCGAGAAAGCTCGAGAGATCGAGTCATGGCTCTCTCAGGTGGTTGCGACGTATCAGGTTCTGCCTCTCGATGGAGAGGTTTGCCGTGAATGGGCGCGACTGATCGATCGTCGTTCCAAGGCTCTTACCGAAGACGCACTAATCGCAGCGACTGCTAAGGTACATGGATTTACGTTGGCTACGCGAAATGTGCGGGACTTTCAGGGGTGGGGTCTGGACCTCTTCAATCCTTTTACCTTCGCCGGGTAATTGAAGATTTAGAGGATGAGGCCGCCGGTGAGTTCGGCTACGCGGTTGATTTTGTGGGCGGCGCACCAACGTTGGAGGCCGTTGGCTATGTTTTCTACGGCGCGGGGGTCGGCGTAGCTGGCGGTTCCTACCTGGACGGCGGTGGCTCCGGCGAGCATGAATTCTACGGCGTCTTCGGCGCGGACTATGCCGCCCATGCCTATGATGGGGAGGTCGACGGCTCGGGCGGCTTCGTGGACCATGCGGACGGCGATGGGCTTGATGGCTGGGCCGGAGAGACCGGCGGTGACGTTGGCGATGCGCGGGCGGCGGGTCTCGATGTCGATGGCCATTGAGAGGAAGGTGTTGACGAGCGAGAGGGCGTTGACGCCGGCGTCGGCACAGACGCGCGCCATGAGGGCGATGCTGGTGACGTTGGGCGAGAGCTTGACCATGAGGGGGCGACGGGAGGCGTGGCGGCAGCGGTTGGCGAGGTGGTAGAGGGAGTCGGGGTCGGTGCCGAAGACCATGCCGCCGTGGCTGGTGTTGGGGCAACTGGCGTTGAGCTCGTAGATGGCGATGCCGGGGGCGTCGTTGAGCATGTGGATGACTTCGACGCAGTCCTCGATGGTGTAGCCGAAGACGTTGGCGATGATGACGGCGCCTTTGATCTTGAGGAGCTTGGGGAGTTTTTCTTCGATGAAGGCCTTGACGCCCATGTTCTGGAGGCCGATGGCGTTCATCATGCCGGCGGGCGTCTCGATGATGCGGGGGGTGGGGTTGCCGGCCATGGGCTCGCGGGATAGGCCCTTGGTGACGAAGCCGCCTATGCGGTTGAGGGAGATGATGTCGTCGAACTCTACTCCGTAGCCGAAGGTTCCGCTGGCGGCGATGACGGGCGAGGCGAGTTCGACCCCGGCGATGGTTACGCGCATGTCGGGGCCTTTGGGAGCGCGGGGGGTTGAAGGCTGGCTCACTTGGCGGGGGCCCTAGCTGGGATGTGCTGAGTGGTGGCGCTGGTTTCGGAGCGGATTGCCATGGTCAGGACGTGGCCGACGGACGCCGAGGGTTGGTTGATGCGCAGCAGCGAGGCGAAGGTCGCGGCGATGTCTACCGGGGCGACGCGATCATGATAGAAGCCGGGGATGAAGGAGCTACCGAAGAAGGCGAGGGGGACGTGACGGTCGTAGGCATAAGGGGTGAAGTGGTTGGTGCCGGTGGCGTAAGACATTTCGTACATTCCGGGGGCCACCATGACGCTCCATCCGCCGTTGGGCGAGTAGCTGTGCAGGACGAGTTGGCCCTCCTCAGTCGCAGGCACCTGTCCGGCGGCCATCTGGAGGTGGGTGTAGACGTGGCGGATGGAGGGGCGCGGTGCCAGGCGAGTCTGGCTGACGCCGGTGGGAGCTGGAGGTAGCGTGGACTCGAGCGCGGCAGGCAGCAGGTCGGCTACGGTCTGTTCGGCCTCGGCTTCGTTGACTTTGATCTTGTCGAACTCGCGTGGGTCGAGTTGGATGTAGGGGAGTTCGCCGCCGAGCAGGTACTTGGTGGATTTGCCGGGCGAGAAGCGGTCGTTGAGAGCAGTCTCGAGAGCCGCGAGGACCTTCGGGAAGTTGAAAGAAGCGGCAGGCATACCGCTCTCGCTGGCTACAGCGACGGTGGGGGCGACGCCATGATCGCCGGTAAGTGAGACCCATACATTGGACATGCCACCGTCGACGTTTTTATCGAGCCAGGTGAAGAAGTTATTGAGGTCCACGTCGATGGCATCGAGCATGGCGCGCTGCTCGGGAGCGTCGGGGCCTACCTTGTGACCGAGGATGTCGGTGGAGGAGATGCTGATGGTGAGGACGTCGGTGACGTCGTGTTTGCCCATCTGTTCGCCGGTGATGAGAGCCTGGGCGAAGTCGAGCAGATAACTGACTGAGGCTGGCGTTGCGCCTACCTGATCGTAGAATTTGCCGGGTTCGGCTTTGGCTTCAGCGGTGGCTTTGGCGGCGCGGTCGCTATCGTTGAAGGCCTGGGCCCAGGCAGGGAATTTCGGCCCCCAGTAGGTGGAGGTGACGAACTTGCCGCTGGCGTGTTCGAGCCAGAAGGCGCCTTTGGAGGCGTGGCCGGAGGTGAGAATGGCAGCCCGGTCCTTGAGCGAGATACCGAACAGCTTTGATTTGCCGCGGGTAGCGAGGACGACTTCATCGCCGAGGGTTGACGCGAGTTCGTTGCGAGGAGACGCGCCTATTTCTTTCGAGGCCGGGTCGCCGACAACAGCGTAGCGCTCGTCGTCGACGGAGCTGATCATGTGGGTGGTGGAGCGGCTGAGGTCCCACCAATCATTGACTGCAATGCCGTGGCCGTTGCTGTAGGCCCCGGTGCCAATGGTGGAGTGGCCGGGAGCGGTCATGGTGTTGGCGTAGTCGTAGTAACAGTCGGTGAAGTAGGCGCCGCGCTTGAGGAAGAGATTGAAGCCCATGGGGGTCTTGAAGTCGTCGCTGTAGCGGAGGGGAGATCGCCGCGGAACTGGTCGAGGACCAGGATGATGACCAGCTTAGGCTTGGCGTGGTAGGCGTCGGCGTGGGCTTGCGGGGCGTTGGGCAGCAGTAGCAGCAGACAGAGGAGAAGGGCGGAGGGCTTACGCATCTCTCTAGGGTAAACGGTGATGGGTGTCGCTGTGAAACCTGACCCGAAAAATGATGAGTTGGCTTGCGCGAATTTCTCCGCGCAAGCCGGGTGTTTATGCTTTCAACGATTTCAGATCGAGGACGAAGCGATATTTGACGTCGGCTTTGACTACACGGTCCCAGGCTTCGGCGAGCTTGTCGAAGGTGGTCATCTCGATGTCGGAGACGATGTTGTGCTGGCCGCAGAAGTCAAGCATCTCCTGAGTCTGCGGGATGCCGCCGATGGCGGAGCCGGCTACGCTCTTGCGGCCGACGGCGACCGAAAACGCGGAGACTGCCATGGGTGAGTCCGGGATGCCAACGGTGCAGTAGGTGGAATCGCGCTTGAGCAGAGCGAGGTAAGGGGTGATGTCGTGCGGAGCAGAGACGCAGTCGAGGATGAAGTCGAAGGTGCCTGCGTGCGGAGCGTGCCAGTTGGCCTCTTTTGTGAGGACGACTTCGTCGGCGCCTAGTTTTTTCGCGTCTTCGATCTTCGATGGTGAGGTGGTGAATTGCACGGTGTGGGCTCCGAAGGCGTGGGAGAACTTGAGGGCCATGTGGCCGAGTCCGCCGAGACCGACGATGCCGATCTTTTTGCCGGGGCCTGCACCCCAGTGCTTGAGGGGCGAGTAGGTGGTGATGCCGGCGCAGAGGAGAGGCGCGGCGGCGGCGAGGTCGAGGTTGGATGGAACGTGGAGGGCGAAGGCTTCGTCGAGGACGATGTGGTTGCCGTAGCCGCCGAAGGTGAGTTGGCCGTCCTTGCCTTTGGCGTTGTAGGTCCAGACGGCGAGGCCGCGGTCGCAGTACTGCTGCTCGCCGGCCTTGCAGGAGGCGCACTCGCGACAGGAGTCGACCAGGCAGCCGACGGCGGCGGTGTCGCCTACTTTGAATTTGGTGACGGCGGAGCCTACGGCGGCTACTTTGCCGACGATCTCGTGGCCGGGGACCATGGGGTACATGGCGTTGCCCCACTCGTTGCGGGCCTGGTGGATGTCGGAGTGGCAGATGCCGCAGAACTGGATGTCGATGAGGATGTCGTTGGGGCGGGGGTCGCGGTGTTGGTAGTCGAAGGGGACGAGCGGGGTGGTGGCAGAGTGGGCGGCGTAGCCGTGGGTTGCAATCATTTGCGAGTCTCCGATGATTTTGTGGGAGTTGAAAGAGCTTTATTGGACTGACTATACGCATCTGATGCGCGCCGGATGATGAAGATGCGGCGATTCAGTTTTTGGCGGGGCTGAACTGATGCGAGGTTAGACGCTAGAATAAAGCTGATGATTGACTTGGCGTTTGTTAGGGCTAATCTGCCTCTGGTTGAAGAGAAGCTGCGGGCGCGGGGCATGGACCCTGCTGTGGTGCTGGGCGATTTTGCTGCGATCGACCGTGAGCGGCGCGATGCGATTACGCAGGTCGAGACGCTGAAGGCGCAACGCAACAAGCTGACTGAAGAGATTGCGAAGGCGCGGCGCTCGGGTGAGGATCCGAGCACGCTGACGGAGCAGACGCGAGTTCTGAAGACTGAGGTTGAGTCGCTCGAGGTCGTCGCTGCGAAGGCGGATGAGCGGCTGCGCGAGTTGATGCAGACGCTGCCGAATCTTCCGGCGGATGATGTTCCGGTGGGTAAGAGCGAGCATGACAACGTTGAGGTGAAGGTGTGGGGGGAGAAGCCGGAGTTCGACTTCCCTGCCCGGCCGCATTGGGAGATCGGCGAGGCGCTGGGGATTCTGGATTTTGAGCGGGCGGCGAAGATTTCGGGGTCGCGGTTTGTGGTTCATTTTGGCCAAGGGGCAAGACTTGAACGCGCGCTGGCGAACTTCATGCTGGACCTGCACGTCGGGCAGCATGGATATACCGAGGTGATGCCGCCGAATATGGTGAATTCGAAGTCGCTGTTCGGGACGGGGCAGCTGCCGAAGTTTGCCGAGGACCTTTTTCATTGCGATGATAAAGGCGCTTATGAGCCGGGGGTATTTCAGGATGGGGATCACTGGCTGATCCCTACGGCTGAGGTGCCGGTGACGAATCTGTTTCGGGACGAGACGCTGGATGAGGCGCAGTTGCCGATCTCGTTCTGCGCTTATACGCCGTGCTATAGGAGCGAGGCGGGCAGCTATGGGAAGGACGTTCGCGGGATGATTCGGCAGCACCAGTTTCAGAAGGTGGAGTTGGTGAAGTTTGCGAGGCCGGAGGATTCGGCGGCGGAGCATGAGAAGCTGACGCGCGACGCGGAGAGAGTGCTGGAGTTGCTGGGGCTGCCGTATCGGCGGGTGTTGCTGTGTACGGGGGATATGGGATTCGCATCGGCGAAGACGTATGACCTGGAGGTTTGGCTGCCGGGTCAGGGGCTTTACCGGGAGATTTCGAGCTGCTCGAACTTTGAGGCGTTTCAGGCACGGCGGGCGAATATTCGATACAGACCGACGGGAGCCAAGAAGAGCGAGTATCTTCATACGCTGAATGGCAGCGGGCTGGCTGTGGGTCGTACGTATCTGGCGGTTCTGGAGAACTATCAGCGGGCAGATGGGACGGTGGAGGTTCCGGAGGTGCTGGTGCCTTATATGAACTGCGATACGGTTATCGGTAAGCAGAAGCCTGTGGGTAGGAGTTGACGATGGCGAAGAGTTCGGTTGGGCAGGTGATTCGGAGCTATTTTTTCTGGACGTATGAGCGTGGCAGCTTTCACTACGACGTGATGGTGACGCTGATCTTGGTGTTCATGTTCGTGTCGCCGTGGGTGATTGATTTTAAGGACCGTCCGGTGGAGACGGTGGCGCTGCACTCGAGCGAGGTGCTGGTGAAGGAGGCGGGAACAGAGGGTGAGAGCAGCCGTTTCGAGTATCAGATTCGCGCGGATGAGATGGGGAATCCTAAGACGGATGCGGAGGTGAAGGCGGCGATTCTGCGGGCGGTCGAGCCTATCTCGGGCGAGGTTACGCTGGAGCGGTATGAGGCGGTGAAGGATGCTCAGGGGCGCGTGATTGCCTATGATGCGTGGGTTTTGCGGTAGTTACTTAATGCTGGGCTTGAGCATCTAAGGCTTCAGCATGAAAGAGGACGAGGTGACGATGAATCTTCGTAAAGTAGCTGCCGGGTTTGGATTGCTGTGTTCCCTTTCGTGGAGCGCAATGGCGCAGACGAAGCCTTGGGATCTGGATACGGTGTTGCATCAGATGGATGTGTCGAGTGCGAACTTTAAGTCGGCGCAGGCGGATGTGAAGAAGGACCTGTACGAGCGCGTCGTGAAAGATACGACGACGCAGACGGGGACGGTCTATTACCAGCGGGTGGGAGGGAACATCCAGTTTGGGGCAAAGTTTGCGCCGCCGGGGGCGAAGATCGTTGAGATGAAGGATGGAGTGGTGCGGATGTTCGAGCCGACGGCGAATCACCTGACGCAGCTCTCAATGAAAAATAATCAGGCTAAGTACGAGAGTTTTTTGACGATGGGATTTGGCGGCAGCGGCACGGACCTGGCCAAACACTGGACGATTACGTATCAGGGGACCGAGCAACTGAACGATGGGAAGAAGATGGTGCCAACGGCCAAGCTGGATATGGTACCGAAGGATGACGACACAAAGAAGGTCTTTACGCACGTCACGCTGTGGATCGATCCTGCGCAGGATGTGTCGTTGAAGCAGCAGTTTTTCCAGCCGTCAGGCGACATTCAAACTGCGACCTATGCGAATATTCGGTACAACGACCTGAAGAAGGCGGATATGGACGCTTACGCGATCAAGACGGATAAGAAGACTACGGTCGACAATCACTGATTGGTCTTTTGCTCTCGCGGGGCGAAGATTGCGGCGGCGAAGACGATGAGGACCGGGAAGAATTCGAGGGTGTAGCGGGGCTCGGAGTTGTCGAGGGTGAGGAGCAGGGCGCAGCGCAGGGCGATGAAGGCGATCATGGCCCAGGCTACGGTGGGGAGGCCGATCCAGTTGGGGCGGGTGGCGTTGAGGGTGTGCCACCGACGGAGGCCGATTGCGGCTAACACAAAGTAAACGAGATTGAGAGCGGCGTAGGTTGCGCTGAAGATGATCGGTGCAGGATAGCGGCGGTCGCGCCACCATTCGGACTCGATGTCGAATAACTCAACGCGAGGGCGGAGGGCCATGTTGAGCAGGCGGGTGACCGGAAGGGCTACGTAGTAGCAGATGGGGTTGGCGTAGATGCGCTCACGGGCTAACTCGTTGAAGCGTGCGTCGATGGGTGGCGTGGCAGCGGTGGTCTGGTTGTAGGCGTTGAATAGGGCGGCGGTGCGGGTGTAGAGGGGTTGGGATTCGCGGGGGATGCCGGGGTGCGCGAGGCATCCGGAGGCGAAGGCGCGGGTGGGGATGTCGGTGAGTTCCATGCGGCTGCCGTCGTAGTTCCAGTAAATGTCCGTAGTGGAGCTGAACTCTATGGCCCAGGTGCGGTACCAGCGGTTGAAGCCGGTGAATGGGTGCTTGCCGGGATCTAAGGCGGAGCGCGGCGCGAGGGGTTCGAAGACATGGAAGGTATGCCAGTTGCGTGCTGTCCAAGGTATGAGCGGTAGCAAAACGCAGAGGGACGACACGAGCACTGGCGCGGCGGTGTGCAGAGACCTGGTGAAGCGCTCAGGTGTATCGAGCGCTACCCACAGCATCGCGGGGACGACCGCCGCGGCCAGCAAGCCTTGCTCCGGGCGGAGCAGGATGGAGCAGGCCAGCGCGATTGCGATGAGCCACAGCCAGCGGTTGAAGCGGGCTCCGTCGCGCTGCCAGCGAACGAAGGCGTAGAAGGCCAGCGCGATTGAGGTGAGGACGAGGGTTTCGGTGAGGGGCGTGGCTACGTAGTTGGCGGTGAATGGGCAGAGGGCTCCTAACCACAGGGCAGCTTGTGCGGCACGGCGTCCGAAGAGACGTCCTGCCAGAGCGGCCGCCAGCCCGCATGTGAGGAGGTCCGCGACGAGTTGGACGTACAGGACGGCGCGGTAGTTCTCCATGCCGAAGAGTCGGAAGCAGGCGGCAAGAAAGAGCGGGTAGCCCGGAAGGCGGATGAGGGTTGGGTGGATCATGATGGATCCGGGCGTAGGGCCCGGCCTGGTGAGGCCATAGACGTGGTGCAGTAGAAGATTCTTGGCGATGTCGCCGTAGACCAGGCTGTCGCCGGCAACTTGGGAGAGGCGTGCGATGAACCAGAGGCGCAGGAGGAGCCCCGCCGCCAGAGCGGCCACTATGATGAGCCCGCTGAGGCGGCTGCTGTATGTAGTTGCTGGACTTGTGCTGATTGGCCGCCTCGTCATGTAGCAGCATCATACTTTGGAGCGCGTTGACTGCGGCGAAGTGACTGCATACGATTAGCGTAGCCGCGCGTGCGTAACTGCAGCCCGCAATTCCGAATGAATAAACAAGTCTTTTTCGATCCGCAACGCAAGCGCTGGAAACGGCTACGCATTATCTTCGACGGGCTGGCCCTGGGCGGACTGGTGCTGGGAACGCTGTTCCTGCTGGGGTTGACGCGGATGAAGCCGCTGCCGGAGCTGTTGCTGGATACCCCAAAGCGGAACTATCGCGCGCTGGCGATGCCCCCGGTACCGACGGTGGGACCGCGGGCGAAGCTGCACCGGTCGGCACACCGCAAGACGGACCTGAAGCCCTCAGACGTGCCCCTGAACTCCGGAGAAGGACTGCGGGCGGCGTATTACGTGGAGTGGGACCCGGCGAGCTACTCCTCGTTCAAGCAACATGTGAAGCAGATCGACCTGCTGTTCGCGGAATGGCTGCATGTGGTGAAGCCAGATGGAGGGCTGACCTCGTACTCGATTGATAACCGGGCATTCAATGTGGTTGATCAGCGCGGCGTCCATCCCGTGGACCGCGAGAATAAGGTGGCGCGGACGATCGCGCAGGCGAATGAAGATACAGAAATCTTTCCGCTGGTAAATAACTATGATCCGGTGAAGGGTGTCTGGCTGGAATCGGTGGGCGACTTCCTCTCGAGCGCGGATGCCCGAGCGAATTTTCTGAGACAGGTGGATACTTTTCTTGCGGCGAATCCAACGTATCGCGGGCTGTCGCTGGACTTCGAAGAGATTCCCACGGCGGCGCAGCCTGGTTATATGGCGCTTTTGGCTTCGCTCTACAACGACTTTCATCCGCGCAAGCTGCGCCTATACGTTAACGTTCCGGTAGGCGACAGTGACTACGACCTGAAGGCTATCTCAGAGCTCTCGGACGGCCTGCTGCTGATGAACTACGACCAGCACCAGTCGGAGAGCGAGCCTGGACCGCTTGCGTCGCAAGACTGGTTCATCGACAACCTGAAGACTGTGCTGAAGATCGTGCCGAAGGAGAAGCTGATCTGCGCGGTGGGCAGCTATGGATGGGACTGGACGACGACTCTGCCCCCACCCACACCGAAAGGAAAGAAGCCGCCGACGGTAAAGGTGCTGAACGTGGTGCCTATTAATACACAGGAAGCCTGGCAGGCAGCGTCGGATTCGGATTCACAAGTCGAACTGGATAGCGACTCGCTGAATCCGCACTTTGCGTATGACGATGAGGACAATCATCAGCGGCATCAGGTGTGGTTCCTGGATGCTGTAACGGTGTTGAATGAAATGCGTGCTGCGCGGGCTCTGGGTATACAGACATACGCACTATGGCATCTGGGGTCGGAGGACAACTCTCTGTGGAAGATTTGGGACACGCCGTTGCGGAGCGATCCGGTGAAAGAGCTGGCCGACGTCGCACCAGGCTATGACGTGGATACGGAGGGCGAGGGAGATATTCTGCGGGTGACACGAAAGCCGCAGAACGGCCACCGTACGGTGACGATGGATGATGATGGCGCTGTGCCCACGGACTACCGATCGATCACAGACGAGACGATGGACTCGTACCCTCTGTCGTACACGGTGGAGTTTTACGGATATCACCCGAAGAAGGTGGCGCTGAGCTTCGACGACGGACCGGACCCGGTGTGGACGCCGCGCATCCTGGATATTTTGAAACAGTACAACGCGCCGGCTGTTTTCTTCATGATCGGCGAGCAGGCGGGAGACTACGTCGGCGTGATGAAGCGGGTGTACCGCGAAGGGCATGAGATCGGCAACCATACCTTCACGCATCCGGATATCAGCGAAATCTCGGACCGCCAGGTTGACCTGCAACTGAATCTGACAGAGCGGCTGTTCGCATCGAAGCTGGGAGTGCAACCGCTCTACTTCCGGCCGCCGTACTCGATCGATCAGGAGCCGGATACGAATGATCAGGCGAAACCGATCGACCGTATTCAGGGGCTCGGCTATGTGATTGTGGGCAACAAGATCGATACTAACGACTGGGATGAGAACCCGCGCAAGACCCCGCAGGAGATCACCGACAGCGTCTTCCAGCAGATTAAGGACATGGAGGTAAAGACGTGGGCGCGTGGCTCCGTGATCCTGATGCACGACGGGGGCGGTGACCGCCAGGCGACGGTCGATGCGCTTCCGGTGCTGATTAAGGCGCTGCGTGACAAGGGTTACGAGATCGTGCCGGTGTCGGAGCTGGTGGGCAAGACGCGGGAGCAGGTGATGCCGCATCTGACGCCGCGACAACGCTGGCAGGCAGGCGTCGATTCGATTGCGTTTTTCTTCTACGGATTTTTCACGAATTTCGTGGTGTGGCTGTTCTTTGTCGGCGACGTACTGATGAGCGCGCGACTGATTATTATCGGGGTCTTTGCGGTTATCGACCGGTTCCGGAAGCGCAAGAACTTCGCTACCGCGGGTTATGCTCCACGGGTGGCGGTGCTGATTCCTGCTTACAACGAGGAGAAGGTGATCGTACGCACGATTCGTTCGGTGATGATGTCGAACTACAAGAACCTGCACATCATCGTCATCGACGACGGATCGAAGGACCGGACAGCCGAGGTTGCGCGGGATGCGTATCCGTACGATATCGCCTCTGGGCGCCTGATAGTGCTAACCAAGCCGAACGGCGGTAAGGCGGACGCCCTGAACTATGCGCTGGAGCGGACGGATGAGGAACTCTACATCGGCATCGATGCGGATGGAGTGATTGCGCACGACGCGATTACGAACCTTGTGCCGCATTTCGCTAATCCTAAGATTGGAGCGGTTGCGGGCAATGCAAAGGTTGGAAACCGGGTGAACCTGTGGACGCGCTGGCAGGCTCTGGAGTACATCACGAGCCAGAACTTCGAGCGACGCGCACTGGACCTCTTCGACGTGGTGATGGTCGTGCCTGGGGCGATCGGCGCATGGCGGACCTCGGCGGTGAAAGCAGGCGGCGGGTATCACACCAACACTGTGGCCGAAGATGCAGACCTGACGATGAATGTGCTGGAGCAGGGCTATTCGGTGATTTATGAAGATCAGGCGCTGGCGTTCACCGAGGCTCCAGTGAATGCGGACGGGCTGATGCGGCAGCGGTTCCGGTGGTCCTTCGGAATACTGCAGGCGATCTGGAAGCACCGCGGGGCGATCTCCAAGCACCGGGCGATGGGATTGTTTGCGCTGCCCAACATTCTTATCTTCCAGATATTGCTGCCGCTGGTCTCTCCGCTGATCGATCTTATGTTTGTGGCGGGGGTGTTTCACTATTTCATCGATCGCTACTTCCACCCGGAGACGGCTTCGACGGCAAGCTTTTATAAGCTGATTACCTTCTTCGGGGCGTTCCTGCTCATTGATTTTATGACGTCCGCGCTGGCGTTTGCGCTGGAGCGGAAGCATCCGGCAAGCAAGGGCGACGCGTGGCTGCTGGTGCATATCTGGATCCAGCGTTTTACGTACCGGCAGGTGTTCTCGGTGGTGTTGTTCAAGACGCTGAAGCGGGCATTCGACGGCAAGCCGTTTGCGTGGGACAAGCTGGACCGGACGGCGCAGATGTCAAAGGAAACAGATAAACTGACTGAGGTCGTTTGATGAAAGAACGTTGCTGGTTGTTTGTTGATAGTTTCTGTTTTGACTGCGAAGAGCAACCCTGAACGGCCCTGATATTCCAGAAATCACTGAGCGCTGTGCGCTAGAATCGAGCCGACATGGCCACTGCAAATCTATCCTCCCCCGCTCCGGCGAGGTCTGCCCGGGGACCGTTTGTGAATGAAGAGTTTGTCGATTTCTCCGCTGCCGCTAACCGGCGTGCGATGGAGGCGGCTCTGACCGATGTCGCGAGCCGGTTGGGCCATGAGTACGACATGGTGATCGGCGGAAAGAGGCTGCGGACAGCGGGGAAGATCGTCTCGACGAATCCGGCGCGCCCATCCCAGGTGGTTGGCGTGCATCAGCGAGCAGGGGCTGAACATGCGGCGATGGCAATGGTGGCAGCGCAAGCGGCGTTTGCAAGCTGGAGCCGTGTTCCCATGGAGGAACGTGCCGAGTTGCTCTTCAAAGCTGCGGAGATGATTCGGGAACGGAAGTTCGAGTTCTGCGCGTGGCTGACGTATGAGGTGGGCAAGAACTGGGCGGAGGCGGATGCTGACGTTGGCGAGACCATCGACTTCCTGGAGTTCTATGGACGCGAGGCCCTGCGGTTAGAGCAGGCTGCCACACCGATTCAGCTTCCGGGAGAACGTAACCATATGCGTTACATACCGCTTGGGGTTGGGGCTGTGATTCCACCGTGGAATTTTCCGTTTGCGATTATGGCGGGGATGACGGCGGCAGCGATTGTGTGTGGCAATACGGTGATCCTGAAGCCATCGGTGGACGCTTCGACGATCGCGGCACGATTCTTCAGCCTGATGGAAGAGGCCGGGTTGCCGGATGGAGTGGTGAATTTTTGTCCGGGCGAGGGACCTGAGTTTGGCGCGGCGGTGGTGGCGCATCCTCAGACTCGGTTTGTAGCGTTTACAGGATCGAAGGCCGTGGGGCTGGAGATCCACGAGCAAGCGGCCAAGACGCAGCCGGGACAGCTGTTCATCAAGCGTACGGTGCTCGAGATGGGTGGCAAAGATTCGATCATCGTGGAGAGCGATTGCGATCTCGACGCAGCGGTTGAAGGCGTGGCGGCCAGCGCCTTTGGATTCAATGGACAGAAGTGCTCTGCGTGCTCGCGGGCAATTGTGGATGCGAGCGTCTATGACACTTTCTGCGATCGGCTGATCGAGCAAGTGGCAAAGATCAAGGTCGGCGATCCGGTGGAGAACTTTGCTGCGGGACCGGTGATCAACGAGAGAGCTTATCGGCGAGTTCTGGACTACATTGCGATTGGGAAGGGCGAAGGGCGTGTACTAGCGGGTGGCGATGCTGTTGAGTCGAAGACGGGCGGATACTACATTGCACCTACCGTGATTGCTGACGTGTCGCCGACGGCGAAGATTGCACAAGAGGAGATCTTTGGACCGGTGCTGGCGGTGATCAAATCGAACGGATTGGATGACGCGCTGGCCATCGCGAATAACACCGAGTACGGGCTTACCGGTGCGATCTATTCGGGTTCGCGGGAGAAGTTGGAGCGGGCGCGGGAGGAGTTCAACGTGGGCAATCTGTACCTGAACCGGAAGTGCACGGGGGCGATGGTGGGAGCGCATCCGTTTGGCGGATTCAATATGAGCGGGACTGATTCGAAGGCGGGCGGGCCGGACTATCTGCTGCTATTTACGCAGGCCAAGTCGGTTGCCGAGAAGGTGGGGTACGCGACGCCCGCGGCAGAGCGTCACGAAGAGGGTTTGGGGTTGTAGCTGGAACGCAACGGGTCAGGCGGACGACTTCATCTGGAGGAGGTTGCCGGCTCTGGCTGCGGCCTCTGCCAGCACGCGGTGGTGGATGGTGAAGAGGGCAAGTTCGAGGCGGTCGGAGACGCCGGATTTGTCGTAGATGCTGCGCAGGTAGTTCTTGATGACCTGCTCTTTTGTGCCGAGTTGGTTGGCGATGTCTTTGTTCTTGCAACCCTGAACGATGAGCGCGACTATCTGCATCTCTTTGGGGGTGAGGCGGTCGCGGACGCGAGTTCCGACGGCGTCGACGGCCTGCATGGTGGTTACGTTGGTGCGCTGGTGAAAGCGCTGGCCACGGCCAACGCGGTGAATGCAATCGACGAGGTCGGGGCCGGCGATGTTGCGGCAGATAATTCCGTCGAGCAGGGTGGCAATTGAGTCGGAGATCTGCTCGGCGTTCTCGGCGATGAGGATAACGCGGCTGTCCAGCGCGTGAGCCTGGGTGGTGAGGGCGGCGAGATCAGGACGGAGGGTAGAGGAGACCAGGATGACAGCGCCACGTGCGCCGTCAATAGCAGAGGTGAGGCGGGCCAGGTCGTCGCACTGGGCCACAATTCGAATATCGCCTTCGAGAGCGAGGACGCGTGCGGCTCCGGCGCGAAAGATGGCCTGGTTATCGGCGAGAATGAGTCGATTCATTAGTCGTATCTCCTGCGGGGTGTATTACCCTTGCAGTCCCCTCATCGGCGACAGCGACGAGGGATGGAGAGGTGTATGTAATTCGTACAAACGAGCGAACCGGTAACGGGGAGGTCATTCCGGAAGCCAATTGGGCGGAAATCCGAAGCGACGGTTCCTGCTCAGTTTAACGCAAAAGTTGTAAATCGGGCGCAATTGTTTAATGCACCCTCAGGGGTGGTTTGGGAATCGAATATGAGGCTGCGGGCGCTGGTATCTTGCTGGTGGTAGAAAAGAAACATGGCTAAACCTATTCTGCTTGCAATCGATGATGACACCAGCGTTCTGGAGGCGGTGGTGCAGGACCTGCGCCGACACTACGGACAGGACTACCGGATAGTGCGGGCGGCCTCGGGCGGGGCTGCGCTGGATATCTGCCGCCAATTGAAGGAACGGAAGGAGATCGTAGCGCTCTTTCTCTCCGACCAGCGTATGCCGGGGATGACTGGGGTCGACTTCCTGCAGCAGGCCTTGACGCTCTACCCGGACGCAAAACGGGTGCTGCTGACCGCGTATGCGGATACCGAGGCCGCCATCCGGGCGATCAACTCTGCCAAGATCCACTACTACCTGAACAAGCCCTGGGATCCTCCAGAGGAGAAGCTGTATCCGGTGCTGGATGACCTGCTTGAGGCCTGGAAGCAGGGATATAAAGCGCCGTTTGAAGGGATTCGAGTGGTGGGGGTGCGTTGGTCGGCGATGGCGCACGCGGTGAGGGATTTTCTTTCGCGGAACCGGATTCCCTACCAATGGCTCAATCCAGAGCAAAACCCTGAGGCGCAGGATTTGCTAAAGGAAAAAGGGATCGACGACACGAAGCTGCCGGTGGTGCTCTTTGGGGATGGGACTGCCCTAGTGCAACCTGAAACTACGGAGCTGGCAAACAAGGTGGGTCTGCGGACCCAGGCGCAGCAGGAGTTCTACGACGTGGTTATCGTCGGGGCAGGGCCGGCAGGGCTGGCTGCAGGCGTGTACGGGGCGTCCGAAGGATTGAAGACGCTGATCGTTGAGGCCGCTGCTCCGGGAGGACAGGCTGGCTCAAGCTCTCGGATCGAAAACTATCTTGGCTTCCCCGATGGGCTGAGCGGCGAGGAACTAGGGAAACGGGCTTTCCTGCAGGCGAACCGATTGGGGGCAGAGTTTTTGACGCAGCGCGTCACGGGTGTGCGTACCGAAAACCGTTATCACGTCGTGACGATGTCAGATGGCCGCGAAGTGACGAGTAATGTCTGCGTGATTGCGACCGGGGTGTCGTATTGCAAGCTGAGCGTGCCAGGTGCAGATCAGTTCAGTGGCACGGGGGTTTACTACGGAGCGGCGCAGAGCGAAGCAATGTCCTGCAAGGGCGAGAGTGTGTATATCGTCGGAGGAGCGAACTCCGCGGGGCAGGCGGCGATGCACTTCGCGCGCTATGCCGACAACGTGCACATGCTGGTGCGGGGGGATTCGCTGGAGAAGAGCATGTCGAAGTACCTGATCGACCAGATCGCGAAGACCTCGAACATCATGGTAGAGGCGTGCACGGAGGTGACGGCGATGCTGGGCGACGGTCACCTGGAAGGTGTCACGTTGAAGACGCCGCGCGGGGACGAGGCGCGGGAGACTAGTTCCCTGTTCATCTTTATCGGTGCGGAGCCAAAGACCGACTGGCTGCCACCAGAGCTGGCGCGGGACAAAAAAGGTTTTGTACTTGCAGGGCCAGACCTGCAGGCGAAGAGCGATGTTAAATGGCCGCTAGAGCGAGAGCCGTATTTATTGGAGACCAGCGTGCCCGGCATCTTTGTGGCTGGCGATGTGCGCTACAACTCCGTAAAGAGGTGCGCGTCAGCGGTTGGAGAGGGTTCGATTGCGATTCAGTTTGTGCATCAATACCTGGCGAGTCTATGAAATCGAGCGATGAGATAACGCGATGAGCGAAACAATTGTAAAGAGTGGGGCGCATGGAACGATGAGTGCGGAGTTAGTGCGACAACTGCGCGGTGTCGATATTCTGTCATCTCTGCCTGAGGAGAAGCTTGACTGCCTCTCTGGGATTGAGGAGGTCCATCTGGCAGAGGGCGAGTTCGTTGCGCGTCAGGGGGACGTCGCGCATCACTTCTGGATCCTGCTCGAGGGCGAACTGCGAATCTATCAGACGCTTCCTGACGGACAGGATGTGACTATGGCTGTGGTCGAAGCCGGCACCGCGCTGGGAGAGCTTCCGCTGTTGTCCAACATTCCGTACGTGGCCAGCGTCGTGACCACCCAGCCGAGCCACTTGATGCAGCTGAATGAAGATGAGTTCTGGAACCTGATGACGGCGTGTCCTGAGGTGCGTAAGGCCATCCTCGGGAACATGGCGGACCGGCTGCAGAAGTTGCAGAGCACTACGTTGCGACAGGAGAAGATGGCTTCGCTGGGAACGCTCGCGGCGGGACTGATGCATGAGTTGAACAATCCGGGCGCAGCGGCGAGCCGCGCGGCTTCGCAACTTCGAGAGAATCTACTGCGACTGCACGAGCTTTCCGCGAAGTTCAGCAAGGCGTCGATGAGCACTGAGCAGAAGCAGTGTCTGTTTGAGCTGCAGGAGCAGGTATTGAACGTGAAGCGTCCGGTGATGATGAACTCGCTGGAACAGAGCGACGCTGAGGATGCATTGGTGGAGTGGATGGAGGCAGCGCATATCGAGAACGCATGGAAGTTGGCCCCGACATTGGTTGCAATCGGAATCGATTCGACTGAGCTGGAGTGCGCACGCAGCGAGTTCGATGGGCCTATCTTCTCCGATGCTCTGAGTTGGCTTGAGGCGATGGTATCGAGCATGCAATTGGTTGGAACGATCGAGGAGAGCATTGGACGCGTCTCCGACCTGGTGAAGGCGGTGAAGGCTTATGCGTACGAAGGTAAGAGCCAAAAGCAGGAGCTGGATGTGAACGCCAGCATCCACGCTACCGCTGTGATGCTGGGCCATAAACTGCGTGAGAAAGAGATCGTGCTGGAGAAAGATCTTGCCGCCGATCTGCCACTGCTGCATACGGAGTGTTCCGGCTTGAACCAAATATGGACGAATCTGCTGGACAACGCGATCGACGCAGTGCCGCAGCATGGACACATCAAGATACGAACGTGGATAGAGAGCGCGACGTTGTCTGCGGGGAGTGCGCGCACCGATCTGTGCATCTCCATTCGCGACGATGGCAGCGGCATCCCGCTGGAGAGCCAGCCGCACATCTTCGACCCGTTTTACACGACCAAACCGGTAGGGATTGGGACGGGTTTGGGACTGGGAATAGTTCATCGCATTGTGGATCAATTCGGGGGCACGATCCGCTTCAGCTCCGATGGCAACGGCACGGAGTTTGTCGTGCGGCTTCCGCAGAAAGCCTGAGATGTAGACTGCGATCGCGTCTGGCGATTTAAAACGATACTTCCCCATAACAACATTTTCTCGACAAGCGCGTTCCTATGAGTGAGCCTTGCGCGAGCCTGCTGTTTAGGTTTCGCCACTGGTGAAGGAGAGGATATTCGCATGCGGATTGGACGATTTGTTTTGCCTGCAGTTGTATTTGCAACTCTATTGGTTACAGGATGTGCTTCACATAACTATGCGGTAGCGCCCCCACCCCCTCCTCCCGGGTATGCCGCACCCCCATTAATCGAACAGGCGCAACGCGAAGGGTTCCGAATGGGCTCGGAAGATGGCGCACGTGACGCTTACAACGGCCGGGGTTATCGTCCAAAGAGCGACCGAAAGTTCAAGGAAACTCCGGGGTACAATCCCGAGTTGGGGCCGTACCGGCCATACCACGACACCTTTCAGGAGGCTTATCTGCGCGGCTATAACAGGGGATATAACCGGGCGTAGAAGCGCTTCTGACCGGACGTTTTCAGTGCCTTAGACGGCGAGGTCGAAGTATGATGGTTTGCAAGGAGATTCCCTTGCTGACCCCTTTTCATATCGCCTTTCCTGTCGACGACCTGGACGCTGCACGTAAGTTCTACGGCACTACGCTCGGATGCCCTGAAGGACGCAGTTCCTCGCAATGGATTGATTTCGATCTGTTCGGACACCAGATCGTTGCACACTTAAAGCCTGCCGCTGCGGTGGACGAGACCCATCACAATCCTGTCGATGGGCACAATGTTCCGGTACCGCACTTCGGTGTCGTGCTGACGATGGAACGATGGAATGCGCTGGCGGAGCGGCTACGCAATGCAGGCATCGCGTTCGTGATCGAACCGTATATTCGGTTCAAGGGAGAGGTCGGAGAACAGGCCACGATGTTCTTTCTCGACCCTGCCGGAAATGCTCTGGAGTTCAAGGCGTTCGCCGATATGGGACAGATCTTCGCTAAATAACTTCACTACAGTTTATGAAACGTTCTACAGGACGCTCATGAAGTTAATGAGGTCCTGTTTCTCCTGCGCGCTGAGGTGAATCTGGAAGCGACGGTCGTAGAAGTCGACGACTTCGCCAAGATCTTTAGCCGAACCGTTCGAGAAGTAGGGCGCACGCGCGGAGAGGCCACGGAACTGCTGCATGACGACAGAACCAACATCGCTACACTTGCCCGTGGTAAGAGCGCGACCTGGGTCGGTGGTATAGATTACGCGGCCACGATAGGGGTGCGGGAGCGCGGTGGCACTACAGGTGATTTTGAAGAGCGGCAGATCGGGCGAGTCTTCGGCGTTGGCGGTGGGCTGGATAGTAGTTCCCACGTCCATCCAGCCACGGGTGGGATCGGTGCCGACCAAGGCGGCTTTGTGACACGTGGAACAGGTGCCTTCGATGGGTTTACCGGACGGATGGTCCGTGAGGTTGGCAGTCTCCGAGATGGTGAACATGCGTGACGAGAATATGCGATTACCACGGACAACGGAGGCACGAAACTCGTTCTGAGGCGTAGACTTCGCGTCTGTATTGCTAGACGGCAGCCAATCGTCGGAGGTAAAAAACACAGCCTGATAGGGAGACTTCACGGCGGCCGGTAGCTTGGCGCGAGCGAGATTCCAGGCTCCGAGAGCTTGCGGCCCGTCAACCTCGGTGAGATCGCCACCAACTTTGTCAGACCCCTGAGCAATGAATATCTGGCGTTCGAAGTCGAGGATGTCCTGAAGCTGGTCGGGGTCTGGCTTTCGTTTGCCCTGCTCATGAGCAAACACTGCGTTGATGGCCTGCGATTCGAGGGTCACTTCCCTACCGTCTGCGGTGAGCGCACCGTTGTGGATGGAGCCGCTGGGCTTCGAAGTCGCCACATCGAAGCCGTCCATCGTACCCAGGATGAACTTGAGATTGGCGACCATACGGGGGCGCCGGTAGACAGAGATGGTCGGCTGAGCGCTATTGAGGCCGTAGACGGGATCCGTATTGCAGCCGGTGGGATCGCGGACGACCTCGATAGTGAACTCGGGCTTTATAGGTGTGCCTGAACTATCGACCGTCGGCCAGGGAAGATAGATGCGGAAGAGACCGCGTTGAAGAAGCAGCGAGTGTGAACTTTTCTGCGATTGCGGAAGGGTGGGGCAGTTTGAGCCGTCGACTGCGGCAAAGACCGCGTCCTTGCCTTCGGTCGCTTTCCAGCGCTCCTCCAGAGTATCAGTCGAGAGGCTCATGGCATTGGATGGCTGATGGCAGGTGACGCAGGCGCGCCCATTGGTGCCGAGAGGCTGAAAGAAAGAGTTATGTCGTGCGGCAACCGGACCGTCATAGTTATAAAGCAGCAGTTCGCCGGTGCGATCTGGAAAGGACTCCGACAAAGGGAGGTTTTCGGTGTCGCCAGACTCCCACCAAAGCTTTGGACCGCTGTATTGGCCCATAGTGGCAGCAACCGTCGCTACAACAAAAAACGTTGAAATGACTTTGAAAAGAGCCGAGCGCCGGACTCGCAACACTTCCAATTTGCCCATACTCACGAGATGGTCTCCTTTGAAGCATTCATTCCTGAAACGTTCATTCTAAGGATAGCCAGAGTGTACCCTGCCCTCCGCTTGCATTCCAGCACGGATTTCGCAGAGGACGTAGATCTATATACAGCCGCTCATTTCAACTGTGCCAACGCGCTCTTCGGAACCTTGGCCACGACGTTGAAGTGAGGATCGACGAGTTCAGTGATGTCGTACTTGAGTACGGCGCCAAGGAACAACGCCACCTCGCTATCGGACATCTTGTAGTCTTTCTTGAGCCATTGGACCAACTGCGTGGTGGAGGCCTGAATCGACTCCTCAACGGAACCGGTGACGCCGAAGGAGATGAGGTAGTCCTTCGTCTCGGCGCGAACCTGAGGATAGGACTCGCCCTTGATGATGTCGACGGTAAACTCCACATCCGCGGAGGTCTCGAGCGCGGCTCCTGTCAGTTCGCCATCACCCATCGCAGCGTGCGCATCACCGATCCCGAAAAGCGCACCTGCGTGCGAGACCGGAAAGTAGAGTGTCGTGCCTTCGACGTTATCGTTGTAATCCATATTCCCACCGAAGGTCCCAAGGTCGGTGCCACGTAACTGCTCTTCCCCGGCTGGCGCGACTGAGATGCAGCCCAGCATAGTTTTAATGGGCACAGTAAAGCCCTTGAGCCGTTCGGTTGGATGCGTGAGCGTAGCGACTTGCTTATCGATGTCCAGCGTCCATTCGCTGTTGAAGTCCGGATCGTACTTGGCTCCCACAAGGTACGCCGCCGTTACCGCGTGAGCGTTGATGCGACTGCCTTGACGGGCTGAATTGCGGTTCGCGCGCACCTTGACGAGATGAACGACCAGAGTGTCCCCGGGAAGTGCGCCCTCGATGTAAAACGGGCCAGTCGACGGGTCGCCGCCGCTGCCATACCGAACCGCGTTGGCGTCGCGAGCGTTATCGATTGTCCGCGTCCGTACGGTGTCGCCTGGATAAATATGCAACACAGGCGCCCAGTTAGCGGAGTAGACGGAGTAAAAAGACTTGGGCTCGAAGTCGTAGGTCTTTGGCGTGGCCGGAGGCGTATATGGCGTGAGCTTCCAGGTGACGGGCTGAGGCGCCGAAGCAGCACCGCCGCGGCCGCCACCCCCACCAAAACCGCCGCCTGCGCCGGCGCGTCCACGAGCGGGAACGAGAGTACCCGCCCCCGTAAGCGATGCGCCGCTAACGGTGCCCGACAGCGTGCCGACGGGCGTGCTCTGGGCGTCAGACAGAGCGAGGTTCAGCTTTGCCCCAGTCAGCGAGCCAGAAATCCTGTAATCGCCCCACAAACCGGTGACGGCCACGCCCTCAATTTTGATGGAGACGCGGGCAAACTGCGGCTCCGCAGTAGAAGTAGTTGTAATCTGAGCGATGTAGTTGCCCGAGATGTCCGCTGCCGCAGACGCGCGCACTATCAAGGCGCTGCCGCAAATAACAAGTATTTTCATCCATCGTGCGGTTGCCATTGCTCTGCTCCTGTTTTGATAGTAGCTGCGCCCTCGCAAACGCAGGTTAGGCTTGGAAACATCAGCAGGTAAAGGAGCCCTTGAATCAGGTGTGGATTAGCTATTTTAGCTTGATCGGCGCCGAAAAAGACCTCATTTCAATCCGGGAAAATGGAAAAAAACGAGGCGCACCCGAAAGACGCTGACTGGATTTGCGAACCAGGAAGCATCGCGGAAACCGGTTTATGGCCTGGTCGTCGAACAAATCAATGTATAGGGATGCATATTGGTCGAATTTGGCTAGTCCTCACTTTTCCGCTCCATGATAAGGACGCCATCCTCTTTCCAAACGACCCTATAGTGAGACTCGAGGTAGGGCTCGATAATCAGTTCGTCCGGACGTGGCGGTTTCATCGACGGAAAAACCACTTTGACCTTCTCTTGGAATTGCGTATCCCACACCACATGCCTCACCCGGCGCTGGTCTAAGACCCGAACAACTTCTTTAAAATCGGCAGCACTGTTGTAGCCATACCCTATACCGCTCCAGCGGGTTGGATTTGTAGTCCCGGACAAGAAGTAATATATGGGATTATATGGATATACATAAATCTCCTCACCTGACGAGACTCTACTTTCCAATGCGGTGAGAACCGGATCACTTTTTAGTACAGCTACTGAACCTGCTCGCGTTGCCACGGGATGCGCATACAAGACCAAGAATAAATTGAAGGCCGCTAAGCAACTTCCAGTTATTAGCAGAATCTGCAATGTCCATAATGCGATCTTGGTTCGATACTCCTCGAGGTAGTAAATACACAAAATGATCAACAGAGGAGAGCCAAATACAAGATGAAACATGTCCTTTCGGTGAATCTCCGATAACCACAACGCTACCCCACACAGCCAGTAAAGTAGAACTTCTGGCTTCGCCGGTTTATTTCTATGCAGGATAGCGAGGACGCTCACAACTGCGGGAAGCGCCGCAACAAATAGAAAAGGGACTATCAAGACTGTGGCGAGTCCGACTAGCCACGTGCTCCCCGTTCCAGGCCCTATCCAGCCGTTCCAGTAGTACCAGATGATGCCAAATGCATAGGGAACGACATTAGCCGCACCGTAGTGCCTTGATGGGAACACAATATTTACATTGTAGAGATCCCAGAGAGCGTGTTGACTCCAAAAGTAGATCAGCACGATAGCAACAATGCCGCAGTAACCTGCCATTAGACAGCACAACTCCGACATTGAGGCTAATCGACGTAGCAGTAGCATCCCCAACCACAGTACAAGGGCAGCCACGAGCAACGCTCCTTTAGTCTGAAGAAAGCACGTTGTAACTCCTGCCAGCGCGCCGGCGGCAAATAGTAGCAGGTTTGTTCGCTTATCCAGCCATAAAACTATGCACGCGACCGCCAACAACGCACAACAATTACTATCTAAATGATGGCTGATGATCGGCCACATCATGCCACAGGAAGTTCCGGCTAGAATGACACATGAGAGCGCCTGGTATTTTCTGCATACCCGACGCGACAGGAAGTACATCAATAGTCCAGTTGCCAAGGATGTGAGAAAGAGACAGACATGGGCGGCCATAAACGTAACGCCGAACAGTTTGAAGAAGATGGCTAACCAATAAAATGTGCCTGGTCCTACGATCTCAGAGAAGTCTCGCGCGAACACTTGGCCACGAGCCACACGAACGGCGCCAGAAATAAGCAATCCTTCGTCTGTCCCCAGAAACATAACCCGCATGAACGGCAGCAAATAAAGGCTGGCACAGAGCGTAAATATTAGATAGCTCCAACGTCGACGAACAGCCGATTCTTGTTCTGGTGTTTGGATTGCAGCAGAGAACGAAGTAACTGGTACCTCTTGCCGCAAAGTATCTTCAGTGTCGGACGAGACATGGCGTACTTCTGCGAGGCTCTGGGATCGTATCCTATCAGTTAGCACTGCCCTCGCTCCTTCGCTCCATGATGCGAACACCGTCGACAACCTGCACATCCTTGTAGTGAGATTCGAGATAAGGTTCTACTACCAGCCCTCCTGGTGGCAGCCGAGTTGAACTCGGAAAAACTACGGGCTTGATTTTATTCAAGTTGGTGTCCCACACTACATACCGGACTTTGTGCTGTTCCAGGATCCGGACTACCTCTTGAAACTGAGACGGAGTGTTGTAGTTGTAGGTCAAAATGAAATATGGAGTAGGATTGGTGGTGTCTGAAAGAAAATAATATCTAGGGCAGTACGGGTAGGCGAAAATTTCTTCACCTCGGCTTGTGTGATTTTCTAAGTATTGAAGTCCGGGAAGGTCTCTAAAAGTATATACGGTCCCCACGCGAGTGGTAATTGGGTGCGCAGCCAAGAGCGTAAGAAGCAGGTTGAAGCCTGCGAGACAAGCCGCGCTTATGGAGAGCAGTTGAAGTACTAAACCGGCGATCGCCTCTCGATACTCCGCCAGAAAGTAAACACATAAAATAATAAGCAGCGGCGATCCGAAGATGAGATGCGTCATATCCTTTCGGTGAAGCTCCGCCATCCACATTGCCCCCCCGCATAACCAATAGAGCAGAGCCTCCGGACTCGCCATACCCCACCTGTACCGGGCTCCGAGGACTGGCAGCAGCACAGGCAGTGCTGCTACAAGAAGCACGGGAGTGATCAGGACTATTCCGATTAACCTTGGCAAACCATAGCCGCTCTTTGCTATGACAAGATGATTCCAGAAATTCGAAACTAGATTGTATGCGTAGGGTACAGAATTCACTCCCCAATAATGCTGGATAGGCCACACTACATTTACATACAACAGGCTGCCCAAGGCTCTGTTGCTCCAGAAATACAGCAACACAAGACCAATAATGCTTAGATAACCTCCTGTTACAACACCTAGCGAATATAGAGACGTGCTGCCACGACGCTGAAGTACCCAGAGCCAGATCAAAATGGCGCAAAACAACAGCATTCCCTTGGGTTGAAGAAAAGCAGTCGTGAGCGCTGCGGACACACCCGCTGCAATTAATAGACCGGGGCCGCGATTGTCCCGCCACAAGGCCATAAGGGCAACCGTCAACAACGCAAAGAAGTTACTATCGACATGATGGCTAATGGCGGGCCAGAGGCCACTGAAGTATGTCCCCGCCAATATAAGACAAGGAAGTATCCGGTATCTCGTGCATATTCGGCGTGACAAGAAATACATCAGTAACGCCGTCCCCAGCGACGTTATGAACAGGCATATGCGGGTGGCCATAAAACTTATGCCGAAGAGCCTAAAGAATGCCGCTAGCCAGTAAAACGTACCCGGTCCGATAACTTCGAAAAAGTCGCGCGCAAATACCTGACCGTGAAAAACCCTTACCGCGCCATTGTCGAGTATGCCCTCGTCGGTGCCCAACATATAGAGGCGCATGAAGGGCAGGATATAGAGGCAGGCGCAAAGGGTGTAGAAGAGATAGCTTTTTAGTCGCACCGCTGAGGCTGTCTTCACTGAATCGTTGACAGGAGGGGAGGAAGCAGTGACACTACTCATCTAAATTAACCGCTGTAAGAATTAAGGGTACCAGCAATGTTGCTAAAAGCATTGTTGATGCTCGCTGCCACGCTATTCATGCCGGCTGTAGCCGCGAAGGCGATCAACGCGACGACCAACGCATACTCAATCAGGTCCTGGCCGTCATCCTGGCTAACCAGGTTCCGCATCTTGATATAAAGATTCCACAAGGTCGTTTGCATTTCGATATCTCCTATCCGTATCTGGAGTTTGAATTATGCCGTCGCAAGGGAGAGTACGCAAGGTGAGCGCAGTGCCTTTCGTCTCTCTCCCTCACCGGGTGCAGCCAATCGCTTCATATTGCTGGCTTCCGTCGACGAGAATTAGCCCGAGTAGCTGTTGAGCGTGGTCGCGATGTTGGCGAATGCGCTGTTGATACTGGTGGCCAGTGTCTTCATGCCAGCGGTCGCTGCAAATGCAATCAGGGCAACAACGAGGGCGTACTCGATCAGGTCCTGGCCTTCTTCGCTCTGCAGCTTGGTCTGAATCTTGACACATAATGCAAGGAACTTATTCTTCATTTGAATTCTCCGTTAATTGGGTTATTTTCCAGATTGCGGCTGGATTGTGGATATCTAGTGCAAGCGTGTTGCCAATCTCTAAGCACTTAATCGTCCTTTAAATCAGTAAGTTACAAACCTTGCACGAATTTGCGCTGTGACTATCCGTTTACAGAGGCCAGAATACCGATGTTTCGCGTATACAAGCTTGGAATGAATAATTCGACCAAAGCATCTCTAGAACTCACACTTCTTCACTGCGGGGGCGGAGACGGGGTCGCAGCTGTACCGGTTGGTGAGCTGGTATAGCCGCCTCCCGCGCCTGACGTGTCACCCTGTAATTCCTGCTCGGGCTTCATACTTTGTATCAACTGTTCAACAGGGATCGATGTGGGCGAAGCAGGAATTGATTCCGATGAAACTGCATCACGTGGGGCGCCACTGGCAGTTGTATCTGCGGCCGCGCGCGGAATTGGCGGTAAGAACTGGTCAGGATACTTTAATCACCGGCAAAGGTGCGCCCGCTGGAATGGGACTCACAATCTCCGGTGTAACGATAACCATAAGCTCTGTATTGGTACGAACCTTGGACATGGATTGAAAGAACTTACCTAGAACGGGGATGTCGCCGATGAACGGAATCTTGGAAAGCGTCTTAGTATCCCGCTGATCGAGTAAACCGGCGATAGCAAAGCTTTGCCCGTCCGCCAGCTCAACTTCCGTCTTCATCTTACGTGTGTCGAGACCGGGCACCGTAAATCCAGAGATGGTGATCCCATTGGCATAGTCGAGTGAGCTGACCTCGGGAGCAACCTGCAGCCGGATCGTACCCCGCGGCGTAATTGTAGGAATGAAGTTCAAGCGAACTCCAAACTCTTTGTACGCAATGGTGATCGCTCCGGCTCCGACAGTACCCTGGACTATAGGATAGGGATATTGTCCACCTGCCAGAAAGCTTCCCTGCTTGCCGTTTGCGGTCAACAGGTTTGGCTCGGCTAATATTTGCAGCACCCCATTAGTTTCCAGAGCCTGAATCGTGGCGCCAAGATTGAGATCTTTACGAAAGAGAAAAATGTTGAGGAGATTTGAAAGGCTCGCGGTTGCCGGAGTTGAGGCAGTGCTACCGCTAGCTGACGTTCCGGGAGTAATCGTTGGCGGAGAGAACTGTCCAGTGGTAACGGCGCCGACCGTGTTCCCTGCGCCCAAGCTGTATAGATTTATTCCAAGCTGCTTTTGTAGGTTCCGATCCAGACTGGCAAAACGCACCTTCAATAGTATTTGTGGCTCGGCTGGAGGAACAGTGACATATAACAGGTTGACAACCTTGCCCGCTGTGGACGCAATCTCGACAGCACGATCAGAACTTCTAAGGTCTTTCACGGTCCCGCGAAGAAACACCATACCGTTCTCCGAAGTGACTCGCAAAGTTTGACCAGGGAGTTCCGTCCGTAACTCGCGACGAACAGAGTCGAGGCGATCATTTGCCGCGTAACTACTGACGCGAACTGCCACGTTGAAGAACTGCCGAACGCCTCCAACCTGCCAGACGATGAGGCTCGTCTCACCGGGGGCCTTGCCATTGAGCAATATCTCGGTAGGACTTACGGCAGTGGCCTCTGCAAAATCCCCTGTGCCGACCGCAATCCGTTCGATCGGCTTCGCGCAATCAACCAATACCGACTTTCCCACCGCGACGACAAGATCGTTCGCCGAGTCCTGGTTCGATACTCCGGTCGATGGAGCAGGCGTAGTTGGGGTTTGCGCCTGAAGTATCGGCCCCCTGCAAATTACAAAGCCTAATACGCTGCTACAGATGAAGAGAATGGCAATTTTGTTTCTCACTATTTATCCTCACCCGAAGCAAATTTTGCTTCACTCTGTTTTGATCCGTTGTAAACCTGGATCAAATAAACGTGGGAGGTGGGTTTGGGTGTACTGGGAGGTGCCGCCACCTTGACTGTCTGGGGTTTCGGTGGCGCAATTTCCTTTTCCCCGAAGAGATTGGCCATGGCAGTTCCCGGAGGCTGCGCTACCTGGGTATCCAGGGGATTTCGAAGGACAAGTTGAATTCGCGTTTGACTACTGGCCAGACTCAGGTCCTCTGCCTGAGCCGGAGTCACCAGTAGGTTCACCACCTGGACCTGCTGTGGTTTACCTTCCGCGTCTTTTTGAATGTCGGTGCCCGCAGACAACACTTGAATATTCTGGAGTAGCGTCTTTACCCTTGGTCCCGAGTTCGATTCGTTTGGGGCATTTCCCGAGATGAGTACATCGACCCGCATTCCTGGAGTGACGAATCCCGCTACACCCACCACTTCGTCGACCTTGACTGCGCACGCCCTCATACCCTGCGGGATAGTTGCGGCAAGTCCACCGCCTGAGCCCGGCGCAGCAAGCCTGCTCTCCAGAACCGGTTCCCCTTGGTAAAGAGTCGATACCACACCACGACCTACGGCGTCTTGAGTGTTGACGATTGCTCCCTTTGGCAGAGGACCAGTCATCTGGGCAGTTCCGAGATCTTCCGCATGAAGAACGCTACCAAGCTGGATGTCTCGGGAAGCCACTACCATCGCCGTAGTCGTCGGCTGCCGCGCGTTAAGGCGGTTGCCTACCAACCGGTAAACAAGATAGCTGCATCCCAGGGCGATAAAAAAGGCGCTCAAGAGAATAATCAGTACTCTGTTGTTCATTCCAGGACCTGTTTGAGCCGGCTGCTAGCTGTTTCTGCTTCTGCCTTCAGATACCAATTCGCAATTGATGTGCCAAAGGGAAAAAGCGTCTACAGTGTGCGAAATCATGGGCTTAGAGCCTGCGTTGACCATCAGGTGTGAACGCGTGTATACCACACACCTTTCCTGTGTATCCGGGTAGACACGATTCCTGGCATCGATCCCTTCCCTTTTTAGCCACTTACCTTCATTTTCTCTGCCTTCTTATGCTCTGTTCGGATGGTCTCCAAATTGCACCTGCAAATAGGCTAGAGCGTAAGGGGAGAGCTGTGTCACAGTAATGGCTCGACGTTTTCACAGTCCCCGACCCGCAAAAACTGTAAACTCGCCCAACGCCTGACGATGGGTAAAGCAAATACTTCAACAATTTTTGACCAACGGAGTTCGGTCCTTCATGAGGTCTTCCCGAATCACGACTCTCTTCTCCGAGCCGCCGCCTTCCCGGAGGAGTCCGTCGTCATTTGCCGTTTCAATTGCGGTGCACTGTATCGTCTTCATATGGCTATACTTCGGCCTAAGACACCCACCTCGGATAAACGACCAATCCTTCGTTCGCCGTTTTACGGTCCGCCTTCTAAGGCAAGACAGCATACGGGAGCCGCTGGCAAAACGCTCTCCTGGCAGCGCTGCCACTCAGTCGACTCACAGAGCCGATTCGCAAAGCACCTCGGCTGGAGGACAGCCCTTACCCCAGCCTTCTGTTTCCACGCAACTTGATGAACTACGCTCCCGCACTCAAACTCTCGTCCAGCCGGACGTGCCACCGGATCTTGCTCTACTGCAGCCGACACCAGTCCCAACGGTCATTCGATGGGCTCCTGTCGATGTTCCTCAGAAAGTCATCGTTCTTCCGCTGCCCAAAGTCCTTTCAGCTGCGGATGTTCACGCATCCCTGACTCCACCCAATCACGAGCAAACCCCCGCGGACGTCAAGATCTCTTCTACCAAGTTCGCCACTCAGGCACCCTTGCTCCCACCCAGCACAACCTCGCCAATCGTCGTTCGCAGAGCCGAAGCAGTAAAACAGGTCCCGGAATCAACATCACAGAGTCTCGCAGAGCCAACGCCAGCCCAGGTCATATCTCTCTCGGATCTTCGTTTGAAGGAAGGCAGCGTCACCATCCCCGCCGCCAACGCTGCGGCACCCTCCACCACGTCGACGCCTCTCGTGCCTGGGCAATCGACGGCTAGTTCAACAGGCGGCAACGGCAGTCCGACCAGTAAGCAGAACGGCTCCGGTAGTGGGCAAAGTCAAGGGACTCAGGGCGATAAACCTATCCCAGGGAGCGGCGCAGTCGCTCAGAGCGGGTCCGACACCGGGGGAAACCAGGGAGCGGTTGGTGGCACCGGTTCGGGCTCCGAACCGGCGATCGCGCACATTACCGTGCCGAAGGACGGCCAGTTCGGAGTCGTGGTGGTAGGGGCTTCACTCGCTGAACAATACCCCGAGATCGTGAGCATCTGGGGAAGCCGGCTGGTCTATACCGTGTATCTGCATGTGGGGCTCGGCAAGAGCTGGATACTCCAGTACTCCGTGCCACGTACAGCAGACGCGGCGGCAGCCGGAAATGCCACCAAGCCGGAAGCACCGTGGCCGTACGATATCTTTCGGCCTACTCTTGCTCCGGAGGACTATAACTCGGACGCGATTATGATTCATGGCTTTGTCAATCTGACCGGGCGCTTCGAACAGTTGGCGGTTGTCTTTCCGCCTCAGTTCCCACAGTCAAAGTTCGTGCTTGGCGCGTTACAGCAGTGGAAGTTCAGGCCTGCTCGTCAGAACGGACAGCTTGCCGCCGTCGAAATCCTGCTAATCATTCCCGAAGTGGCGGAATAATACGGATCCGCATCTGCCCACGTCCTCAACCTTCAAATCGTCGTACGAGTGACTTGCGGCGTCCTGGTCTTAATCCGCTATGACCATCTCAGAGGTGCTGGACATCGACAGAGTCTTGGTCAGCACAAACGGAATCGACAGAGAGTAGCTATATGTTGCCCTCACTGTAACCAGGTCTCCCGGACTGTTGCAGGGAGCCGTGCAAGTTCTAGTTACAGGATAAGCCGACCATGCCGCAGTAACAGTCAAATTATTCGGATTTATTCCGGGAAAGGGAAGGCTGCGCACATACGTCTGAACCGGGCTTGGGCTTGCGGTGGTGCTGAGTGGGCAATTCGAAGTGAAGTTGCCGTAAGTCGAGCACGACGATCCCCGAACGATCGCATAACGCGCTCCTTCTCGCGCTGCATCGGAGACAAAATGATAGATATAAAGCGCCGTACACATGGCCATCACGCCGAATACTAACGTCATCAGGATCGTGGCGGATAGCGCGAACTCTACGAGGGTGCCGCCGGCCTCTCTGCATGCACGGCGTGTCGTTTCAGAATCCCGGGCACGAAGCTTACATTGCCCTTGTAAGAGGACGTACAGCCGGCCTGTAGATCGTCTTGTCATCCCATGCATCCCCCAGTAACTCTTTTGCTATAGCACCCTCATGATTGCCAGCCCGTGCAGCGTGAATGTAGTGGGCAGTCCGGGAACATGGATCAGAGGATTCACTGTCGCGGTGGTCGTCACCTGAACATAGTTGAGTAGGTGATTGCCTGTACCGGTGCAAGTGGGCGGCGAGGACAATTGCGTGTACGGGACAGTCGAGCCCGAACAGGTCCAGAACTCTGTCGCCGTCGCGCTCAGTCCGGTAACATTCGCTCCGTCGTTGGTAGCCGCGGTCTGCATTCCACTAATGTCCGATGCGGTAGTGCTGGATTGCGAACCATATGCCACCCCGGCGCGCGCGGCATTAGACACTTCGATGCTGGCATAGGCCAGGCGGGCAAACTCCGCGGCTCCAAGCAGCAACGCGACGAAAACAGGGACCACCAGAGCAAGCTCCACAAGTGCCCCCCCGGCTGTATCGCGTAATGCAGCGCAGCGCATAAATAGACTGATCCGCCCATTCACAGAAAGACTTGATTTTGTGGTCATCTTTCTCGTCATCTCGCGCTCCTTTCTTATAGTCACTCCACCATCCTTGCGTTCGATAGGGGCGAAGACCCACTCAAGGGAACATACTCGTTCAGGGGGAGACTGCCTGTGATATTCAACGCGCCGACGACGAGATCGGTATTGAACGACGCACCACCACTCCCAGTTAAATTCAGCGTAGCCGTGGGAATATAGAAAATTCCATTGAGTACCGAGCCACCACTGCCGGTGAATGAGGCTGCGTTTGTGTCCAGTGGATTCTGATAGAACAGAATGCCGCTGTAAGGTCCGCTCGTCGGGGCTGTGAAATTAAGACTTCCGCTTCCTGTGACTGCGAGTGTTCCAGAAGGCAGATAAAAGGTAACTCCACCCGTTCCCGTCAAATTTCCAGATCCTGTGGCTGTAAAGTTTCCGTTGACGATATATAGGCCCGGATTGAATGTTATTGCTCCACTTCCGACGATGCTGATCCCGTTGTAACAAACCGTGCCGCCCGGCGTGGCTGGTCCCAGCGTCTGTGGCGAACTGCCCGTGAAGTTGGGATTCGGGAGACACGTCACTCCAGTGAGCGAGGGAGGCGATAAGGATGACAATGGGTTAGGTACTGCGGTTATACCGGTGCTAGGTGGGTTGGGAGTGAGGGTCCCTGAACCGGTCACAGTGTAGCCGCCGACAATTCCTATCGACTGCGCCGAAATACTGCCTGACCCAGTCAGTTGAAGAGCACTGCTACTACTTGAGTCATCGATAATCCCGCAGTTCGAAATCGTCAGGCTGCCCGAACCCGTCAAACTGATGTCCGTTCCCGTGGTGTCCAAGGTATAGACACAACCCGGACTGGGGACCGTTGTAGCCACCGCCCGGGCAGTCACAGTCATCGAGTTGCGGGCGAATGCCCTCATAAAGAACGTTGGCTCCGGCTGAGAGATAATCACCTCTACATAGCCGGTGTTTGGACTGCCGGCGTGCGGCCCATACAACGGAGGATTATTGACCGCAACCGTGATCCCGTTTACCCCGTTCGTAACGCCATTCTCTTCCGCGTCTGCAATGGCAGCAGCAACTACATCATTGTTGATAATCTCAGCTGCTCCAGCGATGGCTGCACTATCGGCTGCTGTTTGCAGCGCCCGCTTTGTACGCAACATTATCCCGACATCGACCGCCATTGCTACTAGGCCCAGAAGGCAGGTGACACACAGGACTGTCAATATCATGACTTGTCCACTCTCGTCGCGCAGTATCTTCATCTTCATGGCGCACTCCCAGCAGCGTTACGCTCGACTTCCCGGCCCCTAAATGTCGACCTTCAGAATCCCGGTCAAGCATCTGCTCGACCTTCCCCTCTCATCATTCCCGTAGAAATCCGCTCAACGCCCTCGCGTCCGACTGTTCATCAGTAAGGGTTTGTCAGATAGAACAACCGTACAGCCAACTCGGTCTCATAGCATGACCACGTTTATCATTACCTGAAATGACCCGCACGTTTCCCCGTGCTGCGTTTGATCATCCCTGATTATTGTCCCGGGATACCAGCGTTGTTCCGTCAACAAATATAGACCAGTCGAACTATATTTCGAACAGTGTGTGCGACAGAGGCTACGCCGTCTCGGTCCTAATTCATCCCCCAAGGAAGGATGTTAACCGAAGCTGAAAGCCAGATAACTATGATAAAGGCGCCATATATACCAGGTCTAAAAACAATTACATTCGCTAGACCATGTTGTTCTTTTCACTAAGTACTGAGTTCAGGCCTTTACGATCCGGTGGTAATCGCTCAATAAAGCGCAGTTATTTTGAGCCGTAATAACCATATTGCACCACGCAGCTAGCCCTTCAGGAACTTGTTCAAAGTCATCGCATCTGCGTCGCGGGAGGATCCGGTCCGGTTATCCATAGGAACAAATACACAACCAACACCATCGTCGCCAGCCCGGATGACCTTTACCAATACTTGAATTGAGCGGCGCTTGTCCTCTTCAGGAAGGGTGCTGCGCTGAAGCGTCATCCTAATCATCGTCCCCAGGTACCATTGCTGCTTCGTTAGCAAGTAGAGTCCGATTGAACTGATATCTCGAACAACATGTGAAACAGGAGCTGCACCGTCCCAATAGTGTGCAACCAACGATACTGATGGGATGCGCTTGGCTCGACGGCGCTCGCGAGAAAACAGCTTCTTCAACCAGGCTCTAAGTGGTCTCATCTCACCCGTCCGCTGTCCGCGAACTGGCAGCTCTACTCGGCTCCAAGGCCCCACGCCCCAGCCAACGATCCATCTCATCGGCCACGCAGATTACCAGTTGGTCGCCAGGCTGTGTCTGTGATGAGTAAATCGTATGAGTTGGAAGCTCCAGGACGCTCTCAGCTTGTGTGCGCAAGGGGGCGATCCGAAATGTAGGGAAATATTCAACCAGATGTATGACGCGATGATTCTCATCCAGGTAAATCAAGTCCAGAGGCACCAATACCCCAAGCGTATGCACGCCCCTCGAAGGCACCAGCCATATGCCTTCGTCGTACCCAAGCTTCAGCCTTCCAATAAATCCCCTCAGGCGCGCAAAAATTGTATCTGCAGCCGTGACCGAAAGGCTCAGGAAGGTTTCTCGGGTCTGGTTGTACACGCAATATTTCTTTCGCTTCATTCATCCCGCCTTTGGCGTGTTCTAACTGGCCCAGCACTTATAGCGGCGCTACTAATCCGATGCGACCCCAGTACAAATAACTTCTTGTACTGGGGCTTTGGCGCTCCTCGTTTCAGCATTGCTGCTGCTCTCTACTACCCCGGAGGGGAGCTGACTAGCAAACACGTAACTAGCGAACACGTGTTCGGCGGCGTTGAATAAGGAACAGCAGCACAACGATGGTGAGTACGCCGCCAATAATTCGAATAATAGTTACATTGTCCATATCGGTTCTCCTTTCTGATTAGTGAAAGAACTTCTGAAAAGACTCGGCCATCAAAATCGCTGCAGGCCCCAGGGTTACAAGAAACAAAGAGGGGAAAATAAAAAATACCAATGGAAAAACCAATTTAATTGTTGTTTTGGCTGCTTTCTCCTCAACTTCTTGGCGACGCTGAGTTCTTAAGGTGTCGGCATGAACGCGTAAGGTCTTTGCCACGCTGGTCCCTAGCTGTTCAGATTGCACTAAGACTGAAACCAGCCTTTTTACACTGTCGACGGCGGTGCGATCCGCAAATTGTTTCCAGGCGTCTGAACGCGGCCGCCCGGCACGCTGTTCTAGAACGACGATGTCCAATTCGTCGCTAATTTCCGGTTGTGACAGACGCAACTCCTGAGCCGTACGCGTTGTTGCCTGATCCATGCTCAGTCCAGCTTCGACACAGATGATCAGAAAGTCAAGCACATCCGCCAAACCGCGACGGATGCTATTTTGTCGAATAGTAATACGCCTGCCCAGCCAAAAATCCGGCAACAAATACCCCAGGCCCAGGCTCGCTGCGTAAGCTATGAATGGGCTTTCATCGGCGAATCCAGTAACCACGGCCAAAACACATAACCCTATCGGACACAGCGCCTTTGCACCATAGAAGATCCTCACTGCCGATTCACTGCGATAGCCCGCGCGGATCAGGCGTTGCCGTACGACTGAGACCTCCGACTGGCTCTTGGGTACTACTCCAGCCAGCTGTTCCACCATCCCGCCCAACCAGAGGCTCTTTCCACTCGTCTTATTGGACACCTCCGTCAGCTCTGGACGCGACGTCACAACGGATGACATTCGCTGCAACGTCGTCTGCCGATAGAACAGCAGTAGGCCACCACTCGTTACTAGCAAGAAGAGAACTAGAAAGCTAACGACTGCGATTCCCATAAAGCGCCTTTACACTTCCATATTCACTATCTTCCGGATGATTAATGCACCAGCGATTGTCATACCAGCGGCCGTATAAAGCAGCTTTACCCCTATTGAGCGTGTCCACAAGACACTAATTGTCTCGGGGCTTACAAGATAGAGAGCAATACCGAGCACCACCGGTAACAGTGAAAGTATCCAGCCTGTTAGCCGGCCTTGTGCAGTATGCACTCGAACCTGCCGCCTCAGACGAAACCGCTCGCGTATAAGATATGAGGCCTTATCCAGCACCTCCGCAAGGTTTCCGCCGCTCTCCTTTTGGATCAGAATTGCTGTCACAATAATCCGAAGATCCTGCAACGGCACACGAGTAATCAGATTCTCCATCGCGGTTCTCAGTTCAAGCCCGTAATTCTGTTCGTCAAAACAGATCCGGAACTCACCGCCGATCGGATCTGGAGACTCGTGAGCAACCAACCGCATTGCAGAAACCAGGCTATTTCCTGCCCGAAGAGAACTGACCATCAGGTCCAGGGCCTCCGGTAAATCCTGCTCAAATTGCGTAAATCGACGTCTGCGTTTTTGCAACACAAAGACAAGCGGAGCAGAGCCCAGAAGTAACCCGATCAACATCGAAAGAATAAGTGCTCCATACCGCAGATAGATCAGATATGTGGGAATTACAAAGCAGACGCCCGACATTAGAATCAACACTCCGGCCGTCCAATTCAGGTTGGCCTGGTAGAGCACTCCGCGCAGGTAGGGTGCGAACTCGATCTTCAGTAACCAACGATTGATCCACGGTATTGCACTCAGTAATTCGTCTTTGCGCAGATTCACAATCGGATCGTGGCTTGCTGAGGGACTCGCTGCTAGAACCGACTCGAGATTGATCATGGTCTGCTTGGTCTCCTTGGAGACCGCCGCCCCACTCGCGAAGAGCAGCAATGTCAAGACGCTGAAAACCCCCGAGAATACGAGCACTACTAGCAATGTCATATCGTTACCTCCCGGACCTTTCAGCCGACTTCCAGCGGTTGTTCGAACAACGCAGCCGGCAGAAAAATACCCGATATTCGCAATCGTTCAAGAAACTTCGGCCGGATTTGAGTCGGTTGAAAAACCCCTACGACCTTCCCATCGGGGCCAACGCCCTTTCTTTGAAAACTGAATATCTCCTGCATGCTGACGACGTTTTCCTCCATCCCGGTAATTTCGGAGATGTTCACCACTTTACGCGAGCCATCACTCATTCTGGATACCTGGACAACGATCGAGATCGCTGAGGCTATCTGTTGGCGCACCGTCTTCTCTGGCAGATTCAAATTGCTCATCGCTACCATGGATTCAAGTCTCGTTAGTGCATCTCGCGGAGTGTTTGCGTGAATGGTCGTCATGGAACCTTCATGACCGGTGTTCATCGCCTGCAACATATCAAATGCTTCTTCACCGCGAACCTCCCCAATGATGATGCGGTCGGGCCGCATACGGAGACTGTTGATAAGCAGTTGCCGCTGACGAACAGCGCCCTCCCCCTCAATATTAGGTGGACGCGTTTCGCACCGAACGATATTGTTCAGCGCCAGTTGCAACTCGGCCGCGTCTTCAATAGTGACAATCCGCTCGTTCTTTGGAATGTACTGCGACAGGATATTGAGAAAGGTCGTCTTGCCGGCGCCCGTGCCCCCGGAGACGATAATGCTAATGCGCGCGCGCACTGCAGCTGCCAGTACCTCCATCATCTCCGGGGAAATACTCTTCAACTCCACCAACTGATTCGGCGCCAGGGGGCCGGTTCCAAAGCGGCGGATGGATAAAGCCGGACCATCAAGAGCGAGCGGCGGAATAATCGCATTAACACGAGACCCATCGGGAAGTCGCGCATCGACCATGGGCGAAGACTCATCCACTCGCCGCCCCACCCGGGATACGATTCGATCAATAATCTGAAGTAAATGGCGATCATCACGGAACGATGTAGCCACTCTCTCCAGCAGGCCGCCGCGCTCGATAAACACATGGTCTTTGTCGTTTACCAGGATGTCGGATATCGTCGGGTCTTTAAGCAATGCCTCCAGCGGACCCAAGCCAAATACCTCGTCAAGCAGGTCCGATTGCACTTTTTCTTGTTGGTCAAGACTCAACGGCACACGTTGACTACCGATGATCTCGTTGACCATACTTGCAACGGCCTGTCTCGCCTGGGCGGAGTTCACATGCGAAAGCTTCTCCAGGTCCAGTTTGGAGATCAGGATCCGGTGCACGTCCGCTTTGAATAGTTCAAGCCCTGATTGTTCCACGCTATTTCATCTCCACTGATCTGATGTCAGGTCTCATCCAAATAGGTTGAATCGTTTCTTCTTCTCGCGACCATCTGTTGCGCCGGTTACGGACGCGGTCATCTGTCGGATAATCTTTGAAACCGGTGAGTCCTTTAACACCAAAGGAGTTGCAGTATTCTGCGCGCTCGCAATAGCTGGATAATCGCTCGGGATCTTCCACTTAATTGGCACCGTGAGCGCCTTCGTAATACTTGTTTCGTCGATACTGAGTGTGCGAGGCGCAAAGCGGTTCAACACCACTTCCAGTTCAACCCCGGTCACCTTGAATAGGTCTGCAACCAGGCGATTTGCGTTACGCAACTCAGCGATGCTGACCTGCACTACCAGATAGACCGTTACGCCGGGTTGGAATAGGGCCTTAGCCATCGGGCCAAATCTCGATCCAGCATCAATCACCAGGTAGTCAAATTCCTGCCTGGCTACGCTCAACAACTTCTCCACGGCCTCACTCGTAGGTTGCACCTGTGTGTAATTGTCCGGCGCCGCTAGCACCGATAAGCCGGAACTATGTTTCACCAGCAACTTGGATAGATAGTTTGAATCCAGATTGTTAAAGTTTTGAAGGGCATTCGCCGTAGAAAACGAGGACACAACCCCCAGATCAACCGCAGCATTCCCAAGTGGAAGATTTAGATCAATCAGGATCGTGCTCTTACCAGATTCTTCGGCCAGCGATACAGCGAAGTTACTGGCTACCGTGGTGACTCCTGAGCCACCCTTGGCGCCTGCAAAGATCAAGACTTTGCCGCTCGCTCGTTTGGTCGGCTGCACCGCAGGCCGGCGCACGGAGGCTCGCACCATGGCCTCAGCAATCGAGGCCGGAGTAATGGGTTGCGTCAGGAACTCCCGAGCGCCGGCCCTCATGCATCGGACCAACATCTCCGGATACACCTGTGCCGAGTAGACCATCACGGTCAGAGAGCTATTGCTGCAAATATTCTCCACCAGATCAAGGGCGTACTCCGGATTGCTGTCCAGTTCCACGATAATGACGTCGTAGTTAGCTTCCAGCAATCGCGGCACATCGTCTAACTCAGGATAAAAAGAATACTCTCGAATGACGGAACTGCCCTGCAGACCGGTCAATGCACTCGCTATCGGCTTTCTGCGATACTCTTCCGGACCGATCAGTGCGATCGATAAAGTCTTGCTGCCGAGCGTGTCGGGCCCCCTGGCGGAAGTTGACATCACGGATGGGAACCTCCCTGCCACTTCTGGCGCCGCCACTGATTTAATTGAAAGTAAGACATTCTGCATCGATTCGGCATTTGCTTCTTCCCGACTTCAGCGTGAAAAAAATGAGATCAATGTTCCGATCGCGATCGCCGGAGCATAAGGCATCTTACGCGCCAGCGGGTTTTCGAGAACCAACTCCGGATGGGGACGAAGCCCGCGCTCACGGACCCCAAGAAGGATATCCCCTGTTCCCTTGAATAATTCCCCCAAAAAACCGCCGGAGATAGCCCAGCACAGGGCCATCACTCCGCCGACCATGCTTGTTAGCACCAGGGCGGTCAGCAGCTGCGACGGGCCAACCCACGCTCCGATCGCAGCGCATAGTTTTACGTCGCCCATACCCATCCCTCCCATGAATGCCAGAATCCCGAAAAGTAACCCGCCCAATCCCAGACCGAGGAGGCTCTGTTCAATTCCGTGCCAACCGGAGACCCAGCCAGATATGCAGATTCCTGCGATCAGAAACGGGAGAACCAGCCAGTTTGGGATGCGCCGGCTTCGCAGATCGGTGTAGGTAGCTACCGCCAGAACAAACAAAGTTGGCCACCAGGCGATCGAGTGCATACCAAACCTTACCTCCGATAGGAGGGATAGCAATTACCCATCCAAATCGCTTACCGTCATTACCATCCTGAATTCAGCGCCTTACGGCCCAAGCCACCAGCTAGTGTTCACGCCTGTTTACATATTGCATACCTTAGTGAAGCGGTGGATACACACCCGCCTTTGCGGTTCCATCCACCTCCGGGAAGAGTAATGGAAGCTCCGAGATCGGTCCCGTAATGAATTCGACCCCTCCCGCTCGAATCGTCTGCAAGTTCTTACTACCTACTTGATTCTCAATATTTTGCAGATATCGCCGGTTCTCGGCATCCGCTGCCGACAGAGGAAAGAACACAAATCTCGAATAATTACCGGCGGGTAGTGCTCCGAGCAGCCGAGTATCTCTCTCATGCATTGAAAAAATCTGCATCCCTTCCCGTAATTTCACCTCCGGATACTCAACCGTCACATAACTTGGCAAATAATACCCGGCATGACGATACCCCAGCGAATGAGAGTCGAACCCAACGATTAGTACGTCCTTAGCCCCACCCACTTCAGGCAAGCCGGCCCGAATTCCATCTAACTCATCTTCAAACCGTCGTATCGAGCGATAGGAGCAATAAAAAGGCGACACCAGAAATATGAAGATGTTCGCCACGACGCAAACCCCTATCAATGCCAGCTTCGCGGACTCGCTCCACGCGCATCTCTGATACCACTTTGAAGCCCAGTATCCAAGCCAGATGCAGCCCGGCGCCACCACGATCAGCAGATAACCGCTATTCACAAACTTCAGAAAAATAAACGTAAAGAAGAGCAGCGCAGGGGCAATCCAGACTGCCGTAAACAGCTTTTTCCTGATATCCGGCCAGCGATCAAGGCCCGCAAATAGAGGGATAAACGATGCCGTGCCAAAGGTGAGAAGGTAGATCAGCACGATGGTGAAACCGCGTGCAATCGAAGTAGCCGGCGAAGAGTTGAATACGGTTTCCTGACCCGGCACCAGCCTCCAGAGCGAAAATAAAGCGCCGAAATAAGCTCCAAATCCACCGCTCGTTCGAACCATGGGCAGAAACCAGAGCAGCAGCGTCAACGCTACCACTGCAGCACCGGCTAGCTGTCTCCTGCGAGGAGCGCGACGTATTGAATATAGGAACATCGGACCCAGGAACAGCAGCGAAGAAGGGCGGACCCCAGCTGAAACCCCCAGAATTATCCCGGCCGGAAGCAACGCCGCTTGGCTTCCATTCTCTACCTGCCAACACAGATAACCTAGAAGCGCCGAAAAAAATGCCTCGACGCTGTAAGTCAGCGCAACGACGCCATGGAACCACGCCAGCGGCGAAAACAGGAAAATAAGCCCAGCAAACCTGGCCTCACGTTGTCCAAACCACTCGAATGCCATCTTGTAAATCATTACAACTACGCCGCAACTGGCGCCCACACTTAGCAGGACAAGAGCAAGGTTAGCGTCATGAACCACATAGTTCAGCAGCCGTCCCAATAAGATATAGAGGAAGTAACCGGGAGGATGGGGCTGGTGCACGCTCGGGTCGAAGCGCCCGATAGCTAACGCGAAATTGACTGAATCCAGGTCGTAGAGGTCATGACTTCGAAATAGCATCCGGCTTAGACCAACTGCTCCGGCCAGCAGTAACAGATCTAACCTGCTTCCACGATTCATGCCCCAAGTGCTGCAACTCAATGACCATCTATGCCGCCTTTGGTAACCAAAGTAGTGGATTACCAAAGTGATGTCATATATTGCTGGACATTTCAGGGTTCATCACATACTCTTCGAATCTCCCGAGATTTAACATCTGAACCTTCGTAAGTGTATTTGTAACAATAACAAACGAAGCTGCAAAGTCTGGCACTTACGACTAGGTGCCAGGTCAACAGAATCGTCCTCCCTGAACGATAGATTGGCAGAAGCTTTTAATTGACTGAGGAGGATCGAATCAATGATTCGGGTCGCACTGCACTCCGAAGATCGCGAACTGCAACCAATTCTATCGTCAGCCTTGGGGAAAGATTTTCAGATCTCACTTGAGTCCAGCGTAGAGAACCTTAGCCGCATGTCAGCTAAGTCGGCATTTGATGTAGTCCTCTTCGATCTCAACCCCGGGCAGGGGTGGCTCGAGAAGCATCTCCCGGAGATTCGACATCTCATTGAGTCTGGAGTTCCCTCCGTAGTCATGGCCGATGATGGCCTTCGCACGACTGCTTTCGAACTGGTTCGACTTGGCGCATACGGCAACTGTCGCCGACCGCCCTCCATTCGCGACCTCAAGACCCTGCTCTTTCGGGCGCATGAGCACTCCTCCCTCAAGCGCGAACTCCAGGCTGCCCAGCAGCAGTTGGAGGCTGCCAGCGGTTGCGATCGCATGAGCGGTTCGAGCCCTCAGATGCGGAGAGTCTACGATCTCGTTCGCAGCGTAACCAACATCAACGCGTCCGTACTCATCACCGGAGAAAGCGGAACCGGCAAAGAGTTGATCGCCAACGCCATTCATAATCTCGGCTCACGCGCGAAGCGTCCATTTGTAGCCGTCAGTTGCGGTGCAATTCCAGAGACTCTCATCGAAGCAGAACTCTTCGGTCACGACAAGGGCGCATTCACCGGTACCGCAGGGGCTCGCGTCGGATATCTCGAACAGGCCGCGGACGGAACGCTGCTACTCGATGAGATCGGCGAACTCAGCCTCTCCACCCAGGTGAAGCTCCTTCGCGTTCTACAGCAGCGCGAATTCAGTCGGCTCGGATGCAGCCGGCTCATTCCCTTGCGCGCCCGCCTTATATTTGCCACTCATCGCGATCTCGACGAGATGGTGGCTGAGGGTAAGTTTCGCCAGGACCTCTATTACCGGATCAACGTTATGCGGATCGATGCACCGTCCCTGCGCGAGCATCCGGATGACATTCCTGCAATCGCCGCCCATTTCTTGCGCCACTACTCTGAGATGTATCAGAAGGCCATTCACTCCATCGAACCTGAGGCGATGGCTGCGCTACAGGACTACTCATGGCCGGGAAATGTGCGCGAGTTGGAAAACATCATCCAGCGAGCCATCATCCTGACCAGTGGAGACACCATCACACTGGATTCCCTGCCCGTCAATTTGCAGGAAGGGCCAAGGGATATTGTGAGCATCGGCGACTATCAACCCAGCGGATCGTTCGAACAGAAGATCCGTGGTTACAAGGTGCAGCTGGCAATGGCAGCAGTGCGGGAAAACAGCGGGAACAAGACGCTTGCCGCCCGTAGCCTGCAGATCTCAAGGGCCTATCTGCATCGACTCCTGCGCGCCGCAGAACCGGGTGAAGGCCTCGACTCGGAGATCGTAGACCTGGAGTCAGCTTGAGCGCTATTGCAGACCGCATAAGTGCGCCTGCAGATATTCCCGCCTCTAGGCGAATCTTCTCATTTCCAGTAATGTTATCTGGCCTTCTGGCAATGTTGGCCGTGCTCACGGTTCGACTTCGCTTCGATGATCCCGATATGTGGTGGCACCTCAAGACTGGTGAGGTCATCTGGACAACTCACACCATCCCAACCACAGACCTCTTTTCCTACACCACCAACCACCACGCCTGGATCGATCATGAGTGGCTCTCACAACTGATGATCTATGGCGCCTATAGATTGGGCGGCTACACCGGTCTGATGCTCTGGCTGTGTCTCTTTACGGCTGGCCTGCTGATAGGTGGGTACGCTCTCTGTTCGCTATATTCAGGAAATGCCAAAGTAGCTTTGGTGGGGGGCCTGACTATCTGGCTATTCGGAACCGTAGGCTTTTCGATTCGCCCCCACATGATCGCCTATTCCCTGCTGCTCATAGAGTTGACACTGCTGCATCTGGGCCGAACCCGTAATCCACGCTGGTTTCTGGCACTTCCGCCGCTCTTTGCAATTTGGGTCAACTGCCACGGCTCCTTCTTTCTCGGGCTCGTCGTGGTCGGGGTAACTCTATTCAGTTCCTATTTCAACTTTCACAGTGGCTCACTGGTAGCAACTCGTTGGGATCCGCGCACCCGCCGAACATTGACCATGGCATTCATCCTGTCAGTTGCGGCATTATTTGCGAACCCTATCGGAGTAAAGCTGATTCTTTACCCGGTGCAACTTCTGCTGGTTCCATCTATCAATCTCGCGCAGGTAAGCGAGTGGCAACCGCTTCAACTAAATGACGGCCGCAGCCTCGCATTTTGGATGAGCCTGGGGTGCATCTTTCTCCTCGTGATTATTCGCCGGACTGAGCTGCGTTGGCTTGAGCTGCTGATGTTGGTTTTGGGGGCATGGTTGGCCGCTAGTCATCAGCGCATGCTCATTGTCTACGGCATACTCGCCGCACCGGTTCTGTCACGCCTGCTCTCAGATACTTGGGACAATTACCGCGTTGAGCGGGATCGCCGCATACCAAATGCTTTACTCGTCGTGGCAGCCCTGCTGACGATTTTGTGGGCTTTTCCGAGCCGTGCCAACCTGACAACCCAGGTGGAAGCATTTAGTCCTGTAAAAGCCGCGGAATTCATCAAGAGCCGTCACATCTCCGGGCCGATGTTGAATGAGTGGGTTGATGGCGGATACCTGATCTGGGCCCTCCCGGAACATCCGGTCTTTATTGATGGTCGCGCCGACGTCTTCGAGTGGGCCGGCGTCCTCGCCGAATATCAGAGCTGGGCGCAACTTCAGACTGACCCGAACGTACTGCTCGAAAAATACCGGATAAACTTCTGCCTGTTGAACCGCCACTCCCCCATGGCCACGGTCATGTCTCTGTTAAAAACTGGCAGATCACCTACCAGGACGAACAGTCCGTGATCTTCATACGCACATCGCCAAAAGGCCTCCAGCCAAACAGTGAACCCAACAAAAACTGAAGCCCCGCCAGCCGGAGAAGGAACCCTAACAGGGAAAAGTGCGTATATAGGTGCAAGGAGGCAAACCAATATATAGAGGCAGGGGGCGCATCAAATCCACGTCAACTCTAGCGACAGCTACAGCTAAGTCTAGCGCGTGGAATACTTTACGAGCAATCCCTTTTAGAATCAATGCTTTGCAACCAAGGTCCGGACCTAAGCCTTTTGGTTTGAATACTTTGACCAAAACAGGTGGGGGAGGGGGTTACGAACCGATCATCTGGTGCTTGAGAGCGTACCCCAGAAGTTCGGCGTTCGAATGGATGTTCAGTGTCTCCATCATTCGATATTTGTGGAAAGCCACCGTACCCGGTTTGACGTCAATAACACTCGCTACCTGCTTCATCGACAAACCCTCGGCCAGCAACTGTAAAATCTCGCTTTGCCTCTGCGTGATCCGCTTCTCTTTCGTGAACAACTCTCTCGTATTAAGAAGAAACGTCACAGTTTCCTTCGCAACAAGCGGCGACAGATACGACTCCCCTCGGTTGACTTTACGGATCGCAAGCAAGAGTTCAGTGCCAGCAGATTGCTTGAGAACGTAGCCAGAAGCGCCTCGACGGAACGCTTCAGCTGCCACCTCTGCGGCCAAGGTCATGGTAAGGAATATGAGCTTCATTCCAGGGTTTTTCTTTTTGACTTGCTCTCCGGCATCCAGCCCATTCAAGCGCGGCATGTAGATATCAAGGAGCAAGATGTCCGGCTTGAATTCGGCTACCGCATCTGCCAGATTGCGACCATCCGTGACAGTGCCCACAACTAAGAACTCCGGCTCCAGGAGGTTCTTGCATGCATCAGCCATAAGCTGGTGGTCATCGGCAATCAGAATACGGGCGGCTGGTCGTTGTTCTCGCATACGGGACCTCCTGGTGTATGTGTACGTCGAATGGACGCTGCTTCATAAAATCAGCAATTACGAATCGTGATATCTCGAACATCAGAAGGAGAGTTTCTATTTCGACAGTGGTGCAATCGTCGTGAAGCTAGGTTATACTCCGGGCCTTTGCAGAGTGTCAATCCTCAGTCAATAGCGCTTACTAATTAATTTAATCGAGGTTTGCGCTCGCTATTAGTTCTGCTAGTTCCGTCCGTTAATAATGACCTGTAGCTTAGGGCTGAGTCTCAGACAACACGTATCAACGCGCTACGTAAAGCAACTAGGACTTCGCCAGTAGTTCGGGGGAGCCATGTAGTCGATATATTTGGCTCACGACTTGATGCAGCGCGGGTTGGAGGCGCGGCAGAAACGCTGGGGTTGAAGCCAACTACCCTTGAAGCCTGCATGAAGAAACTCGGAATTGTCAGGAAATAATGACGCCGAAGGCTTCTAAGTTCTCTTCAGTATTTTCTTTCGCGCCGGGAGGTTATTTTACTTTCGGCGCAACAAACAAAGAGGCCTCGAGGGATCCCATGAGAAGCGCTCGTCACATCGGCAACGCGGCGAATAAGCTCTTGGATCCATTCCAACGTGGACATCTGAAGGTTGCCATCTTGCTCCTCAGTGCTTGTTTTCCAGTACTCGCACAATCCGTGCAAACCTTGCCGGAGATAGATGTGAATGTCACGGTAAATGACTTAATGCGAACCTATTTGCAGGTCAAAGATGATCGCGATGGTGGCGCGCCCGACCAGTTCAGTATCGGTCCAAGTTTGCAGTTCTATCTGAAACCAATCCTCAGACTGAAACGGATCACGGAATTTGATCTGGACGATTCAAAACAGAGACCGCTGGTTCTGGAAGGGGGATATCGCTACATCACCACACCGAATGAACCCTCCACAAATCGCTTCGAGCCGGTGCTAACTGCTCACTCTCCATTGAAGGTCGGCTTCCTGATCTCGGACAGGAACCGTGCGGATCTCGATTGGAAGAACGGAAGTTTCACTTGGCGCTACCGGAATAAGCTAACCGTCGAACGCACCTTTGCAGTGCACACCTATCACTTCATTCCCTACGTTGCAGCCGAACCCTACTACGTGGAACAGTACAAAAAGTGGAGCACGACTGATCTCTACGCTGGCGCACTATTCCCTGTAGGTAAGCATGTGGAGTTTAACATTTACTACGAACACGAGAACAATACCGGCAAACCGCCAAACCAATCCGATAACGATATAGGACTGATCCTAGACCTTTACTATTCGAGGAAGTCGAAATGAGCTGACTCGCCGTATACTTTGAGGAACTTTGAGGGGGATCGCGTGAAGACGAGACTGATGCGGACTCAGAGGACGGGAAGGCCCCAGCGCTTGGGTACTGCGCTGAAGGCCCGGGCCAATCAGCGATTTAAGCAGTTTCGTATTCTTACTCGCGCTCTTGTTCACCCTGACGTACCTTGGTACTCCAAGCTGGTTTGCGGATGTTCAGTACTCTATATCGTTAGTCCGATACAACTTATACCTAACTTCATCCCTGTTATTGGCCAAATGGACGATGTTCTCGTAATCAGCCTCAGCATGAAACTACTGAAACGATCGATTCCTCAAGCCGTTCTCGATGAGTGCACAAACGGCTCGCATGCACCCGTGACGACTGCGAACTCAGTGTCGCCCATAACCACTTCTCCCGAATTCGTCCCTTAGCACTCCCCTGCTCCATAGACTACCCCCCTCCCCCCGTCGATATTGCGCAAAATCTTCAAAACATAAGACTTAGGTTCGGACCTTGATGGTGCGATAGGGCCAAAGTCCTGATTTTAAGTGGTCTTTGGCTGCAAAGTATTCATTCCGAGCAGGTTAGTTGCTCGATCGGCGCTTTAAAATTGAGAAAGAACTGCTGCAGCGGAGGGGATGCAGATCCCTTCACTCGCGCCCCCGTTGCCGGGACTGAGGTTGATTTTTCCTGTGTCTTAAGTCTATCAGGCGTGTCAAGGATTCCGGCACGTTGTGGGTCTGTCTCACTGACGTCAGTTATCAACCCAGCGGAGACCATCCGGCGAGCTAATTAATTGTGCGATCTGTCGCGACTGTTGCCGTTTCCAATAGCTGATCTTGACATCGTCAACATACATCAGAGCGCACAACAACAGCCATGCTCGTCGATGAGGTTAGGCCATTAGCGGAGACGAACACAGTTCGCTGTCTTCGATCTTCACGAGGCTGCGTCTCCCCGATTGTTATAGGTCGACCTCCCCCATTCACGATCAGTAAATAGCTAGTAAATTTTGACGCGGTAATTGCGGGATAAAAAGAGGAAATTCTAGTAAGACTGCTAGGCTACACGGCCAGATTTCACGGGTATAGTTACGCCATCGCTTGGGTGACGCAAAATCCACAAGCACTAAATCCGACGAGAAGATTGTCAACTCCGAGTTCGCAAAACGCAGTGTTGAAAGGATTTATTCGATGAGTGGCTGCCTCCCCCTTCTCACGGTAAGTGAAGCTGGTATGCGGTTGCTGTGCGATTTATATCGTAAGTCAGTTGCAACTCATCCCAAATTTCATCCCGGTCATAACCAATAGCGATTACGACAACGTTCTGACGAGGAGGCAACACACTATGTTTCGAAATATTCGCTTTGCGACTTTTATATTGGTCCTCTTGATTTGTGCGTGGCCGTTGCAAGGCCAGCAGAAGCCGCAATGGATGCCCGGTCAGATCGGCCTGAATGCCGGGATTGCGCCGAATCCTGGGTTTACCTACGGGAACATCACTATTGGCTATCGTTCCAGCGCATTCAACGGGCCAAATGGCAGTGCTATCCCTGTCACTGGCAATTACAACGTGTGGGCAGTTGAGAATTTCTTTTATGGCGTTGTCCATGCGGAACCTCTGCATGGAGACATCCAGTTCGCTCTTTTTCTTACGCCGGCGACCGGCTCTCTCGATGCGGATATTGCGACCCAAAATCCTGGCATTCCGAATCTGAACGCCGCGGCGGGTGGGGGTGGAATGGCCGATACCTTTGTTGAGCCCTTTGGAGTGGCCTGGCACTCGAAGCGAGCGGACTTCCAGATAGCTGAAGGGTTGATGTTTCCGACAGGGCGATATACTCCCGGCGCCACGAATAACGTCGGGACCGGTTATTTCGGCAATCACCTGCTGGACGGAATAACCCTCTACCTCACCAAGAACAAAGGAACCAGCATGAACGTGTTCACAGACTGGGAGGCTCACGGAACCAGGCAAGGCACCAACGGCACCGTAAAGACACCTGGACAGGCCTTCACCCTTGAGTGGGGTCTTGGGCAGGTTCTCCCTTTGAAGAAGAATTTCAGCCAACTCCTGCAGCTTGGCCTTGTCGGCTACGACCAATGGCAGATAACCGCAAACGGCGGAACCGTACCGATTGGATCGACTAATGTGACTATCCCGGCCAGCAGCCTCCCTTATTACTCGGTGCATGCCATCGGTGGACAGGGCACCTACATTCTCCCGATGAAGAACCTCAATTTCTATGTCAAGGGCTACCACGAGTACACCGCCTACTCACACTTTGTAGGAACCACCATCGTGTTCGGGGGTACGTGGACGTTGCGAGTTCCTAAGCCTGCACCTCCTCCGAAACCCTGAGTGACATAGGATTCATCCCTCACGAAGATCCACTTTTTCTCCGGCCACAGCCGGCAACCGCAACGCTAAACCAAACTTGTAAAGGAAGGAATCACAATGGCAAAACAACCGAATATCCTGATCCTCTGGGGGGATGACATCGGCATCTGGAACATCAGCCACTTCAGCCGTGGCATGATGGGCTACCAAACACCGAACATCGACCGCGTCGCCAAAGAGGGAGTTACATTCACCGACTACTACGGCCAGCAGAGCTGTACCGCCGGACGTGCAGCGTTCATTTGTGGTCAGAATCCGCTGCGCACCGGTCTGACTAAGGTCGGCATGCCTGGCGCCACTGTTGGCCTCCAGGCGGAAGACCCGACCATCGCCGAGATGCTCAAGCCACTTGGCTATGCCACCGGTCAGTTCGGCAAGAACCACCTCGGCGACCGCAATGAGTATCTGCCGACCGTGCATGGATTCGACGAATTCTTTGGCAACCTCTATCACCTGAATGCCGAAGAAGAGCCGGAACTGCCTGACTATCCCAAGGACCCGGCATTCTTAGCAAAGTTCGGACCAAGAGGTGTTCTTCACTGCTTCGCGACTGACAAAGATGATTCAACGAACGACCCCCGCTGGGGCCGAGTAGGAAAGCAGACCGTCGAAGACACCGGTCCCCTTACCAAGAAGCGCATGGAAACCGTTGACGAGGAGATCACCTCAGCTGCTCTTGGCTGGATGGAGAAGCAGGCCAAAGCGGATAAGCCCTTCTTCCTCTGGTACAACTCGACGGCGATGCATTTCCGGACTCATCTCGCCGACAAGAACCGCGGCAAGAGCGGACAGGACGACTACAGCGACCGGATGGTTACGCACGACGAACAAATCGGCATGATGCTCGATAAGCTCGACGAACTGGGCATCGCCGACAACACCATCGTCATGTACTCCACCGATAACGGCCCGGAAAATGATACCTGGCCCGATGGCGCTAACACGCCGTTCCGCAGCCAGAAAGACACCAACTGGGAAGGCGCCTGGCGCGTTCCGGCGTTCCTCCGCTGGCCCGGAAAGATCGCGGCAGGCACGACTCTGAACGGCATCGTCTCACACCAGGACATGCTTCCCACGTTAGTGGCTGCTGCAGGCGACCCGGACGTCAGTACGAAACTCCTGGCCGGTTACAAAGCGGGGGACAAGACGTTCAAGGTACACATCGACGGCTTCAACGTGCTGCCATATATCACAGGTCAGGCGAAGGAGAGCCCTAGAGACTACTTCTTCTATGTCAGTGACGACGGCGGTATCATGGCGGTCCGAACAGGCGACTGGAAACTGGTGTTTGAAGAACAGCGTGCAACTTCGACACAGGTTTGGGCAGAGCCAATGGTGAAACTGCGCCTTCCGCATATCTTCAGCCTGCGTCGCGATCCGTTCGAGCGCGCCGATACCAACTCCAACGTATATTTTGATTGGATGATCAATCATGTTCCCCAACTGTATCAATGCCAAGCAATCGTGGCAGGCCAGATTGAGAACTACGTCAAGTACCCGCCTCGTCAGAAGGCAGCCTCGTTCAACCTCGACGCTGTAATGGCGTCGTTGGGACCAGCGCAGGCCGCATACGCCGCAAAGGAGAAGGCTGCCGCTGCTGCTGCTGCCGCAGCGAAACAGCCAGTACCCGCTGGAACTAAGTAACTAACAACCGTCCAAAGGGAGGTCGACAAGACCTCCCTTTCGATGAACAATAAGAGCCGGGTAAAGTATGGCCGTAGGTTGATAGTCAGATCCCCCCGGCAAACAATCGTTTTCCTTGGAATTCAGGAATGCGGCACCTCCCTATGAGCCAACTAGCAGAACTCCCTTTGCCGTCGCCTGATATCGCAGACGAAGTCAAAGACTTCTACGAGCGCTATCCCTATCCTCGTCCGGTCGATAGCCTCGAACAATACCGCCAGCTCTGGGAGGACCCACTCAGACGCCGTGCGGATCATCATCTCTTCTGGCCGGACATGCCGTACAGGGAAGACCACTCCATCCTCATCGCCGGCTGCGGGACGTCTCAGGCAGCGAAGCATGCACTGCGCTGGCCCAAAGCTCAGGTCACAGGCATCGATCTAAGTACAACAAGCGTGCGATGCACCGAGGAGCTCAAACGCAAATACAACCTAACTAATCTTCAGGTGCACCAACTTCCCCTGGACCGTTCGCACGAGTTGAAGAAAACTTTCGATCAAATTGTCTGCACCGGCGTCCTCCATCATCTCCACAATCCCGACGCTGGTCTCGCAGCTCTGCGAAGCGTTCTCAAGCCAGATGGGGCCATGCATCTAATGTTGTATGCACCCTACGGACGAACCGGCGTGTACATGCTGCAGGAGTTCGCGAAGCGTCTCGGCATACGCCCTACCGACGAGGGCATCCGCGATCTCATCGCGGCGCTTCACGCTTTGCCCCCAGGCCATCCGCTGGAGCCTCTTCTGCGTGAGGCGCCCGATTTCCGGCAGGAGGCCGCGCTCGCTGACGCGCTGTTGCATCCTCAGGATCGCGCATATTCTGTGCCGCAACTATTCGATTTCATCGAGCGAGGGCAACTTACCTTTGGCCGCTGGATGAAACAAGCGCCCTATAGCCCGAGCTGCGGTGTGATGGCGCAGATTCCCCAGGCTCCACGCTTGGCAAATCTTCCTGCGAATGAGCAGTACGCTGCAGTAGAGCTTTTTCGCGGCACGATGGTTCGCCACAGTGTCATTGTCTACCGGAACGACAGACCAGCAGGCACTCCCACCACCAGGTTCACAAGCAGCGGGTGGCAGCGTTATGTGCCGATCCGGATGTCAGACACCATCTCGATCCAGGAACGACTCCCGCCAGGCGCCGCAGCGGTTCTAATCAACCGCAGCCATAGTTACAGGGACATTTTTATGCCAATCGACTCTTTCGAGAAAGGTCTATTCGACACCGTGGATGGGACCCTCACGATTGAGGAGATTCTGGACCGTACGCCAACTTCGCTGGAACAATCTCATCGTGACCAGGCGTGCTCCTTCTTTGAACGGCTCTGGTGGCATGACCAGGTAGTGTTTGATACATCACGGGCTTGATTGTTCCGCTTCGCGAATACGAACAAAGTTGAAGTGGCCTTTGCGCAAGAAGTCGAAGGTCCGCAGGCCCGGGCAAGTTATGAGAACAAGAAAGGTTAGAGCTATGGATGTCTGGCAAAGGTTCTCCGAAAATCTCTTTTCACGGTTGGATGGTCCGCTTCATTTCCGATTCATCGTGCAGCCACTAATGGCAATAACCTTCGCAGTGATCGATGGAATAAAAGACGCCAAAATGGGTAGACCCGCATATTTCTGGGCCATGGTTAAGAACCCGGAGGAACGAAGAGAGCTCTTGAAGATTGGCTGGAAGAGGATAGGTAAGATATTTATCCTGGCGGTCATTCTTGATGTCATCTATCAGATAAAGGTCTATCGTTGGGTTTATCCCGGTGAAACACTGACCGTTGCAATTCTTCTGGCCATCGTGCCCTACCTGCTCGTGCGTGGACCCGCCGATCGTCTCGCTCAATTGTTCAAAAACAAATGACCCAGGTTATGAAGGCCAGGAATCACCGATTACTGAAATACTCACTGTGTCATGTTTGGCTGACACGGCCATAAACTTCTCGACGATGCGGGCAGCTGAATACCAACGGTCGAGGGAACAGGCATCGTATGCCTGCCCGCAAGGACTGCGGTCGGTTGCTACGGGAAGGACCGGGGAGCAGAATTCTGAATTACCGCTCAGACTTTCTCACTGCTCCTCCACAAAAGCCAGTCCAAACTGAACCTTCCAGGCCCGAGCAGAGCCAATGCTAGGCTCTGGGTAATGGGCGGGGCGATTTCCCATATAACTCTTTTGCTATGTTGGTGCCGGGAGGGGGGGTCGAACCCCCACGAGGTTGCCCTCGGCGGATTTTGAGTCCGCTGCGTCTGCCAGTTCCGCCATCCCGGCCTGGGATGATCGATCGAGCTAAGCCGCAATGCCCTTTTCAGCATCACGCATCAGGCGTCGGTGACTTCTAAGTATTGCATAGCGATTCCATGACGTTCAAATTTGAGCCGAAGTATCAGTCTTATGTGATTCTCAGAATCAGCCACACCGCGTAGTCAGACCTCGAAGCCTTGGACATCTGGAACCCCCAAGCGCGACCGAAGGGGTGAGCGGGTCATTCAGCACGGTGCGCCCGACGCGGTCGTCGGCGAGATGTTGAAACAGGGCTTCACACCCGATGAAATCAGCAATGTCGGCGGCACCAACTTCTGCCGCATCTTTGGCAAGGTCACATCCGGCCATGTCTAAGCCAATGCCAGTCTTCCAGGAAACATGATATTTTTCCGCATACACAAAAGGAGCGCACAAATGGAATCCACAAGACCCAAACTGCCATCCGAAGCCATAGAGCTCTACAACAAGTTCATCCACGGCGGCATGAGTCGCCGTGCCTTCATGAACGGCCTGCAGCGATTCGCGGTAGGCGGCTTCGCCACCGCAACGCTTCTCGACGCGTTGATGCCCAACTACGCCCTCGGCCAGCAAATCTCTCCAACCGACAACCGCATCAAGACCTCCTACGAAACCGTCCCATCACCCAAGGGCAACGGAAGCATTAAGGGTTATCTCGTGCGGCCCATCAGCGCCGACACACGTTCTGAAACGATAACGAAATTAGCCGGCATTATCGTCGTCCACGAGAATCGCGGCCTCAACCCGCATATCGAAGACATCGCGCGCCGTCTGGCCCTCGCCAACTTCATGACCTTTGCTCCCGACGGACTCACCTCTCTCGGCGGCTTTCCGGGTGACGACTACAAGGGCGGCCTGATGTTCAGCAAGATCGACCGCACAAAGATGGCCGAAGATATGCTCGCTGCGGCCGTGTGGCTGAAGTCGCGCTCCGACTGCACGGGAAAGATCGGCGCCACCGGCTTCTGTTACGGCGGCGGAGTCGCTAATATCCTTGCAGTCCGGCTCGGGTCCGATCTATCAGCCGCGGTGCCATACTATGGCGGCGTTCCTCCCGCGGCGGACATCCCTAAGATCAAGGCAGGGGTTCTGGCCCACAACGGCGAACTCGACAAGAATGGCGCTGCATCGTGGCCGCCTTACGACCAGGCCCTGACAGCAGCCAACGTGCCCCACGAAGGCTACATCTACCCCAACGCCGTCCACGGCTTCAACTGCGATGCAACCCCGGAGCGCTACAACAAAGTCGCAGCCGACCTGGCCTGGCAACGCACCGTCGATTGGTTCAACAAATACCTGCGCACCTGACCCCTGCTGTCATCACCAAGCTGTTACCTCTGCTTCCTCATGAAGCCACGTACCAGCGCGGCCATCTCATCTGCTTTGGTGTCCAGCGCAAAGTGTCCCGCATCAAGCACGTAGACCTCCGCGTTCGGCACATCTTTGTGATAGCGCTCCGGCTCGCCTGGATCGAACGACAGATCGTGCTTACCCCACAGGACCAGAAGCTTCGGCTGCGTCTTCTGCATCCAAGCTTGCCACTTCGGATAAGCATCGACATTCGTGCGGTAGTCATAAAAGAGATCGCTTTGAATCTGCGCCTGCCCGGGCGAGTTGATAAATGCATACTCATCGGTCCAGAGATCCGGGTCATAAAGCTCAACGTTCGGATCGTCTCCAACATGGCGCGTTTTCGTGGCTGCCATCGATAGCAGGTTTTTGCGCAACGCATCTTCATTAGCAGCCCGGTCCGCCCAGAATGCCCGTCGCGTCACCCAGTTCGCCCCCAGCCCTTCGTTATGACCGACCGCATCCTGGACAATGAGAGCCTGCACCCTCTCCGGGTGCGCCAACGCCATGCGAAAGCCGACCGGTCCACCATAGTCCTGCATATAAAGCGTGTAACGCGACAAACCCAGCGCCTGCGTAAAATCGTTCATCACAGAAGCGATGTGGTCAAAGGTGTAATCGAACTGCTTCGGATCGGGCCAGTCGCTGTGCCCAAAGCCCGGATAGTCTGGCGCAATCAGATGGTAGTCGTCTGCAAGCCGCGTCAGCAGCGGCTGAAACATCCGCGACGACGACGGAAGGCCGTGCAGCAAAAGAATCGTAGGAGCGCCCTTCGGCCCCGCTTCTCTATAGAAGATGGAGAGCCCATCGACCTTCACTGTGCGATAAAAAACCTGCTGTTCCATTGTCTTGTCCTTTTTCTGGGCATCCATACCCAAGCTAGTGCCGAATACGACCGCTACGATCGCCAGGAGCGCGAAGAATCGACGAATTAATCTTTGTCATAACCTCATGTATCCTCCTCGAAAACGAAAATGTCGCTGGCGTCTTTCACCAGCGTCATTCTTTGCCGCGACGTTCGCGGCTCCACTGAACAACTGGACCGGCAACTGCGGAGATCTCGGAGACCAACGTCTGCAGGAGTGCCTCTGCATCAGTCTCTCGCGAAAGGCTTGCACTCTGTCCCGCCCAGAGTTGCATCAGCTCCGCTCTGCCAGCTTTCCCCGCAGGAATAGCGAGGTTTCTCACAAGATGGCGCTGCAGTGGATACGGAAGAATCTCTACTCCCGGGCGATTCAGCTCCTCGATCAACTGGTTATGCACTCCGCGTGCCAGCCGTCCCGTAAAGCCCTTCGTCAACGAAGTTCTCTCAGCCTTCCCACTCCGTAGCGCATTGCGATGAAGCGCACTCGCACCGGAATCTTCACTCGCCAGAAAGGCCGTGCCCATCTGTACGCCTTCGGCTCCAAGAGCAAACGCAGCGACTATTCCACGCGCATCGCCGATACCTCCGGCGGCCACTACCGGCGCGGAAACAGCATCTACGACCTGTGGCGTCAGCGCGAATGTTCCCGTAAGCGAATCCTCCGCAGGCAGCAGGAAAGAGCCGCGATGGCCGCCAGCTTCAAAACCCGAAGCCACAATGACGTCGACTCCAGCCTGGTCCAGAACCCTGGCTTCGGCTGCAGTTGTCGCGGTTCCAATCGTAAGAATTCCCTGGGTGCGGCATTCGTCAAGGATCTCTTTCGGCGGCACTCCGACGATGAAGCTGAAGACAGGAACCTTTGCATCAATCAGCACACGTACCTGGTCTTCAAACTTGACCGAAACATAAGGCTTATAGTCCGGTAGAGCTGCGCCTAGTGCGTCTATATGCCCGGCAATATGCTTAAGGCTTCGCGCGAACTCTTCCCTGCCAGAGGCCCGTGCACCCTCATCCTCCGTCGAGACCCACAGATTCATCGCGAAAGGCTTGGTAGTAAGTTCACGAATCTCCGCGATAACATCTCCGATTGCAGAAGGGCTCAGACCATGCGCCCCAAAAGAGCCCAACCCGCCAAAATTCGAGACCTTCGCCGTCAATCTTTGCGTCGACAAACCGCCCAAAGGACCTTGAATGATCGGATACTGAACTCCCAGGATCGAAGCAACACGAGTCTTGTTCCACGGTGCGGGCGAACTCACGGACTGTTCCTGCATCGCGATCCTCCGAAGATGATAGTCAGAGTATGGCCTCTACCTTTGCCTGCTGCTAATCGACTTCGAAGATCACATCGAGCTCTATCGGCACCCCAAGCGGAAGGCTGGCAACGCCGACGATCACCCGAACCGATGTCTTCTCGATGCCAAACACATCTCGAAACAAATCAGATACAGCGTCCGCTACCCTGGGCTGATCGAAGAAATCCCCGAAGATTGCAATGAACACTCCGAGCCGGACGACGCGAGTAACTCGATCGAGTGAGCCCAGATGCTTTTTCGCCGCGGCGAGAATGCCCAAAGCCGCAGTGTAAGCGGCATCTCGTCCAGTCTCGGTATCGAGTTCTTTCCCTAGTCGGCCAACATACTTCGGCTTGTGGTCCACAACCGGGAGCATCCCGCTAAAGAAGAGCAGATTGCCCGTCTGCACCGTCTCGACGTAAGTGCCAAACGGCGTCGGAGCATCAGGCAGCTGAATACCAAGATCCTGCACCCGGCGATCTGCACCTCCCGGCTGCGAACCTTTACCGCCTACCATCGGCCCACATGCGCACCGTCGTCCACGTGCAGCACCTCCCCAGTAACGTGATCCGCTTCCGCCAGGTAAATGACAGCCGCAGCGATGTCCTTCGGATCGGAGACTGTTTCCATCGGTGAACGGGGTTTCAGAGTCCCATTCGGGCCTTTCTTGTGGAGAGCCGTGTCGACGACGCCAGGCGCAACCGCATTAAAGCGGATATGGTTCTTCGCATATTCATTCGCGAGACTGAGGGTAATCGTATTAAGTCCGCCTTTGGTCATCATCGGAATCGATGCCGGTTCGCCCGCAATGGGATTGTCGGCCAGTGACGCCGTGATGGTTGTCACGCTGCCGCCGGTGCCCTGCGACAGCATCTGCTTGACCGCGCGCTGGGTCATGAAAATGAACCCTTCCAGGTTGATTGAGACGAAACTGCGAAGCTCCTCGATCGTATAGTCCAAGAATGCCTTCGATGTGAAGATGCCCGCATTGTTGACAACATGATCGATCGAGCCGAATTTAGCGACCGCAGTCTCTGCGACCTTCTCAGCCGTCCCTGCCTGACTGATGTCTCCATCAACGATTACAAGGTTCGGCGAGGGCGCGAAGCCCGCCTTGGAAACGCTGCGCGAGGTTGCAACAACGTTATAGCCGCGATCCAGAAACGCCTGGGTGACAGCTGCTCCGATGCCCTGCGAGGCACCGGTTACAATCACCGTCTTTTTGCTCGCCATCTTAGCTCCTGTTGTTTCTCGCTGGCACGAAGAATACTCCCTCTGCGTACTCAATTCGGTCAACTGGCGGAGTTGCTGTAACGTCTGACCCCATTATTGATGTTGTCATGGTGCCCGGAGGGGGACTTGAACTTCTATGCCTTCAATGGCATCAGTAAGTTATTGACTTTACACTGGACTCAATACCCCAAATACCCTCATAACCCACCACTCGGGCACAATATGGGCACACAACCATCGCGAATTTAAAGTCGCTTGAATGCTCGATCGAGTTGCGCTCTGCCATCGACGCATTCCGGTGCTTTGCTAGCCTGTCTGCCGCGAGGTTTTCCAAATCAGCAACGTCAATGACTTCCCGTTGCTGCGTGGGACCACAACGTCCATCTGGCTTCGTCCAGTCACTCGCCACCTTCGCCAGCAGCCTGTTAGGAGCAAGTCCGATGGAACACCGCAACGTGTCGCCCACCCCTGACGCAAGGGATTGGGCCAATCACCTAGATCCTCTCCAGATTCAAGATCTCAGCCTGTGGCCGCAATACTTCCCGAAGAAGACCAAGCCGATGCAATTTTCGCCCGAACACCAAAGATTTCCCCGCTTGAACCGCCATTCGGTTCTTATTCGACGAAACTCAAAACGCCGAATACCGAGACACTGGGACATCACAGGTACGTGCTGAATTATCTCGCCAGACTGCTGACTATGCTCTCAGTTGTCAGGTCAGTAGGCTTGAACACGTCGTACTTGTCGAAAAAACTCTCACTGGTTCCGTCAACCGCTCTCATCGTCTTGAAATCGACGGTCGTGAATGTAACAGAAAACGCGTCAGAACCGTAACATGTGTTGGCGCTCTTACGAGTAATCCGCACTCGTAGCAAATATGGACTACCAGTAGAAACAGCGCGGACTACATAAGTACCAACGCACTTTCCCGCAGACATTAGCTCTCCTGTGAGGTGACCATTTTCTTGAATATCCGCGAAGTTAAGAAAATGGGCCGGGCGAGAGGGATCGTTATGGAGGTCCAAACCATCAGCGGCGGTCCATCGACTGCCAACCCACCGTGGATCTATTGGCTGGAGTTGCTCAACCAAATGTTGATCTGACACTCCTTGGAATGTTTGAGGGCCTGTCGTCGACTTCGGCGGAAGGGCTGAACTCGATGGAACAGAATTTGAAGGGGCTGCATTGGAAGAGAGAGTCGAACCTGGAGTTGATATAGGAGCATTCGGCTGGGATGATTGCGACGACGTCGAGGCCGCTTGGCTCTCAATCTTTTGAGGCGAGGGTGAATGCGCATTCGAGGCGATGAGCGCGACAATAATAGTTGCCGTTGCCGTGATCGCGGCTGCCCAAATAACGTTTCTGGAACCTTTCTCATCACTCATGGGTCTTGTAACCATGAACATCACACGAACTGATACGTAACCGAAGGGGGACTTGAGCCCCCGCGACCTGATAAGGGTCTGCGGATTTTAAGTCCGATTTTGCATTACCATCAACTATCCGCGAAATAAGGTATTTAGACCGCAAATCATTATCTTTCAGCAGCATATCGTCCCATTCAATGTTGCACTACGTCGCACTATCCAGTACCAGATTCAGGAACAAGTGGTTCCCAAACTGGTTCCCACAACTTTGACCCCATCACTACTAGCCTAATCAAAATAGGGCTTCCCATCAAAGGTTCTTTTGCTTTCCGTGGCACCGGCGCTTCGACTGGAGTCCCGGGTCTAAGCTGCATCATTTATATCTCTTCCTCCGGGAACATCCTCAGCAGATGCGTCGGAAACCGCTCAGAAGCCTTCGGATGGCTCACCGGACGGCAACAGATCATAGCGGCGGACCACACATTGTTGTTGCTTATCGTTTGGGCTGTCGATTTGCATATATGCATTGAAATCATGATCAATCCAAGAGAATAGCTGTCTCGCCGCGAGCGTCGTACAGCGCCAGGAACAGACTATGCGGAAACACCTCCGTAACAGCAATCAACAATATGAATCCGTTCAAGTGATGCTTTGACTGCTTAACAGCCTGACGGATGCTGCGTATATCGGAGGCTGACGGAGTTGGAATTCTTTCGGGATGGGTATGCCAATCTCCGATAAAGGGGAGCCCACGGCTGTGCATACTATCGATCTCTTCCTGCTCTTCTCGTCGATCAGGAATGTACCCGTTATCGCGATCGTCGATCAGCCGCTCTCGGCCCCGTGGCCCGCTCAACGCGAATCTGCTCACCTTTGAATCGGGCGAAGAGTTGACCGCCAGCCTCCGATGAATCTCTGTCACTCTGTTGATGCTTGGCTAGGTGGTTAAGGACGGTGGGGGGTGAGTACGAGACGCTGCTCGGAGTCTCCAATTCCGAAGGCGATGCTTCGCCAGTAAAGTTCACCGCAGACCGGGCAAAGATCGTCCTTCTCCCACGCCCAATCTTCCTGCATTCCGCCCTTTCCCCGTTCCGGATGTCCATTTCGCCATGCGTCAGACCAGTCGCCTCCCGCTTCCACTACAAGTGAACGGGGGCCGGCCCAGACACGATGAATAGCGTGCTGCATCTTTCCGAGCAGCCCATCCAAGGCGAGAGACGCGGCCAAAGAGAGCGTCCCTTGCAATTCAATTGGACCATACGGCTGAAAGACTGCGCCACAGGCAGGTTCGGAGCGCGACTCGGTATCCCGTGGCCAACCCGTGACTGCGATGCGCGTTTTCCCTTGCAACGTCATGCCGCATTTGAAGACATGGGCTGGTAGAAGGAAGAAAAACAGCGTGGCCGGCACAGGCGTGTGGTTCGGTCAGGGTGTAAAGGACAGGCGCCGTGATCTCTCCGTGGACGTGTTGGAGATTCAACAGACTCTCCATCTGCCAATCTACCGTCGCACAGATAACCAGGTCGGTATCCGCGAATACCCAACCTCGGCAAGACTGTTTCAAAAGGCTGCCACTTTGGATCCTGCAATCTGCTGAAAATAGACGATCGAAGTTGGCGGGCTGCGCTGTTTCAAAAGGAGTGCCTTCTCGAACACACCCACAACACATTCCGCGGGCTCGCCACGACAGCCTAACTCGGAGATTCTCGTGCGGATCTCTTTGTCCCGGGAGTAACACAGGTCAAATGCGGACTACTCTGGTGCCGGATTCGCCTCGTTCGCGATAAGCGAGAAAGAATCCAGCGGGCACCAAAAAGACTGTCAGGATAACGGATAGCGTGAGCCCTCCAATTAGTGCCTGTGCAAGAGGTGCGTAAGACTCGCTCCCCTCGCCGAGCTTCAGTGCCATGGGAAGCAATCCGATCACGGTGGCTAGAGAGGTCATCAGGATAGGCCTTAGTCGAACGCGGCAGGACGTAATGATGGCATCCCGCACCCCCCTCCCCTCGGTCAGCAGATGCTTGGCGAACTCCACTATCAAAATACTATTGGACACTGCGATACCCGCGAGCATCACTACACCCATTAGCGACATCACGTTGAGCGTCGTTCCCCAAAGTGGCAGAACGATAAGCACGCCCATGATTCCCGGAGGAAGAGCGAGCAAAATAATGAAGGGATCCAGGAACGAGCGAAACTGCGCAACCAAAATCAAGTAGAGCAAGAGCACTGACAGCGTAAGGCCAATCGCAAAACTCTGGAATGAGGAGTTCATTGAGGCTACGCTGCCAGTCAAAGTTACGTCGATCCCGTGGGGTGGATTCGACCCGTCCACTATCTTCTGAATTTCTTTCGCAATGCGCCCAAGATCTTCACTCTGAGGTCGAACATAGATGTCCAGTACCCGGCGAATCTGAGTGTGGTCCATTTCGGTCGGCGCGTTGAACTGCTCGATGTTCGCCACCATATCCAATCGCGTGGACTGCGCGACGTGCGCACCGTGCAGAGGGATGGCCTTCAAATCGTCGAGCGATTTGATCTGTCCTTCCTTGTACATCACAGTCAGAAAGTAGTTATTTCCGTTGTTCGGGTCGATCCAGATGCTCGGCGCTATCATCTGGTTTGAAGTCAATGCCGTGATGATGTTCGACACGGTTTCTTTCTCGGTAAGCCCCAGCTCGCTCGCACGGGTTCGATCAATTGTGATCCGCAACGACGGGTAGTCGAGATCTTGCGGAATGTAGACATCTGCGACGCCCCGCACGTTACGAATCTTCCCCGCAATTTTCTGGGCTAACGAATAGTCAGCATCGACATCATTCCCCGTAACCCGAACATCAATTGGAGCAGGGGCTCCCATATTCAGCACGCCATCCACCAGGCTGCCGCTTGAATAAAACGTTTGAAGTTCAGGTAACTCTCCGGCGATAGCCTTTTTCACTTCGTCGATGTAAGTAAAGCTGCTCGTTTTGTGATCTTCAGCCAATGCCACCTGAGTAAAACCGGTGTGCATCGCGGCATTGGGAGAGAAGAGCGCGGAGAAGCCCGGATCGACACCAATGTTGGTCACGGTCATGCCCATGTCGTGCTTCGAGACGACACGGCGAACGATCCCTTCGATCTTCGCGGCCTCCTCCTCCGTTGCGTCGAGCTTCGTCCCTGACGGGGCTTTGAAATTGACAACGAACTGGCCTGCGTCTGTCCTCGGAAAGAATGAAAGTCCCATCAACGGGAAGAGCAGGAGACTCAGCAGAAAGACGATGCCGAATCCGACAAGGACAACTTTCGGCTTATCGAGCACCCTCGCGACGAGCTTGTCATAGCGATGCAGCAGCCCATCGAAGCCGTTCGCAAACTTCGCATTGAATCTGGCCCACAGACCCGGTTTATGGCCTGTCGGTTCAGCGGACACGGCCACCTCATCTTCAGCCGACTCATGGACGAAATCACCATGAGCGCTTTTGATGAATCTCGCACAAAACAAGGGCACGACCGTCAGTGCGACGAAGTAGGAGGCGAATAACGAAATTACAACAGCCAGCGCCAAAGCCGAAAACAGGAACTTGCTGACGCCATAAAGCATTGTGACGGGAAAGAACACCACGACCGTTGTTAAGGTTCCCGCCAACACCGGCAACGCAACCTCCTTACCTCCTTTTTCCGCTGCAACTACCGGCGCTTCACCCTCCTCCAGATGTCGAAAGATGTTCTCGAGAACCACCACCGAGTTGTCGATCAACCGCGAAAGCGCCAGTGCCAAGCCCCCCAGCACCATACTGTTTATCGAGCTGCCCGTCAGTTTGAGGATGAAAAACGTAGTCAGCAATGAGAGCGGAATCGAAAAGAATACTGCGATCGTCGCGCGCATGCTTCCAAGGAAGATAAGAATCATTAGGCAAGTAAGAAACAACCCTACACCGCCCTCATGTAGCAGAGTAGTGATTGCCGTCTTCACAAAACGCGACTGGTCGAACACTACGTCACTCTTGAGCGACCCGGGTACGTCATACAGTTTTTTCAGCGTCTTTCGTACACCGTTCACAATCGCAATTGTGTTGGAGTCTCCACCCTGTTTGAAGATCGGCAGATACACTGCACGCTGACCGTTAACACGGACAATGTTGTATTGCAGTCCGAACGAGTCCTGCGGTGTTGCTACATCGCCGACACGTACAGGCGACTGTCCTTCCATCTTGAGTGGAACTGTCGCAATGTCTGACGGGCCCTTCAGCATGGAGTTCGTATAGATGTTGTAGTCGTACCGTCCAATCTGCACATCGCCCGCTGGAAGGATCACATTGGAGTCGTTCACCGCTCGCACTACGTCCATCGGACTTAGCTGATTCGCCTCGAGCTTTGTCGGATCCGCGTAGAGCATGATCTGCCGCCAGCGGCCACCGAATGGCTGGGGGACGGATGCGCCCTCCACACTCGCCAGTTGGTTACGTACAAAGTTCTGCCCAATGTCCTTCAGCTTACTTTCGTTCAGTCCTGAACCGCTCAACGGTACGAGCGTCACAGGGATGCTTGAAGCATCCTGCTTCAACACAATCGGCGGATAGGTTCCCGGCGGCATGTCGCGCAGGTCGCTCATCGCAAGCGAAGAAATCGTCGCGGCTGCCGCATCGGGATCAGTCCCCGAACGGAAGTAGACCTTGATCAGACTTACGCCGGGAAGCGAACGCGATTCCATATGGTCGATTCCGCCCGCAAGTGTGAACTGTCGCTCCAGGTGATAGGTTATGTTCGTCTCAATCTGCTGCGGCGGCATACCCGAATAAAACGTTGCCACGGCAACCACGGGCAGATTGATCGGAGGAAACATATCGACTGGCATATCCGACACGCTCACTGTGCCGAGAATCATCACCACCAGGCACAGGACCACGATGAGATACGGGTTGCGAATCGAAAATCCGGACATGTAGCCTCTCTAGCTCGTGCGCGTTGTTCTCGTAGCCGGCGGCTTGTGCGTTGACCTGTTCACCGTCCGATAGACCCGTATGACGGCCCACGATGACTTCGTCGCCTTGTTGGAGGCCCGAGAGAATCTCCACCCGATCAGGCGTCTGCAGGCCGGTCTTCACCGGAACAAGGTGAACTGTGCCATCACGAACCAAATAGGCTTGCTGGACGCTCGTACCAAGACCATCCACGGCATCGAGCGGCACGCTCAGCACATTTGGGCGCGCCGCAAGATGCAGGTGAACCTCCGCATACATGCCTGGAACCAGCGAACCGTCGCGATTCTGCACGTCCACCTCCGTGTCCATCGTGCGCGTCGCCATTTGAACGGAGTCTGCCGACCGCGTGACTGTGCCTTCCAACGTTCGTCCGAGACTCGAGACAGCTACATCAACAGCCTGTCCATTCTTTACACCGGACACATCATTCACCGGCACAGGCAGAATCAGACGCAACAGATTATTTTGAGCGAGCTTTACCACCGGCATCGCTTGCGTCTGAGAGGCAGTTCCCGCTTGAATCATGGATCCTGTACTGGCATAACGCTTCGTTACAACGCCGGCAAAGGGCGCTCGGATAGTTGCATAGCTCATCATCGTCTGTGCGCGTACATACTCCTGGTCGGCACCGGCTTTGGCATCTTTCGCTGCTTGTACTGATGACTCCGCACTCGCCAACTGCGCGGCTGCTTCCATCTGCCGGGACTGCGCAACGTCGATCTCCTGCCTCGGTACGAGTCCCTTGTCCTTTGTCGCCACATCCTGAATACGCTGAAATGACAGCTTCGCCATGTTCGCCGTTGCCTCGGCACGTTGCACCGCTGCCTGCGCGGTCACGATATTCGCCTCTGCCGCAGCTACCCCCGCTTTAGCGCGCGCAACGTCACTCAGAATCTCTGGGACTTCCAATACTGCAAGAACCTGTCCTTGCTGAACGTGATCGCCGATGTCCACGGAAATTGTCTTCACATAACCGGCGACCTTCGCCATCACGTCGACATCCTGATACGGCAGGAACTCCGCCGTGAGTGTCAGATCATTTGCTAACGTCGCAGTCCCAACCGTCGCAACCGGCACAGTGGGGATCATCGGAGCAGGAGGTGCACTCGATTTGCATGCGATGAGTGATCCTCCTCCAAGAATCAACAGACCCAGCAGAGCAGCTCTTTTCAAATTCGCCATTGAAAAACCCTTCAATTCAAAAGTCCTGCCGCAAAATCCAACTCCGCACGACGGCTCAGATAGGTATAGGTTGCGTCCGCAGCAGTAATCTCGGCAGAAGTCTCATTGAGCTGCGCCTCATTCAATTCCACGATGCTGCCCAACCCGGCATCGTAGCGATCCTGCGCCAATCGCAGGGCTTCCTTACTCTGTGCGACCAGCCGCTCCGTTACATCGAGGCTGCGATACGCTTCATTAGCGCGATACCAGTCGTCGCGAACCTGCTCGCTGACTTCCAACCGCAATTCATCTACATCGCGTGCTCGTGCGGCCGCCTCCAACTGTGCCTCCGCTTGTCGAGAGCGGTAGGCACCGCCATTGAATATCGGGATACTAAGATTGAAGCCCGCGGCTGCATAGTTATCATGAAGGGTGTGATCGTGAAAAGGAATCTCCCCCGCGGCGCCCAGAGCATTCAATGTTGGGTAGTTCAGCCTCTTCTCCGCAAGCGCAAACTCGGCCGATGCCTTCTGTTGAGACTGGACGGCGTTGAGATCTGCACGCTGACTCTGACCTTGTGCAAGGAGGTCGTCGGGAGCGGGAGGCAGCACGTCTGTTGTCGCTGGAACATCCATTAGAGTCGCGCTCACTGGGACTTGTGAACCCATTGCTGTTGCCATGTGAGACCGTTGCTGTGCGACAAGACTTTCAGCTCGAACTACAGCCAATTCCGCTTCGCTCTGTAATACCTTTGCAAAGTCGACATCAAGTGTCGACTTCAACTCACTTTGAGCTAATGCCGAAAGCTGCCGAGAGACAAGTGCACGATTGTCCAGAGCTGCTCGTGCCGCCCGTAAGACGGCCTCCGCACCCAGTACTTGATAAAAGGCCTCACGCACATTCAAACGAACCTGTGCTCGCGTCAAGGTTGCTATGTCGGCTTGTGCCTCGGCAGTCGCACGTGCACTGCCTACCAGTGCACTTGTTCTGCCGAAGTCCGTCACCATCTGCGTCAAATTGCCGCCATACGCAAAACGGTCTGAGATAGACGAGGTAGTTAAATTCCCTGCCGCAGTGGCAGTTCCTGTGTCCGCCACCTCAACCCCCGTAGCGTTGAAGGCGATCGTCGGCATATAACCTGCTCGTGTTTCACGCACTCTTTCCGCCGAGGAGCGAGCACGAAGCTGCGCGGCCAGCATCCTTGGTTGGTTTGCCAAGGCTGTTGTCTCCGCCCCTGCCACGGTAAGTGTCGTGGGAGAGCCCGTCGCCGTCTGTGCTTGCGCACGGCGTAGTTAGGCAAAGCAGCGAACAAAAGGATCGCCGCCGAGCCTAAAAGAACGCCCACAGCTTCTCTCCGAAAACTCAGCGCGCCTCTCCGTCCTGAGGCAGCACTTCAAGCAAAGCTGTGCTGCTGCGCCACACTTTGGGCGATGTGTGTGTGGAGACGAGCGACAGTGTCGACGGAGAGGACGAAGAACCCATCTCGCGAGCGGCCACGCCAGTAAAGCCATATAGGCCACAGGCAGAGGCCGAGTAGATGCTCAACCGAAACCTCTGTCGAACTTCCATCGCATCCCGCACGAGCAATCAGGTGAGCGTAGACCCCATTGCGGCGGTTGTAAGCTACAACATCCCCGTTTTGATCGACCACTTCGTCCTGGGAGGGAACAAGCTGATCGCCACCGATCTGCGTCATCGTCCCTAGCGAATCTAAGTCACTTGACTTTGGCTTCTCGCGCACCCCAACTCGTCAGCGGGTCGGCCATAGCGCGTACTGCGACATTGAGTGGGACATCGTGGCCCGCAACCCGAACGGTGTCGAAGTGAATCGCAAGTACCGATTCCTTCTGCTTGGCATAAGGTGTCTTGTCATAGATAAATGCGCTGGCTGCGGCAACATGCCCGACGACCTCCGTTCCCGCCGGAATGACCTCTCCAGTCGCTAATTTAACCACCTGCGTCGTCTTGGCGTAAACGACATCGCCAGCCTTCGATCGGTCAGCACTGACAGTCTTCGTGAAAACAATCGGGAGTGTAGCCTGGGGTGGAAGCAAGGGTGCTGATGCAGCCTTTGCTGTCTGAGGCAAAGCAAAGGAAGATGATAGGAGAACAACGAAAAGGGCCCGCGACTTGGACAAGGTTCACCTCCAAAACTGATGACTAAAGTGAATCACCGTCCAGCCTTACTTAATCCTTACGAATCTCTGACATTCTTGAAATGCCCCTTGCAGGCGCAGGCGTGCTTTGGAATGATTGCTTAGAGGCACTCCGGCATGGCACCTACTTCATCGAAGGTCCTGATTATCGAGGACGACCGCAAGATGTCGGATGCACTCGTCTCAGGCATTCGGTCGGCGGGCTATGAGGTTTTGGCAGCTACGTCCGCAGAAGAAGGATTTTTCCTGGTCCATAACGCCCAGCCTGATCTTCTTCTTCTCGATCTCACATTACCGCACCGTAATGGTCTCGACGTTCTCCGCCAAATACGGAAGGAAGGGATAGACATCCGCGTTCTGATCCTGACCTCGCACAATACCGTCGATGATCGTGTCGAGGGCCTGCGTTCTGGTGCGGATGACTACCTGGGCAAGCCGTTTTCGTTTCCCGAACTTCTCGCGCGGATGGATGCACTGCTTCGCCGCTTCCTTCCTGCGACTTCCCCATCTTCGCTCTCGGTCGGCGACTTATCTCTCGATCCAAAGAAGAGAACGGCGTGCCGCGCAGGTGATCCCCTGGATCTCACCCCGAGGGAGTTCGACCTCCTCCTTTACCTCGCCGAAAATGGAGGCCGCACCGTGTCGCGGGAGATGTTGGCGAAAGACGTGTGGCGAGAAACCTCTCGCTTCACTCCGATAGACAACGTGATCGACGTGCAGGTGGCGCGTTTGCGCCGCAAAGTTGACGACCCCTTTGCGGTTAAACTTTTACAAACTGTTCGAGGCTTAGGCTTCAGCTTGCGGGAGCCCTGAGCTTGATCCTCAAACCGACCAGCCTGCGTACGCGACTGACACTCTGGTATGTCGGCGTACTTGCGCTGTTGCTCGTCGTCTACGCGACCGCGGTTTTCGCCATTCAGTATGTGGCCCTCACTCGTCAGATCTATCACGACGAAGTGCAGGATGTTATCACCGTTGAAGGTCTCCTCTTCTTCGATCAAAACGGCAATCTGCAACTAACTCAGAATTACTACTCGCGCCCTCAATCCCATCTGCTTGTGGATCGGCTAATGGAGGTTCGAGATCTCTCGGGAAAGGTCCTCTACAGCAGCTCAACACTTCGTGGCATGGCACTTGGAGGACCCCTGCGCGTGGGCGAAGGCGACGCCGGTTTCGATGAGCGATTCGTCGAACTCCAGGACGGAACTCACGCCTTTGTCGTCAGCCATATCCACACGATGCAGGGCCGCACCGTCGTCATTCGACTCGGCTACGACCTCGCACCACTGCGCGCACGGATGTATCAATTTTTCCTGCTGCTCTTCATCGCAATTCCAATTGCTCTTGCCCTAGCAGCTCTCGCGGGGCAATCCATCGCCAAACGTGCTCTTCGTCCGCTCGAGGAGATGACAGTCCATGCCGAGCACATCACTGCCAGCAATCTCAGCGACCGTCTGGAAGTAACGAACGCACACGACGAACTTGGCAACTTAGCGCGGGTCTTTAACCACTTATTACAGCGGTTGGAGGAGGCTTTTCAGCAACTTCAACACTTTACCGCGGACGCATCGCATGAATTACGTACTCCATTGGCTGCCATCCGCGCTATTAGCGAAGTCGCTCTTCAAAGGCCGACGAACGCTGAAGCCTACCGCGAAGCTCTCGGCAACGTGCTGGAAGAATCCGCGCGGCTCAATCAAACGATAGATGCTCTGTTGCTGCTCTCAAAAGCCGAAAGCACCGCACCGGCCGATGCGCAGCCGGTCTTCATCCTTCGGGACTTGGTCGCAGAAGTAATCTCCCTTCTCGAGGTCCTGGGAGAGGAGCGCAGTGTTCGGATCACGCAAGAGCATTCTGAATTAGCTGCCGTCGAAATACGTGCGGATCGCGGATTGATGCGAATCGCCCTCATGAATGTCGTCCATAATGCTTTGAAATTTTCGCCAGAAGGTTCCACAATCACAATAAGTTTTGCACAGACCTTCAGCCTCTTCGCTCCAGATCATGATTCAGGATGAAGGTCCAGGTATAGCTGCCGGCGAGCATGCCAAGGTATTTGACCGCTTCTTTACCAGCAGCGACCGTCCCACAGCGAACATTAGCGGCGCGGGCCTCGGTCTCGCCATAACAAAGCTAATCATCGAAAGAGCTGGAGGAAGTATCAAGTTCGAGGAGAATTTTCAGCAAGGAGCCAAATGTCTAATCGACCTTCCTCTATAGGAGTTCTCTGACACAAAGAACGACTTATATCATTCGGGGTCTTTTCCGCCCATTGCGGAATGTGTCGTGTGTGTGTTTCATAAGATATAGCTTTTGAAACGATCCTTCTGGTCCCTTTATAGGGTTCATTTTCAACTGAGCCGATATCTCCAACTCTCGAAGCCTTCTGAAAAGGGATGGTGCAGACCAATTATCTATAGGCCACTTACTCACGTATTCAAAAAGTGACTATCCGTCGATGTCGCATTGTGGGCTAAGCCTCCTTTTGGAACAGACCTTAAAAACAAAACTTGTCTTTGCCGCGGCGCCACTTTAGCGATGCGTCGCCCGGGGTCGATTACGTGGTAAATCGCCAAGTCATTCACCGAGATCGCGCGTGCCAGGACCTCCATTCGCGCGGAACAGGTACCGCTCTTGAAGCGTTACAGAATTGGATCTTGGAGCAGTCCGTCTAGCTGTTCGAATCCATCGCAGAGTTGGGCTCAGTGGCTTCGAAGAGGGGCGAATCTTCCTCCTTTTCCATTCTGAAGTCGCTCAGGCCGATTCCGACCACATTGGCGTAATTTCTGGGTCGGTCCCAGTTCGACGCGTTTGCCAAGCGAAGACGCGCAATACTGGCAAGCTCTTCATACGAGGATGTCTGCGCCGGAGTGAGTGCAAGACTGCGTGTGAACGAAATAAACTCTTTTGTCTTGAGCTTGATGACGATTGTCCTTGCACAGCGAACTTGTTCCGGAGAGGCGTTCCAGACCCCTCTGGTGAGCCGTCGAATTGCTGTTTCCGTCTCCGGCGAGAGGAATATCCTCCGGGAATGTATCTTCTGCGGAGATTTGCTTACTTACTCGGTTTGCCACCACGGGGCTGTGATCGATGGCGCGAGCTAATTCATAAAGACCCAAGCCGTAACGGCCGAAGTGATTCTCGAGCGCGGTCAGTTCCATCGTATGGATGTCGCCGATCGTCTTGATCCCGGCTTGCTTCATCCGTTCTTCCGTGACCCTGCCCACGCCCGGGATGCGGCCGACGGAGAGAGGAAGCAGAAATGCTTCTATTTCGTGCGGCTGAATAACAAAAAGCCCGTTGGGCTTCTTCCGATCGGACGCAATCTTTGCGAGAAACTTGTTCGGTGCGACTCCGGCCGAAGCCATGAGATTCAGTTCATCCTGAATCTGTTCCCGAATAGCCTTCGCCACGCGCGTAGCCGTCGGTATGCCGATCTTGTTTTCGGTCACGTCGAGATAGGCTTCATCAAGTGAAAGCGGTTCGATCATCTCCGTATGCTGTTGGAAGATCTCGTGCACTGCCTGGGAGACGGCCTTGTAACGAACAAAGTCCGGCCTGATGAAGATCGCGCTCCGGACACAAACGCTCCGCCGTCAACGCTGGAAGTGCTGACGTACCCCTAACGGCGGGCCTCGTACGAAGCGGCGCACACTACGGAGCGTTTGCCCGGCCACGCCACAACGACGGGTTTACCCCGTAGTGCGGGATCGTCTCTCTGTTCGACGGAGGCATAGAACGCGTCCATATCGACATGAACGATCTTGCGAAGTTGCTCGAAGAAGCAGAGATGATCGTGACCTCCTTTCCAGTGTCACAACCATTGTAAGCGAATAGAAGGCGAACTCAGGTAGGAGGATCTCGGGAGTTAGCCGATACCACTCAGATAGGATGGCACCGTCGACAGAGGCACGGAAGAGCTGCACTTCTGGCCTGGGCTTGGTTTTTGTACCCTAAGATCTGGATACAAAATGAGTCACCCTAAATTGAGAGTGCGGCGATGGAGCTGGGCGCTTCGTGGGAGGAGCTATTCCCAATGGTCAGTGTCGATCCGGCGTAGAGGGATGCGCACCGACCGAGCGCCTGCTGTAGTCCGGGTGGCATGACGGCAAGACTTCGCCTGGCGAAACAACGTGTCGAGGAGACCGGCATCCGATAGCCACAGAACTTCTTCAGTCCACGAACAGCGTTCATCCATTCCGGCTCCAAGTTCAGGGCTCAATGAGTGAGTTGCCCTGATATCGCCAACTGATGATTACTTCCGGTTTGCCCGTTATCCGTCTGAAATCTGCGGCAACAGTATCAGCTCTCACGTCCTCTCATCCTGGAGAACTGCTTCAGCGCCAACTCGACGATGTCATCTTCGAATTGCTCAGGCGGTCCGAACTGCCGACCGCAGTTGTTCGCGAAACCATTCGTGGGCAGGTTCATTGGTGAGTCGCGGATGCCATGCCATGAAATATGGAAAGGACTTGATCTCATGTGGCGCTTCCACGACGCGCACACCAGCCATCGTCGCAGTGATCTTCGCCAGTCTGCGCGGCACAGTGAGAACCAAGTCAGTCTGTGCGATTGCAAAGATCGCGGGCACAAAGAATGGCAGAGTAAGCGCGACGTGCCGCTTTGCGCCAAGCTGCGATAGAGCGCGATCCACTAAAGCCTGTTGCCCCTCCCGTATTTCGACCAGGACGTGCTGAAATTCCAGATATTGCCTCAGCGTAAGGCGACGAGCAGGAACCCGCAGAGCCGCGCCAACGAGACAAACAAAATCCAGGGTAAAGAGCGTTTCGGACTCCAGGGAAGGCGGCGCTTCTTCTGCGCAAAGATACGTATTGATTCTTCCCGCCGCGACATCCTCATACGTCTCAGCCCCAGATGCGGACACTTCCAGCTTTATGTGAGTCGCTGCCTTCCTAACGCTCGCCAAAAGCGACGGTAGCACAATCATCGAGGCATGGTCGCTCATGGCGAAGCGAAATACTTCCTGGCTTCTGGCGGGATCGAATTTTTCTCCCCGCACCATATCCTCAAGCCGGGGCATGAGCGACTCCAGGTCTCGCAGCACATGTTCTCCCCGCACCGTGCGCTGATAGCCGCGGCCGTTACGAACAAGGAGAGGGTCTTCGAACATATCGCGTAGCCGTTCCAGCGCCCTGCTCATGGCCGACTGACTCAAGAAACTTCGCTTCGCCGCACGGGTGACATGGCACTCCTCCAAAAGCGCGTGGAGGGGATGTATGAGGTTCAGATCCAGGTTTCGTAAATGCATATCGCGCATGAGCAACATTCTAACAATGCATGTACCAGATATCACGTCCGGGTATCTAAGAAAAAGCACGCATTTTTCTCCTGCGTTTCTACACGTTGAGATATGAACGCAGGCCACAAAGGAGAGACACATGATCCCTACAAACGTTTGGATGAAGCTGCTCCCAAGTGTTCTTTTGACAGCAGTCACCGCCTTCGCTCAGTCACCAGATCGATTGCCGGTGACTGATGCGGAGAAGATCGCGGACGCGCTGCGAGGCGGTCCCGCATTCATCACCAGGGACGCTTCTGTGCTCGATTGGCCCTCGGCGCCTGGAGGTGAATACCGGCTCCTTCGCAAAGGATCGAGCGAATGGACCTGTCTTCCAGCTATCCCTGGATATTCGCACGACGAGCCAGGGTGCTTCGATCCAATATTCCTGCACTGGATGCAGGACAGCCTCGCCGGCCGAACGCCGCAGATTGATCGCATCGGCATCTCGTACATGTATTTCGGCGCCTGGCAGTCGAAGGATGGTTCCTCGGGCCATGAGTTCCACGTTGGCCCGCACCTGATGATTGTCAGTCCCCATCAAGACGATTTTCAGGGATTCAATCGTGATCCATCGAACGGAATGCCCTACGTGGCGCATTTGCCCCACCGCACCGAGCTGTACCTGGTTATGCCCGTGCGGCAATGGGATGAATGACGGGCTGGCTACAGCGATCTCGCGCTAGCCATCGAAGTGCCAGATCGAAAGGAGAAAGAAAATGACTTATCCAAATGATTTAGGCCGCCGGAGCTTTCTGAAGATTGCGGCGGCACTTGGCGGCGCTACCACGCTGGGAGCTTTACCCAGCCTCGCTGGCGCTCACGATACTCCACAACAGACTGACACCCGAGCCATAACGCTTCAGGACGTGCCGTTCAGTTCCGGAGCAAAGCTGACCATTGAGCGCCGCGAGCAGATCGTGCTTTTTGGCATCAATCGTCCTTACATTCAGAACCGCATTGATCCTGAGACTTTCGAAAAACTGGCCGAAGCATATTACCAGTATGACCACGATCCTTCGCTGCGCGCTGCGATTCTATTTGGCCACGGGGATAACTTTTCAAGAGGGATTGACGTTGACGGATTTCAAGTCGCTCGCAGGGACGGGCAAGCCCTGGATCGAGAGCACTGGGACGATAGACCCTCTTGCGAAGCGTGCTCCGCACCTCACCAAGCCTCTGATCGTGGTTACGCATGGCGATACCTGGAATATGGCCCATGAGTTCCATCTTGTTGCCGACATCCGTATTGCATCAGCCGACACCCGCTTCGGCCAGGATGAGAATACACATGGGCGCTTTCCCGGAGGAGGATCGACCATCCGGTTTCCGCGGGAAGTGGGCTGGGGGAATGCCATGCGCTACATGCTGACCGGAGATCACTGGAGCGCCGAAGAAGCATATCGTATGGGAGAGGTGGAGAAGGTAGCTCCGGATGCGAAGGAGGCGCTGGAGGCTGGCATTCGAATCGCGAACAAGATTGCCGATTGCGGCCCGCTTGGCATCAAGACCTCATTGGCGTCTGCTCACCTGGCGATTGATCCCAGTGAGGAAGAGGCGTTGTCAAAACTCGACGCGCAATTTGGAGCCCTGTTCCATACGCAGGACTTTCTGGAAGGCCGGAAGGCAGAGGCGGAAGGCCGAAAGCCGGTCTACCAGGGAAAATAAGCACGAATCAACAAGCGTACGACCGATCGGTCTCATACGCTTCCAACCGACCCTATGAAGGAGGGAATTATGCCATTTGTCGAAGTGTTTACCAGAGAAAAGCTATCCGATAAAGTTCGCACGAAGCTTGCGGAAGAGTTGTCCAACACCATGATGACCGTAGAGATCGGAGGCCCTACCGGGTCTGCGAAGATGATCGACTGGATGTGGTTCCATACGATGCCAGCCGACAGTTGGGCGGTTGGCGGCCGCTTTGACGATACATACGTGAAAGGGCGCAGGATGGCGCTCGCGCGCATCATCGCGCCGCAAGGTCTGATGAACGCGGAATTGAAGTCAAGGGCGGTCAAAGAAGTCGCACGTGTCCTGAAGGCTGCGCTGGGTCTCGGCCCGGAGGAAGACGATACCGGGATCTTCACAATGCTCATCGAAATCGACGATGGACAGTGGGCAAATGGCGGGAAGATTCTCTCGCTTTTTCAATTGATCGATGACCTCGGCGGCAACGTCTCGGAGCAGAGGCGCGCTGAAATGAGTGCTCGATATCCTCGGAAACGCTGAGACGACGCAGGAGGAGATCGCTCGACTTCGGGACGTGTAGAACTCTCCTGAGCTACAAGCAACCATATCAACCAGAGTAAGCAGAGGCGACTATGAGTCAGGTCAAGTCAGGACAAGTAATTTGCAGTCACAAACAGGGTGGATGGGTGACTCACCCTGTTAGCAACAACTGAGACTACTAATCTCCGGATTGTCTGTCATTCACGACTCCACTTTGACATACTGATCTGTGAGACAAGGACTGACCGCAGCGAGGCCCGACATGCCAATAAGCAACTCGAAACGCCAACAACATGACACAATGGCGGTTGCCGATGTTTGAACCAGGATGACTGCGTCAGGCTCGGGAGCTCCTAAAGAACGGTGTGTTCTTGGGGCATTTTAATCCTTGGGGTTCGCTGATTCTCGGATGTGCGCATTTTGCGTTTACGGGTAGGCAACTCTAGGAGCTTTCGGGTTCAAAACGCGACTATAGGTGCTCCAATCCACGCTTCAGCGCTTCTACGACGGCTTGGGTCCGGTCTGTGACCCGAAGGCGCATCAGGATAATCGTGATATGCGACTTAACCGTCGCTTCTTTGATATGGAGTTCCTCGCCGATTTCGCGATTGCTTTTACCCGCAACTATTAGTCTCAATACCTCGCGTTCTCGATGACTCAGTTCTGGACGCAAGGACCGCAAGGAGAGGGCCTGCGTGATGGGGGGCGGCAGAAATCTATTTCCGTTATGTACCTTTTGTATAGCTCTTACGAGGACATCATGGGACATACCCTTAATGAGATAGCCCATAGCTCCCGCCTGCAGCGCCTGGTGGATATCTTCATCTCCTTCATAAGTTGTCACGACTATGATCTTTGCCGAAGGTTTCTTACGCCGAATGCTCCGGATAGCCTCGATGCCGTGTCCATCGGGCAGACGTAAATCCATCAACGTAATATCGGGATCGTGCTCGCCGAACAATCTCACCGCGTCACTTACTCCGCCGGCTTGCGCACACACCTGCATCCCCGGTTGCATTTGCAAAATGGCGGCGATGCCGCTGCGCGTAATTGGATGATCGTCCACCACAAGCACACGTATGGCTGATTCATCTTTCATCTCAATCTCTCTCTAAACTTCGAGGACGCGCATCAGCTTCGGCGGTCGCTTGCCGCAACTTCATGACTACTTGAGTACCGCTACCTGATTCGCTATGTATCACCAGAGATCCCCCTATACGATGCATGCGCTCACGCATGCCTACTAAACCATAGTGTCCATCGGCTTCGCTAGAAGGCGTCTTCTGGGCAAAGCCGCTTCCATCGTCGATAACGCTTAGGGTGAGGTCTTTGCCATCGAGGGATGCCGAGATTCGGATGGAGTCGGGATTTGCATGCGACCCGGCATTGGCGATAGCCTCGCGGGCTACCATTAGCAGTTCATGTCCCGTCGAGCCGGAGATCCCGCTGATCAGATCAATTCGTTCGCACACGACGGGGATTCCGAAGGCGTTTGTGGCCTGTTCGGCAAGCGCGGCCAGTGAGCGAGGCATATTGACCTCCTCTTCTTCGTTGCGACGAAGGTCCCAGACAGCCTGGCGTGCCTCGCTAATTGTCGCCTGGAGTTGCGCCCGAGCTACATCCAGAAGATCGTCGTCCTCAAACACATCTTCTCGTTGTGTCGCAATTGCCTCGAGAAGCAACGACACGCCTTGGCAGCCCTGGAGTACGGTATCGTGCATCTCCCTCGCGAGTCTACCCCTTTCTTGGAGTACCACCGCGAAGCGGTTTCTGACCGTTCTGAGCCGTGAAGCATAAGCAAGCAGCCCGCACCCAAGTAAAGCCAATATGAAGAGTAGGCGGCACCACCAAGTCTGGTATATGAAAGGCTTCTTCGTAAAATCAAGTGTCGCTTCTGTGAAAAGCTCTGGATGGCTGACATTGAACGAGCGCACTCGAAAGCGATACGTGCCTGCAGGAAGATTGGTATAAGTAGCCGTGTGGCTGGAGCCCGCCGAAACCCAGCCATTGTCGAAGCTCTCGAGCTGATAGACAAATCGGATGCCAACTTGTGGTCCGAGAAAAAGCGGAGCGAATGAAAAGGCAAGACGTTTGCTCCCGGCGGACAGGTGAAGACCTTTATCCAGCGATAGATTCATGCCGTCCAAAGTAAAACCCGTAATCCTGATGACAGGGTTACCCTCAACGCCGGCTCCGCTGGCGATAACGTGCAGGGCTCCATGATCGCTGGCAAACCACACCGTGTCATCGGGCGCAAGATAGCCTGTAGAAATTCGACCTCCGGAGAGTTGCACTCCGTTCGCCTCGTAAGGCATGCGATACAGAGTGACGCTCAGGGGGCGATCGCGATGGAGAGTGGCGTTATCTATCTCCTCTTCAGGAACAGACGAGATCATCTCTGCACTTGATATCCAAAAACGGCCAGTCCTGTCTTGCAGCATCTGGTAGACGATGTTGCTCACAAGACCTTGGGCGGTTGAGTAATGTTCAACAGTATTGTCGCGATATCGGAAGATGCCATGATCTCTGGTGCCAAACCACATGGTTCCGCGTCGGTCCTGCAATATGCTCCATACTTTCTCCCTGCGAAGAGCTACCGTTGCTGTGTCCTGGACGAACGCTCCCGCATGCCAACGGCTCAACCCCAGGTCCGTCCCGACCCACATATTATGGTCGCGGTCCTCGAAGAGACTCCTAACACTGAAGTGAGCCAGACCGTCCGCTATGCCATAACGTGTAATGCCCTTTGCGGTGATATGGTTAAGCCCAACGTCGGTGGCGATCCACATTTCGCCATGTCCGCTCTCGAGAAAGCCGCGGATGAAGTTGCTGGTAATGGGTTGTGGGGAATTCTTGGAATAGTGCGTCAATCTCCCGTGATCCAAATGATAGGCACCGCGTCCCCCCGTTCCGATCCAGGTCGAACCGTCCTTTGCGCGATACATAGTGCGGATAGGAGTGTTTCCCAGGCCAGGAAAGTTCAAAGGGGCTGGAGCCCCGCCAGAGACTCGGAAGGCTTTCTGAACGACCATCCAAATGTCGCCGTTTGGCGCGCCGCCTACGGTGCCGTATTCAGTTCCGGAGCCGGGCAGAGGAACCAGGCTGATCTGGGTCCTTTCCAGTCGCACCAATCCGTTTTGTGTCCCAATCCAGATGCGATGATCGGTGTCCTCGAAGATGTTAAGAACAGTGGCGATTGGAAGTACGCCTGTGTCGTCGATGCGCCTCAATATGCCGTCGCGATAGGCCCACAGACCATTGCCAACCGTGCCTATCCAGATTGTGCCATCGCTTGTTTGGCGGAGGATTTGTACGGTGCAGGAGAGGTCCGGGACGCGATCAAACTTTCCATGCAATTGGTGTAACAGGCCGCTGGCAGTTCCAACCCACAGCGTTCCATCCGCTGCTTTCAGAATGCTCACGACTTTGTTCTGGCTGTAAACGCCTGGCAGGGGGATCTCCCGGTCCTGTCCCCCGCCCAGAGAGATGAGATGAGAACCGCCCGCCACAATGTGATGCTCGTTGTCTTCAGTAATGGCGTGAACATCCAAGGCGCCATGTGCTCCGGGCTGATCGACTCGCACCAGACGCTCTTCCTCTTTCAGGAAGAGACCGTTGTCCGTTCCGACCCACAAACGGCCACGCGAGTCCTCGAAAATGCTACGCACAAAGGCATCCGTCAACCCGTCGGGGGCGGCATAGGTTCTGACATCTCCCGAGGCAGCAAAGTGAAGCAAGCCGCCACCTTCGGTTCCGGCCCAGATGGTTCCGTCGCGAGAGAGCAGCAGACAGAAGAAACTGTTGACACTGAGTGTTGGCGTCGTACCGTCATTCAATGGACTGAATCGGGCACCATCGAATCGGGTGAGGCCACCGGTGGTACCCACCCAGAGATAGCCTTGGCGATCCTGCAAGAGAGCCTGAACGATATTCTCCGGGAGGCCGTCCTGCGAGCGCCAGATGGTACTTGTGAAGTGTGTCGTCTGGGCGGAGCTCGTTAAAGGCGGAGCAAATACAGCTACCATTGCTGCGATAATCCAGGACATGCGGTGAGATGAATGGACGCGGTTCCGAAGCCTGGTTGCATCTTTTCTTGCGGCTCGGAGGATGCGATCTAAAATCATCTTGATACCTTCAAATCTATGAGTGAAGAAGAGAACGCTGCCGCTGTTACCTTGACCTGTTAGTTACAAGTTCTCTTTTCTCTATAACTGCAGTCTTAGCTAAATTACAGATCTTTAGAGCTGTTCGACGATACTGTCTCCGGAGGAACAGGATACGCCGGTGGAGCGCCGGAAAATGTAATGACAATATGCTCGAAGATAACGGCGGGATCCAGATAGATCAATCGCAAAGTATGGCGTCCGGGATCGAGTGATCCAAGCGGAATCGTCGTCGTGACAAAGTTGCGCAAAACGTTCGCTGACCAGTTGGGTGGTGTATTGTCCTGCCACCCTCCAGGATCACTGGCATCGACTACGAGGGGCGCTTGGCCGTCGAGTGCAATCGCGTACCGCAATTTGTGCTGCGCATCAACGGGAAATGTTGGAAGGAGAGCTAGCGTGAGTGTTGCCGCCCCGCTGCCAGTCGTATCGAAATCATAGTCAAGCCATGGGGCCGTCGCGATCGGCGCCGCCACGGGTTCTGCGTTGGCCGGGAGTCCCGGAGCTCCATAGCCAACGGATGCACCGGAGACGCCAAGGTCTGGGTGCAGTTTCCATGCGCCGTTCTTCCGGATGAAGTGTGCTGCGTTGATGGAGACAGTGGAGTTCTGCTCGGTGAAGCTGTAGGCCGCGGAGCGGGGTGTGGTGGCTGTGGTGCCTACGCCCTCTCCAGCGCCCCAAGATACCGGTAGTGGCTTGTCAGCGTCAGCGTCGGTGGCGGTGCGGGGCATCTCGAAGACGTGGCGCTCGCGCGGGGCGGCGGACATGATGCCGTCCCACTTGCCGTCCTCGAGCGAGTTATAGCGCGCCGTGAGCGCCTGGATGGTATCGTAGGCGGCTTGGGCGCGGGCGGTGTCGTCGGGGATGACGGAGAAGTTGCTCTGGTGGGCATCGAGGTAGGTACGGTCGGTGGCGAGAAACTTGGCGTTCATTGCGCCGGAGCCTTCGAGGGGATAAGCGACAAGTTCAAAGAACGCAGACGCGTACTTGGGTGGAAGGCCTGCGGCGATGGCTTTTTCGTCGGTACACAGGCGGGACCAGGCGGCAGCGCGAGCGTGGTTCTGGTCGGGTTCGCCGTTCGTGCCCCACGCGAGCGGATTGAACGCCGTGCGGTTGATGCCGTCGTTGTAGCCGTTGAAGCCCATGAACTCCGGCTTGCGGATAAAGTTGAGCGCGTAGTAGCGCGTCATCACGTCGGCGATGGCGGACGCGTTCGCAGCCGGGAACTGCTCCGCCGCCCACTGCGTCAGAAACTCGCGCTGGCTCATCAACGCCATCTTCGGCTCGTCGGTCGCGAGCTGCATAAAGAAGTCAATGTCGATCTCGGCGGGCTTCAGGTCGCCGACGTTCAAAATCCAATACTTCCGTGCGTTGTAGTCGTAGGCCTTGGTCATCTCTTCCTGGATGAGCGCGGGCGGCGTTGTGCATAGCCAGAGATAGTCATGCGGTACGCCCCAGTAGGAGACGTGGTAGTAAATGCCGGAGCCACCGGGCCGCGCCTGCTCGGCCGCGTCGGGAAGCTCGCGGATGTAGCCGTAGTTGTCGTCGGTCCAGCCGAGCGTGACGTCGGGCGGAACCTTCATGCCGACGCGGTAGAGGTCGAGGGACTCCTTATACAGCCAGATGATCTGCGGACATCTTCGTCACGTCGGGATTCACGCGTTCGGCGAGCAGCTTGCGTTGCTCCGTCATCACGCCTTCAACCAGCTTCGCCTTCATTTCGGGCGAGCCGGTGGCTTCCAGGCCGGAGTCATGCACACCGCGCAGGCCGACGGTGTAGAAGTTTTCGTACTTGCCGTTCTCGGCCAGGCGCTTGACCAGTAGGCATTCATCGCAGGCGCGTTGACCTGATAGTTCCAGGGGCCGTCGGTCTTTTCGTTCCATTCGCCGACGTTGTTGCGGAGCAGGGCCTCGGAGTGGGACGAGCCCATGACGATGCCCCACTTGTCGGCGAGCTTGGCATTCTCAGGCACGGTATTGAATGCGAAGCGAGCCGGGATGCATAGCCGGCCACAGCGAGTTGGCATGCAGGCGGAGCAGCAGTTCGAAGATACGCTCGTAGGTGCGCGGGCCGATGTTGCCTTTACCGTTGTCGATGGCCGGGTCCATCTTCTTTGCCGCCCACGGGCGCAGGCCCCAGTCCTCGTCGTTGAGGAAGATTCCACGGTACTGGACGGATGGCGGTGGCTGGATATGCAGGCCGGGCCGGACATAAACAGCAGCGTGATGCGCGACGGGAACATCGGCCCACCAGGTCCACGGCGAGACTCCCATCTGGCGTGAGAGCGTGAATAGGGCGAAAGCGACGCCCCGGCGATCGCTCCCCGCGACAACCAGTGCTCGGCTGACGCCGGGCAACGGGTCCACGACAACCGCTGTGAGAGCGCTCTCCCACTTACCCTCAATGAGATCGGTATGCAGTTTTCCCTCTCGGCGCAGTCGGTCGATCTCTGTCGAGTGACCAATTACTCCAGCGATGACTAGGTTGTGAGGCGGCACGGCCGGCAGCGATGTCAAGACTTGTGTGCGGGTACCGGAGACGCCTTCCAAATCGCGCGCGAATGCTTGCGCAACGACCAATACCGTCTCTGGGTTTCCGGAAGCCACATAGATGGGAGCGACGTGGCCATCGTTGACAAGCGCAAATTGATCTGGACTATCAGTGTGGATGAACGAGACAAATCGGTCCGCCGCATGAACAGTATTCACACCTGTCTTCTGAGCGATTGCGGAATGCATTATGCAAAATGCTGTCAGTGCGAAACAAAGACGTGCAGCTTGTAGACAATCAGGAACCCTCCGAAACAACAATTGGCCTTTGCTTCGACCCGAGTTCTTGAGCAGTTGTACCCAGAGGTAATTCAAGATTGCTGGCACTCCTTCCCGTAGCTAACGAGACTAGCAGTAAAGTCAGAATCAGAGTGATGAAACCTGACTAATTATTTATTTGCAGCAGCCATACCTTAGTCGGTTGACCCTCCTATATCGCGGGCCTAGGATTCGCTCCGTACACGATGACATGGATAGAGGATCTGTAAGTTTTCTTGGAGCAGCAATGCATCCGAGCCAAGTCATCGGGGAGCTATCGATTGAATTGTGTTTGGTGCTTTCGTGCAGTTCTTATCCTTGTGTTTATTGCCTCTGCCGCTCAGGCACAGAACGAAGCGATCCCTCGTCTGGCACGTGAGGCGAACCGCACGCAATTGCTGGTGGATGGAAATCCCTTCATCATGCTAGGTGGTCAGGCTGGTAATTCAAGCGCGTCGAACCTGGAGGATGTCGAAGTTGTTTACCGTGCGCTCGACGCTGTACATGCGAACACAGCGGAGATACCGCTCTCCTGGAACCTGTTGGAACGTGAGCAGAGAAAGTTCGACTTTCGACTCGTAGACGGCGCTATCGAGGGCGCTCGTCGCCACCATCTCAAGCTAGTGTTTCTTTGGTTCGGCACGGCCAAGAACGCAACGTTTTCTTATGTGCCCGACTGGATTAAGAGTGACCGGAAAACCTACTTCCGGGCTCGCGATGCGCGGGGTGAGGAGATGGATGCGATCTCACCATTCTGCGAGGCGGCACTCAAGTTGGACCAACGGGCGTTTTCCGCGGTCATGCGCCACATTCGCGAATTCGATGGGCGCGACCATACGGTCATCCTGATGCAAGTCGAGAATGAGACGGGACTGATTCACACAGACCGGGACTACTCAGTGGCCGCCACCCAGGCCTTCGCGGTGCAAGTGCCCTCCGATCTGATGGCCTACCTTCAGGAACATAACGAAGACCTGACGCCCGCATTGCAGGGCGCATGGAAACAGTCCGGCAATAGGAAGAGTGGGACCTGGGCCGAAGTGTTCGGAGATCTGGCGCCGGAGGTGTTCAGCGCGTGGTCTGTCTCGCGTTATGTGGACAGGGTAGCCGAAGCGGGCAAGGCTGGGTATGCGATTCCGTATTACGTCAACGTGGCCCTGATGAATTCAGGCTCGGTACGGGCGGGAGACTGGCCAAGTGGAGGTCCGACGTATCACGTCGTCGACGTCTGGAAGGCCATCGCAAAGCATATTGACATCCTTGCACCGGATATCTACCGCGTTGATTTTCCGCAAATGGCGGCCATCTACAACAGGCCGGACAACGTCTTGTTCGTTCCCGAGACCGGCTTTGCTCCGTACTACGCGCCTTATGTCTTCACCACCCTGGCGGGAGATGGTATTGGCTTCTCACCCTTCGGCATAGACAGCGGATATACGGACGGCAAATTGACAGGACCGGCTGCGGCATTAGAGGAGAACTACCGGGTCCTGCGGCCTCTGCTGCCCATCATCGCGCGCAGCCGGTACCAGGGCACTCTCTTTCCGGTTGTCCTTGAGATGTACCGGCACGAGTCGCTCGCAATCCCTCTGGGCGACTCACTCTCTGCCGTTGTGCATTTTGATGAGACTTTCGTGGCGGAGACGCAGGCGCATCGAGCGGGCGGAATCATTATCAAACTCGCCGCGGATAAGTTCATCGTTGCCGGAGAAGGCTTTCACGTCGAGTTCGCCGAACTCAAAGGAATTCCGCACAATTCCGAGTATCTCTCTATCGAAGAGGGCACTTTCGATGGGGAGCACTGGGTAACGAAGCGCGTTCTCAACGGAGATGAAGAGAACACGACGCTACCCCTGCGCCAGCCTCGCATTCTTCAGGTGCGGCTTAACCGAACGTTGAAGTGATTCTTTACAAATTGCCATCTCAACCCGATGGACAGGAGCATGGTTCACCAGGCTTATATGGAATTGAAACGGCTGGTGCTCCAGAAATGCAGCACACCAAGAGATAACGAGCCCCAGAAGTTAGGAAGTACTCAGGAGGAACGATATGCAAGTCATGAAACATACGCTTCGCAAGCTTCACTGCTCCATCAATTCGGTGCTGGTGCTCACAATGCTTCTCGCCGTGACGTCTTGGAGTGTAGCCGGGGCGCAGGTGCTATACGGCTCGCTGACGGGAGATGTCACTGACCCCAGCAATGCCGTAGTTCCGGGGGCAAAGGTGGATGCCCTGGAGATCAATAAAGGCGTCAGGCAGGAAGCAGTTGCTGACAGCGCCGGTATTTACCGGTTTACAGAAATGCTGCCGGGAACCTGGAAGATCACCGTAACAGCCAAAGGCTTCACTACCGCAGTCACAGAGAACATCAAAGTGGATGCAAATAGTGTGACGCGCGTAAATGCCAAGCTAAGTGTGGCTACAGCCAATGAGACGGTTACCGTTACAGGAGCGCCGGCTTTGCTTCAGACCGACCGGGCCGACGTCCATACGGTCCTTACCGCCGTGGAGCTGGATTCTCTGCCGTCGGTCTCAACTGCGGGCAAGAGCTTCCAGCAACTGCTCCGCATCATTCCTGGCGCAACGTTGCCTCTGGAGAACAACTCGGCCTCGGTAAACCCGACTCGTGCCATGACCAGCAATGTCAACGGTCAATCTTCGCAGGGCAACAGCACGCGCATTGACGGCGTGTTGGATCTGGATCCCTGGCTACCCAACAATGTTGCCTACGTGCCTCCGTCGACAGGCGTCGGAGAGGTGAATATCGCCACCAATTCGATGGACGCAGAACAGGGCATGGTCAACGGCGCCGCGATCAACGTCACGATGAAGTCGGGCACGAACCAGTTGCATGGTGAAGCCCACGAATTTCATACCGACGACGGCATGAAGAACAAGAATTACTTCGCTGTACCGAACACCAAAAAGCCGCTGAATGTCTTCAATCAGTATGGCGGTTCTCTCGGCGGCCCGATCATCAAGAACAAGCTGTTCTTTTTTGGAGATTGGGAAGGGAGCCGGCAGTCGCAGCAGGCCGCCAGCCCCAACCAGACTGTCCCCTATGGCAGTCTGAACTACGCCACAGCCAAGGCAGCTGGGTACTTTGATTTTTCCACCTTCGGGGTTAAGGACAGCTTAGGCAACCCTGCCCACATTTACGATCCGCTGACGGGCGCTGCAAACGGCACCGGAAGGACTGCGTTTCCTAATGACCGTATTCCCATATCCCGGGTTGATCCCGCTTCCCTAATTATGGCATCCCTGATTCCAGCGGCGACGCAAGCAGGTGGGACGTTGGGGTTGAACAACTATACGGAGGGCCTGAGAGGGTCTTTCGCGCGCGATAACTACGATGCGAAGATCAACTACGTGCGCAGCGAAAAGACGAATTATTTTGGTCACTACAGCATGAGCCGCGCCACGTTCTTCGATCCGCCGGCGCTGGGACCCGCAGGCGGCAGCGCGTCCAACGGCGGGCAGCAGGGCTACTCCTACCCGCACGTTTATGTGATTGGCCTGGGCGTTACACACGCGTTTACTTCCAACCTGCTGCTGGATGCAAACGCCGGCTACACGCGCCAGCACCTTCTCTCGACAAACATTGATATCGGAACTCCATTCGGCCTGGCCACGCTGAAAATTCCCGGAACCAACGATGCAGGATTGGGCGAAACGAACCCACTGTACTGGGGACAGCCGGCGTTTACGTTTAACACTTTTTCCGGTTTGGGCAACACCGCGGCTTCGAATCCATTGGAGATGCGCGACAATCAAATTCTAGGAAATGTGAACCTGACTTGGATAAAGAGCCGCCATCAGTTCCGCGTTGGGTTTGAAGACGACCACACGGGAATCAACCACTTCCAGCCCCAGGGCAACGCAACGCCGCGTGGCAGTTTCGGTTTCACCGGCGTCTCGACGGAGTTGCCTACGGATCTTCCTACCACGACCCAGATCCAATCCTATGCCGACTTTCTGCTAGGTCTTCCGGCCACAACCGGCAAGACGATACAGGTTGAAGATCCCAACTCGATTCGCTGGAGCCAATTTGGCATGTATGCGCGCGACCAGTTTCAAGTGTCGCCTGCTCTCACCGTGACCTATGGCGTTCGGTATGAAATCTATCCGATGGCCTACAGCGATCACGGCAAGGGAACTCGCGTACTCGACTTAGCCACCATGAATGTGCTAATCGGCGGCTATGGAACTACCCCGAGGAACGCTGGCGTGCAAACTGGACACGGCCTGATCCTTCCTCGCCTCGGCCTCGCGTGGCGGCCAGACTCGAAGACAGTTGTCCGCGCGGGCTTCGGTCTTAGCGCAGACTCGAACAATTGGCGGTTCATGCGCAACGACTATCCGGTCGTTGTCAACTCCTCAAATACGGGCCTCACCTCGTTCGCTCCCGCAGCCAGCCTCACCGGCCTGAACGGAGCGTCAGCCGGATCGGGACCCTACACGGGTCTCTTCACCGGCATCTCGCTGGCTGCACTCCCCAATTTTTCTAGCGGGAGCATTCCTCTTCCCGCCAACGTTGCCACGACAACCATTCCGTTGAACTTCCGGCGTGGTTACACCTATGGATACAACCTGGCGGTCGAACGTGAGGTTGCGGGCTTCGTGGTCGATGCCACCTATGTGGGCTCAGTCACCACACGTCCGCTGAGCGAAGCGAATGCCAACTATGGGACTCTGAATGGGGGAAATCCCAGTCGCGTTTTGAATGCGGCAAACGGCGGCACCAACTATTCGGACATAGCCGAGCTGATCCCCACCGCCAGAAGCTACTACGATTCACTGCAAGCCAAGGTGACGCGGAAAATCGGCGCTTCTGGTTCCACATTTGGTGTGATCGAAACATGGTCGAAAATTATCGACTATAGCGACAATGAGGACTTTGGCGGCGCTTTCCTGTGGAACGGGCCTGCGTACTTCTCGAAGAACAAAGCACTCGCGGGATATAACCGCACGAGCAACACTCAGGCCTATTGGGTCTACAACCTGCCCTTTGGAAAAGGCCAGAAGTGGGCCAATGGCAGAATCGGCAACATGATCGTCGGTGGCTGGCAATTCAGCGGCGTTCTCAGTGTCTTGACTGGAATGCCATCCACGGTGACCGATAGCGGTTATTCCGGAACTCTGAACGCTCCCGATCAGCAGGCGGTCCCGAACCAGATTGCGCCAGTGTCTAAATCCAAGGGCAGTCCGTGTTCCACTTGTTTTTGGTTCAGCACGGCGGCGTTTGCGCGTGTCGCGACTCCCACTCCATCAATGGGAAATGTTAACCGCAACACGCTGATCGGACCGGGCTATTTCGATCTCGACGGTACCCTGAAGAAAAACTTCAACATCAGGGAGTGGCTCACCTTCCAGATTGAGGGGGTCGCCATCGGCCTCACCAACTCGCCTCACTTCGCCAATCCGGATACTAATCTTCCCGACGGAACCTTTGGAAAGATCACCTCAACGGTGGGTGGCGGCAACGGCGGCGCCAACTTTGGCGGAACCGGCGGCGAGCGTCTGCTCTATGTCGGAGGGAAAATCATCTTCTAAACCAAAGTTGCGGTAACCTGCTGGTGTAGTTGCCAACGATTCAGTTCGGGTACGTCTGACGACTCCTCACATAAGGAAATGTAGTTCTATGAGTGCACGCCGGTTTTCCCTGCTGATCTCCGTCCTTTCCATAACTGCCTGTAGCCCTCTGCTCAGTGCGCAAAATCAGAGCGAGATGGCGCCCTTTACGATGGATCATAGACGCGGAGCGCTAAGCCATTCGCCGGTCGATGTCTCTTTTCTGCTGGACGCCCCGGCGGGCAAACACGGCTTTGTTAAGGTTCAGGACGGCCACCTTGTAACCGGCGATGGCCAAAGGATTCGATTCTGGGGGGTAAACATCACAGACTGGAGCCGAGGCTCGCGGCAGATCCCGTCGAAGGACGATGCCGCCTTCCTGGCTTCGACGCTTGCGCGCTTCGGCGTCAACAGCGTCCGCTTCCAGTTCCTCGACTTTGAGGCTCCTCGAGGCCTCATCAAGAGCGGAGGGGACAACACGCGGTCCCTCGACGCGGACCAATTGGATCGCGAAGATTATTTCATCGCCGAACTCGAGAAACGCGGCATCTATATAGACTTCAATCTATTGGTTGGACGGCCGTTCCGTGAAGGCGATGGCGTGAAAGAAGCCAACACGTTGCGTCAGGGAGCCAAAGGGACTTCATTCTTCGACGCGCGTCTCATCGAACTGCAGAAAGAGTTCGCCCAGCAACTGCTAGGACATCTAAACCCCTACACCAAGCTGAAATACACCGACGATCCGGCGGTTGCGATCGTCGAGATCAACAACGAGAATTCAATCGACGTAGGCTACGTTGCGCCATCGCCCTTTTACACGCAGGAACTCATAACTATCTATAACAGTTGGCTTGCAAAACACCGCAGCCCGGAGCAGATGGCGGAGCTTCGGGCAATCTGTGGAGTGTCGTCAGATTTTCCGGTGCCGCTCCTCGGCTCGCGCGGTCTGGCTGCGAAGGCGCCAACTGAGCGCTTCTACGCAGAGGCGGAGTTCTACGACGATCTACAGCGGAACTACTTTGCCGACATGGAGAACTACCTCAAGCAGACGCTCGGATCGAAGTCGCTGGTCATTGCTACGGCAGACTTCAATCATTCCACCACCGGTTATCCACTTCTTCTCGCGATGAATGAGACGGACATCATCGACGGTCACACGTACTGGCAACATCCCGAGACCTACCTCATCAACAGGTCGCCCATGGTGAACGACCCATTCAATTCCTCCGTGGTAGAGCTTTCCCACTCTGCAATCGCAGGCAAGCCATACACCGTCAGCGAGGTCAACAACGCGTTTCCCAATCGCTATGACGGCGAAGGCATACCGATACTCGCGGCCTATGGTGGCATGCAGGATTGGGATGGCATCTTCTGGTACACATTTGAGCCTAAGGCCGATCCCGCGTGGAAGCCTTATGTCGGCGACGCCTTTGATATCTCGCTCGATCCAGCCAAGATGCCGGAGCTTGCTGCGGGAGCGCTGCTGTTTCTGCGCGGGGATGTGGAAAAGGCCCGCAGTACGAGCGAGCGCTCCTACTCGCAGCAGCAGATCTTCGATAGCATGCTTCTCCCTACCACGGATCGGCCTTACTTTACGCCCGGGTTCCCGCTGTATGTGCCGCTGCAACACGAGGTGCGCATCTCCTCGCTCAACGGCCAACCGACACAACCGTTGGACGTGATCGCATCGCCAAATCCTATTGTGTCCGATACGCGGCAGTTGGCTTGGTACACATCTCTGAAGCAGACTGGGCTGGTGACGGTCGACACGCCTCGAAGCCAGGCACTGATCGGTTTTGTAAAGGCCCAGGAGAAGTCTGTCAGCAACCTCGTCGCCGATGTAAGCAACAACTTTTGTAGCATTCTGCTGGTCTCCCTGGAGTCAAAGCCGATTGCGACGAGCTCAAAACTGCTTCTGGTGGCGGCTGGCCCCGTTGAAAACACGGGTGAGTCGTGGAATTCGGTAGGCACCGATGTAACGAATTGGGGCGGGTCTCCCACGCTGGTGGAGCCGATCAAAGGTACGATCACCTTGCGCGGGATACAGGGAGCGCATGCAGTGAGCGTCCAGGCGATCGACGGAGCCGGCCAGCCATTGGGGGCGCCGGTTCGGACCACCGCAAGTGGCGTCAACTGGAAGATAGAGATCGGTGGCACAGCAACAACGTGGTATCAGATCACGATAGTCCGCTGAAGTATCCTTGACAGCGATAAGAATGTCCGTAGATGGTGCCCTGGCTGACCACGTTGGGGGTAGCGGTGCAGGTCTGGAGGGAGGCGAGGTTGTAGAAGGCGGCGCCGGGGGTGTTGATACCGGCGGCGAGGTTGACGCCGTTGGGCAAGAGGGAGAGCTCGGAGACGGCGGCGGACTCCGCGGTGAGGGTGGTGGAGAGCTGGTCGATGCAGGTGGCGGTGAGGACCCCGACGGTCTGGCCGACGGGCGGTGAGAAGACTTGGATACCGGAGGGAACGCCGACGTAGACGGTGCCGTTGGGGGCGGCCAGGGCTTCAAAGGGTACGCCAGAGGTGGCGTAGGTTACGGAGGTGGTGGTGACGGACGTGGGTGTATTCCCGGCGGAGACGGCGACGGCGGCAGTGCCGGTCGCCGAGTTGAAGTTGGCGGCGGCGGAACCGCCGGGGGTGTAGGCGGCGGTTAGGGTGTCAGATCCGACGGCGAGGGAGGATGCCGGAATGGCGAAGGCAGCGCCGCCCGAAGTGAGGGCGATTGCGGAGGAAGTGTAAGAACCACTGGACAGGGTGACGGTTCCGGTTGGAGTGGGGTAAGTGCTGCCGGTGGCTGAGACGGTGACGGTGACCGACATGGGTTGGCTGGCGAGGATGGATGTGGAGGCGGGGAGGATGATGACAGTGGGGGTCTCGACGGCGGGCGAGGAGGGGGCGGTGGTGGAACCGGCGGTGCTGCCGCCGCATCCGGCGAGGAGCGGGATGAGGGTGAGAGCGGCGAGAGCCGATGCAACGTGGGCGTTACGAGGGAAGCGCGGCTCGACGCAGCGGGTTGTCATAGGGAAAGAGTAAGGGGGAGAGGCTGGGGGGCAAGGCCGCGATTCGTAGTTTTGGAGTGAGGGCGGCGATTTGGAATGGCCTTCGACTGGCCGTTCAGCACGTCGGTATCCGCGCTGCCTTCTTGACGTAGCACGGCTCATTCGTCTCTGACCCCGTGTTCACAGTGGATGGTCGGTAGTATGGTCGACTTGTGGGTAGCATCCCGTATGTAGCGCGTTCGCCCAAATAGACCAGTTGGGAAGACAGGCCTTAGCACTAAGCCAAGCAACTTGGACTACATCTGCATCGCGACAATTCATGTCCGGCCTAGAGATTAATCGTTCGATGCCCAACCACAAACTGATCGCTATCTTTCGAAGGTGAAGATAAAGGTCCATTTGAAAACGAAAGTTCCATCGGTTGGCAGAGCTATCATCTGATAGCTTCTCTTTGGAGTGCTGTCATGTCGGATAGAACGTTAGAGGTCGGCCAACTCTCAGCGGGGCGGGGAGAGAAGCGTTACAGTGTCGTTGAGTTTCTAGTTCAGGGTCAGCCTTACAGGCTTCCCATGTGGCTGATCAACGGAACCGAGGCCGGTCCGACCCTGGTTGTGACGGGCGGGGTACACGGCGCCGAATACGCAAGCATCGCGGCTGCGCTTGACCTCGGGCGCTCGCTGGATCCCAAAGGCCTGAGCGGACGGGTCATTGTGGTGCCGGTGATTAACCTGCCGGGCTTTGTTGCTCGCTCCATCTACGTCTGTCCTCTCGACGGGAAGAATCCCAATCGGGTCTTCCCTGGCGACGCAGGCGGAACTGGCTCCGAGCAGATTGCGGACTGGGTCTTCCGCAACGTCATCTCTCAGGCGGATTACTACGTGGATCTGCATGGCGGCGATCTAATTGAGGCCCTCGTCCCGTTCACCATCTTCTTCCGCTCCGGCAACGAGCAGGTCGACGCAATATCGCTCGAGATGGCGAAGATCTTCGGGCTTCACTACCTGGTATCCAGCGTAAACCCCGGATCGACCATCGCCGCCGCCGCCTGCGCCGGTATTCCCTCCATCCTCACCGAGTCGGGTGGGCAGGGCATCTGGACGCCCGATCAGGTCGCCGACCATACCATCGGACTCCAACGCTTGATGCGTTATCTCAAAATGATCCCCGGCTCCGCCCCGGAGCCAACTCCGTTCACACTGTTGGAGCAGTTTCTCTGGTTACGCAGTAACCATGAGGGCTTTTGGTATCCACAGGTGTCGGTGGGACAGACCGTTCGTGCCGGTCAGGAACTCGGATACATCAAGGATTGGGAAGGGAACGTGCTGCAGACGGGCCTCAGTTCCGACAAGGGTGTTGTGCTCTTCATCGTTTCGTCGCTGGCGATCCATGAGAACGATCCTCTCTTCGCCGTCGGCGCGTGAACCGGGAGCGCCGCTAGATAACTCAACGCCTCGAAGTTGCTTATAACGCCGTTGTCAGTCAACAACTCGTTCGACGAGACGATCGTCACTACCGATAAGCCGCCTTTCGGCAGTAAATCGGCACTCGATAAGTGCATTAGCGATTTATCGATTATCGAGACTCAGACAAAGTACTAACTTCCGACAGCCGACTATCCGGGAGTTAAGCGACGAGAAGCGCGTTTCCTCCGTTACCGATCGGTCCGGTCTCGATGGGCGATGTATCGCGCTGCGCGACTTTAAGGGAATTGCGTGCGCTGTAGCGTGCCGGATCTGGTCTCTTTCCGCCTGACCTGTTGTAGGTCGTTGACAAAGTTCATCCCACTACAACTCCCGTGTCATATCCCTTTTCGAGCCCACACCGTTCACTTACCAAAGCGGATACAGAAACATCATCCGAAATTTCCTTAACGGGTTTTCCATCACATGCCTTTGTTGTCGGGTCCTGCTTCTGGTCGTCCCTCCTCTTGTTTCAACGCCCCTTTCAGCGTGGCCAGTGTTGAAGCGCTTCGCATCGCTTGCGGTGTGGTGCTGGCCATTGCATGCTGTGCAGGGATACCGCTGGCAGCCCAGACAGCGCACGCCGGAGGTATTCTGTCGATCGGCAGCGGGTTCAATTCTCCTTATGGCGTGGCGGTGGACGGGAGCGGCAACGTCTTCGTCGCAGACACTAACAACAATGCGGTGAAGGAGATCGTGGCGGTTGGCGGCGTGGTCTCGTCCAGCTCGACCGTGAATACGATTGGTAGCGGATTCCAGCAGGCCCGCTGGCGTGGCAGTGGACGGGAGAGGCAACGTCTTCGTCGCAGACACCGGCAACAATGCGGTGAAGGAGATCGTGGCGGTTGGCGGCGTGGTCTCGTCCAGCTCCACCGTGAATCCGATCGGCAGCGGATTCAGAAGTCCTTATGGCGTAGCGGTGGACGGGAGCGGCAACGTCTTCGTCGCAGACACCGGCAACCAAGCGGTGAAGGAGATCGTTGGAGTTGGCGGCGTGGTCTCGTCCAGTTCCACCGTGAACACGATCACCAGCGGATTCAACACATATGGCGTAGCAGTGGACGGAAGCGGCAACGTTTTCATCGGAGACGCTACCAACAATGCGGTAAAGGAGATCGTTGCAGTTGGCGGTGTGGTCTCGTCCAGCTCGACCGTGAATCCGATCGGCAGCGGATTCTTTGAGTCCAACTGGCGTAACAGTGGATGGGAGCGGCAATGTCTTCGTCGTAGACACCGGTAACGCTGCGGTGAAGGAGATCGTGGCGGTCGGCGGCGTGGTCTCGTCCAGCTCGACCGTGAATCCGATCGGCAGCGGGTTCTTTGATCCCTTTGGCGTTGTGCTGGACGGGAGCGGCAACGTCCTTGTCGCAGACACCAGCAACACTACGGTGACGGAGATCGTACTGGCTCCGCAGAAGCTGCCGACGACCGCTGTGGGCAGTACGAGCGCATCTCTCTCCATTCCCTTTACCTTCGATAGCGGCGGCAGCATCGGCGGTTCTGTCGTGCTGACGCAGGGCGCTACGGGCCTGGACTTTGCCGATGCAGGCACAGGCAACTGCATTACCAAAGCTGCAAGCCATGTCTTTAACACCGGCGACACCTGCACCGTAGATGTGACGTTCACACCGAAGTATCCCGGGCAACGGTTGGGCGCGGTGCAGCTCCTCAGTACCGACGACACGGTGGTGATTGCCACCGCACATATCTACGGCACGGGCACAGGCCCGCTGGTGACCTTTCCCAGGCAATACGACGGTGAATACGATGGGCAGCGGCTTCAGCTTTCCCTCTGGCGTGGCGGTGGACGGGAGCGGCAACGTCTTCGTCGCAGACGATAGCAACAATGCGGTGAAGGAGATCGTGGCGGTCGGCGGGGTGGTCTCGTCCAGCTCGACCGTGAATACGATCGGCAGCGGATTCGGCCTTCCTACTGGCGTGGCGGTGGACGGGAGCGGCAACGTCTTCGTCGCAGATTCATAGCACAATGCGGTGAAGGAGATCATTGCGGTTGGCGGGGTGGTCTCGTCCAGCTCGATCGTGAATACGGTTGGCAGCGGATTCTACGAGCCCTATGGCGTGGCGGTGGACGGGAGCGGCAACGTCTTCGTCGCAGACTCTGGGCAACAATGCGGTGAAGGAGATCGTTGCGGTCGGCGGCGTGGTTTCGTCCAGCTCGACGGTGAATACGATTGGCAGCGGATTCAACTGTCCCGGCATGGCGTGGCAGTGGACGGGAGCGGCAACGTCTTCGTCGCAGACATTGCAACAATGCGGTGAAGGAGATCGTTGCGGTTGGCGGCGTGGTCTCGTCCAGCTCGACCGTGAATACGATTGGCAGCGGGTTCAGCTATCCTTATGGCAGTGGCGGTGGACGGTGAGCGGCAACGTCTTCGTCGCGGATCAAAGCAACATACGGTGAAGGAGATCGTCGCGGTCGGCGGCGTGGTTTCGTCCAGCTCGATCGTGAATACGATTGCCAGCGGATTTAGCCGTCCCTAATGGCATAGCGGTGGCCGGGAGCGGCAACGTTTTCGTCGCAGACCAAAACAACAATGCGGTGGAGGAGATCGACCTGAGCGATCCACCGTCTCTGAGCTTTCCAACTGCAACCAACGTGGGTTCCACGGACTCTACCGACGGCGTTCTGACGGTCACAGTGGCCAACAGCGGAAATGCTGTGCTGAACTTCCCAATTCCGGCGAGCGGAAACAATCCGAGCATCTCGGCCGACTTTACGCTGGATAGCACGAGCAGCGGGACGTGTCCGCTGACCGGAAGCACGACCAGTACGCCGGGCACATTGGCGGCGGGAGCAACCTGCACGCTTCCGATCAGCTTTGCACCTACAGTTGGAGGAACGATTAGCGATTCCCTGGTGTTAACCGACACCAACCTGAACGCCACCCCCAGTACAACTCAGACGATCTCGCTCCAAGGCACGGGGCAACTGATAACGCCCACCCTTGCCTTCGCAACGATTCCGGACCACACCTACGGGGATACGCCGTTCATCGTCACCGCAACTTCCTTAAGCTCTGGCACGGTGACCTACGCCGTTACCGGTTCGGCAACAATCTTGGGCAGCACGCTCACCATTACGGGAACTGGAACCGTGACGCTCACGGCGAGCCAGGCAGCGGCAGGCAACTATGCAGTGGCTACTGCGACAACCAGCTTCAACGTTGGCGTCGCGACGCCCACTCTCGCCTTCGCAACGATTCCGGCCCACACCTACGGGGATACGCCATTCACCGTCACTGCAACTTCAGCCAGCTCTGGCGCGGTGACCTATACCGTTACTGGCCCGGCAACAATCTTGGGCAGCACGCTCACCATTACGGGAACTGGAACCGTGACGCTCACGGCGAGCCAGGCAGCCACCAGCACCTACACGGCGGCCACCACAACAACGAACTTCAACGTTGGCGTTGGGACGCCCACCCTCGCCTTCGCAACGATTCCGGCCCACACCTATGGGGATACGCCGTTCACCGTCGCTGCAACTTCGGCCAGCTCAGGCGCGGTGACCTATACGGTTACTGGCCCGGCAACGATCTCAGGCAGCACACTCACCATCACGGGAGCGGGAACCGTAACGCTCTCAGCCAGCCAGGCAGCGGCGGGCAACTATGCAACGGCGACCGCGACAGCGAGCTTTACGGTTAATGCTGCGACGCCCACTCTTGCCTTCGCAGCGATTCCGGCCCACACCTATGGAGATAGGCCGTTCAGCGTCACCGCAACGTCGGCCAGCTCTGGTGCGGTGACCTACACCGTTACTGGCGCGGCAACGATCTCGGGCAGCACTGTCACCATTACGGGAGCTGGAACCGTAACGCTCTCAGCCAGCCAGGCAGCGGCAGGCAATTATGCAGCGGCTACAACGACAACCAGCTTCACCGTTAACGCTGCGACGCCCACTCTTGCCTTCGCAGCGATTCCGGCCCACACCTTCGGGGATACGCCGTTCAGCGTCACCGCAACTTCGGCCAGCTCTGGTGCGGTGACCTACACCGTTACCTCCGGCTCGGCAACAATCTCTGGCAGCACCCTCACCATCACTGGAGCTGGAACCGTAACGCTCACGGCGAGCCAGGCAGCGGCAGGCAATTATGCAGCGGCTACAACGACAACCAGCTTCACCGTTAACGCTGCGACGCCCACTCTTGCCTTCGCAGCGATTCCGGCCCACACCTACGGAGATACTCCTTTCGCGGTAAGTGCGACCTCGAACTCCACCGGCGCCTTTACCTATACGGTGGTGTCGGGTCCAGCCACGATCTCCGGCTCGACCGTGACGATCACAGGTGCGGGATTGGTGACGCTGCAGGGGAGCGAGGCTGCAGACAGCAACTATGCGGCGGGAACACAGCAAGCAACATTCTTTGTCGGGCAAGCGCCGCTTACGGTAGCCGCAAACAATGCCACCCGCGCCTACGGCGCAACGAACCCCGCGTTCACCGGATCGATCTCCGGATCGAAGTACAGCGACAGCTTTACGGAAAGCTTCAATACAGCAGCAGCGATGGCGACTCCCGTAGGCAGCTACGCAATAACTCCGTCTGTTTCGGGTTCAAGCCTGGGCAACTATACGGTGTCGGCCACGAACAGCACGCTGAACATCACGCAGGCCGCGACGACAACAGGGCTGACGACGAGCAACACATCTCCAGCCGCCAATCAAACCATCACGCTGACAGCGAACGTTGCCTCAACAACCAGTGGCACGCCGACGGGAACAGTAACGATCCTTGATAACGGAACGGCCCTTCAGATGGTCACGCTGACCAATGGTACAGCCTCGTACACCACGACACTTGCCCCTGGAGTCACCCACACGCTCATCGCCAGCTACGCTGGCGAGGCTAACTTCCTCGCAAGCGCGAGCGCAGCAACCGGAACGTCTGTGACGGTCTCACCGCAGGATTTCACCTTTTCCGGCACCGGGAGCCCGGCCACCCAGACGGTGATGCCGGGCCAAGCAGCAAGCTTCACCTACAATCTCGCACCGATCAGCGGAAGCAGCATTTATCCCGGAGCCGTCTCGCTGACTGTCTCCGGCTGCCCGACAGGTTCCACTTGCACACTCTCGCCCACCAGCTTCGCTGCGAACGTGGGTGCACAGACTGTGACCCTGATCGTGCAGACGACGGCAGCGACGGCACGCAATCGCGAAGACAATACGCCGTGGTCCCTCGCGCTACTGCTGCTGCCCCTGGCAGGAGCACGCCGTCTGCGCCGCTCATCGCAACGGCTGCGGAAGTTGATGCTCGCGGCAGTCTTTCTCTTCGCCGGAGCAGCACTCGCGGGGCTCAGCGGATGTAGTGGCAACAGCACTCCACAGCAGCAGCCGCAGAACTACAGCATCACGGTGACGGCTGCGAGCGGGGTCATGACTCATACGTCCACCGTCGCCCTCAACGTGCAGTAGTCCACAAAATAGAGATCAACAAACCACAGGTTCGACGGCGTCTTCACCTGCCCGCGGGGGGGGGGCGCTGTCGAGCCCGATGCTCTTTCTACGGCTCGAAGAACGAGCTGAAAAGCGAGCTCGCCAGAAAACTCCGCAGGAGCACGGTCGGGTACAACGGAAATCCGCTGGGTGAGCCCACACCTTTAGGAACAGCGCAGCCCGCCAATTTCGACCGCCTATCTTCAGCAGATTGTTGCATCCCAAAGTGCCAGCCTTTTGAAACATTTTTTACGAAGGTTGGGTGTTCGCTGCAAACGAGGCGTCAATTGGCGATAACAGTCATTATGGAGTGACCGGCGCCGATGCGCTGATCGTGGGTTAGGCTGTGAGTCTGTAAGGACGCACAGCTCAGAGCCACAAGCGGAAGGGAGCCGGTCATGAAGGAGAAGCTACGATTTTTGGGTTTGGATGTCCATGCCGAAACGATCGCCGTCGCGATTGCGGAGCCAGATGGTGAGGTGCGAAGCCTGGGAACGATTCCGAACCGCATGGAATCGATACGCAAGCTGATCAAGAAGCTAGGCCCAGTAGAGAAGCTGCGGGCCTGCTATGAGGCCGGGCCGACCGGGTATGTCGTCTACTGGCAGTTGGCGGAGTTGGGTGTCAGGTGCGAGGTGGTAGCGCCAACTTTGGTACCAGTCAAGGCCGGCGACCGAGTGAAGACGGACCGGCGTGATGCTGAGAAGTTGGCGCGTTGTTACCGATCCGGTGATCTGACAGCAGTGTGGGTTCCGGATGAAGGCTCCGAAGCTCTGCGCGATCTGATGCGTACGCGTGAAGCGGCCAAGCAGGATCAGTTGCGGGCACGGCATCGGCTGAGCAAGTTTCTGCTGCGCTCAGGCCAGCGTCCACCGTCCGGAATCAGGCCGTGGACGCGTTCCTACCTGATTTGGGTTGCGCAGCTACGCTTCACACAGATGGCTCAGGAGGCGACGCGGCTAGATTACTTGCACGAAGTCGAGCACATGCGCGAACGGGTCGAGCGACTGGAACAAGCCATCACCGAGGCGGTCAAGCTAGCCTCGCCCGCGTTACAACAAGTCATCAACGATCTACAAGCCCTGCGCGGTATCGCAGATATCTCGGCTGTGACCATCGCAGCCGAGTTGGGCCAGGTGTCCCGCTTCGACTGTGCTCGGCAACTGATGGGCTATTGTGGGGCGGTGCCCAGCGAGGATTCCAGCGGCAAACGGACCCGGCGCGGGAGCATCACCAAAACCGGCAACGCGCATTTGAGACGAATCGTCGTCGAAGCCGCATGGAGCTATCATCGTCCACCCTGTATCTGGTACGGATTGCGCAAACGACAGGAGAGTATTTCAGAAGAGGTCAAAGAGATTGCATGGAAGGCACAACACCGGCTGCACAAGCGATACATGAGACTGGCCGCAGCCGGCAAGGACAAGAGAAAGATCACCACCGCAGTTGCTCGTGAACTGTTGGGCTTCATCTGGGCCATAGGGATCAGGGCAGAAACAGTAGCCACGCAGCGGATAGCGGCCTGACGACAGGAAAGGCAAAGCAAAACGTTCCTAAGAACGGAAAAGCAAAGACCACCCAATTGATGAACATCGTAGCCAATTTCGAGCACAGAGCCAGCAGCAGCCGAGGCAAGCACGAAGGAGAATCCTCGTTTGCCCTATGCGACAGGCTCAGCCGGACTCGCGATAACAGTCAGAGGCAGCTCCCGACGGATCATGATTATGCGGTTCCGACCCGCGAATATCAGACTGATCAATCGTCGCTTAAACCTGACCCGACTGCTGCTCGCCCTGTCCTCGAAAGGCAACGGCAACGACAAAAACAACCCCACAGTTCGCGCCCGTTGACACGGTCACTCCATATCAGGGCAATGCACTCATCGAGACGAACCGAAGGTCAAATCGCGGGTTCAGGTAGAATACCCGCCAACCCGGAAACTGACCCACTACCCCACGCAGCGGCTCACTCCCGCACGAGAAACGCAACGTCTTTGTTATACTGACGTCTATATCAAGAGCCGTAGAAACTTACCGCAGTGTTCAGGTTGGAGTCGTTTACGTTGAAGAATCAAAGTGTGTCTGTCCGGGCTTCCTGGACCCGGTCGTTATTCATTAAGCCGTTCCATGCCCGTTACATCTGCGGTCTCTTCCTCGCCATCTTCGCCGTCGGCCTCACCGGCTGCACTCCGCCTCTCTACTACTTCCCTCAATACACCTTCGCCAACCGGCCTATCCCGCCCAGCAAACTCGCCAACCGCGTGATGGTCGGCGTCACTGCCAACGGCACACAGGGCAGCCTCCAGATCCTCGACGGCAATCGCGACATCCGCAGCAACATACAGGACACCATCAAAAGCTTCGCCATCAGCGGGTACTCCGGTGGCTACCCCGACAGGATCTATAACTTCCCTGAAGAGGTTCTCGGCTACGTCTTCTCCGACTCCGACGGCAGCCTCGCCAAGATCAACTACGGCACAGAGTCCTCCGGAGGCTCTGCCGGCACCTTCGTCGCCCACTCCACCAGCCTCGCCATCCCGCAAAGCTTCTCCCTCTTCGTCGCAGCCGTAGAGAACGCAGGCGAGCTCGTCGTCATCGACAATTCCAGCGGCAGGAGCTACACCCTCAATCTGCCCAACGCCTATCAAGCCGCAATCAATACCGGCGGCACCGTCGCACTGGCCATGGTGCGCAACTCCAACACCCTCTACCGCGTCGTCAAGCTCAACTCCAACGAGGCCAACCCTCCCGGCGCCGTCGACTGCCAGCCCTACATCTTGCCCGTCTACTGTGTCGTCCCCGTGCCGGACAACCCTAAGAGCCCCGGCTTCGATCACCCCATCGGCGCGTACTTCTCACTCGACGGCACCACCGCCTACATCCTCAACTGTGGTCCCGAGTGCGGTGGAACCACCGCCAGCGTCTCCATCATTCCGCAGGGCTCGCTCTACGTAAACAACATCCCCGCGACCACCCCCACCCCTCGCCGGTCACCGGAAACATCCCTATCCCCGGAGGAGTTACCACCGCACTCTCCGACGGAACCACGCTCTATGTCGCAGGTCAGCAACTCCTGCCTGACGGTCTCTTCACCGGAACCCTCTCCACCATCAACATCGCCACCGGCACCGTCACCGCAAAGTACGGAATCTCCGACGGAATGCACACCAAGCTCCTCTTCGCCGACGACAACACCCTCTGGATCGGCTCCCAGAACTGCGCCAACGGCGAACGAGCCAAGAACAACACCAACTACAACTGCCTCACCATGTTCAACCTCAGCACCAACACCCCCAGCATCATCCCCGCTGTCACGCCCGGCTCACCGACCGCAACCGTCCCCTACCCCAACGAGGACCTCAATCAGTACTACTACGGCAGCCTCACCGGCCTCTGCTGGGTCCAGAACCTCCACAAGGTCTACACCGCCTACGGTGGCCAGGTCCACGCCTTCAACACCACCGACGGCTCAGAGATCGACAACTCCCTGATCACCGTCCAGGGCACCGCTCTCGACGTAGCCTACATGGACGCTGTAACCGACGCCGCCAACTAACCACAGGCAGCTCACCATTACCCTCAGACCTGGCCTTCCACTCCCCGGGGTGGTAGTCCCAGGCACCCACGCCTGTCATGCGCCGGCCTAAACCGCCCCTCCAGAAAGCTCACCACCTCCCCGGTCATATACTCCGGCGGATCAATAGCCAGCACCGGCGTCCCTCGCAACAACTTCAGTGACACACCCTTCCACTCCGGACGCCCTACCTCACCCCGCGGAACCAGCACAGCATCAGCAAGATCCAGATATAACCTCGCAGAGTCCTTGAAGTCTGCCACCCCGGGATCCAGCACGCTCAAGTAGATATCCGGCCGCAGAAACCGCAGAATGCTGTTCGACTCGATCACCACATTCTCCGCCAGCGCCATCTCTTTCCGAATCCGCGGCATCGCCTCTGCCAACTGACCCATCCGCGTCCTCACCCAGAACGACCGCACCGCCCCCGCCGCCAGATACCGCGCCGAATCCGTCCCACTGGCCCCATCCCGCTCCTCGCTCACAGCGACGCGTGTGCGAGGCCGTCTCGCAGTCACAAGGCTCCCCATTCGCCGAGCACACCCCATGCCCAAACTGCGTAATCTTGAACGCCGTCCACCGCATCTCCGGAAACGCCCGAATCACCCCAGCCACCACGCTGGTCTTGCCGATGTTCCGCGTATGTCCACCAACCACGACGATAGCCACGTTTCACCACCAAAAAACCACGTCCTGCCCACCAATTACCACGTCCTCAACTACGCCGGTTCAAAGCCGCCAAACTCCGCAGATACTCCTTCAAAGGCCGCGCCGGCCGCCCCCAGAAAACCTCTCCCGGCCCATGCATCTTCTTTCCGCTCAACACCCCGGCCCCACCCCCCAAAATAACGCCCGCCCCCACCGTAGCGTGCTCTCCAATCCCAACCTGCCCACCCAGTATCGCCCCATCCTCCACCACGCTCGACCCCGAAATCCCCGTCTGCGCCGCAATAATAACGTTCTTTCCTATCAGGCAGTTATGCCCGATATGCACCAGGTTATCGATCTTCGTCCCCCGCCCAATCCGCGTCTCCCCCAGCGCCCCCCGATCGATCGTAGTATTCGCCCCAATCTCCACATCATCCTCCACCACCAGCGTCCCCTGCTGCGGAAATAGCAGATACTCCCCCGTCCCCGCATTCCGCGCATACCCAAACCCCGTAGACCCCAGCACCGCCCCAGCCTGCACCACCACCCGGTCGCCCAGCACCACCCCCGCATACACCGTCACACGTGCCCCCAGCACGCATTCTCGCCCAATCACCACCCCATCCCCAATCACCACGCCCGGCCCAACGCTGGTCCCCGCCCCCAGCACCACACCCTCCCCAATCACCGCCGTAGCATGCACACCCCCTTCAGCCCGCGGCCCTGCAAGCCGCTTCCCCACCACAGCAAACGCATACCGCGCATCCTCCACCCAAAGCACCCGCGCGTCCCCCTTGATCCCCACAACCCGCGCCCGCACCGAAGCCAGCACTACCCCCGCCTTGGACTCCAGAGCCTTCACCAGCGTCTCAGCATCCATCGCAAACACCACCGAGTCCGCACCCGCCCCCTCCAGACTCGAAACCCGCACAACCTCGCCACCGGCATCACCCGAGCCCGCCGGCAACTCAGCCCCCACCCACTCCGCAATCTGCTTGATCGTCGCCATTAGTAAATCCCCGCCTCGCCCACAGGCCGCGTCTTCCATCGCCGATGCATCCACAACCACTGGTCAGGATACTCGCGGATATACCGCTCCAGCACCGCCGTAAAGATAGCCGTATTCGTCACCGAGTCCTCCTCCGCATTCCCCGTATTCACCGTGGCGATCTCCTCGCCAAACCGTAGCACATACTGCCGCTCCCGCTCATCCCACAGCAGAAACCCCGGCACCACCGTAGCTCCCGTCTTCTGCGCCACCCGCGCCATCCCCGACGCCGAGCAAGCCGGAATCCCAAAGAACGGCACAAACACCCCCTGCGGCGGAGTCATATTCGTATCCATCAGAATCCCTACCGTCTCCCCCAGACGCATCGACGCAATCAACCCCCGCGCAAAGTCGTCCTTATGGATCACGCGATTCCCATGCAGACACCGAATCCGGTTCACAAACATATCCACCAGCGGATTATCCAGCCGCCGAATCACCATCCCCATCGGCATCCCCATCAGCGAGTGATAAAAGCTCGAAAGCTCCCACGCCCCCAGGTGCCCCGTCAGCACCAGCACCCCCTTGTCCCTTGTCCCGCGCCTTCAGATAATTCTCCAGCCCCTCGTAGCGGATAAACCGGCTCGCGCTCTCCGCCGTATACTTCGGCATCTGGCAGAACTCCGCCAGCAGCCAGCCCAGGTTGCGGTACTCCCGTCGCAATATCTGCTCGCGCTCCACCTCGCTCTTCTCAGGAAACGCCAGCTCCAGGTTCCGGATCCCCACCTTCCGCAGCCGCCCCAGCGCTGCATATCCCAACCGCCCCACACCGGCCCCCACCCATCGCGCCAGCCCCCGCGGCAGCACCTTCAAGAGGTTAACAAACACCCACACCGCGCCAAACTCCAACGTCTCGCGGGTCGTCACGGCATTCTTCGGCTTGCTTTCCTGGCTTGCGTTCAAGCCCTTAGTTTACCGGGCATACCGCTTAAACACGAAGGGGACAGCCATCAGGCTGTCCCCTTCAATGCCGTCTCGACTGGTTCTACTTATCGTTCTTCGCAATCACAAAATACTTCGCCACCGTCCCGACGAACTTGTGCGCCGGCGCTGGCGTCACCTGGTTTCCCTTCAGCACCTCGATCATACGGAACATTCGCCCCATACATCGACCGCGTATCGTCCTCATTCTGAGACAGACACCGATCCATCCAGATCGATGCCCGCAAACAAACCCTTGCTCCGCGAGTAGGTCAGAAACTCCGCATTCATCTTCCAGTCCGTACCCGCCTGCGCATTTCTGCCGACCGGCCCAGCCGAAGCCGCAGCATCGGCGCCAAGCTTGAACTTGTTCTTCAGCATGTCCTGCAAGCCACGATCGTTCATCGCGATCAGAATCAGATCAGTAGCCTGCCCGCCGATCTGAAACCCGAAGCTCCCGCCCGCAAGCTGCACGAACACCGGCGCGCTCCAGCCATTCGGCGTGCGGCACGTCGCCACGCCCTGCCCATACTGCGCGCCAACCACGAAAGCAGCCTTCTTATAGCTCGGAATCACCACCACGCAAGAAGCACCGGCAAGAATGCCGCGGGGAATACCCTTGTCGGGAGCCGACATAACCGCGGTTACCACATCTGCGGCTGCATCCAACCGCTCATCAAGCTTGGGGCTGCTGTCTTGTCCCATCGCCGAAAGCGACGCTACTGCCATCGCCAAACCTGCTGCAATCGCTGTTATCCGTTTCATCATCTGGCCATCACTCACTTTCAAAACTAATTTTTGCCGGACAGCCCGCCCGGGAGATTTCTTTCAACATTCAATTTCTGCGGTCATCTTTCGACCCAATATTTGTCAGTTAACTCGGAAGTCACTGCAATAACTACTAGTACTAGGATGACACCCAATCACCCTTCGTTGTACGTTCCAAATGTATTTTCAGTGATTTGCAACGTACCCGGAAAGGTACCCACACGCACAAAAAAATGGGGTTATAGACACCATGTCAGGCAAGCCCGACACAATCTCTACAACCCCTCTCCCAGGTCTGTATTGCTTGTACATACTTTGCGCTATATCAACGTACCGCACAACGGTACGGAGGTCTTGTAGACCTTTGCGCAGTCGAGTAACTAGTAAATCAACAAGCCGCCCTGCAACAGCTTACCCCTTAGTTCGAGCTTGCCTCCTGCTGCCCACCCAGCAGGTTTCTTTCGACTACCAGCATCGTCAGCGCAATCCGGTTCTCTACCCCCATCTTGCGCATCAGACGGCCCACATGGGCCTTCACTGTCCCCTCATCGATCCTCAGCTCTCGTGCGATCTCCCGGTTCGGCCTTCCCGCCACCAGCAGACTCAGCACCTCGGCCTCCCGCGCAGTAATCTTCGGAACCTCATCCGCCGCCTTCTTCGCCGCCGCCGACCTCAGCCGAATCGATCAGTCTCGCCAGCACCTTCCGCGGAGCCCACACCGACCCATCCAGCACGATCTCCAGCGCCATCCGAATCTCGCTCTCCTTCGCCAGATGCGTCAGATATCCCTTGGCTCCCGCTCCGATCACCCGCTGAATATACTCGTGCTCGGTCTCCATCCCCATCACGATTACCTTCAGCCGCGGATATCTCTGCCGAAAACCAGCCAGCAGTTCAAACAGATGATCCGTGCATCCGGCATCGATCACCACCAGCGCAAATCCCGCCAGATCCGAATTCCCCGGAACCGACAGCGCCACCAGCTCCAGGCCATCGTTCGCCGCCAGAATCGCCTGCAGTCCCAGCGTCCGCAGAGGGTCAGTCGCAACCAGCCCTATCCGACGACGCTCCTCAGGCAAGCCTTGTTCAGACGCCATACCATTCACCCACTCGGCCCAATAAATATCTGATGATCAGTTCGATGCGCGGGCCGTCAAAGCCAACCCTTCACTGCAACAATTATTAAAGCTTCGGCAGAACAATTCCCTGCTGGTTTTGATATTTGCCCTTGCGGTCCGCATAGCTCACCTCGCACACCTCGTCGGACTGGAAGAACAATATCTGGCAAAGACCCTCGTTCGCATAAACCTTCGCCGGCAACGGGGTTGTATTCGAGATCTCCAGCGTCACAAACCCCTCCCACTCCGGCTCAAACGGCGTCACATTCACAATGATCCCGCAGCGCGCATAAGTCGATTTCCCCACGCAGATAGTCAACACATCCCGCGGAATCTTGAAATACTCAATCGACCGCGCCAACGCAAACGAGTTCGGCGGCACAATCACGCTCGGAGCCTGCACCGTCACAAACGACCGCTCGTCAAACGCCTTCGGGTCGATAATCGCGCTGTTCACGTTCGTAAAGATCTTGAACTCGTCCGAAACCCGCAAATCGTACCCGTACGACGACAGTCCATACGAAATCACGCCGTCTTTTACCTGCTTCTCGCTGAACGGCGATATCATGCCATGCTCGGCTGCCTGTTGGCGAATCCAACGGTCACTTTTAATGGCCATCCTTGTCATTACCTCCAAAAAGGATTATTTTGAACGCTTTGGAGGATTCCGGCACATCCCAAGCCTCACCCAGACCGCATCTAAAAGGTCCATAAGGGGGAGTCGGGGGCGTGCCTCGGCGCCCAATTCTATCGTCCATTAGTTTCTTCATCTTACGGTAGCGTTATGACGTTGACAATCTGCCAAGTACTTTCTAACATCTCGACATCACTTTCATCTCCATAGACTTCACTCCAAGGACGGCGACCCTAATGATTAAGCAGGACCTTATACAGCGGGTTGTTGAACGCACCGGGCTGCCACGCACCAAGGCAGAGGCTGCAGTTGACGCAATCTTCGACAGCATGAAGCAGTCCCTCGTCTCAGGTGATCGCATTGAGCTCCGCGGCTTCGGTGTCTTCACCGTAAAGCCTCGCAAAACAGGCATCGGGCGCAATCCGCGCACCGGAGCTGAGGTCACCATTGCCCCAGGCAAAGCCGTACGCTTCAAGCCAGGCAAGGAACTGCACCTCCTCACCTGACGTCACATCCGTGCCACTCCCACGGCTCACAACCATGAGCCGTGAGTCCTCGTTCACCCCAAGGCTCTCACATCAGATGCACGGCATCCACGTCGACCATCACTCCCCGGCGAGGAATCCCCTGCGCCTCCGCAAAACCCAGCATCCCCCGCAGCACGCCCTGCAACACCTGCCGCTTCTCTGCCTTCAACACAAAGTGATACCGGTAAATCCTCTTCAGCCGCACGATAGGCGCCGCCGCCGGTCCCAGCACCCGCACGCCCTCCATCCGCGTCTGCTGGAACCACCGCCCCAGCGTCCCCGACCACGCCGCAGCCTCCTCCAGCTTCTCGCTCTGCACCACCACATTCGCCAACACCGAATACGGCGGATAGTGCATCCACCGCCGGTACTGCATCTCCTTCGCCACAAACCCCGCGTAATCATGCTCCGCCGCAAACTTGATCGCATAATGATCCGGATAATAAGTCTGCACCAGCACCTTCCCCGGCAGCTCCCCACGCCCGGCCCTTCCCGACACCTGCGTCAGCAACTGAAACACCCGCTCCGCCGCCCGAAAATCCGGCAGCCCCAGCGCAAAGTCCGCCCCCACCACCCCCACCAGCGTCACCCCATGAATGTCATGCCCCTTCGCAATCATCTGCGTCCCCACCAGCAGATTAATCTCACCCCCATGCAGCCGCGTCAGCAGCCGCTCCATATCGCTGCGCCCACGCACCGTGTCCCGATCCATCCGCCCAATCCGAGCCCCCGGAAAGATCTCCTGCAACCGCTCCTCACCCTGCTGCGACCCCGCCCCCAGATAGTAAAGATGCTCGCTCTCACACTTAGGACAAACCTTAGGCACACTTCTTTTGTAACCACAATAGTGGCATTCTAATTTCTCCCCCGGCCGCGCCACATCGCTGCCCGAAACATGCTTGTGATACGTCATCGAGATCGCGCAGTTCTCGCACTCGATCTTCTCCCCACAGCTCCGGCACATCACCACAAACGAGTACCCCCGCCGGTTCAGCAGCACAATCGCCTGCTCGCCCCTGTCGATCGTCGCCTGCACCTCCTCCACCAGCCGCCGCGAAAAAATCTCCTCCTTCCCCACCACCTTGAACTCCGCCCGCATATCCACCATCTCCACCGCCGGCAGCGGACGATCCATCACCCGAGTCAGCATCTCCACCCGCGCATACCGCCCCTTCTCCGCATTACTCCAGCTCTCCAGCGACGGCGTAGCCGACCCCAGCACCACCACCGCATCATTCAACTTCCCCCGCATCACCGCCACATCCCGCCCGTGATACCGCGGAGTCTCCTCCTGCTTGTAGCTCGAGTCATGCTCCTCATCCACGATGATCAGCCCCAGCTTCACCATCGGCGCAAACACCGCCGACCGCGTCCCCACCACCACCCGCGCCTCGCCCCGCCGAATCCTGTGCCACTGCTCCGCCCGCTCATCCGGCGTCAGCTGCGAGTGCAGCAACGCCACCTCACCCCCAAACGCCGCCACCATCTGCCCCACCATCGCCGGCGTCAACCCAATCTCCGGAACCAGCAGCAGCGCACTCTTCCCCGCATCCAGAGCCCGCTGCATCGCCGCAAAATAAACCGTAGTCTTCCCCGACCCCGTAACCCCATACAACAAATGCGGCCGAAACCCACCCTTCGCCATCGCCGCCGCAATCGTCCCCACCGCCTCCATCTGCGCCTCATTCAAAGCATGCTCATGCGCATCTTCTTTCGCTCTTGTCTGCATCGCATTTTCTTTGTCATCCCGCAGCGCATTTGTTTGTCATCCCGTAGCGGAGCGGAGGGATCCGCTGTTGTACTTCCAGCCCCAACACCACCAAAATGAAAAGCCTCCGCCACCTCCTCCACCACAACCAACCCCCGCTTCACAAGCGTCCCCAAAGTAGACTCCGGCACCCCCGCCAAACTCTGCCGCAAATCCCTTACCCGCATCCGCCCACCCACAGCAGCCAACTCCGCCATCACCGCAGTCTGATTCTCATTCAACTTCGGCAGCCGAGCACCCCCTCCTACCAGACCACCGCACAGCCTTCTCCAACCGCCGAGCATCCCGCTCCTCCGCCACCGCCTCCCGCACCAGCCACTTCTTCCGCACCATCCCATCCAGCAAACCCTTATTCGCCCCCGCAGCCGACCGCAGCGCACCAGCCTTAGCCGCCTCGCCACCCTCCAGATAATTCAGCACCGCATACTCTTTGTTCTGCTCCTCAGCAGAAAGTTTGCTACGCCGCGAAGACCCCTTAGCCGCCCCCTCATACAGCACCCGCCGCCCAGCCTCAGCAATCCGGTAAAGCATACTGCCGCTTCACCTCCGCCCCCAGCGGCAACATCCCCCGCAGCACCTCACCCAGCGGAGCCACATAGTACTGCGCAATCCACCCCGCCAGCTTCATCAACTCATCCGGCAGCAACGCAGCCTCATCCAGCACCTGCTGAACCGCCTTCACCTCCACACCCTCAGGCGCATCCCCATGCACCCGCACCACCACCCCCATCAACCGCTGCCCCGCAAACGGCACCAGCACCCGAGCCCCCACCACCGGCTCTACGCCGTTCACCCCATACGTAAAAAGCTGGTCCAGCGGAACCGGCAGAGCCACATCGCAAAACAAAGGCATCCCTCTAGCCTAAAGGAACCCGAACCACCCCGTATCCTCACAAAAAAAGGACCCTCCGAAGAGGGTCCACACGCCAGCATTGCATCTCTACTTCTCGCTACGAGTGCCCATGACCATCCCGCATCTCGTTCCCATGAAACTCTGCCTTCCCGTGGTCAACCGCATGTTCACCACGCTCCGGCACCGGGCCCTTGTAACCCTTCTGCACGTCGTAGTGATTGTCTACATGTCCACGAAAGTTCTCCGGCCCATGAAACCACGGACCCGCGCCGATAAACACACCGCCGGAGAACCACTCCGGCCCGTAGTACCCATAAGGGGCACATGAATAGGGAGCGTAATCGTAATAGCCATAAGGACACACAGGCGCAGCCCCAATGCTCACCGAAATCTGTGCCTTCGAAGCAGGCGCGGTAGCCAGCAACAAGCCAGCCCCAAGAGAAAGTAATCCAATTTTTGTAATCCGCATAGTCATTCACCTCGACAAATTAGAAGCCTTCACTCGCCGCCGAGGTTGTTCAGAAAATCCGCATTTGCACCACCAATATTTTTCATTCTCCAGGCATCCCATCAGCACCATCGCAACAAAAAGAATCGCAGCGCCTGTGATAAAGTCATGCCCAACACCACGCTCAACATGAACCTCAACACCACTCCATCCGCATCGCTCTAGCCTCCGCAATCATCGGAGCAGCAGTCCTCGCCGGCCTCGCAAATACCACCCCCGCGCCCACGTGGAACCGCACCGCCGCCGCACACTATCTCGACTCCCGCGAACTCTGGTGGCAGAGCTGGCCCACGGCCCAGCGCGATCACGGCACCGTCTGCATCTCCTGCCACACCGTCGTTCCCTACGCCCTCGCCCGCCCCGCGCTACGCCCGCAGGACGACAACACCCTCGCCGCACCCGAGCGCATCATGTTCAACAACATCGTCAAGCGCGTCACCCTCTGGAACGACATGGAGCCCTTCTACAAGGACAACCCCTCCGGCCCCACCAAGTCCACCGAGTCCCGCAACACCGAAGCCGTCCTCAACGCCCTCATCCTCGCCAGCTACGACGCCCGCCGCAATCACCTCACCGACATCACCCGCACCGCCTTCAACCACGCCTGGGCCCTCCAGCAGCAATCCGGCGACAAAGCCGGAGCATGGATCTGGCTCAACTTCCACAACGCCCCCTGGGAATCCAACGAGTCCGAATACCACGGCGCAGCCCTCGCAGCACTAGCCGTAGGCATCGCTCCCGATCAATATCAAAACGACCCAAAGATCCAACCCAACCTGAAACTCCTCCGCGCCTACCTCCGCCGCGAATACACACCCAACCCCTGGTCAATCGCCTCGTCCTCCTCTGGGCCTCCGCAAAACTTCCCGGCCTCCTGACCCCATCCGAGCGCGCCGAGCTAATCAAAACAGTCCTCGCCCAACAACAACCCGACGGAGGCTGGAGCCTCACCAACCTCGGCACCTGGAAGCGCCACGACAACACGCCGCTCGAAACAAAGAGCGACGGCTACGCCACCGGCCTCACCATCCTCGCCCTCGAAGAAAACGACCAGCAGCATCTCCCTCAAACCACTCGCGGCATAGCATGGCTCCTCCGCAACCAGGACCCGAATGACGGCCTATGGCCCGCATGGTCGCTCAACAAAAAGCGCGAACCCACCTCCGACATCTACCACTTCATGGACGACGCCTCCACCGCCTACGCCGTCCTCGCCCTCGAACAAGCTCCCAAATAAAATCAGCAAGCCCACCAACAAAGGTGGGCTTGCTGATTCAAGTGAAGCTACAGACTCAACCGCAAAGTTGAGCGACGTTCAAGTTGTCATTCCCATCGCCCTTCCATCCGATGTACACCTGCCCGTTATGCGTACACAGCACTGGCGCCTGCGGACTCGTCTCGAATGACGTGTATTTATTTCCGAACGTGGCTCCATTATTGGCTGAATTCTCAACATTCAACCAATCGTTGCCATCGCCCTTCCAGCCCAGGTACAGCTTCCCATTATTCGACGTAAGCGTAGGAGTAAGCTGGCTCGTATCCGGAAGAGTGACCTTGTTCGTAAAGCCGGTGATCGAGTTGTTCACGACATTCACATGCGCGACGTTCAGGTTGTCATTCCCATCGCCCTTCCATGTGATGTAGAGGCCCTGATTATGCACCGCAAGCCCTGGAGCCTGCGGACTCGTCTCGCCCGACGTGTACTTCCCGCCGAACGTAGCTCCGTTGTTCGCCGAATACATCACGTTCAGGTTGTCGTTCCCATCACCCTTCCACGCGATATACAGATGCCCGTTGTAAGACGCCAGCGCCGGACTCATCGGACTCGTATCGCCCAGCGTCACCTTGTTCGAGAACCCCGTCACCGAGTTCCCCGACAGGTTCACCTGCGCGACATTCAGATTGTCGTTCCCATCGCCCTTCCACGCAATAAACAGCAGCCCATTATGCGCGCATAGCGAAGGCGACCGCGGACTCGTCTCCCCCGAAGTGTACTTGCCGCCAAAGGTCAATCCATTGTCGGCCGAACACTCCACGTTCAGGTTATCGTTGCCATCTCCCTTCCAGCCGAGATAGAGACGGCCGTTCAACGAGGCCAGCGTCGGGCTCACAGGACTCGTATCGCCCAGCGTAACCTTGCCTGTAAAAACCGACGACACATTGTTGTTGTAATAAAGATCCACCTCTCCGCCCGGAGAGGCATCGCTCACCACCACCGCGTGCTGCCCGCAATCTGTAACCGAATTGGTTGCAGCCCATACTGGCGTAACGTTGGCGCCGCCCGCCTGTATCTGGATATTCCTCATCGCAGTCTTGCACGTCGCAGGATAGTCCGAGCACTTCTGCAACGAGTAACACTCCAGCGTCTCAATGCACCACGTAAGCTGCTGCACATTCGTGATAGCAAGGCTTGTATTCGCAATTCCCGGTGAACTGGCAGTTGTAGTTGAAGTTGGTTCCGGACTGCTTCGTCTCGTTCATCACTCCAACCAGCACCTGTCCCGGATTCACGCGCACCAGCGAGCTATAGAAGCTCTTGCCTCCCTGTCCATCCGCATACCAGCTCGCGACAGCCCAGTAGTTTCCCCCGCCTGCAGCGGAAGGTCCCCATTGCAGAACAGGCTGATAGATCATCGTCGAGTTCTGGATGCCATTGAACAGAAAGATGGTCTGCCCGGATGAAGTCGCCGGAGCCGGAGGAACAACCCACGTAGTGGTGAACAGCGATACCGGTTTCGCATTCTCCGTCCACGACGCATACACGATCCAGCCCGAGCCCAGCGCCGGAACCACCTTGGGATGCTTCGCAACATTCCCCGGCATCAGCGGCTTGCCTCCCGCCTTCAACTCCAGCGGGCCCAGGTCCGCCAGCAGCGTGCCCTTGCTGTCCAGCTTCCTGAAGTGGTTCTTTGCGGTATCAATCACCGCGCCAGGCTCAACGTAGTGCACCTGCGAGCTGACGCGAAACCCGCCAGGTGTAAGAACCAGATCCGTTGCAGTGGCCGGCTTCCCGTCCACTCCCATATTCTGGCTCGCGGTTACAAGTGTGAATGCACCGGGAGCGGTCTCCTTCACCGCCTGTTGTGTCCCGACAGCCTGCGTGCTGCTCTTCTTGCGAGGACCGCCCGGAGCAATGACGGTCTCGTCGTCCTTCGTCTTGGGATTCTTTGTAGGTACGATATTTCGTTTAGACATGGAATTCCTCATGGATGAATGCTTGGCGAGCATCTCGAAGGGAGGTCTGGGAAGATAAAAGTTATGCAGTCCGGATCGCTCGACAATTCAAAGGGCAGCGATGCTACAGCCATTGGCTGGAACTGGTTCGCCGATTCGCTCGCCACGCAGCAAGCGAAATATCCACGCGAGTTTCGATTTGGCCGTGGTCTCATCCCAGGCGGGATTGCGACCCACGTCAAAAGATCTCTCTGTAGTTTCAGAGATCAGCAGAAGAAATATATACCCGCCACAAAATCCTGACAAACATCAGCACCCAACTACTTAGGTTTCAATGTCTTTGTGTACTCATAACTCCTCTGTCAGATACTTCTTCAGCGTCTTCGTATCCTTCAGCAACGCATCAGGAACGGTCGCCCAGTCCTTCTTCACCACCCCGTAGGACACAAACAAACTCGTCTTATACTTCGCCAGAAATGCCTCAAGTTCACCCTTCGGCAACCGCATCCCCAGCACGCCCGTCTGGTCCAGATAAGTAAACATGTGTCCATTCACTGAAGTGTAAGGATGCACATCACCCTTCCGTTCAATCTCCGGACACGTCGCAATCAGCCTCTCGTAAAGCTCCAGCTTCGCCGCAGGAATCGCACTAGTCTTCTTCGCAGTAGCCATATCGCCCTCAAATGAAAGTAATAGCAGGAAGGAAAGATAACACCGCCGTCAGATTAATCGCCCAATGCTACAACTAATCTCGACGACGCGGCCCGCCACTAATCAACGTAGCAACATACCCAGCCCCAAACCCATTATCGATATTCACCACCGTCACATTCGGCGAACAAGCATTCAACATCCCCAGCAGCGCAGTAACTCCTTCGAAAGCCGCGCCATAACCCACACTCGTCGGCACCGCAATCACCGGCACCTCCACCAACCCTCCAATCACACTCGGCAACGCACCCTCCATCCCCGCGCAACACACCACCACATCCACCCCACGCAGCTCCTCCATGTGCGCCAGCAACCGCTGCAACCCCGCCACGCCAACATCATTAATCCGCACCACCGCCGCGCCAAACAACTCCGCCGTCACCGCAGCCTCCTCCGCCACCGGCAGATCGCTGGTCCCCGCACAAACCACCGCAACCCGCCCTCGTCCCATCGCGCGTTCACCCGAAGCAAGCGAGATACACCGCGCCACCTCATTCCAAACCGCCCCCGGAGCAACCTCACTCACCGCAGCAAAATGCTCCTCCGTCGCCCGAGTAGCCAGCACGCTCACCCCACTCGCAACCATCTTCTCGAATATCGCCGCCACCTGCGCCGGAGTCTTCCCCGCCGCATAAATCACCTCCGGCATCCCCAACCGCAGCGACCGGTGATGATCCACCTTCGCAAACCCCAAATCCTCAAACGGCAGCGAAGCCAGCCTTTCAGCTACCTCTTCGGGAGTAGTCTTCCGCGCCTCCAACTGCCGCAGCAACTCCAGCACATCCTCACGACGCATGGTCACGCGCCGATCCCAACAACACCTCCACCGGCAGCACCGCATTCATCGAACCGCTCCGATACCCCTGCGTATCCAGCGTCACATACACAAACCCCGCCCGCCGCACCGCCGCAGTAATCCCATCCAGCACCGCCAGCGTCAACCCCTCCGCCAACGTCGCGCGATCCAACTCCACCCGCGCCAGCTCCCCATGATGCCGCACCCGCACATGCTTGAACCCCAACTCATGCAGCGCATCCTCAGCCTGCTCCACCTGCAGCAAAGCCTCGCGACTCACCGGCCGCCCATACTCCAGCCGCGACGACAGACAAGCCGAAGCCGGCTTATCCCAAACACTCAAACCCGCAGCCCGCGCCAACCCACGCACCGCATCCTTCCCCAACCCCGCCTCCGCCAGCGGAGCCACCGCGCGATGCATCTCCGCAGCCCGCTGCCCCGGACGAAAATCCCCGCTGTCATCAACGTTGCGCCCATAAGCAATCGCCCCAAACCCAAGCTCCCCACACAGCCGCTCCATCGCAACAAACAACTCATCCTTGCAATGAAAGCATCGCTGCCCATCATTGCGCACATAGTCCTCGCGCTCCATCTCAAGCGTCTGCATCACCCGCAGCGGAATCCCATGCGCCTCAGCAAACGCAATCGCCGCCGCCAACTCCTTCCGCGGCAGACTAGGCGAATCCGCAATCACCGCCAGCATCCTCTCACCCAGCACCTCATGCGCCTCCCAAGCCAGATAAGCCGAGTCCACACCACCCGAGTAAGCCACCATCAACCGCTCATGCTCGCGCAGCACGCAGCGCAGCGCCTCTCGCTCTCTATCAAATTCGCTCACGCCGACCCCACTCAAATCCCGCCGATGCGGATTCTCCAGCTTCGCCCGCGTAGACCACAACCCCGCCGACGGAGTCGATATATAAAACACCTCTTCCCCATCCGCCATCGTGTTCCACCCCTCCTTCATCTTCGCCGGATCGTATCTCGCCTCCATCTCCTTCAAATCCGCATACTCAAAACCCACCTGCTCAATCTCCGCCTTACTCAAATGCCCCGGAGCATATCGAATCGTGAACCGCCCCTCGCTCGACCCATGAATCAAATGCGCCACGCCATGCGGAATCGCCTGCATATCCGCCTCCGTCTTATACAGCCCCAGCGTCCGCGGAGTCCCCTTATACCCATACTTCCGAATCAGCGCATCCACCTCCGGCTGCTCGCCAAACCGCTCCAGCCCCGGCGCCAGAATCAGCAACTCCCCACCATCCGCAATCGCCATCCGCGTCCGATACACCGCCTTGTTCGCCACCCAAGTCGAATGAAACTCATCCGCCTGCATCACCGCCACAACTTTCTTTATCGGCTTCTCGAAAACCGTAATATTCTGCTCACGACTCCGACGCGCCGCCGCCATATAAGTCTCGCGATCATCCCCCACAAACAACCCGCTCGTCACCAGCTTATTGTTCTTATCCCGCTGCATCACGATCTGTATATAAACATCCGGAACATCCTTTAGAAAGTGATCCTCCGCATAATTAAAACAAGCACGCAGCGGAGTCACCAAACACCCAAGATTGTTCTCAATCCCATACACCGCCGCCGCAATATGCGCCGCGCAGATCGTATCCTTCCCCGCCACCCCGATGAAGTAATTCTTATTGTGATTCGCAAACCCCAACACCTCATGCGGAACCACATGCCCAATATTGATCACCAAATCCCACTGCTCGTTCATCAACTTCGTATTCAGATCCATCGGAATATCCCAGTCCGCCACGCCACCCGTAGTCTCACTCACATAAGCACCCGGAACCACGCCCACCCGCGTCACCGTCTCCCGCCAGTCATGCGCAAAGATCCGCTCCTCCGGAATCGACCCAAACATCCACTGGTTCTCCGCCTCCGTATGCGGAACATGCTGCCCCAGCGTCGGAATCACCTCCACATGCGCCTCCGGCAACGCCTTATACAACAGCTCCGTAATCTTCCCCGCCCCCGAGTGCGCCCGCGTCAAATCCGGCGGCAGCAACAACACCCGCTTCAAATCCCGCTTGATCCGCAACCGCGCCTCTTCAATCAACCTCGTGCAAGCACCAGAGATCTGTTCCGCAGTCAGAGCATCTTCCTCAATCGAAAACCAGGGCACCAGTAGCACTCCATTCCAGCCGCAATAGCAGCATCTCCCACTCTAGCGAACCCACCAACCCACCGCAAATAACCTACCACCAACCCGGGTGCCCCATGATCAACGCCAAGCGCAGCGCGGCGTTTATCGTGGGGAGTGTCACTTCATTGCCGCCACCACCCCCGACGGGTGCCCCATGTCTCGCTTCTGAGACATGGGTTTGAACCACCACAAAGCCGGGTGCCCCATCTTCGCGACGGCCTCATCGTCGCTAAGGTGGGTGAAGCGCCACAACTCTCAGACAACGCCGTTGCCCATTCTTCCAAAAAGCCTAAAATCAACCCCGAGAAACCCCATGAAGAAAATCGCCCTCATCCTCCTCACCCTCTCACTAGGCTGCAACCCCACACCCACCACCACCACCCCCGAACAACCCCACACCACCCCACCCGCAGCATCTCAAACCACCAACCAACCCTTCGACTACTACCTCCTGAACCTCTCCTGGTCGCCCGAGTTCTGCGCCACCCACGCCAACGCACCCGAGTGCGCCCAACACCTCGGCTTCGTCCTCCACGGCCTATGGCCCCAGAACAATAGCCAGACCAAACGCGGCCCCTATCTCGAAAACTGCAGCAACGACCCCGGCCCCACAGACCCATCGAAGTACAAAGACATCTACCCCGACCCCGGCCTCTTACGCCACGAGTGGAAGACCCACGGCACCTGCTCCGGCCTCACCCCCGACGCCTTCTTCACCCTCGCCCGCACCGCCTTCCACTCCGTCGCCATCCCCGCCTTCCTCACTCAGCTCGACCGACAGACCTCCATGCCACCCGCCCAGATCATCGGCCTCTTCCAATCCGCCAACCCGCACTTCCCCACCGCCAGCTTCGCCCTCAGCTGCGGCAACAACTACCTAACCGCCATCGAAGTCTGCCTGAACAAATCCGCCCAACCCATCCCCTGCGGCCCCATCAAATCCTGCCGAGCCCAAACCGTCCGCATCCCACCCCCATAACCCACCACCGAACCGGGTGCCCCATGATCAATGCAAGCGCAGCGCGCATTTATCGTGGGGAGTGTCACTTCAACCCCGCGGGTGTCCCATCTTCGCGACAGCTTCATCGTCGCTAAAGGTGGGTGAAGCGCCACAACCCTCAAAGAACCCACGAGAAGCCGAGGACTTGAGCGCTCTTCAACCAAAGGCCGATACATTTTGAGCGGAAGCGCAGGGCTGGTAGCCCAATGCTTTAGCTTTGGGTCTCCCTGCGAATAAGCCCGCGCCGAAAGGCGCTACCGCTCTGCCGAAGGCCGGAGTGCAGGCGCAGCCGGAACGACCCGATCTATCGCCTTTGCTTCTAGTCCTTTACCCCACTCAACCCCAAAAAAACCAACAAAAAGCTGTCAAGCCCCCAAGCCTCTGGAAAACAAGGCAACTCCATCAAAACAAAGATGATAAAAGTTGAAAATAATTGGCATAGTAGTTTTACCCAATTTGGTAAAATAGAACTAACAGAGAAATCAAGACAGGCCCGGCTACCCAGCCGGGCCTTCGCATTTAACCCAAGAGATCAAGGGGTCCAAACCTAACCCCAATCTTTTGAATAATTTGAGCAAAACAGCCCGGGAGGGGGCACCATCATGAACGCAGTCAACCAGCAACTAACAACCAGCAACCAACAACCAACAACCAGCAACCTCGCTTCAAGTGCCGCCACATCTTCACCGACGGACGCCGCTGCGCAAGCCCCAGCCTCCGCCACGAGAACTTCTGCTACTTCCACCACACCACCCGCAAACCCATCACCCCCGAGACCCAGAAAGAACGCCGCCGCACCACCGCCCGGTTGAATGAATTCCACCTCCCCCTACCCGAAGACCGCTCCGCCATCCAAGCCGCCATAGGAATGATCATCCAGCGCATAGCCTCCAACGACCTCGACACAAAAAGAGCAGGCCTACTCCTCTACGGTCTACAAATCGCCAGCCTAAACCTACCCAAACAGCAGCCACGCGACGAAGAAGACGCCGAAGAACAAGTCCAGGAGTTCACCACCCACCCCGAATACGGCACCCTGGCCCCACAAACCGAAATCCACGAACGCAAAAGCCTCGCCGCCCAGCTCCTCGAAGAACTAACCCAACCAAAACCCACCACCATACCCCAAATCCAGGCCTGCGAAGAAACCCACAAGCACAACCAACAACTAGCAACCAACAACCAGCAACTAGCCCCTCTTCAGCCCAAGCTCCGCCATCACCATCTGCAGGTCCTTCCAGGCCTCACCCTTCATCCGCGGATCACGCAGCAGAAACGCCGGATGATAAGTCACCGCCAGCTTCGCCCCGCGGCAGCTATGCCACCTGCCGCGCAGCCCGGCCAACGACTGCTTCACTCCCAACAGATACGTCGCCGCCGTAGCCCCCAGTGCCACCACCACCTGCGGCTGCACCACATCCATCTGCCGCAGCAGAAACTGCGTGCAGGTATTCGCCTCCACAGGCTCCGGAGCGCGATTCGCCGGCGGCCGGCACTTCACGATGTTCGCGATATAAACCTCTTCGCGTTTCAGCCCCATCGCGTTGATCATGTTGTTCAGCAGCTGCCCCGCCTTGCCCACAAACGGCACGCCGGAGGTGTCCTCATCCGCCCCCGGACCCTCCCCCACAAACATCAGCCGAGCCCCCGGATCCCCATCCGCAAACACAATCTTCCGCCTGCCCGCATAAGCCAGCGGACAACGAGTACAGTCCCCAATGTCATCTTGAATAGCTTTGAGCGCATCCGCCCGGTGCGCCAACGCCACCCGCACCTCTGGCAGCGGAGCCAGATCATTAAAGCTCACCAGCTTACCCGGCAAATCCGCACCCCGATCAGGCTCCTCGACCATCACTGGAGTCGCAACCACCTTACGCTCTACAACCGGAATCGAAACCGCAGCGGAAACCGCACCATTACAGGAGCCTCAACACGAGCCTCCTCTACCTCAGGCCACGCCACCGTCCCATTCCAAGGCTCACCGCTGCGATAGAAATCCCGCACACCCAGGTCGCGGAAGTATTCGACGTACGCCCGCAGTTGCTTCTGTGCTTCATCCGCCATCGCTCTATGCTAACGCGATTGCTCAAATATTTCTCCTGCAGGTCTACCCGGACGCTTCAGATATCGACGCCGTTTTTTCTCAAGAAAAACGGCTCTCGCATACCTCATCCGGCTCGCAGTAACAGGAGAAATATTCAGTTGACGATATGCAGAGGCGGCTCGACAAGCTGCTCGGGAAGCACAAACTTCACGTGCCCCTGCTTGATCTCATCCTGCGCGACCCGGCAAGCCTTCGTCGACTTCGCATCGATCAAAGGCAAAGCACCCGACTGAAGCTGCCGCGCACGTCGCGCTGCACCCTTCACCAGGCTGTACTTGTTGTGGAATGCACTCTCAGGCTTATCAATAGTCATGCGTGACCCCATCGCTTGAATTGTCAGCGTAGCTAGAATCTACCTCAGATATGGCACACACGGAAATAATTCGTAGTGGAAATTCAGCTACGAATCTACATCGAAAGTATCAAGCGCCGCCCGCAGCCGAGGCGAAGCAGCATCGGTCCGACAACTCGAAGCAATCGCCTGCACTCCATCGCGTACCCCGCGCTCGCACAGCACGATCGCCCGCATCTCCGCCACCGCCTGGTCCAGTACATCGTTCACCAGCGCATACTTGTACTTGCGAATTTGCTTAACCTCATGCTTCGCCTGGTCCAGCCGCTTTTCAAGATCTGCCTCCGAGATGGCAGTAGCCGAAGCCACGCTCTCCGCCTCGCTGCGGTTGCGCAACCGCATCTCCAGCACCTGCGGACTTGGCGGCAGGATGAAGATCGACACCGCCGACGGCAGCTTCTCCATCACCTGCTTCGCGCCCTGCACGTCGATGTCGAGCAGCAGGTCCTTGCCCAGCCGCTCCGCATGCTTCAGCGCAGCCACCGCGGTCCCATAGTAGTGGTTGCCGAACACCTCGGCCCACTCCATGAACTCACCCCGCCGGATCATCGCCTCAAACTCATCCCGCGTAGTGAAGTGATACTCCCGCCCATCTTCCTCTGAACCCCGTGGCGCCCGAGTCGTATAAGAAACAGAAAAATCCAGCCCCTCCACCAGCGTCCGGAGCTGCGTCACCAAAGTCGATTTGCCCGACCCCGACGGCGCCGAGATGATAAAAAGAATTCCCGCCATGCTCCTCAGTCTATCCACACAAATTCATTACTCGAGATTCTGAACCTGCTCCCGCGCGCGCTCGATCTCAGCCTTCATCTCCAAACCCATATCCGTAATCAACAACCCATTGCTTCCCGTCGCCCCGCTGGTCTTCGACAGCATCGTATTCGCCTCACGGTTCAGCTCCTGCAGCAGGAAGTCCAGCCGCTTACCCAGCTCGCCACCCTCATCCAGCATAGCCAGGAAGCTGTCCACATGCGCCCGCAGCCGCACAACCTCCTCATCCACATCACTCCGCTCCGCCAGCAACGCCGCCTCCGCCAGCAGCCGCTCCTCACTCACCGGAGCCCCCTGCAGCAACTCCGCAATCCGCCCACGCAGCCTCTCGAACTGGGCCTCCCGCACGCCCTGCCCGCAGCTCCCCCACCTCCGCCGCCAACTCCCCCAGCCGCCCCAGAGACCGCCGCAACTCCGCCGCCAGTGCCGAACCCTCCTCCGCCCGCACCTCATTCAGCTTGTCCAGCAGCAGGCCCAAGCTGCGCCATCACCGCGCTCTCCAACCCCGCCATATCATCCTTCGGCGAAACACTCTCCAGGCTCATCACCCCTGGCAACCGCAGCATCCCATTCAGGTCCGGCTCAGCCGTCACACCATGCAGAGCCGCCGCCTCCCGGTACCCCTGCACATGGGCCGCCGAGCAACTCCGCATTCAACTGCATCTGCGCCACCCACCCTTCGGTCCATCTGCAAAGTCACCTCAACATGGCCGCGCCGAAGCTGCTCTTTCAACACACGCCGCATCTGGATCTCCAACGCATCACACTGCGAAGGCAACCGCAGATTCAGATCCAGAAACCGGTGGTTCACACTCTTGATCGTCAGCGTAAAACCAACCTGCCCAGGCAAAATCCCCTGCACACTCGCAAATCCTGTCATGGAAAAGATCACACTCACGCAATCCCCTCCACGCCCGCAGCCACCACCGCGTCGCCATTCTCAACCGCCATCGGCCCATCGTCGCTGAACTGCAGATTGTAGAGCCGGCGATACGTCCCCGATTGATGCAACAGGTCATCGTGCGTCCCAATCTCCGTGATGACTCCACTCTCGATCACCGCAATCCGCGTCGCCTTCCTTACCGTGGAAAGTCGATGCGCAATCACAAACACCGTCCGCCCCTTCATCAAATTAGCCAGCGCCGCCTGCACGTACTGCTCGCTCTCCACGTCAAGCGCCGACGTCGCCTCATCCAGAATCAAGATCGGCGCATTCTTCAAAATCGCGCGAGCAATCGCCAGACGCTGACGCTCTCCCCCGCTCAGGCGCACGCCCTTCTCACCAATCTTGGTGTTATACCCATCCGGCATATTCAAGAATGAAATCATGTGCCAGCGCCATCCGCGCCGCCTCTTCAACCCGGCTCATCGGAACATCCGGCTGCCCATACGCAATGTTGTTCCGCACCGTATCGTTGAACAGCACTGTCTCCTGCGTAACCTTCCCGATCTGCGCCCGCAACGACGCAATCGTCACATCCCGTAGGTCATGACCATCAATAAGAATCCGTCCCTCATTCACATCGAAGAACCGCGGAATCAGGTTCACCAGCGAAGACTTCCCCGCACCACTCGGGCCCACAAATGCGATGACCTCACCCGGCTGCACCGTCAAATTGATCCCATGCAACACCTGCTTCACCTCACCGTCGCTCTCATAGGCGAAGCCCACATCTTCAAACCGGATACCCTCTTTGAACCCCTTCAGCACAAACGCACGCTTCTTCTCGCGCACATCATCCTGCGCATCCATAAACTTGAATATCTCTTCGCTCGCCCCCAACGCCTGCTGAAAGCTGTTGTAGAACAATGCCATCTTTCGCACCGGGTCATACAGCGTAAACACCGCAATTAGAAAGGTGATAAACGAGCCCGCTGTCATCTGGTGATGCACGATCCGGCCTCGCCCCCACAGCAACAGCAACGCGATCCCCACCGACCCTAGAGCATCCATCAGCGGAGAACTGATCGCTTGTACACTTACCGATTTCAAGTTAGCCCGAAACAATCGTCGAGCAGCCCTGCGAAACCGGTTCATCTCCCACAACTCCATCCCGAATGCCTTGACGATGCGGTTCCCCGTAATCGTCTCGTGCAGTATGTTCTGAATCTCAGCAAGTTTGTCCTGCCCCTTGCGGGTCGTCCGTCTAACGCCGCGGCCAATGCGGCGCGCAGACAGAATTACGACAAACACAAATAGAAGCAGCACCCACGCCATGTCGCGGCCCACAACGATGACAACGCCCGCAGTAAAGATCAGCGTGAATATCTGCTGCATAAAATCGCTGAGCACGTTCGACATCGCATACTGTACTCGCTCAATATCGTTGATCAGTGTCGATAGCAGCGTACCCGTCGTGTGCTTCTGAAAAAAACCAACCGACCGCCGCAAAACGGCGTTATACAGATCATTGCGCAGATCAGTAATCATGCCAAATCCAGCAAAGTTCACCAGATAGGTTCCAACATAGTCGCAAACCGACTTCAATATCGCGGACATCACCAGCGCGTACGCCACCACCGTCCAGGCATTATGAAAATGACTCGGGCACGAGGAAGTGAAGATTCAATGTCCGCTCAACATGCGGAACATGGAAAACAACAGATCGTCCGTCGGCGCATCCGGACTCAACACGTTATCGAAGATCGGCTTCACCAGCAGCAGGCGAAACGCTGCCATCGCGCCCACCACCGCCATCAGCACCACGGACGCCAGCGAGTACAACGCATACGGCCGGACATACAGCAGCAACCGCCAGATGCGCCTCAAGCCGTCACTCTCCCATGTAGTCTTTGTCATGCTGCGCATCCCACTATTCTAGTGCGTGCAGTCCGATTTTCGTATCTACCGCGGCATATCCCGGTGCGCCGTCTTCACGCGATAACCCTCAGCCGCCAGCCGCTTCTTCATCTCTTCCGCAATGAACACTGAACGATGCTGTCCGCCCGTACATCCAAACGCCACCGTCAGGTAGCTCTTGCCTTCCTTGATATAGTGCGGCAGCAGGAACGTCAGCATGTCCGCCGTCTTATCCAGAAACTCCTGCGTTTGTGGAAACTGCCGAACATAGCGAGCTACTTTCGGATGTTTGCCCGTCAGCTTGCGAAACTCCGGAACGAAGTGCGGATTGGGCAGAAAGCGCACATCGAATACCAGGTCCGCCTCCGAAGGCACGCCATTCTTAAATCCAAAACTGATCGAAGAGATCGTAAGATTCCGATCGCTCTCTTCACGTTCAAACTGTGCATTGATGTGTGCGCGAAGATCATGCACATTGAACTTCGTGGTATCGAGAACAATATCAGCGACATTACGAATCGGGTCCAGCCGCTTCCGTTCCGCTTTGATCGACCGCAACACCGTGTCGCTACGTCCCAGCGGATGGGGCCGGCGAGTCTCCGAGAAACGCCGCACCAGCGCATCGTCGCTCGCTTCTAGAAACACCACCCGCGTCGGCAGTACCTTGCGCACCTTCTTCAGGATCGTCGGAAACTGGTCCAGCCGCATCCCTTCGCGCACGTCCACCACCAGTGCCGCGCGTTGCCCCTCCTTCGACTGCCGAATCAGATCCGCAAACCGCGGCACAAGATCCAGCGGAAGATTATCGACCGAGTAATACCCCAGATCCTCAAACGCCTTCAGCGCCGACAGCTTCCCCGACCCCGACATCCCCGTCAGAATGACCAGTTCGCCCTTCGGCCCCACTCCCGCTTGCACAGCCTTCTTAACTTGCTTGCCTGCCATGCAGAAAATCCTAGCACTCACCTGAGCGCGAAGCCTACTTCGACCATCGATTCCTGGCGATTCGCCTTATGGAACCTCGATCAGTTCCATCTTCCCATCCCGTTTCCGGTGGAGCACCATCGCCTGGCCGGTGTTGTCGCGAAACACGAACACATCCCGGTCCCGGAACGCCGCCTCCTTCACCGCCTCTTCCAGCGACATCGGCCGCAACGCCACCGCATCGGCCGAACGCACCACATGCGGCTCCGGCAGCGGAGAATTAGACGGAAACGAGTGGACCAGCATCGGAACAGCCTTCCGCCCCGTGCTGCTCTTCGATCCAGCCTTGACCACTGACGCCTTCGCAGTCTCAGAAGCACGCGTAGCCTCCACTACCTTTCCCTTCGGCCCCTTTACGCCAGCCTTGGAATGTCTCTTGATCGTCGTAAATTTCTGCTTGTGCCGGATGGCCTGCTGCTCGATCTTGTTCAACGCGTCGTGCAAAGCCGACTCCATATCCGTCGCCTCGCACTTCGCCACCAGCTTGATAGTGCGAGTCTTTACCGTAATCTCGGCGCAATGCCGGTACTTCTCCGTCGTCAGAGTTACATGCACGCTGCATGAGCTCCCCACGATCTTGGAGATCCGCTTGAGTCCGGCCTCAGCATTTAGCTTCAGCTTCTTGGTGATGGTTGTCTGTCGTCCGGTGTACTCGATATCCATTGCTGATCACCTCATCTTGCAAAATACACTGAGAGTCAGCGTACACGACGTTGGTGTGTACTAGGAATCTGCATGTCTTCGCGGTACTTCGCCACCGTCCGGCGAGTCACCTGGATTCCCTGCCGCTGTAGCTCTGCAGCCAGCTGGTCATCGGTCAACGGCTTGCGCTCGTCCTCCTCTTCAATCAGCTTCTTCACCTTGCGCTTCAAGCAGCACCAGCGGCAGGTCCCCACCCTCCGGCCCGTTCACGCCCTCTGAGAAAAAGAATCGAAGTTCAAACACTCCCTGCGACGTATGCACATACTTGTTCGCCACTGCTCTGCTTACCGTCGACGGATGCACGCCAATCTCTTCCGCCACCTCTTTGATCATCATCGGCTTCAGAGCATTCACCCCATGCTCCAGAAACTCCTGCTGCCGGCGCACGATCACGTCGCAGGTCCGGACGATCGTATTCTTCCTCTGCTCGATATTTCGCAGCAACTGGATCGCGGATTTATACCGCTCCTTCACATACTCCTTGACTTCCTTCTCGGTCTGCTTCTCTCGCAGCATCTTCCGGTAACCCTGGTTCAGCCGCAGAGTCGGCATATCCTCTTCATTCATCACGACGACGTATTTGTCATCGCGCTTCACAAACGCAACATCGGGTTCAATCAGCCGCGTCTCAGTCTCGTTGTATCGCTGCCCAGGCCGCGGATCCAGCGTCCGGATAAACTCCACCGCCGCATTGACCTCTTCCGCCGGTCGGCCGCAACTCCGCGTCAACTCCCGCATATCTTTCTTCTGCAGCAACGGCAGGCAGTCGGTCACAATATGCGTCGCAATCTCAAAGATATCCGAGCGGTCAGCCGCTGCTCCGGCTGCACGCATCCTGCAATTCGGCCTCTATGGCTCACATAACCCGCTCCATTCGTGCCTGAAGCGCCATTCTTGGGATGCAGCAGCACTCTTCTGCCGGCGCCTCAGTACAATCGCCGCCTCGGTCCGCTGCGCGGAAATCTGGATCAGCAGGCACTCCCTCAGATCGCGCGCACCCACGCCGATCGGATCCAGATAATTCACAATCGTCCGTGCCTGCTTGAATAATCTCCAGAGCTTCGGCCATCGGATCATCCCCGGAAGCCACCAGATCCATACGCTATTCTCGTTCGACTCCGCAGGTCACCTCAGGCTCCAGGTGCAGCGCGGTGCTCTTCGCCTTCATGCCCTCGTTCAAACGGGATTGGGCCGCTCCGCGGCGGCGACATGAACTGAATCAACGCCTCCGCCAGCTCTTCATCGGTCGCCGTCAGATAACCTGTCTCATTCAAATTCCCCACCACCAGTTCTGTGGCAAACCGCAGCTCCGGCGTCAGCGTCAACGATCCCAGTTGCCACGCCAGGTGGTCGCTCAGCGAACTCGGTTGCGAAAGAAAATTCTCAAACGACGGCTTATCGAACTCTTCGAAGTTCGACGCGGTCTTGAATCCCGGATCCAGATAATCCTGAAAATAGCTTCCGAAGTCGATCTCATCGAACGGATCCTTCTCGACTCGTTCAGTCTCCGCCACCACCTCTTCGGCCGACCGCTCCCGGTCGCCCTCCTGCCCCGCCCGCTCATCCAGGCTTACGGCAGTCTCTTCCAGCTCCTCCAACACGGGATTCTCCACCATCTCCGTGTTGATCATCTCCCGCAACTCAAGCTTGTTCAGCGCCAGCACGCTGACCATCTGCACAAGTCCAGGCGTCAGCACCTGGCGTTGCGAGACCTTCAAATTAAGTTTGGGCTGCAGCTGCACGTTTTACCTTTCCTTAACGCCGGTTGTTCTAATAAATCAGGTGCTTCATTTGGCGCTTATCGTGCAAGCTCGACCAGGAAACTCCCAATGTCCGGCTTCGCCACAGTCTACACAACATCGCGTCACTTGGCTGTAAGTCTAACCCCTGTTATGGACTGTCAGGACTGCACCGATAGCAACCCGCTAATGCAACAGAAGTTGTATCCGTTTGGCCCCATACATCTGTTTGCGATTGCGCAAATTCAGTCCATTGAAAAATTGTCGCCCAGGTAAATCCTTCGCACCTCAGGGTCGCGCCCCAGTTCGCCCGGAGTACCCGCTCGAAATATCTTGCCCTCATTAATGATGTACGCCCGGTCCGTTACCGACAGCGTCTCCCTCACATTGTGGTCCGTGATAAGCACGCCGATCCCACTTCGCTTCAAAGCAAAAATAATCTCCTGCAAATCCAACACCGCAATCGGATCAATTCCCGAGAACGGTTCATCCAGCAAAATAAAAGCCGGCTCGATCGCCAGGCAACGCGCAATCTCTACCCTCCTGCGCTCGCCTCCGCTCAACGCATAGCCACGCGTCTTGCGAACGTGTCCAAGATTCAACTGCTCAATCAGTTTTTCTGTACGCGTACGCCGATTCTCCCAACTCAGATCCTGCGCCTCCAGTACCGCCAGGATGTTGTCCTCCACCGTCAGCTTGCGAAACACCGACGGCTCCTGTGGCAAATAGCTGATCCCGTGGTTCCTCGCTCGCAGATACATCGGCAGACGGGAAATGTCGTGTTCATCCACCAACACCCGCCCAGCATCCGGACGAACCAGCCCCACGATCATGTAAAAGCTCGTCGTCTTGCCGGCGCCGTTCGGCCCCAACAGCCCCACCACCTCGCCCTGCTCGATCTTCAGGCTGACGCCACGAACCACCTGGCGCCCGCCATACGACTTCCCAATCTCTTCCGTCGACAACGTCCTCATAGCTGCTGTTTCACCCGCGTCTCCGTGCGAACTCGCTGCCCGGATCCAGCGTCCGGCCCATTCGTAACCACAACACTATTATCCCCCGCATGGAACCGCAGCGACGCACCTGTTATCGCCCCCTGTGCCTCATCCATCATCTTCGGCGCGTTCCCCGGCAACCCCGTCATCACATACATCCCGTCCGAAGCCGTATAAACCAGTTGCTCCCCCGTCGCCCGCTTGCCCGGCTGCACCACCTCAACCCCTCCCGTCGCCACCATCCGGTCAACCGCGCCGCCCATGAAACCAGTCTGCACAACTGCCGTCTTCTTCGAGTCCGAAGCCGTCTTCGTGGAATCCGCAGGCTTCAAATAAACCACCGCCTGCTGAGACCGCATCGTTCCATCCGCATCGTCCACCCGCACTCCGCCAGTAAAGTCCGCGCGCCGCGCAACATCGTCGTACCTCATCTCATGGCTCGCCACCCGCACCGGCACCGGCTTGCTGCCCTTGCCCCCAGCCTTCGCAGAGCTATCTCCCGCTGTCCGGCGACGCCGCACTCACAAACACCGCATGGACCACCATCCCCGCCTCCCGCCCATCTCCATGCGCCACCATACGCCGCTCTCTCTGCTCAAACTCCAGCACCGGAGCCTCCACCTGCGACTCCCCCTGCCACAGCCGCGCCGGCCTGCCCCCCAGCTCCCGTTCCTCCATAAAACTTCGCCAGCCCCGCATCGTGCTTGAACTCACCCCGCACCGCCAGCACATGCACCGGCTCCGCCGCACTCGCACTCTTCGCGTCCGAATCCTTCGGCTGCAAATAGCTCGCCCTCACCGAACCATCCGCCCGCGCATCGCCCGTCTCCTGCTCCATCACCACCCGGTCAGCCCAAACCGTGCTGTCGGCATCCGATACCTGCACCGTACCCGTCAACGTCAACTTCTGCGTAGACCACCGTCAAACGTCGCGCGATCCGCAGTCGCCCTGCTGCTCGCCGCCAGCAGCAGTTCCCGTCGCCGCCCAGGCTTAGCCACCGGCAGATTCGTCATCACCACATGACCCTGCTGCACCGCAGTCGCAATCTCATCTCCGCCCTGTCGCTGCCAGAACACCCTTACCACTCCCCTTCGCAGTATTCGTCTCTCTTCTGAACTCGCTGTGTCCGCCCGCATCACTCCGCACGACACTCGCGAAACTCCGCCTCCAGCGTCTCGCCGGAACTCGTCGCCGTCGCCCCAGCATCACTCACCCGATGCAGAACAGTATGCCCCACTCCATGCACGTTCTTGACGTGAGTTTCACCATCCCGCATCACAAAATCCGCCGTCAGCACATCCCCCGACAAAGCACTCGTCGTCGCTCCCTTATGGCCGCTCTTCGCCTCCGCAGCCGGCGGATTCACCACCGTCAACCGTGCATCTCCCTTCAGCCCGCGCCTGCCGAAGCTGCATGCTGCCGATCGACTCCCGCAGTCAAGAATCAGATCCAGTGACTTCGACACAAGGTCGCGCTCACTCCACAGCTCCTGGCGTGAAACCTCTCGTCCCGAAACCACCTGCACCGCATCTCCCACCCGAGTCCGCTCATGCACATGCACCGCTCCGGTCATCAGCACATGCTTCAGCAGCCCAGCCTTGTCGAAATCAGCCTTACCCTCCTCCGCCTCGGCTCTTGCCTGCCGCAGCGAATCCTCCGCCATATATCGCACGTTGCCCGAGAGCACCGCCGTCTGCGGCTGGCTCTCGGCGTTCAAATGCACCTCGCCCCGCGCAGCCGTCACTAGTCGCGCCATCCTCATCCGTCAGCGACACTCCATCCTCTCCCATCGCGTGTTCCACCGACCCATCCTTCCGCAAAAAGGCCGTCACCCTGCCAGCCCTCGTCACCCGCGTTCCAGCCTGCGGTATTCACCACCGTGTACTCCGCACGAGTCAACAGCACCTGCTCCTGCTGCCGGTCCAACTCCGCATGGTCCGCCGTCAACACCACCGGCTTGCCCTGCTTCACCCCATGCATCTTCACCGCGGACTGCAACACCAGCAGCCCCGTATCCGAGTTGTACTCGGCGCCATGCGCATGACCCGTCATCCCGTTGTACTCAAACTCCACGTCCTGATCCGTAGCCGCCGTCCCCAGCTTCTGCAGAAAGACCAGCTCGCTCGTCTTCACATGGATCAGGCGGTCATCCTTAGCCCTCCGGATGCTCATCATGCCCCTTCGCATACTCCACCTTGGCGTTCGCATCCGCCGGAGCAGGCGCCTGCAGGTCGATATGCACCTCCCCAACCCCCCGTATCACCCCCGCATTCTGGTCGTATTCAAACTCGTTCCCATAAATCCGGTCCACCCGCTTCTCATTCCCCTCCCCCTGCCCATAAAGCACAATCCCGACGTCATGCAGGTTCACCTTGCCGTCCTTATGCTGCACCGCCTTAGCCGCATGAATCGTATAGATCGTCTTGCCCGTAGCCCCCGCCGACTGCGAATACGTAAACCCCGTCGTCTCCTGCTCGATATCCATCCCAAGCTTCTTCGGCAGGTCATGAATAAAGTGACGCCCCCGCCAGTGCGCATATCCCAGAAACGCACCAATCACCACCACCAGCAGGCCCGCACCCACCAGCAACCACACCCTCAACCTCGCTACAGAAACATTCATGCTCATTCGTTCGCCACTTCCATCATCTCACCCCGTCCACCCTGTACCTCGCACCTCAGTACCTTGTACCTTTAAAGACATGGCCGATCAGCTATACCTCAGCCTCTGGTTCCCCAACTTCCGCTTCGAGGCCCTCCCCGCGGCGCTCACCTCCGTGCTCCGCCAGTTCGCCCGCGTCAGCATAAATCCCGAAGCCGCCGCAAACCCCCACACCAAACGCGTCTCCGCCGCCACCGTCTACCCCATCAACTTCACCGAGCCCCCCACCTACCAGCGCCTCTACGTCAACGACGACCGCTCCGAAGACACCTCCGACTCCATCATCGAAAACGCCGTAGCCGAAGCCACCGAGCACCTCCACGACGACATGGCCGTCGAGTTCGAGATGAAGTGGAACCTCTGGACCCCCGACATCGCCTCCGGGGCCAGCGAAGAAGCCCAGCTCGACACCCTCTGGCGCCTCGAACCCCGCACCGTCCGCATCATCGGCTTCGGCCCCAACTTCGACGACGCCAGCCTACGAACAAAACGGCCACATCCGCGTAGACTTCGGCCTCGACACCCCCTGGGTCCTCGACTCCTTCGAAGACGACCGCCTCGACGCCGACCGCGACCCCGATACCGGCATCTACGACGAAACCAACCCCCAGCTCCGCCACGACGAAGAGACCATCAAGCGCATCCAGCAAAACATAGAAATGCTCCTCGCCTTCACCCTCTCCGTCGAAAAACACTGCAACATCTCCAGCCGCCTCCTCTGGACCGAATCCGGCGAACCCCTCGCCGAAAAACTAATCGCCCGCCTCCAACGCCTCAACTAAAACGGACGAAGAAACTGCTGTCGCTCATCCTCAGCGCAACGCATCGTATCTCGTAGTAAATCTGACATTCGGAAGGATTACAGGGAACTCACATGTTTGGGCATACGTCATCCGCTACGCGCTTTACTTCGGAATCGCCTGGGCAGCCCTCTATTGGCGCAGATGGCGCAAACCCCGCCGCGAGGAAATCGCTCAAAGCTGGCCCTCAGTCGAAGGCATCATCATCGGCGGCCAAGTTCTTCCAATTCCCAAAACCAACCGATTCAACGCCACTCTTCAATACAGCTATTTCGTCGAGGAATACCGCGCCGGCAAATACACCCATGAGTTCCAGAATGAGCCGAAATCTGTTTTGCAGTCGATGCTTGGCTCCTCAGCTCCGACGTCGTATCATCAATCTGCGGACCGAAGTTCGTACAAGCTTCCCGTATACTCAACCGTTTCGGAGTTTCCTCCCACCATGTCCCAGCCCGCGATGCCGGGCGCGCTGCGTCATGCTCGGATTTCGCGATTTCAACCCCCACGTGTGAGCTAAGACGCCCGGTCTGCGGCAGGGCGGCGGAAAGGCACATGTCCGGGTAGTCGTGCATCTCGGACTAACTGGATGTTGCTACTTGGCCCTCAACGAAAGATGTGCCTGCTGAGCGTCCGGCCATCTGGCATCGGAGCCAGAACCAATACCGGAAGTGATCCCTGACCCTAACGCATTCCCGACTACGATTCTTGCTCTAGTACAGCTATTTCGCTCGGCCCAGCCTAGCTCTGACCTGGCCGGAAATTGAGTACTACTCATCGACAGATTTAGTCCGTGCAAGCTAGACGACTTCATCCGCCAACTAAAGAGATAAACGAGCCAGATCCGCTATAAGCAATCGAACCCGAACAAGTCAGTCCTCAACAGAGAACGATCGAGCAACTCGTCATGCTCGCACCCCGCTTCGGCTAATCACGCCGGCCGCCCGCCACCGCCCCACCAACTCCCGCGCCGCCACCGGCCACTCCGTATACCTGAACTCAAACCCAGCCTCCAGCAACCGCCCCGGAACCACCCTCCGGCTCTTCAGCACCAGCTCCGACTCCGTCCGCATCGCCCACGTCCCAATCTCCACCATCCACTCCGCCGCCGGCAGCCCAAACCCAATCCCCCACGCCTCCCGCAAAGCCCGCATAAACTCCCGGTTCGGCAGCGGATTCGGAGCGGCCAGAAATTCACCGGCCCCGTAAACCTCTCATCCGCAATCATCAACTCAATCGCCCGAATAAAATCCACCTCGTGAATCCACGAAACATACTGCGTCCCCTTGCCCGTCGTCCCACCCAACCCCCACCGCACCAGCCCCAGAAATACATCGAACACCCCACCCGCATCCGGACTAAACGTCATCGCACTCCGCAGCGCCACCTTCCGAGTCCGCGGAGTCTCCGTCGTCAAAGAAAGCCTCCTCCCACCCCTTCGCCACCTCAATCGAAAAGTTCCACGTATCCGGAGCGCCCACCTCATTCCCGCCATACTCCCCCGTAAACTCATCCATCGGCCGATCCAGCGCATGCCGATAAATCGTCGCCGTACTCGCATTCAGCCAAACCGCAGGCGGCCGCTCCAGCCCACCAATCACCTCATTCAACACCCTCGTCGACATCACCCGCGAGTCAAAAATCTCCCGCCGGTTCGTCCGCGTTATACCGGCAGTTCACACTCCGCCCCGTCAGATTGATACAAACATCCGACCCCTCCAGCTCCGCCACCCAATCCCCCCGACTCACCCCATCCCAAACCACCACCCGCCACGGGTGCCACCGCCAGCCCTCCGAGGCTCAACACCGTCACCTCATGGCCCTGCCCCATGAAAATGCCGCGCCAGCATCTGCCCCACCTGCCCGCTCCCACCCGGAATCACAATTCGCATGTTTGCCTCTTACTCACTACTCATTACTCGTTACTCATTGCTCATGCGCAAATCGCCCTTCTCCTTCCTTAAGCACTCAGACCTAATCCAAATACCGCCCCAATCCTCCCCGACTCAGCCACCTGCTTCACCACCAGATTCCGCTCCCGCAGCAGCCCCGCCATATACCGCCGCAGCACCAACCACCTCCGCCACCCGCCCCAACACCCCCAGCGGAGCAGCAAAGCGAAACACATCCCGCATCTCCGTCCGCCCATCCTCCAGCGCACGAAAGAAATGGTCATGCTGCATCGACCTGAACGCCCCACTCACCATCGTGTCCTGAAAATATCGCGGAGCATCCATAGCCGTAATCTCGCTCGTCAGCCTCTGCCGAACCCCAAAGTGCCGCGCCCGCCAAGTCACCCGCTCCCCCATCCCAATCAGCCCCGAAGTAACCCCACCCAGGGCCACCGCCTGCTCACCCCAGTGCGAATTCCCCAGCACATGCACCTCAACACTCCGCGCCAGATCAAAACACCGCTCCACCGGCGCCGCAATCACCGTCACCTCTTCCAACCTAACCACGGGCGTCCACTCCTCTATCGCCACGCCGTAACAATCTCCGAAAAATCCGCAATCTTCGAGAAGTTCTCGACCAACCCCTTCAACAAACTCAGCCGAGTCCACCTGACATACGGGTCCTCGACCATCACCATCACCTGCTCAAAGAACAGATCAATCTGCGGTCTCAACGTCGCAATCAGTTCAAGCGCGGCAACGTACTCGTGGTTCGCGGCAAGCTTGTGAAACTTCTCAGCGATCTGCTGCGCCGCTGCCTGCAAAGCACTCTGCGCCGGATCCACTTGCAATGAATGCGCAGGAGCTTCCACCTTGATCTCGAGAATGCCCTTCTCCTCCGCCTGCGCCAAAATATTCGTCATCCGCTTGAACGCCGCACTCACAGCCACAAAATCATCCGAGCCTCGAACCGCAGTCACCGCCTCCGCCCGAGCCACCGCATCCCGAACATCATTCGCCCCCACCGTCAAGCACCGCCTTCACCACGTCATACGCCTGCCCCTTCGCCTCACGCAGATAAAACTCCAGCCGCTCCGCAAAGAACACCTCCACCTTCAACCGCACCGCCTCATCCTTCGTAGCCGCATCCGCCACATCACCCAGCGTCATCGGCAACGCCACCGGCGACTCCGCCAATATCTTCACAATCCCATTCGCCGCCCGCCGCAACGCAAACGGATCCTTCGACCCCGTAGGCTCCAGCCCCAGCCCAAACATCCCCGCAATCGTATCCGCCTTATCCGCAATCGCCAGCAGAGCACCCTCCACCGTCCGCGGCACCGCATCCTCCATCGACTTCGGCAGATACTGGTCATAAATCGCATCACCTACTGCCGCAGAGAAACCCTGCGCCCGCGCATACAAACCACCCACCACCCCCTGCAACTCCGTAAACTCCTTCACCAACTCACTCGTCAGATCAGCCTTAGCCAACCGCGCCGCCTCATCCAACGCAGCCGAATCCAAAACCAACCCACGCGAACCAACCAACCCCGCCAAAGCCGCAGCCACCCCGCGCACCCGCTCCGTCTTCGCCGCATAACTCCCCAGGTCCTTCTGAAAAGTCACATTCTCCAGTAGCTTCACCCGTTCCACCAGCGGCACCCGCTGATCGAACTCCCAGAAGAACCGCGCATCATTAAACCGAGCCCGCAGCACCCGTTCATTCCCATGCCGGATCACCCCCAACCCAGCCTCATCCGCCTCCATATTCAGCACCGCCAGAAAATGCGGAGCAAGCTTGCCAGTTCCCGCCTTTGGAGAACCATCCTCCACAGCAAAATAGCTCTGATGGTCCCGCATCACCGTAACCAGCACCTCCTCCGGCAACTCCAGATACGCCGCCTCAAACCCACCCATCACCACAGCCTTATCCGAAGCCCACTCCGTCAAATGCGTCAGCTTATCAACCAGTCCATGGTCCTCGCGCCACCGCGTATCCGGCACCGTCCTGCACGCATGATCCAGAGCCTTCCGAATCCTCTGCCGCCGCACCTCCACATCCGCCACCACAAACGCCTTCAGCAACTCCGCCTCATAATCACCCGGAGCCGTCATCGCAATCGAAGCATCCCCAAACAACACCCGATGCCCATACGTCACATTCCCAGCCGTCTTCCCCGCAAACTCCACCGGCACAACCTCACCACCCAGCAGCGCAACCATCCACCGCACCGGCCTCACAAAACGCTCCGGCTTCCCCGCCCGCCAGTACATATTCTTCGCCCAATAAATCCCCGCCAACTCCTTCGGCAACTCCGCCGCAATCACCTCCGCAGCCCCACGCCCAGCCTTCACCGCAGTCGCCGCCAGATACTCCCCCTTCGGCGTCGAAACCGTCTTCAACGCCTCCACCGCCACGCCCGCCTTCTTCGCAAACGCCACCGCCGCCGCCGTCGGAACCCCATCCTTATACGCAATCTTCGTCGGAGGCCCCATCAGCTCCTCGGCCACATCCTCCTGCCGAGCGGCAACCTCCTTCACCCAAACCGCCAGCCGCCGCGGAGTCGAATAGCTCTTGCTCTCAACACCAGCCGCAACCAGCCGCTCCCGCTCCAGCATCCCCACCACACGCCGCTCCAACTCCGCCTGCGCCCCCGCGATCATCCGCGCCGGAATCTCCTCCAACCCAATCTCAAACAAAAACTCCGCCATTGCTCTAGTCCTGTTCTCTCTAACCTGAAATAAAAACTCCGGGTGCCCCATCCTAAGCCCGCCTGATCGGGCGATGGGTGGGGAAGCACAAATCTCAACCCTTACTCATCTCCGCAGTAGCACTCAAAGCCAATCCCTGCGCCGCATAAGCCTTTGCCACTCCCACCACCAACGTCCGAATCCGAGCCATCACACCCACCCGCTCCGTCACCGAGATCGCCCCGCGAGCATCCAGCAGATTAAAACATGCGAGCACTTCAACGCCAGCTCATAAGCCCCCAGCACCGGAAACCGCTTGCACGCCAGCTCATCCACCGAACACTCCTCCGAGAACATCCACTTCGACCGCTCCAGCAACCCCAGGCACTCCGCCTCATACAAACTCCAAGTGCTTCCCATCGAACTTCGAAACATCCGCATAATCAAAGCTATAAGCCGAGAACTGTTCCTCCTCCGCCAACCGCATCTCCCCATACGTCACCTTGCGGCCCGTATCCGGTTCGACCGCCCAGACAATGTCGTAGATCGAATCCACATCCTGCAGGAAACCAGCAATCCGCTCCAAGCCCATAAGTAATCTCACCCGAGATCGGATCCAGATCCATCCCCCCGCACTGCTGGAAATAAGTGAACTGTGTAATCTCCAGCCCATCCAGCATCACCTGCCAGCCCACACCCCACGCGCCACCCACCGGCCACTCCCAGTTGTCCTCTTCAAACTTAATGTCATGTTCCTTCAGATCAATCCCGATCGCCACCAGCGACTCAAGATAAATCTCCTGAATCCGCTCCGGTGGCGGCTTCAGAATCACCTGCAACTGCGTATGCCGAAACAGCCGATTAGGATTCTCCCCATACCGCCCATCCGCCGGCCGCCGCGAAGGCTGCGCATAAGCAATCCTCACCGGCTTAGGCCCCAGCACCCGCAGAAAAGTATCCGGAGACATCGTCCCCGCGCCCACCTCCACGTCATACGGCTGCTGCAGCACGCACCCACGGTCCGCCCAGAACCGCTGCAGCGTAAACAGCAACTCCTGAAACGTCAAAGCCTTCTTCCCAGCAATATCGGTCATACGTCTCTCTTCACTTCGGCGGTATACCTCCGATTCTAAATCGAATCACCTGGCGGAAGAGAACAGCGCCAGCGGAATAGCCTCACCCATTGCCTTATATCCCACCGCCGAAGGATGCAGATGATCCCCCGAATCAAACGCAGGATTCAACCGATCCGGCCGCGCAGGATCACGCACCACCTTATCGAAATCCACCACCGCATCGAAGTGCTTCGGATCGCGTATCCACTCATTGATCGCCTGCCGGTCCGCCTCACTCTCCGCCCCTGGATGGTAATAATCTGAGCCCCCATAAGGCGTTATCGTAGCTCCAATCACCCGGATCCCATGCGCATGAGCACGCAAAATCATCTGCTCATAAGCCGACTCGATATGATCCACCAACGCCTTATGCTCCGCAGCCGAAGCCGGCGCATCCCGCGTCAGCGTCCCCAGATCGTTCACCCCCTCGAACACAATCACATACCGAACCCCCGTCTGCGCCACCACATCGCGATCGAACCGCGCCAGCGCATTCGGCCCCAGCCCATCCAGCAGCAGCCGATTCCCACCAATCCCATGATTCAGCACACTCACCGTCTTCGTCGCAGGAGCTCCCTGCAGCCGCCTCGCCAGCACATCCGGCCAGCGATCATTTCCATTCGTAGTCGCCCCATGCCCATCCGTAATCGAATCCCCCAGCGTCACAACCGCCGCAGCCTGCGCACTCGCAACAACATCCACACTCCCGATCTGGTACCAGTGCTCAACCTTCTTCGCACCCTCCAGATTCGCCGCCGACACCATCTCCCCATGCACCACATACGACAGTAGCGCGCGACCCCGGATGCCCCGTCTCCACCACCGGCGCCTCATCCAGATGAATCGAAATCGCCAGATCCGAAAGCGCAGCCGCAGAAAACGCCACCGGATCCGATACATATTCAGCCCCGGCAGGAATCGTAACCGCAGCACTCCCGCCAAACGTCAAAGCCGTATCCGTCGCCACCTCGATCGAGCCACTGGCAGCACTCACCGGCCGCGCAATATGAGCAGCACTGATACGCAGCGGCGCCGTTCCAAACGCATTCGTCAGATGCACCCGCAACTGGCTCCCACCCACCGACAGATGAACCACCTGCCGCAAAGTAGCATCGTGCATATCCTCAGGCGCAAGCGAATTCTGCGGCTCCGGCCGCTGCTGCGAAGTCGCCCACGACCCAACCCAATTCGTGGCCTGCGCCTCGGCTCGCACCGCGAAGCCCGCTGACAGCCATCGCCAGCACGATGCATCTTCCTACCAAACCCAGCCGCATCTCATTTCTCCAGATCCCGAATTAAACTCAGGCGGCCAGCATAGCAGTTGACGGCGAACCCGCCACTCACAAAAATTCATCATCCTTTGAACTCTCCGCAAGCATCCAAACTCCCATGCAAATCACCGGCAACACCATCCTCATCACCGGCGGAGGCTCCGGCATAGGCCGCGCCCTCGCAGAGTCCTTCCAATCCCTCGGCAACAAAGTAATCATCGCCGGCCGCCGCCAATCCGTCCTCGACGAAACCACCGCCGCCAACCCCGGCATGGCCTCCGCCGTCCTCGACATCGAAAACCCCGCCAACATCACCGCCTTCGCCCAGAAGATCGCCGCCGACCACCCCACCCTCAACGTAGTCATCCACAACGCCGGCATCATGCGCCCCGAAAACCTCCACACTCCATCGCACGTCGCCGACTCCGAAGCAAATCATCGCCATCAATCTCCTCGGCCCCATCCGCCTCACCGCCGCCCTGCTCCCTCATTTAAAGAAGCAGCCCCACGCCACCATCATGACCGTCTCCTCCGGACTCGCCTTCATCCCCATGGCCCTCACCCCCACCTACTGCGCCACCAAGGCCGCCATCCACTCCTGGAGCCAGTCCCTCCGCTACCAGCTCAAATCCACCAACATCGAGGTCCTGGAACTAGCCCCACCCTACGTCCAGACCGAACTCATGGGCAGCCCAGCAGGCCTCCGACCCCCGCGCCATGCCCCTCGAAAGACTTCATCGCCGAGACCATCCACCTCCTCCAGACCCAACCCAACGCCGAAGAGATCCTCGTCGAACGCGTCAAACCCCTACGCTTCGCCGAGCAAAACGGCCCAGAAAAATACAACGCCTTCTTCAAACACTTCAACGACGCCATATCCAGCTCCCACACTGCAGAATATCATCCTGAACTGCGCACTTTCGTTTCAGATTGGCGCTCATCATCCGAAACCCAGACCTTTCTCCCCGATCATTGCGTTCCAGTTAGATATAATCGACTAAAAATAGGAGATTTTAATGTCTACTGCACGAGCGCTGAAGCGCCCCGCGATTTTTTGCGCTCTAATTCTCGCGTTTTGCACTCTGGCTTCCTATCCCTTTGTCGAGATGGCTCAGTGCGACGACTTCGCCTATGTCTTGTCCGCCAAAACCCTCGCGGAGACCGGCCACATCGTCTACTACGGCTGGGCAAGCGCAATGCTGGGATGGCAACTCGCTTTGGGGGCCCTGTTTATCAAACTTTTCGGGTTCTCATTCACCGCTACGTATGCCTCCATGTTGCTTATCGCCCTCGCGACCACTTTCTTCCTCCAGCGCACCTTTGTTCATCTCGGACTACGCGAAGCGAACGCCTCCTTTGCAACTCTCACCCTGGTACTCTCCCCATTATTTATTCCGCTGTCATTCAGTTTCATGTCGGATATCTCCGGCCTCTTTGCGATCGTCCTCTGTCTTTACTTTTGTCTGCGTGCAATCGAGTCTCCGATTCCCTCTCATACGACCGCGTGGCTCATCACCGCCATCGTCTCGAACGCTCTTTTAGGAACCGCTCGCCAAACCGGATGGCTCGGTCTGTTGGTCATAGTTCCGTCCACCTGCTGGCTCTTGCGGCGGCGCCGTCTTCCACTTTTTCTCCTTGCAGGCATCTGGTCCCTTTGCGTAGTTTTCGTCTTCGCCAGCCTTCATTGGTTCAGCAGGCAAATGTATTCGACCGTAGAGAGTTTCGAACCGGTTCACCTTGACCGGGATCACGTCTTCAATGCAACCACGCTTACAATTTGCGTAATTCTGGAAGCCGCCTTCTTCCTCGCTCCCATCCTGATTGCTTTTATATTGCCGTTCGTCAGGCATAACAAACGCCTCATGTATGTGGCGCTTGCAGGTGTGATTAGTTTTCTGCACATACTTTCTCATTCGTCCTGACAGTTATTGGGCTGGAGTTATTCTTGCGCCCGCCTTGAACTCCCCCGGCAACTACCTCACTGCCCGCGGGATTTTGGAACTCCCCGATATCGGCGTCCGGCCCGTCGTCCTCCAACCCGCCGCGCGCGTCGTCATCACAGTTATCTGTTACTTCTCGGCTTTCGCCTTCTTCGCCGTCCTCTTCACAAGAAATAGTGGCCTGGTAAGGCCCCCTGAGGCTCAGGTCTCAAAAATCTCTTTGCGAGAGATGCTGCTTCTTCTTGGGCCATTCGCACTTGCGTACTGTACTTTTCTTTCCTTCCGGGTATTCTCCGGCTTTGTCTTCGACCGATATCTCCTGCCCTTGTTCGTGGTCTTTGCAGTTATAGCGGTGCGCTTCTACCAGGAAAGAGTCAGCCCACGACTTCCCGGCATCGCCTACGCCGCTCTGGTCCTGTTCGCGGCTTTTGCGGTCGCGGCAACCCACGATATGTTCGCCACAGAACCGTGCTCGCCTGGCCGCCGCCGAGCAATTCCGTAAAGCCGGCCTCCCTCGCACCGACTTCTATGGCGGCTTCCCCTACGACGGCTGGACCCAGATCGAAGCTCGAGGCTACGTCGACAGCGACGGAATTCTAACCCCCACAGGCGTCAGTCATTACACCAAGGCGACGGTCCAAATTTAAACCGTGTGGATACTGGCACGCAAAATACTATTCTGCCATTAAGCCCGAATATGTCCTCTCGTACGACAACTCCACCTGCGGCGATGCGCAGGATAGATTTCCCCCCGTTCCTACCGCCTATGGTTGCCGCCTTTCTCGGGCGAAATCTACAGCCGCAGCGTAGACCCCGAAGAGTTCTTGCCGCCCGAGAATCAGTGAGTTGATACTTACTTCTATGGACGCGTCCCCAGCGTATTGTTAGCCACACCGGCAGCAATGGGCGTAACCACCGGTGTGGCCATGCCAACAAACTCGGTAAGCGAGCTATTTAGATAGTTGGATATCCATAAATTGCCCGACCCATCCACCGCAATACCATTGGTTTCATTGACTGAAGTGTCGAAGTACCCATTGGCAGGCGAGATCTGCGTTCCGTCATTGTTCAGCTCCACAAAAGATGGAAGACTACCCATATTTAGGACAAATACATGGCCAGCACCATCGATCACTATCGCCGTTGGCTCCACATACGGGGCATAGCCAGCGGTATTAAGCTGACCTGACCAGGGATACTATTGTTTGGTGGAGAAAGGAGTGTACCGTTACTACTAAACTTCGCCACTCCGAAGAACTGCGAGCTACCGCTTGTTCCGCCGTTGCACGCCCAGACATTCCCTGCATGATCAACCGCCATTGCAATGGGATTGCTCAGACCACCCGTTGAGCCACTCAAAGATGGATTAGTCGCCGTAGGGAACAATATTGTACCGGTGTTATCTACTTCTTCCACTCCAGGTGATATGGCAGTCGTCCCCAGCCAGACAACATTATTTGCCCCAACGGCTAACGAAAATGATAAAGGTGGATGACTACTCACGACTTGAGTCACTGCGCCAGTGCCCCCATCCACCTTGTAGGCGGGGCCATTCATGCCGACATAAGCGTTGCCGAGACTATCTATCGCCATTCCGGTGACATTCCAGATAACCCCGAGATCGTATCCAGTAGCGGATACCGGCGTTCCATCTTCGGCCAGTTTCGACACGATCCCATCCGCCATCGATCCGCTAGACGTGCCTCCAATCCACACGTTGTTAGAGCTATCAATAGCAACGTAGGTCGGGAGATAATCCCTCCACCCGTATATCCCGTTCCAGCGGGAGAAAGAGGAGCTCCAGTTCCTGCCGCCAATTTGCTCACACTGTTCCCTGCTGTCGCCGATGCTCTGTTTGCCGTCCAGATATTGCCGAAGCTATCCACCGCGACCCGCGCAGGATTGACGATACCGCCGCCAGTAAAGTTGAGCAAAAGAGCGAAATCATAGATAGGCGATGTGCTTGGCTGAAACGGCGCGGCCCCCGTTTGCAACGCATTCAGGTTCGCCACATTATTAGTGCCGGGATTATGTGCGATATTCAGCGCGGCCGTCACGGTCTCCGTCGGCACTGTACCGCTGCTCGTGCCATCACTGGTCGCATTCGAAAACAACGTATAACAGGTAGTCGGTACGGGCGCCGAAACAACCGTCCCATCACTATCGATGCATGCCGCCAGTATGTTGGCAATAGTATTGACCTTCGCCTGCGGAGCCGTTCCATTACCAGCCGGAGTAGTCGCAAGCGCACTGCCGCTCGAAATATCCGCAAGGTTCGCCGCCGTCAGAAACGCATTTGCCATGCCGATGTTAGAGAGTGCAGTGCCGCTCGAAGACACATGCAGCATATCCGTCATATAACCCGACAGCGCATACACACCCGCAACCGTAGTGACCTCATTGACCGAGATATACGGATCAGCCGCAAGAAAATTCGAATTGCTCGACGGACATTGCCCCAGCACAGCCATCAGAGCAGCAGCCTGGCTTAGAATAACGTCAGACCACTTGCCCGCACCGCAAAATCCAAACCGCCATGCAGCAAATCGACCCACTCGAAAGCGCCGCCGACATCATCGAGAACACCTTAGGCATCAGGGAAAGGAGAGCAGACAAAATAAGCCAACCTCTTGACAAATCCACCCCCGCAAACACCCCCCAGACGTACCGGCTCGCTACCCCAGAATCCCCAAATCAAGCGGAGGTCCAAACCTAACCCACATCGTTTGAAGATTTTGCGCAAAATCAACGGGGAGGGGAGTCAAATCCGCCCCAACGCCCGAGCGCTCATCAACCGCCGCTCCAACCCCCGCTCCAGCATCTCCACCGCAAACCGCCGCAGCTCCGCCCTGTACCCCTTACCATCCGAGTCCAAAGCCTCCGCCGCCAAAGCCCCCACCGTCCCCCGAAACATCCGTCCCGCCTCCGCCACCGCCTCCGCCGACAGCCCAACACTCCCACCCCGCCGATCATCCTCACAAGTAACCCCATCGCTCGTCGCCGAATACCAAACCGTCCCACCCCGCAAATCCAGCCCACACAACGCACACCGCCCCAGCTCCGGCATCCACCCCATCAACCGGCTCATCCACAGGCAGAAGTACGTCACCGGCAGCCCCACCCGCCCCACCTGCATCTCCGCCGTCACCGCCACCGCCAGCCGGAACACCGCATCGTCTACCCCACCCTCCGGCAGCTCCTCCAGCACCTCCGCCACCAACTCCAGCGCCGCCGTCCGCGCATAGTCCACCGGCCGCGTCAGCGGCGACGACAAAATCTCGAACGCGTCCAGCCGCACCAGCTCCTGCTTCGGCCTCTCCGAGTAGCTCGCCCGCACATGCGTCATCGGCTCCAGCGCCCCGCCAAACCGCCGCCGGCTCCGCATCGCATGACGCGCCACGCCCTTCACCCGCCCCTGCTCCCGAGTAAACAGGCTCACCAGCAGGTCCGCCTCATGGAACGGCCACGTCCGCAGCACAATCGCCTCACCCACCCGCTGCATCATCCTCTACGCCCAAACTTCCGAGATGATGGTCCGCGTGCAGATACCCCCAGCGCTTCCAATCCGCCGCAGACATCGTCAGTCCCACAAAAAGCGCCATGGACGAAGGAGCTATAGCCCCACGTCTTCCCATCTCCCCGCAAAGCAAAGCGCGCAGCCATCGGCCGCGCGCTCTTCAAACAGAATCCCGCAACTACCGCCCAAAATGCGTAGCGTTCTTCTCCGTGATAAGCCGCCCACTTCTCCGGCAGATCATCCCCGGCATAGATCGCCGACACCGGACACACCGGCACGCAAGCGCCGCAATCGATACACTCCACCGGATCGATAAACAGCTGATCAGCCTCGCCATAGCCCGTCTCATCCTTCTTCGGGTGAATACAATCCACCGGGCAGGCATCCACGCAAGCCGAATCCTTCGTCCCGATACACGGTTCCGCAATCACATAAGCCATCGATCCATCTCCCTTATCTCACTCAAAGTTACTGCTCGAATCCAAACTAGAGTTCCAATTCTAGCAGCACAATCCCATCCCGCTGCAAATGCATCCTCTCATAAGAATACGACTTTTTCAGAACTCATTCTCCTCGATTAACCCCGTCTGCGCACCCCACACCGTCCGCATCCACGCCGCCAGATCCACCGGGAAAAACCTCTCCGCCGACCCCTCAATCTCCCCCGCGCTCCACCACCGTATCTCCCGCATCGCCGCAATCTCGTCCACCGTAACCCCCATCAGCCGAGGAGCATCCACCCCACACTCCGCATGAAAGAAATAGTCGGTATTGTCGACCATCCCACCCAGATGCTCAAAGCAATTCGACTCCTCCCGATCCGGCCCCACCACCGCCACCTCCAACCCCAACTCCTCCCGCAACTCCCGCTCCGCAGCCTCCACCGGAGCCTCACCCTCCTCAATCTCCCCACCCGGAGTCAACCAGAAAACAAACTCCCCATCACTCCGCTGCACCACAAACCGAATCAGCAACACCCTCCCCACCGGATCAAACACCAACACCCGCGCTGTCCGCCGCTTCCTCATCCCGACTACTCACCTCTCCGAATGGCGCATAACCAATACCCTAACTACAATCATTACCGCCAAGCGTGCTCAATCAAAACCCCGGCGCTTTGCGAAAACCGTATCTCAATATTGGAGAGCCAACATGTGCGACGAACATATCCACCAGGGCCTTACCTATGATCCCACCATCTCCCGCCGAACCTTCAGCCTGGGCGCCGCGGCAACAGCAGTGCTCTCCTCCGCAGCCGCGCACGCGCAGTCCCAGGTCGTAGAGAAAGACGTCAACGTCCCCATGGCGTCCGGCGTCGCCGACTCTGCCCTCTTCTACCCCGCCGGCAAAGGCCCCTGGCCCGCCGTGCTCATCTGGACCGACATCCTCGGTCTCCGCCCCGTCTTCCGCGACATGGGGCGCCGCCTCGCCACCCAGGGTTACGTAGTGTTGGTTCCCAATCCCTTCTATCGCAATCAGAAGGCCCCCGTAGTCGACGGCTCGTTCGACTTCAACAAGCCCGAGGACCGCGCCAAAGTGATGCCCATGGCCGCCGCTCTCACTCAAGACGCAGCCTTCAGCGACGCCAAAGCCTACATCGCCTTCCTCGACAAGCAGCCGCAGACCGATTTGAAACACAAGGCCGGAGTCCAGGGCTACTGCATGGGCGGCCCGCTCACCTTCCGCACCGCCGCCATCGTTCCAAATCGCATCGGCGCCGCAGCCACCTTCCACGGCGGCGGCCTCGTCACGGACAAGCCCGACAGCCCGCACCTCCTCATCCCGAAGATGAAGGCCACCGTCTACTGCGCCGTAGCCGACAACGACGACAAGAGCCAACCGACAGCAAAGGACACCCTCAAAACATCCTTCGCCGCCGCGAAAGTGCCCGCCAAGGTTGAGGTCTACACAGGCGACAACCACGGATGGTGCGTCAAAGGCAGCCAACCCTACGACGAAGCTGGCGCAGAGCGCGCCTGGGCCGAGCTCACAGCCCTCTACAAGAAATCATTAGCCTGATCGTTTATTACGTTCTTCATAATCTACAAGCGGCTCCTGAATGAGATTCCCGGAGCCGCTCATCCCATCAACTCTTCCCCGCCGCCCGCCTCGCCGCAAACTCCGCCGGAGTAGGAATCGCCTCCAACTCCCGCCCCGCAAACATCTCCGTAAAGATATGCGACATCTCCCCCAAAATCAGCCCATTCGTAGCCAGAACCTCGCGGCTATCCAGCGTAAACTTCCCGCCATCAAAATGCGTCACCGTCCCACCCGCCTCCTCCACCAACAAATACCCAGCCGAAGTATCCCACGGATTCAGATTAAACTCCCAAAACCCATCCAGCCGCCCGCAAGCCACATAAGCCATATCCAACCCAGCACTCCCCACCCGCCGAACCCCATGCGACCGCAGCGTAATCTGCTGGTAAAAATGAACGTTCGGACTCACATGCCGCTTCTGGCTAGGAAACCCCGTAGCCGTCAGCGCCTCCTGCAGCTTCGCCGTCTTCGAAACATGCACCTGCCGCCCATTCAGCCAAGCGCCCTTACCCCGCTCCGCCGAAAACATCTCATCCCGCAGCGGATCGTAAGTCACCGCGGCAATCATCTCGCCATCCGCATCCGCCGCCAGCCCCGCAGGCCTGTGCTCCAGCCCCAACAGCACGCAGAACGCCGGAAACCCATGCGCAAAATTCGTAGTCCCATCCAGCGGATCCACATACCAACGAAACTCGCTCGCCAACCCCTCCCGAGTCCCCTCCTCGCCATAGATCCCATGCTCCGGAAAAGCAGCCTTCAGCCGCTCCACAATCAGCGCCTCGCTCGCCCGGTCGGCCTCCGTCACCAGGTCAACATCGCCCTTGTACTCGGTCGCAACACCCTTCTCATAAAACCCCCGCAGCAGCGACCCCGCCTGCCGCGCAATCCCCTCCGCCACATGCGCAAACTCAAACTTCTTCCCTGAACTCTTCATCCTTCAAGCTTAGCCCATCCCAGGAGCCGAGCGAGTTCTGTTAGGGTAAGAGCCATGCGGCCCCAGCCTCTCATCTGTGTCACGGATGTCGAAGCCAGCAGCAGGTGGTATCAACGCCTGCTGGGCTGCCGCGGCGCGCACGGCGGCAGGCAATATGAGCAACTGGTAAAGGATGGCCAGCTCATTCTGCAATTGCACAGCTTTGAAGTCGAACATCATCACGGCCCCATCGGCAATCGCGCTGACAGACCCTACGGTAATGGTGTGCTGCTCTGGTTCGAGGTGGATGACTTCGACGCGGTAATGCGAGCGCGCTGCCGAAATGGACGTCGAGATCGTGCTGCCCCGCCATCGCAACCCTCCCGATAGTGAAGGCGGCCCCAACCACTGGGAGTGTTGGATGCGCGACCCGGATGGCTACACCGTCGTGGTCGCAAGCCCTTATGGAACCGCAGACGGTGCCTGGCGTCCCGGCCCTGATCTATTCACCTAGACCGCGGCCTCTATCGCAAATGAGACACGCCTCACTTAGGATCCGAATAATAAGCAGTCCGATACCGCAGCTGATACCTCGCCTCCAGCGCCGGATCCTTCATCCTCACCCGAATCTTCCGAATCGCCCCACCCTTCTCCAACTGCGGAGAGTAGTACCCCAGCAAATACTGCGTCCTCAAATCCTCCGAAACCTTCCGGAACGCCGGCTCCAAATCCTTCGGCTCGACCACGTAGTAGTACTTCCCTCCCGTATCGTTCGCCATCTGGATCAGCGCATGCTCCCCACCCGTATTCCGCCCCGCATCCGCCCACACCGGCACAATAATGATCGAGTACACCATCGCCCCCGCCCGCTGCGCCTGCTCCAACGCCTGCGTATACAGCGAACCCCTCTTCACCGTATCGCCGCCATCCGTAATCAGCACCATCACCCGCCGCCGGCTCGCATCACCCTTCGTCTTCGCCAGCACATCCGACGCCAGATAAATCGCGTCATACAACGCCGTATCAGACCCATGCTGCAACTCATTCAACCCCGCCTCCACCCGCTTCACCTGGTTCGTAAACGGCACCACCTCCCGCACCGTATCCGCGAAGTCCATCAACTCCACCTCATCCTGCTCGCGAATCAGCGCCCGCAAAAAGTGCTTCGCCGCATCCTTCTCCAGCCGTTCATCCCGCAGCACGCTCTCGCTCGCATCGATCGACAGCACAATCGACAGCGGAGCCACCGCCTCCTTCTCAAAGATCGCAATCTTCTGCGGCTTCCCATCCTCCAGAATCTCGAAATCATCCCGCTCCAGCCCCGCCACCGGAACGCCCTTCTCATCCACCACATTCAGCGGCAGATTCACCAGCCGCGACTCCAGCCGCAGCGTAGGCACCTGGTCCTTATCCTGATTCTGAGGCGCACGCCGCTCCACCGGAGCCTGCGCCATCAGCCCCTGCAACAAAACCCCGCACCCCAGCACAACCCCGACGAACCTCATCCCCGCATCTCCGCACCAACACCAATCTCCCCAGGAAACGGCTCCCCATCCGCCCAAATCGCCCCATCCACAAACTGCTCCTTCTTCCAAATCGGCACGGTCCTCTTCAGCGTATCGATCAACCACTCACAAGCATCGAACGCCGCCCCCCGATGCGCACTCGCAACCACCACCAGCACACTCGTCTCCCCCACCACCAGCCGTCCCAGCCGATGCACCAGCGCCACATCCCTCACTCCAAACCTCGTCACCGCCTCCGCAGCCAACCCCCGCATCTGCTCCAGAGCCATCTCCTCATAAGCCTCATAGTCCAGGTGCAGCGTCTTCCGCCCACGCGTATTGTCCCTCACAATCCCGTCGAAGACGCACACCGCCCCATCCGCCCCAGCCTTCATCTCGGCAACAATCGCATCCGCCGCAATCACCGCCCGCACAATCTCAACCCTCATCGCGCACCCCCACTCACCGGAGGCAGCAGCGCAACCTCATCCCCATCGCATCAGCACCCGCCCAGCCAACGCATACTCCTGATTCACCGCCACCGCAATCGACCCCCAAACCTTCCCCACCGAACCCCCACGCCCACTCAACACCCCCAGCAACTCACTCACAGTCGCCCCCACCGGAAGCTCCAGCTCTTCCCTCTCGCACCCGAAGACATCCTTCAAAATCGCAAAGTAAAGCACACGCACCCGCATCGGAAAAGCATACGCGACCACAACCCGCGCCTCTATCCCATTGGACGTCCCCGCCCCAACAACATCACCTGCAAAATCAATCCCTACAGCATCAACCCAACCCCCAACAGCCCCAGCAGCCCGCCCCCCACAAACTCCCCCAACATCACCCAATGGTGATTCTGCACATCCTTCAGCTCACTCTCCTGCATCTCCGCCGACCCCAACTTCTGCTCCGTCGTCTCCAACTGCGCCAGGCCCGCCCTGTCCTTCTCCAACTGCACCTTCTCCGCGCCCGGATCCTGATGATCCAACTCCTTGCTCGTTACATCAAAATTCTCCATCAGCACCGCGTTCTTCAGCCGCGAAATCTCGCCCTCCCGCTGCTGCGCATCCGCCATCCGCCGTATCAGAACGCTCGTCTCCTTCTGATCCGCAGTCATGCTCCTCCGCGCCGTAAGCAACAGAAACACCGCCGCCACCAGAAACACAAATCCACCAAATTTTTTCAAAGTTTGTGCCCTCGAAGTGCCAGTCTACCCGCGAACCCCACACACAATCCACCGCATTCTTCAACCATCCCCAAACAAAACCGGCTGCATCATCTCCTTTGCCGCCGGATACCACACCCGCCCCTCCTCCACCCGCGCAAACTCCGTCATCCCACGCGTCTTCCTCGAACTCCGTCCATCTTCCTGCACAAAAATGTCCTCCACCACAACTCCACGCGCCAGCACCGCATCCGCAATCAACGACCGATGGCACCGCCACGGCACAGCCTCCGCGCACATCACCGTCATGTTGTCGCACTCCGGCAGCCCCACAAGCCAATCGATCTCCGCCCCAAACTCAGGCGTCTGCATGTAGTCCGCATATCCCCGAAAGCTCTCATTCCGCCAGCCCAGGTTGACGCTATCTTTCAGCGCCGCTCTGCGACCGCCCAACCCCTCGCGCCACACCGCACGAATCCCTTCACCCTCCAGCGCCTCAAACAGCCGCGCCTGCCCAAACTGCGGATACCGCCGCGACCCCGGATAGCGCCTCACGTCCACCAGCATCCGGCAACCATTCTCCTTCAACGCTCGCAGGAACGCCCCAATCTCCAGCGTCGAATGTCCAATCGTCATCATCGCCGCACCTCCCCAAAACAAAACGGGCAGCCCGGAGTCCCGAACCGCCCGCCAAACCCGCATCGCAGCCAATTACACCGCCGCGTGCAGAACCTCTTCACGAACCACCTCATCCTGCACCAGCTCCCGAGGAGTCTTCGGCAGCGCAACCGCCAGCACATCCTCGATCCGCGAAGCGTAATGAATCGTCACGCCCGCAATCTGGTCCGGAGTCAGGTCCTCATCCACCTGCTGCTTGCAGTCCGTCGGCAGAATCACATCCCGCACGCCGGCCCGCTTCGCCGCCAGGAACTTCTCCTTGATCCCGCCAACCGGCAGTACATTCCCGCTCAGCGTAATCTCGCCCGTCATCGCCGTCAGCGGATGCACCGGCACGTCGGTCAGCAGACTCACCAGAGCCGTAGCCATGGTCACGCCAGCACTCGGACCGTCCTTCGGAATCGCACCAGCCGGCACATGAATGTGCAGGTCAGTCTCCTTGGTAAAGTCCTCGTCCAGCCCCAGCGAAGCAGCATTCGACCGAACCCACGTCAGCGCAGCCTGCATCGACTCCTTCATCACATCGCCGATCTGCCCTGTAATCGTGAACCCGCCCTTGCCCTTCATCTTGTTCGCCTCGATGAACAGCACATCGCCGCCCGCCGGAGTCCACGCCAGCCCAACCGCCACGCCGGCGCGCTTGGTCCGCTCCGCAATCTCCGTATCGACACGGACTTTAATCCCGCCCAGGAACTCGTGCACAATCGCCTCGGTAATCACGACCTTCTCGTTCTTACCCTCAGCAATCTTGCGCGCAACCTTCCGGCAAACAGTGCCGATCTGCTGCTCCAGCTTACGAACGCCAGCCTCACGCGTGTAGTGCCGCGCAATCAGGTGAACGCTCTCAATCGGAAACTCAACCTGCTCCGCCGTAATTCCGTTCTCCTTAATCTGCCGCGGAATAAGGTACTTCACAGCGATGTTGACCTTCTCCTCTTCCGTATAGCCGGTCAGCTCAATAATCTCCATACGATCCAGCAGCGGTCCCGGAATCGTGTCCAGCTGGTTGGCTGTGCAGATAAACAGAACCTTGCTCAAATCGAACGGCTGATCCAGATAGTTATCCCGGAAAGTATTGTTCTGCTCCGGATCAAGCGTCTCCAGCAGAGCACTAGCCGGATCACCCCGGAAGTCGCGCCCCAGCTTATCGATCTCATCCAGCATGAACACCGGGTCCTTCACCTCAACCCTCTTCAGGTGCTGAATAATCTGTCCCGGCAGCGCGCCGATATAAGTCCGCCGATGCCCACGAATCTCCGCCTCATCATGCATACCGCCCAGCGAAATCCGCGAAAACTTCCTGTCCAAGCGCCCGCGCAATCGACTTACCCAGCGAAGTCTTACCCACGCCCGGAGGCCCAACGAAGCAAAGAATCGGCCCCTTCATATCCGGCTTCAAACGCCGCACCGAAAGATAGTCCAGAATCCGGTCCTTCACCTTCTTCAAGCCATAGTGGTCGGCGTCCAGAATCTCCTTCGCCTTCAAAATATCCACTTCGCCCGCAGAGGTCTTCGACCACGGCAGCACCGCCAGCCACTCCACGTAGTTCCGCGTCAGGCCATAGTCCGCCGCCGCCGGATTCATCCGGCTAAGCCGTCCCAGCTCCTTCAGCGCCTCTTTCTTCACCTCATCCGGCATCCCGGCCGCTTCAATCTTCTCCTTCAGATCCGCAATATCCTTCTGCGTATCGTCCAGATCGCCAAGCTCTTTCTGGATCGCCTTCAACTGCTCGCGCAGGTAGTAGTCCCGCTGCGACTGCTGCACCGAATCCTGCACCTCAGTCTGAATCTTGTTCCGGAGCTGCTGAACCTCCAGCTCCTTCGCCAGGTGCTTATTAATCCGCTCCAGCCGAGCCGTCACATTCGGAGTCTCCAGCAACTCCTGCTTATCCGTCGTAGTCAAAAACGGCAGCGAAGAAGCAATAAAGTCCGACAACCGTCCCGGCTCATCGATATTGATCGCAATCGTCTGCAGATCGTCCGAAAGCGTAGGCGAAGAGGTCACAATGCTCTGGAACTGGCTCACCACGTTCCGCTGCAGCGCCTCAGCCTCAGGCGAAGCCACCGGCTCCATATCCTCCATCACCTCGCACTCCGCCGTCATAAACGGCGTCAGCTGCGAGAACTCCCCCACCTTCACCCGCTCATTGCCCTCTGTAAACACAAAAAGGCTCTGATTCGGCATCTTCACGACCTTATGCACCGTCGCCCGCGTCCCAATCGAGTACAGGTCCGCAGCCGCCGGCGAGTCCTGCCGCGCATCCCGCTGCGCCACCACCAGGATCGTCTTCTCCTCGCCCAGCGACTGAATCAACTGGATCGAGCTCTCCCGGCCCACCGTCAGAGGCAGCACCGCATGAGGAAACAGCACCGTATCCCGCACCGGAAGCACCGGAATCGCCCGCGAACCGCTCTCCGCAACTCCCTGGTCCTCCGACCCCTTAGCTTCTTTTGGCTTGATAACACTTACAAAATCGTTCGGCATTGAGTGTCCTCTTGTCAGATTACTTTATATACGATGCGCAAGTTAGCTATTGGTCGCAATTCTAACCCCGGGCCCCAATCCAAAGCCAGTCCCAAACCCAGTCACTCACCCCATAAAGTCAGGCCCAAGGTCCAAATCCTCAAAGCCCGCTCCAACCCCACCCATACCCGCCAAAACCCCTCAAGAGCAGTTCATCGGCAGCACAACACTCTGTCATCAATTATCCATTTAGACGCAAACCCCACCCCCCAAGTCGGCGATTATCCGAGAATCCGGTGAAAACTTGCCCCCACACGGCAAAAACATCCCACCCCGCCTTCCAACCTCCCCAAAACCGGGTGCCCCATGTCTCGCTTCTGAGACATGGGTTCGAACCACCACGAAACCGGGTGGGTGGATTCAAGGTCCAAGCGCAACGGCTTCATGGTCGCTAAGGTGGGTGAAGCGCCACAGCTCTCAATGAACCCACCCACACCTGATAACATGACCGAGTCGACCCACCCCTCGACCCTGTCCACAAACCAATGCATCAAAAGGAGTTCCAATGACCCGGCGAACACTCCTCCTCACCATCCTCCTAATCATCGGAACAAAGGGCGCTGCCGTCGCTCAGCCCATCCAAACAGGCTTCCTGGATCGCTCCGTCTTCATGGACGGAGTCGAATTCCGATACCAAGTCTACGTCCCCCGCGACTTTCAGCGTTCCAAAGCGTGGCCGGTCATTGTCGTCCTTCACGGCGGCGGAACCTACGCCAGCGACGGAATCAGCCAAACCGAAGGTGGCTTGGGAAGTGTTATCCGCCGCCACCCCGACCGCTTCCCGGCCCTTGTCGTCTTCCCGCAAGCCCACCCCGACGGTACCCCCGGCTGGCAGAAGAAAGGCGGAGAGGCGGCCCTCGCAGAGCTCGACAAAACCCTCGCCGGGTTCAACGGCGACCCTTCCCGTGTCTACCTCACCGGATTCTCCGCCGGAGGAAACGGAGCCTGGTACCTGGCCTCCCACCACCCCGAACGGTTCGCGGCCCTCGTCGTCATCTGTGGATTCGTCGAAGAGTTCAAAGGCAAAACCAGCTCAGTCCTGTATCCAGCAATCGCGCCCGCCTCAGCTCCGGATCAATACGCCTATGTGGCCAAGCAGGTCTCTTCCATACCCATCTGGGTCTTCCACGGAGACGCCGACAGGGACGTGCCAGTCGAGGAGTCACGCAAAATGGTCGCCGCCCTGAAGGCCATAGGAGCCAACGTCCAGTACACAGAACTCCCCGGCGTCGACCACAACGCCTGGGACCCAGCCTACAACCGCCCGGATCTCATCGACTGGATGCTAAAACAAAAACGAAAGTAGATCTCCAGAAGCAGTTTGGTAGGGGGTCGACCCTCCCACCGAACCGGGACCCATGTCTCGCTTCTGAGACATCAGTTTGAACCACCACCAAACCGGGCGTCAAAAGACCGGACCTATCGCCTTTGTTCTTAGTTCATTACCCCAACCAACCTCCAAAAACCCAACAAAAACCTTGTCAAGCCCCCCAAACCCAAAAAATCAACCTAACTACATGAATACAAACCAGATAATAATTCCAGCCAACCCGGTTTTTAGTTACACCCAATCCTGTATAATAGAAGCAGAGACAAAAAGCCCCAGGCCAAAAGCCCGGGGCTTTCGCATTTAACCAACAAAAAGGAGCCAACCCGATAAGAATCAATAATTTACAAAAAGCAGCCCAATAGAATCAAGACCTTAGCACCAAGGTCCAAACCTAAACCTAACAATATGAAGAATTTGCACAAAATCACCCGGGGGAGGGGGAGACATGAAACAACCAACAACCAGCAACAAACAACCATCAACCCGCGCCGCCTCAAGCGGCGAGATACCGCCCCAGCACCTTCACCATCCGGCAGCTCCCGCTCAACCCCGCCAGGGCCGCATTAGCCTGCGCCATGCCCTTGAACCGCACGTCCACGTAGAACACGTACTCCCACGGACTCCCCGGCACCGGTCGCGACTCAATCTTCGTCAGATCGACCCCAGCCGCAGCCAGCTCCGCCAGCGCAGCCACCAGCGTCCCCGGACGATGCTCCACCACGAACGCCAGGCTCATCTTGTCCGGCTCCCCATCCTCCGCCACCGGCGGAGCATCCTCCCGCACAATCAGGTGGAAGCGCGTGAAGTTCTCGGCATGGTCTTCAATCCCGCGCACCAGAACCTCGCCCCCATACTCCTCCGCCGCCAGCTCCGGAGCGATCCCCGCCACATCCCGCAGCCCCTCGGCCATCAAATGCTTCACACTCCCCGCAGTGTCATAAAAAGTCACCACCTCCAGCCTCGGATGCGCAGCCAGAAACTTCCGGCACTGCGACAACGCCACCGGATGCGAGATCACCTGCCGAATCTCCTCGAACTTCACCCCCGGCATCACGATCAAATTGTGCCGGATATGCCGCAGGCTCTCCCGAGCAATCCGCACCGGCAGCTCCAGCAGCAGGTCGTAGTGCTCCGCCACCGACCCATGCAGGCTGTTCTCGATCGGCAACACCGCCCCATCCGCCTCACCCGAAACAACCCGCGCCAGCACCTCCGCCGAGACCGCGCACGGAACGATCTCCGCATCGCTCAGCATAGCCTTCGCCGCCATGTGGCTGTTCGACCCCAACTCGCCTTGTATCGCAATCTTCAAGCGTTACGCCTCGAACCTTCGTATTTTCTGCTCACGTGGCAACCTCGCATCACTTCAGGGCAACTTACTACAACGAAGGCCAGCAGTAAGAATCAAGCCCACGGTAGAAAGCATTGCCGGGCCGCCAACAGGAGAAAGATCTATGCTTTGGACAATCACAATCATTCTATTCATCCTTTGGGTCGTCGGACTCGTCAGCAGCTACACCATGGGCGGATGGATCCACATCCTGTTGGTTCTCGCCATCATCGTCCTCATCTTCAACCTGATGTCAGGCCGTCGAGCAATATAGGCCACATCAAGCAACAGCCCTCCCCAACCAGCAACATCAGGAGCAACACACATGAACAAGGATACCGTCACAGGAAAAGCCGAGCAGGTTAGCAGGCAAAGTCAAACAGACGTTCGGCGAAGCCGTAGGCAACCAGAAGATCGCCAACTCCGGAGCAGCCGAGCAGATCAAAGGCGCAGCCCGCGAGACCTGGGGCAAGACCAAAGACACCGCCAACAACGTCGCCGACTCCCAGCGCGCTGACGCGCAGGCCCAGGGCGAGACCAAAGCCCACGAATCTTCGCGAGAAGGTCACCACGACGGCCCAGAACATCAAGCACAAATCTCCGCCAAACTGGACGAGGTCAAAGAACGTCACACGCATTAAGCAGCAAGCAAGGTCGTTGCATCCTTCGGCCACGCTGGCATCCAGCGTGGCCTTTTCTTTTGCCATCGTTCTCTTTTGCGCCGGATGTCTCTTACCATAGAGACATGTCCTCCTTCTGGAAGAGCACAGCCGTAACCCTTGAGATGATCAAGTGGGAACACTCCGTCTTCGCGCTGCCCTTCGCGCTCACCGGAGCAATACTCGCCGCCGGAGGATGGCCGCGCCTCGCCGTACTCGGCTGGATCGTAGTCTGCATGGTCGCCGCACGCAGCGCCGCCATGGGCTTCAACCGCCTCGTCGACCGCGACCTCGACGCAGCCAACCCGCGCACCGCAACCCGCGCACTAGCCACCGGCAAGCTCAGCGCCGGCTACGTGGCCGGCTTCGTAGTGGCAGGCTCGCTGCTCTTCCTCGCCGCCGCCGCAATGCTGAACCGCCTGTCGCTCGAGCTGGCGCCACTAGCCCTGCTCGTCCTGCTGGCCTACAGCTACATGAAGCGCTGGACGCGCTGGTCGCACCTAGTCCTCGGTCTGGCGCTAGGAATAGCTCCCTCCGCCGCATGGATAGCAGTACGCGGCACGCTGGATTTCAGAATCGTCGTCCTGACCGTCGCAGTAATCCTCTGGGTGGGCGGCTTCGATGTCCTCTACGCCTGCCAGGACTTCGAGCACGATCGCAAAGTCGGACTGAACAGCGTCCCTCAGGCCTTCGGACTCGAAGCCGCCTTCTGGATCGCGCGCATCATGCACCTGGGAATGCTCGCGATGCTGCTCTGGCTCATCACGCTCTTCGGCCTCGGAAACTGGCCGTCGCCGGAGTGGCAGTAGTCGCAATTTTGCTCTGCTACGAGCACTCCATCATCTCGCCAAAAGACATGCGGCGAATGAACGCCGCATTCTTCACCCTGAACGGAATCATCTCAGTGCTCTTCTTCGGATTCGTCGCAGCCGACGTCCTGCTGCGACGATAGACACCAGACGCTTACTTCTCCGGACGCGCCCGCAACCTGCAGGTTGTTGATCACCTTGAAGACGCCAGAAACACCATTGGCCTTGATGTTCGCCACATCCTTATCCGCCTGCGTGTCGACAACGCCCGAAAGCGTCACATTCCCGTTCACCACCGTGATGCGAATCGGCTTGGCCGGGTCCATCGCATACTTGTTCAACTGCGGAGCGCCATAGATAGCCCGCGCCTCCGCCAGCCGTATGCGATCATCATTCGGCGACACCGGTGCCACCTCAATATTGTCGATAACATCCTTCACCCCGGGATAGTTCGCGACAAGACTCAAAGCCGAATCCTTATCCGTCGGCCCATACGCAACGCCACCCAGCGTCACCACACCATTCTGAACGCCAATCGTCAGAGCATTGAATGCAGTAGTTCCATAACCGACGCGATCATAGGCCAGCTTCTCCGCCAGCTTATCGCGCAGTTGCACATCGTCCACCGCCGGCCCCGCCACCTCGATCATGTTCTGCACCGCTTTTACGTTCTTGCGATGATGCGCTTTATTATCGGCATTTTCCTTCGCGCTATAAAGGTCCACTGTCCCGCTCAACGTAACGACGCCGTCATGCACACTGACCTTTACGTCCTTGAACTGTTTGTTATCAAGCGCCTTCATCACATCGGCCTGAATCGCACTGTCATTGCTCGCCGCACCCGATGCCTGTGCGCTGCCCATCCGTACGCCACCAAACATAAGAACCATCGACAGCCCGCAAACACCCGCGAGTTTCGTCCAGCTTTGCGGTCTCCCAAGTCACACCTGCCTTCACCGCTTTCCCGCCCCCATCGACCATCATCATCCTCCAAATCTTCGCATCGACGAACTACCGACGATCTGACTTCCAGTCATAATAGATGCAGATTTCCCCGTATCTCGAATACCTGCAGAACAACTTATCGATAACGCTTTCGCAGCTTGTAAACGACACTGAAAACGCCTGTTTCGTCTCGTGTCACCACAATCGACATATTCCTGTTTATGTCATATTGCAGCTGAATAAGTTGCTGCGAGGAAGTATTCACATTCGTAGCATAAGTCGCCGTAAGCTGACGCGATATCTGCTGCTGCACCGTGATCCGCGCCGAAGAAGTTCCCAGCGTCCCCACAAACGCCGGATCGATCTTGACGCTGCCCACTCCGAACAGCTTCTCTACCCTGGTGCTCACCGTAGCGTTCAACGCGCCGCCGAGCAGCGAACTGGTGGTTGGATCCGTCCCGGCCTGCACCTGCTGCTCCTGGTAGATCTGCGCCTCTTCCTGCGTACGACCCAATGCCAGCAGCGCAAACACGTCTGCCTCACTCAGCGGCGGCTCGGACCGATAGGTCGGCTTCAAACTCGTCGTCGTACCATGCAGCCCGATGGTGATGTCGTAGCTCTCCACTCGCGCCGTCGCATCCAGGTCAATGATCGGATCGATCCGAACCGGATTAGTGAAATAAATATCGCCCCGCTGCAGCTGATACTTTGTTCCCGCGAAAGTAGCGCTCCCGTCCGTAATCTGGATGCGCCCCAGCACCGAAGGCGTCGCCAACGTTCCACGCACCGTCAGGTCCACGGTTCCTGCCATCTTCGCATAGGAGTTCTGAAAATCCAGTTGAGGCGAACTCGTAACCCGCACGTCCAAACGAATCTTGTTCGCCGGCGCGTTCGGATCGGGAGCCGCTGCCACGCCTCCCGTGCCCGCAAACGCCGCAAAATCCATATCCGCTCCAATACCAAACCGCGTCACCAGAATATTGCCGCTCAATAGCGAGCTCTGCGGACCGCCTTGCAACCTGAAGTTCGCATTCGCCGTTGCGCTCAAACCGTTGTATCGCACCCGCACCACATCGCCGGTCGCAGTAAGGTCCGCATACACCCCGTTCCGGTATCGGATCGCCCCGCCAATCTTCAGCTGTCCGCCTCCAGTCATCGCTGTCAGACGTCTGCACCTGGAGTTGGTCCTGGTTGAAGACCAGCGTGCCATTCATATTGCTGAGTCCGTTTGGTACTCCATCGATGGCTATGTTCACCTGATCGAACTGCACTTTGCCGGTCAGCGACGGATTCATGACCTGGCCACCCGCGGCCACCGTGAACTCAACCTTGCCACTCGAAATAATATCCGGGTCAAAAGTATGAAGCAGCGTCGTGCTCAGGGTTCCGGTCGCATTGACATCCAGCTTGCCGCCCTTCGTGTCAGCCGCGGTCAGCCCAAAGATCTGCGCGGTTCCGCTGGCTCGCATGTCGGTGTCCTGGCCAGTGATATGCACCTGTTCCAACCGAACAATGCCGTTCTGCAGACTCAGCTGCAGCGGCTCGGCTGTCTTCAGCTCGATCCCTTGCAGCTTTACGTCGAAGTCGTTGAACTCCGCTCGTCCGCTCAAAGCCTTCGGTGTCTTCAGCGGACCAGTCAACGCAATCGCGCCGCCCAGCGAAGACTGCACGTCCACCTTTCCCGGAGCAAAAATATCCAGCGCCCTGTTCGCATCGAATCCTGCAAAGTTCAGCTTCGCCTGCGTATCGAAGTTCCCCGTCAGCTCCGTCTGCCCCGACGCATCCAGTTTCGCGCCCACCAGCGTTGAGTTCGCGGTAAAGAAAAGTACCTTACCTTCGCTATGCAGATCCGCCGCAAGCTCGCCAACTCCTTGCCCATCCATCTTCACATTGGTCAACTTCACGTTGGCCTTGAGCCCCGGTTCCGTCAAAGTCCCATTAGCATCCGCCACGACGCTCAGAACCGCATCAGCGTCCACCTTTCTTTCCTGCACCGTCTTGAACTTTGAAAGTTGCAGGCCATTGCCTTCGACATGTCCGTGCAGCTTTTCGGTGGTCAGGTCATAGCCGCCATTGCCCGAAATCTGCATCCCATGCATCTTCACCACTACCCGACTTGCGTCAATCGTGCGTCCCTGCACAGCAATGTCTGCCACCGCCGACTCATACGGCTCTCCATAAACCACGCCGTTACTCAGTGTGACCTGTCCATTGCCAGCCAGTTCCTTCACCAGCCCTGCCGCGTGAGCGTGCATCGCGATCGTTCCAGTCAAAGGAACGCTGCCCTGCTGCCCCGCAATCTGCAACACATCCTCGACCGACGCCTTCTCGAGCTGCACATTCGCGTCGATTGCCATGCCATCGTCCCAAAAATAACTCGCGACTCCACGCGCAGAAATCTCCTTGCGTGGCCTTATAGTCCCCGCCACATTCAGCACAGCCGTGCCACGCTTGATTGTGGAGCTCGCAATCGCCACCCCCGAGTACGGCGAGTACTCCGCATCGGCCACCACCGAATCGACCATTACATCAGTCGTAGTTCCGAACTTCGCCTCCACCGAGCTGGCCTGCAGATGCCCCTTCACATCCAGATCCTGTATCTCACCCACAGCCGTGCCATTGAACTGCATCGCTCCGTGCAGCACCACCGGAATCGCCGCAGTTCCCTTCTTTCCATTCGCTTCAAGATCCAGCGTCTGCAGCAACTGGTCGTACTCACCAAGATCGCGCACCACCAAATCCACGCGCAACGAAGTGAAACGGTCTCCCTGGTTGACCCCCAGCACGCCGCTCCCTTCCAGCGTCGATTCAGGCGTCTGAAACGCCATGTGCTGGATCTGCACCACCTCCGTCTTGCCGGTGTAGTGCGCCAGCACCTGCCCCGTCACCGGAACATTTGAAAGCGCACCCGCGCGCTTCACCCCCGTCGGAGCTACGGTCAGATCTCCATCGACCTCCACCGTGTCCGCAACATCTGCGGTCGAGCCACCCCACTCCACCTTCACCGGTCCACTCACCGCCGTATCGAATCCCAGGTCGCCATAGTGCTCCGGCGCAGTCACATCCATGATGGTGCGCAGCGGAATCTTTGTAACGACCGCATCCAGATAAGCATGGGCCGACGGAACCTTCGGCAATGCCACGCGCCCTGTCACCGGAGCCTTCGCTCCAATCGCAGCCGCAGTCTTATTCGCTGTCGTCACCGCAGCCTTGGTCGTCGGAGAAGCCGCAGGCGCATTGGCTGGCACCTCACCCAGCCAGTTCGCGATTCGCAGACTTCCTTCTGCGCTGCCCCCACCCGGCAAAGTCCCCGTCAGCGCGGTCAGCAACATCTCCGTCGGAGTAATGTGCAACTGCCCCCCACCATTGATGTCATGCAGATTCACATTCTCATCGCGATACGCCGCATTATGCACCTTCGCCTTCCCCACCACCAGGTACCCAGCCTGGCAATCCGGATCGGGCGGCAACACCGCAGTACTCGGCTTCTCATTCTTCTGCGGGTGCGTGCGCTGCCAGAGCCGCGAGTGCTGCTGCTGCGCCACCGCAGGCGTCGTCATGCAATTGTGCGCGTTCACCTCCAGGTCCACCGTCCCTGCATTTAATCCGTCAACGCCAGCCAGAATCTGAATCTGACGAATCTCCAGCGTGCCACTCGCCTGAGCCTGCCACTGCGGCTTGGCAAAGTGATTCAGGCTCGCCGTAGCATTCAACACAGAACTCTTGCCGCTATGGAACGCCAGCTTCGTCAGCGCCACCTTATCGCGCCCCAGCTCCGCCTCTACATGCAACGTCGACTGCGCCTCCGGCTCCTGGGCCATCTTCGTCCGCAGATCGTTCAGATCGATCGTCGCGCCATACATGTCGCCCTTCGAAATGTAATGGATCTCCGCGTTCAGGTCCTGCGCAGCAAGATCGAACGGAATAGCGCGATCGTTCAGCAGCGCAACACCATTCGCCAGTTCAACTTTCTTCGCCTTCAGATCCAGCAGCGTGTCGGACACCGGAGTCGTGCTGTTGCGCGGATGTTTGGGAACCGGCTGATTTGTCTTTCCATCTTTGTCAATAATCAGATGGAACTGCGGCCGATCAACCCGCAGATAGCTCAACGAAACATGCGATGCAAGCCCGGACGCCCGCGGTGTGCTGAAGAAAATTGAAAAGTTCAATCCGCAGTTCAATTCTCTCCGCCGAAAGATAAGGCGCCTCACCCGGCCCCTCCAGGCCATGAATCACCAACCCATTCGCCACCACAGTCAGATGCCGCAGGCTAAATCGAATCGAGCCCAGTTCGACTCGACCCCCCGTCGCATCCTCCAGTACCTTCACCACCTCTTTCTGAACTCGGTGTTGGAAATCATCCGTAGTCGTGTACCAGGCCGCGCTCATCACCAGGATCAGCACCAACGCCAGCATGCCGCCGATAGTCCACGCCACTCCACGTCCAATCCTGGTCGCCAGCGATCGCTTCACCTCAGCTTCGATGCGGTGTACCTTCTCCTCGATGCGATGGATCTTCTCCTCAATCTTCGCGATCGGAGTTTCCCCGCCGTGATCCGGCTTCTCGGGCTTGAGGTCTTGGTCGTCGCTCACGGCTTCTCCTCAATCGGCTGGATTGCACGCACCGTGCCCTGCGCACGCAATGATTTCAACCAGTCTTCCAGCAGACTGCTCACCCGCTGCTGCAACAATATCTCCTGGATACGGTTTGAAATCGCCTCGAGCTTCGGCGCAGTAGCATTCTGCGCGCGCATACTGCGGCAGCAAAGTCTTCTCGTAGTAATCGCGAATCTCATTGTCCTCGATGTGAATACCCGAGCGGAAACGCACCTCGATAAAACGCAATACCTCCATCCGCTCGTGCCAGACGCGTCGCAACTCCTCCATGGTGAAGCCCTGGGCCGTCACAAACTTCTGCCAGCCCTCGTCCGTCTCGCAATGGTATTGCTTGCAGGCCGGAATCTCTTTGCGCAAAGCGGATAGTTGTTCGTCCACCTGTTGGTCTGTGACCTCGTCTTCAGGCTGCAACCGTGCCTGCTGCAGAATCAGCGTGCGATCGATCAACCTGTCGATGATCTGCTGCCGCGAAGTGTTCGTGCTCGCGTCCCGAAACGGTTGAAACGCCGCCAACCGCCGCTCCTCATCGACATCGCTCTCCAGAATCACATCGTCATTCACCACCTCCACCAGCCGATCCAACTCAATACCCTGTGGCCCCGCTGTTTGCCCCGCACTGCCGGCCTGAACCTGCGTCTGCGAATCCGGGCGCTGTCTGCCCTTCGCCGCGATGGTCCAACACACCCGCAGAGCCCAAAAAAGACCGCCGCCAAAATCCCTCGCCACCGCCGCTCTATCCGCATCGTCGTCATCAGAATGTCTCCCCGATGCTGAAGAAAAAGTTAAAGTGGTTGGCCTGCCCCACATACGGCGGATTGTTATTGAAGTCGTAGATCACCGGATAGATCGGCGGATCGAGATTGTAACTGAAATCGACACGTATCGGACCCACCGGCGTCCTGTATCTGAACCCCAAGACCAACCGCCTGGGACCAGTAGTTAAAGCTGCAAGTCCCGATCGATCCCGAGACATTCTTGCAAGTCCCGCTATTCGGCTGCCTGAAGTTGACGAAGCTGGGCAGCAGATCGCTGGCATTCTGAAACACATTCCCCATATCGTGAAACAAGACAAAATTGATGCTGTCCCCAACGTATGGAAGCGTCGGCGCTGGCATCCGCAATTCAAACGTATTCACAATCGCCGCTGTGCCACCCACCGGAAACCCGTCTGCAGGTCGCGCGGCCCCGCGGCATTGATCCCAAAGCCTCGGTGCGAACTTGCTCCTCCCGCATAAAGCCGCTCGGGCAGAGGCACAGACGTGCAGCTCGCGTTGGTCGTCAGCAGCACGCCCAGGCACTCCTGATTCCCCACGTTCGGATTCGGCCCCCAGGAGTTCTCTATGCCGAAACGCGTATTGCGTGCAAAGACGTACTTCTGTTTCCCAAACTGGTAGTAAGTGGAATACGAAGCATCGATTCGGTTAAAATCCGTCTGCGACCCGAACACCGAAGACGCAAGGAACTCCTGCACCGAAATGTACCTTCCCTTCACAGCGTCGAGCGGTCCCGGTTGCCGTGTGTCGTGATACCAGGTGAAGCCCGGCCCACCAACCCTCACAGGCTGCGACTGCAACGGAATCAGATTCGCCGATACCTGCAGACTGTTGGGATCCACCTTCACCAGCCGGTACTGGAAGTCATAGATTAAGGTGTCTGCGCCGCCTTACCTTCTGCGTCACACGAAAGATGCCCTGTAGCGTCGACGCCTTGAATGTCGTGACGTTCTGCACGTTCGAGTAGCCGCCCGAGATCGTCGCCGAAATAGTTTTTCTTCCCCCGAAAGTGCGCATCCTGGAAACTCAGCGTCGCAATCTGTTCGAGAAGACCATACGTCGTGTGAAGCGTCAGACGAGTTCTCGGTCCCACGCAGATTAATGCGGGTCACATCCATCGACACCCGCGGGCTCACGCCCGACCGATCCCTCCTGCGTAGTCACAGTATTCGGAGGCAAGCCCAGCTGAATAAGCGATGCCTGAGAAATCGTGCCTCCACTCGGCGTCCCCGTCTGCGCTTCAAACCCGAACCCATACGTAACATCCCAGCGTTTCGCCTCCGTCAACTGCAGCAGCACATTCTTCCGCGGAGCATCGCCATCCGGATTCTGCACCGCCGCCACCACTTCGTTGAATAGCGCGAGGTTGTAAAGATTGCGTTGCGTCTCCAGCAACGCGCTCTGGTCCAGCGGTTGGCCGGCATGCACCATCACTTTGCTGTCCACCACGCTAGGCCGCGTGTGTTCAATCCCGGATATCAGCACATGGTTGATGAACACCTGCTGACCTTCCGTCACATTCAGCGTCACATCCGTCAGTCCTGCGTTGGAGCCATCTTTCTGCTGTTCGATCTCCACCCGTGCCTGGTCGAAGCCGTGGCTGACGTAATAGCTCAGCACCGCATCGCGATCGCCTGAGAGCGTAATCAGCGAGAACGGCTGCCCCGGCTTCGCATTCAGCAGTCCCTTCAATTCCTTCGTCCGGCTCGCATCGACCCCTGCCAGAGTGATCGTCCCGAACTTCTGCTGCGGCCCCTCCTCCACCATGTATTTCACTTGAATCTCGCCCAGCGTTCAGTGGCTTGCCATTCGAAGCGTCATTCACGTCCTTAACATCTGTAGTCACCTTCGCCTGATCGAAGCCGTTGGCCCGGTACAGTGCCAGAATCGAGTTCACGTCCGCGGTCACCAGCGCCGGACTGTACTTTCCGCTCCGCTGATAGGCATCCGCCTTCTGCACCTTCAGCCGCTCGCGGATTAGATCCGTGTCGAAATATTTATTGCCCGTAATCTCTACGCTCGTTACCTTGTGCTTCACTCCGCGGTCCACCGTGTAAAGCACCCGCTCCGACGGAGTATTCTCCCCCAGCACTCTTACCTGCACCGACGCATCGAAGTAGCCCTGCTGCTGCATGTATTCGCGGATGTTGTGCAGCCCTTCGTTCAACAGGTCATTGTCGATCGTGCCTTCCTCAAAGATCGGAACCAGCAAGTGCAGTCGACTCTTGGAGAGCTTCACGCCCTCCACTAATACCTGCACCTCCGGTCCCTGGTTCACGTGGAAGTCATAGTCCAGCTGCTTCCGGCTCGCATCATACGTCTGCTTTTGCAGCGCAACCGTCGCCTCCAGGTGGTCCTTCTTCTGGTACTGCGCACGCAGCCGTGTCAGCGCGTTGGATATCGTCTCCCGTGTCACCTTGCTGCCGGCCTTCAGCTTCGCCCTGCTTCCGAAACTCCTCCACCGTCAACCCCGGATCGGCCCCATCCAACACCACCTGTCCCACCCGCGCCTGCGGTCCAATATCCACCGTGAAGCGACGCATCCACCTGAGATCCCAGCGCGTCTGCCACCGTCGTCGCCGTCACCTTCGACTCGAAATATCCATTCTGCTTCAGCGTCTGCGTCAATCCCCTCCATCCCCGCCTGTATCTCCGCCTCACTGAACGCCTTCCCCGGATCGAGCTTCGTCGCAACCTCCAGTAACGACTTCAGCCGATCGTCCTTAACCCCCAGAATCGTCACCCGCCCCACGTAATACTGCGCAATCCCGAAAAAAATAAGCCGCACCCCGCTCGCCTTCGCGGACGCCTCGCACCTCAATATCGCGATAGCGCCCGCTCGCAAAGAGGCGACGAGTACTCGCACGCACCTTCTCCGGATCCAGCGGCTCCCCTGCCTTCTGAGCCAGCTCTGCAGGCAGCGTATCTCCCGGCATCAAAGGTCACACCTTCAAATTCGATCCTGTCGACCCGCAGACCTCGCCACTGCCATACCGATCCCGGCAGCTCAGGCAGCCTCCGACTGCACCGCCGCCCCAACACCCGGACCCGCAGCCGGCGTCCGCCGCAGGAACCTGCGCCCAGGCCGCCAGACCGAACCGCAGCAGCAGCGCGCCGGTTATCACCCAGACCGCACCCCGCCTCCGGCAGCCACGCTGCAGCGACGCGGTCTCAGTTCCTGCTATCCAACCCGGCAAACCCAACCTCTGCTTCCTTTTTCTAGTGTGTTCCGCGCCGTTCGCCTCCCGCGCCCCGGAAAGCCCTGCTTCGGCCCCCGCCTCTCTTACCTTCGACTCATCTGCGTCCTTATTTGTCGTAGCACGCAGTTCACTCCTCAACAGACGCAGTTCTACTCCTTAAACTTGGATGCCGAAAACCCTTCCGGCCTCGGGCACGCTGCGCCAATTGACCGGTATTCCCTATACTACGAAGAAGCGACGACTTTTGGGATTCTCAAACTCGCCCCGCACCCGCTCATGCCCCCCCACTCCGCCATCTCCCGCCACGCCATTTCCTCTGACGACCGCTACTCCCGCCAAATCCTCTTTCCCGGCATCGGACCCACCGGCCAGCAGCATCTCGCCGCCGCCCACGTCGCCATCGTCGGCGTCGGCGCCACCGGAGCAGCCACCGCCTCACTCCTCGCCCGCGCCGGCGTAGGAACCCTCACCCTCATCGACCGCGACTTCGTCGAACCCTCCAACCTCCAGCGCCAGATCCTCTTCGACGAAGCCGACGCCCTCGAAGGACTCCCCAAAGCCGAAGCCGCCCGCCGCAAGATCGCCCTCTTCAACTCCACCATCAACGTCCACGCCCACATCGCCGACCTCGTCCCCGCCAACATCGAAGAACTCCTCGCCCCAGCGCAACTAATCCTCGACGCCACCGACAACTTCGAGACCCGCTACCTCATCAACGACTACGCCGTCCAGCAATCCAAGCCCTGGATCTACGCCGCCGCCATAGGCGCCTACGCCGCCACCATGACCATCCTCCCGCGACCACCAACAACCAACAACCAACAACCAGCAACCTAGCAACCGCCTGCCTCGCCTGCATCTTCCCCAAACCCCCAACCGGCCCCGTCGAAACCTGTGACACCTCCGGCATCCTCTCCACCGCCGTCAACCTCGCCGCCTCCATCCAGGCCACCGAAGCCCTCAAACTCCTCACCGGCCAACCCCACCTAATCCGCCGCACCCTCCTCTCCTTCGACCTCTGGCAAGCAACGAGCGCAGCGAAATCAACACCAGCACTCCCACGCCCCGACTGCACCGTCTGCGGCGACCGAATCTTCTCCCATCTAGCCGGAGAAGGCCGCCCCCACATCACCCTCTGCGGACGCAACTCCGTCCAAATCCACGAGCGTCACCGCCCCATCGACCTCCCCGCCATGCGCAACCGCCTCGCCCAGAACGCCGACGTCCAAAACCTCCGCGCCAACGACATGCTCCTCCGCTTCCAACGCGGAACTCACACCCTGACCTTATTTGCCGACGGCCGCGCCGTCATCCAGGGCACCACCGACATCACCCTCGCCCGCACCCTCTACGCCCGTTTCATCGGATCCTGACCCGACATTGCGTTCGCGCATCTACCTGCGCATACAACCTTTACCTCCAGTCAACGCCTCCTATTCATGACTGGTGACAAATCTCTCCACAGTCGTTTGCGATAGCCTTTGAAAGCACAAAAAGGCCAGACAAGAAAAAGGCGATGAACCTACAAATGAGCTCTGAATCCAGCCCTCCCAATCTCCCTCCCTCTTCTATGCCTGCGACTGAGCCCACTCAGGCCCTCTTCAAACGCAACCCTCCCATAGCCGGCGAAGCCGAAGCCATCGAAGCCGCCAAAAACGGCAACCCCGAGGCCTTCTCCAAGCTCTACGCGCTCCATAAACGCCGCGTCTATACCCTCTGCCTCCGTATGCTCGGTAACGTCTCCGAAGCCGAGGACATGACCCAGGAAGCATTCCTCCATCTCTTCCGCAAGATCAGCAGCTTCCGCGGCGAATCCGCCTTCTCCACCTGGCTCCATCGCCTCACCGTCAACCTCGTCCTCATGCAGCTCCGCAAAAAGGGCCTGCAGCTCGTCTCTCTCGAAGAGACCATCAATCCCTCCGACGAGGACACCCCCAAGCGCGACTTCGGCAACAGCGACCTCCATCTCTCCGGCTCCGTCGACCGCGTCACCCTCGAGCGCGCCGTCGCCTCCCTGCCCCCCGGTTACCGCATGGTCTTCGTCCTGCACGACGTCGAAGGCTACGAGCACAACGAGATCGCCACCATGCTCGAGTGCTCCACCGGCAACAGCAAATCCCAACTCCACAAAGCCCGCCTCAAGCTCCGCGAGCTCCTCCGCAATCCGGAGCCGCAGGCTCAGCCCACCGGCACCAGAGAGGTGGCCCAATGACCGACAGCTTTCCCGACTTCGACACAATGACTCCTGCGGACTTCGAAAAATACCTGCCTGACTTCTTCGCCAACGGAGACGGCCACGTCTCCACAGACCCGCGTCTTCAGACCTTCCTCAAGAACAACCCCGTCTGCGCCGCCCTAGTCCGCGACCTCGAAACCATCGCCGAAACCGCAAAAAGCCTCTTCGAGCCCGTAGAACCCAGCGACGCCGTCTGGAACAACATCCAGAACAAACTCAAGCGGCAATCCGCCGAAGACGACGACCAGCCGCCGCAACAGACCGTCTAATTCCCTCGCCCCGTCACCTGAGTCCAATCCGGAAACTCACGTTTGAAGTTTCCGAAAAGCCGACTTCTCGTTACTAATCGCAGTTGTCGAAAACACCGTTCTCGGGGACAGACCTCTATCGTGAAGCGCAGATCGGAATTCGTTTTATGCTCTCTAGCATCTTGGCGGTGCCCCCAGCAACGCCATTCCATCCCAGAGAACCACCGTCTGCAAAAAACGCCACAGCAGGTTGGCCAGCCTCATCGAGGTACTCAACTTTGACCCAATCATTAATGACGTCGCGTCCTTGCTTTCCAAAGGAGACACTTTGAATGCAATCGATCGCGAGCCTCCGTTTGGCGCTTGCAAAAACGATGGAGGACGGGCCGATAATCAAGCTGCCTACATCCTCATAGGCAAGCAGTCGAAACCGCAGCCAAGTGTTGGGCCTGGACTGGTAATAGGCTCGATCAAATGCAAGTTGGTCCATGTGTGAAGTGTATATATATCTAACGGGTGAGCGCCATTTCCAAAAATCTCGTTATCGGCAACTCCCCTATCGATCCTGATAAACGGGGTTCTCGGAAACTACGACCAGTTCAGACAGCCTGTCGTGATAGCCGAAAAACCGACCTTTGAGGAAGGCGTGATGAGAAGAGTTGTCGGAACTTCTCTAAGAGTATTAGCACCGCAGGTGGGGAACAATCGTCAAGGCTTTGGGTTCTAAATGCTCATGGCCTTTTTCCCCTGCCTCGCGAGATTCATCTGTTTTGGGATGCTCGTCATCAGCCTGCCTGGCTTGAAAGCATATAGGCGAACCGGAAGGAGTGCCGTACACGCCGAGATTCGCCATGCAGGAGCACCTAAGGAACGAGGCGGCGCTCAACTCCTTGCCGGTCTGCCTGCCGTCAACACGCCAGTGGAGCGTGCAGATCAAATCGTCGTGGTGAAGTCCGAGCACACTTTAACGTTGCTCTCACACGGAAAGATAATAAGAACGTACAAGGTCGCACTGGGCAGTGGAGGGATGGGCCCGAAGGATCACGAGGGCGACCGCAAGACTCCGGAGGGCATGTATCGCATTGACCGAAAGAATTCGCGGACGCTCTGGCACCTCACGCTACATATCTCCTATCCAAATGCAGCGGACCGGGCTAGGGCTACCGCCGAGCATCTGCCGCCCGGTGGCGACATCATGATCCACGGCATCATTAAGCAATATGAGTATCTAGGCACCATGCAGGCCACCTCAGACTGGACCTACGGGTGCATCGCGTTGAGCAATCCGGAATTGGACGAGGTATCTCGGCTAGTGCCGATTGGAACGCCAATCGAGATAAGACACTAGAACCGCAGGCATTCGTCGGTTATCGGCGACCTTGTTTCCGTGAGTTCAAACTGGCCACCACCATCTTTTAAAGGCTTGCAACTCCAACGCACCCCAGCTACACTTATCCACAGGATGAAACAGAACCTCCAGACCGCCACCTATTTTAGCTACTGGTATACGCCAGCGGCTGGCGGGCCTGTGACTCTCTAAAACAAAGAGAATCCAACCCATCGAGCCGCGACCCAAAAGGTCGCGGTTTTTCTTTGCCTCACAGAATTTGCACAACAGGAAACGCAAAACAGTAAATTGGAGAAAGCAAATGATCGCCGCCGAGACCGCCATCAAGCCTGAGACCACCAACTCCGCCATCCCCGCCCACCTCCAACGCCTGGTCCTCACCGGCTTCATGGGAGCAGGCAAATCCACCATCGGACGCCTCCTCGCCAACCGCGTCGGCTGGAGCTTCCTCGATCTCGACACCCACCTCGAGCAGCGCGCCGGAGCCACCATCCCCGAGATCTTCGCCCTCCACGGCGAAGCCCGCTTCCGCCGCCTCGAATCCACCGCCCTCGCCTCAGCCCTCACCCACCGCTCCACCGTAATCGCCCTCGGCGGTGGCACCCCCGAAAGCCTCACCAACCGTCTCCTCCTCGAACAAACCCCCGCCACCTTCACCATCTTCCTCGACGCACCCTTCCCCACCCTCTTCGACCGCTGCATCCTTCAGGACTCGGCGACCCAGCAGCCGCCCGCCCCGTCCTCGCCGACCCCGTCGCCGCCCAGGCCCGCTTCGCCACCCGCCACCCCCTCTACAAACGCCTCGCCGGCCTCACCATCGACACCGCAAACCTCACCACCGAGGAGACCGTCGACGCCCTCCTCGCCGCACTCACCAGCCAGCCCCACCCATAACCCAGCCTCCAGAGGTTAAAGAACCCCGCCTGTCATCCTGAGCGAAGGCTCTCGCAGCCTCATCGCGAGAGCCGCAGTCGAAGCACCTGCTTTTGCCTTTGCTGTTGCAGTTGCCGTTGCTTCTGAGATAGGTCCAGGCTTTAGCCTGGACATCAAAACCCGCCCAAAATCCCTACCACTCTGCCGAAGGCCGGAGTGAAGGCGCAGCCGGAACGACTTTAATATCGCCGTTGCTTTTGCTGTTGCTTGTTCTTTTCAACCCACCTACCCCATTTAGCTGACAGGGCGCTTTTGCCGTAAGAGCCATAATTGAAATACGGCCCCTCAAGGGAACAACTCGTCCATTCCTTACGTATTTAGAACTACGCCCAGGCGGACAGCATCTTCAAAGTTCTTTGACAACCAACCCAGACCGACCTCATAAGCCTAAATTTATGAATACTTTGCAGACTCCAACCCCACTTTACAAGACTTTTTCGGACCTCCACACCAGAAGTCCGGACCTAAAGTACCTATGTTTGAATACTTTGCACAAATTAGATAGGGGAGGGGGGAGTACCAAACCCACCGGAAGCAGCCCCACTTGTTAGAATCCCCCTACCATCAGGAGCACACCCTGTCTTCAACCTCAGGCCTTCCCCAGCCCGACCCAACCCTCCACGCCGAACGCGCCGAACAGACCCGCGCCAACACCCGCGGCTACATCCTCTTCACCATCGGCGTCCTCCTCCTGCTCGCCCTCGCCTGGAAACTCAGCAAAGAGCTCGAGATCCTCTACGTCAGCGCCCTCTTCGCCGTCGTCCTGATGCCCGCCGTCAACCGCATCACCGACCTCAGCATCCGCGGCTATCATCCCTCCCGCACCGTGGCGATCATCGTCCTGATCGCCGTCGTACTCCTCGCCCTCACCCTCTTCTTCAGCTTCGGCCTGCCCCCCGTCGTGCACGACCTGCGCGAGTTCACCACCGATCTCCCCCAGCACATCCCCGTCATCGTCGACAAACTCAAGAAAGTCCCCCTGATCGACCGGCTCGGCATCGACTCCCTCGTCGCACGCGCCGAAGACGCTCTCTCAGTCACCGCCGACTACCTCTTCATCTCCCTGCCCACCTGGCTCACCCACATCTTCGACATCGTCACCGCCGCATTCCTCTGCATCTACTTCATGCTCGAAGGCGAGTTCGCCTACCGCTTCTTCCTCAGCCTCTTCCCCATCGACCGCCGCCGCCGTCTCGACCAGACCCTCCGCAAAGCCGAGCGCAAGATGAGCAAGTGGCTCCTCGGGCAGGGCACCCTGATGCTCATCCTCGGAGTCTCCAGCATCACCGTCTTCGGCCTGCTCCACGTACGGTACTTCCTGCTGCTCGGAGTCCTGATGGGCCTCTTCAACATCATCCCCATCGCCGGCGGGGTCATCACCATCCTCCTCGCCGCCATCGTCGCCGCCCTCGATTCATGGACCAAGATGTTCGCCGTACTCGCCTTCTACGCCCTCTACGCCAACATCGAGAACGCTCTCCTCACCCCCCGCATCATGCGCAGCAGCGTCAATCTCATGGGCCTCACCGTACTCGTCGCCCTCCTCATAGGCACCGCCCTCGCCGGAGTAGTCGGAGCCCTCGTCGCCGTCCCCACCGCCGCCCTAATCGCCGTCCTCTTAGAGGAGTACGCAGTCCAACGCCCCTAAGCCCTTACCTTGTACCTGGCACCGAGTACCTAGTACCTTGTACGAGTGACCCTTACCTTCGCTCAGCCCACCCGCCGCAACTTCACCGTCCCCATTCTCTCCGCACTGGCCATCCTCGGCATCGGACTCGCGATCCTGCTCTACTACACCCCCCACTCCACCGCCAAAGTCACCATCAAGAACATCGCCGTCTACCCCTCCCACGTCGTCTTCAAATCAGAATCCCTCATCGTCGGCCGCGATACTGTCGAGGACACCCTCTACCTCCTCGTCAACCTGCACATCGAAAACCGCCGCCACCTGCCGCTCTTCATCAAGGACTTCACCGCCACCCTCACCCCCGCCGACGCCGACCCCATCACCACCAGCGCCGTAGAAAAACCCGACATCCCCAACCTCTACACCAGCTTCCCCCAGCTCAAATCCCTCGCCGACGAGCAAGCCGCCCCACTCCTCCTCCGCGAAACCCAAATCGACATCGGAAAATCCGCTGACGGCATGGTCCTCCTCTACTTCCCCGTCTCCCAGGCCACCTGGGACCAGCGCAAATCCGCCACCATCACCATCGACCTCTACCACCAGGAACCCGTAACCGTCCCCATCCCGAGATCGAAAAGCATTGAAACAAATAATGCGCATCACCGCACTCCTCGTCCTCGCCCTCACCGGCTGCCACTCCCCCTACGTCGAAGCCACCGTCAGCAACCGCACCCCCGACCCCATCACCCTCATCGAAGTCGACTACCCCAGCGCCAGCTTCGGCACCCAGAACCTCGCTCCCGGCGCCGACTTCCACTACCACTTCAAAGTCCTCGGCTCCGGCCCCATGAAGCTCACCTACACCGACATCACCCGCAAAGACCACACCTCACCCGGCCCCACCCTCCACGAAGGCGCCGAAGGCCCCCTCACTATCCTCATCACCCCCACCGAAGTCCGTTGGCAAACCTCCCCCACCCTCAAGTAATTCGCCGCCCGGCCTAATACCTAGTACCTGGTACCTCGCATCTCCCCATGCGGTAAACTCCACTCATGCCGCGCGGTCATTTCATCACCTTCGAAGGCCTCGACGGCTCCGGTAAAACCACTCAACTCCGCCGTCTCGCCACCGCCCTCGAAGCCGAAGGCCACACCGTAATCACCCTCCGCCAGCCCGGCGGAACCGCCCTCGGCGACCGCATCCGCAGCGTCCTCCTCGACTCCCGCTCCGAAGCCGCCCTCGGCCCCATCTCCCCCATCGCCGAACTCACCCTCATGTTCGCCGACCGCGCCCAGTCCATCGCCGAGATCATCCTCCCCGCGCTCGCCGCCGGCCACATCGTCCTCTGCGACCGCTACACCGACTCCTCCGAGGCCTACCAGGGCGGAGGCCGCCAACTCGGCAGCCAGCGCATCCTCGACCTCCACGCCGCCGTCTGCGACAACCTCCAGCCCGACCTCACCCTCCTCCTGCTTCCACCCATCGAATCCACCCTCCACCGCGCCCGCCGGCGCAACTCACGCAGCATCAAAACCTGCGGCACCGACGAGAACCGCTTCGAGCGCGAATCCGACGACTTCTACCGCCGCATCTACGCCGCCTATCAAAACATCGCCGCCCGCGAACCCCAACGCGTCGTCACCATCGACAAAGACGACACCATCGAAGCCATCCACCAGATTATCCTCCAGACCGTCACCGAAAGAATCACTACCCCGGCAACCTGATGCAACGCATAGTCAAACCAATCCCCGGCCTCCGCTACCCGCTACCCTTCTACGCCCTCCGCTCCTGGGTCAAACTCGGCCACCCCATCCGCCTCTTCGAGCACCTCCACAAAACCTACGGCAACATCGCCCAATACCGCTTCATGGGCACCTCCATCATCTTCATCAACGACCCCCGCTACATCCAGAACGTCCTCGTCCACGACGCCCACCGCTACGGCAAAGAGCGCACCGTCCGCCGCATGAAGGTCCTCCTCGGCGAAGGCCTCATCACCTCCGAAGAACCCATCCACCTCCGCCAGCGTCGCATCGCCGCACCCGCCTTCCATCGCCAGCGCATCAACGCCTACGCCGATCAGATCGTCGCCATCGCCGCCGCCCACCGCGACCGATGGCAACCCGGCCAGACCATCGACATAGCCGCCGAGAGCATGGCCCTCTCGCTCGAAATCGTAGCTCGCACCCTCTTCGACACCGAAGTCACCCCCGACATCCGCGCCATCAACGACGAAGTCAACACCATCATGGGCCTCTACAACTTCATCGTCGCCTTCCCCCGCCTCGAAAACTACCTCCACCTCCCCATCCCCAAGCTCACCAAATTCCGCAAATCAAAAGCCCACCTCGACGCCGTAGTAGACCGCCTCATTCGCGAACGCCGCCAGAATAGAAGCTCGCCGCAAGAAATCGCCCGGAGAGCCCGACAAAGGCGATCTCCTCTCCATGCTCCTCACCAGCACCTACGAGCCCGTCGACGCCAACGGATACCCACTCCCACCCACCGGCCAGCCGCTCGAGCACATGTCCGACACCCAGGTCCGCGACGAAGTCCTCACCATCTTCCTCGCCGGATACGAGACCGTAGCCAACGCCCTCACCTGGACCTGGTATCTCCTCTCCCAAAACCCCGAAGCCGAAGCCAAACTCCACGCCGAACTAGACGCCGTCCTCGGCATGCCCCAAGACGTGTCATCCCAACCGGCCTCAGAACCGGGTGCCCCATGTCTCGCCTCTGAGACATGGGATGGACCACCACAAAACCATCCCTCAACCCACCGCCTCCCAACCCTCGCCGACTACCCCAACCTCAAATACACCGAACAAGTCTTCGCCGAATCCATGCGCCTCTACCCACCCGCCTGGGCCATGGGCCGCATGGCCATCAAAGACGCAGCCCTCGGCGAGTACGACATCCCCAAAGGCGCGCACATCTTCTTCAGCCAATACATGCTCTCCCGCACCCCTGAGTACTTCCCCGACCCGCTCCGCTTCGACCCCGACCGCTTCACCCCCGAAGCCAAAGCCGCCCGCGAAAAATACACCTACATCCCCTTCGGAGCCGGCAACCGCCAATGCATCGGCGAGTCCTTCGCCTGGATGGAAGGCGTCTTCACCATCGCCACCATCGCCTCCCGCTGGCGCCTCTCCTACGCCGACAAAAAACCACCCACCCCACAAGCCAAAATCACCCTCCGCCCCCGCGACCCACTAAAGATGAGGCTCCACCCGCGCCGCTAAAGAGACCATGTCTCGTGACTCTTTACATTTCATCAGGTTGAAGTATCCTGAAGGCTCGCTGGGCACGATTAGCAGCATGGCAAAACCTATCTTCTTGTCGATATTTATCGGTTTATTAGTTCCAACTTGCATTAGGAGTCTTCATGTACCAGAATCGATGCCTGCCCATGCTGCGAATCGCAGGAACTGCAACGCTGGCCCGCAATCGTCTCGCCCTTTATAGCAACCTACGCGTGCGGCTCCAAACCACAGCCATGCGGCCTTGGGGAGTGCCGCTCCTGCAGCTTTCGTTTCTTCGACTCGCGCATGACCGATGAAGAAATAGCCAGACTCTACGCCGGATACCGCGGCGACGAGTACTACAAAGCCAGGCACGCCTGTGAGCCCTGGTACACCCGCGCCGCCAACGACGGCATAGGAGGCGACCCCCACGAGATCGCCTCACGCAAGCAAAACCTCACCGCCGTCCTCGGAGACCACGCCAAATCCATCACAACCGTACTGGACTACGGCGGAGACCGAGGCCAGATGATTCCCGACACCCTCGGCCGCGAACGATTCGTCTACGAGATCTCCGACGCCCCCGCCGTCGATGGCGTACAGCGCATCACGCAACTAGACGGCAGAAAATTCGACTTCGTCATGCTCGCCCACGTGCTCGAACATTGCTCCCAGCCAAAGGACATGCTCAATACCCTCAAGCCGCTCCTGCACGAACGCTCCCTGCTCTATCTGGAGGTCCCCTTCGAACGCCCAACGATGCGCCTTGCCGGTCCGGAACCTCCAGCGCAATTACCTGGATATGCTGCTCGGCATCGGGCCACTCTTGAAGATAGTCGACTTCTACTCCACCGTCGCACGTGTCAAATTCAACACCGTCCCGCCCCTCGGCCTGCAGAAGTGCAGCGAACACCTCAACTTCTTCACCCCCGCCTCTCTCAAAGCGCTCCTTGAACGCAATGGCCTGGAACTACTCGAATCAGAAACAGCCGCCTGTGCATCGAAAGGCCCCGTGCAACATATTCTCTACGCACTAGCACGGCCTCTTGCAAACTCTCAATAGCCCTACTTCGCCGGACCACCACCGCCCGGAACCAACCCATTCATCCGCAGATACTCCACCATCTGCCCATAGTGATCGAAGCAATGCCCCACGGTAAACGCAACCAGCGTCCCGCGCGTCTGCAACCCCGGCTCCTGCGTCTTGATCACCTCGAAAGCATTCGCCACCGTCAGCGTCCCGATCGCCTTATGCATAGACGCGTACGAGCCAGCCAGCGCCGCCACAACATCGTCCTTCTTGGTCATCTTCCCAATCGCGTCGACATCCACATCCGGCTTCACTCCGCTGATCGCCGCGGCAAAGGAATAATTAGCCTGCGCCACATGCGTAGCCTGCTCGGCAAACGTCCGCACCTTATCGAATATCACTGTCTGCCCCGGCACAAAGATCGCCGCACTCGGAGCGAACCCATACTTCTCCGCCGGCATCGCCTTCACCGCATTCATCATCTCCGACTCAACGATATAGAGCTGCGAGTTGTACGCCTTCACCGGGTCAACAATCGTCCCCGCCGCCGGCCCCTGATTCGTCCCCATCCCCATCTGCGCAACAGCCGCCACCGAAACAAACCCCAGCACGCAACCAGACCAACATCATCCGCAATCGCATAAGCTCACCTCATTCACTCTGTAGTGAAAGCGCTCCAAGCCTACCAGACCCCACCCACCAAGCGCATTCACCGTACAATCACATCGCGCCCGGCATTACCTCACAAAGAGTTGCGCACCAGATGACTCAGCAGCAGCCGTCCTCTTCCAAACCACATCCTCATTATTCCGCCGCTCAATCAGCGCATCCACCTTGCCCGAACCATCCCGCCGAAACAACCCACGTCCCTCAGCACCTCTTCTGAAGAACAGATCCGGCACCTCCGGAATCAGCTCCACCCGCAACCGCCCCTCGCGCTTCGAGTACAGCCTGTCACCCTCCCGCGTCACCGTCTCCGTCACTCCCGGCGAAACCTCATACGTCCCCACATACTCATCCAGCCGCGCCGAATCAATGTGCCCGCGCGCGGGGTCCTCGTAGTACCGCAACAACTGCGTAGCCACAATCTGCCACTTTCCCGCCGCGAAACATCCACGTATCCGTCCCGTGATATCGCGCCTTCAACTCCTGTCCGAAGATCGTCTCCGTCTCATCCAGGTCATACGTCAGGATCGCCGTCGTCCCCAGCAACAGGCTCTGCGCATTAACCACCCGAATCGTCCCCGAGTACCCCTTCGGCAGCGGATTCACATCCGCCACCAGCGCAGCCTTATCCATCTTGCGGCCCTTCTCATCAAAGAAGAGCGCATCGTCCGCATAGTAAAGCGTCCACGGAGCCCGGTCGCCAATCCCCACCGCATCATTCAGAGCCTGCGTGCGCCGCACCAGCTCATCCTCTGAGATCTTCGCACCATCCGCCGCCCGCGCATATCCGGACAACCCAGCCACCATCAATATCCCAACCAACAATTGTCTAACCATCCCGCACCTCTCAGTCCGTCACCAATCCCCACCCGCGCCACCACCACCCGAACTCCCGCCATCCCCTCCACTAAAGCTGTCATCACTGCTGCTACCACCAAAACTACTCCCAGAATCAGAGTCAGAGCCACTCCCCGAACTCCCAAACAAAGCAGCACCCGGATTTCCCCGCCGAAACATCCTGATCCTCCACCAAACAAACGCGCCAAACACGCCGAACGCCAGAAGGAAAAACGCTACCCCCGCCCACGCACCACCACCATGAATCTCACTCGAAGGCACCCCCAGAGAAGGCGTATCCGCCCGCGCAGCCCCATCATCCGAATCCGAAGACGAAGCCGAAGAATGTCCCCATCCTCCAGCCCATCGATCGCCACCGCCGCATCCGCCGCAATCACCTTCGAAACCCCGCGCACCCCCGTCCGCGCCGCATCATCATACTTCTCAGCCTTCAGCTCCGGAACCATCTCCCGCCCGATGTCCCCCACCTTCGCATCGTTCAGAATCCCTTCCAGCCCATACCCCACCTCGATCCACCGCTTATGTTCAGCGATAGCCAGCACCAGCAACACACCCCTGTCCGTCTTCTTCTCCCCAATCTTCCACTTCGCAAACAACTCGTTCGCAAACGTCTCCACCGCCTCGCCATCCAGCGTCTTCACCGTCACAAAGAACACCTGCGCCTTCGTCTTGTCATGCACCTCGCGACACAGATCCTCCAGCTCCGTCTTCCCCGCCCCCGACAACACCCCCGCATAGTCATCGACATATCCCGCAGGCGCGGGCATCGTCGCAACCTTCTCCGCCGACACCCACACCGGCGCCACAGCCAACACCAAACCCAGCAGTGCAACGCCCCACATCCGCAATGATTTCATCCGGCCATCTTACCCTCCTCGCAGCCAATCCACCAGAACTCCTAATTTCTTAGTTGACAACATCGCAATCCGGGTCTACTCTCCTAATTCATTAGGAGACTTCCATGGCAGAACGAAAGCCACCGTCCGACATCCTCACTCCCCTCGAACTCCAGATCATGCAGGTCCTCTGGGCCAACGGCCCCAGCAACGTCCAGGCCGTGCAGGACGCCCTCACCGCCGACCCACCCCTCGCCTACACCACCATCCAGACCATGCTCAACGTCCTCCACCGCAAGAAGAAGGTGAAGCGCACCCTCCGCGGCCGCGCCTACGAGTACCGCGCCACCGTCAGCCACGAAGCAGCCAGCGGTTACGCCCTGCAGGACATGCTCGACCGCATGTTCGGCGGCTCCGTCGAAGGCCTCCTCATGAATCTCTTCAAGACCCGTCAGGTCGACCCCGACACCCTCGCCGCCCTCTCCGAAAAGCTCGCCAAAGAAGAACTACGCACCCGCAAACAGGAGAAGAAAAATGATTGAACTCCACCGCATCCTCCTCTCCGCACTCCTCAACTCCCTCTGGCAGATCCCCGTCCTCATCGCCGCCGCACTCCTCTGCGCATACCTCCTCCGCCGCACCAGCTTCACCCTCCAACACCGCCTCTGGATCGCCACTCTGATCCTTTGCCTGGCTAGTTCCCTTCCTCAACGCCACCGGCATCTTCGCGCCGCTCTTCAACTCCGTCTCCACCCACATACGCCCGCACCGGCCAGCAACCGCAAAGCTCTTCTTCGACGGCAACTTCGCCGCTCCCATCACCACCCCGCACACCACCTCCCTCTTCGCCACCCCAACCCTCGCCAACACCCTCCTCATCCTCTGGCTAGGCCTCATCCTCTTCCGCACCATCCGAATCCTCGTCACCTGGCGCCGCACCCAATCCATCGTCCGCAACGCCACCCCCGCCACGCTATCCCCGGAGATCCAAACCCTCTGGCAGCAATCCCAAACCAGCTTCCATCTCCCCACCACACGCCTGCTCGTCTCCGATCAGATCAGCACCCCCGCCGCCCTCGGCCTGCGAACCCCAATCATCCTCATCCCCGCCGCCTTCCTCGCCAACGCATCCGAGCCCGAGTTCCAGGCCATCTTCGCGCACGAATCCGCCCACCTCCACCGCCGCGACTTCCTCCGCAACCTCCTCTACGAACTCGTCGCCCTCCCCTTCGCATGGAACCCCGCCATGCACCTCCTGCGCTCCCGCATCTCCGACACCCGCGAGCTCATCTGCGACCGCCTCGCCACCCAATCCGCCGCCAACCCCGTCGCCTACGCCCAATCACTAGTCCGCATCGCCTCATCGCTCACCCGCCCCATCCCCACCACCGCACCCGCCCTCGGAATCTTCGACGGCCAAAATCTGGAGAACCGCATCATGACTCTTCTCGACCACACCCCGCGCCTCAACCGCCGCTCAGCCGCCATCACCGCAGTCTTCTGCGCCATCATCCTCACCACCTGCTGCGTCGCGGCCTCAGCCTTCACCTTCCAACCCGCCGCCATCGTCTCCAAAGAGCTCCAACCCTACGCCGGCAGCTGGAACTGGATGTTCAAAGGAAAACCCTTCATCACCATGCGCCTCATCCCCGACGGCGACCACTTCACCGGATACATGACCAACGGCTTCTTCAACCAGGACGGCAACGGCACCATGACCGACGCCGGCGGCGAACCCGGCACCTCCAACGTCTCGCGCACCTACTTCGTCGGCAAAGTCCTCCACATCGTCATCGTAGACCCCCGCGACAACAGCAACAGCGAATGGACCATGACCCTCCTCACCCCCGACAAGGCCGAGTTCAACAGCGCCGACGCCGACCGTCCCAAGAACATGAAACCCTGGACAGCCCTCCGCGCCTCCGACGCCCAACCCGAGGTCAACGCCGGCTCCGTCTACCACATCGGCGCAGGAGTCTCCGCACCCGTCGTCATCTCACAGGTCAATCCCGACTTCCCCCCCGGCCACACCGAGAAAGACTTCTCCGGAATCTGCCTCGTCTCCCTCATCGTCAACGCCGACGGCCAACCCGAGAACGTCCAGATCGTCAAATCCCTCGCACCCGACTTCGATCAAAAAGCCCTCGAAGCCGTCCGCCAGTACAAATTCAAACCCGCCATCTACAAAGGCAAACCCGTCCCCGTAGCCCTAAAGATAGAAGTCAACTTCAAACGTTTCTAAACGCTGCGACCTCCGCGCCCTCTGCGTCCGTCGTCGCTCAATCCCGCCCACGAAACCGATGAATCAACCGGCGGTCCCGCTTGGAAGGCCGCCTCTCCGTCAACCCCTCGGCCCGCATCATCACCTTGCGCTCCTCCGCCAGCTTCAACCGCATCTCCCTGCTCTCATCTGTCTCCCGATAGAGCGTCTGCGCCACCGCCGCCGGCCCTCTCACCTCGCTCACCCCAAGCACCTCCGCTACAAACACCCCACCCTCATTCGTCACCCGCAGCATATCCGCCACCTTCACCGCCCGCGCAGCCTTCGCAGTCACGCCATTCGCCTCAATCCGCCCCAGCTCACAAGCCTTTGCCGCCAACCCGCGCGTCTTAAAGAACCGCGCCGCCCAAAGCCACTTATCCATCCGCACAGAGTCCATACCTCATTCTCATACAAACTCCGCGCACTCCCGGCGACGCGCCGTATACTTCCGCCATGTCAACCCAACCGCCTCTACCCCCCATCCCCTACGTCCCCACGCCGATCGCACCTCAAACCGTCGTCATCACCGACATCGATATGTCCATCGGAGCCATGTGCCGTTTCATGGTCAAGTGGGTCATCGCCGCCATCCCCGCAGCCATCATCATCTGGGTACTCATCGCCGTCGTCGGACTCATCATCGCCACCATCTTCGGAGGCTTCATCCACGGCATATTCGGCGCTCCTCAAACCCACTTCTAGCACCCACCAAAAAGTCGAACGCCCCCGCCCGTTCGACGGGGGCATCAACCATCCTCGGCATCAATTGCGCTTCATCATCCCCATCGCCAGCTCTTCCAGCTTGTCGAGACTCTGGCTCCAGCCTGCGTTCATGCCATCCAGCATGCGCGCCGCCTGCTCCGTCATCCCCGTCATCGAAGTCCGCAGCGTCATCCGTGTCTTTCCGTCTTCTTCCTCGAACTCAACGGACGTCCAGCCTGCCATCAACGCATGCCCGTCATCATCCAGCGGAACGTTCGTAAACACCAGCCGCTCCGGCGCAACCACCTCGCGAAATACACACCGCATCGGATACTCCGCTCCATACGGCGCGCGCATCACAATCCGCATCCTGCCGCCCGGCCTCGCATCCACCTCGCACACAGGATTCGTAAATCCACGCGGCCCCCACCACTCCCGCAGCACCTCCGCATCCGTCCACGCCCGCCACACATCCTCACGCGGAGCATCGAAAGTCCGCACCAACTCCACCGTCCGGTGCGTCTTCGGAATACTGCCCACGTGCTCGCCCAACCGCTCCAGCGTCTGCACACCACCTTTGTCTGCGCCGTACGTCTTCACCACAAACTCCAGCGCCTCGGCTGACGGAAACAGTTGTCGCATCGTCACCTTTGTCTTCTCCTCGCCAACATCCTCAAACGTTGTAGTCGATTCGAACCCCACCTTCCCGTCATCGCCCTCATGCCGGTAAACCAGCCGCTCCGGAGCCACGATCTCTTGATAAACGGTCCGGTTCCTAAACTGCCGCCCGTCCGGAGCATGCATCACCAGCTGCCATCCCCCGCCTTCGCGCAGATCCATCGCAATACTCTCAGTCCGGAACCCATAAGGCCCCCACCACTGCACCAGGTGCATCGGATCGGTCCACACTTCAAACATCAACTCCCGCGGAGCATCAAACACCCGCGTAAACACCAGCTCGCGGTCACTAGGTTTCGTCAAAGTAGTCTTCATATCCATATCCATATTCCTCTCTCTATCCTCTCTAAATTAGCGATCTCTAGCGCTTTCTCTTCTTTCCCTTCACAACCTTCGCCCCTCGCGCGCGCTCTGCCTTCAGCTTCGCCAGGTACACATCCAGCCGATCAAAACTCTCCTCCCAAAATCGCCGATAGCCCTCCAGCCACTCCGTAGCGCTCTTCAATTGGTCCGCCCTCAACTTGCAAGGCCGCCACTGAGCATCGCGACTACGCGTAATCAGCCCCGCATGTTCCAGCACCTTCAGGTGCCGCGAAACCGCCGGCAAGCTCATCTCAAACGGCGCCGCAATCTCATTCACCGACACCTCACCCAACGCCAGCCGCGCCAGGATCGCCCGCCGCGTAGGATCAGCCAGTGCCGCAAATGTCGTACTCAAAGAATCAGTCATAAAATGTATTTAACCATTCAGTTATTTAACCTAAATATTAATTACATTAAACCGCCTCACCCCGTCAACCCCGGTTCTGAAAAATTAGTTCAGTCCCAACCCAGCAAGTAAAATCAATCTCGCAGCCGCAAAGGAGTATCGAGATGGGTCAGCGCCTCCGCCTCAATCGCCTCATCCGTGCCCTCTCAGCCTGCCTTCTCCTCACCGCCGGCGCACTCGCCCAGTCACCCGCAACCGCCGACACTCCCGCAACCCCCGTAGGCCGCTGGGTCGCCGAACACCCCTCCGAAGGCGGCATCGGCTCATGGTGGGACTTCCGCTCCAACGGCACCCTCATCCAATACGTCGGCGCCATGGTCACCAGCCACGTCACCCGCTCCGGAGACACCCTCACCATGCCCTCCGGCCAGGACGGAACCCCTCCCATCAAGGCCAAAATCCGCATCGCCGAAAACACCCTCTACATCAACGCCGACAACGCCGAAGTCGCCTTCACCCGCGTAGGCCCAGCCCCCTCCACATCCGATCCCCTCCTCGGCAAGTGGAAACCCATCCCTCCCAAAGTCCACGCCACCGACCCCAAAGCCGCAGCCGTCGAAAAGGCCCAGGCCAACGCCCTCTACGTCTTCTCCGCCGACGGCACCGAGACCCTCCGCATCCCCTTCACCTCCCGCAAAGGAACCTGGGACGCCAAAGCCCACACCTTCCAGTTCAAGGATCAGCCCACCGTCTACTCCTTCCAACTCTCAGGCACAAAACTCCTCCTCGGCCAGCCCCCCGACAACAAGAAGACCGACACCTACCTCCCCGACCCCATCTTCAATTAGCCGCCTCTCAGCTCTAATTACGCGACGGAAAGATCCCCTGCAGCGCAATAATAAAGTTCACACACAGATAAGGATCGACAACAGAGATCGGCGAATTGCCACCCGTGCTCCCAATAGCGGTCGGAGCCATCGTCCCGTTCGCAGTGGCCGCATAAGTAAACGAGCCAGCCGCTTTAACCACCGCTGACGGTTCGGCCCAGAAGTTCTGCACCGGGTCAGAGCTCGTACCCGCCAGAGAACTACAATTCGCCGGGTGGCTATGTGCAGGCAGATTGTTCACGGTAAGCGTCGCGCTCGCCGCGCCACCAATCTGTCCCAACACATAATTACCGCCGGCGCTGCTGCCCATGTGGACCGGAACCCGGCCCTGCAGGTTCGGCAGCGCGAACGTAGTTGTACCGTTGCCGCCATACGTCGTGCCAAGTAGCGAGAACAAAGCCTGGTTCTGATTAATAGGCATTATCTGCCCGTTGCACAACGCCCAACCCATCGGCGCAAAGTTAAAAGCCACCATCAAAATCTGACCAAGAAACGGATTCATCTGCCACTCCCTTCTAGATCTGGGTTCACCGCCTGCAAAGCAACACAATATGCCAAGCTTCCCGAAAATGCACGAAACATCACGTCCATTCAGGGGCAGTCTTATATTAGGAGTACAATTTTGCCTGCCCGGTCTCCGTCTCGGAAGACCTCGGCCTATGGTTATGGCGCACTTGCAGCTTTGAGATGGTTCCTGCCTTGGACGTGAGCTACGTGGGAATTGTATGAATGAGCGGGCCAAGGTAGTACGACGCGATAACCGGAAAATAGTCCGAAATACAAACACAGATATTAGAGCGGCACAGATCATCTCGAAGAGTGGCGCAGATGATCTCTTGATTTAAATCTCCCGGCTGACCCTGAAATGTTTCTAGGCCCCGTGGCACTTTTTTTCTGACACTACGCCTTTAAAGATATCAAGGAGAAGCACTATGCCAACTTCAACTCAACTCGCCAGCGGTCTCGGCGGCGCCATTGGGTGCGACTTTCGCACTCTTCAAAACCAACTGATCTTCGTTGAATACTCCACAGGAAAGCTGTCTGCGCTGAATCTCTTTCCGCCTTCGACCATCGTTGCGCAAGGAACCGGCACCGTACTGAAGGGTACGTTCATGTTTGACTTCGACACAGGGACGGAGAGCGTAGCCGGACCTATATCGCCGACGATGGATGTCTTCTGGGACCAACACACCGCCGTGGTGCGTTCGATGGACCCTATACAAGGGGCGAAGATTATCAACCTGGGCGCGGTCAATTTCGCCTCGCTCACCGCCGCCAATCTTCAGCTTCTTCCTTACGCGACGACTCCGATCGATGGCAACGCCGATACAACGAATCAGCTTGTAGTCGGTGACGTCTTTGCCGTTCTCACCAACAAGGGAAACTACGCGAAGGTGCTGGTCACTGCCTACGGCTACAACCTCACCATCAACTGGGTCACTTACAACATCGGCAGCGGTTACACCGTGCTGGGCACCGGTTACACCAATCCTGAGGATGTAAAGCTCAGCGTCGACGGCGTTCACGCCTACGTGACGGAACGCTCCGGCGATCTCGTTAAAGTAGCGCTCACCAGTGCGAACCGTTCTGCCGCAACTGTCGTTGCTACCGGGATGACCGCGCCGCAACAGTTGTTTCTGGATGAGGCCCACAACGCGGCGTATGTCGTCGAGTACGCAGCTACGGGAATTCTGTTGAAGGTAAATCTGACCAGCGGCGTGAAGGCGCCGATGATCTCCACGTTGAACTTCCCTGTCGGCGTAGTCCTCAGCTCCGATCTGCAGTACGCGTATGTCAGCGAACAGACGACCGGAGCCGAAGGCGGACGCGTCAGCAGCATTCAACTGAGTTCGGCAACCCGCACGACCCTGGTGAAGAACCTGACAGCTCCATTCTTCCTCACGTGGGCTGACGCGGTGCAGGACCAACTGCTCGTGGCACTGCGCGATCCTTCTAACTCCATCATCAACGTCAACGTCACCATTACGCCTGCAACCTCCACCGTCGTCGCGGCAGGCGTCCCCACGCGTCCGTCGAGCGTGGCGCTGGCGACTCCCGGACAGTTGTTAATCTGCAGCGACTCGGTGATTGAAGAGGTCAATTTCAACGCCTTCCCACTCGCCGGTCCATTGCTGATGGGGATCGGGTTCATTCCATTCGACAGAATCAATCAGCCTCCGAGTCCGCTCGCAGGCCTGGCCGACACCACCGTCGATCCGACTTACTTCTACCAGGTGAAGGACACACCCTTCGGCGGAGTGCTGCCAATCATGGTGAACTATCAAACCGCCGCCGCTGATGGAGCGTTCTTCTATCAGGTGCGGGTAGACGGCATCGCGCACACCGATACATGGACCAACTATCTATGGAACGGGACGGAGTACGTGCTCGAGACTATCTCTCCGATCACCGTCGGACCGACGAGTTCCCTCTATCCCGTGCATCCGTTGAGTCAACTTTTCCTTTGGTACAACACATCGCTGGGAGACCTTCTGGATACCACCGGGCTCAGCAATGGACAGCACACCATTCAGCTCTTCTTCACTGATGCCGGAGGCAACCTGCTGCCAACCATCGTGAGCACGCCGCTGGTGATTCTCGTCAACAACCAAAACTGCGTGGCCACGCTGGCGCTGCCGTTGCTTAGTGGTTCACCTGCCGACGCGTGCGGCGTGATGCACTACGGCACCAACACAACCGCTACCGTCACGATGGCGTTCACGGCAAGCCAACCCCTAAACTTCGCTACCTTCTCGTTCTCGCTCGTCAGAGGAGTTACCGGAGTGACGTTGCCGACCCCACCCCCAGCCAGCGGTCCCATCACGTCGGCTGTCTCGCCGTTCACCGATACGGTCGCGGGTCTACTTACCGCCTCGTGTCCGACGGCAGGCTTCGCCGGCGAACTCTACGTGGCCGCAACCATAAACAACGGATGGAGCAGACAGAGCCAGTACGACGCCGAAGCTCTGCTGGGCTTCGTCTTAACGCCTTGAGTCTGCAGCAAATCTATCTCCGCTCCTGCTCTTCCAGCGGGAGCGGAGACTTTTTGACTCGCCGGGTCTTGCGGCCCACCATGCCGCGGTTAGAGAACGGCCTGAGTTGGCCCAAGGGCACGTGTACGCGGATCGCATTTTGGGCAGCTCGGAAGGTCGTATACGGTGTGCCATTTTTGACACGGTAAAACGACGTGTGTTAAATTCAGGTCCTCAGTCCGGGCCAGGGAAACCAATTTTCAAGAGGGAGAACCTTATGAAAGTATTGCTTTCCGCTGTTTTACTAATCGCCGGAGCAGGTTTGGCGAAGGCTGACACTTTCGAGACGATCACTTTCAATCTGGGTGATTTGTATCCTGGATCAACGCTGTCAGCCACTTTCGACGTGCCCACTTTGATCCCCGCAACTGGGGTGACGCTGAACGTCACCTATTCTTTCAGCGATCCTTCGGACTACGCCGAAGGGAGTCTGAAGGGGCCGACGGGAGGAACGTTGGCGGGAACGGTCACGGTCGACCCCAACACGCCGATCAGCAACTATGTCGTAAATTTCTCCGTCCCGACATTTTTCAACCCCAACGGTAACATGTTTACCCAGACAGACGTTCTCTCCGAGGATGGCCTTGCTCAATGTGCATCTTTTCCGTGCACAGCCACCGGGCAATTCGAAGACAGTATGGCCTTTTCTAACGGCGTCTACACCGTCGCACCCGCAGCCGCTGTGACTCCCGAGCCATCTTCCTTCTTGTTGCTGGCCACCGGTCTCGCGGGAGCGGGTCGTCTTTACGCGAGCCGCAAACGTTTCGCCTAGACCATTTCCACTAGCTACAGTTTGGGCAAACCCGGGTTCTTCGATGTCAAAGGCGTCAACGTCCCGGTTGCCGTGAGTGTCTTCCCAGACGAACTCTACCCGGTCCCCCGTAGCTGGGCAGATCAAGCATTCCCCAAGCTCATTCACTTCAACAAGCTCCCCAGGGGCGGGCACTCTGCCGCCCGGGAACAGCCGAAGCTCTTTTCAAAAGAGGCTCGCGCGGGCTTCAGATCGCTGCGGTAGTTTTTTTCGCAAAGAGAGGAGAAGATGCGCCATGCCTGACAATTCGCAGTTCAACATCGACCGTACCTATCCGGGCCGGTGGACGATCACCTTCAGCAACCCGCCGATCAACATGTTTGTTCCCTCAACGATCGTCGAATTGGGAGCGCTAATGACCGACCTCGACGCGGACCCGTCCGTGAAGGTCGTGGTGTTCCAGTCGGCGAATCCCGATTTTTTCGTCGCCCATCTCGACGTAGCCAAGGCAGCTGAACGGCCAGAGGTGCTTGGCCTTTGGCGCGACTTTGTGCTGCGCCTCGCGTCCACGCCAGTCGTGAGCATCGCCAAGGTTCGCGGCCGCACGCGCGGCATCGGTAACGAGTTCGTGCTGGCCTGCGACATGCGCTTCGCCAGCCGGCAAAACGCCCTATTCGGCAACCCCGAGGTCGGCGTCGGACTGGTCCCGGGCGGCGGAGCGATGGAATGGCTCCCCCGCTTGGTCGGTCGCTCGCGCGCACTTGAGATCATCCTCAGCGGCGACGATTTCGATGCTGATATCGCCGAGCGCTATGGCTGGGTGAACCGCACGCTGGACGATAACGACCTCGACTCGTTTGTCGATGCGCTCGTTCGGCGTCTGGCCTCGTTCGACCGTGAAGTGCTGGGCGCAGCGAAGGCCCAGGTCAATCGGTTCGGGACGCCGACAGCTGCTGAGCTCCAGTCGAGCAACGACATGATCTTCCCAATGCTGGCTTGGCCCAGTGCACAGGCGCGCCGTGCCAAGCTCCGTGGTATCGGTTACGGTCTTCGGAGCGATTTCGAATTGAACTTCGGCCGGTATCTCCCTACGTTCGGGCCGGCGGACGGCGATAACACGGATACGCATCAATAACGCGTTGGCAGAGAGGAAACCTATGTCACATCATTTCGATACCAAACTGGCGAAGGAAGATCCGAGCCTCAACCTCTGCGACTTTTATTTATTTGACGGCCCCTCGGGCAAGACGGTAATGGCGATGACCGTGAATCCGGATGTGGGATTATCGGCTCCGGATACGCTTCATCCAGAAGGGCTCTACGCGTTCCGGTTCGACCTGAACGGAGATGCGAGGGAAGAGGTTACGTTCAAGTTCAGGTTTGGTGAACCACGACACGGAGATGGCAGTGAGCATACTCACATTCAGCCGTTTGTGATGCGGAAGGCGACGGGTGACGATGCTCTCCGTGGTGACGCCGGAGAGAGTCTGGTTGAGGGTGAAACCGGTTCGGTCGCGACTAATTCTGGTCTTCGTGCGTATGTTGGGATTGCTCCAGAGCTATTGTGGCAAATGCCGGATTCGGCACATTTATGACTGCTTTCTATAAGGACCAGCGCTACGATGGGGAAGCCTTTCTGCATCAGCAGAATCCCTTTGCGAGGCGGAATGTTACGGCGATTGTGCTGGAGGTGCCGAGCGAACTGATTGGGAAGGGAAAAATCAATGCATGGGCGACGATCTCCCTCTTTGGCCATGCGCCGGAGGTACAAGTTTCGCGTTGGGGCCTGCCTATGGTTACGCATCTCTTCCTGAACGACCCGAGCGATCAAGAGGTGAAAGAACAATTCAATGCGTCGGTTCCGTCTGAAGATCTAGAGCGCTTCGCGAAGTCGATCGCGGATTTTGCGGAGAAGGTGACGACCTATGCCGGTTCGGCGACCGACCCGGGTGAATACGGGAAGCTGATCGCTGCACGGCTCTGTCCCAACACGTTGCCTTACGAGCTTGGAACGTCCGCCGCATTTGAGGTGACCAGCTTCAATGGACGCGCGCTCGGCGACGATGTGTTGGATGTGATGTTGACGCTGGCGGCGAACACGCCAATTGTCGATGGACTTGCTCCCGACCCCGGGCGCATTCGCAAGGATTTCCCGTATTATGGAGCGCCGTATACGGCGGAGGAGCAGGTCGGGGTGAAGCCGATGCCGCGCCCGGCTAAGAAGTAGGCGGGAAGCGACGCTTGAGAATGATGTTGGAGATCAGGGCGCTTCCGTGGGTAGCTGGTATTCGAGATCGTAGCTGTGCTTGCCTTCGGCGATGATCCGAAGCCAGGGAGGGGGCGCGGGAAGGGAACGAGACTGTTACGGAACTCGAATTCTGATGGAGCTTGGAAAGGAGGACTGTTGGGAAAAGAGGTCCTGTTTTTTGTTCGCGGTGCGCGAGCACTCCTGCTCAGACTCGATGGAGTGCTTTTGTAAGGCTCGTTAAGCCGAGCACGTTCGTCATACGTTTGAGCATTCCAGGGGCCCTTTATGTGAGTCATCTGGCTGTAGGACTGCACCGGATCAATGCCGATAACCTGTGGCCCTGGCTGGCAGGAATGATGGCGCTGGGATTTTGCGCCGCCGTCGCCGCAATAATCCTCGCACGTCGCGCGGCCTCCATCAATCCCGTTGACGCTCTGAGGACCGAGTAAGGGCCGCCACCAACAAAGCCTGTTCTGCCATGAGAACTCCTCTTCACTCATGTCGAGGAGCGCATAATCGCCAATGCACTCAATGACAAGCGATGAGTACCGATGAGCATCTCATCGCGAGTGCGGCACATTGCACTGGGTGGCGGCATATCGGTTTATCCAACATTTGCCGCGCGAAAAGCAGGCCATGGAAATGACAGAGTATGGAAAGCATGGAAAGCCATGAAGCCGGCTTCCCACCCTTCCCACACTCTTTGGAAATCCCTTCGGGATTCCCACATTGCCACGGCCTCGCCGACTGGGTCAGAGGGAGCGGAACTGCGGAGAAGCTCGATCTGCTTGTGCAGCAGACCATAGGAAGATTGTTCGTCGAAGCGTTCACGGCCACTGAGGAGAGTTTGGCAGCGGCCCATATGGTGCTTGAGGCTGCAAGCTCTTCCAATGTCCTGAAAATGCTGGGGTGGCGCATCAGCGGCAGGCTGGAGCGAGCGAAAACGCTTCTTGCTTCCATGGTGAATGGCGATCTGGCTGGCGTTATCGCGCTAATTGCAGCTCGGCAGCTCATTGGTGATGGCCTGCATAAAATGCGGCAGCTTGCTGCCGACCCAGGGCTTCGATCTTCAATAACGACGGACGCTGTCGTGGGCGAATGCCTCTTTACAGTAACCCCTGTACGCCAGGCGAAAACCTCCGGCGAGGTCGGCGGTTGCCCCTTTAGAAGAGGCACGCTCTTCCTCCTTGGACTGGGAAGCGCGAGCCAAGGCGCAGCGAATCGTGACCTCGTCTTCCTCAGTCAGAGTTGGAGCCGCTGTCCCGCCGAAAAGTGGGTGCCTGCGCTATTGGAAGGCGTGTGGACGCGTGTCTCAGCGAACGTTGGCAAGGAGGAGTCATGAAACTCACAAGCAAGAAGGCTCTTATCACCGGCGGAAACAGCGGCATCGGTCTGGCCACTGCCCGCCTCTTCGTTGCAGAAGGCGCTAAAGTCGCGATTACCGGCCGGGATCAGAAGACCCTGGATGAAGCAGTCGCCGAACTTGGACCCAACGCGCGCGGCTATCGCGCCGACGTTACCGTGGCGGAGGACCGCAAGCGGCTCTTCGCGGATCTCGCCAGGGATTTCGGCAAGCTGGACATCGTCTTCGCTAACGCCGGAATTGGCGGCAGAACACCGACCGGCGCGACGGACGAAGCAGTGTTTGAGAATATCGTCCACACCAATCTGAATGGCGCTTTCTTCACCGTCAACTCCGCCGCTCCTCTGTTGAACGACAACGCCAGCATCATCTTCAACGGATCGGTGCACAACTATCTCGGCCAGGCCGGCCAGGCCGCCTATGCGGCTACGAAGGGCGGGGTGGTCTCCATGGCGCGTTCGATCGCTGCCGACTTTGCGCCGCGCAACATTCGCGTCAATGTCGTCGCGCCCGGAGCGACCAAAACTCCCATCTGGAAGCGCGGGGCTCGCGCCTCAATGTCGGCTGAACAGTCCGCCAGGCTGGCTGATTTGTTCTCTTCGACGGTTCCTCTGGGCCGATGGGGCGAACCGGAAGAACTCGCGAAGGCTGTGCTTTTCCTGGCCTCTGAGGATTCGTCGTACATCAATGCGGTCGAGCTGGTGGTGGACGGCGGATTAACCGGAGCTCCCTTCGGCGCGCCCAACCTTCGCGGCTGAGGCCGGCAAAACCTCTTTACGCAGTAAGGCTTCGACGCCCGGCGCTGCGGGACATTGATTTCATTGGAGAAAAACCACGAAACCCTACCAATCTGGAAGAACCTCTGCAACGGTGTTAAGCTTTCGACTATCTTCTTTCAACCCGTTCCTTGTATCTTGAGTGCAATGTCCGTGAGGTGAACTCAATGCCATCCCAACTCAATATCAATCGGAAGCCACAGACGGTCGATGTCCAGGGCGACACTCCGTTGCTCTGGGTATTGCGCGATTCTCTCGATATGAAAGGCACCAAGTATGGTTGCGGAGTGGGCGCATGTGGTGCCTGCACGGTGCTCATGGATGGGCACGCCATCCGTTCCTGCATGACTCCGGTCTCGCAGGCGACGGGCAGCATCACCACCATCGAGGGGCTTGCGGAAGGCAGCAAACTGCATCGGCTGCAACAGGCATGGATTGACCTTGATGTGGCCCAGTGCGGATATTGCCAGGGCGGCCAGATCTTAAGCGCTGCGGCGCTGTTGGCCGAACATCCCAAACCGACCGATGCCGAGATCGAAGCCGCGATGTCGGGGAATATCTGCCGGTGCGCCACTTATATCCGCATCAAGGCGGCGATTCATCAGGCCAGTTCTCAAGGCGAGACGAAAGGAGCCAGCCATGTCAGCAGCTAGTACATTCTCCCAATATGATGCCGATATACAGGCCCTGATCGCGCAGGTCGAGACGCTTTCTCCGCCGGTTGCGACGATGGGGCGTCGATCTTTCCTGAAGCTGGCGAGCTTTGCCGGCGGTGGGCTTGTGCTGGCCTTCAATCTCGATACGCGTTCTGCCCGGGCGGACGAGGTGGTACATGAATCGACTGTGCTCAACTCCTTCGTACGCATTGCGCCGGACAATACGGTCACAGTCTTTTCCAAAGGTCCTGAGATCGGCCAGGGTATCAAGACCGCATTCGGTCTCATCATCGCCGAAGAGCTGGATGCCGACTGGAACACGGTGAAAGTTGATCAGGCGCCGATCAATCCCAAGGTCTATGGCTATCAGGGTGCCGGCGGTTCCACCTCGATTCCTCGCGGCTGGGATCAACTGCGCCAGGCGGGAGCCACCGCGCGTGCAATGCTGATAGCGGCGGCGGCCCAGCAATGGAAGGTTCCAGCGACTGAATGCAGCACCAATGCCAGCTACGTCATCCATACGTCGTCTGGCCGCAAGGTAACCTACGGTAGCGTGGCTACGGCGGCGGCGGCTCAGCCGGTACCGGATGCGACCAAGGTGCCGCTCAAGGCTCGCGCGGATTACAAGCTGCTGGGCAAGCGCTACACCGGAGTCGACAATCTGAAGCTCGTCACGGGGCAGCCGCTGTTTGGAATCGACGTGCAGATGCCGGGCATGCTGTACGCCAATTACACCAAGTGCCCCGCTGTTGGCGGCAAGGTCAAGAGCGCCAATCTGGATGAGATCAAGAAGATGCCGGGCGTAGTTGATGCCTTTGTGCTCGAAGGCACCGGCAATCCAGGTGAGGTAATGCCCGGCGTCGCGATCATCACCAAATCCACCTGGGAGGCATTCAAAGCCAAGGCCGCGCTGAAAGTGGATTGGGATGAGAGCGCCGCATCCAAAGATTCGCTCACCCAGGCAGCGGCCAAAGCCAAAGAGCTCTCGGCCCAGACTGCCCACGCCGGCCAACAACACGGGCGATGTCGATGCAGCCTTTGCCTCCGCCGCCAAGGTGGTCGAGGCGTCCTACGACTACGCCATGGTCTCGCATCAGCAGCTCGAACCGGAGAACAGCACCGCCTGGTGGCACAACGGAACCATGGAGATATGGACGCCCAGCCAGCAGGCCGATAGCGGCTTGAGACAGCTCGCCAAAATGCTGCAGCTCTCCGAAGACAAAGTGATCGTTCACCAGACCCGCGCCGGAGGCGGCTTCGGCCGCAGGCTGACGAATGACTATATGTGCGAAGCTGCCGCGATCGCCATGAAGGTCGACGCGCCGGTGAAACTGCAATGGAAACGCGAAGACGATTTCGCGCACGACTTCTTCCGCGTGGGCGGCTATCACTATCTGAAGGGCGCGGTCGACAAGTCGGGTAAGCTATCCGCCATCCAGAACCATCTCGTCTCTTTCTCGGCCGACGGCAACCGTCCCGTAGCCGGAGGCGCCCGCAGTAACAACGCTTTCCCAGCGGACATGGCGCCCAACGTACGCTACGCCGTTAGCCTGATGCGGCTGCAGATCCCATGCGGGCCCTGGCGAGCGCCCACCGACAATGTTCAGATGTTCGTTGCGGGAAGCTTTCTGCACGAACTGTCACTGGCTGCCGGACGTGACCATGTGGAGTTTCTGCTGGAATGGTTCGCTCGGCCACTGGCCAAGCCCGCGGGCCCAGCGCCCGATCCCATTCGAAGTTTCAATCCGACCCGAGCCGCCGGCGTCCTCAAAATGGCGGCGGAGAAGTCCGGTTGGGGTAAGAAGCTTCCTCCCGGAACCGGGCTGGGCATAGCCTTCAGCTGCGCGTACGGCGGCCACGTCGCAGAGGCCGTAGAGCTCAGCGTCGACGCGAAGAAGCGCGTGAAGATTCACAAAGTCACGGCCGTGGCGGACATCGGCCCCATCATTAATATGAGTGGCGCCGAGAACCAGGTCCAGGGTGGCGTTATCGATGCGCTGTCCACCGCTATGGGGCTGGAGATAGGGGTTGAGCAGGGTCGCGTCCAGCAAGTCAACTTCGGCAATTATCCGATTCTGCGGATGCGCAGCGCCCCGCCGGTCGACGCATATTTCATCCAGTCGGACTTCCGTCCGTCCGGCCTGGGTGAACCCTGTGTGCCGCCTCTGGCCGCAGCTTTAGGCAACGCAATCTTTGCGGCCACGGGCGAACGGGTCCGGACTATGCCGTTCAAGCGTGCAGGATATACGATTTAGAACTCTTCGCGCGGGACGGAGTAGGTAGCGAGAGACGCCGTATTAATTTACCGATACCGTCATGGGCGAACAGGGAGTTTTCGGCCCTTCAGATTCATCTGCCGCACCAGTCCAGTTTCAGGCACAACGCCAAAGGCTTGTTCAAACATATTGCTCGGTCTCGATTCCAGCGCACCATAGCCGATGTTTGAACTCTCAGCAGTCCCGCCAGTGAACCCGATACAGGACGGCCACGAGGCATCTACATTCATGGCCTGGTTGGCCTCCATAATGACCACGCCCGCTCCCGATGAAAAGGTCGCGTAGGCGCCGTCCAGCGGACCTCCGAACGTCACCTGGAAGGAGGCTATCGGGCACAGGTCGGCAGGCGGGACTCCGCCCCCGGCGGAAGTCGACAAAGCGTAAGAAACGGAGCCGATCGATTTGCCTGTGTTGTCGAGAGCCTGCCAGCTGGCGCCGGTAATCCTGTTCTCACTATCATTCTGCAAAGCGATAATGATGGAATACCCGGCCGGAATGCGTCCCGCCTGAGGAAGGTTCACCAGCGGGGTAGCCACACTCTGAATCCAAAGAGCTGTTGGATCTCCGGGTCCTCCTTTGGGCGCCCAGATATTAATCCACGGCCAGAGACCCTGATCGTCCCCCATGTGCACAAGGAATTGCAGCCAATCCAGCGGTTGATTGCTGCTTGTTTCGGCGTTCAATTGGATTGAAAGTCCAGGGTGAGTGGGTGGGTTTGATGACTCCCATACCAGGTCTTGCGTGAAGTAGATTGTTGCTTTGACGCCGGTGAGCGTAGCGCAACTGGATCCGTTTGCCTGAATGTAATTGAAGTAACCGGAGTCGCCTCCGGACCGCTGGGCCACCGTCCCAACCACCGAAGGAAAACTACCGCCCACCACGGTCCAGAGCTGGTTGTCGTACCCATTGAGCTTCCAGGGATAAGCGTCGAGCGGTGTTCCGGGGTTGGTGGAAGCACCCTGGATATCGATGACATTGCCGTTGAGCTTGCTCTTGATGAAGCAGTAGCCGGAGCCTGCGGGATCGGCGACGAACTCCCAAAGTTGGTTGTCGGTTCCCGTGGTCTTCTGCGGATATGCGTCGAGGAGCGTGTCGGGTTTCGTAGAGGCGCCCTCAATGTCGATCACGTTGCCGTTGAGCTGACTCTTGATGAAATAGTAGCCCGAGCCGACAGGATCGATGACGAACTCCCAAAGTTGATTGTCGGTCCCCGTCGTCTTTTGCGGATATGAATCGAGGCCGGCTCCCGGCGCGGTGGAGGCGCCAATGATATCGATGACATCTCCGTTCAGTTTGCTCTTGATGAAGTAGTACGTACCGGCAATGGTGAATGTCTCGCTGCTTACACCCGTCAGAATAAAGCTCCCAAAGCTGGTCGGAACGCTGCGGGGGCTGACATTCACGTCAGGTGAGTTCAGTGCCAACGGCCCGATTGCCGCCTGCGGATTGTAGCCGGCCAACGACGTACTATTCCCGCCGACTACGCCAGTGCTGCTGGAACTGGTCAAATCCGCGTTGAAGTTTACCCACGGGGAATTGATCTGTGCGGATACGGGAACGGAGAAGGTACCCGACTTACCGCCGATGCTTACGCTCCCGCCGGAAACGGACGGCGTGTTGAAGACGGCTCCCGATTTGGAGATCAGCGTGGAGTCGGTTGTGAAGGAGAAAGTAAATGCCGACTTCGAGAACGGCTCGGCCTTTGTAGATCCGGTAGGTGTGACGCTACCGGAGCCGCTGCCCTGGAAAGTCAATGTGATCCTCATGCTCACCGCCTATCAAAGACTGAGAACTACGGACCTGGGGATTCCACTTTGGCAGTCACTTTATCATAGGTTGCCAACCCTTGATCGGCCGAGGTTTCTGGAAATTGGGAAAGGCACGATCCTTGTAGTCCACCTCACTTCAACTCAGTCTTGACGTTCAGGTCCCTGCAAACTCGTTTCTAGTGAGTGCAGTCGATTTCGAGAGTGCCAAATCGCCGAGTCACTCATTGAGCACGCAACCTTGACACACCCGCTATAATTAACCCAGCACCCAACAGTCCGGCGCAAGCCGGACTGCAACATTTAACCCGGCACCCCGCGCACCCGAGGTCCAAAGCTAAAGTCTTTCGTTCGAATATTTTGCGCAAAACAAGGGAGGAGGGGGGTACCCCACCCGCCGCAGAAACAACCGCCTGAATCAGGCAGAAAGGAGAGAGCAAATGGCACTACCCGCAACCTTCAACGACTTCCTCGGCAACGCCACCGCCGTCGAGCACCTGCGCACCGCCATCGCCGCCGGACGCCTGCCCCACTCGCTCCTCCTCAGCGGCCCCGCCGGAGCCGGCAAATACACCCTCGCCCTCATGCTAGCCATGGCCGTCGAGTGCGAGCGCCAGCCCCGCGAGCTCCGCTCGTCAGGTCCAGCCGACTGGTCCAACGGCCAGTCCCTCGCCAGCTTCTGCGGAGTCTGCCACAACTGCACCCGCATCGCCTCCGCCGCCGACCTCGACGAGCAGGTAGCCGCCGCCGTAGCCATCCGCGAAGACCTCCGCGAGGCCGACAAGAAGGACACCCGCATCCTCATCCAGCCCCACCCCGACGTCCTCATCGTCCCCCCCGACCCCCCGCAGCTCCTCATCAAACTAGGCCAGATCCGCACCCTCATCCAGCGCGCCCACCGCCTCCCCAGCGAAGCCCCGCGCAAAATCTTCATCCTCACCGCCAGCTCCTTCATGAAGGAAGCCGCCAACTCCCTCCTCAAGCTCCTCGAAGAGCCACCTGCCACAGTCCACCTCATCCTCCTCGCCGAAAACCCCGGCGAACTCCTGCCCACCATCCGCTCCCGCTGCGCCTCCGTCCGGCTAGGCGCCCTGCCCCTCGAAGAGATCGAAATGCTCCTCGCCGACCGCCGCCCCGACGTCCCACCCAAACAGCGCTGCCTCATCGCCCGCCTCGCGCAGGGAGCAGCAGGCCAGGCCCTCGGCTTCGACCTCGAAGCCTACACCGCCGCCCGCGCCGACGCGCTCATCCTCATCCGCAACGCCAGCGCAGAGAACCCGACCACACCGCCCTCTTCAAGATGACCGAAACCTACCGCGCCGGAGCCGAAGGCCAGCAAAAAACCTCCGCCCTGCTCCGCGCCCTCTCGCTCATCCTCGAAGACCTGCTCTTCCTCGACTCCGGCACCCCCGAGCTAGTCCGCAACACCGACCTCCGCCCCGAGCTCGAGCGCCTCGCTCAAACCCTCTCCTTTAACTGGATCGAACAAGCCAGCCGAGGCCTCGACCAGGTCCACTCCGGAATGCGCCGCAACCTCCTGCGCTCCCTATCCCTCGACGCCTACGCCACCCAGCTAACCACCGCCGCCCGCACATGAGCTAGCGACATGCTATTAGACAGGCATCCTGAGAGATGGCCACAAGTGTCATCCTGAGCGAAGCAACTCGCGCACTTTGCGAGTTGCAGAGTCGAAGGACCTGTTTTCGGTTTGCCGTTGCACTTGTAGTTTCACTTCACCCGAGCAGCCTTCTCCAACCGATCCCGAATCGCCGCCCCAATCCCACCCATCTCCGGCACCGGACAAACAATCACTCCAACCCCAGCCTCATCCAACTCCCGCAACCCCGCAAACAGCCGCCGCGCCAACACCTCTCCATCACCCCAAGGCCCCCACTGATAGACAGCCGTAGCATACGAAGCATCCCACCCATCCGGCAGCATCACCCCTACCTTATCCGCCTTATCCGCCACATCGTCGACAGCCGCAACCAACGCAGCCTCCATCGTCCCCTGTCCTGAATCCTCCTGCGACACCAGCACCAGCCGAGCCCGCGGAGCATAGTGCCGAATCCCAACCCCCGGCGAAGGCATACTCTCCGGCTTCTCCACCACCACTGGCCGATACACCTCCACCGCACCGCCCAGCACCCGCTCCAGCTCCTCCTGCGAGACACCGCCCGGCCGATAGATCACCCTCGCACCCACATCCAGCACAGTAGACTCCACCCCCACCGTCGTCGCCCCACCATCCAGCACCGCATCGATCCGCCCATCCAGATCCTCCAGCACATGCGCCGCCGTCGTAGGACTAATCCTCCCAAACCGGTTCGCGCTAGGCGCCGCCACCGGCACACCCGCCAGCCGAATCAGCTCCAGCGCCACCGGATGCCCCGGCATCCGCACCCCCACCAGCCGTCGCCCCGCAGTCACAGCATCCGGCACTGCTGCAGTCCTTGGAAGCAATAGAGTCAACGGCCCAGGCCAGAATCTCTCAACCAACGCTTCAATATTCCGCGCCAGTAAATCCGGCACCTCCGCCACCCGCCCCAGCATCTCCCGGTCACACACATGCACGATCAGCGGATCCCACTCCGGACGCTCCTTCGCCGCGAAGATCTTCGCCACTGCCTCCGCATCCAGCGCATTCGCCCCCAACCCATACACCGTCTCAGTAGGAAACGCGACCGTCCCGCCCCCACGCAGCAACTCCGCCGCCTGAAGCACTCCCGCCTCTCCCGCTAAACGTACCGTTTTTCCACCAAACATCTCTCCATCCTAACCTCGCGAGACCACTCCGTCCGCCGTATACTTCAGCCATGCAGAGTGCAGAGATCGAACTGAAGTTCCCCGTCTCCGATCCAACCGCCTTCCAGTCCCGCCTCCCCGCCCTCGGCTTCCACCTCGACACTCCCCGCACCTTCGAGCACAACACCCTCTACGACACCCCCACCCGCGACCTCCGCGCCCGCCAACAGATCCTCCGCATCCGCCAGTACGGCCCCCTCTGCACTGTCACCCACAAACGCAGACCCAGCCCGGAAGCTCCCGTCGACACCACCCGCTACAAGATCCGTATCGAGACCGAAACAGCCATCGCGGAGGGTCCTGCCCTTGCAGCCATCCTTCTGCAACTAGGCTACACACCGGCCTTCGTCTACGAAAAGTATCGCTCCGAGTGGTCCCACCCCATCAGCCCAGACTCCAGGCTCACCGGCCACCTCCTCATCGACGAAACCCCCATCGGCACCTGGGCCGAGCTCGAAGGCCCCACCGACTGGATCGACCGCACCCTCGCCGAACTCAACATCGACCCCGCCACCTGCATTACCGACAGCTACGGCAAGCTCTTCCTCGACTGGAAACAGCGCACCGGCAGCCCCGCGGAAAATCTCACCTTCGCCGAGATCGCAGCACCCGCCCTCGTCTCCCTCTAATGCACGCAACCCGCCTGGAGTGGTTTTGCTGTTGATGTATAGGTTGCCAAAACACTTGTCATTCTGAGCACCGCGAAGAACCCCCGTATTTCGCTCTTGCTGGGCATTAAATACGTTGGCTAAACCAAAGGCATTACCACTCACGGAACGGATTGAAGAAATAGTCGATCACCAATAGCAACGCTCCTAATAGGAGCGGGATCGAGAGCGATACCCCTAGAACCGTAAAGGCCATCCTTCTTCGGTATGCTCTGTCCTCGTTCATGCCATCCATCATTTCAGGGGATCAGGCAGGGCGCAAGGATAACGGGCCTTTGTTTTGGTGATGATAACTTTATCCTATGGAATTCAAGAGCCTAAGAGCCGTCCAGTTGGAAACCGATATAGCACTCTTGAAAAAAGAGGAGGAGCGATTTCGCTACTTGTCCACTAGCGTCAGAAGTTCGGACGAATATCGTCGCGAAGCATTGGCTAAGCTCGAAGACGCTAGGCGGAAAATTCATTTGGCACAGGTCGAACTGACAAGGATCATGGGTTAGCCAACGTATCTATTGCCTTTTGCAGTTGCTGTTGCCTGTTCTCCTCACTCACCTCTATACCATCAGGAAGACCTGCCTAAGCTTCAAAAGTGGGACAGAGCTGGCATGCAGGGGCAGGGAACAATCCATCGATTAATTACGTATCTAAACTGAGCCAAAAACCGCCCAGGCGGAGAGGACACCGCAGCGGTCTTTGACAATCCATCCCTAATCCGTCCCCATAAACCTCAATTTTTGAATACTTTGCCGTCCCCAACCCCAATTTATAAGACTTTTTGGACCTCCCAAAGCCGAAGTCCGGACTTAAATCATCTACTTTGAATACTTTGCGCAATTTGGTGGGGGAGGGGGGAGGGTCAAGCTCACCCCGAGTGGACCCCAGCTAAAGCCGAGCAGCTCTCCGCCGATACATCCTCTGTACGCGGAGGCCGAACTTTGCATCTCAAGCGCAACATCATCACCTCATGCCTGCTCAGCGGCATCCTCGGTCTCTGCCTGACCTCTGCCTCAGCAGCCGCCCCCGATCCAGTAAACGAACACCGAGCCATCATCACGCGAGTCCCTCCGGTCTACCCGGAACTGGCCCGCCGCATGGGAGTCTCCGGATCCGTCATGGTCCACGTCACCATCCTGCCCAACGGCACCGTCTCCGAGACCCACGTCGAATCCGGCCACAAGCTCCTCGCACCCGCAGCCGAGCAGGCCGTCCACCAGTGGCGCTTCGCCACCGCACCCGACTCCACCGTCATGAACATCGAAGTCGTCTTCTCCGCATCTGCTCACTAAGCTCCCATCCCCATGAGGCACCACATGAAGCTCGAATTCAAACTCGCACTCAGCACCGGCGTCCTCATCCTCGCGAGCTTGCTCAGCGCCTACACCGCTCACATCCGCATTCAGGAAGCCAACCGGCTCTCGCTCACCATCACCACGCAGCGAATCCCCTTCATCATGGTCACTCGTGACCTCCGCCACCACATTCAACACACCACCAACGACCTCGAATCCTACATGCTCTTCGGAATCGACCCCGCCTCCTCCAGCGCCTTCCGCAAGTCCCGCAGGCAGTCGGTCGCAGACGCCGACAAGGCCATGTCCAGACTCAGCCGCTTCTCCACCGACTACAACCTCGGCGCCGACACCACAGCCATGGCCGCAGCCCTCGTCAATCTCGAAGCCATGGAAGACAAAGTCGAACAACTCAACGAGTCGAAGACCTCCAGCGGAACCGCGCAGGCCTACGACACACTCCAGAACCAGATTCTCCCCCTCGAGAAATCCTTCGTCGCCACCACCAGCGCCCTCGCAGAATCGCAGACCAACCTCGCCAACGAAGAGATGGACCATCTCCGCGACGCGAATCGCACCGCACTCTACACCCTCTGGATAGCTACTCTCCTCGGCGCCATCATCGGCGGCATCATCTCCTTCGTACTCGCCCGCCGCATCACGCACGCCATCGCTCTCGTCTCCCAGCGCGCCAACGCCATCGCCTCCGGCGACCTCACCGGCCAACCCCTCGACGTCGACAGCACCGACCAGATCGGCAGCCTCGCCCTCGCCATGCAGCAGATGCAGACCAGCCTCGCCGGAATCATCGGCACTCTCGTCAACACCGCCGGCACCCTCACCGGAAACGCCGCCTCCATGCGCACCGCCAGCGATCAGGTCCACCGCCGCATCGACCAGCAGAGCCAGCAGACCCAGCAGGCCGCCACCGCCATGCAGGAGATGTCCGCCTCCATCGCCGAAGTCTCCCGCCACACCCACTCCGCCGCCGAGACCGCCCGCAACGCCGCCGAGACCGCCCGCGAAGGCGGCGCCATCGTCAAGCAGGTCCTCGGCAACATGCGCTCCATCGCCACCGCCGTCAGCGACACCTCAGCCACGGTCACCCTCCTCGGCGACGACTCCCGCCGCATCTCCCAGATCGTCACCGTCATCGACGAGATCGCCCGCAAGACCAACCTCCTCGCCCTCAACGCCGCCATCGAAGCCGCCCGCGCCGGCGAGCAGGGCCGAGGCTTCGCAGTCGTCGCCGGCGAAGTCCGCCGCCTCGCCGAATCCACCGCCCAGGCCACCGGAGAGATCGCCGGCATGATCCAGGGCATCCAGGACCGCACCCGCACCGCCATCGCCAGCATGGAGAGCGGCACCGGCACCGTCGAGCAGGGTGTCGCCACCACCAACCAGGCCGGCGAATCCCTCCAGCGCATCATCGGCATGGCCGAGCAGGTCGACCGCATGATCACCCAGATCGCCATCGCCGCCTCCCAGCAGGCCGCCGCCGCCAACCAGTCCAGCTCCAGCCTCGACGCCATCCACTCCCTCAGCCACGACAACCTCGCCGAGATGGCCACCACCGCCGCCGGAATCGAAAGCCTCCGCACCACCGCCGTCACCCTCGAGCAGCAGGTCGACAGCTTCCGCCTCCAATCCTCACCCGCCACCAAACAAAAAGGGCCCGCCCGCAGGCAGACCCCTCTCACCACATTCCAGACCACCTAGAAGATCTGGAAGTTCACCTCAATATTCAGCTCCACCAGCACCGGCTTCCCGTTCTCCATCGCCGGCTTGAACTTGTATTGCTTCACCGCCTCAACGGCCTTCTCATCCAGCCCCATGCCCACGCCGCGAATCACGTGGACGTGGCTCGGTAAGCCGTTCGTATCCACCCACAGATTCACCAGCACATTGCCGGCAACCTTAGCCTTGCGAGCCTCCTCAGAGAACTCCGGCTCAACCTGATAGATCACCTGCGGAGCGCTGACACCACCGCCGATACGTCTCGGTCCACCGCCAGTATTCCCGCCCGACCCCGGCCCCAGTCCCGACCCATTCCCCGATCCCAAACCAGTCCCGCTGCCATTGCCCATCGACATGCCGATAATCGGTGAGTTCGCCACGCCAATCTGCGGAATGCTGCTCGCCATCTTTACGTCCTTCTGCACTTCGATGGTCGGCTCGATATGAATCTTCGGATCCACCATCGGCGGAGCCTTAGGCGGAACAATCTGCATATCCGCAAACTTCGGTGGCGTGCCCTTCGTCACCGGCGTCGGACCCCTCTGTCCACCGCCTCCACCCATCGCATTCGCCTTCGGAGGAGCCGGAGGAGGAACGCTCAAATCGGTCAACAAGCATCGCCTTCACCGGAGCCGAGAACTGCACCTTCTTGTGAATCAGCCACGCGATAAACAGAATCAGCAGCGCATAAAAGGCCACCGAGCCCGCCCACGCCCTCGGGTTCTGCTTCACCGCCATGCGGTCCACCACCGCAATCGGCTTCGACTCCAGCACCAGCGGCGGCAGCTTTACCGGGAAAAACACATCCCGCACGCTGCCCCACAGCGACGCGAGGATGCCCTCTTCTTTTGTCTCGGTCCAGTGGAGCTCGGCACCGGCGTGCAACTGTACCGGCTCCTTCGCCGGATTGATCTCTGGGGGTGGCAACAGCGTGTTCGCCATAGATGTTTCGCCTCGGCTGGGAACAGAAACTAACCGCCCGTCAGCCCTCTCGTAATTCTTACGTCCTGCATAACCATACGTTCCCGGTCTGCCGCCGGTTTTCAATCATTTGGGACGAGGCGCATCTGGCTCCAGAAACATTCTACAAACATTCGCAAAACTCTGCCTCCCGCCGGTGTCTCATATCTGTCACTTCTCTGTCTCTTCTCTGTCACGTCTCTTGGACGCACGTCACCCCAAGGAAGTCTCTTCCGCTCGTCAATCCCTGTCCTTCACCCCATCCCCCATACCCAGCTACAATATAGGTTTGGCACAGACTCAACAACGCCAGACCGTCGACGCACAAAACTCACGAGGAACGAATGCCGGAAGAAGCAGTCCCAGCAACAGATAATCAGCCCAAGCCGCTGAAATCAACCTCTCAACTCTGCCCCAGACCGCCTTCCCCATGAAGGCCGGCCTGCCCGTCAACGAGCCCCTCCGCCTCAAAGCCTGGGAGCAGCAGGACCTCTACGCCCAAATCCGCGCCGCCCGCGCCGGCTCCCCCAGCTACATCCTCCACGACGGCCCCCCCTACGCCAACGGAGCCATCCACCTCGGCCACGCCCTCAACAAGTCCCTCAAGGACTTCGTCGTCAAGACCAAAACCATGGCCGGCTTCGACGCCCCCTACGTCCCCGGCTGGGACTGCCACGGCCTCCCCATCGAGATCAAAGTCGACGAGCAGCTAGGCCGCAAAAAGCTCGAAATGGACCCCGTCGCCGTCCGCCGCGCCTGCCGCGAGTACGCGCAGAAGTACCTCGACCTCCAGCGCTCCCAGTTCATCCGCATGGGCATCTTCGGCCGCTGGTTCCAGCCCTACTCCACCATGGACCCCGAGTACGAGGCCCGCATCGCCGAGACCTTCTTCCACTTCTTCGAGAACGGCTTCGTCTACAAAGGCCTCAAGCCCGTCTCCTGGTGCATCCACGACCGCACCGCCCTCGCCGAAGCCGAAGTCGAGTACGAGCAGCACACCTGCCCCAGCATCTACGTCCGCTACAAACTCACCAGCGACCCCGCCGCTATCGACCCCGCACTTGGCCGGAAAATCAGACGTCTACACCATCATCTGGACCACCACCCCCTGGACCCTTCCCGCATCCCTCGCCGTCGCCTTCCACCCCGACCTCGAATACGTCGCCATCGCCACCTCCGACCGGCATCTACATCGTCGCCCAGGCGCTGCTCTCGACGTCATCACCCACTGCCACCTCATGAGCGCGAAGAACCCCGCCGAGCCCGCCTCGCAGGCCGACATCGTCGCCCTCTTCCCCGGCAGCAAGCTCGACCGCACCACCTTCCAGCACCCATTCCTCGACCGCACCATCCTCGGCGTCCAACGCCACCTACGTCACCGCCGACCAGGGCACCGGAGCCGTCCACACCGCGCCCGCCCACGGCGTCGACGACTTCGCCACCGGCAAGCGCTACGACCTCCCCGAACTCCAATATGTCGACGACGCCGGCCGCCAGATGCACACCGAGCGCTTCGGCGGCGACCAGCCCCAGCCCTACGAAGGCCTCACCGTCTTCAAATCCAACCCCGTCATCATCGAGCTCCTCAAAGAAAAAGGCGCACTCCTCAGCCGCCACCAGCTTCGAGCACTCCTACCCCCACTGCTGGCGCTGCCACAACCCCGTCATCACCCGCGCCACCGAGCAGTGGTTCATCGACATGGAAACCCCCATGCCCGCACCGACGTCTCGACGAGACTGGCACTGCCCAGACCACCTTCCGCCAGCGCGCCCTCGACGAAATCAAACGCGTCACCTGGGACCCAGCCTGGGGCCAGGAGCGCATCACCAACATGGTCGCCACCCGCCCCGACTGGTGCATCTCCCGCCAGCGCATCTGGGGCGTGCCCATCGCCGTCTTCCTCTGCCGCAAGTGCGGCGAGCCGCTCAAAAATCCAGCCATCAACAAACTCGTCGTCGACCTCTTCATGAAGGAGTCCGCCGACGCCTGGTACGTCCGCACCGCCGAAGAGATCCTCCCCGCCGGCACCGCCTGCGCCTGCGGCCACACCGAGTTCCGCAAAGAGATGGACATCCTCGACGTCTGGTTCGAGTCCGGAGCCAGCTCCCACGCCGTCCTCGACTTCGACCCCGACACCAGCAGCTCCCGGCACCGACCCCGCGCCGACCTCTACGCCGAAGGCGGCGACCAGCACCGCGGCTGGTTCATGTCCTCGCTGCTCTGCTCCATCGGCATGCACAACCGCGCGCCCTTCAAAGAGGTCGCCACCTACGGCTGGACCCTCGACGAAAAGGGCCGCGCCCTCTCCAAATCCCTCGGCAACTTCATCGACCCCGTCGCCATCATGGACCAGCTCGGCGGCGACATCGTCCGCCTCTGGGTCGCCTCCGTCGACTTCCGCGAAGACGTAGTCGCCAGCCTGCCCCTGCTCAAGCGCCTCGCCGAAGAGATCTACCGCAAGCTCCGCAACACCTTCCGCTTCCTCCTCGGCAGCCTCAGCGAAACCAACCCCACCACCGGCGAAGCCCACGACTTCAACCCGGCCACCGACGGCGTCGCGTTCCCTTCGAACAGATGCAGCCGATCGACCAGTACATCCTCGCCCGCACCGCCGAGCTCACCGCCAAGATCACCAAGGCCTACGCCGACTTCGAATTCCACCGCGTCTACCACCTGCTCAACGAGTTCTGTAACTCCGAGCTAAGCGCCTTCTACCTCGACGTCCTCAAAGACCGCCTCTACACCTACCCCATCGCCATCCAAACCCGGCCGCGACTACCAGCACGACCTCTACATCGCCCGCCGCAGCGCCCAAACCGCCATCTACAAGATCACCGACGCCCTCGCCCGCCTCACCGCGCCCATCCTCAGCTTCACCGCCGACGAGGTCTGGCAATCCCTCCCCGGCAAACAAGGCAGCGTCCACCTCACCCTCTTCCCCACTCCCGAAGATCTCGCGCCCATCGGATCGAAGCCAGCAGTTGATCGCCGACTGGGATCAACTGCTCCAGACGCGCACAGAAGTCCTCGGCAAACTCGAAGAACTGCGCGCGAATAAGACCATCGGCAAAGCGCTCGAAGCGGTCGTCACGCTCTACATCGGAGAGACCGAGAAGAATCTGCGGACAGTACTGCAGCCTCCCTACCCGAGCTCTTCAACGTCTCCGAAGTCGACTCTCAGCTCGACTGAGACGCACGAACGATCTCAGACCGATCGTCTCCGGATCTCGCAGTCGAAGCCGCTCCAGCAGCACTCCAAAGTGCGAACGCTGCTGGCGCTACGTCCCCGACGTAGGCCACAACCGAAGACTACCCCACCGTCTGCCTCCGCTGCGCCGAAGCCCTCGACGCCATCGACTTCCCACCCTACGCCCACAAACCAGCTACGACACCACCACGGAGGCTCACCGCCTGATGTCCTCTACCTACCAGTACCCTCCCACCGAGTTCGACAAACCGAAGCCGTTCAAGTTCGGCGCACGTGGCGTCCTCTTCGGACTCTCCGCCCTCGCCATCCTCATCGACCACCTCACCAAGACGCTACGTCTCCAACCGCCTCCCTACCGGCACGCCCACACCATCATCCCCGGTGTCCTGCGCATCACCCACGTCCTCAACACCGGCGCCGCCTTCAGCATGTTCGCCGAATCCGCCTCCCCCGAGGCCGTCCGCGATCGGACTCATCATCTTTTCCATCCTCGCCGCCATCATGGTCGGCATCATGCTCTGGCGCGCCGGCCGCACCATCACCCCCACCTCCATCGCCCTCGCCCTAATCCTCAGCGGAGCCCTCGGCAACCTCTACGACCGCGTCCGCTACCACTTCGTCATCGACTTCATCGAAGTCCACATCTGCCACTACCACTGGCCCGACTTCAACGTAGCCGACTCCTGCATCGTCATCGGCGCCTGCCTCCTCTTAATCGAAATCTTCCGCCCCCAACACGAAGCCTAAGCACTTCAGCACAACTAGCACCCAGTAACCAGTAACCGGCCCTTACCTGCCCTATGAATGACCAGATAACAATCCGCGGAGCCCGCACCCACAACCTCAAGTCCATCGACGTCGACATCCCTCACAACGCCCTCACCGTCGTCAGTGGAGTCAGCGGCTCCGGCAAATCCTCCCTCGCCTTCGACACCGTCTACGCCGAAGGCCAGCGCCGCTACGTCGAATCCCTCTCCGCCTACGCCCGCCAGTTCCTCGAGCGCATCGAGAAGCCCGACGTCGACCACATGGACGGCCTCGCCCCCGCCATCGCCATCAAGCAAAAGAACCAGACCCGCAACCCCCGCTCCACCGTAGCCACCGCCACCGAGATCTACGACTACCTCCGCCTCCTCTACGCCCGCTGCGGCACCGTCACCTGCCTCCACTGCGGCGGCATCGTCAAGCGCGACACCGTAGACGAAATCGTCACCGCCCTCCTCGCCCTCCCCGAAGGCACCCGCACCTACGCCCTCTTCCCCATCATCCGCGCCGAAGTAAAACTCGAACCAATGCAGCAGCCCGCCGTCGAAGAAATCAGCACCACCCAAAGCCCGCAAAGAAATCCGCCACCAAAAAATCCGCAAAACCCGCATCATCCGTGATCGGCCTCGCCTCCGTAACCGACGCCCTAAAAGACCGCCTGACCGAACTCCGCCGCCGCGGCTACAACCGCCTCTATCAGGACGGCAAGATCGTAGAATTCTCCACCCCCGAGTCCCTCCTCGAGCTCGACTTCGCCCAACCCATCTACGTCCTCATCGACCGCCTCGCCTCTCAGCCCCGAAGTCCGCAGCCGAATCGTAGACGCCATCGAGACCGGCTACCGCGAGTCCGGCGAAGTCCGCTTCCACACCGTCCCCCGCTGAAGAAAGCGAACGACACGCGGCAGCCCGGCAACTCCGCTTCTCCGCCGCCTTCGAGTGCACCACCTGCCACCGCGCCTACCGCGAGCCCGAGCCGCGCCTCTTCTCCTTCAACAATCCCTACGGAGCCTGCCCCCGCTGCCAGGGCTTCGGCAACACCATCGACTTCGACCCCAACCTCATCATCCCCGACCGCTCGAAGACCCTAGCCGAAGGCGCAATCGCCCCCTGGACCACCACCAAATACCGCGCCCACCACGGCGAGATGCTCCGCGCCGCCAAGCCCGCCAACATCCCCACCAACGTCCCCTACTTCGACCTCGACCCCCGACCAGCAGCGCTTCATCGAAGAAGGCAGCGGAACCTTCCCCGGCATCCGCGGCTTCTTCCAGGCCCTCGACCGCAAAAAATACAAGCTCCACGTCCGCGTCTTCCTCTCCAAATACCGCGGCTACGCCACCTGCCCCGAATGCCGCGGCCAGCGCCTCCGCGCCGAAGCCCGCGCAGTCCTCATCGCGCCTCAAAATGGCCAGCCCAGAACATCTGCGAGACCAGCGCCCTCACCATCACCGCCGCCCGAGAGTTCTTCGACAATATGCAACTCTCGCCGTCACAAACTGAAATCGCCGGCAAAGTCCTCGAAGAAGTCCGCCAGCGCATCCACTTCCTCCACCAGGTCGGCCTCGACTACCTCACCCTCGACCGCCTAAGCTCCACCCTCAGCGGCGGCGAATCCCAACGCATCCAACTCGCAACCATCCCTCGGCTCCCGCCTAGTCGGCGCCCTCTACGTCCTCGACGAGCCCAGCATCGGCCTCCACACCCGCGACACCGCCAAGCTCATCCGCATCATGAAGGACCTCCGCGACCTCGGCAACACCATCCTCGTCGTCGAGCACGACCCCGACGTCATCCGCTCCGCCGACTACCTCCTCGACCTCGGCCCCGGAGCCGGCGAACTCGGCGGCCAGCTCCTCGCCTCAGGCACCGTCGCCGAAGTCACCGCCAACCCCAACTCCATCACCGGCAAATATCTCTCCGGCCGCCTCACCATCCCCGTCCCCAAACACCGCCGCGAGCCCGGCCGCGAGCACCTCAAGCTCACCGGAGCCCGCATCCACAACCTCCGCGGCGTCGACATCGACATCCCCCTCAACCTCCTCTGCTGCGTCACCGGCGTCAGCGGCAGCGGCAAATCCACGCTCGTCCACCAGGTCCTCTACCGCGCCCTCATGCAGTCGCTCAACCGCGAGCCCGACCAGTCCGACGCCTCCGGAGCACCCGCACACCTCTACCGCGAACTCACCGGCACCAATCACCTCAACGACGTAGTCCTCGTCGACCAGTCCCCCATCGGCCGCACCCCGCGCTCCAACCCCGTCACCTACATCAAGGCCTTCGACGACATCCGCGCCCTCTTCGCCGCCCAGCCCGACGCCAAGCGCCGCGGCTTCGGCCCCGGCCACTTCTCCTTCAACGTCCCCGGCGGCCGCTGCGACGTCTGCGAAGGCGACGGCACCGTCACCGTAGAAATGCAGTTCCTCGCCGACATCGAACTCCCCTGCGAAGAATGCAACGGAACCCGTTACAAATCCGCCATCCTCGACATCAAGTACCGCAACAAGAACATCCACGACGTCCTCGACATGACCGTCAAGGAAGCCCTCAGCTACTTCGCCGGACACCCCAAGATCGTCGACAAGCTCTACGTCCTCGACGAGGTCGGCCTCGGCTACGTCCGCCTCGGCCAGTCCGCCACCACGCTCTCCGGCGGCGAAGCCCAGCGCGTCAAACTCGCCTCGCACCTCGCCACCGCCCGCTCCATCACCACCCGCACCGCCAACGACGCAGCCGCAAAAGTCCGCAGCCGCACCCTCTACATCCTCGACGAGCCCACCACCGGCCTCCACTTCGACGACGTAGCCAAACTCCTCGCCGCCTTCCGCAAACTCATCGACGGCGGCGGCTCCCTGCTCGTCATCGAGCACAATCTCGACATCATCAAATCCGCCGACTGGGTCATCGACATGGGCCCCGAAGGCGGCAGCGGCGGAGGCCAGATCGTAGCCGTAGGCACCCCCGAAGACATCGCCGCCAACCCAGCCAGCCACACCGGCCACTGGCTCGCCCCCGTCCTGCATCCATCCACCCTCAGGCCCGAACCCGAGCTTCAAACCACCGCATAGTCTTCTCTTCCCTTCATGAAACACCACCTTCTCAACGAAGAAATAACTGAGAAGCGTCCGTTTTTATTCCAAATTTAATCAAACCAAATGCACCGAATCCGAGAAGACATTTAACCGAATCAAAGAAGACATTTATTGGACGATTCCCTGACAAGTCCCACTGTCCCTCGCGCCTATTGTGAACCTCGGGTCACCTCCCCAAGAGAGACCCATCGTCACAAAGAATTGGGACCAGTGGAGCAATATGAAAAATCCAGTCAGCAACATCAAGCGTCCAGTCGACCGGCGTTCTTTTATGAAGAGCGGTCTTCTGGCAGGAGGCGCAGCAGCTGTGGGCGCCGGTCTGTTAGCAAATGGAACTTCGGCCCGTGCACAGGAACGCGGTAGACTCAATCCCGGCGATGCAGCCATCCTTCGGTTTCTGGCGGCTGCAGAGCTCATCGAGTCTGATCTTTGGACTCAATATGCGGAGCTGGGTGGTATCGGCAACAACCCACCCGCCGAAGTCCAGCAAACCCAACTAAACCCCTATCAGACCGCCCTATCGAACCTCGACGGCGACGGCCCGCAATACATCACCAGCAACACGCTCGATGAAGTGAGCCACGCTGCCTTCCTCAATGCCTACCTCGAGTCCAGAGGCGCGGAGCCGGTCAACTTCACCCAGTTCGAAACCTTGCCCGGCAGTACAGCGACGGGAGCAACACAAGGCAAGCTGCGCCTCACCAACCTCATGCATCTCAACGTCGACACCAGCTGGTTCGTTCGCTACCGTAGCACAACTAATCCGGACCTCGGTGCCAGCTTTCCCCAGGCGATCACTCTCAATGGAGTTACCGCCATTCCCCGAAACAACAACGATCTCAACGGCCCTGCCAACCATCTTCAGGCCATCGCAAATGTAGCGGCCTTTCACTTCGGATATATTGAGCAAGGCGGCTCGAGTCTCTACGCGACTATGAGTCAAAAAGTGACCGATCCGGAGGTGCTTGAGATCACCCTGGGCATTGGCGGAGACGAGATCGCTCACTTCCTCGAATGGGTTGATTTCGCGGGCAATGGAGTGCAACAGCCTGTGGCGCCGTTTATGGATCCCATATCCGGCCTGTCGTTTCCTGATTTTTTCAACAACCCACCGCTGCAGCCGCCCAGCCTGGTTCAACCCAGCCTCATCTTTCCCGTCCCTTGCGAATTCATCAGCCCCAACCTCCCCCACGTCGCGATCATTCGCCCGCTAACCGATAGATTTGCAGGCGCCGTCGCCACGATCGCAAGCTTTACTGCCGACGGGCTCTTCACCGGCCAAAGCAGGCAGTTCCTCAACACACTGCAAGCCATGGCCGTCGAAGCCGACTCCGCCATCCGCCTCGCCCTGTAATCTTTCATCTCCAGTTTGTGTTGCATGAGAAATCGGGGACCTTCTTACCCAGGGTCCCCGATAACTACAGAAAAATTCATCAGGCATTCCAGCTCGGAACGCAGCGAACAATATTCCACATCATCTGGTCGAGCGCTGCATCGATCTGATCCGAAGGTTCCGTGCGAGTGTTCATCAGCGCCGCCCAGCAGAAGCCCGTCGGAGTCCGCACCATAATCGTCGTCGATCCCGGCAGACTCCCATTGTGCCACCAGTTCCCCGCGCCATTCCCTCGCACCATCCACCCACGCGCATAGCGTGCCGGACCCGGCGGATACGCATCAGCAGGCGTGGTCATCATCTTTATCGTCGCCGGTTTCAGCAGCGCAGGAATCCCAGGCGCACCGGCAACATGGTTTAGGAACTGCACCAGCTCCGTCGAAGACGCAATCCATCCACCATGCGAATCCATACGCGTGATGTTGATCTTGTACGGATCTTCGCTGTACTGGCCGTAGTACACCACCTCGTTCGGCGCCTTCTGGCTCTCTTTATTCGCCGCAATCTGCATCGTCGAAATCCCGCACGGCGCAAGAATATTCGCCTTCACATACGCATCATACGGCTGCCCCGTTACCTGCTCGATCACTCGCCCCAGTATGCAGTATCCGAAGTTCGAATAAGCCCAGTGCGTACCCGGCACGTTCGTCAGAGGATCATTCGCAATCGTCTCCGTAATCAGTTTCGTATGGTCCCAGCCGTCGTTGTGCATCATCGGGTCGTTCGCATCGTTGGGCCACCCGCCGCACGTATGCGTCAGTAGATCGTCGACCGTGATGTCAGCAACCCACTGCTTGTACGGAAGCTTGCCGTACTTGATACCAAAAATCGCACCCGGCCCAAAGACCTTATCCGTAAGCTTCAGCTTGCCCTGCTCCATCAGCGAAAAGATCGTAACCGACGTGATCGGCTTGGTCACAGAAGCGATGCGAAACAGGCTGGCCTGCTGCACCTGCACAAGATGCTCTTTGTCGCCCATCCCCACAGCCGCGTCGTAGACGAACTGTCCATTGCGCGAGATTGCAATCGAACTCGCCGGCACGGAAAACTGCTGCCGGAACTGCCCCGCAATGCGCCCCATCTCCCCCCGCTGCTGCCCGGTAGACCCCCCGAACTGCGGTTGCGCAAGTGCCCGGAGAGCTGGCAGTGGGAGCACGGCGACAGCCGCAGAGGCAGCCAGGTCTTCGAGAAGGCGGCGACGAGTCAAAGAGCGGTTCGGCATAGGCGCGGTCGTTCCTTGGTTTCAGGAATGAGAACTTACGATTGTGTATCTTACCCCGTCACAGGCGCAGGTGAAAGACTCGAAAAATACTATAGATTGCTTGGTATAGCTGCCGGAATGGAGAAGAATCGTGAAGAGATACATCTATGGAATCCTCCTGCTTTGCTTTGCGCTTATGACCCTCGGGCGAAATGCCCCAGCTCAGCAACCGCCCCCACAGCAGCAACCGGCAAACGCCGCAGGCAACTGGACCTTGTACTGCAAGGATCCCAACGGATCAACCTCCGCCAAATACCTCGAGCTTCAGCAAAAAGGAACCGTAATCACCGGCCACTTCAAAGGCCCAAATCAATCAGGCGGAGTAGAAGGCACGATCGATCAACAACACCTCGTGGTCAGAACCAAAACCCGCGACGTCCTCACCTTTCGAGGCAGAATCGACGGCCCCCGCGTTCAAGGCGTAGTTCAGGGAAACACCTACAACGGCACCTTCCACGACCGCGGCGGCACAGGCTCATTCCAGGGCCAGCGCACCAACTGAGAGCAGCACACTCGGGTGCCCCATTCATGCGGCTTCATCGCATGAGTGGGGTCGGGCTCCATAGTTCAAAGCCCAAATTCCCACCAACCATCCCCTCCAGACGACGTCCAACCCTTGACGCACCTGTTATCCTTAAATCAAGCATTGAGCATCGAAGCCCGGCCAATCCAGGCCGGGCTTCCACACTTAACGCTAAACCGAAGTCCGGACTTAAGATCTTTAGTTTGAATACTTTGAGCAAAATAAGTAGGGGAGGGGGTACAAAGATGGCCGACAAAACAAACAGCAAGCAAGCCCACCTGCGCCCGCCACACCCTCGCCACTGCCCTGGGCATATTTTTAGCCCTCGCACCCATCTGCGCCCAAGCCCAGCTCCCCGCCGGCACCACCGACGCCAGCTCCACCTCCCAAACCCAGCCCCCGGACCCCCTACTCGACCAGGCCAACGAAGCCCTCGCTAAAGCCGACTACCCCGCCGCCCTGAAACTCCTCACCACCCTCGCCGAAAAGCACCCCACCGACGCCCGCATCCTCTACGACCTCGCCTCCACCCAGGACGCCCTCGATCAAAACACCGCCGCCGCCGAAACCTACCGCCGCGCCATAGCCGCCGACGCCACCTACTTCGACCCCCACCTCGCCTACGCCCTCCTCCTCGCCCGTCAGGGCAACCTGAAGGAGGCCCACGCCGAGCTCGCCACCGCCATTACCCTCGAAACCCCCGACGCCGCCCTCAAAGCCCGCGCCTACCGCACCCTCGCCCGTCTCGACGAGCACGCCGACCCCTCAGCCGCCAGCACCGACCTCCTCGCCGCCCTCAAGCTCTCCCCCGAAACCCCCGAAGACATCCTCCTCGCCGCCGAGATCGCCGAAGCCGCCAACGACCTTCCCGCCGCCGAAGCCTCCTACCGCCGCCTCCTCGCCGCCACTCCGAACGACCCCTCCGCCACCGCCGCCCTCGCCCATCTCCTCCTCCGCCAGAACAAGCCCGCCGAAGCCGAACCCCTCCTCACCGCCGCCCTCGCCGCCCACCCCAACGACATTGCCCTCAACGCCCAGCTAGCCTCCGTATATATGGCTGAAGCCAATCTCTCCACCCCGCCCGACCCCGCCATAGCCGCCAAAGCACTGCCCATCCTCACCAACCTCCATAACTCCAACCCCACCAACCCCGCAGTTACCCGCCTCCTCGCACGCCTCTGCCTCCAGACTGGCGACTACGCCCAGGCCGACCGCCTCCTCGCCGCCCTGATCGCCGCCACACCTCCCAACGCCGCCCCCGACCCCACCCTCCTCGACGACCGCGGCGACGCCCTCATCCACCTGAAACGCCCCGCCGAAGCCGAAGCCCTCCTCAAGCGCGCCATCGCCAATCCGGCCGCCTTTCCGTCCAAAGACGACCTCGCCAGCGCCGCCAGCCACCTCGCCTTCGCCGCCTCACAAAACAACGACCCAACTGAGACATTGCAAGCGTTAGCGCTACGTGCTACAGTGCTGCCACAGTCTCCGTCCACTCTGTTTCTGGCGGCGGCTGCGCACGACAAACTTCACGAGGTCAAACAGGCATCTGACCTCTACAAGCAGTTCCTCTCCGTGGCGAACGGCCGGTATCCGGATGAGGAGTGGGAGGCGCGCCACCGTCTCATCACCCTCGAACACACGAAGTAGCAAGCGCTCCCTCGAGGTGCGTTATGAAACTTACGACACGCGTCAGGCAATTCAGCCTCCTCCTCCCGCTTCCTCTCATCTTCTCCCTCACCACCACCACCCCTACGCCTCCTCCGGCATCGACGAGTCCCTCGTCACCCCCGAAGCCATCCATCAGCTCGAAATCCGCGCACAACAAGCCAGCCCGCGCGAACAGTGCTTCCTCTATACAGAGCTCGTCCACTCCATGACCGAGCTCGCCGGTAAAGAGATGCTCGCAGGCGACACCGACCAGGCCACCGCCACCCTCAAGCGCGTAGACCACTACGCCCACCTCATCCACGTGGCCCTGGCCGCCAACGACAAGCGCCTCAAGAACGCCGAGATGCTCATGCACCACACCATCCAGCGGCTCGTCCGACTACATGCACGCAGCCTCCGGCGATGATCAGGTCGCACTCAAGTCCACGCTCAAGGAACTGGACCAGGTTCACAGCGAGATTCTCACCCAGGTCTTCGCCCCAGGAACCTGATTTGATGCCTCCACGTCGCGCTGCTGTCCTCCTTGTCCTCCTCGCCCTGACGCTCCCCGTAGCCCTGCACGCACAGCGCGACTCCGCCCTCTCTGAAGGAGAGGTCGAGAAGCTCCGCGACGCCGCCTACGTCCCCACCGACCGCGTCATGGTCTTCATCGGCTTCCTCGACGCGCCGCACCAAGTCACTCGAAAGCCTCTTCGCCCACTCCCGCCGCCCCGGCCGTGAAGAAGACGCCCACGACCTCTTCGAGCAGATCACCCAAATCTCCGACGAGCTCGACGACAACCTCGACGACTACGCCCATCGCCACCAGGACATCCGCAAAGCCCTGCCCAAGCTCATCCAGGCCACCGAGCGCTGGTCCACCGAGCTCAAGACTCCGCCCGACAACGAGGCCTACAGCGTCTCCCGCAAATTAGCCCTCGAAGCCATAAACGACATCCACGACACCGCCACAAAGCTCCTCGAAGATCAGAAGGCCTGGTTCGCCGCCCACCCTCCCCCCAAAGAAAACAAAGACGTCCCCCTCCCGCAGAACTGATCCCTTTGTATCACGTTCCCACAACGTCCCATGTTAACCTTCTAGTTATCGTGCAATCCCCGCTCATCCCGGTCTTCGAACAGCAATACCGCGACCTCCGCCCCCGCGCGCCCATCCCTCAGCTCGACATCCGTTTCCGCCGCTTCACCTCCCTCAACACCACCATCCGCCTCCGCGAAGGCCGCCTCCACGTCCGCCTCTCCGATCTCCTCGAGCACGCACCCGAGTCCGTCCACCACGCCATCGCCCACATCCTCCTCGCCAAGCTCTACAAGAAGCCCATCGCCCCCATCTACGCCGACCGCTACCGCCGCCACGTCCGCTCCGAAGCCGTCACCAAACAAGCCGAGCACATCCGCCAGACCCGCGGCCGCAAGCGCATCTCCACCACCCAGGGCCACCACTACGATCTCGACGAAGTCTTCGAGTCCCTCAACACCCGTTTCTTCCACGGACTCCTCGGCCGCCCCACCCTCACCTGGTCCGCCCACGCCGCGCGCCGCATGCTCGGCCACTACGACGCCGCGCACAACACCATCGTCGTCTCCCGCGTCTTCGACCGTCCCAACACCCCGCGCTGCGCCATCGAGTACCTCCTCTACCACGAGATGCTTCACCTCAAGCATCCCGTCCGCGTCAAAGCCGGCCGCCGCTGCGTCCACTCCCGCGAGTTCCAGGCCGAAGAGCGTCTCTTCCCCGAGCTCGATGCCGCAAAAGCCTACCTTAAGCAACTGTAAAATCTTCCAGCTACCACCTGCATCCATCTCCCACACTTCACTCGCCAACAGCCCTCTCCGTGCTACGATTCCGCTACGTCAACAGCGTTCGCGCTGCGGCACGCAAGATCATCGTTCGCGATAAGCTCCCCAATCTCAAGACTCGCAAATTTTCGCAGAAGAACAAAATCCATCTCACAAGAAAGAGCAGGTGACCCCATGAACCTCTCCAAACGTGCAATCGCCGAATTCTTCGGCACCTTCTGGCTCGTCTTCGGAGGCTGCGGCACAGCCGTCCTCGCCGCGGGCTTCCCATCGAAGATCCCCGGAGTCAACTTCAGTGTCGGATTCGTCGGAGTCGCCTTTGCCTTCGGACTCACCGTCCTCACCATGGCCTTCGCCATCGGCCACGTCTCCGGCTGCCATCTCAATCCCGCCGTCTCCGTCGGCCTCGTCGTCGGCAAACGCTTCCCCATCTCCGATCTCCCCGCCTACGTCGTCGCCCAGGTCCTCGGAGCCATCGCCGCCTCCGGCGTCCTCTACGTCATCGCCACCGGCCAACCCGGCGACGTCCACGGAAACTTCGCCACCAACGGCTACGGCCTCGGCACACCTGGCATGCCCGGCGGCTCCCCCGGCGGCTACTCACTCCTCGCCTGCTTCCTCATCGAGGTCGTCCTCACCGCCTTCTTCCTGCTCGTCATCCTCGGCTCCACCGACGTGCGCGCCCCCAAAGGCTTCGCCCCCATCGCCATCGGCCTCTGCCTCACGCTGATTCACCTCATCAGCATCCCCGTCACCAACACCTCGGTCAACCCCGCCCGCAGCACCGGCCCCGCGATCTTCGTCGGCGGAGCAGCGCTCTCGCAGCTCTGGCTCTTCTGGGTAGCACCCATCATAGGAGCCATCATCGGAGCGCTCATCTCCCTAACCTTCTTCGCCGCCCCACAAGAAACCCTCCGCGAAGAAATGTCCAAGTAGCACCACCCAACAAATCAAACACAAACCGGGTGCCCCATGTCAGACAGTCTCACGTCTGACGTGGGGTTACTCCATGAGCCCCATCCCGCTTTTATCCCGCATCCATCCCCGTTCCTGTTTTTACAAAGCCCCCCAACAACCTCTTCAACGCAGCAACATACCCCGCCAGAACGCGAAGCGCCCCGCCTACTTCACCTTCGCCGGATCCCACCCATCCTTACCCCCCACCCAGAACTTCACCGTATACTTCGCCGCCTCTTCCTTACTCAACACATGCGTCCCCTCCAGCCGCTGAGCCACGTCGCCCGACTCCCCATGCGACTTGTACTCCGCATAGTACGCATTCGTCAGCCTCCCACCCCACTCCTGCCAACCCGCAGGATTCAGCTTCGCCTTGAAGTCCGTATTGATAAAGACCACAGTCGAATAAGCCCGCCAAGGACGCCCCATCAAAATATTGACCGCACCCTCCTCACCCGTCACCGTGCAATCCAGAAACAGATACCCCGAATCCTCCGCCGGATACACCTTGCTCTGCGCCGTCAGCGTATCCATGCTGTGCGCCAGCGCATGAATCTCGCAGTTCTTGAACACCGCCTTCGCATCGCCAAAGATAAAGTCGACATGCCCCTCGATGTAGCAGTCCTCGTAGTACTGCCGAGCCGCCGCACAAGCCGGTGACGCCTCACCCGCAGGCAGCGGCACCCCACCCTGCTGCGCCGGAGCCAGATGACAAGTCTTACTATCCGCATACAACGTGTCCTGATACCCAATAAACCGAACATGCCGATAAACCTGCCGATCTCCCGTAGCAAACAGAGCCACCGCCTGCGCATTCGGCCCCGGCTTCGGATGCTCCCGCTCAAAGCTGTTCTCCATCGTCAGATTCTCTGCCAGAAAATCATCCCCACTCACCATCACACTCGCCGACTTCCACGTCCCATTCACCATCGCGTGCGAGTTGTTGAACGTCAGCACCACATCCTGCGGCTGCTTCCCCATCCCCCGCAGCTCCACCCCCGGAGTCGTAATATTCACCAGCTTCTGATAAGTCCCCGGCTTAATCTTCACCACCACATTCCCCTCGGGAGCCGAATCCACCGCCGCCTGCACATCCTTAAAATCACCCGACCCATCCGCCGCCACCGTAACCGTCTTCTTCGTAGCACTCCACCCAACCCCACCGCTGAACAGCACCAACAGCATCACCACGCAAGCACGCACGCCCCTCTTCATAGCAAACCTCCCCAAACCATCTCTCCCGGCGAGAGAATCCTATCAGAAAGTGGACGGACCAATCCCACAATCAGGGCTGACGGCCCGGCCTATACCAGCCCAGGGCGAAGCCCTGGGTCCGACCCCCAAAATGCCCCCGAGCGCTGTAAGCGCGGCCTATACGTCTTTCGCGTGCGAACCTCGACTCACGCCTTTGCCGTTGCAGTCGCGCGGCACCCACTCATGCGCTTCGCGACGAGTCGGATCCTCACGCACCAACCCACAAACATCCCGCACTTATCCCGCCTCTATCCCCGTTCCTGTTTTCCCCACTAAGCCCGCGAATTCACCGCCAGCTCCGGAGCCCACTGCACCTGCTTAGCCCGAGCCCAAAGGACCAACAACACCCCCGCCACCACCGTCCCTAGCGCCGCCACCTGCGCATTACTCATACCCCAATAAATCCGGGGATTGATCCGCACAAACTCCACCAGAAAACGCCCCACCCCACTCAAAACCAGATAAACCCCCGTCATCCAACCCACAGGCTTCGACCTCTTCCCCAGCTCCCAAAGCAGCCAGCAAAGCGCCACGGAAAACAGAAACTCATACACCGGAGTAGGCTGCACCAGGTCCGCCGTAGGCACCAGCGCATTCTTCGCCATATGCACCCCCCACGGCAGAGTCGTCTTGATCCCGTAGTCCCCATCCCCACTCGTCAAACACCCAATCCGCCCCACCCCATACCCAATCGCCGCCGCCGGAGCCGCCAGGTCCAGCATCCGCAACGCCCCCACCCGCATCCCCAGCGTCCCTTCAGCAGGCCCTTTGAACCGCGCAACTCTTCCCTGCCACATCAGCATCGCGATCCCGGCCAGCAACCCGCCAAACCACGCAAACCCAGCCTGGAACCAATGCAGAAATCCCATCACCACATCCATCGGATGGTGCCACCCCGGCAACCCAATCTGGTGCATCGCCGCCCGCAGGTCCGCCACGTCCTGCAGCTCATGCCACGCTCTTCGCGCCGATCACCCCCGCAATCACCACCAGCGCCACCACGTTCAGCGCATCCGCCTCAACCCCATTGCGCACAAAATTCCTATACAAAACCACCGTCGCCACCACCGCGGCCAGCCACAACATCAACCCAAACGTACCTAGATGAAACGACCCAATATCGATATACGGATACATAATCCTCGCTCATATCAAGTATAAGGTCACGGGACCGCCCAAACTCTGGGTGCCCCATAGCCTGCCCTGAGCTTGTCGAAGGGTCTCGACTCTGAGACATGGGTTGGACCACCTCAAAACTCTGAGTAGAACCTCAAAACAAACCCCGTCCCATGATGAGAACCCAACCCTTTAGAATCAGAACTTTAAAACCGAGGTCCGGACCTAACCGCAATCGAATGAAGATTTTGCGCAAAACAGGGGAGAGGGGGCATACCCGCCAAAACAGACTACTTTCCCTCAACCCCGATTCGCGCTAACCTGACTCTCATGCCCATCAGCACGCCCGAACTCACCTTTCCGCCCGCCTCCGCAATGGAGATCCTCTTCACCAAAGAACAAATCGCCGCCCGAACCCGCGAGATCGGCGCCCAGATCACCGCCGACTACGAAGGCAAATCCATAGTCCTCATCGGAGTCCTCAAAGGCGCAGCCATCTTCCTCGCCGACCTCGCCCGCGCCATCCAGGTCGACAACACCTTCGACTTCGTAGCCGTCTCCAGCTACGGCCGCGCCCGCGTCTCCTCCGGCGCCGTCAAGCTCATCAAGGACATCGACAACCCCATCGAAGGCAAGCACGTCATCATCGTCGAAGACATCCTCGACACCGGCCTCACCCTCAGCTACCTCCGCGGCCTCATGCTCCAGCACAAGCCCGCCTCCCTCAAGATAGCCACCTGCCTCGACAAGCCCGAGCGCCGCCTCGTCCCCATCGAAGCCGACTACGTAGCCTTCAAGATCCCCAACCAGTTCGTCATAGGCTACGGAATGGACTACGCCGAGCGCTACAGAGGGGTAGACGACATCCGCCTGTTCCCCGACGAAGCCGCAGGCCACTAAGCCCTCAGACGCTACCAAGTAAGACGCTATCGAGATTGTGGGCCTTGAAAGATAAGGACTGCCGCAATGAAGAAAGAACCGGTCGCCACGCGGGCAATAACAATCGCAGAAATCACTGCGCGGGTAAGCAAGCTCGCGCCAAAATTGTTCGAAGGAATCTCTCCGGGTGACCTTTCGCTTATTCTACGAGCCGCGAGACTCCGGCGCTTTCAAGCCCATTCGATCATCGCAAGCGAAGGATATCGCGCAGAAAACTTATTTCTGATTCTCGAAGGCCGCGCGTGTGCCTCCATTACGACTCCCAAAGGGCGGAAGATCATTCTTTTCTGGATTCCGCCGGGTGATTTATCCGGCGCAAGGGCATTGTTGTCTAAGCCTCTGGAGTATCTGGTGAGCACGGAGGCGGTGACGAATTGTCTTGCATTGGTATGGAGACGGAGTGACATCCTGTCCCTTAGCAAGCAGCATCAACCGTTGCTTGAAAATGCGCTGACGATCGCGTCGGACTATGTGGAGGTATGGTGCGACCTACATTTCGAAGCGAGTTATCACACAGCAACTCAGAGAGTCGCCCGCGTACTCAGCAGGTTGGCCAAAGGGATGGGACAGAAAGTTGCTGAGAGTATCGAACTCAACGTCACCAACGAAGAACTCGCTAACCAGGCGAACGTCACAATATTTGCGGTCAGCCGTTTGCTTAGCGAGTGGCATAGGAAAGGCCTGCTTATGAAAAGCCGGGGAAAGGTCATACTCCACTCTCCTGAGGAACTCATCAGGAAGTTTGGCGGCCGTTAACGTTCACCTCTGGAACTTGCTGAGAACATTGCAAAAGAGCAACGATGAAATAAATCCCAAAGAGCATCCTCACAAAAGATCGATTCGTCGTAGTCCCCCTGCGATATTGAACGGTGATTTTGCGGAGGTTTCAGTAATTGGGCCCGGTACGTATTTTAATTGTTGATGACTCTGAGCGTTGGCGACACTCTGTCCGTTTACTCTTAGCGCAAGCTGACAATCTGGAAGTTGTTTCAGAAGCCTCGGACGGCCTGGAGGCTGTCCAGAAGTGTGAACAATTGCGGCCAGACCTGGTTTTGCTCGATATTCACCTGCCGAAGATGAATGGGTTCGAAGTTGCGCGTCAGCTTTCTGAACTTTCACCTTCTACGAAGATCCTCTTTCTAAGCTCATACCAATCTCCCGACGTCATGAATGAAGCGCTAAAAATGGGTTCTGGATACGTGGTGAAAGTCGATGCTCCGCGCGATCTCTTGCCACTTATCAGGGCGATTACGTAGCCTTCAATATCCCCAACCGGTTCGTCATAGCTACGGAATGGACTATGCTGAGCGCTACCGGGGGGCGGACGACATCCGTCTATTCCCAGACGAAGCCGTAGGCCACTAATCACCATTATCCGTCGATACCAAGAAGAAGTGTCATCCTGAGCGAAGTTGCCCGCGCACTTTGCGAGCAACCAAGTCGAAGGACCTACTTTTGCCGTTACTTGTTCTCCCATGAGCATCAAAGCTCAAGAGGCACCCATGAAACTAACAGCCCTGCTACTAACCCTCCTCCTCACGCTTCCCCTCCCCGCCCAATCAACACCCCCCACCTGCCCCGGCGACGAACCCGCCGCCACAAAAAGCATCCGCCCCGGCATCGCGCGCCCAACCACCGACGCCCTCGAAGCAGTCGCCGCCGCAGCCGCAGCCGATCCCACCTTTATCATCTCCGCCGAACCCCTCCCCAACTTCGGCATCGAGCGTCTCCGCCTCGCCGACTACGCCGACTGCGCAGGCACTGCCGGCTGCTACTGGGCCGATCTCGAAGCCCAGATCCAACGCGCCGAAGTAGAACTGGATCGCATAGCAGCCATCCGCAAAGCCGCAAACCCGCAGGAGAAGCTAGCCATCGTCCTCGACATCGACGAGACCTCCCTCTCCTCCTACTGCGAGGAGAAGCACGAGGACTATGGCTACATCCCCACCATGTTCGAGACCTGGATCATCTCCCCCGAAGCCTCTATCCCCATCCCCGGCACCCTCCGCCTCTTCAACCACGCCCGCTCCCTCGGCATCGAAGTCTTCTTCATCACCGGCCGCCCCGGCGCCAACGGCATCTCCCCCAACGGCAATCCCGTCACCGACCAGACCGCCGCCACCGCCCGCAACCTCACCGCCGCCGGCTACAAAGGCTGGACCCGCCTCATTCTCCGCAACAAATCCGAAATCGGCATGCCCACCACCGCCTACAAAGCCAGCGAGCGAGCCAAAATCGTCGCCGACGGCTACCGCATCATTCTCAACATGGGTGACCAGTGGAGCGACCTCAACGGCAACCCCAAAGCCGAGGTCAGCGTCAAGCTACCCAACCCCTTCTACTACCTGCCCTGATCGACTCAGCCCCGCAGCCCAAACTCCGCCGCCAGCAGCTCATAGCTCCTCAGCCGCTTCGCCTGCTCCCACACAATCGTATTCACCACCAGCTCTCCAATCCCCAACTCCCCAGCCATCGCTCGCAGCTTCTCTCCCACCTTCGCCGGAGTCCCAACAAAATATCGCGGCCACTCACCCTCCTCCACCGCAATATCCCCAAGCAACTTCAACTCCCGCAGAGCATCCTCCGGCGAAGCCACCGGACTCCGATCACCCAATCGAATCCTCTTCTGCAACAGCCGCACACTCGCAGCCAGATAATCCGCCTCCTCCGCCGTCTCCGCGCAGATCACTCCCACCGCCACCGTAGCCTCCGGCTTCTTCCTCGCTCCCTCGCGCGAAGCAGCAAGAAACCCGCGCTGATAAGCCTCAATCGCCGCCCGCGTATGCACCGGACTGAAGAAATGTGCAAACGAATAAGGCAGCCCAAAATCCGCAGCAGCAGCCGAGCTCCACATACTCGACCCCAGCATCCACATATCCGGCCCACCCGGCATCTCAGGCGAAACACGCAGCCTCCCAAACGGATGCCCCGCCGGAAAACTCTTATTGAAATAAGCCAGCAGCTCCTCGACCTGCGCCGGAAAATCGTCCACCATCTTCGCCGCACGATCTCGCTTCAACGCCATCGTCTCCACCGGCCCACCACCCGGAGCGCGCCCAATCCCCAGGTCAACCCTCCCGGGATAAAGTGCATGCAGCGTTCGAAAAACCTCCGCCACCTTGAACGCCGAATAATGCGGCAGCATGATCCCGCCCGACCCAATCCGTATCCGCTGCGTCTCCGCACCAATCCGCGCCAGCATGATCTCCGGAGCCGTGCACGCCAGCGTATCCATCGCATGGTGCTCCGACATCCAGAACCGCGTATACCCCAGCGCATCCACCCGCCGCGCCAGCTCTATCGAATTCTGCAAAGCCTGTCCCGGCGTACTCCCCGCCGGAACCGGCGACTGATCCAGCACCGAAAGCCGAAGAATCCCATCGCTCATAGCGATTAGATGTCGCAGCCGCGCAATCGACCCTCAAGCCATCGCACGCTAGCCACGCGTTAAATTCTTCGATGCTTTCTAGCCAGCTTGCCCACCCGCAACCCAGACCAATTCTTATTAAACCAGTCCTAACCTTCGTATGATAGAAAGAACACCGAAGCTAGGATCGAAATCATCAACGCGTAAATCTTCAAAGCTTAGAATCAACTGTAGTAGAACCAAAGGAGCACCATTGAGCACCATCCTTCGCACCACCTCCCCGGCCATCTCTCTTCCTCCGCACGACGCAGCAGCCTTCACCACCCACACTCTCTCCTCCCGGCAGAACCTCGCCGCCGTCCTCGATCACACCCTCCTCAAACCCGACGCCACCCGCGCCCACGCCCTAAAAATCTGCGACGAAGCAGCCGAACACCACTTCGCCTGCGCCATGGTCAACCCCACATGGGTCTCCGTCGCGCACTCCGCCCTCGCCGGCACCGGCATCCCCGTAGGCGTCCTCGTCGGCTTCCCCCTCGGAGCCGCACTCTCCAGCTCCAAGCGCGACGAGACCGTCCGCGTCCTCAAACACGGAGCCCGCGAGGTCGACATGGTCCTCAACATCGGCCTTCTCAAATCCGGCGAGACCAGCGACTACGAGGCCGTCTACAACGACATCCACGGCGTCGTCGAGCTCGCCCACCACTCCGGAGCCATCGTCAAAGTCATCCTCGAAACCTGCCTCCTCACCTTCGAAGAAAAACTCCGCGCCGCCGAAATCGCTCTCTCCGCCGGAGCCGACTTCCTCAAGACCAGCACCGGCTTCGCCAACGGAGGAGCCACCGTCGACGACATCACCATCCTCCGCGGAGTAGCAGGCACCCGCGCCGGCATCAAAGCCGCAGGAGGCATCCGCTCCCTCGCCGACGCCACCGCCATGCTCACCGCCGGAGCCACCCGCATAGGCACCAGCGCCAGCGTAAAGATCCTCGCCGAACTAGCCGCCCAACCCTAGGTCAAACTCATGCCATCCGCTGAACCCATTGGCTCTACCTGGCCGGCGCCTCGAAGGAACCCGCAAAATACAGTGTCTCGTCCGACCTTCTGTCGCGGAACTCCATGATCAGCACCCTTGTGGAATGAAGCCCGGGCTGCCGGTCTTCACCACTTCATTGAACCTCTGTCTGGTCTGAATGCGATTGATCTCATCAAATGCGTCTTCCGGAAGAGCGGAGATATTGAAATTCTCTCTCGCCCGGTCCGCAGTCTTCGGCGTAGTCAGCAAAGCCGTGCCGCGCTGTGCCGCCCAGGCCAGCAGCACCTGTGCTGGAGTCTTTCCAACTCGTGCGGCAATTGCCGAAATCACTGGATCTTCGAGCGGCCCTGGCCTCATTCCATGACCCAATGGCGCAAAAGCCAAAAACACAATGCCCTTCTCTTTGCAAAATTCCAGAAGCTCCGTCTCCGGCAGATACGGATGCGCTTCCACCTGGACCACGGCCGGCTTCATTCTTGCTGATTCGTAGATGGGCAACAATTCCTTCAAGCTGACGTCCGACAGTCCGATGGCCCCGCACCTGCCATGGTCCACGAGACTCTCCATCGCCCTCCATGTATCGAGCAAAGTTACTCCGTCGTCGTAGATGACATCGCCGTTTTGATCCCGCGGATCCTGCTCGTCCCCCGGTTGAAACGCAAACGGAGTATGGATGAGATAGAGATCCAGATAGCTAAGCTCGAGCCTCTTCAGACTCGCCTCAAAAGCCGGCTCGACGCGCTCAGGCCGGTGATTGGTATTCCACAACTTTGTTGTGACGAAAATGTCCTCACGCGCGATCCCTCCAGCGGCAAGCCCTGCCTGCAACGCCTCGCCCACCTCGCTTTCGTTTCGGTATCGTTCCGCACAATCGAAGTGTCGAAACCCAGCTTCCAGCCCGTCTCTGGTGGCACTTATCGTAATGGCTGCATCGGGAATCAGGGTGCCAAACCCGAGTACAGGCATATGGCCGCTTCCGTGGCTAAGCGGCATTCTCGTATTTCGAAAATCAGAAAGTCCGATCATGATGGCTCCGTTGAAACGGCAAAGAGCAGAGACATTGCGGCTATGAGCGTGACATTTATTTGCTCATGAATAACCTACTAGGTCGAACATCGTAGCATGCTCCGTTCTGCGGGAATACTGACGTAAATGCGAGGTCTCCTGCTAAGTCAGATCGAGATCAGTACGCATAAAAGCGATTACGTTCACCAACCCGCAGCGCGGCAACCACAACGAGGATCGAACTGACCTACCCTATTGGCGAATAGGTCGAGCCTACCCACAGCCCCGGGTAGTATCCTAAGCACTTCAATGTCCACCGCTCAAAAACCGAAACGCCCCACCGCAGCAGGCGGCGACTTCTCCCATACCCCGGAGGACACCCACACCCACTTCGAAGGCGACTACCGCCCCACCCCCGACGCCCCCCCGCCGACAGCGCCACCAACATCCGCGTCGAACCCCTGCAAGTCGACTTCCTCCACACCCTCGCCGACGCCCTCAACACCACCCTCGACCTCAACACCCTCATGCACCGCGTCGCCGACCTCGTCCGCGCCGTCATCGACTACCGCATCTTCGCCATCCTCCTCATCAACGACCGCACCCACGAGCTCTGGATGCGCTTCCAGATCGGCCACACCCCCGAGATCGAGCGCATGCGCATCAAGCGCGGCCACGGCATCGTCGGCCAGGCCGCACTCCACCACAAATCCATCCTCATCCCCGACGTAAAAGCCCCCGGCGACTACCTCGAGCACTACATCAACGCCAACCCCCACGTCCGCTCCGAGCTCGCCGTCCCCCTCATCGTCAAGAACAAGGTCATCGGCGTCCTCGACATCCAATCCGAGTACCCCGCCTACTTCACCACCGACCACCAGCGCCTCCTCGAGCTCGTCGCCTCCCGCATGGCCGTAGCCGTCGAGAACGCCCGCCTCTACACCCGCGTCTCCCGCCAGGCCCAGACCCTCACCGTCCTCAACGACATCTCCCGCGAGATAACCAGCATCCTCGATCTCGATGACCTCCTCGAACGCATCGGCCAGCTCCTCAAGAAGCGTCATCGACTTCCAGATGTTCACCATCCTCCTCTGGAACGAACGCCGCGAGCAGTTCGAGCACCGCTTCTCCACCCGCTACGGCGAGCGCGTCACCCGCGACCGCACCGTCCCCCTCGGCGTCGGAATCATCGGCGTCGCCGCCCAGCTCCGCGAGCCCGTCCTCGTCCCCGACGTCCGCAAAGATCCCCGCTACATCGAAGCCGTCCCCGAGGTCCGCTCCGAGCTCGCCGTCCCCCTCATCTACAAAGGCAAGGTCATCGGCGTCCTCGACCTCGAGCACACCCGCCTCAACTACTTCAACGAAGACCATCAGAAGACCCTCAGCACCCTCGCCGCGCAAGTAGCCATCAGCATCGCCAACGCCCGCCTCTACCAGCGCATTCACGAAGAAGAACAGCGCATGGAGCGCGACCTCGAGATGGCCCGCCAGGTCCAGCTCCGCCTCATGCCTCCCTCGCCGCCCATCCTCCAGCGCGCCGAGATCGCCACCCAGTTCAACGCCGCCCGCTCCATCGGCGGAGACATGTACGACTTCCTCGACTACGGCCCCGGCCGCGTCGCCATCGCCGTAGGAGACGTCTCCGGCAAAGCCGCCCCCGCCGCCCTCTACGCCGCCCTCGTCAGCGGAATCCTCCGCTCCCTCGCACCCCAGCACCTCTCCCCCGCCGCCATGCTCGGCGCCCTCAACAACCAGCTCCAGGAGCGCAAACTCGACGCCCAATACGTCACCATGCTCATGGCCGTCTGGGACGACTCCAACCAGACCCTCCAGATCGCCAACGCCGGCTCCGTCCAGCCCATCTTCGTCTCCGCAGCCACACAAAACACCACGCCCAGCCGCACAAAAACCACCCCCGGCACACCCAAAATTGCCCCAGCAACCAGCTCAATCTCCGTAAAAACCATCCAGGCCGAAGGTTTCCCACTAGGCCTCTTCCCCAACGCCGAATACGAAGAATTCACCCTATCCACGCGCCCCGGAGACCTCATCGTCTTCTTCTCCGACGGCATAGTAGACGCCCAGAACGCCACCGGCGAAATGTTCGGAGACGAACGCCTCAGCCCAGGTCCTAAAATCCCAATCCCACCCCACCGCCGCCTCCGCCGCCCAGACCATCCTCGACGCCGTAACCAACTTCCAATCCGGCACCGCCCACTTCGACGATGAAACAGTAGGCTCGGGTCATTATAAAAATCTTCTACTAATGCGCTTCGTCACGTCTTCCTCCGCGCTCTATGACAAGACCCTTACCCATCTTCCCCGGCATCCCTCAGCGCTTATGATGGCTCGCAATGTCCATCTCACGCATCTCCCGTCGCCAACTCCTCAAGCAAGCCCTCGCCGCCGCACCAGCCGCAGCCCTCGCCCCAAACCTCGCCCGCCGAGCCCTCGCCCAACAACTCCCACCCAGCATCCACATCGCCCCCGGCCCCTTCCAACCCACATGGGAGTCCCTCCGATCCGGCTACAAAACCCCCGAATGGTTCCGCGACGCCAAGTTCGGCATCTGGAACCACTGGACCGCGCAGTGCGTCCCCGAGCAGGGCGACTGGTACGCCCGCCGCATGTACCTTCAAGGCGAAAAGCAGTACGACCACCACCTCAAAACCTACGGCCACCCCTCCAAAGTCGGCTGGATGGAGATCGATAACCTCTGGAAGGCCGAAAACTGGCAGCCCGAAAAGCTAATGGACCTCTACATCGCCGCCGGAGCAAAATACTTCACCGCCCTCGCCAACCACCACGACAACTTCGACAACTACAACTCCCGCTTCCACAACTGGAACTCCGTCAAGATCGGCCCCAAGAAAGACATCGTCGGCACCTACACCAAGATCGCCCGCGAGCGCGGCCTCCGCGTCGCCGTCACCAATCACGCCTCCCACGCCTGGCACTGGCTCCAACCCGCCTACGCCTACGATCCCGAAGGCCCCCTCGCCGGCGTCCGCTACGACGCCTACAACCTCACCAAGGCCGACGGCAAAGGAAAATGGTGGGAAGGCTTCGACCCCCAGGAGCTCTACACCGGCCGCAACATCGTCATGCCCGACGGCATCAAGACCATCGCCGAAGCCAACGCCTGGCACAAGCTCAACGACGGCAAGTGGCACGAAGAGATCCCACCCAACAACCCAAAGCTAGCCGAAAACTGGTTCCTCCGCGTCCAGGACCTCGCCGACTCCTACAAGCCCGACCTCGTCTACTTCGACGACACCGAGCTCCCCTTCGAGCAGTACGGCCTCGCCTTCGCCGCCCACTACTACAACTCCAGCATCCGCGATAAAAAGCACCTCGACGTCGTCGTCACCGGCAAAGGCCTCCGCCCCGACCACGTCGGCGCCATCACCCTCGACATCGAGCGCGGCAAAGCCCAGGGCATCCTCCCCGACCCCTGGCAGACCGACACCTGCATCGGCGACTGGCACTACAACATCGCCGTCTTCCAGAATCACAAGTACAAAACCCCAAAATCCGTCATCCACTCCCTCATCGACATCGTCAGCAAAAACGGCAACCTCATGCTCAACATCCCGCTCAAAGGCGACGGCACCATCGACTCCGACGAGCGCGCCTTCCTCGAAGCCATCGCCACCTGGATCCCCAAACACGGCGAAGCCATCTACGGCACCCGCCCCTTCAAAGTCTTCGGCGAAGGCCCACCCGACGTCGCCGACAACAGCAACTTCAACGAGAGCAAGCAGCGCCCCTACACCGCCGAAGACATCCGCTTCACCACCAAAGGCGACACCCTCTACGCCTTCGCCTTCGTCTGGCCCACCAACGGCAAGCTCCTCATCAACACCCTCGCCCGCAACGCCGCCATCTTCCCCAAACCCATCCAGCGCGTAGACCTCATCACCGGCGGCCAACTCACCTTCACCCAGGACGCCACCGGCCTCACCCTCAACCTCCCCGCCACCCCACCCAACGAATACGCCTACGCCTTCACCATCCGAACCTGAAACTCAAACGCCGTAACCTATACCTGATAAACTCACTCCGCATCCACAACTAAACCAAAAAGGAATCTCATGACCACGCCCGCCTCTGCGCCCGTCACTCCCGAACGCATCATGCAATTCGCCTGGGGCTACGTCCCCACCTTTGTCCTCGAAGCCGCCATCCGCAACCGCGTCTTCGACGTCCTCGACAGCGGTCCAATGACCGTCCCCGAAGTAGCCACCGCCACCGGAGCCTCAATCCGCGGCCTCACCGCCATCATGAACGTCCTCGTAGGCCTCAACTTCCTCGCCAAAGACGCGCACGAAGCCTACTCCCTCACCCCCGAGAGCGCCGCATTCCTCGTCTCCACCAAGCCCAGCTTCCAGGGCGGAATCCTCCGCCACGCCAGCAGCCAGCTAATCCCCAAGTGGCTCGCCATCAACGAAGTAGTCGCCACCGGCAAACCCGCCCACGCCGTCAATCAGCAGGACGCCGGCTCCGAGTTCTTCAAAGAATTCGTCGTCGACATCTTCCCCATGAGCTACCCCTCCGCTCAAGCCCTCGCGCAATCCCTCAACCTCGACGGCCAACCCACCAGCGTCCTCGATCTCGCCGCCGGCTCCGGCGTCTGGGGCATCGCCCTCGCGCAAGCCTCGCCCAACGTCCGCGTCACCGCAGTCGACTGGCCCGACGTCATCCCCACCACCCAAAAAACCGTAGCCCGCTTCAACCTCGCCGACCGCTTCTCCTACGTCCCCGGCGACCTGCTCTCAGCCGACTTCGGCACCGGCCACAACGTCGCCACCCTCGGCCACATCCTCCACAGCGAAGGCGAAGCCCGCAGCCGCAAACTCCTCGCCAAAGTCTTCCAATCCCTCGCCCCCGGCGGCACCATCGCCATAGCCGAGTTCCTCGTAAACGCCGACCGCACCGGCCCCGTAGGCAGCCTCTTCTTCGCCGTCAACATGCTCGTCAACACCGACGAAGGCGGCACCTACTCCTTCGAAGAGATCAGCTCATGGCTCACCGAAGCCGGCTTCACCAACCCCCGCACCATCCCCGCACCCGGCCCATCACCCCTAATCCTCGCCACCAAACCCTAACCGCGACAAAGCAAGTACCGACAGGAATCAAACTAACTCATGAGCAAGCACCGCAACCTATCTCGCTTCCTTGCGGTGCTTGCCATTCTCTATCTAATCGCCTCCCTGATCGTAGGCATCAAAATCGCAGAGCAGTCGCTCCATCTCCACAAACGCCCGCTCAGCAGATATCGCGGCACACCGTGAGCGCATCCTGCAGCAATTCCACGTCGAAATCCAGGACGTCTCCCTCACCGCAGCGGATGGCATCACCCTGAAAGCCTGGTTCATCCAGCCCGCAGACTCCAACGGCAAATCGGTCATAATCCTCCACGGCAGCACCTCGAACCGCACCGATTCCACAGGCTTTGCAGAGATCTTCCTCAACCACGGATACGCAGTCCTCTTACCAGACTCGCGCGAACACGGAGAATCCGGCGGCAACATAGCAACCTACGGCATCCTTGAAAAGTACGATGTAAATCTCTGGACCCATTGGCTGCGCCAGCGCGATGCAGGCTGCACCTATCTCCTCGGCGAATCCATGGGCGCAGCCATCGGTCTGCAAGCCACAGCCGTAGACTCCGGACTCTGCGCAGTCGCAGTTGAATCACCCTACTCAACCTTCCGCGCGATCACTTATGAACACGTTGGTGGCAACCACACCGGTCCACTCTTCTGGCGAACTCGTGGGTCGCCCGGCCATAGAAATCGCAATCGCATACACCCGCCTGCGCTACGGAATATATCTCCCCGATGCAAACCCCGAAGCCGCAGTCGAACACTCCCACACACCAAGCCTCCTGATCGCCGGCACCGCAGACGATATCGTCCCCATGCACCACGCTCAGGAACTGGAAAACATCTGCGCCTCACATTGCGCGCTCTGGATAGTCCCCGGCGCCGGTCACGGCAAAGCCTCAACCGTAGCCCATGCCGAATTCGAAGCAGCGCATCCTCGACTGGTTCCAGTCACACGGCGAAACAAGTAGACCCAAAACAAATCAATTAATAATCGGAAACACTGAAGTTGGCTTTTGAGAAGTGAATCGTCATATCTCTCCTCGCGACTCTGGCGACGCGGTAAGCGCGTGTACAAGTCCCGCAACCGTATTGCCGCCGTTGTCCGTCGATGGATCTATCGGGATGTAGATGAGGTTGCCTTCCCGCCGGCAGAGATCGTTGCTCACCACCATTATTCGCATCATCCAAATTGCAGATCTGACATTTAGATAGTCAATACCTATCCAGCCGCGATATTCGCCACCTGTCACCGGAAGGCCGTTAAGACTGAATATCTTTTGCGACGCCCTCGCGCAACCTCTCACATTCGACCCTGTCATGTCTGCAGTTGCTAAAGGCACTTGGATCAGGGCCGACTCCTCGTCCATGATCTCGAATAGATCCGCGATTGCCCGGTGCTTTGCGAAGACATGTGTTCGACCCAATATTGACAAGTCTTCGCATCGATGTCACCAATTCTTGATCTCTTTCTCAGTCGGAAGCGCGGACCGGCCGGAAGATGCAGAATCATACCATCGGCATGGCCGGAAATATTCTCCATGTTGATGGCTCGTACCAGCCATCCCGCCATAGTAGTGCTCGGGCAGTCCACATGAATCCAACCAGGGATCACCGAGGGTTCAGCAGCGAGTCCCGTAACCATCTCCACCCCACGGCACAGCTCATTCACACCCGTCCATACTTCTCAGGCTCCAGGTCGATGTCCGTTTGCGTACCTGGTTCCAGCAACGTACCTCTGTGCGGCGGTCTCACCTGCATCGCCAAGTCGCAAAAAGATCTCCATATTCGTTCCACGCCACGCGACCGTCGCTCCACTTACTTCAAGCCAGCGGATCCCATGGAAACAGGTTTTATGCCTTCATATGAGTCCTGAGTACTCCTCAGGTAGATGGGCCCTAACCTTGCCTTCAAAACCTGTACTCGTCGACGCAGTCGACGTGGGCCCATCTGTTCCTCAACTCTAAAAGCATCTGACCTGCGGTAGCATGGCTGGCATGAGTACTACTTGGAATTCCATCCTTCGCGCCACGGCCTTAGTACTGCATCGCTAATCAGTGCGGTCTCAGGTTGCTTGGGTTGCTCAAATCGCGAATGGAACCGCCAAGGTCAGTCCGAAGACATCATCACACTCCTACTGGCTGGAGGAACCAATCTTTCACTTCGCAATATTTGTGGGATCACTGGTTTTTGTCTTTTCCCCTCCAAAAGGAAAGTAACTATGGGTTAGCGTATTTATGCCTTAATTCTCGCGGTCGGCGAACCTCATTGCACTACGAGCTTTGAGCCGCGCCGCTTCTTCTTCTCGATTCTTAGCCGCGCGAATTTGTCTGATGCCGAGTTTTTTAGTTGCGCTGCAGATACCGGTGATCGCATCGATCGCGGAAGGAACACTTCTTCGTTCGCCTTCGATGGCTTATTGCAAGCCGCTGATCTTTCTAACAAACTGAAGCGACGCCGCTCGAACCTCGTCAGGAGTAACAGGTGGATCGAAGTTGAATAGCGTTTTGATGTTTCGACACATAGACCGAGACCTCGATCCCTGCCTCCCAACCTGAGAATAGGGCCAACTTTACGACTCACGAAGATCCAGAGGGCTGAAGGCCTGGCTATCCTCACTCCTCAACCCACCCAAACCGCTCGGGTGCCCCATCCTTCGCGCCCTTGGCGAAGAGCCTACCCTGAGCTTGTCGAAGGGTGGGAGTATCGTTTGCCGACAAGCCACCGCACTTCCGCACCCCCGGGCGCCCATCCTCGGCCCCGATCGGCCCATGGTTAGGGAACCAATACCTCCCAACTAACGTATATAGAACTACAGCCAAAAAACCGCCCAGGCGGATTCGCACAATCGCAGTCTTTGACAACCCAGCCGAAGCGCCAGCCACTCATAAGCCTAAACTTATGAATACTTTGCAGCCTCCAACCCCATTTTATAAGACTTTTCGGACTTCCCCGCACCGAAGTCCGGACTTAAATTACCTATTTTGAATACTTTGCACACTTTTGATGGGGAGGGGGGGTCCGCATCACCGCACGCAAAGCGAATCCAGCATCGTAAAGAACTCCGGAAACGAAATCGCCGCAGCCTCCGCCCCATGAATCTCCGTCTCCCCAGTCGCCCGCAGCGCCGCAATCGAGAACGCCATAGCAATCCGGTGATCCATCCCCGAATCAATCGCCGCCCCATGCAACTGCTGCCCCCCCGGAATACTCAGCCCATCCTCAAACTCCGTCAGCTCCGCCCCCATAGCCCGCAGATTCTGAGCCACCAGCGCAATCCGGTCCGACTCCTTCACCCGCAGCTCCTTCGCATCGCGAATCGTAATCCCATCCCGCGTATAAGGAGCAATCGCCGCAATCACCGGCAGCTCATCGATAATCTGCGCTGAAAGCGCCCCCGAGATCGTAGTCCCGTTGAACCCTCCCGGCACCGCATTCACCTGGATCGTCCCAATCAGCTCCCCATGCTGCTCCTCGACGTTCAGCACCTTGATCCGCCCACCCAGCGCCGTAATCACATCCAGCAGCGAAGCCCGCGTAGGATTCATCCCAATCGAATCCAGAATCAGATTCGACTCCGGAAACAACAGCGCAGCACAAAGAAAGAACGCCGCCGAAGAGATATCCCCCGGAACCGTAGCATCGATCGCCGTCAACCTCTGCCCGCCCGGAATAAACAGCCTCTCGCCCGTACGAACCAGCTCCGCCCCAAACGCCCGCAGCGCATGCTCCGAGTGGTCCCGAGTCCGCACCGACTCCGACAGCGAAGTAGTCCCCACCGCCTGCAGCCCCGCAAACAACACCGCCGTCTTCACCTGCGCCGAAGGAATCGGCGTATCGAAATCAATCGCCTTCAGCGGCCCACCATAGATATTGATCGGAGCATGGCCCCCCGAAGCCCCATCCCCGCCCGTCAGATGAATCTCCGCCCCCATCGCCGCCAGCGGCTTGCGAATCCGCTCCATCGGCCGCATGCGTCAGCGAGTGGTCCCCAATCAAAGTGAAGTGATAAGGATGCGGAGCAATCAACCCAGCCAGCATCCGCATCGTCGAACCCGAGTTCCCGCAATCCAGAGGATGCTCGCGGCTGCACAAAACTCCCCGCAGCCCCGTAACCTCAATCGTCCCATCATCCTTCTTCACCACCGCTAGCACCCAGTGCAGCCATACAAGCCAGCGAAGAGTGCGGATCGGCCCCCGTAGAGAAATTAGAAAGCCGAGTAGTCCCCTCAGCCAGCCCCGCCAGCATCGCATAACGGTGAGAGATCGACTTATCGCCAGGAAGAGTTACCGAACCTTGAAAATTACGTGCAGGACGAACCACTTGAATAGACATTGATCTCTATTTTAGGCGAGACCATCACCCATCACCTAAGCCAGATGATCCACCGCAGAAAGCCCCCGCGCCACCCGCGCCGCCCTGCTCTCCGCCGACGCCGGATACACCTCCATCAACTCCCGCAGCGCCCCAATCACATCCCCCGCCTCAACCTCATCCAACTGATACCCCTCCGGAACACCCTCCCGATCCGCCCCCCGCAAAATCCTCACCTGCGGAACCCCCAGCGGCAGCCACTCAATCGGCCTCTGCCACGAAGGCCCAATCACCACCATCGGCACCCCCACCGCACGCCCCACATGCATCGTCCCCGTATCCAGCGACACCACCGCATCGCTCATCGCCAGCAGCGCCGCCAGCTCCGTCACCGAAGTCCGCCCCGTCACCGAAGTCCCAACACCAGCCCCCACCCGCAACTCCTCCACCGCCACCGAATCCCCCGCCGTCCCCACAAACACCACCCCACACCCCAGCACCTCACTCGCGAACCGGATCACCTCAACAAATCGCTCCGCATGCCATCCCGTCCGCTGCCCGCCGCTGTTCTGCGTCACCATCACCAGCAGCGGCCGACCCTCAGGATTCGCCTCCCGCACCAACCCCTCCGCCACCGCAACATCCGCCGCCGAAAAATAAACCCTCGGCTCCCGATGCCCCTCGCCACAACCCACCAACCCACCCAGCCGCAGATTGTTATCAATCAAACTCCGCGCCGAATCATACTCCAGCGCCCGCTGATACAGCCGCGGAGCCAGCGTAAATCCGCCGCGCCATCCCGCCCCAGACAGCAACCCCAGCAAAGCAATCCGGCTCCGCTGATCCGAAGCCCCTGTAAGCACGCAATCCGGCCGCAACCCACGCCGCCGCAACTCCCCACGCAACACCCGCGCAGCCCCCACCGTATCCGTCAAAGCATCCGGCGTCACAATCACGTGATCCACACAAGGATCATGCCGCAACAACGCCGCCCCCAACCCCCGCGTAGCCACCGTAATCACCACCTCCGGCCGCTCCGCCTTGATCGCCTCAAACACCGGAGTCATATGCACACAGCAACCCAGCGGCAGCATATACTCCAGCACCAGCACACTCTTCACCGCCGCCGGATCCACCTTCAACCGGCTCCCCCGCAACAGCCGCTCCAACCCCATCACCCACCCAGCACCGTCAAACACAACTCGACACACCGCCACCCTCCCATTACATCTTGTAGCGGCCCATCTCGTCGTCATTCAAATTCTCCAGCCACCGCAGCATCTCATCCGCACTCACCGTCTGCGCTCCCGTCGCCGTCTGCTTCGACTGCTCCAGCACCGAGCGGTTCACATAGATCGGGCAATCCCACCGCAGCGCCAGCGCAATCGCATCCGAAGGCCGCGCATCCATCGCCACCGTCTCCCCCGCATGGTCCATCCAGATCACCGCGTAGAACGTGTCATCCCGCAGCTCAGACACCACCACCTTCTGCACCTGCGCATTCAGCCCCCGAGCCATATTCTGCAGCAGATCATGCGTCATCGGCCGCGGAGTCGCCGTCTTCTCCAGCTCCAGCGCAATCGCATTCGCCTCAAAGATCCCCACCCAGATCGGCAGCACCATATCGCTGCTCACATCCTTCAGCACGACGATCGGCATATTCGTCACCGGGTCCATCATCAACCCGCGAATCACCATCTCCACTTCGTCAGTCGACCCGAACTGCCGCGACGTCAGTCATAACCTAATTCAACACCACAAACTGCGCTTTGCGCTCCGCCGGAACAAAAAACATCTCCTCCGGCACACCCGGTCCCGCCGCCAGCGCCTCACCCACCAGGCAGTTCGGCAGCGTCTGCGTAATCCGCACCGGCACATAACCCCCAATCGGCGGAGCCGTACCAGCAGCCACAAAGTTCACCGTCTTATTCTGCGAACTCCGTCCCACCACCTGCCCGCGAGCCGCGTTATAGCTCTCCACCATGCACTCCTGCACCTCGCCCAGGTGCCGTCCATAGTGCTCCCGCTGAATCTCCCGCTGCCGGTCCATCAAAATCCGCAGCCGCTCCGTCTTCACCTCATCCGGAATCGAGTCCGCCATATTCACAGCAGGAGTATTCGGCCGCGGCGAAAACTTGAACGCAAACACCGCGTCATACTTCACCTCACCCAGCAGCGTCATCGTCTGCTCGAAGTCCGCGTCCGTCTCTCCCGGGAAAGCCCACAATCATGTCGCTCGTAATGCTGATATCCCGCCGCGCCGCCTTGATCCAGCTCATCCGCTCCAGGTACCACTCCCGCGTGTACTCCCGCGCCATCGCCTTCAGCACCGCCGTCGACCCCGACTGCACCGGCAGATGAATATGGTCGCAAAGCGTCGGAGTAGCATCGATCGCCTCCACAATATCCTTCGTAAAGTCCCGCGGATGCGAAGTCGTAAACCTCACCCGCCGAATCCCCGGCAGCTCACCCACCGCCACCAGCAGCTCCGCAAACGTCATCCGCCCCGAAGGATCGCGGTACGAGTTCACGTTCTGCCCCAGAAACTGTATCTCCGTAAATCCCTCATCCGCCATCCGCCGCGCCTCAACCAGACACCGAAGCAGCAGTCCGCGACCGCTCCTTCCCCCGCGTATAAGGCACCACGCAATAAGCGCAAAACTTGTCGCACCCTTCAATAATCGTGATGTACCCGCGATGCGGATTCGACCGCGCCGTAAACTCCGTCTCAAACGTCAAATCCGTCTGCCGGTCATCCAGCCCCGTAATCCGCGTCTCCCCAGCCTCCAGCCGAGCCAGCATGTCAGGCAGATTCCGATAGCTCGCCGACCCCGCCACAATCGACACATACGGAGCCTTCTCAAAGATCTTCTCCCCCTCCTGCTGCGCCACGCACCCGATCACGGCGAACCGCTTCCCCTCGCCCTGCAGCCGCTTGTACTCATTCAGCCGGTGAAAGACCTTCTGCTCCGCCTTATCCCGGATCGAGCAGGTGTTATACAGAATCAGCCCCGCATCCACCTCATCCTGCACCTGCGCATACCCCTCACGCTCCAGCGTCCCGATCACCTTCTCGGAGTCATGGGCATTCATCTGGCAACCAAACGTCTCGATATAAAAAGTCTTGCTCACCCATCCAGTATATCGCCGCCACCTGCCTCAGCACCGCGCAATACCCATGACAGACATCCTTTGGCGCGCCATCCCCGGAACCGCTACACTTAAACCGCCCATGACCCTTCCCACCATTGGAGCCATCGCCCTCGGTTTCGCCATCGGAGTCATCTCCGGACTCATCGGCATCGGCGGAGGAGCCTTCCTTATCCCCGCCCTCGTCTACTTCTACGGAATGTCCCAACTCACCGCCCAGGGGACATCCCTCGCGACCCTCCTCCTACCCATCGGAATCTTCGCCGTCTGGACCTACTACAAAGCCGGCCACGTAGACATCCGTATCGCCACCCTCGTAGCCATAGGGTTCGCCGTCGGAGGCTGGTTCGGAGGCCGCTACGCCCAGCACATCCCCGACATCATCCTCCGCCGCTCCTTCGCAGCTCTCCTCGTCCTCATCGCCGCCAAACTAGTCTTCTCCCGCTAACTAGAAGCCTAAGCTAACACATCATTGTCATCCTTCGCCGCGCGGAGGCCTCTTCTCGCACTTGCCGCATACCTCTACGCTGCCTCATTTCTTCACCGCCTTTCCGCCCAGGCTACCCCAAAAAATCACGGTCCCAAATCGGGTAGGCTGTAACAATATCCACCGCCCCATCCCCATTCAAATCCATCAGCCACAAAATCGGAGCCCGCCCCCGACAGTATTATCGATCAGCTCCGGCACAAACTTTGCCCCGCCCGGCGCCTTCGGATCCCGGACCACCTTGTACACATACAGCACCGGCTGCCCAAACGGATCAGGATCAAGATAAGTATTCACGTGCGACAGATATCGCTTGCCCACAATAAAGTCCGGAATCCCATCGCCATTCACATCCGCAAACGCCGAAGCATGAGGCTCTGAAAACACCACGCCGCCCGCATTCTCGTCCTGAGTCGTCAAATCATCCGCAATCATGTGCTTCACGAACGATATCTTCCCCTGCGCATCGCGCTTTTGCTCAAACCACGCCAGCCCCCATCCATGCGCATTCAGACGCCGTCACGACGTCGGCCAATCCATCGCCATTCACGTCATAGACACCCATCACCGCTCCGCCCATGATCCCGCGTCCATACCGCGCAAACTGCTCCGGATGATAGATCCAGGTCCCATTCGCCGCATCCGCCGGCTGCTCCCACCATCCATAGGCGTTCACGATATCCATGCGGCCATCACCGTTGATATCGCCCACACCAATCCCGTGCGCCGTCCCATATCCCTTCTCCGAAACGTTCTTCACAATCCACGGCCCGGTAGGATTCTTCGGATCAGGCTTCGCATATCGCACCTGCCCGCCGCCCATATAGACGATCTCCGGCTTCCCATCGCCGTCCACATCGCGCATCACCGCGACCTCGCTCTGCACCTCCGTCACCACCTTGTACTTCTCCCAGCGGTGGCTCTCCTTGCCAGGATTCACAAACAGCGTAATCCCGCCATTGCCCGCCATAGTTCGTCGACACAATATCCGGCCAGCCATCCCCCGTAAAGTCCGCCGCGCTCTGAATCCAAGCATCCGAAGAGAACCCCGAACTCTGACTGAACCCTTCCGCCGGATACACCTCCTGCATCTTCGTATAGTCCGGCCCGTAGTAGATAAACGGCCCCGAGACGATATCCATCACACCATCTCTGTTAAAGTCCGCCGCCGCCACCGAGAACGAATAATAGAACCCCGTCAGCTTCTGCTTGCGGAAATTGCTCGAAGTCTGGTCAGGTCCCGTCACCTTCTTTTCCAGGTCCTTGTACTTCAAATTCCTGATGTGGACCTCGCCCGTCCCACCCACATACAGCGCAAACGGCCCATAGCTGCCATCATTCACCGCGCCATGCTCGCGCCCATCGTTCACGAACGTGCGGACCACGTTGGCATCCATAAACATCTCCGCCGTATTCCACTCACCCGGCTTCACGCTCCATCCGGAGCCTTGAACGGCAGATCCGCCGGCGCCGCAGGCGGACGGAAATTGGCTGCACCGCCGCCCGCAGGAGCCGTCGGGTTAGGCGGCGGAGTAAACCGCACCAACCCACCTCCACGCCGTGCAGCCTGTCTCTCCCGTCAATCTTGCCATCCGCACCGATCGTCACCGTATAAGTCGGCACATCCGGATCGCTCAGCTCCACCAGCGTCCCCTTCATGCCCAGCATGGTCTTCTCCCCGCGAAACAACACCCCCGTCACGCACCCAGCCGCACACCGATACTCCAGATAAACCCCAACATCCTGGTACGAGCGGTCCAGCACCAGCCACCCCCCGCTCGCCGCCGTCGGTCTCCCGACGATCTCCCCATTCTCGGCCTTCCACTCCGCCTGCCCCACCGTATGCCACCCCGCCAGGCTCGACCCCTGAAACGTCACATCCGGAATAAACGAAGGACCGACCGCAATCATCGGCGCAACCGCAGCAAAAACCACCGCCACCAGCAGCGAAACCCGTCTCGTCATAACTCTCTCCCTGTCCCCGCGCAAAAACTTTCAGCACGCAAAACTACCAGCATCGGGAACGCGCCGATGATACGGACAAATGTGTGGATTACGCAACAACAGATTCGCAATACGCACACATGAAACGAGTTTAAGTTTTTTCGAAGCCCTTCTTAGTCGCCCCAAGCGAAGGCGGACCGAAGGAGGATAGGCTCTTGCCGCTGCTTCTCAGCTTCTCGGAGATTTCGTTCTTTTTTATCGGAGTAAGCGGAGGACGCCACGACTCATAGAAGAAGCCGACAACTCCAACAACTGCGAATACTCCGCAGACGATAGCTATACAGTCGATGAAATTGATATTTGGCATAACCAGTCAAGGTTAACACCTTGCCGGATAAGCCATTCTGATTGTCAGTAAATTTTGGTAGCGCCACCGGGGCTCGAACCCGGACTCTCAGCCTTGAAAGGGCCGCGTGTTAACCAGTTACACCATGGCGCCAAACACACAATTCCATCCCACCACTTCAACTACATCAATCAGAGGATCGCAGTAGATTTTGCAAGCATCTCCGGAATCCAGCCAGCCTCTTCACCCAAAGAGGCGCTACATCCATTCTAGTTGGACTCCGCCCATTACGCAAAGCCCCGATTCACCCACCGACATCGCGGCTCTTAGATTCCCGTCGAATGAAGTTCCCTGTTCTTCTTCTGCGCCTTCTTTTGCGCCCTCGTTATCTTCTTTTGCTCTTTCGTCTCGTGGTTCAGTATAAGCCTTACGCGACTTCTTCGAATGATTCGCCGTGTCCTGCGCGAAACTCGTCCTCGCCACCGCAAGCGGCCCAACGCAAAGCCCCAAACCGAAGATGATCGAAAGCACACCAGCCTTGCTCTTCGTCACAGATCTCCCTCACTCACCCCACCCGAAAGTCCACTGTACAACGAATATATTGAAACGCAACAGAAAAAGCCGAACCATCCGATATAGTCAGAAGCGTAGTTTTCTCGCAATCTACTGCGCTCTCGTCGCTGGAGTGATTCGTGGAGAAGAACATAAATCAGGAGCCGCGCCCCTTTCAACTCACCGAAGGCGGCCCTCTTTACAGAATTCAGAGAAGAGTCGGACTCATCCGAGAAAACGCGCCCTCCTTAAAAAGATGGGCGTTGCTGGCAGCGATATTCACCTGGCTACCGTTGCTCATCCTGTCTGCGATGCAGGGGCTGGCCTTCGGGAATTCTGTACCTATCTCGTTCCTGAAGGACTTCAGCGCCTATACTCGCTTCCTTCTTGCGATTCCCTTGCTCCTGCTGGCGGAGAATATTATCGGCCCCCGCCTTGCAGAGACCGCCGCTCACTTCGTTAAGGCAGGAGTTGTCCTCGAAAAGGATTATCAAAAATTCGACAAAATCGTCGAACGCGGTCTGCGCGCACGCGATTCAATCCTTGCAGAAGTCATCCTTGTAGTTATCACCTATATCCTTACATTTGTCGCATTTCGTTCAACCCCGACTCACATCTCTACCTGGTACAGAACCGTTTCGGACACCGGTGACTCACTCACATGGGCTGGCGTCTGGCTGGAAGCTGTATGCATCCCTCTATTTCAATTCCTCACTCTCCGATGGCTCTGGAGACTCTTTCTCTGGTTTCAGTTTCTAAACCGCGTCCGCCATCTCGACCTTCAACTCTTCCCTCCGCACCCCGATCAGGCCGCCGGCTTGGGATTTGTAGGTGAAGGTCAGCGCTTCTTTGGAATGCTCTTATTCGCATTTTCCATTGGAAGCGCAGGAGTTCTAGCCAGGGAAATCGTCTACGGAAAAATCCCACTAGCCTACTTCGCCCCGGCTATTGGGGCTTACGTCGTCGCCGCCCTCATCATCATCGTTGGTCCGCTCGTTGTCTTTACCGGACTTCTCCTCAAAACCAAACGCATCGGACTTCGCCAATACGGCACGCTCGCGACAACCTATACCGGCTTATTCCACAAAAAATGGATATGGCACCAGAATCCGGACAACGAGCCCCTGTTAGGCACCGGTGACATCCAGTCACTTGCAGACCTTGGCAACAGCTACGCGTTTGTCGAGAAGATGACTCCCCTGCCGGTCGATCTGCGTACCGTTCTGCACCTTGTCGTGGCCAGCCTACTCCCGCTCGCACCTCTGCTGCTCACCGTCATGCCGCTCAAGAGCGTCTTGAAACTACTCTTCAAGATGCTGGCCTGACAGAACCTTAGCCAGCCCCACCGGCTTTTCTCACGCAACCTCAGATACCTTGATACGTTTCGACCGTGCAGCCTTCTGCAGTTCGGCGTAGTCGAGCTCATTCTGCTTGCCGTACGCAAAAGCGAACTTCGTCAACGCTTCATCCGCCTCATCGGTCTTGCCCAGATAGCCGGCAATCATCGCGGCATCCCCGGACTTAGCATGCGCCAGCGCCAGCGCCCAGCCACACAGACCGCAGTAACTCTCCATGCCCTTGTGTGACGTAGTCTTCGGATCGAACTCGTAACTGCCCTTCATATCGCGAAGCTGTCGAACGTAAAACTCAGTCTTGCCCATCGCTCCCCAACCCAGCAGAATATCCGGTGACCCCTGTATCAACCGCTGACCCGAGACCACCCGCAAGCCCTGATTTTGATACTTAGCTGCATTCTTCAAATAAGGGGCCAGCACCGATTCCTGGGCCTCCTTGTACTGCAGGAAGAGTGGATCGCCCTCGTCCGCGCCTCGCATGAAGGCAACCCAGCACCGTGTGCCAACGCTGCCCACACCGACCACCTTCCGGGCCACGTCCAGAATCTGGTAGTGCGAGATCAATTCCTTTCGCTCATCCGACAGGGATTTGAGATATTGCTCAAGGAATACCCCCACCGCCTCACGGATCGGCATCCCTTTATCTGTATGAGTCTCCCGCACAACAAAAGGCGCATTCTCAACAATGCGTTCCTTGTTATCGACCAGGTCCGTCATCTTCTCCAATACCTGCAGATGCGATCCCTTCTTCGCCTTGGCAACAGCCTTCTCCCATTTAGACAGCAGTTTCTGTGGAGCCGCAGCCAAAACGTCTTCCTCATGAATCACCGAGTACCAGGTGGACAGGTATCCCATCTCCGCATATTCCTGCATGCGCTGACGGTACGAACTCACCACCGCACGGCTAAACGCCTCACAGGTTTCATGGTCGTTTCCAACAAACTGACCCGCGACCACCGCACTCGTCGCTAGCCGCTTCAGGTCCCACTCCCACGGTCCGGGAATCGTCTCATCGAAATCGTTAATCCCGAACACCAGGCTGCGCTCAGCAGAGGCAAACACGCCGAAATTCGATACATGCATGTCGCCGCACAGCTGAACTTGCAGGCCGGTGACTGCCGAGCCGCCCAGATCCTGAGCCATCACCGCCGCCGTCCCGCGCAAAAATGCAAAGGGCGACATCAACATCCTGGCGTAACGAACCGGGATAAGTTCCTGGAGCCGGTCCTTGGCCTGCGCCTCGAGAATGGCGACCGGATCCTTACGCTTCGCCGCCGGCTTGAACTCCGCCAGGCCGGCCCGCGGAGTCGTTGTTCTCAGACGCTTCCCAACCGCAATGCGGTCTGCAATGGAAGGGCGAGCTGCAGTGAATTGTTCGATGAGCTTCTTGCCGATTGTTAAATCTTGTGTAGTGGGTGCCTTCTTCGATTTGGTCATCGATCGCTCCGCAATCCCGTCGGGAAAGTCCTTCAATTCAACGCGAAATATCAAAAAACTAAACCTGTCACAAATCACAGGGCAATGAGCTACTGCTCTTCGAGCGCGCATCTTGCGAATCTTTGCGAATCTGTAGGAACGAGGAAGTTACCGGGGCTCGAACCCCTGCTCATCAGAATGCATCTCAAGGAGGATGGGCATAATGGTAATTCTGATTTGTAGCGTAATTTGCGCTTTGATCTGCGGATGGGTTGTGACGAAACGCTTGCGAGCAAAGCGCGACGTGGAGGAGCACAGCATTGAGCCTGAGGCGTTGCATGCTCTTCTCAGTGCAAAAAAGGTTCTACTGTACGATGTGCGCCAGCCGCTGGACTTTCTGGCATACCCGCAGATCATTCCAGGGGCTATAAGAATTGCGCCAAAGGATATCGCTGAGCAAACAGCTTCGTTCTCCCGAGACCAGAATTCAGTAATTTACTGTACTGGCGCTCAAGACGATACCAGCGAGATGGTCTTGGGTAAGGCCCGCGCTCTGAATTTCACCCGGGTGAAGCTGCTAAAGGGCGGCCTGCAGGCGTGGAAAGCAAAGGGGTATCCGGTTGAGCCATATATGCACCCCTTTCAATTGGATACGATCCATCACTCTTGACTCGCGTTTTAAGCTCTGGGGAAAAAGAGTTATCAAATAAGGACGAAATCAGCCCATCGAAACAAAATCTAAAATTTATAGAAATGATTTGGTAGCGTTACCGGGGCTCGAACCCGGACTCTTCGCCTTGAGAGGGCGACGTGTTAACCAGTTACACCATAACGCCAAAACCGCATATCCGCAGGAGGCTATCCTCTCCAGCGCGCTCAAAAAGTATACCAAGCCCCAGCCCCGAACTCAAGGAACCACCCCCCTCAGCAGACGCCTTCACTTCAACCCCAAAGCCGTAGGATGCTTAGGCTCATAAAGCCCAATCTCACCCCCACTCGGCAACCGCATCTTCGTCACCGAACCCCATCGCAACTCCTGAACCTCAGAGCACGCAACACCCTTCCCCGCCAGCGAAGCCATCTCCGCCTTCAGATCCTCGCACATGAAATAAAGCTCATGCCCCCCACTCCCATCCGACGGATGCACCGCAGCCTCCCCCGGCGGCAGCGCAAAGATCAGCCACCCATGCCCCGCATCCACCCACTTGAACCCCAGCACATCGCGAAAGAACGCACGGTCCGCCTCCGCATCCTTGCTGTACACAATCACATGAGCGCCAGAGATCATCACCCCTCCAAAACCTTGTCATCCTGAGCGGAGCGCAGCGAAGTCGAAGAGCCTGCCCTGAGCTTGCCGAAGGGACCCCGAAGCTACCGACATCAACGATACATCCAGCCCCTTTTCAACACAGGTCCCGCGTTTGAGGGTTCATCCCTCGCATCAAGCCCTGCAAAACTTCACTCACTCCTCCACAAACGCCTCCAACCTCCCCAGCGCCGCATCCCAATGCGCCGACACCCGCTCCAGATAAGCCTTCATCTCATCGATCGCCTTCGGATCAAGCTCAAACAAACTCTCCCGCCCCGCCCGCACGCACCGCACAATCCGCGCCCGCTCCAGCACCCGAAGATGCTTCGTAATCGCCTGCCGCGTCAGCGACGATCCCCCGCTCCGCTGCGACTCCGCCAGCCGCGAGATCGAGTACTGCTGCCCATCGCTCAGCTTCGCCACCAGCAGCAGCCTCGTCTCATCCCCCAGAGCAGCAAACACCGCAGCCCGCCCCGAGCTCTCTCCACCAGCAGAAGACGAGCCGCCGCTGTGCCCACGCTACGAAGCCGCGCCGCAACATAACTCTCAATGTTCTTCATCTGCTGCGCCCACCCGCTGTCATTCATCCGGAACGCCTCATCACGCCGCTCGCTTCGGAACCTTATCGAACCCCGACTCCGTAACCTCCAGCAACGTCCCCACCGCACTCTTCTCCAGCCGAAACTCCACCAGCGTAGGAGTCTCCTTCGAATAATCCACCTTCGGATCGATCCCATAAGGATGCCACGTAAACGAGAACAGCCGCTCCGGCTCAATCGTCTGCACCACCATCTGCATCTGGACATGCTCGTAACCCGGATGCGTAATCTGCCCCCGCGCAACCTTCACCCGCCACAAACGGCCCCTCTAGCTTCACCTTGAACCAATCCCCAAACTCCCGGTAGTCCGTCAACGCCCGCCACACCCGCGAAACCGGCGCCTTCAACTCAATCCGCTTCTCAATCCGATCCTTCGACATAAGCAACCTCCGGAGTTGCATATTACCTCGCCACAAAAACAAAAGGCAACCCAAAGGTTGCACGTCTCCAAGACCCATAACTCGGAACCAAAACCACCACGCATTCCGTATCTAACCTTGTACCCAGCACCTCGTACGTGGCGCCTGAGCATGACCTCCGGCATCGGAGCACAGCAAGGTCTCTGACCTCGGCTGCGGCAGTTCTTTCTCAATTTAATCTATAATAAGGTAGTCTGGAATGAATACTTTGCAGCGAAAGCCCACGGCTTTTTCAGGACTTTAGCCCCACCCAAAACCGAAGTCCGGACCTAACCTGCATCTTTTGAATACTTTGCGCAAAAGAGACGGGGGGTACAGGCACAAGCCCCAAACAGCAGGCAGCTAACTGCGAACTTGAGTTGCGCAACTTCGACTTAGGTATAGAGGTTTGCTTTGGAACGTTTAGGTAGTGCGCAGGCTAGATGCAGGAGACGTGAGATGCTTTGGTAGGTCAGAGCATCTGCTTTTGAGGGCCGAAGGCCCGTCGCTATACCAGCCTGGGGCGAAGCCCCAGGGTTTACAGGCCAACGAAGAGTCCAGAGGGCTGAAAGCCCGACCTACAGCCCGAGCTTCTTTACCTCATCGTTGTAGTACTTCCGGTAAAGAATGTCCCACTCCTGCGACCCCTCGGTAATGATCTTCCGCTGCGACGAGATCTTCAGCCGCGCCGCCGCGTCGATCTTCGTCTCTTCCATCAGCAGCTTCTCAAGAGCCTTGCGGGCCTCCTGCCGGATCATGTTCCGCTCCTCCAGGAAGTCCACCTGGTCCAGCTCCGCCAGCGTATCGGCCACCGTATGGGCCAGCTTATTCAGCTTGTCGCGCGAGATCCTCACAGCACCGCCTTATACTTGCGCGCCAGCTCGTTCTTCACCTTCTTGAACATCTCCGGATAGCTCGCGCCCGTCTTCCGCATATCATCCTGAAAGGCCTCCAGGATCACCCGGACCTCGTCATTAATGCGGTCCTCCAGCGCCAGTTCGTCCACCATCGCCGACGCAACCCGTTCATTAACCACCGCCGGAGCCGTCGTCGTGATCATCTTCTCGGCGATCAGATGCTTTACCGTCTGGCGCGCCAGATACCCTACGTAATCTTTAGAAAAAATCATTGACTTTCCTCTGAATATATCACGCTGAAACGCCTCTGCTTCCCTGCGCTTAGCCGCCTTTCTGTCACTGCGCAAGCATCCTCATCGACCCTTTTCTGAGACAATACTGGCTTGATGCAACCTGACAATCTCATCTCGCTCAAAGACGACATGGTCGCCTTCATCGCCGGCCACGGAATGCGCCGCTTCAACGGCTACGTCACCGAAGAAGTCCCCACCGTCATCTTCGAAGAAGAAAACCCCGACGGCTGGAAAGACTTCGTCGAGCACGCCAAGGCCGCCGGCGCCCCCTTCGTCACCATGAGCGAAGTCATCCTCGAAAAATCCGACATCGCCATCCTCCTCGACCAGATCCGCGAGCAGACCTTCCCCGACGACGACGCCCCCGAGCTCGACGACGCCGAATACCTCGTCAATCACGTCGGCAAAGTAGGCTACCTCCAGCTAGGCTTCGCCCACCAGGGCGTCATGTTCATCTTCGAGACCGCCACCGAATGGTACGACCGTTTCCAGACCCTCATCGAAACCGTCACCGACCTCGGCGGCATCGTAGTCGACGACCACGACCCCGAAGACTAAGCACGCAACATGGCCACAACACCAAATGGGAATCCCAGCCATCCCGGCTGGACTCTCCCTACGATCGATGCCGTCGCGACGCAGCGCCTGTCCGAAGAACTCGCCTGCCCACTCCCCATCGCATCCCTCCTCATCTCCCGCGACATCACCGACCCGCAGCCGCTTCTTCAACCCCACCCTCGACGACCTCCACGATCCGCTCCTCATGCTCGGCATGAGCGCAGCCGTCGCCCGCATCCAGCAAGCCGTCGCTGCCTCCGAGCCCATCCTCATCTACGGCGACTACGACGTCGACGGCACCACCGCCACCGTCCTCCTCAAGACCGCCATCGAGCGCATAGCCCCCAAAGACGCCCCCGCCAAAGTCACCTACCACGTCCCCCACCGCATCCGCGAAGGCTACGGCATGCAGACCGGAATCCTCGCCACCGCCGCAGCCTCCGGCGTCCGCCTCGTCATCAGCGTCGACACCGGCATCCGCGCCTTCGCCGCCGCCGACGAGGCCAAAGCCCTCGGCCTCGACCTCATCGTCACCGACCACCACCTCCCCGACATAGCCCTCGGCATCCCCCACGCCATAGCCGTAATCAACCCCGCCCAGCACGACTGCCCCTACCCCAACAAAAATCTCTGCGGAGCAGCCGTAGCCTTCAAACTAGCCCACGCGATCCTCCTCGCTGCCGCCGAAACCGCACCCGACCCCGAAGCCGAACGCACCCGCATCAGCACCAAGCTCATCCCCTCCTTCCTCAAGCTAGTAGCCATCGCCACCATCGCCGACTCCGTCCCTCTCACCGGCGAGAACCGCGCCATCGTAACCCTCGGCCTCCGCGAGCTCCGCAACCCCGTCCAGCCCGGCCTCCGCGCCCTCATGCAGGTCGCCGAGATCCCCCTAAACCGCCCCCCCACCGCCACCGAAGTAGGCTTCCGCATCGCCCCTCGCATCAACGCCGCCGGCCGCATGGACATCGCCAGCGACGTAGTAGAGCTCTTCCTCACCCGTGACCCCAGCCGTGCCCAAGCACTGGCCGAAAAACTAGACACCCTCAACACCGCCCGCCGCGCCACCGAAGCCCACGCCCTCACCGCCATCGAGAGCCAGCTCGAAACCATGCGCAACCCGGACCAGTCCTTCCCCGCCGGATGCATCATCCTCGACGACCCCACCTGGCATCGCGGAGTCCTCGGCATCCTCGCCTCCCGCGTAGTCGACCGCACCGGCCGCCCCGCCCTCATCCTCACCCACGAAGACGACCAGGCCCACGGCTCCGGCCGCTCCATCCCCGGCTTCCATCTCCTCGACGCCCTCACCGCAACCCACATCGGCACCTCCCCCCGTCTTCACCCGCTTCGGAGGCCACGCCCACGCCGTAGGCTTCTCTCTTCCCTCAGCCCACGTCACCCTCCTCCGCGCCCGCATGGACACCCACGCCACCCCGACTCCTCACCGCCCCACTCCTCTCCCCGCCGCTCACCTGCGACGCCGAACTTCAAATAGAGGACATCACTCCAGCCTTCATGGAATGGCTCAACCGCTGCGGCCCCTTCGGCATCGGCAACCCCGAACCCATCCTCCTCACCCGCAACCTCACCCTCGCAGCCCCCATCCGCCTCATCCAGGACAAGCACGTCTGCCTCACACTCACGACACGGTGACGACAAAACCACCGTCAGCGCCATAGGCTGGACCCGCCGCACCGATTGGCGAGAGCGTTGCCAAGCCCTCAGCTCTCCAACCCGGCTCCCGCATCGACATCGCCTACCGCCTCAAAGAGAAGTCCAACCCACGCTTCCCCGGCCTCGATCTCGAACTCGTCGACCTGCGACTTGCTTCATCTCGAGCACCTTCACTACCGAATTAGTCAGAGTCACAAACTTTCTGCTTCGTTTCCAGTGCATTGGCGTCTTATATACTGACTGCTGACCGGATGCCCACTCTTCAGACAAGCCGACCCCGCCCCATCACACTTCTCGGCATCCTCCTCCTGCTTGCCATCCTGGTCCTCCTCAGTGTCAAGCTCTTTTCCCATGATGTCGTCGAGGTCCGGGTCGCCGAAGTCACCCGCCAGAACCTCATCAGCTCCGTCTCCACCAACGGAAAAGTTGAGCCGATCGATGAGTTCCCCGCCCACTCCGCAGCCCCGGGAGTCGTTGAAAAGCTCTACGTCGACCTCGGCCAGAAGGTCAAAGCCGGTGACCTCCTCGTCAGGATGAGCGACTCCGGAGCCTCCGCCCGCATTGCCGCGGCGACAGCCTCCCTTCGTTCCGCCGAAGTCGCCGCCCATGATATTCAGCAAGGTGGCTCGCAGGAAGAGCGCATCGCCATGGCCGGCGATATCAATCGCGCACAGCTTCAGCAGAAACAAGCTGCCAGTGACGTCGAATCCCTCCGCCAGCTCCAGCAAAAAGGCGCAGCCTCCGCAGCCGAGGTCGCCGCCGCCGAGCAGCGTCTCCTCACCGCCAATAGCACGCTTACAAAGTCTTCAGCAGCGCAGCACCCAACGTTACAGCTCAGCCGATCGCGACCGCGCCCAGGCACAGATCGCGGACGCCCAGGCCGCCCTCGACTCAGCCCGCGCCGGCTATGACCAGACCAACATCCGCACTCCCATCTCCGGCACCGTCTACTCGCTCCCCGTCTCCGAGTACGACTTCGTCGGCGCCGGAGAAGACCTCATGGACGTGGCCGACCTCAACCGCATTCAGGTACGCGCCTACTTCGATGAGCCCGAGATCGGCGCGCTCTCACCCGGACAGTCCGTCAAGATCGTCTGGGACGCCAAGCCCGACCGCATCTGGCACGGCCACATCCAGCTCGCGCCCACCACCGTCATCGCCTACGGCACCCGCAGCGTCGGCGAATGCATCATCACCGTCGACGACGCGCGCGGCGACCTCCTGCCCAACACCAACGTGAACGTAACCGTTACGACCAAGCAGCTCTTCAACGCCCTCAGCATCCCCCGCCAGGCGCTCCACATCGAAGGCGGCAGCACCTTCGTCTATCGAGTCATCGGCGGAAAGCTCGTAAACACTCCCGTCCAATTCGGTGCAGTCAACCTCACCCGCGTCACCAGTGCCGGCCGCTCCGGCGACTGGGTCGAGATCACCGGCGGCCTCACCGAAAAGGACACCGTCGCTCTCAACGCCACTAACAACCGCGATCTCACGAACGGACTCGCAGTCAAGATTGTCGAATAGCCATGCCCAAGGGAATCCTCCCTCGCCACCTGCTCTGTACCGTCCTGCTTCTGCACCTGCTCCTCACCGGTCCACGTGCAAAGGCAGACAGCGACGGCCCGCCCACGGCACGCGCAAACGTCGCACTTCAACAGGGCCGCGTCGACGACGCAGCTTCCATCCTTAGGACCGGTCTCTCCACCCATCCCAAAGACGCTCTCGCCCATCAGCTCCTCTGCCGCGTCTTCTACGCGCAGGACATGGCCGACCTCGCCATCCACGAGTGCGAACTTGCTGTCTACAACGACCCCGCCAGCAGCGAGAACCACCTCTGGCTCGGCCGCGCCTACGGGATGAAGGCCTCCCACGCCAATCCCATCAAAGCCTTCACCCTCGCAAGAAAGGTGCGCGACGAGTTCGAGCGTTCCGTTCAGTTGGATCCGCAGGCGCCTCGCGCAGCCAGTGATCTCGGCGAGTACTACATCAGCGCGCCGTCCATCGTCGGAGGCGGCGCCGACAAGGCGCAGGCCCTCATCACCCGCATCGAACCCACGCTTTCCCATGTACTCCCACCGTCTGCGCGCCATGCTCGCGGAAAAAGATGGCGACGACGCCACCGCCGAGAGAGAGTTCAAAAACGCAGTCGCAGTAAGCAACGCGCCTCCCGCCTGGATCGATCTCGCCGCGTTCTATCAGCGCCACGCCAAGCCTGACCAGGCCGTCGCCGCCATCCAGTCCGCCCTCGCCAGCTCTCCTCAGGACGCCGTCCTCGTCGACGCCGCCAGCATCCTCACCAACACCCACCGTTCTCCAGAACTGGCAGAACATCTCCTCATGGACTACCTCAACTCGCCCGCCAAGACAGACGAATCTCCCGCCTTCAAAGTCCATCTCCAACTCGGCGAGCTCCTCGCCCATCGCGGCGACGTCGCCGGAGCCCACTCCCACTTCGCAGCCGCCCTCGCTCTCGCCTCTACTTATCCGCCCGCCCGCAAGGCCGTTCAAGGTTCATGAACCGTTACCTGAATGCAACGTCACCGCATCACACTCCTAGTCGCCACGTCACGGGAAAGCGTTACCATGAGCCCAGCCAATCAAACACGCCATCCACTCCATTCTGATTCTGATGACTGAGCCTCAACCAAAAACACGAATACACCCCGCACATCCATCCCTCATGGTGTTCGCCTTTCGTCTCCTCGCGGTCGTCTGCCTCGCCGCCGTATCTGCTCGCGCCCAGATATCCCTCACCACCGCCGTCGACCTCGCCCTCAAAAACAGCCCGCGCGTCCGCATGGCCCAGGCCGACGTCGACAAGGCCCGCGCCGTCCTCGCCCAATCCCACGATGTCTACATCCCCAGCATCGTCGGCGGCTCCGGTCTCGGCTATGCCTATGGAGTCCCCGTCTCGCCGCCCTCGGTCTTCAACATCACGGCCCAGTCTCTTGCCTTCAACTATTCGCAGCACGACTACCTCCGCTCCTCCAACTCCGGCCTCGACGCCGCCAATCTCGCACTCATCGAAGCCCGTCAGCAGGTCGCAGAGGACACCGTCGTCACCTACATCGCGCTCGACTACGACATCGAACGCCTCGCCGTCACCACCACCGAGCAGGCCTACGCCGCCCGCCTCACCCAGATCGTGCAGGACCGTCTCGACGCCGGCCAGGACACCGCCATCGAGCTCACTCGCTCCCGCCGCACCAGCGCCCAGCTCAAACTCCAGCGCCTGCAGCTCGAAGAAGATCTCGACACCCGCCAGGAGCATCTCGCCCGCCTCACCGGCCTGCCGCCCGACGGCCTCATCACCGTCCGTTCCAGCATCCCCCAGGTCCCCCGCGAGATCTCTGCCCCATCCAACTATCAGACCCCCGGCGTCCAGGCCGCCTACGCAAACGCCCGCGCCAAGCAGGAACAGGCCTTCGGAGATAACCGCAAGCTCTGGCGCCCGGAGATCTACTTCGTCGCCCAGTACAGTCGCCTCGAAACATTCAACAACATCGAGCAGTATTACAAGACATACAACCCCAACAGCATCGGCCTCGGCATACAGCTCAACTTCCCCATGATCAGCGCCACCCTCAAAGCCAAGGGACGCGAGTCCGTCGCCGACGCAGCCCACGCCAAATATGAGGCAGACCAGTCCCGCGACCAGGCCATCGAAGGACGCCTCAAACTCTCCATCACCTCGCAGGAACTCGAGGCCCGCATAGAGCTCGCCGACATCGACCGCGAACTCGCTCAGGACCAGCTCGACGCCCTTACCGTCCAGCTCCAGTCCTCCAGCTCCAGCGCCAATCCGCAGATGACCCCCAAGGACGAGCAGAACGCCCGCATCCAGGAGCGCCAGCGCTACCTCGACCTCCTCGACGCCGACTTCCAGCTCCGCCAGATCCAGATCAACATGCTCCGCCAGAACGGCCAACTCGAAGACTGGCTCAAATCCGCCGCACAAATCCAGCCGCTCCACCGTCCTGCAAAGCCCTAGGTTCTAGCTGACCGCTCATAGCTGACAGCTGGTCGCTGACATTAAACCGCTTGCCGTTGTCTGTTCTTTGTACTTTGCCATTTGCCGTAAGGCGGCTCCACACCCTGTTCAAAACCACGAATCAAAAGTTCTTTCGATTCAGCGACCTCCATCGGCCCGAACCATCCGCAGAACCCGAAAAAGCCCCCAAACCCCTTGGCAAAATGGTAAACTTGTAGATTAGTATGCCTCTTAAAACACTGTTCCTGAACCCGCCCTCCTTTGAGAAGTTCGACGGTGGTGCCAGCTCCCGCTGGCCCGCTACCCGCGAGATCGAGTCCTACTGGTACCCCGTCTGGCTCACCTATCCCAGCCGGAATGCTGGAAGGCTCCCGCCTGCTCGACGCCCCGCCCCACCACATCAAGTGGCAGGAAGTCGTCGAGATCCTCAAGGACTACGAGTTCCTCGTCCTCTTCACCAGCACCATGGGCTGGGACGGCGACCAGAAGATGGCCGAGGTCATCAAGCAGACCTACCCCAGCATCAAGATCGCCTTCGTCGGCCCCCCCGTCACCACCTCGCCCGACAAGGCCCTCAACGAGTGCCCCGCCATCGACTTCATCTGCCGCCGCGAGTTCGACTTCTCCGTAGTCGAATACGCCAACGGCAAGCCGCTCAACGAAATCCTCGGCATCATCCTATAAAGACGCCACCGGCAAGATCCAGCACAACCCCGACCGCGCGCAGGTCACCCCCGAGCAGCTCGACGAGATGCCCTGGGCCACCGAGATCTACCACCGCGACCTCGACGTCACCAAGTACAACGTGCCCTTCCTCCTGCACCCCTACGTCGCGCTCTACTCCACCCGCGGCTGCCCGGCGCAGTGCACCTTCTGCCTCTGGCCCCAGACCCTCTCCGGCCACGCCTGGCGCAAGCGCTCGACAGATGACGTGGCAGCCGAGATGAAGCAGGCCAAAGAACTCTTCCCCCACGTAAAAGAGTTCTTCTTCGACGACGACACCTTCAACATCCAGAAGGCCCGCACCATCGAGCTCTGCGAAAAGCTCAAGCCCCTCGGCCTCACCTGGTCCTGCACCTCGCGCGTCACCACCGACTACGACACCCTCAAGGCCATGAAGGAAGCCGGCTGCCGCCTGCTCATCGTAGGCTACGAGTCCGGCGACCCGCAGATCCTCAAGAACATCAAGAAGGGTGCCACCGTCGAGCGCGCGCGCGACTTCACCCGCGACTGCCACAAGCTCGGCCTCGTCATCCACGGCGACTTCATCCTCGGCCTCCCCGGCGAGACCCGCGAGTCCATCCGCAACACCATCGAGTTCGCCAAGCAGATCGACTGCGAGACCATCCAGGTCTCCATCGCCCACGCCTTCCCCGGCACCGAGTTCTTCGACTTCGCCAAGGCCAACGGCTTCATCACCAACGAAGCCATGTCCGACGAGGGCGGCCACCAGATGGCCCACATCGAATACCCCGGCCTCCCCGTCGAGTACGTCATGGAGATGGTCCACAAGTTCTACGACGAATACTACTTCCGCCCCAAGGCAGCCTTCCGCGTAGTCTGGCAGGCCATCGTCAACCGCGATGTCCCCCGCCTCTACACCGAAGCAAAGTCCTTCATGTCCCTCCGCTCCAAGCGCAACAAAGCCAGCCGCGCCATGAAGGAAGCCAACGCCGCCAAGGCCCAGGAAACCGTCAGCATGAACGCCTAACGAACTCAAACAAAAGGATGACCGACCGGTCATCCTTTTTGGCTTGTCCTTTTCGAACACCGAAAATCTGGTCAGCCTGAGCGAAGCGATGGACCCCCGTTTTGTCTTTGCCGTTGCTGTGTATCTCCTCCGCTCACCTCCAAATCTTGTCATCCTGACCCGAGCTTGTCGAAGCGAAGGACCCCCGTATTTTCTTCGGAGCTGCAATACTCTCTATGGACCACCCCAACTCATGCTCGAACAAACCTACTACGTCTACATCTTGGCCAACACTTTTCACCACCTCTACACCGGCGTCACCAACCATCTCGAATCAAGAATCCACGACCACACGCATCCAACCAACTCCCGTTCCTTCACCGCCCGCTACAACATCAACAGGCTTGTCTACTACGAACGCTTCCAATACATCGACAACGCGATCGCTCGCGAAAAGCAAATTAAGGGTTGGCTTCGCATCAAAAAAATCGCTCTAATCGTCGAGCACAACCCAACCTGGCGCGATCTAAGCGAAGATTGGGGCAAACCCACAGAGCCATTCGATGAATCAAAAATGAAACCACCCACCACCTTCTGAACCTCCGACGATTTCTTGTCATCCTGCCCTGAGCAAGTCGAAGGGAAAAGGACCCCGTATTTGCCGTTGTTGTTGTTTGTTCTCCTCCGCTCACCCCCAAAACTTTGTCATCCTGCCCTGAGCCTGAGCGAAGCGAAGGACCCCCGCATTTTCTTCGAGGCTGCAATACTCTCAATGGACCACACCAACTCATGCTCGAACAAACCTAATACATCTACATCTTGGCCGAGTCGTCACTGAATTACCATCCCCCCATGCCCTCCATCAAACACCTCCTCACCATCACCACCCTTCTCACTGCTCTCACCGCTCCTCCCTCCCGCACAAACCACCCCAACCCTCCACGGCGACCCAGCCCACCCCGCCTCACACTCAAAACTGGGTAGACACCCGCCTCTACTTCAGCCTAGGCCCCGCCGACGACCCCACCAAAGGCCTCACCGAAGCCCAATGGCGCGACTTCCTCGACAAAGAAGTAACCCCCCGCTTCCCCGACGGCCTAAGCGTCCTCGACGTCTACGGACAATGGCAAGGCAAGCAGCAAAAATCCCCCGGCCGCGAACGCTCCAAGATGCTAGTCATCGACTACCCCGCCACCCCCAGCCAACGCCGCCAAAATCGAAGCCATCCGCACCGCCTGGAAGCAACGCACCCACGCCCAGTCCGTCCTCAAAGTCACCCAACCCGCCGACGTCTCCTTCTAACATACGATAAAATCCCGCCATGCTCTTCCGCTCCAAGATTCGGGTGGCTCCAACTATTCATGGCACTCACCTGGGTAACCTTGAGCTTCGCGTGGTTCCGCATACATCCCCACGAATTCCTCGGCCAGGCCTATCTGGTCCTCGGAATCCTCCAGTTACTCATCGCCGTCGCCACATACTTCTTCGTCTGGTGGCGCATCGACGACTCCGGCCTGACCCAGCGCCGCCTCTTTAGCACCCGCACCATCCCCTGGAACGAGATCACCCGCATCGGCCCCTGGCAACCCCACAGCAAGCCCATGCCCTAATGGCTGGCAGTCGAGTACGCCCGCCCCGCACCCATGTCCGACCGCGGCGAACTCCTCATCCAGCCCGCAGACCGCAACACTCTAGTCCGAACCCTCCGCGCCCACGCCCCACAAGCCGACTTCGAAATTCTCCCCTAGAAATGTTGAGACATCGCCTCCGCTCACAGGCACACCATCCCATTGACCATCGCCCCGCAAACTGGTATTACTTTTTATAGAAAGTAAGGAATCCATGGAATCCGCACTCACCATCCAAAGGCCAGGTCACCATCCCTAAAGCAGATACGCGACCAGCTCAATCTCGCCCCCGGCGATAAGGTCAAATTCTTCATCCATCCGGACGGCAATCTCGTCATCCTTCCCAAGCTGCCAATCACCGCGCTTAAGAGGCATGTTTCGTTCGCGCAGTAGTGCCCTGTATCGCTCGAAGACATGGAAGCAGGAATCAGGAAAGGCGCTACGAGCTCGCTTCCGGCGGTTTCATCGGCAAATGATTGGGCTGGATACCAACATCCTCGTCCGTACATCATGCAGGATGATGCCTCTCCAATCGCCCAAAGCGACCCGGATCATAGAACGCAATCTCACGGAGGCCAGGCCCCGGCTTCATCAGTCTTGCAACGATACTCGAAACAGCCTGGGTCTTGGAGAGCTGTCTATCGTCTATCCCCTCACGAAATCGCCGAAGCCATCGAAAGAATGCTTCAGATAGAATCTCTTCTGATCCAAAACGAAAAGGAAGTCGCACACCGCAATGTTCGCTCCTTAAAACCGGCCAGGGCTCCTTCGATGACGCCCTTATCGCAGCCCTCGGCACATGGGCAGGCTGCACTTCCACTCTCACGTTCGACAAAAAGGCATCGCGGCTACAAGGCTTTGAATTGATCCGGTGAACCGCCATCTAATCGCCATGACTACGTCGCCTCCTCCCAGCCCTCCCAATACGCTGCCGTCGCCCGTTCTACCGGAACATTTAGGCCTAATCCTGCGTATTAGAAGTACACGCAAAAAGCCACCGCCCAGGCGGATCGGCACCACGGCAATCTTTGACAACCCAGCCCGAGCCTGTCCTCATAAACATCAATTTATGAATACTTTGCAGCCTGCAATCCCCATTTTATAAGACTTTTTGGACCTACACAACACCGAAGTCCGGACTTAAAGTACCTACTTTGAATACTTTGCGCAAAACAATGGGGGAGGGGGGAGGGCCAAACCCACCTCAACTAGAATCGAAGTAGATGAAGCACACCCTCACCCCGCAGCGCTACCTGATCCTCCTCTGCGTCATGCTCACCGCCTCCGTAGGAGACACCCTCCTCTCCCACGGCATGACCCAGGTAGGCCCTGTCTCCTTCTCCAATCTCCACCTCCTCCTCACCGCCCTCCGCAACCCCTGGGTCATCGCCGGAATCCTTCTCCTCCTCGGCTTCTTCGCCAGCTACCTCACCGCGCTCTCCTGGGCCGACCTCACCTTCGTCCTCCCCTCCACCGCCTTCGGCTACATCGTCGTCGCGCTCCTCGCCCACTTCTGGCAGCACGAACACATCTCCCTCTCCCGCTGGATCGGCATCCTCCTCATCGTCGGCGGAGTAGGCTTCGTAGCCAACGGCCCCTCCCTAACCGAACACCCGGCACCAGCCCCAGCACCAGCGGGCGCCGCCAAATGACTACCCCCACCCCCACCGGCGCCTTCGAAACCTGGGCCACCATCCTCACCGTAGCCTTCACCGCCATCGCCGGAGACGTCCTCACCGCCGGAGCCATGCGCCGCATCGGCGACCTCGACATCATCCGCGCCAAATCCGGCCTCACCGGAGCCATCCGCGCCGTAGTCTCCAGCCCCATGTTCCTCGCCGGAGTCCTCTGCATGGCGCTCAGCTTCTTCTCTCTCCTCTTCACCCTCAGCAAAGTCGACGTATCCCTCGCCGCCCCCGCCAGCGCCTCCCTCACCTTCATAGGCAACGCCGTCGCCGCCAAACTCTTCCTGCACGAAAACGTAAACCGCCGCCGCTGGTTCGCCGCCATCTTCGTCTGCGCCGGAGTAGCCCTCCTCGCCCGCTAGCCACAAAAGAAAGCCCCGCCATATCGGCAGGGCTGAGGAGAAAAGCAACCGAGGCCTACACAAACCCAAGATTGTTCGACGCAAAGCTCCCGATATTCGGGAAGATCGCCGGCAACTGCGCCGCAGTCACGCCAAACCACTGCGCCAGCGTAGCCGCATACTGCACGCTCCCCGTCGTCGGAACCCATCGTCCATTCGTCCCCGAGTCATCCGGCCCACCCAGCGCCAGCGTCGGAAACGTCCCATACATCTGGCCGCCCTTCACCGCCCCGCCCAGCACGATATGGTGCGACCCCCACGCATGGTCGCTTCCCGTATTCGAGTTCGGCTGATACGTCCGGCTGAAGTCCGACATCGTGAACGTCGTCACATTGTTCTGCACACCCAGCTCCTGCGTCGCCTGATAAAACGCAGCCAGCGCCGGCGATAGCGAGGCCAGCAACGCACCCTGCAGCGGCACCTGGTCCGAGTGAGTATCGAAGTTACCCAGACTCGCAAAGAATATCTGCCGATTCACTCCCAGCGCCGACCGCGCCTGAATAATCTGCGCAATCTGCTTCAACTGCGCCCCCAGCGAATTCCCCGTCGGAAACACCGTCTGCAACGCCGGCAGCGAAGCCGTAGCCGCCGTCAGTATCTGCGCATAGTTATACGCATTGTTCGTAATCGTATTGTCCGCCTGCACCAGCGACAGCCCCGAATCGAACTGCAGCAGCGCCTGCGCCGTAGCCTGCTGCGCCGCACACTCCGTCGTCCCCTCACTACACGAAGCCCCACCCAGATTCCCCGGACTCACCGACACCGGCGTACTCGCCGCCCCATTGCAGAACAGCGTATCCCCCGCCACCGAAGTAATCATCGGCACCGTCCCACCCGGGTTGTAGCTGGTCGTCAGCGCATCCGCAATCCGCCCCGCCCATCCCGTCTGCGTCGACCCGCTCTGCGACGCATTCTGCCACTCCAACTGCTGGTCCGGATGCGAAAACAAATTCGTCGGCACAACACTGCCCCGCCTGGTACTGCGCCTTCGTCGTCGGCTCCACCAGCGTCCCCACGTTCGTCACCAGCGCCGCCGCCTTGCTGTTGAACAGCGTCGCAATATCCGGCAGATTCGAGTTCAACGCAAAATTAGGCGCCTGCGCCAACTGAATCAACGAGCTCGCGGCAACGCCAGTGGCCCACGAATCGACGTGTAGCTTGCATACATCCAGTCGTATCGAACTGGACCAGCGTATTGTTCGCATCATTCCCGCCAAACAGGAACACGCACACCAGCGCCTTGTACCCAGTAGCGCCCTGCGCCAGCGAATTCAACGCCCCAAACGGCCTCAACCCAGCCGCACTACCCGCAGCCGCAAGCGACGCATACCGAATAAAACTCCGCCGATTAACACCCATTCAAAACCTCACTTCCTATAACCCAACCAGCAACTAACAACCAGCAACCAGCACCGCATCAGTGCTCAATCTTGTAGAACGAAGAAGTAATCACCAGATACGTAGCCACTCTCACCCGCTCAGGAATGTTAGTCAGTGTCTGAACGTGGTTCACAATGTCGGTCCGCATCTGCGCCGGCATCTGTCCGTGCATAAAAATAATTCCCAGCGAGTCCACCAGGTTGCCGCTGTCTGTCGCAGCATTTCCCGTCGCCGACGCCGTCATTCCCAGCGCACTCGTCGCGCTCAGATCCACCGTAAACCCGCTGATCCCGTTGTAGACCAGGCTGTTCGCCAGCGTCAGCCGCAGCACCGCCGAAGCAGTATTCTCCTGCCCAAACTCCGGCGCATTCAGAGTCGTCCCCGGAATCACATAGTTCGGCGGAAAGAAATTAAACACGCTGCCCGACGTATAAGGCTTCTCCGATAGGTTCGTCGTATAGTTACTCACCGTGTTGTAAGAAGCATTCGCAATCACATTGTTCCCGGCAGTCGCATCGTTATTCGTATAACCCAATCCCCGCATCACGTCGGTGATGTAAAGCATCGGCTCACGCAGATGTCCGCCGTCAAAGCTCGGGCTCGTATCTCCCGCCCGCGCCTCCGTATCCGTCAGGATCGCGTTGATCACAGCCTTCATATCGCCGCGCACGCCCGACCCATTATTCGCAAACACCGCCGCCACCCGCGCCACATACGCCGGACTAGGATTGCTCGCCACCAGGTGCTGGATCAGTTGCCTGCAAACGAATGGCCCGACATTCTGATGGTTGAAGATATTCGTCAGCGCGCCTGCCAGGTCCGCCTCCGCCGTCTGTCCCGCCGGCAGCGTCGTTCCATTCAGCAATATCTTCGCCGTCATATCATGGTTCGCCTCAACAGCAACCATCGGCACCGTGTAGTTCGCCGGATTCGGAAACTTCGACGTCACTCCCGCCGCCGGAGCATACGTCCAGCCCGTATAAGCCCGCGCAAACGCCTGCACCTGCGTCTCCGTATACACCGGAATCGGATTGCCGCTTCCATCCAGCTGCAGACTTCCATCCTGGTTCAGCATGTCGATGCCCGTCGTGAACAGTTGCATCAACTCGCGCGGATAGTTCTCATTCGCAATCTGCCCCGTCGCCGGCTTATTGCTGTTCAACATATTCAGATAGCCGCCCATCGCCGTCGACAGCGACACATCCTGCATGATCGTATAAAAATTCGAAAACGCATCGTTCGCCAGCATGTTCTGATACGTCACCACCGACTGCGCATTCACCGAGTTCGTCGACACCACAAACATCGAGGCCAGCGCGAACGCCACCCGCTGCCGCAACTGGTCCTGCCCCGTGAGCATCACCTGCCACCACTCCGACTGCTGGCACGGAATAAGTATTCGTCGCGCACAGCGTCGGAGGAGGCGTCGTTATAGCCGGCATCACCGTCGTCGGCACCGCAAACTGTTCCGTCAGATAAGCATTCACGCCCACCGACTGCACATGGTTGATATCGGTCAGCGTCGGTCCAAACGTCGCCTGGTCCAGCAGCCGCGCCGCCGTCTGCACCGAAGCCTTCACATTCACCACCTGCGCATTCGAACTCACATTCGCCGTGCCCGGATTTGGATTGGTCACCGTCACCGCAACCGTCGTCGAACCAGCCGCAATCGTAACCGTCCCCGTGCTGTTCATCTGCGTGGACGACACCAGCGTCATCGGCACCGTCACGCCCGCCACCTGCACCACCGACCCGCTGATAAATCCACTCCCCAGCACAACCAGCGTGTAACTCGTCCCACCCGCCGTCGTCTCCGTCGCCTGCGCCGACGTCACCACCGGAATCGGATTCAGAATCGAAACCACAATCGAAGAAGTCAGATTAGCCGCAGCCGACCCCACCGCCGTAACCGTTATCGTCCCCGTAGGAATCGTCGCAGGCGGCGTATAAAGTCCAGTCGTAGAGATCGTCCCCGTCGAAGCCGTCCCACCCGCAACGCCATTCACCTGGTAAGTCACCGCAGTATTCGTACTATTTGTAACCGTCGCAGTAAACTGTTGCGTCGAACCCAGCCGCACCGAGTTCGCACCCACCAGCGAGATCTGCGGAGTAGCCACCGGAGCAGTCCCACCACCCGAGCAACCCACCACCAGCACCAGCAGACAAACCCCAATCAACCCCACCGCAAACCGCCGGCACATCATCTGCATCGCACATCGCAAAATTCCCTATGGCCACATTTACCTCCGCCAACCTGCGCGTACGAGTGGGCCCTCTTGGCAGTCATCATGCTGCTCAACAGTCGTTGCCAAACAAGTCCGAACAACTCCTACAACCTCGAACCAACCCATTAGTTGCGTCGGAGATTGAAAAAATATTCCTGACTTTGAAACTTTCCCACGCGACCTTCGTCTTATTGCATTCAAATTTAGCGACAAGTCCGACCAATCACCCCACCCGTTCGCGTCACGCCATCTGCATCAACTTCTATCGAACCACCGCATCAACCCACTCGCAGCAGTATCCGCACTCATAAACCGCGCGCTGTCGCCCACCACAGCGCCCGCCGCCAACCGCCCACTCCGCACCGCGCCCTCCATAGTGGACGGCCACTCCGTCGCGGTCCAGTCACCCGCAATAAAAAGCCCCGGCCACCCCGTCTTCTGCGCCGGCCGAAACCGATCCATCCCCGGCGTCACAGAAAAAGTCGCCCGCGCCTCCTTCAAAATCCCACTCTTCAAAAGCTTCGCCTTGCGCGCCTCCGGAAAAAACACCTCAAACTCCTTCAGCGCCGAACTCAAAATCTCCTCGCGCGTCATCGTCAGTTGCGCCCGCGACCCCGCAATCACCAGCTCAACATAACTTCCCTTCTCCGCCGGATACCGCCGTATCCGCGACTTATGAAAGAACCACTCAATCGTCGTATCCAGCAACCACGCATGATCCAGCCCCGATATCTCGCGGTCATACCAAAGCAAAATCGAAGTAAACGGAGAAGGCACAAACCGCGCAATCTTCCCCTCCAACTCCGCCCGCGCACTCTCATCAACCGATCGCAGGCAACAACTTCGCAGTCTGCTCATAAGGCAGCGCCACCACCACAGCATCCGCCGAAAACTCCCCCGCAGCCGTACGCGCAACCCAGCGCCCATCACCACCCCGCGCCAGTCCCTCAACACTAGTCCGCAGCTTCACCACCCCACCCAACGACTCCAGCCGCCGAGCCACACCAGCATAAAGATCACTCAACGGCACCGTAGGAATCCCCAACCGCCCACCCGTCGAGCTCTTCACAAACAGCTCATGAATCACCTTCCCCGCATACCGCGTCGAACAGTTCGCAGCCGAGTCATTCAACGTAGCCGTCAGAATCGGATCCCAAAGATGACGTATCGCCCCCGCCGTCTGCCCCGTGCGCCTATACCACTGCTCCATGCTCTCGCTATCATCCGCCGGATACCCGCGAAAGAACTCCAGCATCCCCCGCCCCAGCGCCACCTTGTCCTTCACACTCAGCATCCCCGCCTTCAAAAAACTCGGCGCAAAATGAAGCGGAGCCGGCAACCCACTCTCCGCAATCGTGCTCACCCTCCCATTCGGCTCCAGAAAAGTCTGCGTGTCATACCACCGAATCTATCCGCAATCCCAGCCCGCTCGCACAGATCAATCAGTTCGCGCAGCACCCCACCAGCACATGCTGCAGATCCACCACCTCATCCAGCGCCGGATGCAGATAAGAACTAGCCCGCCCCCCCACATAAGGCCGCCGCTCCAGCAGAGTCACCTTAGCCCCATCCTCTGCCAGCGCCACCGCCGCCGCCAGCCCAGCCGCACCCGCGCCCACTACGAGTACATCGCTCACCCCAGCACCCGGTTCCACGCAGCCATCACCATCCCCTGCGCCAGAATCAAAAGCTTCGCCGCCGTCGACACCCTCACCCGCCGCGAAAACACATCCCCCTTCGCCGCCTCAATCCGCTTCAGCAACCCGTGATAGATCGTCACCAGCACCCAAAGCGCAGCCCGGCTATCCCGATCGATCAGCGGCAACAACTTCTTCGCCGACCCATAGTACCCCTCCGCCTTAGCTCCCAGCGAAGCCAGCATAGCCCGCTCCTCAACCTTCAAAGAAGCGCCAGCACCCAACTCCTTCACTCTCTCCAAACTCACCCCAAACTCATGCAGTAAATCCAGCGGCAGATAAACCCGCCCGCGCTCCACATCCTCCTTCACATCCCGCAGAATATTCGTCAGTTGAAATGCAATCCCCGTCTCCTCCGCCAGCTTCTCCGCCCGCACATCGCTATACCCAAAGATCTTGATACACACCAGCCCCACCACCGAAGCCACCAGGTAGCAATACCGGTACAGCTCCTCAAACGTCGCATAAGTCTGCACCGCCCCACCCGGCTCCGACATCCAAGTCCATCGCAGTCCCCTGCACCAACTGCCCCAGCAGCTCATCCGATATCCCGAACCGCCGCTGCGTATCCCTCACCGCAATAAAAACCGCGTCGTCCGATGCACCACCCGCCTGCACCACCTGCCAGTCATCCATCCACTCAGCCATCACCTGCCTGCGCTCTGCAATCGGCAGACTCTCATCATCCGCAATATCATCCGCCCGCCGCATAAACGCATACACCGCGCACATCGCATCGCTCTTATGCTGCGGCAGCACGCGAAACGAGTAGTAAAAATTCTTCGCCTCTCGCTTGGCGATCTCTCTGCACTCCAGGTAAGCCTGCTCAACCGTCATCGTGCGAACACCTTGCTCACCAGCGCCCCCGCCAGCAGCGAAACTTTCTTCATCTTCGTCACCACCGGCCGCCCCCGCAACACGTCGTAGTCCTCCGCCACAATCCCATCCAGAATCGCCTCGCCGCCCTTGCGAAAAAGATCCAGCGTCACCGCCAAATCCTTATCCACCATCCGAGCCACCGCCCCACCCTCCAGCAACATCGCCCACGTCCGCACCACCAGCTCCCGCATCATCGCCCGAAACTCCGGAGTAATCACCCGCCCCAGAATCTGCCCCTCATCCACCCCAAACCGCACCAGCGACTCAGCCGGCAAATACCGCCGCCCGCGCTCCGCATCCTCCACCACATCCTGCCAGAAGTTCGCCAACTGCAGCGCCGTACAAACCTTGTCCGACAACAGCGCCCGCTCCTCATCCCTGTACCCACAAACCCAAAGCACCAGCCGCCCCACCGGATTCGCCGAGTAGTGCGAATACTCCAGCAACTCCTCCCACGTCGCATACGTCGGCTTCACCTGGTCCATCTTGAACGCCAGCAGCAGATCCAGAAAAAGTTGCCGCGGCAACTCACACTCCACAATCGACTCCCGCAGCGCCACGAACACCGGATGCATCGACCGCTCCGGAGCGTCGTAGCACTCATTCAGCATCCCCTCCCACGCATTCAGCAGCCGCAGCGCAGTCCCCGTATCCGCAACCTCATCCCCCAGATCATCCGACACCCGGCAGTACGCATAGATACTCTCAAAATGCGGCCGCACCTTCTTCGGCAGAAAGAACGTAGCCACATGAAAATTCTCATAGTGCGACCCCGTAAGCTCCTTGCACCACGCCCGAGCCTCAGCCAGCGAAGGCCGTTCCGCCGGAACCAGGTAAGCCTCCGGAGCACCCTCCAGCAAATTCCGCCCCGCACGTCGTAGCAGTAGAAGTCATCGCGGCACGCCCCCCGGAAACACCGCCGTCTTAATCTCCCGCGATCCCCCACTCCGCTCCATCATCCGCCCAAAGATCCCCGGCACCTCATCCAACCCAGCCCGCCCCGTAATCGCATCCGCACAATTAAATCGCCCACTCGTAATCAACTCAAACGCCGTCCGGCAAGTCGCCGGAGTGTGATGAAAACTAGCCTTCAGCGTAATGTCCCCATAGTGCAGCCGATTCGTATCCAGCCCCACCTTGGTCCCGCTCGGCGGCCCGCCAAAAAAGTTCACCACCCCACCCTTCCTCACCATCTCCACCGCCCACTCCCAGGTCATCGGAGTAGCCACCGCCTCAATCACCACATCCGCGCCACGCCCCCCCGGAGTCAGCGCCCGAGCCGCCGCAACCACATCCACACCCTCCGCAATCTGCACCACCTACTCCGCCCCAAACAACTTCGCCGTCTCAATCTGGTCATCGCGCTTCACCACCGCAATCACCCTCACCCCACTCAGCGCCGCCACCTGCATAAACATCAGCCCAATCGGCCCCGCCCCAATCACGATCATGCGTAGTCGCCCGCCCGAGCCCCACTCTCTTCCAGCCCCCGCACCACGCAAGCCAGCGGCTCCGTCATCGCCGCATACTCAAACGGCACGCCCTCCGGAACCAGCAGCGTATTCTTCTCCACAATCCGCGCCGGAATCCGCAATCAACTCCGCATAAGCCCCATTATTAAAGATCAAATCCTCGCAAAGATTCTGCTGCCCGCGCTTACAGAAAAAACACTCATCGCAAGGAGCCGAATTCAGCGCCACCACCCGATCCCCCACCGCAAACTTCGTCACCCCCGCACCCACCTCCACCACCGTCCCGGCCAGCTCATGCCCAAACGGCATCGGAGGCTTCAGCATCATCGCGTGATATCCCCGCCGGTAAACCTTCAGGTCGGTCCCACAAGTCAGCGCAGCCCCCACCCGGACCACTATCTCCCCCGCCCCGGCACGCGGAGCCGCCACCCGTTCCAGCCGCAGGTCTTCCTTGCCGTACAACACCGCAGCCATCATCTCTTGCGTCTCTTGCATCACTCTCTATCTTCTCATTCCTGCCGCAGCCCCGCATCCCCCGGCCCCAGCGATTTCCAGTCCGGAAACAAACATGTAGTCCACGCCTCTCACCGCGCATCTGATAATCTGAGCCAGATAACGACATGCCCTTCGTCTCTCCAGAGATCTTCGTCAAACAGAGGCTTTTGTCCCTTCAGGAGTACTCACTCCTGACAGGGCGCGCCATCGCGGGCCTCTTCTCCCGTCCCATCTACTGGGCCGACATCTACACCCAGATGGACTCCATCGGCGTCGGCTCCCTGCCCATCGTCATCCTCACCGGATTCTTCACCGGCTGCGTCCTCGCCCTCCAGTCCGCCACCGCCCTCGAAGCCTTCGGAGCCAAATCCAAAACCGGCGCCCTCGTCTCCCTCTCCATGGTCAAGGAGCTCGGCCCCGTCCTCACCGGCCTCATGGTCTCCGGCCGCAACGCCTCCGGCATGGCATCCGAGATCGGCTCCATGAAGGTCACCGAGCAGATCGACGCCATGCGCGCCCTCGGCACCGACCCCGTCCGCAAGCTCGTCGTACCCCGCCTCGTCGCCACCGTCTTCATGCTCTTCTTCCTCACCATCCTCTCCGACGCCTTCGGCATATCGCCGGCGGAACCATCATCTCCGTCTTCATCATCGGCCTCAACCCCCACTCCTACCTCCACAGCTCCTACACCGGCCTCGTCCACGGGGACATCGTCCAGGGCCTCACCAAACCGCTCTTCTCCGGCTTCATCATCGCCACCGTCGGCTGTTACTTCGGCCTCAAAACCACCGGCGGAACCCAGGGCGTCGGCCGAGCCACCACCCAGGCCGTCGTCGTCTCCTCCATCTTCATCATCATCGTCGACCTCCTCGTCACCCGCCTCATGATCGGCATCTTCGGAAGCTAATCCATGACAACTCAAGCCCCGCATTTCGCTTGCCGCCCTTGCCTTTGCCTCCGCAGCCCTCTGCGCACCTCCGCGCTCTAGCCCCTGGGGTCCGTCGTACCTGGCCCCCATCCGCAAACCACCATCCCATGCCTGAGACCCTCCTCCAACCCGAACTCGAAACCGACTCCTCAACGCCCCCGTCGTCGCCTTCGACAACGTCTCCATCGCCTTCGACGACAAAGTCGTCCTCGAAAACATCTCCTTCAACGTCCACCGCGCCGAGACCCGCATCATCCTCGGCCCCGCCGGCGGCGGCAAGTCCGTCCTCATGAAGCTCACCAACGGCCTCCTCTGCCCCGACTCCGGCTCCATCCGCGTCTTCGGCCACGAGATCACCACCACCCCCGAGGTCGAACTCTTCAAACTCCGCGCCCGCATCGGCATGGTCTTTCAGGAGTCCGCCCTCTTCGACTCCCTCTCCGTCGAGGACAACGTCGCCTACCGCCTCCACGAAGACCACGTCCCCGAAGAGGAATGCCGCATCCGCGCCGAAGAGGTCCTCAAATTCGTCGAACTCGGCCAGGCCATCGACAAATTCCCCTCCGAGCTCTCCGGAGGCATGCGCCGCCGCGTCTCCATCGCCCGCGCCATCATCACCAAACCCGACCTCATCCTCTACGACTCCCCCACCGGCGGCCTCGACCCCATCACCTCCACCACCATCATCGAGCTCATCGTCAAGCAGCGCGACGTCACCCACACCACCTCCCTCCTCATCACCCACCGCCTCCAGGACGCCTTCACCCTCGCCATGAACCAATACAACCAGGCCGACGGCAAGATGGAACGCATCCCCAACAACGGAATCGACGACAGCACAAAATTCCTCGTCCTCAACGAAGGCAAAGTAGTCTTCGACGGAACCACCCTCGAACTAGTCCACTCCACCGACCCCTGGCTCCGCGAATACCTCTCCTAACCCAAATAGAAGTGTCATCCTGAGCGAAGTCGAAGGACCTGCTTTTGTCCTTGCCGTTGCCTGTTCTCCTCACCCTCACAAATACTGTCGCCTTAGGCTTGACATCTTCACTATTACGTCATACGTTATATTACGTGAGGCGTAATAGCTATGTCTGATCCTTCTGTTCTTGTACTCTCAAGCCTCGCCGACGGCGACAAACACGGCTACGCCATGATGGATGATATTGAGCGTTTCGCAGGCGTCCGCCTCGGCCCCGGAACCCTGTACGGCGCGATCACCCGTCTCGAAGAGCGGGGCTGGATCGCCCCAGTCAAATCAGAAGAACGCCGTCAGCCTTACTCCATCACGCCATCCGGCCGGGAACACCTCAACGAACAACTCACGAACCTAAGCCGCATCGTCCGCGCCGGCCTGCGCAGGCTGGAGAACGCATGAAGCGACTCCTCAAACTCCTCGCCCGCCTTTATCCATCAAGCTGGCATCGCCGCTATGGCGCCGAATTCGAAGCTTTGCTTGAAGACAGCACACCTCGCATACCAGACCTCTACGACGTCTTTCTGGGAGCCCTGAAGATGCAGATGACAACATGGAACTTCACAAGAATCACCCTCGCAGCTTGCTTGACTGGGACTCTGGCCGCCATCGCAATCTCCTTCGCAATCCCGCCGCACTATATCTCTCAGACACTGATCATCGCAAACTCGCCCCTCAATGCTGCGGCGACTAATGACAGCGGAACTGGTCCCAACAGTGCCATGCGGAGTTATCTCATCAATCTGATGCCGGATGTTCTAAACCATGACTCACTAAGCCGGATCATCGAGCGACTAAACCTCTATCCACGCGAACGCGCAAACATGCCCCTCGACGCAGTTATAACCAAAATGCAAAAGAACATTTATGTAAAACCGGCGAAGGGCACAAACCTGTCAGCTTTCATCGTCCAATTCGACTACCCCGATCCGCACCTCGCGCAGCAGGTAAACGAAGAATTGGTCTCCCTGCTTATGAGCGCCAACCTGGCTCACGCCCCGGCCGATCCTCACTTCACTTTTCGAGTTATGGATGCGCCCGAACTTCCGCAAAAACCCACTGGCCTGAATCGAATCGAAATGGGTGCAATTGGCCTCCTTATCGGACTACCCGCCGGCCTTATCCTGGCAACCATAATCCGGCTACGCCATAAACCTCTTACAGCCAGCGATTGACTCGCCCGCCTTGCAGGTAAACCCCGACCAATTACATCTCCCCGCGAGCTTTTGCTGTTGCTGTTGCCCTTGCAATTGCCGTGCCCTGGCCCTTGCCGTTGCCCTTCCAGCTCCAACCCAAAGCCACCCACACTCTGAGCGGAAGCGCAGGGCTTCAGCCCTGCGAATAAAACAGCGTGCCGAAGGCACTACCGCTCTGCCGAAGGCCAGAGTGAAGCCCTGAGCGAAGTCGAAGGAGCGAAACGACCCGATCTATCGCCTTTGTTCTTAGGCGTTTACCGCAACAACCCCTAAAAAACCCAACAAAATCCTGTCAAGCCCCTCAACTCATTAAAAATCAATCAACTCTATCAAAACAAATAAGATAAAAGCTGAAAATAATTGGCGTACTAGTTTTGGTCAATTTGGTAAAATAGAACTAGAAGCAAAACAAGCAGACCCGGCCAAAAGCCGGGTCTTTACTTTTAACCAAAAGGACAGAAATGAGGTATCAACCACAACCCTTCCCGAATGAATACTTTACGCCCAAAGTATTCATCCCAAAGACTTTACCTAAGTACGGACTTAACGATCATAGAATGAATACTTTGCACAAAAACGACGGGGGGAGGGGGTACCTACCGAACACCCTTCTTCCACTCCTCATACGAGATCCGCGGCAAATTCACAAACGCATCCCGCGTTCTCACGTAGGAACCCAGCCCATTCATCCGTCCCATAGCGTGCAGCTCCTCCGCCAGCACATAGGGCCCAGCCGGATCGACATACTGGTCCTCGATATAGAACCCCACCACCCGGCCCATCACAATCCGCGATCGGCCAATCTCGATCGTCTGGAACTCCTTACACTCCAGCGCTGCATGCGCCTGAGCAATCCGCGGAACCTTCACATGAGTAGATGCAGCCGTCTCCAGCCCAGCCATCTCCAGCTCATCCACATCCGCCGGAAAGTCCGTCGCGCACACATTCATATGCCGCAACAGGTCCTCGGTCACCACATTCACCACAAACTCGCCCGTCCGGCGGATGTTCCGAGCCGTATCCTTCGGCACAAAGTGCTCTCCGGGCCGGTTCATCACCCCAATCCCCACCACCGGAGGGTCAGTACACAAATAGTTATAGGAACTGAACGGAGCAGCATTCATCCGCCCCTCCTCGTCCATGCTCGTCACCAGTGCAATCGGCCGCGGTGCAACCAGCCCAATCAAAAGGTTATAAACCGCACGCGCCGGTATCTTCTCAGGATCGAACTCCATCGTCTCGGTAGCCTCCGCCTCTCAGCAGCCTACAACATGCGGGCCACCGGCAGCCGAATCGCCGATCAAGAGACAGGTGCTGCAAATCAGTCGGATTCCGCTTTGTCAGCTCCACCACATAATCCCAAAACCACCCTGCCCATAGCGAATCCTGTAGTCCGAGGCTGCTTGCGCCTCGTCAAACATGTTTATCAGCAAAGAACAAGGACGGACGAACATCGGATCACAGAAACTTACTCGCGGAAAATGCGTCAAACTATATACGTGAAATCTTTTAACCGGACCTCCCTCCAGGCATACCTGCTCACCTTGGCCCTGGCCACTACAGCTACGCTCCACGCTCAGACGATTCAACAGATCGCTGTTCTGGATCTGCCCGACGCACCTCTCCCCCAGGCCCCCGCCCAGCAACCCACTCAGCCCCCTCAACAACCTTCTCAACAACCGGGTCAAAGCTCCTCACAGCCACCCCAGGACGACAAGCAGGCCGAACAGGACAAGAAGAAGGAGCAACACGACGCGGCCGAACAAGAGCTCAAGATCGAGGAGCATCAGCGCATCGCCGGCGTCATGCCGAACTTCAACGCCGTCCTCGACGGCTCCAATGTGCCTCTCAGCGCCGGACAGAAGATTCGTGCCTCCTTCCGCGCCGCCATCGATCCCTACCAGTTCGTTCTCGCAGGCGTAGTCGCCGGTTATGGTCAGGCGACCGACTCTCACAGCTCCATCGACTCCAACGGTGTCCGCCACGGCTATGAACAAGGCTGGACCGGTTATGCCAAACGATACGGCTCCAGCTTCGCCGACCAGTTCGACGGCACCATCCTCGGAAACGGCGTCTTCCCCGCAGTCCTTCACCAGGACGCCCGATACTTCCGCCTCGGCAAGGGCAAAGTCTCGCACCGGTTTATCTATGCGCTTGCGTCAACCGTCCGCTGCAAAGGCGACAACGGCAAATGGCAGCCCAACTACTCCAATCTCCTGGGTAACCTGGCCGCAGGCGGCATCTCAAACGTCTACTACCCAGCCGCCGACCGCGGATTCGGTCTCACCGTCGAGCAGGCTTTAGTAGTCACCGCGGAAGGTGCATTCGGCGGCATACTCGTCGAGTTCTACCCCGACATTCAGAAGCACGTCTTCCACAAGAAAGACCCAACCCCGACCCCCACAACCCTGACGGCCAACCCATAACCGTTTTGGAAGGATGAGTTACTTCGCCGCGGGAGCATCCGGCAGCGTATAGATAACCTCGCCCGGACGAGTGTAGTGCAGCTCTTCGCGAGCCTGATGTTCAATGGCATTTGGATCGCTTTGCAGCCGGTCCACATGGCCCTTCAACTGCTCATTCTCACGCGCGAGACTCTTCAGCTGCTGATCCAGCGTCCTGGCCTCGACCCGCTTCTGCTCGTAAGCCGTCAACCCGTTCTGCCCGAACATCACGTGATATCCAAGCCCCACCGCAAGCACCGCTGCTGCAACGGTTGCGACCTTGCGCCAGCTAAGCGTGCGCTCGCGCCAATCCTTCATCCGACCTGTAACAGACCCTGACATCCAGTCCAGTACATCCACTCCCGCAACCACGGTCAAGTGGAAAACCCTCCACTCCCCCAACCAGTACCAAGATCGTACCTGCAACTATCGAGTCAGAAAGTTGACCTTCCGCGAGCCCACGAATATGCTGCACGAATCGAGCGCCCTTGCTATCCTCATCTCTGGGAACATGCAGATCCTCTTCGCCATCTCGGCCCTCTGCTTCGTCGGAATCCTCTGCGCCGCGATCGCCCTCGCCCGGCACATCAGGTCAAGCCGTCTTCGGCCGCGACTCAGACCTCTCCATCGTCCTCCCAATCCGACTTCAAGCAGCACCTCTTCTCCGCCTCCGAAGACCCCTCGACACACGCCGCGATCACCCGCCCCAACCCAATCCACCAATCCGTCAGCGACATCACAGCCAACAAGCAATGGACCCTCCCTCCACAGCCCGCTTCGGATGCGAAGACCTCCAGCCCCGCCTGAGCAACCCGCCAGGATCGCCCCAGCCCCACGCAAGTCGCCCCAACCCGCCCGCTACGGCCCCATGGAGCTCCTCGATAGTGCATACTTTAACAAGGACATGGGCGATCTCACGGATCCGTACCAGCCGCCGCGCCTCAGGGCCAACGACCGCAGCCAGCCAGGCCCAACCAAACGTTCCTAGCAGCCCGAAAGGAATCGCAGCATGCAATCCGCACTCCCAAACTCTCTGCCGCTCTCGCATCGCCCTCTGCCCTTGGAGAACTCTCTCCTGGGCCGCATCGTCCTCACGATTGCCGCGACCGAGTTCGTCGCTCTCTGTGCGCACGTCTCCCTGCCCTTGCCCTTCACAGTGGTTCCGCTCACCCTTCAGACCTTCGCCGTCATCCTGGTCGGCATGCTCTTCGGTCCCGTCGTGGGCTTCTCCTCCATGGTGCTCTACCTCGCCGAAGGCGCAACCGGACTCCCCGTCTTCAGCCCCCACGGCCTGGGAGGAATAGCTCAGCTCGTCGGCCCCACCGGCGGCTTCCTCGTCTCCTACCCCCTCGCCGCGGCATGCGCTGGCCTCTTCACCCGCAACGTACGCCTCTCCAACTCGAACTTCCGAAACGGCATCATCGCCGGCATCGTCGCCAGTGTGCCCATCTTCGCGCTCGGAGCCCTTTGGCTCACTCACTATCAGAGCCTTGGAATCTCCTCCTCATGGCAACTCGCCGTCGTGCCGTTCCTGCCCGGAGAGGTCATTAAAATCACCGCCGCCGCCGGCATCTTCAGCAGCATGCAGCGCTGGCGCCAATCGCAAAACTAAAACCATCCAACCGAACCTCAACGCCGCTCCAATCGGCGATCCACCATAGCCGAAGACTCGTGCTGTGCATCTCATCTATAAGCAACGCTCCAGAAGGAAACACGAACATGACCACCGCACGCGCCGCTGCGCAAGAGATTAGCATCGCCCACAGTCCAGACTCCGATGACGCATTTATGTTCTACGGTCTCGCCACCAACAAGGTCCGCGTCCCCGGCTTCAAGTTCACCCACACCCTCACCGACATCGAAACCCTCAATCACAAGGCCATCAACGAAGCCTTCTACGACGTCACCGCCATCTCCTTCCACGCCTACCCCTACCTGCAGGACAACTACACTCTCATGGCCTGCGGCGGCAGCGTCGGCGACGGCTACGGCCCCATGATCGTCTCGACCCGCCAGCTCACGCTCAATCAGGTCAAGAAGACACGCATCGCAGTTCCCGGCACTCTCACCACCGCCTACCTCACCCTCAAGCTCTTCGCACCCGACATCGAGACCGCCGTCGTCCCCTTCGACAAGATCATCCCCGCCGTAGTATCGGGCGAGTTCGACGCCGGCCTCATCATCCACGAGGGCCAGCTCACCTACGCCAACGACGGCCTCGTAAAGCTGCTCGACCTCGGTCACTGGTGGCGCGAGCAGACCGGCCTGCCCCTCCCGCTCGGCGGCAACGCCATCCGCCGCTCGCTCGGCCCCAAGACCCTCCTCACCACCACCAACGCTCTGCGCGACAGCATCCGCCATGCACTCGACAACCGCGACGAAGCCCTCGCCTACGCCATGCAATTCGCTCGCGACCTCGACACCTCGATGGCCAACCGTTTCGTCGGAATGTACGTCAACGAGCGCACGCTCGACTACGGTGAGGACGGCAAGGAAGCCATTCGCAAGCTGCTCGACATGGGCTTCGAGCGAGGCATCATCCCACACCGCGCCCATGTGGATTTCGTAGGCTGATCAAGCTCCGCAGCACAGCCTGCAAGCCCAAAAGCTGTGCTATCCTTAACAAGTCGGTTGAGCGCAGCAAGCACCCTTGCGGCCGCAAGCGTCTCTCAACGGCTCCTGTAGATTCAAGGAAAAATCATCTGGACGCGTAGCTCAGCTGGTAGAGCATTCGACTCTTAATCGACTGGTCGTAGGTTCGATCCCTACCGCGTCCACCATTTACCCCTCATTCTAAGCAACTCAGACATAGAAACTCTCGCACGCTAGGGACACTTAGCCTCTTTTATCGTTGTGGTTAAGGGTGGTTATTGTCCATTTTTGGGCACACTTTGGACACACAAGCCATTTTGGGGCAAATGATAGGCGAAAGTACAGCGACTGATCGGGCTGTGGAACGGGAATGTTAGGCTTACTGTGCTCCCAGCAGAGCAGAAAAGGGGATTGTTCCAATGTCGCGTTATGAAGAATTGGCGGAAATCGCCCGAACGGCTGAAAAGAGACGAGACGAGCGCAACACTCAGGTACATAACTACATCTCCGCGTTACTCGGGAAATTTGCGGACTACTGCGGAATGCCATCAGACCGCATAAAGCTCCTGCCCTGGGTAGAGGAGGCGCAGGTATTTCAGGCAAAGACAGATGAAATCCACGGCCTTTGGCAATCAATACATTTTGACGAGGACGAGGGAGAGTGGGGCGTGGGAATGTGCATTTACTTAACTCCTCCTAAGGCATTTCCTCGCAGAACGGTGACTTCTGGCCTGTTCGTCAAAGAGGACGATGGACGCTACACAGTGCGATGTGGAACCCAGACATATCAAACCGTTGACCTGAATGTCCAGACCGTATACGAGCCGGTTTTTGAGTCGATTTTTGGCGAGTTGAAGGCGGCTTTCACGGGGACAAAGAAGAACGTCGGTGGGAAATACGGATTCCAAATCGAACAAGCGAATGCGTGAGGGAGCGACCTCCGCAGCGTGTTTGGGACTTCAGAGGTTCCGTGTTGCGTCACGGAGGAACGAGTACATCGCGAGGGACGTTGACGGGTAGGGCCAGATGTATAAAGTAGTCTCGTTATGCACCCTCTTGAACCGGCTGGGACAGCGGGAGACCTAATCATTGAACATCTCGGAACTGACATCGAAATCCGCAAGATTATCGTTAGAGACCGATAGGGCTACCGGCCCAGCGACCCCATTGCCATGAGCGACATCATGTATTGCCTTCCTGAAGGCACACGTTCGCACTACATCCAGCGGCGTAATGTCAGGCAAGCGGAAGACCGGAAGAACTACGACACGAAGCTGGGAGACCTACGCAACGAGGCCGCTGCGCGTGGAATCCTGAAGTCTGGAATGACATACAAGGCAGAATGGGATACCAAGGCCGAGTTCCTCGATACGCTTGCCCTTGGCAGCGTAGAGGTCGCACTGGAAACATGCAAACTCTATGAAGTGGAGTTGACTACCGCCCGGTGTGCATGTCTCGAAAACGCGGCCAGCGAGTTCCTTGGCATTCAGTACGGGATGCAGATACAGAACAAGGCCAAAGGCATTCTCGATGTCCACATTCCCAACTCTGCAGTTCAGGCACTCAGCAGCCGCCTTCACAACAAGTCATTCACAGTAATGTCGAAAATCAGAGTCATCATCGAAGAAGCGAGAGTTGAAGATGTGAAGCGGAGGGCCAAGATGAAGAAGGAAGCGGAGATCACACCGGGAAACACCAACGTCCAGCACGTTCACCAGTACGGCGACAACAGCGTTGCGACACAGACGGGCAACGTTACAATCAATCAGTACACGGTGAACGACTTCAAGCAACTCACGGTAGAGTTGGACACCCTGCGTACCGCGCTCAAGTCGCAGCCGACCACCCTTGATGCGGATAGAACCATCGGCCTATTGGCAGAGGCGGAAGAAGCGTCACAACAGAATGACCAGACCAAAGTGACATCGACGTTGAGCCGCATCTCGAAGGCCGGGTGGGAGATGATAAAGACCGCCGCACCAAACATCGGCTCCCAAATGCTTCTTCACTATCTGAAGTTGCACGGACTGGCATAGTTCGTTGACACCCCACGCCGAAAGCGTTCTGATTACTCCAGTAGGCGCTCAAAGCGCCAAATGCGCACGCGCGCATTCGCCGAAATCCTTGACACACCCAGTACAATAGAAGCAGGGGGCAAGACCAAAAACAGCACCAATAAAACTCCCAGCCCGGGCCAGCCCAGGCGTGCTAAGTCCCATCTTTGGAAGACTTTGCATAAAATGCTCTTTGAAATCAACACTTTGCAGCATACCGGAAACGAAGTCCGGACTTATCCACCATGTTTTGAATACTTTGCGCAAAACAAGGGGGGAGGGGGGAGGACTACTTATGCCCCACAGGATGCGGCCCGCCACCCGGCCCTCGCACCACTATGTGAGTCTGCTGGCGCGTCAAACGAATCCGGCATCCCAACGGGTCCAGCACACCCCCGCACGTGCTGGCTCGCACCTGGATAAATGCCGCCTGGTCCGCCCCCGTAATCATCCACGCCGTCGCATTCGTTGCATGATGGACCTGGTCCAGATAATAGGCCGCGTTCATGTCCAGATCCGCGGCATCAGCATTCATCTGCTCGCAAACATCGCCAGCGCGCGCAACCGTCCCATCCGTCGGCGAACAGAAATCTTCATCGTGCTCCAGCAATATCTTCTTGTTCGACCCGGTGAGGAAATACCGCGTCGTGACCGGAGAAATTCTCTCTGACGCCGTCCACTGCGCCAGGTCCTCCGCAAACGCCGGCGGCAACTCGCTCAACGCCAGGGCATCTTCCTTAATCTGCCGCGAGAAAATATTCACCGAAGGAGTGGGCTCACCATTTGTAGGATGAAAGTAGAACCCGCCCAGCCCCACACCATCCTGCATATCGATCCATATAAAGCCCTTGCCGCTAAGAAAAGGTCCGTTCTGTCCCGAGATCATGAAGTACCGGCCATCGCGTATCAAAACCGGATTCCGCGACCCCTTGATCACCTCATCCATGGCCTCGTCCAGCCCCTTGTCGCTGCCGTAGTGAAACATACAGTTCGGCAATATGTTCTTCAACAGCTTGCGGAACTGCTTGTCGTTAATGACATCATTCGACGTCGCTCCGGAGAACTGCTTAAGAAATGTAAGTTGATCCGGTGGCATAGGCTTCTGAAAAATCGCCTTATCGTAGTTTGACGCCGGAGCCTGCCCAACTGGAACAGGCGGCTCCTGTGGCTGCGGAGTCCGAAGCTGCGGTCCGTCCGATGGCGGTACTCGGGTTATGGGCGCCGCAGTGGGCGAAGGACTATCCTGCGCGAACGCCGATTGAGGTCCTCTGGAACCAGCCGGGAAAATACCCGCCGCCACCAGGAACCAAGCCACCGATGTAACTGCAATTGAAACGTTGAACCTGCGAGAAGACGTCAAATCGAGCAGAATCACAGCAATTCCCCTCTTGCATAATGATTTTGCTGGAATTGTATCGCTCTCCCGCAGGTTTGCAAGGCTCTTCCTGCGCAGGAAGCTGATTAAGATTCAATTGAAATTGAGATTGGCTCTTGGAACAGCCTTGTGAACTCCCCGCAAAGCCACAAGCAAGCTAGAAGTTGAACGCCAGTCCAGCCTGCAGGCTCCGCGGAGCCTGCGCCAGATACAGCGTCCGTCCATCCGCCGACAGGAACGGCCGATATCCCTGCTCCAGCAGGTTGGTCACATCCACCGTCGCCTCCAGCCCCGCCGGCAGCCAGCGCCCACAATTCACCGGCTGGCGCACAAAGAAGCTCAGATAACCCTGATCGCTGAACGCGGCGTACGAATCGACAGCAGTAACCAGATAAGCCGGCTGCCACCGATAGGCCGCCCGCAAGTTGGTGCCGGTACGCAGCACTCGCCCTTTGATCGCAATCGTCGCCGACTGCGCAGCCACCGGCTTCAGACCCGACCTCACGTCCACCAGCGTCAACGTCGCTGTTCCCCGCGAAGCCAGCGCCGATCCATCCTCATACTCCACCGCCGCCCACAGGCCCGTGGTCAAAGGTTCAGTCAGCAGAATATTGATCCCCTGAGCGCTATAGCCTGAGGTCAACAACTTGAATCCGCCCGTCATCGTATCCGCAAGCACCCCGCCAGACTGCACCCCGTTGGCGCTGGTCAAAGCAAGATCGCCCGCGCCAAGGCCGCCGCCACCCGACACCAGCACACTGCTCAGGTTGTCATGGTAGTAGCTCGCCTGAATTATCCCCTTGCCAGCCTTATGCGCAATCGAAAGCTCCTGATGCACCCCGCTATCCGTGTGCAGACGGCCCTGCGACATCACCGCCACCGGCAACTCCGGCTGCACCGAATCCAGGCTGTTGAACGCCTGCATATCGCGCGAAGTCGCTACGCGGTATCCAACCGTCAACAGCTTCAGATGGATGCACCGTCATTCTCACGAACGGACGAGCAGAGGTCAGGGTCCCGGCCGTCCGCACCACCTCCAGCGCGCTCCCCGCCTCTATCTCCGCTGTATCGCCGAACTGCATCCTTTGTGCGGTGGCAAGTCGCATCGCATCCAGGCCCATCGTGTTCCCGCTCCCGGCCATCTCAGGATGTGACTGGTAGCTGACCACCGTGCGGGCAGCACCGCCAAACCCGAGCCGTCGCTGGTATCCCGCCTGAAACTCTGCGGCAGGCCGCAACGCAGGTGTATATCCCTCCATCAGGCCGGTGCCCAGGTCGACCCGGAGACGCACGATCCGAGCCATCATCCAGCCCGCGGTCCACGGAAATCGTATTATGCACTCCACCCTGCCCAAAGCTGCCATCTCCGCCGGTCACCGATCCCTTACCCGTATCGTACGGCTTCGGCAACTCCGTCGCGCTCGATGAAACCAGTACTATCTGCCCATCGTCGACCATCTTCAGAATCGGCCGGTTGGCCGCGGAACGCAGCGTCCACTTCCAGTCATCGCCCGGCTCATCCACCTTGCGGCGCTCTGCCGGAAGCCACGCCGTCGCCTCGAAAAGAGTACTCAGCGTCAGATTCACCACCGTACGCGCCCCGGAACGTAGCAACAGGTTGTCCCGCATCGCAGGCACAAACAACGCCGCTGAAGCCCTGACGTGATACTTGCCAGGCAGCAGATTATTGACTACATAGCGTCCGTGCAGGTCTGTAAATGCCGTCGCCACTGTCAGCGAATCATTCGCCATCACCTGAACCAGCGCGCCCATCTGCGCCACGCCCTGCGCATCACGCACCAGCCCGGACACCACCGCGCCGGTTGCCTGAGTGTTCGCTCCGCCGCCACCCGCAGCAACAGCAATTGATGCCGGTATCAGCATCAGTGCGACAAGCGCGAACTTCACCTGGGATCGTTGCACAGTCTTCACTTTCCTGCGCGTCGAGGGCCAATTCCCAATCGAAAGCATCCGGTAAAGGGGGGAGATGCTTACCAACCTGTGCCCGCCGCGGTCATCGCCGTACCATCCGCGCAACCAATCGGCCATCTGCAGCACAGCTTTCAGTCAACCACAAACGGCGCAGACTCTGCGATCTGCTGTTTGGTGACGCCGTCGTTCACCTTAATCGTGATCTGATATTTACCCGGCTGCAAGCTCGCCAGCGGGACAGTCCTCTCCAGTGTCACCTGATCGGAGTTCGGATTCAGCTTAGTCGTAAGCTCCTGTTTCTGCAACAATACCTTATTCGTCGCCATATCGGTAATCTCATAATCCACCGTCGCGCCGTTCTGCTTGCTCTTCTCGTCGATGCCAAGGTTATACACCTGCATCCAGAAGTTCAAGCTCTGTCCCCGATGGAACGTCACCGGCATCGCCACTCCCGGAGGAACGCGGGGCCGAACATGAGTATCCGCCAGCACAAAATTCCCTGCGCCGATATCCTTCGACGGCACACGCCACATCTCATCCGCCAGAATCAGCGACGACGATGCCAGCCGGTCGTCATCGTACTTCGGCACATTGATGCTGCGCTCCCACCGTCCAATATGGTCCTGGTTATTGACGTCCTTGATCACGATCTCGACCTTGTAAAGTCCTGGCCGCAGCGGTAGCGCCTTCCAGTAAACCTTACTGTTGCTCTGGACCTGCGGAAGCAGCTCGCTCGGCTCCTGCACCGTCACCGTATCTTCAAACGTCTGGATGGGCTTGTGATTCAAATTCGAAACCCGGCCCAGAATGTTCACTGTTCCGGTAGCCACGCCATCCTTCGTATTGAAGGTGATGTCCTTGTTTCTGATCTGCAGAGTCACAGGCACCAGCACCGTATCGTTCGTCACCTTCACATAATCGGTGCGAACGTCGAACAGGAACGGAGGCCCGGTCAGGATCTTCGAGGTCGCCATATAGGCATCCATGTCCTTGAACTTGATCTCCGGAGCAGCCATCAGCTTCGCAGCGCGATCCAATCGATCGAACTGCTTGCTCTGGTTCATCGCATTGACCAGGGCCGTTACCGAGTTGCTCCAGCCCTCCACCCGAGAAGCGGTCCGCTTTATTCGACTGTCCCTGTTGCTCGGCCATCGTCAGGCCAGCGCCCGGAACGTTCTTCAGAGCGTCCTTCTCTGAGCGGTCGATCGTCATGTGGTAGTCGCCGCACATGCACGTATCCACGAATTCAATATCTACGTTGTCGCCGATTCCCTCGAGGTACCGGTAATGCCAGACCTCGAACGGGAAGGTCGACGTATTGCCGCCGCCCTCTTCCATCGGACGCTCGTAGCTTCCTCCGCTGGGATGCGAGTCGATGTTGTCCGGCTTGCCGTAGGCAATGTAGATGTGGCCGCGGTCTGTTCTCCAACCCGGCTTGCCCGCCGCAAATCGCTCGTTCGCATACGCGATCCGCGCATAGTGCTCTTCGCGATACTCGTTCTCAGGAGAGTCAGGATTCGGATTCCGCCGCAGCCAGAAATTCTCGATGAAGACCTCGCGCTCTTCGTCGTTGCTCAGGCTCTTGAACGCCTGCAGCTCCTGGTCGGTGATGATCCACTTGACGTCCTCATCCACCCATTTCTTGTACTCGCCATGAAGCTCACCATGCAGCGCCTTCTGCTGCTTGAACTTCTCCTTATCGGAGAGCGGCCTCTTCAGCGGATCTGGCTTGTCTGGCGTCGTCGGCACCTGCGTAACCCCATCGGTTGGCGGCAGTGCTGCTGGTCGGGGTCTGTGCGGGGACTCCCCGCGCTCCTGCGATTGCCATCAACACGAAAAAAGCAGTACCTGGAACCAGAAAACGTGAGGTGGTCATATGCGGGGCGGCACTCCTGTTACCTCCCACCATTGTAGAACCGTTACGCCTTGGAGACAAGCACTCTGAATGCCCTCCAAACCGCTTCCATCCCCTGCTATCATCGGTATCAGGCAACCCAACAGGATATGCAGCCACCCGCACTCCCCGAGCAAAAAAGTCGACAAGGCGGACAGCAACCCGGTAGCCCATCAAATCAGCCACTTCTATGGAACCCCTAAGGTTGATTTTGCGTAGCAGTCTGTACATAGGCCTCCTTGGGTACATCCGGGTTCGACGCGGCAAGAGCATGAAAAGAGAGCATCTGAATGAGTGTTAAAAAGATTGTTTGGATCATTGTTGTAGTTGTCGTATTGGCAGGCGTCGCCGCAGCGAGCATCTACTTTAGCCAGTCCGATGTCACCAAGGTCGTCACCGGCAAGGCCGTCCGTCAGGACCTGGTCTCCATCGTCAGCGGCACCGGACAAATCAAGCCCAAGACCTACGTCAACATAGGCGCCACCGCCTTCGGCCGCATCACTCACCTCTACGTCAAGGAAGGCGACCACGTAAAGGCTGGCCAGCTCGTCGCCACCCTCGAAAGCGAGCAGCCCGCCTCCGCCGTCGAGGCCCAGCAGGCCACCATCTCTGCGAACCAGACCACAGTCGACTCCTACATCGCCGCCGAAAAGACCGCCGATGCAGCCGTCGAGATGGCCAAGGCCGACCTCGTCCAGAAGCGGTTCGACATCGAGCGCTACGAGCAGCTCTACAAAGAGCAGCTCGTAGCCAAGCAGGACTACGACGCCAAAAAAGCAGCCTACGACGTCGACGTCGCCACCCTCGCCCAGCGTGTCGCCGCCCTCGCCCAGGCCAAGGCCCAGACCAACTCCGCGCGCAGCCAGGTCGCCCAGTCCCAGGCCACCCTCAAGGGCAACGCCTACTCGCTCGGCCTCACCGAGAGCCGCGCTCCGTTTGACGCCCTCGTCACCAACGTACCCGTCCGCGAAGGCGAAACCGTCGTCGTAGGAATCCAGAACGCCGAGGGCTCAACCCTCATGACCCTCGCAGACATGTCCGTCATCACCGCAGAGGTCAAGGTCGACGAGACCGACATCGTCAACGTCCGCCTCAACCAATCCGTTGACGTCACCGTCGATGCCCTGCCCGGCCGCACCTTCAAAGGACACGTCACCGAAGTCGGCGATCAGGCCCTCCTGCGCACCACCGGCATCGCCACCAGCCAGTCCACCACCGGCACCGAAGAGGCCAAGGACTTCAAAGTAGTCGTCACCCTCGACCAGCTCCCCGGTCAGCAGAACGACGACCTTCGCCCCGGCCTCTCCACCACCGCCAAGATCACCACCGCCAACAAACCCAACGCGCTCACCATCCCCATCCAGGCGCTCGTCCAGCGCGACGTCGCAACCGAGAAGCTCTTCGCCGCCAACAACGGAAAGATCTCAGCCACCATCCGTCGCCTCGGGCGTACCGGCAAAACCCGTCCTGGTCCAGGGCATCTACATGGTTAACAACAACCACGGCAAGATGCGCGTCAACTTCGTCCCCGTCACCACCGGCATCACCGGAGCCACCGACATCGAGGTCCTTGGCGGCCTCAAAGCCGGAGACGAGATAGTCCTCGGCCCCTACAAAATTCTCCGCTCCCTCAAGAGCGGCACAGCCGTCAAACGAGATACAACGAACCCCCTGATCGCTGACACCGAAAAGTCCTGATTCCCGGCAGTTGGAACCATCACTCCTCTGCAAACGTAATATCCTTGGAACGCGCGGACAACCACGTACACCGGAGAACCGGATGGCCATCGACACCGAAGTAGATCCCACCCAGATAAACGCAGCCGGCCCCAACCCCGGAGACATCATCGTCACCTCCAATCTCTGGAAGACCTACGAGATGGGCGACCAGCAGGTCAACGCCCTCCGCGGCGTCAACCTCCGCATCCGCCAGAACGAGTACGTCGCCATCATGGGCCCCTCCGGCTCCGGTAAATCCACCCTGATGAACCTCATCGGCTGCCTCGACTCGCCCTCCCAGGGCAAGTACTGGCTCAACGGACACGACGTCTCCGAGCTCAACGACGACGAGCTCGCCCGCATCCGCAACAAGGAGATCGGCTTCGTCTTCCAGACCTTCAACCTCCTCGCCCGCGCCACCTCGCTCCACAACGTCGAGCTGCCCCTCATCTACAACGGCACCCCCGCCGCCGAGCGCACCGCCCGCGCCAAAGCCGTCCTCGAGTCCGTCAACCTCGGCTCCCGCATGATGCACAAGCCCAACGAGCTCTCCGGCGGCCAGCGCCAGCGCGTAGCCATCGCCCGCGCCCTCGTCAACAGCCCCTCCATCATCCTCGCCGACGAGCCCACCGGTAACCTCGACTCCAAGACCGGCGACGAGATCATGGCCCTCTTCGACGATCTCCACGCCCGCGGCAACACCATCGTCGTCGTCACCCACGAGCCCGACATCGCCGAATACGCCCATCGCGTCATCACCATCCGCGACGGCGTCATCGCCAGCGACCACCCCTCTCTCGCGTCTCCTCAATAAGTCCCACTCCTGTGCACTAGCCTCCAGGCGTCCGTACCCGATTTCAGCCGTCTAAAATAGAGTGATGAAGAAGCTACTCGCCCGTTGGCGTCCTGGCATCGCTGCCGCACTTGCCCTCGCCGCCATCTTCCTGGCTCCCTTCGCCTTCCCCCAGTCCGCCCGCTTCGACCTCGCCGGCCCCAGCATCGAAGTCCGTGTCACCCGCGACACCCGCACCCTCCCCATCGCCTACGTCCCCAACCTCCAGCCCGGCGACAAGATCTGGCTGCACCCCAATCTTCCCCCCACCCAGTCCGTCCATTACCTCCTCATCGCCGCCTTCCTCCGCGGAACCACCAACCCACCCCCCGACAACTGGTTCACCCGCATCGAAACCTGGAACCCCAAGGTCCGCGAAGAAGGCATCAGCGTAACCGTCCCCGAAGAGGCCGAGCAGGCCATCCTCTTCCTCGCCCCGTCGACCGGAGGCGACTTCAGCACCCTCAAAAAAGCCGTCCGTGACCGCCCCGGAGTCTTCGTCCGCGCCTCCCAGGATCTCGCCCAGGCCGGATTCGAGCAGTCCCGCATCGAGAAGTATCTCGCCTCCATGCGCGAGGTCCCGCCCTCCGATCCCAAGGCCATGCTCGACCACTCCACCCTCCTCGCCCGCACCCTCAACCTCAAGCCTAACAACGACTGCTTCAAGCTCGCCGTCGACATGCAGTACAGCTGCCTCACCCAGTCCGGCAACCAGACTCTCCTCGACGACAGCCACGCCCAGGACGTCCTCGCCATGCTCTCCAACGGCCCCAACTCCGACTTCATCACTCAGACCAGCACCACCAGCATGATCGCCGGAGGCAACTACAGCGCCTACGTCGGCGCAGCCGTCGATCTCTTCCGCATCCTCGGCGGCCTTCACACCGCTCAGTACCAGTACATCCCCGCCATCTCCTTCCCCGAGCAGGCCAGCCTCAACCTCCGCCTCAACGCTGCCCCCTCCTTTCGCAATCCCAAGTCCGTCATCGTCATCGGTCTCCCCGCAATCACCAAAGCCGTTCCCCCGCCTCTCCGCCCCGCCGACGCCAACTTCGTCACCTGCCTCCTCAAGCCCAAAGTCGTTCTCCCCCTCGACGGCGCGCCTCTCGTCTTCTCCACCAGCTTCGCCCACGACCTCGTCCTCCACCTGAACACCCCACGGCAGCACCAAAGAGATCCCACTCGTCCCCGACGCCTACCAGGGCGGCCTCGTCGTCGACCACACCCCCGAACGCAAACCCCTCCCCGTACCCACCGAAGCCGAAATCACCGCTCCCGACCCAAAACCCACAACCCACCGCCCACACCCACGCCGCACTCCAAAGCCCGCCGGAGACATCACCGGCACCATCACCGGAGCCTGGGGATTCGACTCCTTCACCGGCCCCACCCTGCCCCTCCAGAGCATCCCCGGCAAAAACTGGAAGCTCGCCGCCACCAACCCCCTCATCGCCGGCCGCGACGGCCAGGTCACCCTGAGCTCCACCGGCACCGCCTGCGTCGAATCCATCCGCCTCGAAACCAGCCCCGGCCAGTTCGAAGCCACCCAGTGGAAGCCCGCCTCCCGCCCCAACCTCGTAGACGTCAGCCTCCCCCTCAAATCCTCCCATCCCGGCGACCTCCAGATCGCCATCCGCCAGTTCGGCGCTGCTGAGCCCGCCCTCCTCACCACCAAAGCCTTCGGCGAACCCGCCACCCTCACCGCCATCAAGCTTCACGTCGGCGACACCACCGCCACCGCCACCGGCACCAATCTCGATCAGGTCCGCCAGATCACCCTCGCCGACCTCACCTTCACCCCGCGCCCCCGACTCCGACCTCAACTCATCCTCCAAACCCGAAACCCTCCTCTTCACCCTCCCCTTCGCCACGCCCGCCCCCAAACTCCACGCCGGAGAGAAGCTCACCGCCAACGTCACCCTCAAAGACGGCCGAACCCTCGTCCTCCCCGTCACCATCGCCCCCGCCCGCCCCGTAGTCAGCATCCTCAGCCGCAACATGGGCCACCCCATCGACCCCGACCCTTCACCTCGGCAGCGATGACGATCTCCCCGCCAGCCAGCAGATCACCTTCTCGCTCAAATCCCCCACCCCATTCCCTCGCACCGGCGAATCGAAATCGCCAACGCCGACGAGTCCCTCCACACCACCCTCACCGTAGCCGCCGGAACCCTCGTCCTCCAGAACCCCCACACCATCCTCGCCACCCTCGACCCCCTCAAGTCCTTCGGCACCTCCGCCTTCGGCCAGCTCCGCCTCCGCGCCATCTCTCCCGACGGCATCGACGGCGACTGGCTCCCCCTCGCCACCCTCGTCCGCCTCCCATCCCTCACCGACCTCCGCTGCACCCCCGATCCCACCGCCGCCTGCACCCTCGACGGCTCCAAACTCTACCTCCTCGACGCCGTCGCCACCGACTCCGCCTTCACCACCCCCACCACCATCCCCGACGGCTTCGTCGCCTCCACCCTCTCCATCCCCCGCCCCACCGATCTCCCCGCAACCCTCCCCACCACCCACCCCGTCACCACCACCCTCTACCTCCGCCTGCGCGACGACCCCTCCACCATCGACACCATCATCCTCCCAGCAATCGCCGGAACCTGCCACCGTCACCGCACAGCAAAGAGACCCAGCCCACCAGCAAACAAAGACGCCCAGCCATAGCCGGGCGTCTCTCGCTTGTCCGAATCTCTCCGTGTTACTCCCTACCCGTCTCAAGCGCCTCCAGCGCCAGCGCGCTCTGCACCTTGCTGTGCTTCACGCTGTAGGTGAAGTAAATCAACAGCCCGAACCCCAGCCAAACCAGCACAACCACCTTGGTCAACGTCGGCAGCGCCATAGATCAGATACAGCGCACTGATAATGCCCAGGATCGGAACCGCCGGCACCCAGCGGTGTCTTGAATGGCCGATGCAGGTCCGGATTACGCCGCCGCAGAATCCACACGCCCGCGCACACAATCGCAAACGCCAGCAGTGTCCCCATATTCACCAGCTCGCTCAGTTTTTCGATCGGCAGCAGCGCCGGCATGAACGCCACAATCGCTCCACACCACCAGATTCGAGATCCATGGCGTACGGAACTTCGGATGAATCTTCGCCGACCCACTTCCACAGCAGCCCATCGCGCGACATCGAGTAAAACACCCGCGACTGCCCCAGCAGCATCACCAGCATCACCGTGCCCAGCCCGAACAGCGCGCCGATCTTCACCAGGATCGGAGCCCCAGCGCACAGCCCGTGATCATGAATGCCACCGCAACCGGATCGCCTCACATTCAACGCTCCGGAAGTTCACCATCCCGGTCAACGTCCGCCGCCACCAGGATGTAGAGAAACGTGCAAATCACCAGCGAAACCATAATCCCGATCGGCATATCCCGCTTGGGATTCTTCGCCTCCTGCGCCGCCGTCGACACCGCATCGAAGCCGATATACGCGAAGAAGATCGACGCCGCACCCGCCGTAATTCCGCTGAGGCCAAACGCTTCCCGGCCCCTCAGTTCGGCGGGATAAACGGCGTCCAGTTCGCATGAGCCATGCGCTTCGGACGATAAGCGATGTAGTTGATTCGCCAAGCACCAGGAAGATCCCCAGCACCGCCTAATCTTCACGCAATTACGATACGCCGTGTTCAGGTTCGCCAGTCTCCTGAATCCCAATGATCAGAACCGCAGTCACCACGGTGATGCGCAAGAAACGCAACCAGGTTGAACACGCCCGTGACATGCGGCAGCGAAGACGCGTTCGACCCCTGCCGGAAGCGCCGCATAGTTGCCTTCCATCGATCGTTAACAGATACAGCACCGTTCCCGGCGTCGTCGTCAGTTACGGCGGAAACTTGTATTCCGAAGATCCGCAAATAGCTCCAACAAAATATTCGACTCCAGCCCGAAGCCACCGTGCCGCGCCGAACGCATACTCGAGCACCAGGTCCCAACCGATGATCCACGCCACAAACTCGCCCAGCGTCGCATACCCATACGTATAGGCCGACCCCGCCAATGGAATCATCGAAGCAAACTCCGCATAGCAAAGCCCCGCAAACGCGCAGCCCATCCCGCCAGCACAAAGCTCAGCACCACCGCCGGCCCCGCATGATCGCTGCTGCCTGCCCGGTCAGCACAAATATTCCCGCCCCAATAATTGCCCCGATGCCCAACGTGATCAGGTTCAGCGGGCCCAGCGTACGTTTCAGTCCGCTTTCGACCCTCGTTCTCCGCCTCCGTCAGAAGCTTCGAAAGAGGTTTGACTGCCAGCAGATTCGCCATTGATTAATATTCCCCATCATTTACTTAAAATCTGTTACTTGTTGCCTACTCCTGCTGTCGCTATCAACCGCACTTCTGCGCCACACCAGATACACCGGCACCCCCAGCAGAACGATAATCAACCCCGGCCACGTGTATTGAGGTTTGTAACGCAATAGTACTGCACAGATCCACGTCGCCATCACGATATAAAGCCCCGGCAACACCGGATACCCAAACGCCCGGTAAGGCCGCACCGCATCCGGACGCGTCCGCCGCAGCACAAACAACCCCACAATCGTCAGAATATAGAAGATCAAAACCGCAAAGATCACATAATCCAGCAACTGCCCATAGCTCCCCGAGAGACACAGCAGACAAGTCCACGCCCACTGCACCCACAGCGAATTCACCGGCGCCTTGCTCTTCTCACTCAGCTTCCCAACGCTCTTGAAGAACAGCCCATCCCGGCTCATCGCGTAATAAACCCGCGCCCCCGACAGCAGCAACCCATTCACGCACCCAAACGTCGAGATCAAAATCGCCCCCGCCATCAGCTTCGCGCCGATGCCCCCAAACGCCTGCTCCATCACCGCCGTCGCCACCCGGTCCTGCGCCGCAAACTGAATTCCCCGCCCCACCAGCCGTCGCCGCATCCGGCGCTCCCCGCCAGCGGCAGCACGCTCAGATAAACAAAGTTGCAGAAGCATATACAGCAGCAGCACCACGCCAGTCCCAATCGCCAGCGACAGCGGCAGATTCCGCTTCGGATTCTGAATCTCCCCCGCCGTAAACGTCACGTTGTTCCACGCATCCGCGCTAAACAACGACCCCACCTGCACCACCGCCAGCACCGTCAACGCACCCACAAACACCGTCGGCCCATCCGTCCCAACCTGGATCGCATGGCTCGTATGCAGCCCCGAACCCGCAAAGAAGTTATGCCACCCCGCGCCAAAGTTCGCCGCAATCGCCGCAGCATTCTTCACCACCAACCCCACCACCACTACCGCCGGCCAGCGCCAGTATCTTCGCCGTCGTAAAAACATTCTGCACCGCCGCACCCCAGCTTCACGCCAAACGAATTCGAGATCGTGATCACCGTAATCACGACAATCGCCACCAGGTTCGCCGTATTCAATCCAATATTTCCACTCACCCACATGCACCAGCCAGTGCGCCGTGCTCACCGCTCGGAAAGAACACCCCCAGAAACTTCCCAAACGCCACCGCCACCGCCGCAGCCGTCCCCGTCTGAATCACCAGAAACAGCGTCCACCCATAAAGAAATCCCCACAGCGGCCCCAGCGCCTCGCGCAGATACACATACTGCCCACCCGCCTTCGGCATCATCGCCGCCAGCTCGCCATAGCTCAGCGCCCCGATGATCGTCATCGCCGCCGTCACCAGCCACGCCGCAATCAGCAACGCCGGCGACCCCACCGTCCGGCTCATATCCGCCGAAACAATAAAGATCCCCGACCCGATCATCGACCCCATCACCATCGTCGTGGCCGAGAACAACCCCATCCCCTGCACAAACTGCGGCGCAGCAACTCCGCCCTGCGTCGCCCCCACAACATTGTCATCCTTGCGGCGCAGCGCGGAGGACCTGCTTCTGTCTTTGCCATTGTTGAATTATTCACGTTCCCCAGTTCTACCCCAAAATCCGAAGAAAGTCTCCCGCCACCTTCTCCACCGTCTCCCCCACCACCAAACAACCCGCTAATCACCGCCACCGAATCCGCCCCCGCCTCAATCACGCTCCGAGCATTCTCCCGAGTAATCCCCCCAATCGCCACAATAGGCTTCCCCGTCAGCGCCCGAGCCCGCCGCACCCCCTCCAACCCCACCACCGCCTCCGCATCCACCTTAGTCCCCGTAGCAAACACCGGCCCAATAGCCACATAATCCGCACACCCAGCTCCGCCACCCGAACCTGCTCCTCCGTATGCGTAGAAACCCCACACCCGATCCCATTCATGCGGTCGATGTGCTCGGCCAGCCACACCGCCTTCGCATCCTCCGGCAACAAATCCCCCTGCCCCACATGCACCCCACCAAACCCAGCCAGCACCGCCAAATCAGCCCGGTCATTCATAATCAACCGGCACCCACGTCCCCTCAAACACCTCCCGCAAAACCGCCGCCCCAGCCAACACCTCCTGCGGAGACCCCACCTTATCCCGCCACTGCACCAACCCCACCCCAGCCGCCCTCAACCCCTCAGCAAACTCACGCAGCCCAACACCACGCACCCGCAAAACTTCAGCATCGACAATCGCATAAAGCCGCGAGAAAATCATTCCCTAAGTATTCCACGCCCCACCCACGAGGCTGCATGCGTCTCTACAAGACCCCGACCGAAAAGCAAAAGGCCAAAATCCGTGCAAACTGGGCAAGAATCGCCCGTCTCGGCCTACCGCTCTTCACCCTCCTCGTCGGGACAGCCCTCTTAGTCTGGATGTGCATCTGCTTCACCGGCTTTAGTTATCTCTACGGAACGCAGCGTTTCTTGCACCAGGGCTGGTACATCAAGACCACCCTGCCATTCCTTGCATTCCTCAGCTATCTCTTCCCACTCGCCTACTACTCTATGGTCTGGACCTGGATCAAAAGAATCGGCCCCACCGAAGCCTGAACACACCCAATTATCCCGCACTCATCCCCGTTCCTGTTTTTCTTTTCCTTCTGCCGCTCAAAAAACCGCTCCATAAACTTAGTATCGAACTGCCCCGACCGAAACTCCTCATCCTGCAAAGATCTTCTCGTGCAGAGGAATCGTAGTATGAATCCCCTGCACCACAAACTGCGCCAGCGCCCGCTGCATCTTGTTCATCGCCTCCTCCCTATCCGCCCCATGGCAGATCAGCTTCGCAATCAGCGAATCATAATAAGGCGGCACAACCCCCTCCGCATACTGCGCCGTATCCACCCTCACGCCATTCCCACCCGGCAAGTTGAAAGCCGTAATCTTCCCCGCGCTAGGAGTGAACTTCTCCGGATGCTCCGCATTGATCCGGCACTCGATCGCATGCCCGCGAATCTCCACCGGCTTCGTAATAATCGAAGTCAGCTTCTCCCCCGCCGCAATCCGTAGCTGCGCCTTCACCAGATCAATCCCTGTAACCATCTCGGTTACACAATGCTCCACCTGGATCCGCGTATTCATCTCGATGAAGTAGATCTTCCCATCCTCATCCATCAAAAACTCGATCGTCCCGGCGTTCCAGTACCCAATATCCTTCAGCGACTTCTCGATCGTCTTCCCCAGCTCCGCCCGCAGCTTCGGGCGTTACCTGCAAGCGCGGAGCCTCTTCAATCAGCTTCTGGTGCCGCCGCTGAATCGAGCACTCCCGCTCCCCCAGACTCATCACATTCCCATGCTCATCCGCCAGCACCTGGAACTCGATATGCCGAGGCCGCTCGATAAACTTCTCCATATACATATCGCCGTTGCCAAACGCATTCGCCGCCTCGGTCGACGCCTGCTGAAACATCGAAGGCAGCTCATCCGCATTCCGGCAGATACGCATCCCACGCCCGCCACCCCCCGCCACAGCCTTCAAGATCACCGGATACCCAACGCTCTTCGCCCACTCCAGCGCCTCTTTCTCATCCGCGATCACCCCATCCGACCCCGGCAGAATCGGCACCTTCGCCTTCTTCATCGTCTGCCGCGCCGTGGACTTCTCCCCCATCATCCGCGTCACCTCCGGAGGAGGCCCAATAAACTTGATATTCGACGCCCGGCAAACCTCCGCGAAGTTCGCATTCTCGCTCAGCAGCCCATACCCCGGATGAATCGCGTCCACATCCGCAATCTCCGCCGCCGAAATCACCGCCGGCACATTCAAATAGCTATCCGCCGACCGCGGAGGCCCAATACAAATCGCCTCATCCGCAAACCGCACATGCAGGCTGTTCCTGTCCGCCTCGCTATACACCGCGACCGTCCGGATCCCCATCTCCTTACAGGCGCTGATCACCCGCAGCGCGATCTCTCCCCGATTGGCAATCAATACCTTACGAAACATATAGAAAAATCCTTATAAAGAAGCGGTTTGAAGAAACTTCAGCTACTTACGCCGTTCAACCCGCGCACGAATCGCAAACAGCGGCTGCCCATACTCCACCGGCTGCCCGCTCGAAACGATCTGCCGCACCACCTCACCGGCGACATCCGACTCGATCTCGTTCATCAGCTTCATCGCTTCCACGATGCAAAGCACCTGGCCCACCTCCACCTGGTCGCCCACCTTCACAAACGTAGGCGCCCCCGGCGACGGCGACTCATAGAACGTCCCCACAATCGGCGACTTCACCTCATGCAGCGGCTCCTCAGCCGGAGCAGCAGCCTCCGCCGCCGCAGGCGCAGCAGCCGCCGGCACGCAGCACCCGCAGCCGCCGCATCCCGCCGAAGCCATCAACCGCCCCAGCTGCGCCATATCCAAACCACGCCGCAGCCGCCGGCTCCCCGGCAAACTTGATCCTGACCTTCTGGCCTTCATGTTCCGTCTCGAACTCTGCAATCCCGTTCGCCTTCAGGAACTCGACCAGCTCTTTCAGCTCTTCCAACTTATTTCCGTCCATCATCACTCTTCCCGGCCCTGTCCAAGCGCCTGTCTCAAGTATTCCAACCAACAACCAGCAACTAACAACCAGCAACCGTCCCTAAAGCTCCGTCCAGGCCTTCACGCTGGGCGTCAAAACCTCGCCGCCCCGCTTCGTCACCAGGACCATATCCTCAATCCGGACCCCGAACCTCCCCGGCATATACACTCCCGGCTCGATCGTGATCACCATGCCTGCTTCCAGAACCTGCGCTTGCTTAGCCGCAATTCTAGGCCCCTCATGAATCTCCAGGCCAACGCCATGCCCGGTCGAATGGCTGAAATACCTGTCCAGCCCACTCCTCCGCAACACGCTCCGTGCCGCCTCGTCCACCTCGCCGGCCGTCACGCCCGGTGCCACTCGTGCCACCGCTGCCGTCTGGGCTTCCAGAACAGAATCATACACTTCCCATTCGCCCGGCAGCGCCCTCCCTAAGTGAACTGTCCGCGTCATATCCGAGCAGTACCCACCCAGCACCACCCCAAAATCCAGCGTCACAAATCCCCGCCGCGGCAGCTTCGCCCCAGTAGCCCGTCCATGCGGCAGAGCGCTCCGCTCCCCACTCGCCACAATCGTCTCAAACGACATCGCTTCCGCCCCGCGCAACCGCGCCGCATGCTCCAGCTCCGCCGCCACCTCCAACTCCGTCATCCCCGCCCGGATAAACCCCAGCATCCCCTCAAACAACCCGCACCCCATCGCCGCCGCCGCCCGCATCGCAGCAATCTCATCCGCATCCTTCACCTCCCGCAGCCGAGCCACCAGCGCCCCCACCCCCACAAACATCCCCCGCCGAACCTTGCCGCTAGACAGCCGCCTTCCGCATCCCCGCCAGCCCCGCCACCGTAGTCTGCGTCTCATCGAACCCGCACCGCCTCACCCCCGCAGCCTCCATCCACGCGCAAGCACCCGCCAGCGCAGACTTCTTCTCAATCACCACCTTCACCCCACGCGCCTCCGCCCTCGCCTGCCCCGTATACCGCCCATCCGTAAACAAGACAGCCCGAAGCCCGCTCTACCACCCCACCAGCACCACCGCCCCATTCGACCCCGTAAACCCAGTCAAATAGCGAACATCCGGCAGATGCGTCACCAGCAACGCATCCACACCGGCAGCCTGCGCCGCCACCCAGGCCTTCTTCCTTCGAGCACCAAAGTTCATCCCATCAATTCTACCCACCCAGAGCCACCTCTCGTCCTCGCGACCTCCGGCGTCCGTCTCTCCTCAGCCACTCGCGCCACCCCACCCCAACCCGTTATCATGAACTATGTCCGTGCTTCTCCCCAATCCCCTCAGCAGAAGCGCACAAGACCCAGCGGCCAAACTCACCCGCCGCAAGTTCCTCATCGGCTCCGGAGTCACCGCCGCCGGACTCGCCCTCTACGCCGGCGAAATCGCCCGCCACGAGATCGACGTCATCCAGCGCCCCATCTCCATCCGCAACCTCCCCACCCCCTTCCACGGCTACCGCATCGTCCAGATCAGCGACATCCACATCGACGAGTACACCGAGCCCTACTTCCTCGACCGCATCGTCAAGCGCATCAACGCCCTCTCGCCCGACCTCGTCCTCATCACCGGAGACTTCGTCACCCTCGGCGCCTTCACCTTCGTCGCCGCCAACCACGCCATCCACCGCTGCGCCGAGCTCCTCGCCACCCTCACCTGCCCCCTCCGCTACGCCATCCTCGGCAACCACGACGTAGCAGTCAGCGCACCCCTCGTCATCGATGCCCTCCAGCGCAACGGCATCCCCGTCCTCGTCAACCAGCACGTCCCCATCGAGCGCAACGGCTCCCGCCTCTGGCTCGGCGGCGTCGAAGACCCCGGAACCAGCCATCCCGACCTCGACCTCACCGTCCCCGCCCACCCCGACGGCCCCGTCATCCTCATGGCCCACGAGCCCGACTACGTCGACGACGTCCTCCGCCACCCCCGCGCCCCGCTCATCGACCTCATGCTCGCCGGCCACTCCCACGGCGGCCAGATCCGCCTGCCCTTCTTCGGCCCACTCGTCCTACCCCCCATGGCCAGGCTCTACCCCGAAGGCCACTACCACTTCAAACAACTCCAGCTCTACGTCAACCGAGGCCTCGGCACCGTAGGCCTACCCTTCCGCCTGAACTGCCCCCCCGAAATCACAGTAATCACCCTCAACCCCACCGCCTGACCCCGCGACAAATGCGGGTGCCCCATCTTCGGCGCAGCCTCATCGCGCCTAAGGTGGGTATTTGCAAAATATGCCGTCGCTTTTTGCTTCGGCCGTTGCTTTTGCAGTTGCTTCTGAGATAGGTCCAGGCTTAAGCCTGGACATTAGCGCCCAATAAAAATGGAGGGCTTCAGCCACCGGGATATCTCATCAACAAACAACCATCAACCGCCCCTACCGAGCCCGCCCCAGCCGGCTTCTTCTGCCGCGGCATCACCGTAACATTCGCCACCGGCTTCACACCCGACTTCTCATCCATCCACGCATCCAGCAGTGTCTTCTTGAACCGCCACCGGTTCCCCAGCTTGAACGCCGGAATGAACCCCTCCGACGCATACCGGTACAGCGTATCCCCGCTGATCCCCAGGTACTCCGCCGCCTGCCGGATGTCCATCACCTCGCGAACTATCGCCTGTGCCAAAGCCATTTCAATCTCCGTCCCGAGGTTACCGCAGAAAAGCCCAACCGGCAGTCACAACAAAGTGTTACTACCAACGCAGCACCCATTCTCACCGCTTTTCCACAGCCTTACAACAAAAATCTCACCTATTAACCACTAACCAACTGAGAAAACCGGTCTGAACCCGTCGTCTACAGCACAAAACCCCGGCCAAAAAGACCGGGGTTCTGATTTTTGCTCGAAAGCGCCTGGCCTCTACCGCCGATAACCGCGGTACCCGTAACCGCCACGGAAGCCGCCATAATACCCAAACCCGACCCCGAAGCCATAGCCAAAAGGATAGCCGTAACCCCAGCCCGGATACCCCCATGCATACGCCGGATAGGGATAGCCATAGTAACCATCGCCATAAGGCCCATAACCGTAGCCCGGATAACCATAACCACCGTAGCCATAGCCACGAGCAGGCTCACCATTGACGCCCGTCTGTGGCAGCACGTCCGCCCACAGCTGCCGGGGATCGGCCTCGACAGCTCGGACACCCCCTGAAGCCGCACCGAACGCGACCTCACGACCCTCCTTCACCTTGGTGCCCTTCACCCCAGAACCTACTGGCACCGGGATAAGCATCAGCCTCGCCCTTCAGCACACGCACCGTCTGCGTGTCGGCATTGAACGTATAAAAGCCATCCTTCAGCAGGGACACCTGGCCGCCGGGCAGATCCACCAGCAACTCACTGTTGCGCCGCCGGCTGCCGCACGCTGACATTGATGCGGCCACGTTCGACGCGCAGCTCGGTACCCTTCGCGTCGGCTGAAACGGTCTGCACCGAAGCATCCGCAGGCACCCGCACCACCACCCCGGGAATAGGCCGCAAGCTCGTGATCTGGCTAACACTCCCGCCCGGCCCGTAGCCGGCACCAGGAGCACTATCCGCACCAGGGTAAGCCCTCACCACCGGAGCAGGTTGAGTCTGAACATTGGGAGAAGTCCCCGGAGCACTACCCGCGGACTGAGCCTGCGCCATCGCGGCCGAAGTCGCCAGCGCAAGCAGAAAAGCAATAGAACCGTGACATCGTAAAAACCTCTACCCATTTAGACGTGAAAATGACAAAGACGTAGTACCGCGCTCATCCCGCACCCACCCCGCTCAACTGTCCACCTGAGACGCGAATACCCACGTCCCCAACTGCAACCAGCCACTCCCAATCTCTCCCACATCCCCACGAAAATCAAGGCTCACAGGCATAAATATCATCCCAATTACATCAACATCTTACAGCCAAAGACTCCACCCATAACATCAACTAATAAGTACCATTCCCTAACAAATGAAGAAAGGGGATACCGCTTAACGCAGCACCCCCAACCCAACTAACAACCATCAACTACCAACTAGCCCTTAAGCGGCTGCAGTCCCTTCACCACATCCAACAAATCCTGCCCAACCGTCCGAGTCTTCGCAATCGCATCCGCCAGCGGAATGTCGGAGATCTGCGTCCCCTTCAGCACCACCAGCCGGCCAAACTTGCCCGCATGCACCAGGTCGATAGCCGCAATCCCATACCGTGTAGCCAGCATCCGGTCGAACGCCGAAGGCGTCCCACCCCGCTGCGTATGCCCCAGGTTCACGCTCCGAGTCTCATAGCCCGTGCGCTTCTCAATCTCCTCCGCCAGCGCCTGCCCAATCCCGCTCAGCCGCAGCATGCCCGAACGAGTCCACCGCAGTCCCATACCGTAGCCTGCTCCGACTCCGGAAACTTAGCCCCCTCCGCCGCCACCACAATCGAGAACTTCTTCCCATGCTCCCGCCGATACGTAATCAGCCGGCAAATCTCCTCGATATCGATCGGCACCTCCGGCACCAGGATCACATCCGCACCGCCGGCAATGCCCGACGTAACAGCAATCCATCCCGCATCGCGCCCCATCACCTCGCACACGATCACGCGGTTATGCGCCTCAGCAGTCGAGTGCAGCCGATCCACCGCCTCCGTAGCAATCCCCACCGCCGTATCGAACCCAAAGCAAGCATCCGTCCCGCTCAAATCGTTATCGATAGTCTTCGGAACCCCCACGCACTTCACGCCACGCTCACTCAGAGCCACGCTGATCGACTGCGTATCGTCGCCACCCAGCGCAATCAGCGCATCCAGCTTGTTCTTCTTCAGCACCTCAACGCACTTATCGAACCCGCCCGGAATCTTCTTCACATTCGTCCGCGAAGACCGCAGAATCGTCCCGCCCTTCTGCAGAATCCCGCTCGTCGTCTCCAGCGTCAGCGGCATCGACACATCATCCAGAACCCCGCGCCACCCCTCCATGAACCCAATAAACTCATCCCCATGATGCTGAATGCCCTTCCGCACCGCGGCCCGTATCACCGCATTCAGTCCAGGACAATCCCCACCACCCGTCAACATTCCAATTCGCATTCTTCTATCTCCTGATTTTCTTCGCAAACTACCATCAAAATCATACCCCACCGCCGCCTCTTACTTCGTCGGCACGACTGCATAAACGCCCAGTTATCAGCCCCTTCATCCCTTCCTACAATTGACTCCAGTTACCCGCTCCAACACGAGGCCCAAATGCGTCTTGCCTACGGCATTCTCTTCCTACTCACGGCCACACTCGTCCTCGCCCAGACCCCCTCTCAGACGCCCGCCAAGCCCAATCCCGGCGCCGCCCAGCCCCCCGACACCGACAAAGCGTCACCGGCCTCGCCAAAACAACCCAGAACCCCGTTGGCGACATCGTCTCCGTCCCCTTCCAGTTCAACTTCAACTCCGGCGGCGCCTATAGGACCAGACCTTCTTCAACCTCAACTTCCAGCCCGTCATCCCCATCCACCTCACACCCAAGCTCACCTACATCAGCCGCACCATCGTCCCCATCGTCAGCATCCCCACCGGCAACGGAGTCAGCTACAGCGGCATCGGCGACATCGTGGAGCAGACCTTCTTCACCCCCGCCCACCCCGGCAAGATCATCTTGGGCCTCGGCCCTGCCTTCTCCTTCCCCACCGCCACCGCTTACCCCGCCAAGACCGGCACCTGGGCCGGAGGCGGCTCATTCGTGATCCTCGCCACGCCCGGCCCGTTTGTCCTCGGCTCGCTCTTCACCCAGCTCTCCCCGATGACCGACTCCGGCGGTGAGCCCAAGGTAAACAACTTCCTCTGGCAATACTTCGTCAACTACAACTTCGGCAAAGGATGGGCGCTCTCCACCGCCCCCAGCATCACCGCCAACTGGGACATCCACTCCGGCCAGCAGTGGACCGTCCCCTACGGCGGAGGCATCAGCCGCACCATCGTCTTCGACCGGCAGCCCATGACCCTCGGCTTCCAGTACTACTACGCCCCCGTCCGCCCAAGTAACGCCGCCTCCAGCACCCTCCGCTTCTCGTAGCCCTCATCTACCCCCAAAAACCCGCCGGCAAATAACCCTCACCGCCACCAATCCGACCGAACCTCCACCCCCTGCACCACCTCCGTCGGCAACCCCCGGCTCCGGAGCCCAAAGCTTAATCCCCTTCTCCCCCGCCAACTCCAGAATCCGCTCCATCGGCCACCGCCACCCGTGCAGCGCCAGATCGAACAGCCCCCAGTGAATCGGCATCAACAAACCCGCCCCACCCAACTCCGCAAACGCCCGAGCCGCCCCGTCCGGCCCCATATGAATATCCTTCCAAAGCTCGTTATAAGCCCCAACCTCCAGCATCGTCAGATCGAACGGCCCATACGCCGCCCCAATCTCTCCAAACCCCTCCCACCACCCCGAGTCCGCCCCAAAGTAAACATTGTGCTCCGCCCCCTTCAGCACAAACGAGCTCCACAGCGTCTCAAAACGATTCCCCATACTTCGCCCCGAAAAATGCCGCGCCGGCAAAGCCGTAATCATCAACTCCGCCCCACTCGCCCCCGCGACGGTAACACTATCCATCCAGTTCAACTCCGTAATCCGCTCCACCCCCACCCCAAACCCGCGCAGAATCTCCCCAACCCCCACCGAAGTCACCCACCGCGCCCGCGCCACCGCGTCCATCCGGCTCAACCGCTGCACCGTAGCCTTCCCCAGGTGGTCATAGTGGTCATGCGACACCAGCACCACATCGATCTCCGGCATCTCCTCCAGCTTCAGCGGAGCATCGAAGAACCTCTTCGGCCCCGCCCACCGCACCGGCGCGGCCCGCTGGTCCCACACCGGATCAACCAGCACCCGCACCCCATCCACCTCCACCACCATCGTCGAGTGCCCCATCCACGTAATCCTTAGCCCACTCGCCGCCGACTCCCAAACACCGAAGCATCCGTCCGAAAAGGCCCGAGCACCCCCTTCGGCACCCGCTCCTCGCGATTCCTGAAAAACTCCGGCAGCACCTTCCACAACGTATCGAACCCACCCACCCGCGTAGGCACCGGATTCAAATACTTCCGCCCATCCCTCTCAGCCCGTCTCAAAAGCCCCATAAGCACTCAACCAACAACCAGCAACAAACAACCATCAACCAGCCTTCGTAGCCGTAGCCTCATCCGCATAAAACTCCTCAATCTCCTTCTCATACTTCTTCTCCACCACTCTCCGCTTCAGCTTCATACTCGGAGTCAGCGTCCCCTCCTCAACGCTCCACTCCTCCGGAACCACCCTCACCCGCTTCATACTCTCGTACGGAGCCAGCCCCTCATTCACCCCGTCCACAATCCCCTGGTAGAGCCTTCACCACCCGCTCATCCTTCACCAGAGCAGCATGGTCCCCCGCAGAAATCCCCTGCCCCTTAGCCCAACTCTCCAGCGCACGCAAAGTTCGGCGATATCAGCACGCACGCAAACTTGTGTTTATCCCCCACCATCGCCGCATTGCTCACCAGCGAGTTCGCCTTCAACTTATTCTCAATCGGCTGCGGAGCGATCAGCTTCCCGCCACTCGTCTTCAGCAACTCCTTCTTCCTGTCCGTAATCGAAAGATACCCATCGCTATCCATATTCCCGATATCCCCCGTCTTGAACCACCCATCCTCCGTAAACGCCTCCGCCGTCTCCTTCTCCTTCTTCCAATACCCCTTGAAGATCGACGGCCCCTTCACCTCCACCTCGCCGTCCGCCGCAATCCGCACCTCCACATTCGGAATCTTCTTCCCCACCGTCCCAATCTTGTTCGCCTTCGGATAGTTCAGCGCAATCACCGGCGACGTCTCCGTCAGCCCATACCCCTCAAATATCCGAATCCCCGCATCCGCAAACCACCCCGCCGTATCCATCCCCAGCGGAGCCCCGCCCGACACAAACACCTTCACCTCGCCGCCAAACGCCTCGCGAATCTTCGAATACACCAGCTTGTTCGCCAGCTTCCAGCTCAGCGACCCCGGCGTCCTTCCCTCCACAATCTCCGCCGCGATGCCCCTTCCCCACCCCCAGCGCCCAGTTCAAAATCTTCTTCTTCATCCCCACCGACTTCGCCCTCCACCCCCTGCCGAATCTTCTCGTACACCCGCGGCACCGCCACAAAGATCGTCGGCTTCACCGCCTGCATCGCGTCCTTCAACTGGTCGAACTTCGGGCAATAAGCAATCTGCGTCTTATCCTTCATCAACGCATAGTCCAGGTGCCGAGCCGTCACATGCGACAGCGGCAGAAACGAGATACACCGGTCCGTCTCATTGAACCCGAACGGCACCGTCGTATGAATCAGGTTGCTCGCCAGATTCCCATGCGTCAGCATCACGCCCTTCGGCTCGCCCGTCGTCCCCGACGTATAGATCAGCGTAGCCAGATCATCCGGCTGCACCCCCGCCACCATCGCATCGAACGCCGCATCCCGCCCCTGCTTGCCCTCCGCGCCCTTCATCAGCGCCGCAAAGCTGTTCGCATCCGGATCGTCCGTGCCATCCATCACCACCACATACTCCAGGTCCGGCAACTCCACACAATCCCCCGCCGCCACGATCTTCTCGTACTGCTCCCTCGTCGACACCACCACCACCTTCGCCCCCGAGTCGCGCAGCATGTAACCAATCTGCTCCGGCGTCAGCGTCCCATACAGCGGAACATCCACGCCCCCCATCGCCAGCGTCGCAAAGTCCGTCACCGCCCACTCCCAGCGGTTCTCCGACAGGATCGCCACCCGATCCCCCTTCACCAACCCCCACCCCTTAAACACATCCACCAGCGCCCGCACCCGCCCATAAAGCTCATTCGACGAGATAGGCTTCCACGCCCCATCCTTACCCTGCGCCAAAATCACCCCAGCATCGCCCCGCGAAGTAACCTTCACCAAAACATCATTCACAGTCTTCAAATCCGCCATCCATCTCTCCACTTCAACTTATCAACCGTGTCATACCTCGCATTCCTTACCAACAACCAGCAACCAACCAGAACTAACAACCCTCTTTAATCCCATTCATCAAAACATCCAAAACCTGCGCAGCAGTCGCCTTTGAATCATAAACGCGCCCGGTAAACACCGCCGAGCTCAGCAACTCATCGATCGCTCCAAACATGCAGTGCGCCACCACCCCATCCGACACATCCGCCCGAAAGATCCCCTCCTCCTGCCCCCGCCGAATAATCTCCCGCACCACCCCGATGTACTTCACCAGGTGATGATGCGAAAACTCCGCAATAAACTTCGCCGACTGCCTCACCTCCGTCTGCATCAGGATCGCCAGGCTCCGGTTCACCGCATGGCTCTCCAGGTGCACCTGCGCGATGAACTCCAACTGCTCCCGCGGCCCCTTCAGCGTCTCAAACTCCCTCTCCACCTGCCCAAAGAACCGCTCGAACATCTTATCGATCGCCGTCCGCAGCACATCATCCTTGCTCTTGAAGTACAGATAAATCGTCCCATCCGCCACCCCAGCCCGCGCCGCAATCGCACTCACCGGCGAATGAAAATACCCATTCTCCGCAATCACCTCCACCGCAGCATCCAGTATCCGCTGATACTTCTCACTCCCCACCCCAGTAGCTGGCACCCCCGCCGCCGCACCACTCGTACCCGTCACCCCAGCCCCGACCGCCAGCCTTCCCCTGCACGCACCCCGACAACCACCTTCGCTGCAACCCTCTCGCCCCATACTCTCAGCGCCTCAGCCAAACAAACACCCAACCCCGCAACTCTAAAGAAAACCCATCTGAATGTCGATTCACCCACCCCGTCACAAACCCGGGTGCCCATTATACGTCTCATGTCCTGAGTGGGGTCGACGACGTACCTTAGCTCGTTACTCATTACCCTTGCTAGTTATCTGGTTCGCAAATCGTCTGTGTGGCTGCTCCTTAGAACTTCCATCCCTCCCTTGTCCGACTTCATCCCCGTATCCTGCTTCTGCTACAAAATTCAGTCGCTATAACGTCTAACTGTTCAACCACTTACACGCACCACCCCCAAAAACCCAACAAAAAGCTGTCAAGCCCCCCAGCCTCTGGAAAACAACCCAACTCCATCAAAACAAAGGAGATAAAAGTTGAAAATAATTGGCATACTAGTTATGGTCAATTTGGTAAAATAGAACTAACAGAGAAATCAAGCAGGCCCGGCTACCAAGCCGGGCCTTCGCATTTAACCCGCAAGCAAACCAGAAGTCCGGACTTATATCCTTACTTTTGAATACTTTGCACAAAAACACCCAGGTGGGGGGAGAGACCAAAATGAACGAGCAAAACCAGTCAACCAGCAACCAGCAACCAACACCCAACAACCGCCGTTACCAGTGCCGCCACATCTTCACCGACGGCCACCGCTGCGGCAGCATCTGCCTCCGCGGAGAGCCCTTCTGCTACTACCACCACACCACCCGCAAACCCGCCCCACGCCAATCCTCGGCAACGAAATCCAGCTTCGACCTCCCCCTCCCCGAAGACCGCAGCGCCATCCAGGCCTCCATCGGCATCATCCTCCAGAAAATAGCCAACAACGACCTCGACCCCCGCCGAGCAGGCCTGCTCCTCTACGGCCTGCAAATCGCCAGCCTAAACCTACCCAAACAGCAGCCCCAGCACGACGAAGACGCCCCAGAACAAGTCCACGAAATCACCACCCACCCAGAACTAGGCACCCTCGCCCCACAAACCGAAATCCACGAAAAGAAAAGCTCCATCGCACTCCTCCTCGAAGAACTACGCCCAAAACCCGCAATCCTACCCCAAATCCAGGCCGTAGCAAGCACCTATCCGCAGTCTCAAAGCCCACAGCCCAAAGCATCACCGCTCCGCTCCAGCAACCTGCACCCGCCTTACTTCGCCGGAGGAACAGTCCCCGTCTGCAGCTTCACCAGCTCCGGCTGAGGAATCTTCGTCGGCCCCAGCACCGCGATCCGCGGCAGCGGCCCCCGCACCATGGCCACCTCGTCGCAAGCATACAGCCGCGGACACATCTGGCAGTCCTTATAGATCTTGTCCGGCAGCACCGTCCGGTCCACCACCCGAAACCCGAAGTGAAAGAAGAAGTCCGGTATGCGCGTAAACAGGCACACGCTCGACCACGCCCTGCTCCTCGGCCTCGTCCAGCAGCGCGCGCAGCAGCTTGCCGCCCGCGCCCTGACCCTTGGCCTCCGGCTTCACCACGATCGACCGAACCTCGGCGAGATGCGGCCCATAAAGATGCAGCGCACCGCACCCGAGAAACACGCCGCTCTCCGACTCCGCCACCGCGAAGTCGCGAACGTTCTCGCAGATCTCGGCGTAGTTCCGGCGCAGCAGCGTCCCATCGCCCGAGAGCGAGTTCACCAGGTCGAAGATGTTCACCGCATCCTGCAGCCTCGCCTTGCGCACCATCGCCCCGCCCACACGCGGACGCGAAGACGAGGTCGATTCACTTACCGGCATGAGAGACGAACTTTGCAAAACGCGTTACTCCTAAATCGAACAGCCTTAATCAATACAGATGCACCATACAGCTTCGCAGATTCTAACCGCCAAAACTAACCAATCCGCTGCCGAGCATCTTGCAAGGCAGCACGTACCCGGTGGCGCGCCGTCCCGCCAACAACATCATGGCAGTCCAGCGTAGCCTCAAGCGTAATCGCAGCAAAAAAGTCCTCAGCGAACTCGGGACTAAGACTCTGAAGCTCGGCCAGCGTTAGCGCATTCAGCTCGCGCCCGCTCTCGAGACCAAGCCGAACCGCGTTGCCGATAATCTCGTGCGCCTTGCGAAACGGAACGCCCTTGTTCGACAGATAAGTAGCAGCAGCCATCGCATTGAGGTAGCCGGTTGGCCGGCAGCCTTCATCCGGTCGAACGCGGAACTTGCAGCGAGCGCGTGAAGCCGGGAAGAACGCTCAGCAGGCCGCCGCAGGGTATCGGCCGCGTCAAAGACCTGCTCCTGGCCCTCCTGCAGGTCCTTGTTGTAAGCGAGCGGAAGACCTTTGACCAGCATGGTGAGTGCGGTGGACAGCGCCAAGCAGACGAGCAGATTTGCCGCGCGCCAGCTCGGTGAGGTCGGGGTTCTTCTTCTGCGGCATCGCGCGCGGAGCCAGTCGAGAAGGCCTCGGGCAGATCGAGGAAGCCGAACTCGGCGGTGGAGTAGAGGGTCAGCTCTTCGGCGAAGCGCGAGATGTGAATGCCGAGCGTGGAGGCAGCCTGGGTGAAGTCGAGCATGAAGTCGCGGTCGCTGGTGGCATCCATGCTGTTCGCAGTCGGGCCGTCGAAGTCGAGAGCGCTTGGCGGCGATGGTGCGGTCGAGCGCGAGAGTCGCACCGGCGATTGCTCCGGAGCCAAGCGGGCAGAAGTTCATGCGGGCCGAGCATCGGCGAGACGGCGAGATGTCGCGCTCGATCATGCTGACGTAGGCGAGCAGCCAGTGCGCAACGAGGACGGGCTCGGCACGCTGCAGGTGGGTGTAGGACGGGCATGACAGCTTCGCCTGAGTTTTCCGCGAGGTGCGAGAAGGGCTGCGGCCCACTGCGCGAGGCCTTCGCATCGTCGTGTCGATGGCGTCGCGGACGAAGAGCCGCATGTCAGTCGCGATCTGCTCATTGCGGCTGCGGCCGGTGTGGAGCTTCAGAGCGAGGTCGCCGATCTGTTTGGTCAGTTCGAGTTCGACGAAGTGGTGAATATCTTCAGCCTGTTCGTTGTGCGGCAATGTCTTTGAGCTTCAGCGACAGCACGAAGACCCTGCTCCATCTGCAAGCAGTTCTTCGCTGGTGAGTATCCCGGCGGCTTCGATGGCGCGAGCGTGCGCGATGCTGGCCTCAACCTCGTGGGGGAGCAGCCGCCAGTCGAACGGAAACGATCGCTGCCACTCTTCGAACTGCTTGTTGAGCGGCTCGCGGAAGCGACCGGACCACATCTTGCTTGCGGGTTCTGACGACATGCTTTACTCCTTGTCGCTTCCGCTGTTGAGGTGTGGCATCTCAGAGCCTTTGCTGAGCGTGAGCAGACCGGTCTGCGCGTAGGTCAACAGCTTCGCGCGGGTGTCGGTGATGTCGAGGTTGCGCATCGTGAGCTGGCCGATGCGGTCTCGCGGGCTGAAGGTGGACTCGCCCTTCTCCATGGTGAGGCGCTCGGGATGGAACGTGAGATTGGGCGAGTCGGTGTTCAGGATCGAGTAGTCGTTGCCGCGGCGAAGCTCAAGCGTGACCTCGCCGGTGACGGGCTTCGCGACCCAGCGCTGTGCGGCTTCGCGCAGCATGATGGCCTGAGGATCGAACCAGCGGCCCTGATACAGAAGGCGGCCAAGCTTACGCCCGCTGTCGCGATACTGCTCGATGGTGTCCTCGTTGTGGATGCCGGTGATCAGGCGCTCGTAGGCGATGAACAGGAGAGCAAGACCCGGTGCCTCATAGATGCCGCGGCTCTTGGCCTCGATGATGCGGTTCTCGATCTGGTCGCTCATGCCCAGGCCGTGGCGGCCACCGATGCTGTTGGCCTCAAGCATCAGCGCCACAGGGTCTGAGTAGTCCTTGCCGTTGAGCGCAACAGGGAAGCCTTCTTCGAAGCGGACGGTGATCTCTTCGCGCTTGACCTCAACGTCGTCGCGCCAGAAGGCGGTGCCCATGATGGGAGCAACGATCTTCATGCTGGTGGTGAGCAGCTCGAGGTCCTTGGCTTCGTGAGTTGCGCCAAGAATGTTGGAGTCGGTCGAGTAGGCCTTCTCAGCGGACATCTTGTAGCCGAAGCCGGCCTTCGTCATGAAGGCCGACATCTCGGCACGGCCACCGAGTTCGTCGATGAAGGCAGCGTCGAGCCACGGCTTGTAGACCTTGAGGTCCGGGTTGACGAGCAGGCCGTAGCGATAGAAGCGCTCGATGTCATTGCCCTTGAAGGTCGAGCCGTCGCCCCAGATGTTGACGTCGTCTTCCTTCATCGCCGTCACCAACATCGTGCCGGTAACAGCCCGGCCGATGGGCGTCGTGTTGAAGTAGGTAACGCCGGCGGTGGTGATGTGGAATGCGCCGGACTGGAGGGCGGCGATGCCTTCGCGAACGAGCGGACCGCGGCAGTCGATGAGGCGGGCCTTTTCAGCGCCGTACTCGAGCGCTTTGCGCGGGATCTCGTCGTAATCGGCTTCGTCAGGCTGACCGAGGTTGGCGGTGTAGGCGTACGGCAGAGCGCCCTTCTGCTTCATCCAGTGAAGCGCGGCGCTGGTGTCCAGCCCGCCGGAAAAGGCGATGCCCACCTTCTGGCCGAGGGGCAGGGATTCAAGAATTACGGACATTGTGATGCAAACCTCAATGGATCAGCAGACGCGCTGAAGAGACTTAAGTTTGGACTTCCGGGTTGAAGTCTAAGCGACGAATTAGGCGGGTTCAGAGAGATGTCCTGTTCCTTAGGAGCGCTTGCGGGCCTGGATGCCTCGGCCGCGGCTGTTGGAGATTCGCTTGGCTCCGCCGAGAAGCATCAGCAGCAATGCCTTCTGAGCGTGCATCCTGTTCTCGGCCTGATCGAAGACCACTGACTGCGGACCGTCCAGCACGGCATCCGTCACCTCGGCGTTGCGATGAGCAGGAAGACAGTGCATGAACACAGCATCAGGTTGCGCATGGGCCATCAGCGCCTCGTTCACCTGGTAAGGCTTGAAGATGGGCGCGCGCTTGGTGGCCTCATGCTCAAACCCCATGCTGGTGCAGACGTCGGTATAAACCGCATCCGCACCGGTGACGGCCTTGACAGGATCGTGCAGCAACGTAATGCTGCCGCCGGTCGATTCGCTGATCTGCATCGCCTTGTGGATGATGTCGAGCTTCGGAGCGTAGCCCTTCGGCGACGCAATGCTGCAATGCGCTCCAAGCTGCGCCGCCGTAAGCATCAGGGAGTGGCATACGTTGTTGCCATCGCCCACGTAGGCGAAGTGCAGTCCTTCGGCAGAGCCAAAACGCTCTTCCAGAGTGAAGAAGTCTGCGATCGCCTGGCATGGATGCTCGAGATCGGAGAGCGCATTGATGACGGGGACCTTCGAGTAGGCCGCCATCTCGGTAATCGTGTCGTGAGCGTAGGTGCGCAGCACGATGATGTTCATCCAGCGCTCAAGGTTGCGAGCCATATCCGAAAGCGATTCACGTTCGCCGAGCGGAGACTGTGTCTGATCGACGAAGATTGCATTGCCGCCGAGGGTATTGATGGCTGCTTCAAAGGTAAGGCGAGTACGCAGCGAAGCCTTCTCGAAGAACATCACCATCTGCCGGGCATCGAGCGCATGGCGGAAGTCTTCCGGATGGTTCTTGACGGCGTGCGCCAGCTCCATAATCGCCGCCATCTCCTCCACAGTGAGATCGGCGATGGAGCACAGGTCTCTCCCGCAGAGACGCTTGCACGCTTCGCTGAATGCAGTATCGGACTGGATGCCAAGCGTTGCAGTCGCCTTATGAGATGAAGCTTCTGCACCGGAATCGTCTGCTGGCCTTGAACCAATGACTACAGTTTTGCTACCCATTTGCGTGTTCTCCTTCGGGCGAAACCCCGGCATACGCCGCACTGCTGCTCAGTATCTCGTCAAGTGCTGCAATCGCAATATCAACGTGCTTTCGTTCCAGGATGTAAGGAGGAAGGAAGCGCAGGACATTGTCACTTGTTCTGTTAATAATGATCTTTCGTTGAAGCATCTGTGCGGCAACGCTTTCGGCCAGCTCGGTGGAGTTCAGCTCAAGACCCAGCATAAGCCCCATTCCTCTGACGTCAGAGATGCACTCGTGATGTTCTGCGAGAGCCTGGAGTTTCTGCTTGAAGTAGCCGCCAACCTCGCGGATGTGCGCGAGCATGTTGAGTCTCGCGAATCGTGTCGATGACCGCGATCGCGACTGCGCAAGCGAGCGGACCTCCGCCAAAGGTCGTGCCATGCATTCCCGGAGTGAACGCGACGGAGACCTTTTCGGAGCAAAGCATCGCGCCCATCGGTATTCCGCCGGCGATCGGCTTGGCTAAGGTGGTGACGTCCGGCATGATGCCGTAGTGCTGGTAGGCGAACCATTCGCCGGTGCGTCCCATGCCGCTCTGTATCTCATCCGCGAGCAACAATGCGCCGGTGGAGTCGCAGAGTTCGCGCGCCGCAGCGAAGAACTCCGGCGAGATGGGGTGGATACCGCCTTCACCCTGCAGCGGCTCGATGCAGATTGCGCAGACTTCGTCTGAAAATTTGCTGCGAAGGTCGTCGACGTCGTTGAAGCGGACGAACTCGACTCCGGACATTACAGGGGCGAACGGTTCGCGGTACTTCGCTTTGTGCGTGGTTGCGACGGAGCCCATGGAGCGTCCGTGGAAGCTATGCTCCATCGCAAGGAACTTCGTGCCAACCTGTTTGCCCTGCGATCGCAAGAGACCTGCATGGGCGCGGGCAAGCTTGAGCGCAGCCTCCCACGCTTCGGTACCGCTGTTGCAGAGGAAGACACGATCGAGCCCGCTGATCTCGGTGAGGCGGACTGCGAGGTCGGCTGTCTTCTCGTGGTAGAAGAGGTTCGAGGTGTGCAGAAGAAGGGCGCTTTGATCGCGGATCGCTTTCTCAATTGCGGGATGGCCATAGCCCAGCGCCGATACGCCGATTCCGCTCAGGAGATCGAGATAGTCGTTGCCCTGTGCGTCGGTCAGATAGACATCGTGACCGCTCACGAACAGTAAAGGATTTCTTTCATAGGTGCGAAGGAGCAGCTTGCTCTCCGCGGCCTGGATCGACGATAGCGTCATGCGACCATAACCTCCGTTCCATCGTTCACTCGAGTTGAGCAGAGGTCGGGCAATAGCGCCGCGGCCTGTGCAGGTAAGATACGGACGCGTTTGACACCATGTTGCAGTGCATCGCGACAAGCATTGAGTTTTGGCAACATTCCTCCCGAAACAACCTGCTGCTGTTCGAGAGCAGGTATCTGGGCGAGAGTCAGCCAGCGCATGACGTTGCCGTCAGCGCCTTTGACGCCGGGGACATCGGTGAGAAAGACGAGGGCGTCGGCCTTGGTGGCAGATGGCGCAGGCTGCAGCCATCTCGTCTGCATTGATGTTGTAGTACTCGCCGTCAAATCCTAGTGCCATCGACGAGATGACAGGAACGGCGCCCATGGTCCAGATGGCATCGAGCCAACGCGGATCGGTTGCAGCGATCTCGCCGACGAAGCCGAGATCGGGGACGGTCTTCTTCTTGCGGGCACGGAAGACGTGGCCGTCTCCGCCGGAGAGTCCGACCGCTGCCTGGCCATGGGAGCCAAGCGCTGCAACAAGGGATTTATTGACGCGGCCTGCGAGAACCATCAGGGCAGCGTCGCGGGTCTCAGCATCGGTAATGCGGAGGCCGGAGACGAACTCGCTTGTCTTCCCCATTTGGGCCAGTATCCTGGTTAGCTGTACTCCACCACCATGCACGACTGCGACCTGATTGCCATCGGCTGCAAGTTCAGCGATGGCCTTTCCGCAGAGGTGCAGCAAGCTCTTATCTTCGAGGGTTGCGCCGCCTAATTTGATTACGAATTTCAAAGCAAACCCTCCGATTCGCCCCAACCGTACATCACGTTCATATTTTGAACTGCCTGCCCTGCGGCGCCTTTTAGAAGATTGTCCAGACAGGAGACGATGATCAGAGTGCGGCCGTCGCTTGCTGAGTTCAAAACCAAGATCGCAGTAGTTGGTGCGAACGACGTACTGAATTTGCGGCAGATGCGGCGTCTCTCTTAGACGAACCATCGGACTTTGCCGGTAGAAGTCATGCAGGATCGCGCTGATAGTCGAACTCTGCGCCGGTTGTGTTAGCCGGAGATAAATTGTCGACAGGATTCCCCTGGGAATGGGAAGCAGGTGCGGGGTGAACTGGATCTGATCTTGCTTCAGGTTGAGTTGCTCCAACAGCTCTCCTGTATGGCGATGTCCGAAGACGCTGTATGCGGAGAAGTTATCGGCGGCATACATGAAGTGCGTCTTGGAGGTTGCTGCTTTGCCGGCTCCGCTGACTCCGGATTTTGCGTCGCAGATGATTCCGCGCTGGAGATCGACCAGACCCGACTGAACAAGCGGCGCGAGAGCCAGGATGATCGATGTTGCGTAACATCCGGGGTTCGCAACCAGGCGAGCGGTTTGGATCTCGTTACGATGCAACTCCGGGCAGCCGTAGACGGCCTCGGACTGAAGCTCGGCTGCAAGCCTGGGGTCGTGGTCGGTCAGTTTGTATACGCTGCGGTTGGAAGCTTCCTTGAGCCTCCAGGCGCCGCTGAGGTCGATCACCCGAATCCCGCGGGCCAGGGCGAGAGGCGCCAATTCGCGAGACTGCTCGTGGGGAGTCGCGAGGAACAGGAGCTCGATGCCCGCATCTTCGACGCGATTCCAGTTGAAGGAGGAGACAGAGTTGACGTCGGAGCGGTCATCCAGAAGTCCGGGGTGCAGATCGGACAGCCTTTCTTTTCTGTTGTCGTCGATCTCTACGGCGCGACTATAGAAGCTCGGGGTAAGCCGAGCCGAGGCGGGGATGATGGAGGAGCAGACGTGCGAGCTCTCCTCCGGCGTATCCGCTGACTCCCATTACTGCTGTACGCACGGAGTCCTTAGCTGATAAACTCAACTTCTTCGAGCCATCATTTACGAATACTTCTGGGTTATCCAATGTATTCATCTATTCTTGCCTTCAATGTTTGAGCTTTGAGCTCGTTGGGGCAGATAACAAGAACTGTGTCGTCGCCAGCGATGGTGCCGACCACCTCCGGCCAGTCCTCGTAATCGATTCCAGCAGCTACTGGCTGGGCGCTTCCGGTGGCGGTTACCAAAACAAGTAAGTTTAACGCTTGCCGCGCTTCCAGGCCGAAACTCCTGAGAACTTCCTGGATTCCGGGCAAAGAACCTTCACCGTCCTTCTCACCTGCTGGGAGCGCATATCCAGAAGGTCCCTTGGAGAGGCCTAGTTCGCGTATATCGCGGGAGAGAGTTGCCTGAGTAACGTGGAAGCCCTTCGCCGCCAGGTTTGTTCTCAATTCATCCTGACTGTTTACAGGGGTCGTGATGAGAAGCTCTCGGATTGCCAGATGCCGTTGTTGTTTCATAAAGGGCTTTCCCAGTAAGACATTCTATCTCAATTTCGTATAAATATACATAAATACAGTAATATATTGTATAAATATACAGAAGCACCATTGAACCCTAGCTCTGAGGAAGGAATCGGCAAGGATTATTCTGTTGTCCGACGTATAGTGAACTATGGACCGCTTAAAAGAGGAATATGTGAAGGCTGCCTTGGGCAAAGAGCGCTCAAATGCTCTTCAGTCTCCATTTTCCTTATTGGATAGCCGCTTTGATCATGACGCTTGTGGCGTGGGATTTGTTGCGTCTTTAGATTCAGAGGCTTCCCACAAGATTCTAAGCCAAGCGTTAACGGCTTTGGCCCGGCTGGCGCACCGGGGGGCTACCGCTGCGGACGGCAAGAGCAGCGACGGAGTCGGGGTGATGACGGCCGTTCCAAGAGCTCTGCTGCTGGCCGACGCGGCGATTCTCTATCGAGCGATGACGCTCTGCTGGGGGTGGGGATGCTTCTGCTTCCGAAGGAGGAGGAGCATGCTGAAGAACTGCTGGAGAGATGTCTTGCGTCTCACGATCTGAAAGTTTTGAAGTGGCGTGACGTACCTGTTCGCACCGAGTGTCTTGGACAGATTGCCCTGAGCACGATGCCGAGGATTCGGCAGGCGTTGATTGTCGATTCGGAGGGGGCAGAGCGGGAGACGATGGAGCGTCGACTATATCTCTCGCGTAAACAGTTTGAGCGGGTGCATGAGCAAGGAGATGTGACCGGCTACATATGTTCTTTGTCGACCCAGACGATCGTTTACAAGGCGATGTGTACGGGCAATCATCTGGGCGAGTTCTACACGGATTTGGCTTCGGAAGAATATAAAACTCCGTTCGCGATTTTTCATCAGCGCTATGCGACGAATACGCTGCCGACGTGGCACCGGGCGCAACCGGGGCGAAAGCTCGCTCACAATGGTGAGATCAATACGGTTTGGGGAAATCGAGCGCGCATGGCTGCGCGTGATTCAACATTGCCGGTTGAATGCAAACCGGTGCTGACCCAGGGAGGCACGGATTCTACGAGCCTGGATGAGGCCGTGGAGTTGTTGTCGCAGAATGGGAGAACGCTGGCTGAGGCCATCCGGATGTTGATGCCGCCGGCGGTTTCGGGGCAACACGACTCGTCGTTTCTGCGTTACAACACCGATTGCGCAGAGCCGTGGGATGGGCCCGCAGCGATCGCTTTCAGTGATGGGCGCGTGGTGGGAGCTGCGCTCGATCGCAATGGGCTGCGGCCGTGTCGTTTTGCGATCACCGGGAGTGGGCTGGTGGTTGCAGGATCCGAGGCGGGTCTGGTCGATCTCGATCCTGAAGAAGTTACACACAGCGGGCGTCTGGGACCTGGTCAGATGCTGGTTGTGGACCTTCAGGCGCACAAAGTTTACGAAGACGCGGCATTGCTGGAACTTTTCGATTCCGGCGCGACTTACACGAAGCTGGTCTCCGATACGCTGCTCTCGCCGGTTGCGAACCCGACGGTCTCCAATTCGGAGGCTTTGGCTGTAGCTCAACGCGGCTTCGGATATACGCGGGAAGACGTCAAGATGATCCTGCAACCGATGGCCATCGAAGGCAAGGACGCTGTGTGGTCGATGGGCGACGACACCCCTCTCGCGTTTCTGGCGCGCTCTCCGCGGGCTGTTTACTCGTTCTTCCGGCAGAGATTTGCCCAGGTGACGAACCCCGCGATCGATCCTTTGCGTGAGGCTTGCGTTGTTTCGCTGCATACGCGGCTCGGGCCGTGGCCTCACATGCTGGATCGTGAGGCGCCGCTGCCTGGACTCTCTTTGACTTCTCCATTTCTTTCGTTGGGACAGGTTGAGGCGCTGCGGACTCGTAAACATGCTCATTCGGATGAGCTGAGTCTTGCTGAGTTGGCTTGTGTTTTCCGGCCCGAGGTTTCGCTGCTTCACGCATTGGATGAGATCTGCAGTCGAGCTATCGAGCAGGTTCGAAATGGTGGGCGCATTCTGTTGCTGACTGACAGGATCGGCGAGTTCTGAGCTGTTACCGATTCCGATGGCTATGGCGACGGGGGCGGTCCATCAGGCGTTGGTGTCGGCTGGATTGCGCACGTTGGCCGGCATCGCTGTGGAAGCGGGCGATTGCAGGGACATCCATCATGCCGCTGTGTTGATTGGATATGGCGCGGGCGCGGTTTGTCCGTGGCTTGCGCTTGAGACTGCCATGAATCTGGCGCCGGCGGACAGTGATCCTGCGGAGTGTGAGCGCAAGATGTTGAAGTCGCTGGATGCCGGGTTGGCCAAGGTGATGTCGAAGATGGGAATCTCGGTGGTGGACAGCTATCGCGGAGCGCATCTGTTCGACATTCTTGGGCTGCATTCGACGGTGGTTGATCGTTGTTTCCCGGGGACGCCGGCTCCGCTGTCTGGGATTGGGTTTGCGGAGATTGAACGGCAGCTTCGGCAGACTTGGAAACAGGGTGGCGGGGAGGCGCAGGCTACCGTCGACCTGCCGGACTACGGGTGGGTGCGGTTCCGTAAGGCAGATCTCTCGGAGCCTCATGCCTGGCAGCCGCAGACCGTGAAGGCCCTGCAGTCGGTCGTCGGGAGCGCTCGTGGAGTCGCACAGCCAACCGATACCGCGGGAGCTTTTGCTATCTATACGCGCGATGTGATTGCCCGAGATCCGGCGGTGCTTCGCGACCTGCTGGAGATACGTCCTGCGGGCCCGGAGATTGATCTGGACGATGTTCAATCTTCCCGCGACCTTTGCAAGAAGTTCGTTGCAAGTGCGATGTCTTTGGGTTCGCTTAGTCCCGAGGCGCACCATACGATCACGATGGCTATGAACACCATCGGCGGCCGGTCGAATACCGGCGAAGGTGGCGAAGATCCTTCGGTCTACCGGCTCCAGCCGGTGGCCAGTCATTCCGCCCTGGAGGCTGGTGAGTCTGGTTTGCAGGCTCAGGCTGGTGGTGGCACGGTGCTGGCAGAGGCTGCTGTTGCGGCTCCGGCGGTGCATGTTTCGCTGAACAACAAGATCAAGCAGGTGGCATCGGGCCGTTTTGGCGTTACGGCTGAGTATCTGGTGCATGCTGAGGAGATTGAGATCAAGGTGGCGCAGGGGGCTAAGCCGGGTGAGGGCGGTCAACTGCCGGGCCACAAGGTGAGCGGGCTGATTGCTCGTCTGCGTCATGCTCAGCCGGGTGTGTCGTTGATCTCTCCTCCGCCGCACCATGACATCTATTCGATCGAGGACCTGGCGCAGCTTATCTATGATTTGAAGCGGGTGAATCCTAAGGCCGCCGTCGGGGTGAAGCTGGTCTCGGGCTGCGGCGTTGGCACTGTTGCTGCTGGTGTGGCTAAGGCTTATGCGGACTATATTGTCATCGCCGGTAATACGGGCGGGACGGGTGCTGCGGCGCTGTCCAGCATCAAGTACGCGGGCAATCCGTGGGAGCTGGGATTGGCCGAGGCGCAGCAGGTGCTGATGGACAACGGGATGCGTGGACGGGTTCGTCTGCGTACCGATGGCGGCCTGGCCACTGCGCGAGACGTGCTGATTGCGGCGCTGCTGGGCGCGGATGAGTATGCGTTTGGGACTGCGGTGCTGGTGGTGCTGGGTTGCGATATGGCTCGGCAGTGCCATCTCAACACCTGTCCTACCGGGATTGCTACGCAGAAGCCGGAGTTGAGGGCGAAGTTCCGGGGTAAGCCGGAGTATGTGGCACGTTTCTTCGAAGAGCTTGCTTCTGATCTGCGGCATCTGCTGGCCCGGTATGGGTTGGCTTCGATTGAGGAGGCGGTGGGCCGGGTGGACCTGCTGGAGCAGGTTCGGTTCGATGGGAACCTTGACCTGCAGCCGATGCTGGCGAAGGTTTCGGGCGGCTCCAGCAAGTGGATGGGCGGTCCGGAACGACCAGCCGGTTGCGAAGGCTCCGCTGGACGAGGCGTGGGTTGAGCCTGCGCTGGAGGCGATTGCGCAGGGTCTGCCGTACGTGGTCGATTCGCCGATTGCGAACTGTGACCGCGCGATTGGAGCGCGGCTTTCTGGCGAGATCGCGCTGTTGCGCGCCCAGGCGGATACTCCGGCGGATGTGACGTTCAACCTGCTGGGGACCGCTGGGCAGTCGTTTGGCGCGTTTACGGTCGAGGGCGTGAAGTTGGTGCTGACCGGGCAGGCGAACGATTTCGTCGGCAAGGGGTTGTCGGGCGGCGAGATTGTGATTCGCGCTCGCGGTCTGGCTGCGAAGGACAGCGGGCAGCATGTGATTCTGGGCAATGTGGCGCTGTATGGGGCCACCTCCGGCACGTTGTATGCTGCGGGCCGGGCGGGCGAGCGGTTTGCGGTGCGCAACTCGGGCGCGACGGCTGTTGTGGAGGGTATCGGCGACCATGGCTGCGAGTACATGACCGGCGGGCTGGCGGTGATCCTGGGCGAGGTCGGCATTAACTTTGGAGCGGGTATGACGGGCGGCCTGGCGTGGGTGTACGACGCGGACGGGACGTTCGTCTCGGAGCCGAGGTACCACAAGGAGTTCGTCGAGGCTGAGGCGTTTGGCAGTGTGGACGCCGAGGCGCAGGCAGCTCTGAAGTCGGTTCTGGAGCGACATGCCGAGCGGTCGGAGAGCAGTCTGGCCAAGGCGATGCTGGCTGACTGGGACGCGAAGGCGGCGGCGTTTGTGAGGTTGACTCCGAAGCCACAGGTGTAACGCACTTCCGGTTGCTGGTTGTTGGTTGCTAGTTGCTGGTTTCGTTCGTTCACCTGGTACCCCCCTCCCCCCTTGTTTTGCGCAAAGTATTCGAAAATAAGGACATAAGTCCGGACTTCGGGGTGGGTAGGTCCAAAAAGTCTTATAAAACGCGGTTGGCCGCTGCAAAGTATTCATAAATTTAGGCTTATGAGTTTCACTTCAGGCTGAGTTGTCAAAGACCGCGATGATGCGAATCCGCCTGGGCGGTTTTTGAGCTGTAGTTCCGTATACGTCAGTCGGGAGGTATCGGCTCCCCAACCATCGCCCGATCAGGCGGGCTCAGGATGGGGCACCCGCGCGTTTGTGGCGGTTAGGAGAACAGGCAACGGCAACGGCCAAAGCAGATCCCTGCGGGATGACAAACAAAAGAACAGGCAACGGCAACGGCAAAAGCAACGGCAACGGCAAAAGCAACAGCAACGGCAAAAGCGAAATGCGGGGGTCTCTCCACTGCGGCGGCAAAATGCGCCGCCTCCGGTCGAGATGACGGCATTTGTGGTGGGTGGGCAGAACAAACAACAAACAGCAGCAGCGGCGGTTACCAGGCGTTGTAGAAGCCGTCTTTTTGGGTGACGTGGACTTCGGTTTGGAAGAGGTGGCTTAGGGTGGGGGCGGTGAGGAGGGTGGATTTGGGGCCGTCGGCGTGGATTCGGCCGGACTTCATCAGGATGATGCGGTCGATCTCGGGGATGATGTCGGCGATGTGGTGGGTGATGAGGAGGATTCCGGTTCCCTGGCGGGCGAGGGTGCGGAGGAGTTCGCGGAGGTCCTGCTGGGCGGCGAGGTCAAGGGCGTTGGAGGGTTCGTCGAGGAGAAGCATGCCGGCGGAGGCTACGAGGGCGCGGCCTATCATGATGCGGCGCTGTTCGCCGGCAGACATCTCGCCTACGGGCTTGTCGCGGAGGTGGGTGGCGTCGATGCGTTGGAGGACTTCGTCGGTGCGGGTGTGCATCTCGGGGGTGATCTGGGAGATGAGGTTGGGCCAGAGGGTGGAGCTGGAGAAGAAGCCGGTGAGGACGGCGTCGCGGCCGGTGGTTTGAAGGGTGGGACGGCCGGGGAGTTCGGCGGAGACTACGCCGAGGCGTTTTTTGAGTTCGATGAGGTCCCAGCGTTCGCGGCCGAAGATGCTTACGCTGGTTTCCGGCTGGACTATGGGGTAGCACTCGCAGGTGATGGTCTTGATGAGGGTGGATTTTCCGCAGCCGTTGGGGCCGAGGATGGCGATGTGCTCGCCGGCGGCGATGGTGAGGGAGATGTCGTGGAGGACGGTGTTGCTGCCGCGGGCTACGTTGACGTGCTGGAGGGTGAGGAAGGGTGGCATCGCCTTACTAGGATAGTCGGTGCCTGCTGGGCGGTTGTTGGTTGTTTTGGTTGTATAAGGCAACTGGCTGCAGGATGAAGTAGTTTGGATTGATGGGAGGCGGTATGCGAATAGAACTGCAGATGAGGGATGAGCGGTTGGGATATGTGATGTTGCGGCTGGCGCTGGGGGTGAACCTATTGATGCATGGAGTGAGCCGAATGCTGATGGGGCCGGGGGATTTTGCGTTTAAGCTGCAGACGCAGTTTGCGAATTCGATGCTGCCGGCGGTGGGGGTGCGTGTGTTCGGGATACTGCTGCCGGGGGTGGAGGCGTTGCTGGGGTTGCTGATATTGATTGGGCTGCGGACGCGGGTGGCGCTGGTGGCGACGAGTCTGCTGATGATGGTTTTGACGTTTGGGGCGGCGATGATTCAGGACTGGTCGGCGACGGCAACGCAGCTGGTTTATGCGGCGGTTGTTTCGGGGCTGATTGTGTTGCAGAGGTTCGATGGGTGGTCGGTGGATGCGTGGTTGAGACGGAAGGAGTATGGGGATTGATGGGGTGGTGGGGGACAAGCAAAGACAAAGCAAGGGCAGGTGGTGAGGATGATGTATCGGTTCCCCACCCGTCGGGCGATCAGGCGCCCTCAGGATGGGGCACCCTTAGTTTTGTGGTTGGTTTGAGGAGAACAGACAACGGCAAAAGCTGGCCGCTTCGACTTGGCGAAGGAGTACATGTCCCGGGGGCTAAAGCTCGGATTTGTGGTGGGCTTTGATGTCCAGGCTAAAGCCTGGACCTATCTCAGAAGCAAGGGCAACAACTAAGGCAGCGCGGGGGCGGTACTGATGCTTTCGGTGGGCTTTTGCTTTTCGCGCTTGGTGCGGTACATGAGGGAGTCGGCGTCGCTGAGGAGTTCGTCGAGGGTCTGGTGTTTGTGGGCGCTTGAGGTTGCGTGTCCGTAGCTGTAGCTGATGGTGTAGGAACGGCCGGGGAGTTTGTTGGCGCGGGTGGTGGCGGATTCGAGGCGCTGGATGACCATGGCGAGATCGATGGGGCCGGCGTTGACTGCGACGACGAACTCGTCTCCGCCGAGGCGACCGATGATGTCGATCTCACGGAAGTTGGTGGTGAGGATGGCGGCCATCTCTTTGAGGAGCTCGGAGCCGGCCTCGTGGCCGTAGGTGTCGTTGACCTGTTTGAGGTTGTCCATGTCGATGAAGATGACGGAGTAGAGGGCGTCGAGGCGCTGGGCGAGGCGGAGGGCCTGGGTGGCGAGGACGTAGAAGCCGCGGCGGTTGTAGAGGCCGGTGAGTTCGTCGCGGAGGGAGAGGTCGTGGATATTGCGCTCGAGCGACTCGATGCGGCGGGACATGATGTAGATGAGACAGAAGGCGAGCAGCGCGATGGTGGAGGCGGCGAGCGCGGTGGCGTACTGGTATTGGAGCCAGGAGGATTTGACGACGCTGGCGCGGAGGACCTCCATGAGAAAGGGCAGGCCGAGAGCGAAGGGAGCGGCGAGGCGGGAGGTCTTGCCGGCGATGCTGTCGCTGGTGAAGATGGCGAAGAGGCCGTATTGGGTGCGCTCATTGAAGACGACGATGGAGAGAAGGAAGAGGCAGACGGTGGCCTGGGGGGCGATGCGGTTCTGCGTGATGGCTCCGGAGAGATGGGCGGCGCTGAAGAGATATGCGCTGGAGAGAACCATCATGAAAAGGACGATGGAAGCGGCGAGGGCGTCCGCGATGTAGGCGAGGATGGATTTTCTGGCGCGGATGTAGAGGGTGATGACGGCCAGTCCGAAGAGGGCGATGGCGGACTGCGGTGACATGGGGCCGGGGACGGTAGACCATGGGTCGCGGACGAGGAGCGTGTCGAGATGGAGGTTAATTCCGCGCAGGGATTGATAGAGAGTCGCGAAGGCGATGACGGCGACGACAGCGGCGAGAATGTGGCTGAGGAGTTGGAGGGGACGCGAGCGCCGGGCATGGATGAGCTGAATGCTAAAGCAGAGGAGCAGGAGGCAGAGGGCGGTGTTGGCCTTCATCAGTGACCAGCTGAGTGGCATGAGCCAGTCGATGCCGGGAACGATCCACGCCAGAAGCGTGAGCGCGGAGATGAAGGAGATGCCCAGAAGCGAGGCGCGCCGGATGAAGACCAGAGTGCGAAGCACCTTCGGGTCGGGATGGCCGGACGAGAGTGTGACTGCTAGCTTTGCCACCATGCATATCTCTCAGGAACTACTGGCGCCCGGCGGGGAGGGTCTGGGCTGAATTGCTTTCCTGCAAGTATATGAAGGCAAGGGCGCAAGCCGAATGACACCTTTGGGGGAGGCCAAGGCAACTACGGACGCAGAGGGCGCGGAGGTGCGCTGAGGGCGCTGAGAAGATTACATGCCTTTTAGGATGTTGCCTACGATTCCTCCGACCATGCCGCCTTCGACTGCTTGTCCGTTGCGGTTGGCGGGCATGTACTCCTGGAGTTGCTGGGCGAGGCGCGAGATGGGGAGTGTCTGGAGCCAGACGCGGCCGGGCCCGGTGAGGGCGGCGAGAAAGATGCCGTCTCCGCCGAAGATCATGTTTTTGATGCCGGGGATGCGCTGGATCTGGAAGGCAACGCTGGTCTGGAAGCCGCCGACGTGGCCGGGATGGACGCGGAGGAGCTCGCCGGGGGCGAGGTCTTTGGTGATGACTTCGCCGGAGAGCTCGAGCCAGGCAGTTCCCTGCCCCGAGAGTTTTTGGAGGAGGAATCCGTCGCCGCCGAAGATGCCTGCTCCGAGGGATTGCTGGAAGCCGAGGCTGAGGTTGACGCCGTCGGTGGCGCAGAGGAAGCCGTGACGGTGGATGAGGTACTCGTAACCGTTGCCGACGGGGAGCGGGACGATGTGGCCGGGGACGCGGGTGGCGAAGGCGACTTCGCCGGGGGCGCCTACGGCTCGGTACTCGGTCATGAAGAGTGAGCCGCCGGCGGCGACGCGGCGGATGGCTCCGAAGAATCCTCCGCCGCCGGCCATCTGGGTGTGGGTGGTCATTTGGATGGAGGCGGACATCCAGGAGAGCTCGCCGGCCTCGGAGATGACGGCGTCGTTGTGGTCGAGGGCGAACTCGAGGACGGGCATGGTGGTGCCGGTGATGCGGTGATTCATGCGGAGCCTCCTGGGCGGGCTGACGTGTGGAGTATATCGCGACTAGTAGAAAATTCAGTGCTCAAGCGGCCTGAGGGAGGGGTATGCTTCTTGTGGAAAGCGCGAGGTGAATTCTATGAACGGCATATTTACGCGGCGTGGGGTTTTGAAGGGGACTTGCGGGATGGCGGTTGGGGCCGCGTTGAGTGGGGTGAGTGGCTGGGCGCTGGATGCTGGCGGGCAGGCCGCTCCGCAGAATGCGATCTCTCCGGCGGATGCGCTGAAGCGGCTGATGGATGGGAATGGGCGGTATGCGGCGAATCAGCCGGCTTCGAAGGACTTTTCGGCGGGGCGGGCGGCGCGGGCGACGGCGCAGTATCCGGTGGCGGCGGTGCTGGGGTGCGCGGACTCGCGGGTGGCTCCGGAGCTGGTGTTCGACCAGACGCCGGGGGATATCTTTGCGGTGCGGGTGGCGGGAAATTATCAGACCGTGGATCTTTTGGCGAGCCTGGAGTATTCGGTAGCCGTCTTGAACGCTCCGCTGATTATGGTGCTGGGGCATACGAACTGTGGCGCGGTGAGTGCGGTGGTGAAGGACCTGCAAGACAGTAAGGCGCTGCCGGGGCATATCAACATCCTGGTGAATGCGATCAAGCCAGGTGTTGAGAAGGCAATCGCCGCGGGCGGGGACCACTTGCTGGACAACGCTATTGAGGCGAACGTTCGGTACAACGTCGAGCGGCTGAAGAGTGCGCAGCCGATCCTGGCGGCGCAATATAAGGCGAAGAAGCTGGATATTGTGGGGGCGGTGTATCAGCTGGCTACGGGGAAGGTGAAGCTGCTGTAGAGCTGGCTATTTGGGTGCGGTCTGCTCGACGGTCCAGATGGGGCCGCCGGAGAAGAACTGGCCCTGCTGGCGGACGAAGGCGGGGGCTTCTCCGGGGATCATCCAGATGTGGGTGTCGGCGGGGGCTTTGCCGATGATGGGCGCGACGACTTTGGCGACGCCGCCGATGTCGATCTTAATCAGGTATTCGGTTGCTTTGCGGCGGAGGGTTCCGGTGGTGACGGAGGTTTGGCCGACGGAGGTGATGGTGGCCTTTATGAGGCGAGGCTTGGCTGCGGGGGCGACCATGGGGAGTGTGGTTGCGGGGGCGTTGGCTGGCAGATTCATGAGCTGAATGAGTAGGAGGGGGTTGGAGGTGACGTCGGGGGTGAGATCGAGGTGATCCTGAGCGACCTTTTCCTTGCCGTCCTTGTCAGTGGTGCGAGAGGTAATCTGGCCGGTGGCGGCTTCGACGGTGAGGTCGAGAGGGTCGTGGAAGGATGGGCCCTTCTGGATGTGGTGGTCGCTGATGAGCTTGAAGTTGGTGGCCTGGGAGAAGACGGCGGTCTCGTCGTCGAGGGAGCCGTCGCGGAAGTGGAAGGTAAGGTGCACAGTGACGACGCCGCTGCGGAGAGTCTGGATGAGATCGCCGTTGGCGAGGATCTTTCCTTGGGCAGAGCGCAGGAGCAGGAAGCCGTGGAGAGTGCCTTGCGGGCCACGGACGGGGATGGGGTCGGCGTGGAGAGTGAGCGAGGTCACTGCCAGAAGGAGGGTGAGAATGAGCCTGTGCATCGGGTGAATCTCCTGGTGGCTGACGGACGCCAAGAGATGAGATGCAGGAATTCGGTTGGGCGTCAGGGTTGGCGGGAGAGTCCAACGCGGAAGAGGACTTCGAGTATGCGTGTGGCGGCTTTGAATGAGGCGCAAAGGTTGCCTGAGACCTTGGATTCGCCGCCGATGCGTTTGCGGTAGTCTACGGGGATCTCGAGGATTCGGAGCTTGTGCTGGGCGGCCTTGATCTGCATCTCGAGGTTCCAGCCGTAGGTAAGCTCGGACATTTGTAACTGATTTAGTGACGATCTGCGAATGGCGCGAAAGGGGCCCATGTCGGTGTAACGGACTCCCTGAGAGATGCGGAGGAGGATGCCTACGAGATGTCCGGCAGAAGACCTGCGAGGGGAGCATGGAGCCGGCCTCGCGGTGGCCACGGATGCGGGAGCCGATGACGAAGTCGGCTTCGTCGTCTTGGATGGGGGCGATGAGTTTGCGGAGGTCGTCGATGATGTCGGAGCCGTCGCCGTCCATGTAGACGAGGATGGTGGAGGTGGATAGAGCGGCGTCGCTGCCGGCTTTCATGGCGGCTCCGTAGCCGCGTGGTGAGGTGATGACTCTCGCGCCTGCTTCTTCTGCGATGGATGCGGTGGCGTCGGTGCTGCCGTTGTCTACTACTATGCACTCGGCGATGAGCGGCCAGGGCATCGAGCGGACTACGCAGCCGATGGATTCGGCTTCGTTCAGGGCGGGGATGATGATGGAGATGGGGGGCATGAGGTGCTTGCGGTGATACTCCGAAGTGAGTAACCCCACGATACTCGCGGTGAGGCCGCGAGGATCATGGGGCACCCGATTTGGATGGTCTTTGGTGGAAGTTCAGAGCTGGGATCGTGCGATTTCGCAGTGCCAACTGGATTAGAAGTGCGATGGCCACTGCTGCGTAAAGGATTTTGTTAACGATAAACATGTTGGGGAGGCTGCCATCTGCCAGATCTGTGGTGAAGAGGTAGAAGAATGCCATCAGGTAGGTGAGGATGGGTAAGTTTGGGATGAGGGTGAAGAAGGGGATGAGCCAAAGGATGTACCAGGGGTAGTGGGGAGAGAAGAGGAACATCAGGGCGGCGGCGAAGGCAAAGGCCGGGGCGAGGAAGGCCGCTTCGCTGCCGGGTTTTGAGGTGGCTTGGAAGTTGCGCTTGAGGCTCCAGATTTTGAGTGCTGCAAAGGTGAGGATGCAGAAGATATAGAAGGCAGCGGTGGGGAAGTTTTGGAGGCCGGGGATGTGTTGGGCTAGCTCGAGGAGGAAGTAGCGGGTGCCGCTGGTCATGCCTTCTTCGTGCGCGTAGCCGCCAAGGAAGCCGAAGACAAGGAGGCCGACGCTGGAGTAGGCGGCGTAGCCGAGTACGATGACGGCAAAGGTGGTGACGGGGAGTTTCCAGTCCCATTTTTTGGGGTTGAGGAAACTGAGTGGTTTCGAAACCCATCTCTCAGAAGCGAGACGCGGGGCGCCAGGATTTGTGGCCGACATCAGGAATGCTGGGAGCAAAACTATTGGGTAGAACTTGGTCATGATGGCGAGGCCGAGGAAGAGGCCAGTGAGAATGGGGCGGCGGCGTAGGCGGAAGAGGAGTGCGAGCGATATGAAGGCCATGGCTACGGAGTCGATATGGCCGGAGCCGGCGATCTCCCAGATGGTGAGGGGGCACCAGGCGTAGAGGAGGGATTGTTCGGGGCGCAGGCCGAGTTGTTTGAGGATTTGGATGAGAGCGTAGAGCGCGACGGCTTCGAAGAGGACCATTGCGGTCTTCATGGCGGTGATGGTGGGGGAGATCGCGGTGATGAGGTAGAGGATGATCTGGGCGATGGGGGGATAGATGGTGTGGGCGTAGTCGCGGCGGTTAATGTGGTCGAAGATGTCTTGGTGGGGGGCGCGCAGGAAGGCTAGTGCGGGGTCTCCGGGGACGTAGCGGTAGGGGGAGATGTGGGCGTGCTGGACGATGCCGTCCCAGACGTAGCGGTAGATGTCGGAGGAGAGATAGGGCTCGTGCAGGAGCGGGACTATGCGACAGGCGATGGCTACGGCGAGGATGATAGGGAGGGTGAGGCGGTTGACGGGTTGGGTGAGGACCAGGAAGACGGCGGCGACGTAGAGGGTGGCAGACCAGCCGGAGACTCCGGAGAAGCCGATGGTGAAGTGGTGGTACTCGGAGACTAGCTGGGTGGAGAGGTAGATTAGGGCTGTGCCGATGAGGATGAGAGCGGTGTTGGTTTGCCAGGGGCGGGCCTGGTGCCGGTGGGGTTTTGTGTCGGTGGTTGAGGAAGGCGGTTGCGGTATGGTGCTTCCCTGCTTCTGAAGATCGAGGAGAAATTCGCGAGTGTTAGAGGCGTGGTATCCGGCGGCTGTGGCAAAGGGTGGTGGCGTAGCTTCGAGGAGTTCGTTGTTGAGGGTGGCGAGGGTTTCGGCGTCGTCTACGTCGTACCAGAGGGGGAGTTCGAGGAGTTCGAGGTTGGCTTCGCGGCAGCGTGTGCGAGTCTCCGCAGCTACAGTGTGCGTGCTCCAGTGGATGTTGGTGAAGGGGGTTGGGTGAGCGCGTTTGAGGCCTATGAGGTAGTAACCGCCGTCGTGGGAAGGGCCGAGGACTACTCGGTCGCCAGGTCGGCTGAGGGCTTCGATGGCTTGTTTGAAGGCGGCGGTGGGGACGGTAGGTGAGTCGGAGTCGATGAGGCAGACGGAGCCGTAGCCGCAGGCGAGGATGTCTTCGGCGGTGTTGAGGAGGCGCTCGCCGAAGGTGTCTCCGCGTTGTGGGATGAGTGCGAAGCCTGTGGGGAGCAGCCCGTCGAAGAGGGCTTCTTCGCCGATGGGGGTGTAGGAGATGATGCCAGCGGCGAGGCCGTGTCCGCAGGCTTTGGCGAGGTTTTGTGTTGTGTCCTGGAGGAAGGCGATGTTGAGTGCGGCGGCTTGCTCGGGGGTGAGAGGTGGTGCGAGGCGGGTTTTGACTTTGCCGGGACGCGGAGCTTTGGCCATGACCACGAAGGCGCATTGAGTGGAGCGAAGGACGGTGGTGTAGGGGTCGACGGTGGCGGCGGGGTCGAGGATGGGATAGGTGGAGGTGATGGGCATCGGGCTAGACGATGATGCGAATGGCCTGCTTGGGATTGCTTCAGGTGTGATGCAAAGTGCAGCTTTGAGGTTACGGTATCAGAGCGCAATCCGGACAGCCTTAATGGAGGATTTAGATTCAGCGGGTATGCTGGTGGCGGCAGAACAATCCTGGCTCAGCCAAGGTAGAGGAGCTTTCGATATGCGTTTGAACCGAGTGATTCGTGTTGTTTCTTTGGCAGCGGTGGGGGTGTTTACGGTCGCGTCCGCGTCTGCTGCCGGCCCTTATTCTGTGGTGGATAAGTGGGTGATCGGGGGGACGGGTGGATGGGACTATTTGCTGGCCGATCCGTCGATGCATGTGCTCTATCTGACGCATGGTACGCGGGTCGAGGTGGTGGATACGACTACTGGCAAGGCCGTCGGGGCGATCACGGATCTGAAGGGGACGCATGGGATTGCGCTGGATGCTGAGGGCAAGTATGGGTACATCAGCGATGGCCAGGCGAATGCTTTGGTGGTGTTCGACCGCAAGACGTATGCGAAGGTGAACTCGATCGCTACCGGGACGAATCCGGATGGGATTGTGTATGAGCCGGTGACGAAGACGGTTTGGACGTTCAACGGACGGAGCGGCGATACGAGCGTGATCGATACGGCGACGATGAAGGTGGTCGCGACGATCAAGCTCCCGGGTAAACCTGAGTTCCCTGCTGCGGATGGCAAGGGGACGGTGTTCGTGAACATCGAGGATAAGAACTTGATCGCGAAGCTGGATGCCAAGGCGTTGAAGCAGACGGGAGAGTGGCCTCTGACGGGATGCGAGTCACCGAGCGGGTTGGCGATTGATCGAGAGCACCGGCGGCTGTTCAGCGTTTGCGATGGGAAGAAGATGGCGGTGTCGGATGCCGACGCAGGCAAAGTGATCAAGCTGGTGGAGATTGGCGAGGGGCCGGATGCGGCGGGGTTCGACGCTAAGAACCAGGTGGCGTTCAGCTCGAATGGGCAGGATGGGACGCTGACGGTGGTGAATACGAAGGGCGACTCGTTCGATGTGGTGCAGACGCTGGAGACGCAGAAGAGCGGGCGGACGATGGCGTTCGATAGCGGGACTGGCCGGGTTTATATCGTGGCTGCGGAGATGGGGCCTAAGCCGGCGCCTACGCCTGAGCGTCCGAACCCTCGGGCTTCGATGGTTCCGGGGACCTTTTCGGTGATTGTGGTGGGGCGGAAGTAAGGGCTTCTCGTTACTTTTCGATTGCGGCCGGCGGATAATCCGTCGGCCGCTTTTCTTTGCCCTGACGCCTGAGGTTGGGTACTCCCCCTCCCCCCTACAATTTGTGCAAAGTATTCAAAATATTGGACATAAGTCCGGACTTCAGTGTACGGATGGCCGGAAAGTCCTGAAAATGGCGACATTTTAGCTTCAAAGTATTCATTCCATGCCGGTTAATTGCTTCGTCGCGGGGTAAAATTGAGAAAGAACTGCCGCAGCGGGGTGGGTTGCAGATGCCCTTCGCCGGGGCCCCGATGGTGGGGCTGAGGTTGATTTTTCCTGTGTCTTAATTGTACCGGGTGTGTCAAGCGGGTAGCGGGTTTGCTAAGGTCGTCGTCATGTCCGAGCGTTCCACCGAACAGATACGCGAATTGGCCGACTCCCTTTATCGCGTGGATTCGCGACGGATCCTGGCAACTCTAATCCGCTTGCTCGGTGATTTTGATCTTGCCGAGGAGGCGATGCACGAAGCCTTTGCGGCTGCGCTGAGCCTGTGGCCGAAGAGTGGAGTCCCTGATAACCCGCGACCGTGGCTGATTTCGACAGCGCGATTCAAAGCCATTGATACTCTGCGTCGACGGGCGCGATTTGATGCGTCGCAAGACGAGCTGGCGCGATATCTCGAAGTGCAATGGAGTGAAGCGGAAAGGTCTAATGAAGAGGACAGCGTTGAGGATGATCGGCTGCGCCTGATATTTACCTGCTGTCATCCATCTCTACCGCCGGAGGCGCGCGTTGCGCTCACCTTGCGTGAGGTGTGCGGGCTGACGACCGAGGAGATTGCGAAGGCCTTCCTCACCACTCCGCGTACGCTGGCGCAGCGTATTGTGCGTGCGAAGGCAAAGATTCGAGACACACCGATTCGGTACGAAGTGCCGACGCCGGAGGAGTTGCCGGAGCGACTCGGCGCGGTGCTTCAGGTCATCTATCTCGTCTTTAACGAGGGCTACTCGGCTGCGGCGGGAGCGGAGGTAACGCGGGCCGAGCTAACCGGCGAGGCGATTCGACTGGGCCGGTTGCTGATCGAACTCCAGCCAGAGCCGGAGGTCATTGGGCTGCTTTCCCTGATGTTGCTACAGGAATCCCGTCGCGCCGCGAGAACCTCTCCGGCCGGAGAGCTGATTTTGCTGGAGAATCAAGACCGCTCACTCTGGAACCGAGAGCAGATCGCGGAGGGAGTGGCGTTGCTGGAGAAAGCCCTTAAGTCCCGCCGCTTCGGCTCTTACACACTGCAGGCTGCGATTGCAGCCGTTCATGCGGAGGCGGAATCGGTCGCTGCGACCGACTGGCGGCAGATTGTTGCGCTTTACAACCAACTGGCACGAATTCAGCCTTCGCCAGTTGTCCGTCTCAATCGTGCCGTGGCCATTGCAATGTGCGATGGTCCAGAGGCCGGTCTGACGCAGGTTGACGCGGTGTTGGAACAAGGCGAATTGGAAAATTATTACCTGGCGCATTCAGTTCGTGCTGATATGTACCGCAGACTCGGCAAGACAGCTGAGGCCCGGGCGTCTTATGAGAAGGCGCTGGCGCTGACTCAGCAGGAACCAGAGCGGCAATTCCTGCAAGAGCGGATTCGGCAGCTGAAATAAAAAAGCGCAGGAGAAGCAAAATTTCCTGGACGCGTTGTCGAATTCCAATCTCGCCGTTCGACTATGGTGTGAAGACGGGGCAACCGGCCCGTCCGAAGATCAACCCAGGATAAAAGGAGAAATCGTGCCGCAATATTTACTTGCGAATTACCTTCCCGACAACTTCGACCCGTCCACCATGACCGAAGCGACGGTACGCGCTATCAATGATCTCAACGACGAGTTGGAGGCTGCTGGTGCCAGGCTCATGGCTTGCGGCCTCAGCCCAGCGAGCCAGGCGAAGTCGCTGCGGGGGCAGCCCAATGGCGGGCCGCTCATCAACGACGGCCCGTATCTGGAAGCCAAGGAGCACATCGGTGGTTTTTGGATACTGGAAGCCGCTGACATGGACGAGGCGCTGGCGTGGGCCCGCAAGGCTGCCTTCGACCCTCGGTCGCGAGGCGAGGTGCGCGAGATCCCATACAGCAGCCTGCCGGGCGGTACACCTCACCCATCGCGGGTGAAGCCGTAAACACCTGAGTTCACCGGATAGCCAACAAATAGTTAAACCCGAAAACAAGCCACCCAACCATCGCTCAACCCAAAGGAGATTTCGCAATGCGATTCATGGTCATCGTCAAAGCAACCCCAGAGTCAGAAAAAGAAGCCGCCCTCCCCGATCCGCAGCTCCTGCTCGAGATGGGCAAGTACAACGAAGAGCTCATGAAGGCCGGCGTCGTGCTCGCCATGGATGGCCTCCATCCCAGCTCCAAAGGCGCACGCGTCAAATTCTCCGGCAAGTCCCGTACCGTCGTTGACGGTCCCTTCACTGAGGCCAAGGAGCTCATCGCCGGCTTCTGGATCTGGCAGGTCAAGTCACTCGAAGAGGCCATCGAGTGGGTCAAGCGCTGCCCCAACCCCCACAACGTCGACTCCGAAGTCGAAATCCGCCAGGTCTTTGAGATGGAAGACTTCGCACCCATCCTGTCCGAAGAGCAGATCCAGTACAAAGTAGCGAAACGGGCTCAGCTGTCGAATCAGACCGCCAACAAATAGCCGCATCTACATCCATGGATCGAAAGCTGGTGTGATCGGTAGCAGTGTCCGCTATCGATCCACATCTTGTCTTCCATCGAACCATCGAAGCCGTATGGCGCACCGAGTCCGCGCGCGTCATCGCAGTCCTCACCCGTGACCTAGACCTAGACGAAGATCTCGCACAGGAAGCACTCATCGCCGCACTCGAAGAGTGGTCGCTGAGTCGAAGGAGACAAGGAAGAGTTGATGAAATGTAGTGAAGACAGGGCAAGCGGTCCGCCCGGAGACCGTTTCAAGAAAAAGGAGAAGATATGCCGCAATATCTGGTTGCGATCCACCACCCCGACGACTACGACCCGTCCCTTGAAGACGAAGCCATGGGCCGCGATATCGATGTGCTCAATGAAGAGATGGAGGCTGCCGGTGCCAGGTTCTTCGCCGGCGGCCTGCAATCGGCGTCCCACGCGAAATCACTGCGTAAGCAGCCCGGCGGAGAGGTGGTCATCACCGATGGACCATACCTTGAGACCAAGGAACACATTGGCGGCTTTTGGATACTTGACGCAGCCAACATGGATGAGGCCGTGGCGTGGGGACGCAAAGCCGTCATCGCCTGCCGCGCATCGGTTGAGGTAAGAGAGTTTCTCGCCCGCACGCTGAACGACAACCCCAGAACACGGAGCCTCAAACCGGCGTCCTCATAGATGCCTACGAGTTCGTGGGACCTTTGAAGACCCGATCGTTCGACGACGCGACGACGGCGAAGGCTCCGTTCCCGAGCATCATCATTAGCACCTCTGACGAGGCTAAAAATGGAGAAGCTGTCGATTTTCGGTCTATCGAACGGCTATCTGGTAACAGAACGACGAGTTACGGCTCTCTGAGTCACAGGAAACAAGGAGGAATGGATGAAATACATCTGTCTGGGATATCTCGAACCCGGCAAGTTCGAAAACATGTCTGAGAGCGAGCGCGACACCGTGTTTGACGAATGTTTTAGCTACAACGACGAACTGCGGAAGAACGGACATCTCCTCGCTGAAGAACCTCTTCAGCCCGCCAACACGGCGGTGACCGTGTCTTTGAAGAACGGAGAGGTTGCAGTGACAGACGGTCCGTACGCGGAGACGAAGGAGCAATTGGGCGGAATTCAGGTGATAGAAGCGCGAGATCTGAATCACGCAATTCAGCTCATCTCCCAAAGTCCGGGAGTGAAGTTAAATTGTGGAACAATCGAGATACGTCCAGCGGCGGATATCAACGAAATCGTGAGAGAGAGCGAGCGGCGACGGCGAAAGGACATCGCGCGATGACGGCGGGTCCGGATTTGTCCGAATGGAGAAGGAGAGGGTTGTTCATTTCTAGTGGACGTCTGCACAGATCGCATATGCAATCACAGCCCACTGATCGCCTGGGGTGAGGTCGACGCCAGAAGCTTGCCAGCCAGTAGCGTCGCCTGTGGGCTCGCTCTCCATGAGAATACCGTTCGGATCAGTTGGAAAGCTATTTCCTAGTTGATAGCCTACGACAGCCCCTCCACCCGTAACCTTCTTTCCGGAAGGACAATTCACAAAAACTGTTTTTATGTTGGTACCCGGCGTTTCATTGGTTGCACCGCGCACTACTTGCCAACTACTGAAACCGTTATTGCAACCTGCGATGGCAACGGTCGACAACAAAACAGCAGGCATTATCCGCCGCAAAGTAACAGGCATCGGAACACCTCCAAAGTTCTCGGCAGCTGGCGTTGTCTGGGGCGATGCGCTGCTTCCGAGTCATGTTAACTGCTATTCTCCCCCTCATCCACTGTCCCTGCAAGCGATCTAACCGAACCTGGGGCATACACTGGTTTGCAATCCACGCCGAACCCATAGGGATATTCTGGAGGACAAATATGCGGCTGCATGATCAGGCATTGTTGGAAGAAGAGCGGGATCCAAACTGGTTCAATGCTGTTGCGCTGTTGATCTCAGTCGTGGCCGGGGTCACCGCGTTTCTACCGATAGCGCTTTACACCTCTCCGTGGGATGCTGTACGGCTCAGGGTTCCGGGCGATCAGGGTAACTGGTGGCACTTACTTGTCGGAGCGCCGTACTTCCTGGCATTTCCGATGATCTGGCTTCGCTTACGTGCGCTGTTTTCAAGAGGACTGTTCACGCGGGTTGGACGACGTTTGATCTGGGCCGCGGTGGCCCTTTCGATCTGCGGGACGATCTCGGTAACTCTGCCATTCTTGTTGCGGCTTGGAAACCTCGCTCATATGAATGAATGGCGACGCCTTTCGATACTCGGCCCCACTTTCGGCATACTAATCGCGAGTGGAGCGCTTTTGTTCCTATCCCGCCGCTCTATCCCGCCGACTCGTGCCGCGCTTGCCGGCCTCATTACCGCGTATCTTGCCAATGCGGCACTATGCCTCGTTGTTTACGGCCCAATGCCGGGAACCATCCCTTCAAGATACGGCTGGATCGTAACGATGGTTATCGTGTGGCCCATGCTTCTGGAGCTTGTCTGGATCTTTATCCCGCGTCAGAAAGAATTGAAATAGAAGAATTCGGAAACACGATTTTCATCAATTGTCTGATTAACAGCGCCGAGCATTATCGCGACGGGCTGAAGAAACACGGAACATGACAATCGAGAGCACCACTCCGTAGCATTATTGCTGGCCCACTGCCAATAGTGCTAGTTTTCCGGTTTGATGTAGCGGCCTAACATTGCAACAGCTTGCAAACTTTCCGGACCATTGTTGGTGGTCACATAGCGAGCGGCTATTTCGCTAAATGCGGGGTCTTTTCGCTGCCTAGTCTTTCAAACCAAACCGGGTGAGAAATGCCGGACTCCTTGTTAATGCACGGCCGGACCATCTCCCATTACCGGATCGTCGAGCCGATCGGCGCTGGCGGGATGGGTGTGGTTTACAAGGCTGAGGACACCACCCTCCACCGATTTGTAGCCCTAAAGTTTCTGCCAGGTGACGTGGTCAAAGACCCCCAGGCGTTGGCCCGCTTCCAGCGAGAGGCCGAAACGGCGTCTGCCCTGAATCATCCCAATATCTGCACGATCTATGAGGTAGGGCAGGAGGACGGAACGCCCTTCATCGCGATGGAGTTTCTTGACGGCACGACATTAAGGCCTTGTGTCGCCGGAAAGCCCGTCGAAACCAACGTTATTCTTGGTCTGGCGATTGAGATTGCCGACGCATTGGACGCCGCACACTCGGAGGGGATCGTCCACCGCGACATCAAGCACGCGAACATCTTTGTCACGAGGCGCGGACACGCGAAGATACTCGATTTCGGACTCGCGAAGCTTGCGCCCGGGCACCGGTCGTCTTGGACGAATGCAGCCGCCGACGACGAGATGGCAGAGACAGTGGTCGCGGACCTGTACCTGACCAATCCCGGATCGACGTTGGGCACCATCAGTTATATGTCGCCCGAACAGGTATGTGCGAAGGAACTGGATGGGCGAAGTGACGTGTTCTCCTTCGGCGTCGTGTTGTACGAGATGGCTACCGGCACCTTGCCATTCCGGGGAGAGAGTTCAGCGCTTATCTTCAAGGCCATTCTGGACGCGGAACCAGTCCCAGTGACGCGTCTGAATCCCGGAATGGCGGCCGAGTTAGAGAGAATCATCAATAAGGCACTAGAGAAAGATTGCGAACTGCGTTACCAGCACGCTGCTGAGATGCGCACGGACCTGGTGAGGCTGCAGCGGGACCTGCAGAGCGGTCGCAGTTCCGGAGTCAGCTCCTCCCTGGCGGTTTTGCCGCGACCGGCTGCGGCTCAAGGTACTGGGCTCCTCAAGAAGATTACGGTTCCAGGGCTGCTCGCAGGCTTGCTCGCCGCCTTGCTGATCGGGGGTGGCTTTTACTATCGCTCTCATCGCGCCAAGCCGCTGACCAACCAGGACGACATTGTCCTCGCCGATTTCGCCAACAAGACCAGCGATCCCGTATTCGACGAGACACTGAAGCAGGGACTCTCCGTGCAGCTTGAGCAATCGCCTTTTCTCAACCTGGTCTCCGATAGCAAAGTGAACGCCACGTTGAAGCTGATGGATCGTCCTGCCGGTGACCGGCTGACACCGGAGGTCACACGTGAAATCTGCCAGCGCACGGGCAGCGTGGCCATGGTGGCCGGCTCGATAGCCGAACTCGGCAGCCAGTACGTAATTGGATTGAAGGCGGTGAACTGCAATACCGGCGACGTGTTGGCGCAGGTACAGGAAGAGGCGGCAAGCAAACAATCGGTGCTTAAGACCCTGGACGTTGCGGCGGCCAATTTGCGCGGAAAGCTGGGTGAGTCTCTCAGCTCAGTTCAGAAATACGATACCCCAGTAGCGGAAGCGACCACGCCGTCCCTGGATGCACTAAAGGCTTACAGCCTGGGACGGAAGACGGTGGCTGCGAGAGGGGCCAACGCCGCTCTGCCCTTCTACAAACATGCGGTGGAACTCGATCCGAATTTCGCCATGCCCTACCAAAGCATGGCATCTGCGTATTTGAACCTCAACCAGGTGGAGCGAGCAGCGGAAAATGCACGCAAGGCCTACGAGCTGCGGGAGAAGGTGAGCGAGCACGAACGACTCTCTATCGAGGCGTTCTATTACTTAAGCGCAACCGGTGAACTGGAGAAGGCAGAGCAGACCTATATCCTATGGCAGCAGACGTACCCGCGCGACGCTGTGCCTTATGCAAACCTGGGATTCATCTACAGCAGCCTTGGCAACCTGGAGAAAACTCTCGAGGAAGCCCAGGGGGTACTCCGACTGGAGCCAAGTAATGACGGCGGCGATGGCAATCTCGGCAGCGCCTACGCGAGTCTCAACCGGCTGGACGAGGCGGAGGCCGTATACAAGCGGGCGGAGGACCGCAAATATGAGAGCGAGGCTCTGCTCTCGAATCGCTACCTGTTAGCTTTTCTGAAGGACGACACGGCACAGATGGGCCGGTTGGCCGCAGACGCCATGGGCAAGCGTGGCACCGAAGGGATTCTGCTGGCATCGGAAGCGGACACAGATGCCTGGCACGGGAGGTTAAGGCACGCGCATGCGCTGACCCAGCGCGCAATGGATTCAGCTCTGCACGTCGACGCCAAGGAGGCTGCCGCGACGTATCAGGCAGCTGCGGCGCTGCGGGAGGCCGGGACTGGCATGGGAGAACTGGCTCGTGCCGATGCTGATGCAGCAATGAAGCTTGCCCCCAACCGCGATGTACAAGCGATGACGGCTCTCACCCTGGCGCGCGCAGGCGACATAGCTCGGGCGGACAAGCTGGTGGCCGACCTCGACAAGACATTCCCGTTGGATACGCTGGTCCAGAGGTATTGGCTGCCCACGATCCGAGCGGCCATCGCCCTGCAGCGCCAGGACCCAAAGCGCGCGGTCGAACTATTGCAAGCGGCAAGCGCCATCGAACTTGGCCAAGCCACGACCGGCCCCAATGTATACCTATGCCCAGTCTATTTGCGTGGAGACGCTTATCTCATGCTGCACGATGGCAAGGCGGCAGCAGCGGAATTTCAGAAGTTCATCGATCACCGAGGACTGGTGATGAACTCTCCGTGGGGAGCCCTGGCCCGCCTCGGCCTGGCTCGCGCCTACGCAGAGCAGCGGGACATACCCAAGGCTCGTGCCGCGTATCAGGATTTTTTCGGGCTCTGGAAAGACGCCGACCCGGATGTCCCTATCCTGCAGCAAGCAAGGGCCGAGTACGCAAAGTCACAGTAGTCCTGCCCTCAAGCGTTGATTGTCCCGGCCTGGTCAGGAGGGTAGTTCGGTGGTGGGGTTGGGGTGAAGGCGGTAGTAGATGACCGGGGTGACGATGAGCGAGAGGAAGACGGAGATGAAGAGGCCTCCGATGACGGCGATGGCGAGGGGCTGGAGCATCTGAGAGCCTGCTCCGAGGGCGAAGGCGAGGGGGAGCATTCCGCAGACGGCGGCGATGGCGGTCATGAGGATGGGGCGTAGGCGGCGGTGGGCGGCCTGCTGCATGGCTTCGAGGGGTGGGATGCCAGCCGGCGCGGAACTTTCTGGTCCGCGTCGAGGAGCAGGATGCCGTTTTTGGCGACGATGCCGATGACCATGATCAGGCCCATGAAGCTGGCGACGTTGAAGGTGGTGCCGGTGACGAGCAGGGCCAGGACTACGCCGCCGAGCGAGAGGACGGAGCTGATGAGGATGGCGATGGGAGCGGAGAAGTTGCGGAACTCGGCGAGCAGGACTCCGAAGACGAGGACAAGCGCGAGGATGAGGACGCGGGCGAGCTCGCGGAAGGACTTCTGCTGCTCCTCGTAGGCTCCGCCGTATTCGACGCGGACGATGAAGGAAGATGCAAGGCCGGCGACGGTGGTGCGGACCTGCTGCATTGCGGTGCCGAGGTCTGTACCTTCGAGGCGGCCGGTGACGGTGATGAGTCTGTTGCAGGTTTTCGCGGAGGATTTCGCCTCTGCGGCGGGAGCTGCGTGACCTGGGCGAGAGAGCCGAGGGTGGCGGTCTTGCCGGTCGAAGAGTTGAAGACGGTGTTCTGGATGGCGTCGAGCGAGGCGCGGGTGTCCTGCGGCAGGCGGATGCGGACGGTGTAGGGGCGGCCGTTGACGATGATGGGGTCGGTGGTGGGCAGGCCGTCGAGGATGGCGGTGGCGTCTTCGGCGACCTCGGTGGGGGTGAAGCCGAGGCGGGCGGCGATGACGGGATCGACCTGGAAGTTGGTGGCGGGGCCGGAGATGGTGTTGTCGATGCCGTTCTTGGTGTCGACTACGCCGGGGATTTTCTGGATGGCGGCCTGGACGCGGGGGCCGAGCTGGTTGAGGAGATCGGTGTCGTTGGAGAAGAGCTTGATGACGATGTCTTCGGGCTGATTGGAGAGGTCGCCGATCATGTCCTGCAGGACCTGGATGAACTCGACGTCGAGGGCTGGCTCGGACTTGAGGATGCGGGCGCGGACGTCGGCCATGATCTCGTCGATGGGGCGGTCGCGCTTGGATCTTGAGGCGGACGGTGAAGTCGCCGCGGTTGGCCTCGGTGACGGCGGCGAGGCCGAGTTGCAGGCCGGTGCGGCGGGAGGTGATGTCGACCTCGGGAGTGCTGTGGAGGATCTGCTCGACGTGGGTGAGCATGCGGTTGGTCTCGGTGAGCGAGGTTCCGGCGGGGGTGAAGTAGTCGAGGATGAAGGCGCCTTCGTCCATCTCGGGCAGGAGGTCGGAGCCGAGGGCGCTGTAGCCGAAGTAGGCGCCGGCGACCAGGACGAGGCAGGCGAGGCCGAGATAGAGTGGGCGGCGGAGCGACCAGGTGAGGACGCGCTCGTGCGCGCGGAGGATGCGGCGCATGATGGGGCCGTTTTCGTGGCCGTGAGAGGAGAGCGGCTCGGCGGTCATCTTCGTTTTGCGGAGGAAGAAGAGCGAGAGGGCGGGCGTCCAGGTGAGGGCGAGGGCGAGCGAGGTGAGGAGCGCGGCGGTCATGGTGACGGCGAGCGCGCGGAAGAAGCTGCCGGTGACTCCGGTGACCGCGATGAGCGGAAGGAAGACGACGACCGGAGTGATGGTGGAGAAGACCAGCGGGGTGGTGATCTCGCTGAGCGCTTTGCGGACGGCGTCGATGCGCGAGAGACCCTGCGTCGCGATGGACGACGATGTTTTCGACGACGACGATGGCGTCGTCGATGACGAGGCCGATGGCGGCGGCGAGACCACCGAGCGTCATCAGGTTGAAGGACTCTCCGATGAGCCAGAGGAAGAGGATGGTGACGGCGACGGTGACGGGAATGACGAGGCCGGCGACGAGCGAGCTGGTCCAGTCGCGCAGGAAGAGGAAGAGGATGATGCAGGCGAGGATGAGGCCGATGAGGATGGCGTCGCGGACGCTGGCGATGGACTCGCGAACGAGCTCGGACTGATCGTAGAAGGGGGTGAGATGCACGCCGGGCGGGAGCTTGGACTGGAGCGAGGTGATCTCGTCGGCGACGGCGTTGGCGACCTGCGACGGTGTTCGACGGTGGGCTGGCGCGTGATGTTGATGAGAACGGACGGGCGTGCCGTTGGCCGTGACCGTGGTGTAGACGGGCATGGTGGCGGGTACGACCTGCGGCGACGTCGGAGACGCGGACTGGCGACTCCGGCGGGCGTGGTCTTGACGACGAGAGCGCCGAGTTGGGCGGCGTCGTGGGCCTGCGCGCCGACGAGGCCGAGGATGAGCTGATGGTTGGCTTCGTAGAGGCCGGGCGAGTCGATGATGTTGGAGGCCTGGACGGCGTTGACGAGATCGAGGAGGGTGACGCCGGCGTTCTGCAACAGGGGAAGGTTGGGAACGATGTGGAACTCGGGGACCTGGCCGCCCTGAACGACGACGGTGCTGACGCCGATGACGCGATTGAGCGGAGGTTTGAGGTCGTAGGTGGCGAGCTCCCAGAGCTGGGTGGCGGAGACGGGTGGAGGGCCACCGGGCTGTGGCGCGTCGGCCGTGAGCGCGTAGCCGAGGATGGGGAAGGTGGCGAAGCTGAGTCGGTTGGTGGTGATGCGTGGTAGTAGACGGGAGGCGTCTGCTGGACCTTGGAGAGCGCGGCGTCGGTGAGCTGGAGGGTCTGGAACTATGTCGACGCTCCAGTCGAAGAAGAGGGAGACTTCGGCGGAGCCGCGGGAGGTGGTGGAGCGCACCAGGACGAGGCCGGGAACGCTGTTGACGGCGTCCTCGATGGGTTTGGTGATGGTGACCTGCATCTGCTCGACGGGCATGACGCCGTTATCGATGCCGATGACGACGCGGGGAAAGTTGGTCTCCGGGAAGACGGAGATGGGGACCTGAAACGCGGCGTAGATGCCGGCGAAGGTGAGGGCGAGCAGAAAGAAGAAGATGGACTTGGAGTTACTGGCGAGCCAGAAGCGCGGCTCGTCGGGGTCGTGGCGGTGAGGAACGGACGGAACGGAGGTCGTAGGGGCGCTCACTTGTCGTCGGCATCCTTTCCGGCGGGCTTATCTGCTTCGTCGGACTTCCCTGCTCGGCGGGCTTTGTCGTCGTCGTCGGGCTTGGCGTTGGGGTCGATGCCGATCTTGACCTTCGTGTCCTTCGTCGAGGCCGTAGCCGCCGGTGGTGATGACCATGTCGGCGGCAGTGAGGCCGGTGAGGATCTGGACGTCTTCGGCGTTCTGGAGGCCGAGGGTTATGGCCTTCTTGTGAGCTGTTGCTGTCCGCGTCGATGACCATGACGGATTTTGAGCTGCCGTCGGTGCCGGTCTGGACGGCTTCGGCAGGAATGGTCAGGGCGTTCTTGGCAGTGCGTCCAGTGATGGCGGCGTGGACGAAGGTTCCAGGCTTGAGTGTGGCCTTCGGGTTTTCGACGCGAAGCCAGACTTCGACGGTCGTGCTGCCGGGATCGAGCGCGGGGCTGATGAGCGAGACCTTGGCGGGGACGGGATCGGCGACGCCGGGAACGGTGATGGTGGCGGGTGCGCCGATGGTGAGCTGCTGGGCCTGCATCTGCGCGATGTGGAGCTTCGCGATGAGAGCGGAGGTGTCCATGACGGTGAGCAGCGGGGTTCCGGCGGCTGCGGTTTCGCCGGCGAAGAGCGGGCGGTCGGTGACGACGCCGTCGATGGGGCTGCGGATTTCGGTGTAGCTGAGCAGTGCTTCGGCGCCGAGGTACTTGCCCTTGGCGGAGGTGAGATTGCCTTCGGCTGATGCGAGAGCGGCCTTGTTGCTGACGGCTTTGACGGAGTCGAAGTGCTGCTTGGCGATGTCGTAGGCGGCCTGCGCCTGGACCAGCGAGGCTTTGGCGGTGTCGAGATCGCGGCCGGGGATGGCTCCCTGGGCGAAGAGCTGCGGTGCGCGCGGTGACGATGGACTGGGCGAGGTCGAGGTTCGCTTTGGCCTGCGCGAGGTCGAGGTTGGCCTTGGTGTAGTCCTCGGGGACGGTGGCTTTGGTGGCAGTGTCGTAGGTGGCCTGGGCAGCGGTGTAGGAGCCCTTGTTGTCCATGACGGCGGCGGTGAGGTCACTGTTTTCGAGCGTGGCGAGGAGCTGGCCGGCTTTGACGTGGGCTCCGCGCTGCACGTAGAACTTTTTGACCGGGGCGGTGACCTTGGGGGAGATCGCCGCCTGCGCGAGCGGGGCGAGGGTGGCGTCGGCGGTGATCTGCTCGCTGATGCTTCCCTGCTCGGGATGGGCGGCCTGGACGTAGACCAGAGGAGTGGGAGCGGCCTCTTCCTTCTTGCAGCCGAGAGGAAGCAGAGAGATGCCGCGAGCAGAAGGGATAAATTCTTCAATCCCACCCTTCGCGATAGAGCTGCGAAGGATGGGGCACCCGAGCTTCGGTGGCCGGCGAACGAGGAGCTATGGTTGGGCGCATGGGCATGCTTAGATGGTTCCTGTGAGGAGCTTGAGATTGGCGAGGGCGGTCTGATAGCGGGTGATGCCGTCTTCGCGAGCGAGTTCGGTGGTGATGAGTGAGGTCTGTGCGTCGACGACCTCGAAGACGGTGGCCTCGCCGGCCGTGTAGCGGAGGCGGGTGAGGCGGAGGCTCTCGGTGGCAGTGGCTACGCTGTCGTCGAGTGACTTCAACTGGTCATGCGCGACGGTGGCTTCGGCGTAGAACTCTTCGAGCTGCGCGATGAGCGTGCGCTGAGTGTTGGTGAGGACGGTGTGGGCGACGTCGCGGTTGATGCGGGACTGGCGGACTTTGTTCTGGGTGGTGAACCAGTCCCAGATGGGGATGTCGAGGGTGGCGAAGGCGGAGTAGCCGAGGAAACGTGAGCCGTCGGAGCCGGTGGCGGCGAACTGAGGAGCGTCGATGCCGTAGATGTAGTTGAGCGAGAGATCGGGCAGATAGGCGAGACGCGCGGAGGTGACGCTGAGGTCCGCGAGGTGAGCGGTGGCGAGGGCGGATTGCAGCTCGGGATTGCGCCGGGCGAGGGCGGCTTCGACGTCGGCGCGCGAGGGCGGGTTGGGAGGCGTGTCGGGGACAGCGAGGGTGTAGGGCGAGCGTGGATCCGGGAAGAGCAGCACGGCGAGATCGAGACGAGCCTTATCGGCGGCGAGGCGGGCGTCGGCGAGCTCGCGGTCGCGCTGCTGCGCCTGGAGCTGGGCCTTGACGACGTCGGCGTGGGCGGCCTCGCGGGCGGTCTCGCGCTGCTGAGTGAGAGTGTTGAAGCTGGCAGCTTCAGTGGCGGCGCGCTGGGCTACGGCAAGCTTGCGATCCGCGGCGAGCGATCCGTAGAAGAGTCCGACGACGGTGGCGTTGAGACCGCGACGGGCTATCTCGAGCTCGGCGGTGGCGATGGCGAGCGAAGTAGAGGCGCGGCTGACGGCGTTGAACTGCTGGGCGCCGATGGTCTCGGTGACAATGCCCTGGCTGACGTATTCGTGGACGGCGTTGTTGGCGATGAAGCGGGGATTGCCGGTGATCGCCGGGTTCGTCGCGCTGGAGTTGCCCGAGACAGTGGGGCCGTGCAGAGGCTCCGTGTAGATGAACTGGTTGTGGAAGACGGCGTTGGGCAGCAGCGCGGCGCGGGCGATGGAGCGGTCGAGGCCGGCGTTGCGGCTGGCGGCGACGGCGGCGGCGAAGGTGGGCTCGTTGGCGGTGGCGCGGCTGAGAGCTTCGTCGAGAGTGATGGGAGCGGATGCGGCAGGTGGTTGAGCGCTTGGCTGGGCTGGCTGCTGAGCTGCGACCGGAAGAGCGACGATAGCCGCCAAAATTCCGCAAGCAGCGAAGGTGCTGAGCGAGCAGCCTATGAATTTCGCGGTTGGAGTCACTCCGTAACTATAAAGTGCGAAACCTTAAGGTTGAGTGAAATGGGATTGCTGGCGGCGCGACTAAGCGGATTTGGCGTGGGCCACGGGCAGTTGAACGGTGACTCGTGTTCCGGCGGCCAGTGTGCTGATTATCTCTATGCTGCCTCCGGCTTTTTCGCAGATGGCTTTGCAGATGGCGAGGCCGAGGCCGGTTCCTCCGCTCTTGCGATCGCGGGAGACGTCGCCACGGAAGAAGGGTTCGAAGACGTGAGGGAGAACGTCGGCGAGCGATGCCCTCTCCGAAGTCTTCGACGAGCATGGTGAGGGATGCGTCTTTGCCGAGCAGCTCGATGTGGACCTCGGAGCCGGGTGCGCTGTGCTGAATAGCGTTGAGGAGGAGATTGGAGCAGAGGAGGTTGCAGTCCTTGGCGTCGAGCGCGACCAGGGTGGGGCCGCTGATGGCGAGGGTCGGATGGACCTGTCGCAGCTCGGCGAGTGAGGTGAACTTTTCGAGCGCTTCGCGGGCGTAGAGCGCGAGGTCCGAGACATCGTTGATCGACCTGCCATCCTGACCGGCGGCGTACTGGCTTCCGGCGAGGGTGAGCATCTCCTGCACAATATTTTCGAGACGGGTGCAGTCGCTGAGGCATACGTCCAGGCCGTGCTGGTACTCTTCGACCGAACGCGGGCGCATGGCGAGGAGCTGGATGGAGGACTTGACGATGGCGACGTCGGTCTTGAGCTCGTGGGCGGCGTCGCTGGTGAAGCGCTTCTGCTGCTCGAAGGTCTGGTGCAGACGGACGAGTGCGGCTTCGATGGCGTGGGCGAGAGGCGAGAGCTCGCGGGTGGTGCGGGCGCTCTCCGGCGGCGTGAAGCGCCACTGCTGTGCGGAGACGCGGCCGGCTTCGGTGGCGAGGTCGCGCAGGGGCGCCAGTCCGCGGCGCAGGAACCAGGCCATGATAAGGCCGGTGAGCGTGAGCAGGATAAGGGACGCGACGATGTAGAAGTTTGCCGCCTCGCGCACCTCATGCCAGACGCGTTCGGTGGGTGCTCCGTAGTAGAGAGTGACGTGATGGGTGACACCGCCATCTTTGTCGCCGGGATCTACGACGCGTGTCCCTTGCATGCGGATGAAGCGATAGCGGCGACCGTTGAACTTGATGTTGTAGAAACCGTGCTCGTCCGGAGTCGCGGCTTTGAGCTCTTCGGCGGGCCAGGAAGAAGAGCGGCCGAGGAGGCGTCCGTTGTCCTCCTCAACGCTATAGAGATCGTTGGGCGGGAAGGTGAAGCCGCGCAGATCGAGGATGACGTTGTCTGCCGGGTCCTCGGCATCGCCTACGTCTCCGAAGAGGCTATCGATGCGGCCATGCAGCATGATGTCGAAGGTGCGGAAGTGAATGCGACTCTCGTGGAAGACCGTCAGGCTAACCAATACGACGGCGGCCAGCAGTTCGATTAACAGGACAGCCGCAATGAGTCTGCGTGAGATGGAACGGCTGATCATTCGGCCGGTTCCTGGGCTGCGAGACGATAGCCGCGGTGGCGCAGGGTCTCAATGAGAGAGACCGCGTTGCCCTCGTCGAGTTTGCGGCGGAGGTTGGAGATGTGGGCTTCAATGACGTTGGAGTGATGCTCCCAGTTGTAGTCGTAGAGGTGCTCGAGCAGCTCTTTGCGGGAGACGATGACGCGCGGACGGTGGATGAGATATTCGAGGATGCGGTACTCGGTGGGCGAGAGGTCGAGCAGGCGGCCGTTGCGATGGACGGACTGCTCGAGTGAATTCAACTCGACGTCAGCGAAACGAAAGATGGGATGCGACGCTCCTTTGCCGCGGCGGATGAGGGCTTTGACGCGGGCCATCAGCTCGCCGAGGTCGAAGGGCTTGCTGAGGTAGTCGTCGGCACCGGCGTTGAGGAGGTCGATGATCGAGTCTGAGCCTTCGCGCGCGGTCAGGATCAGCACGGGGGTTGAGTCGCCCTTGCCGCGGAGATGACGGAGCAGGGACTGTCCGCTCTGACCGGGGAGCATCAGGTCGAGGATGATCGCGTCGTAGCAGCCCTGGGTGGCGAGCAGCTCGCCTTCGAGGCCGTCGGGGGCGTGATCGACGGCGAAGCTGCCACCGTCGCGGAGGGCGGCGGCGAGATTTTCCGCGAGACGTACCTCATCTTCGACGATCAGTACACGCACTTGAGAGCCTCCTGCTGTGCCTATTGTCTACGAGCGAGGTTAAGCAGGACTGAAGAGCGGCGTTGGTCAGGATCAGGCTACGTCGCGCCAGTCGAGGATGACCTTGCCGGAGTTGCCGGAGCGCATGGCGGCGAAGCCGTCTTCGTAGTCGCGCCAGTTCATGCGGTGGGTGATGACGGCAGAGATGTCGAGGCCGGTCTGGAGCATGACGGTCATCATGTACCAGGTCTCGTACATCTCGCGGCCGTAGATTCCGCGGAGGGTGAGCTGGTTGAAGACGACCTGATTCCAGTCGATGGCGATCTGCTCGGAGGGGATCCCGAGCATGGCGATCTTGCCGCCATGGCTCATGTTTCCGAGCATGTCGCGGAAGGCGGAGGGGTTGCCGGACATCTCAAGTCCTACATCAAATCCTTCGTGCATGTGCAACTCTCGTTGGACTTTATCGAGAGTTATGGCTCGCGGGTCTACGGCGCGGGTTACGCCGACTTTTTCGGCCAGCTTGCGGCGATATTCGTTGGGATCGGAGATGACGACGTGGCGCGCGCCGGCGTGGCGGGCTACAGCGGCGGCCATGATCCCGATGGGACCAGCTCCGGTGACGAGGACGTCTTCGCCGAGGACCGGGAAGGCGAGCGCGGTGTGGACGGCGTTGCCGAGCGGATCGAAGATGGAGGCGATCTCGAGCGAGATGCCGGGGCTGTGCTGCCAGATGTTGGACATGGGAAGGACGACGAATTCGGCGAAGGCGCCGTTGCGATTGACCCCGACGCCCATGGTGTGTGCGCAGAGATGGCGGCGGCCGGCGAGGCAGTTGCGGCAGCGGCCGCAGACGACGTGGCCTTCGCCGGAGACGATGGTGCCGATGGCGAGGTCTTCGACGTTGGAGCCGATGGCGACGACTTCGCCGACGAACTCGTGGCCGATGGTGAGGCCGCGGTTTGATGACGGAGCTGGCCCAGGCGTCCCACTCGTAGATGTGGAGGTCGGTGCCGCAGATGCCGGTGTAGAGGACGCGAATCTTTACGTCGTTGATGCCCATCTCGGGCTCGGGGACGTCTTCGAGCCAGAGGCCGCGTTCTGCGCGGCTTTTTACAAGTGCCTTCACGGGGAGTGCCTTTCTGTTCGCCTGCGAGTTATAGGACCTTGGTCATTCTAAATGTTCGCGGCTCCATCCCGTGATTGCGGGGCTTGTGTTCGAATGGATGCGTCTTGAAACCGGAGGATGGAGAATGCGTGGAATCTGGGTTGGATTGATGTGCGTGTTGGCGATGCCATCCGTGGCACAGGGACCGGCGGTGGTGGGTCCTTCCGCGCCGGAAGCTCCGGTGACGATTCGAGTGGATCTGCAGAAGAGCGTGGGCGCCTACAAGCCGATCTATAGCTGGTTTGGGTACGACGAGGCAAACTACACGACGATGCGGCATGGACGCGAGTTGCTGCGGGAGCTGCACGATCTGAGCCCGGTGCCGGTCTATATTCGGGCGCATCATCTGCTGACCTCAGGGGATGGGGTTCCGGAGCTGAAGTGGAGTTCGACGAATGTGTTTACGCGCGATGCGAGTGGCAGGCCGGTGTATGACTTCAAGATCATCGACCAGATCTTCGACGCGTATAAGCAGGCTGGGGTGCGGCCGATGGTGGAGTTGGGGTTCATGCCGAAAGACCTCGCGGCGGATGTGCCGGGAGTGACGACGTACCAGGTGCACTATCCGGGGAATACGGTTGCGGGGGCTTCGAATAATCCACCGAAGGACTATGCGGAGTGGGGCGAACTGGTGCGGAGGCTCGCGGAGCACCTGGTGGAGCGGTATGGGAGGGCGGAGACGAGCACATGGTATTGGGAGGTGTGGAACGAGCCGGATATCGCGTACTGGCATGGAACTCCGGCGGAGTACTTCAAGCTGTATGACTACTCGGTGGCGGCGGTGCGCAAGGCACTGCCGGGAGCGAAGGTGGGAGGGCCGGCGAGTACGGGGCCGGGGTCGGAGAAGGCGATGGCTTTTCTGGATAGCTTTCTGAAGCACTGCGCGAATGATAAGAGCGCGGCGGATGGCAAGGCTATCCCGCTGGACTTTATCTCGTTTCATCCGAAGGGGAGTCCGAAGGTGGTGGATGGGCATGTGCGGATGGGGCTGGATAGCGAGTTGAAGGCGGCGGGGAATGGCTTCAGGATCGTGGCGCAGTATCCGCAGTTTCGCGGGTTGCCGATTATTTTGAGCGAGGCGGATCCGGAGGGGTGCGCGGCTTGTTCGGCGAAGGTGAACCCGGCGAATGCGTACCGGAACGGCCCGCTATATCCGACGTATACGGCGGCAGCGATGAAGGCGCTGTTCGAGCTGCAGGACCGATACAAGGTGAACCTGATGGCGATGCTGTCCTGGTCGTTCGAGTTTGAGGACAAGGATTCGTTTGAGGGGTTTCGTTCGCTGGCGACGAATGGCGTGGATAAGCCGGTGCTGAATGTCTTTCGCATGGCCGGGCTGATGAGCGGGCGAAAGGGTGGAGGTGAGCAGCAGCGGGCGTGTGGCGCTGGATGAGATTCTGACGAGCGGCGTGCGTGGGGCTGCGGATGTCGATGCGTTTGCGACGAAGGGCGACCACGAGGCGGCGGTGATGCTTTGGAACTATCACGATGACGATGTTCCCGCGGCGGCGACTGAGGTGCAGGCAGTGGTGGCTGGAGTTCCGGCGGGCGTGAAGCGCGTACTGCTGGAGCAATACCGGATTGATGAGACACACAGCAATGCGTACACGGTTTGGAAGGCGATGGGATCTCCGGCGAGGCCGACGGCAGGAGCAGGAGGCGAAGCTGAAGGCGGCGGGGCAGTTGGAGATGATGGGATCTCCGAAGTGGGTGGATGTGATTGCAGGTGAGGTGAGGATCAGGACGGAGATGCCGCGGCAGGCTACTTCCCTGCTGCGGATTCGTTGGTAGCTGCGGAGTTGTTTGATGTGCGCCGGGCAAGAAAATTGCCGCCTGCATGAGATGCAGGCGGCAATTTGTGAGTGTTCTTTGGTTGTAGTTAGAAGCTGAGACGTCCGGAGAACTGGAAGTCACGGGGCAGGTTGGCGGTGGATGGGGCGCCGACGAAGCCGTAGCTGGTGCCACCTACGCCTCCGTTGACTGCTCCGAACACCACATGGTTGGTGACATTGAATGCGGAGGCCTCAAACGCCAGCTTCCACTCGTGGTAGATGGCGAAATTGCGTCTGACGGTCATGTCGAGGTCATAGTAGCCCATGCTCCAGACGTTGTCCGCCCCGACGCGCGCCGTGTTGCCTGGAACGTAGTCCGCAGGCCCATTGCCGACATAGGTAATCTGACCGACCTGGGTGCCATATTGCGCGGCGGTACCAGCGTTATTGACGGTAAAGGCAGCAGCGTTGAGGTATGGGATGGTCGCGTAGTAGTTGGGAGAACCTGACGCTGCGGTGACGTTCTTCCCGTAGCTTCCCTGCCGCGCCTGAACACCGACGGCAGTGTTAGGCATGCACTGGTTGAGGATGGAAGAACCTGCGCAGCCGGAACCCGTAGCTACAAGCGGAGAGCCAGAGTGGTAGCTGAAGATACTGGCGAGATTCCAGCCGCCTGCCAACGCATTGACCCAGAAGTTGTCCCCGCCGATATGGCCGTGGCCGAAGGGCAACGCGTAGGTTCCATATGCGGTGAGATTCTCGGGCTGGTCGGTGACGGAGATGGAACGATCCAGACGTGGATTTTCGGGAAGGCGGAAGGTGCCCGCATCGTCCATCGACTTGGAGTAGGTGTAGTTGACGGTGAAGCTCAGACCATGTGTGGCGCGCTGGCTGAGCGAGATCTCCATCGCGTTGAAGTTGGTGTTGCCGGCAAAGGAGGTGGTGTCGCTAACGCCGCTGAACTGAGGGAACGGCGTGTAGTACTGGTAGAACGAGTTGCTTGCGTAGTAGGTTGCCGGAGGTGTAGGGGTTTGGAACCGCAAAGCCTACCCCTGGTCCGGCGCCGAGAATCGCTGCAGTGGCCTTCGATGTAAGCAGATCCGTGGTGCCGTAACGTTTCCGCAGGAGACTCCGGAGCAGGGGCTTACAACTCCGCCGGTTGTGACGTTATACCCTGCGAGGGCAGCGTAGGCGGAGGTAAGTTTGTTGTTGCGCTGCGGGTTGATGCTGGAGACATTGAGGAAGTGACCCTGGCTGCCGACATAGCTGACATTGATCGTCATGTTACGGGTGATCTGACGCTGCATGCCGAAGGTCCAGTTGAGGTACTCCGGCGTGCGGGAGCCACGGTATGGATCCCAGTAGGATCAGGTGCCTCCGGCGTTGCCGTTGGTGCTATTGAGCAAGGTCGTATTTGTCGTTGCAAATTCTGCAGAGATTGGTACCGCCAGAAGGAGGCGTAGGCGGTGATGTGATGCCATTCCAACCGCAGGGTACGCCGTCAAGAGCTCCACCGGTGCAGCCCGTGCCGTCCCAGTAGAAGCCTGGGGCTGCGCTGATACTGCCACTGGGAGTTCCCGAGGGGGTGTAAGCCGATAGTCGAGGGTGATCCGGACTGGCTGCCGCTCGTCCAGTCGCCACGTGCAAAGTTCACGTTGTAGCTGCCACGAATGACAGTCTTGGAATCGATCGAGTAGGCCATGCCGAGACGCGGTGCGATGTTCTTGTACCAGATGGGCGAAGGCCGTGTGCAGTTGCAGAAGACGGACGGATCGCCGTTTCCTGCAAACTCCAGCGTGCCCTTGTTGCCGGTGATGTTGTTAATACCGTTCGGGTTGAGGAAGGTGAAGATGTTATGAGCCTCGCGGACGGAGGGGTAGATGTCCCAGCGCACGCCGAGGTTCAGGGTCAGCTTGGGGCTAACCTTGAAGTCGTCCTGCGCCCAGAAGGAGGGATCCAGCCAGCGCGTTCCCAGTCCTGGGACGCCGGCCGAGATGGGTCCGGTCGGTTGCAGCGCCCAAGCAGATAGCTGGCAACGGAAGAGCCGGTTTGAGCGTTCGTTGTGGTGCCGGAGGTGAAAGCCTCGGTCTGCGTCGCACTAAAGGTGACGTTCAACGGCGCTGAGAAGGAGACGTTCTTGTAGTAGTTGAACTGTGAATCGACGATCTGTCCGCCGAGGTTGAGGTTGTGCTTGCCAAACACCCACTGCAGTGAGTCCGTGAGGGTGTAGGTGTTGTTGATCTTGTTGTTCCAGCTATATCCACCCTGCTGGCTGGGGCTGGTATAGGTGCCGCTATATTGAATCTCCGGGAAGCCATCCGAGGCCTGGCCGGCAGGCATATTGAGAATGCCAGCGCCGGTGGCCGAGTATTGGGGTTGGCGGTTGGGAGTGACCGAGTCGCTCTGATAGCGGCCATAGCCGACTGCGAACTGGTTCACCAGGTGCGGGCTGATGGTGAAGGTGTCCTTCAGGATGTCGATGTTGGTGACAGGATGATAGGCCTGGTTGATATTGAACGGAGGAGCAAGGCCGCTGACGGAGTTGGGACCGGTGCTGGCCTGACGGCCGAAGGCAACGATAATGCCGATCTGGTTCCGCTGGTTCACGGTGTAATCGATCCTGCCGGTTGAATACCAGTTGGCCAGGCCGATAGGGGTGCCGAAGACCAGGTTGTTGGTGTAGGTCGTCTGACTGGCGAGCGCCTCATACGGCAGCATGAACTTGTTGTAGGCATTTGCCGGAGCTGAGATGCGGCTGGCGGGGATGACATCCGCCGTCGGAACGCCGTTCTTGAGACCTAAATACGGTACGGGTGCAGGTCGCGCAGTTGGCCACCTGCGTCGTGGGATCATAGATGTCGATACATCCATTAGTGATCACGCCAGCTCCGACGTTGCCAGCGTTGCACTGATTGTTCCGTCCCAGGCTCTTGGCGTTCCCCACCGCAAAACCGGTGTAGTCGGCGTATCCGAGAGCAGTGCCGTTAGAGCTATAACCCAGCATGGCCGAGGTTGGAATGGTCCACGGGGTTGGCTTGGCGCCATTCTGGTTGCGGTACTGACCATAGTTGCCGAAGACGAAGAGGCGGTTCTTGATGATCGGACCGCTCACCACGATGCCGAACTCGTTCATGATCTCTCGCGGCTTGACACCACCCGGAGTGCAGAAGCTGCTGGGTGCCGAGTTGTACGCGCAGGTAGCGCCTGGAGGCAGCACGCCAGTGACCACCGGAACCTTGGAGGCGAAGGACCATGCGTCGAAGATGGTGTTGCGGATGTACTCATAGATCGAGCCGTGATACGCGTTGCCGCCGCTCTTGATGGAGTAGTTCTGCAAACCCTGGCCGCCGTACTGGGCGCCGATACCTGCGGTCTGCACCTGGAACTGGTCGACCGCGTCCACGCCGATGGCCGTCCACGTGAACCGCGGATCGCCTACCTGATCGGCCTCGGGCAGGTTGATGCCTTCAATGTAGATCTCCTGGACGCCGCCCGAAGGACCGCTGCCGTTTACGATGCCGGAGTTGGAGGTGCTGTTGTTGGAGGTGAAGTTGCCCTGCACGCCGGGCATGAGGTACGCGAAGTCAGTGGCGCGCCGCTGGTCGGCATTACCGCCCGCACCCATCATAAGCGGGAGGCTCGAATACATCTCGTTGTCCATGATGCCGCCGAGGGTCGCGTCGGTGGTGGAGAGCATGGGAGGAGCGTCGGTGATGGTTACCGTCTCGTTGGCTTTTCCGACAGCGAGCTTAATCTGCACGGCGACGGTAGCTAGAGCGTTAACTGTGACGTTCTTCTGGGTCGTCTGTTCGAAGCCGGCGGCGGTAACGGTGACGGTGTAGAGGCCGGGGATAAGCGGGCTGATGTTGTAGTCGCCCGCACGTGGTGGTGGTCCGGACTGTCTGCACGTTGGTGTCGGTATCCGTCGCGGTGACAGTGGCGCCAGCGACTACCGCACCGGTCGGATCGGTAACCGTACCCGAGATCGCGCCGGTACCTGAGAGTTGCGCCATCGCCGAACCGGCGAATAGAGCCAGCATCGCTACCAACATGACGCTCAATTTTGCTGCGCTCATGCATGACGCGAAGCTCTTACGCATCGCTGTCACGCACCTACGGCTACCAAGTGTTGTTGTGCATCGTCCTGCCTCCTGAGAAAAACTCAAAGCCCTTATTTCTTGACATGTTTCGTTTCGTCCGTTTCGTTTCCGTCACCCGGCAAGCGCCTAACAATCTGCTCGGAGCCAATACGCTCCAATCGCAAACCGTTAGCGGTGCCGGTCTGACCACTTTTGTATGCGCCGAGAAGATTACATTGAGCGCACTATGTACTGTCAAGCATTAAATTGAAGCGCACCAAATCCTATACTTGCTGCTATTTCTCATAGTCTTCTATTTCATTTAATGGATGGAAATGATTGCGCGGGAACAACAAGTGAAGTCCAAGCTGGTTGATCTCTAAGCAACAATAATTCCGCAGTGGTCTCACCTTTACCGAGAGGCAAATCGTTGTATCTTCTCCATTTGGCGAACCAGAAGCAGCGGCGAAGCACATCATTCAACGCACAGGCATGGCTTGAAGCGGCCAAAACGCTGGAGGCGGCTGGCGACTATGAGTGGCCTGCTCATATGAATACGCATAGCGAATCAGCGCGGGTTCCGTAAAGGAACGGCCGAGGAATGTAATACCCGCGGGCAGAGTTCCATGCGTGAATCCCATCGGCACAGTGATCGCCGGAAAACCCGTCTGTGGCGAAAGCACCTGGTTGTTGTCGCCGGCCGGACTCTTGAGGTCGCCTACTTTGCGCGGAGGATTGCTCCATGTCGGATAGATGATCGCATCCAGCTTCGCCGCATCCATCGCCGCTGTGAGTGCGTCACGAAACGCGATCTTCTTCTTGTCGTGGTAGACGTCCTCGCACACGACAGCAGCGGCCTCGGGCGTGAGCGGACGCTTCAACCGGTCCTGGATATAAGGCAGATACAGGCCTGAATCAAAGATCTCCTGCAACGTCTTGTACGTCGCATTCGGCGCATGCGTTGCGAGATAGTGATTGAGGTCAGTCTGAAAATTTCCGCAGTTGATTCCCTTGGTCAGCGCGTCGTAGTCGGGTAGATCGAAGGGGTCCACGATCTCGGCTCCCTGCGCCTTCAGAGTGGCAATACTCTTTTCGAACAGCGCCTTGATCTCGGGATCGGTCGTCGCAGTATCGCTGTATCGGCGGAAGACGCCGATGCGCGCTCCACGCAGGCCATTCTTGTCGAGAAACTTCGTATAGTCCTTCTCCACCTTGCCATCGGAAGCCTTCGTGATTGGGTCTGCCGGATCGTATCCCGCGACCACGCTCAGAACCGCCGCCGCATCGGCTACTGTTCGCGCCAGCGGGCCGCCTACATCCGCCGTCAGGAACAGCGGTATGATGCCGTCGCGGCTTGTGAGTCCGATAGTCGGTCGAATCCCGACCAGATCATTGTGCGAGGCCGGCCCGCGAATGGAGTCGCCAGTGTCGGTGCCAATTCCGACCTCCGCCAGATTCGCCGCCACCGAGGCCGCTGTACCACCGCTTGAACCGGCTGGAACGCGCGTCAGGTCGTAGGGATTGCGCGTGATGCCTGCAATCGAACTCTCCGTCACTACCGGGCTGAACGCCCACTCGGCCATATTTGACTTGAAGAGAACGATTGCGCCGGCCTCGCGCAGCCGCTTCACCATGAACGCATCTTCGTTCGGGATGCTGCCCTTCATCGCCAGCGATCCGCCCGTAGTCTGCAGGCCCTGCGGTGTCGTAGTTGTCCTTCACCACGACGGCGATTCCCTGCAGCGGACGCAGCTTATGGGTCTGCTGGAACTCCCTATCGAGCCGGTCAGCATCTGCCAGTGCCGTCGGATTCAGAAGCACGACTGTATTTAGCCGGGTGCTCTGATCGTAGGCGCGGATACGCATCAGATACTGCTCTACAATCTGCCGGCACGTCACCTCGCCGGAGCGGATGGCAGCCTGCGTCTCGGCGATGGTGGTCTCCATCACATCGAACTTCGCCGCCTGCTTCGCGTTGCCCTGCTGCTTCGGCTGCCCTCCTGCCTCGGGCTGCTTTGGGCTGAGCCGCAGGTGGCGCCGACTATTAATGTCACTATCGCTGCCGCTCGTATGCCATGCTGCACTAGATTCATCTTTATCCTCATCTTCGCGACATATAACTCCTGCCACTGCTGTTGCCTGTTCTTTTGTTTGTCATCCCGCAGGGATCCGCTTTTGCTGTTGTCTGTTCTCTTTCGTACGACCTATAAACTTTGTCATTCTGAGCGCAGCGAAAAACCCCCGTATTTGCTTTTGCTGTTGCCGTTGCTTTTGTCGCTGCCTGTTTTTCAGCTCATTACTCATTACTGATTCACAAGTCGCCTGTATTCACGCCCCAATCCCGCACCCCCCAACTATTTTTCACGCTTTTACTCAGCAAAATCGCATGTCAAGCCCCCAAACTCGCCAAAAAAACCATAACCCAAGCCCCATCAACAAGATAAAACTTTCCCCAAAGTGATTTTTAGTTATGGTCAATCCTATACAATTAAAGTAGAGATCAGAAAAGCCCCGGCAACCGCCGGGGCTTTTTCTGTCCCTCAAACAGCCGCTGCTGGTAAGTCGTTTGCTGGCACGATTTTAGCCGTAAGCCCCATGGTTGCAGATATTTAGCGTGGTCCATTTCGCTATCTATTGCAACCATTGGACTTTTAACCACTAACCCGGGGGGGGAGGGTACCCCCAAGATGGAAACTGAACCTGAAGAAGGTGCTGTTACATTGAGGAAATTATGAAGATGCGATTCGTCTGCTGGTGTCTGCTTGGTGTGCTTGGGTTCGGAGTGAGCTTGTCTCACGCGCAGGTGTCGGCTTCGCCTGTCAGTAAGAGCGCTTCAAATGAGGCGATGGACCACGACCTGATGGAGGTCACGGTTCCGCAGTTGGAGGAGTTTTACCGCAGCCACAAGTACACCGTCACACAGGTCGTTCGCTGGCATCTGGCGCGCATTGCGAAGTACAACGGGATCTATCGCGCAGTGCAGAATCTGGACGAACAAACGGCGCTTGCAACGGCTGCGCGAGAAGACGCTGAAGCAGCCGCGGGTGGCAGCACGTTCGTTCGAGGTCCGCTATGGGGCGTTCCGATTGTCACGAAGGCGAATACCTCGATCAAAGGGCTGGTAACGACGGATGGCTGGGAGGGGTACAAGATTCCGGGGCACGAGCTGATCGCGCCGAAGGACGCAACGATTATTACGAAGCTGCGCGGGGCAGGAGCCATCATCCTCGGACAGACGAATATGCCGGACTTCGCCGCCAGCGATACCAATCGCAGCACCGCCTTCGGACGCACGGGAAACGCCTATGACGTGCGCTTCAGCCCCGGAGGATCTTCGGGAGGCACCGTAACGGCGGTCACCTCGAACTACGCCGTGCTCGGAAACGGGACTGATACAGGAAACTCGATCCGCATGCCGGCGGCGACGAGCTCTGTCGTCGGCGTGTTTCCGACTCGCGGGCTGGTCAGCATCGCAGGCATCGCGCCGCTCGACTGGCTGCTGGACAACACAGGCCCAATTGCGCGCGATGTGACCGATGCCGCGATCGCGCTCAGCGTCATGGCTGGAGAAGATCCTCTCGATCCGAGAACAGTTGGTTCAATCGCGAAGGCGCAACCCGGTCCTTATGCGCAGTATCTGAAGCCTGATGCGCTGAAGGGCAAGCGGTTTGGCGTTCCCGCTTTTGTTATGGAAGGGTTAGGCGTCCCCTTCCAGGGCATCGACGCATCGGAGACGGCGAGTCAGGCTGCGTCCGACCGGAAAGCCGCGGTCTTGCCGCTGCAGCCAGATACGCGAGCGGCATTTATGAAGGCCATCGAAGGACTGCGCAAAGCAGGTGCAACGGTAGTGTTCGACGACTCGATTCTGCCCGAGAGCTTTGCAGAGATCGTGTCGCACGTCGGCACGCGACCCTATGTGCAGGAAGGAACGAATAAATTCCTCGCTATATATGGACCGGACCAATACCACTCGGTCGCGGAGTATCAAAAGGTTGTTGGATCGGCGATCCCAGCAACCATCATCAACGGCACCGACCTGGACGGGCAGAAAGACCGGCCGCTAACCCGGCAGGCGATTCTGGAAGACGACCCGCAAGCCGAAGCAAACTTTCTCGGTCCCCGGCGCAAGGCACTCGAGTTATACGCCGAGGTCCTGGACCGGCTGCACCTTGATGGATTGGTCTATCCCGCCGCCCAGATGCCACCGCCTGATGAGACCATGCCGCAGGACGGACAGATAAGCGGCGGTCCGCACAGTGATACTGGCTGGGTGAACATGCTAGGCGTTCCAGCGGTGGTGGTTCCAGGCGGGTTCTACCCGGACGGACTTCCGTTTGGCCTGGAGATATCGGCACGACCGTGGCGCGATGGCGATCTGCTTGGCTGGGCCTATGCCTACGAACAAGCAACGAAGCACCGTAGACCACCCGTGCTGGTAGAAAAAGGCCTGCTGCCGGACGCAAGGTGATCTTTTCGCAGGTTTGCTCAGTCCTCGGATATGATGTGTTCCCGAAGAGCGAACCGCACGAGATCAGCGTTCGTCTTCAGCCCGAAGTCTTCCATGATTCGATATTTATGGAAGGCGATCGTTCGAACAGCGATGTCCAGAATCGCCGCCGCCTCCTTCATGGAACGCCCCTCGGCAAGAAGCTGGAGCACCTGACGCTGGCGTTGTGTGAGTTCCTTTGAACGATCGGGGTGTGGATCGCGGATAAATTCGTCCATCAGCTTCTGAGCGATGCTCGGCGTGACATACGAATGTCCACGGAGGACTTCAAAGATCGCTTTTTTAAGCTCGATACCAGCAGATTTCTTCAGAAGATAGCCGGAGGCCCACTGGCGTAGAGCTTTGGACGCGACGTCCGCATCCTGGTTCATTGTCAAGACAATGAGCTTGGTCTTCGGCAGGAGCTTCTTCAATTCGAGTCCGGCATCGAGCCCGTTCAGCAGCGGCATACCAAGGTCAAGCAGAACCAGATCGGGCTTCAACTCCTTCGCAGCGGTCAGAAGGCTTCTGCCGTCTGCCACCATCTTGATTACGTGATATTCAGGTTCAATCAGATTCTTAAACGCCTCGGCAACGAGCGTGTGGTCGTCCGCAATCAGTATTCGTGGCCGATCCATTTGAACCTCCAACTCTAGAGTGCAGCCCCGATGCTTTTTTCTCTGCTGCTAAATATGACAGTTCTGGAAACTTTCTCTTCTGGAGATTCGGGTCTAGACGCCTTCCACACACACCTGCCTGAATGGCAGGTATGCGGCTGCACAAGACGACAGTTGTCGAACGGTCATATCTCCTTAAGACTGGTCTCACATTGCTAAGTCCGGGAGATGGAGCGTATCCCGCGATGCCCGATCGACCTACCGTAGTCTTTGCCGATGATAACTTCAAGGTGATCGAGATCGCCTGCGCCCTTCTGAGCCCAACTTACACCGTGGTTAAGGTAGCGGTTGACGGTGAAGAAGCTGTCCGTTCGATCTGCGAGCTGAAGCCGGATTTTGCCGTTCTTGATATCTCCATGCCGAAGATGGATGGCATTCGGGTAGCGCGACAATTGCGACAGGCCGGGCTCTGCACCAAGGTAGTCTTCGTGACGCTGATCGACGATGAAGACTACTTGCAGGAAGCGCAATCAATTGGCTACGGGTACGTCCTAAAACGTCGTATGACGCTCGATCTCCTAAGTGCATTGGCGTCTGCGCGCGACGGCTTGTTCTACTGCTCGCAGGTGTGATTTTATCTGCTCGATCCACTTCGAATCTCACTTTCAACCTAGTAGTTTTACTAGATCAAATTTCGGACATTTAATATTAAACTTGGCCAAAGGCACGTATTATCTTTGCTATGCAGCCGCGTCTTTAGTGATCATAAGAATCATGAAGACCTCATAAGTGATGTCAAAAGTGACAGGTCTTCGCTTTCACTTTCATGCAACGCTTGCTCCCACTAACTCTACCGGATATGCCGGTACCGTCAGCTAGATTGTTACGTTTGTTTCTTACTCGTTAGGAACCGGCGTTACAGAATCTTGACGACGGCGAGAAGAAAGCAAGGGGTAATTATGTTGAGCATGAGTTTAAGCCCCGCGGGCTACGTTGTTCCTCAAAACCAGAAGGGTTCTCACGTCAGAGACGTTATTCTGCGCGCCTCGTCTGATCTCGCAAGATGCGGAAAATATGAAATTGAGTCAATTATCTCTCACAGCCTAGTCGAGGTAAGCGCAATCGAGGGAGCTGGACAGATGGGCTGGTTTCTCCTTAGTGATTCAGGGATGTTGACAGAGGTATTCCACTCCGCACCTATTTCAAATCCCTTATGCTCTGCCCTGAGAGACGGATTGCACCGGTTGCCATGGTGTCTAGCTCAATTGAACGCCGGAAAAGCAGTTCTCATCTTCGACACTGTCGACCTCTGCCCGGCTGCTGAGGTCGATCAGATATTTCTCAAGGCTGCTGATGTTTGTTCACTGGCTCTCATACCGTCAAGTTCTGCCTCTTTAGGTCGCACCGTTTTGATACTGTCGTCCAAATCGACGGTGATCGAATGGTCCAAAGAAATTGTGGAGCAGTGCACACTGTTGGAAGACATCTTCTCTAATGCCTACCAACGCGGATTGGCTCAGGATGATTCTCAAATCAACGTAGGTTGCTTCCAGCGGCTCTTTGCTGCCTCTATCAGCTCGATGGCGATGTTCAACCGCAGAGGCCAGTTCATCTCGTCGAATGCCGCCTTTCGAAATATGTTGGGTCACTCCGAGGCTGAGCTCCTGCTGATGAAGTTCGAGGATATCTTTGGCTCTCTAAGCCGATGCGATGCTATCGCAAGTCGATATGAGCAAACCGTTATTAGCAAAAACAAGGTCCCTATCCCGGTTCGTATAACGACCAATCTAGTCGATACGTTCAATTCGAGAGATAATTTGCTGCTGGTAAGCATCGAGGATATTACTGGTCTGAAAGTTAAAGAGGCGGAAGTAAGCCGAAGACAGACCGAGGTCGACTTCTTGGCATCTTTGCTTATCCAATCTCAGGAGAATGAGCGCAAATGTCTCTCGCGGGAGTTACATGACGATATCGGTCAGAGACTGTCGTTGGCCGCATCAGAAGTCGCGTTAATGGCTAGCCAGCAATCGGAAGCCAAATGTCTTTCGGTAGACCGTCTCGAAGTTCTGCGGGATGAACTGGACAGCCTGTGCACAGATATTCACGAGATGTCCCACGATTTGCACTCTTATAAGTTGCAACATCTGGGACTAAAATCCGCGCTTAAGGATCTGTGCCGGCGGCTTTCGCAATCGGACTTTCGGGTCGACCTTTACGCTGATGAATTTGAAGAGCCAACCTCCAAGGATGTCTCGCTTTGCCTGTATCGGGTGGCTCAGGAATCTCTAAATAATGCGATTAAACACGCGCATGCGTCAGTTGTCGCAATGACAATTACAAAAGTTCAAGAGATGTATTACCTGACGATTCAGGACTCCGGCATTGGATTCGACAGCAATGTTAGCCGGCAGGGCCTTGGACTCATTAGCATGGGCGAACGGATTAAGCTTGTCAGCGGAAGTTTCAGAATGCATTCCGTCCCCGGACGCGGTACAGAAATCTGGGTTGCAGTTCCTGACCAGGTAGAACTTACTGCTCGCACTGCCCGCATACCGCGAGCAAAGACTGCTCAACTACTCGATATGGGGTCGCTGAGAGCCACTGCTTAGGCGCTCCTTTAGGAATAAACCGCCCCCAATATATTAGGGGGAATATCTAGCATTTTTGACAGTTCCCTCTCAGGCATCTCACGATTCAAATCAGCGAACGGCCTGATCATGCGATGGGATAGGCATGCCACAGCCGATATGGCTTAAAGTCACTTTCCGAGGACTCCCCCCATGTTAGTGGATCATTCAATTAAGCTCACCGAGCCGGCACTGCAACCGCCGGACGAAAACATGGTCTGGATTCCTGGCGGCACGTTCCTCATGGGTTCGGATAAACATTATCCAGAAGAAGCTCCAAGCCATAACGCGATGGTAGAAGGCTTCTGGATCGACCAGTATGCCATCACGAACGAGCAGTTCGGACGTTTTATCGAGGCTACCAGCCACGTCACGTCAGCGGAGAAGGCGCCGAAGGCGGAAGACTATCCAGGGGCACTGCCGGAATTGCTTCAACCGGCGTCAGTCGTATTTCACAAACCCAATCACAAGGTTGATTTACGCGATCATTACGGCTGGTGGACCTACATTCCGGGTGCGAACTGGCGTCACCCCGAGGGACCGGAAAGCTCAATAGCGGATCGCGCGCAACATCCTGTGGTGCATATTGCCTACGAGGATGCTGAAGCGTACGCGAAATGGGCCGGAAAAGTTTTGCCTACTGAAGCCGAGTGGGAGTTCGCTGCACGCGGAGGTCTGGAAGGTGCCGACTACGCCTGGGGCGAAGAACTTGAGCCCGGCGGTAAACAGATGGCCAACGTATGGCAGGGTCAGTTCCCGTGGCAAAACCTACTGACGGATGGGTACGAAAGAACGGCACCCGTAGGGCAGTTTCCTGCCAATGCCTATGGTGTTTTCGACATGATAGGCAATGTTTGGGAGTGGACGTCTGACTGGTACTCCGCGCATCATCCAGCAGCTAAGGCCTGCTGCGGTGGCGAAGTTCCAAGGGGAGACCGCGAACAGAGCTACGACCCGCAAATGCCAAACATCAAAATTCCGCGCAAGGTTATTAAAGGCGGCTCTTTTTTGTGTGCCCCCGTTTACTGTCGGCGTTATCGCCCGGCGGCGCGGATGGCGCAACCGATTGATACCTCTGCCTGCCACGTCGGCCTTCGATTGATTGTCAGGCCATCGCAATCGTCAGGACGACCGAACTCAACGGCATCAGCAACAATCAGTTAACTTCGCATAACGGATCAAGCAGTTGCAGCAACGATAAGGGGCTTTCTTCGTTCGCTGAGGGAATACCTATTTCGCGAGCACGGTACTGACATCCTCGTCACTCTGACCCTGACCAAGCCTTATTGCTCGCCGCTCGATATCGTGCTCGCCAAGAAGCTCTTCAGAGAAAGCCCCGTTCGCCTGAATAACCCGCGTGATGCATCCCGTCCATCCCGTCTGATGGCTGGCACCCACGCCAGCCCCTGTATCGCCATGGAAGTATTCGAAAAACAGCAAATTGTCGCGCCAGTATGGATCGGTCTGGAACTTCTCTGCATCTCCAAATACCGGCCGCCTGCCTGTGCTGTCTTTTAAAAACGTCCCGATCAATCGTTCTCCTAGCACCTTCGCGACACCAAACAAACTCATCAAATTCCCCGACCCCGTCGGGCACTCAATCGTAAACGAGTCGCCGTAGTACGCTCCCAGCCGCATCAACGACGTGTATAGCAGGAAGTTCACCGGCATCCAGACCGGCCCCCTCCAATTCGAGTTACCTCCAAACATTCCGCTGTCTGAATCTCCTGGAACATACCCCACTTGCGACTTCTGTCCCGCCATGTCGAACTCGAACGGATGCTCCCGGTGATAGAGCGACAGAGCACGAATCCCATGCGGTCCAAAAAATTCTTTCTCGTCCAGCATCTTCGTCAGAATTCGCCGCAACTTATCTTCGTTCACGGTCGATAGCATCCGCCTTCCCGCCATACCCTGGGCTGCCGGCAAGTGCAAGTTCGCCGCCAGCTCCGGATGCCGCATCATAAAGTCTTTCGCATGCTTCCGAAATGTGGGAAGCTTCTCCATCAGGTCGTCTTCGAAGATTGACACCGCAGCTAGCGGCAGCAGTCCTACCATTGATCGCACCTTCATCCGAAACGAATGGCCATCCGGCATTCGCAGCACATCGTAGAAGAAGCCATCTTCTTCATCCCACATCGTGTCCTGCGCCTTCCCCATCCGGTCCATCGCTCCGGCAATCCACATCGTATGTTCGAAGAACTTGACGACGAACTCCTCAAACATAGGAAAATGCAGTGCCAGTTCCACCGAGATTCGCAACATCTGTTGACTGAAGAACACCATCCATGCAGTTCCATCCGCCTGCTCCAGATGTCCCCCGCCCGGCAGCGGCGCGCTCCTGTCGAACACCCCGATATTGTCCAGACCCAGAAACCCACCCTCAAACAGATTGTTCCCTGCACGGTCCTTTCTGTTCAGCCACCAGGTAAAGTTCACCAGCAGTTTGGAGAACGCGTACGTTAAAAACTGCAGGTCGCCTTTGCCGTTGTTGCGCTCCTTATCGCTCAAATAAATCTGCATCGTGGCATACGCATGCACCGGCGGATTCGTATCGCCAAAGTTCCACTCATACGCCGGCACCTGTCCATTCGGGTGCATATAGTCGTTCCGCAGAATCAGCTCCAGCTGCGACTTCGCGAAATCCGAATCGATCGCCTGAAACGCCAGCATGTGGAATGCCAGGTCCCATGCTGCATACCATGGATATTCCCACTTATCCGGCATCGAAATGATGTCGTTGTTGTACATGTGGAACCACTCGCCGTTGCGCACCTTTTGTCGAATCTCCGGCGAACTTGTCGGCTCCACCTGATGCTCTCTCAGCCACACGTTCACGTCGTAATAGAAGTACTGCTTGCTCCAAAGCATTCCCGCCATAGCCTGTCGCAGCACCATCGCGCGATCCGGGTCCGCCTTGACCACCGCTGGTGTAACGGTGTCGTAGAAATCATTGGCCTCCTTCAGCCGTTCGGCAAACACGTCGTCGAAGTGATCAAACGGCTGCGCTTCTTTCCCCGCGACTCCCCGCGCCAGCCGTAGACGCACAACCTTCGTCTCCCCGGCCCCTACCGTCAGCACATAGTGCGGAGCCGCCTTCGTGCCCTCCATCGCGGGATTCACCGCCTCCTTCTGGCCATGAATGATGAAGTTATGAAAACCGTCTTTCACGTACGGCGAGGCATTCTTCGTGCCAAACAGCTTTTCGTTGTTGCTCTCATTCTCCGTAAACAGGAGTGGCGCGTCCCCTTCGCAATACAAACTGTAGTCGGCCAGTGACTCCTGAAAGATCGGATCTGTGTGATGTACGGAGATTTCGCTGAACCCCTTGCGCTGTACCCCCTTCAGCACCGGCTTGCTACCCGAATCCGACCACATCCACGTATTGCGAAACCACATCGTAGGCAAGAGATGCAGCGTCGCCTTCTCCGGCCCCCTGTTGGTCACACTTATCTTGATTCCCAGATCCTCCGCGCCACCCTTGGCATACTCCACAAAAACATCGAAGTATTTGTTCTCGTTGAATACACCCGTATCCAGCAACTCATACTCAGGCTTGCTGCGCCCACGTTCCCTATTCGTCTTCACCAGATCGTCATACGGGTAAGCCGCCTGGGCATACTTGTACAGATACTTCATGTAAGAGTGCGTCGGCGTGCTATCCAGGTAGAAGTAGTATTCCTTCACGTCCTCGCCGTGATTGCCTTCACTATTAGTCAGTCCGAACAGCCGTTCTTTCAGAATCGGATCCTTTTCGTTCCACATCGCCAGCGCAAAACACAGGATCTGGTGGTCATCGCAAACGCCGGCCAAACCGTCCTCACCCCAGCGATACGCTCGAGATCTGGCATGATCGTGCGTGAAATAGTCCCAGGCGTCACCGTTCGCACTATAATCCTCTCGCACCGTTCCCCACTGCCGCTCGCTCAGGTAGGGTCCCCATTTCTTCCATGGAACGAGCTTTGCACACGCTTCATCCAGTCTTCGCCGTTCTTCTGTTTGTGCCATCGAGTCCTCCACGGTTTTCCACAGGCAAGCGCGTCCGTTCGCCGGGCCGGGCGAACAGGATCCTAACCTCTGCAATTGCGGAGAAGCATACCTCCATGCGCCGTCCATTCAACCTGTCACAATATGCAGGGAGCGCCACTGCAGCAGCGTCTCACAACCGTCCCTATGTCGAGAAATTCATATAATCGCGACTTCCGCGGCCCTAAAATCACTCTCGAAGGAGCGCAGATATAAAGGCAAGACCGCCAAGGAGCGCGAGGGGGACAGCAAGCACCATGGCAATCGACCTTCGTCTTCGGCTGGTTATGTCGGAAATCAATCTAAGTTCGATGACATGTTGAATCGTTGCAAGCGCCAAAGCAAACAATCCAAAGCCGATCATCAGAATCGCGAAATCCCTGGAGCTCAAAAGAGTATTCGGATTCGGCGGACGTCCTTCAAAGAACTTATAGATCGTGAATCCAAATCCAATCATCGACGTTGCAGTCCGGATCCACGCCATCAACGTGCGCTCCTGCGCCAACCACGTGCGATCAGCTGCCATTTGATTGCTGGTTATTTCATGTTTTTCCATACACTCTCCAGCCTTGGTAGTTGAGATCTATTAGAAAAGTGACGGAATGCTCTCTCTCCCTCCAAAGCAGCCAGTTACGGAATGGGCGCCTCAGGTGGATTGGGAGGAGCGCTAATCTGGGGCCGATAATAAGGGCTCCTAAGAGGGTCGGATACCTCTTCAATATCCCTATCGAGAAAATAGCTGAGGAATGTGCGGATCGCGGCGATAGATGCCAGCTGTCCAATGTCCGACCAAGTGGGAGCAATCGCTGTGCGGATAACATCCGCTGCAAGTTCGAATTCCAAACCGAGCAGCAACCACGTTGCAAAGTGCATCCAGATCTTCATCTTCTGCGAGGTTGGCGAGCGAAACTGCCACAGAGACAAGACAAATGCTTCGGCCGCACCAATGGTGATAAGGAGAGCTGCTGCACCCTCCACTATCGTCGCTGCAATACCCCAAAATGACTTGAGTAATTCTTCCATTGCGATCTTTCAAAAGTGTCTCGGAAATAGAACATGCAGTTTTCACACCTATACTACTCAGACTTCAATATAGGGAGACAGCCTTGCGCCGAAATATTGTTGGCTTCAGAAGATAAGATCTCGATCGGATAAAGAACGGTTACTCAGTGAAATATGAAATGCAGCACCATCCCGCATGACCTATGTAACACTGAGCGGTTCCCCTTTATGGTACGGACTTCAAGAAACTTCTTAAATGTCGCGGATAGCGAGCGGTAACGCAGGGTATTCTTTACGAGATCGCGGCTGCAGCAAAAGTCCGTTGCTTCTCGTAAGCTTCTTATTAATCCATCTCGCGGATGGTCTGCCCAGCAGAAAGCCTAACGTCGCGGTCTGAAGCTTCGATGTTATTGATTCTAAGAGGCAGAGAGGGCAACCGTCGTTATCGACTAGGTACCGCTTCTCCTGGAATGAGAAAGGTTCTTTGACTTTCAAAAGTTCCTCAGTCAGTGGCGAAGAGTAGCTTTAACAGGACGTCAGCGGCCGAGGCAGAGGCTCATTCGGTGCTCCGCCAAGCTTCCGTCATTCACAGCATCCAGCTATTTAACATGCATCCGGATGCGCTCAGTGGTCTGACCGGGAACAGCAGTCGAGAAAAATTGTATTCGCTCTGGTTCACCGTCAGCCATCGGTTTAGGCGGCGCCATTTCTCTTGCGAAGATTGCGGGTAACAGCCGTAAGCCCTGTCTGACTGAACTGCCTGGTCTGAGATGTCTCCTGGAATGGATAGTGTTTCTCAAAACCTGCTTTCCGTCAGGGATTTCGACAAACTGAAACGAGCCGACTTCTTACCGATCGGATGACGTTTATAACGTGCCCCTCAAAAAAGAGCAGCAGTTGATTGAAAACAGCTACTTAGGCTGATTGGCTACTCGGTACTACCGTTAGGCACTTGCCAATAGTACCCATGATCTAGAACTGTTGCGCGATTGCCGAAACGTTTGTCTATATCGGACTGATCTTTCGATCGAGGAAGACGCCGCTAATGGCGAGATACGCTCTCGGACGTCTCAGATTACGGGACAGATGCATAGTTTGAAAACGCGCCTATGCGAATACGTACACAGATGTATTTCTGGAGGCTTCATATGAACATTCAGCAGGTAAGACAAAGAACACCGCACTTGGCTCTCGAGACCTTTGTACTTGCGGTTTGGTGCATTATGGCTATTGCCCTCACTGGAGGAAACGAGGCATATGCGCAAAACACCAACGCAACCATTCGCGGTCAGGTACTCGACCCTACGGGAGCCCTCGTGCCCAATGCTCAGGTGGTAATCGTCAATCAGAACACCGGTGTGACTGTCTTCAGCGGAAAAACCGACACCGCAGGCGCGTTCGTGGCGCCGCAGGTGATACCCGGGAACATTCCGGATCACGGTAACTGCTCCCGGCCTCAAGCAGGCTATCGTCGATAATCTCGTCGCGACGGTTGCACAGGTTGCGTCTGTAAATATCAATATGCAGGTGGGCGCGGTCTCGGATATTGTGACGGTCGAAGCCAAGGGGGAACAGTTGGATCGCAGCACATCAGACGTTTCGACGCTGATCGAACCTCTGGACGTCCAGAATCTTCCGCTGCAACAACGCGCCACCGAGAACCTGCTATCGTTCATTCCGGGTGTCGTGCATGGGGGCGCAGGTGACCAGCCGTCAACCTCACAACTTTCGATAAACGGCAGTCGCACGCTGAACACTGAGGTGCTGCTCAACGGTGTTTCGACGATCGTCGCCTCGACCGGAACACCGGCCACATTGCCTTCGCCGGATGGTGTCGACCAGTTTCGTGTCATCACAACCAATGCGCCGAGCGAGTATGGTCGCACCTCGGGCGCCGTGATCTCCGTGAATACGATCTCCGGCACAAACAACTATCACGGCAATCTCTACTTCCTCTTACGGAATGAGGCGTTCGACGCCAACCAGTATTTTCACAAGGACGACCATAAACGCGACTACCGGAGCCGTCACGCCGCGAAATCGGGACCGCTTCTTCCAGGAAGGTGGGTCCATCGGTGGCCCGGTCCGGATTCCTCATCTCTACAATGGTCGTGACAAGACCTTCTTCTTCTTCAACTACGACCGCACCGCCACGCCTAGCTCGACGCTTGTGACACAAACGGTCCCTACTGCCGCGCAACGCACGGGCGACCTCTCGAACGCCTCCAATCCCATTCTTCTCAATGGGCAGCCTCGTCCCGCCTCTTCACCGGCACAGACCATTTACCAACCGACCGGAGCGAGTTCGCCAGCGTTTTCCGGCAACCAGGTTACCGGGATTGATCCCTGCGGCTGCGAAGATCCTGGCATTGCTGCCTCTACCGAATACGGTCGGCACCTTTGATGCGGTAAACAATCGCTATACGGGTAACTGGACGTCGCTGCAGAACCTGACTGGACATGTCCAGAAGATCGTCGCACGTGTCGATGAGGTGCTTACGCAGAAGGACAGGCTAAGCTTCAACGTTTTCCGCTTTACCACTTCGACGCCGAACGCAGTTACCTATAACAGCGAGTTGCTCAACACTACCTGGGATTGCACCTGCAACAATGCATGGCTACCCTCTATCGATTACACCCGTGTATGGAGCCCAACTCTGGTCATGGACCTCAACATGGGCTTCTTCCGCAACGTTGTTCTTCGTAATCCCCCGGGTACCGGCCAGAATGTGTCAACCACGCTCGGAATCGCGTCGTTGCCGTTGAATCAGGCACCCCAGATATCCGCCAGCACTACTGCTCAGGATAGCGCCAGCAATAGTTTTGGTTTTAGCAACATCGGAGCGGACACCAACACGAACCAAGTCAATATCACTAACACCTATACTCCTTTTGGCACGGTGACGAAGACGTTTGGTCCCCATACCTTCAAAGTCGGTGCGTCACTTCGCAAGAACGAGTTCAACTCGTACAACCCTGCCACCAGCCCAGAAGGGCTCTTTACGTTCGACGGCACTATTACAAACCATGGCGCTCCTGGCAACCCAAATACTCAGATTGCGGATTTGCTCCTCGGGAAGATCAAGCAGACGAGCTACGAGCAACCTCAGCCGCCGACAGGCAGACGCAACTCCAACTTCGGCATCTTCGCCCAGGACGACTGGAAGGTTACGCCGAAGCTGACACTCAACCTTGGGCTTCGCTACGAATACGAGTCGCCGCTGACGATTGCAACCAATATCTACAGTCGTATCGATCCCAACAGTGGTACCTTGTGGGCCGCTGAATCTTAACGGCGTCTCCCGTTCGCTCAACATCTCCACGCCGAAGGCTGATGTTTCGCCACGTATCGGCCTGGCCTATAGCATCGGCGAGAGGACCGTTATCCGCGCGGCATACGGCACATTCTACGGAACTATCTTCCAGAACCTCGGCGGTCAACTTGCCTATCCGGGATTTGACAACACCATTACCACCAACAACCTAGGGACGGCAGTCCCTCAGCCATTCACTCTTTCGCAGGGCCTTCCGCTTGCGCCTCCACCAAATCTGCAGAATCCCAACGCGGCCCTGGTAGGCTCTTCAGCCACTATCCCCTATACTGTCGCCATCTCATTCAACAATCAAAGCCACATGCCATTGGTGCAGCAGTGGAGTGTTGGCTTCCAGCGCCAGTTACCTCTCTTGCTTACTCTGGAGGTCAACTACATCGGGAACCATGCTGTCCACCTCTCCTATAACTTAGGGGTGAATCAGGTTCCCCTTGCGTCGATACCTGCGGTAACCCTGGCCAACACCAGTAGTCACGACCCAAATGGCACAGCCATTCCCAAATCTCAAATCATTCACCGTGAACAACAATTCGGGGGGTTCCAACTACAACGGGTTACAGGTAACTGTGAAACGCCAGTTCAACTCCCGGGTCGCCATCCTCTCCAACTACACCTATTCCAAGAGCATGGATGATGGAAGCACCATCTATAACTTCTCGGCTCCGAATGGGACGGCCAATTCACAATACCCCGTCGCCGGTCCGAACTTTATCCACGACATCGCACCCAGCAACATCGACGCCCAACAGGTGGCGAACATCGCAATCGTCTATACAACCCCTGGTCCGTGGTGGCTGCGTAACTGGCATATTTCGCCGGTCTTCATTGGTCACACCGGACTCCCGGTGAACATCACGCAGACCAACGAGATTCCAGGCTCGTCGCAGCGGCCGAACGGAAACCCCCAACTCCTCAAGTTGACGCACCCGACTCTGAACGGAGCAGCGCTCCAATACTTCGATTCCGCCGCAGATCCGAATCTTCCCGCTAACGGCATCCGGACCGGTTTACAACACCATTAGCGGTGTACGAACACAAATTGTCGCTACGGGCTTCGGGAACGTTTCGCGAGACTCGAACCGGGCACCCGGCGAAGTAGACTTCGATGCGTCAGTATCGAAGGACTTCAAGATATGGGAATCTCTAAATTTCCAGTTCCGCGTCGATGCCTTCAACGTCATCAACCATACAAACTTCCAGACGCCGAGCGGTTCCCTTTCGGTGACAGCTGTCGGGACCGCGGCAACCTTTTCTACCTCGTCCGGCTTCGGAAAGATTACGGGCACTCAACCTAATCGCCAGCTGCAATTGTCTTCACGCTTCTTCTTCTAAGCCCAATAAACCATAACGCTACGTATCGAGGAAGCCATCTGTAATGGATGGCTTCTTCACACTCCGGGAATGCGCGCTCTCCGCACTGCCTTATCAACGATGAGTCGATATAAAGGAACAAAAATGAATCCCACTCCACGACACTCAACGGCGGCAGCCGTCAGCCTCGCTCAATATACCGGGTGCGTTGTATTGCTTGGCCCACTTTGCTGTGGGAGGCCCCGCCTTGTTTGCGGCTCCAGCAAAACCTCTTCGTTCACCTTGGGATGGAAGACCTGTCACTGCGACTAACGCGGCCTATGCATGTCCGGCCATCATGGATATCGCGCCCGACCTGGTGACTGATGGCTTCTATCGACTTGATGATCCGACCCATTCCATCATCGATCCAGTGCGGCAAGAGGCTTACAACAAGTCGAGCAACCCAGTCAAAGCTGCCGGGATGGCGATCGTCAAGGCGGCTGACGATTACAGAACTACAGGCTCGCGCGAAGCGGGCCAGTGCGCAATGAGTCGGATCGACACCATGGTGCGGAACAAGTCTCTTACCGGCAAGATGTCTTCGGATCAGGCCTACTACGTGCAGGGCTGGGTCGTCGGCGCAGTTGCGATTGCATATCTCAAGGTTCGTGATGGGATCCCCGCGACCGCCGCAACAGACCAAGACCATCGCGAATTGGCTGCTTAACGTCGGGGAACAGAGCAAGGATTACTACGAAGCCCACAAGAAAGGCGGTCAAGGGGATAGTCAGAACAATCATCTGTATTGGGCCGGCGTTGAAATCGCAGCGATTGGAATCGCCGCAAACGATCGCGGCTTCTTCGACTGGGGGATGGCGGCTTACGACAACGGAGTTAACCAGATACGTCCCGATGGCACTCTGCCACTGGAGATGGCCAGAGGCCGCAGGGCATTGCATTACCATCTTTATGCGCTCGCACCGCTTGTCTTGTTGGCGGAGTTTGGGGAGGCTAACGGACTCGATCTCTATGCCCACGCGAATGGAGCGCTTCATCGACTGGTCGATGTATCGATAGCAGGCCTTAGTAATCCTGCACCCTTTGAGAAAGCCACCGGAGTTAAGCAGGAGGTGCCAAAAGTACCCAGTGGAGACCAGATCGGGTGGGCCCCTCCATACAACCGGCGTTTTCCAAATCCTGAACTTACGCGCCTGATCCTGGCGGCTCCCGATCTAAGCGTTTATTATCTCGGCGGCCTCCCTCCCAGCTAGACTCTCCTCTATGAAGACATGGCACCGCACAACTGCCGCATCCATCTTCGTGACGGGCGCCATTGTTTCGCTCTTCTTGCTTCAACATCGAAGGCCTTCGAAAGGGGTGCAGGAGCAAGGGTATGCCGATCCGGCAACCTGTATACGATGTCATGCCGAAGAAGCTTCTGGATATGCCCAAACCGGCATGGCGCATGCTTTCTATAAACCTGAGGCGGAATACACCGTCGACAGTCCCGCCAAAGACCGACAGTTTTATCACGCAGCATCCGGCACCTATTACCAGTTGACGGAGCATGACGGAGCATACTATCAACGCCGTTGGCAGAGGGGTTTCGACGGAAACGCGGACAACGTTGAAGAACTAACAATCGATTACATCATGGGTTCGGGAAATCATGCACGGACCTATCTGCATCGTGAGCAGGATGGAACGCTGATCGAACTGCCGCTCGCCTGGTACTCCGAAGATGGAGGCCATTGGGGAATGAACCCAGGTTTCGACAATGCGCACCCCCTGACGCGAAGAACAATTGCGTACGAGTGCATGTTCTGCCACAACGCGTATCCTCAGATTCCGCCTACTGCGCACCGTGATCTCTCCGCGCATCCCGCGTATGAGGCCACATTGCCGGTAGGCATTGATTGCCAGCGCTGCCATGGTCCGGGTGCTGCGCACGTAGCAGCAGCGCAAGACCCCAAATCCTCGCTTCAACAGATTCAAGCAAAGATTCTTAATCCAATGCGGCTCAGTAACGACCGTCAGATGGAGGTTTGCGAGCAATGCCATCTCGAGACCACCAGCCGCCCGCTGCCAGATCGAATTCGACGTTATGACCAGGAGCCTTTCGGTTATAAGTCGAATCAGCCGCTCGCAGGCTTCAACTCTTACTTCGTTCGCGACCCCAATAAGGGGCGCACCGATAACTTTGAGATTGTGAATGCGCCTTACCGGCTTCGGCAATCACTGTGTTATCTCAAAAGTCAGGGTGCGCTGACCTGCGAGACCTGTCATAATCCACATGACCTTCATAAAGGCTCGGACGCCACTTCTTACTACACAAACATCTGCATGAAATGCCATGCGGCAAGCCTTCCTGCAAAGATTGCGCTACACCAGCATCCCGCGTCGAATGATTGCGTCTCCTGCCACATGCCAAAACGCAGGACCGAAGACGTGGTTCACGCGATCATGACGGACCACTTGATTCAACGTAACTCGCCGCCCGCGAAAGAACTGCTTGCAGAGCGGCGGGAGACTCCCGACAACCCCGCGAATGCCTACCGCGGCCCGGTGAAGCGGTATCTACTGGACCACGAAACCGAGGGCCCAAACGACGCACTTTATGATGCGGCGGCACAGGTGATCGACAGCAGCAACCTGGAGGTGGGTACTCCCGCGTTGGCCGAGTTGATTCGCACGCAGCATCCCGACCAGCCGAACTTTTCGATAGAGCTCGGCGATGCGATGAGACACACTGGCGATCTTCAAGGTGCAATTGGTGCTTACAGGCAGGCGCTAAAGTTGGATCCACTCTCCTCGCGCGCGCTGCGGAGGCTCGCTGTCACGCTTGGCAGCTCAGGACAGGTCGAAGAGGCGCAGGCAGTGCTGAGCAGGGCCATCGAACGCGAGCCCGACAACGAAATTCTCTGGTATGAACAAGCGCAACTTGAATCGAGATCTGGTAGCACTGACAAAGCTGTAGCAAGTCTTCAAAAAGCGCTTCAACTCAAGCCCGACTATGCCGACGCTCAGAACAATTTAGGGTCAATCCTGGCTCAGTCTGGAAACCGCCGCGGTGCTGAGAGTGCATTCCGTGCAGCGCTCGCCATCAATCCTTACGACTCAGGGACCGAGGCTAACTTAGGGCGTCTCCTTGCGAGTGAAAGCGATTGGAAGCAGGCGGCTTTCCATCTGCAGAAGGCGGTTCAGCTCGACCCTACAAACGCGAACGCTCATGGCGACTACGCAGTGGTACTGCTGCAACTGCAACGCCTCCTGGAAGCAGAGGTGGAGGCCAAGGCAGCGGTGATGGCCGACGCGAAGTCAGCACGAGCTCACGATCTTCTGGGACAAATATTCGCTCAAAGACGTCAGATGACTCCGGCACGCACAGAGTTCGAAGCCGCCTTGAGAGTTAGACCCCGGGTTCGGTCCGGCCCAACTTGACTTAGCGGAGACGCTCATCGACGAGGGTCAGGCACGCACCGCAGGAGATCTTTTGGAGAAAGCGACGCGTTCTTCTTCGCCAGAAATCGCGCAGCGGGCCCACGCGATGCTGCAAGAACTCAATCGGCGAAAGTGAAGCCAGGCGCGTTTGCGACGGGTGGCTGATCGCTCAGGAGAGTGGAAAGCGAGCTGGCGAAGATCACTATTAGCACCCAATTGGTCGTCAAGCAGCTCCAGCGGTCACAACGTTTCCTGACTTGACCACCATGTTCGATTCGTCCAGCAATATCTGGGGGTGTCGACACCCTCAGCGGCTGCATGAGAGCAGCTATCATTGCCATAATTCCTTATGTTTCTGAGGTTTATGGCGGGGACGACGGGGCTCGAACCCGCGACCTCTGCCGTGACAGGGCAGCGCTCTAACCAACTGAGCTACGTCCCCAAAGTTGTCGAACGACAACTTGGATTGATGTCACATAGAATGAGCACTTTCGCTCTTCTAGCTCGTCATCGGTTCAATCAGTTCTGTCACCAAACCAGCGAACTCAACGACAAGGTAAAGTCTATCAGATGTGGAGCCTTTTTGGCGTCCACAACCTCCACTTCAAACCAATTTTGTACTGTAGCAATGTCCGGCACAACAACCATCCAGAAGCGCAAAACAAAAAGGCGTGGACTCAGCCCAAATGGCCTGATCCACGCCCTCAGGAATCGAAGTATCTAGGTGTGAAGTTTCAATAGGTTGTTGTCCATTCGATCGAGAACTGTGAAGCTGAGTTTGCGAAGCCAAGCATTCTCAGGAGACCGAATGGACTATCACTATCATGCTCGACTGACGATTGTTCGTCGAGAGCAGCTTGCGAAGGATGTATTAGAGGGCCGGTTGAGCTTGAAGGAGGCCATGGCCGAGTTCAAGCTGAGCCGGCAGAGTGCAGCGAAGTGGGTGCGGCGCTATCGGGAGCATGGCCTGGCCGGTCTCAGGGATCGGACTTCGCGGCCTCATCGCTCACCCCGCAGCACGTCGGAGGAGAGGATCATGGAGGTCGAACGGCTGAGACGGGAACGTTGGACCGGGGTGCGGATCGCCCAGCAGCTTGGGCTCAGCCGTGCCACGGTCAGCCGCGTGCTTCGGCGGCTGGGGCTGAACCGCATCCGCGACCTCGAACCTGGGCCCGCCGTGGTGCGCTACGAACACCCGGCTCCAGGCGACCTGCTGCATCTTGATATCAAGCGCCTGGTGCGCATCCAGCGGCCTTCGCACCGGGTCACTGGAGACCGCCGCGACGGCGTCAAGGGCATCGGAGCCGAGTTCCTGCATGTCGCCGTCGACGACCACTCGCGGCTGGCCTTCACCGCCATGTATCCGGACCAGACCGAGCGCAGTTCCACTCACTTCCTGGCCGCCGCCGTCGCCTGGTTCGACTCCCTCGGCATCGGCATCCGTCGCGTGCTCACTGACAACGGCCCATGCTACAAGGCCCACCGCTTCCACCGGACCTGCGCTCAGCTCCACCTCAAGCACCGGCGAACTCGGCCCTACACCCCACGCACCAACGGAAAGGCAGAACGCTTCATCCAGACCGCCATCAACGAATGGGCCTACGCACGCACCTATCAGAACTCAGAAGATAGAACTTCCTGGCTGCCCATCTGGACCCACCAGTACAACTGGCACCGTCCCCATGCCAGCCTCAACCAACATCCTCCCATCAGCAGAGCAGGCCTCGATGACAACAACCTCTTGACTCACCACATCTAGGTACCCCAAGGCTTCAGCCTTGGGTCTCATAGGCTCATCAAAGAATGGGGCTTTAGCCCCTGGGGTATGCTCTCTTTCATGCAGCCGAGATCTACTTCGCAAGCCCCAAGACGCATGAGCCGAACGCGCTCCTTCATGCGCCTCACCCTAACCCTCCTGGCCCTCACCACCACCCTCCCAGCCCAATGGACCATCCAGCAATCCCACACCACCGCCAGCCTCCGCGGCATCCACGCCCTCGGCAACGGAATCGCATGGGCCAGCGGCACACAGGGCACCGTCCTCCGAACCACCGACGACGGCACCACCTGGCAAACCTGCACCACTCCACCCCAAGCAGAAAAACTAGACTTCCGCGGCATCCAGGCCTTCGACGCCAACACCGCCATCGTCATGTCCTCCGGCAAAGGAGACCTCTCCCGCCTCTACAAAACAACAGACGCCTGCAAATCCTGGAAACTCATCTTCACCAACCCAGACAAAGAAGGCTTCTGGGACGCAATTCAATTCACAGACAAACTTCACGGCTTTCTCTTGGGCGATCCTGTCCCAGTCACCGGTTCAACGAAAAAACGAGTGGTGTTCAAGCAAACAATTGATGGAGGTAAAACATGGGTTTCATGGGAGCGAAAAGTTAGCGACTTTGCCATCGGCGAGGATACGTCAGCCTTCGCTGCTAGTAACTCATCGCTGATCGCCCAGGATCGGTTACATGCCGTAGTGGCTACTGGAGGCAAAGGCGGGTCTGCTATAGGGTTTCCAGGCAATAACGAGTTCCCTCCGCCAGGTTTCTGTGACTGCCCACCGGTAACCGAAAGAAAAGCGACGAAGGATCTCAATGTGTGGTGGAAGCTAGCAAACCCATTTCCGCAAACAGAATCGGGAGGTATCTTTTCGGTCGCCCAACACGAGGAGCGGATCGTTGCAGTAGGGGGCGACTATAAACTACCTGATTCACCCGTACAGACTGCCGCCTATGGTAACGATTGGTTCGACGTTGGGTTCAAAGCCGCCGAAACCCCACCCCACGGCTACCGCTCTTCGGTAGCCTACTCACCCACCACCAAAACCTGGATCACAGTAGGCCCCAACGGAACCGACATCTCCACCGACGACGGCAAAAACTGGCAACCCCTAAAACCCTCACCCTCAGACGCACCAGACGCCGACCAAAACTGGAACGCCCTATCCCTACCCTTCGTAGTAGGCCCCAAAGGCCGCATAGGCAAACTAAACCCCACCGCCCTAAAACCCCTGACCCACCACCAACCCGGGTGCCCCATGATCAACGCGAGCGCAGTGAGCGTTTATCGTGGGTGCGTCACTCCCGCACTCCAATTCCACCAATCAATCCACCGAACTCCAGCACCTCAACCCCCGATAAAAACCTGTCAAGCCCCCAACCCCAAGAATCCCCCTAAACAACTGAAAACAATCAGCCAATAAATATCCAAAAAGCGGTTTTTAGTTATGGTCAACTTGGTATAATAGAACCAGCAGCAAAAAAGCAGCCCGGCCAACCAGCCGGGCTCCCGCATTTAAACCGAAACATATAACCGCAACAGAATGAATACTTTAAGAAATAGGTTCCTTTAGAATCAATACTTTAGAACAGAAGTCCGGACCTAAAGTAAATAGAATGAATACTTTGCACAAAAACACCCGGGAGGGGAGAGAGGAGAAAGCAATGAACCAAACCGAGCAAGCAGTCCGAAACCAGACAGCCCCAACCCGCGCCCTCCACTTATGGCACCTGCTCTCCCTCGACGCCCCAACCGTAGCCACCCTCTGGACCTGGTTCGCAGCCCACACCGTCCACCAGCACGTCCCAGCCTCGGGGCTGGCCGCCATGTTCCTCGCCGTCTGGATGCTCTACGCCGCCGACCGCCTCCTCGACGCCCGCCAGCTCTTCGCCGACCCCCTCCACACCACCAACCTTGAAGCCCGCCATCTCTTCCACCACCGCCACGCCACCACCTTCCTCACCGGAATCCTCGTCAGCTCCCTCACTCTTGCCGCACTCCTCCGCCATATCCCGCTCGAAGTCCTCCGCCTCTACGCCATCCTCGGCTCCCTGGTCTTCGCCTGGTTCCTCCTCATCCACGCCCGAGCCACCTACCACCGCCTCCCCAAAGAACTAGCCGTCGGCATCGCCTTCCCCGCCGCCATCTTCATCCCCACCGTCGCCCGCGACCCCAATCTACGCCTCACCCTCCTACCCCACGCGCTCCTCTTCGCCGGCGTCTGCACCCTCAACTGCCTCAGCATCTACGCATGGGAGCACCCCGCCAGCTCCGACGCCCACTGGACCACCCGCTACGCCACCCGTCACCTCACTACCCTCGCCGCCACCACCACCCTCGCAGGCCTAGCCCTAACAATCATCACCCGCCAACCCCTCGCCGCCGCAGCCACACTAAGCGCGGCTATCCTCCTAACCCTCCACCTCAACCACCGCCACCTCTCACCCCTCACCGCACGAGCCGCCGCCGACCTGGCCCTCCTCACGCCGCTCTTGCCCTACGCCGCGCTCTCCGCGAACCTCAGCGCTCTCTGCGTCCGTCTCGAAACGAACCGCCCCACAGATCACCCCGAACCCAACTTCAACTCAATCGCGCGCCCCTACCAATACCTCGAATACCTAACCCTCGGCCCAGCCCTCCAAAACTGCCGAACCCACCACATCCCCGCCCTCCTGAACCAGAAAAACGCCCTCATCCTCGGCGACGGAGACGGCCGCTTCACAGCCCAGCTCCTCTCAACCAGTCCTCACCTCCACGCAACAGCAATAGACACCAGCAGCACCATGCTCACCCTCCTCGAAGCCCGCAACGCCCCAAACGCGCATCGCCTCACAACCCACCAAGCCAACGCCCTAACCTTCACCCCAACCCACCCCCACGACCTCATCGTCACCCACTTCTTCCTCGACTGCCTAACCCAACCTGATCTCGAAGCCCTCATCCATCGCCTCACCCCAGCCCTCCAGCCCAACGCCCTCTGGCTCATCTCCGACTTCCGCATCCCCACCGGATCCATGCGCCTCCCAGCGCGGCTCCTCGTCCGCAGCCTCTACCTCGCCTTCCGCATCCTCACCGGACTCCGCACCGCCCGCCTCCCCGACCACGCCACCCCCCTCACCGCCGCCGGATTCACCCAAATCGCCGGCCATCTCAGCCTCGCCGGCCTCCTAACCACCCAGCTCTGGCAACTCACCGCACCCGAATCCACTCCAACCAAAGAGTCCATGCCAGTCCCAACACCCAAACCGCACGTAATTCCCTCCTCACTCCCCGAAGACGACCCCATCCCACCCTCCGAACCGCCGGTCCCCTCCCTCGACGAGCCCGACCCCGGCGTCTTCCACCACGAACCCGCCCCGCCGCCAGACTGATCTCCCCAATTGCCCGGAAATCCTTTACAGTAAACTGATTGGAGCCTATGAACCTCTTTGTTCTCCGGCACGCAAGCGCCGGCACTGCCCGCTCTAACCCGCTCCTGGACACCAAACGTCCCCTCGACAAAGAGGGCAAGCGCCACTGCCTCCAGCTCGCCCACGTCCTCAACGCCCTCAACGTCAGCTTCGACCTCATCGTCTCGAGCCCCCTCAAGCGCTGCCTCCAGACCGCCTCCCTCATCGGCACTGAGACCGGCTACGAAGCCCAGATCCTCCAGTCCAAGGCCCTCGCCCCCACCGCCACCCTCAAAGACTTCAACGCGCTCCTCAAAGAATGCAGCAAGGCCGAGAACCTGCTGGTCGTCGGACACAATCCCAACCTCACCCTCTTCGTCGGATCGCTCCTCGTCCCGGCAGCATCCACTCCCGCCACCGTCCGCATCCGCAAAGGCACCCTCGCCCGCCTCAGCCTCACCCGCGGCCCCGCCATCCTCCAAGGCCTCCTCGACCCCCGCACCGTCCGCGCCCTCTACGCCACCTCCACCAAGAGCTCCCGCCGGAAGACCTCCCGGAAGTAGTCCGCCTCCTTCCGCAGCGACCACGCCTCCAACTCCGCCCCACCCCGCCCCGGCACCAGCTCCAACACCACCCGCCTCGAATACACCCGCACCCGCATCTTCACCACCGCGCTCGCCCGGTCCTGATTCAAAGCCGCCGCCAGCCGCAACAACACCCCCGCCCGTATCACATTCATCTGCTCCTCCACCGGAATCAACCGCATCAGCCGGTCCATAGGATCAGGCCGGCTCTTCCCCAGGTACCGGGCCAGCGCACTCACGATCAGCCGCTGCTCCGGCGAGAACCCGAATATCTCCGAATTCGCAATGATGTACTGCGTATGCCGGTAATGACCCTGGTGGTTCATGAACTTCCCTGCCTCGTTCATCATCGCCGCCGACTCCAGCCACATCTTGTACTCCGCCGGAAGCTCATGCACCATCGTCATCGCGTCGAACAGCTCCACCACATGCTGCCGCACCGGCTCCGCCTTCTTCTGGTCGATCCCGTACCGCGCACACAGCTCCAGCACCCCCGCCCACCGTTCATCCTCAATCTTCTTATGCACCGAAGCCCGCAGATCCACGTCAGCCAGCATCTGCGCCAACATCCCATCTCGCAATCCCAGCGGCGAATAACGAAACCCCTTCAACCCCATCCGCTCCAGCAGACTCGCATACACCTGCGTTCCGCCCACAATAATCTCCGACCGTCGTGGCCCGATCCCCGGTACCGCCTCCCGCTCCGCATTCGTCATCTTCGCCAGCTTGTCAGCCAGGAATCGCACTTGCGCAGTCGAAGCCTCGTTGAGCGGAATTCGCTTTGCCGCAATCTTCCTGCCTCCGGCCTTGGCCTTCTTCGCCATGGCGACACTAGCCTCTGCCAGCGCCGCCGCTGTCCCGGACGTTGCAATCACCAGGCTCACCCGCGGCGTCCCCAGCTTCCTCACCGCCTTCTTCAACTCCCGGTCGATGTACTGCTTCAGCCGCGCAATATCCGTCTTTGCCGGAGGATCCGTCCGCAAAAACTCCTGCTGCAGCCGCACCGCGCCCAGCGACAGGCTCACCATCGCCTTCACCCGTCCTCCGTCTGACAGCGTCACCTCGCAGCTTCCGCCACCAAGGTCAATCAGCAAACATCTCCGCCGTGCTCCCACCTCATGCGTCACAATGCCCAGATGAATAAGCCGTCCTTCTTCCAGTCCCGACACCACCTCTACGTTCCACCCGGTCGTCGACTTCACCCACTCCGTAAACGCCGCCGCGTTCCGCGCATCCCGCATCGCGCTCGTAGCCACCACTCGTACTTTGTCCACCACATGCAACTGCACCGTCTTGTGGAAACGCTTCAACGCCCGGATCGTCCCCGCCATCGCCTCCGGAGAGATCACCCCTGTCTGAAAGACGCTCTCACCGAGTCGAGTCACCTCCCGATCTTCATGCAGCGTCTTCAGTCGATGCGCATGCACCGTCGCAATCTTCAACCGGCATGAGTTCGATCCAATATCGATCGCAGCAAACGTAGGCATCGTTGAATAGGTCCCCTTCGCGCAACCGCCGCGACTTAAATCACCGACACAAGCAAGATACATCCTTGCCTCTTGATCGCGCCCCAACCACTTCCCAGCCCATCAACCCACCCCAGCCATATATGCTGATAGAACGAACCTGATGAGCCTCCCACCCGCCCCAGTCCGTCCGCAATCAGATCCTGTTCAACCGAACCGACGGCACCATCCTGCTCACCGTCACCATACGAACGCATTCTTCATCCTCGTCGGTCTTTGGTTCGTCCTCTACTTCGCTGCTCTCTTCTCTCCGCCCCTTCTCGACGACGCAGACGCCACACACGCCAGCGCAGCACGCCAAATCGTCCTCACCGGAGACTGGGTCACCCTCCACGTCAACGGCGTCCGCTACATGGAAAAGGCTCCGCTTCCCTACTGGCTCGTAGCCATCTGTTTCAAGATCTTCGGCTTCAATGCCTTCGCCGCCCACCTCCCCCTGGCTCTTGGAGTCCTTCTGCTCGCGCTGCTCGGCTATCGCTGGGCCAACCAGGCATTCGGCCCGCGAACCGCGCTCTACACCGGTCTCGCCACCCTCACCTCTGTCGGAGTCTTTCTCTTCACCCGCGTCTTCATCCCCGAAGTCCTTCTATCCCTGCTGCTCTGCCTCTGTCTCTACTACCTTCTCGGATCCCTCGAATCTCCTCTGCAACACTCAGACATCTCACCCTGGCGTCGCAATCTCTACCCCTACGCCATGTGGACCGCTTTAGCTCTCGCCGTCCTCACCAAGGGACTCGTCGCCATCGTGTTCTTCCTCGGCACAGCCATCGCCTATCTCATCCTCAGCGGCGAATACAAGAACTGGCGCGCACTCAAACCCATCCCCGGCACCTTGCTCTTCCTCATCATCGCCGCCCCCTGGCACATCCTCGCCGGCATCCGCAACACCGGCGGCATGAACGGCCACGGCTTCTTCTGGTTCTACTTCATCAACGAGCACGTCCTGCGCTTCCTCGGCAAGCGCATCCCCGTGGACTACAACAAGCTCCCCGGCTATCTCTTCTGGAGCCTCCACATCGTCTGGCTCTTCCCCTGGGCTCTCTTCGTCGGCGCCCTCATCCGCGAAGCCCTCCTCAGCCTGCGCCGCTACAACCACAACAATCCCCTGCAGTCCGATCAGATCTCCTACTGGCAACCCTTCGCCGTGGTTGCCGTCGGTATCCTCCTGCGCGACGCCGCGCACATCCCCTACCTCTTCACCGTCTTCGTCGCACTTGCTCTGTTCGTGCTCCAGGGACTTCGCCGCCGCCAGATCAACTCACCACCCGGCACGCCACTCCTCCACGTCCAGACATTCGCGCAGCAAACCACGCTCATCCTCGTTCTCTTCTCCACCCTCGTCCTAGTCTTCTTCTCCATCTCCACCAACCAGGAGTACTACACCTTCCCCGCCTATCTCCCACTCCTCATCCTCCTCTGCGCCGCCCTCGTACGCGCCGAGCGGCTCTACCCCGAAGACCAGCCTTCCCGCCGCTGGATAATCGTCGGCCACGCCACCTTTACCGTCATCGGCCTCGCCGTCGCCGCCACTCTCGCCTACGGCCTCTGGAGCGCGCGCAACCTCCCCTTCGTCCCCGACATCGGCGACCTTCTCGCCCACCGCGGCGTAGGAGACTACACGCTCGCCATGTCCCACCTCTTCGATCTCACCGGCCCCAGCTTCGCCGCCCTGCGTCTCCCCGCCACGCTCGCAGCTTTAGCCTTCGCACTCGGTCCCGCCCTCGCCTGGATACTTCGCCGCAAGCACCATCACATCCTCGCCACCTCAGCCGTCGCAGCAACTGCCGCCGTCTTTCTCATCGCCGCTCACATCGCTCTCATCCGCTTCGGCCCCATGCTCTCCTCGAAGGACCTCGCTGAAAGCATTCAGGACCTCGAAGATGACGGCAGAATCGCACCCGACCGCCAGATCGTCCTCTACGGAGACCTCTCCTACGGCTCCTCCTTCCTCTTTTACCTCGACCAATCGCATCAACAGCCAGCTCTCCTCGTCGAAGGCCGTACCTCTTCCATGCTCTTCGGTTCAACCTTCCCCGACGCTCCCGACATCTTCTTGACTAACGATCAGTTCCTCAAGACTTGGGGTACCGGCAAACGCAAGATCCTCTTCGTCCCACTCGAAAATCGCGACGCCGCAGACAAAGTCCTCGGCGGTCACAAGCTTCTCCTCAAAGAAACCTCCGGCAAAGCCGTCTTCACTGACCGCCCACTCGACCCGCCTTACATAGAGTCCGACGCCCATGAAAAACTAACACCCAACTCAAAAAACTAACGTGCCCGAAGCTCCCGCCAAATCCGTACGTCCGATACTCGACATTACAGTCAGACATCGCACCCGTCCGCCGCTGGAACCCCCGCTCCATCGCCATCCTCGTCCTCGCCTGGCTCATCCTCCAGCTCGGCGGCATCTTCACCCCCGGCCTCCTCGACGACGTCGACTCCATCTACATCCAGATCGGTCGCGAGATGCTGCACCGCCACGACTTCGTCACCCCCTACATCGACGGCATCCGCTTCTTCGACAAGCCCCCGCTCATGTACTGGATGGCCGCCGCCTCGATGTCCATCTTCGGAGAACACGACTGGGCCGGAAGAATCCCCCTCACCCTCGCCGTCCTCGCACTCCTCCTCAGCGTCTACGCCCTCGGCATCCGTCTCTTCCGCTCAATCTCTCCCGCCGCCCACCCCGACCGCGCCGGCCTCTACGCCGCCCTCGCCATCGCCACCGGCATCGGCACCTACCTCTTCACCCGCTTCTACATCCCGGACATCCTCCTCGCCCTCTGGATGACCCTGGCCGTCCACCTAACCCTAATCGCCATAGACCGCCTCAACGCAACAACCGGGTGCCCCATGATCACCGGCCCCTGAGCGCAGCCGAAGGGACGGTTATCGTGGGGTCATTCACTACCCCAACCCTAACCCCAAACTCATCACCCCAGACCCAACCCTCCGCCCTAATCCCCTGCCTCGCCTTCGCCGCCATCCTCGCCCTGAACGTCCTAACCAAAGGACTCATCGGCCTGGTCTTCCCCATAGCCTTCGTCTTCCTCTACCTCGCCCTCACCGGTCAGCTCCGCCTCCTACCCCGCCTCCACCTTCTCTCAAGCACAGCGGTCTTCCTCGCCATAGCCGCACCCTGGCACATCCTCGCCGCCCTCCGTAACCCAGCCATCCCTCTGCCCGCAGGTCTCGGACTCCCCGCAAAAGGCGGCTGGGCCTGGTTCTATCTCTACAACGAGCACATCGCCCGCTTCCTCTCCAAACGAATCCCCCACGACTACGGCCAAACCCCCATCTGGCTCTTCTGGCTCATGTTCGTCATCTGGGCCATGCCCTGGGCCACATTCCTGCCCGCCGCGGCCAGCCTCTTCCCCCGGTCACAAATCCGGGTGCCCCATGTCTCGATTTTGAGACATGGGTACAGCACCCAAATCGCAAATTCACCGACATAGCCCGCGAGCACGAAGCCGCTACTCTCGCTCTTCCTCTGGGCAGCCATCGTCGTCGGCTTCTTCACCCTCTCCGCACGCCAGGAGTACTACTCGCTCCCCGCCCTGCCCGCTCTCGCCCTGCTTGCCGGCGCCGCTCTCGCATGGGCCGACGCGCACCCCGACTCCCCCGCCAATCGCAGCGCTCTACGCTGGTCGCTCTACTTCCTGCTTCCCCTCACCACCCTCATCGCGGCCATCTGCGGATACTTCGCCATCATCGCCCCCACGCCCCACTCGGCACCGACCTCGCCACTCTCCTCTCCAGCAACCCCGACCTCTACAACCTCTCCCTCGGCCACCTCTACGACCTCACCGGCGACGCCATGGGACTCTTCCGCGGTCCCCTCACCGCCGTCGCGCTCAGCATGATCGCCATAGGCCCCATCGCCTACCTCCTCCGCCGTCGCAGACCTACACCTTCGCCGCAAACCTCACCCTCGCCGCCGGCATGACCGTAACCCTCCTCGCCGCCCACGAAGGCCTCGTCCGCTTCAACCCCATCCTCGGCTCAAAAGACCTCGCCGAAGCCATCAACCAGGCCGAAGGCAACCAACAACCAGCAACCAACAACCAGCAACCTCCCCTAACTCATCATCGACGGCGAACTAACCTCCGGCTCAACCCTCATCTTCTACACCGGCCAGCAAGTCCATCTCATCAACGGCCGCGTCAACGGCCTCTGGTACGGCAGCTTCTGGCCCGACGCCCCCGCCGTCTTCGAGACAGACGCCTCGCTCCACCAACTCTGGTCCAGCCCCCGCCGCATCTTCCTCTTCACCTACAACCCCACCGACCGCCAAAAAGACCTAGCCCCCTACGGCCCCGTCCACACCCTCGCCTCCGCCGGAGGCAAAACCATCCTCACCAACCACTGACCTGACCAACCCCAAACTCTCGTCATCCTGAGCGGAGCGAAGGACCCCCGTATTTGTTTTTGCCGTTGCTTGTTCTTGCCGTTGCTTGTTCTTGCTGTTGCCTGTTCTTGCTGTTGCCTGTTCTTGCCGTTGCCTGTTGTCTTTCAACCCACCACAAACGCTCGGGTGCCCCACATCTCGATTCTGAGATGTGGGAATGTACGCCCTTTCCCGCGCGCTTGCCGTTGCCTTTGCTTTAGCTGAAAGCTCATAGCTGACGGCTGACAGCTGACTATTAAACCGCCGTTGCCCTTGCCTGTTCTCAACCCTCCACAAAACCCCCAGGTACCCCATCCTAAGCCTGCCCGATTGCGCGATCGTTGGGGAACCGATACCTCCCAACTAACGTATACGAAACTACAGCCAAAGCTCCGCCCAGGCGGACCAGCATCTTTGACAACCCAGCGAACGCACACCTCATAAGCCTAAATTTATGAATACTTTGCAGCAACCAACCCCAATTTATGAGACTTTTCGAACCTCCACCTACTGAAGTCCGGACTTAAAGCTTATCGAATGAATACTTTACGCAAAACAGGGGGGAGGGGGGGCTCACCTGCGACCAGCCTTCCGCATCCGCCCACCCTCCTCCAGCTCATACATCTCCCCCCGCCACAGAATCCTGTTGCTCGTATAGCTCAACACCCAGAAAAGCATCCCCATCAAATCCCGTATCGGAAACAGGATCATCGTCGGCCAGGTCCGCTTCTTCCTCACCACATACTTACTCACCACCCAGGCCTGCAGACTCCGCCCCAGCACACTCCCCGCCAGCAGACTCCACCCCAGCACCGGCATCCCCAACAACAAAGCCCCACCCCACGCCAGCACCCCATACGGCACCCCAAACGTAAGCCCCGTCCCAAAGTGCCCCTTCGGCCGCGAAAAACGCGTACTCTTCATCCACCGCACCTGGTGCTTGATCGAGTCCACAAACCCCGCATGCAACACCATGTGGTCGATCGACATGTCCGCTCAGCACTACCTTGTAGCCCTTCGCGGAAATCCAGTTCCCCAGCACAAAGTCATCCGCGCAATACTCCACCGTAGCCTCAAACCCGCCGATCGCGTCCACGCTCTCCCGCCGCGCCACCATCGTCGGCCCCAGCGCAAACTGCATCGGCTCCATCAGGTTTGCCGCGCACACCCCCGAGCTCATCTCCACCGTCATCCCCACCGCCTCCAGCCGCGACCAGATGCCCCCCTCCGCCGTCATTCCCCGGTAAAGACACGTAGCACAACCCACCGCCTCGTCAGCAAACGGAAGCACCACCCGCCGCAGATACTCCGGCCCCACCCGCACATCGCTGTCGCTGATAACCCACACATCATGCGTCGCCACCTTCGCCATCGTCACCAGCGAGCACACCTTCGCATTCGCCGCCCACGGCTCCCCGCTCGTACAAAACCGCGTCGTCACCTCCGGATACTCTGCTGCCAGCCGCCTTGCAACCGCTAACCCCGCATCCGCCTCATCCCGCGCGCAAAACAGCACCTCCACCCGCGAGATCCCGTTTACGCTCGCCGCATAACCGTTCGCCACCGCATGACGCAGATAGTCCTGCTCATAAAACCCTCGCAGATTCCCTTCGAGCCCCGCCTCCATCCCATGCAGCGGCTTGAACAAACTCACCGCCGGCAGGAACTCAGGTTGCAGCAGCAGCAGCAACTCATTCTGCCGCTTCGCCTCACTACGAAATCGCGCCGCACCCATCAGCACGATCCCCAGAAAAACAGTCGAAGTCAGCAGCCCGAACCCACCCAGCGCCAGCATCCCCCAACCGATCGATGTCCAGACAATCCCTTGCATCCAACCTCACCTGCGCGTCCAACACAACGCTTCAATCAAATAAAAAGCTCGTCAGCGATCGACGAGCCTCCCCATCAACTCTCATCTGCTCTTATCGCCCTTACGCCTTATGACTTCTTCCCGGAACTCTTCCCAGGAACCTTCACCGTCGGCTTAATCGGAAAGATCACCGTCCGCCGCATCGGAACCAGCCCCGCGCTCGGAGCCTGGTGCTGCTGCATCCGCGCCAGCATCTCCGTCCGCACGTAGTCGACGAACCCTTGCATCTGCCGATTCATCTCCTCCATCCGCTCCCGCATCTGCAGCACAATCCCAATCCCCGCAATGTTTACTCCTAAATCTCGCGCCAGGTTCAAAATGAACTCCAGCCGCTCCAGATCCTCGTCCGTATAGAGCCGAGTATTTCCCTCGCTCCGGCTAGGCCGCAGCAGACCCTCCCGCTCATACAGCCGAAGCGTCTGCGGATGAATCTCATACATCTCCGCCACCGCCGAAATCATGTACGCGCCCTTGCTCTTCCGTCTCGTCGCCATAGGTAATCCTGTGACTAAAGTTTATCTCCTCATCCCATCGTCAGGGAATAAACTCGTATCTCCCGACTCCAGCATCATAGGACACTATGAAGAAGTCCACCGCAACCCTCCAACTCCTCACCGGGATCGCCGCAGCAGCCGCAGCCTGGGCCTTCATGCCTCGCACCTCCCGCCGCGAACAGGTCGTAGTCATCACCGGAGGCTCTCGCGGCCTCGGCCTCGCGATAGCCGAACGCTTCGGCCGCTCCGGAGCCAAACTCGTCCTCGCCGCCCGCGAGATCGAAGAGCTCACCCGCGCCCGCCATCTCCTCATCGAGCGCCGAGCCATCCTCTCCCCCGACGACGTCCTCCTTATTCCCGCCGACCTCACCGACCCCACCCAGGCCACCCGTCTCATCAACCACGCCATCCAGCACTTCGGCCGCATCGACGTCCTCATCAACAACGCCGGCATCATCGAAGTCGGCCCCGTCGAAAACCAGCCCCTAGCCGCCTACCGCCGCGCCATGGCCACCAACTTCTTCGCCGCCCTCCACACCACCCACGCCGTCCTCCCCCACATGCTCGAAAGATCTACCCAGACCGGCAACGGCCCAGCCATCGTCAATATAGCCTCCATCGGCGGCAAGCTCGCCATGCCCCACATGCTGCCCTACACCGCCAGTAAGTTCGCCCTCGTAGGATTCTCCGAAGGCCTCCACGCCGAACTCCGCCACAAAGGCGTCCGCGTCACCACCGTCTGCCCCGGCCTCATGCGCACTGGCTCCCACGTCCAGGCCAGCTTCGTCGGTAATCAGGAAAAAGAGTACCGCTGGTTTTCCCTTGCTGCCACCACTCCCATCATCTCTGCGTCCACACAGCACGCCGCCAACCGCATCTACAACGCCGTCATCAGCGGCCGCGCCGAGATCACCATCACCCCGCAAGCCTGGCTCGCTGCCCGCTTCCACGGTCTCGCCCCCGCCACCACGCAGTACGTCGCCTCACTCATCAACGAATTCCTCCTGCCCGCTCCCACCACTACCGAACAACTCACCCTCGGCTTCGACCCGCGCAAATCCAGCTCTAACCGCAGCCGAACCCTCGAAGACCAAAACAACCAGCAACCCGCCAGCCCCTACGCTCCCGACCCTAACCAGACCACCTTCACCTTTAAACACGAAGAGGAAGAGGACTCAATCCCCTTCCCCATCCCCCAAAACCAACCCCTAATGTAGCAAGAGAAGGCCTCACTTTTGTCCTTCATCCAACAACCATCAACAAGCAACCAACAACCGCTCTAAACCTCCGCCATCATCGCCGCCCGCGGATCCTCAGGATTCAGTTTAGCCAGCTCCCGCAAAATCTCCTTACTCCGTTCATCCTGCACCTTCGGCACCACAATCTTCACCTCAACAATCTCATCGCCCCGAACACCTTCTCTCGAAGCCGAAGGCACACCCTTCTCTCGCAGCCGCAGCTTCTGCCCCGTCTGAGTCCCCGGCGGAATCTTCAACTGTGTCCGTCCGCCACCCTCGTGCGTATCGATCGTAGGCACATCGATCTTCGCTCCCAGCGCAGCCTCTGCGACCGTAACCGGAACGGTCACATGAATATCATCGCCAACCCTACGAAACACCGGATGCGTCCCCGCCCGAATAATCAAATACAAATCCCCGGCAGGTCCGCCACCAGTCCCCGCATTTCCCTTACCCGCGAGCCGAATCCTCTGCCCATCCCGAGTCCCCGGCTTGATCCGAAACTCCAGCGGCTCCTTCTTTGTCACCACTCCCTCGCCATCACAGGCCGCGCAGTCGTTCTGCACCTTGCCTGTCCCGTTGCAACGTGGGCACTGGATATTGAACTTCATCCGCCCGCCCATCTGCGTCACCTGCCCCGACCCGTGGCACTCCGGACACTCACTTCCCCCCGTTGCCGATTTCCCCTTACAGCTAGGACAAACTTCCTGCCGCTGAATCTCCAACCGAGTCACCCCACCCCGAACCGCTGTCCAAAAATCAATGCTCACCTGGTACTCCAGGTCAGTTCCCGGCTGCGGCCCCTGCGGTGCCTTCTGCCCACCGTTGAACATCCCGCTGAAGATATCCCGGAAACTCCCTCCAAACCCGCCACCAGCTTGCTCCTGCTCGTGTTGAGCCTGCGCACCACCCTGAAAACCAGAAAAATCAAACCCGCTAAAGTCGAACGGAACCTCCTGAGCCCCGCCGCCCCGGCTGCCTCGCGCACTCCGGCCATGTCCGCCAGTCTGCCCGCCATATCCCCCCCGAGCCGCAGCCTCCGCCGCAGCCGGATCAATGTTGTCCGAATAGAACCCAAGCTGGTCGTAGATCTTCCTCTTCTTATCGTCGCTCAGTACATCGTTCGCCTCGGAGATCTCCTTGAACTTCTCCTCCGACTTTTTGTCGTTCGGATTCACGTCCGGATGGTACTTTCGCGCCAGCTTCCGGAAGGCCTTGCGAATCTCCTCCGTCGTCGCCGTCTTCTTCACTCCCAGCGTGCCGTAATAATCCTTCGTCTGTGTCGTCGCCATAATCTCTAATCTTCCCTCAAATCTGCGGCCGGCGCTCAGCGCCTCTCCACGCATAAGCAATGGCGCCGATACGGGTTATCCCCAGCATATCGGCGCCACACTCATCTACTCTATAGAAATACTAAGAAATCCACTCCAGTTAATAGCCGAAAAACTTCAGTTCCAGACCCTGCTCGCCTCAATCGCCTCGATCGAAATCATCTGGTCCGGCTCCATCTGCTGCATCCGCTGCATGAACTGCTCTGCCTCAGCCTTCGTGTCGAAGAGCATCCGGTTATAAAGTTGACCGGCCCGCACCTGATCGCATCTCCAAATCGTCTCTGTCATCGCCCTTTGCTCCTCTTCAATGAATTGAGTTCCAGGTTCCTTCCAGTACGCTTGTGATCCAAAGCCGGCTACACCCGCTACGCACAACACAACTGTCTGGTTCCTCACTCCTGCTGCTTCTCCGAGTGATCTGCAATTACGTTGCCAGTTATTTGATTCACTCTCTCATGCTTTAGACGCAACTCGCTCCGCAAAGCAATCGCATGAACCACCAACCTACAACATCTTCACCTCATCTACTCGCTTTTCTGACAGTACGGGCACCAATAAAGGTTCCTCCCTGCCATCTCCTCGCGCATCACCTTCGTGCCGCACACAAAACACGGTTGCCCATGCCGCCTGTACACATAGTGCGCCTCTTCCTTCAACACATCGCTTGTACCCTTACCAGCAAGCACTTTGCCTGCCATCCTGCCCTTCTTCTCCTTCGAAGTAGGCCGATCCTTCGCCAGCGTAGTAATAATCCGCCGGTCCACCATCCCCGCACGCATCAAAACCCCGGCATCCTTCCATATCTCCTTCAACTTCTGCTCCGGAACGTCCTTCCCCGCAACAAAAGGACTCACCCGCGCCCGATACAGCAACTCCGCCCGAAAGATATTCCCAACCCCCGCCGCCACCGACTGGTCCATCAACAAAGCGGCAATTGGTTTCCTACTCTTCCCAATCTTTTCCATCGCCCGCTCCGGCCCGTCGCCATTCAGCGGATCCGGCCCAAGCCTCTTCAGCAGCTTCTCCCACATCGCCTGCGTATAAACCGCACAATCCATCGGCCCCCGCAACTCAACCCAAGCGACTTGCTCCGGAGCAATGTTCCCCGTCCCATCATCCTCCGAGTACCATCGGTGCGGCTTACTCTCGCCCTCAACCGCCGGCCTCTTCACCGCCGCATCATTCCACATCCGCAACCGCAACGCCCCTTTCACCGGCGGTAGCGGCCCCGACCCCTCCGTAAAATCCCCCTGCAACCCCAAATGCACATGCAGAATCCGGTCGCGCCCAAAGTCATACCCCAGGTGCTTCCCTACCGCCATCACTTTCACAAGCTTCCGCCCATCCAAAACATCCGAATCCAAAAACCGCCCCTGCGGCCCATCCACCCTCACAACCTTCCCCCCAAAAGCCGCAGCATGCCGCTCAGCCCACCGATGTATCTCATTCCCTTCAGGCATCCGTTGCTCCTATTTAGTTGGCAAAGCGTCTTTAGCTGGCGGAGCTTCGAACCCCTGGTAATGAACCAGCAGCAGAATAATCACTACTGCTGCCACCGCTGCAAAAATCAAAAAGCCGATCGACAACTTTCGCCGGCGCTTCAGGTCTCGTATCGTTCCTTCCATCTCTGCCATACTGTGGTCGATACGCCTATCTTCATCGTCGTCCGCCCGTATCCACAGGCTCAGAGAGCTATCCACAGCCGCTTGCAACTCAATCAATCTGCCCATCGCGACCTGGTAATTGGGCGCATCGCCGTCTTTTCTGTCCATCACCCCTTGATCGCTAAACTCATTCGCCCGCATCATCCGCAACATGGAACGCATGTGGTCGGAGAAAGCAATGGAGGCCGCAATGTGCGTTGCAGCCTCCGGACTGAGCCGCAGTTTGAGATCGAATGGCCCCAGATAAGCCTGCTCACTCTGCAAATCCAACATCGTCGAAACGAACTCAGACGAAAGATCATCAAACGGCTTGCCCGCTCGATACTGGCGCCATAGGTCCTGGCCTTGATTAACCAGCGTGCTGATCTTGTGCGTATGCTCGGTAACTTCCTTCTGCAGAGCGACACGACTCTTCGCCCCGGCAATACTCAACTTCAGGTCCGCATAAAGCTTCTCAATCTGCGAACCCGACTCCAGCACCACAAAGGTGATCGCATCCTTCACCGCAGGAAAAACTGCACCAGCCACACCGCCCACGCCCGCCGAGATCAGCACCGTCGCAAAATTATCGGCCATAGCTCCCTCTACAATGCAATCGCGGTCAGCTAATTCCAGACATGCTGAATAGGCATAGGCTCAATCTTCAAAACCATATCCGGAGCAGCCTCCGCCAGCCGCCGCGCAAACTCCCGCGCATCCGCCTCGTTCCGAAACACCTTCTGCTCATGCATCTCTCCAGCAAACCACTGCTCGCACTTCCAAACTGTCATACCTGTCATTGCAACCCTCCCTGGGATAAAACCAGATAAAACAAGGGCGCCCCAACCCTAAAGCCGGAACGCCCTTCACAACTTGTACCTAGCACCCAACAACTAGTACCTGTCTCACTTATTATCGACGTCAACATACTCCGCATCGATTACACCTTCATCCTTCTTAGCTTCGCCCTGCGGAGCAGCTCCATCGCCAGCAGGAGCACCCTCAGTCGGAGCAGCCGCAGAAGCAGCCTTATACATCGCCTCCGCCAGCTTGTGGCTCGAAGCCGTCAGCTTGTCCTTCGCCGCATTCAGCTCGCTCGCGCTTCGGAGTGCCGCTCCAGCGTCGTCTTCGCCTCAGCCAGCGCAGACTCAACCTCCGTCTTGTCGGACGCGGCAACCTTATCGCCCGAATCCTTCAGCATCTTCTCGACGTTGTACACCAGCGAGTCCAGACCATTGCGAGCCTCAACCGCATCGCGCTGCTCCTTGTCCTCTGCCGCGTGGGCCTCGGCATCCTTCGCCATCCGCTCCACCTCTTCCTTGCTTAGACCCGAAGAACTCGTAATCGTAATCTTCTGGTCCTTGCCGGTCGCGTTGTCCTTCGCCGTCACATTCAGAATGCCGTTGGCATCGATGTCGAACGTCACCTCGATCTGCGGCACGCCACGCGGAGCAGTCGGAATCCCGCTCAGCTTGAACTTGCCCAGAGTCCGGTTCTGCGCAGCCATCGGACGCTCGCCCTGCAGCACATGCACCTCGACCTCGGTCTGGTTGTCCGCCGCCGTAGAGAACGTCTCCGTCTTCTTCGTCGGAATGGTCGTGTTGCGCGCGATCATGCTCGTCGCCACACCGCCCATCGTCTCGATCGACAGAGTCAGCGGAGTCACATCCAGCAGCAGCAGGTCCTTCACATCGCCCGCCAGCACGCCGGCCTGAACCGCCGCGCCAATCGCCACAACCTCATCCGGGTTCACACCCTTATGCGGCTCCTTGCCGAACAGCTCCTTCACCAGTTGCTGGATCTTCGGCATACGCGTCTGACCACCAACCAGCACCACTTCGTCGATCTTGCTCGCATCGATCCCGGCATCCTTCATCGCCTGCTTGCGACGGCCCAATCGACCGCTGCAGCAGATCGTCAACCAGCGACTCCAGCTTCGCGCGAGTCAAATTGCGAACCAGGTGCTTCGGCCCGCTCGCATCCGCCGTAATAAACGGCAGGTTGATCTCCGACTCCTGCGCCGTCGAAAGCTCGATCTTCGCCTTCTCCGCCGCATCCTTCAGACGCTGCAGCGCCATCTCATTGCCCTTGGCATGCAGGTCAAGCCCGGTATCGCCTTGAACTCCGCAATCAGCCAATCCACAATGCGCTGGTCAAGGTTGTCGCCGCCCAGGTGCGTATCGCCATTGGTCGACTTCACCTCAATCACGCCTTCGCCAACCTCAAGGATCGAAATATCGAACGTACCGCCGCCAAAGTCATACACGGCAATCGTCTCGTCCTTCTTCTTGTCGAGCCCGTAAGCCAAGCGCAGCCGCCGTCGGCTCATTCACAATGCGCTTCACATCCAGCCCAGCGATCTTGCCGGCGTCTTTTGTCGCCTGTCGCTGAGCATCGTTGAAGTAAGCCGGAACCGTAATCACAGCCTCGGTCACCGAGGTCCCCAGATAGTCTTCCGCAGCCTTTTTCAACTTCTGCAGAATCATCGCCGAGATCTCCGGCGGCGTGTACTCCTTGCCCTGTGCCGAAATCACAATGTTGTCGCCCTTGGCCACAACCTTGTACGGCACCATCTTCAGCTCGTCGCCAACCTCATTCAGCCGGCGCCCCATGAACCGCTTGATCGAATAAATCGTGTTCTCAGGGTTGGTGATCGCCTGACGCTTCGCCACCTGGCCCACCAGACCGCTCCCCGCTCTTCGTGAACGCAACGACCGAAGGCGTAGTACGTCCGCCCTCTTCGTTCGGAATCACCTTTGCCTCGCCGCCTTCCATCACGGCAACGCAGCTATTCGTCGTTCCCAAATCAATTCCAATAATTTTTCCCATATATAGTTCCCCATTCCAGGCCACAGCCTGCACAAATCTCGTATTACGCCTTCTGAGCCCCTTATTGCGTGTTGCTAAACCCTTTTGATGCGACCTACAGGCCTTTTGGATAACTCAGATTCTTACATGTGAGTGACTTATTGTCAACTTATCTGATGCACCATATCTTCGCCAGGATTCCTAAATCTCCAATTTGCTCGTCTCGTTAGACTTGCACTACAATCACAGAAATGGGGCCAACAAAGATCGACCTGGGTAGATTCTTCATTTTGTTTCCTTTAGCAGCACTTCTGGCATGCAGTGCCGGTTCCAACTCAAGCCCCAACCCCACTCCCAGCGGTACCCCGCAGTCAATCCCCGACGTCACCGGGAATTGGCTTATCTACGCGCCTTCTAACCCGCTCACCCCGACGGTTTACCCTGGCCCAATTGCAGATTTCACGGGCTCCCTTCAGTCCAGCAATGGGAGCGTCACCGGCATTCTGCGAGCCTTTACCGCCTCCAATTCTCCCGGTGCTTGCTTAGCCTTTCTGGATGTGGATCTGACTGCCACCGGAACCGTCGACTCCTCGGGTAACCTCAACCTCACCGTCCCCATCGGCGGTGGTACCGCGACTATCACAGGCACTCTTGGCAAGACCCTCCAGACCTACACCGCCGGTACCTATCAGATCACTGGCGGCTCCTGCGCGATGTCTTCGACCGCCATGGAAATCGCTCAGTTTGCCTCATTCACAGGCACCTTTACCGGAACACTTTACCCCGCGGGCAGCCTTCAAACACCAAGCCAGGCTACCGTCGTCACAACTGTCGTAACCCAATCCAGTTCGCCCAACGGGGACGGTATGTTTCCGGTCATCGGCACTGTCACCGGCTCCGGAGCCTGTACCTTCAACTTCAGCTTTTCCGATGGGTCGGTCAACGGCAACCAGGTTGCGGAGTCAGGCAATGGGCCGGATCCTGTGGTCACTTTCAACGCTTATGCAAGTGACCCCAGCGTCGTCGCACTGAACGTCCTCGGCCTCTCGGCATCGAGCTGCAATGGCACTCTCTATCAAGGCGCCCTGACGCGCCAATAGACCTGATCTCACGCCACTACCTCCCCCAAAAGTGTGATTCCCCATCCTCCCCTCATTCCCATAACCTTCGGCGCAGGATAGATTCCTGCATCGGAGGACCTTGGGATGCCCGCCAAACCCGCAGCACCCCAAAAAGCCCCTGCAAAAGCGCGGCCTCATCAAAGTCGCCTCGCTGGGTCTCGTCGGCCTCATCGCAGGACTCCTCTCCGGCTGCCCCGCCTCCACCGAATCCATCGCCCTCACCGACTACTCCAAGGTCGTCGGAAACTGGCAGATCACCCCCTCCGCCACCACCCTCCCAGCCTTCGCCGGCAGCCTCACCGTCAACGGCTCCCAGGTCTCCGGGATCATCCACCCCCTCGCCTCCACCGTCGGCGGCACCATAACCACCCCCACCATACGCCTCCGCACCCAGTCAACCTGCACCCCCGGCACCACCAGCTTCCCCGTCACCGGCTCCATCGACTCCAACAACAACATGACCCTCACCTCCTCCAGCTTCACCGGAGGCACCCTCACCATCACCGGAACCCTTCCCAGCTCCCAGAACGCCCTCAACAACGCCACCCTCGCCATCACCGACGGAAGCTGCGCCACCCCCGTCGCCCAGGTCACCATGGGCAAGTACAACACAATCTCCGGCACCTATAACGGAACCATTTACTCCGTCACCGGCACCTCGCTCTACGTCTCCACCATCTTCACCCAGACCACCCAGCCCGACGGCAACGGAACCTATCACCTCCAGGGCAACTCCACCTTCGGCTCCATACAGCCCTGCCTTCCAATCCCGCCCGCCGTCTCCGACTCCGCTGTCACAGGCTCAACCCTCAACGCAACCTACACCGAAACACCCCCGGGCGGCTCCCCCATCACGGTCGTCGTAAGCGGCACCTTCGCCCCGGACGCCTCATCGCTCACCCTCAACAGCTACCACATCACCGGCGGCTACTGTGACGGCGACTCCGGCCACGGCGTTCTCACCCTCCAATAGACCCCGATAACGGCACACGTTTTTCGCTTCACTCCGCAGCGGTCTGGCCCTCCTGGCAGGCCGCCTCTTTTTTGCCCATCCCACCCTCGCAGCCCAATCGCCGTTGCGCATCGCCCAGCCGAAGAGCAAAGTAGAATTCTCGCATCTGAATTCCCCTCACCGGACATTCAAGTTGCGAGGAGAGCCCATGCGACCTGCGCCAGTTCTGCTTGGAGTCTGTTCGATCCTGCTGTGCGGCTGCAACACCGCCGCGCCACCCACCCCAAAATCCCAACCCACCATCACACCTGCATCGACGCCGCTCATACTCGAGAAGGACGAAGGTGAACGGCGAGTCGTACGACCCTGGCCCGGACACCCCGACCCCGGAGAATCCTTCATCATTAAAGTTGACCCAAAGAACGGTGGCTCATCGCATCTCGTCTTCTTCACCGCCGACCTCGCCGCCGGAGGCGAGATCCACGCCCATCGGCACCCCAACTCAGACGAGATCCTCTATCTCCAAAGCGGAACCGCCCGTGTGCATTTAGGAGACGCAGTAAGGGACGTACATGCCGGCGCCACCGTATATATCCCTGCCGGCACCTGGATCTCTATCTCCAACGTCGGAAAGGACGGCATCAGCCTCGTGAGCATCTTCTCCGCACCAGGCTTCGAAGACTTTATGCGAGCCGGATCCGTCCGCGAAGGCGAGAAAAACACCCCAATGTCGGAGGCCGACAACGACCAGATGGAGAAGTCGCATTCAGCTGACGTCATTTACAGGGAACCCTAAATTCATTTCCCTCATCAATCCAGTGCATCCCTGTGCCGTAAACCTGAATCTCTCTATAGAAAGGCATCCCAGCTCACCCAAGAACATATCTGCTCCAGCGAAGGGTCCCGACCGAAAGTGCCCGCCGAAGCCACCGCGCCGCCCGACCAATCCGCTCAAGTCACCCACGGCGTAAACCCCTGGCTCATCGCCGCGGCCGTCATGCTCGCCACCTTCATGGAGGTGCTCGACACCGCCATCGCCTCCGTCGCCCTTCCCTACATCGCCGGCTCCCTCTCCGCCTCCACCGACGAAGCCACCTGGGTCCTCACCTGCTACCTCGTCGCCAACGCCATCGTCCTCCCCGCCAGCAACTGGTTCTCCCTCAAATTCGGCCGCAAGCGCTTCCTCATGTCCTGCGTCGCCATCTTCACCGTAGCCAGCTTTGCCTGCGGAGCCGCGCCCACCCTCGGCTTTATGCTCCTCGCCCGCGTCGTCCAGGGAGCCGGCGGCGGAGCACTCCAGCCCCTCTCGCAAGCCATCCTCCTCGAGTCCTTCCCGCCCGCCAAACGCGGAGCCGCCATGGCAGTCTTCGCCTTCGGAGTCGTCGTCGCCCCGGTCCTCGGCCCCACTCTCGGCGGCTGGCTCACCGACACCTACTCCTGGCGCTACGCCTTCTACATCAACATCCCCATCGGCATCCTCGCCCTCTTCATGATCAACCGCTTCATCCACGATCCCCCCTACATCAAAAATGCCAAAGTCTCCGCATTCGACCGCTTCGGCTTCGCTGCCCTCGTCGTCTGGACCGGCTGCCTCCAGGTCATCCTCGACAAAGGCCAGGAGGACGACTGGTTCGGTGCCACTTGGATCCGCTGGGCCGTCGTCTTCCTCGTCACCTCCTTCGCTCTTCTTCTGCTGGACTGCTGGCGCGTCAAGGCGCTATCGTCGATCTCAAGGTCCTCAAAGACCGAAACTTCCGCCTTGGCTGCATCCTCATCTTCTTGTTCGGCGTCGGCATCTACTCCACCATCACCGTCCTCCCGCTCTTCTATCAGGAACTCCTCGGCTACACCGCCTTCACCGCCGGCCTCGTCGTCGCCCCCCGCGGCATCGGAGCCATCTGCGGAATGCCCATCATCGGCTACCTCTCGAACAAGAGTAGACCCCCGCTACCTCCTCACCTTCGGCTTCCTCACCTTCGGCCTCACCACCCTCTACTTCGGCAACGTCACCTTCGGACATCTCGCCCACCACGCTCCTCCTCCCCATCCTCATCACCGGCTTCGGCCTCAGCTTCGTCTTCGTCCCCATCAACACCGCCGCCTACGGCACGCTCGACAACAAACAAATCGGCAACGCCAGCGGCCTCTTCAACCTCATGCGCAACATCGGCGGCTCCATTGGCATCTCCATAGCCCCGACCCTCCTCACCCGCCGCTCCGACGTCCATCAAAACCTGATCACCAACTACGTCCCGCACACCGGCCAGCAGTTCCAGAACTCCCTCGGCAACGTGCAGCGATTCCTCATCCATCCTCCCTTCGGCGCCAGCAACACCCTCCCCCCGCCCAGGCCAACGCTCTACAACGAACTCCAGCGCCAGGCCTTGAACTGGGCCTTCGTTGACGTCTTCCGCTGGCTCTCCCTCCTCTGCTTCTTCTGCATAGGAATCGTCTGGCTCTTCAAAAAAGTAAAACCCGGCAAAGCCCCCGAGGGAGCCCACTAGCCTGTGGCCGAAAGTTCAACGCCGATCGGCGCCTGCCTCGTTTGCATCAACACTCCTGTTGTATCCTCCAAACTTAATATCTGCTTCCAATAAACTTGCACTGTACCGGAGCTCACATGCTTCACAGCGCCAAGCCTCTGTCTTCCCCCCAGATTGCCTTGCTCTCTCTTGCCTCTCTTACACTGCTTACCTGCGGCTGTGGAGGCATGTCCAGGTCCGGCTATCCCTCCCCGGCAGTCTCTTCTATCCCGCAGATAAAAGGTGGAGTCCACGGCGGCCAACAGCCCATCTTCGGAGCAGCCATTCAGCTCTACGCATCCAGCACCACGGCGCTCGCCGGAGCCTCCACTCCTCTGCTCACCACGCCAGTCACCTCGGACGTTAACGGCACCTTCACCATCACCGGCGACTACACCTGCCCATCTTCCACCTCGCTTGTCTATATCGTCGCCACCGGCGGCAACCCCGGTATCCCAGGTAATGTCACCAACTCCGGCATCGCCCTCATGGCCGCCCTCGGCCAGTGCGGAAACCTCACCAGCTCCACCTTCATTCAGATCAACGAGCTCACCACCGTCGCCGCTGTTGAAGCCCTCGCACCCTTCATGAGCAGTTACACCAGCATCGGAGCGCCTGCTTCCAACTCCGCCGGTCTCGCCGGAGCCTTCAGCGCCATCGCCTCGCTGGTCGACTTCACCACCGGTCAGGCCGCCGCGCCGCCCAGCGGAGTCACACCGCCCTCAAGCCTGCTCAACACCCTCGCCGACATACTCGCAGCCTGTGTCAACACCAACGGCTCCGCCGGCAGCTCCGATCCCTGCGGCATCCTCTATCAGTCCACCTCCACCACCTCCGCCGGCAACACCATCGCCGCCCTGCTCGCCATCGTCCAGCAGCCCGCTCAAAACGTCTCTGCACTCTTCTCGCTCGTCACCGCCGCTGCGCCTTTCCAGCCATCCCTCCCTGCTGCCCCAGCCAACTTCATGGCCGCCATCGTCATCCCACTGCCCGCCCTACAGCCGCAGGGGACCACTGTGAATTATCCGATAGCGGTTGATACCGCGCAGCACGTATGGATCTACAACGGCCAGCCGGAGGTTAACGGATCTTTCGCTACCGGCCCCATCACCGTATACGACACCACCGGCAGCCTGCTCTACACCATTGCAGCCGGAACCGGCGGCCTTAACGCCGTCAAGCAGCTGGCAGCCGACCCGTTCGGAAATGTATGGGCACTGAACACCAACGCCACCCTCTCAAAATTCGGCCCCGATGGCACGGCCCTCTCACCCTCCACCGGCTTTGCATTCCCCACCGCGGCCGGTGGAAGCACCGGCTATCCCAACCTTCAGGGATCCATCGGCACCCTGGCAATCGACCCATCAGGCAACGTCTGGACATGGGCCATCTCCGGTTGCTACCTCGAGTTCAAGAACGACGGAACACTACTCTCCTTTCCTTATGCCACCTCGGGAGCAGCCTGCGCCGTCGTCAATCTGCCCACCGCAGGCAACGCCTTTTCAGTGGACGGGACTGGAAACATCTACATAGGCAGTGGCTATAATCCCGGCATAGTTAAGTTCAGCAATACAGGCTCGCTCTTGTCGCCCGCCGCAGGCTTCAACGACGGCGGAATCCCAGCCTATGTCCTGTTGACAGTCTACGATCGAGCCCAGCAACAGGTCTGGGCGACGGTCATGTCCCGGGCCCTTCATCTTCTCAAGTCCGACGGCACGCCCGTCTCCCCTTCGGCCGGCTTCCCTTTGCCTCAATGTGTGCCCCTCCTTGAAGCGGCTGCAGTAGATGGCAGCGGCAATCTTTGGTTCACCGACGCCTTTGGTGGCTCGCTCAATGAGTTCGATCCGTCAGGCAATACCCTCACTCCAGATAGCTCCTCCACATGCGGCTTCACCATCCCCGGCACAAGTACCACCTACCAACTTGCCATCGATGCCTCCGGAAATATCTGGACCACCGATTACACGAATCACTACCTCATCAAAGTCCCAGGCCTGGCCTCACCCAAAACCTCAGATAGTGAAACGGCTATCCGGGTGCCCCATGATCATCGCCCCTTCCATCGCGATTATCGTGGGGTCACTCACTTCCCCAAGTCGTAACCGTAACCCCAAAGACAAAACCAACCCCACTGTGGCATCCTTCCTCCCTAAGCAATACCCAGAAAACCGCCCCACCGAAAGGCCACCCACTTGCCCAAGCTCTCACCCCGCCGAACCCCCACCCCCAAGCCTTTCATCGCACTGCTCCTCGTACTCGCCACTCTCTTTCGGCCCACGCCCAGCCACCAGCGCGCCCCAAACCCATCACCGGCCCCTGGATGAACAAATCCCTCTCCCCCGACGAGCGCGCCGACCTCCTCGTCAAAGAGATGACCCTCGACGAAAAACTCGGCCTCGTCCACGGATTCAGAGCACCCACCGGCCCACTCCCCCTCGGAGCCTCCAACACCCGCTCCCTCGGCGGAGCCGGCTTCATCCCCGGCATCGAGCGTCTCGGCATCCCCGACCTCCAGATGGCCGACTCCGCCGTCGGAGTCACCAGCGGAGCCCGCTACGGCCGTTACTCCACCGCTCTTCCCTCCGCCCTCGCCGCCTCCGCCACCTGGAACACCGCGCTCGCCTACGACTACGGAGCCCTCATCGGCAAAGAACTCCGCGACCAGGGCTACAACATGTCGCTCGGCGGAGGCGTCAACATCACCCGCGAGCCCCGCAACGGCCGCAACTTCGAGTACCAGGGCGAAGACCCCATCCTCGCCGGAACCATGGTCGGCCAGCTCATGAAGGGCATGCAGGCCCAGCACATGATCGGCGACATCAAGCACTACGCCCTCAACGACCAGGAGACCGGCCGCAACATCGTCAACGCCGTCCTCGACCAGCGCTCCATGCGCGAAACCGACCTCCTCGCCTTCGAAATAGGCCTGCATGTATCCAACGCCGCCGCCGTCATGTGCTCCTACAACAAGGTCAACGGCGACTGGTCCTGCGAAAACCAGTACCTCCTCAACGACGTCCTCAAAAACACCTGGGGCTTCAAAGGCTTCGTCCTCTCCGACTGGGGCGGAACCCACACCACCACCAAAGCAGCCCTCGCCGGCCTCGATCAGGAGATGCCCGGCTCAACCTACTTCGGTGACGCACTAAAACAAGCCATCGCCGACAACCAGGTTCCCGCCGCCCGCCTCGACGACATGGTCCACCGCATCCTCCGCTCCGAGATCAAGAGCGGCATCTTCGACGACCCACCCCAACCCAAAGTCCCCGACGTCACCGCCGGCCTCGACCTCGCCCGCAAGGTCGAAGAGCAGGCCATCGTCCTCCTCAAGAACCGCAACAACCTCCTCCCGCTCGCCGCCTCCGTCCACCACGTCGTCCTCATCGGCTCCCACGCCGACGTAGGCGTCCTCTCCGGCGGAGGCTCCGCGCAGGTCGACCCTCCCGGCGGCAACGCAGTCCAGCCTCCCGCCAACACCGCCACCACCGGAGTAGCCGGCTCCTTCACCGCCCGTGGCGAAATCTGGATGCCATCCTCGCCCTTCCAGGCCCTCCGCGCCCAATCCCCGGGCCTCAAGGTCGACTACGACCCCGGCACCGACCCAGCCTCCGCCGCCAAAGCAGCCGCCTCCGCCGACGTCGCCATCGTCTTCGTCAATCAGCCCATGAGCGAGGGCCGCGACGGCGACCTCAGCCTCCCGAACCATCAGGACGACCTCGTCGCAGCCGTAGCCGCCGCCAACAAGCACACCATCGTCGTCCTCGAAACCGGCGGCCAGGTCCTCATGCCCTGGATCGACAACGTCGACGCCAGTCCTCGAAACATGGTTCCCCGGAATCCAGGGCGGCCCAGCTATCGCCGAAGTCCTCACCGGAGCCGTCAACCCCTCCGGAAAACTCTCCGTCACCTTCCCCAAATCCGTTCAGGATCTCCCCCACCCCAACCTCCCCGGCATGGACCTCCTCCTCGAGCTCCAAAAGAAGAACGCCAACATCGCCCCCGGCCCCGGATCCCAACGCTCCGCCCTGCCACCCTTCGACGCGAACTACACCGAAGGCCTCCTCGTAGGCTACAAATGGTACGACGCCAAACAGAAAACTCCCCTCTTCAGCTTCGGCCACGGCCTCTCCTACACCACCTTCACCTACGCCACACCAAAACTCACCCACACCGGCGACATCCAGATCACCTTCCAGCTAAAAAACACCGGCTCCCGCCCCGGCAGCGAAGTCTCCGAGATCTACACCACCCTCCCCGCCGATACCAACGAGCCCCCAAAACGCCTGGTCGGCTGGAGCAAGACCGATCTAAAGCCCGGCGAATCCAAAACCGTAACCGTCACCATCGACCCCCACTACTTCGCCATCTTCAACACCGACAAAAACAGCTGGCAGATCGTCCCGGGCGACTATCAGCTCATGATCGGCGGCTCCTCCGACTCGCTCCCGCTTAAGCAAACCCTCCACCTCGAAGGAGAGCTCCTAAAACCCCTCCTCGCCGACTAAACTCACCATTGAACGCAGAACGTCACTCCTACTCTCGAAAGGAAACAGCATGGCAAACCCCTTCGTGCACCTCGAACTCTCTACCTCCGACACCGAAAAAGCCAAAGACTTCTACGCCGGACTCTGCGGGCTGGACCTACACCGACAACGACATGGGCAACATGATCTACACCACCTTCAAGCCCGACTCCGGTCCCGGCGGCGGAATCTACTCCATGCCCGGAATGCCCACCGCGTGGCTACCCTACATCGGCGTAGACGACATCAACGCCGCCACCGAAAAAGCCAAATCCCTCGGCGCCACCGTCCACAACGGCCCCATGGAGATCCCCAACGTAGGCTGGGCCACCATCCTAGCCGACCCCACCGGAGCCGCCATAGCCCTCTTCCAACCCAAAATGTAACTCGGGCTCACGAATCCAATCCACCACAAAACCGGGTGCCCCATGATCTTCGCGACGGCTCCGATTATCGTCGTCTCACTAAGGTGGGCATCGAGCCAATGCCTCCACCGCAACGTTCCAACTGCCAACCCGCATGATACCTTCGACCACATGAACGAGTTCGAAGCCGCGCAAGCCGCCCTCCTCCAGACCCCCCCACCGGACGGAGCGGCAACCGCACCCGAGCGCCCCTGGGTCTTCGGCCTCCTCATTGCACCCATCGCCGTCCTCACCAACGGCATCATCCAAGGATGCCTTTCACTCCTCCTCCGCCAGCGCGGCATCAGCTCCGCCCGCCAGGGCGAGATCATCTCCCTCCTCACCATCCCCACCTTCATCTACTTCCTCTGGAGCCCCATCACCGACTTCTGGATCCGCCGCCGCAACTGGCTCATTGTCGGAGCCCTCACCGCAGCAGCCATGATCGTCGTCGCCTTCCACCGCCCCAATCTCGCCTCACCCTCCGCCATCACCTGCCTCTTCCTCGCCGCCTGCCTCGCCCAGCTCATCGTCTCCAGTTGCGGAGGCATGATGGGTGCCCTCCACTCCGAAGCCACCCGCCGCGGCGCCAGCAGCTTCTATCAGGCTGGCTCCCTCGCCTTCGCAGCCCTCGCCATCTTCGTCCTCGTCTCCCTCACCGACCGCTACTCCCTCGGCACCCTCGGCTGGATCGCCGCCGCACTCATCGCCGTACCTGCTCTCTTCGCCCTCGCAGCACCCAAACAGCCCTTCGTCCAAACCCACGGCCTCGACGAAACTCTCCATCGCATCTGGATCGAGTTCAAAGCCACCTTCATCACCTGGCGAGCTCTTCCCTACACCCTCATCATGATCTTCCCCATGGGCAGCGGAGCAGCCATAGGCCTACTCCCCGGCCTCGCCACCGACTACGGTATCAGCACCCAGCAAGTCGCCTGGATGAACGGCCTCGCCGGAGCCCTTCTCACCGCCGCCGGAGCCATGTCCGTCGCTCTCGTCCCCGCCCGCATCCGCGCCTCCGTCGCTTACCTCACCGTCTGCCTCATCAACACTCTCCCCCTCGCCATCCTCTGGCTCGGCCCACTCCGTCCCTCCACCTACTTCATCGGAGCGACCCTCTACCTCTTCACCATCGGAGCTGCCTACGCCCTCTTCACCGCCGTAGTCCTAGAGTTCCTCGGAGTCTCCGGAAAAACCGGCAGCGGCCGCTACTCCATCATCAACTCCCTCGGAAACCTCCCCGTAGCCTACATGACCTACCTCGACGGCCAGGGCGCCGGACACTTCGGCCCCCGCGGACTCCCCGCCACCGAAGCCGTCCTCGGAGCCATCGGAGCCACCATCCTCCTCACCTACTTCCTCACCCGCAAACACTCCACCCCTCAAGTCACATAAATCCAAGATCCCCCGAAAATCCAAGATCCACCACAAATCCGGGTGCCCCATCTTCGGCGCAGTTTCATCGCGCCTAAGGTGGGCATCGATCCTGAGCGTAGTCGAACGGGACGACCGCTCTCTCTTCCTCGCCCCCAACGATCGGGTGCCCTATCCATCGCGCACTTTGCGATGGGTGGGACGTAAAATCTCTACCCAACTCCCTGCCACTTCCCGCAAAACAAGCGACACCCCCAGTTAGCACCAACAACCCAAACCCTACACATTCAAGCCCACCGAAGAAAGCTACCTCGCTGAATCCAAAGGCCTAAAAAGTGTGTATAGTTTCGCCTGTTCAAAGCAACAACTGAATATCGCATCCCAAAAAGGAGAACGACATGAAAGCAAGAATGCTCCTCTAACCCTGGCTCTGTGCTCTGCTGGAACAGCCTTAAAGTCTCGCCCAGGCTCCGCAGATGGGGACCTGGAAGCTCGACGAAGCCA
>CAVUSG010000006.1:0-98591 GCA_963744125.1 uncultured Acidobacteriaceae bacterium | reverse complement strand
TGGCTTCATAGGCGCCCGAATCTCTAGTGTAGATGTTTCACGAGAGCGGATTTTCTGAGGCTGCAAGCTGTTGCATCATCATTTGTTACGGGTAGATTTGACGCCATTCCCCGTCAAAAGTTCCACGCGCCCGACGACGGAAACGTCAAATTTCTCCTTCGTCTTCCCCGCAAGATGAACGCATATAGGCACTTACCTATGTAGAGACCTTTGGCAATGTAATTGCTCCCTCACGGGTGTTTGCGAGTTGAATAAGAAACGGCAATTGCTTGACGTTTTTTTAGGAGATGACTTATGAATTCCAGTACGCTTCCCTTCAGGAGATTGATTGTGACCAGCGGGGCCATTTTCGCCAGCGGCCTTGTACTTTTGCTGACGGTGGGTTGTTCCACCAAGAATTATGTGCGGTCGCAGACGACGCCCATTATCCAGCAGACCAACGAGTTGGATACCAAGACTGCCGCCGACCACCGGGCCATTCAGGATACGGATACTCGCGCGCAGGCCGGAATCGCCGGCGCCCTGGCTGCTGCGGGCACCGCGGACCAGCATGCGATGGCAGCGGGTCAATCAGCCGATGCTGCCGGCAAGTCCGCGCAGGAGGCTTACAACCGCGTGGATAGCCTGAGCGGTGTCGTCGCCAATCTGGATAACTACACTCCGCTGGCCGATGTGAATGTCACCTTCGCATTCGACAAGTACGCCCTGACCGCGGCCGATAAAGAGCAACTCGATAATCTCGCATCCACCCTCCAAACCTCGCGCGGATACATCCTGGAACTTACCGGCGGCACGGATTCAACCGGCGATGCCAACTACAACTATCAGCTTAGCCAGCGCCGCGCGGATGCGGTTGCGAACTATCTGCAGTCGAAGTACAACATTCCGCCGCATAAGTTCTACCTCGTCGGTATCGGCAAGGACCTGCAGGTGGCAAGGACAATACCCGCGGGCCGCGCTCAGAACCGCCGCGTAGAGATCAAGCTGTTGACCAATCGGGGCACGAACCAAATGGTAACTCTACTTCGAGTAGCCAACCGAGCGGTCAGTAGAGATAATGCTCCCGAGTCGTCAGTCCTGACGACCACCATGTAGTTCCGCAATTTTGGCCTATCTAAAGCGATGCGTCGTTGTGCCGGCGACGCATCGTTCTCCCCTTCGGGCGGCGAGCAGGCACAGCAAATGCTCGTCAGCCTATCTCAACATCACCTGATTTCTTTAAGTTTTGAGTTTGCGGTAGACCATGCCGAGGATGGCGGACGTCAGTATCACCCATAGAAACTGATACCAGTAAAAGAATGGAAACCCGAATAGCGTCGGGGTCTGGCGCGGCGTAGATTTGCGGGAACAGCAGCCCGATATAGGGAATAATAGCGGCAGCAGCCACCATTTGCTGGACCGTCTCGAGGTCGCCCTGGGTTCCTCGCTGTTCGAGTCCATACTGTGAAAAGCATACCGGACTCGAGCTGCCCTGGGAAATTCGGACGAGTTTGTCGGGTAGAGTTAATACATGGCCGCGACCTCGTAGTCCTCTGACTTCAAAGGATCAGACCCGGCAGGCCGCCGCGCCGCTTGCTGAGGCTATCGCCATTATGGCGCGGCTGCGCGGGCCGGATGGTTGCCCCTGGGACCGCGAACAGACCTTCGACTCCATCAAGAAACACACGCTGGAGGAGACCTACGAGGTCTTTGACGCCATCGAACGCCGCGACTGGCCCGATCTAAAGGACGAGCTGGGCGACCTGCTCCTGCAGGTGCTCTTCTACGCCCAGATGGCCGATGAGGCGGGTCACTTCACGCTGGCAGAGGTAGCGTCCAACCTGAACGCCAAGCTGATCCGCCGTCACCCGCACATCTTCGCCGGCGAACAGGCGACCGACTCCGCCGCCGTGCTGCGCAACTGGGAGCAGATCAAGCGGGCTGAAAAGAAGGCAGCTTCACCTGCGAGTGCTCCATGCTCGACGACGTGCCGCGCTCTATGCCGGCGGTGCTGGAGGCTGCCAAGCTCGGCTCTCGCGCTGCCAAGGTGGGCTTCGACTGGCCCGATGCAACGGGGCTCTTCGACAAGCTGCAGGAGGAGATCGCGGAGCTCCGCGCCGAGCTCCCGGAGTCTGCAGATTCCGCCTCTCGGATTGAAGAGGAGCTCGGCGACGTGCTCTTCACCGCAGTAAACCTGGCGCGCCATCTGAAGGTCGACCCGGAGTCCGCGCTGCGCGCCGCCAACGCAAAATTCCGCAAGCGATTTACCGCGATGGAGTCCGCTGCAGGCGGCGGAGAAGGTCTCGAGGCTCGCTCCTCGGCGGAGCTCGAAGAGCTCTGGAGTAACGCCAAGCGCGACGAGCGCCCGCACCGCGGCGAGGAGGGACAGCCGCGATGAGCCTTGGCCATTCATCTCTTGAGCAAGAGCCGGCGCAGCAAACGGCCATCCGCATCGCGTCGCTGCACAGCTCGACGAGTTCCAGAGCTGCGTCGATCTGCAGCTCGCCGTGTGGGGTTATTCCGACGGCGACCTGATTCCGCGTCGGATGTTTCTGCTGGCCGACCGCATCGGCGGCCAGGTACTGGGAGCATTCGACGGTGACAAGATCATCGCCTTTGCCATGGCGCTGCCGGGCTTCCGCAACGGACAGCCGTACCTCCACTCGCACATGCTCGCGGTGCTGCCGGAATATCGCAACCTGGGCCTCGGCCGGCGCTTGAAGCTGGCCCAACGCGACGATGCCATCGCGCGCAGTTTCGAGTTGATGGAGTGGACCTTCGATCCGCTCGAGATCAAGAACGCGCACCTGAACATCGCGCGGCTGGGCGCGATCTGCCGCCGCTACTATCCGGACTTCTACGGGCCCTCGTCCTCGCCGCTGCAGGGCGGCCTTCCGACGGATCGGCTCTACGCCGAGTGGTGGCTGCGCTCGCCGCGTGTGCTGCGGATTCTCGGCGAGGCAGAGGGGCAGGGAAGCGAGCCGTCCGACGAATCTAGCCGCATTACAGAAGACGTTGTGGTCCCGCACCAGCTCCATGCCTGGAAGCAGAACCTCGACACCCGCGATCGCGCCCTCGAGGTCCAGCGCAGCAATCGCGAGGCGCTCGAGGCAGCTTTCAACGAGGTCTCGCCGTGATCGGCTACCGCCGCGAGACAACGGCGACGGCCATTTTCCTGCTCGGCCAACTCGATCCCGGCGGAAATCGCTCCGAGAACGGGTCGCGACCAGCCCTAAATGCACCGAAATAGTGCAAACAAAGAGGATATTCTCGCCGCTGGTAGTTTTAGGGAGGTGGCAAACCTCAGCGTTCGAGGTACGATGTTGTGGCGCTTCCCTTCACCCATTTCACCTATGCCAATCACTTCCGGAACAGGAACCCCGCACATGTTCAAGATAGACGCCATCCACCTGCGCGAGATTAATATGCCGCTGGCATATCCGTTTGAAACCAGCTTCGGCCTCACCACTGGCCGGCGCATTTTGCTGGTCGAGATTGAGTCCGACGGACTGACCGCCTGGGGCGAATGCGTCGCCGGGGAGCACCCTTACTTCAGCGACGAGATGATCGACACCGCGTGGATCATCACCGAGACCGAGCTTGCGCCGCTGCTGCTTGATGCGGAGCTGTCCGGAGGCGGCGATTGTCCGCGCATCTTCAAGCCGGTGCGCGGCCATCGCATGGCCAAGGCTGCGCTCGAGAACGCGGTGTGGGACCTCGAGGCGCAGATGGAGAACCTTCCGCTCGCCGAACTGCTGGGCGGCACGCGCAAAGTGATCCCCTGCGGCGTCTCCATCGGGATACAGCCCTCGCTCGACGAGCTACTGGACAAGATCGACACCGAACTGGCCGCCGGCTATCAACGCGTCAAGCTGAAGTGCAAGCCCGGCTGGGACACCCATATCTTCGAGGCTGTGCGCGCACGCTGGCCGGAGATCATGCTGAGTTGCGACGCCAACTCCGCCTACCGGATGAAGGATTGCGACCACATCGTGAGCTGGGACCAGTTCAAGCTGCTGATGATCGAGCAGCCGCTCTGGTACGACGACTTCTACTTCCACTCAATGCTGCAAACGCGGCTGGAGACCGCCATCTGCCTGGACGAATCGATTCGCAACCGCCGCGACGCGCTTGCGGCAATCGACGTGGGCTCCTGCCGCATCATCAACATCAAGGTCGGCCGGGTGGGCGGCTTCAGCGAGGCCATCGCGGTCCACAACGCGGCGGCGGAGCGGGGAATTCCGGTCTGGTGCGGAGGAATGCTGGAGACCGGCATCGGGCGCGCCCACAACATCGCACTCTCGTCGCTGCCCAACTTCTCGCTGCCGGGAGATGTCTCCGCATCCAGCCGCTACTGGACGGAGGACATCGTCGAGCCGCCAATCACCGTGAGCTCTAAAGGCGAGATCGTGGTGCCGACCACGACCGGCTCCGGCTTCCCCATCCGGAGGGACAGGATCGAAGCCCTGACCGTGCGCAGGACGTCGATTCACTCCGGGGCGCGCGTCACCGTCTGACGACAACCACGATGGTTCAATGCGTCGGCAGAGGTGTGTTCAGCAGCAACTTGATTGCGTCCTGGTAGCTCATCGGCTCAGTAATGATCTGGAACCCGCTGGCGTCGTAGTCGTTGTTGACGTTCAATGTCTTTACCATCAGCGCGCGGACGCTGACCCGCTCAGTGAAGTGGGTATAGATCCATCGCTGGCCGGCCGCATTCGTCTGTTCCAGCACCAGCTTGCCGCCGGGATAGATGTGGGCCAGCATTCCCCAGCCCAGGTTTACCGCCTGGAAGATGGTGCCCTCAATGCGCACTACGCTGGCGGGTCTTCGCGTCGATCCATACCCTGCCCTTCAGGCCGGTCAGCCCTTGGAAAGCGTAGTGGGCGGCTTGAAGTTGGGGTTGGGCTGGATAGTCCATCACGATGGTAAGATCAGGGTGGCCCTCCAGTTGCGGCTGGTCCGGAACGTAGCGTGTAGATCATGGCGTCCGGCATCAGGCGGATGAGGTCGTCGGCGGTCTTCCTGCCTGTCTCCTCATTCTTGATGTGCCGGAAAAAGGGGCGGGCGAGGCGATCATCGCGTTCAGGCGGTCACGTTCGGCCTGGTCTTCCTCCGGGGTCAAGGGCCGGCCATTTTTCTGGATCATGCGCGCCACGGTTCCATCTTTGCTCTCGATGACATCGCGGACCTGCTCGCCCTTCTCGTCGTGAATGTGCATCCGGTAGCGCAGATAGGAGCCCGGATGGTTCAGCACGATCAGCTCGTTGGCCACGGCATCCACCGCCCACGAGCGCGGCGGCCCTGCCGGCAGGGGGTGCGTCTGGCCATCAGGCTGCTGCTGAGTTCGTGCCGCCGCATTCTTGCGACCGGCGCAGAGGCGGTTGCCGCGCCAATCTGCGGATCAGTTCCGGCGAGACTGAGGGCCAGTGCCACTCCGGTCAAACGCCGCGCAAACTGCGGCGTCAATCCAGATTTCAATCGCGGCACAACCGTGCGCTCGCCTGCTCTATATCATCAATCAGAACCAACCCTCCTGTTGCCTGTTCGGGATACTTCGAACCCAACGCATATATCCAGCATAAGTCAGACGCACAATTGACAGTAAAATTGCGAGGTCAGCCGCGCTGTTTGCCTCGCGGCACGGGCTTGCGTATAGTTCGGGCAAGAAGCACCAGATCGGACCATCACCTACAGGAGAATACAAGAGCATGAATTCAAATGAAGGTTCCACCGTCATCGGGAAGTCGGTCGTAGTCCGGGGAGAGCTCTCCGGCAACGAGGACCTCTACCTGGACGGCGATCTGGAGGGAACCATTACGCTTACCGAGAATCGGCTGACCATCGGTCCCAATGCGCGTGTCGTGGCCGATCTCAACGTTCGCGATCTGGTCGTCCTCGGCAACCTCAAGGGCAACGTGCGCGCCTCCGGTCGCATTGAGCTGCGCCAGTCCGCAGTCCTCAATGGCGACATTGTTGCCAGCCGGCTCTCCATCGAGGAGAGTGCGGTCATGAAGGGCCGCGTAGAACTTGTCGCGGCGGCTGCGTCCGGCCGCGCTTCCGCCGAGCCTGCAGTCGGCTCCAGTCCCGAATCCGCCCAGCGCCCCGTTTGTGCTCGAGCCCAAGGCCTAGGTAGGAAGGGAGGCGGAACCATGCGCAACCTCTTCCGGGGAAACGACAATGCAGGCGGCGCCAAAGGCTCGGGCGGACAGCGCGTCCCGCGCCACTCCAGTGGATGGAAGGAGCTGCAGAAGCATCTGCTCGCGCAACGAGGGCTTCGCATCCTCGACATCGGCCCCACCTCGTCCACCAACATCAACTACATCACCAGCCTCGGCCACAGCATCTACATGGCAAACCTGGTGGAAGAGGCGGCCAAGCCGGAGTGGATTCTCCCCGGCGAACCCGGAGAACCCGCAGGTTTCGATGTCGATCGTTTTCTGGGAGCCAATCTCAATTTCTCCGGACGCATCTTCGACGCTGTCATCCTGTGGGACACGGCAGACTATCTCCCCGAGGCGCTCCTGCCTATACGTCCTCGAACGTATCCAGAGCGTGATGAAGGAAGGTGGCCTGATGCTCGCCTTCTTTCATACCAAGGCCGACGGGCCGGATACCGCATTCTCGCGATATCACCTCACCGACACCGAGTCAGTCGAGATGCAGCGCGCCGGAAACTATCCCGTACTTCGCACTTACCAAAATAGACAGATAGAAAATCTGCTAAAGGACTTTAGCAGCTACCGGTTCTTCCTCGCGAAAGATAATCTCCGCGAAGTTATTGCTACTCGCTAACCGGACTATTTCGCCTCCAAATGAAAAGATGGCAAGTGCCGGGGCGGCGCTTGCCATCGTGTTACTGCTCAAGTCTTTTGATTGAAGCTTACCGCTAGCCTTTGGCGAGTTGCTTTCTGCGCTCGGCCCATCGCTTCTTCATCGCCTCTGCGATGCGCTTGCGTCCCTCAGGACTCAGCTTGCGCTTCACCTTCTTTTTAGGCGCGGCCTCTGTCTTAACGGCGTTCTTGCTGCCCTTGGGACGTCCTCGTCCAGCCCGATCCAGCCGTTGATCCTGCCAGCAATGCACGCGCCTGTTGCAGCTTTGCAATCTGGGCGTCGATCTGTGCAATGATTCCACTTACTTCCACTTCTTACCTCCGTTTAGCGATTGTCTCTTTTAGATGAAGCTTAATTTAGATTAAGTCTCTGGTTGGAACGGCAGGTTGCAATATTTACGACCAGTTATGAACCATACAGAAACGGCCAATGCTTGTAAATAACACAAATTAGTCACCTATAAGAATTGAATACTCGAAAAGTAACTTATTTTCTGGGTGGGTCGCTAGTAACTTCCTCTTTTTCTGCGTCTGCCTTTGTGCCCGGGAATGGAATATCCCGGCCCCGAATCGTCCAGCAGGTCGTAACGCGAACTTCCCAGTCCGCGATGGCTGTTAGCATCTTCGATGCACTGCTGCAGCCCTGTCAGGGTAGTCTCCTTATCCTGCTTGAATTCTTTCGCTACGCGTGTGATCGCATAAGTGATGATGTCGCTGTGGTGCAGGTGCTGCATGTTAGGTGCGCGGCGAAGATTGAGCCACAGCCGGTGAACCAGCTCTACTTCGTCCGGCTGAATCGCCGGCGTATGCGGACCGATGTGGAAGTTAAGCGACTCGCCATCCGGCTTCACCACGTAGAAGGTGAACTGCCGCTTAGGCTCCGGCAGCGCCTCCCACGCCTGTCCCACGTGGTAGGCCTGCTCCTGCGCCGTCAGCTTGGTCGACAGCCCGGAGACTACCGCCGCCGCCTCCAGTGAGTTCGCCGTCTGCACCAGCGCCGCGAAGATATCGCCCGCCGGAACCACCAGCAGCGAGATATGTTTCCCAAAGCTCTCCGCCACCGACACCGCCTTGGTGAAGAGCATCTGCTCGTGTTCGCTGAAGAGCTGCTCCGATGCATCCACATACTCCGGCCCACCGGCGCCCATCATGCGCGCCGCCAGTACCACCAAGATCCTGCTCCTCGGTATCGGTGTGGGTCAGCGCCCACTTCAACGCGAACGGCGCGGCCGAATCGCGCATCGTCACCACCACTGCGCCGGGCCGTATCTCCAGCGCCTCGCGCCCGACGTTGTCCTGGTGCTCCAACTGGAAGTGCTCCTGCATCTGCCGCGAAGTTGCGGCGTGACGCCGCTTGTTATCGCGCTCCGACAGCGAGAAGATGACGAAGAACGCAGCCGCAAAGAGGATGCCGCTCACCGAGCCACCGACTTGGTAAACAGATTCACAATCGCCGTTGTAAGTAAAACGAGAAAGACCGACAGCAGGCCGAACGGAATCTCCGTCTTACCGATGCGGATATTCAGTGGCACCTTCCAGCCGCGTTCGCCGTGATACTTATAGCGCAGCACCAGCATTGCGAGTGAATTGAAGGTAAAGCTCCAGATAACTCCGAACGCATACGCCTCGCCCAGCATGATGACGTCGCCGCGAGTTACAAGAATGGTAAACAGTTGCAGCCCCACCACCAGGTTGACGATGCGATAGCTCGTCCCGAACCGGCGCTGCGGCTTGCGAAACCAGTCCGCCAGCACGCCGTCTTCGGCCACCCGCATCAGCACGCCGGTCGATCCGACGATCGCCGTATTCACCGCGCCGCCCAGGATCAGGAAGCCCACAATCACCACGAAGATGCGGAACGCAATCCGCAACGCCAGCGGCCCCACCATGTACATCGCCATGCCGGCGATAAGATTGTCGCGATACACCGGCACGCGCACCGAGTCAGGAATCAGCATCACCGCCAGCAGCGTCCCGATGCCGGTAAAGACAAAGCTGTAGATCGCAATCACAATCGCCGCGCGCTTCAAATTCTTCAGCTTCGGATGCTCGATCTCGCGGTTCACCTGCGCCAGCGACTCTTCGCCGCTCATCGCCAGCACCGAGTGCCCGAACGCCATCAGCACGCCAAACAAACCCAGCGTCCGCATGAAGCTGGTGTTCTTCAGGAAGCCCATCGCATCCTTCGAAAAATGCAGGTTCGCCGGCGTCGGCCACGGCGGAAGATGCGCGCCCACATGGAACGCCGAGAACGTCGCCCAGCTCAGCAGCATCACCACCATCACGGTAGTGATCTTCATCACCTTCAGCGCCTTGTCGCTCGACTCCTCGATGCCCTTGGTGTTCTGCCACCAGAAGTAGATCGTCACCAGCGCCGCAATCACCGCCGAGCTTCCATCGATGTGCAACTGCCGCGGACTCCCATCCATATGCGCAACCAGCATTCCAAGCCAGTGCCGCCCCGCGCACAGCCGCAGCAACTCATTCACCAGTCCGACGATGTACTGTCCCGCCGACACCCCCGAGATCGGCCCCGTCAGGATGTAGTCGAACATCAGCGCCGACACGCTCAGCTTCGCAAACGTCCCACCCAGCGCCTCCTTCACGATGCGGTATACGCCGCCGCGAGTAAACATGCTGCAGCTCTCGACATACACCGCCCGCACCGCGAAGCTGAACAGCATCACCCCCAGGATGAACCACGGAGCAGCCTTGCCCACTGCCTCTTCCGCGATGCCGCCTGCATAGAACGCCGACGAGCCAAGGTCATTCAGAACAATCGCCGCCGCTCGCCAGAAAGAGATAAAGGTGAGCATGACCGAAGAGGCCACCACCAGCCGGACGCGGTTCGATTGCGGTTTCGAGATGCTTTGCTTAGTTGCCATTATTTTGTTGAAGCGTTTTATTGCGCGCCGGTAGCCGCTCTTATCCGAGACGCGCTCTGACTTCAGGTTCGGACCAACAGGACTGCTCATGGTTGGATAAAAAACTGTACCCGCCCCCTGACAGCTAATCATCGTCCTCCAGCAGCTCTTTCATGTCCTCGACAAAACTGATTGCAATCACAATCGCCGAACCCGCCATCCCAACAAAGAAGAGCGGAACAACAACCTTTGCAACCAATCGAATCACAAGGTCCATAGCGGTAGATTGTATCCCTATTTATGTGACACCTCGATAACTTGGGACATGCGCCGCCGCAAGTAGCTCGACACGAGTTATCACCGGAAAACCCGCGAATGGTAAACTTCGCTAGAGATGCGACTTATTCCAGCAAGACTTTGGGCCCTGGCCGTCCTCTCCGGTCTGTTACAGCTCATTCCTTTCCCAATCGCGGGCCCGACACCTCTGTGGCGCACAGCATTCTGCTGGGTGGCATTGCTGCCTCTGCTGGCTGCGTTGATTGGCAACAATAGGCAGGGAAAGCCACTTACAGTATTTCAAGGCACCTTACTCGGTTATCTGTGCGGCTTCCTCTGGTACCTCGGCAACTGCTACTGGATCTACCAGACCATGCACCTCTTCGGTGGTCTCTCGAAGCCCATCGCCGCCGGAATCCTGATCCTCTTCAGCCTCTATCTCGGCCTCTATCACGCCATCTTCGCCGCCTTGATGACCGCGCTGCGCCGTTCGCGTTTCGGAGTCCAGGGCGCGCTGCTGCTCTCGCCATTCCTCTGGATCTCCGTCGAACTCGCTCGCGCCCGCATCACCGGCTTGCCCTGGGACCTGCTCGGCTACGCCCAGATCGACAACCCGCTACTCACGCGCCTCGCCCCTATCACCGGCGTCTATGGCATCAGCTTCATCATCGCTGCCGTCAACGCCCTCTGGCTGGTGCGCATCCGGTTGAAGGAGCGCCGCCACACCCGCACCCTTCTCACCATCGCCGGAGTGGCACTCGTACTTCTCTACTTAGTCGCGTTACGGAATTTCCAGCCGCCGGCGCGAGTCCCCACCACCGCCATCGCCACGCTCGTACAGCACAACCTCAGCGTCGGCGTCGAGGGCGACGTCCACGAGTCCGCGCAGGAGATGTACAACTCCTTCACCCGGTACAGCCTCTTCCCGCCCGGCATGCGCTGCAACGGAATCCCCGAGCTCGCCGGCACTCGCTGCGCCGACCCCGCCGCCCAGCGTCCCGGCTACGCGAATGGCGGCATCGTCCTGCAGCCCACCAACCTCGTCATCTGGCCGGAGTCGCCTTCCAACTTCGAGGAGCGCGATCCTGCCTTCATCGACGCCATCTCCTCGCTCGCCCGCGCCGCGCACGCTCCGGTCATCGCCGGCAACATCGGCATCGTGGCCGAACCCAGCACAGAAACGCGGCTACTCGCTCTACAACTCGCGCCTCCTTTATCGCCCCGGACGGCACCCTCGTCGGGCCGCTACGACAAGATGCATCTTGTCCCCTTCGGCGAGTACGTCCCCTACAAGAAGACTCTTCTTCTTCGCAGGGAGTCTCCTGGGCGATGTTGGCCCCTTCGAACCAGGCACGCAGCGCAACGTCCTCACTACCGGCGGACATCACTACGGCACCTTCATCTGCTACGAGTCCATCTTCGGCGACGAGATCCGCCAGTTCGCAGACGAAGGCGCCGACGTCCTCGTCAACATCGCCAACGACGGCTGGTACGGCGACACCGGCGCCCCCTGGCAGCACCTCAACATGGTCCGCATGCGCGCCATCGAAAACCACCGCTGGGTCCTGCGCGCCACCAACACCGGAGTCACCGCCGCCATTGATCCCTACGGCCGCGTCACCTCCGCCGCACCGCGCCACATCCTCACTGCGCTGCGCGTAGGCTTCGGCTACGAGCAGGACGTCACCTTCTACTCCTGCCACGGCGATCTCTTCGCCTACTTCTGCGCCTTCATCACCGTGCTCGCCCTCCTCGACAGCGTCGCAAGACGTGGCGATAAACTCCAGCCCACCCCGCAGACAGAATTGCAAGCTGAAATGAACTAGAATCAAACCTATGCTGAGCGATCTCGAATACACCTACTCCCCGGTCCGCGACAGAGTGCGCGATCTGCGGGAGTATCTTTGACTCCGCGCGCCTGCGCCGTGAGTTAGCCTCCCTCGAAGAAAAGATCTCCGACCCCACCATCTGGGCCGACGCCTCGCGCTCTCAGCCGCTGATGCGCGAACGCAAGCGCCTCGAAAGCCTGCTCGCCGACGACGCCGAACTCTCCCGCCGCAGCGGCGATGTCGAGGCTTACTTCGAACTCGCCAAGGAAGGCGAAGCCGTCGAACCCGAACTCAAGCGCGAGATCGACGACCTCATCGACTTCTCCGAGAAGCTCGAATCGAAGACCATGCTCTCCGAAGAGACCGACCCGCTCAACGCCATCGTCACCGTCCACCCCGGCGCCGGCGGTACCGAGTCGCAGGACTGGGCCGAGATGCTCATGCGCATGTACATCCGCTGGGGCGAGCGCCAGAACTTCAAAGTAGAAATCAACGAAATCCAGGACGGCGACGAGGCCGGCATCAAATCCGCCACCTTCACCATCACCGGCGACTTCGCCTACGGCCTGCTCTCCGGCGAAACCGGCGTGCACCGCCTCGTCCGCATCTCGCCCTTCGACTCCGCCAAGCGCCGCCACACCAGCTTCGCCTGCGTCTTCGTCTCGCCCGAGATCGACGACACCATCGTCATCGACATCAAGACCGAAGACCTCCGCATCGACACCTACCGCAGCGGCGGCAAGGGTGGCCAGCACGTCAACACCACCGACTCCGCCGTCCGCATCACCCACATCCCCACCGGCCTCGTCACCGGCTGCCAGAACGAGCGCTCGCAGCACAAGAACAAGGAGCGCGCCATGAAGATGATGCGCTCCAAGCTCTACGAGTACGAGCTCGACAAGAAGAAGGCCGCCAGCCGCAAGATCGAAGACTCCAAGCTCGACATCAAGTTCGGCTCGCAGATCCGCAGCTACGTCCTGCAGCCCTACCGCATGGCCAAGGACCTCCGCACTCGCGTCGAAGTAGGCGACGTAGACAAAGTCCTCGACGGCGACCTCGAACCCTTCATCCGCGGCTACCTCCGCATGCGCCGCGAAGGCAACTTCCCCGCGGAGATCGCCGAAGACGAAGACATTTAGAAGACCTCTAATTGCCGTTGCTTGGAGTACCTCTAATTGTTTTTTCCGTTGTAGTCTTTGCTCCTCCGACCGCCCCCAAATCCGTCATCTCGACCGGAGCGAAGCGTAGTGGAGAGACCCCCGTATTTGTTTTTGCTTTTGTTTGTTGCTTCTTCACTCGCATGGGCCTGACGCCATGCATGACATCTGTCACACCCACAGATGACAACCGACACTACCGCCAATCCCCGCACTTACTCCAAACTTCTCCTAACACCCAAGGAGAGATAAGGTATGGCGATGGCAATCAACACGAACGCAGCAGACCGAAAAACCCGACTACGGCATCGACGCCCCCGCCGTCATGCGCAACCTCTTCCTCATCGGCGCCGCCTGCGCTCCTGCTCGCCATCTTCGGCCCAGTCAGCTTCCACTTCGGTCGCGTCACTCTGAAGCTCACCCCAATTTCGGCTGGACCGGCGGCTTCCTCCTCGCCGAAGGCCTTCTCTTTCTCCTCTACGTAAAGGTCGGCAAATTCCGCCACCGCGACTTCATCCTCAGCATGCACCCCTGGCGCGGCGACGAGCAGGTCCTCGACGTAGGCTGCGGCCGCGGCCTGTTACTAGCCGGAGCCGCAAAACGCCTCAGCACCGGCCACGCCACCGGCATCGACATCTGGTCCAACGTAGACATGGGCGGCAACTCCGCCGCAGCAACCCTGCACAACCTAACGCTTGAAAACATCGAAGCCCGCTGCACCCTCGTCAGCCAATCCGCCGCCGAGATGACCTTCCCCGACAACACCTTCGACGTCATCGTCTCCAATCTCTGCATCCACAACATCTACGACAAGCCCACACGCCTCCGCGCCCTTCACCAGATCGTCCGCGTCCTAAAACCCGGCGGCATCGCCCTCATCTCCGACTACAAACGCACCGGCGAATACGCCGCCGAGTTCCAGCAAGCCGGCCTGCAGGTCGAAAAGAAACGCGGCAGCTTCCTCACCACCTTCCCGCCGCTCACCGTAGTCATAGCCCGCAAGTCTCTTTAGCGAAATACTCACGAACCTTCATCCCATCTCGCGCATCCAAACATCGCAACACAAGAAGGGAAGCGAGACCCATGGCGAAGGCAAAAGAAAAGTCCAACCCCGAACGCGACGAAACTCATCAAACAACTCCTCGCGCTCCTGAAAGGCGGCCAGGCCCACGTAGACTTCGACGACGCCATCAAAGACTTCCCCGCCGACCTCCGCGGCAAAGTCCCCGACGGCCTACCCTACTCTGCCTGGCAACTCCTCGAGCACATGCGCATCACCCAGCGCGACATCCTCAACTTCAGCGCCCCACCCACCGGCGGCTACCAGCCCCTTCGAGTGGCCGGAAGGCTATTGGCCCGAGTCAGCCGAACCGCCCACCGCCCACGCCTGGGACCAGACCATCGCCACCATCCGCAGCGACGCCGAAAAGTTCGAAGCCCTCCTCACCAAGCCCGACGCCGACCTCTACAAACCCTTCCGCTGGGGCGACGGCCAGAACCTCCTCCGCGAAGCTCTCCTCATCGCCGACCACAACGCCTACCACCTTGGCGAACTCGTCATCCTCCGCCGCCTGCTCGGCGCATGGCATAAATAAACGGAGACCTCAATTGAACGAACCCGAACTCATCCGCGACATGCTCGCCAACAGCAAGACCATCGCCGTCATCGGCATCTCCGACAGCCCCGGCAAACCCAGCCACTACGTCTCCGCCTACATGCAGGAGCACGGCTACAAGATCTACCCCGTCAACCCAGCCCTCTCCGAGACGTCCTCGGCGAAATACCCTATACCACTCTCACCGGCCTGCCCATCAAACCCGACCATCGTCAACGTCTTCCGCCTCCCGCGCTTCATCCCCGCTATCGTCGAAGAGATGATCACCCTCGGCCTGAAAAACCTCTGGGTTCAGCAGGGAATCATCAACCTCGAAGCCGCCGCCCGCGCCGAAGCCGCCGGCATCCACGTCGTCATGGACCGCTGCATCATGGTCGAGCACCGCCACAATCTCCGCTGAAACCTCCTCTCCTCCCAAACGTCCAATAAAGCAGACTTTACAATCATCTAAGATGACCCTCCGCGCAATCTCCAAAGCCTTCGCCTTCCTCCTCACCCTGTCGGTCGCCACGCTACCGGCAAAGGCGCAGATCCCCGTCATCGGAGACGGCGGCCCCGGCCCGGTCAAAGCCCCCCACCTCACCGCCGAGATGGTCACCGCCGCCCCCACCATCGCTCCCGGCGGAACCCTGCAAACCGGCCTCAGCATCTCCCTCGAAGAGCACTGGCACGTCTACTGGCTCAACGCCGGCGACTCCGGCGACCCCCCGAAAATCACCTGGACACTCCCCGCCGGCATCACCGCTGGCCCCATGCAGTTCCCCATCCCCAGCCGCCTCCCGCTGCCCCCGCTCATGGACTTCGGCTACGAAGACGCAGTCACCTTCCCCGTACTCTCACCGCCGCAAAATCCGTCAAGCCCGGCCCCATCCATCTCGACGCCCTCGTCTCCTGGCTCGTCTGCGAAAAGGTCTGCATCCCCGGCAAGGCCCACCTCGGCCTCAACCTCACCGTCGCCCCCGGCTCCACCGCACCCACGCCACTCGTCGGCCCGCTCGGCGAAGCGCTCACACTTATCCCCAGGCCGCTGCCCCCGTCCATGCAATTCAGCGTCACTCGGCGGCAAGTCCGAATTCGTAGTCACCCTCATCACCGGCAACAACGAGAACGACGCCGAGTTCTACCCTGCCGACCAGGAGCAGATCACCAACGCCGCCCCCCAAGTCGCCGAGATCATCCCCAACGGCGTCCGCATCCGCCTCAAGCGCGACGAAGACCTCAAAACCCTCCCCGCGCAACTCCACGGCCTCATCAAACTAAGCGACACCAAAGCCTACGACGTCACCGCCCCTGTTGTCGCCGGAGAAGCTCCCCCGCTCCAACGCACCCCGCCGGCAGCCAGAAGACCACCCCGCGTCAACACCGCCACCTTCATCGGCCTCGCCTTCCTCGGCGGCATCATCCTCAACCTGATGCCCTGCGTCTTCCCCGTGCTCTTCCTCAAAGGCCTCGCGCTCCTGCAGTCCTCCAACGAAGAGCGCAGCCGCCTCCGCAGCCACGGCCTCGTCTACACCTTCGGCATCGTCGTCTCCTTCTGGATCATCGTCGCCGCACTGCTCATCCTGCGCGAAGGCGGCAGTCAGATCGGCTGGGGCTTCCAACTCCAATCCCCCACCTTCATTGCGCTGCTCGCCGCCGGCCTCTTCTTCTTCGCCCTATCGCTCGCCGGACAGTTCGAACTCGGCCTCTCCCTCACCAGCGTAGGCGGCGACCTCGCGCAAAAGCAGGGCTACACCGGCAGCTTCTTCACCGGAGTCCTCGCCACCATCGTCGCCACCCCCTGCATGGGCCCATTCCTCGGAGCAGCCGTAGGCTTCGCCCTCGCCCAGCCCGCCGGAATCACCTTCGCCGTCTTCACCGCGATGGCCCTCGGCCTCGCCGCGCCATATCTTCTCCTCAGCTTCAACCCCGCCTGGACGCGCCTGCTCCCACGCCCCGGCTCCTGGATGGAGACGCTCAAGCACATCACCGCCGTCCCGCTCTTCGTCACCGTCATCTGGCTCACCTGGGTCTACGGCAGCCTCTACTTCGGCGGCTCCACCGGCATCGGCCCCAGCGGAGTCGACCGCCTCGCCCACCTCCTCTGGTGCTTCCTCATCCTCGCCATCGCAGGATGGGCGCTAGGCAAATGGCCCGCCCGCTGGGGCAGCGCTATCGCCGCCGTAATCCTTGCCGTGATCGCTCTCGCCATCCCGCTCTACCAGCCCAAAGACACCACCCTCGTCTGGGCCCCCTACTCACAGCAGGCGCTAGACGCAGCCCGAGCCGCCGGCCATCCCGTCTTCATCGACTTCACCGCCGCCTGGTGCCTCAGCTGCCAGGTCAACGAGCGCGTAGTCCTCCACTCCGACGAAGTCCAGCACCAGTTCGCCGACCGCAAAGTCACCCTCCTCAAAGCCGACTGGACCCAGTACGACCCCGAGATCACCAAACAACTCGCCGCCGTAAACCGCAGCGGCGTCCCGACTTACGTCATCTATCCCGCCAACCCGCAAGCCGTCGCCGACGTCCTGCCCGAGCTCCTCACCAAAACCAACGTCCTCGACGCCCTCAAAAAAGGATCTCCACTAACGTCAAATTTGCGACTGAAAATATGCGGCGATTCGTCTTTTCTCACCCTCAAAAACGTCTTAAAATCAGCAAAGTTGTTATCACGGAGGTCTCCGATGATTTCACCCCGCTCCCTTAGCAATGCCATCGCCGCCGCAGCCTTCACCCTCATCTTCGCCACATCCGCCGGAGCCGTCCCACCCGGCTCCCCCGCGCCCGACTTCAAGGGCACCGACTCCAACGGGCAAACCCAGACCCTCTCGCAGTACAAGGGCAAATACGTCGTCCTCGAGTGGCACAACCAGGGCTGCCCCTACGAGCAGAAGCTATACCACAGCGGAACCATGGAAGCCCTCCAGAAGCAGTGGACCGGCAAAGGAGTCGTATGGCTCTCCATCATCTCCTCCGCCCCCGGCACGCAAGGCTACGTAACCCCCGCCGAGGAGAACGCCTACATGAAGAAGATGAACGCCGCCCCCACCGCCACCATCCTCGACCCCACCGGAACCATCGGCCACCTCTATAGCGCCAAAACCACGCCCGCACATGTTCGTCATCGACCCCACCGGCAAGCTCATCTACGTCGGAGCCATCGACGACCAACCCAGCCCCGACCCCGCACCCTAAAAGGCGCACGCAACTACGTCTCCGAAGCCCTCACCGAATCAATGTCCGGCCAACCCATAAAAGTAGCCTCCACCCGCTCCTACGGCTGCTCCGTAAAATACGCCGGCGAATAAAGCCTAAGGTTCGGTCACCCATCGGGTGCCCCACCCTTTCGCAGTCTCACCGCGATAGGGTGGGGTTATCGTTTGCGGAAGCAAACGACCGCACTCCTCAACCCACCAACAGACTCGCTTGTTCGACTCGACTCACCGACAAATCTCGAGTGCCCGGGTGCCCCATTCATCGATTCTGATGTGTGGGACATCGTGCGCAGCACGACCGTCTTCGTTCCACAAATCTGGCAGTCGGCGCGTCCGATCGGCGACGAAGATCGTTAAAGGTTGTACGGTTTGGAAAATTAGTACAAAAAATTGCTGAGTAATCGCACTGCAAAACACAACGCAACATGTGAAATGGGAATCCGAACTATCAGTAGAGAGTTTGAAAATGGATTGTGAGGTCACACATGAAAACTCGCCTGATAACTTTTATTCTCGGTCTGATTATGCTGTTTGCAATAGGTCCAATGGTTACGCCCGCTGACGCCCAAGTCGTGGTTAGGGTCGGCCCGCAGCATCGTTATTATCATCATCATCGCTACTACCACACCTACTACCGAAACGGCCACGCCTATCGTTCCTATCGATACGTACTAGCTCAGTTCAAAAATCTCAAAGAGGGCGGGAACCGGCAGGAGTGTTCCCGCCCTCTTTGCGTTGCCTGTTCTCAACCGGTGCCCCATACATCGATTCTGAGTGTGGCGAAGAGCCCCGCGTCTTCTGCTTTTGCTGTATGGACGTTTCCCTCACCACCGCCACACTATTCCCGCTTCCTCCCGCTTAATCTTCGAGAATCTCCTCCATCCGCAGCCCCAACAACTTCTCCCTACCCTCACCAGTAGGCACATAATACCTTCGCCCAGCCAGCGACTTAGGCAGACACTCCATATCCGCAACCCGCCCCTCAACATCATGCGCGTACTGATAGTCCTTCCCGTAGTCCAGCTCCTTCATCAGCTTCGTAGGAGCATTCCGCAGATGCAGCGGAACCGGCTCCGCAGCCGTAGCCTCAATATCCGCCAGCACCGCACCATAAGCCGTATAAACAGCATTCGACTTAGGAGCCAGCGCCAAATAAACCACCGCCTGAGCCAAAGCCAACTCACCCTCCGGATGCCCCAGAAAGTGCATAGCATCCTTGGCACTCAAACAAAGATTCAAAGCCTCCGGAGCCGCCAGCCCAATATCCTCCACCGCCATCCGCACCACCCGCCGAGCGACATACATCGGGTCCTCACCCGCTTCCAGCATCCGCGCCAGCCAGTACAACGCAGCATCCGCATCCGAGTTCCGCACACTCTTATGCAGCGCCGAAATAATGTCGTAATGCTGCTCACCCTTCTTGTCATACAGCAGCACACGCTTCTGCAAAGCCTCCGCAGCCAGCGGCTTCGTAATCACCTTCTCACCACGCCCAACAGCAAGCGTCGCCGCCACCTCAAGCGCATTCAAAGCATTCCGAGCATCCCCACTCGAGTAAGAAGCAATCGTAGCCAGAGCCTCATCATCCGCCGTCACCCCATAGCCCCAAGCCCACGCTCACTATCATTCAGAGCCCGCACCAGCAGCCCCACCACCTGCTCCTCCGTACAGCGCCACCATCGTATACACGCGACACCGCGACAGCAGCGCAGCATTAATCTCAAACGAAGGATTCTCCGTCGTCGCCCCAATCAGCCGAATCGTCCCCCGCTCGACATAAGGCAGAAAAGCATCCTGCTGAGCCTTATTGAAGCGATGAATCTCATCCACAAACAGAATCGTCCGCGACCCAAACTCCGCCGCCTTCTCCGCCTCCACCATCACCTGCTTAATCTCTTTGATCCCCGACATCACCGCCGAAAACTCGATGAAGCTAGCCTCCGTCACCTGCGCAATAATCTTCGCCAGCGTAGTCTTACCCACCCCCGGAGGCCCCCAGAAGATCATCGAAGCCGGATCATCCTTCTCAATCGCCAAACGCAGCGGCTTACCCGGCCCCAGCAAATGCTCCTGCCCGGTAAACTCCGCCAACGTCCGCGGCCGCATCCGCTCCGCCAAAGGAGCCTGCCGCGCATGCCGCGCCGCAGCCACCCTCGGCTCCGCCCCAAACAAACTCATCGCAACCCTCGCTTACCCTTAGACGCCGTCACCTCGACCACCACTGCTCCCGTCCTCTCGACTAACCTATAAATCCGTCATCTCGACCGAAGCGAAGTGGAGAGACCCCCGCATTCGTTTTTGTCGTTGCATGTTCTCTTTCGTACCACCCATAAATCTTGTCATCCTGAGCGGAGCGAAGGACCCCCGTATTTCGCTTTTGCAGTTGCTTGTTTCATATCAACGCCGCTGCCTAGAAGCCTCATACAACAACAAACTCCCCGCCACCGCAGCATTCAAACTCTCCACCGGCCCCGGACACCGAATCGTCACCCTCGCATCCGCCATCCCCAACCACTCCGCCGCCAACCCAGCCCCCTCATTCCCAATCATCACCGCAACACCCCCCACAAAATCCCCATCCTTCACCTCATCCCCACCCACCCCAACCGCAGCCACCAACCGAACCCCCGCGCCTTCAACCCCGCAACCTCCGACGCACTAGCCGAAACCACAGGCACCCGAAAAACACTCCCCGCACTAGCCCGCAGAGCCTTCTGATTCCACGCACTCACCGTCCCCGGAGTAGTCACCACCCCCGTAGCCCCAAAAGCCTCCGCCGACCGCACCAGCGTCCCCAGGTTCCCCGGATCCTGCAACCCAGCAGCAATCAAAATCAACGGCACACCCCTCAAGCACATCCTCCATCCGACGCACCGGAGGCACCAGCAACCCCGCCACTCCCTGCGGCGACTGCGTCTCCACCACGCTCGCAAAAACCTCATCCGTCAACCGCAGCACCTCCACCCCATGCGGCACGATCTCCGGAACCCCACGCCCCTCAGCCACAAACACAGTCTTAAAACCATCCCACTCCGCAGAGCCTCCTCCAGCAGATGCTCCCCCTCAATCGCCACCAGCCCACCGCTCAGCCTCGCCTGCCCCGCAAACGCCCCCCGCAGCTGCTTCACCCTCGCATTCGCCCGGCTCGAAATCACTTCCATCGTCATCCCAGAATCTTACCTCCCATATTTCTTCGCCCCTTCCGCTAGAATGATGCGGTGCTTCAAAACAAAGTGGGTACCCCCACCAAGTCAACCTCTTTGCCCTGAAGACTTTGCCCGGAATTCGACCTGAACAAGCCCCGAAGTCCGGACTTAAGCGCCATAGTTTGAATACTTTGCGCAACTAAGATAGGGGGAGGGGGTTACCCTCCCAAAGGCACCAAACCAGGAGCAGCATTTGACGGCCGAAACCCTCCGCATCCATCCCGACAACCCCGAGCCCGAGCTCATCGACATCGTCGTCAAGAGCCTCAACGCCGGCAACGTAGTCGCCCTCCCCACCGACACCTTCTACGGCCTCGCCGTAGACCCCGTCAATCTCCGCGCCGTCGACCGCATCTACGACATCAAGACCCGCGCCCGCCACAAGCCGCTCTCCCTCCTCATCGCCGAGGTCGAGCAGGCCTACGAGCTGGCCCGCTCCCTCGACACCGCCTTCGACCGCCTCGCCGAGAAGTTCTGGCCCGGCCCCCTCACCATCGTCGTCAAAGCCGGCGGCAAGCTCCCCCTCCGCGTCACCGCCAACACCGGCAACCTCGCCCTCCGCGTCCCCGAAGCCGCCATCCCCCGCGCCGTCGTCGCCCGCCTCGGCCTCCCCATCACCGCCACCTCCGCCAACCTCTCCGGCATGCCCGAGTGCGCCTACGCCAGCGCCGTCCGCGACCAGCTAGGCGACAAGCTCCCCCTCATCGTCGACGGCGGCCCCACCCCCCGCACCATGGCCACCACCATCGTCGACCTCTCCGGCGGCGGCAACTCCTGGATGATCCTCCGCGAAGGCGCCATCCCCACCCACGAGATCGCGCTAGCCTTACAGCACTAAAAACACGATGAAGTCCACCAACGCCAATCGCCGCGCCTCTTCCAGCCACTGGCTGCGCAACCCTCTTCCTGCTCGCGCTCCTGGCCGCCATCGTCTGGTCCGCCTGGGTCTGCGTCCAGATCAACGCCGTCGCCCACGAAGATCAGGCCCAGCCCTGCCGACGCCATCGCCGTCTTCGGAGCAGCCGAGTACGGCGGCCACCCCTCCCCCGTCTACCACGCCCGCCTCGACCACGTCGTCGAACTCTACCGCCAAAAAATCGCTCCCCTCGTCATCACCCTCGGCGGAGGCAGCGACCGCGACTCCGGCAACACCGAGGGCGGCGTAGGCCGCGACTATCTCCTCGCCAACGGCGTCCCCTTCGCCGACATCGTCGTCGAGTCCCACTCCATCGACACCGAGCAGCAGGTCCACCGCCTCGCGCGCCATCGCCCGCGAGAACAACCTCCAGCACATCGTCGTCGTCAGCGACGGCACCCACCTCTTCCGCATCCGCGAGCTCTGCCAGCGACGCCGGCCTCGACGTCTACACCTCCCCCGCCCACCCCTCGGCCACATCGACAACTACGACCTCGCCATGCGCTACTTCCACGAGATCCTCAGCTACACCTCCTTCCGCCTCGGCCTCAACGAAACCTGGGTCCACCGCTGGATCGAAGGCAAAGGCGACGACTAAAAACACACAGAGACCCACCAGTCTTAGACACCGAAGGCTTGGCGCAAAGCCGGCCACAAAGCTGCCACAAAGCCGGGTGGCCCATGAATCCGGGTGGCCCATCCTTTGCAGCTTTACCGCAAAGGGTGGGTTGCCTCTTTTTGAAGTGGTACTAATCCAACCGAGACCTTCACCACCCAAAGGCAACCACCCGATAAATCAAAGCCGCCACCCCAGCCGCAAACACAGTCGAAGAAAAATTCACCAAATCATTCCCCAACCACCCTCTCCGCTCCAAAGTCGCCCCCAGCAAGCTATCAAAGAACAACCCACAAACACCCGCCACAAGCGCAATACAAGCCTCTCAACACTCAACCTCAACCCCCACATCCCCACTAAAGCCACCAATCGCCCCCGCCAAAATTCCCGCCCCCGACCCAAGCAAAGTCACAGCCCCATCCGTCCCCACCTCCACCCGCTTCAAACTCAACACCATCACAGGCCGTCCACCAAAAGCCTGCCCAATCTCCGAAGAAACCGTATCCGCCGTCGCCTCCACCAGCGCCGCAAGACACATCACCAGCATCGTCAATTGTATCCAGCGTTGTAGATTCCAGAACTGCAGCATGATCCCATCGCTCTGCCGATCGATGACATACGATCCATGGAGTAACGCATAACGCCGCCACTGAAAGATTCGCAATCACCTGCGAAGCGCTTCGTCCCCGTCGGCCTTCAGCCAGTCCCGACTTTGCCTTTCGTCTCCTTCCGGCTCGCGTCGCAAGAAAAGTAAGAACAAACAGCACCGCCAACGGAGTCAAACCAGTTCCGACAATGGATCGATCACGAAATGCCTGTCCAGCCGAGTCAGCACGCAGACAGATCATGCCGCCACAAGCTGCTCGCCGCTGGCGTAGCTGCCTTCAGCGCCCAAACAGTACGCGCAAAAACAAGACTGACCCAAGTGCGTCCAAATACGAAAGCCGGGAAATCGACTGGCTCCATGGAATAGCCAGCAGCAAGCGTCTGCAATGCTCATCCAAACCAACAACACTCCCACCACCCAAACCAACACCCGCGACTGCACCCGATCCCGCCCCTCCGGAATCGCCTTCCGCCAAACCCGAACCTCCTCCCCGCCAGGCATTTCCGCACCCATCCCCCACCCTCCCCGATACTGATTTACAATCAACCTTGAGCATAATCACCACCAGCAGTAACGCGGGAGCAGTTTTGCACTTAGCAATAATCGCAGCAAAAGGAAACATCAGGCCGCGGACACTCCGGCACACCTTCCAGTCCACGGCACGGTTCGCATTGGCAGCCGCAGCGCTTGCATCGGTATTGATCCCCGTCGCCGGATGCGGCAACACCTACCGCCCGATCGTCAGCCGCCATCAACCCCGTCGGTCCCGCCGCCCAGCCGCAGAAGTACGCCGTCGCCGTCTCCGCCTCTCCCACGCCCGGAACTCCCGGCCTCATGACGCTCGTCGACTTCTCCGGCGACACCATCCTCGTCACCCCACAGGTCGGAGTCTCATCCCTACTACCTCCAGCTCGACAGCGCCGGATTCACCGGCTATACCTTCAACGGCGACGGCACCCTCACCTCCTTCGATATTTCGACCACGCTCCAGACCCAGAACGTCGTCCAGACCACGCTGCTGCCCGGCGCCGACCCCGTCAGTCTCTTCGCGCTGAATGGCGGTTCCATCTACATCGCCGAGCCCGGCCGCAGTGCCATCGGTCGAGTTCAAGGGCTTCCCGCCCTCCCTCCAGCAGGAGTTCACCGTCCCGGCCAACCCCGTCTACGTCGTCGGGGTTGCCAATGCGCCGCGCGCCTACGCCATCAGCCAGGGCACTCCCGCGCGGCAACGGCTCCGTAGCCGCCATCGAGACCACCAGCAATACCATCTCCACCACCCTGCCCGTCGGCAAGGGACCCGTCTATGGCGTCATGACCGCAGACGGCAAGCGCTCCTTCATCCTCAACAAGACCGACAACACCGTCAGCGTCGTCAACTCCCAGACCAACCAGCTCGACACGCCTTCACCACCATCCCCGTCGGAGTCGCGCCCATCTGGGCAGACCTCGCGCCCACCAGCACCGAGCTGGTCGTAGCCAACTCCGGCAACGGGACCTCGGCCGGCTCCGTCACCATCATCAATATCCCGCTCTGCTCCTCCGCCGCCCTGCCCACCAACCCCAACTGCGACCCCACCAACCCCATCGACGCTGTCGGCTTCGGCGCAGGTGCTCGCCACTGTTCCCGTCGGCCACAACCCCGTCATGGTCTCCGTTCTCCAGGATGGCACCCCCCCGCGCCTATGTGGCAAACTACGCCGACAGCACCGTCTCGGTCGTCAACCTCGTCACCAATACCGTCACCGCCACCATCCCTGTCGTCGGCCGCCCCATCTACATCGCCGCCACCACTGGTACCCCCACCGGCAAGGTCTACGTCGTCTCCGCCGACATCATCGCGCCCAATGAGAACAGCGTCATGACGGTCATCCGCACCGACATCGACGCCGTAGACACCACCATCAACCTGCAAGGCATCGGCGTCTCCGTCCGTGTCACTGCGCCCTGACCTCACCTAGGATCCATTAGACTCCAGCAAACCGGGTGCCCATGCCTGACCCTGAGCTTGTCGAATGGGTCTCGCTTCCGTGACAGCGTGGAGACCGACTTTTCACCCTCTCATGAACTGCCGTCATTCGCGGAGGCGAGGACCTGCTTCTACTTCGCCGCTTGCCTTCTCCGCACCCTCCGCGCCCTCCGCGCTCTCCGCGTCCGTCGTTGCCTTTGACTCACAAATCCCCAATGTTTACGCACCAATCCTCACCCCCAAAACTATTTTTCACGCTTTTGCTCAGCAAAATCGCATGTCAAGCCCCCAAGCTCACGAAAAAACCAATAACCCAACCCCATCAACAAGATAAAAGTTTCAGCAAGTGATTTTTAGTTATGGTCAATCCTGTAAAATTGAACTAGAGAACAAAAGCCAAAGCAGCCGAGGCCCGGTCCCACACAGACGTGGCCTAAGTCTTTTGTTGGCAATATTTTAGCCGTAAGCCCAATGTTTACAATATTTTAGCGGAGCACGATGCCCTGCTAATCTCATTGCAAACAATGCACTTCCATCCAAAATACCGGCGGGAGGGGTACCCCCTGGATCTGGACCTGCACAAGAGCTACGCGCCAGCCATGATGATCGGCATCGTGGGAACCGTCGCTCCGCCCGGATCCTCAATGGTTATGCCGAACGCCTTCGCCTCCACGCCCTTCGGCAGAGTCGGCATGATGATGCTGGCATTGCCCCGGTCATCCGGATGAAAAGTACCGGCGGGGATCGGATCGTGGCCGTCGGATGGAATCAGCCACAGCTCGTAGATCTTGTAAGGCAGCAGCGGCTCCATGTTGCTGGCGGTGAACAGCAGCGAGCCCTTGTCCGCCACGTAAGTCGCTTTAGCCTGCGGCACCGGCGCAGTCTGCGGCTTTTGCAGCGTCACCCGCATGCCGTTGGGTCGTTCATCGTGTCCATCAGCTGCCGCGCGGCCGCTGCATCCGCAGTCAGATGCGCCAACTGCCCGGATTGACTGGCCACCGTGCTCCTGAGGTCGTTGCGCTCCTGGTACAGAAGCCCCACAGCCACCGCCAGTCCAGCGGCAACCGCCCAGCCTGCCCAAGGCAGCACACGGCTGGCAAAACCGCGCGGCTGCGGCTGTCGTCGTCGTCCAGGTAGCTGCTGCTGCTGCTCGGCTCCCAGATCCGCACCGAGGAACGAGCCCGAGGAGCTGGCCGCGCTGGGAACTCCGTCACCACCGGAGTGCGGGCAACGGGTACCACCTTTTTCTCGCGCCCCACCTGCTTCAGCAGCCGCTCACGCGCCAGCGCAGGAGGAGAGTGCAGATCGACAGTATGCGCGTAGATGGCCAGGTCGCCCTGAACAGCAGCAAGTTCGCGACGGCACTCCCCGCAGCTCTCGATATGCTGAGCGATCGCGGCGGACTCGTCGGCGGAAGCAACTGCATGGCAAACAAAGCAAGGTCGTCCTGTTCGATATGTCTGGTGCCGTTCATGCCTTGAATGCCTTTCTCAGCGTCGTCAGCGCGCTGCGTATTCGGGTCTTGACGGTGCCCAGCGGGTCGCCCGTCATCTCGGCGATCTCGGAGTGGGTCAGACCGTCGAAGAACGCCATCTCGAGCGTCTTCCGCTGTTCTGTAGGGAGAAGTTGAATCACGCCGCGGGCCCTCTCCATCATGCTGTTGCGCTCCGCCTCGTCGGCGAGGTTGTAAGGCGAAGCGAGCTGCATGTCGTCCACCTGCTCGCTCGGACGCTTGCGTCGCAGAGCATCGATCGAACGGTTGCGCGACACCACGGCAAGCCACCCGCCCAGGCTGCCGCGGGTTGCGACAAAGCTGTCCGGGTTCCGCCAGATCTGCATGAAGATTTCCTGAAGCACATCTTCGGCCGAAGCCGGATCCCGCAACACCCGCAAGGCGACCGAGTAAACGACCTTCGAATACCGGTCGAACAACGAAGCCATCGCGTGCTCGTCGCCCCGCTGCACCCCCGAAAGAAGGGCGGCATCGTCCTGCGTCGATAGCGGTGAAGCGTTCGCTGCTCCCATCTCTCTATACATAAAACGCACCCGCACCACTGGTAGATTGCCGCAGATCGAAATTTCTTCAATCCGGCAACGTCTTCTGCGAACAAGCGATCCAAAAAGCCTTCCCTCAAACTCTAACCGAAAACACGCCGCGAGATCATGCCGAATGCGGTTCCACCTCACATGTACTCTGGAGAAAGGAACAGAAAGTGAATGCAATGAAGATTCGTCTGGACAAACTGCTGGTCGATCAGGGTCACGCAGCCTCCCGCGAGCGCGCGCAAGCCCTGATCCTCGCAGGCCGCGTTCTGGTCGACGAGCAGCGCGTCGACAAGCCAGGAACCGCCATCGCAGAAAGCGCCACAATCCGCCTGCTCGGCTCCGACCTGAAGTATGTCAGCCGCGGAGGTCTGAAGCTGGAGAAGGCACTCGAGCACTGGAAGATCGACCTCACCGATCTGCGCTGCGTGGACATCGGCGCATCGACAGGAGGCTTCACAGACTGCATGCTGCAGAGCGGAGCAGCCTCCGTCCTCGCGGTCGACACTGGATATGGCCAGATCGCCCAGAAGCTGCGCGACGATCCGCGAGTGACGCTGCGGGAGCGAACCAACGCGCGGCTGCTGACCGCAGGCGAGCTGCTCGATGCCGGCTGAACCGCCTGCCTTCATCGCGATGGACGTCTCCTTCATCTCGGCAACGCTGGTGCTTCCCGCAGTGCTCGCGGCGCTCAGCACTCCAGAGCAGTGCTGGCGAGGTCGGATAGTGGTTCTGGTCAAGCCGCAGTTCGAGGCAGGACGCGTCCACGTCGGCAAAGGCGGGATCGTCCGCGATCCCGACGCGCGGCAGATGGCAATCGAGCGCGTACGCGAGTGCGTGAAGGAGCTTGGCGGAGTTGCAATGGACCTGATCGACTCGCCGATTCGAGGCATGGAAGGGAATCACGAGTACCTGCTTTACGCCGAGTTTGGCAGCGAGACTCCGTTACACTAAACCGATGCTAGCCGCGATCATCTCCAAGCCGCAGAAGCCTGAGTTGGAGGCGATCCTGCGTGACCTGATGGCGTGGCTCGAGGCGCACGGCTACGAGTACGTGCTCGATCCGGAGAGCGCTGCGTATATACAGGGAGCAGTCGGCGTTCCGCGTCCCGAGCTTCCTCAACGCCAGCCGAACGTGGTGATTGTGCTGGGTGGCGATGGAACGCTGCTGGCTGCGGCGCGTGTCTTTGCGCAGGACGACGACGCCGATTCTGTCGGTGAACCTCGGATCGCTGGGATTCCTGACCGAGATTCCGCTGGCGGATCTCTACGCTACGCTGCAGGCGTGGTGCGACAACCGCGCCGAGATCGAGTTGCGCAGCATGATGCACGCTGAGCTGCACCGCGATGGCAAGCTCTTCCAGGAGTGGCATGCGCTGAACGATGTTGTGGTCGCGAAGGGCGCGATCGCTCGCATGGCGGATTTTCGCGTTGAGATCGATAGTCAGTTTGTGGCTAAGTTCCGGGCGGATGGGGTGATTGTGTCTACGCCTACGGGGTCTACTGCTTACAACCTTGCGGCTGCTGGGCCGATCGTGATGCCGAGCGTGAATGCGATGGTGGTGACGCCGATCTGTCCGCATCTTCTGACGATTCGGCCGATCGTGGTGCCGGGGGATTCGATCGATTCAGGTGGATGTGGAGGGCGTGCCGAATGAGACCTACCTCACTGTGGACGGGCAGGAGGCGGTGGCGTTGTTGCTGGGCGATAAGGTGCTGCTGCCGGCGGTCGGAGTACAGTGTGCGGTTGCTGCGGCTGAATCCGAATGGCCTGTTTAATGTGCTGCGGTCGAAGCTGAAGTGGGGCGAGCGGTAGATCCTAAAAGCTAAGACTTTCTTTTATCTACTGCAAGTGACGATGGGGCCGCCTACGGGGTGGCAGAAGACCTTGCCGTGGCTCAGGGCGATGCGGCGGTCGGCGAGCGACGGCCATCTCGGGGTCGTGGGTGACCATGACGATGGTGTGGCCGTTGCTGGTGGAGGTCCTTGAGCAGGTCGGCGACGATGGTCTGGTTGGCGGCGTCGAGGTTGCCGGTGGGTTCGTCGGCGAGCAGGATGGGTGGGTTGTTGATGAGGGCGCGGGCGATGCAGACGCGCTGCTGTTCGCCGCCGGAGAGCTCGCTGGGCAGGTGGTGGATGCGGGAGCCGAGGCCTACGCGCTCGAGGGCGGCGTTGGCCTCGTTCTCGTCGGTCATGGAGTGGAAGTACTGGGCGAGCATGACGTTCTCTACGGCCGAGAGGTAGGGGATGAGGTGGAACTGCTGGAAGATGAAGCCGATCTTGTCGGCGCGGAAGCGGTCGAGCTCGGTGGCGGACATGGCGGCTACGTCGACGTTGTCGATTTTGAGCGAGCCGGAGGTGGGGCGGTCGAGGCAGCCGAGCAGGTTGACGAGGGTGCTCTTGCCGGAGCCGGAGGGGCCGGTGATGGCGACCCACTCGCCGGCGACGATGGAGAAGGTGGCGTCGTCGAGGGCGCGGACGGGGGTGCCGTGGCCGGTGTACTCGCGGGTGACGTGGGCGAGGGCGATGACGGCGCAGTCGGGGCGGGTGGTGTCTTCGGGCCAGTCGGATTTGATCTCGGCTACTACTGGTTTTATGTCGTTCATGTACCCCTCCCCCTCCCCCTGTTTTGTGCAAAGTATTCAATCTAAATGAGATAAGTCCGGACCTTGTTTGCAAAATATTCCAAACAAAGGACTTATTTTCAAAATATTGAAAAATAAAGACTTATAAATCTCGTTGCCGACTAATGCTTTTGAACTTTTCTTCTTCTACTTCTATTTTACAGTTTTGACCAAAACTACTAGGCCAATTATTTTTGCATTTTATCTGTTGAAATATCTAGAGTTGCGGATTTTGAGGCGGTTCGGGGGCTTGACAGCAATTTCTAGTCGCCTCGGAGCAGGCTGGCGGGTTGGAGGTTGCGCAGGACTCGGGCGGGGAGCAGGGCGGCGAGGGCTGCGATGAGGAGGTTGAGGAGGAGGACCAGCGGGAGGACTGAGACGCGGGGGAGGGTGGCGGTGTGGAAGTTGGCTTCGCTGATGAGGAGGGCGGCGGCGGAGCCTATGACGAATCCGGCGAGGACTCCGGCTAGGGCGAGGACGATGGCTTCGAGGAGGAAGAGGCCGGTGAGGTGGAGCTGGCGGCCGCCGAGGGCCTTCATGAGGGCGAAGTCGCGGCGGCGTTCGAGGACGCTGGCGGAGAGGGTGGCGAGGACGGAGACGGCTACGGTGAGGGCGATGAGGAGGACGGCCGCGTACATGAGGGAGTGGGTGCGGTCGACGATGCGGGACTCGCCTTCGACTAGTTGGCGGACGGGCTGGATCTGAATGTCTCGGTGAACGGCGTGACTGATGGCGAACTGGCGCTGGCGGCTTCTGACTCTGCGGCTCCGCCGGGGACTTGGACTTCGATGACGGTGGGGCTGGTGCCGGTCCAGCTGGTGAAGGCTGCCGAGGGGGATGTAGATGCGGGAGTCTTCGTCTCCTCCGGTGCGTGAGGCGGCCCGCGCCTTGGAGGGTGATGGGTTTGGCGGCGAAGGTGAGGGTGACGGCGTTTTCGTTGGCGATGAACTGGCGGCTCGCTGGCCGAGGAGAGCGGCGTCGGGTCCTGGTGGGCCAGTGTGTTGACCTGCCACCAGGAGTCGAGGCGTCGGACGGCTCGAAGTCGGTGCCGGCGACGACGACGGAGGTGCCGCGGTCGGTGGTGGCTACGGCGTAGGCGAAGGGGGCGGCGAGGGCTTCGGGGCCTGCGGCTTGCTGGACGCTGGCGAGGATGTCGGGTGGAGAGGGCGGCGTTGTTGGGCGCGGTGACTACGATGTTGGCGCCGAAGCTGCGGAACTCTTTGTGGAGTTTGTTGTCGAGGTCGGCGTAGAGGGTTAGGAGGGCGGTGGCTACTCCTGCGGAGACGGTGAGGGCTACGAGGGCGGAGATGGAGCGGGCTCGGCGGTGGAGGAGGGAGCGGCGGAGGATCCCGGTGAGGGTTAGTTGTTTCATGCGGGACTCTGCGGGAGGTTTACATCCCACCCTTCGCAAGTGCGCGAAGGATGAGGCACCCGAGCTGTGTGGCGCAGGAAACGAACGCGGACAGCGTTCGACGAATGCTACGTTGGGTGGGGGAGTCGTCTGAAGCTCAGGCAGGTCTCGACTGCGCTGCCTCGCAGGATGACGTGGGTGCTGAAGAGCAGGCACGGCAAGAACAAAGCAGGGTGCTACCGCAGTGCGCGAGCAGCGAGGATGAATTTTCCGGGTGGGGCGAGTGGGTCATGCGTCTTCTCGCAGGACGGTGGAGGGGTCCATCTTCAGGGCGGTGCGGATGGAGGGGGTTGAGCCGGCTATGGCTACTATGAGGGCGGTGGCGACTATTACGGGGAGTAGGACTGGGTTGAAGATGGTGGCGGCGGTGAGGGTGGTTTGCGCTGCGGGTCGGTGAAGATGCGGGCGCCGAGCCATGCGGCGAGGGCGGAGCCGATGAGGTAGCCGAGGGTTCCGCCGAGGATGGCGAGGAGGCCGGTTTCGGCGTAGAAGAGGAGGGCGATGGCGGCTTTGCTGGCTCCGAGGGAGCGCATGAGGCCGATCTCGCCGCGGCGTTCGAGGATGGCGGTGGCCATGGCGGCGGAGACGGCGAATCCGGCTGCGAGGAGGGCGGCGGCGGAGATGAGCCACATGAGTCCGGAGATGCGGGAGAGGATGGTGCCTTCGGACTGTTCTACCTGGCGGACTTGTTCGGCGGCTGCTCCGGGGATGGCTTCGCGGATCTGGTAGGCGATGGAGTTGGCGTAGGGGCTGCAGTACCAGCGGTCGTGGTCTTTGGGGGAGAGGGTGTCGGGGTCGCGGCGGGCGAAGGCGTCTTCGGGTTTGGTGCGGGCGGAGATTTCTACTCGGGAGATGGCGTCGGGGGGTTCAGGAAATCCTGAACGTCAGCTAAGTCGGGAGCGCGAGCATTGTCGGTTTGATCGCCCAGTACTGACGATGCCAACGACTCGTAGAACACGAGGCCTCGCGTTGTGATCCTGTACGAACGATGTGTACTGGCAAGTCATCTCCGATTTGAGATAAATCTGGCCTGTTGGCGAGATCGCCGAGCCAAGCTGCACTTCGATCTGAGGACAACCTCACTTGCATCAGCAGTTCCGCCTGAGGCCACTTGCCCTCAGACTTCCACCAGCGGATGAAGTGCGACCGCGCCAGTGTGATTCCGAAGATGATCTGAACCAAAGCGCATATCCGGTTACAGGTGCCGGCACGAAGTTGCTCTGTCCAGAGAGCCCTCAGTCTTCCGGAGAACGATAGCTCCGGGCTGACGCCGGTGATGTTGTTGGCCCAGAAGATGGTTTTTAGTTTGGGGAGGTCGGATTCTTGGAGGTAGGCGTTGCGTGGCGGGTTTGATGTCTACTCCGCCTACTTTTACGGCTAGTTGTTCGGCTTTGGGGTAGACGATGATGTTGGCGCCGTAGACGGCTAGTTCTTTGTGGATGCGGTCGCCGATGGTGGTGGCGAGGGCGAGCATCGCGGTGACGGCGGTGGTGCCGAGGAGGATGGCGATTCCGGCGAGGAGTTTGCGGCGGCGTTGGCGGACGAAGGATTCCCAGAGGAGGCGGAGGAACATTTAGTGGGCCTCCGGTGAAATTGGGGTGATCAGAAGCGAGAGCAGGCTACGACTGTGTCTGGCTAAAATGCCTGCTGATCGGTTTCGGTGAGGCAGGAAGCATCGGGGTCCTTCGACTGCCCAGCTTGCGAAAGTGCGCGAAGCTGCTCCGCTTAGGATGACCCGGGTATTGTAGGGTGATCGGAAGAGAACAGAGCAACAGCATAGAGCGTAAATACGGGGGTTCTTACGCTGCGAACTCAGAATGACGGCGGGTAGGCGGTTATTTTTCGAAGGTGGTGGCGAGGGCGCGGAGGTCGTTGGCGGCTATGGTGATTTGGCCGTTGGTGTTGGTGGCCTGGAGGGGGATGGGGTTGCAGCCTCCGCGCTGGCCCATGGAGGCGGCGTTGAGGGGTGAGGCGCACATCTTGCAGGTGATGCCTTCGGAGCCGATGTAGAAGCCTACGGGGCCGCAGATCTGGCAGGCGTCGGCTACGGTGACGATGTTGCCGTCGGGCTTGCGGAAGAGGAGGAAGCGGACTTCGACGAGGCCGCCTTTGCCGTCTTCGACCTTGACGCCGTAGCGGTGGAGCTTGTCGTCGTTGATGTTGGCGGTGGGGAGGGTGACCTCGGAGCCGATGAGGGTGACGGCGGTGGTGGGGCTTAGGGCGGTGGTGGATTTGGCGTAGATGAACTCGGCGGTGGAGAGGAAGATGAAGAGGAAGCTGGTGACGACGACGGCGTTCATCCACATCTTTTCGCGACGCTGCTGCCAGGCGAGTTTGCGGCGGGCGGCGGGGTCGAGGGCGGCGGTGTCGGCGGGGGTGGTGGGGGTGCGGCGCTTGTACTCGAGGAGCATCATGAGGCCGGCGAGGGCGAGCATGGTGACGAAGAAGAAGAGGTCGTTGCGGACGATGGGGCCTATGTAGCGCATCTCGGCGGTGGAGGAGGGAAGGACGCCGTTCTCGGAGAGCTCGTGGAGGCCGGAGACGATGAGCTGGAAGGTGACGAAGTAGAGGATGACGGTGGTGACGCGGAAGAAGCGCTGGAGGTTGATGCGGACGCTGCCGCGGATGAAGAGGACTCCGAAGACTACGGCTACGGCTATGCCGAGGAGGGTTCCGGTGAAGGAGAGGAGCTCGGTGGAGTTGAGGGAGACGGCGGAGAGGATGAGGACGGTCTCGACGCCCTCGCGGAGGACCAGCAGGAAGACGAAGAAGAAGAGGCCGGTCTTCGAGGTGTTGCCGACTAGCTTGGCTACCTTGCCCTCGATCTCGCCCTTCATGCTGCGGGCGGTCTTGTGCATGAACCAGATCATGGTGAGGACGAAGACGGCGGCGGCGAGCATGACCCAGCCCTCGAAGATGTCGGGGTTGAAGTTGAGGTGGGAGATGACGATGGCTACCGCGATGCTGGCGGCGATGGCGGCGGCGAGCGCGGAGAAGACGGTGCGCTTGAGCTCGTTACGGCCGATCTTGGTGAGATAGGCGAAGATGATTCCGACGATGAGAGACGCTTCGACGCCTTCGCGGAGCGTGATGATAAATGCCTGCAACATAACGAGCTAACCTGCCTGAGATTCCTCTATTAGTCTAATGCGGACTAAATTGGTCGTCAATCTGGCTGGGAGCTTTTTGGGTGGGTAGTCCCTACCCCTGTTGTTTTGCGCAAAATATTCATTCGATTGGACTTAGGCTCTGGACCTTATTTGCAAAGTCTTGATTCTAAAGGGCTGGGTGCCGATCAGGGGTGGGGTTTGTTTTGGTGGTGAGTGACCCCACGATAAACGCTCGCTGAGCTCGCGTTGATCATGGGGCACCCGCTTCATGGATGGGTGATTTAGATTTTGGGGGTGTTTATGGTGCGCCCGGAGCGATTCGAACGCCCGACCTACTGGTTCGTAGCCAGTTGCTCTATCCAGCTGAGCTACGGGCGCACATTGCGAGGGATACAACTCTACAAGGATAACGGAGATTCGGGGTTAGGGCAACCGCCGGAGGGGGATCGGGGTGGTGCGCGAGGTGGCACGATTTTGCCCCGTTTTGCGCTTTATCAGGTGAAGGCAGTTATAAACGCTGTCTCCCAAAGGAGATCGAGTCATGAAAAACACACGGCTTACTTCCATTCTCAGTTCCAGTGTTATTGCTTGCGCCCTGGCGATCGGTTCGCTTGCGTCGGCACCATCAGCCTCAGCCCAGAGCAGAACGACTCTGGTGGTGAATATTCCTTTCGCCTTCCAGACGGATAAGCAGATACTTCCCGCTGGCATGTATCACATCGAACGTGAGTCCGACTCCATAGTCCTTTTGCGCGGACCCGGTAAGGCAGCGGGACTCGTGATGATGTACGGTGCGATCAAGACTCATCCTTCTGATCACGGGACCATCGTATTCGATCGCTACGGCGACCAATACTTCCTGCGTCAAGTCTGGACGGCGGCGAACCCTAACGGTCTCGAGTGCGCGAAGAGTCGCGCCGAGAAGGCAGCTCTGATCGCACAAAACTATCAATCTCCAACTACTGTTGAACTGGCTGTCAACACTGTTCCTCAGAATCAGAATCGAAGTGAACCTGATACCGAATCACGACAACCGGCCGCACTTTTATCTGCGGCCGGTTGTTCTTGTGAACGGGTCTTTCAAGCTGGATAACGTCACTTCGCGCTTGGCGTCGACGTTGGTGTTGCTATCGGATCGGGAGTTACATCCGCGTCCACCAGTCCTAATGCCCACTTGATGGCGCCGAGGTACATCTCCTGAACGCGTGGGTCGTCCCAAGTTGCGGGGGCGTGGCCGAGTGCCGAATAGAAGACTCGTCCCTTGCCGTACATCTTGGCGTATGCCTCCGCATAGGAGTCGCCGGGCTGTACTCCTCGCCGGGTCATATCGAGCTTGCTGGTATCGAGACGCAAGATGGTGTGTCCGGAGAAGTTCTTGATCTGGTAGAACTCATCTTTGAAATCGCCACCGGCACCGAAGGCCTTCATGCCGGGGAACTTTGGATCGACTACGATCAGCGGCGCTTCAGTGACGCCCCACGGGTGGTCATCGTAGCGTCCGCCGATGAGATCACCGAACTCCGGCCAGGACATGAATGCGCCTACTCCGACGTGGGCGGCGACGAATCCTTTTCCTGCGTCGTGGACGAACCATAGCAGGTCGGCTCTGCCTTGTTGATCGAAGTCAATCTCGCGGTGGCCGAGGAAGAAGATTGCGTCGACGTTGCAGAGGCTCGGACCTCCACTGGCTGGTTCGCCGGTTGTCATCTTAGGACGCTTGGCGATGATGTTGGAGTCGGTTCGGATATAGGTGTCGTAGAGTCCTGACTTGTAACCGAGCTCTTCGATGACTGCCATCGCGTGCCCTATATCGTGCTGGGCGATACCGTTGCGTGTGTCGGCCCAGATGAGCAGACGTTTTTTGGGCGGTCCTGTGGGTTGATCGGGTGGCGGTCCCGCTGGCCGTTCGCGGTTTTGTGCCTGAGGCGCGTTTGGTCCCTGAGCTGGTGCTCCACCTGCAACTGGGCCGGCACCTGGTCCGCCGGGTCCTCGACGCTGTCCGGGCGCGGGACAACCAGTGTCAGGCGCGGTGGTCTGTGCTGCGGCCAGTGCTGCGGTGCTTAACACTGCCACCAAAAATATGGAACAAACTCGGATCCGGGTCACTTCAACGCCTCCGTCACTTGCCTATGTTGTTCGAAACTCCAGAAGCTGCTTTGAGCTCAACACGGGGATGCTAGCACGTAGGAAATTCGAAGGGGAACGTGAACGGTGATGTCACCGTTCTTGCGTTGACAGTCGGAAACGCCCGCCACTAGTATCCGCAGCGAATCAGGATTGATCTCTGAGCAGTTGCAAACCTCTGAGGCTGAGTCCTGAGTGGCTGAGTTTAGATTGTCGAGGATAAAAAGATGAAAGTGGTTAGGCTTCTTTTCGGAGTGCTAGTGGTGCTTCTGACGTGTTCGGCGATGCAGGGTCAGACGGTTGCGTCATCGCAGGTATCCGGCGTCATTACGGATCCAACCGGCGCGAGTGTATCCGATGCCAAGATCCAGTTGACGCAGACTGAAACGGGACAGGTCCATACGGCCACGAGTAACGCGTCTGGTTCGTACATCATTCCGGACCTGCCAGTGGGGCCGTATCGTTTCCAGGTGACTGCGGCGGGCTTCAGCACATACGTTGCAGAACGGCATTGTTCTTGAGGTCGGCACTAATCCGGCGATCAACGCCAAACTGTCGGTGGGTGCAGTTACCGAGCAGGTTGTGGTCGAAGCCGCCGGTGCCGCGATGGTGGAGACGCAGAGCAATGGCATAGGTCAGGTGATCGACCAGAAACAGGTGGTGGAGCTTCCGCTGAATGGCCGCGATCCGACGCAGCTGATCGCTCTGGCCGGCCTGACGACGGCGGCTCCTGCGGGCGATCTTAATTCCAACAAGAACTTTCCGACGATTACGATCGCGGTGGCAGGCGGACTGCCCAACGGAGTGGCGTACATTTTGGACGGCGGCTCGCATAACGATCCTTTCAATAATCTGAATATGCCACTGCCATTTCCTGACGTGCTGCAGGAGTTCAAGGTCGAAACCAGCGCTCTGCCCGCGCAATACGGCGATCATGCAGCGGCGGCGGTGAACTCAGTGACCAAGAGCGGCACCAATGGATTCCACGGGGATGTTTTTGAATTTGTCCGCAACTATGCGTTCAATGCCAGGCTTTTCTTTGCGGCCGCCCGTGACAGTCTCAAGCGCAATCAGTTCGGCGGCTATGTTGGCGGTCCCATCATCAAGAACAAGCTGTTCTTCCTCGGTGGCTACGAGGGCACGATCGTACGCTCCAATCCGCAGAACAATTTTGTACAAGTGCCGACTGTGGCGATGATGAACGGGGACTTCTCGACCGTTACCTCGACTGCCTGCCAGGCAAAGCAGCAAAACCTGTTAGCGCCTTTCGCCACTGTCGGCGGCGTACCGAATCAGCTCAGCCCTTCCCACTTCAGCCCGCAGGCAGTGAAGGCGCTCAGCTTTATGCCCGTAGCCGGCGCTCCCGGCACCCCCGACGTCACGTCTCTCGCCACAGGTGGTCAATACACGGCGGCCTGCGGCTACATCAACGCTCCCAACCCGGCCAATTTCAACGAAAAAGAGTGGATTGGCAAGGTTGATTACGACATCAGCCAAAAGCATCAGATGTTTTTCAGGTATTTCTACGCGAACTACGACGCGCCGGTCCCTGCGAGCCTGACCAACGTCCTCATTCAAAACGAGGTCTCTCAAGCACAACACGGACCAGTCAGGAACCTTCGGAGACACCTATACCATCACTTCGAATCTGATCAATTCCATCCGGGCCACAGGAAGGCGGATTGTCAACCTGCGCGTAGTGGATCCGTTCTTCGATCCGTCTACTCTGGGCATCAACGCCTATAACCGGATTCCCGGGTATATGGCGCTCTCCGTCACAGGTGGCTTCACTCTGGGTGGCGGCACCACGAACCCCGGATACTTCAACACCACAGCCCTGCAGTTCGTCGATGACGTCAGCTACATCCGCGGCAGGCATCAGTTTACGACGGGCGTGGACTATATCTATGCCTTGATGAACACCGTCAACAACCGGCCGGCTAACGGAATCTACGCGTTCAGCGGTAACGTTATAAGCTGCACCACCGCCGGTAGTGGTGGCGGAAGCTCATGTGCAGCCCCTGGAACCTACGGCTACGCCGACTTCTTCGCGGGGCTAATCGGCTCCTCGGCTGGCGGTGGTTTTTCCCAGGGAAACCCGGATCTGGAGAACGATGGGCAAACGACCTTCGCCCTCTATGCCCAGGATTCCTGGAAGTTGAAGAAGAATTTCACTTTGAACTACGGCCTGCGTTGGGAGCCTTACCTTCCGGAGCACAACTCCAACGATCGTGTTGAGAATTTCCAACTGTCAAACTTTGTCGCGGGAACCAAGAGCAAGGTCTATACGAACGCTCCGGCCGGCATGATCTTCGATGGTGATCCGGGCTACCCGACCAACCACTACACCTTCGGCAACAAGGCCATCTTCGAGCCGCGGGTGGGCTTTATCTGGGATCCCTTCAGTGACGGAAAGACGTCTGTCCGCGGTGGCTACGGCATATTCCATGATGCACCCCAGATGTTCTTCAACACGCGTTACTCCAACAGCCCGCCCTATGGCACCACGATCGGGTTGACGCCTGGACCAACGACTGCGTTGCCTTTTGCGGCTCCATGGACTGGTTACCCTGGTGGCAATCCGTTCCCGGCTCTCAATACTCCATACCCCACCATTCCGTTCCCCACCGCCGGTGTGTACGTCAACTCTCCGTTGCACATCAAGCCCATGTACCTGGAGCAGTGGAATCTCTCGTTGCAACGGCAGGTTGGTACCTGGCTGCTTGGCGCGGCCTACGTTGGAAACAGGACCGTTCACCTGACAACCTCCTACGAGGCCAACCCCGCCATCTATGACGGTGTTGCAACCCTGGCGAAGCCAAATACCGCAGCCCGACGCTATCTGACGGAGATCAATCCAACTCAGGGCGCCTACTACGCCACGATCGGGACCTACGATGACGAGGGTGTCGCGAACTACAATGGTATGCTTCTCTCGGTGCAGCGCAGGGCCAAGCTGATGAACCTTCAAGCCAACTACACATTGGGCCACTGCATAAGTGAAACGGAGACGACCGAGTTGACCGGTCCCTCTTACATCATTCCGCCAGCGGTGAACCCCAACGGCCGTGGGCTCAGCTACTCCAATTGCGACTCCGACCGCCGGCAGGTAGCGAACGTCTCTTTGATCCTCAATTCGCCGACGTTCGCCGACAAGATCACTCGTATGCTTGCCTCGGGCTGGCAATTGTCAAGCATCTTTACCGCAACGACGGGTAGTTTCTTTTCTGTCACCACCGGGAACGATACCTCGCTTACCGGTGTAGGCACCGCATACGCCATCAATCCATCCAATCCTTACGGTTCTCGCACTTCGTTCGGGACCAAGGGTTATCTCACCGCCGCCTCGAATTGGACTCTGCCCTGCTGTCGGCACCTTTGGTCCGCAGCGGCCACTCAGCCTGGTTGGGCCATCGAGTTATGAGCTCGATATGGCCTTGTCCCGCAACTTCCATATCTACGAGTCTCAGAGCCTCCAGTTTCGCTGGGAGGTATTCAATGTTCCAAACGAGGCTATCTTCGCCAATCCATCCAGCTCCTACACCAGCACCACCTTCGGCAACATAACCTCCACTGCCACTAACGCCAACCCCCGCATCATGCAGTTCGCTCTGAAGTATCTCTTCTAACCTGCTTGTTGTCCGGTCGGCGGGTAGCGCAGATTAACGTCGCTACCCGCCTTTCTGTCTTCAATCTAACCCTGCTGGAAAGGCGGTCCAAGTGAAATCACCTCTGCAATGGAAGAAGCTTTCGCTGCTGTGGGTGTGTACGGCGCTCGCGCTGGTGGCTCCGGCGCAGCAACCTTCTCCGCCGGCCGCCCCTACTTCTTCGCAGGGGACGGCAGATCTTGGGCTCAGCGATCGGGGCATTCGTGTGGGGCCGGGCATGAACGCTGCCAGTGTAGGAGACGCGAGCTATCACACTAGTTCAGTCCCTCATCGCAAGCGAGTGCTTGCATGGGCGGATGTGAGCAATGGATATCAGCATGACGCCGTCTCTCATGCGATCGCGACTATCGAGCGGCTGGGCTATGAGACTGGAGAATACGATACTTTCATTCGCACCGACTCCCAGTTGATCACCAAACAGCCGGTTCTGGGGCATGATGGAAAGCCGCTTCTGTATGCGAAAAATCTCAATGATTTCGATGCTATCTTCTGCTTCGGAGTGCGTGAAGTTGATTTGACGGCGCAACAAAAGGCCGACCTGCTCGCCTTTGTTCACGACGACGGGAAGGGATTTGTGGCGGCTCACGCTGCTGCCACCATGCTTTTCTCGTCACCTGAGTTTGGCGAAATGATTGGGGGACGGTTTGACGAACACCCGTGGGGGATTATCCGCGCGCCGGTGATCGTGGAAGATCACAACTTTCCCGGGATGTCTCATCTACCCGACAGCTTCGAACACGTTGACGAGATGTACCAGATCAAGGATTTTTCGCGGGAGAAGTCTCACGTTATCCTTCGTCTCGATGTCTCAAAGCTCGACCTCAAAAACAATCCACTGGTGCACCATCAGGATCAGGACTTTCCACTCGTGTGGGCGAAGATGTACGGGAAGGGACGGGTCTATTATTCGGCGCTCGGCCATGATCCGAGCACATGGGACGATCGAGCGGTTGAGGAGATGTACTTCCAGGCGATCCGGTGGGCCTTGAGGCTTACAGATGCGAATATTAAGCCAACCCCAATGCCGCTTTCGACGGTTATCAATCCTGAGCGCTAGATTCTTTGGGGAGCTGGAGTATTCTCAAAGATTCGGAAAGGACGCCAACAAAAACTCGAGTCAGCTATGTTATTGCAAACAGAGACCCAGTTGTGTCCGTTCGTTTTCGATTCGGCGATATGAGTACAAGAAGATTGTCGAACGTGAGCATCGAAAGATTGTTACGCCGGGCAGCTTGCCAGGTTGCTGACTGAAGATTCAATATCAGCAAACCCCCAACCGTAGCAGTACCGTAACAGCGTTGTAGCAGCACAAGGAGATAGCTATTATTGACCGCATGTCGACACTCGTTCACAAATCAGGCGCGTATTCAGATATTGAAATCGAACAGCGTGATGACCTCGTTTTACCGCGGGCGGGCGCCGGAGAGACCGCCGCATGTGGACGTCCCGTGGGAACCCCCGAACGCATCGCAGCCTATCTGCTTACCGAATATCTGGAGCGACTGGGTGTAGAGTTTGTCTTCGGTCTCTGCGGCCATACTGTGGTCGGCCTTCTCGATGCGCTGAGCAAGAGCAAGATTCGGTACATTTCGGCTCGTCATGAGCAGGTCTCGGCACACATGGCAGAGGGCTATGCGCGTGTGACCGGCAAGCCCGGCGTGCTGATGACGCATCTTGGGCCCGGCCTCACGAACGCCATCACCGGCATTGCGAACGCATCGCTGGATTCGATCCCCATGGTGATCATCGCGGGCGACGTTCCTTCCTATTACTACGGCCGCCATCCGCACCAGGAGATGAATATGTACCTGGATGGAGGGCAGTTTGAGGTTTGCCGGCCATTCTGCAAGCGCGTCTACCGGGTCGATCGAGTTGGCGACCTTCCTCGCGTCCTGGAGCGTGCGTTCCACCTGAGCGTCAGCGGTCGCCCCGGGCCAGTGCTGGTGGACATTCCGATGGATCACTTTTCGTCAAACCTCTTCGTCGATGCCTTCGACAAAGAACCGCCTATCGTTACCAAGCCGAGTCTGGATCCGGCGACTGCGCAGAGGATTGTTGAATTGCTTGCGGAGGCGAAGAATCCAGTGCTGTATGCCGGCGGTGGAGTGACGGCGGCGGCGGCGGCAGGTGCTCCTGCGCTGCTGGAGGAACTTGCGGAGCTGCTGGAGATTCCGGTTGCGCACACTTTGATGGGCAAGGGCTGTCTGCCCGATGGTCATCCTCTGCTGGCGGGCCAAACGGGCTTCTGGGGCACTCCTGTTTCGAATGCGCTGTGCCGCAATGCGGACTATATGCTCGCCATCGGTACGCGGCTGGCCGAATGCAACTCCAGCTCCTGGGATAACCGTTATACCTTCAACATTCCTCCCACGAGGCTGATGCACATCGACATCGATCCGATGGAGATCGGGCGTAACTATCAGACCTACATTGGCGCGATCTCCGACTCGAGGCTTGCCCTGGAACAGCTCGTCCTGGCCGCCAGGGAGGTCAAGCCGCGCAAGCGCGACGATGTCCGGGAAAGGATTGCCAAGAGCAATAAGACGTTCCGCGCGAACTTCTCCGAGCATTATACCTCAGACGCATTTCCTCTTCGTCCGGAGCGGATTCTCAGCGAACTCCGCAAGGCGCTTCCGGAAGATGGCTATGTCGTCACAGATGTGGGTTGGAACAAGAACGGAGTAGCGCAGCAATTTCCATTCAAACACCCAGGCACCTTCATCACGACCAGCGGCATTGCGACCATGGGCTTCGGTCCGGCGGCGGTACTGGGCGTCAAGATGGGGCGTCCCGATCGTGCGGCCGTCTCCCTTACCGGCGATGGCGGCTTCGGCGCGGCCAACTCCTCCGTGATCGCGACGGCAATGGAAGCTAAGATTCCGGTAGTTTGGGTCGTCATGGACAACTCCGCGTTCGGCGTCATTGCGGGGCTGGAGGAGGCCAAGTACGACAACACATTCGGTTGCACCTTCCTGCGCAATGGTAAGCCGTACAGCGTGGATTACGCAGGCATTGCACGCTCTATGGTGCGAACGGCGTCGACATCAAGTCTGCGGATGAGGTGGGACCGGCGATGAAGGCGGCTTTCGAATCGGATTTGCCGACCCTGATCCGCATTCCTATGGTTAATGTTCCGACTCCAACTCCGGGGCACTGGAATATCAACGACATTTACCGTGCCGGTAGCTAGGCGCAATCGCTGAGATCCGTTGTAATTGGGCTGCCTGATGCACTGTGCATTGGCTCAAGAGTTAGAGTCATAAGCAGGTTGATCGCAGGAAAGGGAGTCGAAAGAATGACCGCTTCGCCGATTGATGTCATGGTAAGTGAGGTTGGCCCGCGCGACGGTCTGCAAAATATCAAGCGGGTCATGCCCACGGAGGCCAAGATCCGTTGGGTCACTGCCCTGGCCGAGGCGGGGTTGCGTGAGATTGAAGTGGGGTCCTTCGTCCCACCGAAGCTTCTGCCACAGATGGCCGACGCAGAAGAAGTTGTCCGGGCAGCGAGAAAACTGCCTGGTCTTGATGTTCTTGCGCTTGCTCCAAACTTCAAGGGCGCGGAGCGTGCGATTGCGGCGGGAGTCACGACGATCTCAATGCCGGTTTCCGCGTCTCGGGAGCATAGTTTCGCGAACCTCCGCAAATCGCCGGAGGAGGCTGTTGAAGATGTCAGAAAGGTCCGTGAACTTTGCGACAGCCTGCCGCAGGACGGCCGCGTAGGACTTGAGGTTGGTATATCGACCGCGTTCGGGTGCTCTCTTCAAGGCCTCGTCCCGGAAGATTGGGTCATGGAACTGGCCGTCATGCTGGTGGAGGCGGGCGCAGAGTCTGTGGGACTGTCCGATGCCGTGGGGTATGCGAATCCTGTGCAAGTCAAACGCATGTTCACGCAGCTTAGGCGCGAGATCGGCGACCAAGCCGGTGCTGCGCACTTTCACAACACGATGGGTCAGGGACTCGCCAACGTGGTGGCGGCACTAGAGGCTGGTGTAACAACGTTTGATTCTTCTCAAGGAGGGCTCGGTGGATGCCCCTATGCTCCGGGAGCTTCCGGGAACATAGTCACCGAGGACCTGGTATTTCTTTTGGAGTCGATGGGGCTTAGGACTGGAATCAACATTGAACGACTGGTTGCTGCGCGCAATATCATAAGCGAAGGGTTGCCTGGCGAGCAGCTTTACGGGCATGTGCCCGATGCGGGTCTACCCAAAGGCTTCAGCTATGCCAATGCAACGTAGTATGTCTCAAAGAGTGCGGAGATAGGCCAGCAGATTATCGATATCCTGCTTGGTGAGTTTGTCCTGAAACGACGGCATCTTGCCTTTGCCGTTTTCGAGAATCGTACGAACTTCTGCCGCGGATTTTTTCGGATTAGGCTTCTTCATTTCACCGTAGAGGCTGGGTCCGAACCTGACCTCTCCCTCATTGACGGAGTGACACTGAAGACATTTGTGGGTGTAGATATCCTGTCCCGCGTGAACCGCGGCTGCGTTTTTATCTGTGCTGGATTGTGCCTGAGTTCGTGGAGAAGAACCAATTGCCGAAGCAAGCAGGAGAGCAGCTCCCATAATGATCAGAAAAACCTTAGGCATTAACGCTCCGATGAATGAAGTTAGAGTTTGGCCTTTGGTGAAGACCATGCTGATAGATCGATTGTTGAAAAAGCACTGCGACCGGATTAACTCAGTGGCTGGAGGATAGGTCGGGCGGACTAGCCGGAGCATCCTTCTTGGGCCCTAGATTGGTTGCTAGATAATTGTTGATTGTCGCCAAGTCCTCATCTGAGGCATCCAGCCCTTTGGAGACCATGTCGTCGATGATTGAGCTCCATTTTTCCTTGGTATGCCGCTCCCCCGCGAATTGACTGGTCGCGTGACAGGTACTACAGACACGTTGCGTCACGTCTTTCCCTTTTCCATCCGGCAATTGAGCTTCTGCTTGTGCGCCTGCCGGTTTATCGTCCTTTGCGGCTGCCTGCAGTGCCGCGTTCAGCCAGGCCGGCTCGCTAAGCACTGAAAAGTACCTTGAGGGAATTGAGCGCGAGCGGAGTTGCTGTACTGGCTTCAACCGTTGGGAGCTCCCGGAAGGTAATAGAGATTGTTGTAAGCGCAAACGCCAAGAGAAAAGCGGAGTAACGTGGGGATCTCATAAATCAACTCCTGATGGCAACCTAGCCCTGTCGCCATCGATCAACTGAAAACAAATTTGAGCGTCAGAATCCTAGAGATATGACAACTCTCACCACCAGTATAAGATTTTTTATACCGTACGGGTCTGAACGTTGTATAGATTTGGGGGGCGCGAAACGGTATCGCTACGGTTCTGGGGAAACGAAGTAAAGCTACCGGAGCGTTTTCAGCGCTGGATCGAGCATGATTCCGCGTCTGTCCGGCGTCAGGGCAAACCGATTTTCCGGACGAGAGCAGCGAATCTTGGATCTTTCTGCACCGAATCAAATCTAGGATCAACCTTAATTGTTACCAGATCATAACAGCGGTCCTGAAATGATTTGGCAAGGCGTTCAAATCCCTCATCGATGCGACCAAGAGCAAAATAAATCAAGGCGGTGTCAAAGGGGGAGATATAACGATTCGTCTGAAGATCTTCCAACTCGCGAAGGACTGCCATTGCTTCTTCTTTCTTCCCCGCTATGGCCAGCGCCCTCCCCAGCGCGCCAAGTATTCGCAGACTGGGAGGGGACAATTCGATGGCGCGTTGGAATGCAGCCACAGCCTCATCGAGATCTCCTCTCTGTTCCTGGACCAGACCTAGTGTCCAATAGGCGGCGGAGAAGTGGGGATTTTGCTCGATCGTGTGGTCACACTGTTCCAAGGCGGCTTCAAAATCTCTACGATAATAATGGTTGAGAGCAATGTCCCTCGCAATAATCGACGAGATGGGATCGAGACTCTGAGCCATCGATAGCTCTTCGAGTGCCTCTTCAAGGCGTCCAAGCGGTGTCAGGCAGTTCACCGCATACCAATGATGCACCGTCGGATATCTTGGGTTGAGATTGATGGCGCGTTGGAACTCAAGTTCGGAACCTCTCCAATCCCAGTCCTGACTTGCCTTCACATGAGCAAACGACGTATGGGCTTCGGCTGATTCGCCATCCAACATTACCGCCTGAGCCGCGTTCGAAGCTGCCTTCGTCCAAACGTCTGCCGGTGACAGGACACCATAGTGAGCCAGCAGATTATCCGCGTCCGCCAAGCCGGCGTATGCATTCGCGAATAACGGGTCTTCCGCAATTGCTTTAGTGAAAAAATCTACGGCTCTACGGAGCGCCTGATCTGTGCGCTGATTCAGATGGTAACGGCCCTGCAGATACATATTGTGGGCTGCCAGGCTCTCTGTCTGACGCCTCGCTCCCGTCTTGTCGGTACCGGCAGCGAGTTCGTCACATACAGCGCGAAGAACTAAATGTGCTACCTCTTCCTGGACCGAGAAGATTTCTTCCACATTCCTGTCTATTGTGTCCGACCAAATGATGCAGCCGCGCACTGCATCGGTCAGATGCATCGTGATGCGAAGAACCTCCCGAGATTTGCGGACGCTCCCGCCGACGATTAAAGCAGCTGCCGGGGGCCTCTCTGAGGCGTTGAGATCGCTCCAGATGAATGACTCAAGATGATGACTGAGTCCTCTTTAGATAAGGAATTGACAATCTCGTCAACTATTCCCGAGCAAAAATAGCCACAATCGCCGGCGGCACTGTAGTCAGCAAATGTCGAAATCATTACGGTATTCCTGCTGACCAGGGAGGCTCCTGCGGGTCTCTTGATAATGCTTTCCGCTCGACGGAAAGTTGGCGTATAGCCGCCCTTTGGGAGTTCGATAATTATGTCGTCGCCATAGCCCTCGTCGCGATAGTAGGTTGCGAGACGTATCCTCAGTCGCCGCGCCTGAACTCTGACGATCGGGTCCATACGGGGATCAAAACTAGACGGCTTACCGAATACATCGACGCCGATCGGATATTCTTTCAAGACGTCTCCACGACCGGAGAGCGTCTCTTCGACAACAAACGCCAATAATTTTTGAAGCCGATCTACCTGCCTGAAGGCCTTACTCTTCAGGATCAGATTAAGCTGGCGGCGGATGGGCTCTTCCAATTCTTCGAACTCTCTTTTTGATTCACTCGTCATTGTGGGTCTTCGCTTGCATGGCAACGATGCTACAAGAATCAGCCGAGTTCGTCAGCGATCTATTTCTGATCCGACAAAGGCAACGTCAAAACGATTGAAAATACTGCTTTGGAAGGCTCATTAGAGTGCTAAAGGCAATAGTTAGAGGATCACAGGGTGAATCTAGGAGGGGGTTGAATGGAGAAATATCAGGCGCTTTGGCGGCAATACGTCTCGTTTGTAAAGCTGAGGAGAACGCTTGAGAGGAGAAGCCAGCCGATCATCAGGATAAAGCCAAACCGATAAGCATGGAGATCGTAGACGTGAACTCCATTGGTCATGGCTCCGGCCCATTTCTTGTCGAGTATCCAACCGATCGCCGGTTGGAGGAGTGTGGGGCCGATCATGTTTCCGATGTTGGTGGTCCCTGAGATAGTTCCGAGGAACTGGGCTGGCACCGACTCCTTGCCGAAAGCGAAACCCTAAGACGTTGGCGCCACTCGCGAAGCTGGTGAAAGCGGCGATTCCTATAAAGACAGGCAAAGGAAGATCGTTGAGGTAGAACATCGCACTCCAGCCCAGAGCAGCCAGCAGGCAACCACCGATGCATACCGGTTTTCTCCTTCCGAGCTTATCCGATAAAGCTCCGCAAAGAGGGCTCGCAACAGCCCAACATACGATCATCACCGAACACACAGCTGCTGCCTTTGTAGGGAGCAAGCCATATCGAGCGCGGAGGAAAGGAGCGCCCCACAGCCCGGTAAATGCCAGCATCGAACCCACCAGCCCGCCCTGAGCAAAGAAGATAAGCCAGGTATTACGATGGGCAAATATGCTCTTGAAGCCTTTTAGCAGATCCCATACCTTGACATCTTTCCGCTGGACAGCGGCCGAGGCATAACTGCTGTAGCCATCGTCGGCTCGGATCATTCTTGACGAACAACATCGCCAGCACTCCCACCGCAGCACGGCACCCGCGGATACGAAAGACAACTGGCCGCCAACCAAATTGCTGGATTGCCAACCTCAGTGGCACCTGAGCGGTAAGCGCTCCAATATTGCCGAAGAAGAGGCCAAGTCCGGATAGCGTCGCAAATCGTCGAGCCGGAAACCAGTGCGTTGCCAACTTCAACAGAACCAGCCAGCCAACGGCGGCGGCGCCACCAATGATTGCTCTTCCTGCACAGGCGACCCAAAAGTGATCGGCGGAGCCAAAAAGGAAGGCCCCTATCGCAGCGGTGATAGAGCCTGCAACCAGCAGCTTCCGCGCGCCCCAGGAGTCGACCAGAATCCCGGTCGGGATCTGCATGGCTACATAAAAGTAGAGGTAGAACGCCGAAAGATTGCCCAGACTTCCCGCGCCGATACCAAAGGCCCGCATCAACTCGTCGGTCATTACCGCGGGTGAGACACGATGATAAAAACCGGCCAGGTAAAACAGCGCTGCGATTCCCCAGATGGACGCGGACAACCACGAAGGCGGATATGTTTTCCCCAGCGCGATGGAGGTTTCGGCCAACGCGGCGTGAGTTTGTAAATCTTGCATACGGCTGCCCTTCGAGAATTCGCCCAACACTATCATCCAGAGGCAGTTGAGACAATGCATGAACCGTATCGACACGGTTAGGGCGGATAAAACTGCGACTTCGGATGCTAGCTTAACATCTGTGTTTCCATGCCGGTCCTCTATTGTAGCTGATGGCCAAGCAAACTGGAGTTTCGACGGAGAATCGCTTGGCTTAGGGCACCCGTTTCAGGAGAAAGCAATGGCAAAGCAGCTTACGGAAGAGCAGATACAAGAGCAGAAACAATATATTCAGGGACTCCTCGTGCGGTCCCGCGCGGCGATGTGCGCGATTCAGGACTACGACCAGGCGCAGGTTGACCGCCTCTGCCAGGCGATTGGCTGGGCCACCGCCAATGAGAAGACCTTCACCCGCCTGGCCGACATGAGTATCGCCGAAAGCGGTCTGGGAGATCCCACCACGCGTTATGGCAAACGCTTCAAGATCTACGGCATTCTGCGCGACGTGCTTCGGCAGAAGAGCATGGGCATCATTGAAGAGATACCGGAGAAGGGTCTGGTCAAGTATGCCAAGCCGGTCGGGGTAATCGCTTCGCTTGTGCCCGTAACCAACGCTGCCCTGACTGAAGCTGGAACCGGGATATTTGCCATCAAGTGTAAGAACGCAACCATCTTCTCTCCCCACCCGGCGAGCAAAAACACGACTATAGAGACCGTCCGCATCATGCGCGAAGTTCTCAAGAAGATGGGCGCGCCGGAGGATCTCTTCATCTGCATTGAGAAGCCAAGTATCCCCCTGGCTCACGAACTGATGTCTGCTTGCGATCTGACTATCGCGACCGGCGGTCCGGCCATGGTGAAAGCGGCGTATAGCTCCGGCAAGCCGGCGTACGGTGTGGGCGCCGGAAACGCGACTATGCTGATCGATGAGACAGCCGACGTGGCAGACGCTGCGAAAAATACGCGCATCAGCAAAGTTTCCGATAACGGCTCGGGCTGCTCCTCCGACGGCAACCTGGTTGTAGATGCTTCGATCTATGATGCATTTTTGAGTAAGCTCCAGGAAGAGGGCGGCTATCTCGTCACCGACGAAGAGAAGCCAATGCTGCAAAGTGTCATGTGGGACGCGGAACGGCATCGGACCAGTCCGACCATCGCTCGACCTGCAGCGAAGATTGCGGAGTTGGCGGGCTTCAAGATACCGGAGGGCAAGAAGTTCCTGATCGTCAAGGAAGATAAGATCGGGAAGGAGTATCCGTTCTCAAGCGAGAAACTCTCTCCGGTCCTGGCCATCTTCAAATACAGTGGATTCGAAGAATGGTCTGGATATGATCAGCAGGATCTACAAGGTTGGAGGCCGTGGCCATTCAGTCGGAATCTACTCTTTCGATGACGATCATATCGATCGCCTGGCACGCATGGCGCCTGTCAGCCGCATCATGGTCCGGCAGCCACAATCCAAAGCCAACTCGGGCTCATTCACCAACGGAATGGCTATGACTTCCAGCATGGGATGCGGCATCTGGGGTGGGAATATTACCAATGAGAACGTCACGCTGAAGCATTACATGCAGACCACCTGGGTAAGTCGTCCGATCCCTGAGGACCGTCCGCCGGACAGCGAGCTCTTCGGAGAGTTCTACAACACGGAAACATACTGACAGTCAGCCGTCCGGTCTTTATCGGGCTCTGGAGTTTGTAGGCGGTCAAGTTGTCGCTACGGTTTAGCACCGTTCATTTGTAGTTTAGCGAATTGCGGTCAGGTAGGATTTCAGCCGTGTCTTGGAATGGCGGTGTTGCGGACCGTCGGCACATAAGGGGAAGCAGAAGAATGGACTTAGAACTGAAGACGGCGCGCGTTCGGACGATGATTTTGGCGGGAGTGGTGATTGGCCTGGCGGGTGGCAACGGCTTTGCGCAGGCGAAGGATACGACCGGCGCGGCGGGGACTGCGGCACAGGCAGCGGACGCCAAGGAGTGGCCAACCTTTGGGCATGATTCCGGGGGGATGCGGTTTTCTCCGCTGACGCAGATTAACACCGAGCAATGTGGATAAGCTGACGGTGGCGTGGACGTATCACATGAAGCAGGCGGGCGACTCGGTCGGGGGTGGGCGCGGGCCGGGTGGACCGGGTGGGCCAGGTGGCCGTCGCCCCGGTGGCGGGCCTCCGGGTGGCGGTCGGTGCGCCGGGTGCTGGTGGTGGCGATCAGTCTGTGGCGCAGGCTGCGGCGGAGGGTATTGGGCCTCCGCGGGTGGCGACCGGGTTCGCGTTTGCCGAGGTGACGCCGCTGGTGATTCATGGGGTGATGTATATCGGCACGCCTTATGGGCGGGTGACGGCGCTCGATCCTACGACGGGCAAGGAGATTTGGAGCTATAAGCTGCCGACGGGAGAGCCCGCTACGCGCGGGCGTGGAATATTTCCCGGGGGACAAGCAGACTCCTGCCAGCTGATTGTGGTCGGCACCTCGGATGCGAAGTTGTTCACACTGGATCCGAAGACCGGGGCGCTGAACACAGCTTTCGGCGTGGACGGCTTTGTAGACCTGGACACTCCTGAGATCACGCACGATCTGCCGGACGCCAGCGATGGCGTGTCCTCGCCGTCCGATCATGTACAACAACCTGATCATAGTGGGCGGCAAGACTACGGAGAGCGGCGGGCCGGGGCCTGCGGGTGATGTGCGAGCCTTCGATATTCACACGGGCAAGCTGGCCTGGACGTTTCATGCGATTCCGCAGCCCGGCGAGCCGAACTACGGCGGCTGGGTGGGCGATAGCGCCAAGTTTCGGTCGGGCGTGAATGTGTGGGGACTGATGACGGTAGATGCGAAGCGCGGGATCGCGTATCTGCCGTTCGGCGCGCCTTCGGGTGATGCGTTTGGTGGCGATCGGCCGGGCGACAATCTATATGGCTCAAGTATCGTGGCGGTGAATGCGCGACGGGAAAGTACATTTGGCATTTCCAGCTGGTGCATCACGACATCTGGGACTTTGACGCGGAAACTCCGCCGCTGCTGATGGATGTGAAGAACGATGGCAAAGTGATTCCAGCGGTGGCGGTGATCGAGAAGGACTCGCTGCTGTATCTGCTGGACCGTACCAATGGCAAGCCGATCTACGGCGTGGAGGAACGTCCGGTGCCGCAGAGCGAGGTGCCGCTGGAGAAGACCTCGCCGACGCAGCCTTTTCCGGTGAAGCCACAGCCGCTGGCGCGGCAGACGATGACGATGGCCGATATTGCCACGGTGACTCCGGAACTGGAGGCAGCTTGCCGAAAGCTGGTGGAGGACAATCATCTGGAGCTGGGTGGACCGTTTCTTCCGGAGACCTACGAACCATGTGCGGGTCAACTTTCCGAGCGAAATCGGCGGGGTGAACTGGCCGGGCGGCGCGTTCAATCCGCAGCTTGGGATATTACTTCATCAACGTGATGGACCTGGGACAGATGCAGGGGTATAAGGATCCGCGCGAGTGGGCCGGTGAAGGACGATATTGCGGGGACGAATAAGTTCTTCGGGCGGGCCGGGCCCTATGCTTCGCTGCGGCCGGGGGGCCGGTTCAAGGACAATGCGTCGAACATGCCATGCCAGCAGCCACCCTGGGGCGAGTTGGTGGCGGTCAACGTGAACACGGGCGACATAGCATGGAAGGTGCCGTTGGGTATCACGGAGAGTCTGCCGGCGGATAAGCAGAAGACCGGGCGGCCCGGGATTGGCGGGCCTATTGCGACTGCTGGCGGGTTGGTGTTCATCGGCGCTATGGACGACAATCGCTTCCGCGCATTTGATGCCAAGACAGGCAAGGAGCTGTGGTCGGCGAAGCTCGATGCGGCGGCGGGATCGGTGCCGAGTACGTATGAGGGCAAGGATGGGCGGCAGTATGTGGTGGTGACGAGTGCCGGTAATCCCTTTGCGGCGGAGCCGGCGACCTCGGATGCAATCACTGCCTATGCTTTGCCGAAGAAATGATGTTTCGTTCGACGTAGTGTCGATCAAAAGCAGTTAGTTCAAAATACCCTTCTCATGGACGGGTTAAATTACCGCCTCGAAAGGGCATTTTGAACTCGGATAACGATAGCCTTTTCAGCCAGCTAGAGACATTCATCGTTGGAAAAATGGTGCGCCCGGAGAGATTCGAACTCCCGACCCTTTGGTTCGAATGGGAAATTCGCAAGCAATACAGAACAACACCAACCAATCAAAAGTAACAAAACATGACAATCTTGGAAGTTCTGTTGGCTGGCTTAGGACCAAATTGGCGACTGTTCACGGACAGAACGCGGATAGGCCCGTGCAATCGGGTCGATCCTGCTGGAGGCGAGTTTCGAACCTTTGAGCCTCCCTCACTTGGATGGCCCTCACGATTCCGCCTGAACTTACCGACAACCCGTTTTGCGGGAAGTTCAACCTCTTGCGCATGCTCAACGAGTGCATAGGCCTGATATCAACAGTTGAAGAAATGAACTTGCCGACAATCCGGGCGGTCTCAACCGGTTGACTTTGCAGGAATAACTGCTCCTTCCAAACAGTCAAGGCAGAAAATTCATTTCTTTCGGTTGCCTTCCGTAATCTCAGCTTTGAGCCAGTAAGCGCATATGTAACGTGAAAAACGTCTTTCGGAGTTGGAAGCCAGTTGGTCTCCTTGTCAACGTCCGGCGATCTGCTCGAGCGATGTCGTGGCGTGCAGTAGGTATTCGGTAAGGAGTTCTCCTAAACGGGTCATGCCGCTGGTGATGGTGCCCTCTGGCACGGCGGAGAAGTTGAAACGGGCGTGGTTGGTGTGAGGCGTCGTAGCGAAGAATGGTGCGCCCGGTACATAGACGACCTTGGCCTTCGGCAGCGCCTCTTCGAGCATGAAGCGCGTGGCGTCAAAGCCGTCAGGAAAGGTCAGCCAAGTGAAGAGGCCGCCTTCGGCGCGGGTGTAGTGGACCGAGGCGGGAAAGGTCGAATCAAGCGCATCAAACATAAGCCCGCGCTTGCGGCTATATGCGGCACAGACCGTGGCGATGTGGTCCTGAATAGGATAGAGATCAAGAAAGAGGGACGCCGCCATCATATTGAGAGTGCTACATTGTGTGTCGGCGGCAAGTTTGAGGCGAGCGAGTTTTCCGCGCACATCGCCGTTGGCAACTGCCCAGCCGAGACGCATACCAGGAGCCATGATCTTGGAGAAGCTGCCGAGGAAGACCACGCGGCCTTCAGTGTCGAGGCTTTTGAGCGTTGGAAGGTGGCTTCCTTCAAAACGTAGAGAACGGTAAGGCGAGTCTTCCACGATGAGGACGTCGAATTGGTTAGCTAGTTCGATCAGGCGATGGCGGCGAGGAAGGCTCAGCGTGACGCCAGTGGGGTTCTGGAAATCAGGCATGGTGTAGATGAGCCGGGCACTCGGGTTGGCATGCAGTACGGCTTCGAGGTGGTCCGTGTCCATGCCGTCGCGGTCCATGCGCACGGTAGCGTACCTGGGCTCGAAGACATTGAAGGCGATAGTGGCGCCAAGGAAAGTAGGATCTTCGACGATGACGGTGTCACCGGTTTCGAGCATCATCTTGGCGACAAGGTCAAGACCCTGCTGCGCCCCGTGAAGTACAAGGACGTCGTCGGCGGTGCAAGCGGTGCCGTCGTCGCGCATGCGCTGAGCGATCTGGGCGCGCAACTCAGGAATGCCATCTGACACGGTGTACTGTAGGGCTCTGGGGGCATCCTTGGTGAGCAAAAGATCGTAAACGGCATGAAGTTTGTCGGACGGGAATAGCTGTGGATCGGGGTAGCCACCTCCGAAAGAGATTACGCTCGAGTCTGTGCCGTAACGGAGAAGATCGCGTATGGCAGACGACTGAACTTTGTTGACTCGATTGGCGAACTGCATGGGCACCACCTTCTGTAGGGATTGTAGTGGTTGCAAGGGATCGGGTGACCTGGGGTTTTCCGAGCGTTGTTTCGGATGGAGTAGTTTTGCGTTTCGATTTTTTATCTGGTTGATCGCGGTAGATTTTATGATTCCGCAGTGCGAGGTTTAGCACTCGTAAGTCGACTTTGCGGAAGTGAGGCGAATACTCATGGTGAGTTCCCGGGAAACGGGGTTATCGACAACTTCGTCGGTTGAACTTGCCGAAGACCCGACTTTTCGGGCGGTTCGAGGGTTACTTCTGGTTGGCGGTGATTCGGGACAGATCACTCCGACAAGCCAATCCTGGAGTGAATCCATTCGTTATCCTCTTCCATCGCGACAACTTTTGTCTGGTCTGGTCCGTCTCCTGGGATGGAGGATTACCCGGGGTATTCAGCAAACACTTTCGTCCATCTGTCTCGTGGGAGGAGATTTATGCCAAGACTGCACCGTGGGAACGTTTTGGGATCCTTGGGGTATTCCCTCATCCTTGCAAACTGCCTTTCGCTAGCTCAATCACCAGCTAAGTCCTTGGGCTCCGCGATCGTTGAAGGGACAATTGCCACGAAGGGCTTGCGGGACGTGACGATCCGCCTAGAACGAGTGCCAACCGATCCGCTGTCCAACTCCGATGGATTCCTGGGGACTGTGGACTCCGATGGCAGATTTCACTTTGAAGATGTAACACCCGGCGACTATCGGCTCACAGCCAGCAGTTCCTCACTGATGCATGGAGAATTTGGAGCGCCAGCGCCAGGACTTCCCGGAACCATTCTTGAACTCAAAGTGGGCGAACGTCGCGCGAACCTGAGCATTGATCTGTTTCCGAACGCGGTCGGATTTTGCGGACGTGTCCTCGATGCCGACGGCAAGCCGCTTCGTACCGATGTCGAAGTCTATGGCCCTCAATTTGTAGGGAACGCAGGCCAATTGCTCAGACCGGTGAGCGAACAACCCATCATACTCACTCAACCCAATGGTTACTTCCTGCTTTCAGGCTGGCTGCTAACGGACGTGAACAGAGGACACCCCAAATTCTTCCTGCGCGCCAACGGAGTGTGGTACCCCTCGACAGAGAATTTTGCCGATGCTGTGGCCATCACTGCAGGGCCAGTCTCTGAATCGGGATGCAAGGCGATCATCCAGATGCCGCAAACCCGTTGCTCGGGGCATCGCGTAATTGGCAGCCTCGCCGATAAACTTGCCGCTCCGCCAACAGCCTATGCGGTCTCACTTTACGAATGGAATCCGGCGAATGTCTTGTTTCAAAGGGACGCTCAGCCATCGATCTACAGTGCCGACCACATCGAATTCGACAACGTGTGTGACGGAAATTACGCGATCGTCGCCTCCAATCATGACAGCTGGACCTGGGCAAAAGATAAGCCGAATGAGTATGCTTCAGAGTTATTTCAGGTCGGTGGCAAGGATATCGATGTTGCCGTGACCGCTTCCGACCAACAGGCAATCTGGAAACTCACTCACACGCAGGACATTTGGAGGGCGGATGCGCGGAAGCTTCCCCCGCTCGCGCCCGCCACGCTCCAGGGGTCGATTGCTCTAGTTGACGGACTGACCCCGAAGCAGGCCTGTGGCTCCGGCATGCGGCAACAGGTCACCCTGCAGCGAGACGACAACCTGAACACCGTCAACGGCAACCTCGACAAGGACGGCCATTTCTCTTTCAGCAAACTGGAACCTGGCGCCTATACTCTGAACCTTCTCAGTTTTGCGCACGGGGCTGCCTACCTGAAAACAATCCAGCTGAATGGTGAGGCAATGCCAACGCTGCACCTCACACTGGCCGCCGGCGAAGCGGCGCAAATGAGGATTGAGGTTAGCAACGATCCAAAAGGATCCGCCGGCAAACCACGTGCCGGCAGTACAGACCCTCACTACCTGCCGCCGGCCGCGCATCCTGCAGCATCGATTGAGGGGCGCGTGAGCGGACCCGATGCGGCCGGGGCCAAGTTGAAGTTGACCCCGATTCGCACCATTTCGGGCGCGACCTTCGAGGCCGAAGCAGGAACCGATGGGCGTTTTGGCCTAGAAGGCGTAACTCCGGGAATCTATAAGCTCTCGACGCAGGGCGACCATCACCAATACTCAGAGTACGGAGCAAATGGGCCGGGACTCGACGGGCTGCCCATCATCCTGGCTGCAGGCCAAGGTCAGCAGGATGTCAATCTAAAGACTTACGCGAAGACTTCCCTGTGTGGGCACGTGATCGATCCTTCCGGCCATCCGGTTGCCGGCATCGACGTTTCCATCAGTGGGTATAACAACGGACCTAACGGTCAAACCGCCTGGACTCGGAACACCGCGGCTAATGCTCAGGGCTACTACGAGTTTTCTGAGGCAGGCCCCGGCAACTTCGCTCTATGGGCTCAGGACGGCAACACACGAACCTGGTTCCCATCGAACCAGCAAAACAGTCAGCACTACGCGCCGTGGGTCCAGCTTGGCCCGACAGATGCGGGCTGCGTCTACAACATCTACCTGCGCTCGCCCGACTGCGGGTCCTACAAGGCGCATCGCGTCTCCGGCACAATCGAAGGCACGTTTGATCCAGGCATGGGTGACCGTTTCTACGTTGAGCTCGAGCTAGCCGACAAAGTCTTCGCACCCATCGTCAACCGCCTCCAGCTAAAAGACGCAAGCGATTTCACCCTCAACGGCGTCTGGCCCGGCAAATACAGGCTTACTCTCTATGGCGAATACGGTAGTGGAACACTTCCTTGCGGGGAACCAAGCTCAATATGCTTCGGTTATGAGCATCATCCGCTCGCATCGCAGCAGATCACCGTGACGGACCGCGACGTGAACGGGCTTCGGCTTACGATTGGCGCGTTGCCCACACTGGACGGCGAGCTTGTGGTGGATGGTGCGCTTCCTCAGGGCTGGAACACACTCCACCTCACACTCTTCTGGGGAACCGAAACGAAGACAGCAAAGGTCGGTGCTAGTGGGCATTTCAGTTTCTTACCCCTGGATGCGTTTCGATATGGATTCTCGCTTACGGACTATCCGCCCGAGAACGCCTACCAGTGGGTAGGCAACGGGCCAGTTTACATTGCATCGGCCACTCTGGATGGAAAGCCGGTGATGGGACGCCATTTTGAACTGCACATCGGCTAAAAGGCCCACTTGGTGGTTCACGTAAAGGTGGGCGCGACTCACGGCAAACTGACGCTAGAGACCGGCGGACCGCCAGTTGATCCGTATAGAGATCCATGTGCGGTCTCAGGCTTCGGCGGACGGTCAACGGCCGAATTGATGATTCCCGATCCTTTACCCGATGACAATTCCGGAATGATCGGGATCGTGCCCCAGCCTCAAAACAATGGCGAAGGCTACGTACAATCCGTGCCTCCCGGCCGCTACCGCGTGGTGGCCGTGGACAATGTTGGAATCCCTACCGGGCAGGTGTGGGAACGGACGCCGGATGCTACATTCACACGACTTCCTGGTAAAGTTGGCCGCGTTGGGCAAACCCGTAGAAGTGATTGAAGGGCAGGAATTCGACTTTGTGGCTCCATTTCTAACCGAGCAAGCGCAGCGGCTGATGGCGGAGATGGGAATGACTGCGACGCATTGATGCGTGGCAAATGAGCGTCATTTCCGGGTTATCGTTAACCGGAATCAATCATGGCGTTGGCGGCTTGTCGCTTTGCGATGCACGTAAAACGGGGCGGGCTCAACTGGTCGATGCAACACTGGCTTGCAGTTTACTCGCCGGGGTTTCAAAGCCCAAGGTTTTTCGCGGGCGTTGATTGAGGCGCAGAGCTACCTTGTTGAGATCGGCTTGAGCGTAACCGGACAAGTCGGTTTTCTTAGGAAAGTACTGTCTTAGCAGGCCGTTTGTATTTTCATTGGTGCCGCGCTGCCAGGGGCTCTGCGGATCGCAGAAGTAGACTTTCACATTCGTGTCCACCGTGAAGCTCTTGTGTTTGGCCATCTCGTGCCCCCTGTCCCACGTCAACGAGCGCCGCAGGGTCGCGGGCAGTTTACACACGTGCTTGCTCAGCGCGGCGACGACCGTCGCAGTGTCTTTGCTGGGCACTTTGACCAGCATGGTGAAACGCGAATGTCGTTCCACCAGGGTTGCGATATGACTGTTCCTGCTGCCGCTAAGCAGGTCGCCCTCCCAATGGCCGGGGATAGCGCGGTCTTCAACCTCCGCAGGTCTTTCCCTAATAGAGATGGCATCGACGATCTGCCCGCGGGACTGTCCGTCAGCCCGAGCGTGTCGTGAGCGACGTATAAGCCGCTTGGACCTGAGGTGCTGAACCAGCTCTTTTTTCAGTACTCCCCGGGCCTGGATGAATAAGCTGCGGTAGATGGTTTCGTGGGACACACGCATGCTCTCGTTGCTGGGATAGTGGACCTTCAACCATGCTGAAATCTGTTCCGGCGACCAGTCCAGGATCAGTTTACTGGCCACGATCGTCCGCAGCTTCTCGTCGATGGCAAGAAGGCATACCTTGGGTCGCAGAGCCGACTCCCAGGCCCGACGATCGGCCTCACTGGCTCGATACAGTGGCCGCCCGCCGTGACGCGACACCTCCCGGCTCACCGTCGACACAGGCCGCTGCAACCCTTTAGCGATCTCACGAATCGACGAACCGGAAGCAATTCCTCGTGAGATGTCTTCCCGCTCGGCCAGCGTCAGCGTTCGCGGCGAACGCCGACGAGCAGCAGGAACTATCCCGCCACGCTGCGTCAACAAGAACCGAATGGAACCATGGCCTTTACCAAAGGCGCGGCCAATCTCATGCAACGACTCTCCCGCCTTCCAACGGCGCCACATGTCGATCCTCTGCTCCGTGGAAAGCCTGCCCCTTTTTCCTTGTGCCATAAACACCACCTTTAGAAAATGAATTCATATCAGATGGTGTTGCACCGACCGGTTGAGACCGCCCGGGTTATAAGCAACTTCGAGGCGTTGAGTTATCTAGCGGCGCTCCTGGTTCACGCGCCGACGGCGAAGAGAGGATCCTTCTCATGGATCGCCAGCGACGAAACGATGAAGAGCACAGTACCCTTGTCGGGACTGAGGCCCGTCTGCAGCACGTTCCCTTCCCAATCCTTGATGTGTCCGAGTTCCTGACCGGCACGAACGGTCTGTCCCACCGACACGTGTGGATACCAAAAGCCCTCATGGTCACTGCGTAACCAGAGAAACCGCTCCAACAGTGTGAACGGAGTTGGCTCCGGGGCCGAGCCGGGGATCATTTTCAGATAACGCATCAAGCGTTGGAGTCCGTTGGTATGGTCGGCAACCTGATCCGGCGTCCAGATGCCCTGCCCACCCGACTCGGTGAGGATGGAGGGAATACCGGCGCAGGAGGCGGCGGAGATGGTAGATCCGGGAGTTCCACTGGATACTACGAAATGAATCCCAAAGACCTTCGCCATCTCGAGCGATATTGCGTTGACCTGCTCGTTGCCGGAGCGGAAGAAGATGGTGAACGGGACGAGGGCCTCAATTAGATCGCCGCCATGCAGATCCACGTAGTAATCCGCCTGAGAGATGACGTTACGGAAGACCCAGTCCGCAATCTGCTCGGAGCCAGTACCGTCTGCGTCGCCAGGGAAGACCCGATTGGGATTCTTCCCGTCGAGAGGACAGACGTAGATGGAGCGAGCAACAAATCCCGGCAGGTTAATCACGGGCACCACAATCACCCGTCCGTGCAGGCCCTTGGAATCCAGCGAGCGCCCGAGGTCAAGCGCAGCCGCGATGCTTGCGTATTCGGCGCCGTGTACCCCACCCGTCACAACCAGGGTCGGACCGGCCTCGGTTCCGTTGATCAGCCACATGGGAAGCCTGTAAGACTGACCCTGAACCAGAAACTCAACGACGCTGTAACGCTTCTCTCCCCGCCCTGCTGAGAGTTGGCCGACCTCTAACGTTCTGTCCGACATGACAGCACCCCAAAGAGAAGCTATCAGATCATAGCCCTGTCAACCGATGGAACTTTCGTTTCAAATGGATCTTTATCTTCATCTTCGAAAGATGTTGACAGACAGCACGGAGCTTTGGATGTTCAACCTAACGTTCCCCTGTATCATTTGCCGGTCAGTAACTTACTGCGCTCTGTCCGCTGAGTGTACGCGACTTAGGATCGCTCCACTGCCCAAGGATCGTGCGAATTTTCCACTTCTGAGGGGAATGCTTGCACCCGTGCTTACTCGCTGCGCCATGTTGTGGGTTATTGCCCCACATTCCACTCCGTCCAAAGCAATTTGCACACAGAGAGCATCGGGCAACCTGTCGAGGTGATGCGGGCTTGCAAGGCACTATTTGGTTCTCTTCGTCGCCGCAAAAACCGGCGCAGTTGAGAGGGAGTGCGGGAGTCCAGCGCGCATCCGAGGGTTCCAGTTGTCGGAACCCCCTCCAAGCTCTAAAGAAGCCCCCCGGGAGCGGCGTACTGGGCAGCGGCAAAGGCAATCCAGCGATCAGTCCAAATGGTATCGTTCAGTTGTCCAGGCCTCAACCCCCGTCAGCTAAGGATGAACGGGTTTGCCCCTCGGGATTTCGGTAGATTTGGAAACGAGGCGCAGAGTTTCGCTACTATATTCACAATCAACTGGTGCTCACGAACGACCAGAACAGTTCCCGGCTCCAGCAAGTCGATCTGTGAGGTGGCGCGACTTCCCGTTCTTGTCAGCGGCCTTCAAAGCGCGAATCAACTTCTCGCGCCATGCTACGGCCTCTGTCGTCGGCACTGCAAAGTGGATGTGCCGATGGACATTTCGCCTGGAGGGATTTGCCACCCGAAAGTAATCGCGTCCGCTTTTGAGGTATTCAGCGGCAGTTCCCACCGTCAGGGATTCAAGTTGCTCTTCGCTCCACGCCTCGTGCTCGCCCTTAAACGCTACGGCCACTTCCGGTGGGTAGTTGCAAATGTACGAATCGTCGGCTGTCGTTGAGAATAGGATGAGTGCCTTTCCCTTCCTAATGTAACGAGCGTAGCAGTGTCCAAAACGGATAGAGACGCGACTGTTTACTCTTTAGATTTGGGGACGCTCCTTGCAACGGCAGGGTGTTCCGCTGGTGGCTTCTCCCGTTGCCATTGCCCAAGCCCAAAATCCGTCTGTCCCCAAGTTGAGAGAAAAGGCTGAAAAGGGAGATGCTCAGGCCCAATTCTTCGATGGGAGAAGCTCTTTACTACGGGAAGGGCATCCCACAGGATTACTCTCAAGCAATTGTCTGGTATGAGAAAGCGGCTCTCCAAAATAACGTCGAAGCGGAATATTCTCTTGGCTACATGTACCGCTTCGGGCAAGGTGTGCCGCTAAGCTATCCCTTAGCGGCATCGTGGCTTACTAGTGCTGCGACGGCAGGGTATGCACCCGCTCAATCTGAACTTGCATCCTTGTTTTAATTCGGATTGGGGGTCGATCAAGATTCAACGAAAGCTTTCGGTTGGTACTTAAAAGCAGCCCAACAGGGAAATGCAACCGGGGAGTTTAATGTGGGACAAAGGTATGCGGAAGGGGATGGAACGTTGCAAAGCTACACCCTTGCAGTTTATTGGTATCGGAAAGCCGCCGAACAAAATTATCCAGCAGCAATGTGGAACCTTGGTTCGATGTATCACACGGGCCAAGGAATGCCACAGGATTTTGCCAAAGCCTACTTTTGGTTCGATTTGGCTCTCTCGCGGCGTTGGGACAATATGGATTTGAAATACCGCTCGACCCTCATTACGGAACGCGATGAGGTAGCCTCTTATCTGACAAACACGATTCTGATACAGACCCAAGAACAAGCGCGGAAGTGGGCTGCTCAGCACCCATGAAGCGCCCGGTTGCCATGGGGCAAACAGGGGAATGAATTGACCCGGAACCAAAGACACGGACAACACGCGGACATTCTCGGAAAAATGAAAAGGTGCGCAAGTTTGTGACGATGAACAAGTGACTATATTTCAGAAAGTTACTGGTGCGCCCGGAGAGATTCGAACTCCCGACCCTTTGGTTCGAAGCCAAATGCTCTATCCAGCTGAGCTACGGGCGCGTGTGGTTGAAGCTATCTGAAAAATAGTGCCGGAGGCAAGTCAGGCGGCTGGTGTCTCGGCGGGTGCAGGCGGCGGTGGCGGGTTGAACATCGGGAGGGCTTCGACGATGTCGAGGCCGGCTCGGCGGAGGAGCTGGTGGATGACGGGTTCGGTGAGGCGGGAGGCATCGTATTCGACGCGGACGGTGCTAGCGGACTCGTCGAGGGTGAGCTTACGGACGCCGTAGACCTCGCGAACGCGGGCGATGGCCAGGGTTGCGGGCTCAGAGGGCTGCGCTCCGTAGCGGTAGAGGACGTCTAGTTGGGTCATGTGTACAAGGTACTAGGTATCAGGTACGAGGTACAAGGTCAGTGTGTGGGAATGGGTATTTTCGAGGCCGCTAAAGGTGATTGAGGTAGCTGATGATTTCGGGGCTGGTCCAGTCCTGGGCGGAGACGAATTTGCGACGGAGGATTCCGTTGCGGTCGATGACGTAGGTCTCGGGGATCTGGACGGTGCCGTAGAGTTTGGCGGTCTTCTGGTCGGGCTCGCGGATGGTGAGCAGGTCGATGTTATGGCGGGTGAGAAAGTGCTGGTAGGCGGCGGGGTCCTCGTCCGAGGAGACGGCGACGATGTCGAGGTTGGGCATCTGCCGCTGGAGGGCGAGGAGGCTGGGGAGTTCTTCGATACAGGGGGCGCAGTTGGTGGCCCAGAAGTTGAGCAGGACGATGTGGCCGCGGAGCTTGCTGAGGTCGGCGGAGTTGGCGCCGTCGCTGATGGTGAACTGGGGCGCGGGGGTGGCGATGTTGCGGGGGTGGCTGCCGCGGTCGCAGCCGGTGGCGAGTGCCGCGATGAGGATCAGGGTTGAAGAGAGTCTGCGCACGATTGCTCCAGTTCCTATAATACGAAGTCGTGAGCGATGACGCGATTCGTGGGTTGAGTAATTCGGGTGGGATGGAGCTGCCTGGCATGGAACTGACTGTGATTGTGCCGGCTCGGAATGAGGCGGCTTCGCTGCCGGAGTTTTTGCGGTCGGTGCTGGTGCAGTCGGAGCCGGGATTTGCGCTGGGGGTGCAGTGGGAGTTGATCGTCGTCGATGACGACTCGAGCGACGGGACGCGGGGGATTGCGGAGGCGGCTGCTGCGGGCAAGGACGGCGTGGTGGTGATGGATGCTCCGGCGCTGGATTTGAGTGAGCGCGGGGGATTTACGGGGAAGACGAATGCTTGCTGGGCGGCGGCGCAGGTGGCGCGGGGGAAGTGGCTGCTGTTTACGGATGCGGATACGGTGCATGAGACGGGGGATCTTGTCGCGGGCGCTCCGGGAGGCGGACAGGCATCATGCGGTGCTGCTGTCTTATTCGCCGCGGCAGATTGTTACGGGGTTCTGGCAGCGGGCGGTGATGCCGCTGGTGTTTTCGGAGCTGGCGAGTGTGTATCCGCCGAAGGAGGTGAACGATCCGGGGCGGAAGCTTGCTGCGGCGAATGGGCAGTTTCTGCTGGTGGAGCGGGAGGCTTATTTTTCGGTGGGCGGGCATCGGGCGGTGGGGCGTGAGGTGCTGGAGGATGTGGCGCTGGCGCGGGCGATCAAGCGGGCGGGACGAGTGATCCGGTTTCGGTATGCTCCGGATGCGCTGGCTACGCGGATGTACCGGACTACGGCGGAGATGGTGGAGGGATGGACGAAGAATCTGGCGCTGCTGTTTCCTTCTCCGGTGGCGCTGGCGGTTTGGCGGGTGCTGGATTTGCTGCTGTTCTTTGGGCTGCCGGTGGTGGCGTATCTTGTTCCGCCTATGATTCCTTAGCAGGGTTGGTGTTCTTTTTGATTTGGGTGCGGACGTGTTTTCGGTTCTATACCGGGTGATGCGGTCGAACTTTCCGGCGGTGGATGTGGCGGTTTCGATTCTGGGGATGCCGCTGTTTGTTGATTTGCTGGTGCGGAGCTTATGTGGCGCATCGGATTCGTAAGCGGTGGTTTGGAAGGGGCGGAGTTATGCGGGGTCTGATAGTGAGATCGTTGTGATCTGACGTCTAGTCGCGATGTAACTATTTGTAAGTTGCTGCCATCTAGTCATAAGCTGAGGCAGCTATGATTCTTCTTACCCGTAAGGCTGAGTTTTCTTCCGCGCATTATTACTGGAATGACCGATGGTCGCAGGAGGAGAATGAGCGCGTGTTTGGCAAGTGCGCGAATCGCAATGGGCATGGGCATAACTACACGCTGGAGGTGACGGTGGCGGGGGAGGTCGATGCGATTTCGGGGTTTGTGGTGGATCTGAAGGAGTTGAAGGACATTCTGGAGCGCGAGGTGGTGAGTGTGTATGACCATCGGCATCTGAATCTTGAGGTGCCGGAGTTCAAGACGGCGATTCCGACTACGGAGAATATTGCGATGGCGATCTGGCGGCGGCTGGAGGGGAAGATTCGGGGGCGAAGCTGCATCGGGTGCGGGTGTATGAGATGGCTGATCTGTTTGCGGACTATTATGGAGAGCGCTGATGCCTAAGGCTCATCTTTCGCGGCGGTATCACTTCAGTGCTTCGCATCGGTTGCATAGCGATGCGTATGATGCGGAGCGGAACCGCGCTGTGTTTGGCAAGTGCAATAACCCGCATGGGCATGGGCATAACTACACGGTGCAGGTGACGCTGAGCGGGCCGGTGGATGAGGCGACGGGGATGGTCTGCGATCTGGCGGAGCTGGATGCGTTTGCGCGAACAAATCTGATTGAAAGATTTGACCACATGAATCTGAATACCTGGAGTGCTTTCGGGAGAGGGTGTCTTCGACGGAGAATTTATCTGTTGAGGTTTACCGGATCTTTGAGGGTTTTCCTGCTGCCCGCCTGGAGCGGGTTCATATTGAGGAGACGAGTAATAACTCCTTTGACTACGTTGGCGAGCATGTTCCTGCCAGCGGCTTGATTTAGAAAGGCACCTCATGGCTAGCATTACTAGTTTGGAACCAGCAGCGGGTTTGGAAGCGCTGGAGAATGTTTCTACGCAGGAGCTTTATCGCGAGATTGTTGATGCGGTTGGGCGAAGACCCTGACCGCGATGGGTTGGTGCGGACGCCGGAGCGGATGGAGAAGTCGATGACGTTTCTGACGCGCGGCTACACGATGGACGTGAACGCAGGTGCTGCATGACGCGCTGTTCGATGTGGACTATGACGAGATGGTGATTGTGAAGGACATCGAGTTTTATTCGATGTGCGAGCACCATCTGCTGCCGTTTTTTGGCAAGGCGCATATTGCGTATGTGCCGGATGGCAAGGTGATCGGGCTGAGCAAGATTCCGCGGCTGGTGGATGTGTTTGCGCGGCGGCTGCAGGTGCAGGAGCGGCTGACGCAGCAGATCGGCGAGGCGATTACGGAGGCGATCAAGCCGCAGGGCGTGGCGGTGATCCTGGAGGCGCAGCATCTTTGCATGATGATGCGCGGAGTGGAGAAGCAGCACTCGTCTACGGTGACTTCGGCGATGCTGGGGGTGTTCAAGACGCAGTTGCAGACGCGGAATGAGTTTTTGTCGCTGGTGCGGCGGCAAGGGAGTGGGTTGTAACACGGCTGCGTTGAGTTTGCTGAACGCGTAATCTGGTGGGGATGAACGGACTTTTGGTACTGGATAAGCCTGCGGGGATGACCTCGCATGATGTGGTGGCGATTGTGCGCCGGGCTACGGGCGAGAACTCGATTGGGCATCTGGGGACGCTGGACCCGATGGCTACGGGTGTGTTGCCGCTGCTGCTGGGGAAGTACACGCGGCTGGCGCAGTTTTTTGGTAAGGCGGAGAAACAATACACGGGGACGATTCGGTTTGGGTTTGCTACGGACAGCTTTGATGCTGAGGGGAGCGCGGTGGGTGAGGCTGCGGCTTTGAGGGATGGGGTTGGAGGAGTTGCGGGAGTTGGCGGCGCGGTTTCATGGCGAGATGGACCAGGTGCCTCCGGTCTTTTCGGCGAAGAAGATTGGTGGGGTTCCGGCGCATAAGCTGGCGCGGGCGGGAGTTGAGGTTGCGGTGAAGCCGGCGCGGATTTTTATCCATGAGTTTGAGCTGCTGGGGTTGGATGAGGTGGCGGGTGAGGCGACGTTTGGGATGCATGTTTCGGCGGGTGGGTATGTGCGGTCGGTGGCGCATGAGCTGGGGCAGTTGGCGGGGTGCGGGGCGCATCTTTCGCGTCTGCGGCGGACGCAGGCTGGGCCGTTTACGCTGGCGCAGGCGATTACGGTGGATGAGTTGAAGGGGATGGGGAGTGCGGCGGAGATTGAGGCGCGGCTGCCGCATCCGCGGACGCTGCTGCCGGAGATGCCTTCGGTGACGGTGGATGAGCAGACGGCGGGGAAGATACGGAATGGGATGCAGGTGAATCTGCCGGAGTTTTCGGATGCAGAGCTGGTGAAGGTGTTTACTTGGCCGACGGAGATGCTGGCGATGGTGAAGCGGGTGGCGGGGACGCTGATGCAGCCGATTGTGGTGATGGGGTAGGTAAAGGTTGCTGGTTGTTTGTTGCGGGTTGTCGGTTGGGAGCGGCGCTGCGGCTATTTTTTGAGTAAAGGGGTTACGTAGGGAAGGACGTTGGTCGGCTACCATCTTGTTGCCTGCCGCGGTGGCGTGGGTGCGGTCGCGCTGCATCATGCCGGGTACTCCGTAGACGTTCTGGAGGAGGAAGGGCAGCAGGGGGACGCGGTATTTGTTGCTGATGACGGTGTAGGTGTCGTTGAATTGTTTGATGTAGTCGGGGCCGTAGTCGGGGGGAGGGTGATGCCGGCGAGGACGACTTTGGCGCCGCTGGATTTGAGGGTTTGGACGATGTGGTCGAGGTTGGCGCGGGAGTCTGCGATGGGGAGGCCGCGGAGGCCGTCGTTGCCGCCGAACTCGACGACGACGACGGCGGGGTGGAGGGCGAGGATGGCGTTGAGGCGCTCGACGCCGTCCTTGGTGGTGTTGCCGCTGATGCCCTGGTTGACGACGCGGTAGTGATAGCCGCGGCGTCGAGGTCGGCCTGGAGGTAGTCGGGATAGCTTTGGCCGGGGTCGGTGCCGAAGCCGGCGGTGAGGGAGTCGCCGAAGCAGACGATGAGGGGGCTGTGGTCGTTTGTCGGGGGTCGGGGTGATGACTGCAGGGGGTTGTGGCGTGGGGTCGGTGAGGTTGGGGCTGTCGGTGGTGCGGGAGTCCATGGTGGACGAGTGCTGGGAGGCTGCGATCCGCGCGGCATCCGGCGAGTGCGAGGGAAGTTGCCGCTAATATGAAGGGGAGGCAGATTTTTCGCATCTGGAGTAAGGGTAGCAAAGGCATCTCACTGCGGATTGGATGCAACTGCTGGGCGATGGATTGCGTAGTGTGTAGTGCGGCGTATTTTGCAGCGAGAGGGAGAACTCTGCCGGTGAGTGAAAGTAGTGTTTCGCAGTCCGAACCGATGATTGTGGTTGAAGGTCTGCGGAAGTCGATCCGCAATGGGGCGCGGACGGTGGACATTCTGAAGGGCATTGACTTCTCGGTGCCGCGCGGGCAGTTTGCGGCGATCATGGGGGCTTCGGGGTCGGGGAAGTCGACGCTGCTGGGGTTGCTGGCGGGGCTGGATACGCCGACTGCGGGGAATGTGCGGCTGAATGGGACGGCGATCATCGTATCTGCCGGAGGACAAGCTGGCGCAGGTGCGGGGGAAGACGATTGGGTTTGTGTTTCAGTCTTACCAGCTGATTCCTACGCTGACGGCGCTGGAGAATGTGCTGCTGCCGTATGAGTTGAATGCGGATGCGAAGGATGCGAAGGCAGGGCTGGCGCGGGCGCGGGAGTTGCTGACGAGTCGTGGGGCTGGGGGACCGGATGGATCATTATCCGGTGCAGCTTTCGGGTGGCGAGCAGCAGCGGGTGGCGCTGGCGCGGGCGTTTATTCTGCGGCCGCCGATTGTGCTGGCGGATGAGCCTACGGGGAATCTGGATACGACGAATGGCGCGCATGTGCTGGAGCTGCTGCTGAATCTGAATCGGAAGGAAGGGACGACGCTGGTGCTGGTGACGCATGATCCGGTGCTGGCGGCGTATGCGGACCGGCGGATTGTGCTGCGGGATGGGCTGATCTGTCGGATGAGATGAATCTGAGCCGGCGAGGAGCTGCCGCAGCGACTGTGGTGGGTGGCTGATGGCTGAGTCTCTCGTATGGGTCGGCGGCGAAGATTGCTGCGCGGGAGATGCGGTCTTCGCGGGGGAAGTTTTTCTTTGTGATTCTGTCGGTGGCGATTGGGGTGGCCGCGCTGACGGGCGTGCGGGGGTTTTCGGCGTCGTTTCGCGCGACGCTGCTGACGCGGGCGCGGATCATTATGGCGGCGGATCTTTCGGCGCGGATGTTTCAGCAGCCGACGCCGGAGCAGCAGAAGGGGCTGGATGCAGATCGCAGGCGAGCGGCGTGGAGATGACGCCGGTGACGGAGCTGCTGTCGATGGCGTCAGCGATCCGAAGTCGCTGGATCCGCTGCTGGTGTCGCTGAAGGCGGTGGATCCGGCGATGTATCCGTTCTATGGAGACGGTGGATCTGGCGCCGGCGGTGCAGCTGACGCGACGTGCTGACGCGGATTCGACGGTGGCGGTGGCTGATGATCTGCTGGTGCGGCTGCATCTGAAGGTGGGCGATCAGCTGAAGATCGGGAGCAAGGCGTTTCGGATTGCTGCGGTGGTGGTGAATGAGCCGGACCGGCTGTCGGGGAACTTTGCGGCGGGGCCGCGGGTGCTGATCTCGCAGCGAGGCGTTGGAGGCGAGCGGGCTGCTGGCGCCGGGGAGTCATGCGGGTGCAGCGTATTTGTTCAAGGTGCCGGCTCCGGCGAATGGGAGCGCCGATGCTCGGATGCGGCGGTGGCGGATTTGAAGGACGCGGCTGGAGAAGCTGCTGCCGGAGGCGCAGATGATCGGACTATCGCGAGGCGAATCCGGCGCTGACGCAGGGGCTGGATCGGGCGACGAGTCTGCTGTCGCTGATGAGTCTGGTGGCGCTGGTGCTGGGGGCGGTGGGTGTGGCGATGGCGATGCGGGCGCATCTGCAGCAGCGGCTGGATACGATTGCGATCATGAAGTCGCTGGGCGCGCGGTCGCGGCAGATCATGAAGATTTATGTGCTGCAGACGCTGCTGCTGGGACTGGTCGGGGGAGTGCTGGGCGTGGTGCTGGGGGTTGCGGTGCAGCTGGCGTTTCCGGTGTTGCTGGCGAAGCTGCTTCAATGTCGATACCGAGGTTCAGGTGCAGCCGCGGACGGTGGTGACGGGGCTTGGCGCGGGGGTGCTGACTACGCTGCTGTTTACGCTGCCGCCGCTGCTGGATATTCGCGGCGTGCGACCGATTTTGATTTTGCGGAGAGCGGTGGAGGATGAGCGACGATCCGTTTGTGTACGGCGATTTGGAAGAAGATTACGAAGAACTGGGCGCAGATTGTTGCGGCGTGCTGCTGATTCTTGGCGGGCTGGCGGTGATTGCTACGACGCTGTCCGATTCGGCGACGGTGGGGAAGGTGTTCTCGCTGGGGTTGGTGGCGGTGCTGCTGGTGCTGCTGGGGCTTCGGCGGCGGTGCTGCGGTGGGTTGAAGTGTTTCTGAACCGGACGCGGCTGGCGTCTGCCTTCGGCGCTGCGGCATGGGCTGGCGAATCTGTATCGTCCGGGGAATCCTTCGGCGGCGTTGCTGGCGGCGCTGGGGATGGGCGTGATGCAGATTATGACGGTGTATCTGGTGCAGCAGTCGGTGGTGAAGGAGATGCATATCTCGGCTGCGCCGAATCTGCCGAATGTTTTTCTGGTGGATATTACGAATGACGAGATTGAGCGGCATGCGAGACGCTGCTGAAGGAGCAGCCGAAGGTGACGGCGCCGCCGGAGATGCTGCCGGTGGTGTCGTCGCGGATCGCTGGCGATCGATGGGACGCGGCGGCGGAGGCGAAGCTGAAGAACTTTCCGAAGCGCGATGCTGCAGGTCGATCTCGTTGACGCTGGGCTGAGAGTCCGCCGCCGGGGACGACGGTGGTGCAGGGGAAGTGGTGGACGCGCGCAGAGCGCGGATGCTGCGACGCATCCGCTGGTGGCGATCGATCAGCGGACGGCGGAGCGGCTGGGGGTGAATGTGGGTTCGACGATTACGTTCGCGCGCAGGACGAGCAGTTTATGGCGACGGTGGCGGCGTTGACGAAGGCCGATGGCCAGCATGCTTTTTCGCGGGCGGAGTTTGTGCTGCCGCAGGCTGCGCTGGCGGGGCTGCCGGTGGTCTGGTATGGCGGCGTTCATGCCGATCCGAAGCAGGTGGGTGAGTTGCAGCGGGCGCTGTATCAGGCACTATCCGACGGTGACGGTGATCAATGTGGCGCAGGCGCTCGAGACGGTGCGGTCGGTGGTGATGCAGATCACGTATGTGATTCAGTTTCTGGCGGCGTTCAGTATCTTTGCGGGGATTGTGATTCTGGCGAGCACTATTGCGGGGACGCGGTATCGGCGGATTCGCGAGGTGGTGGTGCTGAAGACGCTGGGGGCTACGCGGGCGCGGATTGCGACGATCTTCTCGATTGAGTTTGCGGTGCTGGGGTTGGTGGCGGGCGTGGTGGGGATTGGGTTTGCGAATGTGATGGCGCGGATGCTGCTGCATCGAGTGTGACGTCGACTATCACTTTCAGTGGGGATGGAATGCGGCTGGCGCTGCTGGGGACGGCGGCGCTGACGGTGGCGACGGGGTGGGCGGCGAGCCATCGGGTCCTGGGGCAGAAGCCGCTGGAGGTTTTGCGGGAGGAGTAGAAGGGCGGCGAACGCGGATGGTGACGTCTCGCTAATGGATTGATGCTCCCCCCTCCCCATCAAATTGCACAAAGTATTCAAAGTAGGTACTTTAAAGTCTCGGACTTCGGTTCCCTGGAGGTCCAAAAAGTCTTATAAAATGGGGTTGGAGGCTGCAAAGTATTCATAAGGGTAAGCTTATGGGGTGCGGATCGGTCTGTGTTGTCAAAGAACTGGTAATGCAAAGCCGCCTGGACGGTGGTTTTTGGATTAGTTCTATATACGCACGTATCAGCGAATTTGTTCCCACCTTTGTCTCTAGAATCGAGACCCCCTTCGATAGGCTCAGGGCAGGCTATTCGACAGCTCAGGGCAGGCCATGGGGCACCCGCCAGTTTTGTGGTCGGTTTACAAAGAACAGGCAACAGCAGGTCCAAGGCGAAATGCAGGGCCTCTTCGCTGCGGAAATTGTGTTTCTATTGACACTACATGGTGTGGTTGCATAGATTTCTTTGTGCGGTGGCGGTGGGCTGTCGTGTGTTTTGAGATGTGATTCCTGGATTGGATGTGTGAGATGCGAGTGATGTGGCGTGGTTCTTTGCGTGGTGCCGTGGCTTTGGCGTTGGTTGGAAGTCTGGGGATGCAGGCTTCGGGCCAGGCTGCTTCAGCTTCGGATGCTTTGAAGAATGCTACTCCGGCGCAGCTGGCGGGGATTGCGAAGGACAACTCGCGGCACTTTGGCGATGACCCTGATGACGGTGGGCCGATTGCGACGGATATCTCGCCGAAGATGACACCGGCTGCGGTGGATAAGGTGATGCGCAAGGTTGCGGACTGGCAACTGGCGCGGTCGGAGCCTTTCTTCGATCGGATATGGACGTGGAGTGTTTTGTATAGCGGGTTCATGGCGACTTCGGATGCCATGGGCGATATGAAGTACCGCGACGCGATGGAGCGGATGAGCGAGAAGTTCAACTGGGAGCTGCGGTCGAACCCGCCGAATGCGGACGACCAGAGCGTTGGGCAGACTTACCTGGAGCTTTACCTGTTGAAGAAAGACCCGATCGATGAAGGCTACGATGATCGGGCCGACGCAGGCGCAGTTGGACGCGGTGCTGGCGGGGCCGCGTTTGTCGACGGTGCCGGGTAAGGCACTGCCTTGGTGGTGGTGCGATGCGCTGTTCATGGCGCCGCCCGCGTGGGCGCGGACGTACGCGGCGACTGGGGATCGCAAGTACATCTCGTATCTCGATGAGGAGTGGGGGAAGACTTCGGATTTTCTTTATAGCCAGCAGGACCATCTTTATGCGCGGGATGTGACGTATCTGACCAAGACTTAGGCGAATGGGAATAAGATGTACTGGGCTCGTGGTGAGGGTTGGGTGATGGGTGGGTTGGCGCGGACGCTCGAGTATCTGCCGAAGGACGATTCCAGGCGGGCGTTTTACATAAACCAGTTGAAGGAGATGTCGGCTGCGCTGGCTGCGGTGCAGGGATCGGATGGGTTGTGGCGAGCGGGGGTACTGGATCAGGCGAGCCATTCGGAGCCGGAGGTTTCTGGGCTCGGCGCTGATTACGTTTGGGATGGCGTGGGCTGTGAATGAAGGTGTGCTGGATGCGAAGGTCTATAAGCCAGTGATCGAAAAGGCATGGGCGGGGATGCTGAAGCATGTGTATGCGGACGGACGATTGGGCTTCTATTCAGCAGACGGGTGCGGAGCCTGCGCCGTTCAAGCCGACGGCTAGTTATACGTATGGGGGGTGGGTTTCTGCTGGCTGGTAGTGAGGTGCGGCGGTTCGGGATGGGGAAGAGTGGGATGCATAAAGGAGCCGGCGGTCAGTGAGTCCGGATCGCTGTACGATAGCTGGAGTGACTGAATCCAGCGGGCGCGGGTGTGGGAATGAAGGTTGATGAGGGTGGAGCGCTCGGCGCGCATGTTGCCCACTTTGGAGAGGGTTCCGATGTCGCGGCAAGAGTATTTGCGGCGCCGGCGCGGGTCAACCTGATTGGCGAGCACACGGACTATACGGGTGGACTGGTGATGCCGATGGCTATCGGCTTCCGGACGATTGCGGTGTCGAGCCGAGGCGGGATGGGCGGGCAGTTTTTTATTCGCGGAATTTTGGGAATGAGTTTTCTGTTGATCTTGCGTCAGTGAGTCTGGACAGGCGTGGGGAGTGGAGTGACTATCCGGTGGGAGTGTTGTGGGCGATGGTGCAGGATGGGGTGGAGGTGGGTGGCTTCAACATGACGTTGTGGGGGGATGTGCCGTTGGGGGCAGGATCGAGTTCGTCGGCTTCGGTGGAAGTGGCTACGGCGGTGGCTCTGCTGGATTATGCTCGCATCGAGCTGCCGATCGAGAGAATCGCAACGCTGTGCCGGCGGGCCGAGAACGAGTATGTGGGGCGAGACGGGGATCATGGACCAGTTTGTTGTGACGGGGGCTGTGGCGCACCGCGCGATGTTGCTGGACTGCCGGACACTGACGTTTGAGCTGCTGCCGTTGCCTGAGGATGTGAGGGTGGTGATCTGCAACTCAATGGTGAAGCACCGGCTGGCTGATGTGGCTGGCTATGGGGATCGTCGCGGTGAGGTGGAGGCGGGTCAGGCAGCGCTGCGGCAGTGCAGGCCGTGGATCGAGTTGCTGCGGGATGCTGACGGTGGCGGACCTTGAAGCTTGTGTGGGGAAATGAAGTGGTGCGAGTTGGAAGCGGTGCAGGCACATCATTACGGAAAATGCGCGGGTGGTGGAGTCGCGGAGTGCGTTGATGCGAGGGGATGTGGTTCGGTTTGGCGAGATTATGCTGGCTGCTCATGCGAGCATGCGGGACGACTTTGAAGCGAGCTGCGTAGAGGTGGATGCGCTGGTGGAGATTGCGATGCTGCAGGCGGGTTGTTATGGGGCTCGGATTACGGGCTGTGGGTTCAGCAATACGATGAATGAAGTAGACCAGAACAAGGCCCGGTATCGCTGCCACGGAGCGTTATCGGGTTCGCCGGTGCTTTCCCATAGGGAAATATGGACTCTTCCCACTGCAGACAGCGCCTCCGCGGCGTTCTTTACCAGGTTGACCAGAATCCGGGTCAGGTCTTCGCCTGTCAGCCTCACCGGACTTGCGCCCCCATGTGCGTCGATCGTCAATACGATGGTCGGTCCGGCCAGCGCTGCCAAAAGATTGCGATTGCCCAACAGGTCTTCAGCAAGATTGTCGATCGGCCTGGCTGGTACGTTGTGCCAATTCCGCGCGTCCCGGCGATGGCTGCGGACCGCCTCACGGATGGCTATCGCGTCCCGCTCGGTGTGGCTGGTTTTTGATCCGGGCGCATTGAGCGAATCCAGAGCGACAAGTTTTTCAACCAGGCGGCGACTGGCAGCGGCCACGAGCTTCAATTCACCGCCATAGTGCGCGAATGAGCCGGTCAACACGCCCGGCTCCTGGAGCAGGTCACAGTAAAGATCCAAAGCAGTAACCATATTCCGGGCGTCGTGGGCCACGTCTGCCAGGCTCTCGCCATGATCGCCCAGGGTGGTCAGTGTCTCGACAACCGCATCTACATTCTTCTGTTCGATTCCAGCCAATGGTTCCAATTGGGCCAGTTGGTCGAGTTGAGTTAGCTGCTCCATCTGTTGCATTTCGTGTCCCTTTCTTTCCCGCCCGGCGATTCCCATTTCTGCTTACTGATTCGGGTCTTGTCCTCATCTATTACACGTAGCGTGCCAAATCTGGACAGGAATTCTAAGTAACTGATAAGGCAAGGTTTTCGAGATGAATGAGGACATTTCAGAAAGAACGCGGGGTGGCTCTCTTGTTCCGATTCGGGAATCGCTCGATGCCGGAATCAGCGTAGAGGCTTTGGATTAAACGAGTTAGGGAGGGATTCCGGTTTTGGCGCCGACTGAGGCGAGATTCCCAAAGTGAAACCGACCTGTTCCGGGACAGTTGCCCGATCCTGTTCTCGTACAATCCCCCTATGACTCCGCTTGGTCCAAACTTCTTTTTTCGTCCCGGTGATCGCAGGCCCGACCAACTAAGACCGCTTTCGCTTGTGCCTGGATTCGTGCAGACGGCAGAGGGTTCGGTGCTGGTGAGTTTTGGAAATACGCGGGTGTTGACGAACGCGACGATCGAGCAGGGAGTTCCCGGCTGGCTGCGGAACTCGGGCAGGGGGTGGGTGACGGCGGAGTATGCGATGCTGCCCCGTTCCACGGTGACGCGGACGCCGCGCGAGAGCGAGCGCGGGAAGATTGGCGGACGGACGCACGAGATTCAGCGGCTTATCGGCCGGAGCTTGCGGTCTGTCGTGGACATGCAAATGCTGGGCGAGCGAACGGTGATTCTGGATTGCGATGTGATTCAGGCCGATGGTGGAACGCGCACGGCAGCGATCACCGGGGCTGCGGTTGCGCTTTCGCTGGCATTGAACGCCCTGGTTGAGGCGGGGACGCTGAAGCAGTCTCCGATGAAGCAGCTGGTGGCCGCGACGTCGGTGGGCATCGTGGGCGGAACGGCGCTGCTGGACCTCTGTTATGAGGAGGATTCGCAGGCCGAGGTGGACATGAACGTGGTGATGACCGCGGACGGGGGTCTGATAGAGACGCAGGCGACGGCGGAGAAGGGCAGCTATTCGCGGGCGCAGCTCAACGGGCTCCTCGATCTCGCGGAAGTGGGACTCAGGGAGATTTTTGCAGCGCAGCGGGCGGTGCTGAACAAGCAGGAACCGATGCTGCCGAAGCTGTAAATCTAATTCGCAGTGACAATTGGCAACTCGATGGCACTCGCCTCGCCGGGCGCGTGATAGATGCGCTGGGTTGCCTTCTTATAGTCTTCCGGTCTTGGCCCAGAAGATATTGGGGACGAATGTTTGCGGGTTGCGGTCGTACAGCGGGAACCAACTGGACTGCACCTGCACCATGATGCGATGGCCGGGAAGAAACACGTGATTGGCCGGCGGCAGGGCAAAGCGATAGGGGAGCGGCTTGCTGGGTTCAATGGGTTTGGGTGTGGAAAGCTCTCGCGGTAGCGGCCGCGGAAATGTCTTCGGCGACCGGAGCTGGTAGCCGCCGAGTTCCGGTTCGTCGGCAACCTCATCGGGATAGACGTCGATCAATTTGACCACCCAGTCTGAATCGGAGCCGCTGGTGGAGGCGACGAGGTTGGCGATTGCCTGTCCACGGATGTGAACCGGCTCTTTCAGCACTTCGCTTGTGTAGGTGAGCACGTCGGCACGGCCGGAGTCTTCCCGCTGGTCGTCGACCAGCCACTGGGCCCAGGTCAGCGGCGGAGTCATAGCCGATAGGCTGGCTGGGCCGCGCGCGGTAGGGCACGGGCTTGGCGGGGTCGGAGACGTACTCATCGAAGCTAGCGGAGCCAGCGGAGTTGGCGGAGTCAGCGCCGCAAAAGCTTAGCTTGAGGCCGGGCTTGAGGTAGAGCGGCTTTGTTTGAGGCGACGTCGGCCATGCAGGGAGTTTCTGCCATTCGATCCATGCCGGTCTCGTACGCGGTGACGGGGGCGATTTCGATCGGCGGGGGCGCGTCTTTTAGGTAGTGCGCCAGGAAGGGCGCGGAGCACGTTCTGCCGGAACCATGTCCCGGTGTCGCTGCCGAAGCGAATCGCTCCCAGCGAGGCGGCATCTTCAATCTCCTGCCCGTGGTGCCACGGCCCCAGAACGAGGAACACCTTGTCGTTGTCTTTATCGAGCGGCTTGATGGCCTTGTAGACGGCCGGCGCGCCGTAGATGTCCTCCTGATCCCACAGGCTGTGCACCAGCATGATGGGCACCTTGATTCCTTCGCGGGCAAAGTCGCTGGCGAGCACCTTGTCCATGGCCTGGTCGCTCCAGAAGGTGTCGTAGCTGGGGTGGGCGAGAATCTTTTTCCAGAAACCCAGTTGCTCCAGGCCGTGCTGGCGGCCCAGTTCGCCCGCCGAACCGGCGCGCATGTACTGGTCGTAGTCGTCGAAGGTTGAGCCGTCCACCACTTGTGCGTCGTTGGCGCGCGTGCCTTCCTGCTCGTAGATGTAGGGCATGTTCTGCTCGCGGAAGGCCCCGTTGTGGAACCAGTCGTCGCCCATCCAGCCGTCGACCATGGGGATTCATGGGAACCGCTACCTTGAGCGCGGGATGCGGATTGCACGAGCGCCATCAGGGGCAGGAACCCGTCGTAGGAGATGCCGAGAATGCCCACCTTGGCGTTGCTTTCGGGAATATTCTTGATCAGCCAGTCGATGGTGTCGTAGGTGTCGGTCGATTCGTCGACAGGGGTGGGATTCTGCGGCCCGTGCAGTGGCCGGTTCATCACGTAATCGCCTTCGGAGCCATACTTGCCGCGGATGTCTTCGACCACGCGGATATAGCCGCCTTCGAGGATCACGTCGGTGGCGTTGTCATAGCCGTAGAGCGACGCTCCGAGGTGGGCGCTGTGCAGGTTGGCGGTCTGCGCGTCGGCGCTGTACGGAGTGCGCGTGAGCAGGATGGGGGCATGCTTCGCGCCATTCGGAACGAGGATGACGGCATGCAGCTTCACGCCGTCCCGCATGGGAACCATGGCCTCGCGTCGCGCATAGTCGAAGCCCGAGGTGGCCGGTTTCAGCTCGGCCGGCGTTTCGCTGGGGAAATTGGGATACTGCGGCTTCGGCGCAGGATCTGCACGAGTGCCAGTGATGAAGCCAGGACAAGAGTCGCGGTCGACGAGGCGCAAGGATATCGAAGGAAAGATGGAACGACCTTTCAGTCAAACACGCGACGCGTGGATGAAGACTGGATTGAGCTTTTGTGTCCCCCCTTTCCGCAGCAAAAAGCGGATAGGATGGGGCACGGAGATTTTGTTTCTGGTTAGAGGGCTGAGAATCGGAACAAGATAATGTAAATCGCCTGGGTGGATCGTGGAAGAAACCACGCTGTCTACCCAGCAAGGCCGACACGACAATCGTTCCGGCCAGCCCGGCCACCGACAAGACTGTCTCCACCACCGACCAGGTGGCCAGGGTCTGCTTCATTTCCAGGTTGAAGAACGACTGAACCAGCCAGAATCCGGAATCGTTGACATGCGACAGCATCAGCGATCCAGTCCCGGTGGCGAGGACCAGCAACTCCGGCCGGACCCCGGCATGTTCCACCAGGGGAGCGAGCACGCCGGAGGACACCGCCATGGCGACGGTCGCCGAGCCCATCGAAACCCGCACCACGGCCGCCAGCAGCCAGGCCAGGACAAGGGGCGGCATATGCGCGCCGAGCGCCAGGCCAACCGTGGCCTGGGCCGCGCCCGACTCGCGCAGCACGCCGCTCAGCCCACCCGCCGCCGAGAGGATCACCATGGCATTGGCGATGGGCTCAAACGACTCCGTGGTGAGCTTCCGCAGCAGTTCGCGGCCATGGTGGCGGCCGTCCTGAATACGCGGCCCGAGAAGACCAGCGCCACGAGAACGGCGATGAGCAGGGCAATATCGGGACTGCCGACGAAATGAAGAAAACGATTGAAAACACTGCCGGTACGGCGAGTGCCTCTGCCCAACTGCCCAGGAAGATGAGCGCGATCGGCAGCAGGATCGCGAAGGCGGCCCGCGCGGGCCCCGCAGGCGCAGGAAGCGGCTCGGACGACCCCGTCTCCAGGGCTTCCGGCCTGCGCGTTATCGTCTCCACCTGGCATCGACCTGTTTCTTCGGTCGGTCAAAGAGCGATGAACCTTCCCGGCCGCAACGTTCCTCCCGTCCGCGCTCTTTTCCGGCCACCGGCGGGTAAGTACCCATCCCAGAACCGGCCCGCCAGATGCGCCGGCGGGAATCCCAACGACAAGACCCCAGAAAATGGTGCGTCCGAGATCGGCGTGGTATTGGGTTGCGGCCAGCATGGCGGCCGGATGGGGCGGAACGTGCCGTGCACGATCGAGAGCCCGGCCAGCAGGGGAATGCCGACCAGGATCGGCGGCCGTCCGCTGCGTCGGCGCGGCGGCGATGATGGGCATCAGCAGCACCAGGCCCACTTCGAAGAACACCGGCATGCCCACGACGATGCCGAGACCGAGCAGAGCCCAGGGCAGCCCCCTGCCGCAATTCTCCACCAGAATGCTGCCCAACGCAGTTGCAGCGCCGGAGCGGGCCAGCAGGCGTCCCAGGACCGCGCCCAGGCCGAGCACGATGGCGATGTGCCCCATGAGGTTGCCGACGCCGGTGGTGAACGAAACGGGCACCTGGGCAGCGGCATTCCCGATGCGACGCCCAGTCCCAGCGCGCCAACCAGAGCGCAAGCGCGGGTGCAGCCGGACCCGCGCGATCAGCACCAGCAGCGTCAGCACGGTTCCGGCCACGCACGCCAGCAGATACCAGCTGGGCGGGTTTGCGGCGGCGAGGGCACGGGCGGATTATTCCATATCAGGCTTGCAAAGCGAGTTCTGCCGCGTGTGCTTGCGAACACACTGTGCGCATTGCGCTCCTCTGCTACCATATTCACGATTGCAGTTCTCGCCGCCGGGCAGGCTTGATTTTTGACCGAAAGGGCTACGCGCGGCTGATTAGCTTGATCCACCAAGAAGGAGAATTCCTATGGCTCTCGTTTCCATGCGGCAGCTCCTCGACGAAGCCGCCAAGGGCGGATACGGCGTCGGTGCTTTCAACGTCAATGACATGGAACAGATCCAGGCGATCATGGCCGCAGCCAAGGAGACCAAATCACCGGTCATCGTCCAGGCCAGCCGCGGCGCCCGGGCTTTTGCGGAAGACCGCTACCTCTACCACCTGATGCTGGCCGCCAACGAACTTCATCCCAATATTCCGATTGCTATGCATCAGGATCACGGCAACAGCTTTGAAACCTGCAAGAGCGCGATCGAACTGGGCTTCACCAGCGTGATGATGGATGGCTCGCTCAAGGAAGACGGCAAGACCCCGTCTACGTTTGAAGAGAACGTCGAAGTCACGCGCAAGGTGGTCGACTATGCCCACGAGCGCGGCATCACGGTCGAAGGCGAGATCGGCGTGCTGGGCGGCGTGGAAGACGGCCACGGCGCGGGCGGCACGGGCCTCGAACACATCACCGATCCCGACCAGGCGGTGGAGTTTGCCGAGCGCACCGGCGTGGACGCGCTGGCGATCGCCATCGGCACCAGCCATGGCGCTTACAAGTTCACCAAGAAACCGGACGGCTCGGTGCTGAAGATGGACGTGCTGATCGAGATTCACCGGCGCCTGCCGCACACCCACCTGGTGATGCACGGCAGCTCTTCGGTGCCCAAGGATCTGCAGGACATCGTGAACCAGTACGGCGGCAAGCTGAAGCAGACTTGGGGCGTTCCGGTCGAAGAGATCCAACTCGGAATCAAGAACGGCGTGCGCAAGATCAACGTGGACACGGACAATCGCCTCGCCATCACGGGCGCGATCCGCAAGGTCTTGGCGGAGACGCCGGAGAAATTCGATCCGCGCGACTACCTGAAGCCCGCCCGCGATGCCATGAAGAAGGTCGTCGCGCAACGGATGAGGGAGTTTGGCCAGGCCGGACACGCCGGGGATTACGCGCCCGTCGCGATCGCGGAGATGGCCAAGGGCTACAAAGATGGGAGCCTGAGCACCCAACCGCTGGTAGCCGCGAAATAAGAACCGATTCGCAAGGAGATAAAAAGGCCACTTCGCACAGGCGAAGTGGCCTTTTTGCGTGTCGCAATGGAGACACTCTGGAGGATCACATCATCAGCCGTCAGGATGGAGCATCTTGTGGGCGTTCACGGCGTCTCCGTCACCCTCTTCGCAAGTTGGCGAAGACGATCGTCGAGAGCATGGTGAGGCATGCCGAGGACGAGAAAGGCTTTGTGAATGCCGTGGATCATTTCGCGCTGGAGTCGAATGCGCGGTTCCGGGACAAAGAATGCCGTGGTCAGGCCGGCCGCGGCCACGCCGAAGCTGATGGACATCTGCTGCATGGTGCTGGCGATGGAACTGGCGCTGCTGGCTTCCTCTTCGGTGATGTCGGCGTAGACCAGGGTGTTCATGCTGGTGTATTGCAGAGAGGTGAAGGCGCCGTAGAAGAAGGCCAGCAGCACGATCATCCAGACCGGCGTGTGGAGGCCGATGGTGGCGAAAGGACAAGCAGCAGCGCCGAGGATGAGCGTGTTGGAGATGAGCACACCGCGGATAGCCGATGCGCTGCCAGCAGATCGCGGCATGACGACCTTCATGCTCATGGCGGCGATGGCCTGCGGCATGATGAGCAGCCCGGACTGGATGGGCGTGAAGCCGAGGCCGACCTGGTAGAGCAAGCGGCAGCAGGAAGGGCACGCCGCCGATGCCGAGGCGCGTGAAGAAGCTGCCGCTGACCGCGGCGCGGAAGGTGCGAATGCTGAAGAGCTTGAGTTCCAGCAAGCGGAAACTCGAGGCTGCGCGATGGATCCAGTAGCCGGCGAGCAGGGCACAGCGAGAGCACGAGCAGGCCGGCCATTTCGCGGACTGAGGGTGTGCTCGCCGAAGACTTCGAGCACGTAGGAGAGCAGCGCGATGCCGGAACCGAAGAGGATGAGGCCGACGAGATCGAGGGGTGGATGTGTCTCTTCGCGGTAGTCGGGCAGATGGAGGTAGACCATCACCAGGCCGATGAGGCCGATGGGAATGTTGAGGAAGAAGATGACGCGCCAGTGGAAGTAGCCGACGATGAGGCCGCCGGCGATGGGGCCGAGCATGGGCGCAACGAGCGCGGGGATGGAGACGAAGCTCATGGTGCGGAGGAGTTCGGATTTGGCGAAGGTGCGGACCAGAGTGAGCCGGCCGACGGGGACCATCATGGCGCCGCCCATGCCCTGCAGGACGCGGCAGGCGACGAGCACATGGATGTTGTGCGAGATGCCGCAGAGGAACGAGCCGAGCGTGAAGAGGCCGATGGCGGAGGCGAAGACGCGGCGGGTGCCGAATCGATCGGCCATCCAGCCGCTGATGGGGATGAAGACGGCGAGGCTGAGCGTGTAGCTGGCGAGCACGGCCTTCATGCTGAGCGGGGCGACGTGGAGCGCTGCGGAGATGGCGGGGACGGCGGTGTTGAGAATGGTGGTGTCGAGCGACTCCATGAAGAAGGCGACCGCGACCAGCCAGGGCAGCAGGCGCTTGCTGGCTTCGGAGGGGCCGGAGGGTTGGCGGTGAGATTTGGGGCTCCGGGTGCGTTCATGTGGGTTGGCTAGTTCACCATCGAGATTAATAAGAGCGGCGAAGTTTTGTGGTTATTTTTTGGATGCTGCTGAAGTTGGCGCGGTTCTGCTTTTGGGGATTGACGCGGGAGCAGGAAACTCGACGTGCAGGTCAAGCGGCGGAGAAATCAGGACAGGGCATGGGCGTCGGAAGATTGACGCGCGGCAGGGACAAATCCTTCGGTTTCCTGATCCTTGTACTGAAGCTGGTAGAGCTTCCAGTAGAGGCCGCGCTGGGCGAGCAGTTGCTGGTGCGAACCCATCTCGCGCAACTGGCCCTTGTGCATGACCAGGATCGTGTCGGCGCGCTGCACGGTCGAGAGGCGGTGCGCGATCAAGACGCTGGTGCGGCCCTCAACCATGCGCTCAAGCGCGCCGCGAATGCGAAGTTCGGTGTCGGTATCCACGCTCGATGTGGCCTCGTCGAGAATGAGGATGCGCGGATTGTAGGCCAGCGCGCGGGCAAAGTTGATGAGCTGCTTCTGGCCCGTGGAGAGCGAATTGCCGCGCTCCTGCACTGGCTCGTCGAACCCGTTGGGCAGGGTCTCGATGAAGTCCAGCACGTTGACGTCGCGGGCGGCCTGGCGCAGGCGTCTTCGGTGATCTGCTTCGTTGCCCAGGCGGATGTTTTCGGCCAGCGTTCCGGTGAACAGGAACGGATCCTGCAGGACCACGGCGAAATGTCTGCGCAGCGCATTGAGATCCTGTTCGCGCAGGTCTACGCCATCGAGAAGAATCTCGCCGGCGGTGACGTCGTAGAAGCGCATCATGAGGCTGGTGAGCGTGGTTTTGCCGGCGCCGGTGTGGCCGACGATGGCGACGGTCTGGCCTGGCTCGATGGTGAAGGACACATCTTTGAGAATCCATTCGATGTCTTTGAGAGCGGCGAGTTCAACTGCGCGATTCGGCGACTCGGAAGCGCGGTCGACTTCGGCCTGCTGCTCGGGAGTCAGTTTCTGGTAGGTGAACCAGACGTGGCGGAATTCGATGCGGTTGCTCCCGTCGCCGGTATGGGGATGGGCCGGGCTGACGATCTCCGGCGCCGTGTCCAGCAGCTTGAAGATGCGTTCGCAGGCGGCCATGGCGGCCTGCAGGATGTTGTACTTGTCGCTGAGGTCCTGGATGGGGCGCCAGAATCGCTGCGAATACTTGATGAACATGGCCAGCATGCCGATGGTCACCGAGCCGGAGAGCACGCCGAAGCCGCCGCGCCAGATGACCAGCGCAATGGCGACCGAGGAGAGCAATTCAACGGCGGGATAGTAGAGCGCGTAGGCAAAGATCGTGTCTTTGAACGCGATCATGTGCAGGCGGTTTACGGCCTCAAAATCGTTGAAGGCGCGCTGCTCGCGGTTGAAGAGCTGCACGACGGCTCATTCCGGTGATATGTTCCTGGGTAAAGCTGTTGATGCGCGCGATGGCGGCGCGCACGCGGCGATAGCTTTCGCGGACGCTGTTGCGGAAGATTCGCGTGACGATGAGGATCAGCGGCAGAACAGCGAAGGCGAGCAGCGCCAGCCACCAATTGATGCTGAGCATCACGATGGCCATGAAGGTGAGAGTGAAAAAGTCGTCGACGATGGCCAGAATGCCGCCGGTAAACATTTCATTGATGGCGTCGACGTCGGAAGTGATGCGGGTGACGAGGCGGCCCACCGCGTGGTTGTCGAAGAAGCCGATATGCATGCGCTGCATGTGGCGGAAGATGTCGCGGCGCAGATCGAACATGATCTTCTGGCCGGTCCACTGCATCAGGTAGGTCTGGATGAATTCAAAAAGATAAGCGGAGAGCAGCGCCGCCAGGTAGAACATGGCGAGGCGGGTAATTCCCTGGTAGGGGCTGTCGGGGAGATATTTGAGAAGGAGCCTGGTGGGACCGCTTTCGTGAGACAGGATGACAGTGGGCGCGCCGTGGCCTGCCTGGGCGGGGAAATAGCGATCAATTCCCACCATCACCAGGTAGGGTCCAGCTACATCACTGAAAGATTTGAGGGAAATGGAGACGGAAGAGACGACTGCCTGCCACCAATAGGGTTTCAGATAATGGGCGAGACGCCGAATGAGCCGGGAGTCGTAGACCTTGCCAACGGGATCCTCATCGGCCTTGCGAGCAGACTCCGGCTTGCCAGCGCCTGGCTGTTTCGGATTGGGCTGGCTTGGTTTCTGGGCGTCGTCCGGCATTGTCGGGGCTGCTTCCTCCTCTATTGTACGGGGAGCACGCCCCAGGGCGCAGGCAGCGCTGAAGGACGGAATGGAGAATGGCTGGTGAGTGGCAGGAATATAATTCCGCGCGGGCAGAGATTCAATCTGCCAGGGTTTTCAATCGAATTTGCAAGTGAGGCTGTATGACTCTGAAAGTCCGTGCTCTTCTTGTTGCCTCTCTCCTGCTCGCCGTGCCTGTGCTCTATGCAAAAGGTCCGGAAGACGCAATCCAAAAGCAGCTCGATTCTCTTCGCGATGTTCCTCGAGATCAGCGGCCGGCCGCCACTGTCAAGCTGGCCATGAGCATTCGCGCGCTACCTGCCGGCAAGGCGAAACTCGCGCTCGCCGACAATCTTGCCCATCTGTCGACAGAAGGCGATCCCGGGATCGAGACGCTCCAGGCTGTTGCGGACACGCTCTCCCAAGCCCTTTCAGAAACGCCGGTGCCCGCAAAAAAGGACTGGCCACCGTCGCAGTACTTCGACCTGGCCCGCCTGGTTCGTTACGAACACGCAACAACGACCTTGAGCGATCCGCTGTATGCGAAAGCCGCCGATGCACTGGTCAAGAATGACGCGGATGTTGAAAAAGTGGATTTCACACTCAAGGATCTGCACGGGAAAAAAGTCACCTTCTCATCATTCCGGGGAAAGATCGTGCTGGTCAACTTCTGGGCAACCTGGTGCGGGCCTTGCCGCCTGGAGATGCCTGACCTTGACGCCATTTACACGCACCTCGCGTCTCGCGGCCTGGTCGTCCTGTCGATTGACCCGGAAGATGTGCCCAGTTCCGATCCATTCAAGATTGCAAATGTTGTGGAACCAATGAATTATCATCCGCTGGTTCTTCTCGACCCCGGATGGAAGGTTGCCAACCAGTTCCACCTCGATGGAGGCATTCCGAAGAGCTTTGTGTTTGATCGCGAGGGAAAGCTGGTGGCGGTAGCGATTGACATGCGCACACAGCATCAGTTTCTCAATATGCTGGCCCAGGCCGGACTGCAACCCTGATTCTGGATGAGGCTTTTTTAGCGGCGACGAAACTGCCGGATATGCGGGGGCGCGCTTCGCACTCTCGCGCCGCACCGGGGCACCGACCTCAGAAAATGCTCTAGACTCAGAACGTGGCAAGCCAGGATTCACTCGGCAGCGCGGCGATGATCGGCGGGACGCCCGTGACAATCCGGCGCGGGCGGTATGTTTACCCGCCGGGGCTGCGGATGAACCTGCCATTCTATGGCTTCCACAAGTTTTTCGAGCCGGGCAATCCGATACTGCTGTTTGAACATCTGCAGAGGTTTGGGCGTGCCGCCCACTATCGGATCCTCCTGCACGACGTTGTCCTTCTGAACGATCCATCGGACATTCGAGAAGTCCTGGTCGACAAGGCTGCGTCGTTTGGCAAAGACAGGACACAGAAGCGGATGAAGATTGTGCTTGGCGAGGGCATGATCACTTCAGACGGCGAGAAACACATGCGGGGACGCCGGATTGCAGCGCCGGCTTTCCACCGCCGCCGCATCGAGCGCTATGCCGCGCAGATCGTGGAAATCTCGGCCGCGGTATGCAATGAGTGGGGACCGGGGAAACAAGTTGATATCGCAGCGGAGATGATGCGGCTTGCGCTTCAAGTGACGGCGCGAACGCTCTTTGATACCGAAGTGACGCCGGAGATCCACGTTATCAACGAGCAAACCAACATCATCATGGGTCTCTATAACCTGCTGGTCGGCTGGCCGCGTGCAGAATTGTTTCTCGATACGCCGCTGCCGCCGATGAAGCGCTTTCGCAGGGCGAAGGCGCGTCTCGACCAGGTTGTGGACGGGATGATTGAGGCGCGCCGGAACGAGGCCGCATCGAAGACCGGGGGCCTGGAACAACGCGGCGACTTGCTTTCGATGTTGCTGGCGGCGCGCGATGATGAGGCGGAAGGGAACGGCCTGACGCTGAGCGCTGAAGAGGTTCGCGACCAGGTGCTGACGTTGTTTCTCGCGGGATACGAAACGGTTGCCAATGCACTGGCGTGGACGTGGATGCTGCTGGGGCAGAATCCCGAGGCCGAAGCCCGGTTTCATGCTGAGCTTGATCTGGTTCTTGAGGGACGGCTACCCTCGCTTGAGGACATGCCTCGACTGGAATACACCGCGATGGTGCTGTCAGAGTCCATACGCTTGTATCCTCCGGCGTGGGCGATGGGCCGTGAAGTGCTCGAGGATGTTTCGATCGGACCTTATTATCTGCGCAAGGGAACGATGGTTTTGTTCAGCCAGTACATTGTGCACCGCGATCCGCGCTGGTTTCCCGACCCATTGAGCTTTCGGCCGGAGCGGTTTACGCCGGAGGCCAAGGCAGCCCGGCCGCGATTCGCTTACTTTCCGTTTGGAGGTGGTGGGCGGCAGTGCATTGGCGAATCCTTTGCCTTGATGGAGGCTACACTTGCGCTTGCCACAATCGCCCAGCGGTGGCGGATTGCGCTAAAACCTGGTCAGCAAGTTGAATTGCAGCCGAAGATCACGCTGCGGCCTCGAAACGGGATCAAAGCCACAGCGATTGCGCGGGAGGCGATCGCCGGATAGATTCAGGATTCGGCGGATGCGCAGTCGACTCCGGGTTTCGATGTTCGTTGTGAATTCTGCACATCCCCTTGATGCTCTAGACTCGATTCGTGGGCTTTCAAGATTTTCTCGGAAATTCGACGACGGTGAGACAGCTTAGGGAAGGGGTGCATACCGGCCATTTTCCACAGGCGTTGATCTTGCCGGTCCAAAGGGAGCCGGGAAATATACCCTGGCGCTGATGTTGGCGCAACTGGTGAACTGCCTGGAGCCTACGGAGAGCGACGGGCTTCCGGATTTCTGCGGGCATTGCCGGAATTGCGTGCGCATTGGAGAAGCGGCGAACCTGGAAGAGCGGGTGGCCGAGGCGGTTGCGGCACGCGAGGATATGCGGGACGCGGACAAACGTGAAACTCGCATTCTGGTACAGACCCATCCCGATGTTTTGATTGTTCCGCCGGATCCGCCGCAACTGCTGATCAAGATGGGACAAGTCCGGCAGGTAATCCACGCGGCGTATTACCGGCCGCCTATTGAAGCAAAACGCGCTTTCACGATTTTTACTTCGTCGGCCTTTATGAAAGAAGCGGCGAATAGCCTGCTCAAGGTGCTCGAAGAGCCGCCGGAACAGGCGTCCCTTATCCTCCTTACTGAAAATCCACAGGAGCTTTTGCCTACGATTCGTTCGCGAGCGATGCTTTACAGGCTAAGTGCGCTTCCGGCGAGCGACCTGGAGGAATTGCTGGCTCAGCGGCGGCCTGAATTGAAAGCACAGGAGCGTGCCCTGGCGGCACGTCTGGCGGAAGGGGCTGTTGGACGAGCACTGAGGCTGGACCTGGGCGTTTACCTGGCCAGCCGCCAAGACGCTTTGATTGTGTTGGGAAGTGCATTGCGCGAGCCGGATTACTCGCAACTGTTTCGCGTGACAGAGACTTATCGCGGTGGCGCGGATGGGCAGGAAAAGACGTTAAATCTGCTGCGCACTCTCGGGAGCCTTTTGGAGGATCTTTTGCTGATGGTGGCGGGAACTCCGGGCCTCATCCGCAACCTGGATATGCGTGCCGAGTTGGGGCGCATGGCGCAAGAAGTAACGGTGGACTGGATTGACGGCGCGGCGCGTGCGTTGGTTCAGGCGGAGCAAGGGATGCGGCGCAATCTGCTGCGGTCGTTGTCTTTGGACGCCATGGCTGTGAGTCTGGATGTGCGGAATTAGCCGCGCGCATGGGGGTTGCCGGAGATGGGATTTGGGATCATGGATGATCTCAAATAGGGGGCGATCCTGAATTCTTCAGGCGATACGGGTTGATCGCTGAAATCCGGAGGTGACTGTCACGCCGGTACCCGTTCGATCCTCACGGGGAAAAGCAACTCAGACCTTCTGGGGTGCATCTTTGAAGTAGAATCAGAATACTCAACTTTTGAACACAATTGCAGACCGGGTGAACAGCAGTGTCGAACCGGGCTCTGAGGCGGTGCTGTCATAGTTCTGTCCACCGCAAGCCGGGGTCGTGCAGCTAATTGAAAAAGAGTTTTAACCGGCGAAGGTTTTGCAAGCAAATCGACGACGGTATTTCGCATCTCCAGAAGTCGAGAGTCTCACCGCCTTGGAGGACTTTATCTTATGAATGGTGAAATGATCCAATCCAGCACCCAGGACGGACGGCGGAACGAGCCTGCATTTTCCTTCCAACGGCGAGCCAGGAGCTTTTCCGCTGCGCCTTCATTCCGGGCTTCTTCAAGCGACGTCGAGGACATAGCGGCGCATCGACAAGCGGAGCTGTTCTACCTGCAAAAACAGATTCAGGCGCAAACGCAGATGGTGTTTGTGCTGGAGGATGGGGAGCGCATTGAAGGTTGTATCGAATGGTATGATCGCGGCGCGCTGAAGATTCGCGGGAAGGCGAAGACGCTTATTTATAAAGCTGCAATCCGATATATGTTCAAGCTGGCTGAGGCGAGTCAGTAATCGATGAGATTTAATCTGGAGAACAGGCGGCTTTGCGCAAGCGGTCGCGCACTGCTTCGCTGATCCCGTCTCCCGCTGGAAACGGGCAGAGGATGACGGTGCAGCCTTTTGCATCGAGCGCGCGAAGTCCGGCATAAAGATTTGTCGCCAACTCTTCAGGAGCGGCCAAACGACCCCAATTGAAATGAACCGCGTCGCGCGCGAGCGTTCCCAGTTCGGCGCTCGCAATCTCGACTGGGAGCATGAGTCCAAGACGTTCCGAGTGATACTTTTTTGCGGCCGCTTCCAGTTTGACGGGTAAGTCGGCCAAAGGGGCGTCAACGAGAATCAAGCGAGCGCGCGGGGCGTAATGTCGCGTGCCCAGGCCGGGCGAAGGCGACGCTTCGCGGGACGAGCGCAACGGCTGATCTAGTGAAGAAGGAGCCTGCGCCTTGAACGCGGTCACGCTGCCTGCAATTCTTTGAATGTCTTCAGTTGTGATCGCGCCCGGACGGTAGATGACCATCGGGTTCTGGCATGGGTCAAGCACTGTTGATTCAACCCCGTGGAGAGTTGCGCCCGCATCGATCACGGCGTCAATTTTTCCGTCGAGATCTTGCAGGACGTGCTCTGCCGTAGTGGGGCTGATGTGGCCGAAAGTGTTGGCGCTCGGAGCGGCGACTGGCACTCCGGCTTGCCGAATAAGTTCAAATGCAACCGGATGAGCGGGCATGCGGACGCCGACGAGCTGGCGTCCTGCAGTAACGCAATCGGGGACGGCGCGCGAGCGGGGCAGCAGGAGCGTAAGAGGGCCGGGCCAAAATGCCTGCATGAGAGCCTGTGCGCGATCCGGAATTTCGGCGACCAGGTTGTCGAGCATCGGGTTTCCTGCGACCGGGCCCGCGACGTGGACGATAATTGGATCCCAGGAAGGGCGCTGTTTCGCGGCGAAAATGCGGGCAACTGCCGCGGCATCAAGGGCATTGGCGCCGAGCCCGTAGACGGTCTCAGTGGGCAGGGCGACAAGGCCACCTTTGCGGAGAATTTCAGAAGCGATGGCAATGGAGTTCCGCGCTTCTTTCGCATCGAGGCGGGATGGGTCCACAACCAGGCGGAGTGTCTTCACCGTTCTATTGTCGCCGTTTGCAGGCGCAGCCGCCAGCCAGAGCGAATGTTTCGGCTCTTGAATGCGGCCACGTTGGTTTCGCTATACCGTATACTTTCTGCTTACCATGTCTATAGAGACGGAAATTAAATTCCGGTTGACGGACGTTGAAGATCTTACGGTGCGGCTTCGGCAGGCGGGTTTCAAGGAGCAGACGCCGAGAGCATTTGAGAGCAATGTTCTGTACGACACGCCGGATCGAAAAATGCGAGCGCGAACAGAGATTCTGCGCATACGAAGCTACGCGGGGCGCTGGACGGTGACTCACAAGAGGCTGCCGGATATCGGGCCGGGAGAGGATGCGCATAAACACCGGATCGAGACCGAGACCGAAGTGTCTGACGGCGAAGCAATGGCGCAGGTTTTTCGTTCGATTGGCCTGGTGGCGGCGTTTCGCTACGAGAAGTGGCGCAGCGAATGGACAGACGGCGAAGGGCATTGCGTCGTGGACGAAACACCCATCGGCAACTTTGCCGAATTGGAAGGCGAAGCGGAATGGATCGACCGCGTTGCCGGCGAACTAGGCGTGAAGCGCGGAGATTACTTGACTCTCAGCTATGGGCGGCTGTTCGAGTTGTGGCGCGAGGAACATCATTCTGGTGCCAACGATTTGACGTTTGAAGCTGTGTCGATCCCGCATTGAGCGAAGACGCGTTTGGATAGAAATTCGACATAGCTGAGCTGACAGCGCCCGGGACACACCTCCGGCACGCGGCTCTACTTGGCGGCGACAACAGGCTTTACGTCATCGAACTTCGGATTCTTCCAAAGTTCGCCGCGATACTCCAATATATTGGCTGTGACCTGCGCGACATCCTGCCCGTAATACCGTTCCACGACGTGCAAGGCGAGGTCAATGCCCGAGGTCAGGCCACCGGCAGTGGCAACCTTTCCGTGGTCGACGAATCGGGCTCCGCTCACGAAGTGCACGGCAGGGTATTGTTTTTGCATGCCCACCGCGAACATGTGGTGCGTGGTGGCGGTCAAGCCGTCGAGCAGGCCATACTGGGCGAGCATCGAGGCGCCGGTGCAGACCGACATCGTGACGTCGGCCGTCGCCGAGTTCGCCAGCAACCATGCTTTCTGCGCATCGCTGCGGCCGCTTTGCGCCGGGATGACGATGACCTGAGGTTTGGGAGCATTCTCAAAGCTATAGTTGGGAACGATCATAAGCCCGTTGGAGGCAGTTACGGGCTTTAGCGAATCCGAAACCGTGTAGGTTTTGAACGGCATCAACATGTCGTCCATCGCATCTGTTTCATGCCAGGGCTTCCCTTTGGACGTGAGCATGGTGTCGCTGAACGCTTCCCAGGGACCCGCGATGTCCTGGACATCGGCGCCCTCCGAAATAACAAACGCGACATTGATCGGCCCGTTGGCTGGCGGCTTCAGAGCCGTGGTCTGCATGGTTGAGGAAGCAGTTTGTTCCGGCGCCTTGGCGGCCCGGCTTACGACAGCGTGACCCAGTACCGTGGCCGCGGCTACGGCAATCCAGAAAAGTTTCTTTGTGCTTGTCATGACGGTCCCCCTTTTCAACCTTGACTTGCTCATAGAAGCAGCGTAGGCGCAAAATGGAATGTCTCAAAGGACATTGATCCGGCAATCTGAGACATTCTGGATTGTCATCAGGTGATGATCTGCCTGGTGAATGTCATAATCCGAAAATCACCTCATCGCTATTCCGGAGCGCCACAGGCTATGACACCCAAGCACATCGCCATCGTCGGGTACGACAGTCTCACATCGCTCGACCTGTCAGGTCCCCTGGAGGCGTTCAGCAGCGCGTGCATTGAAGATTCGCAGGGAAAATGTCGAGCTTGCTACAAGGTAACGATCGCCGCTCTGGGTGCAATGACATTCCGTTCCGTGTCCGGACTGTGCATGACGGCATCGTGTCACCTTGACACGCTGCGACACCTCGACACGCTGGTCATCCCTGGCGGCAGCGGCATGCGGAACTCGCCCGCAGCCCAGAACCTGGCGAACTGGATAAGCCGGCATGAGCACCACATTCGCCGTATTGCATCGGTCTGCACCGGCGTTTATGGGCTGGCGCCCACCGGACTGCTGAACGGGCGCAAGGTCACGACCACTGGAAATACACTGCCGACCTGGCTGAGCGCTATCCCGAATTGAAAGTCGATGACAAGCCGCTCTATATTCGCGACGGGAAGTTCTACACTTCAGCGGGGGTCACGGCGGGAATCGATCTCTCTCTGGCGCTCATCGAAGAGGATTTCGGTGCACAGGTTGCCCTCTCGGTAGCACGCGAACTGGTGATGTATGTGAAGCGCCCGGGAGGGCAGGAGCAGTATTCCGAACCCCTGAAATTTCAGGTCGAGTCCAGCGGGTGTTTCGCCGATCTCTCGGCATGGATGGTGGGACACCTCGACACGGATCTCTCCGTCGAAGCGCTGGCAGAGAGGAGCCATCTCTGCCAGCGCCAGTTTACCCGCCGCTTCAAGGAGGAATTCAAAAGCACCCCTGCGGCGTTCGTACAACGGCTACGGCTCGATGAGGCGCGCAAGAGGCTTGCCGCGGCGGACTTCACCGTTGAAAATATTTCCGACTCCGTGGGCTTTCACAATCCAGACAGTTTTCGGCGCGCGTTTGTGCAGCAGTACGGCGTCGCTCCGACGGAGTACCGCAGCCGCTTCTTTTCTAGCAAACGATCATAGGGGTGTGCAGTTATCGTTCCGAGACGGAAGGGCGTGATTGCGAGGGTCTCCCGCTTTGATGATTCCAGACGAGTGACTGTCAACTCAGACGCGCCGGATAGGCCACCAAGTACAATTCAGCGCATGAGCACAATCAGTTTCGGCGATACAGTTCGGATTCGCGCCACCGCAGAAACGGAACGGCTTGGCTGGGCTGGGCGAACTGGAATGGTATACGGCTGGACTACACCGTCGGTCACAAGCGTTCAGGTTATCGGGGGCATTGCGAAACGTCGTGCTTTAGCGGTGAAGCTTGAAGGTCAAAACGATTCGCTTTGGTTCGATCCTGATCTTGTGGAGTTCGTCGATCACACTCCTGGAACTACCGCTAGGGTTGGAGGTAGAAGCTTCAAACGGAATGCTGACGGAGAATGGATTGAGGACGTTCGCGTCAACAATGGTTAGACCGGCCACGGAAATGGAGATTGTTGATGGATTGCCGCCCAACCGGACCCAACGTGAGCCGGATCACGCTTACTTCCGGATTGCCCACAATACGGCCGCAAACGGGATTAAAGCTGTCGAGAACCCACTGAAGGTCAGACTTAGGTTTCTCTTTTCGATGAGGAGGTAGCCTTGTCATCAGCCTCTGCAAGACCGCTTGGTAACCTTTTGTATAGCCATCGCCTCCGGCCTCTCTCTTGCCAATTTCCCGGGTTTGCAGATTATTTCCCCTGACTTCGATACCCTCGTACTTGAGAGACACCAAACCCTCCGCACTCCGTCATCGGGCGCAAATTCCGGCGAGACCGCAAATTCCTTATTTGCAGGACCTTGGGACTTAGCTTTCTGAAAAAAGGAACTTTAGCGCAGAACACTGCCCGCAACGCTCTTCGATTCAGGAAATTGCAGAAAACACCCAGGGGGCGGGGGCAGGGGGATACCGGCGGGCAGCCCCAGTCCCGAAGGGTGCGAGGGTGCCCGGGCCTGCCCTGAGCTTGCCGAAGGGGTCCCTCGCTTTTGGGGACCGGGGCGGGTGGGCGCCCCAGTCCCGAAGATCGTTTTCAACCACGCCGAGGGCGCGAGGGACCGGGGGCACCTCAACTGGATAGCGCCTCGACATCGGAGCCACCCGCCGGACTGTCACCGCTTACTCGGACGCTACTATTTGCACAACGCTCTTCGACTCATTGTCACTTCGGCGGAAGTCGCGCTAGGCTTCCGCGCCGTGGCACTTCTTGTATTTCTTGCCGCAGCCGCATGGGCAGGGATCGTTGCGGCCCACCTTCTCGCCGGTGCGGCGTTGTGTGCGGCTGGCTTCCGTTCGCCGCTGCCGGCGCGGCTGGCCACCGCAAGTTCGCGCTGCTTCTTGCGCTGGAACTCCTTCTCCAGCGCATCGATCGTCGTCGAGGGCTGCGCGCGTCGGGAATCGGAATCTCGCGGGGCGGCGCTCGCATCGCGCTGGCCATTGACGCGGCATGGCGCTGCGGCGCTGGCCACCGGGCGGAGCGGGCGGCACAGCGCGGCGCGGCTCGGGCGCCGCATTCACCGGCTGGCCGTCGGGTCCGAGAATCTGCATCCGGAACAGGAACCGGACCGTGTCTTCCTGGAACTTCAGCATCATGGCTTCGAACATGTCGAAGGATTCGCGCTTGTAGGCCACCAGCGGATCCTGCTGCGCATAGCCGCGCAGGCCGATGCCTTCCTTCAGGTGATCCATCGAGAGCAGGTGATCTTTCCACAGCCCGTCGATCACGCTGAGCATCACCATGCGCTCGTGATAGCGCATCGTTGCGGCGCGCGAGAATCTTCTCCTTGGCCTCGTAGTTCTCCTTCAGCTTTTCGAAAATCTGCGTCGCCCAGTTCGTGCCGGGCGAGCTCCTGCGACGATTGATGCCGGCCGCGGACAGGCTCAAGCCGAACTGGCCGACCAGCTTCTCGTCCAGGCCCTTGATGTTCCACTGGTCGGGATGCTTGTCTTCGCGGCGCGAACTCGTCGAGCATGCCGCTGAGAATTCCGCCGACGTAATCCTCCAGAATCAGCTCGCGCTGCTCGACGCCTTCGAGCAGCTGGCGGCGCAGGCCGTAGACGGCCTCGCGCTGCTTGTTCATCACGTCGTCGTATTCGAGCAGATGTTTGCGCGATTCGAAGTTCTGCGCTTCGACGGCCTTTTGCGCGCCTTCGATGCGCTTCGAGATCATCTTCGACTCGATCGGCACGCCCTCTTCCATGCCCAGCCGCTCAAGCAGCGTGCTGACCCACTGCTTGGCGAAGATGCGCATCAGGTCGTCTTCAAGCGAGAGATAGAAGCGCGACTCGCCGGGATCGCCCTGGCGGCCGGCGCGGCCGCGAAGCTGGTTGTCGATGCGCCGCGACTCGTGCCGCTCGGTGCCCAGAATGAACAGGCCGCCGGCCGCGATCACCTGCTCGTGCTCCTGCTGCGCGGCCTCGGCGTGCACCTTGAAGGTCTCGCCCAGTCCGGCTCGGCGACTTCAAACTCCTGGCCCTGGTAGTAGAAGCGCAGGAATCCCGCCGGCGCCATGGGATTGATCGCGCCCTCGGCCACGCTGATGGCGCGCGCGCGGCCCTTCTTCACCAGTTCCTGGCGCGCCATGAATTCGGCATTGCCGCCGAGCAGAATATCGGTGCCGCGGCCGGCCATGTTGGTGGCGATGGTGACCATCCCCAGCCGCCCCGCCTGCGCCACGATCTCCGCCTCGCGCTCGTGGAACTTGGCGTTCAGCACCACGTGCCGCACGCCCTTGCGCTGCAGAATGCCGGACAGCCGCTCGGACTTCTCAATCGACGTGGTGCCCACCAGCACCGGCTGCCTCTTTCTCGTGCAGAGCTCGGCGATGTCGTCCGCGACCGCCTTGTATTTTTCCTTCTCGGTGCGGAAGACGACGTCGGGATTCTCGAGGCGCAGCATCGGCTTGTTGGTCGGAATCACGACGATCTCGAGCTTGTAGATCTTCTCGAACTCGGCGGCTTCGGTTTCCGCCGTGCCCGTCATGCCGCTCAGCTTTTTGTAGAGGCGGAAATAATTCTGGAAGGTGATCGTGGCCAGCGTCTGGTCTTCCTTGCGGATGTTCACGCCTTCCTTGGCCTCGATCGACTGGTGCAGGCCGTCGCTCCAGCGGCGTCCCGGCATCAGGCGGCCGGTGAAGGTGTCGACGATGATGACTTCGCCGTCCTTGACCACGTATTCCACGTCGCGCTTGTAGAGCGCGTGGGCCTTGATGGCCGTCTCGACGTAGTGCTTCAGTTCCCAGTTTTCGGCGTCGGCAATGTTGCCGATGCCGAGCGCCTTCTCGATCGTCACCCAGCCCTCGTCGGTGACGCCGATGGTCCGCTGCTTCTCGTCGACGATGTAGTCGCCGGTGAAGTACTTTTCGCCTTCGCAGAGCTGGATGCCGAGCTCTTCTGCCGCTTGTGTCGAGCCACTCGACTCTCGCCATCTTAGCTGGGAATGATCTGCGCGCGTACTTGTCGGTGGTCTGGTCCGTCGGGCCGGAGATGATGAGCGGCGTCCGCGCCTCGTCGATCAGGATCGAGTCCACTTCGTCGACGATGGCGTAGTAGTGGCCGCGCTGCACGCAATCCTTGATCTCGAACTTCATGTTGTCGCGCAGGTAGTCGAAGCCGAATTCGTTGTTGGTGCCGTAGGTGATGTCGGCGGCATAAGCGGCGCGGCGCTCGTCGTCGCCGAGGTCGTGGACGATGACGCCGACGGTCAGGCCCAGGAACTCGTAGATCTTGCCCATCCACTCGGCGTCGCGCTTGGCCAGGTAGTCGTTGACCGTGACCACGTGCACGCCGTGGCCGGCGAGCGCATTCGAGGTAGCAGGCGAGCGTGGCCACCAGCGTCTTGCCTTCGCCGGTCTTCATTTCGGCGATCTTGCCCTGGTGCAGCACCATGCCGCCGATCAGCTGCACGTCGAAGTGGCGCATCTGCACCGCGCGCCAGCCCGCCTCGCGGACCACCGCGAAGGCCTCGGGCAGAATCTCGTCCAGCGCCGCGCGTTCGGCCGTCTTGATTTCGTCGGCGTCGGTGATGCCTTCGAGCCTGGCGGCAATGCGCGCGCGGAACTCAGCCGTCTTGGCGCGCAGCTCTTCGTCCGAGAGCTTTTCCATCTCCGGCTCCATCGCGCTGATGGTGCGACCATGGGCAGCAATCGCTTGATGGCGCGCTCGTTGGCGGTGCCGAATACTTTCGTTAGTGCCTTATCGAAAACCACGTGAATCTCCGTATTTACCAGTGGAATTGCGCCGCAAGCCGCGAAGAGGCGGCGAAGGCGACCGGAGGGGCCAGCCTGACCATAGGGTTCACCGAATCGCTACGAGGGCGCAACAGCTCACCGAGGCGGGGCGGAGGACGTTGGAAGGAAGCAGGAAGCAATGAGCCGTGGGCGCCGCGCCGAGGGAATCGGATGATGCGGCGGCAGAGAGGCCAGGGAGAAACGAGCCCGATGAAGAAGACAGGAAGCATCGCCATCCATGTAGCCGGAGCCGGCATTGCGAAAAATGGCGTTGCATCGGTCGTACTTGATCCGCGTTGTCGTAGCGGGAAGCTGCCGGGTCCAGGGATGGGATGCTGCGTTCGACTCTTGGCCAGAAACTGCCAGGACTGGGTGCGCGTAGGCCTTTCGCGCCTTGCAGGCCCGCCTCAGCACGGGAAACCGACGCGAAGGCGATGGCGGCGATTGCCACCCATATCCATGCGCTTCTGTTTCGGTTTCCGGTCATGCTGAGCTTCCATCTTATATTGTCTCACAACTTCGGAGGTCGAGCCATCCTCGGTGGTTAAAGCCTTAATACCAGCTTGTCGATAGGCTCGCCGCGCCGGATTCGCCGTAATTGACGATGAAGATGACGCAAAGGCGTGTCCGGATCGCCGTTATCGTCCTCGTCCACATCTTCAACCTGGCGCTGCTGTGCTTCTACGGCGTGCTGAAGGCGCGGCCGGTAAAACAGCGTCAATCCGAGAAGCGCCGCTGCAAGTCCGGTGGACGATGGGAAAACCCCGGCCTGCGTATTCCTGTCTTTCGATTTCGCCGCCATGGGATGCGGGAGAGGTAGGAGTAAGCCAGAATCAGCAGGATTGCAAGGAACGGCGAGCCCATAGCAAGCGCACCAACTGCGCTCAAGAACGTGTCCATAAAATTGCCTTTCCGATGGGGGCAGAACTTCGCAAACAAAGAGTCGAAGAGACACTTGCAGCGAACAAATGGCAAGAGCTCGAGACTGGTTGATGGAATTAAGCGAGCGGGAAAGGCGGCGGGCGTTGCAGGACAACGGGAAGAGACGGCGCGTCGGGTGTGCGGCCAATGTAGAGAAAAGCCAGCGGGGACAGCAGGCTGAGCGGGGAAATGATTCCGACAAAGAGAAGCGGGAGGATCGCCATCAAAGGCGCGTGGCCGGTGCCGTGGGTTGGCGGGGCCATCAGCAACACGAGGGCTACGCCAATTGCGATGAGCGCAATCAGCAGAAATCCTCGGCGATGGCGGAGGTTAGGCAATGATCCGGTTCCCGGGTTGAAAGCAAGACGACACTTTGAGTTTAGTAATAGGGGAT
>CAVUSG010000005.1:0-615956 GCA_963744125.1 uncultured Acidobacteriaceae bacterium | reverse complement strand
CGGTCGGGCGTGCTGGGCCTGTTGCTGGCCGAGACGGTCAGCCTTCCGGTTCAGAAGGGTGCCGCGCAAAACCCGGCGGAGCCGTCCGGCGCGAGGACCGGTCCGGCAGGCGCGCCCGGCGATCGACAATGGGCCGTAAACTCAGTGGAGTCGCTTTGCTCCCGAAGTCCTTGAAAACACAAACTTCACGGTTTCGTGTCGCGCGTGCTGGCGAGTTGGCCCATGTGGGGCTGGTACTCAGCTTGCTGGCGATCGGTTGGCGGCACTTCGACCGGCCGCTGACCGGCATGGCGATGGCCGCGTGTTATCTGCTGCTTCCCTATACGCGCATGGCGCTGGTGGATAGCGGCCAGCTCGTCCCGGCGGCGCTGATCATCGCGGCGGTGTTCTGGCACCTCCGCCCCGCACTTGCGGGCGCGCTGATCGGGCTGGCGGCCGGGTGGGTCCCTGCTTGCCTGGGATTGATCGCGCTCTGGTGCGGATTCTACCGAGGCCGCGGTGCGGTAAGATTCACGGTCGTCGCCGTGGGAGTGGTCGTCGGCTGCGCCTTATGGGCCACTTTGTCCCCGAGCTCGCGACTGGGCGGCACCCGGCGCCCGGAGCATCGACGAGGTCGGTCTGTTGCCGCAGTTCGAGCCCAGGGCCACCGGCAGCTTCTGGATGAGCATCGACTCCGCGTTTCGATTCCCGGTTCTGATCGCGTACCTTGCCCTCGTGCTCTTCACCATGTTCTGGCCGGCCGACAAAAACCTGGCCGAGCTGATCGCCCTGTCGGCTGCCCTGCTGGTCGCCAGCCAGTTCTGGTATCTCGACAAGGGAGGAACTCTGGTGATGCTCTACCTCCCGCTGGCGATTGCGATGATGTTTCGGCCGACTCTCGCAATCCGCAGGCCGGCGGCGCCTTTGCACCAGCGACGTGCGAAACGTCCCTCGCTCCATCCGTTGGCCTGAACCGGGCCCAAACGATCGTCGACCGAAGATCCGATCGATGATGAACCGACCCGCGGAGTGAGACCACTCATGAGCTTTGAGCTGACTTACGACGCAATTGCCAAGCGCATCGATCATTCGCTCTTGGGACCGGCGCTGGGCGGCGCGGAGCTCGAAAGCGGGTGCCGGCTGGCGGCCCGGTACGGCGTGGCCAGCGTCTGCATCAAGCCCTACGCCGTGTCGCTCGCCGCGCGGTTTCTCAACGGCTCGGGAGTGGCCGTCGGCACGACGATCGGGTTCCCGCACGGCGGGCATGCCACGGCCGTCAAGGTATTTGAAGCCCGGCAGGCCATGGACGACGGCGCGACCGAGCTCGACATGGTCGTCAACATTGGTCAAGCGATCGGCGGAGAGTGGGACTCGGTCGCGTCCGATATCGCCGCCGTTACCCGAGCGGCTCACGACGGCGGAGCGATCGTGAAGGTGATCTTTGAGAACTGTTACTTGAATGATGATCAGAAAATGCGACTTTGCCGGATCTGCGGCGAGGTCGACGCCGACTACGTGAAGACCTCGACGGGCTACGGCTCGGGCGGCGCGACCCTCGGCGACCTCCGATTGATGCGCGGGTCGCCCCACCGCAGGTCAAGCTCAAGGCCGCCGGCGGCATTCGCACCCTGGATTCGATGATCGAGGTTGCGGAACTCGGGTGCGACCGTATCGGGGCGTCCCGAACCGCCGAGATCCTCGACGAGCTCAAGTCCCGGCTCGGCTGAGCTCGTGACAGGAGCCGATCCGCCTGAGCTCAGATGGGCAAGTGGGGAGCTATTTCCGTCCCGTTCCCGTGCCGCTCTCGATCGCTCGATGCCGTCCTCGGTGCCGACGATCAACATGTCGCAGAGATCGATGAATAAGCCCGGTCTCGAGCACGCCGGCGATACATTGGAGCCGGCGATCGAGTGAGTCGGGATCGTCGATGGCGGCAAAGCGGCAATCGATGATCTCATTGCCCCCGTCGGTCAAGTAGGACGAGCCGTCGTCGCGGCGGCGGATCGACGTTCGGCGCCGAGTTGTTGCAGCCGCCGCTCGGTGTGTTTCACACCGATCGGGCTGACCTCCACGGGAATCGGGAACGGTCGTCGCCCAGCCGGTCGACCCGCTTGTCGGCGGCGATCATCGTGACGCGTCGCTTGGAGGCGCAGGCCACGATCTTCTCGCGCAACAGGGCGCCTCCTCGACCCTTGATCATCCGGAATTGGGGGTCGATCTCGTCGGCGCCATCGAGGTTGATGTCCAGCGCGTCGACGTCGTCGAGCTCACGGAGGGGGATTTTCAGGCTGCGGGCAAGCTCAGCGGTCGCCAGGCTGGTCGCAACCGCGACGATCTTCAGACCCTCCCGTTCGATCCGTTCGCCGAGCCGTCGGACCATCAGGGCCGACGTCGAGCCCGATCCGAGTCCGACGACCATCCCGCTCTCAACGAGGGCGGCCGCGGCCATGAGCAGCGCGAAGCTTGGGGGAATCGGTGTCTGATGTCACTGACAAATGCCCTACCCGATCTCGGTTCCGAACTGACCCCCGACAGGATGCCTGCCTCCGGTCACCACGCGGCGGGCAGACGAACATCGTCGGCGCCCGTTGCCGTGCTCGCCGCTTGCCACAGCCAGGTCAGTTGATGTTTCAGAAGGGAGATCGGCGTCCGGTCGGTCCGGTGCCACGATTCCCCGGAGGTCCAGCCCGAATCGGGGCGACCAGATTCAAACTGGTGACCTCCTGCTCCCAAGGCAGGCGCGCTAACCAGGCTGCGCTACGCCCCGCGATCCGTTGTCCAGTCGCATGTTATCGGGCCGCGCTACCCCAGTCAAGGGCGGCACCTTCGAGACGGCTTCGTCTGACGACGAGGCAGAGATCCACCTCATCGCCGCATCAACGTGTTGTCGGTCGTTCGCGTTCAGGGTAGCTAGATGTCGGATGCCCGAGACGAACGCCGCCGGCCGGGCAACCTGTCGAGATCAAGCCAGCGGTGAGGGCGTGGAGGCATGCGTTTCGAATCGAGCAATTTCTTCCTTGAGCTGGTTGACGAGCTTCTTGAGGGAACGCTTGGTCAATTCCCGCGTATGCGGATTCACCACCTGCTCAGCTACCAACTCGTCGAGTCGGCCCTCCAGCATTTGGAGCTTTCTCCGCGTGTTTTCGAGTTGTCGGGTGCTTCGTATGCTCATAAGATCACCTCGACGAGACCTTTGGGTGTGCCGAAACGATCGGTGGCGAAGAACTGGTTCACGAGCATCGTGAAATCGAGATGCTCCACCAACTGCACGTCGAGAAACGGCAACCCGACGGCGATCTCGTCGATCGCCGCGGAGTCGTACGGATGGTCGGGAACGATCATGAGAACGCAATCGACATCGTTCGGCTCGAGTATATCCGTGACGAAGCTGCCGTTGATGACGAGCCGTGTGACTCCCGCGCGTTTCGCCAGATTCGCAAGCCACCGAAGCGACTCCATTTGCACCCGCCGAAGTTCTGACTCGTGTCCGAAGCGGGCTTGAATCTCATCGAGAGAGGCTCGGTGTACTCCAGGCGGCAGATTGCCATTGTCCTCAAAAGGTGGAATCATCTCGGCTGTGCATCGGTCGGGTTCGAATCGAGTACCATAGGTAGATTAGCGTTTTCCAATGTCTTCCGCCACTCGGCGGCTTTGCTCTTCTTGCCCAGACTTCGTAGAGCCGGAAAACCCAGGCATCCGGCCGACGGTCCGGTCCGGGGCGCTGAACATGACCCCAACGCCGGCTTCGATCAAGCTGCCGGATCGATCGCCGTCGACGTTCAGGACTCACCTGGCGGTCTCGCTGGGCCGGAACCGCGGCCAGCGGATCTTGATGCCAAAAGACGGTTCGTGCGTCGTTTCCAGGTAACCTCCATGGGCCGCGACAACCCGCGCCAGCAGCGGGAGAGCCAAGGAATGACGCGAACCCGCGGCCGTGGTCCCTCAGGAATGCCGAACGGCAGGTCTTCGTCCGGGGCATGGCTCGAGGGACGAATTTCGTCCCACGAGACCTCGAAGCACCCGTCAGCGATCCGCCAGCTCAGACGGGATCTGCCATTTGGGATGACCCGTCTCGGCCCTCCAAGCGATCAACGCATCCAGGCCCAGTCCCAGGTACATCGGATCGAAATCGCCTGAATCGTCGTGATTGGGGCGATCGATGTCGAGCGTCCGTCCCTTCCCGCTGAACCAAGAGCGCCATGATGGCAGACGTTCGGTGACGAGCAATCCCAGGGGAGAACGGACCATGGTCACGGGCAACGGTCGATAAATCACTTGAAGCCGATCGAACGATCGCTCGATCTCGCTCGTAGATCCGTGCCAGCTCGATCCAGCACGTGGGCATCGGCCCATCCGCCTCCCGCTTGAAGAGATACAGGCCCATCTTGATACCGTTGAGCGAGTTGCGGCATCGATGGTTGAAGCTGCCGCAGCATCTGGCGGAGATGGTCAAATCTCCTCCGGGGCGTCCTCATCGGGACCGAGAGTCGGACAACGAATGTCCTCGCTCCGCCGGCGTACTTCGTGCGGTTGCGGACTCATGAGGCAATACCTGGTTGGCAGACTTCAGGAGTAGCAATTCGAGGGCGAGCAGTCATCGATTGGCAGGATTCGGCCAGGTGAGCGGAAGGCAAACGAGATGCCGACGGCTCCCGCTTCGCTCCGATGCAAATGACGCAAGGACTCTTCGCAACAAGCAGCTTGGAATCAGCGAACGGTGTTGGCCATAGCCGTCCAGGCTCTGGAAATCGTGAATCCGAATTCTCGATCGGCCCTCGGCTGGCCGCAAATGGGAAGGCAACTCGCCTATGTCCCGACGAAGCACAAGTCGCTCAGGATGCCGACTCGTCCCGATCATCCGTCGGCCGCGCCACCTTCGCTGGAAAGGCGCGGCCAGGCGATCGAACTCCTCGCGCGATTGGTAATCGATGATGATCTGGCCGCGATCCGCGATTCTTCGGCCTGATCAAGACGGGCGTTCCCAGGCATCTGCATGAGAACGCTGCTCCAGATCGAAGAAGATGGGGGGCCTGGCGTCTTGCTTGTGGGCCGCGTCTTTGCGGACCCTGGGACGTGACGGTGTGGGCGCGCCGGTGACGACGAGCGCCTCGGTCTGTCGCACCGAAAGGTGTTGAGTGATGACCCGTCTTGCAGGCGGCAAGCTGGCTCTCGGCGTCGGGGAGGCCCAGGAGCGCCGGGCATGCCCCTGACTGATCTCGGAGACGCGCACGGCATCGAGGACCTCGCCCGGGAGGTCGAGGAGGCGGATCAGGTTGGAGACGGTCGAGCGATCGACGCCGAGCCGGCCGGCCAGCTCCTCCTGCGTACCGCCGTAGCGCTGAGAGATACTGGCGGAAGGCACTCGCCTTGTCGATCGCGTTCAAGTCCTCGCGCTGCAGGTTCTCGACCATCGCCAGCTCGAAGACGCGTTGATCGTCGAGGACGAGGATCCGGGCGGGCACCTCGTGAAGTTGAGCTTCGATGCTCGCACGCAGCCGGCGCTCGCCGGCGATGAGCTGGTATCGCTCCCCCGGCCGCGCGGACCAGGACGGGCTGGAGCATGCCGTGCTGTCGCAGCGAGTCGGCCAGCGAGGCGATTTCGTCGGGGTTGAACTGGCGGCGCGGTTGGAACGGGTTCGGGTCAATCTGATCGACGGCGATCTGGATCAGCTCGCAGGCATCGAGCGAGCTGGCTTCGAAACCGCCGTCTTCGCGGCCCAGCAGGGCTTCGAGTCCGCGTCCAAGACGTCGTTTATTCACGGTCGATGACCTCCATGACAAGTTCCGTGTACGCACGGGCTGCCTCGTGCTCGTGGGAGCGTAGTCCAGCACGCTCAAACCGTGGCTGGGCGCTTCACTGATCGCTACATCCCGGGGAATCAGCGATTCGAAGACGGTTTCGGCGAAGTACTCACGGACTTCATCGGCCACTTCGTTGGCAAGCTCCAGCGCCGGGGTCGAACATTGTCAGGACGATTCCGCCGATTTCGAGGCGGTGGTTGTCGCGGGCCTTGGTCTGCCGCGCCAGATCGATGATTTGAGAAAGCCCCTCCATCGCGAAGTATTCGCACTGGATCGGGATGTAAATCGCGGCCGAGGTCCAGAGGGCCGCGCGGGTCAACTGGCCGAGCGACGGGGGACAGTCGAGAAAGACGTAGTCGAAGCGGCCGAGCTCGCCGGTCAGCTGCTGGCGGAGGGTCGCTGCCCGCTGGCGGTTCGAGGCCGACAGTGCGTCGGCGTCAGCCAGGCTCTGCGAGCCCGGCAGCACGAACAGGCCGGGCTGCGTGGTCTCCACGACGGAGTCGGCCAGGGGTTGGCCGGCGACCAGGGGATGCCGCGGAGCCGGCGCAACGCCCAGGCCGCTGGTCGCATTGCACTGGGGATCGACGTCGACCACCAGGGCGGTCCGGCCCGCCTTGGCCAACCCGGCCGCGAGGTTGATCGCGGTGGTCGTCTTGCCGACGCCCCCCTTCTGGTTGGCCACGCTGATGATCTTGGCCATCGTGAACGCCTCCGCGTGGCCGGCACTCAGGCGGCGCCGTGTCGAGGATGAGCGGATGGCGCGCCGAACCGGCAGCCACGGCCATCCCTGACCGCCGCATGAATCGGTAATGCACGGCTTGTCGAGGCAGACGGACCGCACCTCGAGCGGCAGGGCCGGGATCGTATCGACTGGGACTGGCGATGTAAAGTTCAGTTGGCTCATCCATTTTCATCGCGTCATCAGCCGCTCGGCATCGCTTGCTCAGCAGCTCGCTGTAGGTGATCGGATAGTCCGGCTGAGCGTCCAGGCGCAGCAGCCGCTCCGGGAGCGCGGCGAGCTGCTCCCGGCAGCGGTCGCGGATGCTCTCGAGCGATGGCAATGCGGTCACCAGCCGGCCTGATCGAAGGATCGGCACGAGCAGCGGCTCGCCTTCGGCCGTCTCGTCGGCCCGCGTGACATGGTCGCCGCAGAACCGGCCCGTCCGGGTCGCGGCGCCGGAAGACTTGCTTGGCCATCGGGTATGTCTTCTTGCCGGGGCTGAGCTTGAACTTCCCCTCTCCGTCCAGCTCCACGAGCTTGTAAACCATGGCCAGGGCGGGGGCATCGCGGGAAGTGATCAGCTCGGTTCCGACTCCGAAGCCGTCGATCGGTGCGCCCGAGGCGACGAGCTGGGCGATCTGGTATTCGTCGAGGTCCCCCGAGGCGACGATCTTGACCGGCGTGACGGCCGTGCTGATCGAGGATCGCCCGCGCCTGGCGCGCCAGGGTTCCCGAGGTCGCCGCTGTCGATCCGGATGGCCTGGACCGGCGGCTCGATCGCGGCGGCGAGGCGCACGCCTTCGAGCGTGTCGTAGGTGTCGACCAGCAGGGTCGTGTTTGCGGGGAACACGCGCGCGAACGCCGCGAATGCCTCGGTCTCGGTGCCGAAGGACTGGACCCACGAGTGGGCCATGGTTCCGATCGCGGGGATGCCCAGGCGGCGCGCGGCCTCGACGTGGCTGGTCCCGGCGAAGCCGGCGATGTAGGCCGACGCGCGCCGCCAGCATGCCGGCGAGCGGGCCGTGGCCCGCGCCGGGCGCCGAACTCGAAGAGCGACCGGCCGCCGGCCGCGGCGACCACCCGGGCCGCCTTCGAGGCCACCAGGGTCGGATACGCGAGCGACGCCAGCGAGGTGCGTTTCGACCCACTGAGCTTGCGGCAGCGGCGCCGTCACCCGCAGCAGCGTCTCGCCCGGAAAGACGACCGTCCCCTCGGGCACCGACCAGACGTCTCCCTCGAACCGAAGCGCGGCCAGCGTTTCCATGACCGACGGATCGACGCTGACCGAAATGCCGGCCAGCGGCGGATCGCCTCGATCTGCTCGGGGTCGAACGCCAGACTGAGCAGGTCGCCGATCGCCTGCTCGAGCCCGGCGAAGACCAGGTACGCCCTGGCCGTCGGGCATCTTCCGGACGAACAGCTCGAACGTCGCGCGCTGGCCGGCCATCCCGGCGGAGTAGATAGCCGGCCATCATCGTCAGCTCATAGAGGTCGGTGACGGTCCCAAGGCCTCGGGATCGGGCCAGAGCGAGACCGGCGGCTCGGGATTCATTCGAGCGTCCCCTATCCGTCTCGGGCGCAACAGCCGAAGACTGGCCGACGCGTCGATCGATCGCTCCGCTCGCGGCCGCGGGATCGATGTCCAGCAGCGTCGGCAGATTGAGCGTCGTGGGAATTTCGCGAACCAGGACCCAGTCGGGCGAGCAATCGGTCCAGATCTTGGCCTCGAGCTGTGCTTGCCGGATCATCGCCATGTCGAGCAAGGCCCAGGATGTCGGGTCGCCGGGCTCCAGCAAGCTGCTCCAGGTCAGGCTGGCGATGAACGGCAACGCCGACCGGCGAGCGCCAGATAAAAGACAAGTGGCGGGCGGGCGAAGACACGCAGATCTTTCACGTCCGCCGGGAGCTCGCTGAGGATCGATCGAGACGCCTGCCGGAGCGAGTCGCTCGGTCCGAGCAAGCTCGGGAGCCGGCCTGGTCCGGACCGAGTCCGGCGCGAGCGTCTGGATCGCGGCGCCCAGAGCGCAGAACAAGGCGAACCATGGGAGTGGATCCGCCGGGCGCTTCCAGGCCCATCGTGCACCTCGGCCGGCGACCTCGACACGCGATCGTATCGCGACGAACAGTCCCCCCAGGAAGAGCCAGCCGAACGCCTCGAGCGGCAGCCAGAGCCGAGCGTAAGGATGATAGAACGGCGTCAGGACCGAGAGGATCGCCCAGCCGATGCCCAGGAGACACGTGGATTTCGTCGGCGAAGCTCCATCCTGGCCAGTGAGCGCGAAGCGAGATCCAGACAAGAACATACAACCACACGAAATTCGGAGGAACCAAGGCAAAGAGCGCGAGGCAGATCGCCTCGGCAGGATTCTGGGGCAGGAGCCGGCGCTCGATGCCGAAGTCTCCCGCGCTGATCAGACATCCCGAGCGCGGCCGCGAGGCCGCGCAGCGCAAGCCAGACCGGCCCGCCCGAGAGGCGCCTGCCTGGGCGAGCTGGACGGACCAGATGGCCGGGCCACGACGACAGGCCGCCCAGATAGCCGCGCTGGTGGGCCAGAGAGCGCCGGTAGCCGCCATGCGACTCGACGAACTGAAACCACGGCCAGTAGACGACGGCCGCGACGAGAGCCGCGACCAAGCCCCACCCCAGGTGGCGATCGTCGACCTCGATCGCCATTCTTGCAGGATGGACGAGCAGCCAGAGGCCGCGCGTCGCCGCGACGATGACACCTGAAATCCAACCATTATATTTAAATAACTGCGCAACACCGACGGCGAGCCCCAGCCATACGGCTCGAGCCGGATTCGGGCGCTCGAGGAATCGCTGGCCCTGGCCGATCGCGAGCAGCCAGAACAAGAGAAACGATGCGTCGGTCAGGGCCATCCGCGAGAAACGCGATATGCGGGCCCGAAAGTGCGGCGAAGGCCGCGGCCGCCCCCCCTGCTCCAGGCCCGAATGTCCGGCGAGCCAGCCAGGCCGCCGCCGGGATCGTCAGGGTCCCGGCCACGATCGAGACCAGAATCGCCGCGAAGTCGCCGACGCCGAACACCAGGTACGAGATAGCCCGACCAGGAACGGAAAACCCGGGCGGAGCGTAGGAGATGACTGTCGGATCGAGATCCGGCAATCCGCCGCGGTGAGAAGACCCAGAGGCCCGCAAGCGCGTAGATCCCTTCATCAAAGTGAATCAGCCCGAGCCGGCCCGGCGACCAGAGACGGATCACGGCCCCGACCAACGTCAGGGCGATGACCACCAGGATTTCGCGGCCGAGGCCCGAATCCAGTCGCGGCGGTTTTGAGGTCATGCCAGCCGATTCTAATGGCCGGCCGAGCGTCGGGCAAATCGCTCGAGCCGCTCGGACGGCGAGACGTCCGCTCGGCCGGTCGTCGTTTCACGTGAAACAGCATCGTGGTCGCTCCATCCGGCGGCACGATGTCCTGTGCCCGGAGTCGATTCTGCTATGATTCGAGTGACATCGAGATCATGCAGCGGCATGCACTCGGCCGGTGCACAGTGCCGAGCCTGCGGAGGGCGCGATGGCCGTCACTTTGTTCACGGATCGCCGCATGCTCGACCATCGGGTTCCGCCCGGCATCCCGAGCGGCCGGAGCGGCTGCAGGCGATTCTGCGCCATCTCGAGCGCACCGGCTATCTCGCTGCCTGCTCCGGCGCGGCCGGTGCGCGAGGCGACTGCCGACGAGCTCGCGCGGGTTCATCCGGCCGATTACCTGCGCCGGGTCGCCGAGCTGGAAGCCGCGGGCGGCGGCATGCTCGACCCGGATACCTGGGTTTCCCCGGATCGAACCTGGCGGCCCGGCTGGCCGCCGGCGCGGGCATCGAGGCGGTCTCGTTTGTGCTTGGGGGAGCCGACCGACGAGCCCTGTGCCTGGTCCGCCCGCCGGGACATCATGCCCGGCCGGCCGCGGGGATGGGTTTTGCATCTACGCCAACGTCGCCCTCGCCGCCGCCGAAGCCCTCGCCCACTTCGACGTCAACCGAATCTTGATCGCCGATTTCGACGTCCATCACGGCAATGGCACCCAGGAGATCTTCTACGACTCGGACCGCGTCGGGTTCCTGTCGATTCATCGTTATCCGTTCTATCCCGGGAACGGGGCGCGCGACGAGACCGGCACGGGCGCGGGACTTGGCTACACGATGAACATCCCCCTGCCCTATGGCACGCCGCGGACGCGAGTACCACGCGGCGTTTCGTTCGGGCCTCGAGCAACTGGCCGACCGCATTCGAGCCGGAGCTCGTCCTGATCAGCGCGGGCTTCGACGCTCACGCCGAAGACCCGGTGGGCGACCTGGGACTGGAGGTCGAGGACTTCGAGATCCTGACCAAGGAGACTCGTCGCGGTGGCGAAGACCCACGCCGAGGGCCGGATCGTCAGCGTGCTCGAGGGGGGCTACAACGTGCCGATCCTGGCCGGATGCGGTCGCCGCTCATCTCCATGCGCTCGGCGCCGAAGCCCGGCCGAGTCGAGCCGCGACGACTCGCAGACGAGGCAGGCCTCGAGTCGTCCGTGTATCGCCGCAGAACTGAATGACCCCGACGGGATTTGAACCCGTGTTGCATGCGTGAAAGGCATGTGTCCTAGACCGGGCTAGACGACGGGGCCGTCGCGATCAAAGCCGCTATGAATGTAAACCGGCTCGGGCGCGGGGTCAAGGCAGCGCGATCGCAGCCGGCTGAGTCGGTCGAGTCGGATCGGAATCGACCAGGTCGGACGGTTGCGTCGCGATCCGAGTGAGTCGTTAGCCTTATCGAGGGTCGTCGAAGCGAGCGGCCATCTGAGCGTCACTGAGTGCGAGGGCCATCATGCATGGTGAAGATCTTGATGCTGACGGGAGATGCCGGGGAAGCCCAGGAGATTTACTACGCCAAGTTCCGCCTCGAGGAAGAGGGCTGGCAGGTTCAGATCGCGACGCACGGAGAAGCGGGTTTTCCACTCGGTCGTCCACGACTTCGAGCCGGGTTTCGACACGTACACCGAGAAGCCGGGCTATCGCGTGCAAGCCGACCTGGGACTCGACGAGGTCGTCGCCGAAGAATACCACGGACTGGTTCTGCCGGGCGGCCGAGCTCCCGATATCTGAGGAACCGGCCGAAGGCGGTCTCGATCGTTCGCCATTTCCTCGAAGCGCGGCAAGCCGATCGCGGCGAATTGCCACGGCCCGCTGCTGCTCCTGGCGGCGGGCGACATGAAAGGCAGGACGATGACGTGTTATCCCGACCTCGAACCCGACCTGCGCAGGCGCGGGGCGAGTTCGTGAATCAGGAGGTCGTCGTCGACGGCTCCCTGGTCACGGTCCGGGGTTGGCCCGACAATGGACCATGGATGAAGGAATTCGTTCGACTGATCAAGGGCGTGAATAGAGTAGGCCAGCGCAGGAGATCGAGACTGGAGCAGAGCGAGTCCGCCCGTGACCGATCGGCGCAGGAAGTACCGACCTCGATCGTTGGAGTCATGGCTCAGGCTTCGGGCCGACCTTTGGCATCCTGGTCCAGAGCTCGGGCCTGATTCTGGATCGCCTCGTACACCTCACGACGATGGACGGTGACATGCTTCGGTGCTTCGATACCGAGGCGAACCTTGTCGCCGCGGATCTCGATCACGGTCACCGTGATATTGTCGTTGATGATGATGCTCTCGTTCTTCTTGCGGGAGAGAACCAGCATTGCCGCTCCTCTCTGGTGCTCCATCGCGCTCGGCGCGTACCATCCATCGCTCGTAAGCTGAAATCGGTCCCAGCAAGGACAGGCTGCAGCCACGCCTTCAGCTGGCGTTGCGCACACCGCCTTCATTGAACTGTACATGCTGAAACGAGAGGGTCAAGGGGACGGGGGAATTTTCATCAGCGGCGAAAGTCTCGAAACCGAAGGAATTCAAGCGAGCTGTGGGACGATCGTCTGGGCTGACAGGGGATGTGGAGGCTCGTCGCGAGTCAGTCTTCGGCGGCGTTGGTGTAGCGGCGATAGAGATGTCCCAGACCCGAGGTCGAAGATTTCGGCCTCGACATCTTCGGTGCTGGTCGGGTGGATGGTTTCTCGCAGCTCCTGGACCAGCAGGTCGATGAATTTGGCGCGGGCGCGCTGGAGGTTCTTGCGAAATGCCTCGGGGGTGACCTGGGTTCGGATCATTTCGCCGAGTTTGGCGGCGATCTCGTCGATCGAGGCCTTGGGGAAGTCGCGCCGCAGTTGCAGGACGGTGGCGTAGCGGTTCTTGGGAGTGGAGGCCTGGTAGGTTTCCAGCCGGGACCAGACTCGGGTGATCACGGCCTCTCGCCAGACGCGGTCGAAATCCTCATCGGGCCGGCCGGAATCCAGCAGGTCGCCGGGCGGCAAGGGCTGGAGCTTGCGCGTTCGGAAATGGTCGATGATCAGGCGGTGGAGCACGGTTCGCAGGTAATCGCGAAATCGCCCCTTGCTCTTGTCGGCTCCGGCGAGTTTGCCGGTCAAGCAGCTTGGTCCAGAACTCCTGGAGGACCTCGTCGGCCAGATGCTTGTCGCGGACCTTGAGGTGGATGTATCGTGTCACGGCGTCGTGATATCGGCCGACAAGCTCCTCCATCGCCGCCTGGCTCTTGCGGACCGGGCGTGTGGGCGCTGCTGATGGTCGTCCAGATCGTCGGGATTTCGGTCAGGCGCTCTTCTGCCATCGCAGTCATCCGAGCTGACCGGGGCACGTCGCAGCCTGTCCACCAGCCGAGATGGGAATCGACGATCACGGCTGACGCAGGACACATCGTTCCACGTGGAACGCCGGCGATCGATCCTCGCATGACTTCTCGAATAGACACTCATTTCTACCAGATCTCGCGTGCGATTGTCACGTCCGCGGGCAGGTACCAAGACGTCTCGACTTGCACCGGCATCGCGACCTCGGATCGACGACTCCTTGGCCAAAGTACGCCCGGCAGGATTCGAACCTGCGACCGACGGTTTAGAAAACCGTTGCTCTATCCAACTGAGCTACGGGCGCAACTGGCTCGGCGCAGCTCGGCGTGGCGACTAACGCGGCTCGGCGTCGTTCCACCCAGTCGAGCTGCGCCCGGCAGGATTCGAACCTGCGACCTGCGGTTTAGGAAACCGCCGCTCTATCCACCTGAGCTACGAGCGCGAAGTCTTCCTCGTCTTGATTTTCCGGCATCAAACGGTTTGCTGTCAACGGGCTTGCGAAACGAGTACAATGAAACGGAACCGCCGTCGCAGTTATAGCAAAACATGTTTTGAGTTTTAGCTCCGTATGCCGCTACCACGGCGAGTTGCTTGGGAAAGCGCGGTCCGATCGTTCATATTCAGGAGTCATTTCGATGGCAGTCGAGACCCGAGTCGCGGTCGTGACCGGCGGGGGCCGAGGAATCGGTCGCGGGATCACTCTCGCGCTGGCCGAATTGGGATTTGCTTTGGTGGTGAACTACCGTTCCGATGATGAGGCTGCGGAATCGGCGTGTCGCGAGGCCGAAACGCGAGGATCGCCGCGGGCGATTTCGTGCCGTGCCGACGTGGCTGAAATCGGGCAGGGGCATGCGCTGCTTGAAGAGACCCTGCACAATTTTGGATCCTTCGATGATGACGGTTTCGGCGTGGTGCAGGAGCCGGTCCAGCACGGCGCTGGTCAGGGTGCTGTCGTTGTTGAAGATTTTGGGCCAGTGTTTGTAGGGCTGGTTGGTGGTCAGGACGATGGAGCCGCGCTCGTAGCGCTGGCTGATGACCTGGAAGAGCAGGTCGGCGCCGGCTTGTCGATGGGCAGGTAGCCGAATTCGTCGACGACGAGGATTAGACGGGTTGAGGTATTGTTTGAGTTCGCGCTTTGAGCCGGCCCACGGTTTGCGCCGCCGATGAGCGTGTTGATGATGTCCATGGCGGTGGTGAACAGAACCGAGTGTCCGCGCAGGCAGGCTGCATGGGCCAGGGCGGTGGCCAGATGCGTTTTGCCGAAGCCGACGCCGCCCATGAAGATGACGTTGGTTTTGTCTCTGGAGGAACGCGAGGCGGAAGAGGTTTTGCACCTGGGGGCGGTTGATTTTCTTGGGCCAGTTCCAGTCGAACTGGTCGAGGGTTTTGAGCACGGGGAAGCGGGCCTCTTGATGCGGCGCTGGGTTGCCCGATCCTGTCGCGCCGGGCGCCTCGCCTTCGACCAGGCGGCTCAAATAATCCAGCGGAGGCCAGTTTTTCTCCGCCGCCTCCTGGGCCAGGGCTTGGTGGTGCTCCTGAAAATAGGAGATTTTGAGGTAAAGGAGGTAAGTACCGAGTTGATCGTCTTTCATAGGGGGTTGGAGAGTCTGGATGGTTTTTGGAGTCATAAATGGAGAGGTCTGGGGCGGGCAGATCCAGCTCCAGCAGGTCTTGCTGTCGGGTCAGGTGCAAGGCCCCGGGTTCCGCCGGCGGGTGCTGGCGTTGCTGTAAGATATTGGCGATGTATTCGCAGGAGAAAGCCTGATAGGTGAAGGCGTCTTCATGGCGCGGGCCACTGCTTCGATGCCGTAGATCTCGCTCAAGGCGACGATCTTCTGGACGTGATGTTTGGGCATTGAGGCGCCGCTGTTCCAACTGCTTATAGTAATCGTCGGCCTTGGGGCACAGGGCCAAGAACCGCAGGAAGAGCTTTTGCTCGCGGGCCCTTTTCCGGTGCAACAGCAATGGCGCCACATGGTCTGGCAACTCGTAGTCCTGATTGCGGTCGTAACGGCGGACATGCTCGGCACCAGCTTCTCCCGGTCATAAACCAGGAGCCGGTCGGCGAACCGTTTCAAGGTGAGCTGGCTGGACGCATAGTGGCAGGGCACCGAATAACGGTTGCCATCGACGATGATGCGAAACTGGCTATTGACCCGGACGGCGCCCACGACGGCCGCCTCGTAAGGCAACGGATGCAGGGGGTTGAGCTTTTCCTGGGCGAAGAGTTCCTGGGGCGTCTTTTGGGTCTGACCGTGGACCGGACATTGGCCACCGTGTCCAGCCAATAACGCGCCGCCGGATTACGGATCTGAAATCCGCAGTTGCAGGCCGTGGAGGAAGTTCTTCTTTACATACCCCACGCCATTCTCGACGCGTCCTTTTTCCTGGGGCTGGGACGGGCCACAGGCCCGGATCTCAAAGCCGTGATGGTTGGCAAAATCCAGGTAACGCGGGTTGAATGTGATCGAGCCGCCCGCCCGGCTCAAAACGGCGACCTTACAGTTATCGACCCATACCTGCGCACGACCCCGTTGAAATATCGAAGGCGTGCTGGTGGCATGACAGAAAATGTTCCATCGTTTCGGCCAGCGTGAACTCCAGATACATTTTGCGGCTGAAGGCCAGCACCATGATGAAAAAGGAAAGGCGGCGCTGGGTGGGTCCACCGGAACCGATCCGGCGCAGCCCCAGTCCACCTGGGCGCACTCTCCCGGGGGCAAAGTGCAATTTGAGATAGACCGGCCGCTTGGGAGGGCGGATGCGGCGGACGTAATCGCGCAGGGCGTCACGCTCACCGTCGTAGCCCTCCTCGCGCAGACGCTGAAGAATCTGCTGAGCACTAACGACGTGCAGGATAATGTGCTTTCTCCGAAGCCTAAGGCTTCGCCGCGGCCTACGCTTTATGCCGGTGGGGAGTCGGAGACGGCGAAGAATCTGATTGCTTCGAAGTGCGACTCGTACCTGATGCATGGGGATCCGCCGGAGATTGTGGGGGAGAAGATTAAGGATATGCGACGGCGCCGTGAGGCTTTGGGACTGGGGCCGATGACGTACGGGATCGCTGGGTACGCGATTGTGCGGGACAGCGAGGCTGAGGCTCTGAAAGAAGTCGACCGGATTACGGATGTGCAGCAGTCGGCGCAGGGATACAAGAACTATCAGCAGTGGATTACGGGGTCGAACCTGGAGCAGAAGATTTCGCTGAAGGACTATTCGGTTTCGAACCGGGGGCTGCGGAGCGGGTTTGTGGGGACGCCGGAGCAGGTGTCGGAGCGGATGGAGGAGTTTACAGCGGTTGGGGTGGATTTGGTGCTGCTGCAGTCGAGTCCGCAGGCGCAGGAGATGGAGCGGTTTGCAGCGCAGGTGATTGGAAACAAGGGCTAGTGTTCTGAGTAGTTGCGATGCAGCCCGAGGTTGCTGCATGGGAGGTGGGGTTTTGGCCCTCCCCCTCCCCGCATCAAATTGCGCAAAGTATTCAAAATAGATGCTTTAAGTCCGGACTTCAGTCCACAGCAAGTCCAAAAAGTCTTATAAAATGAGGGTATGGGGCTGCAAAGTATTCATAAAGTTATGTTTATGAGTGTTGATTCGGCTGTGTTGTCAAAGAACTGCGATAATCCGTCCCGCCTGGGCGGTGTTTTTCCGTTCTAGCAGTAAGTACGCTTAAAATGGTTTCTATGTTCCTTATTTGTTGTGGTTTATGTGGGTTTTTGATGACGTATTGCGCATCGCACGATATCTACATCTGTGTCGGCGCACTTCGCTGATGGGACCGCTTTAAGATTTGGCGCCGAGACGATGGACTGAGTTGATGCAGGAGGCGAGATGAAGAAGGCGACTGAATACGCGAGCGTGTGGGATGCGATTGCGGACACTCCCGAGGAAGCGGCGAATCTGCGGGTGCGAGCTGAGTTGATGCAGCAGATTGAAGCCATTGTGAAGGCGGGTGGGTGGACGCAAGTTGAAGCGGCGAAGCGGTGCGGTGTGACACAGCCGCGGATGAATGACTTGTTGCGGGGACGAGTATCTCGGTTTTCGCTGGATGCTCTGGTGAATATGGCGACGGCGCTCGGACGGCGGGTGCGAGTTGAGGTTGAGGCTGCGTAACGTAGATTTTAACTGTGATGCGGAACCATCGGTGGTACGGGTGAGGAAAAACGGGGTGCGGGGTGGGGCGCGGAGGTGGGAGAATTACGGGACTGAGAGAATTTTTAAGGAGCACTGGTTTAATGCCGAATCTGCCTGAAGACGATCTCCGCATTCAGTATCAGGATGAGATGCCGCAGGGTGCGCGGATCAAGGTGATCGGCGTGGGCGGCGGCGGGAACAATGCCGTGAACCGCATGATCGCGGCGGATGTTGAGGGGTTGAGTTTATTTCGGCGAATACGGATGTGCAGGCGCTGCAGATTTCGAATGCGCCGGTGAAGCTGCAGCTGGGCGTGAAGCTGACGAGCGGGCTGGGCGCGGGGGCGAATCCGGATGTGGGGCGGCGGGCGGCGCTGGAAGATTCGGACAAGATTATTGAGGCGCTCGAAGGCGCGGACATGGTGTTTGTGACGGCGGGGCTGGGCGGCGGCACGGGGACGGGCGCTGCTCCGGTGATTGCGAGCCTGGCGAGTGAGATGGGCGCGCTGACGGTGGCGGTGGTGACGCGGCCGTTTGCGTTTGAAGGCAAGCGGCGGATGATGCAGGCCGAGCGCGGGATGCAGGAGCTGCTGGAGTGCGTCGATACGCTGATCGTGATTCCGAATGAGAAGCTGCTGGCGGTGGCGAAGGATGCGGGGTTCTTTGAGAGCTTCCGGATTGCGGATGATGTGCTGCGGCAGGGCGTGCAGGGGATCTCGGACATTATTACGATTCCGGGCGTGATCAACCGCGACTTTGCCGACGTGAAGACGACGATGGCGGGGATGGGCTATGCGGTGATGGGGACGGCGATGCGGTCGGGCGCGAACCGGGCGGTGGAGGCGGCGATGGCGGCGATGGCTTCTCCGCTGCTGGAGGCTGGCGCGATCGATGGGGCGCGCGGGATTCTGATCAACATTACGGGGTCGAACAATCTGAAGCTGAGCGAGGTGAACGAGGCTTCGACGATCATCCAGAATGCGGCGCATGAGGATGCGAACATTATCTTTGGCGCGGTGCTGGATGAGACGATGGGCGATGAGGTGAAGATTACGGTGATCGCGACGGGCTTCAAGCAGCAGGAGATGCCGGAGCGGCGGGAGCGGATGCTGGCGGAGGCGACGCTGCCGACGATGCGGTACGACGTGCCGATTCGAATGTGCCGATACGGCCTCGCGTGGACGCGGTGCGGCCTGCGGAGCAGGCGAAGCCTGCGGAGGTGAAGGTTGCGGCCGAGCCGTGAGCCTGAGCCGGAGGTATGTGGCTGAGGTGGATCAGCGGGCATTTTGAGCTCGGGCGCTGCTCCGGACGGAGCTGGTTCCGGTGCCGGCTTCGGTGTTCGATGACGATTTTTTCCAGGCGGCGTTGCCGGCGCGGTTTGACGGATGCGCCGAAGGTTGAGGCTGGCCGGTGAAGGTGGCTGAGACGCGACCGATTTCGGGCGGCTGTACGTCCAATCGGAGGAGATTGTGGAGGTTACGATGCGTTCGCAGGTTGTGAGCAATCCGGCTCCACGGAGATTCCGGAGACGATGGAGCAGCCGGTGCGGCCGGGGTCATTTGCGGGCACGAACCGGGCTGGAGAGGGAGTTGGCGGAGCCGGATGAGCTTGGATATTCCAGCGTTTTTGCGGCGCGGCAACGCTTAAGTGGCAGATTTATGCGATGTTTGATGGTATTGCGGAATTAGCTGAGGCGATTAGATGATGCTTCTCAGGAGAAGATGGTACTTCGATTGCTCGTTATTGAAGGACTAGCAGTGGTAAGATTTCGGGATTGCAAAGGGCTAGATTCAAAGGGGCTATATGTCGAGATTGGTTCGTCTGTTGGGCGGTGTGGTTTTCTGTCTTGGGGTTAGCGGGGCAGGACCGGGTGGGCGGCGCCCACGACGAAGACGCATCATGCTCCGGCGAAGGGGGTGGTTTCGCATACGACGGTGCGAAGGCGAAGACGACTGCCAGGAGTACGGCTGCGAAGAGCACTGGTTCCAAGAGCACGACGGGGAAGGTTGTTACCAGGACGGTGGCACGGGCATGGCGCTCGTCCAACGCTGGCGGTTCGGCGGACGCGGTACCGGGAGCATTTTACGGCGAGCTCGTTTGCCGATAATTTGACGCTGGGCGATGTGACTGCGGGCGAAGATCCGGTGGTGCGCGCAGGCGGCGATCGAAGCGCTGGGCAACATGAATGGGACGGCGCTGGCGATCGATCCTTCGAGTGGGCGCATTCTGGCGATGGTGAACCAGAAGCTGGCGCTGTCGCGCGGCGCGGAGCCTTGTTCGACGATCAAGCTGACGGTGGCGCTGGCGGCGCTGGAAGAGGGGCTCATTACGAAGAGACACGCCGGTGAACCTGGGCGGCACGTACCACCTGACTCTGACGGAGGCGCTGGCGCACTCGAACAATCCTTATTTCGAGACGCTGGGGCGGTCGCTGGGGTTTGAGCGGGTGAAGCATTACGCGAACGAGTTTGGGCTGGGCGAGCTGGCTGGATACAACATTGAGGGCGAGCAGCTGGGGACTTATCCGGATGAAGAGCTGCCGGCGGCGCTGGGCGGCGTGGGGCGGATGTGCTCGTTTGGCGAGAGCGTGTCGATGACTCCGCTGCAGCTGGGGGCGATTGGTGTCGGCGATTGCGAATGGCGGGACGCTCTACTATCTGCAGCATCCGCAGACGGCGGATGAGGTGGCCGCGTTTGAGCCGCAGGTGAAGCGGATGCTGGATATTGCGCCGCTGATTCCGGAGATGCAGGACGGGATGATGAGGGCGCGGTGGAGTATGGGACGGCGCGGTAGTCTGCGGGCGAACTTCAACGAGTTTCCGGTGATGGGGAAGACGGGGACGTGCTCGAACAATGGGACGCGGTTCGGGTGGTTTGCGTCGTTTGCGGATACGCCGACGGGACGGATTGTGACGGTGATCTTCCTGGAGGGTGGGACGGCCGACGTTCGGGCCGAAGGCTGCGGAGTTGACGGGGCAGTTCTACCGGGCGCTGTGGGATAAGAGCTACTTCAATCCGAAGACTGCTCCTGCTGTGGAGCCCGTGGTCGCGGGTGGGAACTAGCCGGAAGTTTTAGCGGGCTGGTTTGAATCGATAACAAAGTGATGAGCCGAAGGGTTGGATTGCCTTCGGCTTTTTTCTTTGGGTGGAGTGGTGCTGAGTTGGCGTAAGCGGCGTGGATGAGGTAGAAGTTTGATATGGAGATTCTTACAGCGGCGGAGATGCGGCGAGACGGACCGGCGAACGGCGGAGGAGTTTGGGGTCAGCCGGGATGAGTTGATGGAGCGCGCGGGCGCGGCGGTGGCGCGGTTTTGTCTGCGGCACTATGAGGCTGCCGGACGGGTGATGGTGCTTTGCGGGAAGGGGAACAATGGCGGCGATGGGCTGGTGGCGGCGCGGCATATGGCGCCGAGCGCGGGCGGAGTGTTCGGGTGTTGCTGACCGGGCAGGAGAGTGATTCAAGGGGGAGGCTGCGGGAGCGCTGGAGCGGCTGCGGGAGTGAGGTGTCGGAGATTGTGGTGGAGGAGCTGCGGCCTGAGAACGCGGATAGACAGATGGACGAGGCGCTGGAGGGGGCGGAGCTGATTGTGGATGCGGTGGTGGGGACGGGATTCAAGCCGCCGCTGCGTCGGGGTTGCGGCGACTCTGCGGGATAGGGTTGCGGCGGTGAGGGTGCCGGTGGTGGCGGTGGATGTGCCGTCGGGGTGGGATGCGGATTCGATGAAGCAGAGCAGTGAGGGGGCGTTTCGGGCGGATGCGGTGGTGACGTTTACGGCGCCGAAGATGGCGCATGTGTTTGGGCATCTGACGGGATGGGGCGGACGTTTGGGCCGGTGGTGGTGGCGGAGATTGGGTCGCCGGCGGAGGCTGTGGTTTCGGCGAGCTGGGCGGCGGTGGACGGGGTCGGCGAAGAGCGTTGCGGAGAGGCCGCGCGAGGTGAATTCGAACAAGGGTGAGTTTGGGCATGTGCTGGTGGTGGGGGGGAGCTATGGGAAGGCGGGGGCGGCGGCGATGGCTTCGCTGGCGGCGCTGAGGACGGGTGCGGGGCTGGTGACGGCGGCGGTGCCGAAGAGCATTGTGGATACGGTGGCGCGGGTGGCTCCGGAGTTGATGGTGGCGCCGCTGGCGGAGGGTGAAGAGGGGGCGATCTCGTTCAAGAACCTGGAGGGGGCGAAGCTGGACCGGCTGATGAAGAAGATCTCGGTGGTGGCGGTGGGGCCGGGGCTGTCGACAGATGGGGATGCGCCGGCGTTTGCGCGGCAGATGGTGGAGAAGACGACGTTGCCGATGGTGATCGATGCGGATGCGCTGAATGCGTTTGAGGGAAGGGAGAAGTTGCTGGATGGATCGGGGAGGGTGATGGTGCTGACGCCGCATCCGGGGGAGATGGCGCGGCTGGTGGGGATGACGGTGAAGGAGGTGGAGGCGGACCGAGTGGGTCTGGCGCAGCGGTTTGCGACGGAGCATAAGCTGACGCTGGTGTTGAAGGGATGGCGGACGCTGGTGGCGCATCCGGATGGGACGATTGCGGTGAATACGACGGGGAATCCGGCGATGGCGAAGGGTGGAAGCGGCGATATTCTGACGGGGATCGTGGCGGCGATGCTGGCGCAGTATCCGGATGAGGTGGCGAAGGCGGTGGAGGCGGCGGTGTATCTGCATGGGCTGGCGGGGGATTTTGCGGCGCAGGCAGATGGATGAGCATACTGTACTTGCAACCGATACGGTTACACATCTTTCGGATGCTTTCCGGTACCGGGTTACGGATGCGGATGGGTTGACCTGGATCTGCGGATTGAACGGCAGATGAGAGAGAAGCGGTTCAGGACGCGGTCGGTGGAGGGGACGCTGGCGCTGGGGGAGACGTTTGCGGAGATGCTGCGACCGCCGGATCAAGGGGGCGTTGGTGATCCTGCGGGGCGAGGTGGGGGCGGGGAAGACGACGCTGGTGAAGGGGATTGCGGCGGCGCTGGGGGCGGCGGTGGAGGAGGATGTGACGAGTCCTACGTTCACGCTGGTGCATGAGTATGAGAGTGAGAGAGTGCATCTGTTTCATCTCGATCTGTACCGGTTGGAGACGGAGGAGCAGATTGCGGTGCTGGGGTTGGATGAGATGCTGGCTGAGCCGAATGCGCTGGTGCTGGTGGAGTGGGGGGAGCGGTTTGAGAGCGTGGTGAAGCTGGCGAGCGGGGAGATTTCTATGGAGCAGGGCGAGGGGGATGATGCGGGGGTTGCTGGTGCGGTGGAATGGCTAGGTTAAACACGAGAAGCAGGTCCTCCGCCTCCGGCGAAGGATGACAATTCAAATTAATCGATGGCGTAGAGATCATTTTTCACCTGCAGGTGAAGCAGGGGTGCGACCGGTGTAGCGGTAGATGGCGCACTCTTCGTCGCCGGTGGAGCCGTATTCTTTTTGGGCGGCGATGGCGGCGAGGTCGGCTACGTGGTCTTCGGGGGACATGGGGACGGGGCCGAGGAAGAGGCGGGTGAAGGCGGGGTGGCGGTCGAGGATATCGCGGCACTCGGCGTTGACGTAGAGGAGGTCGAAGGCGGGCGGTTTGTTTTTGGGGAGTTTGGCGAATTGGGTTTCGATGCGGCGGAGCAGAGCTTTGAGGACGGGGGCTTCGAAGGGGTGGAAGAGGAAGGCTACGGTGGGGGTGGCGGGGAGGTCGAAGGTGAGGGCGTCCTGCTCGAAGAGTTGGGTGGGGGCGAGGCGTGGGGCGGTGGGGTCGGCGGCGTGGGCGGCGAGCCAGTGGGCCAGGTTGCGTTCGGGCGATGGCGGCGAGCTCGGGGTTGAGCTCGATGCCGATGACCTTGCGGAAGGGGAGTTCGCTGGCTACGAGCATGGCGCGGCCTTTGCCGGCTCCGAAGTCGATGAAGGTGTAGTCGTGGATGGGGTGGGGGGTGGGGGTCTCGCGCCAGTGGGCGATGAGGGTGCGGAGGATGCTGGGGGCTACGCCGTAGTAGGCGGTGACGTGCTCGTCGTTGGGGTGGCCGGTGATGAGGTGGGCGGCGGGGACGAGGCCGCTGGTGTCGACTCCGTGGGCCAGGTCGAAGGGGTGGATGGGGTGCGTGGTGAGCTTGAGGAGGTCGCGGGGGCGCTTGGGGACGATGGCTGGCTTGGGTGTCTTCGTCATCGGGCGCTGCTTATCTGGATTAGGTTGGGGTTGCCTTCGAGGCCGAGGAGGCGGCGGCCGGCGGGGGTGATGCGTTGCGGGGTCCAGGTGGGGTTGCCGGAGGAGGGTGACTTCGGTGTGGAGGATGGTCTCGAGGCCGGCGAGGCGGTTCTGGATCTGGGCGGCTGAGCTGGGCGTTGGCGGCTTCGTCGTGAGTTGTTGGGGTGAGGGTGATGGTGGCGCGGAATTTTGGGGGACGCCGGGGATGGTGGCTCCGGGGGCTTCGGGGTCGGGGGTCGAGGGTGATGGATTCGACGAGGCCGAGGTCGACTATGTTGCAGGGGAGGGTGGGGTCGTAGCAGTCGCGGAGGGCTGCGCGGATGGTCTGTTCCATTGCTGTGGTGCCTGCCGTCATGTGTGTACGCCCTCCCCGCGCGTTTTGCGCAAAATCTTCGAAACAAATGACTTAGGTTCGGACCTGATGCGCAAAGTCCTGATTCTATTGAGGGCAGTTCTGCAAATTCTTCCAAACGCAGGGTTTAGGTGCGTGTGCTGGCCTGTTTTCTGGCCTGCGTGGAGAGTAGCTTTGTGGTGTTGCCCCCATGTTCTATTGTACTCGGGGTGTCAAGGGTTTTTGGGGCGGAGTTGACTCCAGAAAGCAGGTACATGTCACGTCCGATAAGGCAGACTTCTCATTACTCGCTGCAAAGACTCTGTAACTATTTCGCATCCCATGGGTCTCAAATAGGCTCGACGAAATTCAAGTAGGATTGGCTCAAGATGAAGGCGACTTCAACTTCGGATCTGCCGCTTCGCCTCGATCACAAGCATCCGCTTGCGATTCGCTGGATGCATTGGATCAACTTCCCCATCCTTTTCATCATGATCTGGAGCGGTTTGCTGATCTATTGGAACGATTCTGACAACGCGTATCAGCATCCGCACGCGATCTACCGTATCGGCATCGGGAAACTTACAATCTTTCGCCTTTTTCCAGACTGGTTCTGGAAGGCGATCAACGCCCCGTATCACGTGACGCAAGGGCTTGGGCACCATTTCTTCTTCATGTGGATCTTTGCGGCTAATGGTATCGCCTACGTTGTTTTTCTGGCCGTCTCCGGAGAATGGCGCTTTCTTATACCGCAGAGACGCAGCCTGCGCGACGCTATTCAGGTGACTCTCGTTGACCTTCATCTGCGTAAGGGATTGCCATCACAGACGAAGTACAACGGAGCTCAGCGAATCGCCTATACGGCTGTCATTCTGATGGGTTTCGGCATGCTGGTTACCGGGCTCGCCATCTATAAGCCGACGCAGACGCATTGGCTGACCACACTTCTTGGTGGCTATGAGATGGCGCGGTGGGAGCACTTCTGGATCACGATGGGCTTTGTCGGCTTCTTCGTGGTTCACGTGGTGCAGGTGATTCTGGCCGGATGGAATAACTTCCGCAGTATGGTGAGCGGGCTGGAGATCAAGAGCACGGAAGATGTCTCTCTGGAGTCGGAGAGGAGGTCGTGGTGACCCTTGACCCGAATGAGCGGCAAGATCCCGAGCCAGACCTGCCTCCCGAGCCAGCCGTAGCCTTCCAAGCCGGAACTGCCTTCCGAGCCAGCCGAGCTCCGAGCCGGAGCTGGCTCCGCGAGTCCGGCGTGCCCCCGACGCCATTGGCGGCTGAGACGGTGTCGCAGACGCAGCGGAGCAGCCGGCCTCCGGCCGTCCGAGGCTCCGCTCCCGGAGGAGGATAGCGGTCCCACCGTGGAGGAACTCAACGAGGAGGTTCTTGCCGATTCGCGTCGAGCATACGCGACGATCCTTTGTTGTTGCAGGCGCTGCGGCGATTGCGGGCTATGGGCTTTACCAATGGATCGACCACCTGCCGTCGGACGAGATGCAGCCGGAGGGCTATCGAAAGGCGTTTGAGACGAACGCGGCTCTCTCCCGTGCGGTATTTGATGAGCGGGCGCTCGCACCCACCTATCCGGTCGCGAAGTCCGAGGTCCTGCGCGTCAACGGAGTCTACGGCCTGAAGAAGATGCTCGAACCGGCCAGCTATCGTCTACAACTGGTCGGCTCCCCGGCCTCGGTGTCTCACCCTCGCTACAGTCATGACGTGACCGCCTGGGAGTATGCGCTACCTTGACGAGAAGGCGATGGAGGATCAAGGTCATGACACCAAGACGCCGCCTTCAGCAGGAACCGCTGAGAAGATGGCGCCTGAGTCGATGCTTGAACAGGAGAAGACGAAAGAGAATCGCAGCGGAAGGATGCCTCGCGGCAAGGAAGAGGCGGGCGAAAGCCGTTCGACGCTCGCGACGGGGACTCCGGGTTTGCTACTGACCATGGAAGATATTCTGCAGCTACCACGATATGAATTGGTTACGCAGTTTAAATGCATCGAAGGCTGGAGCCAGATTGTGCATTGGGCGGGTGTTCGCATGGCGGACTTTCTGGAGGCTTATCCGCCGGCCCGGATCAAAGGCCAAGAGCCGCGGTACGTCTACATGGAGACCCCGGACGGGGACTACTACACAGGATACGATCTTCAGGTATGCCGCCATCCCCAGACGCTGTTGGTGACAGAGATGATGGGCGCGCCCCTCACGCAGTACCACGGCGCCCCTTTGCGACTCCATATGCCAACCAAATACGGCTATAAGCAGATTAAACGCATCGGACTGATTAGCTATACCGACAGCAAGCCGGACGACTATTGGACCAAACTCGGCTATGACTGGTATGCGGGACTGTAGACTTCGTTCCACCTCTTCGAGGAGAGCAGCAGAATTCATGGACTATTGCTCACGCAGCCCCTTAAGGAACGACCATGAAAACGATGTCAGGCACCTCTTTGAGGACTCTGCCTGGCTCTATGCGTTCTGCCGTGAATACCTCTTCCGCGACCACACAGAAGAGATCGCCGCGGCTCTTTTCCCGACCGTCACCCCGACTGAAGAGCCTTCTGTCCTTGAAATTGGGTGTGGCCCAGGCTTCTATGCTCGCCGCCTGGCCCGCCGGTATCCAGCATCGCGTGTGGTTGGTGTTGATCGATCATCGCGCCTAATCGCTCATGCGCAGGCCAGGGCCGCGGTGGATGATCTCGCGAACTGTCGCTTCCTGGAAGGCGATGTCGAGGACCTTTCGGCATCCGTGGAGGCGGTGGATGCGGTCATCAGCTCGCGTCTTTTGCTGATCGTGCCAAACCCGAGTGTGGTGATCGCCGAGATCTTTCGCGTTCTGAAGCCCGGCGGGCGGTTGTTTCTTGCCGAGCCTACCGCAAGTTTCAAGACGCGTCTCCCACTTTCGGCCATGCGCTTTGTCGCCCACCTCTTTCAGAAAACTCGTCGATGGCCGCTTCCGCAGAGCGTACACATTTTCGCACCGCCAGATTTTGAAAAGCTGGTGCGTTCGCAGCCATGGGCGTCCGTATCCATTCGCAGGCACAACGATTACCAATGTGCCGTATGTGAGAAGGTCGGCGAGCTGGAGGGCCATGTTTCGGACCAAGAACCTTTTCCGCAACGGCCGAATGCCATCGACTCTCGGAGCGTCGTCGCCTAGTGTTGACCATCGGCCTCTCACACACCGCTTGAGGGCTTCGCCACATTCTGCACGATGCCTTTCTCCCGTAGTCCGGTCTCGGCCTTCGCAAAGTAGTCTTCGACCGCACCCTGCGTCTTGATCCAGGCGATATAACGCGCTATGCCTTCTTCGAGGCGTACGCGTGGCTTGTATCCGATACTTCTGATCCTCGTGATGTCGGAGATCAGGGAGCGAATCTCGCCGGGCCGAAATTCGCCGCGAGCCAAGGGCTCGATGGAGACGCCAAGCTGCTGTGCAATGATGCCCGCGAGATCTCGCACACTTGCGGCACGTCCGCTGCCGACGTTCACGGGCAGTCCATTCAGTTCGTCGGTGGTTGCGACAAGCAGATTCGCCCGGGCGATGTCTTCGACAAAACACAGATCGCGCGTCTGGCCGCCATCTTCATACATGATAGGTGGCTGACCGTTCAGCAGGCGCGTGCAAAAGATGGCGATAACTCCGGTGTAGGGGTTGAAGAGGGACTGTCTTGGGCCGTAGGTGCAGGAGTACCGAAGGGCCACGGTGGGAATGCCCGTCTGTTTGCCCCATAGCAGCACGAGTCTTTCCTGGTCGACCTTGGTCAGCGCATAGACTGTTTCGCCTCCGCCCGGCGTGGCTTCGGGCGTCGGGATCGACACCGACGGTCTTCCGCAGTGCGGACAGCGCACCTGAAAGTCGCCAGCACGCAGTTGTTCGGTGGGACGAAGCAATGGCACCACGTGCCCGTGGACCTCGCAGTGTGCCGCGCCTTCGCTGTAGACTGCCTGCGAACTGGCGACGACGACTTTCTGGATGGGCAGCTTGTGATCGCGGATGATCTCCAGCATTTGAGCCGTGCCGAAGCTGTTCACAAGAACGTACTTGGCCATCTCGGGCATGTAGCCGCCGTAGGCTGCTTCATGGAAGACGATGTCGATGTCGGTCAGCGCGGAGTGCATCGTCTCGTAGTCCTGAACGTTCCCCTGGCGGAACTCGGCTGCGGGATGGATCCATTCGGGCTTGCCGTTCTTGTGGGTTTGGGGCTCGAGATTGTCCAGGATGCGGACTCGCCAGCCTTCCTGCACGAGGAGATCTACGATGTGAGAACCAATCAAGCCAGCCCCACCCGTTACGAGGGCTCGTTTCCGATGCATAGTCATAACATTACCCGATATAAGTAGTGAGAACGCGCTTTGATTGACGAAGCGTCAGGGCTAGTGGATGGTGGTCTTGGAGGGGATCAGCCGACGGAGCGGGCTACGCGGAAGCCGATTACGTCTACGCGGATGGATTGGGTGGCTCTCATGCGGGCGGCGGAGCGCAGCATGACGGCGCTGTCGCGCCAGCCGCCGCCTCGTACCAGCCGCATGGAGCTGTGGCCGTCGAGGGCGGGGCGGCCGTCCTGCGGGGTGAGGTCGTAGGTGTCGTGCCATAGGTCGGCGGTCCACTCTCGAACGTTGCCGTGCATGTCGTAAAGTCCGAAGGCGTTGGGCGGGTAGGCGCCTACTGCTACGGGTCCGGAGGCGAGCGCGAATGCAGCTTTGGTCTGGTCGATGGTGTCACCGCAGGAGTAACACGCGCTGGAACCGGCGCGGCAGGCGTACTCCCATTCGGCTTCTGAAGGGATGCGGTATTTCTGCTGCGATTCAGAGGAGAGCCGATCGACGAAGGCCTGTGCTTCGTCGTAGGTGACGTTCGTCACTGGAATTCCGGGTTGCGGGGTGATGGCAGCGGCGGCGTGTGCCGGCGGCGGGGAGGCTCGGAAACGGCTGAGCCAGCCCTGCGCGGGAGCAGCGGCAACAGGAGCAGAGGGGAGCGAGCCGGCAGACTTGAGGTATTCCGAGGCGAGGACGGGGAAGACGCCGATGGCGAACGATGCCGGAAGGTCGATCCGCCTCTGCGGTGTCTCGTAAGGAGCGCGGTCCGGATCGTCGCGGGTCGCACCGATGAGGAACGATCCCCTGGCGACGATGCGCATTACCGGCATCTGATCGCCATCTCGAAACACCGTGCCCGGCGGCGTAGACGGGTTGATGAACGCGCCGTCGTAGATGGGGTCGCCCGAAGGCAGCGTTCCGATGGCGTCGCGGTAGACGTTGGTCGCAGTTGCAACCAGGCCGGGGGGGAGGTTGGCATTGCCGGGTTTGGTGGAAGTGAGATCGGTGATCCAGGTGAGGAGCTTGCGCCACTGGCGGTCTTCGCGGTCGCCTTGCCACCGGGTAAGGTCTACGGTCTGGTTAAGCGTGAAGGCGATGGGGATGGTGCAGGGCTCGACGAGAATCGGAACGAGCTTTCCGCGGTCCTTGCCGTAATGGGCTTCGGTGCGTACCCAGTCCGAGGTGACGGAGCGCGGTGACCATAGCACGACGACGGTATCGGCCTCGGAGATGGCTTGCTCGATCTCCAGAGTCCCAGGACTGCCTGGGTGTGATGCCGTCATCCCACCAAACGGAGATTCCGCTCTCGCGCAGAGCCGTGACGACACGGTTGGCGATCTCGGCATCTTCTCGTTTGTAACTAACGAATACGTCGGCCACGCGTGGACTCTCGCGATTTCATTACCCTGAGCGGGAAGTTTTTGGTATTATCTGTGAACTTTCAAGCTCTTGACAATGCGGAGGTTGGACGGTGCCCGACTCGACGCGACCCCTCACCAACGAGGAATTCTACGCCCTCAAGCATCCGCTGCAGCGACGGCGCTTCGCTCTCGCGCTATTTTTCGCGCTCATTTTGTTCCCCCTGATTGGGGTGGGGCTGGTGGCGGGTACTGTAGTTCTGCTGGTACCGTTGATTGCTTTCTTATTGTGGTTGGGGGGACGGATTATGTTTGCCCGTTTCATGGGCAACTTCATCCTGGTGTCGGAGTTGAACTATCCCCGCATCTACAACATCGGCGAAGACCTGAAGAGGGTGATCGATTACCACAAGCCGGTGAACATCTTCGTTTACGAACAGGGAAACTTCAACGCCTTCCTGCTGAAGTTCTTCTTCTACCGGCGCGCGGTGTTTCTCAATTCCGAGCTACTTGAAGCGGGCGTGACGGATGACGAGCTGCGCTGGCTGATCGGCAGGTTCATCGGATATCTGAAGATGCGGCGGCAGGCCGGTTTCTGGGGTTGGACGATTCGCGCCGCGGAGCCTTTGCTGGTCTTCAATGTTTTTCTGCTGCCCTACGTACGCGCACTGAATTACTCGGGCGACCGGATTGCGCTGGCGGTGATCAACGGTGATATCTCGAGTGGCGTTTCGGCCATGCAAAAGATTTTTGTGGGGCGACAACTGGGCTACTCAGTCAATCCATCCGGATTGGTTGATCAGCACCGGTTGGTAAAGGGTTCGTTTTTTGCGTTCCTGGCGCGTATCTGGATGAGTTTTCCTCACATGACGGCGCGCTATGTCGATTTAATCGGCTTCGCGAAAGAGCGCTATCCGGAGCAGTATGCGCGATTCGAGGGGGAAAATCCGGGATTGCCGGCTGACCTGAAGCAGTTGACCGCTCTGCCCAACGCTGTCGGCTCTGGTGGGCGGGATCCGGTGTGGGGAAGCCTCACGGCGGCAGTGGTGATTTATGGGCTGATCGCGCTTTTGAGCTGGAAGGTCCTCGTACCGGAACTGCGACGCTCTGGCGCGTTGGCAGACGCATTCGCAGATCATCATGCTCCGCCGGCGGAGGCGGTCACGGAGACCACCACGGCGCCGCCACCGCCGCCACCGGAACCACCGCCACCGCCACCGTCGCCACCGTCGCCGGCGCCGTCGGCCAGCACAACCACGACTGAGGACGAGTCGCAGTCCTTCAGCTCAAGTGCAGGTCGCTTCAGCGTGCAGTTTCCCGCATCGCCCACGCAGAGCGCTCAAAAGGTTCCGCTTCCTGGCGGTGACTCGGTGACCATCCATCAGTTCCTGCTGGACGGTAAAAATGTGTCCTATGTGGTGATGTACAACGACTATCCAGAGCAATACGTCACGGGTGCGCCGCAGTCCGTTTTAGGGACGGTTCGCGACGGATGGGTTAAATCTTCGAAGGGGACTTTGATCAGTGATGATGTGATCAGTTTGCATGGTGTGCCCGGGCGGGCCTGCAAGTTTACCGACAAGGATGACATGAACTATGTTGCACGCTTGTACCTCGACGGCCACCGCCTTTACCAGGTGATCGTCACAGTCGGTGCGGGCGCTTCGACGACCGCGGCTGAGGATTTTGTGAACTCGTTCCGCATCCTCTGACTCTCGCCGATGGCTGCCGTAAGAGCCGACGAAATCGTTTGAGGCTAGTGGCTGGTGGTGGTGGACCAGGCGAGGCCGTCGGCTCCGTTGCCGGCTTCGATTAGGGTGGTCTTCCAGTTGGTGGGGGGGCCGTCCAGGGTATGGCGGCGATCTGGTGGCTGGTGTTGCAGGAGACGTAGGCTACTTTGCCGTCGGGGCGGATGAGGACTTCCTGGGGCTGGGCTGGGGACGTCGATGGTGCGGGCTACGGCGAGGGTTTTGAGGTCGATGACGGCTACTTTGGAGGCCGGAGAGGGCGATGATGAGGTAGCGGCCGTCGTGGGTGGAGGCGCTGCCGTAGCCTTTGCCGGGGAGGGTGATCCAGGTCTTGAGCTTGCGGGTGGCGGTGTCGATGACGGCGAGGCGGGGCCGGGGTTCGTAGTGGAGGTGAAGATGAGCTTGTCGTCGTTGGAGATGGAGATGCGCTGGATGGGAGGAGCCGGTTGGCGACGGGGATGGTGGTGACGGTCTTGCGGGTGTTGAGGTCGAGGACGGAGATGGAGCTGGAGCTGACGTTGGTGGTGTAGGCGAATTTCCCGTCGTGGGAGAGGGCGTACATGTGCGACTGCGGCGCGCCGGTGGGGATGGTGTAGAGGATCTTGAGGGTCTTGGGGTCGATGGCGGTGATGGCCTGGTCGAGCTCGGTGGAGACGTAGAGGACGTTGCGGTGGGTGTCGTAGACGGGGAGGTGGGGGCGGACGCCGTGGCCGAAGTCGACGGTGCTGATGATCTTGCGGGAGGGGATGTCGATGACGAGCATCTCGTGGCCGTCGGTGCCGGGGCGGCCTACTCCGGAGTCGCCGTAGATGGGGAGGTAGGCGGTGCGGCCGTCGGGTGAGGTGGCGACTTCGTGGCCGGTGATGCGGTCTTCGGGGATGGCGGCGATTTGTTTGGCGGTGGCGGCGTCGATGATGGAGAGGGTGTGGTCTTTTTGGTTGGCTACTAGGAGGGTGCCTTGGGCGTTGGCGGCGGTGGCGAGGGCGACGATGAGTAGCGCGGTGGTGAGGGCGATTTTCATGAGGGGATGAGTTTACATTGTGGGGGTGCGCTGGGATAGTGCTGTTGGTTGGGGGTGCCTGGCGTTATTGTGCGTCCCATTTACGCAAGGGGATATCCGGTCCCTTGCGTAAATGGGGTCAGCATCGCGCAGCCAAATGAGTATTTAGCCGTCTGAGGTCACGCTGGACCAGTGGAAGGGAAGATGGCCCTTGTGATCACCCTGGCAGTCTGATCCAGCTTCACTTTGGCCTTCGCCAGTGCTGCGCAGCAGCAAACCTGCTGAATGACACTGTCCCACGCCTGCAATGTCACTTCCTGTCCGCCCTGGATCACAAAGACCTCGAGCATATTTACACCCTGATTGAGGTTTAATTGAGTGGCTAAGCGGGATATCTGATTTTCATCAGCTTTCTTGTTCACATCGAACGGATCGACTCGCTTGATTACGAAAGTCGGGTCAAAAACCTCGAGAGTCACATCGGCATCTGACAAAAATGCAGTGAACAACGCTGACTGAATCACCGAACTTGTGGTGATGAAAGGTTGTTTCGGTTGCGAATCCAGGTAAACCAGAAAACCGCCTCGGTCCGAATCGAACTGTTTGATCTTCCCATTCGGCATCGTTCCCTCCTAAAACCGGATTTGGTTCTTTTTACCACTGAATTATCAGGCTGGTGTGAGCCGTTCGATTTTATGGTTGGAGAAGATTAGTTTTTGCGCTCGACCAGATATTGGGCGAGGGACTTGAGGGGGGTGGCGGCTTCGCCGAAGGGTTCGAGGGCCTGGAAGGCGTCGGCTATGAGTTCGTTGGCGTCGCGGATGGATTGGTCGATGCCGTAGACGGCGGGCCATGTGGCCTTGATGCTGGCGGTGTCTTTGCCTGCGGTCTTGCCTAGTTCTTCGGAGGATTGGGTCATGTCGAGGACGTCGTCGACTATCTGGAAGGCGAGGCCGGCTTTTTCGCCGAAGGTGCGTAGGCGGGATGATGGTGTCTTCGCTTTCGTTTCCGGCTGCGCCGTAGATGCCGCCGGAGACGATGCTGGTGGTGATTAGGGCTCCGGTTTTGGCGCGGTGGATGGATTCGACTAGTTCGGCGGTGGGTGGGGTGCCTTCGGATTCGATGTCTACTACCTGGCCGCCGATCATGCCGGGGGGGAGTGGGGAGTGGGGGCCTACTCCGGTGCCTACGGCGAGGGAGATGTCGCGGAGGATCGCGACTACGGTTGTGGGGTTTGTCGGGAGTTGGGCGATGGTTTGGAAGGCGAGGGTTTGGAGGGCGTCGCCGGCGAGGATGGCGATGGCTTCGCCGAAGACTACGTGGCAGGTGGGCTTGCCGCGGCGGAGGTCGTCGTTGTCGAGGGCGGGGAGGTCGTCGTGGATGAGGGAGTAGGTGTGGAGCATTTCGAGGGCTGCTCCGAGATTGGCTACGCCTTCGGGGTAAGTGTCGGTGCCGGCGACCATCCGGGCGGCTTCCATGCAGAGGATGGGGCGGAGGCGTTTGCCTCCGGCGAAGGTGCTGTGGCGCATGGCTCGGTGGATGGAGTGAGGGAGGGTGTCGGGTGAGGGCAGGAGGCGTTCAAGGGCTGCGTCGGTGAGTTGCGCGCCGGATTGGAGCAGGGATTTTACGTTCGTGGGCATTGAGGTTGATGGTAAATCAGTGGCGTGGTGGGGGTCATGCAGCGGGTGCGGTCGCGGAGGAGGAGGATGGAGAGGATGATGAGGGCGAGGATGGTTAGGATGGCGCCGATTGTTTTGTCGCGTGGGGTGGTGTAGGTGGCGTCGATGGTGTAGTCGGCGGGGTAGTAGAGGGGAAGAGCGATGAGGCCGTCGGGGCGGTGAATGTGGGTGGGATGGTTGAGGTGCATGCTGTTGGGGTCGGTGGAGGTGATGTCCCAGGAGGGGTAGTCGCGGAGGTTGAGGATGAGGAAGCCGGGTTGGGTGGCTTTGAAGGTGAAGTGAGTTGGAGCGGGGCCGGGTTGGGTGTTGGCGGCGCGGGGGCGTTGGGGTTGGTGGAGAACCAGTAGGGTGGGTTGGTGTGGGCGAGGGCGTTGTTGTCGGCGTTGATGGGGGTGTATTCGTCGGATGCGTCGCTGCCGAGGTTGGCGTGGAAGAGTGCCAGGCGGGCGGCGACGGTGTCTTCGGGGTCGCAGTCCTGGTGGAAGACTGTGTAGGCGGGGTAGGTCAGGGCTGCGGCTATGGTCAGGGCTATGGCGGTAGTGGTTATTGGGGTTAGCCGAATTTTGGTTAGGGCTATTGCGAGGGTGAGGCTGAGGGTTGCGGCGAGGATGGCTACGAGGCGCCAGGGGAATTGGAGGAAGAGGAGTTCGGGGGCGTGGCGCCAGATGGGGGCGGAGATGGGGGTCAGGAGGAGGGTGATGGTGACGGTGAGGATGGCTAGGGCAAGGACGGTTGTTTGTTGCTGAAGATACCCCACCCTATCCGACGATGAAGCTGTTGGATAGGTTGGGGCACCCGGTTCTGTGGATGGTTCGTAGCGCAATGATTAGGGCGATGGTGGTGAGGATGATAAGGAGCAGGGCGATGGTGGAGGCGGTGTGGAGGACCTGGTCGTGGAGGATGGCGTCGGAGAGCGCGGTGGGGTCTGTGATGCCGGCGGTGGTGTGGTGGAAGAGGAAGTTGTCCTGGATGCGGAAGCCGGGGGTCACGGCCATGTCGATCTGGATGTAGCGGCGCTCGTAGGCGGCGGGGACGAGGTAGATGGCGGCTAGGCCGAGGCCTAGGAGGGTTCCGGCGGCGGTGGTTGAGGGCTAGTTTTGTGCGGGTGGTGGTGAGGGGTACAGGAGTCGGTCGTTCGCTTCCGCGCGATGCCCACACATCGATTCGACGATGAAGCTGTCGGAAAGGATGGGGCACCCGGATGTGGTGGTTTCGGATTGGTGGTTCTGGGGGTGGTGACGAGTCGGACGATGGTTAGGAGGGCGAGGGCGTAGCAGCTCATGACGGCGGCGGGGGCGTTGGTGAGCCAGAGGAGGGCTACGGGGATGGCTATGCGGGGGATGGTGACTTGGTCGCGGAGGATGGCGAGGAGGAGGAGGGGGATCCAGATGGCGGCGAGGAGTTCGGCGTAGGCGGTGCGTTCGTAGGCGGTGAAGAGCATGTATGGGTTGGCGATGTAGAAGATGGCGGCGAGGAGGGCGGCGGTGGGGGTGGCGAAGTGGCGGGCGAGGTGGTGGAGGCTGAGGCCGGCGGCGGTGAGGACGATCCAGGTGTAGGCGATGGGGGTCCAGGTCCAGGGGCATCAGCAGGCCGAGGATGGCTCCGAGGGTCCAGGAGATGGGTGGGTAGAAGACGAAGCGGGGCTCTCCGGCGTCGTAGGCGGCGGTGATGGCCCATTGGGGGTGGAGGTTGCCGTGGGCGAACTGGCGGGCGGCTTCGAACCAGCTGAGGATGTGGAAGTCGAAGTCGTGTCCGCAGGAGCAGCCGTGGAGGATTAACGGCAGGACGGCGATAAGTGCAGCGATGGGAATGAGGAAGAGGTGGAGGCGGCCGCGCTGCATAGTGTCGAAGATATCGTATGGCCCGCTAATTTCGGTGCGAATCGGTGGCGCTTGTTGCGACTTCTTTCTCCGGCTATTCCTGAGCGGAGCGCTTCAGGCAAAAATCTTCAAGCGAGGATGTATTTTCGCCTTTTGTTTGCCTTATAATGTTTGGCAATGTCATTCCTCGCCAAAGCGGTTGCGAACGAATTTATTGAGTTGGCGGGCGGTCGAGATCTTTCGCCGATGAAGTTGCAGAAGCTGGTTTATTTTGCGCACGGATGGTATCTCGCCATTACCGATAAGGCGCTGATTCAGGAAAATGTCGAGGCGTGGCAGTTTGGCCCGGTCATTCCGGAGCTTTATCAGGAGTTCAAGCGTTACGGGTCGGGAGATGTGTCGAAGCCATCGGTTGAACGTGGAGATGGGTGTTACTACATCCCTCGCATTGCTAATTTGCAGGATGATCCGGATGCAGAGAGGGCGATGGAGGTGATTCGCAGCGTGTGGGATCACTATGGCAGGTATTCCGCCATCAAGCTCTCGAACGCTACTCATATGGAGGGGACGCCGTGGTCCCATTGCTACTCTCCGATGAACTTGTCGTCGGCAGTAATTCCCAATGAAGAGATTGCAGATTATTTCAGGTGCCTTTTGCCATGATTGCGGAGATGAATGAGCGGCAGCAGATCGTAAACATTCCAGCCGCGGCTGAGAATGAGCTTGCGAGGGCGTCGGAAGAACCCGATCTGGCTACGAGGTTTGAAGAGCAGTCTTATGAGCTTGCGTGTGCCAACACGAAGCTTGCCAAGGCGCATGTGCGAAGCCTGAAGCAGGACATCGAGGAACGAAAGACTTATGCCCGTCGCATCTTTGGATTGATTTGCGGTTGGGTTGTTTTTCTGTTTCTGCTGCTGGCAGCGCAGGGGCTGGGGAGATGGTGGTGGCTTGGGTTCTCTTTATCGGAGACTGTTTTGCTGGCGGCGATTGGAAGCACCACTAGTTAATGTGCTGGGTCTTTTCTATATCGTTGCTCATTATCTGTTTCCGACGCGACATGATGGGGTTGGTGAACTTACGGAGTTGATTAAGTCGGCCTTAGGCAAAGATATGTAAGAGGTGGGGGATAAAAACAAGGACAAAAGCTAAGCAAAAGCAGGTCCTCCGCCTTTGGCGAGGATGACAATTTTAGTGGGGGCTCAGTTTCCTCAAGAATGATTGGCGCGCTATTGGGGGGTTAAGGTCAGGGTGTGGGTGGTGGTGGATTGGATGGCGGTGGGGGTGTAGGGGAGGGTGTAGGTGGTGTTGTAGTACCAGGCGGGGAACTGGTCCATGAACCAGGGGCTGAGGGGGTTGCCGGACTGGCCGAGGACGAGGTTGAGGGTGGAGTGGTCGAGGTCGCTGAAGTCTACGGTCAGGCGTTCGGAGGGGCCGAAGGTTCGGCTGACTTGTTTGACGGTGGTGGAGTCGCCGCTTTGGGGGTGGGGGCCGGTGCCGGTGGGGACTCCGAGGACGCTGCCGATCAGGGGTGAGATCTCGAAGACGGGGTGTTGGATGTCTACGGTGTGGGTCTTGCCGTAGGTCCAGTGAGAGAGGTCGTCAGGGGCGAGGGCTGCGATGAGGCCGTTTTCGACGGCGGCGGCGAGGAGGTCGTCCCACTTGGAGTCGCGGCTGGGGAGCCAGCGGGCGGGGGCGTGGAGGATGATCTGCTCCTCGGCGTAGGTTTTTTCGCCCCAGATGTAGAGCTGGTTGGCTTCGCCGACGGGGAGGTGAGCTTTGGAGGCGAGAAGCATGGGCCAGAGGGCGTCGCGGGCGGCGTCGACGATGGCGGGGGCGGGGCTGTCGGCATCGACGTAGCCGTTCCAGGAGCGGAGGAGATCGGCGGCCTGCTTGAGGCGTTTGGGGTTGGAGGAGACGTGAGGGCCGGCGTGGTCGATGGCGTAGGCGAGGCGCTGGGCGATGACGTGGTCGACGTCGGAGTAGACGTCGGTCTGGAGCTTGAGCATGGCTTCAGGAGTGAGGTTTTTCGATGACGACAGGACCTTCCAGATGCGCTCGTTGCGGTAGGGGTCGCCCCAGTTGAGGGTGATGGGGAAGGGATAGAGGTCGGGGGTGATGCGGGAGTTGGCGGTGGCGAGGATTCCGCTGGGGGGATCGAAGGTCTGGGGAAGCTGGTCGAAGGGGATGTAGCCGGCCCACTGGCGCGCGGGGTCGAGGCCGGCGACGGGGATGGGAGCGAGCGCGGTGGGTAGGGTGACGCTGCCGCGGATGGGGACTTTGCCGACGGCGTGGTAGCCGATGTGGCCCTGGTCGTCGGCGTAGATCACGTTGAGGGGGAGCGGTTCGGTGGCGAAGGCGGCGGTGAGGGAGGGCCAGTCGGTGGCGCTGTCGATGGCGAGGAAGGGTGAGGTGAGGTTGGCGGGGTCGTAGGGGGTCCAGGCGAGGGCGAGGGTGCGCTGCTCGGGGACAGGCGGGCCGGCGGGTGGGTGAGCGGCGAGGAGGCCGGAGATGATGGGGGTTTCCATGTCGCCGTGCTGGGTGCTGAGGACGTCGAGGACGACGTCTTTGCCGCCGCGGACGTGGATGGTCTCGGAGTGGTGGAGGATGGGGTGCCAGGCGCCGTCGGGGGACTGGAACTCGCGCGTGGTGCCGTTGGTGCGGGTTCGTTCTACGTAGATGTCCTGGACGTCGGCGACGAGGTTGGTGAAGCCCCAGGCGATGTGGTCGTTGTGGCCGACGATGATGAAGGGAGTTCCAGGGAGTGCTACTCCGGCTACGTGGAAGGTGGTTCCGGTGGGAGTTGGGGCTTCGAGGGAGGTCTCGTACCAGATGCCGGGGACGCTGTGGTTGAGGTGCATGTCGTTGGAGAGGAGCGGCTTGCCGGAGGCGGTGTGGGCGCCGGAGACGGCCCAGTTGTTGGAGCCGGCTCTGCAGGAGTCGCAGGCGGGGTTTAGGGTTTGTTGGAGGGCGATGATTGCCTGGAGGGTGCTGGTTGTTGGTTGCTGGTTGTTGGTTGGGTATTTGAGTTTGGTTTGGGATTCGTCGAGGGGGACGTCGGGGATCTCTTCCTGGGGGGCGGTGAGGTCGACGAGAGGTTGGGAGGGTGGGTGGTCGCGCCAGGAGCCTACGGGGTAGAGGTCGGCGAGGAGCGCGGGCGGGAGGCGGGTGGTGAGGACTTCGCGGCCGAGTTTTTGCGGGAAGCCGGTGGTGAGGTCCTGGAACATGATGAGCGAGATGAGGACGGAGTCGCGTGGGGTCCAGGGGGCGGGGTCGTCGTGGAGGAGACGGAATTCGAGGGGCAGGTGGGGACGCTGGACGGCGATGGAGGCGTTGACGCCGCGGGCGTAGAGGTCGAGGTAGTGGAGTTGGTCGGGCGGGAGGACGGCGATGGCGCGTTCGGCGGCGGCGCGGAGCTGGAGGGTGCGCTGGGCGCGGTCGTGAGGGAGGAGCCGGGAGCCGAAGAGCTCGGCGAGGGTTCCGAGGGCGCTGCGGCGAAGGGCTTCCATCTGCCAGAGGCGGTCCTGCGCGGTGACGAAGCCCTGGGCGATGATGAGGTCATCGAGCGATGCTGCCTTGATGGCGGGGACGCCCTGCGCGTTGCGCTGGACGGTGACGGGAGCGGAGAGGCCGGGGATGGCGAGGTTGCCGTCGAGCTGCGGGAGGGAGTCGCGCATGGCGTGGCGGGCCCAGATGCGCGCGCCGAAGAAGGCCGCGATGAGTAAGACGAGAGCCACCGTGAAGGCGATGGCGAGATTGCGCGGGAGACGCGAGGGGACGATGGGGGCGTCGGGTCTGAGTCGTCGTGCGTGGTGCGGTGGAGGAGATCGAGCTCGTCAGGGGTGTTGTCTGGTGGTGTCATGGGCTGGGTCAAGTCTAAATGCTGGTTGCCAGGCTGTTGTGTTGTTGGGTTGCTGGTTGTTTATGCTTAGAGCTTTGGATGAGATGGGGTGATCGGTTTGGACTGCAAGGTTTTCTTTCACGATAAGTGTTTTGACGGGGCTTGCTCGGCTTCGTTGTTTACGAGGTTTCACCGGGAGTGTGTGAAGACGGCGAACAGCTATTCGTACCAGGGGCTGGTGCATAAGGCGGGGCCGATGTTCGCGGAGGGGGACCTGGGCGCGGGTGAGAATGCGATTGTGGACTTCAAGTATTTTGCTTCGCCGAAGGTGACGTGGTGGTTCGATCATCATCTGAGCGCGTTTATGACGCCGGAGGATCTGGCGGACTTTGAGCGGGGGCAGGCGGATGGGTCGCAGCGGATGCGGAAGTTTTACGACGCGAACTATACGTCGTGCACGGGGTTGATTGCGGATGTTGCGCAGGAGGACTTTGGGTTCGATATGGATCCGGTGCGGGAGCTGGTGTACTGGGCGAATATTGTGGATGGGGCGAAGTATGAGAGCGCGCAGTCGGCGGTGGAGATGGCGGCTCCGGCGATGAAGCTGACGATGGTGATTGAGAGCGCGACGGATCATGCGCTGGTGCCGAAGATTATTCCGCTGCTGACGGAGATGAGTCTGCAGTCGGTGCTGGATCAGGATTTTGTGCAGGAGCTGGTGGGGCCGCTGATGGAGCGGCATCGCGCGGCGATCGAGCTGATTCGGCAGCGGGCGGAAGTTGTGGATGGGGTGATTACGTTTGATATTACGGATCAGCCTACGGAGGGGTATAGCAAATTTATTCCTTACTATCTGCATCCTGAGGCTACTTATGTTGTGGGGCTGAGTAAGTCTAGTTTTCGGGTGAAGATTTCGGTGGGGACGAATCCGTGGACGAAGAAGCCGGTGGAGGAGTTGGTGAATCTGGCGGCGATTTGTGAGCGGTATGGGGGTGGCGGGCATGCTCGGGTGGGGGCTATCAGCTTCAAGCCGGACGAGGAGGCTGAGGCTCGGAAGGCTGTGGGGGAGATTGTGGCGGAGTTGCGGGGAGGCTTAGAGGGCCACGGATAACAGGGCTAAGAACGAATTAAAGACAATGTGACGAATTGCCTGGTCTCTTGTATGAGTACTCTTGTTTGTTTTTACATTTACATGTATATACATGTAAATTGAGTTTAATCAGCGAGAGGAGATTTCTATGCGTGGATTTTTGCTGAGTGTGGCTTGTGCCGGGTTGATGAGTGGGGTTGGGTTGGGGCAGGCGGCTCCGCAGACTGCTGCTGCGGCTGGGTTGCCGAGCGTTCCGACGATTAAGGTGTTGGCGATTGGGCATATGACGGCTGCGGCTACTACTGATGCGCTGCTGCCAGTGATGAAGAACGAGGTGCCGGAGACGGTGAAGCTTTATCTGAGCGGGAAGATCGATCAGTGGTATGTGCGGCAGGATCAGCGGGGCGTGGTGTTCCTGATGAATGTGTCGTCGGTGGAGGAGGCGCATGCGCTGCTGGAGAAGCTGCCGCTGGGGCAGGCGAAGCTGATGGAGTTTGAGCTGATTCCGCTGGGGCCGCTTAGTCCTTTGGCGCGGCTGTTGGGGCCGGCTGCTGCTCCGATCGCTGCGGGGAAGTGACGATGCGTTGTTATTGTGCTGCCACTCGGCAGGTGGCTCGGCGGCTTACGCGATTTTATGAGGCGGAGCTGCGTTCGGTGGGGATGAGTGCGACGCAGTTTGAGCTGATGGCGAATCTGCAGGGAAGGCCGGGGGTGAGCCAGTCGGAGCTGGCGGCGGCGATGGATGTGGATCAGACTACGTTGTCGCGGAATTTGAAGCTGCTGGTGGGGTTGGGATGGGTTTCGGTGGGCGCTTCGGCGACGGATGGGCGGCGGAGTGAGTATGCGCTTAGTGGGGAGGGGTTGCGGGTATTTCGGCGGGCGGTGCCTTGCTGGGAGCGGGCTATGGCGAAGGTGAGGAGAGGCTTGGGGGGAAGGCGGCGGGGGTTTGGGGGGTGTTGGAGCGGTTGGGGGCTGCGGCGGAGTTGTAGCGAGAAGCGTAACGGGACGGGAACAATTCGTTGATTTGTTACGTACTTGGAGAGGTGGATATTCCAGCAGTGGAGTTGAGCAAAAGGCCACCGCCCAGGCGGATCGGCGCCATCTCAGTCTTTGACAACCCAGCCGGAGTACGACAGTAGGATCTCATAAACCTATAGCTTATGAATACTTTGCAGAACTAAACCCCGCTTTATAAGACTTTTTGGACTTACCTGCACGGAAGTCCGGACTTAAAGTATTTACTTTGAATACTTTGCGCAATTTTTATGGAGGAGGGGGAGTGCCGGGCCAGACAGGGCGGAAGCTGAGCTAGAGGGGCACGCGCGTGAGTAACCCCACGATAACCCTTCGCTTGCGCTCGTGGGTGATCATGGGGCACCCAGGGGGTTAGGGCTTCAGGTGGTTGAAGAGGGGGAGTTTGGTTATGTCGTTGAAGATGATCATGACGGCGAAGACGAGGATGCAGACGAAGGCGACTTGATAGACGCGCTCTTTGATCTGCTGGTTGATGTCGCGGCGCATGATGGACTCGATGAGGAGGAAGAGGATCATTCCGCCGTCGAGGATGGGGAAGGGCAGGAGATTCATGATGCCGAGGTTGATGCTGATGTAGGCCATGGTGCCGATGAGGGGCATCCAGCCGGGCATCTCGACGGCCTGGTGGACGACCTGGCCGATGCCGATGGGGCCGGAGAGCGAACGCACCGAGATGTGATGGGCGAACATGCCGCGGATGACGTCACGGATGAGAAGCGACTTGTCTTTGTTGAAGGCCCAGGAGGCCTTGACGGCCTTGGTGAAGGAGAGCTGCTCGACCTTGACCGGCGGGGGGACTGGAGCAAACCCGAGGCGGTAGGATTTGGTGCCGTCGCCGGCGTCCATGAGAGCAGGGGTGATGGGCAGAGCGATGGTCTGGCCGTGGCGCAGGACGGAGAGTGTGGCCGGCTTGCCCTTTTGGTCCTGCATGTAGGCGAGTAGTGCGGGGACGGAGTGGATGGCGATGCCGTCGATGGAGACGATCTGATCTTTGGATTGGAGGCCGGCCTGGGCGGCGGGGGTGTTGGGCTGGGTGACGGAGACTTCTACTCCGTTCTGCTGCATGCGGGGGACGAAGCCGAGGGTGTCGGGGGAGAAGTTGTCGGGTGTGTCCTTGGTGGTGAGGGTGATGGAGGTGTCGATGCGCTGGCCGTCGTGGGTGTAGGCGAAGGGGACGGTCTGGTTGAGATTGAGGGCGGCCTGGTTGAAGAGCTGCTCCCAGGTTGGGTTCTCGACGTTGTTGAAGTGGACGATGGTGTCGCCGGAGTGGATGCCGGTGGAGGCGGCGAGGCTGTTGGGGGAGATGTAGTCGGTGGTGGCCGCGTTCGAGAGGTACTCGGAGACCTCGTTGTGGAGCATGTAGACGCCGGTCATGAGGCCGAAGGCGAGGATGAAGTTGGCGACGGGGCCGGCGAGAGCGACGGCGATGCGCTGCCAGCGGGGATGGGAGGTGAACTCTCCGGGATCTCCGGTGCCCTGGTTGTCGCCGGTGGGCATCATCTCGCCGGCCATTTTGACGTAGCCGCCGAGGGGGATGATGGAGAGGCAGTAATCGGTGTCGCCGCGCTTGATGCCGAAGAGGCGTTTGCCGAAGCCGATGGAGAAGACTTCGACGCGGATGCCGCAGAGCTTGGCGACGGCGAAGTGGCCGAACTCGTGAACGAGGACCATGATTCCAAGGACAATCGCGAGCTCAAAGATGGTGGAGAGAGTAGAAGACATAAAGGAGAAAGGAACCTCGTTCGTTTAGGAGCCTGACGACATTAGATGCGAGCGGTGGCGTTCTGGGCTATGACGCTTTTGGCGCATTCGCGGGCAGTGGCATCGGCTTTGAGCACGTCTTTGATAGACGCAGGATGACATGCTGGGGTGAGTGAAAGCACCTCTTCGATTGTACTAGGAATGCCGAGGAATGGGATTTCGTTGGCGAGGAATGCGGCGACTGCTACCTCGTCGGCCGCGTTGAGGGCGATGCAGGCGTCGCCTCCAGTTGCCGCGGCCTCATAGGCGAGGCGGAGGCAGGGGAAGCGGGCGAGGTCGGGGATGGCGAAGTCCAACTGGCTCAACGTGGCGAGGTCGAAGGTAAGGTCGGAGGGGACGCGCTCGGGGTAGCTGAGGGCGTAGAGGATGGGGAGGCGCATGTCGGTGACGGAGATCTGGGCGAGGATACTGCCGTCTACGAATTCGACCAGTGAGTGGACGGTGGATTGAGGGTGGATGGTGACGCGAACTTGCGAGGGCGCAAGTTCGAAGAGGCGGCAGGCCTCGATGACCTCGAATCCTTTGTTCATCATGGTGGCGGAGTCGATGGTGATGCGCTGTCCCATGACCCAGGTTGGGTGCTTGAGGGCCTGGGCGGGTGTGATGCTTTTGAACTGCTCGATGGGGGTGTTGCGGAAGGGACCACCGGAGGCGGTGAGCCAGATCTGTTTTACTTCGGCGGGTGTGCCTCCGCGCATGGCCTGGTGGACGGCGTTGTGTTCGGAGTCGATGGGAAGGAGAGCTACGTTGTGTTTGCGGGCGGCGGCGAGGATGAGTTCGCCGGCGGCTACGAGGCATTCCTTGTTGGCGAGGCCGATGGTCTTGCCGGCGCAGACTGCGGCGTAGGTGGCTTCGAGGCCGGCTACTCCGACGATGGCGGAGACTACGAAGTCGACTTCGGGGAGCGTGGCTACGTGGATGGTGCCGAGGGTGCCGTGGACTACTTCGATCTGGCTTAGGCCTGCGGATTTTAGCTTCGTGGAGAGTTGAGTTGCGAGGGCCTCTGTGGCGAGCGAGATGACCTTAGGGCGCCAGCGTTGGCATTGGGCGAAGGCGGCTTCGATGTTAGAGCCGGCCGCGAGAGCGATGGGGATGTAGCGGTCGGGGAAGGACTCGCAGATGGAGAGAGTGGAGTTTCCGATGGAGCCGGTTGAGCCCAGGATGGCTATCTTTTTCACGAAGTCTATTTTCGCAGACTCGAGGAAGATGCGGGGAGAGCTGTGTTCTCTCGAGTCTGCGAAATCCTTAGGTCTTGCGGCCAGCCCTCGGATGCAGAATTCGAGGGCTGGCTCGAGTCATCTTGGCGCGTTGACGACGATGTAGGTCGTCGAACTGCCTGACATCTGCGGCTGGTACCAGGTGCTGCCGCACTGCTGGTAGGCGAGTCCGTTGACGATGGTGGTGACGCAGCCTGCGGGCGGCTGGTTAACGATGGAGCCGACGACCGCAGCCGTGACGACTGCCGCGGCTGTGACTGCGGCGGCGGTGGCGACGGGATGGTAGCAGCAGCCTCCACCGTAGTAGCCGCCACCGTGGTAGTCGTTGTTTACGTTCACGTTGACGTTCCGGTTCACGTTGACGTTTTCGTTGCGGTTGACGTTGGTGTTGCGATTGACGTTGGCGTTGTTGTTGCGGTTCATATTGGCATTGTTGTTTCGGCTTGGGTTTGAGTTGACGCTGGTTCTAGCGCTGCTGCGGGCAGGCGGGGCGCCGCCTCCACGTGCACCGCCTCCTCCACCACCACCGCGGCCTCCGCGCTGGGCAAAGAGGGTCGTTCCAGATGCCAGAACCAACATGGCGAAGATGGAGAAGATTTGAGTTGATCTCTTCATAGGTCTCACCTTATTTACCTTTCTCGGGGGTGGGGGCATTTTGCCCTTCGAGGATGACGCGTTTGGCATCAGGCGGTGGATCGAAGGCGAAGGCTCCATCGTTGAAGGAGGGTGCGAGGTTCCAGGTGAGGGTGTCGCTGTGTTGAGGCCTGGCATCGTCCGTGAGGGTCGTGATGATGAGCTTGCGCGGCAGAGGAAACTCTCCTAGCTGAATCCAGAGCTGCCAGTCGACGCCTTCCTGGTGGAAGGCATAGTGTTCGCAGGTGACTCCTTCTACGGTGCCGGGGCCAACGTCGACTGCGGTTTTTATCTTATTGATATCGTCGTCTTTGGTGCCCCAGTTGTAGAGGTCGTACAGGGGCAATTCGATGTCATATTTTTCATTGGCTTGATCGAGGAGTTCGCCGATGGTTGGCGGGGCCGGAACGGTGGCGTAGTAGTTGACGAGCCTGCCCCAGACGGTGAAATTCTTGCCGTCGTAGAGGTACAGCCTGTGCTCGTCATCGCTGGTGACCTCGACCCGCAAGCGGTTGGGCCGTGCGGTGAGGTATTCGACCTTGCTGTTGTGTTGAACGATTAGTCCGTCGTCGAGGACCTCATCCTGGGTGACATTGTCGGTTATCTGGAAGGACTTCAGCGTTCGCAGATAGGCGCTCATCTTTTTGACGGCGTCGACTGCGTCGGGGTCGACCGTGGACGCTGGTGCCGCGGCAGGCTGCTGGCGAGTCTTCGCGAGGACGTGCGATCCGAGGGGTACGGAGAGAGCGGTTCCCGCGATGACCACCACTGATGCGAGCCGAGTCATTTTTTTAGAGAGCCATGCTGATTTCGGGTCGGGCTGGCCGGTGGGTGAGGACTGGTCATCCGAAGGAGTTGAAGATCTCTTCAAGAAGCTCATATCTCTGTACCTCGCGAATTATTTCTGGTGAAAGCACGTGGTGGGTCGAGTTTGGGTTAGAGTTCCGGGAAACGATGTCGCCGTGCTTAGGATCACGTGCCAGTCAATCGTTGGTCTCTCGTTCGGACAGAGACAATTGGACCTAGGTCTTACGTGGCATTGGGAGCAGCCGCGCGGAAACAGTCCTTTAAGAGGAGGACGACCGCAGTCGATTGATTGCTCCTGCTGCACAACAAGCTAGCTGTTAGAGAGGGACTTTCATAACTGTCAAAAGCGACAGATTGTGGCTGTAGAGCCGGCGGCGAGGAATTGGAAACTAGAAGCGGCCGAGTCCGAGGTAGTCCTTTATTAAGAGCACGTACCAGAGGACTGGTGCGGCGAGAAGGAGGGCGTCGATGCGGTCGAGGATTCCTCCGTGGCCGGGGAGCATAGTGCCTGAGTCTTTGACGCCTGCTCCGCGTTTGATGGCGGACTCGAGGAGGTCTCCGACCTGGGCGGCTATGTTGAGGACAACGGCGAGGAAGAGAGACTGCCAGAGCGGCTCGGTGATGTGGAGGATGGTGTTGCCACGGGCGAAGAGCTGGTCGCCGATGAAAACGACCAGGGCGGCTGCGAGGACGCTGCCCAGGACGGAGGCGACGGCTCCTTCCCAGGTTTTGCCGGGGCTGAGACGAGGGGCGAGCTTGTAATGGCCGAAGCTGCGACCGATGTAGAGGGCTGCGATGTCTCCTGCCCAGACGCAGACCATGAGGAAGAGGATGAGGGCAATGCCGTCCTCCTGCTTCCAGAGGAGAGGGATGAGGGTGAGCGGGTAGACGACGTAGATGAGGCCAAAGATGCCTTTGGCGGTGCCGGGAAGGACGCGGTCGAGGGTGGCGGGCTCGGCTCGGAACCCATTCCAGGCAAAAAGGATGATGGCGAGGGCGCTGAGGACGGGAAACTGAGCTTCAAGCGGCCAGTTGGGAAGGGTGACGAGGAAGAGGAGGGTGGTGCTGGCAGCCATCCACCAGACGGGGATGCGGCTCTGGTCGGCAGGGAGGCGGGTGTTGTTGGCGAGTTGGAGGTACTCGTAGGCGGCGAGCTCGGCGACGATCGCTGCGAAGAGAGTGATCATCCAAAGCTGGCCGAAGAAGATCAGGGCGAAGACGACAAGGATGAGAACGATGGCGGTAAGGATTCGTTTCATGAAGGCTTATCAAGGATATATCGGGCGGTCTGGGCTAGGGAGTGGTAGTGGTAGTCTTGACATATCTAGATATATCTTGATACTGTTTAGATATGAAAAAACTATATGAGCAACAAAGAGGTTTCTGCGGCGAAGAGTATGGTCGCGTAGAGAGACATAGGGAAGAACGACATGGAGATCATGGCCATCGCGGGCATTTTGAGGGACATGGTTTCAGAGATCGTTTTAGAGAGCACGGACCACGGGGCTTTGGCGGTGGCTTTGGCGGGTTCGATGAAGGTCGGCGAGGGTTTCGTGGCGGCCGAGGCGGGGGCGTACGGGTGTTCGGCGCGGGTGATCTGCGCTACGTGATCCTGCAGTTGATCGCAGAGAAGCCGAGCCACGGGTACGAGATCATCAAGTCGATCCAGGAGCGGCTGGGCGGCCGGTATGCTCCGAGTCCCGGTGTGGTGTATCCGATGTTGACCATGCTCGAAGAGATGGGGCATGTGACGGTGGTGCCTGAAGGTGCACGGAAGCTGTACACGATCACCGAGGAGGGTTCGAAATCGCTCGCGGAGAACAAGGCTGCTGTGGATGCGATCTTCGCGAGGATGGATCGAACCCGCAGCGAGCAGACCCATGAACGGGCTCCGCAGATCGAGCGCGCCATCGCAAACTTCAGGATGGCCTTGACGATGAAGACAGGTCCTTTAACCACAGAACAGATTCATACAATCACCGACATCATCGATACGGCTGCGAAGCAGGTTGAGAGAGTCTAGATTCTGCCGGTTTATAGACCCGCTAAGGGCGGGTGAGCTCGGTGGCGATGGCTGCGGCGATCTCTTCGGCGGGTTGGAGCTTGTCGAGGTCTTCGTCGGTGACGGAGTCGGTGAGGCCACCGAAGCGGCGCTCGCGCTGCTGATAGTCGGCGATGGCTTCGAGAAGATGGATGCCGCGGAAGTCGGGCCAGAGGCGGTCGGTGACGAGAAACTCAGAGTAGGCGATCTGCCAGAGAAGGAAGTTGGAGATGCGCTGCTCGCCGGAGGTGCGGATGACGAGGTCGGGGTCGGGCATGTGGCCGGTGTAGAGGGAGCGCGAGATGTCGGGTTCGTCGAGTGCGTCGAGGGCTCCGGAGCCGAGGAGGTCTTCGACGGAGCAGCCGCGGGTGTGGGCCTCGGCAGTGAGGTTGGAGAGGATCTTGCGGACGGCGTCGACGATCTCGGAGCGGGCTCCGTAGTTGAGGGCGAGGGTGAGGGTTGTGCCGGTGTTTTTGGCGGTGGACTCGGAGGCCCACTGCATGGTGTCCTGCACTTCGCTGGGTAGCTCGTGGATGCGTCCGATGTAGGCCATGCGGACGTTGTTATCGTTCATGCGCTTGACGTTGCCGATGAGGTAGGTCCGGAGGAGCTTCATGAGGAAGTTGACCTCGGACTTGGGGCGACGGAGATTGTTCTCGAGCGAGAAGGCGTAGAGGGTGAGCCAAGGAAGGTCGATGCGGGAGGCAGTCTCGACGACGAACTGGACTGATTCAGCGCCCTGTTGGTGGCCGAGGAAGCGCTTGAGGGCGCGCTTTCCCGCCCAGCGGCCATTGCCGTCCATGATGATAGCGACGTGTTGGGGAATTTTGTTGGGGTCAAGCTGCCGGTAGACGCTTTGCTCCTCGGGGGAGAGTTCGTGGACACGGCTGTTGGCAGAAGCGCGCAAGACTACCTCGCAGCTATTGACGCTAGCACACGAAGGTGGGGTGTGCAATGAATTGCTGAAATGGGAGGTTGACGGGTGTCAACGAGAGGTTAAGACAGAAGCAGGTGCTTCGCCTGCGATGAAGGATGACAATTTTGGCGGGGAAGGGATGAAGCTTTGCAGTGCAAAGGTTTACAGGCGAGGAGAGGCGAGGGAACGGCGACGGTGGTGATGTCGTCGTCCCCTCGCGGAGGGTTGGGTCTTAGAGCGGACTTACGCCGTTCGGCGCCGTCCCGCTGCCAGTTCTCGGACGTGATTCAGGAAGATCGAGCGCTGCAGAGCGTCGAGCTGCGAGGTGTAGGCCGCGATCTCGGCGAGGAAGGGGTCGGTCATGAGAACCGCCGTCTCGTCGCGGTGGCGGGTGTTGGCGTCGCGCAGCAGTGCAGAGATGTCAACCTGAAGCGCCTTGGCAAGACGTGCGAGCGAGGACAGGGTCGGCATGGCCTTGCCGTTCTCGATCTTGGAGATATAGGTGCGGGGGACATTCATGCGACCGGCGAGTTGCCGCTGCGACAGATTGCGCACGTGACGCAGATCGCGGACGGCTGTTGCCACTTGCAGACCGCCATCCGTATCTGTCTGAGGGGGGACAAGAGCCAAGGGAGCTGGAGCTGGTTCCGGTACCTCGACTTCGAGGGATTTGCGGCAGCGACGGCAGAGCGCGCTGGCGGTGCGGAATTGCACCAAACTACAGTTGTCACAGCGCAGCACCTCACGCTGTTCGACAGATGCCATCATGGTTGCCATAAGTTGTGTGTAGCGAAGGGACCCAGAGCAAGGACCCAGCACATGTCCGATAACGGAGCGTGTGATGTGCCTAGAGTGACACTAGGAAGGGGGAGAGTCAAGAGGAAACCCATTGATTATTAGTCAAAGACCTAAAAAAACCGAAGTTGTACCAAGATGGTAACTTGTGGAAGCGAGATTTAGAGCTTAGGAGGGAGAGGGGATTTGATGGCGGACGGAGTGTCGAGGGCGAAGGCTTGGGAGCTGCTGGAGGAGTGGACGAAGGGCGAGAGTCTGCGGAAGCATGGGCTGGCGGTGTCGGTTTGTACTGAGGCTTATGGAGTGCTAGAGGCCGCGCGGTTGGGATTGGAGGGGTTGGAGGCTGCGGAGTTTGTGGAGCTGTATGCGAGCGCTGGGTTACTGCATGACATGGACTATGAACGGCATCCTTCGTTGGAAGAGCATCCCTTTGTGGGAGTGAGTGCGCTGCGCGAGTTGGGTTGGCCAGAGGTCGTGTTGAAGGCGATCCTCGCTCATGCGGATTACTCGGGTGTGGGGAGAGACTCGCATCTGGATAAGGCACTGTTTGCGTGCGATGAGCTGGCGGGATTTTTGGTGGCTTGTGCGCTGGTGAAGCCTTCGCGGTCGATTGCGGATGTTGAGGTGAAGGGCGTTGTGAAGAAGATGAAGGATAAAGCTTTTGCGCGGGCGGTGAAGCGGGAGGATATTACTACGGGGGCCGAGTTGTTGGGTCTGAGTGTTGAGGAGCACGTGGGGAATTGTTTGGCGGCGATGCAGGCTCGGAGTGGAGAGCTGGGGTTGTAGTAGCCGACGAGGTCAGCGGGATGTTTTTATGGCGGTGGAGTTGACTCGGGGGATGTTGAGGATGGTGAGGGCGGCGTTGGTTTCGGCGATGCTGCCGGGGAGGTCGACGGGGCGGGTGGCGTCTTCGATGACGACGATCTCGAAGCCGAGGTGCTTGCCGTCGATGGCGGAGAAGCGGACGCAGAAGTCGTAGGCGAGGCCGCAGAGGAAGAGGCGGGGGAGTTCGCGCTCGCGGAGGTATCCGGCCAAGCCGGTGGGGGTGACGTGATCGTTTTCGAGGAAGGCGGAGTAGGAATCGATGTGGGGCCGGAAGCCTTTGCGGAGGATTAGTTCGGCTTGGGGAAGATCGAGGGCGGAGTGGAAGGCGGCTCCGTCGGTGTGCTGGAGGCAGTGTTCGGGCCAGAGGTTTTGGGGGCCGTAAGGGGCTTCTATGGTCTCGTAGGGATTTTTGTTTGTGTGAGTGCTTGCGAAGGAGATGTGTTTTTGGGGATGCCAGTCCTGGGTGAGGATAACGTGCGGGAATTTTGTAGCGAGGGAATTGATGGTGGGGATGATTGCGTCGCCTTCTTTTACTTCCAGGGCTCCGCCTGGGCAGAAGTCGTTCTGGAGGTCGATGACCAGAAGCGTGTCCGAGTTTTGAATGGCTATGCTCATCGTTCTGCTTTCTAAGGGGAGTACCCCCCCTCCCCCTATTTTGGGAGTAAAGTATTTAGATGCAACAGTTTGACGGTAGGTCGTCGCGCCAAAATATTGCATCTAAACGGGTTACGGCTAAAATATAGTTACTAAACGAGTTAGACCCGGCTTGCAGCCGGGTCTTGTCCTTTTTTCTCTTCTACTTCCATTTTACCAAATTGACCATAACTAAAAATCACTTATTTTTGGCTCTATTTGATTTGTTTTCAGGTAGATACGATTTTGGGGGGCTTGACATGCGATTTTGCTGAGGTTTTTCGCGAAAAAAAGTTTGAAGGGGGGATTCTGCTGTGTTGGCGGGGGTTTTCGAATACGGACGCGAAGAGCGCGGAGAAGGACGCAGAGGACGCGGAGAAGGGCAAAGGCGATTTGTGAACCAGCAATGAGCTAAGGCGTGGTGAGTCGAGCAGATCGGGATTGGACGACTCGAACATGGATGTGGTGAGCTAAGACGCGTCGCGGACAGTGTGACATTGTTATCTTCTTATCGTAGTGAAACTTGTGGATGGTGCTATGGCGGATGAAGTAAAGGTGGAGGGTGGATTGGTATCGAAGATGGATTTGGCGGCTCCGCGGGTGAAGGCTAATCGTGAGGCGCTGGTGGTTTTGCTGGCGGCTTTGCGGTCGGAAGAGGCAAAGATTCGTGAGGGTGGTGGGGCTAAGGCTGCGGAGGCGCAGCGGGCTAAGGGGCGGCTGACGGTTCGGGAGCGGATTGCGCTGCTGGTGGATCCGGTAGAGGAGGGTTCAGCGGCACGAGCGTTGGAGGTCCCACCCTTCGCAAAGGGCGCGAAGGATGGGGCACCCGGGCATTTGGAGGATGGAAAGGAAAGCGGTCGAGCTTCGCTCGATGCCCACACATCAGAATCGATGTATGGGGCACCCGATTCTGTGAGACAGGCGAATTTTTTGGAGTTGGGGCTTTGGGCGGCGCATGGGATGTATGGGGAGTATGGTGGGGCTCCGGCGGCAGGTGTGGTGACGGGGCTGGGGCGGGTGAGTGGGCGGCTGTGCATGATCATCGCGAACGATGCGACGGTGAAGGCGGGGGCGTTCTTTCCGATGACCGCGAAGAAGGTGTTGCGGGCGCAGACAATTGCTCTGGAGAATCGGATTCCTACGCTCTATCTGGTGGATTCTGCGGGAGTGTTTTTGCCGCTGCAGGAGGATGTGTTTCCGGATACGGATGATTTTGGGCGGGTGTTTCGGAATAACGCGGTGATGAGTTCGCTGGGGATTCCGCAGATTACGGCGATTATGGGGATGTGCGTTGCGGGTGGCGCGTATCTACCGGTGATGACGGATACGGTTTTGATGACTGAAGGTTCAGGGTTATTTTTAGCAGGGCCTTCGCTGGTGCAGGCGGCGATTGGGCAGAAGACTGGGGCGGAGGAGTTGGGTGGGGCTTCGATGCACTCGGAGATTTCTGGGACGGTGGATTTTAAGGAGAAGGATGATGCGGAGTGTATTGGGAGGTTGAGGTCGTTGGTGGGAATGCTAGGACAGCGGCAGCAGAGAAGCGGTCGTGCTCCGCACGATGCCCACCTTAGCGACGATGAAGCCGTCGCGAAGATGGGGCACCCAGTCGCCGTGACGGGTCAGAGTGAGGTGTTTTCACGGATTGCTTACGATGCGGTGAAGGATGCTCCTAAGTTTGCGGCGGAGGATTTGTATGGGTTGATTGATCCTGCTCCGGGGGCGAGCAATATTTATGACATGCACGAGGTGATTGCGCGGATTGTGGATCGCAGCGAGTTCGATGAGTACAAGGCGGACTTTGGGCGGACGGTTTTGTGTGGGTATGCGCGGATTGGTGGACGGGCGGTGGGGATTGTTGCGAACCAGAAGACGAATCAGAGCCAGACGGTGGCGATGGGGCCGGCGGCGGGGACGAAGCGGATCGAGGTTGGCGGCGTGATCTATACGGAGAGTGCGCAGAAGGCGGCGCGGTTCATTATGGATTGCAATCAGAATTTGGTGCCGCTGATTTTTCTGCATGACGTGAACGGGTTCATGGTGGGGAAGGATGCGGAGTGGTCGGGGATTATCCGCGCAGGCGCGAAGATGGTGAGTGCCGTGAGTACGAGTGTGGTGCCGAAGATCACGGTGATTGTGGGCGGGAGTTTTGGGGCAGGGCATTATGCAATGTGTGGGAAGGCTTATGATCCGAGGTTTTTGTTTGCGTGGCCTACGGCTAGATATGCGGTGATGAGTGGGGCTTCGGCTGCTACTACGCTGGCTGAGGTGAGGGCTAAGCAGGTGGAACGCGGCGGGACGGCTTTGTCGGAGGCGGATAAGAAGGCGATCTTCGATGAGATCAAGGCTACTTATGATGCGCAGGCTGATCCGCGGTATGGGGCGGCGCGGCTTTGGATCGACTGCGATTATTGATCCGGCTCAGACACGAGAGGTTTTGATGACTGCGTTGGAGGCTTGTGCGCTGAATCCTGAGGTGGCGAAGTTTAATGTGGGGGTTTTGCAGACTTGATTTCGCGGCGAACGATCATTTGGTTCGTATTGCTGCTTTTATCCTCAGCGGCTCTGTGGGTGCGTGCATATCAGTATGAACGCCCTTGCCGCGAATGGACTGCCGCGCATCCCGGGCAGGACAGCCATTCGATTGAGCACAATAAATCGCCGACTGGCGATGATGAGGTTAGTTTTTCGCCCTGCGGTATGTGGTCGAACATGCCGATTTGGGATAAGCTCTGCGTGATCGCGTGGTTAATCTCTCTGGTGGGATTTCTTCGCAGTTTGGCGATTGATATTTATCGGTGGCTTGTCGCAAAGAAAATGGGTCATGCGCCGCGAATGTCTCGTTGAGCAAGGGTTTCGAGGCGGGTGATGTTTTCGTCGTAGTCTTTTTGAGAGATGGGTTGGGGGGAGTTGGAGTACTGGTTGTCGGTGAACTTGAAGTTGCTTTTCAAGAATTGCAGCATGGGAGGGTCTATGTGGCTGGCGTGCCACCAGGCGCTGGCGTAGAACCAACAATTTTCGAAATCTGTTAATTCCGCGCAGGTCGCAGCCGTCGAAGTTGACGTAGTTCCATGTGGTGACGGCGACGGAGGCGTTGCGGAGGTCGGCTCCGGTGAGATCGCAGCCGTCAAGGCCGATGTCATGCAGGTCCAGAGGGGTGTCCGGGTTGCGGGGCTGGCGGAGGACGGCGCTGACTCTAGCACCGAGGAACATTCGTTCGGCGACGAGAAGGTTGTAGCTTTCGACTTGCTCGGGGGTGAGCTTGGAGAGGTCGTTGGTGCCGTTGATCCAGGTCTTGCTGAGCAGAGGCGCGACGGCGTTGTGGACGGAGCGTAGAAGGCTGACCACTTCAGGCAGGTTTGCATAGGTGACGGGATCCGCGACGGTGCGGAAGAGGTCTTGAAACCGGTCGTAGGATGTTGTCTTGAGCAAGATGTCTCTGCCTACCTGGCGGGCCTCGGAGCGAAAGGGCTCGGTCGGTGAATGTCCGGATGAGGGCTGCGGTGGGAGAGTAGTCTTCGGCATCCTTGATGAGTCCGATGGCATTGGTGAAGCGTTGCCTTTCATCGGTGTTTCGTTTCAGCTCATCGGCGATGCGCTGCCGTTCGTTGTCCTGGAGCTTGTCTTCGCGCTGGCGCTCGTCATCTTCTCGCTTCTCCCGCTCGGTGATGCGCGCCTGAATGACGTTGAAGATGAAGGTGCCGGCGAGGACGAGGACGGTGATGAGGGGGCTGAAGTCGTTGACGAAGGACTTCCATGCGGGGGCGGTTTGCTCGAGCTGCTGGCGTTCGGTGTTGGTCTTGAGGATTTCGACGTTGCGGGCATCGATCTGGGAGGCTCGGTCGAGGAGTTCGGCGGCTTTGAGGGTGTCGTCGGTTGAGCCGGTCGCGAGGAGCTTTTGGGCGGTGGCGCGGAGCTGGGCAGATTCTGTTGATGGTGGCGCTGCGTTGGCGGGGGTTTGAGATATCGGCGCAGATTGGGAGGAGAAAGAGAAGCAGGAGTGGGGCGAGGATACGGCGCATGAGGCGATCTCCGAGCGGGGATGCGTGCGTTTGGGTGAACGGGGACATTCTACGGGGTATGCGAGCGAAAATAGAAGGTGCAATGACAAATGTCGGCGGAGGCAATAGATTTGTGGGATTGGGTCGCGCTCATTTTGCTGGCGCCGGCTTCAGGGGTTTGCAGATATGATCTCTCGGCAGACTATCGTGACACTGCTTTTGGCATTGCTGCTGGGGGTTGGCTTGAAGTCCTGGGCGCTTGGACAGGCGGATGATTGCGACGACTATCTTGCAGGAGATAAGTCTGCGCCCGCGTCACAGGTCGTGGAGGCCGGAAGCCGGTCGGTTGATGTTCCGTGCGAAGCGTGGATTCCGCGGCAGTCGCAGTGGGTGCAGATTTTGTGTTTGGTGGAGTTGGCCGTAATCGTTGTCTTCACGATTTCTTTTGTTGGCGACGTAAGCGACTGGACGATCAATCGACGATCGGAAAGGGATGAGGCTTTGAGTGAGATGGTGAAGATTGTGGAGTGTCCACGGGATGCCTGGCAGGGACTGCCGGTGAAGATGGCGGCTGAGCTGAAGGCGGATTATCTGCGGACGCTGATTGCTACGGGGTTCAAGCATATCGATGCGGTGAGTTTCGTTTCGGCAGCTGCGGTGCCGCAGATGGCGGACTCGGAGAAGGTGCTGGAGTATCTTGATCCTCCGGATGATGTGGAGATTATCGCGATCGTTGTGAATGAGAAGGGGGCGGAGCGCGCGGTGAAGACCGGGTCGGTGTCGACGCTGGGGTTTCCGTATTCGATCTCGCCGGGATTTCTGCAGCGGAATCAGAATCAGACGCCGGAGGAGAGTCTGGATGCGCTGGAGGCGGTGGGGACGATTGCGTATAAGGCGGGGATGGATGTGGTGGCGTATATTTCGATGGCGTTCGGGAATCCTTATGGGGATGCGTGGGATATTGATGAGGTGGTGGCGGCTTGTGACTTGCTGGTGGATAGTGGGGTGAGGCAGATCTCGCTGGCGGATACGGTGGGGCTGGCTACTCCGAAGATGGTGGCGGATGTGTTGGGCGTGTGATGGCGGTGCATGATGGCGTGGAGATTGGGGTTCATCTGCATGCGACATATGAGGGAGCGGCGGAGAAGATCAGAGCGGCTTATGGGGCGGGATGCAGGCGGTTCGATGCGGCGATTGGTGGGCTGGGAGGGTGTCCTTTTGCGCAGGATGCGTTGGTTGGGAATATTGCTACGGAGACTTTGATTGCGGTGTTGAAGGAGTTGGGTGCGGAGTTGCCTGAGTTGCGGCCGCTGGATGGGTTGGTGGCTGCTACGGCAGAGATTTCGCGAAAGTTTGGCGGGAAGGTACAGTAGGACGGTTGTTAATTGTTAGTTGCTGGTGTTGGAGAATGCTGGAGGGGTTGTGGGTTACAAGACGATTTTGGTGAGTGAGGTTGCTGGGGTTCGGACGATTCGGATGAACCGGCCGGAGCGGCGGAATGCGATGACGCCGGAGATGCAGGAAGAGTTGATTACGGCGTTTACGGAGTCGGGATTGATTACGTCTTGCCGGGTGGTGGTGCTGGCTGGGGCGGGGGAGGCGTTTTGTGCAGGGCTGGATTTGACGGTGCTCCGGGAGATGGCTGACGAAGGCTGATGGGTCAGATTCTACGGAATGGCGGACGGAGCTGCGGGAGGATGCGGAGCGGCTGGCACGGCTGTTTCGGACGTTGCATGAGTTGGAGAAGCCGACGATTGCGGCGGTGCATGGGGCGGCGGTGGCGGGAGGGACCGGACTGGCGACGATCTGCGACTTTACGCTGGCTGTTCCGGCGGCGAAGTTTGGTTATACGGAGGTGCGGATCGGGTTTGTGCCGGCGCTGGTGTCGGCTTTCCTGGTGTTGCAGGTTGGGGAGAAGGCGGCGCGGGACCTGTTGTTGACGGCGCGGCTGTTCAGCGCAGAGGAGGGTTATCGGCTGGGGCTGGTGAGCGAGGTGGTGGCGGCGGATGCTTTGTCGGCGCGGGTGGAGGAGTTGGCGGCGAAGCTGGCGGGGAATTCACCCGAGGCTATGGCGGCGACCAAGCGGCTGTTGGTGGCGCAGAATAAGACCTGGCTGGATGGGGCGATTCATGAGTCCCTAGAGGAGAATGCCCGGGCGCGAGAGAAGGCGGATTTCCGCGAGGGCGTGACGGCGTTTCTGGAGAAGAGAAGGCCTGTGTGGGGGAGATGACAGTGGAGAGCGAGGGGCTTGGGTAAACTGTGGGGATGAGAGAAAAACTGGACGATGATCTAAGAGTCTGCAGGACGCCGCTGCGCGTGCGTTATGCCGAGACGGACCAGATGGGTGTGGTGTACCACTCGAACTACCTGGTGTGGTTCGAGATTGGGCGGGTGGAGTTCATGCGGGAGCATGGGTTGAGCTACAAGGAGATGGAGCTTGAGGAAGGCTGCATGATTGCGGTGGTGGAGGCTGTGGCGCGGTACCGTGCTCCGGCGCGGTATGACGAGGAGCTGGTGGTGGAGACGGAGCTGCAGTCTGCGCGGGGAGCAGTGATTCGGTTTGAGTACAGGGTGGTGAGGGCCGAAGACGGCGTGTTGTTGTGTGAGGGGCACACGGTGCATGTGGTGGTCGACCGGAATATGAAGAGGCGGCGGTTGCCTGCGAGGTATGCTGCGTTGCTGGCGGCGCATGTGGAGAGCCTGGTTTAGGGATCGCTGAATCGTATGGTCGGCTGGGCGAATCTATGTAGAGCCTGAGAAGTATTCAAAGGCGAGGAGAGCACATGAGCGAGCAGACGAAAAAGGTGGCGCTAATTACTGGAGCTAACAGAGGAATTGGGCTGGAGACGGCTCGTCAGCTGGGGAAGCTGGGGATTACTGTGCTGGTGGCGGCGCGGGAGCTTAGTAAGGCTGAGGAGGCGGCTGCGGAGTTGAAGGGCGAAGGTATTGATGCGCGGGCGGTGAAGCTGGATGTGGTGAGCGATGCCGACATTCGAACTCTGGTGGCGAAGATCGATAAGGATTTTGGCAGGCTGGATATCCTGGTGAACAATGCGGGCATCATGATCGACAGCAGAGCGGGAAATCAGACGAGTAAGACCTCGCCGAAGCAGCTGCGTGAGACCTTTGAGACGAATCTGTTTTCGGTGGTGGCGTTGACGCAGGCGTTGTTGCCGTTGCTGCGCAAGAGCGAGGCGGGGAGGATCGTGAATCTGTCGAGCATTCTGGCATCGCTTACGCTGCATGCGACGGAGGGCTCGCCGATCTATGACGCGAAGACCTTTGCGTATGACACTTCGAAGACGGCGCTGAACTCGTTCACGATTCATCTGGCGCATGAGCTGAAGGGAACGAAGATCAAGGTGAACTCGGCGCATCCGGGGTGGGTGAAGACGGAGATGGGTGGCGAGGGAGCGCAGATGGAGATTGTGGATGGAGCGAAGACAACCGTGGAGTTGGCTACGCTGGGTCCTGATGGGCCGAATGGTGGGTACTTCCATTTGGGTGAGACGCTGCCCTGGTAGGCGGTTGTCGGAATGCAGTTTTGATTGAGTGTAGAGCGGCACGGTGTTGCTCGCCGTCAGGTACCCCCCCTCCCCGTCAAAAGGTCGCAAAGTATTCAAAGCTAAATACTTTAAGTCCGGACTTCGGTGAGACCTTGATGGAAAAGTCCCATTTTCAAAGAACAGTTTGCGCAAAGTATTCGAAATGCGGTACTTAGCGCGCCCAAGCTGGCCCGGGCGGGGATAATTCTGATGCTGATTTTGGTGTTGCCCCCAGTGTCTATTATATAGGGCGTGTCAAGGGGCTCACTCGTCGGGTAGTGGGTCAGTTTGGGGTAAATGGCTGAAGTTTCCGAAAACCAGACTTATGGGCAGTTCGCCGCGCAACACGTACTATACTGACGTTGAAAAATGGCGCATTTTCTCAAAAACGATGGGGATGGCGTGGCGAAGTGGCTCCGGCTCACGCTAGTACAGGTTGCGCGTGGAGGGTCCCTCTGGGTTGCGTCGCAGGTTCTCCTGATTGGCTTCGTGACTACCCTATCCCTTGCCCAATCGAAGGAAGACCAATCCCTTGTGCCCCCCAAATCTTCCCTCGGACAGGTGTCCGGACACGTCTATCGCGCTGATACCGGCGAGCCGATTCTGAAAGCTCAGGTCGCCTTGTACCCGGCCAACGAGGATGTACATAGTCCAAACTTCAATACCGAGCAGCGCATCGTGCGCACGGGAGCTGGCGGCGAATTCACGATTGCAGACTTGCCTGCCGGTGATTACCGCGTCCTGGCATCGCGTGATGGATACTCAACATTTTCCGGAGTGCAGAGCCAGGACAACATCGCCAACTTGAAGGTGTCGATCAAGCCAGGGCAAGCCATTGAGAGCCTTGTTTTGCATCTCTACCCAGCCGGAGTTATCTCCGGTCAAGTGCTGGACGAGGACCATGATCCGGTACCCCGGCTGAGGGTGTTGGCGCTGCGGGTCCGCTTTGTGAAAGGTGGGCAAAGATCATTCCAGTTGGCCGCGCAGGCAGATACTGACGATCTGGGGAACTACCGCCTTCCGGATCTCTCTCCTGGTCCTTACTATGTGAAGGCCGGTGGTTTGATGACCGGTTCGATGAGGGACGTCAGCCTCAAGGAGGGTCCGGCGGGGCGAGTGCAATATCGCGACACGTTTTACCCGGGAACCCCAACATGGGCGGAGGCGCAGGCCGTCCTCGTTGGTCCCCTGGCCGAAGCTCGCGACGTACGATTTACGGTCCCCGCGCAGAGAACCTATACAGTGCGTGGAAAGCTTCTGCCGGGAACTGGCTCCGAACAGAAAGGGGCGAAAGAAGTAAGTTGGACAAGCTCCGACGATGCTGGATACAACTTCAGCTTCGTAAGAAAGACGGCGTCTGTCGCGCCAGACGGCTCTTTCGAGATGCAGGGCCTGCCGTCTGGCGATTACACGCTCACGGCGACAGCTATGAGTGATGGCCACATGAACGACCTCGGCTTTACATCCGTGCACATTGCGGATGGGAATGTGCTTGCCAATGTTGAAATCGGGCACGCCGCGGAGGTCTACGGAACGGTAGAAGCGCCGCCGGACGTTTCCTTGCAGGGAGAGCGAGTGAGCCTGGACAACTTCGGCCCGGGTTTCGGTCTGTTACACCCATCACCCGAACTGGACAGCACCGGACGGTTCGATATCAAGAATGTCCCGCCTGGGAATTTCACTTTCTCCGTGCTGAATAAGAATGAGCGCCCTATCGAGTCCGTCTATGTGAAGAAGGCGATATGCGGGGGACATGATTATGCGACACAGGAGTTCACGCTAACCGTGGACTCCAGACTCAATTGCGACATCACCCTCGCACGCGATACGAGCCTGGTTCAAGGGAGGGTAACCTCGGGCGACAATGCCGTACCCGGTGTTCTTGTAGTCATGATTCCCGCTTCAGCGGACCTCCGCAAGGTTCCCCGTTATACGCTAACGGCCCAGACCGATGCTATTGGCCAATACAAGATCACGGGGGTGATCCCTGGAGACTACCTTCTATTTGCAGTGCAGAAGTCTTCTGACCAGTCCTATTTCGATCTCGGCTTCGCGGACCGAAACGCGGCCACTAGCGTTGGTATAACGATCGCCGCTAGCGCCGCCCAGGCTGTGGACTTGAAACTCTCCGCTGCGAAGTAGCAGGTTCTTCTTGAACCTCCCACAATACGGCGTTATCGGCAACTTCTGTTGCCCCGGAGTTCAAACTGGCCCACTACCAATTCGTCAGACTAGAGCGTGAGGGTGCGGGGTTTTACGTTTTCGCGGATGAAGGCGATGGTGGTTTCGAGGGGGGTGCCAGGGCCGAAGATGGCTGAGACGCCGTTTTCCTTGAGGTGGGGGATGTCTTCTTCGGGGATGGTGCCGCCGAGGACGAGGAGGATGTCTTCGGCGCGCTGAGCTTTCAGGAGTTCGTGGATGCGGGGGACGATTGCGTTGTGGGCTCCGGAGAGGATGGAGAGGCCGATGCAGTCGACGTCCTCCTGGATGGCGGCGGAGACGATCATCTCGGGGGTCTGGCGGAGGCCGGTGTAGATGACCTCCATGCCGGCGTCGCGGAGGGCGCGGGCGATGATTTTGGCGCCGCGGTCGTGGCCGTCTAGGCCGGGTTTGGCTACGAGGACGCGGATTGGTGTGGGTCGGGGCATCGATGCGAAGTATACGTTGCGGCGATACGGATTAGAAACTCCTACTGCGACTCAACTCACAGGCTACGCAATAGGGGTGCATACTCCGAGTCCAGCGAGGTCTTGATGCACCGCACTTAATGCAACCGAGCCGATTAATCTTGATTTGATTTTGGAAGGCTAAGACTACCAGCACTACTGCTGTAAGAACTGGAATCAGGAGTAATGGTGTAACCAGTAGTTCCGCAGCTTCCAATGTCAGATGAAGCTTGCGCATCAGCACCAGGGCGAGAGCGAACATGCGGTCGTCATCGTTGAGCAACGTAAGGGCGCCGATAAAAAGAGCAGAACCAGTGAGCCAGTACGATTTTCGCCATAGCCGCTCCAGTTCACGCCGTTTCGAGTCTTGTTCAGTGCACACTAGGTTTGATATGACCTTCGGTTGAGATTGGGGTGGGGCGGGGCATTGGGGGTGAGCGGCGGAGGAATTTGCCAGGTGAAGCCGGCCGCTCCCGCAGACCTGCTAGCGCTTAGCCGATCTTATGGCCGCGTGCAGGAGAAATTCGCAGCCTCATCGGTGCTCCCGCTGCCTTTGTATCGCGCCACGTCCGGGTATGCGCATACCGGCCTGGTCCGCACGACCTTGCCGTCCACCACGCGACTGGCAGCAAGCTCCGCCGGTGCTTTGTTTGACTCGACCCACTGGATCAGCGGCGTCATCGCATCGAACGTGCTGGTGCCAATCCCGCCCCCGCAATGGAACATTCCTGGCACCATAAAGAGACGCGCGAACTCGTTCGTCGATGGGCCCATCTGCTCGGTGACCTTCTGGTAGTACTCCAGGCCCATCCGCGGGTTCAACTGCGGATCGGCCCAGCCGAAATACATCAGCAGCTTGCCGTTGTGTTGCCGGAAAGCCGAGAGATCGGGATCGGTAGCGTCGAGAATGCTGCTCGCTTCGACCACCCGCTGCGGGTCGCGGTCGATGTTGAATCCCGCCAACGTCGTTGCCGGGTCCTTCTCCGGAAATGCCACATACGCCAGGAAGCCGTCCGCATACGATCTCCACGCGCCCGGCCGCCCATTCGTCGCATCGACCACCTCGCCCACCCATCCACTCCGCCCATTCACCAGAGCCTCCGCACCAACCGGCCACCCTGGGAAGAGCCGCTTGCCCTGGCTCGTTACGTCGGTATACACCACCTCGATCGCCGCGATCTCCGCGGCCTGAAAGCAGCTCGCGCTGTCGGAGCCTTCAGCGCACCGGGGCAGGTCTTTCGATGCGCGGAAATCGCAATGCAGCGGATCACTGATCAGTCCGTCCTTCAAGCCGTCTTCCGCGTCGCACTTGTTATAGACCGTGTCGGCCAGCAGTTGCAGTTTCGTCGGCGGAATGGGCGAGGCAGCAAGCGTGTGCAGCCAGTATGCCCGTGCCAACATGGTCCCCGTATAGTCGAGCATAGGCGCGCCTGCGATGATGCCATCGAAGTCCGTGGGGAAGCGCTGCGCAAAGATGAGCCCCATACGTCCTCCCTGCGAGCAGCCGTCATAGTAGGACTTCGACGGCCCTGCGCCATAATAGGCGCGAACCAGCATCTTCCCTGTCTCTGCGGTAAGGTGCATCGAGCGAAAGCCAAAGTCGAGCAGTTCCTGCCGGTTGCGCGCAAAGGTGCCGCCCGGCTCTTTCGCCGCGGAGTGGCCGGTATCGGTTGCTGCTATGGCAAAACCCGCCTTCAGCGCGCGCGCGCGATTTATCACCCGCCCCGGGGATTCAAAGGATTCACCTGCGAAACCGCCATTGCCAAACATATAGAAGCGGCCGTTCCACGCCGTCGGAAGATTCACCTCAACATTCATCGCCGGCTGGATCATCAGGCTGACCCGGCAATGCTCTGGCACATCGCTACTCGCGGGGATCGTCTTCGCGCTGAGGATCGAAATCTCGTAGTTGGTCAGCCCGCGCAGGGATGCGCACGAGACTTTCGGCTTCGCAGTCGCGGCTGGAGCCTTCCAGTCGCGGAACTGGACCTGGCCTGCCCCTTGTCCAAACGCACTCGTAACGCACACCAGGGCAACCAGAACAATTCGCATGAGACCTCCGTGGCGGCCCAGTATATCGCGAGCGTAGTTGCCTCGGAGTTCGAACTGACCCCTACCGCCGGAATTAGTGAGAGCGGTGTTCTATATGGGCGGGATGGGTGTGGGAGGGCGGTGGGCTGGGCGGGTGCCGGAGAGGTCGCGGGGTTGGTGGGAGGTTTGTGGGGTTAGGGCGATGCGCCAGGCTTTGGCGTACTTCCAGCTGATGTAGGTGGAGTGGTAGAGGTGCATGAGCAGGCCTTCGCGGCCGTCGAGGAAGCCGAAGCGGAAGAGGTAGTTCTTGATGAAGGTGAGGCGGGGGACGATGGCGACGTTCCAGTAGAAGGCGATCGCTGAGTTGCTGGTTCGGCCTTGGGAGACGAGGAGGTCGGCGCCGAGGGTGCTGTAGCGGTCCATGTGCTCGATGTAGCTCTCGAGGTCGGGGTAGGCGTGGTGGATGATGTCGTGGTGGAGGGTCTCGAGCTTGCCCTCGAAGGCGATGGTCTCGTGGACGGGGCGCTCGGTGAAGCGGACTCCGGGGGCGAAGTTGGCGGAGTGGCGGCGGAAGAGGCGGAGCTTGGGGTCGGGGTAGAAGCCGCCGTGGCGGAGCCAGCGGTTGAGGAAGAGGTTGCGGCGGCGGAGGAGGTAGGCGTCTGCTGGTGGATCATCGGTGAGGAGAGTGCGTATCTCTATCTGGAGTTCGGGGGAGAGCTCTTCGTCGGCGTCGAGCGAGAGGATCCACTGCGAGGTGCACTTCTCGATGGCGGAGTTCTTCTGGGCGGAGAAGCCCTTCCAGGGTTCTGAGAGTACCTTGACGTTCTTGTAGGAGGCGGCGATTTCGAGGGTGCGGTCTGTCGAGCCGGAGTCGATGAGGATGACTTCGTCGGCGAAGCGGACGCTGGCGAGGGTGCGCGGGAGGTTCTGCTCCTCGTTGAGTGTGATGATGGCGACGGACAGAGTGGACTGCATGCTGGGAGACCCTTTCCACCAATCAAGTGCTGCTTTCTGGAGCGACTAATGCAGTGGAGTCTAGCTAGAGTAAGGCAGAACGAGTCGATTTCCAGAACAATTATGTTTCGACGTATTCAGGCGCGATTCCGTTTTCGGGTCAGGGGAGGGTGATGGTGGGGTCGGCGAGGTGTTCGCGGAGGAGGCGCTGGGTGAGGGTCTTGAGGTCTTCGCCGGATTTGGGGAGGGTGAAGGCGTGGGTGGCGTCGGACCATTCGAGTTTGAAGCTGGTGGCCTGGGCGGAGATCCAGATCTGGCGGACGGGGGTGTTGGGGGTGACGACGAACTTGCTGGAGCCGTTCTCGAAGATGATGTTCATGACGCCGTTGTTGTCCTCGAACTCGAAGGTGCCGGAGTCGTCTTCGGCGGCGATGAGGGACTGCTTGAGGGACTCGAGGGCGTTGTCGGATTCGCGGCGGAAGGTGGCTTCGTCGATCATAGAGTTAGTGTAGCTGGCTTGGTTTGGGATGTACCCCCTACCCCGTCAATATTGCTCAAAATCTTCGAAACAAACGAGATAGGTCCGGACCTTGGTTTGGAGCTTTGGTTGGGGTGTGAGCCAGGTGGCTGTTGGTGGGGTCTTCTGAGGCGGTGGTTTGTCAAGTTTTTGGGGTTAGGTTCGGGAGGTTGGGAAGAGGATGGAGAGGGCGCGGAGGGTTGAGGGGGTGGGTGGGGATTTGAGGATGGTGGCGAGGGTGTGGTGGTGCGGGGGATGGGTCAGGGGGGTGTGGGTTTTGGGATTGGAGGACATGGGGCTCCTGTACGGGACGGGTATCTGCGTAGGACGGGTGGGCCGTCCTCTGTAGGAGAGAGAGTAGAGGGTTTGGCCCGTTTTGGCACTTGTACTTTGGGGGGAGTTATCAGGTTGATGCGGATGGCGGGGTTATGATGCGGTGCAGAGGACGCCGCGGCGATTGGTGGCGGGATGGGGGAACTGCTTGCTGGCGATCGAGGCACTTGAGATTCTGGCGTTGAGACCTGGCGCGACCCCCGTCCAGATCAAAGAGGCGTATCGCGACCTGGTGAAGGTGTGGCATCCGGATCGGTTTGGGAGTGATGCGCGGCTGCGAGTGAAGGCGGAGGAGAAGCTGCAGCGGATTAATGAGGCCTACCGGGTGCTGCAGTCGGATGCGGGTGCGGCGGCGGGCTCCGCGGTGAAGGCTGCCAGTACGGCTCGGGGCGATGTGTCGAGTCCTCGATATTCGGCCTATGCGCCTGTCGCTGCGAGGAGCGGTGGCGGGTCGAACAGAGCGGTGATGAGTTTGTTCTATGCCTGCGTGGGGGTTTCGGTGGCGCTTTTAGTTGGCTATCTGGTGATTTTGCATCCGGCGAAGTTGAGCGGGGGTGCGGCTGCCGGCATCGACGACGAGTCCGGCTGTTCGCGCAGACGCGGGCGCGAGTTTCGGCGGGGCGTGTTGCTCGTCCGGTGAAGGCGAATCCGGGGCGAGCGATGCGGGGGATTCTGCGGGGGCGGCGGAGTTTCGGGTGCGTTCGTTGTCCGAGGCTGAGACGGAGCGGCTGGAAGAGGCTTGTGAGCCGCAGAGGGACCGGTTGGGGCAGGGGGCTTATCAGGTCTGTGTGGCGGCGCAGGTGGCGGTGATTACGAATCGGGCGGGGCGACCTGATTTGAGCGCGCTGAATGCGGCGGAGCGTGAGTCGATTGAGAGCGCCTGCGCGGAGGCGCGGCGGGTTGGCGGGGTTGATGGGTATGACCGTTGTCTGACTGTCAAGATGGCGGAGTGGGCGGCGGAGCCTGCGCGGCCGAGTTTGTCGAAGCTCAATGAGGCGGATAGGAGTTCGGTGGAGCTGGCTTGCAGGGGTGCGAGGGACGCGCAGGGTCCGGCTGCTTACGATCGCTGCCTGGTTCGGTTTATGAAGGCGCTGGCGGAGTCTCGATAGCGGCTGATCGGCAATTCTCTGTGCGGCGGGCTATTTCTCTTTTTGAAGTTCGACGACCATGACCTCGATGGGCTTGGTGCCGGCGTTGGCGTCGGAGTGGAGGGTGTTGGGGGGCATGGCGGGGAGCCAGTAGGCTTTGCCGGTCTCCCAGACGTGGGGCTCGACGGCTCCGGTGGGGGAGATGATGTTGACGGTGCCGCCGGTGAGGGCGACGATGACGCGCGGGTGGTCGTGATGGTGCATCGCGAGCGGCTGGTTGGGCTGGATGACGGTCTTCCAGACTTTGACGTCGGCGTTATCGAACTGGGGGAAGCGTTCGGTCTGGGCTAGCTTCTTTTCGACCTGGGAGATTACGAGTGAGGTGGTGAGGACGGCGGCGATGAAGGTGGTTGCTTTGAGCCAGCGCTTCATGAGGGTTCTCCTTTGGCGCGAGTTTAGCACTTGAGGACGCGAACAGAAGGTAGCTCTTCGGTGTCCAGTAGTTTGGCGAGAATTTCTGTTGGGATGCGGAAGCTTGTGGTTTGGAGTTGCTGGATTGCGGTTTAATATTCAATAAGTTGAGATCATGGGCATCGCGGAGAATGCCTAACGTTCCGATTACCCGCAGACCGTGAGCTTCTGCTTCCTTGCGACCTACCTTCTCGTCGATGATGAGAATGGGAGTTTTGAGAGTCAAGGCGAGGGAGATGGCTTCACGTTGTCCAAGGTCCAGGCTCTTCGAAAGGATATATGCGGTGGGATCTGGGATGTGAACTTCAACCCATGGAGGGAGGTTCATTGCCCATGACTGGACGGCCGCTGGAGTTTCCAGTCGCAGCATTTCATTGCGTACCGCAGGGGGAATTGCGATACGTCCATACATCGGTTCAAGTACATCGATGTGATCGATCAGGATGAGGTAGTTGAGAGGGCTGGTATCGGCAACGACGATCATTTGGAGCGTTGTTCTGCTTCCTGAGCGCGAAGAGAGCGCGCATATTCTGATGTCTTCGCGTCAGTCTCTAAGTCTTCCGATGAGTAGTGGAGGTAGACGTCGTGCTCCTTGAGGAGGGCGTGAACCTGCATGCGGGTTTCGTAGCCTAGCATCTGGCGGACTTCTGATTCGGTGAGCCGCTCGGTGCGATAGCCTTCGACGGCGAGGGCTTCGAGGGCCTCGCGTGAGGGGTCCTTGCCGGCGGCGATGAGTTGCTGGGCGAGGTTGTCCGGGATGTCGAGTGTGACCTGCATGGGTTGAGAATATCACTTGTGGGATTGGGCTTCGGGTCTTGGCGAATGGTCGCACTCATTGCATGAAACAGAGACGCGACGATTCGTCTTCTGCTTACTGCACGGTGTTTTCTAATGTGCTCTGAGCGGATTTGAGAACGTTTAGAGTGTTTCGGTCGGGCTCGCCCTTGCGGTAGGACTCGATGACACCGATTGAGCTTGTGAGGACGCGGCTGAGTTGCTCTCGGTTTTGGGGGCCGATGTCGTGGACGGCCTGCAAGAGGGCGACTGAGGTCTGGTAGAACATGAACGGAGTTTCTTCCTGAAAGCGCTGGCCGAGCCATTCGATGTAGCGGCGGTCCGGGGAGATCTGCAGGATGACGATGGCGCAGAGGCGTATGCCGGGTGAGGTGCGGTTCTCGCTGAACTCTTTGAGAGACGGCTTGGCGGCGATGGCGAGGGTGCGCATGCGGGCGACTATGGCGTTCATGGCTCCGGTACGGTCCTTGCCGGAGGGCATCGCGGCGCGGGTGGACTCGTACTCCTGGGCGAGGTCGATCATCTTCAGACGGACGGACTGGGTGAGGTTGTCGCGAGCCGGCTGGTCGGTGAGCGAGGAGATGAGGGTGTCGACGCGGGCGGCGGCGAGGGCCTGACGCTTGGGGATCTCGGGGGTCTTGCGAGGGTCGGCCTGTGCGCCGGCCTGTGCGACTTCGTGATCGATGGAGTTCTCGACGGTCTTTTCGACTTCGACCTGCCCGATCTTGATCCTGTTGGCGGACTCGGTGAGGAGGACGAGCGCCGAGAGGAAGCGGCTGATGCGGTTGCGCTGGATGAGGACGCAGATGAGGATGGTCGCAGGCCAGATGATGACCGCGATTAGTCTGGTTACTTCGACCAGAGTGCTTTCGTTAGTGGTGGCGTCGACCATGGTGGGATGATACGGCAGTGTTGTGCGTGGTGTTTTAGGGCTTGAACTTATGGCATGGGTTTGCCTATCTCCCAGTGGTGGCCGAAGGGGTCGACTATGCGGCCGATGCGCCAGCCGTAGTCGTTTTTCATGGGCCAGATGATGGTGGCTCCGGCGGCTACGGCGCGGTGGAAGGCGGCGTCGGGGTCGTCTACGGTGAGGACCATGCGGACGGTGCCGCCGTTGAGGGTCTCGGGGCTGAAGTTCTTGTGCTCGGGGGATTCGTCGGCTAGCCAGAATTCGGCGCCGTCGACGGCTAGTTTGGCGACGATGGAGCCGGTGCCGTCGTCGTGACGGAATAGTTCGGTGGCTCCGAAGGCGGCTTTGTAGAAGTTGACGGCCGTGATGCCGTTGCGGACGGAGAGGAAGGGGGCGATGGTGGTTGGGGTCATTTTGGGTTTCTGCGTTGCTGCGGATGCTAGACCTTGAGGGGCGGACCGAGGAGCTCCATGTCGTGGGCGCGGAAGAGAGCGGCGTCCTGAGGGGGAGGAGCCTGAGTGGCGGAGACTTTGTTGAAGAACGGCTCCATCTTACCGGCGGGGGTGAAGACGATGATCATCTTGCCGGTGCCGTCGCCGACGCAGGCCCAGACGTGCGGGATGTTGCGGGGGCCGATGACGGAGTCGCCGGGGTGGAGTGTGAAGCGCTTGCCGCCGACCTCGGCGATGAACTCGCCTTCGAGGACGTAGAAGGTCTCGTCCTGGTGGGGATGGACGTGGAGGGGTGGGCCGCCGCGCTGGTGCATGTGATGCTCGATCATGAAGAGATCGCCGTGGCTGTCCTGGGTGAGGACTTTGAAGGCCATGGAGCTGTAGCCCATGGTGTGTAGCTCGCCGGTGCGGTCGGTGTTGGCGAGGACTGGGGGGATGGGTTGGGCTGTGGGTGTGGGCTTTTCGCTGGCGGGGGACTGGCCGAGAGCGGAGGCCGCGACGGTGCTTGCGGTGAGGGAGAGGAAGGAACGACGATGCATGGGTGGCTCCGGAGAGAGCGGTTGGTTGCTGGGCCGGATGGATGCGAAAGTGTAGCAGATTGCGCAGCCGATGCTTGTGCGTTGAGGCTGGACAGGACTGCGGGGTTGGAGCGGAGCGGTGAGCTTTGGGCTGTGGGCTTTGGAAGGTACAAGGTACTGGGTACTAGGTACAAGGTGTCTGCTGTGGCCTGGATTTGGGGTAGAACTGCGGGTTTTGGTTGGGTGAGTTCTTCGAGGAGTTGGGCTGCGAAGCTTTTCTTTTCGTGGATCTCGGTTTGTGGGGCGAGGGTGCCTAGTTCTGGGTGGGTGGTGATTTCGTGGACCTGTTCTGGGGCGTCTTCTTCGCGCTGGGGCTGCTGTTTGGGTAGGTTGAGGCTGGCGATTTGCAGGCCGTAGAGGAGCAGGCCTGCTCTTTTGGGGTCGAGGTCGTTGCTGGCGATGCGCTGGAGGATGATGCCGATGGAGGCCTGGATGGCGGAGCGGTCCTCGGGCATGGGCAGGTCGAAGCTGGCATGGCTGCCGAAGGTTTTGCGGGGGGCGGGCTTGCGGGTGGTGTGGTGGTAGTAGCAGAAGGGCTCTCCGCGGAGGCAGATGCTGCCGCAGCGGTGGCCGTCGGTGAAGATGTGGCGACATTTGAAGCGGGTTGCTGGTTGTTCGTTGTTGGTTGCTGGTTGTTGATCTAGTTCGTTCATTTTGGTCTCTCCCCCCACCTGGGTGTTTTTGTGCAAAGTATTCAAAAGTAAGGATATAAGTCCGGACTTCTGTTTATCTTGCGGTTAAATGCGAAGGCCCGGCTTTTAGCCGGGCCTGCTTGATTTCTCTGTTAGTTCTATTCTATCAAATTGACCATAACTACTATGCCAATTATTTTCAACTTTTTTCTCGTATTGTTTTGATGGAGTTGTCTTGTTTCCCAGAGGCTGGGGGGCTTGACAACAATTTGCTGGGGTTTTTGGGGGTTGGTGGGGGTAAGAGACTAAAAGCAAAGGCGATAGATCGGGTCGTTTCGCCCTTCGGGCTTCACTCCGGCCTTCCGCAGAGCGGAAGCGCCTTTCGGCGCGGCGTTTTATGGCACCCGTAAACGGTGCCCTTCCGTGGCGAGATGTTTGTGGCATGAGTAGGGTGACGACGATTTAGTAGCTTTTGAAGCTTGAGGTCTGCTCGAGCGGAGTACGGTCGTCCTCCGGACGATGCCCACACATCAGAATCGATGTATGGCACCCGAGCGTTTGTGGTTGGTTGAGAGTTTGAGAATGTTAGGGTGGACCACCCGCCTTTAGGCGCGGCGCTTTTGCAGTCGATGTATGTTCAAGGCGGTTAGAAGGCCGGTGCCGACGAGCACGAGAGAGCCGGGTTCTGGGGTGGCGGAGGGTGGGTCCGCCGTATAGCTGTAAGTGACAGTTCCGATTTCTCCAATGGTATAGCTGACCGAGTTCGCTGTCTCTGAGGTGGGCAGGATCGTTTGGAACAAATTTCCCGCGATCACGAACGAAGCTCCTGGGTAGGAGTAGTCAACGAACATCAGTTCGATAAAGAGCGGTTGACCGGGGGCGTGCTGGGCGAACGCCCATTTGAAATCCTCGAGGGAGGCTGGAGCAGAAGGGAAGTCAAATCCGTAGGACGTCAGCGTTGGTGGGTATCCTGTCGAGTTCGGATCGAAGAACCCGTCATAGGTCGCGAAACCGGTAAAGACCGTGCCGACTGGAATGTTGTTGAGATTGTCCTGCTGGGTGATGGTGACGGTGAAGTTGATGGTGTCGGCTTTTGTGAAGGATGCGGCAGACAAGGAAGCAAGGAGAAGCAGGAAAAACCGGGTGAAACGCATGAAGGGGCCCTTTTGACGCGTAGTAGCGACGTTTTAGTTTCTCGTGATCTTAGCAGACCGGCCTTATTTTTCTTTATGAATCTTTGAGGGCTAGGCTCTGGCGATTTTTCGAAAGCGGGCAATTTACATTCCCACCCTTCGCAAAGGACGCGAAGGATGGGGCACCCGAGCTTTTTGTGTTGGTTGAGAGTTGAGAATGTTAGGATGGGCCACCCGCCCACGGCGTAGATAAATTCCGTTAATACGGCAGTCAAGTTTATGCGCGATAAAGCTGTGAGTGACTTCGCTCAGGATGACACTTTTTGGGGTGGGGCAAAGAGAACAAGCAACGGCAACAGCAAAAAGCAGGCCCTTCGACTCCGCTACTCGCAAAGTACGCGAGTGACTTCGCTCAGGATGACACTTCTTAGGGGCTGTCGAAGAGAACAGGACTCGACGCGGGTCAGCTAGCCTTCGTCTACGTTCTCGGTGGCCTGGGCCATGCCGGCCATGGGGCCTACGGAGGGGAGCATTTTTGCACGCGATCTGGAATAGGGTTCGCGCGGGGGTGAATGAGAACCTAGACGGGACCAGACATCACTTTAGCGCGACCAGTGAGGCAAAGCTCATGTTCGTCGTGGCAACCTTTAAATGAATGGCCGCTGTCGAGGTTGGGTTCTGTGTTCGTGTTGCGTCGTAGTACATGTAGACCATTCCGTTGATCTCGAGCATCGAAGGGTCTGCGACCTGACCGTCGACATTGTCGCCTGCCCCCTCGTCGTAGGTCTGCCTTGACAGCTCTATAAGTTCAGGGGTCCATGTGTGAAGATCGGTTGAGCTCAGCCGGTAGATATCCGATGAGGTCGTGGTGGTTTGATTACATTGGGCCCACATGTAGTAGGTGCCAGCTATCTTGTGAACCTCCGGGCCTCCACAGTACGGAAAGGAGGTCACGGGATTGTTTGCATACTTGGTCCAGGTGATGCCATCGGGTGAGGTCGCTAGGCCCATTCGCCAGAGCTTGTCCGCGCCCAGCGCTTCAAATATGGCATACCAAGTTGAATCTTCCGTCCAGATATAGATGTTTCCGGTTGCCAATGCATCCCACGACGCGTCGCCGATCGTCAACACCTGATTTCCCGTCATCTTCCATTGAACGCCATCGGTCGATTCATATCGGTTCCAGCCTTGGCCACCCACTTCTGGACCTGCGTAAAGGTAGTACGTGCTGCCGAGATGGAGGACGAATGGCCGCCCTATTCCGTTGATGATGGGTTGGCCGCCGTTGTATCGGGTAAAGTTATACCCGTCAGTCGACTCTGCGTAGCAGGCGTTGGCATCCACCCATCCACAGGTATGCCACATTTTGAAGACCGGAGATTGCCCTGGAAAGAGGACGGAAGAGCCCTCGTAGATGACTGTCGGCTCCTGGACGGAATAATCTTCCGCGGCCGTACCGGTCATGATCGTTCCGTAACGCTGCCATGTGGATGGGGCAGCGTATGGAAGCCCCAAAGGGTTCTGATCGGATGCACCGCAACCCAGCAGGCAGATGATAGAAAAAGAGACAATTCGTGGAAATCGAAGCCCTGGCATTCGTATCCTACTTCCTCGATAGATGAACCAGATTTCTCAATTAGCTGTTACAAGCAGGCTAGACTAGCACGGCCAAGTTGAGGAGTCAGCCAGAGATCATCTGCCGAATTTCTGGCGGCCTTGCATTTGGGACATCATGCGTTGCTGGGCTTTGATGCCGCCTCCTCCGCCCATGGTTTTGAAGAGCTTTCGCATCTGGGCGTATTGGCGTAGGAGGTTGTTTACGTCTTGGACGGTGGTGCCGGAGCCTCGGGCTATGCGTTTGCGGCGGTTGCCGTTGATGATTTCGTGGTCCTGGCGCTCTTTGTTGGTCATGGAGTTGATGATGGACTCGACGCGGGTGAGCTGGCCTTCGTCTACGTTCTCGGCGGCCTGGGCCATGCCGGCCATGGGGCCTACGGAGGGGAGCATTTTGAGGATGGACTTCATGCTGCCCATTTTTTTGATCTGACGGAGCTGCTCGCGGAAGTCGTCGAGGGAGAAGCCGTCGCCGGAGAGGGCTTTCTTGGCGAACTGCTCGGCTTTGCCTTTCGTCGAGGGTGGATTCGGCGCGCTCGAGGAGGGTGGCGATGTCGCCGTGGCCCATGATGCGGCCGACGATGCGGTCGGGGTGGAAGGGTTCGAAGGCGTCGGGTTTTTCGCCAGTTCCTAAAAACTTAATTGGTGCGCCGGTGATGTGGCGGATGGAGAGGGCTGCGCCGCCGCGGGCGTCGCCGTCCATCTTGGTGAGGATGGAGCCGGTGATGTTGAGGAGGTCGTTGAAGGCGCGGGCGGAGTTGACGGCGTCCTGGCCGGTCATGGCGTCGGCGACGAAGAGGATCTCGGAGGGGTTGAGGAGCTTTTTGAGGGCGGCCATCTCGTCCATGAGAGTGGCGTCGATCTGGTTGCGGCCGGCGGTGTCGACGATGAGGATGTCGCAGCCGTAGTTGGCGGCTTCGCGCTTGGCTTCTTTGGCGAGGCGGAGGACGTCGTCAGAGGTTGCCGGTTGTTGGTTGCTGGTTGTCTGGCTTGGCCTTCGTAGATCTGGGAGCCGGTGGCTGCGGGCTACGATTGCTGAGCTGCTCGCGGGCGGCGGGGCGGTAGACGTCGACGGAGACGAGCATGGGGCGGTGGCCGGATTTTTTGAGCCACTGGGCGAGCTTGCCGGAGGTGGTGGTTTTGCCGGAGCCTTGCAGGCCGGCCATGAGGATTACGGACGGGGGTTGCGAGGAGGTCTTGAAGCGGGCGGTGTCTTTGCCGAGGACGTTGACTAGTTCGTCGTGGACGATTTTTACGATCTGCTCGGAGGGGGAGAGCGCGGTGGTGACCTGGGTGCCGAGAGCTCGGGTGCGGATGTGGTCGATGATGGCGTCGACTACGGTGAGGTTGACGTCGGACTCGAGGAGGGCGAGGCGGATCTCGCGGATGGCTTCGGAGATGTTCTCTTCGGTGAGGGTGCCCTGGCCGCGGAGGTTCTTAAAGGAACGCTGGAGTTTGTCGCTTAGGTTTTCAAACATGACTGCATCAAGTTTATCAGTGTAGGTGGGCAGGGCTAGTGGTGAAGGGTTCCGGTGAGGGTGAGGTCGATCTGGACCTCTTTGTTGACGTGGATCATGAAGGTGCTGGGATCTTTGAGGCCCCACTGGATGTAGGGGACGGCGAAGGTGCCGGTGGCTTGTAGTTGGTTGGCGGTGACCTGGATCTTCATGGGGACGTCGAGTTGGTGGGCGGTGCCGAGGAGGGTGAAGAGGCCGTGGACGGTGAGGGCGGAGTCGCCGGTGGGATTGAAGGTTCCGGTGAAGGTGGTGGGGGTGAAGGAGATGGTCTTGAAGGTGGAGGCTTTGAGCTCGTCGTCGGTCATGCGGTGGTCGCGGGTGGAGTTGCCGCTTTGGCCGCTGAGTGCGTCGACGACGATGGAGCCGGAGGATTTGCCGGTGGCGGGGTCGAAGGCGATCTCGCCTTGCTGGATGTGGAAGGTGCCGTGAACGGTGTGGATGGTGTCGCTGAGGGTGAAGCGGACTTCGCTGTGGGCGGGGTCGAGGGTGAGGTTTTGTTGGGCTTGGAGGGATGGGGTTGCGGCGGCGATGATGAGGAGGGCATTGCGAAGGGGAGTGAGGCTGTCGAGCATGTAGCGGGACTCCTGGGGTGGTCAGGTATTAGACGTGGGCGGCGTGCTGGGGCTAGAGAATCTTCTGGAAGAAGAGCAGGTCGAGCCAGTGGTCGAACTTGTAGCCGATCTCGCGGAAGTGGGCTACGCGCTCGAAGCCGAGGGATTCGTGGAGGTGGATGGAGACGGTGTTTTCTGCGTCGACGCCGCCGACCATGGAGTGTTTTCCGAGGCTCTGGGCGATGGGGATGAGGGCGAGGATGAGTTGCTTACCGATGCCTTTGCCGTGGTGGGTGGGGTCGATGTGGACGGTGTGTTCGACGGAGAAGCGGTAGCCGGGCCAGGAGCGGAAGTCGCCGAAGGAGGCGTAGCCTGCTACTTTTCCTTCGACTTCGGCTATGAGAATGGGGTAGCCGGAATGGGTGCGGCTGCGGAACCAGGCGAGGCGGTCTTCGAAGGTGACGGGAAGGTCGTTGTAGATGGCGGTGGAGGTGGCGACGATGTCGTTATAGATATTGAGGATGACTGGGACGTCGGATTCGACGGCTGGGCGGATGAGCATGGCTGGGCTCCATGGATGTCGCTGCGTTGATTATCGAAGATAGGTTAGTGGACTTCTACGAGGTTGCCTCCTTTGACGAAGGTGATGGCGAGGTCTACGAGGTGGGTGTCGGGGTCGGAGACGGCGCGGTAGGTGGCGGACATGCCGAGGAGGGCCTGTGGCGTTTCTCGGCGGGTGAGGAAGCCGGTCATGTAGGTGGTGTCGTAGAGGTCTCCGGGGTTCATGTGCCAGGCGGCGTCGAACTGCTTGCGCTGTTCGTCGGTGAGGCCGATGACCTTGATGGTGTGCAGGTGGTACTGGGGGCCGGGGACGACTGTGACGGTGTAGGCGACGTGGTGGGTGGTGCGGTCGATGATGGGGGGCGCCTGGATCTTGGCGTCCTGAAAGCCTTTGGCGAAGTAGGCGCGGGAGAGTGCGGCGAGGCTCTCGCGGAGGGCGAGTTGGGAGGCGGTGTCTTCGGGTTTGAGTTTGGCGAATTTGTTGAAGACTTCGGCGGACATGACTTCGGAGCCGGGCCAGGTGAGGGAGGTGAGGCGATAGGGCTCGCCTTCGGTGAAGGTGGCTGTGAGGTCGAGGTTGATGGCGTCGGGGGTGATCTGGAGGTCGGTGTGGGTGAGGCTAGTGAGGGCGATGTCGAGGTAGCCGTTGTTGCGGTAGACGTCACCGATCTGGTCGGAGATGGATTTTGAGGTGTCGGCTTCGATGTAGGGTTTGGCGGTGAGGTTTTTGATGGCTGTTGCGAGCTTCGGCTGCATGGCTGGGGAGGTTTGTGCCAGGGTGAGGGAGTGGACGACTACTTTAGGAGTGTCGATGGTGAAGGCGATGGCGGTGGGTGTGCCTCCGCCGGTGGGGACGGAGGGCATGGCGACGACCTCGGCGGTGACTTTGCGCTCGGCGAGGAGAGCTTTGAGGGCGGCGATGACCTGGTCCTGCATGGTGCCGTCGGGGGGCACGGCGCCGATGAAGAGAGGGACGCGGGCGTGGAGGGCAGCGGTGAGCTCGGCGGGCTTCCACCAGATGAAGTTGGTGAACTGGGCGGGGAGTACGTTTTCTGCCGGCATGGGCTTAAGGTGGAAGATGAGGCCGGCGGATGTGGACTCGAAGCGGATGTCGGCGAAGAGGCCGGTGTCGCTGATGCGCTGGGCGGCTGCCTGGATTGCGGCGGGAGTGGAGGTGGCTCCGGGTTTGAGGCCGCTGACGGCGAGGAGGTCGGCCTGGGAGTAGGCAGGGGCTCCGGTGAAGCTGATCTTGGGGAGGATGATGGATTGGGCTGGGAGTTGGAGTGCGGGAGCTAACAGGCAGAGAAGGAGTACTTCAAGCGGAGCACGAGAGATGCGCATGATTAGTGCACCATAACTTATTGTTGGCTAAGGAAAAAGGAAAATCTTGTTGTGTTTGTTGTAGTTGCGGTAGGGCAACCACTATGGGATGTGGTTACCGAGCTTGCGGATGGCAAGGCTGATTCGGGGTGTTCGGCTGGGAGGGATTTGGGGGTTGGGGGCGACGATAATCGTCCATATGCAGACGTCGGGCCAGGCTTTGGGGAATGTTCGGGTGGTGCGGGAGTTTTGTGCGTATCTGCAGGTCGAGAAGGGTATGCGTCCGGCGACGGTGGAGGCTTATCGACGCGATCTGGAGCAGCTGGCGGAGCATGTTGAGGGGCGCGAACGGGTTGCTGGTGGGGACTACGCAGGCGGATGTGAGCGGGTTTATGGAAGGGCTGCGGGCGAATGGGGTGGAGGGGCGGTCGATTGCGCGGAAGGTGAGTGCGCTGCGAGGGTTTTTCCGGTGGCTGCTGCTGGATAAGAGGATTGAGCATGATCCGACGGTGAATGTTGAGTCGCCGGCGAGTTGGAAGGTGTTGCCGAAGAGTTTGGCTGAGGGTGAAGTTGCGGAGATGCTGGAGCGGACGGGTACGGCTGCTCGGGCGGCGGATGCGGATGGGCTGGCTCTGCGGGACCACGCGATTCTGGAGCTGCTGTATGCGGGTGGGTTGAGGGTGGGAGAGATTTGTGCGCTGCGAGAAGAAGATTTGCATCTTGATCAGGCTCGGGTGCAGGTGAGAGGGAAGGGCGATAAGGAGCGGATCGTGCCGCTGGGAGTGAGGGCGATTGAGGCGCTGGAACGGTATATCAAGATTGGGCGTCCGGGTTTGGTGCGGGCGAGGGCTTTATCGCGGGCGGGGGCTATGCCTCGGGCGCTGTTCTTGAGTGTGCGGGGGAATGCGCTGACGCGGCAGTGGGTTTGGGAGATGGTGCGGGCGACTTCGCCGGTGGGTGGGACTAAGGCTAGTCCGCATAAGCTGCGGCATAGTTGTGCGACGCATATGGTGGAGCATGGTGCGGATTTGAGGAGTGTGCAGACTTTGCTGGGGCATGCGGATATTGCTACTACGCAGGTTTATACGCATGTGGCGCTGGGACATTTGAAGCAGGTGCATCGGGCGCATCATCCGCGCGGGAAGCGTAGGGCGGGGGCGTGAAGATGTCAGGACGATTCGCGGTCTCGGTTGGACTGGCGGGAGTGATTTCTGTACTGGCGACACTTCCGGTGTTCGGGGTCCGGGAGCCTCTGACTGGACTGATCGTTTTTGCACTTCCTGGCTTGAGTCTCGTTTCGGCGCTATTCGGGGATATTCATAAGCATGTCGCGATAGCGACCTTGTTTGCGACGTGGATTGTTTATCTAGCAATCTTCTTGGTTGCAGCGAAGATTTGGAGATTGTTTCGTGCGAAATGATTTGATCGATCAAAATTTCAGTTCGCTAGCTGAGCGGTTTCTGGCGATGCTGGCCAATGAGCGTGGTGCTTCGGAGCATACGGTGCGGGCGTATGCGCGGGAGGTGCGGAATTTTGTGGGTTATCTGGAGGAGACGCTGGGGAAGGATGCGCGGATTGGTGCGGTGGAGCATCTGCATATACGGGCTTATCTGGCGGTGTTGTATGAGCGGGGGTTGACGAAGGCTAGTGCGGCTCGGGCGCTGGCGGCGGTGCGGAGTTGGTTCAAGTGGCTGGCTAAGGAGGGAAAGGTGGCGCAGAATCCGGCGCTGCTGGTGAGTACTCCTAAGCGGCCGCTGCATCTGCCTCGGGTTCCTAGTATGGAAGAGGTGAATCGGGTTTTGGATTCGCTGGAGGGTAAGGCAAGCAGCGGTGTGTATGGTCTCGCTTCCCCAACCGTCGCGCGATCAGGCGCGCTCAGGATGGGGCACCCAGACGGTAAGGGGGCGGCGAAGAAGGACGGCGATGAGGAGGCTTCGGCTTGGCCGGAGCGGGATCGGGTGATCTTTGAGTTGTTGTATGGGTGCGGGATACGGAACTCGGAGCTGGTGGGGTTGAATGTGGGGAGTGTGCGTTGGAAGGATGACGCGATCCTGGTGCGGGGTAAGGGGAAGAAGGAGCGGCTGGTGCCGCTGGGGGATGAGGCTGCGGCTGCGCTGCGGGTGTTTATGCCGCTGCGGGAGGCTAAGCTTGCGGCGGCGGGGAAGGGCAAGCTGATTCATGATGGGCCGCTGGTGACGAATCTGCGGATGCGTGGGGATTGCAGGCTGACTACTCGTAGTGTGGGGCGGATTGTGAAGGCGATTGCGCTGAGCCGAGGGCTGGCGGCGGATGTGCATCCGCATACGCTGCGTCATGCGTTTGGGACGCACATGCTGGAGGAGGGTGCGGACCTACGGGCGATTCAGGAGATGCTGGGGCATGAGCGGTTGTCGACTACGCAGCGGTATACGCAGTTGACGGTGGGGCAGGTGCAGCGGGTCTATGACGAGACGCATCCTCGCGCAAAATAACGGCTAATGCGCGGGCGAAGTAGCGGCTAGAAGCCGTAGTTCCTTTTGCGGAGGGCGTTTTTGTAGAGTTCGCGGGCTTTTTTGGCGGCTGATTCAGCGTCCTGGACGTGAAGGCCGGCGGTGTCCCAGTGTTCCATGGCGACCATGGAGTGATCGGGAGTGGCGAGGGCTTCTTCGGCGCGGATCGCGTCTACCCATGCGTCGACGGCTTGCTTGTAGGTTTGAAGTAGCTGGTCGAAGTCTAAGTTTTCCATTTGAGAGGAACTTAGGCTAGTGCTTATTGCGAGTCAATCGGTGAGGCGCGGATTTACTGAAGATTTATGAAGCCTGTGTCAGGCTTTGTCGTAGACGGCGACCATGTCGAAGGTGCCCTGGTCTACGGAGGCGCTGAAGGCTTTGGTGAGGGTCTTGCCGTCGGGGGAGAGGGTGTAGGTGGAGACGAGCCACCCGGCGCCACCTTCATAGGTGATCTTGTCGGTGACGATGATGGAGCTGTCGTGCCACACGGCTTGAGAGGAGAGGATTACGAGCGGGCCCTGGCTGCCGGTTTTGGGGAAGGTGACTTCGGGGCCACCGATTTTGAGGGCGTGGGTGTACTGCTGCTTGCCGTTTTCGTCGACGGAGTCGAAGGCGATAGTGAGGTCGTCGCCGGCGAGGGTGAGGGTGGTGGTCTGGGTGGAGGGCGCGGGGGCGGGGCTGAACTGGCTCTTGGTGAGGTTGACCTTCCACGTGCCGTTGAAGTCGGGCTTGGCGGATGTGGCGGCGGGGGTCGGAGCAGCCTGGGCGTTTGCCTCGGAGTGGGTTGCGCCGGTGATGGCTGAGAGCGCGATGGCGAGAGATGCCGCTGAGAGGACAGATTTGAAGAACCGCTGGTTCATGAGGCTTGCTCCCTAATTGATGAAGTGGTTGGAGTAGACCCTAACATACTGCCTCCCCCTCCCCACTAAATTGCGCAAAGTATTCAAAATAGATGGTTTAGGTCCGGACCTCTGGATTCGTAAGTCAAAAAGTCTTATAAAGTGGGGTTGGATGCTGCAAAGTATTCATAAGATTAGGCTTATGATGTTCGACTCCGGTCGGGTTGTCAAAGACTGCTATGGGTGCCGATCCGCCTGGGCGGTGGTTTTTTGCCTCTACTTCTTCTAGTAGAAGTGGATACGATTCAAAGCGGTTTTATGTTCTTGATTTGTTGTGGTTATGAGGTTTTTTATAGAGTCAACAAAGCAGGAACGGGATTGAGTGGATAAGAATGGGAGCTCTGGATGTGCGCTCTGTGGGTTGATGGATTATCGGAGTGGTTCGCACTGACAAGTGCAAAGGCGATTACTAATCAGCAACGAGCAACGAGCAATGAGTAACGAGCTAAGGCAAGGACAAACTGCAAAGGCGACTTGCAGCTCAGGGGCGGGTTGTGGGGTAGCCGCGCTAAGATGGGCACCCGGCATCGAGTGAGTAACCCCACGATAACCCTTCGCTTGCGCTCAGGGGTGATCATGGGGCACCCGGCTTCGCTGAGTGGATCAAGCGGGGTTGCAGGGTTTGCCTAGGACGCGGAGGCGGTCGAGGATGGCGTTGGGTGGGGAGGAGTTGCAGAGGGCTTCGTGGGCGTCTTTGCTGCTGCGGTCGTCTTGTTCGATGAGGGTGAGGAGCCAGGTGAAGGCTTCGTCCTGGCGGGTGAGGGCGATGGCGGAGAGGAGGGCGGTGCGGAACCAGGGATCGCGGGCGCGGGCGAAGGAGTTTTTGAGCGTGGTGAAGGCTTCGGGGGTGCGGGTTTCGGCGATGGCGATGGCTGCTTCGGCGGCTGCGTCGTCTTCGGGGGGAAGGAACTTTGCGGCCCAGGGGATGGCGTTGGGGCCTTCGAGGCGGAGGACTCCGGAGTAGCAGGCTCCGAGGAGTTCGGGTTCGCCGCTGGCTAGTTCGGCGCGGAGGCGGAGGAGGAGCATGGCTGCGTCGGAGCCGATCTGCTCTACGGCTCGGGCGGCGTTGACCTGGACGGGGATTTCCTTGTCGGCGAAGAGCTCGGTGAGGAGGGTGAGAAGGTGGGTGCTGTTGAGGCCTCGGCACTGGACGAGGGCGAGGGCGCAGGTTCCGCGGAGGGGGCCGGCGGTGTCGGCGGTGCCTCCCCAGACGGGTTCGAGCTGGATGTGGCGCATGCCTTGAAGGAAGAGTTCGTGTTCCTGATATTCGAGGGCAGCGAGGGCTTTGGCGGTGTCGTTTTTTGCCCAGCACTGCGGGTCGGACTTGACGGGGTTGTCGAGGAAACGAGTGAAGGCTGCGGCGAGGTCGGGGGTGAGGGCGGTGAACTTGAGGTCGGCGGCTACGCGGGCGGCCTTGGCTACGAGAAAGTTGTTTCGATGTTGGAGGGCTTTGCGTAGTCCGGCTTCGGCGGTAGGTGATGGAGCGTGACGGAGTGCTTCGAGTGCAGTGGCTTGCTCTTCGATGCCGGCGGAGGAGGCCATCTTCAGTAGCGGGGGATGGTGGGGTCGATGGTGCGGGACCATGCGTCGATGCCACCGGCGAGGGATTGGGCGTGGTCGAAGCCTTGTTCGCGGAGCCACATGGCTACGGAGAGGGAGCGCTGGCCGTGGTGGCAGAGGACGACGATGGGCTCGTCGGGGTCGAGCTCGGAGTTGGCGCGGGAGGGGACGTCGCCCATGGGCATGGGGACGCCGCCGAGGGTGGCTTCGGCGAGTTCCCAGGGTTCGCGGACGTCGATCAGGAGGGGTGGTTGGGGCTGGGTACGCTGCTGGCGGTAGGTTTCGGGGGAGATTTCTAGTTCGAGCATGGGTTAAGGATAGAACAGTAGAACAGTTGATGTTGGTAGTTGGTAGTTGGTAGTTGGTAGTTGGTGGTTGGTGGTTGGTGGTTGGGCGCGGCGGGTTATTTTTTGCTGCGGTTTTTGATGATGCTTCCGAGGTATGGGCTTTGAAGGTGCGGTGACAGTACACTGAAAGCTGGTTTGCATCCAATAATTATCGTAACTCTATAGAGTTTAGAGCGGGAGTTGGAGTTGGGCTGGGCCTGAGTTTGGGTTGGCGATGTGTAAGTTGCTGAAACTGCAAGCTGGAGGAAGATTGGAAAAGGTACTGATTGTCGAAGACGAGCTTCACGCACGGACCGGTCTGACGGAGCTGATTGAGAGCTGGGGCTACCGGACGGAGGGCGCGGCGGACGGAGTGGAGGGGCTGGAGCGCATTGTGTCGTGGTCGCCGTCGATTGTGGTGACCGACCTGAAGATGCCGCGGATGGATGGAATGGAGCTGCTGGCGCGGATTGGCGAGCTGCCGCGGCGGATCGTGGTGGTGATGCTGACGGCGCAGGGGTCGATCGAGTCGGCCGTGGAGGCGATGCGGCAGGGGGCTTACGACTACATTCCGAAGCCGGTTGATCCGGTGCGGCTGAAGACGATTCTGCAGAATGCGAGCCGGCAGCGGGAGTCGGATGTTGAGCTGGAGGTGACGCGGCGGCAGTTGAAGGAGTCGGGCAGGCTGGGGCCGCTGGTGGGGTATTCTCCGCAGATGAAAGAGATTTTTGCGATGATCGAGCGGGTGGCTCCGTCGAACGTCAGCGTGCTGGTGACGGGGGAGAGCGGCACGGGCAAGGAGCTGGTGGCGCGGGCGCTGCATGAGTTGAGCGCGCGGCGGACGAAGCCGTTTGTGGCGGTGAATTGCGCGGCGATTCCTGAGACGCTGATTGAGAGCGAGATCTTCGGGCACGAGAAGGGTTCGTTTACGGGCGCGCTGGAGCGGCGGGCGGGATGTTTCGAGCTGGCCGAGGAGGGGACGCTGCTGCTGGACGAGATCGGCGAGATGCCGGCGGCGACGCAGGCGAAGCTGCTGCGGGTGCTGGAGGACAGGAAGCTGCGGCGGCTGGGGAGCAAGGTGGAGACTCCGGTGGATGTGCGGGTGGTGGCGGCGACGAACAAGGATCCTGAGGAGGCGGTGGCGAATGGCGAGCTGCGCGGGGATCTTTACTACCGGCTGAATGTGTTCAATATCCAGATGCCGCCGTTGCGGGATCATCCGGGGGATATTGCGCCGATTGCGGACAAGATGATCCAGGATATGAATGAGCGGCACCACTGTACGGTGTCGGGGATGAAGGACAGTCTGCTGAAGCGGCTGGAGGAGTATCGGTGGCCGGGCAATGCAAGAGAGTTGCGGAACACGATTGAGCGGGCGACGATTCTTGCGGGGACGGGGCTGATCGGAGTGGAGCATCTGCCGCCGCACTTTGGCGAGGTGGGGTTCGCTCCGCTGGCTAGCCGACCGCGGCAGCCGGGGAGGGATTCGGGCATCAAGGATGTTGAGGCGATCAAGGCCGAGGCGCAGCGGATGCTGAACGAGCAGAAGACGGTGCATGTTGAGGTGGGGACGACGGTGAATGAGGCGGAACGGCAGTTGATTCTGAAGACGCTGGAGTCGACGCACAATAATAAGACGAGGGCGGCAGAGATACTGGGGATCAGCGCGAAGACGCTACAGAATAAGCTGAAGGAGTACTCCAGCGCCACGGAAGATGCAGCGGAGTAAGGGATGCAGTTGAAGACCAAGCTGGTGCTGTCGGTGACGGCGTTGACGTTCGCGATTGTGCTGATTCTCTGCTCGCTGTTTATGGGTGAGTTGCTGCGTCAGAGGATCGAGCAGACAGCGGCGTCGAACGATGTGTTGGCACAGCAGGTCCTGTTGATGACCCGGCAGGCGGTGGAGACGGGGATCAGGGTGAATCCTCCGTCGGATCGGAGTGACGAGGCGTTGCACGCGGCGGTGGTCGATGCGCTGCGGAGCAGCGACGCTCTGACGGATGTGATGAATGCGGTGGTGCGCTATTCGCCGACGGTGCAGGATGTCAGCGTGACGGATGCTCATGGGTTGACGCTGGTGAGCACGGACCCGGATTCGCTGGATCAGGAGGTGACGTTTCGGACGAGCCTGAAGAAGGTGCGCGACAGCGGATTTGTTGACCAGATGCGAGAGCTGTTTGGGAAGCCGCGGGTGCTGGATCTGACGCAGTCGCTGGACAGGAATGGAGCACCGTTTCTGGCGGTGCATGTTGGGGTGCGGTCGACGTTTCTGCGGAATTCGTATGAGGAGTGGCTGCGGAGCGCGCTTTGGTTTGCGTTGATCGCTGGAGTGGCGTCGATTGTGGCGGCTGGACTGCTGGCGAACCTGGCGCTGCGGCCTATCGAGCAGATCAGCACGCGGCTGGAGCGGTTGACGGCGGCTCCGGAGCTGGGGTTGGGGACGGGTGATCCGGCTCGAACGACGCTGGAGGCGGGTGAGGGCGGCAGCGATGCGATGGTGCGGGTGACCAAGACGATCGAGCGGCTGGGTGAACAGATGCGCACGAAAGAGGCCGGCTATACGGCGCTGCAGGCGAATTTGAACCAGATGCTGGATACGCTGCGAGATGGCGTGCTGCTGTTTACGGGTGACCGGCGAGCGGTGATGGTTTCGGATGCGGTGGAGAATTTTGTGAGCCGGACGGAGGGGGACTTTCGGGGCCAGATGGTGGGGCGGCGGCTGGAAGAGATCTTTGCGCCAGAGACGGCGCTGGGGGCGGCGGTGCTGGAGGCTTTCGAGAGAGGGGGCGATGTCGTCGCGGAGGGAGTGACGCTGGAAGATGGCCGCGAGGTGCAGATTTCGCTGGACAGGATTGATGATGGACGCGGTGGTGACGGCGAGAATCCGGGGAGCATGGGGACGCTGTTGACGCTGCGGGATACGGAGTCGGTGATGCAGCTTGGGGCAGGAGCTGGAGGTGTCGCGACGGCTGGCTGCGATTGGACGGCTGACGGCTGGAGTGGGGCATGAGGTGAAGAATCCGATCAACGCGATGGTGGTGCACCTGGAGCTGTTGCGTGGGAAGCTGGCGGGTGGGAGTACGGAGAATGGCGCAGGGGAGCTGTTCCGGGGGGCGCAGCGGCATGTGGAGATTCTGTCGGGCGAGATGCAACGGCTGGACCGTGTGGTGCAGACGCTGGCGGACTTTTCGCGTCCGATGGAGCTGCATCTGCATGAACAGGATCTGCGGAAGGTGGTGCGCTCGGTAATTGAACTGACCGAAGCGGAGATGGTGGAGAATAATGTCCAGGTAAGGACGGAGCTGCCGCGGGAACCGCTGCTGGTGCGGGTGGACGACGAGTTGATACGGCAGGCGCTGCTGAATCTGCTGTTGAATGCGATGCAGGCTATGCCGCAGGGCGGAGCGATTCGGGTAGGGGTGCGGCGGGAGGCGCAGTTTGCGGTGGTGGAGGTGGAAGATAACGGGGAGGGTATACCGGCGGAGCTATTACCGCGTATCTTCGAACTGTACTTCACCACCAAGCCGAAGGGCAGCGGGATCGGGCTGGCGACGACTTATCGGATACTACAGATGCATGGTGGAGCGATGGATGTGCGGTCGAATGCCGATCCTGCAGCGGCGGACCGGGGTACAACGTTTACCTTGAGGGTTCCGGTTGCTGCCATCGCAGGGGGCGAGGGGCGGAAGATTGTTGGAGTGGCAAATACGGCGGCAGGGATTACGCCGGCGGAGATTGTTCCCGTGAGCAAGGAGATCGGGTAGAACGTGCCTGGTGAGACAACAGAGCGATTGACGCGAAGCGAGACGAAGGGTGGAGGTGCGTCCAGACTCCTGCTGGGGGTTGCGCTGCTGTTGCCGCTGGGGTTGAGCGGATGTTTTCACAAGACTCCGCTGATGGTGACTCTGCCGCTGAATACGGCTCCGGTGGAACTGGCTTCGACTCCCGAGCCGGAGAATCCTCCGCTGATTGAGGAGCCGCCGGCGGAAGAGTTGCCTGTACCTATTGCGGAGGCGGCTGCTACTCCGCGGCCGAGGCGGAGACCGACGCCGAGGCCGGTTACTCCGGCGGCGACGGCTCCAGCGAATGCTTCGACGCAAGTGGCTTCTACTGAAGGGGTGGACGAGGAGTCGGCGATTGGGGCGCTGACTGCGGGCGGAGATGCGACTCCGCAGACACGGCAGGAGGCGACGGAGCTGATTGCTTCGAACGACAAGCGGCTGAAGGCGCTGCCTGCAAGTATTGTGAAGTCGCAGCGGTCGCAGATCAATAAGATACTTAATTTTCAACGGCAGGCGCAGGCAGGCGCTGAACTCCGGCGATGCGGAGGGAGCGAAGACGCTGGCGACCAAGGCGAAGCTGCTGCTGTACGATCTCGACCGGGGTGGGGGCGAGTAGGTACTGAGCGCTTAGGCGTTGGCTCCGTGGCATTTTTTGTACTTCTTGCCTGAGCCGCAGGGGCACTCGTCGTTGCGGCCGACCTTTGCGCCGGTGGCGCGGGGGGCGTTGCCGTTGGTGGCTGCGGCCGATGAGCCGGCGGCGCGTGCCAGGTCGAGTTCGCGCTGCTTCTTCTTGTGGAACTCGCGCTCGAGGGCATCGATGGTGGTCGATGGGGCGCGATTGGAAACGGGTACGGGTGCCGTGCGAGCGCCTGGGTTGCGGCTGGCGTGGCGACTTGGTGCTGGCCGGCAGGAGCTGGTGTGCCGGGGAGCGGAGTGGCAGGGAGACTGGCGGACTGGATGCGGGCCAGCTGCTCGGCGGTCTCGATGGGAGTGCCGTCGGGGCCGATGATCTGCATGCGGAAGAGGTGACGCGCGGTGTCCTCCTGGAAGCGCATCATCATGGCCTCGAACATCTCGAAGGACTCTTTCTTGTAGGCGACGAGGGGATCCTGCTGGGCGTAGCCGCGGAGGCCGATGCCTTCCTTGAGGTGGTCCATGGCGAGGAGGTGATCCTTCCAGAGGCCGTCGAGGACGGAGAGCATGACGATGCGCTCGTGGTAGCGCATCTGGTCGGAGCCGAGGATCTTTTCCTTCACGTCGTAGCGGGCGCGGAGGTGGTCGAAGAGGGCTTCGCCGAGCTCGTGACGATTGAGCGAGGAGACGTCGATCTTTTCGGGTTCCTGATCGAAGCGGGCGCCGAAGACGTCGAAGACCTGGTTGAAGAGCGGCTCGGTCTTCCACTCGTCGGGATGGGCCTTCTCGGGGATGTTCTCGTCGAGGATGTTGGAGAGGATGGTGGAGAGGTAGTCGTCGGTGATGAGCTGCTTCTGGTCGACGCCTTCCATGAGCTGGCGGCGGAGGCCGTAGACGGCTTCGCGCTGCTTGTTCATGACGTCGTCGTACTCGAGGACGTGTTTGCGGGACTCGAAGTTCTGGGATTCGACGGCCTTCTGCGCGGCTTCGATGCGGCGGGAGATCATGCCGGACTCGATGGGGACGCCCTCTTCCATGCCGAGGCGCTGGAGCAGCGTGGAGACCCACTCGCGGGCGAAGATGCGCATGAGGTCGTCTTCGAGCGAGAGGTAGAAGCGCGAGGCGCCGGGGTCGCCCTGACGGCCGGCGCGGCCGCGGAGCTGGTTGTCGACGCGGCGGGACTCGTGGCGCTCGGTGCCGAGGATGTGGAGGCCACCGGCGGCGACGACGGCATCGTGCTCGACCTGCGCGGAGGCGGCGTGGGCTGCGACGGCTTCGTCCCATGCCTGCTGGGTGGTCTCGAACTCCTGCGACTGATAGTAGAAGCGGACCATGCCGGGACCGGCGACGGGCGAGATGGCGCCCTCGGCTGCGGAGACGGCGCGGGCCTGCTGCTTGCGGACGAGGTCCTGGCGGGCCATGAACTCGGAGTTGCCGCCGAGGAGGATGTCGGTACCGCGGCCGGCCATGTTGGTGGCGATGGTGACCATGCCGATGCGTCCGGCCTGGGCGACGATCTCGGCTTCCTTCTCGTGGAACTTGGCGTTGAGGACGACGTGACGGACGCCCTTGCGCTTGAGGATGTCGGAGAGCAGCTCGGATTTTTCGATGCTGGTGGTGCCGACGAGGACGGGCTGGCGGAGTTCGTGGAGGCGCGCGATCTCGTCGGCGACGGCGAAGTACTTTTCCTTGGCGGTGCGATAGACGACGTCGGGATTTTCGAGGCGCAGCATCTTGCGGTTGGTGGGGATGACGACGATCTCGAGCTTGTAGATCTTGTCGAACTCGGCGGCTTCGGTCTCGGCGGTGCCGGTCATGCCGCTGAGTTTTTTGTACATGCGGAAGTAGTTCTGGAAGGTGATGGTGGCGAGGGTCTGGTCTTCCTTGCGGATGGCGACGCCTTCTTTTGCTTCGACGGCCTGGTGGAGGCCATCGGACCAGCGGCGGCCGGGCATGAGGCGGCCGGTGAACTCGTCGACGATGATGACTTCGCCCTCTTTGACGACGTACTCGACGTCGCGCTTGTAGAGGGAGTGGGCCTTGATGGCGACTTCGACGTGGTGCTTGAGGTCCCAGTTCTCGGGGTCGGCGATGTTGCCGATGCCGAGGAGGCCTTCGATCTTCTCCCAGCCCTCGTCGGTGACGGTGATGGAGCGGGTCTTCTCGTCGACGACGTAGTCTCCGGACCAGGTCTTGGTCTCGAGGGTCTCGATGAGTTCGCCGAGTTCGAGCTTGGGGATGATGAGGTTGACGCGGGCGTACTTGTCGGTGGTCTGGTCGGTGGGGCCGGAGATGATGAGCGGGGTGCGGGCTTCGTCGATGAGGATGGAGTCGACTTCGTCGACGATGCAGTAGTAGTGTCCGCGCTGGACCTGATCCTTGATGTCGAACTTCATGTTGTCGCGGAGGTAGTCGAAGCCGAACTCGTTGTTGGTGCCGTAGGTGATGTCGGAGCCGTAGGCCTCGCGGCGCTGTTCGTCGGAGAGGTCGTGGACGATGACGCCGACGGAGAGGCCGAGGAAGCCGTAGATCTTGCCCATCCACTCGGCGTCGCGCTTGGCGAGATAGTCGTTGACGGTGACGACGTGGACGCCGCGGCCGGCGAGGGCGTTGAGATAGCAGGGAAGGGTGGCGACGAGGGTCTTGCCTTCGCCGGTCTTCATCTCGGAGATCTTGCCGGAGTGGAGGACGATGCCGCCGATGAGCTGGACGTCGAAGTGGCGCATCCCGACGGCGCGGCGGCCGGCCTCGCGGACGACGGCGAAGGCCTCGGGGAGGATGTCGTCGAGGGCGGCCTTTTCGGCGGCGTAGATGGCGTCGAGGTTGTCCTCGGAGCGGTCGGCGGGGTCGAGCTTCTCGGCGGCGACGGAGTCGGCTACGCGCTGGCGGAATTCGGCGGTCTTGGCGCGCAGCTCGTCGTCGGAGAGCGCCTGCATGGTGGGCTCGAGGGCGTTGATCTGCGTGACGATGGGCAGGATGCGCTTTACGGCGCGTTCGTTACTGGTGCCGAATACCTTGGCGATGACTGAGTTGATCACGGATGGTTTCCTTGGGGCTTGGGTGCTTCGTTCTGAGGCACTTGAGGTCGCGCGAAGATTTTGCGGAAGAGGGCTGCCGGGGGACGTCGGTGGACGCTCAGGGTCGAGGCTAGGCGCGGAGCAGGCTGGTGTGGTTGCTGATGGCTGCGGCGGCGTGGGCCGGCAGGGGCATGGTCCAGGCTACGCGGTAGGCTGTCCATCCGGCTGGGTCGAGACGGGTGGGTACCGTGAGGCGTGTGGTGCTGCCTCCGTGGGTTACAGCTTGCGCTGGCCGGGAGAGCCGCGATGCCGTGACGCTGGGATGCGCCGTTCGATCGGCGGGAGACCTCACCATTTACGAGCTGCAGGGTGAAGTTGTCCCTGAGCTGAACAGAGCAGAGGAGAACCACCACAAACACGAAATGTGAGGAGCGCAGGCGCATAATAAGCGTCCAGGACGTCTCTTCTATGTTACTCGAAGCGGTGGCGCTGTGCCGCTACGCATCTCAAACTGCGGTCGACTCGGGCAGCGTGTAATCGAAGACTTACGAGATGTTTGCCGTTCGCGATCAGGATATCCATCTCGTCCTCGCTATACCCGCCAGTTCACCCGTTCCTGAGCCTGGTACCACAGTGACGCTCAAGGCAGGTATCCCGCTGCGTCATTGTGGCGGAGTGCATCAGCACAAATGTCCGCTTTCTTTCCTTGCAAGGGACCCGGTCACCGCCTCAAGCGCAACGTACGACGCCCGAGCTTGCCTGGGGCCCGCGGTTCCTGAGGCCAGCATCTGGCCCTTGCTGCTGGCTTCCAGAGTGGTCGCGTGGAACTGCTTGTCAATTAGCATGCGGTCCGATGCCTTCGCCGCCTGCCGCTTCAGCAGTTTGTGGAACTCACTTTCGACATTCAAACCCGCCGGTCACGAGCTTCGTGTTCGACTCCCGTCATTCCAGCATCTGTCCGTAGAATACGGAGCGAGGGGGGATTTCGCGTTGCGGAGGGCGGTGGCTACGGAGTGGGCGTTCATGTCGGCTCCGATGGCGCTGGTGTGGGTGTGGTCGATGGGGAAGAGGAGCGCGGTCTTTTCGGGGCCGAGGGCTTCGAAGCCGTCGGCGGCTACGGTGGCCATGTCGACTACGGGGACGTGCTCGGCGGCGCCGAGTTGATACTCGAAGTCGCGGAAGCCCATGTCGCGCTCGATGTGAGGCTTGCCGTCGGGACCGGTTGTCCAGATGTTGCGGATGGTTACGGTGAGGAGGATGGGGGTGGCGTGTTTGGCGCGGGTGTCGGCGATGTATTTGCGGAGGTACCAGCCGTAGGTGTGGACGGTTTCGGTGGTCTGGCCGGCGATGGGGCCGGTGGTGAAGGGTTTGGGCAGGGTGATGTCGACGGTCTCGTCGCCGAGGCCCTTGATGCTGCTGCGGTACTTGGTGTCCTTGGCTACGGCTTCGGGGCCGCTGCCGCCGTCGTTGTGACCCATCTGGATGAGGACGTAGTCGCCGGGCTTCATCTCGGCGAGGACGTTCTGCCAGAGGCCTTCGTTGTAGTAGCTGCGGGAGCTGCGGCCGGCGCGGGCTCGGTTGGCGATGTTGATTTTGGTGGTGTCGAAGAGGGGGGCGAAGTGGTCCCCCACGCCCAGGTCGGCTCCGTTGCGGGCGGTGGAGTCTCCTACTATGAAGAGGGTGGGTAGGGTGGGGTTTAGGGGGGCGTCTTGCGGGGTGTTGGTTTGGGGCGGAGTTGCGGGAGGCTGGGCCTGGAGGGTGATCGCGAGTGGAAGCAGGAGCAGGAGAGCGCGAAGAGGGTGAAAGATCCGCATGGCGGTGAGGTTACACCGGAGCGAGGTGTGTCGTCACTGGGGATTTACTGCTTGCCGTGGAAGAGTGCGTGGTTGATGTCGGGCCAGAACTCTTTGAAGACGAAGGTGGCGGCGTCGATGCCGAAATTGACCCCCCATCTCTGAGCGGTCTGACCGAAGGTGCGTTGCGATTGCGGATAGTAGAAATTGGAGATGCCCGCTGCGGCGCCCGAGCCGATGACCTCGCCGGCGTTGAAGGTCGGCTTGCCGGAGTCGCTCTGGGTGATGACGGCATGTTTCAAAGCGTAGGTGGTGCGTTTGACGAAGCCGCCCTCGCCTTTGGTGTAGTAGCGTGTGTCCTCGTGGTGGATGGCAGGAATGATGAACTCCACCATGTAGTTTTCGATTGTCTGGTCGGTAAAGCTATGCCAGAAGTAGCGACCATAGCCTGCGGCGCCCCCGTGAAACTCGGGGACATTGTTTACGGCGAGGCCGTAGCCGGCCAGGGCGGCGGGTATAAAGAGGGCGGAGTAATCGAAGCTGTCCTCAGAGGCGGTGACGAACTTGTCCTTGACGGTCTGGGGGGGCAGCTTGGTGCCGGCGGTGACAGCGCGGAAGTTGGGGAGGATGCCCAGGATGCGCTTGGGTTGTTCATCGACATGAGGGGGCTTATTTGCGGAAGTGTCCGGCTGGGGGGATTGAGGGTCTGCGGAGACGGACGAGGAGATGGAGGACGATGAGCTGGAGGATTGGTCGAGGACCGAGCTGGGTGAGTCGGGGAGGCTGGCGATAATCTGCTGCGCGTTCGATTGGCCGCAACAGAAGGCGGCGAAGAGCGGAACGAACAGCAGGAACCGCCGAAGATTGAATCCCATAAGTAAGTAGCCTGACTGAGAACGATAGGAAAGTAGATGGTTTAGCGGTGGCTGTGGATTCAAGAATGAGCTTTACACCGGTTAGATGCAGCTGGTGTCCTTGTATGGACGCAGCAATCTCCTAATCGATTCATTGGGGGTGGGGGCTGTGCCGGGGTTTCCCGACTGCCGGGCGCTGAGGGTGAGGGCACGGTTTGGACGCAGCTTCCGGTGCGTTTCTGTGCTCTGCTTGCGGTCTTCATGTGCATACCCCTCCCTCCCTCTATTTTGCTCAAAATCTTCAAAACATTATACTTAAGTCCGGACCTCGGTTGCGAGTTCCGCGGCTTAAATGCGAAACTCCGGCTTTCGCCGGAGTTTGTTTCGCTGTCTCTATTATACAGGGGGAGTCAAGGGGTTTAGGAGAGCGAGAGGCCGGCCAAAGCGTAGAGGTTTTCGGACAAAAGCAGGTCCTCCGCCTGCGGCGAAGGATGACAAGGCTTTAGGGGTCAGGTTCGGGTGGCGTGGAAGCGTAGGCGGACGTAGTCGGAGGTCCAGTTGCCGTCGTGGTCGCGGAGGATGGGTTCGAGGATGGCGATGGTGGCGGCGATGGCGTGGGTGCGGTCGGTGGGGGTGAGGCGGTCGAGGACTCCGTTGCGGAAGGTGTTGAGCCAGATTTCCATGGGGTTTTTGCCGTCGGGGCCGGCGGGCAGGGGAGTGGGGCGGGGGATGAGGTCGATGGACTGGACGGTGAAGCCGGCGGCTTCGAGGAGGCGGCGGTAGGTGGCGGGGGAGGGGTAGAAGGAGGCGGCGTCGGCTTCGGCGTCGATGCCGTAGGGGGCGAGGGTGGACTGGAGGGCGGCGCGGATGGCGGCGATGTTGGCGAGGCCGCCCATCTCGGCTACGAAGCGGCCGTTTGGTTTGAGGGCTCGGTGGATGGCGGTGAGGGCGGCGGGTTGGATGGCTTCGGGGATCCAGTGGAGGGCGGCGTTGGAGAAGGCGGCGTCGAATTCGCTCTCGTAGGGGAGGGATTGGGCTGGGTAGTGGTCGATTTTGAGGCCTCGGGCGCGGGCTGCGGCGACCATGGCGGGGGAGGCGTCTGCTCCGGTGAGGATGGCTCCGGTGGCGGCGAGTTTTTCGGTGAGGGCTCCGTCGCCGCAGCCTATGTCGAGGATGTGCTCGCCGGGTTTGGGGGCGAGGAGATCGACTACTCCGGTGGCGAGGTTGGCTACGAAGCGGCCGTTGGCGGCGTAGTTGGTGGGGTTCCAGGTTTGGCCGGTGGGTGTGGGTTTTGTCGGTGGTGGTCATGGGTCTATTGTTCGCTTGTGCGGTGGGATGCGCCAGCAAGATAAGGATTATTGAGGGGAGGATAAGCGGCGGCTGAAGCTTATTGCGGAAGAACGCGAACAGATGCGCATGCAAATGCGGCAGCACTTCACCGGCCATATGGGAATGTGACCTTGCATGTGTTTTCGCTGTTGTAGAGATTTGCATATCGACGGATGGCGGATCGCAATGAGACCATTCGGGCATGCGATCAGTAGTAGTTCTTCCACGAAGCGGCAGGCGCTGGCAGAAAACCGTATTCATCTTGTTGCAGTTATGTCTCGCGATACTGATCTTTATATGGTGGCCAGACTCGCGTCTTCCCCTTCCCGGCTATGCCGTAACGGTTATTGCCTTTGTAGCTGCGGCAATGAGCCTTCAGGGTGAGACGAGCGGGCTGCAAAAAGCAATTTGGATGCTTCTAATAGCGGGCTTGTTGAGAATTGAGTTCAAGGCGATCCGATCCGATCGTACATCCAGCGAACAAAAAGCTAACGATGACAGAAAAGTTCAGGATGAGGACTTTGGAAAAGTACTGAAGGCTCAGGAGGCAGATTTTACGGCGACGGCGAACGGATTGACCGATGCCTACACTCAAAGTCAAAAAAATTTCGAGGCCACGATGGGTCAAACAAAAAGCATCTACTCCAAGACTGAAAAAGCTGCCGAAATTGCAGAAGAAGGGGTAAATAGCCTCACAGGCGGGGATTCGTATCTTACGGTACTTCCGATTCCAGCCTTTCCAGCAAATGCGACCAACGCCGGAGCATATAGGTTGATGGTATTTGTTACCGGAAACTATACGATTTGGGACGTACGAGTCGAGATGGCAGAGACTTCTGATGCGCTCAAGTTTTACCAGGACGGCAATACACCACAGAGCATCACTTTGGGGGCAGTCAGCAGCACATACGCATCACCTCTTGGTCCGATAATCCATCCTTCACAAGACAAAGTAACCACGTACTATTTCTGGGTCTGGTCCCGAAGTCGGCCTACGGTTGAAACTCTTCAAATTAGGTTTAATCATGATGGTCAACGATGGGAGGAAGCGTGGACAGAGTGGAGATCACTACCATCTCCGAATGGTGATAAGCGGGAAATTTTAAAGGCAGTTGACTGGCAAGAGATGGCTCCTCCTGTCCAGATTCGATGAACTTCTAATATGCGTATGGCTCAGTTGGTAACCCAACCGCTTAGGAATATGCTATTCTCCTGCTGTACCGACTGTTCTACGGATCGACGGGTTTCGTGTCATGATGTTTCCCAACGACCACCCGCCACCGCATGTACATGTCTTCGGTAACGGCGGCGAAGCATTGTTCTACCTGAACTGTTCGTCAGGGCCGCCGACGCTTCGCGATCGCTACCGTCTCAGCGAAGCAGAGGTGAATCGAATTCGCGTCGCGCTGTTGCCGCACATTCCGCAACTGTGCGCGATCTGGGAGGAGATGCATGGAGAGCGAAATGATAAGCCATAAAGAATTTTTGGCAGCGACGCGTCGCGCCAAGATGATGCAGGCCAACAACCCAAGAGCCATCGCTGCGCGCTACAACAAGAAGATGAACAGGATCATCATCAGCCTCTCCACCAAGGTTGAAGTGATGTTCAATCCGGCAGATGTGCAGGGTCTGGAGAATGCCAAACCTTCCCAACTTCAAGAGATAGAGATCACTCCATCCGGCTTCGGCCTCTACTTCCCCGAACTGGACGAGGGGATCAACGTCTTGAATCTTCTCGAAGGCACGATGGGCTCGCGCAAATGGATGGCTGCGCGGCTGGGAGCTGAAGGCGGTAAGGCTCGCACTAAGGCCAAGGTCGCTGCGGCGCGCGCTAACGGGTCGCTTGGCGGGCGTCCGCGAAAGCTTGCTGCCAGATAGCGGAGGTGAGGTTGAGGTCAGGATCAAGTTAGATCGTAGCTCGGATCCCACTCGTCAGAATCGATGGATGGGGCACCCGGCTCACAGTTAGTTTGCCGACGGCTTCTCCACGTGGTCGATGACGAGAACATCGACCGGGGCTGTATCCGGAGTGAGCTTCAGACCAAGCTGCCGTTGAATGGCGTCGAATAGACCTGGGGAAGAGTGAGTTGTGTTTGTTGGTGGTGGCAGTCGTGGGGGATGACCGTTGAACTGCGACTCATCCGGCGTGAACGTAAACTCGAAGTCGAACCTTCCAGCCAAGCCGGTCTTGTCAATTACGGGTCGATCGAGCACTACCTGCTGCAGCATTTGCGCGAACTGCGCCATCGCCGTATTTCTTGCCGGCAGCGTGAGACCGTCGGCCGATGGTATAAATTCCAGGCCGCTGGGAAAAGGGCTTGTGCTTTCGCTCGCAGTCACGTTCTTCAGGCCGCTCTTATCCACCGAAAGAAAATACACCGGAAGTTCTTTTTTCTCTCTACGAAGCGCCAGCCTGAAGCGCTCTGCGAGCAGTTTCTGCACCATCGTCAGCCATTGCTTGCCGCTTGGCTGGCCTTCCACATCCGGGATTCCGACAAGATCGAACTTGTCGTCAGCGACCCAGGACGGACCTTTGATCTGCCTGGGATGAACCCCGTATGCAACTTCAATCAGATCTGCCAGCGAGGTGTTTTGCGTCACATACTGCCGCCCAATCACCCTGATAATTTTGGTTTGGCTGCTGGGCGTACCTGGATTGCTCGGCTTGATGGTCGCCACTGCGAATGAAGGGTTTGCGTCTGCTGCCATTGGCTTCGGCGGAGCCGCAGGTGCGGGGATCTCCCAAGCGGACTCCTTCGTGGCGCGAACAAAATCCAGCGTCAGAGGAGCCCCCTGTGTCCACACGCCATGAATAGAACTTCCGTCAGCACTCAAGTTTCCCTCATAGTTTCCATGCAGGGAAGGGATTGAGAATTTGAAGGTGCTTCCTTGAAGTGTGACGCCGGAGGTATGCATCGGCTCCGGACCCTGGTCGATGCTGTAGTTAAGGCAGTCCAGCCGCCGTCGGATGTCTTCGCGATTCTCAAGACAAGCCGATACCTGGCGGCGGGACGGCTTGACGACGCCGGGAATTCGAGAGTGCCTTGCCAGTCTCCCGCGATGTCATGCGTAGGAACAGATGTCTGTAGACCAATTGCAGGCACGCAAACGATCATCGAGAGCAGAGCAATTAGAACCAGGTGGGTGGAAGCCTTGATTCTCATGGTGGAAATCCTTTTCGCGGTTCGGCCATATAGCCGGCCACGCAGGTCGGTCAACAATATGAATGAGTCTCTGCTACTTCAACGACGGCAGAAAGGAACTTTCGCTCGGAAATATTTATAGATCGAGCACTCGCCACGGAATATATCATCCAGAGAATTGGCGGGCGTCCGCGAAAGCTTGCCTCCAGACAGGGACGGGAGGTGCCTCGGGTTAGACGAGCTTCTCGAGGATTGCGGTTAGTTCTGCTGGTTGGTCGATCATTACGTCGTGGCCGCAGGTTACGGTTTCGGTCTTCCAGGAGTGATCTGCGCGGCACTGGGCTAAAGCGTTGTCAAACGCGGCGATCTTGAAGAGAGGTGCGCGGATGTAGACCTTCTTTGGGATAGCCTGATAGGCGCCGGTGACGTTTAGTCTCTCGGTGAAGCATTGCATCGGGTGGGGGGTGAGCTTGCTGTCGACCCATGCGCTGTCGGTTGGGTTGACGTGGAAGTAGGCTGCCGGGTGGGGCGGGCTGACTTTTTCTGTTGGCGCGGGCGCGTGGTTGAGATCGTAGAGCGACTGGCCATCGGCAGGCATGAAGGCGTCGAGATAGACGATGGCGGCGATGCGGTTCTGAAGCTGCTCGGCCACACCGGTAACAACCATCCCTCCATAGGAGTGGCCGACGAGCACGATGCCGTTGAGATCCTTCCATTTGATTTCGCCGATGACGTCGTCAATTTGTGTGGTGAGGTTAATGGAATCGGGTGGCAGATGGGAACGCTCTCCGACGCCTGAGAGAGTCGGCGCGACGACGTAGTGGCCTTTGGCGGTTAAGCGATCGGCGACTCGGCGCCAGCACCATCCGCCGTGCCAGGCGCCGTGAACCAGGACGAAGGTTGCGCCTTTGGACTGCGCGTGGGACTGTGCGTTGGCAAGGGGGATGGCCGCGATTTCGGCGCCGGCGACGAGGGTCAATCCCATGGAGATGGCTCGTCGTCGCGAGATGGACGCAGATGAAGGTAGTTTCAAGGGACACGTCTCCTCTTGCTTGCGAATTTGAATTGCGTGGCCCGGGGGGAGGGAGCAATTGTAGTCCACGAAGTGCATGAACGACGGACGCAGAGGACGCGGAGGGGCGCGGAGGGCGCGGAGAAGGGCGATTGCGCGGTTGTTACATGGTCAGGACTACGCGGAACTGGGCGTCGCCGCTGAGCATGCGGGCGTAGCCCTCGGCGGCCTTTTCGAGGGGGTAGGTTTCGATCATGGGGCGGACGCCGGTTAGTTCGGCGAAGCGGAGGGTGTCCTCGGAGTCGGTGGGGGTTCCTGAGGCCCAGCCCTGGATGGCTCGGCTTCCGGTGATGAGCTGGATCGGGGTTACTTCGATGGGATCGAAGGCGGCGCCGACGACCATGAGCTTGCCGTTGGGGCCGAGGCCGTCGATGAGCTCGGACATGGCTTTGGAGCTTGGGGCGGTGGCCATGATTACTCGTGCTCCGCCGAGTTTTTGCAGTTCTTCGGCGGCCTTAGTGGCCTTGCTGTCGATGTAGACGTGGGCTCCGAGTTTCTTTGCGAGGGCTGCGTTTTCGGAGCCGCGTCCGATGGCTGCAACCTTGTAGCCGAACTTGGCGGCGAATTGGATTCCGAGATGACCGAGGCCTCCGATGCCCTGGACTGCGACGAGGTCGGAGGGGAGCGCTCCGCTGTGGCGGAGGGCGTTGAAGGTGGTGATTCCGGCGCAGAGAAGTGGGGCGGCTTCGACGTCGTTGAAGGTTTCGGGGATGGCTGCGAGGGCGTCGATGGGGGCGATCATGTATTGCGCATAGCCGCCGTCGTAGCTGATGCCGGGGATCTTCATATTCTGGCAGTTGCCGAAATCTCCGCGGCGACAGGAGAGGCACGTGCCGTCATGACCGCCGTGCCAGCCGACGCCGACGCGCTGACCCTTCTTCCATGCGGAGACACCGGGGCCGAGCTCGTCGATGATGCCGGCGACTTCGTGGCCGGGGGCGCGAGGGTATTGGATGCCGGGCCACGCGCCTTCTTTGGTAAGCACGTCGCTGTGGCAGACCCCGCAGGCCTGGACCTTGATGAGGACGTGGCCGGCGGGCGGCTTGGGGATCTCGCGCTCGACGATTTGGAAGTCTGCTCCGGGCTTGGGGACTTGTGCGACTTTCATTGTTGCCATGAACTCCTCCTGTGAATTCTGAATCATCGTGCTAAAGACACTTGTTGATGGCCGGCCGAGTTTTGCTCGACGAGTCTGGGTTGATTTGTTGTGGGGATTTATCTCAGGCGCCTGCATCGTTGGTTCGTGCGACCGCTGGTGTGTGCTGGTTCAGACCTGCAATGGGGAACTGGCGCTCAACGTTAGCGAGTATAACGCCGTTGCGAGTGTAAGATTTGCGCATGCGACGAATTGTTTGGTTTTTGATGGCGATGATTGGTGCGTTGGGGAGTGTTTCGTGGGCGCAGGCTCCGGCGCTGGAGGCGCCGGTGCGGCATGAGTTTGTGATCAAGAACTTCAAGACGGAGAGTGGGGTGGTGCTGCCGGAGGCTCGGGTGGTGTATGGGACGTATGGGCACCTGAATGCCGCGCGGGATAATGCGGTGCTGCTGCCTTCGCACTACATGGCGAAGCTGAATGGATATGAGTGGTTGATGGGGGCGGAAAAGGCGCTTGATCCGGCGAAGCTTTTTCTGGTGACTACGGAGCTGTTTGGAAATGGGAGCTCGTAGTTCGCCGAGCAATGCTCCAGAGCCGTTTCATGGGCCGCGGTTTCCGGTGATGACGATTCGTGACAATGTGGAGGCGGTGCATCGGCTGCTGACGGAAGATTTGAAGGTGACGCATCTGAAGGCGGTGATCGGGTTTTCGATGGGGGCGCAGCAGGCGTTTCAGTGGGCGGTGAGCTATCCGGAGTTTATGGATAAGGTGGTGGCGACTTCGGGGACGGCGAAGACTTATGGGCATGGATATGTGCGGCTGGAGGGGGAGATCGCTGCGATTACGGCGGATGAGAAGTTCAAGGGCGGTGACTATACGGAGGAGCCGCAGGCCGGGATCAATGCGTTTGGGATGGTTTGGGCGGCGTGGCTGTATTCGCCGCAGTGGTGGCGGGAGGAGTTGTGGCGGACGAATGCGAAGCCGGGGACTACGTTTGAGGATGTGGTGGAGAGGTTTCGGACGCGGTTTATTCCGGGAGCGGATGCGAATAATTTGATACTGCAGATGCGGACGTGGGAGAAGAATGATGTGGGGGCTACGCCGGGGTTTGGGGGCGATGAGAAGAAGGCGCTGGAGTCGATCAAGGCGCCGTTTCTGTATATGCCTTCGATGACGGACCAGTATTTTCCGGTGAGCGATGCGCGGTATGAGGCGCAGTACATGCGGACGGTTTCGCTGATGCCGATTCCTTCGCTGTGGGGACATCCTGCGGGGGCTGCGGCTAGTCCGGCGGATGGGAAGTTTCTGAATGAGAATATTGCGGCGTTTCTGGCGGGGAGACCGGTGGCGGCGGAGAAGGTTGTGCCGGCTTATTGAGGGTTTAGTGGCTGAGTAGTTCTTGAAGGACTACTGCTTCGTTGTGTTCGGTGTCGCGGGCTCCGTAGACGATGGTGGCGTGGCCTTTGGCTATGGCTTGTCTGAGGAGATTTAACTGTGGGGTGTTATTTTTCAGTTCGGCTTTGTAGCGGGCTTTGAATTCGGGCCACTTGGTTGGGTCGTGGGCGAACCATTTGCGGAGCTCGTTGCTGGGGGCTACTTCTTTTAGCCAGAGGTCGACGTGGGCCTTTTCTTTGGTGAGGCCGCGGGGCCAGAGTCGATCGACGAGGATGCGGGTGCCGTCCTCTTTGGCGGGTTCTTCGTAGACGCGTTTGAGTGTGATGTTCATATGAGTTAGTAGCCGTCGAAGTCTTCGGTGCGGATGTGCGGGGATTTTACTCCTGCGTCTTTGAGCATCTTGTCCATGGCGGTGACCATCTCTGGCGGGCCGCAGATGTAGTAGATGGGGATGTTGAGGTCGTCGATCAGGGTTTCCAGCATGGGTTTGTCGATGGGGCCGGTCTCGCCCTTCCAGGGGTGGGAGGATTTTTCGGGCTCAGTTATGGTGGTGATGAAGTTGAAGTGGGAGTTTTCCTTTTGCGCCTGGGTGAGGTCGTTGAGGAAGACCGCGTCTTCGGGGCGGCGGTTGGAGTAGAAGAGGATGAGTTTCTGGGCGAGTTTGGTTCGGGCTGCTTCGAGGATTATGCTGCGGATCGCGGTGATGCCGATGCCTCCGGTGAGGAAGACGGCGGGGGTGCTGTGTTTTTTGTGGAGGGTGAGTTCGCCCCAGGGTGCTTCGAGAGAGAGCTCGGTGCCGAGGGGGATGGATTTGAGGGAGCGCTTGAAGGCGGTGTCGCGCATGCGGGTGGCGATCATGAGGTCGTCTTCGTAGGGAGCGCAGGCGAGGGAGAAGCTGCGCTTGTTGCCCTCTTTGTCGGTCTCGGGGGGATGGTGGAGGGTGAAGTCTCCGGCCTGTCCTGCGACGAAGGTGAAGCCTGCGGGCTTTTCGAAGTGGAAGGCCATGGTTTCGGCGGCCACTTCTTTGCGGCTCTTTAGCTTGATCTTGTAGGTTGGCACGATGGCTGTTCCTTTCGCAGAGGCCGTAGCTGTAACAGCCTAGTTTTATGATGCGTGGTGGCTATTGTGGGTCGCCGGGCGTTAGGCTGGAGAGCGATGATGGTCAGAAGAGTGAAGGAGTGATGGGATATGGCAGATGTTGCGGCGGCGGTTGAGTTTGCGAAGAAGAATCAGGCGAGGTTTGTTGATGAGTTGAAGGCGTTGCTGCGGATTCCTTCGATTTCGACTGATCCTGTGCATGTGGGGGATGTGCGGCGGGCGGCGGAGTTTGTGGCTGCGGAGTTGAAGCGGATTGGGATGGAGAATGTTCGGCTGATCGAGACGTCCACGCCGGAAGAGGTGATTGTTGACACGCTCGGGCAGGCGGTGGTGGTGCCGCAGCGGATTGGGCATCCGCTGGTGTATGGGGATTGGCTGCATCTCGACGGTGCGCCTACGGTGCTTTGCTATGGGCACTATGATGTGCAGCCGGCGGAGCCGTTGGATGAGTGGAAGTCGCCGCCGTTTGAGCCGACGGAGCGCGATGGGAATATCTATGCGCGCGGGGCAGTGGATGACAAGGGGCAGATGTGGATGCATGTGAAGGCGCTGGAGTCGCTGTTTGCGGCGGGTGGCGGGAAGCTGCCGGTGAATGTGCGGGTGATTGTCGAGGGTGAGGAGGAGGTTGGGGGTGAGGGGATTGCTGCGTTTGTGCGGGAGCATGGCGAGCAATTGAAGGCGGATGTTGCGCTGGTGTCGGATACGGAGATGTTTGCGGCTGATCTGCCGACTTTGTGCGTTGGGCTAAGAGGGATGATTTATACGGAGATTGAGGCGCTGGGGGGCGCGGACGGATCTGCATTCGGGGATGTATGGGGGCGCGGCTCCGAATCCTTTTGTGGCGCTGTCGCAGGTGATTGCGAAGCTGAAGGATGATGAGGGGAAGATTTTGATTCCGGGGTTTTATGACAAGGTGGCGAAGCCTACGGACGCGGAGTTGAAGGCTTGGAAGGCGCTGCCGTTTGATGAGGAGCACTATCGGGAGACGGAGGTGGGGTCGGTTTCGCTGACGGGGGAGCCGGGGCTACTCGGTGCTGGAGCGGACGTGGGCTCGGCCGACGGTGGATGTGCATGGGATGCCGGGAGGGTTTATTGGCGCGGGTGCGAAGACGGTGATTCCGGCGAAGGCGCTGGCGAAGGTGAGTATGCGGCTGGTGCCGGATATGAAGCCGGCGGAGGCTTTTGCGCAGTACAAGAGCTATGTGGAGTCGCTGTGTCCGAAGGGGATTGTGCTGGAGGTGCGGCTGATTCATTCGGGCGATCCGATTGTGGTGAGCACGGACAATAAGTATGTGAAGGCGGCGACGGATGCGATGCGCGAGGTGTTTGGGAAGGAGACGGTGTTTGTGCGTGGGGGCGGGTCGATTCCGATTGTGGGGGACTTTGTGAGGGAGCTGAAGACGCCTACGGTGATGATGGGGTTTGGGCTGCCGGATGATAATCTGCATGCTCCGAATGAGAAGTTTCATCTGGCGAATTTTTATCGGGGGATTGAATCGATTGTGCGGTTTTTGAGTGGTGTGGGTGCTTGATGGGCGATGTGCCGGTGCCATCCGAGATTGGCGGCTATGTGCTGGCCGGCGGCAGGAGTTCGCGCATGGGTAGGGATAAAGCTTTGCTTGAACTGGCGGGGAAGCCGTTGGTTCGGCATGCGGTGAAAAAGCTGCGGCGGGTCTGCATGGATGTTCGGGTGCTGAGCGACAATCCGGAGCTTGCTGCCTATGCGCCGATTGTTCCGGATATTCATCGCGATTGCGGTCCGATGGGTGGGATCGAGGCGGCGTTGACCCATTCGATTTTCGATGGAATCTGTTCCTGCCGGTAGATATGCCTTTTCTGCCTTCGGCATTTATTTCAAGCCAGGTACGACGCTGGCTCCAAGAAGAAGATCGTGGTGCACGCATCCGTATGTTTAGAGTGGAAGGACGGCCGCAGCCGGGATTTTGTTTGGTGCATCGAGAGGTGCTGCCATTTTTGAGAGCCGCGCTGGAGCGAGGTTATTTCAAGTTGATGACCGTGTTCGAAGAGGCGGGACGGGAGTTGGCAGTCGAGCATGGATTTCTGCCGGGTGCGGGACTTTGGAATGTGCCGATGAATGGCTTTCGAGCGACTCGCGGGAAGGGCACAAAGGAAGACTGGTGCTATACGACGGAGGCGCAGCATGCGGCACAGAGCCTGTGGTTTGCGAATTTGAATACTCCGGAGGAGTTTGCGGAGGCGGAGCGGCATTTGGATGCGCTGGATACTTAGTTGGATCTTTGGAAGTACTTCGAGGTTTGGGCGCATTTGATGGAGAATAGTGGCAGTGGGGAACTGGAGAGTCGATGGCGGAGCTTGAAGACGACAGTCTGGAACGAAAAGAGCAAGACGACACCGTGCTGCAGCATAAGAAGGAGCGGCGCAATGTGGTGCAGAAGTCGGATGCTGAGGGTTCGGAGCATGTGGCGGATGATGCGACTTCGCTGACGGCGGAGGTGTCGCCGGATGTAGCGGAGGCGGTCGGGGATTTTATGGAGCAGGCCGCGCAGCAGAATGAGGCTGCGGCGGAGGAGATTCCGGATGTCAAAAATAAGCCGGGCTCCTATATCTCGTTTGAGCATGTGTACAAGGCGTTTGGGGATTTTGTGGTGCTGGAGGATGTGAGCTTTTGCGTGAATCCGGGTGAGACGCTTTGTATCCTGGGGCGAAGCGGTGTGGGGAAGTCGGTTTCGCTGCAGATGCTGCTGGGATTTTTGAAGCCGGACAAGGGGATGATCCGGGTGGCGGGGGAGAATATCTGCGGGCTCAAAGAGAAGGAGCTGCAGCGTATTCGGCAGAAGGTGACGATGGTGTTTCAGAATGGGGCGCTGTTCGACTCGGTGACGGTGGGGGAGAATGTTGCGTTTCCGCTGCGTGAACGGAAGGACCTGGCGGAGGACCAGATTCAGCAGGTGGTGAAGGGGCTGCTGGAGATGGTGGGGGTTGCGGGGATGGAGGATCTGCTGCCGTCGGACCTGTCGACGGGGATGAAGCGGTCGGTGGCGATTGCGCGGGCGCTTGCAGCACAGCCGGAGGCGGTTCTTTACGATGAGCCGACCACGATGGTGGACCCGATGATGGCGCACCTGCTGGGGGACCTGATCGCGCGGCTGAAACTGCAGCTACATCTGACCAGCATTGTGGTGACGCATGACATGCAGTTTGCCAAAAAACTGGCAGACCGGGTGGTTTTTCTGCACCAGGGACGGGCGCGTTTTTTTGGCACGATGAAGGAGATGGAACGCAGTGATGATCCGGTATTGCAGGAGTTTTTGACGCTGGATGAGCTGGTCTTGCCAGCCTGAGGAGAACTGTTTGGGAGTAAACGTTTATGATTGCGTAACAATGGCAACATAAGTAGAATCAATTAATTGCATATGGTATGCATTAAGTTGCAGTGTTGTTGCTATAGTACACAGTCCCAAGTATGCTGGAGATGTAAAAGCTCAAATCAACGGACAGTGATTCTGGTTGATCCACCACAACTGTCGAGAACGTCTAGTGTTTTGCTGTAGGACTGCAATTTTTTTTGGATTGGCCAAGATGTTTCGGCAACTGCGAGCATCTCACCTGTCATGAAACCAATGCCACATCCTGGTGTATGAGAGGCGAACCCTGTGGCGACACCGGAGTATCTTACAACAGGTAATCATCTCGGGTCGAAGGCGGACCGGGGAGAGAAGAGTTCTGCGGGTGGCGGAATCTTTGGCCGCCCGTCAGTGACCAGCCTGGTTTGGGCTTCCCTGGATCTGATGACGGTGTTGCTGGCGGGGATACTGGCGCTGCGGTTCCGTGTGGTTATGCCGCGGGACGTTCGCACGATTGCAATATTGCCGGATCTGTTTAATTCAGCGCCCCCAGCCATGCTGTTCTACCTGATATGGTTTGCCGCGTGCCTGATTTTTTTCATGCGCTCCTATGGGCTCTATGGGCCGATTCAGCATCGGAGTGGGCTGCACGAGCAGCGAATGACGATTCAGGCGACGCTGGTGGCGGGGCTGATTCTATGCGGCACCTTGTATTTGTGGCGCGGCGTGGCGATTTCCCGGGCGGTCGTGATGCTGCTGATTGTCATGACGGTCGCGCTGATCTCCATGCGCAGGGCCGTGTGGCGGCACATGGCTTACAGCCGTTTCAGGGCGGGCATTGAGACCAAGAATGTGCTGATCATCGGGGCAGGGCGAGTGGCGCATGCGCTGCGCAATCATCTGGATTCGCTGCAGCATCTTGGATTCCGCTTCAAGGGCTTTGTCGCGCTGACGGAGCGGGAGGCGGAGTCGGGCGACGCTGACGTTGTGGGCGATGTGCGGAACTGCCTTTCTTTGGCACGCGCCCTGTTTGTCGACGAGATATTCTTCTCGGTTCCGGCGGAAAAGAAGCTGGTGATTGGTCTGGTTGAGGAGGCGCGCGCTGCCGGTATCGATGTGCGGGTGGTGCCGGACCTTTATGACGGGCTGGCATGGAATGCGCCGGTCGAGTACATCGGGCAGTTTCCGACGATTCCATTGCATCGGAAGGAGTTCCCGATCGGAGCGTTTCTTTTGAAGCGCGCGCTGGACATTACTCTGGCGACGCTGGGTCTGATCGTGGCAGCACCTTTCATGTTGATCATTGCAATCGTGATCCGGTTGAGTTCCAATGGGCCGATTCTGTATAAGGCACAACGGATCGGACGCAAAGGACGTACCTTTGTCTGCTACAAGTTTCGGACGATGGTAGCGGATGCGGACAAGATGAAAGCGGATCTTGAGCATATGAACGAGCGCGACGGTGTGCTGTTCAAGATCCAGAAAGATCCGCGAGTGACCAAGTTCGGAAGGCTGCTGCGAAAGTATTCGATGGACGAACTTCCGCAGTTCTATAACGTTCTGTGCGGGGAGATGAGCCTGGTCGGGCCCCGTCCGCCGATGGCTGCCGAGGTGGAGCAGTACGACCTGGCCCACCTGCGGAGGTTGGATGTTTTGCCTGGTATTACCGGGTTGTGGCAGGTTGAGGCCCGGCAGGACCCGTCCTTCGACAGCTATATTTCGCTGGATACGGCGTATGTGGAGAATTGGAGTTTGTGGCTGGATATGAAGATTCTTACGCGGACGGTGGGTGTGGTCTTCAGCGGTACGGGTAGTTAGAGGCAGGGTGGATGGGCGGCGGTGGCCGGTAAGCGATAGACTTAAAGGGTGAAGATAGCGCTTGCTCAGATTAACCCTACGGTGGGGGACTTCGCCGGGAACACCAGAAAGATTCTTGAATATGCAGCCCGGGCTGAGGAACTGGGAGCCGCGCTGGCGGTGTTTCCTGAGTTGGCGGTGTGCGGGTATCCTCCGGCGGACTTTCTGGAGAAGAAGGATTTTGTGGCGCGGGCTGAGGCGGCGATCGATGAGATTGCGGCCTGGACCGGGGGGACGGGTCGACCAGCGATCTTGTGTGGAAGTGTGATGCGTGCGGCTTCACCGGTGGGCAAGCAGGTGAGGAATGTGGCGGTGCTGCTGTCGGGGGGCGAGCGACGGTTTGTGCAGCAGAAGATGCTGCTGCCTTTCTACGATGTGTTCGATGAGCAGCGGTACTTTGAGCCTGCGCTGGAGCAGGAGTTGACGTGTGTCGATGATCAGCCTGTTGCGATAACAATCTGTGAGGATGCGTGGAACGATAAGGGATTCTGGCCGCGGCCGATGTATCAGGTGGATCCGGTGGATGAGTTGATGCGGGAGTGGAAGCAGCAGCCGGTAGAGGTTACCGGGAAGCAGCGCATCATTCTGAATATTTCTGCTTCGCCGTTCTGGCGGGGGAAGCGTGAGGTGCGGCGGAAGATGCTGGAGGCGCTGGCACGGCGGCATGGGGCGTTTGTGGTGATGGTGAACCAGGTGGGTGGGAATGACAGCCTGGTGTTTGATGGGTCGTCGCTGGTGCTGGGGCCGGATGGTGGGGTGGTTGCCAGTGCTGCTGCGTTTGCAGAGGACCTGGTGGTGTTCGACACCGAAGCGGCAAGCGCGAAGGCGGATGAGCCAGCGGATGATGTGGTGGAGATGTGGGATGCGCTGGTGCTGGGTACGCGGGATTATGTGCGGAAGTGTGGATTTGCGAAGGTGCTGGTTGGGTTGAGTGGTGGTATTGACTCGGCGCTGGTTGCGGCTATCGCGGTGGAGGCGCTGGGGGCGGAGAACGTGCTGGGGATTGGGATGCCGAGCGAGTACTCGTCGCTGGGGTCGATTGAGGATGCGAAGACGCTGGCAAAGAACCTGGGGATTCGGTTCGAGCTGCTTCCGATCCATGATGTGTTTGGGCAGTACCAGCAGGTGCTGAAGCCGCTGTTTGCGGGTACGCAGTTTGGGCTGGCGGAGGAGAATCTGCAGTCGCGGATTCGGGGCGCGCTGCTGATGGCGCTCTCGAATAAATTTGGCTCGCTGGTGCTGACTACGGGGAACAAGAGCGAGATGGCGGTGGGGTATTGCACGCTGTATGGCGATATGGTGGGGGCGCTGGCGGTGATCGGCGATGTGATGAAGACAAAGGTATATGCGCTGAGCCGGTATGCGAACCGGGAGCGCGAGGTGATTCCGAGGGCGACGATCGAGAAGGCGCCGTCGGCGGAGTTGCGGCCGGAGCAGCGCGACACGGACTCTCTGCCGCCGTATGATGTTCTGGACCCCATTCTTGAAGCGTATGTGGAGCGGTACTGTTCCGCCGAGCAGATTGCGGAGGAGCAAGGCGTTGACGTTTCGCTGGTCCGGCAGGTCTTACACCTGGTGGAGCGCAGCGAGTACAAGCGGCAACAGGCAGCGCCGGTGTTGAAGGTTACTGCGAAGTCGTTCGGAATGGGGCGGCGGTTTCCTATCGCGGTGAAGGTCCAGGTTTGATAAGGCGGTTGCGATGCATCACGAGCAACTATTGTGAAGTTCAATTGAAACGGCAGCATCCCCGCAGAGAGCGGCGGCAGGAGGAAGGTTCTTTGAAGATTTCTAAGTTTAATGTTGGCAGGTTTGGTTTCGGTACTCAGCATTCCGGCGATGACGCTGGCGCAGGGGCGCGGGTACTCCGGCGCAGGCGCCTTTGCAGATGAGCTCGCTTGATTCTGCGACCAAGGCGGATCCGTTTCCGCCGGTGAACCCGAAGTACTTTACGGCTACTACGCCGACGGCGGCTACTGTGGACAGCTTTCTGAAGTCGCTGTGGGGTTATGATGCGAACCGCATCTGGCGGGTGGAGGCTATCGAGGCTACACCTGCTCCGGGAGTGAGCAAGGTTATCGTGTTTGTGTCGGACCGCAGTCCGAATGCGAAGGTGCAGTCGACTGCGTTCTTTGTGACACCGGATGGGAATCATGCGCTGACGGGCGATGCTGTGGTTCCGTTTGGAGCGACACCGTTTGCGGAGACGCGGAAGATCATTCAGGCTCGGGCGGATGGTGCTTCGCGAGGCGCCGCCAGCAAGGACTTTATGCTGGTTGAGTTTGCCGACATGCAGTGTCCGCACTGCAAGGACGCGCAGGGAACGATGGACCAGATCGTGAAGGACTTCCCGAATGCGCGGGTGGTGTACCAGAGCTTCCCGCTGGTTGAGATTCATCCTTTTGCGTTCAAGGCGGCGGCGTATGGGTATTGCGTGCAGAAGCAGAAGAACGATGCGTTCTTCACCTATGCGGCGGCGGTGTTCGATACGCAGGAAGCGCTGACTCCGGAGACCGGCGATGCGACGCTTAAGGCTGCGGTGACCAAGGCTGGGCTGGACCCGGCGGCTGTTGATGCGTGTGCTGCTACGCAGGCTACGAAGGACCAGGTGAATGCTTCGGTGAAGCTGGCCGAGGATGCTGGCGTGGACCAGACACCAATGCTCGCGATCAATGGGCACATACTTCCGCTGACCGGGATTCCGTACGAGACGTTGAAGCAGATCATCTCGTACCAGGCTTCTCGGATGGCGTGACTGGTGCGACTACGACGGAGACTCGTAAGGTTCCTACGCTCGGTAAGTAACTTTTAGATTGTCAAAGAACTTAGAGTGCATCGCTTCGGCGGTGCACTTTTTGTTTCTGCGGCACGTGATAAAAGGCATACCCCAGGGGCTAAAGCCCTTCTGTGGGATCTCGCAGTGAGACCCAAGGCTGAAGCCTTGGGGTACCTAGATGTGAAGTTTCAATAGGTTGTTGTCCATTCGATCGAGAACTGTGAAGCTGAGTTTGCGAAGCCAAGCATTCTCAGGAGACCGAATGGACTATCACTATCATGCTCGACTGACGATTGTTCGTCGAGAGCAGCTTGCGAAGGATGTATTAGAGGGCCGGTTGAGCTTGAAGGAGGCCATGGCCGAGTTCAAGCTGAGCCGGCAGAGTGCAGCGAAGTGGGTGCGGCGCTATCGGGAGCATGGCCTGGCCGGTCTCAGGGATCGGACTTCGCGGCCTCATCGCTCACCCCGCAGCACGTCGGAGGAGAGGATCATGGAGGTCGAACGGCTGAGACGGGAACGTTGGACCGGGGTGCGGATCGCCCAGCAGCTTGGGCTCAGCCGTGCCACGGTCAGCCGCGTGCTTCGGCGGCTGGGGCTGAACCGCATCCGCGACCTCGAACCTGGGCCCGCCGTGGTGCGCTACGAACACCCGGCTCCAGGCGACCTGCTGCATCTTGATATCAAGCGCCTGGTGCGCATCCAGCGGCCTTCGCACCGGGTCACTGGAGACCGCCGCGACGGCGTCAAGGGCATCGGAGCCGAGTTCCTGCATGTCGCCGTCGACGACCACTCGCGGCTGGCCTTCACCGCCATGTATCCGGACCAGACCGAGCGCAGTTCCACTCACTTCCTGGCCGCCGCCGTCGCCTGGTTCGACTCCCTCGGCATCGGCATCCGTCGCGTGCTCACTGACAACGGCCCATGCTACAAGGCCCACCGCTTCCACCGGACCTGCGCTCAGCTCCACCTCAAGCACCGGCGAACTCGGCCCTACACCCCACGCACCAACGGAAAGGCAGAACGCTTCATCCAGACCGCCATCAACGAATGGGCCTACGCACGCACCTATCAGAACTCAGAAGATAGAACTTCCTGGCTGCCCATCTGGACCCACCAGTACAACTGGCACCGTCCCCATGCCAGCCTCAACCAACATCCTCCCATCAGCAGAGCAGGCCTCGATGACAACAACCTCTTGACTCACCACACCTAGAAGCAAGAACAACGACCAATTGAGATTTCACATCTAGAAGCTGAATGGTTGAAGACATGGTCAGCCCCTTGCCAGGTAGATGAAGCGGAAGAGGAAGAGGGTGGCGAGGAGGTAGAGCATCCAGTCTTTTCGGAATGTTTTGCGGGCGCGGCCGGTGAAGATCTGGATGAGGGCGTAGCTGGTGAGGCCGAAGCTGAGGCCGTCGGCGATGGACCACGTGAGGGGGATCATGGTGAGGGTGAGGAATGAGGGGACGGCGATGTGGGGCTCGGTCCACTCGATTTTTCCGAGGCCGGTGAGCATGAGTGCGCCGACCAAGATGAGCGCGGGGGATGTTGCGTAGGAGGGGATGGCTCCGATGAGCGGGGCGATGAAGAGGGAGAGGAAGAAGAGGAGTCCGGTGACGATGGCGGTGACGCCGGTGCGGCCTCCGGCTTCGACGCCGGCGGAGGACTCGATGTAGCTGGTGACGGTGGAGGTTCCTGCGAGGGAGCCGACGATGGTGGCGGTGGCGTCGGCGAAGAAGATGCGGTTGAGGCGGGGGATGGAGTGGTCGGGGGCCATGAGGTTGGCGCGTTCGGTTACTGCTACGAGCGTCCCTATGTTGTCGAAGAGGTCGACGAAGAGGAAGACGAAGATTATCTCGAAGACTCCGCGGGAGATCGCGCTTCTTATGTCGAGGTGGAAGGCGGTGTGCACGGATGGCGGTGAGGGAGTAGGGGGTAGGGGTCCAGTGGAGTTGGTGGAAGAGGAGTCCGGCGAGCATGGTGCCGAAGACTCCGAGGAGCATGAAGGCCCGGACGCGGAGGACCTGCAGGACGGCGATGAGGAGGAGGCCGAAGATGGCGAGGGCGGTCTCGGGTGCGCGGAGATTTCCCAGGGTGACGACGTGAGAGGTATTGGCCACGATGATGCCGGAGTTCTTGAAGCCTACGAAGGCTATGAAGAGGCCTATGCCACCCCCTACGGCGGCGTGGAGCTGGTGGGGGATGGCGGCGACGAGGCGCTGGCGGATTCCGGCGTAGGTGAGAAGGAGGAAGATGCAGCCGGAGAGGAAGACTGCTCCGAGGGCGGTCTGCCAGGAGACGCCCATGCCCTTGACTACGGTGTAGGTGAAGTAGGCGTTCAGGCCCATGCCGGGGGCGAGGGCCAGGGGGTAGTTGGCGACGGCTCCCATGAGGATGGAGCCGAAGGCGGCGCAGAGGCAGGTGGCGGCGGTGACGGCCGCGATGGGCATTCCGGTCTGGCTGAGGATGGCCGGGTTCACGAAGATGATGTAGGCCATCGTGATGAAGGTGGTGAGCCCGGCGAGGGTCTCGGTGCGCCAGTTGGTGCGGAGCTGGGCGAAGCGGAAGTATTGCTCGAGTTTTTGTACCACTCCCCACCCCCAACCTTTTGCTCAAAGTATTCAATTCATGTTACTTAGGTCCGGACTTCTAGTTTCATGCCCTGCAAAATATTCATTACAAATGGCTTAGCTGCAAAGTATTCAAAAATAAAGGTTTAGCTTGCCGGCTTGGGGGGCCGGAGCTTTGACTTTGGTTTTGAAGCTGTTCATTTAGTATAGCTGAAGGGTTGGAATAGGCTGTCGGTGTAAGGCTTTTGGGGTCAGTGGTTTAGCAGTTTTTGCTTGACAGGAATGCGGGTGATCCCATCAACCGGCCGATAATGGACTCACGATCTACCTTATGACTTCGGTACGCTAGTTGTATGCCCTTCGATCCAGCGATATTTGAGGCTGAAATAGCGCTCAAGCTGATCCCTACGGAACGGCTTCCTTCTGTTGCCCAAGACGCTCTTGAAGCCGGGTTTGAGGGGCCGCACGTCCTTCGAATGGCGATCCTTGACCCGAAATACGGATGGGCAATCGATCAAGCGTTATCACCCATGCTGGACGAACTTGGACGCCATTCGATATCACCCTATAAGGCTGCCATAAGTTTGGCTCATCAACGTGCCCGGCGCATCCTGGAAACCGGCGAAGACCCCCTACCATCTATCCCGTACTTCTACCGACTCATGTTGGCAGCCGACCACCCCAGCGAACTGATTGAGCTGGGCTATTTCGATGACGACGACATCTTCTTCTCCGACGATCCTGAGGGGAAACGGACGCGCGCCCGCGCGGCGTTGGAGGAGTTGCTTTCTCCGGAGTTGCGTCAGACGAGGCTTGCGGAGAGAAAGATCCAGTGGGATCAGGAACAGATGAGGATTAAGAGCGAGTGGCCTTACGTGCTCAATTCTCCCATCGGCCGCGCCTTGCTGAAGGAAAGGTACGTCGAGAAGATCACCGACATGCGCCCGTTTCTATGGATAGAGCTTTTGGCATGGAGCGTAGTTGGTTGGGCGTTTAGCTCTTGGCGCACAACAGTCATTGGCTACATCTCGACGATGCCAGTTCTTTTCGCATTGCCCATATGGGGCGAGTATGTGCGAATGAAGCGGGAACGCCGCGACACTCTGCTGCGACGCGGAGTGCCTGACGACCAGATATGAGAGAGGGATTATGACTGCTGATGAGGTGAAGAAGTTGCTGGGGTTGGTTCCGCATCCGCGGGAGGGTGGGTGGTATGTGCGGACTTATGAGGCTGGGGAGGTGGTTGGGGCGGAGTGTTTTTCGGATGGAAGGTATGTTGGGGGACGTCGGGCTGGACGTCTGACTGGGACTGCGATTTATTACCTGTTGGAGGCTGATACTTTTAGCGAGATGCATCGGCTGAGGTCGGATGAGGTGTTTCATTTTTATATGGGGGATGCGGTGGAGATGCTGCGGCTTTATCCCGGGGGGCGGGGTGAGCGGGTGGTGATTGGGACGGATCTGGCGGCGGGGCAGAGGCCGCAGGTGGTGGTGGAGAAGAATATCTGGCAGGGGTCTCGGCTGGTGCGCGGTGGGAGCTGGGCGCTGCTGGGGTGCTCGGTTAGTCCGGGGTTTGAGTTTGAGGATTATGAGGCGGGGGTTCGGGAGGAGTTGTTGGCTGGGTGGCCTGGGTGGGGGGAGTTGGTGGGCGGGCTCACGCGGTGAAGGTTGTTGGTTGTTTGTTGCTGGTTGTTAGTTGGGCTAGCGGCCTTTAGAGTGGATGCCGGAGGACGGATTGTGTATCGCGCTCTTTTTGTGGTGGTGGTGATTTCTTCTCTCTTTGCGCATGCTACGGTTTGTCCTCAGTCGACGACTGTCTGTTCTTCGTTTGAGGCGAACTCGATTGTGTTTCGGGGGCGGGTGCTTGAGGTTAAGGTGCCGGCTTCTCCGGCGGTTTCGCATACTTATCCTGATGGCAGTACAAGTGTCTTGTTTTTTGTTCCAGTGTCGGTGCAGGTGCGTTTCGAGGTGCTTGAGGTTTTCAAAGGGGAGCCTGGACGGGAGATTACTGTGGACGCTGGCCAGGGGATGTTCAACCAGGATGGCGAATATGTTGTGTTTGCGTCGCCTTACAAGGCGGCGATGGTCGCGAGTGTATGTTCGCGGACGCACCAGATTACCGATGCGGCGGAAGATGCGGATTTGATGTGGCTGCGTGCTTATCCTACGGCTCCGGCGACTGCTGCGATCTTTGGAAGCTTTGCTGTCGCCGGTGGAACGAATGAGAAGACTGCGGCGTCGGTGACGCTCTCGGGCGACGTGACCCGCACGGCGATCGTGGATGAAAAGAACAGTTACAGGTTTGGGGAGTTGCCGCCGGGAGCTTATACGGGTACGGCGAGCGTTCCTGCGGGGCTGGTGACGGAAGGTGCGAAGACCGTCTCGGTTCGCGCGAAGGGATGTGCTGAGGTTGACTGGTATGTGCAGCATGACAGCCATATTCGGGGGATGGTGACCGATGCTTCCGGGAAGAGTTTGAGTAAGATCTCCGTTGGTCTGCTGCGTCCGGCGGCGAACAGGACTGGCTTCGAGATCGTGACCCGGCAGGGTACTGACGAGAGGGGCAACTACGATTTTTCGAAGGTCGAGCCGGGAGATTATTGGGTGGCGCTGTATCCGCTGGGGCCGAACAACAATGAACCTCATGCTCCGGTCTTCTATCCTTCGGGATCGACGTCTGCTACCGCGAAGCTGCTGCATGTGACTGCGTCGGAGTCGCTAGCAGACCTCAATCTCGTAGCTCCCGAGGCGTTGCATCCTGTTGTGGTGAAGGTTCAAGTGCTGCGTGAGGACGGGGGCGCAGTGGATCAGGCGAAGGTGATTGCGAAGGACATGTTGACTCCGACGCAGGCTATCGATTCGACTGCAGATTCAAGCGGTCGCGCGGAGATTATGCTCTATGCGGGGCGGGTGTACAAGCTGGTGGCGAATACGCCTGGTACGCGGGAGCCTGCATGCGCTGGTCCGGTCCAGTTTGTCGCCAAGGATGGGCTGGTGCTGGATGCGATGACTTTGGACAAGAGCTTTCATGACTGCCGGGTCTTGCAGAACTCGAACTAGGCCGCGGCTTTGGGTGGGCTATTTGATTTTGGGGTTTAGGACGGTTTCTTTGTAGGCGGGGCGTAGGGCGCTCTCGCGTTCGCGGCAGGCGGTACAGCGCTCGATGTGTTCGAGGAGGGTGGCGGAGGTCCAGGTGTGGTTCTTTTTGGCGTTGTCGAGGCGGCGCTCGCGCTGATGGAGGGGAATGGTGTCGTCATCCATAGCTTCGTTTGCGGCCGAGTATTCGATGATTGCGTTGGCCAGCATCTGTTTGAGTTCGCGACCGGCGGAGCAGGGCATAATGGGGGATTTTAGCAGTTTCGAGAGACGATTGGAGAGTGGGTGCGTCTATGTAAGAACATCCTTTGAAATGACCGCCTCTGAGCGTGTGCCGCTTCCGTGCAATGAGATTTTGGGCCGGGGATCAATAGTCTTTCAGGAGAGATTCTTGTGAAAAAGATGCTGTTGTGGGTTGTCGCTTTTGTGGCGCTGTCGGGGAGTGCTCTGCTTGCGCAGGATGTGGTGGGGGACTGGCAGGGGACGCTGCAGGCTCCTAATCAGTCGCTGCGGACTATTGTGAAGGTCACGAAAACGGATAAGGGGTTGAGCGCGAAGATGTACAGCATCGACCAGAGCTCGCGGGGGATCAATGCTTCTTCGGTGACGGTGGATGGGACGTTGTTTACGTATTCGGTCGAGGAGATTAATGGGAGCTATGTGGGGAAGATCAGTGCGGATGGGAATTCGATTGTGGGGACCTGGTCGCAGGGGCCTAATCCGCTGCCGCTGACGCTGGTGCGCGCGACGAAAGAGACGGCGTGGGAGATTCCGGTGCCGCCTCCGCCGCCGAAGCCGATGGCTGCGGATGCGAATCCGTCGTTTGAGGTGGCTACGATCAAGCCGAGTGATCCGGATACACGGGGGAGGGGGTTCAGGGTCAACGGACGTAAATTTTCGACGCTCAATACTTCGCTGAACGAGATGATGGAGTGGGCTTATGGGGTTCAGGCGAAGCAGATTTTGGGTGGGCCGGCGTGGATGGGGGAGGATAAGTTCGATGTCTCGGCGGTGCCTGATGGGGAGGGTCAGCCGAGCGGGCAGCAGTGGAAGACGATGCTGCAGAAGCTGCTGGTGGAGCGCTACAAGCTGACGTTTCATCATGACAAGCGGGAGCTCTCGGTGTATGCGCTTACGGTGAGCAAGACTGGGTCGAAGCTGACGAAGAGCGAGAGTAACGGGCCGCTGCCGGCACTATTCTTTGGGCCGGCGACGGGAGGAATTCAGCTGCCGGGGAAGAATGCGACGATGGCGGAGTTTGCCGGCGTGATGCAGTCAGCGGTGCTGGACCGGCCGGTGGTGGACCAGACGGGAATTGAGGGGAGATACGATTTCGTGCTGAAGTGGGCGCCGGATGATTCTCAGTTTGGGGGGCATCCGCCGGGAGCTGTGCAGGCGGATAGTTCTCTGCCGAACCTGTCTACTGCGATTCAGGAGCAGCTTGGATTGAAGCTGGAGGTGGTGAAGGCGCCGGTGGATGTGCTGGTGATCGATCATGTGGAGAAACCTTCGGCGAATTAACGGGCCCTGCCGCAGGAACTAATTTTGCAGTTGAGCGTAACAACTCCATGTGACGAGATTGCTGAGAGGGTTCATGAAGCAGCTTTTGCTCTGGGCGTTTGCAGTTGCTGCTTTGTCAGGGAGTTTGTTGCGCGCGCAGGATACTGCGCCACCGACGTCGCAGAAGATGATGGCGGCGGATGCTGATCCTTCGTTTGAGGTGGCGACGATTAAGCCGACAGACCCCGATGCGCAGGGGAGAAGGATCAACGCGGATGGACGGAAATTTGTAACCCAGAACACTACGCTTGCCGACCTTATCAAGTTTGCTTACAGGATTAATGGGAAGCAGATCGTTGGCGCGCCGGAGTGGTTTGACAGCGAGAGATTCAGCATTGCGGCGGTATCCGATGGGGAGGGTGCGCCCAGCGATAAGCAGTGGCGGACGATGGTGCAGAAGCTGATTGCGGAGCGGTTCAAGTTTAAGACTCATACGGAGAAGCGAGAGCTCTCGGTGTACGTGCTTTCGGTGGGGAAGGATGGGCCGAAGAATCTGACGAAGAATTTGAGCACCGAGATTCTTCCGCGCCTGAGTCTTGTGCCGGATCCTGCGGGGCTGGTGTCTTCCGCGCAGAATGCGACGTTGAAGGAGTATGCCGATATAGTGCTGCAGGGAAGGCTGCTCGACCGGCCGGTGCTGGACCAGACAGGGATTAGCGGCAAGTACGATTTCAAGATCACGTTTATGCCGGATGACTCGGTGTTTGGTGGGCATGGGCCGCCGCCTCCTACGAGCGACAATCCTGCGCCGAACTTTTTCACTGCGATCCAGGAGCAACTGGGGTTGAAGCTGGATGCGGTGAAGGCTCCGGCGGATGTGATGGTGATCGATCATGTGGAGAAGCCTTCGGAGAATTAGCAAGTATCTTTGAACTAATCGCTTGAGGCGTGCGTACTGCTTCTTCATACGAGGTTTTGACTGAAAAGGGACAGAGACTCGGTTGGGGAGCGTTTGATGGAGCGAGTTGTGTTGCGCTTGATTGCTGTTTCTGCGTTGGCCGGAGGATTGCTGCACGCGCAGACGGCTGCGCCGCAAAAGATGATGGCTGCTGATGCTGACCCGTCGTTTGAGGTTGCGACGATCAAGCCTCACGACCCTGAGGTGACGGGTCAAGGGATCAATATCAAAGGGCGCAATTTCTCGACTCATAATATTTCGGTTGCCGGGCTTATCCGGTTTGCCTACCAAGTCAATGGAAAGCAGGTCGTCGGCGGTCCGGAGTGGATGGACAAAGATAAATATGACATTGCCGCGGTACCGGATGGGGAAGGCATACCCAGCGGCAAGCAGTGGCGACGCATGTTGCAAAAGTTAATTGAAGAACGTTTCCAGCTGAGATTTCATCACGACAAGAGAGAGCTTTCGGTGTACGTGCTTTCGGTTGGGAAGGATGGCCCGAAGAATCTTACGAAGAGCGTGAGCACCGGCGTGCTTCCCAACTTCGGCTTCATGCCAGCTGCGGGTGGGGTCACCTCTTTCGCGACGAATACAACGATGGCCGAATATGCCCAGATGCTCCAGGAGGGACCGTTTGACCGGCCGGTACTGGACCATACGGGAATTAGTGGAAGGTACGATTTGAAGTTCACGTTTATGCCCGATGACTCACTCTTTGAGGGACATGGGCCGCCGGCTACTGTAAGCGATAATCCTGCGCCGAGTTTCTTCACGGCGATTCAGGAGCAGCTTGGGTTAAAGTTGGAGGCGATGAAGGCTCCGGCGGATGTGATGGTGATCGATCATGTGGAGAAGCCTTCGGAGAATTAATTTCGTGAGATGCTTGAGTACTTGTATGGTGCTTTGATTTTGTCTACTATAGTTTAGTAGAAAACTACATAGGGTAGAATGAATTCGATCGTATTAGATTTCGGTAACTGATAACGCATCTTCAGGAGCTCGTCTTATGAAGCGGATTTGGCTGGGTATTGTTGCTCTGGTTGTGTTGGCGGGCGGGGTATTGCGGGCGCAGGATATTGCGGGGACTGGCAGGGGACGCTGCAGGCACCGGATCGGTCGCTGCGGACGATTCTGAAGGTTTCGAAGACGGATAAGGGCGGGTGGAGTGCGAAGTTCTACAGCATCGACCAGGGTGCGCAGGCTATCAATGTGCCTGCGGTGACGGTGGATGGCTCTACGTTTACGTTTACGATCGACCAGATTGGCGGCAGCTATGTGGGGAAGCTGAGCGCGGATGGCAGTTCTGTTGTGGGGACGTGGACGCAGGGGTCGATGCCGCTGCCGTTGACGCTGGTGCGTGCGACGAAGGAGACGGCGTGGGAGATTCCTGCGCCTCCTCCTCCGCCGAAGATGATGGCGGCGGATGCGGATCCGAGTTTTGATGTGGCTACGGTGAAGCCTAGTGATCCGGATGCGCAGGGGAAGGGGTTTGGAGTGGTGGGAGGAATTTTTCTACGCGCAATACCTCGCTGGTGGATTTGATTGAGTTTGCTTATGACGTTCATGCGAAGCAGATCGTCGGCGGGCCGGATTGGATGGAGAAGGATAAATATGATATCGCCGCGGTGCCGGATAAGGAGGGCACTCCGAGTATGAGCAGTGGAAGAGGATGCTGCAGAAGCTGCTGGTGGAGCGGTTCAAGATGACGTTTCATCACGACAAGCGGGAGCTCTCGGTGTATGTGCTGACGGTGGGGAAGGGTGGGCCGAAGAATATAGCGAAGAGCGAGAGCACGGCTCCGGGGTTCTCGATTCCGATCCATCCTGCGCCGGGGGGAATCATGATGTCGATGAGAACGCGACGATGACGGACTTCGCGGTGTTTGGGCTGCAGAGCGCGGTTCTGGACAGGCCAGTGCTGGACCAGACGGGGCTGAAGGATAAGTTCGATTTCAGTGTGACATGGACGCCGGACGATTCGCAGTTTGGCGGGCACATGAAGGTGCCTTCGAGCGATAATCCGGCGCCGAATTTGTTTACGGCGATCCAGGAGCAGCTTGGGTTGAAGCTGGATGCGGTGAAGGCTCCGGCGGATGTGATGGTGATCGATCATGTGGAGAAGCCCTCAGAGAATTAGCTGGGGCTTGGTATTCGTGGGCGATACTATTGTAGTGAAACTACATAGGGTACGTCTGTGCGGCTTCGGGCGGAGACTTGCGTATGGTGTTGTATGCTGTACGGATCTTAAAGAGAGGGATGGGCGGTCATGACCGAAGGATTTGTGCGCGTGCTTAGAGGGAAGTTGCTGGTTGCTGTGGGATGTGTGGCTCTTGGGGTGGGGGCGGTTGGCTGGGCTCAGGCTCCGGCGGCCCTGCTGGCGGCACAGGCGGGTGACGTGCATGCTCGTGGGGATATTGCCGGGGATTGGCAGGGGACGCTGCAGGCGGAAAGACCGTTGCGCCTGGTGCTGCGGGTTACGAAGGGCGATAAGGGTTGGAGTGGGAAGTTATTCATCATCACCGACCAGGGAGCGCAGCCGGTAAATGTTTCTGGCCTTACGTTTGATGGGGCGGCGATCAAGTTTTCGGTCGACCAGATGGGTGCGAGCTACGAGGGGACGGTGAGCGCGGACGGCAGTTCGATGGTGGGCACTATGACAGGAGGGCCAGGGCCGCAGCCATTGACGCTGGTGCGCGCGACGAAGGAGACGGCGTGGGAGATTCCGCCGCCACCGGCGCCGCCGAAGGTGATGGCTGCGGATGCGAAGCCGGGTTTTGAGGTTGCGACGATTAAGCCGAACGACTCCGGAGCAGCACAGTTGCAGGGGCTTAATGTTTCAGGGAATGGACACAACTTTACGACGCGGAACTCTTCGCTGACCGATCTGATCGCGTTTGCTTATAACGTGCAGCCGAAGCAGATTATCGGTGCGCCGGATTGGATGGATAAAGACCGGTTCGACATTGCCGCGATTTCGGATACGGAAGGCATGCCAAATGGGAACCAGTTGAAGAGCCATGGTCCAGAAGTTGTTGGCGGACCGCTGGAAGCTGACGATTCATCACGATAAGAAAGAGCTTTCGGCGTTTGTGCTGACGGTTGGGAAGAATGGACAGAAGCTGACGCCGAATACGTCGGGTGGAGCGCTGCCTGGCCTGGGCTTTCAGCCAGTCCCCGGCGGACTGAAGCTAAACATGGGGAATGGGACGATGGAAGACCTTACCGGTTTTCTACAGGTGTTAGTCCTGGATCGACCGGTGGTGGACCGCACTGGAATTACGGGAAAGTACGATTTGTCGTTCAAGTTCACGCCTGATGATTCGCTGTTTAACGGGCACGGGCCGAGGCCGGGCGCGACGACGGACAATGCAGAGACGTTGCCGGGATTCTTCGAGGGGATTCAGACGATTGGTTTGAAGCTGGATGCGGAGAAGACTCCGGTGGATGTGATTGTTATCGATCATGCGGAGAAGTACTCGGCTAATTAGTTAATTGAGGAACTGATAGCCCGGTGGCTGGTAATAACCGGGAGATCGGGACGGGTTCGTTTGCGCTGATCCAAGGGGAGATTCCGAATGATGACCGGATGGTTTGTGCGCAATCGAAGATGGCTGTTGCTGGTCGCCATGGGGCGGATGGCGGCTTTGGCGGGCGGAGTGTTGGAGATGCCTTCGGAGAATTAGGGACAATATAGGAATGAAATAAATATTTGAAGTTGCGAGCGATCGATGATTGCGGAACGTCTATCAGAGAAATTCTGAACTAAATAGCTGTCGAATGCGTTTGATACATGTAAAGGACTGTTCGATCATGGCGAAGCTCGTTGTACGGGGTCGGGTGTTGCTCTTTGCGGTGGGATGGGCGGCTTTTGGTGTGCTGGCGTTTGCGCAGGGTGCGGCTGCAGATGCGAAGCCGCTGACGTATGACGTGGTTTCGGTGAAGCAGAACAAGTCTGGGCCGGGCATGATGCGGATCATGAATCAGCCGGACCGATTATCGACGACGAATATAGGGTTGAAGCATGATTATTCAGAATGCCTATGGGCTGAAGATGCCTGACATGATTTCAGGATTGCCGGGGTGGGCGGATTCGGCGGCATTCGATATTGAGGCGAAGATGGATGCTGAGACTATGGCGGCGTTGAAGGCTATGCCGAAGGAGCAGGCCGATGAGCAGCGGCGGCTGATGATGCAGGCGATGCTGGCTGACCGGTTCAAGCTGAAGGTGCATCATGAGACTAAAGAGTTGCCGATTTATTCGCTGGTGATTGCGAAGGGTGGCTTCAAGCTGAAGGATGCCGATCCGAACAATACCTATTCGGATGGGATTAAGGGGTTCGATGGCGTCGCGCATCCGGGGATGATGAGGATGGGTCGTGGGAAGCTGACGGGTCAGGGGTTTGGTATGTCGGGGCTTGCGAACCTTCTGTCGCATGCAGGTGCACCGACTGGTGGTGGACAACACGGGGCTGAAGGGGAAGTACGACTTTACGCTGCAGTGGACGCCGGATGAGATGGCGGGTGGGCATCAAGATGCTGCGCCGACCGACTCCGGGCCTACGATTTATACGGCGTTGCAGGAGCAGTTGGGGCTGAGGCTGGACTCTACCAAGGGTCCGGTGGATACGGTTGTGGTGGATCATGTGGAGATGCCATCGGAGAATTAATAGAGACTGGGAACGAGTTAAGTTGAATCCCAGCGAGCTATGATCTAAGGTGGGTGTAGTTTGCTACATAGTGGTTGGAGATAATGGAAGTACCTTGAGCGGAGAGTGGATGGCTGGGACTGAGTTAATTTTGTGGCGGCGTGTGTATCGATCTCTTCGCCTCTTGTGCTGCGTGGTTGTTCTGCTGGCTGCTGCGGGGGCGGCTATGGCGTCGGAGTATCACGGGATAGTGAGCTTTAACGGGCTGCCGGTGCCGGGAGTAACGGTTACGGTGACGCAGGGTGGGAAGAAGTTTGTGACGGTGACGGATACGCAGGGGTTCTATTCGTTTCCTACGCTGGCGGATGGGGCGGCGTCGATTCAGTTGGAGATGACGGGGTTTTCGACGATCAAGCAAGAGGTGACGGTGGCGCCGGATGGGGCGATGGCGAAGTGGGAGTTGAAGCTGATGTCGCTGGAAGAGATACGGACCGCTGTGAAGCCGGTGGTGAGCGCGGGGATTGCGGTGGCGGCGACGAGGAGCGAGCCGAAGAAGACGAGTGAGGCTCCGAAGCCGGCTGCCGATCAGCCGCCAGCGGCGCCTCCTCCGGATGAGACGGTGCAGCGCGCGGCGGATGGGCTGGTGGTGAATGGAAGCGTGAACAATGCGGCTACTTCGCAGTTCTCGATGGCGCAGCGGTTTGGGAATACTGCGAGCGGGAAGTCGCGCTATAACTTTAGCCTGTACCTGACGGTGGGGAATTCGGCGTTGAGTGCGAAGTCTTATTCGTTTTCGGGATTCGATACTCCGAAGCCGGAGACGAGTCAGATTACGGGCGGGTTTGCGGTGCAGGGGCCAATAAAGATTCCTCATCTGCTGCGCAACGGGCCAAATACTTTTATCCAATACACGCGGACGGAGAACACGACTGCTACAACGACGGCGGGGCTGGTGCCGGATGCGGCGGTGAGGGTGGGCGATTTTTCGAATGAGAAGAATGCGCAGGGGCAGCCTGTGCAGCTTTATGCTCCGACGACTGGACTGTCTCCGGCATGCATTTCGGCGGGTGTGACTCCCGGCTCACCCATTGCGGGAAACATTATTCCGACGGCCTGCATTAGTTCTCAGGCGACGGCTTTGCTGAATCTTTATCCGCTGCCGAACTTTGCGGGGAACGCGCAGTACAACTACCAGGTTCCGCTGGTGACGGACACGCATGCGGATGCGTTTAACTCGAATGCTACGAAGACGATTGGGCGCAACAATCAGTTAACTGGAAACTTCGGTATGACGAGCACGCGGAGCAGCAGTCCGGTGAATCTGCTGGGGTATGTGGATGCAACGAACACGCTGGGGATTGCGACGAATATCAACTGGGCGCACACCTTCAATGCGCATACTCGGATGCAGCTTGGGTACCAGTTCAACCGGCAGTCGAACCGGCTTACACCGTACTTTGCGAATAAGACGAACGTGTCTGGAGACGCCGGCATCAGCGGCAATCTGCAGAACGACCCGACGTACTGGGGTCCACCGACGCTGAATTTTTCGAATGGCTTGACGTCGCTGACGGATGGGCAGAGCGCATTCAATCGGAATGAGACGAATGGCTTCACGTCGCGAGGGACGTGGAACCATGGGCCGCATAACGTTACGGTGGGGTTCGAGTTTCGGAGGCAGGAGTTTAATTATCTGACGCAGGCGAATCCGCGCGGGACGTTTAGCTTTAAGGGCGCGGCGACGACGGGTAGTGCGACGGGCAGCGGATCGGATGTGGCGGATTTTATGCTGGGGATTCCGGATGGGAGCGCGATTGCGTATGGCAACGCGGACAAGTATCTGCGGCAGTCAGTGTATGCGGCGTACCTGAATGACGACTGGCGAGTGAGTCCGCAGCTTACGGTTAATGCGGGCGTTCGTTGGGAGTATGGCGCGCCGGCGACGGAGACACAGAACCGGTTGGTGAACCTGGATGTGGCGCCGGGATATACGGCGATCAAGCCTGTGGTTGCGACGAATCCAACCGGTCCATTGACGGGCCAGATTTATCCTACGTCGCTGATATATCCGGACAAGAATGGCTTTGAGCCGCAGATTGGGCTTTCGTGGAGGCCGATTCCGGGGTCGTCGATGGTGATCAAGGCGGGGTATGGGCTGCGGTACGACACTTCGGTGTACCAGGGGCTTGCGATCCAGATGGCACAGCAGGCTCCGCTCTCGACGAGTTTGACGGTGCAGAACGGTCCGGGATGCGCGCTGACGCTGGCGAATGGTTTTATTCCGTGCTCGGCTACTACGCCGGAGACGTTTGGCGTCGATCCGAACTTTCGCGTGGGCTATGTGAATACGTGGAATTTAGTGATGCAGCGCGATCTGCCGGGATCGCTGCAGATGGTGGCGACGTACCTGGGGATCAAGGGGACGCGTGGGGTGCAGGAGTTTCTGCCGAATACGAATGCTCCGGGTGCGGCGAATCCTTGCCCGAGTTGTCCGACGGGATTCAAGTATTTGACGTCGACGGGAAATTCGACACGTGAGGCGGGGTCGCTGCAGTTGCGGCGGCGGCTGCATAGCGGATTTACGGCTTCGGTGCTCTACACGTACTCGAAGTCGATCGATGATGATTCGGCGCTGGGCGGGCAGGGAGCGGCGACGTCAGGGGCGGCGTCGATTGCGCAGGACTGGCGTAATCTGAGCGGCGAGCGTGGACTTTCGACGTTTGATCAGCGGAATGTTGCGAGCATATTTCTGCAGTACACGACGGGGATGGGGATGGCGGGTGGATCGCTGATGAGCGGATGGAAGGGACGGGTCTACAAGGAGTGGACGATCAATACGCAGATTAATGTGGGGAGTGGGCTGCCGGAGACTCCGATTAATTCTGCGGTGCTGGTGTCGGGCTACTCGGCGTTTGTTCGGCCGGATGTTACAGGTGCGCCGTTGTATAACGCGCCGGCGGGACGGTTTGTGAACCCCGCGGCCTTTGCTGCGGCGCCGACGGGGCAGTTTGGCGATGCGCGGAGAGATGCGATCATCGGGCCGAACCAGTTCAGTTTGAACGCCACGATGTTGCGTACGTTTCGCATGACGCCGAAGCTTAATCTGGATGTGACGATTGCCGCGACGAATGCGCTGAACCACGTCACGTTTACGAATTTGTATACGGGCATCACGAGCACGCAGTTTGGATTGCCTTCGGCGGCCAATCCGATGCGCGTTTTGCAGGCTACTTTTCGGTTGAGGTATTAGCATGCGGCTTCTCTCAATAGTTTCGTCGATTCTCGGGATGACGCTGGCTGGAACGCTGGGCGCGGGCGCACAGGTGGTTGGCGGGAATGCGCAGCCGGGCGCGAACGGGACGTACACGATTTCTGGTGCGGGCTCGAAGCTGGTGATCGAGGGGGTGAACGTTAAGGACAAGCAGGGGAAGGCGATTAGCGGGCTGACGGCGAAGGACTTCACCGTGACGGAGGATGGGATCGCGCAGAAGATAACTTTCTGCGAGTACCAGGAGTTGCCGGTGACTCCACCGGCTCCGCTAGCGAAGCCTGCTCCGGAGAACATCAAGGTTTATAACCGGCTGGCGGTGACGCAGATTGCGCCAGAGAACCGGGAGATGTGAAGTACAAGGATCGCCGTCTGATTGCGATGTATTTCGACCTGACGGCGATGCCGCCCGGGGACAAGCTGCGCGCGCTGGAGGCGGCGCAGAAGTTTATCCGGACGCAGATGACGTCGGCGGACCTGGTGTCGATTTTGCGCTATGGGGGCAGCTCGATGGATGTGCTGCAGGACTTCACCGACGACCACAATAAGCTGCTGAGCATTCTGGAGACGCTGATCGTCGGCGAAAATCAGCAGACCGATGACACGACGAGCGATGCGAGCTCTGCCGATACGGGTGCAGCCTTCGGGCAGGATGGCGGGGAGTTCAACCTCTTCAATACGGACCGCCAGCTCTCGGCGCTGCAGACGGCGGCGAAAGAGTTAGGGCGGTTGAACGAGAAGAAGGTGCTGATCTATTTCGCCAGCGGCCTGACGCTGCATGGCGTGGATAACCAGGCGCAGCTTCATGCGACGATCAATGATGCGATCCGGTCGGGGGTTTCGTTCTGGCCGGTGGATGCGCGTGGGCTGGTGGCGTCGGCGCCGATGGGAGATGCTACGACAGGGATCTCCAGGCAATGCGGGGATGTATACGGGGGCGGCGGTGCAGGCGGTGACTACGCGGCTGCAGCAGTCGCAGGACACGCTGTATGCGCTGGCGGGGGATACGGGCGGCAAGGCTCTGCTGGACTACAACGACCTGACGCGCGGAATCACGCAGGCGCAGCAGAATATTACGAGCTACTACATCCTCGGGTATTACACGACCAATACGAATCTGGATGGGAGATTCCGGAAGATCAAGATTTCGGTGAACCCTGAGTTGAACGCGAGCCTTGATTACCGGCAGGGGTACTATGCGGGCAAGGTGTTTGCGAAGTTTACGGTTGCCGATAAAGAGCGGCAACTGGAAGACGCGCTGATGCTGGGCGATCCGGTGACGGAGCTTACGATCGCGATGGAGATTAATTACTTCCAGCTGAATCGGGCGGAGTATTTTGTGCCGGTGATGGTGAAGATTCCAGGGAAGGAGCTGGCGCTGGCGAAGAAGGGCGGCGCGGAGCATACGCTGATCGACTTCCTGCTGGAGGTGCGGGACGATGCGGGAGGGCCTCCGGCGCAGAATATGCGCGACAACGTGAATATCAAGCTGACGGATGCCACGGCGGCGGAGCTGGCCAAGCGGCCGATTATCTATCACACCGGGTTCACGCTGCTGCCAGGCAAGTACACGATGAAGTTTCTTGCGCGGGATGATGAGACGGGGAGGATTGGGACGTTTCAGACTTCGTTTGTGATTCCGAATTTGAATAAAGAGGAGAAGCGGATTCCGATTAGCTCGGTGGTGTTGAGCGGGCAGCGTGACGAGACGAAGAATGCGATCTATAACGCTTCGAAGGAGAAGGAGCGTGCGAAGGAAGAAGCGGCGAATCCGCTGGTGCTGAATGGGCAGGAGATTATTCCGAGCGTGACACGGGTGTTCAGCAAGAGCCGCGATTTGTATGTCTATCTGCAGGCTTATGAGCAGAATATGCCGACCGTTCAGCCGCTGATTGCGTTTGTGAGCTTCTACCAGGGGCAGACGAAGGTGTTTGAGACGCAGCCGATGGAGGTTGCGAGCGGGATGAGCAATTCGCTGAAGACGATGCCGCTGCGGTTCAGCATCGGGTTGAATCCGCTGCCGCCGGGTGAGTATGACTGCCAGGTGACGGTGCTCGATCCGACGGGGCAGAAGACTGCGTTCTGGCAGGCGGGGATTACGCTGGTGCCTTAGAGTGTTGTGATGAGGTTTATCAGAGCATCGCTGAAGAGTTTGTGTCGGCGTTTGCGGGTTGCTTTTACTGCAACCCGCGTTTGTCTTACTGCCACAGGCGTTTGGGCAGGATGTCAGTTTTCATATCACGCCTCTACGTCCTGTTGCGGAGTTGCGTGAGGCGGCGGTCAAGGCAAGTCCTCCACATGAAGAGGGGGTCTTCCGTGCGCCTGACCTGGTGGAGCTGGTGAAGCTGGACCCGACCATCAAGCTGGACGTCCGCTATGCCACTGCGAATAATTTTCTTGGCACGCCGGTGTACACGCAGGCGCGGGCGTTTCTGCAGCGACCTGCCGCGGAGGCGTTGCTGCGAGCACATCATGCGGTGAGGGCGCGGGGATATGGGCTCATCGTTCATGATGGATATCGTCCGTGGTATGTGACGAAGATATTCTGGGATGCCACGCCGGCTAGTCAGAAGATCTTCGTGGCGAACCCTGCTGCGGGTTCAAGACACAATCGTGGGTGCGCGGTTGATGTGTCTTTGTATGACTTGAAGACGGGAAAAGAAGTGCAGATGCCGAGTGGTTATGACGAGATGACCGATCGGGCTTATGCCGATTTCGCCGGCGGAACGGCTGATGAACGTGCTCTTCGCGCACTACTACGGGAGGCGATGGTGGCGCAGGGCTTTACGGATCAACCCTACTGAGTGGTGGCACTTTGATTACAAGGATTGGGCGCATTACCCGATCCTGAATGTGAAGTTTGAGGATTTGGGTAAGTAGAGCGATTGCCTGAACAGGACTCGACCTTGTGGCAAAGGCCCGTCTGGGTCGAACCACCTTGCTAACTTGTTAAATGATGGAGGCCTTTTCGCTCTTCTGGGTAAAGACTTCGGAACGGATGTACTAGTTGTCTGTGACGGGTTGAGCATTCTTTTTGGAACAGCCCTACGGGAACAACTTGACGTTTCCCCTGCGAACCGGAGATGAGGCTTTGCAAACATTTGACGCTACTAAGAATTCGTTCGAAGTTTATTGAATAACCAAATCCTGGCTAGAGCCCAGTCGCGCTTTACCGATCGCGGAGCAATCGCCAGAACGCCAGCAATCTGCTCCACCGACAAGCCGCCGAAATAACGTAGCTCCACCACCCGTGCCTGTCGCAGATTGATCTGCGTCAATTCGTTCAACGCTTCATCGAGTGCCAGCATCTCATCTGCGCGCTCCTCAGAGATGACCAGCGCCTCGTCCAGCTCTACACGCCTCAACTCGCCTCCCCTCATTTTTGCTTTATGCGCTCTTGCATGGTCGACCAGCACCCTTCGCATAGTATTTGCAGCCACACCTATGAAGTGCTCCCGATTTTGCCAATCTAAATGCCCTTTTGCCAAACGCAGGTAAGCTTCATTGATGAGCGCCGTGGGTTGCAACGTGTGATCCTGTCGCTCCCTTCGCATATAGGACGCTGCCAGGCGATGCAGTTCGGGATAGACCAGCGGCAGCAGACGTTCTGCAGCGGACGGATCGCCGCTTGCCATTGCCTTTAGAAGTTGCGTAACTTCGCCAGGGTCGCTCGTCATATAAGTAGTTCCAACGCTACACCAACCTGAGTTGAGGTTGTACTTCGGATATGGTCCAATTGCAAGTAACACATACTAATGAGTTACTCGGCAAATGATGTCTTAGAGCGTTTTTGCGCCGGGGTTTGAAATGAAATGGAGTGGCCCTTTTCAGCAGCAAATTTCGCTTTACTGAATGGACAGGAACTAAGCCGTTATTTCACCATGACTTATTACTGGAAATTCGCCGAGCGATGTGTAACTATTGGCGCCAAGATTGATAACATTTCGCATCCCTGCTGAACTTACGGCCACCACACCGTTCTCCTCTTCCAAAGTCGACGCCTTCGATACTTTGTTGCTTACAGATCCTGGTGTTCGAACATGGCGTGCCAATTCATATTCCTCACTCCTCTGGATGGGAATCATGGCAAGTCAAGAACAAACCGTCGAGCAATTGTTCGGTGCCGCTCTGGATCGGCGACCGGAGGATCGCCGCGCTTTTCTTGATCGCGTCTGCGCAGGTGCGCCTGAACTCAGGCAACGCATTGAAGAACTCTTACTTGCAGATGAGCAGGCAGGAAGTTTTCTCGAGAAACAGCCGCATATCTCCACTGCAAATCAGTCCGACACGGCCAAACCTACTCTGGAAACAAATAATGAGCGGGCATTTCTCCATAATTTCGGCTCCTTTTCGGCCAGCCGTTTCAAGCCTGGACAGATAATCGCGAGCCGTTTCACCATCATTCGCTTCATCGATCGAGGTGGAATGGGAGAAGTTTATGAGGTTGAAGACCATTTTCTTCAGGGCGTCCACGTCGCGCTTAAAGGTGATCCTCCCACATATCGCGGATGACGCAGAGTCGGCGCACCGTTTCAAACGGGAGGTCCTTCTCGCGCGAAAAGCAGCGCATCCCAATCTTTGCCCCATTTACGATATCGCGCATTGTGAGCTGCCACCGCCGCCGTTTCTCTTTCTGACCATGAAGCTGCTCTCGGGCGAGACTCTCGCTTCGCGACTGAAGAAAATGCCGACCCTCTCTCGCAGCGAAGTCATTTCAATCTTTCGTCAAATGACTGCGGGCCTGTCGGCCATTCACGCGGCCGGGGTGGTTCACGGCGACATCAAGCCCAAGAACGTGATGCTCGACCACTCGGGATCGGACCTTTGCGTTTCAATCATGGACTTCGGCTTGGCGCGCCTATATGCGTCCCAAACCACTGAGTCGACTCGTGGGTCCATCGCCGGAACACCGGGCTATATCGCTCCGGAGCTTCTCCAGAGAGGATCTCCTTCGCAAGCCACGGACATCTTCGCGCTCGGTGTCCTCTTGCAGCAAATATTGATCGGAGATCCACCAAATGTGGAGTTAGAGGGCCTATCGGCTAAACCATCCACAGCACTTGACGCCGCAGATGTGCCTCCTCTTTTAATCCACTCAGTAAAAGAGTTTCTCTCGGACGACCCTTTACGCCGCTGCCACGCCTTCAAGCAAATCCAATCAGCTCTTGAATCCGGAGGCGACCTTGAGGCACGAAGATTCATCGACTTTCACGATGATTCGCATCGTAGTGTTCTGAGCCGTCGCAACTTCATCGTTGGATCTGCACTAACCACCTGCGCCGCGGCGGGTGGTGTCGTGTGGAAGTGGGACGACATTAGCAGCCGGACTAATGATCTTATCCGCCCGCTGCCCTTGAAGCGCTTCGTTGCTCTTCTCAACTGGCCGCCAACCTCAGATCCTCACATCAAGCCGATGCTGGCGGGCGTGATCGACGCTATTGGGAACGAGCTCGCTCGCGCGGAAGCGTTCGACCACAATCTCTTCGTGATTACGCGAACCGGTAGCAGGGATACGATGACAGCGGCACAACTCAACGAGGTCCGCGAATCTTTGGGGGCGAATCTGGTGTTGGCTGCTTCAGGCGTACCCCAATCCAAACGGATTGGCTTGTCCCTGTGTGTGCTGGATCCTTCTTCTACTCGACCACTCCGCGAGAAGCAAATCAGCTGTCCTCTTGATCAACAAATATCTCTTCCCGGCAGAGCCGTTCAGGCGGCCGCCAGACTACTTGATGTAGCGCGGTATCAGGTTGACGATCAGCGGATGAAACCCGACACCCAATCCACCGACGCCTTTGCCGCATTTCAAGCGGCTGAGCTGTTGATGAAGCAGCCCAACGACGCCGGCCTCAATGCGGCGATTGACAAATACAGACAAGCCGTGGAACTCGATTCTCGCTTTGGAAAAGCATTCTCCAGTTTGGCACTGGCATACTGCCGTTTCGCCGCCGTGAACCACAACCCAGGCGCATTGGATCTGGCTCATGCCAACTGTGATAGTGCGCTAAGGATTGACCCTAATTCAGTAGAAGCGCATACAGCGCTGGGTTTCGTATTAAAGCAACGAGGAGATGAGGAAGGCGCCTTGCGTGAGATGGAAAAGGCCCTGGCGCTTGATCCTTCCGATTCGAGGACGCTAATCTGGCAGGCCCAAATCTACACTCGATTGAATCGGTGGTCGGATGCTGAAGATGCTCTGCGCAGGGTCTTGAAACAGCGCCCCAATAACTGGCTCGCTCATAATCAGCTTGGCTTCCTTTTTAATTCCGACGGGAAGTATAAGGAGGCTCTGTCTGAATTTCGTGCTTCGAATCTCGCTTCGCCTCGGAATGCACTGGCTCTGAATAACATTGCAGCGATTGAGTTACAACTTGGCAAATCCGCCGAGGCCATAGATCAATCAGACAAGAGTCTCGCCCAGAAGCCGAACGCTTTGGCGGCCGCTACGATGGCAGCGGCATTGCGGAGCCAGGGCAAGTTTTCGGAGGCGCTCCCATTTGCTCAGAAGAGCGTCAATCTCGATCCCGGTGACAGTACAGGCTGGCTGGAGCTTGGAGATTGCTACTCGTCTTTGCGGGGCCGGGGTTTCGATGCAAAAAAGGCCTACTCTCAGGCCGCACGGGTGCAGGAAGAGCAATTAGAGACCGATGTCACCGACGGTCCGGGATGGATGCTCCTTGCTTTGTATAAAGCCAAATCCGGTTCACCCGAGCAGACTCTCTCGATAATTAGTAAAGCCGACACTATGTTCGCCGGGGACGTCGACTCCCAACTCACCAAGGCGAGAGCGCTCGAAGTATTGGGCAGACGTGACGAGGCTTTGAGCACCCTGGCCGCTTGCTTCAAACGTGGTGCAACTGATTTCCAGATTCGAATCATGCCGGATATGGGATTGCTCCGACATGATCCACGCTATCAAGATTTGGTATCCAGTACCGTTCAAGGACCAAAGGGCCAATAACTCGAAAAACAATGAGGAGATTAAATATGAAAAGTAAAATCGTTCTTGTTACGCTCTGTGCCCTGTTGCTCGGAACGGCCATAAGCTGTAAGAAGCCAAGTCCTACTCTCGTCTACTTCCCTCAAAGTGGCCAGTCTCCAAGTGCCCAGTCTGCAACAGTAGGGGCGTATGCGAAGGCAGGAACTACGATCAAGTGGTACGTCACCGATAGACCCTTTGACATCGTGTTTGCTGGAGGCGCCGCACCCTGTAAGGATCCCACTCTAACGATTCACGCAACAACCAAGGACTCTCCAGCGATATGCGACGTTGTAGTGCCAAAGGGTGCTGATCCGAACGCGATTTTCAGTTATCAATACCATATAAACTTCCTTGACTCTAAGACGAAAACCATTGAAACCGATGGTCCCTTTCCGGATCATGTTGGAAATTGTGATGGCTGTACACCAGGCACTGGCATCATCCTAGGTCCCGGAGCGAAGCCGGTAATTCAAACATCAGGAACAACGGGCGCAGGAGTAGCGGGAGCAGCATATAACGAGCTCATTTCCTGTTCAGGAACCACGGCGAACGTGAACCTTCCTTCTCAAGACGTGTACCCTCTGGATTATGTCTCGTGGCAGGCCAGTGACGACAGTTACACGTGGGTCATTTCGTTCACTGATGCTTCCATATGTCCAGGCACCATCGACCAAGACCATAACAGCTGCCATGTCGCAAAGGTTCCATCTACTACGTATCCATATACGGTCATTGTCTCCAAGAACGGTACCGAGGTCTGCAGAAGCAACCCAGATGGTAAAACGAATCTAAACGTTTTGAATCCTTAGCCACGCGACGTTGAAGACGCCTGGTGAATTTGATAATTCACCAGGCACCACATCACGAGTTGCCAAAAGACTGATCGCGGATCCTCTCAGCGTCTGGCTGAAAGAAGGCTTAGACTGGAGCCCTATTGTGGTGAGCAGTGTTGAGCATCCTTTTGGAACAGGCCCTAAGAACAACTTGACTTTGCCGCGCGGGATTAAGTGTCCCGAAGTTACTCACATGTCTGCGTCAGCTCTTCGCAGCCATCGTCGCTGGCCGGAAATAGGGAGAAAATTCCCTTGCAGCCACTTTCGGTGTGCTGTGAAGCCGCTTTAAACTTATTGAAATTATGGAGGCGCGGGTCGGGATCGAACCGACGCATAAAGGTTTTGCAGACCTCTCCCTTACCACTTGGGTACCGCGCCCCGGGTGTGGTTCAATTCAGCCCCGTGGATGCGTCACTCGAACGGTCGGACAGGAATTGAATTGGAGCGGGAGACCGGGGTCGAACCGGCGACATCTTCCTTGGCAAGGAAGCACTCTACCACTGAGCTACTCCCGCTCACACAATGTCGAGTATATCGGTCGCCGGAGGGATGGTCAACGCGTTGAGTATGGGGAGCGAGCGTCGCGAGAGGTTGGAGGCTGGGTACGGGACTGCCATGGACGGGAAATCATGCATCTGACCTGATGTGAAGATAATTTCTCCCCACCGACGGGAACGGGAGCTGGGTCAGCGGAAGATGATTTTGCCATTGACGATACCTGAACGGGAGCGTCAGGAGATACCCGAACGCGAGCGCCAGGAGGGCGCTCTGCGACGACTGGAGAAGCTTGCCGCGGTGGGGCAGGAGATGTCGACGATTGCACATGAGATCAACAGTCCCCTGGAGTCGCTGACGAATCTCCTGTATTTGATTAAGTTGTCGGATTCGTTGGAGGAGGTACAGGAGTACGCGACGATTGCGCAGCAGGAACTGGCGCGGGTGACGGAGATTACGCTGCAGACTTTGCGCTTTCACCGAAATGCGAGCAAGCCTGTGGAGGTTGACCTGGGAGCGCTGGCTCGCAGCGTGCTGGGGCTGTTTGCTGGAAGGATGCTGCTGAAGAATATCGGAATGGAGTGGAGGATACGCGACTCACCGCGGGTGTTGTGCCTGGAGGGTGAGATACGGCAGGTGCTGAATAACCTGGTGCGGAACGCGCTGGATGCGCTGAGTCCCGGCGGCAACCTCATCATCCGGGTGAGTCCGGCGTGCGACTGGCGGCGTCACGTTCCGGGAGTGAGGGTGACGGTCGCCGATACCGGAGAGGGAATCCGGAGCGATATGAGAGGGCGGCTATTTGAGCTGTTCCAGACGACGAAGGAGATGACCGGGACGGGCCTGGGGCTTTGGGTGAGCAAAGGGATCGTGGAGAAACATGGGGGAACGATTCGGGTGAGGTCGCGTCGCGCGGTTGAAGGCAGGCCCGGCGGCACGGTGTTTGCTGTTTGGCTGCCTTTGAGCGGGGGTAAGTCAGGGCCGCTTTTCTGATATCAAACTGCTCTCCGTAGAGCTTAGCGCTCCCCCCTCCCCATCGAATTGAGCAAAGTATTCAAACTAAACACTTTAAGTCCGGACTTCAGTGTGCATTGGGCCAAAAAGTCTTATAAAGTGGGGGTTGACGCTGCAAAGTATTCATAAATTTATGTTTATGAGGGTTCGACCTGGGTTGTTCTATCAAAGAACAGTGAAGATGTCAGTCCGCCTGGGCGTAGTGCTTAATACGTAACGAATCGGCGAATCGTTCCCCTGGAACGCCCGCGGTTCAGTTATGGGCTCTTACGGCATCTTCGACTTCGCTCAGGTCAGGGGCTTCAGTCTGAGTGGGGTATGTTGAGCGAGATGCGTGGGCCGGCGATGATGCCGGAGCGGCGGCGGACGATGTGCGGGGTGATCAGCAGGACGAGGTCGCTGGAGTCCTGTTCGGTGGTCTGTGTCGGAGATGGTGCTCTGAAAGCCGGGTAGTTCGGCGAGGCCAGGATAGCCGGAGACGGCGCTGGACTCTGTTTTGCTGAGGCTGCTGACGAGGAGGGCGGTCTGGCCGTCGGCGATGGTGAGATCGGAGACGAACTGACGGCTAGTGAGGAGAGGAATGTTATTGAGCGCGGTTCCGGTAAGGGCTTCGATTTTGAGATCGATGTGAATGGTGACGTTATTGGTCTTCTGGACGATGGGGGTGGCCTTGAGGGTGATGCCAAGGTCTTCGTACTGGATTTGCGGGATGGTGGTGGAGGAGGCGTTGCCGAGGATCTGATTCAGGAGATTTGCGGCAGGTACGCCATTGACGGTGACGCCACTGAAGAGCGCTGGTGGCGGCTGAGCTCTGGAATGAGAAGGTGGAGGTAGTGATGGGGTAGCGGCTGCCGACGCGGAAGGTTGCAGACTGGTGGTCGCCGACGCGGAGTTGAATGTCGTCGAGCGCGCGGGTGTCGCTGGAGTTGAGTGCAAGGTTGAAGGTGGGGTTGACGTTGCTGGTAAGGCCTGTGGCGGTGAGTCCACCGCCGAAGAAGCCGATGGTGCTGCTGAGCAAGGTGCTCTGGACGAGGCCGGAGGCGATGAGCGCGAGAGCGATGGTGACGTTACTGGAGCCGGCGGGGATAAGGCCCTGGGCGATGCCCTGATTGACGAGGGTCTGGTTGGCGTTGACGAGAGCGGTAGCGGCGGCATCGACGTTGTAGATGCCGAACTGCTGGGGAAGCTGAGCGCCGATGTTGCGGGTGCGGGTCTTGTCGATGCTGTAGAGCTTGAGGTCGATCATGACCTGAGAGCCGCCGTCGATGAGGTCGGCGAGGGTGAGATTCATGGCGCTGAGGACGGACTCGGGTGCCCGGACGACCATGGTGCCGGCTCCGTTCTGGATGGTGACCTGCTTGAGGTCGAAGATGTTGCGGACGACGTTGAGGAGTTCGTTCATCTGGTCGGGCGGCAGGGCGGGGAGGTAGATGGTCTCTTCTATCTGGCGCTCGAGGCGCTGCCGGTTGTCAGGGGTGTCCTTGGCGACAAGGATGCTGTGGGGATCGAGCGGGACGGCAAAGAGCTGACCCATTTGGAGGACGATGGGCATGACCTGCGCGTAGGTGGTGTCGTCGAGGTCGAAGCGCATGCTCTGCGGAACGACGGAGGGATCGAAGACGGCGCGAATCCCGTAGGAGGAGGTGATCTGAGAGATGACCTGGCGGACGTCGGTGTGGACGTGGAAGCTCTTCGGGGCTTTGGTAGGAAGGAGGGTGATGACGCCGGCGAAGGAGAGATTGGTCTTGCCGAGGGTGTCCGGGTTGGGTGGCTCGTCCGGGTTGTCGTTGCCGGACAGGGTGGGGGTGAAGCTTGCTGTGGGGGGTTGGGGGTCAAAGTGCTGGGTGACCATGGCGTTCTCGGGGTCGAGGGCGCGGGCCTGTGCGAGGAGGGTGTCGGCGGCTGCGGTCTGTCCGAGGAGCCGGGCTTTGCCGGCCTTCTGGACGAGCTCGGCGACGCGATTCTCGTGGGCGAGGACGAGGGCGCGGCGTAGTCAGGATTGCCGGGGTTGAGTTGCTTGGCCTTGGCGAACTGGGTCTCGGCGGCGGCGAGGTCGTGGTGGTCGAGGAGGCGAGCGCCGTTGAGGTAGGCGTCGTCGGCCTCCTGAAGCTGGCGTCTGCTGATAGGAGCAGGAAGAGAGTTGGGTGAGACCTTGGCTATGGGCGGTGGGGCCGGGGTTGGGCTGGTGTCCGGGGTCGATTGCTGGGGTTGATTCTGCGATACCGGCGGGGTGGGGTTCTGAGCCTGGGCGACTGCGGGGATGAGCAGCAGCGATGCGAACGCCAGCAGAGAGGCCACGCGTATAGAGGCACGGAATGAGGCGAGGCGGTATGGAAGGAGTGGACGTCATGCTGCTACCTGTCAGGCTACTCCCTGTTAGACGGGAGCGAGGGCTAACGGGCGCGTGCGATACGCGGAACACTGTTGGGGGTAACGCTCTGGATGCTGTTCTGAGCGGGGTGCAGAATGTTGGGGCGCTCACTGGCGGGTGGACGGCGCATGCCGTTGCGGATACTGTCGCGAATCTGGCTGCGGAGCTGGCTCCGGATCTGGGCGGTGTCGAGGTCGAGCTCGGCGAGGGTGCGGCTGAGGGTGTTGCGGTGCATGCCGAGTTCGTCGGCGGCCTTGCACTGGTTGCCCTTGTGGTGCGCGAGCACTTCGAGGATGTAGCGCTTCTTGAATTGGCGCACGGCATCGGAGTAGGGAATGCCGGAGCTGTGCATCTGTGTGATGAGACCGTCAAGTTCGCGCTTCAAGTGTTTGCCTCGCTCGTCAGTCTCTGAATTCGGACTGTTGATTCATTGTGACCTTAAGGATGCAGCTTGATCCAATCGGGCGCATTGTGCTTGAGCTGTGCGATGCCGTTCAGAAGTTGCTGCTGGAGTCCCGCAGGTACAACGAAGGATACCGCATGGACTCCCGCAAGGAAATAGGGAGTTAAGCGAGAATTTGCAATTTGAGTGGAATGAGGGAGAAAAGCTGTGGATGCTGTGAGGATCGCGATGCCCAGCAGACAGCCCCGGGCGAACCCGAAGAGAGCTCCGAGAAGGCGGTCGACCAGGCCAAGGCCTATGGTGTGGGCGGTGTTGCGGATCAACCTGCCGGTCAGGAGGGCCAGCAACATGACTCCTATGGCAATAATCAGGAAGGCAAGTACGTTGCTCGGCCGCCTCGGAGTCGTTGAAGGCGCGGTTCAACAGGGGCTCCAGCAGGGAGGCGAGGTGCTGGTAGTTCCAACTGGCGAGGATGATGCCGGCGATGAGGCCGCCGATAGAGAAGAGTTCCCACACGATGCCGCGCCGGAACGCGGTGATAGTCGACCAGGCGAGGATGACGATGAGGAGCAAGTCGAATGGGTTGAGAGAAAAGATACTGGAGTTCATCGGGATTGGTGCGGGTATTCAATGTTCTGTATCAGACAGTGAGACTGGAGCGACCTGTGATGAGGTGGAAGGCCTCGAGATATTTTTCGCGGGTGCGGATGACGACTTCTTCGGGTAATGCGGGTGCGGGAGCCTGTTTGTTCCAGTGGATGGATTCGAGGTAGTCGCGGACGAACTGCTTGTCGTAGGAGGGTTGCGCGCCGCCGGGGGCGTAGGTGGAGGCGGGCCAGTAGCGCGAAGAGTCCGGAGTGAGGACCTCGTCGGCCAGGGTGATCTCTCCGTCGATGAGGCCGAACTCGAACTTGGTGTCGGCGAGGATGAGGCCTTTGCTGGCGGCGTGGGCGGAGGCGCGGTCGTAGATGTCGAGAGTGAGGAGACGAAGGGCGTCGGCGTGGGCGTAGCCGATGATGGATTCGACCTGGCGGAAGGAGATGTTCTCGTCGTGGCCGCCGGTGTTGATCTTGGCGGCGGGAGTGAAGAGGGGTTCAGGGAGGCGATCGGACTCGAGCAGACCGGCGGGTAGAGGGAGGCCGCAGACTGCGCCGGTGGCCAGGTAGTCCTTCCAGCCGGAGCCGGAGATGTAGCCGCGGACGACGCACTCGACGGGAAACATCTGAGCGCGGCGGACGATCATGCTGCGGCCTTCGAGTTGGTCTGCGTAGGGTTGGAGGTATGAGGGGTAGTGGGCGATATTGGCTGTGATCAGGTGGTTCGGGACGTTGTCCTTGAGGAAGTCGAACCAGAAGAGGGAGAGCTGGGTGAGGATGCGTCCCTTGTCGGGGATGCCGGTGGCGAGGACGTGATCGAAGGCAGAGATGCGGTCGGTGGCGATGAAGAGGAGGTCGGAGGTGGGGTCGGGACCGAGGGCGTAGATGTCGCGCACCTTGCCGCGGGCGAGCAGAGGGAGAGATCCGAGATTGGTTTGGAGAAGAGCTGTGTTCATTGGGATGACGGTACCATTCCTGGAGTTGAGGGCGCTAATGGGAGTAAAGGGCGACGATCAGATTCGCGGCCGTTGGCGGGCGGGGTGCCGGGTGCGGCGGGGCATACCATTCGCAAATGATAATTGTCGGGCAGTAATACGGCATAGGCAGACGGATGCATCGCACTGCGTATTGAAGAAGCGTGCGCCCTGCACCCTGCGCTGAAGAAGCGGAGCCCAGGAGAGACGGCGGTAGACGGCGATATCTGCACCGGAGGCTCCCGGGGTAATCGCGTCGATGGCAACCACGTCGGTAACGAGACCGCCTCCGATGCTCTGAATGTGATGGGGTTGGCGTGAAAAGATGGCGGCGAGGGGAAAGATGGCGCTGGCCGAGAGCAAAGGGAGAAGGAGCATGATGGCAACCAGCGATGTGAGCCACACGGGTCGAAGCAAGGTGAAGAGGCTGACGAAGAAGATGTAACCGAGGACGAAGCCCCAGTAGACGAGCGTGTTCAGGTGATCGATGGTGGTGCTGATGCGGACAGCAAACGCGAAGAGCAGCAGGACAACAGGGACGAGGGCGCAGAAGATCAGGAGATGCCTTGTCTTGCGGTGCGAGGCGTCTCCAGCGGATTCGCAGGACCACGATTGCCCCCGTAAAGAGGGCCAGGGTGGCGAGGGTGAGAGGCATATACACGAGTTTGAGGATAGACGGTCGAACGCGCGCGGTTGAGGAGAGAAATTGCGCTTGAACTGACCGGGCGATCTGCAGCTTAGCCGTGAATCGAAGAGGGCCGCCCGAGTTTCTGGAAGGGCGGAGGATCAGGCGACGGCGCGGCGAGTGTCGGATGGCAGGTCGCGGCGGTTGAGGTTGACGCTGACGATCTTCGAGACGCCGGGCTCCTGCATGGTGACTCCGTAGATGATGTCGGCCTGGGCCATGGTGCGTTTGGAGTGGGTGATGACGATGAACTGAGTGGTGGCGGACATCTCTGCGATGAGCTTTGCGAAGCGGCCGACGTTGGTCTCGTCGAGCGGGGCGTCGACTTCGTCGAGGACGCAGAAGGGCGCGGGCTGGAACTGGAAGATTCCGACGAGCAGCGAGAGGGCGGTGAGGGCTTTTTCTCCGCCGGAGAGCAGGAGGATGTTCTGGAGCTTCTTGCCCGGGGGCGAGGCTACGATCTCGATGCCGGACTCGTTGGCGTTTTCGGCGTCGGTGAGACGCATGAAGGCCTGGCCTCCGCCGAAGAGTTTGGAGAAGGTGACGGAGAAGTTCTCGTTGATGATCTTGTAGGCTTCGTCGAACTTGATGCGGGAGACGTCGTCGATCTCCTTGATGGAGGCCTGGGTGTTTTCGATGGCGTCGAGGAGGTCTTTGCGCTGGGCTTCGAGGAAGGCGTGGCGCTGGGTGGTCTCGTTGTACTCCTCGAGGGCCATCATGTTGACGGGGCCCATGGCTTCGAGGCGCTGTTTGAGGGCGCGGGACTCTTCTTCCTCGGTGTGGAGGGCTTCGCCTTCGATGCGGGCGATGGCGGCATCTTCGCGGAGGGCGATGGCCTCTACGCCGAGGTCGTTGAGGCAGGTGGCTTCGATGTGCTCGATGTCGGAGGCTAGTTTAGCGGCGCGGGCGGTGAGGGTCGAACGCTGTTCGCGGAGAGCTTCCGTTTCGTGGCGGAGGGTGCGGAGGCGGGCGTCGAGCTCGGCCATTGCGGTGCGTAGGGCGTGGGCTTCTTCGCTGAGGCGTGCGCCCTGGGCTACGGCGTTGGTGCGGGTCTCGGCGAGCTGGGTGTGCTGGGTGGCGAGGGTAGCGGTCTCTTCTTCGCGGCGAAGTTTTTCGGAGCCGGCAGAGGCGAGCTGCTGATCGAGTTGCTGGATGCGTTGAGTCTGCCCGTTGTAGAGGCGTGTTGTCTGTTCGAAGTTGGCGGAGGCGTTGCGGCGGCGCTCTTCGAGGCCGGCGAGCGAGGCTGCGGCTGCAGCGGCCTGCTGCTGGAGCTCTTCGCGCTGGGCGCGGAGGCTCTCGAGTTGGGTGTTGAGGTCTGCGAGGGTGGCCTCGAGGGTGGCGCGTTCGCTCTCGAAGGCAGCGGCTTCCTGCTGGCGGCGGGCGATGAGCTCGGCCTTCTGGTTGCGGGCTTCGCGGTTGCGCTCGGTGGAGAGGAGCCAGTCCTGCAGACGGCGGTCGATGCGCTGGGTTTCGGACTCGATCTGGCGGAGAGCGGCGCCGGAGTTGGCGGACTCGCGCTCTGCTTCGCGGAGGAGCTGGGTCTGCGCTTCAAGGGTGTTCGATATGTCAGCAATCTGTCGCTGAAGAGTGGAGGTGGCGAGGTCGGTTTGGGCGAGCTCGGCCTGGGCCTGCTCGACCTTGTGCTGGACTTCGGTGAGCTCGCGCTTGAGGGCGAGTGGGCCCTGGGCGCGGGGGCGTCCGCCGGTGACGGTGACGTTGTGGAAGGTCTCGCCGGTGGGCGAGAGGAAGAAGGCGTGGGGGTTCGAGAGGGCCAGGGTGCGCGCGGTGTAGGAGTCGGGTGCGACGAATCCCTCGCGGAGCTTGGGCAGGATGACTTCGAGGGACTTGCCGAAGCCTGCCTCGCCTGCGGAGGGGAGAACGCGGACGCAATCCTTTAGCGGAACGACGCCTTCGATGTTGATGGCGTTGGTGAGGGCGTCGCTCTGCATGCCTTCGGCGAAGGCGAAGTTGGCCTGGGCGTCGTTGGGGCGGACGAGGAAGGTGGCGCGGCCGGAGACGTCGGTCTGGAGGAGATCCATGCCGGCGTCGGCAGCGTCCCAGGATTTGACGACGATGTAGTTGAGCTCGTCGCGGAGGAACTCGTCGACTACGGACTCGTACTTGGCATCGACTTCGAGGAAGTCGGCGAGTGTGCCGATGGGCGCCATGCCGTTGAGGTCGTTGCGATTGCTCTCGAGCTTGAAGATGTTGCGGACGGTCTCGGTGGAGTAGCTGTGGTCGCGGATGAGGGCTTCGAGCGAGGCGCTGCGTCCGGTGAGGGTGGCGACTTCGCCGCGGAGACGGTCGCCGCGCTTCTTGGACTCGGCCTCGTCGTTGCGGCGGGCTCCGAGTTGGAGGCGGAGTTCGGCGATCTCGGATTCGAGGCGGCGGAGGCGTTCGGTGACGGATTCAAACGAGAGCGTGATCTGGCCGCGCTGGAGGCCGAGGGCCTCCAGCTCCTGGCGGGCGGTCTCGGACTCGCGGGCGAGGCGTTCGGCCTCCTGTTCGAGGCCGGCGAGGGCGGCGGCAGCTTGCGCCTCTTCGTTGCGGGTCTGGCCGGCTCGCTGGATGAGCTGCATGGAGGAGCGGCGGTGCTGCTCGGCCTGCTGCTCGGCCTGGGCGACGGAACGGACGGCGGCCTGGGCCTCGGCCTGCTGACGCTCGGCGGCCTGACGGGATTCTGTGGCTTCGGTGGTGGCGTTTTCGAGGAAGCTGCGATGCTGCTCGAGCTCTCCGGAGAGGCTGGCGAGCTGGGCCTGGGCTTGCGCGAGCTCTTCGGTGCCGGAGGCGAGGCGCGTGGTGAGCTCGGCGATGCGGTCGGCGTTGGAGGCTGTGCGGGCGGTGATGCGTTCGAGTTCGACGGCGGCCTGATTGGCCTGCGATCCGGCTTCGCGAATCTGCTCGTCGAGTGCGTAGCCGCTGCGGACGCCTTCGGAGTGCTGGGCGTCCATGGTCTCGATGTCGGTGGACTGCGTGTCGATGCTGGGCGGTGAGGGTGGCGATTTCGGCGGCGGTGGCGGCGGACTCGAGGTCCATCTGGGCCATGCGGCTGGCGAGGACGACGCGGAGGCGTGTGCGCAGCTCTTCGCGGAGGGCGCCGTAGCGCTCGGCCTTGGCGGCCTGGCGCTTGAGCGTGGACATCTGCCGTGTGACTTCCTCGAAGATGTCGTTTACGCGGGAGAGGTTTTGTTTTGCGGATTCGAGGCGGAGTTCGGCGAGGCGCTTTTTGGTCTTGAAGCGGGTGATGCCGGCGGCCTCTTCGATGATGCCGCGGCGGTCGAGGGGCTTGGAGCTGAGGAGCTGGCCGATGCGCTCCTGGCCGATCATGGCGTAGGATTCGCCGCCGAGGCCGGTGCCCATGAAGATGTCCTGAATGTCGCGCAGGCGACAGATCTTGCCGTTGAGGAGGTACTCGGAGTCGCCGGTGCGGAAGAGGCGGCGGGTGATGGTGAGTTCGCCGGCGCGGATGGGGGCGCGGCCGAACTTGCGGCGGCGGATCTTGAGGACGACGTTGTTCTTTGCGTTGGCGTCGGCGGAGATCTCGGCGTCTGGCGCGGCCTCTTCGGCGGCTTCGCCTTCGAGGATGGTGCCGGGCTGGGCCTCGGCTACGGCGTCTTCGGTGTCGGCGGCGTTCTGCTGGCGGAGGGCGGTTTCGTCCCAGTCGGTGACGCTGGGCTCGCGGTCGTCGATGACGATTTCAGGGCCGCCGTGGAGGCTGGCGGAGTCGTAGACCTCAGGATCGACGAGGGTGAGGGATACCTCGGCCATGCCGGTGGGCTTGCGCTCGCGGGTGCCGGCGAAGATGACGTCTTCCATCTTGATGCCGCGCAGGGACTTGGCGGACTGCTCGCCGAGGACCCAGGTGATGGCGTCGGAGATGTTGGATTTGCCGCAGCCGTTGGGACCGACGACGACGGCGATGCCCTCGCCGGAGAGCTGGACTTCGGTTCGGTCGCAGAAGGATTTGAAGCCGAGGATCTGTACTTTTTTGAGCTTGAGCAAATTGGGCCTCTGCGTGGTGCTGACGCTGGACGTATGCCTATTCGACGGCGATTCGTCTAAACCAACTTTAGCCGCTTGAGAGGGCGGAATCAACGGGGACAACACAACTGATTGTGGATAAGCGGGCCGGAACACTATGAATGGGCTAAGGTGCCGGAATTGAGGCCTTGACGGTGATTTTTCCGAGGATCGCGGGGAGAAGCAATGGGAATCGATGTTCAGCTTACCTCGGATGGGTATATAGTATTCGGCAGAGAGGCTTGTGTAGCCTTCAACTATTGACAGCTTGCCAGACGACGGCATCGTTTTTATAATCCGCCTTATCCCTGACAAGTTTGTCATGACAAGGAAATGGCGAGTCCAGTGGGTGCCATGCGGTATTCGATGACGCTCCGGCGGGTGGTGCAAGGCGGGCTATTACTGTAATGCACTATATTATTCAGATTAGAGCAGGTCAGACTGACCCCGGAAACTCCGGCGGCAGCATCATACGAAAGAGTTGTTTCGAGGAGTGTTGAATGAAGAAGGTAGTCGTTGCATCTCTCCTGGCGTTTACCGCGGCCGTCAGCATTGCGACTGGTACGCCCGCCGCCTTTGCTCAGTCTCAGGTCAACCTTGGTTCGCAGGCAGCGAGCGACGTGCAGATGTCGCCAGCGGAGTATACGGACTATAACAACGCCATCGGCCAGACCGATCCGAAGGCGAAGGCCGCTGCGCTGGAGGCCTATCTGACCAAGTATCCGCAGTCGGCGGTGAAGGCGTCCGTGCTGACGACGTTGATGCAGACGTACAGCGGATTTGATCCCACGAAGTCGTTGGATGCGGCGGACCGTTTGCTGCAGCTCGATCCCAACAACATTGGGGCCCTGACCATCGAGGTTTACTTCCGCAAGGCTTCCGCCGATACACTGACCGACCCGGCGGCGAAGCAGGCTGCGCTCGATGCCGCTGCGGGATTCGCGCAGAAGGGGTTGGCCGCGACCAAGCCGAAGGATATGACCGACGACGTCTTCGCCAAGGCAAAGTCCGGAGCTGCGTCAGTATTTCTATAGCGCGATTGCGACGGCGGCGCTGAACAAGAAGGATATGGCGACGGCGATCGACAACTTCAAGAAGGAGTTGGCGAGCGTACCTGAAGATCAGACGAAGACTCCCGGACCGCTTCTTAACGGACACCTATCTGTTGGCCACGGCCTACTATCAATCGACCCCGCCGGACCTGGTGAACTGCACGTGGTACGCATCGCGCGCTGCGGGCCTTGCGCCGGAGCCTTACAAGTCCCAGATGATGCCGCTGGCGAAGTATTGCTACAAGAAGTATCACGGCGCGGACGATGGCTACGATACGGTATTAACGGCCTCTCAGGCGAGCCTGAATCCTCCGGCGACGTTTGCGATCAAGCCTGCTCCCAAGCCGGAAGACATTGTGAAACAGGTCATTGCAAGCACGCCCGATCTCGGGACGCTGGCGGTGAGCGACAAGGAGTTCATTCTTCAGAATGGCACTTCTGATGACGCAGCCAAGGTTTGGGACACGGTGAAGGGTAAGTCAGTCCAACTGCCGGATGTACTGGTCATCGCTGTGAACGGCGACTCCGTGCAGGTTGCTGTATCGGACGATGCAGTTCAGTCCAAGACTGCGGACTTCACCTTCAATATGAAGGCCCCGGAAGAGGCCGGTAAGCAGACCGCTGCTCAGGCCGCAGCAGCTAAAAAGGAAGCGGCTGACAAGGCTGCGTTGTTGACGGTCGGCAATAAGGTTACGTTGACCGGAACCTATGACTCCTTTACTCCGAAGCCAATCATGATCATCATGAGCGATGGTGATGTGGTGTTGCCGAAGAAGGCCCCTACGAAGCCAGCCCCAGTGCACCATGCAGCCCCGCACAAGTAGTCTGTATTTCATCTGCAAAGAGGCAGCCTTCGGGCTGCCTCTTTTGCTGTTAAGATAATTAACCATTATTATGAGCAACTTACAACGTTTCCATAACCAAATCACTTGACACCACCCGATATAATAGACAAAGGAAAAATAGACCCGGTCGGGTGCTGGGCCTTCGCATTAAACCAACAGACCGCGCCGTAACCCCGTACTTTGGGGCTAGGGTGAGTCATTTGATCGGACTTAAGTCTTTTCCCAACTAGACTTTGTCCAAAAACACCCGGGGGAGGGGTATATCTGTCGAACCAGAATCCGATCTGCGCGCCGAGGGCGTTTAGCGCCGCGCTAAGCGGTAAGCCAGGCGAGGGCGTTGGCGAGGAGGCGTTGCTGGAGGACGGGGTGGAGGTCCGGGACGCGGTGATAGAGGAGCTTGCCTGCGCCGAGTTTTGTGGTGAAGGTGGCGGCGCCGACCTGGCGGTCGTGGTCGCGGGAGTAGGCGACGATGATCTCGAGGGGGGCGCCGGAGGGGTGGCGGTCGACGAGGAGGCCGTTGGCCTGGCGGCCGGGGGACTGGTAGTGGATGCCCATGGCCTGATCGACGGGGAGGCCGGCGTAGATGGGGTGCTTGCGGACGATGTGCCAGTTGCCCATCCAGGGGGCGCGGTAGTCGCCGACTACTCCGCTGTAGGTGAAGGCTCCGGCTGCGGCTAGCTGTTTGGCTACGCCGTCGGAGAGGGTGTCGGCCTGGGGGATAGCGAGGAGCGGGGTTCCGGCGCGGACGGCTTCGAGGATGGCTGGGTCGATGTGGCCTAGTTGTTTGGTGGTCTGGATGCCGCCTACGTCGGTGCCTCCGTTGGCTGAGCCGATGGGCTGGGCTTCGAGGCCTGTGGTGTCGCCGGAGTTTTGGGTGGCGTTGGTGGTGGCGGTTAAGCCGGAGGTGATGATGACGTCGTACTTCTTTCCGGGTATGAAATCTTCAACCTGAAGCCCAGACGTGGGCTTAGATCACCGAGCTGTTTTCTGAGACTGGAGTGATGCCGGAGACGGCGACGCGAGCGCGCGAGCACGTTTGTAGGTCTGTGATTCGGTGACCCAGATTTCTTTGGTGTGGGTGGCGAGGGGTGGCTGGAGGAGATGGCGAACTTGAAGCGGTACATGCCTTCTTCGGTGAGGGGGTTGGATTCCGTTTCGGCTGAAGCTGACTCTTCTTGAATGAGGTAGCTGAAGACGTCCGGCGTTTGCGTCGGGAGCGGGGAGCTCGATGAGTTTGAGTCAGATTTGCCTTAGGGGTTGATTGCGGTGAAAGTCAGGGTTCGCCGGGGGCTGGGTTTGCCGGTGTCGTTGAGCAGATAGAGGTCGAAGGTTGCGCGTCGCCGAAGGCGGCACACATGCTGCGCTGCTTGGCGACGGGGTGGATGGGTTGGAGGGTTTGGATGATGGGGGTGGGGTCGGCCTTGTAGTTGCGGAGGTTGTCGACTATGCCGGAGTGGTTCTCGATGGCGGTGGTCTCCCAGCCGGAGATGGCGGCGAAGTCGAGCTCGTCGGAGATGCGGGCGTTCTCGAGGTAGTTCTGCCAGGTGTCGTAGCACTTGCGGCCGATGGAGAGCCATAGGGACTCGGTGGCGGGGAAGGCGGCGCGGAAGTTCCACTTGTCGAGGAAGCGGTCGTAGGCGGCGACGATCTGCTGGTGGTCGACGAGGTCGTAGGACTTGTTCGCGGGCTGCTTGCCGATGCCGGTTGTTGCTGGTGAGGCTAGCTGGTGGAGCATGAGCGAGTGGTTGTCCGGTGTTGCGCAGCCTTCCATCTCGCCGAACTCTGTGAGGACGTTCTTGAATGGCGCGCTGTAGGTGAAGTCCGTGGGGGACTTGTAGAACTCGTCGTACCATTGGTCGCCGGCGCCTTGATGTTGATTCCACCAGCCGCCCCACTCCTCTTCGTCGCTGCGGTGGAGCTTGTCGTTCCAGGGTTCGTACCAGGCTTGCGCGGCTCGGCGGGGCGGGGCTACGAAGCCGTCGTTGAGGACTATGCAACGCGATGGGTCTTCAGCGCGCATGGCGGCGAGGATGGCGATGGTGTCGGGGTTGCGGAGGTCGGCGCCGATCTCGTTCTGGAGGCAGTACTCGATGACGGAGGGGTGCGAGCGGAAGGCTTTGACCATCTCGACGCATTTGACGAACATGTAGCGCTGCGCGAATTTGTCGGCGAGTGTCGATGGGCTTCTCCGGGGTGATGGAGTGGGCGATGGATTGGCCGCTGGTTTCGGCGGGGCCGGCGGGGGGCTTGCCGATGGCCATCTTGCCGGCGCCGGGTTCCATGTAGCGGAGCAGGCCGAGACGTGTCGTGGGCTCGGAGGACCTCTTCCTTGGCGAGGTTGCGGTGGAAGTTGAGGCAGTTGAGGCCGAGCTTCTGGGCCTGCGTGACTTCCTTTACGGCTAGCTCCGGTGTGGGGTACATGCCGTTGATGCCCCAGAAGCCCCAGGAGATGGCGGTGTAGATGCGGATGCGGCGGCCGTTGAGGCGGAAGATGGCGTCCTTGCCGAGGCCTTCGGGGGCGAAGGAGCGGAAGCCGAAGGCTATGGTGCGGGTGTCGGTGTGGCCTCTCCGATGTCGATTCGGATTGTGATCTCGAAGGTGATAGAGACGCGGAGTCGTCGAGCGTCCATAACTCTGCTACTCAGAGATGACGTATTCACCGAGTCTTCGGCGCCTTTCAACTGTGTCAGAGTCGTCGATCACTACCTTGTCGTAGCAGGATCGACTTACCAGCTGATCCCGTCATCGAATCTATGACTCTTGCCGCTGACTGGATCGATCATCTCTAATCAGCGTACTGATCAATGCACCGCCAGTCCCTATCGGATCGATCTCAGCACGTGCGAAGATCACCGTCTTAGGCTCTGGTGTGTTGAGGACCCAAGACATCCTTGATCCGAACGTCGTCATGATGCGCGCTGATCGTCATGCCGCGGTCTAGGCCGCCGAAGCCGTGGGAGCGGTAGAGTTTGAGGGCGCCCCACTGGGCGTTTAGGCCGTCTACCCAGTCGTAGCGGCCGAAGGGGTTGGTGATGCGGATGGCGATGAGGTTGAGGCCGCCGGGGTCTGCTGCGTGGGTGAGGTCGCACTCGAAGGGGAGCTCTTCCATGATGGAGTAGCCGACGAGTTTCTTGTTGAGGTAGACCTCGGCTCGGAGGTGGGCTCCGCGGATGTGGAGGAAGATGCGCTTGCCCTGCATCGATGCCGGGATGTCGATTGGTCGATACCACCAGGAGACTCCGAAGTAGGCGCCTAGCTGGGGGATGGGGTCGTCGGCGGCGTAGCGGTACTCGTCGGGGGTGTAGGGGCGGGTGGTGTACTTGCCCCAGTAGTGCTGCTCGACGGTGCTGGGCAGGGTGACGGGGATGCCGGCGTCGTGGCCGAGGCTCTCCCAGCCTCCGGTGGGCTGGTTTACTGGGAGTGGCTGGCCTTCGGCGAGGACGGTTCCGTTGGCGTCCCGCGTGATGTCCTCGGGGAGGAAGATGACGTCGTTCTTCCATTCGGCGTGCTCGTCGATCCAGAGGCGCCAGCCTTCGTCGGGGATCAGGGTTCCGTTCTCGGGGTAGGCGGCCTTCGCTGCGGCCTGGGCTTTGGCCGGTTTGAGCTGGGTGGCTATGACGGCTGCTGCGCTGGCTTCGAGGAAGGTTCGGCGGGTGAGTTTTGGCGTGCTCATGGTTGGAGAGAATAGTAGAGGATGGTGTGGGTGGGGTACACCCCCCTCCCCCCTTGTTTTGCGCAAAATATTCGAACTAAAGGATTTAGGTCCGGACCTCGGTTTTCGCTATTTGATTGTTTAAGAACGATAGCCCCGTTTGGGGGCTATGGGTGTTTCTTCACCTGGGTGAGGTTTTAGTATAGCAGGGTTGGTTGGATTGTTGGGTGGCGTAAGGTGTTTTGATTGTGTTGGTTGGGAGATTTTGCTTGACAGGTTTTGGGGGTAAGCCAACGACAACTGCGAGAGCCACTGCTTATTGGTTGAAAGGTTCAGAATGACGGGTTCAGTGCAGGTACGAGAGAGAACAAGCAACGGCGAAAGCGGCGGGGAGAGGGTGTACGTTCCCCAACCGTCGGGCGATCAGGCGCCCTCAGGATGGGGCACCCGGGCGTTTGGGGTTGGTTTTAGGAAAACAGGCAACAGCAAAAGCAAAATACGGGGGTCCTTCCCCTTCGGCAGGCTCAGGGTCAGGATGACAAAGTCTTGGGTAAGGGGGGAGAAAACAAGCAACAGCAAAAACAAAGCAGGTCCTCCGCCTTCGGCGAAGGATGACAATTTCTATGGGGTGTCGTTAATTTCTGAGGGCTGTCGCTGACGGGTGACACACCCCACGATAAACGCGCGCTTTGCTTGCGTTGATCATGGGGCACCCGCTGTGGGTTTTCATCTTTAGAATGGTGGGTGGGCGGAGGGTTTATGGTGCTGCAAGAGGCTACGAAGGCGGATCTGCCTGAGGTGGTGGAGTTGATCAACCTGGCTTACCGGGGGGCGGTGGGGTGGGCTGTGGAGACGCAGTACATTGAGGGGCAGCGGATTGACCTGGCGGGGTTGCGGGAGGATTTGGCGGCGAATCCGCAGGCGCTGTTGATGATTTGGAGGGATGAGCGGGATGGGCGGTTGCTGGGGTCGGTGTGGCTGGAGCCTGCTGAGAATGAGGCCTGGTATCTGGGGTTGCTGAGCGTGAGGCCGGATATGCAGGATAAACAGTTGGGGCGGCGGATGCTGGCGGCGGCGGAGGATGTCGCCAAGGAGAATGGGGCGCAGCGGGTGCGGATGTCGGTGATCAGCGTTCGGCATACGTTGATTGCGTGGTATGAGCGGCGGGGGTATGAGCTGACAGGGGAGACGCAGGCGTTTCCTTATGGGGACGAGCGCGTTGGCAGGCCGCTGCGGGATGATTTGCATTTTGTGATGCTGGAGAAGGGGCTTTAGGGAGTTGCTAGGTACTAGGTACTAGGTACTAGGTACCAGGTTCAAGGTGAAGGCCATTCTGCGAGGCGTAGTTGAGAGGTGCGGGTGGGCTGCGTGGGAATAGGTTGTGCTGCGATGGGCTGGGCGCGACAATCGGCTGCGCGATGGGTTAAATTTCATGGCTTCCACAAATTTCATGGTCTAAGATGGCGAACATATGCCTATGCAAGTTAACGGGTTTCGGTGTGCCGGCTGGATGTGCGGGCTGGCGGTTTGCGGTGTGTTGCTGGGGTCGGTTGCGGGTGCGCAGGATAAGGCTGAGAAGCCGGCTGCGGTACCGGTAGCTGCGGGTGGGACGGTTTCGGGGCGGGTGATTTGCGCGGATACGAATGGACCGGCGCGGTTTGGGAAGGTGCTGCTGAAGTCGGTTGCGGCGAGCAGCGACGATGGAGATGATCTGTTTGGCGCGCTGAGCAAGCTGGGCGATGATGGCGACGGCAAAGGGGCGAAGAAGCCGAAGCCCACGCCAGAGGAAGAGGCGCAACAGAAGCAGGCCAAGGCAGCGAGCGCGAAGATGATGGCGGCGTTGTCGGACATGATGGTGTCGGTGACGGTGGGGATGGATGGGGTCTATACGTTTACGAATGTGAAGCCGGGGACGTACTTCGTGCATGCGACGGTGGCGGGGTATATCGATCCGCTGGCGGCGTTCTCCAGCGACGATCTGACGAGCAAGGATCCGGCGATGCGAGAGAAGATCGCGGCGGTGGCGAAGATGGTGACGGTGACGGGGACGGAGGCTGCGTATGCGGATCTGCGGCTGGAGCGGGGTGCGGCCATCTCGGGGCGGGTGCTTTTTGATGATGGAACTCCGGCGGCGGGGTGGACGGTGAAGATTGTGCATCCGGCGGCGGCATCGGCTGGGGCGCTTCCACCTAGTTTTGCCGCGATGGGGATGGATGCTTCGGACATGGACCTAACGCACGTGACGGAGATGAGTACGACGGACGATACAGGGCACTACAGGATTGCGGGGTTGCCGACGGGGGAGTACATGCTGCAGGCTCGGCTGGTGGCGGCTTCGCTGGGGACGAGCGCGCTGAACCCGATTGCGATGGGGGGCTCGGGCAGCGGCTTTGGCGGTGGTGGACTGGCGGATCGCAGGGGATTGAGGCTGACCGTCTATTCGGGCGATGCGCTTCGGCAGGGGGATGCGAAGAAGATTTCAGTGCGGCAGGGCGATGAGAGGAGTCGGTATGACTTGACGATGCCGCTGCATGCTCTGCACAGCGTGAGCGGGAGAGTGGTGTCGAAGACGGATGGGCATGGAGTGAACGGCGGGACGGTGGAGCTGACGGGTCAGGATGCGGGGGGTAAGGATGACGGCTCGCTGCACTATACGGCGTCGATTCATGGGGATGGGACGTTCCGGTTTGATTATGTGCCGGGACCAGTGACGTATACGGTGAAGGCTGTCCATGCGCAGGACGCGGAGACGGTGTCGACGATGAAGATGCTGGGGTCGACGATGGCTACGCAGAAGACGCTGAAGAGCTACGGGCCGGCGAGCGCTGTGGCGATTGTGGGGGATGGAGATGCGGCGGAGGTTACGCTGACGGTGGCGGAGATTCCGGCGGCTAAGGAGTAGGGATAAGGGAAGAGCAGGGCTAAGCGTAAAGCTATTCGCCTAGCATGATGCGCTGGATGTGGTGGGCGCGGCCGGTGGCTCCGTCGCAGGAGATCAGGGTGGCGCACATCTTTGGGTTGGCCTTGGCGGGCTCGAATTTGCCGGGCATTCCGGTGAGGAAGCGGGCGAGGACGAGCTCTTTTTCTACGCCGATGACGGAGTCGTAGGGGCCGGACATGCCGACGTCGGTCTGGTAGGCGGTGCCGTGGTGGAGGATGCGCTCGTCGGCGGTGGGGATGTGGGTGTGGGTGCCGAGGACGGCGGTGACGCGGCCGTCGAGGTACCAGCCGAGGGCGACTTTTTCGCTGGAGGCTTCGCCGTGGATGTCGAGGAGGATGACCTTGGCGCCGGATGCTTCGGCGATCTGGGTGAGGAGGTCGTCGGCTTTGCGGAAGGGGTCGTCGCAGGAGGACATGAAGACGCGGCCCTGGAGGTTCAGGACGGCGTAGGGTTGGCCGGCTTGTCCATTACGCGGGGAGGATGCCCTGGTAGAGGCCGAAGCCGGGGGTTCCGTGGGCGTAGTTGGCGGGGCGGATGATGCGGCGGCCGCGGGCGTGGGAGGCTTCGGGGACGGTCATGTACTCGAAGATCTCTTTTTTGTCCCAGATGTGGTTACCGGTGGTGATTACGTGGGCTCCGAGGTCGAAGAGCTCTTCGGCGATGGAGGGGGTGATGCCGAAGCCGCCGGCGGCGTTTTCGCCGTTGATGACGAGGAGATCGACGGCGTTGGAGTCGAGGACGTGGGGCAGGTGTTCGCGGACGATATGGCGGCCGGCGGAGCCGAAGACGTCGCCGACAAAGAGAATATTCACTTAAGGAATGCTAGCACTTTTGACAGAGTTTTCCGCATTGTGTGCAAGGTGCCGGATGCGAACAGGCCGGGCTGTGGTAGCTTTTTGAGATGGCACAAAGTGGACGGTTTCAATTGAGCGTTAGGGTGTTGACAGTGCTGGCGGGAGCGCCGGATACGATGCATACGTCGGCAGCGATTGCAGAGGAGTTGAAGGAGAGCGCGGTGATGGTGCGGAGGGCGTTTCTGCTGCTGCATAAGGCCGGGCTGATCGAACAGCGCAAAGGGCCGAATGGCGGGGCGAAGCTGAAGGTGGCTGCGAAGCAGATTGGGCTGGGGGATGTGTTTGTCGCGACCGAGGGGGAGTGGTTGACGATTGAGGATAAGGCTGTCGCTTCGCTGATGAAGAAGGTGCGTGCGGATGCGGTGGCGGCTATGAATGAGCACTCGCTGCGGGTGTGGTGAAGAGGATGAAGAAGGGGTAGTTTTTTGGGGCGTGGGGGGCGGCTTAATTCGTTGAATTTGGTTGGGAGATGATGTTTTTTGTGGACACAACGTGGTGATATGTGTGGCAAACGTGGTTTGTGGAACTGCGTTTGTGGCGTGGAGTGACACACCCCACGATAAACGCGCGCTGCGCTTGCGTTGATCATGGGGCACCCTGTGTGTCGGGTTTGGTTTGGGGGCGCATCAGGGGGAAGAGGATTACGTCGCGGATGGATTTGGCTCCGGTTAGGATCATGGTCAGGCGGTCGATGCCTATGCCTTCGCCGGCGGTGGGTGGGAGGCCGTAGCCGAGGGCTCGGACGTAGTCTTCGTCCATCATGTGGGCTTCGTCGTCGCCGCGCTCCTTTTCGAGGAGCTGGGCTTCGAAGCGGGCGTGCTGGTCGACGGGGTCGTTGAGCTCGGAGAAGGCGTTGCCGACCTCGAAGCCGCCGATGTAGAACTCGAAGCGCTCTACCCAGTCGGGTTCTTCGGGCTTGATCTTGGAGAGTGGGGAGACGGCTAGGGGGAAGTCGTAGATTATTGTGGGTTGGATGTAGGTGTTCTTCGGCGAATCTCTCGAATATGTTCGCTATCGTCTTTCCCGCGGATGAACCGTTTACCAATTCCAGCCAGATAACATCAGATTGTGTAGTAATCGGGGTAATGCTCTATCGGCGTGACAGATTGCTCGTGTCCCCACCGTCGAAGCGCTTAAGGAACAAATCCTTATTGGGATTTGTCTGCGACACGCTGTTGAGCCATGCAGCTAAAGTATCCTTGCTGCTGAATGAATCATGACTAGGACGCGGTTGGAGGTGTCCAGGCAGACCACTTGATGATGGCTTCGCGCATGGAGAGTTTGGTCCATTTGCTTAGGTCGATTTCGGTGCCGTTGAAGTTGGTGATGGTGGTGCCGTTTACTTCTGTAGCTACGAAGGTTACAAGTTCTTCGGTGAGGGTCATCAGGTCGTGGTAGTTGGCGTAGGCCTGGTAGAACTCGAGCATGGTGAACTCGGGGTTGTGGCGGGTGCTGACGCCTTCGTTGCGGAAGTTGCGGTTGATCTCGTAGACGCGGTCGAGGCCTCCGACGACGAGGCGCTTGAGGTAGAGCTCGGGCGCGATGCGGAGGGAGAGCGGGATGTCGAGGGCGTTGTGGTGGGTCTTGAAGGGGCGTGCTGCGGCTCCTCCGGCGATGGTGTGGAGCATGGGGGTTTCGACTTCGAGGTAGCCGCGGCCGTCGAAGAAGGTGCGGATGGCGCGGAGGACGGCGGCGCGTTTGACGAAGACTTCGCGGACGTTGATGGCGGCTTCGGCATCGGGGTCGGGGATGTCGCCTTCGGTGGGTTTGGGGGCGTGGCCGGTGTTCATGAAGAGGTCGACGTAGCGCTGGCGGTAGCGGAGCTCGGTGTCTTCGAGGCCGTGGTACTTGTCGGGCAGGGCGAGCATGGCCTTGGTGAGGAAGGTGAGGCCGGGGCGGTCGTCGACGGGGGTGACGTGGACGGTGAGCTCGCCGGTGCGGGTGCGGAAGAGGAAGCCGCGGACGCCGATGTGGTCGCCGAGGTCGAGGAGCTTGTAGAGGGCGAAGGCGTTGTCGCCGACGTCGTCCTTGCGGACGTAGATCTGGAAGCGCTGGCCGCCCTGCTGGAGCTGCGCGAAGCCGGCCTTGCCCTGGACGCGGATGGCCATGATGCGGCCGGCGATGGAGACGCGGATGGGCGGCGCGAGGGAGTCGAGCTCTTCGGCGGTGAGGGGGTCGTAGGCGGCGCGGAGCTCGGGGATGGTGTGGGTGGTGTAGTAGCTGTTGGGGTAGGTGGGGTGGCCGAGCGCGGTGATGTCTTTGAGCTTCTGCTGGCGCAGCTCGTATAGGTTTTTCTCGAACTCGGAGTCGAAGTTCACGTGTGGTCCTTTGGTGATTGAGGTTGACGGGTTTAAGTATAGCGGTGGGGTTGGGTTGGTTCCTGTAAGAACAAAAGCGAAAGCAGGTCCTCCGCCTTCGGCGAAGGATGACAATGTAATGGCTTGGATCAGAAGGATGACAATTTCATGGCTGGAGCAGTGGAGAGGCAAGAGCTGGGGCTGACGTGATGTAATGGTTTTGCTATGGCGGATGAGAAGCAGGGCGGCGGGCTGAAGGATCTGGTGACGGCGGAGTCGATGATTCAGCTGGCGATTGCGCTGCCGGCGGGGTGTTTGATTGGCTGGTTGTTCGGGAGCTGGCTGGACAGGCACTTCCATCAGGAATGGATCTCGATTGTGGGAATACTGCTGGGGGCGGTGGCCGGGTTTATGCAGATATTCCGGACGGCGTCGCGGTATCTGAAGAAGTCGTGATGATGTTCAGGGAGATGAGATTTTGAGGCCGATGGACACTTTGACGGACGCGGACTTCAAGCGGACGATCTGGAACGCGCTGCGTCTGATGGTGATTGTTACGGTGATTGCGGCTCCGCTGGTGTGGTGGAAGATGGGTTGGCAGAGCGCGCTGTTGTTGCTGGTGGGAGCGCTGATCTCGGGGTCGGGGCTGTTTGAGTGGCTGCGCCTGATGACGGCGGTGATGGTGCGGATGGATGGCGGGGAAAAGGCGCGGCCGATGGGGATGGTGCTGTTCGGTTTCTTCCTGCGGCTGGGGCTGACCTTGGGGCTGCTTTATGTTAGCCTTAAGGTACTGAATGGTTCGGTCTACGCGCTTGCCGCAGGCCTCGCTCTGGGTGTGTTCGCACTTTCGATCGAGGGACTGAGGCTGGTAAAGGCGTGGACTGTTTAGACCGGGCAGCTGACGATTCCCAGAAGTAAGACCAGAAGTAAGAATAAAGAGCTACTGCAAGACAAAGCCTTCTTTACCTTTTATATATGCCACCACAATTGCTTTTTACCCGAATTTCTGAATGAGCACTTTGCCTCGCCCGTGGCGGCGCTTCTGAGCGCTTTGCATGTGCCGGTGGCATACCCTCAGGCCCCGATTTCCAATACGTTTGCGATGGAATTGCTGGTGTTTTTGGTGCTGGTGGCGTACTTCGTGGTGGTGCGGGTCTCGCTGAGCGTCGAGACTCCGGGCAGCTGTGCAGCATGTGGCGGAGATGACCCATGAGTTTGTGTCGGAGCAGAGCGAGTCGATCATCGGCGATGGCTATGCGCGTTTTACGAGCTATCTGACGGCCCTGGTTTTGTTTATTCTGCTGTCGAACCTGATTGGTTTGATACCCGGGTTGAAATCGCCTACGGCGGATGCGGTGGTGCCGCTGGGTTTTGCGCTGGTGACGTTTGTTTACTACCACTACCATGGCATTCGGGCGAACGGCTTTAGCTACATCAAGCAGTTCCTTGGGCCGGTATGGTGGCTTTATCCATTGCTGCTGCCGATTGAGATGATCTCGCACTTCGCCCGCATCCTGTCGCTGACGGTCCGGTTGTATGCGAATATGCTTGCGGGAGATATGTTGGCTTGGTGGCGTTTTCGATCATTCCCATTGGGATTCCGCTGCTTGCGCTTGGACTTCACTTTGGCGTTGCGATTATTCAGGCGTATGTGTTTATGCTGCTGGCGATGATCTATCTATCAATGGCGGTTGCGCACGAGCATTAGAGAATTGTGTAGGTAAAAGACTTTTAGTTCACCGGTCGCGGGGTGCCCCCTCTCAGCCGGTCGTTTCAACCACCCGATGACGGCGGACACTCTGACGGGGGCCAAGAAGAAGGAGCAACAAAATGCAAAAGCTTCAGATGATTTTCATGTCGTTGGCCGTGATGTTTCTCGCGACGCCGGCGTTCGCTCAAGCCGCTGGTCAACCTGTAAGTAACTGGTGGGTTTCCATCGCCGCCGGTATCGGCATGGGTATCGCCGCGGGCCTTTGCGGAATTGGCCAGGGCAATGCAACCGCTTCGGCGACGCTGGCACTGGCGCGTAATCCTGGCGCTCGTCCCGGAATCTTTATCTTCCTGATTCTCGGTCTCGCGTTTATCGAGTCGCTGGCGCTGTTTACGTTCGTCATCATCTTCCTGAAAGTAAAGTAACGCTTCAAGAGATTTGGTTTCGTACGGAAAAATCCTCCGTTTAATGGAGGATTTTCTGTTTCTAAAGAGGCGAGGATAACGAGCCGGAGTTGGCACTATGGTTGACGGAGTTAGCGCTGTTCCAGCTGACCTGAATGTGGCAGTTGTCGGGGTGGGCTGCGCATTGCTGGCGGCCGTCTTCGATCATGGTGCTGGTTCCGGCGTATTGAGCCATGCTGAGGACGTTGCCGGGCAGGATGCCGAGGACCAGGGTGGCGATGGTCGCGAGGGTGAGGCCGATGACGGCGGGGATGCTGGTGGTGGGCTGGGTGGTGTCGATGGCGTGTGTCGGCTGTTGGGCTTCGCGTAGATGGCGGCGAGCAGGCGGAGGTAGTAGAAGCAGGCTACTCCGGAGTTGATGAGGCCGATGACGGCGAGCCAGATGTGGCCGGAGCCGATGGCGGCGGAGAAGACGTAGAACTTGCCGAAGAAGCCGCCGGTGAAGGGGATTCCGATGAGCGAGAGCAGGAAGAAGGCGAAGACTCCGGCGAGGACGGGGCGGCGGGTGGAGAGGCCGGTGTAGTCGTCGATGGTGCGGAGGTTCTCGTTGAAGCCGCCGACCTGCGTGATGACGGCGAAGGCTCCGACGTTCATGGCGGCGTAGGCGGCGGTGTAGAAGCAGGCGGCGGCGATGCCTTCGATCGGGAAGGCGGTGAAGGCGACGAGCAGGTATCCGGCGTGGGCGATGCTGGAGTAGGCCAGCATGCGCTTGACGTCGCGCTGGAGGAGCGCGCCGAGATTGCCGATGGTCATGGAGAGCGCGGCGAGGATCCAGATCAATATGGACCAGCGGTGCTGCATGGAGGGGAAGCCGGAGAAGGTGATGCGCAGCAGGACGGCGAAGGCGGCGGCTTTGGGGGCGGTTGACATGAGGCCGACTACGGGGGCGGGTGCGCCTTGATAGACGTCGGGGGTCCAGACGTGGAACGGGGCGGCGGAGACCTTGAAGCCGAGGCCGATGAGCATCATGGCGAGGGCGGTGAAGGCGAGGGTGGGGTGGTGGTGGTGCCGAGCGAGGTGGCGATGGCGGCGATGGAGGTTGAGCCGGTGGCTCCGAAGGCGAGGGCTACTCCGTAGAGGAAGAAGGCGGTGGCGAAGGAGCCGAGCAGGAAGTACTTGATGGAGGACTCGGAGGCGGTGGACTGGCCTTTGCGCATTCCGGCCATGATGTAGGTGGAGATGGAGGAGATCTCGAGGCCGATGAAGACCATGAGGAGTTCGACGGAGCAGGTCATGAGCATCATGCCGATGGCTCCGAAGAGGACCAGGGCGAAGTACTCGCCGGCGTGGGAGGCGTTGTCTTCGAAGTAGTCGAGCGAGCCGAGCAGGGTGACGAGGACGACGGCGGCGATCAGCAGGTGGAAGAAGATGGAGAAGGTGTCGACCTGGATGGTGTCGGAGAAGGCGTGGAGGGCGTGGTCGCTGGCGTAGAGGGTCTGGTAGCCGCTGGCGGCTCCGGCGAGGAGGGTGCCGAGGATGGCGATCCAGCCGAGGGACTTGCGGGAGCTGGTGGGCTTGAGGCATGGCTCGGCGAGCATGATGAGGATGCCGGTGAGGGTGAGGATGTACTCGGGGAGCAGGCCGATGATGTTGGGGCTGAGGCTGAGCATTAGCGCTGGCCTCCTTGCGGGAGTCACCGGGCTGTCGCTGTCGCTAACGGGCGGTATGGGCATGGCGCAGCAGGGATTGGGTGGCTGCACTTCGGCCGGGCGGCCGGTGGCGAGTGAGGTGCCTGCGGGGTCGATGGCGTGCATCCAGTAGGGTGAGGCGAGGCCCATGGCGAGCATGACGGCGACGAGGGGCCAGAGGGCGAGGTGCTCGCGGGCGTTGAGGTCGGGGGCAGTGACGGCGCGGGACTTGAGGCCGAGGTTTCCGTAGAAGACTTTCTGGATCATGGAGAGCATGTAGGCGGCGGTGAGGATGACTCCGCTGGTGGCGAGGGCTGTCCAGAAGGCGTGATGGTGGCCGTAGACCTGCATGGAGCCGGAGAAGACCAGGAACTCGCCGACGAAGCCGTTGAGCATGGGCAGGCCGATGACGGAGAGCGTGGTGATGACGAAGAGGGTGACCATCCAGGGGAGCTTTGCGGCGAGGCCGCCGTACTCGCGCATGTCGTAGGTGCCGTAGCGCTCGTAGAGGACGCCGAGCAGGATGAAGAGGGCTGCGCCGCCGATGCCTTCGTTGAGGGTCTGGTAGATGCCGCCGTCGAGGCCGGCGATGGTGAAGGTGAAGATGCCGAGGACGACTACGCTGACGTGGCCGAGGGTTCCGTAGGCGGCTAGTTTTTTGAGGTCCTTCTGGACGAGGGCGAGGAGCGCGCCGTAGACGATGCCGATGGCTCCGAGGGCGATGAGCAGTGGGGCGATGCGGCGGGACTGGTCGGGGAAGATGCCGAAGGAGAAGCGCAGGATGGAGTAGAGGCCGAGCTTTCCGGCGAGGACCATGACCGCGGCGGTGGGGGCTTCGACGATGGCGTCGGATAACCAGCCGTGCAGCGGGAAGACCGGGACCTTTACGGCGAAGGCGGCGAGGAAGGCGAGCGAGGCGAGCCAGAGAGCGGCGGAGTTCGGCGAGATGCTGTGGGTGGCGGCGAGGATCGGCGAGCTTCGGCATGTCGAAGGTGCCGGTGCTGACGTAGAGCCAGAGCACGGCGACGAGCATGACGGCCGAGGGGATGAAGGCGTAGAGGAAGTACTTGATGGCGGCGCGGCGGCGGTTCGTGGTGCGGCCGAAGATGGCGATGAGGATCGTCATCGGGACGAGGGTGAGCTCCCAGAAGGCGTAGTAGAGGAAGAGGTCGAGCGAGACGAAGACGCCGAGCATGGCGACCTGCTGGAGCAGGAAGAGGATGTAGAAGAGTTTCTTGCGCTCGGAGATAGTGTTCCAGGAGACGAGGACGCCGAGCGGTGCGAGGAGTCCGGTGAGGACGATGAGCCACATGGAGAGGCCGTCGACGCCGAGGTGGTAGCGGATGGCGGGTGAGTCGATCCAGGGGATGTTCTGCTCGAACTGATAGCCGCCGGTGCTGTAGATGAAGCGCGCGGGCAGGTGGAGCGTAAACACGAAGGTGAGCAGCGTGATGAGGAGCGCGCCCCACTGCATGGTCTTGCCCTTGTCCGGCAGGAAGGCGAGAATGACCACGCCCACGAGCGGGGTGAAGGTGAGGATGGTGAGGATGTATGTGGTCTAGATTCATTTTGAGGTGCGAGATGCAGGGTGCAAGGTACAAGGTGTAGCTGACGAGTTGGAGTTAGAGAGAGGCATTACCAGATGGCCCTCCCGAAGATCATGACAGCCATGACGGCGGCTGCTCCGAGCGCCAGCCAGCCGGCGTAGGAGCGGATGTTTCCGGACTGAATGCGGCGGGTGAGGAAGCTGAGGCCGCGGGTGGTTGCGCCGGCGAGTGAGCCGGAGCCGTTGACGATGCCGGTGTCGACGAGGCCGCCGAGGATGGTGCGGGTGAACATCAGCAGAGGCGTGACGAGGACGGTGTTGTAGATCTCGTCGACGTAGAACTTGTTGGCGACGAGGCGGTAGAGGGCTGGGTATTTGGCTGCGATAGCGGCGGCGGTGCGGGGCTTCTTGTAGTAGAAGATGTAGGCGATGAAGAAGCCGGTCGCGACGACGAGGACGGAGATGGCGGTCAGGCCGTACTCGAGGGTGTGGTTTCCGGCTCCTTCTACGCCGGCGCGGAAGACTGGCTCGAGGAAGTGTTCGGCTTCGTCGCTGCCTCCGAAGGCGATGGGGATGCCGACCCATCCGCCGATGATGGAGAGGATGGCGAGGATGATCAGCGGGACGAGCATGATCCACGGAGACTCGTGGACGCCGTGGGAGTGGGTGGCGTGTTCTTCGTCAGGTTCAGCGAGCATGACGGCGTGGGTGCTGGAGTGCGCGTGGACGGGTGCGCCGTGATCTTCGAGGGCGGCGTGCTCGTCAAAGTGCTCGGGTCCGAAGAAGGTCTTGAACCAGAGGCGGAACATGTAGAAGGAGGTCATACCGGCGGTGACGAGGCCGACGAACCAGAGGAGTTTTCCGAGCGGGTTGTCGGAGGTGAAGGCGCGGTAGAGGATCTCGTCCTTGGAGAAGAAGCCGGCGAACGGCGGGATGCCTGCGATGGCGACGACTCCGGCGGTCATGGTCCAGAAGGTGATGGGGATCTTGCGCCAGAGGCCGCCCATCTTGCGCATGTCTTGTTCGCCAGCCAGCGCGTGGATCACGGAGCCTGCGGCGAGGAAGAGCAACGCCTTGAAGAAGGCGTGAGTCATCAGGTGGAAGATTCCTGATTCGTAGGCGCCGACTCCGCAGGCGAGGAACATGTAGCCGAGCTGGGAGATGGTGGAGTAGGCGAGGACGCGCTTGATGTCGTGCTGCACCATGCCGATGCAGGCGGCGAAGATCGCGGTGGCTGCGCCGATGCAGGCTACGACGGTGAGTGCGAATGGCGAGCGGTCGAATAACGTGTGGCAGCGGGCGATCATGTAGACGCCGGCCGTGACCATCGTGGCTGCATGGATAAGGGCGGAGACGGGTGTGGGGCCTTCCATGGCGTCGGGGAGCCAGACGTAGAGGGGGATCTGCGCGGATTTGCCGACTGCTCCGAGGACCAGCAGCAGAGCGATGGTGGTTATGGTGCCGCCCTGCTATGTGGGGTTCGTGGAGATGGCACCGAAGATCTGGCTGAAGTCGAGCGAGCCGAAGTGTTCGATGAGCAGGAACATGGCGAGCAGGAAACCGAAGTCGCCGATGCGATTGACGACGAAGGCTTTTTTGCCGGCGTTGGCGGCGGAGTCCTTCCTGAAGTAGAAGCCGATGAGCAGGTAAGAGGCGAGACCGACGCCTTCCCATCCGACGAACATAAGCAGGAAGCTGGATGACAACACTAGCACCAGCATGAAGAACATGAAGAGGTTGAGGTAGGCGAAGAAACGCCAGTAGCCCTCCTCGTGGGCCATGTAGCCGACCGAGTAGACGTGGATGAGGAAGCCGACGCCGGTGACGACGCCGAGCATGATGAGAGTGAGGTGATCGACGCTGAAGGCGAAGTCGACGTGGAAGCCGGTGATGGCGATCCACGGGCCTGCGTTGGCGTTCATGAACTCAGGGCCGCCGGCTGACTTCATCGTGACCCATAGCCATGCGACGAGAGCAGCGGGTATTGCGGTGAAGAGCAGCGCGACGGTGCTGACGAGGGCGCGGGGCAGCTTACGGCCTACGGTTCCGTTGATGAGGAAGCCGGCGAAGGGAAGCAGCGGAATGAGCCAGAGATAAGAAGAGGGCATGAGTATTGAGTTCGAAAACTTTTTGCTAATTTTTCAGTAAGTTGATCTGGTCAACGTTGAGTGTCTGGCGCGTACGGAAGATGGCGATGATGATGGCGAATCCGACGGCGGCCTCGGCCGCGGCGACCACCATGACGAAGAAGACGAAGATCTGGCCTTCTATCTGGTGCCACATGTGGGCGAACGCTACGAAGGTAAGGTTTACGCCGTTGAGCATCAGCTCGATGGACATGAAGATGGTGATGATGTTGCGCTTGATGAGAAATGCAGCGACGCCGGTGGAGAAGAGGATGGCGGCGAGGATGAGGTAGTAGGGGATGGGGACCTGCGTGGACATCGGCTACTGCTCCTTCCGGGCGAGGACGACGGCCCCGAGGATGGCTACCAGGATGAGGATTGATGTGACTTCAAAGGGCAGCAGGAGTTTGGTGAAGAGGATGCTGCTGAGCTGAGAGATATTGCTGAACGCGCCTGCAACCTGGGTGTTGATGTTGGCGAAGCCGAGGGCGTGGCGCTCTGACAGGAAGACGAAGCTGAGCAGGCAGAAGATGGCGGCTGCTCCGGGGAAGCCGGCGATGTACGCGGCGCGGCTGCCGGTGGTGCGCTCTTCTTCGCCTGCGTTGAGTAGCATGATGACGAAGACGAAGAGCACCATGATCGCGCCGGAGTAGACGATGACCTGGGCGGCTGCGAGGAACTCCGCGCCGAGCGACCAGTAGAGGACGGCGAGCGACATCATGACGACGACCAGCGACAGGGCGGAGTTGATGGGGTGCCGCTGCAGGAGCAGATTGAGCGCTCCTGCTACCGCCAGTGCGCCGAAGATGAGGAAGAGTGCCAGTTGCATGAGTGTTCCGCGGGTTCCTTCGTATTGCACCCCATCGATGTTGCTGATGCGGCGTTGAAGCAGGTCAGTGGCAAGGGCTATGTGTTGATTGTAACTGTTGCAGGTAACGCAGTGCGTCGTTGAAACGCGTTATACGGGGCCGGCTCGCAGAGCGAGGATGAGGCTGGTGACGATGATGTTGAGCATGGCGATCGGCAGCAGAAACTTCCAGCCGAAGCCCATGAGTTGGTCGTAACGGAAACGAGGCAGCGTGCCGCGCACCCATATGTAGAGGAGCAGGAATGCGAGGACTTTGACGACGAACCAGAGGATCGGCAGGATGGCCTGGACGATGGGTCCGCCGAAAGCCGGGATGAGGTTGCCGAAGGGGCTGGACGGGCCGCCGAAGAAGAGCAGCGTGGCGACGCAGCTTACGGTGATCATGTTGGCGTACTCGGCCATGAAGAACATGGCGAACTTCATGGAGCTGTACTCGGTGTGGTAGCCGGCGACGAGCTCGGACTCGGCCTCGGGGAGATCGAAGGGCGAGCGGTTGGTCTCGGCATAGGCGGACATGAGGTAGATGAAGAAGGCGACGAACTGCAGGCCGCCGAAGATGTTCCAGCGAGAGCGCGCCGTGGCGCGGACTGGCTGGCGACGATGTCGCGCAGGTTCAGCGACTGGGCGCGCAGGACGACGCCGACGAGCGAGAGGCCGAGGGCGAGCTCGTAGCTGATCATCTGCGAGGTGGCGCGGAGGCTGCCGAGCAGAGCGAACTTGTTGTTCGACGACCAGCCAGAGAGCGCGATGCCGTAGACGCCGATGGAGGTGATGCCGAGGATGACGAGCAGGCCGATGTTGACGTTGGCGACGTTGAACATGTCGACGCTGACGCCGTTGACGGTGACGGGGGTGAACGCGCCGAAGGGAACGACGGCGATGGAGACGAGAGCGCAGGTGAGGGCGATGATGGGCGCGACGATGAAGAGCGGGCGCTCAGAGGCGAAGGGCAGCAGGTCTTCTTTGAGGAAGAGCTTGATGCCGTCGGCGAGCGGCTGCAGCAGGCCGAAGGGGCCGACGCGCGAGGGGCCCCAGCGGTTCTGCATGCGGCCGAGGACCTTACGCTCCAGCAGCACCGTGTACGCCACCGCCGTCAACGTGATGACGAGCACGACGACGAGCTTCAGGATGCTGAGCAGCAGGAATGTCTGGAACTGGGTTAGATGGCTCACGATGTTTAAGGTGCGCTCCTAGTGCTGATTGTCAGTCGGCGGCGGTTTCGATTTGGGTGAGTCCGGTTGGTGGGCGGAGGCTCTCGTTGGCTTGCAGGTCGGAGAGCATGGCGGAGTAGCGGCCGAGGGTTCCGGAGGTGAAGAGGGAATCGTTGGCGGGCAGGACGAGGTCTTTGCGGGTGGTGATCTGGACCAGTTCGGGTGCGGCGGGTTCGAGGTGCTGATCGTTGCCGGAGAGGAGCTGCAGCCGCAGGATGTTGTAGCCGGGGACGAGGCGCTGGATCTCGTCGAGGATGGCGAGCGGCTCGAAGGGGCTGAGGCGCGGCTCGAGATTTTGTGCGGTGAGCCAGACGGCGTGGCGGTCGGCCTCGCCGGACTGTGCGCCGCGGGTCTGGCCCATGTCGGCGCGGAGGCCTTTGCCGAAGGGGACGAGCGCGCGCATGTTGGCGCCCATCTTGTCGGCGATGCGGACGATCATCTCGAAGTCGGTGCGGACACCGGCGCGGTCGGCGGCCTTTTTCACCTGCTGGAGGTCGCCGTAGGAGTTGGTGACGGAGCCGGCCTTCTCGTAGAGGTTGGCGGCGGGGAGGACGACGTCGGCGAGCGCGGCGGTCTCGGTGAGGAACATGTCTTGTACGACGACGAAGGTGTTCTTGAGAGCGGTCGGGTCGACGGAGTACTTTGCGACGGGATTCGAGTTGACCACGTAGAGGGCGGAGAGCTCGCCCTTGGCTGCGGCGTCGAAGATCTCCACCATGTTGAGGCCGGGAGTAGTGGGAGCGGCGTACTCGGTGGCGATGTCGCTGGTGCTGCCGACTGGGCTGGTAGCCGGGAAGCATGTCGGGAAGCAGGCCCATGTCGGATGCGCCGCGGGAGTTGGCGTAGTCGGAGAGCAGGGCGAACTTGCGGTTCGGCAGCGTGGTGCCGAAGGCGAGGAGGCGCTTGAGGTCTTCGCCGCGGAACTCGGAGCCGAGCAGGACGAGTAGATTTTCTTCGGCGCGGACGGCTTCGCGGAAGCGATGGAGCGCGGCGGCGTCGGTGCCGGGGTGGGTGAGGGCTTCGGCGGCGGTGTCGTCTCCGGCGATGAAGCTGGCGAGCGCGCCGTAGCTGAACGGGGCGATCTGGACGAAGTCTTTGGCCTGGCGGCGGAGTTTGATGGGTGCGGCGTTGGCGATGTAGAGCCGGGCGCGGTTGTTGCGGACGTTGGTGCGGATGTTCCACGCGGTGGCGGGAGCCTGGATGGTGGGGTCGCCGCCGAGGATCATGATGGCGGGGGCGGTGAGGGTGTCGCGCAGGGAGGCGGTGCGGTCTTTCTTGCCGGCGAGGGCTTGCGCGAACGCTACGTAGTCGGCGGTGCGGTGGTGGTCGATGTTGTTGGTGTTGAGGACGGTGCGGGCGAACTTCTGGAGGAGGTAGGCCTCTTCGTTGGTGAGGCGGTTGCCGCCGATGACGCCGATGCTACTGCCGCCGCGGGTGTCGCGGAGCTCGCGGAACTTCTTGCCGACGTGGTCGAGGGCTACTTCCCAGGAGACGGGCTTGAGTTCACCGTTCTGGCGGACGAGGGGCTGTGTGATGCGGCCTTCGTGGTTGGCGAAGTCGAAGGCGTAGCGGCCCTTGTTGCAGAGGAAGTCGCCGTTGATGCCGGACTTGTCGCGGTTATCGCCGCGAACGATTTCGCTGCCGTCGGAGGTGCTGCGAACGCCGAGGGTGGTCTTGCAGCCGTCGCCGCAGTGGGTGCAGATGGTGGCGACGTGGTTCATCTCCCACGGGCGCGTCTTGTAGCGATAGGTGCCGCTGGTGAGCGCGCCTACGGGGCAGGCGTCGATGCACATGCCGCACTGCTCGCAGTCGACGTGGGCGAGGTCGTCGGGCGACATGTGCGCGGGGACGTTGGGGGCGATGACAGAGGACGCGCCGCGGTTCTGGATGCCGAGCGCGAAGACGTCCATGCCTTCGCCGCACATGCGCACGCAGCGATAGCAGAGGATGCAGCGCGGGCGGTCGAAGTAGACGACGGGCGACCACTTCTGCTCTTCGCGGTGGTTCTTGGGTTCGGCGTAGAAGCTGTCGGCGGCGCCGTACTTGAAGGTCATGTCCTGCAGCTCGCACTCGCCGCCGGCGTCGCAGACGGGGCAGTCGAGCGGGTGGTTGCCGAGCAGCATTTGCAGCGTGGCCTTGCGGGCCTGCGCGATCTCGGGGGTCTCGGTCTGGACGACCATGCCCTCGGCGACCGGCGTGGTGCAGGCGGTCTGCAGCTTGGGCATCTTCTCGATGCGCACGACGCACATGCGGCAGGCGGCCTGCAGCGAGAGGCCGGGGTAGTAACAGAAGGCGGGGATCTCGATGCCGGCGGACTTGCAGGCCTCGATGAGCAGCGTGCCCGCGGGTGCGGTGATCTGTTTGCCGTCTACGGTGAAGGTTACGTCTGGCCATCTCAAAAATCCTCTACTTCTGCTTCGACTTCTCGATCAGAATCTTCTGATCTGCGCTGCGGTGGTTGCGTGAGTTCACCACTCTGATGATTCCTGCTAACAGTACGATCGCGGCCAAACCCCAGACGAGCCAGGTAAGGACGACTTTGTTCAATGTCCTGCACCGACCAACTGCTCGACGGTGATGATGGGTGTTCCGGCCTTGTTGCCTTCGATGTAATCTTCAAACTCTTTGCGGAACTTCTTGACGAAGCCCAGCGTCGGCATCGCAGCTGCGTCGCCGAGCGGGCAGAAGGTGCGGCCCATCATGTTTTCGGCGAGGTACTGCACGTTGTCGACGTCCTTCTTGATCCGCCGCCCTGGTAGACGCGCGTGAGCGTCTTCTTGATCCAGTCCGTGCCCTCGCGGCAGGGGATGCACCAGCCGCAGGACTCGTGCTGGTAGAAGGCGATGGTGCGGAGCGCGAATTCGACGATGGAGACCGTCTCGTCGAGCACGACGATGCCGCCCGAGCCGAGCATGGTGCCGGCCTTGCCCATCTGGTCGAAGTCGAGGCCTACGTCGATCTCGTCGGCCTTGAGCACCGGGCAGGAAGCGCCGCCGGGGACGACGGCCTTGAGCGCCTTGCCGTCCTTGATGCCGCCCGCGACCTCGTAGATAGCCTTGCGCAGCGAGTAGCCCATGGGCAGCTCGTAGACGCCAGGGCGTTCGACATGGCCAGAGATCCCGAAGAGCCGCGTCCCGCCGTTGCGCTCGCTGCCGAGCTTCGCGTAGGCCTCGCCGCCCATCAGCAGAATGTGCGGCGCGTTGGCGATGGTCTCGGCGTTGTTGATGACGGTGGGGCCGCCATACAGCCCGACGACGGCAGGGAAGGGCGGCTTGATGCGTGGCACGCCGCGCTTGCCTTCGAGCGACTCCATCAGCGCCGACTCTTCGCCGACCTCGTACGCGCCCGCGCCAGTCTGCGTGATGACGTCGAAGTCGACGCCGGTGCCGAAGATGTTCTTGCCGAGGAAGCCCTTCGCGTAGGCATCGGCGACGGCCTTCTCGACGATCTTCAGCAGATAGCGATACTCGCCACGCAGATAGATGAAGCCCATCTTCGAGCCGATGGCGAGGCCCGCGATCATCGTGCCTTCGATGACGGCGTGCGGATCATGCAGGAAGAGCACGTGGTCCTTGCAGGTGCCGGGCTCGGACTCGTCGCCGTTGACCAGCACGTACTTCGGCTTCTCCGACTGCTTGGGCACGAAGCTCCACTTCATGCCGGTGGGGAAGCCCGCACCGCCGCGTCCGCGCAGGCCGCTGGCCTTCATGTTGTTGATGATCCACTCGGGACCCTCGGCGATGGCCTTCTGGACGGCCTTGTAGCCGTCGAGCTCGATGTACTTCTCGATGTCGGCCGCGCCCATGCCGAAGCGGCGGGAGACTACTTTCACTTCATCGGGATGACTGACGAGGCTAGGCATTATTTTTCGTCCTTTCCCTCGCCGGTTGGAACAAGCCCGTCGCGATACATCTGAAAGATCACGTCGACTTTTTCCTTCGAAAGATCATCGTGGAAGTCGTAGTTGACCTGCATCGCAGGAGCCCAGCAGCAAGCGCCGATGCACTCTACTTCTTCGAGCGAAAACATGCCGTCGGCAGTGACGCCTTTGTGCCCGATCCCGAGCTTGCTGCTTGCAGTGGTCGAGGATCTCGTAGCCGCCGCGCAGCATGCAGGAGATGTTGGTGCAGACCTGCACGTTGTATTTTCCCGCGGGCTTGGTGCGAAGCATGGAGTAGTAGCTGAGCACGTTGCGCACATCGAGCTCGAGGATGCCGATGCGCTCGGCGATCTCGGCGACGACGGCGTCTGAGACGTAGCCGACCTCATCCTGCGCGTACAGCAGCATCGGCACCAGCGCCGACCGCCGCAGCGGATAGATGGTGACGAGATGGTCGAAGCGGGCGGCCAGCTCCGGCGAAAAGATCGTGTTGGCGATTGCGCTCACTGCATTAGCTCCCGCGTCAGCCGTTCGGCTGTGAAATCCATGTCTTCCGTTATTGCGGTACTTCCTGATCCGACCGTCACGGTCCCGTCTTCATGGAGCTGGAACGGTTGCGAGCGGTTGTTGTCTTCGGTCATTGCGTCCGGCGTGATGCGCAGCCAGCGGGTTCCGACGCGAAGGAGAATCTGGTCACTGCCTACTTCTACGATGGCCTGGTGGCGGCTGTTGAGTCCCTGTGCCGCTCCATAGCTGCGAATCATTGATGCGAACGAGGTCCAGAGTTCGGTGTGGAGGTTATCGTTCATTGCGGAGACTGCTTGATTCCGCGATATATGCAGCGTCATTCGTCTTCGATCAGACCTTCCACGCCAGAGAAAATACAGAGCAGCATTCGTAAGTATTAAGTGCCATAGTGCATTCAGAAGAGCCCGTTGTATTGAGCTGCCTTCTAATAAATTCAGTAGCCCCAGAAGCCGATCATCAGATTCAGTACAACAACACATGCAATGAAGACCGCCTTTCTTGACTTCATCGGTCAATCGCCCCCAGCACGATATCAATCGATCCAATCACCGCAACCACATCGGCCAGCAACTGGCCCTTGCACATGGTCTCGAGTGCCTGCAGGTTCCCAAAGTCGGCGTTGCGCATGTGCACGCGGTATGGCTTGGCGGTGCCGTCGGAGACCACGTAGTAGTTCATCATGCCGTGAGCTGCTTCCACGGAGCTGGTGGCCTCGCCTGCCGGTACTCCGAAGCCCTCGGTAACGATCTTGAAGTGATGGATCAGCGACTCCATCTGGGTCTTCATCTGCTCGCGGTCCGGAAGGATGATCTTCGGTGCGTCTGCGACGATGCGGCCCTCAGGCATGCCGTCCAGCGCCTGCAGGCAGATCTTGACCGACTCGCGCATCTCCTGCATGCGGACTTCGTAGCGCGCCCACACATCGCTGACCGTGGAGGTCGGCACCTTGAACTGGAACTTCTCGTAGCTGGAGTAGGGCATGTCGCGGCGCACGTCGAAGTCGACGCCGGCGGCGCGCAGCGGAGGTCCGGAGACGCCGAGCGCGATCGCATTCTCCGGCGAGATGTAGCCAACCCCCTTCAGCCGCCCGATCCAGATGGGGTTGTTCTGCAGCAGCCCTTCGTACTCGTCGATCTTCGAGGGGAAGTCGAGCAGGAAGGCGCGAATCGTGTCGTAAAGACCGATCGGCGGCTCCATGCTGACTCCGCCGATGCGGATGTAGCTGGTCATCATGCGCTGGCCGCTGACGGCCTCGAAGACGCGCATGCAGCTGCTCACGCTCGCGGAAGCAGTAGAGGAAGACGGTCAGCGCGCCGATGTCCATGGCATGCGTGCCCAGCCACACCAGGTGCGAGTTCAGCCGCATCAGCTCGTTGAAGAGCACGCGCAGCCACTGCGCCTTCTCCGGAATCTCCAGCCCCAGCAGCTTCTCTACGGCCAGCGCGTAGGCCGTGTTGTTGGTCATCGGGGAGAGGTAGTCGATGCGATCCGTCAGCGGAACTACCTGCTGATAAAACTTGGCTTCGCAGGTCTTCTCGATGCCGGTGTGCAGGTAGCCGATGTCGGGCGCGAGCGAGACGACCGATTCGCCGTCGATCTCCAGCACCAGTCGCAGCACGCCGTGTGTCGAAGGGTGCTGCGGCCCCATGTTGATGACCATGGTGTGGTCTTTGCTGGGGTCGGTGCCGTCGTGGCGGGCGCCGTCGGCGACTACGTCCTCGACGCCGGGAATAATCATCTCTGGAGCGGCTACAGGTTCTTCGGTCAAGGGAGCCATTAGCGGTAGCCCTCCACGGGGTAGTCCTTGCGCAGCGGGTGCCCCTGCCAGTCGTCCGGCATCATGATGCGGGTCAGGCGAGGATGGCCGCCGAAGTGAACGCCGAACAGGTCGAAGACCTCGCGCTCGTAAAAATTGGCAGCAGGCCACACGCCGGTGATGGAGTCGATCGATGCGTCCGCGCTATCCAGCCGGGCGACGATGCGAATCCGCGCCTTTAGTGTGAACGAGAGCATGTGGTACGTGATCTGAAAGCGCGGCTCGGAGGGGTACCAGTCCACGGCGGTCAGATCCTCAAGGTAGGTGTATCCGGCTGCCTTCAGCGCCTGGCAGGCCGCTACGATGCTCTCGCGAGCAACGGTGATGGTCAGCTCGTCGCGGTCGTACTTGGCGTCGGTGGCTAGATTTTCAAGGGCTTTCAGGGCTGGATTATCGGGGAGCGCCGCCGCGACGGCTTCGATGCCTTTTACGGCAGTGGCGGGGTCGTACATCTAGAGGTCTCCCTTGTCGTTGGACCAGTCGAGGATGCCCTTCTTCCACACGTAGAAGAGGCCAACGGCGACGAAGCCGAGGTAGGTCAGCATCTCGTAGAAGCCGAACATCTGTGAGTGCGTGATCGCCGGCAAGCGGCGGAAGATGACCGCCCAGGGAAGCATGAATACGGCCTCGACATCGAACAGGATGAAGAGCATCGCGACCATGTAGAAGCGGACCGAGAAGCGGCCGCGAGCATCGCCGACGGGATCCATGCCGCACTCATAGGCGCCGGCCTTGGTGCGGGAGTTTTTGTGTTTGCCGATGAGGAAGGAAGCCCCCACCATGCCGCAGGCCATCCCCAGAGCGGCTAGTACTTGCAGAACCAGAGGGACGTAATTCCAGATGTAGGGGTACGTTTGCATCGCCATCTTCGACTCTAAGATTGTGGCTGACAAGTGTCAAGCAGCGGACCGTTGATTTCGCGGCATTTGGAGCTGTTAAAATCGCTAGCGAAGGATGCAGTGTACATGTCGATGAGCCTGCTGCCGAAGATCGCAGCGATAAGTCCCCCAGCCGACAGAAAGCTGCCCAGCGGAAGCTTTGTGAGCGCATTGGCGCGTCCGCGGACCATGAGAAATCAGACCATAAGCGGCCGAATGAAGACTCCTATGAATAGAGCAAGAATCGCCGGCCAGAAGCCCAGAAAGGCGGCGATCATGGCGATCAGTTTCACGTCGCCAAGGCCGAGGCCTTCGCGGTGACGTAGGAGCTTGTAGAGTCCATCGGACGAGCAGGAGCAGTCCAGCTGCTCCCACGATGGCGGCGATGCGGCCGAAGACCAGCGCCTCTGTCCCGGTCAGGAAGATATTGCCGTAGCTGCGTTGCTGCCAGGACTGCTCATGCGGAGTCGTCGCGTGGTGTCCAGGACGACATCGCCTTGATGCGGGCAAGGAAAATAGCCTGCGTGCAGACGAGGAACAAGCCGATTGCGATGCCGGTGAGAGTAAAGGCGTTAGGGAGCAGGTGGGTCTGCCAGTCCATGACGATCAGGCCGATTAGGAGGAAGCCGAGGATGGGAATCGTTGCTATGACGGTCCATGCAGTCATCGGATGTTCGAAATACATGCGGATTGTGTCCGGCGCGTAGAAGAGTGAAGGCATTGCGAAGACGAACCGAATTGCTGCCAGTGCAAACCAAAGTCCAACACTAAGTTCTACAGCCGGGTAGCGCCATGGGATAGATACTCTGCAGTCGCGGCAACGTGCGCGGAGGAAGATCCAGCTCAGGATAGGAATGTTGTCGTACCAATTGATGGGCTTGAGACAGTTAGGACATCGGGAACGCGGCGTAACGATCGACTCATGGCTTGGCAGCCGGGAGATACAAACGTTCAGGAAGCTGCCGAAAAGCAGGCCTAGAAGGAAGGCAGAGAGTACGAAGATAGCGGGCGTGCTCACTGGAAGAGTATACGGGCAAAAGTGCCAGTCCCTATGTGAAGTCCAGAGACGGAGGTCCGGACCTAAGTACTATTGATTGAAGATTTTGCGCAAAATACCCGGGTGGGGGTGCAATCTCAAAAGTCAACGTGCATCCGCACCGACTCGACCAGAACCGGCCCTCGAGCCTGGTTGTAGCCGGGATGGTTGATGTGTTGCAGGTCGAGGGCGTAGTAGACCCCGCGCCACGCGTGCAGGTTGTAGTAGCCCTCGACGATGTCTTCGCGGGCGTAGCTGAGCTTGCCGTCTCCAAGCAGGAATCCGAGGCCGCCGAGCGCGAGGTAGGCCTGGTGATCGCGCTTGATGGCGTTGGTGACGAAGGTTACGCCGAGCTTGTCGTTCGGGCGAGACCAGCTCTGCCGGAGTAGTCGCCGCCGAATTCGACGGTCTGGTCGACCTCGGTGTAGGCGTAGGACTCGTGTTGCCCCTCATTCCAGCCGAAGCGGCCGAAAACGCGGAAATCGGCGGTCAGCTCCTGCTCCGCGTTGAAGGTAAAGCCGTATTTGACGGTGGTCGACTCCGGATGGTCGGTGATAACGGGAGTTGTGCGAGTAGCGAGGGCAAGGTTGTTCTGGTTGCGGTAGACGCCCATATTGGCGTGGTTCACATAGCTGAGGAGCCGCACGACGCCCTTGCGATCCGGAGGAAGCAGGCTGCCGAGCAGCGGCTTGCGCAGCTCGAACTCCCAGTTCTGACCATTGGCCTGGCGCAGGTTCCAGACAAGATCAATGCCGTTGGCGACGGTCGGCATCAGGGCGAGAGCGTAGCGGGCAGACCAGTCCTTGTCGTCGTACTCGGCAACGGCCGCGTAGGTGTAGCCGCGGGTATCCGCTGCATAGTCCCACGCCCCGTTGTTGTCGACGGTCCAGTTCATAAACTGGAGGTGGCTGTCGCTGCCGATGCTGTTGATGTCGAAGTAGTCCGGCAGACTCATCTTGCCGACGAAGAACTGGAGGCGACGCTCCGGTACCTGAGTGGCGAGAGAGAACGGCGTGCGGGGACTTTCTATCATCTTGTCAGTGAAGCCGATGGTCTGTTGAAGCTGTGCGCGTGCCATGTACGGCACCGAACCCAGGTTGGGATTGCGAACCACATCCAGATTAGTAAAGCCGGCGAGACCGAGCGCCTCACTGAGGCCGCGGCCGCCGGTCGATTCGAGATTAAAGATCGCGTCGGTCTCAGTTCTGGGATCGCGGCGCAGCTGCGCTCCCAGGTAGAGTGTGCCGAGCAGAGAGGTCTTGTATTCGCCGCGCGCGAGGAAGCTGTTGGTGCCTTCGTAGGGTGAGTGAAACGGTGCGTTTGCCTGGAAGATAATGTTCGCCTGCCCGGCAATGTAGAAGCGCGAAGTCTCAGAGTGGGGAAACATGGTTGGCGCTGCCTCGGCGCCGGGAGCATCGGGCAAAGTGGCGCTCTGATCCGGCCCGGTTTGCGACGCCGCGAGAGGAGGCGCATAGAGGGGGATAGTTAGAAGAAGGAGAGTTGCCAGTGCTTGCATCAAGTCCTTGGATTTGCGAGGTTATGAGATCGAGAGCGCCGGAACAATGTGAAAACAGCCAGACTTTAATAAGAATGGTGAGATTGCATCGCGAACGGCCGCCGCTTTACTAGTATACCCCAGTAGGGTATATGCAGGTAGGAAAGTGACACAGGAGGGATTGTGGCGGAGGTGCTGGAAGACCAAATCCGGCTGCATCTGCTGAAGGATGGGCACGCGCCTCTGGCGCCTGATTTGGGCGAGATTTGATTGATCTGGTGCGTTCTTATTTGAAGTGAATTAGGGTGGGCGGAGGCCGCGTGGCGCTCCGCCGGGGTGGCGCGGATTAGAAGGGGATGTCGTCGTCGGTGATGCCGGTGTCGGCGTAGTCGGGTTGGCTGGTGGGGTTGGTGGCGTAGCTTGTGGTGTTGGATTTGGAGTAGCTGCCGCCTTCTGAACTGCCCGATTTGCCGCCGAGGAGGGTGAGCTCGTTTACGAGGATCTCGGTCCTGTATTGCTTCTGGCCGGACTCCTTGTCGTCCCAGGAACGGTTGGTATCTTGCCTTCGACCAAGAGCTGGGAGCCTTTCTTGACATAGTCGCGGACGATCTCTGCGGTGCGCTGGAAGCAGACGATGTTGTGCCACTCGGTGCTTGTCGACCCAGTTGGCGCCTTCCTTCTTCCTGTCGGCGGTGGCGAGGGTGAAGCTGGCGACGGTCATGCCGCCGGCGGTGGAACGAATCTCGGGGTCTTTGCCTACGTTGCCGAGAAGAAATACTTTGTTGACGCCTTTTGCCATTTGATGCTCCGTTTTTGATGCTTGGTTTTGAAGGTTGAGGATAGCAGATAGGGGGTTGTTAACGGCGGTGGTCGCCGATCAGTTTTGAGAAGGCGAGGGCGAGGGTCAGGGTGCCGGTGGGTAGGCATCCCATGGCTAGCATCAGGGCTAGCCAGCCGCTGTTGGTGTGGGGGCCCTGGTGTCCGATTCCGCCGAAGACGGTGACGATAAGCAGGACGGAGATGACGCCGGTGCCGAAGATGAGGAGGCCGGTGCGGAGTAGCTTGCGGGTGTCTGGCTGCATGGGCATCAGTGGATGGCAGCCTGCATGACGTAGACGATGACTCCGGTGACGGAGACGTAGAGCCAGATGGGGAAGGTGTAGCGGGCGAGGCGTTTGTGGGCCGGGAAGCGGCCGGTGAGGGAGAGGAAGAAGGTGATGAGGATCATCGGGAGGACGATGACGGAGAGGAGGATATGGGAGGCGAGGAGCTTCCAGTAGAAGGGCCACCAGGGGCTGAGGCGGTTGAAGTGGGTGTCGCCGTGGAGGGCGTGGTTGGTGATGTAGCTGACGAGGAAGACCGAGGAGAAGATGAAGGCCGTGAACATGGAGTTGCGGTGCTTGATGATCTGGCGGTGGCGGATGAAGTAGAGGCCGATGAGCAGAGCGATGGTGCAGAGGCCGTTGAGGAGTGGCGTTGACGCCGGGGAGGAAGCTTAGGTGGGTGTGGGTCGCGTCGCTGGGCGCGTGCCAGTAGACGAGCCAGGCGAGGAAGAGGCTGGCGACCGCGCTGATGGCGACGATCGCTGCGATGACCGAGGGAGGCGTGCGAAGGGAACTTTGGGGCTGGGTCGTGGCGGGTGGCATTAGTAGAGAAGGCGTCCTTTGGCGTTGAGCATCATGGCGGCTAGCAGGAGGGGTAGATAGATGACGGAGGCGCGGAGAAGATCGCGGGCGTACTGGCGGGACTCGGCGGAGTCCGGCTGGCGGAGTATGCGGGCGAAGCGGATGGTGTACCAGAGGTAGCCGAGCGAGAGGATGGCGGCGGCGATGGCGTAGGGGATCCCGTCGATATGGAGGGTGAAGGGCCAGAGGGCGGCGGGGATCATCAGGACGGCGTAGAAGAGGGCTTGAATGATGGTGCTGCGGGCGGCGTACTGGGTGTCGGGAATGGTGGGGGTGAGGCGGATGCCGGCGGCGGCGTAGTCGTCGCGGTACATCCAGCCGATGGCCATGAAGTGGGGGAACTGCCAGACGAAGAGGATGGCGAAGAGGGCTACGGCGGGCCACTCGATGAGGCCGCGGACGGCGGTCCAGCCGATGAGGGGCGGGAGCGCGCCGGGGAAGGCTCCGATGAAGGTGTTGATGTTGGTTACTCGTTTTAGGGGGGTGTATATGGCTACGTAGCCGGTGGCGGTAAGGAGGGTGAGGGTTCCGGTGAGGAGGTTGGTGGTGTAGGCGAGGTAGAGGGAGCCGAGGAAGACGGCGGCGAAGCCGAGGATGAGGCCATGGGCGAGGCTTATGCGGCCGGCGGCCATGGGGCGGTTGGCGGTGCGGCGCATGAGGCGGTCGGTCTTGCGCTCGAGGGCCTGGTTGAGGGCGCTGGCGCCGCAGGTGACGACGGTGATGCCGGCGAGGGCCTGGAAGAGTCCCGCGTGGAAGGGGCTGATGCCGCTGCGGAGGGAGCCGAGGTAGAAGCCGGCCGCGGCGGTGATGATGACCATGGTGGAGACGCGGAGTTTGAAGAGGGTGGCGTAGTCGGCCAGGAGAGATGGCGTGGCAGGGCGCGAGGATCTCGGTCGGAGGTCGTGGAGGTCGCCACGTTATCAGGATAACGTGTTTGGGCGGCGACGCCTGAGCGCACGAATGGAGCTGCGAGTTGTGGTGCTTCGTGCGGCATTTCGGACCTACCCCCTCCCCCCGTCTATTTTGCGCAAAATATTCAAAACATTGGAGATAAGTCCGGACCTCGGCTGATCTCCAGGTGCAAACAGGAAGGCCCGGCGCGGGGGCCGGGCCTCTCGATTCGCTGGTCTCATTATAGCAGCGGTGTCAAGGGTTTTGAGTGGCGAGTAGTGGGTCAGTTTGAATCCCAGGCTTGGTGGCGAGCCGACTTGTCGCTACTAAGCAGACCTCGATGAGTGCATTGGCGATTTAGCATCAGTTGATCTACTGGCGGGCCCCCTTTCAGCTTTGCTCACTGGGTCAGCTTGAAGGAGTGCAGTTGCTTCGCCGCAGTTCCGAAGTTGCCGAACTGGTAGGCGGACGCTCCCGCCGCCGAAAACGTGAAGGTGGGGAATGGGGCCGCCAGCAGAGCGTCCAGATAGGCGGTCGTCCCGACACCGATTGTGACGTGTGGGCTGTAATGCTCTCCCCTGTGCGCGGCGAAGTAGTTTGCAACAGCATCGATGGTGGGCTGGTTAATCTCAGGGTCCGCCGGTGTGGTCTTGAATGCGGCGGCAGTGCCGGAACTGGCCGGTGCAAAAAATTGGCCGATCGCATCGAATAGCTCATTCTGCAACCGGATCAGGTCTGCGGTCGGCTGAACCAGGATTCCGCCGAGGCCGATCTCTTTCAACAGTATGTAGTAGTACTTAAACGCCGTCAACTTCCAGCTCATCACCTTCTCGCTGGCCAGTACTTTGCTTGCACCAGCGAACACATCGTCCAGGTTTGCTGTGTGAAAATAGCCCCCGATGACCGATATGTGCGGTGCGTGTTCGTCGCCCAGCGAGTAGCCTTTGGGGAAGTTCTTAAGCAGCCCAGCATTGGCGGCCTGCGCATTCTGGATCATGGTTGCGTCCGGCTCGAGCACGATGTCGACGGCTGTGATTGGGTTCTGCGGGGCGCTGGGTGTGGCTGATCCGTCATTTGCCATGGAATGCTCCTTTTACAGTTTTGAGATGAAAGTGCATCACCTTCAGGCTTCGAACGCGAAGACTCGGTTCCAGTCGTTCTTCATGTCCACGACAGTCCAACCTTTCGCCGCGGCTTCAGTCAACGCCACGTCCAGCTTGCCCATGCTTGACGCATCGTAGGCAAACTCGCGGATGGGGTCGGTGTGATGTACGAGCAAAGCAAAGCTGCACCCCGCGCAGCCGGCGGTCCACTGCAGCATCTGGAGATCGCCATCAGAGTTGCCAAATGCAGCTATGGGCCTGCGTCCGATGTGCCTGTCGATGCCCACGGGCTTGCCGACGTTATCGTCCATAAAATTCAGCTGCGGTAGCCGTGTGAGCACCGGCACACCATCGACCATCTCAAACTTGGTTACGATGCTGCTGCCCACCACCTGCTCGGGCGGAATCCCATAGACCTTCTCCGCAAAGACACGCATAAAATCGATTCCTCCGCCGGAGACGATAAACGTCTTAAAGCCATTGGCACGCAGATAGGCCAGCAGCTCCAACATCGGCAGGTAAATCACATCCGTGTAAAGACGATTGAACTTGGGATGTTTGGCGCTTGCGATCCAATCCGCCGCAATCTTTGCGAACTCTTCGGTGGTCATGCCCGCGTGGGTAACCGTCGCAAGCTCCAGCACGCCCTTTACCCCTCCTGCGGCGATAGTCTTCATGTCTCCCGCCAACGCCGCAACATAGAGTGGGTTATCTTTCCATTCAGGATGTTGCGGCGCCATCGCCTTCATGCGATCGAGAGCAAACGCGAACTGGAAATAGAACGGCTGCTCGCACCACAGGGTTCCGTCGTTATCGAACACCGCGATCCGCTCTTCGGGTTTCACGAAGTGGGGGCCGCCAGCCGTGGTCACGGTGCGGACAAAATCGAGGATGCTTTGTTTCGTGGAACCTTCGTTCCAGGAAGGGAGTGGATCGCTGCTTGCCATGTGGGTTTACCCGTAGTTGAGGCTGTCCAGCTGAATCTTAAGCTCAGCTAGGCTATCGGATCGCAGCGTGCCTATGAACTAGCAAAAATAAGAGCCATATCCTCCCAATTCTCCGCAGTGAAGCTATTTGACGTTCACTGAACAATCGGGTTTTCGGAAGGTCCACTGTTCAGTTGGCGATAACAGGGCTTAGCGCTCATTGAGTGCCGCCGCAGCGCACTGTATCGTCTGCATCCAAATTAGTACTGATAATCGCGTCTGCGTTTACCAAACAACCGCGCGGTGATTCAATTGGATTCGAACTGACCCACTATTGCGCGTTCGTTTTTGTGTAAATGCGGGAACCGGGCTGTCCGCTCACCCGTATCCTCCTTACAAGGAGTTCTACGCCCATGTTCCGCATCTTTCAGCGACATATCGGTTTGCTCGCGGCCCTTCTCATCTTCTTGTGTGGTCCGTGCCTTCACGCGCAGGCCCCCATCGTGGAAGAACCCAACTTCACGCCGACGCTCACCTTTGACGTTGCGACCATCCGCCTTGCGCCGCCGCCGGACGCCAATTTCCACGTAACCGTCTCGAGCCCGCCGCGCTCCAGCCGTTTCGAAGCCACGAACCTTCCTATCAAGGCCCTTCTCCAGATTGCTTACGGCTTCGACGCACCGGTTGCCGGCGCACCGGACTGGACGACGAATACGTTTTACGATATTCAGGCCCGCTCAGACGAAGCGACCGACGCCAGGCTCGCGAAGCTCACCGATAACGAGGTCCGACTGGAAAAGCGAAATGCGATTCGCGTGTTGCTGATCGAGCGCCTGGGCCTGAAGACACATCTTGAAACTCGCAATAGTGCTATCTATAACCTCGTCATGGGCAAAGGCGGCGTCAAGATGCAGGCTGCGCCCACGCCTCCGCCTCCAGCCGATGGGGAGGCTCCGGCTCCGCCTCCACCCGCCAACGTCCAGGCGCGTGGATCGCAGCATGGCCTCGAGTTCGTCGCATCGAATGCCTCAATGCGGGCCATCATCGGCACTCTGAGTTCGATGGTAGAAGCGCCTGTCGTTGACAAGACCGGTCTCTCCGGCACCTACAATTACACGCTTCAGTTTGGCCGCGACTGGTCCGCGCACGATCCAGATAGCTGGCCCTCGATCTTCACCGCGGTGCAGGAACAGCTGGGGCTCAAGCTGGAAGCTGTGCACGAGTCCGTGCCCAACCTTGTGGTCGACCACATGACGAAGCCAACGGAAAACTGATACGGGCGATATCAGAGCGCAAGCTCGGCATCGACTGCATATCCGTTGAAGGCGGCGCTGTGCCGTGCCCCATCGCATGGATCGTGTGCTGAGAAACGCGCCAGCGTTTACCAACCGATTGTGTCTGCTCAATTTATCGAGGTACGGGAATTTGAGTGGCGAGGGAGTGGAGCTCAAAGGGTGCGGTGAGCCAGCGGGTTGCTTCGGGGGTGTCCCAGATGAGGGTTGCGGGGACGCGGCCGGGTTCGGCGGAGTTTACGGTCCAGTCTTCGATCAGGCGGTCGCCTTCCTGTCGCTGGGTGACGGAGCGGTCTTTGTTGACGATGGTCCAGCGGGCGTTATCCACGAGGCCGAGGTAGAGATGGATGCCCTCGTAGCCGAGTGGGGTGTCGATGGGCCGGGATAGTTCGCCGTGGACTGAGTAGAGGGATCCGTTGGGGGTGACGGATTTGACGGTCAGGGTCCAGCCGTCGAAGGTATCGGAGTTGGTGGGTTGGCCTTTGCCGGCGGGAGGTGAGGTCATTACGGCGGGATTTGGCGTTGGAGGCGGCCGTCGTGGCGAGGCGCGCTGATCGTAGCGGACGCCGATGTGCAGATGGATGGTCTCGCCGGGATTGGCGTGGACGCGGAAGACGGCGGTGTCGGCGGCCATCTGATCGGGTTTTGGCACGGAGTCGATGACGCCGCCGAAGAGCCACTGGGAGACGACGAAGGTGACGGGGGTGGCGTTGATGTTGGTGAGGGCTAAGGTGTGCTCTTCGATCCGGGCGTTGCCTTGACGGGTGGGGCGCGGGTTCTGGCGCTGGCAGATGTTCTTGTTGGTGCTGTAGGGCGGGTCGTCTCCGCCGGGGAGAGTCAGGATGCGGCAATCTTCGGTTATGAAGACCTCCTCCGGAGAGGGTGGCGGTGAAATTGGCAGGGGTACTGCGATGGATTGTTGCGGGGGTGCGGTGCCGATGCTGAACTGGCCGCGGATGGTGGCGATGTGGCGCCCCGGTTCGAGAGGTTGCAGCGGGATCTGTACTCTCCAGGCCCTGAATCCGTCCGATGGGATGTATTGACCATCGTTGTCTGCCGGGGTGAAGGTGCGTTTGTCTCCGGGCAAGAGCGAGTGGCCGAGATCGTCGGTGATGGCTTCGATGCGGACGATCGCGTCGCGAGTGAGGCCGGTGAGGTTGGGCTCGGCGGCTGCCTGGATGGTGAGGGTGGTTGGGCCGGAGTTGGTTACGGAGGCTGCGATCTGCATGGGCCCGCTAATGGTTGAGGCGGATTTATTCAAGGCAAAGTTGCGGCTGTTCAGGGTGGGAGCGAGATATATGCGGTCGAAGCCGACTTGGAGGAACTGTTCGTCAACGTTGCCGGGCGCCAGCGAAGGGAGTGCCTGCATGATGGTTTGCAGGGCGCTCCAGTAGTTGACGCGGTCTACGTGGATGGTCATGTGGGCGGTGGTGGCCCAGTCTAGTTCGCTTTCCGACGGATACCTGTAGCCGGATTGCACGCCCATGGAGATTTTGGTGTCGAGTTGTCTGCCGAAGTCGCGCAGGATGGTCTGCAGGGGCGCGTCGGTGTAACGGAGCGTGATGAGAGATGGGGATGCGTGGCGGCGTTCGTCTATGTGGTGGATCAGGACTGAGAGGGAGTGGCCAGTGTAGCGGGGCAGGACGTGATCGGGCGGGAAACGCTGGAGGCCGAAGCCTCGCATGTAGTTCTGATGGATGGTGGGATTCTGCTTTTCGTCGGCGGCGACGGCCTCCTCTTCGGCGGTGAGGGCCCATTGCAACTGCGGCTCTATCTGTGGGCCGAGCTTGAGGAGGGATTGTTGTGCGGCTTCGCGCTTTGTGGGGGATGCGTTGGATAGGGCTTGAATCAAGGCTGCTATGCGGGGAGTGGGTTTGGTTGCGGTGGGCTTGGGGCGGTCGTAGATGGGGATGGTTTTGGTGGTGAATATTGGCTGCGCGATGGCTGCGGCCGGGGCGCAGAGGATTGCTGTTGCTGCGATGGTCCTGAGGGCGATCGCTGTGTGGGTGCGTCGGAGCATGCAGGCTTCTTTTATACCCATTGACGGCCCTGGTGTGGCGATGGAAGCGGCGCGGGTGATTTATTTGTGCTGCTGCGTGCGGTGTAGGCTGGGGTTGAGGTGCTGGGCGATGCGGGTTTTGATCTTTGGCGGGTCGGGGATGGTGGGGCAGGGTGTTTTGCGGGAGTGTGTGCGGGATGGGGAGATTTCGGATGTGCTGCTGGTGGGGCGGAGTGCTTCGGGGTTGGCGGGTGGGAAGGTGCGGGAGTTGGTGTGTGGGGATTTGTTCGATCTGTCGGGTGTGGAGGCGCAGTTGACGGGGTTTGATGCTTGCTTTTTTTGTCTGGGGGTTTCGGCGGGTGGGATGAGTGAGGCGGAGTATCGGCGGATGACTTATGAGCTGACGACTTCGGTGGCGCGGACGCTGTTGCGGCTGAATCCGGCGATGGTGTTTGAGTATATTTCGGGCGCGGGGACGGATAGCACGGAGAAGGGAAAGACGATGTGGGCGCGGGTGAAAGGGCAGACGGAGAATGCGCTGCTGGGGATGGGGTTCAAGGGGGCTTATATGTTTCGGCCGGGAGTGATTATGCCTATGGATGGGATCAAGTCGAAGACTAAGGCTTACCGTTTCTTTTATGCGATTCTTGGGCCGGTGTTGCCACTGGCTAAGAAGGATGTTTCCGAAGAGTGTGACGAGTACGCAGGAGTTGGGACGGGCGATGATTAAGGTGGCTAAGGTTGGGTGGGAGAGTGGGGTGGTGGAGGCTGGGGATATTGGGCGGGTTGCAGGGTGAGCCTTAGGTAGGCGGAGCAAGTTTGATGACCGTTCCACGAACTACAGAGCAGTTGTTCAGCGAGAACTTCATATTGAGGTTGTCGTTTACAACGAGATGGATGGCCTGTGGGAATTCGATTGTGTCGACGGTCTGATATTTGATGTCGTAGACGACGTGAGTTGTGTCATCGCCAGTCTTACTTGTGGCGTCAACGCCTGTCAGCAGCAATCCTTGTGGTGAAGGTGAGTATTGAGGGTGCTCGTCGATGGTTTGTGAGGGCGCCATCGAGAGAATTCTCGTGATTACATATTCTTTATTAAGCGAGACCTCTATAGGTATGCCGCTTTCGAATTTGAGCTGATATGTGTTTTGATCCGCGGTGAGACTTGTGATGTGGCTCACGTCGGGGATGGGTGTTCGCATTGCTTTTGAGGCCCATGTTTGAAAGAACCCGCTCATTACATTTGATGTCCACTCAAAGAACTTGTCGTAGACGGGCTTGATGGGAGGAGGCGTGTCGGATGGGTATTCATAAGTCATATCTGAATTTCCAGCTACCCGCGCCGTGAATCGAAGTTTAGTATTCTCAAGCCGATTACGTCCTGCCTGTTCCGCAGGTGCAAGCACCATTTTGGGGACAGTGTCCCAGTCCAGCTTCACTTCGCAGGTTATTGATTGAAAACCATGTTCGATGGGGCTGTAATAGCGAGGTTGCGCTTGACGAACGAACTCGGATTTCTGTTCGGAGGTGAGTTCCTGACCGCGAGCAGAGACAGTGATAACAAAGATCGACAACGCGATGATGTTTGATACGCGAGAGTTCATTGTAGTGACCTGAGAAGAAAGTCTAGCAGCGGTGTGAGTTGCGCTCAGAATGGCAAACGTTGGTGGAGGGTTGAGGAAAGCGGTCGTGCTTCGCACGATGCCCACCTTAACGACGATGAAGCCGTCGTGAAGATGGGGCACCCGGATTCGTGGTGAATTAGGGTTTGGGGCGGAGTTGGGTTAGGAGGGCTTCGGCGGTGGGTTGGGTGTTTAGGATGTCGGCGGGGGTTAGCCAGGCTCGGCGGAGTTGGGTGATGCCGTAGCGGATCTGGTCGAGTTCTTCGGTGGCGTGGGCGTCGGTGTTGACTACTATTTTGCAGCCGTATTGTTTGGCCAGGCGGAGGTGGAGGTCGTTGAGGTCGGCTCGGGCCGGGCTGGCGTTGTGCTCTACGGCTACGCCTAGTTCGGCGGCACGTTTGAGGATTAGTTCGATGTTGAGGGCGTAGGGGTCGCGCTTGAGGACCTTGCGACCGGTGGGGTGGCCCAGGATGCGGGTGTGCGGGTTCTCGAGGGCGCGGAGGACTCGGTCGGTCATCTGGTCGATGGGCTGGTCAAAGCGGGAGTGGACGCTGGCTACGACGATGTCCATCTGGGCCAGGGTGGAGTCGTCAAGGTCGAGCTGACCTTCGGCGAGGATGTCTACTTCTATGCCGGGGAGGACGCGGATTTTTCCTTCATGTAATTGTTGAAGTTCTGCGTCTATTTCGCGGATTCGTTTGATGTGAGCGAGGGCTCGCTTGTCGTCGAGGCCGTTGGTCATGGCAAGGTTTTTGGAGTGGTCGGTGATGGCGATGTAGCGGAGGCCGCGGGCGAGGGCGGCTTCGGCCATCTGGCGGATGGTGTCGCGGCCGTCGGTGGCGTCGGTGTGCATGTGGAGGTCGCCGCGGATGTCGGTGAGGGTGATTAGGTGGGGGAGGGTGTGTTTTTCGGCCGCTTCGATTTCGCCGCAGTTTTCGCGGAGTTCGGGTGGGATGTAGTCGAGGTCGAGGGCTTTGTAGATCTCCTCCTCGTGGGCGGCGGCGACGATGGTGTTGTCTTCTACGCGGAGGAGGGCGTACTCGTTGAGGGTGAGGCCGCGTTTGATGGCGCGCTGGCGGAGGGCTACGTTGTGCATCTTGGAGCCGGTGAAGTATTGGAGGGCTGCTCCGTAACCGCTGCGGGGGAGGAGGCGGACGTCGACCTGTAGGTTGTTGCGGAGGGTGAAGGAGACTTTGTTCTGACCTTTGGCTAGTAGCTTGTCTATGAGTGGGAGGGTGGCTACGTGCTCGACGGCTGCTGCGACTACGTCGGGTTCGCAGGCTGGGCCGGTGACGAGGAGGTCGAGGTCGCCTACGGTCTCGCGGCCGCGGCGCAGGGAGCCGGCGGGGGTGATCTCGTCGATGCCGGGGAATTGGCGGATTAGGGCGGAGATTTTTTCGGCGTGGTCGTGGGCCTGGTCGATGCGGAAGCGGCTGGAGTTTTTGCGGTAGTCCTCGATGCCTTTGAGGAGCTTGGTGACGAATTTTTCGCCCATGCGGGGGAGGGTAGTGAGGTGGCCGGCTTTGGCGGCGGCTTCGAGAGTGTCGATGTCGCAGACCTGGCAGGAGGACCATACGAGAGCTACGGTTTTTGGGCCCATGCCGGGGAGCCGGAGGAGGTCGAGCATGGTGGGCCGGTATTTGAGGAGGAGCTCTTCTCGGAGAGGCATGGTGCCGGTGGTGACGAGGGCGACGATGTTGGCGGCCATGCCTTTGCCGATGCCGGGGATGGCGAGGAGAGCCTTGGGGTCGGCTTCGGGTGTGGCGAGGGTGCTGAGCTGGGTGGTTTGCTGCTCGACGGCTTCGGCGGCTCGGCGGTAGGAGCGGACGCGGAAGGGGTCGGCGGCGTCGATTTCGAGGAGGGAGGCGGTCTCGTCGAGGAGACGGGCGATGGTGATGTTGTCCATGAGTGAGCCATGGCGAGACGCAGTCCCGCGTTCAATCAGTATGCCTGACTCAGGATTGGATAAATTTGATTGGACGCGCCGACCGTGGGAGTTCCAGCCAAGGCAGGCTAGGGAATGGTCGCGTCTTGATAGCCGGGTGAGCCCTCGCGTTTAAACTGCTTCTTTGACGCGTGAGACCTGATCGGCCTGGGGTCCTTTTGCCCCCTGGATTACGTCGAACTCGACCTGATCGCCCTCTTTGAGGGTCTTGTAGCCGTCGAGCTGGATCGAACTGTAGTGGACAAAGACATCAGCCCCGTCGTCGCGTCCGAGAAAACCGTAGCCTTTTGCGTTATTGAACCATTTCACGGTGCCCTTGTACTGCGCCATGTTTCTTTCTCCTCGTAACTTCTGGTCGTGGCGACTTAACCGGATTCGGTAAGCCGCCGTACCTCATACGACAGACGGAGACGAGAATGGGTTGCCTGAGGGGATGTGAGGATGGAGATGTGAATTTTGTCTAAAAATAATGAAGCGATTTTTGCCTTGCAAACATCGGGAGGATCAAGTGCGGTTTGAGCGGCGGGCGGCGTCGTAGAGCGAGAGGCCGATGAGGGTCTTGCCGTCGTGGATTTTGTTTTGAGCGATCAGGGCGAGGGCTTTGGATAGGGGCACGCGGAGGATTTCTATCTGCTCGTCGGGTTCGGGCTGAGATTTGCCGGGGCTGATCTCGCGGGCGAGGTAGATCTGCATCCATTCGCCGAGGAAGCCGGGGCTGGCGAAGTATTTGGTGAGGAGAGTCCACTTTTTTGCGCGATAACCGGTCTCTTCGATCATCTCGCGTTTGGCGGCAGCGAGTGGGGCCTCGTTGGGCTCGATGCGGCCGGCGGGGAGCTCGAGGAGGAACTGGCCGGCGGCGTGGCGGTACTGGCGCTCGAGGATGACGATGGGATCGCTGGGGTTGCCGGTTTCGGCGGACTCATCGATGGCGAGGATGACGACAGAGCCGTTGTGACGGATGACATCGCGGACGTTTTTTACGCCTGTGGGCTCGATGACGGTGTCGGTGAAGACAGAGAAGACTTTGCCTTTATAGGCGAGTTTTGAGGAGATGAGACGGGCTTTTTTGGTTTTGGCTGGGGCGGAGGGACGGGCTTTGGAGGTTGTGGCGGCCATGTTGGTACGGTATCATCCTGCATCTAGGGTGCGGCATTCGGCATCCAACTGTGGAACCAATCTGTTAGTGGTGCGTGCGAGGTTTTTCCCGCAACCGGGCGGGGTTCTGCGGGCGCCTGTTTTTCTGCGATTTGGCTGAAGGGTCGTTGCTGCGATGAGTACTGAGTGTTATCCGATTACGATTTTGCCGCATATATCGCAGCTTTATCGCGATTATCTGGCGATGGCGGAGCGGGCGAAGGATGCGCCGGTGCGGCGGTGGTATGGGGCGGAGCCGTTTGGTGGACGGTGGATGGGTTCAGAGGCGGTGAAGGTGGAGGGCAGGGCGGCGTTGGCGGATGCGCTGCGACGGCAGAGCCTGGAGTTTGGCGCAGGGGCGGCGGCGCATGAAAATATCGAGAAATTAAGGGTTGGCGCGCGGGCGGTGGTGACGGGGCAGCAGGTGGGGTTGCTGGGAGGGCCGCTGCTGACACTGCTGAAGGCTGCTACGGCGGTGGCTCGGGCGAAGCAGGCTACGAGGGCGACGGGAGTCCAGCATGTGCCGATGTTCTGGTTGGCTACGGAGGACCACGACCTGCCGGAGGTGAACCAGGTTTCGTTGCTGACGAAGAGTTCGGTAGAGACTTTGCGGGCGGAGTTGAAGGTTGCGGGAACGGTGCCGGTGGGTGGCGTGGAGATTGGCCCGGAGATTGAGGCGGTGCTGGCTCGGGCGGAGGAGCTTGTTGGGTATGGGCCGGCGGGGGAGCTGCTGCGGGAGTGTTATGCGCCTACGGAGAGCTATAAGCCGACGCTGGGTGGGGCTTTTGCGCGCTTGATGGCGCGTATTTTTGCGGAGCAGGGATTGATTGTGATGGACGCAGCGGGGCGCGACTTCCATGAGCTGGGCGCGAGCACGCTGCGGTACGCGATTGAACATGCTTCGGAGCTGGAAGAGGGTTTGCTGGCGCGGACGAGGGAGCTGCAGGCTGCGGGGTATCATGCGCAGGTGCTGGTGGCGGCGGAGCATAGTTTGCTGTTTCTGGTGGATGATGTTTCGGGGGAGCGGGCGGCGCTGCGGCGGCAGAACGGAAGTGGATGGAAGGCTGCGGGGAAGACTTATACGAGCGCGGACCTGCTAAAGATTCTGAAGACGGCGCCGGAGCGGATTAGTCCGAATGCGCTGTTGCGGCCGGTGTTTCAGGATACGATTCTGCCGACGGCGGCGTATGTGGGTGGGCCGGCGGAGATTGCTTATTTTGCGCAGAGCGCGGTGGCGTATGAGGCGATATTGGGGCGGATTACTCCGGTGCTGCCGCGGTTGAGTGCGACGCTGCTGGAGCCGCATATTTCAGCGCTGATGGCGACGCATGAGATTAGCCTTCCGGATGCGATGACGACGGCGGAGAATCTGGCGCAGCGGCTGGGTGCTCGGGCGATGCCTATCGAGGCGAAGCGGAAGCTGGCGGCGGTGGGGAATTCGATGGAGAAGGAGTTGGCGGCGCTGACGGAGTATATGACCGGGATGAATGAGTCGCTGGGACGGGCGACGAAGGTTTCGGGGTCGAAGATGCTGTACCAGATGAACCGGCTGCGGCGGATGGCGGCGACGTTTGAGCTGCAGAAGGAAGGCCAGCCTGAAGAAACATGCTGCGGCGATAACGCTGAATGTTTTTCCGGAGGGTCATCCGCAGGAGCGGCTGGTGGCGGGGGCGTGGTTCCTGGGGAAGGCTGGGGATGGGCTGATTGAACGGCTGGTGGTGGAGGCAGAGAATCTTTGTCCGGGGCATGTGGTGGTGCGGTTGTAACTGCGGTTGATGGTTGCTTGTTGCTGGTTGGGTGGGGTGGGTTCTAAAATGGTTGGTTGAGGTGTGGTGCCATGGGTTTGAGTGATCAGCCGTTTGAAGTGACGTGTCCGGATTGTGGTGGGATTTTGAAGGTGGATCCGGTGACGCGGTCGGTGATTGCGCATACGTCCGCTCCGAAGAAGAAGATGTTTGAGGACTTTGGCGAGGCGGCGAAGGCGCTGCGTGAAGCCGATGCGCGGCGGGAGTCGATCTTTGCGCAGAGCGTGGATGCGCAGAGGAATAAGGATGATGTGATGGCTAAGAAGTTTGCGGAGGCGGTGAAGAAGGCCAAGGAGACTCCGCTTACGGACAGGCCGTTGCGGGATTTTGATTTGGATTAGCGCTGAAGGTGTTCTATGCATGCAGTCCTCAAGAAAGACGAGCGGCTGGCGCGATTCACGAAGATATGTCTTGGGTTTCCGCAGGCGGAGCGGGAGATGATGGGGTTGCATGCGGGGTTCAAGGTGAAGAAGAAGACGTTTGCTTATTTTGTGAACGATCATCATGGCGACGGGATTGTTGGCGTGTGGTGCAAGGTTCTTCCGGGAGATAACGCTTCGCTGATCAGGGCTGATCCGAAACGTTTTTATATGCCGGGTTATGTGGGGCCGAGGGGTTGGGTGGGACTTCGGATGGATGTCGGTCGGGTGAACTGGAGTGAGGTGGAAGAGCTGGCGAAGGGAAGTTATCAGCTGGTGGCGGGTAAGAGATTGAGTGAGTCGTGCAGGAACCAGCCAAGCGTGCGCCGAAAGTGAAGATGGGGCAAGTCGCAAGGAAGCAAATTTAGGAGCAACTCTTGGCGCGGGATTACAGGAGACATGCATAGATGAAGAGATCACGGTTCGAGCGGACATGGTTTCCTGCGATTGCGTTGATGGGAGTCATGGCTGTTGGTGCTTCGGCACAGCAGATTGCGTTTACCTGGGACGATCTGCCGGCGCATAGCACCTTGCCGCCGGGCGAGACGCGGGTGGAGATAGGGCGCAAGCTGATCGCTGCGATGAAAGAGGCTAAGATGCCTCCGGTGTATGGCTTTGTGAACGGCGTTCGTACGGAGGAAGAACCCCTCTCGACGCCCATGCTGGCGAACTGGCGCTCAGCGGGCCTGCTGCTGGGCAACCATACCTGGTCGCATGTGAACCTCAATCAGAGCTCACTCGAGGCATGGGAGGCGGATGTGCTGAAGAATGAGGACATCCTCAAGGCCGACATGGGGAGTGCGGACTGGCATTGGCTTCGCTATCCCAATCTGGCCGAGGGAGAGACGGCTGAGAAGCGTCAGGCCGCGCGGCGCTTCCTTGTCTGAGCATGGCTACAGGATCGCGGGCGTGACGATGAGCTTCGCGGATTATGCCTACAACGACCCCTATGCGCGTTGCGTGGCAAAGAACGATACCGCGGCCATCGCACAGCTCGAGGCAGCGTATCTTGCGGCTGCCGATGCGGCGATCGACTCCAGCCGTGCGATGTCGAAGGCATTGTATGGTCGGGATATTCCGTATGTGCTGTTGATGCATGTGGGAGCTTTGGATGCAAAGATGCTTCCTCGGCTGCTGAAGCTTTATCGCGATAGAGGTTTTACTTTCGTTGGGCTCGAAGAGGCAGAGAAGGATCCGTTTTACCGAAACGATATCGATCTGTCCTTGCCCGCTGCCCCGGATACTCTTGATGAAGCTATGCGAGCGAGAAAACTGGCTTTGCCTGCTGCTGCGCATCCTGCGGTGGATCTGAATGCGATTTGCCGCTAGATAAGTCGTCCGATTCGTAAGGTCGGGGCTTAGACGGTAGACTGAAGAGATGCCACCAATCTTAAATGCGCAGGGTGTGAGCAAGCGTTTTGGCGCTGTGCCACTGTTTCAAGAGATCAGTTTTACTGTGAGTGATGGGGACCGTATTGGGCTGATTGGGCCGAATGGGGCGGGGAAGTCCACACTGCTGAAGGTGCTGGCGGGGGATGAAGACGCCGATGCGGGCGATGTTGCGATTCGCAAGCGGGCGCGGGTGGGATATGTGCAGCAGGAATCGGTGTTTGCGCCGGGGTTGACGGTGCGGGATGTGCTGGAGCGCGCGCTGATTGATGCCAAGGTGGCGGAAGGTGAGCATGAGGGGCGGCTGCGGGAGACTAGTGGGCGCACGGGTTTTCCGGATATGAATGCGGAGGCGGCGAAGCTTAGCGGTGGCTGGCGGAAACGGCTGGCGATTGCTGAGGCGGTGGTGACGCATCCGGATGTGCTGCTGCTGGATGAGCCTACAAATCATTTGGATCTGGCTGGAATTTCGTGGTTGGAAGGAATGCTGAATGAGGCTGATTTTGCTTGCGTGCTTGTTAGCCATGATCGTTATTTTCTTGAGAATGTTGCGACGGAGATAGTGGAGCTGAACCGCGTGTATGCGGATGGTCTGCTGCGGGTGAAGGGGAGCTACTCGAAGTTTATTGAGGGCAAGCAGGCGTACATGGAGGCGCAGAGCAAGCTGCAGGATGCGCTGAAGAATCGCGTGAAGATTGAGGTCGACTGGCTGCGGCGTGGGCCTAAGGCTCGGAGTACGAAGGCTAAGGCGCGGATTGATAATGCGAATGATTTGATTGGGCAGTTGAAGGAGGTCAACTCGCGGGTGCAGACGGCGAGCGCTGGAATCGATTTTTCTGCGACGGACCGGCAGACGAAGCGGCTGGCGGAGTTTGAGGATGTGAGTTGTGTGCTGGGGGATCGGAAGATTGTTGAGGGGTTGAATTTTCTTATCACGAGTGGGATGCGGGTCGGGCTGGTGGGGCCGAATGGGAGTGGAAAGACTACTCTGCTGCGATTGCTGACGGGGGAGTTGCAGCCTACGATGGGGACGATCAAGAAGGCTGCTTCGTTGAAGGTCGTGTACTTCTCACAGACGCGGGAGCTGGAGGAGGGCGTGACGCTGCGGCGGGCGCTGGCTCCGGATTCGGACTCGGTGGTGTACCAGGGGCGGGTGGTGCATGTGGCCAGTTATGCGACGAAGTTTTTGTTTACGAGCGAGCAGCTGAACCAGCCGGTGGAGAGGTTGAGTGGAGGAGAGCGGGCTCGGGTGTTGATTGCGAAGTTGATGTTGGAGCCAGCGGATTTATTGCTGCTGGATGAGCCTACGAACGATCTGGATATTGCTACGCTGGAGATTCTGGAAGAGAGTCTGTTGGAGTACACGGGGGCGCTGGTATTAGTGACCCATGATCGTTACATGTTGGATCGGGTGTCGACCACGGTGCTTGGGCTGGATGGGCGGGGTGGGGCAGAGATGTTTGCGGATTATGGGCAGTGGGAGGAGTGGGAGGGTTCCGAGGTACAAGGTACGAGGGATGAGGTGAGTGCTGCGGTGACGGTGCATCCGGCTTCGGGGCCCGTCGCTACGAATGGGGCTTCGGCTGGGGGGAAGAAGAAGCTGTCTTATCTGGAGGCGCGGGAGTTTGCTGGGATTGAGGCGGCGGTTGAGGCTGCAGAGGAGCGGTTGCAGGCTGCTCGGGAGAAGATTGAGGAGCCTGATGTGGCGATCGATGCGGCGAAGTTAACGGCGGCGCTGGCGGAGTTTGAGGCGGCGCAGACCGCGGCGGATGGGCTGTATGCGCGTTGGGCGGAGCTGACGGAGAAGGTTGGGTAAAACTGTTGCCGGCTGCTGGTTGCTAGTTGCAGGTTGGCCCGACTGCGATATGCTGCTGACACTATGAAAAATCTTCTGGTTGGATTGGTGACGGGATTTGTTGCGGTGTCTTGTGCTGGTCAGGCCCCTGTGGCGGCGCAACGGGTAGTGGTGCTACGGGCGGCGCGGATGTTGGATGTGGCGGCGGGGAGGGTGGTTTCGCCGGGTGTGGTAGTGGTGGAGGGGGAGCGAATTACTGCTGTTGGCGCTGCGCAGCCGGCGGGGGCAGAGGTGATCGACCTGGGGGATGTGACGTTGATGCCGGGGATGATCGATGTGCACGTGCACCTGTTTTTGCATCCGGGAGCCGAGGATATGCAGACGGTGGAGGAGAGTGTTCCGCAACGGGTGCTGATTGCGGCGGATGCGGCGAAGAAGGACTTGATGGGCGGCTTCACAGCCGAGCGCGATATGGGGACCGAGGGTGCAGGGTGCGCGGACGTGGCGGTGCGGAATGCTATCAACAGTGGGCTGATTCCGGGGCCGCGCATGCGGATGAGCTGCAATGCCATCGACTTGACGGGTGGGCATGAGGATGCGAACCGGTTCAATCCGGCGCAGCATGTGTTGTCGAACGCGGACTATGCGGATAATGCGGATGAGATTGTGAAGGTGATGCGCGAGCAGAGAAAGATTGGCGCGGACTTTACGAAGATTTATGAGACGGGCCGTGACTCTTATACGACTGGGGTGCTGAAGACTCCTTATCAGTACACGGAGGCGGAGTTGAAGGCGGCGGTGGCTGAGGCGGCGAGGACGGGTGGGGTTGCGGGTTCGGGGCGGGGGGTTGCGGTGCATGCTACGGGGGAGCCGGGGACGGGCTATGCTGCGGCGGCGGGGGTGGAGAGTGTCGACCATGCTTATCAGTTGAGCGATGCGACGATGAAGGCGATGAAGGAGAAGGGGATCTTCGCGGTGCCCACGTTTGCGATTGCCGAGTACTTTGCGGAGCAGGCGGGGGGCGGGGCGAGGCGGCGGCAGTCGCAGGACTTTCATGTGGCGGAGTACAAGAGGCAGATTGCAGCGGGGGTTCCGTTTGCGGTGGGGAGTGATGTGGGGCCGTTTCCGCATGGGACGCAGGCGTGGGAGATGGTGTTGATGGGGAAGTATGGGATGTCTAACGTGGACGTGCTGAAAGCTGATCTGATTAATAGTGCGAAGTTGTTGGGGTGGGGTGACAGGATTGGGCAGTTGAAGGTGGGGTATTTTGCGGATGTGATTGCGGTGAAGGGGAATCCGCTGGAGGATTTGGAGGCTTTGCAGAAGGTTAGTTTTGTGATGAAGGGTGGAGTGGTTTACCGGAAGGATTAGTGAAGGCAACCCACCCTTTCCGATGAAGCCGGAAAGGATGGGCCACCCGAGCTTTGGTTACTTGAGGTTTTCGCGGAAGAAGGCAAGCGTGCGGGACATGGCGAGGTTGGCGGCGGCGGGGACGTAGGAGTTGGGGTCTACATCGCGGTTGAAGGCGTGGCTGGCGTCTTCGTAGGTGAAAAGCTGCGCTCCGGGGACGGCGGCGCGGACTGCGTCCCAGACATCGGATTTGATGTGATCGTCCTTCTCGCCGAAGTGATACATCGATGGTGCTTTGGGTTTTTCTTCGAGGTAGAACTGGATTCCACCGCCATAGTAGGAGACGCTGGCGTCTACGTTGAGGCGGGCGTTGGCCAGGAAGGCGAGGGTGCCACCCCAGCAGAAGCCTACTACTCCGACCTTGGTGATGCCGGGTTGGGCGCGAAGGTAGCTGATGGCGGCGTCGATGTCGGCTATGGTCTTGTTCTGGTCGAGGGAGGTGACGTAGCCGAAGCCTTCCTTCATGGTGGCGGGGGTGTAGGGGAGCTCGATGCCGGGGCGGACGCGGTCGAAGAGGGCTGGGGCGATGGCGAGGAAGCCCTCTTTGGCGAAGCGGTCGGTGACGCTCTGCATGTGGGGGTTGACGCCGAAGATTTCCTGGATGACTACCAGGCCGGCGTGGGTGGGGGAGGCGGGCTCGGCTATGTAGGCGCCGAGCTTGAAGTTGTCAGAGGAGGTGAGGGTGATTTTGTGTCCCATGGCTTGATTTTATTCTAGGGGGTGAAGGGTTCGTCGGCGGAGGGGCCGTACAGGCCGGGGACGGGGAGATCGTTGAGGCGGAGGTAGACGCCTAGCTGAGCGCGGTGATGGATGAGGTGGTTGAAGAACATGAGGCGGTAGGTTTTGGAGCGGGGTTCGTCGAGGATGACGTGTTCGCCGAAGGAGAACTTCCATTTGGCGGCGAGGTCGGCGTCGGAGGCGGCGGCGAGGGCTTTGCGGGTTTCGGCGGCAGCGGCATCGAATTCGGCGAGCATGGCGTCGCGGGTGCGGAAGGTCAGGTCGGGGCGGGGGAGGGTGCTGTTGGCCATGTCCATGCCGGGTTCGGTGAGGATGTACTTGGCGAAGGTTGGGAGGTGGGCGACGTGCATGGCTAGTCTTCCGCACGCCATGGATTTGTCGTGGGGCTTGTAGTCGGGTTTGTCTTCTGGGATGCGCTCCAGGAGTTTGCGGGTTCCGGCCATCTCTGAGTCGTAGTCTTCCAGGAGGAGTTGGGATGTGGTCATGGTTTCTCCGTGAGTTGGATTTCCGCCTCTCATCATACCTGTGGTTTGGGGGTTGTATCCCCCTCCCCCCTTATTTTGCGCAAAATCTTCGAATATAAGGGGTTAGGTCCGGACCTCGGTCGCAGGGGTTTGATGGGTGGGGTGAGCGGTGGGGGTCTTGGTGGGGTGGTTTTGTCAAGTGAGGCAAAGGCAAAAGCAAGGCAAAAGCAGACACGCAACGGAGAAGGCAATGGCAAGAGCGCGCTGGGTGCCAAGGCATTCGGTACGCCGAATTTTATGCGCCCGGCGCGTGGCTCGAAAAGCCGACGCGATCGGTAAACCGGCTGGAGAATTGTCCTCCGGGGTTGAACCATTGGAAGACGTCTATCCAGGCCGCGACGTTGGCTGGGCCGTAGAGGCGTTCGAGCATCTGATGGCTGCCGGTGAGGAAGTTGCGCTGGCCCCAGTGAGGGCGCGCGCTGAAGCGGTCGGTAAGAGCGTCCTCGTAGCGCCAGCCGAGAGAGTCAGAGCCAAAGGAGCCGCGGAACATGGGCAGCTCTATCATGCAGGTTTCGCGGGGCTGCATGGAAAGGAAGCCGGGCGAGGGCGCCACGTAACGCACATTGACGACGCCGCAGTGATAGGTGCCTTCGGCGCGGGCCTGCGCGGCGATGGCGAGGACTGCGTCGATGGCGTCGACGTGGACGTTCAGGTCGACGCCCAACTCGCTGGAGACGGCGGGGAAGTTGTTGAGCGCGCCGACGGTCAGCATTTCATAGCTCAGCCCGACGTAGGGGTTGGGATCGGCGAGGTCTTGGAGGGCTCCTTCCACGAGCTTGGGCGCGATGGTGGGATGGGCGATGACGAGCGCATCGAGAAAATCTCCGGCGCCGGGAAGGTTGGCTAAGAACTGCCCGAACAGGTTCCGGAAGGGTTTCGGGGGGCTGGGCGTTGCCGGCTTCTGGACCTCCTCGCGCAGCGTGAGCAGGCAGGTGTTATCGCCGTTGAGAACGTGCGGGTTAATGATGATTTCGACATACCCGTGGCTGCGAATGAGTGTGCCGTCGCGCAGAGTTGCGCTCAGCTCGCTCCATTTGTGAAGCGTTATTGTCTCGGATATCCAAAACGGCTTGCGCACGCGGAGCAGCACGGCATAAATGATTCCGAGGCTGCCGATGCCAACGACGGAAGCATTGAAGAACTTATCGTCCTGTATGAGTTGCACGTTGCCAGCCTGCGCGGCGAACTTGGTTGGGTCGGTGATGCCGTTTGCGGGTTCGATCTGCACGACCTGGCCGTCGGCTTTGACGACGATGAGTGCTTCGACGGCGCTCGGGAAGGCTCCCAGCTTGATTCCTGAGCCGTGCGTGGAGGTGGAGATGACGCCGGCGAGGGTTTGACCGTCGTAGCTGCCCATGTTGATCAAGGCCAATCCGCGCTGGTCGAGGGCGGCGTTGAGGTCGTGGATGGTCATTCCGCCGGAGACGCGGACGACGGTGGAGGCGTCGTCGGGATTCTTGAGGATGGAGGCATCGGCGGCGACGATCGGTTCGAGCAACTGGTGGGTCTCGATGGCAATGCCATCGGTGAGGGCTGCGTCCGAAAATGCGTGGTGCGAACCGCACGCGCGCACCGCGCAGTTGAGCGCAGCAGCTTTCTGGAGCGCGGCCTGCAGATCGGCGAGGCTTGCGGGGCAGGCGATCTCGTACGGCTGCGCGGTTTGCGTGGCCACGTAGTTCTTCCACGTTTTCGCCATGCCGCAGGCCGGCGCATCGGCCCTCGCGAACAAGCCCGTGCCCGCTGCCGGTGTCGGCACGGAGAAGTGCGCGGAGACGATGCTCATGAATTGCTGCGGATCGCTGCTGAGCTGCTGGACGGTTGCGTCGATGAGATTTTCGTCGTTGGGATGGTCGAGCAAGCCTTCGAGGTTGCCGACAATCGAGCGCTCCAGATCGCTGTTCACTTCGGTGGGCAGACGCTTGAAGAGGTTTTCAAACCAATTTGGTTCCATTTGTCACTCCTCAGCAAAACGGGACTGTGCGCAATGGTGTTTCACGAAAATAATACGGGAACAACGGGATGCTATTGTAGGATTTTTCCTATCGGAAAATAACTCAGCCCCGGGTGCTTGCAATGACGATGCGGGTAGCGCAGGAAACCATCTTTCCCGCGCCGGAACGACTGCATGAGGTGCAATCATGCTGAAGTCACCAGCATTTGATTCTGAGAACTGTGTTGAGCTTATCCGAATTTTCTGGAGGCGATCGAAATGAGTCAATGTGCTGCGCAGGTGTTTACCGGGGTCAGTCCTGAAAAGTTCGCATGTCTGCAAGGGAAGGCCGCCGACCAGGGGTCACGATGGATGGCGATCAAGGGAGTGTGTCAAAGGATGGCATTACCGTCACGTGGGATTATGAGGCTGATAGCCAAACGCTCACGATCCAGTGCACGGCCGCGCCTTTCTTTTTGAGCTGCGGGACGATTAACAGCACCATCCATAACGTCGTGGACAGTTGTTCATAAGTCTTCTGAAGGCCAGCCACGCTATATCGACATCTCCCCAACGCTTCGATCCGCGAGAAGCCCCGGATTTTCGCGGGCCAACGATATCGCCGGTCCAAAACTCCGGGGTTCTTCGCTCCGCTCATCTCAGATGTCAATACACCTTAGAGGCCGGTGATGTTGTAGCCGCAGTCTACGAAGGTTATTTCGCCAGTGATGGCGGAGGCGAGGGGTGAGCTGAGGAAGAGGGCGGTGTTGCCTACTTCGAGCTGGTCTACGTTGCGGTGGAGGGGGGCGCGCTCTTCTACGGCGGTGAGGATCTTGGTGAAATCGCCGATGCCGCGGGCGGCGAGGGTCTTGATGGGGCCGGCGGAGATGGCGTTGACGCGGATGTTTTTTGGGCCGAGGGAGACGGCGAGGTAGCGGACCGTAGCTTCAAGTGCTGCTTTCGCTACTCCCATTACATTGTAGTTAGGAAAGGTTTTAGTGGAGCCGTAGTAGGTGAGGGTGAGGATGGAGCCGCCGTCGGTCATGAGCGGTGCTGCGCCGCGTGCGAGGGCGATGAGGGAGTAGGCGCTGACGTCGTGGGCGATGCGGAAGTCGTCGCGGCTGGTGAGGATGAAGTCGTTCTTGATGGCGTCGGGGGGGGCGAAGGCTACGGAGTGGACGAGGATGTCGAGTTTGCCGTAGGTGGTTTTTAACTGTTCGAAGACGGAGTCGATCTCGGCGTCGGAGGAGACGTCGCATTGGAAGATCTGGGCGTCCTTCAACTCGGGGATGAGGGACTCGGCTTCTCTCTTGAGGCGCTCGCTCTGGTAGCAGATGGCGAGGCGGGCTCCGGCTTCGGATAGCTTCTGGGCTATGCCCCAGGCGATGCTGCGCTTGTTGGCGAGGCCGAAGACGACGGCGACTTTGCCGGTGAGGTCGATCATGATGCGGGGATCCTTTCAGATACGGTTTGCGACCTAAAGGATAGCAGCCGGGGTGGGCCTGTGCTATCGCAGCGGCGGGGAATGGCTACGGCTTGACGGGGACGATTCGGCGCTCGCGGCTGTCCGGGGACGGTGATTCGTGGAGGAGGATGCGGCAGCAGTTTCGGCCGTCGTTTTTGGCGTTGTAGAGAGCCTTGTCGGCGCGGGCGAGGATTGAACCTGCGGCTTCGTTGTGGGCGGCCGGGGTTAGACCGATGCTGATGGTGAGGGGCATCCCGAAGCCGGGTACAGAGAGCTCGCGTACGGATTGTTCGATACGAGAGCAGCTGGCGAGGGCTTCGGGAGAGCCGACGTCGGGAAGGATAAGAAGAAACTCGTCGCCGCCGAAGCGGCCGAGCAGGTCGTGCGGGTGAAGACACCTGGAGATGGCGGCGACGACGTCGCGGAGGGCGGTGTCGCCGGCGGCATGGCCTGCGTAGTCGTTGATGGCCTTGAAGTGGTCGATGTCGATGAGAGCGATGGAGAGGTTCTGGCCGCGACCGGTGCGTTTGAGCGCGACGTCGAGCTTCTGCTCAATGCCGCGGCGGTTGAGGACGCCGCAGAGGAGATCGCGCTCGGACTCGTCTTTGACGAGGGTGAGGAGCTCGCTGCAGAGCATGAGCAGGAAGGAGAGACCGATGAGGAAGGCGAAGGAGACACTGAGGACGACCGAGATGGTCTGGAGGAAGGCCCGCTGGGCGACGTTTGGCGGCACACCGACCACCATGAGGAAGATGATGCGGTTCAACGCGAAGACGGCATAGAAGGCCATGAGAGCGGCAAAGATCTTCAGAAAGATCCTGCCCGCTGCCTGAAAGTAGATTTCGACTGCGATGACGCCGCGGACGAAGAAGAAACTGAGGGCGATGACGTAGGTGAGGGCCCTGGTGTTGTCGTGCGAAAGGATGAGGTAGCCAGTGAGGGCGGACGCTACGACGGTGAGAGCCCAGGCGTAGCGAACCTTGCGGTTGCTTTTGAAGAACTGAAGGACTCCGGTGTAGAAGAGGACAAATGCGGAGAGCAGGAGGGCATGCGAGACCGCGATGGAGACGAAGGCGGGAAGATAACCTGCGAGCAGGAGAAGGACGTTGGCGATAGTGGCCGCGAAGAACGCAATGGCGACGGAGCCGGCACCACGCAGGTGGGGGTAGATACGCTTCATGCAATAGAAGGCGATTGCATATATCAGCGTCAGTGCCACCTGGCAGCCGAGGAGCGTGTTGTCATCTATCGATGCAATGAAGGACATAGGTGCAACCTGCGTGGGGGGATTCTATGCGCAACGATGCTGTAAACAAAAGAATCTTTTTATTGGCGAAGGCGTTTTATGTGCTGTGACTCAATCAGATAGGGTGAGCCAGTCGTATTGAGCGTCGGTGAGGGGGACGACGGAGAGGCGGAATTGGCGGAAGAGGATGGAGTCCTTGAAGACGGGGGCCTGCGCGCATGGCGTCGAGCGATTTGGGGTGCTTGAGGCGCTTGCCGGGCTTGATGCGGACGATGGGATTTTTGGGGTCCGTGGCATCGACGGAGACTACGGTGGCGGTGCCGACCGCCTCCTTGCCTACGTTGGAGTGATAGATGATGAGCTTCTCGCCCTTTTTCATGTTGCGGAGATTGAGGAGGGCGGTGTTGTTGGTGATGCCGTCCCAGGTGGTTTCGCCGTCGCGGACGAGGTCGTCAAAGGAATACTTGTCTGGCTCTGATTTAAGAAGATATGGCATGGGATAGTTGTTGGATGCTGGTTGCTAGTTGCTGGTTGTTAATTTTCAGGTTTAATTTAGCCGCCGAGGTCGATTAACTCTACGTGGGGGATAGGTTGGCCTAGGAATTGGCTGCCGAGGCGGGCGAATTTTTCTACGGAGTCGGTGGCGTAGCAGGTGAAGGTGGCGGCGTGGGGTGAGGGGTTGGGGTTGTCCTGGTATTGGGTTGAGACGATGAAGGCTGTGGCCTGGGCGGAGTCGACTACTTCGGCGTTTGAGCCGAGGGATTGCAGGGTTTCGGCTACGAGCGGAGCGATGAGTGGGTAGTGGGTGCAGCCGAGGATGACGACTTCGGGGGAGCAGGTGTCGAGGGCTTCGCGCAGGTAGATGCTGAGGACTTCGCGGGTGACGGGGTGGTCGACCCAGCCTTCTTCGATGAGCGGGACGAGCAGGGGGCAGGCCTTCTCGGTGGGTCGGAGGCCGCGGGCCTCGCAGTCGATGCGATAGGCGTGGGATTGGACCGTGGCTGTCGTGGCGAGGATGAGGGTGTCGGCGTTCCGGTGGTGCCGGTGGGTCATCTGGATGACGGGGTCGATTACGCCGGTGACGGGGATGGGGACGGCGGCGGTGATCTCGGGCAGGGCGAGGGCGGTGGCGGTGTTGCAGGCGATGACGAGGTGGCCGGCACCTTGCTGGTGGAGGAACTTCGCGCTCTCTACCGCGTAGCGGGCGACGGTGGTCTGGGATTTGGCGCCGTAGGGGAGACGGGCGGTGTCGCCGAGATAGATGTAGTGGGCTGCGGGGATGCGGGGGAGCAGGGCGCGGAGGACGGTGAGGCCGCCGAATCCGGAGTCGAAGACGCCTATGGTGGGGTGGGTCTGGAGGTTGCTGGATGTTGGTTGCTGGTTGTTTATTGCCATTTAGTTATTGGCCGTGGGTGGGGTGGGTTTGTAGGCGGTGTCGGTGGCGGGGTAGGTGCGTTGGAGGTCGGCGTGGCCGGCGAGGGTGTCCTGCGACTGGCCGTCGACGAGGAAGCGGATTTGGGTGAGCTGGGGGAAGGCTGCGTGGAGGGTTCCGATGATGGATTGGAGGGTGAGGTCCTCGACCTCGATGCCGGAGGGGTGGTTGGCGGCGAAGGCTGCGTGGAGGTTGACTACGGCTAGTGTTGCGTTGGCGGGGGTGGATGGGGTGGTGGGCTGGGTCGTGGAGTCGGCGGTGGGTGGTTCGAGGAGGAAGACGTCGTCGATGGCTGGGCCGGGTTGGAGGGGGTGGGTGGAGTTGGGCTGGGTGTATTCGGCGAGGAGGTGGTCGATGAGGGTGCGGGCGCGGAGGGTGGGCTCCTGCGGGAGTGCGAGCTGACGGGTGGCGACGGTGATGGAGGCGTCGGCGTCGGAGGCGAGGTAGAGGGTGACGTCCTCGGCGGCGGAGGTGGTGGGGGCGGCGATGGGGGTGGCGTCGGTGTCGGCCTGGGTGAGGCGCTTGTGGGCCTGCTCGCAGCCGCGCAGGAGGAAGAGGGTCATCAGCAGGATGCCGGCGACCAAGGTCCAGAAGAGGATTCGCTGGTAGCGGGGGATCATTGGGGTGCTCCGGCTGGGGGCGTTGGAGTGGGCTCGGGTGCTGGGGTTGGTGCCGGAGCGGGTGGGGGTGGTGGTTTGGGGGCTGGGGGGGGTGCGGGTTGCTGATTGCGCCAGGCGATGAGGGCTGCGGTGATCGCCTGGGCGGCGTGCTGCTGGTAGGTGGCGTCGGTGAGTGGGTGTGGAGCCGGGGGGCTAGCTCGAAGGCTATGGCGGGGCAGGTGAGGTTGTCGATGGGGCGGATGGGGGCCGGGCTGAGGATGGTGGGGACGTTGGCGTGGATCAGGGAGAGGCCGAGTTGGTTGGCGAGGCGGAGGCTTAGGGGGAGATAGGGGGTTTGGGCGGCGTCTCCATTGTTCTGAGGGATGGGGGTGGTGGGGTCGGCGGGTTCGTCCGACGGCGTGAGGGTGGAGGTGAAGAGGTGGGCTCCGGCGCGGCCGCTGGGGGTCGCGTGGATGAGGATGCAGGCGAGGGCGCGGACATGGTTGGCGGTGCCGGCGCGCTGGTCGGGGGTGAGGGGTGTGGCTGCGGGTGGGTCGGCGTCGCGGGTGGTGACTACGGTGAAGCCGGCGTTGGTGAGGAGGGTGCGGAGGCGGTTGGCGAAGGTGAGGGTGAATTGCTTCTCGGGGAGGTTGGGGGTGATGGCGGCGCCGCTGTCGGAGCCGCCGTGGGCGGGGTCGAGGACGACTACGTTGCGGTTGAGTGGAGGGGTGGTGGTCTGCGCGTAGGTGGTTGTCGCGCTTAGCGCTGCGAGTGCTGCTGCGAGCAATCGAAGGGCGACGGGTTGCTGGAGTGGCTTGATCACTGGTCCCGAGAGGTTCGCTTGATTGTAATGGCCGATCGATTCAACGGATTAGTCAAAAGGCTTTTAGTCGAGGGCGTAGATGGCGAGGCCGCTTAGGAGCTTGGGGTAGAAGTCGGTGGATTTTTGCGGCATGACGTCGCCGGAGAGGGAGACGTCCTTGAGCTGGTCGAGGGTGATGGGCTTGATGAGGAAGGCGATGTCGGCTTCGCCGGAGGTGACGAGGGCGACGGCTTCGTCGGCTTCGCGGATGTACTTGACGCTGCCGAGGCGGGTGATGGTGTCCTGATCGAGGCCGAGGAGCTTGTCGAGGATGATGCGGTGGAGCTGGACTACGTCGAGCTGGGCCTGGCGGGCGGGGATGTCGGTTAGTTCGGCGGCGATGACGTCGGGCTTGGCGGTGAGGAGGTAGTTGCCGTCGCCGGTGGCGGCGATCATGGCGGTGCCGGTGGTGCTGGGCGAGGGACGGAGATCGTCGGGGCGAGTCGAGCTCGGTGATGGTGAAGTAGCGGCTGGCGCGGGTGATGAAGTCGGGCGAGGAGAAGTTTTCGAGGCCGTGGACTACGCGGTGGGTGGGCAGGATGGTGATGCCGGGCGCCTCCATGTTGACGAAGGTCATCATCATAGCGGCTTCGGGGAAGGGCGGCGCGGGAAGGTTGCTGGTGGCTGGAGCTTTTCGTCTTCGTCGCGGGGCTGGTTGAGGGGGAGCTTGAGTTGGGCGCTGCGCTCTTTGGCGTAGGCTACGGAGGTTTCGTAGCGGTGGTGGCCGTCGGCGATGATGAGCTTCTTGTCGGCCATGGCGGTGGTGATGAGGTTGATGAGATTGGGGTCGGTGAGCTTCCAGACGCGGTGGACTACGCCGTATTCATCGGTGATGGCGAGGTCGGCCTTTTTGCCATTGCCCGCCGTTTTGCCGCTATCGAGCTTTTCATCTCCGTAGGTTGTGGCGTCTGCCGGGCTGTTGCCGAAGATGAGCTTTTCGGCGGTGAAGGCGGGGTCGGAGTAGAGCATGTAGATCTGCTCGCAGTAGGCGCGGGTGGCCTTGAAGAGGGCGAGGCGATCGGATTTGTGCTTGGGGAAGGTCTGCTCGTGGCGGTAGACGACCTGGTCGGCGTAGTCGTAGAGATGGCCGAGGGCGATGAAGCCGCGGCGTTCGCGGACCTCGTTGGTGTGGGGCACGGTGTAGGTCTGGGAGTAGCCGTATAGGGCGGGCTCGGGCTCTTCTTTGAGGATGTTTTCCTTGCGCCAGTCTTTGAGGGACTCGGCGGCGCGGGTGTAGACGTTGTGGGCCTGCTCGGTTGGCGGGAGGAACTCCTGCGGTTCGGTGTCGCCGGGGAGGTGTTTGCCGAGGATGACGCGGATGAGGTTGTAGGGGCTGGCTCGTAGTAGCGCTGCTGCATCTCCGGAGTGATCTTGTCGTAGGGCTGGGTGACGACGTCTTCCATCTTGACGCGGGTGGTGTCGTAACGGAGGGCGCGGAAGGGGTAGATGCGAGCCATGCTGTCGGGATTCTCCTGTGATGTGCTGATTTGATTGTACGGGTGGTGGTTGTGGAGGGCTCTTCGGGTGGGTTTGGGGGTTGACCGGGTTTTTTTTAGGTAGACCCGAGGGCAGGCTGGGAAACTTTTCCTGAGATTGGCCAGTCCAATGTACGCGTGTCGTACTGAAGGCAAGTTACTTGCGGGTTTTTTTCCACTGCCGGCCCCGTTCGCCGGATGATTGGAATTGAGATGACTTATTGCAGAGCTGTCCTTGTGTTTTTTGGAGTTTCCCTGGTTGGCGGGCTGGTTGGATGCAATGGCGCTGGGAGCTTACCTCCCATTACACCCCCTTCGAATCCGATTTCTGTTTTGTTTCTCGGCGCGCCGCCGACGAGCATGGCGGTCAATGCTTCGGCGACGTTGTCGGTGGGTGTTGTCAATGGGAACCTGAGCGCGGTGACCTGGTCTGTGAGTTGCGAGAGCGCGGGGGCGTGTGGGTCTTTCAATTCCACCATTGGGCTGAGCAGCAGTCCGATTATTTATACGGCGCCTGCTGTGATTCCGGCGGGCGGAAGTGTGACGGTGACAGCGACTTCGGCTGTCGATACGACCAAGTCTGTGTCGGCGGCGATTACGATTGTGCCGCCGATTCCGATTTCGGTGAGTTTGTATGGATCGATGCCTGCTTCGATGCAGGTGAACTCGACGGCTCCGGTTCGGGCTTTCATTGCAAATGATGTCACGGCTAATCCTCATGTGCAGTGGACGGTGAATTGTAGCGGGGCGGTGTGCGGGTCGTTCAATCCGGCTACGACGACGAGTGAGGCTGCCACGAACTTTACTGCACCCGCTAGTCTTCCCACCGGGAACAGTGTGACCGTAACGGCAACGTCTGTGACGGACCCGACAAAGTCGGTTTCGACGAACATCACCATTTTGCCGACTGCTCCGACGTTGGCCGATGGCACTTATGTCTTTCAGATGTCCGGGCCGGTAGGGATGCAGGCGAGTTTCGTTACTGGCGTGCTGGTTGCGAAGGGTGGAGTGATTACGGGTGGTGAGCAGGACTCGATCTCTTACACGAGCGATTCGAATGACGATACGGTGCCTTATCCACAGTTCCAGCAGATCAGTGGCGGAAGCTATACGACTGCGCCGGATGGAAGTCTGCAGATCTCGGTCAACGTGGGTCAATATGCGACTGAGATGTTGAATGGGGTGCTGACTGCGGGTGCAAAGGGATTTGTTGCTCAACTCTATGGGTCGATTGGCAGCGGCACGCTGGAGTTGCAGACGAGCACGGCTGCGCCTGCGGGAGGGTATGCGTTCTCCATGTATGGCGGTGACCGGTATTCGCAGACGACCTGGATTGGCGGGGTGCTGAACGTCGATGGGGCGGGGACGATCTCGGGGAACGGCAGTGTGGCGGATATTGTGGATGGCGTAGCCCCTTCGACTGGGAAAGAGACTTTGGGAGCGGGTACGGTGTCGGCTCCGGATAAGTTTGGGCGGGTGATGTTTCAGTTGGCTCCGGGGACGATTTTGCCGTCGCTTTACCTGGCCGGATATGTGGTGGATGCCGGTCATATCCGTTTGACGGAGACTGCCGGGGATAACTTTATGGGTGTCCTAGGGGGCGTGGCTCTGGGTCAAGGGACGAGTACGGGGAATTTCAGCAGCAGCTCGATTGCAGGATCGAGTTATGTGTTTGGCGCGTCGGGGTATGACAGGGCTGGGACGCTGCAGGTGGCTGGGGTGTTTACGCCGAATGCGAGTGGAGGTGTGAGCGGTACGCTGAACTGGAACGATCAGACGGGGACCAAGGCGCAGAGTCCGATTGCATTTACAGGTTCGTATACCGTCGATCCGACTGGGCGGGTTACGTTGTCGAACCTGACAGATGGGTCGACCTTCAACTACACGCTGCATCTTTACTTGACGGGAAGCGGTGGCGGGTTGGTGTTGTCGAGCGATAGCGCGGATACGATGGCCGGGCAAGCGTTTCAGCAACAGCCGGGCGCGTTTACGGCCGCTTCGTTCAACGGGAACTATGGTTTGAACGGCGGCCAGGTGTTGAACCTGGGAGGGAAGTCGAACGTGGTGATTGGGTCGGTTGCTGCGGTGGCGGGTAGTGGAACGAGTACGGTGGCGGGATTTGCGAACTCGGGGAATGGGGCTGCCAGCTTTGCGGTGTCGGGTAGCTTTGTTGCGGCGTCGAATGGGGTGTTTACGGGGAGTATGACGGGCTTTGATGCTGCTTCTGGGACGACGGCGGACAGCTTCACGCTGTACATGGTGGATGGCACGCGGGGGGTGTTGATTGAGACGGATAATACGCAGTTGATGCTGGAGAATCTGCAATTGCAGCAATAGGCTGGGGGGACGGACGCGGAGAGCGCGGAGGGGCGCAGAGCACGCAGAGGGGGAATGACATAGAAAAGACAACCGCGAGACATACTTGCGGGAGGGGCGAACTACGATCTTTGCAGGTTTATTTGAGGGTGTAGGCGTCGTAGGGGCCCGAGCTGCGGAGGAATTGATAGCGGCTGAAGATGGCGCGGAAGGCGGGGTCGCGCTGGAACCAGGCGAGGAGGTTGTCGTGGCGGTCTTCAAGGATCTGGCATTGGACGGTGGGGTCTTCGCAGCGCAGAACGAGAATCAGCGGCGGGTTCCAGCGATTGAGGTCTTCGACCATCCAGGCGTGCTGCATGCGGTCAAGCTGGGCAAGACGGGCTGGGGGAATGAGACGCTGCGGCGGATGGCCGAGCGGGTCTTCGCTGCGCAGGATGGCGGGGAGGGCCCAGAGGTTGTTGGTGCGCTGGGCCCAGAGGAGATGGTGGGTGGCGATGGGCGGGATGGTGTCGTCGACTACCGTCGAGAGGATGGCAACGGGGGTTCCGGGGGGAAGGTTCGAGAAGAAAGATGGGTCGGGGATGTCCGAGAGGCCTGATGGAAAGCTGAGGGGTTTGGTGAGGGTGTAGCTGGAGAAGCAGGCAGTGAGGACGAGGGCGAGGATGGACAACGCGAGTGCGGCTTTCGGAGTCCATGAGGGTGCGCGGAGTTGGAGGTGGGCGGCAAGTTCGATGAGCAGGAACCAGAGGGCGAGGGCGAAGAAGCTGAGGGCTGGGATTTGCTGGTAGTACCAGCCGGTTCCCTGGAGGTAGTAGGCGATGGTGGCGGCGGAGCCGGCGAGTATGAGGAAGGTAGGGAGCGGTGAGCGGGGTTTGAGGTAGAGGTAGAGAGCCAGCGTGATAGCGGCGAGGATATGGAGTTGAGCGGATTCGGCGATGAGTTGGGGGAATGTGAGATGGCCGATGGCCCAGTAGACGTCGTGAAGCAGGGGGACTACTTCGTTGAGGTAGGCGGGGGTGATGAGGCGGACGGCGGCGAGGAATGCGAGGCCGGTGGCAATGAGGGAGAGGAGTTCGGGGCGTAGAAGCTGGCGGAGGCTGCGGTTTTTGATGATTAGGGCGGTTTCGATGAAGAGGGGGATGAGGATGTGATGGGGTTTGAGGCAGATGCCGAGGCCGGCGAGGAGGCCGATGGTGATTTTGAGTAGGAGATTGATTTTGTGGCCAGCTTTGTAAGGACCTAGGGCATCCAGGGCGGCGGTTATGACGTAAGGGAGACAGAGGATGGCGAGGAGGTGGTCGCGCTGGCCGAGGTCGCGGGCGGGCAGGATGGCGAAGACGGCTATGAAGGCGAGGGCCAGCGACCAGAGTTGGGCGGGGGTCAGGTTGGGTTCGAGGCGGCGGTAGAGGTGCAGGGATAGCAGGGCGCTCACTATTCCGGTCAAAAGGACTCCAAGTTTAAAGAGGAGGGTGACCGGGAGGTGGAGGAGGTTGCCGAGGGCGGCGGGCAGGAGCAGGATGCCCATGATGAGGGGCGGATTGGTTTCAAGGAGTTCGGGGCCGTAGAGTTTGGAGCCGAGCAGGATGCGCTGGGCGACGTAGAGGCACCAGAGCTGGTCGTGACCGACGGCGGGAAGGAACGAGATTAGGATGGCCATGCCAGCGGCCGCGAAGGTAAGGATGATGAAGCAGCGGACGGCACTGGTATTTTTGAGGGGTGACTGCGAAGTTCCTGACGGATTGAATGGAGTAGGTGTAATCTGCGGGCGTAGGTTGATTTGCGCGGGAGTCATCCGAGGAGTTTTCCGGCGCGGGGCTTCGGCGTTTCGAAGGTAGTCGGGGTTGAATGCGAGGACGCCATAGGCATCATTATGCGATATGTTAGCGATGGGCGGGTTAGAGGTATCGGGCCAGGCAGGGCGGCAGTACAGGTGGTTCTGCTGGGTATGCTGTTTTTGGGTGTTTTGGGGAGTGGGATCGGGACGGGTGTGGCGCGGGCACAGGATAATCCTTTGGGCCGGGTGGAGACACCTCCGCCACCTCCTCCGCCGAAGACTCCGGATGACCTGAAGCCGGTGATTGAAGGTGCTGATAATGCAGCGGCCCAGGCGACGACGCGACGCGACGCGCGGATCCGTGTGGATGTGAACCTGGTGCTGGTGCCGATGACGGTGACGGATCCGATGAACCGGCTGGTGACGGGATTGGAGAAGGAGAACTTCGAGATCTACGACAATAATCTGCCGCAACAGATTAAGAGCTTTTCGACGCAGGACGCTCCGGTGACGATCGGGATCGTGTTCGACCTGAGCGGAAGTATGACGTCGAAGTTTCTGCGGGCGCGGAAGGCGCTGAGCGAGTTTCTGCGGACTTGTAATCCGCAGGATGAGTTTTTTGTGGTGGGGTTCAACGACCGACCGGCGGTGATTGTGGACTATACGTCCGACGTGGATGACGTAGAGGCGCGGATGGTGATGTTGAAGCCGGAGAACCGGACGGCGCTGATCGATGCGGTGTACCTGGGGGTAAACAAGCTGCAGCAGGGGAAGTATGATCGCAAGGCGCTGCTGATTATCTCGGATGGCGGCGACAATCGCAGCCGGTATACGGAGGGCGAACTGCGACGGGTGGTGCGAGAGAGCGATGTGCAGATTTATTCGATTGGGGTGTTCGATACGTATGCTCCTACGACGGAAGAGCAGCTGGGGCCGATCTTGCTGACGGATGTTTGCGAGATGACGGGTGGGCGGATGTTTCGGGTGACGGATGTGAGCGAGCTGGGAGATATAGCGGCGAGGATCAGCGCGGAGCTAAGGAATGAGTACGTGGTGGGGTATCGACCTTCCGAGGTGAAGAAGGATGGGAACTGGCGTAAATTGAAGGTACGACTGGTGCCGCCGGCAGGACTGCCTCCGCTGACGGTGCACAATCGCCAGGGGTACTATGCGCCGTCGCAGTAAAGGGTTATGGGTGAAGGAATTCGCGGCGTTGATGTTGCTGCCATGCGTGGGTTTGGCGAGCGGTTGGGCGCAGGCTCCGGTGGTGCAGCAGGCGCCGACACAGGCACCTTTGACGGTGGATAGGGATCCTGTGGCTTCGCCAGATCCTGATCCTCCGCCGGGAACTGCGGGTGCGGCTGCGGGCAGTACGCTAGGGACGATTGAGCGGGAGCGGGGAAAGTATACGCTGCGCACGGATGCTTATGAGGTGCGGCTAAATGCTTCGGTGCTTGATGGGAGCGGGAAGTCGATCCAGACGCTGGATAAAGATGCGTTCCGGGTATATGAGGACGGGGTTCCACAGACGATCGCTTCGTTCCGGCACGAGGATTTGCCGGTGTCGCTGGGGATTCTGATCGACAGCTCGGGGTCAATGTATGACAAGCGGCTGGCGGTGGAAGAGGCTTCGCTGGACTTGATTAAGTTGTCGAACCGCGAGGATGAGGCGTTTGTGGTGGACTTCTCGTGGGAGGCGTACATCGACCAGGATTTTACGAACGATATCGGGAAGCTGCAGCAGGGGTTGAGCTTTATCAAGTCGAGCGGTGGAACGGCGATTTACGATGCGCTGGTGGCTAGCGCGGACTATTTGACGAAGAATGCAAAACATCCTAAGCAGGTGCTGCTGATAATCACGGACGGCGAGGATAATGCTTCGAGCGCCACGCTGGAGCAGGCGATACGGCGGATTCAGGATTTGGATGGGCCGGTGATTTATTGCGTGGGGCTGCTGTTTGGGAGCGATACGGACAGGAATGAGGCTCGGCATGCGCGGCGGGTGCTGGAGGCGCTGAGCGAGCAGACGGGCGGGGCGGCTTATTTTCCGAAGTCGGTGAAAGAGGTGGACGCGATCGCGGCGGAGGTGGCGCAGGATATTCGGACGCAGTACACGATCTCGTACCATTCGACGAAGTCTCCTACGCTGGGTGGGTATCGGCAGATCCATGTGGAGGCGAAAGAGAAGAGTTACGGGAAGCTGTCAGTGCGGACACGGACTGGGTATTTCCCAAAGGTCGCCGCGGCTGCTAACAAGTCGGGCGAAGGGCAGGCGATAACGGATTCGGGGAAGCGGAATTAGTGAGGGTGGCGGCGAATATTCTGGAGTTGGTGGGGCGTACTCCGATGGTACGGCTGGAGAAGTTGGTGCCAGCCGGTGCGGCGGAGGTCTGGGCGAAGCTGGAGTATCTGAATCCAGGTGGGAGTGTGAAGGACAGGGCGGCGCTGGGGATTGTGCTGGACGCGGAGCGGCGTGGGGTGCTGCGGCCAGGGGCGACGATAGTCGAGGCGACGGCGGGGAATACGGGGATCGGGCTGGCGCTGATCGGAATCAACCGCGGGTACAAGGTGATGCTGTATGTTCCGCAGCAGTTTGCGGAGGAGAAGTGCATGCTGATGCGCGGGCTAGGCGCGACGGTGGTTCGGACTCCTGAGGCAGAAGGGATGGCTGGTGCGATCAAGCGGGCACTGGAGTTTGAGGCACAGACGGATGGGGCGTTTGCGGCGTTGCAGTTTGAGAATCCGGCGAATCCGGATTTTCATGAAGAGACTACGGCGGTGGAGATTTGGGAGCAGATGCGGGGGCGTGTGGATGCGTGGGTGTGTGGGGTTGGGTCGGCGGGGACTTTTACTGGAGTGGGACGATTTTTGAAGCGGCAGCTTGGGGGTAGGGTGATGAATGTTGCGGTTGAGCCGCAGGGGAGTGTGCTGCAGGGCGGTGAGCCGGGGACGCATCGGGTGGAGGGGATTGGAGTGACGACGGTTCCGGCGACGTTCGATCGCAGTGTGTGCGACCGGGTGGTGATGGTGATGGATGAGCCGGCGTTTGGGATGGTGAGGAGGCTGGCGACAGAGGAGGGAATTCTGGCGGGGTCGAGCGCGGGGGCTACGGTGTGTGCTGCTCTTGATGTTGCAAGGGAGTTGGGCGCGGGGAAACGGGTGGTAGTGGTGATTCCGGATTCGGCGGAGAGATATTTGTCGAAGGGACTGCTGGGCGTTACGGTGTAGTTTCGAAGATGCCGGTCAAGGACGCGGGATGAAGAAAGCGAAGATCGAAAGTCCAGAGAACGCGGAAAAGCAGTTGGATCGTTTTATGGCGGCGTTTACTCCGGAGGTAGAGGCGCTGGCCCGGGCGGTACTGAAGAAGATGCGCGAGCGGCTGCCGAATGCAGTGGAGATGGTCTACGACAACTACAACGCGCTGGTGTGCGGGTTTGGGCCGACGGAGCGGGCTTCGGAGGCGATTTTTTCCATCGTGATGTATCCGAGATACGTGAGCCTGTGTTTCCTGCAGGGGGCTGTGTTGACTGATCCAAAAGGGCTGCTGCAGGGTGACGGAAATGTGGTTCGGCACATCCGGCTGGAGGACGAGAAGACGCTGAATCGCGCGGATGTGAAGGCGATGATGGCACTGGCGTTGAAGATGGCTGAGGTGCCGATGGATAAGAAGGCGGAGTACAAGTTAGTGATCAAGTCGGTGTCGCCGAAGCAGAGATCGCGGCGGCCGTTGGATGAGACGGTGACGCGGAAGAAGAGTAGCTAGAAGAGCGAGGGATGATGGACGCGATGAAGAAAGGTTTTGCGACGAGGGCGATTCACGATGGACAGGCTCCGGATGAGCTGACTGGCGCGGTGAATGTGCCGATTTATCTGACGTCGACGTACCAGCAGGAGGCGATTGGGAAGAACAAGGGGCATGAGTATGCTCGGCTGACGAACCCTACGCGGGATGCGTTGGAGGTGAGCCTGTGCTCACTAGAGGGTGGGACGAGTGCGCATGTCTTTGGCAGCGGGATGGCGGCGATTACGGCGTTGTGCACGATGATGAAGAGTGGCGACCATGTGGTGTGTTCGGACAACGTGTATGGCGGGACGGCGCGGATGTTCGACAACGTGATGGCGAAGTTTGGGCTCACGTTTACGTATGTAGATACGAGTGTGGCGGCGAATGTCGCGGCCGCGATTACTCCGGCTACCAAGCTGGTGCATATTGAGACGCCGACGAATCCGATGATGGCTGTGACGGATATTCGCGCGGTTGCGGATATTTGTCATGCGCGTGAAGTGGAGTTGAGTGTGGACAATACTTTTCTGTCGCCGTATCTGCAGCAGCCGATTGCGCTGGGGGCGGACATCGTAATGCATTCGACTACGAAGTTTTTGAATGGGCACTCGGATGGGTTGGGCGGCGTGCTGGTGTGCACCAAGCCGGAGCATGATGAGACATTCAAGTATGTGCAGAAGTGTACGGGCGGGATTTTGTCGCCGTTTGAGAGCTATCTGCTGCTGCGCGGGGTGAAGACGCTGGCGGTTCGAATGAAACAGCATGATGCGAATGGACGCGTGGTGGCTGACTTTCTGAAGGGTCATAAGAAAGTCCAGAAGGTGTTCTATCCGGGGTTGGTTGAGCATCCGCATCATGAGCTGGCTAAGCGGCAGCAGAGCGGGTTTGGGTCAATGATCTCGATTGAGACTGGTTCGCTGGAGAATGCGAATGCTTTTGCAAAGCGGCTTAAGCTTGGCTTGCTGGCGGAGTCGCTGGGTGGAGTGGAGACGCTGGTGTGTCATCCGGCGAGCATGACTCATGCGGCTGTGGGTGCGGAGGGCCGGGCGCGGCTTGGGATTACAGATGGGCTGATGCGGATCTCGGTGGGGATTGAGGATGTGGAGGATATTGTGGCGGATCTGAAGCAGGCGCTTGACGGGATTGGGTCGAGTGGATGACGTTGCGAATCTTCTGGGCGAGGTACGGAACGGGCTCGCGGCAGCCCGTCAATTCTTACAGTGTTGGGCTTCGAGAAGAAGCAGGACAATTTACTTCCGTCTAACGTTGCTGGCGCTTGATAGATGGATCGGGCGCAGTTGCCGATAGAGCGGAAATTCAATCACACGAGATGGTTCACCATGTCGAATGAGATGCGGGGCGCGGAGAGTGAATCGCTAAGGGCGGAGTATGACCGGCTGGACGAGGCCCGTACCGAAGGAGTTGCGTGGCCCAAATGGGGGCCTTACCTCAGCGAGCGGCAATGGGGAACGGTGCGCGAGGACTACAGCGAAAACGGTGATGCCTGGAACTACTTCACTCACGATCAGGCGCGGTCGAAGGCGTACCGGTGGGGCGAGGATGGAATTGCCGGTGTGTCGGACGACCAGCAGATACTTTGTTTTTCGCTGGCGCTGTGGAATGGGGCGGACCCGATTCTGAAGGAGCGTCTGTTCGGGTTGACGAACTCGGAGGGCAATCATGGGGAGGATGTGAAGGAGTACTACTTCTACCTCGACTCGACGCCTACGCACTCGTACATGAAGATGCTGTACAAGTATCCCCAGAAGGCTTATCCGTATGCGGATCTTGTGCAGACGAACGGGAAGAGGACGCGGACTGATCCGGAGTATGAATTGCTGGACACGGGAGTGTTCGACCAGAACCGCTACTTCGATGTTTTTGTAGAGTATGCGAAGGCAAACCCTGAAGACATTCTGATCTCGATTACTGCGCACAATCGCGGCGACCAGGATGCTGCGCTGCATCTGCTGCCTACGGTGTGGTTTCGTAATCGATGGTGGTCGGATGCGACGCCGGCGGCACCAGGAACACTGTCAGTTGACAAGAAAGGACCGGTGATTCGCGCGGACCATGTCGAACTGGGCACGTACGAACTCTACTGCGAAGGACTGCCGTTGTTTTTATTCACGAACAATGAGACCAATGAAGAGAGGTTCGGCGGCAAGTCGGTTTCGGCATATACCAAGGATGCGTTTCATCGATATCTGCTGCACGGAGAAGCGAACGCTGTGAATCCAGCGCAGACCGGCACGAAGGCGGCCGCGCACTACGAACTAAAGGTTGCCGCAGGTAAGAGCATGACGGTTCGCTTGCGTTTGAGGAAGGTGAAATTGGTCAAGAAAGCACCGTTTGCGGACTTCGCATCGGTGATGGAGCTTCGGCGCAAAGAGGCAGATGATTTTTACCATTTGGTGCTGCCGCAGCATGTCACCGATGATGAAAAGCTGGTGATGCGGCAGGCGTTTGCAGGTATGTTGTGGTCGAAACAGTATTACCACTACGATCTCGAGCACTGGCTTGCGCGGCGGGAAGCGCCGGCGAACCAGCTGAGTGACGTACGAAATTCAGCCTGGTTCCACATGCTTACGCAGGATGTGATTTCGATGCCGGATAAGTGGGAGTACCCGTGGTTTGCAGCTTGGGATCTCGCGTTTCATACGCTGCCTTTGGCAATGGTCGATCTCTCGTTCGCGAAGAGCCAGTTGAACCTGATGTTGAACAGTCTGTATCTGCATCCGAATGGGCAGCTGCCTGCCTACGAGTGGAACTTCAGCGATGTAAATCCGCCGGTGCATGCGTGGGCGGTGCTCGCGCTGTATCGTGCAGAAAGGGCGCAGTGCGGCAGAGCGGACCTGGCGTTTCTGGAACAGTGCTTTCAGAAGCTGCTGCTGAATTTACGTGGTGGTTGAACCGCAAGGATGCGACGGGAAGAAATGTATTCCAGGGCGGGTTTCTTGGACTCGACAATATTGGAGTCTTCGATCGCAGCAGCCCGCTGCCGACAGGCGGACATCTGGAGCAGGCCGATGGGACAGCGTGGATGTGCCTGTTCTCACAGAACATGTTGCAGATCTCGATTGAGCTGAGCGCTCACAATGCGATGTACTCGGAGATGGCGCTAAAGTTTACTGAGCACTTTCTTTGGATTGCGGCGGCGATGGATTCGGTGGGCGAAGATGACGAAAACAGAATGTGGGATGAGGAGGACGGATTTTTCTATGACATTCTGCGCTATCCCGACGGCCATGCAACGCGATTGAAGCTGCGCTCGATGGTGGGGTTGTTGCCGCTTTGCGCGACTACGGTGTTTGAAGGGGAGTACCTGGAGCACTTTCCCGATACAGCGAAACGGGTGGAACAGTTTCTGACGCGGCATCCCGAACTGTGTGACAACATCACTTCGCTGCGAACGAAAGGCGTGAATGGACGTCGCATTCTTACACTGCTGAACGAAGGCAAGTTGCGGCGGGTGCTGCATAGGATGCTCGATCCGAACGAGTTTCTAAGCGATTACGGGATTCGTTCGGTCTCGAAGTGCTATGAGGGCAAGCCATTTGTCTTTGAGTACACGGGCGGCAAGAATTCGGTGGAGTATCTGCCCGCGGAGTCGAACACGGGGATGTTTGGCGGTAACTCGAACTGGCGCGGGCCTATCTGGATGCCAGTGAATACGCTGATTTTGCGGGCGCTTTACCAGTTTTACCAGTTCTATGGAGATGATTTTAAGATTGAGTGCCCGACAGGGTCAGGGAAGATGATGACACTGTTTGAGGTGGCGGAGGAGATCAATGGCAGGCTGGCGAAGATCTTTCTGCGCGATGAGAAGGGCAAGCGTGCGGTGTATGGCGGGACGGAGAAGTTTCAGGATGATCCTTACTGGAAGGACCTGGTTCTGTTCTATGAATATTTCCACGGCGAGAATGGGTCGGGACTGGGAGCGAGTCATCAGACGGGCTGGACCGGAGTGGTGGCTTACCTGATGAAGCTTGGGGCGCTGATAACTCCTGAGGCGGCACTGCATACTGAGAGTGCGTATGCGGCGCTTTCGGTGGAATCGGATAAGCCCACTTCGACCTGAGTTGGAGCGGTTTTTGAATAGGCGCGGAGCTGCCCGACTACCAAGGAAAAGCGGTGTGCGGTGAGGGTGGCCGCCCCGTCCAATTTGCGCAAAATATTCAAAGTAAATACTTTAAGTCCGGACTTCGACATGCGCCGATACAAAAAGTCTTATAAATTGGGCGTAGTGGCTGCAAAATATTCATAAATAATGGTTTAGTGGCTTTTCCTCCGGCTAAGTTGTCAAAGACCGCAATGATGCTAATCCGCCTGGGCGCTGTTCTTTAATACGCAACGAAGCGAAGGATTGTTCCAGCGTTGAGTGTCATGCCGGCTCAGGCGAAAAGGCTAGGGTAGGCTCTTCGACAGACCAGGGCGAGCTCGGGCCGGTCGTCGGGCAACCTGGCTTTATGTCATCTTTGAATTGCATTTAGAGAGTTTCGTCGATGTTGAGGGACTGGATTTTGTTGCTCAGGTCGTCGGTGGCGATCTGGTGTTGCTGGTTGAGGGTGTCGAGGTCTTTGTGGAGGGTGGCTAGCCTGTCTTCCTGCTGATTGAGTTCGCTGGTGTAGCGGGTGGTGAGAGCGCGTTCTTCGGCGGAGCCTTTGAGGGCGGACATGTTTTCGCGGAGGCGTTTCTGGTCTTCTGTGATGGTGGTGATCTCGGTTTGTTTGGCTTTGATTTGGGCGTCGAGATCGGTGAGGGTACGCTTGGCGGCGAAGACGGGTTCGAGCTGCTGCATAAGGGCGGGCCCGGCGTTGGCGTTGCGGAGGATGATGGCCAGTTGGTCTTCCGTCGAGTTGGTGAGGCGGAAGGAAGTGGTGCCGGGGTGGCGCTCGCCGATGTGGATGCGGACGGTCTGGTTGGGGGCGGCTTCGACGCGGAAGCGATGGACGGCGGCGGTGGATTCGACTGGTTTGGGGTCTGAGTCTATCGTCCAGCCATTGCGGGCTGGGTGTTCGAGGATGATGGTGCGGGGGTCGGGGGCTGCGTTGTGGACGAGGTACTCGACTTCGTTGATGTCGAGGGTGGTCTGCTTGAGGACGCCTTTGCTGATGGTGATGTGCTCGACGCGGTGGGCGTTGTTGGTGTGGTCGGTGGTGACGCGGACGGCCTGGTCGGCGGCGTAGGAGAGCAGGCGGCGCTCGTTGGGGTGGATGGGGTCGAGGAGGCCTTCGCCGCCGAAGTTTCCGTTTTCGACGATGGAGAAGGAGCCGCGGTCTAACGTGAGGTTGGAGGTGTTGGTAATCCAGAGGGCGCGCAGCGGTATGGGTTGTTGTGGGGACCAGAGGGTTACGCGCTCGGAGTCGATCTTGGTTTGGAGAATGGGGACGAGGGCGGATTCGTTTTTGTGGATGGTGATGGGTTCGGTGATCTTGTACTCGAAGTAGTCGTCGAAGGCGTTGGTGGTGGTGTTGGGGGCCAGGGATTCTGCGGCTAGTTGTTGGTATTCGAGCATTGGCATGGCCGCGTTCGCGGCGCTGACGGTGACAGTCTGTGCGACGCTGCCTGCTCTGCCGCCTGAGAAGCCTCCCCCGCCCATGATGCCGGAACCTGATCCGCTGCCAATGCCGACTCCTAGTTGTGCTTGCTTGCTTTGGATCGGGCTGGGGGGGGGAGCTGCTTTAAGGGCCGCTAGCTCGGTGGAATCGTCGCCGGAGTCGTGAGTCTGAGGGGTGAGCTGGGCGTCCTGAGAGATGGGGATCTCGGGGCGGCGCGCGTAGATGGGCTGCGAGAGGGGTTGGATGAAGGACTGCGGCGAGCCGGCGATGAGGGAGAGCTGGACGCTGAGCCAGTCGGAGCCGGTGGTGTTGTCGACGACGGACCAGCCTTGCAGGGTTGCGGTCTGTTTGCCGGTTCTGCCGGGGGTGTCGGTGAAGAGGATGCGGTAGGTCGATTTCCAGATGGGGACTTCGGAGATGTAGCTGACGCGCAAATCACGCGTGCCGGTTCCGTTGTCTTGCAGCGTCAAATGGCGGAGGCCCTGGCTGCGGTTGTTGGCGAGGAGTTGGAGGTAGCGATTGACGTCTGCCTGAAGTGCGGGATCGAGGAGGCGGACGTCGGTGGCGGAGGTGAGCTCGAGGGTGCGGACGGTTCCGGTGTCCGAGATTACGGTGATGAAGCGCTTCTCGGTGGCGGGTTTGTTGTCGGTCGGGGGCGTTGTGATGCCTTCGAGGTTGAGCAGGCGGCCGGTGATGGCGGCTCCGGCGGAGTGGACTTCTACACGGGCTCCTTTGATGGCTTCGTAGAGATCGGTGGAGGTGGGGTCTTCGGTGAGGGCGAGAGGGAGGGCCTGAAGCTGCTGGGCGAGGGGCGTGGTGGAGTTGTAGGCGGCTCCGGAGATGCGGCCGCCATTGAGGTCGATGGCGGTGAGGGACTGGAGGACGTCGTTGAGCTGGGCGGAGGTGAAGTCGATGGTGATGGGCTGGCTGCCGATGACGTGGCCGGAGTGCTCGAAGAAGCCGACGCCGTTCTTGTAGAGGGCGACGCGGGTGACGGGGAGCTGGCTGGTGGGGACTTCTGCGGATTTTGCTGTGGCTTTGGCGAGGGGGCGCGCGGTTGTCGGTGGCTTGGGGGTTTGGGCTGGGAGGGAAGAGGCGACTAACAGGGCAGAGAGGACTGCAGGATAAGTCATGCGCAAGTTTTGCTCCGTTCGGGCGTGCCGGGAGAACATGTTGGATAGATAGACCGTTGATGCAGCGAAAATGTTCCAAAAAAGTTTTGGAGGGGATTGGGGGAGTGGTTTGACGGGTGTCTGTGGCGAATCTTAGTATGCTTGAGAGTGATAGTTGTATTAGTTTTGATTATGGACGTGGAGGTGCGGGATGTTTGGATTGACTGAGGAGCAGGAGCAGTTGCGGAAGGAAGTTCGGGCGTTTGCGGAGCGTGAAGTGGCTCCGCATGTGAGCGAGTGGGATGAGAAGAGCGAGTTTCCGCATGCTGTGGTGAAGAAGCTGGGTGCGATGGGATTGATGGGGGTGATCTTTCCGGAAGAGCTTGGTGGCGCGGGGATGGGGTATGTGGAGTATGTGCTGGCGGTGGAGGAGTTGAGCCGCGTGGATGGGAGTGTGGGGATTATTGTGGCTTCGCATAATTCTCTGTGCACGAACCACATTATGCTGGCGGGGAACGATGAGCAGCGGAAGCGGTGGGTGGGGAAGCTGGCTAGTGGGGGGTGGCTGGGGGCCTGGGGGCTGACGGAGCCGGGGTCGGGGTCGGATGCGGCGGGGATGCGGACTACGGCGGTGAAGCGTGGGGACAAGTGGGTGCTGAATGGCAGCAAGACGTTCATCACCAATGGGACCTATGCGGACTGTGCGCTGGTGTTGGCGGTGACGGATCGGGAGAAGGGGACTCGGGGCGGGATCTCGGGGTTTCTGGTGGAGAAAGGGACGAAGGGGTTTCGTCCTGGGAAGAAGGAGAACAAGCTGGGGCTAAGGGCGAGCGATACGGCGGAACTGATCTTCGAGGAGTGTGAGATTCCGGCGGAGAACCTGGTGGGGAAAGAAGGGGAAGGGTTCAAAGATGCTATGCGGGTGTTGGATGGAGGGAGGATCTCCATTGCGGCGCTTAGTCTGGGGATTGCGCGTGGGGCTCTGGATGCGGCGATGAGATATGCGCAGCAGAGGCGGCAGTTTGGGAAGGCGATCAGCGAGTTCCAGGCGATACAGTTCAAGCTGGCTACGATGGCGACCGAGCTGGATGCTGCGTGGTTGCTGACGATGCGGGCGGCACACATGAAGGACAAGGGGCAGAAGGTGACGCTGGAGTCGGCTATGGCGAAGTTGTTTGCTAGCGAGGTTGCTTGCAGGATATGCGATGAGGGTGTGCAGATTCATGGCGGATATGGATTCATCAAGGACTATCCGGCGGAGAAGTTTTATCGCGATGTGAAATTGTGCACGATTGGTGAGGGGACTAGTGAGATTCAGCGGATGGTGATTGCGAGAGAGCTGTTGGGAAATAAGCCTAGCCGGGGTTAGAAGCTCCTTTGCGTGAGAGGTGGTTTGGTGGGGGCTGTCTTTAGGGTTAGGGTGGCGGGAGGGATGCCATCTACGTTGGCGGTGATGGTGATGGTGCCGTTGGGGGCTGTGGCTCGGAGGATGGCTATGGCGGTGCCGTTGTAGAGTTTGCGGTCTGTTGCTTGGTAGGGATCGTGGTCGAGTAGGTTGCCGTTGTCTACGGCGATGATGTTGGCTGGGCCTGTGGTTTTGAAGTGGACTACTGTAGTGGTGTCGGGGATTGGGGTGTTGTTGGCGTCGACCAGGGTGGCGGTGACGTAGGTGATGTCGTTCCAGTCTGGCGTGAGGGCCCGGGGCTGAAGCCCCATCTCTTCGCGGCCTGAGAGACCCAAGGCTGAAGCCTTGGGGTACCTAGAAGCTTCAGAGCCAGCTAGTGGGTCGAGGGCGGTGGTGAGGATGAGGTGGGTGGGTTTGCCTGCGGTGCGTAGGGTGTCTTCGGCTACGACTTTTCCGGCGGTGCGGGCTATGGCTTTTAGGGTGCCGGGGGCGTAGGGGACCCGGAAGGTGATGGGACTGGCGTCGGGGTGAAGTTTTTGGGTGCCGATGGATTTGTCGTTGAGGAAGAGCTCGACTTCTTCGGCGTTGGTGTAGATTTCTATGTTTTCAGTGTGGGGGGATTGGTCGACTGGTGACCAGTCGAGGACGAGGGGTTGGGTGAAGCGGGTTGGGGCGGGGGCGTTGGGGGCTTCGTAGCCGGGGTCGGTGGGGGATCTCTGGGCGATGGCTACGCGGCGGGCTATGCGGACCATGGGGGTTGTGGTCCACCAGGATTGGCGTTCGTAGGCTCGGGCGCGGGGTAGTGAAGTCGTGAGGAGTAGGCCGGAGCCGCTGCCGATGGTGGGCCAGCGGCCGGCTTCGCCGAGGTAGTCGATGCCGGACCAGAGGAACTGGCCGGAGTACTCGGGGTGGTCGCGCATGGCGACCCACTGGTTGCGGTCGTGGGTGTTTTCGGTGCCGATGATGGCGCGGGTTGGCTTGTCGGCGTGGGCTTTGAGGATCTCCTGCTCGCGGTAGTTCTGGCCGACTACGTCGAGGAGATCGGCGAGGCCGTCTTCGTAGTCGTGGGAGACGTTGGGGCGGAAGAGGGCTTGCGTTACCGGGCGGGTTGGGTCGTTGGCGTGGAAGGTTTCGACGAGGGATTTCAGGATCGGGATGGCGATCTCGGGCTTGGGGGTGTCGTGGATCTCGTTGCCGGCGGAGTAGAGGATGATGCTGGGGTGGTTGCGGTCGCGCTGGACGGTGTCGGCGGTGTCGCGGAGGGACCACTCCTGGAAGTAGAGGTGATAGTCGTAGGGTTCTTTGGCGACGGTCCAGGCGTCGAACATCTCGTCCATTACGAGGAAGCCCATGCGGTCGCAGAGATCGAGGAACTCGGGTGCGGGTGGGTTGTGGGCGGTGCGGATGGCGTTGACGCCGAGAGCGCGGAGGGCGGTGAGGCGGCGCGCCCATGCGGCTAGCGGGACTGCGGTGCCGAGGGCTCCGGCGTCGGTGTGTAGGGCTGCGCCGTAGATCTTGTGGTGGACTCCGTTTAGGAAGAAGCCTTGGTTGGGGTCGAAGTGGAACTCGCGGATGCCGAAGGTGACGGATTCTTCGTCGACGGGCGTGTTCTGGTTAGTAACAATGGCGGCACGCAACGTATATAGCGCAGGGTGGTCGAGGTCCCATCGATCGGGCGTTGCGATGGCGATTCCTGTGTCCAGGTCAACTGTGCTATTCGCGGGGATGGTGATGACCGCAGGAGGACCGGTCTGGGCTTGCCCGATGTGGGTGCCATTTGGGGAGACAAGGTCGGCAATCTTGAGTGCGACACGAGCGGGCTCAGCGGACTCGTTGGCGACGGTCGTTCGTACATGGATGGTGGCTGATTCTGCCGAGACTTTGGGTGTGGTGACGAAGGTGCCCCAGGGGGCTATGTGGATCTGGCTGGTGGTGATTAGGCGGACCTGGCGGTTGATTCCGGCGCCGGGGTACCAGCGGGAGGCGGGTTGCTGCGAGTCGTCTACTCGGACGGCGATGATGTTTTTGCCGGCGTGGAGGCGGGGGGTGAGGTCGTAGTTGAAGGAGACGTAGCCGTAGGGGCGGTGGCCGAGGAGTTCTCCGTTGCAGTAGACGTCGGAGTTGGCCATGATGCCGTCGAAGGCTATGTAGGTGCGCCTGGTGGGGTCGAGTTTGGGGAGGGTGAGGGTTTTGCGGTACCAGGCTATGCCGGTGGGGAAGAAGCCTCCGGCGCCTTTGGAGGGTGCGTCTTCGCGGACGGGGCCGGCTATGGACCAGTCGTGGGGGAGGGTGACGGTCTGCCACTGGGCGTCGTCGAAGGTGGGGGATTTGGCTTCGGTGGGGTCGGATTGGGTGAAGCGCCAGGACTCGGTGAACTGCTGGATGGTGCGTTGCGCGGAGGCCGTAGCAAAAGATGCGAGTGCGGTAAAGAGAATAAGGGTGCGGCGCACGTAGTCCTTGAGGTTGGTAGATACTTCTCGGCGCTTCTTATCTCTTACATCCCACCCTTCGCCAGGTGCTGCGAAGGATGGGGCAGCCAAGCCTTTGGGGTGGGGAAAGGCCCAGGTCTCAGAAGCGAGACCTGGGGCACCCAGCAGGGTGAAGATGGCGGCGATGATGGTGTGGCGGCGCATTCGAATTGGTGGTACCCCTCTCCCCGGCTGTTTTGCTCAAAATCTTCGAAACAAAGACTTTAGGTCCGGACCTCCGGTTGCGGAGATGCCGGGTTAAATGTTGCAGTCCGGCTTGCGCCGGACTGGTGTTGTGTTCCTTAATTATAGCCGGGGTGTCAAGGGCCAGGCAGGTACGAGGTACAAGGTGCTAGGTACGAGGTTAGGGCGGTTTGGGTTTGGTGGAGTGACATGCCCCACGATAAACGCTCGCTGCGCTTCGCGTTGATCATGGGGCACCCTCTGAGCTACTTTCCGGCGGGGGGGCGGTGGCTTGTGGTTATAATTGGCCGTTCAAAATGCAGGCCCTATATCGGGTCGCTTGCACAAACTAGAGACGGTACGTGGAGGATTCTGATGAATGCTGGGTTCCAACGATTCGGCGGAAGTGCAATGGCTGTTGCGGTACTGCTTCTTGTTGGTTGCAATCAATCGGCTACGCCCGCAGCGACTGATACACCTACGGCGGCGGCACCGGCAGGTCCGCCTGCACTGGTGACGGCGAAGACAGCCTTTGACAAGATGTATACGTCCGCTTTTCAGTGGGCTCCCGATGTTGTGCTGCTTAGTATTAATCCCAAAGAGGTGACGGGATTTACGAATGCGGAGGGGAAGGCCGCGATGTGGGAGGCGGCGTTTGCTTCACCCAGCCTGCATAAGTATCGGGTGGATGATTACGCAATCGTGACGGTGCTGCCTTCTATCCACAAGGGTGGGACTGCCGGGCTTCCGATGCAGTGGGGCGGGGCTTCGCGCGACGTTATGCCGATAGAGATCTCCAGCTTCAATGTGGATTCGGATACGGCGTACAAGGCTGCGGCAGCCGAGGCGGCGGATTGGCTGAAGAAGAATCCGGAGAAGAAACTCACGACCATTGCGCTGGGGAGTACATACAAGTTCCAGATGCCGGTCTGGTACGTGTTGTGGGGTGACCCGAAGACGGGCGGCTATGTGGCTTATGTGGATGCTACGAGTGGAAAGGTGCTGAAGTCGAAGAAATAACGGGTGGTTCGTAATTTTTACATCCCACCTCCTTTGCAAAGTGCTGCGAAGGATGGGGCACTCGAGCGGTTGTGGTGGTGATAAACCCAGGTCTCAGAAGCGAGACCTGGGGCACCCAGTTTTGTGGCGCGTTATTTCTGCGTGGTGGTTGGGGTGGGCATGATGGGGTTGTATTTGGTGGCTAGCTCGGGGGTGGAGACGGCTTCGGTTAGGTCGGTGGATTTGGCTACTTCGACGGCGAAGACGTAGCTGCGGCCGAACATGTTGCTGGTGAAGAAGACGTATTTTTTATCGGGTGAGAAGCGCGGGTTGGGTTCGGCGCGGTAGTTCTGGTGGGCCATGTTGACGAGGTGTTCGGATTTGAAGACGCCGGGCTGGAAGAAGTCGGGGGCGTTGAGTGCGCCTTCGGTGCCGCCGATCATCTTGGGATGGAAGAGCTCGATCCACTGGCCGTCGGGGGCTTCGGCTACCTGGCCGGAGTCGCCTCCGTCGCCGGTAAACATGTCGAGGTCCTGGGTGAGGTTGAAGTGAATGGACCAGTCGTTGCGCTGCATGTGGTAGGCGACGCGGCGTTTGGTGTCGAGGTTGTAGCCGACGAGGAAGAAGTCTTCGCCCTTGGGGTACTGCCAGTCGTACCAGATGGATTTTCCGTCGAGACCCCAGAACTCGTGGCCGGCGATCTCCATGACCATGGTGCGTTTGTGGATGAGGGTGTTGTTGGTGCCGTCGGCGTGGATGAGCCAGATGCGGTCGACCTTCTGCCACATGCCTTCGTGGCAGTAGAGGATGAGATTGGGGTCGGTGGGGGAGAAGAGCATGTGACCGATCCAATCGGTGGAGTGGAAGAGGATTTTTATGTGGCCGGGCTTTTCGCCGTTGGGGCCGGGCTCCAGGCGGATGGTGAACATGACGACCGGGATGCGGGCAGCGAGGCGACGCTCCATCATGTTGCCCTTGTCGTCGGACTGGACGTTGGCTCCGCCGAGGGTTGGGTTGGTGGACGCGTTTGCGTTGGCTGGCGGTGGTGGTGGGGGAGCGTTGGCTACGAAGGCGTTGGGGGCGTTGGGATCGTGGCCGGGGACGTCGGACTCGTTGTAGGTGCCTACGCCGAGGGTCTCGTCGGCGTTGATGCTGGAGACGCCGAGGCCGCGGGGGAGATCGATGAGCTTGCGGATGGCTCCGGTGTTGGTGTCGGCTTTGTAGAGGGCGTTGGTGTGGGTGTCGGGGTCAGTGCGGGTGAAGAAGACGCTGTTGGTCTTGTGGCCGACTACGATGGCGTGGGCTCCTCCGCCGCCTCCGCGGGCTGCGGGTGCATCGGCTGGGCGCGGCGGATTGGGGATGAGGAGGGTGCTCTTCATGGTGGCGAGGTCGAGGACCATGACGCCGCTGGGGGAGTTGTAGACCATCTGCTTGCCGTCGGGGGTGTAGGCGTTGACGTTGAAGTAGAAGGCTCCGGAGTTGGGTTCGTCGGAGACGCGCCAGACGCGGTGGCCGGTGTCCTTGTCGACCCAGGTCTTGGGTGGGACGGCTCCGGTTTCGGAGGGCTTGATGTGCTTCCTGAGCGAAGGAGGTGACGGCGAAGGAGAGTGCGGCGATGGCGGCGATTGTGATGGTGCGGGTCATGCGGACTCCTGTTAGCTGGCTGGGACGGGCTATCTGGGAGCTTTGCTGTTGGGTGGGTCGGTGGGGTTGTATTTGCGGGCGAGGTCTGGGGTGGAGACTACGTCGGCTGCGGGTGGGTTGTCGGATTTTTTGACTTCGACGCCGAAGACGTAGCTGGGGCCGAACATGTTGCTGGTGAAGATGACGAGCGATTTGTCGGGCGAGAAGCGGACGTTGGGCTCTTCGCGATAGTAGTGGTGGGACATGTTGACGAGGTGCTCGGAGTGGAGGACTCCGGGCTGCCAGAAGTCGGGGGCGTTGAGGGCGCCTTCTGTGCCGCCGATCATTTTGGGGTGGAAGAGCTCGATCCACTCGCCGTCGGGGGCTTTGGCTACCTGGCCGGGATCGCCGCCGTCGCCGGTGAAGAGGTCGAGGTCTTTGGTGAGGTTGAAGTGAATCGACCACTCGTTGCGCTGGAGGTGGTAGGCGGTGCGCTTGCCGGTCTTGAGGTTGTAGCCGGCGAGGAAGAAGTCTTCGCCTTTGGGGTACTGCCAGTCGTACCAGATGGTCTCGCCGTCGAGACCCCAGAACTCGTGGCCGGCGATCTCCATGACCATGGTGCGCTTGTGGATGAGGGTGTTGTGAGTGCCGTCGGTGTGGATCATCCAGATGCGATCGACTTTTTGCCAGGGGCCTTCGTGGCAGTACATGAGGAGGGTGGGGTCGGTGGGAGAGAAGAGGAGGTGATTGACCCAGTCGGTGGAGTGGAGGAGGGTGGTCATGGTGCCGGGCTTCTCGCCGTTGGGGCCGGGCTCGAGGCGGATGGTGAAGAGGACGAGTGGGAGACGCGCGGCGAGGCGGGCTTCCATCATCTGACCTTTGTTGGGCGGCTGGTAGTGGGGACCCTGGGCTGCGCTGGCTACTCGGTTGTCTGCCTGCGGGCGGCGGGGGCTGCTGAGGCGTTGGAGCCGTACTCTTTGCCGGTGGCGTCGCCTTCGATGTAGGTTCCGGCGGCGAGGGTCTCGTCGGCGTTGATGCTTACGACGCTGAAGCCGGTGGTGTTGGGTGGGGGTTGAAGGTCGACGAGTTTGCGGATGGCTCCGGTGTTGGTGTCGGCTTTGTAGATTGAGGTGACTTTGTTGGCGTCGGTGGAGGTGTAGAAGATGCTGTTGGTCTTGCTTCCGACTACGAGGGTGTGGAGCATGCCGGGGATGGGGCCGTGCGCGTCCGCAGGCTGGGGCGGGTTGGCGACGAGGAGTTTTGTCTGCCTGGTGGCCATGTCGAGGACGTGGATGCCGTCGGGGGCGGTGTAGACCATCTGCTTGCCGTCGGGGGTGTAGGCGTTGATGTTGAAGTAGAAGCCGCCGGAGTTGGGCTCGGGGCTGAGACGCCAGACGCGGTGGCCGGTGTCCTTATCGACCCAGGTAGTGGGGATGGGGCTTGTGGACTGAGTGGGGGACTGGGCTGCGCAGGTAATTGTGGCGAGGATTGTGGTGAGGACGAGGTGGCGGGCCGGGCGTGCCATGCGCTTGCTCCTGATGGTTGCTGCAAGGTGATTGGGAGCCTCAGCCACGAGAATGGAACGGCGGAGGCTGGGTATGGGGCGCGAGAGATTTATACACTGCGGGATGTGCAATTGGGAAATTGTTCCTGTCTCGAATCTGCGGAGTCAAAGTCGATACCTGTTTGGTGATGGTCAAGGAGGGAGATGCGTCTTACCATAGAGGGCATATGACCGAAACGGCTACGCAGGACAGCTCCAGCACGACGGCACACAGTAGTAAGTACACACGCAACAATCCTTATTTTTCGACGGTGACGTATAACGAGTTGCTGACCGCGCCGGAGTCCGAGAAAGAGACACGTCATATAGAGCTTTCGATTGAAGAGGGGATGACGTATTTGCCGGGTGACGCGGTGGGGATTGCGCCGGAGAACCGGGCGCCGGCGGTGGCGGAGACGCTGGCGGCGTTGGGGTTCACAGGGGATGAGCGGGTGCTCGACCACTACAAGGTGGAGATCAGCCTGGAAGAGGCGCTGCGGAACAGGCTGACTATCGGCAAGCTGACGCGCAGCTGCGTGAGCCAGTTCGCGAAGCTGGCGAAGGACCTGGAGGCGCTGCAGGCGATGACCGGGCCGGATAACAAGGCTAAGGCGGAGGAGTATTGCTGGGGGCGGGAGTTTGTGGACCTGGTGACGGATTTTCCGGGGGTGGTGACGGATCCGCAGCAGCTGTTCCACGTGCTGCAGAGGCTGACGCCGCGGCTGTATTCGATTGCTTCGAGCAAGGCGATGCATCCGGATAAGGTGCATACGACTGTGCGGGTGGTGCGGTATGAGTCGCATGGGCGGGACCGGCAGGGAGTGGCGAGCGGGCATCTGGGTGAGCGTGCTCCGGTGGACTCTACGCTGCCGATCTTTCTGCATGCGAACCAGTTTTTTAGACTGCCGGAGGATACTTCGGCTCCGGTGATTATGATTGGGCCGGGGACTGGGGTGGCGCCGTTTCGGGCGTTTCTGGAACATCGGCAGGCGAAGGGTGAGACGGGGGATAACTGGCTGTTCTTCGGGGAGCAGCGGGAGAAGCTGGACTTTCTGTATCGAGACGAGTTCCTGGCGATGAAACGGGATGGGGTGCTGACGCGGCTGGATACGGCGTTTTCGCGGGACCAGGGGAAGAAGATCTATGTGCAGGACCGGCTGCGGGAGAACTCCGCCGAGCTGTTATTCTTGGCTGGAGCGTGGGGCGTACTTCTATGTTTGCGGGGATGCGACGCGGATGGCTAAGGATGTGGAGACGGCGCTGCTGGATGTGATTGCATTGGGGTCGCATGGCACGCTCGACCATGCTGCGGAGTATCTGGCGGCGATGAAGAAGCAGCGGCGGTATCAGCGGGATGTGTATTAAAGGCAGGTACTAGTTGCTGGGTGCCAGGTACAAGGTACCCCCTCTGCCGTTGTTTTGCGCAAATTCTTCATTTGATGCGGCTTAGGCTTGGACCTTGTTTGCAAAGTCCTGATTCCACAGGGCTATGTGCGGATCATGAGCCGGGGATGGTTTTTGGGGTATCGGTGGGGTTAGTTGCCGCCGGTGAAGGCTTCCGGTGGGGGAGCGGCGTGGTGTCTGGTCTGAACCGTGCGGGGGGTGCGCTGGTAGTGGCGCAGGTCCTGGGGCAGGGAGACTGCGGACTCACCGTAACCGGCGCCGTGGACGTAGGTGATGACGGGTTCGACCTGGCCCTGATCGGAGTTGCAGCCGGTGAGGATCAAGGTGAGGCCGAGGAGACCGGCTGAGGGAGTCACTTTGCGGAGGATTGCAGGGAGAGAATTCATGATATTTCTCCTAAACACTACAGGCGGCTGGATGAATGCAGACGAGGAAGTCGGGCTTCAGGACGCATAAACAGGACGCAAAAATAAGATGCAACGTCGAGCAACAAGGGCAAGTGTAGGGGTGCCCGATTGAGGACGGCTATGCAACCTAAGCTCGCCGCCTATACAACTTTGGGGGGAGCGGGGCTGGCGGGGGAGGTTCGTCGGGGTGGGGTGTTGACTGATTGGTTAATGCAACTGCAACGGCCAAGGCGAGTATCAGTCGTTCCGGCTGCGCCGTCACTCAGGCGTTACACGGCAAGAGCGAGGAGCCGCAGGTTTTGCATCCCACCCTTCAGCAAAGGCGCTAAGCGATGGGGCACGGCCGAAGCGTGTTGTGGTTGAGTGGAGGAGAACAGGCAACGGCAACGGCAACAGCAAAGGTAACAGCAAGAGCAACAGCAACAGGCAACAGCAAAAGCAGGTCCTCCGCCTGCGGCGAAGGATGTACAATTTCGTAGGTAGAGAAGGATGACAATTACTTAGGTAGACCTATGAAGGAAGACAAACTTCTTCTCATAGGTCAGACCTATGACGAGCGGAGATAGTTTTCTAGACGCGGTCGTTGTCGGCGCGCCAGTTGACGATGTTTTGCTTGATGGCTTTTATGTCGAGGTTTTGGGTGAGGGTTTTGTGGGTGAGCGCTGCGAGTTCTTCGTCTGAGGCGAAGCGCAGGCCGATGAGTTGTTTCGTGGTCAGCTCGCCGATTCTGGCCTGGTCGGCGGCTGGGAGGAGCCGGGCGAGGCGGAGACGCTCTTCGAGGCGGATGATGCGGTCCTGGGCGCGGATGGCGGCGCCGCGGCCGAGGCCGGCCATCACGAAGAGGACGACGGCCATGATGATCCACCAGATGTGGAGGCGGGGGTCGATCGGCCAGTGATGGATGGTGCTGTAGATGGAGAAGATGAAGTTCAACAGGAGCATGGGCAGCACGAAGAAATGGAAGGGCGGGTCCCAGCGGGTGTGGGATTTGTAGCTTTGAGGGGTGGGCATAGTTTTCCTTTCAGCGGTGCGGAATTGAGCAGTTGAATGGCATGGAGAAGTGTACGTGGAGTTTGCTGCTGAGGGCCGAGAATTTCGAGTGGCGGGTGGTGGTGTTGGATGCGGTGTTGGTTTGATGATTTCAATATTGCAGGCGTGGATATTGGAACGGCGATATAAGGCGACCATCAAGATGCGCTAGCTGCTACGCGCTTCTCTATATCCGAACATATGAATTTCAAACTGCGCCGTAGAGCTTGCGGCGTCAGTCACCCTCGACTAAATATCTATTCGGTATGTTTCTGAGTACAGGTTCGGTGCCGTATTTGCTGCGGTAGAGGTATTGGAGGTTGCTGTACACGTCTTGCTCCCGCCGATGAAATTGCCGATACAGTCCGCATTGAGCGTATGAGATTGGAGTTACATCGTAGAGAACAGTCTCCCAGCTCATAGACTGTCCCCAGAGAAGGGACTTCACTTTCACGTGCAGGTCCGCTCCTGCTTGTACGAGAAGCTCCATTACAGGACGGCAGTAGTTCAGAATGCTGTTTACGGCATGGAATATGGGCGTATGACCGCCTATCCCGTTTAAGTCATGTTCGGCTGTGGCATTCACATCCGCGCCGTTCTCGATCAGGACGCGGGCACAATCAACGGCGTTGAACTCAGCACAGACGTGCAGGGCTGTAACTCCCCGGCAGGATGTAAATGCGGCAAGGAAGTCCATTTTCTGATGAACGCGTTCCGGAGCGTCCGTGAGAAGGCGGCTCAACTGGGAGGAGTCGTCGAGAAGGACTGCTTCCAGCAAAGGATCGTCAATCACCGCTCCAGCATTGAGCATGACTTTGAGACAGTCGGCGAAACGGGGAGATCTTAGATACCCCGCGATTAGATGGTCGATTGGCTTTCGGCCCTTGATGGGATCGACAGGGCTAACACCATCAGCAAGTGCTTTTTCGATACCTTCGGGGGATTTCACCTCGAAGGCTCCAAGCAGATCGGAATCGCCCATAAATCCTCCATTGATGGAAGTATGCGTCTCCTGTCGGATGACGGGCAATCCGGAAATAGACCCATCACCGGGTAATTCTCAATCTTGCGCTTCTTCTTTCACGGGGATAAGATGGCGGCCATGAAAAACCTGCGCCGAAATTGGTCGACCAATTTATTTTCCGCCGCCATGCTGATGCTGATCGGTCTTGCCGTGAATGCAGCCGCCCAGACTGCTGCTCCGGCCTCCGGTCCTGATCCGAAGGAGATTCCTCTACCGCCGATCAAGACGTCGCTGGGGACTATGCCGGGGGTAAAGGACCTACCAGTTCGTCCGGATCTGCCGGATGTGATGACGATGAACGACGGCACGAAGGTGAAGACTCCGGCGCAGTGGCAGAAGCGCAGGGAGGAGATCAAAAAGATTCTGGAGTACTACGCTGTGGGGCAGATGCCTCCGCCGCCGGGGAATGTGAAGGGCGAGGAGATGCACTCCGAGCTGGTGATGGATGGGAAGGTGAAGTACCGGCTGGTGAAGCTGACGTTTGGGCCGGAGCGGAAGCTGGAGTTGTATATCGGCATCTTTACTCCGACTGAGGGTAAGGGGCCGTTCCCGGCGATTATCTCGCAGAGCTCGGAGCCTCCGGGAGGGCCTACGCTGCCGCGTAGTCCGCAGGGTCCGAACCAGGGCAGAGGGCGAGGATGTGCTGATGATGGTGGGCGGCGGTGCTGCTCCTGCGGCGGCGGCACCGGGCGCTTTGCCAGCTGGCGCTGCTGGGCGCGGGCGTGGGCCGATTACGGCGGAGTCGATTGCGAAGACGCGGAGCGATGTGTTGAGCCGTGGGTATGCGCTGGTGATCTACAACGACAACGACGTCGCCGAGGACACGACGCTGCGTGAGGCGGATGGGAGCTGGACGTTCCGGCATACGCGGTTCTATCCGGCGTATCCGGGGTATGACTGGGGGATTCTGGCGGGTTGGGCGTGGGGCGCTTCGCGGGTTGCGGACTTCCTGGTGACGGACCCGACGATCGATGGGAAGAAGCTGATTATTACGGGCGCGTCGCGGGCGGGCAAGTCGGCGATGGTGGCGGCGGCGTTTGATGACCGGCTGATGGGCGCTCCGGTGGTGACGGGCGGCGGCGGGATTGGGGCGTATCGCTTTGCCGGAGATGACCATAGCGAGACGCTGGACATTATGCAGAAGAAGTATCCGAACTGGTTCTCGCCGCACCTGCACGAGTTCTGGGGACAGCGGGAGAAGCTGCCGTTTGATGAGCACTGGTTCCTGGCGCTGTGCGCGGCGCGGCCGTTTATTGCGCTGGAGGGTAATGCGGATACGATCTCGCTGCCGACTGCGGTGAAGGCGTCGTTTGATGAGGGTGGAAGGTGTATGCCTTCCTGGGGAATAAGGACAATTTAGGGATTCATTACTCGCACCATGCTCATGCTTTTACGGATGAGGACTGGACGGCGATGATGGACTTTATGGATTGGCGTCTGCGCGGGATGAAGAGCGATAAGACGTTCAACACGTTCCTGACGATGGATGAGCGTATGGCGGCGGAGGCTGCTGCTGCGGCGAATGCTCCGCGGCGTCCGGCGGCTGCTCCTGCGGGGGATCCTGGGCCTCCGCAGTAGGGTTTGCGGGCGAATAGGTCGGGCCTTCAGCCCTCTGGTTTTGCGGCGCCTCTCCATGGGGCTGCGCCCCATGCTGGTATAGGGCGCGCCTTTGGCGCTTAGATTTGGCGATTGCGGTAGTGGCGCTTTGATTCGGCGATTGCGTTAGCCTAGGGGGATGGCTGAGAAGAAGCGGATTGGCGTGCATGTTGGGACTGCGGGTGGAACGTGGACTGCGGTGGAGCGGGCGGTGGCGGCGGGGGCGAATACGTTCCAGATATTTTCGTCGAGTCCGCGGATGTGGCGGGCTGCTCCGGTGAAGGCTGCGGATGCGAAGAAGATGCACGAGCTGCGGGCGAAGCTTGATGTGGGGCCGGTGGCGATTCATGCGAGCTATCTGATCAACCTGTGTAGCCAGACGGAGACGGTGCGGGAGAACTCGATTACGGCGTTTCGCGGCGAGGTGGAGCGTGCGCTGGCGCTGGGGGCGGAGTACCTGGTGCTGCATCCGGGGAGTTGGAAGGGTTTGACACGGGAGGAAGGGCTGAGGCTGGCGGCGCAGTCGATTGAGCGGGCTATTGATGGGGTGGCGTGGCAGGGGAAGGACTTTCGGATTTTGATTGAGAATACGGCGGGGGCGGAGTTCTCGCTGGGCGGGCAAGCTGGAGCAGGTGGCGGAGCTGGTGGAGTGTCTGAAGGCTTGCGCTCCGGTGGCGGTGTGCCTGGATACGTGCCACGTGCATGTAGCCGGATACGACATTGTGTCTACGGATGGATACATCGAGACGATGAAGCTGGTGGAATCGACAGTGGGGTTCGATGCGGTGAAGGTGTGGCACTGCAACGATGCGAAGGCGGCGATGGGGTCGAAGCTGGACCGGCATGAGCATATCGGCGAAGGGACGATTGGGGCGGCGGCGTTCCGGCGGCTGCTGCAGGATGAGCGGTTTGCGCACTGCGCGTTTATTGCGGAGACTCCGGTGGATGCTCCGGGGGATGAGGCTCGGAATGTTGGGGTTCTGCGGGCGCTGGCTGCTGGGTAAATTACAAGTGTTCAAACTGACGGTTGTTTCTTTTGCGTGGGCTTGTTAGTCTGGCTGCTCTTCCGTAGGGTTGGTTTTTGTCGAGGCACCATGAACGCGGAGCATTGCTGATCTGGTGGAAAACTTGACTTGGTTATCGAGCTTGTAGGGCCTTGAATCGTAGAAGGCAGGCGGCGAGATGAAGACGGAATCCGATGCAATACACCCGATGACACCCGAGGAGATTATTGCCCGGGTAGACGAACTCAAGCCGAAATTTCTGGAGGGGCTTGCTCCGGAAGAGGTTGCGCCCATTGTGGGAGCGGCGACGCTGCGGCGAATTCCCGCGCGAACCGTGATTACGCGGGAGGGACATGACGCAGAGAAGTTATTTTTGTTCCTCGAAGGGCGAGGGCGTACTGTTCGCTACGACCTCCGGGGGAGAAAAGGTCATTCTTCTAGGGGTCTTTCCGGGGGAGATCGCCGGAGGAAGAACAGCTCTGCGAGAGCCTATGAAGTATCTGGTGAGTACGGAGACTGTGGTGGATAGCAGTGCTATTGGTTTGGAGCCGGAGTGCATTTCTGCCATTCCTCACGAAGCACCCCAGATTGCTGGAAAATGGGTTGCTGACTGCGTCGGATTACCTGGAGTCGTACCAGGCATTGCTGATTGCAGCGAGTCACGACACGGCCGGGAAGAGAGTTGCGCGGGCGCTTGACGGATGGGCTAAGAGCATAGGGAAGAAGGTGGATGACGGGCTTGGGTTGCACATCAATAACGAAGAGTTGGCGAACCAGGCGAACGTTACCATCTTTACTGTGAGCCGTCTGTTAAGCGAGTGGCAACGAAAGGGCCTGCTGGTGAAGAGCCGGGGTAAAGTTGTAATCCGTACCCCGGTAGAACTTGTTGATAGCGTTGAGTAAGTACCGCCGTGCGGCGGGTTCCGAACTACTTCCGCAGAGAGATTGCGCCAAGGCAATGACTCAAATGGCATCTAACGTGCATGCTCTTGTAGGTGATTGATTCTGCGTCGCTAACTGTTTGAACTTCAGACAAATTTTGCGGAAGCATTCAGGTTAGGACCCCGTGCGTATTTTGATTGTCGATGATTATGAGCCTTGGCGGAGGTATGTCCGCTCGATCCTCGAGGCCGATCGCGGATCTAGTGATCCTTGGCGAGAGCGCGGACGGGCTGGACGCCATTAAACAGAGCGAAGAGTTACAGCCTGGTCTGGTTTTGCTGGATATTCATCTTCCTTCGATGAATGGGTTGGAGGTTGCCCGGCAGATTGGCGTGGTTTCTCCGGAGACCAAGGTCCTGTTTCTGAGCTCATACGCAGAGTATTGAGGTGATGCGGGAGGCTCTGAAGTTCGGGGCTGGATTTGTGATGAAAACCGACGCTGAGTGTGACCTGTTGGCGATTGTCCAGGCGATCTGCCGGAATCAGCCGTTCGTCCGGTTCAGATTTTTGGACGAGCATTCTTCGAAATTCTGACAAATCCTAGCGGCGAATTTTCATTTGACCCGAGTTGCTTCGCGCTGGATACTGGCGAGGAGTCAAGGGAGCGATGATGCGCAAGGGAACGCTGTTGGGAGTGGTGACTTTGGCGCTGGCGGCGAGCGCTGCGGCGCAGAGCGGGTCAGTGAGTGAGCCGAAAGAGGCGATCTCGAATGGCGGCGTGAATCATACGATCCATGCAGACCCGGTGACGGGGCAGCCGTTCTCGGCTGAGCAGGTGATGAAGAAGGGGAAGACGCTGACGGATGGCGTGAACATTACGCACTTCGGACATCATTTTGTGGCGCGGGATTCGGCGGGGCGAGTGCGGGTGGAGCAGCCGTGCGGATGCGATCCGGCGCACGAGCAGCTGATCGAGGTGTATGTGGTGGACCCGGTGGCGCATACGATGACGAAGTGGCGACTGGGCGGCGATAGTCCGAAGATCGCCTATGTGAGCAAGCTGCCAGAGAAGAAGCCGCGTGAGGTGGCGCTGCCGAGAGAGTCGGAGGGAGCAGGTTCGGGTCGTCCGCAGCCGATTATTACGACGGAAGAGCTTCCGGTGACGATGATCGACAACCTGCCTATGAAGGTGGTGAAGACGACGACGATCGTGCCGGCGGGACGGTCGGGCAACGATGCGCCGATCACGAAGGTGCATGAGCTGTGGACTTCGGAGGAGCTGAAGCTGACGTTTATGGAGCAGTGGGAGGATCCGCGGATGGGGGTGCGGACGGTGGGGCTGGCGAATTTTTCGCGGGCAGAGCCTGATCCTGCGCTGTTTCGGCCGCCGGCGGACTACCAGTTGAAGGATGCTAAAGAGGCTGCGAAGGAACGGGCGGAAAAGCTGGCCGACAGCATGTAATTACGAGATTCGCGCGATGAGTGGGGCGAGGTGGATCTGGTTGATTCTGGCGTGAGCTGCGGGTGCGGTCCTCTGCGCGAGGTGGGCGCGGAGTTGACGGGTTCTCTACAATAAAGAGATATGCCAGAGATTGTGAAGAACGACAGCGAGCAGCAGGCGAGGTATACCCCTGCGGAGATTGAACCGAAGTGGCAGGCGCGATGGGATGCGGACCCTGCGCTGTATGCCGCGGAGCCGCATGAGAGCGGCAAGCCTAAGTTTTATTGCCTGGAGATGCTGCCGTATCCGAGCGGCGCGCTGCACATGGGGCATGTGCGGAACTATGCGATTGGCGATGCGCTGGCGCGGTTTATGTGGATGCGCGGGTATAACGTGCTGCATCCGATGGGGTGGGATGCGTTCGGGTTGCCGGCGGAGAATGCTGCGCTGAAGAACAATACGCCTCCGCGTGAGTGGACGCTGGCGAATGTCGCGGCGATGAAGAAGCAGATGCGGCGGATGGGGTTGAGCTACGACTGGGCGACCGAGGTGACGACTTGTCTGCCGGATTATTACCGGTGGAACCAGTGGTTCTTCATCAAGATGTTTGAGGCGGGGCTGGCGTACCGGAAGAAGAGCAAGGTGAACTGGTGTCCGGAGTGCCAGACGGTGCTGGCGAATGAGCAGGTGGTGGCGGGATGCTGCTGGCGGCATGAAGACACGATTGTGGAGCAGCGCGATCTGACGCAGTGGTTTTTGCGGATTACGAAGTACTCGGATGAGTTGCTGAGTGGGTTGGACAAGCTGGAGGGTTGGCCGGAAAAAGTTCGGACCATGCAGCGGAATTGGATTGGGCGGAGCGAGGGAGCGAATGTTGATTTCGCCGTCGCTGACCGGGCTGAGAAGATCACCGTGTTTACGACGCGGGTGGATACGATCTTTGGGGCTACTTCGGTGCAGCTTGCTCCGGAGCATGCGGTGGCGAAGGCTTTTGCAGCGGAGGATGCTGCGTTGGCAGCGCAGATCGAGGAGTTGCTGGCGGAGCAGAAGCGTGCTCGCGAGGCTGGTGATGTCGGCGCGATTGAGAAGCATGGCGTGCCGACCGGGCGGTTTGCGGTGAATCCGTTCAACGGCGAGAAGGTGCCGATCTGGGTTGCGAACTACATCCTGGCGGAGTATGGGACGGGCGCGATTATGAGCGTGCCGGCGCATGACGAGCGGGACTTTGAGTTTGCGACGAAGTATGGGTTGCCGGTGGTGCGGGTGATTGTGCCGAAGGCTTCGATGCTGCTGAGCAGGCGCTGCCTTATCTGGCTGAAGACGATGCAGTGCTGATCGATTCGGGGGAGTGGACGGGGCTGGGGTTGCGTTGAGGCGCAGGCGAAGATGGCTGCGTTTGCGGAGGCGAATGGATTTGGTACTGCTACGGTTACATATCGGTTGAAGGACTGGGGTGTGAGCCGGCAGCGGTACTGGGGGACGCCGATCCCGATGGTGTATTGCGAGCGTGGCCATGCGGGGTTGGAGCCGGGTGGCGTGGTGGCGCTGCCGGAGAGCGCGTTGCCAGTGGAGTTGCCGCCGCAGGTGGAGATTACGCAGCAGGGTGGGTCTCCGCTGGGACGGGTGGCGGAGTTTGTGAATACGACGTGTCCGGTGTGTGGCGGGCCGGCTCGGCGGGAGACGGACACGATGGATACGTTCGTCGATTCGAGCTGGTACTTCTACCGCTATACGGATGCGAAGAATTCGACGGCGCCGTTTGCGAGTGAGAAGGCGAACTACTGGTTTCCGATCGATCAATATATCGGCGGGGTCGAGCATGCGATTCTGCATCTGATCTACTCGCGGTTCTGGACGAAGGTGATGCGCGACCTGGGGTTGATTAAGAACGATGAGCCCGCGGCGCGGCTGTTTACGCAGGGAATGGTGGTGAAGGACGGCGCGAAGATGTCGAAGTCCAAGGGCAATGTGGTGAGCCCGGATTTGATGATCGAGCGCTATGGGGCGGATGCTACGCGGATGTATGCGTTGTTTGCGGCTCCGCCGGATAGGGATCTTGGAGTGGCAGGAGGAGGCGTGTTGGCGGGATCTCGCGATTCTTGGGTCGCGTGTATCGGCTGACGACTGAAGTACAAGGATGTGCACGGCTGCTGGCGACGCGAGTGCTGAGACGGCGATGGGGCAGACGCTGCTGCGCATGCTTCATCAGACGATTGCGAAGGTGACCCAGGACTTCAGCGGGCGATGGCACTTCAATACTTCATTGCGGCGATTATGGATCTGGTGAACGAGATCTCCGCCAGCGAAGCGGCGATGGATGCGGGCGAGATTCCGGCCGCGCGTGATGGCGGAGGTGTTTCGCTCGCTGGTGTTGCTGCTTGCTCCGTTTGCTCCTTTTCTTGCGGCGGAACTGTGGGAGGAGATTGGCTGGCGAGGAGCAGGTGTTTCGTGCCGACTGGCCGGTGGCGAACGAGGAGCTGGCGAAGGAAGATGCGCTGGAGATTCCGGTGCAGGTGAATGGGAAGCTGGTCACTGTCATTACAGTGCCGATGGGGAGTGACGAGGCGACGGTGAAGGCTGCGGCGCTGGCGGATGCGAAGGTTATCGCGCGAATCGAGGGCAAGACAGTGGTGAAGGTGATTGTGGTGCCGGGCAAGCTTGTGAATCTTGTGGTGAAGTAGATGACTGCAGAGTTGGAAGGCGCACGAAAGTGCCGGTGCGTGGGACGCAGGCTACCATGTCGGGGGACGCAGTCGCTGGTGCATACGCTGGCTCGGTGCTGGCGGCGGCCTTCGCTGACGGGGCTGGAGGTGCTTTGGCGGTGGGTGTTTGGGGTGCCGGCGCTGTGGTTGATGTATGTGCAGGTGCGGCGGATTTTGTTGCTGCACACGGATGGCACGCTGGACCTGACGCGCCTGGGGCTTGACCGGAAGCTGATGGCCGATCCGGTGGGCTCGCTGGCGGCTGACCCAATGGGTGTGAGTGCGAAGATCGGCGATGCGGTGGGAGTGGTGTTGCCGGATATTTTTCATGCTGCGCTGTGGGTGGTACCGGTGTTGCTGGTGGTGTGGGTGGTGGTGTCGTCGGTGGGGCGGACGGTGGTGTTGCGGCGGATGGATGCGCGTCTGCATGCGCGGGTGGGGACGCTGATGGGGCTGCAGGCTGTGCGCATGGTGGCGCTGGTGGGCAGCTTTGCGCTGTGGTTTGTGTGCCTGCACTGGGTAGCGAATGTGGCGGTGGCGCAGCCGATTGCGGCGGGGGAGGAGCCGAACCTGGTGCTGTACTCGGCGCTGATGATTGTGTCGACGCTGGGGTTGTTTACGGCGTGGGCGGTGGTGAGCTGGGTGTTGTCGGTGGCGCCGTTGCTGGCGATGCTGCGGGATGTTGGGGTGGGAGAGAGTCTGCGGGCGGCGTTTCGGCTGGGGCCGCTGAAGTCGAAGCTGGTGGAAGTGAACCTGGTGCTGGGGATCGTGAAGATTGCGCTGATTGTGCTGGCGCTTGTGTTTTCTGCGACTCCGCTGCCGTTTGAGAGTGTTACGACGCCGGATTTTTTGCGGGTGTGGTGGGTTGGGGTGACGGTGGTTTATCTGGTGGAGTCGGATTTCTTCCATGTGGCTCGGCTGATGGCTTATCTGGAGCTTTGGCGGGCGTATCAGGAGTAATTTTTGTCTGTGTGAGGTCGAAATTTGGCATCTCAGTTCATGAGTGCTCGCTGACTCGCACGGAGAGCTTATGTCTTTCGGTATTTATGCTGTTGGCTATCTGATTTTGATTATTGGGTTGGGCTATCTGGCGCACTTGATGCATATCCCGGAGCGTTACATTATCGCGCTGGTCATTATTCTGGCCGGGATTGGGATCGTGACGGGTGTGCAGAGTACGCGGCAGAGGGATCCCAGCTAGGTTCGATCTGAGGAAAAGGCGGCGCGCTTCCCGGCATTTACACTGGGAACGTGGACACCTCTACGATTGTCATTCTGGACTTTGGGTCGCAATATACGCAGTTGATTGCGCGGCGGATACGGGAGTTCAACGTATTTTCGGTTGTGCTGCCGTGCACGGTTTCACTGGACAAGATCAAGGCGCTGAAGCCGCTGGGCATCATCCTGTCGGGTGGGCCGAGTTCGGTGTATGACGTCGATGCTCCGAAGGCTGATCCGGCGGTGCTGGCGATGGGTGTGCCGGTGCTGGGGATCTGCTATGGATTCCAGTTCATCGCGCATCATCTGGGCGGGAAGGTCGAGCCGGCTCCGGCGCGGGAGTATGGGCATGCGCAGGTTTCGGTGATCGCGGAGACGCCGCTGTTTCGTGGGTTGCCGCAGACGCTGGATGTGTGGATGTCGCATGGCGATGAGGCGAAGGCGCTGCCAGAGGGGTTCTGTCTGACGGCGCGGACGGCGAATGCGGCGGCCGGGATGGCGAATGAGGCGCGGCGCATCTGGGCGGTGCAGTTTCATCCTGAGGTGGCGCATACGCGGCAGGGAATGGAGCTGCTGAAGAACTTTGTGGTGGATATCTGTGGGGCGGTGCCGGACTGGACTCCGGAGCACTTTATCCAGACGACTGTGGAGCGGGTGAAGGCGCAGGTGGGGACGGGGCACGCGATCTGCGGGTTGAGTGGAGGCGTGGATTCGAGCGTTGCGGCGGTGCTGGTGGCGCGGGCGATTGGCGACCGGCTGACGTGCATCTTTGTGAACAATGGCGTGCTGCGCAAGGACGAGTTTGCGAAGGTGCAGAAGACGATGCGCGAGCAGCTTGGGCTGAATGTTGTGGCTGTCGATGCTAGCGGAGAGATTTTTGAAGAAGCTTGAGGGCGTGACCGATCCGGAGCAGAAGCGGAAGGCGATTGGGAACGAGTTCATCGCGGTGTTTGATGATGAGGCTAAGAAGATCTTTGAGGCGGAGAAGAGCGCGGGCGAGGAGGTTGCGTGGCTGGTGCAGGGGACGCTTTATCCGGATGTGATTGAGTCTTCGAGCGTGCATGGGCCTTCGCATACGATCAAGAGCCACCACAATGTTGGTGGCTTGCCTGAGGATATGAAGCTGAAGTTGATTGAGCCGCTGCGGGATCTGTTCAAGGATGAGGTGCGGCGGATTGGGCGCGACCTGGGGATGCCGGATGACATTATCGAGCGGCAGCCGTTTCCGGGGCCTGGGTTGGCGGTGCGGATTTTGGGCGAGGTGACTGCGGAGCGCGTGGCGATTCTGCAGGAGGCTGACCAGATTGTGGTGGATGAGATTAAGCGCGCGGGACTCTACCGGAAGGTGTGGCAGAGCTTCGCGGTGCTGCTGCCGGTGAAGAGCGTTGGCGTGATGGGGGATCAGCGGACGTATGCGAATACCTGCGCCATTCGCGCGGTTGAGAGCGAGGATGGGATGACGGCGGACTGGGCGGCGCTGCCGTATGAGGTGCTGCGGACGATCTCGAGCCGGATTGTGAGTGAGGTGCGGGGGATCAATCGGGTGGTTTATGACATTACTTCGAAGCCGCCGGGGACGATTGAGTGGGAGTAGCAGTTTCTGGTTTGAGAGACATGAAAAAGGCGCTGCACGAATGCAGCGCCTTTTTTGTTAGTGGTGAGTGCGGAATTACATATCGACTTTGCTGTGCCAGGAGCTGGCGGACTTCAGGGCCGTTGTTGACGTTGTTGATGTTCTCGACGCCGGTGGTCTCGAGCCAGTCGCGGAAGGCCTTCTCGCCCTGCTTGGCGAAGATGGCGATGCCGTCCTTCCAGGTGGCGCGGCCGCAGAGGACGCCGTTGTACTTGGTGCCGGACTCGCCTGCGAGTTCCAGGGTCTCGATGAAGACGGGGTTGGAGACGCCGGCGGAGAGGTAGATGAAGGGCTTGTGGGTCATGGTCTCGGCGTCGCGGAAGTGCTGCAGAGCCTCGGCGCGGGTGTAGGCCTTTTCGCCCTTGAAGGAGCGGGTGCCTTCGACGAAGGCCATCTCGATGGGGACCTCGACCTTGAGGACGTCGACGTTGTAGCGGGCCTTGCCGAACTCGGCCATGGAGCCGGAGACGATCTCGGGCTTCTTCTTGGCGTAGGCGAGCGACTTCTCGTCGCCACCCTCGGCGTCGTAGCCGACGAACTCGAGGAAGAAGGGGATGTCGTGGGCGATGCACTCGTCGCCGATGCGCTCGATCCAGGCGTGCTTGAGGTCGTTGACGTGCGGACTTCTCGTAAGGGGTGTAGTAGAGCAGGATCTTGATGCAGTCGGCGCCGGCTTCCTTGAGGCGGCGAACGCTCCAGACGTCGAGCAGGTCGGGCAGGCGGCCGGGGGTGGTGGCGTCGTAGCCGGTCTTCTCGTAGGCGAGCAGGAGGCCCTTGCCGTTGCGGTCCTTGGAGGCGGGCAGGCCGTACTCGGGGTCGAGCAGGATGGCCGAGGCGTGCTTGGTGAGGACTTCGGTGACGAGGGTCTTGAACACCTCGAGGTCGTGGGCGTCGGCGGTCGCGCCGCGCTCCTTGGCGAGGGATTTCTGGAGCGAGCCACGCTGGTCCATGGCGGCGGCGGCGATCACGCCTTCAGCGTTTGAGACGGCTTTTAGTCCGGCAAGTTTTCCTGGGGTTATCTTCGGCATTGCGATGGTTCTCCTGATTGGATGTTTGAGGATACAGATGCAATTTTACAGCGCGCGGGAGGTGGTGCGGAGGTTACGGCGTGTTTATTGTTGGCGCTGAGAACGGCTTAATGGCCGATTTACCGCCATGATTGGCGATTGAACGGCGAGTTGAGGCTCCCCGGTGCGGATTAGCGGCGACCAGCGGCCAGTTTGAAGGAGAGGGTCGCGGTGATGAGCGAGAGGCCGATAGCCAGGGCGATCCATAGGAGATTCGTCGCTGTGGGGGTGCTAATTGCGAAGTCGAAGGAGCCCGGGGATAGAGCTTGCGGGAGGGCAGGTGTATGACGGCCTGCGAAGACGCCCAGCCCGATCATCGCGCACAGCAGGGCGATTGCGGCGGGGAGCAGACGCTTCCAGGGGAAGGGAATGGGAGGCGGTGCGGTGGTCTCCTCGCGGATGGCGTCCATTACGGATTGAGTGAAGCCGGAGGATGGAGTGAGCTGTTCGTTCGAGGCATTCATGTGCGTGCGCAGCATGCGATCGAGTTCGTCGTCCTGCGGGTTTTGCTGAGGTAGGGTTCATATGGACTCCTTGGTGCTGAGACTGGCCGGAGGCTGATGCGAGGCTGGAGCTTGGCGCGCAGCATGTCGCGGGCGCGGAAGAGGCGGGCCTTGACTGTGCCCTCGGGGATGCTGAGGCTGCGGGCGGTGGCGGGGACGTCCATCTCCTGAAAGTAATACAGCAGCAGCACTTCGCGGTACTTGGGGGGCAGTGTATTGACAGCGCGGTGGAGGTCGGCTTCTTCGCTGCGCTGCTGGAGTCCGCCGTCGAGCGCGCGCGGGTCGCGGGGTTCGGGGACTTCGTCGAAGGGCAGGGTGACGGGTGGGATGCGGCGGACCTCCGAGCAGTAGAGGTTGGTGGCGAGCGAGAAGAGCCAGGTGGAGAAGGCGGACTCCTGCCGCCAGGATTTGAGATTACGGAAGGCGCGGAGGAAGGCTTCCTGCGCCATCTCCTCGGAGCGGCCGCGGTCGCGGCAGAAGCGATAGGCGAGGTTGATCAGCGGCGACTGCCAGCGGCGCACGATGCCCTCGAAGGCGGAGGTATCGCCTGCCAGGACACGGGCTACATCTTGCTGGTCGTCTGCGGGGTTCAACCGATTCGCCTCCTTATAGCAGTGTGACCGGAGTGGGACGATTTTGGTTGCGTTTTCTTTTGGGGCCGCTGGCGAATGGATTTTTGAAAGAAAGTGAAACCGGTTTGCGAAGGGGTTGGTCAGACCGTATGTAACAGCAGATTTCTTATTGAGGAGAATGACATGAATTTAGGGATGATGATGTTGGACCGGATGGACGCAGGCGTTGCGGTTTTTTTCTTTCTGGCGATTGGGGCGATAGCGCTGTTTACCTTTCTTTCGGTGGCGACGTGGGCGGGTACGCGCCAGGCAGGAGCGCGAGGCCTACTACAAGGCTGAGACGCTTAAGAAGATTGCGGAGATGGGAGGCGAGCGCAATCCGGCGCTCGAATATCTGCGCGAGCAGGAAAGGATCTCCGCCGCGAAACGAGTGGGCGGGTTCCGACTCGGCGGGCCTGATCAATATTGCGATTGGGTTGGCGTTGCTGATTATTGCTGCATGCGCTGGTGCCGGTTCGCGGGGTCGCGCTGGTCGGGTTGATCCCGCTGTTTATTGGCGTGGTTTTGGCGGCGTATGGATATTGGCTGGGGCCCAAAGAGGTTTAGGCCTTACACGGTGGTGGCGAGGACGGCCTGCTGGGCGGCGAGAAGTTCGCGGATGCCCTTTTCGGCGATGTCGAGCATCTGGGTGAGCTCGGCGCGGGTGTAGGAGTCTTTTTCGGCGGTGGCCTGGGTCTCGATGAGGCCGCCGTCGCTGAGCATGACGACGTTCATGTCGACGGTGGCGCGGGAGTCTTCTTCATAGCAGAGGTCGAGCAGCACGTGGCCGTCGACGATGCCGACGCTGGTGGCTGCGACCATCTGCTTCAGCGGCGAGGTCTTGAGCGTGCCGGCTGCGACCAGCTTGTTGAGGGCGATGTTCAACGCGACGCAGGCGCCGGTGATGGCGGCGGTGCGGGTGCCTCCGTCGGCCTGCAGGACGTCGCAGTCGAGGATGATGGTGCGCTCGCCGAGGGCCTTCATGTCGACGACGGAGCGGAGGGAGCGGCCGATGAGGCGCTGGATCTCGTGGGTGCGGCCGCCGATCTTGCCGCGTTCGGATTCGCGGGCGGTGCGGGTGAGGGTGGCGCGGGGGAGCATGCCGTATTCGGCGGTGACCCAGCCGCGGCCGGAGTTGCGCAGCCAGCCGGGAACGCCCTGCTCGATGGTGGCGTTGCACAGGACGCGGGTGTTGCCGGTCTCGATCAGGACCGAGCCTTCAGGGGTGGAGACGTAGCCGGGAGTGATGCGGAGGGTGCGGAGGGAGTCGGCGGTGCGGGAGTCGGGACGAAAGAGCTGGGACGGCGGTTGGGACATCTGCTGATTATAGTTGGGCGAGGGGTGCGGTCCTCGTGGGCGGTTCAAGTTTCAAAATGGGAAATGAAGCCGGAACGAAACCTCGTTGCCAGAAAAAATATAGAGAACGTTTTCCTCCAATCCCTTAGACTTGGGGTTCCACTTTGGTACGAAAGTTGAGTACTAAAGTGCATCCCAAGGCCACATAGAGTAAAAGGCGGGGATGGAGAGAGCAACCATGCAGGCAACGCAGAGCAGGAAAGCCTCAGGTATCTGGTGTCGCAACGGGCAGTTCGCGGCGCTTCGTTATGTCAGCCGGCATCTGGAGATCGATGCCGGGGATGGAGGCGGTTGATTCCGTCGAGTGGGAACGCGGCAGAAGGTGGGGGCTGCTGCGTAGGATCGGAGAGCAGTCCTCTTTGGGGGCTGACACCGCCGGAGACATGTCGCTCAACGGTCAGGGCCGGGATACCGACAGCCTGGAACATGCCTATTTGGCCGAAGGACTTCTTCGGCAAGGCTATATCGCACGAGAGAGGCAGCGTCGCGCCATGGAAGATCGCGCACGCGCCTCTGGGGCACAGCCGACGCCGCAGCGCGAAACAGCACTCGAAAAAGGAGCAGCGGGGTGGATCGGATGCTAAACGGAAGTGGCAGGCAACGCGAAAAATTGGAGGGGACAGTGGCGGCGATTTCGCAGGGTATGACGGGGACGGCGGGTATGCTTGGGGCATTGTCGGAGGTAGATGCAGCGGCAATCGCGGCTGAAGCGCCGGTGCTGCATGTGCTGGTGGTCGATGATGATGCGCCTTGCGTGAGGCGTGCAGCGAGGTCGCCGCGAAGATGGGCTGCGCGGTGGTTCAGGCTGAGAGCGTTCCCGCGGCGCAGAAGATTTTGAAGTTCCAGAAGGTAGATCTCTTGCTGCTCGATCTCCGGCTGCCGGGAGGCGGCGGACTGGCGCTGCTGGAGCAGGTGAAGGCGATGTATCCGGATACCGGTGTGGTGGTGATGACGGCGTTCGCGACCGTCTCGTCGGCGGTGGAGGCGATGCGGATCGGGGCAGGGGATTACCTGACCAAACCGTTTGCGATAGAAGACCTGAAGAACGTGATCGAGCGGGCGGGGCAGCGGGTGCACTTCAACCTGGAGAGCCGGCGGCTGCGCGAGCGGCTGCGCACCAACAAGGGGATGGGGGACCTGGTGGGACAGTCTCCGGAGATGGAACGGCTTTACAGGATTCTGTCGAAGGTGGCGTTCTCTACCCATCCGGTGCTCATCCTGGGGGAGAGCGGGACAGGCAAGGAGATGGTGGCGCGGTCGATCCACAACAACGGACCGAATGCGGCGAAGCCGTTTGTGCCGGTGGACTGCGGATCGCTGGTGCCGGGGATGATTGAGGCTGAACTGTTCGGTTATGCGAAGGACGCCTTCGAAGGTGCGTACAAGGCGAAAGAGGGGCTGTTTGCGTCGGCGAACGGAGGCACTGTCTTTCTGGATGAGATTGGCGAGCTTCCGATCGATCTTCAGGCGAAGCTGTTGCGGGCTCTGCAGGAGAAAGAGGTTCGTCCGGTGGGAGCAACCGCAGGAGTGCCGATCTCGGCGCGTGTGCTGGCGGCGACCAGCCGCGATCTCGGGGCGATGGTCGAACAGGGAAGATTTCGCAAGGACCTGTACTTCCGCCTGAATGTGGTGAACCTGCGGCTGCCTTCGCTGCGCGACCGGCGCGGCGATATCCATGTGTTGGCGCTGCATTTTCTGGAGCGGCAGGAGCGCGAGTCCGGAGTGGCGCGGAGCTTCTCCGACGATGCCTTGCGGGTGATGATGGACTACGACTGGCCGGGCAATGTGCGGGAGCTGGAGAATGCGATCGAACGGTCGTGCGCCTTGTCGAGCGGGCCGGTGCTGCATATGGGCGACCTGCCGACGCAGTTGCAGGACTTCCGCATGCATCGGGCGACACAGACGCGGCACGGTTCCGGATCTGGATGAGGCGACGCTGGACGGCGTGCTCAGTGGGTCGATGGCAGGAACGCAGAACGGAACGGACCGGCGTGGCGGCATCGTGTCAATCGCAGAGATGGAGAAGGACGCGATCCTCGGGACGATTCGGCAGTTGAAGGGCGACAAGCTGATGGCGGCCAAGCTGCTCGGCATCGGCAAGACGACCCTCTACCGGAAGCTGAAGGAGTATGGCATCGCGGACCTGGCGGATTCGATGAACTGAGGTTTGTTATCCTTGGCACATCCCTACTAAAGAGAGTGAGTGTGCCACGCGATGTCAGAGGAAACAGTCAAGATTACAGTTCGTCCCAATGGGCCTTTTCGGGTCGAAGGCCCAATTACGCTGGTCGATGTGAATGGCAATGCGTGGGATTTGACGGGGAAGCCGGCGATCTCGTTGTGCCGCTGCGGGATGTCTTCGAAGCGCCCGTTCTGCGACGGAACCCATGGTCGCGAGAATTGGAAGTGCGATGCCAGCCCGATACCGGTTGAGCCGATAGCGCAAGGCTAGAGACCGCTGCGAATTCTATTTGTGTGTGGCAGGAACCGCCGTCGCAGTCCGACGGCGGAGACCTGTTTGCGGGGATGGTATCGTGATGTGATTCGACCGATCGAGGTACTGTGTGACGATTTCCAAAATTTGCCGTTTGAGCATCTCTGGGCGTTTCGCTTTGTTCGAGTGTTTTGGCGTGGGGTTGGCAGGATGCGCCGACGCTCGCGGAGTATGTCGGGCAGTACCACTCCGCTGAGGAGCCGGATGCTGTCTCGGCGATCAACCTTAGCGGCAGTACGCTCACCATTGAGGGTGAACGCAACGCGCGGGTGGAGCTGAAGGCGGATGGCAAGGACCAGTTTTCAGAGGTTGGATCGCCGCTTCGGCTGAGCTTCGTGCGCGACTCGGAGGGCAAGGTCTCGGGCTGTACCATCAGCTCGCGGGCGCCAGGCCGGCGGCAGCGGACGTTGGTGCGGTTCAGCGATGCGGCGGCGCATCCGAACCACTTCCGCGAGTACACACGCACCGAAGTGATGATGCCGATGCGGGATGGGGTCAAACTCCACGCGGTGATCGTGAGGCCGAAAGGATCGGAGACAAGCGGTGAGCCGTTGCCCTTCGTGATCGAAAGGACTCCCTATGGAGTTGATGGGAGTTCATCGCAGTCGGTGAATGCATCCAAGCCGGAGCTGGCGGCGAGCGGATACATCTTTGTCTATTGCGATATTCGCGGGCGGTATAAGTCGGAGGGGACGTTCGTGATGAACCGCCCCGTGGTCGCGCATAAGACCAAGAACGATGTAGACGAGACCACCGATACGCGCGACACCATCGACTGGCTGCTGAAGAACGTTCCGAACAACAACGGACGCGTTGGCGTGATGGGGGTCTCCTATCCGGGGTTTCTGGCGATGATGGCGGGAATCGATGCGCATCCGGCGGTGAAGGCCATCAGCCCGCAGGCTCCGATGACCGATGTTTGGATGGGAGACGACTTCTTTCATAACGGCGCATTCCGCCAGACCTATGGCTTCGACTACGTGCAGCAGCTGGAGGCGCAGAAGACCGACGCGCGGGTAGAGAGCAAAGAAGACACCTACGATTTTTTCCTGCGCAACGTAAACTTCGCCGGTGCTGCAAAAGCCGCGGGGATGGAGAATCTGCCGACGGCGAAGGCTTTCATCGCGTCATCCGGAGTACAGCAAGTTCTGGCAGGACATGGCTGTGGAGAAGCACCTGACTAAAGTCGAAGTGCCTACGCTCGAGGTCGGCGGATGGTGGGACCAGGAGGATATGTGGGGCACGCAGGCCGAGTACGCGGCGCCTCAATCCGCATGACTCGAAGGGCGAAGTATTTCTGGTGCTGGGGCCATGGAACCATGGCGGGTGGGATGGGACAACGCGGCACCTGGGCGCGCTGGACTTCGGCGCAGCGACCGGAGATCAGTACCGCAAGACTATCGAAGCGCCGTTCTTTGAGAAGTATCTGAAGGACAAGCCGGGCTTTGTATTGCAGGATACGGCGAGCTTCCGCACCGGTGTGAATGAGTGGAAGTACTACACCGCGTGGCCACCGAATCCGAAGGCGGGCTTCACGGCGGCGAAGCTGTATCTGAAGGGCGATGGCGGCCTGAGCATGGACACGCCTCCTGCGGATGACGGCAAGGTGTCGTATGTGGCCGACCCGTCGAATCCGATTCCTTACCGCAACCGGCCCATCCAGGCGACCTATGGGAATGGCTCGAAGTGGCGGACATGGCTGGTGGAAGACCAGCGCTTTGTAAGTGGGCGCAAGGACCTGGCGAACTTCTCCACGCCGGTGCTGGACCATGATGTGACCGTGACCGGCGATGTGATGGCGGACCTCTTTGCCTCTACCACCGGAACCGATGCGGACTTTGTCGTCAAGCTGATCGATGTCTATCCGGACGATGCGCCAGCTCCGATGGCGGGCTACCAGTTGATGATTGTGGATGAGATATTTCGCGGACGCTACGTCAAAAGCTTTGAGAAGCCGGAGGCGCTGAAGCCGGGCAAGGTGACGGAGTTCAAGTGGAGCCTGCACGGCGCCGATCACACGTTTCTGAAGGGACACAAGATCATGGTCGAGGTGCAGTCGAGCTGGTTCCCGCTCTACGACCGCAATCCGCAGACGTTCGTGCCGAACATCATGACTGCTCCGGCTGATGCTTACAAGGCGGAGACGCATGACGATCTATGAGTCGGCGAAGTATCCCTCGCACCTTGAGTTTGAGTTGGCGCAATAGGCGCGGGAGAGGATGCAGTGTCGATCAAGACGATCAGCAGTCGCGAGGTATACCGGAATCCGTGGACCAGTGTGCGCGAAGATGTAATTGAGCGCTCGAATGGACAGCGCGGGATCTACGGCGTCATCGATAAGGATCCCGCGTCGATCATCGTTCCTCTGGATGTGACGGGGAGGGTGAGTTCGTCTATCTCATCGAGCAGTTTCGCTATACGGTGCAGGGAACGTTCATGGAGTTTCCGCAGGGCGGGTGGGAGACGCCCGACGTGGTTCCGGAAGAGCTGGCGCGCGGAGAACTGCGCGAGGAGACCGGACTCACCGCGAACAAGATGACCAAGCTGGCCGATCTCTGGATCGCATACGGAGTGATGAACCAGATGCACCACGTCTTTCTGGCCGAAGGGCTGACCCCGGGAGAGCCGGACCCCGATGCCGAGGAGCATGATCTGCAGTTGCATCGCGTGGCGGTGAACGATTTCGAAGAGATGCTGCTGGACGGGCGGGTAATGGACAACTGCACGGCCGCAGCCTGGGGCCTCTATAAGATCTGGCGCGAGCGTCGTCAGGGCTAACATCCGACGGGTGCTGTGATGTCTTGATACACTTCCGCGTGGGTCGTGAAGGAGTGTTCGATGGGGCTGAACGGGCAAACGTATACACGAAGGCAGCTGCTGAGTGGGATGGCGACGGTTGCGACTGGAGCCGCAATCGGCAGGCTCGGATTCGGCCAGGCGCCGCCACCACAGACAGGCGCGCGCCTCTTTGTGGCAGGCCGAATCCAGCCATTTGAGATGAATCAGGTTCGGTTGCTGGACGGTGAGTTCAAGACTGCCGCGGAGATCAACCAGGTGTATCTGGCGTCGTTGTCTACGGACCGGCTGCTGCATAGTTTTCGCCTGACATCCGGAATGACTTCGACCGCGAAGCCCTACGGTGGTTGGGAGAAGCCGGATTGCGAACTGCGCGGACACTTCGCGGGTGGGCACTATCTCTCCGCGGCGGCGTTGGCATACGCGAGCGCGGGCAACGACACGCTGCGCAAGAACGGCGACCTGATGGTGGCCGAACTGGCGCGTTGCCAGAAGGCGAATGGCAACGGCTATCTCGGTGCTTATCCGGAGGGATTGTTTGAGCGGCTGGCCAGGGGCGAGAAGGTCTGGGCGCCTTTCTACACGCTGCACAAGATCATGGCGGGGCTCGTGGATATGTACGTCCACACCGGCAACGAGCAGGCGCTGCAGATGGCTGAGAGTCTCGCGGGATGGGTGCGCGGCTACTTTCGAGGGGATCAGCGATGAGCAGCGCGGCCTGATGTTGCGGACCGAGTATGGCGGCATGAATGAGGTGCTGGCGAATCTCTACGGGCTGACCGGCAAGCAGCAGTATCTCGACACGGCGCGGCTCTTCGAGCAGTCGGGATTTCTCGACCCGCTTGCGGCGCATCGCGACGAGCTCAAGGGATTGCACGCGAATACGCATGTCCCCAAAGTAATCGGTGCCGCGCGAATGTATGAGCTCACCGGCCAGGCGCGCTACCGCGATATCGCGGCGTATTTTCTGGAAGAAGTGCTGACGGAGCGAAGTTATGCAATCGGCAACACCAGCAATGGCGAGCACTGGCACACCAATCCCGGCGACCTCGCTGGAACGCTGAGTTTAACTGACGCGGAGTGCTGCGTGGCGTACAACCTGATGAAGCTCGAGCGGCACTTGTTCGCCTGGACGGGCGACGCTCGCTGGATGGATGCGTATGAGCGCAGCATGTTCAACTGCCGGTTGGGGACGCAGAACCTTGAAGGATTGAAGCAGTACTTCGTGCCGATGGCGGCCGGATACTGGAAGTTCTACAACTCGGCCGAGGACTCTTTCTGGTGCTGCACAGGCACCGGTGCGGAGGAGTTCGCAAAGTTCACTGACTCGATCTACTTTCACGATGCCGAACGATGTTTATGTGAACCAGTTCATTGCTTCCGAGCTGAACTGGAAGGAGAAGCAATTTGGCTTGCGGCAGTCCACCGCCTTTCCGAGAGAACAGCGAACGACGCTGGTGGTGAAGACAGAAGCGCCGCAGCGAGCGAACGATCCATGTGCGAATTCCGGGGTGGATTGCGAGTGGTGGCTCCGTCCGCGTGAACGGTAAGGAGCTTGAGGCCTTCGCGCAGGCCGGCGGATATCTCACCCTGACCCGCACATGGCATGATGGCGATAAGGTTGAGGTAATGCTGCCGATGGCTCTGTGGACACAGCCGTTGCCGGGTGATGTAACGCTGCAGGCCGCGATGTATGGACCGCTGGTGCTGGCCGCAGAGATGGGACAGGGCCCGAAGGATGGTCCGCTGAAGATTGGCGGTTACGATACTACCCCCAAGGAAGTACCACCGCCAGCCGACGCTCCCCAGGTGGTGACCGGCAAGAAAGATGCAGCCGTTGGAAAGCCAGAGTGGATAGAAGTAGTTTCGCCGGCGGATTTGACGTTCAAGACGGTGGGCCAGAAAACCGAACAGACGATGAAGCCGCTGTATACCGTGGTCGATGAAAAGTATGCGGTCTACTGGAAGACAGAGAAGAGCTAGCCTCGTTACTGCCTCCGTTTGGCGAGGACAAGTTCGATGCCGCCAGTGAAGCTGCGGCCCGGCATGCGAACACCGGAGATCTCTTCATAGCCGGTGTTGCTGAGGTTCGCCATCTGTAGGAAGGGATGGATGCGCCCGGCTTCGCGAGCGAGGGAGAGGTCCCAAACCGGGTAGGGCGTCTGCTGGTAGCGCTCTGTCACTCCGAGTGCGACTACGCAGCAGGATGCCCTGTGCGAAGTTTTCTGTCCACTCGAGGCTGCGCCTGGTTGACTGGATAGTTGAAGATGTACTCGGACTGAAGACCGTTGAGAGCATCCTGCGCGCCGAACAAAAGAGCCCAGCTCGCCTTCAGAGACTGGCGCGCAGTCGGATGCCACTGGAATGCGCTCTCCACCCCGGTGAAGTGAAGGCCGGTAAGGTTGCTCGCCTGCCACGGAGAGGCGGGTGAGGCGCGAAGATAATCGATCGCATCGGTCTGGCGAGAGTAGAAGACAGTGAGCGAGGCGGCAGCACGATCGTTGAGATACCAGTCGACACCGCCATCGTAGCTCCACGCGGACTCGGGTTTAAGGTTAGGGTTGCCGATGGTCGTTGGGTCGCTGTAGTACAGATCGACGTAGGTAGGCAGGCGAAAACCGTAGCCAATGGACGCGCGGAGTTTAACAGTGGGATGGACCCACAGGCTGCCCGCGAATTGCGGCGCGAAGACGGAGCGACCGCCGCTGAACACTTCCTCGCGAAAACCGGCCGAGATGGTGCCACGTTGGGAAGCGCTTAGCTCGAAGTCGACGTAGCCGGCACCTTGATTGCGCGCGTGGTGGCCAAGATTGTTGCTCTGGATGGCGTCGGTGTCCTCTTCGAGACCGTAGTAGAGCGTGCCGTTTTTGAAGAGCGACTGGTGACGGCTGAGGACGGCTTGCCAATTCTCATCGATGTGCTGATTCTCGTAGGCCGCAGGGTCGTCGCGAAAGAGAATGAAGATGTCGGTGTGACGGCGATAGGCTACCGCGGCATTAGTGTTAGAGCCGAGTGGCTGATTGAGTGCGGCGAACCACCCCTTGGTGTGTTCGAACGAGTTGTATGGACCATAAAACTGATCCGCCCCGAAGGGACGATTGCTGCCAGCGAAGAGTACATCGGTGTCGCCCAGTGGAGTAGTGATGCGGGTCTCGGAACTGGCGGATTCAGTGAGGAAATCGCGATCGGGGATGAAGCCGTCTGAGTGTTCGCGGGTGCCGGCGAGAACTTCACTGACCCTGTGGTCAACGTACGAGGCGAGAAAGGACTCCTGATTCTCGCCGAAGCTACCCGCTCCGGCGCGCAGACGCAGCGATGTCGCTTCAGGTTTAAGCGTGATGAAGTCGACGACTCCGCCAATGGCGTCCGAGCCATAGAGCGTAGCGCCAGCGCCATGCAATACATCAATGGTGGCAATGGCCTCGAGCGGAACCGGAACGTCGAGATTAAAGTGAGAGGTTTCGACGTCGTTTATACGCAGACCGTTAAGGAGGACCAGCGTTTGCTCGAACGAAGCTCCGCGAATGGAGATGTCCGCCTGGGTTCCGGACGCTCCACGCTGTTGGATGTCGACCGAGGCGTCCGTGCGAAGGTAGTCCTCGACATCCTGGAAGGCGAGGCGATGTTCCTGCGTGTCGAGGGTGACGACGGAGCGAGCAGATTCCCCCGCGGTCACGGGCTCCGGGTCGCCGAGCACGTAGACGGTGGTCTGGAGCGTGGGGAGAGTTGGAACGGGTAGGGTCTGCGGGACCGGCAGGGATTGCTGGGAGAGAGCAGGCAGGGTGAGGAATAGGGCGAAGGATAGGGTGAGCCTTTTCATAGGGATCTCGTATATTTTCGCTGATCAGGCAAACGAAGAGGAGGTAGTTTAGTGCTGACCCAAATAGTTGAACTGGTAAACTAATTTCCTATGCGGATTGAGTCCTTCTTGAAGCAAAGCCCGATCTTCCAGGCGAACCGGATGGCGCGGCGGATGGATGCTGCTTTGGCAGAGATACTGACAGGAGAGGAGTTGTCGGTGTTTGAGGCGATGGTGCTGGTTGCGATCTTTTTTGAGAAGCGCGGGGAGATCAAGCCGTCGGAGCTGGCGGTGGCGTTCCAAACGACGCGGGGAAATGTAAGCCACTGTGTTTCATCGCTCGAGGCTAAGGAGCTGGTTGAGCGACGGATCGATCCTGATGATGCGCGCGGGTTTCAGTTGATGTTGAAGCCATCCGGCAGACGGCGGGCAGTACGCGTGGTTGGAATTTTGGACGGGATACAGCGTCAACTTGAGGAGACGGTGGGAGTGGCAACGCTTGAATCGATGCTGAAGCAATTGGGTAGAGTTGAGGAGTTGTGCACAGGATTTGCGAGGGCGCGTCGAGATCCCTCATAATTTGCTTTGGGGATACAGCGCACTCTTCTGAAGAGTATCGGATGAGCAGTTTTCATTGACGCGAGCATCTACGCTCAATGTTAGTGCACGGTCTTCATGCGGCGGGACATGAAGTCCATAAGCAGATAATTTCCTAGTGTCTGCGGAGTCGTAAAGTAAGCTTTGCCGCGGCACATTGCGCTGACCTTCTGCACGAACTGCACGAGCGAAAAATCGCTGGCCAGCATAAAGGTGTTGATCATGATGTTGGAGCGCTTGCAGCGGCTCACCTCTTCAAGCGTCTCGGCGATCACCAGTGGATCCAGACCAAAGGCGTTCTTATAAATACGGCCGTCGGGCAGCGTCAGCGCAGAAGGTTTGCCATCCGTGATCATGACGATCTGCTTCATGTCTTTATTTTGCCGCGCCAGTATTCGTTGTGCGAGCCTCAGGCCTTCGCGGGTATTCGTATAGTGTGGGCCAACCTTTACGCGCGAGAGTTGCGACACGGGAATCTCTTCGGCCGTGTCGTGGAAGAGCACCAGGTTGAGGGTGTCGCCGGGAAACTGCGTGCGGATAAGATGCGAAAGCGCCATCGCCACGCGCTTGGCGGGTGTAAAGCGATCCTCGCCATAGAGAATCATCGAGTGCGAGCAGTCCAGCAGCACCACCGTCGCACACGATGACTGGTAGTCGGACTGATGGACGTGAACGTCCGAGTGATAGATGTTCAGCGGAGCATGCTCCTCGCCTTCGATGGCAGTCGCCAGGCCTTCGCGAGCAAAGACGCTGGAGAGTGTCGCAGTGATATCGAGGTTCAGCGTGTCGCCAAACTCATAAAGTTTGCTGCTGCCATTAATCTCAACCCCGGCAGCTTCATGGCGAGTATCATGGCGGCCGAAATTGGATTTTCCGAGTGGTCCCAACAACTCGCGCAGGGCCTTATATCCCAGGAAGTCCATGCCCTTGTCGGTGACCTCAAAGCGCGCCTCTGCATTGCCATCACCTTGCTGACCCTGGCCCTGTTCGGGCATCTCGGCGTTGATGAAGTTCTGTTCCTGCAGCTTCTGAATGATCTGGTCGATTAGTTCCTCAACCTGCTGCGCGTCGAGCGAATCGAATTTTTCCTGAGCCTCTTCATCAAAGAGCTCGCCGGACTCAAGCGCCTGGCGAATCGCATCGCGAAGATTTTCCAGAGTCTGATCACCATCGAATTCCCGGAAGTTCGAGTAGGGATCGTTGAAGCCAGAATCCAACAGAAAGTCAGACAACGCCTGCATCAGATCTTCGAGACCGAAGGCGGAGGAGAGATCGCCGGTAAACTTGGTGTAGCGGACGCGTTTCATAAAACTCCTTCCACTCATTAGATGATACCCGGAACGCGAAGATGGATAAGTTGCTGCAGGATTTCAATGAGTCGTTTCGCTATACTTCGGAGCGTAGTCGATTGGGGTTGACGATGGCGGTGGCACAGGCGGATGAGGCACTCTATGCAGTGGTCAGCGGCGAGGCGCCAGCAACCATCGGCGGCGTAATCGCTGTGATGCAGCGTATCGATACGCTCCTGGCCAACGACGATGGCTTGAAGTGGTTCAACCGCATGTACCTGATGGTGACTCAAGCAGTCGATCTGCATCCGCCCAGCGGTGGATGGCAGGATGCTGATTGGCTTCTGGCGCTGGATGTGGTATTCGCCGGCTTTTATCTGCGTGCAATCGCTGGCTATCTCAGCGGGGATGAGACAGTTCCCGTCTCGTGGCAAGTGCTGATGGAGGCGCGCCACACTCCGGGGATCGACAGGATTCAGTTTGCGGTGGCCGGAATGAACGCGCACATCAATCACGATCTAGCCTTGGCGCTGCTCGCGACGGACGCGCAGAAGAACGTAATTCCATCGTCAGGCAGCCCGCAGTATGCGGACTATCAGGCGGTGAATAGCCTGCTCAATACGCTGACGCCATCCGTGCTAACGATGCTGGCGACCGACGTGCTCGGAGTACTCGCGCAGGATACAGGCAAGGTGGGCCGGCTGCTGGCCTTCTGGGACATTTGCAAGGCGCGAAACCTCGCGTGGGATTTTGCCGATCAGCTGCGCGGCCAGACCGGTCCCCCGCAGACCATAGCGATGAACGCGCAGGATCAGATGACAGGCGTCATTGGACGCGCGATCCTGGCATTGAGGTGATTCGTCGCTCCTAGGGGTTTTCGCCGGTCCGGGAAGGCGTGTAGCCGTCAATCACAGTTGTGCTGCCGCCGATACGCGTCGAAAAAGTAGGCTGCTCAAGGCCCTTCAAAATGGAAGCCGGAATCTGTGCCGGCTCGACGTAGTGCGAATAGAACTCTGCGAAGGCAAAGAGATCGGGGCCGTCGTCGAGAAGTTGAGCGTCAGACGTGTAAGCCTTGACGATCTCCGGATTCGCAATGGCGGCGCCGAAGAAATTCACCGCGTCCGAGATGGTGCGACCGCTGCGCGAATGGTACTTGAAGAGGAGTACGTGTTGCCGTTCGGCAAACGCAGCAAGCGGCGTCAGCGGTTGCAGCGCGAATGATTGATAGTGGATTGCACGCTCGTGGCGAGCCATCTCCTGCGGAAACGCGCCGCGCTTATCGAGCTCGTCGATGCCTTGTTTGTAGACGCCGACGCCCCAGTTGAACAGGGCATCGTCGGACGAGATGACGCCCGTCGCTACCGCTGCAAGGCCGCGCCAGTAGTGGTGATTGTTGGTCTGCGTGCCGGCCTTGTCGAAGTCGACAGTGCGGTGCGCCACCTTGTTCATCCACTGAATGTCGCGCTTGACCTGGGCCGGATCGAGTGAGCTCTCGTTGACGAGCACAGACTCGCTGATGGCGACGGCGCTGAGCGTCCACTCCACCTGATACCACGCCTGCGAGCTCTCCTTTAGGATCGTAGTCGAGCAGCGTACCAGCCTTTGCCCACACATCGATCTGCTGCTGCGCGCACTGCGCCTCTTCCTTGTTGGCCGTGACGAGCCACTGATTCATGCCCGCGGTGACGCGATGTTCAAAGCTGTTGTAGATGCGCGTGACCTTGCCTTCTTCAGGGTTAATCGGCCCATGTCCGCCGCTGAGGTAGCGTTGCGGAATGATCATGCGGCCAGTCGGCGCGGGAACTTCAGGAAGCTTCGTACAGAAGCTAAGCGAGGCAATAGCCTGCGCGATGCGAGGGTCTTTGTTATGCGCCAACTGAGCGCGGCGCTGTTCTATATCGATGTAAGAAGCCTTGGGTTGGAGACGGACTCAGCGTGCGCCACACACACGAACAGCTAGTGCCACGGACAGGCACCAAAACGAGAAGCTCTTCAACATGCAATCTGCTACCTCTGTTGGGATAGTACTAGTTGAAGCCGCGGCGGGTGCGATTCTTTGCGGTAAATTCTTCGATCTCGCGTTCGCGCATCTTTTCAGCATAATTGGCGGCGTCATTGCCGCGTTGCTTCTTTTCTGCGGCGGTGAAGCTGCGCTCTTCGGTGCGGCTGATGCGCTTGTGCGCGTACATACCCTCGAGCAAAAACTCGGCGGCACTCACGGCAACCTCTGCCGACGACTTCGAGCTGATCTTCAGCGGCGAAAGTTTTTCGAAAAGCCCCTGAATCTGCTGCAACTCCTTCTGCGAGTCGGCGGCAGCCTGAGCGTCGTTCAGCTGAACGGTGCCCCCAAGGTTGAACCACTGTTCGATCTGCTGCGTGTTGGTGTCGGCGAAGTACTGATCGAAGACGCTGGCCACGCTGGCGCGGATGATCTCGCGGATGACGGTGTCCGCGCCGCGCATCTCGCCCTCGTACTCGAGCTCGATCTTGCCGGTGATGCCGGGCAGTGCGGCGTAGATGTCGCCGACGCGCGGTACCGCGAGCTTCTCGCCATGGAGAAATGCCCGCCGTTCAGCATTCGATACCACCAGCTCCATCGTGCTGATAGGCAGCCGTTGGCTAACGCCCGAGCGCTTGTCCACCTTCTTGTCCTCGCGCGCAGAGAATGCGATCTGCTCGACGATCTGGCGGATGTAATGCGGAATCTCGATGGCGGAAGCAGGTCTCACCGACCATGCCTCTTGCGCAGTGATCGTAAGCCCCTCTTCGATATTCTCGGGATAGTGAGTGCGAATCTCGCTGCCGATGCGATCCTTCAGCGGCGTCACAATCTTGCCGCGCGCCGTATAGTCCTCCGGGTTGGCCGAGAAGACGATGGCGACATCGAGCGGCAGCCGCACAGGGTAGCCCTTAATCTGCACATCGCCCTCCTGCATGATGTTGAAGAGCGCGACCTGAATCTTGCCGGCGAGATCGGGCAGCTCGTTGATGGCGAAGATCCCGCGGTTGGCGCGCGGCAGCAGACCGTAGTGCATGGTCAACTCGGAGCCAAGGTCCTGGTTCGAGCGCGCAGCTTTGATCGGGTCGATATCGCCGACCAGATCGGCCACAGTGACGTCGGGAGTAGCCAGCTTTTCTACGTAGCGCTCGTCCGGCGTGAGCCACGCGATCGGCGTCTCTTCACCCATCTTCGCGATGAGGTTGCGGCTGAACTGAGAGATAGGCGCATACGGATTATCGCGCAGCTCAGAGCCCGCGACGTAAGGGCAGTGCGGATCGAGCAGAGTCGTAAGCGCGCGCAGGATGCGCGATTTGGCCTGCCCACGCAGCCCGAGCAGGATAAAGTTGTGCTTGCTGAGGACGGCGTTTACGATCTGCGGGACGACCGTATCGTCATAGCCAACGATGCCGGGAAACAGCGGAGTCTTCGTCCTGGCAACCGCGCGCAATCTCGCGATAAGGTTCTCGCGCAGCTCATCTTTGACGGAGCGAGCGAGGCGGGTGGGCGTGTAGTCGCTTGCGCGGAGAGCACCTAAAGTCTGCGGGAGAGGGGTCGCCATATCTAAGTATAGATGTTTCGCTGAAGTAGTTGGGTTCGCCGCCTCAGAATGGGCCTGCTACGCGGATAGTTCGTCGCGCATCGCATCCATCTCGGCCAGCGCGTGCTGATTTCCGGTACGGTTGGCGGCGGCAATGCCTTCGTGCAGTCGGGCTGAGCGCTTCTTCCTTGCGGCCGAGCTTGGCCAGCGCCTGCGCCGACATCTGGTACGCCGGAACGTAGTCGGGATTATGCCCAATGAGGGTGGCAAACTCCGCCAGCGCCGCGTCGGTCTTCCCCTGGCTGCTAAGTTCCATAGCAAGGCCATAGCGGGCGAACGCATTGGCGGGGTCGAGCTCCAGTATTTCGTTGAGTGCTGCGATCTTATCCATTGAGCAGCATTACAGCAGCGCGGCAGGAATAGGTCAACGCGGGTAGAATGGCGACCGCGAGGACGAATCATGATTGAGGGTGGACCCGATCGCCGCACGCTGCTGAAGCTGATGTTGGCCGCTGGGATCGATGTTCGGCAGAGTGCGGCACAGACAGCAGCCAACTCTGGACTGAGCGGCGATCTGCACAGCGCTCAGCAGGACCGTGCCTACTGGCTGCAAATGATGCAACGTGTCGCTGAGCCGGTACTAACGGCCATGCAGAAGCGCAAGCTGCGAGAGCTGATGCCAGTCGAAGCGCGCCCAGGCACCGTCGAAGAACGCCGCAAGAGTACCCATCTGGAAGCGGTCGGCAGGCTTCTCTCCGGAATCGCTCCATGGCTGGAGCACGGCCCGCACGAGGGCGCGGAGGGCATCGCTGCGAGAGCGGTTCGCAGCCGCAGCGCGAGACGGTTTGGAGAGCGGTGCCGACCCCGCATCGCCCGACTACCTGCGGTTTGGAGACACGTCCCAGAGCCTCGTAGACGCAGCTTTCCTCGGTCTTGCGATATTGCGCGCCCCCACCGAACTGTGGGCAAAGTTGACCGAGCAAACCAGAGGCAATCTGGTGCGCGGACTCAAAGCGGTACGCACCGTGAAGCCTCCAAACAACAACTGGCTGCTGTTCGCCGCGATGGTAGAGGTCACGCTGCGCTTCGCCGGCGAACAATGGGAGAAGGAGCGCGTGGACTATGCGATCCGCCAGCACGAGGCCTGGTACCTGGGCGACGGCACGTACGGCGACGGCCCCGAGTTCCACTGGGACTACTACAACAGCTTTGTAATCCACCCATTCCTGCTGCAGATCTTCGACCGCGTCGCAGAGAGCGATGACCACTGGCAAGCGCTGCGGCCGAAGATCCAGCAGCGAGCAATAAGATACGCAGCGATTCAGGAGCGCCTCATCAGCCCGGAGGGAACCTACCCTGCGATCGGCCGGTCGCTCGCCTACCGCTGCGGCGCCTTCCATCTGCTCGCCGATATGAGCCTCCGCGAAGCCCTGCCGCAGGGAGTCGCGCCGCAGCAAGTCCGTTCTGCTCTGACGGCAGTGATGCGCCGCTCACTCGGCGCTCCGCAGACCTTCGACGCACACGGCTGGCTCACCATCGGCTTCTGCGGCCACCAGCCCAGCGTCGGCGAGACCTACATCTCCACCGGCAGCCTCTACCTCTGCTCCGCCATATTCCTGCCGCTGGGGTTAGCCCCGGCAAGCACCTTCTGGACCGGCCCAGGAGCCGATTGGAGCTCGCGCAAAGCATGGAGCGGAAAGGACTTCGCCGCCGACCACGCGCTGCCGAACCCAACTGCCTGATTCCTGAAGGCGATACACTTGTATCTATGAGTGAAGAAGTCATCAGGCGAACCGTAGCGGAGTCGCAATCAGAACGCAGCGAGATTATCTTCCCCGCAGATTCAAACGCGCTGGGAAACCTCTTCGGCGGCCGCCTGATGCAGTACATCGACCTGGTCGGCGCAATGGCCGCCAGCCGCCACGCCCGCGCCATCACCGTCACCGCCTCAATGGACCACCTCGACTTCGTCGCGCCCGGTCCACGTAGGCGACCTGCTGATCCTCAAGGCCAGCGTCAACCGCGCCTTCCGCACTTCCATGGAGATCGGCGTCAAAGCGATGGTCGAAGATGTTCGCGAGCAGCGGTTTAGGCATGTCTCATCCGCGTACCTGACGTATGTCGCGGTCGACCAGCAGGGAAGAGGATTGATCGTGCCGCAGCTGATTCCAGAGACCGAGCACCAGAAACGCCGCTTCGAAGATGCAGGCCGTCGCCGCGAGATGCGTGCCGGCGAGACGCAGCGCCGCAAAGAGATGCGGACGACGCTTCCCGCCGGTTGGTACGTATAGCTCAAGCGCTTTGAGCTCAGAGAGTTTCGTTTTGAGTCACAAGAAGGAGATGTAATGGGACACATGGGACCAGCAGCACCGCAAGGCCCGCAGCCTCTACCGGGAGTAGCACACGTAGTAGCCGTAGGCAGCGGCAAGGGCGGAGTAGGCAAGACCACCATCGCCGTAAATCTGGCAGTAGCACTCGGCAAACTCGGCTACAAAGTCGGCCTGATCGACGCCGACATCTACGGCCCGAACGTGCCGACAATGCTCGGCGTATCGCGCCAGCCGAACGTCGTAGGCGACAACCGCATCGAGCCCATCCTCTCGCACGGCGTGAAGTTCATCTCCGTCGGCCTCATCTCGCCCGGCGACAAACCCATGGTGATGCGCGGCCCGATGCTGCACCAGATCATCCGCCAGTTCCTCCAGCAGGTAGAGTGGGGCGAGCTCGACTTCCTCATCGTAGACCTGCCTCCGGGCACCGGCGACGTCGTCATCTCACTCGTCCAGACCGTGCCGCTGACCGGCGCAGTCGTCGTATCGACAGGCTCGAGCGTGGCCCTGCAGGACGCCCGCAAAGCGCTTGAGATGTTCCATCAGGTGAAGGTGGACGTGATCGGCATGGTCGAAAATATGTCGCAGATGACGCTGCCCAGCGGCGACGTCATCGACGTCTTCGGCGCAGGCGGCACGGAGCGAACAGCCGCCCAGTTCGGCCTCGAATTCCTCGGCGCCGTCGAACTCGACCCAGCCATCCGCGAAGGCGGCGACAAGGGACTCCCCGTAACGCTGGCCGGCCCCGATTCCAAGCTCGCGAAGGACTTCTTCAAGATCGCAGAGCGCGTCGCCGAACGGGCCAAAGTATTGGCGGCCAACAGCGAAAGTGTGCTCGAGATCTCATAGCGCTTGACGAGCGGCGTAAGCTATCTTTAGGCGTAGATTCAGCGCAGGAGGGGTCAACATGATGGCAAATGCGGAGCGTGTCACAGCACGGCAGCGTGCCATCCTGACCGCCATCATCGAGAGCTACATCGACACCGGCGAGCCCGTAGGCTCAGCCTCCGTGGTCGACGCGCTGGTCGGCCGCCAGAAGACCGACGGCGCCGGCATGAGCCCCGCCACAGTGCGCAACGAGATGGCAGAACTCGCCGACGCAGGCCTGCTCGAACAGCCCCACACCTCCGCCGGCCGCGTCCCCACCGCGCGCGCCTTCCGCATGTACGTCGAGCACCTCAGCGGCGGCGCGCATCCCCAGAATCGACGCAGCACGCCTCTCCGTCCAGTCCCGGCAGCAGATCGATTCGAGCTTCGCCGGAGTAGCCGGAACCGACGCGCTGCTGCAACGCACCTCGCACGTGCTGGCAACCCTCTCCAGCGGCGTAGGAGTCGCCATCGCCGCAGTGGCCGACGGCGATCTGCTGGAGCACGTCCACTTTTCGCGCCTCGCCCCACGCCGCGTCCTCGCAGTTGTCGTAACCCGCAGCGGACTCGTTCGCGACCGCGTCCTCGCCCTCGACGGCATCGGCGACAAAGACCTGTCGGCAGTAGAGCTGGAAACCGCCGCAAACTTCCTGAACGAAAACTTCCGCGGCTGGAGCGTCGAGCGCGTCAGGGCCGAGGTCACCCGCATGCTGGAGCAGGAGCGCAACCAGTATCAAATGCTGCTCAGCTCCGTGCAGCAACTCTGGGTCAAGACCGTCCCCGAGACCGACATCGCCGCCCGCACCGTCTATGTAGAAGGCGTAGCCAATCTCGTCGGCAGCCAGGCAGTCGGCAGCGTAGAGGACCGCGAGCGCCTCCGCGAGGTCCTCGCCGCCCTCGAAGCCAAGCAGCGCCTCGTCGAGCTGCTGAGCGCCTACATCGACGCCCGGCAGGAGAGCGTCCGCGTAGTCTTCGACCTCGCCGACCAGGCTCCCGAAATGGCCGGCCTGGTGCTCATCGCTGCCCCGGCGCGAATGGCAGGCGAAAGCCGCGGCACGGTCGGCGTCATCGGCCCCAAGCGCATGCACTACGAAAACACCATGAATGCGGTGAGCTACATCGCAAACGTCTTCGACCGAATGCTGCATCCTACTGAATAATTTGCGTCTGTAGATCAGCTGGATATGCAGGATGAAGTCGGCGTGCCGCTGGCCGATTCGCGCGATGCCTCCGAATAAGCAACAATAGAGAAGGAAGCAAAATAACAGCGATCCAATTGCAGATATGAATGACTTGAGGAGCAAAGAACCGATGCACAATGACAAGACCGGACGCGCAAAGCAAGAGCCGGAGATGATAACCGGCGACGAGTTCCCGCAGGAGCGCGTCGCAGCGGCCGAGCCGGAGCCCAGCCCCGCACAGGCCGAGCTCGATCAGCTAAAAGGCGAGCGTGACCAATTGCTCGACCGCCTCGCGCGGCTGCAGGCGGAGTTCGACAACGCCCGCAAACGCGAGTCCCGCGAGCGCGCCGACGCCCGCGACTACACCATCTCGAACACCGTCGAGCCCTTTCTCGGCGTCATGGACAACTTCCAGCTCGCCCTTCGCGCCGACGGCACGGTCGAGCAGTTGCGCAGCGGAGTCGAATTGATTCTCAAGCAGATGGAAGAGGCCCTGCGTGGTCTGAACGTGCAGCCGGTCGAATCGGTAGGCGAGCAGTTCGACCCTCGAATCCACGAGGCCCTCGGAAGCATCGAAACCAAGGAGTTCCCCGATCATCAGGTACTTGAAGAGATTCGCAAGGGCTACCGGATTCGCGAGAAGCTACTACGCCCCGCGCTGGTCAGGATCGCAGAGAATCCCGATCAGGTCTCCGAGTAAAAGCCTGCGACTTGACGCATTGTCTAAAATAGAAACAGGCACATCGTTGCCCGCATGGGTGGAATTTGCAGACGCGGGCCACGCGACAGTTTTAGAAGAGAGACTTAAGAGATGAGTGCGACAGCAGACGTGACGAAGATTGATTACTACGAATTATTGACGGTTTCGCGGGACGCCTCCGACCAGGAGATCAAGACCGCGTATCGCAAGCTGGCGATGCAGTACCACCCCGACCGCAATCCCAACAATCCCGAGGCAGAGGAGAAGTTCAAAGCCTGCAGCGAGGCCTACTCCGTTCTAAGCGACGCCGACAAGCGCGCCGCCTACGACCGCTACGGTCACGCCGCGTTCAGCAACGGCGGTGGCGGAGGCAATCCCTTTGCCGGCGGCAACGCGCAGGACCTCGGCGACATCTTCGGCGATCTCTTCGGCGAGATGTTCAACATGGGCGGCAGCGGCGGCCGCAGGGCCTCGCGCGTGCAGCGCGGACGCGACCTGCGCTACGACATGACGCTCGAATTCGAAGAGGCAGTCTTCGGCAAGGAAAAAGAGATCACCATCCGCCGCAGCGAAACCTGCACCGACTGCAAGGGCACCGGCGCGGCCAAAGGCAAAGCTCCGGTCACCTGCACGCAGTGCGGCGGCCGCGGCCAGCAGCGCTTCCAGCAGGGCTTCTTCTCCGTCGCGCGCACCTGCTCGGTCTGCGGCGGAACCGGCACCCTCATCGTCGATCCATGCGCCACCTGCAGAGGCGAGACCCGCGTGCAGCGCGACCACACCATCCTCGTCAAAGTCCCCGCCGGCGTAGAGCAGGACACCCGCATCCGCTATCAGGGCGAGGGCGAGGCAGGCAAGTTCGCCGGCCCCGCAGGCGATCTCTACGTCGTTCTGAACGTCAAGGCGCACAAATTCTTCGAGCGCGACGGCGACGATCTGCACTGCGTGATGCCCATCTCCTTCCCCCAGGCCGCGCTCGGCACCGAGCTCGAAATCCAAACCCTCGAAGGCCCAGCGACCATCAAGATCCCCGAGGGCACGCAGAGCGGCAAGGCATTCAAGCTGCGCGGCAAAGGCGTCCCCCACCTCAACGCAAGCGGCAAGGGCGACCTCATCGTCGAGATTCGCGTCCAGACACCCAGCAAGCTCAACAAGCAGCAGAAAGAACTCCTGCGCCAACTGAGCGAAACGATGGTCGTAGAAAATACTCCGTCCTCGCGCGGACTCTTTGAGAAAGTAAAAGATATCTTCAACTAGCAGTTGCGAAAATTTAATAGACAAAAAGACGGCCAGAGCATCAAGCTCTGGCCGTCTTTTTTTGACTGCGATCATGGGCAGGCAGCGGAGCAAATCAACTCAAGTAGGTCGACGCAATAGCAATGGCCGCAATCGCCGCCGTCTCCGCACGCAAGAATGCGCGGGCCCAGCGTTACATGCCGCCACTTATGCTGCGTGAAGAGAGCCATCTCCTCCGGCGTCCATCCACCCTCAGGCCCGATAGCAAGCGCCACACCTGACAACTCAGATTTCGAAGACGCCAGCGCCTCAGCCAGCGTCGTAGTCTGTTCCGTCTCACTAAGCAGAATCCGCACAGCGCTCGCCTCTCGTTCCAGAGCAAGCTTCAAACTCACCGGCTCAGCAATCTCAGGAACGTCCGTGCGCCGCGATTGCTTCGAAGCCTCAAGCGCAATGCGCCGCCAGCGCTCTGCCCGCTTCGGAGCAGCGAGCGCCAGATGTTTCTCCGTCCGCCGAGCAAGCACGGGAGTGACACGCGCAACCCCCAACTCCGTAGCCTTCTCTACAGCCCACTCAAAGTGATCGAACTTGAACACCGCCAGCAGCAGATGCAAGGGAAGCGCAGCATCAGCCTCAAGCTCTTCATGCAACGCGAAGGTCACTTCTTTATCCGATACTGCGACGATCTCGGCCCGATGCAAAAATCCATTCGCAACGATGTCATAGACCTGCCCCGGCTCGGCGCGCAACACCCGCGCAAGATGCACCGCCTGGTCCCCGGTCAGCGAGGCAGTCGTGTCGGTCCAGCTATCGGCAATAAAACGTCGGCGCATACTCTCAAGAAATCCTCACAAACAAACTATGACTATCATGCCCACAAAACCACCGAGGTCGAATCACCGCCACCATCATCCACCCGCGCATCCAGCAGAAAATCAAAGCTCCCACTCACCCCCGGCCTGCACCCCCGTCACCCGCCGCGTATGCACCACCTCATTATTCGGATACCACAGCGGAATCCCCGGCAAATCCTCCGCCAGAATCCGCTGCACCTCCACATAATCCTTCCGCCGCTCCGCCTTCATCCGTCACCGCCGCCGCAGCAGCCAGCAGAGCATCCACCCGAGCATTCGCATAACGCCCCCGATTCCCACCCTTCGGCGGAAAGCTCTCCGACCCATACGCATACCGAAAGATATCCGGATCCTCATTCGACCCAATCCACCGCAGCGCATACATCTGAAACGCGCCCTTCGTCACATCCGCATAAAACGTCCCAAACTCCGCCGAGCGTATCTGCAGATCGATCCCCGCCGCCCGCAACTGCTGCTGCAACACCGCCGCCATCAGCCGAGTCGTCTCATCCGTCGAAGTCTTCAGCGTAATCCGCAGCCGCACCCCATCCTTGCCCGCATGAAACCCCGCCGCCTCCAGCAGCGCCTTCGCCCGCTCCACATCATGCGGATACGCCGCCATCTCAGCTCGGCGCAGCCGCCGCCCAATGCCCCGCCGGCAACAGCGTCTCCGCCAGCCGAGCCTGCCCGCGCCATATCGCATCCACAATCGCCTGCCGATCCATCGCGCAAGCCACCGCCTGCCGCACCCGCCTGTCCTTCAACACCGGATCGGTCACATTGAAGTTCGTATAAATCACAATCGAGCTCGGCCCCGACTCCACCTTCAGATTCGGCTCACTCTCCAGCGTATGAATCATGTCGAACGTCACCACATTACTCGCCAGGTCCGCCGACCCCTTCTTCAACTCCAGCGCCGAAGTAATCGTATCCGGCACCACCTCAAACCGAATCCGCTCAATCCTCCGCACGCCGGGTTCTCCACCTTGAACCTCGTACCTAGTGCCTCGTACCTCTTTCCCAATCCCATCCGCCCAGTAATCATGACTCCGCTCCAGCACCACCTCTTTATCCTGCACCGCACTCACAAACCGAAACGGCCCCGACCCCACCGGATGCAATCCAAAATCCCGCCCCGCTCCCACCGGCACCACGCCAAACAACCCATCACTCATGTTGAACAGCAACCCCGCATCCGGCCGCTTCAACCGCACCCGCACCGTCAGCCGATCCACCACCTCCACCTTATCCACCGTCGCAAACGCCCCGCCCTTAGCCGTGATCAGCGTCCCATCGATCATGCTCCGAATCGTCCAAGCCACATCCTCCGCCCCCAGCGCCCGCCCATCCTGAAACCGCACCCCATCGCGCAGATGAAACACCCAGGTCAAAGCATCCGGCCGCTCCCAACTCGTCGCCAGCCACGGCTGCAGGTTGAAGTGCTCATCCTTCTTCACCAGCGCATCGAACACCAACCCACCCACCCGCTCACTCTGCGCATCCGTCCCCTGCCGCAGATCAAGATTGTTCGGCGAGCTCTCCAGAATCATCACCACCGACCCCGGCGCCTCCACCGGCGCACGACACCCACTCACTCCCATCAACGCCACCAAAATCAATCCACCCCCGAACCGGGTGCCCCATCTTCGCGACAGTCTCATCGTCGTTAAGGTGGGCATCGTGCGAAGCACGACCGCTCTCTTCCAACTCACCACAAACCTCACGCGAACGTAACCTTCCCCAAAACCACCGCCCTCTTCGCCCCAGTAGCCGTCACCACATTCCCCGGCAAACGATTCCACGTCATCCAAGCCAACAGCGCAAACGCCACCGCCTCCTTAGCCTGAGCCTCCACCCCCAACTCCGCCATCGCACGAACCCGCACCCCCAGCGGCTCCAACCCCTCCCGCAGCATCCCCATCAGCGCAGCATTCTTCACCCCACCCCCCGCCACCACAAACTCCACCTTACTCAACGGAGCAGCCTGCCCAACATGCCCCCAAACAAATCGCCGATACGCGTCAATCACCGAAGCCGCCGTCAACCCCGCAGCCGTAGCGACCACATCCGCGTCACTCGCCCCCGCCTCCCGACACATCGCAATAAATCTCTCCGCAAACCCAGCCCCAAACTCCTCCCGCCCACAACTCTTAGGCGGCAGGGCAGAGAAGTACCCCTCCCGCAAAACCTCATCCACCACACTCGTCAGCACACGCCCACGCCGCCCCACAGCCCCACCACGATCAAACCCCCTCCCAAACAGCCGCGCCATGCAAGCATCGATCACCATATTCCCCGGCCCCGTATCGAACGCCATCACCGCATCCAACCCAGCCCCCGCAGGAATCGCCGTCAAATTCGCAATCCCCCCAAGATTCAGCAGCACCCGGCTCACCTTCGCCGAACGAAACATCACATAGTCCAGCATCGGCACCAGCGGAGCGCCCTGCCCACCCGCCGCCAGATCCGCCGGCCGAAAATCACTCACCACCGGAACCCGCAGCCGCTCCGCCACCACACTCGCCTCACCCATCTGCCACGTCGACCGCACCTTTTTTTGTCATTCCGCAGCGTAGCCGAAAATCTCGCTTTCCACGCCTCATGATGCACCGTCTGCCCATGGCACCCCACCAACCCCACCTTCACGCCCAACTTCGCCGCAGCCTTCTCCACACACTCCGCATAAACCTCCCCCAACCGCCAATGCAGCCGCGACATCTCCGCCGCCGTCACCGCCTCACCCTCCATCACCCGCAGCACCGCCCCCGCACCGCCTTCGAATACCCAAACCCCACATGCCCCAAAACCTTCACCCGCGGAACATCACCCTCAACACGCGGCGCCGAAATCCGGCACACAGCCACATCCACCCCATCCGCCGAAGTCCCGCTCATCACACCCGCGCACAACCAAGCTCTTCGCCATCACGACCCCTTCAACTCTCTCTGCAACTCCGCCAACAAATTCAGCGCCTCCCGCGGAGTAAGCCCATCCACATCCACCTCACCCAGCCGATCCACAATCCGCTGCGACAGCGGAGTAAACATAGTCATCTGCATCTGCCTCTCACCCTCCCCCGACAAAGCCGAAGCCACCTGCTGCGTCTCCGCCTTCTCATGCAGCTTCAACACCTCACGCGCCCGCGAGATCACCGCCCGCCGGCAACCCCGCCAGCCGAGCCACCTCAATCCCATAGCTCTTGCTCGCCGCACCCGCCTCCACCGTATGCAGAAACACAATCCCCCCCGCACTCTCCTTCACCGTCACCCGCAGATTCTTCAGCCGAGCCAGCCGATCCGCCAGCAAAGTCAGCTCATGATAGTGCGTAGCAAACAGCGTCCGCGCCCCAATCCGCTCATGCAAATGCTCGACCGTCGCCCAAGCCAAACTCAAGCCCATCATATGTCGCAGTCCCACGCCCCATCTCATCCAGCAGCACCAGCGACCGGTTCGTAGCCGTATTCAAAATCGCCGCCGTCTCCGTCATCTCCACCATGAACGTCGACCGCCCCCGCGCCACATTATCGCTGGCCCCAATCCGCGTATAAATCCGATCCACCAGCCCCAGCCGCATCCGCTCCGCCGGCACAAAACACCCACACTGCGCCATCACCACCAGCAGCGCAGCCTGCCGCAGATAAGTACTCTTGCCCCCCATATTCGGCCCCGTAATCAGCAACACCGCCGGCCCCGCATCCGCATCGAGGTAAACGCGAGTTCGGCACAAACCTCCCGCCGCCACTCTCCTCCAGCCGCCGCTCCACCACCGGATGCCGAGCCTGCGCAAACTCCAGCACGCCCGACTCTCCTCAACACTCGGCCTCACCCACCCACGCAACGCCGCCAGATGCGCAAAGTTCGCCAGCATATCAATCTCCGCCACTCGCCGAGCCGTCTCCCGCATCCGCATCGCCGCCGCCAGCAACTCCCGCCGCAGCTCAGCAAATATCCGCCGCTCAATCTCCCCACTCCGCTCCTGCGCCGTCAGAATCTTCGCCTCATACTCCTTCAGCTCCGGAGTAGTAAACCGCTCCGCATTCACCAGCGTCTGCTTCCGCTCATAGTCCGCCGGAACCGACTTAGCATTCGCCTTCGTCACCTCCAGGTAGTACCCAAACACGCTGTTGAACCGCACCTTCAGCGACCCAATCCCCGTCCTCGCCCGCTCGCGCTCCTCAATTGCCGCCAAAGCCTGCCGCCCGCTCCGGCTCAACTCCCGCAACTCATCCAACTCCGCATCCACCCCCGCGCGAATCACCCCACCATCCGCAAAATTAACCGGAGGCTCCTCCGCAATCGTCCTCACCACCAGCCCATGCAAATCCTCCAGCGCATCAAACCCAGTAGCAAATCCTGTGTGAACCCGCATCTCCGCGACCAGTTCTCCTCGTCGCAAACCCGGTGTCGCATCTCATCGCGAAGGGTGCGATACCACTCGGTCCGAATCAGCATTCGCCCCCCAACTCCCGCCACCGCCCCTCTTAAAAACCCCAACAGCCCGCACCAACCCCGGCAAACACCCCAACGTCCCCGCCAGCGCCATCACCTCTCTCGGCCCAGCCGAATCCAGCGCCACCCGAGCCAGCAGCCGCTCCAGATCCAACACCCCATCCATCGCCCGCCGAACACCCTCCCGCCCCCGCAGATCCCCCACCGCCTCCCCAACAGCTTCCAGCCGAGCCTCAATCTCCGCCAGCCCACTAGCCGGCCGCAGCAGCGTACTCCGCAACAGCCGCTTACCCATCGGAGTGCAACAAGCATCCAGCGTATAAAACAGCGTAGTCTGCGCCGACTCACCCGAAAACAGCGGCTCCACCAGCTCCAGATTCCTCACACTCACCGCGTCCAGCTCCAGGCAGTTCGAGCGCTCGTAATACCGAACCCCATCCACATGCTCCACCGCGCCCTGCTTCGTCTTCTGGATGTAGTGCAGCAACGCCCCCGCCGCCACCGCTGCCGCCTCATGCCCGCCGAGCCCCATCCCATCCAGCGAGTGCACCTTAAAATGATTCCGCAACAAAGGCACCGCATACTCCACCGAAAACACCCACTCATCCACCGCCGTCTTCGTCCGAATCCCATCCAGCCCCGAACCCGCGTCTTCATCGGGATTATCTTTCGGACCTTTCTTAGAAGTTGTCATCCTGAGCGAAGCGCAGCGAAGTCGAAGGACCTGCTTTTGTATTTGTCCCACCTAACAATCCACCCGCCGAATACAACAACTCCACCGGCCTCGCCCTACCCAACTCATCCACAACCCCAGCCCAGGCCCCAACCCCACTAAACTCCGTAGCCCGAAACTCCCCCGTAGACAAATCCAGCAACGCCACCCCACAAACCGCCGCCGCACCCGCGCCCTTCATATAAATGCTAGCCAGATAATTACTCTGTTCCGCCCCCAGCGCCGGATCCATCGCCGTCCCCGGCGTCAGCACCCGCGTCACCTCGCGCTTCACAATCCCCTTTACAGTCTTCGGGTCCTCCATCTGCTCACACAGAGCCACCCGATAGCCCTTCTTCAGCAGCCGCTGAATATAAATCTCCGCCGCATGGTACGGAACCCCGCACATCGGCTGCTTCTTCTCCCTGTCCCTCGCCGTCAGCGTAAGCTGCAGCTCCCGCGCCACCAGAATCGCGTCCTCATAGAACAGCTCATAGAAGTCCCCAATCCGGCAGAACATCAGACAGTCCGGATACTGCTCCTTCGCAGCAAAATACTGCCGCATCACCGGAGTCAGCGCACTCGCATCGCTTGTAGTTTCTTTCGCCACAGGAGAGGCCAGAATACCGCACCACCTCCTGTGCACGACGAAACACCGTAAGATAGAACGCGTTCCCCCAAACCCGCGTTCCCAAATCCCCGGAGGCACCCTTGCGAACCATCGGCGCAACGTCCGCCCTACTGCTCCTGACCCTCGCCCCCAGCGCAATCCCCGCGCAACAGCAGGCCGCCCCCACAACAACCTACATCCGCGCCGGCCATCTCTTCGACGCAGCCTCCGGCCACTATCAGGACAACGTAACCCTCGTCATCACCAACCAGCGCATCACCTCCGTCGAACCCGCCGCCTTCCACCCACCCGCCGGCGCCCAGGTCCTCGACCTCTCCGCCGACTACGTCCTCCCCGGCCTCATCGACTGCCACACCCACCTCACCGTCCGCGCCGACAGCTACGAGCAGATCAACTCCTTCACCCGCACTCCCTTCGACGCCGCCATCGCCGGCGTAGTCAACGCCCGCAAGACCCTCGAAGCCGGCTTCACCACCGTCCGCGACGTCGGCTCCATCGCCTTCCTCGCCGTCGACCTCCGCAACAACATCAACTCCGGCTACATCCCGGGCCCACGCATCGTCGCCTCCGGCCCCGGCATCTCCATCACCGGCGGCCACGGCGACCTCAACAACTACTCCCCCGAGACCACCGTCACCCTCTTCCCCGAACACCGCGACTTCTCAATCGCCGACGGCCCCGACCAAGTCCGCCAGACCGTCCGCGAGCAGGTCAAATACGGCGTCGACGTCATCAAGATCCTCGCCTCCGGCGGCGTCCTCTCCAAGGGCGACCAACCCGGCGCCCCCCAGTACACCCTCGAAGAGCTCAAGGTCGCCGCCGACACCGCACACCAGGCCGGCCGCAAGATCGCCGCCCACGCCCACGGAGCCCAGTCCATCAAGTGGGCCATCCAGGCCGGTATCGACTCCATCGAACACGCCTCCCTCGTCGACGACGACGGCATCGCCCTCGCCAAATCCCACGGCACATACTTCGTCATGGACATCTACTGCGACGACTACATCCTCCAGACCGGCCCCAAGATCGGCATGACCGAAGAGCTCCTCACCAAGGAGCGCGGAGTAGGCCAGCTCCAGCGCGACAACTTCCGCAAAGCCCATGCCGCCGGAGTCAAGATGGCCTTCGGCACCGACGCCGGCGTCTACCCCCACGGCGACAACGCCAAACAGTTCCACTACATGGTCCTCTACGGCATGACCCCCACCGAAGCAATCCAGGCCGCCACCATCAACGCCGCCGACCTCATCGGCCGCTCCACCGACGTAGGCCAGCTAACCCCCGGCCACTACGCCGACCTAATCGCCCTAACCTCCGACCCCCTCCAGCACATCGAACTCCTCGAACACATAGACACCGTAGTAAAGGGCGGCACAGTAGTAAAGAAACCCAACTAGCGCAAGCCACATTCTCGAACCACCACAAAACCGGGTGCCCCATCTTCGCGACAGCTTCATCGTCGCTAAGGTGGGCATCGAGCGAAGCTCGACCGCTTTCTCCTCCCCAATCTCAAGCTCAAACGGCGTCAAACTCCTCCACATTTTCTGAATCCTTCCAATCCAACCAACAATCTCAAGACTGTCGAAAAAGGCGAGGCCGGATCGGTAAGCCCGGTCAACTGCGGAATCCCAAAGTCCGCAGCATCTGTCGACCCGGATATGGGTCTGACCCACGGCGATGGCGGCAGTGCACGCACACTGTCAAAACCGTCGCATGGGGCAAGGCAGAGTGAACTTCGACCCCATGCGACTCCCTCACCACACCGGAGATTCGCATCATGACCAAACTTAATCACATCAATCTGGCCGTCTCAAACGTCCCCGAACTCAGCCACTTCTTCCAAACCGGCTTCGGCTTTCGTGTCATCGCTCAGCGCGGCATCGGCAAATTCGCCGTCCTGCTCGGGCAAGACGGCTTCATCCTCACCCTCACCCACGACAAGAACGTCACCTCCGCCACCTATCCCGCACCCTTCCACGTAGGCTTTCAGGTCGACTCCGAAGACAAGGTGCATCATCACCACACCCGCATCCTCGACGCAGGCTTCGACGCACCCCCACCCGCAATCCTCAACCGAGGAGGCGACAAGACCTTCGGCTTCTACTGCCAAGCCCCCGGCGGAGTCCTCGTCGAAGTAAGTTCCCACGCCGCCTAAAATCCAACCCACCACCAAACCGGCTGCCCCTGTCTCGATTCTGAGACAGGGGTTTCCTCAGCAACCCACCCGCTACTTCTTAGCGGCGGTCACTCCAGTCCAGCGAGGACCGTCGCAGCCGGAGAATGAGTCCGAAAGGAGATGAGAGGGGCCGTCCGTGGGGCTACGACGGTCGGTATAGTCGTTATCGAAGATGCGAACATCGTCCACTACAAATCGACCATCCTCGGCTATTACTCTTGCCGCAGCGCTCCACATTTGATGGAGCGAGCGCATTGGATCTGGAGTGTATGTGAGATCCACATCCACCAGGAATGACCCATCCTTTTGGGGTCCTTTACTGCAGGCGAATGAGGAAGTCGGTAGAGCCCGATTGCCGTCGCCGGAGAAGATGCCCGTTTTCAGCCACACTGGTTTCGTGGCGATGTCTGTGGTCTGGTGTTGCCTGAAGTAATCCTCTTCGCAGGCTTGTGCTGCTTGAAGCTGCCCGGTCAGTTTCTTGCTCAGTAGCGGCCAGATGGTCGCCTTCTCCGCCCCGGCAGGAATTCCAATTGGGTGGTGAGCCACGATCTCCTTGTACAGCTTCCGCACTCCATCGATGATGGGTGCCTGGTGTTGATCGAGAAGGCCGGGAAGGTCAGAGAGTCGCTCGGCGTAGCCTGTCTGGTTTACGCCCGGGCCTTCTTCATCGATGATGGCGATGCCGAAATCGTAAAGATGCGGGGGACCAACGATTCCCTTGTGCAGCGTTCCAATCTGAATGAGGAACCATCCCGACTGCTCGTTACGGCTAACCTCAATCTTTGCGCAAAGGGGATAATCTTCGTCCTTGAACGGCCTGTTCCAACAGGTGTCCTCGACTATCCAAGTCAACGTGTGAGCGCGCGGCGGGCCGGACTGGAGCCAGTCTTCGAGCCGTTGAGAGGATAGAGATGGATCAAGCGTCTTCACGTCAATGGACTTCGCGTAGTCAATCACCTGCTTTTCTGTATAGGGGCGCTGCGCGAGGGAGGATGAAGCGACCAGGAGCGACAGCACCGTCAGCAAGCAGGCTTTCATCACTCCACCTCAACCGACGTGATCACAATACCTTAGACACCGTGACCGGGCAACCGGTTCCCGGCAGGCTCTTCGCCATCACTGGTTGAAGTGGTCTACATCTCGATTCTCAGATATGGTTTCCTCCATACCTCGAAGTTCTAGGTATCACCAAAACCATCAAACTGCTTGACACACCTGATAAACTAAACCTACATAAACCAGTAAGCCCGGCAACACCGCCGGGCTATCGCTTTTAACCAGCGAAGAATTCGAGGTCCGGACCTAAAGTCCCTGTTTCGAAGAATTTGCGCAAAATGACCCGGGGAGGGGGAGGGAAGCCAAATGACCGCAATCACACACCTCGGCACCCTCGCGCCCCTCATTGCGCCAAGTTATACTCAAGGTTTGCGGCTTGCCCGCGAAGCCGACCCATCCATGTCTCTCCTCTGGCTCAGAGTCGCCCTCGTCCTCTACAGCGCCGCCGCGCTCGCAGTCCTGCCCGCGGCCCTGTACGACCGCCTCGGCTGGGCCCGCATCGCCATCCCCGCCACCGTCGCCGCCGCCCTCTTCCACTTCGTCTCCCTCGCCGAGATGCTCAACGCCGCCCACCACACCCTCCCCGTCGACTCCCACGAAACCCAGTCCCTCCTCGCGCTTCTCCTCGTCATCTCCTTCCTCTCCGTCTACGCCCGCTGGCACACCGTAGCCCTCGGAATCTTCGTCCTCCCCATAGCCGTCCTGCTCACCCTCGTCCCAGCCCTCCGCCCCGGCCAGGAGACCATCCTCCTCGCCCACTCCGGCTGGATCTTCCTCCACATAGCACTCCTGCTAGCCGCCTACGCCGCCCTCTTCCTGTCGCTGGTCGCCTCAGTCCTCTACCTCGTTCAGGAACGCCGCCTCAAGACCAAGCAACCCGCCCTCCGCGGCCTCCCACCCCTCGAAACCACCGACCAGATCGCCCTCAAGACCCTCCTCTTCGGCCTCCCCTGCATGACCGCCGGCCTCCTCATAGGCTCCGCCCTCGCCGAGCAGGAGTACGGCCCCGCCTTCTTCACCGACCCCAAGATCCTCCTCGCCTTCGCCATGTGGTTCGCCTACTGCGTGATGATCTTCATCCGCCGCCACTCCGGCCTCCGCGGACGCCGAGCCGTCTATCTCTCCAGCTTCGTCTTCCTGGTCGTCCTCACCGTCTGGGCCGCCAACCAGTTCTCCTCCGTCCACAGGTTCACCACGCCATGAGCCAGAACCGCCTAAGAACCGACCGCGCAACGCTCGTCCTCCTCGGCATCAACCACAACACCGCGCCCATCGAGGTCCGCGAGCGCCTCGCCATACCCTCCGCGCGCCTCGCCGACGCCACCCGCACCCTCCTCCACCAGCCCGGCATCCGCGAAGGCCTCATCCTCTCCACCTGCAACCGCGTAGAGCTCCTCACCCTCCAGGAAGAAGCCACCACCCCCGACCTCCCACGCTTCCTCCACGAGTACTTCGCCGTAACCCCCGCCACCCTCCAGCCCCACCTCTACGAACACCGCGACCGCGAAGCCGTACGCCACCTCTTCCGCGTAGCCAGCTCGCTCGACTCCATGGTCGTAGGCGAGCCCCAGATCCTCGGCCAGGTCAAAGAGTCCTACACCATCGCCCGCGAAGTCGGCGCCGTCCAGTCCACCCTCGAAGCCCTCCTCCAGCGCACCTTCACCGTAGCCAAAAAAGTCCGCAACGAAACCCAGATAGGCTCCAGCTCCGTCTCCATCGCCTCCGTAGCCGTAGACCTCGCGCGCAAGATCTTCGGCAGCCTGCAAGGCAAGACCGTCCTCCTCGTAGGCGCCGGCAAGATGTCCGAGCTCGCCGCCCGCCATCTCATCCAGCACGGCGCAGCCTCCATCCTCGTCTCCAACCGCACCGAGGCCCGCGCAGAAAAGATCGCCGCCGACTTCCTCCACGCCACCGTCACCACCGGAGTCATCCCCTTCGACAAGCTCTACGAGCAGGCCGACCGCGCCGACATCGTCATCACCAGCACCGGCGCCCCGCAGAAGATCTTCGCCCGCTCCCACGGCCAGCACTTCCTCGACCGCCGCCGCCACCGCCCCATGTTCTTCATCGACATCGCCGTCCCCCGCGACGTCGACCCCCGCATGAACGAGGTCGAAGGCTGCTTCGTCTACGACATCGACGACCTCCAGCAGGTCGCCCAGGCCAACCTCGCCGACCGCAGCCGCGAAGCCGAAGCCGCAGAATCCATCGTCAGCAGGGAAGTGGACAGATACCAGCAGCGCCTCCAGTCCCGCGACAACGTCCCCGCCATCCTCGCCCTCCAGCAGAACGCCGAAGCCATCCGCGAAGCCGAGCTCGCCCGCGCAGCAAAGCGCCTCACCGACCTCACTCCCCAGCAGCGCGAAGCCGTCGAAGCCCTCACCCGCAGCCTCACCAACAAGCTCCTCCACCCCCAGCTCACCGCCCTCCGCCAACGCAACGACATCTCTGAAGACAAATAATCAGAGGCGGAGAGATCTCGTAGTCCGCAGCAAAATTGCAGTTTTCCTGGTCATCATTGCCGAAGTTAGAACCACGGAGAAACCAGCAAGATGAGTCTTTTCGGCCCAGGATACGCTCCTCGCTTCAAGCAAATCGCAGCGTTCATCCTCGCTATCGTCCTTCCCTTCATAGCCGCGGACGTCAACACGCACTTCGCCGTCCTCCAATTCGTCCCCTTCGCGCTCTACTGTGTCTGCGTCGCCATCGTAGCGGCGGTCGGAGGCATTCGCTCCAGCGCTCCTCGCCTGCTCTCATCTCCACCGCGTGCCGCTCATACCTCATGATGATGCGTCACGCGGGACACTACTGGACCTTCCCTGTCTCCAGATCTGGTCGGCTTCCTCATCCTCTGTCTGTGCGGCTTCTTGGTCAGCCTGCTCACCGAAGGCCGCCGCAAGGCCGCCGAAGCCCTGCAGGATCGCACCGAAGCCCTCATCAACTCCCTCCACAGCGGCCGCTGCGCCTCCTGGCTCCTCGACGTCGACCGCGAAGACAGTCCCCGCTGGTACAGCGGCAGCTATCCCGTCTTCGGCAGGCCATTCGCCGAGCTTGAGCTAGCCCACTCCCTCAAGCCCTTCCTCTCACGCTGACGATCGCCCGGCGCTCCGGGAGATGATCCAGCACATGAAGTCCTCGACCGAGCCACTCCTCAAGGAGTTCCGCGTACTCTGGCCCGAACGGCGAAGTCCATTGGGTCGAGATCCGCGGAACCCGCACCCCCGGCGCCCGCAATCTCTGGCGCGGCGTCGCCGTCGACATCACCGACCGCAAGCTGGCCGATGCCGCCCTGCTCCGCTCAGAGAAGCTCGCCGCCATGGGCCGCATGGCATCCACCGTCGCGCACGAGATCAACAACCCCCTCGAAGCCGTCACCAATCTCCTCTATCTCGTCCGCGCCGACACCACCATCAACGAGTCCAGCCGCGCCTTCCTCGACACCGCCGAATGGAGCTCTCCCGCCTCGGCCACATCACCCGCCTCACCCTCGGCTTCGTCCGCGCCAGCGAGAAACCCCGCAGACTCGAGCTCTCCCACTCCATCGAAGAAGTCCTCGCCATCTTCCGCTCGCGCTCCGATATGAAGAAAATCAGCATCCAGCGCAACTACCAGCCAGACGTCTTCGTCATCCTCCAGCCTCACGAACTTCGCCAGATCATCACCAACCTCGCCTCCAACTCCATCGACGCGCTCTCCGGCCCCAGCGCTCAGGTCGCCATCCACACCCGCACCGAGCAGGACCTGGCCGTACTGCTCTTCGAAGACAACGGCTCCGGCATCGGCGAAGCCCACCTCCCCCGCATCTTCGAACCCTTCTTCACCACCAAGGAGGACGTCGGTACCGGCATCGGCCTCTGGGTCACCCGCGAGCTCGTCCACAAAAACGGAGGCCGCATCTCCGTCCAGAGCGGCGACCTCGCCAACGGAATGAAGACCTCCTTCCGCATCGAATTTCCCGCAGCAGGGTTAGAAGACTTAAGCATCCCGGCTCCCGCATCCTGAGCAGGCAAAGTACTCGATCTCGCGCGCAAGCTCCAGTTCACGGCCCTGCGCCCCGACACCGGCATCGACACCGGCATACGCGAAGAGAACTCTGCTCGCAGAAAGGAAACGTCGCCATGTCTCCGCGAAAATCCAATAACCGCCAGCCGCTCTCCCACCCATCTTCGCCGACCCCGTCGCCACACCCGACCCCACCAACTACAAGGTCCCTCACGCCTCAGACACCCAGGCATACAAAGAGATGGCTGCTCTCATCAAAGCCAGCAAGTTCCTCCCGCTGCCCTTCCCGGCCGCCCCCAGTCACCGAGCCCATCCTCACCCTCGCCGCCGCTCTCGGCCCCTCCGGCAACTCCACCGTAGCGGCCATCCAGGCCGCCGGCAGCATCGTCTTCCACTGCGTCGGAGACACCGGCGCCACCATCGGTCCCCAGCCCGAGTACCCCACCATCGACAAGATGCTCACCGACTTCATCAACGAACCCGCCGCCGCGCTCCCGCAGTTCTTCTACCACCTCGGCGACATCGTCTACAGCTTCGGCGAACACAAGTACTACTACGACCAGTTCTACGACGCCTACCGAAATTACCCCCGCCCCATCCTCGCCATCCCCGGCAATCACGACGGCATCGTCCTCCCACCCCCCGCCGGCTCCGGCAATGCCGCCGACTACGCTCAGCGCCTTCCTCGCCAACTTCTGCACCCCAACTCCCACCCACTCCGCCGACGCCCTGGGCATCCCGCGCACCACCATGATCCAGCCCGGCGTCTACTACACCTTCGACGCCCCCTTCGTCCGCATCCTCGGCCTCTACTACCAACATGCTCGAGAACCCCGGCGTCATCTCCCCCACCCAAAATCCCACCACCGGCAAACCCATGTTTCCCGAGCTCTCCGACGTCCAGCTAAACTTACCTCACCGCCGCACTCACCCGTGTCAAGCAGCAGAGCTATCGCCGGCGCACTTATCATCGCCGTCCATCATCCGCCCTACGCCTTCGGCGACCGGCACCAGCTAGCATCGTCATGCTCAAGGAGATCGACGCCATCTGCAAACAGACCGGCGTCTGGCCCCACGCCGTCCTCTCCGGCCACGCGCACAACTATCAGCGCTTCACCCGCGCCATCGGCACTCGCCAGATTCCATTCGTCGTCTGCGGCAACGGCGGACACGGCCTTACCACCATCTCAGGCGGCACGACCATTCGCACTCCCGTCGTCAATGCCCGTCTTCGCCCAACCTGAAGTCGGCGACACCGTCACCTTCGAGAGCTACGACGACAAGCAACTACGGCTACCTCCGCATCATCGCCGACCCCACCCAGCTCCGCATCGAGTACCACCCCGCATCCGACGGCGGCACCACCAAAACCCCCGACGACTCCGTCACCGTCAATCTCGCCACCAGCACCCTCATCCACTACATCGCCGCGTCGGAACGAAAACTCAAACCCGCCTCCAAAATCCGCAAAGCCATAAAGAGATGAGTGACTCAGCGATTTGTCACCAACTGACTTAGTAACGACATGGAATGCAGTCTTTAGTCTCCGAAATCTCGTCCTGCCCGTTCTAGATTCCGAACGGGCGCAGTTACAGCATCAGGCGCTTTTTGCATCCTGCGCGTCCTTAGCTGCCGTTGCTTTGCCGACTGGCTTTTTCTTGCCGGAGGCCTTAGACAAGCCAAGCCCTACTGCTTTCTCTACTGCATTCTCGGTTAAGCCCTTCTTCACAGCCTTTGTGACCGCTTTTTCAAGCTTCTTCGCGGCCTTCTTCTTTGCCTTATCATTCGCCATATTTCCTCACAGTCATTTCTGTCGTCGGGCAGCCTTTTTCACATTCTTCTTTACGGCTTTCTTCACGGCTTTCTTAGCTGACGTCTTCTTTGCCGCGACTTTTTTGGCAGTCTTCTTCGCGGTTGACTTCTTACCCGCAGTCTTGGTCACGGTTTTCTTGATGGCTCTCTTGGCGGGTGCTTTCTTTGCAGCCTTCTTCGCGGGCGCTTTTTTCGCAACCTGCTTGACCGGAGCTTTCGTCGCAGGTTCCTTCTTTAAAGCTTCTGTCACCCTCGCCACCGCTGCACCAACCGCCGATTTAACAGTGCCTGCCACATCTTCTGCCATCGCCATTCCGAAGCCAACCGCCTCACCGGCCTTTTCCACCATCGTCTTCTCAGCCATTCTCAGATCCCTCAGTCTTTAGGTTTACATGCAGATACGAATTGTAGAGGCATATCGACGTACGCGCCCAAATCTTTTCCTTCAGATCGTAGGCTTTCAGTGTCTGGCAGACTCGTCGCGCGCAATCAAGGCAGATTCTTCCACAGCAAAGGTACGTAATAAACATCGAGGTACCACGACGACACAAACAGCGCAGCCATCACTACCAGCGCCCACGCGAACATGCGTACAGGCAGTGTAGATAGCAGCGCCCGCTCCCCCTCCGAATTCTCCGCACAGGGCCAGCAAAACAGCAGGCCGCTCGCAAAGCACACGCAGCCAGAGAAGCCGATGGCCCCAAAGGACAGCCATACCCGGTCCTCCCAACGCGTGCCCGGGACAAAAAACGCGTTCCACATCATCGGGTAAAGAGACATAAGGCCAAGCATGAAAGAGAACGCTTTGCTAAGCTCGAGAACCATCCGCCGCCTCATCTTGCCGGATGGCCGGAGACTTCAACCCCAGGAAAAGAGGAAACTCCACCCGCCAGTCCGTCCCACACATTTTAATCCCGACATATCATCGTCCGCCATCGAAACTGCGGCGCAGAGATAAGCAGCAAAATAACCTCACGTCTCATCCAGTTACATACAAGCCGACATATCGTTACTGATCGGACTTCGATGAGTGACTCGGCGATTTATCAATAACTAGAATCTGGTAGCTGCATCCTTCGGATGCATATCTGATCTGTCACTTGAACGAGTAGCCTGTCACTCGGCGCCTTGGACAACGACGAGCTGTTCCGCACTGGCATGGCGCTCTGCGTTGTTTCAATGCTTGAAGTAATACGCAAAGCTCAGGCTCAAATAGGACTTCAACGGGACCCCAACGACACGCTCGAATGGCTCAGGTTCATTAGGAAGGGCAAGCGTTTCGGTAGTCTGGCCTGTGTAACCGTCAGCGATCAGGAAATTGGCGGCGAGGGACATACGGTTCTCAAGGAAAGACCTAAGTAGAGCCCCGCGAAACTCTGTGACCGGCACGCCGACAAACCCATCGCCAAGAGGCTTAGCCTTCACGAATTCAAACTCACCACGAGCTTGGAGACCAAGCGTTAGCTTGTTCACAGAACCGACTGCGTCCCAGATGTTGCGTGGCGCCTCTGGGATCGGCTCTCCCGTTTCGCGGTCTCTGGCATCTGCCTGCGCATAGGAAATGTATATTGAGCCGTGAGAGAAGTTTCTTTGTAGGGATGCCGAGATCACCTTATTCAGAGAGGGTCCGACGGCCTCCTGCAACCCAGTGTCCGGATCGATCTTGGCCAGCTCCAGCGAGTTCGAGACGCGGCGAAGAGTGATGTAGAACTGGATCTGACTAATTGTTCTATAAACCACTAACTGATATGCCTTCGATGGCGCTATGAGGGTTGGCTCGCCGGTGCCAGTTCCGATGCGGGGATCGTTCGTGTGAAAGGCCTCTCCATAGCTGAGGGCTAACTGGGGCAAATATGGGCGCTCGGGAGGCAGGATCGTTAAGGTTCCCTTGGGGAGAGTCAGAGTGGCGAGCTTATTGAACGAGTTTGCAGGAGTGACAAGATCCTGATTATCCATCCATACTTCCTCCTGACGGAAGCCGACGTTGTAGTGGAGATACTTCGTAACCGGCCCATCAAGTGACATGAAGGGTTCAACAAAGGAAAGGGTCAGATTGTTGCTTGTGGTCAGTTGAAAGGCACCCTGATCATCAGCATGCTTTAGATCGAGATTTCGTGGTGCGTCGCGACGAAGATCCACTCCGGCGAGCAATGCAAGCCAAGGACGGACGCTCTGGGTATAAGTGCTCTCGCCGCCAACCACGTTGCGGGTTTCACTCTGCTGAATTAACCCATCACCAAAGTTAGAACGGAGGTTTAGAGCGTAGCTGCGATAGAAGCCCGAAAACGAGGCCTGCCTTTGTTCGCTCAGCTTCCAGTTATCCGTTGCGACTGCTAGAAACGTATAGGTGCGATCAAGTTGCCGTTTATCGATGGTGTCGTCGGGCGCCGGGATATCGATTGGAATCAGCCCTGGGATGCGGGAGAAACCGTAGTAACCGACCCCAAACAAGGTCAACTGATGACGACCAGGGTTGTACTGCCTAAGGGCGTTCAGCTTGTATTGTTGCCGGTGCTCAAGACGCTCCAGGAAGCCATCTCCGAACGAGATCTCACCGGCAATCCAGGCATTAATCTGTGGGTTGGTGGGTGCCCAAGCTCCCATCAAATCGCCGTCACGATAGTCTCCTGTCAGCTGAACAAAACTGGTGAGTCGTTGCCTGGGCAAGTAGGAAGCGGCGATATCGATGGAGTTGTTGCCTTCGCGTACGTTGAAGGCTCCGCCATCCACTCGAACGCCTTCAATGGTTGGGGGAATAAGGAAATTGGGATCGGCGTAGCCGTTGCCGTGAGCGTTGGCAGGCAGATTGTTGGGATAAAGGAAGTCACCGATCTGATAGAACTGCGCGATCGGCTCGCCGTGATCGCCTGCCACTCCCGGAGAAAAATATTGCGGAGCCTTGACACCTCCGGAGGCGGTTTCGATCGGTAGGCCAGGAATCGAGATCGGCGCTCCGGGGCGTCCCGGATTGGCGTCGAGCACCTGATCATGGATGATGACCTTCTGGGATGGATCGGGCGTGAGGGAAGAAGGCGCCGACGCAGTCACTGTGACCTGCTGCAAGGCTGAGACAAGCTGTTGGAATTGCACGCTGATCTCTTTTTGCTGGCCGACCCCAACAGAGATATCAATAACAACAGTGAGGAAAGAGGGAGCCTCTGCTCTTAGCTGGTAAACACCAGGATCGATATTCCGTAGAGTAAAACTGCCTTGCGCATCGCTGGCTGCATCCGCAACGGCTGTCTCCCCGACATTGAACAGAGTTAGGTGTGAGTGGGCTACCGGAGCACCCTGAGGATCGATAATCCGCCCGTGAATGGCTTCTGCATTTGCCATCACGCTCGAGCAGAACCACAGCAAAATAACAATGGAAATCGGCGTAGGTCGAAACGACATATCGAAGCGGGAAGCGGTCGCTGCGATTCGCCCTTGCACCGGATCATTTGTAATATGTTCTTCCATTTCGTGTTATCGCATTCCGAAAGAAATTGCCGTCGCCAGGACGAGTGACCATGAATGCTGATGTGCTGGTCCCGGGTTCGATAGGCAAGCACTGGGAGAACTCACCACCAATTGTCGTCATCTCAACCCCGGACTGTCTCGACCGCCAAAAGGTTGCTCGTTTCAGGCGTTTACTTCGAAACGGTCAATACGACGCCACTTATAGATCGCAACGGAAATGATCCAGCTGATGGCAAAGAGTCCGATGATCAAGTAGCCGAGCGTGCCAAAGTTATCGTTGAGCCTGCCAACAAAGTTCCAAAATCGTCCCGTCAAGTGGAACTGCTCAGCCATTAGCCCAAGTGCTTCGATACCGCCGACTGCGAAGGCGACCACAACCGACACCAGTGTAATGGTGATGTTGTAGTAGAGCTTGCGAATGGGTTTCACAAACGCCCAGCCGTAGGCTCCCAGCATCAGTATGGAATCCGTCGTGTCGATGAGCGACATGCCTGCTGCGAATAGGGCCGGGAATACGAGAATCGACCATAGCGACAGGCCCTTTGACGCTTCAGCGGCCGAGATGCCTAGCACGCCGATCTCGGTGGCGGTATCGAATCCGAGGCCGAACAAGATGCCCAGCGGATACATGTGCCAGCTTCGGGTGATCATGCTGAACATCGGGCGGAAGAGGCGGGCGAGTAGCCCTCGATTGCCGAGCAGCAGGTCGAAGTCTTCTTCCACGTATGAGCCGCCTCGCCGGACGCGCACAAATGCGCTGCAGACCGACCGGAGAACAACAAGATTGACGATCGCGATTGCGAAGAGAAAGAGAGTTGAGACGAGAGTGCCGATCACTCCCCCGATGTTTCTGACGGCGTCGACGCGGTGGTGCAAGGCGAGTGCCGAGGCGGCAATGGCAGCGGACCCGAGAAGGACTATCGTGGAATGTCCGAGCGAGAACATAAGGCCGACTGCGACAGGACGTTTGCCCTCTTGCATCAGCTTGCGGGTGACGTTGTCGATCGCGGCGATATGGTCGGCATCGACAGCGTGGCGAAGGCCAAGACTGTATGCGAGGAGCGCGGTACCCAAGAGCAAGGGATAAGGGTGAAAAGCGACAATGGCCCAGAGCCAAACGCCCAGATTGAATACCAGCAGTAAACTGTAGACACCGATAACCTTGGCTCGGGTGTTGCCTGCTTCGTCATTGAGCAATATCCGGGGGAGAGATGGGATCGGATTCACTTTTCACCTGGCAACATTTCTTTGCTTCGTGGCCGACTTCAGGTGTCTGCTATTAGCTGGCCTTTTTGCGCTGAAATCTGGTACAGCTGCCATGTCTTGATTCAGATGTCGCTTCGGCAGCTCTCCATAGCAGACCGACAGAAGGAGTAATGTATCACGGAGCAAAGAATTGGGGATAGACGAGATGATCGTCGTCGCACGCTTTGCATCAAAGTGTGAAGGGTGCTTTGTGCCGACCCGTCTACGTTAAAACGAGGTGAAACGTGAAGAAAGTAATTTTGGCAATGGCGTCGCTGGGTTTGCTTTCTCTTTTGGTCTCATTGGTGCCGGACATTCGCCGCTACATCAGAATTCGCTCTATGTAACCAGCGAGGCGGTCGTTCCGGTGTTGCGTAAATTGTGTTTGAAGCCGAATATGGACGCGTGAATTTTCGGTGCTGCACTGCGTAACGCACTGAAGGGAAGCCATACGCGCATGGGATCTGCTCGTCGCCCGGTTCGCAAACCGCCGCCTATCTCCGAGATCGACGTTCTCTGGATAACTGCTGGGCTGGGTTGCGATGGAGACACAATCGCGATGACGGCGGCCACGCAACCCAGTATTGAGGACATCGTCCTCGGAGCGCTACCGTGGATTCCCAAGGTGAGTTTTCATAATCCATTTCTCGCTTCCGAGAATGGAGAGGAATTCATGAAGCGTTTCCATCTGGCCGCAGAGGGCAAGTTGAAGCCCTTCATCCTCGTGCTGGAGGGCTCAGTTCCCAATGAAGGGAACAAGGCGGAGGGTTACTGGGCGTCGTTCGGAACTGACCAGGCCACCGGTCAGCCGATTACGACTTGTGAATGGATTGATCGCCTGGCGCCAAAAGCATGGGCGGTCATTGCAGCGGGTACTTGTTCGACGTATGGCGGAATTCATGCGATGGAAGGCAATCCGACCGGATGCATGGGGCTGCCTGATTATCTGGGCTGGCAGTGGCGTTCGATGGCCGGCATTCCAATCGTTTGCGTTCCCGGATGTCCGGTTCAGCCGGATAATTTTATGGAGACGTTGCTGTATTTGCTCTACATGGCTGCGGGACGCGCACCGATGATCCCTCTCGACGAGGCTCTGCGCCCTAGGTGGCTCTTCGGAAGTACTTTGCATGAAGGCTGCGATCGCGGCGGGTACTATGAGCAGGCGCAGTTTGCGGAGGAGTATGGATCGCCGCTCTGCATCGTGAAGCTTGGGTGCTGGGGACCGGTGGTTCAGTGCAATGTGGGCAAACGTGGCTGGATGGGGGGCATTGGCGGGTGTCCCAACGTGGGCGGCATTTGCATCGGATGCACGATGCCGGGATTTCCGGACAAATTTATGCCGTTCATGGACCAGCCTCCTGGCTCCCTTCTGTCTTCTGCCGCTGTTCAGACGTACGGGCGGGCTATTCATGCGCTGCGACGGTTCACGCAGGCCTCATTGAACAAAGAACCAAGTTGGCGACAGAGGCGCAGTGCGCCGGGCAACATGAATGACGCCAGGATAGCGCCGTGATGGCATGTAATCGACAGAACCTGGGGCATTTGGAGTGATAGATGTCTTCGTTTTTGCAGGCTGCTAAAAAACGGAGGAGCAACAGTAAGAAGTCGTCCGCCGATGTCAGTGAAGGACTGCCAGATATTGCCGAGGCGGAGGCCGTGCTGCTCGATCTCGCACGAGTTTTCTCCCATCCCACCACGAGCCGCGCCTATGTCCGTGATGATTTAGCCGAAGTCGGAAGAGGGGCGGCTGCGGATTTGCACGCGCCCAATCTCGAGGCTAAGTACCGGGCGCTGCTGGAGCAAATACCGGCAGTTGTCTTTATGGCCTATCTGGACCGAGGTATTAGCGAAGCGTATGTGAGCCCACAGATTGAAGCCTCGCTCGGATATTCGCGGGAAGAGTGGCTGGAAGATCCAGTTCGTTGGTATCAGCATATTCACCCTAGTGACAAGCAACGCTGGAGTCTGGAAGCCGCCGAGATGTTCCTTTCGGGCAAGCCACTGCGATCCGCTTATCGAGTGATCGCGCGCGATGGCCGCGTAATCTGGTTTCACTGTGATGCCAAGATGATGCGTCAGGAGGACGGTAGTCCATGGTTTATTCATGGCGTCGCCTTCGATATTTCAGATCTCAAACGCGTTGAAGAAGAGCTTCAAGAAGAACGTAATTTCGTCTCAGCAATTCTAGATACGGTGGGAGCGTTGGTCGTTGTCCTCGATGGCGAAGGACGCATCCTGCGGTTCAATCCAGCTTGCGAACTTACCACCGGGTATTCGATGGAGGAGGTTCAGGGTAAATATCTCTGGGACATGTTCCTTGTTGCAGAGGAAGCCGATCGCTTCAAAGCCGTCTTTGAACTGCTACGCACGGATCTTTTGCCTCGAGACTATCAAAGCTGTTGGATGACGCGGCATGGAGATCAGCGGCTGATTGCATGGACGAGTACGCTGCTACCCGGCAGTGGAGACACCTCCAATTACATCATCGCCACCGGCATCGACATTACCGAACGGAAGCATTTAGAAAAAGCGATCCTTGACATAAGCGCGAGAGAACAACGTCGAATTGGCCAGGACCTGCATGATGGTCTCGGCCAACATCTGACCGGGATTGCGTTCATGGCTAAAGTACATGAAGCAAAGCTGGCTGAACAGAAGCAGTCAGAGGCCAACGAGGCAGCCAAGATTGTGAAGCTAGTGAATGAGGCAATCCATAAGACACGCGAATTGGCCAGAGGACTGCTTCCTGTAGTCTCTGATGCGCATGGCCTGATGTCTGCATTGCAATTATGGGCGGCTGAAGTAGAAGACCTCTTTGGAGTATCGTGCCGATTTCGATGTGAAAGGCCTGTCCTGATACACAATGACTCGATGGCCACACATCTTTATCACATTGCCCAAGAGGCTGTGAATAATGCGATCAAGCATGGGATTGCACAGGAGATCCTGATTCAGTTGACGGCCGAACATGGCCGGGGCACATTGGCGATAAAAGATGACGGTAAGGGTATTGCGGAAAATCCTGCCGGTTCGCATGGTATGGGGCTGCACATCATGAACTACCGGGCAGGAATGATCGGCGGAGATCTTGAAATACGACGAGACACACCCCGCGGAACGGTCGTTACCTGCCTATTCCCGGTGGAGGAAGGTGAATAACATGCGCATGGAGGAGGCCATCAAGTCACAGGGTGTCCCGCGAGTCCGGAAGAAGACTGTTTTCGTCGTGGATGACCATCCCCTATTGCGTCAAGGACTGGCTCTATTGATTAACCGTGAACAGGACCTCACGGTTTGCGGGGAGGCCGAAGAAGCACACGCCGCCATGAGGGCAATTGCCGCAGAGGAGCCGGACATCCTGATCGCGGATATTTCATTGAATGGTCCAGACGGACTGGAACTGCTGAAGAACCTGCGTGCGTTATATCCGGATCTTCTGGTGCTGATCCTCTCGATGCACGACGAGTCGATTTATGCGGAGCGCGCACTGCGGGCGCGGGCCAATGGCTACATTATGAAGCAGGAGGCCACGGAGAAGGTCCTGATCGCCGTGCGTCGCATTCTTGGCGGAGACATTTACCTCAGCGATCGAATGGCGAATAAGCTGCTGCACCAGTACATCAGTGGCACCGCTGCGGACAAGAGGTCTCGTCTCTCCACTCTCTCTGATCGCGAGCTTGAGGTTTTCCGTTTGATCGGCGAAGCCCGCAGCACGCGGCAGATTGCCGAAAAACTGCACCTAAGCATCAAGACAGTCGAAACGTACCAAGCCCATATCAAAGACAAATTGTCTCTTCGCAGCGGGCGCGAGTTGGTCCAGCATGCGATTCAATCGTCAATTAGCGAGAAGACAACCTAGAGAAATTTTCAGATGAGTTGTATCGGGGAATCCCCTAGGCGATCTCAAGCAATTGTACGAAGACAAAATCGGGTCAGTCCTTCTTGTGAATGAACTTCAGCGTCTGTTCTTATGGCTCGTTCGCTGGTTACGGAGCCGGACAGACCGCTCTGCTTACGCCCGCCTACGCGAGGTCGATATCGAGAGGAGAATCCAGCTTATGACAGCGGAAGCAGCGCCTTACGGCCGAGTTACACAAAAGAAACCAGCCGTAGCGGAAGTGCACATCGTCTGGATCACAGCTGGTCTGGGCTGTGATGGAGATTCGGTATCGATTACCGCGGCGACACAACCCAGCATTGAGGATGTGCTTTTGGGCGCAATTCCCGGCTTGCCCAAAGTGCATCTACACAATCCTGTTCTCGCATATGAGAACGGCAGCGATTTTCTCAATTTCTATTACCTAGCCGAACAGGGAAAGCTTGACCCGTTCGTGCTGGTGGTAGAAGGTTCTATTCCCAACGAGAAGATCAAGAGAGAGGGCTACTGGGCGGCGGTCGGGACGAACCCCCACACAGGTCAACCGATTACGACGAACGAATGGATTGACCGTCTCAGTCCGAAGGCTCTTGCCGTCGTGGGCTGCGGCACCTGTGCGACCTATGGCGGCATTCATGCTATGGAAGGCAACCCCACCGGTGCGATGGGTCTGGCCGATTATCTGGGATGGGATTGGAAATCCAAGGCGGGACTACCCATCGTGAATGTTCCGGGTTGTCCGGTTCAGCCTGACAACTTCATGGAAACCGTGTTGTACCTGCTGTACCAAGTCGCCGGTCTCGCTCCGATGATTCCGCTTGATGATCAGCTGAGACCCACATGGCTATTCGGCAAAACGGTGCATGATGGCTGCGATCGGGCTGGGTACTACGAGCAGGGTGACTTCGCTACCTCCTACGGGTCTCCGAAGTGCATCGTCAAGCTCGGCTGTTGGGGACCGGTGGTGAATTGCAATGTGCCTAAGCGGGGCTGGATGGCGGGAATCGGAGGCTGTCCCAACGTCGGCGGCATCTGTATCGGGTGTACTATGCCGGGTTTCCCCGATAAGTTCATGCCGTTCATGGACGAGCCTCCAGGAGGAAAGCTTTCCAGTGCAGCGATCGGGGCCTATGGCAAAGCAATTCGGGCCCTCCGGTCGCTAACCAATTCGACATTGAATAAAGAGCCAAAGTGGCGGCATCCGCGCGCCGAACTTACGACTGGGTACAACCAAAGGTCTTTCTAATCCAAGACAAATAAAGGAGTCACGGATGGCCACGCTCGCTACCGAAGAAACACAGGTCGCCGGAAAATCCGGCAATTTAGTGGAAATGAATTGGGATCCGATTACCCGAATCGTTGGCAGCCTCGGAATCTTCACGAAGATCGACTTCGGGACGCGCCGAGTCGCTGAGTGTCACAGTACGTCGTCGATCTTTCGCGGCTACAGCATCTTCATGAAGGGAAAGGATCCCCGAGACTCTCACTTCATTACAAGCCGTATCTGTGGCATCTGCGGCGACAACCACGCAACGTGCGCCACCTATGCCCAGAACATGGCCTTCGGAGTAAAGCCACCGCCGATCGCCGAATGGATTGTCAATCTTGGTGAGGCGGCAGAGTACATGTTCGACCACAACATCTTCCAGGACAACCTGGTCGGCGTGGATTTCTGCGAAAAGATGGTGAAGGAGACGAATCCCGGTGTCTGGGAGAAGGCGCTGAAGACGGAGTCACCGCACGCAAGCGTACACGGTTACCGCACCATCGCGGACATTATGACCGCTTTGAATCCCTTCACGGGTGCCTTCTACCTCGAAGCACTGCAGATGAGCCGCATGACTCGCGAGATGTTCTGTCTGATGGAGGGACGCCATGTGCACCCGTCCACACTCTATCCGGGCGGAGTGGGCACGGTTCCGACGATTCAGCTCTTCACGGATTACATTGTCCGTTTGATGAAATACGTGGAGTTCATGAAAAAGGTCGTGCCGCTGCACGACGACCTATTTGATTTCTTCTACGAAGCCCTCCCCGGTTATGAAGAGGTTGGAAGGCGGCGGATTCTTCTCGGTTGCTGGGGATCATTTAATAATCCGGATGTCTGCGACTATACCTACGAGAAGATGACCGATTGGGGTCGTGGCATGTTCGTCACTCCGGGCGTTGTGGTGGACGGAGAACTGGTTACGACGGACCTGGTAGATATCAACCTGAACATCCGTATTCTGCTGGGTAGCTCGTACTATGACGATTGGGAGAGCGCAGAGACTTTTGTGAAGAAGGATCCGCTGGGGAATCCTGTCGACCAGCGGCACCCTTGGAACCAGAGTACGTTTCCGAAGCCGCAGAAGCGGGACTTTGCGGGCAAATATACCTGGGTGATGTCCCCTCGGTGGTATGACAAGCGGACGAAGGACTATCTCGCACTTGATACTGGGGGCGGCCCGATTGCTCGTTTCTGGGCAACTGCGCTGGCCGGCATTGTTGATATTGGGTATATCAAAGCCACGGGTCACAGTGTAAAAATTTACCTCCCAAAAACAATGTCGCTGCCTGAGACTGAGTTAGAGTGGAAGATCCCTAAGTGGAGCAATGCTATCGAGCGTGATCGTGCACGTACGTACTTCCAGGCCTATGCTGCTGCGGCTGCTTTGCACTTCGCCGAACAGGCGCTGGCAGAGTTGCATGCGGGCAGAACAAAGACCTGGAACGACTTCAAGGTTCCGGAAGAAGGTATAGGATGTGGCTTCCACGAGGCCGTTCGTGGTGTTTTGTCGCATCACGTGGTCATTCGCAATCACAAGATCGCTAACTACCACCCGTATCCACCTACCCCTTGGAACGCAAATCCACGCGATATCTATGGCACCCCGGGTCCGTACGAGGACGCCGTGCAAAACACGCCGATCTTCGAGGAGAACGGTCCGGATAAATTCAAGGGCATCGACATCATGCGGGCAGTCAGAAGCTTCGATCCATGCTTGCCCTGTGGTGTTCATATGTATCTCGGCAACGGAAAGGTACTTGAGACGCATCATTCTCCGATGTTTGGCTTGCAGCAGTAGGCACATGCAAGGCCACTGTCACCAGTTCGTTTGGCGAGTGCGAATGTATGACCTGAAGTTCATCCGTCTGTTTTCATCGAGAGCTCAAGAAGGAGTGAAGTGGCCAGCGAGAAAGAGTTTCAGCAAAAGGTCCGGCAGCTCGGCACCCTGGTTGGCGAGCTCGATCAGATGCCCGGGAGTGGCTCTAAGGTTGCAGCACGGGAGCTAGTGCAGCTCCTAATGGAAGTCCACGGCACGGGCCTCGAGAGGATCATGGAACTCGTCTTCGAGTCGGGTGCGGAGGGCGAGGCGATGATCGGCAAACTCGGCCAGGATCCTATCGTCCGCAATCTGCTGCTTCTCTATTCGCTCCATCCTGAAGATCTCCATACCCGCGTGTTGAAGGCGCTCGATGCGGTGTGCTCACGTTTGCGGAAGTTCGACAGCAAAGTGGAACTAATCGACATACATGATGGAGTTGTCGAACTCCAGCTTCACACCTCCGGTCACACGCACGGCTCCGCTGCCAAGAACCTCCGCTCGATCGTGGAGGAGGGTGTCTATGACCTGGCGCCCGATTTGGCGTCGCTGACAATTCTGGGCTTGGAAGATGAGGGTGCTTCTGGCTTCGTTCCCTTGGAGAGCTTGCTGAATCATTCGACGGCTGCGCATGTGTTGGCCCCCCGCGGACTAGGAGTGGACGGTGCCAATTGAGACCTCATCGCACTTGGGTGGAGAGAGGCTGACCATGCCCACAGAAACCCCGGCGAAAATAGATCGGGCGTTCGCTACCCTCCGCCAGTTCGCTCGCCCAAAACGCCCGCAGGAGCGCTGCGAACTTTGCAGCGCCGGTTTGGCCCAGGAACATCCACATCTGGTGGAGATTGCACAGCGACAGATTGTTTGTGCTTGTGAATCCTGCGCAACTCTCTTTGATGGAATGGCAGGCAGCAAGTACAGGCGTGTGTCCAGACGCGCTCAGCTTTTGGTTAACTTCCAGATGACCGATGGCCAGTGGGATGATCTCTAATCCCCATCAACATGGCGTTCTTTTTCCGCTCAAGCGCGGAAGATCGAACTGTCACGCTCTACCCCAGCCCGGCGGGCGCGGTCGAGTCCCTGCTCCCCCTCGATGCCTGGACTGAGATCGTGCAGGCGAATGCCGTCCTGGGACAATTGCGCCCTGACATCGAGGCGTTGCTCGTAAACAGGGTAGGTCACGCGCACGAGTTGGCTCGCGCCGAATACTATATCGCTCCCATCGATGACTGTTATCGACTCGTAGGCTTGATTCGGGCCAACTGGAAAGGTCTCTCCGGAGGCTCTGAGGTTTGGAGCGAGATCGGACGCTTCTTCTCTGACTTAAGGGTCCGGGCGGACGTCGTCACTGGAGAAGCCAATGCCTGATCTGAGCTTCCAAATCGAAGATGCGACCGTCGTCCCGTTTGCGGTGGCCCCAACGCTTGGTTTAAGCTCCGCATCGAGAACGCGATCGCTGGCGAGACGATCCACACGGTTGCACTTCGCTGCCAGATACAGATTGACGTAACCCGTCGTCGCTATACGGAAGAGGAACAGAGTCGCATGCGCGATCTCTTCGGCGAGCCAGCCCGTTGGAGCCAGACACTTCGCAGTCTGTTGTGGACCCATGTCAGCGTCGTTATTCCCAGCTTCCAGGGGAGCACGGTTACAGACCTTCCTGTCCCTTGCACGTTCGACTTCAACGTGGCCGCGACGAAGTACTTTGAAGGTCTGACGGACGGAGAGATACCTCTTCACCTGATGTTCAGCGGCTCGGTGTTCTATGCCGACGCGGATGAGGTGTTACAGGTTGTGCCGATCTCCTGGGAGCAGGAGGCCAAGTTCAAACTCCCAGTGAAGGTGTGGCGCGACATGATGGATTCCTACTATCCCAATAGCGTCTGGCTGAGTCTGCGCCGGGATGTGTTCGACCGCTTATACCAATACAAGACACAACACGGAATTCCCACCTGGGAACAGGCTCTGGAAAAGGTGTTGCCTGTTGAAGAGACGGTGAACTCATGAATCTGGATCGTGTGGAGAAGATCGCGGAGGCCGTGCTCTACGAGGGCTACATGCTGTATCCCTATCGTGCGTCAGCAGTAAAGAACCAACAGCGCTGGAATTTCGGAATACTCTGCCCGCAATCCTATAGCGAATCGCAGAATGGCTCTGAAGCCTGGGCAATGCAGACGGAGTGCCTGCTGCAAGGCGGCTTATTCACTCGACTCCACGTGAAGATTCGATTCCTGCAGCTTATCAATCGCTCCGTCGGCAAGCCGCCGCACCTTCTGCAGGAACTTCCCGAAACCGGAGAGCCTAAATTCGAGGTTGTAGATAGGTTGGATATTGACGGCCAGACGTTTGTGCCTTGGCAAGAAGCGGTGGAACGCGAGATAGATTTTTCACCACTGCCCATAGCTACCGTGTCACCCCCTCAGCCATTGTTATTTGAGTTTCCGTCGGGAAAAGAGTTTGAACCTTTGCGCACAAGAGGCGGTCTGATCGCAGGCGTCATCATTCGCGAATGGGAGACGTTATGCGGATCGGTTGAAATAGATTCGAAGGAGTGTCCTAACGGTGTAATTGATGTCACAGTGCGGATTCACAATCTCACTCCGTATGAATCATTGCATCATGAAGGCCGTACCCGTGCCCTAATGTATTCGCTCGTGTCTGCGCATACCCTTCTAGCACTTGAAAACGGCCAGTTTATCTCTATGCTTGACCCTCCTGAAAGTCTGAGGAGTCTGGTCGAAGAGTGCAGGAATCTCGGTACCTGGCCGGTCTTGGTGGGTGAAGAGGGGGATCGGGACATGATGCTGTCGTCGCCCATCATTCTCTACGACTACCCGCAGATCGCCCCTGAGAGTTCAGGCAATTTGTTTGACGGAACTGAGATTGACGAGATTCTCTCTCTGCGAATTCTGACGATGACAGAGGAAGAGAAACAAGAGATGCGGCAATCGGACCAACGTGCTCGCCAGATGCTCGAACGCACCGAGAACATGCCGCCGGAACAGTTCATGAAGCTCCACGGTGCACTGCGAGGGTTGCGCTCGCTGACCAAGGAGGCGCAATGAACGAATGGGAGTGGCAATTGCTCGAGGACAAGACCATCGTCGATCACGTGATGATCTCGGACGTGGAGATGAGAACCGGCGATCACGTGCGCCTGCTTCCGCGTAAAGGCGGAGACATCTTAGACATTGCGCTGCAGGGACAGATCGCCACGATTGAGAGCATTGAACAGGATTACGAAGGCAAAACGCATATTGGTGTCGTTCTCGATGAAGATCCTGGACGCGACCTTGGATTGCTGCGACAACCAGGTCACCGCTTCTTCTTTGATGCGTCTGAAGTCGAACCACTTTTGAGAGATGAACAGCTCCAGAAGGATGCCATCCCGAAGCCTCGCATTCTGGTTGCCGGTATTGGCAACATTTTTCTTGGAGACGATGGTTTTGGGGTTGAAGTAGCGCAACAGCTATCCAAGAGCGACCTACCGGTTACAGCGCGCGTGGCAGACTTCGGTATACGGGGCCTGGATCTCGCGTATGCGTTGCAGGACGGATACGAAACGACCATCCTGATCGACGCGTTTCCTCACGGGCAAACCCCGGGCACGGTCTCTGTCGTCGAGCCAGACTTGAACGATCCTGCCGCTTCACTCGGCGAGGGGAACTTCTTAGACCCACATTCTATGAATCCAGTGAACGTACTTCGCATGGCGACGGCGATGCACGGCACGTTGAAACGTATCTTGCTGGTAGGGTGTGAACCCGCCACCTTCGGCGGTGAAGAAGGAAAGATGGGCTTGAGCGTGCCCGTAGAAGCAGCGGTGCATGAGGCAGTGAAAGTAGTTGAGAACCTCGTAAGGAAGACTCTAGGTGGTGGCTGGGAGAACACAAGCAACTGAAAGTCCGCAATTGAAAGGAGATCTGCCGTGGCTATGGAATTGGTTGAAACTAACACAAATGGGAACGCTAACAACAAGGACACTCTTTACATGCTTGGGGGTGTGGCCCTGATCGTCTTTGGTGCGGGATTGGTTCTTTCCAATCCCTTTGTCCGCCGTTATATGTCTAAGGTTGGAGTCGGCGATCTTGCCCACGCTGCGATTCCCGACATCGAACGATATTTGAAACTGCGCGCAATGTGAGAGGCATCTGTTGTTGAAAAGATCAATGTCTCAAAGGGCGTAAACAGGTGTTGTTGCATAGGCGGAGATAACAATATGAACGAGGTTTCGGCTACCACTGTAGACCCAACTGAGACGGCTACGGACCGCTATGTAATCGATGGCCGGTCAAGCCGATTCACAGTGCGCGCGTCTGCAGCTGGATTCCTGGCTGCAATGGGTCACAATCCAACTATTGCGATTCGGGATTTGAGCGGCGAGATAAAGTTCAACCCTGACAAGCTTGAAGCGAGCTCATTGAAGATCATCATCAAATCATCTTCCTTAAGTGTGCAGGACGATATCAGCGCCAAAGATCTACGTGAAATGGAACGCCTTATGAATCAAGAGGTGCTGGAGGCAGCGAAGTTTCCAGAGATTCTATATGAGGCCCCCGATATCTCAGTTACGAAGATGGCAGACATGCTCTATTCCGCCACGCTCAACGGGAACTTGACGTTGCACGGGGTCTCGCGCAGTCAGCCGATCAGCGTACGCGTCGCGTTGTTGGGAAGTATGCTACGTGCTTCTGGCGACTTCTCAATAAGCCAGAGCGAGTACGACATAAAATTGGTTTCGGTTGCAGGGGGCGCACTTAAGCTGAAGGACGAGCTCAAGTTGTCCTTCGAGATTGTGGCCAGGAGACAAGAGTGAACGTGGTCTATGTGAGGATCGAGCAACCTTCAACGGAGGAAGTACTTTCATGTGCCTAGCGATTCCAGGCAAAATCGTCGAACTAGATCCAGATCAGCCACACCTGGGAACAGTAGAAGTAACTGGCGTACGCCGCAAAGTGGATTTGGGCCTGTTGCAAGACGATAGGCCAGTCATCGGCGATTGGGTGTTGATCCACGTCGGCTTTGCAATGACCAAGATCAGCGAGCGGGACGCATCGGAACAGATGCACCTTCTCACCATGCTCGGCGAAACGGAACAGGCCATGGAAGAAGTTCGGGGGTATGGCCTTGAAGAGAGCAGAGGACCATAAGGCACGAAGCTAACTGCAGGATCTCACCCAAGAGTGCGTCCCATCCGAGTGAATCCACGTTAGAGGTTGCACATGCGATATGTAGACGAATTCCGAGATCCTGAACTGATTATCAAAGCTTCCGACGAGATTCATCGTCTCGCGGACTCGGGAAAACACTATCGCATCATGGAGGTTTGCGGGGGTCATACTCACGCCATCTACCGCTTTGGCCTGAAGGACATTCTGCCTTCGAACATTGAGCTCATTCATGGGCCCGGCTGTCCCGTTTGTGTCTTACCGATGGGCAGAATCGACGATGGCCTTGAGGTAGCGAAGAATGAAGATGTGATCTTTGCCGCCTTCGGAGACATGATGAGGGTTCCGGGAACTCACGGTAGTCCCCTCGAGCATAAGGCCCGGGGGACTGATGTACGAATCGTGTATTCGCCGGCGGACGCGCTTCAACTCGCGAGAAAAAATGCCGACAAGCATGTGATGTTCTTTGCGATTGGCTTCGAAACGACGGCGCCGTCCACAGCCCTCACGCTGATGCGTGCAAAGACGGAGGGCGTCAAGAACTTCTCCGTGTTTTGCAATCACGTCACCATCGTCCCGGCCATTCGTGCGATCCTCGACTCTCCTGACATGCGCCTCGACGGTTTTATCGGACCAGGGCATGTCTCCACGGTCATCGGCTGCCGCCCCTACGAATGGATCGCCAGGAATGAGGGCAAGCCGGTTGTCACCTCCGGCTTCGAGCCACTCGATCTACTCCAATCCATCGTCATGCTACTTCGACAACTTAAGGCAGGCGAGGCCCGGGTCGAGAATCAATACAAACGAGTTGTTCCGTGGGAGGGCAACAGCGCTGCCCTGAAGGTCATGGCTGAAGTATTTCAACTTCGGCCGTATTTTGAATGGCGTGGTCTCGGATTTATCTCTCAATCGGCTCTGAAGATTCGTGACGAATACGCAGAGTGGGATGCAGAGCAACGCTTTCCTATACCTGGTACTCGGGTTACTGATCCCAAGGCCGCGCAGTGCGGAGAAGTCCTGAAGGGTGTGCTAAAGCCTGCGCAGTGCAAGCTATTCGGCAAGGAGTGCACGCCGGAACGGCCAATCGGCGCGCTTATGGTTTCTACAGAGGGTTCATGCGCAGCATATTACAACTACGAACATCGGAAGGCAGCAGCCCTGGTGACAAGCATCAGCTCGGTGGCCTGAACGGAAGGTCGACGGTTGAAAGCATCGGTTCTGCCGTGCGCTTTCGAGACCCGCAGATTGAGATGGCCCATGGCGCCGGCGGCAAGGCGAGCCGCAGACTCGTGGAAGGTCTCTTTGCTCCGATCCTGTTTGAAAGTTCGAGAGCGCCCTTGGGCGATGCTGCGCACGTCGAAATCGACGGCTCCTGTGTTGCTATCACTACGGATAGTTTCGTTGTGAAGCCGCTTAGATTTCCCGGCGGTTCAATTGGCGAACTTGCGGTAAATGGAACCATGAACGATCTGGCCGTTTCGGGAGCTAAGGGTCTGGCCATGGTTGTTACCTTCGTCCTCGAAGAGGGACTACCAACATCTATCCTTGAAGGCGAAGTTCGCGCCATGGCCGCCGCACTTCATAGAGCGGGTGTAGCCATGGTCGGCGGAGACACAAAAGTAGTTGAGCGCGGCAAAGCCGACGGTATGTATATCACAACTACGGGCATAGGTCGCCTCATGCCACAAGTGGCAATCGATACGCGATCCGTTCGACCTGGAGACAAGATTCTTCTATCTGGGCCGATAGGAGACCATGGCATCACCATCCTTCTCGCACGCGGCGAGCTCGACCTTGTGGCGGACTTGTCTTCCGATACCCGTTGCGTGCTGCCTTTGATAGAAGCGATGGTGGAGCAAGCAGGGCCTGGAATCCGATGGATGCGCGATCCTACCCGGGGGGGGGTTGCGACTTCTCTCAATGAACTTGCTCGTGACTGCGGGCTGGGAATCGTCTTGTCGGAAGAGGATATTCCGATGCGAGACGAGGTTCGTGGTGCCTGTGAACTCTTGGGGCTCGACCCGCTGCATATCGCGAATGAAGGCCAGTTTCTTGCCGTGGTTGCGCCGGAATATGCCGATGTCGCCCTGAACGCGTTACATCAAATAGAAGGTGGCGAAGATGCTTTTATCATCGGCGAGGTACGCACGGAGCCTGCGTGCGCCGTGCTCGTGACGACAAGGTACGGTGGTAGCCGAATAGTGGATATGCTTGTCGGCGATCCCCTGCCGCGAATTTGTTAGGACGATTGCGATGGAAACAGCTTGCAACCTGGCAGCGCAGATTGAAGAGCGCCTGCTCATGCGTAACGAAATCATCGAACGTTTCTTCTCGCGAGAAGCGAGACATCTAGCGGAAGTTTGCCATGAGATGTCGGACCGCTTCTTGCGGGGAGGGCGTCTGTTGGCTTTTGGTCGCGGCTCCTACGCAACGGATGCACAGCATGTCTCGGTCGAATTCGTGCATCCAGTGATTGTGGGAAAGCGAGCCCTTCCAGCCCTTGATCTTTCCATGGCTTTTGAACCGTGGTTGCGTGCAATCCTCTGTCCTAACGACATCGTGATGGGGTTTGGCCCACCAGAAGGCGACCCTGAAGTAGTTACGGCGCTAGCATGGGCCCGTACCCACAAAGCAATGACTTTTGCGCTCCCGGGCCCTGATGGTACGTACGCACTTGAGGTGGTCACACAAGATCCATTCATTCATCAGGAGATGGTCGAAATCTTCTATCACACGCTCTGGGAGACCGTGCATGTGTTTCTTGAGCACCGGGAGCTGGGACAGGACGTGGGACAGTCAGAGTTCCTATACCCATTCCTTGGACACAAGAAACAGGAGACGACAGATATCGTCGAAGAGGTAGCCGCTTCGATCCTGATGAAGGTGCATGACGACACTCAGCTACGGACGCAACTGGCAAAGGAACAGGCCGAACAGATAGGAAATGCCGCTCTCGCTATCCATCAGCGCCTGTCGCAGGGTGGGAAGCTTATTCTCTTCGGAAACGGCGGATCCGCGACCGATGCAAACGACTGGGCTCTGGACTGCGTACTGCCTCCACCGGGTTATCGCTCCATTCCAGCGATATCGCTTTCCATGGAGCCAGCCAACATTACGGCGCTCGCCAACGATGTCGGCACTGAGGTTATCTTCTTGCGACAACTGATCGCTCACGCGCAACCGGAGGATGTGGCGATAGGCATCTCCACCAGTGGAGGTTCACGCAATATCGTGATGGCGCTCGAGGAGGGACGTAAGCGCAATCTATTGACGGTCGCACTTCTCGGCTACGACGGGGGGGAGATATACCGTCGCGGTCTCGCAGACCTTCCAATCATTGTTCGCAGCGACTATATTCCGCGCATTCAGGAGGTTCAGGCCTCCGCATACCATGTGATCCGAGAAGCTTTGGAGGCACTCGATCGTGGCAAAGCTTGAACTCTACGGCGCTGCAGGCTGCCCCTACACCCAGGAGTTGCGCGAATCGCTCGAGTGGAGCCGGCGCGATTTTCTTGAGTACGACATCGAAGCCGATCCAGAGGCCAGAAAGCGCCTCCAGTCAGTCGACAGCAGCCTCTGTACTGTTCCTGTTCTGGTCGAGAATGGCAAGGTGATCCAGGTCGGCTGGCAAGGTCGGGGCTGCGTCGTGGGTGGGGGATCGTAATGGCAATTGCTTGCTCTATTCGTGTTCGCGGAGTAGTACAGGGAGTTGGCTTCCGCCCATTTGTGTATCGTCTGGCCCAGACAAACATGCTCACCGGCTGGGTGCTCAACGGCAACCAGGGAGTCGAGATTCATGTGGAGGGAATAGAGGAGGATTTGGCCACATTTGTTCGCGAGATGAAAATGAGACCACCTGTCGCCGCTTACATCGTCGATATTGAAGTTGAGCCTACATCATGCGAAGGCTTGAGCGACTTCACGATTCGTGAAAGCGAGCGTCTCGACCGGCCAACAGTTCGCGTCTCACCGGATCTGCCAGTCTGCGATGAGTGTCTCTCTGAACTTTTTGACCCGTCGAATGAGCGATACAGCTATCCCTACATCAATTGCGTCAATTGCGGCCCCCGCTTTAGCGTCATCGATGCATTACCCTATGATCGGCCGAACACTACGATGCGCCGCTGGCCAATGGATCGCTTTTGTAGTCACGAATATCACGAACCCTCGAATCGTCGATTCCATGCGCAACCTGTTGCTTGCCCCGCCTGTGGCCCAAAGCATTTTCTAAGTGAAGGAGTAACGACGATCTTTGGAGACACGGAGGCAATTGAACGTTCAGCCCGACTTCTCTGTGAGGGAAAGATCGTCGCAGTTAAGGGGCTCGGAGGTTATCACTTGGCCTGCGACGCGCGAAAACCAGAAGCTAACGCCGCCTTGCGTACACGAAAGTTCAGGAAGGAGAAGCCGTTTGCACTGATGGCGAGAGATATGGCAGCTGCATCCAATCTGGTTCAGTTATCTCCCGATGCTGAAGTACTGCTCACATCGATTGCCCGACCGATAGTGCTCGCACCGAAGAGGGTGGAGCTTGCAGGCGTCGCTCCAGAGAACGATGAGTTCGGCGTGATGTTACCGTATACACCACTTCATCACTTGCTCTTCGCTGCTGGCGCCCCTGATGTTCTCGTGATGACCAGCGCAAATCGCTCCAGCGAGCCGATTTCATACGAGGACTCCGATGCGCTTGAGCGCCTCTCTGGAATTGCCGACGCATTCTTAATTGGCGAGCGCCCTATCGCGCGCCGCGTCGACGACTCTGTTACGCGGGCTGGCGCTTTTGGCCCAATGATCCTTCGCCGTGCCCGCGGATATGCTCCCGGAGCAGTTGCGACCCTGCCGACCAAGCGCCCTATCCTGGCCTTAGGCGCAGACCTTAAGAACACCATCACACTAGCCGTTGATGGACAGGCATTTGTCAGTCAGCACATCGGAGATTTGGATCACTATCACGCCTTCCGGGCCTTTGAGGAGACGGTGAGAGACTTGATCTCCATGTACAGCGTGCGATGGGAAGACCTACTGATCGTCCACGATTGTCACCCTCAGTATGCATCAACTTTGCATGCATTAACTTTGCCTTGCTCGAGCAGGTGTGCCGTGCAACATCATCGTGCACACCTCGCGTCAGTCCTTGCCGAGCGCGGTGAATGGGGAGAGGCTGTCGTTGGAGTCAGCTTTGACGGGACAGGATATGGAGATGACGGGGCCATATGGGGTGGTGAGATCTTTGTCGGAAGTGTGCAGCGCGGTTTTGAACGTGTGGCCCACTTGCGTCAGGCGCCTCTGCCCGGGGGGGATGCAGCTGCTCGATATCCCACACAGGCCGCCGCCGGGTTTCTATCCCAGCTGGACGCATTGCCAGATCTGACTACCGCGCCGTTCAACTTTGGTTCACGCTATCACGATGCCGCACAACTCATACATCGAGGACTGCGCACATTTTCCACGACTTCTGTGGGCAGACTGTTTGACGCAGCCGCAGCTCTCCTCGGCTTTGTCAGAGAAATCACCTTTGAAGGACAGGCAGCAATTTGGCTCGAGCAACTGGCCAAAGATGCACCGGCCGGGGATGCGTATCCATTTCCATTCGCCAACCATGAACTCGACTTCCGCCCCCTGCTTGAGTACGTGATCCACGACCGAACGCGCGGACGTTCGAAACGCGAAATCGCTCGCGCATTTCAACGAGGAATCGCCCAGGGACTGGGCACCTCCATCAGAACTGTTTGCGAGGAGCATGAAGTTCGTACTGTTGTCCTCTCTGGAGGAGTCTTCCAGAACGAGCTGCTACTGAAGGATCTAAAGCCACTTCTCGAAGAAGAACAGCTTCAGGTGTGGACAAACCACGCTGTCCCTCCAAACGACGGCGGAATCAGCCTTGGTCAAGTTGCGCTCGCCGCGTTTGAGGGAAATGCCATCGATGGAGCCCATTATGCATGAACTCTCCATCGCAATGAGTATCGTGGAAATGGCGCAAGAAGAGGCAGAGCGGCGAGACGTCAAGATCGACGCCGTCTACCTGGAGCTTGGACCGCTGTCCGGCGTTGTCGCGGAAGCGTTGCTTTTCTCCTATGAGATGGCATGTAGCGGGACGCGGCTGGAAGGGTCCCAACTCGTGATTAAGGAAGTGCCCATCGAGGTGTACTGTCCCGCATGTAAGGCCCAACGAATTTTGAGCTCGATGCAATGGTTCTGCTGTCCTGAGTGCGGTACACCGACCTCAGAGGTCATTCACGGAAGAGAACTGCTAATTACCGCTCTGGAGGTACGAGATGAGTGCCGAACCGCGCCTGTTGGAAGTGCGTAAGAACGTCCTGAAGCAAAATGACGTGGTCGCTCGGATGCTACGAGAGCGTTTTCGCGCGCAAGGAACTTTTGTTGTAAGCCTTGTCTCAAGTCCAGGCGCGGGTAAGACGGCGTTTCTCGAGAGGACGCTCACGCTCTTGCAGCCGCAGTACCGCGTGGCTGCCCTGGTGGGCGACCTGGCAACGGAGAACGATGCAATTCGGTTGGCACGTAGTCAGGCGCCGGTGAAGCAAATAACGACCGGAACTCTCTGTCACCTTGAAGCCACGATGATCGACAACGCGCTCAACGGTTGGGACATCGGTGGCCTCGATTTTCTTTTTATTGAGAATGTAGGCAATTTGGTTTGCCCTTCTTCGTATGACCTGGGAGAAAATCTTCGCCTCGTTCTCCTTTCCGTTACGGAAGGAGAAGATAAGCCGTTGAAGTATCCCACTATCTTCAACACTGGAGATGTAGCTGTGATCACGAAGATGGATCTTGCTGAGGCGGTCGAATTTGACGCGGAATCCGTGCAGGCGAACATTCAAGCTGTGCGTCCGGGAATGCGCCACTTCGCGGTTTCAGCAAAAACCGGTGCCGGGCTACAAGAGTATCTACAATTTATTACGGTTCAGTTCGCTGAAGTCATGCAGAAGACTTCACTTTAAGAATTGCTAGCACAAGTTTCAATTAGCACTCGGTTTGTTTTCGCCTGAACGCGAACGCATGGTCGCAAACGCCTGCCTGCCAATGGGGTAAGCCATTTGCTCAATTGCGGCTATCAGCATCGTTGTTCTCACGAACTTGCAATTGCCAGAAGCCTCGGCCAAATACAAGGACAATTTCGTTTGATTGCAGAAGCGATCGCTTCTCTTTGTGCTCAAAGGCGGTCCGCGAGAGAGCATATTGCGATAACTTGTCCTTCCCAGAGGCTATAGGGTTCGATCGGAACTTTGTTCAGTTGGTGATAACAGGCGTGGGTGTTGGAAAAACTCGTTTTCGGCACAAACGGCCTCAAATCCGGTGATAGAAAATATTTACTCGGTCCGAGAAAATCGCTTGTAGGGCATCCTGGCGCGATGAATTATCTGCGAGTTCTCCGAGGATGAGTTTTTCGACACCCACAGGCCGAGTCACTCATTGAGCTCGGAATGGAGATCGCTGTCGCTCAGGGCGGTTGGTGGTCAATTCAGAAACAATGCCGCCGACCGCCGATCCGAGCGAGGCGTCGTAGAATGTAAAGAGGCAACAGCTGCAGGCCGCGTTGGACTACCTGCGCGATGGTGATGTGTTGGTCGTGCATTCAATGGATCGGCTCGCACGCAACCTAGACGACCTTCGAAGGATCGTGACCGACCTCACGAGCCGGGGCGTGCAGGTCCAGTTTATGAAGGAGGGGTTGCTCTTCACCGGCGAGGATTCGGCTATGAGCAAGTTGTTGCTCTCGGTCAGGGGAGCATTTGCAGAGTTCGAGCGGGCTCTACTTAAAGAGCGTCAGCGCGAGGGCATCGCTATCGCCAAGAAGGCCGGCTTGTACAAAGGTCGTAGGCCGTCGCTCACACCGGACCGTGTCACGGAGCTCCGGGCTCGCATCGCCGGCGGTGAGAAAAAGGCTGCGCTCGCCCGTGAGTTCGGGATCTCCCGCGAAACCTTGTATCAATACGTACGCATATGAGCATATCGAGTTGTAACTGGCTTTGCTCCGCGAAAATGCCGTGAGCGGCCGCCTACCAATACTAGATGTTTGTTCGATGATCATTCTGGATGCGCGCTCCGGCCCTTACTCGCAAGTCGCTAAGCTTGAGCGCTTTGTGAGGACCAATCGCCGATTCACAAGCCCTCAATGAGCGCATTGGACTGTTAGCGACAGTTGAACGAAAGGGTCACTCGTCCGGAAAGCCGACTATTCGGCAACTTGCCTCGAGATCATTTGTCGATGAGTGAATTGGCGATTTCGCAACAACTGAGAAAGAGCCGTCAACTTCCGGATTGCCGACGATCCACTAGGAAGTCAGTGGCGTGGTACGCGTCTCCGACCCCATGCTAGTGCTGGTCATCCTCCCATGATTAGTCGGCTCGCTGACCCCACCATGCCCGATGATAACCTGCCTCAGTCGTTCACAGCTACCCTCCAGAAATCGCCCGCTAAAGGTGGCCACACCTATGTCGTCTGGCCGGAGTCTGCGACGTGTTTTGGGACGCGCGGCCTGATAAAGGTGCGAGGCACTGTGAACGGCGTGGCGTTCCGCAGCTCGTTTATGGCGCTCGGCGATGGCCGGCACAACCTGCCGATAAAAGCGGAAATCCTCGATGTCATTAGTCGCAAACCAGGCGATTCGGTGTCGGTGATTATCCAGGAGCGCATTGCGGCGAACCGCAGATAGTAGCGCTGGAGCACGGAGAAGCGTACTCAGCCCCTGCACCTGTAACCTTTTCGCGGAACTGCGTGTCAGACTACCGCGATTCTCTGTCTATGTGGGCAGTCGTTCAAATCGCGCACTCACACAACGAGCGAGTTAACCTCAGTACAGGCGATAGGAGAGTAGTCATGGGCAAGCTGAAGGGCAAAGTGGCTGTCATCACGGGAGCAACTTCTGGGATGGCACTGGCGTCGGCAAAACTATTTGCCGAGGAGGGGGCCCATGTGTTCATTACAGGGCGAAGACAAGAAAATCTTGATGATGCGGTCAATGCTATTGGGCACGATGTAACTGGGGTGCGGGCGGATTCAGCGAACCTGGCCGACTTGGATCGACTTTACGAGATCGTTAGGAAGGAGAAGGGCCATATCGATATCGTCTTTGCCAGCGCGGGTCATGGCGGTCGCGCGCCCTTGGGGGAAATTACAGAAGAGCAGTTCGACAACCTCTTCGCTCTAAATACGCGCGGCACGCTCTTCACCGTGCAGAAAGCGCTGCCGATGATGCGGAACGGAGGATCGATCATCATGAATGGATCGATCGCCCATCTCAAGGGTATGCCCGGACTTGGAGTCTATGCGGGAAGCAAAGCCGCTCTCCGGTCTTTCGCCCGATCCTGGGCGGTAGAACTCGCAGAGCGTGGGATTCGGGTGAATGTGCTTAGTCCTGGACCGATCGCCACGAACGCCATGGCGAATGTCCCTGCAGAGGCGAAGGAGTATTTCGTGTCAGGCATTCCGCGAAAGGAATTAGGTCGCTCGGAGGAGATCGCAACGACAGCTCTTTTCCTCGCCTCTGACGATTCCAGCTTCGTAAACGGCAGCGAAATCTGTGTCGATGGTGGGTTTGCCCAAATCTAGTTAATCCGAATTCAAGTGCGAAATCGAGGCGGTGTCAGAATCGACACCGCCTCACTCCTTACACCCGAGGCGATTGAAGCCTTTCCCTCCAGGAATCATCCAAAGGTAAACGAAAATGCCTGCACGCCGGGATCTTCAAATTCGATAGTGAAGGTGTGATCGGAGACCGGTCCCTGCTGGCGTATGAGCTGTCAATGTGCGTGCGCCCCGCGCGCTTCGGATTCTCAGGTGAGAGGACGAGTGTCAATCCAGTCCACCATCAGCTTGCGTTCAGAAGAACCACCGTCCTTCTCTTTTTTGAAGGTGTCAAGGTATCGGATGGAGGCCACCATCATGCTTCTCTTTCCTTCGGCCACGGAAACATGATGGGCCAGGCAATAAGATTCTCCCGTCCCCGTCTCGCCTTGAATTGATATGGTGCTCTGTCCGTTGAAATGTGTGGTCGCCTCGTAAGAATTGAGGTTATCGAAGACAGGAGCCAAATCCTCTCGCTTGTGTACTCCTGAGCCGGTTCTTTCGCTCCGATCCCCATAAAGACGACAAAATGGGCATCAGCCGTGAAGAGATCCATCTGTCCTCTGGCATCACGCCTGTCCGCGCAATGCGTATAGGCATCTACTAATTCGCGGATAGCAAGTCGGTCGGCTGCTTCAGCGGGACTTATTGCGGAATGGATACTCAATGTGCTCTTCCTTGTACAGATATGTACGAAAGTACGTGAGTGTTCAATAATCTGCAAAATCTCACGGCGACTGCTTCACTCCGTCGCCCCGGTACTCTTCGAGTTCCAGATCAATCCGCGCGTGCAGCCGTTCGCTGAATCCTACTGGCAGTTCGAATACGCGGTCATCAGCGGTCAGGATAATGACGTTCCGCGTGGAGTCGAGGATCGCTGAGCAAATCTCACAGTGTTCGAGGTGCTTTTGAACGTCCACCCTCGCTTCTTCCGTCAGCGTTCCGTCAATGTAGTCGGAGATGAAATTCCAGACGTGTTTGCAATCTATCACCATGGGAACCACCTCCTTCTCGACTGTTGCGTGGCAGCCTTCAATTGAGGAGCCAGTTGCTTTTGCAACATCATACGCGCCCTGTGTAGCCGAACTTTGACGCTGGGAACACTGATATTCAAAGCGGCGGCTGTTTCGTTGATATTCATTTCTTCTACGTCCCGAAGCAGGAAGACCTGACGGTAGATATCAGGAAGACAGGCGATAGCATCTTGAAGAAGCTTCCTGATTTCTCCCCTCTCGACCGCCTCAGAGGGTATCTCGCGCCAATCGCGCAGCAAAGCCGGAGAAACATGCTGATCTTCGTCCGGAGGTGTATCGAGTGAATCCATGCGGAACTAGCATCTTCCTGCGAAGCCGCGTCCGCGCCTCATTGAGTGTGATGCTGATGAGCCAGGTACTGAACTTCGATTCTGCACGGAATGACGCCAGATTGCGGAAGGCCCGCACGAACGCCTCCTGGGCCACGTCCTCGGCATCCGCCTCATTCTTCATATAGGACAAAGCCATCAAATAGACACTTCGTTCATGAGGGCGAATCAGGTCATGGAAGACCTGCGTCTCTCCGCCGAGAATCGCGGCGATCATCTCCGCTTCAGTCCGATTTGAAGTCTTAGGCTCGTTCACTGCTCGAAAGCTTTCACTCGTTTTGCGATCAGGGTATCGACTGCGAACAAACCTGCTCCGAAGATAAGGACCATCAATGAGGCGAACAGGAAGGTGTAGGGGTCGGCGACATAGAACTTGCCCGGATCGGAGAACACAGAGGTGAGCGCTTCGCGGTCCGCGGTCCAATAGGCGACGAACATGTTGCAGGCCAGGAGGAAGGCGATGGGCCTTGAAAAGAGACCAAGCATAAGAAGGATACCGCCGACGAACTCCAAGGTCGAAATGGCGGGTGCAGTGAAGCCCGGTACGGGCACATTCAGACTTGCGAAGAATCCGGTGATCTTCGCAAGGTTGTGGAGCTTTCCCCATCCGGTCTGGGCGAATTGAAATCCCCAGTAAAGGCGCACCGCCAAGAGCATGGGCGATTGCAAAAAAGACAGACCCAACGGTGATGCGGCGATAGACGTTCAATAGCTTTTTCATGACTTCCTCACGAAGCAAATAGCGCAGGCTCATTCTTGCGCTTCGGTTCGTTAGAGCCACTGGAAGCTGTTTGGTTACAGGAAGAATGGTACAGGCAGCCCGTGTAACCGATTCCGGGATCGCGCGTCAGACGAGAGCCACATTGGAGGCTCCCTATGCGTCTTCGCCAGCTAATCGCAACTTCAGCGATCTTCATAGCAGTACAGCCAGGGCTTGAGGCCGCACAGCCCACAGCCCCTTCCAGCCCGAGTCCTACTTCGGTTGTGATTTTGGAGCTGTTCACCTCGGAAGGATGCTCCAGTTGTCCGCCTGCCGACAAGCTGCTTCGTCAGGTTCATCTCAAGGAGACAGGGGCGGGCCAGTTGATCGTCGGGATCAGCGAACACGTTACCTACTGGAACAATCTGGGCTGGAAAGACCCGTATTCGGCGCAAGTCTTTACGGACAGGCAGAGCGTCTACGCCTCTCGTCTCTCCCCGGAAGGCTCGTATACCCCGCAGATGATCGTGAACGGACGAGACCAATTCGTCGGCGGGAACGGAGGCGCACTGGAGAGTGCGCTGCAAAGTGATGCGCGACGTCCCCATGCGGATCTTCGGATCGTTTCTTCGGCCTTTTCGGAAAATGGCATCGACGCTACATTCTCGTTCTCAGGGCAAGCTAAGAAGCCGCTCGACCTCATTGCCGTTGTTACCGATGACACGGATCGATCGAATGTCCTGCGCGGAGAGAACTCGGGACGGCTCCTTGAGCATGTGTCGGTAGCTCGCACCCTCGTCAAAGTCGCGACCATATCGGGAGACATGGAAAAGTCAATCCATCTCTCTGTTCCGGACGACCTGAAGCCAAAATCCGGCGCGGGGCATCATTTGGTTCTGTTTGTTCAGGAGCCTCATCAGGGCGCCATCGTCGGAGCTGCGGTAACCGCTCTCTAACTCGCGAAGAAATGTTGTAACCATCCCACTTCCCAACATTCAAACAGGCGACATGGGAAGGGCGACTTTCCCAGGTTGTAGGTCGCTCTTCTCGGTCACAGTAGCGGACCGATCCCATAAACGCAGGCGGAACGCCTGCCCAACCATTCTGGAAAGGAACTCTTCATGAAGACCACCACCGTTACAAACCTCGCACTGGCCGCAGCTTTCGCCGGACTGATGGGCGGAACCGCTGCTCGCCTCAACGCTCAGCCGGTATCCACGCACAGCACCATCAGCGCGAACGCCCTTCTGTTCGCCGGCACCCCCGCGCAGGACACCACCAAGAAAGACCTGCCCAAGCACTCCTGCAAGGGCAAGAATGACTGCAAGGGCCAGGGCGGCGGCGATGCCAAGCACTGCGGCAAGAATTCGTGCAAGGGCAAGGGCGCCTGCGCGACCGACGGCTCCAAGTAAACTCAACTCCACCTGTAGGAGGCTTGGGATAGTAACATCCGAGCCTCCTGTACCTTTCCGACGACGGAGATACTATGCCAGCCAATCGCTTCAATGGATACACCGACTATGGCGTCGGCATCGGCCTGCGTGTGCCGCACTACGACCACATCTTTTCCCAAAAACCGGTGGTCGATTGGTTCGAGATCATCTCCGAAAACTATATGGTCGATGGCGGCCGCCCACTCAAAGTCCTCGACCAGATTCTCGATCAATACCGAGTCGTTCAACACGGTGTTTCGATGTACTTCGGAAGCGCACAGCCCTTAAACCGCGATCACCTGAAGCGAATCAAGGAGCTGGCGAAACGCACCAAAACCCCTTGGCTTTCCGATCATCTGTGCTGGGGGAGTGTCGATGGCCGCTATACCCACGATCTTTTGCCGCTCCCCTATACCTTTGAAGCCGTGCGCATCACGGCGGAGCGCGTGCGCCAGGTCCAGGACTTTCTGGAGATCCCGGTCGCTGTCGAGAACGTAAGCAGCTATGCCGAGTATCACGAATCCGAGATGACCGAATGGGAGTTCTTGAATGAGGTTGTGCATGCGGCAGACTGCGGGATTCTGCTCGACGTCAATAACATCTATGTCTCCTCTCAGAACCATGGCTTCGACCCGATGGACTACGTGAACAGTATTCCTTCGGAGCGCGTTGCCCAGATTCATATCGCCGGTCATTCCAAGTTCGAGAAATATATCCTCGACACGCACGATCACCCGGTACTTGATCCGGTGTGGAAACTCTATGCGCGCGCCATTGAGCGCTGCGGGCCGACAGCGACGCTGCTCGAATGGGATGACAACATTCCTTCCTTCGAGGAAGTCCACGCAGAAGCTCTCAAAGCGAATCGCTTCCTTCACGCCGATTCGCCGCTGCTGACCCAGGAACCATCGACCCTCGAAGCGGTGCGCGCATGAACCTCCTCGAATTGCAACGCCGCATGGTCGAAGACGTTCGCCGTCCTCTGACGGAAGGCTATGAGATGCAGAGAGCGGACGCCGACGGCTGTTCGGTCGAACAGATCGCCGCAAGCTACATCAAGCCGAACGCGTCGCTTACATCGTTTGAGCGTCTGGAGATTTATAACCGTCAGTATTGGTTCCGCGTCATTGATGCTGTTTCCGAAGACTACCCTGCGCTCAGTGCGGTGTTGGGGCCAGAAGAAATTCGATGCCTTGGTCCTGGCCTATCTGAAGGAGACGCCTTCGACCTCTTGGACATTGAGAGACCTAAGTGGAAAGCTGCCCGAGTTTCTCAATGCTCACCCTATGCTTGCAGGTCGAAAGCGCCGTCTGGCCGTTGATGTGGCCCGCCTGGAATGGGCCTATATAGAGGCCTTCGATGGCCGTCAACTTGCTCCGCTGACGGCGGACGACATTCAAGCCATCGGGCCAGATTCGAACGTGTCGCTGCAGCCCCATGTACGGCTGCTGGATCTCCACTACCCTGTAGACGAAATCGTCCTGGCCGTGCACAAGTCGACTCCGGAGTCGGACATCGTAAGCAATGCCGCGGCTGAGCGGAAGCCAAGGAGAAGGGGAGAGATTCCCACCGTCAGAAAACAGCGAATCTACCTTGCGGTTCACCGTTACGACAACTCGGTGTACTACCGCCGCATTGAGCGTGAAACATGGAGGCTTCTGAGGGCGTTGGGGAGAGGCGCTTCTATCACCAAGTCCATCATCGAAGCATTTGTCAGAACCCGATTGACGGGAGAAGAGCAGACAGCTCTCTTGCAGGAAACCTTCGCGCACGCCTCAGAACTCGGTTGGTTGTGCCCGATTCCCGAGGATGACGAGAAGATCAATGGCTTGGTGATCTAGCCATAAGGACTTGATTTCAACATCGAGCCCATGGAAGATCAGCCGGGGGCAAGAGGCGCTTTCCGACGGGACGGCAATTATGGCTGTAACCTTTTGCGCTGTCCTTTGTCTTATGGGCATCGCGTTAGGAGCGCCCATTGATGCATACCTATCGTTTTCCTCGAATCAGCCGCCTCGCTCGTGCTGCCGTCATTGTGTCGGCCGCGTTGTTCGGCACAGCCTTGATTGCCCAGACCCCTGCCGTTGGCGCAAAAGCACCGGATTTCACGCTTTCCACGCCCACAGGTAAGTCCGTTCAGATGTCCAAAGAAATACAAGGGCACGGCCTCGTGCTGGTCGTGTTGCGTGGCTTCCCCGGCTATCAATGCCCATTTTGCGTGAAGCAGGTTCACGACTTCATCGATCATGCCGCTGATTTTCAGGCCAAGAATACTCGGGTTCTCCTTGTCTACCCAGGGCCTCCCGGCGAGCTGGATGACCACGCGAAGGACTTCCTCGCCAAACAGGCGGAATTGCCTGCCAACATCGTTCTCGTGACGGACCCGGACTATAAGGTCACAAATTTATATGGTCTACGCTGGGATATGCCCCATGAAACGGCGTATCCATCGACCTTTGTTCTGGATAAGAAAGGGATGATCTCCTTCGAAAAGATCAGCCACAGCCACGGTGATCGATTGTCGGCGCAGGACGCGCTCGACAATCTCGCGGCGAAGTAGCCGTGCCGGGGCTGCACCCGCGCTGGGTGCAGCCCTTGTTTTTCTTTCCAGCCACAGGTTCATGTCATGAAAGCATTGCGTCACTATCTTCGGTTCCTCGTTATCGTCCTGTTGTCATCTGCCGTGCCTGCCATCGCACAACTTCACGAAGTGGGAACAGGGGCTCCGGGACCAGTTAAGGCTCCCCACATTACAGCCGAGCTAATCTCTGACTCGGGCACGATCTCTCCAGGGAGTGCGAGTCATGTCGCCTTATCGCTGACAATGGAGCCGGGATGGCATGTTTATTGGCAATATGCCGGTGATTCCGGAGAAGCGCCTACCGTTTCGTGGTCTGCACCGCAAGGGATCACTCTGGGACCGATGCAGTTTCCTGCTCCGTCCCGTCTCCCGCTGGGACCATTGATGGACTATGGCTATGAAGGGACGGCCATCTTCCCCTATGCGCTGACGGCATCGCAGCAACTCCCCGTAGGCGACACAATATTGCAGGCGCATGTGCAGTGGCTGGTATGCAGGGAGGTATGCCTGCCTGGAAAGGCGCATTTGGGGTTGGCTCTGAAGGTTGCACCGACCGCATCCTCCGTGACCAATCCATTGATCGATGCAGCAATCCACGCCGAGCCCAGCCCTCTGCCGGACTCGGTAAAGGTCCGCGCAAGCGCCAGTCGCACCCTCCTCACGCTCGACATCACAACCGGCAAAAAGGAAAATGCTGCCGAATATTATCCCCTTGATGATGCTTCCATTCGCAATGCAGCAGAACAGAAAATTGAGCCAACCGCGCATGGAGTCAAGCTCGTAACCGAGAGGGCCGATATTTCGGACACGTTACCGAAAGAAGTCAAAGGCGTTTTGAAGCTCAGCGGTGGCCGATCCTATGACTTTGACGTTCCGGTCATGGCGCCTGCGGTACAGGCAAACTCCAGCAGTGAACCGGGTCTTCTCCTTGCCATCGGGCTTGCATTCGCTGGCGGGATCATTCTCAACCTGATGCCCTGCGTCTTTCCTGTGCTCTTTTTGAAGGCCCTTGCGCTCGTGAACAGTGCGAACGCAAGCGCTGCCCACCAGCGGCGTCATGGAGCTGGCGTACACCTTTGGGATCTTATGTTCCTTCTGGACAATCGTCACCGCCCTGCTCGTATTGCGCCTTGTCGGAAAGGAGGCTGGCTGGGGATTTCAACTCCAATCTCCCGGCTTCGTGGTTGCTATTACTTTTCTGATGTTCTTTATGGCCCTCTCGCTGGCCGGGATGTTTGATCTTGGATTGACGCTGACGAGCACGGGTGACAGTCTCACACGCAAAGAAGGCTATGCGGGTTCCTTCTTCACCGGTGTGCTTGCGACGGTCGTAGCCACTCCTTGCACTGCACCACTGATGGGAGCGGCGATTGGTTTTGCCCTTTCCCAGAATGCCTTCATTACGTTCGCGGTGTTTACGGCTCTTGCGCTTGGCCTTGCCTTGCCGTACCTTCTCCTCACGCTTGTGCCGGGTTGGGCAAACAAGCTCCCACGGCCAGGAAGCTGGATGGAAACGCTGAAGCAACTGACCGCCATCCCTCTCTTCCTTACCGCCGTTTGGCTCATCTGGGTTTACGGCCAGCTCAACGGCACGACGCCGGGAGACGCATCCGACCACATCGCTCGACTGTTGGCCGGACTTGTGATCCTCGCCATTGCCGGGTGGATCTTGGGGCGCTGGCCTGCGCGCAGGTGGGGATACATCGCGGCAATCCTTGTCGCGGTAGCGGGTTTTGCGGTGCCGCTGAGCGCGGGCCGTTCCGACAAATTGCAATGGGAGCCCTTTACGAACGCATCGCTTCAAGCAGCGCAGAGTCAGGGCAAGCCGGTTTTCGTTGATTTCACTGCGGCATGGTGTCTCTCTTGTAAGGTCAACGAGAAGGCCGTTCTCCAGGATAAGAGCGTGGAAGACGAGCTGGTACGTCAGCACTACGTACTATTACGTGCTGACTGGACGCGCTACAATCCAGAAATCACCGGGGCCTTGGGGAAGGTTGGCCGCAGCGGCGTTCCTACCTATGTTATTTTCACGGCAGGAGCTGACGGCGGCGGTGCTCACGTATTGCCTGAGCTGCTGACCCGAAGTGTGGTTCTGGATGCGATAAGGCACACTGGATCTTAGAGGTTGTCATTTTGGGGAGTGGTACTTTGAAGGAAGAGCAACGTTTCGTCGACATTCAGAACGTGGTGCAGTTCGTATTGGAGATTGACAAGCTGAAAGCGGTACTGCGGAAGGTCAAACCTGTCGGCGAGTCGCGCTACGAAAACACGGCGGAGCATAGCTGGCAGATCGCGGTATTCGCCTTGTCCTTGGCGGGTACGTTGGGGCTTGCTGTTGATGTAAGCCGGGTCATCGCAATGCTCCTCGTTCATGACATCGGCGAGATCGATGCTGGCGACAAGTTCGTCTTCGCGCAGGACGGGTGGGAGGAGCGCAAGGCCGCAGAACTGCGTGCAGTCGAGCGGATATTCTCTTTCGCTCCTGAAGCTACGGCGAAGGTTCTACTCGACCTCTGGAAGGAGTTTGACGCCGGCGAAACGGCTGAGGCCAAATTCGCAAAGGCCATTGATCGGAGCATGCCCGTCCTTTTGAACCTATCCAATCGAGGCGGAAGCTGGATCGAGAATGGCGTTTCCTACGAACGAGTGCTGGCCCGAGTCGGCCCTGAAATAGAGAATGGCTGTCCGGAACTCTGGACCTTCGTGAAGCGACAGTTGGATACTGCGAGAGAACAGGCTTTCTTCGCTCCGGCGCAGGCATGAAGAGATCGTGGGTACAACATCGCCGCTGGGGAGGTATCAGTGTCTGACAAGGGCCAACATACACGAAGCCTCCGTGTGGCGATCGCTCAGTCATCTCCCGTTTACCACAATAAAGTTAGGAGCTTGGCGAAGGCTCTCGATCTCATCCGGGATGCTGCGAAGCAGGGTGCAGAGCTCATCGTTTTTGGCGAGACCTGGTTTCCCGGATATCCCGTTTGGTTGGATGTCTGTCCTGATGCAGCGTTGTGGAACCACGAACCAACCAAGGAGGTTTTTGCCGAGCTACGTGAAAACAGCATTTCCGTCGCGGGGCCGGAAGTGGCGCGCCTGGCGGCAGCTGCTCGGGACCACAAGATTGGTATCGTGATCGGGATCAATGAGAGGGTGGATCATGGCCCGGCGCAGAAGACTCTCTACAACAGTTTGTTGATCTTTACCCCAGATGGCCGCTTGGCAAACCATCATCCGAAGCTGATGCCAACCTTTACAGAAAGACTGGTCTGGGGGCAGGGCGATGGCAGCGGATTGGATTCCGTTCAACTTGGTCCCGCTCGCATCGGTGGCCTGATCTGCTGGGAGCATTGGATGCCTCTCGCACGGATGGCCATGCATCAAGCAGGTGAGGACATTCACATCGCGTTGTGGCCAACGGTGAACGAGGTAGCCCAGCTCGCAAGCCGGCACTATGCCTTTGAGGGCCGATGCTTCGTGCTTGCGGTTGGCCTCATGATGCCAACCAGCGATATTCCGAGCGTGCTCCCGCATCAGGTCGAACGACAATGGGTAGAACGCGGCGGAAGCTCGATCATTGGGCCAGATTCAAACTACATTGTTGCCCCGATCTATGATCGCGAGGAATTGATCGTTGCCGACTTGGATCTTTCTCTGATCGATCGTGAAGCGATGGCCCTTGATGTGACCGGTCACTATGCCAGGCCCGATGTCTTTTCCTTTTCCCATTCTCCGGTCGGACGCCGCTAAAGAGATAGGTGACGCAGGAAGTCTTTAGTAATTCGCCGCGCTTGCGCGAGAGGGTTGGGTCATCGATCTACGGATATTGGCAAGAGGGGCATTGTCGTCGAATGTAATGCCATGCGGCCCTTGCTGCACTCCCAATTCCGACCAGAGGTGATCGAGATCGACGGTGACCGGCTTATCCTTCCAGCCGGCATACAAATCCTCCAACACAGTCGTTCCGGTCGCTTGATCGCCGATCCGCAACACCGTACTAAGAGGACGTTCCGTGTCGATGGTCGCCCCAGCTCCCACGATGGCCCGAAGGGCATCCTTGAGGCTCTTGTGGTTCGCGGTCGCTTTCCGAATTTCTACGTCTGCCACGAGACTGAAGAGCGCTCCGCCCCAGTAGGTACGTCCCCACGTATGGGTCTGATCCAGTCCGTGGTCACCGGCAGCCGGCTCTCCCTTTGTCATGCCATCGAGCATCTCTTTCCAAACCTCTTCAACTGAGAGTTGCCCGTCCCGAGCGCGCGCAAGAGGCTCGACGTATGTTGCAAGTCCCTCCTCGAGCCAATGGTTATCATCGGGAAGTGAGCTAAGCGCCATGTGAACCAGCTCATGAGTCATCGTCCAATCGTTCGTGAGATCAGACTTCGTGACGTTTTTCCCTACACGTATTCGGGTTAGCCCCTGGACCCCTTCAATATCCCCCCATGTCGTTCCGTGAATCGACCGACCTCCGTCCGAACTTTGAGTGACGATCACGCGGGCATGAGAAACCGGAAATCGGCCATAGTAGTTGGCCACGGCCTGTGCCGATCTTTGCACCCAAGAGACGACATCCTCGACAGCGAGGTCTGACTGTGCCAAGTGGACATCGACTTCTATCTGAGCCCCGCCGAGCGCAAGGAGATGGGTGGAACGCCCATCTCCTTGCGCCGCGGCCGCAAACACGATTGGGGTCGGCTGGATTGGCGGGGAAGCTGACGTATTTAACAAACCCAAGACCAGGGGGATCACAAACATAGGTACACGCGATTAGCCTAGCGTCCGATCCGATTCCGCTTAAAGTTTCTCTGCCAGAACGTCAACGGTCTTAATCTCAGGAGCCGTAACGAACAACTCCTCAGCGCGGGCGAAAAGCGCCTTCGCCACTTCGCCACTGACGTGCGCGTTCCGTCCTTCTTCGTTCTGGAACGTATCGAAAATTCCAAAGGTCGCCGGGGCGATCTTGAATGCGAACCATGTTGTGGTTCCGGTCTCCGCTTCGACAAGGGGGCTTGCCGATTGCAGGAAACGCTCTACTTCACTCTCTTTGCCGGGCCGTGCCTGAAGGGTTGCCAAGATGCCGAACTTGTTCATTTGCGAAATCTCCTAGATGTTTTAGCTTCCGTTGTTGTATGTCTTCCACCGAACTCCTGCTGCCACGAGACAACATATACTCGCTGGTGTCGGGTCAGACCCATGCGCACAGTGCCGCATCGTTAGAGCGACGACATCGCCAAAGGTTACAACCTCAATGCGAGTTTTCAGTTCGGCTTAAATGACCGCGTTCGCCTGTAACTTTTCCGCCGCCCGTTCTTCTCATTGACGCGTGATCCATACAACTGCATGTGTGAGGACCGATGTACGCTGCGGTCTCAACTCGGGGGGATGGACGCGCAAATAGGTTCTATCCATCAAGGAGTTGAATATGTTGAAGCCAGTTCATGGTCTCTTGACCATCGCGCTCAGTCTCGGAGCACTTACGCCAACAATGTACGGAGCCGGTTTCCAGCAAGGGAACGGGGAAACCGTATTCGTCTTATCGAACGATAACGTCAAGAACGAGGTTCTCACCTATCAACTCGGTTACAACGGACAGTTTGACCTTCGCGTCCGAGTCGCCACCGGGGGACGCGGTAGCGGAGGCACCACAGATCCTCTCCAGTCACAGGGAGCTCTCACCCTGAGCGGAGACCACAATCTCCTGTTCGCAGTGAATTCCGCAAGCGGAACTGTCTCCAGCTTTCATTTGATTGATGGCCTGCCTGTGCTTGTTGATGTGCAACCTTCGGGCGGTGCATTTCCGGTGGCCGTGGCAGAGCACAACGGTACAGTGTATGTGCTTAATGCCGGTGGCTCGGGAGCCGTCGAAGTCCTGAAAGCGGACGGTCTCGGAGGGCTCCACGACGTGGCAAACTCAACCACGTTCCTTACAGGAACAAATTCCGGGGCATCCTCCATTTCGGTAAGTCCCAACGGCCGGTGGCTTGTCGTGATCGAGAAGGCCTCCAACAGCATCGACCTGTTTCCAATTCATCCAGACGGCACCCTGGGAGCCGTTGCTAGTAACACGAGTGTGACACCAGGTGTTTTTGCAACGGCATTTACTCCCAACGGACAACTCGTCGTCTCCGAAAACCAGCCGAGCAGCGGGAGCGACACGTCCAGCATTTCGTCATACACGATCAACTCAAACGGCTCGCTTACTGCGGTCAGTCAGAGCGTTCCCACCTTTGGCAACGGGAATTGCTGGAACGTGATTACTCCGAATGGAAAATGGGTGTATGCCGAGAATTCTGGAACATCTACGGTCGCCGGCTTCCTGATTTCGCCCAGCGGAGCTCTTTCCGCCATTGCAAATACGATCGTCAGCACTCTCCCGGAAGGTACAACCAACCTCGACGTCATCACGAGTACCGACGGAAAGTATCTGTTCAACCTTCAGTCCGGAGCCGGCGCCATTGGCGTGTATACAATCAACGCAGACGGTACGCTCAACCAACTGGGAGATATCCCAGGTCTTCCCAAAACAGCAGGCTTCAACGGTATCGCAGCCCTCTAGTTGCGATACAGGGATCGAGCCCCGTGCTGCAGGTCACATGGCGCGGGGCATCATCCATTGCGATGCGGTCATGGAGATTACAACGAACCGTGCAGGTGATGGTGAATTGCGCTTTCAATGACAACCAGCACAAGTGTGAGGACGGAGAGAACGAACTGAAACCTCTCGGACCGAAGCTGTCTGGTGGTCGGAGGTTGAATTCTCCACTGCGATGATGGCCGGGACCGCAACGAACGAATTCTCCACAGGACGTACAAATTTACAAGGGACCCGACAACGGCCACGATCAGCATGGGAATGCGGATTCGGTCGGTATGAATCGTAAAGATGAAGCCGGGAATGAGCGAAGCCGCGGTCAGAGACGTCAGGCCAATCAACAATCGCAGTCCGCTGATGGCTGTGACTGCGGTGCAAGCGCTCTGCAACAGCACAAAGCAAAAGCTGCCAGCCGCAACGATCCAGGAACGACCGATTCCAGTCTCCAATTTTGAACTCTCACTGGGGTGCAAATCCATTACATCCTTTCCGAGCAACCTCATGTTTCAAGAGGTTGCCGATGACCATCTGTATCGAAGCCTATTGGGAATGCCTAAGCGGCTTGTATCCGAAATACCGCAATGCTAGATTGGCTTGACGTTTTAACTCGGGCTTACTGGTTCCATTGGCAGCCTGCGCGGACATGCCAGTCGTTAACATGACGAGGTAGCGGGCAAAGTCTCCAGAATTGAGTCTTGGATCGAGATCGCTTTCTTTCTTGGCTCTTTCCACCCGCCGCTTAAGGGCGTCCTCTCCTTGTTTTCGATATCCGTTCAAGAAGACGCGGATTGATTCGGTTGTCGCCATTCCGCTTTGGATCGTGAGGCAGCCTTGGGGATAACCGGGCTTCGAGACAAGATCGATCGTCCCTTCGAGGATGGCTCGAACTGTCTCACTCATCGTAGGGAGTGCGAGAGCCGCCGGGAAAAAGGTCATGTGCTCATCACAGTAACGAACGACGGCACGTCTGAAGAGTTCTTCTTTACTTCCGAAAGCCGCGTACATACTGGAGGCGTTGATGCCCATGACATGTGCCAAATCGTTCGTTGTGGCGCCCTCATACCCCTTCGACCAGAACAGCAACATGGCGGCTTCAAGGGCCTGCGCCTCGTTGAAGCCCCTGGGGCGTCCCATTTTTGTCCGGATTGTCTCGGTTCTCATAGCACTTAAGCGGTACTTCTGGAATGCTCTCTTCAAAAATACAGCATCTGCATATAATTGTTCTACATCTGAATCGAGGACTACAGAAGTCTGAGGCCTGGGACCGACCCCGTTCACACAAGAGGAACCGTTCATTCCGACGACCTATATGCAGCGGACCACCCAATTGGGTCTTCACAGATGACGGTGTAGCGCTGAGCGTCGGCGTGCAATCGTCAGAGGAACGTCACGCGGGTCGCTTCCTGCTTGCCTTGGGCGAAACCGGCACGGGCGGCGGGGATGCGGGTCGCCGGATCCATCTGGTTCGCGCCCATTGCCGCCCGGGAATCTGCGTCCGGGGTGATCACCACGACGTGGCTGCCTTGCTTGCGCAGTGCCTCGACCTGGCTTGCTAGGTCCGTGCCCCATTCCGGTGATCTGCGTATACCCTCGAACTGGCCTGCCGGTAGCGTCCCGCTCCGCCCGCCAAATGGCGAGAGAACCACGACGTTCGCATAGCCCCTGGCGAGGTCGGCGTTTTCGGCGGAGCGCACGCCACCGTTGATATAGCGCGTGCCGTTGATGTTGTGTGTGGGGACCGTACCAGGCAGCGCGGTGCCTGCGGTCACTGCGTCCACGAGGTCAACGCCGGAATCGCGGTCGAACGCAGCCAGTTCGCCGGTATGCGCGTTGACTGCCGCCACGATCATCGGCCTGTCCGGCCATTGCTGGCGAGGCAACCTGGCGGCGACCATCGAGCGCCGTTGTTCCGCCGCCGCGGGTCCGAAGATGGCGTCGCTCTCCAAGCCGAACGCGCCCATCGCACGGCATAGATCGACAGCCGAGGTGGCTGCGGCGCCGATGGCCCGCATCCGCTCGTAGACTGCGGCCATCGGCGTGGAGGGCGGCCCTTGCCGGTTCTGTCCGACCGGTGGAACCGGCGGAGACAGCACCGAGGCCAACAGATCGGCTGGCGGTATGCCGCTGCGCACCTGCGCAGCCGCGGTGGCCCCGGACGACGTGCCGATCACCAGATCTGCCGCCTCGGTCATATCGATCCCAGCTTCGGCCAATCCTGCGATGACACCGATCGTCCATGCTTGTCCTGCAGACCCACCACCACCGAGAACCAGAGCAACGTTTTTAGCCATCTGCCCACTATTTTAGCCCGTGGACACTTCTGTCCATCGAGATACCAAGGCCGTGCCTTCAACTGTTGACTTCAGGCCAATGCGCTCAGCGAGCTGCGTTCCCGGTCCCGGGTAGTCGCTCGGGCTTTTCAATTCATCCTTCAACGGCTCTGAAGAATTCGCCCGATGATCTCCAAGCTCTTTCCGGTGGGTTGATGCCTGCCGGATTCCCAGCCCTGCAAGGTGCTCGGATCAACACCCAGCTTCTCCGCCATTTTTCGTTGAGAGAGACCGAGCGTCCTGCGTGTGGTGGCGAGGCGATCAGGGAATGAGTCGGAGGAGGGCTGTGGGTCGTAACCCAGGAACTGGATAATGGCCGGAAGGTAGCGGATCGCAGGGGTGGATGCGTTGCTTTCCCAGTTGCAAATGGTGGTATTGTCGACGCCGATTTGCTCCGCGACATCCGATTGGAGGAGTTCGAGGTCCAGACGGCGGCCGCGGATGTGGTCGCCCAAGGTACTGATTTCCTTGGGATAGCACTCACGCTTCGGTTTTGCGGCTCGAAGCTCGGCATGGCAGAAAGGCAACGCAGGGATGAGGGTCGCCCATCGCGGTCAGCATGAATTGTGATGGCATTCTGCGAGTGACTCGGCGATGATGCGCTCGTTGACTCCCGGTGCGAGATGCAGGCGGCGTTTCTCTTACTTAGTAGTGGATGTTCCCGCCAGTTACCAACGCAATCTTCTTCGCGATTGTCATTTGACGGGAACTTCTCCTGCCTTCATCCTTTCATCTGCTTCGCTAATGGAAGGTATAGATCCTATCTTTATTCCTGATTCAGAGTTCCAGTGGCCAGTTGCTCAATCCACTCCGCCATCGATTTCTTCGGCTCGCCCATGGCCGCATTCGACACATCCTCCCACGCTTCCCACGTCTTCAACCGCTCCGCATATGCGTCGCGGGCTCTGGGCAGAATAGAAGTACCCAGGCCAAGTCGCAGCGGCGGATTCTCCGCGTCCACAAGCTTCAGGATGGCTTCTGCCGTTGCCTCCGGATCGCCGCGTTCAACATTCGCCAGATGCTTCAGGAACTGCTTTCGGAATTCCGTGTATGGTTCCAGCGCATCCGCGATCTGTGACGATTTTCCGAAGTCGGTTGCGTAGGCTCCGGGTTCAACAAGTGTCACCTTCAACCCGAACGCCCTCACCTCCTGCGCGAGTGATTCGTGGAGCGCTTCGACAGCCCATTTCGTCGCGCAATAGAAGCCGATGAGCGGCAAAGCCGTTATCCCAAGCCCGCTCGAAACACCGAGAATGTGACCGCTCCCTTGTTTTCGCAACAAAGGCATAGCCGCTCGGAGCACTCGGACCATGCCGAAGTAGTTCGCATCGAAGAGGCCGCGGATCTGCTCATCGCTCGCTTCCTCTGTAGCCGCGAACAGGCTCGCACCGGCATTGTTGACAAGGACGTCCAGCCGGCCGAAGTGCGCGTATGCCTGATGAACTGCCTGCTGCACCTGCGCGGAGTCGGTGACGTCGAGGGCAAGGGGCAGCACCGTGTCGCCAAAACGTTCTGCGAGATCGGTGACGTCCGCCAGTTTGCGGGCGGTCGCTGTAACCCGATCACCGCGTTTAAGAGCAGCTTCAGCCCAGATGCGGCCGAACCCGCGTGAGGCGCCTGTGATGAACCATGTCTTTTGCATTTCGATTCCTCCTTAATTGTGGGGTTAGGTTCAGACCTCGGAATAGCGCATGTTTCCGAGATCGGTGAGAAGCGAGGGGCCCGTAGGGTTCCATCCGAGCTTTGCACGGGTCTGCGCACTGGAGGTCAGAGGATCCCTCCCTGCGAAGAACCCGAGGAAGCCGAAATGTTCCTGGGCATGTTCCTGCGAAATGGAACGGACGGGCACATTCAGCCCACGGCCGATAGCGGTGGCGATATCTTTGAGCGCTACTCCCTCTTCTGCGACGGCGTGGTAACGGGCTCCCGATGTGCCTTTCTCCAACGCGAGCCGGTAGAGCCGTGCGACATCCGAAACATGCGCTGCAGGCCAGCGGTTTTGGCCCGCGCCGACGTACGCTGAGACTCCCTTTGCGCGGGCTACAGCGATCAGGGGAGTGACGAGACCCTGTTTTACCGTGTCGTGGACCTGCGGTAGGCGCATCACCGAGGCGTGGACTCCGCGCTCCATCAGCGCGACAGCAGTCACCTCTGATACCCGAGGAAGGGATGGAGAAGAAGGAAGCGGTGGATCGTCCTCGATCGCGGCGCGGCCCTGAGCCACTCCGACTCCGGAACTGACGATGAACGGACGGCTCGAGCCCTGGAGCACGGCGCCGATGGCCTCAATGGCGCGCCTGTCCAATTCGCAGCTCTCTGCAAACCTCGACCAGTCGTGCCGGAAGGCGGTGTGGATGACGGCATCGGACGCGGCTGCTCCAGTGCGCAGGCTTTCCAGATCCTCCAGATCGCCTCGATGCGCCTGAGCGCCGGCGGCTTCAAGCGACTTTGTGCCGACGTCCGATCGCGTCATTCCCAGTATGTGATGGCCCGCGCCGACGAGTTCTTTCACGATGGCGGAACCGATGAATCCGGTCGCGCCGGTAACAAATACACGCATATGTGCCTCCCTGATCTGATTCGAGCCAAGATTGACTAAAGGCTGCCGGTTCTACTAAAACGGACACAGCCTCCGAATAAGTAGATAATCGGAGGTAGCCTCCGGTTGCAAAACTTTTGGATATGACGAAGAACCGTTCGACGACCGCCCGAAAACCGCGCACAGACGCTCTGCGCAACCGCGAGCGCATTCTTGAAGTCGCGAAGGCAGCCTTTACCCGACAAGGCGCCAATGCCAGCCTGGAGGAAATCGCAAAGCAGGCCGGCGTTGGAACTGGTACCTTATACCGCCATTTTCCAACGCGCGATGAGCTGATCGAAGGTGTTTACCGGAACGAAGTGGAGAAACTCGCGGCGGCCGCGGCCCGTTTCGCCGAAACCATGTCCCCTCTCGAAGCGCTTCGAGCCTGGATGCTGCTGCTGGTCGATTACATTGCGGCAAAGCACATCATTGCGCCCGCTCTCAATACCATTGCCGGAGGCCCGTCCAGGCTTCATGAAGGTTCACGCAGCCTGATCCAGGGCGCGATCGATGGGCTGGTGAAGCGGGCTAAAGGGAGTGGCGACCTGCGAAGAGATCTCGATGGATACGACCTGCTTCGAGCGCTGATCGGCGTCTCGCATGTGGGCTCCGACGCTGACTGGCAGCCAAGCGCCAGGAGACTGGTAGACATACTCATCGCAGGCTCACGCCCGCTCAAATGATCCGCGTCTCGAAGCATCGATCTCTGGCAGTGGACATCCGTGTCCTCCTCTTACCACCGCAACAGCAAAAGCCAACTGGCCTCGCGCTTTCGATTCGTGCCAACAGGCCAACGCACTCACTGAGAACCCGGCTTGGCACGATTCACTCAATCTCGATGAGTGACTTGGCGATCAGGTACTCATTCACTCAAGTTTTCATGGCAGCGACGCAGGACCTCGAAGCCCCCAATCCCGTATCCTGAAAAAGACATGATCCTCGAAGCCCCATTTCCTTCGCCCGATATCACCCCCGCCGAAGCCCTCGATCCGATCCAATCCCTTCGCCGCCCCCAGCACTCTCCCCTATCAAGCCCCGCCCTTCGACCGCATCGAAGACGCCCACTATCTCCCCGCCATCGAAGCCGGCATGGCCGAGCAGCGCGCCGAGATCGACCTCATCGCCAACAACCCCGCTCCCGCCACCTTCGAGAACACCCTCGTAGCGATGGAGCAATCCGGCCGTCTCCTCACCCGCGTCCTCACCGTCTTCGGAGCCGTCACCGGAGCCAACACCAACCCCGCCCTCCAGGACATCAAGACCCAGGTCGCCCCGCGCCTCGCCGCCCACGCCGACGCCATCAACCTCAACGAAGCCCTCTTCCAGCGCGTCTCCGCCCTCTACAACCAGCGCGAATCCCTCAACCTCGACCCCGAGTCCATCCGCCTCATCGAGATCTACTACGACGGCTTCATCCACTCCGGCTCCAACCTCAACGAAACCGACAAGACGCGCCTCAAGCTACTCAACGAAGAGGCCTCAACCCTCTCCACCGCATTCATCACCAAAATCCTCGCCGCAGCAAAAGAATCCCTCTTCGTCACCCAGGACGTATCGCGCACTAGCCGGTCTAAGCGAAGCCCAGATCGCCGCCGCAGCAGAACTAGCCAAATCCCGCAGACCTCGCAAGGCTGGGCCCTCACCATCCAGAACACCACCCAGCAGGACTTCTTCGACTCCCTCACCAACCGCGACACCCGCAAAGCCCTCTTCGACCTCGCCTGGCGCCGCACCGAAGCCGGCAGCCCCAACGACACCACCGCCATCATCTCCCGCCTCGCCCAGCTTCGCGCCGAAAGCGCCACTCTCCTCGGCTTCCCAACCTACGCCGCCTGGAAGCTCCACGACCAGATGGCCAAGACCCAGCAGAACGCCCTCACACTTCCTCAGCGAGCTGGTAAAGAAAGCCACCATCGCTCATCACCCAGGAAGCCAAAGACCTCCAATCCCTCATCGACTCCCAACCCAACCCCTTCGAACTCCAGCCCTGGGACTGGAGCTTCTACGCCGAACAACTTCGCAAAGCCCGCTACGACCTCGACGAAGAGGCCATCAAGCCCTACTTCGAGCTCTCCAGCGTCCTCGAAAAAGGCGTCTTCTACGCCGCCGAACAGCTCTTCGGCATCACCTTCACCGAGCGCCACGACATCCCCGTCTACCACCCCACCATCCGCGTCTTCGAGCTCACCGACGCACCTCTAATCAGCAGGCACGCCGCTCTCCCTCTTCTACTTCGACCCCTTCAAGCGCGACAACAAGAACGGCGGCGCCTGGATGTCCTCGCTCGTAGGCCAGTCCCGCCTGCTCGGCACGCTGCCCGTCATCTACAACGTCTCGAACGTCCCGCCACCCGCCGCAGGCCAGCCTGCGCTCCTCACCCTCGATCACGTCATCACCCTCTTCCACGAGTTCGGCCACGCCCTCCACGGCCTCTTCTCGAACGCCCAGTACCCATCCCTCGCCGGAACCGCAGTAGCCCGCGACTTCGTCGAATTCCCCTCGCAGTTCAACGAGTACTGGGCCACCTACCCCGCCGTCCTCTCCAACTACGCAAAACACCACGCCACCGGCGAACCCATGCCCGCCGACCTCGCCGAAAAGATCCGCAAAGCCAAAGACTTCAATAAGGGCTACCACCTCACCGAGGTCCTGGCCTCATCCCTCATCGACATGCAGTGGCACACCCTCACCCCCGAAGCTCCACCACAAGACCCCGACACCATCGAAGCCGAAGCCCTCACCAAAGCCGGCCTCAAACTCCCCTACTCCCGCCCCCGTTACCGTTCCACCTACTTCGCCCACATCTGGGGAGGCGGTTACGCTGCTGGCTACTACGCCTACCAGTGGGCCGAGACCCTCGAAGACCGCGCCATAGCCTGGTTCGAATCCCACGGCGGCCTAACCCGCCCCAACGGAGACCGCCTCCGCCACATGGTCCTCTCCCGCGGCAACACCGAAGACCTGGCCCAGATGTTCGAGAACTGGATCAGTGAAGCAGCCCACTGATAGCAGTCGCAGAACAACACCAAATCCCAGAAAAGTCGCATAAAAAGGAAGTATGCGGTTAGTGTGCGGTGATCGCCGCACGCCCCTGGAGCGTGCGACGTTTAGGTTCGACGCACATCTAAATTCACAGAGGTTGTTATGAATAAGCCAAGGTTGAAAGCGCTCCTTTTGCTCTCCCTGGCGACTCTCTCTGCGTCCGCTCTCGCGCAAAACGTAGACCCAGCCAGCCCAGGCACCATCAATTACGTTGAGGGTTCCGCGTCGATCCAAGGGCGCCAACTCAACGGCAACTCGTTAGGACACGAAGCACTCGAAAGGGGACAATCTCTGGCTACCACCGATGGCAAAGTAGAGGTCCTCCTCACTCCGGGTATCTTTCTGCGTCTCGACAAAGACACCACTATCCAGATGGTCTCGCCCGATCTCACCCATACCGAGATTAACCTGGAGCGGGGCCGCGCCGACATCGAGGTCGACCAGATCTTCACACAGAACCATATTCTCATCGACCAGCAGCGTGGTGAGACGCAGCTCCTCAAGAATGGCCTCTACGCCTTCAACGCGGATACCGGCACCGTAGCCGTCTTCAACGGCGAAGCCTCCATCTTCCCAGGCGACGATCTCCCGAGCACCGTCAAGCCGATCACGCTGAAGGCCGATCGTGAACTAGCACTCAACAGCGATGCGTTCAAGCCGCAGAAGTTCAACAAGGATCAGGCGGAGGACGATCTCTACAACTGGAGCAGTCTGCGCTCGCAATATCTTGGCCAGGCAAACGTCGATCTGGCCTCGGACTACGCTGGTTCTGCTGGCTTCAACCCCGGCTGGTACTGGGCAGGCGACCCCTACGGGTACACTTGGTTGCCAGGCAGCGGCCTCTTCTGGAGTCCCTTCGGCTACGGCTTTTACTCGCCCTACTACCTCTATGGCGGTGGCCTCATCTACGTTCGCTACGGATACGGAGGAGGCTACGGATACCGTGGTGGCTACTACGCCAACTCAGGGCGCGTCTCTTCGCCCGGCCACTCCGGATTCACTGGCGCCGGTGGTTTCCACGGCGTAGGTGGCGGCGGTGCTTCACATGGCGGTGGCGGCGGACACCGCTAAGCCATAGCAGCAATCAACGTGCGCCCGTATCTCAGGCAAAATATCGCCAGAGATACGGGCGCCTCGTCGTGTCGAAAGAATTCGCAAACGCCGCCCCGCGTCGCTCTACCCATCCAATCGCTTATCCTGAGTAAGACATGAGCAGCGAGCACAACAATCCCCGCAATCCCATCCGCATAGGCTCCCGAGGCTCCCAACTCGCCCTCTGGCAGGCGAACCACATCCTCTACGCCCTACGCGACGCCGGCTACCACGTCGAGCTCGAAGTCATCCGCACCACCGGCGACCGCATGCAGCAACCCGGCTTCATCCCACCCCCCAACCTCGACGGCAAAGGCATCTTCATCAAGGAGATCGAAGAAGCCCTCGAAGAAGGCCGCATCGACCTCGCCGTCCACTCCCTCAAAGACCTCCCCACCAAAATCGCCCCGCAGTTCACCCTAGCCGCCATCCCCAAACGCGCCGACGCCCGCGACGTCTGGGTCTGCGAGCCCTACTGGGCCCTCCACACCCTCCCCGAAGGCGGCCGCATAGGCACCACCAGCCCCCGCCGCCGAGCCCAAATCCTCGCCCTACGCCCCGACGTTCACGTTCGTCGAAATCCGAGGAAATATCGACACCCGCCTCAAGAAGCTAGCCGACGGAAAGTGCGACGCCCTCGTCCTCGCCGCCGCCGGCCTCGACCGCCTCAAGCGAGCCGAGTGGGTCCACCAGCGCTTCTCCCCCGAAGAGATGTGCCCCGCACCCGGCCAGGGAGCACTAGCCCTCGAAACCCGCCACCCCGACTACCCGATCGACGAATCCCGCGACACCTACATCCGCAACGCCATCGCCTTCCTCGAACACCCCTACACCCGCTACTGCGTAGAAGCCGAGCGCACCACCCTTGACGCCCTCGGCGGAGGCTGCCAGCTCCCCATCGGCGCCCACTGCATCCCCCCCAGCGAGATCGCACCAGGCAAATGGCGCATGTACGCCCAGGTCGTAGCCCCCGACGGCGAAGCCATGGTCCAGATAGAGACCGAAGCCACCCTCGACACCCCCGCCACCGCCCTCGGCGACTGGGTAGCCAAAGACCTCATCTCCAAAGGCGCACTCGACCTACTCAACTCCACCGCACTCACCAACTCATGAAGCCAGTCTCTAAGCCAGTCTCGGCGACGCTTCTCCTCAGCATCGACCTCTTCGGCACCTTCGTCTTCGCCCTTCAGGGCGCATCCACCGCCGTGCAGCACGAGCTCGACCTCCTCGGCATCATGGTCCTCGCCTTCGCCACCGCGCTCGGCGGAGGCATCGTCCGCGACGTCCTCATCGGCGCCATCCCACCCAACTCCATCAAGGACTGGCGCTACCCCGCCACCGCCTTCTTCGCCGCAGCCGTAGTCTTCCTCGGCCACTCCTACGTCAGCCAGATACCCTACTGGCCGCTCATCGCCCTCGACGCCGCCGGCCTCGGCCTCTTCGCCATCGCCGGAGCCGCCAAGGCCCTCGACTTCGGCATCAACCCCTTCCTCGCCATCCTCCTCGGCGGAGTCACCGGCGTAGGCGGAGGCACCATCCGCGACATCCTCCTCGCCCAGGTCCCCAACGTCCTCCGCGCCGACATCTACGCTGCCGCTGCCCTCCTCGGAGCCACCGTCCTCGTCGTCGGCCTCCAACTCAAACTCCGCCCCGCAGTCGCCTCCACCCTTGGCATCCTCACCTGCTTCACCCTCCGCATGGTCGCCGTCCACCAGCACTGGAACCTCCCCAAAGTCCTCAATCGCTAGCCCGCAAATTCGACTGAGCCAGCCTCGCCCAGTAGCCAACCTGGTGACGGACTACATCTTTATGACTATTCCTAGCTCCAGAATCTCTGTTACCTTAGTGCTGACTGACGTACGTTTTCGCCCGGCCTGGGCTCTGCAGCACTCGATCTTCCTGCCCTGAACGAAGCTCCCTGTTACTCAACCCTTTGTTCCCCTATGGCTGGAGGTACCAACATTTCCCCCTTAGTGTGCAAAGTTTTTCCTATCTTTATTTGCTGCTTCAGATCTCTCAACTTATTGATTCCAGAAAGAACTTGTGGATATGCCGTTTGGTTTCGCACGTGCTCTTACCAAAGTACTGTGGATAACCCTCAAGGAGAAATTGCACCAATGAAGACCAATTTACCGTCCCGTTCTGCGGATGGCTTCCAAATCGCTGACGCCTGGTTCACCGCACTTACTGCCGCCGTCTTCGCCGCAACTCTGATCTACCCCGCCTCAGCTCGCGCCCAATCCCAGCCCCAGCATCCGCCGGTTCAGCCCAATCCCATGGGTCTACCCCCGGCCCATCCCGAGGTTCAAACCCCGGTCCCACCGAACGGCTGGCCCAAGCAGCAGACCCCGGAACTCGCCGCCCTGCGCGAATCCTCGAGTCCCGCCGAGAAGAAGCTCTCCTTCAATCTCTTCCTGCTCACCCGCCAGGTCCGCAAAGCGCCTCTCGGCTCCTTCGCCTCCATGCTCGACACCAGCGAAGTCAACGCGGACGGCACCATCACCGTCGACATCACCGCCTACCTCTCGCCATCTCTCATGGCCAGCCCGGTCATGGCCAAGGTCGTCCAAATCAACGGCGGCACCATCTCCGAGCCCGCCTACGTCTCCGATCATCTCCGCGCCAAAGTCTACAAGTGGCAGCTCCTCGACCTCGCCGCCAATCCCAACGTCCTCTCCATCCGTGACGTCGACTCCGCAGCGAACGGTCCCAGCATGGCCGCCAACACCCCATCCCTAGTCATCCCGGCCGGACTCTAACTCCACCTCCACCACAACCAGCCGCGGCCCGCCAACACGCGTCCGCGGCTGATGCATTTACGAGCTGATGCTCAGCCATCTACAATCCCACCAGATGTCTCTCACCAACATCCGCATCCTCATCACCCGCACCCGAACCCAGGCCTCCGAACTCGCCGCCGGCGCTCGAAGCCCTCGGCGCCACGCCCATCCTCATCCCCACCATCGAAATCGCCCCACCCAACTCCTTCCACGCCCTCGACGCCGCCCTCGCCGCTATCCGCTCCTACGACTGGCTCATCTTCACCAGCGCCAACGCCGTCGAAGCCTTCCATCGCCGCGCCCAGTTCCACCGCCTCACCGCCATCCCCAAAAAGATCGCAGTCATAGGCCCCGCCACCGCCCGCGCCGTCGAAGCCATCGGCCTCGGCGTTGACCTGATCCCCCCGCACTACATAGCCGAGTCGTTAGCCGAAGCCCTCACCCAGCAAGCCCTCTCACCAAACAAAACCAAACCCACCAACATGCTCCTCATCCGAGCCGAACAAGCCCGCGACCACCTCCCCGAAGCCCTCACCGCCGCCGGAGCCACCCTCACCATCGCCGACGCCTACCGCAACCAGCTCCCGCCCGAAGCCATCCCCGCCCTGCAGTCCCTCTTCACCAACCCCGCCAACCACCCCCACGCCATCACCTTCACCAGCGCCTCCACCGCCACCAACTTCTTCAACCTCCTCGAATCCGCCAACCTCACCCTCCCACCCAACACAGCCCTCGCCTCCATCGGCCCCATCACCACCAACACCCTCCGCGACCTCGGCCACCCACCCACCATCGAAGCCACCGAACCCACCATCCCTTCCCTGATCCAAGCCCTCGAAACCCACTATCACCTGATCTCTCGAGCGAGTGCTTTGCTCCGCGTTCTCTGCGAATCTACCCATCGCGCAACCTCTCGCGTCCGCCTTACCTCTAGTGCGAACTCCACGTCTTATCCCCCGAATTACAAAGCCGCTCCAACGATACAATCCACACACCGCGGCTTCCGAGCCACACAAATCTGCCGCCCATGATGAATCACCTCATGTGAAAAATCGATCCATCGATCCTGCGGAATAATCTTCATCAAATCCCGCTCCACCGGCACCGGCTGCGTCTCCTTCGTCAACTCCAGCCGCCGCGAAATCCGCAGCACATGCGTGTCGACGACGATCCCCACCGCAATCCCATACCAGCTCCCCAACACCACATTCGCCGTCTTCCTCGCCACCCCCGGCAGCCGCAGCATCTCCTCCATCGTCTTCGGAACCTGCCCGCCAAACTCCTCCGTCACCACCCGCGCCGCGCCCTGAATATTCTTCGCCTTCGCGCGAAAGAACCCCGTAGTCCGAATCAGCTCCTCAATCTCCGGCAGCGAAGCCGCCGCCATAGCCTTCGGAGTAGGGAAGCGCTTGAACAGCGCCGGAGTCACCATATTCACCCGCGCATCCGTACACTGCGCCGAAAGAATCGTAGCCACCGTAAGCTCCCACGCACTCTTATGATTCAGCGCGCACTTCACACCCGGATAAGTCTTCCGCAGCGCATCCAGAATCGCCGCCACCCGCTCCGGAGCCAGCGGCCTAGCCGTCTTGCCGCGCTTCACCTTCGCCGCAACCGGCTCACTCTTAGCAATAGCCCGCGCCTTAGCGCCCACAGGAGGATATCTTCGAACGTGTAGTAACTGACTTCGTCGACATGAATGAAAGTTTACCCGCACAACCCGCGACGACGTCATCACCAATCCGATAAGATCGCTACGCACCTCAAGAGCAACCCCGTCACAGGAGCGCTCACACATGAATCGCAAAGAGATCTTGACCAACCTGCTCGCATGGGCATGTTTAGCAACATCAGCAACCGCAGCCATCGCCCAAGCCCCACCCGCCGCACCCTTCGTCACCCACCAACTCAAGCCCAACGTCTACTGGATCGAAGGCGGCGGCGGCAACAGCACAGTCATCGTCGGCAACACTGGCGTAATCGTAGTCGACGTCAAAGTCTCCAAAGCAGGCGGCGCGGAGCTCCTCGCCGACATCGCCAAGATCACCCCCAAGCCCGTCACCACCGTAATCCTCACCCACAGCGACGGCGACCACATCAACGGCCTCGCCGCATTCCCCTCCGGCCTCAAGATCATCGCGCAGGCGAACAACAAGAAGGAGCAGGAGGCCGCCATTGCAGCCGGGGGGCCGGGAGCTCCCGCCACTGCCAATCTCCCCAACCAACTCGTCACCAAACCCAAAGAGTCCCTCACCATCGACGGCGTCAAGCTCGAGCTCTACCACTGGGCCCCCGCCCACACCAGCGGCGACCTCGTCGTCTACCTCCCAACCGAAAAGATCGTAGCCACCGGCGACATCATCGCCACCAACAACCCCTACCCGCGCATCCACGACGAGAAGAACGGTTCCACCGATGGCTGGATCACCACCACCAAAGGCATTATCGCCCTCGACGCCGACACCTACATCCCCGGCCACGGCAACATCCAGACCAAAGCCGACATCGAGAAGCGACTCGCCGACGCAATCGCGCGACGCAATCAGGTAAAGGCACTGAAGGAACAAGGCAAATCACTCGACGAGATCAAAGCCGCCGTAGGCGACAACGACAAGCTCAACTACAAGAGCTGGACCCAACAGGTCTTCGACGGACAGTAAAAGGTAAGTCAGCTAGCCTCTGCCATCACAGGCTTTCGTGACCAACGAACCAGATAATAAATGCCAACAAAAAACCCGCTGAACACAATTGCCATAACGAACCAGAAATTGAAATTGCCTCCACGACGATAGACCGCCCATGCCATCCGATATGGCCAGACGACGTAGCACGTAAGAAAGAACATCAGTCCGACAATCTCTCCAAAGACACTTCGGCTGTCGTGCATCTGGATATCGTAGAGCGTAGCCAACGTCGCCGTTATAAAACAAAGTAGGGCGAGAATCACCAGCGTGATCCTCGCCCCTTTCCCTGTCTTAGGCCAATCCGCAATCCACCGGTCGAACATGAAGCCACAGTCTATCCCAGCCGGTTCAACATCTCCATAGGCTGCACCCGTACGCAGCTAAACACCGGAGTGTCCTTCAGCGTATAAAGACTGATCTCCGTCTCCCGAAGCTGCTGCACCAGGTCCACAAAGTCCTCCGGAAAGTTCGTCTCGAACGCCACCACAAACTCCTGGTCATCGATCCCGAACGAGTAGGTCGTATTCAGCTTCACCCGCGGATACGTCAGCCCCACGCGAATATGCTCATCCATCAACCGCTTCCGCTCCGACATCGGCAGCAGATACCAAGGCCGCGTCTTCCAGAACGGATAAACGAAACAATACTTCTGCCCACCCGGCCGAATCGCGCCGCGCCCTTCACCTTCACTCTCATCCTCGCGGCCAATCTGGTACTGCGACCGCTTCGTCATCGCCAGAAAGTTATGCGGCGACTCCAGATACCCACCCAGTGCCGTCCCCATCAACTCGCTGCGCATCTGGTTCATCTCATCCACCGCATACCCAATCGACCACACGCACATATCAACATCGCCGCGCGTCCCGACGGTCGAATACGTCACATTCACAAACTCACCCACCCGCTGCCACTTCGTCAGCACCTCAACAAACTCCGCCTTATGCGCAGCCTTCTGCTCCGCCGGCAACCGCCGCCACTCCGGCATCACCTTATAAAAACTGAACGCCACAATCTGCCGCTTCACCGCCGGCTTAGAAGGATCATGCGGAAGCGCCTGCGGCTGAGAAGCAGCCCCATAGCTACTAGCCGGCCTGCCCGGTGCAACAGGGGAGGGAATCGTAGCCGCAGTCGCCGTCGGCTCATGTGTTGGTGCAATAGTCTCTGCCATACTCCTATTATCTCCCAAACGCCCCACCCGCAACCCGCCCGTCGCTAAGCGGCCGATCCGGCCCGCCGCCGCACATCATCCAGCACCGGCATCGTTGCTAGAAGCACCAGAATCGCAGACAGCGGGATCGTAAAGAAGAATCCCACATGCTTGAACCCAACGGCGCCCGTCACTCCGCCGACAAAGAACAAAACCACCAGCGACGACAGCAGCCGCAAGTTAGCCAGATCTCCAGAGTTGCCCACCTCGGTCCGATTCCCCGAGCCAGAGACTATTCGTCCCAGCGCGATTCCGATATCTGTAATCATCCCCGTAAGGTGAGTAGTACGGATTACAGCATTCGACAGCTTCGTGATGATCGCGTTCTGCAGCCCCATCGTGAAGCACAGCAGCATCACTGTGCCCAACACGCGTCCTCCCGCAAATACCTGCCCGGTAAATCCAAACAACACCAGCAACCCCGCCTCCACCAGCAGAGGAAGCGCATACTCACTCTCCAACCCACGCTCCCGAGCCCACCGGACAAACAGCGTGGTCAGAAAGGCCCCCAGCAGAAAGGACAGCACCGCAGCAAGGCCGCTAAACATAAGTCGCGCGCTCCCCATGGCCAGATTGTCCGCCATCGCCGCAACAATACCGGACATGTGCGACGTGTACTGCCGCACCGCAAGAAAACCGCCCGCATTCGCAGCCCCGGCTATAAAGGCCAAGTAGCGGGCCAGGTGCCGATTCGCAGTCTCAGTTCGTTTGCTCCCCGTCAACCGCCGCAGATAGAAAAGAGGCATATCCATAGAATGACAGGTTGGACGTCCTCTCACCACTCGCGCCTCACAGGGATTATCTTCGGCAGCAACCTCATCTCTTTGAATCAGGAAGGAAAATCCCAGCCCGATATACTACCCCTGCATGTCAGAAAAACTCATAGCCCTCTTAGTCGCCGCCATCACCGCCGGCGGATACCCCGCCGTCATCCTCCTCATGGCCATCCAGTCGGCCTGCATCCCCATCCCGTCTGAAGTCATCATGCCCTTCGCCGGCTGGGCCCTCGCCCACTCGCAGTGGGATCTCATCCTCCTCGCAACCGCAGCCTCTCTCGCCTCGAACCTCGGCTCTATCCCCGCCTACTGGGCCGGAGCCCGCGGAGGCCGCCCCATGGTCGAGCGTTACGGCAGCTACGTCCTCCTCAGCCGCCGCGACCTCGACCGCGTCCACGACTTCTTCGACCGCTTCGGCTCCATCGCCGTCCTCATCGGACGCATGCTCCCCATCATCCGCACCTTCATCGCCTTCCCCGCCGGCGTAGCCAAAATGAATCTGTGGAAGTTCCACCTCTACACCTTCATCGGCTCATGGCCCTGGTGCTACGCCCTCGCCTGGGTCGGCATGAAGCTAGGCGACCGCTGGAACACCGATCCCCGCTTCAAAGAAATCTTCCACCGCTTCCACCTCGGCGTCGAAGCTGTCCTCCTCGTCGGCATTCATCTGGTTCGTCATCTCCCACTGGAAAAACCGCATCCGCACCGAAGCGGCATGACGACATCGTTCTAACAGTGCTGAGTTTGGAATGGGATTAGTGCAGAGCACATAAGCTGCGATCGTTTAACAAGATCACGTCCCTGTGGCACATTTCGCGTGTCGGGCTGGTGTGCGGTGACAGCGATCATCACGCCGTCACGTCTTCATGGACGCTTCAGGAATCTCAAATAGAAAGCTGCGAACACCAGGACAATTCCTATGTTCACTATCAACCGCTCCCAGAACCGGTTTCTGAAGAACAGGATATCCACAGCAACTATAACGCCTGCCATCAGCGCGACGTAGAGTACCTGTCTTCCCATTTTGAGTCCACAGTTTCGAAATATAAGCACTTTCCGGATTCTGCCATCCGGAATAGGATGGAGCCGTGGCAGGCTAAAGCCGCCGACGAAATTGAGCAACTCGTCGCCGCCATTTAGTCCGCCCGCAATCGAAGCTGTTCTGGCTTTCCGATCTCCCTTACTTACTTCACCACCTGACCGCGAATCTCTCCACCAGGATTCGCCGCCGTATGGATGTTGAAGTACCACTTCCCATCCAGAAGATCCTTCGCCTGATCCGCAGTCAGAGTCGCTGTCCCTCAATCGGGCTCTCGATCGGGCTCGTCTTTACCGCCACCTGCGGCCCTGCATTCGCTCCAACCGCAGCCGGCCCATGGAAGTGCGCCGCGGTAGCCGGTCCCGTCAACCCTTGTACACAACGTGATACTTCAGCTCATGGAGTGGTATCCAGCGTCGCCGTCAGCTCCCGGTTCCATCGCCTGTCTTTGCAGGAACCTCGGACGCCGTTTCAACTTCGCCTTCAGCTTAACGGTCGCCGCCTGCGCCCGACCGCGCAAACACTAGCGCCGATACCATAACCGCGTTACGAAAACTACGATTTAGTTTGATCAATTTCATTCTCCTTTTTTGAATCGCTCGCCATCAACTACCTTACTCCAATAAGAAAGATGCGTACTTCGACCAAAACGTCCATCACGCCGACTCACCTCATTTGCACCCACCTTCACCCTGCGCGATACTTAAGAGTCCGCACAACACGGAATACCGCTCCATAGAAGGGTCTTACCCAGCATGTCGACATCCCCCGCCGCAACGCAATCTGCGGCCAGCATCAAGCCTGCCACCGGAAAACTTGGCATCATGATCCCAGGAATGGGAGCCGTAGCAACCACCCTCATCGCCGGCGTAGAAGCAGTCCGCCGCGGCTTCGCAAAACCCATCGGCTCCATCTCCCAGATGGGCACCATCCGCCTCGGCAAGCGCACCGACAACAACACGCCCCTCATCAAAAACTTCGTCCCCATCGCCCAGCTCGACGACCTCGTCTTCACCGGATGGGACATCTTCGGCGGCAACCTCTACGACGCCGCCCGCACCGCACAGGTCCTCGACCGCGACCAGCTCGAATCGATGAAGCCCTTCCTCCAGTCCATCGAGCCCATGCCCGCCGCCTTCGACCAGCACTACGTCAAGCGCCTCACCGCCAAGCACCAAAAAGTCGGCAAGAACAAGTGCGACCTCGCCAACCAGATCCGCAACGACATCGCCGAGTTCAAAACCAAAACCGACCGCCAGGTCATGATCTGGACCGGCTCCACCGAAATCTTCCTCGAGCCCTCCGCCGTCCACCAGTCCCTCGCCGCCTTCGAAAAAGGCCTCGTCGACAACGACCCCGGCATCACCCCCTCCATGCTCTACGCCTGGGCCGCGCTCAAAGAAGGCATCCCCTTCATCAACGGCGCACCCAACCTCACCGTCGACATCCCCGCCCTCAACGAGCTCTCCCGCAAGATGAACGCACCCATCTGCGGCAAGGACTTCAAGACCGGCCAGACCCTCATCAAGTCCGTCCTCGCCCCCGCCTTCAAGACCCGCATGCTCGGCGTCGCCGGCTGGTACTCCACCAACATCCTCGGCAACCGCGACGGCGAAGTCCTCGACGATCCCGAGTCCTTCAAGACCAAGGAAGAGTCCAAGCTCGGCCTCCTCGAGATGATCCTCCAGCCCGAGCTCTACCCCGACCTCTACAAGGACATCTACCACAAGGTCCGCATCAACTATTACCCGCCACGCGGCGACAACAAAGAGGGCTGGGACAACATCGACATCTTCGGCTGGCTCGGCTACCCCATGCAGCTCAAGGTCGACTTCCTCTGCCGCGACTCCATCCTCGCCGCCCCGCTCGCCCTCGACCTCTGCCTCTTCATGGACCTCGCCGCCCGCACCCCAAGCCTGAACGGCTTGGGCATCCAGGAGTGGCTAAGCTTCTACTTCAAAGCCCCCGACAGCGCCCCCGGCGTCTACCCCGAGCACGACCTCTTCATCCAATCCATGAAGCTCAAAAACACCCTCCGCTACATCATGGGCGAACAACTCATCACCCACCTCGGCCTCGACTACTACACCCACGCCGAGTAGGTAATCTATTTGTTTGTCATCCTTCGCCGCAGGCGGAGGACCTGCTTCGTTTTCCCCGCCACAAACCGGGTGCCCCATCTTCGCGACAGTTCTATCGTCGCTAAGGTGGGGTTTTTCTCTTCTCCTCGCCAATAACTCATACTGAATAAAGAGCGCAGGTGCCGCACGTCTGAAATTTCATCCCCAAACATCCCGCTCTTATCCCGTCTTCATCCCCGTTCCTGTTTTTAACTACCCCGCCACCAGCTTCGCTTGCTGCTTCGCACGCCACTTGCTGTAAGGTATCGCGACAATCACCCCGACCAGCAAGTGATACAGAATCACCGCCATCACCGCTTTCCTATATTCAGGAAAATTCAGACCCGCGATCGCCAGTGCAATTCCGGGGTGACGTGCGCTTGTCGCCAGCGCCAGAACGTAACGGTCATCAGGGTCCGGGCCGCCAAGAAGATGACCGACGATAATCCCAACCACGGCAAACGACAACAGTACCCATATGACCCCGTTGCCCAATCTCCGCCCACATAGCCGGAGCCGCCGTGAAAAAAATCGGTATCACGCCAACGACAAGCAGTACCGTTGCCACAACGGAAACCCGCTTTACGACCCGTGCCGCAAACGCTGGCGCAAACTTGTGAATCACAATTCCCAGAAAAAGCGGAATTAATATAGAGATCGAGTATGCGTCGGGGCGATCTTGCGCAATCCCTAAATCAGGCTCAAATCCATAATGGTTTCCGAGAAGCAAGAGCCAGCAGGGGATCAGAATTACAGCGCACAGCGACACGGCCACCACCAGCCCGATTGCATAGGAACTCGTGCCACCACTCTTGCTCATCTGCTTCGGAAAAATAGGTGGCACCGGCGAGAGCGCAAGTGCAACCAGAGCAATCCTGATTGCCCGGGGCAACATCAAAGATCGTCAGCATCCCGATAGCGAAGAGCACCATCAGGACATTCATCGAAAGGATGGAGCGCACAAACAGTCCGGGACGCCGGAAAAGCCACATCGCATCCTCCCAGCCCGCGTCAAGGCCAAAACTAAACACCATCAGGAAGATGCTCGCCATCAACGTTATCTGTATCAACTGTGCGATTGTCATCCGCGCACTCCGTTGGGCCGAGATCTCCGGGAGGGTGGTCCGCAAGTTCGAACTCCACCATCCCGCCCTATCCCGCCTCTATCCCGTTCCTGATAGACAGCCTCTAAGGCTGAACCATAGGAATAGCCGACGCGAATCTGCAGATCGATCAACATCACCAACCGCCGGTCCAACTGAAAAAACAGCGCCGTCTTCTTCCCCGACACTACGTTGGCGAACATCGGCGTGTACTTCATCCGCAACTGCGCCACCGACTGGTCCACCCCAATGATCTGCTTGGTCAGTTCCAAAGCCTTTGCATCGGTCAGCGTATCGTAGTTGGTCGCATACTCTTTGATCGCCCCATACTTCGCGTCGTTGATCTTCACCAGATCTGCCTGTACTGGTCATAGACCGGCCAGAACTTCGTCGCCTCAGCGTCCGTCAAAGTAAGGTTCGCCGCGATAATCTGCTTCTTCTGCGAGCGAATATCCTTCCGCAGCATGTCCACATCCTGGTCCGTCGAGCTCTGCGAAGCCGCCGGAGCCGCCTGCGCCACGCCCTGCCGCTGCGCCACGCCACTCAACATCACCATCGCCGTCACGCCAACCCACACAAAACTCTTTCGCATCATCATCGCTGTCCTCCAGAAAACGTACCGAGCCTCCATGAGACCGCGAACCCATCCCCTGCCTACTGTCACAATGGACAGCACCACCCGCCACCGTGCACCATACCACAAAACCGGGTGCCCCATTTTCACGACAGTCCTTCGTCGCTAAGGTGGGCATCGGCCCCGAGCGTTTTCGCTCGGGACTACCGCTTTCTTCCCAGTGCCCCGATCCCTGGCCGTGTGCCCCATTCATCACCCTTTACGACGATCGGGGTCCTCACAGTGAATCCCTCCCAACATCCCGCTCTTATCCCGCCTCTCATCCCCGTTCCTGTTTTACGCCGGGTGCCGCATACTAAAAACCGATGCCCCCCGAAGCCCCACCCCCACCGACTCCCTCCAACTCCGCACCCTCCGAGCCTTCACCCTCCTCCACCACCTCCACCCAAACTGGGGCGGAAAACTCATCCTCAACATAGGCCTGACCGATCAGTCCATCCCCCTCGCCTCCACCATCGCCGGAGCAGTCTGCCTCTCCCTCGAACAAGACCACGCCACCGCCCGCCACGCCCTCCGCACCGGAGCCTGCGACTTCGTAGTCAACACCCTCGACGAAGCCCTCCGCGCCATGAAAAACCAAGTCCGCCAGGCAAAACCCCTCTCCGTAGGCCTGCAAGGCAACCAGTCCCAAATCCTCAACGAAATCCTCGAACGCGGAGTAGCCCCCCAACTAGTCACCAACCTCCCCGACCCCGAATCCCGCCAGGCCTTTCGACGCTCAAGGCACCACCCTCCTAAACGGAGACGAAGCCGCCGCCCTCCTAACCTCCATCCTCGAACAGAACCAATGGACCGCCCACGATTACCCCCAACCCACCCCCGCCGCCCTCAAATCCTTCGACCTCCAAGCCGCCGACCCTCCTCCCCCCGGACGACACCCTAAGAAGAACCTGGCTAGCCGCCGCCCCCCGCCTATTCCCCCGCGAAACCCCACCCCACCGCACCCTCTGGCTAACCCCCTCCGAAGCCGAACAGCTCCACAAAAAGCCCTGAAAACCAAAACGCACGCCACCCACCAAACCTCGCCCTGCAAACCGAGGTCCGGACCTAAGTCCCATCTTTCGAAGATTTTGCGCAAAACAAGGGGGGAGGGGGTCTACTCCGCCACAGCCATCAAACGCCCCCAAAGCGCCTTCGTTCCCGCGTCCGTCTTAGCCGACACCGCCAGCACCTCATCCACCCCAAGCTCCCGCTTCAGCGCCGCCACACTCTTAGCCAACACATTATTAGATAGCCGGTCCGCCTTAGTCCCGACCACCAGAAAAGGCCGCTGCGTCTGCTTGAAGAAGTCGATCAGCGTCTTATCGCTCGGCTGCGGAGGAATATTCGTATCTACTAAACACACCGCCAGCGCCAGCGTCTCCCGCTCCGCCAGATAAGGCTCGATAAACCGCGGCCACTCAGAAGAGATGGACTTGGATATCTTCGCGTACCCATACCCAGGCAGATCGGCAAAGATCAAGGTAGGCCGCACCTTCATCTTCTCCCCCACCCCCTCATGCAGCGCAAAGAAGTTGATCGCCCGCGTCCGCCCCGGTGTAGAAGACACCTTAGCCTCCCGCGACCCCAGCAGCGAATTGATTAGCGAAGACTTCCCCACGTTCGAGCGTCCCAGAAACGCAATCTCTGGGGCGCCAAACGTCTTAGCTTCAGCAGGGAAGTGAGCAACATCGGTAGCCGACAGCAGAAACACCGGACTCAAGCGCATCCGTCAAGTCTACCCGCAACCTTATTGCGGCGGAGGTCCCGGCTGCAGTCCGCCCGTCGGCCCACCTTCCTGCGGCGCGGCTGCTCCCGGCTGCACAGTCACCGACAGCGGAGCCGTCAACGTGAACCTGATCACCGTCTCAGCCGCAATCACCACATCCTTATTCCCGGTGAAGGCAGCTCCCGCCGTTCCAGCGCCCGCGCCGATCAGTCCGCCGATCAGGGCGCCTTTGCCGCCGCCCGCCAGGCCGCCAATCAGCGCCCCGCCGCCGGCACCGCCGCCGATAAACCCAGCCGTCCGCTTACCCTTGCCGGACTGCGCCTTCTCGTACTCGCTCGAGCTGACCCGCTGCCCGCCGATCGACGTTATCTCGATCCCCAGAGCGCCGGCACCTTTGAACCGGCCCTGGCCCTTCGACGCGATCACAGTGCCTTGCACCCTGGTTCCCCGCGGATACAAAGTAGCCCCATCGGCATCCTTAATAGACGAAGCCAGCACGCCACTAAAGCCGTCACCCACACTATTCTTGCTCGCGCTGAGTTGCTGCGAGATCGACACACTCACACCCGTACCGCTAGGCACCTTCAAGACCACCGGAGGAGGCGGTTCGGGCGGAGCCGCAGCAACCGGCGGAGCTGCTTGACCTGGTGCCGGTGATGCGGCCGCAGCAGGCGCTGTTCCGCCCGGCCCCGGTTCACTCTTCGCCTGCGGAGATCCCTTCGGATAAGTCACCGAGCCATTCCCATTGGTCACAGATCCATCGGCGTTCTTGATCCCCTGCGCAGCAGCAGCCTGCGCCGATCCCGCTGGATAAGTCACCGTTCCATCCGGATTCGTCGCAGACCCATCCGGATTAGTCGTCGCCCCCGCCACCACCCCGGTCGGCGTCGCTGCCGGCGGCGAACTCTTGCATCCCACTCCCACGCTAATCAATCCGGTACTCAACACAAATACCAGGGCTACCCGCGCCCGCATCGATTTCATATCCTTTAACCCGTTCATGGCTCGCTCTCCTGGATTGGCTTGTACGACTACTTCATATCCACGACAACATCTTGTAAAAGACCAAATGGAGGACTCAGATGAATCAGATGGAATTCTTTCCTATCTCGTTGTGTCTCTGAGTCCAATTTTCGGGCCGCAGCATATCTGCACCAAAAGTTGTATCCAGAGATGCACCTCCTGCCGAACCGAGCACCCTGTTGTCTCTCAAAACAGGAGTCCCATCATACCCCGGGGATGCCAGGACATGGTGAAGCTACTCACCAGGGATTCATCGAGCCGTTGAGCCTGCAGTACCAAAAATAGCGATCCATCAAGGTTTTCGGCTTCTGTCGGTTCGAATCCGAATGCCTGAACCAGAAAGGTAAACAGCCTCCCGGCGACCTGCCTGCACTTCAGTTTCCCAAGTTCTGGCCAGCTACGCGAAAAAAACCTTAACTACCGGACAACCTTACTTGCGTCCACGAGTTTCCAAATGTGACGCTCATTTAACTACCTTTTCCGTCCCGTTTTGGAATATTCTTCCTCTAGATGCAGCCATTCGTCATCGCCGAGCTTCAAATGGAAGTATCTTATGGCTCTAACCAGCTCCCTTCGACCGAAACCGTAAGCACCAATCAACTCCCCAGGCAGCATGCACGAACGCCCAAGCTTATTGCTCGACTTTCCGATCTTGGCTTTGTTTGAGAATCCGTCCGCTCTTGTAGAGCAAACCGTACCATCAATCATTCGGAGGCAACATCCATGACATCCCTCAGCTCCCGCGTCCGGCGCTCCCAAACTTTCCTTCTCGCCCTTCTTGCCTCGAGTGCTGTCTTCACCGCCGGTTGCGCCAATATGGCAACCACTGCCGTCGGCGGATCCGGTGACGCAGTCACTCTCGGCGGTACGATTCACGGCGGTAATGAGCCGGTCTCCGGCGCAACCGTCACTCTCTGGTTCGCTGGACAGGGTAACTCATCGCCCGCGGTACTGGCCGCCACCACCGCCTCGGCAAATGATGGCGCCGGTTCCTTTTCCTTCGCAGCGGGTTCCTCCAACGGCGGCACTTCAGGCAACACTTATACCTGCCCCGCAAACAACCCATATGTTTACGTCATCGCCAACGGAGGCAACACCCAGGGTCCCGGTACTGGCACCCACAACAACGCCGCTGCTTACTTTCTTGCTCCCTACGGCCCGTGCAGTACCCTTTCAGCCAGTAGCTTCGTCGACATGACCGAAGTGACGACCGTCGCCACCATGGCCGCGCTGCAGCAATATTTCGTCTACTCCGCCACCGCTCCCGTGCTCGGCCAGGCCTTCAACACCGGCGGCAGCGGCTTGTCCTATCAATCAATGGGCTATGCCTTCAACTTGGTTTCAAATATGGTCAATCTCGCCAACGGCGCTGCTATATCGCCGGTCACGGGGAAGACCATCAATGGCTCTTCGACAGGCCAGGGCACCAGCGGCACCTCTCTTGTCGCCACTCCTGAGTCAGCCAAGATCAATACCATCGCCAATATCTTGGCCGCTTGCATCAATATCCCCGATTATCCCGCCGGCGGTAATACCGCATGCGACACCCTCTTCGCCAACGCAGCGCCGCCGGTCGCGTCTACCACCGCTCAACCCGGCGCCAACTACACCGCGGCGACGAATACTCTGCAAGCTGTCTACTACATGCTCTCCAACCCCACCAACGGCAGCACGACCGCTCTTGGCAGCCTCTATGCTCTGTCTGCAGCCGCCGGCGCACCCTTTCAGCCCACGCTGTCAGCCGTCCCGTCAGATTGGACCATCGCGATCAGCTACGCCAGTACCAGCACCTGCGGCGCGAGCAATGGTCACTTAATTCACTCAGTTCAGGACATCGCTGTCGATGCTAATGGCGATATCTGGCTTGCCAATAACGAGTCTGGCGGCAACCTGACGGTTCTCCAGACAAACAATAGTAGTACCAGTCCTAATACGATTGTTCCGGCTGGATGTCTCCAGATCGGCTCTGGCAAGAACACAGGCATCACCATCGATGCTCTCATCTCGGGTACTTCGGGTCTTGCCAACATCTGGTTGGCAGACTCTGGCTCGTCCAACGTATACAGATACCACCCACCCAACGCCGCCACCACAGCCGTCGCCTTTCCAACCTCCGCTGCGCCGGCATCGATTGCTGCGGACGGAGTTGGCAACGTCTACTACACCGTCCCCAGTTCAGCGACTCTATTTGATATCCCACTAGCAGCGACGGCTACACCTCCGACCCTCCCTGCGACCGCCGGCGTCTCTATCGCAACGGCGATCGGCTCTGCTCCGTCCAGAGTGCTCGTTGACAGTGCACCCTCTGTTTGGACAACTTCGGGAACCACCTCTATCAATCGCACCGCCTGCACCGCACCGACCACAGTAACACCAGGCTGTACCACCAGCTCATTCACGACCAGCGGCTCGACCTATGGCATAGCTGCAACCGCTATCTACATCATTCCGGGAGGGACGAGGAATTCCATCTTTGTCAGCATGGACGGCTCAAGCCTGACGCTCTATCAGGGAATTAACACTACTTATACGCAGATAACAGGCTGGCCCCTCACGACACTCAGTACGCCTCTTGCTGTCGCCTCTGATGGCGCTCAGAATGTCTGGACCGTCAATAACCTCTCCAATGCAAATTCAGTCTTCGAAGCCGGCGTTGGTAAGCAGGCGCTCTCTCCCGCGGCTGGATTCCAGAAGACGGCCACCTACCTGGGCGGCGCACGTTCCCTGGCCATCGATTCATCCGGCAACGTCTGGATCGGGCTTGATGGCGCGAACTCCGTCACCGAGATCGTCGGTGCTGCGGTTCCTGTCGTTCAGCCATTCGCCGCTGCCCTGAACAAGGGTACCTTCCAGACCATCCCCTAACCGAATCACAGCTTGAAACTCAGCAGGCCCCGGAAATCTCCGGGGCCTGCTGCCGTTATGCCCTCATCTTCATCGACGGTCAAAAGTCACTCGCCCCACGGGATACTATATTGAGTGTGGAAACGATAACTTCAGACGCCTTTCGCCTGGACGGAAAGACCGCCCTCGTCACCGGCGGTGCAAGCGGCATCGGGGCCGCAACCTGCCGCGAACTCACCCGCGCCGGCGCTCATGTCCTCATAGCCGACCTCAACCTCCCCGCCGCCCAGTCCCTCGCCGCCGAACTCCCCAACGCCCGCCCCGTAGAGATGGATGTCACCGACGCAGCCTCCATCGCGCGCGCCTTCAGCACCATCCCCACGCTCGACATCCTCGTCAACAACGCCGGCATCGGCCTCGTAGGCGACATCACTCACACCTCCGAGCCCGACTTCGCCCGCATCATGCGCGTCAACGTACACTCCATCTTCCTCGTCACCCAGGCCGCGTTCCCGTTGCTCCTCGCAGCCCACGGCTCCATCGTCAATCTCGGCTCCGTCGCCGGTCAGGTCGGCGTCAAGCAGCGCTTCGCCTACTGCGCCAGCAAAGGCGCAGTGCACGCCATGACCCGCCAGATCGCCGTCGACTACCCCAAAGAACTCCGCATCAACTGCATCGCCCCCGGCACCGTTCAGACCCCATTCGTCGAAGGCTACCTCGACAAGTATTACGCCCACGAAAAAGAGAAGATCCGCGCCGAACTCATAGCTCGCCAGCCCATGGGACGTCTCGGCACGCCCGAAGACATCGCCGCCCTCGTCCGCTATCTCTGCTCCCGCGAAGCCGAATTCATCAACGGAGCCATCCTCCCCATCGACGGCGGCTGGACCGCAGCCTGAACCCAAACGCCTCTTCTAAATTTCAAAAAGGGAAGCCCGTCACTTGAACGAAATCCTGATCACCGGCGTCCGCGTCATCGATCTCCGCTTCCCAACCTCCCGCGAGCAGATCGGCTCCGACGCCGTCAATAAAGACCCCGACTACTCCGCCGCCTATTGCATCCTCGAGACCAACTCCCCGCTCGAAGGCCACGGCCTCAGCTTCACCCTCGGCCGCGGCACCGACCTCGTCGTCAAGGCTCTCGAATATCTCTCCCGCAACGTCATCAACCGCACCCTCAGCTCCATCACCGGCGACCTCCGCGCCTTCAACCGCCTCCTCACCGACGACACCCAGTTCCGCTGGCTCGGCCCGGAAAAAGGCGTCATCCACCTCGCCGCCGCTGCCCTCAACAACGCCGTCTGGGACCTATACGCCAAATCCGAATCAAAGCCCCTCTGGCAACTCCTCGCCGACATGGAGCCACAACAAATCCTCAGCGCCATCGACTTCCGCTACATCGACGACGCCCTAACCCCCGAAGAAGCCGTCGAAACCCTCAACGCCGCTCGCTCCGGAAAACAAGAACGCCTCGCCCAACTCCAGCAAACCGGCTATCCCGCCTACACCACCTCCGTAGGCTGGTTCGGCTACTCCGAAGAAAAGATCCGCCGCCTCTGCAAGGAAGCCCTCGCCGAAGGCTGGACGCACTTCAAACTCAAAGTAGGCGGCGACCCCGCAGAAGACCTCCGCCGCGGCCACATCGTCCGTGAAGAGATAGGCTGGACCAACAAACTCATGGTCGACGCCAACCAAAAATGGGGCGTAGAAGAAGCCATCGCTCGCACCCGCGCCCTCGCGCCCATCGACCCTTGGTGGATGGAAGAGCCCACCTCCCCCGACGACATCCTCGGCCACGCCCGCATCCGCCGCGAAGCCGCACCCATCCGCATCGCCACCGGCGAGCACGTCCAGAATCGCGTCATCTTCAAGCAACTCCTCCAGGCCAACGCCATCGACGTCGTCCAGATCGACTCCTGCCGCGTCGCCGGGGTCAACGAGAACCTCGCTATCATCCTCCTCGCCGCAAAGTTCCAGGTCCCCGTCTGCCCCCACGCCGGCGGCGTCGGCCTCTGCGAGTACGTTCAGCACCTCTCCGCCTTCGACTTCCTCTGCGTCTCCGCCTCTATGCAAGACCGCGTCATCGAGTACGTCGATCACCTCCACGAGCATTTCATCCACCCCGTCATCATCCGCAACGCCCACTACCAACTCCCCACCGCGCCCGGCTACAGCATCCAGATCAAACCCGAATCCCTCACCCGCTTCGCCTACCCCCACGGCGAAGCCTGGACAACGCAGTAAAATTATCTCGGGAGGCAGTTTTATTCGTCACACCGGCAGTTACATTTTATGATTATCCTTTGGAGCAACAAATGAAACTAGTCACCTTCCTCTCGCCCGCCACCAAGCTCCCCACCGTCGGCGCACTCCTTCTACCCCTCGGCTCCGCCACACGCTCCGAGGTCGCCGATCTCTCCACCCTCGGCTATCACTCCATGCTCGACCTCATCGAGGCCGGCCCCAACGCCCTCGCAGCCGCAAAAGACGCCCTCGCCATCGTGGCCCGCGTCCCGCTCACCGAAGTCACCCTCCTCGCCCCCATCCCACGGCCGCCACGCGTCTTCGCCATCGGCCTCAACTACCAGAAGCACGCCGCCGAATCCAACATGGCCGTCCAAAAAGTCCCCACCGTCTTCATGAAGCTCACCAGCTCCGTCGTCGGCCCCGACGTCCCCATCATCCTCCCCAAGCTCAGCGCCCAGCCCGACTACGAGGCCGAGTTCGCCTTCGTCATCTCCAAACCCGGCTATCAGATTGTCGCCGACGATTGGCAGCAATACGTCTTCGGCTACACCATCTGCAACGACGTCTCCGCCCGCGACATCCAGCTCTCCACCTCGCAGTGGACCCTCGGCAAGTCCTTCCCCACCTTCTGCCCCCTCGGCCCCGCTATCGTCACCCCCGACGAAGTTCCCGATCCCCACCGCCTCAACATCTCCCTCACCATCAATGGCGAAACCCTCCAGCACTCCAACACCTCCGACCTCATCTTCAAAATCCCCGACCTCATCGCCTACATCTCCAGCACCACACCCCTCGAAGCCGGAGACGTCATCAGCACCGGAACCCCCGAAGGCGTAGGCCTCGGCCGAACCCCTAAGCGCTGGCTCAAGCCCAACGAAGAAGTAATCGTCACCATCGAAAAACTAGGCTCCCTCCGCAACTCCACCGTCGCAGAGTAACCGAGCGTCTTTATTTCCCGGCGATCATTAGCTTCTGCGTCTGCACCGCAGGCCCCACAGCCTTGCCCTTCGCCGAAAGATACTTCGTCACCGGAGCACCCTTCAAAGCCTTCAGCCCCGCAACCGTCAACTTCGCATTCAGCGCAGCACCCGCATAGTCGGCATGCACCGGCTCCCGCGCATGATAGAGCGCTGCAACCTGGTCATGCGGCATCGTGTCATACGTCTCGGCGATGATCTCCGTCATATCCACGAATGGGACGTTGCCTTCCTGCTGCGCAATGGTCCACGTCCAGTCCCGATAGCCCGGAGTCCCACGCTCCAGCTTCCCATCCACCCACTTATCCCGCGGCGTAAACGTCATCAGGATGGGCATCGCGCCCTTGGCCCTCGTCTCGCTAATGTACTGCCGCAGATACCACCCAAACGAATGCACCGTCTCATGCTGTTTCGTCACCATGTTGTCGATCTCTTCCACCTCATCGCCCGTCCCCGGAATCGTCCCGCGCGCAATCCGGTCATTAATCGCGAACACGTCGTTCTGCCCCATCTGGATCAGTACGATATCGCCCTTCTTCATCTCCGCCAGGACCTTCTCCCACCACCCCTCCGAACGGTACGTCCGCGTCGACCGCCCACCCTTCGCAACGTTCATCACATTCACCTTCGTCAGGTCGAAGTACTGTGCGAAGAAAGGTCCCCACCCCTGCGCACCCAGCTCCGCCTCATGCGTAGCGTCCGGATGATAACTGGCCGTCGAATCCCCAACAATCCATATCGTCGGCAGCTTAGGGTTCCCCGGTACCATCGTCGCCGGCGAAGGATCAGGCACCAGCGATAGCCCTGCCGTCACATCCTGTGCTCGTGCACCATATCCACACAGCAACATCACAACGGCACTAAACAAAAGAGTCGTCATCGCCGCCCGCACTTTGTTGCCAATAAAAGAAGAGGTCATAGGCGATCATCCTACCGTCAGATGCGGGTCAAATTCAAACCGCGCCCAGCCGACCGGCACTCCCAGCTCTAAGCTCACGTTGGCGGACCAGAAAGCCACGCATCAGTCAGGCGCTCAGCCAATCAACGAAAAAGTAATCGTCACCATCGAAAAACTAGGCTCCCTCCGCAACTCCACCATCGCCGAGTAGCACAAAACTAAGTCGATATAATTTCCGCATGTACACGCCACAAGCTGGAATCTTCGCTCTTGGAACGTCCTCTCACGCGTACCTGGAGTTCGACCTTCTGGATGCGACGAAATACAAAGAGTTCGCCTCTGCCATCGCTGCAATTCATGAACCACGCACCACCACGGGCGGCGTGAACTTCGTCATCGGCTTTCGACCTGAGCTCTGGCGCAATATTCTCTCGGAGGACACCCCTTCAGGCGTCGAGGGCTTCAACAAGGAGATCCAGGGCATAGAAGGATTCGTTATGCCTGCCACGCAACATGATGCGCTAGTGTGGCTGTCAGGCAGTGCATATGACGTCATCTTCGATATGGCCCGCTCAGTCATCCATGACCTCGCAGGTCTGGCCTCGCTAGGCGAAGAGACCTCGAGTTGGCCTTACCGGCATGATCGCGATCTAACCGGCTTCATCGACGGCTCGGAGAATCCGACGCTCCTCGACGCTCCAGCAGATGCACTCCTGCCCGAAGGTGTCCCAGGAGCCGCAGGCTCAGTCCTGTTACTGCAAAAGTGGAAGCACAAGACAGCGGAGTGGGAAGCTGTACCGGTCGCTCAGCAAGAACTCATCATGGGACGCACCAAGCCCGACAGCATCGAACTCGAGAACAAGCCATCGAACTCGCACGTCGCTCGCACCGATCAGGACGAGTTCGGGAACATCTTTCGTCGCAATATGCCCTACGGAAAAGTCGACGACCATGGCACTGTCTTCGTCGGATTCAGCGCAGACCAGAAGCGCCTCTCCAGAATGCTCGACAGCATGGCCGGCCTGGTCAACGGCCAGCGCGACGCCCTCACACGCTATACCCAGCCATTGACCGGCTCGTACTATTTCGTGCCTTCCGTCGAAAGTCTGCGGCACTTACGCTAAGCGCGAGAATCGCCCATGCTACCCTCACAGAGAAACCAAACTAAACTCACGCCCGAACCTGGGCACATGAGCCAATTCTGTAAATGGGTCAGCAGAGCATCACAAACCCAAACCTCCCCCAACGAAATCCCATCTGGATCGCGCTCGCTCTACTGTCCCTCCTAATCACTCCTCACGCCCGCGCACAAACCTCCATCTCTGCCCTCTCCATCCCCCTAATCCTCCCGTCAGTCGTAGTCTTCGACCCCCAGGGCAATCTCTACATCGCCGAGACCGGCAACCACGTCATCCGCAAGGTCGACACCCTCGGCCACATCACCACCATCGCCGGAACCGCAACCCAGGGCTTCTCCGGCGATAACGGCCCAGCCACCTCCGCCCAGCTCGACTCCCCACAAGGCCTCGCCCTCACCAACACCACCCTCTACATAGCCGACACCCACAACCACCGCATCCGCGCCGTAGACCTCACCACCAACATCATCACCACCATAGCCGGAACCACCCCAGGCTTCAGCGGAGACAACGCAGCCGCCACCGCCGCCCACCTCAACCTCCCCACCGCCATCACCCTCGACACAAACCAAAATCTCTACCTCGCCGACACCGCCAACCACCGCATCCGCCGCATCGACGCCACCACCGGCATAATCACCACCATCGCCGGCAACGGAACCCAGGGCTTCTCCGGCGACACCGGTCCCGCCACCTCCGCCTCCATCGACTCCCCCACCGGCCTGACCGTCGACTCACTCAGCAACCTCTACCTGGCCGACACCCACAACCACCGCATCCGCCGCATCACCACCACCGGCACCATCACCACCATCGCCGGAACCGGAACCCTAGGCCAATCCGGCGACACCGCCCTCGCCACCAACGCCCAACTAGCCCTACCCCACGGCCTAACCATCGACCCCCAGGGCAACCTCTACCTCGCCGACACCGCCAACCACCGCATCCGCCGCATCGACGCCACCACCGGCATCATCACCACCGTCGCCGGCACCGGAACCCAGGGCTACTCCGGAGACACCGGCTCCGCCACCGCCGCCAACCTCGACTCACCCCGCTCCGCCACGTTCTCGCCGGCACAACTCACCATAGCCGACACCAACAACCAACGCGTCCGCCAACTCACGACCACCCAGACCATCAACACCATAGCCGGCCTCGGCAACACCATCCCCGGCACCCTCACCCTCACCGCCCCCTCCGTCATCGCCTACGGAACCGGCCAGCTCACCGCCACCCTCAACACCGGCACCACCGCCATCGGCAGCATCACCTTCCTCGACACCTACAACGCCACCACCACAACCCTCGCCACCACCCCCCTCACCGCAAACTCCGCCATCCTCAGCACCCTCACCCTCCCGACCGGCATCCACACCATCACCGCCACCTACCCCGGCGACCTCACCCACACCAGCGCCCAAACCACCGCCTTCACCCTCACCATCACGCCCGCCCCAACCCTGACCTCCCTCATCCTCCCACTCTCACCAGCCACCCTCCCCGCCACCATCACCGCACAAGTAGCCAGCACCACCACCGGAACCCCCACCGGAACCCTCAACCTCCTCGACGCTAACACCCCCATCGCCACCACAACCCTAACCGCCACCAGCACCGCCACCTTCCTCATCCCCACCCTCACCCCAGGCAACCACACCCTCACCGCCGCCTACGCCGGAGACCCCAACTTCCAACCCAGCACCACCACCCCCGCCACCCTCACCATCACCACCCCCATTACCACCCCAGCCGACTTCACCCTCACCGCCACCGGCCCCACCTCACAAACCATCCCCTCCGGAACCGCCGCCATCTTCACCTTCACCGCCACCCCTCAAGGCAATCTCGCAAGCCCCATCATCCTCAGCGCCTCCGGCCTACCCCTCGGAGCCACCGCCACCTTCAACCCAACCATCATCCCTCCCGGAGCCACCTCACCCAACTTCACCCTGACCATCACCACCCTGAAGCTAGCCGCCATCCCCGCCAACAAACTCATCCCCACCTTTGCCGCTCTCCTCCCACTCCTCTGCATAAAATCCCGTCGCCGCAAAAACCGCCACAAGCACCTCCGCACCCTCTATTCAATCACCCTTCTATCCCTGATCACCCTAACCACCGTAGCCTGCGGAGACCGCGTAAACACCGCCAACTCCGAAGCCACCACCCAACCCCAAACCTACAACATCACCATCACCGCAACCGCCACCACCCCCACCGGCTCCCCCCTAACCCACTCCACAACCATCACCCTGACCCTCCAATAGGCTCCGTGGTACGATTTCCGGATCGTACGAGACAGTTGGCAATGGGAGAGATGGTGTCCGAAAGAAACGCGTCTCTCGCAAGCCTCTGCTGGGTCACCTCCGCCACCATCGCCGCCTTCCTATGCGCGCTGCAACTCGGTGCAATGACCAGCCTGGTTGCGGGCCGAGCAGGATTTGCTCTCATAGCCCCCACAGCGCTGACGGTAACTCTGTCAGGCACATACTGGCTGGCACAACGAGAAGGATTACAGGGCAACGCGCGCTGGTACCCCGCCGCACTAACCCTCATTCTGCTGGCAGTATCCCTTCTACTCTCGGCCTTCTTTTATGACCTCTCCTGGGACGGACAGTGGTATCACCAACTGGGAATCATCACCATCGCCCACGATTGGAACCCTCTCTCCGAGCCGTTGCGAAGCTTTGACCAAAGCCCCAGCCAGCTCCACAGCCAGCTCTATCTACGCCACTACGCCAAGGGTCCCTGGTATTCCGCCGCCACGATCTTCGCCACAACCGGCCGAATCGAGCTAGGCAAATGCATCAACTGGCTCATCCTGATGGCATCGTTCCTGGGAACGCTGGCCGCATGCCTGAGCGCAGGTCTGCGTCGAAGCCTCGCCCTCGCAATCGCAGCCGTCGCCGCAATCAACCCCGTCGCCATCAGCGAAGTCACAACCTACATGGTGGATGGCCTGATGGCGTCTGCCCTGCTGCTGACGGTCGCCGCAACCGTAACCGCCCTTCGCCAACCACGCCCCGCAGTCATTGCCACCGCGCTGGCAGCATCCATCATCTGCATCAACTCGAAGTTCACCGGCCTCATCTATCTATGCTTCCTGTTCAGCGGAGTAGGAATTTGGTGTTTGTTCAAAGCACGCCGATCATTGGCACAGTACGCCTGCGCAGCAGTCGCAACAATCGTCCTCGGCGCCTGCCTCTGGGGTTACAACCCCTACATCACCAATACCCTCTACCGCCACCAACCCTTCTACCCCATACTCGGATCGGCGAACTATCCAAGCCTCGCGCAGCAGGGAAACGACGGAAACGAAAAATACGAAACCCCAAAGAACATGGCCGGTCGCAAACTTCCCGTACGGTTCATGTACTCCATCTTCGGCCGCCCGGGCAATCAGCCCTATCGAGAAGGCAAGAACGCCTCGTTGATGTGGCCTCTTACGGCGCGCCTGCACGACCTCTACACCTATACCTATCAAGAGCCCCGCGTAGCAGCTCTCGGCCCGTACTTCAGCGCCTGTTTTCTGCTATCCATCGCGTTGGGCATCTGGCTGCTCTTCCAACTTGATTCATCCTCCCGCAGGACGCTGCTCTTGGCCTCGGCGACGATCGTCGCCTCGCTGCTCATCAGCAAGCACTCCTGGTGGCCACGTTACGGCCCACAGATCTGGCTGCTGCCCATCGTCCCCATCGTCTTCGCCTTCCGAGAAAGCTCTTCACGCCTCCAGGTCAGGCTAACCTGGGCATTAGTCGCCCTGCTACTCTTCAACGCAGCCATCGTCGCCACAGTCAGATTCAATTGGGAGACACGAGCCAGCCTCACCCTGCGCCATCAACTCCGCGATCTACGCAACTCCGGCCAGGAGTACGAGGTCAGCACCCGCTTCTTCGACGACGCCGCAAAAGAACGCCTCACCGAGGCCCAAGTGCGCTTTCGCGATCTAGGCATGCCAAAGCTCCCGAACGGCCACGAACTAAAGAGCGTAGTCGAGGGATATCCCGATCCGATTCGCTACCGCGCCGTAGGTGAGAAGTAGCTGAACAAGGGGCCAGGTCTCCCCCCTCAACAAAAATCGTCATCCTGAGCGAAGGCGGCGCTTTTGCCGCCGCAGTCGAAGGACCCCGATACACCCCACGCCGCCAAAATCACTCGTACCTTTCGGCCGATAAGTCCCAGCTCTTGCCGTTGTCTATTCGCCTCCACTCACTCAAGAGGTCCGGGTGCCCCACATCTCGATTTTGAGATGTGGGATTACCACAAACCCAAGGGCGCGCGGCAACTGATGGCAATGTGGGCGTTCTCGCCCGCCACTCAGATCACTTGCGGGCTTGTTTTTTCCCATTTTTCGCCCAAGCAAGGTTGCTGATGATCTCGTCGTCCTTCGAGTTCAATTTATGCGCTGTTGTCAAGCTGGCGATGGCGTCGTCCGACTGCCCTAAGTAGCCTTCAGCTACCCCGAGGTCGCGGAAGGCCTGGGCCTCTTTTGGAAGAACGAGCACTGCTTGTTTCGCTGTTGTAACAGCATCCTGATACTGAAGAGATTTGATTGCTTTCTCCGATTTTCGTATCAAGACCCATCCCTGCAGAGCCTTCGTGTCGGCGACCGCCTGGGGCACGTTCGCATCTTTTGCAGTCTGCAGAAGATCGCTTTCCATTAGCCGCACGCAGAATGTGTGATGGCCGATGTGATCGTCGGGCTTCGATACTCTACGACGGTTCCCGGAGGAGTCTCCGATATATTCCGTGTACAGCGTGCCGGTTCCCGCTGCTGAACTGGACCACATCCATGCGAGGCCGATTCTGGTCCACTTGAAGTAAAGCGGGGTGAAGGCTGGAGACACCTCCTCGGCCACGCGAACGCCTTGCGGTGTGCCCTTAGGGTGGACAAGAACAGTGGCCGGATCTGAATAAACGTACGTTGTGGCGTGTTCAATCTCGTCGATCGTTGGGAGCCGCCAGCCAGAGAATCCTCCCAATTGGAGGTTCTGGCAGAAATCGACAGCCTGCTGGTAGGCAATAGCGGGACCGTCGTCCGTTCCCGTCCACATAAGGCCCGAAGCTGAATCCGGCCACCAGGTGGTTGGTCCCTTGGTGGCTGACTTCGCTACCGGAACAAAGAGGAACATCAGAAGGAAGACTGTGGCACAACGCGATAAAGCACAAGTCGGCGTAGTCATCCATTTAGAGGGAATCAGAAATTGAAATTTCACTTGTGCTGCAAATCATAACATTCGTCGTCCCCCCCTCTATCCTTCGCCGATGTTCATACTCAGCACCCCCCAACCAACGCACGCCACCCAATCGATGCGATTCACTACCGCGTTGTAGGCGAGAAGTAGCTGAAACAAGGTGCCTGAGTAGTCGGCCGGTAGCGGGCCAGTTTGAACTCCGGGGCAACCAGGGTTACCTATACCCGTATTTCGGGGAGTTCGTTCCTCGTTTCGCGGTAAGCCTTGTTGGCGTCAACCGAGGATTGCTTCCGGTTAGCCTGCAATTCACTTGGAGTACTCTTTAAACCGCTTGCAAAGCTGACATAGAATTGAGCGAGTCCCATCTTGTATACGGAAGAGAACAATGACAATCGCACCCTCGTGGCGCTCGGCAATGCTTGTTTTACAAATGCTCGTAGTTGGCTGTGGTCATGGCCCTACGGCGGCCTGGAACGGAAATTGGAAACTCGATACAGCCAAGAGTCGGGTGCAAGGCGGTGCTTACATCACGATTGCAATGTTGCCCGAAGGGGCAATACGTCTGACGAATGACGGATTCAACTTCGATTTCCGGTGCAATGGAAAGGATTTTCCAAATCCCAATGGACGAGACCTTACGACCTCTTGTCTTCAAGCGAGTGCTGCCGAGTGGGAACTGACCTACAAACGGAATGGCAGAGCAACGAGCGAAGCTTTGTGGGATCTTTCGCCCGACGCGAAGGTCTTGACGATTCACAGTAAATCGGAACAGCCGGACGGATCCTCTAAGTCTTTTGAGCACATCTACCGTCGTCATGGAGAAGGATCTGGATTGTCCGGCCGATGGGAAAGCGTCAACCCTTTAGAATCTAGTCCTCCCATTCTTAGCCTGTCATTGGCGGAGGGCAGGCTGCATTATGCCTATCCCGGAATAGATTACGTCGATGCACCCCTCGACGGGACCAGTGCTCCAGTGCATACCGGTCCGCAGGCAAGACAGGGCTTCTCGATGTCCATAAGACAAGAGGGTCCCTTGCAGATGCACACGGAGAGTTTGTTCGAAGGGCGCGTGATTCGGGAAGGGACACTGAAGCTCAGTGATGATGGAAGCACCGTGGTCCATGAATCCTGGGTGCCAGAACACACGAACGAAAAAGACTCCCTCGTCTACGAGAAGCAATAGAAATGCACTCCCAGAGAGCGAGGTTGGGGCATGTGGTCGCCTCCTCGGAAGTTCCCACCCTTGCGTCTCAGTTCATGCCAAATCGCCATTGCCTGAACTGCATAGACTGACGCATGTCTGCTGCCGGTAGTCGAACTGCCTGCAATGTCGGTTGAGACCGCCCTGCTTTTCGGAAACTTCAGTCGTTCACTCCGAATTGACCCATCGCCTAGTCGCCAAACCCCTTGACACATCGACTACAATAGAAGCTGGGGGCAAGACCAAAACCAGCACCACTCAAGCTCCCCTCCCGGGCCAGCTCGGGCGCGCTAAGTATTGTATTTCTAATACTTTGCAGCTATAGTTCTTTGAAAACAAGACTTTTCGGCCCGTTCGCACCCGAGGTCCGGACTTAAATCACATGTTTTGAATACTTTGCGCAAAACAGGCAGGGGAGGGGGTACTCTAAACCGGCGCAATCAGCCGCACCACCAGGAACACCACCACCCCGGCAAAGAACACCAGAGCCATCCGAATCCCCGGCTCCCGATTCACCTCCGGAACCAGGTCCGTAGCCGCCACATAAAGTGTCACCCCCGCCGCCAGCGGCAACCCCTCCCGCACCCACGCCGGTTGCAGACTAATAGCCATAGCCCCCAGCACGGTAGTCACCCCCAGCAGCATCGCCGAGTTCAACGCAGCCCGTCGGCTCTGCCCCCCCGCCAGCATCACGCTCGCAACCGTAAAGCCCTCCGGAATCTTATGCAGGAACACCGCAAAGAACAGCACCCACCCCAGCCAGCGCGACACCACGAACCCCGACCCAATCGCAATTCCATCGAAGAACGTGTGCACCGCCAGCCCCAGCATCACCTTGTAGCTGGTCTTCCCCGACACATGCTCATGGTCATGCGACTCCTCGCCAAAGTGGAAGTGCGGCACCAGCGTATGCTCCAGCAGATGCACCCCGCAGTACCCCGCCAGGATCAGCACCGGAGCCCAGTGCGGATTCACCGCCACCCCCTCCGGCATCATCTCCAGCAGCACCGCCGACACCATGAACCCCGACCCCAGCGCCACAAAATACCGCAGCGCCCGCGCCGAGGGCGACCGCCGCACCAGCAGTGCCCCACCCACAAAGTCCGCCAACCCGGCCCCCAGCCCCAGTGCCATCGTCAGCCAGAACGTGCTCCCAAACCGCGTCATGTCAGCAGCCACACTTCAAGCTGATCTTCATATGGACTTGATCTTACCCGTCTCCGGCCACTGCGACTCGCGCGAAAGAAAGAACACCACACCCAGCCCGCAGAACAGCACCAACCCCTCCAGCCGCTCGCTCAAAACATGCAGCCGATCAAAGTCGACGTGCCCCACGTTCGTAGCCGGCGAAGCCTCCACATCCCCACCCGCAAGCGCACGGTCCACCTCCATCGCCGGCAAAATGCTGAACTGTGAGTAAGCTGTCACCCCCAGCATCACCAACGTCAGCGTCAACTGAATCACGAAACTCACCCGCGCCGGCACCTCTGCCCAAAGCCACAACCAAGCCGTCGCCAAACAGAAGGTCATCCCACCGATCAACCCAATCCAGTGCAGCACCCGCAGCGTCCCACCCACCACCAGCCCAGCATCATGCGTACTGCGCAGACTATGAAATGCAACGGGCGCCACGACAAACGCAAAGAAGCACAGCCCACCCACCCACAACACCATCGCCAACAAGCGCAAAGCTCTCAACGGAATTTGTATAGCCGGCTTCAATCGCGATTCCTCCCTAAAGTTAGACGCCCTCGGAAGGCCCATCGCCACGAGCCAGAGCCCGCCGCAACACCACCTCCAGCGCAGCCTTCTGCTCAGCAAACTCCGCCTCGCTCAGCCGCCCCTGCAACCGGTCCGTCTCCAGCGCAAACAACTCCTCCTTCAGCGCCCCCAGCAACCCACCTCCGCCAACCGCCGCAGGCGCAGCAACCACACCCGCAGCCGCAGGAACCACCGCATCGCCGCCCTTCAACATAACCCCAGCTCCACCTGCCAGCAGCAATCCAAGCCCACCCAGGATCCACCACTTGTACTTCGCCCACGGATCGTTCGTCCCCTCAGGATCAAGCGGCGTCCCCAACCCGCCTCCCGGCCGAGTATCCGCAGCCGCACTAGTAGCACCTGTCCCCGCCGCAGCGCCGCCTTCAGCCCCCCCACCACCCTGAGCATCCGCCCCACCCGCAGCAGCCTGCGAATCGCGCGGCAACTGCCCAGTCCCTGAAACCGTAAAATCTAACGCCTGCGACGGCTCAACATTCCGCACTACGTACGTCTGCGCCGTAGTGTCCTCTGTCACCGCCGCATACGCAGCCGAAGCCCCCGGCTCGAACTTCATACTCTTCGGCATCATCACCGCGATCGTATCCGTAGCCATCACCGGCTTCGGCGCGAACGTCATACTCCCGCCGTACGGTATCTTGTACGAAATCTGAAACCGCGTCTCTCCCGGTCGCACCGGAAACACAAACGCAAAGTGATTCGGATCCCCCAGCGGCACCGGCGAAGCCTGCACCGGCATCCCACCCGGGCTCAGCGCCGCCGAACCCTCCACCACCGCACCGGCCGGCAGATAAAACTCAAAAGCCCGATCGCTGAACTGGGTCATCGGAGGGTTCGAATCGTTCTTCACGAAAAAGTTCTCCGTCACCTGCAGCGACTTGCCGCTCTCATCCGTCTGCAGACGCATCACATCCGCCTCGCTGCGTGACCCCTTTCACCTTGGCGGCAGCGTTAAATACATCGATCTCCACCGACTCAGTCCCCGCCGGCGCCGGACGAAAATAATTCGCCTTGTCATGCGTCACCCGCACCAGGTGCAGCGCCTGGTCCGGCACGTCCAGCTTGAAGTTTCCCTTGGCATCCGTCTTCGTCCGGCTCAACTCCTGCATCCCCTGCGCCAGCCGAATCAGTACCACATCATCCCCGGCCGAAGGCTTGTTCGTCGTTCGGTTCGTCACCGTCCCGCTGATCGTGTCAGCCAGCGCAAACCCCGAAAAAACCATCACACCAGGGCGCCAGCCCCGAACTTACGCACGCAATTCCTCAAAAGAACACACCTCAATCTATCTATCAACCACGCCGCCGCAACATCCCACGCGCCGTCAACGCCTCAATCTCCGCAATCACCAGCGCCGCCTCATCCTCGAGCCCCACCCGCTGCTGTTCATAGTCGGCCTCAGGATACTTGCCCGCCTGAAACTCAAAGTTCAGGTCCCGTAAATTCTCATAAATCGCATCTTTCCGTTCCAGCAGATAGTCCACCCGCGTCTTATCCGCCTGCACAAAAGGATTGCGCTCCGGCCAGAACATATACGCAAAAATCAACAAAGTTAAAATTGCAGCCGCTAGAACGCTCATCGGTATTCAGTCTCCCTGCGAATCCGCTCCCGCATCGCATCCACCTGAACATCGGAAGACCCCACCGGCGCCAACCGTACCGTTCGCCGCTTCCAAACCCAGATCAAAATCGCCGTCCCCACAATCGCCAAACCCAAACACCGCCGCCGGAACAATCCACGCCACATTATCGAACCCGCCACGAATCGGAGCGGCCAGCACGATCGCACCGTACTTCGCCTCAAACCAGTTCAGGATCATCGTGTCCGACCCGCCCGCGTTCAACTGCGCGTGCAACTCATTAATCATCACCGGAGAAACCGGGCAATTCACATGGTTGCACTCCAGCAGCACCTGCCCGCACCCACACTGGCAGATCATCTCGTGCCCAATCTTATTAAAGCGGCTGGCCGAATCACCCGCTCCCAGCATCACCACCGCCAGCACACACACGAACAGCCCTTGCAGCCAGCGCCTAAGCATGATGAGCCTCAGCCCCCACCGGCAGCTCCACCGTAACCTTCGCCACCATAGGAGCACGCGTCAAATTCGGCACCAGCGCCAGCAGCGTTCCGAACACCACGATCAACACGCCAATCCAGATCCAGTTCATCAGCGGATTCAGAAACACCTTGATGACCGGCCGATCTGTATCCGGATTCCTGCCCTCATAGATCACATAGAGATCATTCGCCAGCGTCGACCGCAGCGCCACCATCGTCGAAGAAGTTTCGCTCGCATGATAGAACCGCTTCTCCGGAGCAAGCTGCGTAATCTTCTTGTCACCCTTATAAACATCCAACAGCGCATACTCCGTATCGAAGTTCGCGTTGCTATCCTGCGTAAAGCTTTGGCACACCAGCCGGTACTGCCCCAGCGTCAACGTATCGCCGAAGCCCATCTCCTGCTCCTTCGACTGGTTGAACGCGCCCCCCGCGATCCCGATAAACATCACCACAATCCCGAAGTGCACCACATATCCGCCATACCGCCGCGTATTCCGCCGTATCAGCAAAATCGTGGAAGCCACCAGATTCTTTCCCGTCTGCGTCCGCACCACCGCCGCCCCCCGCAGAAACTCCGCCGCAATCGCCGTAATCACACCCGCCGCCAGCGTAAACGTAACCAGCGAAAATATCTCCGCCTGCATATCGTCGCCCGCGCTCCACGGCCTCACCCCCGTAGCGATCGCCACGATAAGCGCCACACCCATTGCAATTCCCGGCAGCACAAAGTTCCGTCGTATCGACCGTAGCGAAGTAGATCGCCAAGCCAGCAACGGCCCAATCCCCGTCAAAAACAGCAGAAACAATCCCACCGGAATATTCACTCGGTTATAAAACGGCGCACCCACCGTAACCTTCGACCCCTGCACATACTCACTCAAAACAGGGAACAACGTCCCCCACAAAACCACAAAACAAGCCACCAACAAAATCAAATTGTTGAACAGAAAACTAGACTCGCGGCTCACCAGCGACTCCAGCTTGTTCTCGCTCTTCAAATGGTCCATGTTCATGAAGAACGTAAACAAGCAAACCGCAAACACAATCAGGATGAACCCATAGAACCAGTCACCGATCGAGCTCTGCGCAAACGCATGCACCGAGCTCACAATCCCCGACCGCGTCAGCAGCGTCCCCAGGATCGTCAGCATGAAAGTGGAAAAGATCAGCCACACATTCCACGTCTTCATCATGCCGCGCTTCTCCTGCATCATCACCGAGTGCAGAAACGCCGTCCCCGTCAACCAAGGCATTAAGCGAAGCATTCTCTACCGGGTCCCAACCCCAGTACCCGCCCCACCCCAGCACGCTATAAGCCCAGTGCGCCCCTAGAAAGATCCCGCACGTCAAAAACAGCCACGTAACCATCGTCCAGCGCCGCGTAATGTGGATCCACTTCTCGCCCGGATACCGCATCATCAGCGCCCCCAGCGCAAACGCAAACGGAACCGAAAATCCTACATACCCGAGATAAAGCATCGGAGGGTGAATCACCATCTCCGGATACTGCAGCAGCGGATTCAATCCAAACCCATCCGCCGCCGTAGGTCCCGGCTGAATCGCAAACGGTGGCGCCGCAAAGTTCAGCAACAGCAAAAAGAAGATCTGTATCCCAGCCAGGATCGTCCCGGCAAAAGCCGTCAACCGCATATCCACCTTGTGCCGCATCCGCAACACAAACCCATACGCGCTCAGGAGCCACGCCCACAGCAGCAGCGATCCCTCCTGCCCGCTCCAAAGCGCAGAAAACTTATAAGCCGTAGGCAGAGCCCGATTCGTATGGTGCAGTATGTACGAGACTGAATAGTCGTTCGTAAACGAAGCCCATACCAGCGCAAACGCCGCGCAGCAAAGCGCCGCAAAGCTCCCAATTCCAGCCCGCCGCGCCGTCTCACCCAGCCGAGCCGCAGCCGTATCGATCCGGCCAGCGCGTGTACGCCAAAGCGCAACCCCGCCCATCACTAACGTGTAAGCACTAAGAACAAGAGCCAGCAATAAAGTGAAGCTGCCAAACTCAGGCATGGGATGAAGCTGCATCCATCCATTCTCGCAGGGTGCAGCAGGGAAGGGCAACAAACCACCGTTTACCGCCCGTCACAAATAGGCAGCGCACCATCCGGCCCACCCACCGGTCAGGCCTTCTTCGCCTCACTTAACTTCATCAAACTCTCCACACTAGCCAGAAGGCTATCCGGCAGCAGCGGCTTCAGACGGAACAGAACATTCATCCCCTCATACTCCGGCTCCGCGTCCTCCAGCCCGCTGATCACCATCACCGGCACCTCCGCGTGTGTCTCCCGCAGCTCATGCACAAACGCCGCGCCGCTCATCTCCGGCATCAGGTGGTCTGTGATAATCAGCCCGATATCAGCCGGGAACTCGTCGTTCTTCAGTTGCTCCAGTGCCCGCCGCGGATTCAGCACCGCCAACACAAAATACCCCGCACGCCGTAGAATCGTCTGCCGGGTTGCTGCCTGAACCGCGTTGTCGTCGATCAGAAGGACCGCTGTTGTCATTGGGCTGCTGAAGATTCCACTCAGTTTCTGCTGATCGCTCGGGCCAGCTTTTAACTCTTCTCTCGACAACATCGACACCACCCCGCTCAAGACCCTCAATCGGTATGACCAGTAGGATGCCGTCCCGTTGCCACAAGGTTGACCCGACCGCGAAGATTCTTCCATAACTTCCATCAAACCGAAAGAATTATCAGAAATTCCTTCCTAAACCCGCTAGACTACTCCACTCAAACCGTTTACAGTTCCGAGAATCCGTTGCATCCGCAACCCAAGGCTATCTGTGAACTTATCCATCATCGACTGGCTCATCATGCTGGTCTACTTCATCTTCGTGCTGGGCATCGGCTTCGCCCTCAAGCGTTACATGCGTACCAGCAACGACTTCTTCCTCGCCGGGCGCTCCATCCCCGCCTGGGTCTGCGGCCTCGCCTTCATCTCCGCCAACCTCGGAGCCCAGGAAGTTATCGGCATGGGTGCCTCCGGTGCTAAGTACGGAATAGTAACCAGCCACTTCTACTGGATCGGCGCCATCCCTGCCATGTGCTTCGTCGGCATCTTCATGATGCCCTTCTACTACGGGTCTAAAGCCCGTTCCGTCCCGGAGTATTTGAGAATGCGCTTCGACGAGAAGACCCGCGCCGTCAACGCCTTCTCCTTCGCCATCATGACCGTCCTCTCGTCCGGCATCTCCATGTACGCGATGGCGCTCCTCATCCAGACCCTCGGCCTCTTCCATGGAATCGTCCCCGACGCCTACGTCTTCCACGTCTCGATCATCCTCTCCGCGGTCATCGTCCTCGGATACATCTTCCTCGGCGGCCTCACCAGCGCCATCTACAACGAAGTCCTCCAATTCTTCCTCATCGTCGCCGGCTTCGCCCCCCTCGTCTGGATCGGCCTCCGCAACGTAGGCGGCTGGCAGGGAATCAAGGCCACCCTCCCCGCCACCATGACCCATTCCTGGAAGGGCATGGCCCACGCCTCCACCAACACCCTCGGCGTCGAGTGGGTAGGCCTCGCCATGGGTCTCGGCTTCGTCCTCTCGTTCGGCTACTGGTGCACCGACTTCCTCGTCATCCAGCGCGCCATGGCCGCCGACTCCGAGGTCTCCGCCCGCCGCGTCCCCCTCATCGCCGCCATCCCCAAGATGTTCTTCCCCTTCCTCGTCATCCTGCCCGGCCTCATCGCGGTCAGCGTAACCAGCCACATGGCGGGTGCAGGCACACCCACTCCCACCGCTGCCTACTCAACCGTCTCGCCCGATGGCAAGCCACTTCCCCTCGACGAAGCCCACCCCCACGGCATCATCCCCCTAAAAACCGACCCCCTAAGTGGCAAAGCAGTCCTCAACGCCGACGGCCTACCCCGGTCTATAACTACGACCTCGCCATCCCCGTCATGCTCCTCCACTTCTTCCCCACAGGAATCCTCGGCCTCGGCCTGACCGCCCTGCTCGCCAGCTTCATGTCCGGAATGGCCGGCAACGTCACCGCCTTCAACACCGTCTGGACCTACGACATCTATCAGGCCTACATCAACAAGCGCGGCACCGACGCCCACTACCTCTGGATGGGCCGAATGGCCACCATAGGCGGCATCCTCCTCTCCATCGGGGCAGCCTACGCCGTCACCAACTTCAATAACATCATGGACGCGCTCCAGCTCGTCTTCTCCATCGTCAACGCCCCACTCTTCGCCACCTTCCTGCTCGGCATGTTCTGGAAACGCACCACCGGCCACGGAGCCTTCGCCGGCCTCATCTCCGGAACCCTCGGAGCCCTCCTCCACCACGGCCTGACCCTCCCCGCCGACGCCACCCCCGGCATCCACGGCGGCTGGATCACCGTCCTCCACCACTACCCCAGCGACATGGCCCAGAACTTCTGGACCGCCATCTTCGCCTTCTCCATCAACATCGTCGTCACCGTCCTCGTCTCCCTCGCCACCGAACCCCGCCCCGAGCCCGAACTAGTAGGCCTCGTCTACTCCCTAACCCCCAAACCCGTAGAAACCCACCTGACCTGGTACCAGAAACCCGCCACCCTGGCCATAGCTGTCCTCGTAATGCTAGTAATCCTCAACCTCGTCTTCGCCTAAACGAGTTGCCAGTGTATGAAAGTATGAAATTGTCATCCTTCGCCGCAGGACCTGCTGCTAACTGTTTCTACCAACTACCAACTACCAACTAGCAACTAGCACGTAGCAACCGGAGCCCCAAATGGGACTAGACATCCGCATCCCCCTCGGCCTCATCTTCCTCATCACCGGAGGAATGATATCCATCTACGGCCTCATCACCCGAGGCAACGCCGCCATCTACGAAAAATCCATGGGCATCAACCTCAACCTCACCTGGGGAGCCATCATGTTCGTCTTCGGCCTCATCATGTTCCTCGTAGGCCGCCGCCAAAAATGGCAGGACGACCCCGTAGACCCCCGCCCCTGGGAAAAAGACCCCACCACCCGCCCCCGCCACTAACCAATGCATATCGAATACCAAATCAGCGAAGCAGACTTCATCGCGGCAAGACAATTCTCGACGCACAGCCGGACGCTATGGAAGAAATATCGTCTCTGGTTGATTCGAGTGGCTGGACTTGCCTTCGTAGCGATAGGAGGTTTGCTTTTGACCCAGCCTCTGAATAAAGCGATAAACCTTCTCGTTTTGGGTTATGGAGTCTTCCTGTGTTTCTTTTCGTCCTTCACTAAATTTCAATCGAAGATGAAATTTCGCAAGATGACTCAGCTCCACGGAAGATACCTTGTCGATCTCGATGAGACCGGAATTCATTACTTCTCCCCTTCTGGGGAATCGAGGATGACATGGAACGTTTGGGGTTCATTCGCTGAAGATACTGCTTCTTTTGTCCTTGTCCAACGTGGAAGTGCAATGTTCATGCCCATCCCCAAGCGCGAACTCTCCGCGTCTCAAATCGCCGAACTACACACTCTGCTTGAAACCTACCTACCCAGCAAATAGACCAGCCTCACTTCCCACCCACCAAATCCGCACCAAAAATCCCCACCGGAGGCGTCAGCTTCTGCCCCTCCGCCGGCGACCCCTGAATCTTCCGCACCACATCCATCCCTCTCACCACCCGCCCAAACGCAGCAAACCCCTGCCCATCCGCATTCCTCTTCCCACCAAAATCCAGCTCCGGCTGATCCCCAATACAAATAAAAAAATCCGAAGTAGCCGAATCCGGCCCACCCCGCGCCATCGAAACCGCCCCATCGACATGCTTCAGCCCAGTCACGCTCGTCCGCTCCAGCGCAATAGCAGGGAAGCCATCCTTCTTCCGCTCCGGATTGATCCCCGCCTGAATCACCTCGATCTTCACCGGACTATCCGGCTGGTTCTGCATTGTCACCGTGCGATGAAACACCCCACCCGTATAAAACCCACCCTTCACATAACGCAGAAAATTCGCAGTCGTAGCCGGAGCATGCACCGCATCCAGCTCCATCTCAATATCCCCCAGCTGCGTATGCACCACCACATGAGGATTCTTCTCCTGCGCAACCCCACTCAGCACAGGCGCCACCATCATCAGCACAACCAAAGTTCGAATCATCCAACGAGACTAGCATTCCCAACATGAAACGCATTCACCCGCCCACTACGCCGTATTAATGCCTCCACAACCACCCCCCTGCAATAATCAAAGTATGAAGCGCCGCACAATCCAGCACTACGAGTTCATCCGCAAGATCGGAGCCGGCGGCAGCGGAGTAGTCTTCCTCGCCACCGACACCCTCCTCCAGCGCCCCGTAGTCCTCAAGCTCCTCAAGCGCGGCAATCTCACCGTCGAGCAGATGCGCACCACCCAGCTTCGCGAAGCCCGGCTAGCCTCCGCCATCGACCACCCCAACGTCTGCGCCATCTATGAAGTAGGCGAAGCCCCCTCCGAGTCCGGCGCCGGTAGCGCCCGCGGCCGAGATGTAGAAGCCTACATCGTCATGCAGTACATCCCCGGCAAATCCCTCGACAAGCTCATCGCCGAAGGCCCATCCTCGCTCCAGCTAGTCCTCTCCGCCGGCATCCAGGTCTCCGACGGCCTCTCCGCCGCGCACAACCTCGGCATCTTCCATCGCGACCTCAAGCCCGCCAACGTCATGCTCACTGACGGCGGCCTCATCAAGATCCTCGACTTCGGCCTCGCCCGCCGCCTCAGCCCCGACAAGCTCGAGTTCGACCCCTCCGGCCCCGCCGACGCGCGCGCTCAACCCCTCCCCGGAGCCACCTACACCGCACGCGGCGGCACCATCGCCTACATGGCCCCCGAGCAGTTCGTCACCGGCCAGTCCTCCGTCCAGTCCGACATCTTCGCCCTCGGCCTCATCCTCTACGAGCTCGCCACCGGCCGTCACCCCTTCCATCGCCCCGACGCGCCCGAATTCCAGACCATCCGCGCCACCCAGTTCGCCGACCCAACCTCCATCCGCGAGATCGCCCCCGACCTCCCCGTCGAGCTCGAGTCCGTCATCCTCCGCTGCCTCGAAAAGCAGCCCTCCGCCCGCTTCGCCTCCGCCGCCGACGTCCGCGAGTCCCTCAAGATGATCATGCGCTCCATGCAGCTCGACTCCGTCGGCATGCTCGGCGACACCGTCACCTTCCTCCCCTCACAAGGCCGCCTGCCCCTCAATCACATCGAAACCCCCGAAGAAGAAAAGCGCACCACCGGCATCCTCTCCATGCTCGCCGAGCGCTTCCGCGAGTCCGGCAACGCCACCACCACCAACCAGAACAGCATCGTCGTCCTCCCCTTCATCAACTACGGCCCCGCCGACGTCGCGCCCCTCTACGGCTATGCCCTCGCCGACGCCATCGCCGCCCGCCTCGCCCGCATGCCCTCGCTCGTCGTCCGCCCCTCGAGCTCCCTCATGAGCGTCTCCACCCAGCAGCTCGACCCGCTCAGCATCGGCAAAAAACTCCTCGTCAACTTCGTCCTCGCAGGCAACTTCCTCCGCTCCGACAAAGGCTTCGACCTCAACTGGCAGCTCCTCGACGTCAACAACCAGTCCGTCCTCGCCGGAGGCGCCATCAACGTAGCCTCATTCGACCTCGTCTCCGTCCAGTCGGAGATCTGCAACGAAGTCTTCAGCACCCTCCAGGGCTTCGGCGATCTCCAGAACCTCAACGAAACCTCACGCGGCGACTCGCTCGTACCCTCCCTCAGCTCAGACGTCTCCGAAGAGTACCTCCAGGCCCGCGCCGTCCTCTCCTCCTTCATCTCCCGAACCGGCAGCCGCGACGACCTCGATCGCGCCCGCGAGCTCTTCACCTCCGTAGTCCAGCAGGATGAAAACTACGCCCCCGGCTGGTCCGGCCTCGGCATCACCCACCTCCAGTACGCCCGCCACGGCCTCGGCGGCCAGATGCACGTCCTAGAAGCCCGCCGCGCCTTCGACAAGGCCCTCCAGCTCGACCCCGGCTCCGTCGAGGCCAATCTCTACCGCGTCTACATGCTTCTCTCCCGCGGTGAAAAGGAGTCCGCCCGCCACGGCATCGAGCACCTCCTGCAAACCGCCGGAAACGACTGGAACGTCCACCTCGTGGCCGGCCAGACCCTCCGCATCGACGGCATGTACAACGAAGCCCTCGACCAGTTCAACCTCTCCCTGCGCATGAACCCCGCCAACGCCGCGCTCATCTACAACAACCGAGCCCGCGTCTACCAGTATCAAAACCAGATGGAGCTAGCCTCCGACGAGATAGAAAAAGGCCTAACCCTCGAACCGAAACAACCGCTCCTCCGCATCTCCCTCGGCTACCAGCAGATGCGCACCGGAGACCTCACCCGCGCCATCGAGACCCTCGAAAACGTCATCCGCGACGAGAAGTCCCTCCGCATCGTCTACCCCACCATCGCCCTCTGCTACGTCCAGCTCGGCGACCGCGACAAAGCCGCCACCTTCATCGTCGACGAGACCCTCTCAGCCGCCGAAGCCGACAGCGAAATGGCCTACCGCCTCGCAACATATTTTGCCGTAGAAGGTGACGAGTCCGAAGCCCTCCACTGGCTCCGCCGCGCCATCTACCTCGGCAACGAGAACTACCCCTGGTTCTCCATCAACCCCAACTGGAAAAAACTCTCCGGCCACAACGACTTCGAGCGCATCCTCGAAGACCTGAAAAAATCCTACCGCCGCAACCAGAAAAACTGGAAGCGCCTCCTCGCCCAGATCCGGGATTAAAAAAGCCCCTCAGCAAAATCCGCTTTTGCTTTTGTTTTTCTCCGCGCTCTCTGTGCAACTCTGCGCCCTCTGCGTCCGTCGTTGCCGCTGTTCTCCCCACCGCACCAACACAAAAAAGCCCGACCCCAATACAGGCAGCCGGGCAAAATCAAAATCAGCAGAACGCTACTGCCCGCCCATCGTTCCCACGTGCAGCGGCTTCAGCTCCATCGGCGTCGTCAAACTAAAAACCAGCACAGAATTCTCCGGCAGCGTAGCCTGCCGAGTCTGCTTCAACCACACAATCGTCCCAGCCCCAGCGCCAATCCCCGCTCCCACCGCAGCGCCCACGCCGCCGCCAATCGCAGCCCCGGCAATCGCGCCCGCGCCAGTCACTCCGCCGATAATTGCAAACGTCTCCTTCGCATGATCGCGCCGCAGCACATTGCCTTCAGCGCCAACCCGCGTATTACCGCCCTGGCTCGTATCGATCAACTGCGCATGCAGCGTATACAGAGTCCCATCCGGCAGCGTCACGCTGAACGGCTCCAGATGCATCATCGCCGCGCCCGAAATCCTGCGCCCGCTACGTACCTGCGTCACTCGCCCTTCCACCACCGCGCCCACCGGCAGAATCACCCGGCCATCTTTCTCCACCGGCTGCGTCAACTCCGCCTTGAACTCCGATCCCTGCACCGTCTTCGCCGTCGAAAGCGTCTGCGTAATCCGCGCCTTCAGCAGCGTGCCTTCGCGAACCTCACCCTCCTTCTCCGGAACGCTCGTCACAAACCCCGAGTACTGCTCCGCTGACGCGGCTTCACCGAAGTAACAAAATTCGCATCCGGATCAAACGCCGCCTTGCTCAACGGAGCACTCTCAGCCGCCGTCCCAGGAGCATGGTAAGGAACATAAGGCCCATAAACCTCAGGCCGCAGGAGCAGCCGCCGGAATCGCAGGCGAAGGTTTAGCCACAACCTTCGGTGGAGCAGCATCCGGAGCAGCCGTAATCACCGCCGGGTCCGGATTCGAAACCCCGGTCATCTGTCCAAACGCCGGAACCGCCGCAAACACCAACACCGCAGACAGCAATCTGTAATCTCATAGCAAACCTCGATCCAATTCGCCACGCTCGACCAGCGCAGTACATGGTTAGACTCAAAATTAGTAGCTCCACTCCCACCCCCGCCACAAAATCCCCATCCCCGAACCGACCCTGCTAATAAGTCTCTGCGTCCACCCCTCCGCAAACCTCGCTCATTCAATCATTTACAAGCCCGTAACCCCATACGGTCCCAACCCTTTGTTAGAATCCAACAGGTGAACCCTCCGGCTTCGAAACTCAAAGACGCAGAACTGGTCATGACCATCGCCGCGGCCGGAGGAGCATCGGTCCCCGTAGACCGCCGCCCAAAATTGAATGACCGGCTGACGCATCGCGTCGTCGCCCAGTACCCACGCACCTCTAGCAATAGGAGCAATATGACCGAGATCGTCTCCATCCAGGCCCGCGAAATCCTTGACTCACGCGGCAATCCCACCGTCGAGGCCGACGTCACCCTCGACGGCGGAACACGCGGCCGCGCCGCAGTCCCCAGCGGAGCCTCCACCGGAGAGCACGAAGCCGTAGAACTCCGCGACGGTGACAAGGCCTACTACCTCGGCAAAGGAGTCCTCCAGGCCGTAGAAAACGTCGAATCCATCCTCGCCCCCGAGCTCGCCGGCATGGACGCCTCCAACCAGCGCCTCATCGACGCCACCATGATCGCCATCGACGGCACCGAGAACAAGTCCAAGCTCGGAGCCAACGCCATCCTCGCCGTCTCCATGGCCTGCGCCCGCGCCTCTGCCGCCGCGCTCAAGCTCCCGCTCTACCGCTACCTCGGCGGAGTCAACGCCTGCCTCCTGCCCACGCCCATGATGAACATCCTCAACGGCGGCTCCCACGCCGACTCGAACGTCGACTTCCAGGAGTTCATGGTCATGCCCGTCGGCGCCGAGACCTTCTCCGACGCCCTCCGCTGGGGCACCGAAGTCTTCCACACCCTCAAAGGCGTGCTCAAGAAGAAGGGCTACAACACCGCCGTAGGCGACGAAGGCGGCTTCGCACCCTCCCTCAAATCCAACGACGAAGCCCTCGAACTCATCATGGATGCCATCAAGCTCGCCGGCTACACCCCCGGCGAGCAGATCGCCATCGCCCTCGACCCCGCCTCCAGCGAGTTCTACGACAAGGAAACCGGCAAGTACGTCTTCAAGAAATCCGACAAGCGCGAGCTCACCTCCGAAGAGATGGTCGCCTACTGGGCCGCCTGGGTAAACAAGTACCCCATCGTCTCCATCGAAGACGGCCTCGCCGAAGACGACTGGGCCGGCTGGGCCCACATGACCGAGACCCTCGGCCACATCCAGCTCGTCGGCGACGACCTCTTCGTCACCAACACCCGCCGCCTCCAGCAGGGCATCGAGCAGAAGGTCGGCAACTCCATCCTCATCAAGGTCAACCAGATCGGCACCGTCTCCGAGACCCTCGAAGCCATCGAGCTCGGCCGCCGCTTCGGCTACACCTCCATCATCAGCCACCGCTCCGGCGAGACCGAAGACACCTTCATCGCCGACCTCGCCGTAGGCACCGGAGCAGGCCAGATCAAAACCGGCAGCGCCAGCCGCACCGACCGCATCGCCAAGTACAACCAGCTCCTCCGCATCGAAGAAGAACTAGGCCAGTCCGCCGAATTCCTCGGCATCGAATCCGTCAACTTCGGCGAGTAGCCCACACTCGGGAATCGCGCCCGGCTTAGCGGCTGGGCGCTATTTCTTTACCGGCTATCGTTTACACTCGAACTGAATGCAAATCCGACTTACCGGCCGCCGTCAATTCCTCAGAAACTCCTCTCTCACCACAGCCGCTGTCTTTCTGGGCCATTATGCCAAGGCACAGCCCACCGCAGGTTCTCTCAGCGTCCAGACCGGCGCAACCGGAACGCCCATTCCGAAGGACTTCATCGGCCTCTCCTACGAGAACATGCAGCTCGAAGACGCCACCTTCTTCAGCCCCCGCAATAAAGGCCTCGTCGAGCAGTTTCGTGCCATCTCGCCCCACGGAGTCCTGCGCCTCGGCGGCAACACCAGCGAGTTCAACTGGTGGAAGACCAGCCCCTCGCAGACGCCACCCGATCGCCACCTCGTCATGAAGGACGGCAAGACTCCCGCCGACACCCTCTTCGCCATCACACCCGACGCCATCCGCGAGCTCGACGGCTTTCTCAAGGCCACCGGCTGGACTTGCATCTACGGCCTCAACCTCGGCTACGGCACCCCCGAACTCGACATCCCCGAAGCAGAATTCGTCTTCAAAACCCTCGGCCCGCGCCTCCTCTACTTTCAGGTAGGCAACGAGGTCGACAACTTCGTCCAGTATCGGCTCCGCAACGCTGACACCTGGAACGTCGATGCCTACTTTCAGGAGTGGCTGGTCATCGCACGCGCCGTGCAAAAAGCACTACCCGATGCCAAATTCGGCATGCCCGACGTCTCCGGCAAGGTCGCATGGCTCACCGCCATCGCCGATCAATGGGCTACCGTGCAGGACAAACCCAAGGTCATCACCCTCTCACATCATTACTACTGGTCCGGTCCGCCCAACAGCCCTAAGGCCACCATCGAGAGGCTGCTCCAACCCGACCCCGCCGTAGCCAGCAAGGCAGAGCTCTCCCGCGCAGCGGCCGCGAAGATGGGAGCCACCTACCGCATGACCGAAGGCAACACCGTCTACCGTGGCGGTAAGCCCGGCCTCAGCGACGCCTTCGCCTCCGCCCTGTGGGGCGCAGACTATCTCCTTCAACTCATGCGCCTCGGATACAGCGGCGTCAACCTCCACGGCGGCAGCGGCCACGCCCAGGCCGTCTCAGTCGGCGGCACCTTCGTCGGCGAAGCCATCATGAAGGATCCCAACGAGCCCCACCCCAAGCCCTTCTACACCCCTATCGCCAACGAGGGCACACTCGCCGGCAGCGGCGTCAACGGCAAGCTCAACGGCAAGTACCTGCTTGAGCCCGTCGGCTACGGCATGAAGTTCGTCAGCGGATTCGCCGGCCTCACTATGCTCCCCGTCGACTTCAACCCCGGCGAGATCAACGCCACCGCCTACGCCGCCCGTCAGACTGACGGCAAGCTGCTGGTCGCCATCCTCAACAAGGACGAGACCCACGACCTCAGCCTGCATGTCCCGCCCTTTGAAGTACGCCAGGTCCTCACCGGCCCCTCACTCGAAGCCAAAGAGGCGCACATCCTCACCGGCTCTCAGGCGGCGGCAGCGATCAAGGTCTCATCGGGCATGCTTACGTTGCCCAAAGGCACAGGCCTCATCATTGCCCTGCACTAGCTCGTAACCGAAGAAAAGTTGGGCAAGTCCACCGAATTTATCGACACAGAATCTATCAATTTCAACTAGTAATTCAAACAGGCGGAAGTCCCTAAACTACCGCCCTTCCCCACATCCATTACACAACTATTACCAACCCCACCCGCACGACAGCCGGGTTAGCAGTCCAATGGAAGATATGTCCTCCCCAAGGTTTTTCGGGCGCGATCGCACCTTCACGCAGCCCATCGTTTGGCTCACAGTCCTCGTCATGATCGCGTTTCATATCGGTGCAGTGGCCGCGCTCTTCATGTTCAGTTGGAAGCCATTCCTCGTAGCCATGCTTTTTTGGTGGCTTGCCGGAGGCTTCGGCATAGGCATGGGCTACCATCGCCTCCTCACCCACCGCGGCTACAAGACATTCAAATGGATGGAGTACCTCCTCACCATCTGCGCCACACTCACCTTGGAAGGCGGCCCGATCTTCTGGGTAGCCATCCATCGCATGCATCACCAAAACACTGACAAAGAAGGCGACCCGCACTCCCCCAACGACGGTGGCTTCTGGGCCCACGTCGGCTGGCTACTGACCGGCCAGACCATCCACAACGACACCGCCGCACTCCTTCCCTACGTTCCCGACCTTCGCAAAGACAAATTCCACGTCTGGATAAGCCGCTGGCATTGGATCCCCATCACCACCCTCGGGCTGCTTCTCTTGGTCCTCGGTGGATGGCCATATCTCTTCTGGGGCATCTTCTTTCGCACCGTCCTGGGCCTCCACTCCACCTGGCTGGTGAACTCCGCCACACACATGTGGGGCTCAAGAAGATTTGCCACCACCGACACCTCCAGAAACAGTTTTTGGGTAGCCCTGCTCACCTTTGGCGAAGGCTGGCACAACAACCATCACGCCCATCCGCAATCCTCGCGTCACGGCCTGGCCTGGTACGAGTTCGATCCCAACTGGTACGGCGTAGCCGCGCTGCAATTCTTCGGCCTCGCCTGGGACGTAAAAACCTACTCCCTGCATCCAAAGCCCGCCATAGTAGCGGACGTCTCAACAGCGATCCCTCCTGTCGACTTGAGCCCAAATATCACCTAAGCGACTTCGGCGAGTAGCCATCAAACAGTCATGTAGTCATTCATAGCGGCGCGCGTTCTCTTTATCCCACTACCTGATAAAGACTTCGTGCGTAGCTATTATTTTTGCTAGTTGATTGGGGCAGATGGGGCGACCGATCATTAAACATATCCAGGGGCTGTGTTCCTGCACGCGATTACGAATGGCCGCCTGCCGATTATGTTCGCAGGAGTCTGTCGATGAATCTGACACTCGTGAAAAAGGTCCTGTCAGCCACCTTGTGCGCCACCGTTATCGTGCTGACGACACCCACCGATGCCGCCGCCTTTCAATCGCAAGCCCCGCCGCCCGCGTCCGATTATTCGGGGCAGGGAGCACCCCAGACCGCAGCCGAGTTACAAGCGCTCGTCGCACCCATCGCACTATACCCTGACGCCCTGGTGGCCCAGATCCTCACCGGCGCAACATTTCCCGATCAAATCGCCATCGCCGACAACTGGCTCCATACCAACAAAGCCCTCACCGGCACCGCACTCGCGCAGGCAGTCGACAAACAAACCTGGGACCCCAGCGTGAAAGCACTTACGCAATTTCCCGACGTACTGGATAAGATGACGCAGAGCCTCGCTTGGACCTCATCCCTCGGCGAGGCATATCACAACCAGCAGGCCGATGTGATGACCGCCGTGCAGACCCTGCGCGCACAAGCGCAGAAGGCGGGCAATCTCAAGTCCGGCTCTCAGATCACGGTCGTGCAACAGTCCCCGCAGACCATCGTCATCCAGCCCACCAACCCCCAGATCGTTTATGTCCCCGAATACAATCCAGCCATCGTCTACGGTTACCCGTACGTCACGCCGGGATACAGCACCGGCGCCTTAATCGCTACCGGTGTGCTTGCCTTCGGTGCCGGATTGGCTGTCGGCGCCATGATGAGCGGTGGTTATGGATGGGGATGGAGCAGTTGGAACTGCAACTGGCACGGCGGCGCAGTCTACTATCACGGCGGCGCGTACTACGGTAATAGCGCGTGGCACGGCGGCTACTACGGCGGCGGATACAACTACAACAACTCCTACCACAACAACAACTACAACAATTACAACCACAACAACTACAACGACGCCGGGCACAACAACTACAACTCCGGAAACCACAACACCAACATCAGCGGCAACACCGTCAATGTAAATCACGGTGCCACCGGCTCGAGCTCCTTCGGCCAGGGCGACAAATCCGGCGGCTGGGACAGCGCCGCATCCTCCCACGGCTTTGGACAGAGTGCAGCAGGCAAAGGCTCAACAGCATTTAGCGGAGCGAACAGCGGCGGCTGGCAATCCCGTTCCTCAAGCGCGCGTGGCTGGGGAAGCAGCGGCGGTGGCGGCGGATGGGGCGGCCGCAGCAGCGGCGGCGGCTTCGGCGGCGGAGGCTTCAGCCGCGGTGGCGGAGGCGGTTTCGGAGGACGAAGGTAGACCGCCCGGCACTCCGGTGAATTAGCAACCAACACCTATACGGAGAACAATCATGTCAAAAGGAATGCCGAATCGCAGGGTGAACATCTCCCGCCTCTGGACCATGTTGGTTGCCCTCGCGCTGGTCATGCTGATGGTGGCCTGCAACACCTCGAAGCCCGCCGCGCCTGCTGCTGAGACTGGCCCCAGAACATTCGCTACGCCCGCCGATGCAGGTGCAGCGCTCCTGACCGCAGTGAAAGCAGGCGACCACAACAGGCTGCTCGCAATCTTCGGTCCCGGTTCGGCGGACCTCATCTTCTCCGGAGATGACGCGCAGGACAAGCGCACCGGCGAGCAGTTCACCAGCGCCTATCAAACCATGAATCGCTGGCGCAAACAGACCGATGGCAGTGAAGCCCTCGTAGTAGGCGCCGACAACTACCTCTTTCCCATCCCGCTGAAGAAGAACAGCGCCGGCCAATGGTACTTCGACACGATGGCCGGCAAAGACGAGATCCTCAAGCGGCGCATCGGAGAAAACGAGCTGGCCACCATCGATGTCCTGGGTGCGCTGACGGATGCCCAGGCCCAGTACCTCGCACAACATCACGACGGCGCAAAACAATACGCGCAAAGATTCGTCAGCGACGACGGAAAGGAAAACGGACTCTACTGGAAGGTCGCCGACGGACAGCCCAACAGCCCGCTCGGTCCGCTGGTAGCTGCCGCCGCTTCAGACGGATTCACTCCGCAGGCTGGCAAGCAGCAGCCCTTTCACGGATATTTCTATCGCATCCTCTATAAGCAGGGCGCCGACGCTCAGGGTGGCGCAAAAGACTACATGGTCAACGGCAAGTTGACCGGAGGTTACGCCTTCATAGCCTACCCGGAGAACTACGGTGACACCGGCATCACCACCTTCATCATCAACCAGAGCGGAGTCCCCTACGAGAAAGACCTCGGCAAGAACACCATTGCACAGGCCACCACGGCGACAGAATTCAATCCCGACAAAACCTGGACGAAGGTGCCTGAATAGAGAGCCTGCACCGACTGCTGCTCCTTCCGAAAATAATCGGCGAATAATCTCTGGACAGAACGCCGTGCCCTTGTAATGTTAAGGGCACGGCTTCGGCCCTTTGAGGTACGCTCTTGTTTCGCAGCGCAGTCCAATTGAAGCCAGTCCGCCTGAAACTAGCCACCTGCCTGCCATTCGTCTTCGCCATCTCGCTCCTGGCACAACAGCCGAACCCCACACCCACCGCCTCCCCCGAAGTCACCGCCGCCATAGCCGACGGAGCCCATGCCTTCCGAGCCGGACGCTACGCCGACGCAGCCGCAAGCTTCCGCAAAGCTATCGAACTCGACCCGAACAATCAGAGAGCTCATCTCGACCTCGGCACCGCCTATGCCTCCCAGGTCGTCCCCAACCTCGACACCCCCGCGAACATCAGCGCCGCGACCCTGGCCATCGCCGAGTTCGACTTCGTCCTCAAGGTCAGCCCTGACAACCTCATCGCCCTCGGTCAGGAGGCCTCCGTCTACCTGAACATCAAGGAGCTCGATAAGTCGAAGGCCCTCGAAAAACGCGCCATCGCTATCGACCCCTCAGACTACGAAGCCATCTACACCATCGGCGTCATCGACTGGAGGCAGGCCTATCAAAACTCCGCCAGGATCCTCGCCACCGAGGGCCTCAAGGACGATGGCCAGGGCAACGTCAAACTATCCACCGCCTCCTGCGAAGCCATGCGCACAGCCAATACCGAACTCGTCGACGACGCTCTCTCCAACCTCACCCGCGCCGTCGATCTCAAACCCGACTACGCCGACGCCATGGTCTACCTCAACCTCATCCTCCGCCGCCGCGCCGACCTCCACTGCGGCGAAGACCCCGCCTTCGTCGCCAACGACCTCAGGCTGGCCCGCGAATGGAGCGAGAAGGCCGCGCAAGTACGCCAACAATCAAAACCCCCAGACCCCCAAAACGCCGGCGAAAAATAAGTTCGCTCCCTCACAATGTTTTTAGTTGTCGTCCTACTATTTTCAGTTGTCATCCTTCGCCGCAGGCGGAGGACCTGCTTTTTGTTCTTGCGGGTACCCCACTCATTCCCAGACACCCCGCCGCACTCTCCGAAGCCCATCCGACATCCCGCTCTTATCCCGCCTCCATCCCCGTTCCTGTTTTCCCGCTCCACGTATCATTTCCATCATGCACCTCACCCCGCAAGACCGCCTCTTCGTCCTCACCGGAGCCGGCATCTCCGCCGAATCCGGCCTCGCCACCTTCCGCAGCTCAGGAGGCCTCTGGAACAACCATCGCGTAGAAGACGTCGCCACCCCCGAAGCATGGGACGCCGACCCCACCCTCGTCTGGCGCTTCTACTCCATGCGTCGCCGCGACGCCCTCGCCGCCCAACCCAACCCCGCCCACAAAGCCCTGGCCCAAATCGAAGCGCAGTTAGCCGACAACTTCTACCTCTGCACCCAGAACGTAGACGACCTCCACGAGCGAGCCGGCTCCCACCGCATCCACCACATGCACGGCAGCCTCTTCCAATCCCGCTGCACCCGCCCCAGCCGTCAGTGCTCAGCCAAACCCTTCCCCGACCAATCCCTCTACGAAGTCGAGTCCGCCCGCGACCTACCCGCCTGCCCCACCTGCAAAGCCCCCATCCGCCCCCACATAGTCTGGTTCGGCGAGATCCCCCTCGACATGGACGCCATCTACCGCCAGCTCGACCGCGCCACCACCCTCCTCGTCGTAGGAACCTCCGGCTCCGTCTACCCCGCCGCCGGCTTCGTCAACATCGCCAACCAGCGCCGCATTCGCACCATCTACATCGGCCCCGAAGAACCCCTAAACGCCCACGCCTTCGACGAAATCCTCCTCGGCCCAGCCACCCAACACCTCCCCACCCTACTGCCGTAGCGACACGGCGGATGAAGCGTCACCAACCCGGGTGCCCCATTCATGAAGGTCTCATGTCATGAGTGGGGTCGCCGCCGTCTTAGCTCGTTACTCATTACTCATTACTCGTTACTGGCTCGCAAATCGTCGTTGGCTGATCCTTGAACCCCATCCCGCTCTTATCCCGCCTTCATCCCCGTTCCTGTCTTACAAAATTAAACGCTATAACGTCATAACAGATCAACCACTTACACGACACCACCCCCCAAAAACCCAACAAAAAGCTGTCAAGCCCCCAGGCCTCTGGAAAACAATCCAACTCCATCAAAACAAAGGAGAAGAAAGTTCAAAATAATTGGCATACTAGTTATGGTCAATTTGGTAAAATTAGAACTAACAGAGAAATCAAGACAAGGCCCGGCTCAAAAAGCCGGGCCTTCGCATTTAACCCGCAAGAAACCAGAAGTCCGGACTTATATCCTTACTTTTGAATACTTTGCCAAAAAACACCCAGGTGGGGGGAGAGACCAAAATGAACGAACTAGATCAGCAACCAGCAACTAACACCCAACAACCAGCAACCCGCTTCAAATGCCGCCACATCTTCACCGACGGCCACCGCTGCGGCAGCATCTGCCTCCGCAACGAACCCTTCTGCTACTACCACCACACCACCCGCAAACCAGCCCCACGCCAGAGCCTCGGCAAAAAGTCCAGCTTCGACCTCCCATTACCCGAAGATCGCAGCGCCATCCAGGCCTCAATCGGCATCATCCTCCAGAAAATAGCCTCGAACGACCTCGACCCCCGCCGAGCAGGCCTGCTCCTCTACGGCCTGCAAATCGCAAGCCTAAACCTCCCCAAACAGCAGCGCGACCAAAACGAAGACGCCCCGGAACCAGTCCACGAAATCACCACAGACCCAGAACTAGGCACCCTCGCCCCAGAAACCGAAATCCACGAAGAGAAAAGCTCCATCGCACTCCTCCTCGAAGAACTCACCAAACCAAAACCCGCAGTCCTACCGCTGATCCAAGCCTGCGAGCAACCACGCATCCCCAACCAACAACAAGCACCAACAACCAACAATCAGCCCCTCAACCCGGCCCACGCCGCACCATCGCCAGCGCCGTCATATCTTCCGGCTCATCCTTCCGCCACGGAAGCAGCCGCTTGTACCACGGAGGCTGTCTCAACTCATGCGCCGCCAGCAGTGCCTCCTCGCACAACTCCGCCGCCGTCTTCGCCTTCGAGCCCTCCACCAGCCGCGCCAGCTTCTCCACCCCGAACTCCGTATGCCCCTGCGACCCGTGCGTAACCCCCTTCGTCACGATAAGCAGCCTCGCCTCCGGCTCAAACATCTGCATCGACGGCTCATACGTAAAGTGGCTGAACAGCCCCATCGGCACCGACGCATTGCCCAGCGGCCGCGCCCCATCCGACTCGCCGAATATCGCGCTCTGCCCCCCGGCGTTGATATACGCCAGAATCCCCAGGTCCACATCGAAGCAGCCAACGAAGGTAGGCGCATAGTGCACGCCATTCGAAGCATGGATCAGCGCGCGGTTCAGCTCCTGCACCAGTTCGGCCGTCGCGTCCATCAGGTTCGCATCGATAGCGCCGAAGATCTTCTGCGCGTTGCCCCGGAACATATCCTGGGTCTTCGCCGCGATCACATGCGCCTCGTTCTTCCTGCCCGCAATATCGGTCAGAAAGAAGATCACCCGCGACCCCACGCTGACCGCATCGAAGAAGTCCCCGCCGCAACGCGGCGAGTGATACCGCGAGTGCAGATCGATGCCCTGCGCAGTCCGCTCAGGTCCGCCCGCAGCGGAGTCCGCCCATCCGTCATCTGTCCCATCGGTGCAGAGGCCACAGGTTCCTCCGGTTCCATTCAACTCCGTGACCGAAATTGTAGCTTCATTTCGCCGCCGGGGTTTGTTGCTATCCTGATTTCTAGCCAGTATTAGCCAGAGAGATAAGAATCCATCATGCCCAAGGCACCAATAGTTCTAACCATCCTCGACGGCTGGGGTTACAGCCCCAACCCACTCGGCAACGCCATCGCCCTCGCCCGCAAACCGACCTACGACCAGCTCCTGCGCGACTTCCCCAACACCCTCATCCGCGCCAGCGAGCACTTCGTCGGCCTACCCGAAGGCCAGATGGGCAACTCCGAAGTAGGCCACCTCAACCTCGGCGCCGGCCGCATCGTCCGCATGGACATGACCCGCATCGACACCGCCATCGCCGACGGCAGCTTCTACACCGACCCCGTCCTTGTCCGAGCCTGCGAACTGGCCGCGCAGAAGGGAAGGGCACTCCACCTCATCGGCCTCCTCTCCGACGGCGGAGTCCACTCCCACCAGCGCCACCTCTACGCCCTCCTCCGCCTCGCCAAACAGCAGCGCCTCACCCACGTCTTCGTCCACGCCTTCATGGACGGCCGCGACACCCTGCCCACCAGCGGCCTCGGCTACCTCGAAGCCCTCCAGCAGCAGATGCGCGAGATCTTCGGCCAGACGGGCATCGGCGAGATCGCCTGCGTCTCCGGCCGCTACTTCGCCATGGACCGCGACCTCCGCTGGGAGAAGGAGCTCCAGGCCTTCGACGCCCTCGTCACCGGCCACCCCGAAGGCGGCACCTACCCCGACCCCACCGCCCGCATCGCCGAACTCTACAACAACGGCATCACCGACGAGTTCATCCCGCCCTTCACCTGCACCAACCCCGAAGGCACACCCATCGGCCTCATCCGCGACGAAGACGTAGTCATCAACTTCAACTACCGCGCCGACCGCGTCCGCCAGATCACCCGCGTCCTCACCCGCCGCTCCGGCCTCACCGCCGACCCCGTAGGCGCCCAGGGCCTCAACCTACCCAAAGCCATCGAACTCGACGAAGCCATCCCGCTCGCGCTCGTCCCCGCCGACCTCCACTACGTCTGCATGACCCAGTACGACAAAAACTTCACCCTCCCCGTCGTCATCCCGCCCGAGTCGATGGACAACCTCCTCGCCAACCTCATGGCCGACGCCAACCTCCGCAACCTCCGCGTAGCCGAGACCGAGAAGTACGCCCACGTCACCTACTTCTTCAACGGCGGCATCGAAAAACCCTTCCCCGGCGAAGACCGCGCCCTCATCCCCTCGCAAAAGGTCGCCACCTACGACCTCGCCCCCGAGATGTCCGCCGCAGGCATCGCCGACGCCGTCATCAAAGCCGTCAACGACACCGCCTTCGACGTCATCATCGTCAACTTCGCCAACGCCGACATGGTAGGCCACTCCGGCAAACTCGAACCCACCATCCGCGCCGTCGAAACCGTAGACACCCAACTAGGCCGCATCTACCAGGCCGTCAAACACGTCGGCGCCTCATGGCTCATCACCGCCGACCACGGCAACGCCGAGATGCTCATCGACCCCGCCACCGGAGGCCCCCACACCGCCCACACCACCAACCCCGTCCCGTTCCTGCTGGTCTCACCCGACCCCAACCCCAACCACCGCATCCTCCGCCCCGGCGGCAGCCTCCGCGACATCTCCCCCACCATCCTCACCTGCTAGGCCTCGAGCAGCCCGACCAAATGACCGGCACGGATCTTGCGCAAGCGAAACGCCGTCCATCGGATCCACGCAACAAGCCCAATCGAAGGCGTCATTCGACCGGAGCAGTCCAGTCGCATCGTGGCCGCGCAGTGAACGAGACAGCCTCAGATTTGCCTCAGTTGTTGCTTGTTGCTTTCGCAGATGACGGCAGCCTAAAACTCCCGCCGCCCTTCCATAGCGCGAGTCATCGTAACCTCATCCGCGTACTCGATGTCGCTACCCGCAGGCACCCCGGTAGCAATGCGAGTAATCTTCAGATCGCTCTTAGCCTTCCGAACCTCAACCGCAATATAAGCAGCAGTAGCCTCACCCTCAGTCGTCGGCGAAGTCGCGAGAATGATCTCGTCGGCATCGCCCAACCGCGTCATCAGGTTAGCAATCCGCAACTGCTCCGGCCCAACGCCGCCGATAGGCGAAAGAGTCCCATGCAGCACGTGATACACACCGTTGTAACTGCGCGTCTTCTCGATCGTGGCGATATTAGTAGGCTCCTCGATCACGCAGATCACCCGCTGATCGCGCACCGCATTCGTGCAGTACACGCACGGATCGACATCCGTAATGTTGTTGCACACCGAGCACAGCCGCAGCTTCTCCCGCAGCACCAGAATCGCCTCAGCCAGCGCGCGCGCATCCTCATCGCTCGACCGCAGCACATGGAACGCCAGCCGCTGCGCACTCTTCGTCCCCACGCCCGGCAGCTTGCGCAGCTCATCGATCAGCCGAGTCATCGGCTCTGCAAAGCGCCCCGAGTTGGGTGTGAAAGCTCCAGCCACTACGTCAGCCCCGGAATATCCGGCAGGCCCAGCCCGCCCATCATCCCCGCCACGCTCGACTTCATCGCTTCTTCCGCCCGCCGCCCCGCCTCATTCACCGCCGCCGCAATCAAATCCTCCAGCAGCTCCAGGTCGCTGCCGCTGCTCCCGATCGCCGATGGGCTCGATCCGTATGCGCAGCACCTCTTTCTTCCCATTCATCCTCACCGTCACCACGCCGCCGCCGCTCGAAGCCTCCACCACCGTCTCAGCGAGCTTCCGCTCCATCTGCTCCTGCATCTGCTTCGCCTGGTCCATCATCTCTTTCATCTTGCCCAGATCGGAAAGATTCATAGCCACACTCCATCCTTCATCCCGCTACTCAGAATCACGCAGATCGATCACGTTCCGAATCTCCGCGTTGAACAGCCGCTGCGCCTCCTGCACCACCGGATGCTTCGCCGCCAGATCCTCCGCCGAACCAACCTTCGCCGCTCTCGGCTTCTTCTCCACCGTCGCCACAGCCGCTCCCGAGCCCGGCAGCAGCACCAGCTTCAAAGCTCCCGCTCCACTCTCCCGCAGAGCCGCTCGCGCGATCTTCTCCGCCTCCGGATTTACCACCATCGGCAACATCGCCTTCGACACCTGCATCTGCACCCGCAACTCGCCGCCCTCCACCGTCCACTCGGCATCGTCGAACGCATCCGCAGCCGTCCCCTGCTTGCCCGCGCCGTGCAGCGCCTCCACCACCGCCTTCTGCAACGCGGCGGCATCCTGCGAAACCGCGCCAGGAGCTTCGACAGGCTTCACCACCTCAGCAACCGGAGCAACAGGCTTCGGCATCTCCACGACCTGCACCATCGGCGGCGAATCACCGGAGACGGAGCGGCCGCAGCGGCCATCGTCAACCCCACCGGAGCCGTCACCTTCACCGCAGCCTGCGCAGCCGGCTCATCAAATCGCTTCTTACTCTGCTCGAAAGGCGAGAACGCAGGCTTAGCCGTCACTACCGGAGCGGCCACCGAACTAGCAACCGCAGGCGCAGCACTACGAGAACCAGCCCCACCCGAACCAGCTGCAGCGCCACTCGCACGAGCAGCAGGGAACTGGCTCAACAGCTCCTCCACCGGCAACAGCCGCCGCAGATGCACCAGCTTCAGCAGTCCCAACTCAAAGTGGAACCGCTGCTCCTGCCTGTACCCCAGCTCATCGAACGTCCGCAGCATCATCTGCAGAAACCGCGTCAACTCCTCTTCGCTGAACAGCGCCGCCGTCCGCCCAGCCCGCCGCTGCTCATCCGCTGAGATCTGCAGCAGCTCCGCGCCCAACCCATCCGCAGCCTCGTCGGTCCCGACACCGGCAATCTTCGCAATCAAACAATTCCGCAGATACCGCACACACTGCCGAGCCAGCTGCGCCGGACTATTCCCCGCATCCAGCAACTGGTTCGCCAGCGACATCACCTCCGCGCTGCGGTTCGCATTCACCGCGCTGAAGATCGTCTCGAACGCCGCATTCGGCACCGTGCCCATCAGTTCGCGAATCTGCGCCGCATCCAGCCGCGCGCGTCCATCCTCCACCGGAGCGCTCGCAATCGCCTGGTCCATGATCGACAGCGCATCGCGCATCGACCCATCGCCCGCCTCCGCCAGTAACCCCAGCGCCGTATCATCCGCATCCAGCCCCTCGCGCTCAGCAATCGCGCGCAGCTGCCCCAGAATGTCGACGAGCTTCACCGCATGAAAACTAAAATGCTGACACCGCGACCGCACCGTCTGCGGAATATCCTCCGGCTGCGTCGTCGCCATCATGAACACGATGTGCTCCGGCGGTTCCTCCAGCGTCTTCAACAGCGCATTGAACGCCGCATCCGTAATCTGGTGCGCCTCATCCAGAATGTAGATCTTGTACTTATCCCGCGCCGGCCGGTACCGCGCCGCATCGCGCAGCTCGCGAATCTCATCGATGCCGCGATTCGTCGCCGCGTCGATCTCGATCACATCCACCGCATTGCCCGCGCGAATCTCCGTGCAGCTGTCGCAAACCTCGCAAGGCTCCGCCGTCGGACGCTCCGCACTCCCAATCGCATTGCGGCAGTTCAGCGCCATCGCCAGGATGCGCGCGATAGTCGTCTTCCCAATCCCCCGGTGCCCGCTGAAGATGTACCCATGCGCGATCCGCCCCTGGGTCAGCGCATTCATCAAAGTAACGGTGACGTGCTCCTGCCCCACAACATCCGCAAAACGCTGGGGCCGGTATTTTCTTGCAAGAACCTGATAAGCCATAAAGAATTAGAGGCGATGAGACGCCGAATCTCTATTGTATCGCCTTGAAAATATCGCACTAAATGACTTGGAAACGCTCAGTTAGAATGTGTGGGTGATAGCCCCATCGCCCGCGGCCGTTGTGAACTGGACTATCCTCGTAGCCATTTTATTTTCACTCGGACACGTCCTTCGCCCTGCCGGAAGCCGGCAACTCACCACAGCAGACACCGATCCCGAAATATGGCCTAAATGGCTAGCCATCTCAGCGTGCCTGCTGTTCCTGTGGGCCATTTTCTTATGGTGTATTCCCCGATTGAGTCCGGTATTGACTGTGCAGTCGAGAATCGACCGAACGTATGTGGAACAACACAAGACTCGACAAGGAAATATTTACTTCGTGGAATTTGTCTTATTCCGTCAAACAACCCGCGCCTTTGCCGGACCCTTTGGAGCTCCCAAGGAATGTTTGCTTTGGCCAACTAATGTTGACGTGACGTATAGCTACCGTAAGTGGGACCGAAACCTGCTCAATTTTAGTACGGCCAACAACGCCGCCCAGTGGCAGGACTTGGACCCCTACTACGACGGTGTCGCCTTTGTTTGTCTTTTCGGCGGTGTGATACTTTTCCTCGTCGCCTATTTGCGAATGAAGGATCGCGATACGTCACTCCAATTGACGAATTAGCGCCTAGCTCTTTGTTTCCGTCTTCTGTGCCGCCGCTTTCTTCGCCAGCTTAGCCCGCCGCTTCACCTCATCGGCGCTGAACATCGTCCCTCGGCACTTCGCCACGCCGCAGTAGCAGTCACAGTCATCATCGTCGCTATCGAAAAGGTTGTACTCGTAAGTCAGCTCTTCTCCCGCAGCAATATCACGCACCGCCGACACAAAAACCCGTCCATCGATCTCTTCCGACTCGCAGTTAGGATCGCAGCAATGGTTGATGAACATCGCCGTGCCAAACCCATCGATCACCTTCTCCGACTCACCGCAACTGAACAGATAAGTGACCAATCGGTCATGGTAACGCTCGTCCGCCTCCTCTTTGGTAAACCGTGGCCCGTCGTACTCACATACCCGCGCGCCCTTCTTGATCGCCTTCATGGTGTAGCAGCCGGCTGCATGAATTGACGAAGAACGAATGATCAGTCCATTGACCATGAGGTAAGGAAGCTCCTGAAAATTGAATGTTGTATTGAGGCAGAGCAGCCCGAAAGGAATACTCTCGCCCGACTATAACAAACCCGCCGTCAACAACGTCAAACAAACAGGCAGCATCCGCGTAAACTAAACATAATGGCCGTGGATCTCAAATTCCGTCCCTCCAAAACCCGCGCCGCTAGTGCCGCAGCCATTCTGTCTGCATTCCTTTTCGCCGCGTCGCTGCACGCCCAGACTACCGGCAGACCCTAACGCTCCGGCCAAGCCAACGCCCCCCGCAGCGAAGAAGCCAACCACCGCCGGACAATTCCCCTATCCCGGCGATCCCGCCCCCACGCCCGAAACCCCAACTCCGGCAACTTCGGACCCCAACGCCCCACCCAGCGCGCCAGCCCCCGCCGAAAAACCCGGCTTCTACCCCTACCCCGGCGAAACCACCCCGCCAGACAGCACCAGTTCGAGCAGCAGTAGCTCGAGTTCCAGTAGTTCCAGCAGCTCCAGCAGCAGTTCTTCCTCAGACCCCGCCAACGACCCTGACATGCCCACACCCGCGCCCGACGCCACAGCGAAGGCGCCCCGCCGCAAGCTCCCTAAGGTCCAGAATCTCCAATCCGACGACGACCGCGAGGCCGAAGACCTCACCGTAGCCCGCTTCTACCGCGACCGCGGCAATCTCAACGCCGCCTACCAACGCAGCAAGGACGCCGTCAAACACCAGCCCGACGACCCCGACGCCCATCTCCTCCTCGCTCAGATGGCCCAGAAGCTCAACAAGCGCGACGAAGCCGTCGCCGAGTACAACGCTCTCCTCAAGCTCGATGCCTCCGACGAGCAGATCAAGACCGCCCGCAAAGCCCTCGCCCAACTCCAACAGACAACTTCGAAGATGTAACGTCTCCGTGTAGCGTTATTGCCATGCACCCCATCCTCGAACGTCTGGAGCGAGAGCTCACCCCGTCCCTCCAAGGCCTCGACGCTACACAGACACAGCTACGCCCCACCGCGCATCCCGGACAAATGGAGCATCCAGCAGATCGTCGATCATCTGATCCTCACCTACGCCCTTACGCAGCGCTCTCTTGAAACCCGCATCGCCAAAGGCAGGCCCACGCAAGCGTCAGTATCCATCAAACATCGCACACGCCAATTCGTTCTCGTCACGCTCGGCATCTTCCCCGAAGGCCGTCCCGCCCCGTCCGCTGTAACGCCATCGCCCGCCGAACCACTCAATGGCCACGCACTCATCCAGGCTGTCCACCAAAATCTCACCGGCCTCGACCGCCTGTCGAATCAGGCAGAATCCATCTTCGGACGCAGCCGCGCCATCACCCACCAGATTCTCGGCCCACTCTCCGTCCCTCAGTGGCGCAGATTCCACCTCATCCACGCCCGGCATCACATCAAACAGATACTCGCCATCCGCCGCGACCACGGCCTCTGACCTCAGACAGGCCTCTGCTGCCGCGCTACCACTCGTCCAACTCATCGTCGTCATGTCGCGCGCCGGAAAGGTCGGCGCCTGGCAGATCCTGTTCCATCTCTTCTTCCACCCGCAGATACCGTTTCATATATCGCAGCGGCTCCTCCGCCGCAGCCATCTCGCGCAGGTGATACAGCCATGACATCCTCACGCGCACTCCGCCGGGTATACCCCTTGCGCACCACCGTGCCGATCGTCCCATCCGCCTTCTTTCGCTGGAATGTCTGCTGTGGTATCTGAAACGTGATCTTCTCGCCCGCCTTCCAGAACTTCGACGCAAATTCATGTGAAAAAAGCAGAGCATAGTAACGCCGCTCTGCCGCCAGCATCTCAATAGCATCCTTCGAGCTCGTCCACGGCAGATGCAGCTTCCCCACATACCAGCGCCGAAACTCAAACCCATTCGCACGGGCCTGGCCGATCAGCAGTTGCAGCAGTTCGTACCGTGTCATAAGGCAGTCCAGTAAAACTTAGTCCGGCAAAATCCGTCCAATCAATGCAGCGTGGCGCCAAGCGTCGTCTCACAACAGAAGATATAGTGTACGTGGGCTGGTTCTCAAAAACCGCCGGATAAGGAACGCATGAGCAGCGGAGTCACCCAGTCGGCAAAATCGATCCCCAGTCCCGTCCGCCGCACTTTTCTGCACCGTCTTCCTCTTTGTCCTCGTCACCTTCATCGCCGCCCCATCCTGCCTGTACGCCCAGCCGAAACCCGCCGACCTCCACACCAATCCGCTCAACCTCGACCCCACCGTCCACGAAGGCTTCCAGCGCTTCTACATCCTCGACTACGACGGCGCCATCTCCCGCTTCGACTCCGTCCTCGCCGCCCACCCGCAGGATCCCATGCCCTACGGCTACGTCCTCATGGCCACCATCTTCCGCGAACTCTACCTCCAGGACCTCCTCGACACCACCTACTACGCGCACGACTCCTTCCTCACCTCCAAGCGCAACGTCCCCGTCGCCCAGGCCACGCGCGACCGCATCGAGTCCCTCACCAACACCGCCATCTCGCTCGCCGACCAGCGCATCAAAGCCAACCCCAACGATAAGGACGCCTACTTCGCCCGCGGATACGCTCGCGGCATGCACGCCATCTTCATCACCCTCGTCGACCACAGCTACGTCTCCGCCGCCCGCCAGGGATACGCCTCACGCAACGACAGCGAGCAGGTCCTCAAGATCGATCCCGACTACGTCGACGCCAAGATGGCGATCGGCATCCAGCAGTTCGCCGTCGCCAGCCTCCCGCGCTGGGTCCGCATGATCGTCGGCATCGCCGGCGTCAACGGCAACCGCGAAAAAGGCCTCGCCTCCTCCGCGACTGCGCCGCCCACGGCACCATCACCTCCGTCGAATCCCGCACCGTCGAATCGCTCTTCCTCCGCCACGACGGCCGCTATCCCGAGGCCCTCGTCGTCCAGCACGGCCTCGCCGTCGAGTACCCCCACGACTATCTCTTCCGCCTCGAAGAGGCCAACCTCACCAAGGACTCCGGCAACGGCCCCGCCGCCATCGCCATCTACAAAGTCGTCCTCGCCGACGCCGCCAAACCCGGCTACTTCATCGCCCCCCGCACCCACATGGCCTGGTTCGGCCTCGCCGACACCGAGCGCGGCCAGAACCAGATCGAAGCCGCCGCCCGCGACTACATGGAAGCCGCCGCCCAACCCTCCTGCACCGACTGGATACGCCGCCGTGCCGAGCTCAACGCCGGCCAGATGTTCGACCTCCTCCACAAGCGCCCCGAAGCCATCCACCAGTACGAACTAGCCTCCTCCGGCGGAGGAGACCAGTCCCAGGCCGAAGCCGCTCGCAAATTCCTCAAAACCCCCTACACCGGCAAATAACCTCCAACATCACAATAGAAATTGTCATCCTTCGCCGCAGACGGAGGACCTGCTTTTGCCTTTCGCTTTTCACGCCCCAACGGAACCAACCATCCCCCAAACCCGTACCTCCAGATGTGTCAAAATAATCATCTCCGGAGAATCCCATGTTCTGCACTCATTGCGGCAATCAAATCCCATCCGGCAGCCGTTTCTGTTCCTCCTGCGGAGCAGCCTGCGCCCCATCTGGAAACCCCGGTGCCTGCCCGCCGCCCTTCTCTCGTCTCTACCGCGCGCATAACGACCGCATGGTCGCCGGCGTCTGCTCCGGCATCGCCCAGCACTACGGCTGGGACGTCACCATCGTCCGCCTCATTCTCGTCCTTTGCGTCCTCTTCGGCGGCTGCGGACTCCTCGCCTACCTCATCGCCTGGATCGTCATCCCCGAAGCCCCCTACGCCATGCCGCAGCAGACCACTCAGACGCCACCCCCATCGCCAACTCAGACCCAAACCCCACAGAGCCTCTAGCGGCCATACAGAAAGCACACCCGACCCTTGCCGAAATCCGCCGCACAGCCGAAGACAAAGCCCACCGCCAGCTCGCAGCCAACCGCCCGCCCCTTCGCCTACCGCAACCGCACCCTCCACTGCGACGGCGTCCCTCTCACCGCCCTCGCCGACGAGCACGGAACCCCGCTCTACATCTACTCCGCCCGCCAGATATCGGAGCGCTTCCAGCTCTTCGACCAAGCCTTCTCGCAAACCCGCCCCCACACCATCTGCTACGCCGTCAAAGCCAACTCCTCCCTCGCCATCCTCCGCCTCCTCGCGAAACAAGGCGCTGGCTTCGACATAGTCTCCGGCGGCGAGCTCGAGCGCATCCGTAAAGCCCACAAACCAGCCCTCGAAAAAGTAGTCTTCTCCGGAGTAGGCAAGCAGACCTGGGAGATCGACGCCGCCCTCCGCGCCAACATCCTCCTCTTCAACGTCGAGTCCGAAGCCGAACTCTACCTCCTCGCCGACCGCGCCGAAGCCCTCAACCTACGCGCCCGCTTCGCCCTCCGCGTCAACCCCGACGTCTTCGCCGACACCCACCCCTACATCTCCACCGGCCTCCGCGAGCACAAGTTCGGCATCGACATCACTCTCGCTCGCGCCCTCTACCGCAAAGCCGCCAAGCTCAAATCCCTCGACCCCGCCGGAGTCAGCGTCCACATCGGCTCCCAGATTCGCTCCGTCGGCCCCTTCGCCGCAGCCGTCGCAAGCGTCGTCGGCCTTAATCGCCGACCTGCGAACAGACGGCCACAACATCCGCTACCTCGACGCCGGCGGCGGCCTCGGCATCGACTACCACGACTCTCTCACCAACCCCCACTTCAACCCCCAGCAACAAGTCCACCAATACGCCGCAGCACTCTCAAAAGTCCTCCACGGAGTAGACGCACACCTCCTCCTGGAACCCGGCCGCTTCATCGTCGCCCAGGCCGGAGCCCTCCTCACCCGCGTCCTCGTCGTCAAAAAGAACGGCGCCAAAACCTTCGTCATCACCGACGCCGGCATGAACGACCTCATCCGCCCCGCGCTCTACCAGGCCCACCACGAGATACTCCCCATCAAGCAGCCCAACAGGGAAGTCGACCCAACCCGTCGACATAGTAGGCCCAGTCTGCGAGTCCGGAGACTTCTTCGCCCGCGACCGCGCCCTCCCCACCGTCAAACCCGGAGACCTCGTCCTCCTCCTCGACGCCGGAGCCTACGGCCTCTCGCTAAGCTCCAACTACAACACCCGCCCCCGCCCAGCCGAAGTCCTCATCGAAGACAAATCCGCAAAACTAATCCGTCGCCGCGAAACCATGCGCGACCTCCTCGCCCCCGAAGTCCTCCCATAAATCATGAAAACCGAGGCCGCGAAAGTTTTCGTTCCAGAAAACAAAGAGCTGCGAGCAGCACGAGCGAAAGAACGCTCAGCCAGCGGCCGACGATAACGTCCTCGGTGGTCATCCAGTCCACCTTCAGGTCAACAGAACCCTGGGGCACCGGCACAGCCATCAGGCCGTCCGCGCGACTTGGCAGGTTGGCCGCGAGCCGCCCGTTCACCGTCACCCTCCAGGCTGGATAGCTGCGGAGGAGGAGAATCAAGTAGCCGGCACGGCTGGTGACTGCCGTGATCCGCATGTGCTCCGCCTGCCGGAGTTTTGCGACCACGGTTGCCGCGCAACTACCTTGTTCGGCCCGCCACACTGGATTGACCATGGCAGTGCCGCCCACGCCAAGTTTGGTGTCGAAGTTGCCGACCAGACAGGCATCCGGTAGCCCAGTGGCGACGATCGAGTTATCCGCGCCGGGGGGCGCGTATTCATCGTTCCCCCAAAATCCCGCACCGGAATAGAATTTGGCGAGCAGGTTCTGGCATCAGTTCCTCTGGATGGCATACCCGGAAGAATGTTCTCGTCGCGAATCCCAGCGAGCCCAGAAAGAACACAGCGCAGAGCGCGGCAACAGCTCCACGCTGCCAGCTCTTTGCGGACGCGCGAGGCCAGACAGCTGCCGCGAAGAGGATGGCCATTGGAGCTTCCAGAACCAGAAGCCAACGCCAGGGAAACTGAAGGAAGCGAAGCTTCGGAAGCAGATTCCAGACCGGCAAGGAGACAGGGAACTGGAGAAAGAGAATGATGGCCGGAATCAACGCCAGCAATAATCCACCATCGTCTGGCCGAAGAGGTCTCATACCGGTCGCCTGCAAAAAACCGGCTGCGCAGCCACAACGCGCACAAGCTCACCATTGCGACCGTGATCATAAAGACGGATAGGAGCGAGATGAGATGCAGTGCGACGTTGTGGTCCTTCAGCAATGGATTGGAGCTCCATGCGAACAGCCAATTGTTCTCGATCTGGAGGCCGGGATCCCCGTTCGTGCCGGTGGCCTGAAGAGCATCGATCCAGCGCTGCTCACGGACGGCGGGAACGAGATACAGCGCCGAAAGCGCGATTCCCAACGCAGCGGCAATCGACGCGCGCGCCACCGGAACCCAGGAGCGCGCCAGCAAAGCGGCCGTCAGGGCAACCGCGGCAAGCGTGTAGCTAGCCATCACGCCGACTGGCACATCCGAGAGCCAGCAACCACCCACGACCAACGCCAACGGCAAAGTAGAGCCGTCCAGCACACGACGCCAGAAAGGAGCAGAAGGGTTGCGCTCGCGCAACGCGAATAACAGCAGCAGAGGAATCCAGAAGCCGCCCGCCAACTCGCCAAAGGCAGCGCGCTCGTACGCGGTATAAAGGGCATAAACCGAGAAGAGTGCTGCACAGCCTGCCAGCGTGGCCGCCGCATAGGACAGCGCCTGGCGAGCAAGTGCGAAAGTAGCAAGTCCAGTCCCCGACAGCAGCAAAAACATCATAACCACAGGAACCGAAGCCCAGGGAAGAACCAGCCCAAGCGCCGCACCCAGCATCCAGGTCAAGGGTGGATAGAAGACAAAACGAGGCTCTCCAGCACCGTAGTTGGCGCTGGCCGTCCAATGCGGGTAAGGGATTCCTTGCCGCCAACTCTGCTGGGCGTCGAGCCAGGAGATGAGATGAAACTGGAAGTCGTCGCCACAGAAGGGTCCCTTGAGCGCGACCGGAACGGCCGCCAGTGACGCAGCAAGCACGATGACGGCTGGGCCGAGCAATCGGTCCCAGCTGGAAGCCCCGACTCAATTTGAATAGGAAGCGATAAAACCCTGCTATCAGGAATCTCCTCTTCAACACGAATTCCCTCGAATTGTATCGCCCGTGCAAATCCGCAAAACTAATCCGCCGCCGCGAAACCCTCATCTCCCCAAATAAATCGCAAAATATCTCCCAATCTTGATAACCCCACGCCCACTTCCGCGTTAACCTAATGTAATATTCACTACTATGTAGTATTCAGCACTAGACCCTGAGGTTCCCTCATGCGAGCAGCCCTCGCCCTCTTCGCGCTTCTCTCCGTCTCGTCGCTGGCCCAGACCCCCGCCGCCACCAAATCCTTCGTCATCGCCGACGTCCACGCCAGCCCGTTCACGTCCAACCCCTTCATGCACGGCAACTCCATCCAGGGCGACCGCTACTTCCTCACCCAGGCCACCATGGTCGATCTCATCGCCACCGCCTACGGAGTCGATGCAGCCAACGTGCAGGGAGGCCCCACCTGGCTCGAGCGCGATCGCTACGACATCCGCGCCAAAGTCCCTCCCAAGACCACGCAGGACGACGTCAAGCTCATGCTTCGCGCCCTCCTCGCCGACCGCTTCCACCTCGTCGTCAAGACCGGCACCGCTCCCATGCCGACCTACATCCTCTCCGCCGGCCCCGGAAAGCCGAAGATGACCGAGTCGGAAGGCACCGGCGAAGGCTCCTGCATCCCGCTTCCTCCGCCGCAAAACCCTCCTCCCGGCGCTCCGTCCTACATCACCGTCAACTGCAAGAACCTCACCATGGCCGCTCTCGCCGACACCCTCCATAACTTCGCCGGCGGATATCTCGATCAACCCGTTGTTGACGAAACCAACCTCGCCGGAACCTGGGACTTCACCATCAAGTGGACCGGTCGCGGCCAGCTTGAAAAGCAGGGTGCCGACGGCATCTCCATCTTCGCCGCCGTAGACAAGCAACTAGGCCTCAAGCTGGAACTCAAAACCGCGCCTCGCCCCGTCTTCCAGGTCGCGAGCGTTGACGAAACCCCCACCCCCAACGCCGCCAATATCGCCGAAGCCCTTCCCGAGCCGCCCGCGGCCCCCTTCGAGGTCGCTGTCATCAAACCCAGCGCCCCCGATGAGAGTGGCTACGGCCGCATCACCGGCGACCAGATCGAGACCCGCGCCATCCCCCTCATGTTTCTCATCACCTTCGGCTGGGACCTCAATCCGAACAACAAAGAGAGCATCGTCAACGCTCCCAAGTGGCTCGACACCACCAAGTTCGACATCCTCGCCAAGGCCGGAGCCAACGTTCGCGTCGACAAATTCTCCTCCGGCAACCTCATCAACTACGAAGACCTCCGCAACATGCTTCGCGCCATGATCACCGAACGCTTTCAGATGAAGTGGCACATGGAAGACCGCCCCGTCACCGCCTACACCCTCGTAGCTGCCAACCCCAGACTCAAGCCCACCGCCGACCCCACCGAGCGCACCAAATGCAAGGAAGGTCCCGGCCCCGACGGCAAAGACCCCCGCATCGCCAGTCCCGTCCTCAACCGGCTCATCACCTGCCAGAATATGACCATCGCCCAGATCGGCGACGAGCTCCAACACGTAGCCAACGGCTACATCTACAACACCGTCATCGACGGCACCGGCCTCAAGGGCTCCTACGACTTCACCCTCAGCTTCAGCTCCGCCGACAAGATCCTTCCCACCGTCGGCGACGCCCCCAACAGCTCCGACCCCAACGGCGCCCTCTCCGTCTTCGACGCCGTCAACCGACAGCTAGGCCTGAAACTGGAAAAGACCAAGCGCCCCTACCCCGTCCTCGTCATCGACCACATCGAGGAAACCCCTACCGAGAACTAGAACCTGTCATCTCTACCGTCCGTGCTGTTGCCTGTTCTCTTCGACTCACCTCTACACTTGTGATTCTGAGCGCAGCGAAGAACCCCCGTATTTCGTCTTTGCATTTGCTGTTGCTTGTTCTCTTCCACTTACCTCGACGCTTGTCATTCATCCAACTCCACATAAAGCTGAGTCCAGCCACCTAAAGCCGCTCTGCCCCACCCAAACCGCCCAACGACACATCGGTCCGCTCCGAGTCTTGGACCAACAATCCAAGCCGTCCCAACCCCCATCGCTAGATAGTCATGCTCTCGCTCTGCTACGCTAAGAAAGTCTCTCGACTCCAATGTACATACGGTCATGTTTGAACGATGCAGGCTAGCTGACATCGTCAAAGCTCACCAAGCGAAATGGCTTCATTTGGAATTGTTAGGACTTTCCGTCAATTTTGAAACTGAATCAAAAACTTTCGGGAGGATTAGGGACTTGATTTCTTTGAATCGTTACCGGCGGCGGGTTTTGTTGTTGGCTCTTGTTATGGGCTTGTGTGGATGTAGGCACGACGTCCGGCAGATCACATTGCTTCGCACGCCACTGGCTCCAGACATTTCCGAACCTTCGTCGCAGTCAGAAAATCAGGAAGTCCCGCTGTCATCGTTGTCTCAAATTGTAACGCTAGGTCCAGATCGCAAGATCTTGTCATCTCGCGACTTGTTATCTCTAGTCAATCTTCCAGTTGAAACCAACGTGGCGGCAGACATTCATACAGTTGCCCCTCAGGTAGATATAGCGGGAGCGTTACGCCTGCTTGGTATAGATTCCACGCTGGCGCGGAATTCAGCGACAGAATTCACGACCGGGGCCGCGCCAGGAATCGAAACAGGTGATGTAGCGAACAGCTACATCGAGATCACATTTTCTGACGTTCAGGATCAACGTCTGGAAACGAAAAGCCTCTTTGAGGTTCTGAAATCAGGCCAAATTCAACAAGGAATTCCTCAGAGCGTCTCAACTGTTCCCAAGAATAATCCAATCTATTCATATCTCGTCGTTGAAACGCAATCCGCAAAAAGAATCAATGTCGTACTACCCAAGGGCACACCGCTAGAACTCGTGAACGCAATCCAAGAGAACCCACTTTACAAACCTTGGGTCAATATTTCCAAGGCGGGTGAGCGATGGCAACTGGGAGCGCCACTCTCACCGCCCCGCGTAGTAGCCGTGGGAGTCGTAGCTCTCCAAGCTCACCACAGCAAGACAGAGTACTTGGCGCCTGTAGACAAGACCGAAGTCCAGAAAGCGTCTGATCTCGGTTGGGTCGAAGCACTTCCAGAACCTACAGACTTCTGGTATTCGCCAACTCCTGGCCCAACTATGACTGTGGACCAAGGGAGGAACCTTTTAAATACGTCTCTCCAGACTGCCGGTCTTTCGACGGGGAAAGACTTCAAAATTGAACGGGGTATCGGTACGGTAACAAAAATGGAGTCTCTCCAAGGAGAGAACTCTACCAATTTCAGCACTCCTCGCTTTTTGAGTGACTCCTTTCGATGGAAATCTTTCTGGTGCAGGCCATGGGATTGTTCGATTGGGACTACGAGGGAATTCGTTCTCATCGTGGGACACTCGCCGGATCCTGCTGTTCAATCAACTTCGAAACTCTATGCAACCGATTATGTGAAGCAGTTGCAGAGACAACCTAAAACTCCGCTTTTAGGGTCGACTTGTTATGCGTTGGCTTACATATACAACGAACATTGGAGTGGACGTCTGGAACGCTATTCGCTGAGCCAAACCGGCCACACCGCTCAAGAACATCTAAAGGGCGCGCAGCTAAATGGAGTCCTGCAATGTCGACAGTGAAAGGTAAGACGGTGCCTGATAACAAAGAGGATTCTCATGGCAACGACGAGATGGAAGCTAAGGTCTGCCAAGATCGGCTGGTTTTGCTTTGGAACCTGGGACTAATACTTACGGTTCTTATCGTTGTGGGGCAATTTAGCGTTCACGTTTACAACGGGAAGGAACTTAGCGTCGTAGCCTGGTGTACCCAGGCGTTTTCGCCGTTATTGGGAACAATGCTTGCCAAGTGGACTGGGGCCGTCAGTCCTGGAAAAAGAAAAGTAAGAAGGTCCTTTTTTCAGGTTGCCTTCGGGCTTTCGATAGTCTATCTGGGACTGGTAATTTTCTTCGTATGTGAGATGGGGTCGTTGAAAATGAAACAGAATCCGGCAGACAATGGTAACCCAATACATGCGACGAGCGACGAAGCACTAAAACAGCATGACCAATACAGAATTTCAACCCTTGAGACGCGCGGCTTTCTCCTCGGTGTAATTATGGTTCCACTTGGTGCTTCGATAGCCGCTTGTTTTGGAGGACGCGCTCCGCGCGTCAAATAGCCATGAAGAAAGCTTAGGCTTTCTAAGCCGAAACCGACTGGCTCCCTAAAATCGCTGGGTAACACAAGAGGCGATGCGAGATGAACCTCACAACCCGCCGCCGGTCCACTCAACCACCCTTCCACCCCTCTGCTATACTTCCGAGTGGTAGCAAGCGCTCAGGCAGGGCGTAATTAGCCCGCCCCTCCCGCAAAATTCAGTACAAATCCAGCATCTGAGGACGCATCATGTCGGGCCATTCAAAATGGGCAACAATCAAGCATAAAAAGGGCGCGCTCGACGCCAAACGCGGCAAGATCTTCACCCGCCTCATCAAGGAAATCACCATCGCCGCCAAGCAGGGCGGAGGAGACCCCGACGGCAACCCACGCCTCCGCGGAGCCATAGCCGCCGCCAAGGCAGAAAACATGCCCGCCGAGAACATCAAGCGCGCCATCCAGCGCGGCACCGGCGAGCTCGAAGGCGTCTCCTACGAGGAGATCACCTACGAGGGCTACGGCCCCGGCGGCGTCGCCATCATCATCGAGGTCCTCACCGACAACAAGAACCGCGCCGTCTCCGAGATCCGCCACGCCTTCACCAAGAACGGCGGCAACATGGGCGCCGAGGGTGCAGTCGCCTGGATGTTCACCAAGAAGGGCGTCATCGTCGTCAACAAGTCCGTCAACGAAGAGAAGCTCACCGAGGTCGTCCTCGACGCCGGAGCCGAAGACCTCTCCGACGAGGGCGATAACTGGGAGGTCCTCACCGACCCCAAGGACTTCGAGGCCGTCACCGAAGCCCTCAAGGCCGCCAAGATCACCCCCGAGCACGCCGAGGTCACCAAAATCGCCTCCACCTACACCAAGCTCGAGGGCACGCAGGCCAACGCCATGATGCGCCTCCTCGAAGTCCTCGAAGACCTCGACGACACCCAGAACGTCTACTCCAACTTCGACATGGACGAGGCCCAGGTCAGCGCCTGACCAGCGCCTGAGCCCTCAAAACGCTTGACGCAGGCGGTATAATAGAGGCTGGGGCTAATGCAAGGTTCAGGCAGAGAAACCACCCGTCCCAAACTGTCGGGACGGACGTATCTGCTGTGGAATGAATACTTTGCAAATTAAACCCTTTGGAATGAATACTTTGCGTCAGTGGTCCGGACCTAAGTATCATGTTTTGAATACTTTGCGCAATATCTGCGGGGTGGGGGAGAGCGTAGGATGAAGCAGTTGACGACCGGAGACGCTCTCAAGATACGACCGCGTACCCTCAGCAGCGTAATAATTTGGACCCTGCTCCTCACCGCCTCGGCCGCCCACGCCCAGGCCGCCCCCGGCGTCACGAACTTCGTTCGCGACACCGTCAAGCCGCTGGAGTATGGTGTCTTCGTACAGGGCGGCTTCGGAGTCACCGAAGACCGTGGCAACTTCAAGTTCATGATGGTCGGCGCACAAGGCGGCAAAGTCCTCACCTCCACCCGCGGCCCCGGTCTGCTCCGCGGAAACTTCGAGTACGCCGTCCAGGTCATCCCCTTCTGGCAGTCCTACACCCCAGTCATGCAGCGCCAGAACTGCCTCCCCGTCGCCGGCACCAACGGCCAGACCGTCTACTGCTCCAACTATTTCAACGTCGGCGGCACCTTCACCGGCGCAAGCATAACCCCAGTCATCTTCCGCTGGAACTTCGCCGGCACGCGGCGCCTCGTACCCTGGGCCCAGGGCGCCGGCGGCCTCATATGGACCAACCATAAGTACCCGGCCTACGGAGGACCACCCTCCTACGCCCCAGGAAGCACAGTCACCGGGGACCCCGGCAGCTATGTCAACAACAGTTCCAGCGCCAACACCAGCGTCTGGAACTTCACCCCCCAGTTCGGCGTCGGCGCCCACTATTTCCTGCGTCCCAACCGCTCCCTCGACTTCGCCGCCAACGCCATCCACATCTCCAGTGCCAGCCTCGGCGACAGAAACCCGGGAGTGAATGCCAGCGTCCAGTTTTCGCTGGGATATACCTGGTGGAAGTGAAGCAGCAATGAACCCTGAAGCAATCATCGAGTGTGTCCCGAACTTCTCCGAAGGCACGGACCCCGGCAAAGTACAGCAGATCGTCGCCGCCATGAAAATTGAAGGCGTCCGTCTGCTCGACTGGTCACTCGATACCGCCCACAATCGCTCCGTCGTCACCATCGCAGGCTCTCCCGCCGCAGTCGTAGAGGCAGCAGTCTGCTCGGTCGGCAAGGCCGCGGAGCTGATCGACCTCACCCGCCAGACCGGTGTCCACCCGCGCATCGGAGCCGCCGACGTAGTCCCTTTCGTCCCCGTCAGCGGTGTCTCCCTGGCCGAGTGTGCCATGCTCGCCCGGCAGGCTGGTATCCAGATATGGGGACGCTACGGGGTGCCGGTCTACTTCTACGGAGCCGCCGCCGCCCGCCCAGACCGTGTCCAACTGGAGGATGTCCGCCGCGGCCAGTTCGAGGGTCTCCGCGAAGCGGTGCTCCGCGACACCGCGCGCCGTCCCGACGTAGGCGGCCCTGAACTGCACCCCACCGCCGGCGCGAGTGCTGTGGGTGCGCGCAGCTTCCTTATCGCTTACAACATCTATCTGGATGGTCCCGGAGCCCCCGATGTCTCGGTAGCGCGCGCGATCGCACGCGATATTCGGGCGTCGAGCGGTGGCATGCAGGGGGTTAAGGCTATTGGTGTCATTGCGAAGGGCCGTTCGCAGGTCAGCATGAACATCACTGACTATCGCGTGACCTCGATGCGCGACGTCCACGCGGCTGTCGAGCGACTCGCTCGCAGATATGGAGTTAGCGCGGCCGATGGAGAGTTGATTGGTCTGATTCCGGAGGCAGCTTATGAGCCGGATTCAGATTGGTTACGTCAAATCCCTGGATTCGATCCGGCGGATAAGGTTCTGGAGAGAAGGCTACACGCTCCGATGGCATGGCCCTAAAGTTGGAGTGCTTCGGTCTGTACTTGCCACTAGTTTAGATTCACGGAAGAATAGTAAAAGAATGAGGAATAAAGAGAAAATGATGACCTCCCTGAAAAGACTCGGCACCGGCGCATTGGCGGTGGTTGTAACCCTGGCTCCTGCTGCGTTTGCGGCACAGCTCAGCAGCGACGGCAAGGCCTCGATCCCGCACGATGTGCAGCAACTGATCGTGGTTGACTACCGTGCGATGCAGAACTCGACAGCAGCCATGGAGCTGAAGGACCGCGTTCTTCCTCCTGAGCTCAAGCGGCTGGAGGCGGCGATGAAGAGCTCCGGTCTCAAGGTCGATCAGGACGCCGACGTTCTGGCGTTTGCGGCGTTTCGCGTGAAGAGCGGCGAGGGCACACGGATCGTCGGAATCGCGCAAGGTCAGTTCCACACCCGCGACCTGATTGCGAACTTTACCAAGCAGAAGGTCAAGCCGGTGGTTGTGCGCAACAACAGCATCTATCCCATGGGATCGGCTGGGATGAGCGTCGTGTTCCTGAACCAGACGACCATGGTCTTCGGCGACAAGGACGCTGTTGTCGCGGCGCTCGATGCCCGTGACGGAATCGCGCCGAATTTCCTCTCTGACAGCGACATGGTCAACGAGATGGGCACCGTGGACTCGAAGGCTGTGTGGAGCCTGCTCGACCAGAAGGGCACCCAGACGATGATGAAGAGCGTGCTTGGTGAAGCTGCTCAACTGGCCGACTACGACACCGTCCGGAACCGCATGAAGAGCTCGCGGTACACGATGGACTTCCAGAATGGCGTCAAGTTCGACATGGCCGTGGTCATGTCGGACACCATCACTGCTGCGACGGCGGCCACCCTGATGAAGGGTGTCTCGCTGATGCGGAAGACTTCGGGTACACAGCTTGAGAAGTCGGCTCTGGATCAGACTACGATCGACTCCAACGCAGGTACGCTGACGGTTTCCTACTCATCGTCGGACAGTCAGTTCGCGTCGCTGCTGAGTTCTCCGCTCTTCCAGTCGGTAGTCAAGTAGTTCTGCTCGCTCTCGCGTATGGATAACGCGAGAGCGAGTACATTGCCGTCGAAGCTGTAGAACCGTTTCTCCCCACCTACTAAATCCTCACTGTAAGCAGTGACCGGAAGCGAGAGCAGGGCTGATGCCTGAAGAGGCGGCAGCTTGCTCTTCCAGCTTCCGACGATCACGTTGCATAGCTCCCGTGCGGCGTCTTCGATCATCGCGTCACAGCCTTCGTGTCGAGCCTCCGAGCATTGCTCCCAGGACAGCCCTGGCTGTCGAGTGGCTCAGACAGAGCCAGCAGGTCCCGTCTATCTGGCCGGAGAGGCTGATGGTTACGGTGAGGCTGGTGGCGAAGTCGACTCTCGAGCGGACTGGTAAGCAGGTCTTGCCGAGCATCAGCTCGAAGACTTCTGCGACGGCTGAGTCGAGGCGTTCGATCTTCTCCGAGGTTGCGGGTTGAAGGTCGAGTTCGTTCATGCGAGTTGTGCGACCTCGATCTGCCGAAGCATTTTTGTTTCCGGTGCGGCTAGGCGGCAGGGAGGAGCGGTAGGACTCGGGCCTTGACCTGGTCGGGGGTGAAGGGTTTGCAGATGTATCCCTTGGCTCCGGCGGCGATGGCTCCGAGGACGAGGGGCTTGCTGCCTTCGGTGGTGATCATGACTACCGGGACTGCGTTGGCCAGATCTTCCGTGAGGCGCTGTTTTAGAAACTGCAGTCCGTCCATTACCGGCATGTTGATGTCGCAGAGGATGAGGTCGAGGCGGTGAGGGGATGCAGCGTCCTCGCGGAGGACCTGCAGTGCCTCTTCGCCGTTGGAGGCTTCGAGGACCTCGGAGAAGTCGAGGCCGGCCTGACGGAGCGCTCTCTCAATCACCTTGCGCATTACCGCTGAATCATCGACGATCAGAGCCCGCACAGAATCCTCCAAAGCTATTTCAGAGGGGTTATCGGCTGATTGTGGTGATGCTTTAGGGTACCCCCTCCCCCTCCCGGTATCTTGGGCGGAAGTCTATTGTTTACAATAGATAGGCGCGTCGTGTGTCCCGCTAAAATATTGTCCAAGCATTGGACTTACGGCTAAAATCCTCCAAACAAAAGAGTTAGGCCCGGCTTGGTAGCCGGGCCTTTCTGTTTTTCTCTTCTAGTTCTATTTTACCGGATTGACCATAACTAAAAACCACTTTGGGGAAAGTTTTATCTTGTTGATGGGGTTGGAGTTATTGGTTTTTTAGTGGGTTTGGGGGCTTGACATGCGATTTTGCTGAGTAAAAGCGTGAAAAATAGTTTGGGGGTGTGGGATTGGGGCGTAGACATTGGGGATTTGTGGGTGAGCGAAGGCAAGGACGGACGCGGAGGGCGCAGAGGTCGCGGAGGACGCGGAGAAAAGCCCGCTGGGAGGAGGTCTACGTTCCCCAACCATCGCCCGATCAGGCGGGCTCAGGATGGGGCACCCGTGGTTTGGTGGATGAGGTGAGAGCGATGAAGAAGGCAGCGACATGGAGCCAAAGCAGATCGCTCGGTTGAGGAGAACAGGCAACAGCAGCGGCAACGATTGAAAGGTCCGATCGGTTTGGGTGACGTGGAGTGTATCGGGGTCCTTCGACTCCGCTTCGCTGCGCTCAGGATGACGGGCTCGGGGTGAGTGGAAGAGAACAAGCACAGCAACAACAGAACACATACAAAGGCGGCCCTAATGAGAGATGTCTAACCGGGGCGGTGGGGTCTTCGGCCATTGGGTTGCTTTGTTCCTGGCATGGATAGTGGTCTCTATGCGGCTTATACCGGGTTGATGGCGCGGACGCAGGCGCTGGATACTGCGGCGAATAATCTGGCCAATGCGGGGACGGGTGGGTTTCGGGCGGAGCGGGACTACTTTCGGGGGGTGCTGGAGGATGGGTCGGTTGCGGATCCGGGGATGGCTTCGCAGGTGGGTGGGTCAGTGAATGGGTTTGGAGTGCTGGGCGGGAACCGGCTGGATCTTAGCCAGGGGGATCTGGCGAAGACGGGGAATCCGCTGGATGTGGCGCTGCGAGGGGATGGATTTTTTGCGATACAGGCTGCGGGGGGCAAGACGCTTTATACGAGGGATGGGTCGTTCTCGCTGTCTCCGAGCTGGGGTGCTGCAGACGGCGCATGGTGAGCCGGTGCTGGATGCGCAGGGTAAGAGCATGACGGTGCCTACGGGGACGGTGCGGATCTCCGGCGGATGGAAGTGTTTCGGTGTCGACCGCGGATGGGAACAGCGCGATTGTGGGGCGGATTGGGGTGTTCAGTTTGCGGATAAGTCTTCGCTGCATGCGGAGAGCGCGGGCCGGTTGTCGGCGGATGCGACGGCCAAGCCGGTGGCTTCGGATGCGCTGATGGAGCAGGGGTCGGTGGAGGGTTCGAACGAGGATGCGGTGCATGGCACGATGCAGTTGGTGCTGGTGCAGCGGCAGGCGGAGATGATGCAGAAGGCGTTGAGTGTGTTCAATAACGATTTTGATAAGACGGCGGCGGAGGAGTTGGGGAAGGTCTAGTTGGTAGTTGATGGTTGGTAGTTGTTAGTAAAAGCGAAAAGCAGGTCCTCCGCCCTTCGGCGAAGGATGACAATTCCTTATTGGAAGTTCCTTATTGGAAGTTATTAGAAGGTAGTGGAGTGATTGGAGATTTAGGATGATTCGAGCTTTATATACGGCGGCTAGTGGAATGAGTGCGCAGCAGGCGAATTTGGATACGGTGGCTAACAATCTTTCGAACTCGGCTACGGCTGGATTCAAGAGCCGGAAGCTGCAGTTTGAGGACATGATCTATCAGAACATGATTACTCCGGGTTCGGCGCAGAGCCAGCAGACGACATCGGCGGGACTGCAGATTGGGTTGGGGACGCGGTCGTCTGCGACGGAGATGATTATGACGCAGGGCGACTTCAACCAGACGGGGAATGCGCTGGATCTGGCGATCCAGGGGCAGGGATTTTTCCAGGTGTCGCAGCCGGATGGAACGACTGCCTATACGCGCGACGGCAGCTTTCACATGAACAATCAAGGGACGATTGTGACGTCGGATGGCAATACGGTGTTGCCGGCGATTACGGTTCCGGCGAACGCTACTTCGATCACTATTTCGCAGTACGGCGTGGTGTCGGCGACGGTGTCGGGGCAGACGACGGCGACGCAACTGGGGACGATTCAGTTGGCGACGTTTGCGAATCCGGGCGGGCTGAACTCGATTGGAGGAAATCTGTTGCAGCAGACGGCTTCGTCGGGGAATGCGATTACGGATGTTCCGGGCGGGAGCAGCGGGGTGGGAACGCTGCAGGAGGGGTATGTGGAGAATTCGAACGTGGATGTGGTGGCGGAGTTCGTGAATATGATTTTGGCGCAGCGGGCTTATGAGAGTAATTCGAAGGTCGTGCATGTTGCGGATGACATGTACTCGCAGGTCAACGGATTGATTCGTTAGGAGCAGTATGGGCTTGCGTTGGTTTTGTGCTTTTGTGTTTTGTGCTTCGGGGTATCTGCATGCGGCTGGATGTGAGGCTGCTGGTGCGTCGGCTTCGATGCGCGTGGTTTCGGTCAGGCAGGATGCGCTGCTGGGTTCGCGATGGGGATTGATGGTGGATTGCGCGCATCCGGAGCGGCCTTCGCGGTGGGTGCTGTTGACGGGTGACGCGAAGTTGGAGGTCGAGACGAAGGTGCAGAGTGTGACGGCTGCGGTTCGAGGGCCGATGGTAGTGCGGGCGGGGGAGACGGTGAAGGCTTGGCGGCGGGATGGGATGGCGTCGATTGAGACGAGCGGCGTGGCAGAGCAGAGCGGGGCGGCGGGAACGCTGATACAGGTGCGGCTGCTGCGGCGTGACACGGATGGCCAGGATGTTGAGCGGCATGTGAGTGGAGTTGTGGATGGGGTTGGAAGTGTGGAGATGCGATGAGCGGATTTTTGAGCCGTAGGTATCTATTATTTTTGAGCCGTAGATATCGATTAATAGCTGCGGTGCTGTTTGCGATGATGGCGGTCTTTGTTGTGGCTGTTGCACATGGGCAGACGAAGGTGCAGCCGACGCCAGTTGCGGGGAAACCTGCTACCGGGACTGTGGCGGGAAGTGTGGCTACTACTTCGCTGGCGGAGTATCTACTGCGTGTGCGGGCGGAGGCTTCGAACGAGAAGCCTACGCCGGGTTCGATATGGGTGGATAGCGGGCGGTTTACGCGGATGACGACGGATGTGCGTGCGATGCGGCCGCATGACTTGGTGTCGGTGGTGGTGTCGGAGAGCCTGGCGGCGGAGACGGATGGGTCGGTTAAGAATTCGCGGGCTTCGAATGCGAACTCGGGGATATCGGGGTTGATGGGGACGCTGAAGGCGGGGAATGCGCTGCAGAATTTGATTAAGCAGAACTCGTCGGCGGCGCTGAATGCGCAGGGGACGAGCGCGACGAACTCGAGTTTGACGACTACGCTGGGCGGGCAGGTTGTGGAGGTGCTGCCGAATGGGATGCTGGTGATCGAGGCGGCGCGGGAGGTGGAGTTCAGCCAGCAGACGCAGACGATCATTCTGCGCGGGCTGGTGAGGCCGGAGGATATTTCGCAGCAGAACCAGATCCTTTCTACGGCGATCTCTGATCTCGAACTGCAGGTGCGAGGGAAGGGAATTGTGAACGACTATACGCATCGGCAGAATTTTCTTGTGAGGTTGTTGCAACAGATTTTGATTTTCTAGTTGGGAATTTTAGTGAGGGATGATGCGGGTTTTGATTGTTGCGCTGATGATGACTGCTAGTGCGGGCTTTGCGCAGGAGGTGGTGAGTGCGAATGCGCGGCAGGCGCGGGTAAAGGATATTGCGTCGATTGAGGGGATTCGGGATAACCAGCTGGTTGGGTATGGGATTGTGGTAGGGCTGCAGGGGACTGGGGATAGTCAGCAGACTACGTTTCCGACGCAGACGCTGGCGGCGACGCTGTTGCGGATGGGAGTGAGTGTGCCGGCGGCTTCGATACGGGTGCAGAATTTGGCGGCGGTGTTTGTTTCGGCTACGCTGCCTCCGTTTGCGCGGCCGGGGACGAAGCTGGATATTACAGCTTCTTCGGCGGGTGATGCTAAGAGTCTTGAGGGAGGGTTGCTGCTGTTGACGGCGTTGTATGGCGCGGATGGGAAGGTTTATGCGCAGGCGCAGGGGCCGCTGGTGGTGGGGGGATATTCGATTAATGTGAATGGGAATGTGAAGCAGTTTAATCATCCGAATACGGCGCGGATTCCGTTTGGCGCGATGGTGGAGCGCGGTGTGCCGTTGGAGCTGGCGGGGCGGGAACAGTTCTCGCTGCTGCTGGAGGATGCGGATTTTAAGACGGCGGAGTCGATGGCTCAGACGATCAATCGTGAGCTGGGTCATGCGGCGGCTCATGCTGTTGATAGCCGGCGGGTGGATCTGTTGGTGGGTAAGGGTGAGGATGTTCCGGCGCTGCTGGGACGGGTGGAGGCGATTGAGGTGCCGGTGTTTCCGCGGGCGAAGGTGATTGTGAATGAACGGACCGGGACGGTGGTGATTGGAGGGACGGTGGTGCTGCAGCCGGTGTCGATTCTGCATGGGGGGTTGTCGGTGAATGTGGTGAGCAGGTTTGAGGTTTCGCAGCCGAATGGGTTTTCAAGCGGGACGACGCAGGTGGTGCAGCAGACGAAGGTGGAGGCCCAGGATAAGCCGGTGAACCGGATTGAGCTGAAGCAGGGCGCTACGGTGGATGACCTGGTGCGGAGTCTGCAGACGATTGGAGCTACGGCGCGGGATGTGATTTCGATATTGCAGGCGATGAAGTCGGCGGGGGCGCTGGAGGCGGAGATTGAGGTGCTATGAGGATTGATCTTTTATCCACCACCCCTGAGGGGGCGGAGCAGAGTGCAAGGGACCACTCGCGGCTGGTGGACGCGGCGCAGCAGTTTGAGGCGCTGATGGCGCAGGAGCTGTTGAAGCCTATGACCTCGACTGAGAACAAATGGGATACGGGCGAGGAGGAGGGGGATAAATCGATGGATACGATGTCGAGCTATGGGACGGAGGCGGTGGCGAAGGCGATTGCAAAGGGGGGTGGCCTGGGGATTGCGAAGAAGGTGGTGGAGCAGGTGACGGCGGAGCACGCTAGCCGGATGAAAAAAAGGGAGGCGTGAGTACTAAAGTGCGCCGGAGGGGGGCCGATAAGCTCATGTAGACGGAGGAACACCACATGAATATCCCAAGCGGAATGGTAGATATGCCCCAACCTTTGAATGTGCAGGGTCCTGCTGCGACGAGTGCTGCAGGGCAGGCGGATAACTTGAAGCAGTCGAATGGTAGTGGTGTGAGCGTGACGAACTCGACGCAGAGTGATGCTGCGTCGGTGTCGGTGTCGGCTGGACTGCTGACGCAGGACGCCGGCGGGACTGATGTTCGCGCTGGACGTGTGCAGGAGCTGCAACAGGCGATTGCGGCGGGGACCTATAGCGTTCCGGCTTCGGCTGTGGCGGACAAATTGATTGAATCGATGCAGGGGTAGTGGATGACGGCTGCTGAACAGATCGAAGAGGTGCTGGCTGAGACGATTGCGGCGCTGCCTCGTCTGCGGCCGGAGGAGCTGGAGGACCTGGAGCGACGAGCGGCTGCGCTGGCGGAGCGGTTTGCGGCAGCAAGCGTGAAGGCTACGCCACGGCTGCGTGCACAGATGGGATCGTTGAGGGCTGGGTTGGAGACGACGGCTGGGAATTTGGCGGTGCTGAATCGAATACTGGGCAGGGAGGTGACGTCGCCATGGGAAGCCTGACCGGGTTGATGAGTATTTCGATGACGGCGTTGCAGGCCGACCAGGCGGCGCTGGATGTGACGGCGAACAATGTCGCTAACCAGAATACGGTTGGGTATACGCGCGAGGTGATTGACTTTCAGACGGATGACTCGGTGACGCTGGGGAGCAGCACCGGGGATGGCGTGAATATTGGGAGCGGGCCGGTGTCGCAGCGGGACCGGGTGCTGGAGCAGCGGGTGCAACAGCAGACGCAGACGCAGAGCCAGAGCGCGGCGGTGGAGACTGCGCTGCAACAGCTGCAGAATATTTTTGGTTTGAGTGCGACGTCTACGTCGGCCAGCAGTACAGCGCTGGGGTCGGCGGTGGATTCTTTTTTTGGGTCGCTGACTTCGTTGACGAGTGATCCTGCGGATACCTCGACGCGACAGAATGTCCTGGCAGCTGCGAATACGCTGGCTTCGCAGTTCAACTCTGCGGCGAGCCAGGTTGCGCAGATAAGTTCGGGGCTGGATCAGCAGGTGACCTCGATTGTTGGGCAGGTGAATAGTCTGACGGCGACGATTGCGAGTTTGAACGGGCAGATTGCGCAGTTGAGTCCGAAGGGGGATGCGGGGACGCTGGAGGACCAGCGGCAGGCGGCGATTGCGCAGCTCTCGCAGTACATCGGGCTTGACCAGATGACTACGGAGAATAACGGGATCTCGCTGACGACCAGTAATGGACAGGCTTTGGTGAGCGGAAGCAATTCGTATGCGCTGACGACTTTGCAGACGGGCGGGACGAATCATGTCCTGTCCGGCGGGCAGGATATTACGGACGAGATTACGGGTGGGCAGTTGGGAGGGGTGATTGCCGCGCGTGATACGGAGTTGCCGACTGTGTCTTCGGCGCTGGATACCCTGGCGAATGGGATTGCTACCCAGGTGAACCAGGTGAATGTGCAAGGAGTGGACGGCTACGGCAATCCGGGGCAGCCGCTGTTTACAATTCCGGCTGGAGTTGCCGGGTCGGCTGCTGCGATTGCCGTGGCGACCGGCGATCCGCAGAGGATTGCTGCGGCCGGGTTCGGCGAGGGCAGCGCGGGTAATACGAATGCGCAGGCGCTGGCAGATCTGTCTACGGCGAATATTGCGGGCGGGACGAGTGCCGATTCGTTTTATGCGTCGATGCTGGATCAGATTGGAAATGCAACGGCGACGGCGACGGCGGACAGTACGCAGCAACAGGCGACTTTGACGCAGCTTACGACACAACGGGACTCGCTTTCTGCCGTGTCGCTGGATCAGGAAGCGGCAAATCTTACCCAGTATCAGCGTTCTTATCAGGCTGCTTCGCAGGTGTTCTCGATTGTGAATACGCTGATGGCGAGCGCGTTGAATCTGGGTGAGGAGACGACTGTCACGTAGTCGAGGAGTTGAGCTGTGTTGGAAGCGGAGGCGTAGTGTGGGTTTCGATCCGAATTATTTGAGCAGCCTGGCTGTGGCTATCGACCAATCGAGTAGCGTCGAGAGTAACCTGACGTCGGAGTTGTCGAGTGGCTTGCGTGTGACGTCGTTGCAGGATGATCCGGGTGCGGTCGCGAACGCGACAGTGATCGGGAGCGCGATTGCCGAGGATGATAGCTATGTTCAATCGTCGTCGGGGACGCAGGCGATGCTGCAGGTGGCGGACTCGACGCTGGGTGAGGTGGTGACGCAAGTGACCTCTGCGTTGACGCTGGCGGTGCAGGCTGGCGATGGGACGTTGAATGCTTCGAATAGCTCAACCGTCGTGCAGCAGTTGACGGGCATTCGCGACCAGGTGCTTTCGCTGGCGAACACGAGCTATCTGGGACAACATTTGTTTGGCGGAAGCCAGGGATCGGTGGCGCCGTTTTCGCTGGATACTTCGACGGTCCCGGCAACCACGACTTATAACGGCGATCAAAATGTGCAATCGATCGAGACGCCGACGGGGCAGAAGATACAGGTGAGCGTTCCGGGTTCGGCGATCTTCGGCGGCGGTGGCCCGGGAGTACTGACTGCGCTGAATAAACTGATTGCCGATATTTCGGGCGGTGCGGCTAGTGCGATTGTGACAAGTGACAGCACGGCGCTGAATGCTTCGCTGGGGCAGGTATCTACGCAGCGCAGCATTCTGGATAGTTCGCTGAGCCGGATTCAGCAGACGAGCACTTATACGCAGACGGAAGAGAGTGAGTTGACCGTGCAGCAAGGATCGTTGGTCTCTGCGGATATGGCTACGGTGGCTAGTCAGCTGAGTGCTTCCGAGACGCAGCATCAGGCGCTGCTGAGTGTGATGAGTGCGCTGGGAAACAGCAACAATGATCTGTTTAGTTATATGAAGTAGATGCTCGCGTATTGCGCGAGGCGTCGATTGATTCTGCGATCGCTGTTTCGACCGCGACACCTTATCGATATAGTGGATAAGGGAGCGCTATGGGAGAGGGGCTGCGATTTTTGTGGAATGCGACGCGAGGGCATCGGCTGATGCCGTGGCGGAGCGCGTATCTTCGCTGGCGGCTGGAGACGTATTCGGGTCAGCCTGCGGGGACGATAAGAGGCCGTGATTTTCTGCGATTCGCGTGGGATGAGAAGGGTCAGTTTTTGAGATTTTTGCGTTGGACAGGGGAGATTCGCGACTACGCGGCGAGTGAAAAGAAAAATTAGCGTTCGGGTGGATGCGAAGTTATTGAAAAGACGAGCCGGCGCGAATTGCCGCAGCGTGTAAAGCAGTGCTATTCTAAATAACAGACACTAAGAGTGAATTAGAAGATCAGGAGTAGAAACAGCTGTGTTGGCATCCGCAAAGAAAACAGACATTATCCAGAAGTTCCGCACCCACGACTCAGATACTGGGAGTCCTGAGGTACAGATCGCGATTCTGAGTGAACGAATTGGCGAGTTGACGGAACATTTCAAAGCGCACAAGAAGGACCATGGGTCGCGTCGCGGCTTGCTCATGCTTGTGAGCAAACGGCGCCGGCTACTTGATTACCTGAAGAAGTGCGACGCTGACCGGTATCGCGACGTGATCGGCAAACTCGGGATCCGCAAGTAAGCCCATTGTTACGGAGACACCGTTCAAATCATGGAATCTCGTCCGGCCACCCAAGGTCCGTCTGCGGTCTCAATGCAGGGTCGAGGATGACTATGCGGATTGAGCGGCTGCCGATGAACGACGATATTTGAAGACGATGCAGCTTCTGCGGCGGCGCTACAGCGCTGTCTGCGAAGCTGCATTTTTCGCGCCCGCCGCAGAGCGGATGTCGCGCCCCCAAGCTTAAACCAGTGAGTGAAGAGAGAGAGAAGAGGAAGACAGATGAAACAAGACGTAATCGTTGAGCTTGCCGGCGGCAAGCAGATCAAGTTTGAAACGGGACGCATGGCCAAGCAGGCCTCAGGCGCAGCCCTCACATCGAGTGGCGACAACGTAATCCTGGCGACTGCGGTTGCGTCGCCCGAGCCGAAAGAGGGAATCGACTTCTTCCCGCTGACGGTTGAGTATCGCGAGTTTACCTATGCCGGTGGACGAATTCCCGGTGGCTTCATCAAGCGGGAAGGGCGTCCGAGTGAGAAGGAGATTCTCACCTGCCGTCAGATTGACCGGCCTATCCGTCCGCTGTTTCCTGAGACCTTCCGGAACGAGACGCAGGTGGTTGCGTTTGTGTATTCGGCGGACAAAGAGAATGACCCGGATGTGCTGGGCATCAACGGCGCGAGCTGCGCGCTGGCGTTGAGCGATATTCCTTTCCATGGTCCGGTTGGCGCGGTGCGCATCGGGATTGTGGATGGCGAGTTTATCGTGAATCCGACCTATGCCGAGCGCGCGAAGGGCACGCTGAACATTATGGTCGTCGGCACGAAGGACGGCATCGTGATGGTGGAGTCCGGGGCGAAGGAGATCTCGGAGGAGAAGGTCGTCGATGCGATTGAGTTCGGTCACGAGCAGATCAAGAAGATCTGTGCGGCGATTGAAGATCTCGTCAGCCGTGCGGGTAAGGCGAAGCGCGTGGTTACTGCGGTTGAGACTGATGCTGCCTATCTCAGTGAGTTGACGGCCAAGGCTGGTGATCGTCTGCGTGATGCTCTGGATACGAAGAAGCATCCGAAGTTCGAGAGCTATGCGCTGGTGAAGGAGATCAAGGACGAGCTGAAGAAGGAGCTTCCCGAGGGCGATGCTGCCGCGGCGAAGAAGTTCAGCAAGTACTACGAGCTGCTGCGCGAGAATATCTTCCGCGAGCAGGTGCTGAAGGATAGGATTCGGCCTGACCACCGCGCGTTCGATGAGATTCGTGCGGTTACGGTTGAGGTTGGTGTGCTGCCTCGGGTGCATGGCTCGGCGCTGTTTACGCGCGGCGAGACGCAGGCTCTGGTTTCGGCGACGCTGGGTACGACCGATGATGCGCAGCGGCTGGAGAGCTACGAGGGAGAGCAGAAGCGGCGCTTCATGCTGCACTATAACTTCCCGCCGTTCTCGGTTGGCGAGGTTGGCCGCATGAGCGGCGTTGGGCGGCGTGAGATTGGCCATGGCGCGCTGGCGTCGCGGGCGATCGAAGCGGTGCTGCCGGGTGAGGATGAGTCGCCTTATACGCTGCGCGTGGTGTCGGACATTCTGGAGTCGAATGGATCTTCGTCGATGGCGACGGTTTGCGGTGCTTCGCTGGCGCTGATGCAGGCGGGTATTCCGCTGAAGGGCGCTGTGGCCGGCGTTGCGATGGGACTGGTGAAGGAAGGCGATAACTATGCTGTCCTCTCCGACATCGCGGGCGCTGAAGATCACTACGGCGATATGGACTTCAAGGTGGCCGGAACGCGCGCGGGCATTACAGCGTTGCAGATGGACATCAAGATCATGGGGATCACTCCGCAGATTATGCGCGAGGCGCTGGAGCAGGCGCGGCGCGGCAGACTTTGGCTGCTGGATACGATGGATGCGACGATTGCCAGTGCGAGCGCGGAGAAGTCGCAGTTTGCGCCGCGTATTCACACCATTCAGATTCCGACGGATAAGATTCGCGATCTGATTGGGCCGGGCGGCAAGGTGATCCGCGGGATCATCGATGCGACGGGCGTGAAGATCGATGTTGATGACACGGGCCGCGTGAATGTGGCATCGAGCGATGCCGATGGACTGGCGCGCGCGATCCAGATGATCAGCGATATTACGGCGGTGCCTGAGATCGGCAAGATCTATCTGGGTAAGGTTGTGAGGATCGCCGAGTTTGGCGCGTTCGTCGAGATATTCCCGGGAACCGATGGCTTGCTGCATGTTTCGGAGATTGCGGAGCATCGCGTGAAGGAAGTGAAGGATGAGCTTCGCGAGGGCGATCAGATCCTGGTGAAGGTGCTTTCGATCGAGGGCAATCGCATCAAGCTTTCGCGCAAGGCTGTTCTGCGCGAGCAGCGTGCGAAGCTGGGTCTGCCGGAGCCGGGGACTGAGCCCGCAGCGCATGCGGCTCCTGCGATTTCAGCCGAGGCTGAGGATGAAGTTGAAGATGGAGACGACTTCGAGGACGGCGATGATGAGGCGGCGGATGAGCCGAACTTCAATCGTGCGGATGGAGTTGCGCCGGTGGCTGCTGCGCCTGCGGGACGTGGTCCTGGCGGCGGTGGTCCGGGCGGTCCTGGTGGTCAGCGGCGTCCTGGTGGTGGACGGCGGCGTAGAGGTGGACGGCGTCCGGGACCGGGCGGCGGTGCTCCTCAGGGCGGCGGAAATCGCTAGTCTGAACCAACTGATTGGATCGAGGGCCGTGCTTATGCACGGCCCTTTGATTTGGGTGGAGCGATGAGGCGAAGTGTGTGGATCATGTTCGCCGGGTTTTGTTTGATCGCGGCGTAGTGAGTGGCTGCTGCCTGCGGTGTCTGGGGTGATTCGGGGTTTGGTGTTTGCGGTCGTGGGGATTGTGGCTGCGATTTTGAGTGGTGGGTCGAGTTGGCCGGGTGTGGGGTGCGTAGGCCGACTTGCGTTGGCGGCGGTGTTGTTGGTGGGGGTGCCGGAGGTGGCGGTGGGGTGGGGGTTGCGGCATGTGGCGAGCAACCTGTGGGTGGTGGTGTTGGCTGTGGTGCCGGCGATGGTGGTGCTGGTGGTGGCGCAGAGCTCGGGGGATGGTGTGCGGCGGTTGCTGGGGCCTGCATTGGCTGGGTTGGGTGGAGTTCTGCTGATTGTTCCTCTGGATGTTCCTGGGTCTGTGATGGGGCGGGTTGCGCTGGCGTTGCTGGTCGTGTGCGCGGTTGGGATTGCGGTTGGAGTGTGTGGATTCATCGTTTGTTGCGGGGTTTTGGTGTTGCGCAGGCGGTTGCCGTCTTTTGTGTTGCGAATGCTTTGGTGTTGTTTGGGTGGGGAGTTTTTGATGGGGCGGGGTGGGGTTTGAGTGGTGGGGGGTGGGTTGGGGCGTTGGCGCAGGGGGTTTGAGGTGGTGCTGCTGGTGGTGTTGTTGCGGGGGATGTCTCCGGTGCGGTTTGGGGCGCGGTACCTGGTGATTCCGCTGGTGACTGTGGTGGAGGGGTATGTGCTGTTGAGGCCGGAGCTGACTTTGCGGATGGGTTTTGGCGCTCTGCTGCTGGCTGGGAGTGCTGCGTTTTTGCTGCTGTCGCGGGAAGTGGATGAGGGTGCTGGGTTGTCGTTGCGTTAGGGACTTTCGGAGTGGGGTGGTGGGGCGGTACACTGCGGTGAATGGCTGCTTCGATGTACATCGTGGTTGAGGGCGAGGATCCGGGGTACGACATCTTCGTGAATGGGCGGTCGCTGGCCCGGCATGAGGATGCGCTGGAGAAGCTGGCGCTGCAGTTGGGGGTGCGGCCGCTGATTGAGTTCTTCTCGGCGGATGAGAATTCGATGTCGCTGCTGATCGAGGAGGGGGCGGGGAATCCGGAGATCATGCGGAGGCTGCCGCCGCCGCAGTGGTATTCGGCTGCGGATGGGCTGGCGACGGTGAGGGCGCTGCTGGATGCGCTGGCGGAGGAGCCGCAGTTGCTGGGGACTGACGGGGAGCGGGTGCTTTCTGAGTTGCGTGAGTATGCGGTGGTGTTGGAGAAGACGCAGGTTCGGGAGATGCGGTGGCATCTGGCGGTTAGCTGGCGCTAGAGGACAGTTGCTGGTTGTTGGGTGCTGGTTGTTGGTTGATCTCCCCCCGTCCCCTGTTTTGCGTAAATTCTTCGATTGATGGGACTTAGGGTTGGACCTGTGTGGCAAAGTATTCTAAACAAAGGGTTTATTGGTAAAGTATTCGAAGTAAAGGTTTTATTGCTGTTGATTCGGTGTTGTGGTGCGGTTGGATGGAATAACACTGGGGTCTCTGGGGGCCTTAAATGTCAAGTTTTGTTGGCCGGATTTCTGTGAAGATGGTTCGGTTTTGCCTGGTTGTGAGCTGCTGCGGTTTTTCTGGCTGGGGGTGTTTCTGCGTCCGGGCAGTCCGGGAACCTGTCCATTGATCCGGGTCTGGCGGCGGCGATTGCGGCTATTCCGGCGATCGATAATCATGCTCATCCGATGCTGTCGCCTCCGGAGTTTGCGACGGACCGGAACTTCGATGCGCTGCCTGTGGATAACATGGAGGCCGATACCGATCCGGCGGGGATGCGGCCTGAGCTTCCGGCGCTGCATGATGCGTGGAAGGCTCTGTTTGGGTTTGATGGGCAGCCTCCGCTGAGCGCTGCGGGTATGAAGGAGCTTGATGCGGCGCGTGAGAGGGTTCGGGCGCAGCAGGGTGTGGGCTATGCGGCGTATGTTCTGGATCGCGCGGGGATCGGGACGATGCTGGCGAACCGCGTGGCGATGGGGACGGGGGTGCAGCCGCCGCGGTTTCGGTGGGTGCCGTATGTCGATGCGCTGATCTTTCCGCTGGACAACTCGGGGCTTGCGGCGGCGACGCCGGATCGGGGGCAGTTCTTTCCGCTGGAGGATAAGTTGCGCGCGCGATATTTGCAGCAGGTGGGGTTGAAGGCGCTGCCTGCTACTCTCGATGGTTATCTGCGGCAGGTTGTTACGCCGGTTCTCGAGCAGCAGAAGGCGGGTGGTGCGGTTGCGGAGAAGTTTGAGGTGGCTTATCTGCGGTCGTTTGGGTTTGATGATGTGCCGCGAGATGAGGCTGCGCGGATTTATGCGAGTTTGTTGCACAAGGCGCGTCCTGATGAGGCGCAGTACAAGCGGCTGCAGGATTTTCTGTTTCGGTATATTGCGGTGGAGTGTGGGCGGTTGAACATGCCGGTGCATATACACACTACTGCGGGTGGTGGTGGGTATTTTTCGATTGCGGGTGATAATCCGCTGCTACTGGAGCCGCTGTTCAATGATGCGCGGCTGCGGCATACGAAGTTTGTGCTGCTGCATGGGGGATGGCCGTTTGTGCATGAGGTTGGATCGCTGCTGCAGAAGCCGAATGTGTATCTGGATGTTTCGCAGCAGTCGCTGATGATCTCGCCGCGTACGATGTCGGCGTGGCTGCGGGAGTGGCTGGAGCTTTATCCGGAGAAGGTGCTGTATGCGACGGATGCTTATCCTTACTCTTCGGCGATGGGGTGGGAGGAGGCTGCTTGGATTGCTAACCGGAATATCCGGGAGTCGCTGGGGATGGCGATTACGGGGATGATGCGGGATGGTGAGGTTTCGGCTGCGCGTGGGGGTGAGTTGGCTCGGATGGTTTTGCGGGGGAATGCTGAGGCGATTTATGGGTCTTGAAGAGATGGCTAAGGTCGCCCACTTACAAGTGATCTCACGTTAAGGTAGTGGGTCAGTTTAATTTCTTCCCATCTTGTTGTCACTGAAAAGCCAGTTTTACGCGAAGTTCCACAACCGCCAGCTTTCCGAAGGGCGAATCGATACATATATTTGATTGACTGATAAGGGCGTTCAGGGGGCACAGTTGTGAAGAGTCACAATAGCAATTTTGTGCACGCGTCAACGGTCGTCGAGCACCCGTCGATGACAAAACACTGCACCATCATTTTTTGCATGACTCTATCTGCTCTCGCCTGCAGCACTTCCAGACCAGTCGGAGCGCAAGCACAAACCACCGAAATCACAACGCCGCAGTTCGAGGTCACCTCAGTCAAGCAGAATGTCTCCCAGAGCACCTCATCAAACACCAACAGTCAGCTTCCAGACCGATTCGTAGCTACAAACGTGCCCCTCCGCTTTCTCATTTTGGACGCCTATGAGCTACGGGATCACGAACTTGTCGGCGCGCCTGCTTGGACCTCTGATAAATCCTTTGACGTAATCGGTACATATCCTGGGGCGCGTCGGCCACCCGCCCATGAGATCCACCTGATGCTACAGCGACTGCTGGCTGATCGATTCGGCTTGAGGGTACACCGCGAGCAGCGTGAACTCGCGGCTTATGACCTTGTCGTTGGGAGGAAGGATGCACGGTTGGGTCCGCAGATCCACAAGTCCGAGATGAACTGTGCAACATGGATCGCGGATGGCCGTCCGAAGACAGTTGCAGGACCCCCAAGTCCCGTGTCGCCCTCAGGCGTACGCCCTGTGTGCACGATAATAGCCACCCGGAAGTGGCTGACAGGCGGAGCAAGGACGATGCAGGACCTCACAGCATCGTTGCAAAGCATGCTGGGCAGGCCGGTAGTGGACAGAACCGGGTTGACGGCATCGTATGACATTGATCTTCAATGGGCTGCGATGGATTTGCATGCAGATGATGCCGCAAGTGCGCCTTCGAGCGAAGGACCGTCGCTCTTTACGGCACTGGAAGAACAGCTTGGACTAAAGCTCGTGTCCCACAAGGAGAACTTCGAAGTTTTCGTAATCGATGAGATTAAGTCGCCGGGTCCGAACTGAATGGAAGAGACACTTGAGGGGAAGATCCAAGACGGGACTTTGGCGAGATCTTTTGGACCATATCGAGGGGAATCTCAAAGTTCAGTACCGGCAAGCTTATTCAATTTGCGGTGAGATTGAATCTTGAGGTTCGTGTGCAGGTGAAAGAGCCTAAGCCTGAGACGCGCATTGTGCCAAGTATTTCGGCTGCGAGCGCAGTGAAGAGGGGCGGAAGCGGCTCGCGCTTAGTCGCAATGAAATCCGTTGGGGGTAAATGGGGTTAGTGGCGTGTTTCGGTGGATTGGGTGATGGGGGCGGGTTGGTCGCCTTCGGCTAATTTGCGGTGGAAGAGATCGAAGACGAGGCCGTAGAGGGAGTAGGCGAGTTCGGGGTCGTAGCGGAGGCCTTCGTCGCGCATGAAGGCGTGGGCTCCGTTGACTTCGTGCCAGCTTATCTTTTTGCCTAGCTCGTTGAGGCGAGTGAGGACTTTCATGCGGCCTTCGGTGGGGATGTGCGGGTCCTGCCGGCCCCAGATCATGAGGAGTTCGCCCTGGATGTCGGCGGTGCGGGCGAGGGAGTCGTCGGCCATGCCTTTGCCGAGGCGCGCCTTTGTGGATGTCGGTGGCGTAGAAGCAGGCGGTGGCGAGGACGCGGGGATCCATGGCGGCGCGGAAGGCGAGGTGGCCGCCGATGCAGATTCCCATGGCGCCGAGTTTTCCGGTGCAGTCGGGGCGGGTGGCGAGGTGGTCGAGGACGGCGCGGGCGTCGGCGTCGTAGCTGGCTAGTTCTTTGGTGGTCTTCCACTGGTTGCCGCGATCGGAGCCGGCCTGGTCGTAGGCGAGGACGGTGCCGGCGGGTTCGAACTCGTGGTAGATCTCGGGCATGGCTACGATGTATCCGTGGCCGGCGAGCATGGCGGCGGTGCGGCGGATGGGCGCGGTGATCTGGAAGATTTCAGAGTAGAAGACGATTCCGGGATAGCGGCCGGGCGCGGCGGGGCGAACGATGTGGGTGCGCATGGGGCCGTAGGGCGTGGTGAGTTCTACGTGATTCGTTGTCGATGATGATCATGGGGACAGTTTACGCGGAGTGTTTGCGGGCAAGATAAATCCCCGGAGAATGTGCGCTCTCCGGGGATGTTGTGTTGCGAGTTGGTTAGGCGCGGTTGCGGGCGAAGATGTTGGAGCGCAGTGCGAGGCCGAGGGCGAGGATGATGAAGCCGAGGACTCCGTAGAGCGGGAGGTTGGTTCCGGCGGCGGGTAGATCGTCGCCGCTCGCGATGTCGAGCACGATGGGGCCGGTGAGTGCCGGGGTGCTGGAGGGTGGCGTGTTGCCGGTGGCGTCAGAGCCGGAGGTGGTGGCGACGATGGTGGCTTCGACGGGCATGTCCTTCTTGAGCTCGCTGACGCTCGACTTTCTTGCCGCCTACGGTGAAGCTGGTGCCGGCAGGAACGGTGACTTCCTTAATGCCCGAGGCGAGCGAGAGGGTGACCTTATCGGGTGGGTTGACCTGGTAGACCTTGCCGCTTGCGGTGGAGATGCCGGTGACTATCTTGCCATCGCCGGGGATGGGGTCGGTGAGTTTGGTGCCGGGCTTGACGTCGGAGGCGGGGACCTTCTTGCCGGCTACGGAGATGGTGGTGCCGGCTGCGACGGTGTAGTTGAGGAGCTGGCCGTCGGCGCGCTTGACTACGATGTCGTTGGGGGTCGAGTAGACGACGGTGGATTGCGCGATGGCGGGCAGTGCGACTGCGAGGGCGAGTAGCGGGGCGAACTTGCGGATGTGAGTGTTGAGGGTCACGTTATTCTCCTGGAGCGAGGGTGGCTGAACTTTGGTTGTCGTTCGAGTTGGGTGTGATGAGGGATGCCTGCACGATGTATCGCTGCGGGGCTGATCCTACGTAGTAGAAGGGGTAGCAAGTGATAAGGGTGAGAGTTGAGTCGTCCGTTTGGTTGAGGACGGAGGTGTCGGAGGGGAGAACAATTTTGATGTTGCGGACGAGATATTTGTCGGTCTGGTTGTGACGGACTACTTCTATTGTGTCGCCTGCGGTGAGGTCTTTTAGGCCGCGGAAGAAGCCGTCGCGGTGGCCGGTGATGGCTATGTTGCCGGAGTGGCCGGGGAGGGAGGTTCCGGGGATGTGGCCTACTCCGCGGTTGAGGGTGAGGTCGTCGGTGCCTTCGAGGATGGGGACTTCGATGGCGGCTTTGGGGACGCGGAGGATGGCTTCGGGGGCAGGGAAGGAGACGGCGAGCGAGCGCTGGTAGGCGCGGATGCGGGCGCTGTCCCAGAGGCGGTTGGCGTGCGCCGGCGGCGCGGAACTGCGCGAGGGCGAGGTGGGACATTACCGTGCCGTAGACGGTTGGGACGAGGTATATGGCGATGAGGAGGAGACCCGCGCCGATCGACAGCGAACCGAGCGACCTGCGGAGATTCCGTGGGCGTTTCATGTTGGCCTCGCGACGTGGTAGAGGTGGTTAGATTTGAGGATAGCTGGTTTGGGGTTGTTGATGGAAGTTTTTTCGCGGAGAAGCGGGCGGATTCGACCTTTTGCAGGTGGGTGCCGACCTGCTGGAGGGCGTAGAGGATGCGGCGGGCGTGGGGGATCTTGACGCGGTTGGCAGCGATGGCCTGCAGGACACAGGTGAGGGCTTCGAGGAACTGCTCGCGGTCGGTGGGGATGGGGACGGAGAAGGAGCGGCGGGCGATGCGCCAGGCGGCGCGCGTCTCGCGGAGGGGGCGGCGCGTGGGGTGATGGTAGTAGCAGAAGGTCTCGCCGCGGAGGGCGGGCGAGGCGCAGGTATGTCCGCCTTCAAAGACGTGCGTGCAGAGGACTCGGATGTCCTTTATGACCTCGGAGCGCAGATTTGGATTGTGGTGCGACATTTGTGGTACCCCCTCCCCCTGGGGTGTTTTTGGACAAAGTCTAGTTGGGAAAAGACTTAAGCCTGGTCAGAGAGACTCACCCTAGCCCCGGATTTGGGGTTACGGCGCGGTCTGGTGGTTGATGCGAAGGCCCGGCACCCAACCGGGTCTTATGGTTTTGCTTCTATGTCTATTATATGGGGTGGTGTCAAGTGATTTGGCTATGGAAACGTTGTAAGTTGCTCATACTAATGGCCAAATTTCGTTGGCGTCCGGTGGCCAACTAGCGCTCAGACCTGTGGGGGCGAGAGTTCAATCTCCAGTCTAGCCCTGACGTGATCAAATGCGATGTCGAACCTAGACAACGGGTACGACCAAGGACGGTTGTTGAGTTGCACTGTCAAGTAAAACTGGTTACACGCCAGTACCGTCGCCTCATTTTCATTCTGTTCGAGCGCGTATCCCATGCCCTCTCTTCGATAGATCCTTCGCACCGTGATAGATTTCCCAATCCACTGCTGAAGCTCCCGGGTTTTCCCCAGTCGTAACGCGAGCAGCAAGTCATGCTGTCGCCCGTCGCTATGACCGTCTGGGAGCCGTCGCGGAGATATAGGGGACCTGAGTAGTGAGGCTTTGAAGAACTGCCAGGGACGATGACTGCGAGACACTCTCTACCATCAGCTGCAACAATCTTCGTCGTGTAGTAGACGGGAGGGTAGACACTTTGCAGTTTTTCTGAAAGGGTCTTTTGGAGTTTATCCAGGTTTGCTGGGTTCGATTCAATCTCTCCTTTGTCGGTTGCGCCAATGAACAGGACTCCCTCTTGGTTGGTTTCAAGGCTATTTGCGAACGCGACGACAGTCTTCACCCAATCTCTGCTGTCTCCAACGGTCTTCCGTTCTACAAAAGTATGCTCGGTCGAGTGGAGACTTCTTAAGAGGTCGGCTTCGGTCATTGGGTCATTGGGTCATTAACAGATATCGTGACGAGATCTTACTAGATGAAGGTTCGCTCTGGATCACAAACCATTTGGGATCAATGAAGGCTTGGAGTTCTAGGGGGCGCCCCCGATGGGGGGCACCCACCCGCAATGATGTGAGCGGGACGCCTGTCTATTCAGCGGATCGATATCCCTTGGAACAATTAATAGATCTGTGGGACTAAGGGCAGGACATCTTTGGTTTGGGCTGCAAGTATGTGAACCTTTGATGGGACAGTCCGGCGTGTGAATAAACGGTGACGGAGAACAGATACTCGCCGAGCGGCAGCGACTGTACGGCGTAAGGAAAGGACTCGTCTATACTCTCTCCGGGAGCGAGGCTTTTATAGAGAAGGCTGTCCTGCGGCGTTGTGTCAAAGAGCGTCTTCAATGGCCGAACCGCGTGCCAGTTTAAGAACGTAAATGAAGAGTTGCTCAATGGAGGCGAATCGGTTTGCCATCCCTGTAAACGCACCCGGTCGACTTCGGTCGGGGTAATCCCCTTGTTCGTCACTTTTATGTAGAAGTAGTACTGGCATGTACTTTGGTAAAGTGGGTGGGTTTCCTGGTTCATTGAGGCTTGGACCTCGATGTGTCCGCGAGCATTGGGAAGTTCAATGTAAATGAAATGAAATAGCGCCCATGTTCCAGCGAGAAGGAACGCCGTCGCCTGTACCCACTTCGTGACTTTGTCGGTTTCAATCCACAGCCATTCGGTAGGTCTCTTGTGCGAAGCTCTGAAGTGTCTCATGGTCGTCCTCGGAAGACCGACGGGATAGGTGGCCGATGGTATAAATGGGGTGGGTGATCTGTCAACAGTGCAACTTGGCGCCGAGCAATCTTCGCCAAGGAGAATCCATCTGATTCGTTTACGAAAACAGGAATTCTTTGGTGCGGAGTTCTTTTACTGTGTCGCGTAGTTTGGCGGCTTTTTCGAATTCGAATTTTTTGGCTGCTTCGCGCATGTCGGATTCTAGTTTGGTGATGTAGGTGTCTAGTTCGGCCTGGGTGTTGAAGTTTAGTTCTTCGGCGCCGATCTCTTCTGTCAGGTCGGCGTAGTCGGCTTTGAGGATTCCGGCGAGGCCCATCTCGATGATGGTGCTTCTGATGGAGACGGGGGTGATGCCGTTCTCTTCGTTGTAGGCCTCCTGTTTTTCGCGGCGGCGGTCGGTCTCGTCGATGGCGCGGCGCATGGAGTCGGTCATCTTGTCGGCGTAGAGGATGGCTCGGCCTTCGAGGTGGCGGGCGGCTCGGCCGATGGTCTGGATGAGGGAGCCCTGGGAGCGGAGGAAGCCTTCTTTGTCGGCGTCGAGGATGGCTACGAGGGAGACTTCGGGTAGGTCGAGGCCTTCGCGTAGGAGGTTGATGCCGATGAGGACGTCGTACTCGCCTTTGCGGAGGTCGCGGAGTAGGCGGATGCGTTCGAGGGTTTCGATTTCGGAGTGCATGTAGCGGCAGCGGACACCTACTTCGGTGTAGTAGTTGGCTAAGTCCTCGGACATGCGTTTTGTAAGTGTAGTTACTAAGACGCGCTGATTTTTTGCGGCGCGGTCGCGAATTTCTGCTAGTAAGTCGTCTATTTGTCCTTTGACGGGACGAATTTCTACTTGTGGGTCGATTAGTCCGGTGGGGCGGATGATTTGTTCTACTACTACTCCGGCGGATTTGGTTAGTTCGTAGGGGCCGGGGGTGGCGGAGACGTAGATGATCTGGCCGGTGCGGGACTCGAACTCTTCGAAGCGGAGGGGGCGGTTGTCGAGTGCGGAGGGCAGGCGGAAGCCGTAGTCGATGAGGTTTTGTTTGCGGCTGCGGTCGCCGTGCCACATGCCGTGGAGCTGGGGGATGGTGACGTGGGACTCGTCGATGAAGATGAGGAAGTCGCGGGGGAAGTAGTCGAGGAGTGTGGGTGGTGGCTCGCCGGGAAGGCGGCCGGACATGTGGCGGGAGTAGTTCTCGATGCCGTGGCAGTAGCCTACGGATTTAATCATCTCTAAGTCGAATCTAGTTCGCTGGTGGATGCGCTGGGATTCTACTAAGCGGCCTTCTTTTTCTAACTGGGCTTCCCACTCGAATAGCTCGGCGAGGATGGATTCGGTGGCGGATTTTTTGCGTTCGGGCTGGACTACGTAGTGGGACTTTGGGTAGATGGGGAGGCGGGAGTATTTCTGGCGGACGGTGCCGAAGAGTGGGTCGATCTGGGAGAGTGAGTCGATCTCGTCGCCGAAGAGTTCGATGCGGTAGGCGTTTTCGTCGTAGGTGGGGTAGACCTCGATGATGTCGCCGCGGACGCGGAAGGTGCCGCGGCGGAAGTCTACGTCGTTGCGGTCGTAGAGGATTTCGACGAGGCGGCGGGTGATGTCTTCGCGCTTGATCTTCTGGCCTTTTTCGAGGAGGAGGAGCATGCCGTAGTAGGCTTCGGGCGAGCCGAGGCCGTAGATGCAGGAGACGGAGGAGACGATGATGCAGTCGCGGCGTTCGAAGAGGGAGCGGGTGGCGGAGAGGCGGAGCTTGTCGAGCTCTTCGTTGATGGTGGCTTCTTTTTCGATGAAGAGGTCGCCGGCGGGGATGTAGGCTTCGGGCTGGTAGTAGTCGTAGTAGGAGACGAAGTACTCGACGGCGTTGTGGGGGAAGAAGGTTTTGAACTCGTGGTAGAGCTGGGCGGCGAGGGTCTTGTTGTGCGCGAGGATGAGGGCGGGGCGCTGGGACTGCTCGATGATCTTGGCCATGGTGAAGGTCTTGCCGGAGCCGGTGACTCCGAGGAGGACCTGATCTTTTTCGCCGTCGGCGAGGCCGGAGATGAGTTCGGCGATGGCGCGGGGCTGGTCTCCCTGGGGCTTGTAGGTGGTGGTGAGCTGGAAGTCCATCTCTATAGGATAGGGGATTCGGGAGTGGAAGTGGCGCGGGGGTCGGGTTATGCTTGCAGGTAGTGGCGGAGGAGACTGCTCTTATGAAGAATAAGGTTGTGGTTGGGGTTGTGGCGGCGGTGGTTTTGGTGGGGGTTGGGGTTTATCTTGCTGGACGTGATGGGGGCGATTCGGTGCAGCAGAGTTCTGCGGGTGTTTCGGCTCCGGGTGTTGCTGCGCCGGCTCAGCCGGTGGGGCGGGCTCCTGGGGTGTTTCGGGATACTTCGATGTTGAAGCCGCCGGCGGGTGCGAAGGTGGCGATCTATGAGTTTGATGATCTGGAGTGTCCGGCTTGCGCGCATGCGTTGCCAATTGTGCATGCGGCGGTGGAGAGGTACAAGATTCCGTTGGTGCACCGGGATTTTCCGCTGACGGAGATTCATGTTTGGAGCTTCGATGCGGCGGTGACGGCTCGGTATCTGCAGGACAAGGTTTCGCCGGCGCTGGCGGATGATTTTCGCCGGGATGTTTTTGCGAATCAGAATGGGATTTCGAGCAAGGATGATCTGGCGCGATTTACGAGTGGGTGGTTTCAGGCGCATCGTGTGTCGCTGCCGTTTGTGATGGATGCGGCTTGTCAGAATGAGGTGAAGGCCGATCGCGCGCTGGGTGACCGGTTGGGAGTGGGGCCGCATGGGACGCCGTGCATCTTTGTGGTGACGCAGCAGGGCTGGACGGAAGTGAAGGTGCAGGATATCAACCAGCTCTACCGGGTGATTGATGCTGCGATTGCGCAGACCAGTGCGAGTGTTACGCCGTAGTGGATGATCGGAAGCGGGAGTCGTAAGGCGGATTTCAGCGGCGAAGGGATGGCTGTGACGATGGGGGCAGGGACGGAGTTGTGGCTGGTGCGGCATGGCGAGACGGAGTGGAGTCTGAGCGGGAAACATACCAGCCGGACAGATATTCCGTTGACGGAACATGGGCGGCAGCGGGCGGTGGAGCTGCGGGATTATCTGGCAGGGCGGAAGTTTGACCTGGTGCTGGAGAGTCCGATGGCGCGGGCTCGGGAGACCTGTGCGATTGCGGGGTATGGGGATGTGGCGGTGGTCGATGAAGGGCTGCGGGAGTGGGACTATGGGGTTTATGAGGGGCAGACTACGGCGGAGATAGCGGCAGAGATTCCGGGGTGGTCGGTGTGGAAGAACGAGATTGTGGGTGGGGAGACGGTGGAGCATGTAGGGGAGCGGGCGGATGGGGTGATTGCGCGGGCTTTGGCTGCGAATGGGGCGGCTCATCGAGTGGCGCTGTTTGCACATGCGCATATTTTGCGGATTCTGGCGGCTCGGTGGCTTGGGTTGGATGCGGTTGGCGGAGAGCTTTTTGCGCTGGGGACGGGGAGTGTGAGCGTGCTTGGGTGGGAGCGGGAGACTCGGGTGATTCAGAACTGGAATCGGGGTTTTGAGGGGTAACCGGCTCAATGGTTGCTGTGGGGCTGTGGCCTCTTATTGCTCCGATGCTGGGTGTGACTGCTCAAGAGTCGTAGTTTTGACCGTTGTAGAATCTTGCCTCCTCTTCGATGGAGAGCTGTGATATTTCGGGAGCATGGCCGTTGAAATGCGCCGCTATAAGATGACCGAGAGCGACCGCGCAGATACACAGCACAACAGAGCCGATGATGTTGACGGCCGCTCGAACGATGTATCCGTTCCGCATGAGGTCGAACGTCTGCAGGCTGAAGGATGAGAAGGTGGTGAATCCGCCGCATATACCGACCATAACGAGCAACCGAAGATTCTCGGAGACAGGGAATTTGCCGTGGGCCAAGGTGAGGGTTCCGAAGAAACCGATGACGAAGGAGCCGAAGATGTTGATGGCGATGGTAGCCCAGGGCAGATCATGAGGGGCAGTGGTTGTCAGCGCGGAGATCAGATAGCGCAGCAGCGTGCCGAGGGCGCCGCCCAACATAATCAGAAGGCAAGTAGATAAGGACATGCAGGGCTCCTTTGGGATGCTGTCAGGCTGTCACTCTTCAAGGCTGCTGGAGTTGAACTCATTCGAATGCTCCATTTCAAACACCTGCTCCAGATCTTCATTACCGACCAGTTCACTCGAATTCTCGTGGAGTAGTCGAGCGAGACCAGCAGAAGAGCTGAGGCTGATCCTGCCATGATGCCGACGATCACGGAGACAGGAATCCAGCGAGCTAGTTCCAAAAGTAAGTGGGATTGTTCAGACAGGGACTTACGGAGCGGCGATTCTGGCAATGGACCTCCTTCGAGATACAGGAGTCATCAGCGCGGAAAGGTACCGGCGTTGTCGCGAACTCCATCGCCAAAAGATTGTAAGAAAAAGATATCAGAGGCTCGAGCCAGAGGTCAAAGGAGACCGAGGAGCGCGGGCCAGTCGGCGGGGGAGTGGGCGAGCTGGTCGGGCTGGGCGGCGGCGAGGGTGTGGGGTGCGAGGCCGAAGGTGCAGCCGATGCTGCGTGCTCCGCAGTTGCGGGCGGTGAGGATGTCGACGTCGGAGTCGCCGATCATGATGGTTGTGGCTGGGGTGATGAGCGGCTGGGTGGGGTCGAGGATGTTGGCCTCTTCGATGAGGGTGATGAGGCCGAGGGGGTCGGGCTTCTTGGTGTGGAAGCTGTTGCCGCCGTAGTTCTGGAAGAAGAAGCGGTTGAGGCCGAAGTGCGTGCAGATGTCGCGGGAGGGGTTGACGGGTTTGTTGGTGAGGACGGCCATGGGGAGATGGGGAAGCATCTCGCGGATGGTTTCGAGCGCCTCAATGACGCCGGGGTAGACGTAGGTGTAGTCGAGCTTGTGGACGCGGTAGTAGGAGAGGAAGAAGGTGAGGGCTTCGTTGACGTACTCTTCGTCGTGGATGTCACCGGAGGGGTCGCCGAGGGCCCGGCGGATGAGCATGGAGACGCCGTCGCCGATGTAGCCGGCGATGACGGCTTCGGGGAGGGTGGGTTTGCCGAGGTGGGTGAGGGTGGCGTTGACGGAGTTGCAGAGGTCGATGCGGGAGTCGATGAGGGTGCCGTCGAGATCGAAGACGACGAGGTGGGGGATGGAATCGAGAGACATATAGCTATGGTAGCGGCGGGAGACGCAGGTGGTCGATTCTGTAACACCTTTGGGTCATTGTTGGGGCTGGGCTGCTTGACTACCGTGAGATGTGGATAAGAAGGGACTGGGCCCGATGAGCGAGGTGCGCGCTGGATTACTGAAGATTCGGCGTTGGAAGATGCTGGTGGATGTGGTTGATCGGGGTCATCTAATGGCAGGATTGCTCGGGCTCGTGGCGGTTGCCATGCTGCACTTTATGGCGAACGGCATTTTTGGTATGTTCGCGACGCTGGGAGCTGCGATCAGGAGCGTCTTCTAGAGATTTGCGCTTCCGCAGTGAGTCACAAAAAAGGTGTGGGGATGATGGACGACATCATCCCCACACCTTTTTGAGTTGAGCGGGAGGGCTAATCGATGTGGATGCTGCCGGAGCCGGTCCTGGCCTGGATGGTGGGGCCACCACCGTTGACGGCTGCGATGACGCGGTGGCGATCGAGGTCGCCCTGCAGGTTGATGGGCTGAGAGACGTGGATTCCGCCCGAGCCGGAGCTGGCGTTGAGATTGAAGGCGGTGCTCTGGCCTACGGTGAGGTGTATGCTGCCGGAGCCGGTGCCGAGCTTCCAGTCGCTGGTGGGCTTGCCAGCGGCCTCGATTTCGCCGGAGCCGGTCTGGGCCTGGAGGCCTCCGGAGATGCCGGTAATGTGAATGGTGCCGGAGCCGGTCTGAGCGCGGACGTCGCCGGGGCCGGTTTCGTCGAGTTCAATGGAGCCGGAGCCGGTCTGGAGATTGGCTGCTCCCTGGATGCCGCGAGCGTGCACGGAACCGGAGCCGGTCTGCGCTTTGAGGGAGGAGCCGACGCCCTGGATATCGATTTCGCCGGAGCCTGATGAGGCGGCGATGGCGGAGCTACGGGGGAGGGTGATGTCGAGGTCGACGGCGATGTCGCGGTAGAGGTCGTTGTTGTCGCGGTCGCCGATGGTGACCTGGCTACCGCTCTGGGAGATGGGTGGGTTAGTGGCGATCTGCTTGATGCGGGCGTCGATGTCGCTGGAGCTGCTCATCGTCCAGCCTTTGTTAGCGTGGACGTGGCCGATGACGTGGATCTGTGAGTCGCTGCCGGGATTGAGGTGGATATAGCCGGAGTGGGTATTGACGGAGACCTGCGGGGAGCCGCTCACCGTGAGGGTCTTATCGAAGGTGGCGTCTGCGGCGAAGGCTGCCGTGGTGGCGAGGGCGAGGACGGCGGGAAGGAAGGTGCGGAATTTCATCGGGCGCTCCTTGAAGTTTCTATGGAATCTCACTGAATACATTCAACCTTGGCAGGTGATGCGTGGGCGAGTGTTTCAGGTAGTTACGTGGGCTGCCGGGTTTAGTTCCATCGATTATTGCTGGAGGATGACGGTGTCGCCGGGGTTGAGGCCGGCGAGGACTTCGGTCTTGGTGCCGTTGGAGATGCCGGCTTTGATGGCGACTACGCGGCGGCCTTTTTTCTCTTTGGGGTCGGGGACTTCGACGGAGGCGTTGCGGTCCTTGTCGTAGAGGACGGCTTGTTCGGGGACGGTGAGGACGTTCTTGTGCTCTTCGAGGAGGATCTCAGCGTTGGCGGTCATGTTGGCTTTGAGTTCGCCGCCGGGGTTGTCGATGGAGACGCGGACCTCGAAGGTGGTTACGTTATCTTTCTCGACGCCGAGGGGTGCGATGCGGGTTACTTTGCCGAGGAAGGTCTTGTCCTTGAAGGATTCGACCTTGATGCGGGCGGGCTGGCCGAGGTAGACCTTGCCGATGTCGGACTCGTCGACCTTGCCCTGCACGTAGACCTGGTGGATGTCGCCGATGGTCATGACGAGTGTGGCGGTGCTGCCGAGGACGAGGATGGAGCTGACGGCGTCGCCTTTTTCGACGTCGCGGGAGAGTACGACGCCGTCCATCGGTGAGGTGATGGTGGTGTAGGAGAGTTGCTCCTCAAGCTGCTTGAGCGAGGACTGGGCCTGGGTGACCTGGGCCTGGGCCTGGCGGAGTTTCGAGCTTGTCTACGGAGATCTGGGAGACGGCGCGGTCGCGGGTGTTGGCGGCGGCGAGGTACTTTTGCTGGGCGTCGTCGAGGGCCTGCTGGGAGACGACGCCGTCTTTGGACATCTGGAGGTTGCGCTCGTAAGTGTGCTGGTACATGGGGAGGTCAGGGGCTTCGGCGCTGACCTTGTCGTACTCGATGGCGGCTTCGGCGGCCTTGGCGTTGGATTCGGCGGCGGCGAGCTGGGCCTTCTGGGCGTCGACCTGATCCATGATCTCGAGCTGGTCGAGCTGGGCGAGGACCTGACCCTGTTTGACGAAGGCGTTGATGTCGGTCTTGAGGTCGGTGACGATGCCGGAGGCCTTGGATTTGACCTCTACCTTGGTGATGGGTTGGACTTTGCCGGTGGCGACGACGGAGCGGGCGATGTCGCCGCGTTCGGCCTTGCCGAGCTGGGAGGGCTCAAGCTTGGTGCCGTTGCCGCGGGCGGCGACTGTCCAGCCGAGGGCTACGACGACTACGAGGGCGATGAGGCCAGTCCACAGCCAGACTTTGCGTTTGCTTTTACGATTTGTTGCCACGGTGGAGCTCCCTAGGGTTCTGGTTGAAAGGCCGATATGGTCTCGGACTTTATTACGTGGCATAAGGGTAGGTAGTTCCGTGAAATATACGGTAATTTTCGTAGGGTGGCAGGCAGGGTACCGGCACAGGTGTGCTGAGGTGTTCTGCGGTTAGTATTGCGGCTTCCTTGGACATACCTCCCCCTCCCCCCTTGTTTTGCGCAAAATCTTCGAACTAAATACTTTAGGTTCGGACCTCGGTGTTCTGGAGGCCGGGTTAAATGCGACGATCCGGCGGGTGGCCGGATCGTGGATTCTGATTTCTTCTGTTGGGTTAATTATAGCGGGTGTGTCAAGGGGGGTCTGGGTTGGTAGTAGTGGGATGTTCTTCGGCACCCGGAGCGTTCCCTGAGCGCATTGGCGATTTCGCACCAATTGAACACGGGCGAAGCATCGCTAAACTGCCAGGCCGCGGCAAAGTCAAAGTTGTTCCTAAGGTCTGTTCCGAAAGGATGCTCAACAAAATCGCCTCGGTTAGTCTTTTTGAAACACAGTAAGTGCTCTAGAAACTGCAAGCTCCGTACCAGAAGGCTTGCCAAAACCTTGGTCACATCCCAATGAAACAAAACAACGAAAGGGGCTAGGCGCATTGTTCCGAAAGGTGTGCCTTCGGAAACAAACTCTCATTGGCAAGCTGGTCATTGAGGATCTGAAACCGCTGGACCGCTGGAACCTCGTAGTCACCTCATTGCCATGAACGACCCCGAAGCCCAGCCCATCTTCGCTACCGAACAGAGCTTTACACATAGCGGCAATGTGTAAAGACGGTCTCTCCAGGCAGGTTGGGTTAGCTCGATATATTAATACCTTGCTAAATTGCTGCAATCAAGTGACTTAGCAAGGCCCCCAGCGGATGACTAAGCCTCACGACGCATCGGGAACGCCACAACCGCCTCCGGCAGATGAAGAGGCAGTGGGCTCTCGATCATCCTGCGATCCAGGGTCGCCCTCGCGCACTCCATCACGACCTTGCGGAAGATCGACATTCCCAGCGTCTCGTTGGATGCCATCGACGCCAGGCCTAGCTGCAGCGTAGACAGCGGCTCCTTGAACGGTAGCGCAACGAGATCGGGAAAGGTGCAGACGCTCATCGAACCCGTAGTAATCGCGATTCCCTCCCCCGCAGCCGCATAAGCAAACTGCACGGAGCAGGACTGCGGCGACTCGACAATCCGCGGAGTGATACCGAATGGTGCAAGCAGGCTGTGCAGAAACGGCTGGTGGAATCGGCAGTCCTTCATGCGCGAAGCGATGATGCAGGTGTCCCGAAGGTTCTCAACCGAGATACTGCGCCGGGTTGCCAGCGGGCTCCTGCGCGAGACCATCGCCACCAGCTCCTCCTTGCAGATGGGGTCGTAACGCAGCCCCTCGATGGGCAGCGCACCGACCATCAGCAGAGCATCCACCTTGCCCTCGGACAGGCGTGCCATGCTCTGCTCGGTGGTCAGCTCAATGACCTCCAGCTCAAATTCGGGGTAGTCAGCCGTAAGAGCACGGATGACAGCAGGCAACAAAATGAATTGCCCGACCGGACCGCAGCTGACGCGCAAACGCAAGCGCGTATGCAGACCGCTAAGGCACTCCTGAGCGGCGTCGAGGGTATCCATGATGCTCTTCGCATACTCACGGAAGGCGTATCCAGCATCGGTCAGTCGCACATGCTGACGATCGCGCTCAAAGAGCTTGACGCCGAAAGCCTCCTCCAGTGACTTAATCTGAAAGGTAATGGTGGGCTGGCTTATATAGAGCGTACGCGCCGTTTTGCCATAGTTCAGCAACTCGGAAAGCGTCAGGAAACACTGCAACTGTCTGATTCTAAAGTCCATGTAGTACCTCGGGGTCAATAGAAGGACTGGTGCGCCGCTACGGGTTAACGAAGCAAACACTTTGGATTTAATTGTCGTCGTGGAGGCCGCGAAGTGCCGTCAACCTGGACGGAAATTTCACACGGCGTTAATCACATCTTAGAGCTCTGTTGATTTTTGTCAACGAAAAGTAGCGTTCAGACTCAACCGTCACGCTGTCGACGTTTTCTATCACGTAAGAAAATCTTTCGATTAGACAGACCATGACTGAGGTCATAAGCTTCGGTTATTCACTTCAAAATCAGTTTGACGCATTAGCGAACGATCTACCGGATCCATCGGAAACGATTGCATCTTTCTAGTCGGGATACCCTTCTCTCCCGGTGATGGCATACCTGCATCGCAAACTGCGATGACCCGCTCCATGCTTTGGCAAACTCAAAACCTGTTCCATGAGGTACTCAAACACATGAAGATGTCTTATCGCATTCTCTCCGCTTCGTTCCTCACTGCAATCCTGTTTGTCTGCTCCTCAGCCTTTGCGCAGCAAACCGGGCTCAGCGGCGTGGTCACTGACGTGCAGGGTGGCCTCATTCAAGGAGCCAAGGTTGTCGCAAAGGAGACGGACGGCTCAAGCTTCGATGCGACGACCAACGCGCAGGGCGTCTATGTCATTCCCGGCATCGCGGCCGCCGAGTACACCATCACCGTCACCGCGCCGGGCTTCAATACCGTGCAAAGGAAAATCCTCCTGTTGGTCGGGCAACTGGCGCAGGTCGACATCTCTTAAGGTTGCCAGCGCCTCATCAATCGTAGAGGTTGTGGCCGGCGACCAGCTCGCCATTGATACGACGTCCTCCGAGGTCGCCGGAAATGTCACTCCGCAGGAGGTGCAGGCGATGCCGATCAACGGGCGCAACTATGTACAACTGTCGGCTATGGTCCCGGGCATCAAGGCAAATTCCTTTGGAAATACTCCTGTAGCCTCCGGACAGTCAACGAATGCAGGTGATGCTGAAACCGGCAAATTTCAGATCACGATGGACGGACTGCAGGTTTCGCAGGATTCGGTCGGGTCGAGCTTCGGCCAGCCCCACTTTTCGCAGGATGCGATATCCCAGTTCCAGATCATCACCAACCGTTTCGATGCGACATCCGGGCGCTCGGCTGGTATCTATGTGAATGTGCAGACCAAGAGTGGCACGAATGCCCTACATGGCGGCGCGTTTGGCTACTTCCGTAACTCCTTTTTCAACGCAGCCGATCCGATCGCTAAGACGGTCCTCACGTTTGCAGACGAACAGTATGGCGGCACGCTCGGCGGAGCGATCAAAAAGGACAAGCTTTGGTACTACGGCTCCTATGAGGGCGAGCATCAGCCCAACACTGCAACACTAAACCCATACGTTACGGCTGTAGTTGGAAGTTTGTTCACCCATCCAGTGCTGATCAGCAACAACGAATATCTTGGCCGCATGGATTACCAGCGGAACGACAAAAACCATTTCATGCTCCGCGGCGATGGGTATTCATCGTCCACCAGCTTCGTAGTGCAAGGTAACGATCCCAGCCAGTCCTATTCTTCGTCCGTTTCCAGTTCGGGATATGTCTTCGATTGGAACCGTAACATTAACGACCACCTGATCAACGACGTTCACGCTGGCTTCCATTACTTCCAGTTCCAGAATCTTCCTTATTTCACCACCAGTTCGATCGTGCTCAATCTGCCTTCTTCCACGGTCGGTGAGCCGTACAATCAGCCGGAGATCTTCGACCAATACACGCAGCAATATCGCGACGATGTGGTCTGGCTCAAGGGCAAGCACACCTTAAGAATGGGCGGCGAGTACCTCTATACCCTCCACGGCGGGGCGTTCCCTCAGTACCTGCGCGGAGGTGTGACAGGTTGCTCGCAGCCTATGGGGGTGACCTCGTCGCAGAACCTCTACAACACATTTTTCCCCACGGGTACGCTCGATCCTGCAAACTGGCGGTACGATCTGATCAATGCGTACTGCGGTGGCGGTGAGACTTATACCCAGGCCTTCGGCGGCTACAACATCAAGATTGTGCGCAACGTGATCGGAGTCTGGGCGCAGGATGACTGGAAGATCGTGCCCCGTCTGACCCTGAACGTTGGACTACGCTATGACAACGACCTGGGGGCTTACAACACCTCGTACGTTCCAACGGTCGGTCTGTTGACTCCGAACAGCAACCCCAACCTGAACTTTGCACCGCGCCTCGGTTTCGCCTACGACCCGCGTGGCAACGGCCAGACCTCAATACGAGGCGGTGCGGGTCTTTACTTCGCCGATCAGGTTGCCAATGCCATCATCGACGAAGAGCTCTACAGCAGCACGGCACGAGCACTACAGGCTACAACGTCAGGCAACACCGCCGCTCCGCTCTCGCTGCCTAGTCCTTTCTCCGGCCAGAATCCCAGTGCGAACCCAACCGGCTACGTTACTGCCCCGCAGCCTGTCCTGCGCGGAGCAAAGACACCTTACGCCTTCCAGGCCTCTTTCGGGATTGCGCACCAACTGCCGTGGAAGATCACCGTGACGGCAGATATCGTTCACATGCGGGTCTATGACGATTTCATTGCGCTGAGCGGAAATCTTCTCCAAAATCCTGCAAACGCTCAACAGAACCTAGCTCCAACCGCTGCGATATCCGCTGCTACGTACGCGACTCGCGTCTGCGGCAACGGAGGCATAGCGCTCGATACTGTGACCAACCTGGCAACCGGCGCGCCAAGTAACGGTGTCGTGAATGGCGCCCCAGCGAAGCAGGTTTGCAGCAACCTCTTTAGTGGGCTAACACGTAATTTCTCGACACAACCCGGAGCCGGCGTAATCGCCGACGCTCTCCAGGTCGGCATCAAGCATGCCTTAACAAACGGGTTCACTGGCGCCCTTGCATACACGTGGGGTCGCACCAAAAACTCGACAGGCGGAGCGTTCTCTTATCCAAACAAGCCATTTATTCCTGGCATCCAACAGGAATGGGCCAACGGTACTGACGATCAACGCAACACGCTTACCGTGACCGGTGAGTATCAGTGGAAGTACGGTTTATCGCTGTCCAGCCTCTACCACTTCGGATCCGGTCTGGCGTTTGCCACCAGTTCCGGCGCCACGGTGAATGGATACACAAACGGAACCCGCACCTTCGCCGCCGGCGCAACACCCGTTGCCCCGGGCTTCACGGGAACCTGTCCGACAGCTACCTGCCCAGTGGTATACGCTCCGCTTTCGAAGATCTCCTATGACGCGGCTTACGGTTATTACGTTATTCAGCGCGACGGTTTCCGAGGTACGGACTACAACCGCGTCGATTCTCGCTTACAGGAAAGTTTCAAGATCAAGGAGCGCTATAACGCGATCGTCGCCGTAGAGGCTTTCAACCTCTTCAATCATTCCAATTACGGCAACTTCGCTGTCAATGCGAGTACCGGTACGGGCGCAAGTGCCTACGGGCACCCAATCGCCTCGTCAGGTGCCCCATTCGAGTATCAAGCCCGATCGTTACAGTTCATCGGCAGGTTCTCGTTCTAACCCGTGTTGTAAGCTAAGCGTTCCATTTATAACCGAGACGCGCAGTGTTCTCACGCACTGCGCATCGCCATGAGGAAATCCCATGCACTTTGCTTCATCCCGGTTAAATCGTTGCGTAATTCTTGTTCTAGCCATCGTTTCGACGCTTGCAAGCACTGCTCAGGCTAGGCCTGCAGTCTCGCCGGTGAAGACAAAGACCATCACTATCTCTGAAGGCACGGACATGGCGGTAACGGTTTCGCCGGATCAGAAGATCATCCTCATGGATCTGCAGGGATTGCTTTACTCCATGCCCATAACCGGCGGCGCGGCGAAGCAGATCAGTACGCCGTACGATGAGGACTCACACCCGGATTGGGCGGCAAAGGGCGGCATCGTCGCGATTCAATCCTATGCCGGCGGAACTTTTCACATCTGGACGATCCTCCCAGATGGCACAAGACGTAAACAGATCACTTCAGGCCACGGTGATGACCGTGAGCCACGCGTTTCGCCTGACGGTAAAACCATTGCTTTCGCATCGGATCGCGCGTTCAAAGGAAGCTACGACATCTGGACTGTGAATATAGCAACCGGTGCGCTGAAGCAGATTACCAGCAGTGACGATGATGAGTTTGAGCCGACATGGTCGCCGGACGGAACAAGCCTCGCGTTCGTCAGCGGAGCCGGCATCGTGGGCAAATCGATCGAACTAATCGATCTCGCCTCCCGCAAGCAACACACCATCGTCTCCGTCGATCCGTCCACGGGACGAGTCGAGGCACCCAGCTTCTCGCCCGATGGCACAAAGCTCTCCTACATTCGTTACACCGGATCGGGTATGTTCGTGAGCACTGCGAAGTTTATGGTGGCCGCAGCGGTGGGAGACCATAAGGTCCTTTACACGGGAAAAGGCCAGGATGCCTTTCCGTTTCCTGCAACATGGCTCTCAAACACGGAGTTGCTCTACACAGGCGATGGCCACCTCTATCATGTGGACCTCGCAGCGAAGTCAGAGTCGCCGATTTCTTTCACCGCGACCATTAAGTCCATTCGTCCGCAGTATTCGCATAAGGTCTATGATTTCGATTCGACCGCAGCGCGCCAAGTGAAGGGCATCTTCGCGCCTGCGCTCTCACCTGATGGCAAGCAGGTTGCGTTTATCGCGCTGAACCAGCTCTATGTCATGGCCATCGGCAGCGCTCCTGTCGCGTTGACGAATGATACGTTCTTCAAGCAGGGACCGGCCTGGTCGCCCGATGGCAAGACTCTGGCTTACGTCTCCGATAAGGACGGTATCGAGAACGTCTACCTGCATGACATGGCCGCAGCGACGACGGATTCCGATAAGCGAGTCTCTCCGAGTCGGGAGGCGCAGATCATGCCGGCGTGGAGCCGTGACGGAAAGCTTATTGCCTGCCAGGATCACACCGGGGCGACGGTGCTCCTGACCGTCGCAACGGGCGCGATGAAGCCGCTTGCGCCCTTCACCTTCTTCCCGGGTCGGGCATCTTTTTCTGCGAACGGCAAGACCGTTGCAATTGCGACCATCAAGCCATATACGAAGCGTTTTCGAGAGGGTACCAGTTCCATCCTCACAGTCGATGTAGCAACGGGCAAGACGGAGTTCTTTTCGCCGGCGCCGTTCGAATCCGTCACGACACGAACCGAGGACGGGCCCATCTACTCGCCGAATGGCAAGGAGATGGCCTTCGTGATGGATGATCTGCTCTACACGATGCCTGTCGATGCGGATGGCAAGCCCTCTGGGCCAGCAGTAAAGCTCAACGATGAGACGACCGATGCGCCCACCTGGTCGGGAGACTCATCGACGATTCTCTATCTCAACAATGGCAAGCTGAAGTTGATCTCGCGCGCGACAAAAGCTATTACTCCTGTCGCACTTAATCTGACCTATATGCCCGCGAAACCACAGCAGATGTTGCTGATTCATGCGGCGCGTTACTGGAAAGGGAGCGGCCCGGACGAGTTGAAGGACGTCGATATTATCGTCACCGACAATCGCGTTACGAGCGTAAAGCCGCACAGTGCTACCCCGCCGACCGGCATTACGCGGACGATCGAGGCTGGCGACTCTACTGTAATGCCGGGACTCTGGGAATCGCACGCACACAACGACTCCGATAACTCGATCTACTATGGCGACCGGATGGGGCGTCTTTGGCTGATCTACGGTGTGACGTCCGTGCGAGGGCTTGCGGACAATGCGTATCGTGCGCTGCAACATCGCGAGGCTTATATCTCGGGTGCGGCTGATGGTCCGCGACTCTTCACTACTGCTGAGGCAGTTGACGGCGAGCGCGTCTATTATCCGATGATGATTCCGACAACAAGCGAGGCGCAACTCCACCGTGAGTTTGCGCGACTCAAAGCGCTCGACTTCGATTTCGTAAAGCTCTACGTGCGACTTCCCTTTACCTGGGCGGAACAGGGCATCCAGTTCGCGCACAATCAAATGGGTGTTGAGACGGCGTCGCACTATCTGATTCCTGCCGTGGCACTGGGGGAGGATGGGATGTCGCACATATCGGCGACATCGCGTACCGGTTATGCTTACTCACGGAGCTTTACAGGACACAGCTACTCGGACGTGCGCACGCTGTTGCTCGAGTCCGGCATGTGGACGATCACGACAGTGCTCAGTCCAACGATGTACGTAGAGAATCCGACTATGGCCGATGATCCGCGTTACAACGTTGCGCCGCCGTGGGAACAGGCCCGGTTGAAAGCCGCCCGCGATAACGACCTCAAGGTCGATCAGACGGACAACGTCAAGCGCGTTCAGTATGAAGAGGAGACCGTCGCCGATGTCGTAAGGGCAGGAGGACTGATACTTGCGGGGACGGACTCGCCGCTGGATCTGCCTAGCACCTCTCTGCATCTGAATCTACGCAGCCAGGTGCGGTTCGGGCTTGCTCCGTGGCAGGCGCTTGAGACAGCAACATGGCTTCCGGCCAAGGCCTTCGATCTGACCAAGGACCTTGGGACGATCGAGCCGGGCAAGCTGGCCGATCTAATCATTGTCTCGGGAGATCCGCTCACGGACATCAACGATGCAGCGCGGGTTCAGTGCGTGATGAAGAATGGGGTGCTCCAGTCAGTCGGGAACATCATGGCTCCTTTCGCTGCCAACACTACAGGTAATGCTATGTGTGGCGCGGCCAAGTAGTGTCCCGCGGAAGTACCTACCCAACCGCCGCCTAACTGCGCAAAGCATTAAAAGCTTTAAGTCTGGAATCTCGACGAACAGAAATGTTCTCTTTCAGCGACCACAGCTTGAGAAACGCGCTTCTGGTCACCAGCGTTTGTTTCCGAGGGCACACTTTTGTGACGGTGCCGCACATCAACTCCGATCGCCCGTTTTCAGCAGATTGCAGAAAGCCGCCAGTCGGCCTTTGGATTAACCTGAAGTTCGACCTCGAGGCGGCTTGTCAATTGGCGGTAACAGGCCAATGCACTCATCGAGTACAAGGAGGCTTAGGCGTACTTGCGGAGGACTCCGAGGACTTTGCCCTGGATGCTTACGTTGGCGGCGGGGGCGTAGATGGGGGCCATCTCGGTGTTGGAGGGTTGGAGGCGGATCATGCTGCCCTCGCGGTAGAAGCGCTTGAGGGTGGCGTCGGTGCCGTCGATGAGGGCGACGATGATTTCGCCTTCGCGGGCGGTGCGGGTGCGCTCGACGAGGACGTAGTCTCCGGAGACGATGTGCTCATCGCGCATGGAGTCTCCGCGGACCTCGAGGGCGTAGACCTCGCGGTTGCCGATGATGTCGTTGAGGGAGATGCTTTCGGCGTTTTCGATGGCTTCGACGGGCTTGCCGGCGGCGATGCGGCCGAGGAGCGGGAGGCGGTCTGCGCCCTTCTTGCTGGAACGCGGCGGGAGGACATCGATGGAGCGGCTGCGATTGTGGGCGCGCTGGAGGAGACCTTTGTTCTGGAGGTTAGTGATGTGTTTGTGCACGGTGGCGAGAGAGCTGAGGCCGAGGCCGGCGGCGATCTCTTCGTAGGAGGGTGAGTAGCCGTTCTTCTGGGTGAAGCCGGAGAGGAAGTCGATGACTTCTTTTTGCCGCCGTGTAATAGCCATGGGCGAATTGTAGCGAATAAAAGGCGAACTGGGTAGTTTTATGCAAATGTTTCTTGGGTGGGGTTCCGAGTTGGGAACCGGGGCCTGTGGAGGAAATTCCCAGATTGGGATTAGTAACTACCAAGAGATGCAGATTTGCCTTGTGTCTCTGATGAGAGATGAACCAAGGTAATAGCAGAGCAACGCCGACGTAACGTCCAGCGCAGTTTTGGTTGGACGTTACGGGCGATAAACGAAGAGGCCTGATGAGAGTTTTGATTGTGGAAGACGATGCTGCACTTGGACTGTTCCTGCAAAAAGGGTTGAAGCTGGAAGGGCATGAAGTGGATTGGGTGGGGGATGGCGAGCTGGGGCTGAAGCATGCGCGGGAGCAGCGGCCAGACCTGATCGTGCTGGACCTCAGTCTTCCGAAGATGGACGGGACTGAGGTTCTGGCGGCGATGCGCGGGGAGCTCGACGGGACCGCGGTGCTGGTGCTGACGGGTCGCAACAATGTCGAGGAGCGGGTGCGATGCCTGGACCATGGCGCGGATGATTGCCTTTTGAAGCCGTTCAGCTTTCACGAGCTGACGGCGCGGTGCAGGGCGTTGCTGCGACGGCGGGAACACTTCTCCGATCCCGTGCTGCGATACGGTGAGGTGGAGGTGAACCGGATTGAGCGCAGAGTGACGCACTACGGGCGTGCGGTGGAGCTGACGGTGAAGGAGTTTGCGCTGCTGGAGTTTCTGATGCAGCGCGGCGGGAGATGTTGCAGCCGTCGGGAGCTGCTGCGGGAGGTGTGGCAGATGTCTCCGGATGCAGGGACGAATGTTGTGGATGTGTACATCAACGATTTAAGGAAGAAGCTGGGAGCGGTGGTGGGGGAGGGTGACGCGGCGTGGTCGGTGATCGAGACGGTGCGAGGTGAGGGATACAAGATGAGCGGCGTGCGGCAACGGATGACTCCGGCTCGGGATTCGGAAGGTCTCATCGCGGCGGATTTTGCGCTGATGGCGGAGGCTTGAGATGCAGAGCCGACGCGCGGAGGAGATGATTAGCGGGATCGAAATGGCGCTGCATGATCTTTGCCAGCCGCTGACGGTGCTGCAATGCAAGCTGGAGTTGAGCCTCTTGAATGGCAGCGGAGAGGCGACGCACGCTGCTGTGGTGGATGGTCTGCACGAGTGCAGGCGGCTGAACGCGGCAGTGAAGGCGATGCGCGAACTGGTCGAGAGACCGTAGCTGGAAGGGACACGGTGATGAGATGGCTGCAGGGACGAGTGTGATGGACATGTCGATGATGCGGACGGTAGTGCTGGCGAGTGCGGATGCGGGGTTGCGGCAGAGGCTGCGGGCTTCGCTGACAGGGCTGCGGTGGCAGGTGAGAGAGGCGGGAGGGGGCGCGGAGGCGATGGCGTTTCTGGAGGAGTCTCGACCGGAGGCGATGCTGGTGGATAGCTGGCTTCCGGACCTGGAGGTGGGTGAGTTTGCGGGACAGATTCGTCAGATGTATCCGGCGATGGAGTTGCTGCGGGTGGATGGGGCGACGGAGAGTGGTGGGGCGCGGAGTCCGCGAAGGAATGAGCTGCTGCATGCGTTGCGTGAGGCGCAGGAGGCTCCGATGAACGATACGGCGGCGTGGGCTGCGGCTCCGGTTTCGGTGCCGATTTATGGCGGCGGCGCTTCGAGCTTGCGTGTGGCGGAGATGCCTGTGCGGGTGCGACGGTCCTTGGTAGAGCCGGTGGGTGTGTTGATGGAGCCTGGGCAGCGTGAGGCTCGCGAGGCTATCGCAGAGGTGCCGGTGCAGCGTGCTCCGGGGATGCTGCCGGAGTTGGTGGGATCGAGTGTGCCGATGCAGGAGCTGGCTGGGCTGATTCGGTTGGTGGCTCCGCGGTCTACTACGGTTTTGATCGAAGGCGAGACGGGGACGGGTAAGGAGGTTGTGGCGCGGGCGCTGCATCGGTTGAGTCTGCGGGCGGCGCGTCCGTTTGCGGTGCTGAACTGCGCGGCTATTCCGGAGGCGCTGTTGGAGGCGGAGCTGTTCGGACATACGCGCGGAGCATTCACGGGGGCGGTGCAGTCGCGTACGGGGCGGATCGAGGCGGCGGATGGTGGCACGCTGTTTCTGGATGAGATTGGCGAGATGCCCCTGGCGCTACAGGCGAAGATGCTGCGCTTTCTTGAGTGCGGCGAGTTGCAGCGCGTGGGTGACAACGAGACGATGCGGGTGGATGTGCGAGTGATTGCCGCGACGCACCAGCCGCTGGAGCAGCGGGCCGCGGAGAAGACTTTTCGCCTGGACCTCTACCATCGGCTTGCGGTTTTTCCGATTGAGGTGCCGGCGCTGCGGGTACGGATGGAGGATGTTGCGCTGCTGAGCGAGCACTTTCTGGCACAGCTTGGACAAGAGATGCCGAGAAAACGGTTGACGGCGGCGGCGGCGGCGAAGCTACATGAGTATAGTTGGCCGGGAAATGTGAGGGAGTTGATGCATGTGCTGGAGCGGGGGGCGATTCTGTGCGGGGACCGGCAGGAGATTGGAGTGGATGAGATACGGTTCCGGCGTGTGACTCGGACTTGATCCTGGTGATGTGCGCGGCTCGAAGATGTTACCTGAAAGTTGTATGTAACTAGGTTCGATACATATATGAACAGCTTTATAAGAGCGCCCTTATGTGGGCGCTCTTTGTTTGGTGGTTGAAATGCATTTGTCTTTGCACGGAGATAGGACGATGCAGATCACTACAGCGATGACCGATGCACTGGGGCGATATCTTGACCTGACCAGTCAGCAGATGTCATTGACCGCTAGCAATATGGCGAACGTCGACACGCCTGGATACAAGACGCAGGGATTCGACTTCGAACAGGAGATGTCGCGGCAATTGAACAGCGACGCCGAGAGCGCGCCGGAGACACAGGTGACGGCGGTGGATGGATTGGTGGCGCGGCCTGATGGAAACAACGTGTCGATGGACCGTGAAGGATTGCAATTGGCGAAGTCGCAGTTGCAGTTTCGCATGGGGGTCGAGCTGTTGAAGCACGAGTTTTCTGGCGTGTTGAGCGCGATTCACGCAGAGGCCAAATAGGCGATGAATCTATTTGGTGTGATGGATGTGAGCGCTTCGGCATTGAAGGCGGAGCGGGTCCGTGCTGAGGTGGTAGCTTCCAACATGGCGAACGCGGAGACGACGCAGACTCCTGAGGGTGGGCCTTACCGGCGGCATCATGTGGTGTTTGCGGCGAATGGGGGCGGGAGCTTTCAGCAGTCGATGGCGGGGCAGATGGATGCGATGAATGAACAAAGCGGCAGTGCATTTAGCGGGGCTGGATTTGGGTCGGGTGTGAGTGGTGGATTTGGCGCGGCGTTTAGTGATGCGAAGACTGTGCCGGGCGGGGTTTCGGTGGCAGGAGTAATCGAGGATGACAGTGAGCCGTTGCAGCGGTATGACCCGCAGCATCCGGATGCTGGGCCGGACGGATATGTGGCTTATCCAGATATCAATCCGCTGACGGAGATGGTGGACCTGATGGGGGCGACGCGGGCTTACGGAATGAATGCCTCGGCGGTGCAGGCGGAGAAGAACATGGTGAGTTCTTCGCTGGAGATTTTGAAGTAATGATGATTGCAAAGATTTTGGCAGATGAGTTAAGAGGGATGCGATGAACGGAGTTGGTGCAGTTGCAGGGAAGTTGCAGGAAACGGTCGCGAGTCAGGGGCAGAATGCTTCCGCGAGCTCTACCGGGACGCCGTTTGGTGGCATGATGCGGGCGATGATAGAGCAGACGAGCGCGTTGGATCAGAAGGCTTCTCAGGCGGTGGCGGGAGTGATGAATGGGCAAGGTGTTGAGATTCACGATGCATTGATTGCGACGCAAAAGGCGGACATCGGATTTGAGTTGGCGCTGCAGGTGCGTAATAAAGCTGTCGCAGCATACCAGCAGATGATGAATATGCAGTTCTAGGTTATGGACCGCAGGGGTTGAGGCTGCGGATGTTGCAGAATTTCCGGACGGTGAGTGGAGCGGATGGCAGAGAACAGACAGACAGGATTGCAGACGACGGAGCAGCCTGTCGTGACAGGGCCGGGAGAGCAGGCGTTGGCGATGTTGTCGACGTTGCGGCAGCGATTTGCGGTGATGCCGGCGAAGAAGCGGACATGGCTGATCGCTTCGCTGGTGTTTCTGGCGGCGGCGTGCGCGGGGATGGCCTGGTTCGCTCAGAGGCCGGATTGGCGGATATTGTTCTCCGGCCTGGATAGCAAAGACGCTCAGCAGGTATCGCAGGAGCTCGCGGCTGCGGGAATTCCTTACGAGATGACGAGTGACAGCAGCGGGGTTCAGGTGCCGGCAGAGTCTCTGGATAAGGCGAGGATGGAGGTAGCGGCGAAGGGGATGCCGCAGACGGGGCGGCTCGGTTTCGAGTTGTTCGACAAACCGAATTGGGTGGGGAGCGAGTTCGATGAACGTGTGAACTATCAGCGGGCCCTCGAAGGTGAGTTGGAACATACGATCGGGACTATCAGCTGCGGTGCGATCGGCGAGGGTACACCTGGTGCTGCCACAGCAGAGTTTGTTCTCAGGAGAGCAGAGGGCGGCTAAGGCTTCGGTGGTGTTGAAGCTAAACCGTTCATCGATGGATCCGGAGGCGGCTGATGCGATTCGTAGTCTGGTTGCGGGGTCGGTGGAGAATTTGAATCCCGACCAGGTAACACTGGTAGATGCAGATGGACGCGTGAACATGAAGCCGCAAGGCAAGGACGCTGCGGCAGGCGATCTGGAACAAGGGATGGAGGCCAAATTAGTGGCGATGCTTGAGCCACTGGCGGGGCGAGATAACGTGCGAGCGACGGTTAACGTGACCTACGACGAAGACTCAGAAGAGCGGACAGATGAGGTCTACGATCCGACGCAGGTGGTGGCACTGTCGATGCAAAAGAGCGATCAAAGCGCGGCGCAGCAGGGCAGAGCGCAAGGCGTTCCGGGGACTGCGAGTAACTCGCCTGCAGGTTCTCCGGCGGGTGCGGTGGCTGGATCGCAGGCGGCCGCGGCGCCGGGAACTCCTCCGCTGCTGCAGAAGGAGACTTTGCCGGTCTATCCGCAGAATGGCGGAGTGGGACAGACACTGCGTCAGGAGAATGGCACTTATGCGGTTACAAAACATACGACGCACTCTGAGTTGGGGCCGGGCCGGATACGGCGCGTGACCGCCGCAGTGGTGGTGAACGACCGAATGATGGCCCAGGGTGAGGGAAAAACGGCTCAGACCATGTGGAAGCCACGAAGCGCAAGCGAGATGCACCAACTGGAACAACTAGCGCAGGCGGCGGTAGGTTTCGATGCGAGACGTGGGGACCAGGTGGTGATGGAGAACGTGAGCTTCAGCACCAATGTGCCTGAGGTGAAGCTGGCCGGGATGGAAAAGATAATGGATGAGGCGCGCGGCATTGCTCATACGCAGCCCGGTCTGATGCGAACTCTGGCAATTGGACTATGCGGCATATTGCTGGTGCTGTTTGTGCTCAAACCAGTGGCGCAGCAGGTGAATGCGACTCTGAAGGAGCCGTTAATGCTCGCTGCGGGTCGCGAGACAGGCGAGAGCGGAATTTTGGAGGCACGGAGCGGTATCGGGGGTATTGAAGCCGGGAGGTTTGATCCGGTCGGTGCTGCACGCCGCGATATTTCACAGCAAGGTGTCTTCGATCGTGTGTCGGAACATATACGACGCGACCCCGCGCAGAGCAAACGACTGTTGGAGTCGTGGATCGGTGCTGAAGATGGGCGGAATAACTGATGAGAGCGGCGACACAGATGGCAGGGGAAGAGACCGTGAGGCAGGGACAGCCGCTGATGTTGGCAGAGGCGGGGTTTGTAGCGGCTGAAGTTTCGGGACTTCGTAAGGCTGCGATTCTGATGGTCGCGCTCGGAGACGAGTTGGCGAAGACGCTGTTTCAGAGCCTGTCGGAGCGCGACGTGCATCGTGTGACGGACGAGATTACGAAGCTGGGCGAGATATCTCCTGCACAGTTGACGCAAGTGATTTCAGAGTTCTACGGGCTGCTGGAGACGCAGCAGTATATGGTGCGCGGCGGTGTTGACTATGCGCTGAAGCTACTAACAGAGGCGTTTGGCGCACAGAAGGCACAACAACTACTGGTGCAAGTGAGCCGGATGCAAGAGCAATCGACGGGCGACCTGGCGATGCTGCAGAAGATGGAGCCGCAGCAGTTGAGCAAATTTCTGGAGAAGGAACAACCTCAAACTATCGCATTGGTATTGGCGCATCTTGAGGCGAAGCGTGGATCGTCGGTGCTGTTGCATCTGGAAGATCGGATGCGAGTGGAGGTGGTGCGGAAGCTGGCAGAGCTACGACAGTTTTCGCCGGAGGTAGCACAGAAAGTGGCGCTGGTGCTGCACAAAAGAATGGAAGGTGTGGGGACGAACGGGCGCAAGACGTACTCGGGATTCAAAGCAGTTGCGGATATATTGAACGGCCTGGAGCAGGGATTGAGTAAAGGAATTCTGGAGAAGATTGAGACGAATGAACCGGCCTTGGCAACAGGCATTCGGGACCTGATGTTTACGTTTGATGATTTGGTGACGGTGCCTGCACAGAGTATTCGCGAACTGATAGGTGCAGTGGATAAGAAGGTGATGGCAATGGCGTTGAAGGGCGCGCAGGACAATGTAAAGGCACACTTGTTCCAAGCGATGAGTTCGCGGGCGGTGGAGATGATGAAGGATGACATGGAAGCGATGGGACCTGTGCGGAGCAGAGACGTGACAGCCGCCAAGCAGGAGCTATTGGCACTGGCACGAACGATGGAGAACGAAGGAAAGATCATTCTGAAGTTGGAGGCTGATGATGATCTCTCAGTTTGAGCGCAGCCCTGAACATGGCAGGCCCGAGAGTTCGGTGTTGCCTTCATCTATCGCAGGTGGGGGAGCGGGCGGCACGGTTACGCGACTGGAATTCAAGGCAATGGAGATGCCGCGATGCGCAGCTGTAGATCCGGACGCGGATAACGTTCAGCAATTGACGAGCATGCATGCTGAGCAGGTTGCGGCGTTCGAGCAGCAGGCGCGATCCGACGAGCAACGAATTGCGGCGGAGATCGAGTTGGCCCTGGCTACGGGTAGGAGCGAGGGACGCGAAGAGGTCGCAGTCGAGTTTGAACGGCGCGTGGGCACGGAGCGCAGGAAGATGCTGAAGACGTGCGATGAGTTTCGGCGCGAGCGGGAGACCTACTTTGCGACGGTAGAGGCAGGCGTAGTGAAGCTGGCATTGGCGATTGCGGCGCGGGTGCTGCATCGGGAGGTGAAGCTCGATCCGATGCTGCTGCAGGCTGTGGTGAAGGTCGCGCTGTCGAAGGTGATGGACGAGAGTGGCACCGTGCTGCGGGTTCCGATGGAGGATGCCGCGGCGTGGCGGGAGTTGATGCGTGCCGAAGATGCTTCGATGGTTGAGGTGTTGGGCGATTCGCGGCTGGAGGCGGGAGAGTGTGTGCTCGAGACGAGTGTCGGACGGGTGGAACTGGGAGTGGAGGCACAGCTTGAAGAGATCGAGAAGGGCTTCTTCGACCTGCTGCAACAGAGGCCAGTTTAGTGAGGCGTGAGAGCGATTGGAGCGTTGAGGGTGGTGGAGCTGATGCGTCGCGGTTAGTGGCGTTGGAGCCTTATTTTTCGCAGTTGGCCAGGCGACCTGCGTGGCGTTGGAGTGGGCGCGTGATCGAGGCGAATGGGCAGACCATTGAGGCGGAAGGGCCATTGTGTTCAGTGGGCGAGTGTTGCGAGATTCTGGATGGCGAGGGACGACGGCATCGTGCGGAAATAATTGGATTTCGAGGCCAGCATGTGCTGGCTATGCCGCTCGAAGCTACGCGGGGAATTCGATTTGGCGATGCGGTGCGTGCAATGGGAGCGAGCCCGAGCATCGCAGTTGGCGACCAGATGGCGGGGCGGATTCTCAACGCGCTGGGTGGACCGCTGGACGGACTTGCGGCTCCGCGAGTGAGAGAGATGTGGCCGCTGGATGGGTCAGTGCCGAAGCCGATGGAACGCGAACCGATCTACGATCCTCTGCAGACCGGGCTACGCGTTCTGGATGGATTGCTGACGATCGGACGTGGGCAGCGGGTGGGAATCTTCGGAGGTTCGGGGGTCGGCAAGAGCACGCTGATCGGAATGATGACTCGCAATACTGAGGCGGATATTACGGTGGTTGGGCTGATTGGTGAACGGGGTCGCGAGGTGCGCGAGTTTGTGGAAGATGCTCTGGGTGAAGAGGGCAGACGGCGTTCGGTGGTGCTGGTATCCACTTCAGATGAAAGTCCGTTGCTGAGAATGCGGGCTGCGATGGCGGCGACTGCGGTAGCGGAGTTCTATGCGGCGCAGGGAAAACATGTGTTGCTGGTGTTGGATTCGTTGACGCGATATGCAATGGCGGCGCGCGAGATAGGACTTGCCGCAGGGGAGCCACCGGCGAGCAAGGGCTATACGCCTAGCGTGTTTACGCGGCTGGCGAAGCTGGTGGAGCGAGCCGGCAATTTTCAGAAGGGAAGCATCACAGCTTTCTATACTGTGCTGATGGAAGGTGACGATCAGCAGGATCCGGTGGTAGATTCTGTGCGCTCGCTACTGGATGGACATATTGTGTTGTCGCGAGCGATGGCGGCGGGGGGACATTATCCTCCGGTGGATGTGCTGGACTCGCTTAGCCGTTTGATGCCGGCGGTAACCACGAAGGAGCACCGCAAGAAGGCGGCGCTGGTGCGGAACCTACTCGCGGTCTATGCGCGGTCTGAAGACCTGGTGCGCATTGGCGCGTACAAGGCCGGCACTGACGCGGAGTTGGATCAGGCAATACAGGCGATGCCGGAGCTGCGGAAGTTTATGGAGCAGGGAAGCGAAGAGCGAGTGACGATGGAACAGACGGTCGCGCAGACTCACGGAGATCTAGCAATGCGTGAGCGGAAGATGATGTTAAAACGGCTGGCGACGCTCTACGGTCTGGTACAGGACGCAAGGTCGGCGGAGATGCGTCGCGCGATGGTGAACCTGGTCGAAGTAGAAGAAGCGATTGCGACGCAGGAGTCGATGCTCTGGATGGCCAATGCTTTTGGGCGTGGAGCACTGGAGCAAGGTGACAGGTTCGGATGGAAGCAGGCGGGTACAAACGCAACGCTGGCTGTTTGGAGCTGTGAGCAGCTGCAGGTGATTCGCGAAGAACGGGATGCACTGAGCGTGATCGCCAAGCAGCGGTATCGTGAGAGTCGCATGCAGGCCGAGCAGATGGGCAAGTTATTGGAGCATGCCAACCGTCAGGCGGAGTTGATCAAGGGGAGACGAGCACAGGCGATCGCCGACGATCGATTTCTCTCGCGGAGACGATGGGCGGAGACGCGGGCTGCGGTGTCGACAAGAGCTGGGCGGGGAATAAGCGATATCTAATGCATTGCGGGGCTGGTTTGGCGCGTGGAGTGCACTTCTGTCTTGCGAGACAGGAGATTCAGGATGGTGTCGATTGCAGTGGAACTTTCACGGGGCGAAAGAGTGGCCACTGTCTCTCCTGCCCTGGCGTCACCTGAAGACACGAAGAGCGACTTCGCGCATAGTCTCCTTGCAAATGGCGTCGAGAGTTCTCCGAAACCAGCGACCGCTGATGCCCATGCCAATAAGAATGCTGTCGCCACCGAAGCCGAAGCGCGTAAGAAGAGCGCTACCGCTGGTCTGGATTTAGCGACTGGTTCAACGAATTATGAGGAGATCGAATCTGGATTGAATGTGGCAAATGGCAACTCAAAGCCAGCTGGGGTGCGGAGCACAGTATTGCCCAAAGACCAGCCCACTGTAAAGGATGAGCCTGTCAGCAACACGACGGAAGTAAAAGAGGTAGAAAGATTCGAGGTAAAAAAACCTGACCTACTTGAGACATCAAAGGTTAGTGTTTCGGAAAGAGCAAAGCCAAAAATCTCTGAAACAAAAAGCCCGAAGATTGACGCAACAAAATCAGAGGTAGCCAAACCTAAGGATTTCGAAGGATCTGTGACGGCGAGTGGCCCAGTTGCGGATGAAACGCGGATGGGCGACACCGTGAGTGCACAGAGTGTGGCGTCGGGGAATGGTACGAGTGTGCCGTTCAACAGCCCAAAAGATTCAGATGTTCTGCCGACTATTCCAACCGATCGCTCTGCCAGCGATAAGCATCCCCAGAGTGCAATGACGGCGTCGCCAATTGCACAACGCGAAGCAAAGGAAACGCAAGACAACTCAAACCATCCTGCAACGTTATCGGAGGGTTCTAGCGACACGGCTCCAACCGCGGCTGCGAACATTGAACAGACCAAGAATGGAGCAGTAGTCATGAATGCAGACCTCACTGGGAGCGGTGCTGCGGGAACAGGAAAGACAGAGGTTGGCATTGGATCTGTAATCACTGCGGTTCAGCACGTTGGTACGGACTTGCCCGGACAGGATCGATCGACAGCTTTTCATAGCGATGGTTCGACGGCGAGTTTCGGAGCTGCGGTGCATCAGGGTTCCGCGGCTGATGTGACGCCGTCCGTGAACTTTCATAACGCCGCGTATGGCGGCGAGCAGATGACAGCCGGCCAATCGCGGCCAGGATTGTTGGCCGCGACTCCTACATCACTTGAGGTAGGAATAGCGAATGGGACGCATGGATGGTTGAAGATTCGTGCAGAGATGGAAGGGGGCGTGGTGACGGCGTCTCTCTCGCCTGGCTCGATGGCGGGACAGGAGATGCTGCATCGTGAGCTGCCGTCGTTGGCGGCGTATCTACAAGAAGAAAAGCTTGGCGTGAACACGCTCGTGCTCAAGCCGGCCGAGCTGCTCGATACGATGGGAACTAATTCCGGGGGCAGCCTGCAACGTCAGGGACAATCGTCGCAGCAACAGTCCGACGGTGATGGAACAGGGGCCGGTGACAAGAGCCGCTTAGGAGGTCTACAACAGGGGCCGATATACGAGGGTTGGAATAGCTCTGATGGCGGTTTTCTACCAGCAATGGCTGGCAACATTGGGAGTTGGTTGAATGTGCGAGTGTGAATCGGAAGTTTTGTCAATTTGATTAAGGAGAGTCAGTGATGGATGTTTTTGGAAGTAATTCGATAACCGCGGCAGGAAACGCGGCAGCGACAAGCGTTGCATCGGCATTGGCTCCGCAGGGTGTCCAGGCGAAGGCGACGAGTTCGACATCTTCAACGAGCAGCAACAGCACAAGCGTCCCGGCTGGGACGATTACGTCAAGTGACTTTCTGACATTGCTTGTCAGCGAGTTAAAGAATCAAGATCCTACCCAGCCTACCGATCCGAATGCCTACATTGAACAGTTGGTGGGAGTGAATAGTCTGCAGCAGCTGATCTCCATCAATCAGGGCTTGACGTCTATTGAGCCACCTACTACGACGACAAGTTCGACGGCGGATGCGATAACCGGCATGTCAGGGAGTTAGAAGCGGTCGGCTCCTACGCGACGAAATCAAGGCGAAGTCTAAACCGGAAGAGTGAACTAAGGAGAGAATAAGATGGCATCATTTTCAATTGCAATTAGCGGGCTGCAGGCTGATTCGGTCGCGCTTAACACGATCGGGAACAATCTCGCGAACCTCAACACAACGGCCTTCAAAGGGCAGACGACGAGTTTTGAAGATCTGTTCTACCAGCAGGTTGGAACCTCTGGTGCGAACGACGCGCTGCAAGTGGGAGTCGGAACAAAAGTCTCGGGTACGGCGACAAATTATCAGCAGGGCACACTGACGAATACTGGCAATGCAACGGACATGGCACTGAGCGGTAATGGTTTCTTCGTGGTTCAGCAGGGAGGAGTGCAGTCGCTGACTCGCGCCGGGAATTTTCAGACGGATTCGTATGGCAATCTTGAGACCGTGAGCGGAGAGCAGGTCATGGGCTATAGCGCAGTTAACGGTGTGGTCACCGGGGGTGGGACATTGGGGCCTCTGCAACTTCCAATTGGGCAGACTGAAGCCGCCCAGGCGACCCAGAACTTTTCAATCACAGCGAATTTGAATGCAGGAGCCGCGACCGGCACACAGTTTTCAACTCCGGTTACCACGTATGACTCGCTTGGACAAGTACATCTTGCAACAATCAATTACACCAAGACCGGAGCGAACACATGGGATTACTCGGTTACGCTTCCAGCGGGCGATGCGACGGGTGCGACTGGCAATACCGGCACTCTGACCTTTGACTCATCCGGCAATCTGGTGACTCCTGCGAGCAATGTGACCGGCATAAGCTTTACCGGATTGGCAGATGGCGCAAGCGACATGAGCCTTAACTGGAATCTTCGGGATGCGAGTGGAAATGCGACAATCGGTCAGTCGACTGCGGTGTCTGCGTCAACCGGAACTAGCCAGGATGGGTATGCGAGCGGTGTGTACGAGAGTTTTGCAGTGGATCCGACGGGCGTTGTAACGGCGACATTCAGCAACGGAAATACAATGGCAGTCGGCCAGTTGGCGGTGGCTTCGGTGACCAACCAGGAGGGGCTGATCATAACTGGCAACAACGACTATCAGACGACTGCATCATCTGGCGTTGCGAGTATCGGCGTGGCCGGATCCGGTGGGCGCGGAACGATCGAGGACGACACATTAGAGGCATCTAATGTGGACATCGCGACAGAGTTCTCCAACCTGATCGTAGCGCAGCGCTCATTTGAGGCGAATTCCAAGACTGTGACTACGTTCGATACGATTACGCAGGATGCCATCTCGATGATTCGCTAGCAGGAAACAAATGGGGTAAATGGGAAGCGGACGGAGCATTTTGAGCAGTCCGCTTTCCATTTTGAAAGATAGAACTCGGTGAGGCTGCGAGTCGCTAGATTGCAGGAGAACTAATTCTAAGCGTCTCCTCATGCGCAGCCCGCGAGGACTGGCCAATGGGTTGCAACGAACTCAGACACTATGGCAAGTCGCGCTGAAGGTATTGAAGTCCCGGGAGCACCAACCACCTCACAAGCAAAGCCAGGGTTTGTGCAACTGCTGATGGTGATCGTTGCGGCGGTGTTGATCTGTGTGCTGGTGCTGGGGGGAGCGATCTACTACCTGGCGAAGAGTGGCCGGCTTGGTGCGGTAACAGCAGGGCCTGTGACGACTCCTGGGGTTCCAAAAGCAGAGACCGTGGCGGTACCGCCGACTCATGCGATGGTACTGGAACCGATGGTGGTGAATCTTGCCGATGAGGGTGGCAAGGCTTATTTGCGACTTGGTGTGACGCTGCGTGTGATGGATCCGGAGCCTAAGAAGGGCGAGAAGGCTAAAGAAGAGCAGCCAAAAGAGGCAAAAGATATCGGTGATGCCGATGCGGCGGTGCGCGATACGACGCTTGAGGTGCTTGGACGCCAGACGGCGGAGATGCTGTTGGCTCCGGAGGGGAAGGAACAGCTGAAGAAGGAGCTAAAGGCTGCGATCGCGCAGCGCAACCCAGAGCTAAAAGTGACCGAGGTTTTCTTCACCGAGTTTTTGGTGCAGAGATGATGTCGCTAATTGATGGATCTATCGAGCGAATCGGATTGAGGAGAGAGATGGCTGAGACACAACTTGCAGTACTGGCTCCGGAGATGGTAACAGGCGGAGAGAGAGTGGGGGTTCTTCCTTCATGGATAGCAAGGATCGAGAGTCACCCGGCGTGGCCCTTGCTGTCGCAGCTGCCTATGACGCTGAATGTGCGAATTACTCTGAACCGGCTCAAGGTGAGTGACCTGTTGAGTTTAGAGAAGGGCCAGATTCTGGAGAGCCAGTTGGTCCCAGACAAGCGACGTTCCGTTGGCGATTGGTGAAGTTCGGCTGGGTTGGAGTGAATTTGAAGTCTCCGGGCAACAGATTGGTGTGCGTCTCACGCAGCTTGTTTAGCAGTTGCGGAGTGTTTGAGAAAAGGAACAAAGAATGCAGAATATGCGAGCCGCAGAGCAGAGTTCAGAGAGAACGAGACCGCGGGAGCTCGAAGGCCTGGCGGCATGGGTGCTTACACGGTTCCGTGTGCTCCGCGGTGTACATTCCGCCGAGCACAAACAGATGCGTTTGTTGGAGACGCTATCTCTCGGAGGTAAGCGGCAATTGATGCTTGTGGAATGTGGAAGTGAACGGTATCTCGTGGGCAGTGGTCCTGAGAGCGTACAGACGATTGTGCGGACGTCGGGGCAAACCGCGACATGTGAACTCTGCGGAGTGCCGATGAAGCTGCGGACCGCTGTTGTGTTTGGACTGATAGCGATGGCGATGCCGGTTATGGCCGCACCTGCGAATTCGTTTTGGGTGAAACCGGCTGCCGCTAGAAGTCCTAAAGCTGGAGTTTCCGCGAAGACTCGACCTAAGACCGAGGCGGAAACAGCCAAGGCCGCCGCGGGGAGTGGCGGTGAGTCAATTGCGACGGAGCTGGCTGGAGGCAAAAGTGTTCCGTGGGCAATTGTGGTGGGACTTACGCTTCTCACACTGTTGCCGGCCTTGTTGTTGTCGATGACTCCCCTGGTGCGGCTGTTGGTGGTGTTTCACTTCTTGCGACAGGCGTTAGGGACTCAGACTGCTCCTTCGAATCAGGTCTTGATGGGGTTGGCCCTGATGATGACCTGGTTTCTTATGCAACCGGTATTGTTACAGGTTGAGCAGCAGGCCGTAACGCCATATCAGGCGGGTACCATCTCAGGGATGGATGCGATGGATCGGGGTATTCAACCGGTAAAGCAATACATGTTGCGCTATGCGCGGGAGAAAGATCTGGCGGTGTTTGCGGCAGCTGGAATGAGTTCGCGGCCGGCGACGAAGCAGGACCTTCCGATTCAGGTGGTGGTGCCGGCGTACATATTGAGCGAACTGAAGGCCGGGTTCCAGATTGGAGCTGTATTGTTCCTGCCGTTTCTGCTGGTGGACCTGGTGGTGGCGAGTGTGACGACCTCGATAGGCATGATGCAACTGCCTCCGGTGGTGGTTTCTACACCGCTAAAAATATTGCTCTTTGTAATGGTGGATGGATGGCACTTGCTGGCGGAGCAGTTGATCAAGAGTTTTTAGCGATGGGAATGTGAGCGGAGAAGGATATGGGGCCCGACCAGACCGTGGAGATAATGCGAAGGCTGCTAGTGGAGGCGATGATTCTCGGAGCGCCGCTGCTGTTGGGTGCCTGCGCGATCAGCTTGCTGGTGAGCCTGGTGCAGACGTTGACTGGCGTGCAAGAGCAGACGTTGACAGCAGTACCGCGGTCTGGTGGTGGTGTTCGTCGTGACCATGGCGGTAATGCCATGGATGGTGCACAGGCTGGTGAGTTTCACAGAGCGGCTGTTAACAGACTTTCACCGGTACCTGGGATAGCTAATGACTGGAGAGGCGAGCGTACTGATCAAGGACTGGCCGCAATATCTGACGGCAGCGTTGCTGGTGATGATAAGGCTGAGTGGGCTGATGGTTTTTGCTCCGGTGTTTTCTTCTGCTGCAATTTCCCCACGGGTAAAGGCTGGATTCGTTATTGCTATGACTGCGTTGCTCGCTCCGGCTGTAGCTGCTGTTCCAGGTGCGAGGCCCACGCTAGATATGTCGGCGATACTCGGCGAGTTAGGGGTGGGCTTGGTGTTTGGGCTGTCGCTATCGCTGATGAATGAGGCACTGGTATTTGCCGGTGCGTTGCTGGGAATGCAGTTCAGCTTCTCGCTGGTGAACCTGTTGGATCCGAACTCCAAGGTGGAGACGCCCGTGTTGGGACAGATGCTGGGCTGGCTAGGTGTGCTGGTCGTGATCGGCTCGGGGCTGGACCGGAGCTCTGATTGCTGGAGTGGTGCGCAGTTTCTGTGCGGTTCCTGTGGGACGCGCGGTGATCGAGGCGAAGACTGGCTCAGCGCTGGTGTTCATGGCTAGTGGGATCTTCATGGCAGGATTGCAGCTTGCAGCTCCAGTGATTGCGGCGGCATTGGTAGTGGAGGTGACGATTGCGTTGGTGGCGAGGCTTTCGCCACAACTGCCGGCGATGGTGGTGAGCGTTCCGCTAAAGACGATGGTGTCGTATGTCGTGCTGATTGCGAGTCTGGCGGTGTGGCCTGCATGGATCGAGCGACATTTCACCGCGTTGCTCGATGCGGCGGGGAAGCTAATGGTGACGCGTTGAGTACCAAAGGAACAGAGCAAGCCACACCGCAACGAAAGCAGAAGGCGAAATCGAAGGGTGATATCGTCCGCAGCCGGGAGTTGTTGTCGGCTATGGCGATGATGGGTGGCGTAGTGATGCTGGGGGTGATGGCGCACAGCTTTGTTATCAGTTGGGGGCGGGTCTATCTGGAAAGTCTGCGTTCGGCTGCAGTGGGAGAAGTCGCAGAACAGAGCTGGAGCCCGGCCATCCGGCGGATGCTCGCACCGGCATTGATGCCGATCGGGCTGGTGATGGCGGCGAGTTTTATGGGGGCTTTGGTTGCTGGGGTTGGACAGGGCGGCGGAGTCTCGATTCATCCAGAGTCATTGGCGCTGAAATTTGATCGGTTGAATCCAGTGACAAATCTGGGCAACCTCTTCAGCCTGCGGTCGGCGAGGCGAACGGTGAAGTCGCTGGTGCCTGCCGCGGTGATGGTTGCGGTGGGTTGGGGCGCACTGAAGGCGCTGATGCTGCCTATGCCGGTAATGAGTTTGATTGCGGCTGCCGGCTATGTTTTCGACGGCTTATCAGCTCGCACTTGATGCTGCCTGGGTGACGCTTGCGTGGTCGGCGCTGGACTATGCTATTGAGCGGCGGAGTTGGAATGAGCGACTGAAGATGAGCAAGCAGGAGATGCGGAAGAGATTCGCGATGCGATGGGCAACCCGCAGATCAAGATGCGTGTGCGGCAGATCCAGATGGCGATGCGGAAGCGCAAGGTGAAGGCGGACATGAGCCGGGCCAGCGTTGTGATCACTAATCCGACGCACTATGCGGTGGCGCTGGAGTTCAGCTTCGAGACGATGCAGGCGCCGACAGTGCTGGCGAAGGGGCGCGATCTGTTGGCGGCAGAGATACGTGAGGAAGCCCGGTGGTTGGGGATCCCGTTGATCGAGAATCCGCCGTTGGCACGGAGTTTATATCGCATGGTTGAACCGGGGCAATCGATTCCGTTCGATCTTTATGCCGCAGTGGCTGGAATTCTGGCCTATCTCTATCGACAAAAAGTTGAGGAGCGGAAGCGGCAGGAACGACACGCCGAAGCAACACGACGACAGGCAGGAATGAGAGTGGTAACGAGTGTGAGGGGATTTGGAGGTGGGATGTGAGTGAGTTAGCTGGAAAAAAGAGTGGTGCTTCGATGATGAAGTTGCGGATGCTGCTGTTGCCGGTGACGGCGATCAGCATGGTGTTCGTCATGCTGATTCCGGTGCCGAGCTTTGTGTTGGATCTGTTGCTGGCTGCTTCAATTACGGCTTCGGTGATTGTGTTTCTGACTGCAGTGCAGATTACGGAAGGCGGTGGACTTCTCCGTGTTTCCGACGCTGCTGCTTTTGCTGACGCTGTTTCGGCTATCACTGAATCTGGCGTCGAGCCGGAGAATTCTGCTGCATGGACATGAAGGAACGCAGGCTGCTGGAGCGGTGATTCAGGCGTTTGGTCAGTTTGTGGTGGGCGGAAATTATTTGGTCGGATTCGTGTTGTTCCTGGCTTTGATTGCGATCCAATTCCTGGTTGTGAGTCATGGGGCGGTGCGTACAGCGGAGGTGACTGCCAGATTCACGCTTGATGCGTTGCCGGGTAAACAGATGGCGATCGATGCGGACATGAATGCAGGTCTGATCGATGAGCAGGGCGCACGCAAAAGGCGGCAAGCGATTGCGCGTGAGGCTGAGTTCTATGGCGCGATGGATGGAGCAGCGAAGTTCAACCAGCGAGATGCGCTGGCGACCATCCTGATTACTGCGATCAATATTGTGGCTGGGCTGTTGATCGGTGTTCTGCAGCAGGGCGTAGATATCTCTACGGCGTTGAAGAGTTACACGATCCTTACTGTAGGTGATGGCCTGGTGACGATCATTCCGAGTCTGCTGGTTTCGATTGCGGGCGGAATGATTCTTACGCGCGCTTCTTCATCGGGGACTTTGAACGATGAGCTTGGGAACGCAGCTGCTGCGCGGGCGGAATACGCTTTGGATCGCTTGCGGAGTTCTGCTTGCGCTGGCGCTGATTCCCGGGACTGCCGAAGTTGTCGTTTGTCCTGATGGCTGGAGGAGTCGCGCTGATGGCGCGGCGGCTTCCTGGGAGCCAAGGATGAGGCAACGCTGCTGGCTGAAGAGGCTGCGGCGGCTGATCTGCGCGGTGGCAAGGCGAAGGCCGCTGATGCTGCGAAGGGCGAGAACCTGGCATCGCTGCTGAAGATGGATGAGCTGACGCTGGAGATTGGATTTCAATTAATTCCGCTGGTGGATGAGAAGCAGGGTGGCCAGATGTTGAACCGCGTGCGCGCTCTGCGGCGGCATCTGGCGACTGAGCTTGGCTTTATCGTTCCGGCTGTGCATATCACGGACAATCTGCGGTTGAAGCCGCGTGAGTATGTGGTGAGTCTGCGCGGGGTTGAGATTGCGCGCTGGCAGACTGAGCAGAACTGTCTGCTGGCGGTGAACTCTGATCCTAAGGCTCGACCGTTGCCGGGAGTTGAGACGCGTGAGCCTGCGTTTGGCGTGCTGGCTCGTTGGATTCAGCCTGGGCTGGAGGAGTCGGCGCTGGCTGCGGGCTATTCGGTGGTTGACCAGACTACGGTGATTGGAACTCATCTTGGGGAACTGATCCGGCGACATGCTCATGAGCTGCTGGGACGGCAAGAGGTGAAGCGTCTGCTGGACAGCATGAATGAGAGTCATCCGAAGCTGGTGGAAGAGCTGGTTCCGAAGATGATGACGCTGGGCGAGGTACAGCGGGTGCTGCAGCAGCTCCTGCGTGAACTTGTTTCGATCCGCGATCTCGGGGCGATTCTTGAAGTGTTGGTTGAAGCTGCGCAGCAATCGAAGAACATTGTCCACCTGGTGGAGAGTGTTCGGCAGTCGCTGGGGCGGGGGTTGATCCATCCTCTGCTTGATGCTGAGGGCGGGCTGCGGGTGCTGATGCTGGAGCAGGGGCTTGAGGCTGAGCTTTTGAATACGTTCGATCCGCAGAGCTCGGCGTTGCTGCTGGGCGACGGCACCAGACCGGCTGGAATGCCCGGCGATTTTATGAAGCGGCTGGTGGAGTCTGTGAAACGCCTAACCGGCGGAGCCCCGACTGCGGCACTTGCCCGTGCTTCTAATTCCAAGTCCAGCCCGCTATCACGTGCGGCGATGGCTGGAGCCGTTTCTGCCGAAGGTAACGGTGCTGGCGCCGGGGGAGATTCCTCCGGAGATCAGAGTCCGCAGCGTTGGGACGGTTGGGTAGAGCAGGACGCTGAAGATTACGGAGGATCAGATGGGAGCAGGAGAGCAGATGAACGCAGCGATATTGCATGGGACGGCGAAAGGCAGCAGGTTTGCCGACGGACAGGCGTTGTTTGACGATGGAGCCGAATTGGCGGGGATGGTGTCGCCGGTTGGGCCGCTGTTCAAGCCGTTTACTGGAGACACAGCCGGCGGAGAGACTGCGCTTGAGAGCGGTGTGGCGGATGATCGCGACCGGATGTTGCTGGAGCATCTGCCGACAGTGCGTTATATTGCGCGGCGCATTCATGAGCGATTGCCGCAACATGTTGAGCTGGATGACCTGATCTCGGCTGGAGTCGTGGGGTTGATCGATGCATTTTCGAAGTTCGATCACGGGAAGAAGGTGCAGTTCAAGAGCTATGCGCAGTTCCGGATTCGCGGGGCGATCCTCGACTCGTTGCGCACGCTGGACTGGAGTCCGCGGGAGCTGCGGCGCAAGGGACGCGCGGTGGAGGAGGCGATCCGCGCGGTGACGCAGCGGCTGGGACGGGCGCCGGTGGAGCAGGAGATCGCCGGCGAGATGGAGTTGAGCCTGGAGGAGTATCAGCAGTTGCTTGGCGATCTCAAAGGGCTGGAGATCGGCAGCCTGCACATGGAGCGCTCGGAGGACTCGGGCGATGAGGAGCTGTCGTACATTCCGGGATCGCCGGAGGAGGATCCGCTGTTCCGCTGTCTGAAGGGCGAGATGAAGCAGCGGCTGATCGATGCCATTGAAGAACTGCCCGAGAAGGAGCGCATGGTGCTGACGCTTTACTACTACGAGGAGCTGACGATGAAGGAGATCGGACAGACGCTGGGCGTGGTGGAGTCGCGAGTGTCGCAGATCCATTCGTCGGCGGTGCTGCGGCTGCGAGTTGCGCTGGCGGCGCTGAAGCCTGGTGCGATCGGTCTGCGAAGCCGGGGATTAGAAACGGCAAAGAATCCAGAACGCGATGTGATTGCGACGAGACGATAAACAGCGGACTTACCGCAGATAGTTGAAGGAGAGAGATGGCGAAGCAACTTGGGCAGGAGAGTATCGATGAATTGTTTGCCGCGGCACAGGCTGCGCTGGGCGAGACGGTGTGGCGACCGGGTGCGGAGGCTGGGCCGGAGCTGTATAACTTCAGCCGTGCGGGACAGATCAGCAATGAGCAGATGCGCGCGATCAGTACGGTGAACGATCTGTTCGCCAGAAACCTGATGCATTCGCTGGGGGTGTGGCTGAGGACGGCGTTTGAGGTGAAGCTGGTTGCGGGCGAGCAGTTGCCGTATGGCGAGTTCGTGGAGCGGCTGGCTAGACCGACGTATGTTTGCTCGATGCGGCTGGAGCCGTTCGATGCGATTGGGCTGATGGAGGTTGACCTGACGCTGGCTTGGCCGATCGTTGACGTTCTGCTGGGCGGCGTGGGGCAGGCAGCGGAGGCGCGGGAGCTGACCGACATTGAGGAGGCTGTGCTGGTCTCGGTGGTGCGGCGGATTGTGCATGAGTTGAACGTCGCGTGGAAGCCGGTGGGCTTGCAGATGGCGTTCGAGCGGCGCGAGACGGAGGACCATGCGGAGCGGATGATGACTGCGACGGAGAAGACATTGTGTGTGAGCTTCGAGGTGCGGGTGCCGGAGGCGCAGGGAGTATCTGAACCTGTGCTTTCCTGCTTCGGTGCTGAATGCGATTCTGCGGCGGATGGTGGCGGAGGGTGGCAGGCCGCGGAGGCGCTCAAGCGAGGCGCGGACGAGGATGCGGGAGTTGATGGCCGACGTGACGGTGGGGGCTGCGCTGCAGTTTCCTACGATGCGGTTGCGGGCGCAGGAGCTGGCGGCGCTGGCTCCGGGGTCGGTGTTGCGGTTGCCGCTGCCGAGGCATGCGGAGGCTGAGCTGCGGGTTGGAGGGCTGGCGCTGGGACGTGCGCATCCGGTGAGGATGGGTGAGCACCGCGGGGCACAGTTGGAGTCATTGAACAGCGGCGGATATGCAATGGCTGCTGCTGCGAGTGTGAATTGATGGAGGCTGAATTGAGTGACGGTTTGTTGGACGACGTGAATGGGAATGCAGGCGGACGCGATTCATGCTGATGAGTCGCAGACTCGCGGAACACGCTGTGAACCTGCTGTATGACCTGGAGCTGGATGCTACGCTGCAGTTCGGTTCGCGCGAGGTTCCGCTGCGCGAGGTGCTGGAGCTTGGTCCGGGCGATGTTGTCGAGTTGAATCGTCATGTGTCTGAGCCTGTGGACCTGGTGGTTGGGGACCGCATCATCGCGCGAGGCGAGGTGGTTGTGGTGAGTGGCAACTTTGCTTTACGAGTGACCGAGGTGGCAACGCCGCAGATGCGGCTGGAGAGTATTCGATGCCTTTTTTAGGGAAGAGTGGTGGACGGGCCGGTGATCTGGGGTTGGGGCTGGGCGGTGCGTTGCTGGCGCAGGATGAGTACCGTCCTTCGGGCGACGCTGTTGCGGGGGCGTTGTTCAGTGAGGCGCCGCGGCGGTCGTGCAGCAATCCAGAGTGCACGAGCGGATGGACGATGCCCTGGCGGAGCCGGAGGCGGCCAATTTTTGAGGGCCAGTGGGGGTGCAGCGGCCGGTGTGTGCTGTCTTTGGTCAGGGCTGGGTTGAAGCGTGAGATTGCTGCGCGTGGTGTGGCTCAGAGTGGCGGGGTGCATCGGCACCGGGTTCCGCTGGGGCTGGTGATGCTGGCGCAGGGATGGATTACGCATCCGCAGTTGCAGGCGGCGTTGCACGCGCAGAAGACGAACGGCAGCGGACGGATTGGCGACTGGCTGGTTTCAGAGTGCGGGCTGGAGTCGGAGCAGGTGACGCGCGGGTTGAGCGTGCAGTGGAGCTGTCCGGTGCTGACGGTGCATGGGTTTCTGCCGGGCGAGATGGCGCTGGTGATGCCGCGGCAGTTTGTGCAGGAGTTTGGCGTGGTTCCGCTGCGGATGGCCGGATCGCGGCTGCTGTACCTGGGCTGGGAGGACCGGCTGAATGCTTCGGTGGCCTACGCGGTGGAGCAGATGTCCGGCGTAAAAGTTGAGAGCGGGCTGGTGAATGGACCTGATCTGCGGGCTGCTCGGGCGAGACTGCTGGAGGCCGAGGGTATTGCCACGGTGGTGCAGGCGGCGGAGGACGAGGATGCTCTGGCGGCGAAGATCACCGGCGTGCTGGAGCAGAAGCAGCCGGTTGCGGCGCGGCTGGTTCGGCTGCATCAGTACTACTGGCTGCGGCTGTGGCTGGAGAGCGGAACCAGGGGCGCGGCGGGGAATCTGCCGCACAGTGCGGAGGACATGCAGGACTGCATCTATACGGTTGGCGGGCGCGCTCTAGCCGGGTACTCCCCCTCCCCCGTACTTTTGCGCAAAGTATTCAAAACATATGGAGATAAGTCCGGACCTCGGTTTGCGGTATGGGGCTAAAGTCCTGATATTCGTGGGTATTTGGCCGCAAAGTATTCATTGCGGGTGGTTTACCAGTTCCGTGTCGAGCTTAAATTGAGAAAGAACTGCCGCGGCGCGGGAGGGGGTGCAAATCCTTTGCCGGGGCCCCGATGGTGGGGCTGAGGTTGAATTTTCCTGTGTCTTAATTATATAGCGGGTGTCAAGGGGCGGCTTCGGGTCTCCTGCTCAGTTCCTTTAGACGTCGAGCCTGATCTACCTTCACTCCGCCAAACTCCTTGCGCCGACGATAGTACGTCTGCTCCACGATCCCGACGTCCTTACACGCCTGCGGCAAAGTCTTCCCATTCGAAATAACGGTTTTCCAGCCCCAACATTGATAGGAAGATACACTAGGGCGACCGAAGACTCCCACGAGGAGATGCTGCATGCGTGTTCTGCGGATGGCTTTTTTGCTTTACGGGTTAGTTTCCCCGGTGGTTACACTTATAGCTCAAGATTCTTCAGGTTTGGCGCATCGGCCGAACACCGCGAGGTCCTCGACGTCCCCCCTAGTTCAGGCAAAACCTCCACTTCCAACCAATCCCCTTCCCGTCAGGTTGTGTTGGATGTAGTCGTGACCGATGGTCGGGGTCACCCGGTCGTCGGGCTAAAGGAGTCCGACTTTACGCTATCCGAGGATGGTGTACCTCAGGTGCTGATCGGCTTCGTGGAGCATGATGCAACGATTCCTCTTTCCGATCTGCGTCAGACGTCTGCTTTACCTCAAAACACATTTCGAGTGCACTCGCCAGTTATTGGAAATGGTGCCGTGACTGTTATTTTATTGAGTTATCTCAGCCCAAGAGATAGCCGCTATGTCCGCGAGCAGTTGATTGACTATTTGAACTCTGCTGAGCCGAACATGCCGATGGCAATCCTCAACTCGACCCCGAAGGGCCTTCATCTGATTCAACCACTCACAACCGACAGACAGCTTCTAATAGAAGCTGCATCAAGCAAGCAACTTTTGTCGGCTATGTCTGAGACTCGGTCTGAGAGTCGCGAAGCTATTCACGGTCGACTTCAATTAACGAATTATCTGGCGGCGATCCCAGGTCGGGTCAATCTTATCCTGTTCACCTCAGGAGGTGAAGGAAGTCTCTCGCTTGGCACCAGTACTTTCCTCCGTGATACGAAAAGTTCAGTAGCCGCTTTACAGATCAGCCGTATAGCTCTTTACACGATGACCTCCACCGATTTGGACGCAGAGAATGTCAGATCTTCCAGTAGTAGACGGGCACCCCATCCGGCGCCGGTCCGTGGGAACGTCGCAGCTGCAGGATCGGGCACCATGATGGGTGGCAAGACCTTTGTTGGCAACGACAACTATAAAGAACATATAGCTGAGGTGATGAATACGGGCACACACTACTACACCCTGTCTTACAGTCCCATAAATCAGAATTGGAACGGAACCCATCGCCAAATTCACCTTGACGTGCCCGGGTATACCCCATCAGCAGGGTGGTCATTGGCTAAAGTTTTCACTGATCCAGACGATACCAAAGTAGAGTATCGTCGGCGTTATAATGCGCTTGATGCTCCCCCCCGCCAGCCTAATATCCCTGGTTGGGATTCCGCAGACGTCGACACCGAGCCAGCGCAGCCCAAACAACACCGTCTTCTTACTGACCCACGCCGACGCGGGAAGCCTCAAAATCTCAGCTCACCAATGATGAGGGCCGCAATGCAGTTCGGCAGTCCGACGCCGGTACAGCTTCCTTTCACCGTAACGGTTACCCCTTCTCCTGAAGTTGTGGAGGGCAAGCCAGGCACTGCTCCTCCTGACAGCTTTCTTGCCCCCCACTTTCAGGGAAAACTATACCGCAATTACCAGATTCACTATTCGATTGATCCCGAAAGTTTGAAGTTCGTGAAGAACCCTGATGGTTCGTTCTCAGATGGACTGCGGTTCGTCGCCGTGCTCTATACCGATGATGGTTTTGAGGTCAACTCGATTGCCACCCCCGGCCGCACCGCCTGCGACGCCCAGGAATATGAGCGCATGATGAAAGCTCCTTTCAGCTTCGACCAAACGATTGCGGTACCCACCGAAGGCTTCTTCTACTTGAGATTGGGTGTACACGAATTTGGATCGGACCATATCGGAGCTATCGAAATTCCAATAGATGCTTTGAAACCGTTCCCGAATTGAAGAAACCGTTTTTGAGGTAAGGCCAAAGGGCGCTACTGTCGATGCGGAGCGGCGATGGCCTCGAGTGCGATCGAAGTTTTAGCGCGCTGAACCGGGCTTAATGCCAGGTTGTTTTTCTGCGCGAGACTCTGTAGAGCGGCATAGGTGGCCTTCCCGGAGTCTGTCGTCGTCCTGGTGGATAGTTCAAGAATTTTTCCTCCGGGCCACTCCCACAGTTCGAGGCTCAACTTGCCTAGTGGTTGGTTTGCGCGCGCTGTCCAGCTTGTGGATTGGATGTCGGCGATGCGTTTGACTTGCTTCCAGTCGATCTGGACTCCCGAGTCTGCGAGTAGTTGTTTCTGTCCGTCGCTGAGCAGATGGAAGAGTTCTTCTCCAGTCGGGGGGGCTTTTGTGGAGAGGTATTTGTTCTGCACGGTGAACGATTGATTTTCGATTCCGTCGTTCAAATCGACTTCACACTGGTAGCGTCCGTTGGATGGATCGGTGAACTTCTCGCCTGGGGGTGGGCGTAACTTTGCGGTGAGATCGATCTCTGCGCGGACTCGCAGGCGGAGGATTACACCCTTGGAGAGCAGATCGAGAGTGGGGGTGTCATAGAAATAGATATGACCCTGAGTCTTGCCGGTGGCCTGTAGAGCCGGTATCACGGTCTGTAACTGCGCGGGGGTGAGTAGTAGCTTTACCTCTTCGCTGCAGGGTTGCTGTGCGTGCAGGGCTGAGGCGATCGAGACGGTCGCCAGGAGAGAAAGATATCGGAGGCGATGGTTCATCATGGTTGAGATCGTACTCTGTTGAGGGCGGATGGACGATTGCCGTGAAATGGTTTAGGTTACGACGGTACGGAGTTGCAGCCAGAAGACGCTGAACCTGGGAGATTTGATGAGTCTGTTAATACGTAATGGCGAGGTTGTGACGGACGGGAAGCGCTTTCGCGCGGACGTTCTGGTGGAAGGCGAGACGATTGCGCAGGTGGCTCCGGGGATTGTTGCTCCGGAGGGGACCGAGGTGATCGATGCGACGGGGAAGCTGGTGTTTCCGGGGTTTATCGATCCGCATGTGCACATCTATCTGCCATTCATGGGGACGTTTGCGAAGGATACGCATGAGACGGCGAGCGTTGCGGCGCTGACGGGTGGGACGACTTGTTTTGTGGAGATGGTTTGTCCGTCGCGACAGGACGATGCGCTGGAGGGGTACAAGCTTTGGAAGTCGAAGGCGGAGGGGAACAGCGCGTGCGACTACGCGTTTCACATGGGAGTGACGCGGTTCGATGAGACGACGGAGCGGCAGTTGCGCGAGGTGGTTGCGGATGGGACTACTTCGTTCAAGATATTTCTTTCGTATAAGGGCTTCTTCGGCGTGGATGACGGCGAGATGTACCAGGTGATGAAGCTGGCGAAAGAGTTGGGTGTGATCGTGACGGCGCATTGTGAGAATGCAGAGCTGGTGAGTCGGCTGCAGCAGGAGTTGATTGCAGCGGGGAAGACGGGGGCGGAGTGGCATGAGACGAGTCGTCCGGAGACGGTGGAGATGGAGGGGACGACGCGGTTCGCGACTTTTCTGGAGACTACGGGGGCTACGGGATATGTGGTGCATCTTTCTTGTGCGCCTGCGTTGAAGGTAGCTACTGATGCGAAGGCGCGTGGAGTGAAGATTTTTGTGGAGTCGGTGCTGCCACATTTTCTGCTGGATAAGACGGATGCAGAGCGTAAGGGAGTGGAGGGGTTGAAGTATGTGATGTCTCCTCCGCTGCGTGAGAAGAGAAATCAGGCGGTGTTGTGGAAGGGGCTTGCGGAGGGCGCGATTGATACGGTGGGGACTGATCATTGTCCGTTCGATGTCTCGCAGAAGTTGATGGGGAAGGATGCGTTTACGCTGATCCCGAATGGGATTCCGGGGCTGGAGGATCGCGTGAATTTGATGTATACGTATGGCGTGAAGCGCGGTGGGCTTAGCCTGGAACGGTTTGTGGATGCGCTGAGTACGCGGGCGGCGAAGCTGTTTGGGCTGTATCCGCGCAAGGGAACGATTGCGGTGGGGAGCGATGCTGACCTGGTGATCTACGATCCGGAGTACAGGGGAACGATCTCGGCGAAGACGCATAAGGTGAACTGCGACTACAGCGGATTTGAAGGGATGGAGATTGAAGGGCGGCCTGCGGTGGTGATGGTGCGCGGTGTGGTGCAGGTGCGGGATGGGGAGTTTGTGGGTCGGCGTGGGATTGGGAAGATGCTGCGGCGCGAGGTTTCGAAAGCGAGCGAGGTGCGTGCGTGATTGCTGATGCGGGTAGAGTGATTGCGGATTTGCGGGCGCTGCGTGAGCTGACAGGAGATGCGGATGGCGCGCAGCGGGTGGCGTGGACTCCGATGTGGCTGAAGGCTCGGGAGTGGTTTGTGGCGCAGTTTGCGGAGCTGCCGGTGGAGCATCATCTGGATGCGGCAGGGAATCGGTGGGTGACGCTGAAGGGCGAGTCGGAGAAGGCGCTGATTATTGGCGGGCATCTGGATTCGGTGCCGAATGGGGGTGGCTGGATGGTGCGTTGGGCGTGCTTGCCGGGCTTGGTGTGTTGCGGGCGATTTCGGCTGAGTACAAAGGACGGCCTCCGGTGACGGTGCGGTTGGTGGATTGGGCGGATGAGGAGGGTGCGCGATTTGGGCGGAGTCTGTTTGGGTCGTCGGCGTTTGCGGGGACGCACTCGATTGCGGCGGATCGCGTGCGGACGGATCGCGATGGCGTGACGCTGGAGGCTGCGTTGACGCAGTGTGGATTTGATATCGAAAGAATCGGCGATGCAGGTAAGGAACGTGAGAACGCTGCGGCTTATATCGAGTTGCATATTGAGCAGGGACCGGTGCTGGAGCGGATGGGGCTGCCGCTGGCGGTGGTGATGGGGACGAAGGGCGTCGAGCGGCATGCGATTACGTTTTATGGGCAGGAGGCGCACTCGGGGTCGACGCCGATGGCGGATAGGCGCGATGCGCTGGGAGCTGCGGCGAAGCTGGCGCTGGAGATACGCGAGATTGCGAAGAAGCATACGGATGCGGTGTGCACGATTGGGTCGGTGAAGACTTTTCCGGGGATTGTGACGGCGGTGGTGGGGCGGTGCGAGACTACGCTGGATCAGCGCGATCTGGATGCGGGGGTGCTGGCGCAGATGTATCGCGAGGCTGGCGAGGCTAGTCGTCGTTTTGCGGAGGAAGAGCGGTGTACGGTGGAGTGGTCGCGGATTTGGAATATCGAGCCGGTTCCGTTTCATCCGGCGTTGATTGAGCTTTGTGATGCGGCGATTATGGAGACGGCGGGGCGTTTCGCATCGGATGCCGTCGGGGCCGCTGCATGACGCGGCGGAGGTGTCGCGCGCGGGGATTCCTACGGTGATGATGTTTGTGCAGTCGCTAAAGGGTATTAGTCATAATAAGATTGAGGACACTGCGGTGCCTCATCTTGAAATGGCTGTTGAGGCCTTTAGCCGGCTGGCTGGCAAGACTATTCGTTGGATTGAAGGGCGATAGCGGACTTTGCGGTGTAAGGCCTACACTGTTTCTTAGAGGAGAGAACCATGCCGGAGTTATTGGAAGAGGTTGTAGCGATTAATCATTGGGTCGGCGGAGCTTCGCGGGGTGCTGGGTCGGAACGGACGAGCAAGGTTTGGAACCCTGGAACGGGCCGGCAGATTGGCGCGGTCAACCTGGCGAGTGTTGCGGAGGTGGACCACGCGGTGGCGGTGGCGAAGGAGGCGTTCGCGGAGTGGCGCAAGTCTCCTCTCTCGCGGCGCACGGAGATTCTGTTCAAGTTGCGCAACCTGATCGATGCGAATCGCGAGCGGCTGGCAACGGTTATTTCTACCGAGAACGGCAAGACGTTGGCCGATGCGCGCGGCGAAGTGGCGCGTGGGCTTGAGAATGTTGAGTTTGCATGCGGTGTGCCTTCGTTGCTGAAGGGCGGCTACTCGGAGCAGGTGAGCAGCGGCGTGGATGTGTATCAGATTCGTCAGCCCCTGGGTGTGGTGGTGGGGATTACGCCGTTTAATTTTCCTGCGATGGTTCCGATGTGGATGTTTGCGAATGCGATTGCGTGCGGCAACACTTTCATCCTGAAGCCGTCGGAGAAGGTTCCTTCGGCGAGCCTGCTGCTGGCGGAACTTGCGCGTGAAGCAGGGCTGCCGGACGGCGTCTTCAACGTGGTGCAGGGAGATAAAGTTGCCGTCGACCGGCTGCTGGAGCATCCTGATATCAAGGCGGTGAGCTTCGTTGGATCGACGCCGGTGGCGAAGGCGATCTACGAGGCGGGAACGCGCAACGGCAAGCGTGTGCAGGCGCTCGGCGGCGCGAAGAACCACATGATGGTGCTGCCGGATGCCGACCTGGACGCGGCGGCGGACGCGGCGATCTCGGCGGCGTATGGTGCTGCCGGTCAGCGGTGCATGGCGATCTCGGTGGTGGTTGCGGTGGGCGATATCGCGGACCCGCTGGTCGATGCGATCAGCAAGCGCATTCCGAAGATCAAGGTTGGTCCGGGGCTCGAGGCCGGCAGCGAGATGGGGCCACTGGTGACGCGTGAGCAGCGCGACAAAGTGGCCACGTATCTCGATGCTGCCATCGCCGATGGCGCAACCGTCGCGGTGGATGGACGCAACGATGCGGCTGCGAAGCGCGATGGATTCTTCCTGGGCGCTTCGCTGATCGATCACGTTGCTCCGGGAACGCGCTGCTACGAGCACGAGATCTTCGGGCCCGTGTTGAGTGTCGTTAGAACGGAGACCTATGCCGAGGCGCTGAAGCTGATCAATGACAATCCCTACGGCAATGGGACGGCGATCTTCACGCAGAACGGCGGCGCGGCGCGACAGTTCCAGTTCGATGTGGAGGTGGGGATGGTGGGGATCAACGTGCCGATTCCGGTTCCGGTCTCGTACTACAGCTTCGGCGGCTGGAAGGGTTCGCTGTTCGGTGACCTGCACATGTATGGGCCTGAGGGTGTGCAGTTCTACACGCACGCCAAGGTGGTTACGAGCCGCTGGCCCGATCCGGGGACTAGCAAGGTCGACCTGGGATTTCCGCAGGTACGCTGATCGAAACGAAACTAAGTTGAAGATTGCGTTGGCGAAATCTATTCGCCAACGCAATCTTTTTTTGTCCGTCGGCAGGACGTTGTAGAGGACGCCGCCGGCAAATGTTATCGGTTCGTCCAATGAGCGCTGGTAAATATGTTGGCTTCTGACTACAGGTTCTAACAGTGGCTATGGGACTAAATGCAGCTTAGGCTCACGGCTAGTGTCGAAGATTTCGTTCTTTGGGTCGCTGGCTCAAAGGCCCATTGATATTGGTAGATGGGAGATCCGATGAAAGCAGATTCATTGAGAAATGCAGTTGGGAAGGTGAGTCGCCGCGCGTTTGTGTCGGCGGGTGCAGCCGCTATTTTTCTCCGTGACGGTCTTGCAATGGCGCGCGGCGAAACTCAAAGCGATCCGCTGCCATCCTGGAATAACACGCCTTCGAAACAGATGATTCTCGACTTTGTAAGAGACGCGACCGACAAGTCCAGCTCCAAATATGTTCAACCAGCAGACCGCATCGCCACGTTTGACCAGGACGGTACACTTTGGACGGAGCATCCTTTGTATGGGCAAGCTCAGTTTGCGCTTGCCCGTCTGGCCGAGATGGCGCCGAAGCATCCGGAGTGGAAGACGAAGGAGCCGTTCAAGTCGGTGCTTGCACATGATTTTGCGGCGATGGGAAAGTTTAGTGAGGCGGACTGGTTGCAGATCGTCGCAGTGACCCATACGGGTATGAGCAACGAAGCATTTGCGGGTCTGGTGAACGAATGGATCACTACGGCCAAGGCGCCGCGCTTCGACCGGCTCTATACCGATCTGATCTTTCAGCCAATGTTGGAGGTGATGCAGTATCTACGCGCCAACGGCTTCAGGACGTATATCGTTACGGGCGGCGGCCAGGAGTTTGTGCGGGCCTACAGTGACCGGGTGTATGGTGTTCCGCCGGAGCAGGTTGTGGGATCGAGCATTGTGACGAATTACGTCGATACTAGCGGCAAGCCGGTGCTGATGCGTGAGCCAAAGGTATTTTTTATCGACGATGGTCCTGGCAAGGCTATCGGGATCAATATGTTTATCGGCAAGCGGCCCCAGGCTGCCTTCGGCAACTCCGGAAGTACCGATTTCAAGGCGGGCGATGCCCAGATGCTGGAGTGGGCGCAGGCGGGTGACGGCGCGCGGTTGATGATGCTCGTCCTGCACGACGACGCGAAACGCGAATACGCCTATGGCCCAGCTGCGGGGCTTCCGGACACCTCTGTCGGGACGTTTTCTGAGGCGCTTCTGCTGAAGGCGACGAAGAATGCGTGGGTCGTAATCAGTATGAAGAACGACTGGAAGAAGATTTATCCGTGGGAGTCGTAGATAAGATTTCGCCCCGATTGGAGGACTAATCAAGACGATGAGCGACGATGTAAAGATGGATCCACGGGCGGGGCTCGCAGAAGATCGAACTTCGATGGCTCAATATAGAACGGCCCTGGCGCTCGAACGGACCACGCTGGCATGGATCCGAACGACGATCACGCTGACGACGTTTGGAACGGGAACGGTGGGTTTTTTCAGATCCTTGCGCATGAGTTCCGAGAATCCGAGAACGATTCGTTTGCATGAAGGTGCGATTCACTTTGGCGTGGCGCTGGTGGTGTTGGGACTAGTTGCGACGATCGCTGCCGCGGTCTCGCATCTCTTAGCCGTCCGGAGGCTCAGAGCCGGCGAACTTCCCACAACCTCGGCATGGCCTTTGAGTATTACTGTCGCATTTCTACTTGCGCTTCTGATGCTCTATGAGTTGTGGGCGGTGTTCTCGCAGTAGAAAGAATCAGTCAGAAAGAAATGGTGGAAACGGGCGAAGGCACGAAACCGACCAGTCTGATTGATCTCATCGAAACGCGAATCAAAGCGCGCAAAAGATCGCTCCGTCTTCCACCATGAGTTCGATGCCGGCGGCCTTGGCGGCTTCCTGCAGGGCCGCCTTCAGCATGATAACCGGATCAGGGCTCACATCAAGCCGGCGCATCAGGCCCTCTCCTTTTTTAGCGCCTGCGGAGAGGACGATTTTCAATCCGCGGCGCTTGCATTTCACCGGTGTGCCATCTTCGAGCTTCACGTTCATCGGCTTGATGTAGGCGTCGACGTAGTGAACGCCGATGCCGGATTTATCGCCGGTGTGCTGCGGAAGTTTTTCCTCGGCAGCCGGGTTCACATCACAAAGTTTGACTTTCACGTTAGCCTCCATTGACTTCAATTCCTTCTGATGCGAGGAATTCGTCCATCACTTTTCTGAACGCGCGGATGTGATCCGGCGTGCTGCCGCAGCAGGAGCCGACGATATTTGCACCCGTCTTCAGAAGCGGAAGAAGGCCTTTTACCATCTGCTCCGGCGTCTCGTCGTAAACGACTTTCATGTTGATCAACTGCGGCTTTCCCGCATTCGGCTGAACCATCACCGGCAGGCTGGTCGCGCGCTTGTAACGCTCCACCGCGTCGCGCGCGCGCTCCATCTCCATGCCGGTGCCGCAATTCAGGGCGACGATGTGGGCGCCGTGCTCCTCCATGAATTCGGCAGCACGCTCGGGCTCAATGCCCATCATGGTGCGGAAGGTGGAACCGTCGAGAGTGACGTCGTAGGCCATCGACCCGATGATGCATTTCGAGCCTGCCGCCTGGGCTGCTTCAATGCCGATCAAAAGTTCTTCAAGCGAAGTTTGCGTCTCGATGATGATGGCGTCCGCACCGGCATCGACCAGAGCCGCGGCCTGTTCCTCGAAGGCGCTGCGAACCTGAGCTTCAGTAAATTCGCCGAACGGTTCAAGCAAGCCGCCGAACGGACCGATGTCTCCGAGCACGTAGCCATCTTTGCCGCCGAAGGCCTGACGGGCGATCTCCACGCCGGCCTTGTTGACTTCAACCACATGGTTCGCCTCAGAATGGCGAGTGAGCATGATGCGCGATCCGCCAAAAGTATTGGTGATGAGGCAGTCCGAGCCGGCCTCAACGTAACGGCGCTGAATGGCGAGCACTCGCTCCGGATGTGTGAGATTCCATGCCTCGCCGCAATTGCCCTGTTCCAATCCGGCGATCATCAATTGCGTGCCCATGGCGCCGTCGCCGAGCAACGGCCGCTCTGCGGATTGCGTCCTGCAAAAGCTTCTTCATGAATTCTCCGTCTCCTGCATGCCATTCCTTTTGAACCAGTGCATAGTGAATTGTTTCGAGAACCAGTCCCCACTTGTGATCGCGGCTGGACGACTCACAATAGCAACCTGCAGCGCTGGCTTCGCGCCGCCACGATAAGACAGCATTCAATCGTTCGCCGCTCAGCGGTTTCTCGCTGTCGATGGCGGCCATCAGGCGCTCGGGATTTTCAACATACTGGCACATGGCGGTGTGGCCCGTGTCGCCAGGGGCCGGCACGCAGCGCTGCTCCAGGATGGGATACCCTTCGACGCGCGGGCCCAGCTTTACGTTGTAGTGAAACGTCAGCGGCCGGCCCATGTTGGTGCAAGTGGTTCCGTCATAGCGGAACAGAGCGTCGAGCGAGCCATCCTGGTTCGGGTGCATTGAAAGGCGCTCCTCGGCCCAACGCTTCAAAGCTCTTCGATTTACGCTGTACTCGGCGTCCTGGTCCAGCACGGCAATGCGAACCGGGAGTTGCTCGCCCGCATGTTCGCGGAGCACGCCGGTACGGCGCGCGCCTGTATTGGCATGGGCCAAAGGAACAGCTTTCGCAGGGAACAAGGTCGGTGAGCCTGCGCAATCGCTCGGTGTGACGCGTCAATCCGAATACTGCCAGCAGCGTTTTCTTGGGACGCAACATGCCAGAGTCGAAGCACTTCCACGGGGGAAGGGAATGGCTCTCTGCGCGTTCGCTTCATCAACTCGAGCAACCGCGGTTGCTCCGCGACATCCCATTCTGAATAACCGGGGCTGGAGTGGGGCAACACGGCCATGTCATGCTGTTCGGCCCAATCGCACAGACGAGCTCCGGTTGCAGTGGCCAGATGCTCAACGACCGCGGAGCCGAAGATCTCAAGGAAGAAATACTCGTCGGGTTTCTCGTCCTGCCAGCGCCGGCGGGCTTCCTCCTCAGCTTCGGGACCCGCGCCAACGGCGACCAGAATCACGCTGTGGGCTTCAGCTTGCTGGAGCGTGCTCCGCAGTCGCTTGCTGGTGAACGCACTCCGTCGATGCGAATGGAATCGCCGTTGATTTCGAAGCTCTCCGCTTGCCGCGCATAGAACCACGGCCGGCCATTCTCTGCGTACCAGTCCCGCGCCCAGTCCGCCAATTCCAGGGCCCGGCCTTCCAGCACCCAGCCGCGCGGATAACCGAGCAGGCGCACATACTCCTCCGGCGACACATTCACATCGGGAAGCGTGCCGGCCAGTTCGATGGATTCGGCTAACTCGCGCATGGAATCGGCTCCACGGGCTTGAACTGGCAGCCCTCCACGAAGAAATCGAAGAAGTCGGGGTGAGTTTCAAGACGGCAGTGCTCCACCTTCTTTACCAGGTCTTCCAATTCCTGGCGCTTCGACTTCGAGAGCAGAGCGATGGTCGCGCCTTCAATCGCAGTATTGCCGGCCTGGACAATCTTCGAGGAGGCGAGGCTGGGCACAAGCCCGATGCGCTTCGAAGCTTCGACGTTGAGATGGCGTCCGAACCCTCCTGCAAGATAAAAAACCTCGATCTCGTCGAAGTCGATGCCATAGCTCGAGAAGACAGTATGCAGGCCCGCGACGTTCGCGCCCTTGGCCTGAGCCAACTCGTTGACGTCGCTCTCCAGCAGAAAAATGTCCTCTTCGGGTGCTTCGCCGCGGTGAAGCGTGATGCGCTGAATGTCATCCTCAAAGCGGCCCATATCATTCATGCGGCCGGTGCGAAGCAACTCGCTCAGCAGATCGACCAGGCCAGAACCGCAGATGCCCTCGGGCGGAACATCGCCGATGACGCCAAGGCGAAAGGTCCCGTCATCGGCAATCGCCACCGTTTCGATCGCTCCATCCAACGCAGGCATGCCGCAGGCGATGGCTCCGCCTTCGAAAGCGGGGCCAGCCGGGACACGATGCCGCCAGAATGCGATGCTTGTTGCCCACAATCAACTCGGTGTTCGTCCCGATATCCATGACCGCGACCAGGCGCTCTTCATGCGCGAGATCCACCGCCAACATGCATGCGGCGGCGTCCGCTCCCACGTGGCCGCTGATGATGGGAGCGCCGTACACGCGAGCTTTGGGATGAATCGGCAAAAGGCTGCGCAGCCCCGTCTGGATCAGGCTGGTTGTGCTGCGCTTGCCCTCGGCCATTTCGATCTCCGTGATCGACTGGTAAGGGGTCTGCCCGATCGAATACACGCTCTGCCGGAAGAAAAGATCGCGCATAGTGGAGTTGCCCACCACGACCATCTCGTAGATCGTCTTGGGATCGACGGGAAACTTTTCGATGGCATGGGTCAGGTATCCGGCCAGCGTACGCATGAGCAGTCTTCCGGGATGTTCGGTATCGTAGGCGATGCGGGACATGACCTCCGAGCCGCCGAATCGCTGCGGATTCTCGAACGAGGTGTCCGCAATCAGTTCGCCGGTTTCAAGGTCGACGAGGCGCAGGACAACCGTGGTGGTCCCAAGGTCCATTGCAATGCCGAGAATCGGCCCGGTAGAGCGCTCCACCTCCACTCCGTCGATGAGGATGCGGTCCCCATCGCGAGTGACCGCTGGATCAAGTTTCAATTCGCGATTGCTGATCGGCAATCCGAACGCGTGCCGCTCGATGCGCATGTGTCCGCGCCGCATGGTGTGGCAGCGAACGTGGCCTTCCGCAGCCGTTACGTAGGTCTGGCACGACAGGCGAAAGTTTCCCTTGAGATGACGCTCCGGCTCGGCGAGCGGCGAGAGTGCGCTCATCCCTTCGACCACTTCGACCATGCACTCTTTGCATTTGCCTTGCTTGCGGCAGGAGGTGGGCACGTCGATGCCCAGGGCTTCGGCGTAATCGAACAACGACCGCCCATCCGTCGCCTGGATTGATTGTCCGTTGATGGTGAGGGTGACGGCCATTTGCGGAAAATTCCTACCAGCCCTTCGCTTCGAGTTCGGCTTTCACGGCTTCCGCCACTTCGCGCGCAGAACCCTCGCGCTCTTCTTCCTCGCTCCATTTCCACTGGGCCAGATAGTCGTCGGCCGCCTGCAGTCCCCGTTTGGCGGCGAGAATATCCACCTGCGCCATGAACTTCCCGTCCAGCATCACGGTGACGTCGTCCGACTCATCCTCGGCCTTGATTTGAGTGGGGATTTCCTGCCAATACAAGATCTTGTACGTGGTCATTTCGGGTTACCCTGTGCCGCAAGTCGCAAGAACAAATCCACCGCCGCTGAGGCGTTCGCGCCGTATCCGTCGGCGCCGATTTCGTCGGCAAACATCTGGCTGATGGGAGCGCCTCCGATCGCCATTTTGATGTGACTCATGCCGGCCGCATCAAAGCCGTCGATTACGGTCTTCATGTACATCATGGTGGTGGTCAACAGCGCGCTCATGCCGATGATGGTTGGCTTGCATTTCTCGGCCGCGGCCATGAATTTGTCCACACTCTGATCCACGCCGATATCGTGGAGCTCAAAGCCGGCGCCCTCGGCCATCATCCCCACCAGGTTCTTGCCAATATCGTGCAGGTCGCCGCGCACCGTGCCCATGAGCAGAACGCCCTTGGGTTTGGCGCCGCTGCCCTTCGCGGTCAACAGCGGCTTCAGCACGGCCATGCCCGCCTTCATGGCCCGCGCCGCGATCAGGACTTCAGGAACGTAGAGCACGTTGTGCTTGAAATCCTCGCCGACCACGCTCATGCCCGCGATCAATCCCTCGGTCAGCACTTCCTGCGCGGAGCGCCCCTCGGCCAGAGCTTCCTCGGTAAGCCGTCCCACCTCGGTCGGCGTTTCCCTCGTACAGGAGCTGATTCATCAGGGCATAATCGGGCATCCAGACTCTCCTTAGCGAGCGCTCGAAACCGCGCTGGCTGCGCGCTTTGCATTGAATTCTTCCAGGGCCTCAAGCATAGCCAGGATATTTTCGCGCGGCATTCCCGGGCTGGTGCCGCCGCCTACCGAGAGAATGATCCCCTCGCCACCGGAACCCTCCAGAACCTCGAGGGTTTCGTCCTTTACCTCCTCCGGTGTCCCGCGCACCGCAATCTCCAGCGGATTGACGTTACCCATCAGGCACATCCGGTCGCCAACGCGTCGTTTCACTTCAGTGATGTGTCTCTGCTTGCCCCAATTGAGCACATTGAATCCCGTGTCCGGCAGGTGGTCGAGGCAGGCGTCGACTTCCGCGTCATTGTGGTAGAGCTTGACCCAGTCCTTCGGAAATGCATCGCAAATCCGCTTCAGATATGGGTGCGCAAACTCCAGGTAATGCTCTTCGTTGATGAAGCCGACGATGTCATCGAGAATGAAGATGCTCTCGACTCCGTCGCCCATCACCTTCTGCTGCGCTTTGAGCCAGTCGATGATCACGCGCGTGCACAGGTCGATCAGCTTGTGCGCGCCCTTGGGATCTTCCACCAGATCGATCATGAATTCCGTGGTCCCGCGCACAAATCCGGCGGTGCAGAGCGGTCCGCGCGAGGTGACCATGGGAAGGATATAGCCGGCATCCAGGATGCGCTGCCGGGCCATGCCGATGCGGTGCAAGGTCAGGCCGGCAAAGCCGTCGGCCTCCACCTCGTAGTCGGGAAAGATGTCGATATCCTCCAGCCTGCGCAGGGTCTGGTATTCGCTGGGCGTATTGTCCTGCCAGAACTTTATCTTGGCGCCCAGCACCGAGGGCTCGGCGGCCATCCCGTACTCCATCCACCAGGAGGGGATGAAGATGATGTCCGGGAACTCCTGCATGATCTTCAAATTGGACTGAAACCAGAGTTCCGGATCCAGGAAATAGTCCAGGTGCTTGATTCCAAGGTAGCCGGGAATCCATGGGCTATCGACGATCAGCGCCATCGGAATCTTGTCCATCTTCTCGCGGCGCACCGCTCGCTTGAATGTTTCCCATTGTTCGGGACGCATATTTTTTACCTCCAGGACGCCTTGAGAAACACACGCGACCGTGAGATGGATCATAACTGGTCAACCCGCAAATACCTGCACTCAATCGATCCCGTAGCCACTTTCGTCGTTGTTTAGGGAAATTATTCGATCGTCGCATAATAGCGTAAGGCCAACAAGACACACAACACAATTTGGCATTCTCCCTCACCCGAAATGCCTTTAGCGGGATATCACTAAATTCCTGATGTTTCGCTGCGACCGGCCTCCGCGTCCGGTGACCAGACCCTTTGGCGAACCGCCTCATAATTCTCTTGACGCTTGCGCGATCTGCTGTCCTAATGTTTGCATTGAGTCTTCGCCTATCGGGGACGAGGTCATGTTTCTGCTGGCGCTTCTCTCTTTGCTGCGACCGAATGCTGACCACTCAAACCCGTGGTCGATCTTCTACATCAGCCCGAGGTCATTGAGCCATGCTTAATCCCGTCGTACGGGGGACCCATTCAGCCCCGGCCCAATTTACGGGGACGATCCACTTCCGTGGACAATGGGCCTATCTCGAGGACACACACCATTCCGACTGGAGTTTGCTCCAATTTGACAGTCCCTACACTGGAGTCGTGGATCCTGCTGTTGCCGCAGCGACAGCTTCCAAGCTACGGAGTTCCCACAACGAAAGCGACCAGGTGAGTTTTCACGGAGTTTTGAGCGATCAATCCTTCGACGTGGTCTCACTCTATGTGCTGTTCCTTTGCTAGGGAATCCTCAGCATGACGGCTTTTGCACTCTCGCCGGTTGTCGACGATAGAAGTTCAGTGCCATGGCGATATCTTAGGATTTCGCACGATAAAAACGCCGGAATGCAGTAACTTACAGAAAAGAAATGGTGGAGGCGGCGGGAGTCGAACCCAAACAGCCTTCATAGAATCAGTAACTTACAGAAAATACAATGGCGGAAAAGTCCAAAATATCCCACATAACCGATTCACTTTAGCAAAACTTTAGCAAAATGAATCGTCGTGGAGGGAGTTCAACACCGACATTGGGCGTAGTTTGATAGTTGGTAGTCGGGAGGGAATACTCCTGGACGATTACATTGAGCGGCGGCCCGGAGCTCAGGCGCAGGAGTCCGTCGACGGCCCATCCTCCCAGGATCGCGTCTGCTACGCGGCCCCAGGGAGGAGCGGGCACCTCATACGAAACGGCTCCGGCGAGGGAGTTCCGTATGTGGAAGTCGGAGGGTGACAACGGCGGCAGTACTATCTGGCTCACGCTGAGCGCGGGGGCCTCGCCTTGATCGGCGGAGCCCTGATCGCTCGACTTCGCGAGGCTGTAGGAGACCAGCGCCTGCAGGCCGTGTGACATACGGCACCTGCAAGGCATCGTAGTGGGAGTATCCAGCGTTATATACGGCGTGAACATATCCGCCATTGCCGAATCCCACCAGCAGGGGAGGATAGATGTTGTATTCCTGCATCAGCCGCCGGGCGTCTGCTCCTACGTAGGTTGCCGTCAGCTCTGGTTCGTTCCGAGTTGCTGCTCGATGGCTGCATTCCACTGCATGGTTAACGGAAGCTGCAGGTTCGGATGGACAGCCTCCAATACCTCCGCATCCGCAGTGATTGCAGTTGAAAACGGTATCGGTTGGAAGTATGAGCTGGTCAAATCGAAAGGTATCCCTGAAGCTGGTGCAAAATTGAGCGCGCTCCTTTGGTACGGAAATTCGCCGGAGACGCCTCCGCTATCCCCATAGCCAAGATCGTAGAAGAGGCCAAACCCTCCCCGCAGTATGGTCGTGGGTGTGATCTGGTAAGCGGCGCCGACCAGCTTTTCAGAGCCTGCCAAACAACCGCTGCTTTGAGTTCCAGATGCGGTTTCGTTGCTGTAGCCCTCACCCGAATAATAGGTCGCGAGACGTATCCTCAGCCGCCTCGCCTGAACTAGATCTCTAGGAAATTCAAAAGCTCAGATGTTGAAGCATGATCGTAGTAGTCCTGACTCGGCTTCCGGCAAGAGATGACCGAGGCAGAAAAACCCCTCTAACTCGTGTCTTGGTCGCTAATCTTCAAGGAACTGGGACAGGTTGCCGATGTCCCACCCACCGCATTCGTTGGCCGGAGGCATCGAGGAGCGGATCCACCCCAAAGTGCTTCTTGAGGGAATCAGCCCAAAGCCTTCAATGACGCCTTTCGTTCTCTGTTTTCCATCTTGCCTCAACTAACAAACTCTCGCATCCGGGAAAACTCAATCTCCCCCAGTTGCATCGGATGGGCATGGCCCCCATGACACTCGCGCAACGTTTGATGAATTTCAACCTCGCTGCGATCGTTCGTAAGCTTCGCTACCATGGCCTTCTCTCAAAGCCGCTGGGAGATGATTTGTTAGACCAAATTCCACAGATTGCTCTCTCTCAGATCGTAGGTAAGCCAATGGTTCGCATCGACGGGGCCTACTCTTATGTCGACGGATATCTTCCTTTGTGCGATCTTTTGGCACTGCTGAGCATTCTGGTGGATCGTTCCCCACAGTCGGTTATGGAAATCGGCACATTCAACGGGTACACAACACGCTTGATGGCTTTGAATTTACCAGACGCCGAAATTCACACGATTGATTTGCCGGAGAATTTCAGCGATCCCGGTGCGGGAATGCCAAAAGATGACTGGCACTTGATTTCGGGGCGGCGCGTAGGATCCGAGTATCGGGCAGATCCTTCAGTCACATCCGTAAGGCAACACTTCGGCGATACAGCGGAATACGTTTTCCCAACAGCCGAGATATTCTTTATTGACGGCTCGCATACCTATGCCTACGTGCGCAACGATACTGAAAAGGCCCTGATGTCCCCGGCAACGAAGGTTTTGATCTGGCACGACTGCAACCGGACTCATCCAGACGTTACCCGTTGGCTCGTCGAGATGATTAAGACCGGTAATCCTGTGCGGCACATCGAGGACACTAACCTGGCAATTCTCGAACTCCAGGATCATTCTCGCTTCTAAGAAATCAAGGTTCTGAAATCGTCACCTAGGGGGCACCATTCCTTCAACACTTTAGCTCAAGTCTGAATTTGGGTTTGGAGCATTGGGGGGCAATAAGGATGAATCTCCTTAAGGCCGTGGGATATTGTGGTTTCTGTGGTGATGAGAGCTGTGAATGGTGATTCCAGTAGTTGACAAGCAACGTCTCATTAGGACGTGCTGTGCGATTTCTGCGTATACTCGTGTTGTCACCCGATTTTGGAAATCAAGCCGTCGTGAATGTACGTACGTCCATTAGGTTTACCCATTATTTTCGCGAGACGATCAACCGGCAACTGGAGGTTAGGCGATGGGGGAACTGCCCCAGAAACCGTTCATTGTGCTGGTATTGTATCAACGAGCGCCCGAACAGAGTGAGGCTTTTCTCTCGCTGCTCGAGGTAATGGGCAGCCTTCCGGAAGCAAGTGGAAGGGTCGACTGTCTCCTTTACGATAACTCCCCAGAGCAACATGCCGTACAGCCAGTCAGCTTTCCCTGCGAGTATATCTCCGACCCCAACAATCCAGGTTTGGCCCGTGCCTACAACGTGGCGCGCCAGCGGGCTGAGGCAGCCGGTGCGAGCTGGTTGCTGCTGCTCGATCACGACACGGCTATTACCAAGGAGTATCTAGCGGAGGTTCTTGCTGCGTCGGAGAGTGTTGCCGGAGACGCAGCGATCGCGGCAATAGTTCCGAAGCTTGCCCAAGGCAGCAAATCCCTTTCGCCCAAATGGCCGAACCATCGCAAGCCGTCCCGCTCAAAACCCGTTCCACTGGAATTCTCAGGAGAAATTCGTGGAGAACTGCAGGCCTTTAACTCGGGCGCAGTCCTTCGCTTATCAGCTCTCAACGACATTGGGGGGTTCGACGAGGATTTTCCTCTCGATTACCTAGACCATACAACATTTCGTCGGCTTCAGCGAAAGGGTTACGGCGTGTATGTATTGCACTCAATGCTCGCCCATGAGTTGTCTGTAGACGATGGCTGGGATACCCCGGGCTTTGAACGCAGGTTCTGGCCCTTCATGCAGGCAGAGCACCTCTTTTTAAACGCTACGCAAGTGGGAGCGAATTTCGCTGGCACATGTACTGGCGTGTGCGCATCATCTTGGGAAGACTGATCCGGGGGCAGCTTCGCGCCGCATACAAGCACGCCAAGATCGCTTTAAGCTAAGCACATAGCTACAACCCTCAGCTTCACATGTGAGCTGCTTCTCGCCTCTGTAGCAGCAAAGCCATGACGGCCGTTTGCATCTCTGCTGGCGTAATCTGCGCAATGCAGTGTTCGACCTCAGCGACACACTCCGTTGTACATGGCGCCAGCTGAACAGCCGGCTGAAGTACGATCACAAGCGGCCCACAGGGATGGGACCGGTCGGGTGCCGCATGGTGTCTCGGGTCGCTGGATTCGGCAAACGCTGTTGCTTCGATCGTTGGAACGCCGAGAGCGCCCGCTACATGCCCTGGGCCGGAGTCGTTTCCGACGAAATACTCCGCTTTGGACATCAAAGCGGCCAACTCCGGGAACGTCGGAGACGTGATGATCACCGTTGGCCCGTTTACCTGAGCAACGATCTGTTCACAGAGGGAGCGTTCGGCAGCACTCCCCACGAAGACTGAAATCATTCCGGCGCTTGCCATTGCCTGCGCGAGTTCAGCAAAACCTGTTGGAGACCACCGGCGCCTTGCGAACGAGGCCCCAGGCGCGACAATGGCATAGGGGGCACACAGTTCATGCCATCGGCTTAGAAACTCCTGTCCAGCCGCGCTGTTGCCCACGTGGATAAGACCTTGGACCGGCTCTTCAAGGTTGATTGTTCTGCTGAGAACGCCGGCAGCTCGCAGAACCTCAGCGCCACGCTCTACCTCATGGATGCCAGCGGCTTTCCTGACCAGAACGGTAAATAGCTGGTCCTCATCCAAGTCATACTCTTTTCGCTCCGGTTCGAGCTCACGCGAGTAGCCCGCGCGGATGCGGCCCCCTAACATCCATGCCATGTGCGCAGAGTGAAACGGGTCGACTCCCCCGCGGGGAACAAAGCATACGTCGAAACGCAAGTGGCGATAGGATTTGCGCCACTCCGTCCAAAGCCCGTAGATGTAGCCGACCTCCGCTGTAAATTTGCCGCCAGCGCGAATTGGGACGAGATGAAAGTGATCGACGGCAGAGTGTAGCGCCAGGATGGCTCCCGCGCCCGCACTAAACGCCGATATCTCAGCGTTTGGGTGCTCTTTCCGGATCGCATCAAGAAGTGAATACAGCATTACATTGTCGCCGAGGCTTGGTATTAGGCTGACAAGAGCGATACGTAGAACAGATCCTGGCTCTGCGGGCGGGGATTGCGGAGCGTACTTGCGAAAGTGGCGCCCCTTCACAAGCTCGCGCATGGCGTAGAACCATGTCTCTGCAAGCTTTGCCTTAAGCGTTGGCATTTTGCTTCACCTCGATATACCGGCCGCGGAGGATGTTTCGCACCTCCCAGTTCTGAGGAACCAAAATAACGAAGAGGTAAGAAATAATCGTGCCCAGGATGACACCGAGAGAACCCAATCGTTGCACAAGAAAGATCGAGAGCGACAGGTTTACCACTACGGAGATAGAAGAGCACACAGCCTGTAGGCCAATCCGCTGCGTTGCGGCAAGCAGACAGGCTTGATTGGTTGAAACCAAAAGAATAACGGCCCAGAGCGCCATAGCCCACAGCAGACCTGTCGAGGGAACGGCGGCATCCCCTACCCAAACGTGGATGAGCCATCGGCCAATTAGGGCCAGGATTACCGAGACGATGCCTCCACCGATAAGTGTGGCGATCGCAACCCGCCGGTAACTGCTTTTTAGCCAGGCAAGATCGCGACGATGGTAGGCGTCCGCAAACGCCGGCCACAGTGACGGAATGAGCAACGCGTGAACCATAGAGGCATAGGCCATCAGTCGAGCAGCGACGCTGTACGGTGTCACTTCGCCCGCACCGAGATACCTTGTGATGACTAGATTGTCGGAATTAAAGACGATTATGCCAGCGATTTGAACCACGAAAAACCGTAGGCCTTCCCCGAAGATCTCTCGCAGCATCGCCCTTTGAACGATGAAAGGGGAAGGTCGCAGCCATGGGCGGTTGTAAAACGAAAGCCAGATATTCAGGATGATGTTGCTCACCATCATGGCTCCGCAAAAGCACACCATCAATCCGACAATTGTGAGGTGTGCTGCGATGGCTCCGAGAATGGCAAACATGCCAAGAACACTGCCGATCATGGCGAAGTAGTTGGCGAACTGAGTCTCCTGATAGCCGCTCAAAACGCGATTAGCAAGACTAAGCGGGAGGTTAGCAAGGAAAAATCCGACGGAGATCGACACGCAGAGTGCCGCCTGCCGTTCCAGAGTTGTGTCATGGATGCCGAACACACGACCCCAGTGAACAAGGGGCCATAGTACGCACCAGAGTCCGGCCAGTAGGACCGCAACAGCAGTTGTGGCGAAGAACGCCGTTGCGAAATACCTCCGTGCCAAGTCTCGATCGTCTTTTGCGCTCGCCTTTGCAATAGAATTAGTGAGCGTGTTGGCGATACCGAGGTCCAGGACGGATAGCATGAGGACCGTTGAACTAATCGTGATCCAGACGCCATACTCGACACGGCCTAAATATCTGACGGTCAACGGCAATGTGAAAAAACTGACCAGCAGGCCCATGCCTCTGCCTGCCAGTGCCGAAAGACCCCCATGCAGAATGCGGCCTAGATAAGGACTGGCCTGAATCCGGCTTTTTAGCGCGCGTACACTTTTCAATAGGTCATCCCCTGATTCTTAACCATCGGACAAGCTCTGGAGATGTCCTTTGGAATCGGCTTTATTATGAGACAGTAGGTCTAATCTCAGCGCAATACTGCCTGTTGTCGGTTAGGGGACGTTGAAAGGAAGCTACTTGGAACAGATCGCGAGAACGCTATTACCGTCGCCTTCTGCCTTCCTTCCACCACCAAAACAAGGAAGCAACCGATGAACATGACACCCGGCTTGCCGAATCCGGTCGTGATGTTGGTAGACGCGATCGAGATGAGCAGCAACTCCAACCAGAAAAGAAAGAACAAGGTCGATGTGTCATTGTAACGAGCGCGCCGTAGTCCCTTCCAGGTGATGTAAAGATAGAACCAGACAATCAAGCCGCCACTGAGCAGGCCACCCGACATGAGAGCCTGCACAAACTCGTTGTGCGCGTGCGGTGGAAGCCAGTGGGTCAGCTTCCAATTGTCCCTCAAGGCATTTTTAGGGCCGGAGATGTAGCCGTAGCCTACCAACGGGCGTTCTGCCCAGGCGTTCATGCCTACCTGCCAAATGATCGTGCGGTCGCTCCCCGAGCTCATGTCTGACTCCTTTTGTCCGCGAGAGAGATAGCTTTCCACGTTGCTGTGAAAAACCACACCGCCGGCCAGCACGAGGATGAGCCCGGCGACGCCGATCCACCGCAGAGAACTCCGACGCGCGAAGAAAAGCAGATAAACCCAGAACACCACAAGAAAGACCATCTGCGTGCTGCGCGTGTAAGTCAATGCCAAGCTGATGGAGGCGAACGCGCAGCTTGCGATGCGCCGGGTGCCGCGCAACATAACGAAGCCGTGAAGAAAAATAATGCTGGCCAGCAAGGCGACCATACTCGGATGGAGCGCGATACCACCCAACCTTGATATGCTGCCGTGGATGCCATCCTCGGAAACATACGCAAGCGAAGGCGCCAAAGGAACCATGATCCAAATGGGGAGCAGCGCCCCCCAACACATGCGCACCATGAATTGCGTGAGCATGGCCGGCGCCCGCTCCTCAGTTTCGCGCGAATAAAGGCCCACGATCAGCAGAAAGCAGAGCGCCCATTGGCCAAGCCGGTAAAGGCTGACAAGGCTATCGGTCGCTTTAGCGGCGAAGAACTTCGGGTCGGGCTCGAGTAGCGTCGATAGGACGAGCCCGAAAAGGAGCGCAATCCAGACGCCACCGTGAAACTTGAACTTGCGGAGAAAGAACCGTTCCCGGCTAAGCACCGTGAGAATGATGAGCGTGATCGCTGTGAATGACGTCCATCCGATATCGATCAGAGACGAGGGGTTGAACAGTCCCTGCTTGTGCGTGAGACCGGTAGGGTCAAAGTGCACGAAGTTGGGCAAGCCGGTCAGATAGCACAGCGTCAACCAGTAGCGAATCGGATAACGCTGCTGAACAGAGGCAACCATGGTCGTCTCACTGCGCCTGGAACCAACTAAACGGAACCTAGGCGTCCAATTGCAGTTTACCTGAGCCGGGCTGCTCTCGGTCTGGAATCCTCGTAGCCTGCGCGACCAATGCGCGAGGTTCAACCTTTTGGTCACAGAAATGTGAAGAGCCTGACCATAAGAAGATAATTACTACAATATAAACGACATTATCATGCGCGATTGAGCGCGATCAAGCTTTAGTCTCAATGCCGAGGATTTCATCGCCGACGGAATGACTTCGGAAGCACAGGTGCATTTATTGGTCGCGGGAAAGGCGGTCCGCTGCAAAAATGGATGGCCGTCTACAAGGGCGCAAGTCCGCCCTTACGCCTAAAGCGGTTCTGAACTTCCGGTTTCTCTGACTTCTGGGGAGAAACGAACGTCGCTGGACCGCGAGTTCGGCATTAGCAGACGGACGCTTTACCGATATGGACAGTAACCCGGTAAGCTCGAAGTGGGTGGAACAATGTCGGTCGAAAGCAGCATTACCTCAGGCAGGAACTTTATTGGCCTGCACCGGCAACGCTCGAATTGGTCAGATGCAATTGATGACAAATCGCCTAGTCACTCATTGAGAAGCGACCTAGTTGCTGCCACCACTCCTCCTGCTTCAGCGTCTTTGCCTCCCTTGTCCCACTCCAACTCCTTCAAATCTGAAGAGTATGGGTATCGGCCGATGGTGATTCGCGTAGGAAACGCGTTTGCGAACCTTGCCAGGATCCACGACTTCCGGGTACCCTCAGCATCACCCTGACCCAATCTCAACGCCAGAAAGAATCGTTCAACCGCAACCAGTCAGCGGTGGTCTTTACACCTTGTTGCAGGGAGGTAGTTGGCATTCCCAGCCGATCGAGCGTCTTTTCCATTGGGGTAACATAGTTTTCCGTCATGCTCCTGTATCGGCTGCTGAAGAGGGGGAATTTGCCGCCGAGGGAGTTGACGACATCGCCCACCAAGGCGATGGAACGAAGCGCAGCACGAGGTGCGACACGAACGGGGCGGCCGGTCAGTTCGAGAGAAAAGGCGTTGGTCCAATCGAGCAGATCGATGGGAGGATCGCCGACGTAGAACACGGTCCTATCGACCAAGGCGGGGTCGCTGATAAGGATCTTCTGTATCTGTTCGACTACCGTTCCGACGTATCCATAACAGCGGCGAACAGTCTCGCCGCCGGGATGAACGTAACGCCCTTGCTTTAGCACACGCCAGAATTCAGTTGGATACCGCGGATGCCAACTGCCCCAGACGTTTGTGGGCCGGATGATCGTCCACACGCAGGACAGCTCGGCTGCCCGCACGATCTTCTCTGACTCGACTTTGCTCTCGCCGTAGATCGTATGCGGACGGAATTCAAGGTCGCTCGTAGGCAGGGGGCCCGGGCTGACCACAAATTGACTGGAGGTGAATACGACCCGCTTGACGCCGGGGACCTGCTGGATGGTGCGCACTATATTTGCCGTACCTACATGGTTCGCGGCGTAGTCGTCGAGAGTGCCGCCGAACATGTCGGTGCGTCCGCCCAGATGCACTACCTCTTCCGGATTGAACTCCTGAAATGCCTGGAGAACATCTCCCGTGTTGGTGAGGTCGCACGCTCTCCAAAAAGGTGTATGTGAGGAGATTTTGGGCGCACCTGTATCCAGGCTCACCAGGTTGGTTTCGCCGCGCCCCAGCAGGCTTTCGATGAAGTTGGTGCCGATGAAACCACTACCACCTGTCACAAGAATACGGGTCATTCTGCCGGCGTCCTCCTTTAGAGAGTAATGCGGAGTGAGGTCACACAAATTTTCGGGCGCTCAAGTTTGATGCGTTTACTCGATGGAAAGTTAGTCTCTGCGCAAAAGTGAAAACTTACTACACTGCAATGCAGACGATAACGAAGTAAAGATCGCAATGCGCGCTGACGACAGGCTAGAATGGTTTAGATCGACCATTTCCGCGGCCAAGCAGTTTCTACGATACCAAGGCATGGAGACAAGATGATTATCCTGTCGGTCCATAATTCTGCAGACATTTACGGTGCCAGCCGCTGCTTGTTGAGAAACATGCGGCTGTTTGTGAAGGACGGTCACGAGGTTCATGTTGTACTCCCGTGCCGGGGCCCGCTGGTGCAGTTGTTTGAAGAGAGCGGCGTACGGATCCACGTTCAGCCATATCTGGCGATCATTGACAGGGCCCAGATGGGTTCAATGAGCGGCAAGCTTGCCTTTCCTTTTCGATTCGTGTTCTCCACGACAGCTCTCATTGCGTTAATTCTGCGTTACAGGGTGGGTGTGGTCCACACGAACACCGCAGTATTGCCCACAGCGCCTTTGGCGGCCAGGTTGACGGGACGACGAAGCATATGGCACTTGCGGGAGTTTTTCTCGGAGTTTCCCGGGCTGTGGCGCTACTACCAACACTACATGGGGCTGTTTTCGTCGCGGCTGATTACGATTTCACATGCCGTTGAAGGCCAGTTCAAGCCCAACCTGCGCTCCAAGTGCACAACCGTCTACGACGGTTTCGAAGCGGACGACGCAAGGAGCGATCCTGAGGCCGCGCTTGCTCTGCGGAAGAGCGTTGGAAGCCCCCAGCAGCTGGTTGGGGTCGTGGGCCGCATAAAATTTGTCCGCAAGGGGCAGGAGGTCCTGGTCAAGGCGGCAGCCCTCTTGCGCGAGCGCTTTCCGAACGTCCGATACCTGATTGTGGGAACTACATCTCCCGGGAACGAAGACCATCTGGACCGACTGAGGGAACTGATACGCGCACATAGCCTGGAAGATCTGTTTTTCTTTACCGGGGACGTGAACGACGTGCGTAATGTTTATGAGGCGCTGGATATCACAGTTGTGCCATCGATCCAAGCCGAACCGTTTGGCCTGGTGGTAATGGAGTCCATGGCGGTCGGGACACCGGTCGTGGGGAGCCGCAGCGGGGGTATTGCCGAGCAGGTGGTTGACGGCGAGACGGGTTTGCTGTTCGACCCGGGCAATGAGGAGGAGCTTGCACATGCCCTCGCGTCTCTGCTGGAAAACGATCCACTAAGGCGCAGGATGGGGCGAGCGGGCCAAGCGCGTGCCCGCCAGGTGTTTGGTATGGAGGAGACGTATTCCCGTACGGCTGCGTGCTTCCGTGGTGCCGCGGAGCCGGCGCGGTCGCTGGTGGTTGCGTCTTGAGTGCTCATCAGGAAGTGGAGAATATTCAGGATGCTCTCGCAACAGGTGAAGAAACGATGAGTGGCATTCTCGGCGTAAATGTTGTTCCAACGAGTTACGCCGAGGTGGTAGCCAAGTCGGTGGAGTGGGCGAAGACGCGGCAGTCACGCACACTGGTGTTTGCTAACGTGCATGTGATCATGGAGGCCCTTGATGACCCAAAGCTCCGCGAGAGCTTGAATGCGGCCGACTTGGTAAACCCGGATGGCGTCCCTTTGGTGTGGGCGCTGAAGCTGCTCGGGAACAAAAAGGCATCGCGGGTGTATGGGCCGGACTGCACGCTTGCGATGCTGGAGGCAGCGGCCAGCAATGGTATTTCTGTGGGCTTCTATGGCGGATCGCCTGAGGCGCTCGAAAAGCTTTCAGCAGTAGTGCGCGAGCAATTTCCTGAAATCAAGATTGCTGTCTCGATTTCACCGCCGTTTCGTGCGGTGACAGCGGAGGAAGATGCCGATTTTATTCAACAAATAACGGATTCGGGAGCTGGCATTCTCTTTATCGGCTTAGGTTGTCCTAAGCAGGAGCTATGGATGATGGAGCACGCTGGGCGGATTCCCGCGGTGATGTTTGCTGTAGGGGCGGCTTTTGATTTCATCGCTGGGACCAAGCAGCAAGCACCGCGCTGGATGATGCGTTCGGGAACGGAGTGGCTCTTTCGATTGGCGACGGAGCCGAGGAGACTATACCGACGATATGCCAAACAGAACCCGCGTTTCGTGTGGTATTTTGGGCGGCAACTTGCCTCGCGGCGGGGAAGTCTTTGGATTTATCGACTTAGGGCCATTCGTCGATGGTCCAAGGAGCGACATCCACCGCATGGTTTGACGCCTTTGCTCTTGTCTAACGAACGGTACCGGGCTAGGATGGAAGCAAGATATCTACAGAGTTAAGAGTGCATGTAATCCGGCCTTTCTAGATAGGTCAGCTTGCACCGAGCAGTAGACCGCTGAAGTAAAGAGTTCTCCGCTTCTTTCTGTAGATCGCAAGCTGGCAATCGAGATCGAATAAGCAACACTCGAGGCTTCGTGTGTATGAGACAGCTACACCCTAACGATGTTCCGGCATCCAGCGAGGGACTCGTCATGAACCAGTCTGAATCAACGTTGCAAGTTGCGGAGTGGCAGCAGCCTCCCGGAACTCCTATAGTATTCGCGCGGGACCAGGCGCAAATGCCCGCACCTTCGGAGTACGAAACCGTTAGCGGATTGCTCAGCGTATTGCGCAGGCGTTGGGTAGCCATTGCCCTGGTTCTGGCGAGCACGATCATCCTGGGCGTGCTCGCCTGCTTTGTGGTAACGCCGCGCTACTCGTCTACGGCAACCCTGCAGGTCAAGCCCGAGGATCACGACAGTAGCGGCAGTCCGCAAACTTCTTTCAATGCCGATGAACTGAAGTCCGAGATAGAAACGGACATCAGCGGCATTCAAAGCGATGGGATGGCGGTCTCCGTCATCGAAGCGCTTGGGCTTGCCGATAAGCCACCCTTCAGGTCCGCGATCAATCCTTCCGAGAAGGGCAGCCCTCTGGATCGCGCTCCAAAGACTCGTGAGCACATGGTCGAAACGTTCAAACGCTTTGTAAAGGTTGATTCGCCTGCTGACACACGACTGATCAACATAACAGTGCAGAATCCAGACGCTCAAGTTGCGGCACAGATTGCCAATGGTCTGGCAGAGCGCTTCATTCAAGAAAATTTAGAACGTCAGCATCAGTCCACAACGCAGTCTTCGTACTGGCTGCAACAAGAGCTCGCCGACCTCAAGACCAAAGTAGAAGTATCGGAGAAAAAGCTGGCGGACTATGAAAGTAAGACCGGTTTGGCTGGAGTGCAGCTAAGTGGCTCGACAACAAGCGATGGCGGAAGCAGCGTGGGAATATCACCGCACAATCCAGTAACGGAGCGGCTGTTCGCTTTGAGTCAGGAACTAACTTCAGCCGAGGCCAATCGCATTTCAACGGAAACCGTTTACCGCTTAGTGCGTACACATGACCCAGAGCTTGTGCTGGGTCTTGGCTCCATGAGCGTGTCAAATGGGTCTGGTTCAAGCGGGGGCTCACTGACTGCGGACAGCGGCATCGAGTTAGTGCGCTCTTTACGCACGCAGGAAGCCAGTCTGAACCGTGAGTACGCGGGCTACGCCGTGAAATATGGGGCAAACAATCCGCGATTAGCTGAGGTGCAACAGCAGATCGCAGCAGTGAAGCAGCAAATGGAGGCTGAATTGCAGCGGATCAGCCAGCGAGCGGAGAACGCCTTTCTCTATGCAAAGCAAAATGAAGCCAGTATTCGTGAGGAGCTTACCAAACAGCAGACAGAAGCCAACCTGCTAAACGATAAGACAATTCAGTTGCAGGTGCTTGGACAAGAGGCATACTCAAATCGAGCCCTCTATGAGAGCTTGTTTTCCAAGTTGCAGTCGGCAAGTCTCTCTGCGGGGACACGTCCGTCGCGTATCGATCTGGTGGATGTAGCCCCCCCAGCGGGTAGCCCAAGCGTCCCGAATGTCCCAAAGGTAATGGCGGCGTTCACTGGAGGTGGCCTATTGCTCGGGATGTTGTGGGCGTTCGCTCGGGAGAGCTTCGATCAGACCGTGCGGACCGTACGTGATCTTGGAGAAGTACCGAAGTTGGGCATGCTGGCATTTGTTCCAAGGTACGGCCTTGGTGGCCGCTCAAGCGCGGACGCGGGGCAAAGCGTGTTGATTGATGCACCCACGTCACCTTTCTCCGAAGCGTTCCGGTCGCTGCGTACCTCGATTCTGCTTTCGTTTGCAGGAAGGCGCATGAAGACCCTACTAGTGACAAGCGCCACAAAGGGCGACGGCAAAACCACGATTGTGTACAACCTCGGCGTTGCTTTTGCGCAGCAAGGTGCTAAGGTGCTGTTGATCGATGGGGATATGCGAAACCCCCATCTGCACGAGAGCTTCGGGGTGTCCCGATCCCCTGGCCTCAGCGAGTTTTTGAGCAGGGAACATGGTGGAGAGCCAGAGCGGATTCGTCATTCAAAGTTGGATAATCTGTTTCTTCTACCTGCGGGGACTCTGCCTGAGTTGGCGTCTGAGTTAGTCGGATCTAATCGGTTCCAGGCGGTTCTTCAGAGCTTTGCATCTCAGTATGATTATGTGCTGATCGATAGCCCCCCCATGATGGCCGTCACCGATGCGGCGATCATCGCAACAAATGCCGATGCAGTTTTGGCTGTCGTTCGCTCGCATCGAACTACCCGTTCCCTGCTAGTCGGGCTGGCACAAGCCCTTGAGCGGACTCAAGTCTCAGTACTCGGCCTTGTACTGAACGACGTTCAAAATCCTTCTCAGGATGGCTTGTACGGTGTGTATGGCTACGGTGAAACATCTGATAACAGGAGGACCTTGCATGCAAACTCGTAGAGTATCCATATCGTGCTGTGTAGCATGCCTTATTGGTCTGGCAGGCCTTTTCCCCTCCCACTCTTTTCCGCAGTCGGCCCCGCCGGTGGGCGGTGCGAGCACCTTCGATAACACTCCCGGACTATCCGGGAACTCGGGGCGCCGACAGCTCAGCTCACCGCTGGCTGTGATCCCCGAAGACTTCGCGAAACTGCGGCTTTCGCCGGGATTTCTCCTTAACATGGAGGTCTATGACACCCCAGAGCTCTCTTCCGAGTTGCGTGTAGATTCCACCGGCGATGTGACTATTCCTATGATCGGAAAAGTGCACGTACAGGGCGAAACTGTTCCAGAAGCTGCAGCAGCTATCCAGAAACTTTTGCTCGATGACAAGATCCTCAATCACCCACAGGTGACGATCAATATCTTGCAGTACGCCGCCCAAAATGTGACTGTTCTTGGCGAGGTTCACAATCCGGGCCGCGTCCAATTGCTTGCGCCACATACATTGGCAGAGGTGATTGCCGAAGCTGGAGGTGAGACCGAATATGCTGGAAGCTCGGTAGAGATTCTGCGACCTGACGGCGGGACTTCTCACTCGACTACAGTCCACTATTCGCGCGATAACGCCGACAGTAGTGCGTCGCAATTCTCAGTGTTGCCGGGAGACATGGTCACCGTGCGTCGTGCGGGGATTGTGTATGTGTTGGGTGCCGTCAACCGGCCCGGTGGCTATCTAATGCAGGAGAACGGGGAACTCAACGTGACCCAGGCGATTGCTTTGGCGTACGGAACAGATCTTCAGGCGGCGGTGGGTACGATTCGGGTGATACGCAAACTACCGGATGGTAAAGTCCGCGAGATAGACGTTCCCTTTCGGGATATACAAAAGGGCAAGGTGGCTCCGCCGACTCTGCAGGCGGAAGATATCGTCTACGTGCCAGTAAGCAAGCTAAAGACGGCACTAACGGCGGGCCTGATGACCACGGCGGCTTCCGCGGCGATATACGCCCACTGATGACTGGATTGGACTCACGAGCGCGATCGGTGAAGCGGGTACTCATCTATCGGCTCGGCACAATCGGAGACACAGTGGTGGCTCTCCCTGCACTGAACCTAGTCGCTCGTGCTTTTCCAGAGGCGGAGCGACGTATGCTTACCAGCATTCCTCCCGTTGCGAAGGCATCGGCAGCATCCGCTGTTCTCGAGCACACGGGATTGGTTCATGGCTACCTTCGTTACAAGCTCCGCACACGCAACCTCGCAGAGTTGATCAAGCTCTGGTGGAGCATTGCTCGGTGGCGACCTGAAGTTTTGATTGATCTCAGCCCTGCCTCTGGAATTGCCGACGCCAAGCGGAATTCTCTTTTCTTCCGCGTTTGCGGGGTGAGTCGCCAGATCGGAGTTCCGCTCACTGAGGATATGCAGAAGCCTCGGCTCCTCGCAGGCACAGGTAGACAGCCTGAGGGTGAACGATATGAATATGAGTGCTCTCGACTGGTGAGAAACATAGCGTCGCTTGGCAGCATCGATCTCGATAATCCCACCAGTTGGGATCTCAAGTTGACATTGGCTGAGCACGCTCGCGCTGCGGAAGTACTGGTGCCCGCCGGCGAAAGACCTATCATCGCTGTCAGCTTTGGAACTAAAAATCAGTCGAACAATTGGGGGCGGGCGAGATGGCGCGAGCTCTTAGGGAGACTTGCTGTTTTGTATCCCACGCATGCTCTGGCAATCTGCGGTGCGCAAGTGGAAGCGAGTGAGGCCGAGCACACGGTTTCTGAATGGCGCGAAAAGTCTACCGCGCCTGTAATGAACTTGTGTGGAACGCTAACACCGCGAGAGAGTGCTGCAGTCTTTCGTAAAGCTGTTATAGCCCTGGGTCACGACTCGGGCCCAATGCACCTCGCCGCCGCTGTGCAGACGCCCTGTGTAGCAGTATTCAGTGCTCGCAATCCCGCAGGCGTTTGGTTTCCATACGGGAAAGAGCAACAGGTAATCTATCATCACGTAGACTGCGAAAAGTGTGGCCTGGAGGTCTGCGTCGTAGAAGGAAAAAAGTGCATTTACTCCATCACCGTCGATGAAGTGCTCTGGCGAATTCGTTCAGTCTTGACAGATTTGAGATAGCCGCTCCTTCCGCTCAGATGTTCGACATCTTGAGGAGTTTATATGTTTGATGGTCAGCTACGGCACTTTCTATATTCGCGGCGCACGCTTTTGTCGTTCCTATTAACGGTCACCTTAGTGGTCACCGTTCTGTCGCTCCTCTTGACGAATCGATATTCGTTTACGAACGGCTTAAGCATGCACGAGATCTTCCGCGCTGATGAGAGTAAGAGGGCGGAGGCTGCCGCAAGTCCAGCTGATGGCCTCCCTGCGCACTTCTTTGGTCTGACCGTGCTCGACTATCAGCACATAAAGGCGGCTTTGCCATTTGGCATCATACGAACTTGGGACGCATACCCCGGTCTGGACTGGGCTGAGGCGAATCCGGCGCCAGGCAAATACGAGTTCCGCCCGTTGGACAAGTACCTCTCCAAGTATGGCGAAGGCGGTCGGGAGGTCATCTACACTTTCGGGAGAACTCCGCGATGGGCATCGACCAAGCCAGATCAAAAGGGCGCTTATTCTGAAGGGGAATGCGGAGCGCCCGATCTTGATGCTTGGGATGCGTATGTTCGAGCAATCGTCCAGCATGCTGCGGGACGAATTCACTACTGGGAGTTATGGAACGAGCCAGATCAGCCGCGATTTTACTGCGGAGATATTCCCAAGTTGGTGAGCATGGCTCAGCATGCTTACACCATTATCAAACGGCTCGATCCGTCCGCCGTGGTCCTCTCCCCGGCTATGACGGGTGGAGCTGGTGCCGGCGTACTCGCAACGTTTATAGCTGGCGGTGGACGCGGGACGTTTGATGCCGTAGCGTTTCATGGGTACGAGGGCACCAACGCCGAAGCCATTATTCCCATTGTTGCGGTGTATAGGCACGCCTTGACCTCCTACAAGCTAGATCTTCCCGTGATCGACACAGAGTGTAGTTGGGGCCAGAGCCCAATAGGTGACGACGCTCACCGGGCTGCCTTTGTCGCGAAGTACTTCATACTGCAGTGGTCGGTGAAGGTTTCGCGGGTGCTTTGGTACGCTTACGACAGTGAACCCGAATGGGGCAGGTTGATCGATTCTCAAAATCGTTTGCTGCCAGATGGAGTTGCGTATGCCGAGACATACAAATGGCTTGTAGGGGCTGCCCTGCAAAGTGCGTGTGCTGTCGACTCGGCTGGCACATGGACGTGTCAAGTCTCTCGACCTGAAGGATATCAGGCATTAATCATCTGGAATTCTAATGCGACAAATGACATTGGCTATCATGTCCCCGGATGGGCAGTTGAGTATCGTGATTTGTCCGGACATGTAACATCTGTCGCCCACGGAACTGTGCTGATTGGCAACAATCCTATTTTGGTAGAGTCAAAACCGTTGTCCGTTTAGCGCTTGTGCGCAGAGATCACCTCGAAATGCCATGTCATGATGCACCGAAAGTGGAGTTACGGGGCGCCCCAAAAACGAGACCATCTGAGGAAGCATATGCGAGACTCTGAAAAGCCGATTCTGCCACCCCTGATGCTGACTGCAACCATTCAAGTTCGAACGGACATACGCTCGACACCCCGGCGAGATACGGATATCCGATTAAATGATTACAAGACATCGCTCGGGCGATGGCTCGGCAATCCCGCGGTGACGTCAGTAGTCTTCGTGGAAAACTCGGGTTTTGATCTGTCTGACCTAGAAGCCATCGCTCGAGCGTTCCCCAGCAAACATGTAGAGTTCTTATCATTTACTTGTCCAACGTTTAACGGAGCACTAGGAGGCAAGAGCCTCGGGGAGATGCTTTGCTTTGAACACTGCATGGCTAAATCTGAGGTATTAAAGTCCGCGTCAAGTTTTCTGAAGGTTACGGGAAGATATTATGTTCCAAACGCTCAGAGTCTCATGAGGCTCCTTGCGGATGGGCCGGAAATCGACGTAGTTTGCAACCTATATCGCAACCTGACCTGGGGTGATAGCCGGGTCTTTGGTGCAACCAATGCATTTATACAAGACTATCTATTGCCGATGAGGCACCTGATTGATGAAGAAGCAGATCTCGGCATCGAGCAAGTGCTGGCGCGTGCCGTCCATCAACTGATGGCCAAGGGCGGGAAGTGGTCGGCCACGCCAGAGTGGCTCGAGGTGCAAGGTATCTCAGGCACTCTAGGAGAAGCATATAAGGTGAACAGGTTCAGGCAAGGTTTGAGACATAGACTTTTGCAGAATATTCTGGCACGTTAAAAGCACCACCTACTTGCTTACAGGCATACATTTAGTCCTGCCGTGTTTCGAAGAGGCTCATGGTTTCGTCTAAGCTGCGTGCTACCAGTGTTAGTCAACGAGTGTCCATCGTTGTGGTTGTATATCAGGCGGTGTCAAATTTACCAGATGTGGTGGACAGCATCCTCCGACATAAGGACGAAAATGTCGAGTTGATCATCATCGATGGCGGATCGAAAGATGGAACTGTCGAGTATCTTCAAGCACCTGAAGGCTACATCGACTACTGGATTAGCGAGCCAGACCGTGGTATATACGACGCCATGAACAAAGCGATCGCCAAGGCGAAAGGTACGTACCCTTTGCACCTGAGCGCAGGTGACCGATTATTGCAAATTTCCGAACAAGAGTTGTTGCAGACGAAGGAGGAGGGGACTAATGTTGCAGCCGATCGCGTCTCCATCGATGGATGGGGAGAGTTCTAACCTTCCTGTGGATTAAGTCTTCGATTCGCAACACGATACATCATCAGGGCACATACATTCTCACTTTACAATCTCCGTTACCGCATCTTTGCGGACTTCGATGTAAATCAAAAGCTGGCATTACGCGGAGCAAGGATAAAACTCTACGGCACGGTTGTCGCATATCACGACGGCAGTTCGAACCGTGCTAACAAGGTGGGGTGACGGGAAGTTCTTCGGCGTCATCCGGCTTCGGACGCTTCACCGTCTGCTGACGCTGGTAGCCGATCCGCACCGTCTCCCGCGATATCCCAAACTCCAAGGGCTACCGCACGCTCACTCCTGCCCTCAACCCGAACCGCACGCCGCACACGACCGTGGAGTTCCACCGTGAACGTCCCGCCGGTGTTCCATGAACTCGGCTGTTCCGCAACAGCTCAGGAAACCTGAATCTGGCGGTGGTCTACTTTTACTCCGCCCTATCGCGCCGCTCGCGCGGCGTCATACGGTCTATTTTTGCTCTGGCGCTTACACTTCTACCTCTCTGCGATTACAGCAACTGGCGGAGTCGCCGACGCATGAGCGGTTTCTAGTCCGCGCAGAGATCGTCCCACAATGAATGACGCTGGCAATGCGTTGAGAAGGAAATAGGTAGTGATTGTGGACCATGGCAGAGCAGCAATGCCGAACCTCTTGATCATGATGATCTTAGTGGTAAGACAGCCGATGCCAAACACGGACGCAAGTATGATCTGATACCGAATGACCGACCCGCTATTAAAGTACATGGCGAGCGTATAGCCGCAGCACTCCATCACAGCCCAGATAGCAAGCCCGAGAAGCAAGGCGAACGACGGCTTAACCCGGCCGCCAACCCAGAGAGAAAGGATTCTGTGGGAGAGCAGAAGAACCGCGGTGGCGGCAATGGTGCTCGCAGCAAAGACACCCAAAAGCGACCGGCGCAGCGTATGTCGGACCCACGCGAAATCACCACGCGAAACCGCCTCCCCATAGGCCGGCCATAGTGGGGTGACCAGCATCGCACTCATCATGGAGATGAGTGCAAACATGCGTTGAGGGATGGCGTACTCGGGAACACGCACTGCACCCAGCGTCCTGGCGATGATGAAGTTGTCAGCGGAGAAAGCGATTGAAGCAGCAAGCTGCAGGATAAAAAATAGGAGGCCAAGACGGACAACTTGGCTCACTACCGGGCTCGATATAAAGTGAATACCGGGACGAAGGTCCGGGCGGACGAAGCCAAAAAAGTGCACAGCATTGATCATTGTTGCCAAAACCGGCGCACCAGCAATCGCCATGACCAGTATGGGCAGTCCCACATGAAACCAGATCCCCGCCAGAACGCCGACAAGTCCGGTTAGGCTTCCAACCATTTGCCATCTGCCGTGGCGGTATCCTTGCTGGATGCCCATCTGGACGCGCTGCACCGTGTCAAATGCAATATTGAGTGCAAAACTGACGACAAAAACGATAAGGGCAGGACCAGCCTCGGCCATAGCCAAAGGCGAGACCACGCGAAAGAGGTGCGCCCAATTCACGAAGGGATAGATCCCAAAGAAACCGACCAGAAAGGTTATAGCAATCACGCAGAGAACGCCGAAGCCACTGGAAATCGCCCGCCGCATACCGAAAACATCATCCTGGCCGAAGGCTTTGGCAACCGTATTCAAAACGCCGTTGCCGACACCGAAGTCCGCAAAGGCAGCCATAGCCAGGACAGAGCTGATTGTCATCCACAAGCCAAAACGTTCAGCACCGAGGTACTTGAGCGTAAGGGGCACTGTGAGAACAGAGCTTCCTACTTGAACGCAGCGGGCAAGCATGGCCATTCCACCGGAGATAGCAGCTCGCCTGTTGCGATGCTTGCCGTGATGCACTACCTCCGAAGATTCAGTCATTGTGTTCTCTGTTGCCTGGATAAGAAATATCGTGAGCTTACCGAGCTTGACTATCTAGGTAGTTTGATGGATATGACCCATTAGGAGTGTATACACCTGGTTAGCGAGTTGTAAATCACAACTATAACTTGAGACGGACCATAGAACTTGCGTTCCGTGCAATGCCAAACAGATATGGCTAAAGTCTAGGGGCGGAGAGAGATTGCCTTGTAAGCTGCTCGAAATCGGTAGGCCCGAGACTCGTCCGTGGATCAATGCGCTTGATGAACCTCGAAGATTTGGCGTTCATAGCCAGCTTGAACCGAAAAGCACTGATAGCAAACTTGCCGAACGGAGATTCATTGCCGTTACAGACAGCGCATTCAGCCAACTCCTAGCCATGTTTCTATTGCGGCCTTTCCCTTTTGCCCCGGAAGCGCAAAAGAGATGAGACAACAAACGACGCATCAGATATCTCAGTGCCAATAGCGTTCCGCCCTCCCATATCACCGAAGTATGGCGATCTAGCTCTTGGAGAGAAATTGAGTCTAAAGGTTTAAGTGACGTACAGCATCCGCGCAATAATTTGTTGCAGTTCTTCTGCCACTAAAGTAGCATCCCCTTGGGCAACGTTTGATGCAATCCTTGGTGAAGTATTGACAAGAACGGATGAGCACTACGACCTGAGGATAACAATGATGCATCCGTTTATATACTTACTTCTTGGCTGCTGGATTGGTTTCGTTGGGGGACTATTCTGGAGCGGGATAGCGCGGGCTGAGCGGTTCTTGCAGATATCTCGCAAAGCTGCTGACCAGCAGCCGGAAAGCGCTAAAACCCATGGCTGGAGAACTCGAGTCAATTGAACCCGAGACCACACAGGTGATAGACGTCTAAATTCCTTTCATGGCGAATGCAACTGTGTGAAGCAGGATAGCGAGATCAAGGAAAAGGCCGCGATGCTCAATATAATATAGGTCGTATTCAACGCTCTCGTGGATGGCAAATCGTCGATCAGCGCTAAGTTGCCAGATTCCCGTAAGTCCCTGCTTCACATTGAGACGTTGAGCTTGATGCGAATTGTATTCGCTAACAATGTAAGGCATCTCCGGACGCGGTCCGACAAGGGACATTTCTCCGCGCAGCACATTTAGAAGCTGTGGTAGCTCATCAAGACTGGTCTGACGGATGAAGTGCCCTGCCGGCGTAATCCGAGGATCTTCTCTGCTTTCCGGTGAACGGCTGTACTTCGGAGCCGAGATGTACATGCTGCGGAATTTGTACATCTCGAACGGCTTTCCTCCACGTCCAATACGCTCCTGCTTAAAAAACACCGGGCCTTCGGAGCTGAGCTTGATCCAGGCGGCGATGCCGACCCAGACCGGGAGACTTACCAGAATAGCGAGTAGCGATCCAGCAATGTCGACTACTCTTTTACAAATTTCGTAAGTACCGTTCTGCCTTGAGTGGTAAGTTGAAGAACTAACTAGCAGGCCATCCATCTCCTGCAGGCAGAACAAACGTCCAGAGAGGTGAGATTGCCCGGATCCAACGAAGGAGATTTGCACCGAGTGGTCGGCGGCAATTGCTCCGATGTCATGCATGCGCTGCGGTGACAAGCTTGGATCGGCGACAAATATATCGGACACCTCCAGTTCCGACAGGAGATCTTTGTCAAGCTCTCTTTCATAAACCGGCGCGTGATCTTTGAAACGGTAATCATGGCTATAGATCAAAGGCGCGCTCCCGCTCTGCTCTTGGAGGAAAGCGACGGGTCGGAGCCGCAGATCAGGTGAATTCAGAAGAAAGGAGAAGATCCGGCGAGCCTCTGAACCGGACCCAATGATAAGAACGCGACGATCGAGTGGATGCGTTGCCTTCCACCGGGCTAACATTCTTCTGGTTAGGTGCTTTTGTAGAATCACAAACAGCGTGACGAAAGACCAACTCAGAAGAAGTAGAAGACGTGGAAAGACAGTCTTCCCAAAACCGATGCCTATCGACAGAAGAGCGAAAGAGTAGACCGACACACGCAGTATCCTCGCCGTCTCTCTGACCTGAAGGAGGCAGTGCCTGTGACTGTATAAATAATGAATCCGTCCAAAAAGAATAAGCGTGATTCCGTACTGCAGCGACAGCGTGAACAGTCCTAGCGGTTCATTGTTGACCCAAACTCCCCCCAAAAGCTGATAGACGAAGAGGCCAGCAACAATTCCTGTAGCTACAGACAAGTAATCCAGCAATATGGCGATGATTGTGCTGTAGTTGAATGACGAAGAGTTAGAATCCGAGCGGCCTTGCACTGGCCGCGTCGATCCAAAAGTAGGCGGCCACGATATTTCTCCGGTTACCTCGCTGGCCTGTTGAACAGCAGCAAAGGAGCTTTGGGGAGAACTCATGATCTATATACCTCTGGCGAAGTCGTAAATCCATTCTCTTCCGAAGTGGCGAGTGCGCCAGGCAGATAATTTTGTATCCAGCGGATCAAAATAGCTACACGACCCAATTGCGGTCAGCCATGTCAGCTAATAGATGTAACTTGATTGCACCGATCAGAGGACATTTTCGCTGAACATACCCACCGAGCGAAGTAGCCAAATGTCCTCTCAAAGCTGGCCTTGAGGGTTATCTATCTAGGTCGTGCGAAGTTGGTCTTGAGGGTTATCTATCTAGGTCGTGACAAACTGGTCTGGCCCGATTATCTCTGCATCTAGATCGTGATAGTGTCAAAATCATATCATGGGCTCGATGTAATCGAACTGAAGTTCAGCGAAATTCACAGGGCTGGCGAGAATCCCGTTCGCATAGTCGAAGGCGAATGTGGATCGCACTGTGAATTATTTTGCGAGGCCGATGTGGGATTGCTGTATGTGATTGAATTCTCGTGAGCCGCTTCAACCACAATGCGTCATCCCCTTCATTTGCGCGTCTGATGATTGTGTTGAGGACATGGAGGTCAGCGATGCTGCTTGATCTCCAGGCTTCCGCAATGACTTTGGCAGAAATGGTGAGCTCTTATGGAACTGCAATCACTGTGAAGTAGTTCGCAAAGATCTCTTCTCGATTCATGGCATAGCCCGGCACTTCATCGCCAAGACGCACTCCGCACGATCACGAACTACTCCGCTGTGGGCGTCAACATCTTGGCCAACGCAGCTGCGAGATCGACCCATCGAGTTGTCCTGGGGTGGCTGCTGAGCCCTGAGATGGGTGAGCCCAGCCTTAGCCAGAACCTGATCCAGACGCCTGTCATGACCGTAATGTTTGGCGCACCAGAACTGATATTGCCAGTCGATCTTGTGGCTCTTGATCGCCCAGACGAGAGCATCGAGGGTTTCAGGATCGAGTTCTTCTTCCAGCGCAAGACCCAGCAGGTAGTCGACGTCGGCGAGGGGACCCGTCATCCCCAAACCGCTTGACTTATAGCCGAGCTTCGTTACCTCGCTGCGGACGAAGTCGATCCGGGAAATCTCCTGGGTAGGGTGGTTCTGAGGTTTGGTCATCGTCGTATAGATTGCTCTCAATCCTATCGCGTCGTGGCGATAGGTTCCCTCTTGTTACGCGAGCGCTCCTGCACCAGCGCTGCCTTGTCATTGGATAGTTCATATGTCCTATTCCGAAAAACCTGCTAAGAGATTTGGGTGATCGCAACTAATCGACATACCTGATTGATGGTCGGTTCAATTCCGGTTGTAATCGGTCTCGACATGGAATATCTTGTCGGGTCCTGGTCCCAAAGATCGATGGCCAGAGCGGCCCGATTTCATTGAAGATTGTCTTCGCTGTCATTGCAATCTATCCGATATATCAAGGACCCGTCTGGCTGCGGAATTTTGTGTTGAGCAATGAACAACGGCGTGTTTACTCGTTTGCGAACTGGGATATCTGCCATGCTTCGTTTTGGATGCAGGAGGTCAATACCCTCATCTGGCTGCTTCTCATTATTTTTTTGTGGCAGAGATGGCTTTCGATGTACAAGCATAGAACGCGGGAGCTTGCACGCGAAGTCGACGCTCCCCCCGACATGAAGAGTCTGACGCGGCTGAGCGATACTTTCCTTCACTGGCAGATTTCATCGGTGATTCTCGCGATGGGTTTCATGGTCTTTACTGGAGTGTTTTGGGATCTCGTTATTGGCAACAGGGACAGGCGATACCTTATTCCTGCAATCGTCGTACATCTCATCTGGGCTCTCTCATGGATGCTGGCGACGATGCCGCTCTTTGCGACCTGGCAAGACTTCAGCCGGAAGAAGATGCACGCTATGCTTGCGAAGTCTCAGGGAGAGGTGGAGGGAAAGGATTTCGTGACGGATACGGAAGCATTGGAAAAACTTTCGCCGGTGGCCCTATGGAACGGTTTCGGCTCTGCCGTCACGGCACTCTTATCTTTCGTCTTCCCAATTATCCACGCCCTTATCAAGTAATCCTAAGTTTCTCTACCTTGCCAGGGTCGATTGTTCACGGCCATATGGACGACACGGCCTGTGCTACCTGCAAGCTTCTGTATCCACCTTCATTACCATCTGTCGTCTTGGAAAGGATCCGGCTTCTATGACTTTGTCCGCAAGCGCTCTCTAGCCAATCGCTTCACTAGCAGCACGGTAGCCTGGACGAACTCCTCACTTCATTCCGCTTTCGAGCTTGGCCTGCCGGACCATCTCGACGAGCACCGTCCGAGTCTGCTGTGGGGTGACCACTTCATGGGGGAAGTTGATGCGAGCACCTTTCATTCCTTCATCGGTCTTCAATCGAAGAGAGAAGCCCAGGCGGTCGACTGACGTCATAGTCGCCTCCGTCGCTTCGATCCCTGCGTGCGACCGCGCCAGCAGGATCATCGAATCGATGTGGTCAGTATTCATATGCGCGAGGATGCCTGGCGCAGCTTCGGCCAGTGGATCCGGGGCAGCTTGTTCGTAGTCCTGTACCTCGACCCACCCCATCACGCCAAAGCCACCTACATAGTAGACATCAATTGGCTGGAGCCGGAAGAAGCCGAAGTCGGAGAAGTCGACCCAGTAGCGGCTATTCTCATGACGAGCGAGGTATTTCTCCCGAGCATCAGCCATGTCGTTCTGAGGCACGGGTTCGGCGGTGCCAATGAGGGTCGCCCGAGCGGCCCCAAGAGCATCCCCGTCGGGAGCTACTTGCCCGACGAAGAGGCTGCATCGCGGGTCAGTCTTCAGGTTCTGAGTATGCATGGCCATATTGCTGATGAGAAAGATGGGCCGACCGGAAGAATCGAGAGCGAAGGGCATCAGGGAACCAAAGGGATACCCCGGGTGCTTGCGGGACAGCGTCGACAGGGTGGCAACCGAGGCCAGTGACATGAGAGTACGGACACGCTCAGCGTGGCTCGGTTCGGGTAGTTGCGGCAGCGCTGGCCCGGTGGATGCGTGCTGACGAGGTACAGCAATCTGATTGGATGACATAGGCTTTCCTCGCCTTTCATCCTATGGTAGGGGGCTCTCAGTCCAAGGCTGGATCTGTCATTCACCGGGTTGAGATAGCTGTAGATCGTAAGCGGCGGTTCCCTGAATCAGCTCTTATCGGGCTCACCACCAACGCGGTCTTCCACGCCTCGTACATAGTGAAGAACTCACCCGCATCGTAAAGCCGTGAGCTTCTTCAAGTGCGCCTCGGGTCCAGTCGAACTCTATCTGAGACTGCGTCTTATACGTGAAAAATCTGTCGGTACGTAGCCGCAACGGTATGCGTGACTCCCGCATCGGCTGTCAGGCCTCAAAATATCTTCTCGAAGATATACGCCCTCCGACCATCTCCCTGGGTATTAACCCTCATGCGCCAGATGTACTGAAAAAAAAGAAAATAGGAGACTATTGAGATGTCACTGAAGTGTGAAGAAGTCAGTCTGTCTGCCCACCTGTCCAACCCTGAACTTGTTGCGCCCCCGGAATCGAGCTTGTCGGGGAACCAAACCGAACTTGATGAATCCAACTCTTTGTCCCGTTCGGAGAACCTAGAGCTTCTTGAAGAGAGCGAGTACCAGTGGAAGCTCATGCGTTACCACGAAGCCGGACATGCTGTAGTGGCCCACGTTCTCGGTTTTAGGCCGATGTACATCGATAACGACGTCACGCGGATTGATCGGCGCAACGTGAAGTTTTCTCTTGGCCGCGATCTCATTTTTCGGACACCAGAAACCAGGGAACGTGCTGGCCAGGCCGCCGTAATTTATATCGCCGGTCCGGCGGCGGAAGCCAAGATCAGTGGAAAGTCTCTCGTTGACGTACGTGCAAAGTCCAACTTCATCCTTGATGATGGGGAGGTTGGTGATTACTACGGTGTCAACTTGTTACTGGAGCGAGTCATGGGCCACTCTGCTTTCGAGTATAGCGAGGAGGTACGCGATCAGCAGCTGTTTCTTTGGGAAGCCAGGGCCACCGCAATCTTGAACACGGGCTCCGTATGGGCTGCTGTGGAATCGGTGGCGGACCAGCTCGAACGGCAGTTTGGAACTTTGGGGCGGGACGGACTGCTCGCCGCGATTGAGCGCGGCTTCTCCAGCTATTTCGAGACGCATTCGTAAATCCAGGAGTGGCCCCTCTCGATTTAGAGGGGGCCTACTTCTGCCGCTTGCTCTTTCCGCAATACGGGGAGGGAAGCGACCGATGCCGATGTTATCGATCTTCGTTTACGGGCTAGCCACATTAGGCGTAGAAACCACCAAGCTGCCTTTCCGACCCACACTGCAGAGTCCGCTTTCCCTGCGTCACCCTTGTTCCGGCACGTTGATCCGTGACATCTTGGCTGTCCGTGCGGTGCACCTCTTCAACCCAACCTATCGCGGCAGGGAACTGAACTCAGCCGTCTGGGATACGACCGATATGACCAGATGCTGCCGCCCTGAGAGCTTTAATCCAGAGAAACTTCGCTATCACCTGCATAGCCACATTTTGTTCGATCGGAAGGAACGCACAACGGGCACCATCTCGCGATCTCTCTTATGAGGTCTGCTGCGTCTTCGCCATGGCGTCGTGTTTGGTCACATAGAACACCCACCTAGTCGCCCTCCAGAAAATAATTTCAGCCAAATTCCCCAAAGAGTGCCCTTGGTCCGTAGGTTGACGTAGAGGATGAGCCCCAAAAGTTGGACGGCTAGCCAAGCATGGAACGCCGCCGGATTTCGGGACCTTATCCTCGCAAAAACCTCAAGGAGCTTGACCGATGAACCTCTTAGCCTACTGGCATCTAAACGACAATCCGGGAAATCACGAACCCTACGCGGTTTACTTTGAGGACGGAACCCCCGCCTCTCTAGAAGAGTACCGGAAGCATATCGACGACACGCACGAGGCTAGCCTCGACAGGCCCGGTCGAATAGTTCACCGCATCTACCCGGGCATCGTTGGAGGCGTTCGGTGGTGTTACCACGCTCGCGACTGGAAGGTATCAGGAAGTCAGATCGTTTCGTTTTACTTGGATCTCCACAATCCGGATGCATCGGACTTACAGATCATCGCCGAGTTGTACACGTTCCCGACCGTCTACAGATGCGAGATCATCCGGCCTTTGGTGTCGACGTCTCGCGCCGAAGGCACACGTTGCGCCAAAAGCGAATCCTCTGAGCATGACATAGCGTTCTAGAGCCTGAAGTCGATGCCCTTGGAAGTTTGCACTAACAGCCAACCACTAACCGGGGGGCGGAGATCGTTTTGATAGTCCCGATAGCCGTCTCCAAGAGGAACATCATGCAAACAAGTAAGAAGACGGGCAATGTGGCCGATTCACACCGGATTCCGGCGCCTCAGCCCTCTGTTGATAGAACGCGCGAGGCCAAGAGAATGAGAGGCGATCTTATGGTCGCCCTCGCCCCCGGTGACGGTGATGCCCTGAAGTCTGTTGTCACCGAGTGGTTGGTACCCCTTCTGGTCCAGCAGTTTTTCAACCAGCAGGAAGTAGATCGTGAAGTGAGTTCGAAGAAGTCGTCTACCGAACCGCGTGGTAAGGAGGGTGCGGCCAATAGCCGCATTCGATAGCCATGTCAACTAACTTAGGGTATGCAGCGACCTGCAAACGTCCACCACGCCGCTGTGCGATCTACGCACGGTATTCATCTCCCCTTCAACCTGAAACTTCGATCGACGATCAGATTCGTGAATGTCGTGAAGCCATAGAGCGCCAAGGATGGGTCGTAGTCGAAGAGTTCATCTGCTTCGACGAGGCCAAGTCCGGCCAGAGTCGCCTTAACCGGACAGGTCTCGATACACTCGTGGCGCACGCGCAACTCAAGCAGAAGCAGTTCGACACCATTGTTATTGACGACACTAGCCGCTTCGGGCGAAACCTTAGTGAAACCCTGCCGCTGACCGAGATATTGGCGTACGACGGCGTAGGCTTGTACTTCGCCAAACAGGAACTCGCGTCATGGGATAATCCCCATTTCCGCGATCTCTTCATTAAGGAGCAGCGCGAGGATGAGCAATCCAGCGTGAAGCTTGGTCACAGGGTGAAGCGGGGTCAGCATGGACGGGTTGATAGAGGTTTCGTCGGCAGCGGCAGGACCTACGGCTACTACAACATTCCTATCGAGATTCCGGGTACCAGAGGCATTCATGGCCGTCCAAAGGTAGAAGGCGTCAGGATGGAGATCAACCCGGAGGAGGCTGGAGTCATCAAGTGTTTCTTCGAGGCGATAGCCGCTGGAAAAAGCCAGCTCCAAGTGGTCCTTGCGCTTAATCGAGAGGGTGTTCCGTCCACGCTTCGGAAGAACGGCACCCGTCCCAGGATGTGGAACGTCCAGACTTTGACGCGCCTCCTGAACAACGAGAAATACATAGGCACGTACATCCACAATCGTCGTAAGCAGATCAGGAACCCGAGGACGGGGCGCAAGGAACAACTCACACGCCCTCGTGAGGAGTGGCAGGTCCAGCAAAGGCCGGAGTTGAGGATCGTATCGGACGAGCTCTGGGAGGCAGCCCACAGGCAGATGAAGTTGGCCTCGGGTCGGTTTGGCGGCCCGCGCAGAGGCGGATTGAACAGGACTGAGGCGAGCCGAGGTTATATTTTTAGCGGGCTCATGTACTGCGCGACGTGCGACGGCAAGATCAACATCGTATGGGGCAAGCCGCCTATGGCTATTTATGGCTGCCACGGCGCAAAATTCAAAGGAACCTGTTCGAACCGTGTCACCATCTCGCAACCTGGTCTCCAGAGCCAACTTCTTGCGCACCTGGCCGCCAATCTTAGCACCCCAGAATTGCGAGAGCGCATCGAGAGAGAGTTCACAAAACAACTCAAAGTTGCGTGTGCGGAACGTGCCAGGCTGGTGAAGCAGCACGAACTGGACCCTCAGAGTTTCGAGCGGAAGCGGGCTGAGCTGAACCGGCTGATCTCAAACGTCGTGGACACTGCAGTCGCCTTCGGCCCATCTCCGGAGTTGACAGCTCGCTATCAAGCCTTTGAGCAGCAGCTCGCGGCATTGGAACCCCCACCGGTATCCGTGACCACACTGGAGAACTATACACAGGAACAGATCCGGGATTTTCTTTCCAAGAAAATGGCTGACCTCGGTGGTGTGCTGGGTGGCGATCCGGAACTTGCCAAGCGCGAGATGCAGAAGCGCATCGCCAAGCTCGTGCTCACTCCTGTAGAAACCCAGGGTATTTGGAGGTACGAGGTCTCGGGCGATCTGCGGCTCTTCGCAGGCCCAGACGATATAATGGTCAATCAATCTAGTCCTAAATTGAGTGACCATTACCAGGCGTTTGTCTTGCCAATTCAGATGATGCTGAAAACCCAGTCCGAGGCGCGTGCGGAAGGCAGCCTAAGGGCAGCTGAACCTGCTGGATCTATGTGTGACGCAGCGTAGTTGGCGAGCACGCTGACGCCACCACGCAAGACGAAGGGGGTGTGATGTTCCTGAAGTACAGCTGCTCCGACGGCTTGATATCGACCATAGTGGCGGCGTCACCGCCGTGGGCCATGTCGAACGTGGTGGAGGGGATGGGGTCCTCTATACAACCCTGACCATCAGGATGGTCTTCCTCATCCTGCCGGAGGGCCGGAGGATGACCCCACCCTATTCCTGATGGAGCTATGCGTCGGAGTCGATCCAGGCATGTATGCAGAACCCGGGGATGCCCTCGGCGCTGGTGACGTAGCCTCGGCAGTGATCACATCCGTACATGGCACAGAGATCTTCGGTGAATACTTCGACGTCGTCATTGAGGGGCCCGGGCTTGGGTTGGTCTGGGTCCTGTTCGAAGTCAACCCCGCCTAAGAGCCTGTCTTCGATCTCCTGGTAGTTCCGCGCACGCCCCCTTTGTCCTTGCTCAGGTCACGTACCGGGCTGCCGTGGATGGTTTCCCACGCGGCCTTGTCGATCCGCTCGCGGTTCATGGCCATGGTCAACCCTTCCTGAGGCTAAGATACTTCAACCGCGTGCCATCGTACGGGGTCTTGCCGGGGAAGGCCCAGGCGATGGTCAGTTTCAACAGCTGGTACTCGTCATTGCCGATGAAGGCCCATCCGTTCCCGTACCGGTCGATCTCGTCCTTGAGCTCGTCTTGGGTTTGGATGTTCAGAAACCGGATGGGCGTCGCAATATCGTTGAGGTCCTTCACCCGCATCGATTGGCACTTCATGCTTAGCAGATAGCTGGGCTTGGCGAACAGGACGGTCAGATTGGACCCGGAGAGACCGGGCATCTTCAGGCTTGAAGGTCTGGCCAACATGATGCCTTTGACCTGGGTGTTGATCCAATCCGGTTCGATGGCGAGCTTGTTGCCGATCTCAGCTGCAAACTGGAGAAGGAGCTCCTCCGTGCCGGGATCGGCGTACTGCACCGCCCATCATTGGCGTAGTCCCCCAGGCTGAACACGAGCCAGATACCACCAGGATGCCCCATCGTGATCTGGCGCTCTGTGCCGTTCACGTCCTGGCCGGTTTGGTTCATACCCCGGCAGCTCTGTGTCCCGATCATCTTGCCCGGACACGCGAAGTCAGCGTCCAAGGAGGGGGAGTCCTGCAGCACTCCTCCAGGATACTTCAGTGGTGTCCGCCCCAGCGCAGGCACGCCAGGGACGTCACCTCATGTCGCCCTGCGTGCGACGGTACGGTCGGTCGCTGGCGGTCGCTGCGCCTGACGGGTCTGTTGATCAAATGGCCGAGGCGTTCGCCCACACGCGTTCGGTGGTGGTAGCGATGGAGCAGGGAACTGGCAAGTATTACGGATACGTACACCGCAGGGTCTCCTGTGACGACGGGCCCGACCTCAACGTCAATCTCTCTGAGTAAGAGAGGCTCTACTGGTCCTGTAGCTCTCGGTCCACTGGCGTTGTACGCGGCGTTCATATGACGCTGACCAACAGGGGTTGCCGAGAACGGCGGTCTGGGTCCTAGTGAATGGAGCAGCCCGGCGATGTCACCGGGCTGCCCTGCTAGGCGATAAGCTCCTTTCCAACCGGACGTGCCTTGAAAGTAATAATTTCTTCTTCTTGCCGGTCCAGCTTGATAGCGAGCACGTCCTTCTTCCGCACCGTCGCAGTCACCAGCACCGGATCGGACACCCGGTACCGCGCCAGTTTGACGAAGCGACGCGCGACGTCGGGATTGAGAGACCATGACACTCCACGGGGAGACCGCTCAGAACAGCCACGGTAGGCGGTCAATCTGTCCGGCAGCGCGGCGAATGCGGTCTGTTCTTCGGCGTCCATCATGGGCGTCAGCGGGCCTGCCACGCCCAGAACACGGCGCAACGTTGATAGGTGATGCCGGAGGCCGTCGCAACCCGACCATCCTTTGCCGAACAGGTTGAGCCAAGTCTCATGGTTCATTCTTGGCCGCAATAAGAACATCATTCCCAGACGGTTGTATCCAACTCCGTACTTTGGCGGAAGCATCAGCAGATGACTTCGTTGAATGGTTGCGCTTCCAAAACGTGGTACTCAACGCAAATGAATGGTCGTTAGCAGACTTTGCGATTGACCTTTACGAGAACGCTCAAGGTTCGCCGCCACAAGACACGGAACTATCGGCAGACATTCAAAAAGCATTTCAAGAGCAAGGGGCTTTTGCTCCGATCTTGATTCGCAACTCAGATGGAAAGAGATTTCACATTCAAAATTTCCTCATTGAATGGGAAAAACACAACCCTCCGATCTTCCCGGCCAATCTTCCGACTGACGGAAGTAAGGTACGTCAAAATCTCCATCAGCCATTGCCTGAAAATGAGTTTCATGTGGAAACAACAAACGGAAACTTTGACATCAGGATTCTTCATATTTCCTTGTGGTTATCTCGTTCTCAGAGGCTCGTGTCTGCGTCAACGCTTGCTCAGTATTCTGACACTGCGAAGCCATTGGTACAGACGGCTGAATGGGCGCTGACGGAAAAGATGAGACTCTCTCTACACCGAGACCTGTCATCGGGCGAGACCAAAGTGAGGATGAGTTCACCGAAATGAATGAACACTCACCTCTAGCTGATCTCTTTTGCCGACTTGATGATCGCTTCGGCAAAGGCGAGCGCATCGTCCCGATACATCCAAAACTTCGCCGATTTCATATCCTTTAGCTGGGCGTCTTCTGGCGACTCGAAATAGTCGAGTTCGACGCTCATAATCTCACGGTTTCCATGATCGTCCATCTGGCCGTAGGCGTGTATTCCATGTAGAAATTTTGCGTCGTAAATGTGGTCCATAAGACTCGATTCTAAGTCGGTTAGCGCGAGCGTTCTATACATTGGGTTTGAGAATAGATGGGATGTATGATTGTTTTTCCACGATTTCTCTCGTTCGGAGCTGACTATGAGATTTATAGCAATGCTAGGGCTTGGACTAGCGTGCGTTATGGCTTTGGCTCAGACGGGAGCAAATAACGAACCGACTCTTCCAGAAACGTCGCAGTGGATCAAAGAACATTTCATCGGAATGATTCATACGTCTGTCCTGAAAACCGTCTACATGGATTTGAAGCATAACCCGCCTCGTGAGAAGAGGACGACTATAGATCGGGATATTGATAAGGTGACTTCGGTTGACTTTCGCGGATGTACGGTTACGATTGCTAGCCTAACAACTGAAAACGGAACGGATAATTTAATATCCAGCTTTACTGTGCCCCTTGATCGAATTACGAGAGTAATTTGGGAAACAACAAACGCAATCAACGATACCAACGGAGACATCCATCTCCTTATGACCCCAGAACACTATAAGCAACTTGGGTTTGAAGCCTCCAACAAAATTATTGAGGCAAGCCTCTTCTTGCCGCAGAGCAAGACTAGGAAAGTCTCCACTATGGAAGGTGTGACATTTGCTATTGACGATGAGGAGATGGGTCAGCGCATCTATAAAGCTTTCGATCATGCTGTTGCCCTCTGTCACGCGAAGTCGAGTAAAGAACCGTTCTAACGCATCAGTAGTCCGGTAATTCGGGCGCACGACCAATGGCTCAATAGGCCATGAGAGATTGCCCAATCGGCCATTTTTATAGTGTCGTCCGGCCCAAGAGGACTGCCGGTGATACCACTCGATGCGGAGAATGAATCCCACGTACCGCCGGCCAGAGTGTCGGTGCGTCCACGATGGTACTGCATGATTCCATCGCTGAATATCCCGTCTGAGTCGGGGCGGCTGATATTCACGCCTTGGCTCTCACACTGAATGAGCGTTTCGATGTCTCGGACATTTTTGACTGCGAACGGAACAGTGCCCGATAGGGTCGTGAAGTCTGGAATGTATCTGCCCGGCTATGACAAAGAGGAAAAACCCGACAGTTAAAATCCAAATTAGGACACCACCCCCTCCGAGCCTTACGCCATCTTGAGAACCTTCCCCTTGGTCTTCTTCTTCGGAGTCTCCCACGTCGCGCTGACCAATGCGTCCAGTCGGTCCTGCCTTCCCTTGCTCCACTTGGCGTAGCTCTTCTCAGTGACGCGGATGCTCTTGTGGCCGAGTAGCTTGCTGACTTCCTCCATCGGCACACCCTTCTCCAACAGGTCTACCGCGAAGGTATCGCGCAAACGATGTGACAGCATGTTGCCGTCGCTCTCGATACCAGCAGCCTTGAAGCAGGGAGCAATGAACCGCTGACCCCAATTTGATGTGGCACTCTGGACCTTCCCGTTCCCGCTCCAGAAGAAGTAGTCAGGGTTGCTGTTCTCGACTCGCAGGAGGTTCTCAGCCAACTCATGTGGGATGGGATTTGCGACAGGCACCCCGGTCTTCTGACGCTTCGTGCTGATGCGGAAGAGGTCTTTGGCCGGGTCGTACTTCAGGGTATCTTTTCGCAGCCGCATCGCGTCACCGATGGCAAGTCCTGTCCAGCGCATCGTCTGGAGGAAGGTGTAGACGGCGTGTTGCCACTTGTCTGCGTCTTTGTGCTGCCATCGTCCTCCACCGTCTTTGGTGGTTTTGCGTCGAGGGTCGCCACAGCCGACTGTGACGTACACCGAGTCCATGAGCCTGGCGTACTCTTCGGGCGTCAGCGGTTGTGTCTCCGGTTCGTCGACAACGAACGTCAGGACCTCAGGCACCCTGTCCAGCCGGTGTGTGTGGTGGCAGTACCGCAGGAACGAGACCAGCTTCTCGCGCAGCTTGGAGCGGGTGAGACTGGACGGATACCGACTTAAGCCACTTGGAGCAGAACTCGGTGAGGAGGTCTTCAGTGATCCCATCAACGGTGAAGATGGTCTTCGCTTCACAGAAGGTCTTGAGCCTGTCGAGGAGCCGAGTGTACTTCTGCAACGTTGCGTCGCTCAGACCCTGCGTTGTCTTCTTGGTGATAAATGCTTCGATGGCTTCAGAGATGGGGTGGCCGGTGGTTGCAGTTGGCTTCTTGCCCTCGAACTGGTCCTCCAGCTCACGCTTCACCTCCTCAGCCTTGGTCCAGCTTCGGGTCTTGGCAGACTTGAAGTGCAGCTTCTTGTCCTTGTACCAGCGGAGACTCTTACGACAGTTGCAGCGACGGTTGAACTCGTCAGCTTCGTATTTGCACCCTGCGGTGTGGCGAACAAAGATCGTGATGTTGGGTATAGTCACTCGGCGCAAGCCCTCATTTCGTGGAATCAGCCACTTCGAGGACTTTAGCAAATCTTTAGCAGTTTGTCGTACCGTTTCGCTAAGTTATTTATTATCAATGGTTTAGAAATGGTGGAGGCGGCGGGAGTCGAACCCGCGTCCGAAACTACTGTCAACAGAGAGCCTTCATGCTTTTCCAGCGTTCATCTTTGTCTCGTCATCGACGCTTAGAACGGGCGAAGACGCGGCGACGACCAGTCTGATCAGTCTCGTCCGACCCGCTCAGACGGAGCAGGGAAGACCAGCCTACTGTGCGACGATCGGTACAAGCCCGTAGGCGAAGCCTGAGCGATCGGCTACTTAATCAATTAAGCAGCAAGCGCGAATTGAGGTTCGGCACTTATAGTTTTGTGAGCGATTACGGGTGTCCACACCCCGGCATGCCTCTCTGCCGCAAGCAATCCCGTCGAAGCCGTGACGCCCCCATTGTGAGGACTGGCACCAACATTGCATTGGGCCCTCAAAGAACTATCTCTATTATACGACCTCCGGTTTTGGGTCGATATTGGTGGCTCTATCGACCAAGAGCCTGCGTATGGCGGTAGATAAGGACTTTAATCTGCAAGATTTTCCTGAAAACAGGTAGTTTTGCTAATTTCGGCCGGCACATACACGGACGTAGACTCCCGTGAAGCGGTAAAACTGCTGTCCAAATTGTGGCTACCGAAGGAAGAAGGAGAAGAGAAATGTCGACTTATCCAAAAATGTCTAAGATCATCGGTGCGGGCTCCCTGGTATTGGGCATGGTCCTGCTCCCGATCCATTCAAGTAAAGCCGGTCCTAAGTACGAAACCATCGAGGCGCAGGCCTTCGGGACCGGCACGCAGATGGGTCAGAACATTGGCGTTACCCTGAACATCTACGAGTTCTCCACACCTGCCGACAGGGCCAACCTGGTCGACGGCCTTCGAGAAGGGTCAGAACCAGGGATTGGTCAATGCACTTGGAAAGATGAAAGCGGTAGGCCACGTCGAGATAACGGGGACGCTGGGGTATGACTGTTCCTACATCAAGATGACGCCCACGGCGACTGGACGCCATATCGTCTTTGTCACCAATCGGCAGATCCGCTTTGGCGAAGCCTTCTTCGACACCCAATCGCAGTCCTTCAACCTCACCGCCGGCATCATCGACCTCAATGACCAGGACAAGAGCAAGAGTACAGGGAGCGTCTATCCCGCGGCGCAACTCATCATGGATAAACAAGGCCAATTGCAGCTGGATCTGAGCCAGAACGCCTGGAGACTCTCGGACGTCCTTGATTGGGCAGGAACATCTGGCGTCAACTAGCGCAGCAGGTTGGTTGTTAGCACGCGAAACGTAATCAACGTCATTTAGCCCGCCAGATCTTATTGTGCGGTTTGGAACCCCACTGTGAGGAAAATTATGACCACAAATCGATGCTTCGCAATCAAGCCCACTTCGCTCTTGTTGACGATCGTTGTCGCTGTCCAGCTATGCCACGGCCCAGTCGAAGAGCAGCAACCAGTTCGCGTGCAAGGAGGCAAATCCCCAGCTACTGTGCGTGGAAGCCACTACCTGTGGATCAGCTTCCGCGCCGTGCTCCGTCGACGTGAAACGGACGGCTAATGCGGCCTCAGCCACTCCCTCCATAACGAATGCAAAGAGCAATGCCCTCTTCTGCGTGAAGGTTGGAACGACCGTACAGTGGAAGAGCACAAGCAAGAACGTAGGCTTCGTCGTCGATCTTGGCCCTGGGGCCGCGTTCGATCCCTCGGGAGCAATTCTCGGTGGCTCTGACCGCACTGTCTCTGTGAAGGCCAAAACGCCAGGATGTTACAGGTACTCCGTGGGAGCCTGCATTTCAGGGAGTATCTACGGGATGTGCGGACAGGCAAACGCCGAGGTAGTCGTTATTCCCTGACGGGATATTCGTCGACTACGCGAAGGCAAGAATAACCGCGCCGATCGTGATCAGCGATCCGCCGGCGATCTTGAGCGGCGTCAGATGCTCGCCCAGGAACAGCCACGCACCGAGGATCACCAGCACGACGCTGAGCTTGTCGACAGGCGCGACGCTGGACGCCGGGCCCAGTTGCAGTGCGCGGAAGTAGCAGAGCCACGACAGGCCGGTGCAGATGCCTGAGAGGACCAGGAAGATCCAGCTGCGGCGGCTGATCTCGGCGAGGCCGTGATGTTTTTCGAGGCCGATCGCGATGCCCCAGGTGAAGAGCAGGATCACGCTGGTGCGGATCGCGGTCGCGAGGTTGGAGTCGATGCCCGCGACCCCGACCTTCGCCAGCAGCGCCGTGGCAGCGGCAAACAGTGCGGAGAGTAACGCCCAGAATAGCCAGGTCATGTGCCTGAGGATACGCGTTTGTGCGCCGCCTTGACGCGCGGTTCCGTAGGGAGTAAACAGTTTCAATGTCGAAACATGTCTCCTCGAATCGCTCTGTGCGTACCTCGCTACTGTGCGGTGGTCGCGCTGTTATTGTTGTGCGACGGGGCTGGTGTGCTGGCCGCGCAAGAACCGGCGAAGCCCGCGCCGCCCACGCCCGCGGTCACTACGGATCCTGCGGCCCGCGCCAGACCGCCGCTGCCGGTGCCTGCCAACCCGAAGCTGCCGTCGCTCTTTCTGGTGGGTGATTCAACCGTACGCAACGGACGCGGCGACGGCGGCCAGGGCCAATGGGGATGGGGCGAACCGCTGGTCGATCTCTTCGACCCATCGAAGATCAATGTTGTGAACCGCGCCATCGGCGGACACAGCAGCCGCTCCTACATCGCATCGAAGCAATGGGACGAGACGCTGGCGCTGATGAAGCCGGGAGACATCGTTCTCTTTCAGTGGGGGCACAACGATGGCGGGCCGCTGGACGATCCGGCGCGCTCGCGTGGTTCGATCCATGGCATCGGCGACGAGAGCCAGGAGGTCGATAATCCTGTGCTGAAGATTCACGAGACGGTGCACACCTACGGCTGGTACCTGCGCAAGTACATCGCAGATACGCAGGCAAAAGGCGCGACTCCGATCATCTGCTCGCTGGTGCCGCGCAAGATATGGAAGGACGGCAAGGTGGTTCGAAATACGGATGGCTATGCCGGCTGGGCGCGTGAGGTGGCGGAGCAGCAGCACGTCGGCTTCGTCGATCTGAACGAGATTATCGCGCGTCGATATGACGCGTTAGGCGAGGCCGCCGTCGAGCCGCTGTTCGCCGATCCGCATACGCACACCAGCCGCGCCGGAGCAGAGCTGAACGCAGAGTGCGTGGTCAGCGGGTTGAAGGCGCTGCCCCACGATCCCGTGGCTAAAGATTTCTCCGAGAAGGGAAAGGCAATTCCAGCAAGCAAACTAAATTAGCAGGCGTGAGATACAGGCGTCTGATATGACAGCGGCAACCTAGAGCTTTGCCGCTTCGAGGTCCACGTTCTGCCACTCTCCGCGCTCGATGCCGGCGCGAATCTGGGCGGGAGTCTTGCCCTTCTGGGTCTGCTGATACGCGTACACCGCCTCGCGCATGCAGGTGGAACAGGCCGCTCCGTGAGTGCCTTCGAAGCAGCTATGCAGGCTGTTGTGGCCGAGCGCGCGGTCGCAGTGGCAGTAGCAGGGCTGCTGATGCAGAACGGCGGGAATCTTCGCCGCCATCTTGTAAGCCGTTACCTGGTAGGGATGGGAGAAGTACTCGCCGGTCAACTGGTCGCCGCTCAAGGTGGGCTTCAGCGGTTTGACCGGGGGCTTGGCGTTATAAGCCGGAATGTCATCCGCGGGATTCGACCACTGCGCAGACGCCACTATCGTCACCAGTCCCAGAGCCAGACATCCGAGTATTCTTTTCATGCTTCCCATCATAAATCCAGCTCGGGCTCGAACGCATCGAACGAATCGACCCAGGAAACTCGCGCTGCAACTGCTGTGCGAGTTGAAGATGGGCTGAAAAAAAGCAAAAAAAGGCGGCATGCACGGTGTTTTGTACATGCCGGGAGGCCAGTGACGCAACTTGTGTCAACCCTGGTGAGCGGTTGAAAAATCTCACGGGCGGCTACTCACGCACTCGTTGGTAAAAGACTAACACGGAATCATGCAACCCGTCTCCCCCGGAATTCAGAAGAAATTTCTCTCTGATTTCAGGCCAGTTACGAGTTTTATTCGGCCGGGTTCTCTTCCAGGGCCGCTCTGCTCGGCACCCCTCCATCGTTCTCTAGTACATTCGGATTGGTGGGGATTTCTGGAGACGACATTGTGAACGAACGCATCACGTTTATAGTTGCGGCTCTTGTCGGCGAGTTGAGCGCCTCTCGTATTTGTCTACCTCATTGCTCCGTCGGGGCCGCTCGTCGCGAGCTTTCCCGGCCTGCTTAACTATGCGGGTGAACATGGTTCGATAGCCCTGATTGTATGGGTCGCGGTCTGGACGGCAGCGTGGCTCACCCTGGGGCCGCGCGTGATGCGTCTGCGCCAAAACCTCTCCACCAAAATCGGGCTGCTGGTGAAGCTGGGCGTCGCGGGCCTGGTGATCGACAACGCGGTAAGCATCTTTCAGCAGTACTTCAACGCGCCGGACCTGACGAATGGCTGGTGGTCGGCGGGGGTTTTCTTCGGCATCGTTGAGCGGACCATGATCTACGCGATCAGCTTCGCCGGCATCGTGCTGCTCTCGTACCTGATCAGTCTCACTCGAAAGCCGATAGAGACCCCGCCGCCGCCCTTCGGCCGCGAGTAGCTGCTCCAACGCTGCCGCTATTCAGTCGCGAACTGTTTGCCGATGCGCTTTGCCATGTTGGCATCACGCTCCGTTACACCGCCTGCATCGTGCGACACCAGTCCCAGCCGGACCTTGTTGTAGCGGATGTCGATGTCCGGGTGATGGCCTACTCCTTCAGCCAGCGCAGCGACCTTGTTCACGAAGACCATGGCCGCGACAAAGTCCTTGAAGCCCCAGTCGCGCACCAGCTTCCCGTTCTCCAGCTTCCAATCCGGTTCCTCTGCAAGTAAAGCTCTGATCTGCATCTCGGTCATGGTCGGCATCGTGGTTCTCCCGTCCTGCGATGCTAGTCTGCCGGGGCAAGCTGCGCAACGCCGGGACGGCAGAGCCGGGCGGAGAGCACCGCGGGCGACATCCGCGCAATCTCCTGGCGCAGCTCGCTCCACGACTCGAGAGGGATGCGCAGAAACGCCTCGACCACGACGGGATCGAACTGGCCGCCGGTGCAGCGCACAATCTCATCGCGTGCGGCCTTGAAGCTTGTGCCCTTGCGATACGGCCGGTCCGAGGTCATCGCGTCCAGCGTGTCTGCGATGGCGAAGATGCGCGCCCCCAGCGGAATCTGCTCGCCGCTGAGACCACGCGGGTAGCCCTTGCCGTCGAAGCGCTCCTGATGCGCGTAGACGATCTCGGCCGCCTCTTTGAGGAACGGAATCTTGCACACCATCTCGTAGCCGCGCTGGCAGTGCTCCTTCATGATGAGCATCTCCGCTGCGTCGAGCTTTCCCGGCTTCAGCAGAATGCTGTCGGGCGTCGCGATCTTGCCGAGGTCATGCAGAAACGCGCCCCGCGCAATCACTTTGAGCTCCTCCGCGTTCAGCCCCATCGCGCGCGCAAGCGCGATGGTGTAGGCGGTGACGCGCCGCGAGTGGCCCTCCGTCTCTTCATCGCGCAGATCGAGCGCATCGCCCATCGCCTCGAGCGTCGTGTCGTAGCTGCGTTCGAGGTCCTCCATCGTCGCGCGCAGCCGGCCGGTGCGCGAGGAGACGATGCTCTCAAGATTCTGCCGGTAGGCCGCGTTCTGCCGCATCAGGCGGCCATGCTCCATCGCGCGAGTCACGACGCTCTCCAACTGCGCGCGCGCAAAGGGCTTCAGCAGGTAGTCGATTGCGCCGCTGCGAAAGGCGTTCGTCGCGACATGCACGTCCTGCACGGCGGAGACCATCACGACCGGCGTGCCGGGATGGTCGGTACAGATGCGATGCAGCAGCGTGATTCCGTCGGTTCCCGGCATCATGATGTCGGAGAGCACGAGGTCGTAGCCGGGACCCTCCTGCAGCCGCGTCAACGCTTGGTCGGCGCCATCGGCGAGCGTGGTCGACGTATCCGCTGCGCTCCAGCAGAGCGCCGACGATCGACCGCACCGCCTCTTCATCATCGACTACCAGAATCCGTTCCTGCGGCATTTCGATGTCTATCGGCAGAATCGAGTCAGTCAACATTAGCACGATTTAGGCTTGCGCCGCGCCGCCCATCCCGGCTTATCCACCTGCCGGCTTCGGCCCAGCGCCAGCGCTCCGGCAGGAACATCGTGCGTGATGCAACTGCCCGCCGCAACGTAAGCACCATCGCCAAGCGTCACCGGAGCCACCAGCGTCGAGTCGGACCCCACAAACACACCATCGCCGATCGTCGTGAGGTGCTTGTTCACGCCATCGTAGTTGCAGGTAATCGCGCCCGCGCCAATGTTGACGCCTGCCCCGATCACCGCATCGCCGAGATAGTTCAGGTGGTTGGCCTTCGACCCCTTGCCCATCGTGATCTTCTTCGTCTCGACGAAGTTGCCGACGTGCGCGCCCTCGCCGATGCGACTCTCCGGCCGCAGGTGCGCGTACGGCCCCAGCAGCGCGCCATCCGCCACGTGCGCGCCATCCAGAATGCAGCCGTTGCGCACCGTGACGCCATCGCCAATCACCGAATTCTGCACCACCGAGTAGGAGCGCACGCGGCTCTCGCTGCCGATCTTCGTCGCACCCAGCAACTGCACGTAGGGCTCGATCACCGTATCCGCGCCCACCGACACCTGCGCATCGATCACACACGTCTCAGGCCGGAAGATGGTCACGCCCTCCGCCATCAGCCGCCGCGCCGTCGCCATCCGCATCGCCGCATCGAGATGCATCATCTCCGCAATCGTATTTGCGCCGAGCACCTCATCGACGCTATCCGCCTTCACCGCGACCACGCGCTTGCCATCGCCGACCAGCATCGCGGCGACATCGGTGAGGTAGAACTCGCCGTGAGCATTGTTCGTCGAGAGCAGGTCGAGCTTGCCGAAAAGTTCCTGAGTCTCGAAGCAGTAGATTCCGGAGTTGATCTCCGGCGCACCAAGCTGCTCCGGCCGCAGCGCCTTCTGCTCCACAATCGCGACGACCTCAGGCGCACCCTCGGCAACGCGCAGCACGCGGCCATAGCCGGTGGGGTCCGCAGGCACCGCGGTGAGAATCGTCATCGCCGCCTTCTCCGCAAGATGCAGATCGCAGATAGCAGCGATGGTCTCCGGCCGGATCAGCGGCACATCGCCGGAGAGCACCAGCAGATGCTTCGGAACGGCCTCGCCCGTGAGCGCAAAGTACGCCTTCACCATCTGCAGCGCGTGGCCGGTGCCGCGCTGCTCCTCCTGCATCACGAACTTCACGCCGCTGGGCGCCACCGCGGCCTTCACCCGATCGGCCTCGTGGCCGACGATGCAGTAGATGTGCTCCGGCGCGACGACCGTCTTCGCCGCGGCGATAACATGCAGCAGCAGCGCCTGCCCGCCGATCTCGTGCAGCACCTTGGGCCGCTTGCTCTTCAGCCGCGTGCCCTTGCCGGCGGCCATGATTGCGATTGCGAAACCTGTCTTTCCCATGGTCGCTATCTTCTCACGCCGCACGCATTGGCAGAGTTACTCCGCAACCCTTTCCCGGCGGTGGCGGAATCGCAATATCCAGCGTAGTCACCTTGCCCAGCGTCGATAGCGGCGGGGTTATCTCGCTTTCATTCCCCACCACCACGATCGCCAGCTTCGACACGTCGATATATTTGTTTGCCACGCGCGAGACATCCGCGGCGGTTACCTTCTCGATGCCCGCCTTGTACTTTTCGAGGAAGTCGGTCGGATATCCGTAGAACGCCAGCGTCACCTGCTCGTTCAGCGTCTTGTCGCGCGAGTCGTAGTTGAAGATGAACGAGTTCAGCACCTGGTCCTTGGCCTTGCGCAGCTCGTCGGGCGTCGGCGGCACGGTCTTCAGGCGTCCGATCTCGTCGAGCATCGCCTGGGTCGCTGCCACCGTGCTCGCGCTCTTGGTGCCGGCGCCCACGCGGAACATTCCTGGATGGTCGTAGGCCGCGCCATACGTTGCCGCCGACGCTGTAGGCCAGGCCCAGCTTGGTCCGTACGTTCTGCACGATGCGCGACCCGAAGCCGCCCGAGAATATCTCGTTCATTACATTCAGCGCGTAGTAGTCGGGATTGCTGCGCTCGGTCCCCAGCCCGACGATGAACACATTCGACTGGTCCACATCGGCCTTGTTGGCGAAGTAGACGCCCGGCGTCGGCCCGGGAAAGTCCATCTTCGCCGTCTCGATGGCTGTGCCTTTCTGCAGCGGCTCGAAGGCCTTGCGCAGCGTGGCCTCCATCGTCGCGCCATCGAAGTCGCCCGAGACCGCGACGATCATGTTGTTCGGCACGACGGTGCGGTCGTGCCACGCCTTCAGGTCGTCGAGCGTCACCGCCTCAACGGTCGCGTACTCCGGCTCCCGCGCGTAGGGACTGTTCGCGCCGTAGACCACCATCGCCGCCTCGCGATTGGCGATGCCGCTGGCATCATCGTTTCGCCGCGCGATGCCGGCCTCCATCTGGCGCTTGGCGAGTTGCAGCTTGTCGTTCTTGAAGTCGGGATGCAGCAGCAGATCCATCGCACTGGCGAAGACGCTGTCGAAGTCGCCCTTGAGGCTGTTCCAGCTCAGCGATGTGGTGGCGCCGCCTCCGCCCGTCTCCAGGCTGGCGGCCTTCGCTTCCAGGCGATCGTCGAGGACGTCGCCGTTAGCCGTGGCTGTACCGCTGGTCCGCCACGCCTCGCCGTAGAGGCTCACCAGGCCGACTTTATTGGCAGGCTCGTTACGGCTGCCGCCGCGGATAAGGATGGTGCCGTTGATGAACGGCAGCTCGTGGTCCTCCTGCAGAAAGATCACCAGCCCATTCGCCAGTTCAATGCGCTTCGGCTGCACCGGTTTGAAGTCGTGCAGCGGCGGTATCGCGATCTTCTTCCACGGCTCAGCGGCAGCCGGTTTCGCAGCAGTCGCGGCAGGCGCTGCGGGAGCCTGTGCAAGCGCGTAGCGGCGACCGCCGATCCGATCGCCGAAGACTAATCCAACTGCAAGCAATCCTGAGCGAGTGATTGCGATCTTCATTCCGCACCCCCTGCACTCTTCGCCGCTGCCGGCTTCTCTTCTGCGAACTCAATCCGCGCGCTGGTGCGGTTGCTCTCTATAAATATCTTGTTGGCCACGCGCCGCACATCTGCCTTGGTCACTGCGTCCACCTTCTTCAACTGGTTGAAGAGCTCCCGCCAGTCGCCAAACCGTGTCTGATACTCCGCCAGTTGGTGCGCCAGCCCGTCGTTGTCTGCCAGTCCGCGCAGCAGGTCGGCCTTGGTGCGCGTCTTGTAACGCTCCAGCTCTTCGTCCGAGATGTCCTCCGACTTCAGCCGGTCCAACTCCTTGTGGATCGAGGTGCGCATCTCTTCCGGCGTGTGGCCCGGCAGCGGAACGGCATACAACGCAAACAGCCCGGGATACTTCACGTCCGGGAAATCCGCTGAATCCCTCCGCCGCAGCGGCGATGCGCTGGTCGCGGACCAGGCTGCGATAGAGCCGCGCCGTGCGCCCATTGGAGAAGACGTCGGTGATCGCGTCATACACCGCGTCGTCGGGATCGCGATAGTCCGGCCGGTGATAGCCCTCGATATAAAACGGCTGCGTCTGCTCCGTGATGACCACGGACTTCTCCGCAAACTGCTTCGGCTCAATCGTCGTCATCGGCTCCGGCTTCGGCCCCGCGGGGATCGGCGAGAAGTACTTCGTCAGTATCGGCATCGCCTCGCTGGCCTTCACGTCACCCACCACCGCCACCACGATGTTCGCCGGCACATAGTACTTCTTGTGAAACGCTTCCGCCTCGGTCGCAGTCACCTGGCTGATCTCGCTCTCCCAGCCCACCCCGCTGCGTCCGTAGGGATGCGCAACATAAGCGGTCGCGAGGAACTGCTCCACCATGCGGCCCGTCGGCGAGGAGTCGATGCGCATGCGCCGCTCCTCCTGCACCACATCGCGCTCCTTGTAGAACTCGCGCTCCACCGGATGCCCGATGCGGCTGCTCTCCAGGTACGCCCACAGCTCCAGCCGGTTCGAAGGCATGCTCCAGAAGTACTGCGTCGAATCCTCCGCCGTCGAAGCGTTCAGATCGACCGCGCCATTCTCCTCCGCGATCTCGGAGAACTGATTCGGGATGACGTACTTCTGCGCCGCATCCACAGCATCATCGAAGGTCTTCTTCAGACTCGCCAGCTTCGCCGGGTCCTTGCCCGACCATCTTGCGGAACTCCGCATCGTAGGCCGCATACGCGATCTCCACCTTCGCCAGCGCGACCTTCTCGGCAGGATAGTTCGTAGTCCCGATCTGGTCGGTCCCCTTGAAGGCCATGTGCTCGAACATGTGCGCCAGCCCGCTCGCACCCTGCGGATCGTCCGCCGACCCCGCGTCCACCAGCGTGTAGAAGCTGAACACCGGCGCCTCAGGACGCTCGCAGATGATCAGCGTCAACCCGTTCGGCAGTACCTTGACTGTCGTTCGCTTCTCAAAACTCGCCAGGTCCTGCGCAGTAGCCGATGCCACCACCAGACCGAGCGCAATCGCACAGGCAACTCCACGAAATAGCCGCAATAGAAAACCCTCCAAACACAGAACCTTAAGAATAACGGATTCGCTGGAACCGCACCGGCGACACCTCGGTTCCACCACGGTCTCCCTGCCTGAAGCGAGAGATGCAGCGTTGATCTGTAAATAGATAGACGCGTATCGCAGCGAAAAGCAGCGAGAGCCGTGATACTCGTGACTATCTGTCTTCGGTCTTAGCTCGACGACTCCGGCGACAGAGCATCCAGAAACTGCTGCTTCGTCCACGCATTTCTGCGCCGGACTCGGTCCAATTCGCGAACAGTTTGCAGCCGCCGTCGCCCAATCCCCCTGATTCACCGCCGCCAGCATGTGCGGATATCCCTTCAGCAGTCCCACCGGCCCCAGGTTGTAAGCCATATCCAGCAGCGCCATCTTCACCGTTGGCGGAAATCCGTCATAGCTCGGCATCGCAGCCCGCAACTGCCCCTCAAAACCCTGCAAGGTCTGGAGCAACTGAGCATCGATCGCCGACTGCGGCAGTTGCGGCGACGCAGGTTGCCGGTAGAACCCGGCAACCTGTCCCGCCGTCATGCCGGTGACGCGCTCAAAATCGTCTGCAATCTGGTCCTCCGTGGCCGCCTGCCCCCGCGACCTGAAACGGCAGCTCCACCGCCGCATCGGAATCCGGCAGCATGAACCCCACTCCCACCGTAACCTTGCCCACCGTATCCAGGTACATCCAGGGGATGCAGCCCTCAAATATCTCCAACTGTGCCAGTGATTGTTCAAGATAGGTCGCCATAGCCATCAACATTAGCACGACCCGCAGCCATACAACGGCTTACTTGACGAAATGAATGACCATTCAGTATCCTCACCACGTTCGGGATTATCGCCCGCCGGAGCCTGCTCAATGCCTCCCCACGCCACCGCCACCCGGCTCAAGACAGATTCGCAAGGTCGCCGTCCTCGGCGCCGGAACCATGGGCTCCCGCATCGCCGCGCACATCGCCAACGCCGGCCTGCCCGTAGTCCTGCTGGACATCGTCCCTCCCGGCACCGCCGCCGACGCGCCCGTCTCTCAAAAACCAGCCCGAGCGCAACAAATTCGTGCTTGCCGCCCTCGACGGCCTCAAAAAATCCAAACCCGCCGCCTTCTACACACCCGACTCCGCCCGCCTCCTCACTCTCGGCAACTTCGACGACGACCTCGCCCTCATCGCCGACTGCGACTGGATCATCGAAGCCGTCGCCGAGAACCTCGACATCAAGCACGCCCTGCTCGCCAAGGTCGCGCAGCACCGCCGCCCCGGCGCCATCCTCACCACCAACACCAGCGGCCTGCCCATCGCATCGGTCGCCGCCGGACTCTCCGGCGAGGCGAAGCAGCACTTCTTCGGCACGCACTTCTTCAACCCGCCGCGCTACATGCGCCTGCTCGAAATCATCCCCACGCCCGACACCGATCCCGCCGACGTCGCCACCATCGCGCACTTCTGCGACCAGCGCCTCGGCAAGGCCATCGTCCACTCGCACGACACCCCCAACTTCATCGCCAACCGCATCGGCACCTTCACCATGATGAACGCCATCCGCCTCATGATGGCGCAGAGCCTGTCAGTCGAAGAGGTCGACGCCCTCACCGGCACCGCCCTCGGCTGGCCCCGCACCGGAACCTTCCGCCTCGCCGACATGGTCGGCATCGACATCCTCGCCCACGTAGCCAAAAACTTCTCCGCCCAAGCCAAAGAGATCGGAGACGAGCGCGCCGAAGTCGGCCTGCCCACCTTCATCGAGCAGATGCTCGAAAAGAAATGGCTAGGCGACAAGACCAAACAAGGCTTCTACAAAAAAGAAGGCGAGTAGCCGTGACGAACAAGGCCGCGACCTACGCCACGTCCTCGACTGGCAGACCCTCGACTACAACCCCAGCACCCGCCCCAAATTCCCCGCGCTCGACATGGCGAAGAACGTCGACTCCACCCCCACGCGCATCCCCCAACTCCTCCACGCCGACCCGCAAGTCCGACAAAGCCGCCGCCTTCTACTGGCCGCTCCTCACCGAGCTCTTCACCTACGCCGCCAACCGCGTCCCCGAGATCGCCGACAACATCGTCGAGATCGACACCGCCATGCGCACCGGCTTCAACTGGGAGCTAGGCCCCTTCGAGATGATGGACGCCGCCGGCCCCCGCGCCACCACCGAAAAGATGCGCGCCGCCGGAGCACCAGTATCGCAGCAACGTCGAAAAGCTCCTCGCCACGCCGCAGCAGAGACCGAACACCTGGTACAAAGACGACCCCACCACTCCCTCCGGCCGCCAATACTTCGACCCCATCACCAGCACCTACAAACCCGTCCCCGCAGCCGAAGGCGTCACCTCACTAGCCACCATCAAAAAAGCCAAAGGCGTCATCAAGAAAAACCCCGGAGCCTCCGTCATCGACATCGGCGACGGCGTAGCCGCCATCGAGCTCCACTCCAAGATGAACGCCCTCGGCGACGACATCGTCTCGCTCATCACCCAAACCCTCAAGCCCGCCAGCGAGCAGGTCGCCAACTTCGAAGCCTTCATCATCACCGGCGACTCCGCCAACTTCTCCGTCGGCGCCAACCTCATGCAGCTCCTCCTCACCATCCAGGACGAGGAGTGGGACGAAGTCGACCTCGCCATCCGCGCCTTCCAGAACATGACCCAGGCCATCAAGTTCTGCCCGCGCCCCGTCGTCGTCGCGCCCTACGGCATGTGCCTCGGCGGCGGCACCGAGATCTCCCTCCACGCCGCCGCCCGCCAGCCCCACGCCGAGCTCTACATGGGCCTCGTCGAGACCGGCGTCGGCCTCATCCCCGGCGGCGGCGGCTGCAAAGAGATGCTCCTCCGCACCATCGAAGCCGGCTCCAGCATCCGCCCCGACGCCCGCGGCGAAGGCGTAGAAATCTTCGAAGCCCTCAAGAAAAACTTCGAGACCATCGCCAAAGCCACCGTCTCCACCAGCGCCGCCGAAGCCCGCACCCTCGGCTTCCTCCGCCCCTCCGACGCCATCACCATGAACCGCGACCGCCTCATCACCGACGCAAAGCATCAGCGCCCGCGACCTCGCCGACAGCGGCTACTCCGCCCCCATCCCGCGCACCGACATCCCCGCCCCCGGCGAATCCGTCCTCGCCACCCTCAAGCTCGCCGTCTGGACAATGCGCGAAGGCCAGTACATCTCCGACCACGACGCCAAGGTCGCCAACTGGGTCGCCTACGCCCTCAGCGGAGGCAACGTCAACCCCGGCACGCCGCTCACCGAACAATACCTCCTCGACCTCGAACGCGAAGCCTTCCTCTCCCTCTGCGGCGAAAAGAAAACCCAGGAACGCATCGCCTTCACCCTAAAAACCGGCAAGCCGCTGAGGAATTAACATATGCAAGCCTTCAAATTCCGTCATCTCGACCGGAGCGAAGCGAAGTGGAGAGACCCCGTATTTCGTCTTTGCTTTTGCATTTGTCTTACCGGAGGAGAGCAGGGGGCTTTCAGCCTCCTGAAAAGTATCCGATTAACGAAAGGGGCTTTAGCCCGGGCCTTCTTCACCGCTATCCACCGAGGTTCCAATGAACGAAGCAGTCATCACCTCCGCCGTCCGCACCGCCATCGGCAAAGCCCCGCGCGGAACCCTCCGCACCACGCGCCCCGACGACCTCGCCGCCGCCGCCATCAACGGAGCCCTCGCCCGCATCCCCCAACTCGACCGCGCCGAGATAGAAGACGTAATCCTCGGCTGCGCCATGCCCGAGGCCGAGCAGGGAATGAACGTCGCCCGCGTAGCCAGCTTCCGCGCCGGCCTGCCCATCACCACCTCCGCCATGACCATCAACCGCTACTGCGCCTCCGGCCTGCAATCCATCGCGCTCGCGGCCGACCGCATCCGCGGCGGCAGCGCCGACGTCATCCTCGCCGGCGGCACCGAGTCCATGTCCTACGTCCCCTTCGGCGGCAACAAGATCTCCGTCAACCCCTGGCTCGTCGAAAACTACCCCGGCTGCTACATGTCCATGGGCCTGACCGCCGAGCGCGTGGCCACCCACTACGGCATCACCCGCGAGCAGCAGGACGAATTCGCCTACGAATCCCACCAGAAAGCCCTCGCCGCCATCGCCGCCGGAAAGTTCGAAGACGAAATAGTACCCGTAACCGTTACAAATACGCCATCACCCAACGGCACCGGCAATAAATCCAAAATCAAACCCACCGAAACCATCTTCAAACAGGACGAAGGCCCCCGCGCCGACACCTCCCTCGAAGCCCTCGCCAAACTCAAAGCCGTCTTCCACGCCAAGGGCACCGTCACCGCCGGCAACTCCTCCCAAACCTCCGACGGAGCCGCCGCCGCCGTCGTCATGTCCGCGCACCCGCGCCGACGCCCTCGGCATCCCCGCCCTCGCCCGCTTCGTCGCCTTCGCCTACGCCGGCTGCGACCCCGAGGAGATGGGCATCGGCCCCATCCACGCCATCCCCAAGGTGCTCAAACTCGCCGGCCTCACCCTCGACCAGATCGACCTCATCGAGCTCAACGAAGCCTTCGCCGCCCAGTCCCTCGCCGTCATCAAGGTCCTCGGCCTCGACCCCGCCCGCCTCAACGTCAACGGCGGAGCCATCGCCCTCGGCCACCCCCTCGGCTGCACCGGAGCCAAACTCACCGCCACCCTCCTACGCGAGATGCCCCGCCGCAAAGCCCGCTACGGAATGGTCACCATGTGCGTAGGCGGAGGCATGGGCGCCGCCGGAATCTTCGAGGCGGTGAACTGATGCAACTCCTCTTCACCACGATTCGGCGCCCCTCACCACAAATATCATCCGCCCCCACAGAATTGTCATCCTTGCGCGAAGCGGAGGACCTGCTTCTCGCTTTTTGCCGTTGCTGTTGTTTTTGCAGTTGCACTTTTGTTTGTCATCCCGTAGGGATCTGCTTCTGTTTTTGCTTCTGTACTTGCTTTTGCCGTTGCGCTTGCACCCGAGATAGGTCCGGGCTGGTAGCCCAAGGCTTTAGCCTTGGGTCTCCCGGACATCAACGACCCACCACAAACCGGCCTTTAGCCCCGAGGTAGTTTTGTTCGAATGAATCTCTTATCAAAACCCGCTGTCGCAATTCAAGCCGTCTGGATGCTGTTCCCCCTCGCGGGAGGCCTGATTATCCTCGCGGATGCGCTCGGCGACGCAGCATGGAATGGCGTGAATTTCGTGATGTTTCTGTACCTTCTCTTACCACTTGTTGGCTCCGTAGGTCTGATTGCAGCTCTGGCTGGAGCAATATCAAAGAGGCCCGTGTTCGCGTGGATCGGCGGTTTGAGCGCATTTGCGATCGCATGCGTGGCTCTGGTCTTCTTGCTGGGTTTTCTGTTTAGGAGAGATCCCAACCTTCCCATAAACGAAAGTGTGGAAATGTTCGGCATACATGCGCCCTTATTGTTGCTCTATGGTTTGCCGATTGCTGTTTGCTCGATGCAGGTCTTGCTTTCGATTTTAAAGTATCGGCAATTGAAAACCATGAGGTAATACGATTTTGTGGCTGCCGTTGCACCTGGGATAGGTTCGGGCTGGTAGCCCCGGAGGTACTGATTGACGCAACACCACTCCATGTCGAATCACGAAGCCGCCACAAAACTGCGCCCAAAAAGCCGCAACGAGTGGCGGCAGCTCATGATCCTGAGCGGTTGTTTCATCCTCATCATCGTATTCGTAGCCACGCTGTTCTTCTTAAAACAAAGACATCGTCACGACATCGAAGCGAACTGGGAAAGTTCGATTGCAACGATTGAAGACGTGCGGCTTCAAGAAGTGGGCCTCTTCGAGAGCAGCCGTGGCGGAACGATGCTCTACAACGTACAGGTGTACGCGAAATACGACGTTGGTGGAGCAACCCATGAGCGGTGGATCACGGTTCAGCAGCGACCGATCAATGGTGCCGAGGCCAAACTTCAGGCATTTCGCTGGAAGGGCCAGAAGTGTTTTGTCCGCTGGAAACCCAACTCCCGGATCAGGTGATCGCAGATGTCTCTTAAAGTTCACAATTATCCGGCGGAGGCGTTGGCGCCGCCGGAATCTTCGAGACGGTATGAGAACAAAATCACTAATTCGAATTTTTCTACTGCTCAACGCAATGTTTTGGGTTGTCGCGTTGTCGTTCCCGTTCTCCTCATATTTTTCAACGACCACAATGCGACGTATGTCTATTTGGTTCGCCGATCTCAGCGTGTTTTTCCCAGTGGTTCTTCTAATTCTTGCCCTGATACTCAGTTGGAGATATAGGCGGTCTTTGAGGGCGGTGAGATACGACATCGCTACCGCATTCGGTGCCGTTGTCATTGACGCTGTGCTCATTTCTAAGGTGTAGGGATCGTACTTTTGAAGTGCTCTTGAGGTAGATGTGACCAAATCGAAGACCCAAATTCGCTCAACACAAACACATCAAACCCTTGACACCACCCATATAATAGACACAGGGGGCAACACCAAATCCAACCACCATTTTCCTGCGCAACCCGCAGCTAAATCCCATGTTTGGAAGAATTTGCAACATTGCACCCAATAGAATCAGGACTTTGCGATCAAGGTCCGGACCTAAGTCGTATGTTTTGAAGAATTTGCACAAAATAAGGTAGGGAGGGGATAGGCACATGGAAGTCATAGAGAAGGCAGAAAATACGAACCGAACCGCCATCATTCCAGGCGGCAGCTTCCTCATCGCCAACCCCTCGCCCGCGGACTGCTTCTTCCCCGAGGACTTCACCGAGGAGCACCGCCAGATCGCCCAGACCACCGCCGACTTCGCCCTCAACGAGGTCGTCCCCGCCTCCGACCAGATCGAGGCCAAGGACTTCGCCGTCACCCGCCGCCTCATCAAGCAGGCCGCCGACCTCGGCCTCACCGCCGTCGACATCCCCGAAGAGTACGGCGGCCTCGAGATGGACAAGATGACCTCCGCCATCGTCTCCGACAACATCGCCAAGCAGGGCAGCTTCTCCGTAGCCTTCTCCGCCCACACCGGCATCGGCACCCTGCCCATCGTCTGGTACGGCACCCCCGAGCAGAAAAAGAAGTACCTCCCCAAGCTCGCCGACGGCACCTTCATCGGAGCCTACGCGCTCTCCGAATCCACCTCCGGCTCCGACGCCCTCGACGCCCGCACCCGCGCCGTCCTCTCCGGCCGACGGCCAGACCTACACCCTCAACGGCGAGAAGATGTGGATCTCCAACGCCGGCTTCGCCGACATCTTCACCGTCTTCGCCAAATGCGAGGTGCCGACCAACCCCAACGCCGGCCCAGGCGGACTGGTGGAAAAGCTCACCGCCTTCCTCGTCGAAAAAGGCACACCCGGCTTCACCATCGGCAAGGAAGAGCACAAGCTCGGCATCCGCGGCAGCTCCACCTGCCCGCTCATCCTGTCGAACTGCGTCATCCCCGCCGCCAACCTCCTCGGCGAGGTCGGCAAGGGCCACCACATCGCCTTCAACATCCTCAACGTCGGCCGCTACAAGCTCGGCATCGCCGCCGTCGGCGGGGCGCGCATGAACCTCGGCAACGGCATCCGCTACGCCAAAGACCGCAAAGCCTTCGGCAAGCCCATCTCCGACTTCGGCCTCATCCAGGAGAAGATCGCCGACTGCGCCGTAGGCGTCTTCGTCGGCGAAGCCCTCTGCTACCGCACTGTCGGCCTCATCGACGGTGCGCTCGCGCAAGTCGACAAGCACGACACCGCCGCAATCCAGAAGGCCATCGAGGGCTACGCCGTCGAGTGCAGCATCGTCAAAGTCTGGGCCTCCGAGATGCTCGATCACGTCGTCGACGAGATGGTCCAGATCTACGGCGGCTACGGCTACGTCGAGGAGTACCCCGCCGAGCGCGCCTACCGCGACTCCCGCGTCAACCGCATCTTCGAAGGCACCAACGAGATCAACCGCCTCATCATCACCGGCTGGCTCATGAAGTCCGCCATGTCCGGCAAGCTCGCCCTCATGCCCGCCATCAAATCCCTGATGGACGAGGTCATGGCCGGCCCATCCCCCAAAGAAGACCGCGAAGGCCCACTCGCAGCCGAGTACGAACTCCTCGCGCAAGCCAAGAAACTCACCCTCTTCGCCGCCGGATCCGCCACGCAGAAGTACATGACCAAACTTGCGGACGAGCAAGAAGTCATGGGAGCCATCGCCGACATGATCATCGAGGTCTTCGCCATGGAGTCCGCCATCCTGCGCGCCGAAAAGATGTCAGCAGGCAAGGGAAGCGGCGATACCGATCGCCATGGCCCGCATCTACACCGCCACCGCCTTCGAGAAGATCGAACTCGCCGCCCGCAAGATCATCGCCGCCGTAGCCGAGGGCGACATGCTGCGCACCCAGCTCACCATCCTCCGCCGCCTCTCCAAGCACGACGGCGCAGACACCATCGCGCTCCGCCGCCAGGTCGCCCAGCACGTCATCCAGGCAGGGAAGTACGCCCTATAGACGCGAAAAATCGCTACATAAATTCGCGCACCGCATCCCACAAAAGGACCATGCAAAGCAATGCCCAAAATGGCATTTTCTATTGCCATTCAAGTAACCCTCTGTAACCATCGATGTCGATACTATGTCTACTTCGCAGTCTCGACTTCACTGCCTCAGCACGATCCCGCTCCTCGCAATACTCGCCGCGTTGCTGCTTACTCCCGCGCTGCTCCGAGCCCAGCGTTCCACCGTCTCCGCCCGCGCTCTCACCAACGCGAACGCTACTGACACCGGCGCAATCCCCAGCTCGCAGCCCCTCACCATCACGCTCCGCCTCGCGCCAACACCAGACCGCGCAGCCGCCCTCGACCAACTCCTCACCAGCCAGATCACTCCAGGCTCATCCAGCTATCACCAATGGCTGACACCCGAGCAGTACGCAGCCAGCTACGGCGCAACCGACGACCAGCTCGCCACCATCACCACCTGGGCACAATCCCAGGGCCTCACAGTCTCCACCATCTCCACCGGCAAGACCCGCATGACGCTCACCGGCTCCGCCGACGCAGTCCAGCGCGCCTTCGCCACCACGCTCCACAACTACGCCATCTCCGGCAACGCCCACTTCGCCCCCACCACAACGCCATCCGTGCCGCTATCGGTAGCCCCGATGATCGCCGCCGTCTCCGGCCTCGACAACCTCCCGTCCGCCTACTCGGCCAGCATCTCCTCCACCTCGACGCAAGGCCGCGCCGCGCTGCTGTCCACACCGACATCCGACCCACTCGCCACCACCGCCTCCGCCATCGACGCCAACACAGCCCCAATGCTCACCCTCAACCTGAGCACCTGCACCGGCGACCTCGCCCAGTCCGACGTCGACGCCTACCGAGCCCTCTTCCGCCAGGCCAACGCACAGGGCATCACCATCCTCGCCACCAGCGGCTGCGCCACAGCCGACGCCTCAACGAGTCAGCCCAGCCTGATGCTAGACATCCCAGAGGCCACAGCCCTGACGGTCGCGCCCGACGCATCCCTCGACACCACCCTCAACCTCACCGAGGCACGTCCAGACTGGCAGGCCGCTCCCGGTCTACCAGTCCGACCAACTCCGCCACCAGCCAGACCTGACCACCACCTCCGCAACCGCCTTCAGCCAGACCCTAGCCAACATCCAGACCAGTGTCGGCAGCCGCCTGGGCAACGTCAACGCCACCCTCTACTCGCTGGCCACCTCACCCGGCCTCTACACCCAGCCAGACGCCGCAGCGCCCGGAACATGGGAGGCATCAACCGGCCTCGGTACGGTCGACCTCACCGTCCTGGCCAAGGTCTACCCCCGTGCCACCGGACTAAACTCCACCACCACCGCACTAGTCTCCAGCAGCTACGGAGTGAACTACGGACAGCAATTCACCCTCACGGCCACCGTTCTGCCCGCCACCTATGCGGCTCAGCCGCCCTCCGGCACCGTTACCTTCACCGCGTCCACACAGGGCACAATCGGTACTTCCACGGTTGGATCCAACGGTATCGCCACGCTGAACGTCACCACGCCCCTCAACGTCGGCACTTACAATCTCACCGCGAACTACTCGGGTGACTCGAACTACTCCGGAAGCGCCAGCACCAGCAGCGTCATCGTCACCGTCAGCATCGTCAACGCGACTCTCACCGCCACCATTGCGCCTGCTACCAACGTTCCTTACGGAAGCACTGCGACGATTACGGCCACCGTCGCCCTGCCGGGTTCAAATGCCGCTCCCAGCGGCACTGTAACGGCCGTCGTTGAAGGCATCACCGGAGCCAGCGCCTCCGCGACCCTTACGCCCAACCCCGGCGGCAACACCGCAACAGCAAACATCAACATCAATGCACCCACGCCGCAGACAGGAGCTTATACCGTCTCCGTCACCTGCGCCGGCACCCAGAACTTCCAGTGCCAGACTCCCGCGACTCCCACCTTCACCACCGCCAAGGGCAACACCAGCACCACCATCAGCCTCACCCCCGCCGCGCCCCAGGCCGGTCAGCCCGTCACCATCACTGCGACGGTCAATAACAACGGCAACGGCACCGGAACCTATACCTTCTCCGGCAACGTCACCTTTACCGATACCACCACGAACAAGACGCTCGCCACAGTGCCCGTCGGCACTAACACTGCAGCCACCTCTCAAACCCTCTCCGGCAACATCCAGCACAACATCATCGCAACCTACTCAGGCGATGCCGACTGGAACAGCAGCGTCTCCAACCCGGTGCAGGTCACGCCAACGCTGCTGCCCTCCACGCTGACGATTACATCCAACGTCACCACGGCGCTCGCCGGCGTAAATGTAGTGCTCACCGCAACAGTCTTCACCACAGCGGCTAACAGTGTGGGTCCGACCGGAACCGTGATCTTCTACGACACTTTCAACGGCAGTATCGTACAGCTCGGAGGTGCAGGCGCAGTCTCTACGTTGACTCCCAACGGTCCCAACCAGTCCATCGCAATTTTCACCACGACCGGGCTGCTGGCAGGCACGCACAGCATCTACGCCGTCTATGGTGGCGACGCTAATTTCGCCCCTGCGACCTCTTCCACGCTGTCGCTGAACCTCACCGACTACAACGTAATCATGAATCCACAGACGCTCACCTTGAAGGCCGGCCAGACTGGCCAGGTTGTGATGCTGATTGGCTCAGTGGGCGGGTTCAGCGGAACGGTCAGCTTTGGGTGCACTCCACCTGCGAACGCGGAGATGACTTGTGCATTCAATCCGGCCACGTTGCAGGGCGGTGGCGCCACGACAATGACCATCGTCACCACGGCTCCGCAGGCCAAACCTGTCCAGGCGGCGTCGACTGGCAGAAGTGGATGGCAGCTGGGCGCCGGGTCGGCCCTGGCGGCGCTGCTGTGCTTTGCGCTGCCTCGGCGTAGAAGGATGATGCCACTGCTTCTGACATCGCTGCTTAGCGCTTGCGCTGGTGCCCGTTCTCGGCTGCGGACTCGGCACCACTAACCAGACGACACCCCCCGTCACCGACCCTGGCACACCCGCTCGGAACCCAGAGCTTCACCATTACCACGGCAGGCACTGACGGAGTCAACACCGCTCGTCACAACTATCAGTATCAGGTCACGATTCAGTAATTTGCGACGGCTGTGAAGATCGGGGAAGCGAATCCTGCCACTCTCAACCTTGTCGCGCAACAACGATCTGCGCCCGCAACCTTTTTTTCAAAAACCAGTCTATACACTTGATTCGGTAACATCAGATTCCAAAACACCCGTCTTACCGAGACAGTATAGTTTTCTTCAACGCGCCGTTGACAGTTTCGCCTGGGAACCTTGCAGCTCACACCCGGGTCCCACGTCCACAATATTCAAGTAAAGCAGGAAATCCCAATGCGCAGCAGTTTGTCCCTTCGGTCCACCCTCCTTCCCCTTCTGCTTCTGTCCTCGCCTCCTCTTTTAGCCATGCAGCTGTGCAAAACCGCATCTCCTCGGTCAGCAGTACGGCCCAGGTACCTCTGGCCCATACCATTCCCCGCCGAGCTCTCGGCGGCACTGACCTCGGACCTGTCTCCTCGAATCTCAAGCTCAATTCGCTGATGCTGACCTTCAATATGACGGACGCCCAGCAGGCAGCCCTTACGCAGTTGCTGATCGATCTGCAGAACCCCAGCTCCCCCCTCTATCATCAGTGGCTCACGCCGGAGCAGTTCGGCGCAGCAGTTCGGCCTCAGCGCTCCGGATCTCGCCAAAGTCTCTTCGTGGCTTACCTCTCAGGGCTTCACGATCACCGGCACTGCTCGCGGTTCAAACTTCATCACCTTCAGCGGAACCGCCGGTCAGGTCCAGCAGGCCTTTGGCACCAGCATCCACAACTTGCTGGTCAACGGCGAGCCGCACATCTCCAACGTCACCGATCCCGTGCTCCCAGCCGGTCTTGCCAGCGTCGTTACCAATCTCTCGGGCCTGAACGACTTCAAGCTCAAGTCCCGCGCCCGCACCAGGGTGGTCAAGCTTCCCGCCGTCGACACGACCGGCTTGCACCCAGACTTCACTTCATCTATCACCGGGACCCACTACATGGCGCCCGGCGACTTCTACACCATCTACAACGAGGCACCACTTATCGCCAGTTCGATCAATGGAACTGGCATCACGGTTGCAGTCATGGGCCAGACTGACATCAGCCTCTCCGATGTCACCGCCTTCCGCACCGCCTCCGGTCTCTGCACCACCGTCTCAAGCACTTGCCCCTACTCCGCTTCCCACAGTCATGTTGTATGGCGCGGACCCCGGCACCTCTACGAGCGACCTCCCCGAGGCGATGCTCGACGTCGAATGGTCCGGCGCCACCGCTCCCAACGCGAAGATACTCTACGTCAACTCGAATGACGTCATCGGCAGGTCGTTGGTAAGTGCGATCAATAACAACCTCGCTCCGATCATCTCGATCAGCTACGGAGACTGCGAGGTCAACTTTGGCGCGACATTCCTTACCCAGCTCAATCAGCTATTGCAGCAGGCGAACGCCCAGGGCCAGACGGTAGTCGGCCCAGCCGGCGACTCCGGCGCGACCGATTGCGACTTCGAAACCTATCCCGCAGTAGACGGCCTGGCAGTAGACTTTCCCGGCAGCTCGCCGTTCGCAACCTCAGCAGGCGGCTCGATGTTCAATGAGGGAAGCGGCACCTATTGGAATTCGAACAGCAGCAGCAGCGTAAATAACGCCGGCTCGGCTCTCAGCTATATCCCCGAAGCCGCGTGGAACGAATCCAGCGCCACCAACGGCCTTGGCGCAGGTGGCGGAGGCTTCAGCCTTTACTTCACCAAGCCCTATTGGCAGGTAGGCTCCACCGTTCCTCAGGACTTCTCGCGAGACGTCCCCGACATCGCGCTGAATGCTGCATCGAATCATGATGGAACGCTCTATTGTGTCGCCGGCTCCTGCGTCAACGGCACCTTCCGCGCCTCCGACGGCCAATCGCTGAGCGTCGTCGGCGGCACCTCTGTCGCCACGCCCGAATTTGCGGGTGTACTGGCACTGGTCGAGCAGAAGATAGGCTCCAAAATCGGCAATGCAGGACCGCATCTCTACGCGCTGGCGAATAGCAGCTTCTATACCAGCGTATTCAACGACATCACAACCGGCAACAACACCAGTCCCTGCACCGCTGGCACAATCAACTGTCCCGCCGGAGGTGTCCTCGGCTATACCGCGACGGTGGGCTATGATCTGGCGACTGGCTGGGGTTCAATCAACGCCTACAACCTCGCCAACGACTGGAATCAGGTGACTCCCATTCCGTCCCAGCACCACAATCGGCACAATCAATTCGGTTACTACGCTGACTACCACCAGCCCCGTCTGCGGCGTCTCCAATGGCACCCTGGCTCTGAACATCAAGGTCGCCAGCGCCGTTAGCTCGAACTTCCCGACAGGCACGGTTCAACTCCTGGTGGATAACGCCCTCAGTGGGTCGCCCATTGCTCTCTCAAGCGGCTCGGCAACCTTCAGCTACAGCACTGCCAACCTCACCTCCGGTAGCCACAACATAACGGCTCTCTACTCTGGTGACGTAAACTACGCCACTTCCAAGGGCTACATTACTACGGACGTCGTCTCGTCGACCAAACCGGACTTCGCCTTCACCCCCTGCACCGGCAGCACCAGCGTGGTGCCCGGAGGAACGGCACCAGGAGTCGCCTTCACCGTCGCGCCGGTGAACGGCTTTACCGGCACAGTCACCTTCACCGCCAACTCGGATGACGCGTCCCTGGCTGCAACCTACGCCTTCACTCCAACGACCGTTACCACCAGCGGTACTACTAACTTCGTCCTCTACGCATTTGTCTCAAATGCCACTACCTCAACTGGCCTGAACAAACTGCATGCTGCAAAGCAGGAGCCGATTCGCGCACCATGGTATGTTGCCGGGTCCGGAGCCTCACTTGCCTGCGTGCTTCTGCTGGTTCTTCCCCGCCGGCGTCGCTGGGGAGCGCTCCTGATGGTTGTGCTTTCGGTTGGAATCCTGGGAGCAGCGGGCTGCGGATCGTCTAGCAGTACCGGCGGCGGTGGCGGCGGTGGCACCACCACTCCTGCATCTCCCGGAACCTATAACATTCTGGTCACTGCCTCTGCTACGACCACCAATGGCCTGGTCAGTCCACAGCACGAACGTTCCTTTCACAGTGCAGTAAATCCCGCTGGATGCCCCACCCATATCGCGCACTTTGCGATCCCGGGGTCCCCGCCAGCTATGCTGGCGGGGTGGGATAACCGGGTGGGGCTTCGTCTGCGGAAGCAAACGACCGCACTTCCTCAAACCACCACAAACGCTCGGGTGCCCCATCCTTCGCGCCTTTTGCGATGGGTGGGATGTAAATCCTTTCCCCGCTGATCTTCGCTATTCTTTGCGCCCGAATCGCCCGGCGGCAGGGGGAACCAATACCTCCCAACCAACGTATATACAAGCACAGCAAAAACCCACCGCCCAGGCGGACTAGCACCACCTCAGTCTTTGACAATTCATCCTATGCGACCACATAAGCCTAAATTTATGAATACTTTGCAGCCACCAACCCCATTTTATAAGACTTTTTGGACCTGCGCCCACCGAAGTCCGGACCTAAACTATCTACTTTGAATACTTTGCATCAAAGTGGCCGGGGAGGGGGAGCCCCACATCGCCGACATTGGTCGGCAAGTCAGGTGCCTCCGAGATCTCCGCAGCGGGCTCGCTCTTCACAGCGCTCTTCTCAGCCGCAACCGGTATCTTAGCTCCGGAGCCTTGGGCCAAACCCATCAGGTAATCCTGCGCGCTAAATGCCACCCCGGTCTTCGGCTGCCCGAATGTACTCCCCATCAGGTTGCAGCAGTCGTGCCTTGGTGTTGTCGGCCAGATATGCGGCCAGAATCTCGCAGCGAAGCCTCTTCGCCAGCTCGGGCTGCTTCACCGGGAACACCACCTCGCAGCGCTCCACCAGGTTTCGTGGCATCCAGTCGGCGCTTCCACAGTAGACCTCCTCCTCGCCTCCGTTTGCGAACCAGAAGATGCGGCTGTGCTCCAGAAAACGCCCGACGATACTGCGCACCCGGATTCGTTCGCTGACCCCCTTCACTCCCGGCCGCAGCGAACACATCCCGCGAATGATAAGGTCAATCTCCACGCCCGCCTGCGACGCCGTGTATAGCGCCTCCACGACCCGGCGGTCCAGCAGCCCATTCATCTTCGCGATGATCGCCGCCGGTCGTCCTGCCTTGGCATGAGCCGTCTCCCGCGCAATCAGCTTGAGAACTCCGTTCCACAGCGTCAGCGGAGCCACCAGCAGCGGGCTGTACGATTTTGACTCCGTCTCCGCCGTCAGATAGTCGAACACCAGTTGCGTCGCCGACGTCAGCTCCGGACGGCGAGGTCAACAGGCTGACGTCGGTATAGAACCGTGCCGTCACCGGGTTGTAGTTGCCGGTCCCAAGATGCACATAGCGCCGCAGCACACCATCCGGGTCCCGCCGCACCAGCAGCGACAGCTTGCAGTGGGTCTTGTAGCCGAAGATGCCGTGGTAGACCCCCACGCCCGCGTCCTCCAGTTCTCGCGCCCAGCGAATGTTGGAGTCTTCGTCAAACCGCGCCATCAACTCCACCACCACTGTCACCTCCTTATTCTGCCCGGCTTCAATCAGCGCACGGAAGATCGGAGAGTCATTGCTCGTCCGGTACAGCGTCTGCCGCATCGAGATCACCGCTGGATCCAGTGCACCCGCCTCGATAAACTCTTCCACCGTCGAGTAGGAGTCGTATGGATGATGCAACAAGATGTCCTTCTTGCGCAGCTCCTCGAAGAGGTTTCCCGACTTCGGCTCAACTTTGTACTCCTTCGCGACGAACGGTTTGTACTTCAGCTCCGGCCGCTTCACCTCCGAGTAGAGGTTCATGAGACGAGATAAATTCACCGGCCCATCGGTATGGAAGACTTGCGACGGGTCCAGCTCGAAGTTGGTCCGTAGCCGATCGACGATCTCATCGGTAGCCGAACTCTCAATCTCCAGCCGCACCGCATCCCCCTTGCGCCGATTGTGCAGCTCCGCCCGGACACTCTCCAGCACCGACCGCGACTCTTCCTCCTGCAGGTAAAGGTTGCTGTTTCGTGTTACGCGGAACGCCGATCGCGACAGGATCTCGTATCCGCGAAACATCCGCTCCACCTGCGCCTCGATTAGCTCATGCAGGAAGATGAAGTCGTTTCGTCCCGGGCCCGATGGCAGCGCCACCAGTCTGGGCAGAGATCGTGGGACCGTCACCACCCCCAGCGCCGTGTTCGTCTGCGGACGATTGTTGCCGCTGCGTTTGTGCCGCAGCAACATCGCGATGCACAGCGCCTTGTTCAACACCCGCGGAAAAGGATGGGAGGGGTCGATCGTAACCGGCGTCAGCAGCGGATCAACCTCTTCTTCAAAGAAGCGCAGCGCATAGGACCTCGCCGCATCGCCCAGATGCTTCCACTCCAGAATATGGATGTTCTCTGCCCTCATCGCTGGCAGCAATTGTTCGTTCCAGCACTGATACTGCGCCTGGACGAACTGTTGCATCTGCTCGCTCAGCAGGTCAAGACGCTCCTGCGGTCGGAGCCCTCCTTCGTCCGGAGGCAGCGCTTTGTCGTATCCATCCTCGATCCGCTGCAGGAAACTCGCCACCCGTATCTCGACGAATTCATCAAGATTGCTGGCCGTAATCGCCAGAAATTTCACCCGCTCGAGTACCGGGTTGGTCGCATCCTGTGCCTCTTCAAGCACGCGCTGATTGAAACGCAGCCACGACTCGTCCCGGCTGAAGAAAAGGTTCTCCACGCGCCTTCGAGGCTCGAGTACGCATAGTTCCGGAACGCTTTGCAGAGGGAGTACGTTTCGCAGTCATAAGTACTTTAGAGGATAGATGCCTTCTATGAATAATCAATGTAAAAGAGCGGCCTCCATAAGGAAAGCCGCTCGAACCCTACCATTCTAGGCAAGTACCTTACCGATGCCAGTGCATCTGCCATCCGAGATACTTGGTGGCGGCCTCGTAGACCGGCGCGGCGGTGGTAGAGAAGTTTGCGGCGACGTGATGCTCGAAGCCGTTCTCGCAGATGTAGCGGAGCAGCTCCTGCATCTTGGGAATCTCGACAACGCCCGCACCGCCAAAGGTGTTGAGCGGGTCGTTGGTGAAGGCGCCCTCGCCGACGTAGCCCGCAATCTGGCCGGTGAAGTCATCGGTCGAGAAGCGCGCGAAGCTCATGGCGCCGGCCTTCACCTTGCCGTCGAGCGTGCCGTGGGTGTTCTCCTTGCCGACCGTCCCCGCGATGATGAGCTGGTAGTCCATCTTCACGCCTTCGTTGAAGAAGTGCTTGGGCAGGTTCGAGCAGTGGAAGCAGACGGCCTTGTCCGGGTTATCGCCGTAGTTATTGTTCCAGTCGAGCAGCGCGGAGGGCGTCTCGCTCGCCAGCGTCAGCGCGTACATGCTCAGCGTGCCGAGCACGTCCACCTCGCAGGCCGAAGGAATCAGGCTCTCGCTCATCATGCTCATCACGGTGCAGGGAACGATGCCGAGGAACTCCTCGATCGAGGTCCAGCACTGCACGGCGGAGACGGTCAGCTCACTGGCCTTCATCCAGTGGTCGATCACCGCGCCGAGCTTGGCCATCTTCATCAGCGCGAGCTTCGGGCGTATCGCCGACGGGGATGTACTTCTTGATGGCGGCGAGCTTCTCCTGCGCCGCGTCGTCGTTATCCTTCATGCGGCCGATGCGCCCCATCACTTCGCTGAGGTCCAGCGTCTCGACCGTGATGCCGGATTTCTCAAGCAGCTTCTCCGAGTAGCGGACGGTGTTGAACGCCGTGGGCCGCGCGCCGATCGCGCCGATGCGCAGGTTCTTCAAGCCCTCGCACCACGCGGCATACTCCGGACGAACCACTCAAGGTCAGCCTTGAACTCCGCCGAATCCGGAGCCTCAGTATGCAGCGTGTCAGCGAGTAGGGAATCCCATACTGCTTCAGGTTGTTGCAGATCGACATCTTGCCGCAGAAGCTGTCGCGCCGGAACGCAATACCCATCTTGCCTGCGTGATCGGGCGTAGCCTGGATCAGCACCGGCACGCGCAGATTGGCGAGCCGCAACGCATCGGCCAGCCCGCGCTCCTCGCCGAAGTTCGGCAGCGTGATGATGATGCCGTCGATCTCCGCAGCGTGTTGCTTGAACAGCGCCGCGCACTTCTTGGCGTCCTCGTAGGTCTCGACCGCGCCGTGGGCCGTCTCCTCCGGGTCAGCACGATCGGCTTGATCCCGGCGGCTTCAAGCGCCGCAATCATCTCCAGTCGTCCACTGGTCGCCAGGTGGCTTGGAAAAAATCCCCGGTTACCGACAATCACGCCCAACGTCATCTGCCTGCCCATAGTTCTCCTCTGTGCTTAAAGCAACGCTTCTAAAATCGGATGTCTTCGTCCTCTAAAAGTAGGCGCAGAAAAGTTTATGCTTCGGCCGGAACCGAATCGTATAGAACGCACCGAATAACGTCATCAGCACGCCCCACCAGAACGTCGGGTGCAGGTCTGCGAGCACGGTCAGCAGGCGGCTGCATTCGCCAGGATGCGGAAGTGCTCACAGAGTGCCTTGCCACTCAGCACGAACCCATATGCCAGCATCAGGATTCCGCAGAAGAACCAGATCGAAAGCTCTGCCGTCTCTACATCACGCTTCGCCATGCCAACTCCTACCAGAAGATCAGATTCAGTATGAAGAATATGGTAATGACCACAATCGCCCAGAAGATCGGCTTCTGCCAATAGTCCTTTCGACGCCGTCATGCGGAATCGGCGTCACCCGTACACCAGCCCGGAAAGCTGCTCTTCGGCACTGGCTTCGTCATCATGCTCACGACGACCGTGACGCACGACGCAGATCATCCAGCTCCACAGCGCGCGGTACATGTTCTCGGCCATCGGCTTTGCATCCTGCGACATCGCCACGTACCGCAGTGCGCTCGGGCCTGTATGCACCCACACAAACATGCCAATCGAAGCAGACAGTTCCCGCCAGCAGCCCCCAGAATCCGCCCGCCTTGGTCGCCCGCTTCCACAGCATCCCCAGAATCACCGTGCCGAACAGCGGCGCGATGAAGAAGCTGAACAGCGCCTGCACGTAGTCCATGATGCCGGCCGCATGCATCACCAGGTATGCCGAGGCGATCGACACCAGCATCCCGATCACGGTCGACCACCGGCCCATCGCCACGTAGTGAGTATCCGGCCTTCTTGTTGATGAACGCACCGTAGATGTCGTACGTCCACACCGTCGAGAACGCACTGACGTTGCCCGCCATGCCGCTCATAAAGCCCGCCACCAGCGCGGTAATCCCAAGCCCCAGCAAGCCCGGCCCGCAGTACCGGATCAGCATCAGCGGCAGCACCTCGTTGTAGCTGTGCTGCCCCGTCGCCTTCGCCACGTCTTCGCCCACCAGGTGCATCACGCTGCCATCGGGATTCTTCAGCACCGCCAGCGCCAGCAACCCCGGCAGGATCACGATCAGCGGCACTGCCATCTTGAACGCCGCGCCGATCACCGGAGCCAGCTTCGCCGCGCGCAGGTTGTTCGCGCTCAGCACGCGCTGCACGACCAGGAAGTCGGTGGTCCAATATCCGAAGCTGATCACGAACCCCAGCCCGAAGACGATTCCCGTCCAGTGGACGCCCATAGGGTTGTCCTTGAAGTGTCCCGAGCGTCGTCCACAGGTGCGTGTAGTCGCTCGATACCGACATTTACCGCAATCTGCGCCTTCAGGTTCGTCCATCCGCCCGCCTCGATCAGTCCCAGGATCGGGATCATCGCCGCGCCCGCCCAGATCAGCACAAACTGCAGCACCTCGTTGATGATCGCCGACCGCAGGCCACCCAGCATCACATACAGCGCCACCGTCGCCGCGCCAATCCAGATGGAGAAGCTGATATTCCAGCCCAGCACCGTCTTCATCACCAGCGCCATGGCGTACATGTTCACGCCGCTCATCAGGATCGTCATCAGCGCGAACGAGACCGCCGCACACCGCTCGCGCACCCTCGCCGAACCGCAGTTGCAGATATCCCGGCACCGAGTGCGTCTTCGAGATGTAGTAGAACGGCATCATCACGATGCCCAGAAACAGCATCGCGGGAATCGCGCCGATCCAATACCAGTGCGTCGCCAGAATGCCGTACTGATATGCCGCGCCCGCCCACCCCATCAGCTCCAGTGATCCCAGGTTCGCCGACACAAAACTCAGCCCGGCGATCCACGCCGTCATCTCGCGCCCGGCCAGGAAGAAATCCTCGCTGGTGTTGGCCTTGCCCTTGGCGTAGAAGCCGATGAAGACCACCAGTGCGAAGTACAGCACCAGGATCAGAATATCGACCGGAGCCAGCTTCGTCAGTTGCTCGCTCATCAGTAAAAGTGCAGCAGAAGCCAGCATTGTTCTCTATTCCCAGGCAGACGGGTCGCCATCTTCGGCAGAAGCGTCCGCACCCTCTCCATCATTTTCCTTCAATTTTTCAAGCTGCCGGAAAACCACCAAGCCTTCAGATGAGGCCGAAAGAACTCAAAGTCGAGCTTGTCAGATCAACTCGTTTACGTTGCCAATATACATGAGCGAATGATGTGTTAGCACGCCTCTTCCATATTTAGTTCGCGTGTTGAAAGATATCCCACCGCGCAGGCTTATACGATGGATCAGCCCTAAATCTCTCGGATGACAACGAAAATCGATCACTTCGAATCTAATATCTATTGAAGGGCATCTGGCCCTGGAAGGAGAACGAAAATGATTATTCGCAGATTCGGTTTACTTGGCACTTGGCCAGCCGCACTCGCGTTAGGTCTGCCCGCCGCCTCGCTTTCGCTCAGGACGACTCGGCGCCAAGCAGGACCTGAAGAACGCCGGTACCGAAACCAAAGAATGCGGCCAAGGACGTCGGCCAGGGCATCAAGCAGGGAACCACAAAGGCATATTGACAAGACTGCCAGCGGCACAAAGACAGTTGCCGACAAGACAGCCAGACGGCACCGAAGACCGGAGCCAAAGACGTAGGCCACGGAACTAAGGTCGCGGCCGACAAGACGGTAGATGTATCAAAGGATGCCGCGCACAGCACCGCCAACGGCACCAAAAAAGTCGATTAACAAAGTAGACGGCAGCAGCAACCGCAATATCGCTCGCCAAACAAGTATACCTGCAGACTAAGCGAGCTTGTACTGGCGCGGATGTCATGCTCACGATCAGCTCTCGACACGCCACTTCCTGGAGTCGGCCAGACCACCCTACGGCCGCCAAGCATCATCCAGTGCAATCCAGTAAAGGTCCGCTCCCAGCAGATGCAAGATCTGCATCCACGTAGGCGCCAGCAGTACGATGTCCGCCAACCCCAGCGCAAACTGGAAGCCCAACAGCCCAACCACCCAACGCGACTTCATCCATCCAGCGCGCGCCACCAGCCACATCACGAACAGCGCTGCCACCACTGCGCTCGCCGGATGCACCCAGCGCACCCGCAGCAGCCAAGGCGAGCCGGCCGCGAAGTCCTGCGCCATCGCCGCCGACAGACGAAGCAGCAGGGAACAGCGTATCCCCCAGCGCCGCCAGGCTCCCGCTGACTCCAACGACAAGCGTAGCCAGCAGCCCCGCCAGTGCGAACCCTCGCCCGCGCGCCCCGCCGAGCCCAGCCCACATCTGCCGCGTCCCAAGCATCAGCGCGGTCAACGTCAGCGCAGCCAGCAGCAACAGCGTATTGCTCAGGTGAATCGACAGCACCACCACCCGCCCGATCGACTCGGTTGCCCGTCACATACCCCAGCTTGACCAGCAGCGCTCCGAGAAACGCCTCATTGATCAGCAGCAACGTCGAGGCCACTGCAAACACCCTCGCTGCCGCTCCTTTAATGCTCGCGCGGAACGTCCAGACCAGCAGCGCGACAACCGCAATCACATCGCCCGTAACCATCTGCCGATGAGTAAACTCGATGATCGTATGCAGCGTCGGCGACACCGGAATCGCCACTCCGTTACACAGCGGCCAGTTATTCCCGCACCCCGCGCCCGACTCCGTCGCCCGCACCAGCGCCCCCCACAGCACCACCAGCACGTTGTACCCAACCACCGCCCACGCAAACCGTTCTACTCCGCGCACTCCAGCCTTCGCGGTCGCACTCCGGTCTATCGCGGCAGTCGCCATGTATTCATTCTACGGCGCGGCAAGCGGCAACACTACCCGTTCGCCAACTCCTTTGCCCGCTGCGTCGCGCGCTTCACTGCCTTAATCAGCGTGACTCGCAGTCCGCCTTCTTCTAACTCCAGAATTCCATCGACCGTGCATCCTGCGGGAGTCGTCACCTGGTCCTTCAGCAACGCCGGATGATAGCCCGTCTCCAGCACCATCCGCGCCGAACCCAGAGTCGTCTGCGCCGCCAGCAGCGTCGCAACATCCCGCGGCAGCCCGACATTCACGCCCGCCTCCGCCAGCGCCTCGATGATGATGTACATAAACGCCGGCCCCGAGCCCGAGAGCCCCGTCACAGCGTCCATATGCTTCTCATCGACCACAACGCTGCGCCCGACGGTATTGAAGATTCTCTGTGCGACTGCCATCTGTTCCGGCTTCACAAATCGTCCAGCGCATAACGCCGTAACGCCCGCTGCAATCATCGCCGGAGTGTTCGGCATCGCGCGAATCACGGCCAACTCGCAGCCAGCGCCGTCCTCGATGCTCCGCGTCGTCACTGAAGCCGCGAACGAAAGCACCATCTTTGCCGGCGTCAGCGCGGGCTTGATCTGCGCAATCAGAGCAGGCACCTGCGTCGGCTTGACCCCCAGCAGAATAACGTTCGCCTGTTCCGCCGCCGCAAGATTGTCGGTCGTCACCTCGACGCCGAACTGCACCGACAGCGCCTGCGCGCGATCCTCATGCTGTACCGTAGCGAAGATCTGCTCCGCCGCCACCAGGTTGTTCTTCAGGAAGGCCTGCAGCAGAATGCCGCCCATCTTTCCTGCGCCGATAATTGCGACCTTCAACCCCGGCATCGCCGGAGCCGGAACCGCAAGCTCAATTGTTTCGTCGGTCATTCTCAAAGGCTATCAGACCCACTTTCAATTTGCGCCGCTCTTCTGTGTCGCAATCCACGCATCCACCTGCTGTTCCAGCACGTCCATCGGCAACGCGCCCGAGTCCAGCACCACGTCATGAAACGCCTTCAGGCTGAACTTCGGCCCCAGCGCCGTCTGTGCTCGCTGCCGCAGCTCCAGAATCTTCAACTGCCCCATCTTGTAGCCCAGAGCCTGACCCGGCCACGCGATGTAGCGATCGACTTCGGCTTGGATGTTGGTCTCATCGATCGCCGAGTGCTCGTGGAAGAAGTCCACCATCTGCTGCCGCGTCCAGTGCTTCGAATGCACGCCTGTATCGACGACCAGCCGGATCGCCCGCCACATATCGTCTTCCAGTCTTCCATAGTCGCTGTAGGGGTCCTGATAGAAGCCGACCTCCTTGCCCAGCCGCTCGCTATACATCGCCCAGCCCTCGGTGAACGCCGTGTAGTACGACTGCTTGCGGAACTCCGGTATTCCCGTCAGCTCCTGCTGGATCGCGATCTGCAGATGGTGTCCGGGAATCCCTTCGTGGTATGCGATGGATTCCACCGGCGCCAGCGACCGATCCGCAAAGTTGTACGTGTTCACGTCCACCCGCCCCGGCCTGCTGCCATCCGGAGTGCCCTGGTCGTAGAACGCTGCCGCCTGGTCCTTCTCTATGTAGGAGGGCATCGCAACGACCTCCAACTGCGCCTTTGGCAGCCGTCCGAACAACTCCGGTAGCTTCGGCTTCATCTGCCCGATATAACCGCGATAAGCGTCCAGCAGAGCCTCCTTCGACGCCGGATGCTCCTTCGGATTCGCCTTCAACGCAGCGCTGAAGCTCTTCAGGTCGGTGAACCCCAGCTTCTTCACGATGGCCAGCATCTCCGCCTCGTCGCGCTTCACCTCATCCAGCCCGATCTGGTGGATCTCGTCGGCCGACTTATTCAGCGTCGTGCTCTGCTTGATGCGGAAGGCGTAGTAGGCATCGCCATCCGGCATCGACCACACACCCGGCTCCTTGCGGCACTGAGGGACATACTGCACCCGCACATAGGTTGCGAACCGCTTGTAGGCAGGCAGCACATCGGTGGTAATCGCATCCAGCACATCCGTCGTGACACGCTTCTGCTCCGCCGCGCTCATCGTCTTCGGAAACTTCTTCAGCGGCAACGCAAACGGGCTGTCCTCCGGCTTCTGGTCGGCGAGCGTCTGTGCCTGCACGACAACCTTCTCCATCAGATAGGCCGGAGGCACCCGTCCCGACTCCGCTCCCAACTCCATGTTGGTGCGTATCTGCGAGAACGCCATCGGAATCTTCTTCAGCCGCGCGATGTAGTTGTCGTAGTCCTTCACTCCATCGAAGCTGAGCTGGCTCACCAGCCGCGGCGTATCCGTATGGAAGCCGCCGAACTGATTGATCGGCATCTGCCACTCCTTGAATCGCGCGCCCTCCTGGTCTTCGATCAGCGAGCGCAGCATCAACTCAGCCGACAGCTGTTCCTGATGCGTCAGACCCGTGGTGTCGATCGCCGACAGCCGCTGGATGAATCCCATCCCCCGCGCCAGCGCAGCATTTACTGCGGCGGCCGAGTAGTCCGTCAGCTGGTCGTCATAGCGCTTGTCACCCAGGTACGAGGCCGTCTCCGGCGAGTGCTTCAGCGTGTCTTCCCATATCTCCGCCAGCAGCGCCGACAGCTCCTTGCTCCGCGCGGCCACCGACGTGGCAGAGCAGCAGGAGCCTGAGCCAGAAGCACCCGCGGCTTCGGCGGAGATAGTAAGCGTCAACCCAACTGCCAGCGCCAGCAAAACTCGTTTCATGGAAGCCCTCAATCCTGGCTTCCAGTCTATCGTGTATAGCCGGCAGGAGGCCCTATCGTACGGCGTCTCCCTGCAACCCACCTTCAAGCATCCGATAGAGCGTTGAGCGGCTGATGCCCAGCATCTCCGCCGCGCGCACCTTGTTGCCCGCGCACTCCCGCAGTACCTGGAACACGTGCTGCTCCACGACCTCCTGCAGACGTCCGGTGCTGCTCTGCGCCACGTATCCCTCCGGCTCCGGCGTCTCTGCGGGAATCGGCATGTGCTCCGCCTCGATCCAGCAACCGTCGCTCTCCATGACCGCGCGTCGGATACAGTTCTTTAGCTCGCGTACATTGCCGGGCCACCGGTATGCCTGCATCTGCTCCAGTGCCTCGGTGGTGAGTCCTTCGATAGGCCGTCCGTACCTATAGCGCATACCTGTCGATGAAGTACCCAGCCAGCAGAGGTATGTCCTCGGCCCTGTCGCGTAGCGGAGGGAGCTCGATCTCTACTGTAGCCATCCGGTAGTAGAGCTCCTCGCGGAAGCGGCCGGAGGCGGCCAGTACGCGCAGGTCGCTGCTGGTGGTGGCGATGATCCGTGCCTCCAGCCCGTGGACTACGATTGGACGCCGCCGCTGCCGTTCGGTGCGCTGCAGTACTGCCAATACATCTGCCTGCGATGCCGCGGACATCTCGCCTATCTGGTCGAGGAAGACCGTTCCGCGGTGGGCCCGCTTCATCAGGCCGGCGATGTCTTCCTCGGCTACGGGGAAGTTCGCTCCGGAGGCTGTCGATGCCACACCGTGCTCTGCCTGCAGGGCGCTGTTGTAGATCACGAACGGTCCTGCTGCATGTGAGCTGTAGCTGTGCAGCGTGCGGGCTACCAGCTCCTTGCCGGTGCCGGTCTCGCCGCGCAGCAGGACCGTGCGGAAGTGCGGGCCGAGGCGGCGGAGCTGTTGACGCAGCCGCTGCATCACTGCGCTCTCGCCGAGTATCTCCGGTAGCTGCAGCGGAGGGTTGCTCTCGGGATACGACACTGCTCTCGCCGGAGAACTGGCTGGTTGAAACAGGGAAGTGGTCATGGCTAATCACTACATCGGCGAAAGCGGCCCTGCGATGAGTGGAAAAGCTACGTCCAGCGAAAATTCCCGCCGGCTTAAACGACGAACCGGACTGCCGCAAGACTCGCTGCAGCGGTCCGGTTCGCAGAAAAATACTTACGCCGTGGTGGGGGCGCAATAGGTATCGAAGGCCCGGGCCAGCTCCTGCGCGATGGCAGGGGCTGTGGAGGTCTCGATGGCCGAGCGCTGCATCAGGTACACCAACTGGCCGTCGCGGAGGATTGCGATGGCCGGGGAGGTGGGGGGGTGGCCGCCGAAGTAGCTGCGCGCCCGCTCCGTAGCCTCGCGGTCCTGTCCGGCGAAGACCGTCACGGCGTGGTCGGGCTTGGCGGCGTGCTGCATGGCCAGCCGCACTCCGGGGCGCATCTTACCGGCGGCGCAACCGCAGATGGAGTTCACAACCACCATCGTGGTTCCGGGCTGTGCGATAGCCGCGTCAACCTCGGCTGCGTTGCGTGCTTCCTGCAAGCCTGCGCGCGTCAGCTCCTCGCGCATCGGAATCAACATAATCTCTGGATACATAGTCTTCTCCTCCATACAAATACTCTCGACCTGCCTCGTATTGGCGGCCTGTACTGATTGTACGGACTCGGCACCCTCTACGCCACTGGTGCTTCGCGGCTGTAATAACATCAAGCCGTGCCGCCTTCCACCCTGGTCCTACAAGAGAACGTCTCCCTTGCTCCCTACACCACCCTGCGCATCGGCGGGCCTGCGCGATACTTCTGCGAGGTCACGACCGAAGACGCCCTGCTCGAGGCGGTGCGGTTCGCCCGAGAGCGCCAGCTTCAGATCTTCGTCCTCGGCGGCGGCAGTAACCTGCTGGTCGCTGATACAGGTTTTGACGGGCTGGTCCTGTACATCGCAATTACGGCCCAGGGTGTCTCATCGACTCTCTGGCACCAACTTCCACGTCGCCTCAGGAATCGACTGGAACTCCTTTGTCGAGCGAATCTGCAAGCTGGACATCAGCGGTATCGAGTGCCTTGCCGGTATCCCCGGTCTCAGTCGGAGGCACGCCCGTCCAGAACGTCGGCGCCTACGGGCAGGAGGTTGCAGAGACCATCCAGACCGTCCACGCTCTCGACCTCCAAACCTTGAACTTCGTTACCCTTTCCCACGATGAGTGCCACTTCGCCTATCGCAGCAGCATCTTCAACACCACCCATCGCAACCGCTACATCGTCACCGCGGTCGACTTCCAGTTCAACCGCGATGCTAAACCCAACCTCTCCTACGCCGACCTGACTAAGCACTTCGCGGGTGCGACTGCCGCGCCCAGGCCGCTCGACGTCTACCACGCCGTCCGCGAGATTCGGCATCGCAAGGGCATGCTCCTGGTCGAAGGCGAGCAGGACTGCCGCAGCGCCGGTTCTTTCTTCAAGAATCCGGTCGTGCCTGCCGCCACCCTCGGCCGGATCGCGGCGGAGTTGAGCCTTGATCCAGCTGCCGTCCCTCACTGGCCTGCCGCGGACGGGCTTGTGAAGCTTCCCGCTGCTTGGCTGCTGGAACAGGCTGGCTTCCACAAGGGCTTCGCGATGGGCGAGGCGGGGATATCTTCCCGCCATCCGCTTGCGCTCATCAACCGCGGCCATGCCACTGCGGCTGACATCCTGACGCTTCGCGATGCCATTCTGCTCGAGGTGAAATCCCGCTTCGGAATTCAGCTCGAACAGGAGCCGGTGCAGCTCGGATGACGCGAATCCGGGGTACCCCACCCCTCCCCTGTTTTGCGCAAAGTATTCAATCTATAGTACTTAAGTCCGGACCTCCGGTTTGACGTCCGCTAAAGTATTCCATCTAAAATACTTATCCGCAAAGTATTCATAACGCTTGAGTTGCGGCACGAACGGCGACCTCCCGCTGCGAGTGCTGCGACTGCTTTTCGTTATCTTCCCACCCTTCAATTGTACCTTGGCTGTCAAGCCCTTCGCCGTCTTCGGCGGAGCTATATAGGGCGCGCTTACAGCGCTCGAGGTCTCGTTCGGACGTAGACCCAGGGCTCCGCCCTGGGCTGGTATAGGCCGGACCTTCGGCCCTCTCCACCGATAAAAAGATGGTTCTGGACTAGCCGCGAAGCTGGTCCATCAGGCGCTGACGGTCGTCGGCCAGCACGGCGGTTACGGGCCCCTGCGCGACCACTTTGCCGTCGGCGATGCGGATGACCTCGGCGCCGAGCTGGAAGGCTTCGCCGATGTCGTGGGTGACGGAGAGCACCGGCACACCATTCTCGGCGAGCCACAGGCGCAGCTCATCGAGGAGTTCCTCCTGGCGGGCGAGGTCGAGCCCGGTTAACGGCTCGTCGAGCAGCAGGAGGGTCCCGGGCCCGAGGGATACTGCCGCTGCCGCTGCGCGAACTACAGCGACGCGTTGCCGCTCGCCGCCGGAGAGTTCCTGCGGATGATTTGGGCGCGAGAGCTCGCAGTCGAAATCGTTCCACCGCATTGTCCACGATCTCGGCTGCGCCGCCATCGCCCCGGCTCTTCACCCCGTATTCGATATTCTCGAGCACGGTCAGGTTCGGGAATAGCGGAGCGCCCTGGCCGGCGCTGCGGATGGGCCGCCGATGGGGCGGGATGAAGACCCTGGCCTCACGATCCACGAGGATGGTCGTTCCATGCATGATGCGTCCGGCATCGGGCCGCACGAAGCCTGCAATGGCCCGCAGCACGGTGGTCTTGCCGCTGCCCGAGGGGCCAAAGAGCACGGTCCACGGCTTGGTCAGATTGAGCGCGACGTCGAGCTGGAGCGCCCCGACGCGATGCTGCATCTGCAGGCTGAGGATGCTATGGGGCTGGTTAACTGGCGGGCTATCGGACTGGCTAACGGGCTGGTTAACGGGCTGGTTAGCGGACAATGTTGGCCTGCCTTCCGTCGGAGCGGCGCATGCCCGGGAGCAGATAGATGGCCATCAGCGCCAGCACCGAGAAGACGATCAGCACCAGCGCGGTCTGGTTGGCGGCGGCGTAGTTGCCATCTTCTACGAGATCGTAGAGCGAGATGGAGAGGGTGCGGGTGGCTCCGGGGATGTTGCCGCCGAGCATCAGGACTACGCCGAACTCGCCGACGGTGTGGGTGAAGGCCAGCACCGAGCTGGTGAGCACGGAGGCGCGTGTCATGGGCAGAACGACGGAGAGAAGTACCTGCCAGGGTTTAGCTCCGAGCCCCTCCGCGGCCTCGATGTATTCGCGGTCGACCGCCGAAAATCCAGCTACAAGAGGCTGTACGGCGAACGGCAGGCTGTAGAGGATCGACCCCAGCAGCAGACCTGCGAAGCTGAAGGCGAGCGGATGACCGAGCAGCGATATCAGCATCCTCCCCGGCAGCGTTAGCGGCCCCAGAGCTACCAGCAGGTAGAAGCCGATGACCGTCGGAGGCAACACCAGCGGCAGCGCCACCAGCGCCTGCACGAACGCTCGCGCCACGCCTTTGCCTGAGGCGATCCACCAGGCCAGCGGCAGCCCGACCAGCAGCAGGATTGCCGTGGTGCTTAGAGCCAGCCGTAATGTGAGACTCAACGCCTCAAGATCCATGAAGAACAGCCTAATGCAAGCAGCGCAGAGAGCGAGGTGTTCAGATGCTGGTTATTTCCGAGTAGCAGACAACACAGCGGAGCTCAATCTGATTCCCGCTCCCAGATCAGTTCGTCCGAGCTGGAGCCGTCAGGCGCCGGCCTTGTCAGGATCAGACGGCCGGCATCGAAGTGGAAGCTGCGTTTCAGATCCGTACCCACCCAGCTGGGAGACAGGCTTGCCTCGATATGATGAACCACCTTTTGCGCGGCTTCATCGATTTCAAAGGTGCCGAAGTAAGCGACAAAGCCGGTGACTGCGTCGCGCAGCTCGTCGTTGGGTGCTTTGTCCAACTCCATTCCGGGGGCCAGGGTCGAATGGCGGCCGGGACGCATCAGCAGTGCGGACATTCGGCCCGCCTTGTCGTATTCGATCCGTCCGACAGGCTGCTCTCCGAAGGGATGTTCGGTGCGGCCATCTTTGAAGGTGCGCAGACAGCTTCTCAGCTTCCAGACGCCAATCACACGACTGCGCGCCCCTGTCTGCGCAGAAGCGACACCGGAGAACGCGATCGCGCCGGCGATCATCTGCCTTCTGTTCATGCGCCTAACCCTATCACCATTTTTGGCACGAGGGGATAGCGGCAGCTCCATGCTAAAACGTGGAGTTACGTGCCCGTGTCAAGGTGGAAGGCCTTTTCATACCGCTCGACCGGGAAGCCGCTTGCCTTCCATGCCTCGAGTCCACCTCTGAGGAATTTAGTTCGTAAAAAACCCAGGGCGAGAGCTCGGTGCAGGATCATGCGACTGGTTTCGTCGCTCGGGCACGTGCAATAGATGACCGAATCTTTGTCTTTCGGGATGAGCGACGGATTCTCGATGACTTCTTTTGGTGCAAGCCGCTTTGCGCCGGGAATGATCTCGGAACGGGCTAACAAGTCGAGCGGAAGGCGCACATCGAAGACAAGTACATCCTGATTTGAAGCAAATATTGCATGGAGGCCTTCCGGGGTGATGCTGTACCGTTCGATCTCACGACGGGCTCTCGACGCTCTAATCCATAGAACTACAGCGACCAACAATACCGCGACGCAAATGGCAGTTAAGATCACAGCCATGTTCGTTTCTCCTCGAACAGCGATTAAGATTCACCAGAGACCTGAGCGGATTCAGCATTTCAGGGGGCCCTACGCGGCACAGGCGAGGTGCGGTCAAAACCCGGCTCCCGATAAGATGGTTTCCGAGACGCGTTGAGATGTCTCGTCCCACACACCCGAGGAGGTAGCTATGAGCACAGACGAAGTCCGCAGCAACGACGTGACCGGTGTCGCGAGAGTCGACTTGAAGCTCGAGGCGGTCGTCATCCCGGTCGCGGATGTCGACCGCGCGAAGAAGTTTTACGGGAACCTCGGGTGGAGGCTCGACGCCGACTTCCCCTTCGATAACGGCTTTCGGGTCGTCCAGTTCACGCCACCCGGCTCGGAGTGCTCGGTGCAATTCGGCACGAAGATTACGTCGGCCGCGCCTGGCTCTGCACAAGGCCTCTACCTGATCGTCTCTGACGTCGGGGCTGCGCGTGCTGACCTTGTCACCCACGGTGCCAAGGTCAGCGAGGTGTTCCACGCCGGGGCGCCGGGTGCTCAGTTCCAGCCCGACGGTAGCGGTCGCGTCGCGGGACCTGCGCCCAATCACGCCAGCTACAGCTCCTTCGTCACCTTCAGCGACCCGGACGGCAACGGCTGGCTGTTGCAGGAGATCACGACCCGGCTGCCCGGACGCGTCGATTCGGCGGCGACTTCATTCGGCTCAGCAAGCGATCTGGCCGGCGCGATGCGGCGTGCGGAGGCCGCGCATGGCGAGCACGAGAAGCGCATCGGCAAGGCTGATCCGAACTGGTCCGACTGGTACGCCTCATACATGGTGGCGGAGCAGGCCGGCAAAGAGCTGCCGCAATAGACGTATCGCGCGCTACTGCACGGCGGCGAGGCCGAAGTCTTTCAGGCGGCCCTGCTGCTCGGGGGAGAGCATCCAGTCGAGGAACTCGTGCGCCTCGGCCTTGCGGTCGGACTTCGCTATGACCACCGCGCACTGAATTATCGGTGGATAGGTTGTGGGCGGAATCAGCACGTAGGTGCCTGCGTCTTTGAAGTGCGCCGTGCTGGCGATGGTCAGCGAGATGAGGCCGAGTTGGGCGTTGCCGGACTCGGCGTACTGGGCGGCCTGCGTGATGTTCTCGCCGACGACGAGACGCGGCTTCAGGGTGTCGTAGAGTTTCATCCACTTGAGCGCGGCGACGGCGGCGCGGCCGTAGGGGGCGTGGAGCTCGTCGGCGATAGCGAGGGACTTCAGGCGTGGGTCGGTGAGGCTGTTACCGTCGATCGGCTGGAGCGGCGAGTCCTTGCGGGCCCACAGGACCAGCGTGCCCTTTGCGTAAGGCGTCGGCGCCTTCGCATCGGTCAGTCCCGCCGCGACGAGCTGCTCGGGGAAGCTGTAGTCGGCGGAGAAGAAGATGTCGATGGGGGCGCCGTTCTGGATCTGCGTGGCGAGCGTGGCGGAGGAGCCGTAGCTTATGACGAGCTTTACGCCCTTGGCCTTCTCGTAGGCGTCGGCGAAGGTGGGCATCACGGGTTGCAGGTCGGAGGCGGCGGCGACGCGAAGCTCTTTCTTCGCCTGGGCGAGCGCCTGCTGCGAACTGCCAGCCAGGGCTGGGATAACGCCAAAGAGGCATATGGCTATGAGCCAAAGCCTTGGTGCGCCTCGGTCTTTACGGTAGGCTAGAGGTACTGATGAGCTTAGAGACACATCAACTCCGATGCACAGAATGCGGCGCCAGGATAGCTGGCCGTGCCGTCAATAGTATCTTTCGCTGCCCGGAGTGCAATGGTCTGTACGACGTTATTTATCCGTGGTCGCCTCTGGCCGGCTCAGAGCCAGCCACTGAGCACAAGCTACCGAATTCGAACGCGCTGCGCTATCTGTGGGAGGAGCGTCGCACCTCGACGATGCCGATTGACCAGTCGGGCGTGTGGCGGTTCCGTGACCTGCTGCCGATTGTGGACGACTTTGCCAGCGTTACGACGCTGCGTGAGGGCAATACTCCGCTGTACGAGATGCCGCGCTGTGCGCAGGCCGTCGGGCTGAACTGGCTGCTGGCGAAGCACCAGGGGATGAACCCCACCGGCTCGTTCAAGGACACGGGGATGACTGCCGCGCTGTCCGTCGCGCGCGATCGCGGATTTGAGTGGGTCGCATGCGCTTCGACCGGCAATACCTCCGCTGCGATGGCTGCTTATGCGGCTCGCGCGGGGCTGCGGAGCATCGTGTTTATCCCCGATGGCAAGATTGCCTGGGGCAAGCTGTCGCAGTCGATGGACTATGGCGCGCTGACGATTCAGTTAAAGACAGACTTCGATGGCTGCGTCAATATTCTGACGGATCTGGTGACGCGCTTTCCGATCTTCCTGCTGAACTCGGTGAACCCGTATCGGCTGGAGGGGCAGAAGACGCCGGTCATCGAGATGCTCGAACAGCTCGACTGGCAGATGCCGGACCACATCGTCGTGCCGGGTGGCAACCTGGCCAATGCGGCCGCGCTGGGCAAGGGCTTCAAGGAGATGCACCACCTCGGATTCATCCCGCGGCTGCCGAAGATCAGCATCATCCAGGCGGCGGGCGCGAATCCGCTGTACCGCTGGTTTACGGACTCGAATCGCAGGATGGTTCCAGTGAAGGCGGATACGCGCGCGACGGCGATTCGCATCGGCAATCCAGCGAGCTGGGTGAAGTCGGCCGCGGTGATCGAGCAGATGGGCGGCTGGTGCGAAGAGGTCTCCGAGCAGGAGATTGCGCTGGCCAAGGCGCAGATCGGCGCGGAGGGCGTAGGCTGCGAGCCGGCGTCGGCCGTGACCTACGCAGGGCTCAAGAAGCTGATCGCGCAGGGCCGTGTGCAGCCTGAGGAGCGCGTTGTGCTGATTCTGACGGGACACACGCTGAAGGACTCGCAGTACACCATCGACTACCATCGCGGTGAGCTGCTGACGGAGGCTGAATCCGCCGAGGCTACGCCGCTGCAGGCCGCGCAGCACGCCGCGTTGCGCAAGCCGCCGGTGGTGCTCGAGGCGGACTCCGACGTAGTCATGCAGACGCTCGAAGCGCATATGAAGATCGCGCTGCCGGTCGGATGAGCCAGCCTGCCAGCCCGCTGCGACTGCGGCTTCCGGCTACGTCGGCCAATCTTGGCCCGGGATTCGATGCTCTGGGTTTGGCAATGGCGCTCTATCTGACGATCGAGGCTGAGGTCGCTGATGCCTTTGCAATTGAGGCTACCGGGCGGGATGCAGAGCTCTGTGCGCGGCTTGAAGATAACCTGATTTTGGAGACCTACACTTCAGTCGTAACGACCGCGAGCAGGGAAGCCGTGCCACTGCGGCTGAAGCTGGAGAATGAGATTCCGCTGGGGATGGGTTGCGGGTCGAGTGCAGCGGCTCTGCTGGCAGGAGTGGCGCTGGCAAATCACTTTGGCGGCCTTGGCTGGTCCAGCCAGCAGATCCTCGAGGAGGCCTGCCGGCGTGAGGGCCATCCCGACAACGTGGCGGCCTGCTGGCTAGGCGGAATGACGGCCTCTGCGATGGACGGTAGCGCCGTGATCACAGCAACATGCGGGCAGAATATCAACTGGCGCCTCATGCTCGCGCTGCCCAATGCGAGCTTGTCGACCACCAATGCGCGGGCGATGTTGCCCAAGAGTTACCGCCGCGCGGACGCTGTCGCCAATGTGCAGAACACGGCGCTGCTGGTGTCTGCGTTTGCGCTGAATCGCCCCGATCTGCTGCGGACGGCCATGTCCGACCACCTCCACCAGCCGTACCGCCAACAGGCTTGCCCACTTCTTCCGCTGCTCCTGCCGTTGGCCGGCAAGGAGGGAGTTTTTGGTGTTTCGCTGAGCGGAGCGGGTCCGTCAGTGCTTTTAATTGCAGATAATTTAACTATTTTGGGAAATTTTTACGCGGTGATTCGCCGGGCCGCGGGCGACGCGAGCCTGGAAATCATTGAAACTAAAGTGGCTTCCGGCGCCAAGGTGGCCTTGATTGCAAAGTAGATAACTCAGTAACATGCAAAAAGTTACCTAAGATTCCTTTACGCCATGCAAATTCATAAGTAATTTAGCGCGTGTGGGCAGTTCTGGGGAGGGCTGCTACGCCGCCCGTTGACCCCTTTCAATAGGGGTCCGGGCGTTTCCTTTTGGTGGTTGCTTTTTTGGTCCATCCACCCTCCTGAAACTACTTCAGGGCTGAAGCATCTATTATTGTGCTTAGTAGTTTCAAAACGGGTTCGCCGGGCAACACGGCAGGAGGAAGTTAAAATGGCAGGTCAGTTCGTCACAGAAATTAACGATGCAAACTTTGAGAAAGAGGTTTTGCAATCGGATCAACCCGTTCTTGTAGATTTTTGGGCAGCATGGTGCGGCCCATGCCGCGCGCTCGCTCCTGTGGTCGATGAGGTTGCAACCTCCTACCAGGGCAAGCTCAAGGTCATGAAGATGGACGTAGACTCCAACACCGCCACGCCCATGCGCTACGGAATTCGTGGGATTCCTGCGTTGCTGCTCTTCAAGGGGGGCAAGGTTGCGGACCAGATCGTCGGCTTCGTCCCCAAGGACACCATCGACAAGTCAGTGCTGAAGGTTCTCGCCGAGACACTAAGCCCGGTCCAGTAAGACCGGGTTCCACCATCATTGCTGCGGCTTGCAATACACTTCTTAGATGCTGGAGTGGATGCTCTTCCGCGCAATGATGGTGGCCTTTTTTATTCTGGCTAACAGTTTTTTTGTCGCCGCGGAGTTCGCTCTCGTCAGCGTGCGGGAGACGCGCATCCAGCAACTCATCGCGCTGGGCCGTCCCGGCGCGCGTACGGTTCTACAACTCAAGCGCTCTATCGACGAGTTCCTTCCAGCCGTGCAGTTCGGCGTCACACTGGCAGCCCTCGCGCTCGGCTGGATCGGCGAGCCCGCGGTCGCCGAGATCATCCTGCGCCTCACGTCAAGCTGGCTGCCTGAGTCGTCAGTCCACGCGCACGTCTACGCTCACACCATCGCGGTTATCATCTCGTTCGCGCTCATCACTTACTTCGAGGTGCTGCTCGGCGAGCTGGTCCCCAAGTCGCTCGCGCTGCAGCGTGCCGAGCGCATCGCGCTCGCCGTCGCCGGCCCCATTGACGTCTTCATCCGTATCACGCGTCCCGCTGTCCGGCTGATGAACCGCTCCGCCACGCTGGTCCTGCGCCTCTTCCGCGCACCGCTCAGCGGAGAGGGCGCCGTCCACTCGCCGGAGGAGCTCAAGCTCATCGCCACCGCGACCCGTCGCATGGGCCTGCTGCCGGTCTTCCAGGAAGAGATCATCCACCGCGCCATCGAGCTGAACCACGTCACCGTCCGCGAGATCATGACGCCGCGCGGCAAGATCTTCTCGCTTCCCGCCAACATGCCCGTCGAGCAGGCCAGCGCGCGCATCGTCGAGGAGCAGCACTCCCGCATCCCCGTCTACGACCCTGCCGGCGGCCCCGAGCAGATCATCGGCGTCGTCTACTCCAAGGACATCTCGCGCCTGATGCACTTCCGCGCCGTCGCGCTCGGCTTCGGCGGCTCGCGCGACTCCAGCATCACCCTTCGCCAGGTGATGCGCGAGGTCGCCGTCGTCCCCGAGACAAAACTCGCCGTCGAGCTGCTCCAGGAATTTCAGGAGCGCCGCCGCCAGATCGCCGTCGTCGTCGACGAGTTCGGTTCTACCGTCGGCATCGTCACCGCCGAGGACGCGCTCGAACAGATCGTCGGCGAGCTCGAGGACGAGTTCGACATCGCCAGCCGTACCTCCACCTGGAACACCGAGGGCGTGCTCTCGCTCGAAGGCAACTCGACCCTGCGCGATCTCAGCACGCAGCTCCGCTGGACCTTCCCGCGTGAGGCCGGCGTCGAGACCCTCGCCGGATTCCTGCTCTTCCACCTCGGCCACATCCCGCAGGTCGGCGAGACGCTCGACTTCGACTGCCGCCGCTACACCATCGCCGAGATGGCCGGCCACCGTATCGCCCGCGTCAACATCGAGACCATCGCCAAGAAGTCCTCAGACGAATCAGCCGCAAGCTGTGAACCTGCGACACCAGACGCCGAGCCAAGCAGGGAAGCGAACGCATGACCCGTGCCGCTCTCTGGAAGCCCGCCCGCCGCATCCTCCTCACGCTGCCCGTCCTGTGGGTGGTCGTCTCGGTCGTCTTCCTGCTCATCCACCTCGTTCCCGGCGACCCTATCGTCCAGATGCTCGGCGAAGGCGCGACCGCCGCCGACATCGACGCGCTCCGCCACTCCTACGGTTTCGACGCGCCGCTCAGCCAGCAGTACGCGCACTACTGGCACGGCATCCTCCACGCCGACCTCGGCCAGTCGCTGCGCCTGCACGATTCAGTCACGCACCTCGTGCTGCAACGCTATCCATACACGCTCGCCCTCACGCTCGCAGCGCTGCTCATCGGCATCATCACCGCGGTGCCCGCCGGAGTCTTCTCTGCGCTGCACCGCTCATGCTGGCAGGACCGCACCCTCGGCGTCGTCTCGCTCGTCGGCCTCTCGTTTCCGAACTTCGCGCTCGGCCCCATCCTCATCGTCGTGTTCTCCATCCAACTCGGCTGGCTGCCCGTCTCCACCGCCGGCACCGGCCCCATCTTCAGCGGAGACTTCTTCCTGCACCTCATCCTGCCCGCCGTCACACTCGGCCTCTCGCTGGCGGCGATTTTGACCCGCATGGTCCGGACCGCGATGCTCGAAGAGCTCAACCAGGACTACATCCGCACCGCCCGCGCCAAGGGCCTCACTGAAAATCAGGTTGTCTACCGCCACGCTCTGCGCAACGCGCTCATCCCGGTCCTTACGGTGCTCGGACTACAGTTCGGCTCGCTGCTTGCAGGCGCCATCGTCACCGAAACCATCTTCAGCTGGCCTGGCATCGGGCGCCTCACGCTGTCCGCCATCTCCAATCGCGACTATGCGTTAGTGCAGGGATGCATCCTCGCCGTCGGGCTAACCTACGTCGCTGTCAACCTCCTCACCGACGTCGCCTACACCCTCGCCAACCCCCGCGTGCGCATCGAATAAGTTCACCCCATCTGCATCTTTCGTATAACTGACCCCACCAGAAACCCGTCATAAACTAGTACCAGCATGAGATTCATCCTCCCCCTCGCACTCGCAATCGCCGCTGTCTCGCCTGGCTACGCGCAGCAGAAGCTTCTGACCCCAACGCTCACGCCACCCGACCCCAAGACCCCGCCCGCCCGCAGCTTCAGCGACTCGCACTCCGGCGTCACATTTCAGGTGCCCGCCGGCTGGGCCCTCACGCGCAAGGACCACGAGGTCAGCACCTTCTCGCTCGACGCCCGCTCCGTCACCCACTCCACCCAGATGCGCGCCGTGGCCAACATCACCTTCAATCCGTTCCCGCTCTCCACCTTCAGCGGAGCGTACTTCTACGCCAGCCTCACCCCGCACGTCAGCGACGCCGACTGCGCCCGCCAGGCCTCCGCGCTGAACTCCCACCCGGCCACGCCCACCACCATCGCCGGAACCCCCTTCACCCACGGCTACGACGAACACGGCGGGATCTGCACCGAATCGCGCGACGAGATCTACACCACCCCCCGCAACGGCGCCTGCTACCGCTTCGACCTGGTCATCAACAACTTCTGCGGCGGAGACGTCAGCGGCGTCCGCGACATGACGCCACAGGAACTCGAGAGCGTCCGCAAACGCCTTCAGGCTATCCTCGCAACCGTTCAGTTCGACAAGAAATAGTCCTTCGCGTTCAGGAACAAGGGTGCCGGGGACCCTTTACATCCTTGCCGTTCTCATCGACACCGGTGTCATAGCAGTAGGCAGGACGGTATGTGCTGCCATCGAATTCATCTACTTCCATGGGGAAGTTCATACTGTGACCTATCCTCTGCTCTGTAGATATGTCACGCATTCCATGGTGGGAAGTAGGCTTCACGCCTACTCCTTGTCCTACGGTGAAAAAAACTAAAACAGCATGATTGCCGACCCGTCTGAACAGCCAGAACGGTTCATTTCCATTCCCGTTTGAAGAACCAAGAGGATTACCTTCATCGCCCTCCACCAGGATCGATGAAGAGCCGTCCTTACTGAGGTTCATGAAGCTCACGGATAAGTTCCAGGCCATCTCTTGCAAGCGGGCAGCATCCTCTCCGGAATCCTCCATGTCTTTTAGCACGAGAGCATAGATGTCTTTGCGCACTTGATCAGTGAGGTGCGCATCGCGCAGCGTTATCTGCTTTACGGGAGCACTGGGATGAGATTGAGCGCTCAGATATTGATTGAGTGACATCAGAAGTAAAAGACAGGCTGCCGCTCTCATGATGCCAGCAGCATAGCCACGTGATCTTGTCAGGTCAATGAATTTATGGGCAGCCGTGCTGAGCTGTTTAGCTGAGCAGCTCCACAATCCGCGCAGTCACCGAATCCCCCACAACCTCAACCATCGCAATCGTCACCGGCAACTTAAACCGCCGAGGCCCAGCACTCCCCGGATTCAGATAAATCACTCCACCACGCGTCTCAATCTCCGGCTTATGCGAGTGCCCACTCACCACCATCGCCACTCCGGCGACGATGGGATTAAGATCCAGCCAATGCACCGAGTGCACCAGGTAGAAGACCTTCCCCGCCAGCTCCACAAAATCCATCGCAGGCAGCGCCGCGCAAGCCCCATGCGTATCGACATTGCCACGAATCGCCGTCACCGGAGCGACCCCGCGCAACTCATCCAGAATTCCAGCATCCCCCACATCACCCGCATGAAGAATATGGCCGACGCCCCTGAGCGCCGCAACCGCCTCGGGCCGCAGCAGCCCGTGAGTATCGGAGATCACCCCAATCAACATCGGACTTACGCCAGCTTGAGACTCTGCAGGGAAGCAAAGTTCTTGCTCTCCTTAGGATCATGGCTCCGATCCGGATCGATGCGCAACTCCAGCACCGTCACGTCCGCGAGATCCAGCTTGTAGTCCTCAACCTCCTCGGTCGTCCCACTCGGGCTGAAGTTCCACTGCTGCCGCACCACCTCGCGCAGCTCCGCGCCGCCGCTGCTGGCATACACCGCAAACTCCTGCGATCGCTCCGCAGTTTTATCCACAAAGTGCAGGTTGAGATGCTTGATCGCCAGCGGCTCATCGAAGAACAGCCGAATCACCTGCGGCCCCGTCGTCGACGCCCTCCAGCCGGTCGTCGCAGCCTTGCCCAGCGCGTTCTCAATCGGGAACGCCTCGTCCTCCGACGTAATCTCCACCCGTGCAATCCGGACCAGGTCGCGCCAATTGTCACTTATGGGTGTCTTCGTTGCAGGATTCGGTGAAACGATGCTCTTACGCATTCAAATTGCCCTCGTACAGCAAAGCCAAGCATATCTGATAACCAGCCATAAGTCCGGTACACCACCTGAAATCCCGCGTCCCATCCTCAAATCCGGGTGCCCCATCTTCGGCGCGCACTTTGCGCCTAAGGTGGGCATCGTGCGCAGCACGACCGCTCCTGCCCAACTCTCATCCGCCACGGCGTTCAGAAAAATCACAAACCAACGGACATCCGAGTCCGCGGGTCCATATAATCCCGCAGCGCATCCCCAATAAAGTTGAAGCTCAGCACACAAAGCATCACCGCCATAGCAGGAAAGAAGACCAGGTGCGGCGAGTCGAACAGATGTGACCGCGCGTCGTTCAGCATCGACCCCCAACTGGCCGCCGGCGGAGGAATTCCCAGCCCCAGAAAACTCAACGTAGCCTCAGCCAGCACCGCTCCAGCCATCCCAATCGCGGCCTGCACGATCAGCGGCTGCAAAATATTTGGCAGCACATGGCGACAGATGACCCGCAGGTCCGAAGCCCCCAGCGCCCGTGCCGCCTCCACAAACTCGCGCTCCTTCACCGCCAGCACCTGCGCACGCACCAGCCGCGCATACCCCACCCACCCCGAGATCGCCAGCGCCAGAATCACGTTCCACAGCCCCGGCCCCATGAACGCCACAAACGCAATCGCCAGCAGGATCCCCGGCAGCGCCAGAAAGGCATTCATCACGTAAACGTTGATTACCGTATCCGGCCACCCACCATAGAACCCCGCCAGCATCCCCGCCACCAGCCCCAGCGCCAGCGACAACCCCACCACGCTCACGGCCACCAGCAGCGAGATTCGCGCTCCATACAGAGTCCGCGAAAGGATATCCCGTCCCAACTCATCGGTCCCAAACCAGTGCGCCGCGCTCGGCCCCACCAGCCGCCCCGGCAGATCAAGCTGCGCGGGATCCTGCGGAGCCAGCCAAGGTGCAAACACCGCGCACAGCAGAAAAGTCACCAGCAGCAACACCCCCACAGCAGCCAGCGGCTGCCCCCGCATCACTCTCCCAATCCCCGCAACCTGAACCGAACTATCCACCTGCAAATCCTATACGCACCATCAAAACAATCCCCGGCTCATGATGAGAATCCGACCCTTCAGAAGACTCTGCAAACAAGGTCCAGACCTAAATCCTACCGAATGATAAATTTAACCATTATGCACATATATCCAGTGCTCCTACTGTTTGATTGGTTCTCGCTCTTTGCTTTCGCTTACTGTTCTGCGATCGTAGGGCTTTGTGCATGGGTAATTTGGTGCATATTTATGACTCGGAAATAGTTACTTGTCTTGCGGGGATATTTACCTTTGCGCAAACAAGGGGGGGTGGGGGTCATCCCGCACGAGCCTGCTCCAGCACCCCGGCAACGCACCGCACCACCCGCTCCACATCCTCTGCCGAAGTCTGCCAGTTGGAGACACTCACCCGCATCGCCCGACGCCCGCGGGAGGTCGTCCCGGAGAAAAACGCCTCGCCGGTAGCCAGAATCTCCGCCATGATCCGCTCAGTAAAAGCATCATCGTCCCGCCCAGCCGGATCAAGAAACCGCACCAGCCCCTGGTTAATAATCGGCTCCCACACCATCTCCGCACCCGGCAGCGCACCCATCCGCGTCACCAGCGCATGAGCATGCTCACAACACCGCTCCACCAGCTCCGTAACCCCGCTGCGCCCCAGCTGCCGAATCGCCGCATACGTAGCAAACCCCCGCCCCCGCCGCGAAAACTCAGGATTCCAATCCATCTCATCGCGCGCCTCGGCAACATGCGTCAGGTAAGAAGCCTTCTGCGACATCGAAGCACGATGCGCCGCAGTATCAGCGACGAACGCGTAGCCACAGTCATAAGGAACGTTCAGCCACTTATGCCCATCGGTCGCCCACGAGTCCGCCAACTCCACCCCGCGCACCAGGTGCCGCAGCTTCAGACTAGCCGCCGCCCACAGCCCAAACGCTCCATCAATATGCACCCAGGCCCCCTGCTCCTTAGCCAGCGGAACCAGCTCCGCGAAGTCGTCAAACTCGCCGGTATTCACATCCCCGGCCTGCAGCACAACGATAGTTGGAGCCGAAGACCCATCAGCCAGCGCCGCCGCGAGAGCCTCCTTCAGCACACGCCCCTTCGCATCGACCGGCAGCAGAGTAATATGCCTCTCGCCCATCCCCAGCAGGCGCACCGCACGCAATATCGTGGCATGCTTCTCCATGCCGGTCAGGATCCGTATCGCCGGAGCACCGCTCAACCCCTCCTGCTCAACATCCCACCCAACCTTCGCCAGCACCGCATGACGAGCCGCCGCCAGGCACGTCGCATGCGCCATCTGGCACCCCGTCACCAGCGCAAAGCTAGCCCCAGCCGGCAGGTGCAGCAACTCCTTCAACCACCGCCCCGCAGTCTCTTCCACGACCGCCGCTGCCGGAGCGCACGCATACAGCCCAGCATTCTGGTCCCATGCAGAAGTCATCCAGTCCGCAGCCAGAGCCGCAGGCAACGAGCCTCCAATCACCCATCCAAAGAACCGCCCACCAGCCGAGTCGATAATCCCGCCCTCAACACCCGCCACCATTTCATCGATCACCTGAACAGCATCCACGCCACCCTCGCTCAAAGGCATATCCAGCTGTCGCCGCAACGTCTCCAGGTCAGCTGTCGCTGCAACGGAAAAATCTTCTGGCGGAGAGAGATGTGCGACGGCATGACTCAGTGCCGCGGCCAGCGGAGATTGAAATCTGGATGTTTCGCTCATCCGTTTAGTTTAATCGCAGCACTGCAACTTTCGCTTACTCGATATTCCAAACTGCGTCCCGCTATACTGAACGGCAGAGCCGTTCCGAAACTCACATCGATTTGGCAAACATCTTTGAGCATCTCAACACCCCGATCTTCTGAGGTTCAGCCGCCGTTTTGAAGATCCTGATCTACGGCCTCAACTACTCACCCGAGCTCACCGGCATCGGCAAGTACACCGGTGAGATGGCCGCATGGCTCGCCGCGCGCGGTCACGAAGTCCGCGTCATCACCGCTCCGCCCTACTACCCCGCCTGGAGCATCCGCGTGGACTACCGCGGCCGCAGCTACCGCACCGAAAACTCCCCCCGCAGTGCTTCGTACGACCCTGCGGCTCCCATCGTCTTCCGCACGCCGCTCTACGTTCCCGCCAAACCCACCGGCCTCAAGCGCGTCGCGCATCTCGCCTCCTTTATGCTCGGCAGCCTGCCCGTAGTCCTGCGGCAACTCTTCTGGCAGCCCGACATCGTCTTCACCGTCGAGCCCACCTTCTTCTGCGCGCCCATCGCGCTACTCACCGCACAGGCCACCGGCGCGGCCTCATGGCTTCATGTGCAGGACTTCGAGGTCGACGCCGCCTTCGACCTCGGGCTCCTTCCCGCGCAGGGACCCGTCCACGCCCTCGCGCTGGCCCTCGAAAAGCTCTTCACCTGCCCGTTCACCCGCGTCTCCAGCATCTCCTCAAAGATGCTCGAGCGCGCCTTCACCAAAGGCATCCCTGCAGACCGCACAATCCTCTTTCCCAACTGGGTCGACATCGACGCAGTACACCCGCAGCCCAATCCCGCCGACAACATCTTCCGTCGCGAGCTCAATCTCCCGGCCTCCGGCGACAACGCAAAGATCATCCTCCTCTACTCTGGAAACATGGGTGCCAAGCAGGGCCTGGAACTCCTCGCCCCGCTCGCAGCTGCTTTCGCCCCCGGAGGCTCCTACGCCGATCCCCGCGTCCACCTCCTCTTCTGTGGCGACGGAGCCTTCCGCCCGCAGCTCGAGTCGCTCGTCGCCGGCCGCCCCAACGTCACCCTCCTGCCGCTCCAGCCGCTCGACCGCCTCAACGACCTCCTCAACGCCGCCGACATCCACCTGCTCCCTCAGCGCGCCGGTGCCGCCGACCTCGTCATGCCCTCCAAACTCACCGGCATGCTCTCGAGTGGCCGCCCCGTCCTCACCACCGCCAACCCCGGCACCCAGGTCGCCCGCATCATCTCCGGCGGCACGCCCGGCCAGCCGCCGACGCACCAACCCTGCGGCCTCTCCGTCCCAGCCGACTCCACCGCCGAGTCCGCCCTCATCGCCGCCGCCGCACGACTCGTCGCAGACGCCTCCCTCCGCAACCGCCTGGGCGCCGCCGCCCGCGACTACGCTGTCCGACACCTTGGCAAAGAACAAGTGCTCGAAGCCTTCGAGCGAGACCTCCAGGCTGCCCTCTTTGAAACCTCATCAAGCCCCAGCGCGGCCTAACTCAAGGGGAACAAACCACATACGGATTGCGTATCTGCTAAGTGCAACCACTAAAATGGAAACCAGGAGGAACTAAGAACGACCGGCACTTAACTCGAAACAAATGAATACTTTACGGATAAATCATTTGCAATGAATACTTTGCAATGATGGTCCCAAGCTAAGCGTAAAAGAATGAATACTTTGCGCAAAAGCAGGTTGGGGGGTACCAGGCCGATCTGGACTCTAAAGTAGAATCGCCAAGGAGATTGAAACCGTTGAAGAAAGCCCTCATTACCGGCATCACTGGCCAGGACGGAGCCTACCTCGCCGAGCTGCTCCTAGCCAAAGGCTATGAGGTGCACGGCATCAAGCGCAGAGCCTCGCTCTTCAACACCGCGCGCATCGACCACATCTACGAGGATCCGCACAACCCCCATCCCCGGCTCATCCTCCACTACGGCGATTTAACCGACAGCTCGTCGCTCATCCACATCGTCCAGCAGGTCCAGCCCGACGAGATCTACAACCTCGGCGCCCAGTCCCACGTCCAGGTCTCCTTCGAGCAGCCCGAGTACACCGCCGACACCGACGCGCTCGGCCCCCTACGCCTCCTCGAAGCTATCCGCATCCTCGGCCTCGAGAAAAAGACGAAGTTCTACCAGGCCAGCACGTCGGAGCTCTACGGCCTCGTCCAGGAGACCCCGCAGCGCGAGACCACCCCTTTCTACCCACGCAGCCCCTACGCGGTCGCCAAACTCTACGCCTACTGGATCTGCGTCAACTACCGCGAGGCCTATGGGATCTACGCCTGCAACGGCATCCTCTTCAACCACGAGTCACCCCTGCGCGGCGAGACCTTCGTCACCCGCAAGATCACCCGCGGCCTCGCCCGCATCAAGGTCGGCCTCCAGAAGCAACTCTTCCTCGGCAACCTCAGCGCCCGCCGCGACTGGGGGCACGCCCGCGACTACGTCGAGATGCAGTGGCTCATGCTCCAGCAGGAGAAGCCGCAGGATTACGTCATCGCTACCGGCGAACAATATACTGTCCGCGAGTTCGTCCAACGCTGCGCCAAGCTGCTCGACATGGATCTGGCCTGGCAGGGAAGTGGCCCCGACGAAAAGGCGGTCGATAAATTTGGCGACACAGTCGTAGCCGTAGATACTCGCTACTTCCGCCCCACCGAGGTAGAAACCCTTCTCGGAGACCCAGGTAAAGCCAAACGCGAACTAGGCTGGACCCCCCGCACCTCCTTCGACGACTTGATCAAGGAGATGGTCGAGTCCGACCTCAACATCGCCAAACGAGACGCCCTCGCCGTGGCCCACGGCTTCGACGCGTTCACCGTCCGCGAGACATAAACGCGATGACAACGAACACTTCATCGCCCTACATGAAGCCCGGCGACCGCATCTACATCGCCGGCCACCGCGGCTTGGTAGGCTCCGCCATCCACCGCGAGCTAACCCGCCTGGGCTACACCAACCTCATCACCCGCACCCGCGCTGAACTCGATCTCCTCGACACCGTCGCAGTCAACCAGTTCTTCGCCGCCGAAAATCCCCAGCACGTAGTCCTCGCCGCCGCCAAGGTCGGTGGCATCCTCGCCAACAACGACTATCCAGCCGACTTCATCCGCGACAACCTCATCCTCCAGACCAACATCATCGACGCCAGCTATCACAACCAGGTTGATCGCCTGCTCTTCCTCGGCTCCTCCTGCATCTATCCCAAGCTCGCTCCGCAGCCCATGCCCGAGTCCAGCCTCCTCACCGGCCCGCTTGAGCCGACCAACCGCCCCTACGCCCTCGCCAAGATCGCCGGCATCGAGATGTGCTGGAGCTACAACCGCCAGCACGGCACGCACTACCTCGCTGCGATGCCCACCAACCTGTACGGCCCCAATGACAACTTCGACCTCAACACCTCGCACGTCCTACCCGCGCTCATCCGTAAAACCGCCGAAGCGATAAGGGCAGGGAAACAAGAGGTGACCGTCTGGGGCACCGGCAACCCCCGCCGAGAGCTCCTCTACTCCGACGACCTTGCCGCAGCCTGCGTCTTCCTACTCAACCTCGACGAAGCCCGCTACAACTCACTGCTCATCGCTGACGCGCCTCCGCTCATCAACATCGGCACCGGCGAAGACGTAACCATTCGCGAGCTCGGCGAGACCGTCGCCCACGTTCTCGGCTTCCAGGGCTCTCTGGTCTTCGACGCCACCAAACCTGACGGCACCCCGCGCAAGCTGATGGACGTCACCCGCCTTCACTCGCTCGGCTGGCACCACACCACCAGCCTGGAGCAGGGAATTAGCCTTACATGGAAGGCGGTCCGCGATACTTTCTAACCTCACTGCTCTACACCACGAAAGTTGTATATATAGGGTGGCTACCCGTCCCTAGAATCGGCCCATAGAACGCACCGGCCAACCACCGTGCGAACGTCAGTTCAGGGGCCAGATTCTCATGCAACGTGTTAACCAACCTAGTCGCATCGCCCTCAAATCAGCCCTCGTTCTAATCCTGCTCCCCGGTAGCTCCTTCAATAAAATTCATGCAGAGAATTCTCCAGGCGCAACCCCGCCTTCGATCGCCGAGCAGTATCTCTTCGCGGCCGCCAATCGCGAACGCCTTAGTCGCGGTCTGGGAGCTCTGAAGCAGGATCCTGTCCTTGCCCGGACTGCAGCCTTCCATGCGCGACAGATGGCCGAACACGAGGGCATCTCTCACGAGTTCCCCGGGGAGCCGGACCTTGCTTCACGCGCGGCGACTGCGGGGGTCCACTTCTCGATCGTCTCCGAGAACGTCGCCGAAGCACCCGAGCCGACGGTCATCCACGATATGTGGATGAAGTCCGAAGGCCATCGCGAGAACCTGCTCGATCCCAATGTCAACGTAGCGGGCATCTCCGTAGTTGTGCGCGACCACCAGTTCTACGCCGTCGAGGACTTTGCCTCAACCGTTGAATCCCTAAGCTTCGATCAGCAGGAGTCCACCGTGGCCAACTTGCTGACGGCCTCCGGGATAGCCACTACTAACAAAGAAGCAGCGGGCACAACCATCGAGGCTGCGCGTCAGACCTGTGCGATGTCGACCGGATACGCCGGCTCTCGCAAGCCTTGGTTCGTGATGCGCTACACCGCGTCGACCCTCAGCGAGTTACCCTCGCAACTTAAGACCCGGCTCAGCACCGGGAAGTATCACCACGCAGCAGTTGGTGCGTGCTCGCTTTCCGAGTCGGGTTCCTTCGCTGCGTATAACATCGCCGTGCTGCTTTATCCGTGAAACTGTGGAACCTGGTCACCGTTCCCACAAGCACGCTTTTTTGTTATAACTAATAGAGCGCAGCGCGATTTGGTCTCGCGTCCCAGCACACTCCTGAGTAGCTCAATGGCAGAGCATTCGGCTGTTAACCGAAGGGTTGTAGGTTCGAGTCCTACCTCAGGAGCCATAAAATCAAGAACTTACACCAAGCTCCTTTCTCGACTTCGCCGAACTTCGCCGAATTACTGAAAGACCCCTCAAGTTCCTTCCCTCGACACCCATGTTTTCGACCGGCGCTGTCCAGCCATTAAGCACAGCAGACGTGCGGGAGTTTACCGCCTGTTGCACGCTCGCATCGATCGACTGCACGTAGATATCGCCTGTTGTGCGAATGCTGGCATGTCGCAGGATGCCTTGTGTGTCTTTCAACGTGCCATGCTTTTGCATATCGGTTCCCAGCGTACGTCGCATCACCTGGAAGGTGACAAGACGGTCTGGTATGCCGAGTTTCTGAGCGACAGGACGAATCCTCCATTTGAGGAAGTTCTTCCCCCACCGAGGAACTGCTTCACCCTTCCGTTTCCCACGCCCAAAGGTGGGAAACATCAGGGCATCCGGAGAGGTGTCCGGGCAGATTTCCTTCCAGGCCTCGATGACAGGGCGAACCTGATCGGGGACTGAGATGGGTGCTTTGCTCTGTTTCGTCTTCGTCCGGCCAACGTAGAGGTTGCCCTCGTAGGCAGTCCCTAGGGGCAGCAGGGAATCGCCGTTCCATGAAGCCCACTGAAATCCGAAAACCTCACTGGATCGAGGCCCACAGAAGATACCGATATAGAGAAGACACAAATCGTGGAGATCCGTGATGGCCCCGAGCAGCGAGAGGATTTGTTCTCGTAGCATGACCGGCTTTTCGGCCGATTTGGTTTGGGGCATCTTGATATCCTCCGCAGGATCTTCACTCAGGTACTTCTGTTTCTTCGCAAGGCGAGTAATGGAACGTATGTTGGTGAAACATTGTCGTACCACCGCCTCCGAATAACCTTTCTCCGCCAACCCGTTCAACCAAATCTGAATTTCGAAGGTGTCCAGCCGTGATAGCGGGAGATCTCCGAACGCCGAGACTAGGTAGTGATCGAGTTGATATGTGTTGGTTTTCTTGTAGGCCGGGCTCCAACTGCCTTGACGCATCGGAACATAGCGCTGTTGAACGAACCAGCGGAACGTGAGTGTGTTGTCGAGGACGAGAGTTGCTTTGATTGCAGCGCCTTGCGTCTCCTTCAAAATAATCTCTCGCAACATCTGCTCGGCCTTCCACTTGGGAGCTTCGGCCTTCTTGCAGATGGCTACATTGCGATGCTTACGGACCTCCTTTCCATCCTGATCCTTTCCATAGATGAGATATTTCCCATACCACATCTTCACCTTCTCGCCTCGCAGGTAGACGGTGCCTTTCTGATACTTCATTGCCATAACATTCTCCGTATTTCTGCTCTGGTCCTGGTCGTGGAGAACTATCTCCTTCATACACCAAACTGGATCGGGCGGGAAGTTCGCTGTGTGTCGAGACTTTCCATGAAGGTTTCAACGTCGGCCCGCTTGTAGCGGACGAGGGAGCCTAATTTCACCGCGCGAATTCTTGGGTTGCGACGAGAGGTATGATCCCGGACCCAACGTTCTGACACTCCAAGTCGAGCGGCGACCTCTCGTGCGTTCAGCAGTCTCTCTTGGCTAAAGACGAGGGACGGGGTGGACGGTGGACGTCTGAGCCGTAGGTTGGGAGACAGGGGCCATCTTCGGTTGACCCCATGCCAGGCCTTCAGCTACAGGTGGCTTTCGTTCGAGGACGTTTGCATCTAGGGATTCCCGGATCTTATTAGCGGCCGTCGGCATCTTTTTCCTCACTGTTCCGAATTTCCGAGTTTTTTGGGGCCTCTTGCTCGAGAGCACGTAGGCAATGGGCTAAACAACCCGGTTGCTCCTAGGCTGACGGGACAAGAGCGTAGCGTCCAATACTTTGCATTTATCACCCGATAGCTGAAAGTTATCGCTCACGATTCTTTCGGCATGGGCGAAACAACGAATATGAAGCGAAGGTTAAATCTCCCATCGAGGACGGTGGAGCTGTTGATAAAGCGGTACTATTTGAGGACAGTTTTAGAGGCTGAAGTGGGGCAGAAAGCGGATCCCGCTCTTCCGTAAGTGAACGCTCATACCTCCAAATTAGGAGATTCTCGGTATGAACGACTGGGCTGAGTTTCGTCACTTTAAATATTTACTTGCAATCGTCGAACACAAGGGATTCAGAGCCGCGGCTGAACAACTCCATACCGCCCAGCCGAACCTCAGTGCTCAAGCAAAACAATTCCAAGATCTCTCCGCAATCCATCTGTTCCGCAAGGGGAAGGACGGGCGTATCAGGCTGACTGAAACTGGAGTCGCTTTCAAGCCAATCGCTCAAGGACTTCTCGATGCTCGCGACGAGGCTATCGCCGCCTTGGTCGCTATTGAACGCGGAGAGATTAGAACGTTGAAATTCGGGTGCACCTCACTGGTGGACCAGGCCCTATTCCATACTTGCTGTCAGATGCATCGAGATATTTTGCCCACTTCTCCGATCCTCCCCGCCCACGGCGATTCTCTCCAACTCCTCGAAGAGATTGCAGAAGGGGAAATCGATGTCGCGGTCGATGTCTTGCCAGTAAACGACCCACGTTTATGCGTAGAAGTTATTCGTCGAGATCGGTTAGTGGTATGCCTTCGGCGCGATCACGAACTCGCCAAAAAGATGGTTTTCCAGCCCGCCGATCTAAAAGGCAATCTTACAATCCTCTACCATCCTCAACGTCATCCACACGCGTACCAAAGGCACCGAGACTGGCTGAGACAGGTTGGAGTTGAAGTGGAGCATTACTCGCGGGCTAACCATCCTATCGAATTGAGAGAACTGGTTAAACAAGGCTACGGATTTGCCCTGATCCGTGAAGGATCGAAGGTCGATGACGATCTGACTACTCGTCCTATCGATGGAGTTGACTGGAAGGTTAGCATCGCAATCGTTTACAACAAGCAACGCCATCCGAAGACCATTCCAGTACTGGCACGCCATTTGAAACGACACTTCGCGTCTGCTTCGAATGGACAACCCCCAAGCCAATCGACGGTCAACGATATGGCGATGAGAAGGCCTCCGCATTCCAGCGGTGACGGCCCAACGCAGATGTCTCTATTGGGATGAAACGACAAGGTCAAAACAACAATGAGACCAATAGTGATACGTCGCAGCTATCGCCCGATAAATAAGACATATTGGACGACGGAACTGAACTGACTTAGGCTCTTGGCAGATCACGGCTAACAGACGCCGTTGGAGGTGCCGATGCTTCGAAAGAACCATGTCTCTACAGCCCACAACCCTTCCACTCACAATCTCTATCTTGCCGAGAAGATGGTAAGGTCGTTCTCCAAACGAAACTTAATCGGGGCTGTGCGCGCTTTAGGGCCAGCTCTTGTTGTTCTCACATTTGCAAGCGCGGCACATGCTCAGGGCACGATGGATTTCTCCGGTGCGCAGACACTTATGGGGACGTTCAAGACGTTCGCAGTCTATGCGGGTGCTGTCATCTGTTTCGGCGGCCTGATCTTCGCCGGCATTCGGATGATGAGCGGTCGCTTCCAGGACGCAATTCCGGGTCTCTTCGGTGCGCTGTTTGGCGCAGGCGTACTTGGATGGGGTGCTGGCTGGATTGGCTCTCTTACCGGCCAGTCAATGTGAGGCCAGTATGCACACGACCAAGCGAGGAGAGCCGTTACCAATCAATCAAGCGCTGAATCGACCGAGAGCCAAGCTTGGTCTCGATCTCTCGGCATGGATGGCGATCCTATTCGTCACGGTAACGGTTTTCCTTGTTGGGTTCCGAATGATTGCCATCTTTAGTTTTCCCATGATGGCGGGCGGTGCATGGCTGATCGTCCGCAAACACCCAAAAATGTTCCAGCTGTGGGGCCTCAGCCTCAACCAGAAGTCCTATTATGACCCTCGCAAATATTGAACAACGCAGACACAGCCCGTGGTTCGCAAAGGCAGGAGCTGCCTGCAGCATCGTTCCTATCTCTCGCTTCGTCGGAGCAAACATTTTTGCGCTCAAGGGCGGAGGCTATGGATGCCTTTTCTCTTTGACCGGAATGGACGAAGAGGGATTGACAGACCTTGAACTCGATTCTCGGATGCGGTCAATAGAAGGGGCCTTGCGAGGATTGCCAGAGGGCTCCTGCCTTTACCAGTACACCCGCGTAAGGTCAGGATTCCATCTCCCACGTCAGGCAAAGTATTCGAACCCAGCGACTGATGTCTTTGCAACTGACCGCCTCAATTTTCTGGAGAGATCCGCAGCTTTTCGCCGCATCGACTTGCATTGGTGCTTGACGCTTGAGCCCTCAACGGTAAAGGCGTTTGAGCGTAAGCCAGACGAGAATGCAGTCGATACTTCACGGATTTTGGCCCACTTGGAAAAGAGTGCGGTTACCCTTGAAAGTCATCTAGGCAATTCTCTTGGACTGCGACTGCTGGACAAGGCTGAGACCTTTCAGTTTTACAGCTACCTATTCAACCTTGAAGAATGGTCGGAACAGGATCAGCTTCGCAGCGATACCGGCGTGGACCGGCAAATCGTCAAGAGTCCTGTTGCCTGGCACAGCGACCATCTTCAAGTCGGCAAACGCCACGTTCAGATGTTCTCCCTGAGGACGACTCCGGAAGCGTCGAGGCCATGTCTATTTTCCGGTTTGTTCTCTCTCGACTGCGATAGCGTGCTGTGTTCCTCGTGGCGAGTGAAGTCAACATCAGCTGCGCGCAGCGAAATCGACGCCCAAGAAAAATACATCTCGTTTTTCAAGGTTGGAGTGCTAACCCGCGTTATGAGTGGTCGAGATACCGCGTCCCTCGAAGTGGGAGCCGGAGCTAAGGCGGCGAGTAGCAATGTCGACGACTTGAGCGAAGTCATTCGCGCCCTGGATAAGAAGGCGCAAGGCGAATTCTCCCTTCGCCTACTATTGGCCGGTCGAAGTACCGAACAACTCCGAGATACAATCCCAGCGGTTCATCGCCTCTTTGTAGATGCGCGCGCCCAGATCATGGAAGAAACACTCGGGAATCTGTCGGCGTTCTACGCCATGTTCCCCGGCAATCAGAGGTTCAACGTCTTCCCGCTATGGCTGGCCGAGGATCACCACGCTCGCCTCTCCTCTGTGTTCGCCCCCCATCTTGGCCATCCACGCTCAGAGGATCTCGGTGCCGAGTATCTCAATATTTTGGAGACCCGCACACGAACGCCGTTCTTTCAGGACGTGTATGTGGACGGCGTCCGCGTCATGCTCATCATTGGGCCAACCGGTACTGGCAAGTCAGTGCATGGTAATCAGATCATCTCCCTTGAACAGAAGTACGGCGGGTTCACTTACATCTTCGACATCGGCGGAAGCTACGAGAGCGTAGTGGAGTTATGCGGTGGAAGAGTCGACCATGTCGGCAAAGACGGTCCTCGCGTGAACCCGTTCACCCTTGAGCCAACTGACAATAACATCAAGTTCCTCTACTCCTTTATCAAGCTTCTGCTGACGAATGGTGGAGCTGAGTTAGAGCCGGAAGACGATGATGTGATTCACAAGGCCGTGCAGGACATGTACCTGCTCGACCCTGAGAATCGACGTTTGTCGAATCTCTTCCTACCCAAGAAGCTCGATCGTTATCTTTCGAAATGGGTTGGTAAGGGTATCTACAACGCGGTGTTCGACAACGTAGAGGACAGCCTCTCACTGTCCCGCGTCCAGTGCTTCGACTTTCAGGGAGTCAATAACGAGCAGCATGCCGACCTCATCGAGCCCCTGATGGTATGGCTTCTTCGCCGAATCAACGATGTTCTGTATAACCCTGCCAATCTTGGGGTACCGAAGCACATCCTGATCGAAGAAATCTTCTCCTCTATGAAGAACAAGCAGCTTCTTGAGGGAGCGCTCTCTTCCATCAAGACCGTCCGCAAGAATCTCGGCGGCGTCACAATGATTGGCCAGTCCGCTGACGACCTCGGAGAGAACGCGGACAGCATCGTCAACTCTTGCACCTCTTTCCTGTTTCTCAAAGACGCGACCTTCAACCGCAAACGATACGCCGAGCTCTTCAAAATGAACGAACAGCAGATTGCTCTCTTCGAGAGCCTGCAGGATCGCGAAGGCTTGTATATGCGGCGCGACGGCCTCACGAAAGTCGTGGCCCTCAATCTTGACAGCCGAAGCTACGCGACGTTCTCGACCAGGCCCAAGGATCGAGTCAGGCGGACGAAGTTGATCGAAAAGTATGGACTCGCGGATGGAATAGCCCGGTTCGCTCAAGGTGAGACAGTCTGACCTCCATTCACCCTCAACCGAAAGGACTCGTTGTGAAGCCACCTATCCTCATCTTCGTCGCGTGTGGACTCGCCTTTGGCCATTCCGCCATCAGCTTTGCCGCCACGGAACCTCGTCGCCTTGAGCCGAGTGCTCCACGCACGGTCACGGTCACGGAATCGACGGCGCCACCTGTGATTCGGGCCGGCCTTTTGCAATCGACACTCATTCTCCTTCCCGTCGAGGAGAAGATTGCCACGGTTTTCGGCGGTGACACGGTCGATTGGGTTTTTGATGGCGGTCACGTGGCCAGTCGCTTCATCAGCATTAAGCCGAAGGTTGCGAACAGCTCGACAGACATTCACATCGTCTCGGACCACGGCAATGAATACACGCTTCAGCTGCGCGAGATTTCGAGTGAGGCAGATTCTCACTTCGATTCCAAGGTATTTATCGCTCCGGGCGACAAAGCTGCGAAGGACAAACTCGTCGAACTGCCCGTCTTCGTCCCAGCCGCGGAGTTGGAGAAGGTGAAACAAGAAGCGGCAACAGCGAGGGCCGCGGAGGCCGCCGAGCAGAAGGCAGACGAAGCTAAAGCCGAACAGTATCGCAGCCAGTATCCCGGCAGCCTTCACTTCGATTTCGTTTGGGACCAGAAGAAGGCGAAGGAGTTGGGGCTGCAGCAGATATGGCGTGACGACAAATTCACGTATCTGCGCGGCCATTTCCAGGAAACTCCGGCTCTCTACGAACTGAAGGACAAGAAGGGCTCTCTTATCAACTTCGACTACAGCGATGGTCTCTATACCGTTCCTAAGCAGTTGGAGAACGGGTATCTAGCTATCGGCAAACAGAAGGTCGAGTTCAGCCGTGTCACGGAGAAGAAGTAGCCATGGAAGAGTCAACCCAAAGGTCCGCCGCTACCGTTCCGGAGCAGCCGGAAGCTAAGCCACCGCTCCGAAAGGGTACTCCGGTCATTATTGCTCTCGTCGCCATCGTTGGACTGATCGGCATTGCCAATCTCTCTAGTTTGATGAGCGGGAACAAGAAGGTTGCGCCTGCGAGTGCGTTGCCGATGCGACCCTCCGCACCTAACGCAGCCCAGGTCAATAGCTTTGAAACGCAGCAGCAGTTGCAAGCGAGACGTGATGCGGAGGACCAGCGGCGCCAGCAGGAGCTGGCCGCTGCTATGCAACAACTCCAGGAGGCTCAGGCCGTACCCGGCCCAGAAGCGCCGGGTACTCCCCCGATGACGGCGGCTCAACGGGCGGCGATCTACGGCAATAGCCCGGACGCCCCCACTCAGACGTCAAACCTGTCGCAGACGCAGGCAGACGCCAAACAAAAGACGCTTGCTCGTGAGAAACAGCAACAAGACGCTATCAATAGCGACACGGTTGCTATCGACTTCGCGCACGCAGGTGCACCATCCACGACCACCAGTCAGCCGCCTACCATCGTCCTTGGTGAGGGAGAAGAAATTCCCCTCAAGGCGACGAAGGGAACGTCCCTTTCGGCTGACGATATCGGTGGCGGAGGAAAGCCGAACTCTAGGCAGGCCACCTCCGAACAACCTCCCAAGGCGGACGCCAAAGTCAATCCGATGGCTGGTTATGACTTTGACGCTTATCAGGGTCGACTATATCGAGTCTTCGAGGGAACAGTCTTGGAGGGCGTCGTCACCAATCATATCGACGGTGGGTTGAGCGGTCCGATCTTGATCATGCTCACGACGGATTATTACTCTCATGACCATCTGCAGCTTCTCATGCCTCAAGGCACCAGGTTAATAGGCACAGTCCAGAGTGTCGGAAGCGCCCAACAGCGAAAGATGTTTGTCACGTTTCATCGCGCGGTCTGCCCAGATGGATTCTCGCTAGACTTCGACAAGTACATCGGCCTTGATCCACTCGGTACAACCGGCTTGGCGACGAATGTTGATCACGGCTACCTGCAGGCATTTGCGGCTGCGGCAGCTCTTGGTGGATTGGGCGGCCTTGCACAGATTGGAAACGATGGCACCGTTCTCTCTCCGTCCACCCAGATTCGCAATGGAATCTCCGGGCAAATGGCCGAAGAGGGAGAACAGGTTCTAAATCACTTCCTCAATCGCCTACCCATCATCACGCTGAAAGAGGGTTCCCGTGCCCGCGTGTATGTGGGGAGAGACATTCTTATTCCTTCCTACGCGGAACATCGCGTCGACTCAACGCTCTAGTGACCAGCTTGGGAATCCTTACGGAGCTGATGGATCCACCTGCTCTGACTGTCGCTAACCCCCAACCCGATGTTCAGGAGTGTCTATGAAGTTATCCAGGGGAAATCGCAAGAAATACCTCATCGTTGGAAGCTTGGTTTTGGTTACAGCCACACCCAGTTTCGCCCTCTTCGGTGTGGGCGATATCGTTTTCGACCCGACCAGCTATGCCAGCCTCGTCTCGCAGGCGACGACGGCACTTAATCAGTTCAAGACCATTCAGAGCAACGTCGAGCACTTTTCGGTCAAACAACAATGGCAAACCGCTCTTACGAAGCTCGAAAACCTGAATGTCGCCAGCATGTTCGGAGAGACGGCTGGCATCAACGTTGCGCTGAATGCAAACTCGCCTTCGGCGTCATCGACCGGCTGGAAGACGGCAACAATGCCAATGAGCAGTGGCACCGCCGCCTACCTTCAGACACAAAACGCCAATAGTGCGCAACGAGCCCAGCTCGCCATGATTGAGACATCGGATGCGATCTCGCCCGATTGCCTGACTGCGGTGGGCACCTATCGAAGCAGTCGCAACCAGAACTCGAATGCCAATTCTCTCCTCGCTCAACAGCAACTCGACATCACCTCTTCGACCAACAGCGAGGTCGAGCAACTCAACCTCTTAAACGCTGCAGAAGCCCAAAGAATGTCGGAGATTCAGGAGCAAGGCACGCTGCAAGTTTGCCTTGCGTCTCAGATGACGGTGGCCAACATGCAGGAACGTAATGCTGCGGTGCAGGACCTGAACACCGCAGCGGCAGTGCAGCAGCAGCGCTCGGCGAACGATACAAGCGCCGCCAACGAGTCCAATACCTGGCAGACATATCTTCCTTAGAGCGGAGCTGATTCTCAATGCTGAGTGCGATCAATACGAAGATCCTCCTTGCAATCCTTGCGGCGCTGACGATCATCTGCGGCGCCGCGATCTACCAACGACGCGCAGCCGAGAGGGCCGCCGCTATCCTCCAGCAACAACAGAGAGACGCGGAGGAACAAAAGAGGCGGGACGAAGCATTCCGGCAGCAAGTAGAGCAAGACAAGAAGAAACACAACTCTGCCGCCGCACATGAGGGCAAGGTCTGGAAAACGTACCTCCCTTAGCGAGATGAACCCAATTTCAGAGAGAGTGTCCCAATGACATCGACTGCTTTGTTGGCCCAAGCTCTTCCAAGCGCGAGTTCTGGCGTGAACTGGCTCTACCAGTTCACGAACAACCTCACCAATCTAACGACACAAAACGGGGGGGCGTTGACGCAGCTAGGACTCACGGAACTGAGTGCAATCTCGCTCTTTGTGCTTATCAGCATGGTCATCAATTGGAATACCAGTGGCATGACGCTTCGGTTCCACACGCAGCCAGTACGCGTCGGAGACATGACCAACTTCCTCTTGCGGCTGATCATCTGCTGCCTGCTTGAGAACTATTGGGTCAATCCGTTTCCGGGAGCGAGCTTCGGCATAAATCACTTCTTTTCCTATATCGCTCAGTCGATGGTGGCCGTCTTCGATCAGAACTCTCTCGATAACCTGCTCCAACTGCTCAAGACGGCAGGAGACAACACCGTTATGCCGTCGATCACAGCCCCTATTCAAATTCTTTGTTACATCCTTGTGCAGATCCTTCTTGGCCTGGCGTCGGCAATACTTTTTGTCATCAATTGCAGCTCATTTATTCTTTACGGCGTCACCGCGTTATTCGGCCCGATCTTTGTGCCGTTACTCATGACAAAGACCTTTCAATCGAAATTCTTTCACTTTCTAGACGTGCTAATAGGTTTCGCCATGATCCGGGCTGTTGCGGGAGCCTTTATCTTCGTGTGGGCCGGCTTCATGAACGCCTTCATTCAACAGACCTTCAATGGCAATTATTCGATGGAGATGTGGCTTGCCAACCTCATCCCTTGCGTCATGGTTTTCATCGCGTTCATCATTAATATGTTGTTCATTCCGAGTATGACTCAGGCCATATTCGGCGGAGCTGCCGGGCTGACATCCGGAGCTGCACAGTTGGCTGGAGGCCTCGTTGGTGCTGTAGCGATGAAAGGATGAGGACTATCAAATGTGGAATGTTTTATTCGGCTTCCTGCTTGGGCAGACTCCCGGTACCTCTCGTTATGTGCGAGCTCTCCTGGCGGCAATTGCCGTAGGGGTCGTTATCGCTGGCTTCGTCTATGCCGTCGTCGTCTTACAAGCTGTTGGCGAAAGGAGCAATGCTTCTCATGTCCCTACTCACCGCTCGAACTGATCGCGCTGCGCTGACACCTGAACAGATGCTCCTCACGGACCACATCGGCAATGAGGTCTATGCGTCACACTATGCAGAACGCAAAGCATACCGTCTCATTATCGGTTGCGGAACGATATTGCTACTTGGTTCGATATGGTTGAACTTCTCGCTCGCCCATCGTCCGATTACCAATCGGTATATCCGAATCGACGAGATGGGACGCGCTCAAGCCATCGCTTACAGCGACCTCAACTACAGTCCGCGCGAGGGTGAGGTTCGCACGTATCTCACCGATTGGGCGAACTACCGGTACACGATAAGCCGCGATACCGTGGCCAAGAAATACCCGCTCAACTACTATTTCTTATCGCAAACATTGGCCTCCCAGTTGATGACCGACGACAATGCAAATCACTTCGTCTCCCAGGTGGTCGGCGGCCAGATAGAGCAGAGCGATGTGGAGGTGAAGAACGTCACGATCACCTCGATGTCCGAGGAGACCGTTCAGGGAGCCAAAATCGCCCGTGGGACAGCTCTCGTTACTCTGGACAGGCTCTACTCGTCCCACAACTCGCGAGAGCCCAGAACCGAGCATTGGGCGATGACAGTGACCTATTACCTCAACCCGAAGCAAGTCAGCGATCAAGCAAAGATCTTCCCGCAATTCGAGATTATTAACCCTCTCGGTTTGACGGTTACCGAGTTCCACGAAAACCGTCTCTCGGTCGACCCCATCGCCACTTGGGACTGCCGGGCCTATGCAGTCGCCTCCCAACCGAATTCCAGCGGGAGGTTCCCGATGAGCTACCACCTCATTCTGCCGTTCTTTCCCGACGAACTACGTGAGCTTTTGCTCGATCCTTCCATCTCCGATCTGATGATCAATGGCACCACGGGGGTATTCGCAGACAGGAACGGCATAGTTCAACATATCCCCCTGGCTTCGCCGTATACCAATGAACGCTTGCAGGCAGCAATCGAGCGTGTAGCACGCATCTTGGGACAGGATCTTTCGTCGCAGAATCCTATCCTCAATACACGATTGCCTGACGGCTCTCGTGTCGCGGTCGTCGGCGCTCCATCTTCGATAAATGGCCCAACGCTCACCATCCGCAAATTCAACCGTTGGTACACCTCGGATGAGCTGATCGCATCGGGGAGTTTGCCGTCCCACGTCAGGAACGAAGTTGTGAGCCTGATGAACGCCAAGAAGAACGGCATTATCAGCGGTGGAACGGGGTCCGGGAAAACGACCCTAATGAAGGCGCTCTTGGATCACGTTCCCGAACACGAACGGTTGGTCGTCATCGAGCAACCTGCTGAACTGAAGGTGTCGCATCTCAACGCTGTTCGCTGGGAGGCAGTAGAGGCAATTCCAGGACAGGTAGCAATCACTCCAAGCCAGCTACTAGCAGCCGCGCTCCGTCATCGGCCCGATCGCATCATCATGGGAGAGATTCGCGATGAGTGCGGATACGACTTGCTTCAGGCAATGAATACGGGACACGGCGGAACGCTATCGACCATCCATGCCAAATCGGCTTGGGACGCTCTCAACCGGCTTTCGGATTTAGCTCTCAGCGCAAGAGCGAATTTGAACCATGCTTTTATACGCTCCGAGACAGCAGAAGCGATCGACTTCGTACTCTATTGCGAACGCGACCAGACAGGCCGGCGTCGAGTACGTGAATTGGTAAAAGTGAATGGTTACACCCATGCCGACCAATCCTTCCAGACGGAGGACATCTACCGTGCATCCGCCGCCTGAACGCCGACAATCCAGCTAAAGAACCCAATCCGAATCTGAGGTCACTCCGATGTCCCATCAAGCTGCCAATATGGCTGCACAGCCCAACTCGTCTCAAAAAGCGCCCAGCGTGCCAATACCGAGCTTCGGAAGATCCAACGAGCACAGCTCGACGCCGTCCTCAGGCGAAGCCTTAACCAGGCGGGAAGGGGCTGCGGTTTGGACGAACTATCGCTACCGAGAAGGGAAGGCTGACTTCGGTGCATTGAGAGTTCTTCCGCCTCGTATCCCGTCCTCTACTCGGGATCACGCTTCGGGGCCTATCCGGCGCCCTGCGGCTCGGCGCTCTTCTGCTTCGGCTTCGCCGCCCTCCGGGTTACGGTTTCCATCTACGACGGACCCTCCGAAAATGCAGAGCTTGGCACTTGGGAGCCGGGCCCACTCGCCAGGCTTTGCCGGGAGTGACCCGAGCAGGATACGGGAAATTCAACGAAACGGAGAACACCATCATGTACCAGAACAAAGTCACCCTCATCGGCTTCCTCGGCAACGACGCAGAGGTTCGCTCCAACGACAACCGCAGCCTCACCACCCTCTCGCTGGCCACCAAGAGCTCTTACAAGAAGGACGGCAAGTATATCGAGCATACCGAGTGGCACCGTTGCGTCGTCTTCGGCAAGCTCGGAGAGTTCGCCAGCACGCTCAAGAAGGGCGCTCATATCCAGGTGGAGGGCGAGCTGCGCAGCCGGAAGTATGACAGCAAGAAAACGAACTCGGAGCAGACCGTCTGGGAGATTCGGGTCAACTCGATTCTCAAGCTGGATCGAGCCGCCAAAGCGACGGCAGAGGAGCAGGAAGAAGACGATACTCCGCGGGAAGAGGCGGCCGCATAGGCCGTTTCCTCATTACTTCTACGGAAGCTCGGCTAACGCCGGGCTTCCATCACTGTGAGGCTTTGCAATGAATCTAAAACCAGCCCAGGAATTCTTGACTCGGTGTTTCGCCCCAGAAGAAACGATCGCCCTCTTGTTGCGCTCTGAAGTGACCGCCAAAGTCACCCAACGGATCGTGACCGTAAGACAAGCAATTGCTCCTCGATATCTCGGATGGCTCGCCTATGAAAACACCAACGGCGCCAACATTTATGTAGCCGCCAATCCGCTTCGCTCAGGCAGCAGGAAGCGCACGAAGGAGAGTATCGCATCGGTACGCCATATCTACATCGATGTCGACGTGGACGGTGAGGCCCGAATCGAGGCGATCCAGTCCTCCGATCTCATACCCGCACCTACCCTCATCCTCTCCACATCACCCGGTAAGTATCAAGCTCTTTGGCGGGTCGACGGCTTCGACTCAGTGAGCCAGGAAGATACGCTCAAGCACCTCGCAACTGCGTTTGGTGGCGACCCAGCTTGCACCGATTGCAATCGTGTACTTCGAGTACCCGGTTTCCTGAATCGCAAATACGATCCAGCTCACCTTGTCAGCGTTGAGTATTTTGGCGATTCAGTGCATAAGCCGAATGACTTTCGGTTGTCCACGACTCCCCTAGGCTCGGCGCTTACTGAGCGTTTACAGCTGACTCCGAAAATACCCCGAAAGCACAGCACCTCGGAGAGCGATTGGGCGTGGGTCTTGCAGGAACTCAAGAACGGTCGGGATGCCGCGAAACTGACGCGGGAGTTGGCTTCCCGTCGTTCTGATAAGCCCAATCCTCTTTACTACGCGCAACGAACGATCGATGTCGCATCCGCTCGGCTTTGGATGCTGGAGGGAATTCCTCACGAAGACATCATCACGATGCTTGAGAGCCGCCGTCGCTTCGAGATATCGACCACGCTTTGCTCCGCTCGTGCGCGAGAGATTACTGCAACGGCAGCGCGCATGATCGCCCGCAAAAGAATTGCCTAATACAAGCCTGACAGGAGAACACAATGCCATTACTAGAAGTCATCCAGACCAAACAGATCAGCGCCTCTATTCGCCTCTCCGATACAACCGCTACGCAGGTTGACCAGTACGCGGCTTTCATTCGTGCCTGCGCCGACGATGTAGTCGAACAGGCGCTGTCCTATGTCTTCTCCAAAGATCGAGACTTCCAGGAGTTTTTGAAGACCCCGGAGGCTCGAAAGGTTGTTTCCACGCTTCGAATCCGAAAGTCGCCTGCTCCGGAGGCAGTCGAGTCAGCGGGAAAGAAGCCCGCTTCCGCTGTCCAATCGGTGTCTATTCCCACACCAGTAGCGGCGGGATCGAAGGCATGACCCCCCGCCCGAATCCGTGGCGAAACCACAACGGTGCTTCGCACCGGAAGAATATTGACACTCCACCCCTCAGAGGGTCGTGCAGGTATACCAACGTAAACCTGCACTAGCTAACAGCGAGATAAGCCAGATTGGCGGTATACGCAGGTATACCGCTTCGGAGATCGACAGATGGCACTACTGACCCACAGCGTGCAAACACCGGCCAGGAAGATCGAGCAAGACCGTCTTCCGAAACACGACGCGCTGCCCGCAAGCTGACGCAGGACGAAGCGCAGTCTGCTCGACGAAGTCTGCCGACCACGAAGGGCGTTCGCCCGTAGCGAATGGATTCGCGACGTCATCCTTCGCGAGCTGACGTCCGGCGCTCGCTCCGCGACGTGCATCGCTGGCCGAAGTGCTTGGTGTCCGCCTCCTGCTAGTCAACGTACTTCGCCCTCTTGCCTACTGGGCAGAAGCTCAGGCCCGAAGCCTTCGACAAGCTGCTCGATGACATCAGCAGCGCCAAATATGAACTCGCCACGCAAGCTGCTAACCGAAAAGCGGAGGTAGCCATGCGAAGACAGCCTGGGGACGCAAAGAGACGATCATCTGGCCGCGCCACATGCCGATCTACACCTACGCGGTGGCTCTCGGTGTAGCCCTTCTTGACCTTCGTCGCCGTCTGCGTTCGCATCCATCTGGCGACTCCGTTGCAGCGCTACTGTCTGCCCGCCTATGAGCGGTCATCAGCCTTCGGCACCTTCCTGAAGACCCACAAAAGCACCTACCGTCTGCTCTTCGTCGGAGGGCCGCACAGCACGCCACGCCCAGCCATGAATGATGATGTTGAACTCGGAAAGACTGCAGATGAAAGCGGGCACTATCATCCCGCTTGCGCTTTCTGCAGGAAGCCCGCGATCGCGGCTACTCGCTCCTCTTTCGCGGCCCGGAACGCACCTATGTCGATGCGCGGTTCAGTGTGTATCTGCGAGGCGTCGTCTTCAACGGCAAATCGCTCTTTGCGTTCTTTCAGCCGCCCATTCTTGGAGGCGGAATCCTGTTCCTTGTGCTGCTGCCGATCGCCGCATTCAAGGATGTCCAGCGCCAGAAAGAGTTGAAGTACGGGCGTCGTCTGAAAGGCCCGGAGATGCTGACGCCGAAGCAGTTCAACAAGACCGTGAAGGGCGACGGCGTGGGCTTCAAGACGAACGACATGAAGCCCATGCTTCGCATCCCGCTCCGTGCCGAAGCACAGCACATGCAGATCATCGGAGACACCGGCGCGGGCAAGTCAGCCCTGATGTTTCAGGTGCTCCGTCAAGTCCAAAGCCGGGGTGATGCCGCCATCGTGTATGACCCTGCCCGCGAGTTCGTGAAGCGCTTCTATAACCCTTCGCGCGGCGATGTCATTCTGAATCCGCTCGACAAGCGGTGCCCCTATTGGGGGCCAGCCGACGAGCTGCGCAGCCGGTCCGAAGCCAAGGCTCTGGCGGCTTCTCTTTTCCAGCCGCCGCAGGACAAGAAGGGCGAATTCTTCATCGAGTCGCCGCAGAAGATCTTCGCCTTCCTGATGGCCTACGGCCCGACGCCGGATGAGCTGGTGGAGTGGATGTCGAACCCGGAAGAGATCGACCGCAGGCTCAAAGGAACGGAGCACGCCCACCTCATCGACTCCCGCGCCCACCAGCAGCGGGCCGGTGTGCTGGCATCGCTCGGACTTGTTGCCGACAGCCTGCGTCTGCTACCAAAATCCAGCGAAGGCAACGGATCGTGGACGGCTACTGAGTGGGCCGAGAAACGGCAAGGTTGGATCTTCCTCACGTCGCTTCCAGCAGAGCGCGAAGCCCTCCGTCCTCTACAGAGTCTCTGGATCGACTGGCTGGTATTGCGCCTCTTGAATGAGCCCACGCAGGCACAGCGCCGGGTGTGGTTCGTCATCGACGAGTTGGCAAGCCTGCAGAAGTTGCCGCAGCTTCACACCGCCATCACCGAAGCCCGCAAGAGCCGCAATCCGGTCGTGCTGGGATTCCAGGGCAAGGCCCAGCTTGAATACCTATACGGCCATCTCGCCGAGGTCATGCTTTCGCAGCCAGCGACCTGCTGTTTGGCTCACCACGAAGGAGCCGAAGGCCGGCCAGTGGGTCAGCGAGTTCATCGGCAAAGTAGAAGTGGAACGGCTTCGCGAAACGCACTTCGATGGCACTCGCGCAGGACGAAACTTCCAGCTTGACCGCCAGGTGGAGCCACTTGTCTTGGAGTCCGAAATCTCCGGCCTTGCCGACCTGCACGCTTTCATGAAGTACCAGAACTACGTCACGCGGTTCTCTTTCCCGTACTTCGATATGCCGGTCGTGGCGAATGGATTCGAGGCACGCGAACGCCCCGAAGACAAGCTTGCCGTACCAGCCAAAGCGACCAGTGAGCGCGCCTCCTGCTCCGGTCGAACTGAAGCAGGAACCTGAGCCTTCGACGCCCGGTACCACCGGATGGAATCGCAGAGGTCGAAGCCGATCGAGCCGGAGCAGATGCTGTTCCCGACGACGATGTTCAGAACCTCATCACGCACGGATAGGAGTGAGCCATGCTGACCATTTCCAAGCCGCTTTCTTCCACGCAGGCGCAGACCTATCACGCCAAAGAGTTCACCGCCGCCGAACAGAATTACTGGAAGCAGGAAGACACGATTCAGGGTGAATGGCGCGGCAAGCTCGCCGAAGAGTTTGGGCTGTCTGGCGCGGTGGGCGCGTTGGAGTTTTCTCGCCTAGCAGAGGGTCAGCATCCGGCGACCGGCGAGCAGCTTGTGCGGCACCGGGCCGTTCATGAATACAAGACGGAAGACGGGCGGACGGTTACTCCGGTTGAACACCGTGCGGGTTGGGACGCCACCTTTTCCGCGCCGAAGTCTGTTTCGTTGACCGCTCTTGTTGGCGGCGATGACGAGGTGCGCGAAGCACATCGCAAGGCTGTTGCCTTCGCTCTGAACGAGCTGGAGCACTATACGCAAGCCCGCATCGGCGGCAATCATGCACCGGAGACTACCGGACAGTTTGTGGCCGCGACATTCGAGCATGACACCGCACGCCCGGTAGACGGATATGCCGCGCCGCAGCTTCATACCCATTCCGTCATCTTCAATATGACCGAGCGCGAAGATGGAACCATGCGCGCTCTGCAACCGCGCAGTCTCTTCGAGACCCAGCAGTTCGCGACCGCCGTCTATCAGTCCCACCTCACCTACCAGCTCCGCACGCTCGGCTATGAGATCGAGCCAGGGCGGAGCGGCGCACCGGAGATCAAGGGCTACTCGCAGGAGTATCTTGATGCCTCCAGTCCGCGTCGGCAACAGATCGTGGAGGCCGTCGCGCGTAGCGGCTTCTCCGGACCGGAAGCGGCGCAGATCGCAGCTCACAACACGCGCGATGGAAAGCAAATCCTGTCTCCCGCCGAGGTCGTTGCGGCACACCGGCAGATCGCCGCCGAATACGGCAACCAAGCCGAGAACGTCGTTGCCGAAGCGCAGGCGAGACGCAAGAGCAAAGCCCATCAAACTTCGCTTGAAGAACGGAACCAGCAAGCCAGTTCGGCGCTGACCTTCGCCCGCGACAAGGGCTTCGAGCGTGAGGCCGTACTTGATGAGCGAGCCATCTTCGTAGACGCCATGCGTCGCGGGATGGGCGAGATGACCTACCCGGAAGTTCGCGCGAACTTCGAGGCTCGCATCGCCTCCGGCGAGTTTCGTGAAGTCGGCGGAAGCAAGCATTCCGCAGGTCGTCATTTCACAACCGCCGGAACGATCCAGGCTGAAAAAGAGATCATCCGTTCCGTGCAGGAAGGGCAAGGTCGAGCGCCCCAGCTCATGTCCATTCAGGACGCCATTCCTCTCACGGATTCTCACGCGCAACTGAACGAGACCCAGCGCAAAGCCATCGAGCAAATCCTTACATCCCGCGATCAAATCCAAGGACTGCAAGGTAGCGCCGGATCTGGGAAGACGAGCACGTTAGCCGCTATCCGCCAGGGCGCAGAACAGAATGGCTATGTTGTGGAGGGATTTGCGCCAACGTCTCGCGCCGCGCATCAGCTACGCGAAGCAGGCGTCACCGCCGACACCCTGCAGGGATTCCTTGCGCGGGCATGCGATACGAACGATCCTTCGCAAAAGCATCTCTATATGGTCGATGAATCGTCTCTCGCTTCGACCGAGCAGATGCGGGATTTCCTTCGGAAGATCGGACGCAGACGATAAGGTGCTTTTGATTGGTGACGTGCGGCAGCATCAAGGCGTAGACGCCGGCAAGCCGTTTGAGCAGTTGCAGGAGTCAGGGATGCGGAGTGCGGTCCTTGACCGCATCGTTCGTCAACGGATCCCGAGCTTCTGAAGGCTGGTCGAGCACCTGTCCAAGAACGAAACGGCGACGGGCGTTCGGATGCTTCAGGAACAGGGCCGAGTGACCGAAATCCCCGATGCCGAGCAACGTATCGCGACCATCGCGAAGGCGTATGCCGCACAGCCCGAGAACACGATCATCGTCTCACCAGACAACGCATCACGACGGGCGATCAACCAAGCAGTACGGCAGGAACTGCAGGCTGCGGGAATGCTCGAAAGGAATGACCGCTCCATCCCGGTTCTCACTCCCCGTTCGGACATGACGGGCGCGGATCGAGCATGGGCGGCACGCTATGAGCCAGGCGACATTCTCCACTACGTTCGCGGAAGTAAGGAGACCGGCATCGAGCCGGAAGCTATGCCCAAGTCGTCCGGACCGATCCCAAAGAAAACCTCATCACAGTGCAGAGATCAGATGGCGAGCGTGTGACCTACGACCCTTCGCGGCTTCGAGGAATCTCCGCCTATCGCGAGATCGAACGGGAGTTTGCCATTGGAGACAGGGTGCAGCTCACGGCTCCGAATCGTGACCTTCAGGTCGCCAACCGCGACCTCGGCACGCTGCAAGAGTTTCGACATGGACGGGCGCATCACGCTGCGGATGGACAGCGGCAAAGATGTCTCTTTCGACCCGAAGAGATGCGCCACTTCGACCACGGCTATGCCGTCACTTCGCACAGCTCCCAGGGGCTTACGTCACAGCGCGTACTCGTCAACATGGACACAGAAGTCCATCCAGAACTCATCAACGGACGGTTCGCCTATGTCTCTGTTTCACGCGCGTCCCACGACGTCCAAATCTTTACAGAATGACGCGTCGAATCTGGCGCAGCCGTGCGCAGGCATCAGTATCGAAGACCTCGGCCCTCGATTTTGCTAGATTGCAGACTGAAATACCTAAGTTCCAAAATGAACAGATTCCGAACCAACGAAGGACTACTCGGTTTGGGCCTGGGTCTTGGACTCTAATCGAAGAAGACTCGATCAAATGTGCGACATGACGGATTTGGCATATCAGCTTGTCAATTCGACGGACTCCAACAAGTCCTTGATTGAACGAAGAGATTTCGCTGTCGTGTCGTAAACGACGTCCAGTGCCAACCCCCAGCCAGCTTTGTAGTTGTCTAGATCGATTCCAAATGCCGCCAATTGCGAGGTTTGGTTCTTCGGATCGAGTGAGGATGAGGTGAACGTCGGCTTGACGCAGAACGTCAGAGCAAACAAGGGCTTGTAATAGTCGAGAATCTTGTTCTTGTCCCACTGCGCCACGATAAGAGTGGAGTCGGTGACAAGGCCCCAGTGCTGCTCTTCGGCGATGGTTGCGAGCTGGCACAGAAATGCTGACAGCTTCAGCGATTGATGCTGATCAACATCGCTCTTGCTAACCCCCAGCCTGCGAAGAATAGAGCGGAGAGGTCCGGGCTTGAGCCCTTCTAACAGGGCAAGCAAGTCCTTGCACCGAGCAAGAAAATGGGGGATAAGTCATGCTTCTCAAGGAAACATTGCCGAGTTTGCCGACATTGAACGTCCACCAGCCCTTGTAATGAATCTCTGCTGAGGAGATCGACCCAATTTCCTTTTCGGTGAACGATAGTCCGCTCGCGTCGCAAATGGACTGAAGCGTCGCGATCACCTCGAGGTACGCCTTCACGAGCTCATGCGCCCGAGTGCCTATATTCCGGGCCTTCTGCCTCATGAATGCTGCATACTCCTTGCTTTACCGCGAAAGCGCAATAGTGTTGACCACCGCAAATTGCGCACCCTCATACAGTTTTCTGAGCTCCAAACCAATATGATCGCGCCCGACGCGCCAGCAGTATCCGACAGACCACCAGCCGTTATGGCCGACAGAACCATCCTCGGGATGGATGTCGAATTCAGGGCGACTCTCATTGTCCAGGAGCACTTCATCGCGAACGTAGGCTTCTCCATTACGCCGAAGCCACTCATGATGCCGGAAACAAGATCGGCCGTCGTGATCGGGCCATACCAGCATCTGGTTGAATTGATCGGATCTTCCGGCATGAGCACCACCGGTACACCAGACATCGGATAGCTGGTCGCCTTCGTCGAAATTCTCAACGCGCTTTAGCCAGAATTGACGACCAGGTAAAATTGCCCTCGAAGCCGAGGCCACTGTTCACCGCACTATCGAAGATCAGATCCCGGTCGAAAAGCGCTGTTCAAACTGAGTTGCCAACGCTGCACAATCGTGAGTGAACAGAAAGTCCTCAAGATACTCGCGAAGGATTTCGACGCGAGCGGTGGAAGAGCCGTCGTGGATGGTATAGATCGATACTGGCGTGACCCGCACCACGTCGTACGTCGGGATGGAAATGTCGTCCCAGGCGACTCGACCGTCCTGTAGGACGGGGGGAGCCAGCGAAAGTGACTGAGTAGACCGCCCCAGGGCTGGAGGATATGCCTGTCATGCATCTGCCAGGTTTCGACCAGCGACTGATAGCGCTTCGCGTCCCCCCTTCGAGACTCCACCCAAAATGCAGTCGTCGGAGATGGTGGCTTGCCGGCAACTCCACCCTCTCCGCGATTCCGCTGCGCACGCCATGCCCCATCCCGGCGGCCCGTTCGAGGCATTCCTGCACTTCGTCCTGGGTACCATCGCGTTTTACAGGAGCCGAGTACCCGGATATCCGTTGATCGGTTCGCTGCTGATTTCGGCGATCGTGACGTATTGCGACGACGCGTCCACGTCGGGAAGCGTGAGGTGTGCGGCGACGGGGGCCAGAATGTCTCGTGGTTCTGGTTCATTGTTGTACCTCGAGTCAGGCGGTACTCATCCTCATCAAAATCAGGAACAAGAATCGGCAGGTGCGATGGTTCGGTTCCGGCGAGCACGGAAAAAAGAAAGTGAACGCAGAACTGTCCGGTTCGCACATATCGATGACGGCACGCGCAAGCGCCAACGCCTGTCCAGATTGGGATGGGACTTCCACCGAATGCCATGCCGCCGGCAACGAAGCAATCGCTGCGCGAATCCGATGGCTTCCGCTTCCATCTCGCTGCTATGGGCTGCGCACAGTTTAAGAACGTGCATGGCGAAAGCAACATGGTTGAACGCCAGGTCCTTCTGCGCCTTCGTGATGATGTTGAGGACCGCGAGCAGATCGTCCGTATCTCCAGAGTGAAGCGCGTTGTCCAGCACCGAAAAGCTCGTCGCGTCCGGTCTGCCAAAGTGCCAGAAAAGTTCCAGGGTTTCGTAAATCCAGCCTGGGAACCTTCTCACCCAACTGAAGATTTTTTCCAGCGTGACCCTGGTATTGCGGCGATTCCTGGACGCCCTGAAAGCTCGACCAGAACTGCGAAGAAGGCAGCGGCTTGAACCGTGAAAAGCCCTCGTCCGCCTTGATCTCGGTGGCGTGGTTGAGCCGTGCCTCAAACAACTCGACTACCTCCAGCGGCGCCCGCCCCCAACGTACGCGAGAAAGGTACCGAGGGCTTGATCGGGTAGCTCGTCGAGCGTAACGAGCTTGCTGAGGATGCCGCGAATTGTGGGCTCATCCAGTGCTGCCGGGGACAGGTGGCCAGGTCCAACGAGCTCGCAGAGGGACTTTGCGAGGTATTCGCTGTTTCCTGGCTCGATCTTCAAAATCAGTTCCATCGCCGCCGCGCGAAACGCGGGAATCTTTCCAAGGCGAGCGAGGCCGCGAAGCACGGTCCCGAGCACGACTGGCTCCGTTCTCTCGCACAGCGCAGCCAGCACCTCGACATCCTCTTGGATCGGGTGCTCCAGAGGCGGCCCTCCGCAGACAACGTCAGCGACGGAGGCCACGGTTCGCCACTCACCTGTCCGCACGAGGCTAGAGCCATAGTGAGAAAACAGCGCCGGGTCATGTTGCGCCATATCCTTACCGCAATCCCGGCGACCTGCGCCAGGATGGACTGTGGATGGCCTAGAAGGTGGTCGGATAGCCCCTGCAGGAAGGTTTGGTCGTTGCACAGCCTCGACAGCAGCGGGTCGATGCCCTCGGGCTGATTCCTGCATCGAGTGCATCTTTCGATAGGCGCTCTATGCACGCAATCTGCTCACTCACGTTGCCGTGGGCTTCAGGAAATCTACCGCCCGTTGTTCCTTCTGACTACGCCGGTCAGAAACAGAGTAGAATCTGTTTCCAGCGTGTTGTACTCCCACTGGTCGGCACATAGAGAATCGAAGACGTCAAAATCCTCGGGCAACTGGAGCTTTCTGCGAAGCTGATCCGCCTCGCTCTTGACCTGGTCCGTGAGCCGACCGCGTTCAACTATCCAGAAGAGCAGCTTGCTGATTCTCCAGACGACAGGGAGTGCGAGCGAACCGCGTTCAACCCGCGCGGCTAAGATCTCCAAAGCACGCAGGCGCTCGCCATCCTGCCATTGCTGTTCCTCGGCTGTGACCTCGCTTCGTAAGCCGGGATGGTACTCCGACAGAACGTGGCTCAGCGATTCAACCGCTTCGACGGCTATGCGCGGGCTGCTGCTTCCAAGGCAAGTTGTGATGGTTTCGAATGCGCGCGCCCTCAGCGGGCTCACATTGTCATGATGAACCGGCAGAGCCGCGACGGTGAACGCTCGGCCCTGTCGCTCTGTATGGCTGATCTCCCGATCAAGGAGCGTGTTCAAGAGATCGAGCGGCGTGAAGTCCCCATCGTATGCGGTCGGATCTAAAGCAAGGGCTTCTACGTGAGCCATCACACGCTCGTTAAAGCTGAGCGAACTTGTATTTTTGGTAGCCGATAGACTCTTAAGAACGCCACGGGCGCAATTTTTCGTCTCCTCCTCCGCCCCGCCTTTGCTCAAGAGCCACAGACGGTGAAATGCGTCGGCTGAAGATCCCGGATCGTAGATGGTGACGGCAAGAAGCTCGGGCACGATCCGAATCACCTTATCGTCACTAACCTCGAAGCCAAAGTCATAGCTCGTCTCCGCCGGCTTATCCATCGCGAGTTCGAGAAGGCGATGCACCGCAGCTGGCTGAACGGGACAACCTTCTGCATTTCCATGAGCATCTGGCGGCGTCCGTGGGCCTGCCGCGCACTGAAGGTCTCCCGGAGCCGTATCCAGATGTTTTCAAGAAGCCGCGTCTGCGGGTCCCGCTGGGTGATCCTCCAATCGAGTTCGGCAAGGTTCTTCAGAAGATTCGAAAGAAACCCCTCATGGAACGCCTCAAACACCGCATCGGCATACCCCGTCACGTAGTGGTTGGGGCCGACCAGGCTCGCTCAAGCATGTAATCCGCCAGAACATCCGGCACGATCCTGGCGGCGCCTTTGGTGCGGATCACAATGCCTGTCTCTTCGAGTGCGAGAACATTGCGGCGAATCTGGTCCGAACGCAGGCCAAGAAAGGAGGGCGCAACCGCATCGAAAGCAGCCGCACGCTCATCCACCGGTTGAACCGCTGCGAGCAAATGGAGAAGCTCTTCCTTCGATTTACCGCCGGTTGGAAGCTGGCCTGCACACTCGCTGGCGAACTTATCAAAGACCGCGTGCTGGAACGCCTCATGGTTCCCCAACAAGTCGGGAAGAATCTCTCCCTTGGCGATGAGCCGCCCGCCCACGACGGTCACAAGAGGCGTGTCCTGAGACACCTGTGCTAGCTGGCTTGCCAGATGCGCGAATTCCATCCCCAGCATCTCTTCCGCAAGTTCGACCGTTTCGTCGAACGTAAGCTCCTTCAGCGTTGGGCAGCGAAGAACGCGGGACTCATCCACGAACTGAGCCAACCGCTCATTCACGTAGTCTCGGCCGCTCGGGCGCGTCGCAATCAGCAATTTCAGTGTCTGCTGACCACGCCAGGTCGCCGCCAACCCAATGACCTGCGCAAGGTCGGGGTAGCGATGCGCATCGTCAACCACCAGCAGAGTGTCTCCGTGTGGGATCTCGTTCTCCGCGCGTGCATGCCAGGGACGCATTTCGCTTGCCCACAGGACATTCCAGGATGTTTGCAGCGCTGCCCATTCGCGCACCAATTTTGTTTTGCCGATGCCGCCTCTGCCCGGCAAAACGACGATGGTGTGCACAGTCGAGCTAAGGAAAGCGTCCAGCACGTCGAGATGCTGACGTCTGCCGCGCAATACTTGGTTGTAATCGAAGAGGACGCCGGCTCCTTGCTGCGACACGGCGGGGCTGCCCGCCAGGAATGTCTTTGGGGACTCTTCGGCGATATGCTGCTCAACCGTAGCTTCAACTGCGGCGAGACGCTCCTCGATAACGTCTATGCGGTTAAGCAGGCGTTCAGCGAGTGCCACGTCTTCAGCGCTGACGGTCGGAGAATTGAGCTGATCCTGAAGAAGCGCGGTTGTCAGCACTCGTACGCCTTTGCTGGCGAGCAAACGGAAAACATACGCGAACAAATGCGTAAAGGCCCGCGTGACGACTGCGGGAGATTTGCCGGGAAGGATCTCGCTTAGGCGCCGTCCGGCCTCTGTCTCCAGCGCTTCAGAATCCCCGAATCCGATCGCCCACTCAAAGGCACCAATGACAGCTTTCAGTGAGTCAATCTGGGGAGCATTGACGACATCAAGGAAGCTGCTCCAGCCTTCGTCTGAGACGCCTTTCGGCTTCTTGCTCGCTTGGAGAAGAACGCGAATTCGTTCGACTGCGGGATATTGTTCCTCCGGGCTCAGCTGAACCTGCCGGATACTTTCCCACGTCACAATCCCCGGAAAACGCAAGCCTTTCTCGCGGCCTGGTTTTGCAGTCGTCAGGAACCGAAACCTCAGTACGGTGCCGGGGTTCGTCTTGCGATGGGCACAGAAGTTCGCAACCGCCTGGACCGTTTTTGGGCTTCGCAGCGTGATTGTTCGTGTTCGCTTATGCACCTGTTGCACGGTACGGCCAGGGTCGGAAACTTCGATTGCAGTCGTCGGCTCGACGAGATCGAAGTCCTCGCCGGCTTCGAGCTCAAGATGCTGGCCTTCCGCGAGATTCAGCCACGCCAGGACGGTCGCGATGACCTGATAGACATACCCATCGATCGCGGGTTGCGCATCTCGTCCGGTTTGTGGGGTGAATGCCATCGTCGTTGGTAGGCTCAGACCTTTAGGATAGTCCTTTCGGAGCCCTAACTTTGATAAACGCCCGCCTTCGTCATTTCGGGCAATCATCATCTGTCGCGACATACCAAGGCACCTTCTTGGACTGAAACAGATCGGGATAGCGGGTAGTGAGGAACGTCAGCATGCGCTTCGCGACCCGCGCGCTGTGCTCAACTTCCTTCTCCCATTCCTCACCAGCCAACCCGTCGCTGTGTGTCGCTTCCCAACGGATCGTCCTCATCCCAAGAATCAGCCCAGCCGTAATGACGAGCGCAGGGCCGAGCTTCTGCTGATCGACTTCAGTTCGATAGCCACCGACCTGAGCCGCCTGGCTTAGTGGAAGTCATGAGATGTCCACCTTGAGACGGCCAGCCTGACTCTCTCGCCGAGAGCTCGTAAATCGAACGGGCCATGACATGGATGATCGGCCCTTCCTTCTGAATCGGCCCTTCTACTCCAATGAACTTCGCCCGTTGAATCACACTGCGGTTCTGCTCAAAAAAGTCAGGAGCCACGAAGATTCGGAAATCGCCCGTCTCATCCGCGACGCCAATGAAGACAACGCCTGAAGCTGTGCCGGGACGCTGCTTGACGAAGGCCAGCCCAGCCGTCTTCACCCACGAGCCATCCGGACGGCTTCTCAAGATCCACTGCACGCAAATATCCTTTGCGATGCAGTTCTTTCCGTCGAAACCACATTGGATGTGGACCGGTCGTGACACTGCTCACCGCGTAGTCCGCCACCAGCCGCTCTTCCGGAGTCATCGCCACCAACGGCGATTCGCTCGTCTCCTCGCGAAGCCATTGGCTCTGCTGCATGAGCAGTGGCCCTTCCGGCTTCCCAGCACGTTCGACTTGCCAGAGCGCATCGCGCCGGTGTTCCACGCCATCGAGCGTATTCAGCGCGCCGACGTTCGCCAGCAGAGCCAGTTCCTTACGATTGAGTTGCGGCACTCGCAAAACGAGATCATCGACCGAAGCGAACCGCCCATCGCGCGGCTTCGTGACGATCGCTTTCCGCACACTGACTACGCAGCCCTCTCACATAGCCGAGTCCAAGACGAAGTGACAGCGATTGATCGTCTTCGTGTTCCACCGTGCAAGGCCAATCGGACACTTGAATGTCGATGGGCTTCACGCGCAGACCATGCCGACGCGCATCTTCGATGAGGACGGCCGGGCTGTAGAAGCCCATCGGCTGGTTGTTCAGCATGGCGCAAGTAAAGGCCGCGAGGTATTTGACCTTGATGTAGGCCGAGGCATACGCGATCAGCGCGAAGCTGGCAGCATGACTCTCCGGAAATCCGTAGAGCGCGAAGGAACTGATGTTCTGGATGATCGTCTCTTGCGTCGCCGCATCCAGACCGTTCGCCGTCATGCCGGCACGCAACCGGCCTTCGAGGTTCTTCATGCGTTCCCAGGAACGCCGCATCCCAACTGCACGACGGAGCTCCTCCGCTTCCGAACCGGAGAAGTTCGCGACCACCATCGCCATCCGCAGAAGTTGTTCTTGAAAGAGCGGAACACCTAACGTGCGTTTGAGTGTCGATTCCAGCGAAGGATGAGGATACGTGACCTCTTCCTGATTCTGGCGACGACGCATGTAGGGGTGCATCATCTTGCCGACGATGGGGCCGGGCCGAATGATGGCGACCTGCACGACGAGGTCATAGAACTTCTCAGGCCGATTCTTCGGCAACGAGGATTTCTGCGCCTGGCTCTCCACTTGGAACATGCCGATGGTGTCGGCACGTTGCAGCGTTCGATAGACACTCTTCGTCCTCGGGCAGTTGTGCGAGATCGAGTGGTTCGCCATAGTGCTCAGGAACAAGGGTCAGGCAATCCTTGAGCACGGCCATCATGCCAAGCCCCAAGAGATCCACTTTGATGATGCCGAGGTTCGCGCAATCCTCTTTGTCCCACTGCACCACGGTTCGACCCGGCATCGAGGCACGCTCCAGCGGCACAACTTTATCGAGCTGGCCTTGGCAGATCACCATGCCGCCCGAGTGCTGGCCGAGGTGTCGTGGGAAGTCCTGTATCCGCATACACAGTTCCAGGTACTTCGCGATGCGTGGATGCTGCACGTCGAAGCCCGCGTTCTGGAACGAACGCGCCATCGTATCGTTCGGCCCTTTCCACTCGTAGTTCGCGACCAGCCCCGATAAGCCGTTGCAGCGACTCAGGATCGAAGCCCAGGGCTTTGCCGACCTCACGCGCAGCGGACTTGCCGCGATACGTGATGACGTTGGCGGTCATCGCCGCGCCAAGCTGACCGTAACGCTGATACACGTACTGAATTGCTTGCTCGCGCTTCTCTTCGGATGGCAGATCGAGATCAATGTCCGGCCACTCACCGCGACTCTCCGACAGAAACCGCTCAAAGAGCAGTTCCATCCCGACTGGATCAATCGCCGTAATTTCGAGGGCGTAGCAGACGGCAGAGTTGGCGGCGCTTCCGCGGCCCTGAATCAAGATGCCGTACTTCTTGCAGTATTCAACGATGTCCCAGACGATGAGGAAGTAGCCGGCAAAGCCCAGCTTCTCAATCAGCTTCAGTTCGTGCGCGACTTGCTTCTTCGCGCGTTCCAAGAGCCCGGCGTCACGCTTTGGCCCGTACCGCTTTGCGACGCCTTCGGCTACACGCTTGGCGAGGAACGAATCCATCGTCTCGCCCTCCGGCACCGGATAACGAGGAAACTCATAGCCGAGGTCGGAAAGCTGAAAGCTCAGTCGCGAAGACAGTTCGACCGTGTTCTCGACGGCGCCCGGAACATTCCGAAAGAGAGCCACCATTTTGTCAGCCGCCCGCAGGTGCCTTTGGTTGTTGAGCGCAAGCAGACGCCCGGCCTTATCCAGTCGCGTGTGATTGCGTATGGCAGTGAAGAGATCTGCGACCTCCCGGTCGTAGCGCGTGGCATAACGAACGCCGTTCGTGGCGAGCACCGGCAAGTCGAAGTGACTCTGCAATTCGCATTGCAGCTTGATTTCTCCACTCCTGCGTTCGTTCCCGATGACGCTGTACTTCCACGTAGACGTTGCTTCTGTCCGAAGACGCGGACAAGACGTTCCACCACTGCACGGCCTGCAGCTTCGCCATCTTTCATCAACGCGGCCGCGAGTGGCCCTTCCTCGCCGCCAGTCAGGCAGACAAGCCCGCGGCTGTACTCTTCGAGGTCGGTCAGCTTCGCCGCACCTTCCTGCTTTGTCGTCTCGCGCAGCTTGAAGCGCGTTATCAGTTGGCAAAGGTTTTGATACCCCTCACGGGTTTCGCAAAGCAGAGACAGACGTGTTGGTTCCGAGAGATGCTGATGCGGCAACCACACGGGAGGCGTGAGTCGATTGCCCAGGCCCGTGACGGAAACCTCCGCCCCGACGTGCGCCTTGATGCCGTTCTCACTCGCTGTCTTGTGAAACCGTGCAGAGCCATAAAATCCGTTGCGATCCATCATCGCGAGAGCGGGCATCCCAAGCTCGAAGGCGCGCTCCGCAAGTTTCTCCGGTTGCGAGCCGCCCTCCAGAAACGAGAAAGCGCTGTTGGCGTGGAGTTCGATGTAGCGGTCAGTCATAGAGCCCCGCCACACGCCAGTCTTTCAAGATGAAGTCATGCGAGAGGCGGCAGACCAGGAGCGCATTGTCGATCGTCCTTCCGACCACGTCCCATTGCTCGTTGCCCCAAATCGATTCGTTCCACCAGTCGCCGCCCTTGAGCCAAGGCCCATAGACTCTTTCCGCGACATAGCAGCGGGAGCGGAAGTAAATCTCCCGCGGCTGACCGTGACGTATCTCGACGCGCGTTCGCTCCGCTGGACGAAGCAAACGTAGACCAAAGAGCGGGGTCGTTGCGGGAGATGGTGGTTCTGCGGTCGTGATCGAGAACGGCTCGATATGGAAATCGCCTATCCTCCGGGTGTCGTCGAGCACAGCCATCCCGACGTTGCCTTCGCCAACGATCGCCGTGATCTTCGCCAGCGTTACATCGAGCCTTCCCGGCTCGGGTAGTTGCGGCGAGAACAGCCCAAGCTGCACCTTGCTCGTCACACCCGGCTCGGCATGAAGATGAACGCCCAGAATCGAAGCGTTTGGCGGATGGTTCTCGAGTTCGAGTTGCAGCAACTTGAGCCAGAGTTTCTTCTCGTTTGTCGGCACACGTGGATTCACGGTGCGTTCGTGAGAACCGCCGCCATCGAGCCGAAGTGTGATCGTGACCGATGCCAGTGCAAGAACGCGCGAGCGTGCCCGCACGATCAGTTGCTCCAGCATCGTCGAGAGACCGAACAGAAGAGACTCCAGATCGTCGAGCGGAGAGTCCAACTCCGCTTGTTCTTCCAGAACAAACGGAACGTCGATCGGCTGCATGAGGTACGGATGCTTGCCGTGTGCGAGTTGCAGCAGCCGCTTTGCATCCTGCCCCAACCGCGCAATGAGAGACTTCTCGGGCAATGCCGCTACCGCAGCCACGGAGCGGATGCCCCAGGTGAGAAAGGTCTCTGCCTGAGCTTCCGTGACATCGAGAACCGTGACAGGCAATGGCCCAAGCGCCTTGGCCTCTTCTCCGCGAGGCACGACACGCAGAGGTACACCACCTACTGAGTCCTCGGGCCAAACACACCGCCGTATGAGCGTTCGCGCTGATCGTGACCGAGGCCACAATCCCCACAGAACGAACGCGCTGTCGCATCTGCTTCGCCAGCATCAAGGGTGGTCCGAATAGTCCTTCCGTCCCAGCCACGTCTGCCACACATACGAAGAGACCGTCGACGCTGCGATCTTCAATGCGGGGAGAGAACGCACCCGCGCATTCCAACAGAACCGCACGGACAGACGCTTCGGTCTTCAGCGAGCGTTGCAGCACCATCACGTTCTCGAAGGTTTCGACTTCGACCTTCGTCATGCCTCGCCGTAAGCCAAGAAGCCGGGCTCGCGTATTCAATGCACAGACTGTCTCCGTTGGTGGCTCACCTTCCAGCACGACGCAGGGCTTGTCGTGCAGTTCCGGACGTAGACGCAACAACGCTTGCGCCGGAAGCTCTCGGACGTAGATGCAGGCGTACAGTTCCGATGGACGGCTCATCGTGGCCCCACCCAACTTGCACGATGCGTCCAACATGCCTCCCGCACACTCTGCGGAGGCTTTCGCATCGGTACAACATTGCTAGGCGTTTGCGCGAAGCGCTGGCGCAAGACCTCGACGTGAGCACTCAGTCCCGTGAAGACCGTTCGCTCTTCCTGTGTGTCCTCCAATGCCGACAAGCGCAGTTGGAGCTCAGAGCTGCTCTTCGCACAGGCATATTGCGAAAGCAAGAGGATGCTCGATTGCGTCTGCTCCGCAGCCACGCGATAGCGATGCCACGCCGAGAGATCGATACGGGACACGACCTCGCTTGCGATTTCTCCAAAGTCGAGAACGATCGCACTGAAGCCACCTGTCTGAATGAGCAAGTCTGCACTCTTCATGGCTTGCTCCACCACGTCGTACACACGCGCTCGTTTCGGCGCACGAACAGGAGCCAAAGCCGGCTGCAGGTTTGGCTCAAAGGTTTGCGGCGTCGGTCGAGGTTTCGAAATGGGTTCGGCGCAACGAGCCTTCATCGTCTCGTCACTGAGGAATTTGTCTACCGCTGCAGATAGACCCTTCACCTCGTTACGTGGATGTGTTCCGTGCCCTCCGCCATGCAGTCCCTTCAAGATGGGTTTCGGCGTGAAGCATTCCGAGGGAAGGACAAACTTGCGCGTCTCTTGCTCGGTGACGCTCTCGATCACGCCGCAGCGCACCCAAAGCAAACGCCGCAGGTCAACGCCAACTGCCGCTGCCGCCGCCGGATTGAAGGTGTTCGAAGCGTCGATCCACGCGCACACCTTCTCCGCCGCCGTGACCTGCGAAAGGAACGACAGCGCCACGGACATCCGGCCAGAACACGACTCGCCGACCAGCTCCGTCATCGCGCCGACCGGAAATCCGCCCTGCACAAGATCGTCGAGAGCGGTTGATCCCGCGAGGACACCACCGGACGCACCATCCGCGCGCGGCGGCGTCAGCGCCGAGGGAAACTTGTTCGCGAGAGCGGATTCGACCTGAACCCGGATTGTGGCGCTGGAGGGCATAATCGTCTTCGCCTTATATTCGCCTATCCGGGAGGTAGCAAGTCAAGCGCGACTTGCACCGAGAGTTGTGCTCATCCCTGTAATGCATTGATGCTAAAGGGGTTATCGATCACAAAATATGTGAATCGCTTCCCGAAACTCTATAATGGTGCGCTATGTGTTACTCCGCCCGAGTACGCCAAAATCTCAAGCACCTCTCTCGCAAGTACGAGGCTGAAGTCGATTACGAGGCGTTTGAGGAGCTGTACCGCCGCCGCGCCGAAGGCGAAGACATCAAGATGTCCCGCGACCTCCAACGGAACTTCCAGAATCCGGAGACGGATATCGAGCGTCGTACCGCCGCGTACATCGCGCAGTACCTCCACGCCAAACGCAGTGAATGGGAAAAGGCCGTCTTCGCGCAGAAGCGTCGCGTAGCGGAGGCCGAAGAATCGCTCGCCAAGCGCGAAACCAAGAAGGCCCGCGAAGACATCCGCATCGGCACAAAGAAGGCGCAGGAATTTCTGGATCGCCTCGCCGATCTACGCCGAACGGAACCCAACAACGAAGATGCGCGCATCTTTCCGCTCAGCTATGCGCCTGTGCTGATTTACGAAGAAGACCATAGAGTCATCAAGCCGATGCGTTACACCTGCCGACTTTCCGGCAAGCCGGCCGACGTGGAGAAGCGATTCCCAGGCATCTACAACGCACGTCGCGATAGCCTCGATGACTACTGGCGCGGAGTGTACGGACGCAAGCACGCCGTCATCGTCATCAGCGGCTTTTATGAAAATGTCCCTGAACATCTGTATCAGCATCGCGAGCTTGGCCCCGACGAGAAGGAGAAGAATCTCGTCTTGGAGTTCGATCCGAAGCCCGCTCGCGACATGCTGGTAGCTTGTCTGTGGGACCACTGGGCCAAGCCCGGAGAACCCAGCCTCGATTCCTTCGCGGCCATCACCGATGAGCCGACACCCGAGGTCGCCGCCACTGGACACCAGCGCACGATCATCACCATTCAGGAACAATACCTTTCGGAGTGGCTGTCGCCGCGCCGCCTCAGCAGAGATCGGCTGGAACACATTCTTTCGGATAAAGAACTGCCGTACTACGTCCATCAAATCGCCGCCTGAGAGACCGGCTGCGCGGCAGGTCGGCGCCCATCTTTCCCTTTGCTACCTGCGGCTCTGAGCGCCCTAAAAAACTCAAAACCAACGAATCTTCAGCTATGGGCAGTCCGTATAAGGCGGTCCGTATGAGATGATGGGTGGCCAAAAGAGCAGATGCCCCTCTAGCTTCGTTGTAACTGCTCAAAGGCCGGCGATGCGGTTTTGCTCGCTCTCACGCCTGCAAGTAAGAGAGGATAGAAATACTGCGATTCGAAGGAGTTACGGGCCGACGTGCCAGATGCAACCCATATTTCTGTCCAGGAAGTCCTCGCTAAGTTTGATACAGACTTTGCGTCGACTGCGCAAGCCGCTGAGAACGGCGAGTTTGCGTTATGGGTGGGTTCCGGCATTTCGAGGCAAGCGCCAAGCCTTGGTGGATTGATCGAACGCGCTTTCGAATTCCTGCGGCAGAAAGCGATCGATCCTGCAACCGCAGCAGAGTTCGCGCCCGCTCTTGAAGATGCTATCAAGTTGTCTGGCTTCGATCCGGCAAAGCTTCAGCCGCAGTACGGCACAGAGTTCGCGACGTGGCCCGAAAAGAAAGAAATCGTCGAAAGACTGTGGAATCAGTATTCAGATCTGCTCGATATCCGCATCAAGAATCAGCCGAGCGATTACATCCTCTGGGATGCAATCGACATTCGCGCCGCCTTTGCCGCGCCGGAGCCAGCTGCTGCGACACATCTCTGTATTGCTGTTCTGGTGATGGAAGGGGCTATTAAGACCATCGCGTCGGGTAACTGGGATGGGTATATCGAGGACGCAGTGCAGCGGCTCAGCAATGGCGCTCCCGGTGTCCTGCAAGTCGTTGTCGATCCCGACCACCTCCGTGAGGCGCCCGGACAAGCGAAACTGCTGAAGTTTCACGGCTGCGTGGTGTACGCGACGAAAGAACCTACTGTATTTCGGAAGTATCTAACTGGAAGCCGTACGCAGATCACGGAGTGGCCGGACAACGAAGAGTTCAAAGCCATGGTAAATGCCGTCATCGAGGTCGCAACCAATCGGAAGACTATGGTGATGGGACTGTCGATACAGGATTTCAACCTGCAGACCGTTTTCTCCAAGGCAAAGCGAGTGCATCCATGGCCATGGCCGTGCACGCCACACGCACCTGGTCATGTCTTTTGCGGTGAAGACATCACCAAAGGACAGGGCAACGTTCTGAAGATTGTCTATGGTGCTGTATATGACACCGCTGCTGATGATATTGAGGCCGCGTCTCACATGCGCGCCTGGGCCGAGCAAGTGCTCCTTGCCCTTGTCCTGAAGGTACTTGCAGAAAAGCTATGCCAGCTCATGCAGGCGCTCTTGGTTTCATTGCACTTGGATTGGTGGATTCCCTCGGCAGTCGCATCCATCAAAGATCTGCGAAATTTTGTCGCTGATCTCGCCCTCCCAGATCGGACGGCGTTCGTGAACGCAGCGATTTCTTTTTGGTCTCGACTCCTGTCAGTGTTTCGAGTGGGACAGATCCCAGCTACGACGCAGACCTATGAAGTCTTAAGCTCATACAGCCCTGCAGCCGTGCTCGGAGATGCAAATGCGATCGCAGCTGGACTCGGGCGTCTTGGCATGATCTTGGGAGCCTTACATATGGGTGTGACCAACGGGGACTGGAAATTGAAACTGCCAGCCGATAGCGCCTTGGTCTCCGGTTCAATCACCGCGATCGCAAGTCGAAGCGGCGCTTCGGATCGTCCCCTCTTCATTGTGAAATCTGCAACCGAGGCCATCGTGCTGCAGCAGAATGGTGCTTTTGCGAAAGGCAATGCTGTCGTGATCCATGCTGACCAGACGTGGGAGACGCTCACAAGCAAAAAGAGCGCCAGGAAGCCAACTTCCGCGCCAGGAAGAATCGGACGAGTACAAACCAAGCATGTCAGTTTTGGAGGAATTCTGTCGAGAGCCGGTAACGCTCTTGCATTGCAAACGGAGTTGACCGCGGAGATGATGCTATGATCCAGGCCCCGTTAATCCAAGCTATTCAAGAGCGACTTCAGGGAGGGAGGTTACGAAGATATCTCCACACCCTTCCGCGTTGCCGGTGTCGCCTTTGATTTCACCGCTGCAATGCGGGGCACGAAGGGCCACGCGCTCGATTTGGTCCTTTTGGTGGATACAACGGCGGGAGACTCGGAGATCGTGATGGCTCCCGCATCCGGCAGCGTGTCGAGGCCTTCAGTTAGGGCTTTGGATATCACCGAATCTCGCTTTTTGATCACTGCCATCTTGGCGGGCGCGCCGCTGTTGGAGAGCGTTGATGCCTTGACAGAGACTTGCCGTGTCCTCTACGTTGAAGGGCTTGCGATAGACGCTTCTGGAAAGCCTGTCGATGCCGTAACCAAGAATGTTCTCGAAGATCGAATCCGACTCTTGCTTCCATTAGATCTTCCTCCGGTCGTCAGTCTCGAGGGAGGCAGCCTTGCCGTCGAACAGCTGATTCAAAGCCTGACGACTGGCACCGTACAAGAGGACTTATTGCAAGCGGTCATAGAAGCATCCGCCAGTGGAGAGTCGGCCGTAACGAATGCAATCGCGAAAAAGATTGGGGAAATACTCGAGCCCGAGGAGCAACCATGAGCGATGTCTTCCTTAAGGAATTGGATGTCACCAATTTTCGAAGCATTCGAGGCCATGTCCATGCTCCTCTCGACGCCAAAGTGGTTCTCATTCATGGCGAGAATGGTGCCGGCAAGACTAGTTTACTTTCAGCGATCGAATACGGGCTGACCGGAACGGTCCAAGCCCTCCATCGCGCAGATCCTGACTTTGCAAAACACCTCCTGCACAGGTCCGCCACAGAAGGGAAAATTGCCGTTAAAACTGAGAGCGGTGGGGTGGACAAGAGATTTGATGCGGTGCTGGATACGACCGGAGCGCATTCCTGGTCCAGGCTCGACCCTCGAGAGGCATCGTTTTTTTCGGAACCGCGCCTTCCTCCCCCAGTCACTCCTGAGCCAGCTTCTCCAGATCTACCAGGAATCACGCTCCGATGCTGCCTCTCCGCTCGCGAAGTTCGTTGGGAATCTTCTGGGGCTGGACCGGCTTGATGCGCTGGAGGCTGGGCTTAAGCCGCTAGCGGACCTGAGAAATCTGCGCAAAGCAGTCGATTCATGGTCACCCGCTGAAATCGCGAGAGATCGTCGAGAGCAATTTGTAAACGACAGAAAGCAGGTCGTGGCCTCGCTCAACAAATCGATAGAGGAAGCGTTGGGCGAGTTGAAGGAAATCGGCGGTGAACTCGGACTGACGAGCCAGATTCTCCCCAACGCTGTGGATTTCATCCTCTTGGAGATGAAGAAGGACGACGAGACCAAAGAATACGATCAACTCATCGATCGACAACGCACGCTCAACTCGATACGCCGCCAGATCGCCTCGGCGGACGGTAATGTACTCCAACCAACATCGCAGGCTGAAGCCGCGGCGGCAGCCGCGCGATCTGCACTGGCGACTTGGGAACAGGCGAACAGCGAAGCGCTTGCTGCGCTTCGTTTAAGAATCACTGAGCTTCTGCCTGCACTAAAGCTTTCCAGCGACCTGTTCAATCTTGAAGCGGAGGCCTTGTCACGACTTCAGCACGAGCACCAACAGCTCGCCGGCCAATCCGACCAGATTCGGCAGGATCTGCGTCGGTTGGTAGCAGCGCAAAACGAGCTACAAGCCGCGCAACAACAGATGACTGTCATCGATGCCGAAGTGGGGCAACTCTCCGCCAACGCCGGCGTCCTGTCGTCCGTTCTGGGTGAACTGGGCTCTTACATCAACAGTGATGTCTGTCCGGTTTGCGAGCGGAACTTCAGTGAACTCCACCAAGGCTCGCTGCATGAACATGTGCAACGCAAGGTGGTTCACCTTTCTGCCTCCGCTGCACGCCTACTCAATCTGGGTAAATCAAAAGGCGAAAGCCAGCAAGTTGTCGGCCGACTACAACTGGAGGTAGAGACTCTCGAGAGCCGCAAGACTCAGTCTGAGACTCTGACAACATTGGACCGGCGTTCTGCGCAGCTTGGATCGGCTATTGCTGAGCTTCAGAAAATGGGACCGGCTATTGCTGAAGGTGCGAGACTTAGGGCCGACGATGTTGCCCGTCGCCGCGCCTTCAATGAGCTGCAGTCACGCAGCAGCGTTCTGCTCGATGCTCGCGAAACGATCGATGAGTTTGCGAAATCAATCGGTGCGAGTGGGCCAAGTCCCGAGGAAGGCTTTGAAGGAGCCGCAGAAACGTCTTGCCAAAGCGCTGCAAACGGAACAGGAGAGACTGGATAAGCGTTTGGGAATGCGTCGTAGAGGGCAGGACTTGATTAGCTCGCTGCAGGCTGACACGAGACGCAGAGACGAGGCAACTCGCTTGCTTGAAGTGGACTCCGCTGAACTGAAGCGGATGGTTGAAGCGTTGCAGACAGCACAGTCTCTACGAAGTCAGGGCCAGACCATTCGGGACACTGTAGAGGGCGTCCGCTCTGCAATTATTCGTCGTGTCTTCAACAATCAACTGAACCGGGTATGGAGAGATTTATTCGTCCGCCTTGCACCGTCCGAGCCCTTTGTTCCTGCATTTCGAATCCCAGAAGCAGAGACCCGGCAGCTTCAACCGAAGCTCGTTACCCTACACAGAGACACAAGCGAGCAGGGTGGCACTCCTGGCGCAATGCTAAGTGCGGGCAATCTGAATACCGCCGCTTTGACGCTCTTTACTGCTCTTCATTTATCCGTTTCGAAGGTGCTACCTTGGCTGATTCTTGATGATCCTGTCCAGTCTATGGACGATGTCCACATCGCACACTTTGCCGCTTTGCTTCGAACCCTGTCGAAGGAGCACGATCGTCAGGTCATCATCGCCGTTCACGACCGCCAGCTCTTCGAATACCTACGCTTGGAGTTGAGCCCTGCGTTTCCGGAGGACAGCCTGATCACACTGGAGCTTGTTCGGGGACCTAGACGTGACACAGTCTGCCTGACAGATCGCTTTGAGTTCAGAGAAGAAACGGCCCTTCTGGCAACTGCTTGAGAAAACTAGTGGCCTGGTCTGAGCCACTTAACTTAGCTAGCGCCGCGCAAAAAGAGAAACGGCGTCGGCTAGTCTCGTCAGGAAGCAAAAGCCCTATCCGTAAACTGAAGGAAGAGATCCAGCTTTTGGATGTCAGCATTGCTGAATACGGCTCTGGATAAACCGTAATCAAAGTCGACCAGATTCGGCCTTCTCATCCCATCTGTTCCTGCCGCAATGCGACCCTGACAATCCGGCGTGCATCCTGTACGCGGATAAGGAAGACAAGCCTCGCTAAGGGGCTCTGCCCCGTCGCGCGGCGCAAGGGGTTTCCCCAATCTTCCGCGCTTCGCTTGTGCAGACCTCCGCTCCGCTCCGCCCTTTCCGTTCCGCCTCCGGCTCCCTCTCCAAGGGTGGGGAGACCCCCCCCTTGCGCCTTGCTACCCCCGCCTTCGCCAGGTGGCGTTCGGCATGTACATGCCGCGTTTCAACGCGGAAAGTGCAGCAGCCAAAACCAAGGAGAAGCCACCATGACCAGCACCACAGCCCCCATCCACCATCGACAGCAAGAAGCCCACCACCAAACAGGAACTCATCGCCGCCAACATCAAGCTCTTGATTGAGCAGTTGGAGGCAGGACACTCCGACGCCCTCACCAACTACCTCACCGCCATGAGCCGCTTTCATAACTACAGCTTTGGGAATGTGCTGGAGATCGCGCGGCAGATGCCCACTGCAACCCGCGTCGCAGGATTTTGGACCTGGAAGAACCTTGGCCGTAGCGTCAATGCGGGAGCCAAAGGAATCCGCATCCTTGCTCCGATTGTTGGCGTGCGGCGCAAGAAAGACGAGGAAGCCGAGAAGGACATCACTACGCAGAACACCCGCGCCCTTGTCGGCTTTCGCAATGCCTACGTCTTCGATATCTCGCAGACCAACGGCGTAGACCTTCCCGACTGCACGAAATCTCCGGCGACCCCGGTGAGAGCATCGACCGTCTGGCCGCCTTTCTCAAGAGTCAAGGCATTCAGCTTGTTACAACGATAAGTTGCCCCCGCTCTGGGAATGAGTTACGGAGGACGCATCGCTATTCTTCCCGGCCAGTCCAAGGCAGAGGAGTTCTCCACGCTAGTACACGAGACAGCCCACGAACTCCTGCACAAGGCCGAACGCCGCACAGCAACCACCAAGACCAGTGCGGGAGACAGAGGCCGAGGCCGTCGCTTTTGTCGTCGGGAAGGCCGTTGGCCTTGTTAAACTGAACCGCTCGGCGGATTACATCCAGCTCTAT
>CAVUSG010000004.1:0-93099 GCA_963744125.1 uncultured Acidobacteriaceae bacterium | reverse complement strand
AGAGAAGCTAAGGAAGAAACTAGAATAAGCTGAGACGGATGCACTGCCTTCGCCGGGCGAAGCGCTGGATCCGCATATCAAGCCCGGCAGTGAGGATGACGTGAACGCGGTCGGGACACGGTACATCGGTGGGCGTGGCGCGGGCAACTGGTACTCGGTCGACTCTGAGATTCGGATGGGCACACAGTACTCGATGGAGATCGAGAAGTCTGCGCATATGGTGACGGACCCGGTAATGGTCGAGTATGTGAACCGCATTGGCCAGAACATTGTGAAGAACTCGACTGTAAGATGCCGTTATCGATCAAGGTGATAATCAGATGATATTATTGCCATGGCGTGCCGGGCGGATTCTTTTGACGTCAATTCGGCTTGATTATGGCCGCGGATGAAGAGGCAGAGCTCGCCGGTGTGATGGCACACGAGACCGCGCACGTCGCGCGCACCACGCTGCCCGGGAGAAGACGCGAATGAGATATGTGCAGATCGGGTCGATCCCGCTGATTATCTTTACGTAGGGTTCGTGGACGGCTATGGCATTTACGAGGCGACGCAGTTTGCGATACCGATTACGTTCCTGCAGTCTCGCGGGCACTTCGAGGCGGAGGCGGATTGGCTTGGGCTGCAGTACATGTACAACGCAGGATAGATCCGCAGGCGTTTATCCAGTTCTTTGAGAAGATTGACGCCCTGGAGAAACACAAGCCGGGGACGCTGGCGAAGGTCTTCGCGGATCATCCGCAGACGCTGGACCGCATCGCGGATCGCGAGGATGAGATCGCGACGATCATGCCGGCGCGTCCAGACTACGTGGGTTCGACGTCGGAGTTCGACGATGTGAAGGCGCGTCTGGCGCGGATCGAGAACAAGCGCAAGATCAACGATGGCAAGGGCGGCAACAAGCCGACGCTGCGGCGGGTTGGCGGGACGAACAACGATCCTGATAACCCGAACTCGACCAGCAGCACCTGCATGACCGCCCGACGCCGGGACGTCGCAACTAAGACTTGTAATCAGAGGGAAGCGGGGCCTGCCAGCGCAGGCCCCTTTGTTGTGCCCATTCCAGATAAAATAGGGCTATGACTACCACTACTGAGAAGATCAGTCCCGCGAAGCATACGACGGGCTATACGGACGACCATGCGGCTGCCGGGCTGGATGCGAAGTTCCCCGAGATTGAGACATGGAAGAACCAGTTTGCGGCTTACGAGATACTGGTTGACGATCCGGAGTTCACCAGCGTGTGCCCGAAGACGAGCTTGCCGGATTTTGGGGCGCATCACTATCCCGGTATATGCCGCGTGAGAAGTGCCTGGAGCTGACATGTCGCCCCGTAGGAATATCTCTTCACTTACCGGAACCTGGGGATATTTCAAAGAGCACATCGCTTACCAGGTGTTGGATGCTGGTGGCGAAGGCTTGCGATCCGGTGTGGTGTGAGATTGTGGGGGATTTCGGCCTCGGGGTGGGATTTCTACGGTGGTGACGGCGCGGTTTCCGGCGGACGGAAAGAGTCGTTAACTGAAGATTAGCGTCGCGAAACATTTTTTAGTCTCCTCCCGCTATCCTCATTGGCAGATGTCTTCCACGACTAAGCCTTCCGATCCAATTGTCTCTGTTGCCGGAGCTACTACGGCTCTTGTGCTGTTCACTGCGCTGAACTTTGTGAACTACATCGACCGCTATATTCTGCCCGGGGTGCAGGAGCAGGTGAAGCGGGAGTTTGGGACTGTCCGACGCGCAAATTGGAGCGCTGGTCTTCTGGTTCATGATCGCGTATATGGGGACGTCGCCGCTGACGGGGGGCTGGGCGACAGGTTTCCGCGTAAGCCAATGATTGTGGTGACGGCGCTGCTGATGAGCGCGTGCAACTTTTTTACTTCGAGCGGTGCATTCGTATGGGTCTCTGCTGCTGCGGCATGCGGCGCTGGGTGTGGGCGAGGCGAGCTTTGGAATCTTTGCTCCGGCAATGCTGGCGGATTTTTATGCGGAGAGCCAGCGCAACCGGGTGCTGACGATCTTCAATGTTGCGATTCCGATTGGCGCGGCGATTGGAGTGACGGCGGGCGTTGCGATCGGGGAGCACTACGGGTGGCGGCATGCGTTTGTGTTGTCGGAGATACCTGGCGCTTTAATGGCGGGGTTGATCACTCTTCGAAGGAACCGGCGCGGGCAGAGCATGCGCATGAGAAGGCGGCGGTGACAAATGTCGTAATGTCGCTGCTGCGGAACAAGGCGTATATGTATTCGATCCTGGGGTACGCAGCGGTGACTTTTTCGCTGGGTGGGATATCGAACTGGATGGCGTCGTTTCTCCAGCGAGTGACGGGTTACTCGCAGACAGAAGCGACCGGGGTGATGGGGCCGATTATTGTGGTGGGCGGGTTGGGTGGAACGGTGGTAGGAGGATGGTGGGCGCAGCGGCTGTTAAAGAAGAATCCGAAGGCGATGTACTACGTGCCAGGGATTGGTGCGGCGCTGACGGTGGCTCCGGCGGTGCTGTGCTCTTTTGGCCGAAGAGCCTGACGCTGCCGTCGCTGGCGGTGGCTGTGTTCTTGATCTTCCTGGGAACGGGGCCGGTGAATGCAGCTACGTTATGCTGTCCGGCATGGAGGTGCGGGCGTCGGCCATGGCGGGGCAGTCGTGGTGATTCATCTGCTAGGGATATGTCATCGCCGAATATTATCGGGATCATCAGTGACCACTCTAATCTGCGGGTGGGGCTGGGTTCGACGCTGGTAACGATGCTGATTGCGACGGTGACTTCTTTATGGGCGCGCCTATGCTCCGAAGCTTCACTCCAGCATCGATGCTGATGCTATCGCTGCGGTATGAACGCGATGTTGCCGGCGGCAGTGTTCGCTTGGGTGATTGCGCTGCTTTGGGTTTGGAAGGCAGTGGAGACGTTTCGCGGGTTGCCGCGGGTTCCGAATCTTTTGTTGCCGGAGTTTGATGTATGGCCGGCGGGGGAGCCGCGGGTTACGGTGGTGGTGCCGGCGCGTGATGAGGCGGATTATATCGCGGAGTGTTTGACGAGTCTGCTCCGCAGGACTATTCGAATCTCAACATCATTGCGATTGATGACCGGTCGAGCGATGCTACGGGTGCCATCATGGACGAGCTTGCGGCGCGGGAGCCGCAGCGGCTGAGTGTGCTGCATGTTGCGGAGCTTCCTGCGGGTTGGCTAGGGAAGACGCATGCGATGGCGATGGGGGCGCGGCAGGCGATCGCTATGCATCGGCCTGATTATCTGCTGTTCACCGATGCTGATGTGATCTTCGAGCCGCAGGCGGTGCGGCGGGCGCTGGCGCAGGCGGTGGCGACGGAGGCTGACCACTTTGTGCTGGTTCCTACTCTAATTTTGCGGACTGCGGGCGAAGCTGCAATGGTCGGGTTTCTTCAGGTGATGGGTCTGTGGGCTGCGCGGTCGTGGCGTGTCGCGGATGCGAAGGCCAAGCGTGATGCCATTGGGATTGGAGCCTTCAACATGCTGCGAACTTCAGTTTATTTGGAGCTGGGGGGCTTCGAGGCCTTGCGAATGCAGATTGTTGAGGACATGACGCTGGCGCGGCGGGTGAAGCAGCTTGGGATGCGGCAGCGCATGGCGTTTGGTCTGGGTATGCTTACTCTTCATTGGGCCGACGGAGCGATGGGCGTGGTGAACGGGATGACCAAGAACCTCTTTGCTTTTTTTGCGTTTCGGCCGGTCGCGCTCTTAGCTGCAAGCGCAGGGATGACGCTTCTCTGGCTGGGCCCCTTCGTGGGATTGGGATATCCGGCGACACGTCTGCCTGCGGTTCTGACCCTGGCGGCAATCGTAACGCTCTATGGACTAATCCATCGCATGAGCAGAGTCCCGGTGTGGACTGCGCTCTTGTTTCCGTTTAGCGCTGTGCTGTTTTTGTATTCGCTGCTGCACTCGATGGTGGTGGTGCTGAACGAGGGGGGCGTGACTTGGCGGGGTACGTTTTATCCGCTGGCGGAACTGCGGCGGAGTGTTGAGAGGCTGCGGTGAGCTGTCTGGCGGTACTCCCCCCTCCCCCATCATTTTGTGCAAAGTATTCAAAGTAAAGACTTTAAAGTCCGGACTTCAGGGTGCGTAGGTCCAAAAAGTCCTATAAAATGGGGTTTAAGGCTGCAAAGTATTCATAAATTTAGGTTTACTGGAGTAACTCGGGCCGGATTGTCAAAGACCGCTATTCGTACCTATCCGCCTGGGCAGTAGTTTTGGCTCAATTCTAAATACGTAATTAGTCAACGATTTGTTCCCTCTTTGCGCAGCATCTAGTTTGCGCAGCATCTAGAAGGTAGCTCTTGAAACAGAAAGTGCGCCTCGGCGAGTGCCCTCCATTTGGAGATGGCTACGGCACCCTTTACTCCGCTAAGGACTGGTCTTGGCCCTTTACCGTCGCCGGCTAGCTTACGGCTGATTCAGGATAGGGCGGGCTTTCAGCCCTTGAGGTTGTGACGGGATAGCTACCTGGGGCTTTGCCCCAGGCTGGTATGGAGCGGGCCTTCAGCCCTTTTGCTTCGGGGGGTTTCGGTTTGATCTGGCTGTGGTGGCTCGGTTCGGATCTGGCCGTAGCGGTTTCGGTTTGGATCTGGCTTAACGTTTTTGGATGTAGTCATCGAAGAATGACCTGCGAAGATTTGTGATAGGTTGTGTCCACGTGTACGGGGCCCCTCATCTTTTTAGCGGGAGAGACCGATGGCGAGTTTTTTGTGGACTGAACGAGCGGACTTTGGCCCAGGGGCTCGGCGTGGGGCGGCGATGGCGTATGACTCAACCCGTGGCGAGACGGTGCTGTTTGGCGGGGAATCGATTGGGGCCGGCGCGCTGGGCGATACGTGGGAGTGGGATGGCGTGGAGTGGGCGGAGGAGTCGAACTTTGGCCCGGCAGCGCGCAAGGAGGCGGGGTTGGCGTTCGCTTCGGGATCGAAGGTGAGTGTGTTGTTTGGAGGCGTGACCTCAAACGGCCAGTTTTTTGGCGATACCTGGCAGTGGGACGGAACGGAGTGGACGGAGGTTGCCGACAGCGGACCTTCTGCACGCAGCGGGGTGGGGATGGTCTACGACAGCAATCGCAGCCGCGTGGTGTTGTTTGGAGGGGTCGGTGCGAACGGGGTGCTGGGCGATACGTGGGAGTTCGACGGGCAGGCATGGACGCAGCAGATGGAGACGGGACCTACGCCGCGCTCGGGCATGAGTATGGGGTACGACTCGACGAACAAAGTGACGGTGCTGTTTGGCGGGCTGGGCGGGGATGGTAATACGGTGGGTGATACGTGGACGTGGGACGGATCGAAGTGGGTGCAGGTCGCGGAGTTTGGCGCGGCGTCGCGATATTTGGCGGCGATGTCGGGTGGGCCGGGAAGTCTGGTGTTGATGGGCGGGTTGGCTGGGTCTGGGACGACTGCGGAGCCGCTGGAAGATACGTGGCTGTGGAGCGGCAACAAATGGACGCAGCTTGAGAATATCGGTCCCGGGCCGCTGGCGGATGCAGCTATGGTGCTCGACAGTGCGCGGAGCATAGTTGTTTTATTTGGCGGGACCCTGGTGACGGCGGCGAACGTAACGGCGGCGGGGTCGACCCCCTTCTCGGGCAATACGTGGGAGGGGCCACAGCCTGCGGGAACGACGGTGGTGTCTTCGGTTGCGGTGCAGTCATTGGTTGCGAATCCGTCGGCGGTGAAGCAAGGCCAGAGCTTTACCCTGACCATTACGCTCAGCGGACCTGCGCCTGCCGGAGGTGTCTCGGTGAGCTTTGGAAGTACGACCGATGGTAAAACGATCATGAATCCGGAGACGTTGCCGGTCGCTGCGGGTCAGTCGTCCATCACGGTTCCAGCGACCGCACCGGCTGGAAGCGGAGACATCGGCTTTCTTGCGGAGACTCCGGGAACCACACCGGCGTTGTGCGTAGTGCAGGTCAGCTAAGCGGAAAGGGTTCAGGCTTCGACGAGTTCGGTGACGTGGCTGCCGTAGCGCTTCTGGACGTAGTCGTCGAGGATGACTTTGAATTCGTTGACGATGTCGTCGCCGCGGAGGGTGATGGCGAGTTTGCCGTCGACGTAGACGGGGGCCTTGGGGTCCTCGAAGGTGCCGGGGAGCGAGATGCCGATGTTGGCGTGCTTGGATTCGCCGGGGCCGTTGACGACGCAGCCCATGACGGCGAGCTTGAGCTCTTCGACGCCGGGGTACTGCTTCTTCCACTCGGGCATGGATTCGACGAGGTAGGTCTGGATGCTGCTCGGCGAGCTCCTGGAAGTAGGTGGAGGTGGTGCGGCCGCAGCCGGGGCAGGAGGTGACCTGCGGCATGAAGCTGCGGATGCCGAGGGACTGGAGGATCTGCTGGCCGCAGCGGACCTCTTCGGTGCGGTCGCCGCCGGGCTTGGGGTGAGGGAGACGCGGATGGTGTCGCCGATGCCTGCGAGGAGCAGGGGAGCGAGGCCGGCGGTGGAGGCGACGACGCCTTTCATGCCCATGCCGGCTTCGGTGAGGCCGAGGTGGAGGGCGTAGTCGCAGCGGCGGGCGAGGTCGGCGTAGACGTCGATGAGGTCGCGGACGCCGGAGACCTTGGCGGAGAGGATGATCTGGTCGTGGCGGAGGCCGTAGCGCTCGGCGGCGGCGGCGTTGTCGAGGGCGGAGACGACCATGGCCTCCATCATGACGTCGCGGGCGTCGAGGGGCTCGGCGAGCTTGGAGTTGTCGTCCATCATCGTGGTGAGGAGGGCCTGATCGAGCGAGCCCCAGTTGACGCCGATGCGGACGGGCTTCTGGTGCTTGACGGCGACCTCGACCATGGTGCGGAAGTTGTCGTCATCTTTGCGGCCGATGGAGCAGTTGCCGGGGTTGATGCGGTACTTGGCGAGGGCGCCGGCGGAGTCGGGATATTTGGCGAGGAGGAGGTGGCCGTTGTAGTGGAAGTCGCCGATGATGGGGGTGTTCCAGCCCTTTTTGGCGATGCCTTCGACGATGTAGGGGACGGCTTTGGCGGCGTCGTCGTTGTTGACGGTGACGCGGACCATCTCGGAGCCGGCGCGGGCGAGGGCGGCCACCTGCTGGATGGTGGATTCGATGTCGGCGGTGTCGGTGTTGGTCATCGACTGGACGACGACGGGGACGTTGGAGCCGACGCGGACGCCTCCGATGTTGACGGTTGCGGAGGGGCGGCGCTGAATGGCTGGCATAGGGTCTCTCTGGGTCAATTTTACCATTGGCGGTGCTGCAGACGGGTGTTGGACGGGTGCGGTTCAGGCGCGATGTCGCGATACACTAGGGTTAGTGGCCCGGTAGCTCAGTTGCATAGAGCAGCGCACTCCTAACGCGAAGGTCGCAGGTTGGACTCCTGCCCGGGCCACCATTCAAACCTATGTCGACGATCAGTATGGGCACAAGAGACTCTCAGATCAGGAGTTGACGATGATCTGTATGGCCGCATCACCTTCCGATCCAACGGTGACATGATTCCCCTCGCCGCGCACTACGAGATCAATCTTTGTCCCTTGGATCGCCAGGGCGGTGATCAAGCCCCTGATAGCCAACGATAATCTCGGCGCCGGAGACCTGTGACTTCAGCATCGATCCTCGTGCGTTGCGCCGCATGACCCGAACTTCATAGATATCCGCATAGTCCGCATCCAGGTGAACGGACAGAGACAGCTCGATAGCCGTCGAAAGGAAATTCGTGGCCACTATTTCCGCGCAAAAAAGAGAAACGTGGCCTCTAAGGGCCAGTCTGAAAAATATAGGCATCGATTGTGGTGAGAAGGCAGCGAAGCTGCCTGGGGTTGACGGTCCTCGTGGAGGCTTAGTCACAATAAAAACTATTAGACAATGAAGGCGCATAAAAAGAGCGCAAGTTCTGCATAGAGATTGCGTTAGGATGCAACTTCCTGTGGCTATGGTGAGCGAAGGTGTTAACGAGGTTTCTGCGCTGAAAGGAGCGCCAGAAACGCAGATCCAACACTTTGTCACTGTCCGCTTTGTGACAGATTCCGCTGACCAGTGGCAGAACGGCCTCCATTGTTAGGGGGAACGATTTCGGCACGCACTCGCGACTTGACTCCTGACGCAACTATCACTATTTTCAGAGTAAGCATGAATCGGTTCACCCAAAACGCCTGTCGCCGTTGTTGCGAGTTCTGTCGCAACGATCGGGCGATTGCGTTGGTGTGATCCTAAAGCTTTACCTCTCCGGATTCTGAGTAGCACCTCAGCCACGAGAGAATCCCAGGAATCATCGACCCACGCACAGCCCACACGGCGCGTGGGTTTTCTATTGCTCTTCAAACGGACGAATGTAGACGAATGATCGGCCCTCTCAATCCGCGGCTTCTCTGCAACACTGCATCCGCAGCTCTCCGCTGTTGTTGATGCCGCGTGTGTTTGCCTAGGATCGTGCCGCTGCATATCGGCGACTGACACCCAAACAATTGATTCGCATACTCGGCCACTTCTGGAGACGCATCTTGATCCGTATCGCTCGCATCGTGTTCCTTCTATCGCTCGTTGCAACCGCAATCCACGCCCAGGTGGTTGGCGGCACTCTCTCCGGCAAGGTGACGGACGCATCCGGGGCCGTAATTCCCGGTGCCCATGTAGTCATCCGCAATGAAGACACTGGCTCGCAACGCTCGCTCACGACGGATGGCGGTGGCACGTATTCGGCTCCATCCATCTCCGCCGGAAGCTATACCGTTACGGCAGAGGCGCCCGGGTTTGCACAGTACAAACGCACCGGTATTGTCGTTGCCGTGGGGCAGACGCTGGAGCTGACGTTGCAGCTTGCGGTCAGCGGCTCCGAGACGGTGACGGTCGAGTACACGCCAAGCACGGTGAATGTTTCAACCGAGCAGACGTCCGGACTCATCACCTCGCGCCAGGTGAAGGAACTGCCTCTGAACGGCCGCAGTTACGACCAGTTGCTGACGCTGAATCCCGGCACAGTGAACTATACGAACCAGCGTTCCGGGGGTGTGGGCACGTCAAACTCATCGGTCGGCAGCATGTTCTCGGTCTCGGGGCGGCGTCCGCAGGACAATCTGTTCTTGCTGAACGGCATCGAGTACACGGGGGCGTCGTTGATCAATACGACGCCCGGCGGAACGTCGGGGCAACTGCTGGGCATCGACGGCATTCGCGAGTTCAATGTAGTGACGGATACCTACTCGGCTGCGTACGGCAAGCGAGATGGCGCGCAGATCTCAATTGCAACCACGAGCGGCACAAATGCCTTGCACGGGTCGGTGTTCGAGTTCGCCCGCAATAGTTTCTTCGACGCGCGCAACTACTTCGACGGCACGCGGATTCCGGAGTTCCAGCGGAATGACTTTGGCGCAGCACTCGGTGGGCCGGTCAAGAAGAACAAGCTCTTCCTGTTTGGCAACTACGAGGGGTACCGGCAGAACCTTGGCGAGTCGATCGTGACGCTGGTGCCGGACGCGGCCTCGCGCAGCAAGGCGGTGGCGAGCGTGCAGCCGCTGCTGAACCTGTGGCCGGTTGCGAATGGGCCGGAGGTGTTGATCAACGGTGCGAACAGCGGGATCGCGCTCTACACAGGCACAGCGCCGCAGCACATCCGCGAAGATTTCGGTACGACGCGCGTGGATGACAATCTTGGCAAGAACGATCTGCTCTATGCGACCTATACGATCGACGACTCTAATGCAACAACGCCGTCCGCGAACCCGTACTCATACGTGAACGAAAATCTGCGGGAGCAGGTTCTGACGGCGCAGGAGCAGCACATCTTCGCGCGCGTAGTGAATGTCGCGCGAGTCGGCTTCTCACGCTCAAACTTCTACTTCTACGGGTATGTTCCGACGGCGCAGCAGGCATTGACGCCGAGTGTGCGGTCGGGTGTGCCGACGTACGCGGTCGTGATTGCGGGGTCGACGGCTTCCAACGGTGCGTCTTCGATCACAGGTGCGGGGGCAAATGTCGGTTCCAATAACGCCATTACGCGAAACTTGTTCACGCTGGACGATCACGCGTACATCACGCTGGGGAAACACACGATCCAGGGCGGCGTCTGGGTGCAACGGTTGCAATCCAACGATAACCTGGCGCAGGACCAGTACGGGCAAGCCTCCTTCGCGTCGCTTACGACGTTTCTTGCGGGCACCATCAAGACCTTCACCTATGCACCCAACACGACGGAGCTGGGCTGGCGCGCGCTCTTCGTGGACGCGTTTCTCGAGGACACCTTCCACGTAACGCCGAGGCTCGAGGCACGGATCGGCTTCCGCAGCGAGAGCTCGACGGGCTGGAGCGAGTCGCAGGGACGCGCGGGTGTCTACGCCTTTGCGAACGGCATCATCAGCACCACTCCGAACGTCCAGTCGAACGCCATCACCAACAACCGTGCCATCTTTCTTCCGGGGCCGCGGGTGGGCCTCTCATGGAACGTCTTTGGCGACGGGCGGACGAGTATTCATGCGAGCGCGGGCCTGCACCATAGCTTGCTCGACGCGCTGGATTACCGGCTCGACCAAGCGGCTCCGTTCAACACGGTGTATGCCTACTCCGGCACTACAGTCGCGAACCCGACGGCTGGGACGGGGCTGATCTCGCCCTCCACGGTGGACAGCGGCATCGCAACGCCGACGCTACTCGCCTACAACCTCAAGATCGAGCAGCAGGTTGCCAAGGCCACGTCCATCAGCGTGGGGTACGACGGATCGCACAGTTACCACCAGATCCTGAATGGCGACCTGAACGAGCCGGCGTTCACAGTGCTTGGAAACGGAACGATCTACTATCCGACGACTACCAAGACGAATGTCGCGGTGGCGAATACGACCTCGTGGTGGGCAGGTGGCTCGGGCAACTACAACGCGCTGATCGTCGACTTGCGGCACGACCTCTCCCACGGTCTACAGTTCCGTGCGAACTACACGTGGTCGAAGAATCTTGACGATGGATCGGCATGGAACACTTCGGTTTCGTCGAATACACCGGCGTTTGTCGAAGTTCCTTCGCTTCCGCATCTGGACTATGGACCGGCGGCAACGGACATTCGCCAGGTCGCTTCGATCAATGCGACCTACGAGCTTCCGTTTGGGACGGGCAAGGCGTTCTTCACTGATGCGAGCGGCTTGGGCGACCGTTTAATATCGGGCTGGTCGATTGCGACCATCACAAGCTTTCTCACCGGGTTTCCGTTCTCACCACAGCTTGGCTACAACCCGACGGGCTCGGGCGACTCGCGCAACCCGGTGCGTCCCAATGCGAACCCAAACTTCAGCGGGCCGCTCTACACATCGGGCACTACAGCGCAGCGAGTCGCGCAGTACTTCAACCCGAACGCGTTCTCCGCACCGGCGTATGGGACTGTGGGGAACGTGGGACGGGATTCGCTGGTTGGGCCAGGTTTTGCCGACTGGGACATCTCGTTGCTGAAGTCGACTCAGATTACGGAGCGCGCTCGTCTGCAGTTCCGGGCGGAGTTTTTCAACATCCTGAACCATACGAACCTGCAGTTGCCAAACGAGGTCGTGTTCTCAGCGGGACCGACGCAGGGAACGACAGCGAACCAAACGGCCTCGGCGGCGTTTGGATCGCCCGGAGTCATCTCGGCCACAGCCAACACCAGCCGGCAGATCCAGCTTGGAGCCAAAGTTATCTTCTGATGCCCGTATCAGGGCTGGTTGGACCTTCGGCGGGTTCGACAACTGGCACGACTGATGGCCAGTGATCGCGGACCGCAAAGAAGCGGAATACGAATGCAACTGCTACAGAGATCAACGTGACGGGGAAAAAGGTGTGGCTATCGTTTTCGTGTATTGCGAGCAGGGTATAGACCGAGCTCGCCAGCACCGCCGTCGTGACGAGTTGTTCCGACGGCCTTACGATCTCCGGTGTAACTCCAGAGAATAGATCGATAAATACGCCACCCGCGGTAGTGGCGATGACTCCGACCATGATTGCGCCGAAGAATCCAAGGCCGTGCTCGAGCGATTTATGTGCGCCCAGGATCGCAAACCAGGGTAGTGAGAAAGATTTGAAAATGGCTAGTATTCTTGTTCGGAAGCGTTCCTCTTTTGTCGCAAGGTAGCGATAGATTCCCAGCCCCAATAATCCCATTAGAAGACATACAAAAAAATACTGAGGGTTCTGGATTGGCGCGGGGATCTGATTGAGCAGTATGTCGCGTGATACACCGCCGCCGATGCCGCCGAAGAAAGCCATTATCAGTAGGCCTGCAGCTGTATAGCCGCGGTTGTGGGACGGGTTCTGGGCTACGAGCGCTCCGTATAAGGCGTTGACGCCAGCGGAGAACAAGTCGACGTCAGGAAAGCTTGGCAAAGTCATTTCTGGTTCCTTTTCAGTTGTGACTTGGCATGAATCTTGGCGAACACCGAATAATCGGATGCGACGGAGGTGATGCTTATTGGCGAGACGTGCCAGTTCGAAATCATGATCTGCTGCTTATCTCTATCAATCAACTAGCAAAAGTCGTAGCATCGCACGCCGGTTTTATTGGCTCATCTAAAACAGGCATTATCGATACATTTCTGAGTTGCAATCAGATTATTAGGCGATACTTCTTCCGGAAACTGCAGCGTACTATGTCGGATGGATGGCCAGATCGCTGTTAATTTAGGAATCAAAGAGGCCGTCTATCCAATCAAAACAAAGCAGATAGTTAAATGGGCAGATGTACTTCCGCCACCGTAATCCAAATATTGGGGCGGACCAATTTCAATCACGAAAGGAACACCTCTCATGGCAACCAAATCCGAACTTAGCTCGCGCCAAAAGGCTCCGTTGGCAACACCGTCGGACATTGATCCCAAATCAGTTCAGGAGATTACGGGAGCGCTGAACGCTCTGCTCGCGGATACCTTTGCTCTGTATCTCAAGACGAAGAACTTTCACTGGCACATGAGCGGACCTCACTTTCGTGATTATCATCTCCTGCTCGATGATCACGGTGACCAGATCTTTGCCATGACGGACGACATTGCGGAGCGTGTCCGCAAGATCGGCGGTACAACCATCCGCTCCATCGGCCATATCGCGCGTTTGCAGCGTATCGCCGATAATGACGCCGAGTACGTGACCGCGCCGGATATGTTGAGCGAGCTGCACGAGGACGAAAAGGCGCTGACGCTGAGCATGCGCGCTGTTCACACGCTTTGTGACGACGCAGGCGATGTCGCGACAGCCAGCCTCCTCGAAAACTGGATCGATCAATCACAGCGCCGCAGCTGGTTCCTCTTCGAAGCTACGCGCAGCTGAATGCTTAACGATAGTGCGTTATGCCACCTGGTCTTTGTATTGGAGCTGATACAGCTTCCAGTAGAGGCCTCGCCGCGTCAGGAGTTCCTGATGGGTTCCACGCTCGCGCAGCTGGCCTTTGTGCATCACCAGAATTGTGTCTGCGCGCTGCACGGTTGAGAGGCGGTGTGCGATCAGGATTGAGGTTCGGCCAGAGATCATTCTTGTGAGCGCAAGCCGGACTCGCTGCTCGGTTTCCGTGTCCACCGAGGAGGTTGCTTCATCAAGGATCAGGATTCCGGGGTTATGGGCTAGTGCTCGTGCGAAGCTGATCAGCTGCTTCTGTCCGGTCGAAAGGGTCGCTCCTCGTTCGCGTACTGGTTCCGCAAATTGCATCGGCAATGTGCGGATGAAATCTCCTACGTTTACATCGTCTGCTGCCTGCTCGAGTTGCTGATCCGTAATCCACTTCGAACCCAGGCGAATGTTGTCGGCGACTGTTCCTGTGAAGAGGAAGGGATCCTGGAGCACGACTCCGAAGCGCCGCCGCAGCGTGCGAAGATCCTGCTCGCGCACGTCCACGCCGTCGACGAGGATGCTGCCGCGCTGCACGTCGTAGAACCGCATCATCAGGCCGATGATGGTGGTCTTGCCTGCGCCTGTGTGCCCGACGATCGCGGCAGTCTCGTCCGGTTCGACTACGAAGCTCACGCCGGTCAGAATCCATTCAATATCGGCGAAGGACGATAGCTCGTCCTCGCGTGCCGCAGCTACGCGGGCGAGTTGTGCCGCGTCGAGCGTCTGATAGGTAAACCAGACGTTGCGGAACTCGATGCGGCCTGATTTGTCGCCTGCCAGTGGAGCGGATGGCGAGACGATCTCCGGCGGTGTATCCAATAGTTTGAATATCCGCTCGCTCGCCGCCATTGCTGCCTGCAGGATGTTGTACTTGTCGCTGAGATCCTGGATTGGCCGGAAGAAACGTTGGGCGTATTGGATAAAGGCGACCAGCACTCCGAGGGTGACTGTGCCGAAGATGCCTGGTGCGATCGCGTTCAAAATGCCCGCCGGCAGCAGGCTTACGAAGTGCTGGTTGTTCAGCACAGCGCGGCCGCCCTGCCAGATCACCATCGCTATGGCGAACGAGCTCAGGAATTCGACGACCGGATAGTAAAGCGCGTAGGCGAAGATGGCGTCAGTCCATGCGATCTTGTTATCGAGATTCACGGCCGAGAAGTCGCGCGCGGCACGCTGTTCGCGGTTGAAGAGCTGCACGACGGCCATGCCGGAGACGTACTCCTGCATAAAGCTGTTGATCTTTGCTGTCGCAGCGCGCTGGCGTCGATAGCTATCGCGCACGTATCGCCGGAAGATACTCGTCGCATAAAGTATGAGCGGTATTACCGACAGCGTGAGGAGCGCGAGCGGCCAGGACATGCGCAGCATGATGATGACAATGGCGGTGAGGATGAAGATGTCCTCAAAGATTGCGAGCACGCCCGACGTGAACATCTCATTGAGCGCGTCTACATCTGAGGTGACGCGGGTTACCAGGCGGCCTACTGGATGCTTGTCGAAGAATCCTGGATGCATCTCCTGGATGTGCCGGAAGATCTGGCTGCGCAGGTCGAACATGATCTTCTGCCCGGTCCATTGCATCAGGTAGGTCTGCAGAAATTCAAGTGCGAACGTAAGTACCAGCGTGCCAAGGTAGAGCAGTCCCAGCTCTGTGATTCCCGTGGACGGGTCTCGGTTTATATGTCGCGCCAGCCATCCCGGCTGCACCGCATCGCTCGACATATAGGTGTCTACGGCGACCTTCACCAGGTAGGGCCCCATTACATCGCTGGCTGCTTTAAAGACTATGGTGAAGGCGGAGACTGTGGTCTGCAGCTTATAGGGCCGCAGATAGGTCAGCATGCGCCGCATCAGGCGGCCGTCGTAGGCCTTGCCGGCTACGTCGTCCTCTTGCGCCGTCTTTTTGACGGGCTCCTGCTCTGGTTCCTTGGGTTTCTTATCCTCTGCCATGTGGTGTCATCATTCTAGATGTTTCGACCACCGGCTGGATTCGGATTCAGTCGATTTCGAACGATCAACGCAAGGCGACATTTGGCTGCACGGTTGCAACCTGGACTGGCCCGAGCACGGCCGCTACTACGGCTCCCTGTCCGCTCCGTTGGGCAAACACTACCACTTTCTCGCTGTCTGGTACCGCATTCGCGGGAGGTGTCAGTGCGAATTTCACTGGTCCTTTGGCCAAATCCTGAATGCTTCCTATCTTTATCAGGGATCGCACTACTCCGGCGTGGTGCAGTTGCCGTCCCCCGTTTTCACCGCCGCGGACATTCGTCTCGGCCTGTGGATCGACCAGCGCGGCGAACAGATCGCCCTTCGGCAGGCCAGCGGAGCTTTCGGCGATCGAGACCGTTCCGGAGACGTGCCCGTGGTCAGCCGATATCGCGGAGAGGCGCAGGTCGGTCTTCGTGATCTGGGCGGCATGCGCGATTGTGCTGCGGGCTTTCGCGACATCATTGCCTACGAACTGCTCGGAGCCATCTACCACCATCTGCGGGGTATAGCCGCTTTCCAGCTTGAATCGAGCGACGTAGACGTTCTGGCGGTCGGTGAATTGGTGCGATGAGAAGCGGTCGTGCCAGCCCAGGCCCTCCCAGTAGTCGACGTGCTCTTCCAGTACGATGATCTGCGCTCCGGGGATTGGCTGCTCCTGCTGGAACTTGATCAGCAGGGCATCGGCGGGAGGACAGCTTGAACATCCCTCGGAGGTAAATAGCTCGACCAGTACTGGCGTCCCCGTTGCTGGGCTGCTTTGTGCCGAGACCTGCGGCACCAGGAAGAGGCATAGCAGGAGACTGGCGGGGAGAGCTGTAAAGCGGAAGGGGAATCGACTCATGGCAACGCGACCTTACTTATGAGACTCACGCCCGCGGCGAAGGATACAGGCCACAAACGGAATCTCCATGAAAGAATAAGAGTAACGCGGTTGCGTGCCCCGTTCCAACATATCCCATGGAAACTTCTCTCGGCGTCTACATCTCGATCCCGTTCTGCAAGGCTAAGTGCACGTTCTGCAACTTCGCTTCGGATGCGTTTGCTCCGGGGCGTATGCAGCGCTATGTTGACCGCCTGTGCGGGGAGATCGTGAGTGCGCGGTCCAGCGGGATGAGCCTTGGAGCCCTGCTGCTGGAGCGTGTCGATACTGTTTACTTTGGTGGGGGAACTCCTAGCTTGCTCTCTGCGGCGCACATGCGGCAGATATTCACGGTGCTTCGCGGTGAATTCGAGGTCGCCAATGACGCGGAGATTACGCTGGAGTGCGCTCCGGGGCAGTTGTCGCCGGAGACGCTGGATGAGCTGCTTCGGCAGGGGCTCAATCGTGTCAGCCTTGGCGTTCAGTCATTTGTGGACCGCGAGTCTGCTGCTATTGGGCGACTTCATACTCAAGCGGTGTGTCGCGACGAGATTGCTTGTCTTCGCGCGGCGGGGATTGTGGATATCAACCTTGATTTGATCGCTGGTCTTCCTCATCAGACTGCTGCAAGCTGGGTGTACTCGGTGGAGGCGGCGATTGCTGCGGGCGTGCCGCACGTCAGCGTGTACATGCTGGAGGTGGATGAGGATTCGCGCCTGGGGCGCGAGATGCTTCGTAGCGGGAGCCGCTATGGGGCTGCTGCTGTTCCGTCGGAGGATGAGTCTGCGGATTGGTATCAGGTTGCTTGTGACCGTCTCAATGCTGCAGGCATTGTCCAGTATGAGATCTCGAACTTTGCTCTTGAGGGCCATCAGTCACGGCACAACTTGAAGTACTGGCGGCGGGACCCTTATGTAGGTTTTGGGCTGGATGCGCACTCGATGCTTAGGACGGAGGCTGGGGCCGTGCGTTTTAGCAATACCAGCGATCTGGATGTTTACTCTGCCGAGGGTGATGGTGCTTTGCCGCTTTATCCGCAGGGTCTTCCGGTGCCGGAGGTTGAGTATGTCACGGCCTCGCGGGCCTTTGAGGAGTCGCTCTTTCTTGGTCTCCGGCTGAATGCGGGAGTGAGCCTTCAGTCTCTTCGCGACCAGTTTGGGGAGACGATGTTGCGTGAGTCTCTGGCTGCTATAGATGAGCTTAGAGATGCTGGTTTGCTTGAATTGAGTGGTGATTGTGTTGCTCTGACTGACCGGGGGCGCATGGTGTCGAATGAGGTCTTCAGCCGGTTGCTGCTGGGCAATACGGAGTATGAGCTGAGCCCTGTCTAACGAAAAATCTACCTATAGAAGGAATCCTGAACGATATGATCGATTTGCGCAGTGACACTGTTACCCGTCCCACCCCGGCTATGCGGCAGGCTATGGCGAACGCGGAGGTTGGGGACGATGTCTATGGGGAAGACCCTACCGTCAACAGGCTGGAGGAGACTGCTGCCACACTCTTCGGGCGTGAGGCGGCTATCTTTGTGCCTAGCGGGACGATGGGCAACCAGATTGCCATTCGTCTGCATACGCAACATGGGCAGGAGGTGATCTGCGAGTCGCGGGCGCACATCTTCGACTGGGAGATGGCTATGACGGCGGCCTTCTCGGGCTGCCAGGTGCGGACTGTCGCTGCGGAGCGTGGGATATTGACGTGGCCGCTGATTGCTTCGGCGATTGGGCCGAAGATTTATTACCGGGCGCAGACTGCGCTGATTTGCGTTGAGAATACGCACAATATGGCTGGGGGGACGGTGACCCCCCTAAGCACCATGCAGGAGATATGGGCGGGCGCGAAGGAGGCTGGGCTTCCGGTGCATCTGGATGGGGCTCGGGTGTTCAATGCGGCGGCTGCGCTTAATCTGCCTTTGGCTGAGCTGACGGAGGGCTTTGACACCGTGAATTTCTGTCTGTCTAAGGCGCTGGGAGCGCCGGTGGGGTCGATTCTGGTGGGGAGCAGGGAGCATATTGCGGCGGCGCGGGTGCACCGGAAGGCGCTGGGCGGGGGGATGCGGCAGGTGGGTGTTTTGGCGGCGGCGGGACTGATTGCGCTGCAGGACTCGCCTAAGTTGCTGCTGGTGGATCATGTCAATGCGTGGCTGCTGGCGGAGGCGGTGGCTGCTCATCCGGGGGCTTCGATCGACATGTCGTCTGTGCAGACGAATATTGTGATCTTTTCTCTGAAGGGCGGGTCGCTGAATGGAGGCGGCGATGCCGCGGCTTTTTGTGCCGCGCTCAAGAAGAAGGATGTGCTGGCGAGCGCGATTGGGCCTCATGCGGTGCGTTTTGTGACGCATTACGGGGTGTCGCGGGGGGATTGTGAATTGGCTGCGGCTATCGTGTCGGAGGAGTTGGATAGGCTGGCTTTGGCGGGGTGACCCCCATCCCCCCTGTTTTGCTCAAAATCTTCATTCGATAAGACTTAGGTCCGGACCTCGGTTTTAAAGTGCTGAATCTAAAGGGTCAGATTCGTATCATGAGCCGGGGTCGGGAATGGCAGCGGCAAAGGCGAAATACGGGGGTTCTTCCCCTTCGACTTCGCTCAGGGTCAGAATGACAAGTGTTTGGGTCGGAGTAGGGAGAACAGGCAACGGTGGGGGTCAGTTGAACTTATACATCCCACCCTTCGCCAGGTGCTGCGAAGGATGGGGCACCCGAGGGTTTGTGGCTCTCCACCCATGTCTCAAAAGCGAGACATGGGGCACCCGGTTTTGTGGTGGGGCTAGTCGGCGCCTGGTTGCATGATGGGTTTGGTGGCCAGGAAGACGCTGACGATGGTCCCGTGGGTGTGCTCGGTCTGGTCGCTTTCGATGGTGATGCTGCCGCCGTGTTTGTTTACGATTCCGCGGCTGACCCAGAGGCCCAGGCCGGTGCCGTTCTCGCCCTTAGTGGTGAAGAAGGGCTGGAAGAGCCGGGGCCGGATGTCGTCCTCGATGCCCGGGCCGTTGTCGCGGACGCGGACTGTTGCGCCGGATTCGGAGCGCTTGCCGTGGGAGTTCGTTCCGGCCGGCTGGGTGGAGACGGTGACCCAGATCTGTCCGCCGCGTCCGGTGGCCTCGGCTGCGTTGGTGATGAGGTTGGAGAAGACCTGGCGGAGCTCGGCGGGGAAGCCGTCGACGACGATGGTGTCCGGCATCTGGGCGTGGACGGTGACGCCCTGGTCGATGAGGCGGTGATGCATCAGGAGGAGGATCTCGCGCAGCATCTCGCGCAAGTCTACGTTTACCGGGACTTTGGCCTCGCGATAGAGGCCGAGCATGGCGCGGCTGATCTGGGTGACGCGGGCTAGTTCCTGCTCGGCGGTGACCATGAACTGACGGGACTCTTCAGCGTCGTTGCCGGTGCGCATGAGGTAGAGGAGGTTGGAGACGGAGTCGAGGGGGTTGTGGATCTCGTGGGCGATGGTGGCGGCGAGGCGTCCGGCGACGGCCAGTTTTTCGTTGGCGACGAGGGCGTCCTGGGTGCGGCGCTCCATGGTTACGTCGCGGAAGACGAGGACGATGCCGATGCTCTCGCCGGTCTTACCGGGGATGGGAGCGCCGCTGTCGGCGATGCTTATCTCGGTTCCATCGCGGCGGACGAGGACGGTGTGGTTGGCGAGTCCGACGATGCCCCCGAGGCGCTTGACCTTGGAGACGGGGTTTTCCACAACCTCGCGGCTGACCTCGTGGAAGATATGGAAGACATCTTCGAGGGGTCTTCCTTCTGCCTCCTGAAAGCTCCATCCGGTTAGCGTCTGGGCCACTGGGTTCATCATCTGGATGCGTCCCTGAGCGTCGCAGGTGATGACTCCGTCTCCGATGGAGGCGAGGGTGGTGCGGAGCTCCTGTTCGGAGTCGAAGAGTTCGTCGGCGCGGCGATTTGTGGCGTCAAGTGAATCTCTATAGGCGTCGGCGACGGCGTGGAGACGGTTGCGGGTAAAGATGCCGATGGCGAGACCTACGACGATGGCCAGCAGGAACATTCCTGCGAGGAGTTCGCTCCGGTTTTTCTGGCGGAGCCTGATGAGTTCGGCCCGGTGGTCCTGTGCGTCGGCGATGATGGCGTCGAGGTCGGCCCGGATGGCGTCCATGAGCGTCTTGCCCTGGAGGTTCAGGTTGACGTCATCAGCATTTCCGCCGCTGCGGAGGCTGGCGATGACTGGGGTTGCGAAGCCATCGCGCCAGGTGAGGTGTTGTTCGCGGAGATGGCGGATGTGGTCGATCTCGGCCTGGCTCACAGAGGCCATGTGTTCGAGGTTCGATAGCTCTTTCGCGATGAGCGGATCGGCCTTGTAGTAGGGGTCGAGAAACCTGGGGTCGCCGGTGGTCTGGTATCCGCGCAGGCCGCTCTCCTCGTCGAGGATGAGTTTGTAGACGAGGGTGGTCTGGGCGATCCGGGAGTCGTACTGAACGATCTGACCGACGGTGCGGGAGTTGCTGGTCATATCGACGTAGAGCGCCAGCACCATCAGGAGCACCGCGACGATCGGCAACAGAAAGACCTGGAGAAGAATTTTTTTAAACTTGCCTATATCCACGTCACTTCATCCTCTAAATCGATTGGCTACGACATGGGTACCTTCGGAAGCAGGCTGTCGATTTTGGTCAGCAGAATCTCGGCACCCTCTCCCTTCGTCATGTACAGATCGACCAGTGACGTTACCTCGGACGGCAGACCTACATAGGCTGAGAGCAGCAGGATAGGGACGCTGGGCTTTATCTGCCGCATCCTTGTGGCGACCTCGCCGCCGTGCATTCCGGGCATGGAGTAGTCGAGAATGACAATATCAACCGGTTCTTTTTCAAAGAGTTCCAGACCGAGGGGACCGTCCAGCGCGGTGAGGACGCGGTATCCGGACCGTTCCAGCAGGATCTTTCGAACCTGGAGGCCGATCAGTTCGTCATCAACGCAAAGGACCAGATGCGACTCTTCTTCCATGTTGCCCTCTCTGAGTTTCGCTGGCGTGCTCAGAACTTAGAACCAGTATACGTTCCAGCTTCGTGAGTTGCAGCCCATTGAAAATGGGATTCTTAGCGGGATCCCCCGGGTTGGGAGGGCTGACGAAAAAAATGCCCTGCAGCGCAGATTCATCGTACGTTCGCAATCCCGGCCTTCGGGTAGGTTAGCCTTGTCATCGTAGCTTCATCGCAGGTTTACTTAAAACGAGGTTCAAGCATTGAGTCAGACGATTTTTGTGTTGGAAGACGATCCGGATATCTCCCGGCTTGTGCAGTACCACCTGGAGAGTGCGGGCTTTACGGTAAAGCCTTACCTGGCGATTCAGCAGATCTTTTCAGACGCGGAACGGCATCCGCCAGCGTTGTTTCTACTTGACATCATGGTTCCGGGGGGCGATGGCCTGGACCTGTGCCGGCGCCTGCGGCAGAATCCCACGCTGAGCGTGGTCCCGATCATCTTTCTGACCGCGCGTGCTGCGGAGAACGATCGCGTTCAGGGGCTGGAGATGGGCGCGGACGACTACATTGTGAAGCCGTTTGCGACGCGTGAGCTGGTGGCGCGGGTGAAGGCCGTGCTGCGGCGATTCGAGCGGCCCACTACACCGTCGATTGTGCGCTTCGAGCATATTGAGATCGACGCCGGCGCGATGCAGCTTCGTGTGAATGGCGCGCTGGTGACTACTACTGCGACTGAGTTCCGGTTGCTCGACTATCTGGCTCGGCATCCGGGGCGGGTGTTCAGCCGCGACCATCTGCTGGACGCGGTGTGGGGCGATGCGCGGTTTGTGACGCCGCGGTCGGTGGACGTATATGTGCGCCGCATCCGCGAAAAAATCGAAGACGATGCAGAGACGCCGCGTTATCTTAAGACGATGCGCGGAGCAGGCTATCGCTTTGAGATTCCAAAGACTCCTCAGCTCGCCCATGCGAACGCGGTGGAAACCGAGGCGTAGCTCCAGCTCTCGACGCAGGGTGTTGCCGTGACTCGCAGTCTCTTCTTTTCCTTTTTTCTCCGCATGACCCTGGCGCTGGCCTTTGTGGCCCTGATGCGCGTGTGGTTCCGGCCGTATGGGTGGGTTCCGGGGATACTGCTGGTGGTGGCGTGGGCGGCGCTGAATGCGTTTCTGTTGACGCGCTCGGTGCGGCGGAACATTTTGTCGCTGCAGAGGTCCACGGCTGCGATCGCTGAGGGGCCTGTGGTTCTGCCGGAGCAGAATTTTCAGGACTTCGACGACCTGGGTCGCGCGATCTCGATCGTGTCCATGCACGTGGAGCAAGTGCTGGCGAAGTCCGCGGAGAGCCGCGACGAGCTGGTCGCGATGATCGACAGCATGCAGGATGCGGTGGTGGCAGTGGACCAGGCGGGACGTATCCAATGGACGAACCAGCACATGCAGGCGTTGATTCCGGATGCGTCGCCTACGGGCGCGATCCGCATCGGCCATGCGCTGGTGCAGACGATCCGCGACCCGGACGTGCTGCGCTGCGTGCAGACTGCTCTGGAAGAGCGCACGGTGAGTGAGCGGCGTTCGACTTCACTGCTGCCGGGGCGGATCTTTGAGGTGATCGCATCGCCGATGCCGGGCGGCGGCGCGGTAGCGGTGCTGCACGACATTACGCGCGTGGAGCAGGTGGAGCGGACGCAGCGGGACTTTGTGGCGAACGTGTCGCACGAACTGCGAACTCCGCTGACCTCGATTACGGGCTACGTGGAGACGCTGCTGGATCATGAGGCGAGTCTGAGTATGCAGGCGCGCGAGTTCCTGACGACGATTCTGAAGAATGCGACGCGCATGAATCGGCTGACCGAGGACCTGCTGGTGATGGCGCGGGTGGACTCGTCGGAGCAGGACCTGCATCCTGTGCCGGTGGGAGCGGATATGCTGGTGCGCGATGCGGTGCAGGCGATGAGCGGGCTGGTGCAGGATGCAGAGGCGCAACTGGAGATCGGCGAGACGACTTCGTGTGCGGTGTTTGCGGACTCGGACTCGATTGTGCAGGTGCTGAGCAATCTGATCGAGAACGGCATCAAGTATGGGCGGCCGGGGAAGGACGCGCGGTCGCGGGTGGTGGTGAGCGCGCGGGAGATTCCGGAGGTCAATGGGTCGGGCGGTTTCGTGGAATTCCGGGTGCGGGACTTTGGGCAGGGGATCGCGTCGGAGCACCTGAGCCGGATCTTCGAGCGGTTCTACCGGGTGGATAAGGCGCGGTCGCGGGAGTCGGGTGGGACGGGGTTGGGACTGGCGATTGCCCTGCATGTGGTGCAGAGCCAGGGCGGGAGAATTCACGCCGAGAGCGAGTTAAACGTCGGGAGCACGTTTATTTTCACGCTGCCGAAGGCGCAATACGTGCTGGATTAGAAAGGTTTATCGGCGGTTCATTCGGATGTAACAGTACCGTAACAATTGCGGGTCACACTGGTAGTGCTAACAATTTTAGGGGGAATGAGTGAGACTGAAATTCATCGCAGCAGTTGTGCTGGCAGCAGCAACCGCGGGGGCTACCGCGCAAAATCTTAACGGAGCGGGGGCTACGTTCCCGTATCCCATCTACTCGAAGTGGTTTAGCGAGTACAGCCAGGCGCATTCGAATGTGAAGATCAACTATCAGTCGATCGGTTCGGGCGGTGGCATCCGCCAGGTGACGGAAGGAACGGTTGACTTCGGCGCGAGCGACGGGCCGATGACGGACCAGCAGCTTGGGGAAGCAAAGGGCAAGGGCGTCAATCTGATTCATATCCCGACGGTGCTCGGAGCGGTTGTGCCGATCTATGATCTGCCGGGCGTTGGCCAGGGGCTGAATTTTTCCGGTGATGTTATCGCGGATATCTACCTTGGGAGGATCACGACGTGGAACGATGCTCGCATCGCCAAGGACAATCCGGGCGTCAAGCTGCCGGCGACACCGATCCTTCCGGTGTATCGCTCGGGCAGCAGCGGAACGACTTATATCTTTACGGACTTTCTTTCGAAGGTTTCGCCGGCGTGGAAGTCGGGGCCGGGGACGGGGACTGCGATCAAGTGGCCCACGGGTATTGGCCAGCAGGGTAACGAGGGAGTCTCCGGGATGGTCCGGCAGTCGCCGGGCGCGTTCGGTTACGTCGAACTGATCTATGCGATTCAGAACAAGATTCAGTACGGCGCGGTGAAGAATGCGTCGGGCAAGTTCCTGAAAGCGACCACCGATGGCGTGACCGCTGCGGCCGCCGCTGCGGCTAAGTCGATGCCCGCCGACTACCGCGTCTCCATCACCAATGCACCGGGGGCGGACTCGTATCCCATCTCCAGCTTTACGTGGTTGCTGGTACCGGCTCAATCAAAGGACCCCAACAAGGGCAAGGTGATCGTCGACTTCCTGCACTGGATGCTCGACCATGGCGAGGGCGAGGCCGCGTCGCTAACGTACGCTCCGTTGCCGAAGCCGGTCCAGGACATGGTTCGCAAGACCATCACCACCATCAAGTAGCAGTTTCCGCCGTACGGCCCCGAGGTTCTGGACCGTACGGCGGAATCGTTTCATATGACATTGCTTAACGAAGCAGATAGATCCCTCATTAGTGTAAGTTTGAGACCACTAGGAAGAAGACCTTGCCGCCGACCCGCATGACTACTGAGCGCGATTCCCGGTCTCCGACGCCGATGCCCGACCTGACGCCGGCGAGCTTCGTCGGCTCGGCTGAGCCGGCCGCTCCAAGCCAGGGTCCGTCGGCGATCCGGCAGTTCCTCAACGCTCGCAGCAGCGGCCGCGTCGCGGATAACGTGTTTGCCGGCGCGATGTTGATCTGCGCGCTCAGCATCTTTGCGATCGTTGTTTTCATCTTCTACATCCTTATCAGCCGGTCGAAGCTCTCGCTTACGCAGTTCGGCTTCAAGTTTTTTACCCATAGTGAGTGGGACCCTGTCTCTGGGGACTTTGGCGCGCTGCCCTTCATCTTCGGGACGCTTACGACTTCGTTCCTTGCCTTGCTGATGGCTGTGCCGCTCGCTCTTGGAGTTGCTGTCTTCCTCACCGAGCTCTGCCCGCGCCCGTTGCGCGCGCCGATCTCTTTTCTTACGGAGCTGCTTGCGGCCATTCCTTCGGTGGTCTATGGCCTCTGGGCGGTCTTTGTGCTGGTGCCGATCATGCGCGATACCCTCGGGCCATTCCTTGTGAAGACGCTTGGCTGGACCGGCCTCTTCGGCGGCCCGAACTTCGGCGTTGGCCTGCTCACGGCGAGCATCATCCTCGCGATTATGATTCTGCCGATCATCTCGTCGCTTACTCGCGACATCATGAACGCGGTACCCATCAGCCAGCGCGAAGGGGTTCTTGCCCTGGGGGCTACGCGGTGGGAGATGATTCGCATCGGCGTGCTGCGCAACTCGCGCATCGGCATCGTCGGCGCGATTATGCTGGGCCTGGGCCGTGCGCTCGGCGAAACGATGGCGGTCACGATGGTGATCGGGAACCATCCCGTCATCACCAAGTCGCTCTTCGCACCCGGCTACACGCTGGCCAGCGTGATTGCCAACGAGTTTTCCGAAGCGTCCGGCGATCTTTACCTCAGCTCGCTGATTGAGATTGGTCTTGCGCTCTTCCTCGTCACTATCGTCGTCAACGCCATCGCTCGTCTGATGGTCTGGGCGGTCACTCGCGGCGCGCCGGCAAGGGTGGCCTAACGATGAGCTCTCTACCCGTGAATCCACAGTTGAAGCCTCAGCCCAAGCCGTCGGTTCTGAACACCATGCGGCGGCAGGTGATGAACCATCTCATCAGCGTGCTCTCAGTTCTTGCGACGGTGGTAGTGATTGCGCCACTGGTCGCGATCCTGATTTATCTCATCTACAAAGGCGCGAGCTCGCTCAACCTTGCCTTCTTCACCCACATTCCCGCACCCGTCGGCGAGAATGGCGGCGGCATGGCGAACTCCATCGTCGGCTCGGGAATCATCCTTGCGCTGGCCAGTCTGATGGGCATTCCGATTGGCATCGCTGCGGGCGTCTACCTGGCGGAATTCGGCAGAGGCACATTCCTCGGCAACGCCATCCGCTTCACAGCTGATGTGCTGAACGGCGTGCCCTCGATTGTGATGGGTATCTCGATCTACTCACTGATCGTGATGCAGCAGAAACACTTCTCCGCGCTGGCCGGCGGTGTGGCGCTGGCCGTCATGATGGTTCCGACCATCACGCGTACGACGGAGGAGATGCTTGCGACGGTGCCTCATGCCATCCGCGAAGCCGCGCTGGGCCTCGGCGTATCCAAGTGGCGCACCGCCATCTCCGTCACCCTGCGCACCGCGTCTCCAGGCATTATCACGGGCTGCATGCTGGCGTTCGCCCGCGTGGCCGGTGAGACGGCACCGCTACTCTTCACTGCGTTCGGCAATCAGTTCTGGAGCTTCAAACTGAACGAGCCCATCGCCGCGCTGCCGCTGCAGATTTATGTCTACGCCATCTCTCCTTACGACGAGTGGCACCGTCTCGCGTGGGCCGGTTCGCTGGTGCTTATCGTTATGATTATGGTTGCGGTGACGCTGGTCCGCATCTTTGCCAATCGCGGTCAACTCAAAGGAGCAAGCTAAGTGGGAGTTGGAATCCAGGTCGAGAACTTGAACGCGTGGTACGGGACGAACCACACCCTGCAGGACATCAACCTGCACATCCCCGCCAATCACGCGACCGCTCTCATCGGTCCCTCTGGATGCGGTAAGTCCACTTTCGTCCGCTGCCTGAATCGCATGCACGAGACCAACCCAATTGCGCGCGCCACCGGTGAGGTCAGGATGGGTGAGCTGGACATCTACAAGGACGCCTCGCCAGTGGAGATACGGCGTCGTGTCGGCATGGTGTTTCAGCGTCCCAATCCTTTCCCGACGATGTCGATCTACGACAACGTCGCCAGCGGTCTGAAGCTGAATGGATTTCGCAATCGCCGCGTGCTCGATGAGACGGTGGAGCGCTCGCTGAAACAGGCTGCGCTGTGGGACGAGGTAAAGGACGACCTGAAGAAGAAGTCCGGCGCGTCGCTCTCCGGCGGACAGCAGCAGCGCATGTGCATCGCGCGCGCGCTCGCGGTCGACCCGGAGGTGTTGCTGATGGACGAGCCGGCCTCTGCGCTCGACCCGGTCTCCACGTCGAAGATCGAAGATCTTATTTTTCAGTTGAAGTCGATGTATACAATCGTTATCGTGACGCATAATATGCAGCAGGCAGCGCGTGTCGCCGAGAACACCGGGTTCTTCCTCAACGGCAAGCTGGTGGAGTTCGACTCGACACACAAGATCTTCACCAATCCGAAGGACAAGCGAACGGAAGATTACATCACCGGGAGGTTCGGCTGATGCGCGTCAAGTTCCACCAGAATCTCGATGGGTTGAAAGAGAAGCTGCTGGTGATGGCGGGCATGGCGGAGCAGGCGATTACGCGTTCGATCGAGGCCTACCGGACACGCGACCTCAGCATCTGCGAGCTCGTCCTGCGGTCCGAGCCCTCGATCAACCGGCTGGAGCGCGAGATCGATCAAATGGCGCTCGATCTTCTTGCGATGGAGCAGCCCATGGCCATCGACCTGCGCTTCATCCTCTCCGTGATCCGCATTAACGCCGACCTGGAGCGCGTCGGCGACCAGGCGGTCAACATTGCCATTCGCGTCCGCGAGATGGGAGCCTTTGCCAACATCGATCTGCCGGTCGACATTCCCAAGCTCGCGTCGCTCTCGTCTGCGATGGTCCGCAAGGCGCTGCAGGCTTTCATCGAAGCTGATGCTGAACTCGCACAGTCAGTCCTCAAACTCGACGATCAAGTAGATGAGATGAACGACGCTGCCTTTTACTCGCTCAGCAATCTGATCAAAGAGAAGCCGGAGCTGACGCCGCAGTCTCTCAACGCGCTGATCATCGCGCGCAACCTGGAGCGCGTCGGCGACCACGCCACCAACATTGCGGAAGACGTCATCTTCTGGGTGCGTGGCGCGGATGTCCGGCACAACGCGACACCCGTCAGCTAATTTTTTTCCGGCTTCCACCAGAGCAGCTTCGGCAGCGCCGGATAGTAGAGGCCTACACGCAGCGCCTTCTGCCCGGCATCGGCTCCGATCGCGCGTGCGTAGCTTTCCATCTGCGGCGCATACTTGATGCGTTCTTCAGCAAGAAACGTTTCGATGCCCACACCGCGTCCGTGAGTCGCGGTCTTGTAGTCCACGATCCAGAGGCAATCGTTGCCCTCAGCCAGCGGCTCTACGCCAGCGACGAAGATGCGGTCAAGCCGGAAGCTGCTGCGTCGCTCGCGCCAGGTGGTAAAGGCGTACTCACTCGCCGCACTCTCGCGCGTGCCGAGCAGCCACTGACCTTCGCGGTCGTTGAGCGCTGTTTCAATCGCAACAAGAACGCGCGGCGCCTCGCGTCTCATCACCGACGGAGCCAGGCCTTCCGCGCGGAGCACCGATTCAATCCGCGGCATCCATCCTGCTACCTCCTCCGCTAACGTCTCGACGGGAACGCCGGCTTCGAGTCGCTGCGTCACCAGCTCCAGAAATCCGTGGACAGCGTTGCCGAACGCGCGCGCCGCAAACGACCCCTCCGGACGCATGAAGCGCGCGCCTTCGGTGGTGTCTTCAAGTCTTTCTAGAGCGAGTGCGGGCTGCTTGAATCGCGACGCAGGATCGAAGGTCAGTGGCAGGCGCTGCAGCTTTGGCGGGAGTGTTGCTTCGACGCTTGCAGCGATCGCGAATCCCTCGCTCTCGTCATCGTCAGCGATTGGATCAGTCACAAACGGGAGCACTCTTCCGGCTTCGAAGTGCCGCTGCGCCGCGGGCCACGCGGCCTGTAACAGGCTGCCGGGCCGTGGCACGATCCTTCCATTGACCAGGCGTTCGGGTGCGGCAAAGAGATGCAGCTCTTCGCGTGCCCGCGTACATGCGACGTAGAAGAGGCGCTTGCGTTCGGCTGCTTCCCGGGCATCACGCAAACTTTTCATCCACTGATTTAGTTCTTTCGCAGGTTCGCCGCGCCCCTGAATCGGCGCGAGCATTCCATGCGCCGCATCGGGCTCCGGCTCTTCGATCTGGTTCCAGACCAGGAGTCCGCTACGCGAGATCCCCGCCTGCCGCGCCAGTCCCGGCACCATCACGACGTCCCACTCCAGGCCCTTCGCGCCATGAATTGTCATCAGGTCGACCGACCCTGGGCTTAGCACAGCCTGCGCGTAGAGCTTCTTCATGCGCCGCTCGAGAACCCTGAGGTCGAGGCCGGCCGGATCGGAGCCCAGCTCGTCGAGAAGTTGGAGATAGCGCTGCGCATTCGCCAGCTCGGCATCTTGCAGCAATACATCTCCGCCGAGCGAGCGCCACGTTCGCTCGACCCACTCCGCTATGCGTAAGCGTCCGCGTTGCGACTCGGCGGCCTGCATCACCATCGCGAAATGTTGCAGCCGCGCCGCTCCATCTGGACTCAATCGAGCGGTGTGGTCTTCCATCAATGCAGGCATGCGGCGCGATGCCAGCAGGGGATCGTCTCCGCCGGCCACCGCGTGCAGGTCGACCAGGCTCAGGCCGCACCAGGGCGCGCGCAGCACTGCCAGCCACGCCGCGCGATCCGCAGGATGCAGCAACGCACGCGTCAAGGCGTGGAGGTCCATGACTTCCTGCCGGCGGGCGAGCTCGTCGATCTTTATCGCGGAGAAAGGAATCGCTCCATCGCCGTCGTCCTCCTTCAGCGCGGCCACGATATCGACGAGATGACGCCGGGCCTGGACCAATACGGCGATGCTCCATGGCTTTGTACGTCCCTCCGGCAGGGGGCGCGCTCTCCACTGCTTCGCGATGGCGCGGACCTGTTGCGCCTCTTCTTTTAGCCAGTTATGCATCTCTGCCTTGGACTCTGGCGAGTTTTTTTTCCCTTCGATAATGCGCGTGTGCCATTCCACACCAACATCGGAGAGAGCGCTGGTGCTCACTGCATCTGCTGCCGTGTAGGAAAGCTCGTCGGGAGCGGCGGTATGCACTCCGCCAGGGAAGAGAAGCGGGAAGTCGGTGTTGAAGGCCTCCACCAGCTTTGCCTGCGAGCGGAAGTTCGCCGTGAGGTGCAGGCACTCTACCTGCAGGTCGCCCAGCCTCTGCTCGCGCATGGTCCGCACAAAGCGCTCAACGCGTGCCTGCCGGAAGAGGTAGATCGACTGCTTCGGATCGCCGACGAGGAAGACGGTCTGACTCTTCTGGTCCCACTCCTGCGTCAGCAGCTCGATCAGCTCGTATTGGATCGTCGAAGTGTCCTGCATCTCGTCGACGAGCAGATGGCGAAACTCCATGCCGAGAGCTTCGTGCAGGTCGAGCACGCCACCGTCCTGCCGGAGCGCGCCGCGTGCCTGCAGCGCGAGCTCGGCGAAGTCGCACTCTCCGCGCTCCGCGAAGATCAGTTGCAGCTCCACCAGCGCGCGGCTCAGGAGGCGGAAGAGCGCCTTGGCGACTCTCCATTGTTCGTCGGGATATTGCGCCGGGGGTAGTTTGTCCACTTGCAGCATGGCCTGCAGCAGATCGTCACGATGCGCAATTCGCTCGATGATTCTCTTCAGGTGCGATCTTTCGGCCTTTGTCATTTCGAAGCCGATATGGTTTTTGGCAAAGCCTCCTCGCCACGTTTTGCTCGATCGCGTTACAAGGAGTTGGATGAGCGCTCGCCAGTGTTCGAGGTGCTCGGCCTCGGTTCCGGGGACGCTGCGGCCCGCGCAGATAGCGATTGGTGAGATCTCCAGCTTGAACGGAGCGTTCCCTGCGAGCGACGAGGCGAGGTGGGCCAGCTCATCGAGAAGATCTCCGGGCATGTTGTCTGCGAGCTCCGACAGCCCGGCGCAGACTATCTTTTCGAGCGTGCGATTCAGCTTCGGCAATACGGTGCTATCCAGATAGTCGTCGTCTAATTCCGCTTCGCGCAGCGGAATTAGTTCGCCCCACTGGTCGCGGCGGTCGAGCATATCCGCGAGCAGGCGTTCGCACTCGGCGAGGTTGCCGTCGCGATGCAGCAGCACCTCCCGCAGTGCGGCGTTGAGTGCCTCGTCCTCGCCGCCCAGCTGCATCATCGTCCGACGCGCCGCGAGTTGATAGAGCGGAAGTGCATCCTCCACCTGAGCCATGCGGCCGCCTCCACCGGACAGCACCGGCATCGACCCGGCGATCAACGCGCAGAGAGAGTCGATCGTCTTCAGGTTCATGCGTTGCGGCGTCTCGAGCAGTCCCCACTTCAGGTGCTTATCCTTCTCCAGCACAGCCTTTGCCAGCGTGCGGGTCTCGCGATCGAACTGGCTCTCGTTTGCCGGCGCATCGTGAGCTGCACTCTCCAGCGACTCCAACACGCGGTCGCGAATCTCGGCTGCCGCTTTCTTTGTGAAGGTGATGGCCAGCACCTCGCCGGGCTGGGTTACGTTCTCCTCTGCCAGCAGCTTCAGGTAGCGCTGAATCAACAGGCCCGTCTTGCCCGAGCCTGCCGGCGCCTCTACGATCCATGAGCGCGTGACGTCCAACGCTCGCTCGCGTTGGGCTGCATCCGGCGGCGGAGCTGCTAGCAGATCGTCTTTATCCATGACGAAGAGAGTTCCCACGAAGAGATCTTTCATTCGCCCTCTCCTATCTCTTCGTCTACGTCTTCGTCCAGCGCGGCGACATCGAGCCTGCAGACGAGTCGCTGCGCACAGTGCTCGCAGGTCTTCGGATATTGCTTGGGTCGGACCCGAGCGTCACCCGCAGCAAATTCATCGGCCAGCTTCGTCAGCACGCGCCGCCACTCCCCGATTCGCGCGTCCAGCGTGATTCCGTCGTTGCGCCGCGGAGGCTTAATCAGCAAGTCGCCTCGCGTCGCGTAACCGTTCAACTGCATCTCTCCCAACCGCACCTTGGCGAACGCGACGCCTGCAATTCGCTGTGCCTGGGAGAGGATCGCGTACAACGGAACCTGCGGTTCATCGGGCCGATCTGTTAGCCACTGCGCAGGTTCGGCGCGACCCGTCTTGTAGTCGAGGATCATCTCGGCGGGCTCCGTCGAATCCTCGCCGTCATCGACCAGATCCACGCGGTCGACGATCACCTGCAGACGCAGCGGCCCCACCTGCACATCCTCGAATCTCTTCTCGCTCAGCTTGACCTCGAAGGGCGGTCTCGTCAGTTCGAGATCGAGCCATTGGTCCAGCAGATTTTGTAACCGGCGCCGTTCCATATCGATATAGGCGATATCCCACGCTGTTACATCAACCCCTGCGGGAGTCTTCAGCTCCTCGGCAATGCACCAGGCCAGGGCGTCCTCCCGTTCGGTGGACGTCATTGCCTTCAACTCTTCCTGCGTCTTCACATTCTTCCAGAAACGCTCCAGCACGCGATGCACAAGCGTACCGCGTTCGGCTGCATCCATCCCCAGCTCGGCTGTCTTCAATTCCTGCGACCACAGCCTTTGCTCTACGAACGCCTTGAAGCCACACGCGGCCTGCGCCCGGAGCAGCGCGGCGCCACCTCGAATCACGCGATCGGGCAACGGCGGCAGTTGTACGTCGTCATCAGTTATCTCTGCGGGCAAGGGAGTGCGCACAACGTCGCCGTGCAGAATCTCCGCCGCAGAGACCTGCTGCAGTTGCATGCCACTCAACGTCGCGGACGGCCTCTGCTTGCCGGCTTCCTCACCGGCTGATCGCGCAAAGCTGAACACTGCAGACGTTGCGCTACCGGCGATGCGTGCGGTCACGCGTCGCGCAAAGTCCATCTCCCGCGCGGCGTCCGACCCCGGCATCTTCAACTCGCGTTGCATCTGCCAGGGCAGCAGGGGAGTGGTAGAGACGGGCATCGGCCAGCTCAGGTCGCCTGCGCGGAGAAACCATACCGCATCGAAGCGGCTACCCGCTGCCTCCAGCGGGCCCATCACCTGCACCGGAGCCTCGCGCGATGCAGGCGCGAACATTGTTCCTTTTGCGATTCGCTCCAGGCTCTCGAGCGCGCTGCCGAACCGCACCCATGCGCCGTCGAAGTCCAGCGTCGCGAGCTCGTCCAGCGCGCTCTCCCACTTGGTCTGGGTCTGGAATTCGATGCTGTCCTGCGACCCATTCGCGCCCCAGCCGGCGGCGCTCAGAGCCTCTCGCATCGCATCGGCCCACTCGGCGTATGTCTGCGTGTCATCCTTTGCGAAGTGCCGCGCGACCACGTTGCGCAATCTCTTGAGAGCAACCACAAGTCCGGTCAGGCCCGGCGTGTTGGCGTGCTCAACAAGCACGGTCAGCGCTTCCAGCGAGAACTCCGGCCGCAACAGTTTCTTTGTCTGCCTGAGTTGAGATGCATCCAGCTCCGCGCGTGCTCCGAGCTCCTCGCGTCCACCCGCGAAGTAAGGAGAGAGCAGCAGGCCGCTGACTCGCTCCAGCGGCAGCGGTCCTGCGATCCAGCGCAGCAGGTTCAGCGCAGCCGCGACTATCGGCACCGATGCCAGAGGCACGCCGACGGAGAACTCATACGGCGCAGCTGCATGCGTGGCGCCGATATCTTCGAGCTCCGGCGCCAGTACCTGCCGAAATACGCGATCGATTTCGGTCCGCTGTCTCTCCAGCCCTGGCACGATGACACCTACCTGCGCGTCGGGGTGCTCCTCTACGAACTGCCTCACCCAGCGGGCGCAGGCGCGCAGCTCCTCACTCTCATCGACCGCCTCCACCAGCAGGCTTTGCCCTTCGCGGTCTGCCGCTGTTAGTTGCTCGACGACCGCCCCCGCCGCACGCATAGCCTCGATCAGGCTGGTCTGCGCAGGCGTCAGGGCATCAAAGCCGATTAGCAGCAACTCTGTTCCATCAGGTTGAGGGTCTTCCATTTGAATAGCCTGTCGCAGCACGTCCTCAAGTCCAGCCTGCGCCAGCAGTCCATCGGCCCGGCAGCGACGGACGAACGCCTCCGCCCAGCGCTGAAACGCGCGGATATCGGGGCTCACGACGAGCTCCCGCAGCCGGCTCTGTCCGTTGTAGCTTGAGAGCAGCCGCCACGCGTCGGCGGCCATCTCTGCCAGCGAATCCTTCTGCCGGCCCTCCAACTCCTTGTCCTCGTCGAGCACCGCGCGCCACACTGCTTGCTGCTGGCTGCGGTTCAGCAGCAACTGCCGCGCCTCTCCGTGCATGACGAGTCTGCTCCACCAGCTCGCGGTCCACGCCTCCCACGAGAGCACCTTTGGCGGCGGCCAGCTTGTCAGCCCTGCGGCCCGGTGGCGCCGGTCGAGCTGACGGCGTAAAGTGCGTGCTGCCCGCTGGTTGCCGGTCACCACGGTCGCGCCCCGTTCCAGCGCCTGCACTATCGCGGTTGGCAGCAGATTTTCCTCATCCATGCTTCGGTTATACGCCCCGTGCCACTGGAAAATCGGGTCGTCGCCGGACCACCTCCGTGCTGCGAAAAGATGCGTCCGCCGACAGAAAGCTCGCCGCACATTATCATTAGAAGAGGAGTTACCGCCGTGCCTCGTCAGCTTTTGTTTGCCCTTTGCCTGGTTCTTCTACTCTCCGGCTGCCACCAGAACAATCCTCCAGAGAATGCGCCCACCCCCACCGCCGCACCAGCATCGTCAGCCGCCGCGGCCAAAACCTACCCAGTACGGGCAAAGGTCGTCTCAGTGAATGGGCCGGACGTGATGCTGGATCACGAGGCCATCCCCGGCCTGATGGACGCGATGACCATGTCCTACCGGCTAAAGGACCCGTCTGTCGCCAGCGAGCTTCACCCCGGCGATCGCATCACCGCTACTTTTGTCGTCACCAAGGACGCCGACGGCCTGGACAATATCGTCGTCGATCAGATCGTCGTCATCGCGCAGGCCAAGCCCGACTACAAGCCAACCGTTCAGTACCACGTGCCGCAGCCCGGAGACGCGGTTCCCGATTTCAAACTCCTGAACCAGAGCAACCGGACGATTCGCCTGAGCCAGTTTCATGGCCGTGCACTGCTGATTACGTTCATCTACACGCGCTGCCAGCTCTCTGACTATTGCCCGCGGATGAGCCGCAACTTCGCCGAGATCGACAAGGCCCTGGCTGCCGATCCGGCGCTCTACGCCCGTACTCACCTGCTCAGCATCAGCTTCGATCCCAGCTATGACACGCCGAAGGTCCTGCGCAGCTACGGCGGCGCTTATACCGGCCAGTACACGAAAGAGACCTTTAAACACTGGGACTTCGCCGCTCCCAGCGAGGCCGATCTGGCTGCAGTCACGCAGTTCTTCAACGTCGGCGTGACACCCGGAGACAGCAAGTCGCTCAACCACTCGCTCTCAACGGTATTGATCGGGAAGGATGGGAAGGTCGCGGCGTGGTATCCCACCAACGACTGGAAGACGAGTGATGTTGTGGCTCAGATAAAGCGCGCCGCAGCCTGAGGCTTACTTCTTATCCCAGAAGTGCTTCTTCTTGCCAGCGTCTGAATTCTGGGGTGCAGGCTTGGTGCCAGGCTTATAAGAGGCATGATGCGTCGCCGCCAGAGGCGATTTGATAGAACTCTTGTGGGTTCCTGCTGCGAATGCCGCAACACTCAAGGCGGAGAGGGCAACAACGGAGCAGACCATCAATCGTCGCAGGTTCATCTTTTTACCTCACGCCATAACAGCGGAAGAGTATCACTTAATGCGATGCAGTTTCTACAACTTTGGAGGTATGCGGCGGATTCTCTTCGGAAGGTACCCAAATCCCGCTCGTCGGAACCGCATATCGCCCTCCGCGCAGGCCAAAATGCCGCTCGATAGTGCTCCTGCGCAACCCTGGCCACGCCGTTGAGGTAAGATTTCCTCCTGTCTCTACCGTCTTCTGAACAAGAATCGGAGATGAAATCCATGGCTCTTCCACTGACCTTTCAGGAGCGATCCGCTGCTGGCCGCAAGCAACGCAAACACATGCGTCGCGCCGACCACGCCGGCTGGACGCCCCATAAGCGCACCGAATCGCCTATCAAGCTCCTCGAGGCCTCGGTTCGTGGCCGCGTACCCGCGTTGATCGACATCAAGAATCAGCGTATGTCGCTCACTCCCTTCGCCTTCTACCGTGGCGCTGTCCCCGTGATGGCTTACGACCTGTCCCTGGCTCAGAATACGGCTATCTACAGCCAGCTCTGCGGCGACGCGCACGTCCGCAACCTTGGCGCATTCGACGGGCCCGACGGGCGCCTGGTCTTCGACATCAACGACTTCGACGAGACCATCGCCGGCCCCTTCGAGTGGGATGTAAAACGCATGGCGACCAGCCTCATCCTCGCTGGCCGTGGAATCAACGCGAAGCACGCAGATTGCGAGGAAGGCTCAGCGATCTTCCTGGCGAACTATCGCCGCAGCATCCTCCGTCTCTCACGAATGCCGGTGCTCGAGGCGGCCCGCTACCAGGTGCGACGTCTCCGCGATATCTCAACCATGTCGACGATCTTCACCATGGCGCAGCGTGCCACGCCAATGCACAACCTGCTCTCCCTCACCGAGCCGCCGTCGCAACCCACATCAGCAGCGGCAACGGCGGCGGCGAAGAAGCAAAGTGCCGCCAAATCAAAGAATGCCACGACTGGCGCCGACCTGGAGTCGGCCCCGGCTGCCGCCAACTCACGGATATTCAAATCCGACCCTCCGGTGCTCACCCGCATAACCGGCGCCCCGGCGCAGCGCATCATCGACTCTCTTACAACGTATGTGGATAGCCTGCTCGTCGAACGCCGCCACTTCTTTGCGCAATACCGTCCGATCGATGTGGCCTTCAAGGTCGTGGGCACCGGCTCCGTCGGGCTCCGCGACTACTGCGTCTACATGCAGGGAAACAGCGGCAAAGATCCCCTCTTCATCCAGATCAAAGAGGAGGCGACGTCAGGCTATGCCCCCTACCTCGGCGGAAATACCGCCCCCCCTTACCATCAGGGTCGCAGGGTCGTTGAAGGCGAACGCGCTATGCAGGTTCAGTCCGACCCGCTTCTCGGCTGGACCACGATCGAAGGCCGCGACTACCTCGTCCGTCAGCTCAACGACCATAAAGCCTCCATTGACATCACCCAGATGAAGGTCGCCGACCTGCTTGGCTACGCCAGCGTCTGCGGCGAGATGCTCGCCCGCGGCCACGCACGCAGCGGAGATCCCGCCATGCTCGCGGGCTACATCGGCACCTCGGAGCGCTTCGACGACGCCATCACCAAATTCGCCGTAGCCTACGCCGACCAGACCGAGAAAGACTGGAAGCAGTTCGTCCGCGCCATGAAGCCCAGCGCAAGTCCGAAGCCAGCCTCCAAAGCGCCGGCCAAATCCGAGGCGAAACCCAAGACGAAATCCAAGCTGAAACCCAAACCCGCGCTCAAGCCAAAGTCCTAAGGCGCAGTCCTTCCCGGAGCATGGTTTCCATCTGAGTACAATCGAGATAAGAGCCCCGGAGGGCAAATATCTTGGCCAAGCTCACTATCGTCTTTGGAATCCTGCTCATCATCCTGGGCGCCGTCGCATTCGTAGCCCTCGAGCACCATCCACACACCCTCATTCCCGCTGGCTTCGGACTGCTGCTCGTTATCTTCGGCGCGCTGGCCAATACCCCTGACAGCAAGCGCCGCATGCTCTTCATGCACATTGCCGTCACCATCGGGCTACTCGGCTTCCTGGGCACCATCCCCGGAATCCTCGCCACCATTCGGCGCGCGGTAGGTCAGGTGGTTGCCAGTCCGGTGCGAGACGCGGCCATCGTACAGACCCTTATGGGCACCATCTGCCTGATCTTCGTGCTTTTATGCGTGCGCTCCTTCATCCAGGCGAGGCGTGCCAGAATCCCGAGCGGCGTTTAAGCCATCTAAACGGCGTACTCTTAACTCATCTATGTCTGCTTACGGTCCATCCAAATTTGGCGGCGGTATGAAAGCGGTGGATCGCCCCACCCGCGGCTCAGGCCATGCCTCGTTAGCGGACATCAAGGCCAGCCGCCCCAAGCCCGAGCTCAAGAAGGTCCTCCCCGAGGTCTGGAAGCTGATCAAGCCCCGCCGCCTGCTGCTCGGCGGCAGCTTCCTGCTGATGGTCGTCAACCGGTTCAGCGGCCTTGTGCTGCCATGGTCGACCAGGCCCTTGATCGACAAAGTGATGTACGGCAAAAATATTGCGCTTCTGCCGAAGATCATCGGCGCGGTGCTGGTGGCCACCATCGTTCAGGGCATCACCTCCTATACCCTCACCCAACTCCTCTCCAAAGAAGGCCAACGCCTCATAGCCGAGCTGCGCATGAAGGTCCAGGCCCACATCGGCCGCCTTCCAGTCGCCTTTTACGATGAGAACCGCACCGGCACGCTGGTCGCCCGAATCATGAGTGACGTCGAAGGCGTCCGCAACCTCATCGGCACCGGCGTCATCGACTTTTTCGGCGGCATCCTCACCGCTGTCTTCGCCTTCGCCTATCTCGTCAAGCTCAGCGTGCAGATGACGCTGGTCAGCTTCGTCGTTCTGGTAGTCTTCGGCCTCATCCTGCAGCGCGCCTTTAAGACCATCCGCCCCATCTTCCGTGAACGCGCCAAGATCAACGCCGAGGTCACCGGCCGCCTCACCGAGTCGCTCGGCGGCGTCCGCGTCGTCAAGGGCTATCACGCTGAAGAGAGCGAGGCCAACGTCTTTGCAGCCGGCGCCAACCGTCTCCTCCAGAACGTCATCTCCTCGCTCACCGCGCAGTCGCTGATGTCGCTCGCGTCCACCGCCGTGCTCGGCGTCGTCGGAGCGCTGGTGATGTACCTTGGAGCGCATCGCGTCGTCGCCGGACAACTCACTCCCGGCGGATACATGACCTACGTCATGTTCCTCGCCTTCATGACCGTGCCTATCGTGCAGCTCGTCTCCATCGGCACCCAGCTCACTGAGGCCCTCGCAGGTTTAGACCGCACCACCGAGATTCTCAACGAACTCGAAGAGGACTCCGAGACGGCCCGTACCCACGCCCTCGCCACCATCCGCGGAGACGTCGCCTTCCGCGACGTCACCTTCTCCTACGAGCCCGACAAGCCCGTCCTGCATGGCATCTCCTTCGAGTCCAAACCCGGCTCGGTCACCGCTCTGGTCGGCTCCTCCGGCTCCGGAAAATCCACCATCATCTCACTCATCTGCGGCTTCCACACGGCGACTGGCGGCGAGGTCCTGGTCGACGGCCTCGACCTCGCCTCCATCCGCCTCAGCAGTTATCGCCAGCAGCTCGGCGTCGTCCTGCAGGAGACCTTCCTCTTCGACGGCAGCATCCGCGAGAACATCCTCTTCTCCCGCCCCAACGCCACCGTTGAGCAGCTCTTGGAGGCCTCGCGCATCGCCCGCGTAGACGAGTTCGCCGAAAACTTCCCCGAGCAGTACGAGACCATCGTCGGCGAGCGCGGCGTCAAACTCTCCGGCGGCCAGCGTCAGCGCATCTCCATCGCCCGAGCCATCCTCGCCGATCCCCGCATCCTCATCCTCGACGAGGCCACCAGCTCGCTCGACTCCGAGTCAGAAGCCATGATCCAGGCCGGCCTCAACTTCCTCATGCAGGGCCGCACCACCTTCGTGATTGCGCACCGGCTCTCCACCATCCGCCGCGCCGACCAGATTCTCGTCGTCGAACAGGGCCAGATCGTCGAGCGCGGCACCCACGAGACCCTCTACGCCCTCCACGGCCGTTACTACGACCTCTACACCCGCCAGCACGGCCTCGAAGCCAACCTCTTCCTGGCCCCCGGCGAAGGCGATACAGTCGAAGAACCTGCTGTACAGGGTTGAAATTCCAGAAAGAAACACCGTGGCCCTTACCATAGAGAATCCGAAAGCTATCGCAGAAATTGAGGAACTGAGGTCTCGCTTCGGATTGCCTGCCGACGTAGTAGTCGAAAGGCTGCTTCTCGAAGCAGGAAGCTGGATGCCTATGGAACTGCTCGCGAGGCCGAACCCTGCCTAAGCAACCGCCTGAAACAGACTCCCGCGCTCGCCGACTCCACTCTGTCCCAACGCTACCCCGCCCGCGGCACCCGCCTGAGCCACCTGCCCCACTCCGGACTGCAGCGTCACATAATCCTCCTGTACCGCCGAAAGATTATCCGGCTTCATCCCCGCAACCGGCCGTTGCATCCCCCGTTCTTCCCGCGCAATCTCCTTGCGCTCGTCCTCTACCCCTGTGCTCGATATCCCAATTCCGATGATGCCATTCAGTGACATGGTGACCTCCCTTTACGCCAGGCGATAGCTCTCCCACATCACGGTTATCGGCGTCCATCCCCAACACTTTAGGGCTCACTACACATTACTTCAGTCCGCCGGCGTCCCACTCCCGCCCTCAACCCCCAGCTCCTGCAGCAAGAACGCATAGTCGAACGCAATCTCCTTCAAATAGTCATACCGTCCACTAGCCCCGCCGTGCCCTGCATCCATATTGATGTGCAGCAGCAGGGGACTGTCGTTGGTCTTCAGCGTCCGCAGCCGGGCCACGTACTTCGCCGGCTCCCAGTACATCACCTGCGAGTCGTTCAGGCTCGTCTTCACCAGCATCGCTGGATACGCTCCCGCCTTCAGATTGTCATACGGCGAGTAGCTCTTCATATATGCGAACGCCTCCGCCTCATTGGGATTGCCCCACTCCTCATACTCCGCCACCGTCAGGGGCAGGGAAGCGTCGAGCATCGTATTCATCACATCCAAGAACGGCACATGCGACAGCACCACCCGGAACAACTCCGGCCGCTTGTTCACCACCGCGCCCAGCAGCAACCCTCCGGCGCTTCCACCCTCGATCGCCACGCGATCCACAGCTCCGTACCCCTTTTCCACAAGCTGCTCCGCCGCCGCGATAAAGTCCGAGAAGGTGTTCCACTTCACCATCATCTTGCCGGCATCGTGCCACGGATCGCCCAGCTCTCCACCCCCCCGAATATGCGCGTAGGCCATCACGATCCCGCGATCCAGCAGCGACAGTCTCGTCGGGCTGAACCCCACCGGCAGAGGGTAGCCATACGACCCATAGCCATAGAGATAGAGCGGCGAGCTCCCATCGCGCTTGAAACTCTCCTTCCGATAGACCAGCGACACCGGAATCTTCACTCCGTCCGCCGCCGTTACCCAGACTCGTTCCGAAGCATAGCGGCTCGAATCGAACCCTCCGGGCACCTCCTGCTGCTTCAGCAGCGTCGATCCGCCGCTGGCCACGTCGTACTCGTACACCGAAGCCGGCGACACCAGCGACTGGTAGCTGTACCGGAAGACCTTCGTCTCGAACTCCCGGTTTACATGCGCCTGCGCCGCATACACCGGCTCCGGAAAGCTGATCTCTGCCGCCTCTCCAAGCTGTGTCTCGCTTACAAAGCGATTCACAGTCAATGTAGGCAGTCCAAGCTTCCGCCTGGAACTCACGCAAAATGAGCTAAATAAATCAAAATCCTCAAGTGGAGCTTCTGCATCTTCGGCGATGAACTCCTTCCAACTCTCCCGGCCGGGATCGCCCACCGGAGCGGTCACCACACGGAAGTTCTTCCCCGTATCGTTCACCCGTATATAGAACAGCCCCTCGCGGTGATCCACCGAATACTCCTGGTCATCCTTCCGCGGAGCGATCACCCGAAATCTTCCCTCCGGCGCCGCCGCCGTCAGAAAGCGCGTCTCGCTGGTCGTATGGCTCCCGGCCTCCATCAGCACATAGCGGCCATCCCTTGTCTTCCCGACCCCCAGGTTGAACCGTTCATCCGTCTCGTCGTACACCAGTACATCTTGCTCCGTCGGTGTCCCCATAACGTGCCGGTGGAGCAGGTTGTGCCGCTTCGTCTGCTCGTCTTCGGTCGTATAGAAGAGCGTCTTCGAGTCCGCCGCCCACACGAACGATCCCGCCCGCGCGACGCTCTCCGGATAATCCTCACGCGTCGTCAGATTCCGCAGCCGCAGCGTGTACTGCCGGAAGCCGGTGTTGTCGGTCGAGTAGGCCAGCAGCGTCCCGTCCGGGCTCACGCTCATCCCCCCGACTGACATGAACGGCTGCCCCTCGGCCAGCAGGTTCACATCCAGCAGCACGTCTTCCGGCGTCGTCTCTGAAAACTGCGGCCCAGCCGCGCGTCTGCGACAGTACACCGGGTACTGGCTCCCCTCCATCGTGCGCGTGTAGTAGAACCAGCCGCGGTCGGGATACGGCACCGACTCGTCGGTCTCCTTGATGTGCGACAGCATCTCCTTGTAGAGCTTTTCCTGCAGCTCTTTGGTCTCCGCCATCGCTGCGTCGGTGTACTCATTCTCCGCCTCAAGGTAGGCGATCACCTCCGGCGAATCCTTTTCCCGCATCCAGCGGTAGTCGTCCTCGAGAGTGTGCCCGTGTAGATAAGTTGGATTCGGTTCCTTGCGCGCAACCGGCGGTTTGACTACTATGGCGGTCATTGATCTTGGGTTCCCCATGGAATCAAAGAATACAATGCTTTGTATCCGTAACAAGGTGGACAACCCGCCCGCGGGCGTCTACACCAAACGAGGGAGTGGTCTAACGCAGCCTGATGGCGCATAATTCAGGTCTGCATCAACGCAACAGTTGCAGGAGCAGTCCAGAGATTTCAGAGGATCGACCTTATGAAGACCATGAAGTTCAGCTCAACTCAGATTGCTCTCCTTGGCACTGCAGTAGCCTTTGCGCCGGCCGCCGTCTTCGCCCAGGATCCTGCGACGATGCCTCCGGTTCCCAGCACCCAACCCAGTAATCCCAACCAGCAACCCCCGAACCCCGGCACGCAGGACTCTGCCGGAGCCCCCGGAATGACCGGCCAGATGATGCGCGACAAGCTCTTCCTCCGCACCGCCATCGAAGGAGGTCTGCTCCAGATCAAGCTCGGAGAGCTCGCCGCCCAGAAGGGAAGCACCGCGGAAGTCAAGGACTTCGGCCAGAAAATGGTCACCGATCATGCCACCATCAACGCCGATCTGGGCACCGTCGCCGACGCAGACGGAGTCATGGTCCCAAAGAAGGTCGGCAAAGACGGTCAGGCTGAGTTCGAAAAACTCAACGCGCTCTCCGGCACATCCTTCGATACCGCGTACATCACTCTCATGGTCAACGATCACCATCAGGACCTGCGCGAGTTTCGTCAGGAGTTCATCAGCGCCACCGACCCCACACTCAAGGACGCCGTCCTGAAATCCGCCAAGGTAATTCGCGATCACATGAACATGGTGGACAAAATGGCCACCGAGCGCGGCATCCCGGTTCCCGCCCATAAGGCCCCTCCTCCACCGACCCAGTAGTCTTCAGCCTTCAGATTGAAACTCTATCCAGAAAGAGGGTGCCGTCCAGCACCCTCTTTTCGCGTCAACTCATTGAATCGCGGCCTTATGCATAAGCCAGCCACTCGAAGAGACAATCCCCAGCAATGAACTTTATTTACCTGCCCAGCGTAGAATCACCAGCAATGAAGCGCATCCTGCAACTCCTGGTGGCCGTCTGCCTGATCTTGGCGCCCACCGGCACACTCCGGGCTGAAAAGGTAGCCACTCTTCCTCCGCCGACCGGATACATCAACGACTTCGCCGGCGTCCTCTCACCGGACACCAAGGCGGGTCTGGAGCGGCTCTGCACCCAGGTAGATCGTCAGGCCCACGCCCAGATCGCCGTAGTCACGATAAAAACCATCGATAGCGATCAGTCCATCGAGGAGTTCGCCACCGCCCTTGAAGAGAAGTGGAAGGTCGGCAACAAGGACGACCGCGGCGTCCTGATGCTCCTGGTCATGACCCCCCGGCGAGGCCGCATCGAGGTCGGCTACGGTCTCGAAGGCATCCTGAACGACGCCAAGGTCGGCGACATCGGCCGCGCCATGTCTCCCTACGCCCAGCAGGGTGACTACAACTCCGCCGTCACCCTCGGCGTCCAGCAGCTCGCCCAGATCATCGCCACCGACGCCGGCGTCTCGCTCGCCATGCCTCAACAGCAGCACTATTACCACCGCGAGCAGCAGGACGCCCAGCCCGTCCATCTCACCTTCGGCGAGCTCATCATCGGTGGCGGAGTCATTCTGCTGGTGCTCATCTTTCTCGTCAAGACCGGCAACACCGGCCTCATCTTCTTCATACTGGGCAGTTTGATGGGAGGCGGCAGAGGGGGCGGCGGCTATCGCGGCGGCGGCGGAAACGACGGAGGCGGCGGCTTCGGAGGGTTTGGCGGAGGCAGTTCCGGAGGCGGAGGAGCCAGCGGTGACTTTTGAGGCAAAAATGTGAAAAAGATATGCTGCAAAGAAGGGTCAGCGGCGTTCGAGTGGTAAATTCAAGCCGTGAGCCGAGCCGAACATCGAATCATCAAATCTTTGAAGAAACGAAAGTCGAGGCATAAATGAAAGCTCTGTGGGCTGTACTTGGTGTTGTGGGTCTAATCATTGTCGTGCTGCTCCTTGCTGGCGGCAGCTATGCAAGCTCCAAAAATCAGATGGTCGCAAAAGACCAGGCGGTCCAGTCGGCGTTCTCCAATATCGATGTCGACCTGCAACGCCGCTCCGACCTCATCCCCAACCTGGTCGCAACCGTAAAGGGCTACGCCAACGTCGAGGAGAGCATCCTCACCGCGATCGCCAACGCCCGCGCCGGCCTCATGACGGCCAAGACCCCCGATGAGAAGCTCGCCGCCAACGATCGCCTGAACGTCGCTCTGCTGCCTTTGATGCGAATGCAGGAGAACTACCCGCAGCTCAAGAGCAACGACCAGTTCATGCGCCTGCAGGATGAGCTGGCCGGCACCGAGAACCGCATCGCCGTCTCCCGCCGCAGGTACAACGCGTCCATTCAGGACTACAACACCTTCATCCAGCAGTTCCCCAACAGCATCTGGGCGAACTTTGCCGGATTCCATCCCAAGACCGGCTACTACGCGGCCCAACCCGGTTCCGAGAACGCTCCCAAGGTCGACTTCGGCAAATAATCCGGGCCGTAGAAACAGGAAGGCCGTCGCATCTGCGACGGCCTTCTCTGCATAAAACGGGCTATTTCGAGAAAGCGGAGATCGCCGAAGCCTCGTCGTCCTTGATGTCGAACACCGTGTACAGCTTGGTGATCTGCAACAGGTCGTGGACCTTCTTGGTCAGGTTCAGCAGCTTCAGTTCGCCGCCGCTGTTCCTCACCGTGGTGAAGGCGCTCACCAGCTCGCCGATGCCCGAGCTGTCGATGTAGTTGATGTCGCCCAGATTCAGCAGAATCTTGTTCGAACCCTTGGCCAGGACGTCGCGGACCGCGTCGCGAATCGTGACGCTGCCTTCACCGAGCGTAATGCGGCCGCTTAAATCCAGTATGGTAATGCCGTCCACCTGGCGAGTCGTTACTTTCATGCTCATGAGTTTTCTTCTCCTTAGGTCCCCGGCTGCGCGGGTGTGCGGTGTTTAATCAGTGTGAGTTCGGTTCCGGGATGTAGCTGCCGAAAGTTTACCTCATCCATGAAGTTCCGAATGAGGAAGATGCCACGGCCGGAGCCGCGCAGAATGTTTTCCGGTGCCAGAGGGTCTGGAATATGCTCATGATTCAATCCCGGGCCCTGGTCGGCGATACGGATAATCAGCGAATCGGTGGTCGTTTCGAACGACGCTGTAATGTGCTTGCCCGGATCGTAAGCATTCCCGTGCAGCACGGCATTGACGGTCGCCTCTCGAACCGCCATCGCAATGTGAGAAATCGTGTCTTCGTCGAACCCTGCCCGCGCGGCCTGCTCTTCGGCGGTCTGTTCCACCTTGTTGACGCTGTCCAGCGACGAGTCAAGAGTGTATGTGACACGGCTTGTAGTCGAATCGGCCAAGAGGTCCTTTATCCCAGTTCGTCGTTCACCAGCAGCCGTCACAGGCGATGATGGCAGTTTGCTTGCGCGTCCGGGGAAAAGTCAAGGTGGAAGCCTTTTCCTCCCCTCGCGTTTGCTGTGTGTATACGGCGTCAGGATGCTTTGTTTCAACCTTCCGCTGCCGTGAGATAGGATGCCGATACGAGGAATTCCTTCCTGCCGGCCGCCTATGACGAAACCAGCAAACTCTAGAACGAGCGTCTCCGCCCTCGCAGGCTCGGCCGTCATCGACGGGCAGGGCAGCCCATTCGGAAAGGTCAGCGACCTCGCCGTCTCCCCCTCTCAGGACACGGTTCACGTCTACAGTCTGCTCGTCCGCCGCCGCTCAGAAGCCCGCGGAACCCGCTCCTCAGTGCTCATCGCCGAACTGCAACTCACCGCCGACGGGGTCATACAGCTCCGCGAGGGCGCCAGCCTTACCCCCTTCTCGAGCGACGACACCTCGCTCCTCCTCGAGCGCGATCTCCTCGACCAGCAGATCATCGACATCAACGGCCACAAGGTCGTCCGCGTCAACGACGTCGACCTCATCTGGGAGTCTGCGCCCGACAACCCCGCCACTCTCTCCCTCCGCATCGCCGAGGTAGAGATCGGCCTCCGCGGAGCCGTCCGCCGCGTCCTCAAAGGCCTGCCTGTCTCCACCGTCGATCGCATCGCCAAACGCTTCCCCACCTCCGTCATCCCCTGGAACTACGTCGATCTGATCGACCGCGACCCCGCCCGCCGGGTCAAGCTCAAGGTCGAGCAGGACCGCCTCTCCGGCATGCACCCCTCCGACCTCGCCGACATCCTCGAAGACCTCGCCCCCGCCGAGCGCCAGGCCCTCTTCATCAGCCTCAACGAGGAAGTCGCCGCCGAGGCCCTCGAAGAGGTCAACCCCAAGATGCAGCAGACCCTCCTCGAATCCCTCGACTCCGAACAGGTCGCCGGAATTGTCGAGGAGATGGACCCCGGCGCCGCCGCCGATCTCCTCTCCGAGCTCTCTGACGAGCGCTCCGAGGCCATCCTCGAAGAGATGGATCCCGAGGAGCGCCAGGAGGTCGAAGAGCTCCTCGAATTCTCCGGCGACTCAGCCGCCGGCCGCATGACCACCGAGTATCTCGCCCTGCTCGAAGGTGCATCCGTAGCCGACGTCATCGCCGCCCTGCGCGTCTACGAGGGCGATCTGGACACCGTCAGCGAAGCCTATCTGCTCGATAGCGAGGGCCACATCGTCGCCATCATCTCGCTCGTGCAACTCCTCATGGCAGCCCACCAGGACGCCCTCGCCGATCTTCCTCACGGCCACATCATAAGCTGTAATGTAGATGCTAACGGACGAAAGGTTGCCGAACTATTTGATAAGTACAATCTCCGCGCCCTCCCGGTCGTCGACCACGACAAGAGACTCGTTGGCGTCGTCCATGCCGATCAGGTCATCGCTCTGCTGCGCGCGAAAAATTAGGCAAGGCGCCTTGGGTCAATGAAAATTCTTTACGCAGCGGGACTATCCCCCAACGACTCGTCGCTCTATCGTCTTTGGGCTCTGGAGCGTCTCGGACACTCCGTCGTATCGCTCAATGCATTCGAGTATGAGTCCAAAAATCCAGTGATTCGCAAGATAGGCCTCCGCCTCAGCGCAGGACCAGGCGCGGATCGTCTCAACCGCGACCTGCTCAAGCTCGCGGAAGCCGAAAAGCCGGACGTCCTCTGGGCCGACAAACTCCTGTGGATGAAGCCGCGGACGATTGAAAAAATCCGTTCCATGGGTATCTATACGTTGAGCTACATGATCGACAACGCCTTCGGACCGCGCAGGGATCCGGGCTTTCGCCTATACATGAAGTCCATCCCGCACTACGACCTCCACGTCGTTCAACGCGACAAGAACATCTCCGACTACCGCCAGCGGGGCGCACGCGACGTCATCAAGATTCAAACCGCCTACGAGCCCACCATCCACTTTCCGCCGCCCGAGGGCTGGTCCGATCTCGATCGCGACCGCGACGTCTCGTTCATCGGCACTCCGTATGATCAGCGCGCGCAGTTTCTCACCCGCCTCTGGAAGGAATTCGGGCTGTCCGTGACAGTCAGCGGCGGGCTGGTGTGGAAGAAGGCCCTCGGTCCGGAAGCGACCGCCGGCATCTACGGCAGTAACGGCGAGCTCTTCCGCGACGATTACCGCCAGGGCATCTGGCGCTCGAAGATCAACCTTAGCTTCATCACCCACTCCAACTGCGACGAGTTCGTCCACAAGAGCTTCGAGATCGCCGGCTGCGGAGGCTTCCTGCTCGCCGAGCGCTCCGATGGGCACATGCAGCGCTTCCGCGAGGACGAGGAAGCCGTCTTCTTTTCGACCATCGAGGAATGCGTCGAGAAGATCCGCCGCTACCTGCCCGACGAGGCTGCCCGCAACCGCATCGCCGCCGCCGGATGCGCTCGCGCCCAACGCGACGGCTACTACAACGACCGGCAGATGGAACTGATTCTGCAGCGAGTCCAGCAAAGCATCCCCGAATCCCGCACCTCGGCAGGCCTGTCAAAATGATCTTCGACCTGTTGCAGGTCCAGCCCGACACCGAATCCGTCGCCGATGTATGCATCGTCGGCGCGGGTGCAGCCGGCATCGTCCTGGCGGTAGAACTAGCCCGACTGGGCAAGCGCGTCCTCCTGCTGGAAGGCGGCGGCCCCCAGATCGAAGACGAGTCCCAGGAGCCATATCGCAGCGAACTCGCAGGCCTGCATCACAAGGGCATCCACACCGGACGCTTTCGCGTCGAGGGAGGCACCACCCGCAAGTGGGGCGGCCAGATCCTCGAGCTCGACGCACAGGATTTCGAGCCCAGGCCAGCCGTCCCGGGCAGCGGATGGCCCTTCCCGAAGAGCACACTGAGCCAGTACTACGAGAGCGCCCTGCACCTCGAAGGTCTGGCCAACGTACAGCGCTCCGACGAAGCAGTCTGGCGGCAGATTGGATTGCAACCTCCCACATTCGACGATCTCGAACCATATTTCTCCCGATGGTGTCCCGAGCCGGACTTCGCCCATCTCTTTGGCCGGAAGATCGCCGACAGCCACGCGATAAACCTGTGGCTCCACGCCAATGCGGTCGAGCCGCTCTTCGACGGCGAGACCATGCGCGGCATCCGATGCCGAACCCAGACCGGTATCGAAGCCGTCTTCCGCGCCGAGGAGTTCATCTTCTGCCTCGGAGCGATTGAGAGCTCGCGTTTTTTCCTCCAGCCCAACCTCGCTCAGCATCCGTGGAACCAGTCCGGACTACTGGGAATGCACTTTCAGGATCACATCGACTGCAACGTAGCAACCGTCGAGCCCCTCGACGATCGTCGCTTCCACCAGGTCTTCGACAACGTCTTCAGCCGCGGCTTCAAATACCACCCCAAGCTCCGCCTCTCACCCGCCCGGCAAGCCGAGCAGTCCACCCTCAACGTCGCCGGCACCATTACCTTCAGCAGCGATGCCGCCGAGTCGCTCGACAAATTGAAGACCACCGCGAAAGCAATCCTCCGCGGTCGCTTCTCCGAGCTGGATGGAAAAGACATCAGCCACGCCGCGCGCAACCTGCCGCTGCTCCTCCGGCAAGCCTGGCGCTATGCCGTCGATCACCGCATCTACAACCCGCCGGGACCCATGCTGCTGCGCGTCCACTGCGAGCAGGAGCCTCTCTCGGCCAGCACCATCACGCTCGCGGACAGCCGCGATTCACTCGGCCTCCTGCGCACCCGCCTCGACTGGCGCATCTCCGACCGTGAGGTCGACACCATCCGCAAGTTCGCTGCCGTGGCCCAGCAATCCCTCGCCCCTCTTGCACGCATCACCCCGGACGCCGATCTCATCTCCGGCGATCCCGCCTTTATCGCCCGCTGCGACGACAGCAATCACCACATGGGCGGCATGCGCATGGCCTCCTCTGCCTCCGATGGCGTCGTCGACCCCAACCTTCTTCTCTTCGGCACCCGGAACGTGTACATCTGCAGCAGCGCAGTCTTCCCGTCCTCCGGATTTTCCAACCCGACCCATACTCTCTTGGCACTGGCCGTCAGACTGGCAGAACATTTGAGTTAGCCTGAAGATGGGAATGGAGGCCGGGATGCAGCAGATAAATTTGGGAGCGACCGGCCGCCGGACGACGCGGCTAGGATACGGTTGCTCCAGCCTGATGGGTGGCATGGGCAGGAAGGAGTCGCTGGCGATGCTCGAGGCTGCCTACGACGCCGGCATCCGCCACTTCGACGTCGCTCCGCTCTATGGATACGGCGAAGCCGAGGGCTGTCTCGGTGAGTTCCTGCAGCGTCATCCCGGGCAGATTACAGTTACGACAAAGTATGGTCTTCCTCCCGCCGGCGGTCGCTCGCTGATGAGCGCGGCGCGCAGCATGGCTCGTCCTGTGATCAAGCTGCTGCCGGGGTTGAAGCAGCGTCTGGCCAGCGTGGCCGGCAAGGTTACGCCCACTGCGGAGCGGGCCTCGTTCACTCCGGCGCAGGCGAAAGAATCGCTGGACCGCAGCCTCACAAACCTGCGAGTGGACCGCATCGACGTCTGGCTCCTGCATGAAGTCGAAGCGCACAACCTCAACGACGACGGCCTGCTGCGCCTGCTCGAAGACCAGGTAGCCAGCGGCACCATCGGCACCTTCGGGGTCGGCAGTGAGGCAGCCAGGGTCGGCGAACTGCTGCGCCTGCGGCCTGAGTACTGTCCAACGCTGCAGTACGAGTGGTCGGTACTGGACGCCGAAGAGTCTTCTGTCGGAGCGTTTCGCATCCACCACCGCGCACTCACCAACAACTTCCGCTCGCTGCATGCCGCGCTGCTCGATCGAGCCCGATGTCTGCCGCCGCTGGTCGGACGAGACCGGCACCGACCTCCACAACCCGGAGCAGCTCGCCAAGCTGATGCTCAAGGCCGCGCTCGAGTTGAATCCTGAGAGCGTCATCCTCTTCAGCTCCCGGCGGCCCGAACATATTCGGACCAACGTCGAAGTCGCAGATGATGCCGGACTGATCGCACCAGCCAAGCGTCTGTACGAGCTGGTGCAGGCGGAGCAGCACGATCTGCTCCGTACGGTCGAAGCGGCGGCCGGCCGATGAGCTTCTGGCGTAGCTGGCGAACCCGAATCTTTCTCTTCCTCGCCGTCCTCGGGCCGGGATTCATCACCGCCAACGTCGATAACGACTCCGGCGGCATCCTCACCTACTCGCAGGCCGGCGCGCAGTTCGGCTACACCCTGCTCTGGACCATGATCCCCATCACCATCGCCCTGATCGTCGTGCAGGAGATGTGCGCGCGCATGGGCGTGGTCACCGGCAAAGGCCTCAGCGACCTCATCCGCGAGGAGTTCGGCCTCCGCATCACCTTCGTCATGATGATCCTGCTGGTCGTCGTCAACTACGGCAACGTCGTAGCCGAGTTCTCCGGCATCGCTGGCAGCATGCAGCTCTTCCACATCAGCAAGTACATCAGCGTCCCCGTCTGCGCCTTCCTGGTCTGGGCCCTCGTCGTCAAGGGCGACTACAAGAGCGTCGAAAAGATCTTCCTCATCGCCAGCGTCTTCTACATCGCCTACATCGTCGCCGGCGTCCTCAGCGGCCCCAACTGGCACCTCGCGCTGGTCGAGACCGTGAAGCTCCCCGGCCGCAAGGTCTGGAGCGACTCGCACCTACGTCTACATGACCGTCGGCGTCATCGGCACCACCATCACCCCGTGGATGCAGTTCTACCTGCAGTCCTCCATCGTCGACAAAGGCATCGGCGTCAAGCAGTACAAAGCCTCGCGGCTGGACGTCATCGTCGGCTCCATCTTCACCGACGTCGTCGCCTGGTTCATCATCGTCGCCTGCGCCGCCACCCTCTACGTCCACGGCATACGCAACATCGTCGACCCCTCCGACGCAGCCGGCGCCATGAAGCCCCTCGCCGGCGACTACGCCTTCATCCTCTTCGCCGCCGGCCTCTTCAACGCCTCACTCTTCGCCGCATCCATCCTGCCGCTCTCCACCGCCTACACCGTCTGCGAAGGCCTCGGGGTAGAAAGCGGCCTCGATAAACACTTCAGCGAAGCCCCCTTCTTCTACTGGTTCTACACGCTCCTCATCGTCCTCGGCGCAGGCATCGTCCTCACCCCCAACTTCCCCCTGGTCAAGGTCATCATCCTCTCCCAGGTCCTCAACGGAGTCCTGCTCCCACTCGTCCTCATCTTCATGCTCAAGCTGATCAACAAGCACGACCTGATGGGCACCTACACCAACTCGCGGCTGTTCAACGTCGTGGCATGGCTAACAGCAATCATCGTGATCGCCCTGTCGCTGATCATGCTCTGGAACCAGATCCACGGGTCGTAACGCTCAGATAGGCACCCGTGTCAACGAAGTTACAAAATGAATTCCCGGCACTTTGAGCTTGTGCAGGTCCGCATCATTCGTAATAAAAAGCTCCACCCCCGCCGCCGCCGCGCAACTCAACTGAATCGCATCCGGAGGCCTGATCGCCGGATTCTCACGAAGCTCTGCGTAGATATCCGCAGCCGCCTCATTGAAGGGCAGCACAGTACAAGTCTGCCGAATCGCATCGCGATATCTCTCCGCCCGCGCTATGTCTTTCGATCGCCGCGGCCCAACCTGTATCTCGGCCAGCGTCATCGCCGATGTGATCAGCTCATCCTTCCGCTCCCGCATCCGTTCGCGCAGCTCGCGCGTAGGCGCCGAGAACCCCGCGTGCCCCTCAAACAAATAGATAAAAAGATTCGTGTCCCAGAAGATCCTGCTCATCGTGCGTCGTTCCACCCTTCTCGCAGACGGGCAACATATTCATCCGCCGGCTCCTCCTTCCACGTGCCAATCAAAGCCAGCAGCGGATCAACAGCCGCGTCCCCACTCGATCTGTTCCACTCCTCCTCATACCATCGCCTCAAACCCTGGTACTCAGTCGGTAAATCCTCCCACCTCGGATGCGTCCGCGCTTCATTACGACCCGGATACGCCTTATCGCCCAACCGAAACAGCCTTCTGAGCCCGCCCCCCGGATCGAAGAGCATGCAAACCGTATTCGGTTGGGGCTTCCTGTTCGCCACGCTGTGCTGCCTCACATGTTGCCGCACGCTGTCTTCTGTACGTTCTGTCAAACGAAGCTTCTGGACGAGGCGCACAATCTCCTCCGGGGCGAATCCATCCCGTTCCGGTGCCCTCCTGTGAAGCAGGGCAGTTGCCACCCAGACCGCATCTGCCACAATCAGTCCCGCTCCCTGGTCAGAGGCCGCAGCAATCGACATAGGCTCCGCAATTTGTGTGCTCATCTAAACCTCGATCTCAAATACAAAAATACATAAATAATAATATTACTTATTACTATTAGTCTATATTTACTCCTCCCCGCCGAATGTTGTCAAGCCCCCTGAGGCCTCCAAAATCACGCAACTACGTCAAAACAAACGAGATAAAACTTGAAAATAATTGGCATACTAGTTATGGTCAATTTGGTAAAATAGAACTAACAGAGAAATCAAGACAAGGCCCGGCTTACCAAGCCGGGCCTTCGCATTTAACCCGCAAGAAACCAGAAGTCCGGACTTATATCCTTACTTTTGAATACTTTGCACAAAAACACCCAGGTGGGGGGAGAGACCAAAATGAACGAACTAGATCAGCAACCAGCAACTAACACCCAACAACCAGCAACCCGCTTCAAATGTCGTCACATCTTCACCGACGGCCACCGCTGCGGCAGCATCTGCCTCCGCGGAGAACCCTTCTGCTACTACCACCACACCACCCGCAAGCCAGCCCCACGCCAGAGCCTCGGCAAAAAGTCCAGCTTCGACCTCCATTACCCGAAGATCGCAGCGCCATCCAGGCCTCCATCGGCATCATCCTGCAGAAGATCGCCTCCAACGACCTCGACCCCCGCCGAGCAGGCCTACTCCTCTACGGCCTCCAGATCGCCAGCCTAAACCTCCCCAAACAGCAGCGCGACCAAGACGAAGACGCCCCGGAACTAGTCCACGAAATCACCACCCACCCAGAACTAGGCACCCTCGCCCCACAAACCGAAATCCAAGAAAAGAAGAGCTCCATCGCACTCCTCCTCGAAGAACTACGCCCCAAACCTGCAGTTCTGCCGCAGATCCAGGCCACAGCAGAAGATGTTCTAGAGCAGCCGCCCTTCAGCCAGATCGCGAATAAGCCCAAGATCCGCCGCGAGGAAGTCGTACCCGGTCAGGGTAGGCAGCGGAGCCCACTGCATGTCGTTGAAGATGCGGTTATTCAGGTCCCCGTTGAACTGGTCGACGACGAAGAACTGCAGGTCGATCGCACCCCCGTTGCGGTACTTATGGCGGATGCGGGCCACGCGGCGCCCAATCGTTGCGGCGATGCCGAGCTCCTCGTCAAGCTCGCGGACCAGCGCCTCTTCGGCGGTCTCCCCGGCCTCGATCTTGCCTCCGGGAAACTCCCATTTGAGGCTCATCGGCTGGTCGGGGCGGCGTTGGCAGACCAGCACTTCGGTGTGGCCGTTGGCAGGTGAGTTGCCGCGCAGGATGAGCGCCGCAACCACCAGCCGGAGAGGCTTAGGCGCGGCCGAATCTCGTGGTCCATCCAGTTTGCGTATGGGCTCTCTCACACGGTCTGTTATTTAGACGGTGCAGAAAGGCCAAAGGCTTCAGCCGGTGTGGTTTGGCGTGTGGTTCAGGCCGCCTACTGCCTGCCGATAGTGCTGAAGTAGCTCTCCGGATACCACGACGGTCGTTCCTTGGCATTGGCAACGCGCGCCGCAAGCTGGCCCAGTAGGTGCGTGAACTGGGCAGCGGCCACCTTGTCGACAGGCTGCTGGAGGTCGTCGGAGGGCTGATGGTAGCGGACCCGTGACCCACTCGTTGAAGGTCTTCATCTCCGGCGAGTCAGGAGTCCAGCCGAACTTAAAGGCCAGCGCCGGAATGCCCTGGTTGACGAAGTTCACCTGGTCGGAGCGGATGAACCGGTTCTCGTCCGGCTGCTTGTCGAACTGCGGCTCCACGTCGTTGAGCTGGCAGACCGCGCGGGCGTCGTTGCCCAGCGTGGACTCGCCGAGCCCCTGTATCTCGAGGTACTTCAGCGGAAAGAGCGGGAGGTACATGTCCATGTTGAGGTCTGCGACGATGTCGGACTTCTTCACAGTGGGCTTCGTGGCGAAGTACTGCGAGCCCAGCTCACCCATCTCTTCTCCCGCAAGCGCGATGAAGAGTATCGACCGCTTAGGCCGCGGGCCAGCGATGAGCAACTTGGCGACTTCGATGACCGAGGCGACGCCTGAGGCGTTGTCCATAGCGCCGTTGTAGATGGCATCGCCATTGACGGGACGGCCGACGCCAAGGTGGTCCAGATGCGCGGAGATGACGACGTACTCATGCTTCAGCTTGCTGTCGGATCCCTCAAGCTCGCCGATAACGTTCGGCGGATCGATGTGCGCGATCACCTTGACGGTGGTAGTCGCCGAGACGGTGGCGGTGAGCGGAAAGATAGGCAGCGGCTTGCCGGTGTCGCCGATGGTCTTGATCTCGTTGTAGGTATGGCCGGTGTTGGCGAAGAGCTTCTCCGCTCCGGCAGCCGTAAGGGTGGCGTTGAGACGCAGCCCGGCAAGGGTCTCGACGGCAGGGTCGGAGATGAGGTAGGTGGCACGGACCGCGGGGTTGGGGGCTGCCGCTGGGGCCGGTGCCGGAGCAGGTGCTAGGACCGCGGCGTCGGCGTTGCCTGCTGCTGCAGCAGGAGCGCCTCTGCGGCCCTGACGCGGTGCCGCGGCGTCTGTTGCCGGTGCAGCGGTTGGTGCGGCTCCGGGGAGTGGGCGCGGAGGTGTCATGGCGATGAGGCCGATGACTCCAGCAGCCTTGAGCGCCTTCCAGCGCTGACCGGGCGTACGCGAGTAGGCGCGCAGCGGGCCGAGCACATTATCAGGCGGCGCGTTGTAGACAATGACGACCTTACCCTTCAGGTCGAGGCCGGCGAGATCGTCGTGATGCTTGGTAGGCAGGTCGAGGCCGTAGCCGATAAATACCAGCGGCGCATTGGCGATCGCACCAGGCGAGACGTGCGGGCTAAGGGTGATGTCCTTGGCGAGGTCGAGCGTGGTGCCGTTGCTCAAGGTCACGCTGGATTTATCTGGGTCGACAGAAACTTGGTCGAGTGGCATCGGCTGCAGGTAGCCATTGCTGCCCGCAGGCTTGAGGCCGATCGCCAGGAACTGCTTCTGAACGTAGGCGACAGCGGAGTCGAAGCCGGGAGTGCCGGGTTTGCGCCCCTGGAGTTCGTCGGAGGCAAGGTACTGGACATGCGCCCACCACGCGTCGCCGAGGGTCGTCCAGTCAGGCGCAACCGTTTGCGCGGTAAGGGTAAGAGGCAACAGGACAGCGACGGTGGCAAGGCGGAGATGCAGCTTCATCGGTGGAGCTCCGGTAAGAACGCAGGGATAAATAATGGTAACGCGGTTTCTGAGCAAGCGCGTGGTGAATTCGCACGAGGCGTTGGCGGACGCTAGCTGGCGATGTCGGTCAGGCGGCGGTTCTTGCTGAAGACGTCGCCCATCCGGCGGATCTGGGCTCCCACGCCGCGGAGCTTCTCTTCGAAGCGCTCGTAGCCGCGGTCGAGATGGTAGACGCGGTCGAGAATAGTCTCGCCATCGGCGACCAACGCGGCGAGAACCAGCGACGCAGACGCGCGTAAGTCCGAGCACATGACGGCGGCAGACTGCAGCTCCGTCTTGCCACGGACGGTGGCAGTGCGGCCGTTGACCGTGATGTTCGCCCCCATACGATTCAGCTCGCCGACGTGCATGAAGCGGTTCTCGAAGATGTTCTCAGTGACGGTGGTGGTGCCTTCGGCCTGGGTCGCAAGCGCCATGAACTGGGCCTGCATATCGGTGGGAAAGCCGGGGTACTCCTCGGTAGAAATATCAGCGGCCTTGAGCGCGCCGCCGCCGGAGCGCACGCGAACCTGGTCGGAACCAACGTCGAGCTTGACGCCGCACTCTTCCAGCTTGGAGATGAGCGCGCCGAGGTGCGCCGGATTGCAGCAGTCAACGTTGAGGTCGCCGCCCGTGATAGCCCCGGCGATAAGAAACGTGCCGGCCTCGATGCGGTCGGGATTGATCTTGTGGCGGGCTCCGTGGAGCTTCGCTACGCCCTGCACGCGGATGGTGGACGTGCCGGCGCCCTCGATCTTCGCGCCCATCGCGACGAGCAGGGCGGCGAGATCAGTGACCTCCGGCTCGCGGGCACAGTTCTCGAAGACGGTCTCACCATCGGCGAGAGTCGCGGCCATAAGGAGATCCTCAGTGCCGGTGACGGTGATCTTGTCGAAGACGATGTGCGCGCCCTTCAGTCGATCGGCGCGGGCTTCGAGGTAACCGTGGTCATAGGTGACAGTGGCGCCCATAGCCTCGAGGCCCTTGATGTGCAGATCGATGGGGCGGCCGCCGATGGCGCATCCGCCGGGCATCGCGACGCGCGCGATTCCAGTACGCGCGATGAGCGGACCGAGAACCAGCGAGCTGGCGCGCATGGTCTTGACGATCTCGTATTTGGCGACCGGGTCGGAGAGAATAGCGCACTTGATGGAGGTGCGGTGCTGAGCGCGGCCGTAGCCGAGTTCGACCTCGGCGCCCATGCTGACGAGCAGCTTGCGCTCAGTCTCGATGTCGCGGACCTGGGGAATATTTTCGAGGACCACTTCGCCTTCGGTAAGGATGGCGGCGGCCATGCAGGGGAGCGCGGAGTTCTTCGCTCCAGAGATCTTGATGGTGCCGAGAAGAGGGTTGCCGCCGCGTACTACAAACTTGTCCATTGGGTTAGTTTACGGAGTTTTGGGGTGGAAATGAGTGGCTGTGTGGGTACGATTCAGCAAGGATTTTCGCCCGATTGACCGGCGCAAATGAAGATTCCGGATTGCGATTTGTGATGATGATTTAGACCGTGAGATCCGCAGTCTGCTTTTCGAGAGTCTTGACATGACAGAGGCAGATGAGTAGCGGGATCGCTCCGAAGATGCCGAAGCTGCAGTCGATAAGCCGCCATAGTGGTGGGATGCCGCGTAGCGGTCCGGCAATAAGGGCGAGCGGCAGGACTCCGAGGCAGGCGATGAGGCCGAACTGGAGCACCCACTTGTTGCGGACGGGTCCCGCAGCGGGCCGAGGAAAACTACGGCGAGAACGAGGTGGGCGAAAGCCAGCCAGTCGGTTCCGTAGGCGAGAAATGGGTAATCGATGCTGTTCTCGTGTAGTGCGCCGTGGACACGCACGAGCCAAAGACTGATCCCCTCCGGGAAGATTGCGTGAGCGGTGGCGAAGGTGACGAGCCAGCCGGTTTCGTGCTCGAGCGGGAAGGCGGTCACGCCGCTGAGGATAAGGCCAACGATGAATATCGAGAGCCAGATGCGGATGGAGCGCAGGAGTTGGTGCGGCGATTGAGTCTTAGACATTTCGGGCTTGCTTTGAGGATACGGCACTAGCTCAGATTACTTGCGGTGATAGATGGTGTAGTTGGTGAGGGTGCGGACTGGCGTGAAATCCTGCTGGAGCGCCGCGACGTAATCGGGCAGATTGGGTGAGGGGTCGGACATGAGTTGCAAGTTGCGGTTGATGATCAGCCACTGGATGTTGTGGATGCGAGCCTGCTCGATGACCTGCTGTGGGCTGTAAGGATTCGTGGCAGGATCGAAGAGCAGCACGGGAAACTGCGGGGTGCGACCGGTCGCGAAGTAGAACGGGTCCTGGCCGGGGATCAGCAGAATGCCGTCGTTGGGTGGGATCTCGGTGTTGGTAACGCGGACGAGCTCTTCAAAGTCGGGAATATAGGGGCCGGGGGTGGCGAGGCCTTTGAACTGAGTGAGCGTGGAGTGGGCGATTGCGCCGTCGAGGTGGCTGTAACTCAAGCGCTCGTGGCTCGCGGCGTAGAGGCCTCCGCAGAGAAGGAAAGTGACGGCGATGATCGCGGTGAGGGGTTTGGCGATGGTGGGGATTTGGAGCAGGAGGAAGGCGATGCAGGATGGTCAGGAGTGGCCAGAGGGCATAGGTGGATCCCCAAAGTTGCTGTGAGAGGAAGGTTCCGTGGATGGTGGCTAGGAGGATGATGGGGAGAAAGGTGGTGAGCGTGGGGTTGGCGAGGAGGTTTTGCGGGCGGAGATTGTAGAGGGCGAGGACAGTCGCGAGGATGAGGAGGTGCGGCCAAAGAGAGAGGAGCTGCTCGGCGCGGTCGGATGGGTCGTTGGAGCCGGCGAGGAAGAGGGAGGCGATGGTCCAGAGGAAGGGTGCGGCAAGGAGCGTTGTGGCTGCGATTCTTGTCCAGCGTTGATTGCGGTGGAGGAGGATGAACGCGGCGATGGCGGCGGTAGATAGTCCAGAACAGCGCGGTCTGTTGGTAGACGCCGAGGATGAGGCTGAAGCCGGGCAGACGGCGCTGAGCGGCGAAGCTGACGGTCCAGTAGATATAGTTATGCAGCCCTGCAGTGAGCTGGATGACGAGGAGCTCTGCGGCGAGGGCAATTGATGCTCCAGCGAGGAACCAGAGTTGAGGCTGGATGGTGGTGCCTTGCAGGCGGCGGATGATGGCGATGATGATGACAGTCGCGAGCATGGTGAAGAGGAAGGCCACGCCGATGTTTTGTTTGAAGAAGAGTGAGGGTGTGCAGGCTGCTCCGGCGAGGGCGTTGCGGAGGGGGCTGTCGGCTGCGCGCTGCAGCAGGAAGAGGGCTACAAGGATAGCTGAGGATGCAGTCGCTGTCGTAGATGGGGTGCGGGTAGATGCTGTAGATGCCAAGGACGGTGAGGGGTGCGGCGAGAATTGTGGCCGTGGTCCACGCGTTATTGAGGATGCGGAGAAGGATGCGCCAGGTGAGCAGGGTCGCGGTGCCGCCGGCGAACGCGGCGTAGAGGACGTGGGGATAGTAGACGCGACCGGCTAGCTTGATGATTGCAGCCTGGAGGATGAACGTGAGGGGCGCGTGCGAGAAGGGCAGGTCTTTGTAGAGGACCTGGTGGAGGCTGATGCGGTAGGCGGTGTCGAGGAGGTAGCTGATGTCCCAGAGGATAGCGACGCGGGAGTTCTGCCAGAGGGTGAAGGCGGCGGTGGCGAGGAAGAGGACGAGGCCAGCGATGGTGTCGCGGGTCTGCCGAGACTCGGAGGCGGGTCGTGCTCATGGATTGATGATAGGGGCACCCGACGTGGCCACCGCAACATTACGGCTAAGGCGTGTTTATTTGAACAGCAGCGGTGATGTAGCAAGGCCGCAGCAAGGAGTAATGGAATGAGACACGTTTTCCTCCCCGCGGTTCTTGCAATCACTCTTACCAATGGACTGGCGTTTGCGCAGGCACCTGCGCCAGGTACGGCAGGTGCGACTCCCCAGGTGCGGCGGCATGCGCATAACCCTCATCGCGAGGCAGTGAAGATGGCCCAAAGGCTGAATCTGTCGGCTGACCAGACAGCGAAGCTGGAGCCGATTCTGGCGAACCGCGATCAGAAGGCCGCTGCGCTACGGAGTAACACTTCCTTATCATCGCAGGACATGAAGACGCAGATGCGAGCGATCCATAAGGAGACGAGGCAGCAGTTGAATGCGGTGCTGACGCCGGAGCAGATGCAGCAACTGAAGACGATGCGCCGTGGACATGGAACTCCGCCACAGGCTCCGACAATTGCGATTACGCCTTCGGCTTAGTTTGTGGTGACGCATGATAAAAAGGCCCTCGTTTTGGAGAGGGCTCTTTTTGAAGTTGTCGATGATAGCGATGGATTAGAGTTCGAGCCTTGAGTCGTCGATGGCGAGGCGGACGTTGCCGTCGGATTTCGAGAGGCGGCGGACTGCTTCCATCTTGTCTACGTTGGCCTTGAGCATGACTACGGCGATAGGGATGGATTTTCCGGCGGACTTGATGGTGCGGATGGCGGTGTCGCGGTCGATGTCGCAGACCGTCATGAGGACGCGGATGCCTCGCTCGACAAGCTTGGCGTTCTTCATGTGGACGTTGACCATGAGGTTGTCGTAGACGTAGCCGAGTCGGGTCATGGCGCCAGTGGTGATCATGTTGAGCACCATCTTCTGGGCGGTGGAGGCCTTCATGCGGGTAGAGCCGGAGATGACCTCGGGACCGACCTCGACGATGATGGTGGTGTCGGAGACCTCGGCGAGGGGGGTGTTGAGGTTGCAGGTGACGGAGGCAGTTTTGGCGCCGCGAGCGCGAGCGTATTCTACGGCGCCGACGACGTAGGGGGTGCGGCCGCTGGCCGAGACACCGATGACGATATCTTTTCTGGTCGGCCGGCGGCGGGCGATGTCCCTCTGGCCGATCTCGGGAGAGTCTTCATTAACGTCGGAGGCGGAGGCGAGGGCCTTGGGACCGCCAGCCATAATGTACTGAACCTGTGCGGGTTGGGTGGAGAATGTGGGAGGGCACTCGGACGCGTCGAGCGAGGAGATGCGTCCACTGGAGCCAGCGCCGACATAGATGAGGCGGCCTCCATCGCGAAGGGAGCGGGCGACGGTATCGATGACTATCGCGATCTCGGGCAGCGCCTTCTTGACAGCGGCGGCGACCTTGGCGTCCTCGTGGTTGATGATGCGGGCGATTTCGAGGGCGGATTTGGTGTCGAAGCCCTCAGAGGCGACGTTGGATGTTTCTGTGGTGAGACCCTGAAGGTCCGACGGGCCACCGGTTGCTGGATTATGCGAAGGGGCCTGCTCAAGCATGGTTATGGATGCCATAAATTCCTGATTCGTTACGAACCTAATTCTAGCTCTAACTGGGGTAGATGCGGTAAGAATCGTTTGAGTAGCCCTGAGAGCTGGTTCGACCACATCGAGCTCCAGGGAGAGTTTAGGGGCACGGGCATGAGGGAGAACGGTTGGGGTAAGATGCGTCAGATGGGAGACAGATGCGTGCGGAGAGCGGTCGCCGCGAAGGTGTTGCTGGGGGTACTAGTGTGGATGGGGCTGATTGCCGGGGTAGGCCGCGGTCTGGCGCAGGGGCAGGTTGTGGTCGGCGCAAGCGGGACGGCGGATGAGGCTTTGCAGCAGGAGTTGAAGGCGTTGGCTGGTCAGCATCATGGCAAGGTGGCGCTGTATGCGACGCAGTTGAATACCGGGCGGTCCGTGGGGCTGGATGCGGACATGGTGGTGCAGACGGCTTCGGTGATTAAGCTGACAATTCTATTTGAGGCGATGGAGCAGGTGCGGGCGGGCAAGGCTTCGTGGGACGAGAAGCTGACGCTGGCCAAGGGCGATGCGGTGAGTGGCTCAGGGATATTGCTGTTTTTCGACACGCCGCTGACATTGACGCTGAAGGATGTGCTGACGTTCATGGTAATCATGAGTGACAACACGGCGACGAACATGGCGATCGACCGACTGGGAGTGGATAACGTCAATGCCCGGATTGCGTGGATGGGGCTGAAGGACACGCATCTGTACAAGAAGATCGGCAAGCCGGCCACCGGACCCATGCCGGCAGACCAGCCAAAGTATGGGCTGGGGAAGACGACTCCGCGGGAGATGGCGCAGGTGATGGAGCGGATTGGGCGGTGCCAGTTGGCGGGGCCGGGCGAGGTGGTGACGGCGGAGATGGTGGCGCGCGATACCGCTATCTGCAACGTGGGCTTGAAGATGCTGCGGAACCAGTTTTACCGGGAGACGATTCCGCGGTATCTGGAGAAGCTGGATTCGGGCGAGGGGGGATCGGGGATTGCCAGTAAGACCGGAAGCCTGAACGCGGTACGCGCTGATGTGGCGATCCTGACGGGAAAGACGGGGCCGATGGTGTTCTCCATATTTACATACGAGAATGCAGATCAGAGTTGGACGGTGGACAATGAGGGCGAGGTAACGATCGGACGGCTGGCGAAAAAGATTGTAGAGGCGTGGTCGCCAGCGGGCCTGGATGGGAAGTTGATGGTACCGGGACTGGGGCTGGGCGGCGCGGACAGTCCGGTTGGCGGAATGGCTGCTGGAGCGTCTAAATAATAGAATAAGAGTGAAGGATTAATAGAGAGCAGATGGCTGAAGAGAACGGGCAGGGCGAGATAGAAGTTTCGGGTGTGGAGCAGCAAAGCGCGGGCATACGTTCGGTGGGCAAGAGCGTTGCGCGGTCGCTGCTGTGGGACATGGTGGTGGCAGTGCTGGTGTCCGGATTCATCATCATGTTTCTGTACCAGCCGGTGCGGGTGGAGGGAACGAGCATGCTGCCGATGCTCGAAGACCAGGACCGCCTGTTCGTGAGCAAGCTGGCGTATCGCGTGGGGGAGATTCATCGCGGGGATGTGGTGGTGTTTCAGTATCCGCGTGACCATTCGAAGAGCTACATCAAGCGCGTGATCGCGCTGCCGGGCGATCGTCTCCGGATCGACCAGGGCCAGGTGTATGTGAATGGCAAAGAGGTGGTGGAGGCGTATGTTCCACCGCGGTTCGAAGATAGCCGCTCAGTAACTGGAACGGTACTGCCATCGAACGAATATTGGGTGATGGGAGATCACCGTTCGATCTCGAGCGATAGCCGTGACTTTGGGCCGGTGGACCGAGAGCTGATTTATGGCAAGGCGGCTTTTGTGTATTGGCCGATGGACCAGGCTGGGGTGGTTCGGTAGGGCGGTTAGTCAGGTTGCCAATGGCCTCAGTCTAATGCTGGTTGCATCGCGGCGGGGTTTTGCGTCGCTGGAGGTGCCCTCCTCCCCCGCTGAATTGCGCAAAGTATTCAAAGTAGGTACTTTGAAGTCCGGACTTCGGGTGCGTAAGTCCAAAAAAGTCTTATAAAGTGGGGTGTCTGGCTGCAAAGTATTCATAAAGTTAGGTTTATGAGATACGGCTTGGATTGGGTTGTCAAAGGGCGTGATGATGCCGATCCGCCTGGGCGGTAGTTCTAAATACGCAGCGAATCGATAAGTTGTTCCCTTACTTACAGGGTCAGACCGAACCCACCCCACCTTTTTTGGGGGTCTTACGAGGGTGCTGAAAGAATAGCTCTCCGAGCGAAAGGCATATCCCAGAGGCCGAAGCCCCTTGTTATTTCATGCCTCTTGCGGCACGGCTGAAAGCCGTGCCCTTAAGCCAGACGGTTTTTTCAGCATCCTCTGAAGCCCTTGGCTCGTGGCAAATGCTGTGCGAAGGGTTCGGCTTCGCACAGCATTTTTGCTTTGCGGCGGTTTACTTTGTTGCGGAGTTGACGACGATCTGGGCGAAGCTGTTGGGGTCGAGGCTGGCTCCCCCGACGAGGGCTCCATCGATGTCTTCGAGGGAGCAGAGGCTGGTGGTGTTATCGGGTTTGACGGAGCCACCGTAGAGGATGCGAATCGAGGCAGCGAGCTCCGGGGCAAGGGATTTGGCGATTTGGGTGCGAATGATGCGGTGGGCGTCTGCGGCGATCTCGGGTGTGGCGGTGCGGCCGGTGCCGATGGCCCAGACGGGCTCGTAGGCGAAGACGATCCTGCCGGCCTGGGCGTGCTCGATGCCTTCGAGGGCGACGGCTGTCTGAAGCTCGAGGACCTTGGCGGTGAGATTGGACTCGCGTTCTTCGAGGTGCTCGCCGACGCAGACGATGGGGATGAGGCCGTGAGCGAGCGCTGCTTTGAGCTTGAGATTGACGGTGGTGTCGGTTTCGTTGAAGTACTGGCGGCGTTCGGAGTGGCCGATGAGGACGTGGGTGGCCCCGATGGCGGTGAGCTGCGTGGGCGAGGTCTCGCCGGTGTAGGCTCCGGAGTCGAGCCAATGCATGGTCTGGGCTCCGATGTGAACTTGCTTGCCCTTTGTGGCGTCGAGAGCGGCGGCGAGCGAGGTCATGGCGGGGCAGAGAACGATCTCGGCGTGATGATGATGGGCGACGAGGGGAAGGAAGGCGTCGATGAAGGCGACGGCTTCGGTGGGGGTCTTGAACATCTTCCAGTTGGCGGCAATTAAGGGCTTACGCATATCTCTCAGTATTCCATCTTGACGGCTTCGAGGGAAGGGAAGATGGATTGTACGACTTCGAACGTGAAGCGGCCGGCTGCGATGGCCGGGTCTTTCTGCATGAGGTCTGTGATCTGTTCGATGGTGACGTGAGGATGAAAGACGCCGAGGGCGCAGACTTTGCTGCCGGGTGTCATGACTGGCGCGGCGAGGAGTTGGAGGCCGGCTTCTACGTTGGCGCGGACGCCTTCGAGGTGAGCGGCCTGGAGGGCGAGGTTCGCAGGGATGGATCGGTCGGAGAGCGCTTCGTAGTTTGGGCCCGGGTAGAGGAAGGCTACCGGGTAGGGCTTCATGTTAGTGGGGATGGCTAAGGCTGGTGGCATGGAGGCTCTCCATAGAGTTGTGGGTGAGTTTAAGGAATACGGTATTGTGATTCAGTAACGAGCAACGAGTAAAGAGTAACGAGTTTAAGACGAGGTTGAGTGAAAGATTTTCGTGATTTGGAGGTTTGGAAACGGGCCCATCAGTTAGTGCTGGAACTTCATAAGTTGAGTGCAGTTTGGCCGAAGAGCGAGAGCTTTGGGCTGACGCATCAGGTTCGACGAAGTTCTATCGCCTTGGCGACGCGCATTGCTGAGGGGTGTGGACGGGATAGCAACGTTGAGTTTGCAGTTGAGCTCCGCAAGGCGAAGTCTACCGCCTCAGAGCTTGGAATACCTGGTGTTGCTTGGCACATGATTTAGGCCATCTCAGTGATGAAAATCATCGCACGGTGGCCACAGAGGTTATAGAAGTCAGGAAGATGGTCTCGGGACTGTTGAGGAAGTTGTAGCGTCATTTGTCTGTGAGGGCCGCGACGCCGGGGAGGGTTTTGCCTTCGAGGAATTCGAGCGAGGCTCCTCCACCGGTGGAGATGTGGGTGATCTTCGAGGCGACGCCAGATTGCTGGATGGCAGCTACGGAGTCTCCTCCGCCGACGATGGTGGTGGCGTTGGCGTTGTTGGCGACGGCGTGGGCGATGGCGTTGGTGCCCTTGGCGAAGGCCGGCATCTCGAAGACGCCCATGGGGCCGTTCCAGATGATGGTGTTGGCGTCGGCGATCTCTTTGGAGAAGAGTGCGATGGATTTGGGACCGATGTCGAGGGCCATTAGATCGGCGGGAAAGGGACCGGTTTGTCGAAGAGTGTAGTGAGGGCGTTGGGCGCGAACTTGTCGGCGAGGATGTGGTCGATGGGAAGCAGGAAGCGGACGCCGTTCTTTTGAGCTTTGGCGAGGGCGGCTTTGGCTACGTCGATCTTGTCGGTTTCGACGAGGGATTTTCCGGTGGCCTGACCCTGCGCGTTGAGGAAGGTGTAGGCCATGCCTCCGCCGATGATGATGGCGTCGGCTATGGAGAGGAGATTGTCGATAACCATTATTTTGTCGGAGACTTTGGCTCCGCCGATGATGGCGACGAAGGGCTTTAGGGGGTCGGTGACGGCCTTGCCGAGGTAGGTGAGTTCCTTGTCCATGAGCAGGCCGGCGGCGGACTGCTTGACGAAGTGAGTGATGCCCTCGGTGGAGGCGTGGGCGCGGTGGGCGCTGCCGAAGGCGTCGTTGACATAGATGTCGCAGAGGCTGGCGAGTTTTTTTGCGAAGACAGGATCGTTGGCCTCTTCTTCGGGGTGGAAGCGGAGGTTTTCGAGCAGGAGGGGTTGGCCGGATTCGAGGTTGTTGGCCAGCTCGGTGGCGATCTCGCCCACGCAGTCGGGGGAGAAGGCTACGTTCTCGTCCTGGTCCATAACGTGGTCGAGGAGTAGGCGGAGGCGGTCGACGACGGGGCGAAGGCTCATGCTCTCGACCACCTTGCCCTTGGGACGGCCGAGGTGCGAGCAGAGAATGACCTTTGCTTTGCGGCGGAGGGCGTACTCGATGGTGGGGATGGTCTCGCGGATACGAGTGTCGTCGGTGATGACGCCGTCCTTGAGAGGGACGTTGAAGTCGACGCGGATGAGGAGGCGCTTGTCTTTGAGGTCCAGGTTGCGGATGGAGAGTTTCATGTCTGCTATGAGGATAACCGAGGCGGCGCTCCATGGGACGGTGGCCTGCGAAGAGCGGGCATTTATACTGCGACTTGTGCAGGCCCGCACGTTTGTGCGCCGGGCCGCTTGGATGCCCGGATGTGCGATTGACGGCGTCACCAGGAGGAGTTCTTTTGCCAACGGAGATGGCGCCGCGGCGTTTTGACGCATTGTTTCGGACACTGATCGTCATTGTGTGCGCGGTATGCGGGGTCTGGATGGTGGCGCTGACGTGGCGCTGGCCGCTGGTGTGGGACGCACAGGTGATGCACTATGCGAACTTTCTCATCCGGCATGGGTTTGCACCCTACCGCGATATTCCAGATATAAACCTGCCGGGTTCGTATGTGATGGAAGGCGCCGCGATGCGGATCTTTGGAGGAGGCGACCTGGGCTGGCGTATCTATGATTTTTCTCTGCTGGGGATGATGACTGCATCGATGATCGTGATTGCGCTGCCCTATGACTGGATAGCAGGATTGTTTGCGGGCGTGATGTTTGCGCTGATCCATGCGTCCGAGGGGCCTCAGAACGGAGGGCAGCGCGACGAGGCGATGACGGCGCTGCTCATGCTGGGATATGCCCTGTTATTTTTGTCGATCCGGCATAGGAAGATTTGGGGGATGTTGGGGTTCGGAATGGCGCTGGGGCTGGCCAGCTCGATTAAGCCGACGACCGCTCCGTTGGCAGTCGTCTTGCTGGGGATGGGCGGGTGGAAGCTCAGAAAGGATGGAGAGCAGGCGGCGCGTATGTCTGGATGGGCGTGCTGGGATTGATTCTGGGTGGTGCGCCCGCTGTTCTGTTTCTGTTGTACTACCATTCGCTGGGCGCATTTCTGGAGATAATCCGAACGGTTACGCCGTACTATGCGACGCTGCAGCATGAGACGGTGGGGTATCTCATTCAGAAGCTTCTGCCGAAGGCGGCGCTAATGTTGCCGTTCGCACTGCTGGCGGCAATGACGAACCGGACCTGGAAGAATTGGGAACGCTGGGCGCTGTTGCTGGGAGTGGCCGCCGGTGCGCTTTCCTACTTCGCGCAACGCAAGGGGTTTATGTACCACCGGTATATGTTTGTGGCGTTCCTGCTGCTGTGGATGGGAATCGAACTGTTACTGGCGATGCGGCGCACGGGATGGGCACGGGCGGCAGGTATTGCCGGGCTGGTGCTGGGCGGATTGATCTTTCCGCCGGTGTATGGGGCGCGGCTTCGGACGGTCGTTGCTGGGAACCACTATTCCACGGCGTTAGAGCATGACCTGACGCAGCTGGGCGGAGCTTCACTGGACAGACGAGTGCAGTGTCTCGACCTCGTGGATGGATGCTTCAATGCGCTGTATCACAATGGGCTGGTGCAGGCGACAGGATCGATGGGAGACCTGCTTTACTTTTCGCGGACGGATGGGCCGATCGTTGCGAGTTATAGGGAGCGTTTCCGGGAAGAACTTAAACGGAACCCGCCGGCCGTAATTGTCGTGAGCAACGAGTGGTTCAATGAGCCTTCCAGCTTCGACAAGCTGGCGGCGTGGCCGGAGTTTGCGGCCTATCTGGAGTCGGATTATCGGCTGGTGGTGGAGCGGTCTTTTCCGGATGAGTTCAGTGATGCTTACCGGATCTATGTGCGAAAGGATATGGCGGTGCCGCGGCTCGATCCGGGATATGGATGGCAGTAGGACGGGGGCTTAGCGAGGGGTGGGTGCAAAGAAACGGTTGCAGAGAGAGATCGGCAACCCGACGAGGAGCAGGATTGCGAGTATTCCGTTAATGAGGACGGGAGTGGTGGAACGGGGCGGGGCGGCGTGGCTGTGGGGGAGGACGAGGTAGTTCATAACGATGTAGATGAGCGCTCCATAGAGCAGGCCTGAACGTATGGGGTGCTGGCTGAGAAATGGCATAGCGCGGGCGGCGAGTACGAAACATGTCGCCCAGACTAATGCGATGAAGAGATGCAGAGCGAGGCCGAGGAGCGCAGTGCGTATACCTCCCGAGAAGGCTGGCCGGCCGAGCAGGCCGCTGGCGACGGACTGCGGGATGCGGATGGGGTCGGTGCCGTTGCGGAAGTGGTAGAAGATGATGGGGTCGAGAATGTCGAGTACTGCGGCGATGCAGCCTCCGAGGAGGATCGCTTTGAGGAGCGAAGGTGAGGGAGATTTCTGCATGGCGATGCTTTACTCCGGAATTTGTTCGGGGATGAAGGCGTCGGCTTCGATCTCTACGCGCCAGGCGGGGTTGAGCAGGGCGGCGACGACGACCATGGTGGCGGCGGGGCGGATGAGCGAGAAGAATTTGCCGTGGACGCGGCCGGCGGCCTCCCAGTCTTCGGCGTGGGTGAGGTAGATTCGCGTGCGGTAGACGTGCTCGATGGAGCTGCCGGCGTTTTTTAGCGCGGTGGCGATGAGGCTGAGGCACTGCTCTGTTTGTTCGGCGATGTCTGCATCGTCCGCGCCGACGGGGCCGGTGCCGGAGACGTGGATTTCGTTGCCGATGCGGACGGCTCGGGAGAAGCCGATGATGGGCTCGTAGGGACTGGTGCCGGGGATGTTGGTTCGGATCATGGAATTAGTTTAAGCCTGGGTGACTAGGTCTGCTGGATACGAAACTTTTTCACCGCGATGATGATGAGCACGATGAACAGGATCATGACGGTGATCTGCGCGATCGCAAAGGGTGGCTCGGACTGGGTGGGGGCCAGCGCGTGGATGGCGGGGACTTTGAGGAAGAGCTGGACGACCAGAACGAAGCAATTTAGATAGAGGGCTGCCATCGCGGTGATGACGTAGGTCTTTCTCCAGCCACCGGCGAGATGGGCGCCGTAGAGAGCGTAGATCGCAACTGCGAGCAGGAGCAGCGAGATGGCACCGACGATGTGCGAGGGCAGAATTTTGGTGAAAGGGAAAAAGATATCCGCCGGCGCTGGTGAGGACGGTAGTGATGAGAAAAAGTGGTTAACTATCCTAGGGAGCTTGCCGGTAAGCAGACTGGCAAGCACGACGAGTCCGGATAGGATGCCTATCAGGCTGGTGATGACGTGCAGTTGAGTGTATGCTGCGAGGCTCATTCCTAGAATCATGGTGGTTCCTCTCTTCTTGCGGGGAAACCTGATTTATCGGCTGCCGGAACTTTGGTGAGTCACCAGAGTAATTGTGCGCGGAAAATTTTGCAGCCCCTTTTGTGGATGAAAAGTGGTGCTGTGAGAAGACTTTATTTATTGGCTGCAGCTAGACGAGCGTGGAGGGTGGTGTTCTCGGCTTCGAGTTTGGCGAGTTTTTCCTCGATTGGGGCGAGGAAGCCTTGCAATTCGGCGATGGTGTAGCGCGGGGTGATGTGTTGGGGGCAGTTCCAGTCGAAGGCTTCGACGTGGATGAGGATGGCGCGCTCGACGACGGATTTCGGATCGGCGGGGCGCAGGGACTTGATCAGGTTGCGGCGCTTGCGAGTCGTGTTCGTGGATCTCGGCGCGGCCGAGGATTTTGAGGCGGGTCTGGTTGGGGTAGTCCATGAAGAAGAGGGCTACGCGGGAGTCGTGCTGGAGGTTGCCGAGGCTGATGTATTGCTTGTTGCCGCGGAGGTCGGCGATGCCGAGGGTGAGGGATCGAGGATGTGGACGAAGCCGGGCTCAGCCGCCGCGATGCTGGACGTAGGGCCAGCCGGTCTCGCTGATGGAGGCCATGTAGAAGCTGTCGCGGAGGCGGATGAAGGTCTGTTCGTCGGGGCCGAGTATGTTGCCTGCAGGACCGACTTCTTCCATGTGGGCGTACTGACGGCGGCTGCCGTGTTCTTCCTGCTGTTTTTTGACGAGAGGGGTGAAGGCCAGTTCGGCGAAGCTTCGTCCCATTGGATGGTGCTCCATCCGGGCAGGTGGACTCACTGCCTGATTCATAAGATAGAGCGGGTGGGAGGTTGCGGATTCAGGCTTTTGATCCGGGCGGAGGTATCATTCGGGGAATCGAAGAGAGTCTGGAGGTTGCGAACGTGTGCTTTTCGGCTACGGCGAACTTTGTTGGGAGTGGAGTGCTGGGGGCGGTGGGGGTGGTGACGCTGACAAGGTCAGGCATAAGCGCGAGCTGCTGTTTGCTTCGCTGCCTACGCTGTTTGCAGTGCACCAGTTTATTGAGGGGTTTGTGTGGCTGGGGCTGGATGGGATTCTGTCGCCGGCGGTGACGCGCGATATGGGCGCGGCGTTCATGCTGTATGCGCAGGGGCTGCTGCCGTTTCTGATGCCGCTGAGCATTGTGCTGTTCGAGCCGGATGTGAAGAGCCGCAGGCGGATGGCGCCGTTTCTGGCGATAGGGACGGTGACGGCGCTGTATATGCTGTGGGCGCTGGTGGCTTATCCGACTGCGGATTTATGTGGAGGGGAACAGCATCGTGTATGAGAACGACGGGACGAACTACACGACGGTGGCGGTGTTGTATGTGATTGCTACATGTGGGTCGCTGTTCTTCTCGAAGGTGAAGGCTATGGTGAACTTCGGGGTGGCGAACCTGACGATTCTGCTGGTGGTGATGGCGGTGAAGCGGTATGCGTTCACTTCGCTGTGGTGTGCTTATGCGGCTGCGGCGAGTGTGATTATTCTGGGGTACTTCTGGAAGAGCAAGGCTGGACCGGCCGTTTAAGTATGGGGAGGCTATTTGGGGGTAAGGGATTCCTGGTTCAGTAATGACGTATTTAGCGCGGCGCTAGTTCGATGCGAACAGCAACTCTTTTAAGGTCTGCTCCATCAGCGGAATAGCCGCAGTCTCGGTATCCCTCGACGCTCAATTGATGGCCTGCCGCGAAGCGCTCTGCGGGCGTCACGCTTGCCCAATAGCGGTATTCTTCATCCTTCATCTCTTCTAAGCTGTTGAACTTGCGGATGGTCTTGTCCATAGGATCGCCAGTGTCTATTCTCCCGGGAGTGCTGTTGCCCCTCGTACGTTGCTCACATCTCAGAGTCGAGATATGCGGCACCCGCTGGACAGGTGGATGTTATGATTCTGTTCGCTCGGAGTGATTACAATGCATGATTTCTAGCGTGGGCGTGGATCGTAAGCGTCTGGAGCAAAGTGATCGCTTCGAAGAGTCTTAACCTTATTCTCTTAGGGCTAAGCACACTTGCAGAATTTCTTGTCGCATGGGTGATCTATTACGAGTGGGAGGGCGGTCGACTCGACAAGTTTTTAGGAGATGCAGATTCTCTGGTAAAAGAACGGGGCGAGATTTACACCGCATACTGCGGGTTGCCTTTATCTGACTTGAAACCTCAAAATCAGGTTTTCAAAGAACATCTTGAATCGGCAGACGATAGATTACGTGACGCCTGTCACCAAAACATTCGAATGCTAAGTAGAATCGGCGCGCTTGCCATATGTATGGTGGCTAAAGAAGACTCCTCTTGATTGGCACGTTCCGGTGATGCTCTGGCTAATTCTTGGACCGTATGTCGAGGAAAGAAGGAAAGAATCTGGTCCTACTTATGCAGTTTCGTTTCTTAAAATCTGCCCTCGCTTCCACAAAGCACCTGCTTGCCCAAGACAGAGACATCTGGACACTTCGCGATCCTGTTAGGTCACGAAAGCAGGACGTACATTTCAGCAGAGAAGATATGCTCACAATAAAGAAAGAACTCAAGCTTAGTTTGAAGCGCAAGAACTAGGCCGACTGTGTCAGCTTCACTTCAGGATTCGAGAGTTGAAGAGCGAAGGGTCAATTGTGACTCAGACCTCGTCTCCTAAAAGACAAAAGGGCGAGACCGAAGTCCCACCCTTTACTTCCGAATCGTCTACAGGCCCTTCTTGACGAGGAAGAGGATGAGGTCTTTTACGCGGTTGGAGTAGCCCCACTCGTTGTCGTACCAGCTGATTACTTTGCCGGTGTTGGTGCCGACTACCTTGGTGAGGAGCGAGTCGAAGATGCTGGAGAGTGGGTTGCCCTTGAAGTCGGAGCTGACGAGTTCTTCGTCGGTGTAGCCGAGGATGCCCTTGAGGGGGCCTTCTGCGGCTGCCTTGACGGCTGCGTTGATGGTGGCGACGGTGATGGGCTTCTCGGAGACGAAGGTGAGGTCGACGACCGAGACGTTGGGGGTGGGGACGCGGATGGCGAAGCCGTCGAGCTTGCCGGACATCTCGGGGATGACGAGCTTGAGCGCCTTGGCGGCGCCGGTGGAGCTCGGGATCATGGAGAGCGCGGCGGCGCGGGCGCGGCGGAGATCCTTGTGCGGGGGGTCGAGGATGACCTGGTCGTTGGTGTAGCTGTGGATGGTGGTCATGATGCCGGAGGCGATGCCGAAGTTGTCGTTGAGGACCTTGGCGACGGGCGCGAGGCAGTTGGTGGTGCAGGAGGCGTTGGAGATGATGTTGTGCTTGGAGGCGTCGTACTTGTCGTCGTTGACGCCGAGGACGACGGTGAGGTCCTCGTTGGAGGCGGGGGCGGAGATGATGACCTTCTTGACGGTGGTGCCGAGGTGGGCCTTGGCCTTCTGCGTCGGTGAAGAAGCCGGTGGATTCGACGACGATCTGTGCGCCGACGGAGGCCCAGTCGAGCTTGGCGGGGTCGCGCTCGGCGAAGACTTTGATCTGCTTGCCGTCTACGGCGATGAAATCGGCTCCGTGGGTGATGGTCTGCTTGAGTTGCCGAGGATGGAATCGTACTTGAGCAGGTGGGCCAGGGTGGCGGGGTGGTGAGGTCGTTGACGGCGACGAATTCGATGTCGGGGTTGCCCAAAGCTGTGCGGAATACGTTGCGTCCGATGCGGCCGAAGCCGTTGATGCCTACCTTAACTGCCATAAAGACTTTCACTCCTGTGTGATTGATACATTGCCTTAATTGCATCGGCCCGCCGAGGCGGTGGCCGTCCCTGTGGCTGTCATGCTCAGCGAACCGCCCAGTGTGGTGCCGCCTTTTACCGCCAATGCCGCCGTGGCGGATGGAGACGTGCCGATACCTACTTTCCCTCCGCTTTCGGCAATGCCTGAAGGTTCAATATTGCAACTCCCGGTGAACACCGCGAGCCGATTCTCGGTGGCGGTGCCGTCGCTGGTCACGCTGGAGCAAGCGGTATCCGGCGAAACGCCGCTCATAGCCCGCGGCAGGGCGGTGGAGTCAGCCGCGACTGGCGCACCTGCGCCGGACCGCAGATAAGCCGACGGCGGCAAGCCGCCCAGGGTGTCCGCATCGACGGACTTTAAGGCATACGGCACGACCACCAACAAGGTGCGCGGCTGGGATGCCATGCCTTCGGTTTGCGGTTCGACTCCCAGCCAACGCGCCTTACCACTGGCGAACACGTCCAGCGGCATGCCGTCCGCTTGCGTCGCGCCTAGCAGCACCGTGTACGGCCTTGGGCGTCGAGCTTGACTTCTTGCGTCTCGGACCACAGCGCCTCGCCGCCCTCCCGCTCCTCATAGAGGGCGAAGGTGATCCGCGCTGAGCCGGTCTGTGGAAGGCCCGCGCTATTCCGCTGCGTGCCGCTGAAATACGTGAAGCGCGGCACCGCGGTCTGCTGTGCGTGGATTGCCGTGAAGAACAAGAAACCAATAAGCAAAGTTCCGATTTTCATGTTTCCTTCTTTGTTGGATTGTCAGTTCCCGATTGCGCCCTCTGCCGCGCCGTGGAACGGACCGGCTCGCTTTCAATGGGAAGTACGGAGTTTGACGCCTGCAGTTACAAATATCTTGGCGGGGGGCTTAGCCGAAACCGGCAGGCGCAGCACGAAGGTAGTGCCCTTTGCCGGCTCGCTGGTGAAATCGATGGCGCCGTCGTGTAACTGCACGATCCGGAACGTCATCGCCAGCCCGATGCCGGAGCCCTCGGGCTTGGTGGTGTAATAAAGCCGGAAAATCTTATCGCGTAGTTCCGGCGGAATGCCCACCCCGGTATCGCTGATCCGAATTTCCGCTTCCTCGTCGCGCACCGCGCATTCCAGGCGTAGTTCGCCGCCGTGCGGCATGGCTTGAATGGCATTCACCACCACGTTGAGAATGGCCTGCTTCATAAGGTCCGCGTCCACCCGGATGCTGGCCGAATCCGTATCCTCCCCGACCGAGACCCGGATGCCGGACGCGGCCGCCTGGGGCGCCGCCAGGTCCACGATTTCGCGCACAAATGAGTCCAGTGGCACGTCCGCCGGATGCAGTTCCACGGGTCGCGTGAAATCCAGGAAGGTCTTCACCACGCGATCCAGCCGCAGAATCTCGCGCGAGATGATTTCCATTTGCGGCGCCACATCGGTATCCTGGCGGGCCAGTTTCATGCGCGCCAGTTCCACGTGCATCAGGATCGCGTTCAGCGGGTTCTTCACCTCGTGCGCCACGCCGCTAGAGATGCGGCTGATGGCCGAGAGCCGGTCGGCCACTTGCAGTTGACGGCCCACCTGGCGGGCGGCTTCGGGATCCCGCAACCGCACCAGCAGGCCGGTGCCCCGGCCCGGATTGCTACCCTTGCCGGGAGGCTCCAGAATATCCACCGAAAGCAGGGCCACGAATGCGCCCGAGCCATCCCGGCGGGTGATGGGCACCCGCCGATTGCGAATGGGCCGGGCGGTTTGCGCCGCCTGTGCCAGCATCAGCCCCAGCGTGGTGTCGGGCGGGAAAACTCTGGCAAGGCGCGGCCCACCAGGTCGGCGCGCACTTTGCCCAGAAACTTCTCGACCGCGCCGGAAGCCACTACCAGGCGCCGATCGCGTCCGAACATCAGCACCGCGTCTTCCAGTTGATCGAGAAGCCGTTCGAAGTTGCCGCGCAAATCGGAAAAATCGAACTGCGCGCCGCGAAGTTGTTCACCCAGCAGGTTCACCTTGGTGGCCATGATGCCGAATTCATCCTCGCCGGTGCGGGAGATCGGCTTCAGGGCGTTCGGGTCGTATTCGCCCGTGGCCACCAGGTCGAGCATGTGGCCCAGCCGGCCCAGCGGACGAAAGGCAATGATCGAAAACAGCAGCGTGATGCAAAGCGCACCGGCCACCGACGCCAGCGCCACGCTGGCACTCTTCTTCAAGGTGGGTATAATATCCAGCGCCTTAATGAGTGGCGGATAGATGACCACGCGCACGTACAGCATGTCCGGCTTGCCCGGCGTTCCCAACGGCTGCTCGAGCTGGTAGGAAGTCTGCTGATTCAGTATCCGCATTTTGTGCAGCCAGTTGGCATCCACGATCGGCCGGAAGTCGGCGTAGCCCGGATAACGCTGCCCCTGCGCCTTGGGATCGCTGTCCATCAGGATTTCGTCGTTCTTGTCGCAAACCGCAATCTCCAACAAGGCGTGCGAGGCGCTCATGATGTCGATGAGACTGCGCTGCAGGTTCGACGCCCGGAGGGCCTCGCGCCAGGCATGCTGGCGGTCGTTATTCAGGGTATCGACGACCGCGTCCGAGGCCATCCGCTTCAGCAGGTCGGCATGCTCCAGCGTCGCCTGATATTGCGCATCCATCTGATAGACCAGGTCGAGCACCGAGATGATGGCCACAATGGCCGTCATCACGAAGACCGAAGAGAGCGTCAACCGGGTCTGTGTGCTCATCGAAGTGAGCCGCTTAGGGAATCAGCAGGAGCTTGCCAGCCGTGTGCCGGCCTTCCAGGTCGCGGTGGGCTTGCGCGGCCTCGGCCAATGGATAAGTGCGGTCCACGCGAATCTTCAATTCGCCTGAGGCTACCCAACCCAGGACGTCGCCCGCGCGCCACAGCAGCTCTTCGCGCGTTAGACAATGGTGCGCCAGGCTCGGCCGCGTCAGGAAAAGGGAACCCTTGGCGTTCAGGATATTTGGGTCGAAAGGCGGCACCGGACCGCTGGACTGCCCGAACAAAGCCAACATGCCGCGCGTACGCAACGAGCTCAGACTCTTGGCGAATGTCGTCGCACCCACCGAATCGTACACCACATCGACGCCCCGTCCATTGGTGAGACGCCGCACTTCAGTCTCGAAATCCTGGTGCGTATAGAGGATGATTTCATCGGCGCCGGCTTGCTTCGCGAGCTCCGCCTTGGCTTCGGTGGAGACCGTACCGAAGACCCGCGCGCCGATCCGCCGCGCCATCTGAACCAGCAGCAAGCCCACTCCGCCCGCGGCCGCGTGTACCAGGCAGGTGTCGCCCGGCTTCAGCACGAAAGTGGAGTGCGTCAGATAGTGCGCCGTCATGCCTTGCAGCATCGCCGCGGCCGCCGTCCGCAAACCAACCCCGTCGGGGATCTTCACCAGTTGCGCGGCGGGGACCACCGCGTTTTCGGCGTAGGATCCGCGTGCCATGGCATAGGCCACCCGGTCGCCCGGCACCAGTTCTGTGACTCCCGCGCCCACCGATTCCACCGTGCCCGCGCCCTCCGATCCCAGCGTCGCGGGTAACTCGGCTTTGTACAACCCGGTGCGGAAATACACGTCGATGAAGTTCACGCCGGACGCGGCGATCTTCACCAGAGCCTGCCCCGGTCCGGCGGCCGGCTCCGCCAGATCGACTAACTCCAGCTTTTCGGGTCCGCCGATTTCTCTAACTTGTATGGCTTTCATGAGTAACCTTTGCGCCACGCGCGCCGAGTATGCACGATCGATGCATAGAGTAGCAAATACAGCAAAGCGAACGGAAATACGAGCAGGCGTCCCACCGTACGCGCGGCCCCCGCGCCCGTGAGCCCGGCGCGAAACAACGCGAAGTGCAAGATCGCGCGCCAATGCCCGCGGTCCAGCCAGAAGTAGTCGGCGTTTTCGTTGATGATGAAAACCTTCGCCGGCAGGCGCGCCGCCAGCGCCCATTTCCACTTAGTCATGATGGGTTCGGCGGAGCATACGATGCCCATGATCGGGTAGCGCCGGGCCGCCAGCGCGCGATACAGCCTGCGGCGCCCATCGGGCCCGCGATGTTCGGCCACGGTGTGCGCGGTCTCGATGCCCTCGGGAGAGCCGCTGTAGCAGGTCACCAGGTCGATCGGGATGTTTTCTCCGTAGGTTCGGCGCAGGCTGGGCAGCGCCCGCTCGATCAGGTGGCGCGATCCGCTCTCGACGAGCAGGATGCGCGATACCTGGGGCTGGCCGCGGCGGAGAAAATACCTCACAAAACGAATATAGCGCGGCCCATCGCAGCGTGCGCGGCTACGGGTCCACCGCGCTTTTTTCCGGGTATGCTGTGATTATGAAGAGTAGTGCGGCGCGAGCTCCCATCGCGAAGCTCGACCTTTACCAAGCCAATAAGGCGGACTATGCGGCGCCCCGCGAGCCCGTCCTCCTGCGAATTGCCAAAGCCTCATATCTCGGAATCGCAGGTCGGGGAATGCCCGGCGGAGAGACTTTCCAGCGCTCCATCGGCGCCCTTTACAGCGTAGCTTTCACTACAAAAATGGCCAGCAAGTTTGCCGGACGAGATTACCGCGTTTCGAAGCTTGAGGGCCTCTGGTGGGTGGACTCAGCCCCTTCTTTTATGACCGAACCAAAGGATAAATGGTCGTGGCGGCTTTTGATCCGGACGCCCGATTTTATCGGCGGCCCCGAACTCGAAGCCGCCCGGAAGCAGCTCGCCGGGAAAGGCAAAGACCCCCTCTTCCGGGTTGTGGAACTGACCAGCCTAAATGAAAACGTGTGTGTGCAGATGCTCCACACCGGATCTTACGATACGGAGCCGGAAACCGTTGCCCGGATGGAAGCCTTCGCCTCCGCGCAAGGTCTCCGCTTCGAAGGCCTGCACCACGAAATCTACCTGTGTGACCCGCGCCGTGTCGCGCCGGAAAAACTGCGCACGATACTGCGCATCCCGCTGGCGCCGCGCGCTTAATGCGTCTCGCGCGGCGAGTACTTGTTCAGTGCGGCGATCAACTTGGCCGCGGACGCTGGGACAGGCAGGCCGCTCGCCAGGATCTGCTTGTTCTCCCAACGCTGGCCGTATAGCTCGGCATTCACGTCGATATCGTTGCGCAATGTCGAACCATCCAGCGAGACGCCCGCAAATACGCCGTGGGAACGCGACCACGAAAGGATCTCGGCCGTCATTAAAGCGTCGGTCTGGGCCGTGGCATCCCGCCCCACTGGACCCGCGGCCACTGAGGCGTCGCCGCCCAGGGTGAACTTAGTGGTGAGCAGCCGCTTCATGCCGCGCTCGTTCATTACCAGCAGGACCAGGTCGGTGGAAGAGACGCCAATCTGCAAACCCACGCTGCCGCCTTCAATGCGCACGGCTCCGGGAGGCCCCCAGCCTTGGCCGGACGCGCCGCGGCAGGTCGCGAAACCTCTGCCGTATTTGGCGGCGACTACAAAGCCGCCTTTCTTTAGACCCGGCACCAGGATGATGCAATGACTCTTGTTGAGCAAGTCCTGCGGGATGGACCGGTCCGGCGTGCTCATGATTTCGTTGAATAACGCCGCGGCGTCGTCCAGGCGATCCGTCGTCTTCCGCTCTTCGGCGGCCCACACCGCCCCGCTGAGGCCGGCCACACATATCGCAAGCGCTATTGTTCGCATCTGACTATAGTAACAGTGTATGTGGAGCAGGCTCAGCCGGCGGGGCTTCGCAGGCCCGCTGCGGACGCGTGTTAAGATGTGTGCTGAACTGCACGCCTGAGCATCTCGCATGACCCAGCCCCAACGGCCGCGGGCCGTTAACGTCGTCGTCGCCACCACTGTAATGCTGTCGTTTATCTCCTTCTGGAGAGCGGCAGCCATCGTGCTGAGCGACCTCGCCTCCTCGGCCTACTACGTGGGTGGTATCGCCGAGCAGGCTATCGGCAAGGCTGCGCCCTGGTTCATCCTGGCGATCATGCTCTTTTCTTACGCGGTGCGCGCCATCTACATCGAGAGCTGTAGCATGTTCGTCCGCGGCGGCGTGTATAAGGTGGTACACGAGGCCATGGGCGGCACCTTGGCCAAGTTCTCCGTTTCCGCCCTGATGTTCGACTACGTGCTCACCGGACCCATCAGCGGCGTCAGCGCGGGCCTGTACCTTGGCGGCCTCATCAACGAAACCGGCGAGTATTTGAAAATCCCGGGCATGCACGTGTATCCGCCCTATTTCGCGGCGGCCTTTGCCGCGGTGGTCACTCTTTATTTCTGGCGCAAGAATATCATTGGCATCCACGAATCCAGCGAAAAAGCCCTGCGCATCATGCAGATTACCAGCGTGATGGTGGTGATGCTGATCGTCTGGTGCCTGATCACCATCTTCAAGAATGGTTATCAGCCGGTGCCGCTGCCCATACTGGCCAACCTGCATTTCAGTAAGGAAGGGCTGGGGTGGCTGCGTGGCACGGCCGCGCCTTCGATTACCGTCATCGCCATTCTGGTGGGCCTGGGCCACTCGCTGCTGGCTATGAGTGGCGAAGAGAGCCTTGCCCAGGTGAATCGCGAAATCGCGCATCCCAAGTTGAAGAACCTGGAGCGTGCCGGTTTCGTGATCTTCATCTATAGCATGCTCTTCACGTCGCTGGTCTCCTTCTTCGCGGTCATGATCATTCCCGACGCCGCGCGGCAGAAGTTCCTCGACAACCTGATCGGCGGCCTGTCCATGTACCTGGTAGGCCCCCTGTCGGTGCGGCTCCTGTTCCATGGCTTCGTCGTGCTGGTCGGCACTCTGATCCTCTCGGGAGCCGTAAACACCGCCATCATCGGTTCGAACGGCGTGCTCAACCGCGTGGCTGAGGATGGCGTTCTTCCCGATTGGTTCCGCCATCCCCACCATAAGTATGGAACCAGTTCGCGGCTGATTAACCTGATCGTGATCCTGCAATTGATCACCATCGTCATCAGCCGCGGCGATGTCTACATGCTGGGTGAGGCCTACGCCTTTGGCGTGGTGTGGAGCTTCGCCATGAAGGCCCTGTCGGTGCTGGTGCTGCGCTATAAGCAGCCGCAAGGCCGCGGCTGGAAGGTACCGCTCAATTTCCACATCGCCGGCACCGAGATTCCCGTCGGCCTCATGCTGATCACCATCGCGCTTTTCGCCCTGGCCCTGATCAACGTGGTTACTAAGGAGATTGCCACTATCTCCGGCGTGAGTTTTACCATCGCGTTTTTCATCATGTTCGAGTTCTCCGAGAAGTACAATCGCCTGCACACCGCCGCGCATTCCCATGAACTGGAAAAATTCAATCTGAACACCAGCGACGAAGTGTCGGCGGAATCCTCCCATGTGCGGCCTGGAAACGTGATTGTGGCGGTGCGCAATCCCAATCGCCTGGAACATCTGCAGCGCATGTTGGAGAAGACCGACACCCGCCGCATCGACATCGTGGTGCTCTCGGTGCGGCAGGTCACGCAGGCAGCGTCGGGCGAGCACCCCCTGGATGCCAGCCAGATTTTCTCGGTGGACGAAACCGAGGTTTTCACCAAAGTTGTAAACCTGGCGGAGAAGGCCGGCAAGCATGTGGAATTGATGGTGGTGCCGGGAAGCAGCCCCTACGCCGCCATCGTGGCTACCGCGCAGCGCCTGCAATCGTCGCGCATCGTCATGGGCTTGTCGCCTAAGATGAGCCCCGCCGAGCAAGGCGCCGTCGTCGGCCGCGAATGGGAAAATCTTCCCGAGCCGCGGCCTTCTCTATCCATGGAGATCGTGATTCCCGGCGAGGACGAATCCATCTTTTACAACCTGGGGCCGCACCCGCCCAGGCTCTGGCCGCAGGATCTCGATCTGCTGCACCAGCTTTGGCTGGAACTGTCCGCGAAGGGCCCCGGATCGAAGCTGCACCATCGCGATATCGTGGGTGTCGCTTTGCGGCGCATGCAGGAAGCCATCCAGGCCGGGCACGCCGAGGAGGTCGTGGCAGATGTGATGCGGGAGATCGCCAACGGGACCGCCAAGCCGCCCGCCGGCGAACGGCGCGAGTAGCAGGGCCACCGCCACAGCAGGTAACGGGCAGCACCGAGGCCGCATCGTTCTTCCAATGAGCCGCTGCATCAACGGCAAAAAGTCGAAGCCAGTCCGCCGCTGAGGGAAATGATAGCCCCATGCGGACGCTTTCATCGTGTAACGGATCGCCCTCTGCGACCCGCGTGACGCCCTGAGTTGGGACGCATTGCGTATTCGCAAGCTTACCTGCGACAATCTAGGCCGGGAGAACGGTATACGATATGGGGACCCCGGGGCAGAATTGCCCGCCCTCCAAGAACCAACCTGACCCACTACTAATCGACATGTTATGACGAAGTACATGATAGCGATGTTGCTCGCCGGCTTGGCGGCCGTCGCACAGCAAACCCACCGTCAATATGAGCCCCCTAACTCCCCGGGCGCGGGTCAGAAGTTGCTGGCGCAATTCGCCGGCGACTGGGACGTTGTCAAGACGTTCTTCCCGTTGAACGGGAAGCCCATCGCGACGAAAGCCACCTGCAAGCAGTACATGATCCAGGATGGCAAGTTTTTGCAGTCCGATTTTACGTTCTTCGATGCGGATGGAACAAAGAGCACCGGTACTGGAATCTCCGGCTTCGATCCCAATACAAACCGCTTCACAACGGTGTGGTACGACTCGCGGCAGACGACGATGTCAATCCGTCAAAGCGACGGCACGTTCGATGGCCGGAACATCGTCCTGTGGGCCACGCCCCTCGATACCGAGCACCCCGGACGCAAGACGGTGGCGCGGGCGCACCTGGAGGACGACGGCCGCCTGCTCCTCCATCGCCATTTCCTGATCGATGACAAAGGAAACGAGCGCATGATCATCGAACTCCGCATGACCAGGAAGTAATCTAAGCCACGACGTGTACCATTTGAAGCTGCTCGGCACGTTGCCTACACCTATGATCGTCCACAGTGCGCTTCATCGCACCGGCGCGGCCTGGGGCGCGGGAAATGCGAGCAGTTGCCGCTGGTATACTTCGTCTACCTCCGAGAACGGTTTGTGCTCACGCGTGTACAGCACTGCCCGGTGCTCAAACAGCGCGTCTGGAATTGCAAGAATATTGCCGGCCGCGCTGGAGGCCGCGATGGCCCCGCGCTCCCAGCGATCCGGCAGCGGTGACCACAAAAGCTTGGCCACAAACGTCTGCCGGTAGGGTTCCAGTGACCGCACAACCTTTCCGAACGGCGTATCCGTGGTGTCCAGCAGCCGATTCATATCGGGCGTCAAGCGTTCCGGCACGTACCAGTTATCGGCTACGGAAAGAACCCGGCTGCCGCATCGAAGCAGTACCCTGCGATATTTCACTTCACCTTCGGAAGTCACCTGAAGGCGCTCTCTCTGTTCGCCAGTCGAACCCTTGGTCACGCCCCTTACCAACTCCGCAACCATTTTCGGTTCCTTCGCGAGCTGATGGTCGCGGCACCAGTCCTCCAGCGTCAGTGTCGCGCTGCGGCTCGCCAGCACCTCCGCATTCAGCGTTTCAACGAGTGCCAGTGCCTGCAGCCTCGCCACGTAAGTATCGGGCCAAGCGGGCGCATCCGGCTCCTGCGAAAGCACGCCGGCCGCCACGGCAGTCGCCACGGCGAGCATCCGCACCAGGCGAACGATACAAGTGTCAACGTACATTGAAACAATTCTAACGTTGGCACCGGCTCCGCTGAAGGGCGGGCAATTCTGACCGCAGCCGGCTTTCCCCATTCGCTTCCGCCCGTAGCCGCGAAACGCTTCCCGCCCGAAACTCACTAACACAAGGAATGCTCGATCCGGCGGCCGCCCTTAGGCACGCCGGCGGCACAGGAGGTCCCATGGCAGTGCGAATTCTGAGAAAAGGGTCGAAAGGCGAGGATGTACGCGTGATCCAAAATGCGTTGAACCGCCACGGAGCGAATCTCGATCCGGACGGCGATTTCGGCGACCACACCCGCGACGCGGTGATCGCTTTTCAGCGGGAACAGCAAGCCCGGAACAAGCGATTTGGCGTGGATGGCGAAGTCGGTCCGCAGACCCGCGGCGCCCTCTTCCCGCTGGTCGCGGTCACGGTTAACGTGTACGGAACACGGCTGAAGAGCCCTGGGAGCTGGCCCTTCCGGACGCCGGCTCCGCCGCCGCCTTCCCTTAATCTAAGCTTACCCCCGCTCACGCTGGGCGTCCCGCACTTAGAGACGATTCCCGGACTGTTGGAGCCGCTGGCCGTTCCCCCGATGCCGGCTGGCGCATCCATCATGGGCGCGAACTGGCAGCAGGTGGCTCAAACCCAGCGCCAGTTTACGGGCCTGTTCCGCGGCCCTTTCGTCGACACCTTCGCCATTGGCGTGCAAACCGTCTTCAACAAAAGCGATGACGACAACCACGTCGAGCTCACCACCGGTTGTTTGCTGCAGAGCCCGCTCGGTTTTGTAGATAACCAGGGCAATAACTTCACACTGGCCTGTTTTGCGAATGCCACCTGGGTCGATCCGATCCTTCATCTCGGCATGTTCCACCTGGCCAATCCTTACGCCCAAGCGCAGGGACAGGGCAACCTGAGCGGACCCGTTCAGCCGACCGCGCAACTGGGATTGTTTCCCGTGAACATCAACGTGGATCTCAACAAAGACGGCCTGCAGCTCAATTTCACGGGCGGCGCTGTGTGGAATCTGACGTTTGACGGCAACGGCATCACCAGCACCTGGGGTACCCAACTGGGCGTGGGACTGGTCGGAAAGTTCCGCCTGTTCTGACGCCGTAACCCGAGATTACGGCCGCGGAGCCGGATCGCAGCCTGGTGACACGCTGTAAAATGCGTTGCCTTTATATCCAAGCTCGTTCAGACCCGCCTGGGACGTATAGAAGCCTTCGATCACGCGGCGCTTCAGCCACCCGATAAATGGATCGCCGCCGGATTCCAGCGCTGCGAGCGTGGGCGTTGACTCCGCGTCCAATCGCGCAAGGCCGGCGCGGCAGACCTGCTGTGCGTCGAAAGTCTCCAACTCGTGCAACTGCCTCCTCGCCATAGAAGGCGCTCGCCAGCGCGCGGTGGGCCGGAGAGAGGGATTGCGCGGCTTTCCGGACCGCCGCCGAGTCGTTCACCAGCAAGTCGATCCACGCCGTGATCTCAGGCACAGGCGGTGTGGCCGGATCTTCCCCAAGCATCGCGCCGGCCAGACCTGAAGATTTCTGGTATTCCGCGGCGGTGAAAAAGAGCGGCGCGGACGGCGCCTGCGCGCTTTCCGACAGGCTTCAGCACGTGCGCCAGATGATCGATGGACGGCTGATAAAGTCCCGGCGGTAACGGCGGCTGAGGGCGCCTCCAGATCCAAACCGCCCAATCCGGTCAATACCGCGCCGCCCCCCAAACGCAGCAGCCACAGACGCCTGGTGAATTCGTCCGGCTCCGTCACAGGTTCCCTTTCTTCGATTCGGCGGCGATGTAGTCCGCCGCGCGCGCGGAGATCGCCATGATGGTCAGGGTCGGCTCATAACAACCCTGCGTGACGAAGCAGGCGCCGTCCGTCACGAATACGTTCCGGGCATCGTGCACCTGGTTGAAACGGTTGACCACGCTCTTCTTGGGGTCGTTGCCCATGCGCGCCGTGCCGCACTCGTGAATGTTCTTTCCGAACACGCTCAACTTCGCGCGAGGGGGCCTGTAGCTCGTCTACTTTGATGGCATCCAGTATCTCGTTCAGCCGCGTATGCATGGCCCGCGCCATGGCGATGCTCGTTCTCGCCGTAGCTGGCGTTGATGTGCAGCACGGGAATGCCCCACGCATCCTTTCTAGCCGGATCGAGCTTCACGAAGTTGTCATGCCGCGGCAGACACTCGCCCTGCGCGTAGATGCCGAAGTGATAAGGAATCTCCTGGCTTACTTTGCGGCGGAACTCGTTGCCAAAGCCTCGCATGCCGAATGCGTGCCCGTAGAGTTCCTGCTGGCTGTCGCCGGCCAGATAGTAACCGCGCAGAAAATCTCTTGTTGCGAAGCGCGGATCGGCGTTGACGTATTTCGGGATGATGTAGCCCGCTGGCCGGCCAACCGGCTCGCGCCGCGACGATTTGAGCGCGGGAAGAACGCCGCCGCCGTCTTCCAGCGTGAAGTGGTCCATCAGGTAATGGCCCAGCGCCCCCGAGGAGGCCCCCACCCCCTCCGGGAAGCGTGGTGAACGCGAGTTGAGCAGGATGCGGGTGGATTCCAGCGCCCCCGCCGCCAGCACGACGACCCGTGCCGCGCGCCTCCCGCTCGGCGCGCGTCTGGCGGTCGAGGAAGACCACGCCGGTCGCCTTGCCGCTGCTCGTTCATCACCAGGTGACTCACGATGGCGTCGCTCACCAGAGTGAGCCGGCCGGTACGGGCTGCGTCAGGAAGAGTGGTCGAAGGGACTGTTGAAGTACGAGGCCGTGTAGCAGCCGCGCTGGCATTGGTCGCAGTAGTGGCAGGCGGGCCGGCCATTGTGCGGCACCGTCAAATTCGCGGTGCGGTCCGGAATAATCCGCCAGCCGAAGTGGCTTCTCCACGATTTTGCCGGCATGGATCTCGCCGCAGGAAAGGCGCATGGGCGGAAGGAAGCTGCCGTCCGGAAACTGCGGCAGCCCTTCCGCCGATCCGCTTACCCCGATGTATCTCTCGACCTTGTCGTAGTAAGGCTCGAGGTCTTTGTAGGTGATGGGCCAGTTTTCGCCGTAGCCGTCGCGCGCAGCCGCCTGGAATTCGAAGTCGCTGTACCGATAGCTGACGCGCGCCCAGCAGAACGTCTTGCCGCCCACCTGGCGGCCCCGAATCCACATGAACGGCTTGTCTTGCGGGAAAGGTGTAGGGAAGCTCGCGGTCGTTGACGAAGAACTGGTGACTGTATTCGTCGCAAGCGTAGCAAAGCCGCTGCACCGGCTGATCCCGCAGCAGGGCCTTCTGATCCCCGAAGCCGCGGTAACGCATGCGGTACGGCCAGACGTGCTCGGTGAAATCGCGCGTGGGGCTGCGCGGCGGCCCGGCCTCGAGCACCAGCACTTCCATGCCTTGCTCGGTAAGGATTTTCGCGACCCAGCCGCCGCTGGCGCCGGAGCCTACTACCAGTGCGTCATAGAGCTTCGTAGTCGTCTTGCGAATATTATCCCAAAGAAGTGGTTCCGGCGGCATACTGATAAGCAGCTAACCGGTCTGCCTCCCATTCGTCCAAGTGTTGCAGGCGCACCCGGGAGGTTGCCGCCATGGCTCATTACCAAAAAGCTGATCCTATTCATCGCATGACGCGTTACGGCCTTGGAACCATGCTCCTGTCGGCGGCAATGGTATTCCTGGCGGCGCCGGCCGCCCCGAGCACCGCCCAAGTCACTCGCTATCTGATCGTTTCGGGCGACTCTTCGAGCGGCTCATGGGACAGCCATGACAAGCCGCGCTTTGAAGCGTGGCGCTCCAAATACGGATCTCACTATGCCTGGTTCCGGCAGGATGGCCGCGACTACATCGTGACTGACGGCCGGATCCTGGCCCAATTCGAAGACGCCATGGCCCCCCAACGAGAGGTCAATAGCCGGCAATCCGAGGTAAATCGCCACCAGGCGGAAGTGAATCGCCTGCAAGGCGGCGTCAACAACCACCAGGCGGACGTGAATCGCGCGCAGGCTGAAGTCAACCGCAAGCAAAGTCTGGTGAACCGCGGCGAGGAGGAACAGACTCGTGTCAATCAACTCCAATCGGAGGTGAATGGCAAACAGCACGTCGTGAACGCCGAACAGGATAAAGTGAACCAGAGGCAATCCGTCGTGAACCGCGAACAAAGCGAGGTCAACCAGATGCAGGCGCAGGCCTCCGCCGAGATCGACAAAGCTCTGCAGGGCATCTTCGAATCCGCCCTGCGGCAAGGCCTGGCTCGCGAAGTTCGCTAAGCGCCCCAAAGCCAAACTGGCTCGCCGCGCTTGTCCACACGCCCGGCTAGGTGTTAACGTCCAGGGGAATGAGCGCCTCCACACCCGCCATCGCACCTGTCATCCCAACCGCCTCGCCCGCACGCATCCTGTCAATCGACATCTTCCGAGGACTCACCATTCTCGTCATGGTGTTCGTTAACGATGCCGATGGAGTCAAAGGCCTGCCCTGGTGGACCCATCATATGAAGGAAGGAATCAGCGGCATGACTTATGTCAACATGGTCTTCTCCGCGTTCCTCTTCATTGTCGGAATCTCGATCCCGTTGGCCCTCAACCGCCGCGTCGCCAAGGGAGATTCCAAACTTCAAGTCCTTCAACACATCGTGGTCCGCTCATTCAGCCTCGTCGTGATCGGCTACATTCTCGCCAACCTGAGCGCCCTCGATCCGCAGCTTACCGGTATGGGCGTTCACACTTGGGACTGGCTGGCGTTCGCCGGCATTCTTATGACTTGGAGTGTCTATCCTAAATCCGACAAGCTGATTTACAAAATCATGAAGTGGGGCGGCTTCGCTCTCCTGATCGTGCTGATTGCGATCTTTCGGAGAAAGACCGAGTCGGGTCAAGTCGCGAGCCTTCATTGGGGATATCCCGAGATCCTAGGCCTGATCGGCTTCGCCTATCTCTGCGCGGGAATTATCTATCTCGTTCTTCCGAAAAGCTTCTGGTGGTTCGCCGGTGCCTTCGTCGCATTGAACCTCATGAACACGGCCTCGAAACTGGGATTCTTACCCTTCCTTCGGCATGTTCCAATCTACGTTTGGCCGCTAGCGGACGGAGCGCTGGTATCCATCATCATGGCCGGCGTTGTGTTCTCGTACATGCTGTTCGATTCGTCCGTTGCGCCGACACTGAAGAGCAAATTCTATTGGTCCGCGGCCTTCGCTGCCATGCTCTTCGCGGCTGGTTAGCCGCCCTGCCGCTCGGCATTTCGAAGAACCACGCGACGCCCACCTGGTGCCTCTTTTCGGAATCGTCCAGCGTTGTGATCCTGCTCGCCCTCTACTATATCGTCGACATCAGACGCATCTCTGCATGGGCTGGGTTTGTTAAGCCCGCCGGGTCGAACACGCTGCTGACTTATCTCCTGCCCTGGATTCTTTCCGTAATTCCGCCGCTCCAATTCCTCTCGGCCGAAGGATCGGAAGGCGCCGTAGGAGTCTTCCGGGCGTTCTTCTTCACCGCGGTCATCCTGGCTCTCGCATGGTTGCTCACGAAGCTGCACCTGCGAATGCAACTATAAACATGCCCTTCTACTCACGAAACATTTTTCCGTTGCTCGCAGCGGCGGCCGTTCTTGCCGCCCAGACGCCGGGCACTGCTCCGTTAACGGCGACCTTTCAGGATTCCGCTTCGTACCGCTGGCTCAATAAGAAGGTGCTCGACAGCCGTCTGTTGGACGATATGAGCACTCTCGACCTGGTCGACATTCACAAACAATCCGCCGCCCGTTGTAGACTCGCGCGTCACCGCTCAAATAACCCAGTCCCAAGCGGTGGCCGCTGAAATGTCGCTAACGAAGGAGCGATCGCGCGACGGCCGCAATTCGCTTCGGATGCGCACGCCGACGAAGTTGAATGTTCCGGGACCGGTGAACGGCCGCGGCTGGGGCGAGACCGGAGTCATCCGCCACGTCGATGGCGAGAACTGGAGCGATTTCAATCGCATCTCGATCTGGATCTATCCCGACAGCGCCGGAGCCTACGTAACCGCTCTCGGACTCACGCTGCACAACGACGGTATCGTGAAACTGCCTGCGGCCTTCGGGCAGGAGGGCGAGACAAACGTGGTTCTGCGCAATCACGAATGGAACCACGTCGTATGGGAGATCGGCAATGTGGCGCGGGACAAAATCACTTCGCTCGATATCAGCTATTACATGGCCGGCAACGAGCCCGAAGTTTCCGATACGGCCACGTATTATTTCGATCGTCTGGAATTGCAGCGCGTCGATCCGGATTACATCGAAGGCTGGGGCGTCTGGCCGGGACGCATCTCCTACAGCCACGCTGGTTATCAATCGGGCGCACTGAAGACGGCCATCGCCAGTGGACTCGGCGCCAGCGAATTTCAGTTGATCGATCAGACAACGGGGCAGTCGATTCTATCGAAGCCGATCCAGACCGTGAAGAACCGTCTCGGAGAGTTCCAGGTGATGGATTTCTCCGAAGTTCAGCGCACTGGTTCGTATCGGATCGAAGCGGGCGGCGAAGCGACGCGTCCGTTTCGCATCGGCTCCAATGTTTGGCGCGATTCCATTTTCAAAGCCCTCAACTTCTTCTACGCGGAACGCTGCGGCTTCGCGGTCCCAGGCGTTCACGGCGTCTGTCACCGCGATTGGCAATCGATTCACGGCGACAAGCGAATCATCATCAACGGAGGCTGGCACGATGCGGGCGACCTGACGCAGGGCATGGGCAATACTGGTGACATCGACTATGCGATGTTCAGTCTTGCGGAGCGGCTGCACGCGCAAGGCGACGATCCCGAGTTGTACAACCGCGTGATCGACGAGGCGCGCTGGGGGCTCGAATGGGTACTCAAAACCAGTTTCGGCGATGGTTATCGCAATGCTGGTTCCATCAGCAGCCGCCGGACCGACGGTATCATTGGCACTAACGACGACGTGACCTCGACAGCGCGGAACGATCCCTTCACGAATTTCCAGGCGTCCGCGGCGGAAGCGATTGCCGCCCGCGTATTGAAGGAGAGCGATCCCAGGCTTGCAGCGTACTCACTCCGCATGGCCCAGGCGGATTGGAAATTCGCAGTGCAGGGGATGGTAAAGGCGAGTCCGCCGTCGAAGGAACGCTTCTCTGGCGCGTTCGATTCAAACGGCGTAGTGCACGAGATTGCATCCGAAGGCGTTCTCGCATCGGTAGAACTATGGCGCGACACCGGCGATCAGAGTTACGCCGATAAAGCCGTGGAAATGTCGCACGTTATCGTCGAATCGCAGGAGCGAAGAAGGCAAGATTGGGACACGCCGATGCTCGGGTTCTTTTACACGAGTCCGGCCAAGGATCGCATTTTGCACTACGTCCATCGTGGCCGCGAAAACGCGCCGATCCTCGCTTTGACGCAGCTCTGCGAAGCTTTGCCGAATCACCCGGATTGGATGAAATGGTATTCCGCGGTCGTCCTCCATTCGGAGTATTTGAAGAGCATGGCCAGGAACACGGAGCCGTATGGCGTAATGCCAGCTTCGATTTATAAAGACGACGAGTATAAGGATGCGCCGGAATCGCGCCGCGAGTCGTTCCGTCAGCAGGTACTAAATGGCGTCCCGCTGGGGAAGGGATACTATCTGCGTCGGCTCGCGGTGTGGATGGATTATCGCGGGGAATTCGGGACCATTCTGCCACAGACGGAAGCGTTGGGGCTCGCGTCGCACTTGCGCGGCGATCTCGAATCAGAGCAGCTTTCGCAGAAGCAACTGGAATGGATAATTGGCAGAAATCCGTTCTCAGAAAGTATGATGTACGGCGAAGGATACGATTTTACTCCGCAATACACTCCTTCTTCAGGTGACATGGTGGGATCGCTGCCGGTAGGAATTCAGAGCCGCGGCGATAGCGACGTGCCCTACTGGCCGGTGCAAAATACGTGGACTTATAAAGAGGTCTGGGTACATCCGGTGGGCCGCTGGATCGCAGTAATGCGCGACCTTGCTGGACCGGCGCTAGTGGAAGGAGAGGCGGACGGTCCCGTGGAGTTTCAGGAGAGGAATTGGGGCGGCAAGATCGAAGTGCAGCCCGACGCTACAACGGGAAATTCCGAGCTGCCGCCAGAAGGAAGATATACGGTGCGCAGCAAGGGTCAAGAGGTGGCGCGTACGTTTCTTACCCGGCGCGACGTACAACCTGGATCTGCGGCCGGGACAGTCCTGGGATTTTGAAGTTTCGAGCGAAACCACGGCGGCTGGCGATGTGACGGTAAAGGCCCTCGCGCGCGGGCGGCGGAGTTCACCGGTTACATCTTCGTGCCGCGAACCTGATCTTCAGCGGCGCTGAAAAGGAAGTGCTGCTGCAAAGCGATGGAACGGCCACGCTGGAATGGCGCGGACGGGTCGCGGAACCGCGGACGCCGTGGATTGCGGTGGTGGTGCCCGACGGCGATTTGTCCGGCCGGCAGGAAATCATGGGGTCGGTGTGGAAGTGAACGGATAGCGGGCCCAGGCGATTCCTTGTGGGGCGGCCAATCTTGGCCGCAGCCGGCTTTCAGCCGGCTCTGGCTGCTGGAAAGGCGGCTGAGGGCAGGATTGCTTGGCATGATTTCGGAATTCAATGCGCAGCGGTCAAGGCCTTCAGGCGATCCTTGTTGATCTTGACGACAATTCCAGCGTTGCGATCGGCGACTTCGCTTACCTTGTATTCGGCGGCGGTGCCAAGGACTTCCGCAACCTCGGAAGGCGTCAGTTTGTAGTCGTCAGTGAGCCACTGGGCCATATTTGCGGTGGCGCTACGGAAGGCGTCGTCGAGCGAGCCGTCCAGTCCCATGGCCATGACGTGGGTAGCCGACTCGACGCGCGGACCTCCAATGGATTTGCCCGAAATTACATCCACGCTGAACTCCACATCCATGGAAGTTTCCAAGGCGTTGCCATTAAGCTCGCCATCGCCCTGCGTTGCGTGAGCGTCGCCGACGTAGAGCAGCGCGCCGGGAACATTCACCCGCAGATAGACGGTTGCGCCTTCCACGATCTCATTGAAATCCATGTTGCCGCCGAAGCGACCGGAATCACCCGTTCCCGGCGGCGCTTGCGCGGATCCTGGCGCAACCGCAACACATCCCAACATGGGCCGCAGGGGCACTGAGTAACGCGTCAGGTGCTCGCCGGGCTTCTCGGGCGTAGCTATGCCGTGCTCCAGATCCAGATGCCAGCGCACGTCCTTGAAGCCGTCCTTCATCTTAACGGCAAGATCACTGTCCAGCCCGCGGCCCACGATGCCGTCGTCGCTGATGGCCCAATCGCGATTCAGGCGGAGGCGTGTGATACGCACCGCCAGCGTATCCCCAGGCGCTGCAGTCTCAATGTAGAACGGCCCGGTTTCGGGATTGCCGCCCAGGACGCGCCTCACGCCCTTTTCGTCGGTACCGCCGGCGTCGACGGTTGTCGTGTGGATGGTGTCACCCGGGGAGACGGTGAGCACAGGTTTGTTCGTGGCCGAAAACTGGCGGTAGAAAGTAGTCGGCGTAAACTCGTGGCGTTGGGGCGGGCCGGTGCGACGCGGCGGAACCAGAGTGGCTGTGAACTGGTGCGTGGCGGGATGCTCGTTGTCGTCGGAATCGACAAAGACGATGCTTCCGGAGACCACGCCGGCCTCGATGGTGCCCGTCAGTTCCTCGGTGCCGCCGTGCTCATCCTTGGCTAGAAAGTGGATGGAGTTGCCGGTGAGGGTTCCTTCCAGCTTGTCTCCGCCAAACTTACCGGTGAACTTGTCTCCCTGCTGAGTGAGTTCCATTGGAAAGTTGATGGGCGTGCCGTAGAAGTCTGCGGTGGCGAACCATTTTCCGGTCACGATAGCTGGCTGGGCCCGGAGGAAGAGCGGGAGCAGCAGAAGGAG
>CAVUSG010000003.1:0-62891 GCA_963744125.1 uncultured Acidobacteriaceae bacterium | reverse complement strand
GCCGAAAAAACACCACGTCCTCAATCAAGTTGTCGTTGTAACGCCCCACCCGCTCAAACCCCATCCCCGCGTACATCGCATTCGCCTCCGGCATCGCCGCCGGAACCGTATCCAGATACATAGCCTCATATCCCACTCTCACCGCCCACTCCATCGCCGCCTCTACCAGCCTGCGCCCCAACCCCAGCCCCCGAAACTCAGCCCCCACCCACAGCCGCTTCATCTCACATCCACGCTTCGGAACCCGATCCTTCCGCAGCACCCGCACGGCGCAACACCCCGCCGCCACCCCATCCACCCACGCCAGCAACAACACTCCATCCGGAGCCTGGTACTGCCCCGGCAGCCCCGCCAGCTCCCGATCATAGTTCTGAAGGCAAATACTCGCCGCCCCCGCCGGATTCGCCCCCAGATACTCCCCATAAGCCCGCATCAACCCCCGAGCAACCTCCACCTCACCCACCCCAACCGCCTCCCGCACCAAAATCTCAGCCATAATCCCCGCAGGCTATCACCCTTTCCCGATACCCTCTACCGCCGATCTTGCTTTTCTCCGCGCCCTCCGCGCACCTCTGCGCCCTTAGCGTCCGTCCTTGCTTTTTAGCTAGGCTCACAGTCCCCGCTGTTTACGCACCAATCCGCCACCCCCAAACTATTTTTCACGCTTTTGCTCAGCAAAATCGCGTGTCAAGCCCCCAAACCCACCCAAAAACCCTTAACACACTCTATATAAACAAGATAAAACTTTCCCCAAAGTGGTTTTTAGTTATGGTCAATCCGGTACAATTAAACTAGAGATCGAGAAAGCCCCGGCAACAGCCGGGGCTTTTTCTGTCCCTTCACACACACCACGCCAGTAAGTCGTTTGCTGGCAGGAATTTAGCTGTAAGTCCAACGGTTGCAGTAATTTAGCGGAGCCAATTTTGCTATCTATTGCAATCATTGGACTTATAACCACCAACCCCCCAGGGGGGTACCCCCGAAAAACGGGAAAGGAGAACTAGCCCATATGCATTCCACCATTCACATCCAGCGTGTGACCGGTGATGTACGCAGCCTCCTCCGACGCCAGAAACGCGACGGCATGAGCAATATCCATGTCCGTCCCAACCCGCCCCAGCGGAATATGCTGCGTCATCGCAGTCTTCTGGTCGTCCGTCAGGATCGCAGTCATAGCCGTCTCGATATACCCCGGAGCCACCGCGTTTACAGTAATCGAGCGCCCGGCCAGCTCCCGAGCCAGCGACTTCGTCAGCCCGATCAGCCCGGCCTTCGAAGCAGCATAATTAGCCTGACCGGCCTGCCCGGTCTCGCCGACGACAGAAGTGATGTTGATCACCCGGCCCCACCGGTTCTTCACCATCGAAGACATCACCGCCTGCGTCAGCAAAAAAGCGCCGGTCAGATTGGTCGAAAGCACGTCGTCCCAGTCTTTTCGCTTCATCCGCAGCGCCAGGATGTCCCGTGTAATACCGGCATTGTTCACCAGGATCTCGACCTTGCCGAACCGCTCGATCACCGCCTTCGCCCCGCCCTTGATCGACTCCTCGCTCGCCACATCGAGCTCAAACGGGTGGGCAGTTCCACCCGCAGCAGCGATCTCAGCCGCAACTGCGGTCAGCTTCTCCAGATTTCTCGCCGCCAGCGCAACCACAGCGCCCTGACGAGCCAACTCAAGAGCGCAGGCCCTGCCAATGCCCTGCGAAGCTCCTGTAACCAATGCAACACGACCACTGAGAATGCTCATGAACCTCCAAAATACAACGCTCCCGCATTATACGAACCCAGATAGGACCCAAATCTCCTCAGCCCCATAAAGTATCCTGAACCCTCATGCCAGAGAACGAGAACAAGCCACTCGAAACCGACGTCTACGCAATCCACGGAGCAGATCCAGAGGTCCTCGCTTACGCGATGGCCAAATACTCCCGCTCCTCGCTCACCATGAAGGAATCGCTCGCAGAAATCAGCGCCCAGCGAGCCGAACAGTTCCTCAACACCTTCTACTTCCAGTACGGACATCGCTCCATCGCCGATCTAGCTCACATCCCCTTCGCGATCGAGCGATTGAGTCTTCTAGCCGCAATCGCCCTGGTAGACGAACAACGCTGGGACGGACAGGAGCGCTCCACCCGCTACCAGAACTTCCGCCGCTCCGGCTGGTTCACACCAAACCTCGGAGCAGAAACACCAACCTTCACCGCCGCAGTCGAAGCGATGTTCACCAGCTACGATCGCTTCAGCGCCGGGATGCTCGAAGCCCTGAAGACCGCGATTCCACGGCCTGAAGAGATGAAGGAAGAGAGCTACGTTCGCACCCTGAAGGCAAGAGCCTTCGACGTCGCGCGCTACCTTCTCCCACTCGCAACCAACACTTCGCTGGGACAGATCGTGAATGCGCGAACGCTCGAGACACAGGTCTCGCGTCTTCTCACCAGCGAGTTCGCCGAGATCCGCCAGATCGGCGAGAAGCTCCGCGCAGCCGCAACCGAGCCAGCCTGGAACGTCCAGCTCGACGCAGCCCGAGTCATCTGCCAGGAGGTCGCTTCAGTCCACGCAGATTGCGGCGAACGAGTCAGCGAGATGCTGTTGCGTCCCGTAAAGACAGCACCAACGCTGGTGAAGTATGCAACAGCCAACGACTACCAGTCGAGCAGCCGCAGCGAACTAACCGCAGCAGCAACCGAGCTGATGGTAGGACAATCCATCGACTCAGCTCCAGTCGTGGACCTTCTCGACGATAGCGAATCGCTCGAAGTCGAACTAGCCACATCGCTGCTTTATCCAAACTGCCACTTCTCCTACAGGCAGCTCCGAAGCAACGTTGCATCACTCAGCGCAGCTCGCATCAACGAGCTGATCGAACTAGGCACGAAGCATCGAGGACGTCACGACGAGCTGCTGCGCAGCTTCAGCGCAGGTAGAGGATTCCGCTTCGACATCCTGATGGATATTGGAGGCTTCCGCGACATGCATCGTCATCGCCGCTGCGTCCAGCTGTTGCAAGGCTTCACTGACTTGCATGGATACGAAGAGCCTGAGTGTCCAGGACAACCATCGCTCGCCGAGGCTGGTCTCGAAGCTGAGTACAAGACTGCAATGAATGCGGCGTTTGCTGCTTATCGCAAGCTACGCGATAGCGGTGTTCCTGAGGCAGCGGAGTCTGCGCAGTACTGTCTGCCGCTTGGAACGCGCTGCAGAGCGATGTTCAAGATGGACTTCGCAGAAGCTTTGTATATCTCAGAGCTGAGATCAGGCGTTGCTGGTCACTTCAGCTATCGCCGCGTTGCCTGGGAGATGTATAAGGCGGTTGGGAAACAGCATCCTTCGTTGGCGAAACTGTTTCGGATCGAGGATGTGAATGAGCCTGTAGATTTGCTAAAACGATAGGATTTCGCTTTTTCTTTGCTTTAGGCGAAATTGGTGCTAGAATCCGCTTTGACTTTCCACAGAGGAGAAATACGCGTGGCAGATGACCGTTCGAAGGCAATTGAGCTGGCCCTTTCCGGGTTGGAGAAGCAGTTTGGCAAGGGTTCCATCATGCGGCTGGGATCGAAAGATGTTGTTCCGATCTCGGTTATCTCGACCGGTTCGATCTCGTTTGATGCAGCGCTGGGTGTAGGTGGGGTTCCACGGGGTCGAGTGATTGAGATTTTCGGACCGGAGTCATCCGGCAAAACCACGATTACGCTGCAGATCATCGCCGAGGCCCAGAAGGCTGGCGGTCTGGCGGCGTTTGTCGATGCTGAGCACGCGCTCGATCCGCAATACGCCCAGAAGCTGGGAGTTGATATCGACAACCTGCTGGTGAGCCAGCCGGACTACGGCGAGCAGGCTCTGGAGATTGTCGAGGCACTGGTGCGGTCGAATGCTATCGATGTTCTGGTCGTCGACTCGGTTGCTGCGTTGGTTCCGAAGGCGGAGCTTGATGGCGAGATGGGCGATTCGCACATGGGGCTGCAGGCTCGTCTCATGTCGCAGGCTCTGCGCAAGCTGACTGGAACTGTCTCGAAGTCTCGCACCTGCCTTATCTTCATCAACCAGATTCGCGAGAAGATTGGCGTGATGTTCGGCAATCCAGAGACGACGACTGGCGGTAAGGCGCTTGAAGTTTTACTCTTCCGTTCGAATCGATATCCGGCGTATTGGTGCGGTGAAGGATGGCGATTCTGTGGTGGGTTCGCGGACCAAGGTGAAGATTGTGAAGAACAAGGTTGCGGCTCCGTTCCGCGACGCTGAGTTCGACATCCTGTACGGCGAGGGCATCTCCCGCGAAGGCGATGTGCTGGACCTCGCGGTGCTGCACAATATCGTGGACAAGAGCGGCGCGTGGTACAGCTATCAGGGCGAGCGCATCGGACAGGGCCGCGAGAACGTTCGTGCCTTCTTGAAGGAGAACAAGGACGTCTTCGCTCGAGTCGATACAGAGCTTCGCAAGAAGCTTGGGATCGCGGGCATCGCTGGCGATGTTCCTCCGGTTCCGGTCAATGGCGAGGCGGTTGCCAAGGACGCTGTGAAGGCGAAGAAGTAAGTTTTCAAAGAGCAGTTGTTGCAAAGCCGGTGGCGATGCCACCGGCTTTTGCACGTTTTAGTCACGAATGATCGGGGTGCCGAGGGGAATGACGACTCGACCTGCGGTGGCGTTGAGGACTTCGATGAAGGCTACGAAGAGCGCGTCGAGGCCGGTTAGGAGGCCGAAGTGGCCGCCGATTTTGGTGGTGCCGTAGCCGAAGTCTCCTGCTGCGAGGAGGAAGAAGGTGATCCAGAGCAGCAGGAAGACGCTGAAGACCGCCTTGCTGAGGCGGAAGGTGACGATCCAGAGCAGGAGAGTGAAGACTCCCCACATGAGCAGGACGGTGCCTCCGGCTGCGGGTGGCGGGGCTTTGAGCCATCCGGCTCCGATGGTCCACTGGAGGAAGGCGAACCACCACCAGAAGAGTCCGTAGGAGGTGAAGGCGACCATTCCGAAGGTATTGCCGGTGCGGAACTCGAGGATGCCTGCGATGATCTGGGCGACTCCGCCGTAGGCGAAGGCTAGCGGGACTACGACTGGGACGGCCTCTTTGGGGAGGAGTCCGGCGTTGATGGAGCAGAGGACGACGGTGGTGAGGCCAAAGCCGGCGAGGCCGAGTGGACCTGGATTGGCGAGTTTTGTTTTTGCTGATTCGTTGGTCTCGAGATTTGCCATCGTGCGTTTTCCTTCAGTTCCGAGATTTGAGCAGCCCATTTTGCGTAGCCATCTTACACATGCCAGGTGGGGGTACCCCCCTGGGGGGTTGGTGGTTAAAAGTCCAATGGTTGCAATAGATAGCAAAATGAGTCTCGCTAAATTCATGCAACCATTGGGCTTACAGCTAAATTCGTGCCAGCAAATGACTTGCTGGCGGTGTGGATTGGAGACGGAAAAAGCCCCGGCGGTTGCCGGGGCTTCCTTGATCTTTAGTTCAATTATATAGGATTGACCATAACTAAAAACCACTTTGGGGAAAGTTTTATCTTGTTGATGGCGATGGGGTTATTGGTTTTTTGGTGGGTTTGGGGGCTTGACATGCGATTTTGCTGAGTAAAAGCGTGAAAAATAGTTTTAGGGGTGGGGATTAGTGCGTAAACACTGGGGATTTATAAGCAGCTAGAGGCACGGGCAACGGCAATACAAAGACCGGGGCTGAAGCCCTTTGGGAGGTGGCTTATTCGTGGGGCTGAAGCCCCACGCTCCCTCCGAAATGCAAAAGCAAGGGCAAAGGCGGCGGGTGGAGGGTATCGTTCCCCACCCATCGCCCGATCAGGCGGGCTCAGGATGGGGCACCCCAGCGTTTGGGTTGCGTGAAGGAGAACAGGCAACAGCAACGGCCAAAAGCAGATCCCAGCGGGATGACAAATAAAAGAACAAGCAACGGCAACAGCAGATCCACCTGCGGCGAAGGACTAAAAGACAAGGGCAACGGCAAAATGTTCACGCCGGTTTCTTAGGGGGGTGGGGCTGTGGTTGTCGCTGTTTCCGCTGGGGGTCAGGGTCTGCCGGCTCCGGGATTTCCTGATCCGTCGGGTTTGCTGTTGTAGGGCATGCCGCGTCTGCCGCGTTCGCTGGTCTGGAGCTTGGTCCACTGGTCGGCGGTGAGGACGCTGCGGATTCCGAGGAGCATTTTGGCGTTGGTCTTTTCCAGCTCAGCGCGGGCGTCGGCTACCTTGTTGATCTGGGCGAGGGCCTTGGCGGAGTCAGGCGGGTTGGCGTTCAACATGGGCTCGAGGAGGACCTCCTGCTTTTCGAGGTTGGCCTTGAGATCGATGAGGGTGAGGCGGTTCTGCTGGAAGATTCCGTCCATCTTTTTCTGCTGGTCTTCGGTGAGCGAGAGCTTCTGGATGGTGTCGGGGTTCTTCCACCACTCGCCGGGGGGGACGATGCGGGAGCCGGGGTGCATACCCATGCCGCCGGAGCCGGAGCTGCCGGAGCGGTAGTCGCCGCGGGACATCTGAGGCGGTCCCTGGCGCTGATAGCCGCCGCGTGAGGACGGCGCCGGGGCGTCGGCTGGCGGGGGCGGCGCGGCGTTAGGTGCGGCCGGGGCCTGGGCTATGGCGCAGGGGTGGGAGAGAAGTGTAGCAGAGAGAAGTGCAGCAGAGAGAAGCGTGACGAGCGGTTTGGATGTCATGTTCAATTTGTCCTTTGGTTCTGATCCTGAATGTCAGTGGATACGGGATCGGCGGTGGTCTCAGCGGAGGGGCCGGCGAGGGGTTGCATGGGAGTTGGGACGGCGGCGGAGAGATCCTGGTCGATGCCGTCGAGGAGGGCGGCGTCGGAGTCGGATTGGGCTTCGCTGGTGGTGGCCGGTTGGGTGACGGTGGTGTCGGGCGAGTTCATCGGATTGAGTCTTGGGTTGAGCAGGCCCATGGGGATAATGGCGGCGATGACCAGCGCGGCTGTGGCCCAGACGAAGGCGAAGGTGATGAGGCCGCGCTGCTGAGCGCCGTAGATGGGGGCGAAGCGAGGCCGGATGGGCCTGCGGGCCAGCTCGCGGTCGGCGATTGCCACGGATGCGTCGTGAAAGCCGGCGACGGAGGAACGCATGAGATCGAGCTCGGAGGCGCAGATGAGGCAGTCGCGGAGGTGTTCCTGCTGGGCCTCGGGGAGAGCGGAGGCGAGAAGAGCGCCGTCCTGGGGGGCGCCGATGAGAAGGTCGCAGAGCTGCTGGTGATTGAGGTGTTGGGTGGGCTGGAGATTCATAGAGCCTCCTTAGTGGAGTCGTTGGAACGGTTGTGACGGTTGCGAATGGCGGCGAGCGCGCGATAGAGATGGCTTTTGACGGTGCTGACGGGGAGGCCGGTGGCTTTCGGCGATCTCGTTGAGGCCCATGTCATCCACGAAACGGAGGACGAAGATGCTGCGCTGGCGCGGGGAGAGCTGGGCTACGGTCTCCCAAACGAGGGTCATCTGTTCGCTGGCGATGAGACGAGACTCGACAGAGCTTTCGTTGTGGGGGAGATAGGTGGAGGCGTCGGAGGCGTCGACGGAGTTGGCGGCGGCGCGCTTCCAGAAGCGGAAGCGCTCGGTGCGGGTGTGGTCGCGGAGGAGATTGATGGCGATGCGCATGAGCCAGCTGGTGATGGAGCACTCGTTGCGGAAGCTGGCGCGGGCGTTCCAGGCGCGGAGGAAGGTGTCCTGGGTGAGGGAGTGGGCGGCGTCGGCGTCGCGGGTGGAGAGGAGGAGAAAACGGAAGATTCGTTGCTGGTGAAGTGCGACGACGGAGTCGATGTCGTCGAAGGGGGTCGCCGGGGATTCCGGGAGGGTGAGGCTGGCGGGGTTTAGGGTTTGTGAAGGCATCTGGTAGGGCGGTTGCTAGTTGCTGGTTGTTTGTTGCTGGTTCGTGCTGTGCTGAACTTTCATCGCTACAGGAAGAGACGGTGTGTGTGGTTAGAAGACTACATGAGGGGTGATTTTTTGGCTGGGTTTAGGTGTTCTTTGGATGGCTAAATATTGTCGAACGAATCGGTTAGTGGCGCGTCCTTTGTAATGATGAGGTTTGGCGATGCGTGAGGTTGAGGCGACTGTGGGTTTGAGGAAGATGCTTCTATCTGTTGGTGGGGCGTTGCTTGTTTTGAGCGGCGTTGTTTGCGCGCAGACAATTACGGGGACGTGGCAGGGGACGTTGCCGGTTGCGGAGAATTCGCGGGTAATGCTCCAGAATTGCGAAGGGCGAGGATGGGTCGTTGTACGGGACCTATATCATGATCGACCGCGAGGCTGCCGGGGTTCCTCTGACTTCGGTGAGCTTTGCGGCGGGGGAGCTGAATGCCGTGTTTGTCTATGGTGATATCAGCTATCAGGGCAAGGTCAGCGCGGACGGTAAGTCGGTGGATGGGACCTGGACGCAGGGGAAGCAGTCGTATCCGTTGAAGCTGGTTCTGGCTACTCCGGAGACGCTGTGGAAGCGGGGCGGCGGGCTGGCGGCGATGTCGGCTACGGCGGATCCGACGTTTGAGGTGGCGACTATCAAGCCGAGTGCGGGAGACGCGAAGGGGCCGACCTTTATGCTTCGGACGCGGCACTTTGCGGCGACCAACAGAACGGTTGGGGACCTAATCAAGTTTGCTTACAACCTGCGGGACCGGCAGATCGAAGGTGGGCCGGCGTGGTTGCGTGAATCGAGATTCGATATTGCTGCTGAGCCGGACATGGCGGGAGTTCCGAGCGATGACCAGGACAGGCTGATGCTCAAGAAGCTGCTTGCGGAGCGCTTCCAGCTTACCGTGCATAGCGTGCAGAAGGACTTCCCGGTTTATGCGCTGACGGTGGAGAAGAGTCCTCCGGTGCTGACCAGAAGCGATGCGGAGTCGAACAATTACAGCATTTATGTAAAGGATTTACCGGGTGAAAAGACGCTGCTCCAGATCGCCGGCCGTACTATGCCGATGTTCGCAGACGTCCTGATGAACTTCATTACAGACCGTCAGATTGTGGATGAGACGGGGCTGACGGGGGCGTTTGAGATTACGCTGACGGTTCCGATGAGTATTGCTCAGTTCGGGAGTATGAGCGCCGAGGACAAGGCCAGTGTCTTTTTTGGAGCGGTAGAGCAGATAGGTTTGAAGCTGGTGCCCAAGAGGGCGCCGGTGGAGGTGATTGTGATCGATCGGGTGGAGCGGCCTTCGGCGAATTAGGTGGCTATGTGGCTGCTGTTAATTCAGGCTGATTTAACTACTCCCAGGATGAATCCGTCGTGTCCTTTGCTGCCAACGGTTTGCAGGCAGGTGGCGTCGATGCGGGGGTTGGCGGTGAGTAACTCGAATAGGTGGCGGGTTCCTTGAATCATTGGATCGGTACTGTCGGGATCGATTATGCCGCCTTCGCGGACTACGTTATCGCAGACGATGACGGTGCCGGGACGCGAGAGGCGAAGAGACCATTCGAGGTATGTCGGATTGTTTGGCTTGTCGGCGTCGATGAAGATGAAGTCGAAGGGCGGGATGGCTTCAGCGTGCAGCTGGGAGAGGGATTCGAGGGCTGGACCGAGGCGTAGTTCTACCTTTGAGGAGAGTCCTGCGCGCTGAATATTTGCGGTGGCCACGCTGGCGTGGTTGGGGTCGACCTCGAGGGTGACGAGTTTTCCGTCTGGCGGAAGCGCGCGGGCGAGCCAGATGGTGCTGTATCCACCGAGTGTGCCGATTTCAAGGATTCTTCTGGAGCCCTGGATGCGGGCGAGAAGATGAAGCAGCTTGCCCTGGTTGGGGGCTACGTCGATTGAGGGAAGATGGGCTTCTGCGTTGGCTCGCAGACTGTCTTCCAATATTGGGTCGGATGGGATAAGGCTTTCGACGATGTAGCGATCCACTGCTGTCCAAAGTGCTTGACTCGAAGATTCCTGGCTCATGAGGCGAGTGTAAGTCGGATGGGACGGCTGCGCCAAGGGACTGCAATGGCTGGGTGGGCGGTGGATTTGAGGGTATGCTTGCTGTGGAATGCATACGATCAAGGCGATTTATCCGGGGACGTTCGATCCGCTGACTAATGGTCATCTGGATCTGATTGCGCGTGGGGCGAAGATTGTGGATGAGCTGGTGGTGGCGATTCTGCGGAACAGCGAGAAGGGGACTCCGCTGTTTACGGTGCCGGAGCGGGAGGAGATGATTCGGGAGGCTACGCGGGATTTTGGGAATGTTTCGGTGACTACGTTTGATGGGTTGCTGGTGGACTTTGCGCGGGAGCAGGGGGCTAAGGCGGTGCTGGGGGGATTCGGGCGATCTCGGACTATGAGTATGAGTTTCAGATGGCGATGATGAACCGGAAGCTGGATCCGGAGCTGGAGACGCTGTTCATGATGCCGGCGGAGAAGTATACGTATGTGAGCTCGCGGCTGATCAAGGGGGTTTTTCAGCTGGGTGGGGATGTGACGGCGCTGGTGCCTCCGCTGGTGGTGGAGCGGTTGAAGGCTAAGGTTCCTGCGCGTGGTAAGGGGTGACCCCCTCCCCGTCAGTTTTGCGCAAATTCTTCGAAAGATGGGAGTTAGGTCCGGACCTTGGTTTGCGGGGTTGGGGTGGTGTGTGACCCTCTCTTTTGGAGGGTGGGTTTTGTCAAGTTTTGGAGAGTGTGATGAGTGATTTGTTGGAGCAGTTTGGGAGTATCGATATCTATCTGTTTGACCAGTTGCTGCGGGGGAATATTCGGGCTGGGATGCGGGTGCTGGATGCGGGGTGTGGGGGTGGGCGGAACCTGACTTATCTGCTGCGCGAGGGATTTGAGTGTTTTGGGGTGGACCGGAGCGCGGAGGCGATTGGGATGTGCGGGCGATGGCGGGAGGCTGGCGCCGGGTTTGGCGGCGGAGAACTTTCGGGTGGAGGCGGTGGAGGCGATGTCGTTCGCGGATGGGTTTGCGGATGTGGTGATTTGCAACGCGGTGCTGCACTTTGCGGAGGATGATGCTCAGTTTGAGGGGATGGTGCGGGAGCTTTGGCGGGTGTTGCGGCCGGGGGGATGCTGTTTTGCCGGCTGGCTTCTACGATTGGCGGGGAGTTTGTGCCGGTGGCGGGTTCGGAGCGGCGGGTTTTGATGCCGCATGGGGCGGAGTGGTATCTGGTGGATGAGGCGCTGTTGATGCGGTGGACGGCGGAGCTGGGTGGGGAGTTGGTGGATCCGCTGAAGACTACGGTGGTGCAGGGGTCTCGGTGCATGACTACGTGGGTGGTGCGGAAGAGTGGGTGAGGACGGGATCACCAAAACAAATGCCCGGAGCGTTGCGCTCCGGGCGTGAGTTTTTGAGCCTGTTTTTTAGTTAGTTGTTAGTTAGTTGAATATGGCTCCGACGGTAACTTGAGTATTGGCGGGAGTCGTCTGTGCCTGCCGAGAACGTGACGGCGCAATAGTTCGGCCCGGTCGCAGTTATAACCGCCGGATTGAGCGGATTTCCGTTTATGTCACTTGGAGCGCAGTTGTACGACCATCCACCAAATGCGGCTCCAGTGGCTGTCCAACACCACTGTGGTGCCGAGGGGTAGGTCGCCACGCAGACTGAGCCGCCTGTTCCTCCGTGTCCAGCCGGGACCGCAGTGGATCACGTTCGGCGTGCCAGTAGCGGAGGCGGCGGTTATCTCCCAGTTGGTGGTGTTCAAGCCTTCGTTATAGATAGTCAGGGTTGACAAGAGTGACGGTGCCTGCGTGCCCGGAATACATGTACCCGGGGTTGGTGGGTCGCCGTTGGGATTGGGAAGAGCCAGGGGCAGTTGAAGGTCGCGGTGGCGGTCTGTATTGTGCCGTCTGCTGGATTGGTCGCTTCCGCAATGATGGTGGCGCTTCCAGACGCGTAAGCAGTGACAATTCCGGCGGTTGCCGCCTGAGTTGCCGCCTGAGTTGGTGTTTACCGGGAAGATCACTGGGAAAAGAAGAGATCCAGGTGAGGTTGGGCGAGTTGGTGAGATCGCGAACGTATGGAGGCGTCGCGTAGGTTCCGATCGCCAGGAATTGCCCGGTGCCTTGCAAGTTGTCAGGACCGTAAGTCGAGCTCGGGATGATGGTGAGCGATAGCAGAGGCTCTGGCGCGGGTGTAATTGAGACCGCGATGGTCGCGGACTTGTCACGACGCTGCCATCGGGGTTGGTCAATATCGCTGTAATGGTGTCGTTGCCCGCACTTACGCCTGTGACCAGCCGCCGGAGGCGCTGACGGTGGCGATGGTCGGAATGCTGGAGGTCCACTGGACCAGGGGCGAGGTGGTGACATTCTGCAGGAGGCCGGTGCTTCCTGAGGTGCCAAGCGCGACGAGTTGGGAGGTCTGGCCTGATGCGGAGAGTGCCTGAGAGTCTGGTGTGATGGATATGGCGGTGTACTTCTGGGTGGTTCCGCCACTTACGCTGAACGTCGCAGTCCCGGTGACGACGCTTCCGCCGGAGGGGTTGGTGTAGATGGCTGTGATGGTGTCGGTTCCCTGGCCGACGGCCGTAGCGAGGCCGGTGGTTGCGCCGACGGTGGCGATCTGTGTGCTGCTTGAGCTCCAGGCCACCTGGTTGCTGAGGTTGACTGTAGCCCCTGACGAAGTGGATCCGATGGCGATGAACTGGCTGGTTTGACCCGGCGGGAGACCGATTGAGAGCCCGGGATGATGGCGATCGAAGTGATTGTTCCGCCGGCGGTGCCTCCGCTGGAACCGGTAACTGTGAGGGTTGCGGTGGAGGTTGCCTGGCCGCTGAAGGCTGCTGCGGTGGCTGTGATGGTTGTGGTGCCGGCGCCTACTGCGGTGGCGAGGCCGGTCGCACTCACTGTTGCGATAGCGGGAGCGGAGGAGACCCAGGTGACTCCACTGGATACAGGCCCCGTCGAAGAGTGATTTGCATTGCCGAATGTTCCGATCGCGGTGAACTGCGCAGTCTGACCCACCGCCAGACCCTGAGTTGTCGGCGAAATCTGAATGGAATCGAGCCCTGATGGGTTGGCGCACCCAATGACTGCGGCAAAGGAACCAAGGCTAAGGAGCAAGAGGCCCCGAACACAACGAGCGAACATGTATGTCTCCTGGCATTGCCGACATCGGTGGGAGGAGTCTTGCTTCACCGTGTGGCATGCCTGAATCGAACAGGTCCGGCAACCAGAAGTCTGCCTTACTGAACTGTGAGATACAGCGAACCAGAATCGCCTAAAGCCCAGCCGATGCTTAGTTTGCGGCTGTAGATAAGCAAACGAATAGCCATTCTCGGTTTGACCTGTCTTTCTTTTAGAATCAATCAGTTGCACTGGCAATGCGTCGCGGCAGGTGTCGTCGCATGTATACAAGGTGGAATGGATTGATTCGCCACGTATACATCCACAATTCAAAGCAATTTGCAGGGCAATTTGAGGGCATCTACCCGGCGAGGTGGGCGAGGAACGACTGTCACTGCTGTCACTTGCGCGGGTCTACGGTGTGCTATAAGCTGCCCTGACCTATGTAGAGCTTTTGATCGAGGAATTCCAGTCCAGCGATGGTCGCGCCCATCGGGAGCGATCGCGTTGCGGAGGATGGTATGTCGATTTCGCTTGCTGTGGGTACGGAGAATATTGAGGCGGATAATCTGAAGGACCTGAAGAGTTCTGTGGATACGCTTATGGGGATTGCTCATCCGCTGTTTGCGAATGGATTGGATAAACCAGTTTCGCAGTTTCCGTCGAATATTGGGCCGGTGGCGGTGAATTACACGAGTGGGAATGGAAGCTGGACGGCGGGGGATTTTACGTTTGGGCTGTGCGGCGGGGTGGGCGGAGCGGTGGGGATTCTGGGGCAGGGGCAGAATCTGCAGACGTATACGAAGACCTTTCCGACGACGATTGGAGATGATCTTGGAGGGCGAGACGAACGCGGCGTCTGCCGGAACGATACCGGTGGGAGCGGGGGAGTTTTATGTGCAGCTCTCGCTGGATATGACGATCACGGCGAGTGCGGCGGCTACGGTGACGCTGGGGTCGGTGGGTATCACCGGGAGCGTGGGGAATGCGGACAGCTTTACGGTGAGTTTCTACAAGAAGGTGGATGGGGCGATGCTGCTGCGGGATGCGCTGCAGGCGGCGTTCGAGGGTTTTGTTTTGCCGATGCATAGTGGGACGTACGACGGGTTGCAGCCGGGGGATTATCTGTATCACCAGTTCAATGCGACGTTGAATATCGGGCTTCGGAGCGACTCTTGGGGTGGACAAGGTGTTGTATGCGGGGCAGTATCATGGCGGATATTCCGAAGACGCCGGCGGCTCCTGCCGTGACGCTACGGTGGTGGTGGCGGTGGAGGCTGGGGCGACGTTTGGAGCGAGCTTCAAGTACACGGGAAGCTACGAGGCGATGTTGTGGAAGACGGATGCCGTCACGGGACGGCTGCATCTCTACCGGAACAAGGTGACGGATGCGAACTTCAACATTGGCGCGACGGTGGGGGTGGTTGAGGAACCGTACGGTGACGGTTTCGCAGACGGATTTGAGTTCGCTGGTGAGCAAGGTGCTTCCGGGAAAGACGGGCGGCGTGGTGAATCAACTGCTGGCGGGGAAGGCTCAGGGCGAGGTGAATAACTGGGTGAGTGATGTGCAGACGAAGATCAGCGGGTGGCTTAGTCCGTTGGCTCCGGGAGCTACTGCGTTGCAGATGGCGATCGATAATACGCAGGCCCATTTTCTGCTGGTGGATTTTACGTTTGAGCTGGGGGCGGCGGGGTTTGCGGCTGCGTGGAGCCAGGCTGTGGCAGGGGATTACTGCGCGGCGCTGGCGGTGCCGAATGGCGGCGTGTCGCTGGATACAGGGAGCGGCCTCGAGAACTTCCATACGGTGAAGACGAGCGTGACGTTCAATCTGTTTGGGGCGTTCACGGCGGAGTGGGATGCGGCGAAGATCGATAACTACAGCGTTCAGTATGCGGGGAACAATACGTTTCACCTGGTCGAGGATATTGGGCGTGCGCAGATTTCTACGGTGGGTAAGAGCGGCACGGAGATTGAGTTGTACTTTGCCGCGACGGCGACGAGCGGACCTGCGGGGGACGACAGTGGGAGAGGTTGATCTGCATGTGTTGCTGAGGGCGATAGGGAACAAGGGCTTTGGGGCGGAGATCGCGGGAGTGTTGTCGAACGCGACGACAGGGACGGTGGCATCGACGCTGAGTAAACAGATACAGGCGATGGCGCAGCAGGGGAATGCGACGGAGACGCTGGAGATGATCTTCAAGCCGTCGGCGTATGGGCGGCTTTCGTCGTCGACGCTGGGGCACGGAACGATTAGTAACGAAGTGGCGGACCAGGCGGAATTTCAATGCGTTTGCGGCGGCGTGCTCGCATGTTGAGGGGAGTGAGCCGGCGAACTTCACGTTGAGTCCTGCGATGGATTATGCGACGTGGAGGGTGTGGAATATTGCTGCAAATGATCAGTTTCCGCCGCCGGATGGGAGTTTGCCGAACCGACGCAATTCAGGAAGCATTGCTGCGGGGGTGAACTATCTTGGCCAGCAGTTCGGTGGGTCTGCTCCGGCGCAGTTGATCGGATTTGCGTTTCAGGCGGCGAGCGACTTTATGAATTTTTGCGAGGATCTGAAGGGGTTGGCGGTGCTGGTGGCGGCGAATGCTGCGTGGAATACGCTGATTGCGGACCTGCAATCGATTGTGAAGAACGATGTGGCGGGGGACTTTATTCCGGCGACGGCGCTGGCGCTGACGTCGTGTCTTGGGCAGGCGGGGATGCAGCCGCAAATGAGCGGTCCGGCTCCGAATGGCGGGCTGGAGCCGAGTATTACGGTGACGCTGGTGTATTCGTAGCGGTGGGCGATTTGGTCGAGGTTGAGCTGAATCAACTTTGGATTGAGAGTTTGGCTTTATCTCGCGGGGCAAATCTGACACACTATAGGTATGAGCACAGCGACTGCTAACAAGGTATTTGCGGACCGGATTGGCCGCATTGAAGTTTCAGCAACGATGGCGATCACGGCGGCGGCTTTGAAGCTGAAGTCGGAGGGCGTGAACCTGGCGGACTTTGGGGCGGGTGAGCCGCACTTTGCGACTCCGCGGCATATTAAGGATGCGGCGATCGATGCGATTGAGAAGAACTTTACGAAGTACACGAATGTTGCCGGGACGCCGGAGGTGCGGAAGGCGATTGTGGATCGTCATGCGTGCGACTTTGGGTCGGACTATGCGCCGGATGAGTGTGTGTTTACGACGGGCGAAAAGCTGGCGCTGTTCAATGCGGTGCAGGTGCTGGTGGATCATGGCGATGAGGTGATTCTGCCGTCGCCTTACTGGGTGAGCTTCAAGGACATCATCCAGTATGCGGGCGGCGTGCCGGTGTTTGTGGAGAGCCGTGAGGAGGAGAACTTCCGGGTTACGGCGGAGATGATCGAGGCGGCGATTACGCCGGCGACGAAGGCGATCATTCTGAATTCGCCTTCGAACCCTTCGGGCGCTGTGATGTCGGAGGAGGACGTTGGAGGCGATCGTTCGGCTGGCGCATGCTCGCGGGATATTTGTGCTGCTGGATGAGTGCTATGTGTACCTGAGCTTCAACGGCACGATGGTGAGCGGCGGTACGTTTACGGACTGCAAGGAGCATGTTGTGGTTTTGGGGTCGCTGTCGAAGACGTATGCGATGACGGGCTGGAGGGCGGGTTTTGCGCTGGGGCCGAAGGCAATTATTGCGGCGATGAGCAAGCTGCAGAGCCAGAGCACGTCGAATACGGCGACGTTTGTGCAGAAGGCAGCCATTGCGGCAGTGAGCGGCGACCAGGAGTGCGTGGCGGAGATGCGGGCGGAGTACATCAGGCTGCGTGACCAGATTTTGAAGGGGTTTGAGACGATTCCGGGGCTGACCTGCACGGTGCCGCAGGGAGCTTTCTATGTGTATCCGAATGTGAGCAAGTTTATTGGCAAGGGCGGCGTGAAGTCGGCTACGGACCTGGCGGCGAAGCTGCTGAGCGTGGCGCATGTGGTGGTGGTTCCGGGCGAGGCGTTTGGGACGGAGGACCATATTCGGCTGTCGTATGCGGTTTCGCATGATGTGATTGATGAGGGCGTGAAGCGGATGCGGGAGTATTTTGCGACGTTGAGCTAGAGAGGGAATTTTGCGGATTGGGCCGCGCTGGGATCGCTACGGCGCGGTCTTTTCCGTTAAGATGAACAGATATGTCTGAAGGACAAAGTGGTCCGAAGGTGAAGTTCGCGCCGGTGATTCTGGCGGGTGGGAGCGGGACGCGGTTCTGGCCGCGGAGCCGCAGGTCCAGGGCGAAGCAGGTGCTGGCGCTGGATGGCGAGCAGACGATGATTCAGCAGACGGTGGGGCGGCTGCTGCAGATCGCGGATGCGGGTGATGTGTGGGTGATCACGAATGATCTGTTGACGGGAGTGATCTGCGAGCAGCTTCCGGAGGTGCCGTGTGGGCAGATTCTGAGTGAGCCTGCGGCGCGGAATACGGCTCCGGCGTGTGGGCTGGCGGCGTTTCTGCTGGAGAAGAGCGAGCCGGATACGGTGATTGGGGTGTTTCCTTCGGATGCGGTGGTGAAGGATACGGCGCGGTTTGTGGAGGTGCTGCGCGCGGGTATCGCGCGGGCGGCGGAGGGCGAGACGATTGTGGTGCTGGGGGTTCCTCCGACGCGGGCTGAGACGGGGTATGGGTATATCGAGCTTGGGGAGTCGCTGGGTGGCGATGTTGAGGCGCGGAAGGTGCGGCGGTTTACGGAGAAGCCGAACAAGGAGCGGGCTGAGGAGTTTTTGGCTACGGGGAATTATGCGTGGAACAGCGGGATCTTTTTGTGGTCGGCGCGGACGCTGGCGAATGCGATCCGCGAGCATCGTCCGGCGATGGCTCCGCTGCTGGAGAAGATTGCCGCGGCTTATGGGACGGCTGATTTTGAGCGGGTGTTTGCGGAGGTTTATCCGCAGTGCGAGAACATCAGCGTGGACTACGCGATTCTTGAGCCGCGATCGAAGAAGGCGGATGCGGGGATTGTTTGTCTGCCGGGGGATTTTGGGTGGAATGATCTGGGGTCGTGGGCTGCGCTGCATGAGCATCATATGGAACGGCCTGAGTACTGCAAGGACGAGTGCGGAAATGTAGTTGAGGCCGCGAATGAAGTGGTGATCGAGGCTAAGGGGAACTATGTGTTTGCGCCGGGAATGGCGGTGGCGCTGGTGGGGGTTGAGGATCTGGTGATTGTGCAGACAGCGGATGCGCTGCTGATTACTACTCGGGCGAAGTGTCAGGATGTGGGTAAGGTGGTGACGGAGTTGCGTGAGACTGGGCGGGGGGAACTGACCTAAGAGCGGCTGTTAGTTGCTGGTTGTTTGTTGTTGGTTGGGAGCGGATTGGATGAGTGAGATGACGCAGGTGGTGAAGTTTGGGACGGATGGTTGGCGCGGGATTATCGCGGATGACTTTACGTATGCGAATGTACGGGTGGCGGCGGCGGCGATTGCGAATTATGTTTTGGCGCATGAGGATGCGGCGGCGGGAGTTTGTATTGGGTGGGATACGCGGTTTGGGTCGCGGTCGTTTGCGGGGGTGGTGGCGAAGGTGTTGTCGGGTGCGGGGATTCCGGTGGTGATTGCGGATCGGGAGACGCCAACTCCGGCGCTGTCGTTTGAGGTGAGGCGGCGGAAGGCTGCGGGTGGGGTGATGATTACTTCGAGCCACAATCCGGCGGAGTGGAATGGGGTGAAGTACAAGGCTACTTATGGCGGGTCGGGGAAGCCTTCGATCATGACTGCGATTGAGGGTTATCTGGGTAAGGCGTTGCCTGAGGCTGCGGTGCCGGGTTCGATTACGGAGGCGGATTTTCATACGCAGTATGTTGCGGCGCTGACGGCTTTTGTTGATCTGAAGAAGATCAAGGAGTCGGGCTACAGGTTTTTGATTGACTGCATGTATGGGTCGGGGCGTGGAGTGATTGCGGGGATCTTTGGCGGAGCTGGGATTCCTTGCGTGGAGATTCGGGGGGAGATTAATCCTGCGTTTCCGGGGATTAATCCGGAGCCGATTATGCCGCATATTGCGGAGGCTCGGCGGGTGGTGGTGGCGGAGAAGTGCGATGCGGGGCTGATTACGGATGGCGATGCGGACCGCATTGGCGCGGTGGATGAGCATGGGAATGTGGTGGATGCGCATAAGATTCTTTCGCTGCTGACGTACTGGTTGCTGGAGCGGAAGAGGTGGCCGGGTGATGTGACGCGGGCGTTCAATACGACGAAGATGATGGACAGGATTGCGGCGAAGTATGGGCGGCGGCTGCATGAGCATGGGATCGGGTTCAAGTACGTCGTCGACCTGATGTTGGAGCATGAGATTTTGATTGGCGGTGAGGAGTCGGGTGGGATTGGGATTAGTAAGCATCTGCCGGAGCGGGATGGGCTGCTGAACTCGCTGCTGCTGGCGAATGTGATGGCGGATGAGGGGAAGACGCTGGGTGAGCTGGTGGCCGCGCTGCAGGCGGAGTTTGGCGAGCATCAGTATGGGCGGGTGGATATGCATATTGATGAGGCGGTGAAGCAGGCTGCGATTGCTCGGGCTAAGAGTGGTGTGAGCGAGATTGCGGGGATGAAGGTATTGCGGGTGGAGACGCTGGATGGGATCAAGTTCTTTCTGGAGAACAAGGATTGTGCGGGGAAGGTGAACGCCGCCGAGACCTGGTTGTTGCTGCGGGCTTCGGGGACTGAGCCGTTGCTGCGGGTTTATTGCGAGAGCTGTTCGGCGGAGGCGGTGGGTAGGATTTTGAAGGCTGCGGAGGCTTTTGTGCTGGGGGGCCGGTGAAGGTTGAGACTAAGGGTTTGTTGTTTGATATGGATGGGGTGCTGATTAGCTCGATTGGGTCGGTGGAGCGGTGCTGGCGGCGTTGGGCGAAGATCTATGACGTGCCGGGGGCGGAGACTTATGAGGTGCCGCATGGGAGGCGGGCTATCGATATTGTGAGGATGCTGCGGCCGGATATTGATGCGGACGAGGGACTGCGGGTTATCGAGGATATGGAGGTGGAGGATACTGCCGATCTTCGTGTGCTGCCGGGGGTGAAGAAACTGCTGGAGGAGCTGCCGCCGGAGCGGTGGGCGATTGTTACTTCTTGTACGCGGAGACTGTTGCTGGGGCGGTTGGCTGCGGCGGGGTTGCCGGTGCCTTCGCGGATTATTAGTGGGGATATGGTGGAGCGGGGTAAGCCTGATCCGGAGCCTTATCGGCGTGGGGCTGCTTTGCTGGGATTTGCGCCTGAGGATTGTGTGGTGGTGGAGGATGCGCCTTCGGGAGTGGGGGCTGGGATTGCTGCGGGGTGCCGGGTGCTCGGGGTGCTGGGGACACACTCGGCTGAGGAGTTGAAGGGGGCGGATTGGGTGGCAGAGTCTTTGGATTCGGTGCGGGTTGTAGAAGAGCAGGGTGGGTTAGTGCTTTGGTTTGACGAGGTGTAGGCCCCCTCCCCCAGCGAAATTGCGCAAAATATTCAAAGTAGATGCTTTAAGTCCGGACTTCAGGTGCGCATGTCCTAAAAAGTCTTATAAAATGGGGTTGGAGGCTGCAAAGTATTCATAAATTTATGTTTATGAGCTTCGACCGGTTGGTCTCCGTCTGGATTGTCAAAGAGCTGCGATGATACCCGATCCGCCTGGGCGGTGGTTTTTGGCTGTGCTTCTATATACGTGAGTTGGGAGGTATCGGTTCCCAACTATGAGCGGTCAGTGGGGGCAGGATGGAGGTACCCGAGCGGTTGTGGTCAGTGGAGGAGAGCGGTCGCGCTTCGCGCGATGCCCACATCTCAAAATCGAGATATGGGGCACCCGGATTTTGGGGGTTCCTGATTCCGTGGTGTGTTAGCGGTTCAGGAGGAGGGCTTCTACGCGTTGGAGGTCGGCTTCGGTGTCTACGCCTATGGTGTCGAAGTCGGTGGGGGCTACGTGGATGTTGAAGCCGTTCTCGAGAAAGCGGAGTTGTTCGAGGCGCTCGGTGATTTCGAGGGTGCGGTGGGGGAGGGTGGGGAATTGGTGTAAGGCGGATTCGCGGTAGGCGTATAGGCCTATGTGTTTCCAGTAGGGTGGGTTGATTCCGTCGCGGTCGTAGGGGATGGTGGCTCGGGAGAAGTAGAGGGCGCGGCCGTCGTGGGCGGTGACTACTTTTACGGCGTTGGGGTTGGTGATGTTTTCGGGGGTGCAGAGGACTTTGAGGGTGGTTACGTCGACGGTGGGGTCGGTGAAGGGAGTGAGGAGCGCGGTCAGGTGTTCGGGCTTCAGGAGGGGTTCGTCGCCCTGGATGTTGACGTAGATGGTGGCGGGGCGGATTTGGGCTACGGCGTGGAGGCGGTCGGTGCCGGAGGGGAGGTCGGGCGAGGTCATCTGGTAGGGCCAGAAGTGCTGGATGCAGAGGTTGGCGACTTCTTCTGAGTCGGTGGCGATGAGGACTTCGTCGAGCTGGGGGCAGGCGCTGGCGGCCTCGTAGACCCAGGCGAGCATGGGGCGTCCGGCGATGATGCGTAAGACTTTGCGGGAGAGACGCGTAGAGGCAAGGCGAGCGGGGATGATTCCGAGGACGGAACGCTTTTCGGTGGGGCTGGAATCAAGTATGATTGGAGATGCTGGTGCCGTGGCGAGTTCCTACTTTCCTATGTGACTTTCCGGGTGGAGCTGTCCTGCTAAGTTTATGACTTGGGTGGTGATGCGCTGCTTACGGTACGGCTTGAACACCCAAAGGCGGCGTAGCTCAGATGGTTAGAGCGACGGACTCATAACCCGTAGGTCGGCAGTTCGATTCTGCCCGCCGCCACCACAGACAAGGTACTAGGTACTGGGTACCGGGTACAAGGTTTGGGGGATGCGTTCCCGGTGGGGTGGCGGGATAGTATCATTTGTGTATCGAGATGCGTCTAACATTGTGTCGCGATACCTTGCCGGAGACTGTTTAACCCTATGCCTAAAATTTCGAAGATTCTATTGCTGGTCGCATCCGTCGTGTTGGTGCTGACAGTTTTTCTGGGTGTGAATGCGAGCGGCGTGAATGCTGCGACTGACGACCAGGATGGGGCCTATAAGCAGATCAACGTTTACAGCGAGGTGCTGCGGCATATCCAGACGGACTATGTGGTGGACCCGAATATTCCTCAAGTGACGGACGGCGCGCTGCGCGGGCTGCTGGAGTCGCTGGATGCTGATTCGAGCTACCTGACGCCGGAGGAGTACAAGGCCTACAAGGCGGCAGGCGGAGGCGGCAAGGCACAGGTGGGGATCAATGTGTCGAAGCGCTATGGGTATGCGACGGTGGTGTCGGTGGTGCCGGGCAGTCCTGCTGACAAGGCCAGCCTGACGGATGGCGACATTATCGAGGCGATTGGTGCGCAGGATACGCGGGAGCTTTCGCTGGCGATGATCCAGATGCTGCTGTCCGGCCAGCCGGGTAGCGAGTTAACGGTGTCAGTGGTGCGGCCGCGGAAGGCCACACCGGAGAAGATTTCGATGACGCGACTGGCGCCGGTGATTGCGCCGGTTTCGGAGACGATGTATGAGAATTCGACGATCCTGTATTTGAAGCCGGGGATCCTCGATCATGACCATGTGTCGCAGATCGAGGTGAAGCTGAAGCAGATGCCTAAGGCGGGAAACAAGAAGATTCTGCTGGACCTGCGCGATGTGGCCGCGGGCGATATGACCGAGGCTGAGCGGCTGGCGAACTTCTTTTTGAACAGCGGGACGATCGCTTCACTGGAAGGACAGAAGGTTCCGAAGCAGACGTTCGTGGCGGAGGCATCGAAGTCGGTGAATGTTACGGCTCCGCTGGTGGTGCTGACGAATCGCGGTACGGCTGGTCCGGCGGAGCTGGTTGCTGCGGCGCTGCTGGACAACAAGCGCGCGGACCTGGTTGGCGAGAAGACGTTTGGTGAGGGGGCGCAGCAGAAGACGTTTGACCTGCCGGATGGCGGGGCGCTGATTCTTTCGGTCGCGAAGTACGAGTCTCCTTCTGGGAAGAAGCTGCAGGATGAGGGCGTGACGCCTGGCGTTCTGGTGGCTTCGGCGCAGGATGACGCGGCGGCGTTGGATGATGACGCGAGTGATACTCCGGCGACTCCGGTGGCGAAGCCGGGGGTGTCCGTGGATGAACAGCTTTCGAAGGCGTTGGATCTATTGAAGAACAAGGCTGCTTAGCTTTTCTGAGCAAGGCCGCTTAGTTATTTCTGAACGGCTTATAGGCTTTACAGGCTGGCTTCCCCAAGGTGGGAAGCCAGTTTTGCGTTGGGTGCTGCATGCTATTGTGAAGATGCCGTGCAGAGCCTATTCAGCCGCGAAACTGAGACGACGGAGATTGAGCAGAAGCCGTGGTGGCGGCGGTTGTTTGAGCGGGTAACGCTGCAGGGGCCAGCCTACAGGACACGACGACTTGCGGCGCGGGCTACGTTCCTCGGATTGCTGACGGTGTCGGCGGTATTTGGCGCGCTGTGCGGGTTGATGCTGGTGTATTCGATCGATCTTCCGCAGATGGAAGATCTGGCCCGCTACCATCCGAATACGACTACGGAGCTTTACGACATTCATGGGAAGGTGTTCGGCTCGTTTGCGCTGGAGCGACGGGTGGTGGTGTCGTATGAGGAGTTTCCTCCGGTACTGACGCAGGCGATCATTTCGATTGAAGATAAGAGCTTCGAACGGAACTGGGGGGTGAACCTGGTGCGCGCGGTGGGAGCGGCGTGGCGGGACCTGCACTCACGCAGCCGGGCGCAGGGCTCGTCGACGATTACGATGCAGTTGGCGCGGAATCTTTTTCTGTCGAATGAGAAGACTTATGGGCGGAAGATTCAAGAGGTCTTTCTCTCGATGCAGATTGAGCGCCGGTATACAAAGCAGCAGATACTTGAGCTTTATGGGAACCAGATCTACCTCGGGCGTGGGACATATGGATTTGAGGCGGGGTCAGAGTATTACTTCAGCAAACATGTGAAGGACCTGACGCTACCGGAGGCGGCGCTGCTGGCGGCGTTGCCGAAGGGACCGGAGTACTACTCGCCGGTGCGGTTTCCGGACCGGGCACTGAAGCGGCGGGACCTGGTACTGAGCGAGATGGAGGGCGACGGAAAGATTACGGCAGCGCAGGCTGCGGCGGCGAAGGCGGCTCCGCTGGGGCTGCATCTGGAGGCTCCGCCGAATAGTCTGGCGCCGTATTTTGTAGAGGAGGTTCGGCGTCAACTGGAGCAGGAATATGGCGTCGAAGAGGTGCATGGGGCAGGATTGAAGGTTTATACGACGCTCGATCTGGACCTGCAGGTGGTGGCAAACCATGCAGTGATGGACAATCTGGCTAACTATGAACGGCGGCATGGGTGGAAGGGACATCTGCCGAATATTGTGTTGGAAGGGGTGGACGTGGAGAGCTACCGGCATCCGGACTGGGCTTTGCCGGTTGAGAAGGGTGCTTATCTGCACGGGCTGGTGACGGCTGTCGATGCTAAGCGCGTGGTGGTGAAGCTGGGGACGCGCGAGGTGGTGCTGACTCCGGCGGATTGGAAGTGGACGGGGAATGTGGATGGGGACAGCTTCCTGAAGAATGGTGATGTCGTTTATGTGAAGGTGGAAGGGGTTGGGAAGGACGGGGCGATCACGGCTTCGCTGCAGCAGGACTCGGGTGCACAGGCTTCGATGATGGCGGTGGACAACGCGAGCGGCGAGGTGCTGGCGATGGTGGGCGGGAGAGATTTCGCGTTGTCGCAGTTCAACCGGGCGACGCAGGCGCAGCGGCAGGTGGGGTCATCGTTCAAGCCGTATGTGTATACGACGGCGATGGAGGCTGGTGCGAAGCCGACCGATTTGATTGTGGATGGGCCGACTACGTTTCCTACTCCGAATGGGCCTTATACGCCGCATAACTACGAAGGCGACTACAAGGGGACGATGACGCTGCTGGATGCGTTCAAGGAATCGCGGAATATTCCGGCGCTGAAGCTGGCTGATCGTGTGGGGATTCGCAAGGTGATTGATATGGCGCACCGGTTCGGCGTGACGAGCAATATTCCGGCGTTTCTGCCGATTGCGATTGGGGCGGCGGACATTACGCTGTATGAGCAGGTGGCGTCTTATAGCGTGTTTCCGAATGATGGGATTCGGATTCAGCCGCATTACATCCGCAAGGTGACGCGAGCGGATGGGATGCCGATGCCGGCGGACTCGACCGAGGTGAAAGAGGTGATCTCGGTGGAGACGGCGCGGACGATGATGGAACTTCTGCAGGCGGTGGTGAAGTCGGGGACGGGGGCGTCGGCGGGGGCGCAGTTGAAGCATCCGCTGGGTGGGAAGACGGGGACTACCAATGACTTTACCGATGCGTGGTTTATTGGGTTCTCGCCGTCGGTGACTTGCGGGACGTGGACTGGGTATGACGACCGGCAGACGCTTGGCGAGAAGGAGACGGGTGCACGGGCCGCGCTACCGGCGTGGATCGAGTTCATGAAGGCGGCGATTGCAGCGAAGCCGAATGAGGCTTTTGCTACGGGGGGTGAGCCGAAGAAGGTGCTGGATGTTCCGCTGAGTCCGGCGGGGGTTGATTCTTTGAAGAAGGTTGCGCCGGCGAAGGAGGATGTTGATCCCGATGCTCCGGCGGGGGATGCGACTCCTGCTCCGGCGAAGGCTGCGCCTCGGCCTGCTGACGGTGCGCCGGCTCCTGCTAGCGGGACTGCTCCGGTTGCTGTTCCGGGGGCTGCGACGCCTTCTGAGGATAGCCGTCATGGAGTTTCGAGCCCACCGCCTGACACAAATTGAAGTAACGGTTTGCATGACGGACGTCGCGGCCGATCTGTTCGCGGAGGGCTTCGGGGTTGGGCCAGCGGATTTCGGGGCGGAGGCGCTTGAGGAAGGTGAGTTTGAGGGGGGTGGTGGGGTGGAGGTCGATGGGGTGGAAGTTGAGTAGGTGGGACTCTACGGTGAAGGAGTCTTCTCCGAAGGTGGGGCGATTGCCTACATTGGTGACGGCTTCGAAGGTCTCTGCGTTGGGGCCGGTGCCGATGGTGAGGGTGGTTACGTAGACTCCATTAGCGGGGAGGAGTTCGGTGTAGGGGGCGAGGTTGATGGTGGGGACGGTGTACCGGGTGCCGTAGCCGCGGCCTGAGGCGGGATGGCTGACGATATAGAACGGATGGCCGAGGAGAGCGCGGGCCTGGCTGACGTTGCCGGCGGCGATGGCCTGGCGGATACGGCTGGAGGAGATGGGGCCGCCGCGCAGATGGCGCGGGGAGTAGGTGTGCACGGTAAAGCCGAGCTCTTTGCCGAGGGCTTCGAGCGAGTGGATGCCGGCTTCGGCCTGGTAACCGAAGCGGAAGTTCTCTCCTTCGTGCAGCTCTTTGATGTGGAGGGCGTCGCGGAGGATCTCTTTGGCGAAGTCGTGGGCAGTTAGTTTTGAAAACTGCGCGTCGAAGGGAAGGACGGCTACGTTTTCTATGCCGGTGGCCTGGAGGAGGGGGAGTTTTTCGGCGAGTGGGGTGATGAGGGGGAAGAGGGAATTGGGGCGGAGGACGCGGGCGGGGTGGGGTTCGAAGGTGACGGCGAGGGAGGGGTAGTGGAGCTGGCGGGCGCGGGCGACGACTTCGGCGAGGACGCCCTGGTGGCCGCGGTGGATGCCGTCGAAGTTGCCGATGGTGGCGACTGTGGGGCCGAAGTTAGCGGGGATCTCGGAGAGGCTGCGGTAGATGTTCACGAGGCTGGCTCCGGTGCGATCTCGAAGTTGATTTGAAGGCCGTCGTAGGCCAGGCGGATGTGGGGTGGGAGGGTGGCTTCGGTGGCGGCGTGGTCGAGATCGTGGCTCATGTGGGTGAAGAAGGCGCGGCGGGGTTTGAGCTGGTTGACGAAGTCGATGGACTTGGCGAGGTGGGAGTGGCTGTAGTGGGGGTCGCGGCGGAGGGCGTCGAGGATGAGGACGTCGAGGTCCTGGAGGAGGGGGATGCTCTCGGGGGGGATGTCGCTCATGTCGGTTAGGTAGGCGGCAGCGCCGAAGCGGTAGCCGGTGATCTGTTCGCGGCCGTGGGTGACGGGGATTCGCTGGAAGTGTGCGCCGAAGAGGTCCACGGTAGGAGCCGGGGGTGGGGTCGAGGCGGTGGATCTCTACGCGGGCGCTGGTGGGGTAGCGGTTCTCGATGCGGAAGTTGTACTCGAAGATGCGTTCGAGGGCGGTGGCGGTGGGGTCGTCGGCGTAGATGGGGAGGTTGCCTGGGGTGTGGAAGCTGAGGGGGCGGAGGTCGTCGAAGCCCATGATGTGGTCGGCGTGGCCGTGGGTGTAGAGGACGGCGTCGACGCGGCGGATGTTCTCGCGGATGGCCTGGGCGTGGAAGTCGGGGCCGGTGTCGATGAGGACGATACGGTCGTTGTAGGCGAGCCGGATGGACGGGCGGGTGCGGCGGTTGCGCGAGTCTCCGTCGGGCGCGAGGGCGGAGGTGCAGACGGCGCAGTCGCAGCCGAGGGTGGGGATGCCCATGGAGGTTCCGCTGCCGAGGAAGGTGAGGGTAGCTTCCATCGGCTACCGGACGATGCTTGGACCGTTGCGGCCGGGCGCGCCGGGCCTGGCCGGTGCCTTGGTGGCGGCGGAGCGGGCGAGGGCCTGGGTGATCTCGAGGAAGGCCATGCGGAGTTCGAAGAGGGCGCTGTCGAGGAGGCGGGCTTCGTCGGTGGCGAGGTTTCCCTTGGTCTTTTCGGCGAGGACGGCGAGCATGTCGATGCTCTGGCGGGCGCCCATGAGGTCCACCTGGGGCTGCTGGCCCTCGGGGGTGGAGCCGCCGAGCTGCACGATGGCGGACATGTAGACCGATTGGACGATCTGGTCGAAGGTCATGGCGGGGGGGTGGTCCATACCGGGGTTGGCGGCGCGGATGGCGGTGTCGAGGCGGTCGGCGGTGGCCTGGTAGGCGTTGCGGGCCTGGTCAGTCTGCTCGGCGGTGGGGCCGGTGAGGTCCTGGTCGTCCGCGGCTTCGGCGGGCGGTGGTGGCTGCGTGGCCTGGGGCTCGGGGCTGGGGCTACGGCTTCGGGGCGGGGCTCGCGGGCTGGGGAGGGGTCGGCGTCGGGGCGAGGCTCTCCATCGAGGGTGAACTTGCGGCGGTCTGTAACTACGAACGGCTTATTTTGGTCGGGCATGATCTTATTCTTTCAGATGCGGTGGAACTGGTGAACGACTGAGTTGATTATCGTTCAGTTTCTGGATGAGTTGCGGCGGTTTGGTGTCTGGTGCGGTCGCCTCCCCCCTCCCCCTTGTTTTTGCGCAAAGTCTTCGAAACTAAATACTTTAAGTCCGGACCTCATCAGGACTTGGGTGAAAAAGTCTTGTTTTCAAAGAACATTTCTCGCAAAGTATTCGAAAGACAGTACTTGGCGCGCCTGGGCTGGCCCGGGCGGGGTAGTTTTGCCATGCTGGATTTGGTGTTGCCCCCAGCTTCTATTATACGAGGTGTGTCAAGGATTCTGCGCAATCTACAGCGATCAAGCGGTGGCTTATGACAAACTCAAAGAAAACTACATTTACGAGACCGTGAACCACATCAACTCCTACGTCGAAGGGAAATGTCCACACCAACGGTTTTGTTCTTGACCATCCTGTCGAGCCAATAGAGAATTGCGGTCATCTCATGATTGAACACGTAAGTATAGAAAATTTCCGAGCCTTCAAGTCGCTTGACGTGCATGGTCTAAGGCTAGTGAATGTCATCGTTGGAACGAACTCAAGTGGCAAATCATCGTTCCTTGAGTCTTTATTTCTGTCGTCAAGTTCTGCCGCGCCTAGTGCTGTCTTCCAAATGCGAAACATTAGGAAGGTTGGAGGTGGAGTCATTCAAGCTCCCGCAGACGTATTCGCCTACAAGAGTCTCTGGGAAGATGTTTTCCATGATTTCGACACTAATAAGAAAGTAAAAATTCAGATCAAGGGGTCTGGTGGAAACCAGCGCAGTTTAGCTATTTCCTTTCAGGATAGAACCCAAGGAGAGATTCCCTTCGGAAAAGAGCCTTTATCGAGCGGAAGCAGCATCGGTGGTTTACCTCAAATCCAATTTGTCTGGAAAAGGGGTGGTGGCAGAGAGATCGTAGTAAAGCCGACCATAACAAATACCGGATTACAACTTGGCAATATAACCGTCGATGTTGCTCCTATGATTTGGTACAGTTCGGGAACTGCGGATGCAGCGGAAGAGACCGCCAAGCGATTTTCAGCCTTAGACAAATCGGGCGATATAGCGCCAATCCTTTTGGCCTTGCAGGGCGAATTCGATTTTATTGAGAATTTGTCGATCCAATACCTCTCCGGCATTCCCATGGTTTTTGCTGCCGTGAGGGGCAAGAAAAGGAAAATCCCAGTCGGATTGCTGTCTGATGGGATCAATCGACTGCTCAGTCTCTTGGTCGGAATTGCTTACTTCGGCAATGGAGCCGTTTTAATCGATCAAATCGAGGATGGGTTTTACTTCACCCATTTCGAGTCAATCTGGAAAATCCTTCGTTCGTTCGCCTCTAATTACAATGTGCAGCTATTTATTACGACCCACAGCAAAGAGTGTATTGAAGCCATCAAACCCACACTTGAAGAGCATGCAGAAGATTTTCGTTTGCTTAGAGCAGAGAGGAATGATTCTCAGTGCACAATCGCGCAGTTTGACGGCGGTGATTTTCTTGCCGCCATCAAAGAGCGTGTAGAGATAAGGTAAGAACGGATCATCATGCCAGAGAAAGGGATTGAATATCCGCGAGTTATTCTGTGTGAGGGCCTTGGAGACTTTCAATTCCTAAAACATCTAATTGAACAAAGGAACATTTCTAAGTTCTCTATCATTTATCCGACAGATAAAAACCCCGATGATCCCGGCGGTAGAGATGGTTTTGCGCGTCGTCTCAGGGCACTAAAGCTTGAGCGAGATTTCGCTAAAGTCACCGATCTGGTTGTTATATCCGATAACGACGACAATCCTATGGACAAGTTCAATTTGGTTCGCAGGCTGATAGGAGAAGCTGGCGGCTTTTCGGTTCCTAATCAACCCGCGCAGATGACAACTGGAAAATTACGGGTTGGAATTTTCATGCTCCCTCAAACTGGCACACCTGGACAGCTAGAGACCCTATGCCTTCAGTCCTGCAGTGCTCGGTGGCCGGATAGAGCAGCCTGCGTTGAAACATTTGTAGCCTGTAACGGTCATGTTGCACAGTGGGGGCGTAACAAACAGGAAAAGATGAGGATGCGTGCCCTTATATCCTCAATCTGCTCATCTGATCCGTATACCAGCATTCCTCACCTTTGGAGTCGGGAACAGGACATAGCCCCGTTGGATCACCCATGTTTTACACCGCTTGCCGATTTCCTTTTGTCTGTAGCTCCAGTTACTCCGGAACTCCCTCTTGCAGAGTAATCCGTGGTGCGTCGGGTATGTTTATTCCACGCAACGTTACTGCTGTGGCGTGGTTTCTTTGGTGCACAGGGCGGCGAGGGCGGGTGAGAGGTCGAGGGCGGAGTCGGTTGGGTAGCGTGCGCGTGACTGCTGGCGATCGAACCAAATCTGCAGCATCCAGTTGAACTGGTCGGGTACGTGTTGAGTAAAGATGGGACGTTCGCCGACGAATGGCCATGTCTCTACGTCCTGTCCGGCGAGTTGTAAGAGCCAGAGAGGGCCTGAGGTTCGGATGCTGCTGAGGCCTCGATGGAGCGCGAGTTCGGTTGCTTCGGTCCAGACTTCTTTGGTGAACTGCTTACAATCGAGTACGACGAAGTCTCCGGAGCCGGACTCGACCATGAGGGGCCACTCGGTGCGAAGCCACTCCAGGGCGACGAGGACGTCTCCGAGTTGAAAGGCTCCGGTGCTGAGGTTGGGGATTCTCTGCGCAAGGTCGATATCTTTGGCACAATCGTCCGCGCTGTACGTGGCGGGCAGATGAATGGGCAGGTTGGGAGAGTCATCGCCTGCGATGGATCGCAGATCGCGCAGGATGGCGCTGTAGGCGAGCCAGCCGTCGGGATTGTTGGTGGGGGCTTTGCCAGGCATGTCGAGGCCGGCGTAGATCTTATCCGCGAGCTGGTTGGTGAGGGTGACGTCGCCGAGGAAGACGTTTATCAGACGCAGGGCGGCGGCCGCGCGATAGAGCTTGACCTCCCATTCGAGCATGAGGTCGGGCGACCATGCGCTGCAGGGCGGGGGGAATGGGAGGGAGAGATGGCTCTCGGGCATGTCGTCGCCGAAGTGCAAAGCCCAGGCGGGGAAGACGCGATCGAGCTCGGGGAGGCGGGCTACGGGGAGGTCGATCAGGGAACGGTCGGAGAGGAAGTCGCTCTGCTGCAGGAGATATTCGATGACTTCGATCTCGCGGCGGCACCATAGAGACTGCTTGTAGAGAGGCGAGTCGACGCGGACGAGGAGTGGCGGCGTGGCGAAGAGTCCCCACATCATTCCGTTGTTCGTCTCCCATGCGGGGACGAATCTCGCGTCGATGGCGCAGCGGGCGCTTCCCCAGAGCTTCATCTGCATCAGCGAGGGCTTCACGTCTGCGGAGCGATGGCTGATGCCCATGAGGCGTGGCGGCCAGTCGGGTTTGAGGGCACCGAATGCAAAACAGGAGAGATCCGGCGGCCTCGTATCATCCCATTGATGGGCGAGCGCGGCTTCGAGCCATGCCATGACTTTGAGGGTGAGGAGCCAGCGGCGGAGGACGGCAAGAGATGCGGTGGACAGATAGGCGTCTGGCGAGATCAAGGCTGTGGCCAGGACATCCGCGAGGATTGGACTTCGCAATAGGCGCGCGGCGAGTTGAACGGAGGCGAGCGTCTCGGGTGCTCCGAGCTCAGAACTGAGCCAGCTCCAGTGCTCCCTCCACCCCTCGCCCTGGCCGACGTGGACGACTGATTGCAGGATGCGGCCATCCTCGGCGACTCGCCAGTTGTAGAGCATCTCGAGTCTTCGCTCTTCGAAGTCGTTGGCCCAGGAGGGCGGGAGCTCGAATTGGAGCGGGAGCCGCAGGCGTTTGGCGGCGTTCAGCATGAGGGAAGGGTCAGGAGGAGTCAGCAGGACGGGCATGAGGATATGGCCGACCGAGGTGCCGAGCCACGCTCGCACGTGTTCTATCTGGATCGTTCGGGCGTCCTGGCCGCGCGTGATCTCCGATCTCCATTGAAGGAATTGATCGAGCGCGGCTGGATCCTGTGGGGTTTCGGGCGCTGGGTTCTCGGCCAGGGTCGCCTTAAAGGCGGCGTGGTTTGTGGGGCGGCCGGGGAGGTCCATGACGTCGGCCATCGCGTGGCCACCGTTCCGCCACTCGTCGAGCGATGCGGGCGGATCCCAGGTGGGGCCGAGCGTTATTCCGGCAACCCGCGTGCCTCTTGCCAGCCAAAAGTCTGAGAGCCAGTCCTGGGTGTAGACGACGAACTGGGTATGCTCCGACATCTCTTTGGACGTCTGCTCCCAGAGGCGCTCGGCGACGCTCGGACCGCTGGGTTGTCCAATGCCGATGGAGTTGGAGAGCCAAGAGAAAGATCGGGCGGACTCGTTGACCATGGATGAGCCCTCGTGTGATTCAGGGTTACTTCGGCGTTACGCGGAAGACGCCGCCTTCCTTGGCGTCCTCGAGCATCCATAGCGCGCCGTCGGGAGCGACCTCTACGTCGCGGATTCGGTGACCGACGTCCCAGCGTTCGGCAGGCTTGGCGTTGCCCTTGCTGTCGAAGGTGATGCGGATGAGCGCTTTGCTGGCCAGGCCGCTTATGAGGGCCGAACCCTTCCACTGCGGGAACATTGCGCCGTTATAGAAGATGAGGTTGCCCGGCGCGATAATTGGCGTCCAGTAGATGACGGGCTTGGCCAGGTCAGGTCGCGTGTCGGGACTGGGGATGGGCACTCCGTTGTAGTTGGTCGCGTAGGAGGCGAGCGGCCAGCCGTAGTTCTTGCCGGGCTCGATCAGGTTGAGCTCATCGCCGCCGCGTGGGCCATGCTCAAGCTCCCACAGCCGGCCGTCGGGCGCCGAAGGCGAGACCATAGGGTGTACGGTGTCCGCTGCTCCAGGTCTCGGACGGGGTCAGGTTCGGTCCGGGGAAGGTATAGGTTCTCAGGACGGGAGCGGTCTTTGCGGCTTCGGTATCCGACGGCGGGTCGATTATGGGCACGGTGGCCGCGCCGGTCTTGCCGGCCATGGGATTGCCGGGAGCAGGCTTGCCATCCAAGGTGAGGCGCAGGATCTTGCCGAGTGGCTGGTTGGGGTCCTGAGCGGGGGTCATGCGCTGCCGGTCGCCGACAGTAAGGAAGAGATATTTGCTATCCGGGGAGAAGGCTATCTGGGCACCGAACTGTCCGCCGTTGCCGCGCTCGCCATCGCGCCAGATGACTTTGAGGTTTTCGAGGCTCGCTGAGTCTTTATCGAGCTTCAGTTGAGCAAAAGCGAGGGCGAGGCTAGAGCCGCCCGGCTCACCCGGCTCAGAGTAGGTGAGGTAGACGCTGTGATCTTTGGCGTAGTGGGGGGAGAGATAGACGCCGAGCATGCCGCCTTGTCCTTTCCACAGGACGGGGGGCACATTCGTGACGGGTGTCTTGGCTCCCTGCTGGGTTACTACCCACAGAGCGCCGACCTTCTCGGTGATCAGCATTCGCCCGTCGGGCAGGAAGGCGATACGCCAGGGCAGATCGAGGGTCGTTACCTGGGTCATGGTGAAAGGCAGGTCAGGGTCGGATTTCTGTTCGCCTGCATTGATCTGTGCATTTGCCTGGGTCGCCGCCAGAGCCAGAAATATCCCACCGATCACTAAACGATTCATCTCGTCATCCCTCTATCTATATGGAGTGGTCCAACGTTAGCAAACCTGTTTCACATCTGGTGTCAATTTTTATAATACTTCCGTTTCATTTTTTGCCCCCATACCACCTGGGGCAGATTTTATCCGAGCGAACAGGCGGCTGACGCGTCAATTAGTTAGACGAAACATTCGACATGAACGAGAGGTGCAGTCTGTAAGCTGGTTGCTTAGGGTTTGATTGGGGTGGCGGTGCCGCCGGGATACGTGATGGGCTGGCGGCGTTCGAGCGCTTCGCGGCGGATGTAGCCCAGGGCCTGGTAGGTGGGTTCGGTGGCGGTGGGGAGCGTGATGGTGGCTACGGTGGTTAGTTCGCCTGCTTGTTTGCCTTCGGCTTCGAGGTGGGTTCCGGCGGGGGGGAGGGTTCCTTCGAGTTGGAAGGCGGTGAAGGTGCGGTGGACGTTGCCGCGGGAGTTGATGCGCTCGACTATCTCCTGGCCGAGGTAGCAGCCTTTGCTGAAGTGGAGGGCGCGGGATTTGGCGCCCTGGTAGGCGGTCTCCTGGGGGAGGTCTTTGGCGGTGTCGGAGTTGCGGATGTCGATGCCGTAGCGGGGGGTGCGCTCGAGGACGCGGAGGGCTTCGAGGGTTTCGGCGTCCGCTGTGAATGCGCCTGCGGTGGTAAGAGTCTCTGTGAGCTGCGCGATGGTGGCGGGATCGGACCAGAGTTCGAAGCGGGGGATGAGCGGAGAGTAAGCGTGGATCAGATCGATGGAGGCCGAGTGCCATGCGATATGAGCCGACTCAAGGGGATCTGGTGGCTCTGTGGTGACATCGATGTTTGCCAGGAAGGCTGCCGCGTTCTTGCCTGCGAGGAGAAGGCCTGCGCGGTTTTCAAGATGTCGGCGAGTTCGACGTCGTCCATGATGATGAAGTGGTCGAGGTGGGCGATTAGGCTGGGGAGGTGGGCGGCCCTGGTTTCTAGGAGGAGGGCTTCGGGTTCGGCGAAGATGGTGGCGTCGCCCTGGATGCGGCCTTGAGCGGTGAGGAAGAAGTTGTAGTTTCCGTGGCCGGGTTGCAGGTCCTGAATGTTGTTGGTGGCCATTCCGTTGAGCCAGCGGACGCGGTCTTCTCCGGTGACGCGGATCCAGGCGATTTCGGTGAGGGGATGGATGCCTGCGCGGGTGAGGAGAACCGCGAGCTGCGCTGCGGGGGTTGGGGCTGCGAGGATTTCGGACTGGGGAGTTGGGGTCATCGGGATCTTTGATGCTCGGCGGGATGCCTAGTACTTATTTAGTGCCTGCCGCATGGCCGCGGTTTAGGCGGGGCGGAGCAACTCTGCGTACACTGATTATACGGTTTTGCGGGAGGCAGCTTTGGGGTTTGAAGGTAGAGGCGTGACGCGAAGATTGCAAGTATGGGTGGTGGCGCTGGGCCTGCTGACGATGAGTGGCGCGATGTTGGCGGGGCAGGTGCCGACGCAAGGGCCGAAGACGGGGCCTGGTGCTTCGCAGGATTCGACGAAACAGCAGGCTCCGATGACGAAGGAGCAGGGGAAAGAGCTGTTCAAATCGGTCGATGAGATTTTGGGTTTTGTGAGTAACGATACGAAGTTGCCGATTGTGCACTCGGTGAAGCGCAAGCTGATGTCGCGCGATGAGGTGACGAAGTACCTGGAGAAGAAGTTCGATGAGGACGAGGGCGCGAAGAGGATGGAGCGCGAAGAGATCGTCCTGAAGAAGTTTGGACTGCTGGACCATGATTTTCATCTGCGGCCTTTTCTGCTGACGCTGCTGACGGAGCAGATTGCGGGGTTCTACGACAACAAGACGAAGACGGTGAACCTGCTGGACTGGATACAGCCGGATGAGCAGAAGCCGGTGCTGGCACATGAGTTGACGCATGCGCTGCAGGACCAGCATGTGGACCTGACGAAGTGGTCGGATGCGGGCGAGAATAACGTGGCGAAGAATGTGGAAGAGGATAATCGCCATCTGCAGGTGGATGAGTTGGAGACTGCACGCAGCGCTGTGGCCGAGGGGCAGGCGATGGTGACGTTTATCGACTACACGATGCAAAAGACGGGGAGGACGCTGGCGGATTCTCCGGAGCTGGCTGGGAAGTTGAAGGACTCGGTGGCGGATACGAGCGGGTCGCCGGTGCTGGCGCGGGCTCCGCTGCTGTTGCAGGAGTCGCTGCTGTTTCCGTATAGCGAAGGGCTGAGTTTTGAGCAGACGGTGCTGCTGAAGGCAGGTACGGCGGCGGCGTTTGCAGGGACGCTGGAACATCCGCCGTCGTCGACGTTTGAGATTATGACTCCGGCGGCGTACCTGGCGAATGCTCCGGTGCCGGTGCTGCGGCTGCCGGATATTCATCCGCTGATTGATGCGGAGTACACGCCGTATGACGTGGGCGTGATGGGTGAGCTGGATGTGCAGATTCTGACTGAGCTGTTTGGCGGGCGGGAGATGGCGGAGGCGGTGGCTCCGGCGTGGAATGGCGGGCTGTATTTTGCGGCGCAGCGTAAGTCTGCGGTGACGGCGGCGCAGAAAGATTCGACGGCATCGATTGCGTTGCTGTATTCGTCGCGATGGAAGAACGCGGATTCGGCGCGGTCGTTTATGACGGTGTATGCGGGGCAACTTCCGCGGAAGTACTCGCACCTGGTGCGGCGTCCGAAGGATGAGGCGGATGATTCTGAGCAGGTGTATTCGACCGAGGAGGGCGATGTGCTGATTTCGATCTCGGGGTCGGGAGTATATGTGAGCGAGGGGTTTGAGCTGGCGCTGGCGCGAAAGCTGCGCGACAACATTATGATGCTGCAGTCGGATGCTCCGCTGAAGGTTGCGGGAGTGAAGAGTGCTCCGCGCGATAGCGAGGAACATGAGCTTTCGCTGGGAGTGGTGCGAGGGCTTTCGTCGTTCGGCGTGATGAAGGCAGAGCTGGCGCAACGATATACTCGATAGGGAACTTTCACTATTGATGCTGTGCCGGGCTGCCCGTCTCGGCTAGAGGAGCATGTACTTGAGCAAGGCTGAGATTGGGATAATCGGGGGGAGTGGTCTGTACTCCATGCCCGGGCTGGAGAATGTGCGCGAGGAGCGGGTGAGTACGCCGTTTGGCGAGCCTTCGGATGCGTTCGTGCTGGGCGAGATTGAAGGGCGGCAGGTGGCGTTTCTGGCGCGGCATGGGCGGGGACATAAGTTGCTGCCGAGTGAGCTGAACTTTCGCGCGAATATCTTTGCGATGAAGATGCTGGGAGTGGAGCGGATACTTTCGGTGTCGGCGGTGGGGTCGCTGAAAGAGGAGCATAAGCCGACAGACTTTGTGATGCCGGACCAGTTTATCGATCGCACGTTTGCGCGGGTGGGAACGTTTTTTGGCGATGGGATTGTCGCTCATGTGGGGTTTGGCGATCCGGTGTGCGCGACGGTGATGGATACTTTTGTGGTTGCGTGCAATGCGGTGGGCGTGGTGGGCAAACGGGGCGGCACGTATGTGTGCATGGAGGGGCCGCAGTTTTCTACGCGCGCGGAGTCGAATCTTTACCGGAGCTGGGGTGCGGATGTTATCGGGATGACGAATCTGCAGGAGGCCAAGCTGGCTCGCGAGGCGGAGATCTGCTACGCGACGATGGCGATGGTGACGGACTACGACTGCTGGCGCGAAGGGCATGATGATGTGACGGTGGACCAGATAGTCGCGGTGATGCACCAGAACGCGGAGAATGCGGCGAAGGTGGTGAAGGCCGCGATTACTTCGATGCCGAAGGACAGGACGTGCGCGTGTGCGAGTGCGCTGAAGTATGCGGTGCTTACGGATCGGAAGGCGATTCCTGCGGCGACGAAGGAACGGCTGGGGTTGTTGCTGGATAAGTATTTGTAACTGGGGCTGGAATAAATTCTAAAAGACTTTATGTTATAAGGAAAATTTCTATATGTCGATTTTAGTAGTAGGTTCAGTGGCGTTTGACAGTATAGAGACGCCGCATGGGAAGGTCGATCACTGTCTGGGGGGCGCGGCGACGCACTTTTCGCTGGCTGCGAGCTACTTTACGCCGGTGCGGGTGATCGCGGTGGTGGGCGAGGACTTTACGGCGCAGCATGAGAAGGTGATGACGGACCGCGGGATCGATACTCGCGGGATTGAGCGGGCGAAGGGGCTGACCTTTCATTGGACGGGATCGTATGTGGGGAGTTTGAACGAGGCGAAGACGCTGGGTACGGACCTGAATGTGTTCGAGACGTTTGAGCCGAAGATTCCTGATGCATATAAGGACAGCGAGTATCTTTTTCTGGCGAACATCGATCCGGTGCTGCAGGCGCGGGTGCGGAGCCAGATGCCGGGAGTGAAGATGGTTTGCGGCGATACGATGAACTACTGGATTGCCGATCATCGCGAGAATCTTTTGAAGGTGCTGCGTGAGTTGGATGTTCTGCTGATCAATGATGGCGAGGCGAAGATGCTGTCGGGTGAGTCGAACCTGGTGCGGGCCGCTGCGAAGGTGATGGAGATGGGGCCGAAGATTTTGGTGGTGAAGCATGGCGAGTATGGGGCTACGGCGTTTTTCTGCGACCGCTCGTTTTTGGGTGCGGCTTCGGTGTCGATGCCGTTCCGCGCGCCGGCTCTGCCGCTGGCGGAGGTGGTGGATCCGACGGGAGCGGGGGACTCGTTTGCCGGAGGGTTCTACGGGTACCTGGCTTCGCAGCCGGAGCTTACGCCGGCGGTGTTTCGGACGGCGATGTTTTATGGCGGCGTGATGGGATCGTTTGCGGTGGAGCGGTTTGGGACGGAGCGGCTGCAATCGGTGAGCCGCGATGAGATTGAGGCGCGGTTCAGGCTGTTCAAGGAGATATCGCATCTTGAGTAGGCGACGGCGGCTGGTTGGGCGCCCGTCGGTTGTGGAACGGCGGGTGGCGAGCGGTGTGGATGAGGTGTTTCCGGCTGGGGTGACGCCGGCGAAACGGGAGGAGACTTTTCCGTTTGCGATTGGCGCGGTGGTGCTGAGTTTTATCGCGTTTATGGTGTGCTACTCGCGCGGTTACATATTGTTGTATGGGGATGCGGTGGCGCATTTGGGGATTGCGCGGCGGATCTATGATTCGCGGAATCCCGGGCTGGCGCAGCTGGGAGGCGTTTGGCTGCCGCTACCGCATCTGTTGATGCTGCCCTTTATTCGGAACATGCAGTGGTGGCAGACGGGGCTGGCGGGGGCGTGGCCTTCGATGGGTTGCTACATCCTGGCGGTGATCGGGATCTACCGGCTTGGCGCGGCGGATGATGACGCCGCGATGGGCGTTGGTGGCGACGCTGTTTTTTGGGATCAATGCGAATTTGCTCTATCTGTCGACTACGGCGATGACGGAGCCGCTGTTTCTCGCGGAGCTGATCTGGCTGGTGCTGCTGACGATGGAGTGTGTGAGTGCGATCCGTGCAGGGCGCGATGGCAGGGTGGCGCTGCGGCTGGTGCTGATCGGGTGGCTGATTGTGGCGGCGGTGTTTACGCGCTATGACGGATGGATTGTGGGCGCGGCGGTGTGGTGCGTGCTGACGTGGGAGCTTTCGCGGAAGAGGGATACGTGGCGGCGGGTGGGGCCTTCGTTTGCGATCTTTACTTTTCTGACAATTGCGGGGCCGGTGGGTTGGCTGATTTACAACTACCACTTCATGGGTGATCCGCTGGACTTTATTCGCGGGCCTTACTCGGCGGCGGCGATTGAGAAGAAGACTTCGCCGCCGGGATCGCAGCATTATCGCGGATGGCATAATCCGGGGTGGGCGCTGCTGTTTTATACGCGAGCGGCGCAGGTGGATGCGGCGTTTTGGGAGACGGGTTTTGCGGTGATGGCGGCGGCGATCTGGGGATTGGTGATCGCGGTGCGGCGGAGGATTGGGTGGGCGTCGATTTTGTTGTGGGTGCCGCTGCCATTTTATGTTTACTCGATTGCTTATGGGTCGGTGCCGATTTTTATTCCGCAGCTTTGGCCGCACTCGTACTACAACTCGCGCTATGGGATGGGGTTGCTGCCAGCGCTGGCGGTGTTTGGCGCGCTGAGCCTGGCAGCGGCTGGATGAGCGATGGAGTGTTTCGCGGCCGCTGTATGCGCGGCTGCTGCAGCCGATTGCGATTTTGCTGGTGGTGTTGAGCACGATTGGGATGATGTATCGCGTACCGCTGGTGCTGAAAGAGGCGCAGGTGAATTCGACGACGCGGATAGCATTTGAGAGTGCGATTGCGCGAGAGATCAAGGGTTTTCCGGCTGGTCTGCCGATTTTGATGGCCACCTCAGACCATATCGGCGCGTTGCAGCAGGCGGGGATTCCGCTGGCGCAGACGTTGAATGAGAGCGACTACGATAGCTGGAAGGCTGCGCTGGACGCGCCTGCGAGCAAGGCTGCCTATGTGATTGCGATTGCGGGTGATCCTGTGTCGAAGGCGGTGGCGGAGCATCCAGAGGGACTGACGGAGCTGACGGTGCTGTGTACTACGGGACAGCCGTGCGCGCGGGTCTATCGTTCCGACCTGTATAACCCGTCTGCTTCGACGCATTAACGGATGGGCTTTGAGTGCTAGTATCTCCTCCAGACCTATGTACATGCAAAGCTCGTATCACTTTAGCCAAATCGAACAAGAACTGCTCTCAACCGGCACTGCTGCACGGCTGCTGACGGCATGTCTGCTGGGTGGAATTATTGGGCTGGAGCGGGAGTGGCGGCATAAAGCTTCGGGTCTGCGGACCAATATGCTGCTGTGCATGGGGTGCGCGTTTTTTACGCAGCTCTCCGCGGTGCTGGCTGGTGCGGGCAATATCGATAAGAGCCGCGTCGCTTCGAATATTGTGCAGGGGATTGGGTTCCTGGGGGCGGGGTTGATCCTGCATACGCGGAACCGGGTGTTGGGGCTGACGAGTGCGGCGACTGTGTTTGTTGTGGCATCGATTGGGATGGCTTGTGGGGCAGGTCTTTATATTGAGGCTGCGCTGGCGACGGCGATCGTGCTGTTCGCGCTTCTGGTTATCGGAGTACTTGAAGGGAAGAGTGGACGCACGCGAACTTCGATGTGGTATGAGGTGCGCGGTGATGATGAAAAGGCGCTGTATGTCGGGATCCTGAGTGTACTGGACCGCGAGCATATTCGATTGAGCGTCGTCGAACACTCGTCCGTTGCGTCGATAGAGCGGGTGACCTTTGAGGTGCTGGCGAGTGCGGCGACCCACAAACGGTTGCTTTCAGAGCTGAGAGCCAGCCTCGCGACAGACCGGGTTGCTGTATTTCGCGATCCAGAGGAAGAGTAGGGAATGATTCCATTTGTAAAAGCACATGCGTGCGGCAATGATTTTTTGATTATTGAAGAGCAGTTTGCCGGACGGCGACATGCGGAGCTGGCGCGCAAGTTATGCGCGCGGAATACGAGTGTTGGCGCGGATGGAATTGAGTTCCTGGAGCGACGGACGAATGGTGAGTTTTTTCTGCGACTGTTCAATGCGGATGGAAGCGAGGCGGAGCTCTCCGGCAATGGGACGCGGTGTGTTGCGGCGTGGCTGGCGCGTAGTGAGGGACTGAAAGAAGTTGCTTTGGGGACGCATGGCGGAGTTCGGACTTGTCGCGTGGTGGAGGCTGCGGACCCGAGTTATCTGATTGAGAGCGAGATGGGTGTGCCGCGCGTGATGCCACGGACGATTGTGGTGGATGGTGTGGGCAATGTGGCGGGCGCGATGGTGAATGTGGGGAATCCGCACTTCGTGATTATGGTGGAGACGGAGGATTTCAGTGTGCAGGGACTTGCGTGGCAGGAGTTGGGGGCGAAGATCAGTGTGAGTCCGCTGTTTCCGCATGGGACGAATGTGGAGTTTGTGCGGGTGCTGTCGAGTGGGGAGATTGCGTTTCGGATATTTGAGCGTGGGTGTGGACCGACGACTTCTTCGGGGACGGGGACGTGTGCTTCGTCGGCTGCTGCGATGGTGATGGCGGGAGTGGAGCGGAGTTTGACAGCGATGGCTGAGGGTGGACCGCAGCAGACGGTGTGGCCGGCGAACGATCAGGTGATGAAGCTGACGGGGCCGGCGGAGATTGTGTGCGTGGGCGAGGTCTTTGGGCTGTGAGCGCGGGGATTGAGGTGGTGCGGCCTGCGGCGTTGCGCGCGGGGGCGAGGCTGGCGGTGGTGTCGCCGGCGAGTACGCCGAATGCTGAGTTGGTGCGGCGAGGGTGTCGAGCGGCTGGAGGCGCTTGGGTACAAGGCAAGTGTGAGCGGGCATGCGCTGGATCGAGGGCCGCTTTATTATGCGGGAACGCTGGAGGAGCGGCTTGGGGGATTTGCATGATGCGTTTGCCGATCCGGGGATTGACGGGATTATCTGTACGCGGGGTGGATGGGGTTCGGCGGAGTTGCTGCCTTATCTTGATGCTGGATTTGATTCGCGCGAATCCGAAGGCGTTTATTGGTTATAGCGACCATACTTCGTTGCATTGCTGGCTGCAGAATGAAGCGAATCTGGTTACATTTTATGGGCCTATGGTGGCTGCGGATTTTGCGCGGGATGAGGGCGTGGACCTGGGGAGTTGGTCGCATGGTGTCGCGGGGAGCGAAGGAGTGGATGCTGGGTGTGAAGGATGGCTTGAGAGTGTTGCAGACGGGTGAGGCTGAGGGTGTGCTGCGTGGTGGTTGTATTTCGATCCTGGCGCAGAGCCTGGGTACGCCGTATGCGGCGCGAACTGACGACAGCGTTTTGTTTCTGGAGGATATTGGGACGAAGCCTTATCAGTGGGACCGGATATTGCTGCATCTGCGTTATTCGGGGCGGCTCGATAGTGTGCGGGGGATTGTGTTTGGTGATATGGCGCAGTGTGTGGCGGTGGAGGAGATGGAGTTTCTGGAGCGGGCGATTCTGCATTCGTTGCGAGATTTCGAGGGGCCGATTGCGATTGGATTGCGGTCAGGGCATGTGAATGGTGCGAATGTTACGCTGCCTCTGAATGTTCGAGTGAGGCTGGATGTTGTTGATGAAGAGAATCCGAGAGCTGGAGTTTCTCGAAGCTGCAGTTACGGCAGTTGGAGATGGGCGATGACGCAGGACGTGAAGCATATACATCTGATTGGGATTTGCGGGACGGCGATGGCGTCGCTGGCGGGGATGCTGCAGTTGCAGGGACATAGGGTGACGGGCTCGGATGCGGCGGCTTATCCGCCGATGAGCGATCAGCTTGCGGGGATGAAGATACGCAGTGATGGAGCCCTATGCGGAGAGCAATCTGATGCCGCGGCCGGATCTGGTGGTGGTGGGGAATGCGATCTCGCGAGGGAATGTTGAGTTGGAGTATGTGCTGGATGAACGGATTCCGTTCTGCTCGATGGCGGCGATTCTGCATGATGAGTTTCTGAAAGGGCGCGAGTCGCTGGTGGTTGCGGGGACGCATGGCAAGACGACGACTACGAGTATGCTGGCTTGGATTTATGAGGTCGCTTCGCGAGGGGATGCTGCGCTGGCTCCTTCGTTTCTGATTGGAGGAGTGGCGGAGAACTTTGGCAGCAGCTTCAGGGTGAGGACTACACGGCCGTTTGTGATTGAGGGCGATGAGTACGATACGGCGTTCTTCGATAAGGGGCCGAAGTTTCTGCACTACTTTCCGGATGCGGCGATTCTGACGCATGTGGAGTTTGATCATGCGGATATTTATAAAGACCTGGATGCGGTGAAGACGGCGTTCAAGCGGTTTGTGAATTTGATTCCGCGGCGCGGACGGGTGGTGGCGTTTGATGGGAGTGAGAATGTCGGGGAAGTGCGTGGCGAAGGCTTTTTGTGGGGTGGAGCGATATGGGTTTAGGGCGGATTCGTACTGGTGTGTTTCGGAGATGCGGCTTGATGGGGCTGTGACGCGATGGACAGTTGAGCGTGGGGGTGAGGTGTTTGCGGAGCTTGAGTCTGCCGATGGCGGGTGAGCACAATGCGCTGAATGCCACGGCTGCCGCGGCGTTGGCGGCGGGGCAGGGGATTCCGGTGGCGGCGATTCAGGAGGCGCTGGCGAGCTTCAAGAGCGTGAAGCGGCGGTTGGAGGTTCGGGCGGAGGTGGGTGGGGTGACGGTGGTGGATGACTTTGCGCATCATCCTACGGCTATTCGGGAGACGCTGCGGGCGCTGCGGGGACGGTATCCGGGGCGGCGGTTGTGGGCGGTGCTGGAGCCGCGGTCGAATACGCTGCGGCGGAATGTGTTTGCTGCTGATCTGGTGGAGAGTTTGGCGCTGGCGGATAAGGTTGTGTTGGCTGCGGTGTTCAAGTCGGAGAGTATTCCGGTGGCGGAGCGGCTGGTTCCGGAGGATGTTGTGGCGCGGCTGAATGAGGCGTGGAACTTCGGCGATGATGCTTGCGGATGCGGATGCTATTGTTGCGGCGATTGTCGGAGCAGGCTCGCGCGGGTGATGTTGTAGCGATTATGTCGAATGGTGGATTTGGTGGGATCTACGACAAGTTGCCGAAGGCGCTTGCGTGGTAGTGGTCTCGGCTGTCTAGGCGGATGGTGGTCTCTGTACGGTATTCTGGTAGTTGAATGTTCGCTACGTTTAAGCTGCTCTTTGTCTACACTGCGCTGGGTCCGATTGCGGGTCTGATTGGGATTCCTTATTCGTTTTTGGTGAGCGATATCAGCGGGCTGTATCGGGTGGCGATGTGGATCGCTCATGCTGGTGTGAGGGCGGCGGGGATTCGTACTGAGGTTGTTGGGGTGGAGAATGTTCCGGTGGGGAAGAGCTGCATCTTCATGTGCAATCATGTGTCGAACCTGGATCCTCCGGTGTTGCTGCCGGTGTTGCCGGGACGAAGTTCGGTGTTGCTGAAGAAGGAGTTGATGCGGATTCCGATCCTGGGGCTGGCGATGCGGATGGGGAAGTTCGTTCCTGTGGAGCGCGGGCAGAAGCGGGAGGCGGCGAAGGCGAGTGTGGCTGCTGCGGCGGATGCGCTTGCGTTCGGGACTGCATATCCTGGTGTTTCCGGAGGGGACTCGCTCGCTGGATGGGCGATTGTCTACGTTCAAGAAGGGGCCGTTTTATCTGGCGCAGGAGACGCAGGCTCCGATTGTGCCGATTGCGATTTCGGGGACGGAGAAGATGATGCGGAAGGGAAGCGCGGCGATTACGCCGGGTCTGGCGCGAGTGCAGTTGCTGCCGGCGATTGAGCCTTCGCAGTTTGCGACTCGTGATGAGCTGATTGCTGCGGTGCGAAGGGCGATTGCTGAGGCATTGCCGGAGGAGATGAGGCCGGCGAACTTTTTGGCTTCTTAGTTCTCAGCTATTTGACTATTGCGTTGTAACCGTCGGCCAGGAGGTGCTGGCGCATTGCGTCGGCGTCTTTGCGGGTGGTGAAGGGGCCGATTTGTACGTGGAGGAGTTTGTCCTGCGACTCCTCGCGGATGGCTACGTCGTAGCCTCGGAGTTTGAGATTGGCGATGAGGGTTTCTGCGTCTTCGCGGTGGGAGACGGCGGCGATCTGGACGATGTATATGGTTGGTACGGCGGAGGTGGCGGCGGGTTTTTCGGTGGGTGCGGGGGGTGGCGGGGTGTTTGCGGTGGGGACTGTGACGGTGGCGGGGGTGGGTTGGGGTTCGGTGGCTGCTGGTGTGGTGGCTACGGGGCTTCCTGAGGATGGCTTGGTGGTGTTGGTTGTGGCTGCGGGGGTGTCGGTGCTGGCGACGACTGCGGCTGCGGCTGGTGTGGAGCGGCGGCCCATGCTGTAGCCGAGGCCGAAGAAGAGGGCGCAGACGAGGGCGAGGGCGAAGAAGATTCCGAGGACGGTGGTGGTGCCGAGGGAGATCTCACGCTCGGGGAGTTCGTGCTCCGTCGGGTTCGTGCAACGAGTTGTAGGAGCGGTCCACTTCTATTCCTTCTATTGTTACTAACTTATTTCCGCTCTCTTGCCTAGTCCTTCTTAGGTACCTCGATGGGCGGGGTGAAGGTCTTGTTGAGGAGGTTCATCAGCTCCATGGGGAGGGGGAAGACGATGGTGGTGTTCTTCTCGACTCCGATTTCGGTGAGGGTCTGGAGGTAGCGGAGCTGGAGGGTCATGGGCTGGGTGGCCATGAGGGCGGCGGCTTCGACGAGCTTGGCTGCGGCGTTGAACTCGCCCTCGGCGTGGATGATCTTGGCGCGGCGCTCGCGTTCGGCTTCGGCTTGCTTGGCCATGGCGCGGAGCATGTTCTCGGGCATGTCGACCTGTTTGACCTCGACGGAGACGACCTTGAGGCCGAAGGGCGCGGTGTGGCCGTCGATGATGGTCTGGATGCGCTGGTTGAGGCGGTCGCGATGGGCGAGGAGCTCGTCGAGGTCGACCTCGCCGAGGACGGAGCGGAGGGTGGTCTGGGCGAACTGGGAGGTCTGGTAGATGTAGTTGGAGACCTCGATGACGGCTTTGATGGGGTCGACTACGCGTAGGGTGATGACGGCGTTGACTTTGAGGGTGACGTTGTCGCGGGTGATGATGTCCTGCGGCGGGACCTCCATGGCTTCCTGGCGGAGGGAGACGCGGACGATCTGGTCGATGGGGCGGAAGACGAAGATTACGCCGGGACCTTTGGGGGTTGGGTCTACGCGTCCGAGGTGGAAGACTACTCCGCGCTCGTACTCCTTGAGGATGTTGATGGAGTTGAGTAGGTAGAGGATGACGATGGCGAGGACGAAGAGCAGCGGGATGGACATTTTGTGCTTGAGACCTCTGGCCGGCGAGAATCGGGCGGCCTGAGCGATTGTAAAGCTTTGGCGCTGGGAACGTATTTTGGCTGTCTGGTTGCTCTTTGTCATGCTTGTTCCTCCTTTCCGGGTTTTTCTGAGGGGTACCCCCCCTGGGGGTATGTTGGGTGGAAGTCCAATGGTTGCAATAGATAGCGAAATGGTCCTCCGCTAAAATATTGCAACCATGGAGCTTACGGCTAAATTCATGCCAGCAAACGACTTACTGGCGGTGATCGTTTGGAGACAGAAAAAGCCCCGGCGGGTTGCCGGGGCTTTTCTTGATCTCTATTTCTATTATACCAGGATTGAGCATAACTAAAAACCACTTTTGGGAAATTTTATCTTGTTGATGGGCTTGGAGTTATTGGTTTTTTGGTAGGTTTGGGGGCTTGACATGCGATTTTGCTGAGTAAAAGCGTGAAAAATAGTTTGGGGGTGGAGATTGGGGCGTAAACAAAGGCAAAAGCAACGACAAAGACAAAGGCGATAGATGGTCGTTACGTCCTTTCGGACTTCACTCCGGCCTCCGGCAGGACGGTTTCGCCTTCGGCGAGGTGTTTATTCGCAGGTCTGAAGCCCTGCGCTTCCGCCTGGAATGTATCGGCTTTGATTATGAGGAAAACAGGCAACGGCAAGGGGAAAAGCAAAGGCGACGTGTGGGTGAGGAGGTGTATCGGTTCCCCAACCATCGCCCGATCAGGCGGGCTCAGGATGGGGCACCCAGGGGTCGTCGGCGCTTCACCCACCTTAGCGACGATTAAGCTGTCGCGAAGATGGGGCACCCGGGCTGGTGGTCAGTCGAGGAGAACATGTCTCGGGCTGAATCCAGTTTTGTGGTGGTCCCGATCTATATTTCGCGCCTAAGAGAACTAATTTGTTTCAGATAGATGAATCGATGCGATTTGCCTTGACATTTGCGCGTGCGCATCAATATCTTTCGGGACGCAAACGAATGCCATATAAGTCAATCGAAATGCCGTGCAGTGGATGTTGAGTTGGTGACCTGTCATCGTGAATGCTTCCCCCAGGCAACAAGTTCAAGGAAACCCAGAGGAGGCAATGAGGATGAAAGCACCGAAGTCAGTTCGTCAACTGTTTACAACGCTGGTAGTGTCGACGCTGCTTACCCCAGCAGCGTTCGCCCAGACACTTACGGGTACTGTGGATTTCACCTCGCAACTACAGCAGATCGATGGATTTGGTGTTGCGGCTACGTTCGGCAGGCCCGCGTATATCCAGTCGGCATCTGGCAATCTTCCAAGTCAGATCGTCGACCAGCTCTTTAACCCGGTTACGGGAGCGGGCATCAACATGCTGCGGATAGGCATTGACGACCAACTGGTCATTGTGAACACCCCTCCTGTCTCATGCCAGGTAACTCCGACCTACACTTGGGATCACTCAGATGGCGGAGCTGTCTGGTTAGGCCAGCAGTCAGTGAAGTATGGCGTCAAGCGCTTCTATGCCGATTCGTGGAGCGCACCCGCCTACATGAAAACGAACAATACTATCGAATCCGGGGGAACCATTTGCGACGGCTCGAGCGCGACCAGTGGGAGCGCGCAGTGCCAGGTTATGGGCGACTGTCGAGCCGCTTATTCCAACTACCTAGTGCAATACACTAAGGACTTCCTTTCAGACGGCGTTTCGATAACCGACCTTGGTTGGGTCAACGAGCCGAACACCAATACGAGCAGCTATGCTTCCATGGTCCCCACGACGGCCGAGACGATCAGTTTCCTCGATGTTTACGGCCCTATCGTTCAGGCTTCCGGGCTCAACATGAACATCACGTGTTGCGACGTCTTTGACTGGACTACTGCGAACAACTACGACACGGCCATCGTCAACGATCCTACGGCTAGTTCCTTCGTAAATATCTACACAGCGCACGAGTACGGCCAGGTCGCGAAATTTGTGCTGAACACTGGCACGCCGACGAAGAAAAACTGGATGTCCGAATGGGGTCCGCAGTCCCCCGATGCCTGGAACCCATTATGGGATAACCCATACGTTGGCACATCGAAGAATTACAACGATGGCATGTTCGTAGCGAACGATATCTCCAACGCGCTGAATTTGGGTCAAGTCAGCGCTTACCTCTATTGGTATGCGGATTCCACATCAACTACCGGAGCCATGATTCAAATGGGCGCCTCGTCCCAGGCGACCAGCTATGTCGTTCCCGCGCGTCTTTACACGCTCACCCACTTCTCCCGTTTTGTGCATCCGGGGGCATATCAGGTTTCGATGAGCACGAATTCCCCTGCTTGCACAACGATAGCCCAAGGTGTTGGTAGCTGTCTCGTCACAACCGCCTTCGTTAACCCCGATGGGTCGAAAGTGATCAATGTTGTCAACAACTACACTGGTGCCGAGTCACTCAGCCTCACGCTCGATGCGGGAACGTCCAACTGGGTGCCCACTGCCTACGTCACCGACGTCACCACCATTCCTGACAGCACTTACCCGGCCACGACCTCTACCACTGGCACTTTCCCGCCCGAGGCCACGAATACTGCGGTTGCGCTGACGAATGGTGTGGCAACGGTGGGCGGAACGGCGCTGACGGCAACCTTCACGCCCCGGTCCATGACGACCATCGTTCTTGCGCCGCCGGTCACTGCCGGTACCGTGCAACTGATTGTGACGCCGTCGCGTTTCGCACAGGGCGACGGTACCGTTCTCTACACGCTCACCATCACCAACAACGGCACGGGCACCGCGCAGAACGTGCAGTTGACGAGCGCGACCTTCGGAACGTCCGTAGGAACGACGATGCCGACAGGTCCGCTTCCTTTTACCGTCGGCAATATCGCTCCGGGAAGCTCTGAGGTCGTGTACGTCAACTATGCAGCCGGTCAAACGCCTGGGTCGATGACGATCGAGAAGATCCTGGGAACCTATACCAGCAGTAGCGGTAATGGCAACTTCGGGGCTTCATTCCGCGCGGTTGTTCCAGCTCTGCCGTAATCCAGGAGACGTACGGCATTTGTTCTTGTGGCGAGCCCACCTTAGCGACGATGAAGCTGTCGCGAAGATGGGGCACCCGGTTCCGAGGTGGAACCGGGTGAGTGGGTTGGGTTAGAAGTGGAAGCCTAGTTCGGCGGTCAGGGCTCGTGGGGTGAGGTAGTGGGTGCCGCTGAAGGTGGAGAGGAAGTTGTAGAGGGCGTATTTGTTGGTGACGTTGACGGCGGTGAGGCGGAGGCTCCACTTGTGTTTGTCGCCGGCGAAGAGGTTGTCGTCGCCGAGGGAGGCGTCGAAGACGTTGCGGGGGGCGATGCGGGGTGGGTTCTTGTCGTCATCCTCGGTGTTGGGCGCGGGGATGCGAGAGCAGGCTGGAGGTGTATTGCGAGGCGAGGCATTGGCCGTTGGGTATGCCTGACGATCGGTGTGGCTTTGACGCCGTTGCATGCGAGGCCGGCTTGGAACTGCTGGTCGGGAGTGAGGCCGCTGAGGTTGATGCCGGGTTGGCCGTTGATGGAGATGGATGTGGCGGCGCAGAGGGTGTTGGCTGCCGATGACGTTGTAGCAGGGGGCGGAGCCGGCGACGAGGCCGCAGTCGTAGCGCCAGTTGAAGCCGACCCAGGGGGCGCGTTTGATGGGGAGCTGATATTGGATGTGGGTGGTTTCGTTGTACTTCTCGTCGTGATCGATGCGGAAGGGATAGATGCTGCCCTGGGCGACGGTTGCGCCTGCTCCCGCGGATCTGCGGCGGGAAGAAGCGGGCGGCGACGGAGGACATGACGACGAAGGCGGAGATGTTGTGGAAGGTGGGGACGTCGGCGCGGAGAGCGAAGCCGGGGATCTTGGAGTTGTGCCAGTCGATGGGGAAGGTGATGGGCGTGTTGCCGAGGACGCTGAAGTCGAAGGCGTTGTGGGTGTACTTCCAGATGTAGTCGCCGCTGAAGACGAAGTGTCTTGCCGAAGGCCTGCTGGAGGCCGGCGTGGAACTCGTTGCGGAAGCCGGGCTGGAGGGTGGTGGAGACTCCGGGGGTGCAGAGGAGCAACGGCGCAAGGACGGCGTTGCCGCAGCCCTGGCTGGAGAGGACGAGGTTCTCGTTGAAGGGGGTTTCGAGGGTGCGCGCGTAGGAGACGCGCAGGACGGTGTTGGTTCGGTTGATGGTGTAGGCGACGCCGACGCGGGGTTCGGCCTGGCGGGCGATGGTGAGGCCGTTGTAGAGATCGCCGCGGATGCCGAGGTTGATGAGCCAGTTGCCGAGCCGTGATCTGGTCCTGAGCGTAGAGGGCGAGTTCCTTGACGTCGGTGTGGCCGTTGTAGTTGTAATAGCTGCCGCCGCGGGTGAGGTCGTAGGGCAGCAGGTCGGAGTTGAAGGTGCCGCCGACGGATGGATCGTTGGAGACGAAGCCGGCGCCGGCGCACTGGGATGGGTTGGTGAAGCCGGGCAGCGCGTTGCCGCTGCCGTCGACGCAGGGTGAGTTGAAGGTGGAGTTCACGATGCCGAGGGTGTCGTTCTCGCGGAGGAAGGTCTGCTGAGTAGACGGCGCCGACCTTGATGTTGTTGATGCCCTTGACGTAGGAGAAGTCAGCTGCGGACGCCGGCGTTGGTGAGGGAGCGGTCCTGCGCAGATGGACTGGTTCTGGATGGGGCCGAGATCGGCGAGAGGATTGGCGCTGGGGTAGTAGTTGTACTGGTCGCGGCGGACGTAGCCGCCGAAGTTGAAGACGCCGTTGTTGCCGACGATGCGGGTGTAGGTTGGGGCGATGTTGAAGGTGCCGATCTTGGAGCGCTGGTCGGCGTTGCCGACGTTGCCGAAGATGGGGTTTGGGCCGGTGCCTCCGCTGACGACGTTCGGAGACGTTGAGGTTGTCGAAGGAGTTGGGGGTCTGGAACCAGGAGCGGCTGTAGCCGAGGTTGAGGTGGAGGGAGTCGTGCAGGGGTGAGCTGGTAGTCGACGCGATCGAAGACGTTTTGCTCGTTGCCCTTGTCGTGGAAGACGGCGAACTCGGGCGGGTCGAGGAAGCGGCCGGTGTTGAGGCCGTCGACCTCGATGAAGTTGCCCCAGTTCTTGCTGCCGTAGCTGAGGTCGACGGAGCCGGTGGCTGAGCCGAAGGTGCCGTAGGAGGTGGTGATGGAGCCGGTGGGAGTGGTGACGCCCTGGCCGGAACGGGTGGTGACCTCGATGACGACGCTGGTCTTGCCGCCGTATTCGGCTGGTGGCGCGCCGTCGATGACTTCGAGGGACTGGACGGAGTTGGAGGGGAGCTGGTTGGAGAAGACTTTGCTCTGCTGGTCGGTGATGGGCTGGCCGTCGATGGAGAAGGAGTTGGAGGCGTGGTCGCCGAGGCCGTGGAAGAGGCCGTTGGAGTCGGCGGCGATGCCGGGCGAGGCGAGGGTGACGAGCGAGCTGAGGGAGGAGGACTGGCTCTCGAGCGGGAGCTTGTTGAAGAGGTCGCGATCGATGTCGGTGTGGCATGGTGGAGTCGTCTTCGATGAGATCGCCAGCTGCTTCGACGTTGACGACGGTGGAGGCGGTGTCGATCTGGAGGGTGACGTTGAGGGCGATGGGGACGAAGGAGCGGACGTCTACGTCGTGCGTGTAGACGGCGAATCCTGTGGTTGTTACTTCGAGGTGGTAGGGATTGAGCGGGAGGTTGGTGAACTGGTAGTGGCCGGCGGCGTCGACTTTGGTGTCGCGGCTGTAGCCGCTGACGGGATTTTTGATGGAGACGGTGGCGCCGGGGATGATTGCGCCGGTGGGGTCGGTGACGGTGCCGTAGATGGTTGCCGGAGTTGCCGGCTGATTGAGCGAATGAGACGGACGCGGTCAACGAAAGGACCACGAGAATAGCGGAAAAGACGCCGCGTCGAATAGACGTGTGCATACACTGCCTCCCTGATTTTTAGCCTGAGTTTTAAAAACGCGATCTACGAGAGATGGGCGTTTGCAGGCGGGGGGCGTGTGTAGAGGGCGAAGCTGAAGAGGGTCTGAGGACGAGCTGGAGGAAACGCAACGTGGACGGTCGCGAAGACGTGTGCGACCGGGATGATTACCGGGGCCACGGTTGAGTGAATTGTTACATGGGCCGCTACGCAGAGAGCGCAATCGGCGTGGGAGACGTCGCCATCGGGGTGCGAGTGGGCGACGGAGATGGTTCCGCCGAGAATGACGAGTCCGATGCAAAGGATGCCGAGGAGAAGTCTCCAACGGGATCCGCTGCGCGGGTCTGACATTTTGCGGGGCATATATCTCGGACTATAGCGCGGATTGACGAAAATTGGTAGTCGCTAGAACTTCAGGTAGAAGCCGAGGGAGGGCTCGAGGGTGTTGGTTTGTTTATCGATGGTGAGGTAGTTCTGGCCGAAGTCGGGGGCTTTGAAGAAGACCTCGCGCATCGCGACGCGGGCTCCGAAGCTTTTGGAGTGGAAGAGAGCTTTATCGATGCCGACGTTGTAGTAGTAGGTGGCACGGTACTGGAAGGGGAGTCCCTGGCCTCCGCCGGCGGTGGGATGGAAGCCAGTGGTGCCGGCTCCTACGCTGACGAAGGGTTGGGTGGTGAAGAGGTCGTGGAGATGGAAGACCCAGCCGAGGGAGTACTCGTTGACGCGGGTCTGGGCTCCTCCGATGATGTAGGAGGAGAAGTTCTCGGTGTAGCGGGCGAAGGTGTAGTTGCCCTCGAGGCCGATCATTGGGGATTTGGTGTAGCGGATGGTGCCGAGGACGCCGACGGTGGTGCTGCCATCCTGGGTGACCATCTGCTGATTGGGCGGATTGATAGTGTTGGTGCCGCTAACTCCCTTGGTGATGATGCCGATGGCGGTGCCGCCGAGCTCCATGCGGTCGAGCTGGCGCTGGAAGGGGGTTTCCGGAGTCTGGGCGCGGACCGTGGAGGCGCTGACACAGGTGATGAGACAGAGGCAAAAAAAGAGGTTGCGGACAGACCACGGGCGAGACAAATTCAGCATTACGGTTGAGACTCCCTTGCACAAACTTGGTTAGTCTTCAGTTTACTCTGCGGAGGGGTACTGAGGGGGCGTGGCAGGCCGATTCTATGGATTGGATTCAACGATAAGGGTCAGGTCTTCTATGGCTTTGACGATGACCGGGGCGCCGGCGGGGAGTTGGGTGAGTGTTTCGTTGGGTTTGAGACGGGCTTGCCAGAGCTCTCCGCGGACTTCGACCTGGCCGCTAGGGGTGAGGGGGGTGCGGGCGATGGCGAGGCGGCCAAGCATGGCCTGAGGGCCGGTGAGGACTTTGTTGCGGCGGGCGCGGAGGGCGATCCAGGCGAGGCCGAAGGTGACGACTCCGAAGCCGAGACCGGCGGCAAGGGCAGTGGCGAGGTGGACGCGGAGCTCGGGGATGGGCGCGTCGACGAGGGTGCTGAGACCGAAGACGAGGCAGGCGATTCCTATGGCGGCGAGGATGCCGTGGCTGGTGAACTTGAGCTCGAGGATGATGAGGGCGACAGCGGCTACGAGGAGGAAGACGGCGGTGTGGTGGATGGGAAGGAGGTTGAGGCCGAAGAGGCCGAGGAGGACGCAGAGGGTTCCGACGGAGCCGGGGACGATGGTGCCGGGGACGTTGAACTCGAGATAGATGAGGAGGGCGCCGATGACGAGCAGGAGGACGGCGAGGTCGGGGCTGGCGAGGCGGGTGAGGAGTTTTTCGCGGGTGGAGGGTGGGAGGGTTTCGAGTTGGGCGTTGGCGAGGCGGAGGGTGGTGGTGTTGCCGTTGAAGCGCTTGATCTCTTTGCCGTCGAGGGCGCGGATGAGGGCGTTGTCGTCGGGGGCGATCTGGTCGATGAGGTTTAGCTTGAGGGCTTCGGTGTCGCTGTAGGATTTTGAGTTGCGGACTGCGTCTTCGGCGGCTTCTACGTTGCGGCCGCGACGGACGACGTAGGAGCGGAGGAAGGCTTCGGCGTCGTTCTCGATCTTGTCTTTGAGGATGGGATCCATCTTGCTGGAGTCCTGGCCCTCGATGATGGGGTGGGCTGCTCCGGCTTCGGTGCCGGGGGCCATGGCGGCGATGTCGGCGGACTCGAGGATGAAGAAGCCTGCGGAGCCGGCGCGTGCTCCGGAGGGGGAGATGTAGATGGCTACGGGGGTGGGGGAGGACTCGATGGACTGGACTATGGTGCGGGTGGAGTCGAGGAGTCCGCCGGGGGTTCCGAGGGAGAGGATGACGAGGGCTGCGTGGCGTTTTGCGGCTTCGTCGAGGCCGCGCTGGATGTAGGCGGCGGTGATGGGCTGGATGGTGTCGTGGAGGGTCAGGCGGAGGACGAGGGGTTGTTTGGCTTGTGAGCGGGGGATAGGCGCAGCAGAGCGTTAGCAGGAGCGTGAGGAGATGGCCGATGCTGGATCGTCTTTTGGCTGTGCGGTTCATTTTGTTGCTACCCCCTCCCCTATCTTTAAAGTCTCAAAGTATTCGAAATAGATGATTTAAGTCCGGACTTCGATTTTTCCCTGCGCGCATTTTTCGTGCCATTCATTGTAGAAGGAAAAAGCCCGGCTGGTCGCCGGGCTTTGTTTCTTCTGCTGGTTTAAGTATAGCAGGGGTGTCAAGGGGTTGCTTCCTGTAAGCCGACTTATGGGTACTAATCCCGTATAAGTGGATTGCGCGGATTGCGCTACCAATAGGCAAGCGGATCGGGGAGCACAACGCCGCAGCCGCACTTCTGTTGCGGAGCTTCGACGGGAGTCATCTTTTCACAGCCGGGACAGCGGACGCGGCGTGGATTGAGGCGTCCTGGAACCCACACTCCGGTCATTCCGCCGTATCCGAATTCCGAGGTAAAGTAGCGGCTGACCATAGAACGATGCTCTCCTTGCTTCATCAACGGCGCCATAGATTCCCGGGTTTCCCAGGCTGTGATGGTCATCAGGCAATCTCCCACGACAGCTGAGACCATGCTGATGAACCCGGGCATGGATAGCATGTCCATGGCAATCTTGCGGCCGCTTTCCTTGATGATGGCTACCTCCTCTGCATTGCGCGCAAAGAAGTTGGTGATACTGAACGCACCGGGAAGGGCGGTGCTTCCATTGCTTGCCCGAACGCTGGTGCCGAATCCGAAACGGCCGATCGAGGAGGGCTGAACGATGATGTCAAGTCCCAAGGCACGCGGTACAGCGCCACCGTCGAAATATCCCTGCAGGGAGAGGATCTTGCCGGCTTCGATGCGAGCGAAGTCGGCTCCGGCCAGCGCGATCGAACGACCCGTAGGGGGCAGGCCCATCATGGGGCCCGTGTTGGTCCCCTTCATGAGCCACTCGGCTGAGACCAATCCCTGATCGTTATCGGTCAGACTTACCGTTTCGAAAGTCAAGTCGGGGAAGGCGTCCCAGAGGGATTGTGCGTAGTCTGCTATCGCTGCTCCGGCGAGCGGACCCGCGGTCGTTGGGTCGGTATAGGTGCCCACCTCAGCGAATGTGGCGACAATGCCAGGCGCATCATGCCGATTCCAGGCGTCGGTATAGCGCTGAAAGACTTCTGCTGCAGTCACGGGCATGCACGGATGTTAGCACTGGAACGGGAAGACATGCCACGTTGTCAACGAGTTGTCTCGGACTCCCGCGGGAGATATCCATTCGGAAGAAGTAGGCTTATCGTGTAAATGGCAGCGTAGTACCGATAGACGCACTTCTGCTTACCAATCCACTGCGCTGAAGTTGTTGTCGGCCGTTCACAGAACTCTCTGGTAGGTTCTGCTCTCACGCTCCGCGGTGGGTGGCCAGTCAGGATCGATGTGCGAATGCGGCAGACGGACTGGCTGCGTCGGCTTCATCCGCGAGGTTCATGGCTGCGATGAGACCGTTGTTCATGGTGAATACGTGGACAACTTCGCTGTCTGCGAGGACATCGCCTTGAAGACTTTTGACTAGTTGGTGGACTCTGACGCGGACCTTGCCTCCGTCTTCCTCGGTTATGGCGAGGGGTTCGACGTGGGGGTCGAACTGGGTCCATTGTCGAGTCCAATAGGCGCGGATCTCTTCCTTGCCGATGATCTTGCCGCCCTCCGAAGCTTTGGGCCAGCTTACGTCTTCCGTCATCAGCGCCAATGCGTCGTCGATGTTCCGGTTGTTGAATGCGGAGTATGCCTGCTCAATGATCGTCTTAGTGTCTGCCATTTATTTTCCTGTGACGGTTGTTGTGCCGAGATATCGAAGGTGCGTCGGGTAAGCAATAGGTCGGGCCTTCAGAGGGTGCTGAAGAAGTGGCACTCCAAATAAAAAGCGTACCTCGGCGGCTAAAGCCGTGTTGCAATGACGGCTCTTACGGCACGGCTAAAGCCGTGCCCTTAAGCAAAACAGGGTTTTTCATCATCCTCTAAAGCCCCTTTGATTTTGCGGCTCTTACGGCACGGGTGAACCCGTGCCCTTAAGCAAAACGGAGTTTTTCAGCAGCCTCTTTAACGGCGGGGTTGTGGAGTTGAGTTTCAGGGGAGGGATTGACGGCGGGGTTGTGGAGTTGAGTTTCAGGGGAGGGATTGACCTCGGGATTGGAGGGCTTGTTTGATGCCCTGGGCGGCGGTGTTGGTGGGTTCGATGCGCAGGGCGTTGGCTACGTCGGAGGCGGAGGATGAGAGCTTGTCTTCCTTGAGGTCGAGGCGGGCGAGGACGAGGTAGGCGGCGGCGTTGGGTTGGAGTTTGATGGAGGTCTGGGCTTCGGCGCGGGCTTCGTCGGCGGTGGCGCTCTGCTCGCGGACCTGGGCCAGGCCGGCGTAGGCGGTGGCGCTCTTGGGGTCGGAGGCGATGGCGGAGTGGAACTCCTGTTCGGCTTCGGGGAGCAGGCCCTGGCTGAGATAGTCGTAGCCGAGCTGGACGTATTGCGTGGCTCGCTGGGCGGGGGGCAGGGACTGCATGGCGGCGGCGCGGATCTGGTCGAGTTGGAAGGTGGCCTGGCGGAAGGGGGTTTCGGAGTAGGTGCGGCGGATGCGCTCGAGGGGGACGAAGTCGGGGGAGTCTTTGGCGATGGGGCTGATGGGTTTGCCAGCGGCTATGTGGGCGCTGAGTTGTTTGGCTTCGTCGTCGGTGGGGTGGAGCTTGAGGGTGAGGTCGACTTCGCGCTGGGCGGCGGGGAGGTCTCCGCGGCGGTAGAGGGAGACGGCGAGGTTGTAGTGGTAGTCGGCGTCGTTGGGATCGGCGTTGGAGGCGCGCTGGAAGAGCGGGACGGCGTCCTGGCCAAGGCGGCTGGCGGCTACGGCCTGGTTGTTGACGACCTCGGGGAGCGGGAGGCGGCCGGCTACGAAGGCGAAGGCGGATTCGGCGTCCGCGTATTTGGCGGAGTTGAAGCGGGCGAGGCCGAGATAGAAGCTGGCTTCGAGAGCTACGCGGTCGTTGGGCGGGACGCGGGCGAGGGTGGTGGCGGCGTGCTCGTAGTCGCGCTCGATGTATTGGGTTTTTGCCGAGGGCTAAGAGGGCGGCGGAGTAGTTGGGGGTCTCGTCGATGGCGGCCTGGAGGCGCTTGACGCGCTCCTGCGGGGTGGTGGCGTCGATGCCACGGATGTAGTTCTCGAAGGAGCTGAGCTTTACTCCGGAGGAGGCGGCGAGGAAGGTCTGGAGGGCTACGTTGAACTTGGGATCGATGAAGCGGGCGACCTTCCAGGCGATGGCGTTTTCTACGTCGAGGAGGCGGGAGATTTCTGCGGAGTCTTCGAGCGGCTGGGACATACGTAGGTGATTGACTTCGAGGACCTGGGCCTGGACGGTGATGCGCTGCGGGGCTCCGGGGGCTGGGGCGGCGACGTTGTAGCTGCCGACGATGACATAGTCGGCGTCGAGGGTCTGGGCGATGCGGATGGTGGTGGCTCGGGAGGGTTTGAAATCGACGGGGAGACCGAGGTGGTCGAGTGCGAACTGGCGGTCGTCGCGGGTGATGGTGAGAAAGCCGGCGGAGTTGAGACGCTGATTGAGGGTGTCGGGGAAGGAGTCGGCGATCCAGGCGAGGGCTGGGTTGCCGGATTTGTTTTCGAAGGGGAGGACGAGGATGAGGCGGCCGGGGGGTGTGGGGTCGGGGGTCTGTGCGTACAGCGTGAGGCAGGTTAGCAGGATGGCGGCAAGGCTGATAAGCCAGTGTAGGGAGCGGAGTTGAAAGGGCCTCGACACAGATTGAGTATAGAGGGTTGACGAACGAAAGAGAGCATACCCCAGGGGCTAAAGCCCATTCCGTTCATGGACCTATGAGACCCAAGGCTGAAGCCTTGGGGTACCTAGAAGCAAGGCAACGGCAAAGGCAAAAGCAATTGCAACGACAACGACAAGATAACGGCAAAAGCGAAATACGGGGGTCTCTCCACTACGCTACGGACGATGAAGCCGTCCGTAGCTGCGGTCGAGATGACGGTGTTTATGAGGGTATGGAAGAGAACGCGCAAAGGCTAAGGTGTTATTGACGGGCGTGGAAGCGGTTCGAGGCTTGCGTTTACGATTCGGGGGAAGTGGAGGATGGCTACGATCTCCGAGAGCCAAGCCTCGAAGTCTCATCGATATATTCGGCGATCACCTCAGCGCCCGATAGGCCCGGCGTTTCGTCGTCGACCATCACCGGCGTCGCCCCTTCCGGCGCCATCAACAGGAACTCGCTGCGCCGATCCCAGCCTTTTCCTCGACCAGACGAGGCTCGATCCCCATCTCGCCAAGCACGAGGCGGATGAAGCGGGAATGGGGGCAAAACGGGTGATGGTGAAGCGCGATCATTCGGGCCCGGTTTCGAGCGGCAAGAAACGGGAGCAGCGGCTGCGTCCGTCGGATTTCATCGCCGGACGCCTTCAAATGCGGCGCTGCCGGTAAACGAATTGTTAACCGCGCCTGTCTTGCCGCCGTCGGCGAGGGCGCGGCGCCGCGACGACCTTGAAGCCCGCCGATCGGCAAGGCTCCAAACGGCTCAGCGGTTGGGCGCTGGACGATGGCCATTCTCGCCGCCGTCCGGAAAGTTCAGATGAAGCGCCTAAGGCGCTCCGCCAGCGACGTCGTCGGGTCAGTGACCGAGCCATGTTTTAACTTGCTGGATGAAGCCATCGACATTTGACTTGTCGAGGATTTGCGTGGGCACAATGATCAGCCCATTCGCGGGCACGAAGGATTTGTCCCCTTCGATCCAGCGCGCAAGGTCCTTCATGCCCTGGTATCCCCATTCATAGGGCTGCTGGACAATCGTCCCGGCCACGACGCCGTTGCGGATGCCCTCCAGGGTGCCCTGGTCGCTGTCAAAACCCACCACCGTGATCTGCCCGCCTTGCCTGCCGCCTGCAAAGCCTGGACGATTTGCGGCGTGTTGTACGCGTAGACGCCGATGAAACAGGCAATGTCGCTACGGGCGGTCAGCGTGTCCTCGACGTTCCGCTTGGCGCGGGTCTGATCCATGTCGTCTCCGCGCACGTCCTCGATCGTGATCTTTGTGTCCTTGATAGAGGACCGAATGCCCTCAAGCCGCTCGCGGGCGTTGTCGGCGTTCGGCAGGCCAGCGAAGGCGATGCACTTGCCGCCCTGTGGCATGGCCTTGATCAGAATCTGAGCGGCCTGCTTGCCGGCTTCGACATTGCTGGAGCCCAGATAAAAGGCTCTCTTGCTTGCGGGCGCGTCGCTGTCCGTGGTGGCCAGCACCGCCTGGCTTGCGACCTTGTCCAGGGCTTCGGTCTGGGTCTTGGGATCGATGGCGCTGACCATGATGCCGGCCGCTCCCCCCGCTACGAGGTCGTCCATGAGGCGGTTCTGAATGGCCGCCGAGGATTGCTCTGGATATTTGATTTGTATCGAATAGTTCGGCAGTTCGGCCTGCGCCTTCTTCATGCCGGCTTCCGCCAGCTTCCAGAAGTCGACGGCGCCGTTGGGAACGAAGCAGAGCTGCTTTTTCTCCGCGGGATCGCGCTTCCCGCCGAAAAGGCAATCGCAATGGCCGTCGTCGCTGCTAGAAACTTGGCTTTCATATTCGTTCTCCTGGTTGAGGGCTAAAATTGGTGCGTCTTGTGCTGGGAGCTCTCGCCGCCGCGCGTTCGCCGGCGCGGCAAGTCCTGGAAAAATCGAGTTGCATGTTGGATCGGCGGGGTCGGCCTGGCTCGGGGTTGAGGATTGGTCGTCCTGCCATTGCCCGCTGCACCGACCCTTGGGAGCCAGACCCAGTTCCTCCCGCCAGAAGCCCACTCCGAAAGCGCGCTCAGACCTCCTCGCACCCTTTCATTTCTCCAACAAGATTGTCAATCAAATGATTGACAATTTCTCCGATGAGATGCTTGTCAGCGGAAAAGGAAGGCCCGATGACCGACCCGACGGGAATGAGCTGGAACCTGCCCCACTACGGGGACGCTGCGTTCTCAATTTTTCTTCGCAAGGCCTTCATCAAGGCGATGGGCTATACCGATGACGCGCTAGAGCGGCCGATTATCGGGATTATCAACACCGCTTCAGGATATAACCCTTGCCATCAGAATGTCCCCGACTTGATCGAAGCGGTTAGCCGGGGAGTGATGTTGAACGGCGGTATCCCAATACCGTTTCCGATCATCTCTATACACGAGAGTTTTTCGCATCCGACCAGTATGTATTTGCGTAATCTGATGGCCATGGATGCCGAAGAGATGATCCGCGGCCAGCCGATGGACGCGGTGGTGCTGATCGGGGGATGCGATAAAACCGTGCCCGCGCTCCTCATGGGGGCGATCAGCGCCAATGTTCCAGCGATTATGCTCGTCACCGGACCATGTTGGCTGGGAGCTGGCGGGGCGAACGCCTCGGCGCGTGCACGGATTGCCGCCGTTCTGGAGGAAATATCGCTCGGGCGAAATCGGCGATGACGATATCGCGACGATAAACAACGAGCTTGTTCCCACCATCGGCACCTGCGGCGTGATGGGAACGGCGAGCACGATGGCTTTGGCGACCGAGGCGCTTGGCATGATGCTGCCCGGCTCCGCGGCGGTCCCGGCTGTGCTTGCGGAGCGTCGGCGAATCGCCGAGCAGACGGGAGCGCGCGCCATCGCGCTTCGCGACCGAACGGCTGACGCCGGACAAGATCGTGACGCCGCGTTCGATCACCAACGCGCTAAGAATAATTCTCGCGGCAGGCGGCTCGACCAACGCCCTTGATTTACCTGACCGCCATAGCCGGGCGCGCCGGAATCAAGGTCGATCTCGATGGGTTCGACCGCCTCGGACGCGAAACCCCCGTCCTGGTCGATTTGAGACCGACCGGCCAGGGCTACATGGAAGATCTGCACCGGGCCGGAGGACTTCCGGCAATCTGAAGGGAGCTGAAGTCCGCACTCCACCTGGACTGCCTGACCGTGACGGGCCGACGTGGCCGAGGAAATCGCGGACGCGCCGCCGAGCTTCCCCCAGGAGGTGGTCAAGCCGTCGAGCACCCCGGTTTACAACGACGGCGCGATGGCCGTGCTCAAGGGGAATCTCGCCGCGCGGCGCCCTCATCAAACAGTGCGCGGCCAACCCTGCCTTGCTGCAGCACATCGGCCCCGCGCTTGTTTTCGACGGCTTGGCTGACTTGAGTTCGCGGATCGACGATCCAAACCTCGACGTCACGCCGGAGACGGTACTGGTGCTGCGCAACGCGGGCCCGAAAGGCGCGCCGGGCATGCCGGAAGCGGGCTATTTGCCCATTCCACAGAAGCTCGCGCGCCAGGGCGTCAAGGATATGGTGCGCATCTCCGATGCACGGATGAGCGGCACCGCCTTCGGCGCCATCGTGCTGCACATCACCCCTGAAGCGGCAGAGGGTGGTCCCCTCCGCCTTGTGCGCACCGGCGACTTGGTCCGGCTCGACACAGCCTCGCGCCGCATCGATCTCCTGATCGATGAACACGAACTCGCAGCCCGAGCCGGCCGCCGCGCCTTCGGAAGTCAATCGCCACCGCACTCCGCGGCTATAATCGTCTCTACATGACGGATGTTCTTCAGGCCGACGGCGGTTGCGACTTCCGCTCCTTTGTCCCGGAATTGGTCGCTTCAGCGCCATGCTGAGTTTGGCCGGGCCCGCAGCGGGCGCCGCACGTCCACGATCGATTCCTGTTTGCATCGCATCGCGGCTGGCTTGCTTACCGGCGGCCGATCCGATTGAATTGCCATGGAGGCATACCAATCCCGTGACGCAGCCGCCCATCCGCCAATCGGCAACTGATCGCGTGAGGATAATTCTCTCGGCGCTCGAAGAGCAGATCGTGCTAGGCTGGTTGATGCCCAGGGAGCGGTTGCTCGAGGACCGCCTCTCAGCCGAGTTCTCGTGCAAAAAACACGTCATCCGCGAGGCGTTGACCGAGCTCGAACGCATGGGCCTTGTCGAGCGCGTTCTCAACAAAGGGGGCTGCCGTTCGGTTCCTCGACCCCGAAGCGGTGCGCCAGATCTACACCGTCCGCGAGGTGCTCGAAACGCTCGCCGCCGAACAGATCCCCTTTCCGGTTCCCGCGTCCCTGCTAGAGGAATTGAAGCGCATTCAGACCCTGCATTCCGCAGCGGTCGAGACAAACGACCATCGCGGTGCTTTTCGGGCCAATCAGGCGTTTCACGAGTGCCTGTTTGGCGCCTGCGGCAATCCCTATCTCGTGG
>CAVUSG010000002.1:0-79049 GCA_963744125.1 uncultured Acidobacteriaceae bacterium | reverse complement strand
GATAGAATAGAAGTCTGTGACTCCCCCCGCCATCCTCGAAGAATCCCCCACCCAAACCCTGCCCACGACCCGCCCCAAAATCGGCTTCGTCTCCCTCGGCTGCCCCAAAAACCTCGTCGACTCCGAGGTCATGATGGGCCTCCTCCATCAAGCCGGCGGCCAGCTCACCAACCACGCCGAAGAAGCCGAAATCCTCGTCGTCAACACCTGCTCCTTCATCGACTCCGCCAAGCAGGAGTCCGTAAACACCATCCTCGAGATGGTCCAGCACAAAGCCGCCAACGGCGGAAAAGCCCAGCGCCTAATCGTCGCCGGCTGCCTCGTCGAACGCTACCGCGACGAGATCCAGAAAAACATCCCCGAAGTAGACGCCGTAGTAGGCACCGGCGAACTGGAAGCTATCCTCGCCGCCGCCGGCCTAACCCCCAGGCCACAAGCCGCCACCAACTCCCCCTTCAACATCCTCCCGCAAGACGCGCACATCGACCTCGTCTCCCGAGCCCCCAGTTCCGTCCACCAACACTCCCATCCCACCGAATCTGGCGCCCAACTAAAAATCGAACAAATCACCTCCCGCCCCGAAGGCGACCTCCGCGAACAGCAAGGCCGCTTCTCCCGAGCCACCTGGGACGGGGCAACCGCCGCACTCCCCGAGTACCTCTACTCCGACGAAACCCCACGCATCCTCACCACGCCCAGAGCGTCCGCCTACATCAAAATCGCCGAAGGCTGTGACCACCCCTGCTCCTTCTGCATTATTCCCCAACTCCGCGGCAAGTTCCGCTCCCGCCGCATCGGCTCCATCGTCGCCGAAGCCCAGAACCTCATCGCCCAGGGCGTCCGCGAGATCACCCTCATCGGCCAGGACACCACCTGCTACGGCGAAGACCTCGGCCTCAAAGACGGACTCGCCGACCTCCTCGACGCCCTCGCTCCACTCCCCGGCCTACGCTGGCTCCGCTTCCTCTACGCCTACCCCAACAAAGTCACCACGCGCCTGCTCGACACCATCGCGCGCCACGACAACATCGCAAAATACCTCGACGTCCCGCTCCAGCACGCCAGCCCCTCCGTCCTCAAGCGCATGAAGCGCGGCGGAACACCCGACCTCTTCCTCAAGCTCATCGAAAAAGCCCGCACCCACGTCCCCGGCATCGTCGTCCGGACATCGTTCATCGTAGGCTTCCCCGGCGAGACCGAAGCCGACTTCCAGCAACTCTGCGACTTCGTCACCGCCGCCAAGATCGACTGGCTCGGAGTCTTCACCTACTCCGACGAAGAAGGCGCAGCCGCCTTCAACCTCGCGCCCGAACTCAAAATCCCGAAGCGCACCATAGAAGCCCGTCGCCGCAAGCTAATGCGCCTCCAGCAAAAGATCAGCACCAAATCCAAAGCCGCCTGGGTAGGCCGAGAGATCGACCTCCTCGTAGAAGGCGAATCCGAAGAGACCGAGCTCCTCTGGCAAGGCCGCACTCCCCTGCACGCCCCCGAGATCGACGGCAAAGTCCTCATCAACGACTTCGGCCCCCACGAAACCCTGGTCCCCGGCACCTTCTACCGAGCCCTCATCACCGAGTCCCACGACTACGACGTAGTAGCCCGCATCCTCGATTGAAAGATGCGCAAAAGGCCCGCTGACAAAAGCGGGCCCTCTGTTCATTCAATAGAACAATCCTCTAGTGTTTATGGCCACCACCTCCACCGTGGCTATATCCGCCGCTGTGTTCACCGCCCGGACTATGGTTTGCGTTGCCTACGTGGCCCTGCCCATCCCGCGCCTCGTTCGCGTGAAAGTGGTTGAATGCCTTGTCTCCGCGCTCCGGCATCGGTCCCACATAACCGTGGTGAGGATCATAGCGGTTATCAACGTGGCCGTAGAAGCCATGGTGACCATGGAACCACGGGCCGGCGCCGATAAACACCCCGCCAACAAACCAATCGGGCCCATAGTAGCCATACGGAGCACAGGGGTACGGCGCATAGTCAAAGTACCCATACGGGCACACAGGCGCCACGCCAATATTGATAGAGACCTGAGCTGGGGACACGGACACGCTGCTCGCCAGTACAACAGCGAGAGCAGAAAAAGCAGCAAACATCTTCCATCGGGACATAATGTTCTCCTCTAACTCCTTAGAGTACGTAAGAGAACCGCAAGTTGCGCCTCCGGGCACTCAAGACAGGGAATACTTCGCCGAAGGCGGAGGACCTTCTTCTGTCCTTGCTGTTGCCTCTGAGATAGGTCCGGGCTTCAGCCCGGACATTCAGCACCACCACAAACCCGGGCTTCAACCCCTGGGATATGCTCTCTTACATGCTCTCCAGAACGCCAATCAACACTAGTTCTCTGCAAAGGCTAAGCCCATGACACTAACCCCCACCTACAAATCCCTCCCCACCTTCCGCCTCGCCGGAATCCGCCGCTTCCACACCTTCGCCACTGCCCCCGAAACCATCCCGCCCCAGTGGAACGAGTTCAACGCGCTACCACTCCCCGGCCGCGCAGAAGCCACCGCCACCTACGGAGCCACCTGCCAGATGGACATGCCCAACCAGCGCTTCGAGTACCTCTCCGGCTACGAAGTCCCCAGCTTCGAAGACATCCCCGCCGACATCGGCCGCATGATAGTCCCCGCGGCCGAGTACGCCGTCTTCACCCTCGACGCCGTAAAAGACATCCGCCCCTTCTGGCAGGAAGTCTTCCAAACCTGGCTACCATCCTCCGGCGTAAAAGCCGCACACACCCCAAACTTCGAACGCTACGACCACCGCTTCAACCCCATCACCCGCGGCCCCCTAGAAATCTGGTTCCCCATCACCCGCTGAACACCAACTTCAATTCCTCTTGCCTTTGCTTGTTCTCTTCTCCATACCCAAAACCCGTCATCCTGAGTGGAGCGCAGCGAAGTCGAAGGACCCCGATGCACTCTGCCCTACCAAACCGATCGAACCTTTCACCCCATATGTTTTTGCTGTTGCTGTTGCCGTTGCCGCTGCTGTTGCCGTTGCTGTTGCTGTTGTCTCTGAGATAGGTCCGGGCTTCAGCCCGGACATTTAGAACAACCACAGAGCCGGGCTTTAGCCCCTGGGATATGCTCTCTTACATGCCCGAGTCAGCACTCAAAATCGGACCCACGTTTAACCTCCAAACGTCCCTCCGAAACAACGCAGCCCTAACCATCATCGTCGCCGCAACCATCTTACTCGTCCTGTTTCCGGTCCCAATGTGTTTCGATTGCGAGTTCCCAAATCCCTACGGCCAAACCCCAGCAATCGCCAACCGAAACTTTCTGATCTTCGCAGTCTGGCTGCTGGGCGGCACCATTCTCGCAGCAGCCTTCGGAATTAAACGCGCATGGCTCATCCCAATCGGGCTTACCATCGCTGACCTCGCCACACAACATCTAGGCGGAGTCTCGTGGCAGGATCTAAAAGAAAACGAGTGGCCGTTCATTTTGCTATTTGATCTCGTAGCGGGGTTTATTTCTCTTACCATCGGATGGTTCGCCTACCTCGGCATCGAACACCTTCGAAAGAGAAAGCTCACGAAGCAAACTTAGCCGCCGCTTCCGTCACGCAATTAACGCCCCGTCTGTGGAGTAATAATCCCAATATTCTCCACACCAGCCCGATGCCCCGAATCAATCACCCCAGCCACCGCAGAAAACTCCAACCCAGCATCACCCTTAATAAACATCGTCTTCTCACTTCTCGCAGCAAAGATCGAGGCCAACTTCGCCCCAACATCATCCTTGGCAAACGAGACCTCATTGATTTTGTAAGTAACGCCACGCTCGCTATCACCCAGAACCTGCACCACAATCGGCGTATTCACCGCGACCTGCTCAGTCGATTTGGCAGGCTGCGGTATCACAGCATCAAGACCACGAGCAGCAGTAGGCACGATCACCATAAAGATAATCAGCAACACAAGAAGAACATCAATCAGCGGAGTAACGTTGATCTCGGCATTCACTGCTTTGTTCCCACCGGATGTCATGCCCATAGCACTGCACCTCACATGCTCTTTGGACACCAGACTCCCAACGAATGTTCCAGATCAGAAGCAAAGTGGGACAGACTGAATCACTTCGCCTGCTTCATTCATCCACTCTTATGAAAGCGCAAACTGGCGCAGAGGGACGCAATGGACCTGCATCTAAAAAATAAAACCGCAATCGTAACCGGAGGCTCAGCAGGCATCGGCCTTGCCATCGTCAAATCCCTCACCGCCGAAGGCGTGACCGTCACAGTCCCAGGTCGCAGCAAAGAAAAGTTGGACAAAGCCCTGACCGGCCTCTCTAATGTCAAAGGCATCGTTGCTGACCCCGCCACCGCCGAAGGCGCAGCCTCCCTCATCCAGCAAGTCCCCGACACCGACATCCTAATCAACAATCTCGGCACCTACGAGGTCAAGGCCTTCGCCGACATCACCGACGCCGACTGGCTCTCCATCTTCGAGACCAACGTCCTCAGCGGAGTCCGTCTCTCCCGCCACTACTTCCCGCAGATGCTCGCACGCAACGAAGGCCGCATCATCTTCATCTCCTCCGAGTCCGGTGTCATGACGCCCGCCGAAATGATCCACTATGGCGTCACAAAATCCTCTCAGCTCGCCATCTCCCGCGGCCTCGCCGAGCTCACCAAAGGCACCGCCGTCACCGTCAACACCGTCATGCCCGGCCCCACCCGCTCCGAGGGCATCGTCGACTTTCTCAAAAACATCTCCTCGCTACCCAACCCCACTCCCGAACAAGCCGAAAAAGAGTTCTTCGAAAAACACCGCTCCAGCTCTCTCCTACAGCGCCTCGAAGAAGCCAACGAGATCGCCAACCTGGTCACCTTCATCGCCAGCCCGCTCTCCTCCGCCACCAACGGAGCAGCTCTGCGCGCCGAAGGCGGATTGCTCCGCTCGATCGTCTAACCCAGAGCATTCTCTTACGGATTTACAATCGGTATCGCCATGACCACCCCAAAAGCCCTCTTCTGCCCCACCTGCCGAAAAGTAGTCCTCGCCACCGACGAGTACTTCCCCTTCTGTTCCGACCGCTGCCGCATCCTCGACCTCGGCAAGTGGGCCTCCGGCGACTACAAGATCTCCACCCCCATCCAGGACCCCGACCTCCTCGAAGAACTAGCCCGCGCCAAAGCCAACCGCCACCCCAACTCCTCCGACGAAGACTAACCAAAGCGGGTGCCCCATGATCACCCCGAAGGGGTTATCGTGGGGTTACTCACTTTCAGGGCCCACCCCAAAACAAAGTGCGTCCCATGATACGCTAACCAACCCCGAATGAATACTTTACCCACAAAGTCTATCTTTAGACCCCCAGGTCCGAGACTTAACCCACACCAAATGAATACTTTGCACAAAATCAACCGGGGTAGGGGGTAGACTCACAAGGTGGCAAACTCCCAGACCCAACTTCACCCGCCCGCCGAAAAGAAGACCCTCTGGGCCTGGCTCACCGCCACCTTCTTCGGAGCAGGCCTCCTCAAACCCGGCCCCGGAACCTACGCCAGCATAGCCGCCCTGCTCCTCTGGCTAACCGCAGCCCACGCCTTTCACCTAACCACAGTAGCCCTAGCCATAGCCACAGCAATAGCCGCCACCGCAGCCACGCTAATAGGCATCCCAGCCGCCACCATAGTAGCCCGCGAATCCGGCCGCAAAGACCCCGGCCTGGTAGTCATAGACGAAGTAGCCGGCCAGCTCTTCGCCCTCATCCTCTGCCCACCCGACTGGCCCCACGCCATCCTCGCCCTTATCCTCTTCCGCCTCTTCGACATCCTCAAACCCTGGCCCATCCGCAAGCTCGAAGCCCTACCCGCCGGCACCGGCATCATGCTAGACGACGTAGCCGCCGGCCTCCTCGCCCTCATCTGCGTCCAAATAGCCCACCTCTTCTTCTAGCCTTGCGCTCCCACTCGCGCCGCTCTACTCTAAGCACATCATGAACCCGCTCCTCTCGCTCCTCAAATCCGAGAAACCCGAGAAGCCGGAGAAGAACGGCCACGCCGAAAAGCCCGCTCCCACCTCAACCAAACCTCACCTCGACCGCATCGCTCCACCCGCAGTCATGCCTGGCGGAGACGTCGAGGTCCACGGTGCCAACCTCGGCCCCACCCCCGCCTCACCCCACGCCACCATCAGCGACATCACCGCCCCTATCCTGCTCACTCGCCCCACCCGCGCCACCCTACGCATCCCTGACGGCACCATCTCCGGAGACATCCTCCTCCACCGCACTGGCGAAACCTCCAACCCCCTCCACCTCCGCGTAGCCGTCCCCATGGCCGAAAATCTCCACCCCGTCGCCAACCCCGCCGTCGACACCACCGGCCAGGTCTTCGCCACCGTCTCCGGAGCCCGAGGCCAGCAGGTCCCCGTCTCCATCTTCTGCATCCAGCGCGACCTGCAGATCCGCCCCTTCGTCCGCGAGCTCCTCAACCCCACCGGCCTCGCCTTCGGACCCGACGGCTACCTCTACTGCAGCTCCCGCGCCGAAGGCACCATCTATCGCATCTCCCCCTCCGGCGCCGTCTTCACCTACGCCGAAGGCCTCGGCATCGCCACCGGAATCGCCTTCGACCGCGAAGGCAATCTCTTCGTAGGCGACCGCACCGGAACCATCTTCAAGATCACTCCCCCCCGCCAAACCCGCCCCACAGAAGACTCCCCCACCGAAGCCCCCACCATCTTCGTCCACGCCACGCTCGAACCCTCCATGGCCGCCTACCACCTCGCCTTCAACGGCAGCGGAACCCTCCTCGTCTCCGGCCCCACCACCAGCTCCAACCAGACCATCCACGCCATCAGTCCCGACGGCGCCACCAGCATCTTCTATCAAGGCCTCGGCCGCGCCCAGGGCATGGCCTTCGACGTAGACGACAACCTCTACATAGCCGCCAGCCTCCACGGCCAGCGCGGAATAGTCCGCATCACGCCAGACAAAAAAGCCACCCTCGCCGTCTCCGGCCAGAACCTCGTAGGCCTTGCCTTCCTCGAAGACGGTTGCGCCGCCCTCGCCACCCGCGACGCCCTCTATCACATTGACCTCGGCATCGAAGGCCGCCCCCTCATCTAAAAATCCAATCGCGCACAACCCCATCCATCCCATAGAATGATCCCGCAGCGGAATGCCCGGGACAATCGTTCTCCTAACGCAATTCCGCCAGGAGCCCCATGATCTCTCGTCGCGAATTCATCTCCACCGCCGCAACCGCAACCACAGCCGCCGCACTCGCTCCCACCGCGCGCAGCTACGCCCGCGTCCTCGGCGCCAACGACCGCCTCAACTTCGCCGTCATCGGCCTCAACAGTCGCGCCTACGCCCACCTCTCCGCCCTCAAAACCAACGCCAAGGACATCCAAATCACATACGTCTGCGACGTTGAGAGCAACATCCTGCAGAAGTACGCCAATCGCACCCAGAAAGACCTCGGCTACGCTCCCAAGACCGAGAAGGACTTCCGCAAAGTCCTCGCCTCCAGCGATGTCGACGTCATCACCATCGCCACGCCCGACCACTGGCACGCACCCATGGCCATCGCCGGCGTACAAGCCGGCAAGCACGTCTACGTCGAGAAGCCCTGCAGTCACAACCCCGCCGAAGGCGCCATGATCATCGCCGCCCGCGACAAGTCCGGCAAGCTCGTCCAGATGGGCACCCAGCAGCGCTCTTCCCCTCACACCATCAAGATCGTGGGCCAGATCCACGACGGTCTCATCGGTCGCGCGTATGCTGCCAACGCCTGGTACGCCAACACCCGCAAGTCCATCGGCGTCGGCAAGCCCGCCCCTGTTCCAGCCACCCTCGATTGGGATCTCTTCCAGGGACCGGCCCCCCGTCAGGCATACAAGGACAACGTCCAGCCCTACAACTGGCACTGGTTCAAGATCTGGGGCACCGGCGAGACCCTCAACAACGGCACCCACGAAGTCGACGTAAGCCGCTGGGCCCTCGGCGTCGAGTTCCCCAAATCCGTCACAGCAACCGGCGGTCGCTACGCCTACAAAGACGACTGGCAGTTCTACGACACCCTCACCGTCGCCCTCACCTACGACGACGACAAGATGATCTCCTGGGACAACAAGTGCTGCAACGGAATGAAGACCCACAACCGCGATCGCGGCTCCGTCATCCTCGGCACCACCGGCTCCGTCATCATCGATCGTGATGGATATGAAGTCTATGACCTCAAAGGCAAGAAGACGGACGAGTTCAAGGTCGGCGCCAACACCACCTCCGCCGACCTCGTAGGCGCAGACTCCATGACCGACCTGCACTTCGCCAACTTCATCGCCGGAGTCCGCACCGGCCAAAAACTCAACGCCCCCATCGAAGTCGGCAACGTAGCAGTCACCTCGCTGCAACTCGCCAACATCGCCTGGGAGACCAGGCGCGAGCTACACCTCGACCCGAAGAACGGCAAGATCCTAAACGATGCCGAAGCCATGAAGTCCTGGGGCCGCACCTACGAACCCGGCTGGGCGCCAAAAGTCTAGCGCACCACAACCGTTGCCTATCGCTTCAGTGAGCAGCCGCAGCAACTCCGTGCGGCTGCAAGATCGGCACCACCAACTCCAGCACCGTCCCCACCATCTCCTCCGCTGGCACGCGTCCCGGCGTGTTGAACCACTCCTTCACCGCCCCATAAATCGCCCAGCTAGCCGTAGCCACCACAATCGAGCTCGGCACCCCACCCGCATCCCCCGGGACCCCCTCCGCCAGCACCCGTCCAATCGCCCTTACAATCGCCGCATCCACCAGCGGCTGAAACGCGCTCTGGCGCTGACACGTCCCGTCACCCTTCTCCATCTGCGTCAGATAGTCGCAAGCCGCCAGGATCACCGCCCCCGCAGCCGAAGGACAGCTCCCATCGAACCGCACCTCCCGCTCATGCAGCAGCTTATGGAACCCGCCCCCGACCATCGCATCCAACAGCGCAAATTTATCCGTGTAATGGTCATAAAACGTCGCACGATTCACCGTCGCCGCGTCCGTAATATCCTGCACCGACACCTCATCGAAGCTCTTCGTCTGCATCAGCTCCTGCAGCGCCCCCTGCAACAGGCTTCGCGTCCGTCGAATCCGCGGATCCTTAACTTCACAGTCTGAAATCGGCATGGCCATCTCTACTTTAGAGCCTTTTCAACAGAAAAAGAATCGTTAAAACAACATACGTCGTCTATATATTGCCGACAGATGTCGCTTAGACATCGCATGTCGCTAAGGAGACTCGTCATGCCCACACTTCTGCACCTCGATTCAAGCCCCCTAGCATCCTCCATCAGCCGCGAACTCACCGCCGAATTCGTTACCACCTGGACCGCCGCCCACCTCAACGGCACCGTCATCCACCGCGACCTCACCCTCAATCCCCCCACCCCCCTCGACGCCCAGTGGATCGCCGCCAACTTCACTCCCGAAGAAGCCCGCACCCCCGAGCAACGCGCCCTCCTCACCCTCTCCGACCAGCTCATCGCCGAGCTCCAGCAGGCCGACGAGTACGTCTTCGGAGTAGCCATGCACAACTTCTCCATCCCCTCCACCCTCAAGCTCTGGATCGACCAGATCGCCCGCGCTGGCCACACCTTCTCCTACGGAGAGAACGGCCCCAAGGGTCTGCTCACAGGCAAAAAGGCCACCATCCTCATCGCCAGCGGCGGAAACTACGAGCCCGGAACCCCCTTCGCGGCCTTCAACTTCGTCGAACCCTACCTCAAGGCCGTCTTCGCTTTCCTCGGAATCACCGACGTCGAATTCGTCACAGCCAGCGGCGCAGCGCAACTCATGTCTGGAAAACTCGATCGCCAGAACTTCCTCAAACCATCCATCGACCGCATCCGCTCCATAGCCGCCTGAAACCAATCCTGGCCAGCACTCATCCCACTCAAGAGAGAGAAATCCCATGAAGATCACAGCACTCATCGCACGCATCTTGTTAGGCTTTGTATTCTTCGTCTTCGGCCTCGACAAGTTCTTCCACTTCACACACGCAGCGATACCCCCGGGTGTAGCGGGCCAGTTTTTTGGAATCCTCTTCACCACCCACTACCTGCTGGTCATAGCCACCATCGAAACCGTAACCGGACTACTCTTCCTACTCAACCGTTACGTCCCGCTGGCCCTCACCCTCGTCGGTCCGGTCATCGTCAACATCCTGATCTTCGGCTCCCTGATGCAACCCTCCGGCTTGCCCCCGGGGATAGTAGTCACCATCCTCTGGTTCATCCTCTTCTACTACCACCGCGCAGCCTTCGCAGGAATCTTCACCCAAAACGCATAACCTCACCGCTGCCGCCGCCATCCATCTCCCAGTAGGAGTTGCATGGCGGCGGCTTCGTTTTGCTATCGTTCAAGAGCAAAGCCATCTCCGCCTGCCCGAGCCCCTCATGCCCGAAAACAAGACCGCTGTCTTCGATATCCACGCCATCGCCCGCAACTTCCCCGCCACCGCCGGCACCATGCTCATCGACACCCGCCTCACCGACGAGCCTCAGGCCAGCGCCCGCGTCTTCCGCGTCTACTCTCCCGTGCCCGCTCACTACCACGCCACCTGCGACGAGTACCTCCTCGTCCTCTCCGGTCGCGCTCGCATCTTCCTCGGAGCAGCCGATGCCGAACCCTTCGAGGTCGGCCCTGGCCAACTCATCTTCTTCAAGAAGGACACCGTCCACGGCATCCCCGAGATCCTCGAGCACCCCTTCGTCGTCCTCGCCGTCGATACCCCCCGCCGCGATCCCTCCGACGTCATCTTCATCAACCCCGCCGACGGCACACCCGACTCCTTCATTGAGAGTCAGTTACTGTATTGAGAAGTACTCAATACTTTATTGGCAAAGGTGATGATGCTTCATGACCAAGCTAGCTCGGGCGATATTGTCTCTTGTCAGCGCCATCTCGTCTGATTTGATCGTGGACTCTGTCACATACTTCTACGCCCCCAGAGGCACTCGGTTGAGCGCCTTCGAAGGCTTCCTATATTTCTCGTCTTTCTTGGTAATTCCTGGTTGGCTGATTTCACTTCCGATCGTGCTAAGCATCAATCGTTTTGACGGATGGCGCCTCTGGGTGCAATTGGCGATCGGATCCGTAATAGGTCCGCTTGTGATCTTGTCAATCGGTTTATATTCGAATTTCACCTCACCCAATCTCGCTGGACATGACAGCCTCTTCTACCTCGCTGCGGCGATATCATCTCTAAGCACAGTTCTGTATCTCTTCTTAGCGCGTCGACTCTCATCGCGCATCGAAAGTACTACATGATCGCTGAAATCATCGCAGCCGGCTCAGAGATGCTCACGCCCTACCGGCAGGACACCAACTCTCTCTTCCTCACGGAAGCCCTCAACTCCCTCGGCGTCCAGGTAGCCTTCAAGACCATCGTCGGCGACAACCTCGCTCACCTCACCTCCGCCGCCCGCATCGCCATCGCCCGCGCCGACATCATCCTCTTCTCCGGAGGCCTAGGCCCCACCGAGGACGACCTCACCCGCGAAGCCGCAGCAGCGGCCTTAAACCTCACCCTCCAGCAAGACCCAGCGATCATCGAAGCCCTGCAAAAGCGCTTCGCCGCCCGCAAACTCGTCATGCCCTCCAACAACTTCAAACAAGCCGACGTCCTCGCCGGAGCCACCGTCCTCGACAACAAAAACGGCAGCGCCCCCGCCCAGTACATCGACACCACCATCGACGGCACGCGCAAAATCGTCATCCTCCTCCCCGGCCCACCCAAAGAGCTCAAGCCGCTGTTCACCAATCAGGTCCAGCCGCTGCTCGCAGCCACCCTCCCGCCATTGCACCTCGCCACACGCCTCGTCCGCATGGCCCTCATCCCCGAGTCGCAGGTAGACGCCCGCACCGCGCCCATCTACCAGCAGTACCCCGACATCGAGACCACCATCCTCGCCGGCGCCGGCGAGATCCAGCTCCACTTCCTCTGCTCCAAACCCACCCTAGCCGAAGCTCAGGCCCGCGTCGACGAGCTCACCAGCAGGGTCGAAGCCGAGATGGTCGACACCATCTTCTCCTCCCACGGCGAGAGCCTCGAAGAGATCGTCCTCCTCAACCTCGGCCTTCGCAACCTAACCCTCAGCACCGCCGAATCCTGCACCGGAGGCCTTCTCGCCGAGCGCATCACCGCCATCCCCAACAGCTCACGCACCTTCATCGGCGGAGCCGTAGTCTACTCCCCCGAACTAAAAACCCTCTTCGCCGACGTCCCCGCCGAACTCATCGCCACCCACGGCACCGTCAGCCCCGAAGTAGCCCGAGCCCTGGCCGAAGGCATCCGCACCCGCACCAACTCATCCCTCGGCATCTCCATCACCGGCATCGCCGGCCCAACCCCCGGCACCGGCCTCGACGCCGCCAAACCCGTAGGCCTCATCTACATCTCCCTCGCCACCCCCACCAACACCGAACTCAAGGAACTCAACCTCACCGGAGACCGCGAACGCATCCGCTTCTGGGCCACTCAACACGCCCTCGAACTAATCCGCCGCTCTCTCCTCTAAAAATAATTTCAATAGAGCTACAAATTCAATAGAACTATTGAGTACCATGGAGGTCTAATCATCAGGCCGTCCAAAGGAACACCCATGTCCTCCCGCAACATCTCCCGCCGCCAGTTCATCGGCTCCGCTGCCATTGCAGCCGTCACCCTGCCCTCAGCGCTCCGTTCCAGTCCCTCGGTCTTCGCCGCCGACACCTACACCCCGCCCACATCTCCGCGCACCACCTACAACTTCAACCTCGACTGGCACTTCATCCGTCAGGACGTCCCCAACGCCGAAGCCCCCACCTTCGACGACACCAAGTGGGACACCATCACCACCCCGCACAGCTTCAACGACGTCGACTCCTTCCGCCGCATCATCTCTCACAGCGGCGGCGACCTCGGCACCTACAAAGGCCTCGCCTGGTACCGCAAACACTTCCGCATCCCCGCCAGTCTCTCCGGACGCCGTCTCTTCCTCGAGTTCGAGGGCATGCGCCAGGCCGGTGACATCTTCCTCAACGGCAAGCAAATCGGCCTCTACGAGAACGGAGTCACCGCCTACGGCATCGACATCACCAGCGCCGTCCTCTTCGACGGCAAAGAGAACGTCCTCGCCATAAAAATCGACAACACTACCACCTACAAAGAGCGAGCCACCAACACCGCCTTCGAGTGGAACGCCAACGACTTCAACCCCGACCACGGCGGCATCAACCGCAGCGTCTGGCTCCACGTCACCGGCCCCATCTTCCAGACCCTCCCGCTCTACTACGGCCTTGAGAGCCAGGGCGTCTACGTCCACGCCTCCAACTTGAACATCCCCGCCGCCACCGCCGACATCACCGTTGAGTCCGAGGTCCGCAACGCCTCCACCGATCGCGCCACCGTCGGCCTCTCCGTCTTCATCGCCGACAGCAAAGGCCAACTCACGGCGCACTTCGACGGCGACCCCGTCGACATGGTGGACGGCGAAAAGAGCGTCCTCCTTGCCACCGCCCCCCTAAAATCCGCCCGCTTCTGGAGCCCCGAAACACCCAGCCTCTACGACGTCTACTCCGTCCTCACCGTCAACGGAAAGACCGTCGATGTCGTCCGCACCACCACCGGCTTCCGCAAGACCACGTTCAAAGGCGGCGCCGGAACCGGAGGCGTTTACATCAACGACAAGTTCACCTACCTCAAAGGCTTCAGCCAGCGTTCCAGCGACGAGTGGGCCGGCCTCGGCGGCGCCTACCCCGATTGGCTGCACGACTACACCGCAAAGATGATTCGCGACAACCACGCCAACTACGTCCGCTGGATGCACGTCGCCCCGCAGCGCATCGACGCCGACGCCCTCACCCGCTACGGCATCGTCCAGGTCTGCCCCGCCGGCGACAAGGAGCGCGACGTCACCGGACGCCAGTGGGACCAGCGCGTCGAGGTCATGCGTGACACCATGATCTATCACCGCAACAACCCCGGCATCCTCTTCTGGGAGGCCGGCAATACCGTCGTCACCGTCGACCAGATGCAGCAGCTCATCGCCCTGCGCAAGCAATACGACCCCGAGGGCGGCCGCGTCGTAGGCGCGCGCGGCAACGATGACGCCGTCATCAACACCGCCCTCACACCAGTAGCCGAATACTACGGCGTCATGATCGGCCAGGATCCCAAAACCGACGCCCTCACCGGCCCCACCGACATGTTCCGCGCCTACTCCGCCGCACGCCGCGACCGCGCCCCACTCATCGAGACCGAAGACTTCCGCGAAGAAGGCGCACGCCGCATCTGGGACGACTTCTCCCCGCCCTACTTCAAAGTCAAAAAAGGTCCCAACGACACTTGGCAGCGCAACTCCGAATACGTCTTCTCCTCCGAAGCCTTCGCGCTCGCCGGAGTCGGCCGCTACTGGGACTACTGGCAGAACCGCATCTCCAACCCCGACCCCGCGCACTCCAAGTGGTCCGGCTACGCCTCCATCTACTTCTCCGACTCCGACGCCGACGGCCGCCAGGACTCGAGCGAGGTCGCCCGCGTCAGCGGCAAGGTTGACGCCGTCCGTCTCCCCAAAGAGATCTACTTCGCACATCGCGTCATCCAGAACCCCGAGCCCGACCTCCACATCCTCGGCCACTGGACCTACCCCACGCCCACCACCAAAACCATCTACGTCATCGCCAACACCCAGTCCGTCGAACTCTTCGTCAACGGCAAGTCCGCGGGCGTCAACTCCAAACCCGAGAGCGGCTGGATCTTCTCCTTCCCCGACATCGCATTCACCCCCGGCAACCTTCGCGCAATCGGCAAGAATGCGAGCAAGCCTGTCGCCTCACAACAGCTCAACACAGCAGGCGCGCCCGCCCAGATCAAACTAACCCCCATCGTCAGCCCCGCAGGCCTCCAAGCCGACGGACAGGACGCCGCACTCATCGACGTCGAAGTCCTCGACGCAAAGGGCGAGCGCTGCCCCACCGACGATGCCAGGATTGATTTCACCTGCACCGGCCCAGCGATCTGGCGCGGCGGCTACAACAGCGGCAAGGTCGACTCAACCAACAACCTCTACCTCAACACAGAATGCGGCATCAATCGCGTCGCCATCCGCGCCACCCGCACACCCGGCACCATCACCATCACCGCCGCACGCCCCGGACTCAAGCCCGCAGAAATCAAAATCACCTCCATCGCAGTCAAAGCAACCGACGGCCTCGCCAACTGGACACCGTCTCGCCTTCCAAATCCTGCTTAGACGCCGTTTGGTATCTCCGGCGTCTTGGTGTCTGGTGATATCCACATCCGTAAAAGGTAACCCCCAACAAGAGTGCAAGCAAACACGATGCAGGCACCAGCCACTCGGATACGAAGCCTATCTGGTGGCGCAAACGCGCCACCTACTCCCACGTTCAAAATTTCAAAGTGGACGGAGAAAAGTAAAGCCGCAACAGCTGGATACAACCACCATCGCTGTCCCCTCCAGACTGCCCGGAAGATTGCGGTAGTTAGCAGGTACCCGCTGGAAAAAAACATGAAGGCTACAGACGTAGCGAAAATTAGCAGGTCTTTGCCAAATTCATGTGGATCATGCCCAAACAAGACAATGAGGAGCAGCCCCAACAGGAGCGCCTCGCATGAGGTCTCAAGTAACCAAACAGACAGCCGCTTCACGATGAGCATTCGCTTATCCTAATCGCCCGCTTCGCATTCATCCGTTTCTCGTATGTGGCCAATGAGATTATTTTCCTGTCGCTCGTAATTCGTGCAGGTCACAGAAACAAATGGAAATGCACTAGACTTATCCGAGACGACGATGAAACTCTGGCTCTTCCCCATCTCGGTCGCCTATTTATTGGGCTCCATTCCCTTCGGATACCTGCTCGTACGCATCTTCCGCAAGGAAGACATCCGCACGACAGGCAGCGGCAACATCGGAGCCACCAACGTAGCCCGCTCCGGAGCCAAAGGCCTCGGCATCGCCACCCTTCTGCTCGACCTCGGCAAAGCCTACCTCGCCGTCAAAATCGCGCAGTGGTTAGCCCCCGGAAACTACGACGTCGCCGTAGCCGCCGCCATAGCCGCCATCCTCGGACACGTCTTCCCCATCTGGCTAGGCTTCCGCGGAGGCAAAGGAGTAGCCAGCGCCCTCGGAGTCTTCCTCGCCCTCACCTGGCCCAGCGCCCTCTGCATCCTCGCCGTCTTCGTCATCATCTTTCTGATCACCCGTTACGTCTCGCTCGCCTCCATCATCGCCGCGGCGTCATTCCCGCTCTTCGGCTTCCACTTCGTCCCCCAGAGAACCCCCATCGTAATCTTCGGCTTCCTCTTCATCCCCATCCTCATCATCGTCAAGCACCACCAGAACATCCGCCGCCTTCTCGCCGGAACCGAGAGCCGCTTCGGCAAGACAAAGGTGGTGGCATGAGTCGCATCACCGTCCTCGGAGCCGGAGCCTGGGGCACCGCCCTCGCTCTCTCGCTCGCCCGCCGCACCGGCCACGATCTCGTCCTCTGGAGCCACTCCCCCGCGCTCGCCGAGCAGCTCACCGACATCGGCGAAAACCTCCCTTACCTCCCCGGCTTCACCCTCCCCGTCGACATCCTCGTCACCTCCGACCTCCCCGGAGCCATCTTCGAGGCCGACATCATCCTCTGCGTCATCCCCTCGCAACACCTCCGCAAGATCATCACCCACATCGCCCCACTCCTCACTCCCGACCAAATCATTCTCAGCGCCAGCAAGGGCATCGAGGAGACCAGCTTCCTCCGCATGTCCCAGGTCATCGCCTCTGTCACCGACAACCCCATCGCCGTCCTCTCCGGCCCATCCTTCGCCCAGGAGGTCGCCGCCGCCAGCCCCACCGCCCTCGTCACCGCCGCCGCTGACCCCATCATCCGCCAGACCATCCAGCGCGAATTCTCTTCCCCCTCCCTGCGCGTCTACACCAACGACGACACAGCCGGCGTAGAACTCGGCGGAGCCCTCAAAAACGTAGTAGCCCTCGCCGCCGGAGTCGTCCACGGCCTCAACCTCGGCCACAACTCCGGCGCCGCCGTCATCACCCGCGGCATCGCCGAGATCACCCGCCTCGCCATCGCCTGCGGAGGCCGCCGCCAAACCCTCGCCGGACTCTCAGGCCTCGGAGACCTCGTCCTCACCTGCACCGGAAACCTCTCCCGCAATCGCTCCGTAGGCATCGAACTAGGCCGAGGCCGCCAGCTCGACGACATCCTCCACGGCCTCCACGGCAAAGTAGCCGAAGGCGTAGCCAGCACCACCGCAGCCCTAGGCCTCGCCGCCCGCTACGGCGTAGAAATGCCCATCACCGAACAAGTCAACGCCATCCTCCACCACAACAAATCCCCCAAAGACGCCATCCGCGACCTCATGGCCCGCCCCGGCCGAGACGAATAAGCTACCCTCGCAACGAAATTTAGCATCCAAGTACAAATGCTAGGCTTCCCAAAACCACGCGATTATGAAACGCCGCTGGAGAAGAAAGGCCTTTCGCAATTTGGTCCTGTCGTCGTGTGGGCCGGAATCATCCTGATCGTCATCTTGCTCGCCGCAATACTCCTGCTGAGCCGCGAAGGCAAGAAGATGAGTCCGGGCAACTTCAATCCCCACCCGAACTCCCAAATCCTTCTTCATCCGTCAGAAACCGCCGCCTGAGCCACACACTCGGCCACCGCGCCGCACCACAACGGTGACATACTCAAACTATGCACGAACGCCATCACGAAGACCACATCCCACCGCCTGACCCACCCCGCAAAAAACGAATCCTCGGACTCCAGACCCATCACCTCTTCGGCGGACTCTTCCTCATCGCCATCCTTCTCATCTACATCCTCCTGCTAGCCCGCCACGACGCCTCAGTCCCCGCCCCTACTCCGACCCCAACAACCCAGCGCTAACCACAGATCCGATTTAATCCTTCACTTTCAAGTTCATCCAGCTCGGCAAACACCTCAGCCACATCCACTCGAATGGCAGTCCCGTGCACCATCAGTTCCACAACAGGTTGCAGGCTTCGACCATCCGCGTGAAAGGCCTTCCGGCGACGAGGATCGATAACCCACACCGCTTCGACACCCATCTCTAGATAGTCATCAACTCTCTCCTGCATCTCGCTCATCCGATCATCTCGCGAAAGAATCTCAATGCAGAGCAAGGGAGGAACAGTCACGATCGCATCCGCGGGATCGCCGCTTCGCATCACCATAACGTCTGGAATTCTGTATCGCGTCGCCGCCACCTGCAACCGCAACTCAGGATAGACACGTACTCCAAACTCCTTCTTATGAACGGTAAAGTACGCAGTAAAAAAAGCCTGCACGCTCGCATGTGGCAACTCGCCCAAGTTCCGCTCCCTCAGCTCACCATCGATCCATTCGCAATCAGGTCGATAGCTCGTCTCCAGATATTCGCTCAAGGGCACCAGCGTCTTAGTCGCCATTATCGATACACCTCGTACTCTCCCATACTAATCCACCCCAATCCGCTAAACTAGACAAAGCATGGCCTTCAACCTCTTCGGCAAACGCGACAAAGAATCCCCCGACCAGCCCACCTCATCCGAACCGGCCCCGCAGGAAAAACGCGGCCTCTTCGACCGCATGAAGCAGGCGGTCACCCGCACCCGCGACTCCTTCGCCGAGTCCATCGCCTCCGTCGTCGCCCTCACCCGCGAAGTCGACGAAGCCACCCTCATCGGCCTCGAACCCATCCTCCTCAGCGCCGACCTCGGAGCCCCCACCACCGCACTCATCCTCGAAAACCTCCGCCAGCGCGCCCTCCGCACCGGCATCGAAGGCGGCCCCGAACTAAAGCGCCTCCTCAAGCTCGAACTAAAAGCCATCCTCGATAACGTAACCAAACCGATCACACATCCCTCCACCCCACCCGAAGTAATCATGATGGTCGGAGTCAACGGCACCGGCAAAACCACCACCACCGGCAAGCTAGCCAACCTCTTCGCCACACACGGACGCACCGTCCTCCTCTGCGCAGCCGACACCTTCCGCGCCGCCGCCATCGAGCAGCTCGAAGTCTGGGCCGCCCGCTCCAACACCCCCATCATCAAGACCAAGCAAGGTGGCGACCCCTCCGCCGCCCTCTACGACGCCTGCACCGCCGCCAAAGCCCGCGGAACCCAGGTCCTCATCGTCGACACCGCCGGCCGCCTCCACACCAAGTCCGACCTCATGAAAGAACTCGACAAGATGCGCCGCACCGCCGAAAAGCTAGTCCCCGGCGCCCCGCATCAAACCCTCCTCGTCATGGACGCCACCACCGGTCAGAACGGGCTTCACTCAAGCCCGCCTCTTCACCGAAGCCGCCCACGTCACAGGCATAGTCCTCACAAAATTAGACGGCACCGCCAAAGGCGGCATAGTCCTCGCCATCGCCACCGAGCTCAAGCTCCCCGTAGTCTACGCAGGCATCGGCGAAAAGATCGAAGACCTCATCCCCTTCGACAGCACCGCCTTCATCGACTCCCTCATCGACTAAGCCACGTCGCTATTTGAGCACTTGCAGTTGATCGTCTGAGCACATCGCAGCTGTTGTTTGGCACTTGCTGTTGTCGTCTGGCACTTGCTGCTGTTGTTTCGCACTTGCTTCTGAGATAGGTCCGGGCTTCAGCCCGGACATTTAGGACTGGCGAAGATCCGGGCTTTAGCCCCCGGGGTATGATCGCTCAATCAACGCCCTAGTTCATAGCCTTCTCGCAGTTCACCATCCAGTTCGTCCCAAACTTATCCGTCAGCATCCCAAATCGGTGCGCCCAGAAAGTCTCCTGAATCGGCATCCCCACCTTGCCGCCCTCGCTCAGCGCAGCAAAGATCTTATCCGCCTCCGCCGGATCCTTCACGCTCACGTTCATCGAGAACCCCTGCGGCGCATGATAGTGAGCAGCGGCGCATCCGAAGCCATCACCGCCGCCCCACCCACCTCCATCCGCGCATGAATAATCTTGTCCGCCCACGCCGGATCGCCCTTCCCGTCACTCGGCATCTCGCCATGCTTCATCTTCACCAGAATCTTCGCGCCCAGCACCTTCTCATAAAAGCTGAACGCCTCTTCACAATTCCCATTGAAGTACAGATAAGGATTCACCTGCATAGCTCTCTCCTCGATTCAGTTATCGCGTCTCAAACTTGCGTCGATAGAAATCCTACCCCGCCCACCCGACACCTAAGCCACCGTCTCAGCATCAAAATCCGCCACCAACACAACGCATCTCCAGAATCGCCGCAGTCACCAGCTCCGGCTCATCCAGATGCACCCAATGCTCACTCTGATAAAAACTCTGTCTTGCTTAAGGGAACGGCTTCAGTCGTGCCCTAAGAGCGGTGAATGAAGCGCGGCTTTAGCCGCTGAGGTACGCTTTTTGTTTAGAGAGCCGACGTCAGCACCTCGTTCGACACTTGAACCGAATCGAATCTCAAACCTCGATAGAAAAGCTACCTCGAAAATCAGCAGTCTCCGCATTCCGGCCTCTCGATCCCGACCGCCCATAATGCGACGCCGCATCTTCCGCGCTCCCCACCCAGCTCTCGTCCTCATCGAACGCCGAAGCAAACGACGCCAGCTTCCTCCGCGTCTCCGCCGCCCGCCGCGACTCAGCCGCCCTCGCGATACTCTGAGGCGTACTCAAAGCCATCAAGCTCGGATTCATCACTTGGCCATGGACATGCATCGATTCCCTCCTCAACGACACCCCAGAAGCTGCACGCACCCTGCCAACCTCCACCCACTTTCATTAGAAACCTGCCACCGTCCCCCGCAGGCACAGGCACATTTTGTTTGTCATCCCCAGGGATCTCTGTCGCCGTTGCTCTTCCCGTCCCGTTCTCCTCAACCAACCACAAACCTTGGGGTGGGGACATTCAAATTACAAGTGCAACAAACTTTACTAATAAATCGAAAGAGATCGCCGCAGCCGTGCAGTGGGAAAGTGGGAAACGTTTTGTTTTCCATCTTTTCCACTGCATTCTTCTCCGTATCTCCTCTTCAATCTGAATGATGCGTTGTTGCACTTGGACCTTGAATCCGCCGTGCCCCATCCTGAGCCCGCCTGATCGGGCGACGGTTGGGGAACGTAAACCCTTCACGCGTCGCTTTTGCCTTTCTCCGCGTCCTCTGCGAACCTCCGCGCCCTCCGCGTCCGTCGTTCATTAGCTCCAAATCCCCAATTCTACGCCACCAATCCCAACCCCCCAAACTATTTTTCACGCTTTTACTCAGCAAAATCGCATGTCAAGCCCCCAAACACTACCAAAAACCCATAACCCAAACCCCATCAACAAGATAAAACTTTAACCAAAGTGGTTTTTAGTTATTGTCAATCCTTATAATTGAACTAGAGATCAAGAAAGCCCCGGCAACCGCCGGGGCTTTTTTATCTCACCACATCAACCGCCAGTAAGTCGTTTGCTGGCACTAATTTAGCCGTAACCCCAATAGATGCACATATTTTGGCGGCGCCATACCCCCGCCAAACCATTGCAAACAATAAACTTTGCACCCAAAATACCCCCCGGGGGGTACCCCCGGAAAGCAACTAAACTAGGAACAAAATGTCCCAAATCGAACAAGACGAACGCTTCATGCAGCAGGCCCTTAGCTTCGCCCACGACACCATCGGCCACGCGTCGCCCAACCCCCAGGTAGGCTGCGTCCTCGTCCACAACGGTGAGATCATCGCCGAAGGCGCCCACCTCTACGACCACCGCGACCACGCCGAAATCGCAGCCCTCAAACAAGCCGCCGCACGCGGCATCTCCACCATCGGCGCCACAGCCTACGTAACCCTCGAGCCCTGCGCCCACCACGGCCGCACCGGCCCCTGCGCCGACGCCCTCATCGCCGCCCGCATCGCCCGCTGCATCATCGCCACCACCGACCCAAACCCCCTCGTCAGCGGCCAGGGCATCGCCAAACTCCGCGCCGCAGGCATAGAAGTCACCATCGGAACCCTCCAGCAACAAGCCCAGGACCTCAACGACGCCTTCGCCCACTTCATCCAGCACCGCAAGCCCTTCGTCACCCTCAAAGCCGCCCTCTCCGCCGACGGCAAGCTCGCCCCATCGCCCGCCGACCGCCTCCCCAACCAGCCCCACTGGCTCACCGGCCCCGCCGCCCGCCACGAGGTCCAGCTACTCCGCCACGCCTCCGACGCCATCCTCACCGGCATCGGCACCGTCCTCGCCGACAACCCAGCCCTGACCGACCGCACCGGTCTCCCCCGCCGTCGCCCCCTCCTCCGCGTCGTCCTCGACACCCACCTTCGCATCCCACTCGATTCGCAACTCGTCCGTCTAGTCCAGCGCCGCGACCGGAAAAGCCCCCTTATCCTCATCCGATCCCTCATCCTCCTCCATAAACCAAAGCCACCGCCCTCGAGCCGCCGAAACCGAAGTCCTCCCCATCCCCAGCCACGCCGGCCACCTCAGCCTCCCGGCCGCCCTTACCACCCTCGCCAAGCGCAACATCCTCAGCGTCCTCCTCGAAGCCGGCTCCCACCTCAACGGAGCATTCCTCACCCAGAACCTCGTCGACAAAGCCGTCCTCTTCTACGGAGAGTCCACCCTCGGCGAATCCGCCATCCCCTTCGCCGACGGAATCGAATCACCCCAACTCTTCCAGCAATCCCTCCACCGCCCCACCCAAACAACCATAGGCCCCGACACCATGATCACCGGCTACATCCACAACCCCTGGCCAACCCCAGGTTAGATTCATCAAAACATTGTCATCCTTCGCCGAAGGCGGAGGACCTGCTTTTGTCTTGTGGTTGCTACGTCGCCGCTAATACCCATTAGCCAACAAATACGACTCCGTCAGCGTAAAAGCCTCCGCCACCTCTCGCCGCACCGCATAACGAGCCAACACATCGGTCTCAACATTAACCGCATCACCAACCCTTAGAGTATGCAGATTAGTCGCACCGTAAGTATGCGGAATGATCGCAACCTCAACAGTATTGCCATGGATAGCAGCAACAGTAAGCGAGATCCCTTCCACCGTAATCGAGCCTTGTGAGACCACAAACTGCGCAAGCTCAGCCGGCAACACAAGCTTCAACCGCCAGTCCGAACTCTCCTGCGAAGCAGGTGTAATCGGATCGAGCGCCAGCAGCGTAGCAGTGCCATCCACATGGCCCTGCACCACATGCCCACCCAGCGGAGAACCCGCAGGCGTAGGCAACTCAAGATTCACCACGCTGTCCTTGCGAAGCCGTGAAAGCGTAGTTCGCGCAATAGTCTCAGCAGCAAGATCTGCCGAGAAGCGCGGAGGAAACGCATTAGGCTCAATCGACAGAGCCGTAAGACAAACGCCGTTCACCGCCACGCTGTCACCCGTACTCAACCGAGCAGCAACAGTAACAGGAGCCGCCACCGTAATCCGAGTAGCACCGCTGGTAGGGGTGACGTCGATAACTTTGCCAGTAGCTTCAATCAGACCGGTAAACATAAGTCGATTCTAGTAGCTAAAACGAAAAAAGGCGCAGCCCGCAGGCCACGCCTCTCTCCATCGAACGCTCTTAATGGTTAATCGAGCTCATATTGTGCAGGAACTCCTGATTGTTCCTGGTCTTCGCCAGCTTATCCGTAAGCAGTTCCATCGCCTCAACCGGAGACAACGGATTCAGAACCTTGCGCAGAATCCACGTCCGCTGCAAGTCTTCCTTCGGAATCAGCAGCTCTTCCTTACGAGTTCCGGAACGCTGAATGTCGATCGCCGGGAACACGCGCTTATCCACCAGCTTGCGATCCAGAATCACTTCCATGTTGCCAGTTCCCTTGAACTCTTCGAAGATCACTTCGTCCATGCGCGATCCGGTATCGACAAGCGCAGTAGCAATGATCGTCAGCGAACCGCCCTCTTCGATGTTGCGAGCAGCTCCGAAGAAGCGCTTCGGCCTCTGCAGCGCATTCGAGTCAACACCGCCCGAGAGCACCTTGCCCGAAGGAGGAACGATCGTGTTGTACGCTCTAGCAAGCCGCGTAATCGAGTCGAGCAGAATCACCACATCGCGCTTATGCTCGACAAGACGCTTCGCCTTCTCGATCACCATCTCCGCAACCTGTACGTGACGCGCAGCAGGCTCATCGAACGTGGACGAGATAACCTCGCCCTTCACGCTGCGCTGCATATCCGTCACTTCTTCCGGACGCTCGTCGATCAGCAGCACGATCAGCACAACCTCAGGATGATTCGTCGTAATGCTGTTCGCAATCGACTGCAGCAGCATCGTCTTACCAGTCCGCGGAGGAGCCACAATCAGCCCACGCTGTCCCTTACCCACAGGAGTCAGCAGGTCCATCACGCGCCCCGAGATGTGCTCGCGAACCGTCTCCATCTTCACCCGCTCCTGCGCATACAAAGGAGTCAGATTGTCGAACAGGATCTTGTTCCGCGTCTCTTCCGGAGACTCGAAGTTGATCGCCTCGATCTTCACCAGCGCGAAGTACTTCTCGCCCTCATGCGGAGGACGCACATTGCCGCTGATCGTATCGCCCGTCTTCAGATCGAACTTACGAATCTGCGAAGGCGAAACATAGATGTCATCAGGACCAGGCAGATAGTTGTAATCAGGCGACCGCAGGAACCCGTAACCATCGGGCAGAATCTCCAGCACGCCTTCCGCGAAGATGTGACCTTCCTTCTCGCTCTGCGCCTGCAGAATCTTGAAGATCAGGTCCTGCTTCCGCAGACCGCTGGTGCCGGCAATGTCGAGGCCGCGCGCGAGCTTACCCAGCTCCGCAATGTTGTGTTCTTTCAACTCTGAGATTGTCATGTTGTACCTTGGGATTATTTTTAGGAGGGATTTAACGAAGGCGAGATCTGCGTGACGATGGGGGTCGTGCGGAAGGCCAGGATGGAAGGGGGAAAGTTTGGTGCGGGGATAAAGCGGCTAAGGGTTCAAAGGTTGAGTAAATCTATTCCAACAGTTTCGAGGGGTGAAGCAGCCGCGCGTTAAGCCGCGCGGCGTTCCTGCAATTGTACCTTCTCAACGACTGCTTCGCCGGACTCATCCATCGGAACGGTGTCCTTGAAGCGATCCAGCACTTCGTTCGTCGTGTCCTGCAACCGCGTGTTCGGCTTGTGCAGTTTACGCGTCGCCTTCGACGCCAGCTGACACAGCTCGTAGCGGTTATTCACGTGCGTGAGAGCTCCAAAAATAAGATCTGAGCGCATAATTTTCTCCCTTTCTTTCCGGCCGTAGCGTCTCGCGCAACCTGCCTTGGACTCTTCCAAAGTCGCCGGTTCCTGCTAAGTCTTCACTTCTATTCAATTACATCTTTCTATCGGGCTGATAATTAGACGCCCAAAAACCATAGAAAGATGCCGTTTATCTTCACAAATCGGAAGAATGTGTACCAACCAAAGAGACAAGAAGAAACATCGCAGTCAAACATCAGACTACGCACAACCTAATCTTCCATCGACCGAGTGATCTGGCGCATTCGCACCTAAGAGGAACGGCCAGGAAAGGGATTCACTGGTAAAGATCAGGCTTCAAGACCATACCAATGAAGATTCTGAACGGAATTGCGTGCTCGCTCTCCAGCTCTTTTTCGAACCAGAATTTCCTTGGGCACTTATGCAAAGTAACTTGTCTCAAGACCGACGTCAATACTTTTTTTGGAAACCTGTGGATAATTACCTTCCATAAATGGAATTCCAGAAAGCCCTATGTGATCCAGATAACCCACAAACTTTCTCTTTGGACCTTCAGGATAACATCACCAAATCCGTCAAGCAAAAACTGTCAAGCAATAGCCACTAAACCACCATAAATCAGCAACATACTATACTGACTCCGCCCCGCTCCCCTGCTATAATGGAAGTACAGGCAAAAACCACCGCCCAGGCGAGACCGGCATCCTCAGCAGTTCTTTGACAACCCAGCCCGAGGCCGACAATCTAACCCCATAAATATAAATTTATGAATACTTTGCAGCCTCTAATCCCGATTTTATAAGACTTTTTGGACCTCCGCGCACTCGAAGTCCGGACTTAAAGTATCTGCTTTGAATACTTTGCGCAATTTAGTGGGGGAGGGGGGACCCGTCTACGACCAGTAACTCCGGTCCAAAGTCCGATACTGGATCGCCTCCGCAATATGCTTCACCGCGATATCCTGCTCCCCGCCCAGATCAGCAATCGTACGCGCAACCTTCAATATCCGGTCGTGCGCCCTCGCGCTCAGCCCCTGTTGCTGCATCGCCCGCTCCAGCAGCCGCTCCGCGTCGCTCGATAGCTCACAATACGTCCGTATCTGCTGAGTATTCATCTGCGAATTCGAGAATATCGGCCGCGAAGGCCCTTTTGCCGTCCCCTTCGTCCGCTCCCCCTCCGCGCCAAACCGCTCATGCTGCCTCGCCCGCGCCGCCAGCACCCGAGTCCGTATCTCAGCAGACCCCTCCGACGCCGATCCACCCCGCAACTCCTTATATTGCACCGCCGGAACCTCCAGATGGATATCGATCCGATCCAGCAAAGGCCCGCTCACCTTGCTCACATAACGCTGAATCATCGGAGGAGTGCACATGCAATCCCGGCTCTTATCATTAAAGTAGCCGCAAGGACACGGATTCATAGCCGCCGCCAGGATGAACCGCGCCGGAAAACTCAGACTCATCGCCGCCCGCGAGATCGTAACCGTCCCATCCTCCAGCGGCTGTCGCAGCACCTCCAGCACATTCCTCGGAAACTCCGGCAACTCATCCAGAAACAGCAACCCGTTATGCGCCAGGCTCACCTCACCCGGCCGCGGAATCATCCCCCCGCCAATCAGCCCCGCATCCGAGATCGTATGGTGCGGCGACCGGAACGGCCGATGCGTCACCAGCCCCCGTTCCGTATCCAGCACCCCCGCCACCGAGTGGATCTTCGTCGTCTCCAACGCCTCTTCGAACCGCAACGGAGCCAGGATCGACGGCAGCCGCTTCGCCAGCATCGTCTTGCCCGACCCCGGCGGCCCGATCATCAGCACATTGTGCCCACCCGCCGCCGCCACCTCCAGCGCACGCTTCGCCACATGCTGCCCCCGCACATCTTTGAAGTCGTGCGGAAAATGCTGCAGCTCATCCATCAAGTCCGTAGTATTCACAACCAGCGGCTGAGCCGACAGCGTCCCGAACGACCCCGAGTTCAGCAGCTCCCGCACCTCCAGCAGCGAGTTCACCGGATACACATTCACGCCCTGCACCACCGCCGCCTCACGCGCATTGCTCGCCGGAATCACCAGGTTCTTGATGCCGTTCGCCCGCGCAGCAATCGCAATCGGCAGCATCCCCTGCACCGCCCGCAGACTGCCATCCAACCCCAGCTCCCCCACCAGCACATAATCGCTCAGGTCTTTGGCATGAAGAGCCCCATAGGCCCCCAGTATCCCAATCGCAATCGGCAGGTCGAACCCCGAACCCTCTTTCTTCAGGTCCGCCGGAGCAAGGTTGACCGTGGTACGTGTAGTTGGAAGGTCAAAACCCGAGTTCCGGATAGCAGACCGCACCCGGTCGCGACTCTCCCGCACCGCTGCATCTGGAAGCCCCACCGTACTGAATATCTCTTTGTCCAGCCGAACGCCGGAGAAATCAACTTCTACATCAATAATGTGGGCGTCAATTCCATAGACAGCCGCACTCCGACATTTGAAAAGCATAGTTGGCCTGATAAACCCTTGAGGCAGGTAGATTTCGGCGAGTATAGCACTCCGATTCGCTATAAACTTGACGGACAAACACACCCACGCAGACTAAACCGCCATCATGCCCTCCACCGTCGCCGATTTTCGCCGCCACGCACTAGCGCTCCCAGGCGCCGTCGAAAGCTCCCACATGGGCCACCCCGACTTCCGCCTTAACGATCGCATCTTCGCCACGCTCTCCGCCCAGGCGAAAGGTTGCGGCGTCCTCAAACTCACCCTCGACCAGCAACAGTCCTTCATCAGCGAGCTCCCCGCCGTCTTCGAACCCGTGCACGGCGGCTGGGGCCGAATGGGCATGACCTTCATCCACCTCGCCGCAGCAGACGACGCTATCCTCCAGGGCGCCCTCGCCACCGCCTATCGCAACCTCGAGCTCAAGCAACAGAAGGCCAAACCATCCACCGGAGAAAGAGCGACCTAAAGAAAGCCGAAGCCCCAAAGATCAAAGCAAAGAAGACCACCGCCAAATCCCCACGCGCAAACCCTGACCACCGTCCCGCTCACGCGCCTACAATACTTCTGTGAACACCAGCCTCTTCGAACTCTTCAAGATCGGCATCGGCCCCTCCAGCTCCCACACCGTCGGCCCCATGCGCGCCGCCCTCCGCTTCGTACATGAACTCCAATCCTCCGAAGCCTTCACCCGCACTGCACGCGTCCAGGTCGATCTCTTCGGCTCACTCGCCCTCACCGGCATCGGCCACGGCACCGACCGAGCCATCCTCCTCGGCCTCTCCGGCCATGCCCCCGACACCGTCGACCCCGCCCAAATCGAATCCATCCTCGCCGCACATCCGCCAATCCCAATCCCTCTCCCTCGGCGGCACACTCACAATCCCCTTCAACGAACCCACCGACCTTCTCTTCCATCGCAACCAGATGTACCCAGACCCCACCCACCGACACACCCCAACGGCATCACCTTCACCGCCTTCGACGACGACTGCGTCCATCATCGCCGACCAACACCTTCTACTCCATCGGAGGAGGCTTCATCCTCTCCGACTCAGAGTTCAAAGCCGAGCACAACGCAGAGAACAGGACCACCAGCACCCGCACCGTCCCCTATCCCTTCCGCAGCTCAGCCGAACTCCTCACCACCGCCGCCATCCACAACCTCACCATCCCTGATCTACTGCTCGCGAACGAAGTAGCCCTTCTCGCCGACACCACGCTGAAAATCAACCGCGCCCCAACCGGCACGCATCAGCCGGGCCTATCTCCCGAAGACCAGATCAAATCCAGCATCCTCGCCCTCTGGCAAGTCATGCAATCCTGCACCGCTCGCGGCATCGCCACCGAAGGCATCACTCCCCGGCGGCCTCAACGTCCGTCGCCGCGCCCATCGCCTCGCCGAACGACTCAACACCATCGGCTCCAAAGATCCTCTCGCCCCCATCGACTGGGTCACCGTCTACGCCATGGCCGTCAACGAAGAGAACGCCGCCGGAGGCCGCGTCGTCACCGCCCCCACCAACGGAGCCGCCGGCGTCATCCCTGCCATCGCCCATTACTACACCCGCTTCGTAGCCGAAGCCCCCGACACCAGGCTCACCCCGGAAGAAACCGAAGCAGGCATCATCCGCTACTTCCTCACCGCCGCCGCCATCGGCATCCTCTACAAAGAAAACGCCAGCATCTCCGGAGCCGAAGTAGGCTGCCAGGGAGAGGTCGGCGTAGCCTGCAGCATGGCCGCCGGAGGCCTCGTCGCCGCCCTCAACGGCACCAACGCCCAGATCGAACACGCCGCCGAGATCGCCATGGAGCACAACCTCGGCATGACCTGCGACCCCATCGGCGGCCTCGTCCAGATCCCCTGCATCGAACGCAACGGCATGGGCGCAGTCAAAGCCATCAACGCCGCCCGCATGGCCATGCACGAGTCCGGCGACCACAAACTCTCTCTCGACCAGGTCATCGCCACCATGTACCAGACCGGCCTCGACATGCAATCCCGCTACAAGGAAACCTCGCTAGCCGGCCTCGCCCTCAACATCATCGAGTGTTAATCCCATTCAGTTCCGCTAACGCTTCAAATGTATGAAGTACGATGCCCTCATGCCCAATGAGCCCGGAGAGTCGCACTCAGCCGAGATCAGCATTCGCCCCCAACCGATTGCACCTTGGTTCCATACCGTATTTCTCTTAGTGGTCCTGACACTCTGGGCCACCTCCAGCGCCCTCCGCCTCAATCTGCCTGCAAACGTCATGTCACACTACGTGACATACACCTCCAGCATCGTCATCCAATGCCTGCTCGTCGGATCAACCATCGCAGGCCTCTACCATCGCCGCCAATTCATCATCAGCGTCTTAGGCCTCTTCACGCGTCAGAATTTGCTTCGTGACCTCGCCATCGGAATTGCAACTTATGTCTGGAGCGCTATGTCTCCTCGCATTCCTGAATCTTGCCATTAGGCTTATTCCGCTGCACCTTACCCACAAAAGCGACGTCGTTCTGGCAATGGCGCCTCACTCGCCTACCGAGTTGACGCTTTGGATGGTCGTGAGTCTAGCGGCTGGAATCTGCGAAGAGTTCGTATTCCGCGGTTATCTTCAGCGGCAACTTACTTGCTGGTTTCGATCTGTCCCAATCGCCATCGGAGCCGCGTCTCTGCTCTTCGGATGCCTCCATTTCTATCAGGGCACCGCCGGTGTCCTGCAGGTAACCGCGTTAGGCCTGATCTATGGCATCATCGCAGCCTGGCGAGGCAATCTGCGCAGCGTAATGATCGCCCACTTCCTTCAGGATGCCATCGCAGGCACGGAGATTTATTTGCGGCATCACTAGCTTGCACACAAATCGCTATCGCTCCACCGCCAAAGCCACCGAATTCCCCCCACCCAGACAAAGCGCCGCCACACCCCGCTTCACATCCCGCCGCAGCATCTCGTGCACCAGCGTCACCAGCACCCGAGCCCCGCTAGCTCCAATCGGATGCCCAATCGCCACCGCCCCCCCATTCACATTCACTCTCTCCAACCCAATCCCCAACTCCTTCGTCACCCCGAGCGCCTGCACGCTGAAGGCCTCGTTCAACTCAAACAGATCGACCTCATCAATCCCCCACCCCGCCCGCTCCAGTACCCTCTGCACTCCAATCACCGGAGCCAGCATCACCCATCGCGGCGCAACCCCACTCATCGCCTGCGCCCGAATCGTCACCATCGGCTTCAGTCCCAACTCCTCAGCCTTCCCCGCACTCATCACCACCAAAGCCGCAGCCGCATCATTCACCCCCGGAGCGTTCCCCGCCGTAACCGTCCCATCCTTCTTAAACGCCGGCCGCAACCCCGCCAGCGCCTCCAGCGAAGCATCCTCCCGCACACTCTCATCCCTATCAAATATCGTCACCGCCCCTTTACGACCCGGCACGGAAACCGGCACCACCTCCGCATCGAACCGCCCTTCCCTCCACGCAGCAGCAGCTCTTCGATGCGACTCCAGCGCAAAAGCATCCTGCATCTCCCGCGTGATCGAATGCTTCTCCGCCACCAGTTCACCCGTCATCCCCATGTGCTGGTCGTCGCACGCGCACCACAATCCATCCTTCACCATCGAATCCACCACCGCCGAATCCCCCATCCGGAATCCCTTCCGCCCCTGCGGCAAAAGGTACGGCGCGTTCGTCATCGACTCCATCCCACCCGCCACTACGATCTCCGCCGCCCCCGTCGCAATCGACTGCGCAGCCAGCGCAACAGCCTTCAACCCCGACCCACACACCATGTTGATCGTCATCGCTGCCACGGAATCCGCAAGCCCGCCCTGCAACGCCGCCTGCCGCGCAGGATTCTGTCCCAGCCCCGCCGGCAGCACGCATCCCATCAAACACTCATCTACGCTCGCAGCATCAATCCCCGCTCTACGCACGGCCTCCCGCACCACCACTGCACCAAGCTGCACCGCCGACATCTCGCTCAACGCCCCTTGAAATTTCCCCACCGCAGTCCGTACTGCGGACACAATCACCACATCTCGCATCGCACACCTCATCAAAAAATCGCTCACTCAACAATCATCAGACGCGCAAGTATAAGCCGCGTTCACTCAGTCTCGCACTCCCATCAACGACACTCCAACTCACTTCATCTCTCCATCGCAACTCATTTTCGACCTCAACTCGTCATCGAAGGCAGTTATAGGGCACCAAAAAAATAATCAATTTGTATCGATTTTTCTTGACACAAATTTTCCTTGAATCTATACCTTCGTTAGCTGCAATGTAGCTATTGCAGAGCGTCGTCTAATCATAGGGAGAATAGACTCATGGCAACGAAGAAGGCAGCCCCAAAAAAGGCAGCAAAGAAACCGGCGAAGAAAGCCGCGAAAAAGAAGTAACCTAACCAAGGCAAACGCAATACGGGGGACGCTTATCGCGTCCCCCGTATTGCGTTTAAGCCTGTATTCATGCACCTTTTGCGCTATTGAGAACTTGCCGGCTGCGCTGCCCCCTTCGGGGTCGACAGGTATCCCGACACTTTATTCTTCTCCACCACGTTCACCACAAGCTCGTACAGCACCGGATCTTTGCCCGTATAAAACTGCACCGGCTCATCCAGGTTCTTGTCCTTCTTCTCGATGTTCCGATCGTCCGCGCTCACGTTCATTGTGTACTTCCCGTGCTTCTCATCCACTTTTTTTAGCTGCAGCTTGATCGTCGACAGCAGGGTCGGCTTCGCACCTTTTTGCAACGTGAACTCGATGTAGTTGCGGTCGCCCTTGTGCTTCAGAATCTCCAGCTCGTCGTGATTGGTCGCGATCAGGCCGCTCATCTTGCCTTCGTCTCCCATCATCCGCTGCATCTGCGCCTTGGCCGACTCAAGGTCGCTCTTCGTCGTGGCAACATCCGTCTTCACGCCGCCCACGTCCGTCTTTACGCTCGCAACGTCGGTAGAAACCGCGCCCACCTGCTTCGCAGTCGCCGCCTGCTCCTGCGCCAGTCTCGCCGTCTCAGCGGATGCTGCCTTCTGGGCCGCCAGAATGCTCTGCGTCCGCAGATCGATCTGCTTCTGCGTCATCCCGACACTCTGTCCCAGCGTCTCGCTAGTAGCTCGCAGCCGCGCGTTCGTCGCATCCAGCTTCGCCACCAGGTCGGCGTTCTTCTGGTCGGCTGCGGCCAGCTTCTGCTCCGTCGCGCTCAGATGGTTCTGCAATCCGTAGCACCACCCCAGCGCGCCAAGCGACGCCAACAACGCCACTGCCACCACCCCAAGAAATGCGCCGGACATTGTCCGTTGCTCTACATATCCCTCTTCAGTCATTGCACTCTCCAGTCTTCAACTCTATCTTTGACGTTGATTCCGCTCAATCATCACTCTCGATTTGTGGGCGGATCACGGCGGTCAACCGCCGAACCGGACTCACCAACAAAACTATATCCGACTCCAAACCGCCCTGTTCTCCCCATCGTCTAATCCAAACCCCGAAGAGACCTTGCGGCACGTCAAAGTCGATATTCGCCCTGTCGGTCGTGACAACCCTTTTCCCACTAGGCTATAAACGATGTACTGCATTTCGTACCCTTTGGAGAAGGTAAATCATGTCCACCGCCGTAGCATCGAAAGGCCTAGAAGGCATCGTCGCAACCAGCTCATCCATCTGCTGGATCGACGGAGACGCAGGCGTCCTCTCCTACCGCGGCATCGATATCCACGAGCTCGCCAGCAAGTCCACCTTCGAAGAGACCACCTACCTCCTCTGGTTCGGAAAGCTCCCCACCGCCGACGAGCTCGCCTCATTCTCAGCACAACTCGCCGCCGCCCGCCACATCCACCCCAAGGTTATCGACCTCCTCCGCAGCGTTCCCGCCGATGCCACCCCCATGGAAGTCCTCCGCACCGCGACCTCGCTGCTCAGCATCTACGACGCCGACGAAGCCGACAGCTCCCACGACGCCAACGTCCGCAAATCTTTCCGCCTCACTGCGCAGATCGCCATGATCGTCGCCCTCTTCGATCGCATCCGCAAAGGCAAGCCCGTCGTCGAGGCCGATCCCACCCTCTCCCACGCCGCCAACTTCCTCTGGATGCTCAACGGAGAGAAGCCCTCTGACACCGCCACCAACGCCTTCGATATCGCGCTCATCCTCCACGCCGATCATGAGCTGAACGCCAGCACCTTCGCCGCCCGCGTCATCGCCGCTACCCTCGCCGACATCCACTCCGCCGTCACCGGAGCCATCGGCGCCCTCAAAGGCCCCCTCCACGGCGGCGCCAACGAAGCCACCATGCGCCTCCTCTACGCCATCGACAAAGCCGGCGCCGACCCCGTCGAGTACGTAAAACAGATGTTCGCCGAAAAGAAAAAGATCTCCGGCTTCGGCCATCGCGTCTACCACACCGAAGATCCGCGCGCGACCCACCTCCGCCGCATGTCCGAAGAACTCGGCAAAGCCGCCGGCAACACCAAATGGTTCGACATGTCCCGCAAGATCGAGCTCTTCGTCAAACAGGAGAAGAAGCTCAACGCCAACGTCGACTTTTACTCCGCCTCCACCTACACCACTCTCGGAATCGACATCGACCTCTTCACTCCCATCTTCGCCGTCAGCCGCATCGCCGGCTGGGCCGCCCACGTCATCGAGCAGCACGACGACAACCGCCTCATCCGCCCTCGCGCCGAGTACGTCGGCCCTGCCTATCCCACCCCCTACATCCCTATCTCCAACCGCTGATAGCACATCCGGACACGTCATTCTTTTGTCAGTTGGCAATATGCTCCGAAGATGCCATGCTCAAGACTGCGGTTAATTTCAGGAGCCCGGTTTGCCATCAAGAAAGTTTCGCTCGGCATGCTTGTGCGCCCTGAGTTGGATCGCGCTTCCTCTGCTCGCAGTCGCTCAATCCCCGACCCAGCTTCCTGCCACCCGCACCGCCCGAATCCCAACCCCAACCTGACCCACAGGCCCCCACTCAACCCGCTCCTCAAACCCCCAGCCAAACCAACCGAGCCAGCCGTCTCTCTGGGGCCGCTCACCGAAACCCCGCAGGCCGCCGCCATGTCGCCCGCGCTTCACGGATTCAACGCCGGCATCACCTTCGCCGGCATCCACGACTCAGTCGTCGGATGGGCCACCCTCGCCACCCCCGCCGTAGGTTACAACTTCAACGATGTATGGAGTGTCGACGCGACCATCCCCATCTACATGTATCGCCTCGCCGAGAGCCTCTCGCCCCACCCACGCCCCAGTCAGCTCCTGGTCACCCAGCGCGGCGAACTCGGCGACTTCATCCTTGATGTCCACGCCCAGTTCCTGCCAAGCTTCGCCCAGTACCAGATAGACGCCGCCGTCAGCGCCCCGTCCGGTGACGAAACCTACGGTCTCACCACCGGTCGCTGCACCTTCGACTTCAACAATCTCTTCGAACGCTCCTATGGACGATTCACTCCGAACGTCGAGCTCGGAATAGGCGACTCATCAACTCTCGTCAACCGTGAGGTCCATAAGAACTACACCTCGCTCGGCCCCCTCTCCCACTTCCAGCTCGGTCTCGCCATCGATCTCTTCCACGGCGCCACCTTTGAGAGCGACGCCTACGAGCAGCTTCCCATCGGCGACCAGAAGATCTACGGTCCCTCCCGCAACGGCAAGGCCACCGTCGTCACCGGCCACGCCGTCACCGAAGACAACGGCTTCACCAACTCCCTCGACATCCCCATCGACCGCAACTTCTCCGTCTCCGGCTACTACAGCCGCAGTCTTCGACTCCACACTGACACGGTCGCCTTCGGCGTCACCTACGTTCTGCGCGCCGCCCCGCCACAACCGGAAGATCCTACCGACGACTTATTCCGCTGATTCCCGCCATTCGCATGAAGCGCTCGCCACCAACGTAAAATAGAAGCATGCAGCGTATCTACCTGGACGCGAACGCCACCACGCCTCTACTCCCTGAGGTCTTCGACGCCATGCGTCCCTTCTGGATCGAGCACTTCGGCAACGCCAGCTCCGTCCACCAGCAGGGCCGCCACGCCCGCGCCGCCGTAGAGCGTGCCCGCGAGTCCGTCGCCCGCCTCCTCCACTGCCTGCCCTCCGAGGTCGTCTTCACCTCCGGCGGCACCGAGAGCGACAATCTCGCCCTCTTCGGAGTCCTGAACCACGCTATAGCCACCAACGCCCCGCTCCACCTCATCACCTCGACTATCGAGCACGATGCAATCCTCCACGCCGCCCAATCCATCGCAAAAAATGGCGCCCATGGAGCACCCGTAGAAGTTACATTCCTCCCCTGCAACCCCCAGGGCATCATCGAGCCCGCCGCCCTCGCCGCCGCCATCCGCCCCAACACCACGCTCGTCAGCATCATGCACAGCAACAACGAGACCGGCGTCATCCAACCCCTCGCCGAACTCGCCGCCATCGCCCACGCCTCCGGAGCGCTCTTCCACACCGACGCAGTCCAGGCCGCCGGCAAGCTCCCCCTCGACCTCAGCCCCACCGGCGAGCTCAAAGACGTAGACCTCCTCAGCATCTCCGGCCACAAGATGTACGCCCCCCAGGGCACCGGAGTCCTCTTCGTCCGCCGCAGCGTCCGCCTCGCCCCGCTCTTCCACGGAGGCTCCCACGAGCGCCAGCGCCGCGCCGGAACCGAAAACGTAGCCGGAATCGTAGCCCTCGGCAAAGCCGCCGAACTAGCCAACACCTGGCTCACCGCCGAACCCACCACCAATCCGGGTGCCCCATCTTCGCCCAGCACTATCGGGCTAACGTGGGCATCGGGCGAAAGCCCGACCGCACTCTCTTCAGACGGCCCCGCCGCCAACCCAACTGCCCTGGCCGCACTCCGCGACCACCTCGAAAAAACCCTCCTCCGAGAAATCCCCGAGTCCGGAGTCAACGGAGCCAACTCCCCCCGCGTCTGCAACACCTCAAGCCTCTACTTCGACCACCTCGAAGCCGAGGCCCTCGTCATCGCTCTCGACCTCAAAGGCGTCTCCGTCAGCGGAGGCAGCGCCTGCCAGTCCGGAGCCTCCGAACCCTCCCACGTCCTCACCGCCATGGGCCTCCCACCCGCCCGCGCCCGAGCCACCATCCGCATCTCCCTCTCCCGCCTAACCACCCAGGCCGAAATCGACACCGCCCTCACCCTGATCCCCACCGCCGTAGCCCGCCTACGCGAATTAAGCCCCGCCTGGAAAAAAGAAGCAGTCGCCATTAGTTAGGCGGTAACCAATCAGCGCTTTTTTGTCACTTCGATTTCTCGCAGAAAGGTATCGGAAAAGCCAAGCCCTCGCGCTTCCTCAACAGTGATCGAGACATGTTCCGCGCACGCCTCATCGACATGTGGCAAGTTAGTGCCTAAGGTAAGCATTCCGCGTTTCGCATCAAGCCATACGAGAAGAGAAAAATCCTCATCTTCTCTCACAATCTTTTGACATTCTTTATCTGTCAAATGATCCGCATAGTAGGTTTGCATTGCTTTATCAGATATTTGCTGTGCAGGAATGCTATTCCAGTCATGCTCGGGATTCAGATTCGCCTCTCCCGCCGGCAATTGAGACGTCCAATCCACCGGCAATCCCGTTCTTAGGTCATAGACCAGCGCCGATTCGCTGAAATTCGGATGCACTCCGCCACAGTAGTTTAAGTCGACAATAAGATAGCTCAGGTAGGTAGGACCTGCCATGGTCACCGTTACAGTTCTAGTCCAATCACCTCTTGTTGGCGATCCGGGATTCTTTTCGCCCCTCTGCTGCGCTAAGTCAAAATAGTCCTTGTCACATTCAGCCAATGCTGAGCGCATCGAAGCATCGATCTTCCTCAACCCATCGTTTATCCGCCGCCGTTCAACACTCTTCGGATTGAGTATCAGAGGCATGGCCGCGACTTTCTTGCGCAGCTCTGGTGGTCTCGTTAGCTCAAACGAACCCTTACTCGGTGGCTGAGCGTTTACAAAGGGTGTAAGAACGATGCTGAGAGAAGCAAATACGCTCAATAAACTCTTCACACTCTCACAAATGCCACCGATCAATTAACCACCCCAATCCCTAGCCAATCCAGTGTCAACAAAAAAGATATAAGCCTCTATAAATCAATAAGATGATGTCATATAAAGATCTACCAACCTGCTATAATAGAAGTAAGCCAAAAACCATCGCCCAGGCGATACGCATCATCCCGATCTTTGATAACTCAGCCTTGGGGTAAAACCCATAAACCTAGGTTTATGAATACTTTGCAGCCAAGAACTCCGCTTTATAAGACTTTTTGCATCTACGCTTGCTGAAGTCCGGACTTAAAGTCCCTACTTTGAATACTTTGCATCAAATTGACGGTCAGGGGGGTACCCACCCCCTCACAGGTACCAAGGAATATTGATCACCACAATCCGCTGATTCCCCTTCAACAACAGCAACAACTTCAGCAACTGGACTCTCTGCCCATGCAGAGCGTTCTCCCACCAGTGCCGGACCACCAACTCCGGCAGCAGCACAGCCACCTTGCGCCCCGGATTCAGATCCTCCAACTCCAGGATGTAGTCCATCAAAGGCCCCAGGATGAATCGATAAGAAGAATTGATCGTCACCAGCTCCGGCTCCTGCAATCCTTCCTTTCGAATCGGCGCCATCACCTTATCGTCCCACAGCCCCGCAAGCCCCTGGTCGTTATCGTCCTCCGAGTGCACATGCACGACCTTGATCTCCTTCGACATCAGCAGCCCGAATCGCATCGCCTTCTCTGTAATCCGGTCCCACCGAGCCATAGGAATCACTACAATCGGCTCCTGCAGATTCACCAGGTTCAGCGGAGTCATATCCTTCATCTCGCGGTTCACCCGCGAGTAGTGCCGCTTCACCGCCAGCATGATCCCGATAAGCACCGGCACCAGCAGCGCCGTCACCCACGCGCCTGAAGTGAACTTCGCGACAAGCACCACGCACGTCGTCAGCCCCGTCGCCACCGCGCCGGTGCCGTTCACGAACATATGCCACACACGGCCGGGATGCGGCGGCGTCTTCTTCCAATGCACCACCATCCCCGCCTGCGACAGCGTGAACGCCAGAAACGCTCCAATCGCGTACAGCGGAATCAACTTCTGAGTATCCCCATCGAACAGGATCAGGATCACTCCCGTGAACCCGGTCAGCGCATAGATCCCGTGCGAGAAAAGTAGACGCCGTCCGCGCAGAATGAACACATGTGGAAGATAGTCGTGCATCGCAATCGCTCGCGCCAGCCGAGGAAAATCCGCGAACGCCGTGTTCGCACTCAGCGCCAGCGCCAGGAACACGCTGCCCATCGCCAGGAAATAGAACCACGTCCGCCCAAATACCGCCTTCACCAGCAAACTCAACAGGCTCTCGTATCCTGGCAAATCCGAGTCCATCGCCATGATGCCGTAGTGCTTCGCCAGCCACGCCGTCCCAAACAACAACACCATTAGAATCGCGATAATCACGGTCAGCGTTCGTTGCGCGTTCTTCGCCCGAGGCTCGCGGAACGCCATCACCCCGTTACTCACCGCCTCCACGCCGGTCATCGCCGCGCACCCGCTCGAGAAAGCCTTCATCAGTATCCAGATCGTCAGCATACCGACGGTCGCGGGCACTGCAGGCGGCATCGGCGCCACCGGCACCGGATGTCCGTGCGCCAACACCGTCTTGTATACCCCCACCCCGATCAACGTCAGCAGCGACCCAACAAACAGGAACGTAGGCGCAATAAACGCCGCGCCCGTGTCCTTCACTCCCCGCATATTTACAATCGCCAGAACCGCCAGGATCACTAGGCACAGTGTCAGCGTATACGGCTGCAGCTTGCTGAACGCAGACGTCACCGCCGTAACGCCCGCCGAGATACCCACCGCCGCCGTCAAAATGTAATCGATCATCAGCGCTGCCGCAGCCAGCAGCCCGGCACCATCCCCAAGGTTTTCCGTCGCCACCGTGTAGCTGCCGCCGCCATGCGGATAAGCCGCAATCGTCTGCCGGTAGCTGAAGTACACAATCGCCAGCAAAATCAGAATCGCCGAGATAATCGGCACAATATACTGGACCCCCATCAGCCCCAGCGGAATCAGCAGCGTCATCGCCGCCTCAGGCCCGTACGCTGCGCTCGTCAGTCCATCCAACCCAAAAATCGGGATTCCTGCGGCTACGCCGATGTGTTCGGCTCTCTCTTCACTGGTCGCCAGCGGCTTACCAAATAGCTGATCTGCAATTGACATGTGATTCTGATAGTAAATCCCCGGCCATTTCAGCGCAGCATTTCCCTTCATATTCCGCCGCTCTTTATAATCCAAGAATCATCAACTTACTCTCCAACCACCTCTACAGGAATCCCATGCCCATCTCCCCATCCATATACGACATCCCTGTAAACCGCATCACCGGCGAAGGCCTCACTCTCGCCAACTACCGCGGCAAAGTCCTCCTCATAGTTAACGTAGCCTCGCAATGCGGCCTCACCAAGCAGTACGAAGCCCTCGAGACCCTCTACGCCCGCTTCAAAGACGCCGGGCTCGTCGTCCTCGGCTTCCCCGCCAACGACTTCGGCTCCCAGGAACCCGGCTCCAACGCTGACATCCAGTCCTTCTGCACCGCCAACTTCGGCGTTGACTTTCCCATGTTCCAGAAGATTCCCGTCACCGGCCCCGAAACCCATCCCCTCTACCAATCCCTCATCCACGCCCAGCCCAAAGCCATCGGTGAAACCCGCGCAGTCTTCCGCGAAGACCTCAACAGCTTCCTCCGCGACGTACACAACGGAGCTACCACCAACCCCGAGCCCGGAATCCTCTGGAACTTCGAAAAATTCCTCGTAAGCCGCAACGGCGATATCATCGCCCGCTTCTCCCCTGAAGTCACCCCGGACGACCCCACAATAGTCTCCGCCATCGAATCCGCACTCGCAGCCTGAATCCTCAACCTCATAATTTCGCCTGACAAAAGCCAGAACTCCGATAAGCTAGGTACCGTCTGGAGAAGTTCAAGACCATGCTGAATAACGTTGAAAACGTCCTCATTGCTATAGTCGCGGTGACTGCCTCACTGCTCTTTATGATCGTCCTGAATCGTCTCTGGCCGCGCGAGAAGCGTCACGAGCACAACGACCTCATCGGCTGGCAGCTCGGCATCCTCGGCACCACCTACGCCGTCATCCTGGGCTTCATGCTCTACACCGTCTGGACAAACTACGGAGCCGCGGAGCAGAACGTCGATCTCGAAGCCACCTCGCTGAGAAATATCTACCGCCTGGCCGAAGGCCTGCCTGACCCGCAACACGCGCAACTCCAGGTGCTCTGCCGTTCCTATGCCAAAGTTGTCATCGAGCGGGATTGGCCGCTGATGGCCCAGGACCAGGTCCCGACCGAAAGCCACGAGATCAACAACAACATGTGGAAGACACTCATGTCCGTCAAAACAGAAACACAAACTCAGATCATCGCTGATGACCACGCCCTCTTCGAACTCAGCCAGCTCACCGAGCACCGTCACACCCGCCTCCTGCAGAGCGCCTTCCGCATCCCCGTCGTACTCTGGTTCGTCCTCATTATCGGTGGAGTCGTCACCATAACCTCAGCTTCCATGTTCGGGTCGGCAAATTTGCCACTCCACGCAATCCAGGTAATGTTTTTCTCCCTGCTCGTCTCGCTCGTATTGCTCGCCATCGCCGATATCAACCGCCCATTCCAGGGTTCCGTACACGTCAGCAGCTACGCCTTTCAGCGCGCGCAGGAGAATATGATCGACTAGGAGCACCACAACCCGCCACACCTCACATCAGCAACAAGAAATCATCCCGCAAGGAAATCACCATTGCACATCCGCTCCAATCGCCTCACCCAGCTCCTCCTGCTCACTCTTCTCTCGCCCCTTGCCGCCGCCAACGCCCAGAAGACCCCCATCATCATCACCGCCGACCTCTCCGACGCCCCCCGCAAGCTCTACCACGCTGAGATCGACCTCCCCGTCAAAGCCGGCATCGTCGACCTCACCACCCCCGAGTGGATTCCCGGCAACCACCGACCCACCGGCCCCGTCGAAGACATCACCGGCGTAGTCTTCACCGCCAACGGCCAAACCCTCACGTGGCGCCGCGACGACACCGACCTCTACGAGTTCCACGTCACCGTTCCCGCCGGGGTCACCAACCTCCACGCCCACCTCGACTGCATCGTCACCTCCCGCGTCACCACGAAGATGGCCGTCCTAGAGTGGGAAAAACTCCTCCTCTACCCGGCCCACACACCAGTCAAGGACATCCCAATCCAGCCCTCCGTCAAAATTCCCGGCGGCTGGGGTATCGGGACAGCCCTCACTGAGACCGGCGGCAAAGGCTCGGCAGGCGGGATGATGAATCTCAAAAGCAAAGAAATCGAGACCTTCGAAGGCCCAACAACCATCGACTACGCCGCAACCACCGTCGAACAGCTCGAAGACTCCCCCGTCATCACCGGCCTCTACTTCCGCGAGTTCGCCCTCGCCCCTGAAGTCACTCCCAAGCACTACATCGACGTAGTAGCCGACGAACCCGAAGACGCCCAGCTCCGCCCCTCACTCCTCATCGAGCTCAACAATCTCGTCCGCGAAGCCGGAGCCGCCTACGACTCGCGCCACTACAACGTCTACCACTTCCTCTTAACTCTCTCCGACCATACCCCCGGCGAAGGCCTGGAGCATGGCCAATCCTCCGACAATGGAACGAATGAAAAGGACTACTCCGACGACGCCCACCAGCTCGCAGCCGCCGATCTCCTCCCCCACGAATTCACTCACTCCTGGAACGGCAAGTACCGCCGCCCCTACAACCTCTACCAGACCGACTTCGAGAAGATGCAGCAGGGCTCGCTCCTCTGGGTCTACGAGGGCCTCACCCAGTACCTCGGCAACGTCCTCGCCGCCCGCTCCGGCCTCAAATCGCAGGCCCAGTATCTCGACGGCATCGCCGTCACAGCCGCAATGCTCGACAACACTCCCGGCCGCGAGTGGCGCACCACCGAAGATACCGCAATCGCCGCCAGCATCCTCCGCGGCGGCAACCCCGCCTGGTCAAACTGGAAACGCGGTCAGGACTACTACTTCGAGGGCGAACTCCTCTGGCTAGACGCCGACACCCTCATCCGCAAGCTCACCGACAACAAAAAATCCCTCACCGACTTCCTCCACATCTTCCTCGGCAAAGGCGGCAACACCGGCCCGCTCATCGTCACCTACGACCGCAAAGAGCTCATCGACGACCTCAACCAGGTAATCAAGTACGACTGGGCCACCTTCCTCCACGACCGTGTCGACAACATCAACCCCCGCGCAGACGTCGCCGGCATCGAACAGGGCGGTTACAAGCTCGTCTACACCGACAAGCCCACTCCCTCCGACAAGCTCCTGGCCTCAGCCCGCGGCCCGCGCGGCGGCATCAACGTCTGGTACTCCATCGGCATCCGCATCTCTAGCGAAGGCAACATCTCCGACGTCCGCTGGAACGGCCCCGCCGACAAAGCCACCCTCGCGCCCGGCCAAAAAATCATCGCCGTCAACGGCACTGTCTTCTCCGGCGACGCTCTCCGCAATGCCATCCGCGACGCAAAATCCAAACCCGACCCCATCCACCTAATCATCCAAACCGAAACGACCGTCTCCTCCATCGACCTCAACTACCACGACGGCGAACGCTACCCATCCCTCCAACGCATCGAAGGCACCCCCGACTACCTCAACGACATCACCAAACCCCTCACCACCCCCGAGACCGCCCCTAAAACCGACCCCGCCAAAATGTAACTTCGAAAGTGGCAAAAGACCGGGTGCCCCCCCCTATCCGACGGTCTCATCGTCGGATAGGGTGGGTATCGTTTGCGGAAGCAAACGACCGCACTCCCTAATCCGACAAAGCCCCTCCAGCAGCCATCGCACACAGTGCAAAAAGCCTGCAAAACGGGCATATACTCCCACCATGCGCCAAGCTCTCATCCTTCTCGTCATGGCAGCCACTCTGCCCGCCTCCGCCCAGACCATGTCTCCCCTCACAAACCCGCAGTCGGCGCCAGCCCAGAAATGGCCCATCAAAGACAACACCTACGTCATCAAGAACTTCAAGTTCGGCACAGGCGAAACCCTCCCCGAACTCAAGCTCGAATACATCACCCTCGGTCAACCCCACCGCGACACAAAAGGGAATGTAGACAACGCCATCCTCCTGCTCCACGGCACCGGAGGCGACGCCCACACCCTCCTCAACCCCGTCTTCTCCAACGTCCTCTTCGGCCCCGGCCAGCCCTTCGACATCACGAAGTATTACCTAATCCTCCCCGCCGACATCGGCCAGGGCAACTCCTCCAAACCCTCCGACGGCCTCCACATGAAGTTCCCCCAGTACGACTACGACGACATGGTCCGCTCCCAGCAAATCATGCTCACCGAAGGCCTCCACGTCGATCACCTCCGCCTCATCCTCGGCACCTCCATGGGCTGCATGCAGGCCTTCGTCTGGGGCGAGACCTACCCCACCTTCATGGACGCCCTCGCGCCCTTCGCCTGCCTCCCGGTAGAGCTAGCCGGCCGCAACCGCATGTGGCGCTACATGGCCATGCAATCCATCCGCACCGACCCCGCTTGGAAGAACGGTGAGTACACCTCTCAGCCCGTCCTCGGCCTCCGCCACGCCCTCGAGTTCAACCTCATCGCCGGCCTAGCGCCTCTCCAGGCCCAGAAGAACGCTCCCACCCGAGCCCTCGCCGAGAAATACGTCGAAGACTCCCTCGCCAAATCCGTAGCCGCCACCGACGCCAACAACTACCTCTACTACGTCAACGCCTCGCGCAACTACAACCCCGCGCCCAAGCTCGGCACCATCGTAGCCCCCGTCCTCTGGATCAACTCCGCCGACGACTTCATCAACCCACCCGAACTCGGCATCGCCGAAAAAATGGTCAAGAAAATCCCCAATGCAAAGTTCATCCTCATCCCAATCTCCGACGACACCCGCGGCCACGGCACCCACACCGTAGCCAAAATATGGGAGAGCTATCTCATCGACTTCCTCCACCAGACCGAGCCGAAGAAATAGCCGATGAACGAATTAGGCAAAGCCCTCATCGCCGACAGCTACGCAGCCCATCCAGCCCACATCCTCGAGGCACTAAAGCCCGAACTCGCCCACATATCAGTCCTCGGAGTACCTCACACCATCTACGAAGAACTCTGGCACATCGCATTCTGGCAACAAGTCTCCCTCGACTGGATTAACAAAATCGAAACCCCATTCCCCACCACACCCTCCGCCGGCTTCCCCACTCAAGCTGATGCCGACCGCGAAACCTGGGACGAGCTTCGCGAGCGCTTCATCATCGGAGCTCAGCAGGCCGCAGCAATCACCGCAGATGAAACACGACTCGATCAACCCATCCGCTGCCCATCCCGCCCCGGCCAACCCATTCGAATCATGTCGGTTCGCGAACAGCTCGAAAGCCTCGCCACCCACAACGCCTACCACCTCGGCCGCATCGTCCTCCTCCGCCAACTCCACGCAGCATGGCCTCCACCCTCCGGCGGCTTCACTTGGTAAAGACTTCCCGCTCCCACTCTGCGAAAATAGAAGTAGCATGCAGGCCGAGCCCAACAACACGATCGCAGTAGCCATGTCCGGAGGAGTCGACTCCTCCGCCGTAGCCGCGCTCCTCCGCGCCCAGGGCCACACCCTCGTCGGACTCACCCTCCAGCTCTGGAACCAGCGCCGCCTCGCCGGACACGAAGGCATGCCCGAGTCCGTCCAGGGACGCTGCTGCTCCATCGACGACGTCTACGACGCACGCCGAGTAGCCGAGCAACTCGACATCCCCTATTACTTGGTGAATCAGCAAGACCGCTTCGAAGCCGAAGTGGTCCGCCCCTTCGTCGACGAGTACCTCGCCGGCCGCACCCCCATCCCCTGCACCCTCTGCAACAACCACCTCAAGTTCGACTCGCTCCTCACCACCGCCCGCCAGATCGGCGCCGACCGCATCGCCACCGGCCACTACGCCCGCAACCACTACGACGAAACGCGCCAGCGCTGGATACTCTCCCGCCCCACCGACAAGTCGAAGGACCAAACCTACTTCCTCTTCGGCCTCACACAAGACCAGCTCTCCCGCACCCTCTTCCCACTAGGCGAGATGAACAAGCCCGCCGTCCGCGTCATGGCCTCCGAAGCCGGCCTCAACGTAGCCACCAAGCCCGACTCCCAGGAGATCTGCTTCATCCCCGGCGGCGACTACAACACCTTCCTGCGCGCCTACCTCGATGAACAAGGCGAAGCCGTCCCCGACTCCTCCGGCGAACTAGTCACCACCACCGGCGAAGTCGTCGGCCACCACGCCGGCATCCACTCCTTCACCGTAGGCCAGCGCAAGGGCCTCGGCCTCACCAGTCCCGAGCCCCTCTACGTCCTGAACATCCACCCCGACTCCCACCAGGTCACCGTAGGCGCCGACGCCGACCTCATGTCCCGCGACCTCACCGCCAACCGTCTCAACTGGATCTCCATCCCCAGCCTCGCAGCAGGCGAAAGCATCCGCGTCGAAATCAAAATCCGCCACCGCCACACCCCCGCCACCGCCACCCTCACCGGCACCGGCGGAGACATCGTCCACGCCACCTTCGACGAACCCCAGCGCGCCATCACCCCCGGCCAATCCGCCGTCTTCTACCAGCAAGACGAGGTAGTAGGCGGCGGCTGGATTATGTAACCAAAATAATTACAAAAAGAACAGAGGATAAAGAATTGTCATCCTTCGCCGCAGGCGGAGGACCTGCTTTTGTCATTGCTGTTGCCTGTTCTCCCTCACGCGAACCACAACCGGCCGGGTGCCCCATCCTGAGGGCGCCTGATCGCCCGATGGTTGGGGAACCACAGAAGCTCGAACTACCGGTTTAGACTCTCTTACCGCCGCCCACTCCCAAACCCCTTAACCCGCCCCACCAGCACATCCAACCCAGCCTTAAACCCATTCACCAACCCAGAAACCTCCCTCACCGGAATCTGAATAATCCGATTCACCGAAGCCGCAAGATCAGCCGTAGCCTGCAACGCAGAGCTCACCATCCCATCCACATGCGCCACCTGCTTGCGCGTACGATCGTTCACATCCGTCAGAGTCACATCGAACTCCACCGCCTTCGCCCGCACCACATGGCTCGTCTCCACCAGGTTGTCCGTAATCACTCTCACCTTCGGACTCGTATCGCGAACCAGCTCCCCAACGTTCTTGATCGTGGGCAGCGTCGCCTCATGCACCTGTTCCACAATCGCCATCACCTTCTTCTGCGTCTTCATCAACCCGATCGCCATCACCAGGAAGATAATCGTCTGCACCAAGATCGCGCCCGCGAGAATGCCGATAAAAATCATCAACAGCTTCGTATTCCTGCCGGAGAGTGTATCGGCCTCCTGCAGCAGCAACCCCAAAACCATCATGTGTCCAGCGAACATAAACTCTCTCTATCTCTCACCCACAGGGGCAAGCAACAAACCGAACCGGACCCTAAAACGAAATCTAAGATACCACTCCAAAACAGCCGCAAGGCCCGGCCCCCCATCGGGTCGCCGGGCCTCCGCGCATCAAGTCAGCAGACCCTACGTCTGCGGATCGCTCGTCGTGTTTACATACGCCTGCTTGCCGGCGTCGATCGCTGCCGAGACCTTGTTCTGATGCTCCTGCACCAGGTTCTTGCCCTTATCGACATACTGTGACCACTGCGTGCGCCCGCGGTCGTAGTACTCCTTGCCGCGGTCAACATACTCGCCCATCTGCTGCCGGCCCTGCTCAGCATAAGCAGTCGCGCGCTCCTTGGCCTCCTGCGCCATTGCAGCAGCACGTTCCTTAGCCTCCAGGGCACTCGCCTTAATATCTTCCCGCGTCTCTGCTCCGGACTTCGGTGCATACAGCACGCCAACCAGCGCGCCTACGCCCAGTCCTGCGAGAAACCATCCAAATCCGCTTGCCCCATTCCCGTTGTCGTTATCTGACATGTCATTCTCCTGTTCAAAATTCAAATTGCAAAACCCTTCTACTTCAGCAGCCTGCAAATTTCAGCAGCCGCAAAATCCACATAACCCCGGAGACATCAGCATACCCCTGCTCGTCATCTCTGTCCTGCCGTAGCACCGTAAGTTGTGCAACTCAAATTCACATCGGCCTGACAGCATCAGTCTAGGTGGATGCCCTCCACCGTCCCCGGGTTGCGCGCCCGGCCTTTCATCCCTGGCGAACCTATCAAACTAACTCTCCAATCTCGTCAGCGGTAGAATCTTTTTCCAATCGCCAGCGTCACATTCGCTAGTGCTACACTTGGCAACCGCAGCCCCCGGCCTCGAAGAAACGCGCATCGCTCAAGTAAAGTATTCCCAGCACGAAAGGGACGAACCATGACCCCCACCAACCATCCTTCAGAGTCCGTAGCCAACCGCGCTACGCGAGTTGTGCTGCCAACCCTGACCCTCGCCCTCATCATCATCACCTCAGGCTGCAAGACAGCCCCCGTCAGCGACGCCTCCCTCACCACCGCTGTCCACTCCCGCATCACCGCCGACGGCGCTCTCGCCAACGAGCCCATCCAGCCCTCAGTCCAGAACGGCATCGTCACCCTCAACGGCACCGTCTCCAGCGAAGCCGCCCGTTCTCTCGCCGCCAACGACGCCGCCCAGGTCTCCGGAGTCCGCACCGTCGTCAACAACCTCACCGTCGCCGCCCCACAAGCCGCCATCATCCCACCGACCCCGACCCCGCTGGCCCCAACACCAACCCCAGCTCCAAAGCTCGCGGCCAAACCGGTCCCCGCCAAACCCGCCAACACCGCAAAAAAAATCACCACATCCAGCCAGCCCGAGATCTCCCAATACGGACCGCCACCCCCGCCAGCCCCAGCCCCGGTCGAGCGCCCAGAGCCTCAAGTCGTAGCACCGCCTCCACCGTCTTTACCCTCTGCCCCAACCCCAGCTCCGGCCCCACCGCCGCCTCCAGCCTTTAAAACCGTAACCATAAACTCCGGCGACTCCATCCCCGTCCGCATCACGCAAACGCTCGACAGCGCCACCACCCAGCAGGGCGACACCTTCACCGGAGTCGTCGCCGCCGACGTCATCGTAGACGGCCTCGTCGCCCTACCCCAGGGCACACCCGTCACCGGCCGCGTCTCTGACGTCCACGAAGCCGCCCACTACAAGGGCAGCTCCCTCCTCGCCATCGAACTCACCAGCATCAACCGCAAAGGCGAGCACATTCCCGTCGTCACCGATACCTACTCCAAAGAAGGAGAAGGCCGCGGCAAGAACACGGCCGAAAAAGTAGGCGGCGGAGCAGCCGTAGGTGCCATCCTCGGAGGCATCCTCGGCGGCGGCAAAGGCGCAGCCATCGGAGCAGCAGCAGGCGGAGGAGTCGGGGCCGGAGCCAACACCGTCACCCGCGGCGAGCAGGTCCAGATCCCCTCCGAGTCCCTCGTCCGCTTCACCCTCACCAACGCCATCGCCATCCGCGCCTCCACCAAAGACGCCGCCAACCGCCAGACCACACCCACCCCAACTCCCGACGACACCCAGCAACGCCACCCTCTCGAAGCCCCACCCCCGCCCCAGTAGAGTCCACAATCACGCCTCCTGCGTCTAATCATCAGAGGCGGATCGATCCGGCACGCCGACAGAAATTCATCCGCCTTTAACGGCACGCAATCAGGCTGCCATCAGCGTGGCAAGCTAGTGTAGACTTGGATACATATCCCTCAAGGCCATGTTCCTCCGGTGGCCCATAGCCGAAGTCTTCCCTCTGAGGTACTCATCTTGACGCAGGCATCGCTCAAAGCAGCGCAGCACCCCAAAGGTTTTCTCACCTTCACTTTGCACGCGCACCTGCCGTACGTCGTCAACCACGGCACTTGGCCCCATGGCATGGAGTGGCTCCACGAAGCCGCAGCCGAAACCTACCTCCCGCTTATCCGCGTGTTCTCCAACCTCGAGCGCGACGGCATCCGCTTCAACTGCAACCTCAATCTCTCCCCCATCCTGCTCGAGCAGCTCGCCCACCCCGTCTTCATCGCCGAGTTCCCCAACTACCTCACCCGCAAGATCACCGCCGCTCGCGAGGACGAGGCCTTCTTCACCCAGGCCGGCGACCACCACCTCGCCGAGACCGCCCGCTTCTGGAACCGCTTCTTCTCTGAAGCCTTCGAAGACTACCATCGCTTCGACAACAACATCATCGGGGCCTTCCGCCACTTCAACGAGATCGGCCTCATCGACATCATCACCTGCGGAGCCACCCACGGCTACATGCCTCTCCTCGGCACCGACGAGTCCGTCCGCGCCCAGGTCCGCACCGCCGTCGATACCCACATCCGCCACATCGGCAAACACCCCAAAGGCATCTGGGCTCCCGAGTGCGGCTACCGCCCCGCCGGATTCTGGAACTACCCCGTAGAATTCGCCGACGGCTCCCCCAAGCCCCCCGGCTTCGAACGCATCGGCGTCGAACAAGCCCTCTCCGAGTCCGACATCGACTTCTTCTTCGTCGACACTCACCTCGTCGAAGAAGGTCACCGCGTCCCATCCCCCTACGAGCTCCGCGACGGTGTAGTCCCCACCGACGCCGCCATCGAGCAGATGACCCACGGCGACCACCGCTCGCTCTACCAGCCCTACTTCGTCGACGGCCCCTACGACAAGCGTTACGCCACCACCGTCTTCCCCCGCGACCCCCGCACCGGAGTCCAGGTCTGGTCCGGAGACACCGGATACCCCGGCGACGGCGTCTACCTCGACTTCCACAAAAAACGCTGGCCCGGAGGTCACCGCTACTGGCGCGTCACCGGCTCCAAGGTAGACATGGGCGATAAGCTCCCCTACTACCCGCAGGAGGCCATCGAGCGCGTCAAAGCCCACGCCGCCCACTACACCAGTCTCGTCTGGGAGGCCCTCCAGGAAGGCTTCAGCGAAGCCATCCCGCCCATCCTCTGCTCTCCCTTCGACGCCGAGCTCTTCGGTCACTGGTGGTTCGAAGGAACCTTCTGGCTAGAAGCCGTAGCCCGCAACCTGCACGACTACGACACCGGCCTCCAGCTCATCTCCTGCAACGAATACCTCGAAAAATACCCCCGCGCCGGCTTCATCGCCATGCACGAAGGCTCATGGGGAGCAGAAGGCACCAACCAGGTCTGGATGAACCCCGAGACCTCCTGGACCTACACCCACATCTACCCAGCCGAGCTCTACACCCGCGACGTCTGCACCGCCGGCCGCTGGCGCGACACCGCGCAAGGCACCCGCATCATGAAACAGCTCTGCCGCGAACTCCTCCTGCTCGAATCTTCCGACTGGCAGTTCCTCATCACCACCGGAGCAGCCCGCGACTACGCCGAGATCCGCTTCCTCACCCACAACGACCAGTTCAACGAGATCAAAGCCATCTGGCAGACCTACGACTCCACCGGCTTGAACTCGCCCGAACAGGAAACCCGCCTCGCCGAGATCGAACTCCGCGACGGAGTCTTCCCCAACATCGACCCCGGCCTATGGTCCACCGGCGCCAAAGAAACCCGCCACGAAGCCCCCACCGTAACCGCAGTCACCGTCTAACCTCAACGCAATGCTTACGCAGTTGTCTTTTTAGTTGTCATCCTTCGCGAAGCGGAGGACCTGCTTTGCTCTTGCCGTTGTCGTTGCCTGTTCTCTCCCGCACTCACCCCAAAACTTGTCATTCTGAGCGCAGCGAAGAACCCCGTATTTTGCTGTTGCTGTTGCCCTCGCTTCTAGGTGTGAAGTTTCAATAGGTTGTTGTCCATTCGATCGAGAACTGTGAAGCTGAGTTTGCGAAGCCAAGCATTCTCAGGAGACCGAATGGACTATCACTATCATGCTCGACTGACGATTGTTCGTCGAGAGCAGCTTGCGAAGGATGTATTAGAGGGCCGGTTGAGCTTGAAGGAGGCCATGGCCGAGTTCAAGCTGAGCCGGCAGAGTGCAGCGAAGTGGGTGCGGCGCTATCGGGAGCATGGCCTGGCCGGTCTCAGGGATCGGACTTCGCGGCCTCATCGCTCACCCCGCAGCACGTCGGAGGAGAGGATCATGGAGGTCGAACGGCTGAGACGGGAACGTTGGACCGGGGTGCGGATCGCCCAGCAGCTTGGGCTCAGCCGTGCCACGGTCAGCCGCGTGCTTCGGCGGCTGGGGCTGAACCGCATCCGCGACCTCGAACCTGGGCCCGCCGTGGTGCGCTACGAACACCCGGCTCCAGGCGACCTGCTGCATCTTGATATCAAGCGCCTGGTGCGCATCCAGCGGCCTTCGCACCGGGTCACTGGAGACCGCCGCGACGGCGTCAAGGGCATCGGAGCCGAGTTCCTGCATGTCGCCGTCGACGACCACTCGCGGCTGGCCTTCACCGCCATGTATCCGGACCAGACCGAGCGCAGTTCCACTCACTTCCTGGCCGCCGCCGTCGCCTGGTTCGACTCCCTCGGCATCGGCATCCGTCGCGTGCTCACTGACAACGGCCCATGCTACAAGGCCCACCGCTTCCACCGGACCTGCGCTCAGCTCCACCTCAAGCACCGGCGAACTCGGCCCTACACCCCACGCACCAACGGAAAGGCAGAACGCTTCATCCAGACCGCCATCAACGAATGGGCCTACGCACGCACCTATCAGAACTCAGAAGATAGAACTTCCTGGCTGCCCATCTGGACCCACCAGTACAACTGGCACCGTCCCCATGCCAGCCTCAACCAACATCCTCCCATCAGCAGAGCAGGCCTCGATGACAACAACCTCTTGACTCACCACATCTAGGTGTGGTGCGGCGATGCTGTCATGAGCAACTTATCGAGCGCCTTTGCAGAGGCTGGAGCAGTAACTGCACCCTCCCGGACAATCTCGGTTGCGGAGATAGCCTTGCCATAAACAACCTTGTTCGCATCATCGTCAGTGTCCATGGATGCGCTACCCAAAGAAGCGCCGGCGAACAAGCCGCCCTTTGCTCTTGAATAAGTCAGGATATCGGCATTCGGATCATTTTGACCGATGGCCGTTGCGCCAGACGGCCCTGCAACTGCAGTTGCTCCCGCACCAAGCTTCAGCTTGCCGGAAAGCACCTTGACTGCAGCTTGCTTGTTTTGGACGAGCAATACGTAGTCGGTGGAAGAGCTACCGAGTTGCACGCCCAAGCTGCCGACGTCCAGCTTATACATCGCCGGGGGAGACCACGGACCACTCATGTCGGTGCCAGAACGGCATGTGATCACGCCGCGGCCATAAGTCACACCAATGCCGACTCCGACCTTCTTTACGGCTGGAAAAATAAGGACGCACACCGCCTGATTGAGCAGTGGTTTTGGAATTGCGTCGCCTTTGGCGAGGAGCTGCCTCAAAACCTCGGTAGATTCACCAATGCGATCATCCATCTTGTTTTGGGCTACGACCGGCAGGCTTGCCGCGACACACAATAGGACGAGTAAGCGATTCATCTTCATGAAAATAACCTTTCTGATTCTTTCTCAGGGTGCAGCCTGAAGACCACGGCTTGCTTCAACTCCTTCAAATTACTGTTTCCCTTTTGCCGAAGGAACTAGCAAAACTAACAGTCTCTCAAAATAGTTGCTTTACAAGATGGAGCATCAGATTCCGAAGCGTTTGATGCCTCGATGATGCGCGACGTTGGCTGACATGTAGCGATAAATTCAGAATTTCTGACCCTCAGCTAAATACGGTAACCGAGACGGAAACCCCTTGCACATACTGAGAAAAAGTGCTGAGTGCATGTTGACACATCAATCGCCGTGAGTATAAATCTAGGCTCATCATCAGTTCAGCTAAAGGACAACTCTTTAGGAGACTTGCTATGAGAGAGCAACGACCAGCTGCCCGCATTTTGATCGCCGATGATCACCAACTTCTGGCTGACGCATGCAAGAACCTTTTGGAACCGGAGTTCTTGGTGGTGGGCACCGTCGCGGATGGACGCTATGTGGCCGACGCGGTAGCCGAACTCAAGCCGAACATCCTCCTCCTTGATATCTATATGCCACGCCTGAATGGACTCGATGCCGGAGAGCAGGTTAAGAAAAAACATCCCGAGATCAAGTTAGTGTTCCTTACTATGACGCTTGCCGCGGACGTAGCGGCCGAGGCATTCCGTAGGGGAGCTTCTGGTTATGTTCTCAAACAGTCCGCAGGGACTGAACTCCTAGTTGCGATCCGGAAGGTTAATCGAGGGGAGTCTTATCTTTCACCGCTTGTTGCGAAAGAGACGGTGACATTCCTTCTTAATAAGAAAGTGCCTCACAAAGAACAAAAGAAAATCACACGCAGACAGAGTGAGATTTTGCAGTTGCTCGCCGAGGGCAAGTCGATGAAACAGGTAGCAAGCGAGATCGATGTGAAACCAGGCACCGTGGCCTTTCACAAGTATCGGATGATGGAGACTTTGAACATCACCACCAATGCCGAGCTCTTGGGATACGCACTCAAGCACCAGATGATGATTCAACAATAGCCCCGCAGCTATTACCGCTCATTCGCTCGGCGCTCGCCCAACCTTGCCCTACCCTAACAACCAGCCATCAACCGCGTATGGCCGCCGAATAGCGGCCTCTTCACGCATTCTGGCCGAACAATTATCGGCCTCGCCACTGCTAGATTTGATAGTTACGGTCGAGACCGGATACAGGAATAATGTCGCATGAGATATCGACGCGCGCGATCATTGCTCTTGCTATGTGTCCTGGCGGTAAGTCCATACACTCACCCTCAAGAGCCTCCGAAATCCACCCCAAAGACACATCCGAAACTTGGCCTTGTCCTCGAAGGTGGTGGCGCCCTGGGCCTTGCCCACATCGGGGTTATAACGTGGATGGAGGAACACCGCATTCCCGTCAGTTATGTTGTCGGGACCAGCATGGGGGGCCTGGTAGGCGGAATATACGCAACCGGCCGCTCTCCCGCTGAGGTCAGGGAACTCATCAACGGGATGAATTGGGACCAGATTCTGAGCGGAGTGACGCCTTTTCGCGATCTATCCTTTCGACGCAAGCAGGACGCTCATGACTTCCCAGGTGAACTTGAATTTGGATTGCGTGGCGGGCTGCAGTTTCCTTCAGGATTCAACACCGGCCAGGAAGTCAATCTGGTTCTCGATAGTGTCGCGCTTCCCTACTCAGAGATCAAAAGTTTCGACGATCTTCCCATTCCTTTTGCCTGTGTAGCTACCGACCTTGTCTCGGGCAAGCGGCACGTCTTCCGCGACGGCTCCCTTTCACTGGCCATGCGATCCACCATGTCGTTACCGGGCATCTTCACGCCTGTCCGATCTGGAAACAGCTTATATGCGGATGGTTTCCTGCTCGACAATCTCCCGGTAGACGTTGGCAAAGAAATGGGATCCGAGCTGACCCTTGCAATCCATCTGGAGACTGCCCCGATGGATCCCAAGACAAACCTGTCAAGTTTCGGGGTACTGGGTCAAGCCATCTCTGTCATGTCAGCCGTTAACGAAGTCAATTCCATGGAGAAGGCGGACATCCTCGTGACGGTTCCGCTGCTGAAATATACCGCTCTGGATTACGACAAGGCGGATGCCATCATCAAGGCTGGCTACGACGCGGCCGCCTCCAAAGCCTCCGTGTTGACTGCCTTTTCGGTAAGCGAGGCGGAGTGGGAGGACTATATTGCAACTCGAAATGCCCGGCGAAAGACTGCGCCGGTCCCGCAATTTATTGCGGTCACTGGCACCACGCCTGAGATGGCCAAGGCAATGGAGAAGCAGATGTCCCCCCTTGTTGGAAAGCCCGTAGATACCGAGCAGGTGGGGCAGGACATGATGACCATCGTTGGCATGGGACGGTTCGCCACTGCTACCTATTCCATGACGGAGAAGAACGGCCAGCAGGGCCTGCAAGTTCAGGCTGATCAAAAGTCCTACGCACCTCCCATCGTGCGTCCTCTTATCATCATTGACGGTTCCGAATACAACAATGTCCTCTTCAGCCTCGGCGCCAGGATCACATTTATGGACGTGGGCAGCTATCGGTCGGAGTTGCGCAACGATGTAATCGTCGGATCGCAATACTTGTTGACCAGCGAGTACTACCATCCATACACAACGACCAGCAACTGGTTCATTGCACCCAGAGCCGGCTTCAACAGCACGCAGTTTAATGTCTACTCCGGCAACACGCTACAAGCCAGCTATCGCATACGCCAGTATGGCGGTGGACTCGACACCGGATATGGGTTTGGAAGAACCGGCGAATTTCGACTGGGATACGAAGGCGGATGGGAGAATGCCACTCCTACAATTGGGAATGTTCCTACACTCCCGACAACCTCTGGTACGACCGGGGATATCAAGATCCAGTACCAGTTGACTACGCTCGACGATCCGGTCATTCCGAGGTCCGGCACCAGTCTATTGATCTACACCAAGGGCTACAACGCCAACCCGGCTGCACCCTCACCTTTTCCGCTATCCGAGATACAAGCTGAACAATTTTTCCGTGTGAGTGCCCCTACCTCTATCTTTGTGAGCGCTTCGGGCGGTAGCAGTTACGGTTACAAAACCGGACTTCCTGCATTCTCGCTGGGCGGCGCACGGCATCTGGTTGCATGGGGCACCAACGAGCTGCTTACAAATCAATACTTCCTCGGACAAATCGGATATATCCGGGAGTTAGTAAAGCTACCCCCTTTTCTAGGCAGTTCAGTAAACGCTCTCGGAATCTTGGAAGTGGGTAAGACATACAAGCTTCCGAACGGTCCCAGTCCGCCGAATATTCCGGGGGATGTAGCCGGCGGTCTCCTTGTAAATACAATATTCGGCCCTGTTTTAATCGCGGGGACAGTAGGTGATTATGGCCACGCACGCTTCTATTTTCAAATTGGACATGTCTTCTAGGACTGGAGCATTCCTCACGTTTGATCTGCGAGGATGACCCGGGCTGGGTCACACGATTCCATATCCCTTAGCCGTACACTAAGAATCCCGCTTAACCGGCCCCGACCGCCTGTTACTCGGGGTGACGCAACGCGGTCTGCAGTTGGAGTGGCATTTACCTTTTGGTGCAATGTGCCACCGTCTTTAACCAAATCAGTAATAGGCTGTCCGTCAGCGGTTCGTTCTCGAAGTCTCTTGCGGATAGAGAAAGGAGAACCGCCCACCATTCAACACAATATCAATCGCCCGGGTTAGGTCTTGGGATACGCGTGACTTAAAGACATACCCAGACACACCCACATCAAAGGCAGCACTCACGAAATCGATATCTTCGTGGACAGTGAGAAAGATGATCTTTACTTTAACGCCACTGTCTTTCAGCCTTCTAGCAACTTCGAAACCCGTCAAATCGCCCAACGAGACGTCCAGGATGACAAGGTCTGGAACGAGCGTACCTATCTGATCCAGAACAGACCTGCCGTTAGGAAGGGCCGCTGCAATCTTATATTTCGTTTGCAACATCTCCACGAGCGTCGCCAGCAACTCCGGATTATCATCCGCTAACAAAAGCGTCGGGGGCGGCTCAATGTTCGTTTCCATCAGGTTCCTTCTAGATCGATCCCGGGCTTCTCCCGAAATACTGCTGAATGAAATAGTATTTGCGCGTTTATGAGCGATCAACTAGCAAAAGTAGTTGTAAAACACAGTTATGCTGCTTGTCGCATTTGCACTTGGATACTCTCCAAATGCAGGCCGGCCCGAGCCAACCGAAGGCTTCAACATACGCATGAGAAACGCCTTTTGGACTATATGAAGATCGTCTGATGTGCGCTACATTAGGCTTGTAGCGAGATTGATCAGGCCGGTATTATTGTGATCTTGTACGAATACTTACAGAGATCCGCGCGGGAACGCAGGTGGGCTCTTCCTATTGCGCTTTTATCTGTCTGCTTATTACTTTGGCTAACGGTGGGCGCGGCAGGAGCCGAAGAGAATCGGCGTGTTCTGGTCATATTCGAGCAGGGCAGATCGGTCCCGGCCGTCGCCGCTATTGATCGCGAGATCCATGAGATCTTGGAAAAGCAATCGGCGCGGCATATTGACCTGTACCTCGAGTATATGGATATAAACTTGTTTCCTGATTCGGCCGCCCAGGACAAGGTCCGCCAGTTAATCCTGCAAAAGTATCGAGGCCATCAACCGGATGTAATCATCGCTGCCGGCCATGCGCCGATTCGGTTCATGATCGATGTACACCAGAAAGAGTTTCCAGGCGTTCCAGTTGTTATTTGCGGAGATACTACTAATAGGACGAACCAATCGGACCTCGACTCACTCTTCACGGACACCTGGGTCGACCCAGATCCTGCAAAGATCCTGGATACTGCGTTGAGGCTTCAGCCGGACACTGAGCAAGTCTTTGTTGTAAATGGCGCTTCCCCATTTGATCAGTCTTTGGATGCCCTATTTCGAGAATCTCTGCACAGTTATGAAAGCAAATTCAAATTCACCTATCTGAGCGGACTATCCATGTCCTCTCTCCTGGGGCGGCTTAGAGTTCTGCCGGATCATTCCATCATTTTGTTTGGCGCGATTACACAAGACCTTACAGGACAGCGATTCACCCCTTCCAGGCAATCACTTCCCATGGTTGTTAGCGCAGCCAATGCCCCCATCTTTGTCTTCGCCGATGTACTGGTGATACGAGGCATCGTGGGAGGCTATGTCAGCGACTATACTTCGCAAGGCCGCATCGCCGCTGAAGATGTGCTAAAGATTCTCGACGGCCAGAAAACTCAAAATATTCCCATCGTGAGCGCGCCGCACCTCTACATATTTGATTGGTTAGCCCTGAAACGTTGGAAAATCAACGAACGCAATCTGCCGGATGGTTCCATTGTGCGGGATCGCCAACCAGCATTTATGGACGTGTACGGCCGCTATATCTTTGGCGCGCTCGTCCTGCTCACTCAGTTGATGTTGATCTTTCTGCTACTGAAGCAGTACGAGAGAGAGAGGAGCATCAAACAGCATCTGCGCGAAAGCGAATCTCAGCTTCGCGACACCCAAAGCACCGCTCAATGTGGAAGTTGGGTATGGGACCTAGCCAGCAAGAAAGCATATTGGTCTGATGAGATGTACAGCATTCTCGGCCTAATTCCGGGATCCGTTACTCCATCGGGCTCCCTGATAAGTTCAGGTGACGATCTGCACTACGCATCAAAGATGAAAAAAGTAGCGGAGACGAAGGAGAATTACAGCGAGGAACATAGGATCGTGCGGCCGAGCGGAGAAAGGCGAATTGTAGTGGAGGCTGGCCAGATCAAATTCGACGCACGCCAGAAGCCGCTATTCGTAGTAGGAACTTTGCTCGACGTCACCGAATTACGACGCCAGGAACAGGTGCTCGGAGAGAGCGAAGAACGCTTTCACGCACTGATTGACGCTGCTCCGGTCATGATGTGGATGTCTGATGTCGACAAACTTTGTACCAGCTTCAATCGCGGCTGGCTTGCATTTACCGGACGCAAAATCGAAGAGGAGATAGGAAATGGGTGGGCCGACGGCGTCCATCCGGATGATTTGCAGAGGTGCTTGAAAATCTACGTCGAAGCCTTTGACGCACGCCTATCATTTTCCATGGAATACCGATTGCGAAGACACGACGGTCAGTATCGCTGGATCCGTGATGACGGTTCGCCAAGATATCTGCCCGATGGCACCTTTGCCGGGTATATCGGTTGCTGCCTTGATATTCATGATCGCAAAGCTCTGAGTCTGGAAAGAATTGAGCTGGCGCGCCGCCTGATGAGCGCCCAGGAGGCAGAACGTAGCCGCATCGCCCGCGAGCTTCATGATGGAATTGGTCAGGAGATCGCGCTGCTCGGCATTCAGATGCAGCGAGCTTCAGGTGCCTCTTCGCTGAAGCCAGGCGTCCCGAATCCTGAGATTCAGCAATTCAGCGCTAGGCTGGCAGCCATCGGCGTTCACGTGGGGCACCTGTCTCATCAATTACATTCTTCCGAATTGGAGTACCTGGGTCTGACAGTCGCTGTCACAAAACTGTGCAGGGAGTTCTCCGAAGAATCGCCAATTAGAGTTACATGTAACTGCTCAAACGTTCCCACAAAATTAGATAACGATGTAGCACTTACTTTCCTTCGACTTGTCCAGGAATCTCTTCATAACGTCGCAAAACACAGCGGCGCCAGATCCGCTCAGGTTGATCTCATAGGCACGCCCGAGGAACTCAGTCTTATCGTTTGCGATGATGGTGCCGGATTCGATGTCAGGCAGTTGAAGTCTGCACCAGGTCTGGGCTTAATCAGCATGCGTGAGAGGGTGAACCTCATTGGCGGTGAATTTGTGATTAATTCAACGCCGGGCGACGGAACGAGCATACACGCTCGAGTTCCCATCGCAGGGCGGGAAGTCCAGGACTCGCCCATGATCAACCAATAGCTATATTCGGCTGAATCAGTCGGCGATGAGCTTTTCTCTCGAATTTGGTCGGCCCGCCGCTCCATTATGGTACAAGGTCTCCCAGCCTAGATAGCTCCCTAGCCCTTCAGCGATTGCATCTCCGCAATGCGCACCAGTCATCGCCGCATGGTGCTCAAACCCATTGCGGCAGATGTAGTGCATCAACTTCGGCAGTTGCGGAACCTGCACCACCGCCTTCGTGCCGAAGGTCTCGAGCGGATCATCCGTGAAACGACCCTCCCCCACATAAGCTCGAATCGATCCTGTCCGGTCATCCGTACTCACCCGGCCGAACGTGACTGGCCCAGCAGCAGTGCGCCCCGCCAACGCACCCACGGTATTCGCCTCTCCGAGCACGGTCCCCAGAATCGGCGCGGTCCCAATCCGAATATCCGGAAGAAAATCCTTCGCCCAGTTCCCGCAGTGGAAGAACACGCACTTATCCGGATCGCTCCCATAGTTATTGTTCCAATCCACCAGCGCACTCGGACGTCCACTCGCGAGCTGCAGCGCATACATGCTGATTACGCCCGCAATATCCACCTCGCATGCACTCGGCATCATCTGTTCGCTCATCATGCTCATAATCGTGCACACGTTGACGTGATAGTTCTTCTGCATACTGCTCCAACATTGAATCGCCGTCGCCTGCAACCCAAGTTCATCCATCCACCCGTCCAGCACCACAGCAAACTTCGCCATCCGCAGCAGGCTCTCCTCCGGAGCAGCAGAGCTATCCGCATAGCCCCGAATCAATTCCACTCTCTCCTTCACCCTCGCGTCAGCGCTCTCAATCTCCGCCGCTCTCCCGAACACCTCCGACAGATCGATCGTGTTCACGCTGATCCCCGCAGCCTCTAACAACTTCTCACTGTATCGCGTCGTGTTAAACGCATTCGGCCGCGCCCCCACCGCGCCAATTCTCACCCTCCTCAACCCCTTCACCACACGACACACCGCCAAAAACTCAATCACATCTTCCCTGAAGCGCTCCGACTTGATCGCCACGGTATGATCGCGAGTCAACGAAAACTTCAGCCCATATTGCCTTAAGTTGTTGCACACCGAAATCTTTCCGCAGAACGAGTCCCTGCGCCGCTCCAACCCAAACTGGTCGAGATCATCCGGGCAAGCCTGCACCAAAATCGGACAACTTAACTCACTCAGGCGAAGCGCATCCGCTACACCCTTCTCATCCCCAAAATTCGGCAGGCACACCAGCACTCCATCGATCTTCTGCTTCTGCTCGCGCAGTATCTGACCGCACAACACCGCGTTCTGCCACGTCTCCACCGCTCCCAGCTTCGTCTGCTCCGGAGTCAGCGTCACCACATTGACGCCCATCGCATCAAGCACCTCCAGCAGCTCGCGCCGAGCCTCGGCAACCAGCCCATCCGGAAAGAAATCCCTATTCCCGAAGATCACACCCAACGTCATTCCCTTTGCTCCCAACATCTGCACCCTCCCATCGAGCCTGCACTCGATCTTCAATGTCCTGCGCTATCCTTCGTCACCTTCTCAAACTCAACGTACTCCGCCGCGTTCGCCTTCGTCACCAGGTCGCACTGAATCACCTGCATCTCCGGCTTCCCTGTCGAGCCCGTCTTCAAAAACTTATCCGCCTCATTCACCGCCATCTCCGATATAAGCACCGCAGGCTGCAGCGCAGTAGCCTGCATCTCACCACTCGTAATCGCAGCCACTGCATCCGGACTTCCATCAAAGCCCGTAATCTTCAATCCCTTCAACCCCGCACTCTTCACCGCGGCCGCCGCGCCCAGCGCCATCGTATCGTTCCCAGCAACAATCCCGCCGATGTGCCCATGCGCCTGCAGCATCGTCTCCGTCTTCTGGAACGCCTCCGCCTGGCTCCAGTTCGCACTCTGCGCCGCCACCATCTTCAAGCCAGGCTCGCCATCTAGCACCGCATGAAATCCCTTAGTCCTCACCTGCGCATTCGTATCGCTCTCGCGCCCGAGCAGCTCAACATACTCTCCCTTGCCACCCATCGCCCGTGCAAACTCCGCCGCAACCAATCGCGCCCCTTGATCGTTGTCTGAAACAATCTGCGCCTTCGCAATACCCTTCGCCGTAATCTCGCGGTCAATCAAAAAACACGCAATCCCAGCCTTCGTCGCACGCCTCACCGCCGAAATCGAAGCATCGGTTCCCGCATTATCTAAAATCAAAATCGCCGCGTTGCTGGCAATGGCAGCATCGATCAAATTGTCCTGCCGGTAAGCATCATCATTATGCGCATCCACCCGCACGCGATAACCCAGCTCCGTAGCTCGTCTCGCCGCAGCGTCCGCCTCCGCCTTGAAATATGGATTGTCCTGCGACGGCACAATGATAGCCACCAGCTTCCTCGTATCCCGGGCGTGGCACCCAGACAGTGTCACCATCAACACAAGCGCAGCTCCACTCAGAGCCGACCTCACTGTGCCACCGTTACCTTTCGCCGCAGCAACGCCGGCAGCACTCGCCCCTGCAGCTTCGACTGCAGTTGATCGACAATCACCGCCACCAGAATTACAACGCCCTTAATCACAATCTGCCAGAACTCCGAAACCCCCATCATCACCAGTCCATCCGCCAGCACACCAATGACGAACGCCCCAATCAACGATCCGCCTATTGAACCTCTTCCACCCAGCAGAGAAGTCCCCCCCAGCACTACCGCCGCAATCGCGTTCAATTCAAAACTCTCGCCTGTCGCCGGATGCGCCGCCTCCAACTGCGAAGCGATAATCATCCCCACCAATCCGGCACATGCCGCGCTAAAAATATAAGTCAGTAGCTTCACCCGCTCGACGCGAATTCCCGCCAACCGCGCAGCGCGCTCATTCCCTCCCACCGCATATACATGCCGTCCAAAAGCCGTGCGCTTCGCCACCACCGCGGCTATCGCTGCAATCACAATCATCATCCAAACCGGCAGCGGCACTCCCAGCAAAAAACTCTGCCCTATCACCGAGAATCCAGTCTCACCCCGAGCCGCCGTCCCTGCGAGATTAGGAAACGTCTTCCCATGCGAGACCAGCAGCGCAGCACCGCGCGCGAGATACAACGTCCCCAACGTCGCAATAAAAGGCGCCACGCCCAGCCGGGTAACCAGCACGCCATTTAGCAATCCAACGAACGCGCTCACCAACAGCGCCATCAGCACCGCCATCCAGACACCAACTACGTGCCCGCCGATCCCCACCGTCAACATCCCACCCGCAACCATCCCCGCCAATCCAGCAACCGAACCCACCGATAGATCGATCCCTCCCGCAAGAATCACGAAAGTCATCCCGATGGCCAGAATCGCATTGATCGAAACATGCTTCGCCAGGATTGAAAGATTATTTACGCTCAAAAACTCCGGCGCCAAAGCAGAGAACGCCACCAGCAGCACCACCAGCACCAGTACGGCCCGCAACTTCAATAACAGCAGCACCGTCCCGGAAAACCTTTCTTCACTCATTACTGTCTCGCCTCCACCGCCGGGGCTCGCCGCCGCAAAGAGCGCCTCATCCGACGCCTCGGCCGCTTCAAACTCAGCCGCAATCTTGCCCTGCGCCATCACCAGAACTCTGTCCGCCAACTGCTGCGTCTCCTCAATCTCCGACGAAGTGAATACGATGCTCAATCCCTTCGCAGCAAGCTCGCGCAGCGTCTTATAGATCTCCGCCTTGGCCCGCACATCGACTCCACGCGTAGGCTCATCCATCAGAATCACACGCGGCCGCCGCATCAAACACCGCGCCAGCACCACCTTCTGCTGATTGCCACCACTTAGCGTCGTCACCGGCAACTCCAGGTCCGCCGCTGCAATCTGCAACTGCGCAGCGATCTCACGCACCCGCGCCGCCTCATCGCCTCGACGAACCCAACCACCGCGGCTGAACTCCGCCAGCGAAGCAAGGCTGATATTCTCGCGAATCGACATATCCGGAACCAGCCCATCCCTCTGCCGGTCCTCCGGTGCCAAAGTAACGCCAGCCGCAATCACCCTATCGACCGAGCTCAAATCTACTCTCTCTCCGCACACGACTCACCTCACCGGAATCCGGCGGCCTCAACCCTGCCATCGCCTCCAGCAACTCAGTCCGCCCCGATCCCAGCAGCCCATAAATTCCCAACACCTCTCCTGCGCAAACTGAAAACGACACGCCCTCCACCGCAGGCCGCCCTGCGGTCCTCACCGTAAGCTCACGAACCTCCAGCATCCGTTCCGTCGACACTGATCGCCCCGCGCATCGCCCGGAATCCGCCACCTTCCCGCTCATCCGTTCCACAATCCACTGCCGGTCCACGCTGCCGCGCTCACCCTCTCCCACAACGCAGCCGTCGCGCATCACCGTAAAGTGATCGCCCAGATGAAGCAGCTCATGCAACCGATGCGAAATATAAATAATCGACACGCCGCTACTCTTCAAATCCGCAATCACGCGAAACAAACTCTCAGCCTCTGTCGTGCTCAGCGCTGACGTAGGCTCATCCAGAATCAGCACCTTCGCTCCATGCGCCAACGAACGTGCCAGCTCCACCACCTGTCGATTCCCCAGCGATAGCTCCCCCGCCGAACCGCGCACTTCCATCGGCTTATTAAGCTCACGCAGGGCACGCTCGCTGCGCTCCTCCTCCGCACCGCGATCCACAAACCCGCTCCGCACCAGTTCACGCCCCGCAAAGATATTCTCGGCAATATCCAGGTTCCCCATCACCGCCAGTTCCTGGTGCACAATCGCGATCCCCTGCGCCGTCGCCTCACGCGGAGACCGCAGCTCAAGCACCCGCCCATCCATCAGAATCTCTCCCGCCGTCGCCCGCTCCGCCCCCGCCAGCAACCGCATCAGCGTCGACTTGCCCGCGCCATTCTCACCAATCAGCACATTCACCAGTCCGCGATGCACGCGAAACGTAACATTGTTCAACGCCATATTTGCGCCATAGCGCTTACTCACCCCACGAGCCTCCAGAACAATATCCGGCATCTCGCTCATTGCATACCCTCCGCCGGACGAGGCCGATACCGCGCCTTCGCCACCGCATCCTTCCAACCCGCATAGCGGCGTTCACGTTCTTCTGTAACCATCTTAGGCACAAATCTTACCGGCTCACGCACCAGCGTCTCAAACTCCCGCAGCGAACCCCACCATCCCAACTCCAAACCCGCCATCCACGCCGCACCCAGTGCCGATAGCTCCTCCGTCTCCGACCGCACCACGGGCCGCCCCAGCACGTCCGCCTGGAACTGCATCAACGCATCATTCCTCGTAGCCCCACCATCCGCACGCAGCGCCGAAAGCTCATGCCCCGCAACCTTCTCCATCGCCTCCAGCACATCGCGAATCTGAAACGCAATCGCCTCAATCGCCGCGCGAGCCATATGCCCGCTCTTACTGTCACGGCCCAGCCCCATCAGCGCCCCCCGCACCTCCGTATCCCAATGCGGAGCGCCCAGCCCAACCATCGCCGGCACAAAATAAACCCCACCGCTATCCTCCACCGTCGCCGCCAGCCGCACCGCATCCTCAGTCGGCTTCGCCAGCCCCAGGAACTCCCCCACCCAACGCACCGCCGACCCCGTCATCGAAATATTCCCCTCCAACGCAAACTGCGTCTGCCCCTTCACCCGCCACGCAATCGTAGTCGACACTCCATGCTCCGCCACGCTGAACTTCGGCAACAGCGTCATCACCGAAGACCCCGTCCCATACGTCGCCTTCACGGTCCCCGGCGCATGCGCTCCATGCGCAGCCAACGCTGCATGCGAATCACCCATCGCACTCAATATCGGCACGCCTTCCAGCCCCGCAATCCCCACACACTCGCCAAACATCCCACTCGAATCCCGAACCTCCGGCAGCGCAACCAGCGGCACACCAAACAGCCGCAGCAACTCCTCATCCCAAATCCCACTCTCTAAATTAAACAGCTGCGTCCGCGAAGCATTACTCGCATCGCAGGCATGCACACGCCCGCCAGTCAGCCTCCAAATCAACCAGCTATCCACCGTCCCAAAACAAATCTCCCCAGCCGCCGCACGCTCCCGCAGTCCGGCCACATTCTCCAGCATCCAACTCATCTTGCTAGCCGAAAACAGCGGATCGATCCCCAGCCCCGTCCGCACCCGAATCATCTCGCCCGCGCCGCTCTTCTCCAGCCGCGCACAAATCTCCGCCGACCTGCGACACTGCCAAACTATCGCCGGAGCCACCGGCTCACCCGTCGCCCTATCCCACGCCACCACCGTCTCGCGCTGATTCGCAATCCCCACCGCTGCGATGGGCTGCTCACCCGCAGCCTTCACGCACTCTGCAACCGCCTGCTCCACACTCGCCCACAGCGCCATCGGATCCTGCTCCACCCAATCCGATCGCGGATGCGTCACACTCACCGCAGCCGAAGCCACAAACACCGGCCGCCCATCCGTCCCCACCAGCACCGCTTTGGTATTGGTCGTTCCTTGATCGATGGCCAGCAGCAACCCGCGCGATCTCATCTCGCAATCGCCTCGTGCCGCTCGCCGACAGCCGCTCCCATCAACTCCTTCACAGCCCGCTCAATCCCCTCCGCCGTCAGCCCAAAGTGCTCCAGCAAAAACTCCGCCGACCCCGTAGGCGCAAACACGCCCGGCACCCCAAGTATCTTCATCCGCGTAGGACGCTCCACCGCCAGAATCTCCGCCACCGCCCCACCCAGCCCACCATAGATAGAGTGTTCTTCCACGGTTACAATTCCCCGCGTCTCCTCCGCCGCCCGCAAAATCGCCTCACGATCGATCGGCTTCACGCTGGACATATTCACCACGCGCACCGAAATCCCCTCCTTCGCCAGCCGCTCCGCCGCTGCCAGAGCCCGCGTCACCAGCACTCCATTCGCGATCACCGTCACATCGCTTCCATCGCGCAACGTCACTGCCTTGCCCGGCTCAAAGACATAATCCGCCGCATGAATCACCGGCACCGGAATCCGGCTCAACCGCAGAAACACCGGCCCCTCATGCTGCGCGGCCCAGATAATCGCCGCCCGAGTCTCCACCGGGTCCGCCGGCACCACCACCGTCAGGTTCGGAATCACTCGCGTCCAAGCCAGATCTTCGATCGAGTGATGCGTAGGCCCTAGCTCACCATACGCCATCCCGCTCGACATCCCGCACAGCTTCACATTGTTCTTCGCATACCCCAGGTCCACCTTCACCTGCTCCATCGCACGAGCAGTCAGAAAGCACGAAGCCCCGCACACAAACGGCACCGACCCGCCATTCGCCAGCCCCGCACCAACCCCCACCATATTCTGCTCAGCGATCCCCACATTCACAAACCGCGCCGGAAACTTGGCCTTGAATCCCTTCAGCTTCGTAGAGTTCAGCGAGTCGTTCACCACCGCGACAATGCGCTCATCCTTCGCCGCCAACTCTTCAATAGTCGCCGCAAACGCATCGCGGCAGTCGAACAATCCCGCCTGTACCTTCACCTCTGCGCTCATCGTCCCACCCCCATCAACTCCACTCGCGCCGCTTCCACCTGCTCAGCCGTCGGAACGCCATGATGCCACTCCGGCTTGTTCTCCATAAACGAAACCCCACGCCCCTTCACCGTATTCGCAATCACGCACGTCGGCTTACCCGGCTGCAGCGGAACCCTCCCGAAGAGATCCAGCAACGCACCATAATCATGCCCATTAACTTCCTCGACCGCCCATCCAAACGCCTCAAACTTCTCCGGCAGCGGATCCATCTTAATCGTCTTCTCAGTAAAGTCGCCCTGCTGAATCCGGTTGCGGTCCACGATCAGCACCAGGTTATCGAGCCCATAGTGCATCGCCGTCATCGCCGCCTCCCAGTTGCTTCCCTCCTGCAACTCGCCATCTCCGACCAGCACAAAAGTCCGCCACGCCGCGCCCTGTATCTTCGCAGAAAGCGCCGCACCCGTAGCAATCGGCAGCCCATGCCCCAGCGGCCCGGTATTCGCCTCCACGCCAGCCACCTTGTTCCGGTCCGGATGCCCATTCAACTTCGAGAGCGGATCCATATAAGTCTTCAACACATCCACATCCATAAATCCCGCCTGGGCCAGCGTCGCATACAGCGACCCCGAGCAATGCCCCTTGCTCATCACAAACCGGTCGCGCTCCGCCCACCGCGGATTCTTCGCATCGATCTTCATCACCGCCAGATAAAGCGTCACCAGAATATCCGCCGCAGACAAATCCCCACCCGGATGCCCCACGCGCGCATGATGAACCATCTCCAGCGCATGCATCCTCACTTCGCTCGCCGCCTTCCGCAAGCGCATCTCTAAAGCCGACCTATCTTCAACAGCCACGCCGTCACCTTTCCAATCGAGCAGCGCCAATAAAAACCGGCACACCCTTTTTACACGTCATCAAGGCAACAGGATACCAAACCAAATACCATTTCATGCAATCGAGCATATTTATGCAACAGCATTCGCATTGCATCCTCCCACCGCCTCCCATACACTAAGGCTTGCGCCATGGAACGGGCGGATAGCTCAGTTGGTTAGAGCACCTCGCTTACACCGAGGGTGTCGGGGGTTCGAGTCCCTCTCTGCCCACCAACCCTTCCTTGGAACAAATGTTGGAACAGTGAACAGCATCATCACTGCCCGTCACTCCAGCCACCTCATGCCCCCCCGCCTAATCCTCAACGCGGACGACTTCGGCCTCACCCCCGGCGTCAACCGCGCCATAGCCGAGCTCCATCAGGCCGGCGCCCTCACCTCCGCAACCCTCATGGCCACCGGCCCCGCATTTGATGACGCAGTCGCCATCGCCCACGCCAACCCCACCCTCGGCGTCGGCTGCCACATCACCCTCGTCGACGCAATCCCCGTAGCTCACCCCCAAAGCATCCCCACCCTCCTCGGCGGCGACGGCAAGACCCTCCGTTCCAGCATCGTCGACTTCGCCCAGGCCCTGCTCCGCGGCGACATCCGCGAAGACGACATTGAGCGCGAAGCCCTCGCCCAGATCCAAAAACTCCAGCGCGCCGGCATCGACGTCACCCACATCGACACGCACAAGCACACCCACATCTTCCCTGCCGTTGCGCGCCCGCTCCTCCACCTCGCCGAACGCACCTCCATCGGAGCCATCCGCAACCCCTTCGAACCCCGCTGGACCAGCAGCCTCGGCCACGGAGGTCCTATCCGTCGCCTGCTCGTCCGTCTTGTCACCCGCCTTCAGCCCCGCTTCCAGCGCATCCCCCAGATCCATCACGCCCACGTCCTCACCACCGACGGAACCTTCGGCATCTCCGCCACCGGCCGACTCAACACCCAGACCCTAACCGAAACCCTCAACGCACTCCCCACCGAGGGCGTCTTCGAACTCTGCTGCCACCCCGGCTACAACGACCGCGACCTCGACGCCGTCAACACCCGCCTGCGCGGCACCCGCGACATCGAGCGCATCGCACTACTCAAAGCCATCCCTCAAATCCTCTCCCAACCCAACGCCCCCGAGCTCATCCACTACGGAAACCTCGGCAGCCACGGAGCCCTCCGCGAACTAGGCCGATTCCAACCCAACACCGGATACGAAAAAGTCCTATAAAAAGTTTTACAAAGAAGTCTCTACCTCAAATAGCTAGTTAGCCGAAGGATGTTCCACCCGATCAAGAACGATCACATCTATCGGCGCTTTTTCCGGCAACAGTTTGAGCCCGAGCTGCTTCCTCAGCGCCTCCGCGAACGTAGGCCCACCCACATCCGGCTGAGACTTAGCATCAGGCAGCATCGGACCATCGGGTTCGGGCATCCACTCGAGCGTGTAATCGAACGTTCCGCTAAGGCCCGTCTGGTCAATCACCGGACGATCCACATTGTTATACAAATTCGTCAATCCAACTGCGAACATCTCCATCGTCACTTTGCGTCCGCCGATAGCCGTCAATCCAGGTACGCTTGCCGGCATAGACGCGCCCGCACCGCAGGCCGCAGGGTATCCGCCAGGGATCGACTGAGGCAATGGTGCTTTCGAGCATGTCGGATCGTCCTCCGGATGCCGTACTAGACGCGCACCGATTTCACCCGGCTTTGCCAGAACAAGGCCAAATATCGGAACCAGACGACTCTCATGGTGAACCGTCAGCTTGAAGCGATCCTCAAGCAGAGATCGCATCATCAAACGCATCTGATCTTTCGTGGGTTCACCTTCTACTCGCGCCTCGATATCAAAATGGTCCGAACGAGCCCAATCCGGTAGTTGAGATCGTATGGATTGGATCTGGAAACTCGTCATCTTATAGGCGAACACGATGTATTGCAGGAGAAGCATGTTCGTCGCAACTAAATGACCCCTACTAGGACTAAATTGAGGCCCAGGATTCAGAGGAAAATTGGAGTAGGGCTTGTCATCCGACTTATTCTGTCGGACGGAAGCTACCTCAAACTCCAGCTTCGGCGTCGGAGAGTTAGCAACCGGCAGTGTCTGGGAGCGACCCTCCACGGTAGCCACAATCCACAGAGCACCCGCCAACATCCCAATCCCAAACAAAGATAGGTCTCCCCGGATGACCGCCATGTACGCTCCCCTCAGTTACTAAATAGCGTACTACATAGCCATCATAACTTCACACACCCAACTCAACTCACCCTCGAGTCATAGCCCGCACAGCATCTTCCACAAAATGACTCGCCGTCCCCAGAGCATCCTTCGCCGCCTGCGCCGCAGCCTGCGTCCAGTTCTCCGCGCCCGCCTCCAGCACCGGCATCAACAGCATCACCTTGGTCCCGCGCCCCGGTCGGCTCACGATCTCGACCGTTGCCAGCTCGCCATACAACACCTGCATCCGCTCCCGAACATTTCGCATCCCAATTCCCGTCCCCGGCCTCACCAACCCGCTCACAGCCGAAGGCGCATTCCGCTCCGGAGCCATCCCCACCCCATCGTCCTCCACCTCGATCATCAGCCGCCCTTCCTCCGTAATCTTGCTCCGCAGCGTCACCGTACCTCCGCCGATCCGCGGCTCCAGACCATGCTTGATGCTGTTCTCAATCAGCGGCTGCAGCAGCATCCCCGGCACCACAATGCTCAGCGTCTCCGGCGCAATCTCCTTCACCACCGTCAGCTTCTGTCCAAACCGCACCACCTCGATATCCAGGTAATCATCCGTAAACGCCAGCTCTTCGCTGAACGGCACAAACGCCTCGCGATTCTTCAGCAGCACCCGCAGAATATTCGCCAGCTTCACAATCAACTCTCGCGCCAGCTCCGGCTCCGACCGCACCAGCGAAGTAATCGAGTTCAGCGTATTGAACAGAAAGTGCGGATTGATCTGCCGCTGCAGCGCATCGAGCCTCGCCTCCAGCAGCAGTCTTCCCTGCTCCTCCAGCTTCTGCTGGATCCGAATCGCATTCCATATCTTCAGCGGAATCCCCACCACAATCGACGCCGCCACACAGATCGCCAGCTCCACCAGCCACGAATCCGAGTGCAACTCAAAAAAATGCCGCGGATAGAACCGCGACAGCATGCTCGTCCCAAACTGCATCAGCGTAATCAGCACCAGCAGCAATATCTGCCGGTCGAATTGCGGCCGCCGCAGGTTCCGCGTCACCCAGTGATAGATGCTCAGGTCGATCATCGGCGAAAACGACCACACATCCTCGTCATTCACGAACCGCCGGAACCCGCCAGCAATCGCCGCCACCGCCAGGTTCACTGGCAGCGTCCAGTACTCGTGGTGCAGCACCGCCGGCAACGCCAGGCACACGGCACCCGTCATCGCCGCCGCCGGCCCCAGCAGCAACCCAAGCAATATCGTCGCCTCAAACGAGATATCCGCCGCCAGAAAGTTCGGCACATCAACCCGAATCCACACGCCCAGCGTCAGCGGAACGCAGATCATCGCCAGCAGCTCCACCGTCTGACGCAAGCTTCTGTGTTGCTGCAGCAGCAGATTCTTAAACGTAGTCGACCGCGCCAGTATCGCCGCAAACGAAGCCGCCACCCCCAGCTCCACCAGCAGGGTAATCAGTATCAGCTTGTCATCGACCTGCACCATTCCACTACTCTAATCCCCCGCACACTCCTCAATCGAATCAAAAACGTCAAGGCAGCGCAAGCTTCTTCTCAGCAGCGGGCTTAGGCAGCGTACTCGCGTCGCGGACCTGCCGTATCTGCTCAATCCGCGCCCCGAGATTAGCCTTCGCTTCCTTCGGAGTGTTGGGCATCTGATCACCCAGAATCACAAAGGTCTTCAGCAACCGCATCGCCCCGTCAGCCGAGTAACCTGCCTTCATCGCCAGGATCGCCCCCTCGCGATCCGCCGCAAACTCCCCATCATGTCCATAGCCGTTATGAAACGGCTCGACCGCAATCCTGTCGACATCTTTCATCGTAAGATGTTGCGCGCCAAGCTCCTTCACCAGCCGGTCATGACACTGGTTCAAGTCGATATGTTCGATCTCATGCCCCAGCACCATCGCAAGTTGATCTTCCGTATCCATATAAGCAAGTATCCCGGCCCCCACGAACACCTGCCCACCCGGAAACCCCACTGCGCTGCGAAACGCCGGGTTCGGATCAAAATGAATCCGGTACGGAATCTTCCGTTGCGTATACACCGCCACAGCATCCCCCACCTTCTGCAGATAAGCCTCAATCCTCGCATTCTGAGGACTAGGCGCAATCCCCTCACTCGCAATAAACTTCGCCGCCAGTATCTCCCCAACACGAATCTCATCCGCATCGCTCACCTGCACCGCAGCCCCGACCGGAGCCACCGCCTGAGCACAGCAAACGTACTGCAACACCAGCAACACCGCCAATCTCTTCATAACTTCTCGCCCTTTCATTACGCCCACCGGACAGCCCATTCTCAACCAAAAACCAACCTCCAGCCCCAATAATGTGACCAACTGCATCAAACCCTGCTCACTTCTCATCTAATCGTTATGCAGTCCGAACCGTATAATCCAACCATGCCCTTCGCCAGCGTACGCAAGCTCGCCGATGCCGACTTCCCCACCCGCTGGGGACACTTCCGCATCCTCGGCTTTGAAGCCACCATTGCAGCTCCCGAGCCCTGCAACGACGCCATCCCCGCCCCCGCCGTCCGCGTCGAATCCGCCATCGCACTCGTCATGGGAGACATCCACTCCGAGCCCCCCATCGTACGCATCCACTCCCAGTGCCTCACCGGAGACGTCTTCCACTCCCTCCGCTGCGACTGCCGCCAACAGCTCGAACTCGCCCTCGCCACCATCGCCGACAAGGGCGCCGGCATCCTCCTCTACGAGAATCAGGAAGGCCGCGGCATCGGCCTCATGGCCAAACTCCAGGCCTACGAGCTCCAGGACCAGGGCCTCGACACCATCGAAGCCAACCTCGAGCTAGGCTACAAAGCCGACTGCCGCGCCTACGAGCTCCCCGCCGAGATCCTCAAGATGCTCGGCCTAAAAGCCGTCCGCCTCATCACCAACAACCCCGAAAAGGTCGAGGCCCTCGTCTCCGCCGGCATCGAAGTCGTCGAGCGCATCTCCGCCGAGGTCCCCAGCGAGCCCACCAACGAGCGCTACCTCGAAACCAAACGCGAAAAAATGGGACACCTCGTCAGCTAGTCGTATCGCCAGACCAAACGTTGAGTTTTCAATCTTCTGTGAAGTTCAAGATTTAGGCTAAAGTTTGGCGCCTTCGAGAACTTTCTTTTTTGCACGTACGTATTCATCCTCACTAATGCTTCCCGAGTCATACATGCGCTGTAGACCGTCAAGCTTCTGTTGTAGTTGATCCATATCTGGGTCTTTGAATTTCTGAAACAGCCGCACCCCATAGAAACCTGAGCCAAATAGAGCGCCGATGATTCCCAACGATAGCTCGGCGTGCGCAATCAAACCCACCGAGAGTCCGGACGCTGTCCCAACAAGAGTCCAAGCCGCAAGCTTGCCCCCTTTTTGAACGAATTGCACCATCCATTCCAGTTTGGCTACGTCGACGATACTGTGTTGAATCTCCGGGTTCATAGGGAGTGGATTGTCATTATTTATCGTCATGTTTCACCACGGTGTTCTCGACGTGCCCGAGTGTCTGAACTAGGCGCTTCTTAAGAGATGCCTTAAGCAAAGCGCTCAAGATAGAAAAGACGATCAAGAGTGAAGTCGGGACCAACAGCACCGGCCCAACAATCCGCCATGAGATGTGGGGCGAAATATTGGAAAGATGGAAGAATCTGATTACGTGGCCAACTATGAAAGGAAAGCTAAAAAAAATAAGGGCAGCCAAAGCGGCAACGGATAAGGTTCCGATGTTCACAAAACGAATCTTGTCTTTCTCCTCATTGAGCTGATAGGCAAGCCGTTTGGGATCTGGGCGCCCCACCCTTTTTATCTCTCGCACCGCAGCGGGAGTCCCAGACTGATATGACTCTCCGGATGAACTATCGCATAACCCGCTTTCGCTTATTTCCGACGAAAAAAAAGGAGTATGCTCGGCCTCAATACACCTTTGCCACCCCTCCGGCAGATTCTTAGGCTTATAGGTCGGGTCAATCCTCATCTTTTCCACGCACTCTGGTGAATTCGTCGATCCCTCCGGAATCTGCCTTCTGCTTCCAAAAGGCATCGCCCATCTCTTCTTCTTCGTCGTCCAGTCATACACTCGCCGCGGATACCACTCCAGCAGCCACCACGCCCCCGTCAACGAGTTATGAATCAACTGCGCCGGATTTGGGGGTACCGGCGGCTGTGGCGGAATCCTCCCCAACACCCTCTCCGCCCGATGCGGATCCACCAGCAGCCCAAGCTTCACTGCCTCGCCCAGCATCCACTCCAGCGTAATCTGCGACAGCCCGCTCTCCAACGCCGGATACGACCCACCCACATCCGAGTGCACCCCCGCAAACCAAACCTGCTTAATCGTCTGCTGCTCCCCGTCAATCGTCTTCGGTAGCGGAGCCCCCCATAAGTTGTTACGAAAGAAGCTTCGCCTCTCGTCGATTGAAAGCGCGTGCAGCCCGTGCACCATGCTCGGATTCACCGCCGTATACGGCAGCTTCAGCGGATCCCACACCATTCCCACCGAACTCACCGTATCCCACACTCCGACCACATGCAACTTCACGTTGCGGCTAAATGTCTTCTTGAACCCCACCGCCTCCGCAAACGACGGCGTCATCCCACCCGCCATCCGCGCCTTCCTTGAGAACATCTTCAGAATGTACGGAATCAAGCCCTCATTCCCGGCCCGCAGCAGGCCATACATATTCACCATCCCGGCCAGCGCCCGCACCGTATAAGCCCCGCGGCTGAACCCGAACAAATAGATCTGATCGCCCTCCTCATACACGTTCATCAGATATCGGTAAGAGTCCCCCACATACTGGAGAATCCCAGTGCCGATCGCCAGCCCCGCCGAGATCGAGAATAACGCCTCCGCCTTGTTACGCGACGTCGGCGAACCCTCCGTCCCCACGCCCGGATGGTAGTACCCCACCTGCCGCGTCTCATCGAGCACCAGCGCACTGAACAACGTCACAACATTCGAGTTATTGTCACCGTACTCATTGCCCGTTCCATCACAACAAATCACAATATTCTTGCTCATAGCCAACACCTTACATCACTTCATGGCACCAAATTGCGCGAAAGATCATGCCATCGTCCCTTCACGCTCTAGTCCTTTTTCCCTCAACGCAACAGAGCGCTCGCAGCCCACAGAACAGGAGCCTGCCCATGAAAATCTCCCGTATGGCGCTTCCGCTCCAGATAGTATTCGAGGTCGGCCTTCTTGTTCGTCCCCTCACCCACCTGCGTAACATCGTTATTCTGGTCGATATACCCCACCACCGCGATCCACGCTCTCCGAGCCGCCGGCCCATAAGTCTTCGCATCCAGCCACCCATGCTTCACACCCGTAATCATCGCAAAGGTGAACATCGCCGAGCTCGAACTCTCCGGCCACGACTCCTCCTTATCGATTAGCTGCCGCCACATCCCATCCTTACCCTGATACTTCAGCAGCCCAGCCATCATCAGCTTATAGCCCTGCATAATCCGAGCCCGCTGCGGATGGTTCTCCGGCAGCTCACTCAACATCTCCGCCATCCCCGCCGCCACCCAGCCATCCCCTCGACCCCAGTAAAACTGCACATCCGGCGCATGAAAGAACAGCCCATTCGGCTGCTGCAGCTTATCCAGATACGCCACCATCTCCTTCGCATCGCGGTCCAGATACTTCTTATCCCCAGTCGCCCGATAGGCCTCCAGCTGCAAGATCGTCAGCATATACATATCGTCAATCCAGAACCGCGTCTCCGCCGACAACCCATCCGCCGTCGGATTCTCCCACTGCCGGTCCGCAAACCCCCTCCCATATTCCACATACTTCGCGTCCTTCATCTGCATCCCGATCTCCATCGGCACAATCCCGAAGATCGAAGCATCCACATGGTGCGCCTTCGGAATCCGGCTCTCCTCAGCTCCACCCGGCATCAGCGGCTCAAACCGTTTGATCAGCTCAGCCCTCAACGCGTCGTCCCCAGTCAGCTTCGCAAACGTCAGCGCCCCATACCACGTCGCCACCTCCGAGTAGTGAATCGTACTCGTCGGCTGAGCGAGATACTGATGCGAACTCGTCACAAAGTGCTCCGCCACCCGCTTCCCCACCTCCTTCGGAGCCATCCCCGCCGGCCAGTTGCTGAAGTAGTCCTCCTGCGCCACAGCACAACTCGTCATCGCCAATACACAACCTGCAACCATCAGCCCACGAAATATCTTCACTTATTCATCTCCGCCATATCCCAGCTTCATTTGCAAAAGCATCTTACCTCAGCCGGCCCCCTGCGCAGGCCGGACCTGGCGCATCGCCCAAATCATATTTTGACAATCTGGTGACACCCCGGTGACGATCCCGCGACAGCGCAACGATACCCTCAATCTCTAGGCCCCAACGGATGCGCCCGGAGCAGACGATGCAGTTGCCGCAAGTGGTAAAGCAAGGCGAATGGCCAGCCGGAATGACCCTCTGGTTCACCGGCCTCAGCGGAGCCGGCAAGACCACCCTCTGCCGCGCCGTCGCCGACTACCTCAGCGCCGAAGGCTTCCCCGTCGCAATCCTCGACGGAGACGAAATCCGCCAGACCATCAGCGCCGGCCTCGGCTACAGCCGCGAGGATCGCGAAGAGAACATCCGCCGCATCACCATAGCTGCCGAGGGCCTCATCGAAAGCGGCGTCGTCACCCTCGTCGCCGTCATCTCGCCCTACGCCGCCATGCGCGCCGAAGCCAGAAAAAGACTCGGCCGCTTCATCGAAATCTACGTCAACGCCTCCCTCCCCACCTGCATCGACCGCGACCCCAAAGGCCTCTATCACCGCGCCCTGATCGGCGAGATCCACGACTTCACCGCCATCAGCGACCCCTACGAGCCACCACTCACCCCCGAGGTCGAGTGCAACACCGACTCCGAATCCATAGAGGAAAGCGTAGCCAAAATCCTCAACACCGTCTTCGCCAAAGGCCTGCGCCCACCCCCCTGGGGAGCCATCCGCGTCGCCTGAATCTTAATTCTCGAGAGAAGCCACCATGACTCCAGCTTGAACTATTGAGCCTTCATCGCCCACAAAATACCGTTCTCAATCAACCCATACAGAATCGGGGAACCGTAGTCCTCCTTGTTGTGCCCCAGCGCCGTATAGAACTCCCGTCCGCCATCGAACTCGTGGTACCAGGCCAGCGGCAGCGGATTCGGAAAACTATCGGCATTCGCAGGAGCGGGATTCAGCTTCGTCCGGTCGGTCACCAGCACCGGATGAATATCCGCGGCAAGGTGATCGATAAAGTAGCACTCATCGGTCCACGTAAACGAAACCGGAAGACCCTTCACCGCCTGAAACTTCGCATCCACCACCTGCACCACGAATGACTGCTGCTTCGGATGCACCACAAACTTCCCGCCCAGCACCGACCAGAAGTAAGGCCACGCCCGCTCCGACCCCGAGGCCGAGTGAATTCCCACAAAGCCCCCTCCGCTCTCGATATATTTTTTGAACGCATCCCGCTGCGTATCGGTAGCGAACGCCTCGTTATTGCTGTTGGAGAACACCAGGACAGAGAACCGCTTCAGATTCTCATCCGTGAACACCGCTGGGTCATCCGACGCCACCACATCGAACCCCTTCTCCGCGCCCATCTTCTCGATGGCCGCAACGCTGGCCGCGATGTTGTCATGCACATAGCCCTTACCGTCCGGCGTGTAGTTGCGCGTATACACCAGCACCTTCGGCTTGGCCGCCGCAGCCAGTGGAAACATCAGTAGAAGCAAACAAGCCCAGCGCGAAAATCCAGGCATCAAATAACTCCCTGTCGTCGTTCTCTAGCATCTTATGCCACCATCTTCGCCATCCATACTCTAGGAAGCACCACGCATCCCCACCACCACCTTCACCGTAGTAACCATCTGCCCCGCATGCCGCTGCGTATGCTCCGCGCAATGCACCAGCAACCCACCAACCGTACTAGGCAACGACCTCCGCCCCACCCCCCGCACCTCCGCATAGCTCTCAGGAGATAACCCCCTAACCCGCTCCTCAGCAAACCTCATCCAATCCGAAAACTCCAAAAACAAATCATCCCGCGACAAACCCGCAACCATCTCACTCTGCAAAGCCGCCATCTGCCGCTCATCCAACTGCCGCCCCTCCGCATAAGTCAGCAGCCTGTCCAGGCTCCGAACCATATGCCGCATCTGAAACCCCACCGAAGGCAACCCCAGCGGCCGAGCCTCCAACTCCTCAACACTCAACCCCCGACACCAAAGCTCCACATCCTCCACCGCCAGCCAAAGCGCATGCACCACCCCCCGCCGCAACGGATCCAACTCCCCCAAATCACCCCGCAACCAAGGCTCAACCATCTTCAACCTCCGCACTCAACCAACAACAAACAACCAGCAACCAACAACCCTTCACAACCCCTTCCCCCTCCGAAACTCCCTAACCACCTCC
>CAVUSG010000001.1:0-1833530 GCA_963744125.1 uncultured Acidobacteriaceae bacterium | reverse complement strand
CGCGTAGGCGATCACTATGCGCCCAGCATCGGTGATGCGAATCCCATCCCGGCTGCGTTCGAAGAGCGGAAACTTAATCGCTATTTCGAGATCCGAATCTGCTTGCTGAGCGACGGCTGCGCAAGAAAGAGACGCTGAGCGGCGCGAGTAAAGTTCAACGTTTCCGCGACCGCAAGTATGTACTCTCAAGAAGTCGAAATTCAAGGGAATCTGACATGGCCTGAACACTCCGCTGGCTATCGTCGATTCCACTGACCCGATCGAACAGATGGTCGTGGAAAAACTGTCTATTTCTATGATTTGGGGCATGAATTAGATGTGTCAATAGGTAACCCGAAGGTGTCCGGAAACCTCAAGGTAACCGCGCTAGTTGCGTTCCTGCTGGAGCGACCATAGATAAAACCTTGGGCGATATAGATAACAAGTATTGGACTCGCAGTTGCGGAGGCGTCAGGCTCGAAGCAGCAAAACAGCATGAGGTGTCCAATGGACAGAAGGTTTCCGGTTTCTCATTCGATTGGCTAGACACGAGTCAAATGGGATCGAACAACTCCTAGACAGTCGGACAATCAAACCCCCTCTTTCGAAAGCCTGCCAGAAGATCGATCGAAGTTGAGTCGCTGCTCACGGCTGAGGATGTAGCCAAGCGGCTCAATGTCAGCACGGATTGGGTGTGGGACCACTCCTCAAGAAAGAAACCACTTCTTCCGGTGATTCGTATGGGCGACGGAACACTTCGTTACCGCGCCAGCGGAATCGAAATGTTCATTGACGAGCATGAACGGATGACCTCACTTCGGCGGCGCACCGGCTAAAATAGCAGTGCCCACTGTCTCCCCGCAGAAATAGAGGAATCGATGGGTAAATCGCACCAGGCAGGATGGGTCTCTTGCGCGGAAAGCAGTGGTTTGGCTACTTCCGTCAGACGGTCCTCGATCCTGAAACCGGCGAGGAGCGAGTCAAGAAAGTTTGCGTCAAGCTCGCCCTCAAAACCAAGATGACCAACTCCAAGCGCGAGAGGCGCTACGAGCCGAAGTCACAAAACGCACTGGTCAGAACCTCGGAGGCAGAGTCCAAAAGGATAGCTCTGTCACCTTCGAGTGGTTTGTCCTCAACCGCTACTTTCCGCTCCGTAAGGGAGATTGGCGGCCGGAGACGGCGAAAGAGAAGATGGCCCAGATCGAGATCGACCTCATCGACAGGTTCGGCGATCATCCGCTCGATTCGTTGACAAGTTCATGATGCAGACGCATCTGAACGGTCTGGCGGAACGGTACTCGCAGGACCGGGTCAAGCAGGCACGATCCTATCTGAAGTCCATCTTCGATGAAGCCATCGAACAGGAATTCCTGGTCAAGGACCCGACCCGGAAGCTTCGGATTCCCAAGAATCTTCGGCCGAAGGACAAGCAGGTCCTGAGTTGGGAGCAGCTTTGGCTGATTCTGGCCAACGCCGGCAGACGGGATCGTCTGCTGCTGATGCTCGATATGACCGAGGCGCTGAGGCCGAGCGAGTTGTTCGCTCTGCGGTGGCGCTCCTTCGATGACCAGAACACGCTTACCCTAACCGAAACCGTCTACCGGAGAACGCTCAGACCCTATGGGAAGACACCGGAAGCCTCGACGAAGGTTCATCTGCCGGATGGGCTAGCCGATGAGCTCTTTCGCTGGAAGATGGAGTGCAAACACGTCCTGTAAGACCCTCCTGCCGGAAGGACGAACACAGGAAGGCTTCACCGGATGCGTTTATCTTCCCGAACGCCGACGGAGGCTTCATGGACACTGCCAACTACCGGAGCCGGGTTCTCAAGCCTCTGGCGGATGTCCTTGGGTATCCCGAAGCTGAACTTCCAGGTGATGCGACGGACGATGGCGACCCAGGCGCAGAAGATGGGGTCGGTGAAGGACATTCAGGCGCACCTGCGGCACTCCCGGCCCGACACGACGGCCAACGAGTACATGCAGGAGCTCCGGAGAGCGTGCAAGAGATGGTCGGATCGGTGTACACGATGCTGACGAAAGGAGGAGAAAAAACGTCATCTGACGATTTGCCACAAAAAGCCGCAAATGCTGACCGCATGCCGGCTAAGTTGTTGAAAGGATTGGTGGGCACAGCAGGATTCGAACCTACGACTTCCACCGTGTGAAGGTGGCACTCTACCGCTGAGTTATGCGCCCCATACTTCGCAGTCGCGGCAGTAGCCCGCAGGGACACCGGCGACGTATGGGTAAAGAATACCACCTCCAGCACTCTGCCGTAACTCCTTTGAAACCACCCTCCCATCCGCCCGCCAGACGGCATACAATCATGAGGAAAGAATGTCCCTTCCCTCTGCCAACCCCCATCGCTCCAACGCATCCCGGGGGGACGCCGCCGAAAATTCGGCAGAATTTGACCCTCAGACGCAACCTACGGATGAAGATGGGGTTTCGGATGATATGGCTTCGTTGGCGCTCAACCCGGTGCTCCTCCAAAACCTCGAAGCCGCAGAAAAGCTCCCCTTCCAGGGCGATTTTGCCCAGATGGATGACGCTGCCATCATGCTTGAACTCCGGGCCGGGAACATGGCCGGATTTGACTTCCTCATCCAGAAATACCGGAAGCCGATCGTTCACTTCATGTACCGCATGGTTCGCAATCAGGCCATAGCCGAAGAACTCGCGCAGGAGGTCTTTCTCCGCGTCTATCGCTCCCGCGAGACCTACCGAGCCGAGGCCCGCTTCAGCACCTGGCTCTATCGCATCGCCACCAACCTCGGCGTAAACTATGCTCGCGATAATCGTCATGAACGTATGGCATCCACCGTCTACCTGGATGAGACCGACTCCGAGACCGGCACGACGCCGGACGTCGCCGATAGCACCCCCGGAGCCGAAGCCGACATGCTCCAGCGGGAACGGCTGAACGCCATTCGCCAGCACGTCATGGAATTACCAGAGCGGCAGCGGGTCGCCGTCCTGATGCACAAGTACGAAGGACTGGACTATCGCCAGATCGGGGACGTTCTCAAGCTCAGCGAGTCGGCCACGAAATCGCTGCTCTTTCGCGCGTACCAGACGCTGCGCGAGAAGCTGAAACCGTTTATTTAGTTCGCTGCGTCTGGCGAACGTTGTTAGTCGTCTTACTGGAAAGAAGCCGCCGAAGAGTAGAGAAGGCCCTCGGCACCCAGGGGACAGGAAAGGATCTATCATGAACTGCAAAGGCTGCCTGACTTCTCTGCCGAACCTTCTCCTCGACGCAGCTGCGCCGTCGAACGCCGCCGCCCGTGAACATCTCGCTGCGTGTGCCTCCTGCAACGAACAGTTCCGCTCCCTCAAGGCCACGTTCGACCTGCTGGATTCGTGGAAGGCCCCGGAGCCGTCCCCCTACTTTGACCAGAAGCTTGCCGTCCGTATCCGCGAGGAACAGACGGCTCCGCCCGCGGGCTGGTTCGAGCGGATGCGTGCCCGGCTGCTCTTCAATACCGGCCGCCAGTTTCGTCCGGTGATGGTCGCGGCCCTGGCGCTGGTCATTATCGTGGGTGGCGGCACCGCTGCCGATCTCTCGCTCCACTCTGCGACGCCTGTGCAGGCCTCGGCTACCGTCAATGACCTGCAGAACCTGGACACTAATGCGCAGGCTATCCAGACCATGGATCAGCTCCTGCAGGACGACGGATCTAGCGACGATACCGCCTCTCCGCCCCAGAGCTAGCGGTTTTTGGGGGCATAAATATCTCGCAGAAAGGGGTCACGACGCAGTAATCTCATAACTGGTGCGGCCAAACGCCCCGGTTGTGAAACTAACTTTGCCGGTTCAATCGAATGCAGTTGACAGCCCCATCCCGGCGCATCCTTCACTCAGCCCTTGCGGCTCTCTTTCTATTTTCCGCATCGCCGTGTTTTGCCCGGCGACAGGCCCATCCTCTTCCCAAACAGTCCGCTCCCCCGCCTGCCCAGAGACCGAACGCTGGACCGAAATCCCCGGCCGGCCCCAAGCCGAACCAGGAGCACCTGGAAGAGTGGATGGACCGCCATCGCAACATGACGCTCGCCCAGCAGCAGTCCGCGCTCCAGAATGAACCCGGCTTCCGCGAGCTGCCCCCGCAGGCGCAGCAGCGCGAGCTGAACAATCTAGCCAAGCTGAACAGCATGCCGGAGGAGCAGCGTCGCCGACTGATTGAGCGCAACGAGATGATGGAACATCTCACTCCGCAGCAACGGCAGCAGGTCCGCAGCGCCGCGCAGCAGTTCCACGCGCTTCCTCCTGACCGCCGCCGCCTGGTGGCCCGCGCCTTCCGCGATCTTCGCGAGATGCCTGAGCCTCAGCGCCAGTCCATCCTCAACTCCGACCGTCTTCACGGCGAGTTCTCCGATTACGAGCGCTCTACCCTCAACAACCTGCTCGCGGTTGAGCCTTACATTCCAGTCCAGGCCCCACCACCCCCGGTTAACGCCGGCAAATAGCCTCGCGCTTCCCTGCTCTAATCTTGACCCCGCCCCATCCGTGCGTCTAACCTAGACCTCGTGACGACCCGTCTCCACCTCTGTTGTTGCCGCCGCCTGCAGTCGGCCTGCGCAGACGTGTGTTGCACCCGGTAACCGGACGTCTCCGCTTCAAACCCACTCAAACTTTAAGAATCGAGTTCTGGCATGAAGCTTCTCACCGGATTTCTACTGCTGTCAGTTGCTACCCTCGCCCAGTCTGCCCCGGCACCGGCCGTCAGCGGCACGTGGAACGGTATTGCGATATCCCATGGCCAGCCGGTGCCTTTTGCCCTGACCATCACCGGCAGCGGCAGCAACCTCAAGGCCGCGCTGATCAATGGCCCGCGAGCTTCGCCGATCAGCCGCAGGCCTCGAGCGTCACTCTCGATGGCGATCACCTCGTCGTCACCTTCAACTACTTCACCAGCAAGTTCGATACCCAGGTGGCGGGGGATACCCTGACCGGCACCTTCAGCACTGCCACTGCCAAGTATCCGCTTACCGCCAAGCTGGCCGCCAAGCCTACGGCCGTGAAGCCCGCGCCCAACGCGCCTGACATCCACGGCGACTGGGAGATCGCCTACAAGAGCGTCAAAGACGAGTCGGCGTGGGAGCTCCGTGTCACTCCCGACGCCGCAGATCCTGCGCGGGTCAAGGCCGTGATTCAGCGCATCGACGGCGATACCGGATCGCTCTACGGCGTGTGGAACGGGAAGAATTACACTGTCTCGCACTTCACCGCCGCCGGGCCGCTGCTCTACACCATCACGCCGCAGCCTGACGGGACGCTGCTGGTCTCCAACATGCTGCACGCCGATCTGACGACCGACCGGCAGCAGGACCTGGTCGCCCGCCGTCCGGCGGAGGCTCGTAAGGAGAACCTGCCGGCTCCTACCGACACCGCCGAGCAGACCACCGTCAAGGATCCGCATGTTCCCTTCGCCTTCAGCTTCCCGGACCTCTCCGGCAAGCTGGTCTCCAACACCGACCCGCGCTTTGACGGCAAGGTGGTCATTGTGGCCATCGGCGGCTCGTGGTGTCCGAACTGCCATGATGAGGCGCCGTTCCTGGTGAGCCTCTACAAGCAGTTTCACAGCCGGGGCCTGGAGATCGTGAACCTCTCCTTTGAGGATGAGAGCCAGCTGAAGGATCTCAGCGGCCTGCACGCCTTCGTCGCCCGGTACAACATTCCCTACACCGTTCTCGTGGCCGGAAATACCGACCAGCTCAACGAGAAGATTCCGCAGGGCGTCCACCTTAATAGCTGGCCTACCACCTTCTTCCTCGGGCGCGATGGCCTGGTGAAGGAGGTTCATGCCGGGTTCGCCGGCCCGGCTAACCCGCCGGCCAACGAGGCGCTCAAGCGGGAGGTTACCGAGCTCATCGAGCACCTGCTGAGCGAGCCTGCGCCCGTCCGCTCGGCTAGTGTGAAGCCGTGACCTTGGGTACCCCCTCCCCCGGTCATTTTGCGCAAAATATTCGAAACAAACACTTTAGGTCCGGACCTCGTGTAAAAGTCCGGCGGGTTAAATGCGCCGTCCGGCTTGCGCCGGACTGGTGTTGCTGCTGTCTCTATTATAGTTGGCGTGTCAAGGGTTCGGGGCGGTGGGTGTGGCTAACGGACACATTTAGACTTCAAACCGGCCATAGGGCGGGCTTTCAGCCCTCGTGGCTGTGGCTTCTTCGGTACATCTGGGCTACGCCGCAGGCCGGTATAGGGCGCGCCGTTGGCGCTTGCAGAACACTCCGGGAGAGGCTTGAGCGGCTCGGCTCTTCGACCTGTCCGGCAGGCTCAGAGCCGTGCCCTTGCCGCTTTCAGTTTTTGAAGAAGTTCTTGGCGAGGAAGAGGACGTTGGCGGGGCGTTCGGCGAGGCGGCGCATGAAGTAGGGGTACCACTCGGCGCCGAAGGGGATGTAGACGCGGACGCCGAAGCCCTCGGCGGCGAGTTGCGCTGGAGGTCGCGGCGGACCCGTAGAGCATCTGGAACTCGAAGGCTTTCTTGGTTCACACCCTGCTCGTGCGACTAATTTCTTCACGTGTTCACGATCGCCTCGTCGTGGGTGGCGATGCCGCAGAAGACGCCGGACTGCGACCATGCGCTTCATCAGGATGACGTAGTTGTGGTCGACGTCTTCCTTGGATGGGTAGGCGTGCTCGCGGGCCTTCCTCGAGGCGCCCTTGCAGAGCCGAATCCGAATTCCCTCGCGCAGCAGGCGCTCGGTGTCTTCGGCGGTGCGGTAGAGGTAGGCCGCAGGACCGTCCCGACGCGACCGGGGAAGCGCTCGTGCAGGTGCTCGGTCATCCCGATGGTGGCTTCGGTGTATCCCGAGTGCCCTCCATGTCGATGCGGACGAAGGAGTCGGCTGCGTCCGGCGCGCTCGACCATCTCGCCGACGATGCGCTCGGCCAGTTCGGGGTCGAAGTCCATGCCCATCTGCGAGAGCTTCACGCTGACGTTGGCGTTGAGTTTGCGCGTGGGGATGGCGTCGAGCAGTCGGTGATAGATCGCGGCCGAGGCGCCGCGCCGCGTCCTCACCTCGTAAGGCTTTCGCCGAGCGAATCGAGGGTCACGGCGATGCCTTCACGGTTGACGCGCTCGCAGGCGGCCAGCGCCTCCTCGACCGTCATCCCGGCGACGAAGCGGCTGGATCACCTGTTCACCAGCGAGCTTTGCTCGGCGATCCCCCGCCCGTCCTTTGTTTGCGATAACCAGATGAAAAGATCGAAGCACCCACACCTTATAAACTCATAGCCCATTCTCGCATGTGAGTCTCATATTTTGGGCACGAATTCGCGCTGGACTTGGGTGCGCGGAAAACCTTCATTGCCATCTTCTCGAATCGTTCCGCCGCTTCCGGGCCTTCGTGGTATGTCTGCTTACTCAATTAATGCCTCCAAACGCTGTCGCTTGAAAGAGTCATGTTGTTGTCGTACCGGTTCAACTTCGCGAACTCTGTACCGTGAAAGCTAGGATAGTTTTTATCTGTCAGCCTTTCTTCGGTATAAAGTTCTGATTTGCGAATGTCCTCGACAGTGAAAGTACGGTCGTAAATACCAAAGAAAAACATATCGAATATGCCGTTGTTCTGACCATTTAGGTCGGCTCCCAATGTTATTAAACTTCCTGGGGCTCGCCACCGGACTAGAGGCAACTCTAAAAATACGGTACTGTTTTCGTTTACCCATATTCGCAATGAAGATTTCTTTCCATCTGATCCAAAATCACAATTCAATAAGACGACACTATCGAGCGGAATATCCTTGCCGACATTGGCATGTACTGAATACTCCTTTCCAGACTCGTCAGTAACTGAAAGAAGCATCATGTTATTAAGCAAATATCCAGACAATCTTGATGCTCCAATTTTGCCTATGTCGAATATGTAATTTCTTCGTCCGGCTTGATCTTAACTATCCGAATAATCATCTGTGCCGACATTCCCGGAATGCTCTTACCGCTGTTTATGTCTGGGATTACGGTAGCGGCATCTATTACGGCTGATCCGACGAAAACAACAATAACTGCGACCCAGCCGAATAACTTTCTGTACTTTGGCAGAGAGCGAGCGAAAATTATGAGCCATACTGAAAGTATGGCAGCAAAACCGTATAGGAAAAATCGAGACAGAGTATCACGCTCGTGAAATCCCTGGTTTCAGAGAAAATTGAGACCAAAAAAAGGATGCGACCCCAAGAAGGGGAATCGCCCCCAATGATGGCCAAAATATTGGCCTGTTACGAAGGGGAATATCTTGCGGGTTCCAATAGGTACTACTAAAGATTCCTCGCTTGGCGAGATGATTTTCTTGCATGCGTTATTCCACCCCTTTATCTTGGGGTAAATAACTGAAATTAAACAGCATGTAGCACCTCGAAGTGAATGCGTCATATTAGACACCACACTTCTTGTGCGTCAAGCATGTTATGTAAAAGATATTTGACATCAACGCGGCGAAGCCGTACATTTGCCATGTCAAATATTTTTGACATGGAGATCATCATGTCTCGTCTCAGCTTCGGGGAAAAGATGCTCTATGCCCAGCTTGTGGGACTCGTCGTGGGCGGCGGCTTCTACATTCACTTTATTGCGCACCAGCCGCCGGGCGGGCGCGGGTTTCATGTTCTTGTGCTGGTGCTGATCCTGCTGTTCGCGTCGTTCCGCATGCTGCTGCGGCGGCGCTCCGGCAACGTGGTTGAGGACGAGCGCGACCGCTCGATCGCGGCCATCGGGACGCGCTGGAGCAACGTTATCCTGTGGGTTGGCCTGGTGGCCATTCTGGTGATGTACTGGGACCATGGCGCGCTACGCTCGCAGGCACATATGATCGGGATCGTCTTCCACCTGCTGGTTCTTGCCGCAGCCGTTCGCATTATTCGCGAACTGGTCGCCTACCGGACGTCGCTTTGAAGTCACGCATCCGCAACACTGTCCGGGATCTGCGCGCGGCGCGTTCGATGACGCAGCAGGAGCTCGCCGACCTTATCGAGGTGACGCGGCAGACGGTGATCGCTATCGAGGGCGACAAGTACTCGCCCTCGCTCGAGGTCGCGTTCCGTATTGCTCATGTGTTTGGAGTGCCGCTTGAACAGGTGTTTCAGTACGACGCACCGCGTCCGCGACGTAGCTAAGTTCGGCGTGATTGAAGCTTAGATTTTGGAGGTGAAGGATGCGGGTTGCGGCCCGGTCTCGGCCTTGACTACGCGGGGCGTGATCATCTTGCTGGTGTTCTTCATCTCGGCGATGGCGGCGTCGTAGCGGCCGCGGATCGAGTTGCTGCGAATGACCGCCATGTCTTCGAGCATCTTCATGCCGTCCTTGAGGTAGGACATGCGGCTGCGCTCGTCGTGGCCCCAGGTTACGGGGACTTCGGTAATGGTGTAATTCAGCTTGCGCGCGATGAAGAGGATCTCGGGATCGAAGCCCCAGCGCTCGATGGTCTGGAGCCGGAAGATGACCTGGGCGGCATCGCGCTTGAAGGCCTTGAAGCCGCACTGCGTGTCCTTGAACGGCAGGCCCATGATGCGGCGCGTGACCCAGTTGAAGCAGCGTCCGAAGAACTGGCGGTAGAGCGGCTGGTGAATGGTCTGGCGGGTGCGGTCCATCCAGCGTGAGCCGATGGCGACGTCGGCGCCGTCTTCGAGTGCCGTGATCAGGCGCTCGGCCTCTTCCATGGGGGACGAGAGGTCGGCGTCGGTAAACATGACGATTTCGCCGGCGGACTGCAGCAGGCCGTTGCGCACCGAGTAGCCTTTACCCTTGTTGCCGGGATTCTTCACCATGTGCAGGCGTGGATGTACTGCCATCCAGCGCTCGACGATGGCGGCGGTGTCGTCCTTTGAGCCGTCGTCGACGACGAGGACCTCGGCATCCCACCCCTGCTCCGAGACGCACGTCATCACCCGCTCAAGCGTAGCTTCGATCCGTGCGCTTTCGTTGTAAGCGGGAATCACGATACTCAATTGTGGATGCGACATCGTGCTTGCCGGACCTTCGCTCAGGAATCCCTGAAGCTCACTAGTATGCGGGAGGAGCCCTGGGGCCGCGCTTCATCATACTGTAACTATTGGACGCACGACCACTCTTTTAGCTGCAAAGAATCTCCGGCTTCGGTGCATAAATGGGCGGTTTTTCGGCCGGGCGCCGGTTGCTCCCACGCAATGGCGTCCATTTTGCTAAACTCCTCACCATGACGGAAGACCTCTCACCTCAACCCCCGCCGCCTCCGCCGCCCGTCTCCGGCCAGCTGCACCGTCCGGTGCGCCCCCCACGCCCTATGCCCAGCCGCCGTATGGGGCTGGACCCTATGCATCGGGTCCCTATGGATCGGCGCCTACGGCTCTGGTCCTTATGGGGCTGGCCCTATGGTGCGCAGGCAGCGCCGGCCTATGGGTACCAGCCGCCGAAGCGGCGCTCGGCGTGGTTCTACATCGGAATCATCGGCGGCTCGGTTGCGGCCGTTATTCCTGCTGATGACGGGCATGGTATGGCTGGCGATGCGCTCGTCGGCTGACTCTGCTTCGGGCTCGGACTGGGCTCCAAGATTGGTGTGATCGACGTGACCGGAGTGATCACCGACGCCGACAAGATCGACACGCAACTGCGCAAGTTCGGCGACGACTCGTCGGTGAAAGCCATCATTCTGCACATCGATTCGCCCGGCGGCGGCGCGGCGGCCTCGCAGGAGATCTACCACGAGGTGCTGCGCGTCCGGCAGGAGAAGCACAAGAAGATCGTGGCGTCGGTTGAGTCGGTCGGGGCTTCCGGGGCGTACTACATCGCCAGCGGCTGCGACAAGATCTACGCGAATGACGCTTCGGTGGTGGGCTCCATCGGCGTCATTATGGAGTGGACCAACTACGGCGACCTGTACCGCTGGGCCAAGCTGAAGTCGGTCGTGATCCACGCCGGAGAGCTGAAGGACGCCGGCGACCCGACCCACGACGTTACGCCGCAGGAGCAGGTCTACTTCCAGTCGCTGGTCGACAATATGTACGGGCAGTTTATCCACGACGTCGCCACCGGCCGCCACACCACGGACGAGAAGATCAAGCCGCTGGCCACGGGTCAGGTCTGGACGGGGCAACAGTCGCTGCCGCTCGGCCTGATCGATAAGGTAGGCGGCTTCCGTGTTGCTTTAATGGATACCGCCAAGGACGCAGGTATCTCCGGAGAGCCTGCCATCGTCCGCCCGGCGAAAGAAAATAAAGGGCTGTTCGCGGCCTCTCGACGACGCCGACAGCCTCTTTTCCAACCCTGGCAAAGTGCTGAATCCGGCGCCCGGGATTTTATTTCATGTGGAAGTAAACTAAGCCCCTCCCCGGGTTAGGTCATCCTGACCGGGGAGGAATCTAGTTGACCACCAATCTTTTTTCATCCCATCCGCTACGTTGTTGGTTTTATTTGCATCTCACCTGAACATGGCCGATGTTCGCGGATTCGTATATTCGTTACCAAACTCTCCCCATCTCGTCTATAATCAATGGTATAGTCGCGAAGAGTGGTTTGCGACGCACTGTGGCCACCAAGATTCCGAAGTGCCTTGCCCAGCACGAAAGGACCTCCCCTATGACTAAAGCTGACCTAGTAGACAAAGTAACCGCCCTCGGTGACTTAACCCGCCGCGACGGAGAGATTATCGTTGACACCCTCTTCGAGTCCGTTATCGGCGCGCTCCAGTCCGGCGATAAGATTGAGATTCGCGGGTTCGGCAGCTTCCGGACCCGCCAGCGCAACGCCCGCATCGGCCGCAATCCCAAGACCGGGGAAAAAGTCGATGTTCCGGCCAAGCGTGTGCCGTTCTTCAAGCCCAGCAAGGAGCTACGCGACTCGGTGAACCCGTCCGGCGTGAAGTCCACCCCTATGCCCAACGGCGAAGTTGACCCTCACCACCCGCCGGCTATGTAATCCCATCTGCTGCTGGCGAAGTTGCTCTTACGCAACTTTGCCAGCAGCAGTGTTGCGTCCTTCAAACCACTCCCACAACACTCATCATCCGCCCTGTAACTCCTTTATCCACGCGGTGCGAAAAATACTGCCGCTGGCCCCCGCCATCCACCGCGCAGCCAGAGCAATGCCTCAGCACAGTGATCTTCTCCGACCCCACTCCAGCCTCCAGAAGCTGGCGCCGGTTCGCCTCCCAGAGATCCAGCCGAATCTCCCCATTCACCATCGCCCAACAGCTCGCCGCCGTGGGCGAACTCCGTCTCGAACGCGTGGCGCACCTCTTCCCCGACCGAGTAGCAGCAGGCACCGATGCTTGGGCCCACTGCCGCCACCAGGTCTTCGGGTTTGGAGCCGTACTCCGTCCGCATGGCCGCGATTCCGTGCTCCACCATCCTTGCGACAGTTCCCCGCCATCCCGCGTGAAATGCAGCCGCCACGTGTTGCCGGACGTCCACCACCAGCACCGGAACGCAGTCCGCGGTCTGAATCCCCAGGCAGAACCCCTGCAACATTCGTCATCAAGCCATCACCTTGTAAGACGGCCTTGCCCTCGGCGGTCTGGAGCCGGCCATCGAAGGCCCCGTCGTGCACGCGAACCGCCCTGGTCTCCGCGCCGTGGACCTGGCGAATCGTGACCAGAGAACCACCGCCGACAGCTTGAACCAGCCGCTGCCGGTTCTCTGCTACTGCCGCCGGATCGTCCTCCTCGGTCCATCCCAGATTCAGCGCGCCTGCGTCGCCGTAGACCGTCGAGACGCCTCCGGCGCGCCTGCTGAAGCCATGCCTCAGCCAGCCAAACCGCTCCCATCCCGGAACCTGCACCAGTTTCAAATCTTTATCCACGTAACCTCTTTATTTTCATTACGCATCCCCATCTGACCGCAACCCCCGCAACTTTTGTGACACAATTCACAGCTTTCTTACAACATAGCCCCTCCAAACCGGAGCTATCTGCAATAATGGCGCGTGCTCTTTCGCAATTCCGGGCCCTGCAGGTTGTTTTTGGCCCACAAGTTCTTCGCGTACGGCAGGCTTCATCGAGTAACTCCGGCCGCGACCGATATACGCACTGCATTTTGCCGAACCCCCTAACGTTTCAGGGCTTTAACTCGTCTAGTACCAGATTCCAGGGCCATCCTCGACTGCATCTAATGAGGCGAGTGTGCTTTGCAACTATCCACCAGCTTCGTATCACTTAACCGGCGGGTCTGCAATATACCGCGATTGTACCTATGAGAACTGACGTGCCAACAGTAGTCCCTCAATTCCTCCGTTCACGCATCGGCAAAATCTGTGTCGCCATCATCGGCAGCACCCCGGCCGAAATGCTCGAAAAAGCCACCGCAGTCGCCAAGGAAAATCCCTTCCTCGAATTCCGGCTCGACTACCTGGATAAGCCCATTCTGGCTATGCCCAAGTTAAAGCAGTTCCTGGCTGACAACACCGCCGTCACTGCCATCGCCACCTGCCGCCGTGCTGCCAACAACGGCAAGTTCGCCGGCAACGTCCACGCCGAAGTCGAAGTGCTCACCAAGGCCGCTGAAGCCGGCTTCCAGATCGCCGACCTCGAGCTTGAGTCCGCCGAGCATCTGAAGAAGGCCGAGCTGCAGGCGCTTCGCGACACCGGGATCGCGCTCATCGTCAGCTATCACGACTTCCACGCGACCAAAGACCTCGAGGCGATCTACGATCGCATCCAGCCCTTCAAGCCGGACTTCATCAAGATCGTCTCGACGGCCAAGTCCCTCTCGGACAACGTCACGATGATGCGCTTCCTCGAGAAGATGGAAGACCACAGCAACATCATCGCCATCTGCATGGGCGACGCCGGCATCATCTCCCGCGTGCTCGGAGTGCGCGCCGGCTCGGCCTTCACCTTCGCCGCCGCAACCGCCGGCGAAGAGACCGGCCCCGGCCAGATCGCCGCACGCACGCTGATCGAGACCTATCGGATCGACCAGGTCGACGCCGCCACCAAGGTCTACGGAGTGGCCGGCAATCCGATCCGCAGCTCGCTCTCGCCCATCATGATGAACACCGCCTTCCGCCGCGAGACCGTCAACGCCGTCTACCTCGCGCTGCAGGCAACCAAGATCGGCGACCTGCTGAAGCTGGTGCATGAGATTCCCATCCAGGGGCTCAGCGTCACTATGCCGCTGAAGCAGGAGATCATGGCGCACCTCGAGCACACCGATCCTCTCTCCGCCAAGATCGGCGCAGTGAACACAGTGCTGCGTCAAGAGGGCAAGCTGTACGGCTTCAATACCGATGTAGCCGGAATTACTGGCCCGCTCGAAAAGCGTCTCTCGCTGCGCGGAGCCAAGGTACTGGTTCTCGGAGCCGGCGGGGCCGCGCGGGCCGCGGTCTTCGGTTGCCGCGACAAGGGGGCCGAGGTCTTCATCCTCAACCGCACGCCCGAGACGGCGCAGAAACTTGCCCGGCAGTCCGGCGCCAAGACCATCAAGAAGGACGCTGTCGCCAAGACTGCGTTCGACGTCATCATCAACGCTACGTCCGTCGGCATGGCCGGTCAGAAGGGCGCGCCGATCCTCGAAGCCAAGGACCTGAACACCAAGCTGGTCTTCGACCTCGTCTACAACCCGCTTGAGACGCCGCTGCTGCGCATGGCTCGCCAGCAAAACATCCCCATCATCACCGGCATCGAGATGTTCGTGCAGCAGGGGGCGCGGCAGTTCGAGATCTTCACCGGCAAACCAGCGCCGGAAGAGGAGATGCTGCGCGTCGTCATCCACTCGCTGCGCCAGCAGGCCGAGGCCACCGCTCACCCCGAGCCCGAGCACGAATCTAAACCGGCCGCAGCCAAAGCGGCCTCTCACCCTGAGCCAGCCAAGGCCGCAGCGAAAACGGCACCAGCCAAGCCCGCCGCTAAAGTTGCCGCAAAGGCCGCCGCGAAACCGGCAGCCAAGCCAGTGGCGAAAATTGTAAAGCCGGTAGCCAAAGCACCAGCTAAAAAATCCGCCGCAAAGAAATCACGCTGATCGCTTTTTCGGAGACTGCCGCTTCGCGCTGAGTGCTAGACCGGCAGTCTCTTCAGCATCTTGCTCGCGCTGCGAAACCACGGCCGCTCACGCCGCTTTTGGTATCCGGGCATGGCAGGCTTCTTATCCAGAACCTTCTGCGCCCACGCGCGCGCCTCGGCATTCTTTCCTTCCGACGCGAGCAGGTCGGCGAAGTTGAGATACGTCTCCGACGACACGGATCGATCGGTCACTTCGCGAAAAAGCGCCTCGGCCCGCTGCTTGTCTCCCGTCAACGCATAGGCATGCGCCAGCAATCCACCCGCGCGGTAGAAGTCGTAACCGGGATCTTTGGCGACCGTGCGTTCAAGGTCCGGCAGCGCGGCCGCCGCATCACCCATCAGGATGGCGCATACACCGCGTCGGTAAAACGGATCGATGGTGTCGGCCCGCGCCGCGATGGCCTTGTCGAATGCCGACCGGGCCAGCGCCAGCTTGCCGTCGTCCATGTAGAGGTCGCCCAGCTCCTCGTAGTTTCCCGACGACGGATTCACGCGAACGATATTGAGCAACTGACCGATACGCTTGCGCCGTGGAAAGACCTTCAGAAACCCGCGTAGAAGGCCGAAGTCAGGAACGCACCTCGACAAAGAGGTATACCAACGCACCGATCGGACCAAGAAATAGAATGACGTAGATCCAAAATGTATCCGGCCGCCGCCGAATGAAGTGGACGATCGCGATTCCCTGCAGGATCAGGCCCCAGGGGTATAAGAGATGGCTGAAGATTCCCATTTTCGTTGGGCACCAGATTACACCGAGAGCAGGCTGCGGAAGAAAAAAGACTCGACCGAAGTCGAGTCTTTTCAATGTCGCCAGGGATGAAGGCTACGAGCTCTTGCCCTCGGCCGAAGCAATCTTCTCTTCAGCTTGCCGCGTCACGGAGTTGGCTTCGTCGTACTTCTCGCCATCGTCGCCTGCCTCTTCCCACATCTTCTCGCCCAGTTGCAATTCCTGCCGTGCCTGGGCTACGTCGATCTCCTCGGGATGCAGCGCCGTCTCTGCCAGGATCGTGACCCGCTCCGGCAGCACCTCGACGAAGCCCCAAGCCACAAAAAACTTCTGGTCGCCCGACGTCCCGCCATGCAGCCTGACCTCGCCCGCACCCAGCTCGGCCAACAGCGGAGCGTGCACCATACAGCGCCTCCAGATACCCAGACATCGACGGCAACTCGACCGCCTCCGCCGTTGCATCCACCAGCACTCGGTCCGGCGTCACCAGCCGAACCTTCAACAACTCCGAATTACCCGCGCTCTCAGCCATTACCTTGTACCTTGCACCTTGTACCTCGAACTAAGCCGTCTGCTTCATCTTCTCAGCCGCAGCCAGCACGTCCTGAATGCCGCCCTTCAGATAGAAGGCCTGCTCTGGAATATCGTCGTGCTTGCCGTCGATGATCTCTTTGAAGTCCCGCACGGTATCTTCGATCTTCACGTAAGCGCCCGGAATTCCGGTAAAGATCTCGGCCACGTGGAACGGCTGCGAGAGGAAGCGCTGCACCTTACGCGCACGAGCCACGGTGATCTTGTCCTCTTCGGAGAGCTCGTCGATTCCGAGAATCGCGATGATGTCCTGCAGGTCCTTGTAGCGCTGCAGAATCTTCTTCACACCCTGCGCCACGTCGTAGTGCTCCTGCCCAACGACACGCGGCGCAAGAATGCGCGACGTGGAGGCGAGCGGGTCGACAGCGGGATAAATTCCGAGTTCGGACAGCGGACGTGAGAGCACCGTCGTCGCATCGAGGTGAGCAAAGGTCGTCGCCGGAGCGGGGTCGGTCAAGTCGTCAGCCGGCACGTACACCGCCTGCACCGAAGTAATCGAGCCCTTCTTGGTCGACGTGATGCGCTCCTGCAACTCGCCCATCTCGGTCGCGAGGTTCGGCTGGTATCCGACAGCGCGAAGGCATACGGCCCAGCAGCGTGGAGACCTCGGAACCCGCCTGCGTGAAGCGGAAGATGTTGTCGATGAACAGCAGCGTGTCCGCGCCTTCTTCGTCGCGGAAGTGTTCCGCCACGGTCAGCCCGGTCAGCGCCACGCGCAGACGCGCCCCCGGCGGCTCGGTCATCTGGCCGTAGATCAGTGCGGCCTTGCTCTTCGAAAAATCCTTCAGGTCGATAACGCCCGACTCCTGGAACTCCATCCACAGGTCGTTGCCCTCGCGTGTGCGCTCGCCGACTCCGGCGAATACCGAGAAGCCGCCGTGCTGGCTGGCAACGTTGTTGATCAGTTCCTGGATGATGACGGTCTTGCCGACGCCGGCGCCGCCGAACAGGCCGATCTTGCCGCCCTTAAGGAACGGCTGGATCAGGTCGATGACCTTGATGCCCGTCTCGAACATCTCTTCGCTGGTTGCCTGCTCGTCGAACGCAGGGGCCTGGCGATGGATCGGCATGTGCACCTTGGCGTTCACCGGACCAAGCTCGTCCACCGGCTGACCGAGCACGTTCAGCACGCGCCCCAGCGTCTCGCGGCCTACGGGAACCATGATGCCGGCGCCCGTATCGATCGCCTTCATCCCGCGCACCATGCCTTCGGTCGCGACCATCGCGATGCAGCGCACACGACCCTCGCCCAGGTGCTGCTGCACCTCCACGACGACATCGAGCGGCGTCGGAACGACGAACCCGTCGCTCACAATCCGCAGCGCCTGGAAGATCGCGGGCATGTGCCCCTCTTCGAACTGAACGTCAACGGCCGGGCCGCTGATAGAAATCACTTTTCCAATATTCTCAGCCATAGGTCTCTTTCGTTACAGCGCCGCAGCGCCACTTACAATCTCGATGATTTCCTTCGTAATCGCTGCCTGGCGCACACGGTTCATCGTGAGCGAAAGCGCATCGATCATGTCGCCTGCATTATTGGTTGCTGCATCCATCGCCGTCATGCGCGCAGCGTGTTCAGCCGCCACGCTCTCGAGCATTGCGTGGAAGATCTGCGTAGTCACATACCGCGGCATCAGATGACGAAACAACCGGTCGGGATCCTGGTCAAAGATGTAGTCAACATCGGCCGTTCCGAACTTCTTCGCCTCAGCGTCGATCGTCGACTCCTCAGGCTCGTTGATGCTTATGCCAGCCGTCTGCGCCGCACGTCCCGCCGCTTCCTTCTGCTCCTCGGTCATCTCTTCGGCACGCAGTAATCTCATGCGATCCCAGCTTGCGGATCGGCAGCAGCTTCTCCACTACCAGCCGCTGCGAGATCACCGACTTGAACTCGTTGAACACGATGTAAACCGAGTCGATCTCCGCGCGCTCGTACCGTTCGACGATCGAGTGGCTCATCGCCGAAACCTCGTCGTAGTCCAGCTTCAGCAGCATCGTCTGATGCTCGCCCGTCACCTCAACCGGACCGCCGCGATGCCGGATCGTCTCGTAGTGCGTCGCCAGGTCGTTGTCGTAGTGCTCTTCTTTCTTCTCGTACACGGCCGTCGGATAGCGCTTGCGAAACAGGTCCCGCGCCTTGCGTCCAACCGGCTCCACATCGACGTTCTGCCCCATCGCACGCCGCGCATCGATGAACCCTTGAGCAGCCTTCGTGATGTTCGAGTTGAACGCACCCGCAAAACCCTTGTCGCCCGCGACCACGATCACCAGGACGTTCTTCTCCTCGCGCTCCACCAGCAACGGATGCACCACATCACCGGAGTCGCCATACATGTCCGTCCGCCGCACCAGCGAATCCAGCACATTCGTCAGCATCTGCGCATACGGTCGCGCCAGCATCGCACGTTCCTGCGCGCGCCGCAGCTTCGCCGCCGACACCATCTTCATGGCCTTGGTGATCTGCCGCGTGTTCTTCACACTGCGAATGCGGCGCCGTAAATCGAGTACGTTTGCCATGGTCTACTTGGCCGCAGCCTCCTGCTTTTCCGCGGCGGCCTTCTCCTTGCAGTTCAGCCAGGAAGTTGCCCTTGTAGTCGTTGATCGCTTCAGTCAGCCGCTTACGCAGATCGTCGTCCAGCGCCTTCTTCGTAGCGATGTCCGTAAGGATCGCAGGCTGCGCCGATTCAAGGTACGGATAGAACCCATCCTCAAACGCGCGCAGGTCCTTCACCTCAACATCATCCAGCAATCCGTTGACACCGGCGTAGATGATCGCAACCTGCTTCTCCACCGTCAGCGGCTGGAACTGCGGCTGCTTCAGCAACTCCGTCAAACGCTGTCCGCGGTTCAACTGCTGCTGCGTTGCCTTATCGAGGTCGGAACCGAACTGCGCGAACGCCGCCAGCTCGCGATACTGCGCCAGGTCGAGCTTCATCGTGGCGCCCACCTGCTTGGTCGCCTTGATCGCCGCCGAGAAACCGACGCGCGAAACCGACAGACCAACGTTCACCGCCGGACGAACGCCCGAGTTGAAGAGGTCGGTCTCGAGGAATATCTGCCCGTCTGTAATCGAGATGACGTTGGTCGGAATGTAAGCCGAGACGTCGCCCGCCTGCGTCTCGATGATCGGCAGAGCAGTCAGCGAACCGCCGCCCAACTTGTCGGAGACCTTCGAGCTGCGCTCCAGCAGACGCGAGTGCAGATAGAACACGTCGCCCGGATACGCCTCACGCCCAGGAGGACGCCGCAGCAGCAGCGAGATCTCGCGATAGCTCGCAGCGTGCTTTGAAAGGTCGTCGTAGATCACCAGCGCATGCTTGCCGTTATCGCGGAAGTACTCGCCCATCGCGGTCGCCGCAAACGGAGCGAGATACTGCATCGGAGCCGGCTCGGAAGCGGTCGCCGCAACAACAATCGTGTACGCCATCGCGCCATGCTCTTCGAGCGTCTGTACCACCTGCGCAACCGAGGAGCGCTTCTGCCCAACAGCGCAGTAGATGCAGATCAGGTTGTTCTTCGCCGAGTTGATGATGGTGTCGAGCGCAATCGCCGTCTTACCCGTCTGACGGTCGCCGATCAGCAACTCACGCTGTCCGCGCCCGATCGGAATCATCGTGTCGATCGCCTTGATACCTGTCGCCATCGGCTCACGCACGCTCTGGCGGTCGATAACGCCGGGAGCAAGCCGCTCCACCGGCAGCGTCTCGGTCGTGTTGATCGGACCCTTATCGTCGATGGGCTGACCCAGCGCGTTCACCACGCGACCGATCATTGCGTTGCCCACCGGCACCGACATGATCTTGCCGGTGCGCTTTACCTCGTCACCCTCTTTGATCTCCGTGTAGTCGCCCAGCAGCACCGCGCCCACCTGGTCTTCATCCAGGTTCATCGCCAGCCCGGCCACGCCATGCGGAAACTCGATCAGCTCGCCGGCCATCACCTTGTCCAGGCCATGCACGCGCGCGATACCATCGCCCAGAGTCACGACGGTACCAACCTCGTCCACCTGGACCTTCTGTTGGTAGTTCTCAATCTGCTCGCGAAGCAGCGCGGTTATCTCATCTGCCTTGATCTGTGCCATCTGTTCCTCAACTCATCCGTAAGTAACTTCGGAAAATCTCACAACCACAATATGTAACGAAACTAGTGACTAAACTTCAGGCGTTCACCAGCCGCTGCTTCAATTGCACCAACTGGGCCCGTATCGAACCGTCATACACCGTAGAACCGATCCGCACCACAGCGCCGCCCAGCAGTGTATTGTCCTCGCGATACGTCGCGCGAACTCGACCGCCGGCGAGCTTCGCAACCTGCGCCTCAAGCGCGATGCGGTCCTCATCGTTCAACGCACGAGCGCTCGTAATCTCTACCTCGGACAGCCCGGCCTGCTCATCCGACACGATCGCAAACTCCGCCACCATCTCATTCAACTCCGCGAGGCGGCCGTGATCCATCACTACAGCAACAAAATTTCGCACCTGCGGAAACATCCCGATCCGTCCCGCAATCGCGTCGAGCACCTTCAGCTTCTGTTCGCTCGTGAACGCGGGATTCATCAGCACCTCGTGCAGCTCGTGGCTTCCGGCCAGTGTCTGCGCGAAGTCATCCAACTGCTGCTGTGCAGCCGCCGCATCCAGATGCTGCGAGGCCACAACCGAAGCCAAAGCATGAGCGTAACGAAGCGAGAGGACCGACATCAGTTATGCCCTTCCTTCGAGTCATCGCCCGTCAGCTGTCGCGCAAAGCCCTGCACCAGCAGCCGGTCGGTCTCCGCCGACACCACCAGCTTGCGCGCCGCCTGCTCAATCGCCAGTTCGGCCGCATACTTTTGGATCTGCCGTTGGGCCAGCGACGTTGCCGCTGCAATCTCCTGCTCGGCCGTCGCAAGAATCTTCTGCTTTTCTTCTTCGACCGAAGCCTTGATGCGCTGCTCATCTGCGGCAGAATCCTTTTCCGCCTGGGCGCGCATGGCAGCGATCTGCCCGTCCAGCTTGCTCAAACGCTCTTCGACGCTATTCAACCGTGTACTCGCCTCTTCGGTCGCAGTACGCGCATCCACCAGATGCTTTTGAATCGCGGTGTTCCTATCGCGAAGCATCTTTGGCAGCATCTTCACGACCAGCCACAGAACTCGCCAGCGCAAGCACCACGAAGTTCGCAATCATGGAACACCGTCGCCGCCTGCTCGGTGGTCATCCCGAGCTTCGCGCCGATCGCCTTCACCGCGTCCGAGTGCAGATACGCATCGTTCTCATCCGCCTCCGTATTCTTGGCATCTTGCGTCTGCGTCGCCACAGGCTTCGACTGATCCGCACCAGCCGGTTGCGCGAACAGCGGACGCACCGGCATCAGCAAGCCAGCCATCAAAATCATTCCCACCAGCAGACTCTTCAACCGAAGCATTCTCACTGCGTCACCTCCGACGCCGAGATGCCCGCGGGCAGAATCGCCTTCAATATCTGCGCGCTCAACTCTGGGCTCATTCCTTCAATCTGCACTCTCGCCGCCCCAGCGCTCGCCTCGATCTCCTGACGCGCCGTCTTGATCTGCTCTTGCGTCGCCTGACGCGCCTGCGCCACCGCAGCGTCCCGCTCGGCATTCCATTGCTTCAGCTTCTTGTCGCGTGCCTGGAAGATCTCGTTCTTCGCGGCGCGCAGCTTTTCTTCATAAGCTGAAGTCTTCGCCTCCGCCGCGGCAATCGCGTTACGCGCCTGTTCTACCGCTCCGCTGGTCCGTGCGCGTCGCTCCGCAAGCACCTTGTCCAGGGGACGCCGCACCAACATTCCATACGCGAAGACCAGTAGAAGGAAAAGCACTATCGTCGGCACCGAGCCGAGCACAAGTTCACCGAGTTGATTGAGTATCTGGTCCATGAAAGGGGTCGGCTAATGCCGCTTTGGAGATATCCTTGTGTCCGCTCACCGGACCAAGGCTTCAGGTACGGATCATGCTAGAAGAGATGTGGAGAAGTTCTTGCGGTACATCTAGTTTTAGCAAAGCGCTTGCTGCAGTGTCAAACCAGCTCTTATCGATAAACGCTTCTATTGAGCGATAAACGAACAGGATGCGCAAGCGCAAAAATAGCTTCCAAATTCACCCCGAACCTCCTAAAATAGACCTACCACCCGGACCCAATTCTGGGTCACACAGGCCGCGTGATTCGGGACCCTACCTCCGCTCCCCGATCAGGCGGCCTGTGCTAGTTTAACTCGAGCTTAATCACGCTCTGTGAACCGCTTGTACCGGCTCAGCAACGACACCGGCCCCCGCGCCGACACATACGCCAAGTTCCCCTCGAATCGCTTCTCCTTCAGCACCGCGCCTGCCTCCAGCGCGGCCAGTACAGCCCCCTCTGACTGCGGAATCCTCAATCGCATCTCCACCAGCGGATCCGCCACCAGCGCCGCATCGATAGCCGCCAGCAGATTCTCCAGCCCCAGCCGCTTCAGCCCCGAGACCGCAACACTCCCCGGCGCACCCATCGGGATGTGACCGTCCTCCCCCAGCAGGTCGATCTTGTTCAGCACCTCGATGCGCGGAGTCTTCACCACATCCAGCTCCGACAGCACCCCCTCCACCTGCACCTTCTGCTCCTCCACCATCACGCTCGAAGCGTCGCGAACATGCAGCAGCAACTCCGCGCGTTCCACCTCCTCGAGCGTCGCTCGGAAGCTCGTCACCAGCGTATGCGGCAGGTTGCGTATGAACCCCACCGTGTCCGACAGCAGCACCTTCCGCCGCGAAGGCAGTTGCAGCAGCTTCAGCTTCGGATCCAGCGTCGCGAACATCCGCGAAGACTCGAGCACCCCCGCCTCCGTTAGCGCGTTGAACAGCGTGCTCTTCCCGGCATTCGTGTACCCCACCAGCGCCACCACCGGAAACGGCACTGCCTCGCGCCGCTGCCTCTGCTGCCGCCGAATCCGCCGCACCGACTCCAGCTGCTCTTTCAAATGGTCGATGCGCAGATTGATCTTGCGGCGATCAGTCTCCAACTGCGTCTCACCGGGCCCACGTGTGCCAATACCGCCGCCAAGCTGGCTCATCGCCTTGCCTCGCCCGGCCAGCCGCGGCAGTTGGTACTCAAGCTGCGCCAGCTCCACCTGCAACTGGCCCTCCCGCGTCCGCGCATGACGCGCAAAGATATCCAGAATCAGTTGCGTCCGGTCGATCACCGTCACCGGCAGCCGCGCCTCCACATTTCGCGCCTGCGACGGCGACAGATCGTGGTCGAACAGCACCAGGCTCGCACCGGTCGCAGCCACGGTCGCCACAATCTCGTCCAACTTGCCGCCGCCCACCAGCGTCGCTGCATCTGGCTTTGGCCGCCGCTGCACCAGCGTCGTCGCAATCTCAGCCCCAGCGCTCAGCGCCAGCTCTTCAAACTCCGCCTGCGCAGCCTCAAAGTCCAGGTCTGCGGCGCTGGGCTCTGCCGCTGCCCGCTTCAACGCCGCAGCTCGCCGGCCTGCCAGCTCGGCCTCCACAGTCGCCATTGAAAGCAGCCGCCCAACCCTCAGGAACTTCGCCGTCGAATTCGTCGTCACTCGCCGCAGCTGCCGAAACCGCTGCAGCCTTCCGCGCCATTTGAGCCGCAGCCGTCAGTTTCCGCCGCTCCGCCGTAAACTCCACCGCCACTAGCACGGCGCGTTCCACGCCTCTGCGGCGCGCAGCCTGGCCGGCCTCGATCGCCTCACGCCTCTCGCGCTCAGCAGCCTCCTGCCGCTCGACAAGGCTCCGCCGTACAGGCTTTTCCGAGCCCGCAATCTTGTCCGCTTGTCGATCTTGCTCCCTTGTCGCGTCAACGGCAGGTCTTCTGTTCCCGGGCCTGGCTCTCATCAAACTACGTCCCATGGGTTCCCGTCGCGTCCTGCACCACCGGCGATGTCACCGGAGAAGGCCCAGCGCCACGCGCCTCCGGCTTCGCATCAGACCGCAGCTCCGTATGCGCGCCCGCACGTCCGCTCACCACGGTCGAAATAGCATGCTTGAAGATAAGCTGCTCCTGGCTATTGTTCTCCAGCAGCACCGAGTACTTGTCGAACGACCGGATGCGTCCCGTCAGCTTCACGCCGCTAACCAGGTAAATCGTTATCGGGCTCTTATCTTTCCGCACCGTATTGAGAAATGTATCCTGAATGTTCTGTGCCGGCTTTGATTCCATGGTGCCGATCTCCTTTGGTAAAGCTGTATTCTTCACTCGTAAAATAAAAAGTCTTGCCTGCTCAAATCTCTACAATCCAGCAAGGCTATCCGCTAACTGAAATCGACACTCCTAACGCGTTGACGCGCCATGCGTCTAGTCGAGCCTGTCTACAATACGAGCATCCAACACAATTTTCAACCTGCAGGACTGCTCGTATCGCTCAATTCCTTTCAACTCTCCTGCCTTCCGCCGCCTGCTCGCCCGCGGTATACCATGACAGACGTGTCAATCAGCGATTCGCAACCCGTTCCGATGCTCGATTTCTCCCGGCAGTACGAAGAAATCCGTTCGGAGGTCCTAGCCGCCATCGAAGAAGTCTGCCTCTCGCAGAAGTTCATCCTCGGCCCGCAAGTCCTTAGCTTCGAGCACGCCGCCGCAAAAGCCTGCGCCGTACCCCATGCCATAGGATGCGCAAGTGGCACCGACGCGTTGTGGCTGGCCATGGCAGCCGCCGGAATCGGCCCCGGAGACGCCGTTATCACCTCTCCTTTCAGCTTCTTCGCCTCCGTCAGCTCCATCCTCCGCTGCGGAGCCACCCCCCTCCTCGCCGACATCAACCCCGCCACCTTCAATCTCTCGCCCGCCGCCGTCCTCTCCGTCCTGAACTCCCGCGTCGGCAAGTCCGCCAAGGCCATCCTCCCCATCCATCTCTACGGCCAATGTGCTGATATGGGAGTCTTTCGCAGCTTCAAGCAGCGCCACAAGCTCCTCCTCATCGAAGACGCAGCCCAGGCCTTCGGAGCCACCTGGAACGGCACCCCCGCCGGAGCCCTTGGAGACGCCGCCGCGTTCAGCTTCTACCCCACCAAAAACCTCAGCGCCTACGGAGACGCCGGCCTCGTCACGACCTCTTCCGAAGCCCTCGACGAGCACGCCCGCTCGCTCCGAGCCCACGGAATGAAGCGCCGCTACTACCACGACGAGATCGGCTGGAACTCCCGCCTCGACTCCATCCAGGCCGCCGTCCTCGAAGTAAAGCTCCGCCACCTGCCCCGCTGGAACCAGCAGCGCCGCGAAATAGCCGCCCGCTACGACCAGCTCTTCATCACCGCCGGCCTCGCAGTTCCACATAACCCCCAACCAACAACCAACAACCAACAACCGGCAACCTCTATCGTCCTCCCCTACACTGACCCTCGCGCCCACCACATCTTCCACCAATACGTCATCCGAGCCCCCCGTCGCGATGCTCTTCGCCAGCACCTCACCAACCGCCACATCGGCAGCGAGATCTATTACCCCCTCCCGCTCCACCTGCAGACCAGTCTCGCCTACCTCGGCTACACCAAAGGCGACTTCCCCGAGTCCGAGCGCGCAGCCGCCGAAGTCCTCGCCCTGCCCATCTACCCCGAGCTCCGCGAAGACGAGCAGCAAACCGTAGTCGAAGCCATCCGCACCTTCTACGCCTGAGGAACACATGACCACCGCAACCACCACCTCACTCCAGCAACAGACCCTCCACCTCCTCAAGACCCTAGGCGTCCCACCCTCCGCACTAAACGGCCACGGCCTGCAAGCCCACACCCCCATCACCGGCGAACTCCTCGCCGAACTAACCCCCATCACCCCCGCCGAAGTAAAATCCGCCATCGATTCCGCCCATCGGACCTTCCTCGAGTGGCGCCTAATCCCCGCACCCGTCCGCGGCGAGCTCGTCCGCCTCCTCGGCGAAGAGCTCCGCGCCAACCTCGAACCCCTCGGCCAGCTAGTCACCATCGAAGCCGGCAAGATCGCCTCCGAAGGCCGCGGCGAGGTCCAGGAGATGATCGACATCTGCACCTTCGCCGCCGGCCTGTCCCGTCAGATAGGAGGTCTGACGCTGCCTTCGGAACGCCCCAGCCACCGCATGATGGAGACATGGCACCCCCTCGGAGTCGTCGGCGTCATCTCCGCCTTCAACTTCCCCGTCGCGGTCTGGTCGTGGAACACCGCGCTCGCCCTCGTCTGCGGCAACACCGTGGTCTGGAAGCCCTCCGAAAAGACCCCCCTCACCGCACTAGCCGTACAAGCCATCTTCAACCGCGCCGCCGCCAAGCTCCCGAACCTCCCCGCCAACCTCGCCACCCTCCTCATCGGCGACCGCACCACCGGCGAGCAGCTCGTCGACAACCCCCTCATCCCGCTCGTCTCCGCCACCGGCTCCACCGCCATGGGCCGAGCCGTCGGCCCACGCCTCGCCGCCCGCTTCGCCCGCTCCATCCTCGAGCTCGGCGGCAACAACGCCGCCATCATCGCCCCCACCGCCGACCTCAACCTCGCCCTGCGCGGCATCGCCTTCGCCGCCATGGGCACCGCCGGACAGCGCTGCACCACCCTCCGTCGCCTCATCGTGCATCACTCCATCTACGACACCCTCATCCCACAGCTCAAAAAAATCTACAGCTCCGTAAAGATCGGCGACCCCCGCGACCCCGAAACCCTCGTAGGCCCACTCATCGACCGCCACGCCTTCGACTCCATGCAGCAGACCCTCGACCAGCTCAGCTCCGCAGGAGTGACCATCACCGGAGGCGAGCGCGTCCACGCCGAAACCTACCCCAACGCCTTCTACGTCCGCCCCGCGCTCGTCGAGATCGACCGCCAAGCAGAAGTCGTCCGCCGCGAGACCTTCGCCCCCATCCTCTACATCCTCCGCTACACCGACTGGCCCGAAGCCATCGCCCTCCACAACGACGTCCCCCAAGGCCTCTCCTCGTCCGTCTTCACCAACGATCTCCGCGAAGCCGAGTCCTTCCTCTCCGCCGCCGGCTCCGACTGCGGCATCGCCAACGTCAACATCGGCACCTCCGGCGCAGAGATCGGCGGAGCCTTCGGCGGCGAAAAAGAAACCGGCGGCGGCCGCGAGTCCGGCTCCGACGCCTGGAAGGCCTACATGCGCCGCGCTACCAACACCATCAACTACGGCACCGACCTCCCGCTAGCACAAGGCATCAGCTTCAACATCGACTGAGCTTTGCAGTTGTCTGTTCTCTTTCAAGCAAGCACAGAAGTTCGGGTGCCCCATCCTTCGCAGCAGTTGGCGAAAGGTGGGAAGTAAACCGTCGAATAGTTGAACTTCCCGATAGTGCCCTCACTTTGAATGGAGCGTCGAGAAATTAGCTACACTTCTGTTGGGCTGTAGCCAAGAAGTGCGGGTCTACAAAAAGCGGTAGCTGTGGTTCTTCTTTTCTGAGAACATATCGGCATGATGCGTCGCTTCACCCGGCTTACCAATGCATTCTCTCAAGTAACGCGGTAGCATGGCTGGCATGAAGTGGTCGAGAATTTATCTTCTGGTTGGTGGGTGGGTTGCCGTTGTTCTATCGGTCTGGGCGGCCTTCGCGACTTTCAACACGTTTCTTGTCCCCGGCGATCCCGCCCTAACGGACGGGCAGGTTCTCGGATGGAAATTAGGGTCTGCAATCGCGGCAGCAGCACTTTCGTATCTATTTTTCCGCCTATCACGGTTGGCCTTCAGGAAAGCCAAAAACTAAGGATTTCAAACTGACGCACTACCGATTGCCCACAAGACTTCCCAGCCCTTTACTGCAACTGTTATCATCACCGCGAAAGAGGTTGCCCATGTCACACCTCCGCCAACCGCGATCCCTCACCTGCAACGCCCCCATGCTCTCGCGCCCCAATCTCTTCTCCGGCGACTAGCTCCGCTCCCCAAAATCCAGACAAGCGACACCGCAACCGATCGAAACCCAAGTGGCCCATTCGGTGCATTGTCCGGTCCCCGCAACCCTGTTAACGTCCACTTAGTTTGAAGTGCTGACGCGCAACGGTCTTGAAACACAGGAGACGAGCATGAGCGTTCTAAAAGAAGCCCCCGCCCGCATAGCAAGCGACTCCATCTACGCCCAGTACGGCCCAATCCTGCGAACCACCCTCCCCGGGCCCAAAGCCACCGCCATCATCGCCGCAGACGACCGCATCATGAGCCCCAGCTACACCCGCGGCTATCCACTAGTCGCCAAGCGCGGCCGCGGCACCCGCATCATCGACATCGACGGCAACGAGTTCCTCGACCTCTCCGCCGGCATCGCCGTCACCTCCACCGGCCACTGCCACCCCGAGGTCGTCGCCGCCGCCCAGTCCCAAACCGCCGAGCTCATCCACATGAGCGGCACCGACTTCTACTACGAAGGCATGCCCCGCCTAGCTCAGCGCCTCAGCGACATCGCACCCATGCCCGGCCCGCACCGCGTCTACTTCGGCAACTCCGGCGCCGAAGCCGTCGAGTGCGCCCTCAAACTCGCTCGCCACCACACCGGACGCCAGAACATCATCGCCTTCCTCGGCGCCTTCCACGGCCGCACCATGGGAGCGCTCTCGCTCACCAGCTCCCGCCCGCAACAGAAGCGCCGCTTCGCACCTTTCATGCCCGGCGTAACCCACGTCCGCTATCCACACGCCTATCGCGGCTACACAGGCGAGCAGCAGGACGAAGAGTCCTTCGGCCTCGACTGCGCCCGCTACATCGAAGACAAGCTCTTCAAGACCATCCTCCCGCCCGAAGAGGTCGCCGCCATCTTCGTCGAAGCCATCCAGGGCGAAGGCGGCTACGTCGTCGCCCCCACCATCTTCATGCAGGAGCTGCGCCGCATCTGCGACCGCCACGGCATCCTCCTCGTCATCGACGAAGTACAGTCTGGCTGCGGCCGCACCGGACGCTGGTGGGCAGTCGAACACACCGGCGTCCACCCCGACATCCTCTGCATCGCCAAAGGCATCGCCAGCGGCTTCCCCCTCAGCGCCTGCCTCGCCCGCGCCGACATCATGGACTGGAAACCCGGCAGCCACGCCTCCACCTTCGGCGGCAACCCCGTAGCCATCGCCGCCGCCCTCGCCACCCTCGACATTATCGAACGCGAAGGCCTCAGCAACGCCACCACCGTCGGCTCACAGATCAAATCCCGCGCCGAATCCTGGCTCGGGCGCTACGAAATCGTAGGCGACGTCCGCGGACGAGGCCTCATGATCGGCATAGAGTTCATCCAGAACAAACAATCCCGCCAACCCGCCCCCGACCTACGCGACCGCATTGTAGACATGGCCTTCGAACGCGGCATCCTCACCCTCGGCTGCGGCGAATCCACCCTCCGCCTATGCCCCCCACTCCTGATCAAACCCGAGGAAGCCACCATAGCCCTGGACATCCTCGAAGACTGCATCGCCCACGTAGCCTGAGGGATAAAGACGGGTGCCCCATGATCAACGTGAAGCGCAGCAAGCGTTTATCGTGGGGTGTGTCACTCTACTGAGCCCCGGTACGCACGACTTCAAGTTCGCTCCGACCGAAGTCGATACACTTTGAGCGGAAGCATCCCCAACCAAAGTCGATACATTCTGAGCGGAAGCGCCCCCAACCAAAGTCGACACATTCTAAGCGGAAGCGCAGGGCTTCAGCCCTGCGAATAGAATGCACGCCGAAGGCGCCACCGCTCTGCCGAAGGCCGGAGTGAAGGCGCAGCCGGAACGACTGATCTATCGTCTTTTGTCTTTGCTTTCGTTCGGGATACCACCGTATCCAACATAAAAACAATAACTTACAAACGCCAGCCTCAATTTCCCCAACAAAATCCTTGTCAAGCCCCTAAACCGACCCGAAACACCGCAACCCAAACAAAACGCTATAGATAAAAGCTCAAAATAATTGGCGTATTAGTTATTACCAATCCGGTATAATAGAACCAGCGAACAAAAACAGCAGGGCCCGGCCAAAAGCCGGGCCCTTCCACTTTAACCAGAACCACCGTAACCCCAGCAATTCGAATACTTTACAGGACGGTCTCCTTTAGAATCAACACTTTGCACTAGAGGTCCGGACTCAAGTCCCATCGAATGAATATTTTGCGCAATTCCGTGGGGGAGGGGAGGCACCAGAAAGGAGCACCATGCAGAACACAACTCGCCTACCGCTTCTTTCCTTCGCCGCCACAGCCTTCTTCTCCGGCGGAGCAGGATGAGCCTCCATCGGAGCAGGCGTCCCCGGCTGCAGTATCCGCCGCACCAGGTTCCCCTCCAGCCGGTAGGTCTTCACCACCGTCCTGGCCGGAACCACCGCCCCGGTCACCGGATCGGGCACCACCTCCGGAGCCTCCGCCGCCAGAACCTTGTAACTGAAGGTCGGCGCCGGAACCTGGGCCGCCGCGCTCTTCCCATAAGGGTCCTTCTCCACCTTGATGGTCACCGGCAGATAGCCCTCAATGTTCTTATCCCGGAACCCCGTCTCGTACCGGTGCTTCTTCAAGTTCCACGTAAACACCCGCACCTGGTCGAAGTCATACGTCAGCCCCGCCTTGTACGGACTCAGAACCGTCACGTAGATCGGAATGTCCTTCTCCGGCTGATCGGTGCCCGCCTCCGTCGTCGTGGACCGTAGTCAGCACGTAGGCTCCGACAATCCGCTGCCCCTCCGCATACCTGTCGATCTCCGCCGGAACGTCTACAGCAATCAGGCGGCTGCTGCCAAGGATCCATCCCGTATGACCCTGCGCATCCCGTACCAGCCACCAATCCTGCATCACCGGCTGGCGGAGCCGGCGCGGCGGCCGCTCCCGGAGCCGCCGGCGCAACCTTAGCCGGCTTCGTTCCCGGCGGCAGTGGCTTTGGCAGCGTCGCCCGCTGCAGCATCTGCAACTTCGCCCCCTCCTGCAGCAGGAAGAATCGCTCCGCATCCAGGCCCGGCCGCGCATGCAGGTAAACCTCGTCCTGCACCACCGCCGAAGCTACCGACGGATCGTTCTTATGTTGCTCCCCCAGCGCCGCAAACAACCCATAGACCTGCTCGGTCGCCACAGCCTTCTCATCGATCCAGCCCTGCTCACCCTTCGCCGTCTGCACTTTGATGAACCGGCGCCCATGGTCGAGCACCTGCAGCTTATCGCCATTCGCCACCGTCGCCGTGCGGTTCGAGACCGCCGCCACCCGGTCCCGCAGAAAACGTCTGCTTCGCCGTCACATAAACCCATGTCACCGGAGGCTTCGGCCGCAGCTTCGAGCACCCCACCGCCACCATCAACACGCAAAACAAGGAACCCCAGCGCAGGAGATGCCGTGATAAAACCCAGCCCGAACGCCCGAATTGTTTCATCTGTCTATTCAAAGGAAGATAACGGCCCATCGCCACGCAGTAGTTCCAACATAGCACCGGCGAAGCCCCGCAACCGCAGCCCGTACCGCACTAGGAACCTGTCAATGTGTAGAGACCACCGCCCACGCTCCCGCCGGATCGGTCCCCGTCTGCGTAGTCGAAGTCTGAGTTCAGCACTCCCGCAGCGGTAGCGCCAATGCTGTACATCGTCAGGTCCGGTGCACCCGCAAACGCCACCGCCAGCAGATACTTCCCGCTCTGATCCAGCGTCAGCGCCCGCACCGACGCGCCGCTCGCATAAGGAGACCCGGTCAGCGGCACCCCAACCCCGTTCCCAACCGTGTATCCCGAGATCGTCGCATCAGTCCCATTCGCAACATAGGCATAGGTGTTCGTCGGATCGAGCGCCACCGACAGCGGCTGCGCCCCCGCGGCAAACGGCGACCCCGTCACCGAAGTCAGTGCGCCATTCGTCCCGATCGTGTACTCCGCCAGCCCCCCGCTCAACCCGCTCCGCGCGATATAAAGATGCGTCGTCGTGCTGTCGATCGCCAGCCCATTCTCGCTCGTCTGCGTCGAAATCGGCGCCAGCGTCTGACTCAGGACAGCCGCTCCCGTTCGCTGTATTGAACGTAAACACCAGGTCGCCACCCGTTCCCAGCGACGCGAAGATCAGCTGCCCCATTCGGCGCCACCTTCACCATCTTCCCAAGCACCTGCGCGTTCGGGATCGAGAACGGCACAGTGCTCGACAACGCCAGCCCGCCCGTCGACTGGTTGATCTGGTAGATGTCCAGCTGCGTCGTCGTTCCATCCAGCGCAATCAACCAGTTCCCGTCCGGCGTCACGTCCATCGAGAGCGCAAACTCGATCACCTGCGCCGCCCCCGCCGCAGGCACACTCAGCGACCCATCCGAGTTGATGAAGTACGCATAGATCGCCCCCGGCCCGGCCACATACAACACCGTATTCGGAATCGTCACCACCTCAGCCTGCGGCGTATATCCCAGTGCGAAGGGCATACTAGGAGCATTCGTCAACGTCCCCGTCCCCACGGTGAATCCGCTGACCGTATTCGTCACCGTATTGATGACGTAGGTCACGTTTCCGCTCGCTCCACCGCCGGTACCGCCGCCGCTATTGGTCGGCGTGATGAAGAACGGGCCACACCCCGTCAACGCCATCAAGCCCGCCGCCACCACTCCCAACCCTGCAATCTTCGCCGCTCGTCCCAGCATCATCAATCCTCTCGCTCTAACCATCATCTCAAAAGTCCATTACTTCTCTGTTATTGCCCCTGGCTTCATACCGCTCCGCGCTTTATAATCTCGCCTTATGCCTCACTTCAGCCGCCGCAGCTTTAGCTTCCTGCTCTCATGCGCAGTCATCGTTGCCCCAGCCCTCTATAGTCAGTCGAAGAATTCCTCTAACTCCTTCGACTCCCACACCGCGCAAACAGCACCAGCCGCCATCGACCGCGAGGTCCGCGCCGACATGGCCTTCCTCGCCGACGACGACCTCCACGGCCGCGGCTCCGCCACCCGCGACGAACACATCGCCGCCCTCTTCGCCGCCTCGCAGTTCCAGTCCCTCGGCCTCGAACCCGGCGGCCCCAACGGCTCCTTACCTCCAGAAATCTCCGCTCCCCGATCCCCTGCCGCCGCACGTCTCCAGCAGCGCCTCTCAAATTACGAAGACACTCCCCGCAAAGAGACCTGGAACGCCATCGCCATCCTCCGCGGCTCAGACCCGAAGCTCAAGGATGAGGTCATCCTGCTCACCGCCCATCTCGACCATCTCGGCGTAGCCTCTGCCTCCACCAACGGCGACAGAATCTACAACGGTGCCGACGACGACGCCTCCGGCACCACCGCCGTCCTGACTCTCGCCCACGTCCTCGCCGCTGGCCCCCGTCCCAAACGCACGGTCGTCTTCGCCCTCTTCGGCTCGGAGGAGATCGGAGGCTTCGGCGCCCGCGCCTTCCTCGCCAACCCGCCGATGCCTCTCGACAGGCATCGTCGCCAACCTCGAGTTCGAGATGATCGGCCGCCCCGACCCCGCCGTTCCCGCCGGAACCCTCTGGCTCACTGGCTACGAGCGCTCCACCCTCGGCCCCGAACTCGCAAAGCACGGCGCCCGCCTCGTCCAGGACCCCCACCCCAAGGAGCAGTTCTTCCAGCGCTCCGACAACATCAACCTCGCGAAACAGGGCATCATCGCCCACACCGTCTCCAGCTTCGGCCTCCACACCGACTACCACCAGCCCTCCGACGAACTGAAGACCATCAACTTCACCCACATGGATAACGCCATCGCCTCCATGATCGGCCCCATCCGCTGGCTCACCGACACCAACTGGAAGCCCCAGTGGAACCCCGGCGGCAAACCCTGATCCACCGGCATCAGCCAACAAAAATGGCCCATCGCAATTCAGAGATGGAGCCATTTTCTTTCTACTTGCCTACGTCACGCGAGGTCGAAGCGATCGAGGTTCATTACCTTGCTCCAGGCCGCCACAAAGTCACGCACGAAGACCTGCTGCGAGTCCGCCACACGCATACACCTCGGCGAGGGCTCGGAGCTGAGAGTTCGAGCCGAAGACGAGATCGACGACGGTGCCAGTCCACTTCGGATCGCCGGTAGCCCGATCGAGCCCCTCCAACACGCCTTCTGACTTAGCGGACTTCTGCCACTTCGTATTCATGTCGAGCAGGTTGACGAAGAAATCATTAGTCAACGCTCCCGGCTGCTTGGTGAAGACGCCGTTCGCGGACTGCCCGAAGTTTGCATTCAGCGCACGAAGACCACCGATCAGAACCGTCATCTCGGGAGCGGTCAGCGTCAGCAGGTTTGCCTTGTCCACCAGCAGCTCGGCCGCGAATGCCTCGTGTCCCGGGCGCAGGTAGTTGCGGAAACCGTCTGCGATGGGCTCGAGCACGGCGAACGAGTGGATATCGGTCTGCTCCTGCGAAGCATCCGTGCGCCCCGGCGAGAAGGGAACCTTCACGTCGTGGCCGGCCTTCTTCGCCGCCTCCTCCACCGCCGCGCAACCGCCCAGAACGATCAGGTCAGCCAGCGAAACCTTCTTCGCACCCGACCCTGCATTGAACTCCTTCTGGATCGCCTCCAACGTATCGAGAACCTTCGCAAGCTCGACCGGCTGGTTCACCTCCCAGAACTTCTGCGGCGCAAGGCGAATGCGAGCTCCGTTGGCCCCGCCGCGCTTGTCGCTGCCACGGAAGGTTGAAGCCGAAGCCCACGCCGTCGACACCAGCTGCGAGATCGACAACCCCGAAGCAAGAATCTTCGCCTTCAGCCCAGCAGCCTCCGCCTCACCGATCAGTTCGTGATCCACCGCAGGAACAGGATCCTGCCAGATCAGTTGCTCCTTGGGAACCAGCGGGCCAAGATACCGCGCAATCGGCCCCATATCGCGATGCGTCAGCTTGTACCAGGCCTTCGCGAACGCGTCCGCAAACTTCTCCGGATTCGCCAGATAGTCCCGCGAAATCTTCTCGTAGCTCGCATCAAATCGCAGCGCCGAGGTCCGACGTCAGCATCGTCACCTGGTGCTTCTTCGACGGGATCATGCGCATCCGGCACCGTGCCCGCCGAAGCTCCATTCTTGGGCTTCCACTGCTGAGCGCCAGCCGGGCTCTTCGTCAGCTCCCAGTCGTACTTGAACAGGTTCTCCAGGTACTCAACGTCCCACTTCGCCGGGTTCGTCGTCCACGCGCCTTCCAGGCCGCTGGAGATCGTATTCACGCCGACGCCGTTGCCAAGGCTGTTCTTCCAGCCCAAGCCCTGCTCCTCAATCGGCGCACCCTCGGGCTCGCGGCCGACATACGTCTCAGGATTGCCGGCGCCATGCGTCTTGCCGAAGGCGTGTCCGCCGGCGATCAGCGCAACCGTCTCCTCGTCGTTCATCGCCATCCGCGCAAACGTCTCGCGAATGTCCCGCGCCGAAGACGACGGGATCCGGATTGCCGTTCGGCCCCTCCGGATTGACGTAAATCAAACCCATCTGCACCGCAGCCAAGCGGACTCGCGAGCTGGCGGTCGCCGCTGTAGCGCTTGTCACCCAGCCACGTCGTCTCAGGTCCCCAGTACGTCTCGTCCGGCTCCCACACGTCCGCGCGTCCACCGGCGAAGCCGTAGGTCTTGAATCCCATCGACTCCAGCGCCACGTTGCCCGTGAGGATCATCAGGTCGGCCCATGAAATCTTCCGGCCATACTTCTGCTTGATCGGCCAGAGCAGCCGCCGCGCCTTATCCAGGCTCACGTTATCCGGCCAGCTGTTCAGCGGAGCAAACCGCTGCATGCCTGCGCCCGCGCCACCGCGCCCATCGGCGATACGGTAGGTGCCGGCGCTGTGCCACGCCATCCGAATGAACAACGGCCCATAGTGGCCGTAGTCCGCCGGCCACCAAGTCCTGCGAGGTCGTCATCAACGCATGCAGGTCCTTGATCACCGCATCCAGGTCGAGGCTCTTGAACTCCTCAGCGTAGTTAAACTCCTCGCCCATGGGATTGTTCAGCGGGGAGTGCTGGTTCAGGATCTTCAGATTCAGTTGATCGGGCCACCAATCAGGATTCTTTCGGCTTGCACCGTGTGAGGTCGTGACTGCGCCATGCGCTGTTCCATGCGCGACCGGGCATTTTGCTTCTTCGTTTGACATCGTTCACCTCGAAAATTTTTGTTGCAGTTATACACTAAGCCTTACTGACACTTCGCGCAAAGCCCAATCACATCCACCGCATATCGCTCCACCAGAAACCCTCCCGCAAGCTTCTTCCGCTTCGGCAGTGTCCCCAGGGCCTTCTCATCGATGTCTGCAATTGACTTGCACTTCGAGCACACCAGGTGGTGGTGCTCCTCGACATTCATCTCTACGCGCTGCGAGCCATGATGCAGGCTCACCTCGCGCAACACGCCGCTCTCCACAAACAAATGAATGTTCTTATAAACCGTAGCCAGCGAGATCGAAGGCACCTTGCGCTTCACCCGCGCATAAATCTCTTCGGGACTCGGGTGTCCGGGCATCCCCTGCATCACCTCGTACAGCACCTGTCGCTGATGCGTCACCGCTATCCCATGCTCAGCGCATAGCTCGCGAAACGGCTTTGAAGCGGCAGTCTCCACTCCAAAAGTCTACTCCGGAATAAACAATAACTATTACTGGGAGATAAAAATAGTTATCCACAGGCAGTGCAACTCGCCCATCAGTTCAGCCGTTCGCGCTCACCCTTGCCAAACCGCGCATCCAGCTCCTTCCGCTGCTCAGGAGTGTCCTCCAGATCGTGCCAGTACGAGATCCCCTCCTCGCCCAGCTTCCAGCACAACAGCACCGCCCGCCCCTCCACCTGGCAAGGAAAGTCCAGCATCCCGGACTCCAGATCATGCACCTGCGCGCCAATCTCCTCAATCTCGGTGATCGTGTCGCGCGCCTCCTGCCCAGCCTTCTCCCGCTCCGCCCGCCGCCGCGCCGCCGCAGTTACGTCCACATGCATCCCACCCGAAAGAAATATCCTGTGGCTCAGCTGCTGCATCTCCAACTCCAGCTCCGCCCCCCGCAGCGCAGACGTCCGCGCCCGCTGCAACAACGCCTCCAGCACCGGCAGCAGGGTCTGCGCCTCACCCAGCGTAAACGTCTTGCTCACCCATGCACCTCCAGCATTCGCTCCAGAGCCACTCGCGCCCACTGCTTCACATCATCCTCCACCTTGATGCGATTCACAACGCGTCCTTCCACAAGATTTTCCAGCGCCCACGCCAGATGCTGCGGAGCGATCCGGTACATCGTAGTGCACAGACATCCCGCATCGTCCAGCGTAATCACCCGCTTCCCCAGCGGAGCAAATCGCTTCGCCATACGGTTCACCAGGTGAATCTCCGTCCCCACCGCAAAGCTCGTGCCCGCAGGAGCCCTCTCAATCGCCTCGATAATCCTCTCCGTCGACCCGATCGTATCCGCCTTCTGACACACCTCCCAGCGGCACTCCGGATGCACAATCACCTGCATCCCCGGCTCCTCCCGCCGCACGCGGTCCACGTGCTCCGGCAGAAACCGCTGATGCACGCTGCAATGCCCCTTCCAAAGAATCACCTTCGCCGCCCTCAGCCGATCCGGCGAAACCCCGCCATTGATCTGGTACGGATCCCACACCACCATCTCGCTCCGATCGATCCCCATCGCAAACGCCGTATTCCGTCCCAGATGCTGGTCCGGCAGAAACAAAATCTTCTCGCCCCGCGCAAACGCCCACTCAAAAGCCCCCCGCGCATTCGAAGAGGTACAAACCAACCCACCCCGCTTCCCGCAAAAACCCTTAATCGCCGCAGCCGAGTTCATATACGTAACCGGAATCACATCACCGAGACCCTGCCGCGCCAGCGAGTCCCAGCAATCCTCCACCTGCCCGATCTCAGCCATATCGGCCATCGAGCACCCTGCATTCAGATCCGGCAGAATCACCTGCTGCCACGGCTGCCCCAGCACATCCGCCGTCTCCGCCATAAAGTGCACGCCGCAGAACACCATGTACTTCGCGTTCGTCTCCGCGGCCACCTTGCTCAGCTTGTAGCTGTCGCCGGTAAAATCCGCAAACCGGATCACCTCATCGCGCTGATAGTGATGCCCCAGCAGCACAACATCCGTGCCCAGGCGCTCACGAGCCGCAGCGATGCGCGCGTCCATCGTATGGTCTGGCTGTGAAAGGTAATCGTCGAGCGAGCAACTCTCCGGCGCATCAATATCCGCAGTCATTACCGCGGCTTCTTCAGTCAATAGATTCAAATCACTCCGCCTTCAGTCTCGAAAGTTCGCAGGCGCGGTTAAGCACCTCATTCGCCTCTCGAAACGGGGATGTTGAAAGCATGTTCACTGCATAGGCTGCAGCGGATTCGTCATGCCGGCCCTTCGACCGTCACCCAACCCGCGGGGATGTTGCAGCCTGAACTAACCGCCGGAAGCCCTCGCTCCCGGCATTCATTGGACGACCGCCGCCCCGAAAAGATGCACCGAAACACATCTCCCGGCAGCGTCGAAACGCCCACCTGCACTTACAATTTTACCCCCACCGCCGGAATTGCATCCATTTGTTCCCCATCAACGTAACCCGTATCATAGGTTTCACATATGCCCAGCTTCGGGATAGCTCGTTTATCTTCATCCTCGCCCTCATCCTCTTCGGCCCGAAGAAGCTGCCGGAGCTCGCCCGCCAGCTCGGCAAGCTCATGGCAGAATTCCGCCGTGCCTCCAACGAGTTCCGCATGCAGATGGACGAAGAGCTCCGCCTCGCCGACCAGGCCGAGCAGCAGAAAAAAATCGCCGCCATGGAAGCCGCCGCACCGCCCATCGGCGAAGTCATCCCCGAACCCGAACACCCTCACATCCCATCGCCCGACTCCGCCGAATCCGAGCCCATCGCCATCGCCACCGAGGGCGAGCTCTCCATCAAGCCGCCATCCACCGGCCTCCCAACCCCATACGCCGCCGCAATCAACCGCCCCCATCTCCACCCCCGGAAGACAACGCCACGCTCGCCCCCATGCTCGACCAGATCCCTCACGACCCCAGCCCCGAAACCCACACCGTAGAAGCAGCCAACGACTTCTACCACTCCAGCCTCCCCGACCGCCACACCCATAACGAATCCGAATCCTCCGAAAGCAGCACACCTCCGAGGCGCCCCTTCATGGCTGATCTCGATCCCCTAGAAGGGCTCCGCACCGCAGTAGTAGACCGCGCCGAACTCCCCGGCATGTCCCTCATGGAGCATCTCGGCGAGCTTCGCAAGCGCCTCATCCACTCCGTCGTCTACCTCCTCATCGGCTTCGCCGTCGCCTACGCCTTCCACGAGCGCCTCTACGGCATCATTCAGAAGCCCCTCGACGACCTGCACATCCCGCTCAACTTCACCCACCCCACCGACGGCCTCAATCTCTATCTCAAGACCGCCTTCCTCGGCGGCGCCATCATCGCCAGCCCGTTCATCCTCTATCAGATCTGGCTCTTCATCTCGCCCGGCATGTACGCCAACGAGAAGAAGTACGTCGTCCCCTTCATGGCCGCGACCGTCGGCCTCTTCGTCGCCGGAGCCTTCTTCGGCTACCACTGGGTGCTCCCCGGCGCGCTCGACGTCCTCATCAACGGCTTCGGCAAGCGCTTCCACCCCATCCTCACCATCGAGGACTACACCGGCTTCTTCCTCGCCGTCATCCTCGGCCTCGGCATCTGCTTCGAACTCCCCATCCTCATCTTCTTCCTCGCGCTCTTCGGCATCGTCGACGCCAAGTTCCTGCTCAAACACTTCCGCTACGCCGTCCTCGTCATCTTCCTCATCTCCGCGATCATCTGTCCGCTACCCGATCCCGTTAGCATGTGCCTCTTCGCCTCGCCAATGCTCGCCCTCTACTTCCTGGGCGTGGGCGTGGCCTACTTCGTCCACCCAAAACGTCGCAAAGACCGCGAGGCCAAACCCGCATGAACCCTTCCCACTCAAGAGTGACGTGTCATCCTGAGCGCAGCGCGCAGCGCAAGTCGAAGGACCTGCTTTTGTCGTTGCTTGTTCTTGTCCTTGCCACTGCAAACGCCCTCGCACAGCCGCCAAAATCCACCACCCCACGCTTCAACGGCCAGGCCGCCTACACCCTCACCGAGCAACTCCTCGCCGCTGCCCCCAAACGCTGGAGCGGCTCTCCCGGCCACACCGCCGCCGAAGAGTTCATCAAATCCCACTTCGCCCCCGAAATCGCCAAGGGCAACTTCGAGACCGACAGCTTCACCGCCACCAACACCCCCATCGGCGCCGTCCCCATGCGCAACTATATCGTGCGCTACCCCGGCAAGCCGCGAGCCAAAAAGAAGACGGGGTCATCGTCCTCGCCTCCCACTACGAGACCAACTACCCCCTCAAGGACATCGACTTCGTCGGAGCCAACGACGGAGCCTGCACCAGCGCCATGCTCATCGAGATGGGCAACTATCTCCGCGCCCACCCGCCCCAGGGCTACAGCATCTGGCTCGTCTTCGACGACGGCGAAGAGGCCATCAAGTCCTGGAGCACCTCCGACTCCCTCTACGGCACCCGCCACCTCGCCGCCAAATGGTCCCAGGACGGCACCATCGCCAAAATCAAGTCCTTCATTGTCCTCGACATGATCGGCGACAAGTCCCTCGACATCGACCGCGAACAAAACTCCACGCCCTGGCTCGAAGACATCCTGATGACCGCCGCGAAGAATACCAACCACCTCGCCGCCATCTCCAAAGACCCACCCCTCGCCATCGAAGATGACCATCTCCCCTTCAAGCAGCGCGGAGTCCCCGTACTCGACCTCATCGACTACGACTACGGTCCCCACACCCAGGAACTCCCCGACGGCTACCACCACACCGCGCAGGACACCCTCGACAAGATAAGTCCCAGATCCCTACAGACCACCGGCGACCTCCTCATCGAGATCATCCGCCTCATCAATCTCCACTAAAGAATCGAGCCGACAGGATCTGCCTTGATGCCAACCCCCTCGATTCTGGTCTCAACGTGGAGCAACGGGCTTTTCAGAATCGCTGGGAGTATGGTCCATCAAGAACTAGCCGATCAATCGGTTCGCAGCCTGGTGGCCGATGGATGTGGCGGGGTGCTCGCAATTGTTAACGGTCATTCTCTCTGTCGACGATCCTCGGATGGCGAATGGACTGAGGTAGCAAAAAGCGCACTCAAACTTTCATGCTGTGTGCCAGTCGGAGACGTTGTCTTTGTTGGAACCGACGACGCACGTGTCCTGCGGATTGACCCTGACGGTTCGCAGCAATCTCTGGCTGGTTTTGACACTGTATCGGGCCGCAACACGTGGTACGCAGGAGCCGCGATCGTCGACGGCAAGCTGATGGGGCCACCACTTGGAATTCGCTCCATGGCCGCGACCTGCGATGGTGCCGTGCTTCTGGCCAACGTCCACGTTGGCGGAGTCCCGCGGTCAACAGACTCCGGCTTAACTTGGCAGCCCACGATCGAAATCGATCGCGATGTTCATCAGGTCTGTGCACATCCAACCCGGCCCGACATCGTAATAGCAGCGGCGGGAGCGGGTCTTTGCATCAGTCGCGATGCCGGAGCGACATGGACGATCGAACAGCGAGGACTTCAAGGTCACCATTGCTATGCCGTGGCTTTTGGAAGAAACGACATCCTCGTGTCAGCGGCCGCCGACCCCTTTACAGCGCAAGGCGCAGTGTATCGACGCCCGATCGACAGCAACGACCCGCTACAACCTCTGAGCGGAGACAAGCAGAAGAGTATCGACGGCAACGTCGATACCAACTGCATCGCGACACGAAATTCAATGGCGATCGTGATCGACCGCTCAGGACGCCTTTACCTGTCGCAGGACAACGGCGATTCCTGGTCATCTCCATTGGATGGTCTGCCCGTTCCAAGCGGGCTTCACATCTGCTGACCTTACATCATCACAAGCACTTTAATCGGTCCTGATTCCTAGTTCGTGCAGGGCTTGTTGTGATCCGCGTGAGCGCCCGACGCCTTCGCATCCGCCTCAGACATGTACTTGCCCTGTTTCGTCTTGCCGTAATACTGCGTTCCCGGGCAGTGATACACCTTCGAGTCCGTATTCACCCAGACCATCCCCGGACCGCCACCCGGAGCAGCCGCTCCGGTCGAGGCCGCAGGCTTCGCAGCTGGGGTAGGTGCAGCCTTCGCTGCTACCGGAGCAGCCGCAGGAGTAGGTGCCGGCGCGGCAGCCGGAGCCTTCGCCATAGGAGTAGCCGCAGGCGCCGCTGCCGGAGCCGCCGCATACCACGTCTGAACGCCCTTATGTCCGGAGCAGGCGCCGCTCTTGCTCGCGCCCGTCCAATACGTTCCGTCCTTGCAGATGCCGGTAGCACCGGCAGGAGCGCCCGCCGGGGCCTGCGCCATCAAACCATGGGAAACCATCAGCCCTGCCGCCACTAACACCAATCGAATTGTTGTCCTCATAGACCCTCCAGATTGAAGTCGAGATTAATATCCCAGCGAACGGCCCAATCCTACTCCCAGACCCGAAAACATGCCATCAACCCAGCCACCATCAACCGCCCAACCGCGATAGCATCGAAACATGGAGAGCGCCACACCCCTCAGCCACTGGATCGGCTTTCACGTCTACATCTTTGCTCTCCTCGCGATCGAACTCCTCTTCGCCCGCCGCCACACCACCCCTCCGCGCGGCAAGCTCACCCCAGCCTCAATCGAAGCCTCCGCGGAGGTCAAAACCCAACTCACCTCCATCGTAGCCAGCGTCCTTTGGATAGCCGCCGCTCTCGTCTTCGCCTTCTACATCCACCACACCCTCGGCTCGACCGCCACCATCCAGTACCTCGCCGGCTACGCCCTCGAAGAATCCCTCTCCATCGACAACCTCTTCGTCTTCCTCATCCTCTTCCGCCTCTTCCAGATCCTTCCCTCCCGCCAGCCCCGCGTTCTCTTCTGGGGAGTAGCCGGAGCCATCCTCATGCGCGGAGCCTTCATCGCCGGAGGCATCGGCCTCCTCGCCCGCTTCCAGTGGGTCAACTACGCATTCGCCATCATCCTGCTCATCGCCGCCTTCCGCCTCCTCATCCAGAAGGAGACCACCCAGGCCGACCCCTCCACTGCCTGCCCCAGTTGGCTCCGATGGCTAACCAGATGGCACCCCGTCAGCATGCGCCAGGACCGCTTCTTCACCATCGAAGACGGCCAACGCATGGTCACCATGCTCTTCATCTGCCTCGTCGCCATCGAGATCACCGACGTAGTCTTCGCCCTCGACTCCATCCCCGCCGTCCTCTCCATCACCCGCCACCCCTTCCTCGCCTACACCTCCAACATCATGGCCGTCATGGGCCTCCGCTCCCTCTACTTCCTCCTCGCCCACCTGCTGGTCAAACTTCGCTTCCTCCACTACGGCCTCGCCACCGTCCTCGCCTTCGCGGCCTTCAAAATGCTAGCCTCCTCCCACGTCGAGATCGGCCCCCTCATCTCTCTCGCCGTCATCCTCACCCTCCTGCTCATCACCATCGCCATATCACTCGCAATACCCCAACCCCGCCAGCAGCTTCGCTGATCTCAGCCGCCCCTAACCACCAGGGAAATCACACTCGACGCCTAATATCGGACTCAATTTGTCGTATATCCAATTTTCCAGTAAAAATGAGAGATGTCACGAATTTTGAAGAACTCTCGTCTGCTCCACCTCTACCTCGGCATCTTCACCGCCCCGGCACTTATCTTCTTCAGCATCACCGGCGCCCTCCAGACCTTCAGCCTCCACGAGACCACCCGCGGCAGCGACTACAAGCCCCCCAAAATCATCGCCGAGCTAAGCCAGCTCCACAAAAAACAGACCCTCGTCATCCCCGCCAAGAAACCTCAGCCCCCCGCTCAGGCAAAGCCCGAAGGCGACAATTCCGCAGAGGATAAGCACCATGCCGACAAATCCGCCGCCCCTACTCCATCCACCCCAAAGGCCGCCGAAGCCCCACCCGCCAAAACGAAGAACCTCATCCCCATGAAGATCTTCTTCCTCTTCGTCTCCGTCAGCCTGCTCACCTCAACCATCACAGGCCTCTACATGTCCTACAAATACATCCGCAACAAGCGCCTCGTCACCGCCTGCCTCGCCGCCGGCATCATCCTCCCAGTCCTTCTAACTCTCTTCTAACTAAGCCTCAAACCGAAGCTCACCCCGCACCATCACCGAGTGCCGCCCCACAGCGTTCCGCTCGGTGAAATCATTCCGATAGTGAGCACCGCGACTCTCTTCCCTCCCCAACGCCGCAGCCACAATCAACCCCGCCACGACGTGCAGATTCCGCGCCTCCACCCCACGACGAAAGAGCCCCGTCGGCATAGTCACCACCAACGCCTCCAACCCCAGCCAAGCCCGCTCCAACCCCGCCCTATCCCGCAACAACCCAGCATCCCTCCACATCAAATCCCGCAACTCCGCAATCCACTGCTCCGTAGCCGCCTCCCCCGTCACAGCAGCCTCTTGCGGCACCACAGCACCTACTACCAACTCACCACTACCAACTACCAACTGTCCTTCCATAGCCTCGGCAGCCAGCGCCCCAAACACCAGCCCCTCCAGCAAAGAATTACTAGCCAGCCGATTCGCCCCATGCACTCCCGTACAAGCCACCTCACCCGCCGCAAACAAACCCGGCAGCGAAGTCCGCCCATGCACATCCGTCCTAACCCCACCCATCATGTAATGCGCAGCCGGCCGAACCGGAATCAGATCCCTCCCCAGCTCTAACCCATACCCCGCCAAAAACTTCGAAATCCCCGGAAACCGCGCCACAAGATCGAGCCCTTCACCTTGAACCTCGTACCCAGTACCTGGTACCTTGCGCCCCCGGCGCATGTCTAGATAAACCTCACCCGCCAACCCCTCCCGCGCAATCGCCCTCGCCACCACATCCCGCGGAGCAAGCTCCAGCAGCGGATGATACCGCTCCATAAACCGCTCCCCCTGCGAATTCACCAGCCAGGCCCCCTCACCCCGCAGCGCCTCGCTCAACAAAAACCGCGGAGCCCCCGCCATCGAAAACGCCGTAGGATGAAACTGATAAAACTCCATATCGCTCACCTCGGCCCCCGCCCGATATGCCATCGCGATCCCATCCCCAGTAGCCACCGCCGGATTCGTCGTATCGCTATAAACCTGCCCCGCCCCACCACTCGCCAGCAACACCGCCCGCGCCATCACCGTCCGCAGCCCACCCTCGCCATCCAGCAGCGAAACCCCCACCACCCGTCCATCCTGCACCAGCAGATCCACCGTAGTAGCCCACTCCATCAACTCAATCGCGTCGATCCCCCGCACATGCCGCAACAGCGACACCGCAATCTCCCGCCCCGTAGCATCCCCATTCGCATGCAGAATCCGCGACAGACTATGCGCTCCCTCGCGCGTCCGCATCAACTCCCCACCCTCCCGATCAAACCCCGTCCCCCAGGCCAACAGCTCCTCCACCCGAGCCGGCCCCTGCTCCACCAACACCCTCGCCGCCTCGCGATTCACCAACCCATCCCCAGCATTCACCGTGTCTTCAAGATGCAGCCGAACATCCTCCACCCCACCCATCGCCACCGCGATCCCGCCCTGCGCATAAGCCGTATTCGACTCCGCCAGCTCTTCCTTCGTAACCACCAGCACGCGTTCCCACATTTGCCAGACGAATCGCCGCACTCAAACCAGCAATCCCACCACCCACCACCAGAAAATCAACCCGATCCATACATCCATGCTACCGGAGGGACGACCACACCGGAGGGTGCCCCATGATCACCCTGACCCTGAGCGAAGTCGAAGGGGAAGGGTTATCGTGGGGTTACTCACTTTAGTGCTCCCACCAAAATCCCGCCATCGCAACATCACGCGATAACATAAACCTCGTGCCATCCATCCCCATCAAGACGCCCTCCGCCACCTACGACGTCACCATAGGCTCCGGCCTCCTACGCACCCTCTCGCAACGCCTCACCCGACTCAACCCCACCAAACCCTACCGCCCCTTCGTCATCACCTCACCCGAGATCTGGACCCTCTGGTCCAAACCCTTCCTCGCCTCCTTCAAAACCCCGCCCACAGTCCTCTTCCACCCATCCGGCGAATCCCACAAGCGCATGTCCGCCGTAGAATCCCTCGCCCAAAAACTAGCCCTCGCCGGAGCCGACCGCGACGCACTCCTCATAGCCTTCGGCGGCGGAGTCATCGGCGACATCACCGGCTTCCTCGCCGCCATCTACATGCGCGGCATCCGCTACGTGCAAGTCCCCTCCACCTTCCTCGCACAAGTCGACTCCTCCGTCGGCGGCAAAACCGGAGTCAACCTCCTCGCCGGAAAAAATCTAATCGGCAGCTTCAACCACCCCCAGGCCGTCCTCGCCGACACCGACCTCCTCCGCACCCTCCCGCCCGCACAACTCCGCGCCGGCCTGCAGGAGTCCATCAAAGCCGGCATCATCTACGACGCCAAACTCTTCACCTACCTCGAAAAAAACGCCCCCGCCATCCTCGCCAAAAAGCCCAGCGAATACGCCCTCACCCACGTAGTCGCCGCCTCCGTCCGCGTCAAAGCCGAGGTAGTCGCCCAGGATGAAAAAGAGTCCGGCCTCCGCATGATCCTCAACTTCGGCCACACCCTCGGCCACGCCATCGAAGCCGCCACCAACTACAAACAACTCCTCCACGGCGAAGCCATCGCCTGGGGCAGCATCGCCGCCCTCCACGTAGCCCGCAGCCGCGGCACCATCACCGAAAAAGAAGCCGCCCGCATCACCGCCCTCATCCTCCGCTACGGCCCACTCCCAAAATTCAAAGCCACCGCCGCCAAACTGGTAGCCCTAACCTACGCCGACAAAAAAAATCGCAGCGGCAAAAGAGCCTACGTCCTCCCCACCGCCATAGGCGCCACAAAAATCATCTACGACATCACCGACACCGAACTAACAGCCGCCGCGGAATCCATTCTCCCCCTCATGCACGGCAACTCATGAAGCTTCCATTCTTGATGACCAGTCTTCTTACACCAGCCTTTGCTTCTAGGTACCCCAAGGCTTTAGCCTTGGGTCTCATATCCCGCCAAAGATGCGGGGCTTTAGTCCCTGGGGTATGTCTTTTCTTCATCACCTGAGACAGTCATGACCCCTATCACCAAACCCGAACACGAACGAACCACCGAACAATCCGCCGCACAAAACGTCCAGCAGAGATTAGCTGGGACGTGTCGGCATCAAGAGTCACTACAGTGAGCGTCTTCGGCTATCTACTGGCCATCGCAGCGGGGATTTTTCTCCTCGCTCTCTGGCTACGTGACCGCAAGCGCACAACAGATATCAAAATGATCGCGTCGCGGAACAAATTTCACTATCTCGACACTGCGCTTCCGCGTTCCCTGTCACTAGCTGGAACGCCTATCGCACATGCGTCCAAGACATGGAACGTCATCGATGGTGAGCGAGATGGAATCCGCGTCGTTGCATTCGACTGCCGAATCGGTGAAGGCAGAGGAAGCTGGCGGCGAACAGTGATTGCCGCACAGACTCCCTTAGACCCCTTCGGGAGCGCCACCGAACGCTCGGGCGAATGGGTAATCATGTACCGACCTAAAACTTTTTTCGTCGACTCCATTGGACTCATGTCAGCCCCCGAGTTGGAAGCTCATATCGAAGCGATACGTGTGACCCAGTAACATAGAACAAGTGCCGATCAACACCAAACCCGAACACGAACAAACCACCGGAGCCCGCCCACTCGGCGCCACCACCGAACAATCCGCCGCGCAAAATGTCCGGCAGATGTTCGACAACATCGCCCCCACCTACGACCGCGCCAACCACATCCTCTCCGTAGGCCTCGATCGCTGGATGTGGTCCCGCGCCGCCCGCACCTTCCGCCCCATCCTCCAGCAACCCGAAGCCACCGCCCTCGACCTATGCTGCGGCACCGGCGACATGACCCTAGCCCTCTACAAACACCGCCCCGAATCGGCACCCCATGATCGACCCCGGAGGGTGCCCCATGATCGGCGCGGTCCCACCGCGCCTATCGTGGGGTCAGTCACTACCCCGGCCACCGACTCCCCCAACCAACAACCAGCAACCAACAACCAACAACCTCTCCTAGCCGTCGACTTCTCCCACCAAATGCTCACCCTCGGCGCGAAAAAATTCGCCAACCGAAACATCCTCCCCATAGAAGCCGACGCCCTCCATCTCCCCATCGCCTCCGCGTCCATCGACCTCGTCACCTCCGCCTTCGGCTTCCGCAACCTCGCCAACTACGAAGAAGGCCTCGCCGAAATCCACCGCATCCTCCGCCCCGGAGGCCAGCTCGGCATCCTCGAGTGCAACCAGCCCGAAGGCATCATCGGAGCCGCCTACAACCTCTACTTCAAAGGCATCCTCCCCAAAGTCGGAGCCCTAATCTCCAAACAACCCGCCGCCTACAACTACCTCCCAGCCTCCGTCGAACGCTTCCCCCGCCCACCCCGCATGATCCAGCTCCTCCGCAACGCCGGCTTCTCCAACCCCACATGGACCAGCTACGCCCTAGGCACCGCCGGCCTCTACCGCGCCACCAAACCCTAACCCTGTGGGTGCCCCATGATCGGCGCGGCCTCATCGCGCCTATCGTGGGGTTAGTCTCTACCTGCCATCCCCTTCAAGTGTGGGAACGATTCATTGATTCATTACGTATATGGAGTTAAGCAAAAACCACCGCCCAGGCGGACCGGCATCACCGCAGTCTTTGACAATTCAGCCGAAGTCGATTCTCATAAGCACAGCCTTATGAATACTTTGCAGCCACGGACCCCATTTTATAAGACTTTTTGGACCTATACAACCAGAGGTCCGGGCTTAAACCACCTACTTCGAATACTTTGCACAATTTGATAGGGGAGGGGGTACCTTCGCCCTAGCCCTTCACTAACAACTACCAACCACCAACTACCAACCGCTTTCACCTAGTACCATCAACACCATGCCTCTCCTGGCGACACACGAGCCCGCAGCCATCGCACACTCTGAGAAGCAATCCGCCGCGCTCTCCTCCGTCCTCGCCGCCCTCGCCATCACCCTGCTAAAGCTCCTCACCGGAATCCTCACCGGCTCCCTAGGCATGCTCTCCGAAGCCGCCCACTCCGGCGTCGACCTCATCGCCTCCGCCATCACCCTCTTCTCCGTCCGCGTCTCCGACCGCCCCGCCGACGAGAGCCACAACTACGGCCACGGCAAGATCGAATCCCTCTCCGCCTTCGTCGAGACCGTCATCATGCTCGGCTCCGCCCTCTGGATCATCACCGAAGCCATCCAGCGCATCGTCCACCGCCAGCACCTGACACTCGACTTCTCCATCTGGCCCTTCGTAGTCCTCCTCCTCTCCATCGCCGTCGATTCCACCCGCTCCCGCAACCTCCGCCGAGTCGTCCGCAACCACCCCAGCGAAGCCCTCGAAGCCGACGCCATCCACTTCGGCACCGACATCTGGTCCTCCTTCGCCGTTCTCATCGGCCTCGCCGCCACCTACGCCGGACAGCGCTGGCACATCCCCGCCCTCGAGCTGGCCGACCCCATCGCCGCCATCCTCGTAGCCATCATCATCCTCCGCGTCACCTACACCCTGGCCCGCCGCACCATCGAAGCCCTCACCGACGCCACCCCCGCCGCCGCCCAGGCCCGCCAGGCCATCATCCGCGACCTCAATTCGATCGACGGAGTTCTCGGCACGACTCGCCTCCGCACCCGCCGCTCAGGCTCCAACTACTTCGCCGACGTCACCCTCTCCATGCCGCGCAACCTCACCTTCCAGCGCGCCGAGCAGATCACCTTCGCCGCCACCGAAGCCGTCCAGCGCCACCTCCCCGGAGCCGACGTAGTCGTCCACTCCGTCCCCACCGCCTCCATCGCCGAGAGCGTCCACGACCGCATCCGCGCCGTCGCAGCCCGCTCCAACCTCTCCATCCACGACGTCAGCGTCCAGCAGTTCAACCACTCCCTACACGTCGAACAACACCTGGAAGTCGACGAGACCATGCCCCTAAAGGCAGCCCACGCCTTAGTCACGAAGCTCGAGTCCGAGATGCGCCGCGAGGTCCCCGAGATCTCCTCGATCCTCACCCACATCGAGTCCGAACCCGCCACCATCGAGCAACCCGCCTCCCTCGAACGCGACCGCCAACTCGAAGTCCGCCTCCGCCGCGTAGCCCAGGCCTTCCCCGAGATCCTCGACATCCACGAGGTCTTCGTCACCCGCACCGGCGGCCCCTCCAGCAACGACGTCGGCGACCACACCGGCGACCGCATCCAGGTCTCCTGCCACTGCACCCTCCCCGACGACCTCCCCATGGCCCGCGTCCACGCCATCATCACCGCCCTCGAATCCGCTTTCAAACTCGACTCCCCCGAAGTCTCCCGCCTCCTCATCCACCCCGAACCCGCCACCGACAACCGCCGCTAACCGCCCGGGGGTACCCCATGATCAACACAAGCGCAGCGAGTGTTTATCGTGGGGTCAGGAAGTTTCGGACCAGCACGGTGCCCCAAACTCGTTCGTCCGTCCCCTACGCTATGAAAGGATCTAGCCCTTGCCTTTGCTTATTCCTTTCGATCAATCCAAGCCGCCCTCGCTGTATCCTTAACCAGCAATGAAGATCTCCCGCATCAACCGCTTCTTCAACCTCGCATTCGGCGCCATCGCCATGCTCGCCGTAGCGCTCCTCTCCGCCTACATCGCGATGCGTGTCGCCATCCACGGCCGCGAGGTCGAAGTCCCATCCCTTGCCGGCCTCTCGCTCACCGACGCCACGCAAAAAGCCAAATCCCTCGGCCTCCTCCTCAATGTTGAGAACCGTTTCTACTCCGCCGCCGTCCCCGCCGGCAACGTCATAGCGCAATCCCCCGCTCCCGGCTCAACCGTCCGCCGCGAGTGGATCGTCCGCGTCACCGAGAGCCTCGGCGGCCAGCAGGTCTCCATCCCCAACCTCATCGGCCAGACCGAGCGCCCCGCCACCATCACCATCCGCCGCCTCGGCCTCGAGCTCGGAGCCGTCGCCCACATTCCATCCCCCGGCCCTCCCGGCGTCGTCCTCGCCCAAACCCCCGCCGCCACCAGCGCCGCCTCCGGAGTCGACAGCCCCCGCATCAGCCTTCTCATCAGCGAACCCCTCGCCGAGCCCGCCCCTAAAGCAAAACTCATCGCCGACACAGACGCCACCGCCCTCACCACCTCAAGTACCGCACCCGTCGCACCCGCCTCACCCACCTCCGACGACTCAGCCGCGGGCTCGCCCATGCCATCACTCATCGGCCTGAACTTTGGAGAAGCTCTCGCACGAGCCAAAGCCGCCGACCTGCACATCGTGAGCATCGAAGAAGCCCGTACACCAATAGCAGCGTCCACAGACACAGCACCCACAACTCCAACATCCACCCCCGAAACGGTAGTAGCCCAAACCCCACCCGCAGGCCACCACATCCTCCCCGGCGATCCCGTAAAGATCACCCTAGGCCATCAGTAGCCAGCTACTCTCGCTCCAGCACTACCGCAAAAAATCCATCGCACCCATGCACCCCCGGCAATGTCCGCAGCGCGCCATCCCGCACCGCCGACCCCAGCTCCACCTCACTCTTCAAAACTCCAGCCTCAGCCAAAGCCGCAACAAAACCATCCACCGCCACCCGCCTAACCCCACCCTCCGCCAACACAGCGTCCACCACCTGCTCACACTCCTCCGGTTCCAGCGAACACGTCGAATAAACCAGCCGCCCACCCGCACTCAAACGCGTCAGCGCCCCCTTCAAAATCCGCCGCTGTCGCTCAGCCTGCCGCTGCAGCTCTTCAACCTTCAGAACATGCCGTATCTCCGGATTCCCTGCCAGCGTCCCCGTCCCGCTGCAAGGCACATCACAAAGAATCAAATCAAACTCTGCGCGAACATTCTTCTCCTCGGCAGCATCTGCCACCGCACACTTCACACGCTCCGCATACGCATGCCGCCGCATCCGAGCCTGCATCTGCGCCAGCCGCTTCGCACTCACGTCCGTCGCCAGCACCTCTGCCTCCGGCATCCGCGCAGCCATCACCAGAGTCTTCCCTCCCGGAGCAGCACAACAATCCCAAACCCGTGCAACATGATCCAGCCCCGGCGGCACAGCAGCAGCCGCAATCTCCGCCACCAGCCGCGAACCATCATCCATCACAGGAAGCTCAGCACCCGCCACCGCAGCCACCACAAACATCTCGCCCCCACCATGCTCCTTCTGATCAGCCTCACAAATCCTCAAAGCAGCATCCCGCCCATAAGCCTTCACCCACCGCTCAACCATCCACAAAGGATGCCCCAGCCGCTCCGCAAAGCCTGCGACCGTCTCACCAATCGGGTGCCCCATGTCTCGCTTCTGAGACATGGGTTTAGCCGCCACCTTCCGCAACACCGCATTCACCATCCCCGTAGCATGCGGCTCCCCCGCCGCCCGGCACAGCTCCACACTCTCACTCAAAGCCGCATGAGCCGGAATCCGATCCATGTGCAGCAACTGAAACGCCCCCATCCGCAGCGCCACCGCCACCGGCTCCGCCAGCCTCTGCTCCGGCCTCTGCAGCAACCCATGCACCCGAGCATCCAGCGCAATCTGCCACCTCAACACCCCCATCACAAGCGCAGTAGCCAGATTCCTATCCTCCGACGACAACCCCTCCGTCAGCCCCGAGTGCAGCAACTCATCGCTATGCCCCTTACCCTGCCCCACCCGCATCAAAATCTCAAAAGCCGCCAGCCGCGCCGACGTAACCTTAGCCCGCGCCTCAGCCACCGACAAAGTAGGCCCGGCAGCTGAAGGCCGCCCCTTAACAACTCCCTTCACTCCCCCAGCCTTACCACCCGCCACGCTCTTCCCAGTACCTTGTACCCCGTACCCAGTACCTTGCTTCCTCATAGCCCCAACCGTTCCCCACTCCGCACCTGGTACCCCCGCAAAAACTCCGCCGCCCCCATCCGCTTCTTACCCTCCATCTGCACCTCAACCAACTCCACTACAGAACCATCTCCACATCCCACCCGCAAACAATCCCCATCCACCACCAACTCGCCACCCTCACAACGAACTCCCGGCTTACTCACCAGCTTCATCCGATGCGCAATCAACTTCTTCCCTCGCAGCATCGTATGAGCCCCGGGCCAAGGCTGAAATCCGCGCCACCGGTCATAGATCTCCTTAGCCGGCCGCGAAAAATCAATCCAGCCATCCTCCCGCCGCAGAATCGGAGCCAGCGAAGCCATCCCATCATCCTGCTTCTCTGCATAGATCGTTCCCGCCTCTAACTCGCGCAGCGTCTTCACCATCAACTTCGCTCCCTCCACCGCCAGACACTCATATACATGCACCGCCGTCTCATCCATCCCAATCGGCACCACCTGCGCCAGCAGCATATCCCCCGTATCCAGCCCCGCATCAATCCGCATCGTCGTCACACCCGTCACCAACTCACCATTCGCCACCGCCCACTGTATCGGCGCCGCCCCCCGATACTTCGGCAACAAACTCCCATGCAGATTGATATTCCCAAACCGCGGCAGCTCCAGCATCCACTGCGGAATAATCCGCCCATAAGCCACTACCAGAATCGCGTCTGGCGCAATCGCCTCTAGCCGCCCCCTGAACTCAGCATTGTTCTTAATCTTCTCCGGCTGCACCACCGGAATCCCCAGTTCCACCGCCACCCGCTTCACCGGTGGAGCCTGCACCTCCATCCCCCGCCCCGCAGCCCGGTCCGGTTGCGTCACCACCAGCGCAACCTCGTGCCCCGCCGCAATCACCGCCTCCAGCGTAGGCACCGCAAACTCAGGAGTCCCACAAAAAACAACTCTCAATTCAACTCCTAACCCCCAACCAACAACCAGCAACTAACAACCGGCAACTCACTACCACTCACCATTCTTAATCAACTTCTTAATCCTCCGAATCACCAGATCCCGCTTCAACCGGCTCAACCGATCAATAAAAAGAATCCCATCCAGATGATCGATCTCATGCTGCATCGCCCGCGCCAGCAACTCCTCACCCTCAATCTCAAACCATTCCCCATTCACATCCTGTGCCCTTACCTTCACCCATGCCGCGCGCTGCACCTTCTCCCGAATCTCCGGCAGGCTCAGGCATCCCTCTTCCTCAACCTGCTTCCCCTTGCGATCGATAATCTCCGGATTGATCAACACAATCTTCTCCTCCGGATTCTTCTTGAAGCTCACATCGATCACCGTAATCCGCTGCGAGATGGCAATCTGCGGAGCAGCCAGTCCAATCCCCTGCGCCGCATACATACTGTCGAACATCTCCTCCACCAGCTTCTTCAGCGCAGCATCAAACACCGTCACCACCGCGCCCTTCTGCGCCAGCACCGGCTCAGGCCACTTCACCACCTCATGTATCTTCAACGCCTTCGTCAATTCACCACTCCAAAGCAATCGTCTTCAACCAACAACCAGCAACTAACAACCTAGTACTTACGTATCTGCTCACAATACCCGCTAAAATTCCGCTGCAACTCCTTCAAAGAATCCCCACCAAACTTCTCCACCACCAGCCGACCCACAGTTAGCGCAACCATAGCCTCCGCAGCAACACCAGCCGCCGGAACCACACAAACATCGCTCCGTTCATAAGCCGCCTTCACCGGCTCTCTCGTCTCAAAGCTCACACTCCCCAACGGCCTACGCAGCGTAGAGATCGGCTTCAAATACCCCCGCACCACAACATCCTCGCCATTCGAGATCCCACCCTCAATCCCGCCAGCATTATTCTGCTCCCGCGAAAACTTCGTAAACTTCCCATCTCCACCCTCGTATCCAATCGCATCATGCACCGCACTCCCCAGCGACTCCGCCGCCGTCACCCCACGCCCAATCTCAACCGCCTTCACCGCCTGCAGACTCATCACCGCCTGCGCCAGCAGACCATCCATCCGTTCGTCCCAGTTCGCATGAGTCCCCACACCCGGCGGCAGCCCATGCACCACCACCTCGAACACTCCGCCGATCGTATCTCCCGTCCGCAACACCGCATCCACCTCCGCCTTCATAGCGGCCTCGCTCTCGGCATCAACACAGTTCAGCAGCACCGTCTCTTTGGATGCAAGCGCAGCAATCTCCGCCCACGTAGCTGGCCGCAACAACTCAGCCTGCCCCACCCGAATCACATGACTAGCAACCTCAACCCCCAGAGCCCGCAGCAGAAGCTTCGCCAACGCCCCCGCAGCTACCCGAGCAGCACTCTCCCGAGCACTAGCCCGCTCCAGCACATACCTTGCATCCGGAAAGTCATACTTCAGCGCCCCCGCCAGATCCGCATGTCCCGGCCTCGGACTCGCCACCGCCTTATGCTTCGACGGATCGCCCGTCTCCACCGGCAGTATCTCCTCCCAGTTCTTCCAGTCCTTATTCGCCAGCGTCATGGCAATCGGCGAGCCAATCGTCTTCCCATGCCGAACGCCACTCAAAATATGCGCCGAGTCCCGCTCTATCCGCATCCGTCCGCCGCGTCCATATCCCTGCTGCCGCCGCCAAAGCTCGTGCCCAATAAAATCCTGGTCCACCGGCACACCCGCCGGCATCCCGCTCACCAACGCCACCAGGCTCTCCCCGTGGCTCTCCCCTGCTGTAGAAAAACGAAGCATTTATCTCTCTCTGCCCAAACTTAGATTGTAACAATCACCATCCGCCGAGCCCTCACCGACGCCTCTACCGAAGGCCGGCACATCAACAGAATTACTACTGCCAGTCGTACCCGCAGACCCTCAAAACCGGTGCTATAGTGGCCTCATCCCCAATCATCCCGCATTCTCGCGGGCCAAGGAAACTCGAATGACCTCGTTCCACCGCGCCGCTTTTATCGGCCTAAGTCTCGCCCTCCCTATCCCCGCAATCGCGCAGGAGAAGCCCGTCGGCAACGACATTCCCCCGTCTTTCACCGTGCCCCCCGCTCCAGCCCCCGAACCCACCCTCAAGCCCGAGGCCGACTACATCAAGCGCGTCGAAATGATTCCCATGCGCGACGGCGTCAAGCTCTACACCGTCATCGTCATCCCCAAGGGAGCCATCAACGCTCCCATCATGCTCACCCGCACCTGCTACAACGCCGCCGCCCGCGCCTCCGCCAACCGCTCGCTCGCCGGAGCAGGAGCCCCCGCACCCGCACCAGCAGCCCCCGCATTCCTCGGAGCTCCAGCCGCAGGTGGCGGACGCAACGCCGCGCCGCCCGCACCACCAGCCCGCATGCTCGACTCCCTCGGCCTCTCCGACGAAATCTTCGTCAAGAACGGCTACATCCGCATCTATCAGGACGTCCGCGGCAAGTACGGCTCTGAAGGCGTCTACCTCATGACCCCTTCGCCTCTCGCCAGCAGCTTCAATCCCAGCGGAGCAGACGACACCACCGACGCCTACGACACCATGGACTGGCTCGTCAAAAATCTCAAAGAGACCAACGGCAAGATCGGCATGATCGGCTCCTCCTACGAGGGCTACACCGTCGTCATGGCGCTCCTCCATCCCAACCCCGCCTTCAAGGCCGCCTCACCTGAGTCCCCCATGGTCGACGGCTGGATGGGCGACGACTGGTTCCACTACGGAGCCTTCCGCGAGCCCAACCTCGACTACTTCCTCTCCCAGACCTCCGCCCGCGGAGCCGGCGCCCGCATCCCCCGCGTCCACAAGGACGACTACACCAACTTCCTCGAAAAAGGTTCCGCCGGTGATTTCGCCCGCTCCCTCGGCGAAGATCAGCTCCCCTTCTGGCGCACCGTTGAAGCCAACGCCGCCTACACCCCCTTCTGGTCCACCCAGGCGCTCGACAAGCTCGTCGCCGCCGTCCCCCTCACCGTCCCCACCATGTGGCTCCAGGGACTCTGGGACCAGGAAGACATGTGGGGAGCCATCCACAGCTACCGCGCCGTCGAACCCAAAGACAAGAACAACGACCTCAACTACCTCGTCATGGGACCCTGGTTCCACAGCCAGGTCAACCGCGAAGGCCGCTCCCTCGGCCCCCTCGAGTGGGACGGCGACACCACCGCCGACTTCCGCAACGAAGTCCAGATCCCCTTCTTCAACCAGTACCTCAAGGACGGCGCACCCAAGGCCGACACCCCACCCGTCCTCATCTACAACACCAGCGGCAACCACTGGGACCGCTTCAAGTCCTGGCCGCTAAGCTGCGACACCGGCTGCGCCCACCAGCCCAAGCCCCTCTATCTCACCGCCAAAGGTGGCCTCTCCTTCGCCACGCCCACCGCGACCGAAACCAAGTACATCGCCTACACCTCCGACCCCGCCAAGCCCGTCCCCTACGTTCCGCGCCCGGTCACGCAGGATAAGTGGCGCACATGGCTCGTCGAAGACCAGCGCTTCGTCGACGGACGCCCCGACGTTCTCACCTACACCTCCGACGTCCTCATCGAACCCCTACGCGTCAGCGGAACGCCCGTAGTCAACCTCTACGCCTCAACCTCCGGCACCGACAGCGACTGGGTCGTCAAGATCATCGACGTCTATCCGGACGGCGTCACCACCGCCCCCATGAGCGGATACGAGCTCCCCATCTCGCTCGACATCTTCCGCGGCCGCTACATCAACAGCTTCGCCAAACCCGAAGCCCTCAAACCCAACCAGCCCGAACTCTTCAAGTTCGATCTCCCCCAGGTCAACCACACCTTTTTGCCCGGACACCGCATGATGGTCCAGATCCAGTCCAGCCTCTTCCCCCTCTACGACCGCAACCCCCAAACCTTCGTCCCTAACATCTTCGACGCCAAGGCCGCCGACTACATCAAGGCCGAACAACGCATCTACAACGCCCCCGGCACCGCCAGCTTCATCAGTATGCCAGTAGTCCCTTAACCAAACACAAAACCGGGTGCCCCATGTCAGACGCAGTCTCATCGCGACTGACGTGGGGTTTCCTGCCATTAGGCTTACCGTCCCCACGCGAAAACCCAACCTCGATTGTGATAGCATCCTGCTCCCCGGGGATTCACCACAAAACGAGGTCCTTCGAATGAACCAGTATCTGGGAAGAGACATTCGCAACGTAGCTCTCGTCGGCCACGCCCACAGCGGCAAAACCACCCTGATCTCAGCCCTCCTCCACTCGGCAAAGATGACTCCCGAACTCGGCCGCGTCGAGGATGGCTCCGCCGTCACCGCCTACGACGAAGAGGACATAGCCCGCCGCACCACCATGTCCAACGCCGTGGCCTTCGCCGAGTGGAACGGCGTCAAGATCAACCTCGTCGACACCCCCGGCTTCCACATGTTCCTCCACGAGACCCGCGCCGCTATGCTCCCCGTCGAGACCGCGCTCGTCCTCGTCAACGCCGCCGCCGGCCTCGAGTCCGTCACCGACCGCGTCTGGAAGTGCGCCGCCGAGGTCAATCTCCCGCGCGTCATCCTCATCAATCAGATGGACCACGCCAAAGCCACCGACTTCCATCCCCTCATCGACCAGATGCAGCAGCGCTGGGGACGTCAGGTCGTCCCCCTCCAGCTCCCCATCGTCGACGAGCAAGGCTTCCACGGCATCGTCGACCTCGTCACCATGCAGGCCTACCTCTATCAGCCCGGAGGCAACGGACGCGGCACCATCGGCCCCATCCCCGCAGCCCTCGAAGCCGAAGCCAAAGCCGCCCACGAAGCCCTGGTCGAACTCGTAGCCGAGGGCAAGGACGAACTCATGGAGGAATTCTTCCGCGAGGGTACAATCCCCGAGGACCACCTCATCGCCGCCCTCCACGAAGCCATCCGCGAAGACCGCATCTTCCCCGTCCTCTACACGAGCGGCCTCCGCAACGTCGGCACCGACCACCTCCTCGACTTCCTCAACGTCTACGCCCCCAACCCCTCCGAGCGCGAACCAGTAGTCGCCCACAAATCCTCCAACGGCAAAGCCACCAACGGCAGCACCAACGGAGCAGCCCCGCACGACGACACCGTCACCCGCCACAGCCTTGACGAAGAGCCTCTCGCCCTCTACGTCTACAAAACCATGACCGACCCCTTCACCGGCCGCATCTCCTTCTTCAAAGTAGTCAGCGGCAAGATCCGCACCAACTCCACCGTCCAGAACTTCGCCCGCCGCGAGTCCGAGAGCATCTCCCACCTCTCCATCATGCAGGGCCGCAAGCCCGTCGAAGTCGACACCCTCCACGCCGGAGATCTCGGTGCCGTAGCCAAACTCCGCGTCACCCTCACCGGCGACACCCTCGGCGACAAGTCCCACGAGATCCTCCTCGACCCCGTCCCCATGCCCGAGCCCGCCATGACCTACGCCATCGAGCCCCGCTCCCGCGCCGACGAAGACAAACTAGCTCCCGCACTCCACAAGCTCATGGAAGACGACCCCATGATCCGCTTCTACCGCGACCCCCAGACCAGCGAGTTCCTCGTCGCCGGCACCGGCCAGCCCCACATCGAAGCCATCGTCTCCAAGCTCAAACGCCGCTACCACACCGACGTCATCCTCAAAGCCCCCAAAGTCCCCTACCGCGAGACCATCCTCGGCCGCTCCGAAGCCCAGGGCCGCCACAAGAAACAAACCGGAGGCCACGGCCAGTTCGGCGACTGCAAGCTCCGCATCGAACCCCTCACCCGCGGCTCCGGCGTCGAGTTCGTCAACGACATCTTCGGCGGAGCCATCCCCCGCCAGTACGTCCCCGCCGTAGAAAAAGGCGTCCGCGAATCCGCCGCCCGCGGCTTCCTCGCCGGATACCCCGTCGTCGACATCAAGGTCACCGTCTTCGACGGCAGCTACCACGACGTAGACTCCAGCGAAATGTCCTTCAAGATGGCCGCCCGCCTCGCCTTCCGCAAATGCATGGAATCCGCCCGCCCCGCGCTCCTCGAACCCATAATGCGCGTAGAGATCGAAGCCCCCGACGACTTCGCCGGAGCCCTCATCGGCGACCTAACCAGCCGCCGCGGCCGCGTCCAGGGCATGGAGAGCACCGGCAGCGGAACCGTAGTCCGCGCCGACGTCCCCATGGCCGAGATGCTCAGCTACAACACCACCCTCACCTCCATCACCCAAGGCCGAGGCACCTTCCGCATAGAAATGGACCACTACGACGTAGTCCCCCCGCCCATAGCCGAAAAAATCCTCGCCACCGCCAAACAACCCCTCCACGACGAAACCGAAGACTAACGAAACCCCCACAAAAACCGGGTGCCCCATGTCTCGCTTCTGAGACATGGGTTCCGATGATGGCAGAGGCACGTCCATCACCTCACCGCTACAATTATCTGGCGACGGATTCCACGTCCGAAAAGGCCAAGCAACCATGTCAGTTACAAATAACCCCCGCACCCACAAAATAGCAGTAATCCCCGGCGACGGAATCGGCAAAGAAGTAGTCCCCGAGGGCCTCCGAGTCCTAGAAGCCGCCGCCAAAAAGTTCAACTTCAACCTCCAGCTAGACGAGTTCGACTTCGCCTCCTGCGACTACTACCTCCAACACGGCAAGATGCTCCCCGACGACTGGAAGCAGCAGATCGGCCACCACGATGCCATCTTCTTCGGAGCCGTAGGCTGCCCCGAAAAGGTCCCCGACCACATCTCCCTCTGGGGGTCCCTCCTCCTCTTCCGCCGCGAGTTCGACCAGTACGTCAACCTCCGCCCCGTCCGCCTCATGCCCGGAGTCCCCTGCCCCCTCGCCAACCGCAAACCCGGCGACATCGACTTCATCGTCGTCCGCGAAAACACCGAAGGCGAGTACTCCTCCATCGGCGGCCGCATCTTTCCCGGCACCGACCGCGAAGTAGTCATCCAGGAAACCGTAATGACCCGCATAGGCGTAGACCGCATCTTAAAATTCGCCTTCAACCTCGCCCAGAAGCGCCCCAAAAAGCACCTCACCTCCGCCACCAAATCCAACGGCATCTCCATCACCATGCCCTACTGGGACGAGCGCGTCCACGAGATCAGCAAGTCCTTCCCCGACATCCGCCTCGACAAGTACCACATCGACATCCTCACCGCCCACTTCGTCCTCAACCCCGACCGCTTCGACGTCATCGTAGCCTCCAACCTCTTCGGCGACATCCTCTCCGACCTCGGCCCCGCCTGCGCCGGCACCATCGGCATCGCCCCCTCCGGCAACATCAACCCCGAGCGCCTCTACCCCTCCCTCTTCGAACCCGTCCACGGCTCCGCCCCCGACATCGCCGGCCAAAACATAGCCAACCCCATAGGCCAAATCTGGTCCGCAGCCATCATGCTCGACCACCTCGGCGAACCCGAAGCCGCCGCCGCCATCCTCCAGGCCATAGAAACCACCCTACCCGAAAAATCCCTACGCACCCGAGACCTCGGCGGCACCGCCAACACCACCACCACAGGCAAAGCCATAGCCGACGCAATCACCTAGAATTCGCCCTCTTTGCCGTTTGTCTTCCTCTCCTCTGTCATTCCGCGCCCTATTGTTTGTCATTCCGCAGCGTAGCGGAGGAATCTGCTGCTTAGACCGCCACAACTTCGCCCGCCATCTCGAAGCCCCTTGTTTGTCATTCCGCAGCGCAGCGGAGGAATCCGCTTCTCCCCAGCCACAACCTCCGCTATCCTGCCCAAATGCCGAAGCGCGAATACCACTTCTACGTCTACATCCTCGCCAGTCGCTCCCGCAGTCTCTACATAGGTTTCACCAATGACATCCGCCTCCGCTTGAAGCAGCACAGAGAAAAACGACCCGGAACCCACACCGCCAAATACAACATCGGCCGCCTCGTCTACTACGAGCACTTCACCTACGTCCTGAACGCCATCAACCGCGAAAAAGAATTGAAAGACTGGAACCGAGCAAAGAAGATAACCCTGATCGAACAAGAAAACCCAACATGGGATGACCTGGCCGCAGATTGGTAGCCCCATTCCCCACCATCAGGCAGCCCTTTGTTTGTCATTCCGCAGCGAAGCGGAGGAATCTGCTTTTTTGTTTGTCATTCCGCAGCGAAGCGGAGGAATCTGCTTTTTTGTTTGTCATTCCGCAGCGAAGCGGAGGAATCCGCTTTTGACCAACCACAACGTTCGTCCACCACTAGGCAGCCCCTTATTTGTCATTCCGTAGCGAAGCGGAGGAATCCGCTTTTGACCAACCACAACGTTCGTCCACCATTAGGCAGCCCCTTTATTTGTCATTCCGCAGCGAAGCGGAGGAATCTGCTTTTTGTCGGCCACAACTTCGTCCACCATCTCGCAGCCATTTAGTTGTCGTCCTTCGCGCAGCGGAGGATCTTCTTTTGCCGTTGTCTTTGTTCTCCTCCAACCCACCCAAAATTCCGTCATCCTGAGCGGAGCGCAGCGCAGTCGAAGGACCCCGATACTCCCTACCCCACCCACGCCGATTGAACCTTTCAACCGATGATGCCGGGTGCCCCATCTTCGCGACAGCTCTATCGTCGCTAAGGTGGGACATCGGCCCTGAGCGTAGTCGAACGGGACGACCCCCTTCCTACATCTGACCCCAAAACTTTGTCATTCTGACCCTGAGCGTAGTCGAAGGGGAAGAACCCCCGTGTTTCGCTTTTGCTTTTGTCGTTGTTCTTGCCGTCGCCTTTTAGTTGTCATCCTTCGCGCAGCGGAGGATCTGCTTCTGCACTTGCCGTTGCTTTTGCCGTTGCCCCTGAGATAGGCCCAGGCTTCAGCCTGGGCATTCAAACCCACCACAAAGCCGGGTGCCTCATCTTCGCGACAGCTTCATCGTCGCTAAGGTGGGACATCGGCCTGAGCGCAGTCGAACGGGACGACTGCTCTCCTACACCTACCTCAGAAGTGTCATCCTGAGCGAGGGCGGCGCTTTGCCGCCAGAGTCGAAGGACCTGCTTTTCGCTTTTGCAGTTGCCTTTTAGTTGTCATCCTTCGCGCAGCGGAGGATCTGCTTTTGCCGTTGTCTTTGTTCTCCTCCAACCCACCCAAAATCCCGTCATCCTGAGCGGAGCGCAGCGGAGTTGAAGGACCCCGATGCACCCTACCCCACCCGCGCCGACTGAACCTTTCAACCGATAATGCGGGTGCCCCATCTTCGCGACGGCTTTATCGTCGTTAAGGTGGGCATCGTGCGAAGCACGACCCGCTCTCCTCAAACCAGCACCAAAACACGTCATCTCGACCGAAGCGACGGACAGCTTCAACTATCCGTGACGGACTTTACCGCTGCAATTTGAAGAGCCCGTCCTGAGCGAAGCCGAAGCGTCAGAGTCGATCTTTAGCGGGACAAAAGAGCCTGCTGACCCTCATTCATCCAAACTAATTTTATTGGACCCCTGAGCGTTGCATTACAAGGCAAGATAAAACCCTCTTCAGCTTCGAGGAAAGCTAGTTTTTCGGCTTCAGTAGCGTCCAATGCCCACCGGGCACTGATTCCCCACGATGGGGTTGTAATCTTACATCCAAAAATTTCGAAATACCCAACATAATTCTGGACCTCTGAAGACAGGTTGAACTCTTCACCTTGCAAGATGAGGAGTTGTTGCTTTAACAGAGCATCCGTACCTTTTACGAGTTGATATTGCAGCGATATATTTTGCTTGAAATCTTTTCCATTCAAAAGGCAATCGAGAATTGTGAGATTTTGTGCGACTTCCTCGGTTATTTCCATGCTCATCGTCAGTTGTACGTTGAAGTACTTTTCAATCTGGCTGCACAGCGAATAGAATCTTCGCGATTGTTTGCCGAAAGGATCAGCTTCATCTCTGTCTTTGATCGTCGGCAGCTCTATTGTGGGTCTCTCTTCCTTTAGATCAATAATCCTAATGAGAGAACCTCCCCTTATCAGATCGACTGCATCTATCGCACGTTGACACCGCTGAGCACTAAAACCCGAAAACCTCCATGACAACGACACACCAAACTCCTTCGATTCTGTGAATGAAGCAGCTATGGCTAGAGACAGCGGTTCGGAGTCAGCCTGAATTTCGAGTTCACCTTCTTCTAGGCCTCTCCTTGAAACCTTCATCGTCATAAGCCCAAGAGTGACCTGTGGTGTTTCGCCAATCTCAATTCTGACGGGTCGCGGGTTGGAATCCATTACCGGACCCACAGAAAGAATCGATCCTTTCGGCGTTGTGGTTGGGAAAAATGGAACGTTGGCTTTTAGGTCAATGAACTCTCCTGCCGTCCAAGTCTGCGGTTTGCCAGTGCGTAAGAATTCTTCAGCTTTGACCGCCCCCTGACCTACAAACGTCACATTGACTGTGGGAGGACACTTCATAACGGATGGGTCGACGATACGCATTACAACATTTTTGCCGTCTGGCTTTTCGTATCTAAGGTCCCCTTCGGGGGGTTTATTTGTGTGGACGGAGAACTCATATCCTGGGTATTGAGCCTTTGCTGCTTCTACAAACGTAGAGGACGCGTCAAAGCTTCGCTTTTGGAGTATTTCCAACCTAAGCAATTCAGGACGAATAACCCTAATGAATGCGTCGCATAAATCTTTTGTGGGCATATCACTAGATAGGGAGATTTTGTCCGCTTGAATGGGATAACGCTTCCGTAGTTCTCCGATAGAAGTGTTGTGAAGAACTGGAAGAATTCTCTTCTTATTTCCAGATATTTCTCTCGCGAACAAACCGTTTAATTCTGCTTGAGGCCATTTCTTTTTGAAGAAATTGGGACTAAATACTACGATTCCAAAGTTGGAAGTCGCCAATCCCCTTTCGATAGATTCTCTAAGACTGCTCCCCACTTTCAACTCAAATTTGTCGAACCAAACGTTGAGGCCTCGTTTCCTAAGTTCGACCGCCAACGGCTCCACAAAGGCTTCTTTGTCTTCAGAAGCATGGGAAATAAAGGCGTCAAAAGCTTTTTTCTTCATATAGATATGATAACGGGCCAAAAATTATGCCAGCTCCTAACTCTAGGATGACTTGGTTATCTTGTGACCCTAAAACTTTCTTTCGCGTTTTTACTCAGCAAATTCGCATGTCAAGCCCCCAAAGCCCCCACAAAACTAGCAACTCCAACCCCACCAATCACTTAGCAGCCAAAAATAATTGGCGTTTTAGTTTTCGCAATCCCGTATAATAGAACCAGAGATCAGAAAAAGCCCCGGCACAAGCCGGGGCTTTTCCCATCTCACCCAAAGAAACGCCGCTAAGTCGTTTCCTTGGCCGAATTTACCCGCAACCCCCATGGTTGCAAATATTTAGCGAGACCAATTTCGCTATATATTGCAACCATTGCACTTAACAAGGGTAACCCCCAGGGGGGGTACCCCCCAACAAACCGGGAAACCGGAGAAAGGAGCACCGATGTTTTACCCGAGCCACAGACAGGTCCTACTCATCCTTCAGATAAGCCTGCGAATCCAAAACCGGACGCTCCAGGCTCCGCACCCACTCCGTCATCTCCCCGGCACCCCTGCCATTCGCCTCGGACCGCGCAAACTCGTTCCGCATCGCCTGCATCTTCGCCTCAAGATCATCCAGCACATTCAGCAGCACCGCCTCAGGAGTCATCGGCAGCTTCGGCGACCCGAACTCATACTTCCCATGGTGGCTCAGGATCATATGCTCCACCAGCACCCGCAGCTTCGCCGGAAACGGCTCCAGCTCCTTCACCTTCTCCACCAGCATCCCCTGCGCAATGCTGATGTGCCCGATCATCTGCCCCTCAAGCGTGTACCCGAACGAGTTTTTCCAGCTCAGCTCCCGCACCTTGCCCACATCATGCAGAATCGCCCCCGTAACCAGCAGCTCCGGATCAACCTCCGGATAAAAAGGAGCTGTAGCCCTGCAAACCCGCACCAGCGTCACCACATGCTCCAGCAGCCCCCCCAGCCACGCATGATGCAAAACCTTAGCCGCCGGAGCCACCTTATAAGCCGCGCCAATCTCCGGATCATCGAGGAACGCAAAAACCAGCCTCTTCAAATCCGCATTAGCAAACTCGCTCACATACCCACGCAGCTCAGCCCACATCTCCTCAACATCGAACCGAGTCATCGGCTGATAATCCGCCGGATCGACCTCACTCTCCGCGGCATGACGCAACTTCGACAGCGTGATCTGAAATTTCCCGTTGTACTTCGAGACCTGCCCCTGCACCTTCACATAGCAGCCCTCCGAGCAGTGCTCCAGAGCCTCCGCGAAGTCCTCCCACATCCGCGCCTCAAGCGACCCAGTCTTATCCGTAAGCGTCAGCGCCAGGTACTGCCCACCACCCTGCTTCTTCTCCCGCACCTGCAACCCTGACAACACAAAATACGAAGTAACCACCGCGTTATCGAACTTCGCCGCATCCACCACAAAAAAGTCTTTCATCCCAACCAGAATACCCCGAGCACCAAATGAAAAACGCGAGAGCCAAAGCCCTCGCGAATTCACCAATCTAATCCTTCACTAGTTAGTAGGAGCAGCAGGCGGAGCCGGCGTACTATTCGCAGGAGCCGCAGGCGGAGGCGTACCCCCCGGAGTAGTCGGCGGAGGAGCCCGGTAAGGCGTAGGCTCCGGAGCGGGCTTCGCCGGCTCCTTAGGCTTCTCCTGGATCCGCTCCTTAGGCTCGTCCTTCGTCTTCCCCTTCTTTTTCTTCTTCGCCGTATCACCATTCAGTCCCAGCGGAGCAGCCTGCTGCTGCTGCGCTATCTTCTCTTCCGAAGTCGCCGCTGTCGGCGTCGCAATGGCCTTCTCCTGCGCCTTAGCTGTCTTATTCGCGGCCTTGGTCGCAGCCTCGGTCTTCGCTCGTGCGGCGTACCGCGTCTTCCCCGTGGACGTAACCTTAGGCGTCAGCGGATCCGGATCGGAGCTCGCCGTAAACGTCGTCGTACTCTCCCCCGGAGCCATCGCCGCTCCCGGAGCAGCAATCCCACCCGGCCCCTCAGCCGCACTCAGCCCCAGCCCCTTATCCGTAAGCGTATCTGCCGGAGACGACGGCAGCGAGTTGCGAGGCGCTTGCCCGAACCGCACCTTCTCTCGCTTGATCTTCTTCTGCTTGCCGTTCGCCGACACCTTCGTGCTGCTTACAGTCTTCGCAGTCGCAGCAGGAACCGCAGTCGCAGCCGGAGTAGTCGGAGTCGCAGCCGACGCCACAGCAGTAGTACTCGCCGCAGAACTTGTCGCCGCACTCGCCGCACCAGCAGCACCCAACGCCGCGGGAGCGGCCGCACTCGCAGTCTCCTTCGGTTCAGCCGTAGAGAACCGTCCGCCACGGTCGAACCGCTGCTTCTCCACCACCACCTTCTTCTTCGGCGTCGGCGCCGTATAGGCAGTCATGATCGGCTTGGTCTGCTTCGGACTCGCACCTGTATCTACAAATCCCGGCTTGATATCGATGTACGCATCCTCGCGCAGCTTCGTCAGGTAGGCACGCAGCGCAGGCTGCAACTGCTCCATGTACATCGCCTCTTGAATCTGCGGTTCGACATCCTTCAGCGGCTGAACTCCCGCCGCCTGGTGCTCCGTCACCTTCAGGATCACAAATCCCTGCCGTGTCCGAATCGGTGCCGTCGATTGTCCTGCTGCCAGCCCGAAGGTCTGGTCCTCAAGCACCTTCGCCAGCGCTCCCCGCTTGAACAGTCCCAGGTCGCCCCCCTGCGCCGCCGTAGGTCCGCCCGAATCCTTCTTCGCTAGATCATCGAACTTCGCTCCAGCCTTTATCTGCGCCGCCACATCATTCGCCTTGGCCTGCGCCTGTGCTACTGCGGCATCCGTCGCGTCCGCTGCCGTCGGGATCAATATCTCGCTCAACCGTATCTGCTCTGGCTGCGCGAAGTCCTGCTTGTGCGCGTCGTAATAAGTCTGTTCCTGCCCCTGCGTCATCTGCAGACGGCGTCCCACCTCGTCCCGCACCACTTGCTGCTCCAGGATGCCGTCACGAATGTTCGCCTTGAAGTCCTCAAACGAGATGCCCTGCTGCCGCGCTGCCTTCTCCAGGTCCTCCATCGTGTCCAGCTTGTACTGTTTGCGAATCTCGTCCAGCCGCCGGATAACCTCGGCATCCGCGTTCAGCCCCAACTCCTTCGCCCGCGACAACATCAGCTGCTTGTCGATCATGTCGCGCAGCAGGTTCTTCTCCGACTCCGCAGCCTCCGACGCCGGAACGTTATTCTGCTGCATCTCCTGCTCGAGCTGCTGCTGGCTACGCTCCAGGTCGCTGCGGCTGATGATCTGATCGTTCACCCTGACGATGATGTCTTCCACCACGACCCCGTTCGGTGTAACCGCCGCCGGAGCCGGCAATGCAGCAGGCTGCGACTGCGGTGCCGCTGGGGTGGGGCTCCCGTAGGGACTTTGGTAACGGGGGGCCTGCGCGGACATCGCGCCGGGCAAGGTCAGCAGGCTAAGCCCGCACACCGCTGCAATCTGCGAAATTCTAAAAGTCATCGTCACTCGTATCTTCAGGTCAAACAAAAAACAGCTCGAAGTCCGCGCAGCACCAAAAACTCGCGCCCACGTCGGACTGTCCATCTTGGACTCCCGGCATCCACCGGACGGTATCCGTCTCCCATTCTAACCGCCCGAAGACCTTCCTGCGAATCCCACCTCCGCACCCAGTTAAACTGCCGTCAGGCTCACCTGGCGGTGTATACTCCGTCCAAAGTAGAATGGAACCGTAGAGGGCCCACGCCGCCCCTCCGTCCGCACCTTTGAAGCCGCCTTCAGCATCACAAGATTCGTAACAGATAAGAGGTACATCCCGCCCATGGCTCCTCGTTCCCGCCGCGCACTTTTCTCCGTCACACTCTTTCTCGCAACCTGCGCTATCTTCGGTTCGCTCGTCAACCAGAAGGTCGCCGCTCAGTCCGCCTCGGATGAGTCCACACTGCGCGACAGCCTCCGGTCCTTCACCAACGTCTACTCCATCGTCGAGCAGAACTACGCTGAAAAGCTGGACACCGACAAGACCGACAAGGCCATCTACGACGGCGCCATCCCGGGCATGCTCCACACCTTGGACCCCCACTCCAACTTCTACGATCCCAAGGCCTTCGCTCAGATGCGCGAGGACCAGCACGGCAAGTACTACGGCGTCGGCATGAGCATCCAGCCTCAGCCGGACAAGGACGGCGCCACCAAGATCGTCGTTCTCGCCCCCTTCGAGGGCACGCCTTCCTTCAAAGCCGGCATCCGCCCCGGTGACGTCATCGTCTCCATCGACGGCAAATCCACCGCCGGCATGGACTCCGCCGCCGTCGCCTCCCTCCTCAAAGGACCCAAAGGCACCCACGTTGCCGTCACCATGGAGCGCGAAGGCTCAGCCAAACCCCTCGTCTTCGACCTCGTCCGCGACGACATCGCACGGCCATCCGTCGACCTCGCCTTCCTCGTCCGTCCCGGCATCGGCTACATCCACGTCACCGGCTTCATCGAGACCACCAGCCGCGAAGTCGGCGACGCCCTCGACAAGTTCGAGTCCCAGGGTGATCTCAAGGGCCTCGTCATCGACCTGCGCGGCAACCCCGGCGGTCTCCTCAATGAAGCCGTAAACATGTCCGACAAGTTCCTCCAGAAGGGTCAGATCGTCGTCTCGCAGCACGGCCGCGCCTTCCCTGACCAGGTCTATCGCGCCGCCCACGGCGAACAGGGCACCAAGTACCCCATCGTCGTCCTCGTCAATCGCAACACCGCATCGGCAGCCGAAATCGTCTCCGGCGCCCTTCAGGACCACGACCGCGCCCTCATCGTAGGCGAAACCACCTTCGGCAAGGGCCTCGTCCAGACCGTCTTTCAAATCAGCGAAAACACCGGCCTCGCCCTCACCACCTACCACTACTACACCCCCTCCGGACGCCTCATCCAGCGCAACTACGACCACGTCTCGCTCTATGACTACTATTACGTCCGCGACGACGCCGCCAAGGCTGACAAGTCCAACCTCGAGGTCAAGCTCACCGACTCAGGCCGCACCGTCTACGGCGGAGGCGGCATCACCCCCGATGAAAAGATTGACAACATCAAATCCAACCACTTCCAGGACTCCCTCCTGATCCACTACGCCTTCTTCAACTTCGCCAAACACTACCTCGCAACCCACACCGTACCGAAGGACTTCGTCGTCGACGATGCCGTCATGCAGGATTTCAAGTCCTTCCTCAAGGCCAACAACATCGACTACACCGACGCTGACATTGCCGGCGTAGATGACTGGGTCAGGGAGAGCATCAAGAGCGACCTCTTCACCTCACAGTTCGGCCAGCTCGAAGGCCTCAAGGTCCGCGCCGAGTGGGATCCACAGATCGTCAAAGCAATCACCTTCCTGCCCCAGGCCCAGGCCCTCGAAGACCACCTCAAGAGCACCCAGAAAAACCCCACCACAGCCAGCCGCTAAACCCATCATTCACAAACACCAAGAGGCCTCCCACTCGGGAGGCCTCTTCACATTTAACCCACTGAATCCACCACAAATCTCTGGAGCGGGAGACGGGGATCGAACCCGCAACCAACGGCTTGGGAAGCCGCTACTCTACCATTGAGCTACTCCCGCTTCATCGCAATTATAACGTGCACTCGCCACGGGCCGAAGTTGCCCTTGCCGCTGCGGTTGCTTGTTCTCCTCAACCCAACCCCAAACCCTCGGGTGCCCCATCCTGAGCCCGCCTGATCGGGGGACGGTTGGGGAACGCACACCCTCTCCCCACCTCCTTTGCTTTTCTCCGCGCCCTCTGCGCACCTCCGCGCCCTCCGCGTCCGTCCTCGCTTTTAGCGAGGCTCCCAATCCCCAATGTTTACGCCCCCACCCCTACCCTCCAAACTATTTTTCACGCATTCACTCAGCAAAATCGCGTGTCAAGCTCCCCAGGCCACCGAAAAACCAATAACCCAAACCTCATCAACAAGATAAAAGTTTCACCAAAGTGGTTTTTAGTTATGGTCAATCCTATATAATTAAACAAGAGATCAAAGAAAGCCCCGGCAACCGCCGGGGCTTTTTCTGTCGCACCACATTAACAGCTGGTAAGTCATTTGCTGGCAATATTTTAGCCGTAAGTCCAATGGTTGCAATATTTTAGAGCAGTTCTCTATCCTATTGCAACCATTGGGCTTCCACCCAAGATCCCCCCCCCGGGGGGAGGGTACCCCTTGGCGTCGAACTCCCGCAGTCAACGCAGCCGCCGCTAGAAGATCAACTTCAGCGCGAACTGCACGTTACGAGGCTCACCAAAGCCGAGACCAGGAGCGGAGGAGCCGTTACGAGTGTTGCTGATAACACCAAAGGTACCGCTGCTGATGTTCGAGACCGACGGATTGGCAAGATTGGCCTGGTTCATGATGTTGAAGCACTCGACGCGGAATTCGCTCATCACCTTCTCGGTGATAGGCGTCATCTTGAAGAGTGAGAAGTCGACATCGCCAAGGCCTGGACCGTAGTACGCGTCGCGCTGCTCGTTGCCATAAACGCCGAAAGCCTTGGCTGTCGCGGAAAACGCGGCCGGGTTCAGGTACCTGTAAGTGCGGGTACCGGTTCCGCTGGTGATGAGGGTGCGTCCAAGGTAAGGCGCGACGCCAGGGACAACGTTCGGCCGGTCCTTGAACTGGTAAGTGAGACTGTAATCGGTGGAGCTATTGATGGTCGGGCTGATCGGTGTTCCGCCAGAGAAGGTGTATAAAGCGTTCGCCTGCCAACCCTTCGTCAGGGCTGGTGCGAAATGGCCCAACTGCGGCGCCACGTAGGTTACGAAGCCCGTCACAGTATTGCGTGTGTCGTAGGTACTGGCACCATAGTCCTGCTTGAGGTTTTGGCTGTTCATCGGCGTGGTAAGTGACGAGGAATCGTCCATCGAGTGCGCCCATGTGTAATTGAACACGGACGTAATACCGTGCCAGAGACCCTGCTTCACGGTCACCTGCATCGCGTTGTAGTTGGAGATAGCCCCGGTGTTCACCTGGTTGATGCCGAGCAGAGGCAGCCCGGTGTTCACGGTCTGATTCGGGTAGGTCAGTGCGGAGTAGGGCCGAATGTACGCGCCGCCGGAGTATCCGATAGGTTGATTGAGGTCATAGAGAACCGTGAGGCGGCGGCCCTGGGAGCCCACGTAGCCTACGGTCAACAGCGTGCTCTTCGCGATCTGTTGCTCAACTCCGAAGCTGTAGTTCATCAGGTATGGCTCGCGGAAGTTCGGGTTGACGCCCATGGCCCCGACTTGGGGAGGATTGGCGCCAACAAAGGGATTTACATTGGGCACGAACGTAACGTTGCTGGATGTGTAGACAATTGCGGGATTGGGACCGGCAGGATTGTCCTGGGTGTAAGTTGCGCCTCCATTGGTGGTAGTTCCACTGATGGAGTTACTGACGGGCGGAAGATCATAGAAAATGCCAAAGGCGCCGCGGACGACCATGCTGCTATTGCTGAATGGTGAGTACGCGAAACCGACACGAGGAGCGAAAGCCTTGTAGTAGGCAGGGTAAAGACCTTGGTGGAAACCGGGGGTCGTACCTGGGACGAAGCTGTAGAGGTCATTGGCCGCATCATGCACCACGCCGGGAATCGACCAGCGCAGCCCGTAGTTGACGGAGAGCTTCCGGTTGACTTGGAAGTCATCTCCCACCCAGGCTTCACCAGTGCTGACCAGGAAGACGCGCTGATTATTGCCGATCAGGAGTTTGGCTCCGCCCACTGCGGGCTGGCCATTCAGGAAGTCGGCGACGGCCTCCACATTGGAACAGCTCGCACCAAAGGAATTGGGGAAGCCGGCTGCAGTGCAGTCCGCAGTGGTCCAGGGACCCCGCGCTCCGCTGAAGCTGAAGGTGCCGCGAGAGTTTGAGAAGTAGAAGAGATTAATGTTGGTGTGACGGAACTCGCCGCCAATCTTGAGTGCGTGGCGACCAATGGTCCAGCGTAACGAGTCATTGATCTGTCCGGTGACATCGGTACGGCCCAAAGGCTGTGTGGCTCCGGTGTAATCGAAGCCCGAAGGGGTAAAGGTCGGCGCACCGTAAGCAAACTGGCCGCTCAGGCCCAGGTTGAGGCCGCAGCACGCCAACGGGTTGTAGTTCTGATCGGCATCGTTGAACGTCTGGGCAAAGTAGTCCGTCCCGAGGTTGAGAACATTCAACAGATTCGGCCTGATGACCGAGGTTTGGATAACGGAGAAGTTGAAGATGTGCATCGGGGCCTTCTGGAAGAACTGGCCATAATCGGAGCCGACTGGGGCGGTCTGCGTCCCGGTCGTGATGATGGCGTGCACCGAGAGGGTCTCCCTGTCAGTAAAGTGCTGGTCCAGCTTGATGACGCTGTTGTAGCTGTTGTAGTTGCTGATCGATTGCGCAAGGTAGTTGTTGGGCTCGGCGGGCACACTCGCCGCAACCACAGCGGGGAAGATGTTGTTATAGATGGCCAGGGTGACTGGGTTTGGTGTGAGCCCATGAGCCGTAAGCAGTTGGGTGCCTGCAGTGATCCAGGCCGGAGACAGTACCGTGTCGGCCAACGCGCTCGCAGCCTTGGCCAACTGGGCCTCACCCGCAAGGAAAAGGAAGGTGTGATTCTTCCAAATAGGACCGCCGAGGGTGAAGCCAAACTGGTTGTTGCGGATGACCGGCTTGCGGCTGCCAACTGCGGCAACCGGCGAGATGGAAGCGAAGAATTCGTTGCGATTGAAGTAGAAGACGTCGCCATGAATCTGGTTGGTGCCGGATTTCAGCACCATGTTGGAGTTGGCGCCAGCGTTGCGGCCTGTATCCGCCTCCGCACCCGCCGCCATCGAAAACTGGTCGATCGCTTCAATGGGAATCAACCCGCCGGCGATTCCAGCGACACCGCCCTGGTTGGATGCAACCGCATTCGAGAACGGATCGTTGTTATCGACACCGTCGACCTGGTAGTTGATACCTGCAGTGCGGGATCCATTCACCGAACTGCTGATGTTCACGATCGGCGTGAACTTGATCATCTGGGTAAAGTTGCGCCCATTCATGGGCATGTCGCTCACTTGTTTGGAGTCGATGACGGAAACTAGCGAACTGGAGGTCGTGTCGGTCGCAACACTATTGGCCTCGACGTTGATGACAGTATTCTCCGAGCCGATCGCGAGGACGGACTTGACCGTAGCTACCTTGGAGACGGCAACGTCGATATCCTCGATCTTCGAGGTCTGGAACCCGGGAGCAGTTACCGTAAGCTGATAGGTGCCAGGCGCCAGTTCGGGAAATACAAACTCCCCAGCGCTGTTTGATTTTCCTGTCAGCACAAGACTTGTAGCTGGATCGGTCAATTGCACGGATGCGCCCGCAATCACAGCTCCCTGGGTGTCGACCACCAGGCCAGTTACGGTACCGCGAAACGTCTGGGCAAACGCAGACGCTGACACAACGATCAGCAATGCGAATAAAGTCGATAGGTATCTCTTCCAGGTACGGGACATATTGGCCTCCTAAGCTACGCTGTTAGTACGGGATTCCTTGAAGACGCAGAAGGCCAGTAACCCCAGACAAAGGGGCATCGCCTGCGTCTCGAGAAGTTTCTAGAGCGCCTGCAAATCAGTAAGATTTATGCACTGAAATCAGAGGAGGGAAGAGGATCGACGAGGATCGTTCCAGGTACCGGACAGGCGGTCTCCCATGCTGTTTGTAGCGATATCTTGAAGAGACAGTTGTCCGTGAGCCCCGAAAGAGGCCACTTGCGTGGACTTCGCCTCGAAAAGTACCAAGGAACCTACAAAATTAGAAAAAGGGTATTACCGGTTAATCTAACGACCATGGCTCGTCACGTCAACAGAAAACTTTCACAAAGCTTTGTTATAGCTCGCCAGATTCCGTGACAGAAGACTAGCTAGTCGTGATTATCGACCTGCTCACAATTGGGAAACGCCAACCCTGACAGGAACTTGGCAAGCAGAACTCGAAGATCTAGCCGGATAGAATCTCAACACGCACTCGCCTGTCCCTTCGAACGTGCATCAGGAGAAGAAGTATGCGATTGAAAAATCTTCTAGTGGTCATCATCCCGTCTCTTCTTTCAGTCGGCTTGCTCTCGAACGCACATGCCCAAAACGGTGACACCAGGCCGCTGACGGACCTACCCAGACAATTCTCGGCAACTGCATTCGCGGACGCCGGCGTAATGGCCGGCAAGAGCTTCGGCCTCGATATCTACATCACCGCGTGGACAACCGACCAACAGGTGAAGGACTACGGTAGCATCCTGAAGGAAAAGGGCCCGGACGGACTGGTCAGCATGATGGAGAAGACAGACGATGTAGGCCGACTCTCTCCTACTGGATTTGTAGGCAGCGGCTTTCGCTTCGCCACGTACCGACAAACCCCGAACGGTGGGCTGCACATCGTTATGGTGACGAACCGTCCTATGTCATTTGGCGAGCTTTATCGCTCGGGACGCTCGACGGACTACCAGTTCGGCATTCTTGTGCTTGATGTCGACAAAGATGGCAAAGGTACTGGCAAGCTGGCGCCTATATGCAAAATCAAATTCGATAAGAAGAACCAGCTCGAGATCGAGAACTATGGCCAAAAACCCTTCCGCCTCGCAAACGTATATCTCCAGAAATAGGAAAAAGAAAAACCCGCAACCAAGCGGGCTTCAAAATATCTCAGCAACTATTTGTACTTCGATTTGGTGGAGCTGAGCGGGATCGAACCGCTGACCTCCTCGTTGCGAACGAGGCGCTCTCCCAGCTGAGCTACAGCCCCCCACTTATGGCCGCCAATCGCGCATTCTGCCTGCGCAGCGCACCAGGACGACATCTCTGAGTGTACCAGCACCCAGCCTATCCCTCAATCCATCACCTGCTCCGGCCCGAGGTTCACCGCATCTCCGAACCCTCCCTTCAGTCCACTCGCCCCGTCACTTCCGTTCCCGCGGCCAGCGGCTTCTCCACCACCAGCCAAACCTCGCCCTCCACATCCTCCACCACGCTGAGCACTGGAACCACCAGCCGGGTTCCACTGCGGGCCACGGCCTCCAGAACACCCGCATCCCCTGCCTTAAACGTGCTGTTGCTCACAGTCATCTGCCAACGCGCAATGCCATCGACCCGCGACTCCAGGTGTATATCCGTCACCACCCCGGCGAAATCTCTTGCAGAATTCATGCTCATTCCCCCACCGCCGCCAGCGCTTCCATCTCTCGCCTGCTGCCCACGAAGAACGGCGTCCGCTGGTGGATTCCCTCAGGCTTGATATCCAATATTCTTACCGAGCCATCGGTCGCTAACCCACCCGCCTGCTCTGCAATAAACGCCAGCGGATTCGCCTCATACAGCAGTCTCAGCTTTCCTTTCGCCTGCTTGGCCGTCGGAGGATAAAGAAACACCCCACCCTTCAGTAGCGTGCGGTGAAAATCCCCCACCAGGCTCCCGATATAGCGGGAGCTGTACTCCTTCCCCAACTGCCCGGTCTTCAGCCCGTCCACATACGTCCGATATCTCTCTGGCCACCCTGCCGCATTCGCTTCATTAACGCTGTAGTAGCTTCCCTGCTCCGGCATTCTCATCTGCTCATTGCTCAAGACAAACGCGCCTATCGTCGGATCGAGCGTAAATCCGTGAACGCCTCTCCCTGTCGTATACACCAGCACCGTCGATGGCCCGTACACCACATACCCAGCCGCGACCTGTCGAAACCCGGGCTGCAGGATCGACTCTTCCAGCGTCCCCAACTCCGCGGGCAAGCGCCGCAACACGCTGAAGATCGTCCCAACATTCACATTCACGTCGATGTTGCTCGAGCCGTCGAGCGGATCGAACACAATAATGTACTTTCCCGTCTCTGCATCGCGGTTGAAAGTCACCGGCTCTTCATCTTCCTCGCTTACCAGCGCCGCAACGCTGTCCCTCAGCCCGAGGCAGTGCAGCAGGGCCTGGTTCGCGTAGACATCCAGCTTCTGCTGCTGCTCGCCCTGCACATTCTCCGCGCCAAACGCTCCGTACACATCGCTCAGCCCCGCGGCACGTATCCGCGCCTCAATCATCTTCGCCGCGAGCGTGATCCCGCTCAGCAGCCAACTGAAAGTGCCGGAAGCCTCACGCCCCGTCGCCTGCAACGCCAGCTGCTGTTGCTGCAATATATGCTGCTGTAGCGTCGTGATCATCGCCATTGTGTGCATCGCCTCGGTCTAAATCATAGCGGCTGCGGTTCGAATCCCCGCAAAGGTCTACGGTAACCTGACCGTATCGCATCGTTATTCGCACGCAGCCACAATCGACACAAACCCATCAATCCGCTACCCTCATCGTCGAAGACTCCACAACCCTTTCTGGAGGCACGACCTGTTATGACTCCCAGGCTTACCACCACGCTCGCGTCCTGCGCCACCCTCGTCCTCATCGCTCTCTGCCCCGTCGCCATCCCTCAAGTCGCAGCGACAGCCGATACCGGGATCACGCTGCCAAACATGGATCCCTCCGTCCGCCCCGGCAACGACTTTTTCCTCTACGCCAACGGCGGCTACATCACCCGGACCAAAATTCCACCGGACCGTGCCGGTCTCAACGTCTTCACCGTTCTCTCTGATACCAGCGATCAGAGGGTAGCCACCATCATCCAGGACGCGACCAAGGCGCAGGCCCCCGCCGGCTCAAATGAAGCAAAGATCGCTGCCCTCTACCGCTCCTACATGGACGAGCGCGCCATCGAATCCGAAGGTCTTCACGCCCTCCTCCCGCGTCTCGCCGAGATCGCTGCCATCTCGGACAGGCATCAGCTCGCCCACGCCCTCGGCCTGTCTCTGCGTGCCGATGTCGACGCGCTCAACAACACCAACTTTCACACCGCCAACATCTTCGGACTCTGGGTCGCGCCCAGCTTCAACGACCCTGACCACTACGCCCCGTACCTGATGCAGGGCGGCCTATTCCTCCCAAATCGTGACTACTATCTCTCCGATGCCCCATCCATAAAGGACATCCGCGCCAAATACCTCGTTCACATCACCTCCATGCTCAGCCTCGCAGCCGACAAGGATTACGATGGCCGCGCCGAGCGCATCCTCGCGCTCGAAACTGCCATCGCCAAACAGCAGATATCTCTCGCCGACAGCGAAAATATCCAAAAGGCCAACAACCCCTGGAAGCTCGCCGACTTCCCCGCCAAAGCTCCCGGCCTCGACTGGCCCGAGTTCTTCCGCGCCGCTGCCCTGGATCGCCAGTCCACCTTCATCGTCTGGCAGCCCTCCGCCATCACCGGCGAAGCAGCTCTCGTCGCCTCCCAACCACTCCAGGCATGGAAGGACCTGCTCGCCTTTCACCTCATCGAGGCCTACGCCGTCGGCACCTCCAACGCACTCGCGGAGGAGCGCTTCGCCTTCGTCGGCAAGGTCCTCAGCGGAACCGCGCAACAGCGTCCACGCGACATCCGTGGCGACATCTTCGTCTCCGCAGTCCTGGGCGACCCCGTCGGCCAGATCTACGCGCAGCGCTTCTTCTCCCCGCAAGCCAAAGCCGCGGCCCAGGCGCTCGTCAGCAACCTCATCGCCGCCTTCCGCGTCCGCCTCGAGAACCTCACATGGATGGCCCCAGCCACCAAAAAAGAAGCCCTCGCAAAACTCGCCACCCTCAAAGTTGGAGTCGGCTATCCCGACACCTGGCGCAGCTACGCAGCCCTCGAGATCAAGCCCGACGATCTCTTCGGAAACCTCTGGCGCTATAGTCTCTTCGAATATCACTACCAACTCAGTCGCCTCGGCAAACCCGTCGACCGCAGCGAGTGGTGCATGAACCCCCAGACCGTCAACGCCGTCAATCTTCCGCTCGATAACGGCCTCAACTTCCCCGCCGGCATCCTCCAGCCACCTTTCTTCGACCCCAAAGCTCCCGCCGCCGCCAACTACGGAGCCATCGGCACCATCATCGGCCACGAGATCAGCCACACCTTCGACTCCGAGGGCGCCGCCTTCGACGCCAAGGGCCGCGTCCGCAACTGGTGGACGCCCGACGACCTCGCTCACTTCGAAGCCGCCACCGCCGCACTTGCCGCCCAGTACGACAACTACAGGGCCTTCCCCGACCTCACCATCAACGGCAAGCAGACCCTTGGCGAAAACATCGCAGACGTCGCCGGCCTCACCGCCGCCTTCGACGGATTCCACGCCTCGCTCCACGGCAGCGAAGCGCCCAAGGTAGACGCACTCACCGGCGACCAGCAGTTCTTCATCGCCTTCGGTCAGAACTGGGGTTCAGTCATACGCGAAGCCGCCCTCCGCCAACAAGTCCTCACCGACCCCCACGCCCCAGCCCCGTACCGGGCCGACACCGTCCGCAATAACGACGGCTGGTACGCAGCATTCGACATCCAGCCCACGGACAAGCTCTACCTCGCCCCCAAAGACCGCGTCCGCATCTGGTAATCGTCAGCCCCGCGACAACATCGGCACGCCTGCGTTTACAATTGCCGCATCCATGCTCAACCCAAAACAGCTCAACCCAAAACAGCTCAACCGACGCCGTTTCCTCCTCACCGCCTCCGCCGTTCCCCTCGGAACCGCATACGCCCAGCGCCCCACAGCCCCAGCCGTCGCGCCCAAAACGCTACCCCCGGCCATCGCTGCGCTCACCAGCCGCACCGCCGAAGCCACACCCATCTCGCTAACCGAGCGCGAACAGCGCCTCGACCGCGCCCGCGCCCTCCTCCATCAAAACAAAATCGGCGCCCTCGTAATCACCACCGGCACCTCCCTGCGCTACTTCACCGGCCTAACCTGGGGCCAGTCCGAGCGCTTCTTCTGCTGGACCCTCCCCGCCACCGGCGCACCCTTCGTCGTCTGCCCCGTCTTCGAAGAAGGCCGCGTCCGCGAGCGCATGGAGGCCAAACCCGCCACACTCCCCAGCGCCTCCACCACCAAGGTCTACACTTGGAACGAAGATGAAGACCCCTACGCGCTCCTCGCCAAAGCCCTCAAAGAAGCTGGCCTCTCCACCGGAAAAATCGGCGTAGAAGAGCGCACCCAGTTCGTCTTCGCCGACGGCATCGCCCACGCCAGCCCCACCCTCACCGCCGTCAGCGCGATCCCCGTCACCTTCGGCTGTCGCTCCATCAAGTCCCCCGCCGAGCTCGCCCTCATGCAGCTCGCCAACAACAACACCCTCAACGTCTACGAAGCCGCCTGGAAATCCATCCACCCCGGCATGACCAACCGCGACGTCTCCAACCTCATCGCCGTCGCCTACGACCGCACCGGCTTCCCCGGCAACGCCAGCTGCCAGATCGGCGAATACTCCGCGCTCCCCCACGGCTCACTCCAACCCCAGATCATCAAGGAGAACGAGATCATCCTCCTCGACGACGGCTGCACCATCGAAGGCTACCAGTCCGACATCTCCCGCACCTTCGTACTAGGCAAAGCCACCGACAAGCAGAAAAAAGTCTTCGACATCGTCCACCAGGCCCAGGCCACAGCCCTCGCCACCGCCCGTCCCGGCATCCCCTGCCACGCCATCGACGACGCAGCCCGCAAAGTCGTCACCGACGCCGGTTTCGGCCCCGACTACAAATACTTCTCCCACCGCCTAGGCCACGGCATCGGCATGGACGGCCACGAGTGGCCCTACCTGGTCCGCGGCAACAACACCCCACTCGCCACCGGCATGTGCTTCTCCGACGAACCCGGCATCTACATCGTCGGCGAGTTCGGCGTCCGCCTCGAAGACGACTGGCACGTCACCGAAACCGGAGGCAAAATGTTCACCCCCACCAGCCCCAGCCTCGAAGACCCCTTCGCCAAATCCTAACCTTTACAGAGATACCCAGACGGAGTGCCCCATGATCAACTCAAGCGCAGCGCGCGTTTATCGTGGGTGAGGAGGCATTTGACATCCTCGGCTATTTAGGTTTACCTAATTATTAGGTGAGCCTAAATTATGTTCAGTGCAGCGGGAAGGGCAATCGTAGCCGTCACTTTGATGCTGGCGACGGTGATTGCCCTGCCGATTTGGGCGCAGAGCGGTACCAGCAGCGCCCTCGCGGGAGTGGTCGCGGACAAAAGCGGCGCGGTGATTCCGAATGCCCAGGTGAAGGCCACCGAGGTGAATACGGGTGCGGCCCGGGCCGTTGAAAGCAACATGGACGGGCGGTTTCTCTTCTCTCAAGTGAACCCGGGGATCTACCGGATTGAGGTCCGAGCAGTGGGATTCGGGCCGGGCGAGTCGCAATCGGTAAGTGTCACGGTGGGTCAGACCGCAGCAGTGAACTTTACGCTGTCTCCCGCAGCTACTTCGCAGTCGATCGACGTAACGGCGAAGTCCGGGCTGATGAGTCTGGAGAACGCGAATACGTCCACCACGCTGGGAGAGAAGACGATCAAGAGCCTACCCAACCCGGGCCAGGATCTGACCTACATCGCGCAGTTTGCGGAGGGTGCTCTGATGAATACGGCCGGTTCGTCGAATGATGCGAAAGCGGCGGGCGGCTACGGCAATGTCGAATTCAACGGGCTGCCGGCGACATCGAACGGCTATATCCTGGACGGCTACGACGCGAACGATCCGTTCCTCGGGCTGAATATCGGGCTGTCGACGAACCTGGTGATCGGATTGGATGCGTTGCAGGAGGCGACCGTGAATACCAACTCCTATGCGGTGGATTTGGGACGGTACGGGGCGTCGCAGACCAACTACTTCACCAAGTCGGGGGCGAACCAGTTTCACGGCGATGTCTACGAAATATGGAATGGCTCGTTCTTCAATGCGAGTGACTACTTTCTCCATGCCAACGACACGCCGGGAGATGTTGCGAAGAAGCCGCGCTCGACGGTAAATGAGTTTGGAGTGAGCGTGGGCGGACCGATCCTGAGGAACAAGCTTTTCTTCTTTGGACACTATGAAGGCATTCGCATTGCGCTTCCACTGGTCGCACGGACGACCGTGCCCTCGCCGGCGTATCAGCATTATGTGCTGCAGCAACTGCCGCAGGGCGGGAGCGATCCCATCAATGGCACTACGCTTCCCGGGCAGCCGGAGGAGGTGACGTTCTACCGGAACATGTTCGCGCTCTACAGCGACACATCGGGGACGCCGACGCCGGTCCTCTCTTGCCAGCTTGATGCGAATGGCGCGCTGCTGCCCGGCATACAATCTCCCGCCAATCTTTTAGACGGTTCAGGCTGCGCAAATATACGCACAAAGTCAATGAACAACAGCGACACCGAAAACCTGATCGTGGTCAAGATCGACCATACTATCAACGCGAACAACAGCGTCTGGTATCGATTCCAGCAGGACACAGGCTTGCAGGCTGCGTACACCGACCCGATCAATACAATCTTCAATTCGTATTCCCCGCAGCCGCAGAGGACGCTTGTGCTCGGCTACACGCACCTGTTCACTCCGAATCTGGTCAATCAATTCAACCCCGGCGCAAGTTGGTACTCGAGCCTCTTTATGCCCAACAATTATGCGCAGGTACTTCAGACATTTCCGATCGTGCTGGCCGGAGGCAGCTCCAACGCACCCTTCACGACGATTGGCGGCAACAACCAGACCTATACTCAGGGACGTAAGGTGACGCAGTGGCAGATCAATGACAACCTCATATGGACGCACGCACGCCATAGCTTCAAGTTCGGGGAGAACTCGCGCAGGCTGGATGTGAGCGACTACGACCTCGGCCAGGGGGTTGTGCCGGCCGTGATCTATAGCGACCTCGCGCAGTTCACCTACGGCGCTGCGTCCACGGTGACGGCCGGCTTTCCGATCACGCAGAAGGAGAGCATCGCTCTCGGTAACCTCGATATGTATGCCATGGACACCTACAATCTAAGCCCGCGCTGGACCTTCATCGGCGGCCTCCGATTGACATGGAACACCAACCCGGTCAATCGGCACGGGCTGTTCGCGCGCCCCACGGGATCGTTCCTCGATATGTCACATGACATCAGCCAGCCACTGAGCCAGGCAATCCAGACGAATGTACGAACGCTCTTCCCGGGCACGCCCCTCTTCAGTTGGCAGCCACGTGCTTCAGTGGCCTACAAACTGTCGGACAAGATGGCGGTCCACGCTGGTGGCGGCGTCTTCAACGACATCATTCCGGCACAGGTTGCTGACCTGGGCGCGACTAACCCTCCATATGCCCCGGTCTTCGTCGGCGGGATCTACGGACAGGTTGGCGGAGTGGGCATTGCGCCCGGAGTTCCAAATAGCGCGGTGGATGCGACCGTCGAGGCCAATCAATCGTTCCAGTCCGCCTTCCGCTCAAACTCTGCATCGCCGCTGGCAGTCAATCTGAACACCTTTCCCAGCGGCGCGCTGAAGACGCCGTATTTTTTGCAATGGAGCCTCGGCCTTGAACGTGAACTAGGCGCGCGCGGTTCGGTGCGCGTGGACTACGTCGGGACGCGCGCGGTGCACGAGCCGTACCAGGTTCAGTTGAATGGATACCAGACGGTGTGCAGTGGCTGCTTCGCGCCCTTTGCGTACAACCAGCCGCTTGATCCTCGCTTCGGCAGCGTGAATGAGTTCCGCACCGGCGCGGGCAGCCACTACTCCGGCCTGCAGACCAGCGCGACCAAGCAGTTCGCGGGTCTGACGCTCAAGGGAAACTACACCTTCAGCCACTGCATCGACGAGATATCGAACGGGGGCCTGCTTCCGTTTTCCAGCCTCGGCATCATCGCCCCACTACCGGGCGATCTGCGCAAGGAGTATGGCAATTGCGACTACGACATACGCCATAACGTGTCGGCTTTTGGGATATATGAGATCCCGTTTCATTCGAAACATGTGCTGCTGAGGCAGATGCTTGGCGGCTGGCAGGTATCGGAGACAGCGTTCCTTCATAGTGGGGTCCCGTTCAGCGTGCTCAGCGCGCCTTATACGGCGAACAACAAGGGCATCTTTCAGGGCAGCGGACCGCAGTACGCGAACCGGGTACCCGACGTTCCGCTCTACCGTAAGACTGCGGTCGCCGGCGTGACCCAGACAGGCAACCGGCAATGGCTCAATCCGGATGCGTTTGCCTCGGTGGTCGAGCCGAGCACCGGCGCCTGCGCTGGTGGCGATTCGCCCGCCAACTGCCAGTTCGGAGATTCCGGCCGCAATAACTACCGCGGACCTCACTTCACGTACTCCGAGGTGTACGTGACGAAAAAGATCACAATCAGGGAGCATGTGATCTTCCGCCTGGACATGCAATGCTTCAACGTCTTCAACCATCCCAACTTCGCGCTGCCCAACAACCAGGCAGGTACGCCGGGCGAACCTGCGACGCAGACCGGCTTTGGCGCGCTGACAACCACGATTTCTCCGCCCACGGGGCTACTGGGCGTGGGGCTTGGCGGCGACAGCTCACCACGCATGGTCGCGTTTCAGGGAAGGTTTGAGTTCTGAGGTCTCAGGATCACTCGCCGAGGGCGGATTAGTCCTCATATTCGGCTTGTGTCTACTAACCGCCAGGGAGACTCAAACTGACCCACTACCGACCTTGAGATATGGGCCCCTCGCAGGCGACCGCATTCACCCGAATCCCCAAGCAAACTTCGTGTCAATAAAAACCAACAAACCATTATAAATCAATAGCATAGGAATGATATAAAGTGACACCTACCTGCTATAATAGAAGTACAGCCAAGACCCCGCCCAGGCGGATCAGCACCATCGCAGTCTTTGACAACTCAACCGGAGATGACATTCATAAACCTAAATTTATAAATACTTTGCATCCACCGACCCCACTTTATAAGACTTTTTGCCCATGCGCACACCGAGGTCCTGACCTAAACCATCTACTTTGAATACTTTGCGCAAAAAGTGATGGGGAGGGGGAGCTACGAATAGCTATAACCCCCCACCAGTCCAGACAGCTTCTTCCGCACATCCGCAAACTTCGCCTCATCCGCAAGGTTCGTCAGCTCCATCGGATCGGCATGCACGTCGAACAGCATCGCCCCATTCGCCGCATTCTTCCCAAACTCCGCATACCTCCACTGCTCCGTCCGAACCATCGTCCCATGCACCGTAGTCCCATCCTCGCTCCAGATGCTATACGCCGGCTCATCCCACGCAGCCCGCGGATCATTCAGCAACGGCACCAGGCTCTTCCCTTCAATCCCCTCCGGAACCGGTAGCCCGCACAGCTCAGCCATCGTCCGATAGATATCCAGCGACTGCACAATCCGCATCGAAGGCCGCCCATTCCCTTTCGCGCCCGGCATGTGAATAATCAGCGGCACCCGCGTCCCCGCCTCAAACAACGACCCCGCCTTCGACCACTTACCCTTCTCTCCCAACTGATACCCGTGATCGGCGACGAACACGACCACAGTATTCTCCCGGAGCCCCAGCCGATCCAGCTCCCCCAGCACCCGCCCCAGGTTCCAGTCTGCCCAAGAGATCGAAGCCAGGTAAGCCCGTATCACCTCCTTCGCCTCCGACTCCGAAGCCCCCCGCCCAATAAACAAATCCGCATTACGCATCCGGATCGCCGCCTTAGGAAACCCCGCCGGCACAGTAGGCCAGGCCGCAAAATCCCGCGGCAAAGTAATCTTGCTCGTGTCGTACATCTCAAAGAATCTCTTCGGAGCCGTAGGCGGACTATGCGGCTTAGAAAACCCGCACCCAATAAAGAACGGCTTATCCTTGCAAGCCCTCAGATTCTCGATCGCCCGATCCGCAACAATGTAGTCCGACGCTCCCTCGCCATTCCCATCCAGCACCAATATCTCGTCCGAATGCGCCGCCCGAATATTGTCCTGAGGAAGCACCGGCAACACTCCATCTGCCATAGGAATCTGTGCCCGCGGAACATTCATCTTGACACCCTCTTGCGTCGGATGCAGCGACTCCACATCACCATCGAAATCCGTCCAAGCCTGGTGATCGTCCAGCCCCGCATGGAACAGCTTCCCGCTTCGCAGCGTCGTGTACCCATGCTCCCGGAACAGCCGCGGCAGCGTCATCATCTCCGGATGCAGCTTCGTCACACTCGCCGTATTCCCCAGCACATTGGTCGTATGCGGGGGATGCCCCGTAAACAACGACGACCGCGAAGGATTGCACAGCGGAAACTGACAGTAGTTCCTATCAAACCGCACCCCCTTCGCCGCCAGCCCATCGATGTTCGGACTATGCGCCTGAAACCTGCTGCCATAGCAATTCAGCTCCGGTCGCATATCGTCCGACATAAAGAACAGCACATTCAGCGGCCTCTTCCGTCCCTTCACCACTGGAGCCGCAACCTGCGCCTCTGCTTTGCCGCCAGGAATCGCCGCAACAGCCGCAACCCCGGCAGCCTTCGCCAGAAAACTACGCCGCGATGTTATCCGTTTCTCGTCGCCCATATCTCAAGCACCTCTTCTCACGCATCGAAACCCAATATTCGAAGTCGAACTATCTGGTGTATTTGACGTCCGCGCAGCCACTCGGTAACGGTTGCAGTACGAAGCATGACACAGAAACGACCCACCCTTCATCACCTTCGTCTCACCCCGCGCCGGACCCACCGGATCCTGCGCCTCCGGCATCGCTGCAAACTGATTCGTAAACCAATCCGCACACCACTCCCACACATTACCCGTCATCGAGTAAAGCCCATATCCATTCGCCGGAAAACTCCCCACCGGACAAGCCCCCGCCCATCCATCCTCCCCCGTATCCACCCGCGGAAACTCCCCCTGCCAGATATTACAGAGATGCCGTCCCTCCGGCGTCAACTCATGGCCCCACGGATACAACCTCTGCTCCAGCCCACCACGCGCCGCATACTCCCACTCCGCCTCCGTCGGCAGCGCCTTCTGCGCCCAGGCCGCATAGGCCGCAGCATCGTTCCACGAAACATGCACCACCGGATAATCCCTGCGCTCCACGATCTGAGATCCCGGCCCCTCAGGCTCCATCCACCACGCGCCCTGAACCTTGCACCACCACGGAGCTGCCGCCACCGTATCTTCCACCAGCTCATCCAACCGCTCCGGCGGCAGATGCATCCAGAACACGAACGACCACCCAAACTGCTCCGCCTCCGTCCGGTATCCAGTCGCCTTCACAAACGCGTCAAAGTCTGAGTTCGTAACCGGATAGGTATCAATCTCAAACGCCGCAATCCCCACACGCCGCACCGGTCCCTCTCCATCCACCGCAAACCCATATTTGTAGTCAGTGCCCATCAGAAACGTCCCGCCACCCAACGCCACCATCACCCGCCGATCATCCCCCACACTCGCCACATCCGCTCTTTGTAGCTTCGACGAACGTTCAGACCTCGGCGTGCAGCATCCGCCTTTCTGAACCTGGCCCTCATCCCCGAAATCTCTAATGATTACCTCATCCCCCATGGCAGCCACACCCTTAGGCTCAGGTTAAGTCATCTGTATCAAAAGGAGTCACCTTGCGCCCCAGCGCCGAAGTATCCCGACGAGTCCCCACCAGGCTCTCCACTACCGCATCCATACTCATCCTCTGCCGTCGCCGCCAGCCGCCCCAGTTGCTCCTCTCCCGCAACCGACTCCAGCAGCACCGTCGCATACGCCACCGCGACCCCATCCTGGTTCAATCCCTCGGGAGTCTTCGCCTTAATCCCAACATCCGCCGGCTTCACCCCCAGCAGCGCCGCAACACTCTCCCGTAGCTCACCCGCAATCGGCACAATCTTCGGCCGCATCATCACCAGCACTGTATCGACATTCACGATCCGGTAGCCAGCCGTAGCAATCTCCTCCAACGCCGTCCGCAAAAACAAGTCGGACGCCGCACCCTTCCACCGCGGATCGCTGGGCGGGAAAAACGTCCCGATATCTCCCGCCGAAACCGCACCCAACAACGCATCCGTAATCGCATGCAGCAGCACATCCCCATCCGAATGCCCCGCCAGTCCTTCGCTATGCTCGATCTTCATCCCGCCGATCACCAGCGGCACGCCAGCCGAGAACGCATGCGAGTCAAACCCAAACCCAATCCTCATCCCCATCAATTACCCCCGTGCGAGTTCCCGTTAAATCTTGCGCGCGATTCCGGCAGATTACGCCTTTTCCTGCCTCAGATAAAACTCCGCCAGCTCAATATCCCCCGGCTGCGTAATCTTAAAGTTCTTAGCCGACCCCACCACCACCGCGACCGGTACCCCTGCCCGTTCCAGCACGCTCGCCTCATCTGTCCCCGCGAAGCCATCCGCTTCGGCCTCCGCAAACGCCCTTCGCAGCAACCCGAACAGCGCGCCCTGCGGAGTCTGTGCGTGAATCACCCGCTCCCGCGGAATCGTCGCCGTCACAATCGCCCCATCGGCCGTCTTCTCCACCTGTTTGATCGTATCCACAGCAGGCATCCCCACAATCGCCGCGCCATGCTTCACCACCGCATCAATCGTGCGTTCGATCGTCGCCGGGTCGATCAGCGGCCGCACCGCATCATGCACCAGCACGATATCCTCGTCCTCACACTCCAGCGCAGCCAGCGCGTTCCCCACCGATTCCTGCCGGTTGTCGCCGCCTTCAACCATATGGACCCGCGGTCCCAGTTTGTGCTCGACCACCTGAGCCATCACCCGCTCTCGCTCCGACCCGCGCACCGCCACACACACCGCATCCACCCGCGGCACCGCCAGAAAGGCGCGCAACGACCGGATCAACACCGGCACTCCGCCAATCTCAAGAAACTGCTTCGGCGCAGCGGTCATTCCACCCGTTGCCATCCGCGTTCCAATACCTGCTGCTGGAAGAATCACAAATACTCGCATAACCAGCGAAGTATACAAGATGCAGCACTTAACTCTCTTCCCATCCTCACGATCCGCATACAGAACCGCATCACACCAACCCGTCGATAGAATCGCCGCAGGCATATACGATGGCTCAAGCATGACCCCCATTCCCCCGCTTCCCTTCTCGCGCAACCACATCCACCCCGGCGATCGCCTCTGCGCAGCCGTCTCCGGCGGAGCCGACTCCGTCGCTCTCCTCCTCGCTCTTCACGCCGCAAATCACGCAAAACGCGACGCTCTCGGCGTCGGCCTCTCCGCCGTCCACGTCCATCACGGCCTGCGCGGAGCCGAAGCCGACGCCGACCAGCAGTTCGTCCATGACCTCTGCGCCCGCCACAACATCCCCCTTCACATCCATCAAGCCAGCATCCCAGACCGCGTCACGCGAACCGGCGAAACCATCGAAGAAGCCGCCCGCGCCGTCCGCTACGACTTCTTCACCTCCCTCATCCTCTCCGGCCAGGCCGACTCCGTCCTCACCGCCCACACGCTCGACGACCAATCCGAGACCGTCCTCATGAAGCTCCTCCGCGGCGCCTGGACCGAAGGCCTCAGCGGAATCCACCCCGTCGTCATCATCCAAAATCCATCGCAACCAAAACGCCCCGGCCAAATCCTCCGCCCGCTCCTCCAGATCCGCCGCGCCGAGATCGAGTCCTACCTCAACCAGCTCCATCAGCCCTGGCGCAACGACTCCTCCAACTCCGACGAAGCCTTCACCCGCAACCGCATCCGCCATCACATCCTGCCCCTGCTCCGCGCCGAAAATCCCTCGCTCGACCAGACCCTCAGCAACCTCGCCGAGCTCGCCCGCGAAGAAGAATCCCGCTGGCAAGCCGAACTCAGTCGCCTGCTCCCTCAACTCCTCCTGCCCGGCAAACCCGTCCGCGGAGGCGGCCGCGCCGTCAGCACCAACCCCGCACAATCCGCCATCGCCATCGAGCTCGAACGCCTCCGCGCCCTCGACCCCGCACTCCGCCGCCGCGTCCTCCGCGCCGCCGCCCGTCAGCTCGGAGCACGCCTCAGCTTCGACGAGACCTCACGTCTCCTCGCCCTCTGCGGCTTCCTGTCTATCCCCACGGTGCCCGTCAAAACCCGGCTCCACCCTCCAGCTCTCCAACCAGCTCCGCGCCGAGCGTTCCCCCCGCGAGCTGCGCCTCTCCCGCCCACTTCCCCTTTAGTTGCACGAAGATTGCCCAACAATCTGCTGAATCCTCGTCATAAAGAGTAGAATCAAACATAGTTGTCTGCGCGGGAAAGATCCCGCAGGGCTGAACTTGTGCAGCCACTTTGGAACCCTTACCCGCTGGATGTCGTCTAATCTTGTAGACAGCGCGCCAAATGAGTAATTCGCCGCCGCACTTCAGGCTGTCGCAGTACCGAAAATGAGGAAATACGCTTTGAACTCTACCGTCAAACAAGTTCTGATCTGGGTCGTCATGATTGCCTGCCTCGTCGTCCTTTGGCAGTTCGTCTCCAAAGGCTCAGGCGCTGGCCAGAATAAAGACATCAGCCTCACGACGCTCCTCAACGACGCCGACGCCGGCAAGATCGCCACCGTCGACATCAACGGCGCAGAGGTGATCGCCAAATACCGCGGCGACGACAAGACCCTCTTCCACACCACCATCCCGGGCAACTATCCCGACATGTACAAGACGCTCCGCGATCACGGCGTCAACATCACCATCAAGGATCCCTCCAGCAATCAGTGGGTCAATATCCTTATCTCCTTCGCGCCCGTCGCGCTGCTCGTCCTCCTCTTCCTGTTCATGATGCGCCAGATGCAGTCCGGCGGGAACAAGGCCATGAGCTTCGGCAAATCCCGCGCCCGCCTGCTCTCCATGCAGCAGAAGAAGATCACCTTCAAGGACGTCGCAGGCGTCGATGAAGCCAAGGAAGAGCTCAAGGAGATCATCGAGTTCCTCCGCGAGTCCCAGAAGTTCCAGCGCCTCGGCGGCCGCATCCCCAAGGGCGTCCTCCTCGTCGGACCTCCGGGCACCGGCAAGACCCTCCTCGCCCGCGCAGTCGCCGGCGAAGCCAACGTCCCCTTCTTCTCCATCTCCGGTTCGGACTTCGTTGAAATGTTCGTCGGCGTCGGCGCATCCCGCGTTCGCGACCTCTTCGAGCAGGGCAAGAAGAACGCCCCCTGCATCATCTTCATCGACGAAATCGACGCCGTCGGACGTCACCGTGGCGCAGGCCTCGGCGGCGGACACGACGAGCGCGAGCAGACCCTCAACCAGCTCCTCGTAGAGATGGACGGCTTCGAGTCCAACGACGGTGTCATCCTCGTCGCCGCCACCAACCGCCCCGACGTCCTCGATCCCGCTCTCCTCCGCCCCGGCCGCTTTCGATCGCCGCGTCATCGTCGATCGTCCCGACATCCGTGGCCGCGAAGAAGTCCTCAAGGTCCACTCCAAGAAGGTCCCCATGGCCGAAGACGTCGATCTCAACGTCCTCGCTCGCGGCACACCGGGCTTCTCCGGAGCCGACCTCGCCAACATGGTCAACGAGGCCGCCCTCACCGCCGCCCGCTACAACCGCAAATCGGTCCACATGTACGACTTCGAAGTAGCCAAGGACAAGGTCATGATGGGCGCGGAGCGCAAATCCATGCTCCTGACCGACGAAGAGAAGAAGGTCACCGCCTACCACGAGGCCGGCCACACCCTCGTCTCCGCCCTCCGCGAGCACTCTGACCCCCTCCACAAGGTCACCATCATCCCCCGCGGCATGGCCCTCGGCGTCACCGTCTACCTCCCCGAGGAAGACCAGCACACCGTCACCAAGGAATATCTCGAAACTCGCCTCGCCACCCTCATGGGCGGACGCTGCGCCGAAGAGATCTTCCTCAAGAAGATGACCACCGGCGCCGGCAACGACATCGAGCGCATCACCGACCTCGCCCGCAAGATGGTCTGCGAGTTCGGCATGAGCAGGATGGGCCCCATGACCTTCGGCAAGAAGGAAGAGCAGATATTCCTCGGACGCGAGATCGCACAGCACCGCGACTTCTCCGACGAGACCGCTCGCCAGATCGACGCCGAGGTCCGCAGCTTCGTCGACGCCGCCTACAAGTCCGCCTACACCATCCTCGAGGCCAACCAGGACATCATGCACCGCATGGCAGCCGCCCTGCTCGAGCGCGAGACCCTGGACGCCGCCGAGATCAAACTCATCATCGAAGGCAAGGATCTCCCCACCATCAAATCCCCCCTCGCCCAGGCCGGCCCACCCGACTCCGGCGAGACCCAGAAGATCCTCAAACCCGAGTCCGGCCGCAAGCCCGGCTTCGGCGAAGGCCAACCCTCACCGGCATAAATTCTGCCAGTCGCAACACCGAGAGGCAGCCACAAAGGCTGCCTCTTCCCGTTTCTCCCCCTATTCTCCTATCAAACCCGATACGCATCCCATCCATCCTCCGCAACCAATGCGACAATACCCATAAGACCGAATGCGCCTTCGCACTAAACACCTGCCTATCACCCTCAGCCTCCCGCTCCTGGCCGCCATCGGCTGCGGCTACCACCAGGCCGGCTCCGCCACGCAGATCCCCGCCAACGTCCGCACCCTCGCCGTCCCCATCTTCGCCTCCCGCGTCCAGACCTATCACACTGAAGTCTCCTTCACCCAGGCCATCATCCGCGAGCTCAACACCCGCACCAAATATCACGTCCTCCAATCCGACACACCCTCCGCCGACGCCACCCTCCACGGCACCATCCTCACCGAAGTCGTCACGCCCCTCACCTACGACTCCACCACCGGCGAGACCTCCAGCTACCTCATCACCCTCACCGCCAAAATCGTCCTCACCGCCCACGACGGCCGCGTCCTCTACGAGAACGACAACCTCCTCTACCACGAGCAATACCAGTCCACCCTCGACCTCAGCGGCTTCATCCAGGAAGGCTCGCCCGCCGTCACCCGCGTCGCCCGCGCCTTCGCCATCGCCGTAGTAAGCGACCTCCTGGAGTCCTTCTAATGGCCACCCTCTCTCGGGTGCCCCGTGATCAACGCAAGCGCAGCGAGCGTTTATCGTGGGGTGTGTCACTCCGACTCCATTCGACGGAGTCCAAATAATGGCCTCCTTAAAATCCTTCGCCTCCACCGACCGCTTCACAGCCGAAATCGCCACCCCGCAGATCAAACCCGGCTACGTCCTCCTCGGCGACGAGATCTTCCTCTACGACCGCTGCCGAAAGGCAGTCTTGGAGACCTTGGCACCAATAGACACCCGCGACTTCTGCCTCCACGACCTCGACCTCTCCGACACCTCCATCTTCGAGATCCTCGACCAGGCGCAAACCCCATCCCTCATGGCGCCCTTCCAGGTCTTCTTCATCCGCAACCTGAAGACCCTCTATGGCCGCGGCAGTCAAGAAAGAAGAATTCGCAGCAATAGACAGCTACTTCCGCTCCCCCAACCCAGCCGCCCTCCTCATCTTCGTAGCCGACCACCTCCGCATCCCCACCGACCTGCGCAAGATGGACTATCAGGACAAAGAACGCTACGAAAAAATCCGCGACTCCCTCGGCGAGTGGTGCGGCCTCGTCGAACTAGCCCGCGTAGAAGAGTCCGACGCCATCAAGTGGGTCACCACCGCCGCCGAGTCCGCCACCCCACCCGTAAAGTTCGACCCCGACGCCGCCCGCGAGCTAGTCGACGCCCTCGGCGCCGACATGATGCTAATCGCCAGCGAACTAGAAAAACTCCTCCTCTACGTCTCCGCGCCACCGCAGCCCACCTCACCACAAAACCTGGTGGGTGAACCACTACAGAACCGGGTGCCCCATCTTCGCGACGGCCTCATCGTCGCTAAGGTGGGTGAAGAGCCACAACCGTCGCAGGAACCCACCACCATTAAAATTGTCATCCTTCGCGAAGCGGAGGACCCGCTTTTGCCTTCCTCTTCCGCAACACCATCCCTAACCCGCAACCGCATCACCCTGGGCGACGTAGAGACCATGGTCCTCGCCGCCAAACAGCGCAGCCTCTACGAACTGACGGACGCAATATCGCAAAAAGACCGCCCCCGCGCCCTCGCTCTGCTCCACGGCCTCCTCAACGCCAGCGACGGCGGAGAAGACGCAGCCATCGGCCACCTCTACATGCTCGCCCGCACCTTCCGCCAGATGCTCATCATCTCCGAGAAGAACGTCCGCGACCCCCGCGCCATCTGGGCCGTCCTCTGGCAGGGCTTCCGCATGCCCCCCTTCGCCGCCGACGACCTCATCAAACAATCCCGCCGCTACAAATCCCGCCGCGACCTCACCCGAGCCCTACGCCTGGTAGCCCGCGCCGACCTAGAACTCCGCAGCTCCCCCGCCAACAAACTCCTGGTCCTCGAGCGCCTGATCCTAGACCTCTCCACCGAACCCAAACCCCACCCCTACGACCCCACCCTGCAATTCGCCATGGAACTCTAGGCGCCACAAAGCCGGGTGCCCCATATCTCGATTCTGAGATGTGGGCATCGTCCGAAGGACGACCGCACTCCATCACCCGACCAACAAACCTCTTCGAATCTGCAAGACATCGCGATACCATGCGGCATGCATTTTAAACTTCCCTGCCCGTCTCTTCACTGCAGTCCTTTCTTTAATTGCTCTTCTTCCTCTCGCAAGTCACGCTCAAACACAAACCTTCGCACTGCCCTCCCATCCAGGAGCCATGCTTCTCGATCTCACGGGCTTTAAAATCACTCAAACATCCGCGAAACCCGATAACAAAGAAATTGGCGTGCGCGCCCACGATGTAGGTCACACGGAACTGCTTGCCTTCCTCTTCCTTACCCCAGAAGACAAGAAGCAAACAGCCACAACCTGCCTGCAGCAAGACCTGCAACAGATCAGAAAAAGCAACGGCAGGTTCACCGAGCAACTCAACCCATTACACGCGGACGATAGTGATACGGCTTCCATCGCACTCACATACCCGGGTGGCGCTCAAGTGCTCTACAAATACGCCGGCACGGCCGACCAGTGTCTGGTCATCCAGGTCTATGCGGACAAAGGCAGCAAGCTAGACGTCGCTGAGGCATCCGCGCTTCTTGAACGTCAGCTCTACAATCCACGCTACCTACCTACCGCCGAAGATGTTGCGCGATACCAGGGCATTCGGGGTCAGGCCATCATGAGCTCTGGAAAGCCGGTCGCGGGTACTCCTACACCCAGAATGCTCGTCACTTGGTACGGACCCGGCGGCATCCCGCTGCCCACAAACCCTGAATGGAAGCTCACCCTTCTCACCGCCTACAACAAAGCCGCGCGTCCAGCAGCCGAATTCAAGAACGACACCACGAACGTTATAGCCTCATTCATCATCTCCGAAAATCTGTCCGGCGATCCCACCTCAGAAGGCTGCCGTAAGGACGTCATGGACGGCATACTCAAGCAAGAGGGCCCGATCATTTCAAATAGCGTCGACGACAAGATGAGCGATGGCCACGGGGGCCAGTTCGCAACCGTCTCCCACCTCACGCAACTCCCGGGAGGAAACCACAATCACGACCTTTTTGCCTTCGCCGGCAACAAGAAGGTCTGCGCAGAAATCCACGTCTCCACGGTCGCGGGAAAACCCGACGAAGACAAGCGGCTTCAGGAAGCACTTGCTGAATTCCATCCGGAGCTGGATTACGTCCCAAACTCGTTGGACTACTTCACACTCGCGTCCACTTTTTATAAAGAGTCCCCAATGCTCGCAGCACCCTTTTATGATGCTTCGATAAAGAGCCTGCCCGCCGGACTCAAGGAACCAGAGTTGATCACTCGCCGTCGCATCGCGACAGATAACATCGTGATGGCTCTGGGCATGAGCGGAAACCTCAAAGCCAGCCGAACCTTCGCCGAACACGCAATCAAATCCGACCCCGACTATCCCCTCAACTACTACAACCTCGCCTGCGCCGACGCCGAAGAGGGCAAAGCCGCCGACGCAAAACTCCACCTCCAGCAGGCCTTCGACCGCAAATCCAACACCATCCCCGGCGAGCATCTCCCCGACCCCACCAAAGACGATTCAATCCTGAAACTCAAAAAGGACAAAGACTTCTGGGCCTTCGTACAAACTTTGAAATAGCACCGGCCAAGAGCATCTAATCTGAAGCTGCTCTTCATATTCGCTCATGGAGCACCGATGCTACATCCATCTCCAGCAGCAGAATCCCCGTGGCAAAAGATCACCCTCTACCTCCTCACCATAGCCGTCCTCATTCTCTGCGCCCTCATCCTCCAGCCCTTCTTCAGCACCATCGTCGGAGCCGTAGCCTTAGCCGTAATCACCCAGCGCCCTTACAACTCGCTCGCCACCAAAATCCGCAACCCCAACGTCTGCGCCGCCGTCGCCCTCATCCTCGTCATCCTCGCCATCGTCATCCCCAGCTTCTTCCTCGCGCAGGAGCTCGGCCAGCAAGCCGTAAGCGCAGTCGTCGCCCTCCGCAATGACGCCAACCAGCAAAAAGTCACCGACTACATCGCCAACCATCCTGCCCTGGCCGAACGCATCTACACCATCACCAACTCCATCGACCCCAACAACGCCGCCCACGCCACCGCCGCCTATCTCGGCCGCAGCATCGGCGGTATCCTCGGAACCTCAGCTCGAGTCATCACGCAGCTCGTCGTCATGCTCTTCATCCTCTTCTTCCTCTTCCGCGATCGCGCCCAGGCCCTAGACTTCCTGCGCTCCCTCCTGCCTCTGCGCGACGACGAAGCCACCGAACTCCTCCATCGCCTCGACGACACCATCTACGCCACCGCCCTCGGCCGCCTCGTCATCGCCGCCATCCAGGGCATCCTCGCCGGCCTCGCCTACTGGGCTCTCGGCGTACCCGAAGCCATCCTCTGGGCCTTCATCACCGCCATCATGGCCCTCATCCCAGCCTTCGGAACCATCCTCGTCTGGGCCCCCATCGCCCTCTACCTCGGCTTCACCGGACACTGGGGCAAAGCCGCCCTCCTCGCCCTCTGGGGCGGCCTCATCGTCTCCACCATCGACAACATCCTCTACCCCATCCTCGTCGGAACCCGTCTCCGCGCCCACACCGTGACCATCCTCATCGGCATCCTAGGCGGCGTCGCACTCTTCGGAATCACCGGCCTCATCCTCGGCCCCATCATCTTCACCCTCGCCGGAACCCTCCTCGAATTCTGGCGCACCCGCACCGCTCCCGCATCACCTACCGCTTAGGAGCATAAGCACTCCCGCTACTCCAAACCGGCCTCTCCGCGGCATTAGCCACCGCCACCACCAGATCCCCATAAAACCTGTTGAACGTCCCCGCAGCCTTCCAATCAATCGGAGTCTGCAAATCATCCTGCGGCTTGTGATATCGCCGCGCATACCAGTCCCGATAAATAACCTCCTCCGGCGACCCCGGATCATACCCAAAAATAAAGCTCGCAATCGGCACTCCCACCCGCACAAAGTTGTAGTTATCCGACCGCCGAAACAAGCTCCGCTCCGGCTCCCTGTCCGGCCGTATCTCAATCCCATACTTCGCCGCCACCGTCTTCACCGTCGCCCCCAGGCTCGAGTCATCAATCCCTTCCATCGTCAAAATCTTCAGCGGAAACAGCGGCCGCAACTGATCCAAATTCAAATCCGTCACAATATCCTTCACCGGAACCGTAGGATGCCCCGTAAAGTAAGCCGACCCCAACAATCCCTTCTCCTCACCCGTAAACACGCAGAACAAAATACTCCGCTTCGGAGCATGCCCCTTCAAATCCTTCGCCAGCTCAATCAGCGTAGCCACATAAGCCGCATCATCCAGCGCCCCGTTGTAAATGTTGTCCCCCAGCACCGGATACCCATACCCATACCCATCCAGATGCGCCGACACCGCCACATACTCCGCCGCCAACTTAGCATCCGCGCCCGGCAACACAGCAATCACATTCGGTGCAGAGATATTCTTCTCCACCACCTCGATCTTCACCCGCAAACTCGCTCCCATCGAAAATGAAGCCAGCGGCAATCCCTTCTCCCCATCCCGCAACACGTCCGCCCAATTGTGCCCCTGCGCACCCGCAAACAACTTCGCCGCAGCGACCGAGCTGATCCGCACAGTAGGCGTCCCAGTCGGAGCAGCCACCGCAGGCCTATCCGAAACAATCGCCACCGTCCGCGAGTAAGCCGAAGGATAATGGAACGGCTCGCTCCCCACCGGGCTATCGATCGAGATCGTCGCCGCCACCCCCGCATCCGCCAGCGCCCGCCTGCTCTTCGCCACAAACGCATCGCGCTCCGCCCCCGGCAACCCTGCCGGAAGCGCATTGAACAGCACCGCCACCTTCCCCTTCAATCCCGCCGCCTCTTCCGCCGATGGAACCCCATACCCCACAAACACCATCTCCCCTTCCACCTTCACACTCTGTCCTGCCCGCGGCTGCGTCGCTATCTCCTCCGACCACACCAGCGGCACAACCGCCCCACCCCGCACTACCTCCACCAAACTCCGCGCCACATCTAGATCCACTTGGTGCATCGGAACCCGCTGATAGTACCCGCCACCATCCCCCGCCGCCTTCAACCCCGCGCCCTCAAACTGCTTCGCCACATACACCGCCGCCCGCTCATACGCAGCCGACCCCGTATCCCGCCCCTCCATCCCATCATTCGCCAGAGCCGTAGTCTGCGCCCACCACGCCGCCGTCGCCTTGTCAGGACCAGTCGAATCAACCCTCTGCTGCCCCACCGCTGAAGCCGCCAAAGCAAACAAAATCATCAACCTGCACCCAATGTGCTCGAACATAACGAAGCCCTCCGAAAGTAAGGCCCATTTTATGCCTATAACGGAAATCTCCCGCCACCAGGCAACCCCCGACCAAAGAATGCATCTTATTGCGAGCCGAGCTAACTGTCTTCCCGTTGTAGATCCGGTCTACTTCCCTGCACCTTTGGCATTAATCGAACCGCAATCTCCCCTCAGTAAAGTCGTACAAAACGACGGGGAACAACCCCGCGGACGATTGGATAACCCTCCCCCCTCCCTTCCTTCCTGAGCGCACCGAACTAGCAGTTCCAGCCTAAGGAGACCAATCCATGTTGAAACATCGCCCCATCCACCATCTCGTCAAAGCGGCATGCGCAATTGCTTTGACCTTCGTCCCCACCATCCTCCACGCAGACACGTTCATCCAGACCAACCTCGTCTCCAACGAGCCCGGTCTCGCCGCCGTCACCGATCCCAACCTAATCAACCCTTGGGGAGTCTCCTTCTCAGCGACATCGCCGTTCTGGGTCTCAAATCAAGGCTCAGGAACAGCCACGCTCTACAACGGCGCCGGAGCGATCACCTCATTAGTGGTCGCAATTCCGGCCGGCAATCCCACCGGCCAGGTCTTCAACACCGGTCCCACAGCAGGATTTCTGGTCGGTACTACTAAAGCGAGCTTCATCTTCGACACCCTCCAGGGCACCATCGCTGCATGGAATGGCGGCGCTACTGCGACAGTGGTAGCCACCACCACCGGCGCCACCTTTACCGGCCTCGCGCAGGACCTCGTCGGCAGCACAACCTACCTCTACGCGGCGAACACGGCCGGCAATATCCAGGTATTCGATCAGAATTGGAACAACGTCACCAGCACTACCTTCGCCGGCCAGTTCGCCAACCCCCAACCCAAGTCAGGTTCCGTCCCCTTCAACATCCAGCAGATCGGAGCTGACCTCTACGTCACCTACGCCAATCTCGGACCCACCGGCAACGCACTCCCCGGCGGCTACGTAGTCGAGTACGACGCCAGCGGAAACTTCATCCAGATGATCACCAGCGGCCCTCTCGCAGCGCCCTGGGGAATCACCATAGCCCCCGCCGGCTTCGGCATCTACAGTGACGATCTCCTCATCGGCCAGTTCGGCAGCGGCGAGATCCTCGCCTATGACCCAACCACCGACGCATACCTCGGCACCCTCGACGGCTCAAACGGCTCACCCATCGTCGATCACAACCTCTGGGCACTCGAAACCCGCACCGGAGGAACCGGCGTCAACACCAACGCAGTCTATTTCACCGCCGGCATCGGCAATCAAGAAGACGGCCTCTTCGGCGAAATCACCGAAGTACCCGAACCCGCAACCATCTTCGGAACCGCATCAGGCCTCTTCGCATTTGCCCTGATGAAAATCCGCTCGCGCCTCCGCTAACCGATCCGCACAACGAAAATCACCAACCTCGGGTGCCCCATTCATGACAGCTCCATCGTCATGAGTGGGGTTTTCGCATTTACCGGCATCTTCGCCTTAGCTCACTACTAATCACTAGTTCGCAAGAGCCCTTGCCGGGTACCCATCCACAACCGCGATCCCGCTCTTATCCCGCATTCATCCCCGTTCCCGCTCTTAGCTAGTCTTAAGAACCCGGCCCACCAACCCACCCGCACTCCTTCCAAAGCTTCTCCCATCTCCAAATCCCATCCCCCACCTCGTGCCCCAGCGGAAATCCAAGCTGATGCGCAAGCATGCACACCTGCCCGCGATGGTGCGCCTCATGAGCAACCATGTAGCACAGCATCTCCACCCCAACCGGCCAAGGCTGAGCCCAACCATCCCTCCGAAACACCTCAACCCGGCCACCACCATCGAGCGCCTCCGCCAGCATCTCCCCGCACCGAGCCGCGCTCTCCGCCAACCCCACCCGCGCCTGCTCCTGCGTACAGTGCGCACGATTGAGCTGAGCCGGAACCTTCAGGTGCGGAGCCGTAAGCCGTACCCACTTAGTCCGAACATTGTGTACATGCGTAAAGATCGCCGCAATAGTCCGGACCTTGCCAGGCGGTTTAGCTCTCCACGCGTCAGGATCAAGACGCTCAATAAGAACCTGGTTCATCCGATCATTAGCAGCAAACATCCGGACCGCCGCTCCACCAACCTGAGTATGAACCTTTTGTCGACCCACGGCCCCACCTCCACGTCCTGCCCCACGGCACCTACTGTCGAGCACCCTATACCTTGTACCCTTCACCCCGTACCTTCGCCCACCCTCAAACCAGCAAAACTCCCACCGGATACCCCACCAGCCTCCGATCGCCGGTCACCAGCGTCATCCCCTCCACCATCGCCTGTGCCACCAGCATCCGGTCGAAAGGATCGCCATGCAGCAGCGGCAACCTTCGTACCTCCTCGGTGTACTTAGAGTGAATCGTCAGTTCGCGAATCCGATGCGTCTTCTCCATCTCGTCAAACCGAATCGCAGCATCGAACTTCCCCAGATTTTGTTTGATGGCAAGCTCCCAGAACGAGACCGTGCTGGCCCAAAGCTCGGTATCCGAATCCTGCAACACTTCTAGCACTTTCGGCGGAATTCGTCGTAAATCCGAACTAAGCCAGATCAGTACATGCGTGTCCAGCAGGTACGAGCGCCCAGATACGCTCATCCGTCCTTACCGCTATCATCGTCATCTCGCAACACCTCGAACATATCGAGTGGCAGGTCATCATAGAAATCCGGAGCGATATAAGTGATTCCAAGAAAGTTCTGCCCAAACTCCCTGCGCCCCACCTTCTTCTCCTCCACAATCGGCACCATCCGCAAAACCGGCTTCCCCGCCTTCGCGATCACAACCTCTTCCCCATGGGTCGCCTCTTCCACCAAACGCGAAAAACTCGTCTTCGCCTCATAGATGTTGTAGGTCGCCATAGGTCCACCTCACCTCCAAGTATCCCCCAACTTGACCAACTTGGTCAACCCTCTAAACCCTTGACACCCAAGCTATAATAGAACCATGCAACCAGCCCGGCGACCTCGCCGGGCTGGCGGCTTTAAACCGGCACCTCTCGCAACGGAGGTCCGGACCTAAAGTCTTTAGTTCGAAGATTTTGAGCAAAACAGTGGGGGAGGGGGGAGGGCAGATGCACAGCACCAAACAATCCGGCAAAGCAACCCACCTGACCCCTCAGGAAAGCCTCGCCGCGCCCTCCCTGATACCATCGAACCTGATCCAAACCATGACCGAAATCACAGCTCCCGAAGCCCCCATCCGCGTCCGCATAGCCCCCTCCCCCACCGGCGATCCCCACGTAGGCACCGCCTACATCGGCCTCATCAACTTCATCTACGCCCGCCAGCGCGGAGGCAAGTTCGTCCTCCGCATCGAGGACACCGACCGCGCCCGCTTCGTCCCCACCTCCGAAGCCATGATCTTCGACACCCTCCACTGGCTCGGCCTTACCTGGGACGAAGGCCCCGACGTCGGAGGCCCCTACGGCCCCTACCGCCAGTCCGAACGCACAGAAATCTACCGCGAGCACGCCGACCTGCTCCTCGCCAACGGCACCGCCTACCGCTGCTTCTGCACCCCCGAAGAGCTCGAAGCCGGACGCAAACAGCAGACCGCCGCCAAGCTCCCACCCCGCTACCCCGGCACCTGCCGCAACCTAAGCGAAGAAAACATCGCCGCCAGCATTGCTGCAAACAAGCCCTTCACCATCCGCCTGAAGGTTCCGCTAGAAGGCTCGACAGTCTTCCGCGACGAACTCCGCGGCGACATCACCTTCGAGCACTCCACCATCGACGATCAGGTCCTCATGAAGTCCGACGGCTTCCCCACTTATCACCTCGCCAACGTCGTCGACGACCACCTCATGCGCATCACCGACGTCATCCGCGCTGAAGAATGGATCTCTTCCACCCCCAAACACGTCCTCCTCTACAACGCCTTTGGCTGGCAGATCCCCCGCTTCTGGCACATGCCGCTCCTCCGCAATCTGGACAAGTCCAAGATCTCCAAGCGCAAGAACCCCGTCTCCCTCATCTACTACCGCGACTCCGGCTTCCTCCCCCAGGCCGTCATCAACTTCCTCGGCCTCATGGGCGGCGGCATGCCCTCACCCACCCCCATCGAGATCGTCAACGGCGCCAAAGAAAACGAAATCTTCTCCCTCGACGAGATGATCCAGCGCTTCGAAGTCCCCAACATCCGCCTCGGCGGCCCCGTCTTCGACCTCACCAAGCTCCGCTGGCTCAACAGCGAGTACATCCGCGCCCTCACCCCCGAGGCCTTCTACACCGCTCTTCGCAGCACCGTCCTATCCGACAAATATCTCAGCGAGATCTCAACCCTCATCCAGACCCGCATCGAAACCCTCGGCGAGTTCGGCGACCTCACCGCCTTCCTCCTGCAGGACAAAGTCATGCCACCCCCCGAGGTCTGGGTCCCCAAAAAGCGCACCCCCGAGGAGACCCTCCTCTTCGCCACCGACCAGCTCGCCCTCCTCGAGACCACCGACTGGACCCACGAAGCCATGGAGCCCACGCTAAAAAAACTAGGCGAAGAAAAATCCTGGTCCGTCAAAGAAAACTTCATGCTCCTCCGCGCCATCCTCAGCGGAAGCACCATGTCCCCACCCCTCCTCGAAAGCATGGTCGTCTTCGGCAAAGCCCGCACCCTGGACCGCCTCCGCCGCTTCCTCGAAGCCCAAAAGAAACTAGCTCCGCGAAAATAAACCGGGTGCCCCACGATCACCGATCCTGCGCAGTCGAAGGGGAGGTTATCGTGGGGTTACTCACAACCAGAATTCATGCGGGTACGTGCTACTCCTCAATATTCCCCAAACACCGCTCCAAAACCCCCACCAACCCCGCAACCTCCGCCGCCGAAACCCCCACCCAGAGCTGCTTCTCAATCCTCCCCACCACCGCCTCCGCATCGCGCATCAGTCGCTCTCCTGCCTTCGTCAGCGAAGCCACCAGCACCCTGTCATTCTCTAGATCCTTGCGCCGCTCCATCCACCCATCCTTCTCCGTCTTCTGGATCAGCGCCTGCATGGACTGCGGAGTCATCTGGCAAACCCGCGCAAGGTGCGCACCCGAGCTTCCCGGTGCGCTTCGAATCGCATGCAGAATCTGAAGCTGCGCCGTCGTCACCCCGCGCGGGCGCAGTTCCTCATCCAGCTGCGACCGGAAACCCATCAGTATCCGTTTCATCAGCTGTTTGGCCTGCCGCCGGTTTTCATCCAAAGTTCTTACAGCCGTCTTCGTCATAATTATCAGTCTCCTGATATTATATCAGGAGACTGATATGCCGCCATCGACGACCTACTCCCTCAACTGGAAGCCCCACCATAACCCGTGGGTCGTCGCCATGACGGTCACGCTCGCAACTTTTATGGAGGTCCTCGACACCTCCATCGCCAACGTAGCGCTCCCCCACATCGCCGGCTCACTCGGAGCAAGCCAGGACGAAGCCACCTGGGTCCTCACCAGCTATCTCGTAGCCAGCGCCGTCATCCTCCCCATCTCCGGATGGCTCTCCAATCGCTTCGGCCGCAAGCGCTTCTACATGACCTGCGTCGCCATGTTCACCGTCTGCTCCCTGCTCTGCGGCATCGCCCCCACGCTGGGCACTCTCATCGTAGCCCGCATCCTGCAGGGCCTCGGAGGCGGAGGCCTCGCCCCATCCGAGCAGGCCATCCTCACCGACACCTTCCCCATCGAGCGTCGCGGCCAGGCCTTCGCCGTCTACGGCATGGCCGTAGTCTTCGCCCCCGCCATAGGCCCCACCCTCGGCGGTTGGATAACGGACAACTTCAACTGGCACTGGATCTTCTTCATCAATCTCCCAGTCGGCCTGCTCTCCCTCTACCTAAGCAACCGCATCGTAGAAGACCCACCCCACCTCGTCGCCCGCAAAGAAGCCTCAAAGCACCTCAAGATCGACTTCACCGGCCTCGGTCTCGTCGCCCTCGGCGTCGGACTCCTGGAATTCACCCTCGACAAGGGCCAGGAAAAAGACTGGTTCAGCGACGCTGGCATCCGTACCTCGTTCATCGCAGCCATCGTCCTGCTCATCTGGTTCGTCTTCTGGGAGTGGCGACACCCCGACCCCATCGTCGACATCAAGCTCCTAAAAAACCGAAACTTCGGCACCGCAGTCTTCCTTCAGCTCATCCTCGGCACGGTGCTCTTCGGCTCGACCGTACTCATCCCGCAGTATCTGCAGACCCTGCTCGGCTATTCCGCCGAACGCGCCGGTGAAGTGCTCTCTCCCGCAGGCTTCGTGCTCATGTTCATGATGCTCATAGCTGGTAAAACCGTCGGCAAATTTGACCCCCGCCTCATGGCCGCCGCCGGATACTTCTTCACCGCGCTCGGCATCCTCAATCTCACCCGCCTCGATCTAACCACCTCTTTCGCCCACGTCACCGAATGGCGCATGCTCCAGATGATGGCTCTGCCATTCATCTTCATCCCCATCAGCACGCTCAACTACATCGGTGTCCCTCCAGAAAAGACCAATCAAATCTCCAGCCTCTCCAACTTCGCTCGCAACATCGGAGGCAGCGCCGGTACAGCTCTCCTCACCACCTTCATCGCCCGCACCTCGCAGACCCACCAGCAGACACTGGCTGCACATGTCATCCCCGGCAGCGTCCCCTACCGCCTCTACATGGAGCAGATGAGACAAGTCCTCATCGCCGGAGGCCTCGCCGCTGCACAAGCTCCGCAAGCAGCCATCGCCATGGCCTATCGCCAGATGCAACTCCAGGCCACGATGCTCAGCTACCAGAACGCCTTCGTTGTCCTCGCCGCTCTACTCGTCGGCCTCGCTCCCTTACCCTTCATCATGCGCCTCCCCAAAAAACGCGAGAAGCCCTCACCCGAAGCAATGGGCCACTAAAGCAGAAGCTCAGCCAGCCTTAAACATCTGCTTAATCCCCCGCAGAGCCTGCCGCGTCCGTTCCTCATTCTCAATCAGCGAGAACCGGACATGCCCATCCCCATGCTCACCAAAACCCACCCCCGGGCTCACTGCAACCTTCGCATCCAATAAAAGCTTCTTCGAAAACTCAACCGATCCCATCGCCCGATACTGCTCCGGAATCCGCGCCCACGCAAACATAGTCGCCTTAGGCAACTCCACCGGCCACCCCAGCTTATTCAACCCCGGCACCAGCACATCCCGCCGGCATTTATAGTTCTCGACAATCTCCCTCACGCAATCCTGCGGCCCTTCCAACGCGGCAATCGAAGCCACCTGGATCGGCGTAAACGTCCCATAGTCGAAGTAGCTCTTGATCCGCGCCAGCGCAGCCACCAGCTTCTTATTCCCCACCATGAATCCCACCCGCCACCCCGGCATGTTGTAACTCTTCGACAGCGTAAAAAACTCCACCGTAATATCCTTCGCACCCGGAACCTGCAGCACACTAGGCGCCTTGTATCCATCGAACGTAAGGTCCGCATAAGCCAAATCATGCACCAGGTAAATCCCATACTCCTTGCACAACTCCACCAGCCGCACGAAGAATGGCAGATCGACACACTGAGCAGTAGGATTCGCCGGAAAATTCAAAATCAGCATCTTCGGCCGAGGCTGCATCCGTGGCAACTCATACTCCAGCTTCGCCAGCAACGAAGCCTCATCCGTCCCATCCAGCGCGATGCTCTGCACCTTCGAACCCGCAATCACCGGCCCAAAGATATGAATCGGATAACTAGGATTCGGCACCGCAACCGTATCCTCATCATCGAGCATCGCCAGGCAAAGATGCGCAATCCCCTCCTTCGAACCGATCGTAACGATCGCCTCGCTCTCCGGATCGAGCTCCACTCCATACCGCGAACCATACCAGTTACAAATAGCCTTCCTCAGCCGCGGCACACCCCGCGAGAGCGAATAGCGATGCGTAGCCGTCCGCTGCGCCGCCTCAATCAGCTTGTCCACAATATGCTTCGGAGTAGCGCCATCAGGATTCCCCATCCCGAAGTCGATAATGTCTTCACCCCGCTTCCGCGCCGCCGCCTTCAACTCACTCGTTATGTTGAACACATACGCGGGCAGCCGCGTCAGCCTTCTAAACTCTTCCATGCCGGCACTAATCTCCCGTTCAATCTTAAGCACTCCACCCAAGCCCACAGCCAAAAACTACTTCGCCGTAAACACCACCTGCACCGGCAGCGTCTTCGGCGGATAACATGCGGCCTTATCGCAAGCCTGATAGCGCAGCGATCCATCGATGGTGTGTTCCCCCGCCGCCGCAACCACCGGCACCTTCACCGTAAACGTCCCCGTGTAAACATCCAGCTTTTCATTCGGCTCGAAGCTGAAGCTATACGAAACCCCCGCCGGATACACCACATCCGAAGCCTTCACCCCATCCGCCGGCTGCAACTTAATCACAGTAGGAATCAGCAACTCCGACTTCGGCGTGTGCGAATTCACATGGAAGCCATCCCTCACCACGAATTGCAGTTCAACCACAGCAGGTTTACCAGCCTTCACAACCTGCGGCTCCGCTTTATACAACACATACCCCGGAGCCTTGGCCGGCGCATCAAAACCAGTTATCTGTTGCGCGATCAAGACTCCCCCGCCAGCCAACACCCCAGCCAGCACCAACCCGAGCCGCGTCACTGGGCACCCGCCGCCAAAGGCCTCGCTGCACCAATCGGCAAACCACTCGATGCACCAACAGTCACCGTCCCACCCGAAGCAATCGTCTTCTTGATATGCGCCTCGACCTCGTCCTTAGGCCCCAACCCGGCGGTCTCCGCCACCACCAGCCCGTTCTTATCAATGTAGAAAGACATCGGCAGCACATCCAGCCCGCCATACGCCTCCTGCACTTTTCCATCCGTCATCAGAATCGGATAAGTCACGCCAATCTTGCCCGCTACCTTGGCAATCTTCTCCTTACCCTCTTCGACATCATCAGTCAGACCAAGTACCTCGAATCCCTGCGCCGCATACTGCTTACGAAACTCCTCAAACCACGGCATCTCCACCTTGCATGGTCCGCACCATGTCGCCCAGAAGTTCACTACCACAGGCCGCCCCTTGTAGTCGCTGAGCGATACCTTCTTGCCATCCACCGTCTCCAGCGTGAAGTTCGGCGCCTGCTTGCCCTGCATCTTGGGCTGTTCAACATCCGTTCCGGTCGCAGCGCCACTCTTCTCCGGAATCAACTGGACCTTGCTCTCCTGGGCCTTCTGCATCGCCAGCCTTCGCTCGCGCAGATTATGCCAACCCGCCCACAACATCAACGAGATCCCGACCACCATCATCCCAACCACCAATACCATTCGCTTCACGTCGCCCATCCTTCCATCAAGCGCAGCTCGCGCCACGCCTGTTTCTTTAAGTCTACCGCCAACCCGCCAACGACGCTCTGAAGCCTCTCAACATGCCCCGCCCTCTGCTAGCATCGTCATGTCCAATCCACATGCCGACTGAATCTAAATCTCCTGCCCCAATCCCTCCCTCAGACTTCGTCCGCACAGAAGCCGCCGCCCTCCTCGACCTCGCTCTCCGCCTCGACACCACCATGCTCGCTCCCTTCACCGCGGCCGTCGACCATCTCCTCGCAGCGAAGCGCTCGCAGAATATCTTCCTCACCGGAATCGGCAAATCCGGCATCATCGCCAACAAGATCGCAGCCACCCTCCGCTCCACCGGCACCCCCGCCCACTTCCTTCACCCCGCCGAAGCCGTCCACGGAGACCTCGGCATGGTCGCGCCGCGCGACACCATCATCGCCCTCTCCTACAGCGGCGAGACCGAAGAGCTCCTCCTCATCCTCCCCATCCTCAAGCGGCTCCCCACCACCCTCATCGCACTCTCGAGCGCACCCAACTCCAGCCTCGCCCAATCATCGGACATCTTCCTCGACATCAGTGTCTCCACCGAAGCCTGCCCGCTCAATCTCGCTCCCACCGCCTCCACCACCGTCATGCTCGCCCTCGGAGACGCCCTCGCCCTCGAACTCAGCCGCCGCCGCGGCTTCCACGCCGCAAACTTCGCCGACCTCCACCCCGGAGGCCGCCTCGGCATCCGCCTGGCCCGTGTACGCGACCTCATGCACACCGCCGAAGCCCTCCCTCAAGTCGCCGCCGAAACTCCAATGCCCCAGGTCATCTACGAGATGTCCCGCAAAAAACTCGGCATGACCACCGTCCTCAAAGAAGAAAAGCTCCTGGGCATGATCTCCGACGGAGACCTCCGCCGCCTCCTCGAGCGCGACGGCAACCGCGCACTCGACCACACCGCCGGCCAGATCATGAATCCCACCCCCGTCACCATCGACAGCAGCGTATTCGCCGCCGACGCCCTCGCCATCATGGAAGAAAAAAAAATCACCTCTCTCGTCGTCGTCGACCCTGAAGGTCACGTCCAGGGCGTTCTCCACCTCCACGACCTCTGGACCCGCTAGAGCGTATCGAACGTCCAACTGCCGAAGGACAGGGTTTCAGAGGATGCTGAAAAAAATGTTTCGCTTAAGGGCACGGCTTCAGCCGTGCCGTAACGGCTATTATTTTCAATGCGGCTTTAGCCGCCGAGGTACGTTTTTTGCGAGGAGGGCCAATCCTTCAGCGCCCTCTGAAGGGCCTGCCCATCCTGCTATCCCTTGACACTCACTTAAGACATCTTGCGATTTCCACCGCTGTGCATGTATCGCGGGTGGCTCTCTCGGTATTGTCGACGCGCCTCTACGCTCCCTCGCCATTTCCAGCCAGCCCAGAAGAAGAACAGGGCAAACAGGGATAAGAGAGCCTATGAGGGATTGCAGGCACAACTAGGTCGGCCATGGCCCATACTACTGCTCCTTAGGCCACACCTCCGGATGTTTTTCTTGGCTAATCCCCCCTCAAATGGCTACCGGGAGGAGGAGTCCCGAAAGAACTTTATCGTTCCTGCAAGACATACTCCGGTTTGCCCGCCGTATAAGCCCCCAGGATGCGCTCGTAAGACGACCGCACAATCCCGTAGCACTCACACGCCGCCGCCTCGAGCCTTGGACGATTCAGTATCTGGATCTTGCCCCGGCTGTACGCGATCATGCCATCCCGCTGCATCTCCCCCGCCGCTACCGTCACCGTCGACCGCTGCGTCCCCAGCATCTGTGCCAGGAACTCCTGCGTCAGGTTCAGGATCTCCGACTCCATACGGTCCGCTGACGTAAGCAGCCACCGAGCCAGCCTTGCATCCACCGTATGCATCCGATTGCAGAGCACCGACTGTGACACCTGCGCCAGCTGCAAATAGGCGAATGCATGCACCAGATCGCGAAACACTCCGCCCTTCAGAAACTCATCCCGAACGATGGATGATCGAATCCGCAATCCTTCGCCCACCCCCTGGATAATCACCGAGTGCGACATCTGCGGCTGGTCCAGCAACGCCGCCAGGCCCGAAAAGCCCTCCCGGCCAATCACCCCAACCTCCACCGACTCCCCATTTTCAGTCAGAGCATCCGTAGAGATCAGCCCGGTATTCACAAAATAAACATATTCAATGGGTTGGTTAGGTTCAGAAAGGCTCTTCGACAGAGGCAAATCAACGGGCACCAGAGATCTCGCCAGCGAGGCATACTCCGCCTCCGGTAATTGGGACAGAATAAGATTCCTTGGCCGCGGCAAAACTGCCGGAACAAATAGTTCGGTCGCCACTGCTGTTCCTCTCCAGTCGAGGGATCGTCGCTCTGGCCGCAACGACGAAAGCTCACTGAAGATGAGCTGAGGCATGTGCGATTAAGCTCGACTCTACGCTTCCTGTCGGAAAAGTCTGTCTTATATGCAACATAGGGACGCGATTCGACCCGGATCTGCAACCAATGCCACACTTGGTCTCAGCCCCGCGAGCCAGCACTCTCCAGCCCGCTCCGGTTTAGAATAGAAACTTCATCCTCACAGCCTGCGCGAGCCAACGCCGCAGGCCGGAAAGTGCCTTCCTTGCCCATGCATCGCTGGTCCACGCTCTTCATCCCCACCCTCCGCGAAGCCCCCACCGACGCCGAAGTCGCCAGCCACAAGCTCCTCCTGCGCGCCGGCTACATCCGCCAGCTCGGCGCCGGCCTCTACAGCTACCTCTTCCTCGGAAACCGCAGCATCAATAAGATCATCGCCATAGTCCGCGACGAGATGGACAAAATCGGCCAGGAATTCTTTCTCCCCGCCCTCAACCCACGCGAGCTCTGGGAAGAGTCCGGCCGCTGGGCCGGCATGGGCGAAAACATGTTCCACCTCAAGGACCGCAAAGGCGCCGAGTTCTGCCTCGCCATGACCCATGAAGAGGTCATGACCTCCATCGCTCGCAACGAGCTCCGCAGCTACAAGCAACTCCCCCAGATCTGGTACCAGATCCAGACCAAGTTCCGCGACGAGCCCCGCCCCAAGTCCGGCCTCCTCCGCGTCCGCCAGTTCATCATGAAGGACTCCTACTCCTTCGACATCGACGAGCCCGGCCTCGACGTCAGCTACAACAAGCACGACCAGGCCTATCGCAACATCTTCACCCGCTCCGGCCTCGACTTCGTAGCCGTAGACGCCGACTCCGGAGCCATGGGCGGCTCCGCCTCGCAGGAGTTCATGGTCTACACCGACGCCGGTGAAGACCTCATCGCCAGCAGCGCCTCCGGCTACGCCGCCAACCTCGAAAAGGCCACCAGCACCCTCGCTCCAGTCGAAGACCTCGCCCCCATCGGCGACGGCACCCCCGAGCTGGTCCACACCCCCGGCCAGCGCACCATAGAAGAAGTCGGAGCCTTCCTAAACGTAGCCCCCGTCCACCAGATCAAGACCATGGCCTACATCGCCGACCTCCCCAAAGCCGACCATGCCAAGCTAGGTGAGTCCCGCCCGGTCGTCGTCTTCCTCCGCGGCGACCACTCCCTCAACGAAGCCAAGCTGCTAACCATCGCAGGAGGCCCTGTCCGTCCCATGATTGCCGAAGAGATCGAAGCCACCTTCAAGGCCCCTGCTGGATACCTTGGCCCCATCGGCCTCGAAGCCGCACCTCACCCCAAGAAACCCGGCCTCCTCATCATCCTCGACAAAGCCCTCGAAGGCCGCACCAACCTCATCGCCGGAGCCAACAAAGAGGAGTTCCACCTCCGCAACGTCACCCCGATGCGCGACTTCAAACCCACCCTCACAGCCGACGTCCGCAACATCGTCGAAGGCGAGCTCGACCCCATCGGGGGCCAGCCCCTGCGTCTCGGCCGCGCCGTCGAAATCGGCCACATCTTCAAGCTCGGCAACAAATACACCAAGTCCATGGGATCCTCCGTCCTCAATCGCGACGGCAAAGAGATCACCCCCATCATGGGCTGCTACGGCATCGGCATCGAGCGCATCCTCACCGCCGCCATCGAGTCCTCCGCCGCCGCCAACGGTGGCAACACCTACGCCCTCCACCCCGCCATTGCCCCCTTCCAGGTCGTAGTCACCATTACCAATATCGGCGAACCCGCCCTCCTGGAAGCCGGAGAAAAGATCGCCGCTGACCTCACCACCGCCGGCATCGACGTCCTCCTCGACGACCGCGACGAGCGCGCCGGAGTCAAATTCAAGGACGCAGACCTCACCGGCATCCCCTTTCGCATCAACATAGGTAGAGGCATCGCCGAAAACAAAGTAGAGCTCCTGAACCGCCTGACCAACAAAACCGAAAATCTATCTCCAACCGAAGCCGTCCAACACTTGCTGCAGTTAACCAGCACCTAGCACCCAGTACCTAGTACCTTACCCATGCCCGTCAAACTCAAATACGGCACCACTCCCAGAACCTCCGGCATCAAGAAGACACTCGGCAGCCGTCTGCTACGCGGCATCCTCCTCCTCGTACTCGGCTGCCTGGTCATAGCCGCCATCGTCTTCGGCTACTTCTATCTCAAATACCAGCGTGTCGTAGACGACCGACTCGCCTCCGGCCCCATCTTCGCCAACGTCTCCCAGATCTACGCCGCCCCCCGCGAAGTCCGCACCGGCCAGAAGCTCACTGCCGCCTCCATCGCCCGCGATCTCCGTCAGGCCGGCTACAACGCCAACCCCCAGCTCGGCACCTTCCAGCTCACCGGCGACGACATCCGCATCAAGCCCGGCCCGCAGAGCTACCACGCCACCGACGGAGCCACCATCAACACCGCCGGCGGCGAAGTCCAATCCATCACCGCCGAAAACGGCGCCACCCTCCGCGGCTACTCGCTCGAGCCCCAGCTCATCACCTCGCTCTCCGAAGACAAGAACCGCACCAAGCGCCGTCTCGTCACCTACAAAGAGATCCCCCCGCGCCTCGTCCAGGCCGTCACCTCCATCGAAGACCGCGGCTTCTTCCAGCACGGAGGCATCAACTATCTTCGCACCGCCAAGTGCGCCATCCAGGACGTCCTCTCCCGCCGTCTGAACTGCGGCGGCTCAACGCTCACCCAGCAACTCGCTAAAAATCTCTTCCTCTCTCCCGAAAAGCGCTACAAGCGCAAGATGATCGAAGCCCTCATCACATTGCAGCTCGAAGCCCGATTCAGCAAGCAGCAAATCTTCGAGATGTACGCCAACGAGATGAACCTCGGCCACATCGGCAGCTACGAGATCAACGGCTTCGGCGAAGCCTCACAAGCCTTCTTCGGCAAGAATCTCAACCAGCTCGACACCGCCGACTACGCCCTGCTAGCCGCGCTCCTCCAGAACCCCAGCTACCGCAACCCCTATCGCCACCCCGAACGCGCAATGGAACGCCGCAACCTCGTCCTCGACTCCATGGTCGAAACCGGAGCCCTCACCGCCTCCGAAGCCGCCCGCGCCAAAGCCGAACCCCTCCATCTCACCACCCCCAACGTAGAAGCCAGCGAAGCTCCCTACTTCGTCGATCTCGTCCACGACCAGATCGTCCAGCGCATCGGCGACCAGGATGCCTCGCACCAGAACCTCCGCATCTACACCTCGCTTGACCCCGATCTCCAGCGCGCCGCCTCCGAGGCCGTCGACTCCACCATCAACATCGTCGACGACATCGTCCGCAAACAACACAAAACCCCTAAAGGCCAGACCCCCACGCCGATCACCTATCCGCAGGTCGCGCTCATCGCCATCGACCCCCACACCGGACAGGTCCTCGCACTGGTCGGCGGCCGCAACTACAGCGTCTCGCAACTCGACCACGCCATCGCCAAGCGCCCGACCGGGTCCATCTTCAAGCCATTCGTCTACGCCGCCGCCTACAACACCTCGCTCAACGGCACCTCGCTCGGCGACGGAGGAGTCTTCACCGCCCTCACCAAGCTCAACGACGACCCCCAGGACTTCGGCGACGGCTACATGCCCGGCAACTTCGAACACGGCGAGTACCCCGGCATGGTTACCGCCTCCACCGCCATCGAACACTCGCTCAACATCGCCACCATCTCGCTCGCCCAGATGATCGGCTATGGTAACGTCGCCGCACTCGCCCGCTCCGCCGGCATCGCTGAAGCGCGCGGCACACCATCAGTAGCCATCGGCACCTACAGCGCGACGCCGCTCGACATGGCCGGCGCCTACACCGTCTTCGCCAACAACGGCGTCCACATAAACCCCTGGTTCCTCGCCAGCGTACGCAACACCAACGGCGACATCGTCTCCGACTTCTCCCCCGAAGCCAAGCAGGTCCTCGACCCACGCACCGCATATCTCACCCAGTCCCTGATGGAAGGTGTCATGGCACGCGGCACAGCAGCCGCCGTCCGCGGCCATGGCTTCACCGCACCCGCCGCAGGCAAGACCGGCACCTCCCACGACGCCTGGTTCGCCGGATACACCTCCAACCTCCTCTGCATCGTCTGGGTAGGTAACGACGACTACACCGACATCAAGATCGAGGGAGCCCACGCCGCCGCACCCATCTGGGCCGACTTCATGAAGCGCGCCATCCAACTCCCCCAGTACTCCGACGTCAAACCCTTCGTGCCCCCCTCAGGTGTCACCTCCGCGCACATCGACAGGGCCACCGACCTCCTCGTCGACTCCACCTGCCCCTACGACAGCTTCTACGCCGCCTTCCTCGACGGCACCGCACCCCAGAACACCTGCAGCCAGATGTCCGAGTCTCCGCAGAACTTCATCCAGAAGATCTTCGGCTTAGGCGGTCACAACGACTCCCCAACACCGCCACCGACAAACCCCCAGCAACCCCTAAACACCGGCCAGCGCCCACCCAACACTCCACCCGATGGCAACGCCCCCGACACCAACCCATCCACCCCACAAAAGAAGAAGAACATCTTCCAGAAAATCTTCGGCGGCGGCGACAAAGACAAAGACAAACAACCCCAACCCACCCCAACCCCACCACCTCAATAGCCGCAACCTAAACTCCGCTCACCGCTTTGTGACCATCCACAAAACCGGGTGCCCCATGTCAGACTGCTTCATGTCTGACGTGGGGTTGTCAAAGGACTTGCTTTTGTTCTTGCTGACAGCTCATAGCTGACCGCTGACAGCTGACTATTAAACCGCCGTTGCTTCTGCCGTTGCCTGTTCTCCTCAACCCTCCACAAAACCGGGTGCCCCATCTTCGCGACGGTCGTATCGTCGCTAAGGTGGGTGAAGCGCCACCGACCCCGACGACATCCCACAAATCCGGGTGCCCCATATCTCGATTCTGAGATGTGGGCATCGTCCGAAGCACGACCGCCTTCCCATCAACAGGCACAAACGCTCGGGTGCCCCATCCTGAGCGCGCCTGATCGCGCGATGGTTGGGGAACGTAAACTCTCTACCCGGCGCTGTTGCTGTTGTCGTTGCCTTAGCTTTTTAGTTGTCATCCTTCGCCGTAGGCGGAGGACCTGCTGTTGTCTTTGCCGTTGCCGTTGCTTGTTCTCCTCCACTCAACGCCAACCGCTCGGGTGCCCCATCCTTAGCGCCTTTGCTAAGGGTGGGATGTAAACAGCTCGGACCACTATCTTCCCTCAACCTCACCCCAAATTGGTGTGGGCACGACCATCCTCCCCCCTACCCCACCCAAGGCTGACAAACCGGACACCAATAACTAGACCGAGCCTGCACCCCCTGCTTCCGCATCATCACCGCCGCCCCACACCGCCGACACTCCTGCCCTTGCCGCCGATAAACCCACAACCGCTCCTCCCGATCCAGCGCATCAATCGTCCGCCGCCCCCCATCATCAGTCTCACCAACATTCGCCCTCATATACCGCGTCGCAAAATCCACCAAAGCCTCCATCTCCTTCGGCGTAACCGTCCTCATAGCCCGAAACGGATTCACCCCCGCAGCAAACGCCACCTCACTCTTCAAAACATTCCCCAACCCGGCCATCACCCGCTGATTCAGAAGCACCACCCCAACCTCAGCCTCAGGCTGCTCCACCGCATAAGCAGCCAGCCGGGCAACCCCACCCTCCACCGTAAACTTCTCCCCCAAAACATCCGGCCCCAGCTTAGGCACCTCGCTCGACCTCTCCAACGAACGAGCCGTATGAAACTCAGCAATCGGCACATTGAAAGCCACCGCCTCCCACCCACCACACTCTCCACTACTCTGGGTGCCCCATGTCAGTCGCCCGTCTTTGGCGACTGACGTGGGGTCTTCACCCGCCGTCCCACCAACCCGTATTACCACCCGCATCCGAGAGCGCGGCATCCGCCACTTCTCACCTAACCGATACAGATGCCAGCTCCCACTCATCAACATATGCGTAACCAAAATCAAATCGCCCGAAAAATAGATCAGCAGCCACTTCCCCCGCGACTCCACCCTCTCCACCACCCGCCCCACCAGCGAAGCATCATCATCCACCCGAGCCAGCCCCGCCAACCCAGTCTCAAACCCAGTCACAACCTTCCCCGCCAGCACCCCCCGCAAAGCCCGCGCAGCCCGATAAATCGTATCCCCCTCAGGCATTACGTCTCCTCATCGCTCTCGTATACGATGCGACAACGCCAATTGAAGTATTTAGTCATTTTGCTCATCTTGTAATTACACTTATGCTTCCACTTGAAGTTCTGCGATGGAGATATAGGTGAGCAGAATCGCATCGAAGAGGGCACTGGCAATCGTGGGATTGGTCAGCGGTGTTCTCGGCTTCAACGCCTTGATCGCTCAAAGTCATGAGACAAAAAAAGAATGGCGTTTCCCAATGGGCAGCGGCGAGACAATTATTGCAGCGTCGACATTTCTGGGTGACAACGGCAAACCGTTTACAAGCATGGAAATTCACTCGACCCGGGGAGCGGCTCCCTCTCTGTCTCAGGAAGCAAATTTCTTGGGCATCGTCTTGGACAACCTGCTGAAGGGAACCAATCTCTCATTCATTCAATCCCGATTGAGTGAGTCAGAAGCGCGTAAAAGGCTAGCCGAATTCGCTGCCGGGTCAGCGGATTGGAAGAGAGTGGCTAGAACAGGAAACGTCCCTGTGATCTATCGGTTAGTGACTCAGTTTCTCAACCAGAGTAACTCGTACAGAGAATGGAACGAGGCCTTCCTATCGCGCGGAATGCATCTTTACGTTGCAGGTGTTGAAAAGGTCGGGTTAGAACGATTCGCAAAGACGGGCGCTACTTGTCCAACAGGAAACAAACTGCAATAATCTCGTTGCCCCTACGGACGCGATGATCCAGATGAATATTGAACCTCTCGTCACGCATTAACTCGACACCTGACGTTGCCACTGCCGCACGTCCAACCCGTAGCCTGTCCCTGTTAACGGCGCTCCCTATAAATCCTCGCCAAGGGCCAAAGGCCCGTCCTATACCAGCCTGGGGCGAAGCCCCAGGTCTTACGGCCGACGGAATCCAGAGGGCTGAAGGCCCGACCTATCCGTGTCGGATAGGTGCACACATCTCGACCTTAGACCCTCTGATCGGACATGGTTAAGGAACCAATTCCTTCCAACTGACGTATATAGAACTACAGCCAAACCACCGTCCAGGCGGATCGGGTACCATCGCAGTCTTTGACAATCCAACCGGAGTCGCGTCTCATAAGCATAAATTTATGAATACTTTGCAGCATCCAACCCCACTTTATAAGACTTTTTGGACTTCCACGCACAGAAGTCCGGACTTAAACCACCTACTTTGAATACTTTGCGCAATTTGGTAGGGGAGGGGGAGTACTGAGCATCTGCTAAGCAGTCCCATGCGCCGTCGGCACCCGCCGCACATTGAACCCCTTCCCCCCCGCCACAAATCCCGCATCCAGCAAAGCCCTCGCCATCACACTCTCCGCCACGGCCACGCCGTTCACCGACGCAATCAGCATCCCCGCCCGCCCCGCCGCATCGTCCTCCCGGTCCCCCTGCACCCGCCGCACCAGGAACTCCGCCAGCGCCCGAGCCACCTGCCCGCGCCCCGGCTCCTCCTCCGGCAGCAAACCTGCACATTAGGATTCCCCCGCCGCAGATAAGCCACCAACGCCCCATCGCATAAAACCACCCTCGCCCCCACACTCCGAGTCAGCGAACTAGCCGCATCCCCACCCGCCGGCCACCGCAACAGCGCCCCATAAGGATTAGCCGGATCGGTAGCCGCCAGCATCAGCATCTCCCCCCGCTCCCCCTCCCGCTCCACCCGCAACGACCGCAAAAGATCCACCGCCGCCGGCATAGCAAACTGCGTAGCCCCCAGATCCGCCGCAAAATACCCGCGCCGCACCTTCCCACTCTCCTCCATCGCCTTCAGCACGTCATACACCGCGCTGAAAATCCACCCACCAGACCCTCAGCATGCGCCGTCTCCCGAAACACCACGCCATAGCGAGTCAACAACTGCTGCGCCATCGCCATGACTCCACGCCGCCCCGACCGCCCCTCCGCAAACGCCGCCGCATTCAAACGCCCATCGCCCCTGCCCCGCAGGCGGAGTCGTCCTTCGCGACCGAAACCCAGCCCCCTGCTGATGCACCCGCTTCCCCCGCGAACGTCGTCGCCGGCCGCTCACAGTAAGCCCGCAGCGCCGCCATCCCATCGTTCGTCACCATCCCCTCCACACCAGCCCCCAGAACGCCTCCAGCGTCTCCCCCGGATACCCGCCACCCACGCCCTCATGTAAATCCTGAAAGAAAGAAGCCCCATGCCCCTTCAAATAAGCAACAATCTCCTCCTCTTACTACCGCCGACTCTTCGCCTCCTCCTCTCAGCAAGACTCGTTCGCGCAGGACTTTGCTGTGCCACAACGCCTGCAACTTCTCCGCCAGATACAGCCCCACCCTCCCATCCCGCTCGCCAATCGGATCCATCCCCACCCACACCACCTCACCCGCCGCAATCAACGTATCCAGATCCGAGCTCTTATACCCCACCAACCGCGCCGGCAATATCTCCGTCTCCAGCATCGAAGCCGGCAGCGCCGCCCCCTGCAGATTCTCAATCACATCCAGCAACGCATCCAGCCCCTTCCGAGGCTGCACCACTCCCTGCCAGCGCGTCATCAACCGCGCCAGCACCCGCTGCTCCACCGGCTCCACCTCCTTCCGCAACCGCGCCAGCGACTTCCGCCGAATAGCCCGCAGCACCTCCACATCACACCACTCGCGATGCACACCACCCGGCCGAAACCCCCCTCCACCACCCGCCCCGCCTGCACCAATCGCTGCAAAGTCGCCTCAACGCCTAGCCCCGGCCAATCCAAATCGAGCCGCACACTCAGCCGCAGTAAACGGCCCATGCGTCCGCGCAAACCGCCGCACCAAATCCACCATCGCCTCCGGAGCAGCCTCCAGAAAAGCCGCCGGCAACCCCGGCGGCAGCGGAATCCCCAGCGCATCCCGATACCGCCCCGCATCCTCCACCGCAATCAACCGCCGCTCCCCCGCAACCTGCACCTCCAGCACCCGCCGCGCCCGCACCAACTTCGCAACAATCTCTGCAACCGTTTCAGTTACACTCGCCGCATCAACTCCGCCAGCGTCAAATCGCCCAGCCGCAGCAACAGATCATGCACACCATCCATGTCCGCGCCTTATATGGATCGACCACGCACTGCAGCTGCTCCTCCGTCTCCTCAATCGCATTCAGGTCCAGCAGCTCCCGCAGATCAGCATCACCCATTAACTCCCGCAACTGGTCCTGGTCGATCGACAAGCGCCTGTGCCCGCCGCTCCGCCAGCGGCGCATCGCCGTCATAGATGTAGTTCGCCACATAGCTAAACAGCAGCGCACGTCGCAAACGGACTAGGCTTCCGCGTATCCACAGTATGCACCCGCAGCGAACGGTTCGAAATCGCTCGCAGAGTCTCCATCAACGCCGGCATATCAAATACATCCCGCAAACATTCACGATAAGCCTCCAACAAAATAGGAAAGCTCGCGTACTGACTCGCCACACTCAACAAGTCATAAGCCCGCTTCCGCTGCTGCCACAGCGGAGTCCGTCCATCCGCCCGCCGCCTCGGCAACAGCAAAGCCCGCGCAGCGCTCTCTCGAAACTTAGCCGCAAACAAAGCCGTCGAACCCAACTGCCGCAGCACCAACTCCGCAGCCTCCTCCGGCTCCAGCATCATCGCCTCAACATCTGGAGGCGTATCCATCTCCGGAAACCGCAGCACAAACCCATCCTCACTCCACATCGTCTCAACGTCCGAAGTCCCACCCGCCGCCCGCAGCTTCGCCGTAATCGCCATCGCCCACGGAGCATGAATCCTGCTCCCGAACGGCGTCAGAAAACAAACCCGCCAATCCCCCAACTCATCCCGCACCCGCTCCACCACAATGTTTCGGTCATCTGGTACCACCGTGGTTACAATCTCCTGGTCCACCAGATACCGCAGCAGATTCTCCGCCGCCCTCGCCTCCAGATCATGCTCGGCAACCAGCTTCGCCATCGCCACACCACGCGGCATCTCGCGCAACTCCCGCACCAGCGCGCCAATCCGCCGCCCAAACTCCAACGGCCGCCCCGCACGGTCCCCATGCCAGAACGGCATCTTCCCCGCCTCACCCGGAGCCGGCGTCACCAGCACCCGATCATGCGTAATCTCATCGATCCGCCACGTCGAAGCCCCGAGAATAAACGTCTCCCCCGGCCTGCTCTCAAACACCATCTCCTCATCCAGCTCACCCACCCGCACCGGCTTGCTTCGCTCCCCCGCCAGAAAAACTCCATACAACCCACGGTCAGGAATCGTCCCACCATTCAAGATCGCAATCCGTTTCACCCCCTGCCGCGGAGTAATCCAGTTCTTCGTCCGATCCCACGTAATCCGCGGCCGCAGCTCCGCAAACTCATCCGACGGATACCGGCCCGCCAGCATATCCAGCACGCCATCGAACACTCCACGACTCAGTCCCGCAAAAGGAGCCGCCCCTCGCACCAGCGCGAACAAAGCCTCATATGAAATCCCCGGCCCCTCATCCTCCACACTCCGCCGCATCTTCCGCCGCTCAGCATCCACCGCACCCAGCGGTGGGTGCGCAATCACCGCCACAATCTGCTGCGCCAGCACATCCAGCGGATTCCGCAGAAACCGAGTCGACTCCACATGTCCCTCATGCATCGCCCGTGTCACAGCAGCACACGCAATCAGATCCGCGCGATACTTCGGAAAAATAATCCCCGCCGAAGGCATCCCCACCGTGCCCCGCCCGGCCAATCCGTTGCATCCCACTAGCCACGCTCGGCGGAGCCTCAATCTGAATCACCAGATCGATCGCCCCCATGTCGATCCCCAACTCCAGCGAACGAGTAGCCACCAACGCCTTAATCTTCCCAGCCTTCAGCAACTCCTCAATCTCAACCCGCTGCGCCGCAGCCAGCGACCCATGATGCGCCCGCGCAATCGGCTCACCGGCCAAGTTCATTAATCGCTCCAGCCAGCCGCTCCGCCACGCGCCGAGCATTCACAAAGATCAGCGTAGAAGTCCGCCCGCGAATAATCTCCAACAACCGCGGATGAATCGACTGCCATATCGAAGTCCGCTTTGGTCCCTGGCTCGCCGGCCCACTCGGCTGCTCCTCAATCTCCCCCAGCCGCGCCATATCCTCCACCGGAACCTCCACCTTCAGCTCCAGCACCTTCCGCGCCCCCGCATTCACAACCGTAACCGGCCGATACCGCGGCGCATCCACCCCCACATCCGGCTTCACCCCATCATCACTAGCCGCACTCATCAACACAGCATCAATCTCAGTAGCTACTTCTACAGCTTCTACAGCCCGAGGCAGTTCTGTAACTGCTACCGCTACATTATTCGCAACCGTCGCCTCAGCCCCACCCAGAAACCGAGCCACCTCCTCCAGCGGACGCTGCGTAGCCGACAACCCAATCCGCTGCAACCGTCTCCCCGTCAGCGCCTCCAGCCGCTCCAGCGACAACGCCATATGCGCCCCGCGCTTGCTCGGCACCAGCGCATGAATCTCATCCACAATCACCGTCTCGACGCTACGCAATCCCTCCCCAGCCTCGCTCGTCAGCAACAGATAAAGCGACTCCGGAGTAGTAATCAAAATGTCCCCCGGATGTCGCGCAAACCGCGCCCGCTCCTTCGGCGAAGTATCCCCCGTGCGCACGCTGATCTCGGGAATCCGCACCGCGACACCCTCGCGCTGCGCCATATTCGCAATCCCCGCCAGCGGAGAACGCAGGTTCCGTTCCACATCAGCAGCCAGCGCCTTCAGCGGCGAAAGATACACCACCCTGCACCCACGCTCCGCATCCGGCGCCGTCCGCAACATCAACTTATCCAGACACCACAAGAACGCTGTCAGCGTCTTGCCCGTCCCGGTCGGCGCCAGAATCAGCGTCGACTCCCCACGCGCAATCGCCGGCCATCCCTCCACCTGCGGAGCCGTCGGCCCCTCAAACACCGCCCGAAACCACCGCGCCGTAACCGGATGAAACAACCCCAGCGCCGCATCCGCAGAGTTCTCCGCACCCTCAACCAACCGCTCCACCTCAGCGATCTTCTTCGGCAAATTCTTCGATGGCATTCGCGGCATAGTTAGCTCTTATCTCAGCAGCATACCTGCCGCCATCAATAAGATGCACCCTCGCCGATTCACGTCACACTACGCTCCCTCAACAGGCCGGTAAACATAGCAACCCGATGCAAACTCCACCTTGAACAGCTTCGTCGAATCCTCCGCCTGCTCCGCATTCCCCAGCATCAGATATCCATCCGATTTCATCTGCCGCCGCACCGATCCGAATACCAGGCTCCGCTCCTGCGGCGGAAAATACAGCAGCACATTCCGCAGTAACACCAGGTCGAAGATCGGCAACTTTGGCAGCATCTCACATAAGTTCGCCTGCACAAACTCGCACATCCCCCGCACCGTCGGCGACACCATCCACACGTCGCCGTCCCGCTCCAGGTACTTCACCAGCATCCTCACCGGCAGCCCCCGGTTCACATCGATCCTTCGATACCGCCCCTGCCGCGCCGTCTCCAGCACCTGTTGCGAGATATCTGTTCCCACAATCTGCACATCCCAACCCGCCAACTCCGGAAAATGTTCGCACAGCAGCATCGCGACGCTATAAGCCTCCTGCCCGGTCGAACTCGCAGCGCTCCATATTCGCAACCGCCGCTCCCTGCGTCTCCGCGCAATCAACTCCGGCAACACCGCCTCCCGCAGCATCTCGAACGGTGCCTGGTCGCGAAAAAAACTCGTCTCATTAATCGTCATCGCCTCCGCCACCGCGCGATGCAGTTGCGGCTTCCCGTCAGTCTTCAGAATGTCGACCAACTCCTCAAGCTTCGTCACCCCCGCCAGCCGCGCCATCGGCGTAAGCCGCGTATCGAACAAAGCATTGCGCGAAGGATCAATCAGATTCGCCGTCTGCGCCTTCACCACCTCCCGAAGATACTTATAGTCATGATCAGAGCAGGCCATCCGCTGCCTCCTGACCACGCATCATCCCACCATCAGCAGTCGCTGCAAAACTCTGCCGCGTTTCTACCTCTCTCTCTTCCTGCGCCCCAGCCACGCCTGTCGCGTCAACTCTTCACCCAGCGACATCAACGGCATCAGCGCATCGACGATTCCCATCTGCGTCACGCGTCCCGGCATCCCCCACACCGCAGAGCTCGCCACGTCCTGCGCCCAACACCATTCCGCCAGCCTGATGCACGCTTCGCGCCCCCGCCACACCATCCGACCCCATTCCCGTCATCACCAGGGCAAGCGTCCCTCGGCCATAGACCTCCGCCGCCGACTGAAAAAGCAGGTCTGCAGAAGGCCTGCAATAGTTCACCGGCTGGCCCTCATGCAGACAGATTCGTGCCTGGTCCATGTTCGGCTTATTGAAGACCATTCGTGGCGCAGCGCGTACCTCCATATGCGTATCACCCTGTGCGATCCACACCGTTCCCGGCTCTGGTAGGGCGCCTTCGTACGCCTCTTTCACGTCTAGCGCGCAACAGCGATCCAACCGCTCCGCCAGTGCACCCGTAAACAACTTCGGCATATGTTGCACAATCAGCATGGGAACTGGAAAGTCGGCAGGCAACTTTGAAAGCATTACCTCCAACGCCGATGGCCCGCCCGTTGAGATCCCGATGACAACAACCTCAGTTCGAGGGGACGACAGCCCTATAGCGGCTCTCAGTCGAGCAGTACCCCGTAGTTCCACGGCTCCAGCCGCCTCCACATATCCCGTCTCGCGTTTGGTCTTAGGATTCTCCGCCAGCGCAGCAATCATCGGCAACAACTGCTCCGACAGCACCCGCAACGCCCGCGCAAAGTCGCTCTGCACACTGGGCTTCATCACATAGTCCGATGCCCCCCGCGCCAGCGCATCCACCGTCAACCGCGCCCCCAGCTCCGTATAAGCGCTGCACATAATCACCGGAAGCTCCGGACTCTCCGCACGCAGTCGATCCAGCACTCCCAGCCCGTGCATCCGCGGCATCTCCAGGTCCAGCAGCAACACATCCGGCTGCGTCCGTCTCACCATCTCCAGGCACTCCACTCCGTCGCTCGCCTCGCCACAGATCTCCATCGGCGGAAGCTCGCTATCGATAGACTCCGCATGAATGCGGAACAGCGTACGCATAATCCCGCGCATCACCGCCGAGTCATCCGCCACCATCACCCGAAGTGTTCGCCCCTTAATCTCTTGCATATAAAGTCCGTCCCTCTGTGCCCTACGCCGCGGTCGTGAATCCCAGCATCGACATCTTCTCCCGCAGTCCCTCCGGCGTGAACGGCTTCATCAGAAACTCATCCGCACCATACTCGAGCGCCCGGCAGATAAACGAGTTGTCCGCCTCCGTCGTCACCATCATCACCTTGGTCAGCGGACAAACCTTGCCGTCGCGCAACATCTTCACGCACTCCAGCCCGTTCATCACCGGCATATTCAGGTCAAGCAGCATCAGGTCGAACGCCTCCGCATTCAAAGCCGACAGCGCCTCCTGCCCATTGCGTGCCTCCTCGCAAACCACGCCCATCCGCTGCAGAAGCTGCCGCAGATACTCCCGGATAAAACTCGAATCGTCCACTATCAGCGCTCGCATTCAAGCTCCTTTCTTTCTTCGCTTCGGAATAGCTCAACATTCTTCAGCCGCGACGGTCGCAGCTTCGCCGTATCCAACCGCACCATCAACCCCGTCGGCAGCTTGTATGCACCGTCAAATAGCGCCTTGCCACGCGGCCCCAGCGTGCTCGGGTTCGCCTCCAGCGTCGACACGCCTACCGTCAACACGCTGCTCACCTCATCCACCATCAGCCCGAACCGTTCATTCGCGTCTTCGTCTTCCAACACCAGCACCGTGTTCGACTCCGTTCGCTCTTCAAGACCCAGCAACGCCCGCAGGCTGACCGCCGTCAACACCTCGCCCCGGTTCGGAATCACCCCCGCAACATAAACCGGCGCCAGCGGAATCCTCTGCGATCGCCCGAACCCCCAGCACCTCACAAATCTTCTTCGTATCGATGGCGAACATCTCTTCACCCACCATCAACGTGCACACCGACACCACCTCCACCTCAATGCTCTCTCATGCGACCTCCCGCAATCCGCCGCGCAAAACGCCGTTCTTGCCCCGGCACACCGCAGTGACACGTTCATTCACCAGCGCCAGTCCCGCATCGCCAATCTCGCCCTCCGCCAGATCGCCGTTCTCCAGCCAAGTCCCTGCCGTCACATCCAACACGCGCCGCACCACGCGTCCACTCCGGCGAACTCCGCCCACGCGCCTCTCACCACAAATCAAAACCGTGGCTACAACACCAGGAGAAGAACCCGCAAGCTCCTGCAGCAACTCGCCATCATCTTCCAGCGGCAGCAACTCGCCGCGATACTGCAGCATCGTCCGTCCACCGGCATATTCGATCCGCTCCAGCGGCACGCTCTCAATTCGCTCCACCACATCCAGCGGCAGAGCCTTCTGCTCACCTCTGCGATCCTCAAACACCAGCAGTGAAAACTCAGCACCGTGTCCCGCCTCGATCGCTGCAGCTTCGATCCTCTTCGCGCTCTCTTCCACCGCCCGCACACCCGCGCGTTCAGCCGTCTCCGCCACATCCAGAATCAGCGCCAGGCTCCCGTTCCCCAGCACCGTCGCTCCAGAGAACAACCCAATCTCCTGCAGCACAGACGACAGCGGCTTCACCACAATCTCTTCCGGAGCCAGCAGCTCATCCACCACCAACCCATACCGCCGCCCCTCCGCCTGCAGCACCGCCATATAAAATCCCCGCGCTTCAACTCCATCGTTCGAAGGCAATCCAAGCAACCTGTCCAACCAAACCATCGGCAGCAATCGATCCCGCAGCCGGTAGAACTCCGCCGCCCCAATCCGTTCCACCGACGCCGCAACCTCCCGCGCCGGCACATACACCAGCTCCTCCAGCGCACTCTGCGGCAGCGCAAAGCTCTCACCTCCGCTCTGCACCACCAGCGCAGGCACAATCGCCAGCGTCAACGGAACTCGCAGCCGCAACGTCGTCCCAACCCCTAACTGCGACTCCATCTCAACGCTTCCGCCCACCGCCTCCACATTCGCGCGCACCACATCCATCCCCACTCCGCGCCCCGACACATGCGTCACCGCCGCCGCAGTCGAGAACCCCGGCAAAAAGATCAGCTGCATGATCTCCCGCTCAGTCATCGCCGCAGCCTCATCCGCAGTCACCAGCTCGCGCTCCATCGCCTTCGCCAGCACCCGCGCCATCTCGATGCCCTTCCCATCATCGCTAATCTCAATCACCACAAAGCCGCTCTGATGAAACGCCTTCAGCCGCACACAACCCTCCGCCGCCTTCCCCGCCATCAGCCGTTCCGCCGGAGCCTCAATCCCATGGTCCACCGCATTCCGCAACGCATGCGTCAACGGGTCCTTGATCGCCTCCAGCAAACTCTTGTCCAGCCCCGTCTCCGCGCCCGAAAACTCGATCCGAACCTCGCGCCCGCAGGTCTTCGCCAGCTCGCGCACCATCCGCGGAAACTTGCTGAAGAGATGTCCCACCGGCTGCATCCGCGCCTGCATCACCGTCTCCCGCAGGTCCGCCGTTATGCCGTCCAACCGCCGCGTCAGCTCCGAAAAATTTGCAGCCGCACTCTCGCTCTGCAGCAGTTGATTGCGCACCAGCACCAGGTCGCCCACCAGATTCATCATCCGGTTCAGCACCTCCACCCCAATCCGCAAAGACTTGTCATTGATAGCCGACTCCACCACAGGAACCGAAGCCGCAGGCTCCCTAACCCCTCTCCGTTCCGGAACCACATCCGCGGAATCGTCCTTCAATACAGACCCGTCCTTCAACCCAGGCTCGTTCTTCAACCCAGGCTCATTCTTCAACCCAGACCCGTCCTTCAACACAGGCCGGTCCTTCAACTCCGTCAGCATCGCGATCAACCCGGCGTCATCATCCGTCGTCCGCGTACCCTCGCCGCCCGTATCCTCTATCAGCTTCAAAATATGCCGCAGTCCATCCATCAAACTCAGCAAACCACTGATAAGCTCCCCATCCACCGCAATCGAACCATCCCGCAGCGCACCCAGCAGATTCTCCCCTGCATGAGCCAGCCTCTCCAACCGCCCAAAACCCAGAAACCCCGTAGTCCCCTTGATCGTATGAACGGCCCGAAAGATCTCCGCCACCAGCCCGCCATCCTGCGGACGAACCTCCAGATCGGTCAGGCACCGCTCCATCCGGTCCAACCCCTCCAGGCTCTCCGCGATAAACTCCTGTGTCAGCTCATCCACATACCCCTTATCGGGCGCAGCCCCCACTCCATTAGCTCGTTGTTATCCCGAACACTCTCGCCCTTGCACTTGCTTCCGGGGTGAGCCCACATATCCCCAACACACTCGCCCTTGCCGTTGCACTTGTCGTTGCACTTGCTTCTGGGGTAGGCCCAGGCTTTAGCCTGGGCATTACGGGTATGCAATAATCTGGGCTTTAGCCCCCGAGGTATGCCTTCCTCTCCACACCAACAATCTCAAGGAGCGCCACCACAGAGCATGCGCCGGGTGCCCCATCCTGAGCCCGCCTGATCGGGCGATGGTTGGGGAACGCATGCAATTTCCCAGTCTGTCGTTGTCTTTGCCGTTGCCTGTTCTCCTCAAACGACCCCAAAACGCTCGGGTGCCCCATCCTTCGCATGCACTTGGCGAAGGGTGGGATGTAAACCTTCCGCTCAGCGCTCTTGCCATTGCTTTTGCTGTTGCTTGTCTCCTCAACGCCCTCCACAGAAGCCGTCATCTCGACCGGAGCGCAGCGGAGTGGAGAGACCCCCGCATTTCGCTGTTGCCGTTGTCTGTCCTCCCTAGCTCACCAAAAACCTTGACACACCCAATACAATAGAAGCAGGGGGCAACACCAAAACCAGCACCACTCAAACTCCCCACCCGAGCCAGCCCGGGGCCTGCTAAGTATCGTCTTTCGAATACTTTGCAAACAGTCGCTCTTTGAAATCAAGACTTTGCGTCATACCCGCACCCAAGGTCCGGACTTATCTCCTATGTTTTGAAGATTTTGCGCAAAAGTACCGGGGAGGGGGAGGTACCCTCTTCAGCCTGAGATATGCTCTCTTACGGAGCGCCACAAGCTACAAACAACCACCCCAAATGACCCAGCCCATCCACGCCACCGACATCATCCGCCACAAACGAGACGGTCTCCCCCTAACCACCCCCGAGATCCAGCACTTCATCCACGGAGTAGTCACCCGCACCATCACCGACGCCCAGATCGCCTCGCTCCTCATGGCCATCTTCCTCCGCGGCCTCAACCCCCAGGAGCTCGCCGACCTCACCTCCGCCATGCGCTACTCTGGCGAGACCTTCGACGCCACCCCCCTCCACACCTTCACCATCGACAAGCACTCCACCGGCGGCGTCGGCGACAAGACCTCCCTCCTCATCGCCCCCATCCTCGCCGCCGCTGGCCTCGCCCACCCCACCCCCACCGGAACCCCCGGCATCTGCGTCCCCATGATCAGCGGCCGCAGCCTAGGCCACACCGGCGGAACTTTAGACAAGCTCGAAACCATCCCCGGCTTCGACACCCAGCTCTCCCTCCACCAATTCTTCGAGACCCTCAAGACCTGCGGTGCCTCCCTCATCGGCCAGACCCCCACCCTCGTCCCCGCCGACCGCATCCTCTACGCCCTCCGCGACCACACCGGCACCATCGAGTCCCCCAACCTCATCACCGCCAGCATCATGAGCAAGAAGCTCGCCGAAGACCTCAAAGCCCTCGTCCTCGACGTCAAGACCGGCAGCGGAGCCTTCATGCAGAAATACGAAGACGCCAAACACCTCGCCAACCTCATGGTCCAGACCGGAGAACTAGCAGGCACCCGAACCGTAGCCCTCCTCACCACCATGGAAGAACCCCTCGGCCGCTTCGCCGGCAACTGGGTCGAAGTCTGGGAGTGCGTCGACATCATGCAGCAGCGCCGTCACCCCCGCTCCGCCGACCTCATCCACCTCACCAACACCCTCTCCGGCTGGATGCTCCACCTCGCCGGCCACGCCCCCACCCCCGAAGCCGGTGCCACCCTCTCCGACGAAACCCTCCAATCCGGCGCAGCCTATATAGCGTGGCTAAAGATCGTCACAGCCCAATCCGGCGACACCACCATCTTCGAAGACCCAGCCGCCTTCCACAAACCCACCGCCACCCGCATCCTCAAAGCCGAAACCGCCGGCTACCTCGCCTCCATGGACTGCACCGAAGTAGGCTGGGCCATCCAGCGCCTCGGAGCAGGCCGCCTCCGCCCCGGCGACCCCGTCAGCGCCCAGGCCGGCCTCGAAATGCACATCAAACTAGGCGAAAAGGTAGAACCCAATCAACCTCTTATCACCCTCTTCAGCGAAGACGAATCCATCCTCGACGAACCCTACGAAATGCTCCGCGCAACCCTCAAATTCACCCCCACCCCACCCACCCTCCAACCCCTGATCCGCGAAATCATCACGAAGGAAGCCACCCCATGACGTACATTACCCAATGCGCCCTGGAACTCTTCCCTCTTTCTTCAATTTCTCGCGTTCATGCTGCACGACATCATCCCGCTGGGTCGCTGGAACAATCTCCCCCTACTCCGCGCTGCAGTTCCCCTCCGCCGCCGCATCATCGGCACCCTCATCAACACAGCGCTCGGCCTGCTGGCTCTCTACTTCTTTCACATGGCCGCGATGCACCATGACCCCATGGCAATGACCTGGCTCATCCTTCTTCAAGCCTTCATGGTCTTCGGAGAGATCCGCTGGTGGTGGTATCCCTACCTCTTCGGAGCCAGCCCCGAACTCGTCGCCCGCCTGCGCCCCAACTGGCAAGGAACCATCGCCTTCCTCCCCGAACGCAACGGCATCCGCCCCAACGCCTTGCACTGCGTCATGCACGCCTGCACATTAACGGCGTTCCTCCTCGCCCTCTCCACTCACTAGCGTGCCCAGCAATCACCACCAAACTCCCCTGAATTTGCCCAAAAACCGCTGCAGCGGGTTCCATCCCGCCCGACACCCCAGCTTCAGCCCCGTACTAGTAAAAATTGCAGCTACCAACAAGGTATGTTATCGTCGCGTCATCCTGAAAGTTGAAGGTTTCGTCGTCCCGACCGAAGGCGTTTTCACCCAACTTCGATGTCAAAGGAAGATAAACCCAATCCATTAGGCCCACAATCTGGATGCTCGTGCCAGACCATAAACAATTGCAACCAGTGACTGCGGAGGAGCAGGTTGGCAAAGCATAACGTAGCAACGCACACGCTTCACATCGTCTCAACCGCGCTTCTGTTGGGCGTGGCTGTTGCGTCGGCCCAGCAGGACAAATCCCCATCTCAAACAGCACCTATCGTGCAACCCGGTGCCCCCGGTAAGCCCAGCAAGACTCTCCCCTCCAACACCACGCCGGCCCCGCTGCGAGTTCCCTCCGAAGCCGACGTCGCATTCATGCAGGGAATGATCATGCACCACAACCAGGCCGTCCAGATGACTGCGATGATGACAACCCGCAGCAAAAATCCCGCCCTTCTGGAATTAGGCCAGCGCATCAGCATCTCGCAGACTGACGAAATGGCCTTCATGAAGCAGTGGCTTACGGATCGCGGCTTCCCCACCACGATGCCGGCCAAGGCAGGAATGGACAACATGCCCGGAATGGATATGAGCGACATGCCCGCGATGCCCGGAATGCTCACCGCCAAGCAGATGGAAGCGCTCAGGAACGCCACCGGCCCCCAGTTCGACCATCTCTTCCTCACTGGCATGATTCAGCATCACACCGGCGCTCTCACCATGGTCAACGATCTCTTCAAGACGCCAGGCGCTGGCCAGGACGCCATACTCTTTGACTTTACCTCGGACGTAGTTAACACCCAGCAGGCAGAAATCGACATCATGCGGCACATGTTGGCCAAGGAAAAGCAGTAATCCCGCCACAGCGTCGCGCAACGCCGGAAGTCTCTAACCCACGCAGGACCAATCGACATTTAGGACCGGGCCACGTCGCCCTGTTGTTCACCTTTTTCCAGAGGTAGATATCACGCAGCAGGTTGAAATTCCACATCATGCGACACATGTTGGCTAAGGAGAATTAATGATGATTGCCAGATTCGTCTCACCGTCCTCGCGCCATGCTCTCACCATCGCATTCGCGCTGTCCGCGTTCTGTACTGTTTCAACGGTCGCGCAGCGGCCTGCTCCACCACCCATTCCCGAGCATCCGGCTGACCCCACCGTCTTCGTCAATCCTCGCTCCGCTCCCGACGATCCCCGCACGGGCTTGAAGGGCGGCCTGTACGACGCACAATCCACGATCTCCGGCTTCCAGCTGATCTTGAGCGTTCCCAAACCCGGGGCCTTTGGTCCCGATATGAACTCAGTCCATGCAGCGGACACCGCTCCAATCCCCCCGCCGCCGGCACCTGGCGCTCCACCAGCACCACGCGGTGGTGCAGGTGCTACGCGCGTCAACTACGGCCAGACCAACTCCGATCTCGGCTTTAGTGGCAAGTATCTCTTCCAGGGCAACTATTACGGGATCAATATCTTCGACGTCTCCGATCCCGCCAAGATGACCCTCAAGTCCTCGATCGTCTGCCCCGGCGGTCAGGGAGACGTATCCGTGTACGGGCATCTTCTGTTCATGTCGGTAGAGACCAGCGGACGCACGGATTGCGGAACCCAGCCGTGGCCAACTGTAGTCCCAGCTGGAGCGCCGGCAAACGGCGGATTAGCCGCGGCTCCAGCCCCAGGAGCCCGTCCACAGGAGCCTCCCAGCCCGGACCGCGCCCGCGGCGTACGCATCTTCGACATCAGTGACGTCTCGAATCCCAAACAGGTGGCCATCGTGCAAACCTGCCGCGGCTCCCACACTCACACCCTGCTCACAGGCACCGCTGACAAGGGATACATCTACGCCTACGTCGCTGGCTCCGCCGGAGTTCGTCCGGCAGAAGAGCTCGCGGGCTGCGTAGCCGGACCGGATGACCCCAACACTGCGGTATTTACCATCGTCATCATCAAGGTGCCCTTGGCCCACCCCGAGCAGGCCAAGGTCGTCGCAAGCCCCTACATCTTCAGCGATCCCAGCACCGGCTCGATCGACGGCCTGTGGAAGGGCGGCACGCACGGCGAAAATACCGAGACCACCTCCCCGACCCGCGGATGCCACGACCTCACAATGTTTGAGTCGCAGCACATGATGGCCGGCGCCTGTTCAGGCAACGGAATCCTCATGGACATCAGCGATCCGGAGAAGCCCAAGCGTCTCGACGCGGTGACCGACGGCAACTTCGCCTTCTGGCACTCCGCCAACTTCTCCAACGACGGTAAGACAGTGTTGTTCACCGACGAGTGGGGTGGCGGCGGCGCACCGCACTGCCGTCTAGCCGATCCCATGGCATGGGGCGGCGACGCAATCTTCAAGATCGTCAATAACAAGCTGGTCCTCCAGTCGTACTTCAAGATGCCCGCCATCCAGGAAGAGAACAAGAACTGCGTCGCGCACAATGGATCGTTGATCCCGGTCCCCGGGCGCAACATCCTGGTGCAGTCCTGGTACCAGGGCGGCATCGATATGTACGACTTCACCGACCCCAAGCATCCCTATGAGATCGGCTACTTCACCCGTGGCCCGATCGGCAAGGAAGGCCGGCGCGCAGGTGGCGGCGACTGGTCGTCCTACTACTACAACGGATACATCTACGGTTCGGAGATGGCGCGCGGCACCGACGTGCTCAAGCTCGTTCCAACCAAGTACCTGACGCAGAATGAAATTGATGCTGCGGCACAGGTTCACTATGCGGAGTTGAACGTCCAGGACCAGCCGCATATCGACTACCCCAAAACCACACTCACCGCGAAGGCTTACGTCGATCAGTTGGTCCGCGATGATGTGCTGACCATCGAGAAGGGCGCAGCCATCGATGCAGCAATGGACGGCAAAAAGACCAAGGAGATGAAGACGTTTGCGGCCAGCCTCGACAAGGATGCAGCGACAGCGGCACCGGGCGATGCAGATCGCATGAATGCCCTTTCGGAGATTCTCAAAAAGTAATGACGCAACGCACCACTTCGCTCTACTGACCGAACCTCTACGGAACTTTGTCCCGGCTCGTCTTGCACCAGTTTGATTGAAACTGCGCAAAATGGGCCGGGACAGCTATAATCCCGCCACAGGTCCAATCGATATCTCAATCGCTTCAACTTCGCGTTGGTACGCCGAATCCGCAAACCAACGCAGAAATAACACCAGCAGGGCCTTCTCAAGGAGAAACAATGATGGCAAGATTCACGACCCCGTTGTCGCGCAATGTGCTCACCGCCGCATTCGCACTGACAGTCGCCTTTCCCGCGCTCTGCGCCGCCCAACGCCAGCCGGAGGTTATTCCCGCCAACGTTCCGCCGCCCAGCGTCTACGTAAATCCGCGCGCAGGCGCCGACGATCCGCGTATCGGACTCAAGGGCGGCAAAACCGACGCCGCCGAAGCCATCTTTGGCATGCAGAAGCTCATCTCTCTCTCCAAGCCCGCTGCCTTCGATCCGCCACCCGCGCCCGACGTCAATGGCCGCAACGGCGGCTCCCTCAACTACGCCAACTCCGATATGGCGTTCAGCGGAAACCATCTCTTCGTCGGAAACTTCTGGGGCATCAACTTCTACGACACCACCAACCCAGCCAAGCTCGCTCTCATCACCTCGCTGATCTGCCCCGGCGGTCAGGGTGACGTCTCCGTCTACGGCCACCTGCTCTTCATGTCCGTCGAAGGCGGCGGTCGCACCGACTGCGGAACCCAGCCATTCCCGACACCCGCCCGTCCCGCCACGCCCCCCGCGCCCGGCACCCCGCGTACGCCCCCCGCGCAGGTCGCCAGCCCGGACCGCGCCCGTGGCGTCCGCATCTTCGACATCACCGACATCAAGAACCCCAAGCAGGTCGCCATGGTCCAGACCTGCCGAGGCTCCCACACCCACACCCTCCTGACTGACCCCAAGGACAAGGACAACATCTACGTCTACGTCGCCGGCTCCGCAGGCGTTCGTCCTGCGGAAGAACTCGCCGGATGCTCTGGCGGTGAACCCTCCGAAGACCCCAACACCGCGCTCTTCACCATCGTCGTCATCAAGGTGCCGCTCGCCCACCCCGAGCTGGCTAAGGTCGTCAACAGCCCGCGCATCTTCTCCGACCCCGCCACCGGTGTCATCGACGCCCTCACGGTAGGTCCCGCCCACGGCGCAACCGGCAACACCACCCCCATCCGCGGCTGCCACGACCTCACCACCTACGGAGCCATCGGACTCATGGCCGGCGCATGCTCCGGCAACGGAATCCTGATGGACATCAAGGACCCCGTCCACCCCAAGCGTATCGAAGCCGTAGCCGACTCCAACTTCGCCTTCTGGCACACCGCCACCTTCAACAACGACGGCAATAAGATCGTCTTCACCGACGAGTGGGGCGGCGGTACCCAACCCCGTTGCCGCGCAACCGATCCCATGCACTGGGGTGCGGACTCCGTCTTCACTCTCGCCAACAACAAACTGACCCTCGACTCCTACTACAAGATGCCCGCTCCTCAGACCGAGGTTGAGAACTGCGTAGCCCACAATGGCTCGCTCCTTCCCATCCCCGGACGCGACATCCTCGTGCAGGGCTGGTATCAGGGCGGCATCTCCATCATGGACTTCACCGATCCCAAGCACCCCTACGAGCTGGCCTACTTCGATCGTGGTCCCGTCGACCCCGACCACGCCATCACCGGAGGCTTCTGGTCCGGCTACTGGTACAACGGCTACATCTACGGCTCCGAAATCGCCCGCGGCGTAGACGTATTCAAACTAGTTCCCAGCAAGTTCATCACCCAGAACGAGATCGACGCATCCAACCAGGTGCACCTCGACCTCCTCAACGTCCAGAACCAGCAGAAGATCGTCTACCCCCAAACCCTCATCACCGCAAAGGCCTACGTCGACCAGTTAGCCCGCACCAGCGCCCTGACCGTCGAGAAAGCCACAGCGATCAACATGGCCATCGATGCGAAGAAAACGAAGGAACTCAAGACCTTCGCAGCCAGCCTCGACAAGGATTCAGCCACCGCAAACCCGGCTGACTCCGCCAAGATGAAGATGCTCGCAGAGATCCTCAAGAAGTAAACCGCACTTCAACCCAAAAGAAATCCCCGCTGTCAGCGCCTCACCAAAAGGCACCGGCAGCGGGGATTCTCTTTACCCTCAGAAGCCCCGCAACTCAAGCCCACGGAAAACTCAGCGTAGGAGTATTCGCAAATCGCTTCATCTTGATCGTCAGCTTCGCTCCCGCCCCCGCCGCCAGCCGAACCTTGAACGCCCGCCCATTCACCGGCCTTGCGCTCTCGCCCTCTCCAACCAACACCACCTGGTGCTCTCCATAAGCGCCGCCCTGCACCGTCACCACGCGCGTCTCCGTCGCATTCAAATTCACCAGCGTCACCGTAACGCTGTCATCCGTCATCGCGTGGACCAGCGCAGCCACATCCTCAGGCATCCCCGCACGCCGCTTCTCCGAATCGAAGTACCGCAGCCGGCAATGCAGCAAAGACCCACCCTGCCCCGGAGAAGTCTTCGCCCATCCCGGGTGCTGAATATACAGCCCACCCTCCATCAACTGCGTCAACGCAGTCACGCTCGCCGGATTGAAGTCCATCACCGTATCCGCCAGCCGAGTCTCCGGAGTCGTCTTATCCGCCCGAATCTCCTCGCCGCACTTCCGTATATGCGCCAGCGACCCATGTAACGCCTTCACCGGATAGTCCTCGTTCTGCCCCTCCAGAAACGAGTACCAAGGCGTCTTCTCCGCCCGCGCCCGATCCGACGCCTTCATCGAAAGAAAGTAAATCTCCAGAAAGTTCAGGTCATAGTCCCCGCGCTCGTAGCTGTACCAGCCCTGATCGCCATACATCCGCGGAGTAGAAGCCACCCCATTGATCACCTTGCGCTGCTCATTAATCCGATCCGCCTGTTTACGCCACATATCCAGATACCTGTCATCCCCACCCGACAGCAGATAAGCATTCATAAAACCCACAAACGACCGCGGCACCCGATTCCGGTCCGCCCGCTTATCCGTCATCGGAACCACAGGACTGAACCCCCACCCATACACGCCGCCGTACCACTTCCCATCCGCAGCGCCGCCAATCGTCCCATCCAACCCAATATTGCTCGGAATAATATCGTTATTCTTCTGCGCCCGTTCAACCCACGCATCCACGTACCCGAGCACCCACGTCTTGTACTTCGCCTCGTGCCCAAGCATATACGCGTTCGTATGCAGCGCCGTCGCATTCAGATTCAGCGGATTGTCCCCCACCACATCTGTGTACTCCACAAAGTGCGCCAGCATCTGCTTATACCCATTCTCCCCATGCTCCAGCCCCGCAAACCGATTCGTGTCGATCGGATCCCCCGTCCAATCCAGCGCCGTAGCCTTCCGCAACATCGGCCCCCGGCTGCCATTCATCGCGCTCCTGATCAGCCGCAGCTTTGCATCATAGTTCGGCGCGCCCGGATCCTCATTCATGTAGAAGCCCGCAAACCGCTTCACTCGCTCGCTATACTTAGCATCCGCCGGATCAGACAGCCCCATCAGGTTGAAGACCGTCAGCCCTTCGGCATTATGCTGCCAGTCCATCATCACCGGAAATTCCTTGTAGTACATCCCCTCGCGCGCAAACGGAACGTCCGTCGTCTTAGCCAGCGTGTACTGCCGGACATGCCCCTCATAGGCCTTCCGATACATCTCCCGAATCCGGTCGGCCCCGCCCATCGCATGCAGATGCGGCCAGTCGTTCACATTCTCAATCGCGTCGTCCGGCCCATCATCCCCACCCCACCGCGTCACGCACAGCAAAAATCCCTTATCGTCAAAATATCGGTCGAAGAAAGCCTCGCAAGCCGCCGTATGCTCCCGAATCACCTGCCGCTCCAGCAGCGCCCACTCCGGCGCATCCATCGGAGTCGTCACCTCCAGAACATCATTCCCCGCCCACACCTCACGCGGCCGCGCCGCCGCTAAAGCAACCGCAGCCGCACCACCCACCACGAACGAACGCCGCGAGCTGGCCATTCAGCACCCCGCAGACTCTGAGACTCCGGCCCGGCCTAAGGCTTCGTCACCTTGAAGTTCGTAACAATCGCATCCGTATTATGCGCAAACCGAATGCCATAAACCCCATCGGTAGACTTCAGCTTCCCCGTCGTCACCAACGCCGATTTATCGTAGCTCGCAACCACCGTCCCATTCACCGAGCACGTAACCTTATCCCCCTTCACCGACATGGCGATATCCTGCGTCACCGGCTCTCCCACCGCTGCGGCCTTGTGAATCGCCGCATTGGCCTCGCCCTCTCTGCCGTTCATCTGGAACGGAGCCGGCCCAAACCCGCGCACGATAAACATTCCGCTTCCGTACGCCGCGCAGTAGATGTAGCTCTGGTCCGCCGTCCCCAGGTCATTCCCGGCAATCACAATCCCATAAGGATGCGGATGGCTGTTCAGGTTCATATACTTCGGCTCATTAAACGTCGCCGAAACCGTATAGTCGCCCTTCGCCATATTCTTCGGATTCCAGTAAGTCACCGCCGGCCCCGTAGTCACGCGCATCCCCTTGCCCTCAGGAGCGAACTTGTCGTCATTCACCGTCTGCCCCTGCTTCTCCGCCCCGGCATCGATCTTCCCCTGCCATCCCGGAACACTAATCCCGCCCCCGGCAATCGCACGAGCGGTCTCAGGCGCACCCTGCGCATACATCACACCTGCGGACAACAAAACAACAGCGGCGCTACAGCAAAAACGGTATCCAAAACGCATCGAAATGTCCTTTCAGAACATAGGCTGGAGAAGAAGTTAACGCGTCCAGATTATAAGTGTCCCCACCAGACTCTGGAAACCCACGCCCGCCCGCGGCCTCTACTGCTTCGCCCTCACCAGCTCAGCCACAGGACTATCCTCGCCGCAACTCATGCACCGAAGCTGCGCCTTGCCATCCGCGGTAATCGTCACAGCCACCTGAACTTCGCGATTATTTCTCCTCTGCTTCACCTGAAACGAAAGTGTTCGTCCGTCGATATGCGGATGCAGCAACACATGCGCCTCGCTTCCAATCACATGCGCACTCCCGCCTTCTCGGCTCACCGCGTTGAACACAACCGTCCCGCCCAGCTCACCGGTATCCTCGGCCAGCGTCAACGTAACGCCCGGCTGTCCATCCAGTTCGCCCTGCCACACACCAACCCAGGCAGCATTGCCATCCGCTTGGGCTACGCACACTCCGCTAAGCAAAACAGCCGCAATCCCTGAAGACCAAAATTCGCTGCCTCATCGCGTCATCCTCCTCAGGTTTGTTTACGTACGGTTGGCAATCGCGGTGGCGGCCAGCGTCCCGCCCAACCCCATCGTCTCGATCGCAGACGAAGGAACAATAACCATCGCACCTTTTTCGCGTATCGCTTCATAAAGCATGTTCATGCCGCGCAGGTGCAGAGCCCCCGGATTGTCGTTGTAAACCCGCGACGCCTGCGCGAACTGCTCTGAGACCTGCACCTCCGCCTCGCCCAGAATCACCCGTGCCTGCCGCTCCCGCTCCGCCTGCGCCTGTTGCGACATCGCATTCTCTAATGCCTGCGGAATCCGCACATCACGTATCTCCACCGACTGCACAGTAATACCCCACGGCGTCGTCTTCTCATCCAGTATCTTCTGCAACTCGCGACCCAGCGTCTCCCTGTCGGTTATCATCTGCGCCAGCTGGTGTCGGCCAATCGACTCACGCAGAGCCGTCTGCGACCCTAGAGTAATCGCCTGAATAAAGTCCTCCACTTCAAGGATCGACTTCTCCGCACTCCAAACCAGCCAGAAGATAATCGCATCCACATTCACCGGGACCGTGTCGCGCGTCAACGTCGACTCCGCACTCACCGTCGTCACCCGCACCCGCTGGTCCACATAACGGCTCAGCGTCTCAATAACCGGAATAATCAGAAACAGCCCAGGCCCGCGCAGCCCGCGATATCGTCCAAACCGCAACAGCGCAGCCTTCTGCCATTGGTCCACCACCTTAATAGCGAACAGGAAGTAAACCCCCGCCAAAGCGCCCGCCATCGCAAACCACCCGGAGTCGGTTAACCTCGCCCCCACCAGCCCGCCGGCTAAACACAACGCGAAGACCGTCAGACCGACATTGTTGAACTGCTTATGTTGAAACATGGTTATCTCCTCGTGAATTCCCTTCCGATGCCAGCTCGTCCAAAACCTCAATCAACTGCTCCACCGTGAAACCCGCAGCGCCCGCCCGCGAAACAAACTCACCCACCAGCTGTCTCAGCTGCCGCTCGCGCTCAACCTTCGAATACTCAATCTTCTTGTCCGCGATAAACGTCCCCGACCCCTGCTGGGTATCCAGCATCCCCCGAATCTCCATCTCCCGGTACGCGCGCAGCACGGTATTGGGATTGATCACCAGGTCCACCGCAACCTGCCGCACCGTAGGAAGCTGATCTCCCACCGCCAACACTCCAGCAGCAATCCCCGCCTGCACCTGGTCGATAAGCTGCCGGTACACCGGGACCCCACTATGAGCGTCCAGCCGAAAGCTAATCGCAGGTGCCTCGACTTTGGTCATCCGTTTCACACGTCAATAATGTACTAGTAGACTAGTACATTGCAAGAAGAAAATTCTAAACCTACCAATCGCTCGGGTGCCCCATCCTTCGCGCTGCAAGGGTGGGACGTAACCCATCTCCCGCTGCGCCTTGTTTTTGCCCCTGTTCCCTCCCGCTTGACACACCCGCTATAATTAACCCAAGCAATCAACTTGGAAACACGATCCGGCCACCCGCCGGATCGTCGCATTAACCCGGCCTCCCGAACATCGAGGTCCGAACCTAAAGTCTTTAGTTCGAAGATTTTGCGCAAAACAAGGGGGGAGGGGGAGGGTATGTCAACGCAGTCCACAACACGAACACAGATCGCTCTGGCAGACCTCCGCCCAATCGCGTCCACCAACCAAAATCGGACCGATTCGGATCTATCCAGTACACTCCCCATAACACTCAAAACCAATCTCCCGCCGGAGCACGCCTTGGCTCGTTACACCGGACTTCTCGGACTCATCACCTTCCTCGCCCTCGCCTACGCACTCTCCTCCAACCGCCGAGCCATCAAGTGGCGCACCGTAGCCTGGGGCCTCGGCCTCCAGGTAGTCTTCGCCTTCCGTGTCATCAAGTGGAGCTACGGCCAGACCATCCTCGCCAAAATCTCCGCCGTCATCACCGGCCTCCTCGCCCACTCCGCCGACGGCTCCACCCTCGTCTTCGGCCACCTCGGCGACCCCACAATCCGCCCTCAGCGTCTTCGCCTTCGCCGTACTCCCCACCATCATCTTCGTCAGCGCCTTCTTCGCCATCATGTATCACATCGGTCTCATGCAGCAGATCATCAAGGTCGTCGCCTGGATCATGCAGCGCACCATGGGCACCAGCGGAGCCGAGTCCACCAACGTAGCCGCCAGCATCTTCATGGGCCAGACCGAAGCCCCACTCACCATCCGCCCCTTCCTCGCCGGAGCCACCCGCTCCGAGCTCATGACCATCATGACCTCCGGCATGGCCCACGTCTCCGGCGGAATCATGGCCGCCTACATCCTCTTCGGCATCAACGCCAAGGACCTCCTCTCCGCCGTCATCATGACCGCCCCCGGCACCATCCTCGTAGCCAAAATGCTCGTCCCCGAAACCGAAGTCCCCGCCACCGCCGGCACCGTCCACATGCCCCCCAACGAAGAGCACAAGAACGAAAACTTCATCGGAGCCATCGCCCGCGGCACCATCGACGGAGGTCAGCTAGCCTTCAACGTAGCCATCATGCTCCTCGCCTTCGTAGCCCTGGTCGGCCTCTTCAACGCCATCATGCTAAGCATCTCCAACTTCGCCTGGGCCCACGGCCACATCCCCTTCCCGCACTCCCTCAACAACGTCCTCGGAGTAGTCGGAGCCCCCGTAGCCTGGCTCATCGGCATCCCCTGGCACGAGTGCAAAATCATCGGCAACCTCCTCGGCACCCGCACCATCATCAACGAGTTCCTGGCCTTCAACGAACTCGGCAAACTCAAAGCCACCCTCGACCCGCGCACCTTCTCCATCGCCACCTTCGCCCTCTGCGGCTTCGCCAACGTAGGCTCCATCGGCATGCAGATAGGCGGCATAGGAGCCCTCGTCCCCAACCGCCGTAACGACCTCGCCCAGCTAGGCCTCCGCGCCATGCTCGCCGGAACCATGGCCAACCTCATGTCCGCCAGCATCGTCTCGATGCTCCTCACAAGATGAGCCTCTACATCATCTCGAGCACCAAAAGATTCCAATCCATGAATCCACGATGGCTCAACGACGCACCCGTATCAGGATGGTAGTACTCATTCAACGACCCATTTTTCGCAAGATCATCCGCCAGCAAACGTAGCGTCTTATCCGCAAGGTCCTTCGCCTCTGCCTCAAAGCCATACCGCTTCAACCCAGCCCAAACCAGGTAGTTCACGATGATCCAAACCGGCCCCAGCCAATTACTAGGATTAGAGCTGAACTCCAGCGAGTACATCGACTCCGCCCGCGACAGCGACCGCACGCCAGCCTCAGCATGGAAGCTCCCCGCATTCAGGTAGTGCAGCCGCACCAGGTCCTTAGCCTGCTCCTGCGTAGCAATCCCACACCACATCGGCAGGAACCCCGTGAACACCTGCATCCGCAGCGGCAGACAGCTCCACGACATCGCCATCCCCCGCTTCACATCCGGTATCAACTCCGCCCGCCGATCCACACACTGCACATCCACCGTGTAGTAGAACCTGTCCCGAGCATCCCAGCAGTACCGCTGTATAGCCGCCCCCAACTCCCGCGCCCGCACACCTAGCCGCTCCGCATCCGCCACCCTACCCAACCGCCCAGCCAACACACCCCCCGCCACCAGGTCCTGATAAAACAAACAATTCAACAACAAATTCGCGGAGGAAAAGAAAGGCCGCCCAAAAGTAGTCGGATCATTATCATTCCCGATCGCGACATCATTACCCCACACCAATAGCCCAATCGACGACCGATTATCCACCATCCACGAATCATAAAACCGCAGCAACTGATCAAACCGCGAAGCCAGCCAGGCCACATCCTTCATCTCATCCGCAACCAACAACGCAAGCTGCCCCATCACCGGCTTAGCCTGATTCTGCGAATTCGGAGCAGGCCTCTTCTTCAAACACTCAAACGGATCCGGATTACTAACACTCATCATGATCGGAATCCGCCCCTCCTCCGATTGATGGTCCAGAAAGTTCAGCAGACTCCCCTGCGCATGCTCGCCAACCCTCCTGTGCAACTCCTGATCGCCCGCCACCGCCGCATAACGAAACAGCCCACGGCTAGTCCAGAGCGTATCCCAATCCCACAAGCTCGTCGCATACTCCTTCCCCGGCAAACTCGGCGCCACACTTGGATGCCGCAGCACCCCCTCCGCCGGCCGCAACAACTGCGGAGCAGTCCCACCGAAATAAGCCTTGAGTCTTTCCGCAGCCTGTATACGCGCAGCCGCAGGCATAGGTGGCGCAATCTTCGCGGCCCGCGCCGACAACTCACCATCCACCCGTCCAGCCAGCGACGAAGCACTCGCCATAGCCAACGAAGCCAGCACATCGCGTCGAGAGACTTTATTCATCTGATCCATACCCTTATGACCCTACTTAATACAAGGTCGATAACTCATCGGCCCCACTTCAAACTCCGCCCGCCACCGCACCCACTATCAGAAACGCCTCATCCCCAGCCACTACCGCCTCCGGCAACAAAGCATCCATCCCAGCAAACGACAAGTCCTCCTCACAAGCAAAGAACCGCAAAAACGCTCGTCGTTCGCCCGTCTCCTGATCCCGGATTGTTCCCCGCAACATCGGATATTGCGCCTCCAGTACATCCAACACCGCACGCGCCGTCACCGGAGCAGCAACCTCCAGCCCCACCTCACCAGAAATTCCAGCCAGCGTCCGCAAATGCCCCGGCAGTTCCACCCGAATCACGATAACGTCTGCACCTCGACCGACAGCACCGCCGGCAAGTCCCGCACAATCGGAGCCCAGCTATCCCCCGCATTCGTTGAGCAATAGACCTGCCCACCCGTAGTCCCAAAATAAATCCCGCAACTATCGAGCCCGTCCACCGACATCGCATCCCGAAGCACATTCACGTAGCAATCGCTCTGCGGCAACCCCTTCGTCAGCGGCTCCCACTCATTCCCGCCCGACCGGCTGCGAAACACCTGCAATTTCCCGTCCAGCGGAAAGTGCTCGCCATCGCTCTTGATCGGCACTACATAGATCGTCTCTGGCTCATGCGCATGAACATCGATGCAGAACCCGAAGTCCGTCGGCAAATTCCCACTCACTTCAGTCCAGTTGTCGCCCGCGTCATCACTCCGCATCACATCCCAGTGCTTCTGCATAAACAACACCCCCGGCCGTGCCGGATGCATCGCAATATGATGAACACAGTGTCCCACTTCCGCCACCGGATCCGGAATATGTTTCGATCGGAGTCCCTTGTTAATCGGCAGCCACGAAGCACCACCATCATCAGTCCGAAACGCGCCTGCTGCAGAGATCGCAATAAACATCCGCCTCTCATCGCTCGGATCCAGCAAAATCGTATGCAGGCACATCCCGCCCGCACCCGGAGCCCAGTGCGGTCCCGACCCATGTTTCCGCAACCCCGAAAGCTCCACCCAACTCTCTCCCCCATCCGTCGACCGGAACAGCGCAGCATCTTCAATCCCCGCGTACACCGTATCCACATCGGTCAACGACGGCTCAACGTGCCACACCCGCTTGAACTCCCACGGATGCGGCGTCCCGTCATACCACTGGTGCGTTCCCGGAACGCCGTCGTACGCAAACTTGTTCCCCACCGCCGCCCACGTCTTGCCGCCATCGTCCGACCGCTGCATCACCTGCCCAAACCATCCGCTCGACTGCGAGGCATACAGCCGGTTCGGATCCACCGGCGACCCCTTCACGTGATAAATCTCCCACCCCGCAAAGTGCGGCCCACTAATCTCCCATTTCTCGCGCTTCCCATCCGAAGTCAGCACAAACGCGCCTTTACGCGTCCCAACCAGCAGCCGCACCTTGCTCATCTCAGCCTCCTCAATAGTCTCCCGAACCCAACCGTTCCTGCCAAACTATCATTTGCAATCGAATACGCAAACCTCACGCGAGCTGTTCCAAATCCTCAAGCAACCAGCTTCAAATAATCCGGCTCATCCGCAATCGTCTTATAGCGAAACCGCCGCACAATCTTAGCGCCCTTCAAAAAGAATATCCCCTGCATCTGATGTCCATCTTCCTTGATCGTCCCGATTCCATGCTTGAACAGAGCACCCTTTAGCCATCCCATCCACACCGCCGGTTGAACCAGCGTCAGCCACGGATTGATCCTTGACAGTTGAAACACCGGATGTCGATACACCGCTGCATTGGGGTCGCTCACGCGCTCCACATCCCCAATCCCGTAGTAATCGAAGAACGGCTTCGCCCGCTCCGGCGTCCCCAGATGCACAAACACCGGCCGCACTCCTCGTCGATCCAGCTCACCCCGAAGATCAGCAACATCGCTGATCGCCTGCCTGCAAAACGAACACCCAAAGTGCCTCAAAAAGATCAGCAGCACCGGCGAAGCCTCGGCCAGCGCCAGCAGATTCGCACCCGACTCCGTATCGATCGAAGCCAGCGTCCCCGCAACGTCATCCGCCGCACCGCTACTCACGTCTACACCCGCCACAATCCCTCATCATCGCTCACTCCTCGTCCACCTTGTGCTGGTCAGTAAGTTGAAAGTGTAGGCCCTCATCTCCCGCCTCAGCAATCCAAACCTCCATTCCAAAAGAAAGTCCCACGAACTGGCTCCATCCCCCAATCAAATCGCTAAACTAATCCAGATGACCGACCTGTTCCAGCAAGCCCAATCCGCCGCGAACCACATCCGCACCCAGACCTCTCTCAAGCCAACCCTCGGCATCATCCTCGGCTCCGGTCTCGGCAACTTCGCCTCCCAGGTCGAGTCCCCCACCACCATCTCCTACGCCGACATCCCCAACTGGCCGCTCTCCACCGTCGTCGGCCACTCCGGCAAGCTCGTCCTCGGCACCATCGGCGGCGTCCCCGTAGCCGTCATGCAAGGCCGCGTCCACGCCTACGAGGGCTACCCACTCTCACAAGTCACCTTCCCTACCCGCGTCCTCGGCCTCCTCGGCTGCACCACGCTCATCGTCACCAACGCCGCCGGCGGCATCCGCAACGACATCCCACAAGGCTCCCTCGTAGCCATCTCCGACCACATCAACCTCACCGGAACCAATGCAGCTCTAGGTCCTAACGAGTCGCGTTTTGCGACACGTCCGGGAACAGCAGAGCGCTTCTTCGACATGTCCACCGCCTACTCGCCGCGGCTCCGCACCCTCGCCATCGCGGAAGCGCACAAGCAAGGCTTCACCCTAACCGAAGGCGTCTACCTCGCCGTCCTCGGCCCTTCCTTCGAAACCCCCGCCGAGATCCGCGCCTTCCGCACCCTAGGCGCCGACCTCGTCGGCATGTCCACCGTCCACGAAGTCATCATCGCCCGCCACATGGGCATCGAAGTCCTCGGCATCTCCCTCGTCACCAACATGGCCGCCGGAGTAGTCGCATCAGGCTCACAGCAAGCCGAGACCATCCACCACGAAGATGTAATGGAAATCGGCCACCGCGCAGAACGTCAGTTCACCACCCTCCTCACCGCTCTCATCCCACAAATCACCCAGGCAGGTCACCCATGAATCGCCTCGCCCTAGCTCTCACCCTCTATCTCGCCACGCCATCCGCGCTATTCGCTCAAAACCAGCCCGTCCCCCAAATCCCCTTCGACTCCGTCCCCAACTTCCTGAAGCTCCCGCCGAACATCTACCTCGGCGAAGCGGCCGGCGTAGCCGTCAACTCCAAGGGCCACGTCTTCGTCTTCTCCCGCGGCAACTCCACCGGCCCCGCCTACGGCGCAGCCGCCGCCCAACTCCTCGAGTTCGACCCCGACGGCACCTACCTCCGCGAGATCGGCCACAACCTCTACGCCTGGTCCTTCGCCCACGCCGTCAAAGTCGACAAGGACGACAACATCTGGGTCACCGACAAAGGCTCCGACATGGTCATCAAGTTCAACCCCGCCGGACAGGTAGTCATGGTCTTCGGCCGCAAGCAGGAAGCCTCCGATGAAGGCACCGGCCCGCTAAAGCACCCACGCCCGCCGCTCCCGCCCATCGACGGCCAGTTCCGCCAGGTCACCGACATGACCTGGGACGCAGCCGGCAACACCTACATCAGCGACGGCTACATCAACTCACGCGTCGCCAAGGTCGACAAGAACGGAAAGTGGCTCATGTCCTTCGGCGAACCAGGCGACCAGCCCGGCCAATTCAACACCCCGCATAGCATCGCCGCCGACGCACAGGGCAACATCTATGTAGCCGACCGCGGCAACCGCCGCATCCAGGTCTTCGACGGCAACGGAAAATTCCTCCGCCAGATCACCATCGACGTCCCCTTCGACTACGCCAGCGCCTCACCCGCCATCGGCCGCAAACCCGCACCAGACGCCACCGGAACTCAATCCCCCGGCGCACCCTGGACCGTCTGCATCACCCCCGGCCCAAACCAGGTCCTCTACGCCTCCGACGCCTTCCCCGGCCGCATCTACAAACTCTCGCTCGACGGAAAGGTCCTCGGAGTCCTCGGCGAATCCGGCAAGCAGCTCAAACAGTTCGGCTGGATCCACGAGATAGCCTGCCCCTCCGAAAATGTCCTCTACGTCGCCGAACTACTCAACTGGCGCGTCCAAAAACTAATCCTGCACCCACAAAAATAGCCTTAGTCAAAATGTCCGAAGCACCCACCAAACCCCTCGTCATCGGCATAGCCGGCTGCTCCGGCTCCGGCAAGACCACCCTCGCCCGCGAGCTCACCACCCAGCTCGACGCCACGCTCTTCCCATTAGACCTCTACTACCGCGACCTCTCCGAGTTCCCCCTCGACTCCCGGCACAAACAGAACTTCGACCACCCCGACTCGCTCGAATCCGAGCTCATCATCGAGCACGTCCGTGACCTCGCCCAGGGCCAACCCATCAACCGCCCCGTCTACGACTTCAAAACCCACTCCCGCGTCCTCGGCAGCTTCGACACCATCACACCCACCTCAGTCGTCATCGTCGAAGGCATCCTCGCCCTCCACTACCCCGAGCTGCTTCCGCTCTATCGCTTCAGCATCTACGTCAACGCCCCCAACGAGATCTGCCTCAACCGCCGCATCTACCGCGACATGCTCGAGCGCGGCCGCACCGAGCAATCCGTCCGCGACCAGTTCGAAGCCACCGCCAAACCCATGGCCGACCTCTACGTCCTCCCCTCCGCAGCCCACGCCACCATCACCGTCGAAGGCACCGACTCACTCGACTGGTCCGTCGAACAAATCCTTCAGCGTCTTCACAAGCTCCGCCTCACACCGTCTCGCTGACCGGCGCCACCGCCGGTATCCCCTCAGGCGCCAGCGCCAGCAACGCCTCCCTCGCCTCCACCGCGATCTCCTTCCGATGCAGTACATCGCTCGAGAAAGCAATCGGCCCATCCGCAAACCGCACCTTCGCCCGCACATTCCGCAGCCCCACAAACCTCCACATATGCGGCCACATCGTCACGTCCCCCCAGAAAGCAACATCATCCGCAACACTCGCCCCCGCCGCATTTCCCTCGCCCAGCGAATACTCTATATAACCCGCCGTCACCGGCTCATCCACCAGCATCGCCTGCGCCAAAATCCCCGAGTGGAACTTCAGCACCTGCTCTCCGTTCGTAGTCGTCCCCTCAGGAAAAAACACCACCGGCAGCCCCGAATCCGCCACCTCCTGCAGCCCCGCACGCGCCCTGTCTGCCGAGCCGCCTCGGCCGCGATGCACATACAGCGTCCCCGCCATCGTTGTCATCCACCCCACCACCGGCCACTTTTCAATCTCCGCCTTCGACACAAAGACACAAGGATGCAGCGCCGCCAGCACCAGAATGTCGATATAGCTCTGATGGTTCGTAATCAACGCGCCGCGCTCAGGAAAACTCCCCTCAGCGCTAAGCTCAACCCCAAACCGTTTCACTATCTTTTTGCAAAACCGGTGCAGCCAATCCGCCCGCAACTGCCGAGTCGCAGGCCTCTTAATCAGCAGCTCTGCAAATCCCATCGCAAACGTCAACACCACCAGCACAATCCGCCACACCGACCGGAAAAAAATCACCAATCCAACCTCCACGACACCCGCATCGAACGCACAGAAGTCGTCAGACCATCTCCCGCAGTCTATCCTCTTATATGTGACGCAGACTCAAACAATTCCGAAGCACAACTGGGCCTATCGCCGCATCGCACTCCCCGTCCTCGCTCTCCTCCGCCGCGGAGCCTCACCCCAAAAACTCGCCTGGAGCCTCGCCGCAGGCGTCCTCATCGGCATCAACCCCATCCTCGGCTCCACCACCGTCCTCTGCCTCGCCCTGGCCTTCATCTTCCGGCTCAACATCGCCGCCTCGCAGCTCACCAACCACCTCGCCTACCCGCTGCAGCTAATTCTCGTCATCCCCCTCATCCGCCTCGGCAGCCGCGTCTTCCACACTCCCCCCATGCCCCTCGACGCAAAAGAACTCCTCCGCGCCGCCCGCGAAGCCCCCCTGGCTCTCATCCGTCAGCTCTGGCTATGGGAGCGCCACGCACTCATCCTCTGGGCCATCCTCGCCGCCATCCTGACCCCCATCCTGGCCCTCACCCTCACCCCAATCCTCCGCAAACTCTTGGTCCGAGTCCAGCACCACCAATACCCACTAATCCCAAGCTAGGTTACCTGCTTTTGTTTAGCTGACAGCTCATAGCTGATCGCTGACAGCTGACTATTAAACCGCTCTTGCCTTTGCTGTTGCCTGAGCGCCCTGATCGGGTGATGGTTGGGAACAGATACCTCCCATTTGACGTATATAGAAGTACTCCGCCTAGGCGGATCAGCATCATCGAGTCTTTGACAACTCAGCCCTCGGCGAAACTCATAAACATCAATTTATGAATACTTTGCAGCGTTCAACCCTGTTTTATAAGACTTTTTCTGACTTCCACACCGGAAGTCCGGACTTAAACTACCTGTTTTGAATACTTTGCATGATTTTTCCGGGGAGGGGGACCCCCGCATCGCCACCTCTAATTAGCAGACTTATACGGAGGAACCGGATCAGCACTCCTCACCCAGGCCGTATAAATCATGTCCCGCAGCTCCGATAGCTCCCGCAGCCAGCCGCTCATTCACAAACGCCCGACCCTCAGGAGTCCCCGCACCCGTAAACGCTCCCGCCTTCTCCAACTGGTACGTCTTCTCCACCAGCGAGTTCGAGTGCCGCAGATACTTCATATAGCCGTCGAACACATCCCCCATCACCAGTGGCTCCTTAGCCACCAGCGGCCGCACGTCCCCAATCTTCACATCATCCTTCACAAACACGCTCTCGAACTGCGAGTGGATCTTGTGCAGCGTCGTATATCCATTTGGATTCGGTCCCGTCCACCCGTTGTACTGGATCGAAGTATGCAGCGGCATCGACCCATCCCCCACATAGTGCCCCATCCACCCCGCCAGAAGCACGATCTCCGCCTCCACCGGCTTCGTATCCTGCTTCGCCGACGACAGCGTCCGGTACTGCCGCATCGCCACCTTCAACCGCTCCCACATCTCCGTCGTCACATACGGCTGCAACCCCACCTTATCCGGAGTCAGCACCAAATCCGGATGCGCCTTCTGCGCCTCCGCCAGCGCCCGAATATAGTCATACCGCTTCCGCGGCAACGTCCCCACCAGGTCCGCCCACTCCAGATCGATAAAGTGCTCCGGAGCCTGCGCCGCATTCAACTCCGGCTCCGACGACTCCCGCCAACGGTCCGGATCCGGCCCATAATACTCCAGCGCATTCACCGCCGCCGGGGACCGCAAAAACTCCGGAACGTCCTTCGGCAGCGCCTCACCCGCCAGCCGGTTCACCATCATATGTCCATCCAGACCCCACGCAAAACTCTGCTGCACCAGCATCACAGGAACCAGCGCAACAGCCGCCACCACACGCACCAACCCAACAATCTTCTTCATACAAAAAGTATAACCACTCCAAACCGCACTTGCAGTTGTCTCTAACAACAAGCAACCAACACCAGCAGCCGCACTTAAACCAACACCGGCGCCCCCACCACCACCGCACTCCCAAACACCCGCCGATACCGCTCAATCTCCTCCGCCGGCCCCGTAGACTTCCGAGCATTATCACTCAGCTTCACCGCTGGCCGACCCTCCACCGTCATCAGCTTGCACACCAGACTGATCGGCCCCAGCGTATCCTCGCCCCGCGGATGGCACCCACGAAAATCATTCGTCAGCAAAGTCCCCCAACCAGCACTGAACCGTATCCGCCCGCGAAAATAATCATGCAGCCCTACAATGTCCTCCACATCCAGCCCATCCGAAGCGATCAGCCGCTTCTTCCTCGGATCGCGCTCCCGATGCATCAGCCACCCGATATATTCATCCCCCGCCACCCGCGGATCCTTGCTATCGATCCTCTGCCCCGTCCAGTCCGCCACCCAGTCCGGAGCCCTCTCCAAAAACTGCGTAGTCCCAAAAGTATCCGGCAGCATAATCAGCAACGCCCCGCCATAACTCTTCTGCCAAAGCTCCAGCACCTTATACTGCGAAGCCCGCAACTCTTCATCCGTCCCCCGCGAAGCCATCGCCGCCAGCGCCATCGGCAGCTCATGGGCATTCGTTCCAATCGCCTCCAGGTCATGCTTATAAGCCAGCGCAGTATTTGAAGTCCCCGTAAACCTCTCCACCCCGTTCTGGTTCAGACTCAACCGCATCGCATCGACGCAGTACTCCTGCCACAAAAAGCTATGCCGCCGCCGCGTCCCAAAATCCGAGACCTGCAACCCCTCCACCCCGCGAAGCCGCTCAATCTTATTCCACAGCCGAGTCTTCGCCCGCGCATACAACACATCCAGCTCAATCTCGCTCAAATGCCCCAGTGCAAACCGCGTCTTCAGCTCGCTTACAATCGCGAGCGCATAAACCTCCCACATCGTCACCTCAGACCACAGCCCGCTGAACCGCAGCGTCAACTGCCCATCATGCTCCAGCAACTCGTAGTCGCTCAGCCGAAAGTCCTTCTCCAGCCAATCCAGGAAGGCCGGCTCAAAGATACTCCGCACCCCATAGAACGTATTACCCGCCAGCCAAACCAGCTCTGACCGCCGAAATCTCAGCCCCCGCACATGCTCCATCTGGTCAATCAGAGCCGCCGCGCTCACCCTCTCCGCCAGCCGAACCTCCACCGTCCGGTTCACCACCTCGCTCGTCACATGCACTGCAGGAAAGTTCTTCCAGATGAACTGCAGCATCAGCAGCTTATAAAAATCCGTGTCCAGCAACGACCGAACAATCGGATCCAGCTTCCAGTTATGGTTATGCGCCCGCTCCGCAAAGTTCACATTCATGCAATAAGCCTATCAACTTCGCCGCGATCACCTCTAATTCTCTGAAGGCTTCTCGACATGGTCCACCACCATGACCTCAACCATCTCCTTCTGCGAGTCCAGCTTCAATCCCAATTCACCCGGCAAAGCCGCCATCAGAATATCCGTAGCGTCCGGCCCCATTGTCTGCCGGCCCGGCGGAAGGTACGAAGTAAAGTCCAGCACAAAATCGTACTTGCCGGTCAAGCCTGTCTTATCTACCACCGGCCGCTGCACAGGACCCGAAAGGAAGTCAGCAAACTCCCTCATCGTCATCGACTTTGCAATCGTGCTGTTAGCCGTATTCTCACGGCTCGACTTTCCGTCGCCTGCCGCTTCATGGAGCTTGTGTCCACCCTTCGCCACCACCATGGCATAAGATCGCAGCTCTCTGTTCTCATGATGGAAGCTGAGCTTGAACCGCTCCGCCAACAGCGCCCGCATCATCAGCTTCATCTCATCGAGCCCAACCGGCTTATCCACCCTCGCCAAAATGTCGTACCGCGTTGACTGCAGCAAAGCCGGGCCCGATATCTGCGTGTCCTGCACTCCATACGCCCACTTTATACACGTAGTCAGCAAGACATCCTGCATGTGCAGACCGTCCGGCAATATCTCCGTCCTGCCGTCGTGTTCAAACTTCACCTCTGCCGCACTCGGACGAATTGTCGCCACGCTGAACGTCACTTGAGCGGTCGCGCTACGGACAAACCACGCACTCGCCAACAAAATCAGGCCAACATATACATACTTCCTGATGGACCAACGACGCTTGGGACAATTCCGGTAATAGGTCATAGTCTCCGGTCATACGCCTGAATCTGCGGATCAGTTCCCCAATCTGCAAGCCCCAAGACCCCTTTCGCAAAAAATGCGAAACATCCAAAATCCACGCGAAAATGCCAGCCGCCTGGCAAAAAACTTTAAAATGACAAGCACGCTTGACATATCAGAGAGTTTTATGTAAAGCTTACTTGTCAGTAAGTAAAGGAAACCAACCATGAACTGCCTGCCTCAAAACAAAGCCCAACGTCGCTACATGGCCCGCTTCTTCCCCATGATGGGACTCTACGTCATCTGCCTCCTCACCATCACCTGGCTCTTCAAGCACCACCCGCCCACCGGCCCCATGGCATACGTCCTCGCCACTCTTCCCTCGCTCCCCATCATCGGAGTCCTCATCGTCATCGGCCTCTACATCGCCGAAGAGACCGACGAGTTCGAGCGCTCCATCGTCATCCAGTCCCAGCTCTGGGGCATGGGAGCGACCCTCGCCATCACCAGCTTCTGGGGCTTCCTCGAGATGTTCGTTCCCGTCACCCACCTGCCCGCATACATCACCGCCGTCATCTACTGGACCTGCGTCGGCCTCGCCACTCCCATCATCCGCCTCAGATATCGCTAGCCAGTAAAGGACCCCATCATGTTCAACAAGAACCTCAGCCAATTCCAGCGCCGCTCACTCCAGCTCTTCAGCTCGAACATCATCTTCACCGCCTTCCTCACCATGATGACCCGCACCTGGTTCAACGACCACCACCCCACCGGCCCCATCGCCTGGCTGCTGGCCCTCATACCGTCCATCCCTTTCATCGCCACCGTCATCATCGCCATGCGCTATCTCGCCCGCGAGACTGACGAGTACATCCGCACTCAGGTCCTGCTCGCCCTACTCCAGGGATCTCTCATCACTCTCGTCTGTACCGTCATCTACAGCCTCCTGCAGAACTTCATCAAGATCCCCGACGCCCCCGCCATGGCCTACATCGACATCTTCCTCGTCGCCTCCATGATCGCCCTGCGCGTCCACCTTCGGAGCGCGCAATGAACAACCGCCTCCGCATCCTCCGCGCCGAACGCAACTGGTCCCAGGCTGACCTCGCCCAGAAACTCGAAGTCTCCCGACAATCCGTCAACGCCATCGAGACCGGAAAGTACGACCCCAGTCTCCCCCTGGCCTTCAAACTAGCCCGTCTCTTCAACACCACCATCGAGCAAATCTTCACCGACGAATAGCCACACCCCGGAATCAATCGCCCCCACCGGCCCGTGACATCTGTCATCTCCCTTCGATGATGATCCCCACTGGCCTCAACCCCTCACGCGCCTCAAACTCATATCAAGTTGGCCACAACCCAAAAGGAGTTCCACCATGTCCCCCTACCGCATCCTCTTCCGCATCGCCGCCGCCCTGGCCCTGATCCTCTTCTTCCTCATGACCTACGAACCAGCCCGCTGCCAGACCCGAACTGTAACGCAGTCTTCCCTCCAAGCAGCGCAGCGCTAATTTCCAGCCAATCCGTTCCCTCTCCCGCGAAGGCAATTCGTAGGACCCGCTCCCAAATAAAGAGCAAATAATTGCACATTAACCCAAACCAGACCACCAGACGACCCCCGTATCCCCGCTCACCCAGCCCAGTGATCCCAACGTATATAAGCCAAATAACAAAATATGCCAGCAATTTCACACAAAACGCAATAAATTGCACTATTGCAATACTTTGGCAGCCAAACTGCTTACTTCACCCCCGTCAGTTCAAATCGCACACCCAAAGGGGTTCACCGAATGAAGCGTTCGTCTCTGAAATACTCTCTTCTGGCCTGTCTGCCTGCGTTGGCCATCATCACCGCACCGCTGCACGCGTCCACCATCTTCTCCGAAAACTTCGAAACCGCCGTCAACGGTCTCACCGTCACGCAAGCCGGCCAGTTCTACACCATCGACGGCACCAACGTTGACGTCGTCGGAGGCTCCAACTACGGCTACCTCTGCGTCGGTCCCGAATCCGGCCAGTGCGTCGACCTCGGCGGCACCGGCGGAAACAACTTCGGCAATCTCGTCACCAGCATCAACCTCGCCCCCGGCACCTACGATCTCAGCTTCGATCTCATCGGCTCCCAGCGCGGCGACACCACCCAGACCACCGTCAACTTCGGCAACTACTCCCAGACCTTCACCCTCGCCAGCGGAGACGACACCACCGGAGTCGTCACCAACCAGCTCATCACCATCACCACTGGCGGCTCCTACCAGCTCCAGTTCCTCAACGACGCCTACCCCGGAGACGACGGCAACATCGGCGCACTTCTCGACAACGTCTCCCTCACCACCGTCAGCGCCGGCACCACAGGCACCAGCCCGGTACCCGAGCCCGCAACCCTCAGCCTCATGGCAACCGGCCTCATCGGCGCCGCAGGAGCAATCCGCCGCCGCTACAAGGCATAGCCAACCGATAGCAGACGTCCAGCCCGACGCCCTCTCTTCTTCAAGCCTCACCTAAGAGGAGAGGGCATCACTGCATCACCTCACCCCTTAGCCAACCTCAAATTCGCCGCCTCCCAGGCAGTAATCCCACCCGCCAGCTCAATCAAATCCTTATACCCCTCGCGCCGAAGCAAGCTCGCCGCAATCGAAGACCGATAGCCCCCCGCACAGTGCACCGCAATCCTCCGGCCACGCGGAACCTCCCCAATCCGTTCCCGCAACTGGCTCAGCGGCAGGTTCACGCTCCCGCCAAGATGCCCCGCACCCCACTCCCCTGGCGTACGAATATCAATCACCACCGGCGGCTCACCCGAAGCCAGCTCCTCCGCCAGCATCACCGCGCTCACCCTCTCCGTCGACTCCACCAGCACCTGCCGCTCCGCCAGCGCCCCCATCCCATCCCGCAAATATCCCGTCACATCATCAAACCCAATCCGTCCCAGCCGCAGCGCCGCCTCCTGCTCTCTCCCCGGCTCCGCCACGATCACAATCGGCCGCCCCGAGTCCAGCACCGTCCCCGCCCACGTCGCAAACTGCCCACCCAGCCCAATATTGATGCTCCCCGCAAGATGCCCCTTCGCATACTCCGCCCCATCCCGGACATCCAGAATCTGCGCATCCATTCCCAGCAATTCATCCAGCCCCAGCGGCCGCAGACTCTGCTCCATCGCGTCGTCCAGCGTCAACCGCTCCCGCGTATTCAGAATCGCGTCATAAGTAAAGTAAGCCGGAGCATCCGGCTGATCCGCCGTCACCAGCCTCACAAACTCCGCCTTCGACATCGGCTGCAGAGCATAGTTGAACCGCCGCTGCTGCCCAATCGTCGAAACCGTATCCGAAGAAATATTCTTCCCGCACAGCGACCCCGCCCCATGCGCCGGATAAACCAGCGTCTCATCCGGCAGCGTCATCAACTTTTCATGCAACGAGTCATACAAATACCCACCCAACTCCTCAGCCGTCCACCCCAGGCTCGCCCGCAGATCAGGTCGCCCAACATCCCCGACAAACAACGTATCCCCCGTCAACACCGCATAAGGCTTATCCAGATCCTTCTCCAGATCAAAAACCAGAATCGAAATCGACTCAATCGTATGCCCCGGAGTCTCCAGCACCTGCAGCCTCACCCCCGGCAGCTCCAGCGCATCTCCATCCTTCATCGCCACAAACTCATACTCAGCCTTCGCCCGCGCTCCCAGCCGAACATCCGCGCCAGACCTGTCCCGCAGCTCCAGATGACCAGCAATAAAGTCCGCATGAAAGTGCGTCAGAAACACATGCTGTATCTGCACCCCCAGCCGCTCCGCGTCCACCAGGTACTGCTGAATATCCCGTTGCGGATCCACCACCACCGCAGTCCCGCTCTCCTCATCCGCAATCAGATAAGAAGCATGCGCCAGACACCCCAGGTAGTACTGCTTAGAAACATTCCCCCATCCTAGAACAATCCCCATAAAGCTCAGAAGACCATCTTGAGAGCGTGGATAAGCAACTGATCAAGCGGCATAATCGTCAGCAGCAACGGTAGAAAGGGGCCAATCGCCGCAAGCAGGAGCAGCAACACATCCTGGGACGAAATAGGCACAAAACGCATCCCGCGAACAACTGCAAAGCTATTACCCAGGTCAGCCAGCGACTGTATATCCTGATCCGCCAGCATCGGATCGCCACCAGTTTTCTCCAGGTATTTCTGATCAAAATTCGTAACAAACTCGGTAGCGTAGTTGCCATATCTCGCAAGACCTCTGCGCTTGGCGAGTATAAGCTGCGGTGTGAACAGCAACAGCGGAGCCAGCGCTACCATAACTGAGAAGAAGACATAGCTAAAGATCGCTATCTCGGATGAAAACAGCGATTCTCGGTTGTATAAGATGTGGCTTGCGATCTGCCCCGAAAGCAAAGCACTCTGTGCAAACAGCAACGGAGCGAACGCCAGACTCGACGGCCCCACGAAGCCAAGCGCGCCAGCGCGGTCCGGATGCAATGGCCGCAACTGCAGTTGGAGACGCGAAACCCGAAACAAAAACCAGGACCAGACGAGAATCTGCATATACCAACGCAGCAGGATGAACTGGAAGACCGGCACGCTGACAAACGCAAGCCAGTACCCGGCCATCGTCAAGTGAATCTGCCCCCCTTGAGACCAGGCATACCAGCTTGCGATATCCGCTACAATCTGATGCCGCCAGAACCACATACCACCGGTGAACACAAAAGCAAGAATCACAATCTCCGTAATAACTGAGTTGTGAATAGCCACGGCAGTTTCAATTGAAGCGTAAAACTTCGGCAACTCTTCCGGTATGACAAGATGCCGTTCGACAAATCTCTTCATAAGCGGACGGATGCGTCGATGAACGAAAATCTCAGCCAGGATCAGCGCCGGCAACGAAACCAGAAACCGCACATGAGTCTCGATATCGCGAAGGAAGGAGAGCTTTATCCCACCCAAAAAGTGCCCTTGCACCAACGACAGCACAGCCAGCGGCACCCAACACAAGAGAATGGATACTGCGGCCTGACGACGCAGCAACTGCAAAGCCCGACCGCCAGGCCTCAACCGGCTGAGCATCCGATACAGCGGCCCGCCAACAGCAAGAGAGAAATCAGGCGGTTCTTGCAATGGTGCAGGTGTAGCCATAGTTGACCTTCACTCCAATAACGCATCGTGCAAGGCGACCTATAACCTACTCCCGTCCGGCGCAAACCTCAACCATCTCTCCATCCCAATTCCAATGACCGGCAGCAAACCTCGACCGCCAGCCCTAAGAATCCCTTTACTGCCGCGCCATAGCGACGCGAACAGCATCCTCCGGCTTTACCAGGTGATCGACGCTCACAGCATCATCAGCAATGGCGAGTTGAACGCCCTTGACATGACCCGTGAACTCGTTCCCGCGCGCCCCGTAGTCCGGCGACACCGGAGATCCGTTATCTATCCCCACGTCGCAACCATCATCAGCGGAAAAGACCATGGCAGCCGTCGCAGCCACCTTGCCCTCGCCAACTTTCTTGCCATCCACGAACAAGGACGCAACACCGCCCTTACCAAGACCACCGCCAGCATAAGCAAACTCCATCCTTACCTGGTGGTCACCCGCAGGAAGCACGTCGGCCGATTCAGCATAGAACTGCTGAATGCCCAGCAGGTTGTAACAGTATTTGAGTTTGCCTCCCTTCGCATAGAGACTCCATCCGCCAATGTTGCCGCCTTGGGCAACTATGACGCCCTCAGCCCCGGTTGTGGGCACGGTGATATTGGCGGTCACCGAGTGCGACTTGTTCTTGATATTGATGACCGAGTTTTCCGATAGACGCCCCATGCTGCCAAACAGAATCTGCGATTTGCCCGTGATCAGCTCCGGCCGCCCTGCCGTATCCGAGTTCATCCGGGCTGCAAGATTGTCATCCAGCGGCAGTACGTTGTTCCGCACCGCCTCAATCAGCCACAGACGCTGCAGCTCATGCAGCTTCTCCGGCATCTGCTTCGACAGGTCGTTTGCCTGCGTCCAGTCTTTGTTGGTGTCATAAAGCTCCCAAACATCGTCGTCGAACGCCGGAGTTACCTCGCCAATAAGAATCCATGGCGTCTTATGCCGTGTCACTGCGGTCCAGCCCTTGCGATAGATGCCGCGGTTGCCGAACATCTCGAAGTACTGCGTCTCGCGCATCTCCGCAGCTTTAGCATCGTTGAACGCATACGCCATGCTGACGCCTTCGATCGGATGCTGCTGAACCCCGTTGACGAACGTCGGCTCCGGCAGGCCGGCCGCTTCAAGAATCGTCGGCGCAACATCGATCACGTGATGGAACTGGGTCCGCAGTTCGCCCTTCCCCTGTATTCCATTGGGCCAGTGCACGATCGTGCCGTTCCGAGTGCCGCCAAAATGTGAAGCAACCTGTTTGGTCCACTGGTAAGGCGTATCCAGGGCATGCGCCCAGCCCACGGCATAGTGGTTGTAAGACTCTGGTCCGCCGAACTTGTCCAGCCGCGCAATCATGAACTCCGGCGTCTCCAAAGCAGCCGCGCCATTGAAATTGATCATCTCGTTATAGGTCCCATGCAGCGTGCCCTCGCCCGACGCACCGTTGTCCCCGATGATGTAGTAGATCAGCGTGTCGTCCATCAGGCCGAGCTTCCTGATCGAATCAAACAGCCGGCCAACATGGTAATCGGCATACTCCATGAACCCGGCATAAACCTCCATCTGCCGTATCAGCACGGGCTTCAGCGCCGCTGGCATCTCATCCCACGAGGGGATCTCTTTATGCCTCGGCGTAAGCTGGCAATCCTGCGGAATGACCCCTAATTTCTTCTGCCGGGCGAAGGTCTCCTCACGCAGCTTGTCCCAACCCTGGTCGAACTTGCCCTTGTACTTATCCGCCCAATCCTTCGGAACGTGATGCGGAGCATGCGTCGCACCCGGTGCAAAATAAATGAAGAACGGCTTATCCGGAATCAACGCCTTCTGCTGCCCAATCCAGTCGATAGCCTTGTCCGTCATATCCGCCATCAGGTGGTAGCCCTCTTCAGGCGTCTTCTTAGGCTCGATCGGAATTGTGCCTTCATACAGCGCCGGATACCACTGGTGCGCCTCGCCGCCGATGAACCCATAGAAATATTCAAACCCGCCACCACCCGTAGGCCACGCATCAAACGGTCCCGCCGGACTAGTCTCCCAGACCGGAACCTCATGGCACTTGCCAAACTGCGCCGTCGCATAGCCATTCAGCTTCAAAGTGCGCGCGATTGGCGAGCAGGTGTTCGGCAGAATCGAGTTATACCCCGGCGATCCGCTCGCAATCTCAGTGATCCCGCCCATCCCCACCGTATGGTGGTTGCGCCCGGTCAGCAACGCCTGCCGCGTCGGCGAACACAGCGCGGTCGTATGAAATCGATTGAACTTCAGTCCCTCGCTCGCCAGCATCTCCGCCGTCGGCGTAGCGCATGGACCGCCAAAGGCACTCGAGGAGCCAAACCCCGCATCATCAATCAAGACGATCAGCACATTCGGAGCACCGCTCGGCGGCCGCAACTGATTAATCGGCGGGTATTTGTTTTCAGGGTCTTTCGCATCGTAGAGGATCGTGCCTGTGCGCGGTTGATCCGGAATTGGCAGTACCGTCCGTTGAACGTTATCTTGTGAACTCATCGATCTCTCCCGAAGCGATCTTCGCCTCAATATCCTGCTTAGCCCAATCGAGGCTATATGCGCCCCGCCGCCGCTCCAACTAGCAGAACTCACAGCGCACGCGAAGAATTGTCTGAGACCTTCTTCGAATCAATTCGAAACTCGTCACTCCCACCCCTGCCCACCCTTGACACCCCATCTATAATTAACCCAGTAACCACTCAGTCCGGCGCAAGCCGGACTGCAACATTTAACCCTGCCTCATTTCACCCGAGGTCCGAACCTAAAGTCTTTCGTTCGAAGATTTTGCGCAAAACAAGGGGGGAGGGGGACAGGCAAAACAGCAACCAAAAATTCATGCCGAATCCCCGGCAGATCCACCCAAAGTTGCTATCCTTAACACTGCCATGCCAACAAAAAAAGAACTCCTCGCCCGCCCCATCCAGCACCTCGACATTAAGCAGCACAACGTCGTCCCCATCGTCGACGCCATGGCCAACATGGCCTACTCCGCCCGCGACACAGCCCGCGCCGCCAGCATCTACGAAATGATGCTCCGCGACACCGACTGCGGAGTCATCCTCTGCCTAGCCGGCTCCCTAATCTCCGCCGGCCTCCAGAAGATCTTCATCGACCTCCTCCGCAACAACATGGTCGATGCCATCGTCTCCACCGGAGCCAACATCGTCGATCAGGACTTCTTCGAGGCCCTCGGCTTCAACCACTACATCGCCGGCGACGAGTACAAGTACGGAGCAGGCGACGCCGACCTCCGCGAGCTCATGATCGACCGCATCTACGACACCTTCATCGACGAGGAAGAGCTCCGCATCTGCGACGAGGTCACCCACCAGATCACCAACTCCCTCGCTCCCCGCCCCTACAGCTCCCGCGAGTTCATCCAGGCAATGGGCAAGTACCTGGTCGACAACGGCAAGACCCCCAAGGCCGGCGGCCGCGACTCCATCATCCTCACCGCCTACGAGAAGAACATCCCCATCTTCTGCCCCGCCTTCTCCGACTGCTCCGCCGGCTTCGGCCTCGTCGCCCACCAGCACGCCCGCCGCACCTCTGTTCCCGCCAAGCCCATGGTCTCCATCGACTCCGCCGCAGACTTCTACGAGATCACCCAGCTCAAGATCGCCAACCCCACCACCGGTCTCCTCATGATCGGCGGCGGCGTCCCCAAAAACTTCGCCCAGGACATCGTCGTTGCCGCCGACGTCCTCGGAGTCGACGCCTCTATGCACAAGTACGCCATCCAGATCACCGTAGCCGACGCCCGCGACGGCGCTCTGTCGGGTTCCACACTAAGGAAGCCAGCTCCTGGGGCAAGGTCGATCTCACCTACGAGCAGATGGTCTACTCCGAAGCCACCCTCGCCCTGCCCCTCATCGCCGGCTACGCCCTCCACAAGAACGCGGCCGCCGCTCGCACCGGCAAAAACTGGGCCGAAATCCTCGACAAAGTCCCCGTCACCGCATAACCCCCTCATCAAACTCAAAAAAAACGCCTCTATTTAGAGGCGGTTTTTTTTCATCTCCCCCAAATAGGTCCCCTTCCTAACTATTGGCATCACTGATAACCCCTGAATGTGTTATTGCCGCAGTAACTTTATTTCTGTCATCCTCATCCTCAGCTACAGGAAACCCAATGATGTCATTGCTCTATGTCAACAACGAATTCTCTGCCTTGAAGCGAATTTATGTCTCCGAGGTCACCATTCACAGGTTACTATTAGGACGAACCTAAGTTACCTTTTGGGTACCATAAAAAATAATGCACATCCTTCCGATCCTTTGCTACCTTTCTCTGCTAAGCACGTGTGGCGTTCTTTTATTCGCCTTTATCCGCGCGCAGCGTTCCATCCGCGAACTCGCTACTCAGCTCACTTACGCACGGGAAGAGCAGTATCAGAACAAGATTCAGCTCACCCAGCGTTCAGAGCTGGACACGCTCAAGGATGAGTTCATCTCCACCGTCTCCCACGAGCTCCGCACCCCGCTCACCAGCATCCGCGGAGCCCTCGGCCTGCTCTCCTCAGGAGTCATCGGCGATGTAGACGCAAAGGCCCAGAACCTCCTCCGCATCGCCGTCACCAACACCGACCGCCTCATCCGCCTCATCAACGACATCCTCGATCTCGAACGCATGGAGTCCGGCCGCGCCCCCCTCCAGATACGCCGCTGCTCCCTCCGCGACCTCGCCCAGCAGGCCATCGAGACCATGTCCAGCATGGCCGACGCCAGCGCCGTCCATCTCGAACTAGCCGCCCTCACCCCGGCCCAGACTGCCGCCGCCGAGGCCCTCTTCTTCGATGGCGACTCCGATCGCATCCTCCAGGTCCTCACCAATCTCCTCTCCAACGCCATCAAGTTCTCCCCTGCCGCTTCCACCGTGCGCGTCTTCACTGAAGCCACCGCCGACTCCATCCTCTTTAAGGTCGCCGACGAAGGCCGCGGCATCCCCAACGATCAGCTCGACGCAATCTTCGAGCGCTTCAAGCAGGTTGAGCCCTCCGACGCCCGCCAGAAGGGCGGCACCGGCCTCGGCCTCGCCATCTGCCGCAGCATCGTCCAGCAGCACTGCGGCTCCATCTGGGCCCAGCGCAACCTCGGCCCCGGCACTACCCTTTACGTTATGCTCCCACGCACAATTCGCTCCACTGACGCCGCCATCGAAGAGCTCACCCCAACCACTGCTCGCGGAGAAGGTTCCATCCTCGTCTGCGACGACGACGAGGGCATCCGCACCATCGTCAATCATCACCTCACCCGTCAGGGCTACACCGTCCTCGAAGCCGCCTCAGGCGATCAGGCTCTCGTCCTCGCCGCCGAAAATCGCGTCGAAGCCATCCTCCTCGATCTCTACATGCCCGGACTCAGCGGTTGGGAGACCCTCCAGCGCCTGCGTAACACCCCCGCCACCGCGCACATCCCGGTCGTCATCCTCAGCGTGCTCTCCTCCACCCTCCGTCCCCAGCTCTCCGGCGACGCCCAGGGCTGGGTCCAGAAGCCCTTCAACGAGAGCCTCCTCTTCGCAGAACTCGGTCGCGTACTTCACGCCGGCGAAGGTCCCATCCACGTCCTCCTCGTAGAGGACGACGAAGATCTCGCCTCCGTCATCATCGCCAGCTTCCAGAACGCCGCCGTCTACGTAGAACACGCGTCCTCCCGCCAGCAGGCCATTCGCCAATGCATCACCCGCGCTCCTGACCTGCTCATTCTCGATCTCACCCTCCCCGACGGAGACGGCTTCTCGCTCGTCGAGTGGCTCCGCAACCAGCCCACCCTCGACACCCTCCCGCTGGTCGTCTACTCCGGCCGCGAGATCTCCGAAGCCGACATGGCCAAGCTCCGCCTCGGCCCCACCGAGTTCCTCACTAAGGCCAAGGTTCAGCCCCAGGAGGTCGAAGAACTCGTCCTCTCCATGGTCCACAATCTCCGCTCAGCCAAGCACAGCGAGCTTGCAATCGCCTGATCCGTTTGACCTTCCGGCCAGACGTCTCTATTCAGTCACCTCCAACTATCCGCGTCGCATGAGAGAATTATTTCCTCATGCGACGCATACTAATCATCGATGACGAAGATGACATTCGTGAGGTAGCAGCTCTCTCTCTCGAAGCCATCGCCGGCTGGGAGATTCTCACCGCCAGCTCCGGAGCCGACGGAATCGCCATCGCCGCTGCAGCCCACACCAAGCCCGACGCCATCCTCATGGACGTCATGATGCCAGAGGTCGATGGCCCCACCACCTTCGGCCTCATGCAAAAAAACCCCGCCGTCGCCGGAATCCCCGTCCTCCTCCTCACCGCCAAAGTCCAGGGAATCGATCAGCGCCGCTTCGCCAACCTCGGCGTCACAGCAGTCCTGTTCAAACCTTTCGATCCCCTCACCCTCGCCCAGCAAATCTCAGACGCACTCGGCTGGCAGGACTAGCCACCTTATCGAAGAGCAGAGTCCGCAATACTCTGCAACCATGCACTTTAGAACAGTCCCAAAATGGGCACCCCCATCGAATTTAACGGGCAACTCTCACTGCCTCCTTTCGATTCTTATCTAAGATGAAACAGATGACACCCGAAGCCGCTGCAGAAACAGCCGCGCTGATCGCTGAGCTTTGGCAACGCCACCTCCCCTCTCTTCACGAGCGGCTGGATACGCTTGATCACATCGCAGCCTCATCGGCAGTAGGTTCCATGTCAGATCAGCAACGCGAAGAAGGAATCGCAATCTCCCACAAGCTCGCTGGCTCCCTCGGCATGTACGGCTACCAGCGCGGAACCGAGATCGCCTCCCAACTCGAACAGCTCCTACGCTCCAACCCGCCGGCCCAGCCTGACCAGGTCACCCCCCTGACGACCGGGCTCCGCGAATCCATCTTTCCCACAACGCAATGAATCAAAGCGCGAATCAATGACACACACTTAACTTTCAAGCACCCGGGGTTGCGGCCCCGGGCTTTTTTTCGCCTGATTGCTGTCGCTGTTGCCTGTTCTTACTCAACCCACCACAAATGCTCGGGTGCCCCATCCTGAGCCCGCCTGATCGGGCGACGGTTGGGAACGTACACCCTCAACCCCGCCAGCTTTTGCCGTTGCCTTGCCGTTCTCTTCCAATCGGATGCACCACCCTGAGCACGCCCCGATCCACGAAGGGGAAGCGGAGACCCAACCAACAACCAGCAACGAACAACCAACAACCGCCCCTAACGCGCCTGCCCCAAAGCCCACCCAGCCAGATCCACCGCAGCAGCAAACCCGTCATAGTCTAGCGGCAGACTATTCCGCCGATCTACATACTCGTTATAAAGCCAGGGATCGGTCACGGCATACACCGTACCCTTCCCCACCTTAGCCACCGCCATCATCACATCGCTCTTCGGAGCGGTCGAAGCCATCACCACCGCCTTGGCCGGCCCAGACACCGTAATAGTGCACGTGTCCTTCAGATAAGCCTTATGCGGATGCGCAAACACACCAGTCCCCGCCGGAATCATCAGCGTCCCCGCCGCATAATCATCCCCCACCACATGGTTCCTTAGTACCTGGTTGAAGTGAATCCCGAACCGGTCAGCAAGCGTATTGAAGTGTTCGAACTCCGAATTCGGCCCATCATTCTGCATCAGCAGCAACACCCCACCCGCCTTCACCCACGCCTCAATCGCATCCCCACTCGCCTTATCCATATAGTTCGGCATTGGATTCTTACTCGGAATATCCGGCGAAGCCATGATGAACACCTTCGCCCCCTTCAGCTTCGCCATTCCCGCAGCCGACCCCGGAGCCACCGTCTCCTCCTCAAGTTCCGCCCCATACCGCTGGAACGCCCGCCCAAAGAACGCAAATCCATTATTCGTATCGTCATCCCACTTGTAGTGAAACAACTCCGTCTGCCCCGCAGCATTCTTCCGTGTCTGCGAGTTGAACCACGCATCCACCATCACTGTCTTACCCCGATCAAGCCCCGCGGTCGCCGCCTGCTCCATCTCACTTCCCGCGAGCAAATACGCCCCCACTCCCTTAGCATCCTGGTCGATCACCTTCTCGCCAACGTAATACTCATACGTCCCCGACCGGTAAGGAGTCCCACCCAACCCACCCACCTTCACCGTCCCGTGCAGCGTCACAATCCCGTCGTCACCCACCGTCACAAACTTCTTCTCCATCCCCTCCCACCCATGCTTCGCCACCGCCTCATCCGAGATCGGCAGATAACCCATCCGCGCACCCTTCGCCAGCGTGTAAACAAACATCGCACTAGCCGAAGCCTCCACGTAGTTCCCTGGCTGCCCACCCTTATCCAGCACCTGCCACCAAAGCCCTGTCTCCTTATCCTGATACTTCAAATAAGCCGCAGCCGACCGGTTCAACGCAGCAATCAGCTCCGCCCGCTTAGGATTGTCCTTCGGAAACCAGTCCAGCACATCCACCAGCGCAACCCCATACCACCCCATCGCCCGCGCCCAGAACTCCGGAGACAACCCTGTCTTTGGATCAGCCCACGGCATCGGCTTCTCGCCCTTCGCAGCCGACTCGTCCCACCCATGCTTCATCAAACCCGTCTTCGCATCGCGCATATGAGCATCCATCAGCAGCAACTCATTCGCAATATCATCGAAGTCCGCCTTCTCCTGAAAAGTAGCCGCATAAGCCGCCCGAAACGGACTCGACATATAAGCCCCATCCAGCCACATCTGGTTCGGATAGATCTCCTTGTGCCAATACCCCCCGCTCGCCGTCCGCGGCTGCACCGCCAACTGCTCGTGGATATACTTCACCGCCTTGTAGTACTTCTCCTGCTGCGTCACCCGGTACACCAGCATCACCGCCCGCCCCATCTCGATGTTGTCCAGCGAGTGCTGCTTCTCCGGATAAGTCCGTATCGTCCCATCCGCGTTCACATACTTGTCCACCGCACTCTGTATGTACTTGAAGTACCCCGGATCAGCCGTCGCATGCCACTCCGCCGCCACCCCATCCAGCAGAACACCCTCCTCATACCCCCAAGTCCCCAGGTTGTTCTGGGTCGAAACCTTCCCATTCGGCCAGATCTTCATCACCGTAGCCGTCATCTTCTGCGCCGGACTATCCACCGGCAGCTGCGCCCCCGCAACCTGCCCCAAAGCCGCCAACACCACCACCGCACTCAAACTCTTAAACACGCGCACAATCACTCTCCCTCACATCTCCAAAACAGCACCATAGGAACCGTCCCCCAGCATAAACCAGCCCCCGCATACACTGCTTGTCGTTCCACATACCCCTTATTATTCAGCGGGTGGGAAGCTTACGGCCACCCGACCCTACATTAACTGACAACCATCAACTGACAACTGTTAACCGGTCAGTAATAAGTACAGCAAAAACCACCGCCCAGGCGGATAGGAAATCTTTGACAATCCAGCCAGGTCGAACCAATAAGCCTAAATTTATGAATACTTTGCAGCTACAATCCCAATTTTATAGGACTTTTTGCATCTTCGCACCCCGAAGTCCGGACTTATCCATCATGTTTTGAATACTTTGCATCAAAACAGGCAGGGAGGGGGCATCAACTACACCCCAAAGCCGTCCACACTCCAGCCGCCGTCCCACTAGCCCCCGACACACTCAGATCCACAAAGCTCCCCGCCGCCACCGCCACGCTCCCCGTCACCGTACAGCTCCCGCCCGAAGCCGCCACACAAGCCAGCGCCGTATTCGCCATACTCCCCGCCGACCCCGTCCGCAGCGTAACCGTCACCGCATTACCCTGCCGCGAAAACACCGTCAGCGAACTAGCCGTACAAGCCGCCGGCACCCACGTCATCACCGAATCATCTTCACTCGCACTAGCATTCGCATTACTCACCGAGTAGAAGTTCGTACTAAACGAAACCGAGTGATACATCGAAAGAAACGACCCCACACTAGCCCCCCCGCTACCCGAACCATTCACCCCCGCCGCCCCCTGCGGAATAGTAAAGTTCAGCACCGCCGCCCCCGCAGTCCCACTATTCGTCACCACCACCTGCGTCCCCGCTAAACCCGTAGTCACCGTCCCCACCGAAACCGTAGCCGCAACTCCCGCAGGCCCAGTCGGCCCCGCCACCCCCTGCGCCAACACCCCCCAGGCCGCCGGATAAAGGTCCGGCTCCAACCCCGCCGCCCCCGCCGTAGCAATATACGTAGTCCCCCCAAACAACACGGCATCCCCCACCGCATACAAAGTCCCCCCACTCCAGGCCCCCCGATACACCATCCCCGCAGGCCCCGTCGCACCCACCGCCCCAGCAGCACCGGCAGCCCCCGCCGAACCAGCAGGCCCCACAGGCCCCGTCGCTCCACCAGGCCCCGCAGACCCCACAGCACCCTGCGCCGCCAACACCCCCCACTGCCCCGGACTCAACCCCGGAGTATTCCCCACATTCCCCACCACCAGCGAGATATAGCTCGACCCCTGATAAGTCACCCCATCATTCAACCCGTAGTTCGTGCCCGCCGAATAAACCCCCTTGTAAGCCAGCCCAGCAATCCCCGTCGCCCCGGTCGGTCCTGCAGGCCCCACCGGACCCGCAGGCCCAATCGCCCCAGCCGGACCCGTCGCACCCACCGCACCGGCAGGTCCAGCCGCCCCCGTAGCACCAGTTGGCCCCGCAAATCCCGTAGGCCCCTGCAACCCCTGCGGCCCAGTAGCCCCGGCAGGCCCGGCAGCACCCGCCTGCGCCAGCAATCCCCAGTACACCGGACTAACATCCGGCTGCCGCCCCACATTCCCCGTCAGCGCCACATAGCTCGACCCGCCATACCCCACCACATCCCCCAACGCATACCCCGTCCCCACCAGCCACCCACCCTGAAACGTCACCGGAGGCCCCTGCGGCCCAGCAGCCCCCGCAGCACCGGCAGCTCCAGCCGGTCCCGCCGGTCCAGCAGCGCCCGCAATCCCCTGCGGCCCAGCCGCCCCCTGCGCCACCAGCACCGCCCACTGCACCGGACTCAACCCAGGAGTATTCCCCACATTCCCCGCCACCAGCGAGATATAAGTCGACCCGCCAAAGCTCACCGCATCATTCAACCCATAGTTCGTAGTCGAAGCGTAGTTCCCCAGATAATTCGCCACCGGAGGCCCCTGCGGTCCCACAGCCCCGGTAGCGCCCGCCGTACCTGGAATCCCCTGCGGCCCAGCCGGACCCTGCAACCCCTGCGCCCCGGTAGCTCCGGTCGATCCCGTTGCCCCCGGAGTACCCGTAGCAAACAGTCCCCACTGCGCCGGACTCTGATCCGGAGTATTCCCATGATTGCTCGCCACCAGCGACACATAACCCGCCCCGTTGTACATCACTCCATCCGCCAGCGCGTAGTTCGTCCCCGACGAGTACGTCCCCTGGAAGCTCATTCCCACCGGCCCCGCAACACCCTGCGGCCCCATCGGCCCACTCAACCCCTGCGCCCCCGTCGCGCCCGTCAACCCCTGCGCCCCCGCCTGCCCCCCAATCCCCTGCAGTCCCTGCGGCCCCGGAGGCCCATTCGGGCCCACCGACCCAGGCAATCCCTGAGGCCCCGGAGCACCCGTCGCTCCCTGGGCACCCGTAGCCCCGGTCGGCCCCTGCGCCGTCAGCACCCCCCATTGCCCCGGACTAAAACTAGGAGTATTCCCATGATTGCTCGCCACCAGCGAAGCATAACTAGCCCCGTTCCAAAGCACCACATCCCCCAGCGCATAGTTCGTCACCGAACTATAAGTCCCCTGATAAACCAGTCCCGGAGCACCCTGCGCCCCCGCAGGTCCCGCTACTCCCGCAGCCCCAACTGGCCCAGCAACCCCAGCAGGCCCCGTCAATCCCGCCGGACCCGCAACCCCCTGCGGCCCCTGAGGCCCAGCCGGCCCCGTCCCACCCTGCGCCAGCAATCCCCAATCCAGCGGACTCAGTCCCGGTGTATTCCCATGGTTCGAAGCCACCAACGACGTATAGCTCGACCCCCCAAACACCACCACATCTCCCGCCGCGTAGTTCGTCACCGACGAGTACGCCCCCTGATAACTCCCAAGCGCACCCCCCACAGAACTCCCTGCCGGACCAGCAGGACCCTGCGGACCAGCAAGACCCTGCGGACCCGCGGGCCCGGTAGCACCCGTAGCCCCAGCAGGCCCCGTCGGCCCAACCGCCCCCGCAACCCCATTAACCCCCGCCAGACCAGCAGGCCCGGCAATCCCCTGCGCGCCAGCCACCCCCTGCGGCCCCTGCGAAACCAGATCCACCTCCAGCTCCGCAGCATGACCCGTCAGGTCATTCTCCTTGCTATCGAACTGCACCGCAGCGGTCCCCGCAGTCAGCGCCACCCCAAAATTCGTAGCCGGAGCCGTCACCCATCCCTGCACCATCGCCGTCACATCGACCGCAACATAAGCCCCTGCGCCCGAAACCTGAACCACCTGCGCCGCCGCCCCCAGCGAAGGCAGCGTCGCATACGTCACGCTGTACTCACCCCACGCGCCACCCACCGGCTGCACACTCACCAAACCAGCCGTATCCACCCTGTTGCAATAAACCCGCAACACAGCCTTAGAAATCTGCGCCGCCGTAGTCCCCGCCGGCAGAACCCCCAGGTCGAACTGCAACAGCGCCGTATACCCCGCACCCACATAAAGATTCGAAATAGCCCCGCTATTCACCGCCGGCAACGCCTGATTCACATGTGCATCCGCCACCAGCGTAGCCTGCGCCGCAAACGCGCCTACCCCTGGCACCAGCAGCGCAGCCCCCACCACCCAACCACAAAGATCCCTTACAGCCAGTCCCATCCATCCTCACAACGATCAAAGCTCAACGGTGCACGTCGCAAGAGCCATCCCTTGGCTCCGCATCAAAACGGCTGAAACAGCAAATAGGATTCCATCCAGTTCTAGCCAACTAAGCTCTCGAACACAAGCTTTTTCGTAACAGCAGCCCATCCGTCCTCCATCCAAGCCATTCCAACCACCCCGCGCATCCCATATATTGCATAGGACGACATCCATCCCACGAGGACCTACACAGCATGAGCACCCTTCCCGCCAACACCCCCGGCCAGCTACCCCTCCCCGCCAACCTCGTCAACGTCCCCCGCCTCATCACCGCCTACTATTCCCTGCGCCCCGACCCCGCCATCCCCGCCCAGCGCGTAGCCTTCGGAACCTCCGGCCACCGCGGCAGCGCCTTCGAGACATCCTTCAACGACGCCCACATCGCCGCCATCACCCAGGCCATCGCTGATTACCGCAAGCAGGAGAACATCACCGGCCCTCTCTTCCTCGCCAAGGACACCCACGGTCTCTCCGAGCCAGCCTTCGCCACCGCCCTCGAAGTCCTCACCGCCAACAACATCGACACCATGGTCGACGACCAGCTGGCCTACACCCCCACCCCCGCGCTCTCCCATGCCATCCTCACCTACAACCGCGGCCGCAAAATAAACCTCGCCGACGGAATCGTCATCACTCCATCCCACAACCCACCCGAGGACGGCGGCTTCAAATACAACCCACCCAACGGCGGTCCAGCCGACACCACCGCCACCAACTGGATCCAAAATCGCGCCAACGACCTGATCGCCGAAGGCCCCGCCAGCACCAGCATCAAACGCACACCCTACACAAAAGCCCTGGCAGCCTCCACCACCCACCGCCACGACTACACCACCGCCTACGTCACCGACCTCGCCAACGTAATCGACTTCGCCGCCCTCGCAGGCACCGCCCTGACCCTCGCCGTAGATCCCCTCGGCGGAGCCGGCGTCCACTACTGGTCGCGCATCGCCGAAAAGTATCTTCCTAAGTTACAAATCCTCAACCTCAACGTCGACCCCACCTTCCGCTTCATGACCTGCGACTGGGACGGCCGCATCCGCATGGACTGCTCCAGCCCTTTTGCAATGGCATCGATGATTCAGAATAAAGATCGCTACGACGTAGCCTTCGCCGCCGACACCGACCACGATCGCCACGGCATCGTCACCCGCACCGCCGGCCTCCTCAACCCCAACCACTACCTCGCCGTCTGCATCCAGTACCTCTTCACCCATCGCCCCGGCTGGTCGGAAAAAGTCGGCATCGGCAAAACCGTCGTCTCTTCCAGCATCATCGACCGCGTAGCCAAAGGCCTCAACCGCCCTATGCTCGAAGTTCCCGTAGGCTTCAAATGGTTCGTAGACGGCCTCATCGACGGCACCCTCGGCTTCGTAGGCGAAGAGTCCGCAGGCGCCTCCTTCTTACGTTCCAACGGCCAGGTCTGGACCACCGACAAAGACGGCCTCATCCCCGGACTCCTTGCCGCCGAGATGACAGCGCGCACCGGCCGCGACCCCGGCGAGCTCTACCGCGACCTCACCATCAAATACGGCGACCCAACCTACCAGCGCATCGACGCCGCCGCCACCCGGGAACAAAAGGCCAAGCTCGCCAAACTCTCCGCCGCACAAGTCACCGTCAAAGACCTCGCCGGCGAGCCGATCACCGCCATCCTCACCGAAGCCCCGGGCAACCACGCCCCCATCGGCGGCCTCAAGGTCTCCACCCAGGACGGCTGGTTCGCCGCCCGCCCCTCCGGCACCGAAGACGTCTACAAAATCTACGCAGAATCCTTCAAAGGCCCCGACCACCTGAAACAAATCCAAGCCGAAGCCCAATCCCTCGTCAACGCTGCCATCGCCTGATCTCTAAACTAGAGAAATCTCCAAATTGAAAGTCCCAATGATGCATTCAAGCCGACGAGAATTCATTCAATTATTTGCAGCCGCAACAGCAACAGGCATCGCGCCCCCGAATGAAACACTCTCCGAGACGACAGCCAAAGCTCCTGAAAGGGATCAGGGCGACACTGTGGCTATTGTTTCGAGGCACAAGATAGTTTCCACTACGCCCCCATCGCACCTTCCTAAAACCACTAGCATAGACGCCCTCTTCCTGGGAAACGGCGACCTCCTCGCTGCGTTCGCAGGCGACGCGCACCTTCCACAATTTTGGGTAACATCCAACGATTTTTGGGAGTTGCGCGAATGGGGTGGCCCGCGCCCCCTAGGCCGCATTATCTTCGAAATGCCAGAGTTAGAAAATGGCTCCTATCGCGTGGAACAGGATTTGGCGACGGCTACCCTCAGCGGCGTCTTCACCGTGGGTGACAAAACGGTGAGCATGACTAGTTGGATTGCAGCTGCAGAAAACCTGCTCGTAGTGGAATTAATGAGCTCTAGCGGTGATGTGGTCGGAAGCGTATCCTTTCGCTTCCCTGACGAGCTTGGACTCGGTGTAACCAAAATCGAAGACTGGAACTACGCTCACGGCGGAGAACCAAGGGTTAACCATCTGCCAACCCAGGAGAAAAATTGGACGGGTGAACTTCTCACCGCGGAGCGCACTTACCACATCAACACCGACCAGCAGACGCGTTTAGCGATGGCAGCGCGCTTTCTCGAACGAGAAACTACCGCAACAGATGGGAACACCTTCGCACTGGCGCCGGGCAAAAAACGGATATTCATCGCGTCATTCAAAAGTTGGTTCAAGAATTCCAGGCCGCTGGACTCAGCGTGTGATCGTGTCGTCCAGGTTGACCCACCGGACTTAGCGCGAATGCGCGAACAGCATCAGGCATGGTGGTCGAGCTACTGGAATACTTCTCTGGTAGAGATCAACGAGCCCTCGATTGAGAGGCAGTATTACCGGTCACATTACAACATGGCTGTCTTCAGCCGGGACCCTGACTTTCCTCCATGCGACTATGGCCTTTGCACGTCGGATGATCCACAGTCGGCCGGAGACTACAAGATCAACTACAACTACCAGGCGGCTTTCCTCGGGCTTAATGTAGCTGGACATTTTGAACAAACTATCCCGTACGATGCGCCAGGGCTCGCGCATCTGCCTACGGCCTGCGCGGATGCCAACAAGCTTCTTGGCCACAAAGGCGCATACATGTCCCTGGGTCTCGGCCCTAAAGGGACAGTAGCCGAACACATTTGGCTCGGCATGAAAAGTCAAAATGCCTTCTATCTCGTGAACACCGCTGAAAGGTGGTATCTCACTAGGGATCTCGACTATGCGCGTAAGGTCTATCCGATGGTGCGTGAGGTAGTTCGATTTTGGGAAGCTGATCTTCGCTACGAGAACAATCGCTATCTGGTCATCGACGATGCCGCCCATGAAGAGACGGATCATCACTGTATTAATTGTTCGGCTGGCGTTGCGTTTGTTCAAATGGCATTGCGACTCATCCTGGATATGAGCGCGGAGCTTAATCTGGATGCGGCCCTCTACGGAAAATGGCGGCATATCCTTGAACATGTCGGCCCAATTCCAATAAAGGATGCCGGTACACTGCATTCAATATTTAAATCACCGAAAATTTCGCTACAGGACGTCTTTCCGAGAGGAGTTCTCGCAGGGAAACAGGTGATCGTATTGGAAGACGAAGGAGATGACTGGTCTTTTATATGCAGCGTTCAGACGATTCCCGTCTATCCGTCTGGAGAGATCGGCCTCGATTCCGAACCTAAACTACTGGAAGCCGCTAGGAATACGGTTTCCCTGCGGTCACAGTCAGAAACCCAGGGGAACACATGGCCGGGACCGAAGCCTGCTGGAATCAATCGAGGTGCGTGGTTCGACCCTAACCATGGATGTTTATTCTTTACCGCGGCGGTTCGAATCGGACACGACCCCGAAGTTATCTGGGAAAATCTCCGCGAGTGGAGTGAGAACCGGGTGTGGCCGAATGGATTCCGCAAAGACATCCATGACGGCATCGAAAATTACAGCACTGTTCCCAATGCAATTCACGAGATGATGCTACTGTCGCATGAGAATGTTCTCCGTGTATTTCGCGTATGGCCGCGCAAACTTGCGCCAAACGCGCGATTTGCAAACCTATGGGCTTATGGAGCGTTCCGGGTGTCGTCCGCCCTTAATCGGGGCGAAGTAAGCTACCTTCGTATTGAAAGTGGATTGGGAAGGGACTGCATCGTCGAGAATCCATGGCCTGGACGCACAGTAAAAGTAACAAGGAACGGTATCCCCGCCGAGCATCTCAGCGGTAAGCGGTTGACCATCAAAACAAAACGCGAAGAAACAATCCTGCTGGAAGGTAAACAGAACAACCCTCAAAACTAGCGAAACTCTACCCGACCACTTCGACCTCCGTCGTTCATAAGATAGCGACGCACAAAATCCCCCGCTCTAGCGCAAAATCCACGAAACCTATCCAGAGATGACCGACGTCAACGGCGCCGTGCTGGGCCAGGATTGGTCACGACTGCCGCCTCGCTACGCGACTCTTCCAGCTAATGCCCGCCGTCGACAGCGGGCCGTCCGCCTGCCGCATCCGCCCCACTTGCCGCTGGTTCACGCAGGAAGGCAAAGCCGCCTGCATGCGCTGCCCCCAGATCGTCACCTTCAGCGTCAACCCCACCGACCAGCTAAGCCTCGCCGCCACCCCCGACGGCCACGCCCTGCCAGAGTCGACCCCACAAACAACATGTACCTAAACTTGTTTCTATTGGCTCGCATGCAAATCGTGTGCTTCGACCGGATTCACGGCTTACTTGGATTCGGCTGGTTTAATCTGCGAAATTCCTCCGGCGACACGGCCTTGACACCGCCCGATGCATCCCGCATGTAAATATCCGTGTGAATGCTGGTTTTCAAGGTGCAGACTTGAGCGCCGGCAGATACGGTTTGCAATAAGACTGCCATCTCGCTACCTTCATGACTCCATTGGCCAGCGTAATTGCGGCCTGGCGGTGTAATCGCAAACTTAACATTGCAACTCGTGGCGAAGTCAACTGAAGAGAGCCCGGCTGGAGACAGTAAATTGCCCCGGCCATTGCCGGTGCTGACGCCATTAAATTGGGGACCCCAGTCAATTTGAAGAATGCTCAACCGAAGAGGATAGTGGGCCAGATCACTATCTACAGGGCCGCTATTCAGGAGAGCCGTGCCAGCTCGTGATTTGTACTGTTCCGCGGTAAGCGTGATCAGACTTCCATCCTGAACGTCATACACATAATCGTGCATCGTGATATTGAAGTCGCAGGTGCCTTCCTTGCCTTCACTGCCAACTTTGTTTCCAACAATCTCTATTGTTTTTCCCGGCTTCTTCCATTTTGCAATGTAGGCTTGGTTGCCTACGGACGGCATGTAGTTAACTTGGCAATAGTAGACGAAATCAAAACCACGAACCGTTGCGCCATCAATCAGGTTGGCCCTTCCGGTGCCGCTACCGCCGTTGTCCGACTTCCATTCTGATGTGAATATGTGGACACGCAACGTGTAGGTGGAGAGATCGCGTGGCTTAGCGTCAGCAGGCCGGACTGCTAGACCAGTCACGAAGAAGAGCACGAATAACCAAGGGGAAGAGCGATGGCGAGCCATATAAATCCTTAGGTCCGAAATTGTGGCCGAAGCGAAATTATAGTAGCGGAGCCCTACACCTGCTGTAACTGATGCATCAAAGCGTTCGCACTGCGGGAAGATTAAACCGTCTAAGTCACCTCAGGCATACTGCCCACAAGGACGGCACCAGTTGCGAACCGCAGGCCCCCAAGTCTCTTTACTTCAACCCCACCGGCAGCTTCATAAAATCCTCCACCGGCAACGCCGACCGCGTAAACCGAGCCGCATAAATCTCACCCTTGTAATAGTCCCGCAGATCGATCCGCGTCCCGATCGAAGACCGTCCAGGCAGCTCCGGTCGAAGCTGCAATTCGCCCTCACCCTGCATCTCGTCCCCAACATAGTTCCGTAGCATCTTGCCGTCATACACCGCAGTCACCCGATACCACGCACCAAACGGATGCATCTTCTCGCAGTTCAGCAGCGTCTTCGACTGCCCACCCGCCGTAGCAAAACTATCAAGACACCACTGCCCATTGCGAATCCGAATCTCAAAAAGCATCCGCTCATTCACAACATCCTTCCCCGTCGCCGGATCCACCGACTGCAGATGAAAGATCCTCTGCTCCGGCTTCCCATCCGCATCCGGCTTGAAGATCATCTCCCACGTCCACGTCGCCGCGCCCGCCAGCGGATGCACCCGCATAAAGATCGCATCGCTCACCCCATCGAACTGCACCGCCTTCCCCGCCGGCGTATCGACCGTCTTCGGATCGCCCTCCGTCTGCGTCGGTATCCCGCCCAGCGACGAAGTACTATCGAACCGCCAAACCACCTGCGCCGCAGCAGGAGCACCACCTGCTTGCGCTCCACTCGCAGATCCAACCCCACCCGCACGCATCGGCTCCCCAATCACATCCGGTCCCAGCTCCACCTGCGTCCGAACCACCGCATCAGCCACCATCCGCCCAAAGATCTTCTGCCCCGCAGGATTCAAATGCGTCCGATCGACCGCAGTCTTCCCCACGGCAGTCCGAGCATCCCCGGCGATATCCCCTCCGTTAGTCTTATTGAGCTTGTCCGCCTGCTCCTGCCCCATCCGGTTCAGCATCGCGGTCGACATCTGATTTAGATCAACAACAGTTACAAACTCCTCCGCGCCCACTTTCTTTGTAGCCGCAGCATAGTCCTTCAAATCCTCAACCACCTTCCCATCCTTAAACGTCCGCCGCGACAGCGAAGTCACCAGCACCGGCACCGCTCCAATCGACCGCACATCCTTGATATACCGCCGCAGATAATCCTGAAACGTCGTCTCCGAGTCCGTATACAGCGACGCAATATTCTTCTTCTGATCGTTATGCCCGAATTGGATGAAGTAGTAATCACCCTTCTCCGCCAGCGCCTTCGTCCACGCACCCTCGTCAATAAAGCTCTTCGTACTCCGCCCATTCAGAGCCACGTCAACACACGTCACATTCGGCGTCATCACCGCGCAGAACCCCGGTCCCCATCCACCTCCCGTAGCCACCGTCGAATCCCCCACCAGCACAATCTTCACCGGCCCGCCATTGATCACAGCCATCGCCTTCACACCCGCTGGAGGCAGCTCCGCCGCCTTCGCCCTCACATACTTCGCCATCTCCGGAACCGCATGCCCCACTCCCACCGCCACCATCCGCCCGAAAACATACGATCCCTTCCAATCCAGATGCGTCTTATCGAAGATCGTCTTCCCATCGGCATCCTTCTTCGTAATCGCGAGCGTATTGCCTTCCTTCTCGCCCACCCTATCCAGATACGCAATGCTCTCCACCTGCAAATCAATTAGCGGCACCTTCATATCCGTCGCCACCTTCCTCATCCTCGCCGAGTACTCCAGCAGATCCGAGTGCACCTTCCCATCCGCCTCAAAATATCTCCGCGTCAGCGGAGTACACAGAATCGGCTTAATCCCAGCAGCCCTCGCCTGCTCCACAAACCGTCGCAGATTCGCCTCATACTGGTCGATCGGCACCTGCCGCGGCATCGGATTCTTCGCATCCACCATATCGTTATGGCCAAACTGGATCACCATGTAATCCGGCTTGGTCGCCAGGCTCCGGTCCCACAAACCCTGCTCGCGAAACGTCCCCGTACTAGCCCCACCCTTAGCCATATTCACGCAGTCCACCGCCGCCGTAAAGTTTGCGCAGAATCCCCGCCCATACCCCGCATTGTCCGTCTGCGTCGAATCCCCAATCAGATCGATCCTCACCTTCGTCCCTGCCGGCCGTACCGCCGCCGTCGCCGCATCGAACGCCCGCGCCGGATCACCCTGCCCCATCGCCACCACACCAGACACCAAACAAGCCGCCACCAGAATTTTGGTCCAACCAATCATCGCTATTTTCCTCGCCGCAACAGCTTACCCCACACCCACGCCAAAGCGCACCTCAACTTCACCGTCTTTCACCTGGCACCTGGCACCTGGTACCTGGTACCTAGCAACACCATGTAACCGTTGCTCAACTCGCTAATCGCACACAATCACCCTTACAAATTGACATCCCTCACAGCAAAGGCAAAAAATTGTTACAGCGGCTCTAAAGGACATCAATGAAGACAGCCACCATCGCAGCCCCGCCCACCACCAACAAACATCTCATCCGCTGGGTCGAAAAGATGGCCGATCTCTGCCAGCCCGACTCCATCCACTGGATCGACGGCTCCAAAGCCGAGTACGACTACCTCTGCGACCAGCTCATCGCCGCTGGCACCTTCACCAAGCTCAACCAGAAGCTCTGGCCCGGCTGCTTCTACGCGCGCTCCGCACCCAACGATGTAGCCCGTGTAGAAGACCGTACCTTCATCTGCTCCCTCTCCAAAGACAACGCCGGCCCGACGAACAACTGGGAAGACCCCTTCGTCATGCGCAAAAAGCTCAAGCAGCTCTTCCGCGGCTCCATGCGCGGCCGCACCATGTACGTCCTGCCGTATTCGATGGGCCCCGTCGGCTCGCCCATGTCGCAAATAGGAGTGCAACTCACCGACTCCGCCTACGCCGTAGTCAACATGCGCATCATGGCCCGCATCGGAGCCCCCGTCTTCGCTGAGATCGATAAAGACGAGAAGCGCGTAGTCCCCTGCATGCACTCCGTCGGCGCACCTCTCGCCCCCGGAGAAAGAGACGTCCCCTGGCCCTGCAACGACGAGAAGTACATCGTCCACTTCCCCGAGACCCGCGAGATCTGGTCCTACGGCAGCGGCTACGGAGGAAACGCACTCCTCGGCAAAAAATGTTTCGCCCTCCGCATCGCCAGCAACATCGCGCGCGACGAAGGCTGGATGGCCGAGCACATGCTAATCGTCGGAGTCGAATCCCCACCCGACAAAAAGGGCAAAACCGAAAAGACCTACGTCGCCGCAGCCTTCCCCTCAGCCTGCGGCAAGACCAACTTCGCCATGCTCATCCCGCCCAAAGGCTTCGACGGCTGGAAGGTCTGGACCGTAGGCGACGACATCGCCTGGATCAAACCCGACGCCACCGGCCAACTCCGCGCCATCAACCCCGAGGCCGGCTTCTTCGGCGTAGCCCCCGGCACCAGCGCCAAAACCAACCCCAACGCCATGGCCACCCTCAAGAAGAACACCATCTTCACCAACGTCGCCCTCACCCCCGAGGGCGGAGTCTGGTGGGAGGGCATGACCGACACCCCACCCGCCGAGTGCCTCGATTGGCGCGGCAACAAGTGGACCCCCGCGTCCAAGACCCCAGCCGCCCACCCCAACGGCCGCTTCACCGCACCCGCCTCGCAGTGCCCCAGCATCGATCCCGACTGGGAGGCTCCCAACGGAGTCCCCATCTCCGCCATCATCTTCGGAGGCCGCCGTCCCACCACCATCCCGCTCGTCTACCAGGCCTTCAACTGGTCCGGGGGAGTCTACGCTGGAGCCACCATGGGCTCCGAGACCACCGCCGCCGCCGGCGCCCCCGTAGGCAAAGTCCGCCGCGACCCCATGGCCATGCTTCCCTTCTGCGGCTATCACATGGGCGACTACTTCCGTCACTGGCTCCGCATGCAGCGCACCCTATCCGCCACGCCACGCGTCTTCCACGTCAACTGGTTCCGCAAGGACGAAAACGGAAAATTCCTCTGGCCCGGCTACAGCGAAAACATGCGAGTCCTCAAGTGGATCGTAGACCGAGTCCGCGGCCGCGCCATCGGCAAAGAAACTCCCATCGGCTGGACCCCACACTACGAAGACATCAATTGGAAAGGCCTCGACTTCCCCCGCGAAACCTTCGACGAGCTACAAAAAGTAGACCGCGCAGCCTGGCGTCGCGAAGTTATGGACCACGAAGAACTATTCCTCCTACTCCACGACCACCTCCCACCCGAGATGATCTACGAGCGCGAACTCCTCATCTGCCGCCTCTGAAGCGCTGAAGGCGCGCTCTATACCAGCCTAGGCCGCAGGCCTAGGTATGGTGCCCCACCGTCCGAGGGCTGAAGGCCTGACCCATAAGGAGCCCGCAACGGCTAAACCGCGCAGCCACTCACTCGAACCACCGCCACACTAGCCGCCGGAACGCTCACGGTAATCTTGCCACCCTTTCCACTAAGCGGAGTCCAGCGCCCGTTCCACCGTCCATCCGGCAAAATCGGCGCACCACCAAGCGTCAGCCCCGTCTTCGCAGCAATGTCTCCTTTGGGAGCCATCAGAAACAGCGCCTTCACATCTTTTGCAGAACACGACGCCGGCAAAATCGCCTCGACATCCATCTCCACACCATCGGCGCCATGCGACCGATTCAAGAAGGTCAGCGACATCAACCCATCCGTCGATATCGTAGCGAACGCCGAAGCCTTTGTATCGTCCACTCCTGCCACCGTCACCGGAACCAACCTCCCATGCCCCCCCAGGTCAAATACCTTCATCCCGTAGCTCAGCGGATGCACATCATACCCAGCGCCCGCCGTCACGAACGCCGCATACCTGCTCGGCAGTGATCTATCGCCGCCACCCGTACGATCGCCGGTTTGGAAGTTCAAACCGTTGCTCCCATGCTCCGCCCACCAGTACAGATAGTCGATACTCCATAGCGCCGAAGCATAGCTATCGCTGGCACCCTCCAGTCCCCCAAACCAGAGACTGTTCGTCTCCGTCAGCCGGTACGGTATCTTGGTGCCCTCCACCGCGAAGGCCATGCTCTTCTGCACCGTTAAGTATCTCTTGTTCCACTCCGTGGAGAGCATCTGCTCCCGCACCGGCGCCGGATCGATCGGAATCAGGTCCTTCACATTCGCCGCATTCGTGTTCTTGTACGAAGCACCACCCGGATAATCATGTTCGTTGATCATCGAAAACCATCCCGTCGATCCGAACTCGTTCACCAGCTTCTTGCACCAGTCCGCGTTCGGATTATTCGTGTCCGGCCCGCAGAACTTAGCCGCCGGCGCAACCGCCATCATCGCATCCACCATCGCCTTCCACTTCGGGAGATAGGTCTCGTACGGCTTCAGATAAGACGGCTCATTCCCCACCGAAAAACAATCCAACAAGTCCGCATAGTGATCGTGAATGTACTTCGCGGCCTGCGCAGCTTGCTGCGGATCGCCATCCTGCAATCGCACCGAGTAGATGATCTTCACCCCCGCCACCCGCGCAAACTGGAACAGGCTATCGATGTCCCGCTCCGTCGGAGGTCCACCCTTTGGAGCATCCACCGAGTTCCCGCCAATCCGCAAACTCTTCACCCCCAGCGTCTTGAACAACGTCACAAGCGCCTTGTTCGTCGGACTGAAGTAGTGTGTTCCATCGCTGCGCAGCAGTATCTGCGAGGTCTCATAACTTAGCCCAAGAAAGTGTTCCGGGATCGGTATCCCAGCGCCGGTCAGGGTCACGGAAACCTGTATCGGTTTAGCCGCAGCCAAGACATGGCACGCCATCAAGACAGTGGCGAAAAAAACTGGAACTCGGCGCAATTGAAATCTCCTGCAATCAAACGCAAGAGCAGTCTTACACATCGCCCTCAAAAAGCGACTTTATCCGCCCGGATGCACCGACTTGTGCTGACTTACATCGTCGCCATCGCCTCTCTTCAAACTACGAAAGACGACCGTCGATGCGACGGTCAACACCCCCAGTGCGATAAGAGCCCTGTGAATTCCATGGATCATCTGCATCGGACTAGCATGAGGGTTCTTCGGCAGGAAAAATACAGTAGCCAGTCCCGCCACCGCCACTCCAAAGCTGATCGACATCTGCTGCATAGTGCTTGCGATCGAACTCGCGGCGCTGGTGTCTCCTTCCGTGATGTCCGCGTACACGAGCGTATTCATGCTCGAATATTGGAGCGATGTAAATCCGCCATAAACAAACGCCAGCAGCACGATGACCCAAACAGGTGTTCCCAAACCTATAGTCGCAAACACCATCAGAAGAACACCCAGCATCAAGGTGTTCGAAATGAGCACGCCACGGTATCCGACACGACTCAACAGTCCAGGCATAACTGTCTTCATCGTCATGGCGGCAATCGCCTGGGGCATCACCAGCAGGCCAGATTCAATCGGAGTGAACCCCAGCCCCACCTGGTACAGCAGAGGAAGAAGAAACGGCACCCCGCCAATCCCCAGCCGTGTAAAAAAGCTGCCGCTCACAGACGCCCGGAAAGTCCGTATACGAAATAGCGAAAGCTTTAGTAAAGGAAATGGAATCTTACTGGCATGAATTCCATACCCTGCAAGCAGCAGGAGGGACATAGCAAGCAATCCCGCCATCTCGCGCGAGCTCAGCGTGTGCTCCCCGAATATCTCCAACACATACGACAGCAACGCCACCCCGGAACCAAAAAGAATCAACCCCACAACATCAAGGGCATGGGATTCTTTTTCGCGGTAGTCAGGCAGATGGATATACACCAGGATCAAACCCGCCAGCCCGATCGGAATATTCAGAAAGAAGATGTATCGCCAGTGAAGATAACCGACGATAAGTCCTCCCGCAATCGGCCCGAGCATAGGAGCGATCAACGCAGGTATCGAAACGAAATTCATGGCGCGCAGCAGTTCTGACTTCGCGAACGTGCGAACCAGGGTGAGTCGTCCTACCGGCACCATCATGGCCCCGCCGCAACCTTGCAGAATCCGGCTCGCAACCAGCAGATGAATATTGCTTGATATTCCGCAGAGAAAAGATCCCAACGTAAATATCCCGATCGCGGATGCAAAAACCCGCCGAGTCCCAAAGCGATCCGCCATCCATCCACTGATCGGAATGAAAACCGCGAGGCTCAGCGTGTAGCTGGCCAGCACAGCCTTCATACTCAGCGGAGCGACCCCAAGAGCTGAAGCTATCGCCGGAACCGCCGTATTCAGAATCGTCGTATCGAGCGACTCCATGAAGAAAGCGACCGCAACAAGCCACGGCAAAAGTCGCTTCGAGGAGGCTGGCAGACTGGACGGGGATGGAGGCGCAATCGCAGAACCAGACTTGTTCATGGCTTGGCACCAGAACAGAGATTCAGCCATGGCAGGATATCGGAGATAGGATGTGCCTCGCAGTCAAAAAAATGGCTATCTAAGCCCAGCTCAGACAGCGTGCGTTGAATACAGTGTCTCCGCCTGCCAACTCTGATGCAAATTCAAACTTCGCGGAGCCCACTTATCCCTCAACCCACTTTTGGCTCGAATTACGAACCCCCAACCCACCGCATAAAGGCTTTGACCGCCTCTTGACAAATCTCCACCCCAGACACCACCCCTGAAAATCCAGGTCCCATTTCGGCACTATCTGCTCCTATCGAAGTCCGGACTTAAACCATTTATTTAGAATATTTTGCACAAAACACAGAGGAGTGGGGCACCCCCCGCACAAACCAAACCATATTCCACAACCCAATCACTTGACTTCAACCCCATCCCCGGTTACATTAAGCAAGTGGCAAGACTCCCTTCGGGTTGAGTCAGTCATAACGAAGTCCACCCACTTCGTTGCTTTAACGGAATACCCACGCATCAGCCCCCACCGCGCTGCGTGGGTTTCCTTTTTAACCCACAACCCACGCGTACAATTCACCCAGATGTTCTCCCCAGCTAACATCACCGCGCTGGTCATTGCCTCCAGCTTCGCCGCCGGACTTAACATCTACGCCACCGTCCTCACCCTCGGACTCCTGGCCCGCACGCACCTCGTCCAGCTCCCACCCGGACTCGACCCCCTCGGCCACACCTGGATCATCGTCACCTGCGCCATTCTCTTCGCCGTCGAATTCTTCGCCGACAAGATCCCCGCCCTCGATCTCTTCTGGAATCTCCTCCACACCTTCGTCCGCATCCCCATCGCGGCGCTCATCGCCTACCACGCCAGCTCGCAGCTCACCCCCACAATGCAGATACTGGCCACGGCCTTAGGCGCCGGCATCGCGCTCGCCGCTCACACCTCCAACACCGCCGTCCGCGCAGCCGTAACTCCCAGCCCGGAGCCCGTCTCCAACATCGCCCTCAGCACTGCCGGAGACACCGTAGCCATCGGCCTCACCTGGCTCGCAACCCACCACCCCATCGCCGCCGCTTGCATAGCAATCGCGCTTCTACTCGCCGCCGCACTCGCCGCGCACGCCCTCATCCGCGCACTTCGGCGCTCGCTCCAACGTTTCTCGCGCGAGATCCGGGCCTTTCCCAACTAACGAAGCAGTACCCCTAAGACCGTCTCCGCCGCCGCACCACTTCCGCAGCACTCACAGCACCCGTCAGCAGCAGCACCAGACTACCCGGCTCAGGCACAGGAGAAGTCGCAGGAGGAGGGGGAGGGGGAGGAGGAGTTCCACCAGTCTCACCACCACCACCAGGCGGACCGCCAGTCTGCCCGCCACCAACAATAATAGGCGGCCCAACAAAACCCCCGCCGCCACCACCACCCGGAGGCATCCCCCCACCGCCCCCCGGCGGCGTATAAGGCGGAACATCTCCCGCAGGAATCAGCTCCTCATCATCCGTGCTCGCAAACTCAACCGGAGCCCACGGAGTCATCTCCGAAATAAACTCCTCCGGAGTCTCCTTCCCCTCAAGCAGCTTCGTAGCAGTCGGAGGATTCTCCATCGGCAGATCACCGCAAAGCAGCGTGAACCGCTCCAGCATCTGCTCCTTCGTATAGCGCGGCTTCGGCTTCACATAATTCGCCGGCAACGCCTTCGGAGCCGGCGGTTTTGGCTTCACGTAGGTCGCCATCTTCCGTTGCGCCAGTCGCTTCATCCGCGCGTTCGCGGCCTGCATCCGTCTCACAGCCTTCGCGTGCGCCAGTTGCTCTTTATACGATGCGACCCACTTCTCGCAATCCGTCGAAGCATGTACTCCTGCTTCGCCACAAACAGCAATCAGCGCGATCAAAATGACGAGTTGTAATTTACGACGTCTCGAGAACACAAGGGGCCTGGGAATCAAAAAAATGCATCAACTATGCGACTACAAGCAATTAACACGCCATCGGCAGAAAAGTTGGAATAGCGCAAATTCTACCTGTTAAAACTGGCAGGTATTTGCACAATGAGAAAATCTTTTACCTTTTCTTCCCTTTAGCTTCTAATTAACATCTTCAAGCCAGCCAAAGCTCCCGTCAATCGCATTCGAACCGCCCCAACGCGCTTCGCCTATCACACTTAACCTTCGACAGTCGTTCACTTAGCGCAACCTCGCGCACAATTTCTTGCCGTCCTGTCAGTTAGACGTCCCACACCCCGCAATGAACCCCGTAAACTGAATCAACCCATAATGCCGTTCGAAACCCCCAACACCGGACCAGCCGAGCAGGCAGTAACCCCTACCCTCTCCGCCTCAGGCTTCGGCCCACTCCACATCCCGCTCTTCCGCGACCGTTGGATCGCCTCCACCGTCTCCTCCCTCGGCACCTGGATGCAGGACACCGCCGGCACCTGGCTCATGACCGCCCTCACCGCCTCGCCTCTGCTCATCGCCCTCATGCAGACCGCCGCGGCCCTCCCCGTCCTCTTCCTCGGCCTCCTAGCAGGAGCCACCGCCGACATCTTCGACCGCCGCCGCCTCCTCATCTTCTGGCAAGCCTGGATGCTCGTCTCCGTAGCCATCCTCGCCATCCTCACCCTCCTCGGACACATCTCTCCATGGTCCCTCCTCGCCTTCACCTTCCTCCTCAACATCGGCTCCGCCATGAACAACCCCGCCTGGCAGGCCATCGTCCCCGAGCTCGTCCCCCGCGAGTTCATCCCCGACAGCGTCTCCCTCAACTCCGCCTCCAACAACCTCGCCCGCGCCCTCGGCCCCGCTCTCGGCGGCCTCATGGTCGCCGCCTTCCGCACCACCCATACCGGCGCCGGCTACGTCTTCGTCCTCAACTCCATCTCCTTCGCCGGAGTCATCTGGGTCCTCGTCAACTGGAAGCGCATCCCTCTCTTCAAATCCACGCTCCCCTCCGAGCGCATCGCCGGCTCCATCCGCTCCGGCCTCCGTTACGTCCGCTACGCCCCCGACCTCCGCGCCTCGCTCATCCGCGCCTACACCTTCACCTTCTTCGTCGCCGCCATCTGGTCCCTCATCGCCGTAGTCGCCAAACGCGATCTCAACCAGGGAGCCCTTGGCTACGGCATCCTCAACGGATCACTCGGCGTAGGAGCGCTCCTCGCCGCCACCATGCTCCCGCGCATCCGCCGCCGCGTCCCCGCCGACCGCATCATCGCCGTCTCCACTTGCTATCAGGCCTTCACCATGCTCGTCCTGGCCTACGTCCGCAGCCCCGCCATCGTCATCGCCACACTCGCCTTCGCCGGCTTCGCCTGGACCAGCACCATGGCCACCCTCAACACCTCGGTCCAGCTCTCCGTACCCGCCTGGGTCCAGGCCCGGGCGCTCGGCACCTACCTCATGACCTTCCAGGGAGGAATGGCGTTCGGCTCCATCCTGTGGGGCTACATCGCCGAACACGCCTCCACGCCCATCTCCCTCACCGTCGCCGCCTGCGGCCTGCTCGTCACGCTCCCCCTCGTGCATCGCTTCAAAGTCCTCCAGGGCCCCGCCGCCGACTACACCCCCTACCAATGGAAGCGCCCCGCCCCCGAGCTCACCTCGCTCCTGGGCGAAGAGGCCGACTTCACCGAAGGCCCCGTCCGCATCTCCATCGAATACGTCGTCCCCATCTACTCCTACGCTGAATTCACCCGCGCCATCCACCAGCTCCGCGGCGTCCGCCTCCGCGACGGCGCCATCCGCTGGGGAGTCTTCCGCGACGCCATCGACCCCACCCAGATCAACGAGTCCTTCGTCATGGAGTCCTGGCTCGAATACCTACGCTCCCGCGAACGCGCAACCCTCGCCGACCGCAAGATCCAGGACGCCGTCTACGCCCTCCACCAAAACCAAGCCCCTCCCTCAGATCCTGACGACGACGACACAGTCCTACTCCCGCCCAAGGTCACCCACCAGCTCTACGCCCGCGAAATAGCCAACCCCACCCCTCCACCTGACGTCAGCTAACTAACGCAACCCGCCCCGTAAAATGCACCCAAAATGCATGAAATTGCGCTAGCGCAATTATTACGCACCGTATTTCCATGAAAAGGAAAGTCTTATCTTTTTACAGTGCAAACTTTTGCATTGTGGCAAGGTTGGAACATACCAACCCTTTCCCCAATAAGCCTATAAACCAATCAAGAACAAGCAACTTAGACCAACACAGGCGTGATCCGCTCAAACGGCCACCTAACTGCTCTAGTATGCGACAGATAAGATTCAACCCGCACACAAAATCCATTTTCTCTCTCGGGGCTCACTAACATCATGAAACTCTCGCTTCGTACCATCGCAACACTTCCCTGCCTTGCCGCTCTTCTGACATTCGCTGGCACAGCTCACGCCTCCTCCATCGCTAACGGTTCCTTCTCCACCGGCGACCTTACCGGATGGACAACCAACGGCATTCATGGAACCACTCCCGGTGAAGGCATCACCGTCATCACCCTCGGCACTTCAAACGATACCGGATATGGAGACGACGTTCCGCTGGATGGCAGCATCACAAACGCTGCCTACTTCGTCGACGACAACGCTAATGAGACGCTCTCTCAAATGCTCTCACTCTCCGCGAACACTACCTATACCGTGAGCTTCGACCTCTTCGGCGTTGCGTCCGGCGACAACAATCAGTATCCCGACACCCTGACCGCTTCCATCGACGGCGCGTCCCAATCCTTCACCAACTTCGTTACGCAGAGCTGGACCGGAGAATCGTTGACATTCACCACAGGTGCGAGTGGCAACTATAATCTGGAGTTCCTCTACACTTCAGGGCCAACACCCGCGAAGGACCTCGCTCTCACCAACATCGCCATCACCTCACCCGTCCCGGAACCTGCTTCCCTCGCACTCTTCGGAACCGGAATCCTCGGTCTCGCTGGAGTTGCAAAGCGCAAGTTTCTGGCCCGCTCGTAAACCAACAGCATCCGCAGTAAACAAAAGCCGTCTCTCAGGAGACGGCTTTATGCTGTTCCCTCAACTCAACTACCACGCCCCCTTCAACCCCCCATACCACCAGATAAGTCCCAGTGTCAGCGTGTCCTGATTCTTCGCAAGTACCCCCGGCTGATTCGTCAAAAAGAGTGGCCTGTTACTCCAGTCCCGCCGGTATTCAATTCGCGAGATGAACCCTTCGCCAAACTTATATTCATAGGTCCCCGTAACTTCCTTCAGAGCCTGCGTAGATCCGCTAAACAAACCTCCCCGGTCAGACAAATATTCACCGCGCGTCGCCAGTGCCACATGCGGCGTCCACTGATAATGCGCGTAACCGGCTCCCCCATCCACATGCGAAGGAGCAGACGACTCCCCTGGCGCGGCATTGGCCCACTCTCGCGAAATCACATAGTCACCTTCCAGAGCGAAGGTCAGCTTAGGGGTCGCGTTCCACGTCGCATAGCTATCAAAGATGTGCTGCTTCCCATTCGGAGCAGGCGTTACCGGGGCAAGGCAAAGCCCCGGTTGCACCGGTGTCGGACCGCAATTCGTGGCCGGTACAGCGTCAGGATGATCCTGCCCAACGTAATAATTCACCGTCCACGAAATATTCTTCGTTGGCTGTAATACCAATCCAAACAGCTCATCCTTGTAGGAGTTCGTTGGCTCCGATTGTTCCGTCCCATTCACGATCCAGTAGTTCACAGCAATCTTGTCGTTGATCTTATAGTTCGTTCTTACCCCCGCATGGTAGAAGGGCAGATAAGCAAACCAGTAAGATCTCGTATAGTTCATCTGGTCCTTCGTGTAGTTACCTTCAATCCCCAGCGAACTCGCCCACTTTCCAAAATCCACCGTAAGTCCGCTCCCCAACGGAACGACATAAGTCCCAAAAGCCTGGAAGATATTCTGGTAGATCTCCGGCCGCGGCTCATTCTCTGGATTACCCTGCAGCGTCTCCGTAGCCTGCCCATACTGCAGATCAAGCCGGAACCCATAGCGCCGTCCCCCAGCCACGTCAGGCAGCATATCCAGCACGATCCCAGCCTGGTTAATACTGAACGCATTGCTCAGGACATCGTAAGCACGTAGATATTGCACCCGGCCGATAGGGTGGTCGAAGTCATATCCGTAGTACCCATCCAACGTGTAGTTCAACGAAACTCCACCCGGCAACTCCCCAGGCAGCAGCGACCTCTCGGACTTAGGCGACGGAGCCGGCGCAACCGCCTGCGCACTCACCACTGGCGCCGCAGCAACCGGAATCGCCGCAACCTCTTCACTAAGCCTGCTCGCCGAAACGCTCGCCATCTCAGTCGCAGGAGCCACAGGAGCCGCATAAGCCCCCGGAGCTGCATAAGCCGCGGAAGCCGCAGGAGCTACAGGAGCTGCATAAGCCGTGAGTGCCGCGTGAGCAGCATAACTCGCGGGAGTTGCAGAAGTCGAATAAGCCACGGCAACCGTCCGCCGCTGACGCTGCTCCGCCTCCAGCACGTTCACCCGCAGCGCCAACTCGCGCACCATCTGGCGCAGCTCTTCCACCTCCGTCTGAGACGCAGGAGCCGCCGTCGACACCGGAACCGCAGTCGGCTGAGCCGCAGGAGCCGCCACCTGTGCCTGTCCCACAACGCCAGCCATCGCAAAGAAAACCAGACCGTTCAACAATCGCCTAATCGCGCGCACTTTATCCTCCGCCGCAAACCAAGTTCACCAGTACTTTACTCCGCGAGCATCCCTACTTCGGCGAACACTCGCCTCCAACACCCTCCCACCACAAAACCTCCGGGTGCCCCATCTTCGCGACAGCTTCATCGTCGCTAAGGTGGGATATCGTTTGCGGAAGCAAACGACTGTCTTCCTCAACCCAACCCCAAACCCCGTGCCCCATCCTGAGCCCGCCTGATCGGGCGATGGTTGGGGAACGCACACCCTCTCCCCGCCTTTGCCTTTCTTCGCGTCCTCTGCGCCCCTCCGCGCTCTCCGCGTCCGTCTTCCAAAACCCCCGTCATTACACGCGAATCCCCACCTCCAAACTATTTTTCACGCTTTTACTCAGCAAAATCGCATGTCAAGCCCCTAAACTCCACCAAAACCCAATAACCCAATCCATATCAACAAGATAAAACTTTCCCTAAAGTGATTTTTAGTTATGCTCAATCCTCTATAATTGAAATAGAGATCAAGAAAGCCCCCGCACCCACGCCGGGGCTTTTCCGTCTCCAGCACAATCCACCGCCAGTAAGTCGTTTACTGGCACGAATTTAGCCGTAAGACCAATGGTTGCACATATTTAGCGAGATCGATTTCGCTATCTATTGCAATCATTGCACTTTTAACCACCAACCCCCCGGGGGGGTACCCCACAGAAAAGAGAACATTCAGCAAATACGAACGCACTCGATCCCCAGCAGCGAAGCCAACTTCGCCAACTGCGCATACCTCTTTCCCAACCCAATCGCACAATGATGCGCAGCGCCCTCCCGGTTCCACGCCTCCATAAAACCACGCGCGCCCAGCGGAAACCGATAGCGGCTATTAGTATTCCCAATCTCCAGAATCGGCCCAGCCACCGACTCGCCTTCAGCCACCACAAACTTCAACGACCCACGTCCATCCTCCGCGATAGAAAGCAGAGTCACAGGCCCATGCTTCACCGACATCTCAATAGAAAGCCCACGCCCCACCTTCCCATGAAAAACGCCGAGCGGCCGCAGCTTGGGCCGGCCATCCGCAATCGCAATATGACCCGGCCCATCATGCCCCATCAAAACAACATCATCCTTAAAATCAGCCGCATAATATTCAGTGAACGAGCCACCAGCGCCAAAGCAGTCAAGAATCTTCATCGCCTGCACATTCTTGATCTCAAGCTCACCCGCAATCGGAATCCCGCGTCCGGTCAGCAGACTATTCCCCACGATGATCGAGCTGATCGAGTCCTCATTCTCCGCAACTCCAACGCCCTTGTAGTAGTAAGCCAGCGACCCAAGCCGATGCTCCTCCACCAATCGATCCATCGCAACCGAAGTCCGCGCAGCCCGCTCCAACTCAGCCTGCGAGCAATCAGGCTGCACATCGAACGCCTCACGCATCTCCGCAACGCGAACCGCGATCTGCTCGCTCGTAACCTCGCGCCGCAACGCCGAGAGCTCATCGACTTCCACAATCTCCACATGCGTCCCAAACACCGAGCTCTGCAACGTCAGGTCGCTATAGATATCCAGCATCCCGCTGTAGTAATGGCCCATCACGCCCATCCGGTTGTGCTCCATCGCATGCGCAACCCGCGAAGCAGCCAGCCATTCCTCAACCTCAACCCAAGCCTCATCACCCTCATCCAGCATCCCAGTCACTTGATGGAATGGAATCCCGCAACGCCGAAACACATTCGCTATCTCCGGAACCGAACAAGCCTGGCAATGTGCCAGCCACTCGCCCGTCATCTGTGTACGATCCTCCATCCGGTTGAAAGCCGCATAATCGATAGCAGCCTCCGGAGACAGGTTCAGCAGGATCACCGGAACCTTTGCCCGCCGCACCACCGGCAACACAGTAGACGAGAGCGCGTAAGTAGCGACATGCAGGAAGATAAGGTCGACATCGCCCTGCCGGAACGCATGTCCCGCAGCCATCGCCTTCTCCGGCGTATCGATCATGCCCAGGTTCACGACCTCAGAGCCGCTGGCACTCAGCCGCTCCGCAATCCTGCCGTTATACCCCTCAAGCCGCTCCCGCAGCCCCGCAAACTGCTCCCAATACGCCTCCAACCCAATGCTGAACAACCCAACGCGATGGTGGCAGTTCACGTCGGCTGGAATACTATTTGTCGTCACAGTCGGTCACTCTCGCCTTACAGACTAAACTGGCCCAGGCCATCTTGCGGCCAATCGCTTCGCCATAAACCACAAAGATGGCTTGGTCAGGCAGATTGGAGTAGAACCAACAACCTCTTCGATGCATCAAACACACGTCGAATTAACCCGACATTCAATCTATCCACATAGCCACGCAAAATAGACTGACATAACAGCGAAGCAGCTCAAAGGAGATCAACTAATGCCACAGGTGACCTACACGATCGATCCCACCCACTCCTCCGTCCACTTCAGCGTTCGCCACCTGATGGTCTCGAACGTCCGCGGCGAATTCTCAAAGCTCTCCGGAACCATTCAGGTTGACCCCGCCAGTCCCGCCACAGCCTCCATCGCAGCCTCTATCGACGTCAACTCAATCAGCACCCGCGATCCACAGCGCGACACTCACTTGAAGAGTGCAGAATTCCTCGACGTAGAAAAGTTCCCCACCATGACCTTCCAAAGTAAGTCGGTCACCCCGCACGAAGGCGGAGCCACAGTCACTGGCGACCTGACCATCCACGGCGTAACTCATCCGGTCACCCTCGATATCGAAGGTTCCACCGATGAGATAAAGGACCCTTGGGGAAATCAGCGGATCGGACTATCCGCGGCAACAAAACTAAGCCGCAAGGAATTCGGACTGACCTGGAACGCAGCACTCGAAACCGGTGGAGTGATGATCGGTGACGAGGTAAAGATCACCATCGACCTCGAGGCAGTACGCAGCTAAACTCGGTACCCATTCTCGACAGTTCTATCCTCATGAGTGGGGTCCGACCGGCGAGTGCTCCAAGAGCCATTGGCGATAGGGCCATTGGTGATCGAGCACTCGTTTCTTAAAGCCCCTCATCTCCCCCGCAGAAAAAGTGCCTCCCTGGCGTTCAACTCATCTCGATGCGATGGGAGCGGTCCCCTTGACCGTGCTGGCTGAGGCCCTACGCGCAGTCTCAGCACCCGCCAGAGCAACTATCGGAGTTGTCGAAGCATAACTCCGGGGAATAACCGCCAAATTAGGTAGTGACGGTTTAGAGAAATTCGTCTATTTGGAATTTTTTGTATCGCGAAAAAAACAATACGTTTATCCCAAATAACAACCCTTTCGCTCCAAAGAAAACGCGCGCGCCAGTTGACAGTTATCATGTCTGGCGTTTAGCTTTCAAACGTTTTAATTGCTTCCCAATAGAGCAGCTGGCCCATCAGCACGACGGAGCGGTCTATGTTGACAGCCTTGAGGAGGGAAACATTATGTTTGGCTCGACTATTAAATACACAGCACGTTCCTTCAGAGATCCATCCGCCTCTCTTTTCTGTGTGGTCGCTCTTTTCATATTCCTATTCGCTGGTCACATGGGCGCCCAGACGGTGGTCACTTATGGTTTCGAAGACGGAACGGCAGATGGCTGGACTTCATTTAATGGCGCAAGTACACCTGTCGCTACGAATGTCATCGCCCACAGCGGATCCTTCAGCCTGCTGACGACAACAAGCTCAAGTGGTGCGGGTGGCCCCTCGATAATGGTCAGCAATCTTCTTCTGCCGGGCGCGCAGTACACGATCACCGGTTTCATCCAGCTCGCGCCCGGAGAGTCTGCGACGAATGCCAACTTCACGATCAAGCGCAGTGATCCGAGTTGCTCTGGCGGCACATGCTACGACACAATCGGCGCGTACCAGGTGCCTGTGTCGAGCTCAGGGTGGGCGCAAATCGGTGGGACCTATACGGTCAGCACCACGGAGACGAGCCTGCAGCTTTATGCGCAGCTCGTCGGACCAACGACGGCACAGTCTTTTTATATGGATGACGTTGTGATTACGGAGACGGCGCCGCCGCCAGGCGGAACCGCTCTTGCAACTTATACCTTTAAGGATGGCGGCCTCGACGGGTGGACTCCGTTCGGTTCAGCAAATCTGAGCAACGCTGCACCTCCAGTGCTCGATCCGAATGGCGACTCACTGGCTCTTCTCACCACCAACCGAACGGCCACCTTCATGGGGCCGAGCCTGAATCTATTGAGCGTCCCCAACGTCGTAGCCGGAGCGGTTTACCAGGTGAGCGCGTACGTGTTGCTTGCGGCTCCGGACGGGAGTAACCCGACAGTGACGATGTCGACCAAGACCGCGGACTGTGCCACTTCCGGGGCGTTCGGCAATCTTGCCACCTCAGCCGCGCTCTCGAGCACAACGTGGACGAAGGTGCAGGGAACCTTCAGCTTCAGCAACCTACCGGGGCCACCTATTGGTTTGACGCTCTACTTCCAGTCGAGCAGCGCGACGGATTCGTTCTACATCGGCGATGTTGTGATCAGCGAGCTTTCGCCACCACCCCCAAATCCGAGCCAGCAGGACAATTCGGGAATCACTTCTACTTTCGAGGATGGCGGCCTGGATGGCTGGAGTTCGCGTACGGGCAGTTCTACTCTGACCAACTCAACTGCCGCGTCACACAGCGGGACGCACAGTCTGCTGGTTACAGGAAGAGTCGCGAACTACGACGGACCGCAGATCAATGTCAGCAACAAAATGTATGTCGGCTCGACATACAACATCAGCGTATGGGTGATGCTGCAACCGATGGACGGCTCGAACCACGTCATCAATATGAGCCTGCAGACCACGCTCAGCGGCAATACAAGCTACCCGAGTGTTACTCCTTATCCAGGAATTACTGTGCCTGCGGACGGAAACTGGCATCAGATCAGCGTCATCGGCTACAACATGCCGAACAGCTACGACCCTGGCATGGCCTTTCTATATCTCCAGACGGTTCCATCGTCAGGGTCAGATCTTGTGTCGTTCTACATTGATGACTTCCAACTTAGCTACGTTGCGCCGCCGACGATTCAGACGAATATTCCTTCGATCTTTAAGACTCTCTCTCAGTATTTCCCCGTCGGTGCAGAGATCGATACGACCGACCTGTCGGGTCCGCATGCTCAGTTGTTGACCATGCACTTCGACAGCATCGTCTCGGGCAATGACATGAAGTGGAGTTCAGTGGAGGCTACCAAGGGCACCTATACCTACGGCAACGCGGACAGCGAAGTTGGGCTCGCGGTTTGCAACAGCATGAAGATACGGGGACATAACCTGGTGTGGGCGACTGGTGCGCAGACCCCTGCCTACGCCACCGGCGATGGCACTAATTCGCCTGCCAATCAAGCCGTGGTGACCGCCAATATTCAGGAGCACATTCAGAGCGAGGTGCAGCATTTCGGCACAAATGTATATGTGTGGGACGTAGTAAATGAGCCGCTCGATCCCACGCAACCGGACTGCCTCGCTCACGGTCCGTTCTATCAAGTGCTCGGCAAGAGCTATATCGATATCGCGCTGCAGGCGGCCAGGCAGTATGCGCCCGCGGGGACGGAGCTCTTCATTAACGACTACAGCACCACTGACCCGAACAAGCTGGCGTGCCTGATGCAAGTCGTCGGCGACCTGCGCAGTCGTGGCATTCCGCTCGACGGCGTGGGGCATGAGATGCATAACGCAATCAACTACCCGTCGACAGAGGCAATTACCAGAACTATCTCCTCCATGGCGGCGACATTTCCTGGGCTCGACCAGCAGATCACCGAGATGGATATGAGCGTCTATAACGCCGGAGACACGACCTCGAACTATGGCAACAATATTCCGCCGTCGGTTCTGGCAGAGCAGGGCTGGCTCTATGCGAAGTACTTTGACGCGCTGCGGGAGCTGAGCGGCAAACTCAGCGCCATTACGTTCTGGGGTTTTGCTGACGACGATACATGGCTGGATGGCTTCCCCGTCGCGCGGACTGATTATCCGCTGCCCTTCGACATGGGATTGCAGGCCAAGCCCGCTTACTGGGGAATTGTCGATCCGTCACAGTTGCCCGGTGCCGGAATGACGTTCTCGGACTCTATCGTTGCCGGCACACAGGGTACATACACAGTGACGATTACGGCGACCAACGGCAGTGTCGGACCAGCGTATGCGACGCTGATCAAGAGCTTCGGACTGACACAGATCTCCGGACAGACGTGCACACCAACGATTACGCCACCGGGTAGTTACCCGATTGCCTTGGGTGACATCCCGACCAGCGGCTCTGCCAGCGCGGCCTTCGTCGTCAACGTCACCGGATGCGATCCAACCTCGCAGTTTATTTTGGCTATGCCGTGGAGTTCGTCGGTCTACGATACCGGAACCTTCATAACGATCGTTGGATTTCAGTAGATGAAACGGAAAGGAACACACGCCATACAACCGCTGAAGACAGAAGGCTAAATCTTCTCGCCCAATACGGATCGAATCGCCAGGCGAGACACGTCAGCCGCAAAATGCTGGAAGCGAACTCGACGTCCGCAAGGAAGCGAAGCCCACAGACTCAGAGCGTTCAATTATCTAAGTTATTGAAATAATTGGTGGACCTGATCGGGATCGAACCGATGACCTCTTCCATGCCATAACAACAACTGCTTGTAACCTATTGATTCTAGGAGCATCGGTGGCCACCAAGAGCCCCCTAGAGCACTGTTGAACAACCCTCAGCACCTTCGCCAGCACCTTTGAAAGATAGAAAGAAGAGGTCTAGAGAGCCACCGTGTGAAGGTTTCGCTACTCAGAATTGCAACAACTTACGAGTAGCGCGAGAACCTAGTAAAGCCATTTGGGGAACGCATAGGAAGCGCAATTGGCCCCAGATTGGCCCCAGATTTTCTCACCTTTCCAAGCATCACAACCTGCGGACGGATTGGCTATCACCGCTATTTGGGCCCGGGAATATTTAACTTCGGGAGTCGACACATCTCTTGAGATAGGACGTTTGACTGGATGAGTGCTAAGCCCTGTAGGTGACAGTTGAAAGAGAGGGTCACTTGTCCGGAAAGCCGACTACACGGACATGTGATAATTACATCATGTTCTTGGGGGAGAGGAACTGACTACGGATAGCGACCGGACAAGCCACCATGAGGCGGACAAGGTAGCGCTGGCGATAAGGGCGGCGAAACCAGACGTGGTGTACGTCATGCTGGCATCGGAAACGGCGCCGCATACCGCGGTTTCCATGGGGACGCACAACGCTCTGCTGGCCTTGGGGGAGTTGAGGGCCGTCGCTGTGGTCGAGCCAGGGGCTATACCATTCATCAGTATCGCCGCTTGGGGCCTCGGCCCGACGGGGGCATACATCACCGGCTTCTTTGCGCGCATGACCGTTAAGCTCCGTCGGCGACGAGCTGCGGTCCCTATTTCATCGAGCGGATAAGCAATGGGGCTCTATCACGAGCCATAATCGGGGACTTGATTTGGATCTAGAAAGCTTGCAATCGTGTCCAGCAGATAATTTACGGGCATGCCTTTGTCGATATGCCGCGCAAACAGGACTAGATCTTCGCGTGAAAGTGTCGCCAGACGCCCGGTAAGCAACACGACTGGGAATTTGGCGCCTAGCGCCCGCATGCGCAGCAATAGCTCCGGACCATTTAATTCCGGCATCTCAAAATCTAGAATCGCGAGATCGAACATGGATAGATCGCAATGAAGGACTTCGAGTGGGCAGTGATAGAGAACGATCGAATAACCTTGTTCTCTCAGAATCTGTCCGCGGATCTCCGAGCCGATAATCTCGTCGTCAACACATAAAATGCGATGTTTATCAACTTGTGCAGAAGAGAGATGCGCTCCTCTACTTGAGCCGAGCCACTCGCAGCTGATCAAGGCATTCGACGAACTTAGGCTTCGTTCGATTTGCTCCTGTTTCATCGTTCTCTCCCGAATGAACCATGCAAAATCTGAAAGTGAGTTGTGCCTCCGGCTCTTCCGGGGTTAGCGGCCCTGTGAATGATTCCATCTGTGCCATAGAGTTCCTGTCGTGGATCCCTGAGAGGGGACGCTATGCGGAGCACTCTGACGTGGTGCACTTTTGGAAAGTTGTAACCGCGCTCTATAGAGTCGGGCCTTGACGGCAGCTACGGAAAGGTTGAGCGTCAGGCCGATCTCCCTCACTGACGATCCATGCATCATTTGCATCCGAAGTGGTGCTCGCAGTTGGGGCTGGAGGCGCCCGATTGCGCGCAGCAGTGTGAGTTGGCGCTGGCGCAGGCCGTAGACCTGCTCCGGGTTCGGAGCAGAGTCCTTCACGTCGAACAAGACGATCTCAGCGCCATCATCAGGTCGGGTATTAGATAGCATCTCAGGTCGAGCGCGCCGCTTGCGAAGGGTCATCAGAGCGGAGTTGATGGCTATCCGCGCCATCCAGGTGTGGATAGTTGATCTACCTTCAAATGTATGGAGTGCTACATGGGCTCGCAGAAATGTCTCCTGAAGCGCCTCGTCGGCGTCTTCAGGATTCTTGGTAATGGCGAAGATCGTTCTGTAGAGACGTCGCGAATGAAGCGCATAAAGTTCTGCAAATGCCACAGGTGAGCATGCCTGGGCTGCAATCACCACGTCGTCATCTGGCGCAACCGCTCGCGTAGTAGCCATACTGGTCCCCTTTTGTTTCTTTGAAGCGCATTTTTGCTCACCTCTTTCGCGGCAAAGTTTCTCGCCTATCTGGAAGATAGCCTTCGACCCGGGAGAATCGCAGTTCCGTGGCCAGCTTCGAGACCTCGCTGACCGATCGCACGCTATCCCGAACACCAACAGCGAAGCATTTACGCGACACGCATGAGGCTCTTTCGTGCGTTCTGACCGAGGCCGAGCAAGCGCTCCGCGTTGAGGTGCGCGATCTTCTCCTTTTCATTCACGTTGATGGGCATCTGATCGAAGAATTGCCGAGCGGATTTCATGTCGCCATATGGATAGTCCGCGGTGAAGACCACGCGGTCGATACCGATCGTATTCACCATGCTCAGATAGGCCTGGTAGGACAAACTCCAGCTCTTATCCATCGCGCCAGGCTCCTGGCCTAGGTACTCACCAGCCAGGATTCCACCGTAGAAGTTCTCCCTAAGGTATTCCTTGATGGTCCGTTTCAGCCCACCATTCTTACCTGACGGAAATCCGTAATCTGCCCGCCACGCCGTCCAACTCAATATTTCGAGGTGATGGCCCACAATGATCTGTAGCCCAGGAAAGCGGTCGAACACCCCGCCCAGGATTAAGCGGAGGCAATGTACCCCATTGTCGATATGCCAACCGGTTCCCGCAATTGACAAAAATGCAGAGACTTCGGGAGCAAAGCCGCTGTAGTAGGCGTCAACCACCGGCTTGGGTGGAATTTGGATATGCAGGTAGATGGGCACACCGAGCGCTTCGGCGCATTCAAACACTGGCCAGAAGAACTTGTCGTCAAGGTAACGCCCGTTGACGTGGCCATTGATCAGTGCACCCACGAAGCCCAGGTCGCGCACGGTGCGCTCGAGCTCGCGGGATGCAGCCGCAGGGTCGAGCATCGGGAGTGTGGCAAATCCGAGGAACCGCTCTGGATGCTTAGAGACCGCGGTCGCCAAAGTGTCGTTCGCTTGTCTAGTGAGGTCCCTCGCCAGCGACGGCTCAAGGCGCTCTGCGCTCGGCGTAGCGTACGAGAGGATAGCCACGTCGATGCCGGCGGCGTCCATAGCAGCGATCCGCTCCTCCCCCAGATCATAGATGCCAGGAGGGAACCCGACTTTCGGGTCATCCGAGATCGGGAAGTGTCCCGCTTTCTTTAATGCCTCCAACACCTGCAGATATGGACCGTTCGCCTTTTTGGCGGCTTCATAGATAGCCGGAAGCCCGTAGTGTTCCTCAACCGCGATAATCTTCATTTGACCCTTCATGACTCGATTCTCCTTAGTAAGGTGAAGATGAACGAACCGTTCGCTGCTGGCCGGATGAACTCTTCGTGCTCATGCAACTTTTGCTGTCGAAGCCTGACGTTCGGTTTTGGCTTGCGTCGACTTCACAAGGTCGGCTGCAGACGCTCCTTCAAGCGATAGTCCGTAGCCGACTTCCCGCACAATGCGCTCTTTTAGGGGTTGGATGAAGTGGACCCGCGTGTTGCGCCGCGTTACCTCGTGGGCTCTTAAGTAGAGCGCGGCTAGTTCCCGCGCCCGGGCAAGGGCCTTACCGTTCGGCACGACCTCGGCCACGACTCCCCATTCCTGTGCAGTACGTGCCGGCAGGGTTGCGGGTTCAGGAGGAATGCCTCGGCTCGTCCCGCTCCTGCGCGATAACTCCAGGTGGTAAAGATTCCGTCACCGGGAGCAACGCCCGCGACATAATGGCCTACATCCTCGAAGGTCGCTCCCTCGGCAGCTACAATCACGTTGGCGAGCAGCGCGTAGTCGGAGTGAATATGCGCCCGCCCCTCGATGGCCGCGATCACCGGTACGCGTATGTTGGCGATGTTTTCCAAAACCTGAACACCCTCGTCGTGAATCTGGCTCCAGACTTCGGGATCGGAGGCGTCGCCGAACGATGACCAATCGACATCCGTAATGAACTGTCCGCCTGCGCCAGTCAGGATTACGATCTTGTTCGCTCGATCCTGCGAAATACGGTAGAAGGCCTCGACAAACTCGGTGTGAGTTTGTGCGGTCATAAGGCACGGGCCGCCGTTGGTGTGAAGTTGAACGGTCAGCACACCGCTGGCGTCTCGAGTCAGCTTCACATAGCGAAAAGCAGTGAAGTAGTCAGCTGGAACTGTCTGCATGGAGTCTCCTCTCTATTTGGGTGCTGAGCGCGAATCGTCGGCAACTGTAAGAAAGTCTCCTACGACTCAGGATGAATCTGGAACTGAAAATGCGCGGCGGATCAGATCTATGCCGCTATCGACGAGACGAGATGTAACTCGCTTCGCAGGACGCGAGAAATGTGGCAGCCTTGGCTATTTCATGCGGATCCCCGAGACCGCCCGCCCTGACAGCAAAGCAATACTCGTGCCAATTGTCGGCCTCTGGCAAGCGATTGATAACACAGACCCGACACGAAAGGAGTTGTCGAACCAGGATGCTGGTGTAAATCTGTCATTGAAACTATGACAGTCGGCTACCTTACGTCACCCTTAGAGTCCGAATCGGGATCGTTTGGCTCGTCTTCTGCTTCCTGGGCATTTTCCTGCGTGTGGCGAACAAGTTGCCTCAACAGCTCTCTCGCAAAAACACCGCATTGGAACGTGATCTTGTCCTCTATTAACTGCAGAAGCACGGTTTCGCCGGCTGGGCCAACTGCGGTTAGTCCTCTCAGATCGACGATGAGTTCACGGCCCTGAAGGTCGGCTATTACTCTTTCGTAAGCGACTCTAAGCTCATCGGCCCAGGGTGCGACCAGCGTGCCCTCCACAATCATCCGTCGTCGGTGAGGCCCATCGACAAGCGAGATCCTTAACATGCGCACCTGCCCTTAAAGGGATAGAGAAGCAATGCAGATGCCACACGCTCTGGGTGGTAAGTACTTGTATGTTCTGTGCTGAATAGGAGGTGGCCACAGGGAGTTGGGACTGTCAATGGAGCTTTGACACTTAAGCTGCCGTCAACAGGTGTAGTCCCGTGGATCAATGCCGAGTTTCTTCATGCGAGCGAGGAGAGTGGTGCGGTTGAGTCCCATGCGCGCCGCGGCTCCATCGCCGCCGCCCACGCGCCCCCTCGATACAGTGAGCGCGCTCACGATCGCGTCCCGCTTTTTCTTCATATCGCGATCGGCCACGGGGCTGTTTGCGTGGAGCGCTCTTATGGTCTCTTTCACAATGCGGGAAATGTCGCGGTCTGCTGAGTTCTGCTCATCGTTATCGACGTTCACCTTGCGCAGTTCCGATAACGGAGCCTCCAGCGACCTACCCCGCGTAAGAATCACCGCGCGTTCGACGAGGTTCTCCAGTTCGCGAATGTTTCCAGGCCACTCCCATGTCTTCAGGGCCTTCATTACATCCGCAGGGATGCTATCGATCTCTTTCTGCATCTGTTTGGCGAATCTCTCGACGAAATAGCTCACGAGCAGAGGAATGTCTTCCCTCCGCTCCCTCAATGGCGGCATTCTGATCGGGAACACGTTCAGCCGCTAGTACAGATCGCTGCGAAATTCATGCGCAACGACCATCTTTTCAAGATCGCGGTTGGTGGCGGCGATGAGCCGAACGTTCACCTTGCGGGTGCGCGTGCTCCCGAGCCGTTCGAATTCCCGCTCCTGCAAAGCCCGCAATAGCTTCGGTTGGATTTCAAGGGGAATGTCGCCTACTTCGTCCAGGAACAGGGTGCCTTGATCGGCGAGTTCCAGCCGACCGATCTTTTGAATGATCGCGCCCGTGAAGGCTCCCTTTTCATGACCAAACAACTCGCTCTCCAGAAGACCAGTCGGAATGGCAGCGCAGTTCACCCTTACAAACGTGCGGTCCTTTCGACGGCTGCCATCGTGAATCGCGCGGGCAATCAACTCTTTGCCTGTTCCTGTTTCTCCGAGCAGCAGGACCGTTGAATCACTCGACGCAACAGTTTCGACCAGTTGCAAGACCTGCTTGAGCGCCGAGCTGTTACCCACGATGTGTCCGAATTCCATGTCGCCCCGAATCTCTGCTTCGAGGTAAAGCTTTTCTTGAGCCAGTTTTTCCTTGAGTTCGGAAACTTCGCGATACGCGAGGCAATTCTCGATAGCAATCGCTATCTGCCCGGAAGCCTCTTTGAGGAAGTCGATATCCTCAGGTGTGAACAAATGGTCTGTGGTCCGAGCAATTGCCAGGACTCCGACAGGTCGACCCCGGTTCACGAGAGGAATCACACATTGACTCTTGACCCCCTCAGCGAGCAGCAGTTCGTAATAGTCGGGAGGAAAATCCTCGCGGTTGGCTATACTTCTGACCGCTGGCTCCAGCTTTTCAAGAACTCGTTTGGCAATGCCAGCCGGAGTAATGAGCAGTTCTTCCTTAACAAATCCTCGACTTTCCGGGAAATCCAATGCGTGCACAGTGCTGCGCGCGATCTCGGCCAGTATCCGGGAACTCATGCATTGCTCCAGATTTGAAGTGATTTGGTTGGTGAGCTTAAGAAGCAGTTGAAGTCGAGTGTTCTGGACAGCGAGAATCTGCTCAGCGTTTTTTCGTAGCTCAATATCGGTGTTGGTTCCATACCATTTGACAAGCTTTCCGCTTTCGTCGAAGGCCGGAGTCGCGCGGAAATAGAACCACCGGTACACTCCGTCGGATCTGCGCAGACGCCCTTCGATCTCCCCGGGCTTTCCGGAAGCCAACATCCCTTGCCAGTACTCCACCAGACAGTTTAAATCGTCTGGGTGGACCGCACTTGTCCAACCCCAACCGTGTGCCTGGTCCGCCGTAAGCCCAGCGTAGTCCAACCAGCGTCGATTGAAGAATTCTGCCGCGCCGTCTGCGGCGGCTGACCACGCCATCGATGGAATAGTCTCGATAACATCGCGCAGTTCCCGTTCACTGCGTTGCAACCTTTCGTTTTGACGCTGCAATTCCGCGCGGGCAGCCTCGACCTGGCGAAGATTAAAATTGTCGTCAATCGCGAATGCGACTACCCGACCAATGAGTCGCAAAAAGCCAATGTCATCGCTGGTATAGGTGGCTCCAGGAGGCCCGGACATGCCCAACGCACCCAGGCGACGATGGGGTGTCGTGAGGGGTACGAAAACCAGCGGGCCGACGTTGAGTCCTAGAGCGGCAATTCCTTCCTTGAGGCGTGCCGTCACTCTTTCATCCGAGTTCCAGTCGTGAATGTGGAAAGGCTCCTGGGTGGCGTAAGCCTGCCACGATGGTCGCTGTTCAACGGGCATATCCGCATAGGCGGCCACCACGAGGCTCTTCTCTCGGCCCACCACCGCCCATTCGACTTCCGTGGAGTTCTCTCTGTAGACAATGATGTAGAACTGTAGGAACTCGAGGAATTCACGCAACTGGTCGGAGAGAATTTTTGTCAGGTCCTCGGGTTCGCGGCACTGGGAGAGGGCCTCGCTGAGGCGAAGCACGGCTTCGTACCGTCGCCCAGTGCTCCGCGGCGGGACGGAGACATCTCCGCCGATCTCGCATTTGGTCGAGGATCCCATCTGCGGTAATTGCCCAGAGTCTATCCTACAAAAAACCGGGCGACTTTTCCCGGGCGGCAGGTCAGGTTTCGTGGATGTCGACCGGTTCTGGCTTCGACGCCGATGAGCACTGTATAAATCTCTATGGCTGCCTGATTCATCCAAGGGGTCAAATGACTATACACATCGTTGAATCCACAAAAGAGACGGTTCGGTCGGGCTACCTAGATCCGGCCGCTGAACCTGTGGCAGTCGTCGAGCCCGGCGATATCGTCAGTTATCCGCACACCTGGACACATTGGGGCAACGAAGCTGTCTTCGACATGAGCTTCGCAGAGCGGGAGCCACTACGACATCGTTATCCCCACGGCCCTTATTCCATGCTCGGCCCTGTCGAGATTCTTGGAGCAATGCCCGGCGACGTCGTTGAATGCACTCTCACCGCATTGCGCACAATTGATTGGGGATGGAACTCCTTCCCGCTTGGTGTCGGGGCACTGCCCAGCGACTTCAAAGAGCCTTATGTCCATTACTTCCGCTTCGATGAAGCGCGTGAAACGGCCGAATATACCCATGACATTCGCCTCCCGATGGCTCCGTTCTTAGGTGTCGTAGGGGTCGAACCCATCGGCAGCCAACCTGTCAGCGCCATATTGGGTGGAGCATACGGTGGGAACCTGGTATTGCGTGACTTCACCGTAGGAAGTTCCTTATTCCTGCCGGTCATGAAGCAAGGTGCCCGAATTTGGACGGGGGACGTCCATGCATTACAGGGAGACGGGGTTGTCGATCAGACGGCCATTGAAACGGCTGCCGAAGATCTAAGCATTCGCTACCAGCTTCATAAGAGCGTCGCCCTCCGCAGCCCCTTGCTCGAGACGAAATCCGCGTGGATATGTATCGGCTTCGGCGAGAGCCTGGATGACGCCCTCGTCGCGTGCCTGCGCGAAGTCATTCATTGGCTATCGAACGCGTCGGGGATCTCGGAAGCCGAAGTCTACGCCCTTGCCAGCATGAGCGTCAGCTTTCGGATCACTCAGTACTCCCACCAAACCGCTTCCGCCTATAGTTCGACGCCGCCGAAAGCGGTTCACGCGGTCATCCCAAAAGATATCTTCCCCGCCGTGCTTCGTAACCGGGTAGACGCATGGCTTCGGCCAGCCTGAGGATGTTCTCATGAGTTTGGCCGTCTCAGACCGTCTCGACATTCTTGACGTGCTCGCGCGAGCGGACAGCGCTGCCAGCCGTCGAGATCCCGATGCCTACGTAGAACTATTCACCGATGACGTTGTCCTTGATGGCGACCAAGGCGTACATGTTGGAAAGGAGACACTGCGTCAAGCCGTGGGACCGATCTGGGCTAACGAAGGGACTGCAACCCTGCATCTTACCCTCAATCCGACCCTCGAAAACGTTGGATCGAGCACTGACGAGGTCATAGCGAATTCTGTCTTACTGATTGTGCAGCCAGGTGCGTCGCCGCGTATCCTCACGGCTGCCATCATCACTCAGCGCCTCAGGCGTATCGGCGCGTCCTGGCAAATCGGCCACCGTACAGTAAAGACCGCAACTTGATAAGAGCCGGCCAGTGAACTTTCCGAAAATGCGACTTCATAGGCAGTTCGACGATCACTTCCGTCTTACATGAAAATGCAACCTCCAACCTGCGCGGGACCATCAAAACGTCTTTGGTGCGCTTTTGCCCCAAACGTAAGATCATGTAAAACACCCGGAGAAGCGCATGGCCTCTTCGCCATTTGTTCGTGCAGCTCGTTATAACCTCGGCTTCTGAGTAAGTGCTGATTGCTTAGTTTTATGAGGAGTCAATGAGATGAGCACAGTGCATGATGCACCTACGAAGTACTCCGCTCGCTGGGAATGACAACCATCTTTGGCAATCCCGGGTCGAACGAACTCCCATTTATCAATCAAATGCCATCCGACTTTCGATACATCCTGGCTCTCCATGAGGGCGCCTGTTTTTAGCGATCGCCGATGGCTACTCTCAAGCGACCGGGCGGCCGGTTTTAATCAATTTGCACGCGGCCGCCGGCCTAGGCATGGCCATGGGATCGTTGGTCAACGCGCAGGTTCTGGGGACGCCCCTGGTGATCATGAGCGGGTAGCAGTCCAGGGCGATGTTGACCCTTGAGGCACAGCTCACGATTCGCGACGCTATCGTAATGCCCAGACCCCTGGTCAAGTGGAGCTTCGAAGCTCCAGATCCAGCCTCCGTGCCGGCGGTGTTCGCCAGAGCTGCTCATATGGCCATGGCGGCTCCCAGCGGCCCCGTCTTCGTTTCAGTTCCCCTGGACGATTGGCACCATGATGCAGATCCCGACCATACCGCACTGCTCACTGCGCGGAAAGTGTCTGCAAGGCCTGCGCCTTCTCTCGACCTGCTCAAATCGCTTGCCGATCGATTGAATTCTGCACGCAATCCACTTTTTGTCATGGGCAATGAAATGGACACCGATGAAGGCTGGAAGGCGGGAGTCGATCTTGCGGAGAAATGCGGTGTTGGGGTCTATCTCACCATCGAGGCGGCGCGGATATCCTTCCCAACACAACACCCGAATTATCTAGGAACTCTTAGCACTCCTATCGCAACGGTACGACAGCAACTGACGGGCCATGACCTTGTGATCGTCTTCGGCGCGCCAGTATTCCGCTATCATGCCTGGTCGCCCGGCAGTTATCTGCCGGATGGAACACGAGTCGTCATGATCACGTCCGATCCCGATCTGGCGGCGCGCGCTCCCATGGGCGATGCAATCGTCGGGGATCCGGTTGTGGCAATGGAACAATTGCACCGCCTCGTCAAGCCAAACTCAAAGAAACTGCCAGCCAGAGCAAATACGTCTGCCTCGTCGTCGCCCTCTGCAAGCGGCAAGATCACCCTAAAGCAATTTAACGACGTGCTCGCAAAAGTATGTCCACCGGACGCAGCTTTTACGGCCGAGTCTCCATCCTTGGGCTCGTGGTGGGAGCAAGTTTCTCTAACCAGATCCAAGAGCTACTTTTAACGGCGCCGGTGGTGCACTCGGCTTCGCTTTACCGGAGGCAGTGGGAGTGGGTCTGGCATTTGGCAAGCGTCCTGTGATTGCGCTTGTTGGCGACGGCTCGGCTAACTACACCATCGCGGGCCTATGGACTGCCGCACAACAGAACGTGCCCTGCACATTTGTGATCGTACGCAATGGTGTCTACGAGGCGCTCCTAGATTACGGCGCTTTTCTAGGTACTACGAAGCTTCCTGGCATGGATTTGCCGGGTATCGATTTCGTCTCTCTGGCCGCAGGCTATGGACTTCCAGGTCGGCGCGCCACTACCGCCGCAGAGATGGCAGACGCACTGAAGGCGGCGATTGACTCCGGCAAACCCTTCACTGCTTGAAGTTGAGGTAGAGCCCACCGATAGTGGCTACTTTGCGAAGTGACCAGTTCGAGTGTCTGCCGCTGCATGACCTACGTTCGCATACGCAAAGCCATTAAGCTGGCTGCGGCGAGAATGAGAGGAGAAACGGATTATGAATAGTCTGTCATCTCACGGACTCCGGTCGAGCGGCGATCCGTCGCGCCGCAGCTTCCTGATCACGATGTTGGGAGCGGGCGTGATGCTGGGATACGCCCGGTCGCCCCTGAACGCGGCGGACGCGATGCTGTCGACCTTGAACGCCGAGTCTGCGCGTCGCGCGGGTGAATTTTTCGAACCAACCATCTGGTATGAAATCGATCCCAGCGGCACGGTGACGATCAACATCGTTCGCGCGGAGATGGGCCAGCATGTCGGGACCGCGCTCGCCCGGATCGTGGCAGACGAGTTGGAGGCCGACTGGCGCAAGGTGAAGGTCGTCACCGTCGACTCCGATCCCAAGTGGGGCATCATGCTTACAGGTGGCAGTTGGTCCGTGTGGCAGAGTTTTCCGCTGCTCAGCCGAGCGGGCGCGGCCGGCCGCATTGCTCTGATCGAAGAAGGCGCGAAGCTGCTTGGCGTTCCTTATCAAATGTGCACGGCACGTGACCATGCGGTGCACGCCGGAGGAAGATCTATCCCGTATGGCGATATTGTGGCCCGCGGCAATCTCCGACGAACGTTCACGTCCGAGCAGCTTGAAAATATTCCGATTAAGGCGCCTGACAAACGCCGTCTGATCGGGCGGGATACGCTGGCGTTGGATATTCCGTCGAAGGTCGATGGCAAAGGCAAATACGGCTTGGATGCAGTGGTGGAGGGGATGGTCTATGCGCGTCCGAAAATTCCGCCGACGCGTTACGAGTCTAAAGTTGTCTCGATTAACGATTCGGCGGCGAAGCGAGTGCCCGGATATCTGAAGAGCCTCGCGCTGGACGATCCGTCGGAAACAGTGCCGGGCTGGGTGATGGTGTTCGCGGAGAGCTTCATAGCCGCAAGCAAGGCGGCCGATCTGGTGAAGGTGACTTGGAGCTCGGGCAAGGCAGCGACGGTATCCGAGGCGGATATCCAGAACCGCTCAGCCGAGTTGATCGCGGATCCGAAGGCCGGTTCACTGTTGGTCGACGACCCGGGCGTCGACGCGGCGCTGGCTTTGGCGAAGCAGAAGATTGAACGAACCTACACCACAAGCACCGTCATGCATTTCGCGCTAGAGCCGGTAAACGCGCTCGCGTTCGAGAAGGACGGCATTTTCGAAATTCACACCGGAAATCAATACCAGACGCTGATCCTTCCTGTGCTGGCCAAGGTGCTGGAGCGCAGTCAGGACAAGATCGTATTGCGCAGCTACTTGCTGGGAGGAGGGTTCGGGCGTCGACTAGATGGTGACTACATTGTGCCAGCTGCACTGGCCGCCAAGGCGATTGGCAAGCCCGTCAAGATGGTCTGCACGCGCGCTGACGACATGCGCTTCGACTGTCCGCGGTCACCTTCCATGCAGGTGGTTCGCATGGCCTGGGGTGATGACGGCCGAGTGACGGCAATGGATCATCATGCGGCGGCTGGGTGGCCCACTGCGGTCATGGCTCCGTTTCTCATGCCGAAGGGCGTCAACGGCGTTTCGTACGATCCGTTCTCCAGCGAGGGCGCTAACCACTGGTACACCGTAGGAGCGCAGCGAGTTCGCGCGCTGCGAAACGATCTGGCCGAACAGACATTCCGGCCCGGCTGGCTGCGATCCGTCGGTCCTGGCTGGACGAATTGGGCTGTGGAAAGTTTTATGGACGAGGCAGCGCACGCGGCCGGCGTCGATCCAGTGAAGTTTCGCCTGGGAATGCTCGACGGTGCCGGACGAAATGCCGGTTCGGCACCGAATTCCGTCGGCGGTGCGCGCCGCCAAGCGGCCGTGCTCGCCCGTGTGGCAGAGAAGGTGGGGTGGGGCAAGCCGACACCCAAAGATGTCGGACTCGGCATTGCAACTACGTTCGGCCAGGAACGCAGCATGCCAACTTGGACTGCTTGCGCCGCCCGCGTGCGGGTGAACCGAATCAACGGTCACGTGACTGTAGAGAAGCTGAGTCTGGTCATCGACGCCGGTACCGTCATTTCATCCCAACGGTGCGGAGGCTCAAGTGGAAGGAGCGGCGTTGTGGGGATTGAGCATGGCCCTGCACGAGGGATCAGAGTTCGTAAATGGCCAACCGAAGGATACAAACCTGGACACGTATGCGCTGCTGCGCATGGGAGACGTACCCGAAGTCGAGGTGGAGTTTCTCCCCAGTACGGAAGCGCCCGTTGGGCTCGGCGAGCCGGGGACTACACCGGTTGCACCCGCGATTGGAAATGCGATCTTTGCCGCCTCGGGTGCGCGCGTCCGTCATTTGCCAATCCGGCCTGAGAATATTCGACAAGCACTCGCTCATCGCAGCTGATTTGACGTCGCAATAGGGCGAGATATCGGCAATGAACGAGTTAGGTTTGGTGGAGGAGACGTGAAGTTCTTTCCACCGGATTTAGAATCTATAAGCTCGTGATTCTAAGAAGCGAATGAAGTCTTAGAAATGACCTTTCTGCCTGGGTCATTGTAGATCTACCGGACGCGAACTCTTTTTTCGAACCGAGTGGGCGGTCCCCCCGCCGTCTGCGCACATTCATCCTGCGTAGATCGTACATCGGATCACGCTCCAGGCCGACTGCTGCTTGGGACCGCTTCTCAGCGGTTTTGGCCAGTACCTTCATGACGATGGCCGAGACGGGACCGAGGATATTTAGCACCCATACCGCGCCAAAATTTCATTCGGCCGCTATTATCGAGTGCGAGTCAGTTTGCAGGAGGCTTTCGACTGGCTACGGAGGTCTTCGGTAGCTGCGGACAACAATCGAATCTACGTTGAGGATCTCGTGACAAGTCGACAGACGCACTTCTCCGTCGCTTCTTTACAAGGAACCGTCGAAAGCTAAATACCCACCTCATCTACTTGATCTAACGGTAGATCGCTATTTTGGCGAGGGACAGGATTTCTGCGCACAGCCGCAGTCCGACGTACTGAAGTGATTCACTTGGCCGAAAAACCGGCATCCCGGACATGTGATTGCGGCCGATTGCGCCCTTGCCGATTCTCAATGAGTGCTAAATCGCCGATTCACTGATGTTCTCACCGGCTCCGGTGTTCTCAAAAGGCCCCTCAGGGCAGAGATATGACCTCTGGCGTCCTCTTCTAGAAGGGGCGGGGGGGCGAAAAGGCCCCGCCCTCTGTGTCCAGAGAGATTCACCTACATATCACCTAATAGAGCCCACTACGCGCCCAGGATCCTTCACTTCTAAGAGGGACTTCCTCTGTGCCCTAACATCTCAGCAATAAGCTATTGCCGATACCCTATCCGGCAGTAGGTACTCCAACTCGGCAATATCTAAGAGAAGTAGAGCCAGAGGGACACTGGAAGCTGGAGTTCAGGACCAGAGCCATATCCAGGGCCGAGTGTAGAACCCACATCCAGCCGCGCCAGCAACCGCAGGCGCGGCGTCCGGGGGCTGTCTCTCCGGCAGCAGAGCGGCAGAGTCGGCAGCGGTTCAGGGCCTGTTTCCCCGAGCCTGGAGGCTTCCGGCATGTCTTCAGCCTGGGAACCAGCATCAAGATCAGACCGGAACCAGCTAAAAGCCCCGTCAACACTAGATGAAACGGCATCCCGCGGGCTATCTCCGGCAGCGGATCCCAACTCGGCATCGTCGCGCCGACGGCGATTCACCTAGTTAATTGCTGACGAAGCGGACCGAGTTGAGGTCGAAATTGTCGTCGTTGACGTCGAACGGCGAGGTTCCGATGAGGCCCGAAGGCAGCTCGAAGACCGTGTCGCCAGCCCGGACGAGAGGATCAACGCCCCCGGCGTCGACCTCTCGTCCCAGTGAACCTTGACGTTCTTGGCGACGGCGATTGCCTGACCTTCGTTGAGTACACCGAAGCCGTAGCTCTCTTCGATGCCGAGGTTGTGGATCGAGTACTGCGGCTCGTCCCAGCTCTTGACGTGGGGCTTCTCGTCCACGATCAGGGCGCCGAGTTGCGCGAGTTGAACATGATGATGTCGGTGGTCTTGGTGGGGACATCGAACATCATGAAGGGGCTGACCAGGATACGGAGGCCAATAAATTCACCCATGCTTTGGCAGTTTGCGAAAGTAGTCTAGGTTGGTATTTATATCGACGATATATCGTTGGTATAAATGGAGTCTTATGAAAACTCGCTGTGGACCACGTCTGTTTCGCCGCTATCGTCGCCCCGTCCCGCTTCCTGCAACCCCTGCTCGTATCCGTCAGCAGGCCGATCGCCTCAGGGATCTTTATGAGCTGGAGGCATCTCTCGAGCTCTGCCGGGTCAAACCGGACATCAACTACCTGCTTCAGCTGGACCTGGAGTCGAGCTATTTGCGTGACGTCATGGCTTCACGCGAGGGGAAGATATGAAAACTGTAGCTCTGTATCTGCGCGTATCCACTGTGGACCAGCACCCGGAGACCCAACTCCATGACCTCCGCGCGATGGCCCGGCAGCGGGGTTTTCAGATCGTGGCCGAGTACACCGACCGGATCTCCGGGACCAAGGCTCGCCGGCCCGGTCTCGATGACCTGCTCCGGGATGCGCGCCGCGGCCACTTCCAGGTCTTGCTGGTCATGGGCCTCGGACCGGATCGCCCGGTCCGTGCGCCACTTCCTCGAGGTGCTGGATGAGCTCAACCACCTCAACATCGAGTTCGTCAGCTTCCGTGAGAATCTCGATACCGGCGGCCCGCTGGGACGGGCCGTCGTCATCATCATCGGGGCCATCGCCGAGCTCGAACGCAACCTCATCATCGAGCGGGTACGGGCAGGCATGCGCCGTGCCCGGCTGGAAGGGAGGCATATCGGCCGCCGACCGCTCGATATCGACCGGATCGCTGTCAGGACCGCAACCGGGGGCAGAGCCTGAACGAGATCGCCGCCACCCACCGCATCTCGCGGGCCACGGTCAGCCGGCTCATCAAACAGGCAAAAGAGGCAGCTTTACCTTCTATATAGAGAGTGCTCAAAAGGGGTGCCGCAGGGCACCCCTTAACTCCCTGAATCTAAGCACTCGAAATCAGCACTTCTGCTGTCTCATAAGGTGTGGGTTCTGAGATCGTTCCTATAGCGCCAGAACTTCGTACAAGCCAACTTAGATGGAAGCTTGAGCCATCTCTTGTTTCGCTCGCTCGGCTGTCTAAACACATTAGAGCGTTGTGCCTTTTACAATGCCTATCGTTTAGACCTGGAGCACATCGCCTTCGCGGGCAACCATCTCGTACAGAACGGGATTGACGAAGAATCCGATGAAGAGGCGGGAGATGAGACCGGCCACAATGACTATGGCGAATGGTCTTTGCGTATCCGATCCAATGCCAGTAGAAAGGGCCGCTGGCAGCAAACCAAGGCAGGCAACGAGAGCCGTCATCATGATAGGGCGGAGCCGTAAGAGCGAAGCCTGCCGTGTGGCAGTGCGGATACCCATTCCCTCTTTTCGGAGCTTGTTGATGTAAGAAACGAGAATGACGGCAGTCTCCACGGAAACCCCGAGCAACGCCAGAAGGCCCAGGACTGAGGAGACGCTAAATGGAGTGTGGGTGAGTTTCAACGCAACCAGCGCGCCCACCGGTTCAGTCATGATGACGCCCAGCGCAATCGTGACGGGGAACTTGAAATTTCCGTAAAGGGCAAACAAGATCATGAATATCAGCACCAAGGCAAGTGGACCGATAAAGTACATCTGTGATTTGGCCTCGAGAAACTGACTGTATTCGCCGCCCCACGCCATCCAGTAGCCCTGCGGTAGTGTCACTGCCTTCTTGACTGCTACTTGGCCGTCTCGCACCGCCCGCTCTAAATCACGCCCCTCGATACTGTACTGCACGCCGATATAGCGGGAGTTGTTTTCGCGGTAGATAAAAGACGCGCCATTCCCCTGTGTGATTTTGGCAAGCTGGCTGAGAGGAATCTGTTGGCCATCTGGCGTACCAACCAGCAGATTTCCGATCTCGTGGGCGTTGCTGCGGAACTGCGGTTGCATACGGACGACGAGATCGAACAGTTTCTCCCCTTGAATGACTTGAGTGACTGCCTGCCCGCCAACGGCAGCCGAGATCACAGCTTCCACATCGGAAACATTGATCCCGTAACGCGCAATCCTGTCGCGATCGACGTCGACGAGGAGACTCGGCTGGCCAAGTTCTCGCACAACCGTAAGGTCGGTGAAACCGGGCACTTTGGACAGAGTATTTTTGATCTGTATTGCTTTGTCCTGCAGAACATTCAGGTCGTCACCGTATATCTTGACCGCCAAAGAGCTTTTGAGACCTGTCAGTGCCTCATCCACAGCATCTTCTGCGGGCTGTGTGTAGTTGAAGATAATTCCCGGGAAGGCAGTGAGTTTCTTATTGATCGATTCCACCAGCTGCTTCTTGTTGCTGAGGTCGCCGGTCCATGCTTTGTCTTTGTATGGCTTCAGGCCGACGTAGAACTCGCAGTTAAAAAAGCCCGTGGGATCAGTGCCGTCGTCTGGTCGCCCCAATTCCGAACCCACAACAGTGACCTGGGGATAAGACATCAGGATAGTACGTATCTGAGGCGCAATGGTGCTGGCCTCTTCGAAGGAGATAGTGTAGGGCATGGTAGCCCGCACCCAGAGGGCGCCTTCATCTAGATGAGGCATGAACTCGCCTCCGATGAAGGGCACCAGCAACAGGCTTGCCCCAAAGATCAGTGCCGCGATCGCGAGGGTGGTCTTGGGCCGGTTGAGCGCCCAATCCAGGGGCGCTGCATATTTCCTCTTCATCCATTCGAATACGCGATTCTGTTTCTCACGCACTCCGCTCTTGAACCAGTAGGAAGCGAGCACCGGGATCAGTGTGAGTGTCAAGATGAGCGCGCCGACCAGTGCGAAAGACATTGTCTCAGCCATGGGGTGGAATAGCTTCCCTGAAGGTCCAGTGAGCGCGTAGATGGGCAGATAACCCGCGAGGATGACTGCCACCGAATAGAAGATCGGGCGATCCACATCTTTCGCTGCCGTGAGAATCACCTGGTTCAGGTTGTATTGCTGCCCTTCCCGCAGCGCCAGCTCGCGGTAGATATTTTCGATCATTACCACGGTGCCATCGATGACAATGCCGAAGTCAATCGCGCCGATAGAGAGCAGGTTCGCGGCAACGTCGTGCGCATGGAGCACGATGAAGGCAAACAAAAGCGAGAGCGGAATGGTAACGGCAACGATGACCGCTGCGCGGACACTGACCAGGAAGAAGATAAGAACGATCAAAACCAGCGCCATGCCGCGAAGCAGGTTCGCTCCTACTGTGTCGGTAGTCAGGGCCACCAATTCACTGCGGTCGTAATAAGGATGAATTTTGACATCAGGCGGCAGGATCTGGCGGTTCAGTTCGTCCGTCTTTGCTTGAACTCCTTTGAGTACGTTCTGCGTCTGTTCCCCGCGCAGCATGAGAATGACGCCCTCAACCGCATCGTCATTTTTCTGGAAGCCGAATTCACCGAGGCGCGGTGCGTGCCCGATCGTTACATCTCCGATATCGCGCACTCGGATGGGCACGCCCTTGTTGGCGCCAACTACGATGTTGCCAATGTCATCTGTGTTCCGTACCAGCCCTATCCCACGAACATAGTAGAACTGTCCGCCCTGAGAATAGAATCCTCCGCCAGCATTCGAGTTGTTGGCAGTCAGCGCGGTCACGACCTGCGGAATCGTCAGGTGATAGCCGTAGATGCGCGCCGGATCAAGCAGCACCTGATACTGCATCACAGTTCCGCCGAACCCTGAGTCGTCCGCTACACCGTGGACCGAACGATAGGCTCGCTCGATCACCCAGTCTTCAATCGTCTTGAGCTCCTGAGGGCTGCGGTCGGGACTTTCCAACACATAGCGATAAACGAGGCCGCTCGGGCTGAACAAGGGAGCTACGCTCGGGGTTACGCCTGTCGGCAGCGTAGCTTGAGCGAGCCGCTCAAAGACAATTTGTCGCGCAAAGTAATCGGCAGTGTTGTCCTCGAAGGTGAGGATAATATCGGACAGCCCATAGAGCGAGATGGAACGCATCACCACCATGTGCGGGACGCCGTTCATCTGGAGTTCAAGGGGTAGCGTGACCAGCCGTTCGACCTCTTCCGCCGCATGATCTGGCCATTGAGTGATGATTTCGACCTGCGGAGGCGAGAGGTCGGGATAGGCGTCCACGGGCATCCGCTGAAACGATATGATTCCACCGACCGTGATGAAAGCGGTCAGCATCAATACCAGGAACCTTTGACGCAGCGCGGCTTGGACTATTCGGTGGATCATTCAGTTGTGGGGACCCTATCCTTGCCAGAGGTCTTGTGACATTTTGGGACGTTGTTCAAAGTCTTGCGATTCGACTAGCGCTGGAGCGAGTTCTCAAACTGCAAGAACAAGCTACCGTTTCCGATGACCTGATCACCCGCCTTCAGCCCGCTGGTAATTTCGGTCTGTCCATTCAAGCTTTCCCCGAGCGTCACGGAGCGTCTGCCAAACTGGTTCGGAGATGCCGCAACATAAACAAATGGCTGGTTCTCGTTATCGCGAAGGACGGCAGCGTCCGGAAGTGCAATGGCATTGGGGATAGTGCCCGCGATTACCGTCGCCACCACGTACATGTCTTTCTTCAGTTTTGCGTCGGGGTTGTTCGTCTCGATGCGCGCCTGCAGCGTACGTGTGCCTGGATCCAGGGATGCGGCGACGTAAGAGATACGCCCGTGGAAGACTTCAGGATAGCTGTCCGTTTGAATGGTGACCGAATCTCCGACCCGCACGTAGGGCAAATCCTTCTGATAGACATTGACTAGGACCCAGACGGTGCTGATGTCGGAGATCATGAAACATTGTGTGGTGCCTGGCTGAATGAGTTGTCCTGCAGAAACATCCTGTTCGACGACCAAGCCGTCGATCGGCGCCCTCACAGGAACTTCGAAAGAAGGCGGAGATTTCAGGAGTGCGTCGGGATCGGTAATACCCATCACTTTCAATGCGGCTTGTGCCGATGCCAGGTCGCCGCCCGCCTGCACCTCTGCCGATTCTGCTTGCTCCACATTCTGTTCGGCGATCGCGTGATGTTGATACAAATCATGCGCTCGGGCGTTGGCCATCTGGGCGAGGGCGTATGCATCCTTGGCCTTCAAATAATTTGTGCGGAGTTGCGAGTAATCCGGACTCGCCACGTACAACATGGGCTCGCCCGCACGTACCTTCTGGCCGGGAACGACTACGACGCGACTGACCGGTCCGCTCACCTGCGTAATGACGGGCGTCGTGCGAAAACTGTTGTAAGCGACGGCCCCCGTCAGGCGAAGGGATCGAGTCAATGTTGTGGGTTGAACTGTCAGCACCTGCACATGCGCCATCTGGTCCTGTGAGATGGCAAACAGTTCCGCATTATTTGAGTTTGTCGTGCCATTCGAGCTGGCGGCATTCGATCCTGGCCCTTTACAGCCGACAAAGACTAGCATAATCACCGCAGCGACGGTTAGTTGCCAAAGATCTTTACGCATGTTCATGGCAGATTTCTCGTCCCCACTGCTTCCTTCAACTGTTCCAACGCGGCCATATAAGAGCCTAGTGCCTGGCGATAGGCCAACTGAACGGACCGGTAGCTGCGCTCTGCATCAAGAAAGTCCAGGAGACTTGCGGCTCCTCGTCTGTAGGCATACTCGCTGATGTCGCGCGAATCCTGCGCCTGCTTGAGGTATCCGGAACTGTAGAGTTGCACTACTTCGTCGTTGCTTCTGAGCGCCTCATACGCATTGGCAACGTCGGAAAGAACTGCATCGCTGGCCGATTGCTGCAGCTCTTGAGCCTGCGTGAGGGCATAGCCGGTACGTGCGATCTCTCCTTGATTGCGGTTGAAGATCGGCAACGCAAAATTCACGAACATCGAAGCTGTGTTCTCACCAGAGACATGCGTATAGTCTAGCGTGCCATTTACGTCCACTTTGGCGTTGGCCTTGGCCAGCAGGATTTGGCTCTGCGTGGCGGTTATTCCCAATTTCGCGGCACGGAGGTCAGGACGCAAGTCTACTGCTTTCATCTGCAGGTCTTCCATGGTCGCCTTGAGCGGTTGGTACGCCAGATCGCCGATCACATCATAGTCTGCCGGTACCGCGTTGTAGCCCAGCAACTCTCTCAGGCTTACAAGCGCCTGCACTCTTGCCAGACGGGCGGAGGACACGTCGGTCTGAAATTGCAGAAGCTGCAGCTTGATCTTAAGATAATCGCCTTCACCAATGTATCCCGCCTTCAATTGTGCATCACCGATGTCGACGGTCTGCTGAAAGCTTTGTAGATCCTGAAGCGCGAACTGAAGAGTTGATTCTGCCAATAAAACGCTGACAAACTGTTGGCCTACGTTGAAAGCCAGAGTTCGTTCGGCGTCGGCGACTTGGGCACTCGTGACTGCCGTCTGATCGCGAGCGGCTTCCAGGCGCCGCGGCCGCTTGTGACCACGTTCGAAGAGGTAACCAATCCCAATATCAAACTGCTGAGTCTGGTCGAGATTTTCCGCAGAAAAATACCGCGGATTGAAGATTGGGACGAACTGGCTATCGGCTCCCAGAGTCGGATTGGGGCGAAGATTTGCAGTGATCTCCTGTGCCCGATTCTGAAGAATCAGAGTTCGAGTGGCCTGGAGGGAATGGTTGTGAGTTAGGGCCAGATCAATGGCTTGGTCAAGGCTGATATACGTCCTATTTTGTCCAACACACGTCCCCACCAGCATCAGGACAAATGTCGCAGCGGGGGCGAGTATCCGAAAGTACCTGGGACGCATAAAGGTTGAGATCAAAGCTCACTGCCTGTAGCTTAACGGACTTCGCATGCACGCCCGAACGTAAAGAGCACTAGGGCAAGGTCCGTCGACAGTATCATTCTGCGCCTAAGACTATCACTCGCTGCCAGCGAGAGTATTGAAATTCATAGCTTCAAGTTCGCTCCTAACTTGTGGTTCTCTCCAGCGGTTCCGTCAAGAATCGGTTGGCTCTCGTTGCAATTGAGGACGCGGAGAGGGTCGGAAAACTCAAACCATGCCAGACTGTGCGCCGTTCGGAATTATTCACAAGCTCAGCAATTGTTCCATCAAGCATTCTTCTAAGAACCTACTAATAGATCCTGAATTGAGGATCGCATACCGATGTGCATAGTTCGGGGCCGGATTAGTCCATCTAATAGGAACGATCTCAGAACCCACACCTTATGAGACAGCAGAAGTGCTGATTTCGAGTGCTTAGATTCAGGGAGTTAAGGGGTGCCCTGCGGCACCCCTTTTGAGCACTCTCTATATAGAAGGTAAAGCTGCCTCTTTTGCCTGTTTGATGAGCCGGCTGACCGTGGCCCGCGAGATGCGGTGGGTGGCGGCGATCTCGTTCAGGCTCTGCCCCCGGTTGCGGTCCTGACAGCGATCCGGTCGATATCGAGCGGTCGGCGGCCGATATGCCTCCCTTCCAGCCGGGCACGGCGCATGCCTGCCCGTACCCGCTCGATGATGAGGTTGCGTTCGAGCTCGGCGATGGCCCCGATGATGATGACGACGGCCCGTCCCAGTGGACCGCCGGTATCGAGATTCTCACGGAAGCTGACGAACTCGATGTTGAGGTGGTTGAGTTCGTCCAGCACCTCGAGGAAGTGGCGGACGGACCGGGCGATCCGGTCCGAGGCCCATACCAGCAAGACCTGGAAGTGGCCGCGGCGCGCATCCCGGAGCAGGTCATCGAGACCGGGCCGGCGAGCCCTGGTCCCGGAGATCCGGTCGGTGTACTCGGCCACGATCTGAAAACCCCGCTGCCGGGCCATCGCACGGAGGTCATGGAGTTGGGTCTCCGGGTGCTGGTCCACAGTGGATACGCGCAGATACAGAGCTACAGTTTTCATATCTTCCCCTCGCGTGAAGCCATGACGTCACGCAAAGCAATATCGGATAGAAACTGCCGCAACATCATTTAATGGTGTAGTGCAGGAGCTGCGTCCGACCGATCCCGTCACCGACATCCCAACTCTCATTAACATCTATGCCGGCTGGATGCTGGAAATTCTGCTGGCTCTTCGTCGGGAACCGGCGTGGATGTACCACGCCATCGGAGCTATCGGCGGTCGAGCCATGCAATTGGGTAGAACAGGCACGTTACGATGAATAGACCGCCTCAATTGCTAACAGGAGACAAAGTGATCTGCTCAGTGCTTGATTTATTTATCTTGTCCCTCCTCGATCGTGGGCTCGAAACACCGTACGATCTTCAGCGACAGGGAGGACTCTCTCTGGGCTCGACTGTTCCGGCTTTGCGGAGACTGGCGGCAGCGGGCCTTATCAGGAAGAGGGAGGCCACTGGAGCCAGTAAGCGTCCCCGTCATACCTATCAGCTTTCCGCCGCAGGCCGGACCCATGCGCAAAATGGCTGGAAAACGCACATGAAGAGCCCTGATCAGATGGACCTTGATGCGGTTCTGAGGGTGGCTGATATGGCACAGCACTACAACGCCAGAAAAGCGGATATCGCGGAGTTCTTTGAGATTGTCGTTTCGGAACGCAGGGGGCCTGCAAGATCGAGGTTTTCGGATCCGGACAGGAAGAGCGATTCACTCGGATATACCCAGCAGTTAGCCGCTTGGAGTAGTGCTCGATCGAAGGCAGAAGCAAGATTTCTGGCAGCATTAGCGAATTCGGTTACGTCGACTGCAGCCTCGCGGCCGAAACGCTAGTTGACATAATGCACCTGATACGGACGAGCTTGGCCCATAAGGCCTCCAGAGCCTTTTGAGGCGTGCGTATGAACCATCTACGGTGCGCATCCCAGTGACCGCCCGGCGAGCCATTTGCCAGATCGCGTAAAACGCATGCCCCAACCTAAGAGTCCATCCCCGAACATTTTTTGAATGAGCGCGAGCGGCGCTCTTATACTAAACACCCTTCGAACGGGAATCCGTCTGTCCGCGCACCGGTTATTCAACATCATCTTTGATCCTCCGACACTCGGTAGATCTTCGCGGATGGCCATGTCAAGAGAACCAACTTTTGGAGAAAAAGATGAACGATACGAGCGCAAGTTTTTTGAATGCCGAGCAAGCCGCTCAATTCCTAGGCGGCTTGAACGCACGTACCGTGACGAGGTGGTCGCGGGAGGGATACTTGCCCGCCTACCCGATCGGAGAAGGAAAGAGGAGGCTCTGGAGGTATCTCAGGGCAGATCTGGCTGCTTGGATGTTGGGGCGTCGCCAAGGAGGTCCTGATGCATCCTGATACCCACCGCATGCCGAGGTACACTCACCGTGGCCACCGATGCTCCGATCGAGGACTCGTTTAAATGATCGAGAGCAAACGTTTTCAAAAAGGAAGTCTTACACTCGTGAAAAACAAGACCACGCCGGACACTTGGTTCCTCCGTTACTACGAGGATGCAGGAGAAAAGCGTGTTTATCGCCGGAAGCGGATCGGCACGGTGCGGCAGTTCCCGCACCGTCGAGATGCCGAAAAAGCGGTCTTGGCTCTTCGCGGAAAGATCAACAATGAGACCAGTTCACCAGAGACGGTAAACGATCTCCTAACCCACTATCAGAAGAATGAGCTCACGCTAGCGCGTAAGGCGTTCGCTTCTATTGAAAATCACCTCACCCTTTCGAAGTGCTATATAGCGCCTCGGTGGGGGTCATACAGGCTCGGCGCGGTCCGAACCATCCAAGTTGAACAATGGCTCGACTCGCTACCGCTTGCTCCAGCTTCCAAGACGAAGATCAAGAGTGCTTTCTCGGTCTTATATAGGCAATACGTCATGAGTGGGTCTCTCTGAATCCCATCAGCAAGGTTCGGACCTCGTCCAAGCCATTGCGCGAGAAGGATGTTCTCACACCTGAGGAGTTTCAATCTCTGATCAAGGAGCTCTCAGTGCGAGATCTGGCGATGGTCTTGTTGATCGGTAGTACAGGGATTCGTCGCTCAGAACTCATGGCGCTTGTCTGGACCGATTTAGGCATACAAACTATGGAGGTAACAATCACCAGGGGATGTGTGCGCAATCGGTTCGGTGATACTAAACTGAATGCTCGCGTCGCCCTGTACCCCTCCATCCGCTGATCCTTGAAGCGCTCTTAGACTGGAAGCGTCAATCGCCCTATCAAGGCGATGGTGACTTTCTGTTTCCATCGATTCGGCTGAACGGAACCAAACCGCTCAGCCCTGACAGCTTGCTGAAGAAGAGCATTCGACCGGCTCTAAAACGCGCCGGAATCGAAGGCAAGATCATCGGCTGGCACAACTTTCGTCATACCCTAGGAACGCTCCTTAGGGCGATCGGTACGGATATCAAAGTGGCGCAGGAGTTACTTCGTCATGCCAATAGCCGAACCACACTCGACATCTACACTCGCGCCGTCTCACAGCAGAAGCGAGATGCCAACACCAAGGTAGTGGAATTGCTACTGCCTGGACGGGCTTTGAAGGCTCAGCACCTTTCAGCGCCTTCGCCTCTCTGAAAAGAAGAGGTCCGGGTCTGGAAGCGGTTCATTTTGATGGGGTTGTTGGTGGACCTGATCGGGATCGAACCGATGACCTCTTCCATGCCATGGAAGCGCGCTCCCAGCTGCGCCACAGGCCCACTCCTTAGGAAGGACTCCTCCTATTCTCGCTGACCCCGCCCGGTTCGTCAATGCAACCGGGAACTTATCCCTCCTTCCGGTGTCTAACTACAGTAGAGTGAGCGAGCACTCGGCCGGCGCCGGCGCTGTTCCACACCGTCCCCTCGCCAGTTGCCGGGACTGCTCTAAAAGTCGTACCTTAGAGGTCACCCGATATGCAGGCGGGCACGGCAGTGGGAAACTTAGCAAGCGCGATCGGTATCACCACAGAGGACGCATCTCTCGTCGCCGACCTCAAGGCCGGCTCCGAAGAAGCCTTCGCTCTGCTCATCGCCCAATATCACCAGCCGCTCTACTCCCTCATCGCCCGCAGTATCAACGACCCAGCCGACGCCGCCGACCTCACTCAGGAAGTCTTCATCAAGGTCTTCCGCAGCATCCGCGGCTTCCACGGCGACGCCAGCCTCCGCACCTGGCTCTACCGCATCGCTCTCCGCGAAGCCTCCAACCAGCGCCGCTGGTGGTCCCGCCACAAACGCCAGGAGATCACCATCGACTCCAGCTACGACGCTGACGCCGACGCCGAGAGCGACTCCCTCTGCCTCAGCGCCACTCTCGCCGACCCCGGCGACTCACCCTACGATCAAGCCGTCCAGAGCGAGACCCGCGAGCGCCTAGAAGCCGCACTCCGCCAGCTTCCCCAGGCCTTCCGCACAGTCGTCGTACTCCGCGAGATCGAGGGCTTCGCCTACGAAGAGATCGCCGAGATCCTCGACCTAAACCTCGGCACCGTCAAGTCACGCCTCACCCGCGGCCGCTCAGCCCTCCGCGATTTGCTCTTGTCACAAAATTCACATTCTTCTGCCTCGCCGCTCTCACTCCATGCATCCAAAGGAGCGGTCACCCAATGAGCCAGAACACATCTCTCTGCACCAGCATCCGAACCTCATTCTCCGCATACCTCGACGGAGCCGTCAGCGGCCGCCGCATGCAGACCATCGCCTCCCACCTCGAGACCTGCGACGCCTGCAACACCGAGTTCGACGCCCTCCGCGGAATGCAGCGCTCCCTCGCCGACCTCGGCCCCATCAAGCCCCCCGCCGACCTCGGCATGAAGCTCCGCCTCGCCATCTCTCACGAGCGCGCTCGCCGCACCTCCAGCTGGTTCGACGGCTTCAGCGTCAAATGGCGCAACGCCATCCGCCCCGTCCTTATCCAGGCCTCCGCAGGCTTCGCCGGTACCATCCTCCTCGTCGGCGGAGTCCTCTTCCTGCTCGGCATGGTCGCCGTCCCCGATCCCGTCTTGGCCAACGACGAGCCCCTCGGCGCCCTCACCGCGCCCCACTATCTCTACTCCGCCGTCATGCCCAGCCCCATCCTCAACAGCAACGACTCCACCATCGTCGTTCAGGCATTCGTCAACAGCCAGGGCCGCGTCTACGACTACAAGATCGTCTCCGGCCCCGAAGACCCGGCCGTCCGCACCCAGATCGCCGACCAGCTCCTCCTAAGCGTCTTCGAACCCGCCCGCATCTTCGGCGAACCCATCCGCGGCCAGGCCGTAATCACCTTCTCCGGAATCTCCGTCCAGGGCTAGAAGGCCCGCTCAAAAATCCGCCCGTCACTCAGCTGATTCCTTCAACTCTTGTCGTTGTCCTCTACCCCGTTTTCGGGATGCGAGCACCGCCCTCTTTCACCCACAAGGGCGTTTGCGATTACTAATCACATCGAAACTGGGGCTGGATGAGTGCTAAGCCCTGTTCACACCACTTGAGATTGCGGGCCAGCGAAATCAGAGAACAAAACGTCGCCCTAGTATTACTTGTTACCAGCAGGCGGATCAAGTTAACCCTTGGCCGTCGTAAGAGCAATTTCTCCGAGGGCTATGCGTTCAATTTCGTCTCTGCTCAAAGCATTACTTCAGTCTTTCCTGCGCTCTCAATTTCTCGGCGGCGTAGCGCTGTCCGAAGGATTGAAGCATGGTCTGCGGTTTGCCGGTTACGTCGTCGCCCACAACAAGAGTTATGTCAGGAAAGGGCAGTTACACCTGGGGTCTTGCTAGTTGCAGCTTTCCGGCCTTCTCCTCTTGAAGCATGGTATTCAGCGCCCGCCACATGGGGCTGGCATTTTCCGTCCCAAGCGTCGCTCACCGCACGATCGCGACCGGCAAGAGTGAAAAGGGGAAAGACGGAATCAGCAATTAAAAGGTCTTGCCTTGTACTTCAAGCAACACTATAAAGCTCTGATGCGTATATTCTTTGCAATTGCACTCCTTGTAGGCGCATTTGCGTCTGCTTCCGCACAGTTGAATGTGCCGGATCAGGAATATCGTTGCCCTATCAGTGAGGTGTGTAAGACACCTCGTCCGCTCCCTTCATTCGAGCCGCACTTTTCGCAGGAACAAGAACAGCCCGGAAAGGGGTATCCATTCACTATCAACTATGTAGAGTTCAAAGACAGCGGTGATCTTTGGAACCCAACGGAGTTGGAAGATGCGGTAACCCAAGTGAAGGATGCCGTGGGCACGGACGGCGAGAGTTCTGTTTTGCTGGTGGTCTACATTCACGGATGGGAAAATAATGCCGATTCCATACCAGGCCAATGCAAGGACGTCTGCAAATTCCGCTCGATGTTGATGACACGCCTCGCAGAGGAGCAGACGAAGACCGCGAAACCGATGAAGGTTGTAGGCATTTATCTCGCCTGGCGGGGTCTTGCGTCCAATGTGGAGCCGTTCAAACACTTCTTCACGTATTGGCCTCGGAGAAACACCGCACGCCACGTCGGTCTATCGGGAATGTACTCGGCAATCGCGCGGATAGAAAATGCAGCCCAATCTCACCGCAGCAAATACATCATCGTGTTTGCCGGACATTCATTTGGCGCACGGGTGCTGGAGAACGCTGCAGAGAGCAAGGATAAGCACCACCCAGGATTCATGACAGCTTATCGAACTCTGGTAAAGCAGCAGGCCGAACAGCCGCGGAGCCAGCTCGTCCCACAATTTGCCAGGAATCCTGAACTTCCTGCCGATCTGATCTTTTTCGTTAATGCCGCAACCTCCTCGACGAGTACACGGGCGACACTCAAGGACATAAAGGCTACCTGCAAGATTGAGCCGACCAACGGGATCTGCAAAGCCAATCCCCTGTATCTGGCGGTTACGTCACACGCAGATCTGGCTACGGGCATCATTATGCCAATTGCCAACTTCGTAGGGCCCGCACCGTCCGATCATCTGCGGTTGGTCTCGGCAGCAAATTCGCCATCATTGCACACCCATGAAGACCCGGTTCTGGGATGCGATGCAAATGCTTCCGTATGTTTCGGAGTGGGCACGGACTTGAAGACGATTAAGTCTATCCATCCCATTGCTGGAAGAAGGCAGATCGATGGATCAGACAAGAATCCTTTCTGGATTTTCAATGTGAATAGCGATGTCATGTCCAACCATGGAGATGTCTGGAACCCGTCCGTCACTGACCTTGTGACCCATGTCATTGTGGGTAATACAAAGTATCAGTCACTGCAGTAGCGAGTTCAGTCAATACTCCCAGTTATCTCTTTCGATATGTCGCCCCCCTGAAAGGTTTGACCTCGCGTCCGCGTCGTTGACGCGCGGCCCTAAAGCAAAGGGACTGCCATTAGCTATCTAATTAAGCGGACAGCGTTACAGGTTCCTAACTGTTGCAAAATCGCCCATGCACTCATCCAGAATCAAATTAGTCTTTATAAGGTCAGCTTCTAGGAAGTGATTTGACGCTTCCAAATCGCAAACAAGAGATGCCTCACCCTTGACACGCAAGCTATAATTAACCCAGTCAACCACCAGTCCGGCGCAAGCCGGACTGCAACATTTAACCCGGCATCTTTTTCACCGAAGGTCCGGACCTAAAGTCTTTGTTTCGAAGATTTTGAGCAAAACAGGGGGGAGGGGGGAGTATCATGGTATTCAGCACTAAAGGAACATCCAGCATGCACCGAAACACCCGCCGGCTCCTCGTAACCGCAGCCCTTCTCGCCCCGCTCACTTTGGCCCTCGCGGTTCAAGCTCCAGCCCAAACCCGCCAGCAGGGTTCCAGCTCCAGCAGCAGCGAAACCCCCAGGCAGCAGCCGAGCTCCAGCAGCACCGCCCGCATCGCCCAGCCCGAAGCCGGCGGCTCCGCCATCACCCTCGAAACCAGCGAGCCCCTCTTCTACATCGCCGCCGCCCTCAACGCCTGCGGCTACGACGACGACCTCGCCGCCTCCGCGCCCGTCCGCCTCGCCATCCGTCAGGAGATGAACGACACCTTCGCCGCCGAGGCCCCCGCCCGCGACGCCCGCGACGCCATCTGTGCCTACATCCAGCAGCACACCCTCGCTGACCCCGGCCTCAACCTCGCCCAGTACGTCTCGCTCGCCCTCTACCTCAAGCCCCCGCCCGAGCTCACCCCCACCGCCGACGAAACCGACCTCCCCCCCGACTCCACCCAGGTCGTCAACATCCTGCCCCTCCTCCGCACCTTCGCCGAGAACGCGCACCTCCACGCCCTCTGGTTCAAACATCGCCCCGAGTACGAAGCCCTCACCAACATCGTGCACGATCCCCTCACGCGCATGATCCTCAACACCAACATCTATCTGCGCCTCCCCGTCAGCAGCTACGACGGCCGCCGCTTCCTCGTCCTGCTCGAGCCCATGCTCGCCCCCTCCAGCACCAACGCCCGCATCTACGCCAACGACTTCGTCGTCGTCACCTCACCCTCCGGCGATCCTCTCGGCGCCGTCCACATGGACCTGATCCGCCACACCTACCTCCACTACGAGGTCGAGCCCATCGTCTACGCCCGCGCCGCCGCTACGGACCGCCTCCTGCCCCTGCTCAAATCCGTCCAGGACGCCCCGCTCGACTTCACCTACAAGTCCGACATCGTCGCCCTCATCACCGAGTGCCTCATCAAAGCCATCGAAGCCCAGACCATGGACACAGGCATCCCCAAACCCAAGCGCCCTGACTCCAAAGAGCGCGTCGACCAGGAACACTACGACGCCGAAGTCGCCGCCTACGAAAAGCAGTCCGAGGCCGTCCGCCGCCACGCCGTCGAACTCGCCGAACGCCAGGGCTGGGTCCTCGTCGACTACCTCTACGGCCAGCTCGGCCAGATGGGAAAGGACTCCATCAGCCTCAAGGACAACATGGGCCAGATGATCTACGGCATGGATGTCGAACGCGAGCTGCATAAGGACCAGCAGATCGCCTTCCTCCCCGAAGGCACCCACGATGTCGTCCGCCGCGGCCCACGCCAGCTCACCGGACTCGACCTCGCCGAGATGAAGCTCATCAAAGGTGACGTCGACGGAGCCGACGAGATGGCCGACGCCGCCCTTAAGACCAACCCCAACGACCCCCGCGCCAACTACCTCGCCGGCCGCATCGAGCTCATCCAGGGCGACCCCGACGACGCCCTCGACCACCTCAACAAGACCCTCACTCTCACCAAGGATCCACGCACCCTTGCCTGGACCCACATCTACCTCGGCCGCCTCTACGACATCGCCCGCGACCCCAAAAACCCCGACGCCCCCAGCCCCGAACGCCCCAAAGCCATCACCGAATACAAGGCCGCCCTCACCGTCCGCGACGGCCAGCCCGACACCAAGGCCGCCGCCGAAAAAGGCATCAAAGAACCCTTCGCCCTGCCCAAACGCGCGGTTCAGCCGGAACCCGAAGACGACCCCAGCGGCAAAGCCGAAAAGGAAGCCTACCGCCCATCCACCCCCCCAACAACTCCAGCCCCAACTCCCCACTAGGGTTAGCCGTCATCACATCGCTTTTCCGCCCCAATCGTCTAACGTATCAATAAGGGTGCAGTCGAGGAGCAGTGCAGGTGCAGTCCATGGTTCACTCCGATAAAGTAAATCGCAAGGACCTGAATTGACCAAGCGCCCAGGCAAGACCGGACGAGCCCCCGCCAGCCCAACTCAGCCGGCCTTCTTGCACCATCGCTTCAAACGCCCCGAGTTCCTCGTCTGGGCGCTCACCCATCGCTCCCTCTCCTACGAGATCAATCCCCCCCGCGACAACCAACCCCTCCCCGGCCCCCCCGCCGACCCCAGCACCGACAACGAACAGCTTGAATTCATCGGCGACGCCGTCCTCGGCCTTCTCGCCGCCGAAGCCCTGTTCCAGCGCTTCCCCCACTCCCGCGAGGGCGAGCTCACCCGCCTCCGCGCCTCCATCGTCAGCAGCCGTCACCTCGGCAACGTCGCGCTCCGCATCGGCCTCGGCGACCACATCCTCCTCGGCCGCGGCGAAGAGAACAGCGGTGGCCGCCGCAAGCCCGCCGTCCTCGCCAACGCCCTCGAAGCCGTCATCGCCGCCCTCTACCTCGACGGCGGACTCACCGCCGCGCGCCGCTTCGTCGAAAGAGAGATCATCGAGCCCGCCCTCCCCGATCTCCACGCCGCCCTCCACAGCGACAACCCCTTCAGCGGAGCCATCGGAGACCACAAATCCGCCCTCCAGGAGCACCTCCAGTCCATCGGGGCCGGCCAGCCCCAGTACGTCCTCACCGACCAGTCCGGACCCGACCACGCCAAGCGCTTCCGCGTCGAAGTCCGCATCAACGACCCCGCCGGCAACACCCGCGCCATCGCCGAATCCGAAGGCTCCACCAAAAAGAAAGCCCAGCAGGAAGCCGCCCGCCTCGCCTTTCAGCAGCTCATGGCCGAACACCTCATCGCCCAGAAAAACGGAGCCACCGCCAGCACCAAACCCACGGAGGCCAAGCGATGAACGAAATCACCGACCCCCTCCAAAGCCCCACAGAACCAAACACTGCCGAAGCCGCGCCAGAGCTGCAACCAGCAACCAACAACCAGCAACCAACAACCAGCAACCCGCACCACCACCACCACCGTCCCGGCCTGCTCACCGCCATCCAATCTCTCCTCTACTTAATAGTCATCGCCCTCTTCATCATCTCCTTCACCGTCCAGCCCTTCCGAATCCCCTCCGGCTCCATGGAACCCACCCTCCTCGTCGGCGACTTCCTCCTCGTCGACAAACAGGGCTTCGGCTTCGAAGATTCCCTTGACGGCTCGCCCTCCATCTTCCCTGCCGCCACCATCCACCGCGGCGACATCATCATCTTCCACTTCCCCGTCGACCCCGCCACCCACCTCATCAAACGCGTCATCGGCATTCCCGGCGACCACCTCCGCCTCCACGACAACCACGTCTACATCAACGGTCAACCCCTCAACGAACCCTACGCCGTCTACCGCTCCAGCCCGCCCGATACCTTCCGCGACTCCTTCCCCCGTCAGGAGCGCGCCATCGACCCCGACATCAACCCCGCCTGGTGGATCCGCATGCACACCCTCATCGACCACGGCGAACTCATCATCCCCGCCGGCGACTACTTCGTCCTCGGAGACAACCGCAACGGCAGCGAAGACAGCCGCTATTGGGGCTTCGTCCCTCGCGCCAACATCGTCGGCAGACCCCTCTTCATCTACCTCTCACTCCGCCTCAACGACAACGACCCCAACGAACAAACCCCACCCAACACCCCGAAATCCCTCCTCCACTTCGCCCGCTGGCGCCGCATCTTCACCATCGTCCATTAGCGGCAACGCTCCGCTCTGCATTCCCTCGGAGTTCCTTCGAGTGCTAGAGTGATCGGCGATGAAAATACACCTTGCGTTGGCCTTCGCTACTGCCACACTGTCAGTCGTCGCTCAAAATCCCTCCACCATGCCTAAGGTCGCCACCGTCGACCCGCGCTTCCAGTCCTACAACATCGAAATGGTCGAAGTAATCGGCGGACGATTCTGGAAGCCATACGCCAGCAAAGCCGCAGCACCCGCGGTAACCAACTCCGGCACCCCCGGCGGCATCGATCCCGATCTCTTCGAGCAGCGCCCACCCATCGATCTCTCCAACCCGCGCCTCCGCAAACTCGCCACCGCACTCGGTCCTGCATACGTCCGTGTCTCCGGTTCATGGGCCAACACCCTCTACTTTCAGGACTCCGACGCGCCTCAACCGGCCAAGCCGCCCGAAGGCTTCAGCGGTGTCCTCACCCGCGCGCAGTGGAAGGGTGTCGTCGAATTCTCCAAAGCCGTCAACGCCCAGATCGTCACCTCCTTCGCCGCCTCTAGCGGCACGCGCGATAAATCCGGAACATGGACCCCCAACGAGGCAAAGAAGTTTCTCGACTACAACCAGTCCATCGGCGGCTCCATCGCCGCTGCCGAGTTCATCAACGAACCCACCATCACCATCGCGGCAGACGTCCCCGCCGGATACGACGGAGCCGCCTACGGCCGCGACTTTGCTGTCTTCCAACCCTTTCTGCGCAAGGCCTCGCCAAAGACCATACTGCTCGGCCCCGGCTCCATCGGCGAAGGCATCGACCTGATGCCGCTCAAGCTCCTCCCATCGAAGGAAATGCTCGACGCCATGGGTCCCAACCCCGTCGACGCTTTCTCCTACCACTTCTACGGAGCCCTCTCCGAAAGGTGCGGCGGCTCCATGGGCCCCAAGGTCACCACCAACCCCGACGCCGCACTCACCGAAGACTGGCTCATCCGCACCGGCACCGTCGAAGATTTCTACGCCAGCCTCCGCGACATCTACGCCCCCGGCAAACCCATGTGGCTCACTGAAACCGCTCAGACCGCCTGCGGTGGCGACCGTTGGGCCTCAACCTTCCTCGACACCTTTCGCTACCTCGATCAGATGGGCCGTCTCGCCAAACGCAACGTCCAGGTCATCCTGCACAACACCCTCGCCGCCAGCGACTACGGCCTCATCGACGAAAAGACCCTCATCCCCCGCCCCAACTACTGGGGCGCAATCCTCTGGCACAACACCATGGGCACTACCGTCCTCGACGCAGGCGCCGCACCCACTCCCTCAGTCCATCTATACGCGCAATGCATGAAGAACCATCCCGGCGGAGTCACACTCCTCGCCATCAACCTGAGCCGCACCGACGCCCAGACCCTCAACGTCCCCGAAAAATCCACGCGCTACACCCTAACCGCAACCGACCTGATGAGCCACTCCGTTCAACTCAACGGAAAGGATCTGCAACTCGCTCCCAACGGCGACGTCCCCACCCCTACCGGTCTCGCCGCAGCAAAAGGTTCTCTCAACCTCCCCGCCGCCAGCATCACCTTCCTCACCATCGCGGACGCAAATAACGCCGCCTGTAAGTGAGAAGCGGAATGAGATACGGAAACAACTTCGGTAGAAAATTTCTACTGGCAGCAATCGCATCGATAGCCATCGGCACACCCAGCGCGACTGCGCAATCGAGCGCCGCACAAGCCAAACTGAAATTCGACGTAGCCTCCGTCAAACAAAACAACCCCACCTCCAACGCCAGGCCAACATCCAACGTCCCTCTCACTCAGGGCAAAGCCTACGCTCCCAACGGAGGCGTCTTCTCCGCCACCAATCAATCCCTCTTCATCTATATCCTCTTCGCCTACAAAGTCAGCCTCACCGAAGCATGGGATCAGTTCAAGCAGCTCCCTCAATGGGCCCGCACTGAAACCTTCGACATCCACGCCAAGACCGACATCCCCAACCCAACCAAAGACCAGATGCGCGAGATGATGCAGTCCCTCCTCGAAGACCGCTTCAAACTCACCACCCACCGCGAAACCCGCCCGGTCTCCATCTTCGCCCTCACCCTCGCCAAACCCGGAACCCTCGGCCCACAACTCAAACCACACCCCACCGACTCGCCCTGCACCGCCGATTCCCCCAACCAATCGTCGGCAACATCCGCCCCACTCGCAACCCTCCTCGGCACCTGGCCAAACCAATGCGGAGACGGCGACGAGATAGCCTCCCCCCGCCGCACACGAGCCGGCGCCCGCGACATCACCATGGCCCAGATCGCCGCGTGGCTCAGCGCAGAAGGAGACACCGATCTCCCCATCGTCGACAAGACCGGCCTCACCGGAACCTTCGACTTAGTCATCGAGTTCGCCCCCGAACACGGCCCCGCCATCACCACCGACAACCCCATCCCCACATTCCAGAATGCACTCAAAGATCAACTAGGTCTCAAGCTCGAAAAACAAAAAGGCGACGCAACCTTCTTCATCATCGACCACGTCGAACAACCCTCAGAAAATTAGCACCCACCTTCTGCTCCCCTTGGGTCCCGCTGGCCCACAACGCCGCCACCCAACACACCGTTGAACCCGACCCGACCGGGAGATGTCGCTCCCTGCTTCGTTTATTGACAGTTGCCCGCCCACCCAGACGGGGCTGCAATCCTATAGAGATCTCTTCGCGAACACGTGTGCCCAACCGATCAGAGCTACGCGCTTCTTCGCTCCAACCTCAAACCGACGACTGAAAACCAAACACAGGAGCACCCCGAAATGACGAACACAAACATCGATCAGATCGCCCAGATCGCCGGCACTCCCACCGGCACCGTCATGACGCCCCAGTACGTCGCCACCATCGCCCGTTTTGCCTATCTCTGGGGATGGCCGCTCGTAAATAATCTCAACCGCGCTCTCGGAGTCAAAGACCTCCCCGGCCCCGGACGCGTCGGCGGAGTCATCCCAGCCTCACCTCCCGGCCACGTCTCCATGCTCACCGACTACATCAGCGCCGAAGAGCACTACGTCACCTGCCCCAACCAGGACACCGTCTACGGCGCCGGCTTTCAACACACCGACACCATCCCTGTCGTCATCCAGGTCCCCGACTTCGGCAACCGCTTCTACACCTATCAAATCGCCGACGCCCGCACCAACTCATTCGGAAAGATCGGCAAGCAGTACAACACCAAGCCCGGCTTCTACGCAATCGTCGGCCCCAACTGGAAGGGCACCATCCCCGCCGGCATCACCGGCGTCCTTCATTCACCCACCGATCTCGTCGCAACCTTCCCGCGCGTCTTTCAGGACGACACCCCCGAAGACAAAGCCGCGATTCAACCTCTCCTCAACCAGATCGTGCTCTATCCGCTCTCCGACTTCGACGGCAAGATGAAGACCATGGACTGGAAGAGCACTCCATCGTTCCCGTCGCCGGCTTCAACTGGCGGCGAGACCAAGTGGGTCATCCCCGAAAAATTCTTCGACGAGCTTCCCATCATCCTCAAGCAGGTCCCACCCATGCCCGGCGAAGAAGCGATCTACGCCACCTTCCAATCCATCCTCGACGCAGCCGCGAACGACCCCAGGATAAAGCAACTCCTCACCGAGACCGCTGTCGCCGCAGAGAGAGACCTCATCGCACCGCTCTTCGAGTTCCACAACAACGGACGCCCCGTCGGCAACGGCTGGACCTCGCCCCCCAACGGAGCCAACTGGGGCTACGACTATCTCTCCCGCGCCGCCACCGCCAAGTCCAACATGTACGACAACGCCCCCAACGAGACGCGCTACATCTACACCGACTTCGACTCCACCAGCCAACGTCTGAACGGAGCCCAGGCCTACACCGTCACGTTCCCCGCCGGACAAACACCACCCGTTGACGGCTTCTGGTCCCTCACCCTCTATAACCAGGAACACCTCTTCGCCCCCAACTCCCTGGGCCGCTATTCCCTCGGCACCAAGAGCAAATCCATGAAACTCGACCCCGACGGCTCGCTCACCCTCTACGTCCAGAACACCTCACCCGGCCCGGCCAAAGAGACCAACTGGCTCCCCGCACCCAAGGACGACTTCTCCCTCTACATCCGCGCCTACTGGCCCAAGGCAGAAATCACCGAAGGCAAATGGACTCCACCACGAATTGAACGTTCGAAGTAACCCAAACCTAAAAGATCATCACAGTGAAAAGCGAGGAATCATGACAGCGTCAACCGAATCCACCCTCTCCGCAGCCGAAGCCCGCGCCATCGCCAAGGACGCCTTCATCTACGGCTTCCCCCTCGCCGCCAACTACCAGACCATGCACAAGCAGGCCATCGACACCACCGGCAAGGACTATCGCGCTCCCTTCAACACCCTCACCAACGCAAAATCCGTCGCGACGCCCGACGACAAGTTCGTCGTCACCCCCAACTCCGACACCCCCTATTCCTACCTATGGATGGATCTCCGCGCCGAGCCCATCGTCGTCACCATGCCGAAGATCGAGCCCACTCGCTACTACACCGGCCAGATGATCGATCTCTACACCTACAACTTCGCCTACATCGGCACCCGCGCCTACGGCAACGACGGCGGAACCTTCCTCATCGCAGGTCCCGGCTGGAAAGGCGAAACACCCGCCGCACTAAAAGACGTAATCCGCACCGAGACCCAGTTCGCCTATCTCCTCTTCCGCACCCAGCTCTTCAACACAGCCGATCTCCCCACGGTAAACAAGATCCAGTCCGGCTACACCGCACAGCCACTCAGCGCATTCCTCAAACAACCCGCCCCGACCGCAGCCCCACCAGTATCCTGGCCCAAAATCGGCGACCTCCCCACCGGCCCGGACGTCTTTCCTTACGTCAACTTCCTCTTCCAGTTCTGCCCACCGAACCCCTCCGAGAGCGCTCTCCTCGCACGCTTCGCCAAACTCAACATCGGCCCCGACCAGACCTTCGACCTCACCAGGTTCTCACCCGAGATCCAGCAAGCCATCCGCGACGGAATCAAAGACTCTGACGCAGATCTCGCCGCAGTCATGAAGGACATCAACACCGACACTATTTCCAGCGGAGACATGTTCGGCACCCGCGATTTCCTCAAGGACAACTATCTCTACCGCTACGCCGGAGCCAAGCTCGGCCTCTACGGCAACTCCAAACACGACGCCATCTACTTCGGCTACTTCGTCGACGCCAGCCACCAGCCCCTCGACGCCGCAAAATCCAGCTACGAGCTCCACTTCGCCAAAGGCGCCCTCCCGCCCACGAAAGCCTTCTGGTCCCTCACCATGTACGACGGCAAATCTCAACTCCTCGTCGCCAACCCCCTCAACCGCTACCTCCTCAACTCCACCACACTCGACTCCTACAAGTACGGCCCCGACGGCTCCCTCACCCTCTACATCTCCCACCACCAACCCCGGCCCCGCCAAAGAATCCAACTGGCTCCCCGCCCCCGACGGTCCCTTCTACGCAGTCTTCCGCGTCTACATGCCCGGAGACACAGTCATCAACGGCACCTGGAAGAAACCTCCACTGCAGCCAGCCCCCAAATAGACCAGCTTCTGTGCGCTTTGTCGTATACCCGACATAAGCGTATAGTCACGGCATGGCTACCCGTGCGATACCGTTCGAGAAGGTGACGGTCATCGAAGTGGCGCGGCTGGACAACCAAACTCTCGTCATGTTTTCAGATGGAAAAATAACCATCCTCGACACGGACGGCACCAAGCCACCTCCGAATCGTTTTGCATCAGATTTACTTATGAAAAGCGCTGATGGTGTCACTATCGTCGGCAGTCGCAGCACCGAGGAAGGCCTGCTCGTACGGTTCAGCGACGGAGAGTTCTACCTCTTCCGCTCCTCATTCATCATCGATAACAGAGCCGCGCAGGCAGATCGCATCCGCCCCGGACAATGGCTTACCGAAAACTGGAAGCGCCAGGGCACAAAGATTTAGGGAAATTCTAATTCTCTACGTCGGGTAAAAGACTGAAGTATTCCAATGGTCTTTGATAAATAAGTGTCCATGGAACATCCGGAAATAGTGAACGTCGACCGCTTGGACGGCGGCATAGTCGTCACCTACTCAAACGGCACAATTCATTTTGTTCCCGCCTCGTATCTCTGGGAGCGCAGAAACGACTTCCAGAATCCGATAAAGGAATTTTCTTCACCCTCTAAAATTCAGTAGCTCACCGGGGCCCAATCTACGCGACAGTTTCATCGTCGCTGAGGTGGGCTGCCACAAAAGTCAGATGGCCTTTCACGCCCACCACAAAATCCAGCTCCACCCAAACCCTTGACACACCCGCTACAATAGAAGGCAGGGGGCAACACCAAATCAGCAGCCAAACCTCTACGTCCGGAGGCGCTCTGTCTTGGCTAAACCACCTATTTGTAATACTTTGCAGCAATCGCTCTTTGAAATCAAGACTTTACGCCTGAGGTCCGGATATAAGTCTTATCGAATGAATATTTTGCGCAAAATCACCCGGGTGGGTGTACATACCGCAAACGCCAGAACCATTCAGCGATACACTTGCTGAAGTCACAAGCTTAGAAACACGGAGAGATGGATGAACACGAAAGCAACCGAACTCGAGGTCGAAACTAAAGCAGAGAAGCAAGAGGAGCAGCACGAAACCGCGCTCGAATCCCTCGCCTCCATCTGCACCGTCCTCGCCGTCGGCCTCTTCGTCATGACCTTCGTCTTCCAGAACTTCGAGATCCCCTCCGCCTCGATGGAGAAGACCCTCCTCATCGGCGACCACGTCCTCGTCGACCGCATCGCCCTCGCTCCGCCCGCCAACTGGTCCCCGCTCGTCCACTACCGCGAAGTCCGCCGCGGCGACATCATCGTCTTCCTCAAGCCCCACCCCGAAACGCCCGACCTCTTCCTAGTCAAGCGCTGCATCGGCATCCCCGGCGACAAGATCCACCTCCGCAACGGCATCGTCTACCTCAACGGCGTCGCCCAGAACGAGCCCTACGCCGGCAAGCCCGTCTACGACGACAACCCCCAGGACGCCTACCAGCCCTACCGCGACGACTTCCCCGCCGTACCCCCCGGCCCCGGAGACGACGTAACCGCCAGCTGGGCCGACGAGCTCCCCAGCCACATCGTCGACGGCGACCTCGTCGTCCCCCCCGGCACCGTCTTCGCCATGGGCGACAACCGCACCGAGTCCCTCGACGGCCGCTTCTGGGGCTTCGTCCCCCGCGAGAACATCGTAGGCCGCCCCATGTTCGTCTACTGGTCCTTCGAAACCCCCGCCGACCAGATCAACAAGCAATCCATCGGCGACCGCATCGGCTTCATGGGACACATCCTCCTCCACTTCTTCACCGAGACCCGCTGGAACCGCACCCTGCATCTCATCAAATAGGCCGCCCTTACAATAGGCCCAGACGCGCTAGCATCTTTTCATGCAGGAAACAGACACGACGCCCGAGCAGCCAACGCCCAGCCGCGCCCTCAAAAACGCCGCTCGCTGTTCCGTCGCTTCGTGGCCGTCTATTACATCCTGCTCGCGCTCTTCCTCCTCGCCCTCATCCCGCCCCTCATCAGCGTCAACCGCTTCCAGCGCCGCATCGCCGCCAGCATCAGCCAGAGCCTCGGCCGCCCCGTCCATTTCGACGACGTCTCCCTCACCCTCCTTCCCTTCCCCGGCTTCACCCTCACCAACCTCGTCGTCAGCGAAGACCCCGCCTTCGGCAGCGAGCCCATCATCCGCGCCATGCAAGTCCACGCCACCCTCCGCGTAGCCTCCCTCTGGCGCCACCAGGTCGAGTTCTCCTCCATCTCCCTCACCGAGCCCAGCGTCAACCTCGTCCACCTCGCCAACGGCAACTGGAACCTCGAGTCCATCCTCATCCAGGCCTCCCACATCCAGGCCGCCCCCACCGCCCAGAAGACCGCCGGCCCCGCCCCCCGCTTCCCCTACATAGAGGCCACCGGCGCCCGCCTCAACCTAAAGCTCGACTCCGAAAAAACCCCCTTCTCCCTCACCGACGCCGAATTCGCCCTCTGGCTCCCCGACCCGCACCAGTGGCATCTCCGCCTCGAAGCCCGCCCCGCCCGCACCGACACCATCGTCGCCGACGCCGGCACCGTCCTCCTCGAAGGAACCCTCAGCCGCGCCCCCGCTCTCGCCGACGTCCCCATCAACCTCAACGCCCAGTGGCGCAACGTCCCCCTCGGCGAAGCCAGCCGCTCCTCATCGGCCACGACACCGGCCTCCGCGGCGACCTCGACCTCACCGCTCACACCCAGGGCACCCTCGGCGCCAGCACCATCACCAGCCATCTCTCTCTCTCCGCCCTCCGCCGCGCCGACTACGTCCCCGAGCGCCGCCCCAGCGTCGACCTCCAGTGCGAGGCCACCGCCACCAACACCTTCCACTCCTTCACCAACCTCCAGTGCACCTGGCCGCCCACCGGCAGCACTCAACCCATAGCCCTCATCGCCACCATCCCTGACGTCCGCGACCTCTCGACCGCCACCGCCCAAATAGGCACCCCCGCACTACCCATCCCCACCACCCTCGACTGGCTCCGCACCGCCAGCTCCCGAATCCCCCCCGACCTCACCGCCACCGGAACCCTCTCCGGCAGCGCCGAATTCCCCTCCGGCCTCACCCACATCCGCTCCCAGTGGGACACCCAAACCACCGCCGCCTTCCAGATCCCCGTCCTCACCATTCAAAGCCCATCCTCCGGCCTCGCCCCAACCACCCTCGGCCCCATCGCCATCCACACCGCCACCCCGCAAACCCCCGAGCCCACGCGCAGCCACCGCCGCCCGCCCGCAACCCAGCCCGCAGTCGGCCTCCAACTCGACCCCACCACCCTCCCCCTCGGAGGCAAAGACCCCGCAACCCTCGACGGCCACATCGACGCCAACGGCTACACCCTCCACCTCACCGGCAGCGCCCTCCTGTCACAACTCATCGCCCTCGGCCACGCCATCCCCCAGTTCGGAGACGGCCTCGAAGACATCCTCCCCACCACCCCCACCGACACCCCCATCCACATCGACCTCACCGCCACCCGCCCCTGGGGCACCCCCCAATCCTGGCAAGACAACACCACCCACCCCACCCAAACCCACCCACGCAAGTCGCACTAGTCGCATTGCCTTGCTTCTAGGGTACCCCAAGGCTTCAGCCTTGGGTCTCATAGGCTCACGAAAGAATTGGGCTTTAGCCCCTGGGGTATGTTCTCTTCTCGTAAGCAGCACCCTCAGTGCCTACAACCGAACAGAGCCCATCCCGCTCTTATCCCGCATTCATCCCCGTTCCCGTTTGCAGGGACCCACCCAACCAGCAACTAACAACCAGCAACCATCAACTTTACTTCGCCGCCTTCAACTTCACCACATGCAGACTCTGTCCCACCTCCGGCACACTTCCATCATTCAAAACCACCTCCGTAGGCTCGCCCTCAAACAAGATCCGTGTTGAAGTACTAGCCCCGCCCAGCACCCGTATCCGCTCCGTAGCCGTCAGCGTCCCCGACCGCACCGTCACCGGAACCTCCACCGCTGCATCGCCCGCATTATGCACTTCCACAGCAACCAGCCAGCCACCTCGACCATCCTTAGCCGTCAACTCCCGCGGACTCACATTCGCAATCGACAGATCCGGCAGCCCCCGATCCCGATACACCCAATCCTCAAAGAACCACCCCAGATCCTTGTGCGAAGTCTGCTCCAGCATCCGCTGAAACTCCTTCCCATCACCGTCCTTCTTCCCTTCACGCACGTACGTATGCAGCGCTTGCTTCAAAGCGTCCTCACCCGCAATCGACCGCAGCATCCACAACACCGCCGCAGCCTTCGTCCGGTAGTAAACCTCGTCACTAGCCCCAATCAAGCTCTGCCCACTGGCCTTTCCCTCAGCCGGCTCCGCCAAAGCCAGCGCCACCGCCGCATCCTGCATCTGCGCCAGCGCAGCATCACGCCCCTGCGTCCGCTCCACCCACAGGTACGACATAAACTGCGCCACCCCCTCGTTCAACCACACATGCGACGAGTTGAACCACGCATGCGTCAGCGAGTGCACCAACGCCGTCGATATCGCCGCCGTATCCGTCGCCGCCATCGGCATCACCAGCAGCGCCCCATCCTCAAACGGCTGCCCCGGATGGTCCAGAATATTCAGCGGCCCCAGCGGGCTCTCTCCAATCCACTCCGTCATCAGCGGCTGTATCTGCCCCGCCGTCGACCCATAACGAGCCAGCGCATCGTCCTGCTCCGTCACTACCGCGATCGACCCCACCCCATCCGCCATCTTCAGCGCATCATTCGTAACAAACAGACTCGGCACACGAAACCCCAGCGCCCGCGCCGGAAACTCTACCGAAGCAATCCCCGGAGCGCTCGCCGCCGCAACATCCGCATTCTCGCTCACCGCAATCAACGGCTCCATCCGCCCGCAAAAATACGCCAGCTTCGGCGTCTCCCCCACATACTCCACCGTCAGCCGCAGACGAATCGTCGCCTCACTCTGCCTCAGCTTCGTCTGCCCCACCGCCTGAAACAGCTTCGCCCCATCGCCCAGAAAAACCGCCGGCGAAGCCACCGGATACCACAGCACATTCCCAAACCCGCGCAGCCACGTCCCTTCCGCCGAAATCACATCCCAGTCCGCAGTCGTTGCCTGCGTCACCGGAGCCCCAATCCGCTCCAGCCTTCCGCTCGACAACTTAATCTCCCCCGAATAAAACGCCACCAACGAAACCGTCGCCCCCGGAGCCAGCGGCTGCGGCAGCGTAATTACCGCCTCCCGAGCCTGCCCCGTATGGTCCGCATCCGTATCCAGCAGATGCTGCACAAACGTCAGCTTCTCCCCACCATCCAGCGCAAAACTCTCCCACGTCAAAGCCGACGAAACCTGCACCACCACCCGCTTCAGCGGCTCCGCCCCATCATTCCGCACCGAAAACTTCGCCCGCATCACCATCTCCGAGCGCGCCGGTACCAGGTGAACATCCAGATCATAAGCAACAAACCTCAGCGCCGACCGCTCTGCATCGCTGACCTCCACCTTCACATCCGAATTCGCAGCGGCAGAAGAAGAAGAAGAAGAAGCCCCACTCTCAGCAGGCTTCCGCTCCTGCAGCTTAGGACCCTCATCCTCAGGCTTCGTATCCTCCACTGGCGGAACACTCTTCTCAAACAAAACCGTCCCATGCGGAGCCTGTGGCTCCTGAGCGGCATTTGTGCCAGCAGGAGTTACACTCTGTGGAGTATTTGTATCAGTACCAGTTACCTTCTTCTGAGCATCTGTGCCCGCCGGAGTTACATTCTGCGCGGTCTGCACAAACTCGGGTGCCCCATACATCGATTCTGAGATGTGGACATCGTGCAAAGTACGACCGCTCTCCCCAACCACCGCACCAAACCCAACGCCAGCCGAAACCAACCAGCAACCAGCAACCAACAACCAACAACCGCCCTTAAAACCGCTTCTCAAGATCCCAGTCCCTTCAACTTCTTCTTAGGCTTCTCTGCAGCCACCAGCGGAGCACGCCGCTGACGCATCGCCTCATACATCACCACCGCCCCCGCCACACTCACATTCAACGAAGACACCATCCCCGCCATAGGAATCCGCAACAAATGGTCACAAGTCTTCTTCACCAGGTCATGCAACCCAGCACCTTCACGCCCCAGCACCAGCACACAATCCGTCTTGAAATCAAAATCCATATAGTCCGGCGCGCCACGCTCATCCAGCCCCAGCACCCACACATTCTTCTGCTTCAACTGCTCCAGCGACCGCACCATATTCGTCACCCGCGCAATCCGCACATGCTCCGAAGCACCCGCCGAAGTCTTCGCCACCGTCCCCGTCACAGGAGCCGACCGCCGCTCCGGCACAATCACACCATCCACCCCAGCCCCATCCGCCGTGCGCAGCAGCGCCCCAAAGTTATGCGGATCCTCCACCCCATCCAGCGCCAGAAAAAAACGATGCTCACCATCCGTCTTCGGCCGCAACAAGTCCTCAATCGTAAGGAACTCCCGCTCCTTCACCATCGCCAGCACACCCTGATGCGCATCCGTCTTCGCCAGCCGAGTCAGTTGCTCCCGCGGCTCCAACGCCACCCGCACACCGGCACTCCGGCAAAGCTGAATCAGACTCTCCAGCCGCTCATCGCGCCGCTCCCGCGCCACACTCACATGATCCAGCCGCCGCGCTCCCGACCGAATCGCCTCCTCCACAGGATGAAGGCCATAAAGAACTTCCATCCCTCCAGTTTACCGCCTCATACAACTCACCCAAAGAATTGTCATCCTTCGCCGAAGGCGGAGGACCTGCTTTTGCTTTTGCTTTTGCTGTGCTGTTGCTGTTGCCGTTCTCCTCAATACCCCAGACGCCGTCATCTCGACCGAAGGCGGCGCACTTGCCGCCGCAGTGGAGAGACCCCCGTATTTCGCCGTTGCTGTTGCTTGTTCTTGCATTTGCACTAACCCACAAAAAATCACACCCAGCTTCACACCCCCTTAAGCCACCCCATGTAACCCTCCTCCCGTCACACCAGCCAAACCGGAGGACATCAAAATGAACCGCAAAGCATGCGCCACCGCAATCACTATCATTGCTGTCTCACTCACCGCCACGGCACAAGAGAAAAAGATCACACAGAGCGCCCTACCCGCGCCCGTCCAGAAGACAGTACAAGCCAACTCTCAGGGAGCAACCATCAAGGGCTACAACGCCGAAACAGAGAACGGCAAGCCAATGTACGAAGCCGAGATGATCGTCAACGGCCACACCAAAGACCTCGAGATCGCGGCCGATGGCACCATCAACGCAGTCGAAGAGCAGATCGCCTTCAACTCGGCGCCCAGCGCGGTCCAGGCAGCGCTAACCAAAAACGCTGCAGGAGCAAAGATCACCAAGGTCGAAACCATAACCAAACAAGGAAAGCTCGTCGCCTACGAAGCCGCAACCCTCAAAGGCACAAAGAGAGGCGAGCTTCAGGTCGGCCCCGACGGCTCTAAACTCGACCACGAAGAGTAACGACCACGTAAAGAAGAGATTCCTCGCAAGCCGGACGAATCTCTTCTCTACGTGGTCGGATGAAACGACACCAGTATCGAGACAAAGATCAACCCAAAGGTAATCAACAACAACCCCCACCACCGATCCAACCACGACTCAGACCCATTCGAAGCACTCATTCCCAACATCCTCCAGATTCCACTCTAACTTAACCGGTAACCCAAATCTCTCCTGCGTGCCGTTCCCTGTTCTCCTCATCCAGCCATAAACCTTCGGGTGCCCCATCCTTCGCAGCATTTGGCGAAGGGTGGGACGTACAAGCTCACCCCAGACGCCTTTGCCTTTCTCCGCGCCCTCCGCGCACCGCTGCGCCCTCCGCGTCCGTCTTGCTTTTAGCTCGACTCACAAATCCCCAATGTTTACGCCCCAATCCGCCACCCCAAAACTATTTTTCACGCATTCACTCAGCAAAATTGCGTGTCAAGCCCCCTAACCCACCAAAAAAACCATAACCCAAACCCCATCAACAAGATAAAAGTTCTGGAAAAGTGATTTTTAGTTATGGTCAATCCTGTACAATTAAACTAGAGATCAGAGAAAGTCCCGGCAACCGCCGGGGCTTTTTCGTTCCTGAAACAAACACCGCCAGTAAGTCTTTTACTGGCACGAATTTAGCCGCAAGTCCCATGGTTGCACATATTTAGCGAGGCCAATTTCGCTATCTATTGCAACCATTGGACTTTTATCCACCAACCCCCCAGGGGGGAGGGGTAGCCAAACGCCCAGAAAGGAGAGCAACTCAACAACGCGAACTTTTTCCAACCACAAGCGACAACAGGCCATAAAATAAAATCAGCTTCGGGAAAATTGCCGCAACGCAGAGCGAACTATGAAATTTCCACAAATCAAGATCAACCGCAACGCCAACCGCGTCTTTTCTGACACTTCTCCCGTCTCAGATAGTGTGACGAAGACTATGTCGATAGCGGATGTCGCAGCACAGACTCAGAGCGAGAGCGCGGAGATCGCGCGTGGCCTGAAACGTCAGGATCCAGAACTCCTCGATCACCTCATCGAGCTCTATCAGCATCGCCTCTGCGCTACCTGCTCTTCCTCACCGGCAAACGCGAAGTCGCGGAAGACCTCTTCCAGGAGACCTGGATGCGCGTCCTCCTTCGCGGAACCCAGTACAACGGCAAAGCCCGCTTCGACACCTGGCTCTTCACCATCGCCCGCAACCTCGTCATCGATCTCTCCCGCAAGCGCACCATGGCATCGCTCGACGAGATGAGCGAAGGACGCGACGACGACCGTCCCTTCGAGATCGCAATGACCGGCCCTTCGCCGCTCGAGCAGTTCCGCTCCCGCGAAGACTCCGCCGAGGTATCAGAAGTTCTCCTCAAGCTTGAACCAAACTACAGAGAAGTCCTCGTTCTTCGCTTCTACGAAGAGCTCTCTCTGGAAGAGATCGCGGGTATGACGCGAGCTCCATTGTCCACCGTGAAATCCCGGCTCTATCGCGGACTCGCCGCGCTCAAGCCCGAGATCGAACGCCTGCACAACTCGCGCAATCCGGTGGAGGCTGCCGGATGAACTCCGCTTTCGATCCACAGTTCCAGCAGAACGACTCGACTGACTTCGCACGAAATACACTCCGCGGCGTCCCCGCAGTAGCGCACGCCGGAGTCGTCAACCGCACCCACCGCGTCGTCCGCGAGCGCGCCAAAGTCATGCAGCAGAGGCGCAGCCGCGAACGCAGCCTCATGGTTCCGCTCATCATCTGCTTCCGTGCTGCTCATTCTCAGCGTCCTGGCCGTCTGGACCGGACTCTACCAGTATCAGGCCGCCGAAGCCGCCGAAGTCGTTCGAGGCCGACGTCGCCACGCTTCGCCACCACGGACAACAACCACTTCCTAGTGATCCTGCTCTGGTTTGTCCCTGTCTCTGTTGCCGTTCTGACTACCGTCTGGGTTCGCCGCTCTCGCAATAACGCAGACGATGAGGCACGCTAATGCCAATGATCTGGAACCAGCGAACCTCTGACACTGCGAACCACCCGCGATCTGGGTGAAGGCGACAGCCTGAAGATGATCCCGCTCTGGTCGGTCATCCTCGCGACCCTGGTTTTCCTGGCAGTCGTATACGTCTTCAACAGCGCGCCTCCGCCGCATCGCCGCCCCGGCTCGCTGCCCATGCACATCATCTTCACCTACACCACCGGAACAGCTCTCGCCAGCTATGTCCTGCTCGTCGGCTACGTCAGCCGCGACGTCAAGCGCCGCAACATGCCCGCCGCGCTATGGATGCTCATCGCCGTGGTCATGCCCGCCGGTCTCGGAGCAGTTGTCTACTTCCTGCTGCGTCAGCCGATCATGACGCGCTGCCCGAACTGCACCACCGAACTCACCGCCAGCGTCCACTTCTGCCCGCAGTGCCAGTTCCAGGTCGCACCCGTCTGCGGACAGTGCTTCCGCGGCGTACAGATCACCGACGTCTACTGCACTCAATGCGGACACGATCTGGCCGAGGATGGGGCTCCCGCCAGACTCCGCGCGTATAGTGACTAGCAGCACCCATGCCGTTGACCGCACTCATCATCGATGATGAAGCCCTCGCACGTCAGGAGCTTCAGTATCTCCTCGAGCGAGCAGGCGGAGTAGAAGTTCTCGCCCAAGGCACCAACGGAATCGAAGCCGTAGACCTCATCCGCACCCACCGCCCCGACGTCGTCTTCCTCGACGTCCAGATGCCCGGCCTCGACGGATTCGCAGTCCTCAAAAAACTCCTCGATCGCAAGATGCCTTTACCTCAGGTCGTCTTCGCCACCGCCTTCGACCAGTACGCAGTCCGCGCCTTCGAGGTCAACGCAGTCGACTATCTTCTCAAGCCATTCGACCGCAAACGCGTCCTCCAGACCATCGAAAAGGCCCACGCGCGAATGACATCGCCAGTCGAGTCAGCCAGCGACGCCAAGCTCGACGCTCTGCTCAAGCTGATCGGCGAACAGACTCGCCAGCCCCGAAGCCCAACTCCGGCAAGATCGTAGTCCGCGCCCAGAACCGCCTTCTCCTCGTCGATCAGAGAGAGATCTGCTTCGCCTCCATCGAAGGAGGCGCGATCAGCGTAGTCACACCACTCGATCGAAGGCCACTCGAACTGCCGAACCCTCGAAGAACTGTTAGACCAGCTCGATCCCGAAGCATTCTGGCGCGCACACCGATCGTATGTGGTCAACATTCAGCACATCCGCGAGGTTGTGCCGTGGTTCAAATCCAGCTATCAACTTCGCATGAACGACCCGAAGAAGACTGAGATTCCGGTAAGCCGTTCCCAGACCAAGAGGCTGAAAGAGCTCTTCAACCTATAGGTCGGCTCACTTGCCCGAGCCAGCTCTCAATTCCAATCTGGTTCGTCACGCTGAAGACCCCTGAAACCCCGTTCGCTTTGATCTCGGCAATGCTCGAATCGCCCGAATTGAGCACTGCGCCCTTCAGAATGACGTTGCCATTCTTCACGATGATGTGAATGGCGTGGAAACCAAGAGGCGGATCGTTCGTAATACCACCAGCCATGCGCGCCACACTGGAATTGCGACCCCCGACGCGACCGGCATTAGCGTTGTACTTGCTCAGCGGCGGCGAAGTATAGATGGCGTTGTAAACGCCCGCGCGGATACGGTCGTCCAGGGACGACAACGGCAGCACCTCCATCTGGTTGTCGACCGAGTCAACGCCTGGTATTCCCTTCAGCGCATTACCCGCATCGGACTTGACGATAGGGCGCGAGGCGGAACCGTTAAGGACAATAGTCTTTCCCTTGATAGTGAAATTGATATCGTCGAAGACCGAATAGGTGGTGAGCCGACCCAATCTCTTCTGGACTTCATTGACGACGCGTGTGGTGTCGTCCCCTGACCAGGTAGCCGGTGGGTTCTGCGCGAAAGACAGACGGAACGAGAGCGCAGCATAAAGAGGAGGCAACAACAAATTTGAGAATTCGATTTGTCACTTAATTCGCTCCATAAGATGGATTGGGTACGATACGGGATCAACGATAGTCGCTCCTCGACGCCCAGTCCAGCGGAAGTTACGCTTTATCAATGGAGTCTGGCGGTTTTACTAGGTCAAAAATATGGCAGTTTTACTAGTCCAAAGTCCTATGCCTCCAACGAAAGAGGAGGAGGTACTTCAGCGAAGCCGTTTCGACGGCGGAAGACGGTTAGCGGCTTCGTTTATAGGAGTGGTTGAAGTCAAAGCGGTAGACAGCTCCCAACGTAATGACGCTGGGATTGATGGTCCCCGAGAGGGTCACCGGAGTACTCCAGCGCTGGTACTGATAGTCAGCCTTGAAGGCCAGATGGTGGCTCAGCTCAAAGTCCACTCCCGCACCGGGAGAGTAGACCGGGCGGTAGAGCTCGAGAGGTAAGTCAGCGAACCAATTGTTATGCCGCCATTCAGGTAGTCGATCTCGCCCCGGCCAGCTAAAAAGTCAATATAAGGCCGGAGATGGCCATACTGCCGGTCCACCCTTAAGCCGGCCAAAAAATTCTTCTGACTGTTGATTGTGCCCGGAATCAAGAGGATAAGTGCCCCGAACCTCCGCAGCAGGATGGAAGCCGTGGAGACGACAGGAAAGCGAGATCGAGCCCAGCAGTGAGACTGAGGTTATGGCCGCCCTCAAGGCCGGTGAACACCCCCGGAAAGCCCCCCAAATGCTGAAAGTTGAAGCGTCTGGGCGGCGGTCGGGACGGCTTGAGCAGAGGCAGCGTGGACCAGGAGAAGTATTGCAGGCGCCCAGAATCAGGTTCAGTCGAATTGTCAATTGCTTCATCAGTTGATTTTAGGATGCAATCCGCCTTTTTTCAGCGAAATTCTGGCCTTTGTACAAATCAGCAGGATGGGTCCGATTACCAATTGGTTACTGCCGGGGTAGTCAATAGCCACCTAATCCCTTATCCTAGAGAGGATGCCCGAACGTCCGCGAATCCCCCCATGGCGGCGAATCCCCACTAAGGAGTTCATACATGAGCACTAGAGAAGCCAAAACGGCGAAAGCACCCGCCAAGCCCCGGAAGACCGCCGCCAAGGCGAAAGTCGCAGCAGCCCCGCCGATCGCAGTCCCAACCCACCATGAGATCGCCCTGCTGGCCGAGAAGTACTGGGCCGAGCGCGGCTGGCAGGACGGCGCAGCCGAGCAGGACTGGCTACGCGCCGAGCAGGAATTGATGAAGCTGGCCTCGTAAACCATCACCCTTTCTGGATGCAGAGGCCGCAACCGCCGGAGACTCAGCTGCGGCCTTCGTATTTTTCGTGAAAAAACCTGCTGGCTCAGCCGCGAGCTTGCTCCTGACGGCAAACTGGCTTTCTGAAATGGGGGATTCGTTGTAAGATAGAGGTTGCAGGCGATTTTGTTCCGTCGTATCGGTAAGAGCCGTGAGCGCACCGGCTGGTTGACGGAGGAGATGAGTGGGCGAGAGCCCACTTTTTATTTGCTCTAAAAATTAGCTGTTTTTGGATAGTTTCATTCACTTATTTTTGTGGTCTGTTTGTGGTTATAGGACTGGCAAAGATGGTTAGTGCACGTATCAGCAGGGATTCGGCTATGGCAGTTCAACTCGATGCAATTCGCAGCACCGCTGAGCGCGTCGCGATCTCTCACTCTCTCGATGTAGTCGATCTTGAGTTTCAGGGCGGAGTCAAATTTCGCACGCTGCGCATCTATATCGAGAAGAACGCAGCCGAGCGGGCCAAACTAGCTGCCCTCGCCGAATCTGGCACGGCAGAAGATCTCCCCAAGGGCGTTCCGGCCGAATTGCTCTCCGGCGTCACGCACGAAGATTGCGCGAAGTTTGCGCAGGATTTTGGAACTGTTTTGGACGTGGAAGACCTGATCCCCGGCGCCGAGTACACGCTGGAGGTCTCGTCTCCCGGGTCTCGAACGGAAGCTAAGCAAGGCCGAGGACTACCAACGCTTCACCGGCAGCATCGTAAAGCTACAAACCTTTACGCCGGTCAGCAACAACCGGCATTGGCAAGGCCGCTTGACTCATTCACCGACGGCATATTGACGCTCGATCTGTCGGCAGTAAAGCAGAAGGGCAAGGCAAAGAAGGCCGTCACCGCATCAGACCGTCGAGATTGCTTTGCTGAACGTCGAGAAAGCGCATCTGGTAGCCGAGATTTAAGCAGCAACCCAAAATTAAATAGTCGAAACATTCGCAGGAAGTGAGAAAAAGCAATGGCAAGTGTTCTGTATCAGTCGATTGAGACGTTGAGCCGCGATAAGGGTATCGAGCCGGAGATCGTAGTGGGCGCCGTTGAGGACGCCATAGCCCTCGCTACGCGCAAATACTACAAGACCCAGGAGAACATGCGCGCCGAGATGGACCGCGACACCGGCGAGATCCGCGCCTACGTCTTCAAGACCGTCGTCGAAACGCCCGAGCAGGTCGAAGACGAGATCAACCAGATGACCCTCGAAGCAGCCCGCGAACTCGCCCCAGAGGTCGAAGTCGGCGGAGAGCTGCGCTTCTACAAGGACACATCCCCGCTCGGCCGCATCGCCGCCCAGATGGCCAAGCAGGTCATCTTCCAGAAGGTCCGCGAAGCCGAGCGCGACACCGTATTCAACGAGTACAACCACCGCGCCGGCGAAGTCCTCAACGCCACCGTCAAGCGCCTCGAGCCCATGGACGTCATCTTCGACCTCGGCAAAGCCGAAGCCCGCATGCCCAAGCGCGAGCAGTCCCGCCTCGAGCAGTTCGCCGTAGGCGAGCGCGTCCGCGTTGTCCTGCTCCGCGTAGACCGCGCCGCCAAGGGCCCGCAGGTCATCGTCTCCCGCGCCGCACCCGGCCTGGTCCAGAACCTCTTCCAGTCCGAAGTCCCCGAGATCTACGACGGCACCGTCACCATCCGCGCCATCGCACGCGAGGCCGGCGAGCGCACCAAGATCGCCGTCATGTCCCGCGACAAGGACGTCGACCCCGTCGGCGCATGCGTCGGCATGAAGGGCATGCGTGTGCAGTCCATCATCCGCGAGCTGCGCGGCGAGAAGATCGACATCATCGAGTTCTCCGAAGAGATCACCACCTTCGCCGAAAAAGCATTGCAACCCGCCAAAGTCAGCCGCGTCTCCATCACCGACCTCGCCGAGAAGCAGATCGAAGTCATCGTCGACGACACCCAGCTCTCGCTCGCCATCGGCAAGAAGGGCCAGAACGTCCGCCTCGCCGCCAAGCTCCTGCAGTGGAAGATCGACATCAAGAGCGAGGAAGAGAAGCGCCAGGAGGTCGAGCAGCAGATGCAGGCCATGGGCGGCGGACCGACCACGCCGATCGAGCAGGTCACCGAGCTCGGCGAAGCCGTCCTCGAAAAGCTCATCACCGCCGGCATCACCACCGTCGAAGAGCTCGCCGACATGACCCCCGAACAGCTCGAAGAGGTACCAGGCATCGGCGAGAAGACCGTCGAGAAGATCTCCGTCGCCGTACGCCACTACTTCGGCCAGTACGAAGAAGGCGAAGAGCGTCCTGCACCAATCGCAGCTCGAAGTTGCATCTGAAACTGCATCCGAAACAAAGCTCAGTGGAGACATGGAATGGAAATCACCCCTGAAGAGATCCTCGCCAGCCAGGTCGGGATAGGCACAGCACAAGAAGTAAGCAACATCTCCACCGAGGACATCGAAGCAGCAGAAGAGGCCGGCTCAGACAGCGACGCATTCAGCGATAACGATGCCCGGGAAGAGCAGATCGAACTGATAACGACGCAGTCGACCAACTGGTCGAGCAGAGCCAGGAGACCGCGAACGAAGGGCCAGATACGGACGGAAACGATCGTGGCTAGCCCGACAGGCCATGAACACCAGAAACACCGGAGATGCGATGGCTGCAATTCCGGACAGATTACAGGACAAGACTTACAATAGAGATTCCTGCATACATGAGGCTGATATGAGCAGCTAACGGCGCAGGAGCACTGAAAAGGGACGGATGAGCAAAGTTCGAATCAATGATTTGGCGCGGGAACTGGAAGTAAAGAGCAGGCCGATCCTCGACGCGCTCGAAGCAATCGGCATCACAGGAAAGACCCACTCCAGTTCCATCGAGGAAGACCAGGCCGAGAAGGTCCGCGCCTACTTCAGTGGCGGCGGCCGCGCCTCCAGCGCCGCCAAGCCAAGCGTCGAAGCCAAACCGCGCTTCGATCTCAAAAACGTCTCCAAGCCCGGCGACGCGCTCAAGGCCATCCTCGAGCGCAAACAGGCCGAAGCCACCGCGCGCGCCACCCCGCCGCCACGGCCGCAGGCCGTCGTCGCAGCTCCGTCGGCTGTCCCGCACCCTCAGCTCCACCACTGCCGACAGCCGGCCCCGCAAAGCCCGATCGCCGCAGCCTCCGCACCGGCCCATCACGGCCCCGGAAGCCCCCGCGCCGCGCCGCATCGTCCCGCTGCCCCGGCAGGGAGCGAACATCGTCACCCCAGCCCGGCCCCCGCCATCGCCAGCCGTCCTCCAGCCGGCCCGGTAATCGCGCGGCCTCCAGTCACCGCCGCAGGCACGACCCCGGTCGTCGCAAGACCCGTCGCAGCGCCACCGCGTCCCGCCACCACACCGTCGTCGTCGCGAAACCCGAGGCCACCGCAGCCGCCGCGCCAGCACCGGCAGCCCGCCCGTGGCGCCGCCCGCGCCCGTTGAAGTCGCACCGGCGCCCCGGCAGCCGCCGAGGCCCCGCAGAGCCCGCCGAAAACGTCATCCCCGAGGTAGCCGCCGCCGCAGCACCACCAGCACCGCCCGCGCGCCGCACCATCATGCCGCAGACCGGCCCGCGCCCCATCTACACCGCGCCGCCCCCGCCCCCGGCGCCCCAGCGCGCAGCCGTCCCATCTTCGAGCGCCCGCGCCCCGGATCACCCGGCGGCCCCGGCTCACGCCCACAGAGCTCAACCGCCCCAGGCGCACGCCGCCCCATGCACCCCACCCGCACCTTCCCCGGCGGCCCCAGCGGCCCCGGTGGTCCAGGCGGAGCACCCGGACGCCCCGGCTTCACCCCCGGCGGAGCACGTCCCGGATTCGGTGCACGCCCAGGCTTCGGCGCACGTCCCGGCGGACCCGGCGGCGCCGGCGGCGCCCCCGGTGTAATGCCCGGCCCGGGCGAGAAGCCCGGCATGCGCCCCGCAGCACGCCCAGCCTCACGCCGCGGCGGACAGCGCTACGAGAAGACCAAGGAAGGCCCGATGAAGGGCTTCCAGCCGCCACCGCGTTACGGCGGCCCGCAGCTCTCGCGTGAGCCTCTGCCCATCACCAAGACCATCACCGTCACCGAAGGCATCAGCGTAAAAGACCTCGCCGAAAAGCTCGAAGTCCGCGGCAAGGACCTCATCGCCACCCTCCTGATGAAGGGCGTCTTCGTCACCGTCAACCAGTCGCTCGAAGGCGAACTCGTCAAAGAAGTAGCCCGCCAGTTCGGAGCCGACGCCCAGGTCATCTCCGTCGAAGAGCAGCTCGAGAACGAGGCCATCGAAGGCTTCCTCGAAGACACCACTGGCATGGTCGAGATCGTCCGCTCTCCCGTCGTCACCGTCATGGGTCACGTCGACCACGGCAAGACCTCGCTGCTCGACGCCATCCGCATCCACCGACGTAGCAGCCGGCGAAGCAGGCGGCATCACCCAGCACATCGGCGCCTACAAGGTCAAGATCACCAAGCCCGACTCACCCGCCTTCGGCCGCGAGATCGTCTTCCTCGACACCCCCGGTCACGAGGCCTTCACCCGCATGCGTGCCCGCGGAGCCAAGGTCACCGACATCGTCGTAGTCGTAGTCGCAGCCGACGACGGCGTCATGCCCCAGACCCTCGAAGCCATCGATCACGCCCGCGCCGCCAAGGTGCCCATCATCGTGGCCGTCAACAAGATCGACAAGCCCGACGCCAACCCCACCAAGGTCATCCAGCAGCTCGCCACCCGCGGCCTGCAGCCCTCCAACCAGGGCGGCGACACCGAGTTCGTCGAAGTCTCCGCCAAGAAGCGCATCGGCCTCGACCTGCTCGAAGAGATGATCTGCCTCGTCGCCGACATCGCCTCGCCCAAGGCCCAGCCCGACCGTCCCGCCGTCGGCACCGTCATCGAAGCCAAGCTCGATCGCGGCCGCGGAGCCGTCGCCAGCATCCTCGTCCAGAACGGAACCCTCCGCCTCGGCGACAGCTACATCGTCGGCAACACCTTCGGCAAGATCCGCGCCATGTTCGACGACCGCGGCCGCGCCATCACCGAAGCCGGCCCATCCACCCCGGTCGAGATCCTCGGCCTCGAAGGAATGCCCGACGCAGGAGACACCTTCCTCGTCATGGCCGACCGCGACAAGGCCAAGGGCATCGCCCAGTACCGCAAGATGAAGGAGCGCGAAGCCCAACTCGCCAAGAGCTCCCGCGTCTCGCTCGAAGGCCTCGCCGAGCAGATCAAGCAGGCCGGCATGAAGGACCTCAACCTCATCCTCAAGGGCGACGTGCAAGGCTCCGTCGAAGTCCTCGCCGACTCGCTCGCAGCGCATGTCCACCGAGAAGGTTCGCGTACGCGTCCTCCACTCCGGCGTCGGCGCCATCACCGAGTCCGACGTCCTCCTCGCCTCCGCATCCAACGCGGTGGTCATCGGCTTCAACGTCCGCCCCGACCGCAACTCCGCCGAGGTCGCAGCCCGCGAGAACGTCGAGATACGCCTCCACTCCATCATCTACGAGCTGCAGGACGAGATCACCAAGGCTATGTACGGTCTCCTCGAACCCGTCTTCAAGGAGAACTACGCCGGCCGCGCCGAAGTGCTCAACGTCTTCAAGATCACCAAGGTCGGCCAGATCGCCGGATGCCGTGTCACCGACGGCACTCATCAAGCGCGACAGCAGGTTCGCCTGCTCCGCGAGGGCACCGAAGTCTGGCGCGGCAAGATCGCCTCACTCAAACGCTTCAAGGACGACGTCAGCGAAGTCCGTCAGGGCGTCGAGTGCGGTATCGATCTCGCCGGTCACAAGGACATCCGCGTAGGCGACGTCATCGAATCCTTCACCACCGAAACCCTCGCCGCCGAGCTCGGCCAGAACTCCGCCGTAGCCCGCAAGGCAGAGAAAGCCGAAAAGGAACGCCTCGAAAAGGAAGCAGCCGCGCAGCAGCAGCCGCCGCAACCGAAACCGCCAACGCATAATCAACACTGCGCCAGCATAAAATCGAACGGCCGGGAGCGATCCCGGCCTTCCTTTTAGAATGAGGCTGTCTCTCTCCACGCGCATCTAAGCCCTTCACCTCCCGCCACAAATTTCGCTGAGCCTATTGACGATTCGTCAATTCAGTGGCCTATCGTGGCATCACCATGAAACCAATAGGAACATATTTTCACGGCTGCAATCCTTCAGTTCGGCACGCGATGATGGTTCTCTTATTGTTCATCGCCTGTGCCGCGACTCGCCTTCACGCACAGGGTTATGCATCCATCGTCGGAACCGTGACCGACCCAACCGGCGCCGTCATCCCATCCGCGACCATAACCGCGGTCCAGACCCAGACAGGCCGCGCAACCGTCGTCACCGCCGGCAAAGACGGATCCTATGTCTTCCCCTCACTGCTTCCGTCCACCTATTCGGTCTCGGTCTCCGCGCAGGGGTTTGAGCAATCCACGCAGGGCGGCATCGTGCTGCAGGCCGATGAGTCCATCACCGTCAACGTCAAGCTGCGCATTGGGGCGTCCACCACCACCGTCGAAGTCGAGTCCAGCGTGCCGCAGGTCAACACCAGCACGGGCACCTTGTCGCAGGTCATCGATCAGGAACGCGTCGTCGATCTGCCCCTCAACGGCCGCAACGCCGCCTCGCTCATCACCCTGGTCGCAGGCGTAGTCGACGCCACCAACGAAGGCAACGGAGTCAACCAGGGCAATGGCAAAACCTTTCCCGCTGCCGTGGTCACCAGCACCAACGGAACCCTCCCCAACCAGTCGAACTACCTCCTCGACGGCGGCAACAACGTCGATGAGATGACCAACGTCAACGGCCCATTCCCCTTCCCCGACGCCCTGCAGGAGTTCAGCGTTCAGACCAGCAACTACAACGCCGAGTACGGCCAGAGCGCCGGAGCCGTCGTCAACATCGTCACCAGATCAGGCACCAGCAAGTTCCACGGCTCAGCCTTCGAATTCCTCCGCAACGGCTACTTCGACGCCAAGCCATACTTCGCCACGGTGGCCGATAACCTCCACCGCAATCAGTTTGGCGGCGTCATCGGCGGCCCCGTCATCATCCCGCACCTCTCCAAGGGCATCAGCACGCAGTTCTTCTTCGGCTATCAGCACACGGAGCAGCACCAGAACTCAAACGCCTCCACCACCACCGTCCCCACCCTCGCTGAAGAAGGCCTCGCCGGCCAGCCCTACGCCGACTTCGGCAACCTCTGCACCGCCGGCTACACCAACAACATCTGCAACACTGCAACCCAGCGCATCACCAATCCGTTCACCAACGTCGCCTATCCGCTCAACCGCATCCCCACCAGTGCCTTCGATCCCGCCTCCGTAAACTACGAGAAGGTCTTCCCCACCTTCTCCGGCGTCGAAGCCGCCGGCAAGATCGGTGGCCTCGTCAACTACTTCAAGCCCACCATTCAGACCTATAACGAGTACCTCGGCCGCGTCGATCACGACTTCGGCTCTCACGATCACCTCTTCGCCCACTACTACTACAACTATTTCATCCAGGCTCCCATCTACAACCCCACCAACCTCGCCAGCTACACCTCCTACTTCAACACCCGTTATCAGAACGCCCTGATCTCTGAGACCCACGTCTTCTCGAACAGCCTGCTCAACAACCTCATCCTCAACTATCAGCGCGAAGTCGCCCTCCGCGGCGGCCCTCCGGGCAGCCCCAATATCACCGCCTTCGGTGTGAACAACATCTGGCAGCCCAACACCGGCCCCTATCTCGCCGCCACCATCACCGGATACTTCGGCGCATCCTCCTCCGCCTTCGCATCCTGGTACCGCAACAACTACACCTTCAACGACGATCTCCACTGGGTCAAAGGCAACCACAACTTCGCGTTCGGCGGACACTTTGAGCTAAGCAAGTTCGACGTCACCAACGTATTCCAGTCCTACGGCGCATTCGGCTTCAGCACCACCTCAAACACCATCGCCGGCACCACCTATCAATACCCCAACGCAATGGCCAACTACCAGATGGGCTTCATGACCAGCTTCAGCCAGGGCAACTACGAGCTGGTCAACGACCGCAACCACTTCCCCGGAATCTACGCGCAGGATAGTTGGAAGGCCACGCGCCGCCTCACCCTGAACTACGGCGTACGCTGGGAAGCCTTCGCCCCCTGGACCAACAAGATTCCCTTCCAGACCGCATTCAATCCCACCAACTATATCGCCAACAAGAGCACCTCGCAGTTCAGCACTCTGCCCGCTGGCATGATGCTCTCCGGCGATCCCGGCATGGCCCCCAACGGCGTCTCCAACAAGTACACCCAGTTCATGCCACGCGTCGGTTTCGCCTACGACATCTACGGCACCGGCAAAACCGTCATCCGCGGCGGCTTCGGCATCTTCTATCAGGACCGCCTTCCCGGCTTCTTCAATCTCAGCCAGGCCAGCTTCGTCCCCAACACCACCTCCGTCGTGCTCACCAACCTCGGCATGGTCGGCGCCTCACCCGGAGCCAATCCCGGCGGCCCCTTCAGCAATCCCTACTGCACCGGATGCGCCGTCGGTCCCTACGCCAATCCCTTCCCCTTCACGCTACCCTTCCCCTCCAACCACGTCTTCCCCAACGCCTTCCAGCTCGGCGAGTACAATCCCTCCGGCAACTTCCAGATCCCCGTCACCTACGACTACAACCTCACCCTCGAACAGCAAATCGCCCCAACCCTGGCGATGCGTCTCGCCTACGTCGGCTCCGGCTCCCGCCATCAGTTCGTCAACCTCGAGATCAATGACGCCGTCAACAACGGCTCCGGTCTGAGCACCAACCAGCGCCGCGTCTATAACACCGCCCCCGTCGTCGGCCCCTGCGTAACCGCCGCCGGCTGCGCCACCAGCTACTCCAACATGATTCTCGCCAGCATGACCGGCAGTGCACAGTTCAACTCCCTCCAGGCTACTCTCGACAAGCGTATGGGCCACGGCCTCTCGCTGCTCTTCAACTACACCTGGTCGAAGTCCTTCGACGATCTCCCGCAAGCCACCCGCGTCTCCAACACCGCAGACCTCAACGCCGGCGAATCCTACGTCTATCCCCTCTATCCCTCGAACGCCGTAGGCATCCCCGCAGCCGCAATGGTGACTGACATCAAGGCGCTCGACCGCGGCCTCTCCGACATCGACCACCCCAACGCCATCTCCGCCTCGTACGTCTACGCCCTCCCCAAGTTGGCAACGGGCAATCGCATCCTGCGGGCCGTCGTCAACGGATGGCTCACCAGCGGCCTCATCCAGCACCACTCCGGAGACACCCTCACCGCCTACATGGGAACCGACAACTCCCTCACCGGCCTCACCCAGGACCGCGCGCAACGCGACTTCACCAAAGGCGCCTACTCCCGTCAGAACGGAGGCGCGGGCGACTGCCCGGCAGGCAAGTCCTGCGTCAACTGGCTCAACAACGCCGCCTTCTCCGTCCCCGTCCAGAACGGCCCCGGCACCGGCTTCGGCAACGTCGTCAAAGGATCCCTCCGTGGCCCCGGCTACACCAACTGGGACGGAGCAGTCATCCGCTCCTTCCCCATCTATCGCGAATCCAACCTCCAATTCCGCGCCGAGTACTTCGACCTACTCAACCACACCGAACTCTCCAACCCCAGCACCTCCAACCCCATCGCCAGCAGCACCTCCTTCGGAACCATCACCTCAACCTACAACGGCCCACGCATAGCACAGTTCTCCCTAAAGTTCGCCTTCTAATCCGACCAAACATCTGGGTGCCCTACGTCTCGATTTTGAGACGTGGGTAATCGTCAGCAGGGACTACCCAATCGAAAAAACCACACGTGGTTTGCCCGCGGCCTTGTCCCAAACTCCTTCTACCTCAGAAAGCGGCACTACCGTAGTCGCTATCTTTAAGCCTGCCGGCTGAACCGCTTCGAAGACGCTCCTGATCGCCTGCAGCAAAACGGACATACGTACACTCTTCACTCCACTGCCCATCAGCATGATCGCCGATGAGCGAAGTGCCGCTCCTGGCAGTTCGATATTCTCCTCCCGGCTGGCTCCCCCAACGTGAACGAAACGGACAGGTGTGCCATCATCCACAGCCTTAGCAATCGCCACGATGACAGTCTTCGCACTCTCACCCCAAAGATAATCAATCACGACGTCAATACCCGAGGCGAAGACCTGCTTCAGAGCATTCTCGTAATCCTTCGCTCCCGATGGGTGCAAGATGCCCAGCGTGAATGGAATGACGACATCTGCTCCAAGCCTCTTCACCTCTTCCAGTTCCTCCTCGTTGCGGCCCGTCGCGATAATCTTGCCCGCTCCCATGTGCTTCGCCAGTTGAACGGCAAGTCTCCCTGCGGTTCCGGTTGCGCCGTTGACCAGCACCGTCTCACCAGCCACCAGGTGAGCGCGCTCCACCAGCGCAGCCCACGCCGACATGCCAGGGTTCGCAATAGCGGCGGCCGTGATCTCATCCAGAGAGTCTGGGAGGTCCACGCACTGATCAGAGTGGACCGGACAGAACTCCGCGAGAGCCCCAAATGGAGCTTCAGGCAAGACGAAATAGACCCGCCTTCCATCCTGCGTTACTCCGACGCCATCCGACCCTGCGACCGCGGGAAAGTTGCCGTCCGAGCTGTAGTGCGAGCCCGAAGCTCGCGATCTTGTGAACTGACTTAGAGCCGACGCTCGTACCGAAATCAGTTCTTCCTCTGCCTTCGCAATGGGCGTATCGAAATCGCCATAAACGGGTGTCTCACCCGCTGCCGTGACAACTGCTGCCTTCATAACATCTCTCCTTCTTGCCCATAGCCGGGGCCCGGACGGTTCTAAAAATCGAACACCGTTAGATAAATCTAACAACGTTAGACATTGATCTGTCAAACCCTGTATCTTTGATCCATGAAGATCAACCGCGACATGGTGACTCGCGCAGGGCTGAAACTGCTGAACCAGGATGGGCTGGAGCAATTGACGCTCCGCCGCCTCGCTGTCCAGCTCAACGTTCAGGCCGCGACAATCTACTGGCACTTCAAGAGCAAAGAGGAGTTGCTCGACGAGATGGCAACAACGGTCCTAACCGAAGGCGCCGCAAGCCTGATTCCCGCCCGGAAATCTTCCGACTGGAGTGTGTGGGCCTCCACCTTCGGCGAAGGTCTACGCAAGACCCTGCTCGCCTACCGTGACGGTGCCCGCATGGTAGGCGGAACAAGACTCACCAACCTGGAACACCTGAAGACGACCGAAAGGATAGGAGCTCAGATGCTCGCATCCGGTTTTTCCGTGCGGGCCGCAGTCGTTTTGTTGAGCACCATCTACAACTACACACTCAGCTTCGTCACCGAAGAACAGGCAGTCTTCCCCACTCCGGGGAAGCGGTCCCCCCGCTACTCGATTGAAGCGCGAAACGCCCGTCTCGACCCCGCACTCTTCCCCATCCATCGCCAGGCATCCACGATCCTCTTCGACCGATACGACCGACGCTTTCGCGAAGGTTTGGAGCTAATTCTGCAAGGCGCAAAACCTGACCCCGCTCCCGTACGAGCTCCGAAACGCAAGAAACTTTAGCAAACGGAGTGTGGTCTTATGGGAATAGATGAGGTCACGAAGGGAACTCTGATCTATGCCCAACGTCTCGCCTCTGAGACGTGTGTTTTCACTCTGAAACCTTGACACACCCCATATAATAGAAACAACAAAGCAAGCAGCCCGGCCAAGCGCCGGGTATTTTTGTCGGAGGCATAAAACAGCATCAAACCACGTGTTTTGAATACTTTGCAAAGTATCGAAAGCGCCGATCCTTTACTTTCAATACTTTGCAGAGACACCAAAACCGAGGTCCGGACCTAAGTAACATCTTTTGAAGAATTTGCACACTTTTACCGGGGGGAGGGGGAGTCAATGAATCTGCACGAAATACAATCCGCGCTACGCGACCAGCACCTCGACGGATGGCTCTTCTACGACCACCACAACCGCGACCCGCTAGGCCTCCGCATCCTCGGCCTCCCACTCGATGGCCACGTCACCCGCCGCTGGTACTACTTCATCCCGGCGAACGGCGAGCCCCAGAAACTCGTCCACCGCATCGAGTCCGGCCGCCTCGACACCCTCCCCGGCGCCAAAGCCGAATACTCCTCCTGGCAGGAGTTCGAATCCAAACTCGAGACCCTCCTCCACGGCGCCACCAAAATCGCCATGCAGTACTCCCCGCGCAACGCCATCATGTACGTCTCCATGGTCGACGCAGGAACCGCCGAACTCATCCGCGCCCTCGGCAAGGAGATCATCTCCTCCGCCAACCTCGTCAGCCAGTTCGAGGCCGTCCTCACCGAAGCCCAGATCGCCACCCACTACGAGGCCCAGAAGAAGCTCGACGCCATCCTCGAAGCCGGCTGGAAAGAGATGGGCCGCCGAGTCCGCGCGGGCAGCGATGATGCCAATTCAGACGAGTTCAGCATGGTCGAATACCTCCACCACGCCATCCAGCGCGAGGGCATGGTCACCGAGCACGGCCCCAACGTCTCCGTCGGCCCCAGCTCTGCCGACTCCCACTACGAACCCTCCCGCGCCTCCTCACGCCCCATTCGCCGCGGAGACTTCGTCCTCATCGACATCTGGTCCAAGCTGGCCAACCACCCCGACGCCGTCTGGTACGACATCACCTGGACCGGCGTCGTCGACCGCGAACCCACCGAGCGCGAGCAGCTAGTCTTCTCCACCGTCCGCGACGCCCGCGACGCCGCCATCGAAGTCATCCAGGCCGCCTTTCACGCAGAGAACTCCATCCCCGGCTGGGAAGCCGACCAGGCCGCACGCGAGGTCATCCAACGCGCCGGCTTCGGCCCCCAATTCACCCACCGCACCGGACACAATATTGCGACCGAGCTTCACGGCAGCGGCGCCCACCTGGACAACCTCGAGACCCACGACGAGCGTCTTATCCTCCCCCGCACCTGCTTCTCCGTCGAGCCCGGAATCTACTTCCCGGGCGAGTTCGGTGTCCGCAGTGAAATCAACATGATCACCCACAAAAACAAAGCCGTCGTCACCGGCCGCATGCAGTCCGAGCTAGTTCGCATCTAACTTTTGGTGCAGGCCCGACAACACCATTATCGGGAGAAATTGAAAAGCGCCGCGATAGGCCTCACCTTCGCAATGCTTCTCACCAACGCCTCCGCCCAGCAGACAAGCCATCCTCCCGGCACCCAACTCCCTGTCAACTGGCTCTACGGCGCATACGTCCCAAAGGATGCACCTCTCAATACTCTCGATAACCGGGACCGCTTCAGGCTCTACATCCGCCAGACCTACACCACCCCCGGCATCTACATCAAGACCGGCTTCTTCTCCGTAACCGATCAGATAAAAAATACGCCCCCCGGCTGGGACGACGGCTTCCCCGGCTTCGCCAAACGCGTAGGCTCCAATCAAGCCACAAATATTATTCAGAACTCTTTCACCTCGCTCGGTCAGGGAATCGTCGGATGGGAACCGCGTTATGACCGTTGCCGCTGCACAGGCGGGTGGCACCGATTTCGTCACGCCTTCATCAGAAACTTCATAACCTACGACCGCAGCGAACAATCCATCCGGCCAAACATCATGCCCTTCGCGGCCGCATTCGGCGCAGGAGTAATCAGCGCAACATGGAAACCAGACAATCCCACCCTCGCGGTCAAGGGATATCAGAGCGTATTGACGCAAGCCTGGGTAGGAGTCGTCGTCAACAGCGTCGGCGAATTCGCGCCTGAAATCAAAAAGAAATTCAGTAAGAACAAGAACAAAGATTGAACTTCCTATCATCAGCGCGCGAGAGGTACAGGCAACGAACTCCCAAGCCGAAAGTCACTGTGCTGGATTGGGTTTGCCAATATTTCCGAGCCCTTTGAGCATCTCTGCCATGTCCTGGACTTTGTAGCCGGCGGGCGCCTGAAAGAGGGCCGCGTCAGGATCGGTGCGGGTGACGCCCTGCAGCTCCATAGTCTGTTCACCGGTGCGCGGGTCGGTGTCGATGGTCTTGACGAGGATCTTGAGCTCGGGCGAACGCCACTCTTCGTGGACAACGACGATGGGGCGGTCGTTGCCGATTTTGCCCAGCGGGATGGTTGTCGTAGTGCGCTTGCCGGTAACGAGGACGCCTTCCATGGACGTCTGGCCGAGCTCTTCGGTGTGAACGTTGTCGGCATTTCCACCGAGGATCCCGCCCGGGACTCGCCCTAAGCCGGCTGTTGGGACCGGGGCACTTCCTACGCCGGCAGTTGTCCCGTGTCCCGGAGGCGGAGGCGGTGGAGGGGCCGATAAGATCGCATTTAGCGAGCCGGCGGCAGGTCCCTTTGGCAGCGAAGGCAACTGCATCTGCATGGCGATTTTGCTCTTCTCGCCGGTCCAGAAGAGCATGGTGTGGGTGATGGGATCGCCGACGGTGGCCGACTGGAGGCTCATATCCTGCTCGCGGCCTTGTACCTGGCCGGAGTGGACGATGTAGAGGTCCTCGCGCATCCGGCCTTCTGTATCGCGGGCAATGAGGCCTTTGGTCTCATGCGTGATGATGGTGCCGTCGGACAGGGTCTGCTTTGAGTGCGTGATCTTGTCGGCCTGGTAGGGTTCGCCGGTGACGGGCTGCAGGATTGCGGCCGTGACGGACTGATTCCCGCCGACGCTTTGCTGTTGCGGCCCCATGTCGAGCTGGGCGTGCATGGGTTGCGCGGCGAGCGCGCAGAGAAAGAGTGCGGAGCTTAGTGCTTGTCGCATGGTACCGCCTTGGGAATTGTTTACGAGTCGCATCAAGTATCCAGTGGCGCCGAAAAGCTGGCAAGGACAATCGGCGACAGAAGGCGACATTCCTGCCTGACCGTAGCCGTTTCAGTTCTCCGCATCTACCCTGTTATCATCAAAGCAGCAATGGCTACCGACGTCTCAGCACAAACGCGCACAGCGCAATCCTCTACCTTCCCTGCGATGGTCCTCATCGCCGGATGGCTCATCCCCGGCGCCGGGCATTTTCTCCTCAAGAAATGGATCCGCGGCTCGCTCCTGCTCGCCTCCATTGTCTCGATGTTCATGATCGGCATCGCCCTCAAGGGCAAGATCTACACCCCTAACACCGGTGACCTGCTCGACATCCTCAACTTCGCCGGCGACCTCGGCAACGGCATCCTCTACGCCATCGCCCGCATCTTCGACCTCGGTGCCAGCAGCGTCCAGATCGCCATCGCCGACTACGGAACCAAGTTCATCGTCGTCGCCGGGCTCCTCAACATCATCTCCGCGGTCGATGCCCACTCGCTCGCCACCGGGAGGAAGCGCTCATGACAATCTCCCACTTCGGCGCAGTCCTGCTCTTCTCGCTCTTCACCTCCGTCGTCTTCGGAATCACCCAGCGCGCCGAACCCCGCATGATGATCCGCTTCGGCAGCTTCTGCTTCGCCCTGTTCGTGGGTGGCACAATAGCCGCCAGCTGGGTCATGTGGCTTATCAAGCACTAAACGCCGGGAACTCGTGATCGAATCCATCAATATCCCCTTTGTTTTGTGCAATCTAAAATTTATTTCTCGAATTTGCTCAGCAAAATCGCATGTCAAGCCCCCAGATCCCATCAAAAGCCAGTAACCCACTCCCCATCAATAAGATAAAAGTTTCCCAAAAGTGGTTTCTAGTTATGGTCAATCCTATATAATTGAACTAGAGATCAGGAAAGCCCCGGCAACCGCCGGGGCTTTTTCCGTCCCTCGCACAGCACAGCCAGTAAGTCTTTTGCTGGCACGATATTTTACCAGTAACCCCAATAGATGCAATAACTTGGCGGAAGCTATTCGCGCATCTATTGCAAACATTAGACTTAGTCAAGGATAACCCCCGGGGGGGGTACCCCCCTGTTATTTCGTCTTCGAGCTGTGGACAATCGAGAACTTGGTCTTGCCGCCCTGAGAAGCCACGGTGATCATCACGCTATTCTTCGTGTTGTTGCTGTCGGAGGCCAGTATCGTGCCGCCGCCAGTCTCCATGGTCGTGGCGTTTTCGCCCAGCTTGGCCTTGTAGAAGTCCACAACCTGGCTCACCGAGTCGCTGGTAGTGAAGTTAGCCGTAGCCGACGCTCCATCCGGACCTTTGAAGTTCAAAGAGCCCGGAGCATGCGCAGCTCCCGGATAGATGTCGACTCCCAGCTCCGCTGCGCCGATCGAGGTGTCCGAGCCTGCCGAGATGGTTCCGGTAGGAGTGTCGATCGTCATCGCGCCGCCGTTCTTGTCCATGTGCACAGCCTTGGAGACTCTGTAGACTCCATAGCCGATCACGCACGCAGCCAGCACGCCGATCGCCACGAAGACGCCGACGACGATCAGAATGATCTTGAGCGCACCGCCGCTCTTCGCCGGAGGCATCGGAGCAGGCACCACAGGGGCAGCGGCATAGCTGACCGGTGGAACGGCAACAGGAGCTGCAACCGGAGTACCACAGGCAGGACAGACGGTGCTCTCAGGAGCAAGAGTGGCACCACATTTTGAGCAGGTATTAGACACAGGGAAATCCTCCTTGAGGCATTGAGATTGGTAACTGGACCGCTAACGCAGGCATCGATTGCAGGATGGAAGCTGGCCGGGTGTCCTCAGATGCTTAAGCGCAACGAGCCGAAGCCGAGAGGTTACTTAAGTCGTAGAAAACTGGAAGGAAACCAGCGAACGAATTGTAGCAAACATAAGATTTACGGGTTATCCTGAGGGGTATTCGAAGAGGCCACACGAACGGTGACGGATGAGCTTACGCCGAGTTGAAAGTGAAGATGCAAGACTAAGGTCGCAATGGGCCCACGAAGGCCTCGATCCCGCGCCCGAGGCAGAGTGCGACGAGATCGTGCAACTCGCAGCAACAATATGCGGAATGCCCGTCGGGTTCCTCACCCTGCTCGACGAGCGGCAGCAGTGGTTCCGCGTGTCGGACGGATTCAAGCTGGAAGACACACCCAGGGAGATCGCCTTCTGCGCCTACGCAATCCGCCAGACTGAACTCTTCGTAGTGCACGATGCGCTCAGCGATGGACGCTTCTCCACCAACCCGCTGGTCAACGCGGAGCCTCCCATCCGGTTCTACGCTGGAATGCCGATGCATACCGCGGAAGGCCACCCCGTAGGAACGCTCTGCGTGATGGACACGGAGCCGCGCATGTTGACCTTCGAGCAGGAGAACGCGCTCCAGGTGTTAGGCCGACAGGCCAGCGCGCGGCTCGAGCTGCGAATGCATCGCAAGGCTCTCGAAGAAGCATTGAAGGAGAAGGACAAGGTCGCAGCCGGTCTGCGCGCCAACGAGGAGCTCTTTCGAGCCTTCATGAACGCCAGCCCGTTCCTCAGCTACATCAAGGACGCAGCCGGACGCCTGCTCTTCTACAACAAGAGCTTCGCGAAACGGTTTGGAGTCGGCGAGTACACATGGCTCGGTCGCACCGACGAGCGCCTCTGGTCGCCAAACCTGTCCCGCTCTGCACGCACGCACGATCTTGAGGTAATGGCCGGCGGCCAGATGGTAGAGACAGAGGAACGGATTCGCGCCGCAGACGGCAGCAGTTCTACATGGCGATCGTTCAAGTTCCCCTGCCATGACTCAGCAGGAAACCTGCTGCTCGCAGGCGTAGCCGTAGACGTAACAGATGAGGTAGCGCGAAAGTCTGAGCTGGAGCGCTACCACCAGGAGTTGGAGGAGGCGAATGAGCAGCTACGCCGCCTGGCAGTAACCGATCTGCTAACCGGTCTGAAGAACCGGCGTGCGTTTGAAGAGCGATTGGTCATGGAGTTTTCCATGGCGCGGCGACGCAAGCGCGAGCTCGCAGTCCTCTTGCTGGACGTCGACAACTTCAAGCAGATCAACGATCGCTATGGCCACGCAGCCGGAGACGATGTGCTGCGCAAGTTGGGCGATCTACTCCGCACCACGGTTCGGCTGCCGGATCTTCCGGCGCGATACGGCGGTGAAGAGTTCATCGTGCTGCTGCCGGAGAGCGGCGAAGAGAGCGCTCTCGGACTCGCACGACGCATCATGGACAAGGTAGCTGCCGAGCAGTGGAACAACGAGCGAATGACCATCAGCATCGGAATGGCAGCTATGAACGAGTCGCTGGTGAATGGGCTACAACTAGTGGCGCTGGCCGATGAAGCGCTCTACGCTGCCAAGCGCGCGGGCAAGAACCGTGCGATCCTGCATGGTGGTGGCCAGATTGACGGGTAACATCACGATTCGTAGGTAGAAATGAAAATGGCACAGCGAACGCTGTGCCATTTTCATTGAAGTGTAAGACGAACTCTACGGCTCGGCGTTTGGATCAGGCGCCTCTCCGGGAGTGCGCTCTTCCATCTGCTTGGCCAGCTCTTCGCGCTTCTTGGTGCGGGCTTCGGCGCGCTTCTGAGCCTTCTCGTTGAGCTCATGCTCGGCTCCGAGGAGCTCGATGAAGGCCATCTCCGCGGCGTCACCCTTGCGGGCACCGGTGCGGATGATGCGGAGGTAGCCACCCTGGCGGTCGCCATAACGCGGAGCCACAGTGGCGAAGAGACGGTCGACAGACTCAGGCGTCATCAGGTAGGCAGCAGCCTGGCGGCGGGCGTGTACAGTGCCGCGCTTGCCGAGAGTAATCATCTTCTCGATGATCGGGCGAGTCGCCTTGCACTTGGTGATGGTGGTCTCGACGCGATCCATGAGGATGACGGAGGTGACGAGGTTACGGAGCATGGCGCGGCGGTGGCTGGTATTGCGACCGAGCTTAAAGCCTGCATTGCGGTGACGCATGATGTGATCTCCTTCGATCCGGCTTAGTGCCGTGAATCGGTTTGCTGCAATTGCTGAATTGCATTGGAGAGCTGGGATCTAACATGATTCCCAGCTCTCCGGTTGTTGATGTTTCGTTAGAAGTTCTCGGGCTCGCTGCCGCGCCGAGGTCGAGATCGTCATCATCGTCCTCATCGTCGTCGTCGAAGTTGCCGAAGCTGGCGGCGAGTGTGGCTGCCGGCAGGACCGAGGTCGGTCCTGGGACAGGGTTGCCGTGCTCGTCGATCTTCATGCCGAGAGAGAAGCCCATCTGCGCGAGGATCTCCTTGATCTCATTCAGGGACTTGCGGCCGAAGTTCTTGGTCTTCAGCATCTCGGCTTCGGTCTTCTGGATGAGCTCGCCGATGGTGGCGATGTTGGCGTTCTTCAGGCAGTTGTAGCTGCGGACCGAGAGCTCGAGCTCTTCAACAGAGCGGTTGAGGTTCTCGTTGCGCAGTGCAGGTCCGTCGTGCGAACCATCGTGACCAGCTTCCATCTCTTCCTCGAAGTTGATGAAGATGGTCATGTGGTCCTTGAGCAGCTTTGCGGACAAGCCAAGCGCGTCCGCCGGAAGCACAGTACCGTTGGTCCAGATCTCGAGGGTGAGCTTGTCGTAGTCGGTGATCTGACCGAGACGAGCAGCCTCGACGAGGTAGTTGACCTTGCGGACGGGCGAGTGGACGGAGTCGACTGGGATAAAGCCGAGGCCAAGATCCGCGTCGAAGTTCTTGTCGGCCGAGATGTAGCCACGGCCGCGCTTGAGACGCATCTCCATGTCGATCTTGCCACCTTCGGAGACGGTGCAGATGTAGACGTCCTTGTCGAGGATCTCAACGTCTCCATCGGCCTCGATCATGCCCGAGGTGATGACGCCGGCCTGGTCGGCGCGGAGGTAAAGCGCCTTGGGGCCTTCGCCGTTGAGCTTGAACGGAATCTGCTTGAGGTTGAGGATGATGTCGGTCGCGTCCTCAACGATGCCGGTGATGGACTGGAACTCGTGCAGCACGCCCTCGATGCGGACGGCGGTTACAGCCGCGCCCTCGATGGACGAGAGCAGGGTACGGCGAAGTGCGTTGCCGATGGTAGTACCGAAGCCGCGCTCAAAAGGCTGCGCGCTGAATTTGCCGAACTTGTCGGTAAGTGTTTCGGTGTCGACTGCGAGACGCTTGGGCTTTTGAAAACCTCTCCAAAGCATGTGTTTCTCCTTTATCCGTCCTAGACGCGATGCATTCTGCGAACTGGCGGGTGGTGCGGTTGCGGGTTAGGTTGTGGTTAGAACGCCGAGGGTGAGGGGATACCCTCCCCCCCGGTAAAATGGACAAAGTCTAAGAAACAAGGCACTTAGGTCCGGACCTCTGTCCGAACCCAGTTGACCCTTATTTCGAGTAGAGTTCGACGATCAGCTGCTCGTTGACGGGCAGGTTGACGTCTTCGCGCTTCGGCAGGGCGATGACCTTGCCGGAGAGAGCGTCGCGGTTGATGTCGAGCCACTGGACCGAGCTCTGACCGGCGGCGAAGTTCTTCGCCTCTTCGAGCATGACGAGAGCCTTGGAGCCTTCCTTGATGGCGATCTCGTCGCCGACCTTGACCTGGAAGGACGGGATGTTCACCTTGCGGCCGTTGACGGTGATGTGACCGTGGCGGACGACCTGGCGGGACTGGCGGCGGCTGAGCGCGAAGCCAAGGCGGTAGGCCACGTTGTCGAGGCGGGTCTCAAGCTGCTGGAGCAGGAGTTCGCCGGTGACGCCGGTCTTGTTGGCAGCCTTCTGGTAGTAGGCGCGGAACTGGGTCTCGAGGGTGAAGTAGATGCGCTTGGCCTTCTGCTTCTCACGAAGCTGGAGACCGTAGCCTACGACCTTCTTGACCTTCTTGGACTGGCCGTGCTGGCCGGGGGGAAAGTTGCGCTTCTCGACGGGGCATTTCTCGGAGAAGCACTTAGCTCCCTTGAGGAAGAGCTTGGTTCCGTCGCGGCGGCAGAGGCGGCAGACGGGTCCTGTATAACGTGCCATTTTATTGCTCCTTTACTTCAGGTGACGATCGGTTTACGCGCTCTCGCGCTTCGATCCCGATCCGGTGCTACTGGTTGACAGCTCATTCCCCGATTTGTCTTTAGCTAAGACAGTGAGAAACACAAATAGAAGGCTGTACATCGCGAGAAACATGACGCCCAAGACTTCGTCCCAGGCTAAACGGACACTATCATGAGAGACAAAACGATGAAAGATTAGCCTTCCAGCGACGCCCATAAAACAACCTAAGCCCATCACCCACACCCACCGTCGAGCGGAATTCCGTTCACCGGAGAGCGTGGGCAATGGCATAGATCAGACTCTGCGGCGCTTGGGCGGACGGCAGCCGTTGTGCGGCATCGGCGTGACGTCGCGGATGCTGCGGACCTCGATGCCGGTGGTGGCGAGGGCGCGGATCGCGGACTCGCGGCCGGAGCCGGGACCGGAGACGCGCACATCGACCGAACGGAGCCGTGGTCGCGGGCTGCGTTGGCTGCACCGACGGCCGCCTGCTGCGCCGCGAACGGGGTTCCCTTGCGGGAGCCGCGGAAGCCGAGCGAGCCGGAGGACTTCCAGGAGAGCGTGTTGCCGACCTGGTCGGTGATGGTGACGATGGTGTTGTTGAAGCTACGCCTGGATGAAGACGAGACCGAATGGAACGTTCTTGCGCTCGCGCTTCTTGAACTTCTTGTTCTTGCCGCGGTCTTGCGCGCCGGCTTGCCTTGTTCTGAGTCTTCGCCATGGCTTATTTCGTCGCTTTCTTCTTACCGGCGACGGTTCCCTTGCGAGGGCCTTTGCGGGTACGAGCGTTGGTGTGGGTGCGCTGGCCGCGGACAGGAAGCGAGCGGCGGTGACGGAGGCCACGGTAGGACTGAATTTCGATGAGGCGCTTGATGTTGAGCGAGATGTCCTTGCGGAGATCGCCTTCGATCTCGCCCTCGGCCTTCGATGACCTGACGGATGTGGTTCAGCTGCGTCCTCGTCGAGCGTGCCGACCTTCGCGAAGGGGTCAACGCCCGCCTCGGCGAGGATCTTGGCGGCGCGAGAGTCGCCGATACCGAAGATGTAAGTGAGACCGATGCGCACCTGTTTGTTGTTAGGGACATCGACTCCAGCAATACGTGCCATGGGGTTCCTTTTCGGTTGGGCTCGTGCGCGCTATGGCCACAGGAGCGGGGTGGTCGGTTTGCGGTCGATTCCACCGGGTTCAACGCAAGCCTTGATTTCGGCTAACTAGCCTGGTGGGGCCGGGTAAAACAGTTGCTGGTTGTTAGTTGCTAGTTGCTAGTTGCTAGACAGCAACGGCCACAACTAGCCCTGACGCTGTTTGTGCTTGGCGTTCTCGCAGATGACGCGAACTACGCCACGGCGGTGGATGACCTTGCACTTGTCACAGATCTTCTTTACTGATGCACGGACCTTCATTTGATTCCCTTCCTAATGATGCAGCCGTCAGAGGCTATAGCCCCATGGGCTACGATGCGCAGATGCGAGCATGGCTGAAGCCATGCCCTTAAGCAAAACCCTTGCATTGCGAGCTGAGAAGCTAAGAGCTAAAAGTTGCGGACTGAGTCTTCGACGTCTACTTGTAGCGGTAGACGATGCGGCCGCGGTTGAGGTCGTACGGACTGAGCTCAATCGCGACGCGGTCGCCGGGGAGGATACGGATGAAGTTCTTGCGCATGCGTCCGGAGACGTGGGCGAGGGCCTGATGCTTGTTTTCAAGCTCGACCTTGAACATGCGCATTGGGCAGGGTCTCGACGACGACTGCCATTACTTCAATTGCATCTTCCTTCGACAAACGCTCTCCTTTTGGAAGGCGGGGACGTTCAGACCCCTGTTCCATTAACGTCCGTTTAGCCGAGTGCCTACGCACACAGCATCTGCCGCAGTAGTACCTCTCATCATAACCCATTTTGGGGGTAAATTTCTACCGGGTGAGGACCTGCGGGCCATCTTTTGTGATGGCGACGGTGTGCTCGAAGTGGGCGCTGTAGCTGCCGTCCAGGGTGATGGTGGTCCAGCCGTCGGGCAGGACCTTACTTCGGGCCTGCCGGCGTTGATCATGGGCTCGATCGCGAGCACCATGCCGGCCTTCAGGCGGGGCCTTTGCCGCGGGCGCCGAAGTTGGGGACCTGGGGGTCTTCGTGCATGGAGCGGCCGATCCCGTGGCCGACGAACTCGCGGACCACGCCGAAGCCCTCGGCCTCGCACATCTCCTGGACGGCGGCGGATATGTCGCCTAGCCGACCGCCGACCTGGGCCTGCTGGATGGCGCTTCTCGAGCGACGCCTGGGTGACGTCCAGGAGCTTTGCGGGTGGCTGGCGCAGGCGTTGCCGACGGCGTAGGTTACGGCGGCGTCGGAGTAGAAGCCGTCGACGATGACGCCGCAGTCGATGGAGACGATGTCGCCGTCTGCGAGGACGCGCTTGGTCGACGGGATGCCGTGGACGACCTCGCTGTTGATCGAGGTGCAGAGGACGGCGGGAAAGCCGTGGTAGCCCTTGAAGGCGGAGATGGCGTGGAGGGCGTCCATCTTTGCCGCGGCGACGCGTTCTCGAGGTCCATGGTGGAGGCGCCGGCAACGACCAGCGGGCGGACGGCCTCGTGGACCTGGCGCAGGACTGCGCCGGAGCGGCGCATCTTTTCGATCTCGGCGGCGGTTTTGATCAGGATGGCCATGGTCAGCGGGCACTAGCTGCGGGTACTAGTGGCTAGCGCAACTCGCGCGAAGCGCCTGGAGAGCGGAGTCGATGGCGGCGGCGACGCTTCGACGGGTCTGGTCGCCGTCGACTTCGTCGGAAACGGCCGGAGTCGCGGTAATGGGCGATCGACGGGCACGGTCTGCGCCTCGATAGTCTTCATGCGCTTGATGAAACGCCTCTTCGGTGTCGTCGGCGCGCTGGACGAGCGCGGTGCCGTCGTTGTCGCAGATGCTCATCGACTGTCGCGGCGGATTGGAGTAGATGTTGTAGATGCGATTGCAGGCGGGGCAGGTCCGGCGGCCGGTGATCCGGCGCAGCAGTTGCTCGTAGTCGACGCGATGCTGATCGCGACGATCGGAGGAGAGGCAGGCAGTCTCGGCGGAGAAGTGCGTGTCCAGCCACTCGCCTGGGCGAGGGTGCGCGGGAAGCCGTCCAGAATGTATCCGCGCTGCGGTGTCCGGCTCGGTGCAGGCGCTCCGCGACCATCTTGTTCACCAGATCGTCGGGGACCAGCTGGCCCTGCTCGCATCAGGTCTTTGGCCATCATGCCCGAGTGTCGTGTGCCTTGCGGCGATGTGATGGCGCAGCAGGATTCGCCGGTGGAGATCTGCGGGATGCCATATCTGGCGACGAGGAGCTGGGCCTGGGTGCCTTTGCCGACGCCGGGCGCCCCTAAAAGGAGAACCGGCCCGGGCAGAAAGTGAGCGTCTGCCGGGGCCGTTGATGCTGATGTTGCAGATTTGGTGTTCAACGTATCGTGCCTTACCAACTCTCGTCGGCCGCGGATGCGGCCGCTCTTGGGAGAGAAGCCGTCATAGTGGCGCATGATGAGCTGCGATTCAATCTGCTGGACAGTGTCCATGGCTACGCCGACGACGATCAGCAGCGAGGTGCCGCCGAAGTAGAAGTTGACGCCGAGGCCGTTGGTCATCCAGGTGGGAAGCGAGTCGAAGAACGCGCCCGACCAGCCAGAGATGGTTGAAATGGATGCCGCTGATGAGCATCGTCGGGATGATGCGAGATGATGATCAGGTAGATGGCGCCGACCAGGGTGATGCGGGTGAGGACGTCGTTGATGAAGTCCGAGGTGCGGCGGCCGGGACGGATGCCGGGGATGAAGCCGCCGTACTTGCGCATGTTGTCGGCGATGTCGTCGGGACGGAAGACGATGGAGATGTAGAAGTAGGCGAAGAAGATGATCGCGGCGATGTAGAGGATCTCGTACCAGGGCTCGCCGGGCGCGATGTTGCGGAAGATGGGGCCGAAGAAGGCGGTGTCCTAGAGCTTGGGGCTGCCGAAGAAGCTCATGCCGGAGAACAGCAGCGGCGCCGAGAGGATGGAGCTGGCGAAGATGACCGGCATGACGCCGCCGGAGTTGACCTTCAGCGGAAGGTGGGTGGACTGGCCGCCCATCATCTTGCGTCCGACGATGCGCTTGGCATACTGCACCGGGATGCGGCGCTCGGAGCGCTCGACGAAGACGATGAAGGCGACGACGGCGACCATGGCGACGATGAGGAGGACGAGGGCGATGGGCGTGAAGGCGCCCCAGGCTCTGGTCGCGGCCTTGTCGTAGAGGTCCATGATGCCGCGCGGCAGGCCGACGACGATGCCGGTGAAGATGAGCAGCGACATGCCGTTGCCGATGCCGCGCTCGGTGATCTGCTCGCCCAGCCACATGATGAAGGCGGTGCCGGCGGTCAGCGTGATGACGCACATCGGGATGAAGGCGCCGCGCGGGATGGTGACCATGTTGGAGCCGGTCGAGGTGCTGGTGAGGGTCAGCGCGATGGCGAAGGACTGGATGACGCCGAGCAGGACGGTGACGTAGCGGGTCCACTGGGTGATCTTGCGGCGGCCGAGTTCGCCTTCCTTCTGCAGCTTGGCCAGCGGCTCATAGATGACGGTGAGCAGCTGGAAGATGATCGACGCGGTGATGTACGGCATGATGCCGAGGGCGAAGATGGTCAGCCGGCGCAGGTTGCCGCCGGTGAACAGGTCGGCCGAGGCCGAGCGCGGAGCCGGAGTTCGATTGAAGAACTGCGCGAGCGCGTCGGCGTTGATGCCGGGCGTGGGGATGAATGCGCCCAGGCGATACACGGCCAGCATGGCCAAGCGTGAAGAGGACGCGCTTGCGGAGGTCGGGAATGCGGAAGATGTTGGCGAATTTCTCGAACATCGAAACCTCTTGGATGTACTCGGAGAGCGGGGCTGGAGCCCGCGGTGCTACAGTTGATCGGTGCAATCTCTATGCCTAGTCGAAACGATCAGGACATGTATGCAGCTGCGGATTCGCTAGCCGATCAGGATGGCCTTGCCGCCAGCCTTCTCGATGGCTTCCTGCGCGGTCTTGGAGAACTTGTGCGCGTGGATGGTGACGGCGGCCGGTGAGCTCGCCGTTGTTGAGCACCTTGATCAGGCCGTCCTTCTTGCGCAGCAGGCCGAGCGAGACGATCTTTTCGAGGGTGAACTCGGTGCCGGGGGCGGCGGCGAGGATCTCGGCGACGCGGTCGAGGCCGAGGACCGTGTACTCGATGCGGAAGATGTTGTTGAAGCCGCGCTTGGGCAGGCGGCGGTGAAGCGGCATCTGGCCGCCTTCGAAGCCGCGCATCAGGCGAGGAGCCGGAACGCGAGCCCTGGCCCTTGTGGCCGCGGGTGGAGGTCTTGCCCATGCCGGAGCCCATACCGCGGCCGACACGCTTCTTGTTTTCGTTCGCCTTCTTGGGGGCGCGGAGATTGGAGAGATTGCGGATTGCCATTTGTGTTTCCTCGCTATAACGCCGGTGGACTCGTTGGTCTAGCCGACTCGCATTTGCTAGGGTGAAGCCCGGTGATTCGCCGTTGCAGCCGGCTGAAGCCTGCCCTTCCGAGTACGTATTACTCGACGACGCGGACCAGGTGCGGCACCTTGGCCACCATGCCGCGGATGGAAGGGGTGTCTTCGCGCTCGACGATCTGGTTGAGGCGGGTGAAGCCGAGGCCCTTGATGACGAGCTTGTGCTTGACCGGGGTGCAGATCTTGGAGCGAAAGTACTGCAGCTTGATCTTGGCGATTGCTTTCGTGCCATGGCTGAACTCCTGTGAAATCGACTTGAGCGGAGCTTAGAGCTCTTCGACCGCCTTGCCGCGCAGGGCGGCGACTTCGGCCTTGTTGCGAAGCTGGATGAGAGCGTCGAAGGTGGCCTTGATGACGTTGTGCGGGTTGGCCGAGCCGAGCGACTTGGTCAGCACGTTCTGCACGCCGGCCGAGGTCATGACGGCGCGAACCGTCTTGCCGGCGATGACGCCGGTACCTTCGGGAGCGGGCTTGAGCATCACCGAGCCGGCGCCGAAGTGGCCGAGCACCTGGTGCGGAATGGTGGTCTCGGTCAGGTTGATCTTGAACAGGTTCTTCTTGGCCGCCTCGATGCCCTTGCGGATGGCCTGGGGAACTTCCTTGGCCTTGCCCGAGCCGTAGCCGACCACGCCTTCGCCGGGATCGCCGATGACGACGAGCGCGGCGAAGGACATGTTCTTGCCGCCCTTGACGACCTTGGTGACGCGATTGATCGAGACGACCTCGTCCTTGAGGTTGAGGCGGTTCGCGTCGATCTTCTTCTTCATCATGCCATATTCTGTCATCTTTCTGGCTGCCACTCAGGGCGCCCTGAAAACTGAACTCTTAGAACTCCAGACCCGCTTCGCGGGCTGCGTCGGCCAGCGCCTTGACGCGGCCGTGATAGAGATAGCCGCCGCGGTCGAAGACGACCTTCTTGATGCCCTTCTCCTTGGCGCGCTCGGCGATGAGCTTGCCGACTTCCTTGGCCGCGGCGACGTTTCCGCCGTAGTGCTTCTCCTCGCCCTTCTTGCCGAAGGAGGACGCGGAGACGAGGGTGACGCCGTTGAGGTCGTCGATGAGCTGGGTGTAGATGTGGTTCAGCGAGCGGTAGACGTTGAGGCGGGGACGCTCGGCGGTGCCGGACATCTTCTCGCGGATGCGGGTGTGGACGCGCTTGCGGATTACGTTGCGTTCGCGGGGATTGATCATGATTCTCTTTCCTTCCTAGTGGCGTCGCCAGAGTGCTGGGGACGTTCGGGTTATTGATACAGTTGTAGCCGGACTAGAGCTGTAGCTGAGCTCAGCTCTGCCCGGCTGAATCTGTTACTTCGCGCCGGTCTTGCCGACCTTCTTCTTCAGCTTCTCGCCGGTGTAGCGGACGCCCTTGTTCTTGTATGGGTCGGGCTTGCGCAGCGAACGCATGTCGGCGGCGACCTGGCCGACCTTCTGGCGGTCGATGCCGGAGATGGTGAGGTGCGTCTGCTTCGGGTCGATGGCGACTTCGATGCCGGTGGGCAGAGGAAACTCGATGGGGTGGGAGTAGCCGAGGGTGAAGACGACCATGCCCTTGCCCTTCAGCTCGGCGCGATAGCCGATGCCGACGATGTCGAGGTCCTTGGTCCAGCCGGTGGTGACGCCGGTGACGGCGTTGAAGACGAGCGCGCGGGCGAGACCGTGGAAGGCCGCCTGCTTGTCGTTCTGGCGCTCAGCGATGAGGTTGCCGTCCTTCTGGACCAGCGTGATGCCGCCGGGAAGCATGGCGGTGACCTTGCCCTTGGGGCCTTCGACGAGCACGGTGTTGCCGTTGACGGTGTACTTGACGCCGGCGGGCATCGGGATGGGCTTCTTGCCGATACGAGACATTCGAAATCCTTTCGAGTGGCTTGCGAGTCGCTGAACAGCTGTTGAGTTCCACTGCAGCCGGGTGTTCTTTGCTCAGCTCGGCATCTTGCGGGCTAACGCTTCAAGATGCAGCAAGGGACTAACTGCGCAACTCGGCTAAGCTGACTTTACCAGACTTCGCAGAGAATCTCGCCGCCGACACCTTCGCGGCGGGCCTGACGGCCGGTCATGACGCCCTTGGGGGTGGTCATGATGGAGATGCCGAGACCGCCCTGGACGCGGCGGATCTCGTCGCGGCCGAGATAGACGCGGCAGCCGGGACGCGAGACGCGCTGCAGGTCGCGGATGACGGCTTCGTTGTTGGGGCCGTACTTGAGATAGACGCGGATGACCTTCATGCCGTTCTCTTCGGTGGGCTTGTAGTTCGCGATGTAGCCCTCTTCCTTGAGGATGCGGGCGATCTCGGCCTTGAGCTTGGAGGCGGGGACGTCGAGCTTCTGGTGGCGGGCGCGGATGGAGTTGCGGATGCGGGTCAGAAAGTCTGCTACTGGATCGGTGAGGTTCATTCATTCTCCTTCATTCCCCGTTCGCTCATGCAGTGTCTCTCGCGAGAACCAGCGGGAATGTTGCTGCGGTAGTGGCCTGTGAGGCCTTGATACTTCCAGACTTCTGCACCATAAGCTGACGCCCTGATGAGGTCTCTGGAAGGTAGACGCGCGGCGACAAGGCCGCAGCGGGACATGTTTCATTCTACCAGCTTGACTTGACTACGCCCGGGATCTCGCCCTTGAGCGCAAGGCCGCGGAAGCAGAGACGGCAGACGCCGAACTTGCGCAGGAAGGCGCGAGGGCGGCCGCAGAGCTGGCAGCGGTTGTGCTGGCGGGACTTGAACTTCGGCTTCTTTGCATCTTTGACGCGTTTTGCTGTGGTTGCCATAATTTGTTTGCTCTCTATCTGTTACTGAAACTTCAGGCTGATTGCTTTATGCTCCTGACCCGGAACGGCATTCCGAAGCCCTTGAGCAGAGCGCGGGCGCCGTTGTCGTCCTTCGCGGTGGTGACGATGGTGACGTTCATGCCCTTGAGCTTGTCGACCTTCGCGTAATCGATCTCAGCGAAGATGAGCTGGTCGCGCAGACCCGAGGGTGTAGTTGCCGCGGCCGTCGAAGCTCTTGGACGAGACGCCCGGAAGTCGCGGACGCGGGGCAGAGCGATGGAGACGAGGCGATCGAGGAACTCGTACATCTTGTCGCCGCGCAGGGTGACCATCGCGCCGATGGGCATGCCTTCGCGCACCTTGAAGGCGGCGATGGACTTCTTGGCCTTGGTGGTGACGGGCTTCTGGCCGGCGATGGCGGCCAGGTCGGCCACCAGCGGGTCCATGATCTTGACGTTCTGGGTGGCTTCGCCGAGGCCCATGTTGATGACGATCTTCTCGAGCTTGGGAATCGCCATCGCGTTGGTGATGTTGAGTTCCTTGGCCAGGGCCTGCTTGATCTCGTTGTCGTACTTCTCTCTGAATCGTGCTGCCATGATTGCTCTTCGCTTTCTCCACGGTTCCGGGGTGGGTACCGTTTCGTGGGGTGAACCTGTTGAACTAAAAATCTGAGTCTTGCTTACTTCTTCTTCTCGGCGATCGTGTTGCCGCTGCTCTTCGAGAAACGGACCTTCCTGTCGCCTTCGTGGCGGAAGCCGACGCGGGTCTTGTTGCCTTCGCCATCGAGCAGCATGACGTTCGAGATGTGGATGGTCGACTCCTGCTCCGCGATGCCGCCCTTGATGTTGCGCTGGGGGTTCGGCTTGACGTGCTTCTTGACCATCATGACGCCTTCAACCAGGAGGCGGTCCTTCTCTGCGATGACGCGGAGAACGCGGCCCTGCTTGCCCTTGTCCTTGCCGGCGATGACTTCGACTTTGTCGTTACGCTTGATCTTGATGCTTGCCATGATGCTCTCTCTTTTCCTCGGCGAACTGGCTGTTTGAAGCAACCGCGGAGCCGGAATCCGGTCTGGGAAATCTTCTTTAGATAACTTCTGGTGCGAGCGATACGATCTTGAGGAACTTCTTCTCGCGCAGTTCGCGGGCGACGGGGCCGAAGACGCGGGTGCCGACCGGCTCGTTGGCGTCGTTGATGACGACAGCGGCGTTCTGGTCGAAGCGGATATAGGTGCCGTCGCGGCGGCGGTATTCCTTGCGGGTGCGGACGATGACGGCCTTGACGACCTTGCCCTTCTTGACGGTGCCATCGGGAGAGGCTTCCTTGACGGCGGCGGTGACGACGTCGCCGAGGCCGGCCTTCTTACCGAGACCGCCACCGAGGGGCAGGATCACCTGCAGCTTGCGCGCGCCGGAGTTATCGGCCACGTCGAGCATTGTTCTCATTTGTACTGACATCGTTCTTCTCCTGGTCATGCGGCCGGCCCCGTTGGCCCGGCACGGAAATCTAAACTGGCTTACTTGGCTTCAGTGACGGCTGCGGCGTTCTTGTCATCGGCGAGCGAGAGCGAGGAGCGGCGGACGATCTCTTCAAGCGACCAGCGCTTGAGCTTCGAAAGCGGCCGCGCCTCGCGAATGCGGACGACGTCGCCGACGCGGGCGGAGTTCTGCTCGTCGTGGGCATAGAACTTCTTGTTCGACTTGAGGACGCGCTTGTACTTGGGGTGAGCCTTGCGCATCTCGATCTCGACCACGATGGTCTTCTGCATCTTGGTCGAGACGACCAGGCCGACCTTCTCGTTGCGGCGAGAGGCTGGGGTCTCAGTGGTCGCTGTTGCTGGGGTGGTGGTTGTGTCTGCCATGATTAGTCCTTCTTCGCTTTCTTGCGGGCGGTGCGTGTGCTCTTGGCCGGGGCGACGTTGGCGACGACCGGGTTGGCTGCCTTCTCGGCGGCGAGGCTGCGCTGACGGGCGACCGTCTGGATGCGGGCGACGTCGAGCTTCAGCGTGCGCAGCTTCTTGAGGCCTTCGGTGTTGCCGAGCGACTTCTGGAAGCGGATGCGAAAGAGCTGCTCGCCGGCTGCGGCCTGCTGCTTGATGAGCTCTTCGTCACTGAGGTTGCGAATCTTTTCTAGTTCCATGGTTATCTTCCTTCAAACTTTGTAGGGCTACTTGGCTACGACGGTTGCCTTGACGTCGTGGCGCATGACGAAGCTGGTCTTGAGCGGGAGCTTGTGGGCCGCGAGACGCATGGCCTCTTTGGCGAGCTCGGGCGAAACGCCTTCCATCTCGAACAGGATCTTGCCGGGACGAACGACGGCGACCCAGTGATCGGGAGCGCCCTTGCCCTTACCCATACGGGTTTCGGCAGGCTTCTTGGTGATCGGCTTGTCCGGAAAGAGACGCAGCCAGACCTTGCCGCCACGCTTGATGAAGCGCGTCATCGCGATACGGCTGGCCTCGATCTGGCGGTCGGTGATGTAGCCGCACTCCATGACCTTGAGGCCGAAGTCGCCGAACGAAAGATCGGAGCCGCGCCACGCCTTGCCGCACATGCGGCCGCGCTGCTGCTTGCGATACTTGACCTTCTTTGGCATCAACATAAGAAAACCCTCTTCACTCTTGCGGGGAGGCTAGCTCCCCGGAAACTCCGGCCAGGCCGGTAAAAATTTAGGACGCGAACGCGCTGGTAGGAACGCCCTGATCGCGACGCTTCTTCTGCTCGTAGATATCGCCACGGTAGACCCAGGTCTTGACGCCGATGATGCCGTAGGTGGTGTGCGCCTCGGCGAAACCGTAGTCGATGTCGGCGCGCAGCGTGTGCAGCGGCAGACGGCCCTGGAGATACCACTCGGAGCGAGCGATCTCGTTGCCGTTGAGACGGCCCGGAGACGCGGACCTTGATGCCCTTGCAGCCGAAGCGGAGAGCGGAGTCGACCGACTTGCGCATCGCGCGGCGGAAGCTGACGCGCTTCTCGAGCTGCAGTGCGATGTTCTCGGCGACGAGCTGAGCGTCGAGCTCGGGCTTGTTGACCTCGAGGATGTCGATGAAGACTTCGCGGCTAGGTGCGCTTCTGGATGTCGGCCTTGAGCTTGTCGATCTCGGCGCCTTTGCGGCCGATGATGATGCCCGGACGCGCGGTGCGGATGATGAGGCGCAGCTTGTTGCCGGGGCGCTCGACTTCGACGGAGCTGACGCCGGCGGCCTTCAGCTTCTCGCGCAGCTCAGCCTTGAGCTTGACGTCTTCGACCAGCAGCTTGTCGTAGCCGCGCTCTACGAACCAGCGTGACTTCCACGGCTTGTTGATGCCGAGGCGAAACCCATACGGATGGACTTTCTGTCCCATAGCTTCCCTTTACTCCGTGCCCGGTGCCGGTTGAGCCGGCGGGCAGTATTGCAAAACTTTAAGTTTACAAGACGCTGCTTACTTTGCAGCCTTCTTGGTTGCAGCTTTCTTGGCCGGAGCCTTCTTGGCGGCGGTCTTTTTGGCTGCGGTCTTAGTGGCGTCTTCTTTGCTGCCTTCTTGGCGACCGGCGCGGCCGCGCTTCGACCGTCGAGGCGCTTTCGGCGGCGGCTGACTTCTTCTCCGCAACTGTCACGATGATGTGGGCGAGCCTGCGCTGATAGCGGAAGGCGCGGCCCATTGGAGCAGGGCGGATGCGCTTCATGCGCGGGCCTTCGTTCGCGATCGCGGTGCGGACATAGAGGTTGTCGACGTCGACGTCCAGGCCCTGCTCCTGCGAGACGTAGGTGGCGTTCTGGATGGCAGAGCGCAGAACCTTCTCGATAACCGGAGCCATCTTCTTGGTGCTGAAGTGGACGGTGTTGAGAGCCTGCTCCACGCGGAGGCCCTTGATGAGGTCGAGGACGAGCTTGGCCTTCTGCGGGCTGGTGCGCTGGAACTTCGCCTCGGCGCGGAACTCTCGGATTTTTTCTACTGTCTTAGCCATGACTTCTTTTTCCTTAATTCCTAAAAGCAAAACTAAAAGATTTTGTTGTGAAGCTTTTACTTTGGCTTCGCCGAAGTCTCAGCAGCGCGCGCGGAGTGGCCCTTGAAGGTGCGGGTGGCCGAGAACTCGCCGAGCTTGTGGCCGACCATGTTTTCCGTCACGTAGACCGGGATGAACTTGCGGCCGTTGTGGACGGCGATGGTGTGGCCGACGAAGTCCGGGTGAATGGTGGACCGGCGGGACCAGGTGCGGAGGACCTTCTTGTCGTTCGTCTGGTTCATGACGTTGATCTTGGTCATGAGGTGGGCGTCGATAAAGGGACCTTTTTTCGCTGAACGTGACATTGTGCTGAGCTCCGACTTTCTTTGCTGCGATGCTGGATACGACGAATCTCTGAGGTTGCGAGACTTGGTGTTGCTCAGCTTTAGCTGCGACTGCCTTACTTGCTGCGGCGCTTGACGATGAAGACGTCGGTGCGCTTGTTGTTGCGGGTCTTGTATCCGCGGGTGGGCTGGCCCCAGGGAGTGACAGGATGACGTCCGCCCGAGGTCTTACCTTCACCACCGCCGTGCGGGTGATCGACTGGGTTCATCGAGACACCGCGGTTGGAGGGACGAATTCCCTTCCAGCGATTGCGTCCGGCCTTGCCGACGGTGACGTTCTCGTGGTCGGTGTTGCCGACCTGGCCGATGGTGGCCATGCACTCGACGAGGACCTTGCGGGTCTCGCCCGAGGGCAGCTTGAGCAGAGCGTAATCGCCTTCCTTGGCGACGAGATTGACCTGCGCGCCGGCAGAGCGGGCCATCTGCGCACCTTTGCCAGGACGAAGCTCGATGTTGTGCACGATCGTTCCGATCGGGATGTTCTTCAAGGGAAGAGCGTTGCCGACGAGAATGTCGGCGTCCGGACCGCTCATGATCGACTGACCGACGGTGAGGCCGACCGGCTGGATGATGTAGCGCTTCTCGCCGTCCGCGTAGTGGATGAGCGCGATGCGAGAGCTGCGGTTCGGATCGTACTCGATGGTAGCCACGGTGCCCGGGAATGCCGAACTTGTCGCGCTTGAAGTCGACGATGCGGAGCTTCTGCTTGTGACCGCCGCCGTGATGACGCATGGTGAGGGCGCCGGTGCTGTTACGTCCGCCGGTGCGCTGTTTGACGGTGAGCAGAGGCTTATGCGGCTTGTCCGTCGTGATGTCGTCGTTGACGAGCTTCGTCGCGAAGCGGAGGGATGGTGTTATCGGTCGAAATGATTTGATCGGCATCGTCTTTATTCCTTGCCCGCGCGGCTGGTTTCCCTGACTGCGCTTCGGTTCCTAAGATCTGGTGCTTGCTGCGAAATCTGCTCGCTCGCAATTACAGGCTGTTGAGATACTCCGGCATCTTTTCGCCATCCTTGAGGCGAACGTAAGCCTTCTTCCAGTCGGGGCGGTAGCCGGCGAACTTGCCACGGCGGCGCTCCTTGCCTTCGACGGTCGCGGTGCGAACACCGGTGACCTTGACCTTGAAGAGCGTCTCGACGGCCTGCTTGACCTCGGTCTTGGTAGCCTTGAGGGCTACTTCGAAGACGAGGGTGTTCTGGGTTTCTTTGACGCCCATGCCCTTTTCAGTGATGAGGGGGCGGCGAATGACGGTATAGAGGGTTGGCATTACGCAACCTCCTTCTGGGCAGCCTTGCTGCGCTTCGATACGAACTTCTTGAGAGTGTCCTGCAGGGCCTCGATCGCATCCTTCGAGAAGACGGCGTGCTCGTAGCGGAGCAGATCGTAGGGGTGAACCTCGGAGCTGAGCACGAGCTCGACGCCGTCGAGATTGCGCGAGCCGAGGTAGAGCTTCTCGTCGAGCTTGCGGCTGGTCTCGACCAACAGGGTGGTCTTGCCGGCTTCGAGCTTGTCGAGAGCGGTGCGGAAGAGCTTGGTCTTCGCTTCGGCTACTTCGAACGAGTCGACGATGGTGAACTTACCGTCGGCGATCTTGGCGGCGATGGCGGAGCGGAGAGCGCCCATCAGCTTCTTCTGCGGGAAAGCGTACTCGTAGGAGCGGGGCTGGGGTCCGTGGACCGTACCGCCGCCGCGCCAGAGCGGAGTGCGGATAGAACCGACGCGAGCGCGACCGGTGCCCTTCTGCTTCCAGAGCTTCTTGCCGGCGCCGGAGACACGGTTGCGGGTCTTGGTGGCGGCTGTTCCCTGCCGGAGGGCAGCGCGATAGTGCTTGACCGACTCCCAGAGGAGCGCGTCGTTGATCTCACCCGAGAAGACCTCGTCGGCGAGTTCGAACTCACCGACCTTGGCTCCCTTGAGATTTACTACGTTGATGTTTGCCATCTCTTCTTCTCTCTTCGTGCCCGCGATCGATGCCGGGGCCAAAACTTTGATTGTAGAAAGCTCTCGTAACTAACAAGCCTTGTTTATTTCTTTCTTTTCTTGGAGCAGCCTTCTTCGAAGCCTTCAACGGATCGAGGGTGGTAGCTCCAGCAAAGCCACGACGCTCACGCGGCGGAGCCTTGGCCTTAGAAATCAGTACATATCCATCGCGAGGGCCAGGGACCGCACCCTCGACCATGAGGAGATTGTCTTCAAGATCGATGCCGCGGATGCGCAGGTTGCGAACCGTGATCTGCGCGTGACCCATGTGGCCAGGCATGCGCTGGCCGGGGAATACGCGCGACGGGAACGATGACGCACCGATGGAACCCTGCACCTGGAACATGTGACCGTGCGACTTGGGTCCGCCACCGAAGCCGTGGCGACGAATGACGCCGGCAAAGCCGCGGCCCTTGGAGGTGCCGATGACGTCGACGAACTTCTCGTCGGAGAAGATGTCGACCAGGATGCGATCGCCAGCCTTGGCGGTGACCGCCTCTTCACCTTCAGCGGTCTTGACGGCCTCGAGCGCGACTTCCTTGATCATGCGGACGGGCGGCACGTTCGACTTGGCGAAGTGGCCGGTCATGGCCTTGTTGACCTTCGAGGCCTTGATGAAGTCGACGTAGCCGATCTGGGCGGCTTCGTAGCCGTCCTTCGCGAGGGTCTTGAGCTGGGTAATTACGCATGGGCCAGCCTTGAGAACGGTGACGGGGTGAACGTCGCCGCGCTCGTCGAAGAGCTGGGTCATGCCGATCTTTTTACCGAGAATTCCTGATACTGACATTTCTATTTCCTTTCCTCATCATGCCGAGCCTGATAGCCGGGCACTGCCGGGTTGATGCTGCTACTTCTGAACGGTTTTGATCTCGACGTCCACGCCTGCGGGGAGGTCGAGCTTCATGAGAGCGTCCACGGTCTGCTGGGTCGGCTCGAGAATGTCGATGAGGCGCTTGTGGGTGCGGATCTCGAAGGCCTCGCGGGACTTCTTGTCGACGTGGGGCGAGCGAAGGACGCAGTACTTGTTCTTCATCGTCGGCAGCGGAATAGGACCGGCGACCTGGGCTCCGGTGCGCTTGGCCGTCTCGACGATCTCGCCGGTGGACGTGTCGAGCACGCGGTAGTCATACGCCTTCAAACGGATTCTGATTCTCTGTCCAGCCATGTTTGTACTCTTTCGTGTTACTCAAAGATCGTTTGGAGTGGCTGCCGGTCATTTCCTGCTCACATCTCAATGGGCCGGCAGCCCTCGTTATTCTTGAACTGCAAAAACCAAACCAGTTACTTGATGATGTCGGAGATGGTTCCTGCTCCGACGGTTCTGCCGCCCTCGCGGATGGCGAAGCGCAGGCCCTTCTCCATGGCCACCGGGGTGTGCAGCGTGATCTCCAGCGCGATGTTGTCGCCCGGCATCACCATCTCGGTGCCCTCCGGCAGCTTCGCCGAACCGGTCACGTCCGTGGTGCGGAAGTAGAACTGCGGGCGGTAGCCGTTGAAGAACGGAGTGTGACGGCCGCCTTCTTCCTTGCTACAGCACGTAGACCTCGCCCTTGAACACCGTGTGCGGGGTGATCGAGCCGGGCTTGGCCAGCACCATGCCGCGCTCTACATCTTCCTTGGCGATGCCGCGGAGGAGCAGTCCGGCGTTGTCGCCCGCCAGGCCCTCGTCCAGCTGCTTCTTGAACATCTCGACGCCGGTGCAGACCGTCTTGCGGGTCTCGCGGAAGCCGACGATCTCGCAGTCCTCGCCCACCTTCACCTTGCCGCGCTCGATGCGGCCCGTGACTACCGTGCCGCGGCCCGAGATCGAGAAGATGTCTTCGATCGGCATCAGGAAGGGCAGGTTGATCGCGCGCTCCGGCTGCGGAATGTACTTGTCTACCGCATCCATCAGCTCGTCGATCTTGGCCTCCCACTTGGCTTCGCCGTTCAGCGCGCCGAGGGCAGAGCCGCGGATGACCGGAGTATCGTCGCCGGGGTACTCGTACTTCGAGAGCAGCTCGCGAACTTCCATCTCGACCAGCTCGGTCAGCTCTTCGTCCTCGACCGCATCGCACTTGTTCAGGAAGACCACGATGTACGGCACGCCAACCTGGCGGGCCAGCAGCACGTGCTCCTTGGTCTGCGGCATCGGGCCGTCGGTCGCCGCCACGACCAGGATCGCTCCGTCCATCTGCGCCGCGCCGGTGATCATGTTCTTGATGTAGTCCGCGTGGCCCGGGCAGTCGACGTGCGCGTAGTGCCGGTTCTTGGTCTCGTACTCCACGTGCGAGGTCGCGATCGTAATGCCCCGCTCCCGCTCTTCCGGTGCGTTGTCGATCGTGTCGAACGAACGGAACGTGTTGTTCGGGTTGTGCTTCGACAGCACCTTCGTGATCGCCGCCGTCAGCGTCGTCTTGCCGTGATCAATGTGACCTACCGTCCCGATGTTTACGTGCGGCTTTGACCGGTCAAACTTTTCCTTGCCCATGACTCTCTCCGTGTTTCGATGTTTCTAAATTTAGAGCTACTGAATTCGCGCGCCTCGCGGCGCAAGGGATCGATTACTTTACGGCTTCCTTGCCTTGCACCTTGGCGATGATCTCTTCGGAGACCGACCGGGGCGCCTCTTCGTATTGCTTGAACTGCATTGAGTAGTTGGCGCGTCCCTGAGTGCTGGAGCGCATGTGCGTGGCATAACCGAACATCGTCGAGAGCGGCACGGTGGCCTTGATGGCCTGGGTTCCGCCGACCATCTCCATGCCCTCGATGCGGCCGCGGCGGGAGTTCAGGTCGCCGATGATGGTTCCCATGTACTCCTCGGGCACGGTGACTTCGACTTCCATAACAGGCTCGAGCAGAACCGGCTTAGCCTTGCGCGCGGCTTCCTTGAAGGCCATGGAGCCGGCGATCTTGAACGCCATTTCGTTCGAGTCGACATCGTGGTAGCTGCCGTCGTAGAGCGAGACCTTGATATCGACCATCTCGTAGCCGGCGAGGATACCGCGCAGCATCGCATCCTGAATGCCCTGGTCGATGGGCTTGATGTACTCCTTGGGGATCGAGCCGCCCTTGGTGTCGTTGGTGAACTCGTAACCCTTGCCAGGCTCGTTGGGGCTGATGCGAATCTTGGCATGGCCGTAGTTGCCTGAACCGCCGGTCTGACGAATGTACTTGCCTTCGGCCTCGGCGTTGGCGCGGATCGTCTCGCGATAGGCGACCTGCGGCTTGCCGACGTTGGCTTCGACCTTGTACTCGCGCATCATGCGGTCGACGATGATCTCGAGGTGCAGTTCGCCCATGCCGGAGATGATGGTCTGGCCGGAGTCGGGATCGGTGTGGACGCGGAAGGTTGGATCTTCCTGCGCGAGCTTGGCGAGGGCCATGCCCATCTTCTCCTGGTCAGCCTTGGTCTTGGGCTCGACGGCAACCGCGATGACCGGCTTGGGGAAGTCGATCGACTCGAGGACGACGGGGTGCTTGTCCGTGCAGATGGTGTCGCCGGTGACGAGATTCTTGAGGCCGACGGCGGCGCAGATGTCGCCGGCGAGGATCTCGGTGATCTCTTCGCGCTTGTTGGCGTGCATCTTGAGCAGACGGCCGATGCGCTCGGTCTTTCCGGTACGGGGATTGAGGACCGAGTCACCAGTCTTGAGCTGACCGGAGTAGACGCGGATGAAGATAAGCTGGCCGACGAAAGGGTCGGTCATGATCTTGAAGCCCAGAGCGGCGAATGGCTCGGCATCGTCGGCCTTGCGAACGATCTTCTCCTCCATGTTGTCGGGGTTCGATCCGATCATGGGGGGAATGTCGAGCGGGCTGGGCAGGTAGTCGACCACAGCGTCAAGCAGAGTCTGCACGCCCTTGTTCTTGAAGGACGAGCCACAGAGCACCGGGAAGATATTCATCGCGATGGTGGCCTTGCGGATGCCGGCTTTGAGTTGCGCTTCGGTCGGCTCCTGGCCTTCAAGGAAGAGGTGAAGAATCTCGTCGTCAGAGTCGGCCACGGCCTCGATGAGGTCGTGGCGAGCCTGTTTGGCGGTCTCGAGCAAGTCAGCAGGAATCTCTTCTACCGAGTACTCAGCGCCCATGGTCTCGTCGTGCCAGTAGATGGCCTTCATGGTGACGAGATCGACGACACCGGCGAACTTCGCTTCAGCGCCGATCTGAATGTTGATAGGAACAGCGCGCGCACCCAGGCGATCGACGATGGTCGAGGTGGCGTAGACGGCGTCGGCGCCGGCCTTGTCCATCTTATTGATGAAGCAGATACGAGGAACCCTGTACTTGGTGGCCTGACGCCAGACCGTCTCGGACTGCGGCTGAACGCCAGCCACGGCGTCGAAGCAGGCGACGGCGCCGTCAAGAACGCGCAGCGAACGCTCAACCTCAGCGGTGAAGTCCACGTGACCGGGGGTGTCGATGATGTTGATGCGGATGTTCTTCCAGGTGCAGGTGGTGGCAGCGGAGGTGATGGTAATGCCGCGCTCCTGCTCCTGCTCCATCCAGTCCATGGTCGCAGTGCCCTCATGCACCTCACCGATACGGTGCGTGATGCCCGTATAGAAGAGGATGCGCTCGGTCGTCGTTGTCTTGCCGGCGTCGATGTGCGCCATGATTCCGATGTTTCGGCAACGATTTAGAGGTGTAGTGCGCGCCACGGTATATCTCTCACTCTGCAGGCGAACCTGCGGTTTTTACTGCGGTTGAACCTGAAATCCAAAAACTAACGGGCAAAGATTTTGCCTTACCACCGATAGTGCGCAAAGGCCTTGTTGGCCTCCGCCATACGGTGAACGTCTTCCTTCTTCTTCATCGCTGCGCCACGACCGTTGGCCGCGTCGAGCAGTTCGGCGGTGAGCTTCTCAACCATGCCCTTTTCGCCACGGGCGCGACCATAGGTGACCAGCCAGCGAATGGCGAGCGAGGTACGTCGCTCGGGGAGAACTTCGATGGGAACCTGATAGTTAGCTCCGCCCACTCGGCGGATCTTAACCTCGAGAAGCGGCTTGCAGTTCTCGATGGCCTTCTTGAAGAGCTTGAGGGCTTCGTCGCCACCCTTCGTCTCCAGATTGGTCATGGCCGTGTAGAAGATTCCCTGCGCGGTCGACTTCTTGCCGCCCCACATCATGGAGTTAACGAACTTCGTGACCAGGGTGGAGTTATAGACCGGGTCTGGAGCAACTTCACGCTTCGCGATGTAACCTTTTCTAGGCATTCTCTCTTCTTTCTCGTCTTCCCACAGCGCCGTGACTTCTCAAGAACTGTGCCTGGTTGCGACCCGAAATTGCAGGGGGTCAGAAACTTACTTGGCAGCGGCCTTCGGGCGCTTGGCGCCGTACTTCGAGCGGCTCTGCTTGCGGTTGGCGACGCCGACGGAGTCCAGCGTGCCGCGGACGACGTGGTAACGAACGCCCGGGAGGTCCTTCACACGACCACCGCGGATAAGCACGATCGAGTGCTCCTGCAGGTTGTGGCCGATGCCCGGGATGTATGTGGTGACTTCGATCCCGTTGGTGAGGCGAACGCGGGCGACCTTGCGGAGGGCCGAGTTCGGCTTCTTGGGGGTCTGGGTGTAGACGCGGGTGCAGACGCCACGGCGCTGGGGCGAACCCTGCAGTGCGGGGCTGGCGGTCTTATAACGGGTGGGCGTGCGGCCCTGCTTGACGAGTTGATGGAACGTAGGCACTCGGACTCCTTGATATTGCTACAGCCTTGATTCAGGCGAAACGATGGAGACCCGACCGGCTTTGCGCAGGCATAACACGCAAATGTCGAGCGCGAGCGCTCTCCGGCGAAGGTGGACTCCCGTTCGCACCTGGTACAGCTAAACTTCGATACAGCCACTTCATTGAATAACAGTCGACGGTGGCCGAGCGCTCTGGGATTTCGTTCTTCCCTCGGCCGGCTCCGTTTCGCTGTTCCGGCCCGCATAGCCCATCCTCATGGGATCCAGTCAAGCTGGGAGGAGGGTGTCGCAGTGCACGATTGCGAAAGGCCGCAGTAGAAACCGGCTCTCCAACTCTTCAGGGGAGCCCTGCGGTGAATCTCTTGTATCCAGTATATCGCAGGTAGTCTTTTCTTGCCTGCGCAGGTCTTTCAACCTACTGCCGACCATTTGTCGATCCGACGTCTCACCGTGGACAACACATGACGGAGCGCTCCGGATACTCGCGGAACCTATTAACAATATCAACCTCAGGTCCTCCCGTCAACTTTTTGCTGCAAAAACGTTGGGAGCTACTGCGGGCGGAGCCATCGATGTGCGAGTGGAGGATCTTTTTCGCGCCCTGGCAGGATTTTGAGCGAGATGTCTAACGCCCAGTGCGTGGTTTGAATCTGCGCATATCATGTGTTGCCGCATCTCTTTCGGCGAGTTTCTTCGTCGAAAGTAGAGTCAGTCATTTGCTTCCCGTGTGCTCTGCTTTTACACTAGGGGTTCGGCTATAACAGCGCTTGTGAGAGTGACCGTTCAGCTTGAGTTCGGGTTGGACGGGGAGGTTCAATGCGTCGTTTTGTTACGTTAGTATTTCTGTTGTTTTTCACGGTCCCTTTTGGCATTTCGATCGCCGGTTGCAGTAAGTCAACACCGGTTGTCTACTGCAATGGCGGCGACTCAGGGCCAGTGGTGGGGCAGCTTTTCGCTATTACGCTACAGCCAAAGCTTTACGGGATCTCGTTGAATTACGCCGAGATCGGTCAGGTTAGCTCGCCTGCAGCGACGGACTGCAAAGGTACCGCAGTCTCTACGAGCACATTTACTTACGGCACGACCGACATGACGGTGGCTGATGTTCAGCCAACGACGGGGCGGTTGTGCGCGGGGACGTGGAACCGCAATACCGGCGGCGGGATTGCTGATTACACGACCTGCAATCCGACCAACAAAAGCGGGACAGCTTATATAACGGCCAGCGCAGGCGGTGCTTCGAGCAATCCTATTGCGGTCTACATCCATCCGGTCGTTACGAGCGTAGTGCTGGGGAGTCCTTCTACAACCGCGCAGTGCTCCGGAACTGATCCTGCGACTAACTGCAGCCCGTCGGCGACCGACTCGACCACCACCACCCCCGGCTGCCCTACTTCGGCGACCTATCCCAGCAACCCGCTGATTGCGGCGACGGGCTGCTGCACCATCCCACCTGGAACCGTGGATGGGACCAACCTTCCTCCGTATTCGGGGAATGCCTGCTTGTCGCAAGCGAACACTGGACAACTGGCGGCACGAGTGTACGTGGGAACGGGCACGAACCAGACGAACATCAGTTGCATAGCCGGGCACATGACGTATACGCCTCTGGACACCACGATCCTTACGATCGACCAGAACGGCGTTGCGACTGCACAGGCGCCCGGATCGACGATTATCACGTCGAACCTGTCAAATGCGTCGAGTTCGGCTGGGTTCTTTTCGACGTGTCCTCCGCAGAGCATCACGTTGGCGGTTCCGAACAGCACCAGCACCAACATTGTTGTGAACCAGAACTTTGCGCAGCCGGTTACGGCCACCGTACTGGACACGAACGGTGTGACGCTGACGGGCGTGAATCTTACTTTTGAATCGACGACGCCGACGACGTTGACGCCGGGTGCTTCGACGGCGACACCGATCTTTCCCGGAGCCGGATCGATTGTGGCGATCTGCCAGCCTCCGACCTGCAATAATTCTCCCTTCAACCAGATTGGTTTGTACGGCAATGGCAAGGCGATCGTCTCGAATGCGATTGGAATGACGACTCCGGGAACGAACAGCACGGTGTTGTATATCGGTAGCACCCAGTCCCAGTACGTGGTTCCGGTGGACTTCACGACTTCGGTGATCGGTACTCCGGTGAAGCTGCCGTATGTGCCGAACTCGATGGTGATCACCGACGACGGTTCGACCATTTACATGGGAACGTCTACGGAGATCATGGTCTTCAGTGCACTGACAAACGGCATCACGCGCGAAGACCCAACGCTCTCCGGGACCGTGCTGGCTGTGTCACCGGACGGCAATACGGTGGTGATCACCGACCCTATCCGGCAACTGGTATACCTGTATACGGGAACCGGAGGCATCCAGACTCTGTACGGCGGCGTGGCAACGCACGCGCAGTTTACGCCGGACAGCTCGACGGTCTATATCACGGCGGGCAATGAGTTGCTGATCCATTCGACGTTCACCGGCTGGAGCAGCATCACTGGTTCGACGATTCCTTCGTTGTCGACGCCTGCTCTGGACGTAGCGGTGACAGTACCGAACGCGGGCGCATTCTTTGCCGGCGCGACGACGACCGCACGTGGCGCGTGTCCGGCGACGACGGTCACGAGCGTGAACGGAGCGCCGTCGACGAGCAATATCTTTTACCCGGACGCGGGGGTTGCAGCTCCTGCCACCGACCGGTTGATTACGACCAACGACGGCAAGCACGTGGTCGGCGTGACAGCGACTCCGGCGGCTACGCTGACGGACCTGAATATCGCGAGTTTGAATACCGCGAATCCTTCGTCTCCGGGGCAGTGTCCGCCTCCGCCGAGTACGGCAGGGCTAACGTTTGCCACCACACCGGTGCTGACGTCGGTGCTTCCGGGTATTACGGCGACCAGCATCACCGGCGTCGATGCCACGTCGGACTCGGCTACGGTGTTTGTGACGTATACCGGCACAGGCGGCACGCTGCCGTTCTACAATCCGGCGACGAGCGGCCCTGGGACGCTGGGCAGTGTTCCGCTGGCGACTTCGGGTTCGACAGCTCCTATCGCTCCTGTGATCGGCGTGTTCAGCTCGGACAATACGACCTTCTATACCGGGACTACGGGCGATAACCAGGTGCATATCCTGACCAAGGGGGCGAGCGGGTTCCAGGATGTTACGAAGCCGATCAATCCTAACCTGACCAATCCGAACGGGGCTGTCGTCGTTCCTAACCTGCTGGTCCAGAGGCCTCGGAAGCTAACCTAGTCTCGATCTTTTGCGGAAAGGCCCTCTCTTGCGAGAGGGCCTTTTTTGTTTGGCTTGATACCCTCCCCCACTCCCCCCTTGTTTTGCGCAAATTCTTCGATTCAAGGGAGTTAGGTTTGGACCTGGGCCTAATTATCAGGCTTTTCGAGGGTGATTTCGTGCAAATTCTTCATTCCATGGAGGTTTGACTTGGTGGGGTAGTCACTTTTTCCCGAGGAATGAGCAACTGCCAAAAGCGAATGCGGGGGTCTCTCCGCTACGGCGGCCAAAGTGCGCCGTCTCCGGTCGAGATGACGGCTCTCTGCGGAGGGTGAGATAAACAGAGTGGCGTGAAGGGTCAGGCGAGGCGTTTTTTGAGGAGGTCGCGGGCTATGGCGTCGAGGACTCCGTTTAGGAAGTGGATGGACTCGGGGGCGGCGTAGCGGCGGGCTACTTCGAGGGACTCGTTGATGATGATGGGGCCGGGGGTGGTGGGGTATTCGAGGAGCTCGGCGGTGGCGGCGCGGAGGAGGTTGCGGTCGACTACGGCCATGCGCTCGATGCGCCAGTTCTGGGCGTGCTGTTCGATGATGGCGTCGATCTCGGGCTGGCGGGTGGTGGCGACGCGGTAGAGGTCTTCGGCGAAGCCGCGGGTTTCGGCGTCTACGTCGTCGCGGGAGGGCCAGAAGAGTTTGCGGACTTCGTCGGGGGATTGTTTGCCGAGGTCTCCCTGGAAGAGCATCTGCATGGCGAGTTCGCGGGATTTTCGGCGGGTGCCCATATGAGTTCTCAGTTGGTAGTTGTTAGTTGGTGGTTGTCAGTTTGCGTTGGATGGAGACCATTTCTATGGCGGCTATGGCGGCTTCGAAGCCTTTGTTTCCGGCTTTGAGGCCGGCTCGGTCGAGGGCTTGTTCGAGGGTCTCGCAGGTGAGGACTCCGAAGGCGTGGGGGATGCCGGTCTCCTGCTGGGACTGGCCGATTCCGCGGGCTACTTCGTTGTAGATGGCCTCGTAGTGGGCGGTTTCGCCGCGGAGGAGGCAGCCGAGGGTGATGATGGCGTTGTACTTTTTGGACTCGGCGAGGGTGCGGGCGGCGGAGGGTATCTCCCAGGCTCCGGGGACGCGGACGATTTCGATGTCGGACTTCGATGCTCCGCTGCGGTGGAGGGCGTCGAGGGCGCCTTGCAGGAGGCGGTCGGTGATGACGGTGTTCCAGCGGGTGGTGACGATGGCGAAGGACATGCCGGCGGCGGAGAGGTCGCCTTCGATGGCGGCGGGGCGGTTGTGGAGGGGGTTTTCGGACTGCCAGAAGCCGATCTTTAAGGGCGGTTGATGGTTGTTGGTTGCTGGTTGTTGGTTGGTTTCGTCGAGGGTCAGGGTGAAGAGGCGGGAGTTCCAGCTGGTTGGGGTGGGGGTGGTCAGGATGGTTGCGATCTCTTCGGTGCGGTGGGTGGTTAGGAGCCATTGGTGGATGGCGGTGTGGATGTGGTCTAGCTGGGTGGTCTCGATTAGCAGTGGCGGGACGGCGAGAGGGCGGCCGGTGACGAGCTCGAGGCTGCCGACGGGGGCGAGGAACACTGCTCCCTGAGCCGTCGGTTCCTGCCAGCCCTTGCCGGGCTCGAAGCCGAGGGAGAGCAGGAGGGTGGAGAGACGGGCGAAGGCCTCGGAGGAGGCGATGGGGTGGACGAGAGTGATTCCCTTGATCATGATGTTCTGGAAGTGCTGATTTGATTGTATCGTCTGAGATGGCTTGAGGTTATCTCGGCAGGAGACGGCTGGAATTTACGCAAAGTGGGCAAGAAGGATGACCGGGGTTGGTTGAGGAGGACGTGATGGCGCAATACGAGACTTTGGTTTTGGAGGTGCAGGGGGCGGTGGCGGTGGTTACGCTGAACCGGCCTAAGGTGCTGCATGCTTTGAGTGCGCAGGTGTTTGATGAGCTGGAGGCGGTGTTTAAGGTGTTGCGGGGGGAGCGCGAGGTGCGGGTGGTGCTGCTGACGGGGTCGGGGGATAAGGCGTTTGCTGCGGGGGCGGATTTGACTGAGGTTGCGGCGACCGATGCGGAGAGTGGCGAGAGGCTGGCGCTGCGGGGGCAGGGGGTTTTCCGGCTGATTGAGACGTGTGGGAAGCCGGTGATTGCGCTGGTGAATGGGTTTGCGCTGGGGGGTGGGTGCGAGCTGGCGATGGCTTGCACGATGCGGATTGCGAGCGATACGGCGAGGCTGGGGCAGCCGGAGGTGAAGCTGGGGCTGGTGCCGGGGTATGGGGGGACGCAGCGGCTTCCGCGGCTGGTGGGGCAGGGGGCGGCGATGAAGATTCTGTTGACGGGAGAGATGGTGGGGGCGGCGGAGGCTTTGCGGATTGGGCTGGTGGATGAGGTGGTTCCGGCGGCGGAGCTGATGGCTCGGGGGGAGGCGATTGCGAAGGCGATTGTTGCGGTGGCTCCGCTGGCGGTGGAGGGGTGTCTGGAGGCGGTGCGGCGAGGGAGCGATTTGGGGTTGGAGGAGGGGTTGAAGGTGGAGGCGGAGATCTTTGGGCGGCTTTGCGGGACGGAGGATAAGCGGGAGGGGGTGGCGGCTTTTCTGGAGAAGCGGGGGGTGGCGTGGAGGGGTTGCTAACTGCGGTTGCTGGTTGTTAGTTGCTGGTTGGCAATGAGCGAGGCTTGGTATGCTGGTTATGTACGGATTTTTGGGGATGGATGCTAAACGATGATTTTTGGGCGTAGGTTTTTTGGTGCTGTAATTCTCTCTTCGGTGTGTGTGTTGATGCTGGGGACGAGCGGGTGTACGCGGTCTACGGCTGCGGCATCGGATACGCGGGGGCTGGCGGCTGCTCAGCAGCGGGCGATGGATGAGGCTCGGCTGCAGATGGAACAGATTCCGCTGCCGACGAAGTCGCGGTACCTGGCGGTGAAGAGTTTGACGGCGTGGGAGAACCCTTACCTGACGGTGCAGGGTGGGATGGTGACTCTGCATGTGGTGACGGCGGATGCGAATACGAGTGACCTGGGTGTGGGTGGGATGCTGCGGCCGATGGATGCGCGGCGGCAGAATCTGAATGTGAGGGTGAGCGAGTTGACGGCGGCGTTGAATGCGGTTCCGGAGACGAGCTGGCCGTATGGACGGGTGGTGGCGGTGGAAGAGGCGCATGAGGTTCCGGCGAGCGCGCGGCCTGAGGTTCGGCGAAATATGGAGACGGTGATGAAGACGCTGAATGATATGGGCGTCGTGGTGTATGAGTGGAATGAGGGTACTGCGAAGTAGTTGGGAGTTGTTGGTTGCTGGTTGTTGGTTGAACTACTTTTTGAAGCGGATGACAACTTTGCAGACTGCTGCTTTGCACAGTACGGCGTTGGTGGTTTTCTGTTTCTTTTTTGCGCTGGTGACGGTGGCTGGGTTTTGGGCGGCGCGGTGGCGGCGGCCTAAGGCGGGGATGGCATCGCTCGAAGAGTGGGGGCTGGCGGGGCGGAGCTTTGGGACGTGGGTGACGTGGTTCCTGATTGGCGGGGATCTTTATACGGCTTATACGGTGATTGCTGTTCCGGCGCTGCTGTATGGCGGCGGGGCGAATGGTTTTTTTGCGGTGCCGTATGCGACGATCACTTATCCGTACATGATGGTGGTGCTGCCGCGGATGTGGACGATTTGTCACCGGCATGGTTACGTAACTTTTGCTGACTTTGTGGGCGGGCGGTATGGGAACCGCTGGCTGACGGTGGCGGTTGCGCTGACCGGGATTCTTTCGCTGATGCCGTATATTGCGCTGCAACTGGTGGGGATTCGGGTGGTGATTGGCGCGCTGGGAGTGACGGGGGAGTGGCCGCTGGTGGCGGCGTTCGTGATTCTGGCGGCGTATACGTATTCGAGCGGACTGCGGGCTCCGGCGGTGATCGCGATTGTGAAGGACGTGATGCTGTATGGGATGGTGATTGCGGCGCTGGTGATTCTGCCGTGGAAGCTGGGCGGGTATGCGCGGGTGTTCGAGCTGGCGGATGCGGCGCTGCGGACGCATTCTCCGGCGGCGTCGATTTATCTGAAGCCGAGCCAGTTTCTGGGATATTCGACGCTGGCGATTGGGAGTGCGATTGCGCTGATGCTGTATCCGCATACGGCTACGGCGGTGCTGAGCGCGAAGAGCCCGAATACGGTGCGGCGGAATGCGGCGATGCTGCCGGCCTATAGCTTTTTGCTGGGGCTGATTGCGCTGCTGGGGTATGTGGCGCTGGCGGCGGGAGTGGTGGTTCTGCCGAAGGATTCGAGCTCGGTGGTGCCGCTGCTGTTTTTGAAGATGTTTCCGGAGTGGTTTGCGGGGTTCTGCCTGGCGGCGGTGGCGGTGGGAGCGCTGGTTCCGGCGGCGATTATGTCGATTGCGGCTTCGAATCTGTTTACGCGGAATCTTGTGGGGCGAGTTTTTGAAGAAGAAGATGCTGCCGAGTGAAGAGTCGGCGATGGCGAAGATTGTGAGCCTGGTGGTGAAGTTTGGGGCGCTGGTGTTTGTGCTGGGGCTGCCGGCTACGTATGCGATTGAGCTGCAGTTGCTGGGTGGGATTTGGATTGGGCAGATCTTTCCGGCGGTGGTGCTGGGGGTGTTTACGCGGTGGTTCAATCCGTGGGCTCTGCTGGTGGGTTGGGTGGCGGGGATGGCGAGCGGGACGGGGATGGCGGTGGCGATGGGGCTGAAGAGCTCGGTTTATCCGATTCACTTTATGGGGGGGACTTATGCGATGTATGCTGCGGTTCCGGCGTTGGTGCTGAATCTGGTGGTTTCGGCGGGGCTGACTGTGGTGTTTCGGATGGCAAAGGTGGATAGTGGGTACGGATGTTACGGATGCTTCGGCTTATGTTGGTTGATAGTTGCTGGCTGTTGGTTGCTGGTTGGGGTAAAGGCGCATCCTAGTGCGTTAGAGGTGGTTGATGAGCGAAAATCTGAGAAGCAGGTGCCGAAGCGGTCGCTGGTGAAGGGGATGCTGGCGGGGTTGGTGGGCGGGCTGGCTGCGGTCGTGGTGAAGTCTGCTGCGGAGAAGTTCTTTGCTGCGCGGACGCATGGGGAGGTTCAGACCCATGCGGCTCTGGCGGAGAGGTTCCCGGAGAAGATGGGGCGCTTGTTGACGGCGGGTGAGGAGTTGGCGGCGGCGGAGACGATCCACTGGGGCATTGGAGCGGGGGCGGGGGCTGTGTATGGGGGGGTGGCCGAGTACTTCCCTGCTGCTACGGCGAAGGATGGGGCGAGCTTTGGGCTGACGCTGGCGACGGTGTCGAGCCGGTTGGCGGGGGCTGCTGCGGAGCAGACTACGATCGATAAGACGAGCGCGATGGCTACGCATGTGGTCTATGGGTTGGTGACGGAGACGGTGCGGCGGTTTGTGAGGAAGCGGCTGGGGTGAGTGGGGCGGTTGCTGGTTGTTGGGTTGGACTCGACGATAGTTTGAGGCTTTGATGCGCCGACGGTAATTCGCCTCGGCTATGCTGGTGTGTGTTTTTTAGGAGGTTGATATGGGGCGTGGACTTCTTTGGATGGGTTGTTTTTTGTTGGTGGGGGTTGCGGTGGGGCAGCAGGCGGCGACGGTGCCGGATCGGGAGGCTTTGAAGCAGGTGAAGCCGAATATTTCGGGGCAGCGGAATGGGGTGTTCATCGAGCCGGATCCGGCGGACTTTGGGGACCATGAGGGGTATGTTTCGATCTTCGATGGGAAGACGCTGGCGAAGTGGGATGGGCAGCCGGGGACCTGGAGTGTTGTGGATGGGGCGATTGTGGGGGTTTCGACGAAGGAGAAGAATGCGGGGAATTCGTTCATCGTGTATCACGGGGCGGAGGCCAAGGATTTCGATCTGAAGTTGGAGATCAAGGTGGAGGAGGGTGGCGGGAGCGGGGTGCAGTATCGGAGCAGCACGGGGATTCCGGAGGGACGGGTGGCGGGTAAGGGTGAGCCTCCGCTGGACCCGCGGTGGGTGATGATTGGGCCGCAGGCGGACTTCTGGTATCCGGTGAATGCTAAGGCGAAGGAGTATAGCGGGCAGCTTTATTCGCAGAATACGGGGCGCGGGATTATTGTTTGGCGGGGGCAGGTGGTGAGCGCGGAGGCGGGTAAGTTTCCGCGGCTGCTGGGGACGATTGGGGATCGCGCGGCGCTGGGGGCTGCGGTGAAGGATGGAGAGTGGAATCAGTACATGGTGATCGCGCGCGGCGGCGTGATTATGCACATTCTGAATGGGCAGTTGATGGCGGTGCTGGTGGATGATGATGCGAAGTCATCGAATAATGTTTCGGGGCTGATTGGGTTGCAGATCGAGGGGATCCCCTGCAGGGTTTCGTTTCGGAATCTTTGGTTGAAGAAGATTGATTAGATGTCTGATCGTGTCGCGGCCCCAGTTGCGGATGAACGTTAGCAGCAGTCCTACTTCAATTGTGGCGACGCAAAGATTGAAGACGATGTACATAGCGGCGAAGTATTCGACAGAATGCCGCGAAGGGCAACAAACACGAAGAAGAACTGGCCCAAGAATACGGGGATGGCAAAAGAGATGATGCCGATGAGTATTCCCTTTGTCCGCGAGTTTTGAAGAGCGCGCGCAAGAATGAGCCCGGTGATGCGCACCAGCGATTGTTATCGGCAGAATGGCTAAGCAGGATTCGAAGTGCCGTCAGATGGCGAATGAAAAACATCCAGGTTAAGTGCCGCCAAAGCAATGCCAGCGCCCAACCAGTCCAAAGGATTGGGCCACTTGTTTCTGGAGAGCTCTGGTTTGAATAAGGGCAGCACGCGGTAGAGCACGAGTCCTGTGATCGCTCCGACGAGGATGAAACTTATCAGATTCGATGGGCGGTACCCAATCAGCCGCCGAGAAAAGCTATCGGGATGAGGCAGATCGCCCGCGCCAACCCGGCAACGACAGCATAAAGAACAATTCGACCCAAAGTGATGGGGCGGATGTGTTGCTTTGAAGCTGGGGTTCCGCTGAGTTCCATACGCTGGGCGTTTTGGTTGCAGGGAGCAGTGTCTTCTGCGGCCATTCTATTGCTTCCTGCTCCTGTCTTCTTGTTTGCTCTGCCAGTGCGGCGGCTGCCGTTGTCTTTCTGTCTCTGCTGCAATCCGGTTTGCTTCGGCTTGTCGGGCTATTTCAGCCTGCCGTGCGGACTCGGCTTGACGGGCGGCTTCGGCCTGATCGCGTAGTCTCTGCTCTTCTTCCCACTTAGCCCTTTGTGCGAGTTGTTGCTGGCGTTCTTCTTCCCATCGGGCTTGTTGAGCGAGATGTTCTGCGCGCTGTGCCCGCAGGCGATCTTCTTCGTTCCTGCGTTGGTGCTTCTGCCGCTTCAGCGAGGTTGGCGTTGTCTTCGAAGGATGGTGGGGGACGACGGGTGATAGCGTGGATTGCTGCTCGACGCGCAGGGTCTTCAGGAGAGCTTTGAATGCGGATGTCGTAGTCGTTCCTGAAGTCGATGTGCTGGAGGCGGGCGAGACGGAAGGGGACTTTGCACTCGCGGTAGAGGACTGGGATGACCTTCATCTGCTGGCTGAGGGCGTAGGAGACCTCGTCGCGGACGTTGTCGGAGGTGACGGAGACGGTGGAGAGGACGACCAGCATGTGGGTGCTTTTGAGGAGCGCCTCTTCGATGGCGCTGTCCCAGGGGGTGCCGGGTTCGATGTCGAGTTGGTCGAGCCATACGTTCGCTCCGGCGGCTTTTAAGTGCTCGGCGAGTTGCATGGCGAACTCGGAGTCGACGCGGCTGTAGCTTACGAATGCTGTTGGTGTGTCGGCGGCCACAGGAAATTCCTGGAAAGATTTTGTCCCCTGACGATAACAGGAGTTTGTGGCGGGGTGAACTCTGGCGCGGAACAGGCTGATTAATTTCCGGGGATGTGGTCGCGGGTTTGGGGCCAGTTGGTGACGATGTTGTCCACTACGACGTGGCCTACGCGGTAGGCGCTGTCGAGGGCAGGCAGGTAGGCGGAGTATTTGCCGATCTTGGTTTCGGCGATGCTCTCGGCGGCGGTGATGCCGGTGCGCTGCTGGTCGAAGTTGGAGGCGGTGCGGAGGACGAGGACGCGGTGGATGTCGACCTTGTGGGCGTTGGCGAGCCAGGTGAGGGACTGGAGGGTTCCGGTGTCTTCCATGCCGCAGATGGCGTAGGTGCCTTTGCCGTCGGTCTGGTATTTGACCCAGTCGCGGGCCCATTGGTTGATGAGCTTGCCGTGCCAGAAGGTGGAGGCGGAGAGGTTGTCGCCGCGGAGGACGAAGGGTGGGCGATGGGCTGGGCTCGCGGGGTTGGCGGCGTCGTACTCCATGCGGCGGGCTTTGATGTCGGGTGTGTCGGTGAGCTGGATGTCTTTGGTGAGGTTGAAGGCCCAGGAGACGAGGGCGGTGTTGAGGTGGAAGATGTTGCCGTCGTCGCCGTTGAAGCGGGCGGCGCGGGGTTGCTCGTAGGGAGTGGATTTGCCGAGGGGGATGTAGCCGGTGGTCCAGACCTTTCTCTCCTCGGGCGTGGCCTGGGGAATCTCGCGGGCGTCGATCTCGTGGGCCTGGTCGCCGTCGATGATCCAGTCGGACCAGACGGCGGAGGCGAGGGAGCCCATGGCGGGGTCGATGCCGCCGATGCCGGCGACGAGGAAGTAGGCGTGGGTGAGGTCGAAGCGAGGGTCGAGGCCGAGGGCCATGACGGAGGCGGTGGCGCGGGAGGTGCCGACTCCGGTGAGGAGGCCGAGGACGCCGGTCGCGGGTTGAGGCGGATGTCGTGGTAGCCCTGCGGGAATGGGAGGATGGTGTCGAGGTGCTGGCGCTCGACCCAGTACTGGTACTCGCCGGGGATGTCGCCGGTGTCGGCACCCTGCTCGAACATGTTGATGACTACTACTTTTATTTCGATGGGCTTCTGCTGCGAGACGGCGCAGGTGGTGGCTGCGAGCAGGAAAAGGCTGAGAATTCGGCGCATGAATGATGGTAGCGCATTGGGATTCTGCAGGTTTACTCGCGAAGGAGAGATTTGCCTTGTCTGTAGGAATCTCTATACATTGTCCGAGCTACTGATGGCTTGCGGGAGCGCTATGGACAAGAGAGAATTTTTGAAGGCTTCGGGAGCTTTGATTGCGGGGGCGATATTGCCAAAGATGGGTTTAGCAGAGGAGCAGACCGTGGCGCGCACAAACTGGTCCGGCAACTACACGTACAGCACCGACAAGCTGGATCTTCCGAAGAACGCGGCGGAGGTGCAGGCGATCATGAGGCGGGGTACGAAGCTGAAGGCGTTGGGTGCGCGGCACTCGTTCAACGGTATCGCGGACAGCACCGGCGAACAGATTTCGCTGAAGGGGCTGGACTCGATGGAGCTAGATGCCAAGGCTCGAACCGTGACGGTTGGGGCCGGGATAACGTATGGGCAGCTTGCGCCTTATATCGATAGCCGTGGGTATGCCGTGCATAACCTGGCTTCGCTGCCACATGTGTCGGTGGTGGGAGCGTGTTCGACGGCTACGCATGGGTCGGGCGTGAAGAATGGGAACCTTTCGACGGCGGTGGCGGCGATCGAGATGGTGACGGCAGATGGCGAGATCGTAGAGCTGTCGCGAGAGAAGATGGCGGACCATTTTGCTGGGGCTGTAGTGGGACTGGGAGCGTTAGGAGTGGTGACGAAGATTACGCTCAACGTCGAGCCAACGTTCCAGGTAAGGCAGGTGGTGTACGAGAACCTGTCGATGGACCAGTTGGAGAAACACATGCAGGAGATCTTCGCGAGCGCCTACAGTGTGAGCCTATTTACCGATTGGCAGAATCATCGGATCACGCAGGTGTGGTTGAAGCATAAAGTGACTCCGGGCGAGAAGTTCGAGTTCGCGCCGGAGCTCTACGGGGCGAAGCTGGCGACGCAGAAGCTGCATCCGCTGGCTGGACACTCGGCGGAGAATTGCACGGAGCAATTGGGGATCCCGGGGCCGTGGTATGAGCGGTTGCCACACTTCCGCATGAACTTTACGCCGAGCAGTGGAGCGGAGTTGCAGTCGGAGTACTTCGTCCCACTGGAGCGGGGATATGAGGCGATGCTGGCGGTGGAGCAGTTGCGCGACCAGGTAACGCCGCACCTTTTTATAACTGAACTGCGCACGATTGATGCGGATCAGCTTTGGACCAGCATGGCTTACCAGAGATCTTCGATGGCGCTGCACTTTACGTGGAAGCCGGAGTGGGCGGAGGTGAAGAAGGTACTGCCGCTGATCGAAGCGAAGCTGGCGCCGTTTGGGGCAAGGCCGCACTGGGCGAAGCTGTTTACGATGGCGCCTGCACATCTACGGGCGCAGTATCCAAGGATGGCGGAGTTCAAGGCGTTGGCTAAGCATTACGATCCGAAGGGCAAGCTGCGGAATGCTTTTCTGGATACGAATGTCTATGGGTGAGGAGTGATAGGGAGGGCCTGGCGAATGATGGGGGCTACGCGGGTGGCGAGGATGTTGATGGCGTTCATCATCTTGGCGTGAGGGAGGGTGGCTACGGTCATCTGGAAGGTGATGCGGGCGATGCCGCCGAGGGAGTCGTTGATGCGGAGGAGCTTGGCGGCTACGTTTTCGGCGTCGCCGATGAGGAGCGCTCCGGTGGGGCCGCGGAGAGCGTCGTACTGGCCGCGCGTGGTCGGGGGCCAGCCGCGCTCTTTGCCGATCTCGGTGAAGGCGTGGGCGTAGCCGGGGTAGAAGTCGTCGGCTGCCTGCTGGGTGGTGTCGCCGAGGAAGCCGATGGAGTGAATGCCGACTTTGAGTTTGTCGGGGGAGTGGCCGGCGCGGGCTCCGGCTTCGCGGTAGAGGTCGATGAGGGGGCGGAAGCGGTGGGTCTCGCCGCCGATGATGGCGACCATGAGGGGTAGGCCGAGCATGCCGGCGCGGACGAAGGACTCGGGTGTGCCGCCTACTCCGAGCCAGATGGGGAGTTGCTGCTGGAAAGGGCGAGGGTAGATGCCCTGGCCGGTGAGGGCGGGGCGATGTTTGCCGGACCAGTGGAGTTTGGGGTTGTCGCGGATTTTTAGGAGGAGGTCGAGCTTTTCGGCGAAGAGGGAGTCGTAGTCCTTGAGGTTCGAGGCCGAAGAGGGGGAAGGACTCGATGAAGGAGCCGCGGCCGGCGACGATTTCGGCGCGGCCGCGGGAGATGAGGTCGAGGGTGGCGAACTCCTGGAAGACGCGTACAGGGTCGGCGGCGGAGAGGACAGTGACGGCGCTGGTGAGGCGGATGGATTTGGTGAGGGAGGCTGCGGCGGCGAGGATGATGGCGGGAGCGGAGTCGAGGTACTCGGTGCGGTGGTGCTCGCCGATGCCGAAGACGTCGAGGCCTAGCTGGTCGGCGATGGTGATCTCTTCGAGGAGGTTGTGGAGGCGATCGGCGGGAGCGATGGGCGCGCCGGTGACGGGATCGGGGAGTGCTGCGGCGAAGCTGTCTATACCGATTTGCATGGTGCTCCTTGAGGATCGTGATGGTTCGATGCTGAAGCGCCAGGAAGAGATTCGGCAAGCGGTTGCAATGCGGCAATCAGGCAGGCGACGTCAGGAGCGGGGCGAAGAGTGTTCCACGGCCGAGGAGCCACTGCGGATCGAGGCGCTGCTTTATGCGGCGCATTGCATCGATCTCTTCCTGCGAGTACTGCAACTCGAGCAGCTTCGCTTTGCGCTTGCCGAGGCCGTGCTCGGCGGAGACGGTACCACCGAGTTTGACAGCGTGCTCGGCGAACTCGCGGAGGAGGCGGGTTGCGATGTCGGCCTCGGCCTGGGTGGCGGGCAGCATGTTGACGTGGAGGTGCGCGTCGCCGATGTGGCCGTAGATGACGTAGCTGTCGGGCAGTTCCTGCTCCAGGCGCTTGCGGTAGAAGGCGAGCATCTCACCGTTGCGGGCGATGGGGACGGCGTAGTCGGTGCCCATGTTGAGGAAGCCGCGGCGGCGCATGGTTTCGATGACCAGTTCGGGCAGGGAGTGGCGAAAGGCTCGGAAGCGCTCGCGATCCTTTGCGCCGACGGCGAACCATGAGGCATCGATGAGGGCGTGGGCCTCGGTGAGACGGGCTTCCCAGGCTTCGACATCGTCGCCTTCGGCTTCGATGAGGAGGGCGGCCTGCGCGGACTGGGGTATCTCCGGGTAGCGTCCGCGCAGCATGTCGAGCGAGCGGCGGTCGGCGTACTCCATCATGCGCAGCTCTGGTATTGGGCGCCAGCGGGCTACGGCCTCGAGGGCATCTTCGTCGGAGGCGAAGAAGATGACGCCGGAGAAGAGCTCTTTCGGCAGCGGCAGCAGAGCGACTTCGGCCTCGAGGGTGACGCCGAGCGTGCCTTCCGATCCGCAGAAGAGATCGATCCAGTCCATGCCGGGCTCTAATTTGTAACCGGCGGTGTACTTTGTTGTCGCGGGCACGGGCAGGCGAGGTGCGCTGAAGCCGAAGTCGCGCTCGAAGTCGATCTTTTCGCCGCGGCGGTACTCGCGGACGGTGCCGTCCATCAACGCCACGCGCAGGGCACGGAGGTGGCGGCGGGTGCTGCCGTACTTGAGGCTGCGCGAGCCGCTGGCGTTGGTGGCGATGGTGCCGCCGATGGAGGCGGTGATCTCGGTAGGGTCGGGCGCGTAGAACTGACCGGTGCGGGCGGAGGCGTCGCGCAGGTCGAGCAGGCTGATGGCGGGGCCTACGCGGGCGAGGCCGGGTTCGATCTCGAGCTTGCGAAAGCGTTCCATGGAGATGACCCAGCCGCCCTGGGGGACGCGCGAGCCGGTGAGGCCGGAGCCGGCGCCGGCGATGGTGACCGGCGTTGCGGACTTTACGGCTTCGCGCAGGGTCTCGACTACTTCGGCCTCGGTGGCGGGCACGATGAGGCGCTCGGCCCAGCCGGTGAAGCCGGAGGCGTCGGTGAGGTACTGTGCGGCTATGGTTCCAGCAGGTGATTCAGCGGGCATCTCACTCCTTCTCTCTTTCTGTCTCTCTTTACTCTATCCGCATCTACTTACTACTCACGACTGCTCAGCACGGTATCGCAGTCCCTCGTAAAATAGAGGTAGCTCGCTATGGGACGTAACCTTTACATTCTCGCTGCTACGCTGTTGCTGTTCGCGCTGGTCTCTTGCGGGGTGGCGTATACCAATGTCGCGCAGCAGCCGGGCTCGCCGGGGGATGTGTCGCTTTGGCGGACGATGGGGCTGGTGCTGTTTATCCTGTCGCTGGTCATTGCGTTAGCGGGGATTCTGTCCTCGCTGTTCGAGCAGGCTGAGCGGCGCGCTGAAGAGGCGCGGCGGGCGCGGCGCAAACAGTAGGCTGTGCAGCTAGTTCCGCCGCAAAACGATACAATCGAGAGGACGCTAAAAGCTTAAAGCTGAAGCCGCCTGCCGCCCGCTCCCATCTAATTTCAGTCGCGGCCATTGAAGGGAAAGAAGCAACATGTTCGAAGTAACTGTAGAAGCCGGGTTTTCGTCCGGCCACTTCCTCCGTAACTACCGGGGCAAGTGCGAGAATCCACACGGCCACAATTACAAGGTCTTCATCACGCTGGTCGGCGAGCGGCTCGACGAGGCGGGAATGCTGCTCGACTTCAAGCTGCTGAAGCAGGTGATGCGTCCGACTGTTGAGTATCTCGATCACAAGATGATCAACGATCTTGAGCCTTTTGTCTCGGAGCTGAATCCTTCGGCCGAGAACCTGGCCAAGTACTTCTACGAGCAGACCAGCGCGCAGTTGCACGAGATGACTGCGGGCCGCGTCCGGGTGAAGGACTGCACGCTTTACGAGACGGATACCAGCTTCGCGCGGTACTACGAGTAAGCCGTGCATCTCATCGAGCTCTACAAATCGGTTCAGGGCGAGTCCTCCTTTGCTGGGCTGCCGTGTATCTTTGTGCGACTTGCGGGTTGTAACCTGCGTTGTTCGTGGTGCGACTCTGAGTACACGTTCGGCGGCGGCAGGCCTTTTACTGAGGACGAGATCGTCGCTCAGATTGAGGCGCTGGCGCCTTGCAGGCTGGTTGAGTTCACCGGCGGTGAGCCGATGTTGCAGGCTCGTGAGCTGATTCCTCTGATGCGGCGGCTGCTGGACTCGGGCTACACGCTGATGATCGAGACCTCTGGTGAGCGGCCGCTTGAGGATGTTCCGGCGGCGGTTCATAAGATCGTTGACGTTAAGTGTCCGGGGGCGGGCTCGGCTGCGAACTCGTTCCGGATGACGAACCTTGCGGCTTTGACTAAGAACGATGAGGTGAAGTTCGTGCTTAGCGACCGGGCTGACTATGAGTTTGCGCGCGCGTTCATGCTGGAGCATGATCTGGCGAGCAAGGTTGGCGGCGTGCTGCTTAGTCCGGCGTTCAACAAGTCTCCTAGTCCGCTGCGCACTGCCGATAACGCTACGCTCGACCCTCGCTTGCTGGTCGAGTGGATGATGGCGGACGGCGTTGATGCTCGGCTTTCGCTGCAGATACACAAGTTCATCTGGGAGCCGATGAAGAAGGGCGTTTGAAGATTTTGCTGCGCTCTGGCTCAGGTGAAGAGGATGCAGGATGGGTTCTGCACTGCGTATTCGTTTGCGCTTAGTTTCAGGGTGCCGGTGGTGGGGTTGCGGTTGAGGACGGCTACCTTGTCGCTGAACTGTTCGGCGAGGATGAAGTAGGTGCCGTCGGGTGAGATGGCGTAGTGGCGTGCTTCCTTGCCGCCGAAGTTGAGGTGTTGGACGAGGGTGAGTTGTCCGCGGTTGCCGACGCTGTAGACGACGATGTCGTCGATGGCTGCGCGGTTGCAGGCGTAGAGGAAGCGGCCTGTTTTGTCGAAGACTACTTCTCCTGCGCGGCCGGCTGTGACGTCTGATCCGGCGGGCATGGTGGGGGTGTTGGATGCGAGGGTGAGGACGCCGGTGGCTGCGTTCCAGCCCATCTGGGTGATGGTGGAGTCGAGCTCGTTGATGCTGTAGGCCCATTTGCCGCTGGGGTGGAAGGCGGTGTGGCGTGGGCCGGAGCCGGGGGCGGTCTCGAAGTAGGGCGGGTTTAGAATTGGGCGTTAGCTCGGCGGTGGCGGCGTTGAGCTTGTAGATCATGATGCGGTCGGTGCCGAGGTCGTTGATGAGGACGAAGCGGTTGTCTGGCGCTATCGCTACGCCGTGGGCGTGTGGGGCTAGCTGGCGGGAGGCGTTGGGGCCGTGGCCGGTTAGCTGGAACTGCGAGACGGGTGCGGAGAGATGGCCGTCTGGCGCGATCTTTGCTGACAGGACTTTGCCGCTGCCGTAGCTGGCGGTGATGAGGGCCTGGCCGGTGTGGTCCACGGCGGTGTGGACGAAGTCGAACTCGGGCACGTTGATGGTGTTGATGAGTTGGAGGTCGCCGGTGGGGCCGATCTGGTATGAGCTGAGTGCTCCCATTTTGGCTGGAAGTTGGTGGCCGGCGAAGAGGTAGCGCTTGCTGGTGGCGAGGAAGGCGGCGTTGTCGGCCTGCATGGCGAGGCGCAGGTTGGAGAGGGTTCCGTTGGAGGGGTTCCATGTGGCTGCGTGGATGCCTGCTGTGGGGCCGGTGGCTCCGGAGCCGATGTAGACGAGCTTCTCTGCGGGGGGTGCTGTTGGGGCGGCGTGGAGTTTGGTTGCGGCGAGCGTGGCAGCGGTGGTGGTGAGGAAGGTGCGGCGGGTCCAGTGGCGCTGTGAAGGCATTGGTTTCTCCGCGTCCATGGTAGATCAGGTACGAGGTGCTGGGTGTTGGTTGCCGGTTGTTGGTTGCTTGTTGTTGGTTGGGGATGCGTTGCGGTTGCTCACAGGCTTGAATCAGCGGTAGGACTGCGGGTTTTGGTTGGGTTAGTTCTTCGAGTAGTAGTGCGATGGAGCTTTTCTTTTCGTGGATCTCGGTTTGTGGGGCCAGGGTGCCGTATTCGGGGTGGGTGGTGATTTCCTGGACTGGTTCTTCGGCTTCTTCGTCTTGGGGCTGTGTTTGGGTAGGTTTAGGCTGGCGATTTGTAGGCCGTAGAGGAGCAGGCCTGCTCTTTTTGTGTCGAGGTCGTTGGAGGCTATGCGCTGGATGATCATTCCGATGGCGGATTGGATGGCGGAGCGGTCTTCGGGTAGGGGGAGGTGGAATTCATTGAGGCGGGCGGTGGTGCGGCGGCGTTCTTTCTGGGTCTCGGGGGCGATGGGTTTACGGGTGGTGTGGTGGAAGTAGCAGAAGTTCTCCTGGCGGAGGCTGGGGCTGGCGCAGCGGCGTCCGTCGGTGAAGATGTGGCGGCACTTGAAGCGAGGTTGCTGGGTGTTGGTTGTTTGTTGTTGGTTGACTGCGTTCATCTGGTGCCCCCTCCCGGGCTGTTTTGCTCAAATTCTTCAAAAGATTGGGGTTAGGTTTGGACCCCCTTCCTTTGTAGCGGTTAAATGCGAAGGCCCGGCTGGGTAGCCGGGCCTGTCTTGATTTCTTCGTTAGTTCTATTTTACCAAATTGAGTAAAACTAGTATGTCAATTATTTTCAACTTTTATCTCATTTGTTTTGATGGAGTTGGCCTGTTTTCCAGAGGCTAGGGGGCTTGACAGCTTTTTGTTGGGTTTTTGGAGGTTGTTGGTCGTAAGTTATTGGAGGGATGGGAGTTGATGGTGAGCAACCCATGGCTTAGCAGGGAGACCCATTCGGCAAGCTCAGGGCAGGCTATGGAGCACCCGGGGTTGGGGCTCGTTGAAAGAGGGCATACTCCAGGGGCTGAAGCCCGATTTTGTGGCCAGCCTATCAGACCCAAGGCTGAAGCCTTGGGGTACGTAGAAGCAACGGCAAAGACAACGGCAAGGGCGAAAGCCGGCGGGGGGAGGGTTTACGTTCCCCACCCGTCGGGCGACTAGGCGCCCTCAGGATGGGGCACCCGGGGGTTTTCGGTTGGTTGAGGAGAACGGTCGCGCTTCGCGCGATGCCCACCTTAGCGACGATAAGACCGTCGCGAAGATGGGGCACGGTGGACGAGGAGTAGAGGGATTGGGCTGTTCGACTTCAAGGGGAGATGGGAGATTTAATCGTTGATGGGGGTGGAGATAGGTTATTTTAGTGAACTCAGGACTCACGTTTGGGTTGGGAGGTAGTCCGTGGTGGTTACGAATGCTGTTATTGATCTGTCGCATAACAATTTGAGCGTGAATTTTGGGGCGATTCAGGGTGCGGGCATCTTTGGGGTGATGCACAAGGCTACGCAGGGACTGAACTTTATCGATCCGATGTATGCGGCTCGGCGGGGGCCGGCGTTGAGCGCGGGGTTGAAGTGGGGGGCTTATCACTTTGGGACGGGGGCGGATGGGGCGGGACAGGCGGAGTTCTTTCTGGAGCATGCGCAGCCCGCGCTGGGGACTCTGCTGGTGCTGGATTTTGAGCGGAACGTGGCGGGGCTGACGATGACCTTGGATGAGGCGCGGGCTTTTGTGGAGACTGTGCAGTCGGCGACAGGGACGTGGCCGGGACTGTATGGGGGGTCGCACCTGAAGGAGCAGTTGAATGGAAAGGCGGACCCGGTACTGAGTCAGTGCTGGTTGTGGCTGTCGCAGTATGGGCCGACGGCGGTGTTGCCGCCGGGATGGAACGCGTGGACGTTGTGGCAGTATACGGATGGGCATGTGGGGTCTCCTCCGCATGCGGTGCCGGGGGTGGGGCCTTGTGATCGAGATATGTTTCAGGGGGCGCTGGGGGATCTGGCGAGTTTCTGGCAGTGAGGCGGGGGCATTATCGCCGGTTCAGGCGATGGAGACTCTGCGGCGGTAGGCTTCTGGTGTTTCGATAAGAAACAACATTTGCCCGGTGAGTGCTAGAAGGTCTTTGTCGCCGGTGACCAGCAGGTCGGCTTTGCCGCTTTGCGCGAGATCGAGGAAGGGTTGATCGTTTGGGTCGCGGCAGATGGCAATACATCGTTGCGATGGGTCTACGATCTCGCAGTAGGGTAGATATTCCGCCAGCAGCTCTGTGCGGTCTTCGGGGGAGAGGCGGAATTTGGGGTAGCTGAGGACGCGGGTGAGTTCGGCTGCAGTGGCGCGCGAGATTAAGGGAATGCAGTCGGCGTTGCTCCAATGCTGACGCAGCCAGGCGAGGCGGCCGCTCGCGAATAACAGAGCCGATACGACGGTCGTTGTATCGAAGACGATCCGTTGGCTCACGCGTCTTTACGCGACCAGACTACGGCGTCGGCTACGTCTTGTTCGTCGATTCCAAGTTGGGCGAGCCGGGCGCGTGCTTCGGCAGCTCGGCTTCTCTGCAAGGGACGGAGGACGATGGACTCACCATCAGTGCTCACGTCGAAGTATTCGACTCCACGGAAGCGGGTGATGACAGTTTTGGGGAGGGTGATCTGGTTTTTGGATGTCTTTTTTGCCAGCATTGTGTCCCCATTCCCGGAAACAAGGAAGTAAGGAGATATTACCATGATTTATGGAGTGGGGGTGAAGAAGGCTTCGACGTCGGTGATGTCCTGGGTTAGGCGGTAGGGTGGGAGGCTGTCGAGGAAGATGCGGCCGTAGCGTTGGCGCTGGATGCGGGGGTCGAGGAGCATGAGGACGCCGCGGTCGGAGAGGCCGCGGATGAGGCGGCCGAAGCCTTGTTTGAGGGTGATGACGGCGTTGGGGACCTGGTAGTCGAAGAAGGGCTTGCCGCCGAGGGTTTCGATGGCGTTCATGCGGGCTTTGACGATGGGGTCGGAGGGGACGGCGAAGGGGAGGCGGTCGATGATGACGCAGGAGAGCTGCTCGCCCTGGACGTCTACTCCTTGCCAGAAGGAGCTGGTGCCGAAGAGGACGGCGTTGGGGGTTTCGCGGAATTGCTGGAGGAGGACGTGGCGGGGGGCGGTGCCGTGGAGGAGCAAGGGGTAGGGGAGCTCGGCGAGGAGGCGGTCGTGGACCTCGCGCATCTGTTTGTAGCTGGTGAAGAGGCAGAAGGCTCGGCCTTGGGTGATTTCTAAAACTCTTCGGATGCGTTCGGTGGCTTTGGTCTGGAAGTCGGGTTCGCGGGGATCGGGCATGTTGGGCGGGAGGTAGAGGAGGGCTTGTTTGCCGTAGTTGAAGTGCGAGGGGACGATTAGCTCGCGGGTGTCGAGATTTAGGCCGAGGCGTTTGCGGATGTGGTCGAAGGCTTTGGCTACGGTGAGGGTTGCCGAGGTTAGGATGACGGCGGAGTATTGCTCGAAGAGGGTGGTGGAGAGGAGCTCGGAGACGTCGATGGGGGTGGCCTGGAGGTGGGTGTGGAAGGATGCTGTGGTGCGGGCGAGGTTGCGGACTCCGGCGGCGAGGCGGCGCTCGATCCAGAAGACGGTGTTGGGGTCGGTGGATTCGAGGAGAAATTTGAGGTGATTTTTTATGTCGGCGGTGCGCTTGCGGAGGCCGGTGGACTCTTCTACGTTGCGGAGGGATTCTAATTCGCTTTCGAGGCGGGTTAGGGAGTTCAGCGTGCCGATGTAGGTGTCGCCGGATTCTTCGAGGAAGGATTCGCGCTGTTCGAAGGGCATGCGGCCGGGGGTTGGTGGGGCGAAGGGGTCTTCTCCGGGTAGCGCGGCGAAGAAGAGGCGGCTGCGGTCTTTTAGGGTGGCGCAGGCGGCGACGATGGAGCTGGAGAGCGCGTCTTTGGCCTTGAGCATGGACTCGATGTCGCGGGTGAGCTCATCGATGCGCTGGGTGGAGAGGCCGATGCCGAAGTAGTTGGAGGCGATCTCTTCTAGCTCGTGGGCCTCGTCGAAGATGACGGCGGCGGCTTCGGGGAGGATGCCGGCGTCGGGTGCTCCGGCGGCTTGCTGCTTGATGGAGAGGTCGGCGAAGAAGAGGTGGTGGTTGACGATGACTATGTCGGACTCGAGGGCTTTGCGGCGCATTGCGGTGATGAAACAGTTCTCCCAGTCGGGGCAGGTCTGGCCGAGGCAGGCTTCGGAGCGGGCGTCGAGTTTGGACCAGAGGGGGGAGTTTTCGGGGAGGGTGTTGATTTCGGCGCGGTCGCCGGTTTCGGTGGTTTTTTCCCAAGTGGAGATGTGGTGGAACTGGTCGATCTCTTCGAGGCCGTTCAGGAGTGGGTTGCCGCGGAGGGCGTAGAGCTTGTGTTTGCAGAGGTAGTTGCCGCGGCCTTTCATGTAGCAGACTTTTAAGGGGCCGAGGAGGGATTCTAGGAAGGGGATGTCCTTGAAGTAGAGCTGTTCTTGCAGGTTTTTTGTGCCGGTGGAGATGATGACTCGCTGCTGACGTTCGCGGGCCAGGCGGAGCGCGGGTAAGAGATAGGCGAGGGTTTTTCCGGTGCCGGTGCCGGCTTCGACGATTAGGTGGCGCTTGTCGGTGAAGGCTTTTTCTACGGCTCGTGCCATGTCGTACTGGCCGGGACGGTGCTCGAAGGCGAGGGTGGAGCGGGAGAGGATTCCGCCGGGGGAGAAGAAGGCGTGGAGGGTGGGGATTTCGCCGGTGGGGTTGGGGTTGGCGGGCGAGGCTGGGGCGATTTGGATGGGTGAGGACACTACAGGTGAGTCTACGATATTCGCGATTTCTTCGATTGGGGCGTGTCTCGGCGTCAGGTAAATCAATGTTTTTTGGGGAAGGGATTTCCGATCCAGGAGTACTGCCAGGCGACTGAGACGTTCTGATAGTTGCCGCCGTAGCGGATGTAAGTGCCGTCGCTGTAGCTGAATTTGAGGGACTGGTGCGCGGTGACCGGGACGGCGACGGTGGCTCCTATGCGAGAGTTTGCTTGACTGGTGATCGGATTTTGAACGCCGTCTATGCTTGTCGTTCCGCCGAACCAGTAGTTGCCGTCGATGGATGCCCAGAGACGTGGCTTGAGGTTGTAGCTTAGGTGACCTTCAAGGGCTCCGATGGGTTGCTGCGACTGGGATCTCGTGCCTGCATAGTAGCTGTTGCGTGACCAGAAGTCGTTATTGGTGGTGAAGAACCAGGCTCCAAAGTAGCCTTCGAGCACCCAGTTGTTCCAGCGTTGGGAGTAGCCGAACTCGGGTTTGAAGGACCAGCGGTTGGTTCCCCAGTTGATGAGCTTGGTGGGATCGTACTGGCCGGTGGGGGCGATGATCTTGAGACTGGCGCCGAGCAGGACCTTCTGCTTCCACTTCACGAATTGCTGCACCGGCATGGCAGGTCCGCCCTTGAGGTTTACGGTAACGCGAAAGACCGAGTCCACAAGACCGGAACGGTAGAGGTAATTGCCTGCGCCGTTTATGGTGCCTTGAAAGTTTCCTATTCCGTAGGGTAATGCAGCGAGGACGTTTGCCGAGCGGCCAAAGAAGTCGAACGAGTGGTAGTAGCTGACGGTTGGAACGTTGTAGGTACCGGTGGCGTCGCTGACGGGGAGAGCGCCATTGAAGTTAATGCTGCCGCTATAGAAGGACTCGGTTATGTTGACCGCGTTGGCATGAAGGGGAGTTATGACGTAGGCGCGCGGGGCAAGATCCTGGGCGCTAAGCATCTGCAGAGAAGATGCACCCAGGACTACCAAGGGCCATGCGAACTTCGTAAGTAGGCGCATTTTCAGGTCCGAGAGCAGTCCTTTGTCCGCCGTGGGTAAGTTGGAGGGTCCGCAGATTCGCCTTCAACATGAATCGATGACCATGTTGCGTGTTGCGAATATATTCCGTCTGAGAGGCTGCTTCCTCTGCCAGAATTGCTAGTAACGGGGGGAAAATATGCGATTGGGTTTTTTTTATCAGGGATAAGGGGGATGGATGGATGACAAACGTTGACCTGAACTGAGGTTCTAATTTTCTGAGGGGCGGTCGATGCTGTCGATTACGAGGAATGGGACGGGGCCTTTGGCGGGTTTTAGTTCGAGGCCTAGTTGTTCGCGGAGGGCGGTGAAGAGGGTGGGGGCGGTGTCGGAGGAGGCGATGGGGCCCGGTGTGTCGGCTGGGTTGGAGGTGATGTCGTCGGGGGCCCATTCGAGGTGGATGTCGAAGAGGCCGGTGAGGCCGGTCTGATCGATAACGGGTTTGTCGAGGATGTTGGAGAGCTGGCCGGCGAGGCCCTGGAAGGCTATTCCGGGAGGGTCGGTGATGCTGATGCCAGTGCCGTTGCGGAGGCCCGGGCGAGATTCACGCCAACTGCACACGCTCTGACCAGAAGTTTGGGCGGAGCGGAGTTTGGAGAGATTGAGCGGGAGGCAGGATCCGGGTTGGGTGGGCTGGAGCTTTGAGCCGCCTTTGGCGATGATGAGGTCGTAGACGGCGGTCTCCCTGGTCTCGGGGTGGAGCTTGAGTTTGAAGCGGTCTTCGAGAAGGGTCTGGAGGGTGAGGGGGAAGTTGTCGCCGGTCATGTCTTCGACGGTGGCGGTGATGTCGTAGTGTTCGGAGTTAAGCCAGGCAGGGCCTCCAATGAGCCGATCCATCCTGATCTTGTAGGCGATGGAGATGAGCTTGCGGACGGTCATGTTGCTGGCTATGAACTTGCCGGGAGCGATGTGGATGTTGGCGAGGTCTCCTCCGCCGGGTGCGCTGGGGTGGATGGCAGCTACTTCTACATGGGGGCGTGGTGGGGTTTGGGCGTGCGATGAGAGCGAGACGCCGATTGCGATGGCCAGAGTTATTGCAGCCGTTTTTAATTTGCCGAGATCTAGAACAGACGTCCTGGGAAGTCGCAATTTTGGCCCGATTCCTTATTGGTGTCCCTTATTTTATTCGTTGAAACGGTCTCGGGCATCTAGCAGAAATTCCGAATGATAGAATCCGACTTCAAATGCCTAACCACAAGCATCGGCGGCTACCGCTTGTTTATGCGCTCAGCCTGATTGGCTGCCTGATCTTAGGATTAATTCTGCTGGTTGTGTGCTCGCCGGCTTCGATCCGAGGTGAAGCATCTATTAAGCACTTTGCGCGGGACCTTGGCCACGATTTAGGCATCGCTCTATGTGTGTCCTTTGTAGTTGCGGGCTTGTTCGAAGTTTATCGTAGCGTTCGCCATCAGATGGAGAGCATGAAAGACGTTATTGACTTCGTGATGGGCGATCAAATTACGCCTGAAGTCTGGCTGGAATTGAAGGAAATAATCGATGCGAAGAGCGTCATTCGGCGTGATGTGAGATTAAGGCTAGAGGTAGAACGCCACCCCACTCTGTTGCCCCACGAAGTGATATTGAAAGTTGAGCATCAGTACGATTTATCTGCGCTACTCAACAAACACTCTAAGTACATCATCAGACATGAGTTGGATTATCAGCTCGAAAATCGTGATCTAAAGCTGCCATGCTGGGATTCGGTCGTGATCGATCCAGACACCAGGAGGACCCGAAAGGACAAGATCGATTTGTTGGCTGATTGCCTCAGCGTCGAAGTCTCGTTACCACCGAGATGGCACGAGGAATCGGTCTTTGTGCAGATTCACCGGCGCGAATTATTGCATCTCCCGGGGTCCTACAATTTATATATTCCGGAGTTCATGAAGGGTCTACACCTAAACGTAGTAGGGTGTCCGCCGGAGTTCAGAGTAGAAGTAATTGTAAGACCCGAGGGCGGCGGACGATCGCTTCCAAATGAAGACGACACATGGTCCTATGATCGGCTTATCTTTCCGGGACAGGGTATTGAGGTCAAATTTGTTCGAGCCGACTCATCGCCCCACAGCTGGGGTGAGACAACGCCTGAGTCTTCGAAAAAATCCCTAATAGGTCGTCTCATTGAGAGATGCCGGACGCAATGAAGCTTTACTAATTGCCATATCCACTTATGCCACCAGAGCAACCCTAACTTTCACTCCCTATAATGATTCGAGGCGCTGCGGTGCCGAGAGAAGGCCCGAATATGGCGCAACGAGATGATAGGAAGCGGTTAGGGAAGAAGCACCGGCAAGCGAGTACGCGGCCGAAGAAGGGTCGTGCTCCGAAGAGCACTCCGACGACCGGGGCGGTGGATCCGCGGAAGAGGAAGATTCTTGCGTCGAAGCGGGCGGAGACGGATAAGGCTGCGCGGGTTTCGAAGAAGTCTCCGGATAGAGAGAAGCGGAAGACGATTCGTGGGGATGCGGCTGCTGGTGCGAAGAAGCCGGTGAGGCGGGCAGGATTACCTGGGCTCAAGGCTGATGAGCCGAGGCCGGCGGATGGGATTGTGGGGCGGCAGACTCCTCGGTCTGCGAATGTGGTGGGGCGCGAGCGGATTGAGGACTTTGAAGACTGGCGCGATGTGGAGCTGCTGGCTTCGCAGATGGCGACCGAGACGGAGAGCGTGGATGCTCGGGAGCTGCCGCTGATTGCGGTTTGCGGGCGGCCGAATGTTGGGAAGAGCACGCTGTTCAATCGGCTGACGGGATCGCGGCGGTCGATTGTGGGGGATGAGCCGGGGATTACGCGGGACCGCATCTATGGCGAGATTGAATGGATGGGGCGGGATGCGCGGATCGTCGATACAGGCGGGGTGGTGCCGGATGATGAGGCGCTGATTCCGAGCGAGATCTTCAGGCAGGCTAAGGTGGGGCTGGAAGAGGCTGACGCGATTGTGATGGTGGTGGATGGGCGGACGGAGCTGGCTTCGCCCGATATAGAGTTGGCGCGGCTGTTGCTGCGTGGCGGGAAGCCGGTGTTTCTGGCGGTGAACAAGATGGACACCGACTCGATGAATGCGGGCGCGGAGAACTTTCGGCGGCTGGGGTTTAAGAATGTGATTCCGATCTCGGCGGAGCATGGGAGTGGGATTGGGGATTTGCTGGATGCGGTGTTTGAAGTGTTGCCGGAGAAGACTGCGCATGGTGAAGATGCCGAGCCGGATGCGGTGATGCTTACGGCTGAGAATGAGATGGAGGAGGATGAGGATGGGCCGGACTATTCTCCTAATGCCGCGGGCGCTTCTCCTAATGCCGCGGGCGCTTCTCCTCTTGCCGCAGGCGCTGCGCCGATATTGGCGGAGATTCCGGTGGTGATCTCAGCTGTTCCTGCTGGGCCGGAGCGGAGGCTGCGGTCGCATGGGGAGCATGTGGCGAAGGAGACGAAGATCGCGATTATCGGGCGGCCGAATGTTGGGAAGAGCACGCTGCTGAATGCGCTGACGGGGTCGGAGCGCGCGATCGTGTCGCCGATTGCAGGGACTACGCGGGATGCTGTGGATGAGGTGGTGGAGCGGGGTGGGCATAGCTTCCGGTTTGTGGATACGGCGGGGATTCGGCGGAAGGGTAAGACGAAGCTGATGGCGGAGAAGCTGTCGGTGATTATGGCTCGGAAGCATCTGGAGGCGGCGGATGTGTCGCTGCTGGTGATCGATGCTACGGAGGGTGTGACTGCCCTGGACGCGAACATTGGCGGGTATGCGCATGAGAGCGGGCGCAGCGTGATCATCGTGGTGAATAAGTGGGACCTGATGACTAAGGTGGGCTCGGATGGGATGCGGGTGTTTGATGGCAAGCCGCCGGTGGACCAGAAGGTGTATGAGCAGGATGTTCGGGATGCGCTGAAGTATCTGGACTATGCTCCGCTGCTGTTCATCTCGGCGGTGAATGGGAAGAATGTGGACCAGGTGTTCAAGAAGGTGGAGCTGGTGGCCCGGGAGCGGCGTAAGCGCGTGACGACCGGGCAGATGAATAAATTTCTGGCGACAGTGGACTTTCAGAAGGCCAGCGTGCCGATGAATAAGCGCGTCAGGATTTATTACATGACGCAGGCGGCTGTTGCTCCTCCTACGTTTGTGCTGTTTACGGATAAGGATGTGAAGCTGCACTTTTCGTTCGAGCGATTTTTGGGGAACCAGATTCGGGAGCACTTTGGATTTATTGGGAGTCCGATCTGGTTTAAGGTGAAGGCTCGAAATAAGAAGAAAGATGCGTAGACGCACTCAAATGTAAACGCCCACTCCTTGTGATGGAGTGGGCGTTTTTTGTTTGGATTGCCATGGCGCTATTCGCCGGAGGGTACGGGCGCTGGGGCTATTCCGTTTTTCTTCGCGAGCTGGTCGATCAACTGGAGGTGTTCACGGACGACTTGCTCGCCCTGCTCGACTGCGCTGCGGAAGGCGGGATAGCCGGTGGATTTCGCCTCGCTGCGAAAGGCTTCGAGGTCCTTGTGGTGGTCTTCGACCATGGCCCTGATGTAGGCCTTATCGAAGGCTTCGCCGGAGAGGACGTCGAGCTTCAGTTTCTCAGCTTCGGTCGAGGCATCGGGATGCGCGGGAACCTGCAGGCCAGCTTCGTAGTCGAACGACTTCATATCGTCGATGAGCTTGCCGTGGTCGTCGATCATCTTCTGGGCGAAGTTCTTAACGTCGGGGTTGTTGGATTTCTGGAGGACGAGCTTGGCTAGATCGATCTCGTCGATGCTGCCCTGGTTGGCTTTTTCGAGGAATTTTGTGTCTTGATGGGCGGTGGCGGTCTGGGTCTTGGCCGGGGTGGCGAAGGCCGGGGCGCAGGCTGAGAGGGTTGCTAATGCGATGATCGCTGGGAAGGCAGTGAGTTTCATCTTTCGACCTCATTCCGAGTGCAAATTTCCGGTCGTTCGCGGGTGCTTTTGGGGCCCTCCGGGGCGAGCCTGGGTAGCTCGTACTTAAGATTGACGCCGGGAGATGCTTGAGAAGTTGTCTACGTAGCGGGTGCGAAGGGTGGGCGCTGCATGAGGGGTGGCGGGGGTGGTTGGAGGAGGTTGCCGAGGTTGGGGATTCGTCCGCCTACGAAGTAGAGGGCGTAGGCCTGGTAGAAGGTCAGGACGGCTCCTGCGATGCAGATGGCGATGATGAAGAACACGGTGAGGCCGATTGCGCCGAGCAGCGCGAAGCTGATGTACATGATTGCGGTGCCGAGGGGGCCGGCCTGGTGCAGGGCGAACCAGATGAAGCCGCCGATGATTCCGAGAGGGATGGCGGCGATGAGTAGAGAGAATGCGATGCAGAGCTCGGCTGCGATTCCGAAGACGAGGCTAAGGATGAACTTCATGAGCAGATAGAAGAGGACGCTGCCGGGTTCGCGGCGGAGGATGATGGAGGTATTTCGGAGTGCGGTGCCGAGGGTGGCATCGTCGAAGAGGATGAAGGGCAGGACGAAGTCGCGGAGGAGCCAGAGCGCGGCCATGAGGGCGAAGACTACGCAGATGATGATTACAAAGATGAGCGCGAAGGTGGCGAAGAAGCCGCCGCCCAACTGCTGCTGCGTGCCATTGGCCGGCATGGAGCGGAATAGATAGAACAGAGGCACAAATGCGATTGCGCCGATGATGATGAAGAAGCCGAAGAGGAAGGCTACTTTGAGACCGATCCAGCGCCAGGTTCTGGAGGCGGTGCGGTGCCACGCGGGGGCTACGAGGGTGGTGCGGGTGGCTACGAGGTCCATGAGGACGAGTTGCATGCGGGAGCCGAAGTAGAGGAAGGCGAGGCCAAGCAGAACTGCGAGAATTCCGAGGATTACGAAGATGACTACGAGATACGGTGTGACTCCTCCTGCTACTGCTGTGATTCCTGAAGACTGAGAGGAGGTGTGGCCGCTGGCGTTTCCGAACGGAGGGAAGATGAATTGCGCGCCCATCTCGGCAAGCATGGCGACGAGGCCGATCTTGAGCCAGAGTTTTAAGGAGAAGGGGCGGAGCAGGGCCTTGGCGTGCTCGATGGCTGGGCTGATGGCCTCGGTGGCTGAGAGGAGTCTCATAGGGCTTCCGATGAGAGTACCGTAGCGGGTTCGGTCTGAACAGGGTTTTGTTGCGGTTCAGAGGCGAAAAGCAGGTCCTCCGCCTTCGGCGAAGGATGACAATTCATAGGGGATGCGAGCCATGTGGTCCAGGCTTCGAGGGCTCGGTTGCACTGGAGGCGGTGGCGTTCTTTTTTGTCGCGGATCTTTTTGCGGAGTTCGGTTTCGAGGGGTGGGAGGAGGTCGAAGGTGATGTTGGCGGGTTGAAAGCGTTTGGATTCGGCGTGGGTGATGTAGTGGGTCAGGCTGCCGTTGGCGCTGGCTCGGGGGGCGGGTGTGGGTTGGTGGCCTTGGGCGAGGGATGCGGCGTAGCGGCCGGCTAGCAGGCCGGAGGCTATGGATTCGGTGTAGCCCTCTACTCCGCTGAGCTGGCCAGCTATGAGGATGGTGGGGTGGGCGCGGAGTTGGAGGGTTTCGGTGAGGAGGGTGGGGGCGTTGATGTAGGTGTTGCGGTGGATCTGGCCGTAGCGCAGGAAGGTGGCGTTTTCGAGGCCGGGGATCAGGCTCAGGACGCGTTTTTGTTCGCCGAATTTCAGGTGGTTCTGGAAGCCTACGAGGTTGTAGGAGTCGGCGCGGAGGTTTTCCTGGCGGAGCTGGACTACGGCGTAGGGCCAGCGGCCGGTCTTGGGGTCGGTCAGGCCTACGGGTTTCATGGGGCCGAAGCGTAGGGTGTCGGGGCCGCGGCGGGCGGTTTCTTCGATGGGGAGGCAGCCTTCGAAATAATGCACGGTTGATGGTTGTTTGTTGTTGGTTGTTGGTTGGGGAGCTGCGTCGAGTTCTGTGATGGTTCCACCCACACATGACGGTGAAGCTGTCATGTATGGGGCACCCGGTTCTGTGGGGGTGCTGGCGTTGGTGGGGATTTGTTCCCAGGGCTTTATTTCGATCTTTTCGGCGGTGGTCAGGGCTTGGAGGAAGCGGTCGTACTCTTCTTTGGTGAAGGGGCAGTTGATGTAGTCAGCGGTGCCTTTGTCGTAGCGGGCGGCGAAGTAGACTTTGTCCATATCGATGGTGCCGGCGTCGACGATGGGGGAGATGGAGTCGTAGAAGGCGAGGTGGTCGGCTCCGGTCAGGCGTTGGAGCTCTTTTGTTAGCGCGGGCGAGGTGAGAGGGCCGGTGGCGAGGATGGTGATGGTGTTGGGGTCTTGCTCGTCGAGGGTCAGGACTTCTTCGCGATGGACGGTGATGGTGCCGGGGCCGGAGCCTGCGAGGGCGGCGATGCGGGCGGCTACGCGGGCGGAGAATTCGACGCGGTCTACGGCGAGGGCGTGGCCGGCGGGGACGGCGGTGGCGTCGGCGTCAAGGAGGAGGAAGGAACCGGCTCGGCGCATCTCCTGTTTTAGGAGCCAGGGGGCTGAGTTCTCGGACTCGGACTTGAGGGAGTTGGAGCAGACGAGTTCGGCGAAGTCGGCGGTCTGGTGGGCCTCGGTGGACCGGTGCGGACGCATCTCGTAGAGGTGGACTTCGCAGCCTAGGGCGGCGGCCTGGAGGGCTGCTTCAGGGCCAGCGAGGCCGCCGCCAATGACCTTAACTTTCTTCATCGGACACCGTTCCGGGTACGGCAATGGCCAGCGAGGCCGCCGCCAATGACTTTAACTTTCTTCATCGGACACCGTTCCGGGTACGGCAATGGCCTGCGAGGCCGCCGCCAATGACTTTAACTTTCTTCATCGGACACCGTTCCGGGTACGGCAATGGCCTGCGAGGCCGCCGCCAATGACTTTAACTTTCTTCATCGGACACCGTTCCGGGTACGGCAATGGCCTGCGAGGCCGCCGCCAATGACTTTAACTTTCTTCATCGGACACCGTTCCGGGTACGGCAATGGCCTGCGAGGCCGCCGCCAATGACTTTAACTTTCTTCATCGGACACCGTTCCGGGTACGGCAATGGCCTGCGAGGCCGCCGCCAATGACTTTAACTTTCTTCATCGGACACCGTTCCGGGTACGGCAATGGCCTGCGAGGCCGCCGCCAATGACTTTAACTTTCTTCATCGGACACCGTTCCGGGTACGGCAATGGCCTGCGAGGCCGCCGCCAATGACTTTAACTTTCTTCATCGGACACCGTTCCGGGTACGGCAATGGCCTGCGAGGCCGCCGCCAATGACTTTAACTTTCTTCATCGGACACCGTTCCGGGTACGGCAATGGCCTGCGAGGCCGCCGCCAATTACTTTGATCTTCTTGCTCGTCATGTGCCCTCCCCTCCCCCCTTGTTTTGTGCAAATTCTTCGAACTAAATGACTTAGGTCCGGACCTCAGGTGCAAAGTCCTGATTCTACTGGGGTGTTGCTGGTAAATTCTTCCATGCATGGGAGTTAGCTGCGGTGTGCGCAGGTAAACGTGTGCCTGGAATTGGTGTTGCCCCCTCACGTGATTATACGTTGGGCGTCAAGGGTTTGTTCAGATATCGAGACGATCCGGGAGGCCTATGGCTACATATCTTGTGTGGTTTGAGATACATATGGATGAGCATTCTCAACGCCATATGTCGCATAGTAGGCATACAGCGGGGGGATGTATGGTGTATGTTTTCCCCCATAGCCTCCTGAACACGCGATGGCATTTTGCCATTGCAACAACGCCGGCTTAAGGTCACGGGGAAGGCTATGGTCACCATTCTCTCGGTTGGGCAAGACGGCGGACTGCTCTATAGCAGAGCTGCTGTGTTGCGCCGGTCAAAAGCGGATGTTATAACCGCAAACTTTGCGGATGCAATACAGACACTGAGAAGTCAGAGATTCGATCTTGTCGTCTTGTGCCATACCCTCAGCACGGAGGAGATGATCGAATTGGGACGGGCGGCCCATGAACTCCAGAATGGCGTGCCTGTGCTGCAGGTTGCATCCGACATCGGACCTTATGGGCAAACTGAACTGGTCGCTGCGGACGATGTTGCTCAATCCAATCCTGCGAGTCTGATCGATAAGGTAGTCGAGATCCTCCACCTTATTGAGGTACCTTACAACAGCTAGGATGACGATTTCATCTGACGGGATTGACCGCGACGTAAGGTAGCTCCGGCAGGAGGTCGCCTTGCAAAGTCCAAAGAACGGCACGACCTCAGCTTTTCGCATCTTGTTGTCGAATCGTTTGGAGGCAGTAGTCAACCTGGTTTATCTCGTCCGCCTGGACCGGGATGACCCGGATAAGGTGCTGGGATGGGTGGACCTGGCAGACGACCAGCTTCAGCAGATTGTCGGGATATTACGAGATCACTTCGAGCACTGAGGCGAGATGCAGGATTTTGAGTTGTGAAGGGGTCAGGTCGAATTCTTCACAGCACGTAGCTCCATCAGGACTGTTTGCGGCGGCCGCGATGGTGCTGACCAGCCGGGCATGAGTTTCGGGATCCAGTTCGGCGTCGTGAAGGAGTTCCAGAAACCGGCCTTCATCTCTAAACTGCGCGATGACAGGTTCGCGAGGGCTAATCACTTTTGGGATAGACGGGATGGCGGCGGTGACTTTGAAGAGACCGAGACCGGTCTTACTGAAGGCTAATTTGATCTGCACGGATACGACCGCCTGTCACCTAAATAAGATGCAATATGGGTGGGGGTGGTGGTGTCGGTTGGGTTCGTTGCGGCTAGTTGGGTGGGAGAACAGGCAACGGCAAAAGCAAAATGCGGGACTTCGGAGTTTGTCGCTTCCCCACCCGTCGCCCGATCAGGCGGGCTCAGGATGGGGCACCCGAGCTTTTGTGGTTGGTCGAGGAGAACAGGCAACGACAACGGCAACAGCGGATCCCTACGGGATGACAAACAAAAGAACAGACAACTGTGATGAGCGATGGAGCTCTTCGGCGATTTCCTGGCGGAAGATGATGGGGGCGAGGGTGATGGCTTGGGAGCCGAGGCCGAGGGCTGTGAAGCGGGCTTGTTGTGGGGTTTCGAACTGGACTTCGTAGACTTGCCAGTTTTGAGCGAGGGATGGGTTGGCTGGGTGGTTGAGGATGAGGGTCATAGGGCACCAGCCGTTGATGATTTGGACGGCTTGCGGGGAGAGCGCGAGGGTGGCGGTGGTGGGTTGCTCCCTGCTGTCGGTGAAGGTGGCGGTGGATTGGTTCCAGTAGGTGGCGAGGTCGAAGTTGGCGGGGCGGGTGAAGGTGATGGCGAGGGGGACGACGTCACGCATGCGGGAGAGGCGGTAGGTGCGCATGCCGGCGGTGGAGTTCGCGACGAGGTACCAGACGGTTTGTTTGCAGACGATGCCGAGGGGGTCGACGGTACGGGTGCTGGTCTGGCCGTCGGCGCGGGTGTATTGGAAGGTGAGTTTGCAGTCGCGGGCGAGGGCTTCCTGGACGAGAGGGAGCATGGCGGTGTCGTCGTTGGTGGAGGGACGCCAGCCGGTGGGGTCGATGTGGAGGCGGGCGCGGATGGAGTCGGCCTGGAGGCGCATGGCGGCGGGCATGGAGGCCATGAGCTTGTCGAAGGCGCGGCGGGCGGCGGCGGTGAGTTTGCGGTCGCCGAGGGCGCTGGGCTGGGTCATGAGGAGGGCCTGGAGCTCGGCGTCGTCGAGGCCGGGGACGCGGGTGCGCCAGCCTTTTTGTAGCTCCCAGCCGCCCTGGGCTCCGCGGTAGGCGATTAGGGGGACTCCGGCCTGGCAGAGGGCTTCCATATCGCGGTGGGCGGTGCGGTGGGAGATCTCGAGGCGCTCGGCTATCTCGCGGGTGGAGAGCCGGCCGGAGGCCTGGAGGAGCATTAGGGCGGAGAGTAGGCGGTCGGATTTCATTTTGGAGGTACTAGTTGCTAGGTACTGGGTACTAGGTTCGTTGAGGTTTGTGGTGGTCCACCCACCTTAGCGACGATGAGACCGTCGCGAAGATGGGGCACCCGGCAAAGCAAAAGCAGGTTCCTTCGACTGTGCTCAGGACAGGTCCTCCGCTGCGCGAAGGATGACAAGTTCAAAATCCTGCGATTTCAGGATTATTTACTAATTATGACAGCGGGTGGCATATATGGTTTTGTACCTTTGGATTTGTGAGGCTCGAAGCCTCCTGAGGAGGTAGTGCGATGTTGCTGAAGAAGTATTTTCTGGAGCAGTTGGAGCGTGAGGGCGTGGCTTCGCGGAAGGCGATTGAGAAGGTTCCTGAGGGACAGAATGGATGGAAGCCGCATGCGAAGTCGATGGAGCTGGGGATGCTGGCGGCGTTGGTGGCTGCGATGCCGGGTTGGATTGCGACGATGATCGAGAGTGATGAGCTGGATCTGGATGGGAAGGGCAAGTCGTTTCGGACGAAGCCGGCGGAGTCGCGGGCGGAGTTGCTGACGATGCTGGAGAAGGGGCTTGAGGCTTCGCGTAAGGCGCTGGAGTGCACGTCTGAGGCGCACCTGATGAATCCGTGGCGGCTGGTGATGGGAGGACAGGTGCTGTCGGAGGGGCCGCGGTACGAGACGATTACGAATGGCGCGATTACGCACCTGGCGCATCATCGCGGGCAGTTGACGGTGTATCTGCGGATGATTGAGGCGAAGGTGCCGGCGATCTATGGGCCTAGTGCGGATGAGTATGCCTGAGGCTAAACCGGCACCCCGCCGTTTTTGCGTTTGCCCTTGGCCTTGCTGTTCTTGCCGCCGCTCTTAGCGCTGGGCTTGTGCTTTGCTGCGACAGGTGGTGTGGGGGGCGGGACTTCGGAGGTGGCGATGTCGGCTACTGCCTTCCAGGTTCCGTCGGGCTGCTTGCGGTAGGTGGTGACGTAGCTGCCGTGGTCGTGGATGACCTTTTTGGACGCGGGGTCGGTCATGGTCATCGTGTAGATGCCCTGGGTGTAGCCGATGTCGCCGGACTTGGCTACTTCGATCTTTGAGGACTGGAATTTCAGGGAGAGGGCGGGATCGGCGACCATCTGCTTGATGGTGGCGGAGACGGCTGTGATGCCATGGTCGGCGGGCATGTCGGGGGACATGAGGATGGCGTCGTCGGCGTAGTGGGAGAGGATTTTAGTGGCGTCTTTGGCGGCGTAGTCCTGGTTCCACTGGTTTTCGGTGTCCTGGATGGCTTTGACGTCGGCGGCGTGGGTGTCGGCGGGCTGGCTGTTGCAGGCGATGAGGGTCCATGTGATGACTGTGGCGGCAGAGAGGATTGCTAGACGTTTCATTTTGGCTTTTCTCCGTTGGGGATTCGGGGCCTGGGTTGATGTAGTTGGAAAGTATATGTCAGTGGCGGCTGGGGATAACTGGTAACGACGGACGCAGAGAGCGCAGAGGTGCGCAGAGAGCGCGGGGAAGGGCTAGAGGACGCGGATGAAGTGGGCTGTCAGGGAGCCGTTGGCTTTGGTGGCTATGACTCGGACCTGGGTACCCGGCTGGAGATCGAGCTTCTCGGCTTCGGTGACACCCTCGGAGGCTTCGCCGACTGTCTTGGCGGCGATCTGGAAGGACTCCTCGCCTGAAGCGCTTTTGATAGTGAGCAGATGGACGTGCTTGTCGAGTTTGGTGACTGTTCCGACGATCTTTTCAAAGGGTCCGGCGCCGAGATTCTCGATGGCGACCGCGGTTCTAACGTCCGCGTAGCCGATGAAGTAGACGAGGACCTGGGTGTTGGTGGCGGTGAAGGCGGCGGCAGGTTTTGCGTCGGCCTGGACGACTTTGGCGTTGTAGGGATCGAGCGAGACGCCGGGCTTCTTCACGGTGGTAAAGAGGCCTTCGGTGCCATCGTCGGTCTTTAGCTGAATGGTCTTTCCCGCTGGATCGATGGCGGTGACGACTCCGGTTACGGCGTGGACGACTTCCTGGGCGCTGGCGGCAAGGGTACCGAAGGCGATGGACGCTATTAACAGACAGACTTGAAGGGTGCTTTTCATTGGTTTTCCCCGGCTTTCCGTCCGTGTGAAGCGACGACAACGACGGACGCGGAGGGCGCAGAGTACGCGGAGGGCGCGGAGAAGACAAGATGGTGGTCGCCCTTCGGACGAGGCCCACATCTGAGAGTTAAGATGCGGTCACGTGGCCTTAGGTGGCTAGCGAGTTTGCATGTTGATCTGGTAGACGTAACCGCCTGGGCTGGAGGCTGGAACGAGGAGGTATTCTCCGGCGAACTGGAGGCGCTGGGGGGAGTCGACTCCGGTGATGGTCTGAGTGAGCTGCATGCTGGCGGGGTTGGCGATGTTGAACTGGTCGATGGCGGCCTCATCGTAGCAGCCGACGTAGGCGGAGGTGCCGAGGAGGGCGATGGGCAGGGCGTGGCAACTCTGGGTCTTGGAGGCGAGCGAGACGATCTGCAAGGGCTGGAGGCTGGCGGGGTTGGAGATGTCGATGGACTCGAGCTGGGTGGCGTCGAAGAAGGTGATGTAGGCGGTGCTGCCCTGGATGGCGATCTGCTGGGGGGAGTGGGCGACGGTGAACGGGGCGCCGACGAGGGTCATGGTGGCTTCGTTGACGACCTGGATGGAGCTGGAGGTGAGCTGCGGCTGGCTCTCGGAGCCGGCGGCGACGTAGATGAAGCCGTTGGCGGCGTTGAGGGAGCCGGGGTTGGCGGTCTCGCCGGAGGCTGGGCTGGTGAGGATGACGGTGCCGGTGATGACGGGGTCGGCCGGGGTGTCGATGCTGACGCGGGCTACGCCGCCGTTGGTCACGCCGGACTGGCCGAAGAGAGGAACGAGGACGTTTGTTCCGTCGAGGACGATGCCAGGGTATGGCATGGGCAGGCCGCTGACGGAGCCGAGCGCGGTGAGTGTGCCATTGGCCTGGACGGTGAGGGTGAGGAGGGAGCCGGTATCAAAGCAGACGACGGCCATGATGGTGTTGCCGGCGCTGGTGGTGAGGACCATGCCGCTGGGGCTGGTGCAGGGGGTTGCGTAGGGCACGCCGACCTGGACCTGCGATCCGGTGGAGATGTTGTAGGTGAAGATCTGGCCGGTGCCCTGGATGGAGACGAACTCGAAGTTGCCGAGTGTCGCGACGGAGGTGGGGGTTCCTGAGGCCGACGGGACTACGCTGGTGATGGCTGGCGCTGGGGACGGACCAGGTTGCGATGCGCATCCGGACAGGAGAGTCAGGAGGCCAATCGCCATGGATATCGTGCATCTCACCGAACGAGACTCCTCGGACCATCTCTGCTGGGGAGTGGATTAGCTGATTTTACCAGCCAGTGTCGCCGCGATAAAGGTTTTTTTTACTTTGCGTTACGGCAAGTCCCCTTTTAGGCTTGCGGGCGAGTGCGGTCAATGGGTTCGCCGGCGAGGCGCATGATGCGCCATTCGGTGAGGATGTGGGCTCCGATGGACTCGTAGACGGCGATGGCGGGGGTGTTCCAGGCGAGGACGTCCCACTCGAGGCGCGGGCAGCCCTGGTCGACGGCGATGCGGGCGAGGTGGGCGAGGAGGGCTTTGCCGATTCCCTGGCCGCGTTTTTCAGGGGTGACGTAGAGGTCTTCGAGGCGGATTCCGTGGTGGCCGCGCCAGGTGGAGTAACTGGTGAAGTACAAAGCGAAGCCTGCGGCTTCGCGGTTGTTGGTTGTTGGTTGCTGGTTGTTGGTTGGGGCGGTTACTTCGGCGATGATGCATTGGAAGCGTCGGGGCTGTGGGGGTATTAGGGGTGTAACGCCGTCTTGATCCAGGCCGAAGCCGTCGCGTAGTAGGTCGGCTTCGGTGGCGAGGACTGCGTGGGGTTCGCGTTCGTACTCTGCTAGTTCGCGGATGAAGGTTAGGATTTGGGGGATGTCTTCGGGGGTTGCTGGGCGGATGTTCATAGAGGTTGATGGTTGATGGTTGCTAGTTGTTGGTTGGGTCTGAGCGGTTGGCTTGGATTTCTTTGGCTAGATAGGCGGATAGGCCGGATAACATTCTGCCGATTTGCAGGGAGAGAGCTTCGGCGGTTTCTGCTTTTTGACGGTCTCCGTATTGGAGGCGGTTTGCGATGGTTAGTTGGGTTTGTAGTTCGCAGTTACTACCTTCTGCTTGTTTAACAAACTTTTGGAAGTCTCTTCTGGTTCCTCTTGCTGAGCCTTCTGCTATGTTGCTTGGGACTGAGACGGCTGCGCGGCGCATCTGCGAGGTGAGGCCGTAGATCTCGTGTTTGGGAAATTGAGTGGTGAACTCGTAGACCAATGTTGTGAGGTCGATCGCTTTGTTCCAAACTTCTAACTCTCAAAACGATTTTGCCAATTTGTCTCTCCGCGTGGCGTTTCAAGATTGTAGGCGATTGCGTGGAGGAGAACTGGCAACAGTTCCTATTTTTGTTGGCTGGTGTTGGGTTTTTCGGGTTTGGGTTGGGCGGCCAGCCATTTGTCGAAGGGGATGGTGAAGGCGAAGAGTTCGTGTTTTTTGTCGGCGGTGTGGATCATCTTGATGTAGATCTGGGCGCCTTTGAGGGGGTAGTCTGCGTCGATGGGTTTGATGTCGTAGAAGAGGTAGCCGGCGAGGGTGGAGTGGGGGTTGACGGTGGTGGACTGGAAGCCGAAGTCGGTGTCGTCCTCGGTGATTTTTTTGTCGATGGGGGCGTGGTGGATGGTGATGGGGATGATGGGGATCTTGGTGCCCTGGGTGCTCCTGAAGGTGAACATGCGGCGATTGATCTCTTCGAGGTCGGCGGCGGGGATCTTGTCGTTGTTGGCGGAGATGAACTGCATGCGGGCGTCTTCGAGGGAGATGGCGGTGTCGCCGTCGTTGGTGATGATGACGCGGACGGGGATGAGGGAGTGGGCGACGTAGGGGAGGCGGAAGAAGTCGCAGTCCTTCTGGTTGTCGCAGGGGTCGATGGCGATGGTGACGTGCTCGGTGGGGTGGGTGTCGTTGGCGGGGTATTCGGCGGCGGGTTTGGCGGGTGGGGCTTTTTTGTCGGAGGCGTGGGCAGGCGTCGCGGCGAAGATCAGACGCAGGTGAGAGCCAGCGTTGCGGCAACGAGAAGGCGGGAGACGGGAGTGTTGCAGTGGGGTCGGATGAAGTACGGATTCATGCTGGGTTGATTATCATCCCTGATATGACGAAGGTACAGGTGGTGTCGGTAGCGGTGGTGAGAGGTTTGATGGCGGTTTATAGTTTGCTGCTGATGGTGGTGCTGGTGGTGGGGTCTCCGTACTGGCTGGTGCGGATGATGACGAGCGGGAGGTATCGGGCGGGGCTTTGGGGGCGGCTGGGGCGGGTTCCGGCGGGGGTTAAGGCTGCGGGGGCTGCGGCTGCTGAGGCTGGGAAGGATTTGGTTTGGGTTCATGCGGTGAGTGTGGGTGAGGTGCTGGCGGCTTCGGCGATGGTGCGGGAGTTGCAGAGCGCGGGGCTGGTGGTGGCGGTTTCGACTACTACGATGGCGGGGCAGGAGCTGGCGAAGAAGCGGTTTGCGGAGTGCTCGGTGTTTTATATGCCGCTGGACTTTGGGGTGGTGGTGCGGCGGTATCTGCGGGCGTTGAGGCCGAAGCTGGTGGTGACGATGGAGAGCGAGCTTTGGCCGAATGTGATTCGGGAGTGTAAGCGGGCGGGGGTTCCGCTGGCGGTGGTGAATGCCCGGGTGAGTGATCGTTCTTTTCCGCGGTATATGCGGCTAAGGGCGGTTTGGGGGCCTCGGTTGCGCGAGGTGACGTTGTTTCTGGCGCAGAGTGAGGAGACGGCGGAGAGGCTGCGGCGGATGGGGGTGGCTGGCGGAGCGGGTTAAGGTTACGGGGAATTTGAAGTTTGATGTGAAGGTGGGTGAGGGAACGGCGATGACCCGGCGAGTGGCTGCGTGGGCTCGCGAAGGTTGGGGTGGAACTGGTGGTTGCGGGCAGCACGTTGTTGGGTGAGGAAGAGGCGTTGCTGGAGGTGTGGCTGGATGTGCAGCGGAAGAGCGTGCCGGCGTGGCGTCGATGCTGCTGATTGCGCCGCGGCATACGGATCGTTTTGATGAGGTGTTTGGTTTGATTGGCAAGCAGGGGTATGTGCCGGTGCGATGCAGTTCGCTGGCCGATGCTGGCGAGGAGAGTTTGCTTTCGGGGAATGTGGTTTTGCTGCTGGATACGATTGGGGACCTGGCTTCTATGTACTCGGTGGGTGCGGTGGCGTTTGTTGGTGGGAGTTTGGTGGCGAAGGGTGGGCATAATCCTTTGGAGCCTGCGCAGTTTGGGGTTCCGGTGGTGATGGGGCCTTCTTATGAGAACTTCAAGGAGATTGTGGGGGCGATGCGGGAGGCTGATGCGATACGGATTGTGGGGCGGGAGGAGCTTACTGCGGCTTTAGTGGAATTGATGACAGACCGTGCCGGGGCAGAGGCTATGGGAGCCAGAGGGCGAGCGGTTTTTGAGGCGCAGAGTGGGGCTACTGGGCGTACAGTGACAGCACTGATGGAGTTGCTGGGGGTGAAGGGTGGGTGATTCTGCGACGAGGTGCAAGGAGGCCGTGGCTTTGGCCGCTGGTGCCGATTTATTGGGCGGTGACGGGGTTGCGGCGGTGGCTGGCGGGGTGGGGGTTGGTGAGGCGGCGGTGGCTGGAGAGTCCGGTGATCAGTGTGGGGAGCTGCTCGGCGGGGGGCGCGGGGAAGACTCCGATGGTGCTGCTGCTGACTCGGCTGCTGATCAAGCGTGGGTATGCGGTGAGGATTTTGTCGCGGGGGTATGGGCGGCTGTCGGAGGGGGTGGAGCGGGTTGATCCGGAGGGCGAGGCGAGCTGGTTTGGCGATGAGCCGATGCTGCTGGCGCAGCGGACGGGGGCTCCGGTGTTTGTGGGGGCGGACCGGTATGAGGCGGGGATGCTGGCGGCGAAGGAGATTCCGGGCGACAAGATGGCGGTGTATGTGCTGGATGATGGGTTTCAGCACTGGAGGCTGGGGCGGGATGTGGATGTGGCGCTGCTGACGGAGGAGGATATGGAGGACGCGCTGCTGCCGGCGGGGAATCTGCGGGAGTCGCTGGCGGCGCTGAAGGATGCGGATGTGATTGTGCTGCGTGAGGAGGAGATGGGAGCGACGAAGGGGTTGGTGGCGAGGCTGAAGAAGGGCGCGCGGGCTCCGCTGGTCTGGGTGATTCGGCGGCGGCTTGAGTTTTGTGTTCAGGGAGGATGGGTATGGAGGCGATCTGCCGGTGAGGCCGGTGGTGTTCTGCGGGGTGGCTCGGCCGGAGGGGTTTTTGGCGATGCTGCGAGCGAAGGGCGTGGCGGCGGTGGAGACGGTTTTGTTTGAGGACCATCATGTGTATGACGATGGCGATGTGGAGCGTTTGATTGCGGCCGCGAAGACGAGTGGGGCGGATGGGTTTGTGACGACGGAGAAGGATGCGGTGAAGCTGACGTCGATGATGCGCGTTCGGCTGGAGACGGTGGGGCCGGTGGTGGTGGCGCGGCTGGAGTTGGAGCTGGTGGATGAGAAGGCGGCGATGGATGGGATGATTGGCGGGTGAGGATGATGGACCGGCGGCGGCGGAAGAAGGTGTGGCGGTGATGGGAGAAGAGGTTGTTGGTTGCTGGTTGTAGGTTGCTGGTTGGAGGATTTGATTGCGGGTTTTGATTGTTCGGATTGGGGCGATGGGGGATGTGCTGCACGCGATGCCGGCGGTGGCGGCTTTGCGGGAGTTGCGGCCGGAGTGGGAGATTGGGTGGGCGATTGAGCCGAAGTGGAGGAGGTTGCTGGCGGCGGGGAAGGGTTCTGCGGCTGGACGGGGAGTGCAGATGCCCCTGGTGAATGGGTGGTTTGCGGTGGATACAGGGAGCGTGGAAGCGGCATGGGGTTTCGGGCGCTACGGTCTCTAATGTGCTGAAGTTGCGGCGGGAGTTGCGGGCGGTGCGGTTTGATGTGGGCGTGGATATGCAGGGGACGATTCGGTCGGCGGTGGTGGGGCGGATGGCGGGGGCGACGGCGGTTTGTGGGGATGGCGGCTCCGCGGGAGGGTGTGGCTCGGTGGTTGTATGGGGAGCGGGTGAGATTGAGTGCGGCGCATGTGGTGGAGCAGGGATGTGAGTTGCTGGGGGCGGCGGTGGGTGAGGTGCTGCGTCCGGCGAAGGTGGTGTTGCCGGTAGATGAGGTCGGCTGAGAGTTGGTGCGATGGGCTGAGGCTGGAGGGGCGATTTGTTTTCATCGCTCCGAGGGCGGGTTGGGGAGCGAAGGAGTGGCCGGCGAAGCGGTATGGTGCGGTGGCGGCGGCGCTGGGGCGGGCCGGGTTTGGGGTGTTGGTGAATTCTGTGGGACTGGATAACACGGCTGATGCCGTGGTTGCGGGCAAGTAAGGGGTTTGCGAGGGCGGTTCCCTGCTCGGTTGGGCAGATGATTGCGCTGGTGCGGACGGGCTGCGCTGGTGATTGGCGGGGATACGGGGCCGGTGCATCTGGCGGCGGCGCTGGAACGGCCGGTGGTGGGGATCTATGGGCCTACCGATCCGGCGCGGAATGGGCCGTTTGGGGTGGGGAGGGTTTTTCCGGGGCGGGTTTTGCGGGATGCTTCCAGCGTTACGAGTCATTCGCGGGTGGCAGAGGCGGAGGCGGGGTTGTTGCGGATTGGGGTGGATGAGGTGGTGGGGGCGGCTTTGGCGGTTTTGGGGGAGAGTGATTTGAGGACGAGGCGAAAGATGTACATCCCACCCTTCGCCAAGTGCTTGCGAAGGATGGGGCACCCGGACATTTGTGGTTAGTGGGGAAGAACAAGCAACTGCAAAAGCAGGTCCTTCGACTCAAGCGGCAAAAGCGCCGCTTTCGCTCAGGATGACACCTCTTTAGGAGATGGCGGTTTTGCGGTTTGGGTGGGCTTTGAGAGACTGGATGGGTTGTTCTGCGCTGGTGAATATGGATGAGGTGTTGGGTTGAGTGAGCGCACGCGATGGCAGAAGATCGCGAAGAGGGTTCGGGTTCCGCTGGGATTTTGTTTTGCGGCGGTGTTTTTGTGGTTGGCTCGGCCTTCGTGGTTGACGTTGGGGTTGAGTTTGCTGCTGGTGGTGCCGGGGGTTTGGCTGCGGGGGTATGCGGCGGGTTATGTGCGCAAGAACATGGAGCTGACCCGGACGGGGCCGTATGGGCATACGCGGAATCCGCTGTACCTGGGGAGCATGATGATTGCGTTCGGGTTTGCGGGGGCGGCGGGGAGTTGGGTGATCCTGGTGGCGCTGGCGGTTTTGTTTGCAGCGATTTACTGGCCTACGATTCGCGGGGAAGAGGCTTATCTGCGGGAGAAGTTTGCGGGGTTTGATGCGTATGCGAGGAGCGTTCCGCGGCTTCTGCCGCGGTTGACGGCGGCGGCTACGGATGACGTGAAGGGGAGCTTTTCGTCCAAGTTGTATATGCACCACCGTGAGTACAATGCTTGTATGGGAGCCGTCGCGATCTATGCGGCTTTGATGATTAAGCTTGTGCTGGTGCGGCGTGGCGTGATTTCGGGTTTTTAGCGAAGAGATTGTGCCGGTTTCATCGGCGAAACAAGTATTCAGGCTGAGGTGCGGAAATGAACAGCAAATGGCAGGGTCGATTGAATGCGGCGCGCGGCTGGATCTTTGGTGCAGCGATCGTTGTTGCAGGAGTGATCTGGCTGATCCGACGTTAGCGACTTGCACTTTTGAGAATGATTTCGTTTCAGTCCAGCGGTTGCAGCAGGTGAAGTTATTGCACGGCTGGATGTTTGGCCTTGAGTCCAGGAAAATTAGAGATTGAGTGAAGCCTTTTGTTGATACGTAAGACTTTGTTTTTTGGTGCTGTGTTGCTGATGGTTGTTGGAGGCGGGGTGTTGCCTGCGGCTGCGCAGTTGCTTGGGCTGGGGGCGAAGCCGGCTCCGGTGGAGATTCCTACGCTGCAGGCTCCGGCAGCGGGGTTTGTGTTTCCGGCGAAGCAGACGCTGACTTTTTCGGTGGACTGGCGGGTGTTTACGGCGGGGACGGCGGTGTTTCACCTGGAGCAGGTGAATGGGATACAGAAGGTTTCGGCTACGGCGGACACGGTGGGGACGGTGACGATGCTGTTTCCGGTGGTGGATGCGTTTCAGTCTTCGTTCGATACGAAGACGGGTTGCTCGGTGGGGTTTAGCAAGCAGTTGTCGGAGGGGCGGCGAAAGGTTTCGAGCGATCTGAGCTTCGACTACAACGCTGGCAAGCAGACGCTATTGGAAAAGAACCTGGTGAAGGGGACGCAGAAGACGCAGGTGGCGTCGATTCCGGCTTGCGTGACGGATTCGCTGTCGGCGATTTTTTATGCGGCTTCGCAGCCGATGGTGATTGGGCAGCCGATACGGTTTCCGCTGGCGGACTCGATGCGGACGGTGACGGTGGCGATGAAGGTGGAGGCCAAGGAAGAGATCAAGACTCCGGCGGGGACGTTTCAGACGATACGCGTGGAGCCTACGGCGGATGAAGGTATTGTAAAGAACCGCGGGCGGATCTGGATCTGGTACACGGACGATGCGCGCCATATGCCGGTGCAGATACGGGCTACGCTTTATCAGGTGTTTGGGACGATTACTTTTCATCTGCAGTCGGTTGAGGATAAGTAGCGATGCTGTTCAGCTTTGAGGGCGATGCAGAGCCTACTCCGCCGGAGGGTCTGGTGACGGTGGGGCGGTTTGAGGACCCGGTGGAGGCGCAAATGGCGCGCGGGATGCTGGAGGCTGCGGGGGTGGAGACTTTTATAGTTGGGGAGAATGTGAACAACATGATTCCGGCGGCTTTTCGTTGCCGGATACAGGTGAGGGTGGAGGATGAGGCGGGGGCTCGGGAGTTGCTGGATTCGTCCGGGGCGGAGGATGGGGATGGAGAGTAAGCCGCGCGCGGTGGTTTGTTTGTCGGGGGGGATGGACTCTTGTGTTTGTACGGCGTTGGCGGCTCGGACGTATGAGGTTTATGCGGTTCATTTTGGGTATGGGCAGCGGACGGAGGCTCGGGAGCTGAGGTCGGCTGAGGGGATTGCGCGGGAGGTGGGGGTGAAGGAGTTGATGGTGCTGAAGATGGACCTGTTCCGGAAGATTGGAGGGTCGGCACTGACGGATGCGGGGATTGCGGTGCCGGATGCTCCGGCGGAAGAGGCGGCGATTGGGGCTGGATCAGGTGGGGGGGTTCCGGTGACTTATGTTCCGTTCCGGAATGCGCATTTTCTATCGGCTGCGGTGAGCTGGGCGGAGGTATTGGGGGCGAAGACGGTGATTCTGGGGGCGGTGGAGCAGGATAGTTCGGGGTATCCGGATTGTCGTCCAGCGTACTATGCGGCGTTTAATGAGCTGATTCGGCAGGGGACGAAGGATGGGGATATACGGGTGGAGACTCCGCTGATCGGGATGCGGAAGAGCGAGATTGTGCAGTTGGGAGTTGAACTTGGCGCACCGTTCCATGTAAGTTGGTCATGCTATTCCGGTGAGACTGAGGCGTGCGGAGTGTGCGAGAGCTGTGCTCTGCGGCTGAGAGCGTTTCGGGAGGCTGGAGCGGTCGATCCTATACGGTATGCGGTGAGATGAAGGCTGCGGAATGCATCCTATCTGGAAACGATTTTGGGGATTGAGCCGTCTCTGCATGGAGCCGTTGGCGGAAACAAGCAATAATGGAACAGGAATATTACGATGCGCTGGATTGAAATGGCGCGGGGAAGAGAGAGAAGGCATATGAAGCGATTTGAGTTGAAGCGATGGTTTGGGGCGGGCCACATGGTGGCGGCAGCAGTGCTGGTAGCAGTGGCGATGCTTCATCCGGGCGTGAGCATGGCACAGCCTGCACCGGCGAGTATTCATGGACTGGTGACGAATCCGGCGGGAGTACCGTTGGGGACGGGCGAGGTCCGGCTGACCACGGACCGGAGCGGGGATCCGAAGAACCGCAAGTATGCGTACACGTTTCAAGATCGATCCGACCGGGAACTTCAAGGGAACGGGGATCGCTCCGGGCGATTACCTGGCGATTGTGTTCCAGGATGACAAGAGCCTGGACTTCATCGACAGCATGAAGGTTGCCGCGGGCGATGACAAGGTCGTGAACTTCGACATGACTCGCAAAGAGTACATGGACAAGATGACTCCGGAGGAGCGGAAGTCTCTGGAGGATTACAAGAAGCAGGCGGCGGCTCAGATTGCGGCAAACTCCAAGATTCAGAATCTGAATGCGATGCTGACACAGGCGCGCGCCGATACGAAGGCCGGCAACTACGACCCGGCGATCAAGGCGATGACGGATGCGACTACGGCTAAGCCAGATGAGCCGATCCTGTGGATTGCGCTGGCGGATGCGCAGCTTGGCGCGGCGGATGCGGCGGCGAAAGCGGCGAAGGCGGCAGGCAAGCCGACGACCGATCCTGAGATCGCCCAGAAGTACCAGGCCGCGGCTGCTTCCTACCAGAAGGGAATCGACCTGAACGCCGCTTCGAAGAAGCCGAGCGCTGAGACGGCGGGGACTGCCTACAACCAGATGGGGCAGGCCTACGCGAGGATGGGCGACACGAAGGCCGCTACGGATGCGTATGAGATGGCGGCAAAGACAGCGCCCGCGCAGGCTGGCATGTATTACTACAACGAAGCGGCCACGATGTACAACGTGGGCAAGAACCCTGAGGCCGCCGCGGCGGCAGACAAGGCGATTGCGGCCGATCCGAAGCGCGCCGATGCGTACTACCTGAAGGGTCAGGCGCTGATTCCGAACGCGACGGTGGATCCGAAGACGCAGAAGATTGTGGCTCCGCCGGACTGCGTTGCGGCGTACCAGATGTATCTGGAGCTGGCTCCGACGGGATCGCACGCTGAAGAAGTGAAGGCTATTCTGGCAGGCATCGGTGAACAGGTGAAGTCCACCTACAAGGCACCAAAGAAGTAGCAGATGCAAGGCAATGTAGAGTGGCCCCGGGCTGGAATGCCCGGGGCCTTTTTTTGATGGAGGGCGAGGATGGGCGATGCTCCGATGAAGGTGATGGACTTCGACGCGGCGCTGGCAACGGTGATGGAACATGCCGCGCGAGTGGCTGTGCCTGCTGTGGAGCGGGTCGGTTTGGTGGCGAGCCGGGAGCGGGTGCTGGCGGGGGAGGTTAGGGCGGATAGGGACCAGCCGCCTTTTGACCGGTCTACTCGGGATGGATTTGCGGTGCGGGCTGCGGATGTTGTGGGGGAGGGTTCGCTGCGGGTGGTGGGACAGGTTCGCGCCGGTGAAGTTTGGCGGGGTGGGGTGGTAGAGGCGGCTGGGTGCGTGGAGATTATGACTGGCGCTCCGATGCCGGTGGGGATGGATGCAGTGGTGATGGTGGAGCATGTGGAACGCGCTGGTTTGGCTGTGAAGATGCGGGCTGGGCGGACGATTGCTTCGGGGGAGAATTTCGTTCCGCGTGGGGCTGAGGGTCGAGCTGGCGATGTTGTATTGCCGGTGGGGATAGAGATGGGTGCGGCGGAAATCGCGGTGGCGGCGGCTTGCGGGTATGTGGAGCTGGAGGTGTTTGAGCGGCCGAAGGTGGCGATTGTGGCTACGGGAGATGAGTTGGTGGAGGTGGGAGAGGTTCCGGAGGGCTGGCAGATACGTAACTCTAATAGTTACGCTTTGAAGGCGATGGTGGAGGCGGCGGGTGGAGTTGGTGAGCGGCTGGAGGTGGCTCGGGATGTGCGACGAGGATGTTTGGGAGCGGGTGGCGCAGGGGCGGATGTTTGATTTGATGGTGTTTTCAGGTGGGGTTTCGATGGGTGAGTATGACCTGGTGGAGGAGGTGCTGGCGGAGTTTGGGGCGGAGTTCTTTTTTACGGGTGTAAAGATGCAGCCGGGGCGGCCGGTGGTGTTTGGGCGGCTGCCCGAACGGAATGGGGCGAAGGCTTGTTACTTTTTTGGGCTGCCGGGGAATCCGGTTTCTACGCAGGTGACTTTTCATTGCTTTGTTGAGCCGATGTTGCGGGCCATACGTGGGGCTGGCGTGGCGGGGCCGCGGTTTGTGCAGGCTACTTTGGCGGAGGATGTTGCGGGGAAGACTGGGTTGACTCGGGTTTTGCCTGCTCGGCTGAAGTACGACAGAGCGAGGCCGGAGGTTCGGTTGGTGGGGTGGCAGGGGTCGGGGGATTTGGGGGCGAATGCTCGGGCTAATTGCTATGCGGTTTTGCCGGATGGTGTGGGGATGAAGGTTGGGGATGTGATTACTGTGCTGCTGCGGTAGGGGTTATCAAAGGGAGAAGACGGACGCGGAGGGCGCAGAGGTCCGCGGAGGACGCAGAGAAGGGCAAGGGCAGGTTCGGTCGCTGCGAAGGGTGACAATTTCGTAATTGGGGTAGGCTGTGGTGATGGAAAAGTTGTCGCATTACGATGAGGCTGGGCAGGCGCACATGGTGGATGTGAGCGGGAAGGCGGAGACTAGGCGGGAGGCGGTTGCCGCGGCTTTTGTGGAGTTGAGTGAGGCGGTGTTGGAGGCGCTGCCGCAGAATCCTAAGGGGAATCCGCTGGAGGTGGCTCGGTTTGCGGGGATACAGGCGGCTAAGAAGACTGCGGAGCTGATTCCCATGTGTCATCAGATTCCGCTTAGCTTTGTCGATGTGGTGGCGACGGTGGTGGCGGGCGGGGTGGCGATTGAGGCTACGGCTGCTACGGTTGCTGGAACAGGTGTGGAGATGGAGGCGATGGTGGCGGCTTCAGTGGCGGCGCTGACGGTGTATGACATGACGAAGGCGCTGGATAAAGGGATTCGGATTCGCGAGGTGGTGCTGGTGCGGAAGAGCGGTGGGAAGAGTGGGGAGTGGGTTAAGAGCGGTTGATGGTTGTTGGTTGCGATGGGGGATGGAACTTTGAGTTGGCTCGAGGTAACTACGTGAGTTTTCGGAGTTTCTCTATGGCCGATTTTTTTCGGTTGATGGTTTGCGTTGGTTTGTTTGGGGTCGGGGTTTGTCTTGCGGATGAGGTGCCTAAAGCTCCGGGAAAGATTGTGGATCTGGGTGGGTATCGGCTGCATGTGACCTGTGTGGGGCGAGGGAGTCCTACGGTGGTGGTGGAGAATGGACTCGGGGATTTTTCGTTTGACTGGGTGCTGGTGCAGATCCGGGTTGCGCGGTTTGCGCGGATCTGTACCTATGACAGGGCCGGGTATGCGTGGAGCGATCCGGGACCTAAGCCGCGGACGTTCGCGCAGTTGAATCTGGAACTGCGGGATGCGTTGAAGAAGCTGGGAGAGACGGGACCGTTTGTGCTGGTGGGGCATTCGTTTGGTGGGCCGGTGGTGAGGAACTTTGCCGCGACGTATCCGCGCGAGGTTGCGGGGATGGTGCTGGTGGATGCGGCTTTCGAAGGGCAAAGGGTTGAGGTTGGCGGTGGGAAGACGATTCGGCTGGGCGACGGGGCGAAAGGGCTGCCGATTCCGGAGCCGCGTGAGGAGATGAAGGATTCGGACAGGGTGGAGACGCATGACGCGGTTGCGAGGCGGGGGACGCTCGATCCGATGTATAACCCGCTGCCGGTGCTGGACCAGCAGATGCAGGTGTGGGCGCAGTCGCTGACGAATACTGATTTTGCGGAGGCAAGCCAGCGGGAGTGGTCGGATGAGTACTTTCATAAGTGGCTGGCTGAACCGCAGGCGGGCGTGCTGGGGGCGATTCCGCTGGTTGTGCTGGCTCGGGCGGAGGGTGGGTTTGGGGATGATCTGGATGTTCCGGCCGCGGAACTGGAGGCAGAGCGTAAGGCGGGGCAGGCTATGCTGGCGCGGCTTTCTACTAAAGGAAAGTTGGTGATGGTGCGGAGCGGGCACAATATGGAGCTTGAGGCTCCGGATGATGTGGCGGGAGCGATTCGGGAGGTAGTGTTGGCTGTGCGGCGTCGGTGATGGAGTGGGGCGTAGCGACGGAATAGATGAATGGGCGAATTGAGCGGAGTGCGATTCGCCCGCGAATGCCCATCTTAGCGACGATGAAACCGTCGCTAAGATGGGGCACACGGATGCATGGACGGGCTAGATGGCGGTGGCCAGGGTTACGGCGAAGAGATTGTCGGGGTCGTGCCAGGTTTGGTCGGGGGTGAAGTGGGACGAGGCGAGGAGCGTGGCGATGGTGCGGGGAGTGAATTTGTAACTGTTTTCGGTGTGTATTGATTCGCCCTGGGTGAACTGGAGGGTGAGGGTTGGGGTGGTGGTGCTTGCGGGGATGGTGACGGTCTGGTCGCAGAGGGATTCGAGGTGCATCTCGATGCGGGATTGGGTTGGGTTCCAGCAGGCCCGGTGGCGGAAGGTTTCGAGGTCGAAGTTGGCGTTGAGGTCGCGGTTAAGGCGGGTGAGGATGTTGAGGTTGAAGGCTGCGGTGACGCCTTGGGCGTCGTTGTAAGCGGCGAGGAGGTCGGCTTCGGTCTTGTGGGGGCCGGGTGCGAGGTCGGTGCCGAGGAGGAGTTTTTCTCCGGGCTGGAGTTGGGCGCGGAGGTTGGTGAGGACCTCTATGGCGGCGGTGGGGGTGAAGTTGCCGATGCTGGAGCCGATGTAGAGGGCGAGCGTGCGGGTGTTGCGGAGGCGGTCGAGGGGGAGTTCTTCGCGGGTGTAGTCGGCTATCTGGGAGCGGACGGTGACGCCGGGGATGTTGGCGAGGATGTTTTCGGTGGCTTCGGCGAGGGCGGTCTCGGAGACGTCGACGGGTTGGTAGACGACGCTTCCCTGCTGGCGGACCGCGGCGCTGAGGAGGATGCCGGTTTTGGTGGCGGTGCCGGCGCCTAGTTCGATGAGGGTGAGGGGTTGGGTGGTGCCGGTGGCTGCTGCCTTGATGATCTCGTCGGCGTGGGTGGTGAAGATGCTGCGTTCGGTGCGGGTGAGGTAGTACTCGGGGAGCTCGGTAATTTGTTCGAAGAGGTTGGAGCCGGCCTCGTCGTAGAAGAGCCAGGGGGCGAGGGTTTTTGGCGTGGCGGTGAGGCCGGTGTGCGCTTCGGCAGCTACCGCCCGGAGCGGGCTGGTAGCAATGAGCGCAACAGGGTCTTCATCGAGCGCTTCAGAGACCGCGGAGATTGGTGGCACCTTGGGGTTCCCCTGAATGAAGTGCGGTCTGAACCGCTCTTGCGCATTGGATGCAGATTGCGGCGGTAAGGTTCCTGAAACTGTCATATTGCTGTAATGACAGCGTCAAGGATCTAAGGCTAATGCTCCACGGGCGATGAAGCAAGAGCGAATGGGCGCTGAGCAGAGGGAATAAACAGTCTATTCACCCCATAACCTAAGAGCCGGGGATAGGACCATCTGCGGCCTGTGTCCATAGAACAACTACGGAGCGGGGTCCTGCAGGGTAGGCGGGGCCGGTGATCGCCGGAGAAGCATCCAGCTCGACGATGTCGCGTGGTGAATCCAGTGAGGTGTCGATCCAACGGTGCCAAGGATTTTTGCAGTCGTCGCGGGGTGGGAGCTCGAAGTCAAGCGGCTCCCAGTAGGCGTTGAAGATGAGATAGAGGAGATGGTGCTCTTTGGATACGTAGGTATTGAGCGCGATGCTGTGCGAGTCGTGGCTCCAGTCCGGCTGGTTGAGTTTTACGCCGTGCCACTCAACGGAGAATTTTTTGATGAGTTGAGTGAGGGTCATCCCCTGGCGCTCTGGGTCGGTATCGCGCATGAGGCGTCTAGCGATGAGCATTTGCACGAAGCGGAGCAGGTCAGAGTGTTTATCAGGGAGGGTCCAGTCGAACCATGTGGTTTGGTCGTCGTGGCAGTAGGCATTGTTGTTGCCGGCCTGAGTGCGGCGGACCTCGTCACCCATCATGATCATGGGCAGACCGAGGGATAGCAGGTTGGCGGCGAAGAAATTTTTGACCTCGCGGTTGCGAAGCTTCTCGATCGCGGGATCGGTGGTGGGACCTTCGACGCCGTGGTTCCAGCTACGATTGTCGTCTGTGCCATCGAGGTTGTTTTCGCCATTGGCTTCGTTATGTTTTCCGTTGTAGGCGACGAGATCGTTGAGCGTGAAACCGTCGTGACAGGTGATGAAGTTAACGCTCTCCTCGGCCTCGCGGTTCTTGTGGCTGTAGATTGCACCGCTGCCAAGGATGCTGTCGGCGAAGACGCTGACCATTCCGTTATCGCCGCGGAAGAAGCTGCGCACATCGTCGCGGAAACGGCCGTTCCACTCCTTCCAGGAGTCGCCGACGAAGGTGCCTACCTCGTAGAGACCGGCGGCGTCCCAGGCTTCTGCGATCATCTTGATGCCGGCGAGGACGGGATCGGACTCGATGTCCCAGAGGAGCGGCGGATTGACCATTAACTGACCGTCGGAATCGCGGGAGAGGACAGCTGCGAGATCGAAGCGGAAGCCATCGACGTGCATCTCCTGGACCCAGTAGCGAAGACTGTCCTCAATGAGACGGCGCACAGTGGGGTGATTCGTGTTGAGGGTGTTTCCACACCCGCTGTAGTCGAGATATCGCGAAAGGTCTTTCTGATCGAGGAGATAGTAAGCGGCGTTGTCGATGCCGCGAAAGCAGATGGTGGGGCCGTCCTGACCGCCTTCGGCGGTGTGATTGAAGACGACGTCGAGGATGACTTCAATGCCTGCGCGGTGGAGTGCCTTGACCATGTCTCGGAACTCATCGACGGGGCCCATGGGATCCTGCCGGGAGCTGTAGGCGCGGTGGGGGGCGAAGAAGGCGATGGGTTGATATCCCCAGTAGTTGACGAGGCCGGGCGGACAGTCCTGCGCGTCGAATTGAAAGACTGGTAAGAGCTCAACAGCGGTTACGCCTAGCTGCTGGAGGTAGGGGATCTTTTCGATCAGGCCGCGATAGGTTCCCGCGATTTCGGGATCTACGCCGGAGTTGGGATGGCGAGTGAAGCCGCGCACATGCATCTCGTAAACGATGGTCCTGGCGGCTGAACGCTTGAGCGGCGTGTCGCCTTCCCAGTCGTAAGTGTCGGTATCGACAACTATGCTCTTCATCGCGGATGCGGTGTTGTCTCCGGACTGGCTGGCGAGGTCGCGTTTGTATTTTTTAGGGATGACTACGCCGCGGCTGTAGGGATCGAGGAGAACTTTGCTGTCGTCGAAGCGAAGGCCAAGTGAGGGATCGGATGAGCCGTTAACCCGATAGGCGTAGATTTGCCCCGACTTTATACCGGGCACGAATACATGCCAGTAGTGATAGGTGCGATTGGTCTCGGGGTCGATGTCGACTATGCGCGAGGGTATGGCATCGTCTTCGTGATCGAAGAAGAGCAGCTCTACGCTTGTCGCCTTGCGAGAGAAGAGGCTGAAGTCTACGCCGCCTGCACTGACTGTGGCGCCAAGGGGAGAGCTTGAGCCTACCTTCGCGGCGAGCATTGGGGCGAGTGGTTCGGCTCGCTGCCCGGTGGCGATAGGCACAGAAGCAAGAACGGCCGATTTAGCTTTTGAATTGATAGGAGGAGTCATGACTCAGTCTCCGGGATAACGGGGCCAGTCGTGCCGAGTCAGTCTATACCGATGTGCGGCATGACGTTATCATCAATTGCTAGCTTGAGGTCCTGATATTTGTGGCGTCCTTTGCGAGGCGGAGACCGGAGAATTGCCAGCGGGTGGATGGGGTGAAGAAGTTTCTGTAGGTGGCTCGGATGTGGGTGGCCGGGGTGACGCAGGAGCCTCCACGGAGGACGACTTGCGAGGACATGAATTTACCGTTGTACTCGCCGAGGGCTCCGGGTAGGGGTTTGTAACCGGGATAGCCGGTGTAGCCGCTGGCGGTCCACTCCCATACGTCGCCGTAGATTTGCTGGAGGCCTGGGTGTGCGGTGGCTGGCGTGGGGTGAAGGTGATTGGATTCGAGCATGTTGGCGGGATGGGCTGCGATGGTTCGGGGGGTGGCGGTGTGGGCGTCTTTGGTGAGCATGGAGAGAGAGTTGGCAGCGTGTTCCCACTCGAATTCGGTGGGGAGGCGGTGGCCGGCGTGGCGGGCGTAGGCGTCGGCTTCGAAGAAGCTTAGGTGGCAGACGGGGGTCTCGGAGATGTCTTCGAGGGGGATGAAGCCGTGGAGGGTGTAGATGCACCAGCCGGATTTGGTGGAGGCGTCGCGCTGCCAGTAGAGCGGGGCCTGCCAGGATTCTGCGCGCTGGGTGATCCATCCCTCGGAGAGCCAGAGCTCGGGGCGGTTGTAGCCGCCTTCTTCCATGAACGCGAGGTATTCGGCGCAGGTGACGAGGCGAGAGGCGAGGGAGAATGGGGCGAGGTAGAACTTGTGCTGCGGGGTCTCGTTGTCGAAGGCGAAGGTGTTTAGGTCAGATGGGTCGGGGGTGACGCCGATGTTGGTTATGCCGCCTTCGAAGTTGATCCAGTTGATGGGTGGCGCGGGGGTTTCGGTGGCGGGTGCGGGGGCTTCGAGATAGGCGGGGTGGAGTGGGTTGGTGAAGAGGGCGTGCTTGATGTCGGTGGCGATGAGTTCGAGGTGCTGCTGCTCGTGTTCGAGACCGAGGGAGATGCGGCGGGCGGCTTCGTCCTCGATGGGGTGCTGGAGTAGGGCTGCGATGGCGGTGTCTACGTGGGTTGCGGTACGCGAGGATGGCTTCGAGGGGCGGGCGGGAGAAGGATGCGCGGAGTTTTTTCTCGGGCATCTCGCCAAGGGAGTTGTAGTAGCTGTTGAAGAGCCAGAGGAAGTCGGGGTGGAAGGGCTGATAGGCGGCGACGAACTCGCGGAGGACGAAGGTCTCGAAGAACCAGCTGGTGTGGGCGAGGTGCCATTTGACGGGGCTGGCCTCGGGGCAGGACTGGACCATGAGGTCTTCTGGGGATAAGGGCCGACAGAAGTTGAGAGTGGCAGCGCGAACCGTCTGATAGCGAGCGAGTAACGAGTTGACGGCGGAGGGAGCGGCGATGGTCGGCGTCAGGCTTGTCGGGGTCATGTTGGTTCTCGGAGTAACTGGAATGTGATGCTCGGTTGGGGGATGACGTTGGTTTTTCTTTTTGACCGGGTCAGGTACGGATATTGCAAAGACTATATAGGTATTCTTTGCAGCGATTTATGTACGGCCGATTGATTAATGAGGTCGACAGAATTTTTAGATGTTGTGACTGTGGTTGAGGAGGCGGGCGAGGAGGTACGCAGCGGTGGCGGCGGCTCCTCCGATGAGGGTGGTCTGGAGGGCGCTGCGGAGCCAGCCGGTGCCTACGAGCTTTCCTTTGATGGCTCCGAAGAGGGCGAGGGCGATGAGGGTGATGATGACGGAGAGCTTGAGGGCGGCGATGTTGTCGTCGAGGAGCATGTAAGGGAGCAGAGGGACGAAGCCTCCGGCGATATAGGCGAGGGCGATGGTGAGAGCGGAGCGGTGGGCGCGGGTGGGGGAAGGTTCTTCGAGGCCGAGTTCGAAGCGCATCATGAAGTCGACCCAGGTGGTGGGATTTTGTTTTAGTGCGTCGAGGACGGGTGCGGCGGCGGTGCGGTCGACGGAGTAGTGCTCGAAGATTTCGTAGATCTCTTCTTCTTCATCGTGGGTGCGCTCGATAATTTCGCGCTCTTCGCGCTGACGCTCGGAGATGTAGTGCTCGGCGTCTCCTCGGGCGGCGAGGTATCCGCCAAGGCCCATGGCGATGGAGCCGGCGGCGATCTCGGCGAGGCCTGCGAGGACGATGATGTGCGAGGAGGCGACAGCTCCGGAGAGACCGGCGGCGAGAGCGAAAGGGACGGTGAGTCCGTCGGAGAGGCCGATGACTACGTCGCGGACAGTGGCGGTGGACTGGAAGTGGCTTTCTACGTGTGGCGTGGGATCTCTTTGCGAGGGTGGGCCGGCTGAGACGTTTTGGGCGACTTGATGCATGGCGGTAGTTTAGTGCAGATAGTGGATTTAGTGGGCTTAGGGAGGGTGCGGAGGAGTTGATCCGAGCTGCGATATTCGAGTGGCTCGAGCAAAATTTACGTCGCTGATGGCGTCTTTCGCCGCGCAAAACCGTCTGTATCAGGCAGAACGGACATTCTTAGCGGAGGAGACAGTCCAAACAGATTCAGAAAGTTGGACGAGGAGAGCAGCAAGCAAAAGTAGAGGCGGCCTATGAGACAGAGACTGATCAAAAGCTGGATTGCGATGACGGCAGTGGTGGCCGGGCTTGCGATGACGGCTGTTGCGCAGGCGCAGGGCGGCGGGCAGATGGGTTCGGGTGGATTTGCCGGTGGGCAGATGATTCGGGGAACGGTGACGGCAGTTGCAGCGGATAAGTTGACGATGAAGACGGATGCGGGTGATGTATACGAGGTGGCGCTGAGCGCGAATACGCGGCTGACGAAGGCACGGCAGCCGGTGAAGGTGACGGATATCAAAGTCGGGGATGGGGTTGGGGCGATGGGAACGCTGGATGCTCCGACGAAGACTGTCCATGCGCTGTTTGTGACGGTGATCGATGCAGAAGAAGTGAAGAAGGCGCGCGAGGAGTTGGGCAAGGTCTATATCGCGGGGAAGGTGACGGCGATCGATGAACTGAAGTTGACGGTGCTGCGGACGGATGGCGTGAGCCAGGTGATTGCTGTGGATGAGAGCACGTCTTTCAGGAAGGGCGACCGCAAGTTACAGGCACTGCTGAATGGCGGTCCGGTTGAAGTGGGTGCGGGTGGTAGCGGCGCGGCTGCCGGCGGCGCGGGCGAGAGCATTACGCTGGCGGATATCAAGGTGGGAGATACGGTAGCAGGACAAGGCGGCATGAAGAATGGAGTGTTTGTGCCGACCGAACTTGGAGTGATCGATGCAGCCGCGGGCGGACAACAGCGGCGGCGAAGACAGAATGGGGATGGTGTTGCAGCGGGGGCGAACGGAGCTGCTGGACCGAATGCTGCTCCGACGGCGGTACCGAATAGTAGTGCTGCTCCACCGCAGTAGGGTGACTTGCAAATTGATCTTAGGAACGAGGTAGATGTGCTTCGAATGAGTCAGGGTACGGGTGTCGGTGTTAGACGGGTTGTGATCGCTGCGATGCTGGTTGCTTCGGTGTCGGTGGCGCGGGGGCAGGGGGCTGCAGGCGCGGTTGCTGCTCCGAGCGCAGGCTCGCCGGCGGCGCAGACTGCGGCGGCTCCGGCGGTGGCTGCGGGTGGGACGATTCGAGGGATGGTGAAGTCGGGGACAGTTCCGCTGCCGGGAGTGGGGGTGACGGCGACCAATACGCTGACGGGCAAGAAGTATGCGACGACGACGGATGTTACGGGCGCGTTCGCGATGGCGATACCGAGTAATGGACGATACGTGGTGAAGGCGGAGCTGGCCGCGTTTGCGAGCGTGACGCAAGAAGTGTTGATCAATGCGCAGGGACAGAACGGCGGCAAGGCAGAGCAGACGGTGGATCTTGGGATGCAGCTTGCTTCGCGGGTTGAGCAGCAGCAGCCTACTCGAACGATTGCGAATGCGGCACGAACTGGCGGAGCGACACCTGGCGGACGGCCTGGAGTCGGGGCTGGTGCGGGACGAGCTGGAGGGGCGGGAACGACGGCAGCAGCGGGACAGGACGTGGACCGCAAACGCTGAGCCTGGAGGGCGGCGATTCTGACCTGACGGACGCTGGGACCGGTGAACTTAATGATGGGACGCAGTTACCATCGCTTTGCGGGCTTGGCGGCGATATGACGGCGACCGATTCAGTGACGGTGAGCGGCGCGATTGGGCAGACGAATGGGTTTGCCAACCTCAACGAAGATGATATGCGGCAGCGGATTCAAGATGCGATGGCGAATGCGCAACGGCAGGGCGTTGCTCCGGGCGACATGGCGCAGGCGGTGGCAGGTCGCTGGGCGGACTTGGGTTTGGGGGCGGTGGGATTTGGCGGCGGACCGGGTGGGGGTGGTTTCGGCGGTGGGGGTGGACGTGGCGGTGGAGGCGGTGGCAGAGGCGGTGGTGGTGGCGGCGGATTTCGTAATTTCAATGCGAATCAGTTTCATGGAGCTGTCGCGTATACGGGAGCGAATAGTGCGCTGAATGCGAACAGCTATTCGGTGACGGGGATTCCGATTCCTAAGCCGGCGTCGGACAGGAATACGCTTATCGCGAGCGTTACGGGTTCGCCGTATATTCCGGGCTTGACCAAGCCGAATCCGAAGCAGTTTATGTTTCTGAGTGTGCAGGCGACGCGGAATACGATTCCTTCGTTGCAACAGGTGATTGTGCCTACGGCGGCGCAGCGGGTGGGTGATCTGTCGGGGTCGGGGCCTGTTTACGATCCGACTACAGGCAATCCGTTTGGAGCGACGAATTGCAGTCCGGCGTTGCTGGCGATCAATCCCAATCCAACGGCGTGCATTCCGCAGAATGAGCTCAATGCTTCAGGAGTGGCGCTGCTGAATTACTATCCGCTGCCAAACGTTACGTCGACTGGGACGCTGGACAATTACCAGACGAATACGACAGCGTCGACGCACAGTGACCAGATTTCGGCGCGGTATAACCGAAGCTTCGGAGCGGCTCCGGCGAGGGGAGGGCGCGGCGGCGGCTTTGGCGGAGGCGGCGGACGGGGGCAGGGCCAGCAGAATCGGAACGCTCCTGCTGTGCTGCGGCAGAGCATTGCAGAGAACTTTGCTTATAGCCACTCGGCGAGCAGCTCGCAGAGTTTCTCTCCTGAGCTTGGCGGCAATTCGGAGACTAACGGATACAGCCTTACGAGCTCCTACACGGTGGGGTATGGCCGATTGAACAGCACAGCGACCCTTGGCTGGAACCGATCGCTCGGCACGGGCAATAACTACTTCACGAATGCGGCGATAAATCCGGCGCAGACGGCTGGAGTAAATGTGGGCACACCGACGATCTATAACAACCCGTTTTATTTTGGCGTGCCATCGGTTGCCCTTACGGGTTTCAAGGACTGAGCGACTTTACGCCGAGCAGTAAGGTGAATCAGACGATCACGTTTTCGGACTTTGTGGCCTACCGGTTCAAGAAGCACAACGTTCGGGTTGGGTATGATTTCCATCGCATCCATGCGGACGTGATTGGCGGGATCGAATGTGCTGGGCTCGTTCCAGTTTTCGGGTTTTGCGACGCAGAGTCCGGCTCAGCAACAATGCGTGTTGAACACTAATCCATCGAATCCCAACTGCACCTTCGCGCCTGCCGGGTCGCCGGTTGCTGACCTGCTGCTTGGTCTGCCACAGCAGTCGGGGGTGACGGCGGGGCTGAACAAGATTTATCTGCGTGGGAATTCGATGGACTGGTACGCGCAGGATGACTTCCGGGTGAAGGCGAATCTGACGCTGAACTATGGGCTGCGGTGGGAGTATTTTTCGCCATACGTGGAGAAGTACAACCGGTTGACGAACCTGAACACCAACTCGAACTTTACGCAGATCACAGAAGTATGCGCTTCGGCTGCTTCGGGATGCACGCTGGGGTCGCCGCGGTCGCTGGTGAATCCGGACCGGTTGATGTATTCGCCGCGGATTGGGATTGCGTGGCAACCGAAGACAAAGTTCACCAAGCAGACGGTGATTCGGGCCGGCTACGGGATCAACTACAACACGGGCCAGTATGCTTCGTTTGCACAGTTGCTGGCGTTCCAGCAGCCGTTCGCGGTGACGCAGACGAACACGGTGAGTTCGGGGCAGAATCCGACGACATGCTCTCTGCCTTCGCAGCCACTGCCCGGAACGACTCCGATGACACTGTCGAATGGATTCAACTGCTCGACGCAGACGACGTATAGCAACTATGCGGTGAACCCGAGCTACCGGCTGGGGCTGGTGCAGGTCTACAACATAGACATACAACGGTCGCTGCCGGAGGGGATCGTCCTGAACATTGGATACAACGGCGCCACTGGCGGCAACCTGGATATGGTGCGGGCACCGAATCGGAATGCGAGTGGCGTGTTGAATCCGGAGAATGGCCTGTTCAACTATGAGGACTCGATAGGATTTTCGAATCTGAATGCGTTGGCGATCAATGCACGGAAGCGACTGCAGAAGGGTATATCGCTGCAGGCGACTTATACGTACGCACACTCGATCGACGACGCATCTTCTATCGGCGGAAGCGCCAGCAGGATCGCGCAGGATGACCAGAACCTGGAAGCTGAGAAGAGCAATTCGAGCTTCGACGTGCGGCAAAAGGTGACTGGGAACTGGATCCTTGAGCTGCCGTTCGGACCGAATCGCGCGTTCCTCAATAAGGGCGGAGTGTGGAGCAAGATTCTGGACGGGTATTCGGTCTCGGGCGACTTCACGTTTGCTACTGGGACTTTTGCCACTCCGCAGTATGGGGGGACGGCTGCTGAGATTGCAGCCGGGTCGGGAAACTCTCTGCGGCCTAACCTTGTACCGGGACAATCGATCAAGGGCGCAGGCACGCTGAAGAACTGGTTCAATACGGCGGCTTTCTCGACGCCAGCGCCGGGGACTTATGGCACTGCTTCGAGGAACTCGATCGAGCTGCCGGGGACGGTGTTGGTTGACGGATCGCTTTCCCGGACGGTTCCGATGGGCGAAACGAGGAGCTTTGAGGCGCGTATAACGGCGGCAAATGCGCTGAACACCGTGCAGTACTCGGGCGTGAGCACGCAGATTAACTCGTTCAACTTTGGGCAGGTGACCTCGGCGGCTCCGATGCGCAGTCTAACGTTTGTTGCGCGATTCCGTTTCTAACGCGGCTTGGCTAACAGTTGTCTGGATAGATGGTGATGCGAGTGAATGCAATGATGATGACAAATGCGATTTCGAAGATTCAACGGACGGCCAAGCAGGGTCTGGCGGGAGTTCTGGTGGGGCTGCTGGCGGGGTCGCCGACCTCGTTGATGGCGCAACAGCAGGACGGCGGCAGCCAGGTGACGACGATCAAGGTCCAGACGAATATCGTGCTGACGAACGTGGTGGTGCGGGATAAGAAGACGGGTGAGGTGGTGAAGGGGCTGAAGCCGAGCGACTTTACGATCCTGGAAGACAACAAGCCACAGAAGATCGCCAGCTTCGACTACGAAAACGTCGATCAGGCGGCGGTGTTGAAAGAGAAAGAGTCAACAGTTTCGGGTAAGGCGACGGTGGCGCAGCTGCTGAACCAAGAGGACGTAACGGACCCGAAGGAGTTGCAGGATCATCGGCTGATTGTGATGTTCTTCGACTTGAGCAGCATGCAGCCGGAGGACATCGACCGCTCAGTGGATGCGGCTCGGGACTACATCAACAAGAAGATGCAGCCGGCGGACCTGGTGGCGATGGTGAGCCTTTCGGGTGGATTGACGATGGACCAGGATTTTACTGCGGACAAGGACCTTCTGCTGAAGGCTGTGGGCAAATATGACGGGAGTGATGCGACGGGTTTCGCGCTGGGCAACGAAGGCGGCGACTCGGATGCAACTCCGGATGATTCGTCTTCGTTTACTGCGGACGATAGCGAGTTCAATGCGTTGAATACGGACCGGCAACTATTTGCGATCCGCACGATTGCGAGGTCGCTGGAGAGAGTGGACCAGAAGAAGTCCATGCTGTATTTCAGCGGCGGGTTGACGCGGCAAGGAATTGAAAATCAGGCGAGCATGCGGTCCGCGACCAATGAAGCGGTGAAGGCGAATATGGCGATCTATGCGGTGGACACGCGCGGGTTGCAGGCGCTGCCGCCGGTGGGTGATGCTTCGACGGGCAGTCTGCGCGGGAACGCTGCGTATAGCGGCGCGGCGATGCAGAATCAGTTGAACTCGAACTTCAGCTCGCAGGAGACGTTGGGCACGCTGGCATCGGACACGGGCGGCAAGCTGTTTACGGACTCAAATGATTTCATGCCGGCGTTTCAGCAGGTGCAGCATGATACCGAGGCTTACTACATCATCGGGTTCCACTCGACCAATACTAAGAAAGATGGAAGCTATCGGCATCTGACGGTGAAGCTGAACCGGAGCGATGCGAAGCTGGAGTTTCGGCCGGGATATTATGCTCCGGCGGACTTCCAGCACTCGAAGACGGAGGACCGCGAGCTGCAGTTGACCGAGCAATTGCGCAGCGACCTGCCGGCAATGGACGTGGCAGTGTATATGCAGGCGCTGTACTTCCGCCTGGATGAGAACAAGTTCTTTGTACCGATTGCGCTGGTTGTGCCGGGATCGCAGATTCATATTTTGAAGAGCGGCGACAAGGACAAGGCCAACATCGACATCCTGGGGCAGGTGAAGAATGCTCAGGGGATCGTGGTGGGCAACGTTCGTGACACGGTCAAGCTGGCGCTGGATGCTTCGCAGCAGGTGCAGCAGAAGAACATCCAGTACTCTACGGGCTTTACGCTTGCGCCGGGCAAATACCATATGAAGTTTGTGGTGCGGGAGAACCAGACGGGGGCGATGGGGAGCTTCGAGACCGACCTGCAGGTTCCTGACATGAAGAAGGTTCCGCTGAAGATGAGCTCAGTGGTTCTGGCGAGCCAACAGACTCCGAATACGAAGAAGACGGCGCCGGGACAGGTGAATCCGCTGGTGCAGGATGGAGTGGAGTGGATTCCGAACGTGCCGCATGTGTTCCGGCAGGACCAGCACCTTTATTTCCTGTACGAGGTATATGACGCGACACGGCCTAAGGGCGCTACGGCGCAGGCTGATTCTCCGGGGTTGACTCGGCGGGAGGGCGGCCCGGTGCGGGTGCTGACGAACATCGAGTTCCTGCTGAATGGAGTGAAGGTGTACGAGACGCCACTGGTGGAGGCCACGGCGGTGAATATACCGGAGCGCGGAGCGGTGGCGTTCCACTTCGATGTGCCGCTGGCACAGTTGAAGCCCGGGATGTATGTCTGCCAGGTAAATGTGATTGACGATGCTGGCGGGAGCTTCAGCTTTCCGCGACTGGCGCTGAAGGTTCAGGCGCCGGCGGTCCCTGTTCCGGCTGCTACGCCCACGGCGGCGGGTATTGGTGGGGGGACTTTGGGAGCAGGTGGAACGGCACTTGCGGCTCGGTAGCCCAAGACGAACCTTAGTTGTAGATGGCGGACTTGACATCGCCATAACTGGGGAGGAAGATACTCGCAGAACTCTGCGAGGGGTTCTGCCATGCGTATTTCCGGTCGTCTCTCCGTCACTCTGTTGTGCGGAATTTCGTTGGGAATTCTGCCCGTTGCGCTACCAGCGCAGCTTCTGAACAACGCCCCACACACCGCTAATCTGAATGCGACGCGCGAGTTGGAACATCAAAGTCCAGATTGGGCGGCGATTGAAAAACATTTGCCTGATCCGCGCACGGCTTCTGCGAGCACGCTGGAGATGGAAGGCGATATTCTTCGGGCGCGGCGGTTCCCAGAGGATGCGCTGGATTTCTATGGCTATGCCCTGCAACGCGGGGGAAACCCCGGGATGATCTATAAGAAGATGGGCATTACGAATCTTGAGCTGAATAACATTGATCTTGCCAGGAGCTTCTTTCAGAAGGCTGTAAAGGTAAATCGCAAGGACGCGGCGGCGTGGAACGACCTGGCCGCAGTGGAGTATCTGAACCGCGAATATGCTGCTGCAATTAGTACTTACAAGCGGTCGGTGAAGCTGGATAAGAATTCCGCGATCTATCACTCGAACCTGGGGATGGCGTATTTCGACTCGAAGGACTTCAAGAATTCGCGCAAGGAACTTACAACGGCCCTAAAGCTGGATCCTGACGTGTTCAAGAAGACCAGTTCCGCGGGAGTGTCGGCGCATGTGCTTTCACCGGAGGACCGGGCGCAGTTCTGCATTGAGATGGCCAAGACTTATGCTCGCGTGGGCGACGAGAGTGAGATGATGCATTCGCTCTCGATGGCGAGCGAGGCTGGAGCAAATCTGATTGCGGAGATGAGCAAGGATAAAGAGCTGGCGCGGTACAAAGATGATCCGCGGGTGCTGGTGCTGGTGCAGAATGCGAAGGCTCTGAAGTCCGGGGGGACTGGTCTGGCGCAATTGGGGACGACACCTACGATTCCGTCTTATGAGGCGCCTTAGTCGGGTCACGTCATTTGTAGGGGCAGTGGCGGCAGTTGGAGTTGCAACAGTAGCCGCGCTTGAGGTGGTAGGCGGCGGTGAATACCAGGTATGGACCCTCGTAGTAGAAATCTTCCGGGGCGAGCTTTGTTCGGCTCGGTGGAGTTCTTCGTTGGTGCGCTGGCGGGTTCGGTTTCGTCTGGCATCTTGGAACAATCTTATTAGGTCAGTTATTGAGTCGATGTAAGGGTACCCCCTCCCCGTCAATATTGCGCAAAATCATTCAAAACAAATGCTTTAGGTTTGGACCTCGGTGATTGAGGATGCAAAAAGTCTTATAAAATGGGGGTGATGTCTGCAAAGTATTCATAAATCTATGTTTATTGATTTTGTTCGGCTCAGTTGTCAATAACTGCGTGATGCGAATCCGCCTGGGCGGTGTTTTTGTCGGTGCTTCCATTATAGCAGGTGGCGCGTCGGCTCTAAATAACCCGCATGTGGTTGATTTACAAAATGTTATTCGTTTTATCTTGACATTGACAGCTCAGAAGACGAGATCTCTTTGACAGGCTCAGGCAGGCTGTGGGAAACCGGCTTGATACTACTGGAATAGGCGTGGTTCGCTGCGAGTCGTTGGTGTCGTGCAGCAGTGTGGGGATGAGTGCAGTGGGGATTTCGGCATGTGGAGTTGGATTCGGTGGTGGATTCATCAGAGTGCAGCTCGGCCGTTGCGGTAGCAGGACCTGCTTGCCGGGGATGGCAGAGACGCGGTCGCCGGGGATTACGATTCCGACGAGGTTGATGGGGTCGGCGGCGGCTACGGTGATGATGGCGTCGCAGTCGCGGGTGCGGGAGGCGCGGAGGGATTCGACGGCTTGCGGGAGGGCGAACTGCTCGCCGCCGAAGCCGGTGACGAAGCGGCCGCCGCGGACTTCGCCGCGGGCTTCGAGGCGACGAAGGATGCCGAGGAGATCGCGCCATTTGGGGACGTTGGACTCGCGGGCGAGGAGGTCGCGGAAGAGGATTCCGTAGCGGCCGAGGAGCATGCGGGCGGCGGACTCGTGGGCTGCGTCGGTTCGGCGGGCTTGTTCGATGGCGGTTTGGCGGAGTTGGTCTTCTCTTTCTTTAGAGTTCGTTCGCGCTCCAACCCAGGTCTCAGAATCGAGACCTGGGGCAGCCGGATTCGTGACTGGTTCGGCTTCGTTGAGGAGGGACCAGCGGCCGGCGGAGCTGCGGGTGGTTCGTTTGTTGGGGGCTATCGGAGGTGCGCGGGTTTGCGGCGGGGATCCATCATGATGCGGAGTTGATCGAAGCCGTCGGCTGCGGCGAGGCCGGCGGTGGCGAGTTCCCAGAGGGCTTGCTGGGTTTGGGAGCGGGTGAGGTTGGCGATGCGCTGGATGTCGTTGGAGAAGCAGGCTCCGCGTTGCTGGAGGAGGGCGCGGACGTGAAGGGCTTCGGGGCTGAGGGCGGCGGCGAGTTTTGATTCTTCGACGGATTGCTGGGCGAGGGCGTGGGGGAGCCAGTCGGCGGACTCGCGGACGTAGAAGGTGATGGGGGCGGCGTTGGTGGGGATGACGCGGCGTGGGGCGGCTCCGTCTCCGAGGGACCAGGCGGGATGGGGGGAGACGCGGCCCCAGCCTACGGCTCCGGAGAGGCAGAGGGCGTCGAGGTGGCGGGGATCGTAGTTGGCGACGCGGGCGGGGAGGAGGGTGCGCTCCCACTCGATGGCGGGGGCTTCGAAGCCTTCGAGCTGCTGGAGGGCTTCGAGGACTCCTTCTTCTCCGCTGAGCTGGGTTTGCGGGGCGAGGTGCTGCCAGTTGAGGAGCCAGCGCATGTAGACGGCGGGGGAGACGGCTTCGATTTGTTTGCGGCGGGTGCTTAGGGTGAGGCGGTGGATGCGCTGGAGGATGCGGCGTTCGCACCATTCGATCTCGTGGTCTTCATTGTGTCTGCAGGGTGTTCGAAGGCTCCGCGCATTAGGAGGCCTTGCATCTCCATCGCGAGGAAGGCCTGGAAGACTGCGCTGGGTTCGAGGTTGAGGCGGGTCGCGAAAGCGTTGGCGGTGGTAGGGCCGAGGATTTGTAACCATCCTTGAACGCATTGTTTGGTGGCGACTTCTTTTGTAACTTGTTCTGAGCTTTTTAGTGCTGGCACGAAGTTCGGTGGCGCTTCAAGCGAAATGCGGGGGTTCTTCGCTTCGCGTCAGAATGACAGATGTGAGGTAGAGGAGCGGTGCGAGGAAGGCCAGAGAGACGGCGGCGTAGGGTAGGCGTTCGGTGGCGATCCAGCAGGGGGTTCCGTGCGACAGTCGATGGTGGTGGCGCGGCCGGTGGACTTCCGAGGCGGCTGTCGAAATAGTGGGGCCAGTGGCGGGTGTTCTCTGATCGTCGAGCGCGCTTAAGGGGCAGAGCGACGAGGCTTTGGAGGAGATCGTGGAGTTCGTGTTCGTCGCGGATGTCGGGCCAGCACTCGCGGCGGACGGTGTCGATGGCGTGCTGGTCGAGGCGGCCTGCGCCTTCGAAGATGCTGTCGGGCAGGTCGCGGCGGAGGGTGGTGGCGCGGGCGCGGCGCTCTTCGAGGCCCGCTTCGTCGAGGTAGGCGTAGGGGTTGGCGTTGAGGAGTTCGTGGGCGAATTGGGATGGGATGGGTGTGTCCACTGCGAGGCAGCGGATGCTTCCATCCTTGATGCCGCGGAGGACTTCGATGAGGCCGTCGAGGTCCATGGCTTCGTGGAGGACGTCTTTCATGACTTCGTCGACGAGGGGGTGGTCGGGGATCTGGATGTCGCCGACGATGGTCTCGAAGCAGGCGGCGGCCTGGGGGAAGACGCTGGCCATGAGATCGTCGGAGCGGGTGCGCTGGATCTGCGGGGCGATTCGTTTGCCCTTGGACATGCGCAGGAGTTGCAGGCTGCGGCTTGCGGCCCAGCGCCAGCGGTTTTTGAAGATGGGGCTGGCGATGGCGGCTTGCTCGAGGAGTTCTTTGGCGGTGTGCTCGGTGAGGAACTGGAAGACGTCGGAGAGCGGGAAGGAGTGCTGCTCGGCGAGGGAGATGTTGATGCCGTTGTCGGTGGCGGCGGCCTGGAGTTCGAAGTTGAAGCCGCGGCAGAAGCGTTTGCGGAGGGCGAGGCCCCAGGCCTTGTTGAGGCGGCCTCCGAAGGGAGCGTGGAGGATGAGTTGCATGCCGCCGCCCTCGTCGAAGAAGCGCTCGGCGATGATGGTGGTTTTGGAGGGGACTGCTCCGAGGACGGCGCGGCCGGAGACTATGTAGGCGATTAGTTGGAGTGCTCCGCTGGGGCAGACGCCGCAGGTTTCGGTGAGCCAGTGGATGGCGGCGGCGACTTCGGGTTGCGCGGGTGAGATGAAGCCGGGGGAGACGTTGGCGGTGAGAGTGGAGATTTGTTCGCGGAGCTCGCCGACTCCGTCGGAGAGGACGGCGGTGCGTTGCGGGGCTTCGCCTTCCCAGAAGGGCAGGCTGGGTGGCGCGCCGTGAGCGTCTTCGACGAGGACGCGGCCTACGGCTTCGACGCGCTGGATGCGCCAACTGGTGTTGCCGAGGAGGACGACGTCGCCGGGGGAGGAGTCGACGGCGAAGTGCTCGTCGAGGGTGGCTATTTGTATCCCTTCTGGTTGCAATATGACGTTGTAGAGGGCGACGTCGGGGATGGCTCCGCCGTTGGAGATGGCGATGCTGCGGGAGCCGCGGCGTGGGTGGAGGTGGCCCTGGATGGAGTCGTGGAGGAGGTAGGCTCCGTAGCGGCCGCGGCTGGATTCGATGCCGTTGGTGAGGAGGGCGATGAGTTGGTCGAAGCGCTCGCGGGTGAGATTGCGATAGGGATAGGCGCGGCGGAGGACGTTGAAGAGGGCTTCGGTGGGCCAGGGTTCGGCTCCGCAGCTGGCGACGATCTGCTGCATGAGGACGTCGATGGGTTCTTCGGGAATTTGTAACTGATCTAGTTCGCCGGCGCGCATCTTGCGGACGAGGGCGGCCTGCTCCATGAGGTCGTCGCGGGTGGTGGCGAAGAGGCGGCCTTTGGGGATGGCTCCGCGCCAGTGGCCGGCGCGGCCGACGCGTTGCATCGCTACTGCGACGGCGCGGGTGGTGGCGATCTGGCAGACGAGGTCGATGTCGCCGATGTCGATGCCGAGTTCGAGCGAGGCGGTGGCGATGAGGATTTTTATCTCGCCGTTTTTGAGGCGCTGCTCGGCGTCGAGGCGAAGGGTTCGTGAGAGCGAGCCGTGGTGCGCGGCTACGTGCTCGTTGCCGATGCGCGTGCCGAGTTCGAAGGAGATTTTTTCGACGAGGCGGCGGGTGTTTACGAAGACCAATGTAGAGCGGTGATTCTGGGCGTGGGCGGCGAGCTTGTCGAAGATCTCGGACCACATGCCCTGGGTAGTGACGGAGCCTAGTTCGTCGCTGGGGACTTCGATGGCGAGGTCGAGTTGGCGGCGTTGGCCTACCTGGATGATGGTGGCGGGCTTGCGTGATTCGCCGGTGAGGAAGCTGGCGACTAGCTCGATGGGGTTTTGAGTTGCGGAGAGGCCGATTCGTTGCGGTGGTGTTGCGAGGCCGGTGAGGAAGGTGCCGGGAGAGAGGTGGTTTTCGCCGGTGACGAGGGCGTCGAGGCGTTCGAGGGTGAGGGCGAGGTGGGCTCCGCGCTTGTCGTCGGCGATGGCGTGGATTTCGTCGACGATGACGGTGCGGACTCGGCGGAGGTGTTCCCTGCTCTTGCCGGCGGTGAGGAGGATGTAGAGGGATTCGGGCGTGGTGACGAGGATGTGCGGCGGATTGCGGAGCATGGCGGCGCGCTCTTTGGGGAGGGTGTCGCCGGTGCGGACTCCGGTGCGGATTTCGGTGGAGAGATAGCCGCGAGTGAGGGCGAGGTTGAGGATCTCGGCTAGAGGGCCGTTGAGGTTCTTCTGGATGTCGTTGGAGAGGGCTTTGAGGGGCGAGACGTAGACGACTTGAGTGCAGGGCGCGAGGTTGCCTGCGATGGCCTGGCGAAGAAGTTGGTCGATGCAGACTAAAAATGCGGCGAGGGTTTTTCCGGAGCCTGTTGGGGCGGAGATTAAGGTGGCTTCGCCGGCGAGGATTGCGGGCCAACCGTGCTGCTGGGGCTCAGTTGGGGAGCCGAATTTGGTGATGAACCATTCGGCAGTGATGGGGTGCGCCCAGGCGAGGGAGGGCGGGATTTCGAGGGGGGGCATATCGCGATTGTAGCGCGGTTTGTTCGTGGTTTATTCGCCTCGCTAGCTTAGCGAGTTGCCAGCGGGCCTCTAACATTGCGAGACTGTGTACTGTGTTATTTATCGCTGGCTTTGCTCTCCTGCAGCTACTTTGCGGTTGAACTCTGCCGACTGATTGCGCGGTACGCTCAGCGATTGCCATCGGTCGTGCGCGAAGTGCTTCGCGAGGAGGACAATTTGACCCACATGATGGGCGTAATGTGCCACCTGGCGGTTTATGGCCTGCATGACCGAGTGCGCTTCGCCACGGATCGTCACTGATGCGCGCGAGGTCGGCATCGGAGAGCGGCTCGAGCGCTGCGAAGACGCACGTCCAGCCGTTCTCCCAGGTATCGAGTAATGCCTTGCGTGTTCGAGGTGCGTCGATGAATTCGCTATCGCGATCGCGGTCGGGCTTCTCGCCGTCGGTGGTGAGGAAATCGGTCCAGCGGGAGCGCATGTTTCCTGCCATGTGCTTCACGATGATCGCGATGGAATTCGATTCTTCATCCAGCACAGCGAAGAGCTGTTCGTCCGTTACCTGCTCCATCGCGCGTTCGGCAAGCCGCTTGTAGTACCGGAATAGGGATAGGGAATCCTCGATGTAGGAGGTGGTGAATGTCAGGGCCATGCGACTAGTTTAATCAAGAATGTCGCGCGACTGGCGATAGGTACATGTTGCCAGTGCCTACGTCGGCGATGGCGGCGGCGGCGTTGTCTTCGTCGAGGTACTCTTCGATGACCTGGTCGAGGACTCCGCGGGCGTTGAGGATGAAGTCGATGGCGTCGCGTCCTGCTCCGTGGCCGCCGGGGTTGGGGGTAGTGAAGTGGGCCATGGCTTTGACCTGGGGGCGGGCGTTGGCGGTGGCGATGGCCAGGCCGCAGGCACGCATTACGGGGAGGTCGATGATGTCGTCTCCGACGTAGGCGAGCTCGTCGATGGTGATGCCGGCGAGGGTGAGTATCTCGCGGATGGCGTTCATCTTGTGGGCTTGACCCTGATAGACGAACTCCAGCTTCAGGTCGCGGGCGCGGATGGCTACGGTCTGGGACTGGCGCTTGGTGATGACTCCGACGCGGATACCGGCCGAGACGGGCGAGGGTGATTCCGAGGCCATCGTGAGCGGCGAATCCTTTTACTTCTATGCCCTTTGCGTCGGGGCCGGCGCTGTCCGGGACGACGATGATCTGGCCATCGGTGAGGACGCCGTCTACGTCGAAGATGAGGACTTTGATTTTCTTGGCGCGTTCGGCTAGGAGTGAGGCTCATTCCTTGATGATAGCTTGGCGGATCGCTGGAGGCGGTCCGCCAAGCTATGAGGAGAGCTGTTGGCTAGCGCCAGTGGCCTTCTACCCAGACGTAGCCGTCGTGGTGATGGTCCCAGTGACCTTCGACCCAGCGGGCGTGAGGATGAGGCGGCTGCTCGTAGACGCCGGGAACCCAGACGTATCTGTTGCCGTCCCAGCGGTGGTAGCCTGCGTGCCAGGCCCAATCGGGGTGCTCGTGTGGGGGAGGCGGAACGACCTCGTGGACTGGCGCGTGGTGGACCGATGCGTACTACGACCTGGGCGTTCGCGATGCCTGCGGTGAGGAAGAGTCCACAGACGGCTGAGAGAAGTAATTTGTTCATTAGGGCGTTCTCCTTAATTACTACTTCTTGAAAGGACGCCTGTTTTGGGGTGAAAGTTGTGTCTATTGGGCGACACATGGGGTTAAATGAAAAAGAGCCACGGGGGTACCGTGACTCTCTTTGCTGTGCTTCTAATCTCGGGTGCTGAGAACTAGAGGGGCTGGATGTTGGCAGCCTGCTTGCCCTTGGGGCCGGTGGTTACGTCGAAGGAAACGCGCTGGCCTTCCTGGAGGGACTTGAAGCCACTGGAGTTGATTGCAGAGTAGTGCGCGAAGAGATCCTCGCCGCCGTCCTCGGGTGTGATGAAGCCAAAGCCTTTTGCGTCGTTAAACCATTTTACTGTTCCGTTTGCCATAACTGCTCCTACTTTCGGGCGATGATGTTTCGCCGGTAATGTAATGGTAGCAGGTACGGGCGGCGGGTTGAAATTAAATTGTTGATTTGATTGCAAGGGGGTCCGAAGGTCGGTACGACCTTCGGGGGATACCTTATTAGGTACTCCGGCGTTACCCTCGGCTCACTGCCAACCTGGCAGCGAGGTGTCCAGCGATGACTTTCCTCCGTACTTCCCTTCTTTCTGTGGCTTTGACTGGGTGCAGCGTGTTGTCGTTAGCAGCGCCGGTTCCGACGATTATTCCCGACAATGTGGTGGCTTGCGGGCAGAATGCGCGGTGCTCGAACAAGGTGATGTTCGGGCGGAACTATAAGGTTATCGAGACGGTGAAGTTTACCGTGATGGTTTCGATCTCGAACGAGGGCGCGTACACGCGGGCCGACGTAAGTATTGCGAACCATTCGGATTATCCGCAGAATGTCTCTCCGCAGGACTTCCGGGTGGAGGTGGTTGTCTCCGAAGCCTCGGGTGTTGCTGTATGTTCCTCCTTCGGAGTTGCAAAATGTAGCTCCTCCGCCTCCGATACCGGTTGTGGAGGCTCCGGTTGCTGCAGCTCCTGCCGCGGAGGGTGGGGCTGCTGCTCCGGCTGCTGTGGCCCCTAATATTGATGAGCTCTTTGCGCAGGCCAAGAAGGAGGCTGCTGCGAAGGAGGCTGCGGAAAAGGCGGCGGCGCTGCAGAACCTGGCGGCTGCGCCGATTCCGGCGAACGAGGTGGTTCGCGGACGGGTCTTCTTTGAGAAGGATCCGAAGGCGAAGCAGGTGAATGTGGTGCTTCCGGTTGCCGGGCTGGTGTTTGAGTTTCCGTATGCGATGACTTTTTGAGCTCCTTTTGGTGCTTTCTGGGGGGTACCCCCCCCCCGGGGGTATCTTGGGCTAAATTACTTGTTTACAATGGTTTGGCGGGTTTGATCTGCCAAAATATTGCATTCATTGGGGTTACGGCTAAAATATTCCAAACAAACGACTTAGGTCCCTTTCGAGGCTGGTGGCCGGGCGCTTGCGTTTGTTTTGTACTTCTAGTTCTATTTTACCGGATTGACCATAACTAAAAACCGCTTTGGCGAAAGTTTTATCTTATTGATGGGGCTTGGGTTATTGGTTTTTTGGTGGGTTTGGGGGCTTGACATGCGATTTTGCTGAGTAAAAGCGTGAAAAATAGTTTGGGGTGGTGGGATTGGGGCGTGGATATTGAGGATTTGTGGTTCGGCTAAGGCAAGGACGGACGCGGAGGACGCGGAGGTGCGCAGAGGGCGCGGAGAAAAACAAAGGCGGCGGGAGAGGGCATGCGTTCCCCAACCATCGCCCGATCAGGCGGGCTCAGGATGGGGCACCCGATAGGTTGAGGCTCGCCACCCATGTCTCAGAAGGTAGGTTCTGGTAGATTGGGCGCGGTTTCGATAAAGGAAAAACAATGATCCCTGGACGTTCTCTTAATGACCCTTAGATGTTCTCTCTTCTTGATCCCTAGACGTTCTCTCTTCTTGACAGTGTTTACTTGTCTTGTTGTTTCGCCGGCTGCGTTGGTTGCACAGGGGAGCGAGGCTGCTCCAGTGCGCTGGAGCGCGCAACAGGCTAACGACTGGTATGCGAAGCAGCCGTGGTTGGTGGGGGCGAACTTTATTCCTTCGGATGCGATCAATGAGCTGGAGATGTTTCAGGCTGCGACCTTCAATCCGAAGCTGATCGATAAGGAGCTGGGGATGGCCGAAGGGATCGGGATGAATACGATGCGGGTGTTTCTGCAGGACCAGCTTTGGCAACAGGATGCGAAGGGATTTACTGAGCGGCTGGATATCTTTCTAGGGATTGCGGCGAAGCATCACATCAAGCCGCTGCTGGTGCTGTTCGATTCGTGCTGGGAGACGAATCCGCATCTGGGGCCGCAGCATCCGCCGATTCCGGGGGTTCATAACTCGGGGTGGGTGCAGAGTCCGGGGAAGGAGCGGCTGATGGATAAGAACGTCGAGCCGCAACTGGAGGCGTATGTGAAGGGCGTGGTGGGTGCGTTTGCAAAGGACGAGCGCGTGCTGGGTTGGGACATTTGGAATGAGCCGGACAATCGCGGCGGCGATACGGTGCAAGACGAGGCGGCAAAGATTGCACGGGTGGAGGAGCTGCTGCCGAAGGCTTTTGCGTGGGCGCGATCGGTGCATCCGGTGCAGCCGCTGACGAGCGGAGTCTGGGCGGGTGACTGGAGCGATCCGGCGAAGGAGAGTAAGACTACGAAGATTCAACTGGCGGAGTCGGATGTGATCTCGTTTCACAACTACGATTGGCCAGAGAAGTTTGAGGCCAGGATTGTGGAGCTGAAGCCGCTGGGGAGACCGATTATTTGCACGGAGTATATGGCGCGGGGGAATGGGAGCACGTTCGAGGGAAGCTTGCCGGTTGCGAAGCGATATAACGTGGGGGCGATCAACTGGGGGCTGGTTGCGGGGAAGACGCAGACGTATCTTCCGTGGGACTCGTGGCAGAGGCCGTATGTATTGATACAGCCGACGATATGGTTTCACGAGGTTTTCAAGCAGGACGATACTCCTTACCGGCAGCGTGAGGTGGACTTGATTCGGGAGCTCACTGGGCGTGGGATGGGTGCGGCCGGTTCGGTGGCGCAGTGAACCGAGGTGTCGGCGATCATTATTAAGGAGAGAGACGGACGCAGAGAGCGCGGAGCGGCGCAGAGGACGCGGAGAAGATGTCGTGTGGTCCTCTGCTTCGCGTCTCTGCTTTAGATGCCGGCTATGCCTTTGTTCTGGAGGATTCTGACTACTACGCGGCGATTTTCGGCCTGGCCTTCGGCGGTCGCGTCGGAGTCAACTTGAGAGGACGTGCCCATGGCTCCGGGGGCGAGCATGTTGGTGAGTGGCACCTGGCCCTGCTGTTGGAGAATGGCGGTAACGTTGGCGGCGCGCTCGCTCGAGAGTTTCTGGTTGAGTGCGGCGCTGCCGACGGCAGAGGCGTAGCCCTGGACTTGGACGATGTAGGCGTTGATGGTCTTGGCCTGCTGGGCCAGTTGGACGAGCTGGGTGATGTATTGCGGCGCGACGCTGGTTTGGCCGTTGCCGAAGAGGACGGTGGTCTCACCGAGAATGTTGTAGTCGCCGAGTTCGCCGAAGCGTTTGTTGGCAGCGGCGATGGCGGCTTTATTGGCGGCGACTTTCTGCTGCTCGGCGGTGAGCTGGGCCTGCTGGGCTGCGAGGGCTGCAGCTTGTTTCTGCATGGCTGCCTGCTGCGCTGCGATCTCCGCATCGGATTGCTGGATGGCCTGGGTGTTGGCGGCTACTTTTTGCATGGTGGGCTGGAGGCCGGCCTGGGCGTCCATGGCGGCTTTGAGGTCGTTGCCTTTGAAGCGGACCTTGTCGGCGACGAGCTGGCCCTGAGCGTTGTAGCTGCCGCTGACCTGGACGGGGAGTCCGGGAATGAGAGCGGTCATGGGCATCTGCTTGGAGCGGGCTTTGAGCATTCCTTCGAGCTCGCCGACGTCGGTGCTGTCGGTGAGGACGACGGTGAGGTTGGGTGAGCCGGCGATCTGCAGAGTCATGGTGGCTCCGGAACGTCCGTTGATGACGCCCTGGACCGAGCTTTGCGCGACGGCGGCTGCGTGTGTGAAGGCGAAGATCGCGATAGATAGCGTGACGAGAGTTGCGAGACGGATGGCGCGGAGCTTGTTCATGGGGGTTGCCTCAACCTGAGGCAAGTGTAGGTAGCCGCTAAGAAGCTGAACACTAGCAAATGTTGTAGAAGACTATGCGAAATGTATTTGCGAGGGGGTGGTCAGGCTTCGGCGGATTGGAGCTGAATGGCTAGCTTGGTGAAGTCCATCTGGTTCCAGCCGTGCATGATCTGGCCGTTGTGGATGTGGATGAAGGAGCTGCCGCCGAGGGCGGCTTTTCTATTGGTGGCGGCGAAGCCGAGGGTGTCGCCGGAGTGGGTCATGTGGCTGGTCCAGCGGATGGCTACGCGGTCGCCCTCGGCGATGACGTCTTCGATGACGACGTTGATGCCGGAGAAGGCGCTCTTGAACTGGCGGTGGACTGCTTTGAAGGCTTCGGGACCGATGAGGTCGGAGTCGGGGTCGGGGAATCCGTAGGCGTGGCCTTCGGGGTGGAAGAGCTCGTCGATGGCGGCTTCGCTGCCTTGATTCCAGACTTCTTCAAACCAGCGTATGGCGAGGGCCCGGTTTTGCTCGGACATGGGTGAGACCTCCTGTGAAGGGAGAAGATTAGCACGGGTTTGTTGCGGGCGTAGTGAAAGACAGACGCAGGGAGCGCGGAGAAGCGCAGAGGATGCTGGAGGTGATGCGACCGGTTCCGCTGCGCTGGGGATAGTGATTGGGGAGGGCTGACTGATCCCCAGCGCATGCGGGTGGACTTTCGGGCCAAGCGGCTTTGTGGGTCGGCTTGGCTGCGGTCATCGAGGCCTTTGGGCTGGCTCGATTTATAGGTAGTTTAGATGCTGGAGGGGTGGGAGAACAGCTAGCAAATGTTGTAGGGAGGTGAGGGTTTGCCGGGTTTGGTTGCTTTAGCAGTCCATCCCATTCCAATAGCCATCTGGTGTATATGATTACCGTTGATGGGAACACTGCGGTGCTATTGGAGCCCCATGTGAGTGAACCGGAGAGTAAGTGTTTGTAGAGAACCGTGGCGATTTGGCAAACAAGTAAGTGGATTTTATTGTTATTGTCACCGCCAGTCCTTAGCATCGTTGTCACAGCGCGGTTGGAAAATCGGTTTCTTTCAACTGCACCAGTTCGCGATTCGCACTCTCCACCGGACAGGAATGAGGCACCTTATGCAAGAACAGCCATCCACGCCGCAGAGCCAGATCATTGATGACGAGCGTACGAGCCTAAGTGTTCCTGCTCTAAAGCAGGGGATTCTGGATAACCTCTTTTACGTGGTGGGAAGGCGCCGTGCGATTGCGACCGACATGGACTACTTCATGGCTCTCGCCTATACGGTGCGGGACCGGATTCTGGCGCGGTGGCTGACGACCAGAGGGGATTATGTAAAGCATCACGTCCGCACGATCTACTATCTTTCGGCTGAGTTTCTGACGGGGCCGCATCTGGCAAATAATCTGCTGAACCTTGGAATGCAGGATGGGATGCGGCAGGCGACGAAGGAACTCGATCTGGACCTCGATCAACTTATTACGCAGGAAAGCGAGCCCGGACTTGGCAATGGTGGATTGGGCCGGTTGGCTGCGTGTTATATGGACTCGATGGCGACGCTCGGAGTGCCGGCGATGGGCTACGGGATTCGGTATGAGTTCGGCATGTTTCGGCAGGAGATTCACGAAGGCTGGCAGGTGGAGCTGACCGACCACTGGCTGCGCTTCGGCAATCCGTGGGAGATACGGCGTCCGCAGGCCGACGTGGAGGTAGGGTACGGCGGGCACACCGAGACGTGGACGGATGCGTCCGGCGTATACGAGGTGCGGTGGGTACCGGGTTCAGTGGTGAAAGGGATCCCGTACGATACGCCGATCCCTGGATATCACAGCGACATCGCGAACACGATGAGGCTGTGGAAGTCCGAGGCAACCGAGTCGTTCTTCTTCGGGCGCTTCAACAGCGGCGACTACCAGGGGGCAGTGAGCGCAAAGGTCTTCGCGGAAAATATAACCAAGGTGCTGTATCCCAACGATGACGCGATGCGCGGCAAGGAGCTGCGCCTGCAACAGCAGTACTTCTTTACCTCGTGCTCGCTGCAGGACATGATTCGACGGCATCTGAATGCCGGTCACTCGATTGAGAAGTTCCATGAGCTGTGCACGATCCAGCTCAATGACACGCATCCCTCTATCGGCGTGGCCGAGCTGATGCGGCTGCTGATCGACATTCATGGTCTGGGATGGGACAAGGCGTGGGAGATTACCTCGAACGCGTTTAACTTTACGAATCACACGCTTCTGCCTGAGGCACTGGAGCGCTGGCCGCTGCCGATGTTCTCTTCGCTGCTGCCCCGTCACATCGAGATTATCTACGAGATCAATAAGCGCTTTCTGGATATGGTCCGCGAACGGTTTCCGGGGGATGATGCACGAGTAACTCGTATGTCACTTATCGACGAAAACGGAGATAAGTTCGTCCGCATGGCCTACCTGGCTTGCGTCGGGAGCAAGCATATCAATGGCGTCGCGAAGTTGCACACTGAGTTATTGAAGAGCCAGTTGCTGCATGACTTCTATGCGCTGTGGCCGGAGAAGTTCATCAACGTTACGAATGGTGTCACGCCGCGGCGCTGGATCGCGGTGAGTGATCCTGAGCAGACGGGACTGATGACCAGCAAGATTGGAGACGGCTGGATCGGCGATCTCGATCAGCTTACTAAGTTGGAAGACTATATCGAAGACTCGGCATTCCGCACCGATTGGCGCAAGGTCCAGTACGAGGTCAAGGTGAGGCTTGCACAGTACATCGCCAAGGAGACCGGCATCTCTGTGGATCCGACTTCCATGTATGACGCGCAGGTGAAACGGATTCATGAGTACAAACGGCAGCATCTCAACGTGCTCTACATCCTGACGCTGTATCACCGGCTGAAGAAGAATCCGACGATGGAGATCACGCCACGCACCTTCCTGTTTGGAGGAAAAGCCGCGCCTGGATATTTCATGGCCAAGCTGATCATCAAGCTGATTAATTCCGTGGGCGAGGTGATCAATAACGACCCTGAGGTGAACCACCGCATGAAGGTGGTCTTTATTCCGGACTACAACGTCACGTTCGGACAATTGGTGTACCCTGCCGCTGATCTGAGCGAACAGATTTCTACTGCCGGCTACGAAGCTTCCGGCACCGGCAACATGAAGTTTGCCATGAATGGCGCTCTCACGATCGGCACGCTCGACGGCGCCAATATCGAGATACGCGACGCTGTGGGACACGAGAACTTCTTCCTATTTGGCCTCAACGCTACGGAGGTCTCAGCGACGAAGGCCGCTGGCTACCACCCGCATGGCATCTACGAGTCGAACGCTGCGCTGCGCGAAGTGGTCGACAGTATCCTCGCCGGGCAATTCTCGCACGGTGATCGCAACCTGTTCTGCCCACTGGTCGACGGTCTGATGAACAACGATCCATACCTTTTGTTTGCCGACTATCAGTCCTATGTCGACTGCCAGGATCATGTGAACGCCACATTCCTTGATCGGGATAAGTGGGCGAGAATGTCGATCCACAACGTCGCGCATATGGGCAGGTTCTCGTCTGACCGGTCGATCCGAGAGTATTGCGAAGGAGTGTGGGATATAACTCGATTCGAGGTTGAAGCGGGGGCAGCGCTGGCAGGCAAGTAAGTTCTTATCCGCTGCGCTCGGACGACGTCATCCGGGCGGGATAGAATGGAGGCCCGAAACTTGCGGCATCCGGCGGTCTGGATGAAAAGGAGGAACAATCGCGATGGCAGTTGCTCAGGTGTGGGAGAGTACGAAGTTTGCGATTGAACGCGCTCACGGCAAGGCGCCTGGGACGGTCATCTTTCGTTTGACGGGGCCGTTTACGGCTCGGGATATGTATGGCGCGCTTTCGCCGGACGCGCTTCGCGGCACGTTTGAGGCGGAGGATGATGGGACTCCGCAGGCTCTCCATATTATCGATTTGACGGAGGTTCCGTATGTCGATTCTTCGGGGCTTGGGCTGATGGTGAGCCACTATGTCCGGTGCCAGCATAGAGGGGTTCGGCTGGTGGTGGCTGGAGCTAATGCTCGCGTGGTGCAGCTGTTTGAGCTGACTAAGGTGGATCCGTTTTTCCCGAGGGTGGATACGGTGGATGAAGCGGAGCGGGTGAGCTTATAGCTGCGGGTGAGTCTGCGGCTGTGCGATGGAAGAACTGGCGGACGTCGATGCACGTTCTGTGCGGATTGAGTTTCGGTTTCCCTTCCGCCGTTTCAGGCGCACGCTGACCGGCAAGTCCAGAAACTGCCCTAAGAGAGCATCAAGCGAGAAGGCCGCAACATCCGAACAGTGAGAAGCATCGCGGGTACGAGGAACGAGAGAGACCCGATAACCCACATGATCGCTGCTCCCAGAACCTGGTCTTCCAATGGTGAAGCGCCGAAGGGATTTGGATGATCGGTGTAGTACCCGTAAACCGGACGATTACAAAAGGCCAAGAATGCTGCGAGAAGTGTGTTCACCACATCAGCCGAGACCAGGTAGATCAATATGCTCCAACTATTACGGTTCGTGCCTGCAGGCCACGGCTGAACGATACGCCACCAAAAGAGAATAGAGGTGCTGAGAAAGCAGAGATGCTCGATCGCATGCCATCCCTCATTCTGCAAAGCGAAGTCGAAGGCCGTTGGAAGATGCCATGCGATAAAAGTCACATTCATGGCAGCCCATGCAATCACGGGTGTTATCAGCCATCGTCCGAAGCTCCTCAGAAAAGGCACTCGAAAGAGAGGACCCGCTACATGGCGGCGAAGCGCTTCCGGCAAGCCGCGCAGCAAAGGAACGACAGGGAAGCCCAGCAGAAGAAGCGGTGGAACGGCAGACATCAAGAGCAGATGCTCCACCATGTGCGCACTGAGCAGAACGTCAGCGAAGCCGTCCAGGGGTGACGCGATGGCAAGCCAGAGGATGATGAGGCCAGCGAAGAAAGACGCGAGTCGCATGCCGGTGAACTGCACAGGCCGGGTCTTGCGGATCAGCGACCAGCCACGCAAATAAATGACCGCGGTGACTGCGATGGAGAGCGTCAGCCAGATGGAAGGTGTCCAATTCTTGAAGATGTCCTGCACCGCATCGGGCATGTGCTAGGGACTTCTCCTGGCTTGCGACGCAGGTGAGGTTTGGGGCGCTTGCAGATTGCTGGTATTGGTGAGGCCTCGCGAAGCATTGATTGCAGGCGAGAGGTTATTCCCGCGCAGCGTCATGAGAAATTCGACGAGTGCTTTGGTCTCTGATGGGTTCAAAGCATTTCCATAGGCAGGCATATTGCCGCCACCCTGCAAAACCTGGCGGATAATCTGGTCTTCGGTCATGCGCGAAGCGATGGAATCCAGCGCGGGTCCTCGCTGGCCTCCTTTACCGTCGAGCATGTGGCAGTTGCGACATTGTTTGTTCTGAAGAACCAGTGCGCCCTGACGCTCGAGCGGAGTGCGATTTTGAAGATACATCGTAGGGATCGGGTCGCTCGTCCATGCATTCATGATCGGGCTCCATGGAGTGTAGGTGCCAAGATGAGTGAAGATGCCTAGAGTCACTGCGATAACAGATACCGTAAGGACAGCGACTGGACGCCGCGTCCAATGACGTTCACCCTCGCTCGCAAAGAGAGGCAGTACAAGCATGCCGGCGATTACCAGTACAGGGACGACCAGCATCACCGGCGTTTCAATCGATGGAGGAAGGAATGCGAGCACGGCGTAGATCCAAAGGAATGCTACGTCCGGCCTGGGGGCGGTCTGAATGATAGTCGGATCGGGCGGCCCGCTTGGGCCGAACGGCCCAAAGAAGAAGGCGCAGGCCATGACTGAGAACATAATGGCCGCGGCGAAGACAGCATCTTTCCAGGCCGCATCGGGAACGAAGGGCATACCGGTTTTTTGCGTCAGTTCGTGATACTCGCGCATGTAGGTAGATTTGCTGACGAGGCGCCCGGGCATGGGCCAGTCGCTGACGCCGTGAAAGAGCACCATCCATACATGAACGCCTACTCCTGCGAGCAGCAGGCCAGGGATGACAAAGACGTGCAGCGCGAAGAATCGAGAGAGCGTTGCTGCACCGATGATTGGGCCGCCAAGCATAAGGTGAACAAGTGGCGCGCCGATGAAGGGAACGCGGCTGAGAATCGATGCGCCGATGCCGAGTCCCCAGTAGGCGTCCTGATCGAAACGAAGAACCTGACCTGTAAATGCCATGCCCAGCGTGAGTAGAAGAAGCAGAACGCCGATAATCCAGGTCAATTCGCGCGGGAACTTGTAAGCGCCAAAGAGAAATACCTGCACCATGTGGATGAGTACGATTGCGACCATGAAATCCGAACCCCAGCCGTGCAGTGCGCGCAGATACCAGCCGAGTGCCAGGTTGTGGTTGAGAAACTGCAGACTTCCCCAGGCTTCATTTGCGGATGGACTATAGACGAGTGCAAGCAGAATACCCGTCACCACCTGCAGAATAAGAAGCACGGTGGCGGCACTGCCAAAGACATAGAGCCAGCTCGCGTTGTTTGAAGGCGTAGGATGCGCCGCCGCTTTGCTAAGCGGCTCGATGAGACCCAGACGGCTCTCCAGCCATTGATATGCGTCAACGCAGCGTTCTTTCAGGCTTGCCATTAAGCGGACCTCGGTGCCTTTTTTGCCGGCTCAATCTGAATCAATGGTCTTTCACCGCAGGAGGCCTGTGTCGAGAGGGTGGGCATGTCACCTGCGTGAATCAGGAGAAAATTGTTATCGAGCTTTGAACGGTATTCAAACAGTCCACGTTCAGGAGGCCCTGCCGCTCGTGATCCATCTTCGTAGTAAGCACCCCCGTGGCAGGGGCAAAGAAATAACCGGGATTGGGCGAACCATCTAACGGGGCAGCCGAGATGCGCGCAGTTCACGGCAAAGACCTGGAACTGCTGGGCTGAGACGCGTCTGACCCAGCAGGCGACCTTTGCGGTCTCTCCATCACCGAACCTCGCAACAGGGCTATGAAAGTCTGCGAGCGTGATCGCCCCGGCAGGAAAGCCGTCTGTGTGGCCAAGGCTGATCCAGGAGCCTACGTCCGAATCTCTTTTCTGCACAGGCCCGAGCAGATATCCCACGAGCGGAACGGCGAGCACGGCGCCTACCGCAGCATTCAACGCCAGCGAAAGTTTGAATAAGAAGACTCGGCGCGAGTGCGCGGCTGCCCTTCCCTCCGGTGGTAATTGATCGACGCTGGACTCGCCTGGATATTTAAGGAATTCGGTCATGCCGGTCTCCTGTGGTGATCGCAAATAACTACGGGTGCTGCGGGTAGGGCTCGCCAGGATTCGCGATGCGATGGGACGTGATCCATGCCGTAATATCGGTAATCTCTTGATCCGTCATGGGGCGAGCGTTTGATCCCGTGAGGTCCGAGCGCCAGTCGGGCATGCCCTGCTCGGACTGACCGGCAATGATTGTGCTGCGCAAATACTGATCGCTGACGAGCGCGAGATATGCAGGGTCGACGATCGAGCCCATCTTCGTGCTGCCGCTGTTGATGCCGGCTCCGTCGGCGCCGTGACAGCGGGCGCAGAATGTAGCGTAGGACGTTTGCCCTTTGGCCGAATCTCCGGGGCCACTACTGGAATATGAAGGCAACTGCCCTGTAGCTGCGTTTGAATGGCCCCAGTTATCTACGATTCCCTTCGCGATCACAGCGACCTGGCGATCTGTAAGCATTCCGCCGGTCGATCTAGCAAAGGGTGGCATGGCAGTACCGGGGACGCCTGCGGCAGTGATTCGCTCGATGTTGCCAACCCCAGCGGTGGCCACATAGGCAGGATTTGCGAGCGATATAGACGCCCCGTTCCTTCCGTCTTGTCCGTGGCATGCGGCGCAGTTTTGTTTGTAGAGCGTTGGGAAGTCGAGCACGTCGTCAGGACGGGCGGCTTCGGCCTGCACTGGCTTTCCGGGCGCATTACAGCCGGCAATCACGAAACAAATCGTGCAGGCCAGAGACGAGAGCGTTGTAGAGCGCCAGTTCATTGACCGCCATCTCCCTTGTTTGGAGGTTCGACAGAATCCGGCGGCAAGACACCGGCATCGCCGTGGATTCCGGCGCGAACCGCAAAGGGCAGCGCTCTAAACTGCGGCGTTCGAACCTTGGCGTGCAGGTTCACTACAAAGCCGCACACCAGTCCAAATGCGATAAGCGAGATAAAGAACCAGAACCAGTCGATGCGTTGGTTCAGAATTGGGCTAACGATGCCAAGCATGGAGTGCAATATTGCCGTAAACAAAAGCGGGACGACCAGGCCGGCCGACAGGATGGGATGGCGCGGGTACATCGGCAACATCGCTCCATAAAGGAGGCCGACAAGGAGAGACGTAAAGCCATGAATGGCTACCGCAGCGAGCAAGCCCTGCGCATGAAACTGGCTGAGGAAGGCGTCGCTCGCGCCAATCCATTGAACGAAGCCGCCAGCAGCGAGCAGGTTCACCGGATACCAGATGCTGTGATAGCGGAGCAGCCCGAAGATGCTTGCCGGAATGATCATCGCGAGCCCACCGGCAAATCCGCCGCGGATGCCGGTGGTGACACGGAAGGTCTCGATCGGCAGGAACTTTCGATGCATCTCACTTGTTGGCGCGTGCTCTCGCAATGTGCGCGAGGTAACAATTTCTACCTCCTCCGCGACAATCGGGATCGCAACGTGCTGCTCGTGTGGCAACACTTGCAAGAACCATCCAACGCATCCACAGACGGTAAGGATAAGTCCTAGAAGACCGATAAAGAAGTTCGTCACCAGGCCGGTCAGCATCAAGGCGACTCCGAGAGCGAACACGATAGGCATCGCGGTTGGCGATGGGAGCTGGACGACACCGAGTTCATCGTGTTCTTTATGCTCGTACATCTCTTGCTCCTGGCTCGATGTTTTACCCTCGAACTACCTACCCAGCACATACACGACAAGAAAGACTACGACCCATACGGCGTCAACAAAATGCCAGTACAACGAAAGCACGTGAAGACGCTCTGCATGCATGCTTGTAACTAATCCGCGCAGCGAAAATATCAAGGCAAGACTCAACATAATGAGACCGACGATCACGTGTGTGGCGTGCAAGCCGACCAACGAATAAAAGGTTGTTCCAAAGAGATTCGTCTGAATGGTAAGGCCGTCGACATAGATGAGGTGATGCCATTCGATAGCCGTTCCGCCCAGGAAGATTCCACCCAGAAGAACAGTGGCAGCGAGCCAGAGGGAACACAATCCGCGCTTGCCTTCACGCAGGGTGGCAACCGCGTAGTGGACTGTAATACTGCTTGAAAGCAGACAGATCGTCGTAAAGACAGGCAGGCTGAGTACGTCGCGCGGAGTCGGCCCACTGAGGCTTTTCCCGATGTAGAAGACGTAAGCGACAACGAAGATAAGAAAGATCGTAGCCTCTGCCAGAATCAAGCAGAACATACCCACGACGCCGCGAGAAGGGAGCGTCCATGATTCGTTCGCGTTAGGCGTGATGACGGCTGTCTCTACCATGCTGCTGTTCTTCCTTACTCATAGTTGTTGTCAGTATCCTCGGGATGTTTGAGGTCCCAAAGCGGCCTGCGGCTGTCGACACTGGGGATGACAGCAAAGTTATAGGTAGGCGGCGGAGAGCTTGTGGACCACTCCAGCGTCCAGGCATCCCATGGATCGGCGCCGGCGACCGGCCCTTTGAAATAAGACCAGATGAGGTTGTAGACGAAGATGAGCGTTCCGGCTGCCTGGAAAAACGCTCCACTGGACGTGATCATGTTCAAGATCATCCATCCGCGGTCGGCCTCGTAGGTATAAATGCGACGTGGCATCCCCAGAATGCCGGGAATATGCATGAAGTCAAAGGTCAGATGAAAACCGATAAGAAAGAGCCAGAAATGCCACTTGCCGAGCGTTTCGTTTAACAGACGGCCGGTCATCTTTGGATACCAGTAGTAGGAGGCCGCGAAGACCATAAATAGAATTGCACCCACCAGAACATAGTGGAAATGAGCAACCACGAAGTACGATCCGCTCAATTGCCAGTCAAAGGGAGCAGAACCCAGCATGATGCCAGTGAGACCAGCGACAAGGAATTGAAAAAGAAATCCGAGGGCGAACATCATGGCTACTTTGAAGTGAACTTTTCCGCCCCAGATAGTCGCAAGCCAGTTGAATATCTTAATCCCGGTAGGAACTGAGATCGTCATTGTCGCGAGCACGAAAAACGTGTCTGCCCCCGCTCCCATGCCGACAGTGAACATGTGATGTGCCCAGACGCTGAGGCTGATAAAACCGATTCCAACGGATGCCGCGACCATGGCGGGGTAGCCGAAGATGGCCTTGCGCGAGAAGACTGGAATAATCTCGTTTGCAAAGGCGAAGGCAGGCAGAATAAGAACGTAAACCTCAGGATGACCGAATATCCAGAAGTAATGCATCCACAGGACAGCAGAGCCTCCGGCCTGTGTATCAAAAAAATGCGAGCCAAGATAGCGGTCGAGTAGCAGCATGACCTGCGCCGCTGTAAGCGGGCTGATCGTCACAAAGACCATCATCGACATGACGAGATACAGCCAGACGAGAAGCGGCATCCGGCTCAACTTCATGCCGGGGCACCGCATGCAGATTGCAGTAGCGACGATGTTGAGAGCTGTACCTATACTGCCGATTCCGGCAATCAGGATGGAGAGCGTCCAGTAGTCTGTGCTGTGACCAGGCGAGAAGGCTTTGGCAGTAAGGGGAGCGTACGCCCACCAACCTACATCGGGTGCGGTTCCCGCGCCATATAAGCCGCTTCCTCCGAAGTAGCTGAAATAGAGAAGGAGGCCGCCGAAGGCCGCGATCCAGAAGCTGAAGGCGTTCAACCGAGGGAACGCCATATCTCTCGCCCCGATCATCAAAGGGATAAGGTAGTTTCCGAAGCCAAACAGAATCGGCATTCCGACAAAGAAGACCATTGTCGTACCGTGCATGGTGAACAAACGATTGAATACCTGCGGCGAAACGAAGGTGTTATTTGGAACGGCGAGCTGAATGCGCATCAGGATAGCTTCAAGGCCGCCGATAACAAGAAAAATCAACGCATAACCGATGTACATCAGGCCAATTTTTTTGTGGTCAACTGTCGTGACCCAATCGTGCAGTATCTGCAAGGCCGTCAGACGTGGTCTCGTCGCGATGGTCTCGTCGAGAATTACGGTCACCGAAGTTTGCGTTGCCATAATATTTACTTCTTTCGACGCTACTTGAGCGTTGTGAGATACGTGGTAACGGCGTCCAGATCGTGATCGTTGAGATGCATCGGAGGCATCAGCGCTCCTGGTTTGAAGTGAGCAGGATCTGCTACAAAACTGCGAATGTTCTGAGACGTATTAGCTACGGAACCAGAGGCAATTGTCTCCCGGCTGGCCAGATGAGTCAGGTCAGGTCCAAACCTTCCAGTTGCAACCGTATCCGCGATGGTATGGCAACTGATGCATGCGTTATGCTGAAACACGTCTCGCCCCTCAGACGCGCCCGCGTCCTGGATGGGAGCTTGACGCTGGTGAGCAACCCACGCGGCAAATTCGGCAGGCGTATCGGCATAGACGCGGAGCAGCATCTTGGCATGCTGAGTTCCACAGTATTGCGCACACTGACCAAGGTAGAGCCCCGGCGTTGCAGGGTCGATCCACATTGTGTTGACCTTGTTTGGAATCAGGTCCATTTTTCCGGCCAACTGGGGAACCCAGAAATTATGGTTTGTATCTGCCGATGACATCGTCAAGTAAGTCGGAGTAGGATTCCGGGGATCACTTACAGGTATATGTAGTTCATTGGCGGTTACAATTCCGAGCTTGGGATAACGATATTCCCACCAGAACTGGTGGCCGATGACAATGACATCCAGCGAATTCGGAGGCTTAGGCGCATGTTCGGTTGAGTAGATAACCCGCGCCGTCGCCAGGAACAGTACGAATACGATAAGGATTGGGACAACGGTCCAGGAAAGCTCAATCTGTGTGCTGCCGTAGATTTGTGCTGGTTCCTGCGCAGCGTTAGGATCGGATGGGCGATGTCGAAATCGAATGACAGCGAAAAGCAGCAAACCTCCTACAACCAGAAAGATGCCGGAGGTAAAGCTGAGGACAAGCGTTGATAAACCGAAGATCGAATGAGCAGGTGTAGCGGCAGGCGAAAAGATGCTGGTCCGACCACGGAGAAGGTCGGGTGCTACGAAGATAACCAGATTTGTCCACATTGCGATCGCGAACATAGTTCACCAAAGTTCAACAGGGGCAATATCTTGGAACTCCATAGTACTGGAAGAAGATCATTTTAGGCCATTCACAGCATGAACAGATTCTTCTAGTTTTAACGAAAGCGATGGCCAACAGACTCACTTGAGCCACCTGAAGATGTGGCAGCATCATAATCGCGCCTGCCGCTCCCACTACTCCGAAGCCTATGGAAGCTTTGGCATTGATACACCCCTAGGTAGCGGCCAATACAATCATCTAATAGATTCTCTCCCGCACTCATGCCTGGTCACATCGTGCGTAGGAGATTGAGGAATAGAACATGAAGAACGGGAGCCCGTATCCATTAGGTGCGAGTGTCACGGCGACGGGCGTGAACTTCAGCGTGTTCTCCTACCATGCAACTCGTGCCGAATTGCTACTCTTCGACACGGAAGATGCTACTCAGCCAAGCCGCATCATCGATCTCGTTCCCGAGACGAGTCGCACCTCGCACTACTGGCATGTTCACCTGGCGGGAATAAGGGCCGGCCAGTTATATGGCTACAGGATAAGTGGGCCGTACGCTCCCGAATTGGGGCACCGGTTCGATCCGGAGAAGATACTACTCGATCCATATGCCAAGGCGATCTCCTCGAGGAACTATCAACGTAGTGCTGCCGCGAGATCCGGGGACAACGCGGGAGCCGCCGCCAAAAGCGTCGTCGCAGATCTCAGCGCGTATGACTGGGAAGGCGATCGGCCTCTCGATCACCCTTTCTCCAGCACTGTCCTCTATGAAGTGCACGTTGGCGGATTCACGCGGAACCCAAACTCCGGCATTGCCGAGGAGAAGAGAGGCACGTATGCGGGGCTGGCCGAGAAGATTCCGTACCTGAAGGATCTGGGGATCACCGCAATCGAGCTGATGCCTGTCTTCCAGTTCGACGCCCAGGATGCGCCAGCAGGTCTGGAGAACTACTGGGGCTACAGTCCGATGTCCTTTTTTGCGCCCCACGGCGGTTACTCCTCGCGACGTGACCCGTTAGGATGCATGGACGAGTTCCGTGACATGGTGAAGGCCCTTCACAAGGCCGGCATCGAAGTAATTCTCGATGTGGTTTACAACCACACTGCTGAAGGTGGTGTTGGGGGACCTACATTTTCCTTTAAGGGCCTGGATAATCGGTTTTACTACCTTCTATCGGATGATCTCTCGCAATACGCGGACTATACCGGCACAGGCAATACGCTCAACACCAACTTTTCGGTCGTCCGCCGGATGATCGGCGACAGTCTTCGATACTGGGTTTCCGAGATGCACGTGGACGGCTTTCGATTCGATCTTGCTGCGGTGCTGACCCGGGACGAACATGGTAGGTCAGGCGGTGACGCTCCTATCCTCTGGGAAATTGATTCCGATCCTGTGCTTGCAGGCAGAAAGCTGATAGCAGAGGCGTGGGATCCGAGCGGACTCTACCTGGTGGGGTCCTTCGGCGGAGACCGATGGAAGGAGTGGAACGGCCGTTTTCGTGATGATGTTCGACGTTTTTTCAAGTCCGACCGAAACACCGTGCTCAATCTGAGACAGAGACTCCTCGGGAGTCCCGATATTTATACGAAACGACACCATCCACCGGGGCAAAGCATCAATTTCGTGACCTGTCACGACGGTTTCACTCTCAATGATCTGTTCTCGTTCAATGGAAAGCATAATGAACCGAACGGGGAGAATAACCGCGATGGAGCCTCAGAAAACTACTCGTGGAACTGCGGAGTGGAAGGCCTCACCGATGATCCGGAAGTCGAGCGCCTACGTGCGCGCCAGATCCGCAACGCCCTGACGCTCAATCTGCTCTCGGTTGGCACTCCGATGTTGATGATGGGAGACGAAGTCAGGAGGACGCAGCTTGGCAACAACAACGCGTATTGCCAGAATAATGAGGTGAGCTGGTTCGACTGGAGCCTCTTCCAAAGGCATGCCGATCTTCACAGGTTCGTTCAGCTCCTGATCCAATTGCGGCTGCGTTTTGCCGCAAATCCAAGAGGAAATTTTCTATCGCTCGCCGAATTTATTGAGCGAGCAAAGATCCAGTGGCATGGGGTGCACTTATGGGCGCCCGATCTTTCGGTTGACTCTCACAGCCTCGCCGCGACTGCCTACCTTGAGAACGGAGTCGGGTTCCACTTGATGGTCAATGCATATTGGGAGTCTCTGTGCTTCTCTTTGCCTACTGTTCCAGACGGCTGTAGACCATGGCGCCGGCTCATCGACACGTTTCAGGACTCACCATCTGACTTTCTGGAGCAAGAAGCCGAGACGCAGCATGCCACCACGTACACCGTTCAATCTCGGTCGATCGTGCTGATGACGTACAGTCCGATGCACGATTGAAATCTCTCATAGTGAGGTACCCCCCTCCCCCTTGCTTTGCGCAAAATCTTCAATCTATGTGAGTTAGGTCCGGACCTCCAGGTTTGGGGTGGGTGGGGTTTTGCCGGGGGTGCTGGGTTGGGTGGGGTGGATTGGGGGTGCGTTTGTCAAGTCGGGGGCGTGAGTTTGTGGCGGGGCGATGGAAGGCAATTCAGTCGTTACGCCCTGGGGGCTTCACTCCGGCCTCCGGCAGGGTGGAACCCACTCATCGCAAAAGCGCGATGAATGGGGTACCCGGCTTCTGTAGGAGACTAAATCAGTTTTCCGATTACGGTGAAGTTGCAGAAGTAGTCATAGTCGACTTCGGCACCGTCGATTGTCTGCGCCGCGAGGGCGATCTGGGTCTTGCCCTCCAAGGGTTGCGCGACAAGACTGTAGATGCCTATGACCGTCCCGCCCCCCTCTCCCAGCGAATCGATGGTAGCGACAATGGTAGGAGTGCAGAATCCTGCTGGAGTGTCCGTGGACTGGATGATCATAGGGGGCAGGATCAATTCCGCTTCGCGGCAGGATTTGCCGCCTTGTGGGATAACCATGAGTTGCCTTGCATAAAACATGGTGTCGCCGTTGCTGAGTAGAGTGGAAGAAATACCTTCTGAAATTTGCATTGGGGAAGTCTAACCCACGCCTTTTGAGTCGCCTAGTGAAAAATGAGACGAAGAAAGAGTTTTTTGCAGCGCGGGAGGAAAGCGAGTCAGTTGGGTGGCGTGGTCGGGGATGGCGGGACGATTTTATAGCTGGCGGATGAGTCTGCGGCGGGGTGATGGAAGGCAATTCAGTCGTTACGCCCTTCGGGCTTCACTCCGGCCTTCGGCAGAGTGGAACCTACTCATTGCAAAAGCGCGATGAATGGTGCACCCGTGTGTAGGCCACCCATCGTCGGGGTGGATTTGTAATGGGTGAAAACCCTGCGAAGCGAATGCCCATAGCTCAGAATCGAGATATGGGGCATCCAGGTTCGGGGCTTAACTAACGGGTAGCTTCAGGCTGAAGCGAGTTAGCGTCGGGGGTAGGAGCAACTCTGATCTCGTTGGAATCCGTAAGAGATGATGATGGTGGGTAAAGTTGAACTCCGATGTGGGCGCCAGACAACTGACCAGTTGAAGTATTGCCATACAGCAGAGTAGTCTCGGCATTTGCAGACCTGCCAATTGCTTCACTTGAAAACGATGTGTAAGTTGAATCGACCTCAGGACGTGGCGGGACTAAGAGACCTGACGCGCCATTCGACGTAATCTCCGAGACAGCAAACTGAAGTCTTCCGTCAGGTCCGAAGGTAATTCCCGATGTGAACCCGGCAGCATTACTGCCATAGATCAAGTTCGCTACGATGCCCGCACCAGAAAGCGGGGGCCAACTAGCATCTGATGTAACAAGTACCTTACCGTCGGATCCTGTAATGATTTGAACCGGAAGGAAATTTGAAGCAGGGCCGGAAAACGAATTTGACCCCATGCCAAATGCCGTAGAGATGCCAACGGAAGGCACGGAGGCAGAAACAATCCCTGGCAACGAGTAGCCCGAGTCTGACGCAACAAATACCCTACCGTCAGGTCCCGTGACCATTTGAGATGAGATGAAATTTGAAGCTTCGCCATTAAGCAAATTTGGCCCCTCACCCACAACCCTCAAGGCGCCCGCAGAAGATGCGTAATCTGAAACAATCCCAGGCAACGAATAAATGGAACGAGAGGCAGAAAAGGCTAAGGAGTCAGAGTTCCCCTCTGAAACGTACACACCATTCTTCAGTGATATACCCCCGCCGTAAGAAGGCTGCTGCGCATAAAGACTGTCCCAATTAATATTGGCCGGAGCATGGCTGTAAACGTAAGGAGTTGATTCGATCGTTTTATGAATGATGTCTTCACATGATTCTGAATCGGAAGAAGAGCAATTTATGAACAAATTCAAATTTATGGTGTTATAGGTAACGGAGAAGGTTGCTCTAGCACCGGATATGATAGGGCTCTGATCTCCAAAGGAAATCTCTTGCGACCTTTGGCCTGAAGCAGGCTTACCCAAAAGCAAGATGATTGAGAGTGCAGTAACCGTCAGCTTCATTTCTTATCCTCCTGCTGCTTTTTAGCCGGCGCTGTGCCGTAGTTAATCTGCACATCGTGTGATGCGTTATTGATGATCGGACTCTCATCTCCAAATGTCATTTGGGTGACCGGCTGCCTATTGAGAGCCTTTGCTTTTCCTTGTTGCGTATGAACGGGCGTCGAAGAAGGCGGAGCTTGAGTTGGAACTTGGGTATTTACAGTTTGGGCCTGCGTATCATTTTGTTTATTACTGAGTGGCGGAAATTTCATTTGAAACTGATAGACGATAGCCGCTATAACCAAGAGCGAAGTCAATACCGATTGAACCGCGCGATGACCATTACTTTTGGCGCGGAGAGTATAGGAAGCCATTGCCACGGCGCTAAGGCCGAATATTGTCGTTACTTCTGTAGAAATTGCCATAAGACCTCCTCAAGTGAAACTTATTAGATAAGTCCTTTTTTACTGATGCGGTCTAACACTAGGTTAAAGGTCGAGAACCCCACCTTTGACGGCGGGGCTCTGTGTTTCTCAAAAGTCCGAACTCTAAATGACGTATCTAGCTGCAGCCGCTGGTGCTTCCGCAGGACATGCATCGGTAGCAGGAGCCGCTTCTTGTCATGATGGAGCCGCAGGTGGCGCAGGAGGGTGCGTCGCCCATGTCGTACATGGATTTCATGGCGTCGGCTGCGTGGTAGATTCCTCGATCTTCGATCGAGAGGTTGTTGGTTGTTGGTTGCTGGTTGTTGGTTGGGATACCAGCGCTGGCTGCGAGGTCTGGGGCTATGCCTTGTTGGGGTGGGGTGGTGCCTATGGATGTTTCGGCGGCGCTTCCAAAGGCAACAGCAGGTCCTCCGACTTCGTCGAAGGATGACAATTCATTCTGGGATAGCCCCGGCAGGGTGGGGACGACACTGGAGGCGGGATCGGTGATGGCGCCTTCTACGGGGATGGTTGCGGCTGGGGCGAGACCGGAGAAGAGGTCGAGCTGGTGTCCGGAGAGGAAGCGGATCTGGATCCAGCGGAAGATGTAATCCATGATGGACTTGGCGTAGCCGATTTCTGGGTTGCCGGTCCAGCCGGAGGGTTCGAAGCGGGTGTGAGCGAACTTCTCGCAGAGGACGCGGAGGGGTACGCCGTGCTGGAGGGCGAGGGAGATGGCGGTGGCGAAGGAGTCCATGAGTCCGGAGACGGTGGAGCCTTCTTTGGCCATGCGGATGAAGATCTCGCCGGGGGAGCCGTTGGGGTAGAGGCCTACGGTGATGTAGCCTTCGTGGCCGGCGAGGGCGAATTTGTGGGTGACGGAGGCGCGCTCGGCGGGGAGACGGTTGCGGACGGCGCGGGGTGGGGCCTGGGCGTCTACCGCGTCGGAGTTTTGAGTGGCGGCTTCGGTGATGGCGCGGAGCTGGGTCTCGAGGGAGGCGATGCGGGCTTGCTGCTGGGCGACAGCGGCGCGATCGGCTTCGGCTGCGGCGAGGACTGCGGCGCTGGGAGCTGCTACGGCGGCTACCGGTTCGTTGGTGGCGCGGGTTCCCTTTTTGTCAGCGTCGGACTGTGCGGTGACGTTGAGGGGCTGGGTGCCCTTGGAGTTGTCGCGGTAGATGGCTACGGCCTTGAGGCCCTGACGCCAGGACTCGAGGTAGGCCTCGGCGATGTCGTCTACGGAGCAGTCCTGCGGGAGGTTGACGGTTTTGGAGATGGCTCCGGAGAGGAATGGCTGGGCGGCGGCCATCATCTTGATGTGGCCCATGTAGTGGATGGAGCGCGTGCCCTTGGAGGGCTTGAAGGAGCAGTCGAAGACGGCGAGGTGCTCGGGGCGGATGGCGGGTGCGCCTTCGATGGTGCCGGTGGCGTCGATGTAGGAGACGATGGCGTTGATGTCGTTGTCGTTGTAGCCGAGCTTGATGAGGGCGGAGGGGACGGTGTTGTTGACGATTTTGATCATGCCGCCGCCGACTAGCTTCTTGTACTTGACGAGGGCGAGATCGGGCTCGACGCCGGTGGTGTCGCAGTCCATCATGAAGCCGATGGTGCCGGTGGGGGCGAGGACGGTGACCTGGGAGTTGCGGTAGCCGAACTTTTCACCGTGGGCGAGTGCTCCGTCCCAGGATTGGGTGGCGGCGTCGATGAGTTCCTGGAGCTGCGGGGCTACGAAGGGCTCGGAGGAGTTGCGGGAGCTGCCGATGTTGTTGACCTCGGCGCGGTGCATGCGGATGACGTCGAGGAAGGGCTCGCGGTTGACGTAGAAGCCGGGGCAGGCGCCGCCGGGGACTCCTGTCTGCTGGGTGAGCGGGGTGGCGGCTCCGAGGGCGGGTGCGCGCTCGGCGATGCGGGCGGACTGCCAGTAGGCGTCGCCGCAGAGGATGGCGGTGAGGGTGCCGGCGAAGTCGCGGCCGGCGTCGGAGTCGTAGGGGAGACCGAAGGCCATGAGGAGCGCGCCGAGGTTTGCGTAGCCGAGGCCGAGAGGGCGATAGTCGTGCGAGTTCTTCGCGATCATCTCGGTGGGGTAGCCGGCGGCGTCGACGATGATCTCCATGGCGGTGGTGACGATGCCGATGGCGTGGCGGTAAGAGATGGTGTCGAACTGGCCGCCGGGGGTGAGGAACTTCAGCAGATTGAAGGACGCGAGGTTGCAGGCGGAGTCGTCGAGGAACATGTACTCCGAGCAGGGATTGGAGGCGTTGATGCGGGCGGTGTTCTTGGAGGTGTGCCAGCGGTTGATGGTGGTGTCGTACTGCATGCCGGGGTCACCGCACTGCCAGGTGGCTTCGGCGATGTTGTGCATGATGTCGCGGGCGCGGAACTCCTGGATGGGCTCGCGGGTCTTTGACGGCGCGGGTGAAGAAGGTGGAGTCGGAGTCTACGGCGGCCATGAACTCGTCGGTGACGCGGACGGAGTTGTTGGCGTTCTGGAAGAAGATGGAGCTGTAGGCCTCGGAGTCGGGACCGCTGCCGTCGTAGCCGGCCTGCATGAGGTGCCAGGCCTTCTGCTCTTCCTTCACTTTGCACTGGATGAAGTCTTCGATGTCGGGATGGTCGACGTTGAGGATGACCATCTTGGCGGCGCGACGGGTCTTGCCGCCGGACTTGATGACGCCGGCGAAGGCGTCGAAGCCGCGCATGAAGGAGAGTGGGCCGGAGGCAGTGCCGCCGCCGGAGAGGGTCTCCATGGAGCCGCGGATGGAGCTGAGGTTGGAGCCGGCGCCGCTGCCCCACTTGAAGAGCATGCCCTCGGTCTTGGCGAGGGTGAGGATGGAGTCGAGGGAGTCCTGGACGGAGTTGATGAAGCAGGCGGAGCACTGGGGCTTGGAGTAGCCGGTGACGGAGAATTCGACCTGGCCGGTGGCCTGGTTCCAGTGCCAGTTCTGGGCGTCGGAGTTGGGCTCGAGGCGGTCGCAGCCTACGTTGAACCAGACGGGCGAGTTGAAGGCCACCTTCTGGTTGAGGAGGAGATGTGCGAGCTCGGCGTAGAAGGTGTTGGCGTCGGCGGGGGAGGCGAAGTAGCCGTCGCGGATGCCCCAGTCGCGGATGGACTCGGCTACGCGGGTAATGAGGGCGCGGACGCCGGATTCACGCTCGTCGGTGCCGATGAGGCCGTGTAAGTACTTGGAGGCCACGATGTTAGTAGCGGTCATGGACCAGTCGGCGGGGACTTCTACATTCTTCTGCTCGAAGATGGTCTTGCCCTTGAAGTCCTGGATGATGGCGTCGCGGAGCTCCCAGACGATCTCGTCGTAGGGGGAGATGCCGGGTTTGGTGAAGTGGCGCGAGAAGGAGAGACCCGGGGCGCGGGGGGTGGTCTGCTGCTGGGTTGGGGAGGTCTGGGGGCCGGTGCTGATTCCGGTCTGGTTGGGGATGGTCGCCATGGTGTTGCTCCTTCTAATTAGATGAAACTGGCTCAAAAAGTGCTCAGTGCAAGTCGGGACCTGAGGGTGAGGCTGAAAGGGCTTTGAGCGCTGGCAAGGGAACCGGAGGGAGAAGCTCCGGGTGCGCGTTCGGGGCCTAAAAGTGTTCTACGCCGTAATGTCTGTATTGCCTTTGGGGGTGTTGCAGTCGTGAAAGTACCGCCCCCTATAGGGTGTGTCAAGTATAAAGCACAAGATGTTGTGTTGCGTACGCGAATACCCCTATTAATGCGAGGTAAATGTGTAAAAGGGCCGAAAATGCTGGGGTTTAGCTGTGGAAGTCTCGATTTCGGCGCGTGTTTGGCGGGATTTACGAGATGGTTAATAGGTGCGAATTTGAGGGTATGCGCGGAGGGGGGAAGGCGCAAGGCGCAGGAGTGGTGCAGTGGGTGTGGATTCGGGGTGGTTGGAGGTGGAAAAGTGGGTGGATAAGGTGGTTGTTGGTTGCTGGTTGTTGGTTGTTAGTCGCTGAATCCCCCTACTTCCGCTCCGACTTCGTTTTTGGCGGGTGGGGGGATTTGGAGGTTGGGGATGGTGATCTGGGTCTGGGTTCGGGCGAGGGGGTGGTAGGGGGTTATGGTGAGGGGGGCTCCGGGGCAGAGACGCCACCACTCGTTGGGGGAGGGGTTCGGGAATTGGCCTGGTGCGAAGAAGCGGTGAGAAGTTCATGAAAGAGACCGAGATTGGTGCGAGCGAGAAATCTGCGGGAGCGGAGCCGGTGGAGCCGAGCCAAGTATCGGCGAAGAGATCGGCGGAGGCCGGAGAGTGAGTTTTGGAGTCGGAGCAGACGCGTTCCTTCGACCAATAGGTCTGTACGTAGGCGAGTGGAGGCTGGCGCATGGCGGATCTGCATTGCACGCCGATACTACTGAAGAAACCGCTATTGCTGGAGGATTCGTCTGTATGGGGCAGCGTGCAGATGCCGATGCCGGGGACGGTGAAATCGCCCGGAGCCAAAGATATCTGGGCTTGGTCACCAGACTGCAGTTCGGTAAGGGCGAGTGAGATGCTGACGGACAGGGGCATGGACTTGACCTGGTCAAGGAAGGCGCGATCTACGTTGATCAAAATCATAGTTGTGGGGATGGAGGGGAGATAGTACTGGCCAAAGGCACCCTGCCAATGGGATGTCCAGTGAAGGCCATTGGGTGCGCCGATCGAGATTAAGGTGTCATCCAGGCTGATGGCCTTCCCTGCAGTGATACCCGAGATGTTAAAGGGCAGGGCGAGCGAGACGTTTTTCTGTTTAAGTCGTAACCAAAGAGAGCGACTTTGTGAGTGTCGTCGGGGGCGAAGGTGAGTTGCACGGGGAGTTGGGTGGAGGTGACCTGAGGGTAGGCTTTGCGGATGGAGTGGTCTTCGGTGGGGATGAGCACGGTGATGAGCACGGTCAGGATTGCGAAGAGCGCGACTCCACCCAGGATGGTGCGGGATAGCCAGAGACGTCGGACGGCGTACTGAATAAAGATGACACTAAGAAAGATGCACAGGTAGAGGATGAGGGTGAGATGGCCGCCGTCATCTGGCGTCTTTGCATGTGTGCTGGGAAGCACCGAGGCCAAGACGATGAGGCCGAGCATGCCAATCAGGATTCCGAGGAGGGTGAGGGTGGTCTTTGCGAAGCTGCTGGTGACGGTGGCGAAGGCGATGAGGGGAAGAACGATGATTGCAGTTATCAGGAGCAGGTTGTAGAGGAGGCCGGGCACGTAGGCGAGCGGGTGGAAGCCGGCTTCGATGAGGATTAGGGAGTGCGCGATGAAGAGGGGGAGATAGAGGAAGGTGAGTAGGAAGAGAGCTTTGGCACTAAGGAGTTTCTTCCATTCGTAGGGGCGAGTGAGCCAGAACTGGCGGTCGCCGACGAGCGATTCGGACTGGATGAGGCGGGTGATGAGGATCCACCAACTCATGGGGACGAGGAAGAGCAGGACTACGGCGACCTGCTGGAGCACGATCACTGAAGGTTCCGGCGGTGCCCAGGTGTAAGGGTAGATGCGGACGAGGGCTGCGGTGAGGATGATGGTGACGAGAACCTCGGGCCAGAGGTGGCGGGCGTCTTTTTTGAAGATGGTGATGATCTGGTTCATGCTTCTGTCTCCGTGGCCGCGGCGACTTCTGGAATGTCGTTGAAGGGCTTGCGGCCGGCTTTGGCTGTGGCGAGGAAGATGGCGCGCAGGGGCATGGGATTTATCACGATGTCGTGGACTGCGGGGAAGATTTCGCCGATCTGGTGTGGGGTTCGGTCGGGGCTGAAGCTGGTTTCGATGAAGCGGACGGTGTGGCCGGAGGTTTCGGGCTGGAGCCAGGTGGCTGGCAGGTTGGTCGGGAGCGGAGATGGCTGGGCGAGGGTGACTTCGATCTCGCGGAAGCGTTCCGAGAGGGTGGACATTTCGTCGGAGAAGAGCATGCGGCCGCGTTCGAGGTAGCCGACGTGGCTGGCGAAGGATTCGATCTCGCCGAGGTCGTGGGAGGAAAGGAAGATGGTGGTCTCGGGGGCGCGCTCGAGGAGGCTTTCGATGAGTTCGTCGCGGACGAGAGGGTCGAGGCCGGTGAAGGGCTCGTCGAGGACGATGAGCGAGGGTCGATAGGCGAGGACGCTGGCGAGGGCGGCCTTCATGCGCTGGCCTCGAGAGAGATGCTTGAGCTTGCGGTTGAGTTGGAGGTCGAACTGGCGGATGAGCTGCTGCTCGAGGGCGCGATCCCACTGCGGGTAGAAGGGGCGGAGGAAGTCGAGGAGATGGCCGACGGTCATCCACTCGGGCATCTCCTGGTTCTCAGAGACGTAGCCGATGCGGTTGAAGATTTTGCCGGCGATGCGGGTGGAGTCGGTGCCGAGGAGCTGGGCGTGGCCGGCGGTGGGCGGGAAGATGTTCATGAGGATCTTGACGACGGTGGTCTTCCCTGCTCCGTTGGCTCCGACGAGCGCGTAGATGGCTCCGGTGGGGACGGTAAGGTTGAGGTGGCTGAGGGCCTCGGTGCGGGAGCGGAGGCCGAAGGTCTTGCCGAGGTCTTGTATTTCGATGGCGTGGGTCATTTTGTCTTGCGACCTCCGTCGGGATGGTTGCTGCTGAGGCGCTGCCAGTGGGCGATAAGTGCTTCGATGAGGTCGTCGTGCTCGATGCCGAGGCGTTTGGCTTCAACGACGAGCTCTTCAATCTGCTGGCCGAGGAGCTGGGTGCGCTGTTTGCGGCTGGAGTCGGGGAGGGCCGCGACTACGGTGCCGATGCCGGGGTGGGTTTCGAGCAGGCCCTCGGTGATGAGGTGGGCGACGATCTTGTGGGCGGTGTTGGGGTTGATCTTGAGGTCTTTGCTGAGGGTGCGGACGGAGGGGAATGGATCTCCGGGGCGTAGCTGGCCGGAGATCATGGCCTTCTTGGCGGCGTAGACGACCTGCTCGAAGAGGGGGATGCCTACGCGGAATGAGACGCGGAAGGGAATCACGTGTGTACTATTACACGTAGTACACTTGTTTGGGAAGAATTATTTTCGTGAGGAATGTGGAAACCCCGCGTCAGACGTGAAACTGTCTGACCTGGGGCACCCGGTGTGCGTGGGCTAGAACGTTTCTTTGGTGCTTAGGTTGGCTTCTACGTCTTTGCGGGTCAGGAGGGCTTCGCGCATCTTTTTGTCTTCCATGAGGGGGAGTTGGTTGGTGTGGAAGGGGGAGTTGGGCTGGGAGGAGTTGCCGTAGGAGAGCGACATGCTGGCGTGGATGGGGGTGGAGAATTCGATGGCGGCTACGTAACCGTCGCCGTGGATGGGAGTGCGGGTTTTGGTGGCGGGGTCGAGAGGGCCGAAGGTGATGACGCGGAAGACTCCGGTGTTGCCGTAGCCTCCATTGCCGGGGAGGTTGACGCCGTTGAGGGCTGGGCTGCGGGTGTTGGCAGTCTGGCCGTTGGACTGGTTGTTGATCTGGAAGCGCATGACCTGGCCCCAGGGGACGTCGAGGGAGCCGAAGTCGTGCATGGTTTCGCTGGCTGCGGCGTCTAGTTGTTGGGCGGCTTTGGCGGGGTCTTTTAGGCCGGAGGGGGTGGTCATGGGTGAGGCTAGTGAGTATGGGACTGCGAAGCCGGATTGGATGGCCATGCTGGCGCCCATGAACTGGCGAGCCCACGCGTAGAAGAGGACGGCTCCACGGCTGTTGGACTCGTTGAGGCGGTCCCATTTGGCGAGGACAGCGGCGGCTTGTTTGGCTTGCGGGGTGCCATACTTTTCGGTGGCAGCGAGGAGGTCGGGGAGGATGCGGTCGGCTAGTTCGACGTGTGTGGAGTATTTCTTGGCGACCATCTGGTCGAAGGAGATGGGGGTGGGCTTGTAGGGGCCTGCGCCGGGAGTGTCGGGGATGTTAGAGAGCATGTGGAGGGAGCGCTCGGTGCGGAAGGAGGCGCTGATGGGGGCGGTGTAGGGCGGGTATTTGGCGGGGTCGAGGTTGTTGGGCCAGGCGGCGTCCCAGGGGGGTTCGTTGGTGTTCTGGACGTAGCCGTTGGGTGGGTCGATGACGTGGGGGAGCTCGTCGTAGGTGAGGTAGTCGTGCCAGAGGGTGGCGGAGGTGTCGCCGGGGACGATTCCGGCCCAGAAGGCGAGGGACTTGGTGGCGGGAACGTCGGGCAGGTCGGCGTGGCGCGGGAGGTCGCCGCCGTCGAGGTACTCGATGTGGCCGTCGCGGTCGGCGTAGATGACGTTGTACATGGGGGGCTGGAGGCGCTTGAGCTGGGTCTCGAACTCGGTGAAGTTGTGGGCGTTGGACATCTTCCAGTACTGCTCGAGCATGAAGGGCTTGTCGAGGGCGGCTACGCGGAGGGCGATGGGGTCGCCGTCCTCTTCTTTGATGATGGGGCCCTGGATGGTCTCGCGGATCTCGAGGGTTTGGGGTTTGAAGGAGCCGTCGGGCTGGCGGACTTTGATGATGGCGGTGGATTTTTTGAAGGGGAGAACTTTGCCGTCGAATATGTAACCAATCTGGCCGTTAGGCAGGGGGCTCACTTTTATTCTGTAGAGGGTTTTGGGGTTGATGGTGTTGACGGTGTGGGTGTAGCCCATGAAGTCGTTGAAGGCGAAGCGTAGGACGGGGAGGCCGACCTGGGTGGCTCCGTAGATGTGGATGCCGGGGGCGTTGAACTCGCACTCGAAGTAGGACTGGGCTCCGGCCCAGGCGAGGTGGGGGTTGGAGAGGAGCATGGATTTGCCGGAGGTGGAGTGGGATGGGGCGATGGCCCAGCCGTTGGAGCCGCCGTCGGAGTCGGCTGAGGTATCGAGGGGGGCTTGGTCTAGTTCGGCTACTAAAGACGAGTCGGGTTGGGTTTCGAGGCGGCCTTCTGTTTGTGGGGCTGCGCGGCGGGTGGGGGTTGGCTCGGCGAGGCGCTGGCTGGCTACGAAGGTGAAGTGGATAAAGTGCTGGGAGTGCTCGACGGGGTCGACTGCGGTGATGGGGAGGACGCGTTTGGCCTCTTCGGAGAGGGCTTCGGGGTGCTTGGCGGCGTAGGCGTTGATGCCGGCGGCGAAGGCTTCGAGGTAGCCGCGAAACTCGGGGGTTTGGGCTTTGAGCCACTCTTCAGAGCGCTGGGGGATGGAGTTCGTGAGGACCCAGGTGTCGGATTTTAGGTTGGCGGCGGCTTCGGTGGGGTCGGCGTTGTTGAAGTACTCGGAGGCTCGGCCGCGGGATTCGCCGTAGATGCGGAGGAGGAGGTTGCCGTGGGCTTCGGCCTGGGCGTAGCCGTAGAGAAAGAAGAGGTCGGGCGTGGACTTGGCGTAGAGGTGCGGGATGCCGTACTTGTCCCAGAGGATCTCGGAGCCTTTTTGCGGGTGGAAGGCGGGGCCGGCTGCGTGGAGTGCGGGCGTGAGAGTGGCGGCGATAGAGACGGCTAGGACGGCGAGGCGGGTTAGGCGCACGGAGGGTCTCCTGCTGCTGGGTTTTGTGGGGCTTGTGACAGCAGTATTACATGGAGAGGCAGATGGAGTCAGTGAACGAAGTTGTTGAAGCGCAATTCGGAATGATGTGATTTCTGAGAGACTGGAATTTTGAAAGGTAGACGTTCCGGAGATGAAGTTCTTTGCTTTGGTGATGGTAGTGCTATCGGGTGGCCTGGCGGTGGGGCAGATTCCAGTGAAGTTCGTAAACAAGACCACGGTGCTGGAGCGGGTAGGGCGTTACAAGGGAAATGACGTACAGCGGGAGGCCACGCTGAAGCAGATGTTCGTCGAGGCTGGCTGTCCGAATCTGACAGAACAGCCTGTACCGCATCGGAAGCAGCCGAACGTAATTTGCGTGCTGCCTCCGAACGCCACGGATGATGGCGGAACGGTTGGGGCCAACGATGGGGCCAAAACGATTGTGGTGGGAGCACATTTCGACCATGTTGATGCCGGCCAGGGGATTGTCGACAACTGGAGCGGAGCATCGATGCTTCCGAGCGTGATGGAATCCTTGCTGCAGATGAAGCGGAAACACCGGTATGTCTTTGTGGGGTTTACCGGTGAGGAAGACGGCTTGCTTGGTTCGGCGTATTACGTGAAGCAGATGACGGCGGAGGAGCGGCAGAAGACCGAGGCGATGGTGAACATGGATACTCTCGGATTGGGGCCGACACTGGTTTGGGTGCATCAGTCTGATCCGTGGCTGACGGCGTGGCTGAGCACAATAGCAAAGGCTATGAAGCTGCCGTTGAGCGGGATGAACGTGGATGGATTTGGGGAGTCCGATGAAGAGTCGTTCATCAAAGAGAAGATATGCACTGTGATGGTACATAGCCTGACGCCGGAGACTACGCATGTGTTGCACAGAGCGGCAGACAATCCTTCAGCGATGAAATATGACGACTACTACGATACTTATCGCTTGATGGCGGCTTTTGTAACGGCACTGGATGTGGCGGAGGTTCCGGCTGGACATTCCTGCACGATCAAGCCGGTTCAGTTCTAAGCAGCTAGGCGGTGTAGGGGCCGAAGGTGGTTAGGACTCGGTCGGTTTCGTCTTCGTTGGAGAGGATGTGGACGTTGAAGGTGGCACCGCCGGGGTCTACGCGGACTATGATGTGGCCGTTGCGGGAGGCGAGGTCGTCGGTCTTTTTGTTGGCGATGCGGTTTTCTTCTTTTACGAGGGTGGCGAAGACGTCGCGGGGGGTGGGGTAGATGGCTTTGGAGTAGAGGGTGTTGAGTACGTTGACGGTGGGGTGGGCTGAGTCCCAGGAGGGGATGATGAAGGCCTGGGGGCGGAGGGCTCGGACGTAGTCGGGGCCGTCGGCGTTGAAGTAGCCGTGGTGGTTGGCGACGGCTATGGAGACGGGGCCGCAGACCTGGGCGACGGGGGTTTCGATGTCGCGCCAGGGGTCGCGGCCGTAGTTGGTGTCGCAGGGGAGGTCGCCTCCGGTGTAGTAGCCGAAGCGTCCGTAGCGCAGGCGGATGGCGGCGGAGCAGCAGTTCTCGGAGGGGTAGTCTTCGGGCTTGAGGGTGGTGAGGTTGGGGAAGCGTTGGGTGGTCTGTTCGGCTTGGCCGGTCCAGACTTCTCCGTTGGCGGCGAGGTTGCGGATCTCGAAGGATGGGTATTTTGCTGATTCGTGTTGGAGTTGGAGCTGGTTGTTTGCGCCTACTCGGAAGCGTTCTACTTTGGCTCCGGATTTTTGCTTGGCGGTAAGGAAGGCGCGGTAGTTTTGCTGGAAGTCGGCGGTGGCTGGGGTGGGGTAGGTGTAGTCGGGGGCGGCTCGGTCGATGTAGCGATGGATGGGGACGATGTCGGCTACGTCGGCTACTCCTGTGGGGATGTAGCCTTCGGCGTTGGGCTTGACTCCGGGTGGGATGGCTCCGAGGTGGTCGGGATGGAGGTGGGTGATCATGCACATGTCGATATCGCTTAACGAGGCGGATTTCAGGCGGCGCTGGATGTAGCGGCCTATCCACTCGCCGGGGCGGCGGGCTGCTGAGGGACGTGGCTCACTGAGGTAGGGGGTGGTGCCGTAGAGGGCTCCGGCGTCGACCATCATGGTGGTGCCGTCGGGGAGGATGAGGAAGGCGGAGTTGCCGCGGTTGGTGGCTAGTTGGTGGATTTCGAGGTAGCCGGGGGTCCAGGGGGTGAGGACTGGAGAGGCTGGTGGATGGCCGGGGAGGGCGTTGAGAGCGGTGTTCGAGAGCTGGCGGGCTGCGATCGCGGCTGCGGAGTAGCGGAGGAAGTTGCGGCGGTTCATGGGCTCTTCTATCACAGATGGAAAGGGTTTGATTGGAGTTAGTGACGGGACGCGTGAGAGAATCTCGGGACTATCAGTTCCCTCTATTTGAGGCGTTTCGAGAAGGATGTGTGTGATGGCTGATGCAACGGAAGCGAGTGTCCTAACGCTGGATGTGGAACGCACCGGGGATGTGGCGGTGGTGAAGCTGCACGGCAAGCTGAAGTTTGGTGTGAATGATGTTCTTTACTCGAAGGTGAGCCGGCTGATTCCGGAGTGCAAGCGGGTTGTGCTCGATTTGACGGACCTGACCCAGATGGATAGCACGGGGCTGGGGACGCTGGTGCGGCTTTATGTTTCGGCTAAGTCGCATGGCTGCGAGTTGCAGCTGATTCATCTGAGACAGCGGATTCGGGAGTTGCTGGCGCTTACGAATATGCTGTCGGTGTTTACGGTTATTGGGGAGCAGGGCGTCAAGATTATCTAGCGCGGGTTCTTGGGGTATTGTGGTATCCCCTCCCCCGGTCAATTTGTGCAAAGTATTCAAAGTAGATGACTTAGGTCCAAACTTCGCTGTTTGAAGGCCGGAAAAGTCCTATAAATCGGGGCTTTCGTCTGCAAAGTATTCATAAAGCTATGTTTATGAGTTCAACTTCTGGCTGGGTTGTCAAAGACCTGAGGTGATGCCGGTTCGCCTGGGCGATGTTCTTAGTACGTGGCGGATCGGCGAATTGTTCCCTTTGAACCCGGGAGTTTTTGGGTTAGTTGAGGAGAACAAGCAACGGCAAAAACTACGTCGGTTGAAAGGTCCGAGCGGTTTGGGTGATGTGGGAGGCATCGGGGTCCTTCGACTGCGGCGGCAAAAGCGCCGCCTTCGCTCAGGATGACGAAGATTTTGTGGACGGGGCCAGAAAGAACGAGCAACGGCAGAGGCAACAGCGGGGTGAGTCGAGCTTATACATCCCACCCTTCGCCAAATGCTGCGAAGGATGGGGCACCCGAGCGTTTTTGGTTAGTCGAGGAGAAGGATGTGGTCAAGAGGGTTATTGGCGTTTGAGGCGTAGGCGGAGTTGGGCGGTGGCTTCGCGGTGGCAGGGTAGGCAGAGGGTGCGGAGGTTGTCTAGGTCGCACTGGCCTCCGCCTTCGGCTACGGGGAGGATGTGGTCGGCGTCCCAGAGGGAGCGGCGGGCGGTGATGGATTTCATGCCGTAGATGCTTAGGCCGGCGGCGCGGTTGGGGCCGCGGGCTCGCTTGAGGGCGTTGTAGATGGCGAGGGTGTCAGCCTGGCAGGCGGCGCAGATGCCGCGGTCGCGGGCGAAGACCTGGTCGCGGAGGTAGCCGGGGTCGGTGCGGAGACGGTGCTGGTGGACGCAGTAGTCGGAGCAGAAGGTGCGGCGGCGCTTGGCGAGGATTTCGAGGTCGCACCAGCGGCAGAGTGGGAGATTGTTGGCGCCGCGCGGGAGGGATTGCTTTTTGGTGCGGCCGCCGGGGAGGGTTCGGGTTGGGAGCATGGTTGATAGTTGTTAGTTGATGGTTGTTAGTTGATGGTTGATGTAGGTGTCGAAGGTGCGCGTGGTCGGGAGATTCATCGGGCTGATTCGAAGACGGAGATGAGTTTGTCGATGGCGTCGGCGGCGGCGAGGGCTTGCTCGCGGACGGCTGGGAGCGATCGTGAGCGGCGGTTACCTGGAGGAAGGCGTGCAGGGTGCGGCATTGTTGAGGATTGAGGGCGCGGAACATCTCGATGGATAGCGGACGTATCTGGGTGGTGCCGGCGGGTGGGGCGAAGGTGTAGACGATGAACTCGGCGCCTTTGAGGTTGTTTTCGAGTGAGAAGACCAGCCAGGCGGGGATGAAGGCGGCGAAGGCGGGTGCGGTGAGCAGGACGAAGTCGCCGAGGTGGCGGTCGATGAAGTCGGCGGGGATGTCGGTCCAGCGGTTGTGTTTGAGCATGCGGAAGAGATCTTCGTCGTCGGGTGTTGGAGGTGTTCCAGGGGCCTTCGTCGCCACCTGCGACTACGGTTCCGTAGTAGAGGATGGAGGGAATGAGCCGAGGATCATCTGGCGGAGTGGTTCTATCTGTCTTTTAAGGGCGTGACGCTCGGCTGGCCAATATTCCTTCATGTCGCTTCTTCTACTTGTGCAGTTCTGGGATTCCTTGTAGTTCGAGTTTGAGGTCTATTCGCCGGGCCTGCTCGGCACGGATGGCTATAGCGATAGTGTAATCATCCGGCCTTAGAATGGGAGGGCGGAAGAGACTCAGAACAGATACTGGGAGGTAACGGGATATGTCGAAGACACAGTCGGCGATGGTGGAGTTGGGGACGGTGGCACCGGCGTTTGAGTTGGTGGATGTGGTGTCGGGCAAGGCTGTGGGGCGGGATGATGTGTTTGCCGGGGCGGATGCTGCGGGGCGGCATGGGCTGCTGGTGATGTTTATCTGCGTGCATTGTCCGTATGTGGTGCATGTGGAGAAGGAGCTGGCGCGGATTGGCGCGGATTATGAGGGGAAGATTGGGATCGCGGCGATCAGCTCGAACGATATAGAGGCGTATCCGGATGATGGACCGGAGTCGATGAAGGCGCAGGCTGTGCGGCTGGGGTTCCGCTTCCCTTACCTGTTCGATGAGACGCAGGAGGTGGCGCGGGCTTATGACGCTGCCTGTACGCCGGACCTCTTCCTGTTCGATGGGGAGATGAAGCTGGTTTATCGCGGGCAGTTGGATGATTCGCGTCCGCAGCGGTCGAGCGGGGGTGGGAATGATATTCCGGTGACGGGGAAGGACCTGCGCAAGGCAATGGATGATGTGATTGCGGGTAAGAGGCCGGATACGAATCAGCGGTTCAGTGTGGGGTGCAATATCAAGTGGAAGGTCGTGAGGACAGTTGCTAGTTGCGCAGTTGGTAGTTGTTGATTGGGAGGGTTATGGGTAGTGAGGTTTTGGAGGGGTTGAAGGCTGGGATTCGGCGGTTCCGGAGTGAGGTTTATCCGGGGCATGCGGAGATGTACGTGAGGGCGGCGATTGAGCCGCAGTTGCCGAGCGCGCTGATTATTGCGTGTGCCGACTCGCGGGTTCGTCCGGAGACGATTACGCAGAGCGAGCCGGGAGAGCTGTTTGTGACGAGGAATATCGGGAACATGGTTCCGGCGTATGGCGAGATGATGGGCGGCGTGAGCGCGGTGGTGGAGTTTGCGGTGATGGAGCTGAAGGTGAAGCATATCGCGATCTGTGGCCACTCGGAGTGCGGGGCGATGAAGGCGCTGCTCGACCTGAAGAGCGTGGCAGAGCTGCCGGCGGTGAGGAATTGGCTGAAGAATGCGCATACGGCGTTGAGCGTATCGCAGGCACTAGCGGAGGAGGGTGAGGATGCCGACGGTCCTCAAGCGGCGGCTGACGGAGCAGAATGTTCTGCTGCAGATGCAGCACCTGCGGACGCATCCTTCGGTAGCTGGGGCGATGGCGAAGGACGAGCTGACGATCTCAGGGTGGGTTTATGAGATTGGGAGCGGTGAGGTGAGGATTTGCGAGGAGGGCGGGAAGGTGTTTGAGCCGGTGGTGGTTGAGGGTGTTGTTGCGCGGTAGTTACTGCCGAGGTGGCGGCGGAGGTCTTCGGGGTGGTAGCAGTGGGCGAAGGCGGTTTCGCGGGTGATGCGGTTGGCCCGGACTAGCTCTACGAGTGATTGCTCCATGGTCATCATGCCGTCTGCGCGTCCGGTTTCGATGTTGGCGCGGAGCTGGTGGTCGTCTCCGCGGCGGATGAGGTTTCGGGTTGCGCCTGTGGCGACGAGGATTTCTACGGCTGGATAGCGGCCGGCTCCGTTGGCGGCGGGGAGGAGTTGCTGCGAGATGACGGCTAGGAGCGCGAGGGAGAGCTGCTGGCGGATTTGGGATTGGTAGCCGGTGGGGAAGGTGTCGAGGATGCGGGAGACGGTCTGGGCGGCGTCGTTGGTGTGGAGGGAGGTGAGGACGAGGTGGCCGGTCTCGGCGGCGGTGAGGGCTGCGGCCATGGTGTCGCTGTCGCGCATCTCGCCGATCATGATGACGTCGGGGTCCTGGCGGAGGACGGAGCGGACAGCGAGGGCGAAGCTGGGGGTGTCGCGGCCGAGCTCGATCTGCTCGACGAGGGAGCTGCGATTGGGGTGCTGGTACTCGATGGGGTCTTCGATGGTGATGATGTGATCGCGGCGGCGGGTGTTGACGCGGTCGACGAGGGCGGCGAGGGTGGAGGTCTTGCCGCAGCCGGTGGGACCGGTGAGGAGGACGAGGCCTTGGCGGCGGTCTGTGAGCATTGAAAGGGCGTGCGGGTAGGTGCAGGGATTCGAGTGATGGGACCTGTTCGGGCAGCAGGCGGATGGCGGCGGCGAGTGTGCCGCGCTGGTAGTGGAAGTTGGCGCGGAACCTGCCAATAGAGGCGCGGACGAAGCAGAGGTCGAGGCACTTGGCGTCGTGCAGGTCTTTCTGCTGGTCGGGCGTGAGGAGAGGCAGCAGAAGGTCGCGGATGACTTCGGCGGAGAGCGGTGATCCGGCTTCGGGTGTGAGGGCTCCGTTGACGCGGAGGGTGACGGGCGAGCCGGCGACGAGGATGATGTCGGAGGCTCCGCGCTGGAAGGCGATGGCGAGGAGCTGATCGAGCGATCTTTTCTCGGTGGACTTTGCGGCGGTCGCCGAGCGGTTTAGTTGATCGACGAGCTTTGAGAGCTCATTCTGGTGCTCAACCATATTTCTCCAATCTATCGATGACGTTCATTACGTTGTTCAAGAATAGACGTGGGTTGGCAACAAAAGTCTTTAGCTGGTTAGCGCGTTTGGAATTGGGCTAGAACCATTTCAGTTTGCGGAGGACGTAGAGGAGGATGGCGGTGACGACGACGGTAATAAGGGCGATCCACTCTGCTCCGTAGGGGGAGTCTTCGAAGGGCAGGCCTTTGAGGTTCATGCCGTAGATGCCGGAGATGGCGAGGGCGGGCAGGGCTATGGTTCCGAGGACGGTGAGGACCTTCATGACCTCGTTGGTGCGGTTGGCGACGGAAGAGAGGTAGATGTCGAGGGTGTTGTTGAGGAGGTCGCGCTGGGTTTCTACGGAGTCGAGGAGGCGGGCTATGTGGTCGTAGGTGTCGCGGACGTAGAGCTGGTGGTCGGGGTCGATGATGGTGTTGGGATCGCGCTGGAGGTGAAGCGATGCGTCGCGGGTGTTGACGAGGACGCGACGGAGGTCGATGAGCTCGCGCTTGATGGCGAAGATGGATTGCAGGATCTCGGGTGATGGGTTGTCGAAGACCTGGTCTTCGAGCTGGTCGATGCGGTCGTCGAAGTGGTCGATGGCGGGAAAGTAGAGGTCGACGATGGTGTCGAGGATGAGGTAGAGGAGCTTGCCGGGGTTCTCGTCGTCGCCGTCGCGGCGGGCGCGCTCGAGAGCCTGCTGGCTGGTGGGGCAGGTGGGATTGGAGATGGTGATAAGGAAGTCTTTACCGGCGAAGATGTCGATGGGGGAGAAGTCCGGCATCTCTTCGCCGGGTTTGTCGGGATCGGGAACGAGGCTTACGGGTTTGAAGACGGCGAAGGTGTAGTGAGAGGCGGTGTCGACCTTGACGCTCTCGCCTTTGGTGCGGGCGTCTTCGATGTGGAGGGGGTGGAGGTTGTATTGCCTGGCGAGTTCGTCGAGCTTGGGGTCGTTGGCGTCGTCGAGCTGGTACCAGGGCATGGGAGCTCCGCGGGGTGCTGGAATCATCCTAAGGGTGAATGACGCGAAGCCCAAAATGCTTTTCGAAGGCGTCGAAGTCCCGATCCCGATGCAGGAGAAGATGGCCTTTCTCGATGCAGAAGGTCGCGATCAGGCAGTCGATTGTTTTTCGGACCGTTATGCCTCGCGAACGCAGGTAGCGGTAGTTCTCGGCGGAGGCTATTGCCAAGTCGACTCCACCTGAATTGAAAACATCGAATCTCAGGAGGTCTCTTCGCACCTGAGAAAAGACTGAGTCATCGCGAATTCCCTGCAATATCTCGCAGAGGATGATGTCTGTAAGTCCGATCGGCTGCCGACCAACTTCATCGTCGAGCCATTTTGTCTCAGGATTTGTGACGGCTCCCAGGTAGTCGATCCATACCGTCGTGTCGACGATGACCATGCGTAGCTCTTATTCCTTCACGTGGCCAAGCCGAGATTTATTGAGGTCGCCTTCCCATTTCACTTTGCCGCGAAGTTTGCGTATCGCGGTCTGAGAGTGGGTTTTGACCAAGAGCCGCAAGCCGGCTTCAACCACAGCTTTTTTCGTAGGGGCGCCGCTTGACTTCATTGCCTGCAGCACCAAGTCGTCGTCGATTTCAATATTTGTCCGCATGGCTGTACGCTCCTGATGTGTAAGGATTACACATTTATGTGTATCGCTCAAGGAGTTGTTTAGACGGGGACTTTCTGGTGGCCGGACTCGATGTGGGTGATTTCTCCGTCGCGCATGTGGAGGATGCGGTCGGCTATCTGGGCGGCTTCGGGGTTGTGGGTGATCATGAGGACGGTCTGGTTGAGTTCGCGGCTGGAGGTGCGGAGCATTTCGAGGACTGCGTCGGAGTTTTTGGTGTCGAGGTTGCCGGTGGGCTCGTCGGCGAGGACGATGGAGGGGCGGGTGATGAGGGCGCGGGCGATGGCTACGCGCTGCTGCTCGCCGCCGGAGAGCTCGTTGGGGCGATGGTTGAGGCGGCCGTCGATTCCGAGGAGGTGGGTGAGGTGGTCGAGGAGGGTCTTGTCGAGGGGGCGCTTGGGGTGGGCGCCGAGGTTGGCGATGTCGTGGGCGATCTCGATGTTGCCCATGGCGGAGAGGGTGGGCAGGAGGTTGAAGCGCTGGAAGACGAAGCCTATGCGGGCGCGGCGCATCTTGGTGCGTTCGGCGTCGGAGAGTTTGGAGAAGTCGGTGCCGTCGATGGTGACGTGGCCGGTGGTGGCGGGGGTGAGGCCGCCGAGGATGTGGAAGAGGGTGGATTTTCCGGAGCCGGAGGGGCCGACGATGGCTACGAACTCGCCGGGGGCGATCTCGAAGTTGACGTGGCGGAGGGCGGGTACTTCTAGTTTGCCGTTGCGGTAGGTTTTGCCGAGGTCCTGGGCGATGATGATTGGGGTCATGGTCTGGGTTTAAGTCTATCTTGATTGCAGGAGATAGAGATGAGTGTGCGGGAGCTTTTGCTGATCGCGTTGGTGGGGTGGACGGCGATCGGGATCGTGGGGGTGGTGGTTGCGCTGGTGCGGCGGGAGCGGGTGAGGGTGCGGAAGGGATTGATCTGGCTGGTGGGGGTTTGGGTGGTTTACCTGGGGTGTTGGTGGGGGTTTCGCTGCTGCAGCCGCGGCGGGTGGTGGCGATGGGGCAGGACCAGTGCTATGACGAGATGTGTTTCGCGGTGATGGGGGTGGATGAGGTGCCGCGGTATCTGGGGCTGACGGGCTTTGGGGATGGAAGCCGGTTGGTGCGGGTGACGGTTCGGGTTACGAACAAGGGACGGGGAAGGTCGGAGAGTGAGGGGTTGATTCGGGCTTATCTGGTGGATGGCAAGGGGCGGCGGTGGGATGAGTCTCGCGGGGTGAATGGGAATCGGCTGACGGGGAAGGTCGAGGCGGGCGGGACGATGGTGAGTGAGCCGGTGTTTAAGGTGGCGGGGGATGCCTCGGGGTTAGGGCTGGTGTTTACGCATGGGCGATGGCAGCCGGGGGTTTTGGTGATTGGGGGTTCGGATAGCTTGTTCCATAAGAGGACGGTGGTTTTGCTGGGGCGGTAATGGGGCGGTGCTCGAAAGAGAACAAGTAAAAGCAGAAGCAGGTGCTCCGCCTGCGGCGAAGATGACAATTCTTTCGGGAACCGCTCATTTCAGGCGGGTGGGGTTAGGGTGGCCAGGAGGGAGTGGAGGGTTACGTCTTCGAGGAAGCTGATTTCTATGCGGAGGGCTATGACCTGGCCGAGGTCGGAGGTGCGGGGAGGTGTTTGCGGCAGGTGCAGAGGTCGGTGAGGGATAGGTGGGCGGCGCGGGTGAGTTCGATGCCGGCGGCGAGGATGGCTACGTAGAGGTCGAGGACGGAGCGGAGCTGGATTTCGAGGCGGAACTCGATGGCGGTGGGGGATAGGGTTTTGCGGTGGAGGACCCAGCCTCCGCAGTCGGCGAAGGAGTTGGTGAGGAGCGGCAGGACGGCGGTGCGCTCTTCGTAGCTGAAGCTCTGGATGTCGATTGACTGCATGCTGATGCGCCGCCGGAGCTGGTGTTTTCGTGCTCAGGGAGTTCATCGGAGGGGTTGGGCGGGAGCTTGATGGGCGGGGAGAACTGTGGTCACGTGACCGTGGGGCGAGGTACAAGTTACGAGGTGCCAGGTACGAGGTTGGCTTAGGGTATAGAGGCGGTTTGAGGATTTGCGATGGTGATTGGGATTGGGACGGATTTGATTGAGATTGGGCGGGTGGAGGCCAGTATTGAGCGGTTTGGGGAGCGGTTTCTGGAGCGGATATTTACGCCGGGGGAGATTGCTTATTGCATGAAGAAGAAGGCGTCGGCGGAGAGCTTTGCGGCGCGGTTTGCGGCTAAGGAGGCGGGAGCTAAGGCGCTGGGGACGGGGATCAGCCGGGGGGTGAACTGGCATGAGATCGAGGTTCGGCGGGAGCCGGGGGAGAGGCCTACGCTGCACTGGAGCGGCAGGGCGGCGGAGCGGGCGAAGGCGATGGGGGTGGTGAGGACGGAGTTGAGCCTGACGCATAGCCGGGCGATGGCGATGGCTGTGGTGGTGGTGAGAGGGGTTGATTCAAGATGGGATTGTCTGATAGTTGATAGATTTGAACCTCTTGGTGGAGTCTGGGCCATCCATTTGAGGCGAAGGGACTTTGCCCTGCGATCGGATTGGAATCTTTGTAGCCGAAGTCGTACTCGAACTGTGGAGCGGTAGGGTATTCTTTTGCTAACTGTCTGCGTTGTGGTGTCGCGGGTACGAAACTGAGGGAGGGCTATGCCCAGTCAGCAGGAAGTCAGGTGGTCGCAGCTGAAGGTTGGAATCATCGTGCTGGTGGCGACGGTGATCCTGACGACTATGCTGTTTTTGATGACGAGCGCGTCGGGGCTGGGGATCCTGTCGCACAAACTGACGATCACGACCTACTTTGCTAACTCGGCCGGGCTGAAGGAGGGCGCGGCGGTGAACCTGGAGGGGGTGACGATCGGGAATGTGAAGACGGTGACGGTGGTGACCGATCCGGCGCGGAAGATGACCCCGGTGAAGGTAGTGATGAAGCTGGATGACAAGTTCGCTTCCAGCCTGAAGACGGACTCGAAGGCAGCGCTGACTACGGTTGGGGTGCTGGGCGATACGGTGGTGGACATCAACAGCCAGTTTGCTAATGGGCCCCTTTGAAGGATGGCGATGAGTTGCCGACGCTGGAGACGCCCAGCATAAGGACGTGGTGAAGGCGAGCCAGGGGACGATTGAGAGCCTGAATGGGATTCTGGCGAAGGTAAGCGTGATTGCGGACAATATTGAGACGGGCAAGGGGACGATAGGGCAGCTTATTAATGACCGGGAGCTCTCCAACAAGTTGAATGCCACGGTGGATGAGTTGCTGAAGCTGGAGAGGAATCTGAATGCGGGTAAGGGTTCCGCAGGCAAGCTGCTGACAGATGACTCGCTGTATAACCGGCTGGACGAGACGGCGGACAAGCTGGAGAACATTGTGGATACGGTGCAATCGGGCAAAGGCACGGCGGGGATGCTGTTGAAGGATGATGCGCTGTACAAGAACCTGAATTCGACCGTGGCGCATGCGAATTCGCTGCTGGCGGATGCGGATGCGGGTAAGGGTGGATTGGGATTGATGCTGAAGGATCCGAAGTTCCGGCAGGATCTGGGCGATACGCTGTCACAGGTGAATATGCTGGTCACCGGGATTAATAAGGGCCAAGGCACGCTGGGCAAGTTTGCCACGGACGACGCGGCGTATGTCAACCTGAACAAGCTGCTGGTGGCGAGCACAGACCTGGTGACGACGATCCGATCGGATCCGAAGAAGTATCTGACTATTCATTTGAAGATTTTCTGAGTGGGCGGCTGGGAGTTTCCGTTTCGCGGGTTGTCAGGTAGGGTTTAGTATCGTTGCGTTAACAAATTCCGCAACCACTTCATCTCAACCATTGCACCTCGTAAAGGAACTCTCATGCTTTTGAAGTCGCTCGCTTCCCTTCTTATTTTGTCCAGCGGTTTTGCTTTGGGACAGGCGTCCAAGGCTGGTGATAGCGCTCCTACTTCGGAGCCGAAGGCGCCGGTGAGCTTCGATCTTTCGGCGATCGACAAGACGGCAGACCCGTGTGTGGACTTCTACGCGTATGCGTGCGGGAACTGGAAGAAGAACAATCCCATTCCGGCAGACCAGACGCGGTGGGGACGGTTCAACGAGCTGTCGGAGCGGAACAACTATCTGTTGTATGCGGACCTGAAGGCTGCGGCGGATGCTCCGAAGACTCCGCTGCAGAAGAAGTATGGCGACTATTTTGCTGCGTGCATGAATGAGGACCTGGCGAACACGCTGGGAGTGAAGCCGATTGATCCGTGGCTGAAGCAGGTAGCGGCGCTGAAGGACAAGAAGGAGTTGGCGGCGCTGGTGGCGGCGCTGCACGATAAGGGGATTGGCGGGTTCTACCGGATTGGCTCAAGGCAGGACCAGAAGGATTCGACCAAGCAGATTGGGGACCTGGGCCAGGGCGGGTTGACGCTTCCGGACCGGGATTACTATCTGAATGGGGATGAGCGTTCGGCGAAGATTCGGGAGCAGTACCTGGCGCACGTGACGAAGATGTTCGTGCTGCTGGGCGACTCGCCGGAGAAGGCGGCGGCCGAGGCCGAAGAGCGTGATGGAGATCGAGACGGCGCTGGCCAAGGGCTCCATGGCGCGGGTGGATATGCGCGATCCGCACAATACTTACCACATCATGACGATTGCAGAGCTGCAGGCGCTGACGCCGGATTATGGATGGAAGACTTACCTTGCGGCGAACAAGCTCTCGGACCTGAAGACGCTGGATGTGAACCAGCCGGATTTCTTCAAGACGATGAACACTGTGATCGGCACGGAGAGCGTGGACGCGCTGAAGAGCTACCTGCGATGGAATGTGGTGCATACGACGGCGGGTGAGTTGAGCAAGCCATTCGTCGATGAGAACTTCGACTTCTTCTCGGCGACGATGGCGGGGCAGAAGGAGCAGACGCCGCGGTGGAAGCGCTGCACTGCGGGCGACAGACCGAGCACTGGGTGAGGCCGTGGGGCAGGATTGGGTGGCGCGGCACTTTCCCTCCGGCGGCGAAGGAGAATATGGAGCAGCTGGTGGAGGCGCTGGAGAAGGCGCTGGCGACGGACATCCAGGGATCTGGACTGGATGAGCGACGCGACGAAGGCGGAGGCGGAGAAGAAGCTGGCGGCGTTCCGGCGAAAGATTGGGTATCCGGATACATGGCGTGACTACTCGAAGTTCGAGGTGAAGCGCGATGACCGGGTGGGCAATACGGCTCGGGGCGCGTACTTCAACCGGCGGCGGTCGCTGGACCGTATCGGCAAGCCGGTGAACGAGAAGGAGTGGGGGATGACTCCGCCGACGGTGAATGCTTACTACAACCCGTCGATGAACGATATCAACTTCCCTGCGGGGATTTTGCAGCCGCCGTTCTATGACTTCAAGATCGATCCGGCGGTGAACTTTGGCGGCATCGGCGTGGTGATCGGTCATGAGATGACGCATGGGTTCGACGACGAGGGCAGCCAGTATCGACGCGCAGGGCAATGTGCGGATGTGGTGGACTCCCGCAGGACCGGAAGGAGTTCGACAAGCGGACCGACTGCGAGGTGAAGGAGTATGACGGCTTCGAGGTGGCGCCGGGGCGAACCTTAATGGCAAGCTGACGCTGGGCGAAAACACGGCGGACAATGGCGGGTTGCATATCGCGTACCAGGCGCTCTTGAGCGTATGGCGAAGGATGGCATCTCGCCGGACGTCGGAGATCGATGGATATACGCCGGCGCAGCGATACTTTATCGGCTTCGGGCAGATGTGGTGCGAGAACACTCGCGAACAGACGGCGCGGATGCGGGCGAAGACGGATCCGCACTCGAGCGGGCAGTGGCGGACGAACGGCGTGGTGCAGAACTTCGACGAGTTCGGCAAGGCGTTTAGCTGCAAGGTGGGTCAACCGATGATGCCGGCGAAGAGCTGCCGGGTCTGGTAAGGCTGTAAGTCACAGCCAGCACGATAGTTTGGGCTGGTTTTGAACAGGAGGGGTCCGGGCTTTGGCCTGGCCCCTTTTTTACGTGTCGTGGGCTGTTACACAGGGTTTAGTATCGTTGCGGATTGATTTCAGCAACTACTTCACCTCAACCATCGCAGCGTAAAGGACCTCTATGCTTTTGAAGTCGCTCGCTTCCCTACTTGTCGTTTCCAGCGGTCTTGCCTTTGGGCAGGCCATTATTGGTGCTCCTGAGAGCGGTCCGACTTCGGAGCCAAAGAGGCCGATAAGTTTTGATCTCTCCGGGATCGATAAGACGGCGGACCCCTGCACGAACTTCTATCAGTACGCGTGCGGGAACTGGAACAAGGACAATCCGATTCCGGCAGACCAGACACGGTGGGGGCGGTTCAATGAGTTGGCGGAACGGAACAACTATCTGCTGTACACGGAGCTGAAGTCGGCGGCGGATGCTCCGAAGGGACCGCTGCAGGTGAAGTATGGCAACTTCTTTGCCGCCTGCATGAATGTGGATCTAGCCGACCAATTGGGAGCTAAGCCGATCGATGCGCAGCTTAAAGAGATTGCGGCGCTGAATGATAAATCGAAGATTACGGCGCTGAACGTGTCGCTCGAGACTAAGTATGGCTCGGCGACTTTTGATTGGTGTTCAAGTGGTACAGGACCAGAAGGACACTACGCAGCAGATACTGGTGACGGGGCAGGGCGGGTTGTCGCTGCCGGACCGGGACTACTACCTGACCGACGATGAGCGATCGATGACGTTGCGCAATCAATATGTAGATCACGTGATGAAGATGTTTATTCTGCTGGGAGATAGTCCGGCAAGGCGGCGACCGAGGCCGCCGCCGTGATGCAGTATCGAGACGGCGATTGCGAAGGGTTCGATGGGCCGGGTGGAGATGCGCGATCCGGCGAAGCGCTATCACATGATGACTATCGATGAGGTGCAGGCGATAAGCCCTAACTTCGATTGGAAGCTGTATCTGGATGGCATCGGCGTGGCGCAGGTGAAGTCGTTGAACGTGGCGTAGTCCGGGATTTGTGAAGACCGTGAACGAGCAGATTGGCACGGAGAGCCTGCCGGCGCTGAAGAGCTATATGCGGTGGCACACGCTGCATGCGGCGGCACCTTTTCTGTCGAAGCCGTTCGTGGCGGAGAATTTTGCTTTCTTCAACCAGACGCTGCATGGGCAGAAGGAAGAGCAGCCGCGTTGGAAGCGCTGCACGCGCCTTACTGATCATGGCGCTGGGTGAGGCAGTGGGGCAGGACTGGGTGAGGCAGAACTTCCCCGGGCGACGCAAAGGACAACATGGAGAAGCTGGTGCAGGCGTTGGAGGCGGCGTTGGCGCCAGACCTCCGCAGACCTGCCGTGGATGAGCTGACGCGACGAAGGTGGAGGCGCGGAAGAAGCTGGACGCGATTCGCGACAAGATCGGCTATCCGGCGCATTGGCGGGACTATAGTTCAGCTGGTGGTTAAGCGGGACGACTTTGTTGGGAACATTCAGCGCAATGCGGTGTTCGAGCACAACCGCAATCTGAGCAAGTTGGGCAAACCGGTGGACGAGACGGAGTGGGACGATGACGCCGCCGACGGTGAATGCGTACTACAACCCGCCGCAGAACAACATCAACTTCCCGGCCGGCATTCTGCAGCCTCCGTTCTTTGACAACGAGATGGACCCGGCGGTGAACTTCGGTGGGATCGGCGTGGTTATCGGGCATGAGATGACGCATGGGTTCGACGACCAGGGCTCCAAGTACGATCTGCACGGCAACGTGCGGGTGTGGTGGACGCCGGAGGACCTTGCCAAGTTCAACGAGCGCACCGAGTGCGAGGCCAAGGAGTATGACGGCTTCGAGGTCAGCTCCGGGCCAGAACCTGAACGGGCATCTGACGCTGGGCGAGAATACGGCGGACAATGGCGGACTGCGGATTGCTTTCCAGGCGCTGATGGATACGCTGGCCAAGGAGGGCACGGCTGCGGAACCGGGATATACGCGACGGCAAGCGCGACGGTTATACACCGGCGCAGCGCTTCTTCCTTGGCTTTGGACAGGTTTGGTGCCAGAACGCAGACCGAGCAGTCGTCGCGGGTGCTGGCGAAGACCGATCCGCATAGCCCGGGACATTGCGGACCAACGGAAGCGTGCAGAACTTCGACGAGTTCGGCAAGGCGTTTGGCTGCAAGGTTGGCCAGCCGATGATGCCCGCGAATAGCTGCCGAGTCTGGTAGAGCTGTAAAAGTAGCCGGCACCGGATGGTTTTGGGGCCTGGTTCTGAACTGGAGGGCCCGGGGATTCGACTTGGGCCCTTTTATCTTGTTGCTTTGGAGCACGGTACCGGCGGCCCGGTAACCGGGGCGGGGTGACCAATAAGATGGAAACGCAGTCTACCAAAGTGGCACAAAGTCTCCGTAGCTTCTACAATGACAAGAGGAATCGCACCCCACAGAGTTGCTCGCAGCTAAGGCGGTTGAAGATGACCGCTGGCGAGGATTAAGGAAACGCATGAAGTTGAGCAGGATTGGCCGGATTTCGATGGCCTTGGTAGTATCCGTAGCGATGGGTCTGGGCATGACGGCGTGTGGTGGCGGCACGATCGGTTACATGTGGGTTCTTGGGACGCAGTACAACCAGATTGCCGGGTTCAAGATCGACGATTTTACCGGTAACCTGACGAATATCGTCGGATCTCCCTTCTCGTCGGGCGGGACAAACCCGGTGTCGATTGCGGTGAAGCCGGGCGGTCGTTATGTCTATGTCGTGAACGCAGGCACGTCAACTACCGCGGGCAATATTGCGGAGTTCAGCGTGGGCGGCGACGGGATACTGACCTTCCAGGCGGCGTTTACGAGCCAGGGGGGACTCCTGTATGGGAAACACTGGATAGCTCAGGCAATTTCCTGTATGTATTGGACCAGGTGGCGCCGGGGTTCTCAGCCTGTAATCCCGTGGGAAGTCCCTGCGGCGACATCACGGTGTTTTCGATCGCGAGCGACACGGGGCGGCTGTCGCTGGTGCCGAATGCGCAGTTGCTTAACCCAAATGGGACGCAACTGACGTACTTCCCGGTTGGTACAAACCCGATTATGACGAAGACAACCGGCGGGTGCCTGATGACGGTAAACTCGGCTGACAACACCGTATTCCCTTATCAGACGAACGGTAGCACCGGACAGCTGACGTTGCCATCGGGCGTTACGAAGCAGCCGACTGGGGCGACCAAGCTGACCTCAATCAATACGAGCGGAAGCTATGTGTACCTGACCGACGCAGGTGCGACACCGTCGACCTCGCAGATACTGCCGTATACGGTGGGGTCGAATTGCGCGCTGAACACTCTGACTGGCGGTCCGGTGGCGAACCTTCCGCTTACGTCGAATCCGTCTTACTCGTTTACGGATGCGCGGAACCGTTATCTATATGTTCTGAACCAGTCGAGTACGAGCACTCAGAATGCGAACAGCACGATCTCGGCGTACACGATCGACCAGACGAACGGCAGGCTGCAGCCGATTCCGGATACGAATAATCCGTATCCGATTGGTTCTGGTCCCGTTTGCATGGTGGAAGACCCGACGAGCCAGTATGTCTATACGTCGAACAGGATCGACGGGTCCGTGACGGGCAAGATCATCAACCAGAACACAGGGCAGCTCTCAAGCCTGACGCGAGGGTCTACGTTTGCAGCGACCGGACTCGCAACCTGCCTGGCTGTGAGCGGAAACGTGAGCAATTAGCGCAATCGAGCGCGATTGCATAGAGGGCAGGACCGCGACGGTCCTGCCACAACGAAGCATTTTGGTAACGCAGCATTGGATAGAGCGGGCGGAAACGAATTGCCCCGGAGCAAAGAAGTGCATGGCTGTAACTCTTAAGAAGACCCGGATTGGCCGCGGCGCAATGGCCGCGGGTTTGTCTGTCGCGATAGGGCTGGGAGCCACGGCGTGCAACCGCGACTACGACGTCGGCTACGTGTACATGACGGCGGCGAAGGCGAATCCCGGATTGGTGAACGCATACAAGGTGGACTACCAGTCCGGCTTCCTGAATCCGCTGGAGGATTCGCCGATTCCATCCGGCGGCAGAAACCCGGTGGGACTGGTTGCCGCTCCGAATGGCAAACACATCTATGTGTTGAACCATGACGATTCGACCGTAGTGTGGGTCGCGATTGGAACGGACGGTAAGCTGTATCCCCAGGTGACGTACAACACGACGGGGAGCTTTCCTACGGCTGCAGCGATCGACCCAGCGGGCAAGTTTCTATACGTAACGTTCACTTACCAGCTCGGATACACGACGGCGCTGCCGGGGCCAGGTGGAGTGACGGTGTTTCCGATCAATGCGGATAATTCGCTGGGAACGCCTTTGACGGTGAACGTGGGACGCAACCCGATCGGGGTTGTGGCGAACACCAAATTTGCTTACGTCATCGATCAGGATTCTGCAACGACGCTGAATCTGCTGGGATTCTCGGTGAACTCGACGAATGGGTCTCTGACGCCTCTGCCTGGCGTGACGATCAATCCGGGCAATGTGGTCTCGACGGGATATCCGCTGGGAAGCCTGCCCGCAGGGATTATCGAAGACAGCGGGCTGGCGCATCTTTATGTCGACCGAGCAATCGACCAATATTTTGATTGGGTACTCGGTAGCGGCGAGCGGTATTCCAAGCCAGATTGGGTTTGCGAGCACGGATGCAGCGCCGGCGGGCATGGCGATCGACCCCAGCGGCAAGTATCTTTATGTTGCTAACACGACGGCAGGCACGATCGGCGGCTATACGTTTGGAACGAATGGGCAGCCGATTGCATCCACGGTGGCGCGGAGCGTACAGGCCGGCACCGGAACGACCTGCGTAACGATTATTGGAGCGCCCACCGACGCCAATACGAGCCATGCGGTTTATCTGTATGCGTCAAATAGTTTGAGTAATACGGCGACCGGCGAGCAGATGAATCCTGCGGACGGAAGCCTGAAGCAGATCCAGGGAACACCGTTCAGCGGAAGCACTCTGCCGAGCTGCCTGGTTAGCGTACCGTCCTTTCCGCGGTAATACGCGGTTGAGATGCGGACGCAGGATTTGAGATGATTTTTAGTCGGGCGGCGAAAGCTGTCCGGGATGAAGGAAGCAGATGAAATTGACCAAGCTGAGCCGCGGGACCGTGGCTTCGACGATAGCCTCGATGATGACTCTAGCGACGGTACTGGGCCTGACGGCCTGTACCCGCGACTATACGGTCGCATATGTGTATATGACCGGCACGAACAAGGGCGCGGCAGGAGCTATCAACCCGTATGCGGTGGACTACGCGACAGGTACGCTGGTGCGGATTGGGGGGCCTGTTCCGACGGGTGTTAACCCAGTGGGCGCGGTGGTTACACCCAACGGTCTCTTTATATACGTGGTGAATCATGATGACTCGACGGTGCAGCCTTTTGGAATCAACGGGGATGGGACGCTGGTTTCAAAGACCGCGACCAAGATAACCGGAACGTTTCCGACAGCTGTTGCGATCGATGCCGCGGGCAAGTTTCTGTATGTGACTTATACGTACCAGACGGGCTACTCGGCGACAGTACCGGGGCCGGGCGGAATCTCGATCTTTCCGATCAATGCGGACAACACCCTGGGGACCCCGACGAATGTGAATGTGGGGAACAATCCGGTAGCCATTACGACGAGCAACTTTAATAGCTTCGTCTACGTGGTGGACCAAGAGGTTTCGCCGAACGCGACGGTGCTGGGCTTCTCTGAGAACACGAGTACGGGTGCGCTGACGGTGGTGCCGGGCACGGTGATTACGACGGTGGGAGGCAAGACGGTAGCGACCGGCTTTGCCGCAGGCACGACTCCGAGCGCAATTGCTGAGGACCCGACTGCGCGCTTTGTGTACGTGACGGACCAGGCGACGAACCAGTTGTACGGCAATGTGGTGCAGGCGAACGGCTCCCTGATCGCGATGGTGAATGGACCCTTTACGACGGGTGTGTTCCCAGTGGCGATCACGATCGATCCGCGCGCGAAGTACCTGTACGTTGCAAACTTCAATTCAAGCACGGTAAGCGCTTATGCGATCGATCAGGCGACGGGCACTCCGGCAGCAACGGTTGGATCGACGGGGACGCAGGTGAAGACAGGACCGACGTGCCTGACCATCGAACCTGCGCTCGGCATCTACCTTTACACATCGAATTCAGCGGATGGGACGGTCTCGGGACTCCAACTGAATCCACACAATGGCGGCCTGTCGGGGATTCAGAACTCGCCATTTCCGGGAAGCGGCTCGCCGAGTTGCGTAGTGGCTGCGCCGAATGGGCAGCATGCGACGCAGATTGTTCAGCCGTAACGTTTGAATATGACTATTGTGAAGAGCCCCGCTATTGGCGGGGCTTTTTGCTGCGTGCAGATCAGGCCGGGGTGATGGCGGCCTTCGATTTGTGGGAGAAGCGGCGAAGTATGGCCTTGCGGGCGGGGATTTCGACCAGACGGAAGGCTATATAGGCGAGCAGGAGAAGGACTGCGTAGGAGAGCCATGGGTCGAAGGCGGTGAGGTGCAGGCGCTCCGGCAGGCGGTAAGTGTGGATGAGGATGTAGACGTTGAAGTGGAGGAGATAGAGGGCGAAGGTGGCTTCGCCGAGCAGAACGAGGGGCCGCACGGAGAAGATGGACGAGATGGGGTTCGGACCTGCCAGGCCCAGGGTCAGGAGGCTGAAGAGAGGCACGAGGAGTCCGCCATGCATGAAGAGATATGGCACGCGGTTCGCAGCTCCGGAGTAAAAGAAGATGCCGAACAGGGTCAGAGCAAGCGCAGCGACGAAGAAGCGCTGGCGCGGCGTGAAGGGCAGTAACGGGTGGAGCTTGGCTAGCGTGACTCCGGCGAGAAAAGTGCAGACGTAGGGTGGCGGGGTGTATTTGAGGAAGCGTAGGAGATAGGTGGAGGTGTAGCGGTCGACGGGGGCGGCGAGATGGTCGGGGTTGAAGATTGTGTAGAGGAGGTGAGGGAGAAGTCCGAAGGCCCAGAAGGCGAAGAAGAGGGAGATAAGGCGGGCGGGGGTGTTGAGCCAGTGCATCGGCGTGGCCCAGTAGTAGAGAAGGAAGGGGAAGGCGACGTAGAACATGACCTCGCTGGAGAGGGTCCAGGCGACGGTGTTGCCGAAGGTGGCGAGCGTCGGGACTCCAACCCTGGAGGAGGAGCGGGGTGAGCACTATACCGCGCCAGAACTCGGCGTGGGAGCGGGAGGACCATTCGTCCTGCAACATGCGAGTGGAGATCAGCAGGACGAGGATGTAGATGGGATAGAGGCGGGAGAAACGGGCAAGCCAGAAATCGCGCTTGCTGAGGGTCATTGCGCGGTCTGAGTAATTGTAGGTGAGGATGAAGCCGGAGAGCAGGAAGAAGAAGCCGACGAAGACAAAAGAGCAGTCGATGATGGGGTAGAGGAAGGTGAGGTGGGGCGGAGTGAAGTGGAAGAGGATGATTCCGATGGCGAGGAGGGTGCGGATTCCGGTGAAGGCGGGCAGAGGGGGTTTTCTGGCGTGAGCTGGAGTTGGGGGAGGCTCCGCGTGAATCGCTGCGGGGGTCTGCTGGATCTCTGGTGCCAGGATGGCTGCGGTCATTGAATCGTCCGGAATGGGTTTGTTCTGCTGTGCTACTTCCTAAGTATTGGATGCGGGAGGGCTGCTGTTGAAGTCTGACACTTTTCTGATGGGTTTGACGTGGGGATTGCGAACAAAGATTCGATTTTGGGCGTTCAAAGGCGCGTAATGTGCTGACGAGCCTTATTTTACAAGGCTTAGCCGGGCTAAGCGGTGACGAGGGAGCCTAGTTTTTCTCCGCTGACTACGCGGACGATGTTTCCCTCTTCGCGCATGGAGAAGACCATCATGGGCATGTTGTTGTCCTTGCAGAGGGAGACGGCGGTCTGGTCCATGACGCGGAGATTGAGGCGCTGGATGTCGGCGTAGGTGATGTCGGGGAGTTTGGTGGCGGTGGGGTCGGTTTTGGGGTCGGCGGTGTAGATGCCGTCTACGGAGGTGGCCTTGAGGAGGATGTCGGCCTTGATCTCCATGGCTCGGAGGCTGGCGGCGGTGTCGGTGGAGAAGTAGGGGTTGCCGGTGCCGGCGGCGAAGATGACGATGCGTCCCTTCTCGAGGTGGCGCATGGCGCGGCGGCGGATGTAGGGCTCGCTGACCTGGTGCATGGCGATGGCGGACATGACGCGGCAGACGAGACCTCGCTTCTCGATGGCGTCCTGGAGGGCGATGGCGTTGATGACAGTGGAGAGCATGCCCATGTGATCGGCGGCGACGCGGTCCATGTCGATGGCTTGTTGCGCGACTCCGCGGAAGAAGTTGCCTCCGCCGACGACGATGGCGATCTCGCATCCGAGGGCGTGAACTGCGGCGATCTCTGCGGCTACTTTGTGGATAAAGATGGCGTCGATGCCGAAGCCACGGCCTGCGGCGAGGGCTTCACCGGAGAGTTTGAGGAGGACTCTTTTATACATTTCAGGTTCTAGTATCGCATGGGGTTTTGGGCTGAGTGGGGGCTGTTGATGCTTGATTTCGAGCAAGCGCACTTCTGCAACTTTGGGGTTAGAGGGGCTAGTTGCGCACAACTTTGCGGGGTAATGTGGGTATTGCAAGATGCGGGCGCGATAGCATGCAGCCCCCAGGAGATGACACGAATGTTGATGAAGGCACGATGGATGGTTTTGGCGGCGGGACTTATAACGGCGGCAGCGCCGATGACGATGCAGGCGCAACAGGTGCCTGGGCCGCACCCGGCGTACCTGCATGCTCTGAGCGACCTGCGGGCGGCTCGGCACTACCTGAATGATGGGTGGGCGTGGGCTCCGGTGAAGCATGATGACAATGCCGCCATCCGCGAGATCGATGCGGCGATTGGCGAGATCAAGAAGGCTGCGATCGACGATGGCAAGGGCGTGAACGACCCTTTCACTATCGATACGCGTCTGAGCCCGCATGACCGCTTCCGGAAGGCGAAGGAGCTGCTTGCGTCGGCGCAGAACGACCTGTCGCGGGCCGAGGATGTGCCCTCTTCGCGTGGGCTGAGGGACCGTGCGATTGGGCATGTGGATGAGGCACACCGTATCGTCGATACGGCGGAGCGGACTGCACACTGGGAGTAGATTTTCGGGGTAGAAAGGGGGAGTGCGTTGTCCGCACTCCCCCCTTTCTTTTGGGTGTAATTGGGGTTAGATGATTAGTACCCCCCTCCCCCCCACTATTTTGCGCAAATTCTTCGAACGATGGGGTTTAGGTCCGGACCTCGGTTTTGCGGAGGTGTTGGGGGGGTGCTATTGTGCGGGGCCTTGGGTCAAAAGTGGGGGTGGTTTCAGGGTGGGTTTTGTCAAGTTCGGCGACTGCGAAAGTGGGTCTTTGCTCTGCGGTCAGTTCGAATTCCGGTTGTCACCGCGCCGTTAGTACACGCTGGAGCGTTTAGGAGGACCTATCCAGATCTTGCGCCGATCCCCGATGTGGTGTGTGTTGTTCTGATCAGGTCATCCATGCGACGTTTGCTGTCGGTGGGTCCTTGTTTACGGTTCATGGCGGGATCGGCCATCTCGCAAGTCGCCCGCCAGCATACTTTGCATTTTTCGACGGGGTTCAGCAGGTTTTTGGCGATAAACTACCGCCACCTCCTCGAGGATGCATTGCATGCGTCAATCGATCGCACTAGTCGCTCTGCTCGCCTCATTCGCAATTGCGCGCTCGCAAGAGCCATCCGGCCCATATATCCCACCTCCCACTCTCGAGCACAGCTTCGAGGATGACAAGCCGCTTGTCCAGGCCATGACCTCCTTCTATGGATCAGGCGACACGGCGGCCTTCCGCGCCACGCTCGAGAAACTGGCCTCCTCCGGAGATGTGGCCGCTCAGATCTTTCTCGCCGGTGCTTACACCCCTCCCGAGTGCACCTTTCTGCCTTTCAAGACGGCGCCCACCGACTGCCCCAATGACCTAAAACCATCCAATCCGTTGGGCCTGACACCATCCTTTGAGCTCGCCATTCACTGGCTCACGCGGGCGTTGAACCAAGGCAACGGCGAAGCGACAGAGATTCTCGCCCAGCTCATCGAGCGCGCCATTCGATCCTCAGCCATCTCCGGCTGGCAGATGGCTGATGTCGCTCGACTCCATGCGCTGGCACGCTCGCAGGGCTTCGACGTGCAGGACGTCGAGTACTCCTGTTACTCTCTCGAGTCCGGCCGCCCTGCGAATACGCTAATCATGGCGGGGAACCCACCATCGAAGGCCAGCCTTTCTTCCGAGCAGCTCGACGCTCTACAAGCTGCCGGCGTTTCAGGAACGCTACATTGGCAAATCACTAGCATCCTGCCAAATTCAACTGGCGCACTCCGGCATCCGGAAGGTCCAAAGGTCTACATGCGGGTCATCGTCTCTGCAGCGGTCACCCGCGAGGTAAGAGTTCCGATGCCAAACCGCGCCGATATCATCTACGTGCAGCAAGCTGATCGGGTCGTCAAACTTCCGTCCACCTATCCCACGATCAGCAGAAGCGTTGCCTTTCGACCGCCAGTGGCGGACGAACCCGGAGGCGCCTATTCCCAGGGCATCGACGGCAACTTCACGGCATTCTGTCCCTCGCCAACCTCGCCTTAAAGCCCTTCAAGAACTCACTAACCGCGAGCCGGGATTCAAACTGACCCACTACCCCGCCTTCCCTACCTTGCTCGAATCACCTGGAAGCGGACGGAGTAGCCGAGGCCGATCGAGTAATCGGGCACTGCGGCAGAGAGACCGAGGTTGAAGTGAAGATCGAGTTGCTGATGCGGTGTGGGTTTGTAGGCGGTGCCGAAGTCGATGATGTTCTGCGGTCCTCCGCGTTGGGGGAAGGCGCCGGAGAATTCGACGTAGGCGTCCCAGGGCAAGGTGAGCTGACGGTCGAAGTACATGCTGGCCTGTCCTATGAGATTGCGCCGGCCGGCCTGGGTTGGGTCCATGAGAGAGAACATTCCGGCGATGGTCCAGTTCTTTGGGAGGGAATGGAACCAGGGGAGTTGGATGGTCGGATCGTAGCCGTGACTTGATATGAGGTTTGCTCCGGTGGGAAGGCTGACGGAGGGGATGAGCGAGATGTCGAATCCGTGTGTCGGCCCAAGCTGCTGTTTGAAGCCGAGGCTGAGGTCGGCGAATCCGTTGGCGAATCCGGAGGCGGTGTCGTCGTTGAAGAGGTAGTTGGGGACGGTAAATCGAAGCTCGGTCTTTTTGGCGATTCCGAATCGGATGGCCGTTTCAGGAAGATCCCAGGTGTGCTGACCTCCGTTGCCGGTCTCCTGAAAGCCATTCTCGAACTGGAGGCTTCCACAGGGGACAACGATACTTGAACTCGTGATCTGCGGCCGGTCGGTGGCGATGGGGTCCTTCGCATTGGCTCCGCAGGTCTGGGCCTTCGCCGGAAGCGCGAGGGCAATCGCCATGACGAACAAATACAGCGCATACCGGCAGCGCGGCATGCAGATGATGATAGGCGGGATTTCGGTTTTTATCCGACGAACTATTGCGCGTGGACGAGTGCGGCTATGAGGGCGTCGAGGTCGGCTGGGTTGACGTCGCTTACGGCGATGATTTGTAGGTCTGGGGTGGTGGCGGTGTGGAGAGTGAAGCCTGAGCGGGTGGACGGAAGGGTGATGAGAGTGGAGGTGGGAGCGCGTTGAGTGAGGAAGATCGAGACCTGGTGTTTGTGGATGGTGAAGAGGAGTTGGGCTGCCGGTTTGCCGTCGAGGTAGGCGAGGTCTGCGCCTTTGAAGGTGGTGTCGGGGGGTAGGGCTTCGGTGTCGGGGAGGTTGAAGCTGAAGGGGAGACGGCCCTGGAACCAGGGTTTGACGGTGTGGCGGTCGGTGGAGATGACCTGTGGAGTGGCTGCGGTGGAGAGGGTGGCTAGATGCTGGTCGAGGAGTTCGGCGGCCAGGGTGTTGGTTTGGTGGAGTTGACGCCAGCCAAGGAGTGAGACGGTGAGGATGAGGGCCGCGGCGAGGGCTGTCCATGCTATTGGGCGGATGGAATAGATGCGGGCGGTTTTCTCTGGCAGGAGAAGCACGTTCTCTGTCTTCGGCGAAGTTTCGTCGGGCTGGGATTGCGCATGGAGTTTTGCTGTGAGGCGGGCTAGGGCTTCGGGAGGTGGGGCGAAGCGTTGACCGGCGCGGGCGGTGGCGGCTTTGAGTTGCGTGGCGGAGAGGACTCGCAGGGTGCAGGGGTGGCAGGTGGTTAGATGCTGCTCGATTACCTGTTGGTCGAGGAGAGGGAGTTCGCCGTCGATGTAGGCGCTTAGCTGATCGTGATTGAGGTGGTCGGTTGATTGAGTCGTTTCGTTCATAGGGATTCACCGAATTGCTGTTGCAGGAGCTGGCGGAGGGTAGTGCGGGCGCGGGATATGCGCGACATAACGGTTCCGATGGGGACGTCGAGGATGCTCGCGATGTCTTTGTACTTGATCTCTTCGACGTCGCAAAGGAGGAGGGCTTCGCGGAGTTGAGGCTGGAGCTGTTCGAGGGCGGTTTGAAGGGCGGCCTGGTTGTCGAGGCGTATGAGGTGGTCTTCGGGCGTGGGTTCGGTGGTGGGGGTGTCGAGTGCGTCGGGGTGGTCTTCGAGGAAGACGGTGCGGGAGGCGGCGATGCCGGTGCGGGTGGTGAGGAAGGTGTTGCGGAGGATGCGGAAGATCCAGGCCTTGAAGTTGGTGCCGGGCTCGAAGGTGTCGAAGGCGCGGAGGGATTTGGTGAAGGTCTCCTGCACGAGGTCTTCCGCCTCGGCTGCGTTGCGCGTGAGCCAGAAGGCGTGATTGTAGAGCGAGGCGAAGAGCGGGAGCGCGAGTTGCTCGAAGTCTGCGCTGCGGTTGAGAGACGGCATGATGCGGAGTGCCTCGGTGTGGCGGAGCGTGCGGGGCTGCTGCAACGCGGCGTAGAGGTGCACGGATTGGGTAGTGAGGCTTTCGACACTATCGAGCATCACTACCGTAAACCGAGTCGCATGGGAATTATTCCATGAAATATTTTCTGCTGCTTTGGAATAAAGCGGGGCCGAGCGAGTTTTGGGATGTGAAGGCAATTGAAACCAAAACGGAGCTCTACATGAATCGGTTTAAGGAAGATGAAGTGGTACAGGCGGTGCAGCCTGCGGGAGATGGGATCGATCGGCGCAATTTTCTTGGTTGCATGGCGTGGGCGGGCACGGGACTTTTGTGGTCGATGGTGGGCGGTGTGCCTACTTCGAAGTTACTGGCACAGACGATGAAGGGTGGTGGTGCTGCTGCGGGAAAGGTTGAGGACTTTTCGTTTGTGCAGATAAGTGACAGCCATATCGGATTCAACAAGGCGGCGAACCAGGATGTGACGGGGACGCTGAAGAAGGCTATCGACAAGATCAACGTTGTGCCTGCGGGGATGAAGGCTCCGGAGTTCATGATTCATACCGGCGATATTACGCAGAACTCAAAGGCCGCGGAGTTCGATACAGCAGAGCAGGTGATCAAGGGCGCGAAGGTTGAGACTACGTTTTATGTTCCGGGGGAGCATGATTTTTCGATCGATGATGGTGCGCTGTATAAGCAGCGGTTCGGCAAGGGGACGATGGGTAGCGGCTGGTATAGCCATGACTACAAGGGTGTCCACTTTGTGGGGCTGAACAATGTGGTGCAGGTGGATGCGATGGGGAATTTGGGCGCGGAGCAGCTTGCGTGGCTGAAGAGCGACCTTGCGGGCTTGAGTGCTTCGACGCCGGTGGTGGTGTTTGCGCATATTCCGCTGTGGATGGTCTATGAGAAGTGGGGCTGGGGGACGGCGGATGGCTCGCAAGCGCTGGAGCTGCTGAAGCGGTTTGGTTCCGTCACGGTGCTGAACGGGCATATTCACCAGGTGGTGCAGAAGGTGGAGGGGAACGTGAGCTTTCATACGGCGATGTCGACGGCGTTTCCGCAGCCGGCGCCGGGAGCTGCGGCGGGGCCCGGGCCGATGGCGGTTCCGGCGGGCAAGCTGGAGGGCGTGCTGGGTGTGACGAAGGTGAAGGTGGTTCGCGGGCATGGGCATCTTGCGGTCGTCGACTCGACGCTGGCGGAGGGTGCCTGATGCGTTGGTGGATTGTGGCGGTGCTGGTTGTGGGGTCGGTTTCGGGGTTGGGGTTGGTGCATCCGTTTGGGGATCCGCGTGTCGAGCCTGCGAAGGGGCTCGGCACGTTGCTGCAGGGTGCGAAGATACCGGCTGAGGCGAAGACGGTGTTGGTGGCGAAGTGCGCGGACTGCCACTCGAGCGAGACGCGATGGCCGGTGTATGCGCGGGTTGCGCCGGGGTCGTGGCTTGTCGAACGGGATGTCGTTGAGGCGCGCGGGGCGATGGATCTTTCGCGATGGGAGGAGATGCCGGTGGAACAGCAAGAAGTGTTGATGGCGAAGATTGCTCATGAGGCTAAGAGTGGGGAGATGCCTCCGGTGCAGTATCGATTGCTGCACTGGGAGGCTGGGCTTTCTGCGGCGGATGTAAGGGCGCTTGCGATGTTGGGGAACGGTGCTGCGAGTGAGGTTGCGCTAGATGGAGTGGGGGATGCTGCTCGCGGCAAAGCAGTATTTGAGAAGAGGTGCACCGGATGTCATGCGATGGATGCGGATCGTGAGGGGCCGCGGCTGGGTGGGGTGTTTGGCAGGAAGGCTGGGAGTGTGGCGGGGTTTGCTTACTCGGCGGGGTTGAAGAGTTCTGGATTGACGTGGAACGATGCGACGCTGGAGCGGTGGCTGAGTGATCCGGATTTGGTGGTGCCGGGAAACAATATGGACTTTCATGTACCCAAGGCAGAGGAGCGGCTGGATCTGATTGCTTACTTGAAGCAATCGGCGCGGTGAGGCGATGGGTACCCCCTCCCCCTTGTTTTGCGCAAAATCTTCGAAAGACTGGGGTTAGGTCCGGACCTCGGGTTTGCGGGCTTGGGATGGGCGGCGAGGATGAGGTGGTTTCGGGGGTGAGGTTTGTCAAGTTTTGGGCCGAAGGTTGACGTGCCTTCGGCCCAATCCGACTGTGGGTTATGCGCTGAGTTTGGTGGCGGCCTGGATGATGAGGTTGGCGATGGCTTCGGGTTGGGCGAGCATGGCTACGTGGCTGGCGGGGACCTCGATGGTGGTGGCGTTCATTCGCCTGGCGGCGAAGCGCTCGTAGTCGGGGTTGATGGTGCGGTCGTTGGCGGAGACGGAGTACCAGCTTGGCTTGCTGTGCCAGGCGGCGTTGGTGATGGGGGTGCCGAAGATGGAGGCGGAGGTGGCTGCCTGGTCGACGGTGAGGATCGCTTTCTCGGCATCGGTGAGGTCCTGGGCGAAATCTTCCGTGATGCCCTTGGGGGTGAGGAGGAGGAAGTTGTCGGCGATGGGGTGGAGTTCGGAGATGACGGGGGTGGGGGCGAAGGCGGCGGCGGTGGTGGTGAGGGTCTCGCCAGTGTCGGGGCCGAATGCGGCGACGTAGACCATGCCGACGACCTTGGGGTTGTTGCCGACTTCGGTGATGACGTAGCCGCCGTAGGAGTGGCCGACGAGGAGGACGTTGCCGTCCTGCGCGTTGACGAGGCGGGTGGTGGAGGCTACGTCGTCGGTGGGGGAGGAGAGCGGGTTGTGGACGGCCGCGACGTTGAGGCCCTTCGCGAGCAGCAAGGGGATGACTTTGGACCAGCTGGATCCGTTGGCCCATGCGCCGTGAACTAGAACTACGGTTGGTGTCGGCATTGTTTCTCCTGATTATTTTGATTTGGGGAGTGGTGCGTGAACTTCATCCGTACTCGCGCGGGACGCTGAAGATCGGCGTTCGACGAAAAATCGGCGAGGCTCCATTATGCCTTGTTGCGAGGTGTGAGACTTTGCGGGAGTGCTGCGATTGGGTTAATAACCGATGGTGAAGCGGGCGCGTTCGTGCTTTGGGTGTTCGAGCTCGTCGACGAGGGCGATGGCGTAGTCGGCGAAGGAGATTTTGCTGTTGCCCTGGGCGTCAGTTACGAGGTTGTCGAGGTCGAGGCGGAATTTGCCGGTGCGGGGGCCGGGCTCGAAGAAGGCTGCGGGGTCGAAGGCGGTCCAGTTGATGTCGGATTTTTTGATGAGGTTGAGGGCGTCGGTGTGGGCTTGGGCGATGGGGAGCCATTCCGCGGGGAGATGGCCGCTGTCTTCGAGGGTGACGCCGGGGGCGACGAAGAGGTTGCCGGCTCCTCCGACGTAGAGGAAGCGATGGGCGCCAGTTTGTTTGACCGCGTCGATGAAGTGCTGGGTGACGGGGATGAGGTCGCGGACACCTTTGGGGGTGAGGCCGGGGCCGTAGGCGCTGACTACGGCGTCGAAGCCTGGGATGGCGGCGGCGATCTCGGCGGCGGAGTCGACGGTTCCCTGCTTGATGGTGAGGTTGGGTTGCGGAGTTAGCTTCTTGGGGTCACGGGTGATGGCGGTGACTTTGTGGCCGCGGGCCAGGAGTTCGGCGAGAATGACCTGGCCGGATTTTCCGGTGGCTCCGTAGAGGGCTATGTTCATGTGGTCTCCCTGTAGTGCTTTTGCTATTGGGGAGTAGATGCGGGTGGGTTGGGGTTTGGTTCGTTTGTAAGAGCTACGTGCGCCAAAGTAAGGATTCTGATCAAGCAGAAGAGCCCGGACTTTTTGTCCAGGCTGTTGGTCTACAGGGGTCGAGTTGGTTGGCTCGATTCGATGGAACTAACTTGTCGCACTCACCGCCTTCTACTGAGGCTTAGTGTCTTGTGCTTTTTGCGTGGCGCGCTTGGCGTTGTCTTTAGCCTGCATATTGGTCTCGGTTGTGCGGTCCTTTGCCTTGGTAGTCGCGTGCGCGTCGGGTTTGACTACCTTCTGCGTTCCTTCTTTCGTGCGGTCGTAGGTCTTTACCGAAGTCTCTTTGGTCTTGTCGGTCGCGACAGTGCCGCCTTCTTTTGTTTTGTCGGCAGCGGTGACTGTTCCCTTCTTCACCGCGTGACCAGTACTTTTTGCTGCGTTCTTGGTGTCGGTTCCCGCGTTTTTCAGGTCCTGCCCGGCGGTCTGCGCGGAGCAGAGCGATGGCAACATGACTAACGCGAGTGCAACGGAAGATAGGAGAGTAGAAGTTGCGCGAAGACTATTCATCCTTAGTTAGTGGAGGTAATCGGTAAAACGGTTGTTTGGTGTGCAATTAGCACGGGTTGCCTGCTATCAGGGGATTTCTCGCAATAAAAGACCCGGGCTAGATTCCCGGGCCTTTTTTGCTAGTTGTTGAATTCAATCCTTATAGGGATCGAACTCGTTGGCTCCATGGCTACTCCCAAGGGAGTGAGCGTGTGCAGGATGCGGATGGTGTTGCCGTGGGCTGCGAGCACCTCGGGGAGGCGCTTGTGGCTGCGCAAAACTGCGTTGGCGCGGGTGAGCCAGCCTTCCATCATTTCCGGCTTTACTATTGGACAGCAGTCAATCGTTAATATGTACTGCGGGAGGACGTCAGGAAGGCATGAAAGTACGATCGTTCGGTTGCACTTGGGTTTTGATGATTGCTGCTGTAGCAACTCCCTGCTTTCCGCAGTCCAACGCCTGGAACGGCACATGGAAGCTGAACGCAGCGAAGACCCATACTGGCCCAAGCTTTTCGCTGACAATCACCCCGCAGGGCGAATATCAAATGATCTCAGGAAGTTATAACTACAATTTTTTTTGTGACAGCAAGTACTATCCAATCGTTGGACAAAACCTTATCGCCTGTCTCAAAGCGACTGACAAAGTGCTAGATGCTGCGTTCAAAGTTGACGGCAAACCAAGCGGCACGATACATCGGGAGCTTTCTGCCGATGGAAGGACCCAGACAGCAACTTCAATCAAGATTCGCCCTGATGGTTTCAAAGAGACGACGAAGACCGTTTACGCTCGCGTCTCGGGAACCACCGGTTTCGCGGGGGCGTGGAAAGCTATAAGTTCATCGGATACGAAACCCGAGATTATGGTGACGACTTTGACCGGTTCCATTTTGCGTATCGCTTTCCCGGGAGCCAAGCAATACACGGACATCAATCTGGATGGCACCGATGCACCCACACAGACTGGGGTCGCCGGAGCACGCTTTACTCTTTCGGCAAAGCCGGAGAGCTCGTTGAAGCTGCTCACGACGAAGAAACGAGATGGAGTAACTGTGAACCAAGGCGTGCTCATCATGAGCCCAGATGGTCAGAGTTTAATTGAACAGTATTGGGCACCTGATCATCCAACCGCGAAGGCGACAAAGGTTTACGACAGGCAGTAACGCGAAGACCATCAGATCTTCAGGGGCAGTCTTCGAGAACATCTAGAGGGATAAGAGAACATATCCCGGGGGCTGAAGCCCGGCTTTGTGAGATGCCGAGGTGTCCGGGCTAAAGCCCAGACCTATCTCAGGAGCAAAAACAAGGGCCTGCCGAAGATTGTTCGGCAGGCCCTTTGAATTTAGATCAAGAGTATAAGTTACGCCTGTGGCTCTTCGGAGGCGGTTTGGGCGGTTTGTGCTACGGTCCAGTCCGCGGCGCCTACTTTGAAGCGGGCGAAGCGGCGGACGCTGATGTTTTCGCCTAGCTTGCCGACTTTGGTGGCGATGATCTGGGCGATGGTCTGGGTCTGTTCCTTGATGAAGGGCTGCTCGAGGAGACAGACTTCTTCGTAGAACTTGCTGAGCTTGCCTTCCAGCATCTTTTCGATGATGTTGGCTGGCTTGCCGGTGGCGGCGGTCTGGGCGCGGTAGACGTCCTTCTCGCGGGCGAGGTCTTCTTCTGTTACGTCCTCTTTGCGGACGTAGCGTGGGTCGGTGGCGGCGATGTGCATGGCGATGTCGCGGAGCAGCTCCTGGAACTCAGGGGTGCGGGCGACGAAGTCGGACTCGCAGTTGAGCTCGACGAGGACGCCGATCTTTCCGCCGGCGTGGATGTATGTTCCGACGGCTCCCTCGTTGGTGGTGCGGGAGGCTTTCTTGGCGGCGGATGCCATGCCACGCTTGCGGAGAGCGACGAATGCGTTCTCCATGTCGCCCTTGGTCTCCTGGAGGGCCTTGAGGCAGTCGCCCATGGGGGCTCCGGACTTTTCGCGGAGTTCTTTTACGAGTTTGGCGTCGATCTTTACGGCGGTATCGGTAGACATGATTTTTCCTTATGGTGCGTTCGGCAGGCGCAGGTTGATTGCGACTGTAGAGAGTGGCGCGGGCTGAAGCCCGCGCCACAAATATAAAGAAGTACGGTTACGGCACGGCTAAAGCCGTGCCCTTCCGGTTGCGGTTCGATCATCGCAACGAGGTTTGGTGAGAGCTACGCTCCGGCGTGTGCGGAGATTGGCTCGACGTCGGACTCTGGCTCCGAGGAGGCAGCCGGGGCCTTGCGGATGTTGCCTCCGAGGACGGCTTCGAGGTCGACGGTCTCTTCTTCTTCGACGGCGTCCGCGGCGACAGGAGAGGACTCCTGGACTTCGGAGGTTGCGGCATCGAGGGCCAGCTCGCCGTCTTCGCCGATGTGCTCGGGGGAGACTTCGAGGGGCTGGATGTCGGCGGCTTCGGTGGCGAAGGCACGCTCGGAGACCATCTGGACGCCTTCGTAGGCCGAGTCAGCGATCTTCGTGGTGAAGAGGCGGATGGCGCGGAGGGCGTCGTCGTTGCCGGGGATGACGTAGTCGACGACGGTGGGGTCGCAGTTAGTGTCGACGACGGCGACGACCGGGATGCCGAGCTTGCGGGCCTCAGCGACGGCGATGGCTTCGTTGTTGGAGTCAACGACGAAGATGGCGTCGGGGAGGCGCTTCATGCTCTTGATACCGGAGAGATTGGTCGAGAGGTGCTTGCGCTCGCGCTCGAGTTTGATGACTTCCTTCTTGGTGAGGAGCTCGTAGCGTCCGTCGGTGGACATGTCGTCCAGCTCCTGGAGGCGCTTGACGGACTTCTGCACGGTGACCCAGTTGGTGAGCAGACCGCCGAGCCAGCGGCTGTTGATGTAGGGCATGCCGGCGCGGGTGGCTTCTTCGGCGATGGCATCCTGCGCCTGGCGCTTGGTGCCGACGAAGAGGACGAGCTTACCGGTGGAGGTGAGGTCGGTGACGAACTTGGAGGCTTCCTTGAAGAGCTTGAGGGTCTTCTGGAGGTCGATGATGTAAATGCCGTTGCGCTCTCCGAAGATGTACTCCTTCATCTTGGGGTTCCAGCGCTTGGTCTGATGCCCGAAGTGAACGCCTGCTTCGAGCAGTTCTTTCATAGTGATATTTGCCATTGAGGCTCCTTGGTGAAGGCGGCTGGGTGTGAACGCCAGTGCCTGGATTGATCCCTCGTAAGGGAGATTTGACTCCTGACCTCGGGTGAGGTTCAGCCCGAGGGTGATGCGAGTGATGCAGTTGCTGGTTGTCGGTTGCTAGTTGCTGGTTGAAGACGAACAACCAACAACCAGCAACCTCCAACTGAGCGCGTTTAGCGCTTCGAGAACTGGAAGCGAGCGCGAGCGCCCTTCTGGCCGTACTTCTTGCGTTCCTTGCCGCGGGAGTCGCGGGTTACGAGGCCTTCGGCCTTGAGGGCCTTGCGTAGCTCGGGGTTGAAGATCATGAGGGCGCGTGCGATGCCGAGCTTGACGGCGTCGGCCTGACCCATGACACCGCCACCCTTTACGGTGGTGATGACGTCGAAGGTCTCGCCGATGTCGGCGATGCCGAGGGACCGCTTGGCTGCTGCGCGCTGCTGGGCGGTGACGAAGTAGACGTCAAACTCTTTCTTGTTGACGGTGAACTTGCCGCTGCCGGGACGGAGGAAGACGCGGGCGATGGAGGACTTGCGCCGGCCGGTTCCGTAGTATTGAACTAAATCTGCCATGGTGCTCCTTGAACTTTTGTTCCGGGGAGACCCAAGGCTAAAGCCCTGGGCTACCAGCCCCGTTTAATTTCGATTTCAAAATGTCCGGGCTAAAAGCCCGGACCTATCCAAAAACTTAGGCCTTTGCGGCTTTTGGTGCGTTGTTGGCGTGGAAGTCTAACGGCTGGGGCTGCTGGGCGAGGTGCGGGTGCTGGCTACCCTTGTAGACCTTGAGCTTGGTGGCCATCTGGCGTCCGAGCTTGGACTTGGGGAGCATGCCCTTGACGGCCTGCTCGACGATGGCTTCGGGACGGCGGGCGAGGAGCTTGATGAAGGACTCTTCGCGGAGGCCGCCGGGGAATCCGGTGTAGCGGCGATAGAGCTTCGAGTCTGCCTTGAGGCCGGTGAGGACGATCTTCTCGGCGTTGATGATGACGACGTGGTCGCCCATATCAATGTAAGGAGTGTAGAGGGGGCTGGTCTTGCCGGCGAGGATCGAGGCGGCGGTGGTGGAGAGGCGTCCGAGGGTCTTGCCGGAGGCGTCGATGACAAACCACTTGCGCTTGATGTCTTTTCCGCTCGGGATGGTGGTGCTGTTATTCACTGGTTTTACTCCCTGCTTCTGCCGTCTTCATTGGTCGGCGTGCTTCTGAAGAATTAGGTTAAGTACAAGTTGATGGTTGTTTGTTGCTTGTTGCTGGTTGAAGCCAGTGCACATGCAGGTGGTAGTAATGCGCCATCTGGATGTTTGTAAAAGTTTTCCGGGCGGGTGCTTTCTGGGACGAGAAGAAACTCTCGAACGCAAGAAGGCGGGGCCGCTTGGGTTTCGCACAAAGCCCTGGGAGGTGGCCTGAAGAAGTGGGTGCTTGGAGGGCGGCTACTGGAGCTGCACTGCCTGGATCCACCACGGTGTCCTGTCGAGCTGCGTCGTCTGTAGCTGCTGCACACAGACGCACAGACGCGGGACTGCGCGAGATTTAAGAATAGCGGAAGGGTGGGCGGGAGTCAACGATTGAATTGCGGGGCTGGGCTGATGGGATATCGGGTAAGTCTCTGATAATCTTCGGCACTAGGAGATTGTGATCCTATGCACGTGGGTTCGTTGAGGAGATGTTTGAGCGTGGCAGGGTGGGCTTGCCTGTTGGTGGCGGGGCTGGGGTGGGTAGATGTGGCGGTTGCGGCGGGGCCGCATCCGGGGTCGGACTTGGTGGGTAAGCCGTTGTATCTGCGTGGCTTGTGGGAGCAGGACCAGTTGAGCTTCGACGCGGCTGGACGGCCGCAGGGTAAGGCTACGGCCGGGTCGGTGACGTTGAGTGGCGTCGATGTGATGGATGCCAAGGTGCATGGTAAATCGCTGGTGCTTACTGGTTATCGCGTGGCATTGGTGGCGAAGAGCAATCCCAAGGAGGGGTTGGAGCGGCGGACGATCCGATCGGCTCGTGGTGGAAAGGCCTCCGGGGAGCCTCTGGATAAGATGAGGATCACGATCCAGCCGGATGCGGCGGGGAGTTTTGACGATGGCCTGAAGGCGGTGTTCACGGAGGGGCTTGAGGAGTTCGGAGGTTCGGTTCCTGGGTCATGGCATTGCTATGCGCAGAGCTATTTTGTGCCGGTGGTGGCTGAGAACGCGTTCAAGGCTGTTCAAGAGTGCGCGTCGGTGGCGACGCGCACCGGGACGGAGACCGTGAGGAGAGTTGGAGGCGGAGTGAAGCCACCGCGGGTGACGTATCAGATCGATCCTCAGTTCACAGTGGTCGCGCGCGAGTTGAAGCTCAGCGGTGCTTCGCTGGTAAGTCTCACGGTGGGCAAGGATGGTACGACCTCAGATGTAAAGATCGTGCGCGCTGCGGGAGCCGGGCTGGACGAAGCTGCGTTGGAGGCGGTGGCGCACTACAAGTTTGAGCCGGCGACCCGGGACGGTGTTGCGGTGCCGGTGACTTTGAATATTGAGGTGAACTTCCAGATCTTTTAGTCGTCGTGGTGTCGGAGCAGGCGCAGGGATTTTAGTCTGGCGTGCGAATCGCGGCGACAAAAGAGCATGGGGGTTGACGATGCGTCTGAGGAACGGGTTGATTTGTGGATTTTTGCGTACGCGAAACCGGCTGCTCCGGTGAGGATGTAGAGGATGGACGCGGGTTCGGCGGACAGTGAGGAAACAAGGCAGAAGAAGTGCAAAGGGTTACCCCCTCAAAAGTATTGATTAGAGGAGGCTAAGGGTTTCGGTGCGGATGGGATGTACCACGGAAGTTGTAGGGAGGGTGGCTCAGGTTTCTTCCGGAGGTCGATCGAGATCAGAAGACATATCCGGGGGCTAAAGCGCTTTTCGTTGAGGGCCTTTGTTGTCCAGGCTAGAGCCTAGACCTATCTCAGAAGCAAAGGCCCCAAATGCGGCGAAGGATGGGGCACCCAAGCGCTTTTCGCGCGTTTATTCGTAGGACAGGGCGTCGATGGGGTCTTTGCGGGCGGCCTTGATGGCGGGGTAGACGGCTCCGAGGATGGCTCCTATGAAGGCTATGGCTGCTCCGGAGGCGACCCAGCCGGGGGTGACGCTGAAGGCTTGTGTCGGGAATTTAGCGTGGAGGGCGGCGCGCAGGGCGTAGGTGCCTGCGATGCCAAGGACGATGCCGACGATGGTGAGCAGGCCCGTCTCGCGGAGGACGATGCCGATAATGTAAAGGCGCGAGGCACCCATGGATTTGAGGATGCCGATCTCGCGAGTACGCTCCATAACGGCGGTGTACATGGACTGGAAGATGACCATGAAGCCGATGACGACGGCGATGGTGATGACGGTGCGAAGGCCGATGTTGAAGCCGGGCATCCTGTCGGGGGTAAGAGTGGAGAGGAGCTCTTCGAGGGTCTGGACGTCGTACTCGCTCATGCCGGGAGTGGCGTGGATCTCGTTGCGCACCTCTTCCTGAAATTTGGGCGGATCCTCGGTGCGGATGTAGAAGCCGCTGGCCTTACCTTCGTTGCCGTCGATCTGTCCCATGGTGGTGATGGGGATGAACTTGCGGCCGCCGCGGCCGTGCTCGACGATGCCGCTGATGCGGAAGGGATGGTTGAGGACCTGCATGGTGTCGCCGACCTTGAATCCCTTCTGGGCCTGGACGTCGTCGATGATGAGGTCGTTGGGGCCGGTGAAAGGGCCGCCGGAGACGAAGACGAAGGGCTTCAGGGCATTGAAGCTGTCGTAGTCGATGCCGTAGATGTTTTCCAGCGAGCTACTGGCGGTGAGCTTGATGTAGAGGGGGGCGGCGACCTCGACGTGAGGCAGGGCGGCGATGACGCCAGCGACTTTGACGGAGGCTGAGGCGCCGGACATGCCGATGAGATTGGAGGCGGCTCCGGGATGGGTGATCATGTCGGCGCCGATACCGCTCTGATTCTTGCTGACACCGTTGAGTATGCCGAGCATGATGGCTGCGATGGAGAGGATCATGATGACCTCGATCGCAACGGCGAAGACACTGATGAGAGAACGGAGAGGGCGATGGACGAGGTTGCCGAGTACGAGTTTGTTCATGCTGTTAACAGTGTATGGGAGGCGGGTGCCGAAGACCTGTTGGGGAGCTAATGGGCGGGTTGGGTGGGGGATGGTGCGAGCTTCCAGACATTGAACTGGTCGGTATGGGAGTAGAGATGAGGATTGAGCGACCAGCCAACAAATTGGAGTGGAATCCGTTCTAGGAGGGGCAGACGCATCAGAGATTAGTGTAGCTGCATCCAGTTTGGTTTAACTTCTACGCATGTAAACTTGTTTTGACCTGTCGAGTTTCTGGATCGCTGCAGCGGATCATCAGCGAGAAACCGCTTTCCTTTAGTTGGAGGTGAGACCGTGGGTTTCCGTAATGCGAAGAATATTCTTAGACATTGCTCCCCTCTTAGCAGTTATAAGCTGCTACTTGCATCGGCCATTCACTCACGTCCACAGCACAACGCCATTTGGCGTACGCTCCTGCGACCGTTCATTCGCGATGGCCAAGTGTCATTCAAGTATCGCTGTTATGAACGTGACCTGAACGCGAACCTACGTATGTCTGAGCTGATGAGCGACGTACAGGCTATGTGGGAGCTTTGCGTAAGCGACTCTTACGCCGTCGACGTGCGTTTCTCGCCTGATCTTGTGATTGATTGCGGGGGCAATATGGGCCTTTTCACGATGCGAATGTCCGCCGCAGCGTCTTCGTCCGGGAAGACGGATGTAAATTTCGTTGTTGTGGAGCCGCTCCCTCAAAATATTGAGCTGATGCAAAGCCACTTTGCGATGAACGGTATCCATGCCGAGATTATGCCGGCCTGCGTGGGGGGCGCTCGTAGATCGATTCCGTTTTATTGCCGTGAAGCGATTCGGAGCAGCTTCGATCCTCAAATGCCATTTACACGGGTCATCGATATGCCGGTACTTGGCATTCGGGATGTTATCGGCTCATCGGATGCGAATCGTGTTCTCGTAAAACTCGATATTGAGGGGATGGAACTTGAAGCCCTTAATGCCTTTGTCCCTTACGAGCACAGGGCCGTATATATCCTGGGCGAATTACATGACTATGAAAGCGAGGGGTCCTTGATGGAGGATCTGTTCCGTAGACATGGCTGGGCGTTCAGCTTCTACGAGATATATGACCACTACGCACATTTTCGTGCTTGCTCCCCTGCGGCTCTTCCCTTGATACCGTCCATGCAGGAACCAGAATTTCCCTCAATCGAGCGGTCTCTCTCTAGTAGACTCGGCACGGCGCTGTCGGTGCTGATGCTGCTCTGAAATCGTAAGCCAGTTGCCCTGTGTCCTGCGTGTAATACGGGTGATCCCGGATCGCGGAAATGATGACATCGCGATCCGCAAAATCGGACCGCACCCAATACACATCTACATCGCAGAGTTCCGCCCCCCATATCGCTGCCAATACATAACCGCGTTGCCTGGCATAGCGATCGAGCAACATGTCATTCTTGGTTAGAAAGTCAGTAGTGCGAACGTCACCCTGGCCTAGTTGCGCCCGATACTCGTCCACGCTCCCGTAAATTCCTCGCGCACGATACAGGATGATCTCCGGACGATAGGTATCCAGATATTCGTCGGTCAGCAGTTTATTGTGGTGGGCGACATAGGCATCATTCAGCCCGAAAGCATCTATCGCTCTCCACTCCGAATAGAACGGCAGATCGCCCGCTTCCGTCACCACCATGGTGTAGTTCTTCGCCGCATACGGCTTCAGCCGCGCCGCCAGGTCCTGCGCTCCCCGGTTCGAGAACGGCATCGTATAGAGGTGCAGGTTGTAGTAGATCCCGCACACAAACAGCCCCAGGAGCACCGCCCCCAGCGGAATCCTTAGCCCCGTAGTCCACGTGGCATCCAGGGATATCTTTCCTCCGCCCTCCTGATCACGCCACCACTCCGCCGTCATCCCGCCGATCGCCAGCATCGAAAGCGGCACCATCACATACTGGAAGCGCGAGAAGTGGTTATTGTCGGACGAGATCAACATCCACACCGCCGTAAATGGCACCACCGTAATCAGCCACATCGCCAGCAGCTTAAACGCTGCGCGGCTCCTCAGTCCCAGCGCCGCCAGCGGCAGCACCGGCAGCAGTATCGACATCAATCCCCGGGCCGATAGCTTCAGTACCCCAAACTGGAGTCCGCTCAAATTCTTGACGTAGTAAGGATTCGGAAGCGGATAACCGAAATAGTGCAGACGCCACCCGAAGTAGGCTCCGCCGCACACCGCAAAGATCAAGCCAAAACTCACAATCAGCCTGCGCCACTCTATCCAATCGCTATGCTCGCCCCAGTTGCTGCGCTCAAGCCACCTGCTTCTTACGCCGTACAGCACCGAACACAAGATCAAAATCGCCAGTATCACGCCATCCGGACGGATCAACCCCGTCACAAAGCCCAGCGCGCCAAACCAGATCGCACGCCGCCATGTCACCCCTTGCTGAACACAAACCACCCCCACGCACCACGTCAACAGCGCGAACAGCCCATAGAACGGCGCGCTGAACGCCGTATCCACATAGTGGTACCCCACTCCCGCCCCCAGCAACGCAGCAAACCCCGCCGCCAATAGCCTCGGAGCGCGGTAGAGCTTCCGCAGCGCCGCATACAGCACCGCCACGCTTACGGCATGAGAGAGCAGCAGCAGCCCCGTCGCCACCGCCTTTACCCCCGCTCCTGTCAGCCGGCTCACCACCCCGATCGCCAGCATGTACAGAAAGTCCGTGGCCCCCTCGACCGGATGCTCGCCCACATTCCACACAATCCCATGGCCACGTGCAAAGTTCTGCGAATAGCGCAACAGCATCGACGCATCTTCCATCGGAAGGATCGGATGATGGATGTGCGTCCAAACAAAATACATCGTCGCTAACGCTAGCAGCACCGAGATAATCCAGTCGTGCTTCGTCAGCTTTGTAACTTTAGAGGACGCGAACCCTCTTGAGTCGCCCATTAATATCCTTCCGCTTTCCGAGTGTTTCACTAGTAGTCTATCCAGTTTGATAATTAGCCGATATGCACACGGCTACTGCGATTGCGGCGCCGGTCGGCGTATAGATGGAAGCTCCGAATAATGCGAACGCGAGCTCGGAGGGCAGGCTGTTCGATGACGTAGTAGGAGAGACCCGGCGGCGATCAGGATGGCAGGCCAGTTTCCGGGAAAAGTGCTGATACAGATACCGAACCGGCCCAGGGGGGCGAAGACCTGCGGGTTGTTGGGATGGAGAAAGAGGGTTTGCCAGATGTAGATGCTGTAAGAGAGCACGCCGATCTGCACTATCGGTTTCCAGTTGAGAATGCGGCCCAGTGGCGGAGGATGGATTTCGTGTGCACCAGAGCAGGAAGACAGCGATGGCGGCGGCGTTGATGGTGTAGCCGATGGGGAGTTCGAAGTAGTTCGCGTAACGGGCGGTCAATGCGCTGCAGATGGCGATGACCGTGGGAGCGAGCCACCATCGCCGGACCGCAAACTGGTAGATGCGCTCGAAGCGTGAGGTGTGCTGGAGGAGCGCGACCAGGCAGCCGAACATGATGAAGTCGAATTTGAAGAAGCTGATGGCAAGGTGGTGGATCTGCCGGGTTTGCCGAGCGTGACAGCAACACCCTGAGGGCAGGCGAGATCAGGATAATGCATGCACGGAATGACGGAGGCGGCGACGCGGCCAGCGTGACCGGGGCGGCGGAGACAGTAGACGAGGATGAAGGGCCAGACGAGGTAGAACTGCTCCTCCGCACTGATAGACCAAAGGTGCTCGAGCGACCACATGACGTCGCTGGCCTTGATGTTATGAAAGAAGAATAAGGCGCTGACGATATCGATGCGGGTGAGAAGGATACGTCCGGCGAGACCGAGCAGGACGATGACACCTATATAGAGATAGAGCGGGGGAAGGATACGAAAGGCGCGGCGAAGATAAAATCCGCGCAGACTGATGGAGCCACGTTTTTCGTGCTCCTGCAGGAGCAGACTGGTGATGAGAAAGCCGCTGATTTCAAAGAAGATGAAGACGCCGGTTTCGCCGTTGAAGATGGCATACCAGACCAGCGAGACGTGATGGGAGACGCTGTAACGCTGTATGGTGTGCAGCGCCATGACGAGAAAGATGGAGAGCGCGCGAAGGCCGTCGAGACTGGGGATGCGGGTCAGCGAGGCAGACCTTGGCAATGCGGTGGAAGACATGCTGGAAGCGGGCACCTGAATAACTCAAAGTATAAAGCAGCGGTTTGGGAGTGCATGCCGGATATGGCACATGAGACGCATCGCCGGGCGAGATTGCGCGGCCGGAGAGCCTGGGGAGGGTCCGTGGACAGCGGATGCGAGGAGGCTATAGCATCGAATTGTGCAGTAGCAGGGCGGGTTCGGCGTTGACATTATGGTGCCGCCCTGCGGCATTTTTTTTGACTTGATGAGGACGCGGGGATAGTCTCTGACCAATCGGGTATCGGAAGCGGAAAGCCCGAGAAGAGGCGTGCGAAGAGCACGTTACGATGGCAGAGCGGAGTGAATGCAGCGATTCTGCGACGAGTTGCGGTGGGAGCGCGAACAGCGCAATGTCTCGATTGAGACCATATGTGCCGTGACCAAGGTCTCACTGCGTTATGTGCAGGCGCTGGAGGCGGGAGAGTACAGCGAATTGCCTGGCGGAGTGTTTCGCAAGGGGATTCTGCGTAGCTATCTTGCGGTGCTTGGGCTCGACGAGATGCACTGGGTGGAGCGGTTTGAGGCCAGCCTCGGGAGCATCAGCGAGGAGACTTCGAGCGCGGCGGCGTGGGCAGAGTTTGCGGAGAATGTTCGCAGAACGAGGGTGAAGACCAGGCCGGAGACGGGTAGACGGTGGCTGGGAGTCGCGGGGATGTTTACGCTACTGGCAATATTCGGTTGGGGCGTCTGGGAGTATGCGGTGCACGGTCGATTGTTTTAGCGGCCTCTGACTCTTTTGAGTGCTGAGTTGCGATCACTTTCTCAGGATGCTGCTACGACTCCGTCTGATACCACCGGTAGCCGTGTTTCTGCTCCTGGTCGGCTTCCTTTAAGGCGATTTACCACTTGTTTGCGCCGCAAGCTGCCGACGGCGGCGGTGATGAGATCAATCAAGGCGAGAGGAGCGACATAGCTTGCCGCGAACGAGAGGCTGTTGATAGGCACGATGAGGAGCTCATCGGAGAAGCGGGCCAATGGAGAGAGCATGGAGTCCGTGATGCCCACGCAGTAGGCGCCATTCATCTTAGCCCTCTCAATCCCTTCGATAGTCATACGCAGGCCGCGGCGGAAGCTGATGCCGATTACGATATCGCTCTTTTCCATCGAGCGAGCGAGGTGAGTTGCGCGTCCAGGAGCTACCGCCGCCAGTACGGGCAGGCCGGCGATGGTCAGGTGGTAGTCCATGTAGTTAACGAGCGAAGACGCCATGTCTCCACCCAGGAGAAGTATCCGGTTCGCTTTATGGATTCGGGTCGCGATCCTCAGCACTTGCTGCAGATCTATATGGTTCTGAATGAATCCGAAGTTCTGCTGGATTTGCTTTCTTGAATCTCGAAGGAACTTAGGCGGCTCAGCGGTGTGTCCGGCAGACTGCATGCTGTCGAGAATGGTCGCACTGGTGACTGACAGATCGTGAAGGTAATGCTGAAAATCCTTATAACTTTCAAAGCCGAGAGCCCGGACAACGCGGACGATGGTGGTGGGTGCAGTTGCGAGCCTGCGTCCCATATCCCGCACATTCAATAGAACAAACTCTCGCGGGTTTTCGAGGACGGGCCGGATGATGCTCTGATGCCTTTCGCTTAGCCGATCGAGCAGGTGTGGCGACTGAGGTTCATGAGCTGTATGCTTATTGTCCTTGCGGGTCGGCATATGATTCCGTTCGTTGCTGGATTCGACGGCGTCGATCAAACTTTTCACCTCCCTCAGGTCAGGCGCGCTGCGGTCGCCGCACCACCGAAAATCCTCTTGACACCCGTGCAACGTCGGATTAACGTTACATCACCCTGCGGAACATTTGTACCATTTGAACCAGATAAACCATTCTTGGTCCACTGTATGCATTGAAACAACGGGGTTTCAGAGTGCAGTCGCCGATCCTGATTAAGCCTAGACAATGCGGCATCGTGAATTGCGCGGGTAGAGAAGGTAGCCGACGGAGTCCGGCAAATGAACTAAATAAGTTATCGCGGAAAATTTCAGGAGGCTGGAGAAATGAACATGATTAAGCGTTTTCTGTGCTGTGCGGCATGGGTCGCAGTACTGGCAGTGTTTGCCAGCATTGGTTGCGTGGGAGCCTGGGCGCAAGAGGAAGGTAGCATCAGCGGCACGATTACCGATTCGAGCGGCGCCGCTATTAAGGGTGCGACGGTTGAGCTGATCAATACTGATCGCGGAGCCACAATCCGCACGCTGACGACGAACTCGGCGGGTTTCTACACGGCAACATCTCTTCCCCTTGGCACCTATACGGTGCACATCGTGGACGGAGGGTTCAAGACGGTGAACGTGACCGGTGTTGTGCTGCATGTGAGTGACAACCTTACGGTTAATCGGGCGCTTTCAGCGGGCGGTGCGAGCGAGGTTGTGACGATAACCGCGGACGAAGCTCGGGTGAACCTGGAAGACGCGACCGCAGCCGGCCTGATCAATGGCGATCAGATAAACCAGCTTGTAATGATTACGCGCAACTACGAGAGCCTGATCAACCTGCAGCCGGGCGTTGCTTTCGGAGGCGCGAGCGATCAATTGAACCGTGGGCCGAACAGTCCGACCGGCGGCTCCAGCACGGTGGCATTCTCGATTAACGGCGGTCGCACGACTTCGAACAATTGGACGATCGACGGCGCCGACAACCTTGACCGCGGGGCAAACCTGACTCTTTATACCTATCCCAGCCCGGATGCGATTGCGGAGTTCAAGACGCTGCGTGGCCAGTACAGCGCACAGTTTGGACGCAACGCTTCGGGACAGATCGACGTTGTCACGAAATCCGGCACGAATTCCATTCACGGCAGCGCGTACGAGTATCTTCGTAACGATTATTTTGACGCCAACGGCTTCCTGAATAACTCTCTCCATCACGACGTATCCCGAAGTATCGTTACAACGACTTCGGCTTCTCCTTTGGGGGTCCGGTCTACATCCCAAAGATCTATGACGGCCGCAACAAGACGTTCTTCTTCGTCTCTGAAGAGTGGCTCCGCGAAGTCACCTATACCACCGGTACGGCGATCGTGCCGACCACGGCGGAGCGCGGTGGCGATTTCAGTAACTCCGGATTCAAGAACGGAGGCACCTGGACGACACAGCCCATTAATGTCTGTACCGCGTTCACGTACACCGCCTCAAGCCAGTCGTCTACCTGTACCGCGCAAGGCACAAAGGTTACGAATATTTCGCCGACCGCGCAAGCGTATCTCAAAGACATCTACAGCGTCATTCCAGCGCCCCAAAGTGCCTTTGACCTGGCCAATAATCTGGATCCTCACACTCTCACATCGACGATCAACAACAGGTTCAACAATGACAACACTGTCGTTCGTATCGACCAGCAGTTCGGCCAGAGGTTGAGCATGTTCTATCGATATATGCACGACACGTTCCCGTCGTTCAGCGGTTCCGGTGTCTTCATTGCATCGCCGATTCCCGGTCTTTCAGCGACGGTCTCGACGGCTCCTGGAACGCAGCAAATGGGACATGTAACCTACGTCTTCAATCCGACCCTGCTGATGAACATCGGCTATGCCTACTCGAATGGCTCGATCCTGACGACTCCACAAGGAGCACTACTCGCAGTCGCAATCACCGGATATCAAAGTTCCGACGCCTTACACCAACACATCTGGAGTCGTTCCGACGATCAGCGTCAGTAATATGACGACGCTCGGCGGCGGCGTTGTTTACGTGGATCACGGCGTCAACCAGCAGCCCTTCGGCGACATTACGAAGACGTTTCATACCCAAACATTCATCGCTGGCTTCTCTTACAGCCACTATCAGAAGCAGGAGAATAACTCGGGTGGTGGTAACCAGGGTTCATTCGGCTTTATCAACGACTCGGCTTATTCCGGCGTGGTCAATCAACCGCAGGACTCGGGAAACGGAGTGAACGAAGCTCAGGCCTTCGCCAACTTTCTTACCGGCAACGCAAACAACGGCTTCAGCCAAGCGTCGAAGAACGTTCAGGTTAATGTCCAGTCGAATCTGTATGAAGCATTCCTGCAAGACAACTGGAAGGCCAGGCCACGTCTGACTCTGAACTTCGGCGTTCGCTACAGCTACTTTGGCCAGCCATGGGATGCCAATGGCAATTTGAGCAACTTCGATCCTGCGAAGTATTCTGCGTCCGGGGCTCCGACGATCGCCAGTACCGGCTTGATCTGCTTCACCGCTCCTTGCAGCCAGTCTGGAAGCAATGTAGGTCTGCCCACGACGCCAAATGGCGCGGCGGACTTACGTAGGCCCGAACTATATCAATGGCATGATCTTCGGGAATCGCAAGCGCCGCCAATAATAACCAGGCGTCGCCTTATGGCAACAAGGTCGGTGCGGCGCAAAAGTATAACTTCGCTCCGCGCCTGGGCTTTGCTTATGATCTCTTCGGCGACGGTAGGACAGCGCTCCGCGGAGGTTATGGATGGTCCTACGATCAGGCCGAGGTCAGTTATTACGAGACCACGATCTTCGACAATCCTCCCGCTGTCGCATCTTATTCGCAAACCAATGCGGTGCTGGACGATCCGACGGGCGGCGCGTCGTCGACGACGCCGTCTTCGACCCCGGGCCGTCTGCAGGGTCTGCCGCTCAACTATCAGACGCCGTATGTTCAGCAATACTCGCTGGACATTCAACAACAGATCTCACCGACGTTGATGCTGGACGTTGGGTACTTTGGAGATCATGGCACTCACCTGCTGGGCATCCTCGAAATCAATCAGCCGATGCCCGGCGCGTGGGTCGGCCAGGTATCGCCACTGAACGCCAGTCCTACGGCGAGTCCAAACACGAATGCCTGCATTTATCCGGGCACGGGCGGCACGACGGGTATTACGGCGATACCCGCGTTTCTGAATTCAACATGCGATCGCGTCTTGAATCAGATCAAGCCGTATCTCGGCTACTTCGCCATCGATGCGATGCGGTCTGTCTTCAACTCGAACTACAACTCGCTCCAGGTGAAGGCGACCAAGCGGTTCTCAGGCCATACCTACATCGACGCGAACTACACCTGGTCGCGCGATCTTGACCAACGCTCAGGCTGACTACAGCGGTGTCATCCAGAACATATATAACATCAACGGAGACTACGGACGGGCGGCAGTCGATCGCACCAACATCCTGAACATCGACGGCGTATTTGAATTGCCGTGGTATCGCGAACAGAAGGGCCTGACAGGTCACCTGATCGGCGGATGGGAGCTTTCGGGTATCTATGCCGTCGCCTCGGGCCTGCCACTCACGGTGTCGGCCAGCGGCGGTTCGACGGTCACCTACAACGGAGTTACGAGCGTCTTCAACAACCAGGTAAACGGCGGCGTCGAGACGGACAACGCTGGTCTTAGCGTGCTTGGGAACACGAATGCCGGCCTTCGCCCCAACCAGATTGGCAATCCCAACTATGGTTACGGGGTGAACCTCAAGCACAGCAAGGCTTACGAGCAGGCGTCAGCTTTGTGGTTCTATCCGGGAGCCTTTGCCGCACCTGCGCCGACCAGCATCGTACCTGGCACTGCAAAGCGCGGCACTATTATTGGTCCCGGCTACCAAAGCTTTAATCTGGGCGTCTTCCGCAACTTCCGTATCTACGAACGACTGGCCTTCCAGTTCCGCGCCGAAGCCTTCAACGCGACCAACCACACTAACGTGCAGTCAATCGGCACCGCTGCGACCTCGGGTACGTTCGGTGAAATCACCGGCTACCGCGATGCTCGAATTCTGCAGTTTGCCGGTAAGTTCAGTTTCTAAACACGTTGCAGTAATTCGTGCGGCGTCCGCTTCGGCGGGCGCCGTTTTGTTTTGCAGCTTGATGCTGGATATCGCGGTTGGGAGGCTGCTGGGCGCAGGTTGCTGCAAGGTTTTGCCGGGAGCTATGCTTGGCAGGTAAAATAGAGGAGTCGCAGACCGGCCGGGCCATGCCTTGCTGTGAGATTGAGCGGCTAACCCTGTGAAGACAGTTCTGGAGGAATTACATTGGCGATACGCGACCGTTTTCTGTTTACGAGTGAGTCTGTAACCGAGGGGCATCCTGACAAGATCGCCGACCAGATTTCCGATGCAATTCTTGATGCCTGCCTGGAGCAGGATCCCTACAGCCGCGTGGCCTGCGAGACGCTGACCTGCACGGGGCTGGTGGTGGTTGCGGGTGAGATCACGACCAAGGCTTACGTGGACTTCCAGACGGTCGTGCGCGAGACGGTGAAGGAGATCGGCTACGACGACGCCATCAAGGGTTTCGATTCGAACACCTGCGCGGTGATTTCGACGATCAACCGGCAGTCGCCCGACATTGCGCAGGGCGTGGATACCGGCGGCGCGGGCGACCAGGGCATGATGTTCGGCTACGCCACCAACGAGACTCCGGAGCTGATGCCGACCCCGATTTCGCTGGCTCACAAGCTGGCTGCGAAGCTCAGTGAGGTTCGTAAGAACGGCAAGATGGCGTACCTTCGTCCCGACGGTAAGAGCCAGGTGACGGTGGAGTACGACTCGAACCACAAGCCGGTGCGGGTGGATGCGGTGGTCATTTCGACACAGCACGCCGAATTCAGCGATCGCGATCCGAAGAGCACGCTGACCAATGAGCAGCTCCACGCTGATATTCAGGAGCACGTGATCCAGGCTGTGATTCCGACGGAGCTGCTGGATGCGGACACCAAGTACCACATCAACCCGACTGGGCGTTTCGTCATCGGCGGGCCGATGGGCGACTCCGGCCTGACCGGGCGCAAGATTATTGTCGACACCTATGGCGGCATGGGCCGTCATGGTGGCGGCGCGTTTTCGGGTAAGGATTCGACGAAGGTTGACCGCTCGGCTGCGTATATGGCGCGCTACATTGCCAAGAACGTCGTCGCTTCGGGTCTTGCCGACCGCTGCGAGGTGCAGCTTGCTTATGCGATTGGCGTGGCTGACCCGGTCAGTGTTCGCGTCGATACGTTTGGCACGGGCAAGGTTGGCGAGAGCGTGCTGGTCGACTTGGTTCGCAAGAACTTCCAACTGACTCCGAAGGGCATCATCGAGAGCCTCAACCTGCGCCGTCCGGTGTTCAAAAAGACCGCTGCGTATGGCCACTTTGGCCGTTCGGGTGATACCTTTACGTGGGAGCAAACGGATAAAGCAGCGACGCTAGCGGAGCAGGCAGGCGTGAAGGCACTGGCTACGAAGTAGTTTGGCTTAAGTGGTTGGATTTACAGGAAGGGCGGGCCTTGCGGGCTCGCCCTTTCGCTTTGACGATGAAGAGTCACGGGTTACCGTCACTGTTCTTGAAGCTTTTTGCAGTAAAGATTGCATCCTATAGATGGCTTCAGTTAGATGAACGTAGCTTTATGTGCGAGGTCGAGGATTTCATGCTGATACGTTCCGAGTTCGATATTCAGTTCCATCTTCCGCAGACGCTGCCGATTGTGGCGATGCTGCGACTTCATCCGTCGCTCGACGGGTTGGTGCGCGCGCCGGAGGAGTTGAAGATTGAACACATCGATCGGGATTCCGCGACCACTATCGTTGCGGAGGAGTACATCGATAGTTTCGGCAACCGCTGCTCGCGCTTTCTTGCTCCTCAGGGCGCGATACGGGTAAGCGGGCAGAGTCTGGTGGAGAATGACGGGCAGCCGGATGTGATCTGCACCGAGGCGCGGCAGCATCCGGTGGAGGAACTGCCGCCCGAGGTGTTGCAGTTTCTGCTGAGCAGCCGGTACTGCCAGGTGGATCAGATGTCGCAGGTGGCGGGCGATATGTTTGGGCACACATCCACGGGCTGGGCACGAGCGGTTTGGATACGGGACTGGGTGCATAACCACGTGCGCTTCGACTACAAGACGGCTCGACCGACGAAGACTGCGCTGGATGTATTCACCGAGCGGGCGGGCGTGTGCCGGGACTATCAGCATCTGGCGATTACGATGACGCGGGCGATGAATATTCCAGCTCGGTATGTGACTGGGTATCTGGGAGATATTCGCTCACCATATAGCGGGGCTGGCGATTTCAGCGCGTGGTACGAGGTGTTTCTGGACGGACGTTGGTGGACGATGGATGCGCGGCACAACGAGCCGCGCATTGGACGGGTGTTGATGGCGACCGGACGCGATGCGACCGATGTGGCGATTACGACCAGCTTCGGGGTGGCGGATGTGACGAATTTTTACGTTGAGAGTTACGAGGTGGATGCAGAGGGGAACACCGTGCCGCTGGTGGGCGGTGGCGTGCGCGATGTGCGATGGGTACCGACGGCTGAAGGTAGTTGAGCCCTGCAAGTTTGGCTGCACAAAACGGAGTGTAGCGCGGCGGCGGGAGTAGGAAGATACTGGGTATGGACACTCAGACGGCAAACCTTCCCGCAGCTTTTACACCGACGATGATGATGAATCAACCTAAGACGGCAGTTCCCTCTTACTTTCCCGGCAGGCAGTGGCAGCAGGTACTGGAGCGCGATGCCAGCGCCGACGGACAGTTCTTCTACGCTGTGAAGTCGACGAAGATCTACTGCAAGCCGAGCTGCGCGAGCCGCAGACCTGCGCGCAAGCAGGTGAGTTTCTTTCCGACGACGGCCGCGGCTGAGGCCGCGGGGTTCAGGGCTTGTAAGCGCTGTGAGCCTGACCGGGTTTCTCCGAAGGCGGATCCGCAGGCAGGTGCGATCGCGGCGGTCACCGATTACTTGACCAGTCATGCCGATGAGCGGACGAGGCTGGCTGATGTTGCCAAGGCCACGGGGGTAGGGCGGCTGACAATTCTGCGCGGGTTCAAGCGCGTGTTGGGTGTGAGTCCGGGCGAGTTCGCGAAGGCGCAGCGGCTGGCGAAGTTCAAGGAGAAGGTGCGGGTTCCGAAGACGAACGTGGCTAACAAGCCTGTGACTGCGAAGAGTGAAGCCGTTCCGATGAGGATTACGGATGCGATCTATGAGGCAGGATTCGGGTCGAGCAGCCGACTGTATGAGAAGAGTGGAGCGTCACTGGGGATGACGCCACGGGTGATGCGTGCGGGAGGGGCGGGACTACTGATTCGCTACACGACGGCGGCGAGTCCGCTGGGCCGGATGCTGGTGGCAACAACCGATGTGGGAGTGTGCTCGATCGCGTTTGGCAAGGACGATAACGAGTTGGTCGCGGAGTTGCGAGAGCGGTTCGGCAAAGCGCAACTGGTAGCGGTGAAGGGCAACAAGGGATGGCTGGCGGAGGGTGTGGCATTTGTGGCCAGCCAGTTGGGAGAGCATCCGGTAGCGGCGAAGTTTCCGCTGGATGTGCGGGCGACGGCTTTTCAGCAGAGGGTGTGGAAGGCGTTGCAGCAGATTCCGCGAGGAGAGACGCGGAGCTATGGCGAGTTGGCGCTTGGAGCTTGGGGTCCCGAAGGCGGCGCGGGCAGTGGGTGCGGCGATTGGATCGAACCCCGTGGCGGTGGTGGTTCCGTGCCATCGAGTGATTGGAAAAGATGGGAGCATTGCGGGGTATCGTTGGGGAGTCGAGCGTAAGCGCAAGCTGCTAGACGCGGAGAGGCGATGACGTGGTAAATACAACCAGCAAGGCCATTTCGGAGAGATTCAAGTGGTGGCTGGTTGCGAGCACGGCGGTGATAGTGGGATCGCTGGTGCTGTTTGTAGTGAACCTGGTAGCAGGATTCGCGTTCTTCACGGAGAAGACCGCACCGCTGTGGGTGACGGTGGTTGGAGTGATCTCCGTGATTGGAATGGGGTTGGGATTCGGGTGTTTATTTCTGGTCTTCCTGCTGGCTGCGTTGAAGGGCCGTCGAGATAAGACTGCGGTGGTGGACGAGGAATGATCGAGGCGGGGCCGGCTGAGTCGCAGACAGTGGATGGGCGAGCGCTGTATCGAAGAATCACGCGGCGACTGATTCCCTATCTGTTTGTGCTGTACATCGTTGCATATATCGATCGTGTGAATGTGGGATTTGCTGCGATGGACATGAAGCGGCAACTGCACTTCAGCAACACGGTGTACGGGACAGGCGCTGGAGTCTTCTTCCTGGGGTATGCGATCTTCGATCTGCCCAGCACACTCATGCTGCGATTGGTGGGGACGCGACTCTGGATTGCGCGGATCATGATCTCGTGGGGAATCATTGCGGCGTGCATGATGTTTGTTGGGTCTCCGCGATCGTTCTACGTGATGCGATTTCTACTAGGTGTGGGTGAAGCAGGGTTTGTGCCGGGAATGCTGTTGTATCTGACGTTCTGGTTTCCGTCGCATGAGCGTGCGCGAGCGGTGGCAAAGTTTATGACTGCGACTTCGCTGGCGGGGGTAGTGGGGGGACCGCTGTCGAGTGCGCTGCTGAAGCTGGACGGTGTGGGTGGACTCGCCGGCTGGCAGTGGGTGTTTGTGGCGGAGGGGATTCCCACGGTGTTGATGGGGATTTCAGTTCTAATGGTTTTGAAAGATGGTCCGGAGCAGGCGGAGTGGCTCGCGCCCGCGGAGAAGATGTGGCTGAAAGACGAATTGGAGCGCGATCGCAAGCTGTATGGCGCAGCGGAGCACCACTCGTTGAAGGATGCCTTCCTGCTGCCTGCAGTGTGGATGCTGGCCGGAATTTATATCGTGCTGCAGATTGGTGTGTATGTGGTGAACCTGTGGATGCCGCTGATGCTGAGTAATCTCTCGGGTGGTGGAGCAGGCGATGCGAGTTTGATCGCACGGTACTCGACTGTGCCGTATCTGCTGGCGGCGATATCGACGGTAGTAGTGGGATGGAGTTCGGATCGGCGGAATGAGCGGCAGGGACATGTTGCGGGGTGCATGTTGGCTGCGGCGGCGGGTTTCTGTTGGGTGGCGGTGGCGCATAGCGTGTTCGTGGCACTATTTGCGTTCTGCCTGGCGACGATGGGGCTGTGGAGTATGACGGGACCATTCTGGGCGCTGACCACGCGGAAGATTGAGGGCGCGGCTGCTGCGGGCTCGGTGGCGGTGATCACGACTATCGGCGGGTTTGGCGGGTTTGTGGGACCGTATGTGACTGGGCGGCTGCGGGATGCTACGCACAGCTATGCAGGCGGGTTGTATGGGATTGCTGCGCTGGCCATAGGAGCTGCCGGGTTGAGCCTTGTGATACGGAATCGACCTCTCGATATAGCGGCCTCGTCAACTCAGTAGCAAATCGAACGAGCTACGCGCTGGAGTTGGACCGTAGTGCGATGACCATCAGTTCTTCGCCCTCTGCCGACAGCGACGTTTTGCTATCGATGGCGCTTCGAATCGCGGGTGGATCGTAGGGGTCAGAGAGCGCATTCACCTGGAAGCCGTAAGGCGCGAGATTTTTCTCGAAGAATTGCCTGTCGAGGGCCAGAATGTGTTTTTCGTTGATTAGCGTCGTCCAGCCGACGCCCTGCTCGCGAGCCACCTTGCCGCCCCCGTTCGGAACCATGATAAACACGACACCTCCGGGTTTCAGTGCTCGGGCGTAGAACGCGAAGATCTCTTTCAGGGAGAGCAGGTGTTCGAGGACGTGGGAGACGTAGATTCCATCGAGTGACGCTGAAGGGATCTTCTCAAGGTCGTCGAGGCTGTCCAGAATCTCCACGCCCAACTCGCGGCGACCTAGCTCTGCGCGTGGACGTGAGATTTCAAAACCGTAGGCGTCGTAGCCTGCATTTCGTAGTTGGTAGACGCCATATCCCCAGGAGCAACCGAAGTCGAGGACGCGCCCGGTTGGGAGAAATTCTTTCAGGACGGCGATCTGCGTGCTGAAATCCTTGGGTGAGTCGACAAAGTTATTCGCAATGAATTGCTGCAGGGTGGCGGGATCAGGTAGTTCCGTTGTGAAACTGACTTCCTGGTAGTCCTTCTGATAAAACTTTTCGCTGTAGTCGGGCGTCTCTTTGGGCCATCGAAATCGGAGCCCGCAGTCTTTGCAGCTTCGGAGGTGAAGAATCAGGTGTTTGCGCTCATCCAGTTCAGTGTTTGCCGATTGGCAAAAGGGACAGTTCTTGTCTGAACCATATTGCATAAGTACTCGCGCTGCGAACTGAAGTCGGCTCATTGTCTGTCCCGTTTGAAAGAATCGATTGTCCGCTCGTTGATGTTAGAGGCGGGGGTTGATATTCTTATTATGTTCGATGTTAATCAATCAACCAAAGTTTACTTCAGATCATTTCTGAGAATGAGGCGCTATGCCAAGTGCAACACTGGAAAATCCTACACAGACAAACTCACCCGACTATAAGGTCGCGGACATCTCGCTGGCGGAGTTTGGACGCCGCGAGATCGACATCGCCGAGCAGGAGATGCCCGGATTGATGTCCATCCGCAATAAGTATGCGGCCAGCAAGCCGCTGGCTGGGGTGCGTGTGACCGGATCGCTGCACATGACGATCCAGACCGCAGTTTTGATTGAGACGATGGTGGCGCTTGGCGCGAAGGTGCGATGGGCAAGCTGCAATATTTTTTCGACGCAGGACCACGCAGCGGCGGCGATTGCGGCTGCCGGTGTTTCGGTGTTTGCGTGGAAGGGTGAGAGTCTCGAAGAGTTCTGGTGGTGCACCAACCAATCGCTGAACTTCCCTGACGGCAAGGGTGGATTGCTTGGGCCGCAGCTTGTGATCGACGATGGCGGCGATGTGACCTTGTTGATCCACAAGGGCGTAGAGATGGAGAAGGGCGACGGCTGGGTTAACTCGCCCTCTGGCTCTACTGAAGAGGATGTAATCAAGGCGCTGCTGAAGAAGGTCCATGCAGAGCACCCGACCCGCTGGCAGGATGTGGCGAAGGAGTGGCGCGGCGTCTCCGAGGAGACGACTACGGGCGTTCACCGGCTGTACAAGATGTTCGAGAAGGGCAAGCTGCTGGTCCCGGCGATCAATGTGAACGACTCGGTGACGAAGTCGAAGTTCGACAACCTGTACGGCTGCCGCGAGTCGCTGGTGGATGGCATCAAGCGCGCGACGGACGTGATGATCGCCGGAAAGGTCGCCGTGGTCTGCGGCTATGGCGATGTGGGCAAGGGTTCGGCGGCTTCGCTGCGCGGGCTGGGTGCTCGCGTGGTCGTGACGGAGATCGATCCGATCAATGCTCTGCAAGCTGCGATGGAAGGTTACGAGGTCACGACGCTTGAAGAGACGCTGGGACGCGGCGACATCTACGTCACCTGTACCGGCAACGTTGACATCATCACGGTCGATCACATGAAGCTGATGAAGGACCAGGCGATTGTGTGCAACATTGGGCACTTCGATAACGAGATCCAGATGGAGCCTCTGAATGCGCTGCTGGGCAAGGGCGTGACGAAGCTTAACATTAAGCCCCAGGTCGACAAGTACACCTTCGAGACAGGTAACAGCATCTTCGTGTTGGCTGAAGGACGGCTGGTTAACCTTGGTTGCGCGACTGGGCATCCGAGCTTCGTGATGTCGAACAGCTTTGCTAACCAGACGCTGGCGCAGCTTGATCTCTGGAAGAACAAGGACACGTATAAGGTGGGCATCTACATCCTGCCGAAGAAGCTGGACGAAGAGGTGGCGCGGCTGCACCTGGAGAAGATCGGCGTGAAGCTGACGACGCTCTCGGAGAAGCAGGCGACCTATCTGAGTGTTCCGGTGGAAGGGCCCTATAAGGCAGATCACTACCGGTACTAACGAGCTGGACAGAAATCCTGGGCTGCTGAGGAAGTTCCTTGGCGGCCCTTTTCATTCGTGGGCTGCTTCTTCCCTGCTTGCCGCGGCGGCTTGGTACTCCCCCCTCCCCGCTTAATTGCGCAAAGTATTCAAAGTAGACACTTTAGGTCCGGACTTCGATGTGCGGGAGTCCAGAAAGTCTTATAAAATTGAGGTAGGAGGCTGCAAAGTATTCATAAATTTAGGTTTATGAGTCTGGTGTTCGGCTGAGTTGTCAAAAGACTGCGATGGATGCAAATCCGCCTGGGCGTACTTTCATATACGTCAGTTGGGAGGTACCAGTTCCCCGACCATTGGGCGATCTGGCGGGCTCTGGACGGGGCTTATGGCTAGTTGAGGGGGAATGGGCAACGGCAAAGGCAAGGGCGGTTTAATAGTCAGCGGTCAGCTATGAGTTGTCAGCTAAAGCAACGGCAAAACTGGCTGGGAAAGAGTGTGCGTTCCCCAACTGTCGCCCGATCAGGCGGGCTCAGGATGGGGCACCCGGGCGGTTGGGGTGGGTTGAGGAGTGCGATCGTTTGCTTCCGCAAACGATACCCCACCCTATCGCAAAGTGCGCGAAAAGGTGGGGCACCCGGTTTTGGGGTTCCCCACGCACATCTCAGACAGCAAAAGTGGGCTAGGTGGCGGTGGGTGGGGTGAAGTCAGTCGCGGTGATGACCTGGACGCCGGGCGTAGTCACCAGTTGTTGGTCAATAAGGATAATGGTGGAGGCGCTGCCGTTGACGTAGGCAACCTGGGGGCCGACGTAGGTCGCGATGGTGGTGCTGGTGGGAATGGTCCCTGTGGGCACCATGACGATGGTGTAGGTGCCATTCGGAATGTTCAGGTAGCCGGTGTTGACCCCGAAGCTGAGGTCAGTAACAACCGGTGTGACAGAGGTAAGCTTCGCTCCGGCGGGAACAAGGTAGACATCTACCGCGCTGATGCGTGTGGCTTGACTGATGAAGCGCAGGGCAATCTGACCGGAGGGCGCGGCCTGGCTCTGATCGGTCAGGATCGTCTCCTGCAGGTTGGCGAAGACGTTGCCGATGAGGGCCGTGTACTGGCCGCCAGCGGTGAAAGTGCCCTTGGCGGAGGTGAGCACCTGAGAGGTACCATCCGCCTTGGCTGAGATGGTGTAGGTGCCCGGAGTCAGTGGAACGTAAGAAGTGATGGTGCCGAAACCAAGGTTGTAGACCAGCGCGGCGTTGTTCTGGTAGATGTCCAAGCCCGGAGCGTCAGGCGAGGTATCAATTATGCGAAGTTGCGAGAGTACAGGACTCGCGACGATACCCTGGCAACCAGACAGCGTAACCGCCAAAAGGCCGGCCATGGCAAACAGCAGAACCCGTTGGACAGCGGCGCGCGAGCGAACTGTGAGTGGCTGTCGGCGCGGCTTGGATACGGACAGGAGATGGGGCATCGTGTTCAATATGTGTTACTCTACCCGATTTTGAGGCCGTAAGCGATGGAGGAATATGCCACGAAGGTGGTGCAGGTGCCCAGAGATATTCGCTCCGGCACCTGCGGGCGCAGTGACCGAAGCCCCTCAACATACCAGAGTGGCGGAAATCGTCGAGGCGGGAGCGTGGCGACACTATCGTCAGCCCGCCTCCGATGGCCGTATCGACCCCCGCATCGGCAATGTTTTTCCGCTATCGTTTTGCAACCGAAGGCTATTTCTTGGGCTGGGTGGCGATGATTTGGTCCTTAATCTTGTTGTACGTGGCACTTGGAAGGATGCCCTTGGAGACGAGCTGATTTTTGTTGGCGTAGGGGCGGCCGTCGATGATGCGCTTCGAATACGCTTCGCCGATACCGGGGAAGGCCTTGAGCTGGTCGGCGGTAGCTGTATTGATGTCGATCTTGCCAGCAGGAACTGTAGCTGTGGCCGCAGGCGGCTTGGACGGAGCCTGAGAGAATGCGGGGAATGCCGTGAGGAGCAAGACTACTGCGAAGGCGATAGAACGGAGAAACTTGGGCATGTCGATCATCTCCTATGGGGAAGTTGACTGCGAGGCAAGGGTAGATGACCGGACGGGAAAGGTCAAAATGGCTCGGGCTGGGAAGAACACGCTACCTTTGGAACTTGCTCTTGACCGATCCATTCCGCCGATCGAGTTCTTGTTGAGGCGTAAGCGGCATAGATAGTTTGATTTGCGGTTTGGCGAATTGACAAGCGATAGGAGCCCAGTTACCCTTGAAGGTAATGAGCGTTTGCCTGCACCATCACGGCCATCACCATCATCACGCGACGAGCGTGTTGGCGGCTATGTCCGGTGTAGCGAAGTAACGAACGCTAACTCAGGATTTGAAAGGCCCGCTAACGCGCTACTCGCGAGCGGGCTTTTTGCTGCGCGGCGACCGACGCTGACCGGGACAATGTGATTGGAGAAGACAATGGATGCAGTAAAGATTGATTTCGCAAAGATGGACGGGCTGGTCCCGGGCATTGTGCAGGATGCGAAGACCGGCGAGATGCTGATGCTTGGTTTTCTGAATGAGACCAGCTACGCAAAGACCCTGGAGACGGGCTTTGTTACTTTTTGGAGCCGCACTCGGAGCAAGCTCTGGATGAAAGGCGAGACCAGTGGAAACCGGCTGCGGGTGATCGAAGCCGCAACCGATTGCGACAACGATGCGCTGCTCTTCAAGGTCGAGGTTGAAGGCGACGGGCTGGTGTGCCACGAGGGTACCGTGAGCTGCTTCACAAAGAATATCGAAATGGAGAAGGCATAATGTCCGGAACGAAAAAGTTGAAGTTGGGAATTCCTAAAGGCAGCCTGCAGGATGCCACCATCGCTTTGTTTGAGCGCGCAGGCTGGAGGATCTTCGCGAATGGGCGAAGCTACTTCCCTACCATCGACGACGTGGAGATTGAGTGCATGCTGGTGCGCGCGCAGGAGATGGCACGTTATGTGGAACACGGAGCTCTCGACGCCGGACTGACCGGCAACGATTGGGTACTGGAGAACGAAACGGACGTCGAGTACATCACGAGCCTGACCTACTCCAAGCAGAGCCGCCAGAAGGTGAAGTGGGTGCTTGCGGTTCCGGAGGATTCGCCTTTTCAGAAGCCTGAGGACCTGGCAGGAAAGATCATCGCAACTGAGTTGGTGGAGTTCACCAAGCGTTACTTTGCGCAGAAGAACATTCCGGTGAAAGTCGAATTTAGCTGGGGCGCGACGGAGGTGAAGCCGCCGACGTTGGCCGATGCAATCGTCGAAGTGACTGAGACGGGATCGTCGCTGCGGGCTAACCGCCTGCGGATTATCGAGACACTAATGGAGAGCGAGACGCAGCTAATCGCCAACAAGGCAGCCTATGTAGACAATTGGAAGCGGGAGAAGATCGATAATCTTTCGTTGATGCTGAACGCCGCGATCGCTGCGCAGGGACGCGTGGGATTGATGTTGAACGCACGCAAAACTGATCTAGACGCTGTGATTGGCGTGCTGCCGGCATTGAATTCCCCGACCATCTCGCAGTTGAGCGACGCAGGCTGGGTCGCGCTGAATACGATTCTCGATGAACGTGAGGTGCGCGATGTAATTCCGCGGCTTAAAGCTGTTGGGGCTACCGGAATTGTGGAGTATCCGCTGAGCAAGGTTGTCCTGTGAAGCTCGTGCGTACATTTGGCCGGGGTGCCGCGGCCGCTGAGGCGCTGATAACAGCGCTGGAGCAGCGTGGCGCACTGAATATGGGCCGAGTCGAGCCGGTGGTGCGAGAGATTCTTGCTGACGTGAAGCAGCGTGGTGACGCGGCGTTACGGGAGTACGCCGGCAGGTTCGACTCACTGGGCGCAGACGAAGCACTGCTGGTCTCTCGCGAAGAGATGAAGGCGGCGTGGGATGCGATGGAGCTGAAACTACAGAAGGCGATGAGCGTTGCCCAGGCGAATATACGATCGTTTGCCGAGGCACAGTTGCCGAAGGAGTGGACCATCTCTCCTGTAGATGGAGTGAAGACGGGACAGATCGTAAGAGCTCTTGGGAGTGTTGGGTGCTACGTGCCGGGTGGGCGCTATCCTCTGCCATCAACGCTGTTGATGACTGTGACGCCCGCGCAGGTTGCGGGAGTGACGAGAATTGTAGTTTGCTCGCCTAAGCCTGCGCAGGAGACGCTCGCTGCTGCATGGCTCGCCGGGGTGACCGAGTTCTACCGCGTTGGTGGTGCGCAAGCTATTGCGGCGATGGCGTTTGGAACTCTTTCGATCGCTCGGGTCGACAAGATTGTGGGCCCGGGCAATCTGTTTGTAACTGCTGCGAAGGTACTCGCCTCAGGTGAATGTGGTATCGATATGCCGGCGGGCCCGACAGAGATTGGGGTGACAAGTGAGGCCGGAGACGCTGCCGGTATTGCCGCGGATTTGGTGGCACAGGCGGAGCATGATCCAGAGGCGCTTGCAGTACTGATTACAAGCAACGCGAAACTGGCTGCCGAAGTTGACGCCGAAGTCAAACTACAGGCAAAGAGCAATGCCTTGGCACGGCAGGCACTGGCGAAGCAGGGATGCATATTTGTAACCTCTACGGTTGCAGAGGCACAGGAACTGACGAACCGTCTTGCGCTGGAACACCTGACGGTGGATTCGGCGGCAGATTTGAAGTGGGTGAAGAATGCCGGCAGTGTGTTTGTCGGCGCCTATTCGCCGCAGTCGCTAGGGGATTACATCTCCGGACCGAACCACGTTTTGCCGACGGGCCGGAACGGACGTGTCCGTGGCGGTTTGAGCGTGATGGATTTCGTGAAAGTCATTACAGTACAGCAATACACTGCGAAGGGATTGCAGCAGCTTGGACCGCACGCGGTTGCATTAGCGGAGGCTGAAGGCTTGATGGGACATGCAGAGAGTGTGCACCGGCAACTGAAGAAATAATGCGTGAGGATGCTATGAGTCTTGCAACTGAATTAGCTACAGATAGGCAAACGGTTCGCCCGCGCCGGGCAGTCCTTGAGATGCCGGAGTATCATCCGCCACTCGCGGGACGGGAGGCGCTGCGGCTGGACTTCAATGAGAATACGCTGTCGCCATCCCTCACCGTGATGGAGCGTCTGCATGGGATGACGGCGGAGGGGCTGACCAAGTATCCCGAGCGCGAACCGGTAGAGCGGATTGTCGCCGTGCATTTTGGACTGCAGGCGGAGCAGGTGCTGCTTACCAATGGGGTCGACGAAGCTATCCACCTGATGTGCGTTGCTTTTCTGGAAGAAGGCGACGAAGCTCTGATCGCGACGCCGACCTTCTTCATGTATGACGTGAATATCAACCTGATGACGCGTGGACTGGTGAAGGTGCAGGCGGATGAATCGCTTCAATTTCCGTTCGAACGGTTTATGGCAGCGATTACAGAGCGGACGAAGCTAATTATCGTGGCTTCGCCTAATAATCCTACTGGTGCGGCGGTGAGCCGGGAACATCTGCTTGCAATCGCCGCGGCAGCTCCGCAGGCGATATTGATGGTGGATGAGGCGTACTACCACTTTCATGGTGAATCTACGATGCAGGATCTCGACGCGGTGCCAAACCTGATTGTGGCTCGGACATTTTCGAAGGCGTATGGGCTTGCGAATTTGCGGGTCGGATTGTTGGCTGGAAATCCCCAGTTGTTGAAGTATGTGCGCAAGGTGTGCTCTCCGTACAACGTGAACGGAGTGGCGTTGGAGTGCCTGCCGGTGGCGCTTGCGGATGAGGCGTACCTGGCTTGGTATGCCGAACAGGTTCGGGTGGGGCGTGAACGGATGATGGCTGGGCTGACAGAGCTGGGCGTTCCGTTCTTCCCCAGCCATGCGAACTTCGTGTTGATGAAGATTGGGTTGAAACATGATGAGTTAGTGAAGGCGATGCGGAAACATGGTGTGCTGCTGCGGGATCGGTCGAGTGACCCCGGGTGCGATGGATTTGTGCGCATCACGATTGGTGTGGAGGAGCATGTCACCACGGGCCTGGCGGCTTTGAAGGCGTCCTTGCGAGAGATCGGATGGGTGCCTGAATGACTAACATGAAGAGATTGAAGGCGCGGACGGGGTATGTGAAGCGTGATACGACTGAGACGCAGATTGCTCTGAAGCTGGTGGTCGACGGGCAGGGCGTTTATAAGGTGTCGACGGGTATACGTTTCTTCGACCATATGCTGGAGCTGTTTACGCGGCATGGCGGCTTTGATCTGACGCTGATGTGCACCGGCGATCTTGATGTCGATCAGCACCACACTGTCGAGGATGTGGGGATTGCGTTGGGCGAAGCGTTCGGCAAGGCGCTTGGCGATAAGAAGGGCATTATGCGCGCCGGCTATTTTGTGATGGCGATGGATGAGACTCTGGCTGTGGCTGCGGTTGATTTGAGCGGGCGCGTGGCGTATGTCGTCGATGACAAAGTGAAGGTGCGGCTGGTGGGGGACTTCCAGAGCGAGTTGCTGGCGGACTTCTTTGATGGGTTCGCGCGTGGCGCTAAGGCGAATGTGCATGTGAAGACGATGTACGGCCGCAGCAACCACCACAAGATCGAGGCTATCTTCAAGGCGTTTGCGCGGGCTTTGCGTGGGGCTTGTTCGCGGGATGAGCGCATGCGGGAGATGCTGCCCAGCACGAAGGGGCTTTTGTGATCGCGGTAATTGATTACAAGGCCGGAAATTTGACCAGCGTGGTGAAGGCGCTGAGGTATCTTGGCGCGACTGACGTTGTGGTGACGCAGGACCCCGGGGTGGTGCGGGGGGCGGACAAGATTGTGCTTCCTGGCGTGGGGCACTTTCAGGCGACTCAGTTGTTGCAGGACCTGGGGCTGACGGAGGCTACGCGGGAGCGGATTGCTGCGGGTGTTCCGTTTCTGGGTATCTGCGTTGGGCTGCAGTGGCTTTATGAGGGGTCGACCGAGGCTGCAGCGACGGAAGGTTTGTGCCACTTCGCTGCGCAGTGTGAGCGCTTCCCCGCTGTGTATCAGGGGGCGGAGTTGAAGTCTCCGCATGTGGGTTGGAATTCGCTTGAAAGAATTCGGCGTGATTCGCGTCTGTTGAACGGCGTCGAGGACGGAGCGTTTGTGTATTACACGCACTCGTGGCGGGCGCCGGTTTCGAGCGACACGGCCGCGGTGACTAGTTATGGTGGCGAGTTCTGTGCTGTGGTTGAGAAAGGCAATGTGATGGGGGTGCAGTTCCATCCGGAGAAGTCGAGTGCGGTGGGGTTGCGGGTATTGAAGAACTTTGTGGAGTTGTAGCGTGCTGACTAAACGGATTATTGCTTGTCTGGATGTGCGGGGTGGGCGGGTGGTTAAGGGTGTCCAGTTTGTGGACATCGTTGATGCGGGTGACCCGGCGGAGCTGGCGCATCGCCATGCCGCTGCGGGGGCAGATGAGATTGTGCTGCTGGATATTACGGCCACGCATGAGGGGCGTGGCACGCTGATCGATACCGTGAAGCGTACAGCTGCGGAGTTGTTTGTGCCGTTCACCGTTGGGGGTGGCGTGCGCAGTGCGGAGGATGCTGCGTTGGTGTTCGATGCCGGGGCGGATAAGGTGAGCATCAACTCGGCTGCGATTGCCCGGCCAGAGTTGATTGGTGAGATTGGAGGCAGCTTTGGGGCGCAGGCGGTGATTGTGGCTATCGATGCTCGGCGTGCGAAGGGCTCGGCTGATCCTGTGGGCGAGGCTGAGGTTTTTGTCAGCGGCGGGCGTAAGGCTACCGGGATGCGCGTGATCGACTGGGCTCGGGAGGCGGAGCAGCGTGGGGCGGGCGAGATTCTGCTGACCAGCATGGATACCGACGGGATGCGCAACGGGTTCGACTGCGAGCTGACTGCGATGGTCTCTGCGGCCGTGCAGATTCCGGTGATTGCGAGCGGCGGTGCTGGAAGCGCGACGCACTTTGCTGAGGTCTTTGGTGCCGGGCGTGCCGATGCTGCGCTGGCGGCGAGCATCTTCCACTTCGGCGTGACCGATTCGCGGGAGTTGAAGGCCGAATTGCAGCGGGCGGGAGTTGCGGTGCGGCTGCCCTGCTGAGCTGTTCCATTTTCTTGCACTTCATCTCGGGGCCGCTCTGAGGAGCGGCTTTTGCTTTGGTCTTTCTTGTCGTCATGTACTCTCCCCCCTCCCCCCGCTAAATGTTTCAAAATCCTCAAAACACAGTACTTAGGTCCGGACCTTGTAGGCGAAGTCCTGATTCTAAAGGGGCCGCCTCTGTAAAGTTTTCAAAGAACAGGACTTAGCTGCGTCTAGGCGCAGTTTGGAGACGCTAAATGTGGTGTTGCCCCCAGCTTCTATTATAGGTGCGGTGTCAAGCTTCGGAGGCGGGGGAAATTGCTCTGGCGCGCTTCCGAGGTCATAATGGGCGGGCTGAATGAAACGGTTTCAATTGGAGATTGGGAGTGAGTGAGACTACGCGGCGGGAGTTTCTGAGGGATGCTGCCCTGGTGGGTGGCGTGGTGGCGGTGGGTGGAGTTGGGGGCGAGGTGGCTGGTGGGCAGGCTCGGAAGAAGGCGGCGACGGCTCCTCCCGCTCCGGTTGCTGCTGTGGTGCCGGTTACGGTCGGCTGGCTTGGGGATAAGGCGCCGCTGGTCGCGGCTGGGGTGAGTTGGGGGGTTCCGTGGGGGCGGGGGGTGATGGCGCGCGACCGGGAGGTGACGGTGCAGGCGGGTGGCAGGGCGGTGGCTACGCAGAGTTGGCCGCTGGCTTTCTGGCCGGATGGGTCGTTGAAGTGGACGGGGCTGGCTATTGCTGCCGATGCGCAGATGTCAGGGCCGCTGACGGTTGTTGCGGCGGCTACTAGCGCTCCTGAGTCGCCGGTGCGTGTGCAGGATTCGGCGCAGGCTGTGGAGATTACGACTGGGCCTTTGCGGTGCCGGATTGCGCGGAGTGGGCAGAACTTGATTGAGTCAATGACGGTGGATGGTCGGGAGGTGGCTCGCGATGGGCGGTTGATTATGATTCGCGAGGACCGCTCGCAGTATGAGTCGAGCCACACGATTCGGGAGGACGATTACGTCAGCAACATCACGAAGGTGACGGTGGAGCAGACGGGGCCGGTGCGGGCGGTGGTGCATATTGAGGGCACACATCTTGGGCCTTCGGTTGGCAAGGCTATTGCGCGGCAGTGGCTGCCGTTTTCGGTGCGGCTGTACTTTACTGCGGGGCTGAGTACGGTGCGGATGGTGCACTCGTTTGTCTTCGATGGAGAGCAGGCTACGGATTTTATTCGCGGGATTGGTGTGGCGTTCGCGGTGCCGTTTCGCGAGGAGACGCAGAATCGGCATGTGCGTTTTGCTACTGAGAACGATGGACTGTTTTCTGAGCCGGTGTTGATGAGTCCGGGGTATCGGCCGAGCGCGATGCAGAATGCGGCAGAGATGCAGCGGCAGCAGATGCTCGGCAAGCGCATTCCGAATGTTTCCGATCTTCCCGCGCGGGATCAGGCTTCGTTGAAGACGGTTGCGGTGTGGGACACGTTCAAGCTGGATCAGCTTGCTCCGGATTCGTTCGAGATTAGCAAACGGACGAATGCGGCGAGCTCTTGGCTGCACATCAGCAATGGGGAGCGGGCGCGGGGGATGGTTTTTCTTGGGGATGTTAGCGGTGGGCTTGCTGTGGGGGTGAAGAGTTTTTGGCAGAAGTATCCTTCGGCATTGGAGATTAGCGGCGCGTCGACTGCTGCGGGGGAGATGAAGATTTGGTTCTGGGCTCCGGATGCTCCGGCGATGGACCTGCGGCACTATGACACGGTGGGGCATGATCTGCGCGTGTCGTATGAGGACTACCAGGATGGCTTCAGCACTCCGACCGGCGTTGCGAATACAAGTGAGCTGACGATCTGGGCGACCGGCGATACTCCTGAGGCTGCGACGCTGGTGGCGATGGCGAAGAGTGCGAATGAGCCGCCGCTGCTGGTGTGTGGGCCGCAGCATTATTACGATACGCATACGCTGGGGGTTTGGAGTCTGCCGGGCGTGGCCGAGGGCGCGTTGACGGCGGCGGATATGGCTGCTGCGGAGACGCAGCTTGATCGCGCGTTTGCGTTCTATAGCGGCGAGGTGGAGCGGCGACGGTGGTATGGGTTTTGGGACTACGGCGACTTTATTCGTACGTACGATCCGATACGGCATGAGTGGATGTACGACATCGGCGGGCATGGATGGAACAACACGGAGCTGATGCCGAATGCGTGGCTGTGGTTCGCGTTTCTGCGTAGCGGGCGCGCGGATATCTATCGCGTTGCGGAGGCGATGACTCGCAATACGAATGAGGTCGATATTTATCACCTGGGGCGGTTCGCGGGGCTGGGTTCGCGGCACAACGTGAACCACTGGGGCGATGGGGCGAAGGAGGCTCGGATCAACGAGGCGTTTGTGAAGCGCTTCTACTACTACCTGACTACGGATGAGCGTACGGGCGACCTGCTGCGCGAGCCGCTGAGCACGGTTGAGCAGACGCTGGTGAATGTGCCTCCGCTGCGTGAGGTGTTGCCGCGGGATATCAAGCCCGCGTTGATTCGCATTGGGCCGGACTGGATGGCGCTGGCGAGCAACTGGATGGCGGAGTGGGAGCGCACGGGCGATACGAAGTGGCGCGACTATATTCTGACCGGCATGAAGGATATTGGCGCGATGCCGGATGCGTTTATTAATCGCGGGGCTTACAAGTATGATCCGGCGACTAAGCATCTGTATGACGTTGGGATGCCGAACCAGGGGACTCCAGATTTTATGATTCTGTTTGGCGGAGACCAGATCGCTATGGAGCTGATGCAGTTGATCGACTGTCCGGAGTTTGCGCATGCTTGGTTCCTGCTGATGGATAAGTGGGCGAAGGCGCCGGGAGGATCTTCGTACACGAAGGTTCGGAGTACGGCTTATGCGGCGATGGTCTCACACGATCCCGCGCTCGAAGCGCAGACGGTGCAGATGTATCGCGAACTGCTGAAGTTCAATGGGGCGGATCATTTTCTGGCTACGCCGAATGCTGTCTCGGGACCGAGTGTGGCGGAGCCGGCGCTGGAGAATCCGGGGCGTAGTAGCTTTACTCCGGCGATTGCTACTCCGGAGGTTTCGCAGTGGGGGATTAATTTGATTACGGTGCCGGAGCTGGTGCGGCAGTTTCGGTCTGGGCCTGTTGCTGCAGGAGCAACGGCACGCCCTTAGTGGCGAACAAGTACCATGCAAGCCAGGCGGGGGCGAGCCAGAGATACATGCTTGAATGGTACGGAACCCCATAGAGCACCTGGATCTCAATGGCTGCGCTTGCCCACGCCAGCGTCGCCAGCAGGGTTCGCGAACGACACACATAGATGGCTGCGAGGAGTGCGGGGAGTGCGACGGCTGAGTCGTCGAACCACTCGTACGGCGCGACGAACAAAGAAACGAGAATGAGCAGGCTGCCGTGATGGAGCCAGTCCCAGGCATCGATGTGTTTGCGGACGTAGTAGAGAGCCCAGATACATCCTGCTGCGGCGGGTAGGTATTGCGCCCAGTAATGATTGGCGAGGATTCGCAGGAGCGAGCTGAGGCAGGGGAGGAACTCCTGGTCGATGCCTGAGGTGGTGATCATGTGGTGGTAGTTCGTCCATACATTCTTGCTGACAGCGCTGGCGACGATTGCGCTGACCACGAGAGACGAGGCCAGCCCGATGAGGATGAGGTACTTCTTTCTGGCAATGATCCAGACCAGGAGAGCAACAGCGAATGGCAGTAAGAGGTGCGGCTTTAGAGCGCATAGCCACAAGGACACGCCGGCCCAAAACGGTCTCGACTGGTGGAAGCGGAGAAAGAGCACCAGGCCAAGCAGCGCGAAGAGCGAGGTCTGACCGGGCATCAGGCAGACGACCGCCGGGCCAAAGGTGTATCCGAGAAGATTTCGATGGCCCGAGGGCCTTCCGTGCAACGACCAGATCATCCGCACTGATATGACGATGCAGAGCACCTGGACGGTCGTCCACAGGAATGCGCTGAGGCCGACGCTCATGAAACCCAGTGGCAGCGCCAACAAGAGGCCGGTCGGCGGGTTTCGCATCATCAAGGCCCCATCTGCGATAGGACGGCCTTGAGCGGCTTCGATTTTCAAGGTGGCTTCGGCGTCGTAGGGGTTCTGATGATGAACAGCTAATTGACCCGCTGTCCAGTAAGCGATGAAGTCGCGGTTACCGTTAGAGTCCTCAAACAACAAGTGCTGACTGCAGATGAAGACGCAGGTGAACGCGAACGCCAGCACGCTGATCGTTACAACCAGGAACTCTGCAGTCTTCTTGATCATTGCAGTTGTCCACCCATCGCCTGAAATACTTATATATGCGGCAGATAGGAAGGCCAACAAAAATGCTCCCGGCGGATGGGTGTCCGCCGGGAGCATTCGGGTGTTGGTTAGCCGCGTGGGGGAACGTCTGCGTGATCGATCTGATCTCCGCGCGGGTCTGGCTTGACGGTGGCGGGCTGGGAGTAGGTCTGGCCGTCGACGGTTAGGCGGAGGGTGTAGTTGCCGGGGGTCAGGACGACGGGGCCCTGACGTCCACCACCACCGCCGCCTGCGCCGCGCGCCGGGCGAGCTGGCGCTGCGGGCTCAAGTCCGGGGGGTGGGGAGCAGGCGTCGCGTGGGGCCGGAGCGACGCGGCCGCGGCCACCACCACCTCCGCCGCCGAATCCGCGCGGGGCTGCGACGTTGAGGGCGAAGCGATGCATTCCGGCTTCGGCTGAGGGCGGCTGTTCGGGCTGTTCCCAGATGGCCTGGACGTTGATGGTCTCGGTGTTTACGGGGGTGACGGGAGTGTCGCTTGCGGCGCAGGCTTTGACGGCACCTGTGCTGTCAACGAGCTCGAGCTTGAGCGGGCCGGTGGCGGGCGACTTGAGCCAGTAGTAGGCAAGGACGCCTGCGGGTGGGTTGAGTTCCTGCGGCTCTTCGTGCGGAAGCGGCGTGCCGTTCTGTCCGCCCTGACGGACGGCGAGGGCTTCGCCGGGCTTGAAGAGGTAGTGGCTGGAGGAGGCGATCTCGCTGCCCTTGGTGGCGATCTCACGGAGCGAGGTCATCTGGTCCATGACCCAGAAGCCGCGGCCGTGGGTGCCGACGGCGAGGTCATCGCCGTGGACGATGATGTCGCGGACAGAGGTGACGGGCATGTTGTTCTGCAGCGGCTGCCACTGCGCGCCGTCGTTGAAGGAGACGTAGACGCGGAGTTCGGTGGCGGCATAGAGGAGACCCTTAGTGATGGGGTCTTCCTTGACCGAGTTGACGTAGGCGCCTACGGGGATGCCGTTGACGATGTTCGTCCACGTTTTGCCGCCGTCGTGCGTCGCGTAGATGTAGGGTTTGTTGTCGGCGATGCGATGGCGGTCGACGGACGCGTAGGCGGTGTTGATGTCGAAGTGGCCCGCCTCGATCTGCGAGACCTTGCTCCACGCGGTCATCGCGGGCGGCGTGATGTTGTTCCAGTTCTTGCCGTCGTCGCGTGTGACGTAGATGAGGCCGTCATCGGTGCCGGCCCAGACGGTGGTTGCGCTGAGCGGTGAAGGCCCGAGGGCGTAGACGACTCCGAAGCGATCGGTCATTACCTGGTCGATGTCTTTCGCTGTGGCGGGGTCGAGGCCTTTGGGCACCTCGGGATGGACGCGGGCGAGGTCGGGGCTGATCTTCTGCCAGCTCTTGCCGCGGTCGCGCGAGCGGAAGACGAACTGATTGGCGTAGTAGAGGGCTTCGTCGTTGGCGGAGAAGACCTGCGGGAGCGTCCAGGTCTTGCGGTTTGGATCGTTGGCGTCGGGCGGAGGTAGTTCGCCGCCGAGCGATGCGGGGATGTTCAGGTTCTGATCGCAGCGGCCTGCGCCGCCGCCGTAGAGGATGTTGCCGTCCTTGGGATCGGGCAGGATGATGCCGCTCTCACCGGCGAGGCAGGTGGGCTCCCAGTTGCGGAAGGAGAGCGTGCCCATGCGCGACCAGGTGCTGACGCCTACGCCGCCGGAGTCCTGCTGCGGGCCATAGAGCCAGTAGGGGAAGCGGTTGTCGGCTGCGATGTGATAGACCTCGGCGGTGGGCTGGTTGTACCAGCTGCTCCATGTCTTGGAGCCATCGAGTGAGACGACGGTGCCCTGATCGCTCGAGAGGACCATGCGCTTGGGATCCTTGGGGTTGACCCAGATCTGGTGGTAGTCGTCGCCGCCGGGTGCACCTTTGACGGGGAGCCAGGTCTTGCCGAGGTCAGTAGTGAGATAGGTTGCGGTGTTGATGTCGTAGGCGCTGTCGGGATTCATGGGATCGACGGCGATCTGGCTGAAGTACCAGCCGCGTCCCCACAGACGGCTCTCGGAGTTGACGAGCTTCCAGGTGGCGCCTGCGTCGCTGGAGACGTAGACTCCGCCGCCGGTGGGCTTGGGTTCAGCAGGAGCGCCGCCACCTCCGCCGCCGGGACCGCGCGTGGCGACAGGGCCGCCGAGGTCGTCGACGACGGCCCAGAGGCGGTTGGGATTGCTGGGCGCGATGGCGATGCCGATCTTACCGACGAAGTCGTCGGTGGGCAGGCCGCCGGAGAGCTTCTTCCAGGTGTCGCCGCCATCGGTGGATTTAAAGAGGCCGCCGCCGGGCAGGTTGGATGGAGCATAGACCGACCATGGTGGACGGCGCGTGCCCCAGAGCGATGCGTAGACGACCTTGGGATTTTTCGGGTCGATGGCTACGTCGATGGCGCCGACGTCGTTGGGGAGCGTGGCGCTGAAGAGGACCTTCTTCCAGGTTGCTCCGCCGTCGACGGAGCGATAGAGGCCACGCGTTGGGTTGGCATCGTAGACGTGCCCGAGGACGGCGACATAGACGCGGTTGGGGTCTTTAGGATCGACGGCGATTTTGCCGATGTGCTCGGAGTCGTCGAGTCCGATGTGGGTCCAGGTCTTGCCCTCGTCGGTGGACTTATACACGCCGTTGCCGTAGGAGTGCTGGCTGCGGATGTCCGGCTCGCCGGTCCCGACGTAGATGATGCTGGGGTTCGAAGGGGCTACGTCGATGGCTCCGATGGAGCCGATGGGAATGCCGGTCTTGGGATCGTCAGCGATGGGGAACCATGTGTGGCCGGCGTTGACGGTCTTCCAGACGCCACCGCCTACGGAGCCGAAGTAGAAGGTGGCCGGCTCGCTGGCGACGCCGGCGACGCCGTAGGAGCGGCCTCCGCGCATGGGTCCGACGTCGCGCCAGTGCAGGCCGTTGAGCAGAGGCTGAGGATACTGGCCCGGCTGAGCCTGGGCAGTAGTCGCGAATGGGAGGCTGAAAAGTAAGAGTGTCAGGAGGGAGGTCCAGCGGCGATCGAGCGACATGATGACGACTCCATATAAGCTTTTCTGAAAATTTGTGATGAGTTGCAAGTTCTGACCCCAGAAACGGTCGTTTATTTGCGTGTAATTAATATGTGTACTACATTACGTAGTAATAGACACAAAAGATTCATACGTTGCAAATCCCAGATAGCTGAGCTGTGCATCACTCGCCGACCTTCTGGGGGGCCTGTTCCCTTACGTCAATTTCGACCAGTAAATTGTTGTTCGTTGGTTATTCAGGAGACATATGAATTTTTCACGAGGCCGCTCGCGTGTAGTCCTTTCCCTTTTATCCGCCGCGTTGTTGATGGGTTCAGCGTTGTATGCACAGAAAGGTGACGACTCCCTGTATCGCGGGATGAAGTGGCGTTCCATTGGGCCGTTTCGGGCTGGACGTGTCGCGGCTGCAGCCGGGATTCCTGGTAATGCGGCTATCTATTACATGGGTTCGCCCGGCGGCGGCGTGTGGAAGACGGTAGACGGCGGAGTAGTGTGGACGCCAATCTTCGACCAGATGAAGGTGGCTTCGATCGGCGCGATTGTAGTGGCGCCCTCGAACCCGGACACCGTCTACGTGGGCACGGGCGATGTGAGCATGGTGGGGTCGGCGGCGAATATTGGGAACGGCGTCTATAAATCGACCGACGCGGGACACTCATGGACGCACATTGGCCTCGAAGAGACAGAGCACATCGGCACGATGTGGGTCGATCCGGCGGATGCAAATGTGGTGGTGGTTGCTGCTTTAGGTAAGACCACTTCAAAGAACGTAAACCGCGGAATCTTCAAGACGACCGACGGCGGCAAGACCTGGAAGAAGACGCTCTACGTCGACGATGTGACCGGCGCGATCGACGTGACCTTCGCCAATGACAACACCAAGGTTGGTTACGCGGCAGTGTGGCATCACAACACCACCCCAGCCAACCAGGCAGATCTGATTAACGGTGCGAGCGGCGGCGCTATCTATAAGACGACCGATGGCGGCGACACCTGGAACAAGATTGTGGCTCCAGGACTTCCGGCGGACGGACTGAGCCGCATCGGCGTGGCGACCGCGCTGAAGGGACAGCGCGTCGTCGCAATCGTCGCAGGTGGACGCGATGGTGGGTACTATCGCTCCGACGATGGCGGAGCTACATGGACCAAGCCCACCATCGATACGCGCGTGACCGGCAGCGGCTACTTCAGCCGGGTGTTTATCGATCCGAAGAATCCCGACGTATCGTACGTGGCGCAGACGTCGCTCTACCGCTCAGTGGATGGTGGCAAGACATTCATCTCATTCAAGGGCGCTCCGGGTGGCGACGATAACCACGCGCTGTGGATCGATCCGACGGATTCGACGCGCATGATTATGTCGAGTGATCAGGGCGCGACCATCAGCATGGACTCCGGCGCAAGCTGGAGCAGCTGGTACAACCAGCCGACCGCGCAGGTCTACCACATGTCGACCGACAATCGCTGGCCCTACTGGGTGTATGGAACGCAGCAGGACAGCGGCAGCGTTGCGACGTTGAGCCGCGGCGACTACGGCGCGATCACGATGCTCGACTGGGACCCGGTGGCTGCGTATGAGTTCGGCTACATCGTTCCCGATCCCTCGAATCCGAACATGGTGTATGCAGGCGGCCCGGGACGCGGCATTGTGCTGCTGAACCGCGCCAACCGCCAGGTGCAGACCATCTCACCGAGCATCGGGCGCGGCGGCACGGAGTTCCGCACCGCGCAGAATCCTCCGCTGGCGTTCTCGCCGCAGGACCCGCACACCTTCTACCTCGCGAACCAGTACCTGATGCAGACGCAGGATGAAGGAAAGAACTGGAAGAAGATCAGCCCCGATCTGACCGACCGCGCGGGCAGCGATCTGATCAATGCGCAGGAGAAGGCCGAGGCCACTTCCGAAGCTGCAGACGCGAAGAAGCTGCGCACGAAAGAGGCCACCGAGACCGTGGCAGAGCCCAACCGGAGCGCGATCAATACCTTCTCGCCGTCGCCCGTGACGAAGGGCGTCATCTGGGTCGGCACCACCAATGGCCTGATTCGGCTGACAAAAGATAACGGCGCAACCTGGCAGTCGGTCACGCCCCCAGGCCTGAGTGAGTTCGCGATGATCAGCATCATCGAGGCCGGTCGCTTCGAGGCTGGCACTGCCTACGCTGCGGTTGAGGGCCATCAGGCGGACGACTTCAAGCCACACATCTATCGCACGCACGACTTCGGCAAGACATGGCAGGAGGTCTGCGACGGCATTCCCGACGGCGACTTTGTGCGCGTGGTCCGCGAAGACCCCGTCCGCAAGGGGCTGCTCTATGCCGGCACCGAGAACGCGACGTGGGTGTCGTTCAACGATGGCGAACAGTGGCATCCGCTGCAGTTGAATATGCCGACGACATCGGTGCGCGACCTGCAGGTCCGCAACAACGATCTTGTTGCCGCTACCTATGGCCGCTCATTCTGGGTGCTGGACGACGTGTCGCCGCTGCGCCAGATCGATGCGAAGACCGCGATGCAGTCGGCGCTGCTCTTCAAGCCGGGCAAGGCGCTGCGTGTGCAGCTCGACCTGAACGGCGATACTCCGATCCCGCCCGAGATGCCTGCCGGACAGAATCCTCCGAACGGTGCGCTGCTGGACTTCTACCTGAAGAGCGCTCCGTCGGATGACATCACGCTTGCCATCTACGACCAGAAGGGCGGGCTGGTGCGCGAGTTCTCCACCAAGTACAAAGAAGAGATCAAGGAACCGCCACCGAATGTGCCCGAGTACTGGGAGGGCCACCCCGAGCCGCTGACCAAGAACGCGGGGATGAATCGCTTTCTGTGGGACCTGCGCTACGAGCCGCCATCGGCGCTGCGGCATAACTATGCGATCTCGGCGATGTATCAGGGCACTCCGGCGGAGCCTCTCGGCACGCTGGTGGTGCCGGGCACCTACGAGGTTCGCCTGACCGCGGGCGGCAAGACATACAAGCAGCCGCTCGAGGTCGCTCTCGACCCACGCGTCAATGTGTCGAAGGAAGCGCTGGACCGGCAATTCGCGCTGGACAAGAAGGCGACCGAGATGGTGACGGCGACCTACGGTTTAAACCACCAGGTGCTGGTGCTGCGCGAGGCGGTCAACGGCATCGAGAAGAAGCTGCAGAACCAGGACGCCGACACGGTGGCCGCGCTGAAGGCCTTCGACGCGAAGGTCGCCCGTATGATGGCGGCTGAAGGCGGTCGCGGCGGCGGTGGCAGGCCGGGGGCGGCCCGGGTCGCGCCGACCTTTGGCGCGCTCAACGGCTCCTTCGGATCGCTTGCGACTGTAGTTGACAGCGCCGACAGTGCGCCCACCCCCGCGATGGAGGCGGCTTACAACGAATACTGCCGCGACCTGATGACCGCGACGACCAGCTGGAACGATCTGCTGAAGCAGGACGTTCCAACGCTCAACGAAAAGCTGGCTGCACAGAAGATGTCGGCTCTGCCGGCAGCTCCGATAAGTGTCCCAGCGCAATGTATGTCGGCGCCTGGGGCGACTTCCGTACTCGCTGGAACAGCTTAATTCATTGGAAATTTTACAAATCCATGATACTTTTTATCTATTCCCGTGATTACCGGATTCTGCACGACCTCTATGTAAGAGATCCGGCTAGGTTCCACTTTTCTGCGATTTGGAGCTTTGCTTAGCTTTTTTGCCCGGCACAGCTTTGAACGCTGCAATCGTGTTGTATCTGTTGTCACTTCTTGTTTTTATCGCCACACGTGTCGCACCACTTTTTTCAATGGGTTGCTGTTTCCCCTTTACCTTCGGAGGCTATCTCGATGAATTGCAGACGTTTACTCACGCTCATGGCGTTGTTTGTCCTTGGCGTGTCAGGAATGCTGGCACAAACAACAACCACGGGTTCCGTTGGTGGAAACATTACGGACCCGACCGGCGCAGCCGTTGTGGGGGCCTCCGTGGTGCTCACGAACGACGGCACGGGCGCCAAGATGACAGCGAAGAGCGGTCCAACAGGGGGCTACCATTTCGACCTGATTCAACCAGGCGCTTATACGATCCTCGTGGATACGCCCGGCTTCACCAAGTTGGAGTCGAAGGTCGAGATTACGAACTCGCAGGTGCTGGCCGCTGACCTGAAGTTGCAGGTCGGCAGTGAGTCGACCACGGTCGATGTAATGGCGACGGGAACGATCCTGCAAGCCGAGAACGGAAACGTCGCAACTAACATTAGTGAGAAGGAACTGGAAGAAGTACCGAACTCCGGCAACAACATCGCGTATGCGACCAAGCTTGCGCCGGGCTTCAATACAGGCTTTGGCGTTGTGGGCGCCACGCAGTACCTGGTCGATGGTTTGAACTTCAACGATCCCTACAACAACGCGACCAACTCGGGTGCTTCCAACCTGACGCTGGGCTTGAACAACGTGCAGGAATCGACGATCACCAGCAACGGATACTCAGGCCAGTTCGGCGGTCTCATCGGCGCGCAGGCCAGCTATGTCAGCAAGAGCGGATCGAACCGGGTACACGGCGATGCGAGTTGGTACTGGTCTGGCCGATCCCTGGTGGCGAATACATGGCTGCACAAGTCGGTCGCTCCCATCGTTCCACGGTCCTTTGAAAATGCAAACCAGTGGGCAGCGGCCATCAGCGGCCCGGTTTGGCATGACAGACTCTTCTTCCTGGCAGACTCTGAAGGTCTGCGAGCTGTACTGCCGGCAAGTCCCGTGACCGTCGCACTTCCTTCTGCAAATCTGCAGAACTATATCTGCGGCACCTGTAGCTCGACCTCCACTTCGGGCAGGCTTGCGGCCCTGGGTCTGACCCATTCGGTCCCGTTCTACTCGAACATGTTCCGGATCTACAACCAGGCTGCTGCCCAACACACCATCCAGGTCGGCAATGGCACTTTCAGCAACAGCACCCTTCCCACATCGAATGGTCAGTTTGTCTTTCCCAATGCTACAGCGACAGGCTGCCCCACTACCGCCAACTCTCTCAGTGCAGCAGATTTGACGGGGTTAGGATTGACACCAACTACAGTGACTAACGTTGTTAACGGTGCAACCGTTACCGGGACATCGTGGACGGGCGCGCCGGGCGCCTGCGGAAACTCCTACGCCAGCAACGCGACAACGTTCGCGAACGAGGCACTGGAGATCTTCCGTGTCGATTACGTCGCGCGCTCCAATGAGAAGATGTACATCCGCGTCGAGCACGATTCGGGCGTACAACCCACCACCACCGACCCGATCGACCCGCTCTTCAATGCAGTCAGCATCCAGCCGGAATGGAACGGCCAGTTCAACGAGACTCACACCTGGGGTACCCGCGTGGTCAACAACTTCCTGCTGGGATCTTCGTGGTATGGAGCCTTGTTTGGCCCGGCAAACCTGGCTGCGCAGCTGACCGAGTTCCCGGCACAGACCTCTTTCGCCGACAGCTCGCTTTCGGGCCTGGGCGGAAGCATCAGCAGCTTCCCGACGGGACGCAATATTACGAACATTCAGCTACAGGATGACGTGGCGATCACCTCCGGCGTCCACACCATAAAGTTTGGTGGGAAGTTCTACATCACCAAAGAGAATGACCACTACTTCACGGCAGGTACGAATCCACTCGAAGCAGTCTCCACGCTGGGCGCCTTCATCAACGGCGGATATGACCCTGCTTTTACCTCCACTATTACGCCTGCACTTCCAGCGCTTCCCTTTACGAATTACACCAAGGCCACGACCTTCACACAGACCTTTCCCCTGAGACCGAATTATCCGGTTCAGGTCAGTCAGGTCTCGGGCTATGTCCAGGACGACTGGAAGGCCACCCGCGAGTTGACCGTCAATGGCACCCTTCGGCTTGAGCACCAGGGAAACATCCGATGCATGCTCAACTGCCTCACTCAGTTTGTGACGCAGTTTCCGAACCTGACCCACACGGCAAGCATCCCCTACAACCAGGCCTATCTCTTCAATCAGCAGAACGTCTTTCCAGGCCTGCAAGCACTGGAGTGGCAGCCCCGGTTGGGATTTGCCTATAACCCTCCGATCATGAATAACTCGCTGGTCGTTCGTGGCGGCTTTGGCTTCTTCTTTGACGGTCTGGCGAGCAGCACGTTGGAAGGTGTCGCCAAGAATCCTCCGACGAAGGACAGCTTCTCGGTCTCGCAGGACTATCTTGCAAACACTGAGACAAAGTCCAACCTGTGGTCCGACACTCTAGCCTATAACAGTGCTTTCTCCACTGGGATCGCGAACGGCTCCACTCTAGCTCAGATCAAGGCAAACCCAGCCCTGACGCCTGCGGAGCAGAACGCCTTCACTCCGCCGAACGCCTATGTGCCACAGAACAACTTCAAGATGTATTACGTTGAGAAATGGAACCTGGAAATTCAGAAGTCGTTCGGCAGCATGACGTCCCTGTCGATCAACTACCTGGGCAACCATGGTGTGCACAAGCCATTTACCAACGCAGGGCTGAATGCTTACTCAACAACAGGGGCAATCAAGGGCCTTCCCTTCGCCAGCACGCAGGCGGCAGCTCAACCTGATACGCGCTTCGGAACCGTCTACTACTACACCTCCGGTGGCGCGAACAACTACAACGGATTGATCACAACCTTCACCCAGAGGTTCCGGGGCGGAAGCCAGATTGTGGCTGGCTACACCTACGGCAAGATTCTGGATACGGGCGCGAATGCCTTCTCCACCTCGACGTCTACAGGTACGACGGATATTGGCGCACCGCCGGATCCGTACAACCCCAACCACTACTACGGTCCCTCCACGCAGGATGAAAAGCATAACCTCGTCATAACCTACGTTTACACGACCCAGTACAAGTTCCACAATGAAGTCGCACAGTTCTTTGGTGGCAACTGGACGATCTCCGGGGCTGCATTTGCTTACTCAGGACTTCCGTTCACTGTTATCGACACCGCTGGCAGCACCAATATCAGCAGCTACACCACGGGCGCTTATGGCGGTTCGCTGGTGGCGCATTACATTGGCGGCAATCAGGCCCGGTGCAACTATGGACTTGATAAATGCCTTCTTGCCTCACAGTTCTCTTCGGCAACCACCGTTGATGAGAACCAGGGAAGAAATACTTTCCGTGGTCCGATGTACATCAGCACCGACCTTTCGGTCGTAAAGCAGATTCCCGTTCACTGGGAAGGCGGCATATTCAGCGTCTCCTGCCAGGCCTTCAACGTCCTCAACCACCTGAACTTCAGCCGGCCGACTGGCTCTCTCAGCAGCGGTTCCTTCGGAAAGATTGCCAGCACGGTCAATCCTTCCGGCCTGTTCAGCGGCGTTGGCGGCGACGACTCACCACGCATCCTGCAGCTCAAGGCCAAGATCCAGTTCTAACGGCTGCGAAGCTGCTTCACCCTTCAAGCGGAAGCCCTCACGGGCTTCCGCTTTTTTCTTGGGTGGGTGCCAGAGGAACTTCCTCCCGCTCGATTGCGTACGTCAGAGTGGGTGGCATCGGCCTCGGTACCCAGTTGCTGCTGCTGTTGTTGCGATGAGTGGCCCCGGAAGCCCACGGCTCAGCGCATTCGGGGGTCCAAACCTACCGGACGAAACCGGAGGTCCGGACTTAAGTCTCATCGTTTGGATACTTTGCACTTTTTGACGGGGGGAGGGGGGTACCCCAGGCAGCATCAGGAAGCAGCGCGGAAGCCCTTGCCGCGCATCCGGTAGCGAACCGCCGTCGCCGCAAAGCTGACCAGCGTGCAGATCTCGACGAAGATCTTGCCGCCGTCGAGCAGGTCAGGATTGCCGTCCTTGAGCAGTGGGTCGGTCAGGATGCTGTGCAGGAAGAGCAGCACCGCCGCCGGAAAGACGAGGTAGTGCAGGCTACGCCACAGGGGTCGACCAATCCGCGTGCGCAGCAGGGAGCTGATCAGGACCAGGACGATCAGATAAAGCGCGCCCGCTCCGGCAAGATTGAGCTTGGGCTGCAGCGGTGAGTGGATCGGAAAGGCGATGTCGATAATGCGGAAGTGCGGCGAGCTGATAAAGAGCAGCACCAGAGGATGCGTCAGAGTGAGCGCGACCGCGGCATAGGCCGTCCACTGGTGCAGCGCGAAGAGATTGAAGTGGCGGTGGGGCCAGTTGCGCACAGGACTATATCGCAGCGACATCAGCATCCCCAGCAGCAGGTTGATGGTCACCGCACCCACGGCGCCGAGCCCCAGATAGGAGCACAGATCAAGTAGGGTCATGACGTCCCGCGCTGGCCCGGGCTCTGTCGCGATTTGATTGGTGCATGCCGCAGTGTCTCGCTCATCATCCGAGGTGAAGGAGATGCTCAGGAAGTTCGTGCAGCCAGGGTGTCATGGTCACCAAAAAGAGCGCCGCGGCAAGCAGCAAAGTCCAGAACGCGACAGCCGCGTATCGGTTGTCTTGAGCAGTCGACCCAGCGTCTCTATTGATCAGGCGCTCGACGCGGGTGACGAGGTCGGCCTCCCTGCAGACCAGCGCTGTAGTCGCAATCCGAGTGGTGCGTGCGGCCGCGTGGATGGAAAAGAAGACGAGGGTCTCGGCCAGTTGGAAGGCGCGTGCGCTGTTGCCTCGGACAGCGTCCTCGTCGGCAGCCCACTCGGCGGCGTTCTGCCAGAGCTGCATCCATGTGCTCCCCGCCGGCAGCCTGAGGTTGAGTCGCGGCACACAGCACAGTGACAGCAGCTTCCAGTTGTCGCGCTGGGTAGCGTGGGAGCGTTCATGATCCAGAACCACCTCCAACGCGAGGGGATCGAGACCACCATCCTCGACCAGAGATCTGGAGATAAAGATGAAAGGGCGCACAAGGCCGACTAAAGCGACACGATGGGCCGGCCCCGAGAAGGTGAGGATGGGAGTCTCGTCCGGAGAGGTGACAATTCCTTGCCCATCGCGCTTGCAGGCACGGGTGAAGAGCGCCGTGCGCAGTGCTATGCGAAGGCCACGGAAGGCGCTGATCCCGTACCAGGCGGAGATGGTTGCGGCCAACAGAAGGCAGAGCGAGCCTACGCGCTCAGCTGCGAAGTTCGTCTCGTTGGAGAGATACCAGGGAACACAGAATGAAACGGTGGCCAGCAGCGCGAGTGCGAAGGGCGCAAGGCGAACGAAGTAGAGCGCGCGCTCCCGCTGGCGGATGGGCAGAGAGGCGAGAAGGCGCAGAAGGAGCGGCGAACCGATCCAGAGAAGGAGCTCGAGCGCCAATTGCAACAGGCCGGCGCTCACCACGATCAGGCAGACGAGGCGAAGTGAATAGGAGAGAGCCATATCAGGATCCTTCTCCTGGCTCCAGTCCGGAGGCAAGATGCGCAGCGCGCGCGGCACGAATCTTGGACTCGAGCTGGTTGAGCAGGTTGGTGTCGTAGTGATGCACGGCGTCGACCAGGCAGGAGAGGAGAATGTCCGGGCGCTCGCTTGAATCGGAGAAGAAACGACGGATGAGACCCGCGGCGCGCTGGCCTTCCACCTCGCGTGCCGTAAAGATAGCGGAGTAGATGAAGGCGCGATCCTTCTTCTGGCGCTGGAGGATGCCCTTTTTGAAGAGGCGGTCCAGCGTCGTCATAACGGTCGTGTAGGCGAGCGCGGTGCTGAGGTGTTCGGAGACCTGCTGTACGCTGGCGCTACCCAGCTCCCACAAGACCTCCATGATCTCGCGCTCCCGCTGGCCGAGGCCACGGTGAAGAGATGCTCCGAAGGGGCGGCCCTGCTCGGGGGAGGGGGGCGTACCGGCGGATTCGTCGTGCTCTGCTGTGGAATCCGTTTTGAGACGTGGGCGGGGGTCCGTCATGTGGCTGTTCCTCGAATGGTTGCGGCTGTGGAGCGCTAACGTCTGGCAGGGCCCGATCTTTCTTGAGCCCGTCCGCGACGGCGACCCATGGACTATATTGATTATGTTCCAGCTTAATCCAATTTTGCCGAGGAAAGCTCTTTTTTAGGAGGACTTTTGCGCCGACTTGTCGCCGTACTACTGCTTAGCACCATGATTCCAGGAGCACCTGCCCAGTCCGGACCCGCGGCATCAGGAGCGATGCCTGGTTATACGAGCTCCGACTCGAAGACGGAGCGCGATTGGGAGACCAAGTTCCGGGCGATTCCGGAGGCGAAACGTGCGCACGAGAATATGAAGACACTGGCGGCGCATCCCCATAACGTGGGGTCGGAGGCGCAGCGGAAGAATGCGGAGTGGGTCGTTGCCAAGTACAAGGAGTGGGGTTGGGACGCGCATATCGAGCAGTTCGACGTGCTGTATCCGACGCCGAAGACGATGCTGCTGGAGATGACCGCGCCGACGAAGTTCAAGGCTAGCCTGGAGGAACCCGAGCTGAAGGAGGATCCTTATACGCACGAGAAGGGGCTGCCGGGGTACAACATCTACTCGGCCGATGGCGATGTGACGGGGCCGTTGGTCTATGCGAACTACGGCATGAACGATGACTACGCCGAGTTGGAGAGGAACGGCATCTCGGTCAAAGGCGCCATCGTCATTACGCGCTATGGAGGCGGCTGGCGTGGTCTGAAGCCGAAGTTGGCGTATGAGCATGGGGCCATTGGGTGCATCATCTATTCCGATCCTGCCGATGACGGCTACGTGCAGAACGACGTGTTGCCGTCTGGGCCGATGCGCCCGGCGGGTGGGATTCAGCGTGGCAGCGTTTCGGATACGCCTTTGTATCCCGGCGACCCGCTGACTCCGGGGATTGGGTCGGTACCGGGTGCGAAGCGGCTGGCGATCAAGGATGCACAGACGATCATGAAGATTCCGGTGCTTCCGATCGGGTATGCGGATGCGAAGCCTCTGCTGGCGGCGCTGGGGGGTAAGGTGGTTCCTGCGGCGTGGCGCGGTGGGCTGCCGATGACGTATCACTTTGGGCCGGGGCCCGCGACCGTGCACCTGAAGCTGGCGTTCAACTGGGATACGAAGCCGGTGCTGGATGTGGTCGCGATGATGAAGGGTTCGACCGAGCCGGACCAGTGGATTGTGCGCGGCAATCACTACGACGGCTGGGTAAATGGTGCGGATGATCCGATCTCTGGACAGGCGGGATTGCTGGAAGAGGCGCGTGCGCTGGGCGAGTTGGTGAAGCAGGGATGGAAGCCGAAGCGGACTCTGATCTATGCGGCTTGGGATGGCGAGGAGCCAGGGTTGATTGGCTCGACCGAGTGGGCTGAGACGCATGGCGACGATCTGCTGAAGCATGCGGCGCTGTATGTGAATAGCGACGAGAGCAATCGCGGCTTCCTGAATGCAAGCGGTTCGCACGTGATGGAGCGGCTGGTCAACGATGTTGCACGCGATGTGACCGATCCGGAGACAAAGGTTTCGGTCTGGCAGAGGCAGCAGGCGAATATGCTGGCTCGCGGGGGAGGCCGTGTCGGAGCGCGCGCTGTGGATTCGAGCAGCGAGATAATTCCGATTGGCGCGCCTGGCAGCGGTTCGGATTTTGCTACCTTTGTCGACCACTTCGGAATCGCAACCGTGAGCCTTGGCTTCGGTGGTGAGGACCGTGGCGGTACATATCACTCGGCGTACGATACGCCTTGGTATGTGGAGCACTTTGGCGACAAGGAGTCGTTGTATGGCAAGGCGATGGCGGATACGGCGGGGACGCTGGTGATGCGTTTTGCTGATGCCGATGTGCTGCCGTATGACTTCACGAACCTGGCGGATACGATCTCGGGCTACTCCGGCGAGTTGAAGACGCTGGTGAAGCAGTTGCAGCGGGATGCCGCGGTGCGGCAGCGGAATATCACGATGGGGGTCTACCAACTGGCGGCTGATCCGCAGAATCCGATGGCAATTCCTGGACCGCTGGCGAGTCCGCCGGATATGGACTTCTCCAAGCTCGATCAGGCCGTGGCGGCGTTGAAGGCGGCTGGCGAGAAGTTCAATGCTGCACGAGCGGCAGGCGTTTCGGCGTCGCCGGCGAAGCTTACCGCGATCAACGCGGAGCTGACGACGGCGGAGCGGAAGTTTCTGAGCCCGGAGGGTCTGCCGCGGCGGTCGTGGAACCAGAACATACTTTATGCTCCGGGCTGGTACACGGGGTATGGGGTGAAGACGCTGCCGGGCGTGCGGGAGGCGATCGAGGATGGACGCTATTCCGAGGCGCAGGCGCAGTTGGTGATTGCAACGCAGGCGGTTGCCAACGAGGCGGCTTACGTGGACAAGATCGCGGCGGAGTTGGGTGCGCCGTAGGGCACCCCCTCCCCCCATCAAATTGTGCAAAGTATTCGAAGTAGGGACTTTAAGTCCGGACCTTGGTGCGTGCAGGTCCAAAAAGTCTTATAAAGTGGGGTTGGAGGATGCAAAGTATTCATAAATTTAGGTTTATGATGTTTGGCTTCGGCTAAGTTGTCAAAGACTGCGGTGGTGCTGATCCGCCTGGGCGGTTGTTTCTATATACGTCACTTAGGAGGTATCCGTTCCCCAACCTTCGGATCGGGCGGCCTCAGGATGGGGCGCCCCGGGGTCTGGGGTGAGTTGAGGAGGACGGTCGTTTGCTTCCGCAAACGATACCCCACCCTATCCGACGATGAGACTGTCGGAGAGGATGGGCCACCCGGTTTGGTGGCGCTTCACCCACCTTAGCGACGATCAAACCGTCGCGAAGATGGGGCACCCGGTTTTTGGGGGGTGCCCAGTTCTGTGGAGTAACCCCACGCCAGACGTGAAGCTGTCTGACCCTTCGACAAGCTCAGGGCAGGCTATGGGGCACCCGGCTTATATGCGGGATTCATTGTAGGTGCGCTCTTCAGGGCGCGGCTACGACGTTTTGTAGTAATTGCGTCTTTTTCTTGTAAAATTTCGTCTATGGACTAACCGCAAATCAGGTTATTTCGGCCCTCGAGCTTTCGAGGATGACGTTCCATCCAGATGCAAATGATCCGTTCAGGAGATGAATGACGATGCGTAGCCGTATGCTTTCTTTCGCCGCCGTGGTCGGGCTGGGCGCCCTTGGCATTGGTGCCTGTATCGCCCAAGCCGTTGATTCTAAATTGTATTCAGACATGAAGTGGCGGCAGATTGGGCCTATGCGCGCGGGACGGACGCGTGCCCTGGCGGGTGTTCCGAGCCAGCCGGCGACGTTCTATCTGGGCATGGTGAATGGCGGGGTCTGGAAGACCACCGATGCGGGGGCGACGTGGGTTGATGTCTGGCAGGGACAGCCCAGCGGATCGATTGGATCGATCGCGGTGTCGGAGTCCGACCCGAACGTGGTGTATGTGGGAAGCGGCGAAGGGTTGCAGCGGCCGGATCTTTCGACCGGTGATGGCGTCTACAAGTCGACCGACGGCGGTAAGACGTGGACTCACCTGAGGCAGCTACGGGATGGGCAGCAGATTGGGCAGGTCGCGGTCGATCCCAAGGATCCGGATAAGGTTTTCGTAGCTGTGACTGGCCACCCATACGGACCAAACAAAGAACGCGGACTCTATCTGTCACACGACGGCGGCGTGACCTTCAAGCAGGTTCTCTACACCAACGATCGCGTAGGCGCTTCGGATGTTCAGCTTGATCCGAGCAATTCGCAGGTTGTCTATGCCGGCATGTGGCAGCGGCAGGAGGCTCCGTGGGAGAACGGCGCGTTCATCGGGGCGGAGGGTGGGCTGTACAAGTCGACTGACGGCGGTGAGACCTTTACCAAGATGACGGGGAAGGGATTTCCCGAGGACGTCCTGCAGGTGCAGATTGCGATTGCGCCCAGCGATCCCAAGAGACTCTACGTTGAGGTTGGCGAGGTACGAGGACGTGTTGAGCTGATGCGTACGGACGACGGCGGCGCCAACTGGTATCACGTTCCGGTGGACGATTCGCGTCCTGAGGCGAGGATCGGCGGCGGCGATGTGCCGGTGCCGAAGGTCGATCCTACGGATGCGAACATAGTGTATGTGGCCTCGGTTGTGACGTGGAAGTCCACTGACGGCGGCAAGACATGGGATGGTCTGCGCGGCGCTCCGGGCGGCGACGACTACCAGAATGTCTTCATCAACCCGCACAACAATGACATCATCGCGCTGGCCAGCGACCAGGGCGTCATCATCTCGCAGAACCACGGGAAGACCTGGACGCAGTGGTATAACCAGCCGACGGCTGCGATGTATCACGTCACGACCGACAACGCGTTTCCGTATCGCGTGTGCGGCGGCCAGCAGGATAGCGGCAGCGCCTGCGTAGCCAGCCGCAGCAACGACGGCCGCATCACGTTCAATGACTGGCATCCAATCGGAGTCCAGGAGTATGGCTATGCCGCACCTGATCCGCTTGATCCTGATATCGTCTACGGCGGCAAGGTGACGCGCTATGACCGGCGTACCGGCCAGATTCAGGACGTTGGCCCGAAGGCGGGCTTTCGCGCGCTGCGCACGGCTCCGCTGCAATTCTCTCCGCTCGACCCGAAGAAACTTTACTTTGCGACCAACACGCTGTGGCTGACGACAGACCAGGGATACAACTGGAAGCAAGTCAGCCCGGACCTGAGCCGCGAGACGTGGGAGTTGCCTCCGACGGTGCAGCCGCTGAAGGACTCACCGGCTGCGGCTGTGACGCGACGTGGCGTTATTTATGCGCTGGGGTTGTCGCCGCTCGACATCAATCGCATGTGGGCGGGTACGGATGACGGACTTATCTGGACGACAGCCGATGGCGGCGGACACTGGGACAATGTGACTCCGCCTGAGTTGAAGGCCTTCTGGAAGGTGTTCAACATGGACGCCGGTCAGTTCGATAAGTTGACGGCGTACGCGGCTGTGAACACGATGCGGCTGGACGATATGCGTCCGCACCTCTTCCGCACGCATGACGGCGGCAAGACGTGGAAGGAGATCGTAAACGGGATTCCCGATGGCGCAGCGACGAGCACGATCCGCGAGGATCCGAAGCGCAAGGGGCTGCTGTATGCGGGAACTGAGAACCAGGTGTACTTCTCGATCGATGATGGAGATCACTGGAATTCGCTGCGGTTGAATGCGCCGGCCAGCTCGTACCGCGACCTTCAGGTGAAGGGCGACGACCTGGTGGCGGCGACCCACGGGCGCGGATTCCTGATCCTCGACAACCTCACTCCGCTGCGGCAGATTGCAGCAAAGACAGCTGCTGAGCCGCTTCATCTCTATGCGCCGCAGACCGCGCTGCGTATTCGTGGCGGCATGAATCCGCCGACACCCTGGCCGCCGGATATGGCGACCGGACAGAACCCGCCTGATGGCGCGATGATTGACTATTACGTTGGCGCAAATTTCACTGGCGTGCTCACACTTGAAGTTACGGACAGCAAGGGCGAGGTGATCGCTCACATCAACAGCAATGATCCGGTTCCGCCGCTCGATCCGCGGTATCCGGACCCGGTGCTGTGGGCGCGTCCGCCTCGTGTGTTGCTGACGACGGCGGGTCATCACCGCTTCCTGTGGGATCTTCGCTATCCGGCGGTGCCGGGTATGTCGACGGGGCCTTCTGCGGATGAGGCTGTGCCGTACGACACACCGGCGATCTCGTCTTCTCCGTGGGTGATGCCGGGTACGTATACCGTCAAGCTGATCGCCGGCGGCAAGACCCTGAGCGAGCCGATGAAGGTTGTCATGGACCCGCGCGTGAAGACATCACAGGCGGATCTGGAGGCGCAGTTCAAGGCTTCGATGGATGCCTACAAGGCTACACTGCAGGCAACCGCCGCGATTCATGAGATCACCGTGTTGCGGGAACAGTTGGCGCAGAAGGCTGGGCAGGCTCCGGTTGACAAAGCGACCGATCCGCTCGAAGCTAAGCTGACCGCAATCGCAGGTCCCCCAGCAGGCCGCGGTGGACGTGGCGGCGGTGGAGGCGGAGGACGTCGCGGTGGTGGTGAGGCAGGTGCGCCGAACCTCAACACGCTGCGTACTGCACTCGCTCGTACGCAACACACGATGCAAGCTTCTGATGTAGCTCCGACCACATCTCAGGTTGAAGCTGCACAGAGCGCGATCAAGCCGATCAATGATCTGCTCGCTCAATGGGCGACGGTGAAGGCGAACGATGTGAAGGCGCTGAACGACTCGCTCAAGATGAATAACCTGCCGATGTTGGTAATGGACACGACCTTCATCGACCATAACGTGGAAGACCAGATCGAACTCGGTGACGAAGAGTAAGACAAGCCGACCCAGGTGCCGCGGCGAATAAGCAGGTCGCCGCACCTGGGAGTTACTCGAGATCGAACCCTATTGAGATTTTCATATCCGCGCGTGGCATGTTCGCCAGGCGTGGATGTTTTGCGTCTGGAGTCTTCATCTAAGTATAGGAAAATGAGCAACTTAATTGCTACTAGCTATGGTAGTACCAGGTTCTTTTCCTTACTTTTAATAATACAAACTTCGTCATTATTTCCAATTTACAGATTTACGTGGAGAGCTATGTTTAAACCCTCTTTATTATTTCCGGCGCTACTTTTATTCCCTCTACTCGTGGCCTCCGCGCAGACTCCGGACACCGCGACGATTCGAGGTACAGTAGCTGATTCTACGCACGCAGTCGTGGTGGGTGCGGCAGTCAAGGTGACGAATATCGTTAGTGGACTCAATCGCTCGGCGGTGACGAATTCGACCGGCGAGTATTCGATTGGGGGGCTGCCGATTGCCGGCGAGTACGAGGTGACAGCGAACAAACAGGGCTTTGCTGAGACACAGTTGGCGCACGTTACCCTGGAGGGCGGAAGCACGACTGTCATCTCGTTGCAGTTGGGCGTCGCTGGCGGTAAGACGGAGGTGAACGTCGTGGGCGCTGCCGGTGAGTTGCGCGTCGACCAGCCGCAGCTTGGCATCTGGCTGAGCCAGAGGCAGATCAACGAGACACCGCTGCCGAATAATCGCATTACTTTTCTACCTTTATTGAGCGCTGCGAATCGTCCGGCGATCAACCAGGGTGACATCTTCATGGACCAGAACCTCTTCACGACGAACGGGGCGGGGCGGCGTCAGACATGGTTTGAGATCGACGGCACTAACGGCAACGATAGTTGGGGGCGTCAGACGATCTTCACGAACATTCCGCGGTCGGCCGTGCAGCAGATGACGATACTGACCAACAGCTTCTCCTCGGAATATGGTGCGAGCACGGGCAGCGTCGTGAACATCGTGACTAAGAGTGGCGGACACGACCTCCACGGCGAAGGGGCGGCGTTGTGGAGACCCAAAGGTATCCAGGCGGCACTCTCCGGCTTTAATGCTGCAAACGCGGCGAGCGGGAATGATGTTGCCAGCGATCAACTTTGGCAGGAGTCGGGCGCAGTAGGCGGATCGCTCGGCGGCGCAACGCAGTTCTTCCTCGCCGGCGAACATAGCGACGAAGACAAAGCGTCTCCGGTTACGTCGCCTCTGGCCCCCGGTAATTACATCGGCGTGTATCACGACTGGATGGGTTTCCTACGGCTCGATCACCAGTTCAGCCAGAAGAACAATGCGTTCTTCCGCGGCAACTCCGATGCATATTCAGATACAAATCCGAACGGCATCGTCGGCGGCTCTTCGCTTCCCAGCGTCGCACGTGTCTTCCACCGGCGCACCTACTCGGGCGTACTTGGCGATACCGCAACGCTGAGTCCGAACCTGTTGAACAATGCTCGCCTTCAGTTCCAACTTGCTTCGCCAATCACGGAGTTCGATCCTGTGATCAACAGCACGCAATTTGTGGTCCCGATTGCCGGACTCGCGACGTTTACGTCCGGCACCTCGCAGTCCGCGCTGCTTATGAACCGCCAGTACGAGATGAACGACACGGTATCGGTTAATGTGGGACGCCACCAGATCAACTTCGGTGGCGACGCCATCATCTCTCACACGGGCGGCAACAGCAAGGAATTTGGCGGGCCGATCTACCTGGGCAAGTTCACGTACAACACTTGCAATGGCCCGGGAGGAACGCCTACACCGGCGCAGATCCAGGCATTCTGCGAGAGTTCGACTTACCTTAACAACATTGCCAACGTCCAGAACTATCAGCAGAGCTACGGGATTGGTTCTTACACCGTCAATGACGCTCTCTGGGCGCTGTTTGTGCAGGACGACTACCACATGACCAAGAAGCTGACGGTCAATGCCGGTCTCCGCTACGAGCGTCAGACCTTCACCGATGCGACTTTGAACTTCGCTCCCCGGGCCGGCTTCGCGTGGAACGTAACTGGAGATGGTAAGACTGTGGTTCGCGGCGGCTTCGGAATCTATTACTCGGAGATTGTCGACAACTCACAGGCAAACTATGTGCTGACCGGGCCGACGGGTGTGTTCAATTACACGGCCACACCGGGCCAGGTTGGATTCCCATCGAGTATCGCAGCAGCTCCGCTCCCTGCTTTTCCAGTGGGCGGTGTGGTTCCACTGCGGACTCTCTATATTCGTCCGGGCAACGCTGCTTACTACAACCAGTTCTTTCCGACATCGACGCTGGTTGGCTATCCCAGCAAGCTGCTGAATCCTTACTCTGAGCAGTTCACGCTCAGCATCGCGCAGGAACTCGCACCGGGCTGGACGTTGAGTATCGACTACGTCGGGACACACACTCTGCGTAATATTCGTCCGCTGGATGTAGATGCGCCAGCACCATTCATTCGCACTGCACAGGGCCAGACTCGGACTGCGCAGGCTGCAAATTGCACACGGCCCTACTGGGTTGCGTTTTACGCAGCGAACGGGACTACCTGCAACACCTCGACCAATGCCGGGGCACCCCCATATAGTTTGATCCAGTCAGACGTAAACGATGGGTACCTGCACTACAACGCACTTGACGCGAATGTGGTTCATACCTTCAGCCATAACTTCTCCATGCTGGCCAGCTATACGTGGTCGCATACACTGGACAACGTCGATCCCGACACGACCGGGCAGAATCCGAACGATGCGAATTTTACAGGTCGTCAGGAGTACGGCAATGCAATCTACGATCAGCGGAACCGGTTCGTGCTAAGCGGAATCTATGTTGCGCCTTTCAAAATCAACACGGGCGGCGTTATGACCCTTGCCAGCGGGCTGCCGTATAACCTGACCACTGGGGCAACGAACAGCGGAGATACAGGCGGTACGACTGACCGGCCAGTGATCAATGGGGTCGTTGTTGGCCGTAACACGGGCCGCGGTACTCCGATCTATGACGTCTCTCCTTTCATCAGCCGCACGTTTCCTATTTACAAGGAGAGGGTAAAGCTCGATCTGCGCGCTGAGGCTTACAACGTCTTCAATCACGCAAACTTTGTTGGCTTCAACGGGACGTACGGAAATACCAATACGGCGGCCCCTGCGACCCTGGGCGCGCCTCTTGTCGGTGTCACGGCGCAGCTCCCTCCCCGTGCGTTCCAGTTCCTGGGCAAGATCATCTTCTAACAAGCGGTACTAGGAGTTGCGTTGATTTGTACATTGTCGATGCGGATTTCGCACACGCTGCAAGGCCATAGGCTTTGCATGCGTGTGCGTTTCGCTTTTCTGCTGGTGTGTGTGCTGGCAATGATGTCGAGCGTAGCCTTCACGCAATCGAACACGTCGTCGATCGTCGGGCAGGTCACGGATCCCAAAGGTCTACCTGTCGTCGGCGCTTCGGTCGTGGTCAGCAACACGGACCTCTCGTCCAAGCGCACTGTCGTCAGCGACGAGCGCGGGAACTTCCGCGTCAACGGCTTGGTGCCGGGAGCCTTCGCTGTAGAGGGCAAAGCCACGGGACTTGCGACGAGACGGCCGGTGCGGGTCACGCTCGGACTCGGCAGCACGGTGCGCGTGAACTTGATGCTCAGTGTCCCCAGCGTGCAGCAGAAGACGACTGTGACAGCCAGACCCGCGACGGTTGAAGGCAACACAGTCGCTCCTCCGGTCAACAAAGAAGAAGCATCTGTCAGCAGCTTTTTTGCCGGTCAGACGGTGACCTATCTGCCGAACCGCGACCGTGACTTTAGTCAGTTCGGCCAGCTCGGCGCGGGTGAGACCGCAGATGCCGATGGAAATGGTGTAGTCGTCGCCGGTCAGCGTTCGACTGCGATCATTACGCAGGTCGATGGCGTCAGCTTTAACGATCCCCTGCAAGGCGGTCGACGGGGCGCGGGCGACGGCACGTTCTTTCTGCCCCAGACCGTGGTGCGTGAGTTTCAAATCGTACGATCGGGAGTGACGGCAGACGTCGGCGGCACAAACGCCGGACTTATCAACGTGGCCACCAAGGAAGGCTCGAACAGAGTTCGTGGTGAGGCGTTTATCACATCAAGGCCAGGATGGGCGACATCCCCGGACGCCTTCGGCCACCAACTGGATAACCGGCAGACCACCTTTGGCCTGTCCTACGGCGGCCCTATTCGGCACGATCGCGTCTTCTATTATGCCGGCTTCGAGCAGGACTTTCTTCTGGCACCTTACTATCTGCAGTTCGAACCGCAAGCCCCTGGAACGATAGTCCCTGCATCGCTTACGAACCTGCAGGGTCAGATAACTGAGAAGCATTCGCCGGGCGCGGTCTTCGCGCGTATAGATTCATTGCTGAACGAGGCGAATACATTGAATGTACTGGTCGCTGCGAATCGCGTTCGCGGCTCCAATATTGGACCTGGTTCCACTCGCAGTATCACGACTCTGGATAACGCCGACGCACTCAGTGGGCAGAGCCTGTGGAGCAAGGCTAGTCTTACGACAGTTGTGAATAGTCACAGTTTCAATCAAGGGGTCGTCTCCTGGTCGGGTGATCATCGCAATATGACGCCTAATTCGACGGCGCCTGAGCAGAGTATTAACGGCTTCGGAATACTAGGTGGAGATGCACTCGGACCACACATCTATACCTCTAACCAGCTTCAGCTAATCGATACTCTATCGATAAGTCGCGGTGGAGCATCGCTCGACCTCGGAACGAACTTTGCATACAGTCCCGCCTATGAGCAACAGGAGGCGAATCTAAACGGGCGCTTTGATTACAACTCGCTTGCGGCTTTTGAGGCGAATCTTCCGCGCCGGTATCAGCAGACGTTTGCGACGGGGAACACGCGGTACCAAGGATCAGTGCGCGGGTTGGAGATGTTTGCCAGCGGCAAGCTTCCTCTTGGCAAGAAGCTGACGATGACGGCCGGCCTGCGTTGGGGCGGCCAATGGAATCCGCAACCTCAACATCCAAATCCTGCGATCGTGACGACAACACGGATTCCATCCGACCTAAACCAATGGCAGCCGCGACTCGGATTTGCGTGGACTCCACTTCCTAAGACTGTCGTGAGAATCTCTTCCGGAATATACGACGCGCCGACGCCAGCGACCATCTTTCATCGGGTCGATGTGGACAACGGCTTGGAGACCGTCGTCGCAGACAGTTACTTCGATCCTCAGATACTTCCGTTGGTGGCAGGTGGTTCACACGCGCTTCCCTCACCTCCCCCGGGACTGACCACCCCGGCTGCTCTGGTCATCGGGATCGATCCCGGCTTCCGCAACCCGCGGTCGCTACAACTCGCGGGCACCGTCGAGCAGGAGATCAGGCCCCAGTTCACGCTATCCGCCGGCTACCTGCATGGCAGCACGTGGCGGCTGCAACGTCGCTTCGATCAAAACCTCAACCCTCCGACATCGAGTTCGACAGACTTGCCGATCTTTCCGACTACTCGGCCGAATCCGTCGATCGGGAGATTGCTCGTCAATCAATCCCTGGCACACTCTGACTATGACGGACTGCTGCTGTCAAGCGTCTCGCAGATTGGACGCAGATCACAGCTCACCGTCAATTACACACTTTCTCAGACGCACGACGATGACTCGAACACGAGCCCGTACGGCATCGACGCGGCACTCAATCCATTTGATCCGAAACTTGAACGCGCCTATTCCGCGCAGGATATCCGCCATGTACTTAATGTGAGCGGCATCTTCAATCTTCCGCTGGGACTGAAGCTTAATCCGATCTTTCTCGCTCAATCAGGCCGTCCATATACGCCCATCATCGGTTTCGACACGCAAAATGACGCGAACGACTGGAACGACCGGGCAGTGATCGGCGGCGTGACAGCGGGACGCGACTCTTTGCGCCAGCCGGCATTCTCGGATGTTGACCTCCGCATAGTGAAGGACTTCACGCTAAAGGGTGTCGGACGTCACCTGGATCTGTTCATGGACGTGTTCAATCTGATAGGAACAGGCAATCGGAACTTCGGTCCAGATTCCATCAGCCTCTTTGGCAATACCGCTTTGCCGGTAGCGAGTGCTGGCCAGGCTCTCTTTGCTCCAAATGGAACTACGCTGGGCGGTCCACGAGAGTTTCAGTTCACAGCACGGCTTGTTGGCTTTTAGAGCGTTACCGTTTTGATAGGACTTAATCAGCACTTACTACTAGTTTTCCAGTCGTCGGAAGTTGCAGCGTGCTCTAAACTGCTTAGTTACCTACCTTAAACGGTGTGGTACGGGTATGGAAAGAGAGACGACTCAATGACCAACAGCAAAACATACGAGGTTCCCACATCGTCCTCTGGAGGAGGCAACCTCTTTCTAAGGTTTTGCCGTGCAGCAGGAATCGCGATCATGTGGATCGTGCTTGTGTTGCTCAATCTCTGGGCAGTCGCCGCCATTTATGTAGATTGCCGGATTGCCTCACTTCGTATTGTGCTGGCGGTAATCTATCTCGCCATATTGATCTTTCTCATGGTCAAATTCAGGCGGTGGCGGCCATTGTCTTGTTTCATCTGCTTTTGCGTTGTCCTGACATGGTGGCTCAGCCTGAAGCCGTCGGACAATGGAGATTGGCAAGAAGATGACGCTCGCAGAGCCTGGACGGAGACTGCGGGAAATCAGATCACTGTCCACAATGTCAGGAACTGCGACTATCGTACCGAGACCGAATACTACAAATTGCTGGAGTGACCGGACGTACAATCTTTCAGATCTCCGTGCGGTTGATCTCTTCTTCACCACCTGGGGTGTCCGCTGGATCGGCCATCCGATTGTTAGCTTTGACTTCGGCAATAATCAGCACCTTGCGTTTTCAATCGAGGCTCGCTATAAGAAGGGCCAAGACTACTCGGCGATCCTTGGATTTTTCCGCCAATACGAACTGATCTTTATTGTTGCTGATGAACGCGATGTAATTCGCCTGCGGACGAATTACCGCAAGGATGAAGAAGTTTTCATGTACCGCACCACCGCCACTCCGGACATCGCGCGGAAGTTCTTCCTCACGTACGTGGACTATCTCAATCAACTTCGCGATCATCCAGAATGGTATAACGCCTTAACAAAAAACTGCACTACAACGCTCGACAGTAAGCTCAGTTCGGATCTTTCCAACCCTCTGGGCTGGAATTACCAGTTGCTTCTGAATGGGACTTTGGATGAGTTGCTCTATAATCGCGGACGGTTGGTTACCGGTGGACTGCCTTTTGAGGAACTAAAGCAGCGCGAGCACATTAATGCATTCGCGCAAACGGTGGGTCAATCTCCCGATTGGTCTGCGCTCATTCGACAAGGGCGGGTTGGATTCTAGCTCTGTCCTGCCACGGAACGAGTGCTTGCTGTTGTTGACTCTGAACTGTTGCGCGCATCGCTCCGGTTGAGATGCCGCCGTCTACGAGTAGAGTCTGACCTGTGATGTAGCGGCTGGCCTCTGAGGCGAGAAAGACGACGGCTCCATCGAGGTCATGGGGTTCGCCCGGACGCTTCAACGGGATTCTATCGATTAGATAGTCGACCCACTCTTTGCTTTCGTAAAGTATTTCGTTCTGGGCGGTGCGGAACCAACCCGGAGCGAGACAGTTGACGGTAATCCCGTGCTTACCCCAGTCATCTGCGAGACTCATCGTGAGTTGCCGAACTCCACCGCGACTCGCACCGTAAGGTGCAAGACCCGCATATCCGAAGACGCTCGTCACTGATCCGATGTTGATGATGCGGCCGTATCCGTAGGGAACCATCCGTCGCGCTATCTGTTGCGCCACAAAGAAACTGCCTCGTAGATTAGTGTCGAGCACGAGATTCCAGTCGTCCCACGTGAGGTCGAGGGCAGGCTTGCGAACATTGCAGCCGGCATTGTTGACGAGAATGTGTATCTGGCCGAAAGCTGCTTCGGCTGCGACAGCCATTCGCTCAATACTGCCTTGATCTCGCACATCAAGCTCAAGAGGGAGCACCTTGCGGCCCAGTCCTTCGATCTCTGCAACAAATGCCGCAAGATCGTTCCGGCTGCGACTCGTGAGGATGAGATCCGCTCCCGACCTGGCCAGCGCGCGTCCGAGGTGCTGTCCCAGCCCACGGCTGGTACCGGTGACGAGCGCAACCTGGCCAGTCAGATCAAAGAGTTCTTTAGTCATCATTGCTGGACCTCGTTGTTCCGCGGATCAAGCACCACCTTCATCAAGTTCGGTTCTCGTTCATAGAGACGTTGGAACCAGGCGGGGCCGTCGTCTAGAGGGGCAATAGCGGTAATTAGTGGATCTACTCTGATTTTTCCTGTGGAGATTAGCTCCATTGCTTCGGGGTATTCGCCGGCTGAGGCACACGATCCCTGCAGTCGTATCTGGCGCGTAACTACTTTTTGCAATGGCATTGAGACTTCGGGGGCAATATTGCCGATCAGCGTTACCTTGCCTCCTTTGCGTACGCAATCGATCGCTGCGGCTACCGTCTCGCTGCGCCCAACTGCTTCGAATACCACATCGACGCCACGACTTGCAGTGATGTCGAGGATCTGCTGCACGATCCCGTCAGCATGAATCGTCCCATCAGCTCCCAGATCGGCAGCTAGTTTCAGCCGCGTAGCATCCACATCCGCTACAAAAACACGAGAGCATCCCGCTGCGCGCGCGGCCTGGAGTACCAGCAATCCGATCATGCCTGCACCGATGACCAAAGCCGTCTCCCGACCCGCAAGTTCAGAGATGCGGACCGCATGCAGCGCAACCGATACAGCCTCAAGCATTGCTGCCTCGGCAAATGAAAGCGTATCCGGCAGACGATACACGATGCGTGCCGGCACCGTGACATATTCCGCAAAAGCTCCATCGCGCTTAAATTCTGCGCACGAGACACCTATTACCTGCCGGTCGTTGCAGAGGTTGACTTCGCCGCGACGGCAGAACTCACACTGACCGCAATAGGCTGTGGAGTCGAAGGTGACGCGGTCACCTTCAGCGAGCCCACGGACCTCCGAGCCTATCGGCAGCGATAGTACCCGCAGCTTCGTGACCCATAATCACCGGTGGAATCCGTCGACCGGATGAGCCGTCATAACCATGAACATCACTGCCACAGATGCCGCATGCAGCCACCTGCACAAGCACCTCTCGAGGTCGCAGGCACCGGAATAGGTAAATTAACGACTTCAAGCTGCTTGTATTCGGAGAGGAGCAGAGCCTTCATTGCCAGTGAGATACCTCGCGAAACAAGAGTACAACGTATCAGCGGGAGCCGGATTCTGCAGCGCCGGGATAGAGGCCTTGTGAGCGCGGCCCGCTCTTGATCCAATCTTCGGTTAGGACGATGACCTTGATCGTTTGGCGACGATAGGTATAAGCCACCATGATCTTACCGTCGGCGCGCTGGAGTACCGAGGGATATGAGTATTCTTCACGGCCCGGAGTCTTTGCGTCGCGTTCAGCTTGCCCATAGCCTGGGCGTCCAGTCTCGAGATCGCGAACGTACTTCCAGGATCGGCCCTCGTCCTCCGACAGTGCAAGGGAGAGCGGCTTGCGGAGACCGCCGGTTGGCTTGGGGCCGGAGAGATCAATTGCTGAATTATCGAACGCTATGACGAGGTGGCCGTTCTGAAGACGGAAGACCTGCACCGAGGCATTGTTATTTGGCAGTTCGGTCCTGATGGGCTCGGACCACTGGCACCCGTCGGAAGACTGACTGCGGTAGATAAAGTCGGAGGCGCGGCTGCGGAAGAAGGCGACGAGGCGGTCAGGCGCAACGGCCACTACGGTGGGCTGGACTTTCCCCTGACTACCGGGGATGAGACACTCCGACCAATGCGCGCCATTGTCTTTGGACAGCATCGTCGAGGAGTAATTAGTCTCAGCGCCCTTGCCTATGCCGGCACTTGTGACATAAGTCAGGGGCAGCATCCACGCGCCGCCAGCGAGGATGAGCAACGGGTGTCTGGTAAATGAGCCGGGTTTGTCGAAGAGCAACACCGGCGCAGACCAGGTGACACCGTGGTCGCGGGAGGTGGCGTGGAGAACGTGGGCGTTGGCCTCGCCAACGTTGGCCCCTTGTGTCGTGTGGAAGAGATGCACGGTACCGTCCGGGGCCTCAAAGAGAACTGGGTTTTGATAAGACTCGCCTTCGTGACGGTCGATGAGTTTGGTTGCGGTCCACCGCGAGGCTCCCTTCGGGAGGCGCGAGATGACGATTCCGACATTTGAATCGCCCTCCCACGTTCCGGAGAACCAGACGCAGAGGACATCACCGTTCTCTAACTGGAGAAGATTGGCGGCGTGTGAGCTGGGATAAAGAACAGGAAGGTAGGCATCAACGGTACCGGAAGCGGGGTCTTTACGCTCGAGACCGTCCGCTTGTCCGAGGACGCTCGGATCTATAAGCGGCTTAAGTACAGCGGCGTCCTGGGCTTGTGCCGGGGCGATCGTGGCGCCGACGGCCAGCAAAATGACGATGACACGGAGGGTTCTGTGAGGGGTTGGCATAGTTTCTATCCGGTTTGCAGTAAGGCGATCACTATCTGGTGTCGGAATCAAAATCGAGAGTACTCGGCGCCGGGGTCGGGAAGCAAGTCGAAAGGGCTAATAATGCCTCTATTTTGAAAATTGTCGTCTGCTAACAAAAATTGATATTGACAATTGCGGATTTGCTTCTTTATCGTCTGCGGCTACAAGGGTATCGACGAGTTCACCTGCGACCAGAATGGTTTGTGCTTGGGAGGATGAGTTATGACGACGCGAAGAGCTTTGTTTGCGAGCCTGTTGCTGATGGTTCTCGGCTTCACGACTGGGGCTCATGCCCAGTTTTCCAGCAACGTGCAGGGCGTGGCATCCGACAAGACCGGCGCGGTGATCCCCGGCGCGAAGGTGGTCCTGACAAACACCGATACGGGAGTAGCCCAAACGACGACCAGCGGCCCACGAGGAGAGTACCGCTTTGTGAGCCTCGCACCTGGTCCTTATACGATTACGGCTTCTGCGACCGGATTCGCTACGCACAAGGTTGTAGTGACGCTGACGACTGACCAGACGATGGACGTCCCATTCTCGCTGGAAGTGTCGACCCAGGCGCAGACTGTCGAGGTGACGGACCGGCCACCGGTGCTGGATACGGCGGAGAGCCGGACGCAACTGACGATCGGCACTGAGGCATTGACCGATCTGCCGCTGCCGGGCCATGACCTGCTGGGGCTGACTTCGCTGGCGCCGGGCGTGACGGGCCTGGGTGTACAGGGCACCGGTGGCAACGGGCAAACGAATGACAACTACGCAGCTGAGACGCAATTGACGGTAAGCGCAAACGGACGCAGCAGCGTTGGCAACATGTTCGTGCTGGACGGTCTGGACATTACGAGCAACATTACGCCGGGCGTGCTGAACCTGGTGCCGAATCCTGATACTGTGCAGGAGACTACGATTCAGGTGAACACGTTCAACGTGGACTACGGCCGGAGCAGCTCAATCGTGCAGGTGATGACGAGCAAGTCCGGGACTAATAAGTACCACTTCCTGGCCAGCGAGTACTATACGGCGAACTGGCTGACGGCACGCACGGAGTTCCAGCCGGTGGGGGCGTTCCCGCCGTTTCATAGCAATAACATCTCAGCCACGGCGAGCGGACCGATACCGAAGGTACATCAGATGTACTTCTTCACCGGCTGGGAGCCGCTGCTGGCTCTGACCCAGAGCCCGTCATCGGTGACGTATGAAGATCCTGCGTTTACGACGTGGGCGTCGCAGAACTATCCGAACTCAATTGGAGTAGGGCTGCTGAAGCAGTATCCGGCGACGAACGCGACGACGACCAGCGTGGCAAAGTATGGCAGCGACCTTTTCCCCACTACCTCTTCCACGCCCTGCGGCACTGCGTCGGCTGCGAACATTCCGTGCGCGCTGCCGATTGTTGACAATGGCGTCTTCAATGCGACGAACACGCGCAACGCGCTGCAGTACAACGTCCGAATCGATAAGTACTTCAGCAAAGACCGCCTCTATGGGAACTACTATCGCACCGGGCTGGACCTTGGCGGGCCTTCGGTCCGCATAAACATGGCACAGCCCCAGCACTATATCGTGCGCTCACTGCAAGGCAATGAGACGCACACCTTCTCACCGAACATGCTGAACGATGCTGCGTTCGGCGTGCTGCGGATGGAGGGCCTGCTCAACCCGACCGGGCCGTTCCATGTGCCGATTATCACGGTGACGAACGGGTGGGGCACGCAGATGGGCATCAGCAAAGCCGACGAGAACTATATTCAGTACCACTACGTCTGGCGCGACGTGTTGACGAAGGTCTACCGGACGCACGAGATCAGAGCGGGGTACGACGGCTTCTGGGGCAACAGTAATCTGCTCTTCGGGCCGCTGAACTCCATCCCAACATATAACTTCCAGACGGTCGCGGCCTTCGTCCAGGACCAGGTGTTCACGGAATCCGGCGTGGCGTTTAACCTGCTGAACGGTCAACAGGCGGGACTGGCAGGCGGCAGCTACCTTATCAAAGGCTCCATGACAGGCGTCTTCGGGCAGGACACTTGGAAGGTAAATAAAAAGCTGACGCTCAACTACGGCTTGCGCTGGGACGACTTCGGCAATCCAGCTCCTGGCAACAGCGCGTCGATCGAGGCGAACTTCTTCTACGGCCCGGGCAGCACGATCACGCAGCAGGTTACAAACGGCTACGTGAAGCAGGTGCCGAAGTCGTTCAACAGTGCGCTTACAGCTTGGAGTCCGAGGGTAGGCGCGGCGTGGGACCCGACCGGCAGCGGCAAATGGCTGATCCGCGGCGGATTCGGTCTGTATCACGACTGGGTAACGCTGGGGAACGTTCAAAACGAGTTTGCCAATCCTCCCGCGCCTTCGGCTGTGACCTTCCAGACGAACACCAGCGGCCCGGCGCCTCTCTATGGCGTAGGCACCAGCGACACATTTCCGTTTGGGTACACGTATCCAGTACTGCCGGCCAGCGGCCTGAACGGCAACGGCGGCATCACGGGTATCTCGTCGAGCATTGCGGGCAACGACCCGAACCTGAAGCCAACCAATACGCTGAACTATACGATAACGCTGGAGCGCGGGTTGACGCCGAACTTCTCGGTGGCGGCGGGCTATTCGGGCTCACACTCCTACAACCTCTTCACAGACTTTGCCGGTCACACGACGAATGCTTACTATGGCGTGGACATTAACAACTTCCCCGGTAGCCTGATCGCGAACGGCGGCAAGTTTGTGCGGCTGAACCAGAACTTCGGCTCCGTCCGATATACGGTGAATGGACCGACCTCGGACTACAACGCATTTATCACGTCGGTGAAAGGGCGGTTCCTGCACCGCGGCTTCATCACCGCGTCGTACACCCGGTCGAGCTCGTACGACGACGCCGGGACCTATCCTACGGTGCAGTCGAACACCCTCAACTATAGCCAGTACTGGTCACCCTCGAACTGGAACGCGCCGAACCGTCTCTCGATGGCATTGGCCTATGAGCTGCCTGGGTTGCGCAGCGGAATGAGCTTCCTGAAGGTGCTAACGAACGGATGGAAGCCGAGCGCGATCACGATTCTGCAGAGCGGTAATCCGTTCACGGTGCTAAATACTGCGGCATACAAAGCCGGCCTTGTGCCAGGTAGCCCGATTACCAGCGCCAGCAGCGGTGATTACAATGCAGATGGCACCAACAGTGATACGCCGAACATTCCGACGTATGGATACAACATACCGACGAGCCGCAAAGCGCAACTGGCTGGAGTCTTCAAGTCAACGGACTTTACCGCTCCGACGACGCTTCCCGGCGAAGGCAACGAGGCCTTCAACCGGTATAACAATCCCGGCTATGCCAATACCGACTTTGCATTGCTAAAAAACAACCGCTTATGGGAAAACGCCAACCTGCAATTGCGGTTGGAGGTTTACAACCTGTTCAACCGTGCGAGCCTGGGAGGTATCCAGCCGGGCCTGACGAGCTCCACCTTCGGCAAGGCAACCTCGCAGTACAACGCACGGTTCCTGCAACTTGGGGCAAGGTTTGAGTTCTGAGCGTAGAGCTGGTTTGCGGGACTGATGGACTTGGGAGACTTGATGCAGAGGAACGATCGCAACATCGAGACCAGGCAGTAGAGGAGATCTCATGAATCGTTTGCATCAAGCTATCAGCGAGGCCAAGGGAAGGCCTGTACTAGGTGCAGCGATCTACTTTTACGATCCGCTGTTTCTGGAGATCGCGGCGCTGTCGGGCTTCAAGGTGATCTGGATCGAGATGGAGCATGCGGGCATTACGTTTGCCGAGGCAGCGGACCTGTGTCGGATGGCTGCTGGGACTGGCATGCTGACGATGATTCGCATTCCGGATACGCGACGCGAGAGCGTCCTGAAGGCCGCAGAGTGCGGGCCGGATATTATCGACGTTCCGATGGCCGATACGCCTGAGCAACTCGCACAGTTGGTAGAGCACTCACGGTTCGCGCCGCTGGGAAGCCGCGGATTCTTCGGCGTCTCGCGCGCATTGAAGTACGGTATGACCGACAGCGTGATCGAGGAGCAGCAGAGGCTGAACGGCGAGTTGAGCCTATTGGCACAGGTAGAGACAGCAACCGCATTGGCGCGTGTGGAAGAGCTGGCGGCGGTGCCAGGAGTAGATGTCTTTATTGGGCCGTCGGACCTCGCGGCGAGTCTGGGCGTGCCCGGACAGACGAATCACCAGAAGGTGTTAACGGCGGGAGAACACATCATCCAGATGGCACGCAGGCATGGAAAGAAAGTGGCGACGGCCTGCGGTGCGGCCGACTACATTCACTGGACTCGGCTGGGCATTGACCTGCTCTTCTGCACCAACGATATCGTTTGCTTGAAAAGAGGGGCACACGAGGCCCTCAAGGCGGCGACAGAGGCGATTGCGCAGGCGGAAGAGGAACGAGAGATTATCAGCTCGCGACTCCAGGGCGTGCAGTAATCCCTTTACAGAGCGACAGTGATGGGAGTGCCGCGGAACTCCACTGGCTTACTCGTGGAACTCCCAACAAGATGGACGATAAGCTTACGCGTAGTGAAGGGATGCATAGCCGAACCGGAGGCAAGAGCCAGTGAGATCGCCCGGGTTCGTTCATTCCAGCGGATGTCGATAGTGGAGGAGACGCCGCGCACGTGATCCATGGATTTGCCGTCGTCTTCATAAAGTTCAAAGTGAGCGTCGGCCCCAGGATAGATGTGGAGTTCAAGCGGGTCTGAAGACCTCTCAAGCGTCGATTGCTTGACGGGGCCGAGAGGCAGGATTGTGCCCGCCTTAACATATAGAGGCATCGTAGCAAGGTCGACTGGCCTGATGTGGCGCTCGCCCCCTGCGATGGCTTCTCCAGTCCAATAATCGAACCATGCGCCGTTGGGAAGATACGTAATTCGCTCGGTGGCTGACTTTTCGGTGACAGGCGCGATCAGGAGGCTATCACCCCACATATAGGCGTCATCAACGGCAAGAGCTGCCGGGTCATTGGGAAAGGAGAACCAGATTGAGCGCATCAAAGGAATACCCGTGCGATGGGTGTCGCGAACCGCTGAGTAAAGATAGGGAAGAAGCTGGTAGCGAAGGTTGAGATATCTGCGGCAGATATCTTCGACCTCGGGGTGATGCAGGTCCTCAGGAGCAGGCAGAAGCTTAGGGTCGTCCTCAACCGGACCCACGTCGCCACGATTCCATCCCCACGGCAGACGAAGCATCCAGGTGCGCCCATGCGAGCGAAACAGCGGACAGAAAGAGCTGAACTGAAACCACCGAACGTAGAGCTCAGCGCTAAGCTCCTTGGTCGAGAAGAAGCCGCCAGTGTCGGTACCCCAATATGGGATGCCGCTAAGGGCCGTGTTGAGCCCCGCGGCTATCTGCGTGCGAAGAGTCTGCCATGCGGAATTTACGTCACCTGACCAGAGGAAGCCGTACTGCTGCAGGCCGGCATAGCCGTTACGTTGGATGGAGAATGGGCGAACATTCGGTCGCTGCTGCAGCGCGCCCTCCCAGTACATGCGATTCCGCGTCAGGCGAGCTTCCGGGAGTAGCTCATCGCCGTCGTCAACCCACCAGCCGTCGATGCCGGTACGGAAGGTAGGCAGATGATCGCGCCAATAGCTGTACGCCGAATCAGGATCGGGATCCGGTTGCGAGACGCGCCCATGCAGATCGAATGGAACACCGAGCACATGAAGAACGACTCGCATCTCATCGCGATGCATCTGGTCGAACATCACATTCGGATCGGGAAAGATCTTTGGATTGAAGGCGAAGGATCCGTGCCCCGTGTTCCAACCTGATGGAGCAAAGCCGGTGCCTAGGTAGATCATTACGTCGCAGGGAAGCTTCTTCTCACGAAACGTCTTCACTTCTTCGAGCACTGCCTCGCGGCTTGCGAGGGTACGGTGTGACTGCTGGTACCCGAAGGCCCAGAGCGGAGGTAGATGTGGGAGACCTGTGAGCAGTGCGAACTCCTTCAGAAGGATCGCGGGGTCGGGGTCGAAACTGGGAGTGAGGATGAGGAAGATGTCTTGCGCTTCGGCGGCTGTCGATGGGCGAAAGATGCCGCGTGGTCCCGTAAGGTCGAAGGTCCCGTCAGGATGGTGGAAGAAAAGCCCCCAACCGGCGGGGCTGATGAGCCATGGAATCGGCGAGCGGCCACCATTGATGAATTGATCCGGCTTGAACTGGCCGTTGCGCATGGCGTCCACAACGCCGCGACGATCGAACTGGTGGCCACCCTCACCGAGGCCGAAGACAGGCTTGTCTCGAAGGTCAAAAGTGACTCGAGCCGTAGCAGGGTCGAAGGTCAGCCGCTGGCGCTCGACGCCCAACTCGTAAACAGAAATGGTAAGCGGTTCATCTGTAATCCGAATTGTGAACTTACCCCAAATAACTGGAGCAGCAGGAACGTCTTGCAATACATGCGCGGTCGGCGGCCAGTTGCGGTCGCGCAGGCCTTCGCCCGCGAAGGCTTGTTGCGGTCCGTAGTGCGAGGCAACAGGAAGGAGACTGATGCGTAGAGTGTGCTCAGTAATAGGAGTGAGAGAGAGTTCAACCTCTACCCCGCTAAGAGTGAAGATAGATCGCTGCACGGAAGCGCGGGCGAAAGAAGTCGAGAGAGCATGCGTCGTCAAAGCACCGGCCGCTGTACTTATGCGATGAAGAAATACTCTTCTGGATACAGTTTCGTTCACTTCACTCCTGCAGGCAAAGAGTATTGCAACATCCCCAGGTCTTTTCGAGAGGCCTTCTTTACTCCGTCGACGAGGAGCGTCAGGCCAGTTCCTCGGCCATAGTGTTTGCCTGTCTCGTCATAAAGAATGGTCAGAATATGGCCATGATAAGGGAGCCCATCCAGGGCGAAATAGCTCCAAGCTCCCGGTGGAAGCAACGGATTCAGGACGATCAGGTTGTCTTCACGCGGACGCAATCCAACCAAGCCAGTCACCAGCGGATCGACGAAGCCCGAGTGGTTGTAATACGCTCCGCGACCGTCTAGCGGACTGTGCCGTTCATGCAGAAGACGGCGGGAGATCCACTCACCGGTATCAGGGTCAAGAGCTTCGTCCAGCCAAGGAATAACGTTCCCATCAGGCAACTTGAGTTGGTGGGAGTGGACGTAGTCGGAGAACAGATGCAGATACTCCTGCCGCCCGATTACGTTCTGCGGCGGCCCATTCAGAAGATTAGCGAGGCCCACCAGCGTCTGCGTGGTTGAATACCCCCACATGGGTCCGTTCCACTGGCACTGGTCAGGATTGTCGTAACGGAAGCGATTGCTGCGACGTTCCGCAGTCGTTGGTCCGAAGTCTCCGGCAAATCCTTTGGGATCGAAGAGTTGCTTCCACGCAACATCATGTGAAGCAGCGGGAATATCGAAGTACCAGGGAATGTATCCGATCTCTTCGCGAACATTGGCAAAGGCAAGCGTCGTGCCGGGATCCTTGAACTTCACCTCCTTGCGAATGCCGGAGTCCGCCGCAGGAGAGAGCACTTCGTAGAACTCATCGCGCGGATTCCATAGCTGTGCCTCCACACGTTGCTTCTGCTCAACCGCCTTCTTCTCAAACTCTGCGCTTAGCCCCGCATCGCCATGCAGAGCGGCCAGCCGCTCAATCGCTTTGGCATCGCCATACATATAGCTGTTCAACGTTGGACGATAGCCATCGCCGGAGATGCTCACCTCCATGCCGTCCCGCGTGTCGATGGACCAGAAGAGCCCATTCTTGTCCTGATGCGTAGCCTCCCACGCGTGATAATTCGCCGTCATCGCAGGCAGCAGGTCAAGTCCGAGTTTGCTCTTGCCGGTGGCGAGCGTAACGGCGTTCACAGAGTCTGCCAGCGCCAGGCTGAAGTCGCGGTTGTGAGTCGCAATCGGCGAAAGCCAGAAGCGCGCATCGTCATCAGCAAGCTTCGGATTGCGAAGCCAGCGCGCCTCACGAAGATGATGAGGCACAGCCACCGCCACCGTGTTTCCATAACCCGCCCACTTCACGTCGAACAAGAACTCGTTCAGCAGGTCTCCGTGCTCAGTGTGCACAATATGTTTCTGAAACGAGTACCAGCGAAAGTAGTAGATCTCCTGAAACTTCGCGTCAGACGACTCGAACCACGGAATATTAGCAGTCATCCAAGGCCATGGATCCGGCGAACTCTTTCCGATGGCCTCCTGTTCCTCATGTTGGAACTGAACAACATAGTGATGAAAGTCCTCAGGGTTCACAATGTAACTGCCTGTGGAGGACAAATCGGGGCGGGTCTGCGCCGGCGCTTTGTCCTGCACGAGACCGGGTAGGCATACAGATAGCAACGTTAGAAGTACTGCGGGGCTCCGCAAACGAAGGGAGTAAGCGGGCTGGATGAACAGGGACACTTTGAGGTTCTCCTGAACGCGGGAGCAGTTGTCTAGAAACAAGCGAACCCGCCTAAATAGCGCCTCATTGCATAAAGATGCAGGCGTACGAAGAATTGTCATGCCAGCCAGTTCTCACGTCAACATGAACGTACTCAACGCGCGATGGATTTCTTCGCGCCGCCACACTCCGGCCCGGAATCAGGCCTTCCCGCCTCGCTTAACGCTTAGGGTTTAGACACGTTGAGCCGCGCGCGGTATCTCCACTACAGCCGACATATCCTGGTCGGCATACCCCCTCACTGTCGCCCGTTCAAAGAGTGCGCGGGCATTTGCAGCAGTCGTCAGTTCGATCCCGTTTTGCGCCGCTGCATCGAGCGCATACTGAAGATCCTTGGACATAAGCTTCAGCAAAAAATTGACCGTATAGTCCCGGCTAGCCATGCGAGCAGAGATGTTCGCCAGCAAAGGACTGCCCGCCGCGCCACTCTTCAAAAAACCAAGAGCCTGGTCGCGATTCAGGCCGCTCCTCTCAAGCCACGCGATCCCTTCTGCCAAAGATGCAACCTGCACCCCACAAAGAAAGTTATTCACTAACTTCAACTTCGCTCCGGAACCCACCGGTCCGAGATGTTCGATCTTTCTGCTCATCGCCTGGAGGACCGGCGTTGCCAAAGCTAGTGCCTCATGCGATCCTCCAACAAGAAATGTAAGCTGACCCTCTGCGGCCTGCAGGCGGCTTCCCGTCACGGGGGCATCCAGCAGCTCAAGACCGCGCACTCTTGCCGCTTCAGCCAACTCGCCTATCCACGCGGGACTCACCGTGCTGCATTCGACGAGCACAGTTCCTTTCCCCGCCGAGGCGAGTGCACCGTCTTTCCCCAGCCAGGTCTCTCGCGATGCAGTATCGTCCGCCAGCATCGAGAGAATAACTACCGCGCCATTGGTAGCGTCCGAAGGAGTGCTCGCAACTCGAGCGCCCTTCGCTACAAATGTCTCCGCCTTGGCCCGCGTGCGGTTGTAGACGGTCAAAGGAAAGCGAGCCTTCAACAAATTTGCGGCCATGCCCCCACCCATTGTTCCCAGGCCCAATAGCGCTACAGACTCCTTTGCCATGAGTGCCTCCTCGGTATTCCTTTCCGAAAGATCGTTCAACAGCTTTCGGACATATTTTCCTTCTTCATAATATGGAGACTCTGCAGATCGTCAAAGAATGAACCTCTTTTGGCGTGTGCGAAGGCAACGAGAAGAGAGGAGATCGTCGGGGAATTTGAGTGCTCTTAGCTAATTCCCTACAACACGTGGCTGCTTATTTCAGGGAATCGAGGGAGGGAATTAGAGATTACCCCGTGATGCCTGCTCTCGCTCAATGGCCTCGAATAGAGCCTTGAAGTTACCCTTGCCAAAGCTGCGACTTCCCTTCCGCTGGATGATCTCGTAAAAAACGGTCGGGCGATCTTCGACTGGTCGAGTGAAGATCTGCAACATGTAGCCCTGGTCATCTCGATCGACAAGTATTCCCAGGCGCGCGAGCTCCTCTATTGGTTCGTCGATCTTACCGATGCGCGCCTGGAGCGCTGTGTAGTAACTGTGCGGAACCGAAAGAAAACTTACGCCCTGGTTCTGCATATGGGTTACGGTGGACACAATGTCATCCGTCGCCAGGGCCATGTGCTGAACCCCTGGCCCCTGGTAGAAGTCAAGGTACTCCTCAATCTGAGACTTGCGTCGGCCCTCCGCTGGCTCGTTGATCGGAAATTTTACGTAGCCATTCCCGTTCGCCATTACCTTCGACATCAGGGCGGAATACTCAGTCGAAATATCGTTATCGTCGAAGTGTTGGTAGAGCGAGAAGCCCATTACATGCTTATAGAAGTCGACCCACTCGTTCATCGCGTTCCATCCAACATTGCCCACCACGTGGTCGACGTGCAACAGGCCCACTGGCCGAGCAACCGTATCCGGTGGCGTCACCTGATATCCAGGCAGGAAGACACCGGAGTAATCTTTACGCTCGACAAAAGTGTGCAACGTATCGCCGTAGGCCCCAATGCTGGCTGTCACGACGCGGCCGTTCTCATCACACATTTCGTTCGGTTCCTGCACGGAGCGCGCGCCGCGCCGCGTAGTCTCCAGCCATGCACTTCGCGCATCGTCCACCCACAGCGCAATCGACCGAACACCGTCACCGTGCCTATGCACATGCTCCGCAATAACTGAGTCGGAACGAAGAGCAGTTGTCAGCACAAAGCGCACCTTGCCCTGCTGCAGCGCATACGACGCCCGGTCGCGGAGCCCGGTTTCGGGCCCTGCATACGCAACCAGCGACATGCCAAACGCCGCCCGGTAGAAGTACGCAGCCTGTCGCGCATTACCAACATAGAACTCGATGTGATCCGTTCCCTTGAGCGGCAGAAAATCGTGAGTCACGTGCGATTGAGTCTGTGCGATCGATGCCATAGTGCCTCCTCTTTAACCTCAGTGCATTTTTTAGCGCCAAAACGCGCCCAACCTAACCTTCAAACCAGCGCCGGAGCGATCCTGCCGCGGCATTCGCCAAAACTGATGCGAGGCAGTCCCTCCCGCTCGCAAAACCCGCTCAGCACAACCTCGTCGCCATCCTCCAAAAAGCCGCGCCTCTCCCCGCCCGCGAGTTCCAGTGGAGCATCTCCGCGATTCGTCAGCTCAAGTAACGAGCCTTGTGTCCCCGCATCCGCGCCCGACACCGTCCCGCTCGCAATGAGATCGCCCACCATCAGGTTGCAGCCGTTGCTTGTGTGATGCGTGACCATCTGCGCGAACGACCAATAGATATCTCGCAAGTTCGCTGAGCTCAATCGTGTTGGTGGCAACGAATTCCTGCGCATAGCCGAGGTAGAAATATAAACCTCTAGCTTCAGGTCGATAGCAGCGCTCGCACCATCTGAAGAAGTCAGATAAGGCAGCGGCCCAGGATATCCTTCAGGCCGCGGCGCAATCGGAACTCGAAAGGGCGCGAGTGCGTCCATGGTAACCACCCAGGGCGAGACGGAGGTGGCAAAACTCTTACCAAGAAACGGCCCGAGCGGCTGATACTCCCAAGCCTGAATATCGCGCGCAGACCAGTCGTTGACCAGCCCCACTCCAAAAATATGATCCTCCGCCTCGTCGATGCCAATCGGCCGTCCCAACGCATTGCCGCTGCCAATATAAGCCCCCACCTCCAACTCGTAGTCCAGTTGGCGACACGGTTCGAAGACTGGTGTATCAGCCGGCGAAAGCCTCATCTGTCCTTGTGGCCGAACAACAGAACTTCCGCTAACTACCAGCGAAGAAGCGCGGCCGTGATATCCAATCGGAACAAACTTGTAGTTCGGCAGCAGAGGTTGCTCAGGCCGAAACATACGACCGACATTCGTGGCATGATGCAGCGAAGCATAAAAGTCGCTATAGTTGCCAACCGAGACAGGCTTGCGAAAGACAGTCCCACGTAGTGGACGAAGCAGCGGTTCAATCGTCGCAATATGCTCCGCACCTGCTCCCTCTCTGAGCATCTCCGTCAGGACGCGGCGAATACGAGCCGTAGCTTCGGCGCCACACTCCATCAACGCGTTGAGTGTAGCCGCTCTGCAAGCCTCCCGTGCGTCATCTCCGATGCACGCCAGAAGACTCGTCTCAGCACCCTCGTGAAGATCAAGAACAAACGCGCCGATTCCCACTCCAAGATGCGGTTGGCCGCCCGCGACCTCGAACGCGCAGAAAGGCAGATTCTGCAGGGGGAAGCCGCATCCCGGCTCATTAGCGGAACCGATCCAGCTCTTCCACGTCCAACTCGGATCGAGTGCGGATCTCATCGATGCCAGCTCCATGGGCCTGCTTAGCCCTCATCTCTCGCTCGGCTTGCCGCCGGTATAGAGACGCTTCAACCCCTGCCAGCACTCGTAGTACTCGTGCTGGACAATCTTTGCCTCCAGGGCGAACCGAGTCGGCCTAACCGCCAGACGTGTCTCGAACATGAATGCTAGCGTGTCCTTAATATGTTGTGGCTTCAACTCCGCCGCACTCGCTCGCTCAAAGGTCTCGGAGTCCGGACCATGGCCGGACATGCAGTTGTGCAAGCTTGCGCCGCCCGGAAGAAAGCCCTCGGCCTTGGCGTCATACTCGCCATGGATCAGTCCCATGAATTCGTTCATCATATTGCGATGAAACCACGGTGGCCGAAAGGTATTCTCAGCCACCAGCCAGCGCGGCGGGAAGATGGCGAAATCTACATTCGCGACTCCATGCACTGGTGAGGGAGCAGTAAGTACAGTAAAGATCGATGGATCAGGGTGGTCGAAGCTCACCGTATTGATGCAGTTGAATCGCGCCATGTCGTACTTATATGGAGCGTAGTTTCCGTGCCATCCAACTACATCGATAGGCGAGTGGTTGAACTTCGCCGTCCAGAGCTTGCCCAGAAACTTGGACACAACTTCAAACTCCCCCTCCCTGTCCTGAAACGCCGCGACAGGTGTCAGGAAATCTCTGGGGTTGGCCAGGCCGTTCGCTCCTATTGGCCCAAGGTCCGGCAACTTGAACGGTTGGCCATAGTTCTCGCAGATATATCCGCGCGCCTTCTTACCCTCAAGTACGACTTGGAACTTGATGCCGCGCGGAATAACAACCAACTCACCGGGCTTCACCTCCAGTATTCCGCACTCAGTCGCGAAGCTAAGGGCGCCCTCCTGTGGAAGGATGAGCATCTCGCCATCTGCGTTGTAGAAGAAGCGATCCCTCATCGATGCGGTCGCAACGTAGATGTGGATTCCAACGCCGTCCTGGTTCGCAGGATCCCCGCTCCCGCCAATCGTCGTCATCCCCTCGACAAAATCCGTCTCCCCCGCAGGAAATTCAAGCGGATTCCAGCGCATCTGATTCGGCGGCGTCGGCACCTCATCAAACGGCCCACTACGCAACGGCGTCTCCTTCGCAAAAGGCTGATACGGCTCATGCACTACCGACGGTCGTATTCGGTACATCCAGGTACGCCGGTTCATTCCGCGAGGAGCAGTAAACGCCGATCCGCTCACTTGCTCCGTGTATAACCCGAGAGCATGTCTCTGCGGCGAATTCTGTCCGATAGGCAGCGCACCAGGGTGGGCCTCCGTTGCGAACTCGTTTCCAAATCCAGATTGATAACTCAGTTCCGGCATAAAATCCGCTCCTCTATATCACACCTTCAATTCGTCAAAATACAGCCCATAAACTCATCAAGCAATATAGACAATTCACGCTCACATGCGATTGCGTGGACAACTGCCAAAGATCGCGACTCGCGCAATACTTATCCATATTTCTCCTATAATCAGGACAATAATTGCGCGGAGGTCAGTCATGGCAGATCTGGACGAAATCGACTTGAAGATCCTGGCAACTTTGCAAAGATCCGCCAACCTACCTAATACCGAACTCGCCGATCAGATCGGCTTGACCCCGGCACCTTGCCTCCGCCGCGTGAAGAGACTCAATGACCTTGGCGTCATCCGCGGCTTCTCAATCGTCGTGGACAATAAGCAGCTTGGCTTTACCCTCTCCGCATTGGCGGAGGTCACTCTTACGCGGCACACGGCACGCGCAGCCCGCGAATTCATCAAGGCTATCCAAGGGAAACAGCAGGTGATCGCATGTCACATGGTTACAGGCGACTGCGACTTCGTCCTGCGCATCATGTCTCCGGGGATCGACGCTTACCGGAAGCTGATATGGGAGGAGCTGCATGGAATCGAGGGAGTATTGAAGATCCGCTCCAGCGTCATTATGGAGACCTTTAAGGACCAGCTAAGTCCGATGTTGGGTAGCTGATTGTGAACAGACCGGCAAACGCAGCAATCTCTAATCGGTGGTATCCTCCTCCCCCGGCGGAAATGCGCAAAGTATTCATTCGGTGATAGTTAGGTTCGGACTTACTGGGGTAATAATATACTAGGCTGAGTTATACTGTCGATGCCGTGACAGGGCAGTGCGAATATTATCTACCAATGACTGAAACGAAGGGATATACCGTGTGTGCGGTGCCGAACTGCGCACTGCCTGCTAGCGTGAAGTGCGAATGGTGCAATCGCGATGTTTGCTGGGATCACAGGGGACGATGATCTTTGTCCCGCCTGCGTGAAGCAGAAACAGCGTGGCAGGTGATGGGCCTTGCGCTGTACGCAGGAAAAGGTTAATTTAAATGGGTAGGGCGAGATGAGCTTTAGACTACCCCGCCCCGTTCGGTAAAGCTCCACCATGTCCCTCGTCGTCGCCCCTCCTCTAAGGATTAGCGACTTGGGACTTTTTGCTTGATTCCCGCTGCCACGGTGGGTGTTGTGATGGCTACCGGTCTTACCCTCCTAATAGTTTGAATGGGCATACATCATCACCTCCATGTCCCTCATCCTCAGTGACTTCCATGGAAGAGGCGCAAGTGGTAGAAATCGCTTTTCTACCCTTCGGAGAGGGCTGGTAGAGAACCTATCTACCATGGTAGAAGGTTATGCCTTCGGCTTGCGTGGTATTGGAAGTTTCTGCTCCCGCAAGAACCGTTCGAAGTTGAGGCTGGTGGAGGATCCGCTGGGAAGGCTGCCATCCCTCCACTTGTAAAACTCTGGCTTGTAAATTCCAGAGTTGCGGCTTCATATATCTTCCGATTCGAAGCCCCAGTTTTGGCCTTGTACGCCTCTAGCATCTGGGCACGGCGTTCCACTAAGGAAGCGGTCTCTGTTGGAGATGTTGCTTCCTCGATCTGCGACGGAACATCATCCGCCCGTGCGGCCATAATCATCCTCAACAGAGGAGACCCGGAAGAGAGATCGACGCCAGCCTTAGCATAATCGGCAGCCCGTTGGTCAGTCACCGACGGCGCTGCGGGTATCGTTGGCATGACGAACTCTGTCGTGACTGGCCACCTACCGACAATCGCGGCGAGGGAATTTTTGACAGCCTCCCGCATCTGAGGCTCAGTGACTCCGTGGTAAGCAAGGCGTCGAAATCCTCCGCTCGATTCAAGCTCATCAAGCCTCCTCATTATGCGGACTTCTATTCGCTCCACCAGTTTAAGTCGCCAGTACCGACAGCTTGAGTCGCCCTTTGGATGCTTATAGGCTTCCACGATGAACAGTCGCTGAGCATATCCATCCAAGAGAGCCAAGATCATTTGGGGACGCGGGGGAGGCATTGGCTCATCTACCCCGTTACGTCTTCTAATTTCCTTCAACTTTTCAGGATCAGAAGCTTGTCTTTCACGGAGTCTCTTCCAATATTCGACATCAACGGCATGCATCTCTACTTCGATTTGCTCGAAGACGATGCCGCCTAGATCGGGTCTTTCGCTGTCCATCCGCACCCTTGCATCGGCACGGCAAGGAGCATGCGATGTAGGTATCCCGACTCACATCGACTGCCCCGGCCCAGCGCCGGGCTTTCGTTTTAGGAACGTGTCAATTCTACCTGTTTAGGGGTTATTCCTTGCAAAGGCGCACACATCTTTGGCGAGATTTGAGACGTGGTATTTGGTGGGAGAGATGTAGGCGACATCTCCATTTTTCCGGTAGAGCGTGGAGTTTCCCGCAGAGATACGCAGATCGTAATCCGCTGCATCGTGGTTGTCGGTCACTATCAGCACCGTGGGGCATTGCTTAACTACTTCGCGGGTTGTTTCGAGAGAAACGTTCCTTGATTTGTTGGCCTGATGTCCAAAGCAATTACCATAGGCGTCGCAATGAACGGAGGTTCCGCTGCTCGTCTTGACACTCTCTTCGATATAGATTCTTTTGGGCTGTGGCTGCGGCGTTATCTGAGAAAAGCAGAATCCCGCACCGAGCAGCAGGAGAATACTTAGAAGTTTTGGCATCCCGCCATACTACTGCTCTTTCGGCACGGTGAGAGTGGTATTCTTGGCAACAAATAAAAACCCCGCTGCCAGGCGGGGCTTTCTGATGCCGTGAGCGGGAAGGCTCTACGCCCATTTTAGGGCTAGGGGTATTCCATGTCTACTGAGATTCAAGATCAAGAGGCTAGAGCGATAGCTAGTTTGGCTTCCCGCTGGGCGGCAGGTCTTTCAATAGGCCTTCAAAGAATGCGTCTGTCCCGGTATCCTCCACAGCCTTCCACATCTCCGAATACATCTCGTGAATCTCTCTCCGCTTCTCCGGATCGAGTTGAGCTTCCTCAACCCGCGCCTTCAGCTCCGGAAGATTGAGGGTTCGGCTCTCCAAGATCGCGTCGAAGTAAACGCCATTTTCTATCGAAAGATTTTCGACTTCGATACAGAGTTTTCTTAGCGTCTGTTTGAAATGTTCAAGCGTCATCTGGAAAGCTTCTCTATAAAGGGGGCTGCGCAATCATGGTTGCATGAAATCCGACTCGGCATTGGAGCAGGTTTACAATCGTGAAATGAAGAAAACTTCCAAGAGCGCATGGGCTAATCCGGTCAAAAGGCCACCGCAAACGGAAACGATGGATACTCCCGGCAACTTTGAAGAGTTCACTAAAGCTATGAAGAGACTCATCAAGGCAAAGCCAGAGAGGAAGCCTACCCACGCTTCCCCCGGCCCTGTCGTTTCGTCTTAGGCTGGCCTTTGCGCACCCTTGCCCGTTAGCTCTGCGAGTGTGAGGCGTTTGTGGATGGTCTGGGACATTACCTTGCGGAACCGTGATGCATCGTTGTGGCCTATGCGGTTATTGAAGCGGAATACCTGCTCATCCAAGTAGCGGTCTAAGTGGAACGGCTCAACCGCGACGTAGGTGCCAGATAAATTGCGCTTCATTAGGCTCCAAAAATTCTCTAAGGAGTTGGTGTGAACCTGCCCATTGACGTAGGTTCCAGCATGATTCACGGTCTCATGCACATACTTGTGGCTGAGGGAGTCGTAGGCAACGGCTGAGTCGGTGTGAACTTCAGAGCCATATTTGATGTTGCTAAGAATCTCTTTCTGCAAAGTCTCGCGCCGCACGTTTTTGACGACCTTTGCCCGTACCTGTCGTGATGCCGAATCAAACATTCCGATCACAGCGGTCTTGTTATCTTTGCGGGTTTCGTAGCCCTGCTCACGGTCTGTCGGAATCCCAATCATTAGCTTCGCTACGCGATCCTTGTGCATGTTCTTGACCTTGCCGCCCACGAACGACTCATCCACCTGCACGGGGGCACCAGAGCCGCCTAGCTTGCTCCCATAGTTCGTATCCTTCATTGCGTAGCGTATGCGGTGAGACATGAACCATGCGGACTTCTGTGTGACGCCCAATGCCCGTGAAATTTCATATGAGCTAATGCCGTTCTTGCAGTTTGTCATCAGCCAGAACGCAGGGAGCCACTTGTCTAAGCCGATGGGGGAATCCTCAAAGATCGTCCCAACTTTCAGGGAGAATTTCTGCCGGGCATGTTTGATTCGGCAGTTGTAGAGCTTAGACTTCTCCATGAAAGTGACCTCTTCGGAGCCACACATGGGGCAGCGAACGATGCCGTCTTCCCAGCGGATAGAGATCATGAACTTGCGGCAGTTCTCAGCGTCGCTAAAGTATTGAATCGCTTCGAGTAATGTCTTTGGCGTATCCATAATTGTAGCTACTCTACGCCTTAACTATTACTCAGTCAAGTATATTATTACCGTTAAATGGGGAGGGGTCACTTTGTTTCTCCCCTCTCCGCAAGGGGTTCTTGTGCAATGGGGACTTACACCTTATCTCTTTGTCACGGCGGGAAGGAACGCCTCTCTATACGATGGCTACTGCATTGGATTGCAGGAAGGACTTGACCCGGCGAGATGGAAATCAGAATCAAACGCACAATCGAGCGCGTTCCGGGCGGGATGATGATCATTCCACTTGCTTGTGGAACGATTATCACCACAATTTCTCCGCATGCCGGCGAGTTTTTTGGATCGTTCACAGGCGCCTTATTTGCGGGAGCACTGCCCATCCTGGCGGTCTTCTACGTTTGCATGGGGGCGACCATCGAAGTGAGTTCGGTGCCTCGAATAGTCAGGCGCGGGGGAGCGCTGATGGCTACAAAGATTGGCCTGGGTGTCGTTCTAGGTTTGATATTGGGTCACGTGATCGGCACTGGTCCAATTCGCGCCGGCTGGTTCGCTGGGGTATCGACGCTCGCAGTTGTCGCAGCAATCAATGACACGAACGGAGGTTTGTATATGGCGCTGATGGGCCAATACGGAACCCCTGAGGATGTGGGTGCCTATTCCGTAATGTCGTTGGAATCCGGTCCATTTTTTACGATGGTGACGCTGGGAGTTGCCGGGCTCTCCAGTTTTCCATGGCAAGTACTCCTGGGCGCTATTCTTCCTCTCTGCTTAGGAATGTTGCTAGGGAATCTCGACCCCGAGATGCGTTTGTTTCTCGGTCGAGGTGCTCCTGTTATGATTCCGTTTTTTGCTTTTGCCCTTGGGGCGAGCCTTAATCTCCATCGCGTCTGGCAAGCCGGACTGCTTGGAGCTGCTCTGGGAGTCGCGAATGTTCTTGTAACAGGCACATTTCTGATCCTTGTCGACAGGCTGGTGGGAGGCAAAGGAACGGCAGGGATTGCTGCCGCCAGTACTGCTGGAAACGCGGCTGCCGTACCAATGTTGATAGCCGCGGCCGATGCTCAGTATTCGGCGGCGGCAACGCAAGCGACAGTGCTGGTGGCTTCGAGTGTCATAGTGAGTTGCCTAATCGTGCCTCCGCTTACAGCATGGTGGCACCAGCGGGTTTCGAAAGCTGGATAGGCACAAGGGAGTTTTCCCGGGTTCCCTTCATCCTCATGGACTTGGGAGCCCAAAGGAGTTACCGCCGTTTCAGGGTCTCCAGTTCATCCAAAGTTCGCGGCCAGTCTCTTCCGAGCAGCCGGGAGAGACTGCGATCTGCAAGAACTTTTCCACCCGTCTGGCACTGGGCGCAGTAGTTTGTTTCATTGTCGGCATAGCGGATACGCTGCACCGGCTGGCCACATCGTGGGCATGGCTGTTCAAAGCGTCCATGAACTGCCATATCTTTCCGAAACGCCGTGACCTTCTCTGGGAAATCATCATTTGCTTCTGCTTTAAGCCGGTCAATCCAGAGCTGTAGTGTCTCTTGCGTCGCACTAAACAACCTCGCCCACTCGTCCGGTGTCAATTTATGGGTCTGCAGAATGGGTGAGAGTTCGGCTGCGTGCAAAATCTCGTCAGAGTAGGCGTTGCCAATCCCGCTTAGAATGCGGGGATCAGTTAAGGCTCGTTTGAGAGTCCGATTCTCAATCGTTAGCGCCGTACGGAAATCATCGAGATCAATTGCAAAGACATCGACGCCGCCAGGATCGATCGACTGCATCTCTGCCTCATTACTAAACAAGTGAAGCGAGGCACGACGCCTGGCTCCGGCCTCGGTAAGCACAAGCGAGCCCTGGGGAAAATCAAAGGCCGCAAGATTATTTCGTCCACCCAACTTTGCTCCGACAGGTCGCCAGTGAAGACGTCCGGCGATCATCAGGTGCAGCACCATCCAGACGCCGTTATCAAATTCGACGGCAATCCGCTTGCCTATTCCGCGTAGAGAACGAACTGTATGTCCTTCGATAGATTCGATCGAAGGATGGACCGTCCGTAAGAGGAAGGGGCTTGCCAGGCGCACTTTCATCAGGGGCTTACCTACAATACGAGCTTCGAGAGCGCTGAGATAAACCGCGATGTCCGGTAGCTCTGGCATAGATACCAGCTTGCATGGGGAACGGGTATCTTTGCAATTATGAAGCTACGCTATCGCTAAGAGTTTCGAAAGCCTCTAAGGTCGCTACGATGCCAAAACGAAGTGCAGGTCTTTTGATGTTTCGCAGGTTGAGCAATGGATTGGAGGTCTTTCTAGTGCATCCGGGAGGGCCACTCTGGGCCAAGAAGGATAAAGGCGCATGGACGATTCCTAAGGGGGAGTACGACGCAGACGAGAGTCCGCTCGCCGCGGCACAGCGCGAGTTTGAGGAAGAGACAGGCTTTCATGCTACCGGCGAATTCGTTGATCTAGGCTCGATCAAACAAAAGAGTGGGAAGATTGTGACTGCATGGGCGTTTGAGGGCGATTGCGATCCTGACAAATTGATTAGCAACAAATGCGAGATTGAATGGCCGCCGCGCTCTGGACGACGCCTCGAGATCCCGGAGGTCGACCGCGGCCGGTGGTTCAATATTGACGAAGCACGCAGATACATTCGATCCGAACAGGAAGAACTTCTGGATAGGTTGCGCATCGGGCTTGAAATGAGGAGCCTTTGAAGCAGACATTACTCTTGGAGAAGCCAGCCAGAGCAGGTAGGGTCCATCAGTGGGCTGACATTATGGCATAGTAGGGCTGGTTGCTAAGGGTTGGATTGAATGGTGGGTACAGAGTTGCTTCATTCACAGCGTGAAATTCGAAGTAGTACTGCAAAGGGTACGGTGAGTCAGTGTATTCGCCAGGAATAGAGGCCTGGTGCACGTTGCCTGTCTTTTGCATTGGCGTGGAAGACCAGCGCTCTCCGTGATTCACGTGGCGGTACCAGAGGGTCGCCATGGTGACAATCTCAGGTGTCGTAATCGTGAGCTTTAGATCACTGCCGCGGTCAAACGCGTTGGGAGTAGTGTGATCCGCAGAGACTCTGAGACGCGCGGGTGCTTTTATAGCTTGCTGGATTGCTTTTTCAGCCGACGACTGCTGAGTGGACTTATCGCTAAAGTAAGTTTCGAGTGCTGCTACGTCATGGTCGATCTCGGGCAGCCGCCCGCTCCAGTTGCCCCGTCGAATGGGGATGTCGCCATAGCTGATGTCTTTGACGTAGATCTTGTCGGCACGCATAGCCATGTTGGCCCAGGCGTTGCGAGCTTTGCGATATGCGGCCAGCGACTGCGCTGCGGCCGCGGGATCGCCAACCTGCTCGTGAATTGAATAGAAGAGCGCTGCGCGGAAGAGATTCGCGTAGTAGATGCCAAGGCCGTTGAGGATGAGGATGTCTTCCTCGGTTTGGCGAAATTCGGGCGTCTTTGCACGCGAGCCGGCGCTGCTACGTGCGGCTGCGAGGGCGGCAGTTGAAGTGCGGACCATCGTCTCAAGCCATTCGATGACCTCACCAGGGCTATAACGAGCGTTCTTTGTGCCGCTGATAAGGTCCTTGGCATGCTGGTCGATGGTGCTGAATAACTGCGGATCGAGCGGGCTGATGGCGCTTACATTGTGGGGCGCAGGCGAGTCGGTATAGAGAGGCTTACCGGTAGGCGGAAGGATTGAGATAGGACTATACAGCTCTGGCCAAAAGCTGTGGTTGGAGGCTGACGGCAGCCACGCGGTGGTGATGAGTGGCAAGATGCGGCTTGAACTCGCGAGCGCAGCTTCCAGTGCAAGACCCGATGAACCAAAGGCCTGGCGGAAGAAGCGACGCGGTACCTCGGCCAGAAGTATCGGGGTTATAAAGATAACGTCCCCATAACAAGTAAGTGATGGCGAACTTGTTTGTGTCGTAATTTACGTTCGCAAGCGAAGAGTCCACATAAGAGTTTCGTCCGCCAGGGTGGCCTGAGCCCTCGCGGCCTTTGAAGGTTAGCGGCTCGCAGAGCTCCATACCCGCGGCTCCACAGAAGTTGGCGGCTCGGCCATATCCCGATGCCAGCGCAGCATCGCCCCAGAGCAAATGCCGTTGCGTGCCCGGCCAGACACGGTAGAGAGCTTCGATGTCGAGCGCTGCCCATAGAAATCGCCGTAGCCATAGCGGGTGAAGTTGCGCTCTCCGCTGGAGACGGCGAAGGTACCGGTCACGCCTTTGCGCGGATACTCGGCCTCGCGAATGTCCGCTTGGTGATAGCCCAGGCCCTGATGTTCAGCCCAGAACTTAGCGCCGGCCTTCACGGGCATTCCGGTCCTGTGGGCCATGTCGATCATGACTTGATTCAGACCCTTCGCGTGCATGTCGATCTCGATGACACGTCCAGCGCCGGAGATCGCCTCAAAGAGCGTCTGCCAGAAGGGATAGCTGCCTTCGGGAATGCCGCTCTCGCCGTGAATTCGCAGGGTGAGTCCTGTGATCTGCGGGCACGCTTTGAGCACAGCAGCGAGGGCATCGCGGCAATAGGTGGCGTGTGTCTCCGGCGTTAGGCCGATGATGTGGTGGTCGGAGTGAGGACTATCCGTCCACTGTAGGCATGCGTCCAAATGCCGAGTTGGAAGTCAAGGCCGCGACGCGCCGTCTCTGCGGCTATGAACTGCAGCGTTTCGAGATTGCGCTGACGTTCGCCGGATTGCAGCGGCGGCTCTACACTGACTTTTTCGTAGCCCGGAATTTCGACGAGATAAGGGTAAGGAAAGTGGAGATAGTCGCCGGTTACGCCGCGCGGAAAATCGTAGCCGAAGCCTAGCGCGAAGTTGAACCGATTGAAACGCGCGAAGGCGATAGTATCCAGATAGCTCTTCCAGAAGGCGCGATCGTAAAACCACGGACTTATCTTCAATCTCAGAGAGAAATGCACGGGCCACGCTACGAACCTTGTTCGGCGTCACCTCAACCATCGGAGCGGATTGATATAGCGCGGTGGACGGGTTGTCGTTCGTGCGTACTCGCTCAGTAAGTTCGAGTAGTCCATAGACGATCCCGCGAGCGTCCGAACCGGTAACTAGAATCGCAGGCACGTTGTTGTGATTACCGGGAATGAGGGCTATTGATTCAGACCGTAGATCGCTGGGCAGGTTACCAAACGCCTTCGCCAGAGAGCCGGTGACGGGCGACACGAGAACGGTAACGGTGCCGCTGCTGGAGATGGAAATGCCCTTGGCCGTGAGTGCCTGGCGAAACATTTCCACCGCCCACTGGACCGGCTCAGTCGCGGTGAGCGACGAGCCGGCAGTCCACAATCAACGCTATTCCGTTGCTGGCTCGGCATGGCATGTGAAAACTCGGCAGCAGTAACTGAAGCTGCTGCCGTAGTGAGCTTTAGGAAAGCGCGCCGAGTAGTTTGAGAAGGCATTATTTTCTGAGTCCTTTGCGCCTGAGCACATCATCGCGTCACTCAGGATACAAGAATGCCGCGACGAATGAAGCCGGATAACGGCGTTCATAATAGAGGTATAAAGTGTTATTCCTACGTTGATTCAGCGCGAAAACGTTGGAGGTATACCTTGAAACCCTACTCTATTATCCGGTTGTACGGCGTCGTGATCCCCTTCGTGCTCCTGTCTCCTCACTATGGAGCGGCACAAGCGGCCGCCGTCACGCGTTTTCCGGCAGATAGGGCCGTCGGAGTAAATCCCGACACGCACCTTGTCCTAACCTTCGCCGCCGCTCCCACGCTCGGCAAGTCCGGCCAGATCCGCATCTATGACGCCGTCGGCCACCAGCTCGTTGACACGCTCGACCTCAGCATCCCCGCCGGGCCCGACCCCTCCCGCCGCATCACTACGCCGCCCGCGCCGCCGACCCAGCTCGACGCTTCCATTCCGACATCGCCTACAACAACGACCCCGGCCGTCCGAACGATCCCAGCCGACCTGCATAACTACCAACTCACCACCATCGGCGGCCTCGCCGACTTCCACTTCTACCCCGTCATCATTCACGGCAACGTGGCGACCATCTACCCGCATAACAACGTCCTTCACTACGGCCACAAATACATCGTCCAGATCGATCCCGGCGTCCTGACCCCCGCCGGCGGCGCGTTCGCGGGCTTCGCCACGGACAGCGACTGGACCTTTGCCACCAAAGCCGCTCCGCCCGCCGCCAACTCCACCCGCGTCGTCGTTGCAGCGGACGGCAGCGGCGACTTCAACACCGTCCAGGGCGCCATCGACTTTGTCCCCGCGAATCCTGCGAAGCGAGTCACCATTTTCATCAAGAACGGCACCTACGAGGAGATCGTCTTCTTCCGCGACAAGGCCAACCTCACTATCCGCGGCGAGGACCGCGACAAGGTGCAGATCGGCTACAGCAACAATAGCGGCTTCAACCCACCGCAGCCTGGCCCAAACCGCCGCTGCGCCTTCTCCGTCTACGACTCCACCGGCATTCGAGCTCATCAATCTCTCCGTCAACAACTACGCCTACGGCCAGGCCGAAGGCCTTCTTATCTCCGGATCGAAGAACATCGTCAGCCACGTCAACATCAAAGGCTCCGGCGACGCTCTCAACCTCCGCGGCCCCGTCTACTTCACCGATAGCCGCATCATCGGCGACGGCGATACCATCCTCGGCGTAGGCCCCGCCTTCTTCAACCACGTCGAGCTCCAATCCATCGGCCCTTTCATGTGGATTCGCAACACGGACGCCAACCATGGCAACGTCTTCGTCAACTCCACATTCATCGTCATCCCGCGCCCCTTGCCACCGCCCCAGACTGTAGCTCCAACCGCTGCGGGCGCCGCTCCGGCCACTCCGGCCCGCGCTCCAGTCTCGGCGGTGCTCGCACGCCTGCCCAACAACCATGGCCTCAACTACCCCTACGCCGAGGCCGTGCTCATCAACTGCCGCCTTAAGGGCATCCCCGCAAATGGCTGGGGCCCGCTCGACGACGACACCTCGCACCTGCACCTCTGGGAGTTCAACAGCACCGATCTCGACGGCCACCCCATAGATACCAGCCAGCGCCATCCCGTCTCGAAACAGCTCGTTATGCCACAGGATGCACAGACCATCGCGAACTACAGCAACCCTGCTTTCGTTCTTGGCGGCTGGACGCCGAACTCTGGATCAATAGGCTTGGAGGTTTACTTCAACTACTGCCTTGTAAATGGTGAGCTAATCGAACTACAGTAGACACGTATATGCTTGGGATTGCCTGTCCACACCCCGTCCCCTGCAACTCATAGCATCTGCCACCGCAAATCAGGAGCATGTTATGCCTTCAAAGCTATCCAACGACTCAGCTTTTAGCTCCCTAACCCGGCGTTCTTTTCTTTGCTCAGCCACCGCGACTCTCGCCGTCGCTCCCATTCTTACTGAGGCTAATCTCGCCCATGCCGCGTCGTATGCGTTTACCGTGCCGCAGTATCACGAGAACGGAATCCACATCGATGCGAATGAGAATCCGCTTGGGCCATGCGAAGCCGCCCGCAAAGCGATCATCGATATTGTGCCGAACGGCGGACGTTATGGCATGTCCCTCTACGGCGACCTGACAAAGGTCTTCGCCGACCAGATGGGCGTTCCCGCAGATCATGTGGCGATCTATGACGGCTCCAGTCCTCCGCTGCAGTTCAGCGTGATGGCCTTCACGTCACCCACGCGCAGCCTGGTCTGCGCCTATCCAACGTATGAGGCCGCTCCTTATGCCGCGAAAGCCAATAAAGCTCAAATTCATGAAGTTCCATTGGCGGCGGATTACTCACACGACACGCACGCCATGATCGCCGCCGACCCAAGCCCAGGCGTCATCTATATCTGCAATCCCAACAACCCTACGGGCACGGTCACCAGCAAGGAGCAGATCGACTACGCGGTCGCCCACAAGCCCGCTGGGACGGTCATTCTCATAGACGAGGCCTACATTCATCTCTCCGATGCAACATCCGCGATCGACCACGTAAAGGCCGGCAAAGATGTCATCATCCTCCGCACCTTCTCGAAGATCTATGGCATGGCGGGGATCCGCTGCGGATTTGCCATTGCACGGCCTGACCTGCTGAGGAAGCTGATGGACTACGGACAGTTGCCGCTTCCCATCACCGGCCTGATCGCGGCAAAGGCCAGTCTGCTGGATAGTGAGCTCGTCCCCAAGCGAAAGAAGATGATTGCGGATGTTCGCAACGATACGTTTGCATGGCTCAAACAGAACAACTACTCGTTCATTCCGTCGGAGAGTAACTGCTTCATGATCGACGTTAAGCGGCCGCCAGCCCAGATTCGCGCAGCCATGGCGAAAGATGGCGTCTTCATCGGTCGCAGTTGGCCGGCGATGCCGACCTCGGTTCGAATTACGGTCGGCTTGCCGTCGGAGATGGAAGCCTTCAAAACTTCCTTCAAGAAAGCGATGGATACTCCCGCATCAGCTTTCAACGAAATGCCGGAATTGATCCCGCGGCACCCCCATTTTTACGCCTAGTCATTCCTGCTCGGAGACCTCCCGATAGGGATCTCCTGCCATGCGGGCGCCATTAGGCACTGGTTCACCGATGTTCGATCTGAGTGCTCTTCGATTGGTCTACGCCGGCGATGAAGACCCCATACGTACACCGATGGAATTTGGGTTAGGCTACAGAAACCCCGAACTTTAGGCACATTTAGCGGATTTCCACCTTTTCCCTTTGACAAGGAATAAATCCGTTCTATTATTGCGACAAACCATCGCTTCGTCGCCTAAACGTACAATTCAACGCTTTTACCGCTGTGCCGATAAGCAAGTGTTTTCTTAGACACTTCGCAATAGTGCATCCGGGACCCCGTTGCTCCCGTTTCTATCCAAAATATAAGTTTCCTGACCCACACTCATTCATTGTTTGCGAGGCCAAGCCCTATGTTTACACAAAAAACATCGTCGCTTTTCGTGTATCTCTTTGCAGCCCTGATGCTGATCGGGAGCCCCGCCAAAGCCCAGCAAACGCTGGGCGGGATCACAGGTGAGATCACCGCTCCGGATGGCGGCGTGTTACCGAATGCAACTGCGACACTGAGCGGCGAAGACAACGCACTGGCACGCACAGTAAAAACCAACGCCAGCGGTACGTATGACTTCGTCAACCTGCCGATCGGCAAGTACGTGCTTACTTTTGCGATGGACAATTTTGAGACCGCGAGGTATCCGGGCATCCTGGTGCAAGGTGACCGTACCGCTACGTTGAATGTGCAGTTGAAAGTTGGGTCAACGGCCACTTCGGTCACGGTTGAGGCCACTCCACTGATGAACGCTGTGGACACGACGGTCGGCTACGTTCTCGACAAAGAGCAGATCGAAGCCATTCCCTTGCCAACGGGTAGTTTCACCGGGCTGGCGATTCTTTCGCCAGGCGTGAACGCCGAGTTTTCCGGCGGTACTGGCGTTAACAGCGGCCTCGGCAATGCACCCATCTGGGCCAATGGCCAGCGTGACACCTCCAACAGCTTTCTGCTGAACGGTGTCGACTCAAGCAATCTGTTTAACGGCAAGAGTACGAGCCAGGTTGAATCCTCTCGTATCGTCAACAACACGGGTCAGGCGAATAACGCGGGCGGCGGTGTCATCCCTAGCAGCGCCTCGATTTATCTGGCGATCGGCAACGCCATCCCAAGCCCTGCACCGGAGACTATCGAAGAGGTCCGCGTCAACTCGTCGATGTACGACGCACAGCAAGGATCTGCCAGCGGGGCGCATATTGACATGAGCACCAAGGCCGGCACCACGGACTATCACGGCGGCGCGTACTTTCGCCGCGGTACCAACTGGATCAACGCTGCGCCATTCTTCTTCAAGAAGGACAGCAATATTCCGGCAAATGACAAAAACCCGCAACTCCACCGTTACACATTGGGTGGCGACATCGGTGGTCCGATTATCAAGAACAAGCTCTTTCTCTTCCTCGCCTATCAGCACCTGCATGTCTCCGATCAGGAGACCGGCGATGAGTTGTTGAATGTTCCTCCTGGTTTGAGTGATACGAACCGTACTCCGTCTGGGCTCGCCAACCTGACTAACAACAATTGGACCAATAACGAAGGCATCTCTGGCGTTAGTGTCGCCGCGAATGACTGGAGCAGCAATCCTGTTGGACTTGGGCTCTTTAACCGCGCGTCGCTGCCCGGGGAGCCCGGGAAATGGCTGATTCCGAATCAGACCCCCGGCGACTCACCGAATATCTTTTCGCCCTACAACACTTTTCTGCCGGGCACAGCCAGGTTCACATCGGACCAGGCGGTCGCCGATCTGGATTGGAACGCCAGCTCCAAAGATGTGCTCTCGGTCAAGTACTACTATCAGCATGACCCCAGCTCCTCGCCGTACGCCTACTCCAATGTGCCCGGATTCACTGCGCACACGGACGCAGGCAGCCAGGTGTTCTCGATCAATAACGCGCAGACGCTTAGCCCCAGCTTCAACCTGACCGAGACCATCGGCTACCTGCGCGAGAAAGCCTACAGCAACAACGATCAAGCTTTCACTCCCGCGGAGGTGGGCATGAGCTCCGCCTTCGGCAACTACTTTCCCGGCATCACCATTAACGATGCTCTTGGCGATCAGGCCGATCTGCCGACTGGCCCGTTATATGGACTGACCACGAACTCACTGAGCATCGGTCCGGATGCTGCCTCCCAGGGATCGAATACAGGAGTCTTCCAGAACCGCATTATGCCTTCGACCAATGCGATCTGGATTAAAGGCAGGCACGCACTCACCTTCGGCGGCAGCTTTGCCTATACGCAGATGAACGTGCGCGATCTGCGCACCGGCAGAGGCATTGTCGCCACGCCGGACTTCGTGGCCTTCGGCAAGAACTGGGTCACGCCCTACTCCACTCAGAACTTTACAGCGACGACGTTTCTGCAGGGCAATGCGAATCGCTACTATCGCGCCAACCAAGTCGGCAGCTACCTGCAGGATAAGTTTCAGGTGACGCCGAGTCTGAGCCTCACTGCGGGCGTACGCTATGACTGGAACGGCGGCCTGACCGAGAAGAACGGCAACATCTTCAACTTCAATGCCTCGCAGTACAGCTATAATGCAGCCTCTGACACCATTACCAGCGGCGGATTCGAGATAGCGGGCAACAACGCCAACGGTACACAGGGAGTCAGCAAGACTACCCTCACCGGACGCCAATGGGGCGTGGCACCGCGGCTCGGCCTGGCGTGGGCACCAAGGGATCTGCATGACAAGCTCGTCGTCCGTGCCGGCACCGGCTTGTACTACGATCGAGGGGAACTCTTCACATATCTGTCGCCGGGATTTGCCGCGGGCGAGATCACCGGCGGACCCAACGGCGTGAACCAGACTCCGCCTTTTGTAACCGCACAGAGTTGCCCGTACAGCTCGTCGTATGACAGCTCATCGCCTTCCTATCTTTACCTGTTCTACATCCCCATCTGCGGCACTCCGGATCCGGTCTCCGGCCTTCCTGTGACCAGCACGTACAACCTCGCAACGCCGTGGGGCACGACTAGAAATGCTGCGCCGACCAACCCGAAGGCTTCTGACATCGCCAACTATCTGCCGAATGCCGCCAGCATCATTGCAGGCGCGCAACCCTTTACTCTCGGTGTCTACAATCCAGCGAACAAGCTGCCCTACAGTATCAACTTCACGCTAAACATTCAGTGGCAGCCGCGCAACGATCTCATGCTTGAGATTGGGTACATCGGCAATCTTGGCCGCCACCAGGTGATACCGGTGCCGTTCAACCAGGCTCAGATTGCAAGCCCAGGCAGTCCTATTCATGGTGTCGGCAATGTTGCAAGTCAGCAGTACAGCTACGGCTATACAGTGCTTGACCCGAATACTTTCACTCCGATCTGTGTCAACCTCGATGCGCTTTGCCACTATGGCACGATGCACAATAACTATGAAGGCGGCAATGTCGACCTGCGCGTACCCTATCTCGGCTATTCGTCCGAATCGGAGTCCTATACGGCGGCTGGCATCTCCGCCTACCACGCCTTGCAGGTCCATCTTGAAAAGCGTGTGAGTCATGGATTCCAGGCCGGCGCATCGTATACGTATTCCCACACCACCGACGAGCAGAGCGGGATGGGTCTTTTCTATAACGGCAATAATCCTGACGTGGCTCCCTATCTTCGTTCCGGTTATGGGTCGGCCGACTTCGACCGAACCCACGTCATCACGTTCACTTACTCTTATACGGTGCCCAATTTCTACGGAGAGCACACAGTGAAAGGCATGCTGGCAGATGGCTGGTCGATACAGGGACTCACAGTCCTGCAAAGTGGCCAACCCTATAGCATCATCGACTACTCCGGCGCTGTCGGTAGCATCTACTACAGCACCTTCGACGGCATCACCAACCCCATCGTTCCCCTCGCTTCCGGTTGTAACGTTCACAACGCGAAGACCGGCAACTCCGGCGCGTTCTATAACCCCAACACGGGCGCGGGCGCGGCGCTTAAGGCGACTTGCTTTACGATTCCCATCATCCCGGTCGGGACGAAGGGCGTTCCTGCCGGCGACAACTTCGAGACCGACTTCACGACTGGGCAGCGCAACATCTTCCGTCAATCCTTCCAGAGCCGTGCCGACGCTTCGCTGGTCAAGACCGCAAAGGTCACCGAAAAGATGACCATGCGCTACACCTTCGATGTCTATAATTTCACCAATACCACCAGCCTCGATATTCCCGTCAACAATGTGTCGCAGAATCAGGGCTTCAACAATGTGCCGTTTCAAGTGAATTCACCCGCGGATGCGTTGCCGACGGGTTGCGGCACACCCGCAGCTGCACCAGGCGGCCTCTACAACTGCCCGGCGGGGCTGGGGATTGTCAAGCACGCCATCGGCAGCCCGCGCCAGGTCCAGATGTCTTTACGACTATTGTTCTGATGTGGGGTCTCTACGCAACGATCCACTAAAGCACTACCGTTAGAAGCCAGGTAGCAAGATGGCTCTGAAAGGTTAGATGAATTCTGTTCTCGATTACAAAGCGATGCTTGCTGTCGCGCTAGCGGAGGCTCGTGCAGGTCTGGCGGAAGGTGGCATTCCTATCGGCGCGGCGCTCTTTGACGGCGAAGGGAGGTTGCTGGGCTCCGGCCGGAACCGGCGCGTACAGCAGGGTGACCCCTCCGTGCATGGCGAGACGGATGCCTTCCGTAATGCAGGGCGCCAACGCTCCTATCGCAATACCACCATGGTGACCACGCTGGAGCCCTGCTGGTATTGCAGCGGGCTGGTAAGACAGTTCAGCATCGGAAGAGTCGTCATCGGCGAGAGCCGCAACTTCAGCGGCGGCGCGGATTGGCTGCGCTCACTCGGAGTTGAGGTAATCGATCTCGATTCCGCAGAGTGCGTCGATCTGCTCGCTGGATATATTAGAGATCATCCGATCGTGTGGAACGAAGATATCGGCGAGGAGTAGCGCATCATGACGCAGCAGGTTGAAACCGGCTCCAGACCAGACCCGCCGCCAGCACCACCAGATAGATATACGGCAGCCGGTTATACGGTTCCGCGGGCACCGGATACAACGTTCCCATCAGCGCCAGCAAGATAGCTACGACCGCCGCCGCGGGCAGCACTACCATCACTACTGAAAGATCGTTTTGGCGCTTTAAAAAGAATGGCAGCGCAACGCATGCCAGCGCGTAGGCCGTAAGAAATCCATAGGTCGCGAAGGACCCCATCCAACCATAGATATCCACGCCGCTCACGCCGCGCGACACCAGCACGCACACCGGTAGCAACACCAACATTCCCGAAGCGATCACCGCAGCGACTGGAGCGTTTTGTGTGTTGTTCTTATCGGCACACAGCCGTTTGTGCGCGATTCCATTGTGCGCCATCACTAACATCACTCTTGCCGCCGCTGTGATGCAGGCCAGGGTGCAGGCAAACAGGCTTGTGAAGACTCCGATATCAATCAATATTCCAAGCACCGGCACGCGCGACTGAGCCGACAACACATGGAAGGGAGCATCGCTTGCCCCCAGACTCAAGCCTGCGCTGTTGAATCCCAGCGCCTCGGTATACGCGCTAAGTATAAAGAACGCCCCACCCAGTACGGCACTGAGAACGACCGCGCGTGGAATGGTCCGCAACGGATCTTTCACTTCGTGACCAAGCGTCGTTGCGCTCTCAAATCCCACAAAACTGAAGAGCGCAAGCACCAACCCAAGCCGTACGCCCGCTGGGGTAACGCCTTGCAGCCGGAGCTGGGCATGGTCCGGATGCAGTCCTTGCCGTACCAGCACTAGCACCAGCACAATGACGATCAGCAGCGCAGAAGAGGCCTCAATCCACAACATCAAACGCGTCGATACCTGGACGTCGCTGCACGCCACCAGCGTGGACACACCCACCACAATCATCGCCCACACCACCGGCGGCAGCACCACATGCCCAGGCATTGAGTACAGCAGCAAACGCGCGTAGCTTACAAAACCTCCGGCGACAGATGCTCCGGTTCCGATATACGCCAGTAGCAGCGACCACGCCGCCAACGTGGCCGCCCACTGAGGCAACGATTCGGTTGCGTATTTATAGAGTGAGCCCGGCGAAGCAGAGTAACGCCCAAACCGGCTGATGCACGCCGCGATCAGCAGAACGCCCGCAAGCGCGATCAGATAGACGAGCCACGTCCCGTTCCCTGCAAGCGCAAAAACCAGGGGTATAGTGATAGCGGGAGTGGTGATGGGCGCGATGGTGGAGATCGACTGCGCCAATGTTTGGGTAGGCGAGAGAACATGCCGCTTCAGGCCGTAGTTGTGCTCAGGGCCGTCTGCGACTGCTTCAGCGACCTCACCGCCAATATCTTCCGTGAAAGACAGAAGGGCCTCCTGGAGGAGCAAACCACCGCGTGACCAGATGAATTGATTGGAATAAAGTGTGGCTTTCTTTCACAGTCTGCCCAAACAGTAGTTTGCAGTCAAGGGTAATCTCTTATCCCTTCGGCCATAACGTGATGGCTTTCTCCAATGCGATGCGGTTCTTTCAGGAACAGCGTCCCCTCGGCACTTGCGCCGGGAAGACTGCTATGACCGATCGCCGTGAGACGACCGTAAAGCCAGCTCACCTGAGGCGGCGAGCAGATCCTCTTCGTTATCCGATGTGAAAGAAACGAATCGTCGCGGCTGCAAGTGCTGCACCTGCGATCGGGCCGAAGATAGGTATCCAGGCATAAGCCCACCCGGAACCATGCTTACCGTCGATGGGCAAGAGACTATGAGCAAGCCGCGGCCCGAAGTCTCGCGCAGGATTGATGGCGTATCCCGTACTTCCGCCGAGCGAGAGCCCAATACCCCACACCACCGCGCCAACCAGCACAGGCCCGAGACCCGCAGCCAGGCCGCCGGGCGCAAGCCGCCTGGAGAAAAGCGCACTTGCCACCAGGACCAGGATGAAAGTACCAAGTGCCTCGCTAAAAAAGTTCCACACAGGACTGCTGATCGCCGGCGACGTCGCAAAACAGGCAAACTTCAGATCGGCAGACTCGGTCACGCCCAATGAGGTTTATAGTGCATCCATACGAGCACCGCACCAAGAAATGCACCGAGAAGCTGCGCAGGGATATAGGTAAGCAGCCGCGACGGATTTCCTGTCATCAACACAGAGGCGACCGTAACCGCGGGATTGAGATGCGCGTCGCTGTCGCCCATCGAAGTGGCGACGGCCACGCCTGCAAACACCGCCAGTGCCCAACCCGCGGTGATGGAGATCCAGCCCGCACCCTGCGCCTTGGAGCGATTGAGGAGCGTGCCCGCGACGACTCCGTTGCCCAGCACGATCAGCACCATTGTGCCGAGACACTCGCCCCAGAAGGGGGATGCGAAATTCATATATGAAATCCTCTCGATTGAAGGCAGCCATCTCTAGCCGTGATAAATATACCCTTTTGCGAGTTCCTGAAATGACCGGGTCTGCTGCTGTATCCACATCTCATCCCGGCCCAGTTCATCCGCCAGCAGGCGCGCCACGGTGGGCGCAATCTCTGCAGCCACGCGTGCATTCAGAAACAGCGTGCGCGTCCGTCGCGCCAGCACATCTTCGACTGTGCGCGCCATCTCATACCTGGCCGCCCATACTACCTCGCTCATGCGATACGGCAAGCTCGGATGTAGCAATGCATCCAGATTCACGTTCGGCTTTTGTAACGAACGGACTGCGGTGAGATCAGAGCCATATCCCAGATCTGCATCCCTTGTTTTTGCCAGTACAGACTCATCCATCCATCCGCGCAACTGAAGGTGACTTGTTCGTGACGGAACGATGGCCAACCCAGCCACCTTCACGGCATGATTCGATCGCATCTTCGCCCATGCGACGATAGGTCGTCCACTTGCCGCCTATTACGGTCACGAGTCCGGTCTTCGAAGTGATGATTTTGTGATCGCGGGAAAGTTTAGCGGTGCTTCGACCTCCATCGCGAATCAGATGGCCTAAGCCCCGACCACATACTGAGTACATCGGCGGTCTGCACTTCGCGGCCCAGGAAAGAGCGAATATTCTTCGCCAGAAATGCGACGTTCGTCCTCCATAGCTCGCGGCTCCAGAGAGGTTTTTTCAACGGGCTCGTCCGTCGTTCCTACTACCACCTGGTTCTGCCACGGAATGGCGAAGAGCACACGGCCATCTGTCGTCTTTAGGAATCATCATTGCGTTGCTGCCCGGCAGAAAAGATTGCGGCAGAACGAAGTGTGTTCCCTGGCTCACTGCCAGAACTGAGCCTTGTGCTGGAGAATCCATGTGCAGGATCTCCTCCGTGAAGACGCCGGTCGCATTGATCACGACCTTCGCATGAATATCCACCTCTTCGCCACTCTCCTCATCGCGCGCGCGGACTCCCTCCACTTTGCCGGCCCGATGCAGAAGATCGGTGGCGGCAAGATAGTTGATAGCGTAGCCGCCCTGGTCCTCCAGTGTGCGCATCAATGCGATTGCGTACCGCGCATCGTTGAATTGTCCGTCGAAGTAAAGAATGCCTCCCTTTAAATTCGCCTGCATGATTGTCGGCAACCGTTCGATCGTCTCTTCTTTTGAAAGAATCTGCGATCGTCCAAACGACAGCCTCCCGGAGAGCCACTCATATACCTTCAGCCCAAAGCCGTAATACGGCAGACCGCTATAGCTGTAGATGGGAACGACGAAAGGAAGCCGATGCACCAGGTGCGGCGCGTTCTTCAGCATGTATCCACGTTCGCGAAGAGCATCGAGTACGAGCGTGAGATTGAGTTGTTCCAGGTAACGCACGCCGCCATGAACTAACTTTGTGCTGCGGCTGGAAGTTCCCTTCGCAAAATCGTGCTTCTCGATGAGTAGCGTTCGATATCCTCGCGAAGCGGCCTCCAACGCCGCACCCAGTCCGCTCGCACCGCCGCCGATTACCAATACATCCCATTGCTTCGACGTTCCGATTTCGCGCAACACGTCGTCGCGACGCAAGGTTATTGCTCCCACGAGCGCGATCGATCCACCGCCCGTTTCCAACGCGCACGCACAGTATCGCGGCTGCTGCCATCCATCTGCGGCTCAAACACCCGGTCTATCTCCCACTGTTTCGCAAGCGCTTCTATATCGCTCCAATACCCGACACCCAGCCCCGCCAGATATGCAGCGCCCAGCGCAGTCGACTCTGCATTCTTTGGCCGAACAACGCGGACACCGAGCAGATCTGCCTGCAACTGCATCAACATATTGTTCGCTGATGCTCCGCCATCTACGCGTAACTCACTCAGCGACACGCCAGAGTCCGCCTGCATGGACTCAAGCACGTCCGTCACCTGTAGCGCGATTCCCTCCAATGCCGCACGCGCGATATGCGCTTTGGATGTGCCGCGCGTCATGCCGAGCAGCGCCCCACGCGCATGTTGATCCCAGTGCGGAGCGCCCAACCCTGAAAAGGCCGGCACAAGCACCACACCGCCCGCATCAGGCACTGAGCTCGCAAGCGCTTCAATATCCGCGGAGGCACGGATAATCTGCAGCTCATCGCGCAACCATTGCACCACCGCGCCGGCCATAAGCATGCTGCCTTCCAGCGCGTACTCCACCTTCCCGTTCAGGCTCCATGCAATGGTCGTCAATAGCTGATGTTGCGACTGCGGAGCGCGGCTACCCATGTTCATCAGCATGAACGCGCCTGTCCCAAACGTGCACTTCACCATCCCCGGCTTCGTACACATCTGCCCAAAGAGCGCGGCCTGCTGGTCTCCCGCTATGCCCGTGATAGGAACTCCTTCAAGCACGCTGGAGGCACGTGCGCACTCACCACTTGACGGAACGACCTCTGGAAGAACAGAGCGCGGAATCTCCAGCAGCGCGAGCAACTCTTCATCCCACAGCAAAGTGTGGATATTGAAGAGCATGGTGCGCGATGCATTGGTCGCGTCCGTCACGTGGCGCGCGCCACCTGTCAGTTTCCAGATCAACCAGCTGTCCACGGTGCCAAAGGCCAGTTCGCCGCGATTGGCGCGCTCGCGTGCTCCCGGAACATTCTCGAGCAGCCACCGCAGTTTGCTGCCAGAAAAATAGGCATCCGGCAACAGACCAGTCTTCGCCTGGATCATGCCTGCATGCCCATCGGCACGAAGTTTGTCGCAATACTCCGCCGTTCGACGGTCCTGCCACACGATTGCATTGTGGATGGGCTCGCTGGTTTTGCGATCCCATAGAACCGTCGTCTCTCTTTGATTCGTGATGCCGATGGCCGCAATATCCTTCGCCGACATGCCCGCGCTGGCGAGAGCTTCCGCCGCGGTTCCGATCTGCGACGACCATATCTCTACCGGATCATGCTCCACCCATCCTGGCTGCGGAAATATCTGCCGAAAGGGCCGCTGCGCCAACGAGCACACCTTGCCCGTCGCATCGATGATCATCGCTCGTGAACTCGTGGTGCCCTGATCCAACGCCAGTATGTATTGATTCATCTCTCGCCTGAATAATTGAAGTGATTCCTGATCTGCATCAGCATAGCGGAAAACCATTCAACCTCAACTAATTTCGGCGACAACGAACCGTTCTTAGGCACAGGCAGTCTCGACCACAACACAATCGCAACACAGAAAGAGTAACTACTTTAGACCGAGCAGCCGCGCAGGATTTACTTTTGACATTTGATCTATCTCTTCGTGACTGAACCCTTGCTTCTGCAATCCGTCAAAAAATAAGCGCAACCCGTCCGGGTGGAGCGGATTACCGACCTGCCCCATATCGGACGACAGGATACAGTGTTCAACTCCGACCTCGCGAATCGCCTTCGCATAGTCCTGAAAGTCGAATTCTTTCGCGGAACCAATCAGACCGTTGTATACAAATTCCACGTAAGCACCCATCCCGGCTGACTCCTTCATCTGGGCAATCGTCATATCAATGGGCGACAGCATGGCGTGCGTGACAACTATCTGCGCGACTCCCTGCTTGCGGGCCTCCCGAATGAGCATTAGATCTTCCTCGGCGGAGTTGTGTCCAGTTGCCATCACGAGATCGTACTTCGCGATCATTCCAATGACGACCTTCGTCTCCGGAAGAAGCTCGCCGTTGCGTGCAACCGCCACATAAGAACGCTGCTGTTTCGATTTCATCACCTGGGCACGCGTGTCGAACGTCGCCATCCAGACTATCTTTCCCAGATGGCCCGTGGTCAGAGCCATCTTCTCTACGGCCTCAGGATTCATGCCGCCGACACTGAGATTCAGATCGATACCGCCAAAGACCTGAATCTCCGGAACAACCTTGTGGACCAGGTAAGCAATATCCGCAGTAGGTTCGTAATGATTCTTGAGGACGATCGCACGCATCCCTCGGCTTTGCGCCAGCATTAGCCAGATCAAGGGCATCGATGCTTCTTGGGACTGAATCAGGAGCCGAATGCGCATGTATATCAATGACCCCTTCAAGGGGCTTGGCCTGGGCTTCGGCATTCGATGAGATAAGAACGGCGCACATCAGGATTGCAACTCGAAGATGTTCCATGGGGACATTCCAGTGGAGAGTATGTGCATGGTTAGAATCCAGCACGCGGATCGTGACGCGCAAGCCGGCTCAGCAGATAATCGACCTCGGCTCGTGCTGCTGCACTGAGCGACGCGCCGGGGACGCGCTGCGTGTCATGGGCAATCGCGCCGCGCTTCTGCAGAACATACTTGCGAACGGCGAGACCGATTCCCTGCTGCTGTTCGTAACGGATGAGCGGAAGATGAGCGTCGAACAGATCGTGCGCGGCATCGCGCTGTCCTGCCTGAGCATGTCTCACGACATCGACCAGCATGTCCGGAAAAGCATAGCCTGTCATCGCGCCATCCGCACCGCGCTCCATCTCGAAGTCCAGAAACAAGCCTCCATTACCGGTAAGAATCGAAAGCGGCCGCAGCGATCCGTCGCGCTGGAAGCCGCGCAACGCGGAGATCTTTTCAAGGCCCGGCCAATCTTCATGCTTCAGCATCACGCAGGACGGGTTATCCATCACGATCTGCCGTATAACCTTCGGCGTCATCACCACCGTCAGCAGCAGCGGATAATCCTGCAGCACAAACGGAATATCCGTCCCAATCGCCGCCACCGCCTGCGCGTAGTAATTGACGATCTGGTCGTCGGTTCGCAGGGCGGCGGGAGGCGCGATCATGACGCCCGCGGCTCCTTCATCCATCACGCCGCGGGCCAGCGACCGCATCGCCGCAAAACCCGGCGCGGACACGCCGACGATCACCGGCACCTTCGCCCGGCGGACGACCTGACTGGAGAGCGCCAACGCCTCGGCCTGGTCGAGCTTCGGCGCTTCGCCCATGATGCCGAGAATGGTCAGGCCGGAGACGCCGCAGGACAGATAAAAATCCGTCATGCGATCGACCGATTCCGTATCGACCGCGCCATCCGGCTTGAAGGGCGTTACGGCGATGGCGTAGACGCCTTTCGCGGTGTGATCGAGCTTCATCGTCTTGCTTCCCCCTCCCCCCCAACAATTGCGCAAAGTATTCAAAAAAGATGACTTAAGTTCGGACCCGTGTTTTCGCTACTCTGCAAAGTATTGAAACTAAGCGGCTTAGCTAATACAATAATCTACATGTTCCCGCAAAGTATTCAAAATAGACAGTCTTAGCCTTGTATTCCCCCTTCTCCGAGTTAAGTGCGAACGCCCGGTTGGTGGCCGGGCGCTGTCTTCTGTGCTGCTTCTATTATAGCGGGGCTGTCAAGTGTTTCGGGCTCTTCCCGACGTAGCCCGAGCCGACTCGACCCCGGTGGAATGACGATATCGGGAAGGTATCCTGACGGAGCAAATTCATGAGTCATCTTCACGAGTCATCGCGGAGGAGAAAATCGAAGTCGCAACCCTGGTCGGCCTGCAACACGCTCTCCTCGAATAGTCTGGCGTAGCCGCGTGTTGCCCTTTCGCGTTGCGGCGGCAGTTCTTTCCAGGCGGCGAGGCGGCTTTCGAGTTCCGCGTCGTCGATCAGCAGTTCGATCCGGCGCGCTTCGACGTCCAGCATGATTCGGTCGCCCGTCCGAACGACCGCGAGCGGGCCGCCAACCGCCGACTCCGGCACGATATGCAAGCACGATGGTGCCAAAGGCGGTGCCGCTCATTCGCGCGTCGGAGATGCGCACCATGTCCTTTACGCCCTGGCGGGCCAGCTTCATCGGGATGGGCAGATAGCCTGCCTCCGGCATACCCGGCGCGCCCTTCGGTCCGGCGTTGCGCAAGACCAGAATGTCATCGGCTTTCACATCGAGATCGGGAAGGTCGATGCGCGCGGCCATATCTTCGACGGAGTCGAAGACCACCGCGCGCCCGGTATGACGCATAAGGTTCGGGGAAGCTGCGGAATGTTTAATCACGGCGCTTCGCGGCGCGAGATTTCCATGCAGCACAGCGATTGCGCCTTCCTTCTTCAGAGGCGTGGCGACGCTGCGGATCACATCCTGCCCTGGCACCTGTTCCGCCTGGGCAATCGCATCGCCGAGGGTGCCGCCGGAGATGGTGGGGGCATCGAGATCGAGAAAGGCGGTGAGCTCGCGCATGAGAGCGGGCAGACCACCGGCGTGGTGAAAATGCTCCATGTAATGCGTGCCGGAGGGCTTGAGGTTGAGCAGCACCGGAATCTCCCGCCCCAGTCGATCGAAGGCTTCGAGATCGACCTTCACTCCGGCGCGGCCAGCCAGGGCTATCAAGTGAATCAACCCGTTGGTGGACCCGCCGATCGCCTGCAACACGATCATGGCATTGCGCACGGAGGCGTCGGTGATCAGGTCGCTCGGCTTCGGCGTCTCGGAGATCGCGATCTCGGCGGCGCGTTTTCCGCTCGCTTCGGCGATGCGACGGCGATCGGCATGGGTCGCGGGGGCGGTTGCGCTCATGGGCAGCGCCAGACCCATGGCCTCGACGATGCAGGCCATGGTGCTCGCCGTCCCCATCACCATGCAGGTGCCGATCGAAGGGCAGAGGCGACCGCTGATCAACTCGATCTCAGTTACGTCGATTGTGCCGGCGCGGTGCTGCGCCCAGAACCTGCGGCAATCCGTGCAGGCTCCCAGCACTTCACCCTTGTGATGGCCCACGACCATCGGTCCCGTCGGCAGCACGATGGCGGGAATATCCGTGCTGGCAACGGCCATCACCTGGGCCGGCAGCGTCTTGTCGCAACCGCCGATCACTACGACCGAGTCCATGGGCTGCGCGCGGATCATCTCCTCGGTATCCATGGCCATGAGGTTGCGCAGGAACATCGAGGTGGGGTGGGCGAAACTCTCGCCGATCGAGATAGTGGGAAACACCATCGGCAGACCGCCAGCGAGCATCACGCCGCGCTTCACGCTCTCGATCAGGTCGGGCACGTTGCCGTGGCATGGATTGTAGTCACTGAATGTGTTGGTTATGCCGACGATGGGGCGTTCGAGCGCATCGTCGGAGTAGCCCATGGCCTTGATAAAAGCTTTGCGGAGGAACAGCGAGAAACCGGCGTCGCCATAGCTGGTCAGCCCCTTGCGTAAACCCTTTGTCATCTCTCGTTCCTTCCAATGATTGATGCCCATCATCAACGATTAACCGATTTTGCCGGAACCAGCGTAACGATCAGAATCGACGAAGCCAACATGCATCCAGAGACCATAAATAACCCGGAGTTCAGCGTGCCGGTATAGGTCTTCAGAAAACCGATAATTGTGGGGCTGAAAAAGCCGCCAAGATTGCCCGTGCAATTGACCAGCGCGATGCCGGCGGCGGCGGCGGCGCCTCCGAGAAATGATGTTGGTAACGCCCAGAACATCGGCAATGCTGTAACTACGCCGACGACTGCCATGGTCAGGCCGATCATTGCGACCATCGTGCTGGTGCCGCTCTGGGCGCACAAGCAGAAACCGAGGGCTGCCACTATACAGGGCATAACGACATGCCAGCGACGTTCGCGCGTCCTGTCTGCATGACGGCCAACAAGGATCATGGAGATTAGCGCCAGGGTATAAGGCAGCATGGTCAGCAGCCCTATATTCAAGGCGTCTTTGACGCCGGTCTGGCGGATGATGGTAGGGAGCCAGAAGCCAATCGCATACGACCCCATCTCGATGCCGAACCAGATTGTGCCCATCAGCCATATACGTGGGCTAGTAAATACGGAACGGATGGTGTGGTGCGTCTTTGCACCCGCTTCTTCACTGATCTCGGCAACGACAATGGCCTTTTCTTCGTCGGACAGCCATTTCGCATTGACTACCCGGTCATCGAGCCAAAACACGAAAACGATGCCGAGAATGATCGCGGGAATGGCTTCAAAAATGAAAAGCCATTGCCATCCCGCGACACCCTGCGCTGCCAGCGAAATGGTGCAGAATATAGCCGGAGAAAGGGCCACCAACGATCCCGGAGACTGGGATTCCAGCCATCAGTAGTGCCACCATATTGGCCCGCCGATGCGATGGGAACCAGTAGGTGAGATAGAGGATCATGCCCGGGAAAAATCCGGATTCCGCGACGCCGAGCAGAAAGCGGATGGTGTAGAACTCCCATGGGGTGCGGACGAGGGCGGTACATCCCGAGATGATTCCCCAGGTAACAAGCACTCGGCAGATCCAGACCCGCGCGCCCACCTTGTGAAGGATGATGTTGCTTGGAACCTCGAACAAAAAATAGCCAAGGAAAAAAATGCCGGCGCCGAATCCATATACGCTGTCACTGAATTTCAGGTCGCCCATCATTTGCAGTTTTGCAAAGCCGACATTCACCCTGTCGATATAAGCGACGACGTAGCAGAGGAACAAAATCGGAAGAATGCGCCAGGCGATCTTGCGGTATAGCGGATCGTTTGCGCTGACAGGGGACATTTTCGGCGCGGCGTAACTTACTTGTGCCAATTTCTCCCCCGATTCCGACGACGTCCATTCTAACCATGTCGCGATTGCCATGCTAAGAACATTGAATCAGGTTTCCGTTCATCTATATGCTCTCAAGTGATCGGGAGCGTAACCTTATTTCATGCTATTGGGCGGTCGGTTCTGGTTTTGCGAGATTCGCTTATGAAAGAGGGGGGACTCGGTGGCCACGCGTGATGTAGCGTAGGGATGCACGTTCCACATCGAAAGGCAGTTTCGTTCCATGGATAGACGTGATCTTCTGAAAGCGAGTCTTGCAGGGGCAGCCGCGATGGGTATCTCGACGGCACGTCGAACCGAGGCGGAAGACGCGCCTCAGGCGGCCGGCCCCGGCGTTGCGGCGGGTGCTCCCGGCAACTCGTTGGAGCCTTTGGTCAGCCTCTACGACTTCGAGGCCGCAGCAAAACGGAAGCTGTCCATGCCGGCCTGGGAGTACTTCAACGGTGGCTCCGCCGACGAGATTACGCTTCGCAGAAATCGCACCGCGCTCGACGCACTCCAACTCAAGCCCAGGGTAATGGTGGACGTGACCCACATCGACACCAGCCGGACGCTGCTTGGGCAGTTCATGGAGCACCCTATCCTTCTTGCTCCAACCTCTTCCCATCTTCTCGCCCATCCCGATGCCGAAGTCGCCACGGCTCGTGGAGCCGCCGCTGCGAAAACGATCCTGATCGCCAGCACCAACTCGAACCGCAGCATCGAAGATATCTGCCGCGCCGCCTCCGGACCCGTCTGGTTTCAGCTTTATGTTGAGGATGATCGCAAACCCGTTCAGGCCCTTATTGAGCGAGCCGAGGCGGCCGGCTGTAAAGCGCTGTGCATCACCGTGGATAATCCTCTGGCCTTCGCGCGCAATCGCGAGGAACGCGTGAAAGCGCAGGCGCCGACTCTCCCCTTCCCCAACATTGGAATCCAGGGCGCGCCCGGCGGCCGCGGCCTTCCGCGCAGACACCTGAACTGGGACGACCTCGTCTGGATTCAGTCCTTCGCAAAGACGCCGATCATCCTGAAGGGAATCCTTAACCCCGACGACGCCGATCAGGCGGCCAAACACGGTGTCGCTGCAATCGTCGTCTCGAACCATGGAGGCCGAGTCCTTGACACCGAGCCCGCCACCATTGAAGTACTTCCCGCCGTTGTCGACCGCGTGGCCGGTCGCCTGCCGGTACTCTTCGATGGCGGTGTTCGCCGTGGGACCGACATATTGAAGGCATTGGGCTACGGCGCCTCCGCAGTGCTCATCGGCCGTCCGTATATCTACGGACTGAGCGTCGCCGGCCCGGACGGAATACGCGATGTCGTCGGAATCCTGAGGTCCGAGCTGGAGGGCGCTATGGCGATGACGGGACGGGTTCGCCTCGATGACATCGATCGATCGATCTTTTGGAAGTCTCCTGACTATAGTTCGTAGGGCAGTGATGCCGCGTAAGGCTACTGTTTCCAAACTGGATCATTCCTGCGGTGGAGACAGGAGAGGTTCAGCCACGATAATAATTCTGCCATTCGGGCCAACCATTAGCGTTGGCGCATAGGTTCCGAGCAGTTGACGCCGCCACCAGATTCCCTGCGTTCGCTTCTCCTGTATCGTGCTGAACCAGTATTGCCACAGGACTGCCCGCACCAGCCGCGGCGGTTTATCAGGAAATGGGTTTCCCGCAAATAATTGGAGGACGTCTGAGTCGTTGATCAACAATAGCTCTTCCGTTCGAGGAACGATTGGATATTGCGACCACGATCCAAGCGAGGCGAACCACAGGTTCCAGTCGAAGCGCGGCTGATAGGGCGCGTAGATGCGCGGTCGGCTGCGTTATGTCCTGAGGTTTGTAGCGGAAAGGATAGGCGACCCAGGTAAGGCCATCGTTCGACCCCTGAAATTCAATTTCATAGCGATGTGGTGTCATCACCGCGAACAGGCCATATTGATTGGCAATACGAAATGGCTCCAGAGCCGTGACCGGGCCTAGTGAGCAAAGGAACTCCTCGCCAGAACATTTGTAGCATCGGCAAGCGTTGTGGCATAGAAAATCCAACTTAACGCAATCATTATTACCGCCAGCCGCAGCGAGCGAAGGTGTTGCACGATCCGTGCAGGTGTACCCGGGGCGAGGCTTCGACTTGCCGGTGACGAGTCTCCGTTCGATGGATCGCACTCAACTTGCGGTTCCGGTTCTTTTGTTACAAGCAGGCCTGCTCGCCAGCGCATCGGCACGAAACCCACAAGAGAGCGATCATCCAACAGCAGAAAACCCAGCGCCAAAACGATGTAGTTCAAGAACGCGTAGTTCGCCGTCAGGATGACGGCAATCTGCCAGGGCGTGACGAGGAAGAAACATAGAATCCGCCAGCGCCGCGGCAGAAACAGCATCCATACCAACGCGAGTTCCATCACCAGCGTAGCCACGACAGTCGACGCATGAAACCAGTGCGGCAGATGCTGGACATACCAGCCGATCCAGGTAGGCAACGGGCCATTCTGGAAGTACTCATCCATAGCTGTCAGATGGCGCCACTGCTGATCTCCGCTGGCGAGTTTGACGACACCCGACTCGAAGTAGATACGGAACCATTCCCACTGCAAAAGAAACAAACTGGCGCGCGGAGGGAGCCGGGTATCGCCCCAGCCGGGGAAGAATCCGCCGGGCACAAAGAAGAGTGAAATAAAGCCCGCCTCCAACAACATGCCATCCGACTGATAGCTGGAAAAGTCGCCAGCCGCACCAACGAAGGAAAGAAAGCAGACAAAGCAAACCACCAGCATGGCGCGCGGCCATACATTTGCAACTACCAGCATCGAAGCCACAATTCCGACCCAGCACAGCGCCATCAGCGTGTGCGAGCTGCTCGAAAACCACAGCAACGTAGGCGCGAACCAGAAACGCAGTGGGCCCAACTCGCTTGCGACGTCCGCCAGATATTCAGCGGCTGGAAGAATTCCGCGCGGGCCATTCAATCCACGAATCTGAAAAACCAGCGAGTAGAACGCGGAAAAATAAATGAGGCCAAGCGCACGCAGAAATATCCATCGCGATATCTGATGGTCAGACACACCCTGCTCAGGATCAAACCAGCGACGGATCGTGTGTGCGGTAGCACCGTTCATCGGCGTTGGAAATTATAGTGGTCTGGCATAAGGAACGAAGCCATCCTCACTTCATCAGTAGGCATGCATAGCTTTTCAGTCGCGACGCAAGGCGAGTTGCATGGCCTCCGCCAAGTGGATGGCCCGGCGTCCCGTGGCCTGGAGTATCTGTTCGCCGCAACTAAATCCATCGGAGACGATCAACGTGTCAGGATCTGTCCGTCGCACGGCGGGGAGAAGCACTCGTTCTCCTACGGCCTGCGATACTGCGAACTTCTCTTTCTCAAAACCGAATGGGCCGGCCATTCCGCAACACCCGGCATCGAGGGGCTCCAAGGTAGTCCCCATCTTTCGGAGCAACGACTCCTCGTCTTTCATTTTCATGAGCGCTTTGTGATGGCAATGACCGTGAAGGACGACTTTTCTATGAAGTTGCGGCGGTTCATAGCCAGGAGCGTGATGTTCCAGAAATTCGCTGAGGAGGAATGTCTGGCGGCGAAGCCGATCTGCGCGCGCGTTATCAGGAAACAGGTTTCGCAGTTCATCGCGGAATACAGAGGCGCAACTCGGCTCCAGGACCACGATCGGCAGTCCGGCGTCGATCTGCGGACCCAGGCCCTGCAGGATACGCTCGAGATATTGCCTGGCTTTATCGAGCATGCCGAAGTCATACAAAGGTCGCCCGCAGCAGAAGTGGTCCCGGGAAACTCTTACCCTGAATCCGGCGTGCGTTAGCACTTCCAACGCGGCGCGGCTGACCTCCGGCCGATAGTAGTTGTTGAATGTGTCCGCCCACAAAATCACTTCGGGACCAGTGGATGCGGGGTCTTCGTCCGCGAAGGCAGGGACGTGATTTTTGCGGGCCCACTGTTGGAAACTGGTCGACGCAAAGCGAGGCATTTGCCTCTCCGGCGCCAGAGTCAAGGCTTTCCGCAGGATCTGATTGCAACCGGGCGCATTGCTTAAGAAATTGGCGATCCCGGGCGCGAACGAGGCCAATTGGGCCCATTTGTCGATCATCCCAAATGCATAAGCGTGCAGCGGCCTGCGTTTCTTTTCGTAGTAGTGGGATAGGAACTCCGCCTTGTAGGTTGCGATATCTACGTTCGCCGGGCACTCCGATTTGCACGCTTTACATGCGAGACAGAGGTCGAGCGATTTCTTCACTTCTTCGTTCTGCCAGCCTCCGTCGATCACTTCACCCTGAAGCATTTCGAAGAGCATGTGGGCTCGGCCGCGTGTGCTGTGCTCTTCCTCGAGGGTCACCATGTAGCTGGGGCACATCGCACCGCTGTCGCCCTTGCGGCACGCTCCCAAGCCGATGCATCGCTCCGTGGCCTTCAGGAACGAGCCACTGTCGTCTACGAATTTGAAATGAGTTTCGGGTTGCGACGGAGCGTAATCCACGCCGAGCCGCAGGTTTTCCGTGGGCAGGTAGGGGTCGAGAACTTTATGCGGATTCATCGCATTGCCCGGATCCCAGATGGCCTTGAATTCGTGGAAGGCCTGCATTAGCTCAGGCCCGAACATCTTTGGAAGTAAAGAACCGCGGGCCTGACCGTCGCCATGCTCTCCTGAGAGCGAGCCTCCGTAGCTGACCACCAGGTCAGCCGCTCGCTCGATGAATTCGCTGTAATCGCGAATGCCTTTTTCGGTCAGGAAGTCGAAGTTCACGCGCATGTGAATGCATCCGTGCCCGAAGTGTCCGTAGAACGTTCCGGTATAGCTGTACTCGTTGAGCAGTTTGCGAATGTCACGCAGGTAGCCGCCGAGTTTTTCTGGAGCGACGGCAGCGTCGTCCCAACCTTCCCACTGCGGCGGCGCGCCGGGGGCAAATGCGGCAGCGCGCGGTCCGCTTTCGCGAAGATTCCAGACGATTGGCGCTTCGCTTTTGGTGTAGAGCCGCATTGTGGGTGGATCGGAGACTTGCTTCAGCCGGTCCATGAGTTTCACGGCGCGGTCCTGCGCCTGTTGAGGATCATCCGAACCGAACTCCACCAGCAAGACGCCGCCCCCTTCGGGCAGCAGGTCGACGTGTGGCGTGCCCTTTCGTCTGAGGCCTTCGGTGATGCTTCCTTCAAATCCTTCGAAGCCGATGGGCTCTAACTCCAGTATCTCGGGAACGTGATCCGCGGCGAAGAAGGCATCCTTGTATCCGATCCCGACCAACACCTTGTGTTGCGGATTGTGGATGAGCTTCAACTTCGCTTCCAGCACGATGACGCAGGTTCCTTCAGTTCCCACCAGCGCGCGCGCCACGTTGAATCCGTTTTCCGGTAGAAGTTCGTCGAGGTTGTACCCGGAGACGCGCCGGGGGATGCGAGGGAACTTTGCCCGGACCAAATCGCTGTACCGATCGCGAATCGACCGCAGCCCGGAATAGATCTCGCCTTGGCGACCACCTTGCTGCTCGATGCGATCCAGCTCACTGTCGCTGGTGGCGCCGACCGTCATCATCGTGCCGTCGTAGAGCAAAATCGTCAGCTCTTCGACGTTGTCCACGGTCTTGCCGCCTAACAGGGAATGGGTGCCGCAGGAGTTGTTGCCGATCATTCCGCCGATGGTGCAGCGATTGTGCGTCGAAGGGTCAGGCGCGAATATGAGTTGATGGGCACTGAGCTGCTTCTGGAGTGTATCCAGCACGATTCCGGGCTGCACCCGGGCAAATCGCTGCTCGGGGATCGATCTCGATGACCTGGTTCATGTACTTGGTGAAGTCGAGGACGACCGCGACGTTGCAGCACTGCCCGGCGAGACTTGTCCCCGCTCCACGAGCCAGAACGGGAGCGCCGTACTTTCTGCAGATCGCTACTGCGGCAACCACGTCGTCAGCATCGCGCGGGATCACGAGACCGATGGGAATCTGGCGGTAGTTCGACCCGTCGGTGGCATACATTGCGCGGCTTCCGCGATCGAAGCGCACTTCGCCCCGAACCTCACGTTTCAACTCTCTTTCCAACTCCAATGCCTGCACGAACGAATCGACGGGCTTCGCGTGCGAGCTGAGGGGTAAGGGAGCCAGCGAGTGCTGGGGGTCTTGGCCAAGGGACATGAAAGCGACTCCGAATTCTATTTATCAGGCAGCCTATATTTGCTGAAGATCGGCGACAGGCATGACGAGCTTTTCGCCGGGCTTCATCCAGAAGGCCGCAATCGAGCCCAGGAAGAGCAGCACGATGCTGCCGAGAAAAGGTAGCTCCCAGTTATTTGTCTTGTCGATCACGTATCCAAAGACGAGGGGAGAGAGAATGGCCGCCAACGCCGATCCGGTGTTCATGAGGCCACTTGCCGAACCGGAGAATCGGGGTGCGATGTCCATTGGAATGGCCCACATTGGTCCAATCGTAAATTCGGAAAAGAAAAAGCCCAGGCTGAGATAAATCGACGCCCACACAAGATTATGGGAGAACAGAATCGGAATCATGCAGGCGAGAGAGCAGAGAAAACTGATCACGACCAAATTCCGTCGAGCTTTGTTTAGATCCCCCGTCTTGCGCAAGATCCAATCGCTCATAATCCCGCCCAACGAGTCGCCTAAGACGCCGGCAAAGAAGACCCCTGCGGAAAAGAGCGCAGACTTCTTCAGGTCGAGTTGATAGTTGTGGACAAAGAAAGATGGTATCCAGGCCAGATAGAGCCAGAGTGTCCACCCATAGCAGAAATACACTACCGTGACCGGGAGCATGCGATGGGCGAGAAGAAGCCAGGGTGTGGGCTCGTTCTTATCCACTTTTCGCAGCGCATAGCTGGGCAGCACTTCCAACTCCGCGGATGTGATTCCTTTGTGTTCTCCGGGGTCGTTGCGGAAGTACCAGACCCATGTCACGACCCAGGCGAGGCTCATAACGCCGAGGACGACGAATGATCCACGCCACGTCACCAGCGCCATCAGCCAGACCACCAGTGGCGGCGTCAAGGCGTTCCCGAGTCGCGCAGCGGAATGGGTAATTCCCTGAGAGAATCCGCGCTTTCCCTCCACCGTCCAGTCCGACATCGCCCTGGTAGCGGCGGGAAACGTCGCGCCTTCTCCGAACCCAAGCAGAACGCGGGCGCAGAGCATGGATGCAAGGCCGCCCGCCAGACCAGTCAAGAGAGTAGCGACCGCCCATATGACTGCGGAGACGGTTAGAGTCAATCGTGCACCAAAGCGATCGCTCACCCAACCGCCGATAACTTGTAATAGCAGGTAAGGATAAGCAAAGGCAGAAAAGACAAGTCCGACTTGCACACTATTGAAATGAAGCTCTTTCTGGAAGACCGAAGCGGCGGTGCTCACGTTTACCCGGTCGATATAGGTGATCGCATACATTATGCAGATCAGTCCGAGCACAGTTTTGGTTGCTGAGAATCCCCGTCGACGCATTGCGGCTCCGTTCGTTGGTGGACGTCCACTGATCTTGCGCGGTACGCCTCGTTTCCCGTCAGCCGGGAGCGAAACATTATCCGACCAGTGCCGCAGCTTCGCGCTTGGCTTCGGTGAGATATTGAAGAGCCGCCGTAACACCCCCACTCCTATGGGGCACGCCTGCTAGTTGAAGGCCCATTTCGACTCCGCTTAGCGTTCCCGCCAGCATGAGGTCATTGAAGCTGCCAAGATGTCCGATCCGAAATACTTTGCCGGCCAGCTTCGAGAGTCCGGCTCCAAGGGACATGTCAAAGGCATCAAGGATAACCTTTCGCAGGTGATCGGCGTTGTGTCCTTCGGGCATAAACGCCGCTGTCAGCGCGCTCGAATACTCTCGAGGGTCTTCGCAGACAATTTCCAGGCCCCACGTCCTCACGGCTGTGCGAGTGGCCTCGGCGTGACGATCATGCCGTCGAAACACGTTGGAAAGCCCCTCTTCCTGCAACATCGCAAGCGCCTCCCGCAGACCGTAGAGCAGAGTTGTAGCCGGGGTATAGGGAAAGAAGCCAGCACGATTGGGAGCTAACATATCCTGCCAATCCCAATACGATCGAGGCAATTTGGCACTCTTGTTTGCAGCAAGCGCTTTTTCAGAGATGGCATTGAAGCTTAGGCCCGGAGGCATCATGAGCCCCTTCTGAGAACCGGCAACGGTAACGTCGACCCCCCATTCGTCGTGGCGATAATCGATAGAACCTAAAGAAGAGATCGTATCCACCATGAGCAACGCTGGATGGCGCGCCTGATCCATGGCGCGGCGAATCTCAGGAATGCAGCTGGTAACGCCGGTGGATGTCTCGTTGTGGACCACCATGACCGCTTTGAAGGTATGCCTCTCGTCGGCAACCAATCGCGCGCTCACATCAGCGGCGGCAACGCCTCGGCGCCAGTTGCCTGGCACATACTCGACTTGAATGCCGAATTTTTCCGCCACTTGACGCCAAAGTTGCGAAAAGTGTCCCGTCTCGAACATGAGCACGCGATCGCCCGGATGAAAGCGTATTTACGATCGCCGCCTCCCACGCCCCAGTACCTGAAGCCGGGATACATAATTACAGGTCCGCTGGTCTGGAAGATTGGACGCAGGTTCTCCAGAACTTCCGAAGCAAGTTTGGAAAATTCCGCGCTGCGATGATCGATGACCGGGTGGTCCATTGCCCTGAGGACACGGTCCGGCACATTTGTTGGCCCGGGAATTTGAAGGAAATGTCGACCAGAGCGGATCATTTAGAACCCCGACAGAAGTGACTCATACTTTGGGGGAAGTATATAGCCCGACGTGCTTTCTAGTTCCTGTGACGGCATTTTGGAGCACTCTTCCAGTCGAGTGATCAGCCAGCCAGCTAACTTGTTACGTCTTCGACAATAGATCCTACCTATAACACTCCGAATGTTGGATTGTGATTTCCCTAAGCTCAAGCAAAAAAAACGGCAAAGGGATTACAACCGCGTGACAAGTGCGCACGGAGGTTTTTCGATACTTGGTCACATGGAGTTCAACCACTGATTGAGGGAGAACAACATGATTCTTCCGTCCGTGCGAAAGTACCTGTCGATTCCGTTGGCTGCATTTCTGCTGACCTCGATCCTTCGCGCACAGACGCCGGGGACAGGAGCGATTGTGGGAACGGTGCGCGATCCGTCCGGGCTGGTTGTGGTCGGCGCGGCGGTGTCGGCCGTAAATGAGTCGACGAGCCTGGCGCGGACGGCGACGACGAACTCGACGGGGGTGTTTACGATGCCGCTGCTCTCGCTCGGGAACTACTCGATTACGGTGAGTTTATCGGTATTCGCGCATTATTCAACTGGCAATTCGGTACGCGTTCTAGCCCGGACAGCGAGGCGGGTTGCGGTGGTCTGCGCAAATAATGAGGGCACATGATGGGGGCAACTTTGATCGCCGATAATCTGGACGGTAAAGAACCGGCAGCAGCAACGCGTTTTGATCCTTATCTGCAGTTCGTCGAAATGCCGTTCTCCGCGGTCTTCTATCCGCTGGGCTTTCCAGTTCAGGTGATGAGCAATTGCACAGAGATATTAGAGGCGGCCGAAGAGAACTGGGGAGAGTTCCGCCAGACGGTAAATATGGAGCCGATCCTGTTCAAGCTTGGCGTGATGGAGGGCGGTGGTACGGAGTGTCCGCCTGCTCCCGTGTCTCGCGCGCAACACAACATCATAGTGCGGATCGCCGATGCGGCGAACTTTTATATCGTCGACGTGCTTCATGGCTTTTCGTTTGGATGGATTAATGCCGCTGCGATCTCGCACAGGAGTTACCTGAAATATCACTTCCTTGAAGCGGCGGTGCTCGCCCATATCGTCAATCGTCATGCGGCCCCAGTGCATGCCGCCTGCGTTGAATGGCAGGGACGAGGAGTTTTGCTGTGCGGTGACTCGGGCGCAGGTAAATCTTCGCTTGCGTTCGCATGCGCGCGTGCGGGGTGGACTTACGTTACTGACGATGCAAGCTTTCTTCCGAATGGGGAGAGCGAGCGGCGCGTGGTTGGGAATTGCTACATAGTCCGACTGCGGCCGTCCGCGATCGAACTGTTCGGGGAGGTAGCCGGCAAACCCATTACACCGCGAGTCACGGGTAAGCCGTCGATAGAGATACGTCTGGCTACAATGCCGAGAGATACGACGGGCGCCTTCGTCCAATGTGGAGTACATCGTCTTCCTGAATCGGAGGAATTCGCCGATTCAGGAGTTAGTCCCGTTCCCCATGGACGCTGCGCGGAGCTATATCCAGAAACACCTGAATGGGATGGAGGAGATGGCGTCGATGGAAAGGTTGCTCACGGCACGCATCTTTGAGCTGCGCTATTGCGACCTGGACTGGGCGGTCGAGCGGCTTGAGCGCCTGGTGGAGGAGCAGGGGCCATGACGCCGTGGGTCGATCGGGCTAATGCGGCCAGATCGCCGATCCGGAGGGGCATTCGCGAACGACTGACTTCGTGGATATCGGACAAGGAGCTGAGTCGAGAGTTCTGGATGTTTTTTGTAGCTGCGTTGTGTTTCGACTTCGGCTTTGCGATGTTCCTGTTCCTTTACAACCTGTTTCTGCTGGACATCGGATTCAATGAGCGCCAGCTTGGACTGGTTGCGGGCGCAATGACGCTGGGCAGCATGGTGGGCACGATTCCGATTGGGATGCTCGCCCAGCGAGTGGGCCTGCGACGAGTGTTGGCTATGGGCTTCCTTGCGACTCCCCTGATTTCGGCCTTGCGGATATTTCTTGCGGGCGAATACACGCAGGTAGGACTGGCGTTTGTTGCAGGAACGTTTCTCTGCATCTGGGCCGTGTGTTTCTCGCCGGCAGCGGCGAAGCTGACGACGGAGAAGAATCGGACCTTTGCCTTCAGCCTGCTGTTCTCAGTTGGGATCGGCACTGGAGGATTTGGCGGTCTGGTTGGTGGATTTCTGCCCGGCTGGCTGCAGGCACTCGTTCCATCGCTGGGCGCGGCGGATGCCAAGAGGGCGGTACTGCTGCTTTGTTGCGGAGTCGTGGCGCTTGGAATCTGGCCTCTTCGCAGGCTAAAACTAGCGGCAATCGAGAAGACAAATAGCCGATGGCGGTTCGATCCTTTCCTTTTGCGTTTTCTTCCGGCTGTGGCGCTTTGGAGTATGGCCGCCGGCTCTTTCATGCCCTTCGCTACCGCTTATTTGTCGCGTAAGGTCCATGTTCCACTGGCGCACATCGGTGTGATCTTTTCAGCCTCGCAGATTGCGCAGCTGTTGGCTGTGCTGCTGTCGCCCGCGGTCTTCCGGCGATGCGGGCTAGTCGCGGGCATCATGTATACGCAATTGGTGACCGCGGTTGCGCTCTCGGCCCTGGCTCGAGCGCATGAGTTGAAGGTGATCGTGGTGCTGTACCTGAGCTTCACGGCTTTCCACTTCATGGGCAGCCCGGGCATCTACAACCTGTTGATGAACCGCGTGGAGGAGGAGGGCCGGGGTATTGCCTCCGCCGCGTGTAGCCTCGTGACTTCGCTAAGCCAGGCGATCGCGTCGGCCACGGCGGGCGCGGCATACGTCGCCTTCGGGTATTCTCAGGTGTTCCTGGCAGTCGCCTGTGTAGCCGCGCTGGCGGCGGTGCTGTTTTGGGTGTTGTTGCGCGAGAGAAGCATTGGCGCAGGCGATGCGGCAGTCCTGTTGAAGACGCCAGATGTCAATGTCTATGAGCAATGACAATGAAATGACAAACGGGATGCAGCAAGAGGACAACTACACAATCGAATAAAGATAAGTTGTTTCCATGAGGTGTTTATCGTTCTATCTATCCGCGCGTGGAGTGCTGCTGATCGCCATGTTGACTGTGGCGCAGGCGGCGCTGAGCCAGGAGACTCCGCTCATCTCCGGCGCGGCCGGATTTCTCCACAGCACTAACAAGGGGCAAACGTCCTTCGATCCAACAGTAATGCCCCTGGTTGCATTTCCAATCACCCATCGCTTCCTTTTTGAGACGCGCGACTCTTTTCTGGAGTCGGTAACTCCCAGGGGCGGGGGGCAATCCGATCAGACCAAGCTGTTCGAGAATGTGGTGTATCTGCAAATGGACTACTTCGCGACGAGCCATGTGACCGTTGTCGCCGGTAAGTTTCTGACGCCGTTCGCTACGTACAATGAAAGGCTGACACCGATCTGGATCGGCAATTATCAAGACGCCCCCCTGATCTTCCCAATCGGCACCAACGGAAGCGCGGGAACCGGCGGCGAACTGCGGGGATCGCTGTATTCGCGTTCGAAGATGAGTATCGACTATGCGAGCTACTTCGCAGCGAATGTGAGCGGCACGCAGTTCAAGTCTTCCCGCGCCAGCGGGGGGCGAGCGGAGGTGTATTTTCCCGTGCTCGGGTTGGAGATCGGTAGTTCCTACGGACATATGTTCGAGGGAAATCATCCCAACGCATGGGGATTTGACGTCTGGTGGCAACCACGGCACGGGCCCTTGGAGATCAAGTCTGAGTACGCGCACGGGACGCACGCGCAAGGCTACTGGATCGAAACAGGGTACAGGCTATCGCGGTTCGGCGGACCGGATAGCGCGATAGGCCGGCTTGAGCCGCTCTTTCGAATGCAGCAGACGTTCCGGAACAGCCCGGATCCGACTGACGGGCTTCCTGCCGCAAATACGCAGCGCGCAGATTTCGGGCTCGACTATTTTTTGCCGCATGAGGTCAGGATCAACACGAGTTACTCGCGGTCTTTCTCTTCAACAGGAAACGGAAATATCTGGAAGACCGGAATCATCTACCGATTCCTCTTTCCAGCATGGCCAGGAAAAAAATGAGACTACAGCCGCTAATCGCGATAGGAATGCTTGCCTGCTACTGCCTGCTCTCTTCGGCGCAGGCGCCAGACGCCTCGCATGCAAAGACGGCTGCGCAGCCAGTAAAGATTGACGCGGGCAACCCGCCACAACAGACCGACGTCGGCGAACAGAAGTTCCAGCAGAACTGCAGCCGTTGCCACAATGCGCCGCAGGAGCTGCCGAGGCGGATCACCGGCACGGTGGTACTTCATATGAGAATGCGCGCGTCGCTGAGCGCTGCAGACGCACGTGCCATTCTGCGCTACCTGGCTCCTTGAGAATGGCGGTTTTACAAACAAGTGACAAACGCCGCATTGCCCGATGACAACCGGACGTGCGGCGGGACTTAGGTTCAGGACAGCTAATCATCAGGAGTAATGAGCGGAATGAAACTGCAGATAATATCGAAGTTGCTTATCGTAGGCACCCTAGCCATCACTTGTGTAGCCGGGCCCAGGCGGGTGACGGCAGCAAATGATCCACGCCGGATTGAGATTGCGGCAAAACGCTTCTCATACGCTCCCGCCGAGATCACCTTGAAGAAAGGTGAGCCAGTTGTGCTGGTACTGCACAGCGAGGATGTTCCCCACGGCATCAAGATCTCTGAGCTGAATTTGGAGACCGAGATTGCCAAAGGCGCGCCAAGCGAGCTCGCCTTTACTCCAAACGTAACGGGCGATTTCGTTGGCCACTGCTCGCGGTTCTGCGGCAGCGGGCACGGCTCCATGACTTTGAAGCTGCACGTGACGGAGTAGAGCCACCATGCGTTGGATCGCATTTAGTGGACTTCTACTAATCGGAGTTTCGCTGCAGGGATGCAAAGCGACGGCACCGGGCAAGGCTGAGACAGCTGTGATGACGAAAGCGAAGCACACAATGTTCATCGGCAATAAGCACACGCGCAACCCGATCGCCTACAACCCGCAAAGTGTCGTGGATGGCAAGGAGGCCTTTTCCCATTACTGTGTGGCCTGCCATGGAATGGACGGCCAGAACACCGGGGTGCCCTTCGCCGACACGATGGACCCACCCGTACCGTCGCTGGCTTCGCAATGATGTTCAGGCCTATTCGGATGGCCAGTTGAAGTGGGTGATCGACAACGGCATAGCTCCCTCCGGGATGCCGGCCGCCAGAGGGATTCTCAGCGACGACGAGCAATGGCAGATCGTGCTCTTCCTTCGCCATCTTCCTCCGGCGGGAAGTCTGGGAGAGCCGGAGATGTATGGGAAATAGCTTCTGGAAAGCCAGCAGAGAGGAGGGCAGATGAATCGCGCATTAGCGGCGGCGGTTGTAGACGCCTTCCGGGACGCGCCGACGGAGGCGCGGCGAGCGCGCTTCGAGGCGTTCCACGAGCAGGACTGGTCGCGTAGCAGCGATTGGCTGCATACCAGCGGTCTGGCGCTCTACTTCTTAAGCCGCGCACGTGAACTGGGCATCGCGGATTTGATGCCGCCGCGTATTCTCTGCGAGCTTGAGAATTGTCATGGCGAAAACCGGGCGCGCACAGAGGCCATGTTCGACGAGTTCGTGAAGATCAATGTGGAGTTTCAGCGGGCAAAGCTCTCGTATGCCAACCTCAAGGGATTCTCTCTGGTTCCCCGTTTCTGCGCAGACCCATCCAACCGCTATCAACACGATCTGGATTTCCTGGTCTCCCCGCGAGATGCAGAGCGCTGCCGCCAGGCGGTGGAGCGGCTTGGCTACCGGTTGAAGCGAGAGTATGACGGCAGCTGGGAGTTTGTGGCCGGCAAACCCGAAGTGTTATCGCTGCGTGATCTGTATCGACCGCGGACGGAGCGCTGTCTTGAAATCCACTTTGTCTCCGCCAGGGAGCAGACTCAGTCAGCCCTATATGGCGATCGGCTTTTGCGGCTGCAATTGCAGGTGTGGAATGGGTTTGAGTTTCCGGCACTGTCGGAGTGCGACAAGTTGCTGGGACAGGCGCAACATCTCTTCCGACACCTGCAGAGCGAGTGGACGCGAGCGGCATGGATACTTGAATTTGCCGGAGCGATTCGCTCTCACGAAGACGATGCTGCGTTTTGGGCTGCTACAGTCGCACTTCTCAGTCGAGATGCCGCACAGGAAAATTGGGATCGGCGTTTCGAGCCTGATCGCAAGCAGAGCATTCGGGGCTGAGCTTCCGGGTTCATTTTTCGCAGCCACGGTTGGCGAACTTCCTCGTAAGGTCCGCCTCTGGGCCGACTGCTACCAGGAAGACGTGTTGTATGCCAAGCATCCCGGCTCAAAGCTCTATCTCATTTTGCAGGACGTTTTGTCACAAGATCGCGCTCAGCTGCGAACGAAAAGGCGGAAGAAGCTTTTCCCCTTCCATCTGCCACCAAGAGTGGCCGCGGCGCAGGAGAGCGATGTCTGGACGCGGTTGAGGGTCGTGTCGGCACAAGTGCGCTTTACGTGGGAGCGCTTGTGCTTCCACGTAGCCAGCGGCCTCCGCTACAAGATTGAATCGGCACGATGGAAGAAGTCTGGTTGCTCACTTGGAAGGGTGAGCGCAAGCATCAGTACGCGAGTTTGCGCAAGCTGAAGCCTTGGTAGCAGGGAAGGTCACGAAAACCTAAGTGACAGGGCGGAGCTGTAAGAGGGCGAGCGTGACGCAACTGAACAGTCAAAGAAAGGTGAGAGCGAAGATGGACACGACAAGGGAAGCGATGGCAGGCACAGTTCCGGTCGAGTGGTATGCGCTACATACGCGCTCGCGCCATGAGAAGTCGATAGCAGCGCGCCTGCACTCCCAGGATATGGAGACATTCCTCCCTCTGCGTCGCAGCCAACACCTATGGAAGAACGGAGTCCATGCAGATGTCGATCTGCCATTGTTTCCCTGCTATCTCTTTGCGCGAGTGGGAGCGCACGATCGGCTTCGCCTGCTGCAGACGCCGGGAGTTCTTGGCTTCGCCGCAACTTCCGCGCGGCCTACCGCCATCCCCGACGATGAGATTGCGTTGCTGCGCACGGCAACCGCGAAGTTTATAGCCGAGCCACATCCTTATCTGAACTGCGGCGACCGAGTTCGGATCGTAGCGGGACCTATGGCTGGCCTGGACGGGAATCCTGGTGCGGCGCAAGCAGGAGTACCGTGTCGTGCTATCCATCGAGGCCATCATGCGTTCCGTCGCAGTCGAGGTGAGCGAGTTCGAGATCGAGCCGGCAGAGAGGCCGAGGTGAACGGATTGACGGTGTTGCCGCAAACGCGAGGGAGTTGTCACCTTTAGCGCAGATGATCTCCCGCATCCGACAGGCCGGAGCCCGTGCGCTCGCGGGAGTGGGTCTGCTTCTAATAGTTGCGGCTGGCGAGTGCGCAAGACTTGCCCTCAGCTATGGGGACGGCTTCGGCAACCGAAGGCATGAGCGGCAACGTAACCTCGCGGAGTCAAGCGGCGGCAGTGCCGCTCGCGACGACGCGACACCCCGCGATACGGCAGACGGCAACAACGATGAACGTCCGAGCGGCTCCGGCTTGGCCACCGTTCTTTCGACAAATCAGATCATTTCCATCCTGCATAGGACACCGGAAGTGATCGTCGATCTAAAGCATGTGATGGCCGAATTCTTTTTCAAGCGTGGAATCGCGGTGCAGGAAAACTCGATCACCGATGAGATGCTCTTTAGCAATATCGCGACGAATGCAGCGTTGCGGCAGACGATATCCGTCTGGCTGCGCGCGCGGGGCTATGCCTCCGATGCTGATTTTGAGAGTTCGATGGAGCCCTCGACAGAGGGAGAGGCAGCCGAAACCCCTTCGACGGCGTTGGAGAACGAGATTGGCGGCGATAGTACCAGTACGTCGAGTCAGCTTGATCCGACGACGCGCGAGACGGCAGGAGATGCGGGATCTGCGGGGATCTGCCCGAGGACAGCGAACTGATTCCCAGGGAGCCATCCACAGATGATCTGGACGACAGACAAGTGAAGACCGCGTCCTCTCCGCGAGACAAAGGCCCCGAAGCGATTAAGCCCGCCATGGCTGAGACGGTACGAGGCGCGAGCAACCGCGTGAAACCGGCACAGCCGCCCGCCAATGACACGGTCGAAGTGCTGCATCAGTCCGCGCCATACAATCTGCAGTCTCTCCGCGATCTGTACACACAAGTGCCGGAGCAACGGAGCGAGGTGAAGCGCTTCGGGGCCGATGTATTTCTCACGCGCGGCATGGGGACGAAGGAGATGCCGATCGACCTTCCGATTGGCCCGGACTATGTACTGGGCCCGGGTGATGGCCTGACGATCTCGTTGTGGGGAGGCGTCTCGCAGAGCTTTACGCGGGTCATCGATCGGGAGGGGAGGCTGGTGTTGCCTGAGGCCGGTTCGTTCGTCGTAGCCGGGTTCACGCTGGAGCGGGCGCAGGCACTGATCCAGGATGCTCTACGCCCTCAGTTTAAGGATGCGCACGTTGCTGTCTCGGTGAGCCGCCTTCGCACGATTCGCGTGTACGTGGTGGGAGATGTACAGCGCCCTGGAGCGTATGACATCAGCTCGCTGTCTACGCCTATCAATGCGCTCTATGCAGCGGGCGGGCCGACCAGCTGTCGGCTCCCTGCGCATGGTGCGCCACATGCGAGGGAATACCCTTGTCCGCGAGGTTGACCTGTACGACTTTCTGCTGCACGGTGTGCGAGCTGATGTAGAGCGGATGGAGCCGGGCGACACGATTCTTGTGCCGGCGGCCGGGCCGCAGGTTGAAGTTTCCGGGATGGTCAAGCGGCCGGCGATCTATGAATTCAAAAGCGAGTCCAAGGGTGCAATGACGCTGTGGGATGTGCTCGACCAGGCGGGGGGACTGCGCGTCTCCGCAGCGCTGACGCATATCCGGGTTGAACGGATCGAGGCGGACGGACACCGCTCCACGCTGGAGGTTGGACTTCCGCAAGGCAGCACGCTCGAGTCGGCGCAGATGCAGCTCGGCACCTTTATGGTGAAAGATGGAGACCGCGTGGTCGTTGCGCCGATACTGCCATACAGCGAGAGCGCAATTTATCTTGAAGGGCATGTGGTCCGGCCGGGGAAGATGCCGTATCACGACGGCATGAAGTTGAGCGATGCGATCAGGTCGTATCAGGACTTGTTGCCGGAGCCGTCGGATCACGGCGAGATTGTACGGCTGATGCCTCCCGATCTGCGTCCCGAGGCGCTCGACTTCAGCGTGACTGAGGCGCTGGCGGGGAGCGATCCGATTCTCCTGCAGCCCTTCGATACGATCCGCATTCGCGGTCGCTATGAGACGGATGCACCGAAAGTAACTGTACGCGGCGAGGTGTTGCAACCGGGAGCGTACGCACTGACGCAGGGCATGACCGCGGCCCAGTTGGTGCGAATGGCGGGCGGCTTCAAGCGTAGCGCGTTGTTGCAGAATGCTGACCTCGCGAGTTACGAGATCAAGGATGGCAAAGCAGGTGGTAAGTCGCCGCAGCACGATTGCGATCGGCGAAGCGGTGAATAATCACGACGCCAATGCGGATGTGCGGCTGAAGCCGGGAGACGTGTTGACTGTGCACCAGGTGTCAGGCTGGAACGACATTGGCGCGTCGGTGACGTTAACAGGAGAGGTGATGTATCCGGGGACGTACGGACTGCAGGAGGGCGAGCGGCTGAGTTCGGTGCTGCTGCGTGCGGGTGGATTTCGCACAACGGCGTACCCGGATGGCGCCGTACTTGTACGCAAGCAGGTGAAGGAGTTAGAGGAGAAGAGCCGCGCGGAGCTGATTCGCCAAATTGAGACGACATCGGTCGGCGGCAGGCTCGGCCAGAACGTATCGGGCGGAGACGAGACCGGGACGCTGCAATTGCTTGTCCAACAACAGAATGAAGTATTGCAAAGGCTTCGCAGCCAGCGCGCGGTGGGACGCCTGGTGATCAAAATCAGCAATGACATTGCAACCTGGGCAAATACGGATGCAGACATCGAACTTCGCGCGGGCGACGTGCTGACCGTTCCCAAGCGGCCAGGCTTCGTGCTTGTCAACGGCCAGGTTTATAGCGCATCCGCGATCACGTATGTCCCCGGAAAGGATGCGAACTGGTATCTCCGCAAGGCGGGAGGTGCCACCGATCTCGCCAATCGAAAAGAGATCTTCGTCGTGCGCGCGAATGGAGTCGTCGTCGGAAGGCGATCTGGCGAATGGTTTGGGGAGGACGTGCTGTCGACGCGGCTCAATCCAGGAGACGTTGTCGTTGTACCCCAAAAGATTTTTGGCGGCTCCGTTTTCTGGAAGAACATGCTGGCCACAGCACAGGTGGTCTCTTCAATTGCATTTACTGCGGCGCTAGCTCTACACCCATGACCCTTGCAACGCACATGACTGAAGAACTCAAGCCTCTTACCTCGACGCAGAAACAGCCTGATCAAATCTGGGTTACGAATGCTGCGCTCTTGTGGAGCAAGAGGAAATTCCTTTCAAAAGTGGTAGTGGGTGGGTTTCTACTGAGCACTCTTGTTGTGTTTCTATTGCCCAACCAATATGAGTCGACGACTCGAATCATGCCTCCGGAGCAGGCCAGCGGCGGTGCGGCGATGCTGGCCGCGCTGGTCGGCAGAGGCCAGGCGGCTGGAGGCCTTGCTAGCCTGGCGGGAGGTCTGTTCGGCGGGCGAGGCAATGGAGCTCTCTTCGTCGACCTGCTGCGTAGCGGCACAATCAGCGGTCACTTGATCGACCGCTTTCAACTCCAGCACGTATACAGCAAACGCTACGTCGTGGACACAGCAAAGAAACTCGCTCGCAAGACGTCCATCTCAGAGGACGCGAAGAGCGGAGTCATCACCATCGCAGTAGAAGACACCGAGCGTGGCCGTGCGCGCGATCTGGCGCAGGCTTATGTTGATGAACTCAATGCGCTGGTCGTCAAGGTCAACACTTCTTCCGCACGGCGAGAGCGCGAGTTTATCGAACAGCGCTTGCAGACCGTGGGCCTTGAGCTCCAGCAGGCCCAACTTGAGATGAGCGATTTCTCTACCAAGAACGCGGCCATTGACATTAAGGAACAAACACGCGCGATGGTGGATGCCGACGCGAAGCTTCAGGGTCTGCTCGTGGCAAGCGAATCCGAACTGGACTCTCTGGAACAGATCTATGGAAACCAGAATGCCCGCGTTCGCGCAGCGGAAGCGCGGGTAGGAGTGCTACGCCGGGAACTGGCACGCGACACCGACGGTGCACCCCCTGGCATTTCGAGCGACCAGACTGGCAACAGCGCTCTGTCTTATCCTGCGCTTCGTCAACTGCCGGCACTCGCGGTGCCCTGGGCTAATCTGTATCGTCGAGTCCGCATTGAAGAGACCGTTTACGAGATGCTCTCGGCGCAGTATGAGACGGCGCGTATCGAGGAGGCCAAGTCGATCCCGGCGGTCAGCGTCATCGATCCCGCGGGTTGGCCGGAGAAGAAGTCTTCGCCCCATCGGCTCATCCTCATCCTGGTGTCGACGCTTATTGCGCTGGTCGCCAGCTGTCTGTTTCTGCTGGTGCAACGCTCATGGGTGGGCGTCGATGACACCGACACCAGGAAGGTGATCGGACGTGAGTTGAGTGCCGCCGTCGCAAGTGCATTTGCACGATTGGGCAGGAGGAATCGATGAAGCGCGATCGCGAATTGCCTTCCGAGACGTCGACTCAAATGCGGCGGACCGTGGCTAACGGAGTGTATGCGATTGCTGAGTACGCCTCACAGCCGATCGGGCTGCTTCTCGCTGTGCCGTATCTATTACGCCATATGGGGGCAGCTCAGTTTGGCGTGTGGGTGTTGGCGAGTTCAGCAGTCAATGGCGGCAATGCGCTTTCCACCGGCTTCAGCGATGCAGCGATCAAGTATGTCTCGATGTATCGCGGCAGAGGCGATGCCTCCGGTGTAACGAGAGTCGTGCGCAGCATGCTTTCAATAAATCTAGCGCTGAGCGTGGTGATTGCAATCGTGTTGTGGGTGTTCGCGCCTCTTGCCACAAGCCACATCGCGCACATCGACGCGACTATGCGATATGCCTGCCAGCTATCCATCCGGATTGGAAGCCTGCTGCTGGTGGTGCGATCGATCAATGATGTCTTCGCGGGGACTCTGCGCGCATTTGAACAGTATGGTCCACCAGTAAGGATATCGATCTACTCCCGTCTCGCCTCCCTTATTGCAGCCATCGTGTTGGTCACGCGTGGGCTGGGTGTAGTGGAGGTTATGCTGGCAACGCTTTGCGTATCTGCTTTCGCGGCTATCGCGCAAGGATGGGCACTGCGCGCGGCGATGGGAAAGATTACACTCCTACCTTCGCTGCGTCGCGAGACTCTGACGATGATCGCCGGATTCGGGTGCTTCAGCTGGCTGCAGGCCCTTTCTGCCGTAATCTTTGGCCAAGCCGACAGGCTGGTGATTGGAGTGCTCCTGGGAACTCCAGCAGTCGCAGGCTATGCGCTTTGCGATCAGGCAGTACAGACCATTCATGGAACCGTCGCCGCGGGCTTTCACGTTCTCTTTCCGCACCTGAGTGCGAGGCTCGAAAGCGAATCACTCACCCAGGTGAAGCACACTCTAGCGACCGCGTTCAAGTCAAACGTCGCGCTTGCTGTGCTGTTGGGCGTTCCGATAATCGTGTTCAGCCGGCCGATTCTTGCTCTGTGGGTGGGACATGATTTTGCTCAACAAGCGTGGCCGATGTTCTCCATACTCGCCGTAAGCTCAATGTTTCTTGCGATGAATGTGACAGCACATTACGGGCTGCTCGCCGCGGGCCGGGTAAGGCTCGTGACGTCAGCTAATCTGGCGGCGGGGGCGACAATGCTGCTGGTGATGATCCTGCTCACGCCGCACTTTGGAACCGTGGGTACGGCGAGTGGTTGGCTAATTCCGGGGCCACTGACATGCCTTCTGTATATCCCGCTCTACCGAATGTTTCGAAAGAAGTCTGTGGTCTGTGCGGAACCCCCGATTATTCATGCAATGGAGAGCAACTGATGATCACACGCGCTCTTACAGTCTCATTCGAAGCTGAGTCGGTGCAAGAACGCACAGCGATGGTCTTTCCAGGAGCCATCGGATTCTTCTTCATCTTTCGTGCCTGTCTTACCTACCTATTCTTTCAGGGTGATCCTCTGCTGGGAACAAAGGTCAGCATCGCGATCAGTCTCGAGATGCTCTTCGGGACAATCCTCTACACGGTCGACAATCGCTTTACTCGCGGGAGCCGGATTCCGCTCACGTCCCCCCTGCGCTGGATGGTCGTGCTATTCACGTTCTCTGCGGCGAGTCTATGTTGGACCGGAGCGCAATCACTTGTTGCGGCAATCGGATATTGGGCAGCAATGGCCATAGACATCGCCATCGTGCTTCTGCTGCTGCGGAATCGCGATGCTGTAGCTTGTACGGAGGCCATTCTCAAGGGAGCGGTGTGGGGCGCCGTGGCTCTTGCCGCCGTTGCCTGGTTCTCTCCGGTGACCGAAGATCTTCGCCTCGGCAACGACGAGTTTCTGCATCCCAATACGCTTGGCTTGGAGCTTGGCATCGCCACCCTGATTGCGCAGTATCTTGTGACGCGCGGCGCGCTGTGGAAATGGCTAAGCATCTCGCTGGCGATTACGTTGCTGCGCACTTTGAGCAAGACAGCGATCGTGGCATTCGTCGTCGCTGAGTGTTGGTACCTGATCCAGAGCAGGACGCTGACCCGTAAAGCTAAAGTGCAACTTAGTGCAGTAGCGTTGCTTGTTGTAGCGAGCTTCTGGGGGCTTCTCAACACCTACTTCGCGACCTACAACAACACCGGTTCCGGCAACCAGTTGGAGACGCTGACCGGCCGTACCATCCTGTGGACGGTTGCGTTCTCCATGAGCATCGAAAGACCCTGGTTCGGACACGGGATCTATTCCTTCAAGTCGCTGATTCCTCCCATGGGCCCGTTCGCAGCGGTGCACGCACATAACGAACTATTACAACAATTCTTTGAATTCGGACTGGTCGGGGTGGTAATTGTCGTCGCGATTTATTTTTCCAGTCTCCGGCAGGCGTGGCGTGCTCCTGCAAGTGAGTTGCGGACACTGGTCCTTGCACTGCTGATCTTCGCCTTGTTGCGTGGGTTGGCCGATACCGTGCCGATTGGGCTTTCTTATCACTTGTGGTTGATGGCGGCACTATCCGTCTGTCTTGCGCGGACGCAGAGGACCGAGGTCGGCGTGCGATGAAGATCTCGATCGTGACACCCTCTCTGAATCAAGGGCGATATATTCGCGAAGCGCTTGAGAGCGTCCGCATACAAGCCTACCCGTGCGTCGAACATCTGGTTCTGGATGGAGGTTCGAAAGACGAAACGGTGGTGATGCTCCAGTCCTTCGCGGGGTACGCGGAATGGCAACATTTGAGCTGGAGTTCGGGACCTGACGGAGGCCAAAGCGAAGCTCTGAACCGCGGCTTCGAAGAAGCGACCGGGGACATCATCGGCTGGCTCAACTCGGACGATCGGTACCGCGCAGGCTGCTTTGACCACGTCGTCAAGGCATTCGCCGAGAACCCCGACGTCGATGTCTTGTACGGTGACTTTACCGTGATGAATCAGGACGGAATCACGTTGCGGGTCCGCAAGGAGATCGATTTTAGCCGCTTCATCCTGCTTTACCACCGAGTCTCGTATATCCCGACGCCTTCAACTTTCTTCCGGCGTCGAGTCTTCGACGACGGTAACAGGCTCCAGCCAAACCTCCATTATGCGATGGACTATGAGTTCTTCCTGCGGCTCGCGGATGCCGGCTACAAGATCCGGCACATCCCTTATGTGCTTGCCGACTTCCGGCTTCACCCGGAGAGTAAATCATGCAGTCGGGAGTCGTCGCAGGCACGAGAGAAGCGGCAGATCACGTTGAACTTCTCGCCGATCAGCAGGATGACGGGGTCACCACTATTTCGTCGGATCGCGCTCTCTGCGATGCAGTCGATCGCATGCTTGATGCGGTACTCCGAGAAGCTGCTGCGAGGGTATTACTTCACCAGCAAGATACCAGGAGAAGGGGCCGTACCTCCAGCCGCCTGATATGCGAATCGTTATGGCTCACAATCGATACAAGTTCGCCGGCGGCGAAGACTCGGTGGTGGCTGCCGAGGTAGAGATGCTGCGGAGCGCCGGCCATGAGGTCGAACTGCTTGAGGCGGACAACAAGATCATCGAGGGAACTTTAGCGAAGATCGCGGCCGCTGGATCTTTGTTTCATTCGCCAGGTTCCTCCCAAAGAATGGTGGAGCTAATCCGGACATTCCGGCCCGAGATAGTCCATATTCACAACTGGTTCCCCCTCCTGTCGCCGTCAATTATTTCGGCTGCATATGCCGCCGGAGTTCCCGTCGTACAAACTCTGCACAACTTCAGAATGTTCTGCGCCAATTCGGGCCTGTATCGCGATGGCAGAGTATGCCTCGACTGCGCGGGCAAGGTCCTTCCCTTGGATGGCGTGGTGCATGGCTGCTACTCGGGGAGCCGAGTGGGCAGCGCCTTGGTTACGGCTGCATTTTCTTACCATCGGCTGGTCGGTACGTGGGCTGGCATTTCGACTTTCATCGCAGTCTCCGATCTTCAACGGGAGTTATTAATTCAGGGTGGAATGAAGCCGGAGCAGATTGTCGTGAAGCCGAACTTCGTCAAGGATCCGGGAAAGCCAGGCGATGGGCTTGGTGGCTATGCGCTCTTTGTGGGTAGGGTCTCCGCTCAGAAGGGCATTCGCACGGTATTGAAGGCCTGGGAGGAACACAGCCCCACGATGCCCTTGAAGATTATGGGCGACGGCCCTCTTGCGGACGAGGTGCGCGACCGCGCTTCGCGGCTCGCACATGTCGAGTATCTGGGGCAGCGGACAGCCACTGAGGTTGCAGCAGCCATGGGCGCTGCGAGGTTTCTGATCTTCGCGTCGGAGTCGTATGAGCCCCTCGCCTCCACCATCTTGGAGGCATTTTCTCAGGGCACCCCTGTGCTTGCCGCGAGTGTCGAATCCATTAATCACCTTGTAAAGGACGGCGTGACGGGTCTGCAATTTGCCGTCGGTGACGCGGGCGATCTTGCAGCCAAGTCGAACCAACTCTCCCTGGATGCACCAGGCTATCGCGACATGCGTCGCAACTGCCGGAGCCTCTATGAAGAGCGATACACGGAGCCGCAAAACTACCGGATGTTGAGCGACATCTACGCTCGGGCAATTGAATCGAAGCATTGCCGAGGAACAAGACCGCAGGATCCGTTGCTAACAAAGCAAGAGATAAATCTTTCAAGCGGGGAGGCGCTATGAGCATTGCATTGATAACTGGCTCGGCCGGACTAGTTGGGTCTGAAGCGACGAGACATTTCGCGAAGAGAGGAATGGACATTGTCGGTGTCGACAACAACATGCGGTCTGTCTTCTTCGGTAACGAAGCTTCGACATCGTGGATGGCCCGCGACCTGGCACAGACTCTGCCGAACTACGTCCACTCTGCCGTCGATATCCGCGACCAGGGCGAGATATTCAAGATATTCAAGAGGTATCGGCGCGACATCAAACTCGTCATCCACACCGCCGCGCAGCCCTCCCACGACTGGGCTGCACGCGAGCCGTTGACCGACTTCCAGGTAAACGCGCTTGGGACGCTCAATATGTTGGAGGCTACGCGGCAATATTGCCCGGATGCCGTTTTCATATTTACCTCGACGAACAAGGTCTATGGCGACGAGGCAAACCGGCTCCCTCTGGTCGAGTTGGAGACGCGCTGGGAGATCGATCCGTCGCACCCTTATAGCGCCGGGATTGATGAGAGCATGTCGCTTGATCACAGCATGCATAGCATCTTCGGAGCTTCCAAGGCAGCGGCCGACCTGATGGTACAAGAGTATGGCCATTATTTTGGAATGCGCACCGCGTGCTTTCGCGCCGGATGTATCACCGGCCCTGGGCACTCCGGAACGCAACTGCATGGATTTCTTGCCTACCTGATGAAGTGCTGCGTCACCCGAACCCCTTACAAGGTGTTCGGATACAAGGGCAAGCAGGTCCGCGACAATATTCACAGCTACGACCTCGTTCAGGCATTCGACGCATTCTTCGAAAACCCGCGCATAGGCGAGATCTATAACATCGGCGGCGGCCGCTTCAGCAACTGCTCCATGCTGGAGGCGATCAAGATATGTGAGCGAATCAGTTCAACACAATTGACGTGGACCTATGTGGATGAGAGCCGAATGGGCGATCACGTTTGGTGGATTGGAAATATCAATCGCTTTCGGTCTCACTATCCAGGCTGGAAGCAGACCTACACCATTCAGGACATCTTGCGCGAGAGTTACGAGATGAATGCAGGCCGTTGGCTCGAATCGACCCAGGAAGTGGCTGTTTGATCGACCTCGGCAAAAGGAATGTGCTCGGCGTGATGGTGGACGCTGTGGATTATGAGGCAGCGTTGTCGCGGATTCTGAACGCCGCGCGCGAACGCCGTCCTTACAGCGTGTCCGCGCTTGCTGTGCACGGCGTCATGACGGGGGTTCAGAGCGAGTCGCATAAGTTTCGGCTTAACTCATTCGATCTTGTGGTTCCGGATGGGCAGCCGGTTCGGTGGGCTTTGAACTGGCTATATGGCGTGGCACTCTCCGACCGAGTGTATGGACCGAACCTTACGCTACTTGCGCTGGAGAGGATCGCCGACCAGGGGCTACCCGTCTACTTCTACGGCTCCACGGCGTCAGTGATCGAGAAGCTTGTCCTTCGCGTGAGGCGGCTGTATCCAGCGCTTGTCGTGGCAGGCGCCGAGGCTTCCATGTTCCGCAGCTTGGATGAAGAGGAACGGGTCGCGCTTGCACAACGCATCAACGCTTCCGGGGCCTCGGCCGTCTTTATAGGCCTTGGTTGTCCCCGGCAGGAGATCTTTGCTTTCGAGATGAAGCACCTTTTGCCCATGCCTGTATTGGCGGTAGGCGCGGCGTTTCCCTTCATCGCAGGCGAGCTCACACAAGCGCCGGAGCGATTACAGCGCACCGGTTTGGAGTGGTTGTACCGGCTTTGGAGAGAGCCGAGTCGCCTGTGGCGTCGATACCTTATCCTCAACCCGCACTTTGTCTTGCTATTGATGGGCCAGTTGGCAGGGATTCACTACTCCACTGCCGGAAGCGAGCCCCGGACCGAACTTCGATATGGCTGAGGCAGCGCGTTCACTGCGAGCGGCCTCGAGACATTCAAAACCACTAAATCATGAATAAATCTAAAGCACTGAAGCTGTCTCAGGATACGGATGAGTCGCCCTTGCCGGCTCTCGATGCCGATCTTACCCTCGGCGAGTTGGAGGAGAACTCCTCTGCCACAAGGCAGTCACTCTTTTTGGCATGGAGCAATGCCGGCCACGATACGGATGTCCAGCCAGACCCGTTGAGCCTTATCCTCCGCTCTATCGGCTGAAGCTTCGGACACGGGATTTTGGCTGCTCCACGACCTATCGGCGCGACGCAGGGGCTGGGCGCGATTGAACGAGATGAGATATGGATTGCGTTCCTTCCATGTCTCGTCGCGGCCATGGTATGCCGCGGTGAAGCGTACGGCCGATGCAATGCTCTCACTCTTCCTGCTGATTCTTCTGATGCCGTTGTTTGCGTTGACAGCCGCTGCAGTCAAGCTTGATTCGCCGGGGCCAGCGTTCTTCAGACAGCGACGGATCGGTAAAGATGGACGCGCGTTCCTGATATGGAAGTTTCGCAGCATGTACACGGACGCTCCGCAGTATGCGGCCTCTCCTACAAGCAATCAGGATCAGCGCCTGACACGGGTCGGCCGGCTCATTCGCCGTTTCAGTGTCGATGAGTTGCCACAGCTTATCAACGTGCTTCGAGGCGAGATGAGTCTTGTGGGCCCTCGTCCTGAGATGCCGTTCATCGTTGAAGGCTACACCGCGGTTGAGCGGCAACGCCTTGTGGTGAAGCCCGGGATCACAGGCTTGTGGCAGGTGAGCCCGGCGCGGGCGTTCCCCATCCACGAGAACCTGCAATATGATCTTCACTACATACGACATCAAAACCTGATGCTGGATGGAGTGATTCTTATCCGCACCATTGCATCGGTCATCCACGGCGCGGGAGCCGTATAGCTTGCTGAAGAGCAGTCCCTTCAGGCTCCCGATTCGCATCAAATGTCACAGGAATGTCACCAACGGGTCATTTCTTGATATCGTGAACTCATCCAGAGCTCTATGCTGAGACACTAGATAGAGCACCGCGAGGAGATTGGAGAACAATCTCGTCGCCGGTGCATCGCTTTGACTCTTGGAGGCATGGATGAGCACAATTCTCGTGGTGGAAGATGACCCTCGTATTCAGAAGGCGCTTCATCGCCAATTCACTTCGGAGGGTTATACCGTTCACGTCTCCGGCGACGGCGCCGAAGGCCTGGCCACGTGCAAGAGTCTCCGCCCCGCCGGCGTCGTTCTCGATTTGATGCTTCCGGGGATGACTGGCCGTGAGGTCTGCAAGGGCATCAAGTCGTGGTCGCCGAATACCCCTGTGGTGGTTTTGAGCGCGGTGTCCGAGGTCGCCGACAAGGTGCTGCTGCTCGAGATCGGCGCGGACGATTACGTCACCAAGCCCTTCAGCCCGCGTGAGCTAATGGCTCGCGTGCAGGCCGCAATCCGTCGAACGCAGAAGCCCAGCGGCTTGGCATCCAAGCAGATATGTTTTGGTCAGGTTACGGCGGACTTCTCGGCGATGGAGTTCACCAGGGGCGGCGTGCCTGTGGTTCTGACCGCGCATGAGATCAAGCTGCTGCGGTACTTGATCGACCACGCGGACCAGGTAGTTACACGCGAAGAGCTGCTGAACGACGTCTGGGGCTATACGTCATACCCGACGACGCGGACGGTCGACAATCAGGTGATGAAGCTGAGGCAGAAGCTGGAGGCCGATCCGGCCAGGCCAATTCACTTCCGCACGATGCATGGAATCGGGTACAAGTTCGTCAGCGGAAGTTAACTGCAATGGCAGAACGGAAAGCACGTCTGATGGATCGGCTGCGGATGCGGACCACGCTGCTGATCCCGCTGCTGCTGCTTTCGTTCGGCTGCACTCCGGTAAGCCTTCTCATTCTGCAAACGATTGTGAGGCAGCAGGCGCGGGCGAGCCTGGCCTCGGACCTGCAACATTCGGTGCAGACATACCAGAACCTCTCCCGCCAGCGCCGCGAGTTGCTGGTGCGCGAGTCGGCGCTGCTGGCGGACCTCCCCAGTCTGAAGGCCCTGATGACCGCCGACAGCCGCACCATCGCAGACGGCGGCACTGAATTCTGGCACGTCAGCGGAAGCGATTTCTTCGCGCTTCTGGACCGCAATGGCAACCTGATCGTCTCGTATAACCGCGGTGCGTCGCTCGACCAGGCCAAGGTAGCGGAGGGGTTGGAGAGCGGACTGCGCCACGCTGAAGATACTGCGTTGCTCGCCATCGATGGCCGCCTGTATGAGATATCCACGCAGCCGCTGGTCTTCGGGAACAGGGATGATGGAAGCCAACTCGGGTTCGTCGCGGTAGGATACGCGGTAGATGAGCGTGTTGCGCGCGAGGTGAGCGAGGCCGCAGCGGCGGAAGTGACATTCACTGTAGGCACCGGCATCGTCGCCAGCACGCTCCAGCCCGTTCTCCAACGACAGCTCGTGACTCAGGCTGGAGGACTCCTGCGTGGGCCTACCGAGAATCGCAATATTCGGCTTGGTCAGGAGGATTACCTTGCTGCATCGGTGCCGCTGAGCGAGACCGGCGAACCGGACGCTGCAACCACGCCGAAGTTAGTGGTCCTCAAGTCGTTCGCGCAGGCGACTCAACTCGAAAGCAGGGTCAATCGCTGGGTGCTGTTGCTCGTGCTGGTGGCCTTGATCGCAGGCGCGGGCATGCTCGTCTCGATCTCCCGCACGTTGACCAACCCTATCCAGACGTTGGTCGAAGGGACACGCGCCCTGGCCCTCGGCAACTTCGACTACCGGCTCAGCGAAGACGGTGTGGCGGAGATTCGCGAGTTGAGCCGCGCATTCGAGCGAATGCGCGTCGAACTGCGGCGGACGCAGAACGACCTGCTCGACTCCGAGCGGCTGGCGACCATCGGCCGAATGGCCAGCTCCATCTCGCACGATCTCCGCCACTATCTTTCCGCGATGTATGCCAATGCGGAGTTCATGAGCAGTGAAAATCTTCCGCAGGCTGAGCGCGAGGAGTTGTTCCTCGAGGTTCAAGCTGCGGTACAGGGGATGACCGACCTCCTCGATTCGTTGCTGCTCTTTACCCAGACGGGACGCGCTCTCCAACTGTCCCATGAATCCGTCGCAAGCGTTGTACAGCACGCGGTGGCCATGGCCCGCTCACATCCCGCAGCGCGCGACGTGCGGATCGTTGTCGATTCTAAAAGGCCCTCGATGAGGGTCTGGATCGACGCGAAGAAACTTGGACGCGCCGTCTACAACCTTTTGTTGAACGCTTGCCAGGCGGCTCACCGGGGAAGCGATTGCCCACTCGTCACGATCAGCCTGGAGGAGGACCAGGACAACATTTGCATCCGGGTTTCGGATAACGGACCGGGCGTAGCCGAGTCGATTCGTAAGACGATGTTCCTGCCCTTTGTGAGTGAAGGTAAGGAGAGCGGCGTTGGCCTTGGTTTGACGCTGGCGCAGCAGATCGCTCAGGAGCACGGCGGCACAATCGAACTGAAAGCAGGTCCTGAGAACCACAGTACTTTTATGATTACGTTGCCCAAGCAGGCTTTGCAGGCGCTGGGTGCGGCAGCGGACAAAAGAACCTTGCAGACGAGTTGAAGAGGGTTCGAAGGTCGGCGTGAAGGAGCAAGACTTACGCAAGGGAGTCAAGCAAGGAAGGGTGAAATGAGACCTGTGCGCAATGCGATTTTAATCTGTTCGCTTCTCGGTCCGGCAGCTGTCGTCGGGCATACGCAGACGACTTCGCCGCAAATCTCCGCCGGTTCGGCGATCCGGGCAGATGCTCAACTTGAGCAGAAGATCGATGCGCTCTCATCGGCGCTCGCTGCGACGCAACGACAGATCGAGCAGTCGCAGCAGCAGATGCAGCAACTGCAGCAGCAGATGCTTGAACTCCGCCAACAGATGGCTAGTGCGGGTAGCCCATCTCCAGCTTCGCCAAGTGCGCCGACGAACCAGGCCAACTCAGGCGAAGTCGCATCCACCTCTTCCTACGCCGACACCATCGCTGCGATCGAAGAGCGGCAGCAGGCGACTGAAGCAGCGGTGCGGCTGCACGATCAGACTAAGGTGGAGAGCGGTTCCAAGTATCCGGTTCGCCTCACTGGGCTGATACTGTTCAACGGCTTCCTCAACCGAGGCGTGCCCGACAATACGGATCTGCCTGGGGTTGCACTTCGCGAAACCCCCACCTCCGGCAGCGGAGATCTTGGCGCGGGCATGCGTCAGACGATCATCGGCGTCGAAGGCGATGGTCCTCGCATTGCCGGTGCCCACACTTCGGCCAATGTCAGCCTCGATTTCTTCTCCAGCGTCTCTTACAACAGCTATGGGACCGCTGCAGGCGTGGCCCGTATGCGGACCGGCAGCATCAACTTTGACTGGACCAACGACTCGTTGCAGGTTGGCATGGTTGCACCTCTCATCTCTCCCAGGTCTCCTGACTCTTTCGCAACCGTAGCTGAGCCTTCTCTGTCGGGGGCGGGCAATTTATGGGCATGGGCGCCGCAGCTTCGCTATACCCATCGCTTCCCGGTGACGGAAGGTGGAGATCGGCTGCAGTTCGAGTTCGGACTGTGGGACCCACCCGCCGCGGGCTACAACCCAAACCAACTCTTCCGTACTTCCAGTCCGGGAGAACTCGCCGAACAGCCGGCGTACGAGACGCGCGTCTCATACGGATCAGCCGGCGAGCGGGGCTTTCAAGTCGGACTCGGCGGATACTACAGCCGTCAGGCGTATCCCGGATATCAGGGATATCCAGGCACAGAGAATATCGACGCGTGGGCGGGAACTGCCGACTGGCGCATCCCGCTCGGGCACTGGTTCGAGATCGAAGGCGAGGGCTATCGCGGCCGATCCATCGCGGGGCTGGGAGGCGGAGCTTACAAAGATATCGTCGCCGGCACGAGCCCGATCACAGGCGCTCCCGTGCTGCAACCGCTCAACGCGATCGGAGGCTGGACACAGTTCAAGACGCGTTTCAACTCCTCGCTCCAGACCAACTTCAGCATCGGCCAGGACACTGGCTTTGCCGGCGACTTCCACGCTGTAGTGATTCCACCCACCGCAACCGCAACGCAATTGCGAGCCAGAAACAGGATGGTCGTCGCCAATCTGATCTACCGGCCGAAGACTTATATCATTCTGTCGCCGGAATATCGCAGAATCTGGAGTTGGCCAATTAACAGCCCCGTCAGCACGCTTAACATCTACACGCTTTCTATCGGGTACCAGTTTTAAGGGAGGAATGGCAGTGAAACGGAAGTGTTACCCGATTATCGGCTCCGCAGTGCTGATCCTGGCGTTTGCCGCGCCACATGGGCAAGCTCAGGGTGTGGACGTGACGGCGCATGTGGTTATGCTGGACAAGAACGGTAAAGCAGCTGCGCACAAGAACAATCCAGGCTCAGCTGAAGTCGTGGTCTGGCTTACTCCCATGCAGCCCGACTCGCGTCCCGCCTCGACCGGGCATCCCGGACCCTTCCGCCTCGTGCAGAAAAACAAGATGTTCACGCCGCACCTGCTTGTGGTGCCCAAGGGCAGCAGCGTCGACTTTCCCAATGAAGATCCGTTCTTCCATAACGTCTTCTCTCTCTTTAACGGAAAGCGTTTCGATCTCGGGCTCTATGAATCCGGGACGAGCCGCGCGGTCCGCTTCGATCGCGAAGGAATGTCCTATATCTTCTGCAATATCCATCCGGAGATGGGGGCCGTTGTGCTCGCCCTCAGCACGCCATATTATGCAGTCTCGACTGTCAGTGGCGCGATCGACATTCACGATGTCCCACCCGGCAACTATCGCCTGCACACTTGGAGCGAGACCGCCAAATCCGTCAGCCCTGCCGATGCGGAGAAGGTGGTGCAGATCGGAACAGCGCCGACACACCTGGACGAGATCACCATGGAAGAAGTGACGAGTCCCATGGAAAACCACAAGAACAAATTCGGCGATGACTATCACACGAGCCACGACGCTCCATACTGACCTGATAGCTCGAAGCGGTGCTCAGGAGAGCCACGCGCTCAAGTCGCGCCCAAGAATCTCCTCAAGCCGGTGAATGTCGTTTCTGTAAAAATCCAGCATGAGCGCCTTGTCCTCCGGCGACATTCTCACCGATCCTGCTGGCTTGAAGACGGTATCTCGCATCGCCGTGCGGAGACGTTTCGGCGTGACACGCTTCGCAACCTCCCAGATTCCGGTCCGACGCAGCAACCGAGTAGGCTTGGCCATCCGAGCGATGAGTGGCTCGTTGTACCGCTCTGTTGTGTCCGGGATAAGCGAGCTGTCAACATCGAGAAACTCCAGCACCTCGCGCAGAAACTCCCGTTGGCACAGTGCTGCCTCCTCGTAAAACCAGATGCCGACGTGCTCGCGCGGAAAGAGATCGAGATACCGCTGCACCTGCTCGGCGTAGAACCCCATCTCCAGGAATGGCTTGTGGATTCCGAGTCCCTCGCCCTGGTACCGAAGGCTGGCCCGCACGTATTCCTGGAATGACTGCGCGATCAAACCTGCCGAGAGCCAGTGCAGATACTGCGAAAAGGCGCGCTCTGCTGGAGAGCGCAGCACCATGATGATGCGCGCCTGCGGAACGCGGGACGCGATGTTTCCAGGCGCAGTCTTCGACCAAAGATAGTTGACGCTGGCCTCGCCTATAGCCCGCTGCGTGGTGGCCTTTGAGAACAGACACAGATAATCCGGCCACTCGCGGACAATGCCACCGGAACGCTTGCGTTCCATCGGTCCATGCAGGTATTGGCGGCTGTCTTCTTCCAGTCGAACTGCATACGACCGCAGGCTGGCTTCAAAATTTTCCGAGCGCGCCTCCGCAGAGAAAAAGCACGGCTCCTTCATGGGGCTCATGTAGATGTCCGGATGCTGGTCCAGATAGTGATACAGCGATGTGGTTCCAGCCTTGGGCGCGCCGACGATGAAGAAGTTAGGTTCGCGTGTGGCAGAGATCATATTGAGTTCGCCCACCGTACTAACGCTATCTGTCCACCATTCAAAGACGATGGGCAGGCGTGCCTTAGAGTGTTATGAAGTGAGCAAAGGCGACGGTGATTCGAATTTATCCTTCGATGAGCAACAATTTGTCACAGGGTTGTAGTGGGGCCGTAATCTAATTGTCACGCCGTTGCATATCGGCCCGTTCAATTCCAGTCGTGAGGAAGAGGCAACATTGGCAGTAAAGGCTCGTGGCGCGCAAAGAATGCGGCTGCTCCCGCTCATCGCAGCCACTTATTTCATGGTCTCCGGCGGCCCCTACGGCCTCGAGGACATCATCGGCAAAGCTGGCTACGGCCGAGCTCTCCTTTTGTTGCTCATCGTGCCCCTAGTCTGGAGCCTCCCCACCTCACTGATGGTCGGCGAGCTCGCCTCCACCCTGCCCGAAGAGGGCGGCTACTACTGCTGGGTCCGCCGCGCACTCGGTGGCTTCTGGGGTTTCCAGGAGGCCTGGCTCTCGCTCGCCGCCAGCGTCTTCGACATGGCCATCTACCCCACCATCTTCGTCCTCTACCTCGGCCGCATCGAACCACTCTGGACCGCGGGCTACCGCGGAACCCTCTGGGCTCTCGCAGTCGTTCTCCTCTGCACCCTCTGGAACCTCCGCGGAGCTGTAGTCGTCGGCGAAGGCTCCATCGGCATGTTCGTCCTGCTGCTCGCCCCCTTCGTCGTGCTCATCGCCGCCAGCCTCTGGAAAGCCCTCACCGCCTCACATCACGCACTCGCAATAGCCCCCATGGGACCACCACCCGTCGGCTACGACCTCGCCGGAGCCATCTCCGTCACTCTCTGGAACTACATGGGCTGGGACAACGCCTCCACCGTCGCCCAGGAGGTCGACAAGCCCCAGCGCAACTATCCTCGCGCCATGCTCATCGCCGCCGCGCTCGTCGCCGTCACTTACATCCTGCCCCTCGCCGCCGTCGGCCTCGCCGGAATCCCCGCCGGCCAGTTCTCCACCGGAGCATGGACCGACGCCGCCCGCACCATCGTCGGCCCCGGTCTCGCGCTCGCCGTCGTCCTCGGCGGCCTCCTCAACGGCGCCGGCATGTTCAACGCCCTCATGCTCAGCTACACCCGCGTCCCCTACGCGCTCGCCAAAGATGGCCTGCTGCCCAAATCTCTCACCCGCACCAACCGCGCCGGAGTCCCATGGGTCAGCGTCCTGCTATGTTCCATCGGATGGGCGCTCGCCCTCAATCTCTCCTTCGAGCGCCTCATCTCCATCGACCTCGTCCTCTACGGAGCCGCCCTCATCCTCGAGTTCATCGCCCTAGTCGTCCTCCGCCTGCGAGAACCCTCCCTTCCCCGCCCCTTCAAGGTCCCCGGCGGAATCGCCGGGGCCATAGCCTCCGGCATAGGCCCCACAATCCTCATCGTCTTCGCCCTCTGGGCAGCTCGATCAGAGCGCGTCGGCCCCTTCCCCGCCCTCGGATTCGCCGCAGCCGTCGCAGTCGTCGGCCCACTCCTCTACCTCCTCGCCCGAACAGGAAAATCCGCCTCAGTATAGAAAAAGAGCCGCTCAAATCGACGGCGGCAGTTTCTCGATGGGATCCTCTAAGTATCTACGACAGTTGCGTTTGACCTAGAACTCTTCGACAATGTAGCCATGAAATTCGGGCCCCTTGAAGTTGATTCATTCCTCCCTCTATCTCTATCTCTATCTCTATCTCTTGGCATGCTTTTCGCATGCGGTTTCCAGACAGCTCAGGCCCAGCAGACGATTCAAGTGCCACTGGATGCACCCACAGTGCAGGCGGGAATCGACATGGCGAACCCGGGCGACACGGTAAGCGTTGCGCCCGGCGCCTATCCCGGTCCAATCAACTTCAACGGCAAGGCCATCACCGTTACCGGAAGCGGCCCGGGTGTGATCTTTGATGGTGGTCAAAAAAATGGTGCGGTCGTTATCTTTGACACAAACGAGACGCGCAGCTCCATCCTCGAAAACGTCACGGTGCAAAACGGCGTCGCGACGACCATTCTGGCAGCTGGCGGCATCCTCATCGGAAGATCCTCACCAACTATCCTGAATTCCACCATTCAAAATAATTCAGGTTGCGGCATTGGAATCTTCTCCGGAGCCCCGCTTATCAGCGGAAATACGATCAGCGGAAACGTAGCTGCCGAGGCCTCGGGATGCGTCTTTCTAAACCCCGAATATGCAAACTTTCTCGGAGGGGGAATTGTGGTGTTCGGCCTACCTCCCTCCGGTGCTCTGAACGTTGAAATCGTCGGCAACACCATCCTCTCTAATTCAGTTGTTCGCGGAGCGGGAGGTATATCTGCATGGGATGCCGGACAGATATCGATCAGGAACAACACGATCACGCAAAATCTATCGAATGAATTCGGGGCAGGAATATTTGTGGGTGGAAACAGTGCTCCGGCCATCATCCAGAACCTTGTTTACTCCAACACTACTAACCCAATTCTTCTTCCTCAAGGGGGAGCCATGACGGGCGCGGGGCTTAACCTTCAGCTTTCGAACGGGAGCATGCATAGCTTCAGTTCCGTAGTTGCAAACAACACTTTCGTTGGCAACAAAGTTCTATCAGTACCCGGAGCGAACGAATCCGGCACTCAGATACTTGCGGAGCTATACTACGACACCATCCAATTCTCCAATAATCTGATTATCGGTACTGATAATCAGAGCGTTGTGGACTGTGAGCCATTACAGCCGCCACTTACAGTGCCTCCCCCGACGTTCGACCATAACGATGTCTCAAACCTTGGCCTGGGAACGTCCCTATATAGCGACACCTGCACTGATCAGACGGGCAAAAATGGAAATATCTCAGCTGACCCGAACTTTGCACCGAATACAACTTCAGCCCATCCCTATCAGTTGCAGCTCCCGTCTCCGGCTATCGACAGCGGCAATAACTATGCGCCGGACATGCCTCAGCAGGATTTTCTTGGTCAGCCCCGTATCCAGGATGCGACTGGATCGCCAGTCGCAACTGTCGATATGGGGGTATATGAGTATCCGGGCTTAGTGTTGCCTCCTCCAACGGGCAACTTCACAATGGCCACAAACCCCTCGTCCATCACCATCCATCAGGGCCAAAGTGGGACCGTGTCCGTCACAGTGACTCCGACTTCAGGGATCACAGGCTCCGTGCAGCTTACCTGCAGCGGACTTCCCGCCTCTGCGACGTGCACCTTCTCCCCTGCCTCGATGAACTTCACGGGGACTAATCCACAGACTTCCGTTCTAACCATTCAGCTTCCAACGACCGTGGCCAGCGATGGCAGAAGTTCCAAATCGACTAACCGCGTCACTGGCCTTCTCACCGGGCTGTTCCTGCTTCCGATCATTCTGGTTCGCAGACGAGGAATTCAAAACACAAGGGTGCTACGCAGTTTGCGTATTGGAGCATTCCTTGGATTCTGGTTTTTGACTTTGGGCCTTTCAGGTTGCGGCAATGTCATACTTGTGACTCCAACGCCCCAGACATACCAGATCGTGGTGCAAGCATCGGACACCACCATAGGGATATCCAGACAAGCCTCCGTGGCTTTGACTGTCACGCAATGATGGTTGAGTTTGGATGCTCCTACGACGATGAAGCGGGGCTCTACCCCATCGTCTTCGGCACCGGCTTCGGCAGCGGATTGATCTTGTTCTCCAGAAAGCGATTCTGCGCCTCCGTCACCTTGTTCCGCGCAAATGAAGCATCTCGCCAGCCCTTCACCTCAACCCGTTTGCCCTCCAGGTCCTTATAGATCGCGAAGAAGTGCGTAATCTCCTTGAGCATGTGTGGATAAATCTCCGAAAAATTCCACACATCCTTGTACCGCGGATTCCCTTTGCCAACACACAACACCTTCTCGTCATTGAGCCCCTGGTCCAGCATCTCCAGCACTCCAATCGGCCGCACCTCCATCACGCACCCCGGAAAGCTCGGCGCATCCACCAGTACCAGGCAATCCAAAGGGTCGCCGTCTTCGCCCAGTGTGCTGGGAATAAACCCATAATCCCCCGGATAATGCACCGGAGAGTAAAGATTGCGGTCCAGCCGGAACACATGCAACTCCTTGTCGTACTCATACTTGTTGATTCCCTCTTTCGGAATCTCGATTACACAATTAATCACTTCGGGAGCATGGGCCCCAATGGGCAGTTCAAGATAATTCGCCATAAAGTCAGATGTCTCGTCTCGTTTGGAGCATGGTTGGGTACATTCGTGGAAGCTTGCGGGCACTCGCTCTGGCCCTGTGGGGAGGAGTCGGCAGCTGGAGCACTTCGAGCCACCATGTCTATAATCAAACACGATGAAGGCTCATGTCTATGTCACTCTCAAACGAACCGTGCTCGATGCCCAGGGGCAAACAGTCGCAGATGCACTCCGCAGGATGAACTATCGCGGCGTCTCAGACGTCCGTCAGGGCAAATACTTCCTCCTCACCCTCGAGGGCAGCCTCGCCCACGACGCAGCCCAGGCCGAGGTGGAACGCATCGCCCGCGACGTCCTGACCAATCCCGTCATCGAAGAGTTCACCTTTCGCCTCGAAGACTGAAAACCCGGCAAGCTGAAAACAATAGCCTTGCGTCAAACCGTCCGTTAAGTCCTTGTATACGGCAGGATACTCAACTATCCTCACTGCATTAGCAAGGGATACCTAGCGTAGCCGCACCTCTCATCTCCCAATCCAAAATCAATCTTCAGAATGGGCTCTTCGTCCTTCAGGAGCCGGCCCGACTTCTGTGGGGATGCGATATTGTCTACCCGCTACCGCATTGCACCCTCGTTACTTCTGTCGTTATCGCTTCTGACGATCTACGCCGGAAAACTGCACTCCCAAGCCACCCCAACCGCCTCAAAAGAGACCATCATCTCCGTCTTCGGCGGCTACTCGCTCGTCTCCACCGACCGCGAAACATCAAAAATCAGCGGCGTCACCTTCGGCACCGACCTCTCCATCTACGCACCCGGAGGCTTCATCCCATCGCTTGAGGCCCGCATCCAGATCGCCCCCGGCTCCCTCGCCTTCGTCGGCCAGAACACCTACGGCGGCGGCATCCGCATAGACCGCCCCATCAAGCGCTTCGTCCCGTACATCGACTTCCTCGTCAGCTCCGGCCATCTCTCCTTCACCAACCCCACCACCACTTACAAACGCGACAACTCCGTCGTCTACTCCGGCGGCGGCGGCCTCGAATACAACCTCAGCACCCGCTGGGCCGCCCGTGCCGATTACCTGTACGAATACTGGGACATCGGCACCACCAGCAACCTCCAGAGCGGTGTCTTCTCCCCCCAGATCGTCACATTCGGAATCGCATACCGCATCCCCTTCCGCCCCTACAACCCCCACTAGCCGCATTCGCGAAACCCAATCCCCCAGTGCTACGCTCGATAGGGAGACCCATTCTGTTGACCGAAGCATCCCCCGCACGCCCCGCCACACCACCAGACGCCCCAGCTGCCGCCAGCCGCTTCGTCCGCGCCTGCCTCCGCCAGCCCGTCGACCGCACCCCCATCTGGCTCCTCCGCCAGGCCGGCCGCTACATGCCCGAGTACATGTCCGTCCGCAAACACCACTCCCTCCTCGAAATCTGCCGCACCCCAGACATCGCCGCCGAAGTCACCATCACCGCCGCCGAGCGCCTCGGAGTCGACGCCGCCATCATCTTCGCCGATCTCCTCCTGCCCTTCACCCCCATGGGCCTCGACTTCGAGTTCGTCAACGGCGAAGGCCCCGTAGTCCACCAACCCATCCGCACCTACGAACAAATCGCCGCCCTCCGCACCGACCGCACCGAAGACCTCCGCTACGTCGCCCAGGCCATAGAAAAAGTAGCCAAGCACTTCAGCAGCCCTCGCGAAGACGGCGACCAGCTAGGCATCATCGGCTTCATCGGAGCGCCCTTCACCCTCGCCAGCTACATGATCGAAGGCGCCAGCTCACGCAACTACATCGAAACCAAAAAATTGATGTATGCGGACACAAAAACATGGCCCCTACTAATGGACAAACTCATCACCGTCCTAACCGCCTACGCCCAGCAACAAGTAGAAGCCGGAGCCGACGTAATCCAGATCTTCGACTCCTGGGCCGGAGCCCTAAGCGTCCCCGACTACCGCCAATACTGCCTCGCCCCCACCACCGAGCTAGTCCGCCGCGTCCAGTCCCTCGGTGTCCCCGTAATCTACTTCGGAGTCGACACCGCATCCCTCCTCCCCACCATGCGCGAGACCGGCGCCGACGTCCTCGGCCTAGACTGGCGCATCCCCCTCGACGAAGCCTGGCGCACCCTCAACTATCGCGTAGCCGTCCAGGGCAACCTCGACCCCATCACCCTCTTCGCCCCGCAGGAAGTCATCCACGCCCGCACCAAAGAGATCCTCGCCGCCGCCGCCGGCCGCCCCGGCCACATCTTCAACCTCGGCCACGGAATCGTCCCAGGCACCCCGGTCGAAAACGTAATCCAGCTAGTCAAGTGGGTGAAAGAATATACGCATCCATGAGCACGAACCCATCAGCCACCAACGGCCACGTAGCGCCCTCTGAAACCACCGACATCTTCGGCCAGCGCGACTACTCCCCCGACAACGCCGTCCTCCTCCTCGCCCACGGCACCCCCAACGTCCTCGGCGAGATGGCCGAATACCTCAGCAAAGTCACCGGAGGCCGCGCCCTCCCCACCGCCGTCATCGAAGAGCTCCAACACCGCTACGCCCAAATAGGCCTCACCGAAACGCGCGGCGCCGAAGCCCCCCACCTAACCAAGTGGACCCTCCGCCAGGCCGCGCTCCTCGAAGAAGCCATCTGGGCTCCCGTCTTCGTCGGCATGCGCAACTGGCATCCCTACATAGCCGACACCATCGCCCAAATGCGCGCCGAAGGCATCCGCAAATTCAAAGCCATCTGCCTCGCCCCACAAAACTCCCGCACCAGCGTCGGCCTCTACCGCCGCGCCGTCATGGCCGCCGCCGAAGGCATGGAGGTCGACTTCATCGCCGGCTGGGCCGAACACCCACTCCTCGCCCACGCCTTCGCCGAAAAACTCTGGCCCGTCTGGGCCGAAGCCTGCGCCTTTGCGTCTCACCATGCGCAAGCTCGCCGCCGCGTCCCAGTCCTCTTCACCGCCCACTCCGTCCCCTGCCGAACCATCATGACCGCCAGCCCCACAGCCACCGGCTCCGGCCAGCACTTGGGACAGCCAGCGCAAGCTGGCTCTGTGCTACTGGGCCCTGACCCCTACCCCGTAGAAGCCAAGCGCACCGCCCAACTAGTAGCCGAATGCCTCGCCCCCGTAGGCTTCCGCGAGTCCGACTGGTACTTCGCCTTCCAAAGCCAGGGCATGAGCGGAGGCCCCTGGATAGGCCCCACCGTAGAAGACACCCTCAAAGCCATCAAAGAAGAAGGCCACACCGGCGTCGTCATGCAACCCGTAGGCTTCCTCTGCGACCACGTAGAAATCCTCTACGACATCGACATAGCCTTCACCGAAACCGCCCACGAACTAGGCCTGAAACTCTGGCGAGCCGAATCCCTGAACGACTCCCCCACCCTAATCAAAGCCCTCGCCCAAATCGCCACCACCCCCCACAAAGCCTCAGTCACCGAAACCACCGTCTAACCCAAACACAGAATCCGGTGTAACCACAAAACCGGGTGCCCCACCCTTTTGCAGTCTCACCGCAATAGGGTGGGGTATCGTTTGCGGAAGCAAACGACCGCTCTCCTTTCAAACCCGCAACACTCCCACTGTGACAAACTTGCTAGAGACAATGACCCGAATAGCAATCATCGGAGGAGGCATAGCAGGCATAACCGCCGCCTACGAACTAGCCAAACATCCAAAAGTAGAAACCACCCTCTACGAATCCTCCCCTCGCCTCGGCGGCATAGTAGAAACCGTCCGCGAAGGCGGCTTCACCATCGAGTGCGGCCCCGACGCCTGGGTCACAGAAAAACCCTGGGCCCGCGACCTCGCCATCGAGCTCGGCCTCGAAGCCGAAATCATCCACTCCAACGACGCCACCCGCCGCACCTACATCCTCAAATCAAACCAACTCGAAGCCATCCCCGACGGCCTACGCATGATGGTCCCCACCAACCTAGCAGCCCTCGACCAATCCAATCTTTTCAGCGAAGCAGCAATCCGGGCCTACAAAGACGAACCCCAAAGAGCAGCCGAGCTAAAAGCAACCGCCCCAGTTACAGATGAAAGCATCGCCTCCTTCGTCCGCCGCCACTTCGGCGACGAGGTCCTCGAAACCATCGCCGCCCCACTCCTCAGCGGAGTCTTCGGAGGCGACGTAGCCAACCTCAGCGTCCGCGCCGTCATGGCCCCCTTCGTCGCCATGGAGCGCGAACACGGCAGCCTCATCACCGCCCTGCAATCCCGCGCAACCTCACAGCCCCAACGCCATCTTCACCACCCTACGCAGCGGCCTCGGCACCCTCATCGACCGCATGGTCGCCACCATCCCCCCAAACTCCATCCACCGCAACACCACCATCACTGCCATCACCCGCAACGAAACCCACTGGACCATCCACCCAGCCGACAACCACCCCGAATCCTTCGACACCATCATCCTCGCCACCCCCGCCGACACCACCCGCACCCTCCTCACCCCCCACGACCCCCGCGCCGCCGACCTCCTCCAGATGGACGCCAGCTCCGCCGTCATCGTAGCCTTCGCACTCCCCAACGCCGCCGCCTTCCCCATCCCACCCGGCTTCGGCTTCCTGGTCCCCCAGAAATTAGTCCCTCAAAAATCAGCCCCACCAAAATCCATCGACGGCACCGCCACCACCAGCCGCCTACTAGCCTGCACCTTCACCGACCAGAAATTCGACCACCGAACCCCACCCCAAGCCCGCCTAATCCGCACCTTCTTCGGAGGCCCAACAGCCGAGCGCCTCATCACCTGCAACAACGACGAGATCGCCTCCATAGCCCGCCTCGAACTAGCCCGCATCCTCGGCCCAATGCCGGATCCTCAACTAACCATCATCCGCCGCTGGCCCCGCAGCCTCCCCCAGTACGCCGTAGGCCACCTCGACCGCATCGCCGAACTAGAAACCCGCATAGCCCAACTCCCCAACCTCCACCTACTCGGCAACGCCTACCGCGGAGTAGGCCTACCCGACCTGATCCGCGACGCCCGCACCACCGCTGTTGCTGTTGCCGGTTCTCTTCCAACCCACCTAAAAATCCCGTCATCCTGAGCGGAGGCGGCGCTTTTGCCGCCGCAGTCGAAGGACCCCCGTATTTGTTTTTGTCTTTGCTGTTGCAGTTGCCTGTTCTCTTCGACTCACCCCCACAGCTTGTCATCCTGAGCGGAGCGAAGGACCCCCGTATTTCGTTTTTGCTTTTGCCGTTGTCTTTCCTCTTCCAACTTACCCAAAACGCTCGGGTGCCCCATCCTTCGCATGCACTTGGCGAAAGGTGGGGCGTAAACCTTCTTCTCCGCGCTCTTGTCGTTGCCGTTGCCTGTTCTCCCCGCCCCCACCCCAAAATCCCTGTTCCCAGTTGTCATGATGCGGATATCATCGATCACAAAGTAATTTCCAGGGCCATCTTTCCCGTCAAGCGAAGAAATTCTACGGTAGAGGCATAGATGGATACGGAAGATTCCGAACCGGACAGCGTGAAACTCACCAGAAGCCGCCTGGGCAGAAAACCCCAGGTCGGAGGCGGCATCGCCATCTTCATCGGCGTACTCCTGCTCGTGATGACACCTCCGGCGGCACCGGGCGAGCCCCCAGGCCTGCACCAGATGGCAAAGCTCTTCATCGTGATCGGCGCTTTCCTCTTCGCCGCGGGAACGCTCGCGCGATGGTTCTCGGTCGAATAGACTGCTCACCCCACAGCTCGCCTGATCGCGCGATCGTTGAGGAACCAATACCTCCCAACTGACGTATATGGAAGTACAGCAAAAAACCGCCCAGGCGGATCAGCATCACCGAGTCTTTGACAATTCAGCCGCAGGCCAAACCCATAAACCTAAATTTATGAATATTTTGCAGCCACCAACCCTCTTTTATAAGACTTTTCGAACCTCCGCACACCAAGGTCCGAACCTAAAGTCTTTACTTTGAAGATTTTGCACAATACTGATGGGGGAGGGGGATACCCGCAGGAAAGAACCCAATCTCCACTCCGACTGCAAGTATTTGCCTCGAAACCCAATTCAGGCTACATTGAGGTCAGTCACAAAAAACACAGTTTCAGGCTGCACGAATTCACCCTGATTCACAATGAAATAGCATCTGCTGTCGCGGGAGAGATCGGACCCCTCCGACGCCGAAGGAGCAACCGCCCCGGAAACTCTCAGGCAAAAGGACCGCCACAGCATTCATCTTCTGGAAAGAGTCACCATCAAGGTGTCCGCCGACGGGATAACGATCTCAGGCAAAGATACAGAAGGGGCGCACTGGAAACTGATCACTCAGATTCGAGAGGTGTGCGCCATGGCCACAGTAAACTCCATCCCCGTCGCAATCCCGAGCGCCACCGCCGAGACCGGCTTCGCCTCCCGCCACATCGGCCCCATCCCCCGCAGACGTCCAGTCCATGCTCGAGACCATCGGCCTCGACTCCATCGACCAGCTAATCGCCGAGACCGTCCCCGGCTCCATCCTCGCCCCCGGCCGCCTCACCTTCGGCCCCGCGCTCTCCGAAGTCGAGACCATCGCCCACCTTCGCACCATCGCCGCCAAGAATCAGGTCCTCACCTCGCTCATCGGCCAGGGCTACTACGGAACCATCGTCCCCGCCGTCATCCAGCGCAACATCCTCGAGAACCCCGCCTGGTACACCGCCTACACCCCCTACCAGCCCGAAATCTCCCAAGGCCGTCTCGAAGCCCTCATCAACTTCCAGACCATGATCTGCGACCTCACCGGCCTCGACATCGCCAACGCCTCCCTGCTCGACGAGGCCACCGCCGCCGCCGAAGCCATGGCCATGGCCAAGCGCGCCGCCAAGTCCACCTCCACCACCTTCTTCGTCGACCGCAACTGCCACCCCCAGACCATCGCCCTCCTCGAGACCCGCGCCAAGCCCTTCGGCTGGACCCTCATCCTCGGCGACACCGCCGCCGACCTGGTCCCATCCGAGGTCTTCGGAGCCATCTTCCAATACCCCGGCACCCACGGCAAGATCAACGACTACCGCAGCACAATCGCCGCCCTCCACGCAGCCGGAGCCATCGCCGTCATGGCCACCGACCCACTAGCCCTCACCCTCCTCACCAGCCCCGGCGAACTCGGCGCCGACCTCGCCATCGGCTCCTCCCAGCGCTTCGGAGTCCCCATGGGCTACGGAGGCCCCCACGCCGCCTACCTAGCCACCAAAGACGAGTTCAAACGCTCTCTACCCGGCCGCCTGGTCGGAGTATCAATAGACGCTCGCGGAGCCCAGGCCTACCGCCTCGCTCTCCAGACCCGCGAGCAGCACATCCGCCGCGAGAAGGCCACCTCCAACATCTGCACCGCGCAGGTCCTCCTCGCAGTCATGGCCGGAATGTACGCCGTCTACCACGGCCCCGAAGGCCTCAAAGCCATCGCCACCCGTGTCCACCGCCTCACCGCCAAACTCGCGGCCGGCCTTACCGCCCTAGGCTTCACCGTCGAACCCGAAAGCTTCTTCGACACCATCACCGTCAATACCGGCAAGTTCACCGAGCAGATCCACCAGCACGCAGTCTCCGCCGGCATAAACCTCCGCCACATCCACAGCACCACCGGTCCCGAGACCAAACTAGCCATCTCGCTCGACGAAACCACCACCCCAGCCCTCATCGAAACCCTCTGGTCCTGCTTCGCTCCCGAAGTCCCCGCATTCGCCAGCATCGAAGCCCCCGAATCCATCCCCACCGACCTCCAGCGCACCAGCCCCATCCTCACCCACCCCGTCTTCAACCAGTACCACTCCGAGACCGAGATCCTCCGCTACATGCGCCGCCTAGCCGACCGCGACCTCGCCCTCGACCGCGCCATGATCCCCCTCGGCTCCTGCACCATGAAGCTCAACGCCACCACAGAGATGATCCCCGTCACCTGGCCTGAGTTCGGCAACCTCCACCCCTTCGCCCCCCGCAACCAGGCCCTGGGCTACGCTGAGATGATCGCCGACCTCGAGCAGAAACTCTGCGACATCACCGGCTACGATGCCTTCTCCTTCCAGCCCAACTCCGGAGCCCAGGGCGAGTACGCCGGCCTCCTCGCCATCGGCGCCTACCATCGTAGCCGCGGCCAGGCCCATCGCAACATCTGCCTCATCCCCGTCTCCGCCCACGGCACCAACCCCGCCTCCGCCCAGATGGCCGCCATGGAAGTCGTCGGAGTCCTCTGCGACGCACAAGGCAACGTAGACGTCGAAGACCTCCGCGCCAAGGCCGCCAAGTACGCAGACATCCTCTCCTGTGTCATGATCACCTACCCCTCCACCCACGGCGTCTTCGAAGAACAGATCCGCGAGATCTGCGAGATCGTCCACGCCGCCGGAGGCCAGGTCTATCTCGACGGAGCCAACCTCAACGCCCAGGTCGGACTCGTCTACCCCGGCAAGTTCGGAGCCGACGTCTCCCACCTCAACCTCCACAAGACCTTCTGCATCCCCCACGGCGGCGGCGGCCCCGGTGTAGGCCCCATAGGCGTCCGCAAGCACCTCGCGCCCTTCCTCCCCGGCCACCCCGAGCTCACCAGCGACTCCCCCGTCGGCCCCGTCTCCGCCGCACCCTACGGCTCGGCCTCCATCCTCGCCATCTCCTATGCCTACATCCTGCTCATGGGCGGTGAAGGCCTCACCCGCGCCACCGAAGTCGCGATCCTCAACGCCAACTACATCGCCGCGCGCCTCGACCCCTACTTCCCCGTCCTCTACAAGAATCACAACGGCCGCGTAGCCCACGAGTGCATCCTCGACCCACGCCCCCTCAAAACCTCCGTCGGGGTCACCGTCGACGACATCGCCAAGCGCCTCATCGACTACGGCTTCCACGCCCCCACCATGAGCTTCCCCGTAGCCGGAACCCTGATGATCGAGCCCACCGAGTCCGAATCCAAGGCCGAGATCGACCGCTTCTGCGAAGCCATGATCGCCATGCGCTCCGAGATCGCAGACATCGAGTCCGGCCGCTTCACCGCAGACGAAAGCCCCCTGCACTTCGCCCCGCACACCGTCTTCGACCTCGCCGACGACGTCTGGACCCGCAAGTACACCCGCGCCGAAGGCTGCTTCCCACCCACCTCGCGGCGCACCGATAAATACTGGTCCCCCGTAAACCGCATCGACAACGTCTACGGCGACCGCAACCTCTTCTGCTCCTGCCCGCCGACCGCCGAGTACTGCGAGGTCATCTCAGAGTAGTAAAAAATGCAGCACAATGTAGCGCAGAATATAGAATCACCCCACAGCAAGGGCTCCACGTCGAGCCGCAAAACCGGACACCCAGAAATCGCATAACGCAATTCCCGGGACAAAACAGAATTCGGTTACAGTTCGACATCTGGCAGCGACAGTTTCGTCGCTTCCAGAGACTCAGGAGCGGAATCCATGAACGACCAGATCAAACCCACCGACGACACACACGACATCGAATTCCTGCACGAGATCGGCAGCCGCATGGCCGCCGCCGACTCGCTCGAATCCATCCTCCAGCGCATCCTCGACTTCATCTCTGACCTCGTCCGCTGCGACTCCTGCATGATCTACGTGCTCGAAGGCGAACGCCTCGTCCTCAGCGCCTCTAAAAACCCCCACCCCGATCTCCTCCACCGCCTCGGCATCGCCATGGGCCAGGGCATCACCGGCTGGGTCGCCGAACACCGCCAGACCGTCGCCATCACCTCCAACGCCTCCACTGATTCCCGCTTTCGCATGTTCCACGATCTCCCCGAAGACCTCTACGAAGCCTTCCTCTCCGTCCCCATCCTCTGCCGCGGAAAGATCGTCGGAGTCATCAACCTCCAGCACCGCCAGTCCCACCAGCACACCCAGCGCGAGATACGCCTCATCACTACCATCGGTTTCCTCGTAGGCGCCGAGCTCGAACTAGCCCGCATCGAAACTGAACGTGCCGAGATGCAGCGCCAGCTGGAAACCCGCAAGCTCATGGAGCGCGCTAAAGGCATCATCCAGCGCCAGCTCAACATCGACGAAGAAGGCGCTTACCTTGCCCTTCAAAAACTAAGCCGCCAGAAACGACGCCCCATCCGCGAGATCGCGGAAGCCATCATCCTCAGCGAAGAACTACGCGCCGGCATCTAGCCGATCTTTTGTGCCCAACTAGCCGTTAGGGTTCAGTGTCACCAGAGCGTTGTCGAGCACTTTGGCCCATCTGGGGTCGGTCGATGCGCTAGCGCCGTATTCGTCGTGCCAGTTCCACCACTCGTATGGTTTGGTTTGGGGGTAGCCTGCGGGCGAATCCTCCCAGTTCTCCTGGCGTCCCAGCGCAGTAATGTCGAGGTAGCTCCAGACACTGCCCATCGCTTCGTCGCCACGGTTGTTGATGAAGTAAGTGCGGAACACTTTGTCGCCGTCCCCGTTGCCATCACGGATGAACGCGTTATGGCCATGCCACTCGTCGACGCCGAAGTCGGTATCGAAGCTGTCGGTGATGGTGTACCAGGGCATCTTCCAGCCCATGCGCGCCTTCAAGCGCTCGATGTCCGGCTGTGGCGCGCGCGAGGCATAGACCAGAGTGGTATCCCGGGCGTTCAGATGGGAGAGGTCGGAGACCTGGTCGGCTCCCAGCGAGCAGCCGCGGCAGGCATGGTCGGGCCAGCCAAACACGCCGGGTTCGAAGAACGCGCGGTAGACGATCAGCTGACGGCGCCCCTCAAAAAGATCGAGCAGACTCACCTTTCCCTTGGGGCCATCGAACTCATACTGCTTCTCCACGGCCATCCACGGCATCCGCCGACGCTCGGCGGCCAACGCGTCGCGCTCGCGCGTGAGCTGTTTCTCCTTGGCCAGTAATGTACTCGCGAGCCGCAAGCCATTCATCGCGCGACACTATCTTCGGTTTCTCCATCATGTTCGTTGACATCTTTGATAGCTCCTTTGATTTGGGTTCGGAACGATAGCTCATGCTCCGTCCTTTTTTCGGGACAGCTCGGATGAAGGTGGAGCGGGGTTGTTGTCAGCGGCGTTCTTCACGCCAAGTTTTCTGATCGCAAATGCGGCCACTCCACTTGTAGAGGTGACGCCGCCGGCGATCATCATTGCTGTCGTTATGCAGAATGGACACATGAGATTCCTCCCCACGCGATGAATTGGCACCGGCTTTACGCCGGCTGAGGTTCCGGCTGGAGTACTGAACGCTCGTCGGCGCTAGGGCCCCAGCTTGATGGCACAGGAACGTCGAGCAGGCGCAGGTAGACGCAGAACTGGCCACGATGTTGGTACCAGTGGTTGAGCATGATATTGCGCAGGAAAGCCACGCGCGGCATGGCTGCGATCTCCTGATCGCCGTCGACGATGCGCCAGGTCGCGTTCATGCTGGCTTCATCGAAGCTCGGCAGGATCTCGCGCACGGTGGCGACGCTCTGGTCGAAAACGTCGAGGACCTCCTGCACAGTCGCGGGTTGAGGGAACTGGAAGTCAGGCGGCGGAATCTGATCCTTCTCAGCGCCGCGAACGACTCCTCCGGGCACGAAGGCGAGGTGGTATGCCAGTTGCCCAGCGGTCAAGGACCTGGGGTGAGGCTTCCAGGTGAGCTTGTTGTCGGGGAGGCGTTCGAGGAACTTCCGCGTGACCGGAGCCTGAGCTTCAAATTCTGTAAGTAGGGATTCTGCGATGAGCATGGGATTCTCCTTTCGGGTTTGTGTCCTTAAGGCGGATTAGGAATTGAATGGTGCAGTCCGGACCACACTGCAGGTCACTAGAGCCGCTATTTGCGCGAGGCCTCGGCGTGCCTGCGAACCCGATCGTGCATCGAGGCCCAGCCCTTATTCATCCCTGCCTTGGCCTCGTCAGGAACGAAGCCGAGCGCGGTATGCTTGAACACGATCAAGGTTCCACCCTCAACTTCACTCAGCCGATATTGCACGTTCGAAACCATCGGGAACGACGCGAACAACGGACCAGCGAACTCAAGCAGCGTGGGCCGCTTGATAGCCTGGACGTTGGCCCAGAAATGCCCGTTGCCATCGCCCAGGTCGCGATACCACCTTCCACCCGGCCACGGCTCAATCTTCATGCTGAGAGACTTGCCGTCAGGCGTCTCGTTGCCGGGCCCCAGTTGTTCGAGCAGCGCGGCAAAGGTTGTATCCAGGGGCGCCTTGACGTGGATCTCCTGGTTAATCGTAACGGTCAGGTTTTCAAGTGTCAGGTCGGTAGCAATCATAGTTTCTCCTTAGCATTCGGATCTGGTGAATTCAATTCTGTTGAGCCTTCACGAACCATAGCTTCGGCGCGTTCCTTCACGCGATTCAACTGGTGCTGCCAGTAACGCTCGAACGTCCCGGCCCACTCATGCAGCGGCCGTATCGCCTCGGCGTTCGTCTGGTACAACTTTTGCCGGCCCTGGCAGCGCATCCGAACCAGCCCCACGTCGCGCAGCACGCGCAGGTGCTTCGACACCGAAGGCTGCTCCAGCCCCAGCGCCGCCACAATCTCTCCGACCGGTCGCTCGGTCCCAGCGAGATAACTCAAAATCTCCCGCCGGCGGGGCTCAGCCACCGCGTTGAAAGCATCCGAAGTAGTGCTCGCTCGTGCCATGACGAGAACATTACATTCCTATATAGGAATATGTCAAGCGCGAATTTTACCGGCTGCCAAGTATCTCGAAACTGACGCTCTCTCCCGCCCCTCAATGGTCAGTCCAATCCCCTCGAACTCCTCCCACCTTGGACCTAGCACTCTGTACCTAGTACCCATACCCCCTTGACATCCCACCACCCCAAAAAGCAATATCCTCAAGTCAGAATATTGGTCTGACCGCTCGCTCCCAAAAAACACACTTCGCCTCCGAAAGAAGACCGCCGTGAAAACCAGCACGCCCATAAAACTCCTCGCTCTCGCCGCCTTCGCTACCATCCTCAGCGCCCAGGCCCCCGAGCCCGACCCGGCAAAAAAGATCACCCCGCGCCCCGACCCCAACGAGATCCCGCTCCCCGTCCTCCCATCCCCACTCCCCGCGATGCCCGGCGTCGACAAGCTCCCCACCCGCACCGAGATGCCCGACATCATGACGATGAACAACGGCAAAAAGGTGAAGACCCCCGCCGACTGGCAAAAGCGTCGCGTCGAGATGAAAGAGATCCTCGAGTACTACGCCGTAGGCGTCGCCCCACCGCCACCCGGCAACGTCAAGGGCAAAGAGATAAGCTCCCAGCTCCTACTCGACGGCAAAGTTAAATACCGCCTCGTCCACCTCACCTTCGGCCCGCAGGAAAGCCTATCGCTCGACATAGGCATCTTCACCCCCACCTCCGGCGGCTCATTCCCCACTCTCATCTCACCCTCCGGCACACCTCCCGGAGCAACCCCACTCCCGCGCCTCGCCTCCGGAGCCAACCAGGGCCGCAACGAAGACGTCCTCCTCGTCACCGGACCCGCAGCGCCCGGCAGCAGGCGGACCCGGAGCCCGCCGTCCTCCCACCGCCACGCCCGACGGAGCAGGCAACGCCCCCGTAGAAGGCGCAGGCGGCGCACCACCAACAGCCCCACACGCCGCCCCGCCGGACCCTTCGGCCCCCGCACCGCCGAGCAGATCGCCGCCTCCAACCAGGCCATCCAGCACGGCTGGGCCTTCGTCACCTTCAACAACGGCGACTGCGGCGAAGACACCACCCTCCGCCTCGCCGACGGAAGCTGGGCCTACCGCACCACCCGCTTCTTCCCCGCCTATCCAAAGTATGACTGGGGCCTCCTCAACGCCTGGGCCTGGGGAGTCTCCCGCATCGTCGACTACCTCGAGACCGATCCCTCCGTCGACAAAACCAAATTCGTAGTCACCGGAGTCTCCCGCACCGGCAAATCCGCTCTCATCGCCGGAGCCTTCGACGACCGCATCGCCATGGTCGCCCCCGTAGCCAGCTCCGGCGGCGGCACTCCCGCCTACCGCTACAGCGGCTCCGTCCCCGACCGCGGCGGCAAAGAAGGCCTCACCGAGATGGTCCGCAAATATCCCAACTGGTACTCCGACCACCTCCACCAGTTCTGGGGCCAGCCCGACAAGCTCCCCTTCGACGAGCACTGGTTCATCGCCCTCTGCGCCCCGCGTCCCTTCATCACCCTCGAAGGCACCAAGGACCAGAACGTAAACCAGAACGGCGTCTATCAATCCTTCCTCGCCGCCAAACCCGCCTACGTCTTCCTCAACGTCCCCGACAAAATCGGCATAGGCTTCGCCGACCGCCCCCACGGAATGGTCCAGGGCGACTGGGACTCCCTCCTCGCCTTCGGAGACAAATACCTCATGAACAAACCCACCGACAAAAAGTTCGACTACTTCCCACCCGAACTAATAGCCGCCAAACCCATCTCCAGATAACCACCTTCAAATAAGACCACCACAAAACCGGGTGCCCCACCCTTTCGCAGTCTCATCGCGATAGGGTGGGGTATCGTTTGCAGCAGCAAACGACCGCACTCCTTCCAACAACACCAAACGCTCGGGTGCCCCATCCTTCGCAGCACTTGGCGAAGGGTGGGATGTATAAGCTCAACTCACCACGCCTTGCCTTTGCAGTTGCTTTTAGCTCATTCACAGATCCAAAAGAAACCTTCCCTATGCCACGCACCCAAACAGTCCAACCCAAATGAAACTCCTGCTAACAGCCATCCTCTGCCTAACTCTCACCCCCTGCAAGACCACCCAAGCCCAAACAAAACCAACCGACCTCCAACTAACCATCACCCACGGCCCTTCCCCAGACGCCTTCTCCGCCACCATCAAAAACACCAGCTACCACAGCCTCTACCTCACCCTCGGCACTTTCCTCGCCAACACAGACTTCGAGTTGAGCGCCCTCAATCTCACCCTAACCCTTCCCTCAGGCAAAGCCGTCACACTAACTCCATTGATCTCCCCCGGAGCAGGCACCATCGGAATCATGGACGTCCCGCTCCTCCCCGGTGCCACCTACACCTTCTTCATCGCGCTCCATAAATTCATGGGCCCCGAAGAAGACTGGCCCACCCTCCCCAGCGATAAAGCCCCCCACCTCAAGCCCGGCCACTACCACCTCCAGGCCGAACTGTTAGGCGAAGACCTCCTTCGCACCCACGACCACATACCCACCTGGACAGGCAAGATCAAATCCCCCGAGATCACCTTCGAAGTCTCCCGCTCAATAACGCTGCGTCCTCTGCGCACCTCCGCGCCCTCTGCGTCCGTCGTCATATCACTTCGACTTCGGATAACTAATCTCCACCTCGCTATAAACATTGCTATTCCCCACCGGAACCGACCCCGACCAATAAACCCCCGCCCCACCAAACTGGTTCGGAGTAATCGTCCCCTCCAGCGAAAGCGTATCGCTATCCACCGTATTCGACCCCTTCGCCGTCAGCTTATCCCCCTTCACCGAAAGCGTAATCGTAGTATTCGGCTTGAACACTCCCGTCAGCTCCTGCTGAGCATTCACCGGACTCCCAACGCCGTTATCGATCTTATAAAGCTGGAACATGCACTTATCCGCCGCCTGGATCGTCCGCCAGAACCGCAGCGCATACCCCGTCTTCGTCCGCGGATCGTACTTGATATAAATATCCGCCCGCTGCGTCCGATCCCCATCATCCGGAGCACCAGCAATCCCAAATCCCTGCCCCGCCGTCTTCTCCGGAGTCATCACCACCTTCACCGTCATGTCGCCAACCGGCCCATCGTTCACATAAACCAGCGCAGCATGAGGATTCGGAGGCCGAACCGCAGTAGCTCCACCAATCCCGTCCCGCAGCAGCGCCAGCCGCAGGCCTCGGCCGGCTGCCCCCCGCGCCAAACCCGCCCGCAGCTCCCGGAGGATTGCTCACCCGCAACCCATAACCATTCACCAACTCCTCCGCCTCCGATGAAGTCCACGTCCCGATCACCGTCCACTGCCCGTTCACAAAACTGTCGTTCGTAGTCTCAACAAAATTCCTGAAGTTCGGATTGATGGTCGTCGACTTCACATCCGCCGCCACAATCGGCTTGCTCGAAACCGCCGCCACCTCAGGCCCGGGATCGCTGATGTTGTGCTTCGGCTGAATCTCAACCTTCACATACTGGCCCACATCACCCGGAGTCAGCGTCAAGCTCTTCAGCGGCTCATTCCCCCGGCTCACCGCAACCTTGCGCTCATCAGCTGCACTGCGCACTGCCGCACAGATACCACGTAATCAGCGACTGGTCATCATGCCCATCCAGCTTCAGCGCATACTTCACATCCACCTTGCCACCCGCCGGACGCCTCAACCACAGGCTTGCTGCTGAACGCCGGAGGATCGATATACTTCGGCTCCGCATACACCCATGCCACCACGTAGAACCCATTCGCAGCCGTAGCCCGCACCGGAACCCACTCCGGCCGGCCGGTCGTATTGTTCGCCGTCACCACGACGTTGTTCCCCGTAGTCGCACTCAACTGCACCATCGGCGACGCGCTCGACCACGTAATCACGCCATCCTTAGCCCGAGCCGGCGAAACCGTAGCCCCAATCTTCACCCCAGCCCCACCCGTCCGCACCGTCGGCGAAACCGTCGGACTAGTAAACGGCCCCGCGCCGTTATCGCCCTCTGCGCCGGCCGCCAGTCAGCGCCATCCGAAACACTTCGCTACCCTCATTCGCATACTTAGCCTTCACCCCCGCCGGATCCCAATCATCCACCGGCCCATTCGGAGTAGCCCGCAGCAAATTCCACGGATTGAACGCCTTCACCTCCTCAGCGCTCAACTCCCGCGACAGCGTAAACGTATGCGGCCCCACGATGCTGTCATAGAACACCGCAGGATTCCCCTTCGCATCCTTCGTGTGATACGTCAGCGCAAAAACATTCTGGCCGGCAGCGGCGTCTTCCACACCATCCACGCCACCGGAGAAGCCGGCGTATTCACCGGCATCACGCAATCAATCAGCGTATCCGGATTCCGAAATCCCTTATGAAACTCCAGCCCCCGCTCCGCGCGAAACACCGTATTGATAAACGTAATCCCCGAAGCCGACATCACCCCATTGCCCGTCGGAAAGTAAATCTCCGAGTCCTGAAACACGCTCACCTGCCCGCCACCCAGAAAGTCGTCCGTCCCCTCCACATAAGCATTCGTAAAGTACGACCGCGTCGTCTGGATAAACATCGTATCCAGCCTGCTCAGAAACGCCACATGCGAGTAGTAGTGCTTATCCCCGCGCACATTCATCGCCACAGCCTGCGTAATCACGTCCGAGCGCTTCTTCAAATTCTTCGACGCATCACCCGGATACTCATAGTCCATATTCGCGTAGTTCACCACCGACAGATTGATCGCCGAGAACCCGTTCGCATTCACATCCAGCACATAACCGTTATTCGTCGCGCCTTCCTTGTTGCCGCGATTGTCCGCAATCACCACCTTGCGCCGGTCATCCGTCAGCCCAAGCAGCGTAATGTAGTTCTTCGTAATCTCCAGGCTCGACGGAGCCGACTCCCCCACATGCATCAGATAAACATCCGGCTTGATCCCAATCACAGTCGGCTTCTCCGCCGTCCCCGCCGGAGCCGCCGCATAAGCCGCCTGCAGCGTCTTGAACTTCTTACCCGCCGGATCATCCTGCGACAAGCTGCTGTCCACCAGATAGTCGTACGGATACTTCGTCGTATCGAACGTCACCCCCGTATACCCGTTGTACGGAGCCAGCCGCAGATTGTCCTGCGCACTCGCCCGGCCCATCGTCAAAGTCGTCAAAGCAATTGTCAGAGCAGCGGAGAGCCGAAGCGTCTTCATCGAAATGTCCTTACAGAGATTTGCCAGACCCAGCCCTCTGAAGGTTTCCTGAAGCTACGGAAATCTTCAGACAACGCAAATTGGTCTGGTCACTTGATCGTCAAAACTATAGGTGGGCGATACGGCTCTGTCAATACATCTGGAGACGCCGACTTGGCCTCGCCACTCATCCCATATTCCATAGAATCCGCAGTAATTACTGCTAATCTTTCCGATGCAGACTATCAAGCCACCGCCCACATAAATTCCCATTGGCAGCTCATATCCGCTTTCAGTTACTCTTATCCGCGCAATCGAAATCACCCGACGCAAGACTCTATTGGTCTAACCAAATAGGCCCAGCAACACCTCGAGGAATCCTCACCCATGAAGACCAGCGCACTCCGCATACCCCTTCTCGCCGCCGCTCTCAGCGCGCTAACACTTGTGCCTCTCTCAATCGCGCAAGCGCCGGCAGTCCCCGAATCCCCGCAGGCTCAGCCCATCCAGCCCACCACCCAGCACCCCGCACTCTTCCTTGTCGGCGACTCCATCATCCGCACCGGAACCGGCAACGGTGACACCGGCCCCTGGGGCTGGGGCTACGAGATCATCCCCATGTTCGACGCAACCAAGATCCACGTCTACAACGATGCTCTCGGCGGCCGCAGCAGCCGCGGCTACATCGAAGAAGGCGCATGGGCCAAAGTCCTCGCCCAACTCCAACCCGGCGACTGGGTCATCATGCACTTCGGCCACAACGACGCCGCCAACTCCGCCAACTACCCCGACCGCACCACCCTCCCCGGCAACGGCGACGAGACCAAAGAAATCGAATCCCCCGTCACCCACCAGCCCGAGACCATCCACACCTACGGCTGGTACCTGCGCCAATACGTCAAAGACGTAAAGAGCAAAGGCGCCACCATGATCATCTGCTCGCCCCCACCCCGCAACACCTGGATCGACGGCAAGATCAAGCGCGGCTTCGACGGCTACGCAGCATGGGCCCAGGAAGCCGCCAAACAAACCAACACCCTCTTCATCGACCTCAACACCATCTCCGCCGACAAGTACGACGCCCTCGGCCAGGACAGCCACCAAGCCCCTCTTCAACGACAACCAGCACAGCCGCAAAGCCGGAGCCCAGCTAAACGCAGCCTCCGTAGTCACCGGCATCAAGGCCCTCAAAATCCCCCTAGCCAACGACCTAGCCCCAACTGCAAAATAGCCCGAGAACGGCCAAAAGGAAGGCCTGTGAAGTTCAGTCAACCCACAAAACCGGGTGCCCCATATCTCGATTTTGAGATGTGGGCATTCGCGCGAAGGCGCGAACCGCCTTCCTTGCCCAACCAAGAAAGCCCAAGGTGAGGACCAACCCTCCCAGCTACTTATTAGGATTATCCGGAACCTTCTTCCCTTCCTTACGAGCCTCCGAAAGCCCGATCGCAATAGCCTGCTTCCGGCTGGTCACCGTCTTACCGCTGCGCCCACTCTTCAGCTTGCCCTGTTTCATCGCCTTCATCTCGCGCTCAACATCCTTACCCGCGGATGGACTGTACTTCCTTGCACTCTTCTTAGCAGCCTTCTTCGCCGGAGCCTTCTTACTAGTCGATTTTTTAGCAGCCTTCTTCGTAGCCATGTGGTTTTGCCTCCGCTCATAAGAAGTAAATGAGCGCCACAACGTTGCATCGAAGCAGATGCATTCTTACCCCAACGGCCCCAGAGCATCCAGCTTCTTCGTCACCAGTTCATTCAGCACCGCCGGGTTCGCCTGCCCCTTCGACACCTTCATCACCTGTCCCACGAAGAACGCCGCCACCGTCTTCTTCCCGCCGCGATACTGCTCCACCTGCTTCGGATTCGCCGCAATCACCTCATCGATCATCCCCTCAATCGCGCCCGTATCCGATATCTGCTGCGGCTTCTCCCGCTCATACACCGACCGGAAAATCCTCGTTCTTCTCAAACGAAATATCCAGCAGCTGCTTCAGCATCTTGCTCGAGATCTCACCCGACTCCGCCAAATCCGCCGCCATCACAATCCCCGCCATACTCACCGGCGACTGCTCCTGCTCCAGCCCCGCCGCCCGCAGCCGCATCGTAATCTCGCTCAGCAACACCGAAGCAACCCGCCGCGGCGACTTAGCCTTCTTCGCCGCCGCCTCAAACCTATCCGCAAACTCCCGAGTAGCCGTCAGCGTCGCCGCATCCTGCGCCGAAATCTCATACTCCGCAATCATCCGCGCCCGCCGAGCCTCCGGCAGCTCCGGCATCATCTTCTCAATCTCCGCCTGCCACTCCGCGCCCACCACCAGCGGCGGCAGATCCGGCTCCGGAAAATACCGGTAGTCATGCGCCTGCTCCTTACTCCGCATCGAGTAAGTCCGCCCCTCCGCAGAGTTCCAAAGCCGCGACTCCTGCACCACCCGCCCACCATCTTCAATCACGCCAATCTGCCGCTCAATCTCGTACTCCACCGCCGACCGAATGTACCGGAAGCTATTAACATTCTTCACCTCCGCCTTCGTCCCAAACTCCTTCGCCCCCTTCAGCATCACGCTCACATTCGCGTCACACCGCAGGCTGCCCTCTTCCATATTGCAGTCGCTCACACCCGTATAAAGCAGAATCTCCTTCAACCGCGTCAGGTACTCGAACACCTCATCCGCCGTCCGCAGATCAGGCTCACTCACAATCTCCACCAGCGGAGTCCCACATCGATTCAGATCGATATAGCTCTTCGAAACCGAATCCGCAAACCCATCATGAATACTCTTCCCCGCATCCTCTTCCATATGCAGACGAGTCACACCAATCCGCTTCGTCACCGCCGACGCCACTCGCATCAAACGCAGGAACCTCAATCCACCCATGCTCCGCAATCGGCTTATCGAACTGCGAAATCTGATACCCCTTCGGCGAGTCCGGATAAAAATAGTTCTTCCGCGAAAAGATACTCGTCTCCCGAATCTCGCAATGAATCGCCTTAGCCGCCAGCACCGCAAACTCCACCGCCCTGCGATTCAAAACCGGCAACGCCCCCGGCAACCCCAGGCAAGTCGGACAGCAATGCGTATTCGGCTCCCCGCCATACTGATTGATGCACCCGCAAAAAGCCTTCGACGCCGTCAACAACTGAACATGAACCTCCAGCCCAATCACAGGCTGGTACTTGGCAAGAACCTCAGGCGAAAGTGAAGTAGCAGTCGACATAATCAACTCGATTCTACCAAGCCCATTCCACTCCCCTCGGAGTCTAATTGCGCAGGGTTCCCGGCTTCTGTCGCTTTCCCTGTTTATACCCCCGACCCCTTCGTGTATCGTCATCTCGCAGCGAAAGGAGTTCGCATGGATCGGTTTCGAGCGGCAGCGCTCACCGCACTGCTCACCTTCACAATCTCGCAGGCCCATAGCCAGGCCCCCGCACCCAGCGCCGATCCTTACGCGAACAACGCCGACGCCGGCAAAACGCAGTTCCCTCTCGCCGCCCCCGCCGGCAAGGACTCCGGTGCCATCAACACAGCACCTGCAGGCGCCATCAATCAAGGCGCATTCGATCCCGCGAAATGGAAGTACGGCCCGGCATATGATGTCCCACCCGACACTCCCATCTGGAATCCCGTCATGATCAAGATGATGAAGGGTGAAAAGGTCACCGGAGGCACAGTCTTCTCGACCGACACCCCCGAGACCTACTGCGCCATGGCCAACGCCGGCTACGACTTCATCTGGACCGAGATGCAGCATAACGCCCGCGATTGGGACGCCGTCGGCCGCATGTGGAAGGCCTGCCCGCACGCCAAAGCCGTCCCCGGCGTCCGCGTCGCCTACACCGACGAGCGAGAAATCCAGCACGCCATGGACCTCGGCGCGCTCGTCATCGTAATTCCAACCGTCCGCTCCGTCGAAGAAGGCACGACCGCGCGCGACTGGACCATGTATCCACCGCTCGGCAAGCGCAGCCTCGGAGGCGGCCAGGCATTCGATCCCGAGGTCTGGGGCAACGTCCCCGGCGGCTATCGCAACACCATCAACAAGAACGTCGTCCTCATCGAAATGATCGAGACCCTCGAAGGCGTGAAAGACGCACGCGCAATCGCCGCGATTCCCGGCGTCACCGCCATCTTCGCCGCCAGCGGAGACCTCGCAAACTTTTCCGGCTACAAGATGGGCTCACCCGACTACGAGCGCCTGATCAATATCGTGCACGACGCCGCGCTTGGCGCAGGCAAGCGCCTCTGCGGCCCATTCGCCTGGCGCGACCGCCCCGACTTCACCTGCTTCCAGAGCGCAAGTGAGATCGTCGCAATCGGCCGCGGCGTCGGCGACGAACTCGGCCCCCTGAAGGACACTCAAGGCAAACCCACAGCCGGACCCTACGCCCCCAAAAAGTAATTCCCAGCACAACAGACTCACTTACTAAAACCTCGGTGAAAGTGCGCATCAATCACCCCTCGCCTTCAAGCCACCATCCCGCCTCAACGACGACTACGTCCCCAAGGGCTTCCACCTAGCCCCCGGCCCCATCGAAGGCCACGAAAAAGGCCTCGACCTCTCCCCCGAAGACCGCAAAGCTCTCATCGCCTTCCTCAAGACACTCTAGCCGAGCCGCACATGCTTTCTCTGCGATCTCCGCGCACCTCCGCGATCTCTGCGTCCGTCGTTTGCCCATCGGAACGCACAAAGAAAACGGGGTCGAGGGAATAACTACCCCCAACCCCGATCCACTCCTAGTACCCATCAAGATTGACGGTAAACGGCAACAACAGCCAGGGAGTAGTACTAACCCCACTCCCCACCGCCTTGCTGCAATGCGAACCCGGCCCGGAAATGCAGTTCCACCAATTCTCAGTAGCACTGATCGTCCCCGCCCCAAGATTATCGACCCCAATGTTATTGCTGTTGAAGTCATTGAAATGCACGTCCAAATTACCTCCCGGAACATTGAACGCAACGTTGATCGACTCATCATTGAAATCATTCTGCTCGATCATGATGCCGGTCACTGGAGCAGTCGAATAGATATTGATCCCCGTAGGCCCGGACGTCGCAGCATCCTCCGTATCCGCCGCGTTCCCGTGGATATGGTTGCCGATAATCACATTGTCATTCAGGCTGATCCCCGGAGCCGGCGGCGGTGCAGACGCATGGTTATGCATCGTGACGCCCGGCAACCCGTTGTTATAAAGATCATTCCCGACGACAACATTCGCGGTATTGCTCGTCCCCGGGAATGGCGCAAAGATCCCAACACCCGCGCCCGCACCCGGCAGCCCGAGCCCATTGTGATGCGACTGGTTATGCGAGATCACGTTATGCGAGATCGGATAGGGCAGCCCAGCAATCGGCCCCGCCGCATTCGCAGCAGGATGCCCAGCCATCGTAATCCCGCAGGCAAACGGATTGTCGTGAACGTCGTTGCCCTTAATCAGATTGCTCGTGCTGGGCCCAGTCTCGGACGTTATCAGAATGCCGCCCGAATTATTCTCCACAAGATTGCGCAGCACCTGCGCATGATCCGTAGCCATCAGGTGAATCCCCTCGCCACAATCCATAGCCTCGTTCGTCTCGAAACCTGCGATGCCCGGACACAGACCCGCAGAGGGCTCCAGCTTCTTGTTGTTATTCAGCACATGATTATCGAGCAAAATAACATCCGAAGCATTCGCCACCAGGATGCCTTCATAGTTCGCATTCTCGACCTTGAAGCCCTGCACGATAACGCTCGACACGCCCGGCAGCGGCGCCGTAGCCATGCCGTTGATGAAGATCCCATTCGAGTGGCCCAGCGCATTAATCACCGGCTGCGCAAAAGGCACCGCCACCAGCGAGAGCGTCTTCGTAATAGTCACTTGCTCGTTATAGGTGCCCTGCGCGACCTCAATAACGTCGCCGCTCGAAGCAGCCGCAACTGCAGCGCTGATGGTGGACTTGCATCCAAATCCACCACCTGGGATGACGCAGAGAGTAGCCGCAGAAGCAACGCCGCATGCAGCCAGGGTTACAACAGCGAATGAAACGGCAGACCGCAAAGCGCGGCGGCTGCAAAGATTAACCTGACGATTCCAAAGCATGAAATTCCTCCAGAGGTGCAGGGCCCAGTGAGATCGTGCGTGAGATTGATTGGCGCGCCGGCGAGGAAGAGGAACGGAGGAGATTGCCGCGCGGATGTTTAGAGAACCGGTGCTGAATTGTAGAGAGCCCGACAGGAATTGACAAGCGCCCTGCGGACCGTTACAGTAAGTCCGCAGGACTTCGGTGTCCAACGCCGATCAATAACCGTCGACTTCGACGATCGCCTCGGCAAAGGCCTGCGGGGCTTCCTGCGGAATATTGTGGCCGACGCCGCCGGTGATGAGCCGGTAGTCATACTTGCCGGAGAACTTGTTGCGATAGGCTGTGCTGGGCGGGTGGGCTGCCCCGTTGGAGTCGCCTTCCATGGTGATGGCCGGCACGGTGACGACAGGAAGCGCGGCCAGCCGCTTTTCGAGGTCGTCATATTTCCGCTCACCATCCGCCAGGCCGAGCCGCCAGCGATAATCGTGCATCACGATGTCAACATGGTCCGGGTTGTTGAAGGAAGCTGCTGTGCGGTTGTACGTGGCATCGTCGAAATTCCACTTCGGCGAAGCCTGGTGCCAGATGAACTTATTGAACTCGTCGAGGTATTTCGCATAGCCGGCCTTGCCGACTTCAGTGGCGAAATAGTACTGGTACCAAAATGCGAATGCAGCCTGGGGCGGCAACGGTGTCTGGTTGCCCGCAGGGCTGCTAATCAGATAGCCGCTGACGGAAACGATTGCCTTGCAGCGTTCCGGCCATAGTACTGCCATGACGTCCGCCGTGCGCGCGCCCCAGTCAAAGCCGCCGACGATGGCTTTCTGAATCTTGAGCGCATCCATGAGAGCGATGATGTCGAGGCCAACGGCCGACTGCTGGGCGTTGCGCATGGTTGCGCTGGAGAGAAAGCTGGTGGTGCCATAGCCGCGCAGATACGGGACGATCACCCTGTAGCCCTTCGACGCCAACAAAGGGGCGACATCGACAAAGCTGTAAATATCGTAGGGCCAGCCGTGCAGAAGGATTACCGGCGGGCCATCCGCGGGACCGGCTTCGGCGTACCCGACATTCAGAAGTCCGGCATCGATCTGCTTCAGCGGACCGAACGACGTGTTCGTCCCCGGCTTCGTCGCCGGCACTGAACCTGTTTTGCTGGATGAAACCTGATTGTCCTTCTGCGAAGATACTCGCGCGGTGCGAGCAGCGCCGCGCCTGTTGAGAGCCGGTCATTGTGAAGCGACGGCGTGAGATTCCGTTTCTACTTCTGCGTTCTTCATAGATAAATCTCCTCTGGAACTTAAATGCGCTCTCTATGGTTCAGCCGAACGTAAAGTCATAAGCCTCCACGCCCGAATCGAGAAATCCGATCTCGAACTGGCGATCCACGATCGGGTCAGGGTGTCGGATGAGCTGGTATAGCCGTTGTTCGACGACGACGCCGTTGCCCTGGCTGTCGACATCAACTCCATGAGCACCGCCCGGCGGTTGTCCGTCGATAAGCACGCGATACCGTATGGACGCTCCTCGTTTCGCTGGCCCCATCACAAGATTGAGATCGCGCGCATGAAACTGATACGTGATTCGCCCGTTGAGCTGGTTCAGCGCAAGCGCCTCTTTCCCCACCGTCCAATCGCCCTCAAGAGCCCAATGGTTCAGGCTCAACCCGGCCGGCAGAGCATAGACGTGAGCCTTGTTCCGCACCGCGCCACCGGGAGACGCAAAGTTCTCCGTCTGCTCATAGCCCACATATGTCTCCGGAGTCCTCAACGTTCCCAATCGGCCGCAACCTCAGCACCACTTGCGACGACCGAAACCAATTCAGAGCCGACGGTCTTGCCCGAAGCCTCAGACAACAATTGTTGAATCACCCTCTCCGACTGTTCGTATTCGCCTTCGCCAAATTGATGATGGCGAATCTGCCCCTTCGCGTCGATGAAATATAGGGCAGGCCAATACTCGTTATTGAAGGCACGCCATATCGCGTAGTCGCTGTCCACCACAATGGGATAACTGATCTTCATGTCCTTCGCAGCCCACCGAACGTTCTCGATATTGTGCTCAAACGAGAACTCCGGAGTGTGCACGCCGATCACCACCAATCCGCGATCCGCATATCTCTCGGCCCACGCCCGCACATAGGGGAGCGTGCGTCGCCAATTGACGCAGGTGTAAGTCCAGAAGTCGATAAGAACGACCTTGCCGCGAAGACCGGCAGGCGTCAATGGCCGCGAGTTGACCCACTCGGTCGCGCCGCCAAGAGACGGGAACCCGCCTTCTACCGGCAATCGCACTCCCGCGGCGGACTGTGCTCTCGCAAACCTCGTTACGCCAAGTTGAGCGGCGGCAACAGCCAGGGCTGCAGTTCCCAGAAAGCGCCGGCGATCCTGATGGAGGCAATCCTGGTTGATTGTGCTGGGCATTTATCTTGCTCCAATGGAAAGATGGCCCGCATGATCGACACAGCCACGCCAGCCCCATGGCTGGTTCGGCTTAGGCTGCACTGGTTGCAACGCCAATGTTGGCCGGAATCCACAAATTAACGCAGTGGTCTGAACCTATATATTCCCTGTCGACGAACGCGCAACAACTTACAAAGTGCTGGCAGAGAAGGTAGCAGAGAAGGAAATCGAAGGGTCGGGTCTTTCACCGTTTACTACTTGGGTCGAAATTGTAACCTGTTTCCGCAAATACCGTTAGCCAAAGGCGGAGTGCAAGAGTCTCTGGTGACGCCGGGTGTAAGATGTCTTCCGCAGCCCGCCACGACAAACCATCTATGGTCAGCCAGTTATTTCGCTACTCAGTCATCGCGCTGTATCTGCTCTTCACAACCTCGGCCCACCCGCAACAGCCGGAGCCCAAACCCCTCACCAACACTGGCGCGGTCGCCGGTTCCGCGACCTTCGACGACACCCGTCTGCCTGCACGCTTCGCCGAAATCCGCCTCGTCCCAAAACCAACCGACACACCCGCAGCCACACAAGATCCGTCGGCACAAGACCGGTCCACACAAGAGAAGCCCAAGCCCCACGTCAGCACGGTCACCGGAATCTCCGACATGGAGGGCCGCTTCCATCTCGAAGGCATCCCCGCCGGTGACTATCTCGCCGCCGCCCTGATGCCCGGCTTCGTGGGGCCCGGCATCGATCCCGCCACCAACCCCAGCGATGAACAGCTCAAACCCATCATCGCCTCGTTCCCCACCGTTCACGTCTCAGAAGGCCAGACCGCGACCCTCAACCTCACCCTCCATCGCGGCGCCGTCATCACCGGACGCGTCCTGTACTCCGACGGCAGCCCCGCAACCGGCATTCAGGTCTCATGGCAGCCGCCCGTCCTGCCCACCTTCGATCAAACTTCGATGCGTCGATCCTCGCCCCTCCTCCAGGCCATGTGGCAGTTCATCGCCAGCACACAGGCTCGTGACCTCACTAAAACCGACGACCAGGGTCGATACCGCATCTTTGGCCTGTCCCCCGGCAAATACATCGTCGACATACCTCTCCTCGCGCAAGCAGCCCCCACAAGTGTCTCAATGAGTGACGGCACCGGCTTTGGCGGCTTATCCCCAAACAGGATCTACCCCAATCTCGCAACCGTCTACGCCCCCGGAGTCTTTCGCCGCACCGACGCCCGAGTCTTTGAAATCCGAGGAGACGAAGAGATCACTGACGCCGATCTCAAGCTCGATCCAAGCGGACTCCACACCGTGAAGGGCAGGGTCCTCGCCGGCGAAGACCACCACGTCCCCAGCCAGGCCATGATTCGCATCAAGGAAAACGGAAAGCTCCTCGACCGCATGTCCATGCTCGAACCCGACGGCTCCTTTGAGGTCGCCTACCTTCCCTCAGGCACCTACACCCTGCAGATCAACGCCACCGACATGGCCGACATGAGCGACCCCAAGGTACCGTTCCAACCACCACCCCAATACCAGATGGCCGAACAGGCCGTCATCGTAGAGAATCACGACGTAACCCTCGACGAAGTCGTCCTCGCCCCCCTCAAGCCCGGCGAAAGGCAGCAGTTCCCCCAGTAGGCAGACTCTCAACCGATGGCGGCCATGGCGCCGTGGAAGAGGGTCTCCTCACCGTCAGGCCCAGCCGCGCGCGCCAGGAAACCGACCCTCCGCCAGAGCCAGAATCCCCAGAATCTCTTGACACGCCCCATATAATAGACACAGGGGGCAACACCAAACCAGCATCACCAAACCACCCCGCCCGGGCCAGCCCGAGCGCGCCAAGTCCTGCTTTTCGAATACTTTGCGCAGCATGTTCTTTGAAAACAAGACTTTTTCGCCGAAGTCCACACGAAGTCCGGACCTAAAGTATCTACTTCGAACACTTTGCGCAAAACAAGGGGGAGTGGGAGTACCATATCCAGCAGCACGAAAGGACCCATCCAGCATGCGCCTCACCCGAGCAACCGCGCTCACGCTAGCTCTCGCACTACTCCCCGTAATCTCCCCCGCCCAGACCAAACCCACCGCCGCCACACCCCCCATGGGCTGGAACAGCTGGAACTTCTTCGCCGGCAAGGTCACCGACAAGGACATCCGCGACACCGCCGACCTACTCGTCTCCACCGGCATGCGCGACGCCGGATACATCTACGTCAACATCGACGACACCTGGGAGGGCGACCGCGACGCCGCCGGCATCATCCACAGCAACGCCAAATTCCCCGACATGAAGGCCCTCGCCGACTACGTCCACTCCAAAGGCCTCAAGCTCGGCATCTACTCCTCACCCGGCCCCAAGACCTGCGCCCAGTTCGAAGGCAGCTACGGCCACGAGCAGCAGGACGCCGACACCTACGCCGCCTGGGGCATCGACTACCTCAAGTACGACCTCTGCTCCTTCCGCGGCAACATGCGCAACGCAGCCCCCGACGACCCCGTCAAGCAGAACAAGATGATGCGCGACGCCTACGAGCTCATGCACCAGGCCATCCTCAAGACCGGCCGCCCCATGGTCTACAGCCTCTGCCAGTATGGCTGGGACGGCGTCTGGGACTGGGGCCCATCCGTCGGCGCCAACCTCTGGCGCACCACCGGAGACATCAACGCCACCTTCGACCGCATGAGCCTCCTCGGCCGCTCCCAGGCCGGCCTCTCCAAATTCGCCGCCCCCGGCCACTGGAACGACCCCGACATGCTCGAAGTAGGCAACGGCAAACTCACCCACGACGAGAACGTCACCCACATGACCCTATGGGCCATGCTCGCCGCACCTCTCCTCGCCGGCAACAACCTAACCGCCCTCACCCCCGACGTCACCGCAATCCTCACCAACCGCGAAGTCATCGCCATCGATCAGGACTCCCTCGGCAAACAAGGCGACCGCATCTACGCCGAAGGCCCCATCGAGATCTGGTCCAAACCCCTCCGCGGAGCCAATGGCGAAAAGGATGGCGCCACCGCCCTCGCCATCTTCAACTTCGGCGAGTCCGCCTCCGAACTCCGCGGCATCTCCCTCCACCTCAAAGAGGCCGGCATCAAAGGCTCCCCCAAAGCCCGCGACCTATGGGCCGCTAAAGACCTCGGCCCCATCACCGATGACCACAAGTTCACCATCCCCCGCCACGGAGCAGTCCTACTACGCCTCTCCCGCTAACTACTCCAACTCAACAGCCCGCGTCTTCGCCAACATCGCATCAACATTGCTCTTATCCACCAGCGAAACCCCCGTATCAATAAACGCCGGGAACGGAGAGAACGGATCCAACCCATAATCTCCCGTGAACTTCTTCATCGGCGAGTGATGAATCTGATCGAGCGCCTTCAGTCCGATCAGGCCCATCGTGTAAGGCTTCTGCGCAATCGTCGAATCGATAGTCCCGTCCTGCACCAGCAGCAGCGTTCCCACCGCCAGGTCCATCCCGATCAGCAGTCGGTCCTTCGCGTTCTTCCGCTTGAACACCTCACCGACATCCTTCGCCGAAGTCGACTCCAGGCACACAATTGCATCCACCTTGTCCACTCCCGTTCGCGCAAGATACTCGTTAGTCTTATCCATCGCCGCACCCGAGTCTCCGTGCATATCGAACACATCCACCACCTTGATCCCCGGGTACGCATCGAATATCTCCTTGTACCCCTTCAGCCGCTCATCCAGATTAGGCTGTCCCGGATTGGTGATGAACACCACGTTCCCCTTGCCGTTCAACCGCGCCGCCACCCGCTGTCCCCCCAGGTGCCCCGCCTCCAGATTGTTCGTCCCGATAAAGTACAGCCGCTTGCTCTCCGGCGAATCCGAATCCATCGTAATCACCGGTATCCCCGCATCAATCGCCGCATTAATCTCCGGCATCATCAACTGCGAGTTCGCCACCGACACCAATATCCCTGCCGGCTTCAACGCCACCACTGACTTGAACTCCTCCACCTCGGCCTGCGGATCGAATCCCTTCGGCCCTCGCACCTCCGCCGTGACGCCATACTCTGTCGCGGCCTTATCAAACCCGTCCGCAGCCGTCTTCCAGTACGGCACCCCCGTATTCGCCGCAACCAGGTAATAGTGCTCGCTCTTGCTATGCCGCGCGCATCCCGTCAACATCGGGAGCCCAGCCACCGTAACTAGCGCAAAAAGTCCCAGCTTCCGCAATTGATTCATGCTCTTCCTCCAGCAAACCAGACGCTGTCCGAAGAATTACAAGCGATCGAGATCGGGCAGCCACGCAAACATCTCGTTCCTGCGCGTCCAGATATTACTCCTCCATCACCAAACGGTTCCAGCGCCTACATAACAGACTTGCGCTCAATCTCCCGCGACGACCTGATGAGACCCCGTCGCAACATGCTTAGAACTCTTCATCGACGCGAACCATCCCCGGAGCCGGTCAAACATCAGATACACCACCGGAGTCGTAAACAGCGTCAGACACTGCGACACCAGAAGGCCTCCCACAATCGAGATGCCCAACGGCCGCCGCAGTTCACTTCCGGTACCCGTCCCCAGCGCCAGCGGTATACCGCCAAGTATGGCCGCCATTGAAGTCATGAGGATGGGCCGGAACCGCAGCATGCAGGCCTGAAAAATCGCGTCTACAGGAGCCATCCCCTGCTCTCGCTCCGCCACCAGAGCAAAGTCGATCATCATAATCGCATTCTTGATCACAATGCCGATCAGCAGGATGATCCCGATCATTGCGATCACGCTCAAATCCACCTTGAACAGCAGGAGCGCCACAATCGCTCCCACTCCAGCCGATGGCAGTGTCGACAGGATCGTGAGTGGATGGATAAAGCTCTCATAAAGCATCCCGAGCACGATATACACCGCAAACACCGACAGCAAAATCAGCCACGGTTCGCTCGCAAGCGACGCCTGGAACGCCTGCGCTGTCCCCTGGAACCCGCCATGAATCGTCGAAGGCATCCCGATGTCGATCCGCGCTTGTTCGATGGCCGCTGTCGCCTCGCTCAGCGAAGCCCCAGCTGTCAGATTGAAACTCAGTGTCGTAGCTGGCATTTGGGATTGGTGGTTGACCGTCAGAGGAATGCGCTGCTCCTCAAAGTGCGTTAGAGCCGTCAACGGCACCATTGTTCCCGTCGTGCTCTTCACGTAGATGTTCTTCAGCGCGTCCGGGTCCCGCTGGTACTGCGGCGCGACCTCCATCACCACGTGATACTGGTTCAGCGGCATATAAGTCGTGGAGACCTGCTTCTGCCCGAACGCATCGGAGAGCGTCGAGTCGATAGCCAGCGGAGACACTCCCAGTCGGCTCGCCGTATCCCGGTCGATCACCAGCTGCTCCCGCAGGCCGTGCTCCTGTAAGTCCGTAGCGACGTCCTTCAGCTGTGGCAGCTTCTGCATCGCATCCATTAGCTTCGGAGACCACTCATTCAGCTCCTTCAGACTGTCCGACGTCAATGAATACTGATACTGTGTCGCCGAACTGCGGCCGCCGATCCTTACGTCCTGGTAGGCCTGCAAATAGAGCTGCACACCCGGGATATTATTCGTCTTCCCGCGCAACCGGTCGATGATCACCTCAGCGCTATCGCCCGCCTTCTCTCGCTCCGCGTCCGGCTTCAATGAAACAAACATATTGCCGTTACTGACGCTCCCCCCGCCGCCCGCGAATGACATAACATTCTCGACCCCCGGGTCTTGTTGCACAATTGCTGCGATCTGCCGAATCTTGGGCTTTAGGGCATCAAACGAAACATCCTGCTGTCCGCGAATCTGTCCGCCGATGCGTCCAGTGTCCTGCTGCGGAAAGAACCCTTTTGGTACCAGGATGAAGAGATATACATTCAGCGCGACCGTCATGATAAGCACAGTCAGCATTAGCCACTGATGCTGCAGTACCCATTGCAGTCCTCTGGCGTACTCCTTTGCCAGCCACGCCAGCGCCCGCTCTCCTGCCCGGTAGATCCGGCCGTGCTTCCGCTTCTCGTGAGACTCTAAAAACTTCGCGCTCAACATCGGCGTTGTCGTTAGCGAGACAACCAGCGACATCACGATTGCAGTCGACAGTGTCACCGCGAACTCGCGGAACAGTCGTCCCACAATTCCGCCCATCAGCAGGATAGGGATAAACACCGCGATCAGCGAGGTGCTCATCGAAACCACAGTGAAGCCGATCTCCTTCGAACCCACCATCGCCGCTTCGTACGGCGTCCTGCCGCTCTCCAGATGCCGGCTGATGTTCTCGATTACTACGATCGCGTCGTCAACTACAAAGCCCGTCGAGATCGTCAACGCCATCAGGCTCAGATTGTCCAGCGTGTACCCCAGCAGGTACATGACACCAAACGTGCCCAGCAAGCTCAATGGCACGGACACGCTCGGGATCAGCGTCGACCGCACCTCCCTCAGGAACACGAAAACCACCAGGATAACCAGCACGATCGAGATGACCATCGTACGCGTCACATCTCTCACTGAAGCACGAATCGTTACCGTTCGATCCAGCGCCACATGCACTTGCACAGCAGGCGGTATCGAGGCATCCAGCAACGGAAGCATCGCCTTCACCTTATCCACGGTCTCGATTACATTGGCGTCTGCCGTCTTGAAGACGATCACCAGAATCGCGGGCTTCCCGTTGAAGAAGCCACCGGTGTGGATGTCCTCGACGCTGTTGATAACGCTGGCTACGTCTCGAAGCCGCACGATGCCGTGACTCTCGCCCGGCGCGCCGGTCGGCGAACTCGCTGCTGTAGTTGCCGAACTGGTATTCGTTGCGGCAGGTGTGGATTGCCCTGCCGACGAGTTCGTGATCTCGGTCTGTGTATTCGTCGAGACTGCACTCGAGACTGAGGCCGGCAGACCCGTACTCGCCGCCGCGGAACTCACCGGTCCGCGATCCGTCGCAATAATCAGCGGAGCATATGCCGCTGCTCCAAATAGTTGGTCGGTCGTGCTTATGCTTCTGCGTCTTATATCGTTCTGCAGATATCCCGTAGGCTGGTTCACATTGACCGTACCCAGGGCTGCTCGCAGCGCCTCCAGCCCGATACCCGTACTTGCCAGCAGAGCCGGGTTGGCCTCGATCCGTACGGCCGGCTTCGCGCTTCCTCCGCAAACCGTCTGCCCTACCCCGCTCACCTGTGCAATCTTCTGTGCCAGGATGCTGTCACATGCATCGTAAAGTTGCGGAACCGTCATAGTATCCGAGGTCAGCGCAATAATCAGGATCGGTGAGTCTGCTGGATTGATCTTCCGGTAGGTGGGATTGCTCGGCAGGTCTGCTGGCAACTGGGCTTGCGCAGCGTTGATAGCTGCCTGTACATCGCGTGCCGCCCCATTCACATCCCGGCTCAAATCAAACTGCATCGTGATCGAAGCGGAACCAGTCGAAGATGAAGAGGTCATCTCGTTGATGCCGGCAATCTTGGCGAACTGGCGCTCCAGGGGGGTTGCCACCGAAGAGGCCATCGTCTCTGGGTCCGCGCCAGGCAATCCCGCTGACACGGAAATAACCGGGTACTCCACCTGCGGTAAATTAGCGACTGGAAGCAGCTTGTATGCCACAGCGCCCGCAAGAATAATCGCTGCTGACAGAAGAAAAGTAGCTACAGGCCGCTTGATGAATGGCGCAGAGATGTGGAGACCATTGCTTTCAGGTAATCTCTCAAACTCCTTCTCCGCCTTTACAAGGTCCCGATCCTGCTCTTCGAATCCCATAAAATTCCGCTACATCTAGTGTGCTACTAATCGCCGCCGAGAACAAACCTCATCAAAGATGATGATTCTTCCGCGATCGCAGCGTCGCCAGAGATTAAGAGATTAGAACGCTGTGAACCCGTGTTGAAGCATCCCTCCGACCCACCACCAAAGAGCCAGAATCCCTTGACACATCCCATATAATAGACACAGGGGGCAACACCAAAAAGCAACACCACAAAACCACCCGCCCGGGCATCCCGGGACGCGCCAAGTACCGTCTTTCGAATACTTTGCGCGAATTGTTCTTTGAAAATAGGACTTTTTCATCAAAGTCCAACCGAGGTCCGGACCTAAAGTCTTTCGTTCGAAGAATTTGCGCAAAATGCACGGGGGAGGGGGGTACCCCCAAAACGAACCACGCAACACCCGCTACAATTAACCCAGCAATGATTCTCCCCTTCGTCCGCGAGCTCCTCACGGACCTGGAGCACTCCGAACCCTTCGAGCGTGTGCGACGCCATCTCAGCGCCGGCACGGGGCGCAGACGTGTCTCCGGACTCACCTTCACCGCCCGAGCCCTCTACCTCCCGCTCTTCGTCCGCGCCGCGCAAGCACCCCAGCGTCATCATCGTCGCCGACAACAAGGCCGCCGAAGCCCTCCACGCCGCCGTCCTCGCCGCCTGCGACCTAACCGGAGCACTCCCACGCCGAATCCGTCCTCCGCCTACCCGCCCACGACGTCCTCCCCTTCGAGAACCTATCCCCCCACCCCGAGATCCAGGAGTCCCGCGCCGCCACCCTCTGGAAAATCGCAACCGGACAAGCTCGCCTCATCATCGCCCCCGTAGAAGCCGCCTGCATGAAGCTCTTCCCCCGCGACTTCTACCGCGGCCTCGCCCTCCACCTACGCGTAGGCGAAGAGCACCTCCCCGACATGCTCCTCGAGCACCTGCTCTCCGTCGGCTACACCCGCGTAGACGTAGTAGAGATGCCCGGCCAGGTCACCATCCGCGGAGGCATCATCGATGCCTACTCTCCAGAATCAGACCGCCCCGTCCGCATCGACTTCTTCGGCGACGAGATCGAGTCCATCCGCCGCTTCGACCCCGAGACCCAGCGCTCCAGCTCCTCACTCGACGACGCCCTGCTCCTCCCGCTCACCGAAACCCCCGTCACCGAGAAGCTCCTCACCGCCATCAACGCCCGCCTGACCCGCAGCGGCACAGCCGGCGCAACCCTCGAAGGCGGCGAAGAACCCACCGAGCTCCTAACCCACGTAGCCACCCGCACCGGCGAAGCCACCATCTTCCCCGGCTGGGAGTTCTTCGCCCCCGTAGCCGGAGCCACCCAAACCCTCCTCGACCTACTCGGCCCCACCACCCGCGTCTTCATCGAAGAACCCTCCATGGTCAAGAATCAGGGCGAGCGCTGGTGGAACAAGGTCGAGCAGCGCCACGACCGCTCCGGCATCGGCAACCTCGTCCGCCCCGGCGACATCTACCTCTCCCCCTGGGACCTCGACGACCGCCTCCACAAATTCACCGGCTGCGAGCTCGACCAGCTCGGCCTCGTCGACATCCTCGACGCCGACCGCAGCGACCTCTCCGAAGTCGACTTCGCCACCCGCCCCACCCAGCGCTTCCACGGCTCCATCCCCGCCCTCATCGATCAGCTAAAAGTCCTGATGACGCAGGACGCCCGCATCCTGCTCACCGCCCCCAATCAAGGCGAAGTAGAACGCCTCGCCGGACTCCTCCAGGAGTACCAAATCCCTTACCGCCTCGGCTCCCGCAACGAAGCCCCCGGCAGCACCACCGTCTACTCCGAGTCCAGCTACCTCGCCGGCGACCTACGCACCCCCGTCATCGTCAAGACCACCATAGCCGCCGGCGTCCAGATCCTCGACCTAAACAAATCGACCGCATCACAAATAATCCTCTTCGGCGCACAAGACCTAACCGACGACGCCGACGTCACCGCCCGCCCCACGCCGCGCCGCAGCAAATCCAAAGCCGCCGCCTTCATCTCCGACTTCCGTGACCTAGCCGTAGGAGATTACGTAGTCCACGTCGAACACGGCATCGCCCGCTACATGGGCCTCCGCGTCATCGACGAGCCCAACCAGCCCCCACTCGAGCTCATGATCCTCGAGTTCGCCGACGAAGCCAAACTCTACGTCCCGCTAACCCGCCTCGACCTAATCCAGAAATACCGCAGCTCCGACACCGGCCCCGCCCCCGAGCTCAACCGCCTCGGCTCGCAGTCCTGGCAGAAGACCAAAGCCCGCGTCAAGAAGGCCATGGCCGACATGACCGCCGAGCTGCTCATCCTCTACGCCCAGCGCCAGGCCGCGCAAGGCACTCCCTTCTCGCCCGACACCAACATGCAGCGCGAGTTCGAAGACGCCTTCGACTTCAACGAGACCGACGACCAGATCACCGCCATCGCCGACATCAAGACCGACATGGAGTCCACCCAGCCCATGGACCGCCTACTCTGCGGCGACGTAGGCTACGGCAAAACCGAAGTCGCCATGCGCGCCGCCTTCAAAGCCGTGCAGGACTCCAAACAAGTAGCCGTCCTAACCCCCACCACCGTCCTCTCCTTCCAGCACTTCGAATCCTTCAAGCGCCGCTTCGCCAACTTCCCCGTCAACGTCGAGATGATCTCCCGCTTCCGCACCGCCAAAGAGAAAAAGCTCATCCTCGAAAAGGCCGCCGAAGGCAAGATCGACATCCTCATCGGCACCCACGCCATCCTGCAAAAAGACCTCAAGTTCCAGGACCTCGGCCTGCTCGTCGTCGACGAAGAGCAGCGCTTCGGCGTCCGCCACAAAGAGCGCCTCAAACAGATGCGCGCCCACATCGACGTTCTCTCCATGTCCGCCACGCCCATCCCGCGCACGCTGCATATGTCACTAATTGGGTTACGTGATATGTCGGTCATCGAAACCCCGCCCAAAGACCGCATGGCCATCCAGACCATCGTCGCCAAGTTCGACGAAAAACTCATCCGCACCGCCATCGAGATGGAGCTCGAGCGCGGCGGCCAAACCTACTTCGTCCACAACCGCGTCGAAACCATCTACGAACTAGCCAGCAAAATCCGCGAGCTGGTCCCATCCGCCCGCATCGCCATCGGCCACGGCCAACTCCCCGAGGCCGAACTAGAACGCGTCATGCTCGCCTTCATGAACCACGAGTACGACGTCCTCGTCGCCACCTCCATCATCGAAAACGGCCTCGACATCCCCCTCGCCAACACCATCATCATCAACCGAGCCGACCGCCACGGCCTCAGCGAGCTATATCAGCTAAGCGGAAGAGTAGGCCGCAGCAACCGCCGCGCCTACGCCTACCTCCTCATCCCACCCGAGCAGCAGCTAACCGAGATCGCCCGCCGCCGCCTCGCCGCCCTCAAAGAGTTCTCCGACCTCGGAGCCGGCTTCAAGATCGCAGCCCTCGACCTCGAACTCCGCGGCGCCGGCAACATGCTCGGCGGCGAACAGTCCGGCCACATCGAAGCCATCGGCTTCGAGATGTACACCACCATGCTCGAAGAAGCCGTCCGCAAAATAAAGGGCGAAGAAGAAAAACCAGCCCACGCCGGAACCGCCATCAACCTCGGCATCTCAGTACGTATCGATTCCAGTTACATACCCGAAGAGAACCAGCGCCTGCGCATGTACAAACGCATCGCCGCCGCCCAGTCCCAACCCGACCTCACCGACGTCCGCGCCGAACTACAGGACCGCTACGGCGAACCACCCGAATCCGTCCTGAACCTCCTAGCCGCCGGAGAACTCCGCCTACGCTGCGAACAACTAGGCATAGCCCAGCTCGACCGCAAACGCACCCAGGTAGAACTCCCCAACCCCACCGCCAACACCAGCACCGGCCCGCAACACACCATGCTCAAGCGCCATCAACCCGCAAAACCCGCCATAAAAACCTTCGTAGAAATGCTCCACCTGAAATTCGCCGAACCCCTCTCCGGCGAAACTTCAGCCCGCCAACCAGCAAATAGACCCCGGCACCCTATGCGCCTGGTCAGCCGCAACACCAAACGAGGAGCCCAGTTCACCCCCCAAGGCATCCTCCGCTGGCCCCTGACCTCCGCCAAATCCGAAGACGTCCTCACCGAAACCCGAGCCCTACTCGACGCCCTACCAGCCTAGCCTCGACCTCGCTATAATCACCACCAACGGAAAAAGTCCCCATCCGTCCAACGCACGTAACAGTCCATACCACTTCAGATTCACCCAAGGTCCGGACCTAACCACCATCGTTTGAAGAATTTGCGCAAAACAACCGGGGGAGGGGGTACCCCATCCCGAGGAACCAGACCCATGATGACCCGAACGCCTGACCGCCATCGCCATCCTCGCCGCCGCCACTCTCGCCCCAGCCCAGCGCGTCAGGTCCGACGGCGCCCCCCAGACCTTCGCCTTCCTCTCCGACCAGTACTTCACCGACGTCTTCTTCCACTTCTCCCCCACCACCGGCACCGCCGTCGGCTACCACCAGTACGACACCCAGCTCGAAGACTACTCCGCCGCCACCGTCCAGAAACAAATCGCCGCCCTCCACGACTACGAGAAGAAGATCGCCGCCATCGACCCCACCGCCCTCGACGCCAGCGTCGCCGCCGACCGCGAAATCCTCCTCAACAGCATCCGCTCCCAGCTCCTCACCCTCGAAGTCATCCGCCCCTGGGAGAAGAACCCCGACACCTACTCCTCCGGCGTCACCACCTCCATCTTCGTCATCATGGAGCGCCCCTACGCCCCCGCCAACACCCGCCTCTTCGCCGTCGTCGACCGCGAAAAGCAAATCCCGCAGGTCTTCGCCGAAGCCCGCAAAAACCTCAAGAACCCGCCCAAGATCTACACCGAAATCGCCCTCGAGCAGATCGACGGCCTCATCAGCTTCTTCCAGACCGACGTCCCCTCAGCCTTCGCCGATGCCGACGACGCCTCCGCCAAAGCCGCCTTCGCCAAATCCAACGCCACCGTCATCCAGTCCCTCAAGGACTACGCCGCCTGGATGAAGTCCGATCTCCTCCCCCGCTCCAACGGCGACTACCGCCTCGGCCCCGACACCTTCCGCAAGAAGCTCCTCTACGACGAGATGGTCGACATCCCCCTCGACCGCCTCCTCGAGATCGCCTACGCCGACCTCCACAAGAACCAGGCCGAGTTCAAGCGCATCGCCCACGACCTCGACCCCACCAAAACCCCCGACCAGGTCCTCGCCGAACTAGCCACCATCCACCCCGCCCCCGACAAACTCCTCAGCGCATTTCAAGACACCTTCAGCAGCCTCATCGCCTACATCGACTCCCATCACATCATCACCATCCCCTCCAAAGTCCAGCCCACCCTCGAAGAGACGCCGCCCTTCGAACGCGCCACCACCTCCGCCTCCATGGACGCCCCCGGCCCCTTCGAAACCCACTCCACCAAGGCCTACTTCAACGTAACGCTGCCTGAAAAAGACTGGACCCCGGAACACATCGCCGAGCACATGGCCGAGTTCAACATCGGCACCATCATCTCCACCTCCGTCCACGAAGCCTACCCCGGCCACTACATCCAGTTCCTCTGGCAAGACAAGTTCCCCAGCAAAGTCCGCAAACTCATCGGAGCCAACACCAACATCGAAGGCTGGGCCCACTACTGCGAGCAGATGATGCTCGACCAGGGCTACGGCCAGCCCGGCTTCGGCGCCAAAGACGAACGCGAAGCCAAACTCATCCGCCTCGGCCAGATCCAGGACGCCCTCCTCCGCGACGCCCGCTTCGTCAACTCCATCAAGCTCCACACCGGCCAGGGCGAATCCTCCGGCCAATGGACCATCGATCAAGCCGTCAACTTCTTCGTCAAAGAGGGCTATCAGTCCCCCTCCGTCGGCCTCGTCGAAACCAAACGCGGCACCGCCGACGCCACCTACCTCTACTACACCCTCGGCAAACTCGAAATCATGAAGCTCCGCGAAGACCTCCGCGCCAAACAAGGCGCCGCCTTCAACCTCCAGCAGTTCCACGACAACTTCATGCGCCAGGGCCCAGCCCCCATCAAAATCATCCGCAAAGCCATGCTCCACGACGACTCACCGGTCCTCTAAAAATGGTATTTGTCATGGTAAAATGCCATTTATGGATACCACTATCGAGATCGACAAAGCCGGTCGCATCGTAGTTCCCAAGCAGATACGCGACACGCTGCACCTTACCCCCGGCACCAAACTCAACATAAAGATCGAGGGCAATCAGATCGTCCTTCAGCACGAGGCAAAACCCCGCGGCCTCTACAGAAAAAGAGGCATGCTGGTCTATGACTCCGGGCCTGTTCCGCCCGATGCAGTCGACTGGGTTAAGCAAGGCCGCGAAGAAAGAATCGAGAAGTTCTATAACGCAGGCCAAAGCGGTGAACTTCTTCGACACGAATATTCTGATCGCTGCTTCCATCCGAAATCATCCTCACCACGAAGCCTGCAGCTTGAGACTGGATGACTTCGCAGATCCGGCGGGGCCTGTGCTGCCCACACCATGGCCGAAGCCTACTCCACGCTTACAAATTTCCCCAAGGGCTACAACATTCCCCCTGAAATCGCCTTTCAGATTATTGAGGAAGTCGGCACCACCTTCAGCTTAGTCACTCTGACCGCGAAAGAATCCATGCATGCCTTGAAAGCTGCTGCCGGACACGGGCTGGTTGGAGCGATCATTTACGATGCCTTGCTAATGGCATGCGCTCGCAAGGCTCGAGGCAAAATGGATATTATACGAACAACCATAAGCATTTTCAGCCGCGTCGCCCCCGACCTCGCCTCTCGCATCGTCGAACCCTAACCCCCACCACCCTTCCCCAAACGTTGCACATCCCAAATCGGCACACTTTGCTACGCTTAACCTCGAATCGACTCACACCAAGGAACCCTCCCCAAGATGCCACCGATGAAAATCCGTAAAGCCGTCTTCCCAGCCGCCGGAATGGGCACCCGTTTCCTCCCCGCCACCAAGGCCACGCCCAAAGAGATGCTCTGCCTCGTCGACAAGCCCCTCATCCAGTACGGCGTCGAAGAGGCCGTAGCCGCCGGCTGCACCGAGATCATCATCGTCACCGGCCGCGGCAAGACCACCATGGAGGACCACTTCGACCGCTCCCCCGAGCTCGAAGCCTCCCTCGCCGCCAAAAACAAAACCGCCCTCCTCGAGATCGCGCAGTCCGTCTCCAAACTCGCCAAGATCATCTACGTCCGCCAGCCCGAACCGCTCGGCCTCGGCCACGCCGTCCTCATGGCCAAAGAGGTCGTCGGCAACGAACCCTTCTGCGTCCTGCTCCCCGACGACATCGTCGACGCCACCATTCCCTGCATGAAGCAGATGGTCGAAGCCTTCAACGAGACCGGATCCAGCATCCTCGGCTCCGAAGTCGTCCACGGCGACGCCATCCAGAACTACGGCTGCCTCGACTGCACCCCCCACCCAGGAAACCCCCGTCTCCACGCCGTCAAGGACATGGTCGAAAAGCCCAAACCCGGCACCCAACCCTCCCAGAACGCCATCATCGGCCGTTACATCCTCACCCCGCGCATCTTCGAGATGATCGAAAGCATCACCCCCGGCGCAGGCGGCGAACTCCAGCTCACCGACGCCATCAAAGCCCTCCTCCAGCACGAGAAGGTCTACGGCTTCTCCTACGAGGGCAAGCGCCACGACGCCGGCGACAAGCAGGGCTTCCTCCGCGCCACCGTCGAGTTCGCCCTCAAACACCCCCAGCTAGGCCCCGACTTCCGCACCTGGCTCAAAACCTTCCCGCTGTGAACCTTCGAATACCGTAACAAAATCACCCCACGGCAAGCGGTGTATTAGACTTGCCATGAACCAACGCATTTGAAGACAGCAGACCGCTAAACAGAACGTTCAACTGTTCAGCCATCCAGTCGTATAAGCTAACATTCATCATCTCGATAAAAGAGGTCTTGACCATATGAAAAGTCTCCGCCGCTTCTCGCTCATCGCAGTGTGTGCAATATCCTTGCTGGCGCTTCCCGCTCTGGCTCAGGCCCCTCCAGCAGCGCCCGGAGGCGGTCAGGCCCGCACTCCCATGCCTCCGCCCAAAAACCTCAAGGTGTTCCCCAAGGACACCTACCACTGCGGACCTCCTGAAGATCATGCGCGGATTCACAGGTGACCTCGGCGTCCAGTGCAACTACTGCCACGCCACCAACCCCGAAACCAACCGCCCCGACTTCGCCTCTGACGCCAACCCCGTCAAGGACAAGGCGCGCGTCATGATCGCCATGAGCGAAAACATCAACAAGACCTACCTCACCCAGCTCGCCTCCCGCAAGTCCACCGACTCCGTCACCTGCGGCACCTGCCATCGCGGCATGGCCGTGCCTGAGGTGTTCGTTCCCAAGCCACCCGCACCCCGGCCCCCGGCCGCCACACCACCTCCCGGACTCTAACTCAGCCTCCACCTGATAACCACACGGCTTGCGTCACAAAGCGCAAGCCGTTCGTGCGTCAGTCCCTTCAAAAACCTCTTCCCTCCGCAGCTAGTCAAACGTCATTTACAAACTCCAGTTAGAATTCACGCATCTCATCTGAAGTCACCATCCACTGCACGAACCGGAGAAGAAATGGCCACTAAAGCTGCCAGCACCACCATCACCCGCAAGCAACTCATCGACGCCCTCAACGAAGATCTCGCCCGCGAATTCCAGGCCATCATCGCCTACGTGAACTACTCCCAGGTCCTCAAGGGCGCGCAGTACATGAACATCGCCGACGAGCTCGCCGTCCACGCCACCGAAGAGCTCGCCCACGCCATCGCCATCGCCAATCACATCGACTACCTCGGCGGCATGCCCACCGTAGTCCCCAAGCCCGTCAAAACCTCCGAGAAGGCCGAAGACATGCTCCGCTTCGACCTCGCCAACGAGAAAGAGACCATCGCCCAGTACCGCCGCCGCGTCAAGCAGGCCGACGAGCTCAACGAGTTCGCCATCAGCGAGTCAATCCGCGAGATCCTCATGCAGGAGCAGGACCACCTCACCGCCCTCGCCACCGCCCTCGGCATCGACCCGCCCAACCCCGGCATCGCCGACTAATCCCCATAGCGATATCAGCAAGCAAAAAGGGCGTCGATCATTCGACGCCCTTTCGCTTTGCACCCAACCTCTCTACACACTCCAAGAAGCCGTCATCTCGACCGGAGCGCAGCGAAGTGGAGAGACCACCGCATTTCGCTTTTGTTGTTTTTCCCAGAACTTCGACAACCTTACCGCTTCTTCATCCGCAGACTCTGCCAGCTCCCATCGCTCGTCCACCCGCCATCCACCGGCAGCGCCACTCCATTGATAAACCCACTCCGCTCCCGCTCAGCCAGAAACAGAATCGCCTGCGCAATATCCTCCGGACTAGCAAACCGCCCCATCGGATTCACGCCCTCAATATCCGCATCGTTATACCCCGCCCCCGCAGCCTGGTCCGCAATATCCATCTCCGTCTTCGCCCACCCCGGACACACCGCATTCACGCGAACCCCACGTCCACCCCACTCCGCCGCCAGCGTCCGAGTCAGCCCAATCAACCCATGCTTCGAAGCGTTATAAGCCGACCGGTCCGCCACCCCCATCAACCCCGCAATCGAAGCCACATTCACAATGCTCCCCCCTCCCTGCGCCAGCATCATCGCTCCAAATCCCTTCGCCAGCAGAAACGGCGCCACCAGATTTACCTCCAACACCCGCCGAAACGCCGCCGCTTCGACATTCTCCGCAGGCGAGATAAAGCTGATCCCCGCGTTATTCACCAGCACATCCACCTGCCCCCACCGCTGCTGCACCGCCTCCACACCCCGCGCCACCACAGCCTCATCGCACAGATCGCCGGTCAGATCGATCACATCATTACCCAGCCCACGAATCGTCGTCAGCGTACCCGTACAACCCTTCAAATCCAACAGCGCCAGCGCAAACCCAGCCTCCGCCAGCACCTCCGCCGTCCTCCGGCCAATCCCCTGAGCCGCTCCCGTCACAACTGCAACCCGCATAGCCACCTCACCTCAATAAACTTAGCACCTGCACCCAACCCATCCACTCGCCTCATCCAATCCCCCGTATGCCTAACCTACTAGACCCCATCCAACTCGGCGACCTCCACCTCCCCAACCGCGTCCTCATGGCTCCCCTCACCCGCCTGCGCGGAACCCCCGACCACCTCCCCACGCCCATCATGGCCGAGTACTACGCCCAGCGCGCCTCCGCCGGCCTCATCATCTCCGAAGGCACTCCCATCGACCCCTTCGGCGTAGGCTACGCCAACGTCCCCGGCCTCTGGTCCCACAAGCAGACCGAGCTCTGGAAGCCCATCACCGCCGCAGTCCACAACGCCGGCGGCCGCATCTTCTCGCAGATCTGGCACGTAGGCCGCATCTCCGACCCCATCTTCCTCAACGGCCAGCAACCCGTAGCCCCCTCCGCCATCGCCGCCAGCGGAACCGTCTCACTCCTCCGCCCGCCAAAATCCTTCGAGACCCCGCGCGCCCTCGAGACCCACGAAGTCAAGCAAGTCGTAGAAGCCTTCCGCCGCGGAGCCCAGAACGCCCAGCTAGCCGGCTTCGACGGAGTCGAGCTCCACGGAGCCAACGGCTATCTCCTCGACCAGTTCCTCCAGGACGGCGCCAACCACCGCACCGACGAGTACGGCGGCTCCATCGAAAACCGAGCCCGCCTCATGCTCGAGTGCGTCGACGCCGCCATCTCCATCTTCGGTCCCGGCCGCGTCGGCATGCACCTCGCCCCCCGCGGCGACTCCCACGGCATCTCCGACTCCAACCGCCCCGCCACCTTCACCTACGTCGCCACCGAGCTCGGCCGCCGCAAAATCGCCTTCATCGCCGCCCGCGAAAAGGTAGCCGAAGACTCCCTCGGCCCCATCCTCAAACAAGCCTTCGGCGGAGTCTACGTAGCCAACGAAGCCCTCGACCAGCACACCGGCCAGCACCTCCTCGACACCGGCCGAGCCGACGCCGTAGCCTACGGCAAACTCTTCATCGCCAACCCCGACCTCCCCATCCGCTTCGCAAAACACGCGCCCCTCAACACCCCCATCCCCGCCACCTTCTACGCCCACGGCCCCGAAGGCTACACCGACTACCCAGCCCTCCAACCCGAACTAACCAACGCATAACCGCGATCGGAGCCCACACAAAAAAGATGACGCTGGAAGCGAAATCTTCCAGCGCCATCTTTCGTTGCGTTCAATGACGACGTCAACAACGGCCGCCACGCAACACCATGCGCGAAATAGTACTCCCACCAACCCACTCCCGCCTACTGCCGCCTCAAACAAAAGAAGTTGCTCCACCATCTCCGCCCCCCACACAAGCTAAAGTGGTAACTCAACCACTCTATGCGCCCGACCCGTCTCCTCTACGCCGCCACCATCTTCCTCTCCTCCCTGCTCCTCTTCCTCATCGAACCCATCGCCGCCAAACAACTCCTCCCCATCCTCGGAGGCTCCTCCGCCGTCTGGCTCACCTGCCTCGTCTTCTTCCAGATCACCCTCCTCCTCGGCTACCTCTACGCCCACTGGATCGCAGACATCACCCGCCACTGGGCCAAGCCAATCCACCTCATCCTGCTCGCAGCCGGCGCTCTAACTCTCAAACTACCCATCTTTCACCTCGATCTCCGTCAACTCCGAACCCAGTCCGCACCATCTTCCTCGCCCTCACCCTCTCCATCGGCCTGCCATTCCTCCTCCTCGCCTCCACCAGCCCACTCCTGCAAGTCTGGCTAGCGCGATCAGAATCCAAAGCCGTCCCCTACCGCCTCTTCGCACTCTCCAACCTAGGCTCACTCCTCGCCCTCTTCCTCTATCCCACCCTGATAGAACCCCACCTCACCCTCCACCACCAGCGATTCCTCTGGCGCGACGCCTTCGCCATCTACGTAATCCTCGTCGCAATCCTAACCCTCCGCACCCAACCTCAACCCAACCAACAACCAGCCCTCGAACTTGAAACAACCAACAACCAGCAACCAACAACCAGCAACCATCTCCTCTGGTTCCTCCTACCCATGGCCGCAGCCATGCAACTAACCGCCGTCACCGCCCACCTGACCCAGAACATAGCCGCCATCCCCCTCCTCTGGATGCTCCCGCTTAGCCGTCTATCTCCTCTCCTTCATCCTCGCCTTCGAATACTCCCGCCTCTACAGCCGCGCCATCATCACCCGCCTGCTCGTAGTCTTCATCTGCGCCCTCGGCTACGAGCTCTCCAAGACCGACACATCCTTCCCCATCGCCCTCACCATCATCATCTTCCTCGTCGAGTGCTTCATCGCCTGCCTCTTCTGCCACGCCGAAACCCACTCCCTCCGCCCCACCGACCCACGCCAAACCACCCTCTTCTATCTCCTCATAGCCGCCGGCGGAGCCACCGGAACCTTCTTCATCGGCATAGCCTGCCCACTCCTCTTCTCCGCCAACTACGACCTCGCCCTCGCCTTCCTCGTCACCGCCGCCCTCGCCCTCGTCGTCCTCTGGCGACAGGGCTGGGCCCAACAACTCCTCTGGACCACCGCCACCATCGGCATGCTGGTCCTCGCCATCATGCTCCACGTCGCCTACACCCGCGACGCCCTCTTCCTCACCCGCAACTTCTACGGCTCCCTCCGCGTGAAACAGACCTACCACGCCCCCCACCAGGACCTCGCCGCCAACGAACCCGAAAACCTCCCCATCAACCAGCAAGCCGCCCCCACCCGCATGTTCCTCAACGGAACCATCCAGCACGGCACCCAGATCTTCTCCTCCGCGCTCTCCCGCACCCCCACCACCTACTACGCCACCAACTCCGGCATCGGCCTCGCCCTCACCCTCTGCTGCAACGGACGCCCCCGCAACATCGGCGTCATCGGCCTCGGCGCCGGAACCCTAGCCGCCTACGGCCAGCCCGGCGACCGCTTCCGCTTCTACGAGCTCAACCCCGCCGTCCCACCCATTGCCCAGACCCTCTTCACCTACCTCCGCGACTCACCCGCCCAAAACACCATCATCCTCGGCGACGGCCGAGCATCCCTCGCAAAAGAATCGCCCCAGCAATTCGACGTCCTCGTAATCGACGCCTTCTCCGGCGACGCCATCCCCCTCCACCTCCTCACCACCCAGGCCATCGCCCTCTACCAACGCCACCTCGCCCCCGGCGGCATCCTCGCCTTCCACGTCTCCAACCAGTACGTAGACCTCCCGCCCGAAATCGCCCTCCTCGCCACCAACGCCCACCTAACCCCCATCCTCATCGACAGCCCCGCCAACAACGCCGAAGGCGCCTACCGAGCCTCCTGGGTCCTCGTCACCAACAACCCCACCTTCCTCGCCGACCCCACCGTCACAGCCAACACCGTCCCCATAGACAAAGTCCCCGGCACCCGCCTCTGGACCGACGACTACTCCAGCCTAGTCCCCCTCCTCAAGTTCTAGAGCTCTTGCCGTTTCCTTCACCCACCTCCAACACTTGTCACCCACCAACACTTGTCATTCTGAGCGCAGCGAAGAACCCCCGTATTTCGCTGTTGCTGTTGCTGTTTAGTTGTCATCCTTCGGCGAAGGCGGAGGACCTGCTTTTGCCGTTGCCTGTCTCTTTCACGCACCACAAAACCGCGGGTGCCCCATCCTGAGCCCGCCTGATCGGGCGACGGGTGGGGAACGCATACCCCTTCCGGGCCGCTCTTGCAGTTGCCCTTGCTCGTTCTCCCCCTCCGCACCCCTACTCCTGCCAACCCTCCAACTTAATATCGTCGTAATAAACCGACCCCTCGTAATAATTATTGTGCGGATCGCCAAACATAAAGAAGTCCGGAATCCCCTGCCCCGCCTGATACACAGCGCCCACCGGTATCGTCCCCACATACGTCTGCTGTCCACCAAACTTGAAGTCGCCCGAAGTCGTCAGCACAAAGGAATCTTCATTACGCTCGATGCAAGCTGAATACCACGTATTGTCCTTGTACGCATCCACCGCGCGAATCGTCCCCGAGGGCTGAAGCGCACCATTCGACCACGAGAGAAAAGGACGGCCATTGGCGTCATTGTCGTCACCATCCTTGTCTACGCCAAACATCATGATCGGGTGCTGACCGTCAGCGACCCAGCCCTTCTTCCCCTCCCAGATACTGGTCCAGCCCTCCTTGTTGTTGTCCGAATCGATCACGACCTTGCGATGGTGATGAATCCAGATATTGTTGTGCGGCCTTGGAGTCGCATCCAGAATCGTGAGCCAGTAAAAGCCATTCTCGAGCGTCGCATCTCCGTCCAGCCATGGCTCATCCTTTTCGCGCCCGGCATAACCATTCAGACCGCGCCCCAGGCTTGCCGTCCCCAAACGAAGCAAACCCCACCTTCAGGCAAACCCGGTACTTCTTCGGCAGCGCACTCGTCGGACGAACAACCGTGCCATCAGTGTGCTTGGGAGACGAAATCTTAAGCACATGATTATTCGGGTCCGCCGGATCAGGAACTACCTCAAAAAGATCACTAAACTTTGTGGCATTAGAGCGGCTATAGGACGCAACACTCAGCCAACCACCCTTTCCAAAAGGTCCCTCAGCGCGAAACGCCGCCGGAGGCGTTATTCCCAGGCCCTTGAAATGGCTGCCACCATCGGAGAACTCGTCCGTATTTTGATAAGTATCAGCCACCCAACCAGGCGACCCCGTCTTGAACAAGGGTGCCGTGGCCCTCGAAATTTTCCTCATAAAGAAGCTTCCAGGACCCATGACGCACACCAGCCGCAGCGCCGTTCCCATTCCCATTACGAGGAGCGGGAGTCTGTGAATTCACCCCAGCAACAAATAGAAACAGCGACGCGCAAAAGAACCATCGAATACCAGCAAACGGCATCTCCTACCCCCGTGTGTGTCTAGATGCTGACCGGATAAGACTACATGCCGGTAGTGAATGGACAACGCCAGTAGTCGGGCGGGCGGCGGCGTTGCCGTTGCCGTTGCCTGTTCTCCCCCAACCCACCACAAACCTTCGGGTGCCCCATCCTGAGCCCGCCTGATCGGGCGACGGGTGGGGAACGCACACCCTTTCCCCGCCAGCTTTGCCGTTGCCTGTTCTTTTGTTTGTCATCCCGCAGGGATCTGCTGTTGCCGTTGCCTGTTCTCTTTCGCCCAACCCCAAAACACCGTCATCTCGACCGGAGCGCAGCGGAGTGGAGAGACCCCCGCATTTCGCTTTTGCCGTTGCCGTTGCCCGTCCTCCCCACCCACCGCCCTCACCCGCATCCTGTCAGCTTTTGATAATCTGGAAGACATGCGATCCGCGCTGTGTCCCGGCCATATCACGCACGAAGACCAAGCGATTCTCGAAAAGAAACCCGAACCAGAGCACACCTGCTACTGCGCCCTATGCGGTCAAACGGTGATCCCCGTCCGCAAAGACGGCAAATGGGTCCCTCAAGACCACACAGTACACAAACCAAAACTCCAGACCACCCTGCGCTAGCTGCCCAAAACCCTTGACACCCCACGTATAATAGAAGCTGGGGGCAACACCACATCCAAGCCTGTTTTTAGCACGTTAGTCTCCGCTAAATGCCATGCTTTGAATATTTTGCGGGAAGCACCCCACTAAAATCAGGACTTTGCACCCTTAGCATAGGATAGGTCCGGACCTAAATTGTTTGCTTTGAAGATTTTGCGCAAAAACAAGGCAGGGTGGGGGCTACTCCGTACTGCCGGTCACAAACGTCTGGTTAGCCTGCGCGCCGATCACCCGGTAGATCCCAAACTGCCGGCTCTGCTCCCCGCGCAGCTCAAACAGCAGACTCGCCCGGTTGCTGGCCTCGACGTCCACCGCATCCACCAGCCGCATCCGCGGAGTCCGGTCCAGATGCGCCGAGTCCGTCACGCTCTGGATCGCCGGCTTGAACTCGCCCATCGAGTCCGTCTGCGCCACGATGGTGACGTATTCAACCGCCCCGGTAGCCCCCGCCGCATGCGCCGTGTAGACGTAGGTAGGAGCGCCGCCATAGCTCAGCATGAACCCCTTCAGCTCCTCATCCAGCAGGGGCAACGGAGGGGGAGCCGGAGCAGCTTTCTTAGCCGCCGCCGCGCGCCGTGCAGCCGCCGCAGCAGCCGTTCCAGGCTTCGGAGCAGGCGGAGGAGGAGCAGCAGCAGTAGCGGCAGCGCCATACGCGGCCAGCTTCGTCCGAGCCAGCGCCTGCATCTTGGTCAGGATCGCCGTCCGCTCGGCATCATCCTCCCACGGCCGCGCAAAGTCGTGCGGATCGCGGTTCACCGCATCCGACACCGCGACCATCTGCTTCAGGTCGGCCGGCAGGCCCTTCAGCTTGGGCAGATCGTCCTCGTTCATCGCGCTGGTAGGCTTGCCACGATGCAGATTAGGCCGGTCAGGATCGTCGGCCAACAGCCCCGTCCCAGTGACCGAGGAGCTGTTCTTCTGGCCGTTCTTGACGTCCTGGGGCGACCGCCGCTTCAGCGTAGGTCGGTCAGGATCATTCGCCGACCCACCCTCCGGCACCGGCGCCGTCGAGCCACCGGAGCTGGCAGTAGTGGTGGTCCCGCCAGATCCAGAGCCGCTCGGTTTATCGTTCGGATCAGGAGGCACCGAATCATCAGTAGAAGTCTTCCGCGTCAGATGAGGCCGGTCAGGATCGTCAGACTGAGAACTGGTATCAGAGGTAGTCGAGGTAGTCGAAGACCCCGAGCTGGTGCTGGAGCCGCTTCCAGAACCGCTGCCAGACCGCCGCTGCAACGTAGGCCGGTCAGGATCGCCCGCGGGAGTGCTGCCAGAACCGGAGCCGCCGCTCGAAGCAGTAGTACCCGAGCTGCCGGAGCCGGAAGAAGTGCCGGAACCGGAGCCGGTCGAACTCGCGCCACCCGCCCCGGAGCCGCTCGTACCCGAAGCCGGCTGCTTGCCCGCAAAGTGCGGCTTGCCGTCGTCCTTCGAGCTCGTAACCTGCGACAGCTGCGTCGAAGGCTTCAGCGGCGTAATCTTCCTCGGCGCCACCGGAGCCTTGAAGCTGCCATACCCGAACCAGCCGTCGTCAAACACCGCGTCGCCGGTAGCCGTATCAACAGCGCGCATATGCCGCGCGTAAGCCAAATCCAGGTTGCCCTTGCTGAGCCCCGCCTGGTCCAGCTCGTAGAGATTGCCGCTGAGCAGAGCGAAAGGCACCGGCCGCGCCAGGTACTCGCCGCCATCCTCCAGCTTGCCGTCGATGAACACCGTCACCGGAATCAGGCGGCTAGCCGTAGGCTTCGCCAGATCACCTGTCCACTCGTACACGCCCACCGCGCGCACGACGTTCTCCGGCTTAGCCACCTTGTGCGTCTGGGCAGACGCGCACACGGCAGCCACAACACACCCCGCCACCACCACACCGCTAAGCATCCACTTCATATCGTCAAATCACTTCGTCTGAGTTTAGACGCTTTAATCCGTAGGTAAAGTCCACCATTCCGAAAACCATCCGCTAAGATGGCAACCAGATGGACTCCTCACCCCTCCTCGAAGTCACCAACCTCTCCATCACGTTCGGCCCCCACCGCGCGGTCGACGATATCTCCTTCCACATCAATCCCGGCGAGACCCTCGGCCTCGTCGGCGAGTCCGGCTCCGGCAAGTCCGCCACCTCGCTCGCCATCCTCCGCCTCCTCGCCCCAAACGCCCACGTCACCGGGACCATCCGCTTCGACACCCACCCCCTCCTCACCCTCCCCGAGCCCACCATGCGCCGCCACCGAGGCCGCGACATCTCCATGATCTTCCAGGAGCCCATGACCGCCCTCAACCCGGTCATGCCCATCGGAGCCCAGATCGCCGAAGCCGTCCAAGCCCACCACCCGGAGCTCTCCCGCAAAGCCGTCCGACAGCGGGTCCTCGAAGCCATGCACCAGGTCGCCCTCCCCGACCCTGAACGCCGCATCCGCGACTACCCTCACCAGTTCTCCGGAGGCCAGCGCCAGCGCATCCTCATCGCCATGGCCATCGTCAACCAGCCCCGCCTGCTCATCGCCGACGAGCCCACCACCGCCCTCGACGTCACCGTCCAGGCGCAAATCCTCACCCTCCTGCGCGACCTCCGCGAGCGCCACAACCTCGCCATGCTCTTCATCTCCCACGACCTCGCCGTAGTCGCCCAAGCCTGCGGCCAGCCTGCAGACCGCGTCGCCGTCATGCAGCACGGCCGCATCGTCGAGCAGGCCTCCGCGCACGATCTCTTCCTCAACCCGCAGCACCCTTACACCCGCAAACTCCTGGCCTCCGCCCCCACCATGCACACCGACCGGACCCTGCCCCTCGCAACAATCTCCTAATCCAGATAAGCTATCCTTTGGGCCTAAGGGCACCGACATCCGTATGCGCGCCCTCATCCTCTCCGACATCCACGCCAATCTCGAAGCACTCAACGCGGTCCTTGAAGCCGCCGCCGGCTCCTACGACACCGTCTGGAACCTCGGCGACATGGTCGGCTACGGCGCCAGCCCCAACCAGGTGATCGACATCATCCGTCCCGCTGGCCGCACTGAACGTTCGCGGCAACCACGACCGCGTCTGCTGCGGCCTGACCTCGGCGCTGGGCTTCAACCCTGTCGCGCGCGCTGCCGCCCTCTGGACTCAGGACGAACTAACGCCCACGAACCTCGAGTGGCTCCGCGGCGTCCCGTCCGGCCCGCTCCACCCCGAGCACGCCACCAACCCGGAACAGGCCGACGTCACCTGCGCCCACGGCTCGCCGCTCAACGAGGACCACTACATCCTCAACATGCGCGACGCCTGGGCCCCGCTGCAGCAGATGACCACCGCCATCACCTTCTTCGGCCACACCCACATCCAGGGCGGCTTCTCGCAGAAGGACCACGACTGGCACGAGGTGAAGCCCCGCTACGCCTCACGCGACGACGCGCAGTCCTGGACGCTGGAGATTCCGCCGGGCACGCGCCACCTCATCAACCCTGGCTCCATCGGCCAGCCCCGCGACTGCGACTGGCGCGCCGCCTACGCCATCTACGACAGCGACGCCTCGACGATCGTCTACCACCGCGTCCCCTACGACCTCGCCGCCGCCCAGGGCCGAATCCTTATGGCCGGCCTCCCCGAACGCCTTGCCGCCCGCCTCCGCGAAGGCCGCTAGCCGGACCGAGCCGACGATCTACCGGGCCACCCCACCCCTACCCAGTTTTGCGCAAAATCTTCAAAACAAATACTTTAAGTCCGGACCGAGGGTGCACTTAGAGCTCAAAGTCCTTATTTTACAGGGGTGCTTCCCGCAAAATATTCAAAAGCCAAGACTTAGCTTAGACAGACGTGCTGAGAACAGGCTCGATTGTGGTGTTGCCCCCTGCATGTATTATACGAGGGCTGTCAACCCATCTCAGGCCCGCTGCTCCTCCAACTCCAAAGCCAACTCTTCCCACTCCGCCACCACCGCAGCATGGTCCGCCCTTAGCTTCTCCAGCTCCGCCGCCACTCGCTGCGACTCCTCCGCCGAGGCAAACACCCCCAGCCGCTCCTCCGCCTTCGCGATCGCCTGCTCCAGCCGCGGAATCTCCTCCTCGGTAAACTTCAGCCGATCCTCCATCTGCTTCAGCTTGATCGGATTCAACCGCTTCACCGCAGCCTTTTCAGGCTCTGCGACGACGATTGGCGCAATTGCAACCGGAACAGTTACAGATACAGCATTATTTGTAATCGCAGCAGTTACTTTATCCGGGCCACCCTGCTTCCGCCACAGATAATCCTCATAGTTCCCCGGATAGATATGCAGCCGCTGGTCCTCGACCTCGAAGACCCGCGTCGCCAGCCCGTCGATAAAGTAGCGGTCGTGCGAGACGAACAGCACCGTCCCGGTAAAGTTCGCGGATCGCGTCCAGCAGCACGTCCTTCGCGCGCAGATCCAGGTGGTTGGTCGGCTCGTCCAGCAGCAGGAAGTTCGACGGCGACACCAGCATCTTCGCCATCGCGTAGCGGTTGCGTTCGCCGCCCGAGAGCACGCCCAGCTTCTTGAAGACGTCGTCGCCCGAGAACATGAAGCAGCCCAGCAGGCTGCGCAGCTCCACCACCGGCACCTTCGGCGCTGCGGCCGAGATGTCGTCCAGCATCCCCGCATCGCCGTCCAGCACCTTGTACTGGTCCTGCGCGAAGAAGTCCGTCAGCACGTTGTGGCCTTCGCGAATCGTGCCCGCCGTCGGCTCCTCCTGCCGGCTCAGCAGCCGTATCAGCGTCGATTTACCCGCGCCGTTCGCGCCCACCAGCGCAATGCGGTCGCCGCGCTCGATGGTAAAGTTCATCCCCTCGAAGATCAGCTTCTCGCCGCCCGTCGGCATCGGATAGACCTTCTTCAGGTCCGAGACCTCGATCACCGTCCGCCCGCTCGCCGGAGGCTGCGGAATCTTGAAGTGGATCGTAGCCTCTTCTTCCGGGACCTCGATCCGCTCGATCTTTTCGAGCTCCTTGATCCTGCTCTGCACCTGCTTCGCCTTCGTAGCCTGCGCGCGGAAGCGGTTGATAAACGCCTCCAGCGCCTCGATCCGGTCTTTCTGGTTCTTGTACGCGTTCATCAACTGCGTGCGCCGCTCTTCCTTCTGCGCCACGTACTTCTCGTAGTTGCCGTGGTAGGTGTGCATCCGCTTGTTCCACAGCTCGATCGTCTTGTTGACCGTGACATCCAGAAAATAACGGTCGTGCGAGATCAGAATGTAGGCATTCGGATAGTCATGCAGATAGTTCTCCAGCCAGTTGCGCGACTCGAGATCCAGATGGTTCGTCGGCTCGTCGAGCAGCAGCAGCGACGGCTTCTGCAGCAGCAGCTTGCCCAGCGCAATCCGCATCTGCCAGCCGCCGGAGAACTCCTCCGTCTTCCGCCCCCAGTCTTCCTTGCTGAACCCCAACCCGCCCAGCACCGCGCCCACCTGCGAGTCCAGGTTGTAGATATCGTGCACATGCAGGTGGTCGGCGATATCCGAGTAGCGCTCCGCCGCCGCCGCATACTCCTTGCTCTTCGGGTCCTTCTCCGACATCACCGTCATCAGCTCAATCGACTCGGCCTCCATCGCATGCAGGTCTTCGAAGACCGACAGGCACTCCTCGAAGACCGTCTTGCCGCGCAGCGCCAGCCCGTCCTGCGGCAGGTAGCCGAGGGTCATGCCCTTGACGCGGGTCAGCGTCCCGTAGTCCAGCGTCTCGATCCCGGCCAGCACCTTCAGCAGCGTCGATTTGCCGGTCCCGTTGCCGCCGACCAGGCCAGTCCGCTCGTCCGGCGTTATCAACCAGTTCGCGTCTTCAAATAGTAGTTTTTGGCCGAATCGTTTGCCGGCAGCAGAGAGTTGGAGCATCACACCTATTTTCTCATCCGCCGCCGCACCCCCGCCAGCGACATATCCCCAAGACAATGCCTCGCGGCTCTGTTACCGTCAAACAGAGAACTTGATGCCGGGACAGCCACAAATCTTCTCCGACCCCGAAGCGCACCCGCTGCGCACCCCCGACATGCGCGACAGCCAGGCGCTAAACCCCAGCGCTGCCGACTCCAACCGGCAACCTTGCGGACGATCAGGACAACGTCACCCCCAGCAGCGTCCGCCGCGGCACCCCCGTCTGGCTCCAGCGCGTGTCGCTCTTCGTCCTGGTCCTCTTCTGCGTCTACCTCGGAGTGCTGGTGATGGTGCTGCCCTGGTGGCCGCGCATCTGGGACCACAATATGTTCATCGAGGCCCGCCCCACCCTCGCCGCCATCCTGCACAACGGAGCCGTCCGCGGAATCATCTCCGGCCTCGGCCTGCTCGACATCTGGATCGGCATCTCCGAAGCCGTCCACTACCACGACTACCGGGACTGAAGACAAACACATCATTCCCACCCGAAAGCCCATGAGCGATCTAAAGCCCGATCCAAAGCCCGATTCCAAGTCCGATTTGAAGCCCGATCCAAACGAAGAGCTCCTCCCGCCCGAAGAACTCGCCAGCGCCGCCCTGGCCTACGAGAACCCCGAATTCCTCAACTCCGCCGACGGCCGTCTCGTCCGCATCCTCAGCGAGTACCTCGAGCCCACCGCCCGCTTCCGCCGCGAGCGCATCCAGGACACCGTCGTCTTCTTCGGCTCCGCGCGCTTCATCGGCCTCGACGCCGCCACCGCCGAGCTGAAGCTGCTCGAGAACACCGGCTCCGAAGAACTCGCCCCTGCCGACGAGCAGCCCGCAGCCAGCGTCATCGCCTCCATCAACGCCACCGGCGAGCCGCCCGCCCCCGAGGCCTCCGATCTCCAGCGCAAGCGCGCCCTCGCCGCCGTCGAGATGGCCCGCTACTACGAGGACGCCCGCGAGCTCGGCGGCATGGTCGCCAAGTGGGCCAACTCGCTGCCCGGCCGCCGCCACCGCTTCGTCGTCACCTCCGGCGGAGGCCCCGGCATCATGGAGGCCGCCAACCGCGGCGCCTTCGAGGCCGGCTGCAAGACCATCGGCCTCAACATCAAGCTCCCCTTCGAACAGCGCCCCAACCCCTGGATCACGCCCGAGCTCAACTTCGAGTTCCACTACTTCTTCATGCGCAAGTACTGGTTCGCCTACCTCGCCAAGGCGCTGGTCGTCTTCCCCGGCGGCTTCGGCACGCTGGACGAGATGTTCGAGCTGCTCACCCTCGCGCAGACCAAAAAACTCGCCAAGCAGATCACCGTCGTCATCTACGGCTCCGACTACTGGAAGACCATCATCAACCTCGAAGAGATGGCCGAAAAGGGCGCCATCTCCATCAAGGACCTCGACCTCTTCCAGTTCGCCGACACCCCGCAGCAGGCCTTCGAGATCATCAAAGACGGCCTCACCAAAAACCACCTCGACACGCCCTTCGACCAGCAACAGCAGCAACGCTACCGCGACATCCTCGACACCCCCGGCATCCCCACCGAGCCCGCCCCCTCCGCCCAGGAACTCCTCGGCCCCGACATCGCCAAGACCCGCTAGCTGTCCTGCACAAGCGACTTCGTATCGAGCCGTTTGATAGAAGTGTCATCCTGAGCGAAGCCACTCGCAGCTTCATCGCGAGTGGCAAGTCGAAGGACCTGCATTTCGCTTTTGCCTTTGCCGTTGCCTGTTCTCCGCACGTCCCCAACTCATTTACGATAAGTACCGATGATCAAGCCAGTCTTTCTCTTCCCCGGCCAGGGCTCCCAGTCCGTCGGCATGGGACTCGCCCTCTACGAGGCCTTCTCTGCCGCCCGCGTCACCTTCATCGAGGCCGACTACGCCCTCGGCTTCCCGCTCTCCAAGCTCATCTTCGAAGGCCCCGAAGAAGACCTCAAGCTCACCGAGCACACCCAGCCGGCTATCCTTACGGTCTCTGTCGCCATCGCCCGAATTCTCGCCGAACACGGCATCACCCCCGCCTACGCCGCCGGGCATTCTCTCGGCGAATACTCCGCCCACGTAGCCGCCGGAACCTTCACCTTCGCGCACGCCGTCCAGACCGTCCGCGCCCGCGGCCGCTTCATGCAGCAGGCCGTCCCCGCCGGACAAGGCGCAATGGCCGCCATCCTCGGCCTGCCCGCGCATCAGATCAACGACCTCTGCACCCAGGCCAGCGAAGAACTCCGCGAAGAGTTCTCCCGCCTCGAACCCGACACCAACGAGCCCGGCACAGAAGTCAGCCGCGACATCATCGCCGAGTCCACCGTCTCCCCCGCCAACCTCAACTCGCCCGACCAGACCGTCATCTCCGGCGCCACCGCCGCCGTCCACCGCGCCGCCGACCTCTGCAAAGCCGCCGGCGCCAAAAAGACCGTCATGCTGCAAGTCTCCGCACCCTTCCATTGCGCCCTCATGCAGCCCGCGCAAAAATCCCTCATGGTCGAGCTCGAAGGCATCCCCTTCCACGACCCCGCCATCCCCGTAGCCTCCAACGTCGACGCCCGCTTCACCGCCCGCGACTCCGACGCCCGCGACACCCTCATCCGCCAGGTCACCGGCCCCGTCCGCTGGGTCGAGTGCATCAACCTCCTCGCCGCTCAGTTGCCCACTCACTTCATCGAGGTCGGCCCCGGCAAAGTCCTCTCCGGCCTCAACCGCCAGATCCTCGGCCGCGACGCCGCCATCCCCACCCTCAACGTCGAAGACCCCGCGTCTCTCGAAAAAACCCTCGCCACCTTAGCAGGGTCGTGAATACCTACCTCGATCGCCTCGACCCCAGCGCTACCCGCCGCGTCAAGGGTCTCCGCCTCGTAGCAACCTACGGAATCGCCGTCCTGATAGGCACCTCTCGCGGCCTGACCCACGGCCTCTCCAGCGGAGCCTCACTAGGCGCTCTGGCCGGCGGATTCGCCCTCTGGGCAAGCGTCTCCGAAGGCCGCGCGCGGCGCACCACATCCATACGAGACCTCGTCATCCTCACCATGGCCGCAGCCCTCGGCGCAGCCATGATGATCACCGTCGCACCCATCATCAGCGGACCCCACCATCCCGGCCCCGAGCTCATCCTCGTAACCGGGTCCTTTCTCGTCGGCTACCTCCGTCGCTTCGGCCCTCTCGGCACCGGCATCGGATCGCAGATTTACATCGGCCAGCTCCTCGCCTATACCGGCCAGCTCACCCACGTCGACCTCCGCATGGTCGCCGAAGCCGGCCTCATCGCCGCCACAGCCGCCATCATCCCGCGCCTCATCTGTCACTCATTCGAGCACCCAAAGTCCGCACCCATCGCATCCGAACCCCCAGCCCTCATCGCTCACACCAAAGCACTCGAACTCCGCATGGGCCTTCAGTCCGCCATCGCCGCCCTCGTCATCGTCGCGCTCAACGACGCCATCGACCTCGAAGAATCCGCCTGGGCCATCACCGCCTGCACCTACGTCATCACCAGCTCCACCTCCGGCACCGTCGATCGCGTCTGCCGCCGCATCCTCGGAACCATGATCGGAGTCCCTCTCGGCCTGCTCTTCCTCCCCATCGCGCGCCATCTCCCCCTTCTCGGCTGGATAGCCGCCGCCCTCGCCATGATCCTCTACTCCATGGCCCTCCCCGAGCGCTACGACATCGCCTGCGGAGCCTTCGCCTTCACCCTCATCGTCACGCTCGTCATCGGCGGCGAAACATCCATCGCCGTACTCACCGCCCGCGCCTGGGAGACACTCCTCGGCGGCGTCCTCGGCCTCGCCACCGCAATCTTCATCGTGCCCCTGCGTCCTCAAAGCCCCCAGCCCGGCACATAACCCACATAAGCACATAGCGGTAAACTCCCACTAGCAGCACGTACCACCAACTGACACCATGAAGACTTGGGAGCTGATCAGCATCGTTCTCTCCGCTTTGGTCGCCGGAATGTTCTCCGGGCCGTGGATCGCCTTGAGCAGGTCCATGCATACCTTCGCGCCGGAGGTCTTTCTCGCGATCGTAGATCGCATGAACCGCAACATGGCCCCAGTTATGACCGTCCTGATGCCAGCCGCCGCACTGTCGATCATCCCAGTCCTGTTCCTCTCCTACCACGTACTGCCACAGACCTTCTATCTAACCCTGGCAGGATCGCTCTGCTTCATCGTTGCGCTGCTAATCACCGTGCTCGTTGAGGTCCCCATCGTCGAACAAATCGCAACATGGACAGTCCCCACGCTACCGGCCAACTGGCAGCAGCTTCGCGACCGCTGGAGCAAGTTCCATGTCATCCGAGTAGTCGCCGGATTTGCCGGCCTCGTCTTCCTCGTAGTCGGAGCGATCTTCTAACTCACCCTTTAGCCCGGGATATGCTCTCTTCTGGAGCAATTGCACATTTATGATTCCGACCGCAGAAAATGAATCACGTTCTATGAAACAGCCCCACCGCATACTTCTGATTACTGGATTTATCTCGGTCTTATTCTGCGCGATATTGACCATTCGCATAGTGTGGGAAGAAACATCTCTGACCTTGCAGCACGGACCGCAGATGATTGGGTTTTCCCTCGCCCACGGATTAGGGGTGTTCCTCTTATTCGCACCTATTCTCCTTTTACTCTGGATCGTCGTGGCCCTGATAACAATGGTTGTGGCGCTCTGGCGTAAGAGACCTCTTTCCACCTGGTTCTGGTCAACTCTTGCTGCATCGATCGTCGTCCTAGGCGTGCTGATGCTTCCGCCAGTATTCTGGCAATCGTTATTTATTCGAAGCTTCGCGAAAAGTCCACACGCCGCAGATCTCATGACTTACGCAGCAGCAGAAGGCGATGTACGGACTGTACGAAGCTATCTTGATCACGGAGTACCTCTGGAATCGAAGAACTATGAAGGGTCGACCGCAGCTTTCACCGCAGCCGTTGGCGGCAGCCTTCCTGTAATCGAGTTGCTCGCGACCAAAGGTGCCGACCTGAACTCAACTAATCTGTACGGGGACTCACCACTCGAAGCTGCTACTGAAAACCACAAGGAAGCTACGGTATCCTTCCTCAAGGCCCATGGCGCTGTGCAAATTAAGGGCACGCCGGAGCAGCGAGATGCCGCAAGTGAATCAATCGTTCGCATAGAGATTGAGCGGGAGATGCAGCCTTCGCTAGGTCACCACAACTACAACCAGCAACCAACAACCGGAGCACCCATGCCCGCACCAAACGTAAACGACCCCATCGAAGACTTCACCCTCCAAAACCAAGACGGCAAAACCGTCCACCTCTCCGACTACAAGAAGACCCCGGTAGTCCTCTTCTTCTACCCGCGCGCCGACACCCCCGGCTGCACCATCGAGTCCTGCGGCTTCCGCGACGCCTTCGAAAAATTCCAGAAGGCCGGCATCACCGTCCTCGGCATCTCGCGCGACACCGTCAAGGACCAGAAGAAGTTCAAAGACAAGTACGACCTCCCCTACGACCTAATCGCCGACCCCGACATGGAGCTCATCAACCGCTTCGACCTCGTGAAGCCGAAAAACATGTACGGGAAATTAGTCAAAGGCGTAAAGCGCACCACCTACCTCATCGCCCCCGCCGACGCCCAGGGCAAGCAGCGCCTCATCCACACCTTCGAAGAAGTAAAACCCGAAGGCCACGCCGAAGAAGTCCTCGCTCTGCTCAAGAAAAAGTAGGCCTACGTATCCCGACCATCCCGACTCGCCAACTCCCTCGCCTCTCCTTAAGCGACACGCCTTCGGCTTCGTGCCGCGCAGGAACCATTCGATGATTTCAATCTACGGCTCATCTCCCCGCTGTACGCAGTTACGCTTACCGCACCAGATAAGCGGAGCCGTCTCCGTCGCACTCATTCAGAACCTCAGACTCCGGCAGTTACACAACTCCAAGACTCGCATGCGGCAGCCCAAGCTTAAACCGCACGCGATCGTAATCAATCAGCGGCTGGAAGACGTCCGGCTCCACCAGCGGCCACACGCCAGCCGGAGCCGCGGTCGAGCCCGTCTTTGTCAGAATCGCATTCACCGCACGCCGAGCCGCCTCGTTCGCCGCCTCCATGCAAGCGAGATCCGTATAAGTCTGCACATAATCCGAAGCCAGCAACAGGTTCGGAATCTCCGTAGCCGCCTGCGGACGATACTGCAGCGAGTTCGCCGTATTGATCAGCAGCGGCTCCAGGTTGGTAGCCGCAGAAGGATTCGGAAACTGAATATCCGGATCAAGGAACCACGTCATCAGGTTCTCATCTTGAATCGTCTCGGCCCCTCCGACGTTGAGGCCCGCCTTGATCTGCGCCCACGCCTCCTGCTCAATCTCCTGCGCGGTACATTGCATCGCCGGCTTGCCGTACAGAATGCCGGGCGTCCCCCAATCCGAGATGTCCGCCGACAGAATGCCGCCCACCTGCCCGTTCCCATAGTTCGCCAGGTTCGCCTGCTGCCAGAACTGCTTCTGCGAGACCGAAGTCAGCGCCCACGGCGAATCCGCATACAGCGTATGCCCGTGGTCGACCGGAACATCCTGCTTCAGAAAAAACTGAATCCCATTCATCCACGCCGTCTGCAGACTGCCAAGCTGCGCGATCGACGGCGCCAGCGCCTTCATCTCGTCCGTGACCAGCCCCGACATCACCTCGACCGGCATCGCAGCAATGTAATAGTCCGCCACAATGTCAGTCTGCTGCCCACCCTGCTCAATAGTGACGCCGCTGATCGCTCCACCACCAATCTTGAACCCGCTAACCGCCGCACCCGTCTCGAACTTAACGCCCTTCTCCGTCAGGTACTGCACCCACGGCGTCAGCCACACCTCGCTCGTCGGCCCCGCGAGCAGGCGGTCGAATCCGTTCCACGTCAGTATGCCGAAGATCAGTTGCAGCAGAATGTACCCGGCCGTACGCGTGCTGGCCTCCTGTGCCCGGACCGCGACGAGAGATCGCGTGAGCCCTATCGCCAGCAGAGTCTGATACGCAGCCGAGTGATTCGCTGCATCGACAAAGGTCCACCACGGTATCAACTCATACTGCGCCACCCGCCGCTCCGGACAACTCGTCAGCAGCGTAAGCAGTTTGTCAGCAAAGAAGAGCACCTCGTCATCCGGAACTCCAATCCCTCCAAACAGCTCCTTGAACGCAACCAGCCAATCCCCGATAGTCTGCGGCAGCCTGCCGGCAAGCAGCATCGGCAGCAGCTTGCCCGACTGCGCCACCTCGATGCGCGACGTATGCACCAGATTATTGAAGACACTTACATTCCCCGGAAACGGAATCCGCGTCAACGTGTCCGGCAGATGCTTATAAAACGCCGGAAAGAATCGAAACCCATGCTCCCCGGGCAGGTCCTTGCGTCCATCGGTGCCAGTGTTGGGAACATAAATGCTGCGCGCCTTGCCGCCGAAGACTTCAGCGCGCTCATACACCGTCACCGCAAACCCGCGCTCAATCAACTCATGCGCGGCGCTAAGCCCGCCCACACCACCACCAAGAATCGCAACAGTAGTCATCGTCACCTCGCAATGAACGAAGGTACGGCAAGTCCGCAAAAGACGTCAAACCAACCACGCACCACATTCCCACAAAGAGTCTCTCGCTTTCCGAGACTGCGCCTTTCCACTCACGTATGCTCAGGACATGCCCAACATCTTACTGTCTGCGCGCGGAGATCACTCATAAAGAAGCCGGAATTTATCTCGAATAATTCGATTGCGGTCCTTCAGGGACTGGTTGGGAAAACCATTCATACGATTTTCACCCCCAATCTAAACGCCGCAGGCGCTCACCTCGCGGCACCAACATTGTCCATGCTTCTTAGTAAAGACGCCTTCATCAATTTCAGTTGTAAATGGTCGGAAACTCCGCAGTTTCTAAATGACTCTTGGCAGATTACAGTTGCTGAGGGCAGCGATCCATTGGATATTGCCCAAAATGCCTCTGGAGCACTAGTCTCCCCTTGCACAATAAGTATGTATCACGCGACACCAATCGAAAAAATCGAGATCCTTGAATATTCCTACGCCGCGGAAGGTGAAGCAACCGAGGAAGCTGTCACGTACGATCAGGCAATCTTGTTTCATTGTGCAGATAGGAATTTCTGCATCGCTTGCATGTTGAACGGTCCAGGAATCGCAACCTATCTACATTTTTCAGAAGATGCGGAGGTGATTCAGCAGATGGTCAGCGAATCCACGGTGCGACTTGTAATCGAGTAATCGCCGCGAATTCTTACCGACCCCTTACTGCCGAACTTCTTTCGGATGCAAGGGACCTTTGTGCAGTCCACCTACAAACTTCCATTTCGGCACTTGCATCCAACAAGGCAGCACTAACGGCGATACCGGACGACTCATGCAAACAGCCCTCCTCACCCTGCTCACCTTCACCCTTCTAACACCGCCGGCCCACGCCCAAACCCCCAACGAGCAACTCCTCCTCGTCCTCGCCAACCAATCCCGCGCCGAACACAATCTCCCACCCCTCACCTGGGACCCGGCCCTCGCCCGCGCCGCGCACGCCCACCTCGCCGTCATGGCCCGGCACGGTGGTCCAGCCGAGCACCAGTATCCCGGCGAACCCGATCTTGCCACCCGCAGCTCCCAGGCCGGAGCGCACTTCAGCTCCATCGCCGAAAACGTAGCCGGCTCCACCCCCAGCGCCGCTGCAACCCACCAGGCCTGGATGAACAGCCCCTCTCACCGCGCCAATCTGCTCGCCGCTCAGCTCACCACCGTCGGCATCGCCGTCGCCGCCACACCCACTGGCCTCTACGCCGTCGAAGACTTCGGCCGCATCGCCAACCCCACTGCCGGCAGCGCCGAAAAGCAAGTCCAGCAACTCCTCATCGCCCGCGGCATCCAGCCCGACTCCTCCGCCCAGCACAAACAGGACGCCCACGCTAACTGCATCTCCGGAGCGCAGCCCGCATCTACTCCCGGCCAGCCCAGCCCCACCCTCATCATGCAGTGGGAGTCCGGCGACCTCATCCAGCTCCCGTCGCAACTCATCCAGCGTCTGCCACCCTCCAACCCGCAGCAACCCCACACCGCCGCCGTAGCCTCATGCCCTCCGCAAAACCCCACCCCCGGCTTCACCACCTACCGCATCGCCGTGCTCATCTACTGATTCACATCGAGACGCCCTCTCCTACAGCAGCGACTCTGGAATCATTTACTGGACCAAACCTACTGTCGATTCGTTGATCGAGAACATCACGCAGCCACCAGCACCCAACACTAACCACGAACAACGCTCCCGCAATCCAAACCGCGTGATGTGCCACACCATTCACCGCAACGTCGACCGAACTTTGCACGCCCAGCAACCGCTCAACAATCCAGCCCACCGACGCAACGCCCGCAAACAGCGCCCCGCCGATTCTCAAAAATGGATACGCACGCGTGCGGCTCATCAGCACCAGCGACGGCATCGTAACCGCCACCACGATCAGCTGCATCGTCTCAATCCCCAGGTTGAAAGCCAGAATCCCGGCCACACGCTCCCAGCGCCCAAGCCCCAATTCAGCAAAGGTGGCAGCAAACGCCAGCCCGTGGATGAGTCCAAAGAAAGCCGCTATTGCAGCCTCTTTCCCCGGGAAGAGCGGCCGCAGCGCATGAATCGCCGATACCAGAATCGACACCGCGATCAGCACCTCTATCGGACGACTTGGCACGCGCACCATTCCCAACGCCGCCAACGCCAGCGTGATCGAGTGCCCAACAGTAAATGCAGTCACAATCTTCAGAATGCGAAAAAGGCTGCGGCGCACTCCAGCAAATCCCATCCAGCGTGAACCGACCACCATCAAAGGCGCAGGCAGCAGCAGTGCCAGCAGAAAAAGAAGATGGTCCGTGCCTTCAGCAATATGCCGCATGCCGAGCCGGAACACGCTCGCAAAACCAACCGCGCCCGTCTGCGCATGGAGACTTATCAACCATAGGAGAGGCGCGGAGGCAACAGCACCGCCGGCCTGCACATAATCCAGTTGATAGAACGACTGTCGTTCATTGCGGCTCTGAGCAACAATCCGTATATCAGGGTCGCTCGGGACCAGCGCGTTCACCAGGTACGCCGCATCTCCCATCTGGTGACGGTCCTCAAGAATGAGTCTGCGGTTAGGCCCGCCGTGCGGCAGATCCACCGTGTACTCAATATGTATCTCCCCGATGCCTTCTCTCATCTGCTCGACCTGCGGGAACTCCGCCGAAACAAGCGTCGGCCTCAAACGATACCCATCCACCTTCAGCGACAGATCGCCCAGCACCCGCTCCGCATACGCCCGCTGCTCTGCCTCAGAGAGCACGCCATCTCCATTGCTATCGATACTCGCAATCACCGACGAAGCCACCGCAACCCCGGGGATCAGGCGCATCGACGCATGAACCTGATCCTTATCCACCAACAGAATCGTGGCCTGCAGATACTCATCCAGACGGTGCGCGGACGCAACTCCTCCGAGCAACATAACAATCGCGACAGCGGTGATGAGCTTCGTCTTCATTTTTTAGTGAGCCCCGTCCATAGTCATTCGTCGGATCGCGATACATCGTATGAACGTGCATCGAAAGATCTCCGCCCAGGCCCTGCGGCGCATACTCAATCACCAGGTGCGGCCCCTGAATCCGATAGTAAGCCGTGATGTTCTGACCCGCAGCAGCGGTCGTCGATCCGCTCCACGAGAACCACGTCTCGCTAATATCCGCCTTAAGCTGTGCCATACGCGCCGACGCCGCGCTCTCGTGAACAATCCCCGCCCACTCCGATATCACATCCAGCAGCATCGCGCGTTGCCGCTCATTCATCGCCGTAGCTTTCAGACCCTCCGGCTGTATCTTTTTCCCATCCTGCCCCGGACCCAGCACAAGATCGGCCACGCGATAGCTCAGAACCGCCTGCTTCCGCTGCCCAGCATCGAGCGCATTCAGCAGCGCCAGAGCCTTATCACTCTCGCCGCCCAGCGGCCGCACCACCTTGCCCCCCTCAGTGTAGAGAGCAGGTTGAGCGCCCGTCAGAGTCGGCGTAAGAATGCCTTGTGCGCCCACGATAGTAATGTTCAGCGCCAGATGATGCCCCCCGAACTGCAACATCCACGGATCCTTCTCCGAAGGCTTCCCAAGAAAAGAGATGTAGTAAAGATCCTTACCAAACATGTCGCCGCCACCGCCACCAAACCGGCCGCGATTCCCTCCACCCGGCGGAGGCCCGCCATTCCCCGGCGGCGGCCCACCCGGCCCGCGCGGCGGACGACCACCACCGCCACCAGGTCCCCCGCCATTTCCTGCGTCGCTCTTCAGAACCTCGTCGCCCTCCATAATCTGCTTAACCTTTTCAAACCCTCTCGGACTGAGCGCAGCCAACACCACCGCCATCGCAGCCGTACGCTGCGCCGGATTCATCTCCTTCAGACTGATACCGCCCCGGGGAACCATCCCCGTCGGAAAATTCGACCACGTAGCCCGCTGCTGCTCATCATCAAACGCATACATCACACTCTGCCGCTGCTTCGCATCCAGCGTGGAGAGAAACGAATTCGCAGCGCTAACAATCCGAGCAGTCCCCGTCTGAGCCGAAGCCGCTCCCACTACCAACCACGTCACCGCCAATGCAGCAGTCCCACGAATCACCCTCATCGAAAAAACAGTCATCCTGCTCTCCTTGTCGCCACCCTCAACGCTGTTACAACAGCTAGACGGGTTTTTCCTTCTTGCGCCTACCCTATGCGACCAACCTTAAGAGACAACTGAGAATTCTTTTGCCAACCATCTTCATCGGGTCTTAAGTTAGCGACCACGGACTGTCTTTCCCATCGTCCACCTATCGACGGGATTTTTCTCTAATGGTCTACATCAATTCGAATTTCAGCAGCGGCGATCTCACTTCAGCCGAAAATCGCCATACACAGAGGAACCGCCCACCCAGGGGGCAGCAGCGTCACCCAGACTTTTGCCACCACCCCTGTCACACCAACGATCATTCTCCCGCCACCCGCGTATATTGATTGACCCAGTTCACCTCCCACGTCTTTCCGCCATCGTCTGAAAACGCCTGTTCGGACTGTGCCGTATCCGCGGTGATCTTCCAGATCGAAAACCGCACCAGCACCGATCTCCCATCGATCAGCTCGTAGTCATAGAAATCGCCGCGCCCATTCTTGAACTCGCCAACACCAGGAATCCCCAGGGTCCCAACGTTCGGCGTAGCAAAGTCGATGTTCCACTCATGCGTCGTCGGATTGAACCAGCGCAACGCCGTCAGTTCCACATGACCCGCCGGCCCATCCGCCTTATACTCCGCCAGATTCGCCCGTCCGCCCCATACCTTCTTCACCACCGAAACACCATCCATCTCCACCCACGTCTTCGATCCCGTCAGCGGATGCAGCAACCGCGAAGAGTGCGTCTTCCACGTCCCAAAGTCAAAATCAAAATCATGCTGTCCGTCCTCGACCGCAGTCTGTTCCGCATCGACACTTTTCGACGTTGCAGCCTGCTTCTCCCGCGTCAACTCCGCGATGAAAGCCGGCGCCCACGTCTTGCCCCCATCGTTCGAGTAGTCCTCTTCGTAAGCGATGCGAGTCCGGCGCAATGTTCGACCACACCCCGCGAACCAGAATCGACTTATCGTGAAACGTATCCTGCGAAAACAGCTCGCCACGCCCGTCCTTGAACGACCCAATCAGCGGCGCCTCCAGAGTAGCCGCCTTGCTGTCGATGAAAGACTGGCTCCATTGATGCGACTGAGGATTGTAGAGAAACATCGTCAGCCCCTCCCAATGTCCATTCGGACCATCGGCCTCAATCTCCTCCATCTGCGCGCGGCCACCCCATACCTTCCTCACCGTCACAGTTCCATTCAGCTCAACCGATTTGCTCGACCCTGAGAACGGATCGAGCACGCGCCGTATATGCGTATGCCACACCCCAATATTGAAGTCGAAGTCATGCTGCCCCATCCCGCATCGCACCCGCAGGATTCGATTTCACCGTCGTCAGCGCCAAAGCCCGATTCAGCCGCAGGCCAGACACACACGCCAGCAGAAACAAGGCAGCGAGCCCAGTCAGGTTAAGAAACTCTTCTTATCGAAGGACCATGTAACCCGCGTTATTTTGCCAGGCCCGCCCTCACTCATCCACGCACGAAACGAATCGATCATCGGTGATTCTCCTCTCGTTCTTGCGAGCAGTGTAGGCTTGTTTCCAGGCAATCCATCCAACTTATGGCACACGGATTTTCAAAGAAAAATCAAAGCTCGGTCGAGTCTGCCTACCGCTTCGCTGACTTCGAACTTCACCCTGCGCGAACGCCTCTTCAGCAAAGCAGGCTCGCCACTCCCGCTCCAGCCCAAAGCCTTCGACGCTCTCCTCTGCCTCGTCCGCCGCGCGAAACACCTCGTCAGCAAACAAGAGTTGATCAACACGCTATGGCCATCCGTCCACGTCAGCGAAGCGAACCTCACCAACACCATCGTGAGCCTCAGAAAGATGGTCGGCCGCGATACCATTCGCACCGTCTCGAAACACGGCTATCGCTTCGAGCTGCCCGTCACAGGAGAACCCGGCGTAGCGCGAGCGACCTACGAAAAATTCGTCCGCGCAAAAGAACTCACAGCGCAACGTTCGCTTGAGTCGATGTACCTCGCGCGCGATCTCTACTGGACCTGCCTCGCCGAAGATCCCACCTTCGCGCCCGCCTGGGCCTGGCTCGGCAGATGCTGCTGGTTCCTCGAAAAATTCAGCGCCAGCTCCTCCGCGAATCTCGAGCTGGCACAAGCCTCATTTCAACGCGCCTTCGCCCTCGATCCCGATCTGGCCAGCGCCCACCAGTTCTATACCTTCGTGCAGGTCGACACCGGCCATGCAGACCAGGCCATGACTCGCCTCCTCGAACGCCTCGAACTTCATCCCGGCGAGCCCGAATCACTCACCAGTCTCGTCCAGGTTTTTCGCTTTCGCGGAATGCTTCTACAGTCTGTCGAAGCACACCAGCGTGCCACCCAGCTCGATCCCGCCATCATCACCAGCGTCGCTCACACCCTCTTCCTCGCCGGCGAGTTCGCCTCCGCCATAGAAACCTACAGCGGACGCGCCGCCTACTACCTCGACGCCGCAGCCTGGGCGGCCCTCGGAAATCGCAAGCGCGCGATCGCTCTCCTGCGCGACCGCCTGGACAGAATGCCCCTATCGAAATTAATGATCGCTCTCATGAGCTCTCTGCTCGCCCTCCTCGAAGGCAGAACCGACGAAGCAGTCCGCCTGATGGAGACCGCCGACGCCACCCGCGAACCCGAAATCCTCGTCTACTTCGCGCGCCACTACGCCCGCCTGAAACGCACCGACCTTGCTGTGACCGCCTTGAAACACGCGGCGCAGTCTGGCTTCGTCTGCGCACCCATAACCCTGAACTCCGATCCCTGGCTAAGCCCCCTGCGCAAACATCCAGAGTTCAACTCCCTCCTGAACGAAGCGGAAACACTAATCACCCAGGCCCAATCAACCTTCGACGCTTACACCGCCAACTCACAAAGCTGGCACCCCTAACCAGACGCCGGACACTAGCTGCCTCCGTTGAGCAACTTCCGCAAAGTTGAGGGCATCCACTTCGGAGCACTTTCTTATTGCGGGGCCCCGATTCTCAGCTTGCCTGCAAGGTACCGCCGCTCGCCGGGCTTTTTGTTGAACTTGTTTAAGGTCAACGACGGATCATGTTCGAGTGGGTAAAGTCGTTACGTTCCAATTTAGCGCCGTCGGAGCGCCATGGACAGCTTGTCAGTCCTGATAAATACGAAACCTTTGCACCCCGGATACATCACAAGTGTGATTGTGCGTCGTCGCTTCGGGTGGAATGCTGACGATGAACGGGAGAAACTCGCATTAGAAACCATCGGCATTGGAAATTCACCGCTCTTGTTTTTGTCTTGACCGCGATGGCCCTTGTAGCACCCGTCATTGCACATGGCCAGGAAATGTCTCTTCGGGAGGTGCGTTCTGCGGTGATCGCCCCCACCCCCCGGAACGTGATCATCATTGGGTTTGTCGGAGGCTTTGTTAGTCGGGACGACGCAAAGCATCCCGAAGTGCAGTTTGCTGCATACCTTCGCGACCGTTACCCCACCATCCATGCGGAAGTGTTCGGCAACCACCATGGACGAAATGCCCTCGACCAGGTCGTCCGCCTCCTCGATACCAACCACGACGGCGCCCTCTCCTCCATCGAGAAGGAGCAAGCCACAATCATCATCTACGGACACAGTTGGGGTGCTACGGAGACAGTCGAATTCGCCCGCAAGTTAGAGCAGTTGGGTATTCCGGTGGCCCTCACCATCCAGATCGACACTATTGCTAAACCGGGTCACAAGGCCTCTGAGGTCCCCCCAAACGTAGCAAGCGCGATCAATTTCTACCAGTCCGAAGGTCCGCTTCATGGGTCACCGGAAATTGTCGCCGTCGATCCGGCCCGGACGAAGATCATGGGAAACATTCATATGACCTATGAAGACCGTCCCATAAATTGCGACAACTATAGTTGGTACTCTCGGACCTTGAACAAGCCTCATCACGAAATCGAGAATGACTTCCGCGTGTGGGACGAGCTCTCCTCCCTGATCAATTCGGACCTTCCAGGCACGCCATCGATAGTTCGGGCGCCATCGCCCTCCGAGTCGCCCTTCTTCAAATACCTTAGAGTCGGCTTCCAGGCACAGATAAGCCCGCATTCTCCGCTGCAATCCCTGGCCACTTCATCGAAAAGCGTAGTTCAGAGAGATTAGCCTCTGCCGTTACCTGACAGGTGCGCAACCCGCACCTCTGCAAGAGGCCTATTTGATCTCGACACGCAATCAGAACTCCTCTAAAAGCCTCTTCGCCTCACTTGCGCTGCTTTTCGCAGTGATTCCCTTCGCACCCGCTCAGGTGCCTCTCGCGAGTAATCCCGTCGCAGACAGCATCGCCGCCGGCACTCTTCTGGATATCCCCGATTCACCCGGATTCCTCTTCAGCAGTTCGAGCAGCTCCGCACATCCCGATAGCGCCTCATTCAACTCCGCGTCCAAAGTGATTTTCAAGCATTCACCTCACCTCCAGATGATCGTTTTGCCGGACGAAATCGCCGATCCGATGACGGTACACGACAAGATTGCGGCTGGCCTCAAAAATTCGGCGTTCTCCGTGACAGGATCGCTCGCAGTGGCGGGATGGGCGCAGCTGACCGATGGCAGCCCCAACTATGGAACCGATTCCGGCGCCTTTGGTCAACGGCTCGGCGCAGCCGCTATACGCGGCACCTCAAACAGTCTCTTCAGCCATTCTGTGTTCGCTCCGATATTTCATGAAGACCCCAGGTATTACGTCATGGGCTTGGGCCACCCCTTCTTGAAGCGGCTCGTTTATGCGGGCACTCGTGTCCTCATCACCCGCACTGACAGCGGCCATTCCACACCAAACTTTGCTTTCATTGCCGGAAACGCCGCCGGCTCTGCCCTCACCATGGCCTACTACCCGGCAAAGAATACCACTCTCAGCGGAGTGGCTGGGACCTTCGGCGGCTCTCTTGGCGGTTCCGCGCTGGGTTTCGTTGTCGACGAGTTCATCGTCGATGCTCTGGTAGACCTTCACCTCAAGAAGAAGGGGCAGCAACCGTAGTTACTAGAGACGTGAGAGCATTGCGGACACGAAAATAATCCACGCTGCGAGATTAACCTTGTTGCTGACTGATTCTCATTTGGCGATAACGAGGCCAATGCACTCAATGAGTGACTCGGCGATTTTGCACCAACTGAGGCCGCATCGACCCTATCTACGGCAACTTGCTGAAAACCCGTATTTCGGAAACTTCGTCACCGTCGACTGTCCGTGGCTTATTTGTTCGTACTGGGGACTTGCCCGACGGGCATCGCAAATCTGATCCACCACGAATCCCCGCTGTGTTCAACGGATGTTCCCGCCGGGCTCTTCCCGTTGACGCGAACGCTGGGTGCTTCGGGTTGCTTCGCAAATGGTCCCAGACGCATGACGACAGGGCCGAGATTCTTATCGGAAGAGATTTTCAAATCCATCGCATCGCCGGAGCGCTTCAATGTGTAACTTAAGAAGGCAGTTTCAAGTTCGACCTGACGATTCGAACACGATCGGATATCTTTCGACAGCGATTTCATTCCAGTCGTAAGGCATCCTTGGGAAAAACTGAAGACGGTCCGGCTGCGTGTCGTCCACACCCATGACCATGCGCAGGGTTTTGACGATTTCTCCTTCCTGCACACCGTTGCCAAGGTCGCCGATGCGATACCAGAAGTGGCCTGTAGGATCGATTTGGACACCTTCCGGCACCACGAAAGAACCGTTTCGCGGGTCATAAATCTCTTTTGCGGCCCAGTCCAGCATCTGCGTGGCATCGTGCATTCGGTCCAGCAACAGCGCCGATTGGGTGACGAATCCCTGCCCGTACCCCATCGACTGCCCGTAAAATCCGAATGGGCTGTAGGTGTCGATCAGCCGCTGATACGTCGCCTGATTGACCGCGCGCCACTGCGGGTTGCTATCTTCCGGCGCAAAACCCTGATCATCCGCCGGAAGGATCAACGGTCCAAGGACAGAGCCTTTGTGTGTCCAGTTGGCGTAATCCAGCGTCCAAACGCGGCCATATTTCGCATCGCTGACAACATAGTGGCTGGTGATGGCGTCCCTCATTTGATCCGCGCGATCCCACCACTGTTTGGCAGAGCTGGTTTCGCCGATGGAGTCGGCCATTCGCGCCAGGGCCTGGAGCGCTTGCATGCACACGGTATCGGGGTAGACGGAATAGCCGTCGCCATTGGCGCTTTCGCCCGTGGTGTGAAGCAGGCCATCCCTGGCGCCTGAGATTTCCGGATGAGCGAACTGCCACAAGATCCAATCGCCAGCAGCCTTGAGGTCGGGCCATTGCGCGCGCAGCCATTCATCGCGATCGGGGAGCCGCAACCAAAGCTTATAGAGGAACAGGATGGTCAGACCCTGGCCGTCGTTCTCGAAACTGGGATTGCGCGGCCGGTTGACGAGATCGCCCCAGTGCGGGGGAAGAGCCACGCCCTTGAATTGGAGAGCGGTATCAGTCGTATAGCGTCGGGCCATTCTCAGCGAATAGTCAGCGTTGCGCTCGGCTAAATCTGTATATCCGAGCGCGGTAAGTTCCTGCAGACTGCGCCCCATGTCGCGCGTGTAGGAGACGCCATAGTAGGCTCCGACATCCTTGCGGAAGGTTCCAAACCCCTTATACCCTCCCCACGAAATGGCATCCTTGGTTGAGGTATGGTACATCCCGTCCTGGTCAATTTTGTTGGCGATGTCCTGCACGTTGTAACGGAACGCATTGGCCAGAATTCCGGCGAAGATATTTCCCTCGAAGGACACCTCGGGACCTCTATATCCCGGTGGCGCTGAGGCGGCCACGTGTCCCGTGAACTCTTCATCGCTCGTGTACAGTGCGCGGCGCAGATCGTTCAATCGACTTTGAGTCTGCTTTTCGTCTTCGCCGAGTGGGCGCAACGCTTTGGTTCTGGCGAATTCTTCAAACTCGGGGGAAAAAACGGCCGGCGAGACGGCGAGAGCTCCGGGAATGCCGTTCGTGTCCGCCGACTCCACAGTGATTCCCCGGAGCACCAGCGTTCCCTTCTTTGCCGTAGAGTTTTCGACCACGATGCTGCGGATGGGACCCGGTTTGGGAACCATCACCGCAATGTAACTGCCGTCCTCGAGCGGAGCCGGCGGATAGAGGCGCAGTGCCGCTGCGAACGTTTGTCGAAGCCGCGCATCCGTCGGAAAGGGCTCCTGAAAGTCTTTGAATGCGCGCCCCCACCAGACGCCTTCGCCCAGAAGCAGGGGGTAGACCTGCGTGGTGCCGTCCGCGTAATTCAAGCGAATTCGCGCCAGTTCCTCGCCTACAAAAAATCGGTAGGAAGAATCCCGCGGATCGGCCCAGCCATAGGGAGGAAAGTTTCTTGCACCCAACCCGGGATGGAGTGAGTAATCTTGCTGGTCCGCCGCCGTAGTGGTGACCACGTTGGCATCCGTCATCCCCAGCAGGAAGATGCGGCTCGCCCGCCCTCCGACACTTACCTCAGCGGTGCCGCCCGGCTTGAGAGGCAGCACTCCGTCGATGAAAGGAACGCCGTAGCGATTGAGGTTTTTTTCGTTGGAACCTTGCTCGAGACCGTTTCCTAGCGAGAGGGCCAGATATTTTTCGTGAGCGTCCTCGACTTGACTCGGATGACTCGTTGAATTCTGTCCCAAAGCGGAAGGTGCAATGAGTGCCAGCGATGCAGCTAAGAAAACCAGGACACCTCGACTCTTCCCACACAAGATTCTCATCATGCCTTTCAAGCGCGCAGGTTTTGGACAGTCTTTCTAAGTTGCCAATCGGTACGCGGCCAGCCATGTACTGATTGGCAAATTGGCTCGGTGTTCAATCATCGAGAGCACGGTGAGGACGACTCTCATTTTAGTACCTGAGAAGTCGGGTTATCGGTAGCTTCGATTCTCATTCGGTGCCAACAGGCCAACGCGCTCATCGAGGGGCATCGGAATTCGAACTGCCTCACCACCAAAGTCACCAAATCAGCGAATGGCCGCCATCCAAAACCCTGTCAAGATAAATCGCACAAACCCATCAAAACAAATCAGATAGCCAGCGCACTAGATTAACCCCAACCTGCTATACTCAAAGTCCAGAGAGAAAACGCAGCAAAGCCCCGGCCAATACCGGGGCTTTTACTATTTTAGAAAGGAAAAGAACCCGTAACCCGTTTCGCTGGACGAATTTAGCCGTAACCCCTTTCGATGCACGAATTTAGCGAGAGCAATCCTTGCTAAGTTACAGCATCGGGACCACTTTACGCCCAAATACCCCCGGGGGGGGTACCCGACCGAGGAAAAGGAGAAAGGACGAAGATGCCGCACACCAAAACCATAATCGCCGCAGCATCCGTCCTCGCAGCCTCAGCCGCCGCGACCACAACCTACGCGGCCCTCTCCGCCCAGTCCCAGCTCTTCGGCAAAATCCTCATCGCCGGCTCCGACCCCACCCAGGTCGCCCTCACCTTCGACGACGGCCCCAACGACCTCGCCACCGAGCGCCTCCTCGAAGTCCTCGCGCAGCACAACGTCCGCGCCACCTTCTTCATGATCGGCCGCTTCGTCCGCCAGCGCCCCGCCATCGCCCGAGCCGTAGCCGCCGCCGGCCACCTCATCGGCAACCACACCATGAACCATCCCTGGCTAGCCTGGCAATCCGCAGCCCGCATCCGCGCCGAACTCACCGACGCCAACGCCGCCATTCAGGACACCCTCGGCGCCCCCATCCACCTCTTCCGAGCACCCCACGGAGCCCGCCGCCCCTACGTCCTCAAGACCGCCCGCGATCTGAACCTGACCCCAGTCCACTGGAACGTCATCGCCGAGGACTGGGAAGCCCGTCACCTCCGACGTCATCCTCAACCGCATCCAGCGCGGCATCGGCCACAACCGCCGCCGCGGCCGCAGCTCCAACATCGTCCTCCACGACGGCGGCGACGACTCCCTCGGCCAACCCCGCCTCCCCACCGTCGAAGCCACCGCGCGCCTGCTCGACCTCTGCCGGGCGACCAGCACAAAATTCGTAACCCCGGAGGTCTGGCTTGCCACTTAGCTTGCAGCTTAGCGCGTCCGCTCCTGGTTCAACTCCGGATCCAAATTCGGGTCCTGCGACCGGAGGAACAGCTCCAGCCGCAGCCTTCCGCTTCCGCTTCACCGGAGGAGCAGAACTCGGCGGCTGCTTATGCTTCCCGTTCTTCTTCGCGCCATTTTCCACCGGAGCCTCAATCACCGCGCGCATCCAGTAGTCGCCCTGCGCGTCCACCTCAATTCCGTGGACCTCGCGCTCGAACCCTGGAAACCGCTTACCGAACTCCTCGAACGCCAGGATCAGCCGCATCACCGGACTATCGATCGCTCCCAGCCGCTCCCCCGGCATGCTCAGCGGAATCCCCGGAGGATAAGGCACCAGCATCACCCCGGTAATTCTTCCAGCCATCTCCGAAAACTTCACCTTCTCCGTCCCATTCCGCAGCAGCTTCTGATAAGTCTCCGCAGGAGTCAGCACCTGCTCCGGATCAACCTCGCAAGCCTCTTCCACCAGGCTCACCAGCTTCAGCTCGATCATCGCAGCATGCATCTCATCGCTCAGCTCGCGCAGCGTCACATTGCGATAGCGAGCAGGATACTTCGCCACCAGGTCAGGCAAAGCCTCATTCAGGTTCGCCTCAGTATCGTAAAGCCGCTTGAACTCGAACAGGTTCTCCAGCAGCGAACCCCATTTGCCCTTCGACGTTCCCACCGAGAACAGCACCAGAACCGTGTAATCGCCAGTCCGCGCAATCTCCACTCTGCGAGCATCCAGAAACTCCGTAAGAATCGCTCGCCGGAATCCCCGAAGGCGCAAGCACTCCCTGCGCAGTTCACACCCGGATCAGAATCGTCACCTTCGTCGGATCCAGCATGCAGTAGCCGTCCGCGATGTCCTCATCGTGGAACCCATGCCAATCCTCGCCCTGCTTCAGCGTCCAGCAGCTCGAGTTCTCCGCCAGCAGATCATCCGGAGCCTCCTCGAACACATACGTCTTCCCATCCACCGGATCGGTCACCTGGTCCGGCTGAAACAGCCGGAAGAACCATCCATCGCCCGCCAACCTCAGCCGCGCTTCAGCCGATGCGCAACCGACGACATCGCCTTCCGGAAGCTCACCGCATCCTGAATCGTCTCGTCCATCAGCGTCGGTCCCGCCGGCTCGTCCATCATCGCCGCCGCAACGTCCAGCGAAGCAATCAGCGGATAGAACGGCGAAGTCGTCCCATGCATCATGAACGCCTCGTTGAACTGGTCATAGTCCAGCGGAGCCCGCGGACTCAGCTTGATATGCACCATCGACGCCATCGAGAACGCCGCCAGCATCTTATGCGTCGACTGCACCGCAAACAGCTGCGGCCTGTCCGGCATCTCATCCGGCACATCCATCGCAAACCGCCCGCGATAGATATGGTGGAACTTCGCATACGCATACCACGCCTCGTCGAAGTGGATCCGCGGCACACTCTTCGCCAGCTCCGTCACCACCTTGTTCACGTCGTAGCACAGCCCGTCATAAGTCGAGTTCGTCACCGCCGCATAAGTCGGCGTCTGCGACACCGCCCCCGCCGAGAACGGACTGTTCCGTATCAGCTCCTGGATCGACTCCGGACTGAACCGCTTCAGCGGCACCAGCCCGATCATCCCGTACCCATTCCGCGTCGGCGTCAGATACACCGGCCGTCCGCCCGTCACCGTCAGCGAGTGGCATATCGACTTGTGGCAGTTCGCATCCACCAGCACAATATCGTCGCGCCCAATCACCCCATGCCCAACAATCTGGTTCGACGTCGACGACCCGCCCAGCACATAGAACGTCCAGTCCGCGCCAAAGATCCGCGCCGCATTCCGCTCCGACTCACCCGGAGGCCCCACATGGTCCAGCCACGACCCCAGCGGCGAAGTCGAGATCCCCAGATCCGACCGCATGATGTTCTCGCCAAAAAACCGGTGAAACTCCATCCCGATCGGATGCTTCAGAAACGCCACGCCACCCATATGCCCCGGCGCGTCCCACGAGTAAGCACCCTGGTCGTTGTACTTCTTCAGCTCCTTAAAATAAGGCGGCAGCAACTGCTCGTTGTACCGCTCCACCGCAAAGTCCACGCGGCTCGCAATAAACGCCGGAGTATCGCCGAACAGGTGGATGTACTCATGCACCTGCTTCACCACCTCCAGCGGCAGCTCGCTCACCAGCGTGCGATCCGCGATCAAAAAGATCGGCACCTTCTTATTCCGCCGCCGCACCGCGCGAATAATTCCCAGCGCAGCTCTCTCATCAAACTGGTTCTCGCCCTCGAGGTCCCAGTCCAGCAGAATCGCGCTATGCGAAGGATCGCTCGTCACCAGCGACAAGCCCGTCCTCCGGAGTAGAGGTGCGCACCACCTCATACCCCTCCTTGCTGATTGCATCGACCAGTCGCTCCATGGCCCGGTCCGATACAGAATCCGTCCCACCAACCTCACTCGCAATCAGCAGTACCCAATGCCCTTCGTTCATTCCACCTCACTTCTCCATCGTCAATCTTACAGTGCAATCACCCCAAATGAGCCTCGCAAACTCGCTACCGAAAATATTGACGTTCTATCAATGAATCGCCAGCAGAGATGACGCGACTTCACCTTCCAAGGAACAAATAAGTTACACCCAAGACGGCGCAGGCCAACACAAACCCGATCGCAACAAGCTCAGGAAACTCGCCTTCGAGCTACTTGATGAAGTCTCAGCAGCATCGCATCATGCACGAAGAACCAAGATAATCCGGACTCCTCTGCGAACGTTGAGAACCGCGCAGCCGTGCCCCCTCTTGTGCACCCCAGATACCGCACGCGCCGTCAGAGAGGTCTACTACTCAGGTCAGCGATCAGATCGATTCTGCATTCGCGACGATGCTCGGCGGCATACGAAGCCGGTATCCAGTTGACGCTTGATCTCGCCGATGTCTTCGAGAATCCCGATCTGCAGATCATTCTGGACACTGGGCGAGTACCTCTACTGGAACCGCTCGGTCGCCGCTATGCCCATCTCAGGTCGATAGCCGCACATCGCAAAACCTCACGTGCATCAACTGGCAGTGGAGTCATCCTATCTTCAAGTACCTGAACTGGTTGGACCCGAAAGCATCATCTCCGGATTACCCCTACCATACGCCCGGGCAGACCGAGTCGGCCTTCATTGGGAAGCAGCTCTATCTCCTGAGCAGCGAAACTACCGCTCACGGAAACTGGGATCGACTCACTGATCGCACGCCGAGCTGACTGCCCATGACTTTACAGAAGAATATGCCCAGGACGAACTCGGCTCTCGGTCATCATCCGACCGCATTGGCGGGATAAGCCTCATAAACGCGTTTGCGTTTACCCGAAGTTCTCAAGTCGGGATTTGGACTTCTCGTGCACTACACAGATTCCGCAATTCACGATCTCGACCTTTACCGCAACAACAAAAATTGAGCCGCCACCCTCCCTCAAACTCGAATAACATAGACAAACCCCATGACCCACACCCCTCAAGCCTCCGAAGAAGCCCCGCAGCTCCTCGACGCCGCAGCCGCCACGCCCGCGCCGCCCGAACCGCTCAGCATGTCTGCGGTCCTCAAGATCTCCATGCTGCGCCGCCTCTGGTACGCGCAGATCATCTCCGTCTTCGGAGACTTCCTCGCGCTCTACGCCGTCATCAGCATCCTCACCTTCAAGCTCGACGCCACCGCCCAGCAGATCACCGGCGTGCAGATCTCCTACATGCTCCCCATCGCCGTCCTCGGCATCATGGCCGGAGTCTTCGTCGACCGCTGGCCTCTCAAGCCCACCATGGTCTCCAGCGACTCCATCCGCGCCGTCCTCTGCCTGCTGCTCATCTTCGCCACCCGCATCTGGCACTTCTACGCCATCCTCGCCGCCATCTCCGTCGTCTCCAGCTTCTTCTCACCCGCGCAGGGAGTAGCCATCCGCTCCGCCGTCCCGCTCCACGGCCTCCGCTCCGCCAACGCCCTCATGCAGCAGGTCATGTTCGGAATGCGCATCATCGGCCCATCCATCGCCGCCTTCATGGTCGCCTCCTTCGGCGCCAAAAGTTGCTACATCCTCGACTCCGCCAGCTTCGTCGGCTCCGCGCTCCTCATCGCCACCGTCCCCTTCCTCGCACAAGCGCCAAAGCCGTCCACCCCCGAACCCCACCACGAAGCCTCCGCCTTAGCCAAAATCTGGCTGGACATGAAGCAGGGCTTCAACTTCATCTTCCACCACGCCGCGCTCCTCTTCGTCATCCTCGCCATGGCCGCCGGAATGTTCGTCCTCGGCTGCTTCGGCCCGCTCATCGCCGTCTACGTGCGCGACTCGCTCCACGCCTCCACCAAATCCTTCGGCGTCGTCGCCGCCATGATCGGCCTCGGGCATGCTCGTCGGCATCAACGGCCTCAACACCTTCGGCAAAAAACTCGGCGACAAGCTCCTCGTCTACTCCGGCCTCTGCGGCATCGCCGTCGGACTCCTCATCCTCACCCTGCTCCCCCACATCTGGTCCACCATCATCGGCAACCTCATCGTCGGCTTCTCCGTCGCCGGCATCATCGTCCCCTCCCAAACCCTCTTCCAGCAAGCCACCCCGCCCGAGCTCATGGGCCGCGTCGGCTCCACCTTCATGTCCATCATCTTCGCCGCCCAGATCTCCGGCCTCGTCCTCTCCGGAATCCTCACCCAGCACATCGGCGTCCGTCAGGTCTTCGCCCTCTGCGCCGTCCTGCTCGTCATCCTCATCGCCGTAGGCAAACTCTTCATGGAACCCAAACCCGAACCCGCCTCCGCCACCCCATAGCCCGCAGTAGTTTTGCCCGCAAGAAACCAGCTGCTTCTCGAATTCAGGCTGAGTTTACCTTCAGTGTGGCGCAATGATCTTTCGGTTGCCCAACTGCGGCGTACGCGAAAGGTCCGGCGGAATGGTGGTCGGATCGTTCAGGATCGCCGGGTCGTCAGTCGGAACCTCAGCTCCCGTTGGCCGGATGAAGACATCGCGCCCCGAGATCGTGACTGCTAAACCGTGGGACCCGCCGACCGTAGTCACAGGACGCGGAAACTCCACGATATAGCGCCCTCGAATCAGCGTCACAGCCCATGCAAGCTGTCTCCCAAGATCTTTCGCGGAGGTCGGAAGCAACATCCCACCGCTCAGCTGGCACACTTGATTGAACGGCGTTTCACTTTGGGTGACGGTGTTGACCCTCATGTCCTCGTGCCGAACCAGGCCGAAGATAGCAACGCTTCTCGTCTGAGCGAAGTCCCTCAATGCATTCCAGGAATTCCGGCTCCCTCCATCCACTCCGCCGGTCACAGCCAGAATCACCCGTCTACCGCGCCGCTCGGACAGGTTCTGGACAATATTTGTAAGCGAGTCCCAAAGGTATAGCGGCTTCTGGCATCTCTGCTTCGTATAGCTCTCGTCCAGGGATTGCGCCCGCTGCAACACCAGGTCAACCTGCTCCTTCAGACTTACGGAGTCCGTCGCCCCCGGAACTGCGGGATGAATGAGCTCACAATTCAACACGTAGATCGATACCTCATCCTTCGCATGCAGAGAAAGAGGTGCAAGACTTTCGATAGCTTCGTCGGCCCGCAACATAACCCCCGGATTGGTTTGGCTCAGGTCAAGCAGTATCGCCAGCGATATCGGATCATCGCCCTCCAGCCTTGCATGCGTCGCCTGAAGCTTAGGCCCTCCGTCAAGACTGACAAAAAAACTTCGCTCGTCAATCTGGGCGGTCGGCTTGTAATCACGCCCAAGAACAAGCGTCGGGATCTGCACCAGATTTGTATAAACATGTAACGTTGGCGAACTAGCATCCTCCGGCGTCTGCGCAGCCACACTGCACGCACACACCAACGCCCATACCGCCACCGTCCGCCGCATCCGCATACCGGCCCATCCCGATCCACCAACCCGCATCACGCAGGGATTATTCCAGAAAACGGACAGAGATAGGAAACGTGCTGCCTCAACCACCCCCGGCACATTTTGGGATCAACCTCCAAACAAAAAAGGATGACCCAACCCAGTCATCCTTTTTTGTCTTTGTCCTTTTCGAACCACCGAAAATCTTGCCATCTTAACCCAGAGCTTGTCGAAGGGGAAGGAACCGTATTTGCTATTGCTTGTTCTCCTCCGCTCACCCCAGATCTTGTCATCCTGACCCTGAGCTTGTCGAAGGGGAAGGACCCCCGTATTTCCTTCGGATCTGCAACACTCTCAATGGACCACTCCAACTCATACACTCTGAACGGGAGCGCAAGGTCTTCAGCGGTTACTAACCAAGGGGTCAATACATTCTGAGCGGAAGCGCAGGGCTTCAGCCCTGCGAATAAAGACCGCGCCAAAGGCGTTTCCGCTCTGCCGAAGGCCGGAGTGAAGGCGCAGCCGAAACGACTGATCTATCGCCGTTGTCGTTGCCGTTGTCGTTGCTTTTGCCTTTGTTTTCGCCCAACCCACACACACCCAAACTATTTTTCACGCTTTTACTCAGCAAAATCGCATGTCAAGCCCCCAAATCCACCAAAAAACCCGTAACCCAAACCCCATCAACAAGATAAAACGGCATAAACATACCTGAGACATCAAGAGGGATTGGGGATGATCTTCGGGAGCTTTTAGTCAGACTGGCGGATATTGAACCGAAAGGACGTCTTGCTGTCCTTTCCCTCCGCAACCTTCGCCATCTTGTGAAACCTGCCCAGACTAACCAACGCGGCGGTTATGTCGCCCTCGTATTCACGCCCACACGAGGGACAGGCAACCGGGATAGGGGCGGTCTCAGCGTTGATCGAGACTTCCGAACTGCAATTCCCGCAGACAACCGTTACTACAGCAATGTCCTTACGTTCCGCTACTACCGCTCTATACGCTGCCGCCATAGCTGACATTCTGCGCCCAATCCAAATCCCCCGCCACAACATAATCAGCACCATAGGTTCCGACCCATTGACTTTCCGATTTCCTCTTCGATAATCACGCAATGAATGATGGCCCTAAAACCCTTCAAGAAGCGGTTGTCTTCTTTGCTAACCCAAACAACTGCGTCTCTTACCTCGTAGCGCGGCGGTGGCCTAATGGTGTCTCCTGCCCTACCTGCGGTCGTACGGATGTCTCCTACGTACCAGCCCGGCGCGTGTGGCAGTGCAAGACGCGCCACGCTAAATGCCAGTTCTCCGTCAAGGTTGGCACCATATTCGAAGAATCGCCTATCCCGCTGAAAAGCTGGCTGATGGCTATGTGGATGATTGCCAACTGCCGGAATGGGGTGTCCAGCTACGAAATCGCCCGCGCCTTAGGTGTCACTCAGAAGTCCGCATGGTTCCTGCTGCACCGTATACGGCTGGCAATGAAGGGCAAGACCACTGAGATGCTTGGAGCCAACGGCAGTCCCGTAGAGGTAGATGAGACATTTATCGGAGGTAAACCCAAAAATATGCACGTCGACAGACGAGTGCGCATTGCCCAGCAGGGCTTACCTCCGAAGGCATCTGTAATGGGAATGCTAGACCGCGATACGAGAGAGGTACGGGCTAAGGTTGTGCCGAACGTTAAGCGTGAGACGTTGCAGAAGGAAATCCTCGCTCAAGTTGGCTTTGGCTCTACCGTCTACACTGACGGCTGGGTGGGCTACGACGGTCTAAAACGCGCTCAGTTCGTCCACGACACCGTAAACCACATGCAGGAGTATGTTCGTGGTGCTGTCCATACCCAAGGCATAGAGAACTTCTGGTCACTGTTGAAGCGTTCCCTGTCCGGCACCTACGTTGCAGTTGAGCCATTCCACCTTGACAGATATGTGGACGAACAAGCGTTCCGGTTCAACAATCGCCTCAATAAGAAAGATGCAGACCGCTTCTCAAAGATCGTTACTCAGGTTGTAGGGAAGCGGCTGACCTACGCTGAATTGACTGGCAAGCAGCAGGACGCGAGGCAATTCTAAACGGCAGGGACGCGGCAAGCGTCGGTCATAAGTGCAGGACTTCCTTCCGCATTTCTGCGTTCTTTCTTTTTTGTTCCAAATCCCTAAGCTCTGCACAGAGATTAATGATCGTCTGCCTATCGCTGATTGCGTTCAACTCATCTCGGTAATCGTAGTTGGCGGTGGGTTCCGGCAGAGGCGTAATCAACTCGGGATGCTGCTGTAGGGCTAGGCCCAGCCGCTCAATCTTCTCCCCTATCAGGGCCAGCCTCGACCTGTGATACATCACCTCTTCTTTCGTCATGTAGAAGGCGATCATTACGTCCTTCTGAACTTGGGTGCGCTCGTTCTGGGTCATTATGTATGCCCTCTCCATCTGGTTCCTGATGAGGCTCTGGCTTTAGGACGCGGCTTCCTTCCGATACCAAACTCTCGGCCTATTTGTTTCGCTGCTCCTTTAGCTGCTCATAGTCGTCCCCTACCACGGTTTTAGCCCTGTCGATTACCTTGCCAGCTAAGCCTCGATTGGATGCCATGTCTTCCCCCTTGTCAGGGTCTATTCTCTGGCCGTCGCAAAAATCTCGCCACAAGAATCGTACAGGGGTCTAAAACGGGTCATTATCCGGACGGTCGCTGTCGTCGTCATCGCAGTGCGGGCAGGTTGCGTGTCGTGCGTTGTATGACTGATGAACCAAGTGCTCTATGCTAGCGGCGCTCAGCAACATCCCTAAGAGACATGCTCCCAACTTTAGCCAATCGAACTCTTTGGCGTAGTAACAGGCCATTCCAAAAGCCACCAAGCAGGCAAGCAAGTTGATTAGGTCGGCATATTCGCTTGGAAGATAAAAGAACATTTTCCGCTTCAACTCGTCTTCGAGAGCCTCAAGTAGAGCGGTTATCTTGTCTGCCAAATCGTCAATGTGGCAATCCGAGTCTTTGGAATACTCCACCACTCGGTCAAGACGATCCAATGATGCAGTGAGGTGGTGCGCCAGCATCCACGGGCGCATCACACCATTTATCACGGCAATACTGATGCGGTCATCGGCGGAATACTCAACCGAACCAACCCCTACGTTTATCGCAGCGTGATATCTCGCCTTCATGCGGTCGCGTATGTCAGTCAGGTTGGAGGCGTGATTTACGAGATTCCACGTCTGGGTGTTTAGCATGTCCCATAGGCTACACAATCTAAGTGGCTTTTCAGCACCAACTACAAAACTGAATGGGGGAAATATTAGAGAATTAGAGGTCATTTTGGCCCCCAAATTGTCTGATGAGACAGGTATGTTTTTGCCGATAAAACTTTCGCCAAAGCGGTTTTTAGTTATTGTCAATCCGTATAATAGAAACTAGAGATCAAAACAGGAAGCCCCGGCCCACCAGCCGGGTCTTTCGTTTAAATTCTTCTAACTCGTTCAAAATGAATATTTTACAAATAAAGCATTTAGAATGAATATTTTGCGCAGAATGTCCAGACTTAAAGTCATCTGGAATCTGTACTTTGCGCAAAACAAGGGGGGAGGGGGGGTAGGCACCTCATATACTGGAATCAATGTCCGCGTCCACTGAAACACTCCCGCGAGTTGCAACACCGAGCTGAATCACTCCTCCCCGGCGGAGTCGACTCGCCCGTAAGAGCGTTTCGAGCCGTCGGAGGCGATCCACCCTTCGTAGCCCGAGCCGAAGGCGCATACCTCTGGGACGCGGACGGCAACCGCTACCTGGACATGTTCGGCTCCTGGGGACCGATGATCCTCGGCCACGCCTACCCCGCGGTAGTCGAAGCCATCCGCGAGGCAGCAGGACGCGGAGCCAGCTTCGGAGCCAGCCACACCGGCGAAGGCGACCTCGCCGAGCTGGTCATGCGCTGCTTCCCCAGCATCGAGCGGCTCCGCTTCGTCAGCTCGGGCACCGAGGCCTGCATGTCGGCAATCCGCCTCGCCCGCGGCTACACCGGACGCAAGTTCGTAGTGAAGTTTGAGGGCTGCTACCACGGCCACTCCGACGCGATGCTCGTCAAGGCAGGCAGCGGAATAGCAACGCTGGGCATCCCCGGCTCAGCCGGCGTACCGGAAGAGACAGCAATGCACACGCTGGCCCTTCCCTACAACGATCTGGGAGCAGTACAGGCAGCCTTCGACGCCCACCCCGGCCAGATCGCCTGCATCATCGTAGAACCGGTAGTAGGCAACGCAGGAACCATCCCCCCGGCCACAGGCTACCTCCACGGCCTGCGAAAACTCGCAACCGAGCACGGAGCCCTGCTGATCTTCGATGAAGTGATGACCGGCTTCCGAGTATCCCTCGGAGGCGCACAGCAGATCTACGGCATCACCCCGGACCTGACCACGCTGGGCAAGATCATCGGCGGAGGCTTGCCCTGCGCCGCCTTCGGTGGCAGAACCGAAATCATGGACCTGCTGGCCCCGCTAGGCCCCGTCTATCAAGCCGGAACGCTGAGCGGCAATCCGCTCGCGATGGCCGCAGGAATCGCAACGCTGCGGGAGTTGATCGACCGGCAGGGAGAGATCTACTCTCACCTGGAGCGAACAACCGCAGCGATAGCGGACGGAGTCGCCGAGCCTCGCCAAACAGGCAGGAGTCGCGATGACCACGAACCAGGTAGGCTCAATGTTCACCTGGTTCTTCACCGCGCAGCCGGTAACCGACTTCGCCAGCGCAGCAACCTCGGAAGTCGCCCGGTTTGGCCGCTTCCACCGCGCCATGATGGACGCAGGAGTCTGGCTGCCACCAAGCCAGTTCGAAGCAGCCTTCGTAAGCACCGCGCACGGCGAGCCCGAGGTCGAACTGCTACTGGCTGCCGCGTCGAACGCGCTCCGAGCCTGAGCTATGCCGATGCCTGATGATGTCGTCGAGACGTACCGCAGCCAGCTCGAAGGCCGCCCCGTCCTCCTCTTCGACGGAGTCTGCGTCTTCTGCAATCGCACGGTCCAGTTCCTCATCCGCCACGACCGCGAAGCCGTCCTCCGCTTCGTCCCCCTCGAATCCCCGCTAGGCCAGGCCCTGTTGGCCCCATTCGACGCCCAGCAAGGCCCGGAAGGAGTCATCCTGATCACCAATGCCCTAACCCCGTCAGCACGACTGTCCCGCCGCACGGAAGCCTTCAGCGACGCGCTGCAGTTGCTTCCGCGACCCTGGAGCATCGTTGGCAAAGCCCTTCGGCTGGTGCCCCGGCTTCCTCCGCGAGTTCGCCTACGGCCTGTTCGCTCGCTATCGCTACCGGCTCTTCGGCCGCCACGCCACCTGCCCCATCCCACCTCCCGAGCAGCGCTCAAGAATCCTCGGGATACCATAGTGAACGCGAGGTTTATCAGCCTGTGATTTTCCTCCTGCTAGACTTAACTTCTCTTTCTCAAGAAATTTTCAGGATGGTGTACAAAATTGCCTGACCAGACCCTGCCAACGCCGGACTCCCCACCGACGGAGGACCACACCGCCGCCAAGCCTTCGTTTGACGAGGTTACGTCCGCACACTCAGCGAACCAGTCGCCGCGAATCCCGTCAAAGCCAACAAAAAGGTAGCTACGGAGAAGAAATCCATCACCTACGCCGACGCCGGCGTCGATATCTCCTCAGGCGACCGCAGCAAGCAGCGCATCAAGATGCTTGCGCGCAAGACGTTCAATCGCCAGGTGCTCTCGGAGATCGGCGGTTTCGGCGGCCTTTTTGCCCTTGATCTCGAGAAGTTTCCTAATCCTGTCCTCGTCTCTTCGGCTGACGGCGTGGGAACCAAGCTCAAGGTGGCCTTCGACCTTGGCATTCACCATACCGTCGGCCAGGATCTCGTCAACCACTGCGTTAATGATATTGCGGTGCAGGGTGCCACGCCGCTCTTCTTCCTGGACTACCTTGCCTCCGGAGCCATCGACGGGGACGTCATTGAGAAGGTTATGCAGGGCATCAGCGACGCTTGCCGCGCGAATGGCTGCGCCCTGATCGGCGGCGAGACGGCCCAGATGCCGGGCTTCTACGCGGATGGTGAGTATGACCTTGCCGGCACGATCATCGGGGCTGTCAACCGCGACCAGATCATCACCGGCGAGCATATTGAGGCTGGCGATGTACTGATCGGGCTGCCTTCCAATGGCCTGCATACTAATGGCTACTCGCTGGCGCGTAAGCTGCTCTTCGAGGTCGCGAAGTATGGGCCTGAGCAGTATGTGAATGAGTTGAAGGACAAGACTGGCGCGGCGCTGATGCGGGTCCATCGCAGCTACCTTTCCATTATCAAGAAATTGGCGGGGGCGGAGGTGGTACGGGGGATGGCGCATATTACTGGCGGGGGGATTACGGAGAACCTGCCGCGCATCCTGCCCAAGGGGCTGGGGGCTATGGTTGACCTGGCTTCGTGGCAGCCTCCTCCGCTGTTTGAGCATCTGCAACATCTGGGGAACGTGACCCAGGAGGAGATGATGCGTACGTTCAACATGGGCATCGGCCTTATCTGCGTGGTTCCGGCGGAGAAGGTGAAGAAGGCCAAGGCGGTGCTGAACCGCGCCAACGAACGTCACTGCATTATCGGCCGCGTTACGCGCGGTGAGCGCAAGGTGAGTTACAACTAGCCCGCTTCAATACTTTCTCGATGAAACGCATAGGCATCCTCCTCTCCGGTCGCGGTTCTAATTTTCTGGCCATTGCGTCGGCTATTCGTGAGCACCGGCTGGCGGGGGCGGAGATTGCGGTTGTGCTTTCCAACCGGGAGGAGGCGGCTGGGTTGGCGTCGGCCCGGGAGATGGGGCTGCCGGCGTTTGCGGTGCTCTCGGCGGGGCAGACGCGAGGGGCGCATGATGCCGAGATGATCGCCCGGCTGCGGCAGCACCATGTGGATCTGGTGTGCCTGGCCGGGTATATGCGGATCATTACGCCGGAGTTTGTGCAGGCGTTTCCGAACCGCATCCTGAACGTCCACCCCTCGCTGCTGCCTGCCTTTCCGGGGCTGGATGCTCAGCAGCAGGCGCTGGAGTATGGCGCGCATGTGGCGGGCTGCACCGTGCACTTCGTGGACGAGGCTGTCGACCATGGGGTGATCGTCGTGCAGCGGACCGTTCCGGTTGAGGACGGGGATACGGCTGAGACGCTCTCGGCTCGGATCCTGGAGCAGGAGCACCTCGCCTATCCTGAGGCGATTGCGCGGGTGCTGAGCGGGCACTACGAGATCAGCGGGCGGCGCTATCTTCGTTGTGCGGAGTGACCCTACCCCCTCCCCCCTGTTTTGCGCAAAGTATAGATTCCAGATACTTTAGGTCTGGACCATTTGCTGCAAAATATTCATTCTAAATACTTTATTTGTAAAATATTCATTCTGAATGAGTTGCTGGAGTTTAAACGAAAGACCCGGCTGATGGCCGGGTGTCTTTGTTTTTGCTCTCTACTTCAATTATATCGGATTGACAATAACTAAAAACCGCTTTGCGAAAGTTTTATCTTGTTGATGGGGTTGGAGTTATTGGGTTTTTGGTGGGTTTGGGGGCTTGACATGCGATTTTGCTGAGTAAATGCGTGAAAAATAGTTTGGGGGTGGGGATTCTCCGGTAATGACGGGGTTAGTAACGACGGACGCGGGGAGCGCGGAGGGGCGCAGAGGTCGCGGAGAAGGGCAACAGCAAGGCGACTGGTTAGGGGGTTTGGGGTGGGCCGAGCAGGGGGGTTTTTACGGGGACGGCGAGGCCGACGATCTCGGTGACGGAGGCTCCGTAGAGATCGGAGACCCAGAGGTTTCCGCTTTGGTCGATGGCGATGGCGTAGGCTCCGAAGAGTTTGGAGTCGGGGGCCCAGCCTGCGGCGGGGGAGAGGGGTTGGCCGGGGGTGGTGGAGGAGGCTCCGGTGAGCTCGGTGAGGTAGTCAGCGTGGAAGTTGCCGATCCAGACGTTTCCGGCTCCGTCGATGGCGGTGGCCTGCGGGCTGCTCAGGGTGCCGTTGGCGGTGAAGGTTCCATTGGCGAGGACTGTGCCTGTGCTGGAGATGAGGCTGACGCTGTTGCCGTAGTAGTTGGAGATCCAGACGTTGCCTTGCTGGTCGATGGCGAGGCCGGATGAGCCGTTGCAGCAGGAGAAGTTGGTGAAGGTCTGGCCGTTGGGGGAGACCTTGGTGACGGTGACGTCCTCCTGATTGGAGACCCAGACGTTGTGGGAGCCGTCGACGGCGAGGGCGGCGGGGAAGACGAAGTAGTTGGAGGTGTAGCCGGAGGTTCCGGAGAGTGGGGCTCCTGAGCTGGAGAGATGGGTGAGGTGGGAGTTGCCGTAGTCGAGGATCCAGGCGGAGGAGTCGGTGTCGATGGCGACGGCGATGGGGTAGAAGATGCCTCCGGCGGTGTATCCGGTGGTTCCGGAGAGGGACTGGCCGCTGGGGCTGAGGACGGTAATGCTGCCGAGGCCTCCGTTGACGCTGCCGGGGCTGGCTTCGTTGGTGAGCCAGGCGTTGTTGGAGGCGTCGACGGCGAGACCGTAGATGTTGCTGAGACCGGAGCCGCTGATGCCGGAGGGAAAGAGCTGTTTGCCGATGGGAGAGAGCTCGGCAGCTGAGCCGGCGCTGGGATCAGTGCTGCTGCCGAAGAAGTAACTTCCGACCCAGAGGTTGCCGTTGGCGTCGACGCCGATGCCGGCGGGGTAGTTCATTCCGCCGCCGGTGAAGGTGACGTAGAGGGTCCAGTCAGCGGGGGCGGTGGTGAGAGCGGGGGTGAAGGCGGCGGCCTGGCTGGTGGACTGGGTGAAGAGCGCGGTTACGTTGGCGCCGGGATTTTTCACGATGCGGAGAGTGGCGTCCAGCATGTCCTGGTTCTGCAGGGCCGGGCCGGTGGAGGCGGAGAGCAGACTGGCGCAGGCGGCGGTTGAAGACGAGGCGGAAGAGGTGCAGGTGTGGATGATGTTGGCGAGGGTGTTTATCTTTGCGGCGGGTGAGGCTCCGTTGGAGGGGAAGGTGAGGCCGGGTGACGTTCCGGTGAGCGGGTTGGCGAGGCTGGCGGCTGTGGCTGCGGCGTTGGCGATGCCTACGGTGTTTGTGGCGGAGGCGCCGATGTTTGCGCCGGGAGCCATGAACTGGGAGAACGCCCAGATGGTGGCTGCGGTGGTGACTTCGTTGACGACGAAGTGGGAGGCGGCGACGACCTGATTGCAGGCGCCGATGCTGGTGATGAGCGCGACGGCGGAGTTGGCGGCGGCGGTGCCGAGCTTGCCTCCACGAGCGACGACGTAGAGCTGCGAGGCGGTGGCGGGGCAGGGGTAGTTAGCGGGAACTGTGAAGGCGCCGTTGCTGTCTGTGGTGAGAGCGGAGGTTAGCATCGCGGTGCCGGCCGAGCCGTTGCCGGTCGTTCCGGCGGCGTAGAGCTGGACGGTTGCTCCGATGAGGGGCTGGACACCGGTGTTGACGGTGCCGGTGAAGGTGACTCCGGGGTTGTTGGGGGGGGGCGGGGTGGGCGTTGGGGTAGTGCTGCCGCCGCAACCGGCGAGGAGCGTGGTGAGGGCTGTCGCAAGAACGGTGGCGACGAAGAGCTGGGGATGGCAGAAGGGAGATTTCACTGGTTCCAAGTATTTCACGATGCGTCGCAGCTAACTGCGGCGGTAGGGCTGGGTGAGGGAGTTGAGGTTAACGGATGCGACAAAGGAGCGGATTGCGGCGGTCATCTGCTCGCGAGCTACGTCGGGCAGGATGGTGGTCTCGATGGTCTCGGCGCGGATGAGGATGGGGATGGGCCGGACTGGATCCTGCGAGAAGACGGCCTGGGGGTCGGGCTTGGAGTAGACGAATCCGAAGTGAGGGGTCGGGCTCGAGTACTCGCCGCAGACGGAGCCGTTGCAGAGGGTGGTGGCTTCGAGATACTGGGTGGCGCCATCGTTATAGAAGGAGCCGCTGAAGTTGATGCTCTGGGTGGCGGTGGGGAGGGTCATCTGGTCGTGCCAGAGGGGGTCTTCTCCGCGCGCGGAGTGGCAGATGAGGGTGTCGTGGGAGCCGAGGACGGGTGAGATGCCGATGGAGATGTGGGTTCCGCCGTTGGCGGGAGCGTACTCGGCCCAGTGGAAGATGAGGGGGCCGGTGATGAGGTTCTCATTCCAGGAACGGACGAGGGTGTAGCCGCCTATCTGTTTGGGGAACTGGCCGAGGGCGTTCTGGTCGGCGAGAGTGCCGTTGGCGAGCGGCGAATTGGCGGTCGCGGACGGTGGCGCGCGCGACCCGATAGCAGCCGAGGACGGCGATGAGGAGCAGCAGCGCCAAGCGGGATAGAGCGAGAGAGGCTGAATGGGGCGACGGCGCCGGAATGAAGACGGCAGCGGAGCGGGTCTGGCCGGGGGCTTCGCGCAGGCGGTTGATGGCGGTGAAGAGGAGCAGGGTGGCGATGAGGAAGAGGCAGCCGCCGATGATGTAGTCGGCCATCTCGGCCTTGTCCTGGAGCGAGGTGAAGTGGAGTGCGACGAGATAGTAGAGGACGAGGACGCAGAGGCGGACGAAGTTGAAGACGTAGCCGAGCAGGATGGCTCCGGCGACTACGGCGGCGTTGGCGTACCAGCGGAAGCGATAGATGTAGCCGGCGATGAGTGCGATGAAGCCCATGGTGACGGCTCCGCGGATGCCGTTGCAGCCGGGAGCGATGAACATTCCGAAGTCGGGGGTGAACATGAGGCGCATCTGGTCGGGACTGAGAGGCTGGCCGAGGGCGATGGCGAAGGCGCGGGCGACGTGTGCGGAGACGCGCTGGAGAGGCAGGTCCACGAGGACGTTGAAGACGTGGGGGATGGGATTGACGAACCAGGTGAGGACGATGGGAAATAGAGCGGCGCGGAAGAGACGCGGGCCTCCGAAGAGCAGCACGACGCCGGCGGTGTAGGCGAAGGCTACGAGGGAGTGCGGGGGCATGTAGACGTTCCACACGGGGCCGAGGACGAGGACGAGGATGGACTGCTCGCGGAGGTGGACGGCGAAGATGGTGACGATGAGGATGACGGCTCCCCACCAGGAGCCATCCATCTCGAAGTCCAGCGTGCGCCAGGCACGGAAGATGAGAATTCCACTAACGATCGGGATAACCATGCCGATAGACTTAAGGGCATCAGTCGTCCAGAGTGACCAGAGGTAGAGAACTGTAGACCAGATCGAGGAGAGACCAAGAACCGCGAGGAGAGCTGCGAGAGCCGCAGCCTGCCGTCGAGAGAGCGACGCTGAACCAGAATCAGCAAAAGGTATTGAAGACATACTTGTCCGATTCAGATCGCCTGGGGACGAGTTTGACTCGCCCTGAGATTATTTGCGGCGAGCCTTGATGCGTGCGCGGGCCGATGCGAAGAATGCTCCGGCTGAGCCTACGACCGCGAGAATGGCGGTTGGATTCTCGGGCGAAGTGACGCACCCATTCTGCGCATGGAGCGGCAGAGTGACAGAGAACAAGAGGGCGGCGGCGGCGAGCCAAAACGTTGATTTCTTCATAGATGTCGGTGTCCTCAGTTGCAACGTTACTTCCGGGGGAAATGAAAGTCAATGGATTCCCATTATGAAATTAGGATGCCTTAATGGTTCTTTAGTGTTAGTGGCTGAGGAAAAATTTTGTAGCTTTTAGGCGGAAATGCGTGCTGGAGCGCCGATGAGGCCTGCCGATTGGCTGGGGAAGGGCTTGTGAGGCGTACCTGATGGCTAACCCGTGGGGATGAATATTCATGAAGTCCGGGCGGCCGGCGGTAGGGATTAAGGCTGGGCGGCGAGCCATTGGTGGAGGTTGGGTTCCTGGGCGGCGCGGAGCTGGATGCAGGCGTCGATGCTGTCGAGGGACTTGGCGAGGGTGCGCTCGGAGGCTTCGACGGGGTGGGTGCTGAAGAAGGATGTGACCTCGTCGCGCTGTTTCTGGGTGCAGAAGGAGCCTACGGCGGCGACGATGCGGACGCCGGAGTTGGTGGTGAACTGGGCCTGGACCTTGGGCCAGTTGAGGCGAATGTAGTCCCAGGCCTGGTCGCGGGTGTCGCGCTGCTGGAGGAGGATGGCGAGGAGGATCCAACTGTCCTGATTGCGGACCTGGCCGGAGACGGCGTAGTCGAGGGTGCGATTGACGAAGATGGGCTGCTGAAAGTGGGTTAGGAGACGGAGGGCGTCGGACTGGAGGTTGGGGTCCTGCGCGTTTTTGCTGAGGGCCATGGTTTTTTCGTAGAAGGCGGCGTCGCCGTTGGTGGCGGCGAGGGCTATGGCGCTGTCGGCGAGGGTGGGGTCGATGGATTTGTCGGGCTTGGAGCCGATGGCGAAGACGCGGGTGGCGATCTGGTTGGCCTGGGCGAGGATGGCGGGGTCATTGGCTTCGCCGAGGGCTTCGAAGAGAGTGGCGCGTAGCTGCTGGCGATCGAAGGACTCGTGCTTTTTCGGAGGGCCGAGGGCGGTGTAGACGGGACCGAGCTCGCGGCGGAGGATGGCGGCGAGGCGGGTGCGGTCTTCGTCGGTGGCGATGTTGACGTTGATGGAGTGGATTTTGGAGACGGCGGTGTCGAGGACTGCGGCGTTGGGGTCCTGTTTGAGGGCGAGGGCGAGGGATAGGTAGTCGCCGACTTTGTTCTGGCCGGAGCGGGTGAGGGCCCAGGTGTCGCCGAGGAGGACTATGCGCTCGGGAGGGGTGAGGGTGGTTTCGGCTTTGGTGGTGATGGCGGTGAATTGGGTGGGGGTGTACTGGGTGCGGTAGTAGCCCTGGGCTCCGGCGTTGGCGAAGAAGAGATCAATTGGAGGGTCCTGCGGTGCCGGCTTCGCGGCGACTTCGCGAGGATCAATTAGTTCGATAGGCGCACCCGTCGGAATGATCAGACGACAGGCGGGCCGGCCGGTGGTCTTGATACACATGGGGACTGTCCATTGCTGCCGATGAGCGGCTTTCTTTCAGATGGCGAGGGAGAGATATAGAAACGGCGCTGAAGAACTCCGTAGCCACCGTTCGAATCATCGAAGAATGTTAGAAGAGGCACGCCGGGCAGGGTGACGAAGGACTCCATGATCTTGTCTACGGGCTGGTGAGAGTTGGCGGTCTGGGCGTTCCAGAAGTCTTCGGCGGTGGCGTTGGCGTAGAGGTGGGCGGCGAGGTAGTTGTGGACGCCCTGGCGGAAGACTTCTGGGGTGAGATAGTTCTCGACCATGCCGAGGACTGCTCCGGCTTTGCCGTAGGCTATGCCGTCGAACTCTTCGTTGATCTCGGCGGGGGTGTCGGCCTTGGCGCGGATGGTGCGGGTGGTTTTGCCGGAGTCGTAGTTGAGGGTGCTGTCGAGGGACTGGGCGGTGTCTTGCGGGATGTTCCACTCGGGATGCCAGGCGGCTACGGGTTTGTCCTCCATCCATGTGGCGAAGCCCTCGTTGAGCCAGATGTTGTCCCACCACTGCATGGTGACCATGTCGCCGAACCACTGGTGGGCCATCTCGTGCGCGACTACGGAGGCTACGTTCTTCCTGGCGGGGATGAGGGCGTGCTTGGCGTCGATGAGTAGGTCGGTCTCGCGGTAGGTGATGCAGCCGAAGTTTTCCATCGCTCCGGCTTCGAAGTCGGGGAGGGCGACCATGTCTAGCTTAGGCATGGGGTACTTGATGCCGAAGTAGGTGTCGTAGTAGTGGAGGATGTATTTGGCGGACTCGACTGCGAACTTGGTGAGCTGGACCTTGTCGGGGGTGGCGCAGCCGCGGATGGGGACGCCGTCGGATTTACCGGAGGTGCACTTGAAGTCGCCTACGAGGAAGGCTACGAGGTAGGTGGACATCTTCGGGGTGGTCGCGAATTTCAGGGTGTGCTTGTCTGGGGTCGCCGCTTTTTTGTCGGAGATGATCTGGGTGTTGGAGATGACGGTGTCGCCGGCGTCTACGGTGAGGGCGATGTCGAAGGTGGCCTTGTAGGCGGGCTCGTCGAAGGAGGGGAAGGCGCGGCGGGCGTCGGTGGGTTCGAACTGGGTGACGGCGTAGTTGCGGGCTTTGGTCTTGGAGAGGTAGAAGCCGCGGAGCTTGTCGTTGAGGATGCCGGTGTAGCTGATGGTTAGGGTTACTTTGCCTGCGGGGAGCGCTTGGGGGAAGGTGAAGGTGGCTTGTTCCTTGGCGTCGTCGAGGGTGATGGCGGCGGTCTGAGAGCCGGAGGTCACGGAGATGAATTTGATCTCGGCGGCGTTGAGGGTGATGGTGGTGCTAGGGGTGTCGAGGGTGAGATCGATGGTCTCGGTGCCGGTGAAGGTGGCGGCTTTTAGGTCGGGGGTTAGATGGAGCGCGTAGTGCTCGGGGTGGGCGTTGGTGGGGAGGCGCTGGGCGCTGGCGAGGGCAGAAGTGAGGGCAAGGGCGGCGGCTAACAGGGAGTGGCGAAGGTACATGAAGCCTCGGGTACGGAGATTCTCTGCTGATTGACGATAGCGGTTGCAATGCGTTTGCGCTATGGATTGTGACGGACGACGTGAGCGGATGTCATGGCGACAGTTGGGAATGTTTTGGATGTCCCCCCTCCCCATCCATTTGGTGCAAAGTATTCAAAGTAGGTACTTTAAGTTCGGACCTCGGTGCGGCTTTGGTGAAAAAATCTTGTTTTCAAAGAACAATTTGCGCAAAGTATTCGAGATACGTCACTTAGCACGCCTGGGCTGACCCGGGCGGGGTGGTTTCTTGATGCTGGTTTTGGTGTTGCCCCCTGCTTCTATTATAGAGGGCGTGTCAAGAGATTGAGCTGGGTTTTGGCCAAGGATGGCATAGGGAATGTTTCGAAATCGACAGCATGCAGGTGAACTTTTGGCGGGGCAGCTTGGGCGCTATCGCGGGCAGCCGCAGACGGTGCTGCTGGCGCTGCCGCGTGGGGGTGTGCCGGTGGCTGCGGTGCTGGCTCGCGAGCTGATGCTTCCGCTGGAGGTGCTGGCGGTGCACAAGCTTGGGGCGCCGCGTCAGCCGGAGCTGGCTATCGGGGCTGTTGCCGGTGATGACCTGGTGGTGCTGGATCATGCTGCGATTGTTTTGATGGGGATCTCTCAAGGCGAGATGGATTCGGCTATCGCTCGGGAGCGGGCTGAGCTGGTGCGTCGTGGGCAGGCTTATCAGGGCGAGCGGCCTCCGCTTGCTCTGGGCGGGAAGACGGTGATCCTGGTGGATGATGGGTTGGCTACGGGCTATACGATGCTGGCGGCGGCTCGGTGTGTTCGGCAGCGAGGGCCTGCGCGGGTCGTGATTGCTGTGCCGGTTGCTCCGCGCGAGACGCTGGAGATGTTGCGGGCGGAGGTGGATGAGGTCTTCTGCGTTGAGGTGCCGCGGAAGATGATCGCTATTGGGATGTTCTATGGGGATTTTTCGCAGGTCAGTGATGAGGAGGTGCGTGAGGCGTTAAAGCTGCGCTTAGGATGACAGGATTTTTGGGTTGGGGGGGAACGGGCAACGGCAACGGCAAAAGCAGATCCCTACGGGATGACAAACAAAAGAACAGACAACGGCGACTGCTGAGGCTGGAGTGTCAGCAAGGCTACGTGGCGTGGGCTTCGGCGTAGGCGGCGGCTCCGAGGAGGGCGCAGGTGTCGTCGAGGATTACGCGGACGGGGATGGATTGGAGGAGGGGTGAGAGGCGGCCTTTGTCGAGGAAGGCTGCGGTAAAGGCACCGCTCTGGAGGGTTTTGAGGGACTTGGGGGCTATGCCTCCGCCGAGGTACATGCCTCCGGTGGCGAGGACTTTGAGGGCTATGTTGCCGGTCTCGGCTCCGTAGGCGGCGGCGAAGAGCTTCATGGTTTCGAAGCAGATGGAACTGGAGCCGTCTTCGGCGCATTGGCCGATGACGGCGTTGGGATCTTCGGCGGCGAGGCGGCCTTTGAGCCACTGGGGCTCGTCGAGCTTTTCTATATCGCGGAGGAAGGCGTAGATGTTCTTGATGCCGAGGCCGGAGACTACGCGCTCGAGGGAGACGCGGCCGTTGAGGATTCGGCGGAGGTACTCGAGGAGCGCGACCTCGCGGTCGGTGCGGGCGGCGAAGTCGCAGTGGCCGCCTTCGGAGGGGATGGGACGGTGTTGCTTGCCGTCCCAGATGAGGAGGGCTTCGCCGAGGCCGGTGCCGGCGGCGATGAGGCCCTGATGGCCGGTGGCTGCGGGGTCGCCTTCGTGGAGGGTGAATATCTTGTCGGGCGCGAGCTGGGGGATGCCGTAGCCGTTGGCCTCGAGGTCGTTGATGAGGAAGATGTGCGGGATGCCGATGGCGCGCTCGAGGTCGCGGCAGTCGAGGGTCCAGGGGAGATTGGTGAGTTTGAGGCGGCCATCGCGGACAGGGCCGGGGACGCCGAAGCAGGCGGCGGTGATGGCTTTTTTATCTTCGGTGCCGGCGCTGAGGAAACGCTCGACTACATCTTCGAGGCCTGCCGACTCGTGTGCGGGAAACTTTTCATCGCGGACGGGGACGAGGTGGCCTTCGACCATGTTGTAGAGCGCGAGATGAACCTTGGTGCCGCCTACGTCGCCTGCGAGGATCATCTAGCGGAGCTCCAGTGTGCCGGTGTTGGATGAGCCTGCCGGTACTGGGAGCTTAGCTGCCGCGGCGGAGTCGAGCAAGAGGGTAAGGCGTCCAGAGGCGGGGCGGATGAGCTGCGAGGGGAAGGTCTCGGGCTGGTAGGGGCCGAGGAAGACGTCGTGGAGGACCTGGGTCTTGGCGGCTCCTTCGATGAGGAAGGCTACTTCCCTGCCCTGGTTGATGACGGGCCAGGTGAGGGTGATGCGCCAGGTCTCTTTCTGGAGGACGTGGTTGGCTACGGCGATGTTGGTGAGGTTGTCGAGGGCTTCAGTGTGCGGGAAGAGCGAGGCGGTGTGGCCGTCGTCACCCATGCCGAGGAGGACGAGATCGAAGGTGGGAGTTTCGGCGCCTTCGAGCTTGAAGGAGTTGCGGATGGTGGACTCGTAACGGGCGGCGGCGACTTCGGGGTCTAGCTCGCCTTCCATGCGAAAGATTTGTGCGGCGGGGAGCGGGACTTTGGAGAGCATGGCTTCGTTGGTCATGCGGTAGTTGGAGTCGGGCTGGTCGGGTGGGACGCAGCGCTCGTCGACCCAGTAGAGGTAGAGCTTGTCCCACGGGACTTGTTTGATGAATGGGTCGCTGGCTAAGAGCGCGAACATTGCCTTGGGGGTGGTGCCGCCGGAGATGGCTACTCGCGCGAGGCCTCGGGCTGCGACGGCTTTGATGATGGCGTCGGTGAAGAGCTGCGCGGCGGCTTGCGCTACGGCGGCGGGAGTGGGGGAGATGCGGTAGGTGATGGTTACTGGACGGGGCATGGTTATTGGGGTTGTTGGTTGCTAGTTGTTAGTTGTTGGTTGTTAGTTGTTAGTTGAAAGCGTTAGAGTTTGCGCCATTTGCGGTTTTCGGATTCGATCAGGGCGTCTGCGGTGAGGGGGCCCCAGGTGCCGGCGGCGTAGTTGGGGAAGTCTTTGATGGGGTTGGCGGCCCAGGATTTGAGGATGGGGGTCATGAGGGTCCAGGTGGCTTCGACTCCGTCGCGGTGGGCGAAGAGGGTGGCGTCGCCGAGCATGGCGTCGAGCAGGAGACGCTCGTATCCGTTGGCGGAGGATTTGCCGAAGGCGTCGGCGTAACTGAAGTCCATGTTGACTGGGGAGATGTTCATGCCGGGGCCGGGGACCTTGGCTCCGAAGCGGAGGGTGATGCCCTCATCGGGCTGGATGCGCATGGAGATGATGTTGGACGTGATGCCTTCGCCGCCTTTGCCTTCGGCGTCCTTGAAAAGGAGCATGGGCGGCTGCTTGAACTGGATGGTGATCTCGGTGACGCGCTTGGCGAGGCGCTTGCCGGCGCGGATGTAGAAGGGAACTCCGGCCCAGCGCCAGTTTTCTATCTCGAGCCGGAGGGCGGCGTAGGTCTCGGTCTGGGAGCGCGGGTTGACCCGATCCTCCTGGCGGTAGCCGACGACGTGCTGGCCGTCGATGGTGCCGGGGCCGTACTGGCCGCGGGCGGTGTCGGATGGGTGAATGGGGGTGATGGCCTTCCAGACTTTGACCTTTTCGGCGCGGACGGCGGATGCTTCGAAGGAGATGGGCGGCTCCATGGCTACGAAGCTGAGGAGCTCCATGACGTGGTTCTGGACTACGTCGCGGAGTGCGCCGGCGGTTTCGTAAAAGGGGCCGCGGCCTTCGATGCCGATGGATTCGGCGGCGGTGATCTCTACGTGGTCGATGTAGTTGCGGTTCCAGACGTTTTCGAAGATGCCGTTGGCGAAGCGGAAGACGAGGATGTTCTGGACGGTCTCTTTGCCAAGGTAGTGATCGATGCGGAAGATCTGGTCTTCGTCGAAGACCTTGTTGACCTCGTCGTTGAGTGCGCGCGCGGAGTCGAGGTCGTGGCCGAAGGGCTTCTCGATGATGATGCGGACCCAGGTGCGGCAGCCGTCGGGCTGCTTGTCGACGGGGGGATGGTTCATGTTTTGCTCGCCCAGGAATTTGATGATGTCGGAGAAGTACTCGGGGGCGGTGGCGAGATAGAAGAGGCGGTTGCCGCAGGTGCCGAACTGCTGATCGAGATCGCTGAGTTGCTTGTTGAGGCCGTCGTAACCGGAGGCGTCGTCGAAGTTCATGGCGTGGTATTTCACTTTGTCGACGAAGGGCTCGAGTTTGGGGTCGGACTCGTCAACGCCGCCGCCCGCGATGATGCCTTCTTTCATGTCGGCGGCAAAGCTGTCTTCGAGGGGACGGCGTGCGACGCCGACGACGGCGATCTTCTCCGGCAGAAGACCGGATTGCACGAGGTGATAGAGCGCGGGGAGGAGCTTGCGCTTGGTGAGGTCGCCTGAGGCTCCGAAGATGACGATGATGCAGGGGTCGGGGGTGCGCTCAGGCGGAGACGGCGGAGGGGGCGCGGAGGGTTTCGCTGCGATGCTTGCCATTTTGAGTCCTCAAATTGGTGCGTAGCTTTAGATGTTTATTTAGAAGTCGCAGACTCTGAGACGATTCAGCGTTTACGGTAATTGGCAGTCCATCAGTGTTTTACAGCCCCGAAAGAGAGCATATCCCAGGGGCTAAAGCCCGCTTTTGCGGTTGTGCCAAATGCCCGGACTAAAGTCCGGGCCTACCCCAGAAGCAACAGCAAAAACAACGGCAGATACTTTACTGCGCTTGAGATTCAAGGTTAAAGCTTTGGGTATAGAGATGCAAAGTTGCTACTCGGATTTCTTTACGTCGTGGCCGCCGAAGGCTCCGCGCTGAATGGAGATCATGCGGTCGGTGAAGTTGTTGGCCTCGCGGGAGCGGATGCGGCGGATGAGCGATTCGGTGATGACAGGGGCAGAGATGTTGAGGTCGATGGCCTCCATGACGGTCCAGCGGCCCTCGCCGGAGTCGGGGACCCAGGCCTCGAGGCCTTCGAGATCGGGATTTTTCTCAAGCGCGTCGGCGGTGAGGTCAAGCAGCCAGGAGCGGACGACGGAGCCCTTCTGCCAGATGCGGGAGATCTGGGGGAGACTGAGGTGGAGCGGCTCTTTGGCTTCGAGGATGGAGAAGCCCTCGGCGTAGGCCTGCATCATGCCGTACTCGATGCCGTTGTGGACCATCTTGACGAAGTGGCCGGCGCCGGAGGGTCCGACGTGGCCCCAGCCCTCGGTTTTGCCGGGGGCGAGCGCCTCGAAGATGGGGGTGAGGCGCTGGACGGGAGCCTTGTCGCCGCCGATCATGAGCGAGTAACCCTCCTTGAGGCCCCAGACTCCGCCGGAGGTGCCGCAGTCGACGAACTCAAGGCCTGTCGGCATGAGCTCGGCGTGGCGGCGTTGAGTGTCCTTGTAGTTGGAGTTGCCGCCGTCGATGATGGTGTCGCCTCGTGAGAGCAGGCCTTCGAGGCTGGCGATGGTGTGGTCGACGGGATCGCCGGAGGGGACCATGATCCAGATGGCGCGGGGGGCGGCGAGGTTCTTGACGAGGTCTTCGAGGGAGTCGACGCCGAGGGAGCCTGCAGCGGTGAGTTTGGCGGTGGCGTCGCGATTGAAGTCGAACCCGACGACCTTGTGGCCGGCGAGGCGCAGGCGGGCCGCCATGTTGAAGCCCATTTTTCCGAGACCAATGATTCCAAGTTCCATGTTGTGCTCCTTCTTATCTGTGTTGTGTTGTAGGGATGTGAATTCCGAGTTGGGCGAGGTCGCGGGCGAGTTGCTCCGGCGATTGAAAGACGATGGCGTTCATGCCGAAGGCGGCTGCGGCGCGGCAGTTTTCGGGCTTGTCGTCGATGAAGACAGAGGTTTGAGATGGATGGCCGGAGATGTCGATGGCGGCGCGGTAGATGTCGGGGTGGGGCTTCATCTCGTGAACGTAGCCGGAGCAGATGAAGTAGTCGAAGTAGTGACGGAGGTTGAAGGTGTCGATGCGGTAGGCGTTGAGTTCGCGGCTCTCGTTGTTGAGGGTGGCGACTTTGAAGTTGCCGCGGAGAGAGGCGAGGATGTCGAACGACTCCGGGTGGAGGACTTTGCTTTCGGCACAGACGAGGGGCCAGATGTCTTCGAAGCTGAAGCTGCGGTTGGGTTGGTCGGCGCGGAAGAGGGTCTTGTTGAAGAATTCGACGGCGGTGGAGAGGCCACGCTCCCAGAAGAAGTTGGCGGCTTCGTAGCGGGACTCGAAGTCGGCGAGGTCGACGCCGAGGGGAGTGAGGGTATGGGCGCGCTGGGCTTCGTCCCAGCCGTTGGTGAGAAGGACTCCGCCAATGTCCCAAAAGATCGTTTTGATTTCGGGGCCCGGACTCACTTACCCTCCGGGAAATCGGCGCCGGTGGTGGTGGACTCCCACGTTTTGGCTTCTTTCTGGAGTGAGTCGATCTTGGTGCGGAAGCGCTGGAGGGCGATGTTGCCGAGAAGGAGACGGAGTGGTGGGTTGGGCGATTCGACGACCTGCATCATGGCGTGGACGGCGCGGAGGGGATCGCCCATTTGCTTGCCGTTCTGATCGTCGGCGTAACGGCGTATGTTGCCGGCGGTCTTGTCATAGTCGGGAATGATTTCGGCGGCCTGCACAATGGAGCGGCCGAGGAAGTCGGTGCGGAAGGGTCCGGGCTCGATGATCGTGACGTGAATGCCGAGCGGGGCGACCTCCTGGGCGAGCGCTTCGGAGAGACCTTCTACGGCGTACTTGGTGGCGTTGTAGTAGCCCATGCCGGGGGTGGAGACGAGGCCGCCGATGGAAGAGAGGTTCAGGATGTGGCCGTGGCCCTGTCGGCGGAGGTAGGGCAGGAAGGCCTGGGTGACTTTGATGAGGCCGAAGACGTTGGTGTTGAACATCGGCATGAACTCGTCTTCGGTGACCTCTTCGATGGCTCCGGCGAGGCCGTAGCCGGCGTTGTTGACGAGGACGTCGACGGGGCCGTAGGAGGCATTCGTCTGGGCGACGACGGAGGTGATTTGTGGGTAATCGGTGACGTCGAGGGCGAAGGCTTTGGCTTTGCCGGGGTACTTCCGCTCGAGGTCGATGACCTTGTCGAGGTTGCGAGCGGTGGCGATGACCTTGCCACCGGATTTGAGGACCTCTTGGGCGAGGAGACGGCCGAAGCCGGTGGAGGCTCCGGTGATGAACCATGTGCGGGTTGAGTTGGATGGTGTGGTCATATTTTTATAGGACGCTTAGAACGGTGTGGACGATGCAAGGCGCGTAACTGGAAGAGATGAAAGGCCCGTGACTTATGGGCACTAAGGGCGGACCTCGCGGACGCCATCCTGGCCAGCGATGAGCGCGAGGGATGCCATGTTGAGGAAGAGTCCGTGCTCGACTACGCCGACGATGGCGCGGATGTCTGCGGCGGTCTTTGCGGGATCGGTGATGGAGGCGCCGCCGCAGTCGAGGATGAAGTTGCCCTCGTCGGTGATGTAGACGGAGCCGTCGGGATGGTGGCGGAGCTTGGCGTTGAAGCCGAGGGCTTCGAGCTTGGGCGCGACGATGGGGAGCGCCATCTGGATGACTTCGACGGGAAGCGGAAAGTGGCCGAGGGTGTGGACCAGCTTGGTGGCGTCGGCTACGACGATGAAGCGGCGCGAGGCGCTCTCGACGATCTTCTCGCGAAGGAGCGCTCCACCACCGCCTTTGATGAGGGCGAGACCCGGGCCGACCTCATCGGCGCCGTCGATGGCGAGGTCGAGCTCGGGGCAGTCGTTGAAGTTGGTGATGGGGATGGAGAGCGACTCGGCGAGTTGCTGGCTGGCGGCAGAGGTTGCGATGCCGCGGATGCGCAGCCCTTGCTTTACGCGTTCGCCCAGTTCTTTGATGAAGATGGCGGAGGTGGTGCCGGAGCCGAGGCCGAGCGACATGCCGTCCTCGACGAACTCGAGGGCGCGTTGGGCTGCCATCCGTTTTGCATCGTCCTGCGTCATGTTTTCTCTACGGAGTTCGAAGAGCCTTACTTTTTGACCAGCTTTTTGGCGGCGTCGACGACGTGAGCTACGTTGATGCCGAGCTTATCGAGTGCGATGGCGCCGGGGGCGGAGGCGCCGAAGCGATCGATGCCGATGACTGTTCCGTTGTGGCCGACGTATTTGTACCAGCCCATGGTGGCGCCGGCTTCGATGGATACCTTGGGGGTGTTCTCGGGGAAGAGCTGGTCCTTGTAGGACTGTTCCTGCTCGTCGAAGATTTTGAAGCTGGGCATGGAGACTACGGTCGCGTTGATCCCGGCGGCTTTGAGCTCATCGGCGGCTTTGAGGATGACGGAGACCTCGGAGCCTGTGGCGATGAGGATGATGTCTTTGCCGGAGGAGTCCAGGGCGTAGGCACCGCGACGGGCACCTTCGCGGACCTTGTACTTATCGTTGTCGAGGACAGGGAGATCCTGACGGGAGAGAGCCATGAAGCAGGGGGACTTGCGTTCGAGCGCGAGCTGCCAGCAGGCGGCGGTCTCGTTGGCATCGGCGGGGCGGAAGTCGGTAAGGTGCGGGATGGCGCGGAGGCTCATCAGCTGTTCGATGGGCTGGTGGGTCGGGCCATCTTCGCCGAGGCCGACGGAGTCGTGGGTGAAGATGAAGAGCGAATGGATGCCCATCAAGGCTGCAAGGCGGATGGCGTTGCGGGCGTAGTCGGAGAAGGTAAAGAAGGTGGAACCGAAGGGGATGATGCCGCCGTGGGCAGCCATGCCGTTGACCATTGCGCACATGCCGAACTCGCGGACGCCAAAGAAGACGTTACGACCGGTGGGATCGACGTGGAAGCTGGGTGAGTCCTTGAAGATGGTCTTGGTGGAGGCGGTGAGGTCGGCTGCGCCGCCAAAGAGCTCGGGGACGACCTTCTCAATCGCGTTCATCACGACCTGGCCGGCGTTGCGGGTGGCGATGGGCTTTTCTGTGGGGAAGACGGGGATCTTCTTCTCCCAACCATCGGCGAGCTTTGCGGAGATGATGCGATTGAACTCTGCGGAGGGTTCGGGGTAGGCCTTGGCGTACTCCGCGAACTCTGCTTCCCAGGCTGCCTTGAAGTCCTTGCCGCGGAGCATAGCCTGGTTCCAGTTCTTGACGGGCCTCATCGGGAACGTAGAAGGTCTTGTCTTCGGGCCAGCCGAGGTTCTTCTTGGTGGCTTTGACGGCGTCGGCGCCGAGGGCTTCGCCGTGGACCTTGTTGGTGCCGGCCTTGGGGCTTCCGTAGCCGATGATGGTGCGAACGTTGATGAGGGAGGGGCGAGTAGTCTCCGCCTTGGCAGCGGCGATGGCGTCTTCGAGAGCAACGAGGTCGTTTCCGTCGGGGACGAACTGAACGTGCCAGTTGTAGGCTTCGAAGCGCATGTTCACGTTCTCGGTGAAGGAGAGCTCGGTGGGGCCGTCGAGGGAGATGAGGTTATCGTCGTAGAAGACGATGAGCTTGCCGAGACCGAGGGTGCCGGCGAGCGAGGCGGTCTCATGCGAGATGCCTTCCATCATGTCGCCGTCGCCGCAGAGGACGTAGGTGAAGTGGTCGACGATGTTGTAAGTGTCGCGGTTGTAGATAGCGGCGAGATGTTTTTCCGCAGTAGCGATGCCTACTGCCATGCCGAAGCCCTGACCGAGGGGGCCGGTCGTGACTTCGACGCCCGGGGTCTCGCCGTACTCCGGGTGGCCTGGAGTGTGGGAGCCCCACTGGCGGAACTGCTCGAGCTGCTCCATGGGCAGGTCGTAGCCGGAGAGGTGCAGCGCGCCATAGAGGAGCATTGAGGCGTGGCCGTTGGAGAGGATGAAGCGATCACGATCGATCCACTTGGGGTCGGAGGGATCGTGCTTCATGATCTTGTGATAGAGCAAGTAGGCGATAGGGGCACAGGCGAGTGGGGCGCCGGGGTGGCCGGAGTTGGCCTTTTGAACTCCGTCGACAGCGAGGAAGCGGAGGGCATTGATCGAGAGCTGGTCTAGCTCGTGCTGAGAGTCCTGCTGCTGGTTGCTCATTCTTTTCCTTCGTATCTGGGAGGCGGCGCGATGCTGGGCGGCGGCTCCGGATGTGTGGACGGCTTATGACCTATAGAAACAGTGTACTAGCGGGAAGGGTTGAGACGCACACTCAACGGTGCGTTACAGCGATTGAGATGTTTTTGCCGAGCCAGCGATCTTCGGCGGGCCAGTGGAAGGTGAAGACGATGGTGCCAGTCTGGTTCGCAGTGGTGGGAATGTCAACGTAAGAGCCTGGGTAGCCTACTACTTTTGAGTTGGTCACGTTGGTGGTTACCCAGTCGTCCATGGTCCATACGACCTCGAAGGGATTGGGATCGAGAATGCGCAGGGTAAGGCCTGCGGGAATGCGGGTGATCGGCCGACCAGTCTGAAAGATTTCGACCTGACTGGAGAAGGTGCGCTGGGAGGCCGGGGCTGCATACCTGTCTTCGACGACTGAGATGCGATCAAAGACGCGGCCGTCGGTGACTGAACGAAGAAGTTTAATGTACTCGGAGTGGGCCCAGACGAGGGGCTGAGCGGAGCCGGCGGAGCGGCCGAGGTACATGCCCAGAGAGGGGAGGTCGGCATAGTCCCAGATCTGCTCGGGCATCATGCCGCCGATGGAGCTGAAGCGCTCGAGGGCAGTGATGAAGCTGCTGATGTCTGCGCCGGCGGACAGCTCATAGTGGGCTCGCTCGCCGGTGAGGATGGGCCATGCGCGACCCTGTCCCCAGTGATCAAAGTCACTGCCGTCCTTGCGCTGGCCGTAACCGTCGTGGTTGTAGCGGCGCCAGCAGGCTCCGAATGGGGTTCCGATCTTGAGGGAATGGTCTACCACTTTGAGGGAGTCGATGACGAGGGGATCGTCGGCGCGGCGGATTCCATAGCGGACGAGCTCGAGGAAGCCGGCGTCGATGATTTCGCGAGCCTCGAAGGCGTATTTTTCGTCGGGGGCGCGATTGGGGATGTGAATACAGCCGGGGGCGATTTGATCATTGTGGAAGGGCTCGCCTACGGCAGGGGGGCGTATGCGCATGTAGTGGTACTTGACGTCGGGGTGGAGTATGCCTTCGTGGGTGGTGGTCCACTCGTCGAGATGGGACTCGATCCAGTCGGCGTAGCTTTCGAGGAAGGCTGCGAGTTCCTGGGCTTGATGGGCGCGGGCGATGTCGGCGGCGCAGATGAGGCCGGAGATTACGGCGGCGAGGGTGGAGGGCGAGTACCCGGCATTCTCTTCCCAGCGTTCCTGCTGGGTGACGGGTGCGTAGCGGACAAGGAAGGCAGCGGCGCGTTCTACGAAGGGGAAGACATCGAAGTGGCCGAGGCCGTCGAGCTTCCAGAGGCGCCAGGCGAGCATGATGGGGAAGGCGACCTCGTCGAGCTGGATGCCGGTCCAGTAGGGGGTTCCGTCGATCCAGAAGTTCTGGGCGAAGCTGCCGTCGGGGCGCTGGGTGCAGGCTAAGTAGACGAGGGCACGGAGGGCAGTGTCGGTGCGTCCGACGGCCAGCATGGCGGTGGCGGACTGAACCATGTCGCGGGTCCAGACGAGATGATAGCCGCCGAGGTCGTCGTCGCCCTTTGAGGCGCCCCAGGGGATGGAGGCGGAGGCGATGAAAGCGCCGGAGTAGGTCTTGTCCTCGTGGGTGAGGATGACGTTGTGGCTGATGCGCATGAGGCGGCCGCCGTCGGTAGCGGCGTGGGCGAGGTTCTCGGGAGAGTTGGCGCGGAGCCACTGGGTGACGAAGCGGTGGCAGTGAAGGTCGTAGGGGGTGGAGAGGGTTTGCATCATGCCGGCGAGGGCGGCGTGATGGCCGTCTCCGAGGGCGATGGCGATGGTGAACTCGCGATTGGCGGCGACGTCGATCTCTCCCATGACGGCGATGTTGCCGTTGAGGGCCTGGCCGAACTGCCAGTCCATCTGCATGTTGGTGGTGAGGTCCTGAAAGCCGTCGCTGGCACCGACGTAGCCGCAGGAGCTGCGGGTGAATCCGCAGGAGACGCCCATGGCGAGAGAGGTGTTGTTCTTCCAGGCGAGGATGGCGCGCTGGCCGGCGATCTCGATGGAGCGTGCGGAGTTGCCGGCGCCGCCGCCGTCGAGGTGCGGGGCGAGGAGCGCGTAGCACTTCATGCGACAGAGGACGGCCTCTTCGCCGGTGATTTTTACGTTCATCAGGACTACGGGGTGGTGGGGGTCGGTGATGAACTCCTTGGTGACGGTGTAGCGGCCCTTGAGGTCGCTGGCCTCGACGCGGACGGCGAGGGCCTTGGGATCGATGTAGTGGAAGTCGTACTCGAGGTCGCGCTTCTCTTCGTGGAAGAAGGTCTCGCCATCGGTGAAGAGCAGTTCCATGTCGCGGGTCTGCGGGCGATCGATGGTGGGGTAGTAGAGTTCGTTGAGGGTGCCGTGGGAGAGGGTGAACCAGACTCGGCTGGAGGCGGCGTAGGCGGTAGAGACGGCGTCTTTGCGGCTGGAGGTCCAGCGCGGTTCGAGGCCGGGTGCACCAAAGGCAGGGCCGTCGTCATCGAGCCAACGGTAGGCGGCAGCGAGAACATTCATTGGAATTATTAGAAACTAAAAGGGCGGCGAGCGGGAGATGGGGAGCGTGAATGGGCGGTGAATGAGCCGAATGCGCTATGATTCGGGAGTTCCGAGGATTTTACTGAGTGCATCGCGTGGTGCGCGGATGGCATCGTATGAGATGCCGGATTGAACACAACAGATAAAGAGGAGAACGAACGTGGCCTACGAACTACCCCCCCTGCCCTATGACTATGCGGCGCTTGAGCCGACCATCGACGAAGCGACCATGAAGCTGCACCACGACAAGCACCACCAGACCTACGTGACCAACCTGAATGGCGCGGTGGAGAAGCATCCGGAGTTGGGAGCGAAGTCTCCTGAGGAGCTGGTGAAGGATTTGGCGAGCGTTCCGGACGATGTGCGCAAGGTGGTCCAGAACAATGGCGGCGGGCATGTGAACCACACGATGTTCTGGCAGATTATGAAGCCGGGTGGGGGCGGGCCGCCTTCAGGTCCGATTGCTGACCAGATCAAGGCGGACTTCGGCGACTTCGAGGCCTTCAAGAAGACGTTCAATGAGACTACGGCTAAGCAGTTTGGGTCGGGGTGGGGGTGGCTGGTATTCAAGGGCGGCAAGCTGGAGGTTGTGACTACCGCTAATCAGGACAATCCTCTGTCGCAGGGGCTTTATCCGATCCTGGGGAATGATGTCTGGGAGCATGCTTATTATCTGAAGTACCAGAACAAGCGGCCGGATTATCTGGCTGCCTGGTGGAATGTTGTAAATTGGGATGAAGTGAATAAGCGGTTTGCAACGGCTAAGAAATAGTTTGCGGGACTGATTGCTGCGGAGTGAAGGGGTCGCCTTTGGGCGGCCCTTTTCCATGCTTTGTGCGGGGTATCCCCCTCCCCGTCGGTTTTTTGCAAAGTATTCGATTTAGGTTGGTTAAGTCAGGACTTGGGGTGCGGAAATGGTGAAAAGTCTTGTTTTGTTGGGTCTTAGGTGGGCAAAGTATTCGAATATAATGGGTTAGGTCTTTGGAAAAGACGAGAGGGTTGGATCTTTGGATTCTTTTGGGGCTCTCGGAGGGGTGGGTTTGTCAAGTTTTGTGTGCTGGTTTCGCCGGCGAGGTAGGAGTTGCTAAAAGTAGCACTGGGTGCTACTTTTTCATATGGCCCCGCAGAGTAAGACCACGGACCGAGTTTTTAGGACTTCATGGTTCTCGAAAGCAGCAAAGAAGGCGCACATCTTTGATGAGGAGCTTTGCGCTGCCATTCAGCAGGTGATGTTGGGACAGGCGGATGATCTGGGCGGCGGCGTATTCAAGAAGCGGCTGAACAAGAATGAGCACCGGTCGATTATCGTAGCGAAGGCTGGCCGGTTCTGGGTCTATGAATATTTGTTCGCGAAGAAGGACCAGGCTAATATTCCGGCCAATAAGCTGCTGGACTATCGGATGCTCGCGAAGAACTATGCAGCTTTGACGAAACAAGAGGTAGACAGACTGGTTGATACAAAACTCTGGACGGAGATATGCCATGGCAACCAAGCGTAAGTACAAGGACCGTATGTCTGAGGCAATTCACTCTTCGGCCTCCGCACTCTTTCAGATAGGCGCGATCGATAAGGCTACGATGCGGGAGTTTGACGAGTCCTGCTTGTCGGTTCCGGCCCCACTTGGGCCGAAGGAGATCAAGAAGATTCGGTTGAAGAATAAGGTCAGCCAGCCGGTCTTTGCGCGCTACCTCAATACCAGTGAATCGACTGTGGAGAAGTGGGAGACTGGAGCGAAGAAGCCTAGCGGGATGGCTTTGAAGCTGCTGGATATTGTGCAGAAGCATGGGTTGGAGATGCTGGCTTAGATTAACGAGAAAAACCCACTCATGACGGTAAAACTGCATGAGTGGGACACCCGACTTTTCAAACTTCCCAAATCAGTAGAGGTTATGCGAGGACGGAGCCGCTGCGGGTGCCCTTGGGGCGGCGGTTGGATTGGAGGATCTTTTTGCGCATGCGGAGGGATTTGGGGGTGACCTCGACTAGTTCGTCGTCGGCGATGAACTCGATGGATTGCTCGAGGGTGAGTTGTTTGTAGGGGACGAGGCGCAGGGCGTCGTCGGAGCCGGAGGCGCGCATGTTGGTTAGCTTTTTCTCGCGGACGCAGTTTACGTCGAGGTCGTTGTCGCGGGAGTGTTCGCCGATGATCATGCCTTCGTAGACTTCGGCTCCGTCTGGGACGAAGAGAATTCCGCGGTCTTGAATTCCGTCCAGCGCATACGTTGTCGTGGTTCCCTGGCGGTCGGAGATTAGTGCTCCGGTGGGGCGCTGGGGGATCTCGCCGGAGTAGGGGATGTACTCGCCGGCGATGGAGTTCATGACGATGGTTCCGCGGGTCTCGGTGAGCATCTCGTTGCGGAGACCGATGAGGCCGCGTGATGGCACCTTGAATTCCATCCTTACGCGTCCCGATCCGTGGTTGGCCATCTTGACCATCTCGCCTTTTCTGGGCCCGAGGCGCTCGATGACGGTGCCGACGAAGTTTTCGGGGATGTCGATGGTGAGGATTTCGCTGGGCTCCATGAGCTCGCCGTCGATGCGCTTGGTGACGATCTGGGGGCGCGAGGCCATGAGCTCGAAGCCTTCGCGGCGCATCATCTCGATGAGGACGGAGAGCTGGAGCTCGCCGCGGCCGAGGACCTTGAAGTTGTCGGGGGAGCCGGTGTCTTCGACGCGGATGGAGACGTTGGTGAGGAGTTCGCGCTCGAGGCGTTCTTTGATGTTGCGCGAGGTGACGAGCTTGCCTTCGCGTCCGGCGAATGGGCCGTTGTTGACGGAGAAGTTGATGGCGATGGTGGGCTCGTCGATCTTGATGGGGGGGAGCGGCTTGGGATTTTCGAGCGCGCAGAAGGATTCGCCGATGGTGATTCCGGGGATTCCGGCGATGGCTACGATGTCGCCTACTGCGGTCTCGGCGGTGTCTTCGCGCTTGAGGCCGTTGAAGGTGAAGAGCTTGGTGACCTTGACGGGCTGGTAGGAGCCGTCGAGCTTATGGACGTTGACCTCCTGGCCGATCTTGAGGGTGCCGTTGAAGACGCGGGCGATGGCGAGGCGGCCGAGGTAGTCGGAGTAGTCGAGGTTGGTGACGAGGATCTGGAGGGGGCCGTCTGCGGAGCCGGGGGCTTCGGGGATGGTCTGGAAGATGAGCTCGAAGAGGGGCTGGAGGTTGGTGCCGGGGACGTTGATGTCCATGGTGGCGGTGCCGAGCTTGCCGTTGGTGTAGATGACGGGGAAGTCGAGGACGGACTCGTCGGCGTCGAGGTCGATGAAGAGGTCGTAGACCTCGTTGAGGACCTCCTGGACGCGGGCGTCGGGGCGGTCGATCTTGTTGATGACGACGATAGGGGTGAGCTTGGCTTCGAGGGCCTTGGAGAGGACGTAGCGGGTCTGCGGGAGCGGGCCTTCGGAGGCGTCGACGAGGAGGACTACGCCGTCGACCATCTTGAGGGCGCGCTCGACTTCGCCGCCGAAGTCGGCGTGGCCGGGGGTGTCGACGATGTTGATCTTGCTGTCGTGGTAGTGGATGGCGGTGTTTTTGGCCAGGATGGTGATGCCGCGCTCTTTTTCGAGGTCGTTGGAGTCCATGACGCGTTCGGCGACGGCTTCGTTGGAGCGGAAGGTTCCGGACTGGCGGAGCATGGCGTCGACGAGGGTGGTCTTGCCGTGGTCGACGTGGGCGATGATGGCGATGTTGCGAATGGCTTCGGCGGTGGTCGTGGGGGTGCTCACTTCGGGGTACGTCCTGTTCTGTGTTTTGGGCTGGGCGCAGGGGATCGTGAAAAAGGGGAAATTGCGCGTCTTGTTCAGTTTACCGCAGTTGAAGATGTATTGGGTGTGAAGATGGAGATAGTGCGAATAAAGAAGATGTATGGAATGAGCCTGTTGCTAGAATCCCTTGCGAGGAGAACTGCGTGGACCGACGTTTTATAAAGGGACTGTTGATACTGATGTTCTGCTATTCCTTCGTGCTTGTTCTATTTGTGGGTGCGTATATGCATGGTGTTCTTTCGCTCTACGGTCTTATTGATATTGCGGTTCCGCTTTCCGCGGTCGGGATGTTCTTTGTCTTGTTGAGGTTCGCCCGGAAGGCTAAGGAGGCCCGGGCAGCGGGTCTCAGCTCTGCGAACGTACCTTTCTCCCCTTCGCGTCAACGAGCAATTTGGAGGGTATGCAGCATGGGCATAGCGACGATGTCCCTGATCCTGGGCCTCATTGTGGGATTTCCGGATATAAAAACCTATCCGATACTTGAACAGGTAAGCCTTGTAGGAATAGCTCTGATACTGATCAGTGTTTGCGGTTGGGCTTTTTATGTATCCCTAAACGGGTTCAATGAGGATTGAATGTCCGAATTTCCGGTAACGCAAATGGTCTGGAATGGCGGCCGTACGTATTTTGTTTCTATTGGCGCTGCGGAACGTCTTTAATAGAGTGAGGGCCGACCAGAGCGGACGCTGGCGATCGGCTGAGGAGCGTGCGATGAGTGCTTCGAGGATGGTGCTGGGGGTTTTTGGTTTCTGTATTGCTTCAGGTCTGAATGCGGGTGCGCAAGGTGGAACCTCTACTCCGCAGTCGCGAGCCAATGAGTTGCAGAGCCGATACATGACGACGGTGCGGGCGCAGTTGACGAGCAAGCTGGATACGAAGAGCGCTGTGGCGGGCATGGTGTTGACGGCGAGGACGGAGGCGGCGGTGACGCTGGCGGATGGGACGGAGATTCCGGCGGGGACGAAGCTGATGGGGCGGGTGGTGGCGGTTCGAGCGAAGACTGACGAGAACGCCGAGGCGATGGTGACTGTGACGTTTGACCAGGCGAGATGAAGGATGGGAAGATGATCCCGGTGCGGACGTTGATTCGGGGGATGTCGGGGAGTGCGGCGCCGTCGGTGATGGGCGATTCGACGGCCGCAGGACGAGGACGGAACAGTGATCCGATACCGTCGGCAGGGACGGATTCGATGGGGGGACTCGGCTCTGGACCGCCGGGGACGCGCGGTTCGGGGGGTGGAGGCATGGGCGGCGGAGGCATGGGCGGCGGAGGCAGCACCGGGGGAACGACCCGGAGCGGGCGGTCGACGCCGGCGCAGCCTGCGGGGGGTATTCCGGATGTGGCCACAGCCAGTCCGGTGGCGAGTACTGCGGAGGGCGGCGAGACGGTGCGCGTCGCCCCGAAGCCGACGGGGGTGCCGGGAGTGCTGCTGTACGCGAGCCCGGCGAGCGATGTTTCGGGGACGCTGATCGGGATATGACGACGAATGTTCGCCTGGATAACGGGGTGCAGCTTACGCTGGGAATGATCTCGCGGGCGGCGGCGGCGTGGGGATCCGAGCGGCGTAAAGTAATAGTTGACGCCATCTCCGTGGTGCGTGTGAGCGTTTGGCGCGTGGGAGAGGAGTCGCTATACTCAAATCTCCTCCATGCAAACAGCCCAGTCGAGACAGTTCGAGCACAAGGCACTGAAGAACTATCTGCTGGACCATGCCTACGACGAGATGTTTTCCGGGCCGGGGAAACTGCATCCGCACTATGAGCCGCTGCTGGAAGACTTCTCTTCCCTGCCGGCGAATGAGTTGCAGCGACGTAAGCAGGCGGCTGACCTGAGCTTTCTGAGCCAGGGGATTACGTTTACGGTTTATGGGCGCGAGGAGGGGACGGAGAAGATCTTTCCGTATGACCTGCTGCCGCGGATCATTACAAGCGCCGAGTGGGCGACGGTGGAGCTGGGGCTGACGCAGCGGATTACGGCGCTGAACCTCTTTCTAAAGGACATCTATAACGAGGGGCGGATTCTCGCGGACGGGATTGTGCCGCGTGAGGTGGTTTATAGCTGCAAGCAGTTTCGGCGGCAGATGATGGGGCTGCAGGTTCCGCGGAATGTGTATATCGCGGTGTGCGGGACGGACCTGATTCGGCTGGAGAATGGCGAGTTTGTGGTGCTCGAGGATAATCTGCGCGTGCCGAGCGGCGTGAGCTACATGCTGACCAACCGGCGCATTATGAAGCGGATCTTTCCGCAGCTTTTTCATCGCTACAACGTGAGGCCGATTGAGCATTACACGCAGTTGCTGCTGGGGACGCTGCGGTCGCTGGCTCCTGAAGGGCGGCCGGAGCCGAATATTGTGCTGCTCTCGCCGGGAGTGTTTAACTCGGCTTATTTTGAGCATGCTTATCTGGCTCGGCAGATGGGGATCGAGTTAGTCGAAGGGCGCGATCTGGTGACGCACGACAACGTCGTCTATATGAGGACGACGAATGGGCTGCGGCGGGTGGATGTTATCTATCGGCGGGTGGATGACGACTTTATCGATCCACTGGCGTTTCGTGGGGATTCGATTCTGGGTGTGGCGGGGTTGTTCAATGCTTATCGCGCGGGGAATGTGACGCTGGCGAATGCGTTTGGGACGGGCGTTGCGGATGATAAGGCTTTGTATGCGTATGTGCCGGACATTATTAAGTACTACCTGAGCGAAGAGCCGGTGCTGAAGAATGTTGAGACGTTTCTGATGTCGCGGCCGAAGGAGCGGGAGTATGCGCTCAAGAATCTCGACAAGCTGGTGGTGAAGGCGGTGGGCGAGAGCGGCGGGTATGGGATGCTGATTGGGCCGCAGTCGTCGGCGGCGGAGCGCGAGGATTTTGCGCGGAAGATTGAGGCCGATCCGAGGAACTATATTGCGCAGCCTACGATCTCGTTTTCGCGTGCGCCTTGTTTGATTGGGGATGAGCTTGGAGCCGCGGCATGTGGATCTGCGGCCTTATGTGCTTTACGGCGATAAGGTGACGATTGTGCCGGGTGGGTTGACTCGTGTGGCGCTGAAGCGTGGGTCGCTGGTGGTGAACTCTTCGCAGGGTGGGGGGAGTAAGGATACCTGGGTGTTGAGTCAGTAGTACTGTATTTTGTAGTACCATTTTTGTAGCTACAGGAACGATGTGCAACGGTTTGAATGGGACCCGAAGAAAGAACTGAATCAATAGACGAAAACATGGAATCGGCTTCGAGGAAGCCGAAGCTGTCTTCGACGACCCAAATCTTGTACTTGAAGACGACAGATATGTAGACGGTGAGTTCCGGGTTCGAGCGATAGGATTCTCAGGCAATCTAATCTTGCTGACGGTTTCACATACGGTGCGAAATGAAGAAAGTAAAGAAACAGTCATTCGAATCATCTCGGCGAGAAAAGCGGACAAGCACGAATACAGACGGTATGGTGAGGCACTCTCGCGTTCCATTTAGCCCCCTATCCGCTTCCGCTAAGAAGCGGTTGGCGGCCTTAGCTCAGATGCCGGACGAGCTGATTGACTATTCCGATATTCCTCCGCTGGACGAGCGCTTCTGGAAGAATGCGATTCGGAATCCTTACTACAAGCCGGTGAAGAAGCAGTTGACGGTGCGGTTGGACGCGGACCTTATTGCGTGGCTGCGGAATGCGGGCAAGGGGTATCAGACACGGATCAACAGCATTTTGCGGGAGCAGATGTTGCGCGAGCGTGTGGCGCTTCTGAACGCCGAACCCAGTCGCAAGAAACCGCTTGCCGGCCGCAAGACTCGTGTTGCGGTTTCGCAACCGACAAGCACCGCTGCCAAGAGATTGAGGTAACCGATGCTGAGACGCGTTGCCGATAGTTTGTATTGGATGAGCCGGTATCTGGAGCGGGCGGAGCATTCGACGCGGCTGCTGGATGTGAATCTGAATCTGATGCTGGATGAGAGTGGGACAAGCGCGGACCGGCGGTGGCTGCGGGTATTGCAGGCGCTGGGGAAGCCGAAGGGTGTGGAGTGGACGGGCGATCCGTATGCGCTGACGCGGACGCTGACCTTCGATACTGGGAATAAGGCTTCGATTCTGTCGTGCATCATCGCGGCGCGGGAGAACTCGCGGCATGTGCGCGAACAGATATCGACAGAGCAGTGGCATCAACTGAACAGCCTGTATCTGCAGGTGACGCGGCCGCAGATGCAGGGCGATCTGAATGTGCGGAAGTCGATGACGAGCGAAGAGCAGCCGACGGATTTTCTGCAGCAGGTGAGAGAGGCGGTCCACCAGTTTCAAGGGGTGAGCGACTCGACGATGAGCCATGGCGAGGGTTGGCAGTTTATCCAGGTGGGGCGGTACATTGAGCGCGCGTCGGCGACGGCGTTGCTGCTGGAGGCTTACCACGAAGATCTGTGGGGGCAGCCGGACCGGCCGCTGGAGGGCAATGAGTATCTGGACTGGATGGGGCTGCTGCGGTCCGCGACGGCGTTTGAGGCTTATTGCAAGGTGTATACGGCTGACCTGACGCCGGACCGGATACTGGAGTTTCTGCTGCTGGATGAGAAGTTTCCGCACTCGCTGCGGTTCTCGATCGACAGTTTGCAGTGTGCGCTGGAGGCTATCCAGGGGGATAGCGGCAGGGTTCGCGCGGAGCCTCTGCGGCGGCTGGCGGGGCGGTTGCAGGCGTCGCTGAACTATAGCAGCGTGGATGAGGTGTTGAACCAGGATGTGGTTGCGTATCTGCGCGGGATACAGGTGCAGTGCCGCGCGATACACGAGACGATTTATGAGTTGTACGTGGACTACTCGATCCAGGCTGCGCTGGCTGGGTAGTTAGATTTTGTTAGTGAGGTAAGGGTTATCAGCGATTCAGTTGGGCTATTTCCAGAAGTACGGTTGCCGGTTCGAACATTTTCATCGAGACGTGGAAGAGGTGATGCGGTGTACTACTCGATTCGCCACTTGACGAAGTTTCTCTACAGCAACCCGGTGAGCGAGAGCATGATGGAGACGTGGATGCATCCACGCAGCGACCAGAACCAGCGCTGCCTGACGTTCCATCTGTCGGTGAGTCCGCGGTGCCGGGTGTTCAGCTACCGGGACCATCTGGCGAACCATGTGCATCACTTCGATATTCCGGGGCAGCATGGGCAGCTGGTGATTGTGGCGGAGTCGCTGGTGGAGGTGGCGCCCGCGGCACAGGTGCCGGCGTTTCTGTCGCCGCTGGCGTGGGATGATCTGGACGCGCAGGTGGAGCAGGGCGACTACTGGGAGATGCTGCTGCCGAGCGAGTTCACGGCGCCGACGAAGGCGCTGGATGAACTGGCTGCGCATTTCGATGTTCGTCGCAGAGACGATCCGCTGATGGTGCTGCATTATTTGAATCAGCAGATGTATGAGTACTTCGACTACGTGCCGAAGTCGACGAAGGTGGATTCGCCGATCGATGTGGCGCTGGGAAGCCGGAAGGGTGTGTGCCAGGACTTCGCGCACATCATGATTGCGCTGGTGCGGTCGAAGCTGCGGATTCCGTGCCGGTATGTGAGCGGCTATTTGTTCCATGGGCAGAGCGATACGGACCGGAGCGTGCACTCGGCGACGCATGCGTGGGTGGAGGCGCTGCTGCCGCAGTTGGGGTGGGTGGGGTTCGATCCGACGAACTGGCTGGTGGCGGGCGACCGGCATATCCGCACGGCGATCGGGAGGGACTATGCGGATGTTCCGCCGACGCATGGGATCTTTCGCGGGCGGGCGGCGAGCGAGCTGACGGTTGCGGTAAGGGTGACTCCGAGTGAAGGGACTCCGTCGCTGGATCAGGAGCTGCCGGTGCCGGAGGACTGGTCGATATTGGTGGAGAGAGGCTACGCAGTTGCCGGAGCAGCCTGCTCCGTTGACTCGGCAGCAGCAGATGGCGCAGCAGCAGTAGGGTGCCCGGGGACCACCCATGAGCAAGAGAGAGGGCGCTCCGAAGAGCGCCCCTGTTTGTTGGTGCTGGCGTTATTTAGAACTGAACCTTACCCCACAGGACCATGGTGCGTCCGGCGTTGAGTTCAGCATTTGGACGGTTCAGGAAGAGGCCGTTTCCGATATTGTTCACGACTGTGTTGAGGATGTTGATGTTGTTGTGGTTTGCGAAGTCCTGCACGTCTGCCCGCAAAACTATCTGCACGCGTTCATAGTGTGGGATCGCGATGCCTTTTTGCACCGAAATATCGTTGAACATGAGGCCGGGATTTTCGAAGCTGTTGCGCCCGATCTCCTGTGACAGATTTTGGTTGAGCTGATCGTGGGGAACGAGCCAATGCACGTTACCTGGGGATACGGGTGTCAGGGTGCTGGTTGAGTTGAAGGCGTTGATGTCATAGTAGACGCCCGGTGTCCCGCCCTTGAGGAAGAATCCATCTTCGCCGGCTGTGTTGATTGGCGCCGATGCATTTCCGAAGATTGGACGGTCGTTGGCGGCGCTTGAATCGTTGTTGGAGTCGACGTTTTCTCCGAAGGTGCTATAGGTTCCGGACTGGAATTTGCTGATGCCGGAGAGCGTCCAATTCCGTGTAAGGACATTGAGGGCGAAGTTCCCCATCGCGTTTGAGGAGTGGAATCCTGCAGGCGACCACACATAGGTGAGGACGAAATAGTGGCGATGGTCATAGGCGGATGGGCCCCAGTCCTGCTGAAGGCCACCAGGCGCGAGATTGGCGGCGAAGGAGGTCGCTGAAGACGAGGTGGTGAAGATCTCGGACGCGTTATCCAAGTCTTTGCTGTAGGTATAGTTTCCGCGAATCTGGAAGCCATGCGAGAAGAGATGGGCACCTTCAATCTGGAAGCTGTTGTAGTTGGAGTTGGCATAGTTGCCACGAATGACATCCTGCCCGTAGGCCGGATTCAACCGTATACCCGGAGTCAGCGGGCTGAAGTAGTTGTACTGCTGGTTGGCGAACAGTTTATAGCCGACGTTTCCGACGTAGCGAAGGGCGAGGAATATATTCCAGGGAAGCTGCCGTTCGACACCGAGGTTGTACTGGTAGGTAGTCGGGTTCACCAGATTCTTGTTGACGACTTCTACCGTGGATAGCAGATTGAGGGTGGATGGGATGGTAGGCACGAGGCTGGTGGCGTTGGTGAGACCCGCAGCCAAGCCCGAAGTTAATAGACCAGAGACTGCATTGGGCGAAGTCTGAGCGGCATTGGTTACAAAGTTGCTGAAGTCGCTATCGTAGAAGATGCCGAAGCCGCCGCGGACAACAAACTTACCGTCACCGAAGAAGCCACCATAATGCGGCGAGAATGCAAAGCCTACGCGCGGCGAGATGAGGTCTTTGGGATTATTGACCTTGTACACAGTCGCAGTGGGGACGCCTGCGACCAACGTAATGATGTTGAACGGATTGGCGATATCGATGCCAGGGTACTTGAGCGAGTTTTCCGGATTGGTCAGATAGTCATAGCGTAGACCGAGGGTGACGGTAAGATCCGGGGACAGTTTGATGTCGTCCTGACCAAAGAAGCCTGAGCGCCAATCGTGTGGATCGATGCGAGTGTTCCCGTAGGTCTTTGTTGCTGTGCCCGATGGCCCAAGCTGGTTCTGGAGGAAGTTGCCCAGAGCACTGGTCCCGTAAATGACGCCATTTGTGCTGGTTCCAGCGGCAATAAAGCTAAGAGCACCGATTGCATTTTGCGAGACGAGATCCTTCTCCAACTGGCGACCGATGTCAAAGCCGAGACGGATGGAGTTGCGGCCTTTAGTCCAACCAACGGTGTCCTGGAACTGATAGAGCTCTTCACCGCGACCCTGCGGGAAGTTCTGATTTGGTCCCAATGCGGGTACGGTGCTGCCGATGGTGATAGAGATAAGGCTGGCGAGAGGATTAGCCAGTGTCTGGGGCGTTGGGGCAAAGGAGAAGCTCAAGCGAGTCTCGGCAGCGCGGAACTCGTTCAGGAGATTTGGAGTGAAGATGTGGGTCCAGGTAGCCTGACCAAGTTCTGAAGGACCACCCTGCTCGGTATCAAATCCAATTAATGCGCCGGGACTGTTTGTGAAGTCAGGGTTGGAGGAGGAGCGATCGTGAATATAGCGCCACGAGAAGTTGTCCTTTTGCCAAGGCGAGTAGTCGATCTTATAGGTCCACTGTGTGTCGGGCCTGCTTGCGCTGGGGGCAGGACGCTGGAAGAAACCTTCGGTAATGATGCAGCCACTGGCCGGGCAGCCGGGCTGAGGCCCGACATTGGTGCAGACGGGCGCGACCGCACCATTGGCGCATGTGACCGGGGTACGGGCGACAACGTTGTAATTGGTTAGATAGCTACCACCGCTATTGACGTAGGAATCAAGCAGGGCCACCTGTGCTGCCACGACTGGTGTGGTCGACGTGGGCGCAGCGGCGGCGATCGCCTGGAGAGTTGCGTAGCCGGCGGCATCCGGGAATTCGAGGACGGATGGAGTCAACTTGCCGTAGTAACGTGTGACTGCGAGACCTCCAAAAGCAAACAACTTATTCCTGATAATCGGGCCGCCCGCGGTAAAGCCGAGGTCGTGCTGATCGAACCGAGTCTTGGTAATACCCTTACCGCGCTGGAGTCCCGGAATCGCATTCAAGCCTGAACCCGTATAGCGCTCGAAGAACTGGCCGTGGTACTGATTGGTGCCGCTCTTCGTGATCGAGTTGACGATTCCACCGCCAGCGCGACCGAATTCAGCCGAGGCAGAACTGGTGAGGACCGAGACGTTGCTGAACGAATCGGGAATATTCGGCTGAAAGGCCTGGCCGGCGATGGAGACGTCGTTGATCTCCTGACCATCGAGAAGGAAGTTGTTGGCGCGGGGACGGGCTCCGTTTATCTGGAGGGCCTGGCCGTTGCTGAAACCGCTATCGGCGACGTACTGGGCGCCGGGGACGGTAGTCGCCAACTCGTAGGGGCTATTTGAGAAGATGGGGAGCTTGCTGATATCGGTGGAGTTGACGACGCCGGTGAGCTGGCCGTTTTCCGTATTGATCGACATCGAATCGGCCTCGACAGAGATTGTTTCGTTGGTGCTGCCAATGGTGAGCTTGATGTCATAGGAGGTGGTATCGGAGGGGGTGACGATTACGTTCTTGGCGACGAAGGAGGCGAAGCCGGTGCGATTTACGGTGACGGTATAACTCTGCGGGCGTAGCGCCTCTATACGATAGGCACCATCTGCCTGGGTGGTTGCGGTGCGTGTAACGCCATCCTCGTTGCCGACAAGCGTGACAGGCACTCCCCCGACCGCTGCTTCCGACTGATCGCGAACAACGCCGACTAAAATGCCAAGACTGGTTTGAGCGATTGCGTTAGAGAGACCAAGAAATGTCAGGAAGAACCCCAGAAGCAGGCCCTTTTTGAGTAGATTCGAAATCGTCATTGATTATGCCTCGGAATATTGAATGTGCTCAGGGAGGTACAGTCACACGTTGGGCCGAGTTCAATGTCGTTAGTAGTCTGAGAATTGCAACTGACCGTGCACTTGCATGGCCAATGTCATCGATCGAAGGAAGTAGCGATAGATGTTGATTTGGCTCAAGTAGTTCTTGTTTCAATCCGATGAAATATCATAGGAACGCGAGAGTCTCGCCTATCAACTCATAGAATGAATCGCGCCGTCAGGGGGTGGGGTGTTCCGGTTTAGAGTCGCTGTATTAACCAGAGGTGACAAATTGCACAGCTTCTGGTTAATCGGAATTCAATATATCCATTCCAAATTCAATATTTTATAGTCATCGAGAGGCTAAAACATGCCATCTAATGGGCTTTGCTCCCTGCACGGTAGGAATGGAAGCAAAATTGCGTGTAAGATTACGTGAATTTCAACGCAACAGTAATGGGCCATTGAGATAGAGGGTCCTGTTGTAGGATTTTGTGCCGATAACAGGTGGTTGAAGGGTCGCGAACCTGAAGCAGTTGCCGAAGAGGCTGGAGATCAAATCGATGCGAAGTGTCATTTTGAAGGTTGTTGTACTTATCGCGGTTTTGTTATCTGCCCCCGCTCTGGTACAGGCGCAGGAGGCAGCCTCCATGACGGGCGTCGTGACCGACGTGACGGGCGCCGTAATCTCGGATGCCGGCGTCTCGCTGGTGAACACGACCACAAACGATAGCTATCAGACGACGACGAACGAGAAGGGTTCGTACACGTTCGCCAATGTCAAACCGGGGCCTGGGTATAAGGTGACGATTTCCAAGACCGGGTTCCAGACGACGACGGTTACCGGGATCTATCTGACGGTGGACAACACTCGCACGCAGGATGTGAAGCTGCAGAACGGCAACGTGGCGTTTACGGTGGAGGTGAACGCGATATCCAACGAGGTGACGATCGATACTACAGACGCGACGATCGGCAATAACTTCGACGTCAAGCTGGTGAATGAACTGCCGGTGCAGAACCGCGACACCCCGGCGGCACTGTTCACGCTGCAGCCGGGCATAACGCTGGATGGCTCGACGACGGGCGCTCGCGACGACCAGAACAACGTGACGCTTGACGGTATGGACGTGAACGACTTTGCTACGGGCCAGGCGTTTGCGGTAATCGCCAAGGCGCCGGTGGACTCTGTGCAGGAGTTTCGCGGCGTAGTCGCTGGCTTTCTTTCGGATAGCGGACCCGGTGGCGGCGGACAGTTTGCGATGGTGACGAAGAGCGGAACGAACGCGTTCCATGGAGACCTGAACGAATACAACCGCAATACTGACCTAACCGCAAACTCGTATTTCAACAAGATTGCGCATGTCGGCCGACCCGCGCTGATTCGGAACCAGTTTGGCGGCGCGATCGGCGGCCCGATTCTGCACAACAAGCTGTTTTTCTTCTTCGACTTCAACCAATCGCGAATCATTCAGAATGGGCAGCCATCGAGAACTGTTCCGCTGGATTCTTTTCGCGCCGGGAATGTCTCGTACATCCTGAATAAGGATGCGAACGGGAATACCTGCACAGCTCAAAGCCGTCAGAACACCACACCGCAGTGCATCGGCACTTTGCCGGCGACCGGAGGAACCCAATCGGTTCAATCGCTCGACCCCCAGGGAGTGGGCGTCGACACAGCATTTCTATCGTTTATCACCACCCGGTATCCGCATGTAAACGATCCGACCGGCGGTGACGGCATCAATAGCGGAGCGTACCGGTTTAATGCGCCGGAGCCGGACTTCGAGACCAATTATGTCGGTCGCCTCGACTACACCATCAACAGCAAGATGAAGCTGTTTGGACGGGGTACGGTCACGAGGGAGAATGCGATTCAAGCTGCCATTCAGTTTCCTGGAGATCCTCAAACCACCCAGTTTATCGATAGAAGCCGCGGATGGGTGGTGGGGCATGTCTGGACGATCAATGGACGGATGGTAAATAACGCCTTTGGAGGCGAGACCATAGCTGACCTCGCCTTCCCGAACACCTACAATCCGCAGGGCACATCGCTGATCTCATTTGCGACTGGAACGACGACCCCATTCTCCAGCCCGTATTCGAGCCCATCGAACGCGCAATTTCGCGTAGTGCCGATTCCGGAGATCGGTGATGACTTCAGCTGGCAGAAGGGATCTCACAATATCCAGTTTGGCGGCACCTTCAAGTGGATCACGAGCCATAGCAATACAAAACTGGATTACAACAGCTACACGATCGGACTGGGTGGCAACATTCAGAACCTGAATCCGAGCCTGCGGCCCTCTGGTATCCGAACGGCGGGCACCACCGCATCGGTGACATACGACAGTGCGTATGCGCTGATGCTCGGGCGTGTTGGAAATCTCGTCAGCAATTTCAACTACAACAACGCGGGAGTACCTCTGCCCTACGGGACCGGTGACGACCGGCACTACCGGTACTACCAGACCCAGTTGTACATCGCGGACACCTGGAAGGTGTCGTCCCAGATGACGTTTTCCTATGGACTCAACTACCAATTATTCTCAGTTCCTTACGAGATCAACGGGCTGGAGACGGTTGAGCCATACACCTTCAGCCAGTACTTCGGGACACGCGTTGCGCAGAGCGCCGCTTCCACTTCGGGTGTCAGCACGGTTCCACTGATCAGCTACTCTCTGGGCGGACCTGTCAACCACGGGCCAAACCTTTATAAGCCGAGTTACAAGGACTTTGCGCCACGGTTTGCCTTCGCATACAACCCCAGTTGGAACCGGAAGACCGTGATCAACGGTGGAGTGGGTGTCGTGTATGACCGGACCGTCATCAACGCGGTCCAGTACCAGCAGGACCAGGACAACTACCTGTTCCAGGGAACCGACACCTACCCCAACGGAATCGCCGGCAACCCAGTGGCGTCGTTGAAGAACGATCCGCGCGTTGGAGCTAACAACTCGCTGCCGACTGTCCCTACTCCTCCTTCCGGAATCAAACCTCCCTTCACGCCCTACACGAGCGGAGGGGTGCCATACGGACTGGCGGTCGGAGTCTTCAATACGGCCATCGATCCAAGCCTGAGGACGCCGTACTCTATCGGATTCAACTTTGGCGTACAGCATGAATTTCGGGGAAACTACGTCCTGAAGGCCAGCTATGTGGGCCGCCTTGGCCGCAGCCTGCTGGCTTACGCGGACGCGAGCCAGTTGATCGACTTCACGGATCCAAAGTCCGCCCAGAAGATGTCGACTGCGTTTGGAAACATTACAACTCAGACCCGCGCCGGCGCCAATACAGCCAATCTTCCAGCACAACCATGGTTTGAGAATATTCTTAGCCCAGGGTTTGGCGTCTCCCAGGGCTACCCAAACACTACTTCCTGGATAGCAGATAATCTCACTGGTCTGGTTGCGAACGGCGACTTCGGAGACACGATGCAGGCGCTTGCCTCGGTTGGGATCCTCCCGCCGAATGTAGGCATGGCCGCTCAGTTTGGCGAGAATGGCTTTGTCACCAACAAGGGGACCTCAACCTACCAAGGACTGTTGACCTCGCTGCAGAAGAACTTTTCGCATGGACTACAGTTCGACTTCAACTACACCTATGCGCACTCGATCGACAACGTATCGCTGATCGCAAACACGAACGCAGTTGGAGGATACGGATTCATCTGCGATGTGACCAACGTTTTAGCGTGCCGCGGAAACTCGGACTTCGATGTCAAGCACTACATCTCGGCCGACTTTACCTACCAACTGCCGTTCGGCAGGGGAAGGGAGTTTGCCAGCACAATTCCACTCTGGCTGAATGAAATAATCGGCGGATGGGATGTAAGCGGCATCACCGCCTGGCATAGCGGCGTTGCATTCTCGTCGGGATCGAGCGCGTTCCTTGCGGGTTTCGCTAACGACGCACCGGGAATCTTCAATGGAGACCGGGCAGGAGTTGCGCCGCATGCGAACAAGAACAATACAACGGGCCAGGTGAATCTATTCACCAATCAGGCCAGGGCTAACGCCGACTTTACCGGTCCTGTCGGCTTGACGTTTGGTAGCCGCAATAATCTGCGCGGTCCGAACTACGTCAGCCAGAACCTGGGCCTGGCGAAGGCGTTTGCGATCACCCCGGACCGGGTGAAGCTCAAGCTCCGTGCCGATGCGTACAACGTGTTCAACCATGCGAGCTTCTCCGCACCTGCTCAGCCTCCGAGTCAATACTCTGACATTACTTTGGGCGTGTTCGGCCAAATTACCGGCACCTCGACCACGTCGCGCGTGATGCAGGTGGCGGCGCGGCTGGAGTTCTAACGTAATAAGCGGCAAAAGAGATGGCCTGGCAGATTGCCAGGCCTTTTCTTTGTTCGCTGTGAATATGACTTCAGAGGTTGAGTTTCTTGAAGACCCGCTCGGGGATGTGACGGATGACGAACATGATGGGCGCCCAGATGAAGGGGACGTAGAGCTGGTCCTTCTTTGCGGCGACGGCGGCGACGATGGATTTGGCGACCTGGTTGGGGTCGGCAAACTTTTCGCTCTTGGGCATGCCGACGGTCATGGCGGTGCGGGTGGGGCCGGGTTTGATTGTTAGGATGGTGACGCCTTCGCGGTCTACGCGGTTGCGGAGGCCGGCGAGGAAGGCGGAGAGGCCGGCCTTGGAGGAGCCGTAGACGTAGTTGGACTTGCGGCCGCGGTCTCCGGCTACGGAGGAGAGGACGGCGATCGTTCCGGTGTGGCGCTGGACGCAGTAGTTGGCGAGCCACGTAAGGAGCGAGACGGGCGCCATCAGGTTGGTGTGGAGGATCTGCGCGGCGGTGTTGAAGTCCTGCTCGGCGAGGGACTGGTCGCCGAGGATGCCGTGGGCGAGGTAGGCGACGTCCATGCCGGTGAGCGAGTTGACGGCGTGGGCGAGCAGCGCGGGGTGAGCGTCTGTGTCGTCGAGGTCGGCTACGGCGGTGTCGACATAGCTTGCGCCGCGGGTGAGGAGATCCTGCGCGACGGCGTCGAGCTTGGCCTGGTTGCGGGCGACGAGGTAGAGGCTTGCGCCCTGCTCGGCCCAGATGCGGCAGGTGGCTTCGGCGATGCCGGAGGTGGCTCCGAGGACTAGTATCTTCTTCGGCGTGGAGGTGGGTTGAGTCGCGGATGTGCTCATAGCGGTAGTGTGTCTCCGGTGACGCGCTCCCAGAAGCTGGAGGTGAGGAGTGGGTCGCGGTAGCGGGCGAGCTGCTCCCACTGGGGATAGAAGGCCTGGAACTGCGCGGCGGTCATAGCGGCATCTTTAGCAGGATAGAGACGGCCACCGAACTCGCGGGTCATGTCGGCGAGACGCTCGAAGAGGGGGAAGCTCTTGTCGGGCTTGATGGGAAAGTCGAGGGCGAGCGTGATGCCGGGCTTGGGGAAGCTCATCATGCCAGGTGAAGGCACGTCGCCGAAGGCCTTGAGGACGGCGAGGAAGCTGGCGAGCCCGGATTTGGCGACCTCCTGCATGATGGCGATGGTACCTTCGCGGGCGTGCTCCCACGGAATGGCGTACTGGAACTGCAGCAGGCCGCGTTTGCCGTACATGCGGTTCCAGCGGAGCACCTTGTCGAGCGGGTAGAAGAAGGGCTCGTAGTCCTGCAGCGCGACGACGCGCTGGTGGATCTGCTTGTGGAAGAAGAGCGTGTTGAAGAGGCTGACTGAGGTGTGGTTGAGTGCGAATCCAGGAGCTTCGAAGGGGAAGACCAGCTTCGGCTCGGGCGACGGCGTGAGCGGCGCGGGCTTGGTGGAGTGATCGCCCTGCATGAAGACTCCGCGGCAGAAGTTGCGGCCGGTGGAGGCGCAGTCGACCCAGCTTACGGTGTACTCAATGTTGCTGCTTTGCTTGGTGAGGTCGAGGAACTCGTCGATGCCGTGGAACTGGATGCCCTCGTAGTCGATCATGCGTGAGACGATGGGCTTCATGCGCAGCGTTGCCCAGCTGATGAAGCCGGTGAGGCCGAGGCCTCCGATGGTGGCTGCGTACCACTCGGGGTTCTCGGTTGGAGTGCAGAGGCGGCGAGTGCCGTCGGAGCGGACCAGCTCGAACTGCGTGACGTGGCAGCCGAAGGTTCCAGCGACGTGGTGGTTCTTGCCGTGGATGTCGTTGGCAATTGCTCCGCCGAGAGTTACATACTTCGTGCCAGGCGAAACCGGCAGAAAGAAGCCGCGCGGAACGCAGAAGTCGAGGATCTGCGCGAGAGTGATTCCCGCTTCGGCGGTGAGCAGGCCGGTCTCGGGATCGAAGGAGATGAGCCGGTTCATGCCGGTGGTGACAAGCAGATTTCCGTCCTTGAGCAGGCAGGAGTCGCCGTAGCTGCGGCCCATTCCGACTACTAGGGCTCCGTTGTGGAGGCCTTCAGCGGATGGACCGAAGTCGCTCTGCCAGTGGAGCGGAATTAAGTTTGCGGCGTACGTCGGGTAGCGGCCCCAGGATTCGAAGGAGGCTTGTGGGGTCTGGTCCTTTGGCGCCGATGACATATCTATAAGGATACGCGAGCGAGGGTGTGGAGATGTCTCTTCTGGATCAGAGAGCCTCCGCCTGCAACACCTCACACCACTCCGCTTTTTTGAGGGCCATGTGGTCTCGAAGATTAAGCGCTGCGATGTCTTCATCAAACTGATCGACTACTTCGAAGAGAAACGATGGCTCTCCGTGTTGCGTCCACGCTGCCTGCATTGCTTTGTTGCGATGGAGCCCTGAGCGAAGCTGGAACCAGTTGGAGTTGCTGGCCGCATCGAGATTTGGAGACGAGCCGACCCACACCTGCCCGCTGGCGGCACAGCGGATGGCGAAGATTCCCTGCGGCACTTTGCGTTCTTTGAACTCCGAGGCAATCTGGCGGCGATCGGCTTTGCTGGTTGTAGTCACTCGTCTTCTCCCTTGTCGATTTAAAAACGGTTGCAAAAGCTAAGGGCGTGACCGGAGTCACGCCCTTTGGCTGATGCTGCGGTCTTATTTAGGCTGCTGCCTTCTCGCGTGCTGCCTTCGCGGATGCCAGGGCAGACTTAGCCTGGATGGCGAGGGTGGCGAAGCCGGCGGCGTCGTTGGCTGCGATGTCGGCGAGGATCTTGCGATCGAGGCCGTTACCGGCGAGCTTGAGGCCGTTGATGAAGGTGGAGTAGCTCATGCCGTTGATGCGGCAGGCTGCGTTGATGCGGACGATCCAGAGGGCGCGATACTGGCGCTTCTTCTGCTTGCGTCCGGTGTAGGCGAACATGAGTCCGCGCTCGACGGCCTCCTGGGCTGCCTGATAGAGCTTGGATTTGGTGAGGAAGTAACCACTCGCGCGCTTGAGAATCTTTTTGCGGCGGTCGTTGCGTTTTGTACCACGTTTTACACGAGGCATGATGCTTCTCCTTTTGCGTACTTCGTTTGAGCGGCTGGAGGTAAGGTAGCCTCTTCACTCGCTATGCAACTTCAAGTCTCGGTGGATTGCGTGATGCGAATCCAGGGGCCGTGAACGCTTTTACTGACCCTTTGCCTTTTCAGGCGGCTCGACTTGAAAAACTGACACTTCCCTGCCTGAAAATCAAGCGTAGGGAAGCATCCGGGCAACCTTGTGGTGATCCGCATCCGAGATCAGGGCCGAGCCGCCGAGGTGGCGCTTGGTCTTGGTGGCCTTGGATGTGAGGATGTGGCGCATCTTGGACTGGCCGCGCTTGAACTTGCCGGTGCCGGTCTTATGAAAGCGCTTGGCTGCGCCGCTGTGGGTCTTCAACTTTGGCATTGGTGATCCTGACGGTACGTGTTTCTGACAACCTTCCAAGTATATACGAAGAGTTGGCGTTTGGCTCGCAGCGCAGGCTTTTGGGCAGTGGGTTAGTTTGAATCCGGAAGGCTCCATCTTATCCTGAAAGCGCAGAATCCTCGACTCTTGGCGGTGTCTGGTGAGACCATTGCGGGCATGGAATTCCATGAGTACTTCGCCAAGAATGGCCTCGTTTCCCGATGGTGGAACTCTCCGAAGGTTGGTGTTCCACTCTGGATCGTATCCGCGTGTTGCACGGTTTACTGGCTTATCTATATCCCATCGCCAGGCAAGGCCATTGGTGCCCTCGCCGTTGTGGCTGGCATTATGAGCGTTAGGGATATCCAAGTATTGGGAAGGATCGGATGGGTGGCGCTATTGATTTGTCTGTTCATTACGGAATTTCGAGCGATCGACAAGGATCGTGCTGACAACCAATTGGCACAAAAGACGTTCTTTGAAAGCCAGCAGGCTGGCTTTGCGGCGGTTACAAAGCAAGCGCAGCAGGACTTCTCCGCAACGACGGCGAGCTTATCCGAAGCAATAAATGGGTTGAACACCAACCTCGACACTACAAAGAAGGTCTTTGGCCAGACGCGTCCAACGGCCCTCCTACAATTTTATGATCTACTACCGGTCCCGCTTGTCTTGCCGAAATTTTCAGGCCAGAGTTTCCCTATTACCTTTCGATACAAGAACAGCGGCACGGATGCGGCAATAGATGTGTGGAAGCTTGGAAAGATATACGTCGGGCCTCTCGACGAAAATGCCGCCAAAGCTGAAATTGTGCCAAAATTTGAGACGGCCTGGATTGAAAAGAAGAAGTTAAGACCTGGCCCGCTCACGGCGGTGGGGGATATTTTGATGGACAACACAATCAATTTGTCATTGAGTCCGAGCGAAGCCGACGAATTGAATCGTGGTGGTGCGTTTTACTTTCTGTTTAGGACTGAATACTCTGACAAAACGGGAAGATGGGTTTCAGAAAGTTGCCTACAGGGGGTGAGTGGCGCCATGCGCCGCTGTGAGTTTTTCGACACTCCACGACGGCGCATCGAGCCGCTGACTACAAGCCAGCCAAAGTCCCCGTCAAACTGACCCATTACCGCAAATCGCCTTTGTTTATGCCCATTTCCCACGCCCTAAACTATTTTTCACGCTTTTGCTCAGCAAAATCGCATGTCAAGCCCCCAAACCCACTTAAAAACCAATAACTCCATCCCCATCAACAAGATAAAACTTTCCCCAAAGTGGTTTTTAGTTATGGTCAATCCGGTAAAATAGAACTTGAGAACAAAACAAGCGAAGGCCCGGCCACCAGCCGGGCCTAACTCTTTTGTTTGGAAGATTTTAGCCGTAACCCCAATAGATAGACGAATTTGGAGACATCAAATTACGTATCTATTGCAAACAAGCAGCTTAGCAAGGGTAACCGGGGAGGGGGGGTACCCCCCCGAAAAAGGACCAACAGTGAGCGGCAAACATCGGAAGACGAGTTAGCAATGAGCGACGAGGAGCAACGAGGAATGAGAATGAATGACGAGCTTAGGCGGCGACGGGCGCAGAGAGGCACTGCGGCGGCCTCCGGTACACTCACGCTAGGTCCTCTTAATGGCCGAGCCCGGCCAACCAGCAGCCTATCCATGCACCCTATACTCTTCCACCTCGGCCACTTCACCGTCCCTACGTTTGGGGCGCTCGCGGCTGCGGGCCTTGTCTGCGCGCTCTTGCTTTCGTTCCACACGGCCGCCCCTGCCGGGCTGAACCCGGAGGCGCTGTGGGATGCCGGGTTCTTCACCGTCCTCTCCGCTCTGATCCTCTCGCGTCTGCTGCTGGTGATCGCCAACTTCAAGTCCTTCCTCAGTTACCCGCTGCTGATTCTCGCGCTGCCGTCGCTCACTGCCACCGGACTCCTGCTCACCCTCATCGCTGCGTTTGTCTATTTGAAGATGCGCCGGCTCTCGCTACTCCGCGCGCTCGATGCATGGGCCCCCTGCGCTACCCTTGTCTGGGCGTTCCTCGCGCTCGGCCATCTTGCAGAAGGCAGCGATCCCGGCCTGCCCGCCACCGTTCCGTGGAGCATCCTGTCGCCGACCGGCGGAGCCCGCCTGCACCCCGTGGCCCTCTACGCCGCGCTCGCCGCCCTGCTGATCACTGTCGCGCTGCTGGTTTGCCTCAGCCGTCACCCGCTGCCCGGTCGAACCGCGGCGTTTGCACTGGCTGCCTCGGGCATCGCCCAGTTCCTCATCACGTTCTTCCGGCATCCCAGCGACGCGCTCGATGCCGACCCACGCTCGCTCACCAATGTTCTCGACCCGATTCAATGGGTATCCTTGGTTATGGTGTTCGCAGCTGCAATCATCTTTCTTCAAACCCTGACCGACACGCCGGAGCGCCATGCCGTCTAAGAACATGCTCCCCAAAGGCCAGCGCCACCGATCGGTCCGTGCCGAGTACCGGGCCACCCGCGGCGTCGAAGAGCCGAGCCCGCCGCCTATCCCAGTGTTGGAGTTCGACGACGACGCAGACCCCGACTCGGAATCTGAATCCTCCCAGCCTGCCATTCGTCGATTCACGGCGGACCCCGCAGCGGCCGGTCTGCGGCTCGATCAGTATCTCGCGCAGGCGATCCCCGACATCTCGCGCGCACGCGTCCAGTTGCTGATCGAGTCGGGCCAGGTACGTGTAAACGGAAGTCCCGCAAAGCCAAAGCTGAAGCTCGCCGGCGGCGAAGCTATCGAGATTGAAGGCGCTCCGCGTCCCGAACCGCTGCATGCCTTCCCGGAGAACATTCCGCTCGACATCCTGCACGAGGACAAGCACCTCGCGGTCATCAACAAACCTGCGGGCATGATGGTCCATGCGGGGTCCGGCGCAACGGATGACGAGCGCAACCACGGCACGCTGGTGAATGCGCTGCTCTATCACCTGAACGCGCTCTCCGAAGTTGGCGGCGAGCTGCGCCCCGGGATCGTCCACCGCCTCGACAAGCAGACCAGCGGCATCATCCTCGTCGCGAAGGACGACTCCACGCATCGCAAGCTGGGCGAGATGTTCTCCAACCGTCGCGTGGCCAAGACCTACCTCGCGCTGGTCCACGGCCACGTGGCCAAGGACGACACTACCGTCAACCTGCCGATCGCGCGGGACCTCGTCCGTCGCATACGCATGACCACCCGCCGCGCCGATGGACGCAGCGCCGTCTCCCACGTCCACGTGCTTGAACGCATCGACTCGCCGTATGGTCCTTTCACTCTCGTTGAGGTGAAGATTGAGACCGGCCGCACCCACCAGATACGCGTGCATATGCAGTCGCTCGGCCATCCCGTAGTGGGCGACCACCTCTACGGTGCGCCGCACAAGATCCCCAATGCCTCCGATCCCGACCACTCTCTCTTGCTCGACCGCAACTTCCTCCACGCCGCGCACCTTTCCTTCACGCACCCGCAGACGGGTAAGCCGATGGATCTCAACGCTCCGCTGCCGCCAGAACTCACTAGCTTCCTCGAGATGCTCCGAGCGGAGCCCCGGGTATCTCATCCCTGAACGCCTGATCGCGCACAATCCCCGCATAAGAGCGCCATATTAGATAGAATCAGGCGTGATCGTTTTTTCTTCTAACCAGACCCCTGTCCGCCTCGCATCAGCCGCCCTGGTCCTCCTTCTAAGCGCCGCCGCAGCGCATGCACAGGGCGCGGCTATCACATCGCCGGCTCCGGCTTCCGAACTGCCCTCCGCTCCGAGCTCTACGCTGACCACGCAGCAGCCTGCGCCGCAACAGCCGGCACCGCAGCAAGCCAACCCACAGCAGACCACTCCGCAGCAGCCGCCGCCGGTCAACTCTGAAGATCTTGTTCCCACCATCAAGGTGCAGGCCAACGAGGTGAATCTCATCTTCACCGTCACTGACAAGAAGGGCCGCTTCGTCCCGAATCTCAAGCAGGACAGCTTCGGCCTGCTCGACGATGGCCGCCCACCCGTTCGCGTCAGCCGGTTCTCGCTGGCCAGCAATCTGCCGCTTCGCGTCGGCATCATGCTGGACACCTCCAGCTCCATTCGCCAGCGCTTCCAGTTCGAGCAGGACTCCGCCGTCGAGTTTCTCCTCCAGGTGCTTCACCTGAACGACCGCGCCTTCATTGAGGGCTTCGATATTCAGACAGACGTTCCGCAGGGATTCACCAATAACATCGACCTGCTTACACAGGGCGTCCACAAGCTCCGCCCGGGCGGTGGCACCGCGCTCTTCGACGCGCTCTACAAGACATGCCACGACCAGATGCTTACGCTGCGCGACACCGTCGCCGTCCGCCGCGCGCTAGTGCTGGTCTCGGACGGTGACGACAACTACTCCCGCGCGCTCCAGTCCGATGCTATCAAAGAGTGTCAGCGCGCCGAGACCATCGTCTACGCGATCTCCACCAACGTCAGCCCCAGCAAAGACAAAGGCGACGAGGTTCTGAACCAGATCGCGCAGGCTACCGGCGGACAGGCGTTCTACCCCGTGCGCATCGAAGACGTCAGCACCGGCTTCCACAATATCGAGGAAGAACTCCGCAGCCAGTACTCACTTATCTACACTCCAGCCGGATTTAAGAACGACGGCTCCTTCCGGACGATCTACCTGCAGGCCCATGACCCGCGCTACCAGGTTCGAGCCAAAAAAGGCTACTTCGCGCCTCGCCCCGCCCAGTAAGTCTTTTCTCTGCGCTGTCTGGACCCCTCTGCCTGCTACGCGCCGGTCGTCAGGGGTCCGAAGGAAGCCCAAAAATCCGCACCACAGGCATAACTCTTCTTCCCAATCCGTGTCTAAAGGGATAGAGGAATTAGCCATGCACCTGCGCCTGACCTTAGCCGCCCTCGCCTTATCCGCAACAGTCGTTGCAGCCCAGCAGCCTGTCAACCTGAATCAGGCTCTCTCCACGCTTGCCGACCAGCCCGCGACCCACACTGGCTTCGTCTTCGATCGCAGCATGATCGAGAGCGCACGTGGCCTGCTCGGCATCGACGACGCCCGCGCCGCCGCGGCCATCAAGAGCATCTCCGTCGACAGCTACCGCTATCCGCAACCCGCGTTCTATACCCCTGAGGCTATGGCCGCGCTCATCGCCAGCTACCATGCCGCCGGCTGGAAGCACCTCGTCAACGTCAACCAGAGCCCCGCCAACACAGCACAGCCCACACACGCCGTCACCGACCTGTGGCTGCACTTCACCGGAGCCGACATCGACGGCATCACCGTGCTCTCACGCGCGGCCCGCGACATGAACGTCATCCAGCTGACTTGCGACCTGCGGCCTCTTGACCTCGTTCACCTTAGCGGCCACCTCGGCATTCCCAAGGTGGACCCCAGCGCAGTGATGGTGCCGGCGCCCGACGGCAAATAGCACGAGCCAGCTTCTGTGCCGCAAATAAGAACGGCACATCCGAATCCAGGGATGTGCCGTTTCTGTTTGCAGTTATCACTTTACGAAAACAACCCATTCAATCCGCTCGGGAAGAACACTCCTGTCGCCTTCGTTCCTGCTATCGCAGCGCCTCCGCCGGTCACGATGTTCAGGACCTGCGTTGTAGTGCGTGAGAAGGCGATGACGTTGGTCTGGTCGGCATCGACGATCGTAGTTGCGCTGACAGGTGTACCACCGGCCAGCGAGTAGGTAGTAGTCCCCGGAGTAAGCGGAACGTCGTCGCCATAGGTGCCGCTCGGATAAGCTGGCGTCGTCGGAGCGACTGCCTTCGACAGCGTCGCGCGCAGGTTAGAGATCTGCTGCGTGTACCCAGTCAACGTACCGCTCGTATCGATGGCGTTGATCGTAGTGCGCACGAGGCCCGCATGATAAGCCTCGACCGCAAGGATCCCGGCCGCTGCCTGCAGATAGGTCTTGCCCGTAGTCGTAGTGCTGATCAGCGGAGCGGCGCCGTGATATGCAGTGACGCCGACATCCTCAAAGATATAAGCACCCACAAGGAAGAAGGCGTCCGCAGCGTAGGGATTGAAGGTACCTCCAATACCCGCGGCGTTAGCGGCTTTGGTGAACGCAACCGTGCTCACATCGATCACCGGTTGAGCCACCGCTGCAGTGCCCAGGGCACCGCGAAGAAAAGATACATGCTTGCCCTCTTCAATCGCAGTCTCAACGGCATACGCCTTCACCGTCGGCATCACAAAGGGAACAGCCACAGCACCGCCCGTCGTCACCGTGATGCCCGCGGTCGCAGTACCTGCGCCAATGCCGATGCCGGCACTGGGTCCACCCGCTGCCATCGAAGCCGCATTAGGCTTGTCGATCGTTGTGCCAAACGCGGCAAGATAGTAGAAGTTTGCCTCGAGGTACTCAAGATTGAGCGCGAAGTTCAAAATATCCGAGTCACTGTAAGTGGTCACCGTAGAAGCTGCCTTCGCAGCAGACGGCATTGCGATAGCGGCCAACGCTGCGCCGCCGCCGAGGAGCATCGCACGACGACTCGCGATGATAGTGTCGAGTTTTTGAGTCTCTTGGTTTGCCATGTGTGATTTTCCTTAGCTCTTGGTTGCCGAGATGTTGCCGTTGAGACCATTGGGGAAGAAGCCGCCTTTGGTCACGCCCGCAGCCGGTGTAGTGGACCCCGCGGTGTTGGAGAAAGTCCCATAGACGATGTGCAGCACCTGATCGGTCGTGCGATTGAATGCAATCGCGTTCGTCGTATCGCACGCGACGATCGCGCTCGGCGCCGTGCCGACAACCGTGGTCGCCGTGGCCGACGGCCCGCTAAGCGCAGTCTCGTTGCCGCCGCCCAGTAGACCCCGCAGAGCCGACACCTTGTTGGCATAACCAAAGTACGGATACGCCGTCGTCCCCTGCAGGTAAGCCTGCGCGGTCAGATACGTGCGCACATAAGCAGCGTGATACGCCTCAACCGCCATGATGCCGGCAGCCGCAGCCAGATAGCCCGCCGTTATCCCCGCAGTGCTTATCAGAGTAGCGGCCCCGTTATAAGCGGTCACGCCAACATCTTCAAATACAAACGCGCCGACAACAAAGCCGTCAAAGCCCGACGTGAATGGATTGAAACCCGTAGTATTGATGCCCGCCGCTATGGCAAGCGCGTTGAAAGCAGTGAGGTCGAGGTTGGGTCGTGATACCGCCGAAGAGCCGAGTGCGCTTCGCAGGAATCGCACATGCTCCTGCTCGTCGTAGGCGATCTCGTTCAGAATGTTCTGCTGCGCCGTCATCAGCCCGGCCACTTTTGTCCCTCCGGTAACAGTGCCCGCGCTGCTGCCGGCATCCGCACTGGAGAGACCACTGCCGGTCGCCGCACGCAGGTAGAATTCGGCTTCAAGGTACTCAAGATTCAGAGCAAAGTTCAAAATGTCAGTGTCCGTATAGGTCGTGACAGGTTGAGTGACGGTGATAGTAGAGCTGTTACCGCCGCATCCGGCAACAACGGCCCCTGCCGCAACAGTTCCCGCGCCGGCAAGAAACGTTCGGCGCGAAAGTGCACGATTTAGCAAATTGGTTTTGGAACTATTCACAGTGATCTCCCGATTCGGCTGCGTCATCGTGCGTCGCAATCCGTCATGATGCGTACCTAGGGATAACGAGAGTCACCTCTGCTTGGATTGAGGCCGAAGGGAAAATATATTACGCACACGCAATCTCGCCACACCTTGCCTGCGTATACAACGTAACGCTCAAAGAGCGCATCCCAATCGCTAGAAGCGATAGGTTCGTCGAGTTGCAGCACCCATCAGCAACCCACAACTACCAGCCGTACTGCTCGACCGCTTGCAGCAGCGCAATTTTGCGCTCCGGCTCGAGGAAGCTCGCCTCTACGGCGTTCGCCGCCAGCTCGCGCATCTGGTCGAGCGTAAAGCCATACTTCTCGTGCGCGAGCACATACTCCTCCAGCAGGTTGCTCCCAAACATCGGAGGATCGTCCGAGTTCAGCGTCACCATCAGCCCGCGCTCGAAGTACTCCTTTACCGGATGCGCCTCAAACCCGCCGCAGCAACCGGTCCGGATATTGCTCGTTACATTGAGCTCCAGCGGAATCTGCCGCTCCGCCAGCACCTCCATCAACTCATCGTCCTGCTGCGCCGTTAGCGCATGCCCCACGCGCTCCGCCCCGATGTTGATCGCCGACCAGATGCTCTCGGGCCCCACCGATTCACCCGCATGCGCAGTCAGGCGCAGACCCGCAGACCGAGATTCCGCGTACAGCTCACGGAACTGCTCCGCCGGCCCCCGCGCCTCATCGCCGCCGATGCCAATCCCCACCAAGCTCGGATACTTAGCTCGCAGCTCCGCTGCCTTTCGGAACACCCGGGCACCCTCCTCCACTCCGAAGTGCCGCACCGCATCGACGATCCATAGCACCGTGGTCCCAAAATCCTTCTCAGCCCTGAGACGCCCGCGCTCGATGGCCTCCACGTACGGCTCCACCTCGCTCTTCTTCCAGTAGAAGATGATCCCGAAGGAGACATACACCTCGGCGTGAACCACACCCTGCGCCGCCAGTTCGCGAACCATGTTGTAAGTAATCAGCTCGTAGTCGTCCGGCCCGCGCAACCGCTCAGTGACCGCCTTGAACGAGTCGAGGAAGCCGAGGAAGTTCTCGTACTTGTAGAGCTCCTTCGCGCGCTCCAGTGTCAGCGGAACCGCATCGTGCCGCCGGCTCAACGCCACCAGAGTCTCAGGAAGAATGGTCCCCTCCAGATGCAGATGCAGCTCACACTTGGGCAACCCGCGAAGCCACGCGACGTCGTCGATCTCTGCCTCTTGCTTCGCCTGCTTACGTGCCATCTAACTAGTGTAGTCGCTGTCTTCGCCTTAGCTAACAGAGGCAAGCCGTTCGCCGGAGCGGACCTCGATCTCCGAGCCCTCCGCCAGCAGAATGCTCTCGGGCTGGCGCGCAGTCAGCGAGGCAAACCCGCTGCCATAGAGCGCACCAAAGTCTACGTTGATCCGGTGTTCGAGGATCCGATACGTTTTCCAGCGCGGATGCAGAACCGCATACTCCGACGTCCACGCACCCCGCTTCGTATAACCCCCAGTAGTGCTCCGTGAAGAACTCCTCGGCGCTCCCCGGTTCGATCTCTGCGGCCTTCAAAGCAGCGCTCACCCGCAGTTCGTCCCAGCGCCCTCGATGCCGCCACTTGTACGCAACCGAACGCTGCTCGCTCGTCTCCACCCACTCATGCCGCAACGGAACCGTAGAGTAGGGTTCGCCATAGACAACATTGGCGATCACGCTCAAAGCGTAACGAGGCACCAGTTCACTGATAAACACGACGCCACGTCTTCGCTCGCCGGCAGCAGTCATGTGCTGCACGTAGAAGCGCAGGTTCACCTCTTCAAATGTTCGATGAAATGGCACCGGAACAGATTTGAGCCGCGTGTTCTGGAATAGAAACCCCACCAGGCTCACATAGCAACGCCCCTCAAACAGGTCGAGCGTTGTGCCGACCGGAAGATACGATTCCAGAGCCTCCGAAGCGACAACGTAGTTCGCCATAATCAGGTTGCGCCACTCAGCCGTAAGGAAACTCTTGGACATGGATCAAGGGCATCCCTACTGCCCGTAAAACTCACTCCGCTTACGCGAATAGAACACGTACACCACCAGCCCAATCACCAGCCAAACAAAGAATCGCACCCACGTAATCGCCGGCAGACCAGCCATCAGCAGAATGCAGAACACCACGCTCAGCATCGGAATCACCGGACCAAACGGCACACGGAAGCCACGCCTGCGCTGCGGCTCCTTGTACCGCAGCACGATCACGCCCATCGACACCAGCACAAACGCAAACAGCGTCCCGATGTTCGACATCTCCGCCAGCGAGCCGACGTCGAACAGGCCCGACGGAATCGCTACCAGGATTCCTGCCACCCATGTAGCGAACGCAGGCGTCCGAAACCGTGGATGCACTTTACTGAACGCATCCGGCAGCAGCTTATCGCGGCTCATCGCAAACCATACGCGCGCCTGACCAAGCTGGAACACCAGGATAGACGAGACCATCCCGATGATCGCGCCGATCAGCACGGCCAGCCGAACCCAGTGCAGCCGATGAGCACCGGGCTCAAGCGCCACTCGCTTCAGCGCATTCACCACCGGAGCTCCGTCACCCGCCACCGAAGCCCACGGCACGAGTCCCGTCAGCACCGCTGCCACTCCGATGTAAAGAATGGTGCAGACGATCAGCGTCGCAAGAATGCCGATGGGCACATCGCGCTGCGGATCTTTGCACTCCTCGCTCGCCGTTGAAACCGAGTCGAAACCGATATACGTGAAAAAGATAATCGAGCCGCCCGCCAGCACTCCGGTGAATCCGTTGGGTGAGAAAGGAACGTAGTTGCCGGGATGAATAAAGCTGAGGCCGAAGAAGATAAACACCAGGATGGCGGCGATTTTGATCAGCACCATCACGTTGTTCGTCCGCGCCGACTCGCGAATCCCGCGCACCAGCACCACCGTCAGCAACAACACGATGATGAAGCGCAGGAATATCGAATCCGAAGTGCCAGCCGACAGGAAAGATGTCCTTGCCCGCAAGATCCTGCAGGCCTTGCGGCAGATATGCTGGCGAGAGCCACTTAGGACTAAACCTGAGCCCCAGCCAGTCCAGCAGGTCCACGACGTGCGCCGCGAATCCAACGCTCACGCTCATGTTTGAGAACGCGTACTCAAGGATCAGGTCCCAGCCGATGATCCACGCAATCAGCTCGCCCAGCGTCGCGTAGGTGTAGGTATAGGCCGAGCCGGCGATCGGAATCATGCTGGCAAGCTCCGCATAGCAGAGGCCGGTCAGTGCGCAGACGATCGCCACGAGCACCAGCGACAGCGCAAGCGCCGGGCCAGCGCCAGGACGTCCTGCCACGGCTCCGTTGGTGTGATGGATCCATCCGACCACCAGGTCGAGAATCGGGGAACCCTTCCAGTCCGCAATCTTCGCTGGATTGCCCCCGATGGCGGTCCCGATTACCGTGAAGATGCCCGACCCGATCACTGCACCAATCCCCAGCGCCGTCAGCGACACCGGCCCCAGCGTCTTCCTGAGGGCGTGCTCCGGCCGCTCCGATTCAGAGATCAGTTTGTCGATGGATTTGGTGCGAAAGATTTGCCTGGCCAGCGCGTGCTCCTCAAACAATTAATTGGTTCGGGGATTCCCTACTGCGTACTATCGCCGACCGGCAGGCTGGGTACAACAGAAATCGGCTGCAACCCGCTCTCCGCGGGCCCGGCACCTCAGCGCCGGGACCCGCCGAGTCGTCTGCTACCGCTTGCTCTGGCCGCGGCTCGCCTTCTTGACCTTTGCCTTGTTCTCGCCGCGAGCGCCTGTGCGCGGCTTCTTTGCCGGGGCGGCCTTGCGTGCTGCGCGCTTTACTTTCTTGCGCTCCTGAGTGTCGGTGATGCTCTTCGTATTTGCCATAATTCGTCTGCCAATCTTTCTTTAGATACTGATTTTGCGGAACTCTTACAGGCGCTCCAGCTGGGCAAACTTCTCCACCAGCTTCTTCACGCCGTGCTGTTGAAATTGTACTGTAATCTTCGCGTCGTCCCCATCGCCTTCGCGACGAAACACCGTTCCTTCACCATACTTCGGGTGCCGGACCCGCGTTCCCTGCCGCAGACCTGTCTTCCCCGTAGGCTCCTCAATCTACCAGCTTCGGCCTGCGCAAACTTCTGCGCCGCACCCTTCTGCCCACGCGCCGCAAAGAAGTTCGCAATATTATCCAGAGACCCTGAACCAGCCGTTCTTGCGCCTGCGCGGTCGCGCGGCCGAATCCCCACCACCGCTCGCCGACTGGTCCTCATCCTCATAGCTGTAGTGCCGCTCGCCCGCCTCGGCAGCCGCGCCACGCCGCGGGATAAGGCGTCGCATAAGCCCCGCGCCCACCGAACCGCATACTCCGATCCCGAAAACTGCGGCCGCGCCGGAGGGCTACCGAGGTCCTCCACCAGCCTCGCCGGAACCTCCTCCAGAAACCGCGAAGGAATCGAAGCCTCCGGCATATCGCTCCCATAACGCCGCCGGTAGCGCGCCCGCGTCAACACCAGCGTATCCATCGCCCGCGTCATCCCCACATAACAAAGCCGCCGCTCCTCTTCGAGCCCGGTCGGATCGGTGAACGTCCGCGAGTGCGGAAACAACCCCTCCTCCATCCCCGCCAGAAACACCAGCGGAAACTCCAGCCCCTTCGCCGCATGCAGCGTCATCAGCGTCACTCGCGCCTCCGCCGAGTAGCTGTCCGCATCGCTCACCAGCGCCGCATGATCCAGAAACTCATGCAGCGTCTCCCCGCGCTCCTGCGCATCCTGCGCCGCATTCGCCAGTTCCTTCAGGTTCTCAATTCGCGAGAAGCTCTCGGGCGTAGCCTCCTCTTCAAGCGCGCGAATATACCCGCTGCGATCATTCAGGAACTTGATCAACTCCGGCAAAGTCGCCGGATCTCCGGGCGCCCGAAACGCCGGCCTCTCATCCGCCTCAGAACTGGGTGCCCCATCTTCGCGGCCGCTCTTGGCCGCGAAGGTCGGTTTACCTGGACGGTTATCTGCCGCACTCTTCTTCAACACCACCGGAGCAAACGGATTGAAACTAGCCGCGTCAATCCCATGCGCAGCATCCGAATCGCCTGCATTCTCAGGCGCAATCGTAGACATCTCTTCACTCGGTCCAAAATCAAATCCAAAGTTGAAGCTCGTATCGAACGGACTGCCACCCGACTCGACCGCAGCCGCTCTCTTCCTCTTCTACTTCGGCAAAACTAAAGCTCGTATCGTCTGCGTCTTCGGCCACTACAAACTCGCCGACATCAAACGAAGCGTCGCCGCCCGGTATCTCGCCTGTACCTTCTACCTGCACATCAGCAGTCAGCTTCTCCGCAAACCCCGGCCCCAGCATCGCCCGCGCATCCTCAATCAACCGCCGAAACCCATCCAGTGCAGCCAAAGCCCGCGGCGGCAACAGCCGGTCTTCAATCGCTCTGCCCATCGCACTCCACGTACTCATCCCGGTGGAAAGCGCAATGCGCTCCAGCGTCTCCATCGTCGTCTTCCCTATGCCTCGTGCCGGCGAGTTAATCACCCGCGCGAGCGCAATCGAGTCATGCGGATTCGACACCACCTTCATATAGCTCAGGATGTCCTTCACCTCAGCCCGGTCATAGAAGCTGAAGCCGCCGACCATGTGGTACTGAATCTGATACCGCCGCAACGCCTCTTCCACCAGCCGCGACTGCGAGTTCGTCCGGTACAGCACCGCACACCGCGGCGTGTCATCCTGCTGCCCAGCCTCACGCAGATACTTCTGAATCCGGTCCGCGATAAACAGCGCCTCATTCTCGCCATCCGGACCCTCGTAAAATCCAATCAGGCTCCCGCCCTCGCGCGTCGTAAACAGATTCTTGCCCTTGCGCTGCGTATTCTGCGCCACCACCGCGCTCGCGCCTTCGAGGATCATCTGCGTCGACCGGTAGTTCTGCTCCAGCCGTATCGTCCGCGTCTCCGGAAAATCCTTTTCGAAGTCCAGAATGTTCTTGATGTCCGCGCCGCGCCAGCTATAGATGGACTGGTCCTCATCTCCCACCACGCAGATATTCTTATGCTCGCCCGCCAGCAGCTTCATCAGCTCATACTGCGGACGATTCGTGTCCTGGTACTCATCGATCATCACGTATCTGTAACGCCGGTTGTATCTTTCTCTGACGTCGCCATAGCCCTTCAACAGCCGCACCGTCTCCAGCAGCAGATCGTCGAAGTCCATCGCATTGGCCTTCATCAGCTCCTTCCGGTAGATCTCGAAGATGTGCGCAATCTTCTCCTCCATCGGATTCGTGCTCGCCAGAAAATACTCCTGCGGATCGATCATGTGGTTCTTCGCCCAGCTGATCCGCCCGAGCGCCACCCGCGGCTTTAGCTGCTTGTCATCGATCGCCAGCCGCTTCAGCGCAGCCTTCACCACCGCCTGCTGATCGGTCTCGTCGTAGATGGCAAACGTCCGCGTCAGCCCCACTCCGTTCGACCGCATCGCCTCGATATCCCGCCGCAACACCCGCACGCAGAAGCTATGAAACGTAGCCAGCGTAGGCTTCGCCAGCGAACTATGCCCCAGAATCTTCTCGACCCGCTCCGCCATCTCCTTCGCGGCCTTATTCGTAAACGTCACCGCCAGAATCGCATCCGCGGGCACGCCTCTCTCTTCAATCAGATACGCGATCCGATGCGTAATCACCCGCGTCTTACCACTACCCGCGCCTGCCAGCAGCAGCACTGGCCCATCCACAGCCTGGATCGCCTCCTTTTGCTGCGGATTCATATTTTCCAGAAGATGACTCAACGTCCCACACTCCAACAATCAGTTTAAATGCAGCGCCATCCCCGCACCTAATTCAGCGATTTACAGTCAATTCACGCTACAATCCGCGGTTCGGCTCCTACCTCCGAAGATTAAGTGCTGCAAAATCAACTGCCACGTTATGAACGGTATTCCTCCTTTGTTGATTCGTCCCACGTTACGTGCTGTTCATCACACTCCATAAAACTTCTTGAATTGCATTGAACTTCTCCACGTCAAACGCGTAATCATCATTGTTCGAACGCAAGCTTGTCTGAACCATGGCAGATGAGCCCAGTTCGAGCCTTAACCCAAGGAGCAACTCACATGACTACATCTCGCAGTTCGCTCTTCATCGCCGCCCTGGTCGCGACCTCTTTCCTGTCGTCACAGGCCATCAATGCGGCCGTCATCCATGTCCCCAACCCGACGCACGCGATGTTCGCGAGACTCCAAGCCAGTGCAGTTCAGTGTGCGCAACGACTGCAGCTCGACATTGGAGCTCAAGGCAGGCGATCAGACCATCACCGTCGAAGCAGGTAAGACAGTGAAGGTCAAGATTCCCGCAGGCACTAAGCTCATCACCACTAAGCCAACCACGCATAGCGAAGCCGGATCGGTCGTTGTTGAGGTGACCGATTCACTCAGCGGCGCGACCGTTGCCATCAGCTAGTCGCGGTCAGCAGGTATTCAGAGAAGCTCGAGCACGATCCAAACACCAGCGGCCTCAGCCCTCCCCTGCATAATGGCGGCGAAGACGTTCGTAAGAGATAATCGAATCTCAAACCATGTCTTCACCGCCCTCCGCTGCTCCTGCTCGCAACCTCGCTGTCTTCTGCGCCTCTGCCGATGGCGTCGATCCCATCTATCGTCACGCCGCTACGGAATTGGGCAGCACTCTCGCCGCGCGCAACATTGGCCTCATCTACGGAGGCGCGAACGTCGGCCTCATGCAGGCCGTTGCAGACGCCACCATCGCCGCTGGAGGATACGTCACCGGGGTCATCCCCACAGTCCTCGTCGATCTTGAGGTCGCCCATCACGGCATCTCGCAGCTTCACGTCGTCGACACCATGCACACCCGCAAAGCCCTCATGGGCGAGAAGGCCGACGCCTTCCTCGTCCTGCCCGGCGGCTTCGGAACCTTTGAGGAGATGTTCGAAGTCCTCGCCTGGAAGACCCTCAGGCTCCACTCAAAACCCATCCTGCTGCTCAACATCAACGGCTTCTACGATCCGCTGCTGACCTTCCTCGACCACGCCGTCACCCAGGGCATGCTCAAGCAGAAGAACCGCGACAACCTTCTCGTCGCCTCCACCGTAGAGGACGCGCTGGCACAACTCAACCTTTAACTCAGCCTCGCCCCGCGCAAGCCTCGCACCGGCACACCCGCCGCAGATACTCCCAGCTATAGATCCCAGCCTCGTGCCCGTCCGTCCACTTGAACTTCAGCGCATACTTCCCCACGGGAGTCACCTCCACCGGCCGCGCCGGCGCCTCATACATCACCAGCAGCGTCTGCGGCTTCGGCTTGGCCTCACCCGGCTTACGCCCACTCTTTTCGCGCTCATCATGGCAGGTCGCGCATGGGCACGCGTTTCGCAGCCACGCGAAGTCCCACTTGCTGCGATGGCCATCCTTCCAATCAATCTCGACGCCAGTCCCCTCCGTCTTCATCACCCGTATCTTCGCCGGAGTAACAGCTTCCACCGACAGCCTCTCGTGCTCGACGTCACGCTGCGCCTCTTCAGCACTCACGATCTTGATTCCCTCGTGGCTCATCCTCCCAACTCCTTCTTCGCGTCGAGATCGTACTTCAACTTCAGTATCAAAATGCTCACGCTCAACACCAGCGTCACTACATTAGACGCAATCACCGGCCTCGATCCCGTATAGATCCCATACATCAGCCACAAAAATACTCCCACCGAGAACATCAGAAACGTTCCCAGCGAGATCTCCCGCGCCGAGCGCAGCTTCATCACACGCATCAATTGGGGAACAAAAGCCGCCGTCGTCAGAAACGCAGCCACAAATCCAATATCTTCCACTAAGCTCGCAGTCACGATTGCCTCCAGAAGAAATACCCTGCCACCACCAGCCCCGTCACCACCACAATCGTCCGCAACACATTCGCATTCATGCGCCGTGCATACTGCGCTCCCACCCAACCACCAACTCCCGCAAACACCATCGAGATCAAACAGTAGTGCCACAAAACAGCGCCGCTAAAAATAAACGTCACCACCGCCGCCAGATTCGAAATACACGCCGCCGTTACCTTCAGCGCATTCAGCTCGTGCATCTTCTCCAGACCGAACAGCGCCAGCGCCGTCATAATCAAAAATCCTGCTCCGGCTCCAAAGTAGCCGATATAGAAGCACACCGGCAGCAGCACCACAAACAGCGCCACCATCGGAATCGGCCTCTCAATATGCGGATGATCCGACCTCTCCTTCAGCCAACGCGACACCGGGCCACTGACCCCAAACAGCAGCGAAGCGACCACCAGCAACCACGGCACCAGGTGCATAAATGTCACCTGCCGGGTCCGCAGCAGCACCAGCGCTCCACTAATGCCGCCTACTACAGAGGCCGCCAAGACCACCGGCAGCAAATCTTTGCGCAGATCCGCGCGCAGCGCCCCCACGCTCGTCAACTGTCCCGGCCACAGCGCCACTGTATTGGTGGCATTCGCCTGAACCGGCAAAACCCCCATCGCAAGCATTGCAGGAAACGACAGAAACGAGCCTCCGCCCGCCATTGCATTCATCACACCGGCAAGAAATGAGGCAGAGACCAACCAAACATAAGGCCAGTGAGTACTAAGGCTGGAAAACATTCTCACTTCATTGTAGCGATGATGGCGCAATCGTGATGACGCCCGTGTTACATCTCTATCCACCAACCGGCAGTTCAGGCGTAGCCACAATCAGCGCCCTCGTATACTCCTCATGCGGCGCATCGCACACCGCAACCGCGTCCCCCACCTCCACCAGCCGCCCACGCCGCATCACCACGACCCTGTCGCACAGATAGCGCACCAGCGGCATGGAGTGTGAAATGAACAGATACGTCAGCCCATGGAACCGCTGCAAATCCCGCAACAGGTTCACCACCTGCGCCGCCACCGAAACATCCAGCGCGCTCACCGGCTCATCCAGCACCAAAAACTCGGGCCTCAGCGCCAGAGCCCGCGCAATATTGATCCGTTGCCGCTGGCCTCCGCTGAACTCGTGCGGATAACGCTCCAGCGCACTCTCATCCATGCCCACCTCGCGCAACATCACGCGCAGCCGCTCACCCGACCACTTCTCTCCATGAATCGCAAACGGCTCCGCCAGAATCTCACGCACCCGCATCTTTGGATTCAGCGCTGCATACGGGTCTTGAAACACCACCTGCATCCGCCGCCGCATCGCCCGCATCTTTTCCCTGCTCGCCGCCAGCAGGTCCACTCCGTCGTATCGAATCTCTCCCGCCGTCGGCTCAATCAGCCTCAGCAGCAACCGCGCCACGGTGCTCTTCCCGCTGCCCGATTCACCCACCAGCCCCAGCGTCTCGCCCCGCCATATTGTGAACGAAACGTCATCTACAACACGTACATGGCCACCGCTGCCGGCGTACTCTTTCACCAATCTCCGCACCTGGACTAGTTCTTCTGCTAGTTTCGCTGCCGGGCAAGCATCCTTCAACATAGTCGGATGTTAGCATCCAGATTCTGGACTACTGATCGTACTGCGACGACAAACCCAGGAAGAACACGCATGGCCGCTGAAACCTCTCCCACTCTCACCCCTCTTTCCGGCAAAATCGCCATCGTCACCGGAGCCAGCGCAGGCATCGGACACGCTACGGCCCTGGCCCTCGCCCATCAAGGCGCTCATCTGGTCGTCACGGCACGTCGCGCAGAACGGCTCGACGCGCTCTGTACGCAGATAAGGTCTATCGGCGGAAGAGCTGTGTTCCACGCCGGAGACGCCGCCGAGGAGCAGACCGCGAAGCACACCGTGCAGCTCGCCCTCTCCACCTTCGGCCGCCTCGACATCCTCATCAACAACGCCGGCGCCGGCAACTACAAAAATCTCGTCAACACCTCGGTCGAAGAGTACGACCACCTCATGGACGCCAACATGAAGTCCAGCTTCCTATTCTCGCGCCACGCCACACCGCCCATGATCGCCCAGAAGAGCGGCATCCAGCTCTTCATCTCGTCCATCGCCGGCCTGCAGGGCTACGCCGGCGAGGCCGTCTACTGCGCCTCAAAATTCGCCCAGGTCGGCTTCGCCCAGGCCCTCGACGCCGAACTCCGCCCCCACAACATCAACGTCGGCACCATCTGTCCCGGCGGCACCAAGACCGAGTTCGCCCTCGGCAAAGGCCGCACCGACCAATCCATCCGCGATTCCCACATGATGCGGCCCGAAGACGTCGCCGCCGCCATCGTCTTCGCATGCATGCAGCCCCCCAACACACGCATCTCCCAGATGACCGTCCGCCACATGGGCTAGAGCGGCTTCGCATCCTCTCCAGTTCTTGCTGTTCTGTTGCCTGTTCTTACCTCCATACCACCCCAAAATACCGTCATCTCGACCGGAGGCGGCGCACTTTGTCGCCGTAGTGGAGAGACCCCCGTATTTCGTTTTTGTTCTTGCTGTTGCCTGTTCTCCCTGACCCGCCACCAACCTCCGGGTGCCCCATATCTCGATTCTGAGATGTGGGCATCGTGCGAAAGCAGGACCGCCTTCCTCAACTCAATCCGAACTGCCTGGGTGTTCGATTACAAGACATCACGGTCTAAGCCTGAAACACTTCACAAGAAACAGTAGAACGAGAGCCTCCAAAGAAGCAGCAGGAACGCACGCCCATAAATTGACGTCACGTTCCGATCGCCAAACATGTCCAAAAAGCCAAGCCACCCCAGCGCAATGAATCAGAAAGGCCGTACCGATCAAAATCCAGAATCTCGCATACAGCCATGAGGTTTGACAATAACTGACGATGGCTAGAAACGGTACCGCGGTACAGAAGAGTGCCGTGAGCCATTTCGGTTCAATTCCAAAGCCGAGGCACAACACTCCAACGAGGAAACTAATTGTTACCAATTGCCACGCACTTGGCCCCTTAGCGATAGCCGTCTTTTTCGCTTTGCTCACCGCTCACAACCCTCGTGCAATATCCTCGATACCCCGATTACCCGGTTTCATCGTCTAGTTTTGACCATAAACCAAAAATACACAATCACTTACAACATTCCACCTCAAAATCGTTTCGGAATCTCATGTCAAGCAAAAACTATCTAAACCACAATAAATCAAACACATGCAAAGCTCTTCAAATCGCATCCACCTGCTATAATAGAAGATTAGGCGAAACCACCGCCCAGGCGGACAGATACCACGGCAGTCTTTGACAACCTAACCGAAGCCGACTTCATAAACCTAAATTTATGAATACTTTGCAACCTCCAGCCCCATTTAATAAGACTTTTTGGACTTGCAAGCACCGAGGTCCGGACCTAAAGTCCATGTTTCTAATACTTTGCACAATTTAGTGGGGGAGGGGGTGCCTTGCTTACGCCAGCGGAACCGGCTTAAGCGTAGCCACCGGAGGATGCAGACGATGGAATCCCGTCGCCTCCTGGTAAGCCCGCGCCAGCGCCGCCACCCGCGCATCCGAGTACAGCGCCCCCAGGAACGTCAGGCTCACCGGAGTCCCCGGCCCGCCATTATTCTGCGGCCCCGCTCCACCTGCCGGAGCATTCGCACCACGCAAGCCATTCGGCACAATCACCGCCGGATGCCCGGTGAGATTTGTAGCCGCCGACTGCGATCCCTGCCCCGTGGTCACCAGTACGTCCACCGTCGAAAACAGCTTCGCCATCTCCGCAATCGCCAGCGTCCGAGCCCGCATCGCCTGCACATAATCGACAGCGCTATACAGATGCGCAATCCGGAACTGCGTAGGCCAGTCACCGGCACCCTGGCTCGTCAGCAGCGCGTCCCGCCCCGTCAGCGTCAACTCCTCGAACGCTGCCGCCGCCTCAGCCTGGAGCACCGGAGTGATCTGCTGGAACGGAAACTTCGGCATCTCCACCGGAATCAGCTCTACGCCCATCTTCTTCAACGCCTCAATCGCCGCCGTCCCAAATCCCAGATCCGCCAGACCCCGCTCACGCTGCGCCTTCTGCTGTTCCGTCGCATCCGCTGCCAAAACCGCAGGCTCAAACGAGCTCTTGATGTACCCCACCCGCAGCTTCTTCCAGTCATAGTTCGCATCCCAGTTGAACGCCGCATCGCGAATCGACAGATCGTGCCCATCCGGCCCATAGATAGCCGACAGCACCATCGCGCAGTCCTCCACCGACCGGCAGATCGGCCCGATCTTATCCATCGTCCAGCTCAGCGCCATCGCGCCCGTCCGGGGCACAAACCCGAACGTAGGCCGCAGCCCCGTCACCCCGCACCGAGTACTAGGAGCCGAGATCGACCCCTGCGTCTCCGTCCCGATCGAAAAGCCAACACACCCCGCCGAAGTAGCACTAGCACTACCCGCCGACGACCCGCTCGACCCCTGCGCTGGATTCCACGGATTCCGCGTACGCGCGCCGAACCACACATCGTTCTGCGCCAGCGCGCCCATGCTCAGCTTCGCGATCAACACCGCTCCCGCCGCATCCAGCCGCTTCACCACCTCGGCATCCTCCTCGAAGTGCTGCTGCTCAAACCCCGCCGCACCCCAGGTCGTCGGATACCCCTTCACCGCCAGTAAATCTTTTCCACCCCAGGGAATCCCGTGCAGCGGCCCGCGATACTTACCCGCGGCAATCTCCGCATCCGCCGCCGCCGCCGACTTCAGCGCACGCTCCTCCGTTATCGTGATCACGCAGTGCAGCACCGGATCAAGCTTCTTCAGCCGCGCGATGTACATCTTCGTCAGCTCGGTAGAAGTCACCTTGCGCGTCTTCACCAGTTCCGCCAACTCCCGCACTGTCAGAAACGCCAGCGCATTCGACCCCTCAAGATCATCCCCCGCCGCAACCGCGCTCTTCTCCACCGTCACCTTCGGAGCCGTAGAGATCTTCATCGGCTTCTTCACCGTGTCCAGCACCATCCCCGCTGGAACCGGATCGAAGATCACCGCCGGAGCCACGCTGTTCGGCAGATGCAGCTCACGAATCGTCGCCACCGACTGCATCTGATTCCGCAGCCCATTCATCATCAGCTTCTTCTGGTCATCCGTAATCTTGATGCCCGCAATCGCAGCCGCCGCATTGATCATCGCGTCCGTAATCACCGGCCCACCGGACTGCTCCGCGTTTGCTCCGCCTCGGGTCCACGCCTGCGACTCCGCCTGCGTAGCCAGCGTAAATAACGCGCCGGGCAGAAGAGTCTGCCCCAATCCGACCATCGAACACACACCAAGGAACTGCCGCCGCCCAAAACCAGAAACAGATTGTTCGCTCATGCCCGCATTATTGCATTCGCCCTATGCTCGCACTCACACGGATTTCAACAAACGCACGTTATTCGCCACATTCACCTCGCCTGCAACGAAAGTGTCAGTGCGGCCCGATACACATCACTAAAGTGTCGTAATCTCTCCAGAATCGGGAATTTCAGCCAAATTTGCCAAAATTTGCGTTGCGTTCCCGCTGGCGTCCACTTACACTCGCCTCAATTTAGTCATGTGCAAATAGTTGCACACACGCAAACTCGAACGTTGTACCTCCTCACTCCCCAAGGAGAAATATGCGCAATAAGACTGCAGTCCTTGCCCTCTCTATCGTCACCCTTCTTCCCATAAACCTCTTCGCCGGACCCATCCCATACCCCAACATCGGCCAGATCGCACCCACTACCACCATCACAGCAACCGAAACCGGTAACATCATCGGCTACTTCGTTCAGGCCTCAGCCGCATACTCGGACACCGTCCGCATGGTGGACGTCACCACCGGCACCACCAGCGCCTGGCTCTTCCCCAATCAGACAACTGCGGTCGGTACCTCCGCCGACTTCGGCTTCGTCAACTACGGCGACACCCTCGTCTTTGAGATCGACGACCTCAACATCAACCAGGTCTTCGCCTCCGATCCGACCCTCAGCGCCGACGGAGTCAACCATGCCTACGTCACCCCCTTCGCCGGAGGCACTCTCTACGGCCAGGCCATCCCCGACGGTATCTACGTCGGCATGGAAGACCTCAACGCCAGCAACTCCGACTTCGACTACAACGACGACACCTTCCTCTTCACTAACGACGCCTCAAAATATTCGAGCTTCGACAAGACATCGAACTTCTCCACCAGCACATCCAGCAATCCATCTACCGATCCCCCTGAGGTCCCGGAACCCAGCACCCTCATCCTCCTCAGCACCGGCCTCTTCGCGTTCGCCGGGGCCCTTCGCCACCGCATCAATCATCAAAAATAAACCGCTGCAAATAAAACAGAGGTTGGCCGATCCCTCATCGGCCAACCTCACCTATGCATCGCCCTGCGCTCATCCGTCAGCGGAGCCACGCCTATATCTCCATCAAATCCCGCCCAACCAAAATCTCTCCCGCGAAATAAGGCCGCACCGCCTCCAGCCACACCTTGTCCTCGATGAACGGAAATCCTCCCGGCACCAGGTGCGACAGCACCAGCGTCTTCACCTTCGCCGCCGTAGCAATCTTTCCCACCTGCTCCGTCGTTGTGTGGCTTGCCAGCAGATGCTCTTTCAACCGCACAGCATTCGGCTCCGTCGCAATCAGCTTCTCCAGCGCTGGCAGATACATCACCTCATGCACCAGCACATCCGCCCCCTGCGCCAGCCGCACCAGGTTCTCTGACGGCGCCGTATCCCCTGAGATCACAATCGACCGCCCCGCCGTATCGAACCGGTAAGCCAACGCCGGATCCAGCGGAGGATGCTTCACCGCCGCCGCCGTCACCTTCACATTCTCATCCTGCATCACCACCCACGGCACACTCGCGTCAGCAGGCACTCCAATCTCATGCACATGAATCAGCGGAGCCAGCGCCGGACGTCCCTCATCCACCGTCCGCGTCTTGATATCAACCGCATTCATCTCCAGAAAAAGCTCCGTCATCCTCTTCAGCGGAGCCGGCCCATAAGTATCCACCCGATGATCCAGATCGGTCGCCCAGGCCAGCAGCAACAGATTCCCATAATCCGCATTATGGTCCGAGTGATGATGCGTAATAAAAACATCCCGAATCGACCCCAGCTTAATCCCCGCACTCACCAACTGCCGAGCCACCCCATTCCCGCAATCGATCACATACGCAGCCCCATTCACCATAATCACCTGCGCACTAGCCGAACGGTCCTTCTTAGGAGTAGGCCCACCACCCGTCCCCAACAAAATCAATCGAGCCTTCGCCCCACCACCAGCACCCTGCGAAAACCCCGCCCGCACCGGACATCAACGCAGCCGCACCCACCCCCAAGAAACCGCCGCCGATCCATCCCCGCACCAGCCCACTCATTCATCCCCGAATTATTGCACCCAGCACTGCGGACAAAAGATAGAGGCCGTCCGAATTTCTCGGACGGCCTCTATCTTTCTCATGCGACGGACCTTTAGATATCCAGGTTCTTCACATCCAGAGCATTCTCTTCAATAAACTTCCGTGCGGCTCTCGACATCCTCACCCATCAGCGTAGTAAAGATCTCTTCGCAAGCCGCAATATCTTCGAGCTTCACCTGCAGCAGCGTCCGCCGCTCCGGGTCCATGGTCGTCTCCCAAAGCTGCGGAGCCGTCATCTCGCCCAGACCCTTATACCGCTGCACCTGATACTCCTTGCGGCCCTGCTCGATCACATACTCGAACACCTCGCGCGCCGTCTTCTTCTCCACCGGATCAAGCGCCGCGCGAACCCGCTTACCCGGCTTCGCCTCAGCCACCGTTCCAGGAGCAGCAGCATCCGCGCTCACGCCCTCTTCGGCAGTCTCTTCCTCAGCCTCCTCGGCGGCAACCTGCTTCGGAGTCTTCGTCGCATACTCAATCACGAACGGCCCCTTCAGCTTGTCCTGTATCTGCGCATACTTGCCCAGCAACTGCCGGCTCTCCGCCGCATTCGCCAGCGCCCAGTCGATCTTCCGTTCCGCGCCCTGCGAGTCCGTAAAGCTCACCGACCACGTCTGGTGCTCTTCATCCAGCACAGGATCGCCAACTCCGCGGAACTGATACTCCTTCACAATCGCCTTCAGCCGCGCCTGCATCTCCTTCAGCTTCGCCGGGGTCGAAAAGTCATCCTTCTTCGCCGGAGTCGAGCCCTCATGCGCGAACAGCTCGATAAAGTCCTGCGTCACCTGCTCATTCCGCAGCCGCTTGTTCACCTTCTCGAAGAAGCCCAGGAACTCATTCAGCTGCCCCATGAACTTCGTCAGCGCCGCGCCTTCAATCTGCGCCTTGTCCGCGCCCATAGGTCAGCACCATCCCGTCCGAAGCGCGCTTCACCATCACCTGCACGTACTCGCGATCGTCCTTGATGTACTGCTCGAACTTGCCCTTCTTGATCCGGTACAGCGGCGGCTGCGCAATATACACATGCCCGCGCTTGATCAACTCCGTCATATGCCGGAAGAAGAACGTCAGCAGCAGCGTACGGATGTGCGATCCATCCACGTCGGCATCCGTCATCAGGATCAGCTTGCCGTACCGCAGCTTCGTCGCATCGAAATCGTCCTTGCCGATCCCGCAGCCCAGCGCCGTAATCATGGCGCGAATTTCTTCGTGCCCCAGCATCTTGTCGTAGCGAGCCTTCTCCACGTTGAGAATCTTGCCCTTCAGCGGCAGAATCGCCTGGAACCGCCGATCGCGCCCCTGCTTCGCAGTCCCACCGGCCGACTCACCCTCGACGAGATAAAGCTCGCACCGATCCGGCTGCCGCTCCGAGCAGTCCGCCAGCTTACCCGGCAAACCGCCGCCATCCAGCGCGCCCTTGCGCCGAGTAAGATCGCGAGCCTTACGCGCAGCCTCGCGAGCCCGCGCAGCATCGATCGCCTTATTGATAATCTTCTTCGCCACCGACGGATTCTGCTCCAGGAACCCGCCCAGCCGCTCATTCACAAACGCCTGCACCGTCCCCGCAATATCCGAGTTCAGCTTGCCCTTCGTCTGCCCTTCAAACTGCGGCTGCGAAAGCTTCACGCTGATCACGACGACCAGATCCCTCGCGCACATCATCGCCGGAGAGATTCTCCTTCACATCCTTGAACAGCCCCAGCGACTGCCCCGCAGCATTGATCGTCCGCGTCAGCGCCGTCTTGAAGCCCGAGAGATGCGTCCCGCCGTCCACCGTATTGATGTTGTTCGCAAACGTGAACACCGTCTCCGAGTAAGCGTCGTTGTACTGCAGCGCAATCTCCATCGCCACGCCATCGCGCTCGGCCTCCATGTAGATCGGCTTGTCGTGCAGCACCGCTTTGCCCTTGTTCAGGTGCTTGATGAACTCCGCAATCCCGCCGACATACTTGAACTCCTGGTGCTTCGCCTCACCCGTCTTCGCGTCCGTCTTGCGCTCGTCGGTCAGCGTGAATCTCCAGCCCCTTGTTCAGGAACGCGAGCTCCCGCAGCCGCTGCGCCAGCGTGTCGTAGTTGAACTCCGTCACCGTAAAGATCGCTCTTGTCCGGCAGAAAGTGAACCTTCGTCCCCCTGCGCTTCGACGGCCCCATCTTCCGCAGCTTCGAGATCGGAGCGCCCTTCGATGTAGTCCTGCTCCCACGCATGGCCATCGCGCCAGATCTCGACGTCGAACTCCTCGCTCAGCGCATTCACGCAGCTCACACCCACGCCATGCAGTCCGCCCGAGACCTTGTAGTTGCTCGCGTCGAACTTACCGCCTGCGTGCAGCATCGTCAGGACCACCTGCACCGCAGGCATCTTCTCGCCGTTGATGACCTTGTCGTCGACCGGAATCCCGCGCCCGTCATCGACCACCGTAATCGAGTTGTCGACATGGATCGTCACATCGATCTTCGTAGCATGCCCACCCAGCGCCTCGTCCACCGAGTTATCGACCACCTCGTACACCAGGTGATGCAGACCCTGCTCACCCGTCGACCCGATATACATCGCCGGTCGCAGACGCACCGCCGCCAGACCCTCGAGCACGGTAATATTTTCAGCCGAATAGCCGCCCCCTTCCTTCTTCGAGGAGCTCTTCGGAGCCGGTTTCTCCGGGGTCAAATCAGGATTCAAAAGTTCGGTCTCGGCGGGGATAACACTCGATGCCATGGAGCTCCATGCAGCCGTAGCTGAAGTACTGGGGAATTGGTTCCGATCCGGTCCGTCCCAAACCCGAAAAGCCGCGTCAATCCAGCACTTCAAAGGGCTCGGGACACCGGAATCAGTATCTTAAGTATAACACGCAAACCCGCTTTTCTGGCCCGCGCCAACACCCCATAAACCGCTCAGATAACACCTCATAACTCCCCTCCTCACACTCCTCGCAAGCCGTGAGTAGTCCGGAACACCTTATCCACATACCCGCTCCAACCTCGCTCCGCCCGGCTGCCCCGAAAGTTGTACTGCCATCCCACCCCCGGCTTGCTAATCTTGCCCCGTTGTACCAGGAGGTGAACCAATGAAGTTAACCCGCTCCATCATGGTGGTACTCGTAGGACTCTCTCTCTCCGCACCTGCAGCCCACGCCTGCGAAATCCCTGGCGCTGGATTTTTCACGTGGTTCTATCACATCTGTCATCCCGATTCAGACTCTAATGACAGAGACCATCACGACGGGGGCTCCGGACGCGATTGTCACGGCGGCGGCTCTACTCCATCCACTCCAAGCGCTCCAAGCAGCCCCGTCTCTCCCAAGTCATAGAAACGTTCCTCTAACCCAGGCAGCCAATCTGAAGACCGGTTGGCTGCCAAGGAGGTTCGTCCCCCCCCCACGCCAGTCTCAACCAACTTCCACCCGTCAGCAGATAGCCCTACAACGAAGACCAGCCTCGCATGCGCCGAATGTCAGTTGTTGGGGGATAGGTAAGGGACCGACCCGCTGGGCCGTGCGACGAGTCGCAGGTGAACCCGTCTAAGACGGCGGGACCTTGCCGTGGTTCTTTAGGCGTTCCTGACTGGAGGACAGCACACCGAACCATGTATACGAGCCAGGCCCCTGTTCAATGAATATTGGTTCAACCTGCGGAGATCGCGCACCTGCTTTGCAGGCCGGTCACTTGAGTGGATGCTACCGGGCGGGCGGCGGAATGGCAAGTTGAGCGGTCCGAAATGAAGACAGCGAAGGGGTTAGTTGCCTGAGTTCGTAGGCTGAGGTGGCGCGGGTTTGGCTTTGGCTCGGGCGATGAGCTTTTTGAGCTTGCCTTCTACGTCGGAACCTGAGCCGAGCATCTCGGAGGTGAGGACGCCGTCTGAGTCGATGGTGAAGTAGTGGGGGATGGAGTTGATGCCGAAGCGGTCGGTAAGTTTGTGATCGGCATCGCGGTATTGGAACCAGGTCATCTCGTTCTTGGTGATGAAGTCCTTCCACTTGGTCTCGTCGGAGTCCCAGCTGACGCTGATGATGACGAGGGGCTCGCCAGCAAACTCCTTGGCGATCTTCTTCATCTGTGGAAGCTCTTCTTTGCAGGGGCCGCACCAGGTGGCCCAGAAGTCGATAAGAACGACGCGGCCGCCCATGGCATCGAGGTTGAAGTGGGTGCCGTCGAGAGCTACGACCTCAAATACGGGCGCCATCTTCGAGGCTGAGAGAGCCGGATTTTCTGCGAAGTGCTGGGCGCGGAGGTAGCTGGGATCTTTTGGGGAGATGCAGGATAGACATTCTTTGAATTGCCTGCTGGCGGCTTCGGTCTGGCCGAGGCGAGCGAGGGCGTAGCCATCAAGGTAATGGGCGTTGCCGTTTTTGGGGTCGTTGAAGATGGCGTTTTTGAACGAGGTATCCGCGGCCTGAAATAGATCGGTCTTGTTTTTGTCGCCGGCCTGAAGGAGCAGAGCCTGCCCGCGATTGACCTCTGCGGAGGCTTTTTCGATGGAAGTGATGGCGATCTCATCGAGGTGTGTGGCAGTGGCAATTGCATCTTTGTATTCGCCCATGCTTAGCTGCAGATCGAAGATTGCTTGAAGACTCTTGGAGTCCTGACCACCGGCAATCTTGTTGGCTTTCTTGTAGGCATCCTCGGCGAAGTTGAACTGGCGTTGAGCCGCGCATTTCTTCGCTTCCGTGATGGCGGCGAGATACTTCGGGTTGGTCTGGTATGCGGGCACAGATGACGTTGCCAGAGCAGGGCTAGAGTCCTGGGCGACGGTGATGACAGGTGTTGCGAGGTAAAGGGCAAGCAGGCAGGAAGATAGACGAGGCATTGAGGCTCCGAGGGCGGCAGGTCTGAGTGAAAGACCTATGATTCACGCAGGGAGCCGTAAATTCAAGTAAATAATGTGCGTGGTGGGCGAGCGTTGATGTCCTAGCCGGCTTTGCGGTCTTCGAGGACTTCGTCGAGCATCCCGGCGAGGGAGCCAGCGCGGGAGCGCATGGTGGTCTGGGACTGGGAGACGGTGCCGGCGAGCGAGTCGTAGCGCTGGCGGAGAGTGGCGAGCTCGTCGGCGATGTTGAGGGCGGCTAGGACGGCTACGCGGAGTGAGTCGACCGTGCCTCCGTGGGCGGAGACGGCGCGCATCTTGGCGTCGACGGAGCGGGCGAGGGAGTCGATGTACGCGGGGTCGGTGCCGCGGAGATGGTAGACCTGGTCGTAAATGTCAACGCTGATGGACTGCGGGGTTTCGAGCTGGTCTGCTTCGGGCGGGTTCATGGTCTCTGCCATTCTTACTCCTTTTGCTCCGGGGAGATTTTAGAGGAGTTCGTCCATCTGTTGCAGCATTTTTTCGACGCGCTGACGGACGGCGTCGCGCTCCTGGTTGAGCGTGTTGAGCTGGGTCTGGGCGGCGGTGAGGGCTTCGCCCTGAGTGGCGGTGAAGGCGTCGAGCTGGGCACGTAGTGCGGCTACTTCTGCTTCGGCGACGGCGCGGGCTTCGCGCTCGCTCTTGACGATCTCGATGGCGCGGAGGACTTTTTGCTCGAGGGCCTGGAACTCTTCTGTGGTGATTCCGGGACTGATGGTGGATGTGCTCATATCTAGTGAAGTATAGACGTGCAGGGCGTGGATATTTGTATGGGAAAGACGGTTATGGGAACCTATTTGGATGCGCGCTGTGCTTGTCCCCACTTATGCGCGGATGGTGCCGCCTAGTTTGGTGAGGGTGTTGATGATGGCGGACTGCCAGGTGGTTAATTCTTCTTCGTTGAGGGTGTGGTCGTGCGACTGGAAGACGGTCCGCAGCAGGAGCGAGTAGTGTGCCGGGGCTACTGCTTTGCCTTTGGGGTCGCGGAAGATTTCTTCGGGGGTTAGGCGTTGGAGTTCGGGGATTGCTAGGGACTCGATGGCGGCGGCGATGGTATGCCAGTGAGTGGAGTCGGGGAAGGTGAAGGAGAAGTCGCGCTCGACGGCCTGGTAGCGGGATAGGTCGCGGGCGGTGACGCGTTTGAGGGGCAGCGCGTAAAGCGCGGCGAGGTCGAGTTGGGCGAGGTAGATGGGTTGGCGAAGTTTGCGGCGTTGTGTTTCGGATGTGGAGAGTTCGCCGAAGTGCGCGATAGGAGTTTTGTTAAGGAGCGCGGTGGCGCCGCGGCCGGGTTGGAGCCAGGCGGGGGCTTCGGAGGTGAAGGTTAGTGCGGATGGGCCTCCGGTGAGGGTGAAGAGGGAGGTTACGGATTCGATGGCACCTTTGAGCTCGAAGATGGGGGTGTCTTGTGCGGAGTGGAGCGGCGTGGCTTGCGGGTGTGCGGTGGTGAGGCCGAGGGAGAGCTGCGGGGTCTCGTGAACGTCGGAGATGAAGTTGGCGTCGGCGGGGACGGTGCCGGTGAAGGTGTGGCCCTGCTCGAAGAGGCGGACCTCTTTTACATCGCGGTTGAGGTTGTGCGCGAGCATGGTGACCATGCCGGAGACGAGTGATGGGCGGAGCAATGAGGCTTCTTCGGAGAGAGGGTTTTCCATGGGCACGATGCGCTGCTCTGCTGTGGCGAAGAGGTCGCTGTCGGATTGGCTGGCGAAAGTGCTGGAGATGGATTCGGAGAAGCCGAGGCTAAGGAGGCGGGTGCGGACGGCGGACTCGGCGGCTGCGGTGGGGTGGGCGATGACGATGCCTGGGGTTGGGAGCGTGTTGGCGAAACGGTTGTAGCCGTAGACGCGGGCGACCTCTTCGATGAGGTCGATCTCGCGCTCGAGGTCTAGACGCCAGGAAGGCAGTTGGATGGAGAAGGTTGTTGGTTGCTGGTTGTTGGTTGATTGCGTGGTTAGGGTGCAGCCGAGGGCGGTTAGGTATTGGTAGATTAGGTCGGGGGTTAGGGCTGAGGCCTCGGGGGTGTCTTCGAGGGTGGCGCCGAGGTGGCGTTCGACTTGTTGGACTGAGACGGTGATGGGTAGGCGGGTTGCGGTGCGGGCGGCGATTTCGGGGATGAGGATGTCGATGAGGGGGACTTCGGCGTGGCCTCCTGCGGCGAGGATTAGTTGGGAGACGAGGGCGTTGGCGGTGGGGGCGGCGTTGATGTCGGCGCCGCGCTCGAAGCGGTGTGAGGCGTCGGTGTGGAGGCCGTGGCGGCGCGAGCTGCGGCGGACGCTGGCGGGGTCGAACCAGGCGGCTTCGACGAGGATGTTTTTGGTTTCGGCGGTAATCATGGAGTCGTAGCCGCCCATGACTCCGGCGAGGGCGAGGGCCTTCTTTTCGTCGGCTACAACGAGGTCGTCTGGTTCAAGGGTGCGGTCGGTTCCGTCGAGGAGTTTTAGCTTCTCTCCGCGGTGGGCCAGGCGGACGATGATTCCCCCTTCGAGCTTGTCGAAGTCGAAGGCGTGGGTGGGATGGCCCATGCCTAGGAGGACGAAGTTGCTGGCGTCTACGGCGTTGGAGATTTGTTTCTGGCCGAGCAGGTTGAAGTAATCGGCGATCTGTCCGGTGCTGGGGGCGATGGTGACGCTGCGAAGGACCTGGGCGGTGAAGCGGCCGCAGAGTGCGGGGGCCTCTATGCGGACGGGGAAGGCAACTACAGGTCCTTCCACTCCAATACGCTCCGGTCGGGATGACACTTCATTTATTAGACGTGCGAGCGGCACGTTGTAGATGGTGGCGGCCTCGCGGGCGATGCCGTAGTGGTTCATGGCGTCGACGCGGTTGGTGGTGATGTCCATCTCAAAGAGGTGGCCGTCGCCTGAGCCAAGGGAGTGGACGCCTTCTACAGCGATTCCGCGGAGGGTGAGGTCGGCGGCGAGCTGTTGATCGTCAGCGGGAATGTTGGGGACGTACGTGCGGAGCCAGTTGGTGAGAATCTTCATGGTTAGCGATTTCTAGTCTAAATGCTTGTTTTCTCGCGATCGGAACAGGAGAGATTGACAGGTGCGGTCCGGGAGGGTATCGGATATGCTCGTTGAGCGGAGGGCCACCGCGGATCGCTGCTTTCTATGTGTGAGTGAAAGGAACTGACTATGCTTCGTTTGCTTCTGCACTGGATTTTGAATGCTGTGGCGCTGCTGCTGGTGGCGCACTTTATTGATGGGTTTAATGTCAGCAGCTTTATCTCCGCTTTGATTGCCGTCGTGGTGATTGGGCTGTTCAATGCGACGCTGGGATTGTTATTGAAGATCATTACGCTGCCGCTGGGAATCCTGACGTTTGGGCTGTTTTTCCTGGTGATCAATGCCGTGATTCTGTGGTTCTCAAGCAAGTTTGTGCCGGGGTTTGCGGTGACGACGTTCAAGGCGGCGTTTCTGGGAGCGTTGGCGCTGGCTGTGCTGCATTTGCTGTTCGGATTCTTCGGCAAGACGGCGAAGCGGCCTTCCTGAATTGCTACCGCACAACGCATCGGTATAGACGGAGGAAGGGATGAATATTTTGAACTATCCATTTGTAGTCCTCGTGTTGGCGTTCTTTGGATTGTGGCTTGCGGCGTGGGTGGGCGTGTGGCTGAACAAGCGGCGGAATGGCGTTCCGGAGGAGTTGCGGCCTGATTTCGGGACGATCCTTTCGGCATCGCTGACCATGCTGGGCTTGATTGTCGGGTTCAGCTTTTCGATGGCGACGGGCCGCTATGACCTGCGCAAGACCTACGAAGAGGCCGAGGCCAATGCTATTGGGACGGAGTATGTGCGGGCCGACCTGATGGCGCCTGCACAGGCGTCGCAGGTGCGGGGATTGCTGAAACGGTACACGGACCTGCGCATCCAGTGGTACCAGACAGAGAACTGGGCCGACGTATCACCGATTGATAAAGAGACCGCTGAGGTTCAGAACCAGCTATGGACTGCGACTGCGCAGTCGGTGACGGCACAGCAGACGCCGGTGCAGGCGCTTGCGGCGTCGGGGATGAACGACGTACTGAATTCGCAGGGGTATACGCAGGCGGCGTGGTGGAACCGGATCCCGAAAGGCGCATGGTGCCTGATGGCTGCAATTGGGGTGTTCTGCAATGTTCTGCTGGGGTACGGAGCGCGGAAGATCGAGGTGAAACTATTTATGGTGCTTCCGCTGCTGGTGGCGATTGCGTTTTTTCTGATTGCGGATATCGATAGTCCGCGGGGTGGGGTGATACGCGTGGCGCCGCAGAATCTGCTGAGTTTGCGGGATGGGTTGGGGACGCCTTAGGTGCAACTATAGGCTGTAGTATTTCCTTCCATTGGCGCAAAAGATTTCACAGCTTGCCTGACACCCAACCACCCTGTCACGAGATAAATGCAAAAGTGCGAGGTAATCGGTACTCATTGCGACGAGTCGCGATGGTTATCGAATTGCCTGCCGTCATGATTGGATGGTCCAGCATTTTCCTTGGGGCCACCCGTGTCGTCGGGACCCTAGTTTGTCCGGAGGATCGGGAATAATGAGAAAAAGTCTTTGGATATTTTGGATGGTGGCGCTGTTTCTGGCGACTCCTTTGTGTGCCTTTTGTGCGGGTGGTTCAGCGAACCCTTGTCCGCGTTATGCGGCGGGTAGTCAGTTAGTGGAAGCGACGGATCTGTTCAGCAGCCATGGCATTTTGAAAGTCAACTTTACCTACTCGACGCGAGTCGATGCGGATGGCAATACACTCTATTGCTTTACGACCGACGCTGGGGTGCAGTCGCCGACGCTGCATGTTTGGCCGGGCGATGAGCTGATTATCTCGCTCAAGAACGAGCTGCCGTCGTCGGTGACGCCGTCGTTCAAGAGTTCTATGCCGGGAATGAATATGCAAGCTCCGGAGTTGATCGTAGCCGGGCCGGGGCAGGCGAACTGCGGCAACATGATGATGACGGACACCTCGGTGAATATCCACTATCACGGGACGAACACGCCGCCGATCTGCCATCAGGATGAGGTGATTAAGACGCTGATCAACTCGGGCGAGACGTTCCAGTACGATGTGCATTTTCCGTATGATGAGCCGCCTGGGCTTTACTGGTATCACCCACACGTTCATGGAATCGCCGAGGCGGCGGTGCAGGGTGGAGCTTCGGGCGCAATCGTTGTGGAAGGGATTGAGAACATCAACCATGACGTTGCCGGACTGCCGGAACGGACGTTGATCGTGCGGGACAATCCGGTTCCGGGAACTCCTACTGGCAATGTTCCAGCGTGGGATCTGTCGCTGAACTACATTCCTGTGTCTTTTCCGGCTTATACGCCGGCGGTGATCGCGATGAAGCCGCTGCAGAAACAGTTCTGGCGCGTGTTGAATGCTTCGGCGGATACGATTCTGGACGTGCAACTCCAGTACGACGGTGTGGTGCAGGACATTCAGGTGGTCGCGATTGATGGGGTGCCTACCGGATCGCAGGATGGGAGTTCGGTTGGCAAGACTCTGCTGCGGAAGCACTTTTTGCTGGCTCCGGCTGCACGGGTTGAGTTCATCGCGACTGGGCCGGCAAAGAGCGTGAAGAATGCCATACTGCAGACACTGAATATCAATACGGGGCCGGACGGTGATAACGATCCGCAACGTCCGATAGCTGCAATCAAGGTGAGTGCGACGGCGGCTAATCCTACGTTGTCGGTGGGTAATGTCTCAGGTCCGCCGCCGGTGAAGATGCGGTTTACGGGACTTGCTAGCGCAGTACCTGTGAAGCATCGGAAGCTCTATTTCTCGGAGGTGCTATCGGATCCCACGAATCCGAATAGTCCGACCAACTTCTTCATTACCGTGGATGGGGCTACGCCTACGATGTTCGACCCGAACAGTCCGCCGGCGATCATTACGACGCAGGGGTCGGTGGAGGACTGGACGATTGAGAATCGGGCGCTGGAGAATCACGAGTTCCATATGCACCAGATTCATTTCCTGGTGCTTGAGCGCGATGGGAAGCCGGTGAATGGGCAGTATCGCGACATGATCAACGTGCCGTTCTGGAGCGGTACGGGGCCTTATCCGAGCGTGACGTTGAGGATGGACTTCCGTGGGCCGGATATCGGGGACTTCGTCTATCACTGCCACATCCTGGGACATGAGGACAGCGGCATGATGGCAATTATCCGGGTGCTGCCAAAGCCTTAGGGCGGCGAAACAGGGAGGTCTTTGCTGACCCCCTCCCTCTTCATATTTGCGCAAAGTATTCAAAGTAAATACTTTAAGTCCGGACCTCGGTATGCGCAGATGGAAAAAGTCTTATAAAACGGGGTTGGCGGCTGCAAAGTATTCATAAATTGTGGTTTATGAATTTGGACTCCCGGTTGAGTTGTCAAAGACTGCGATGAAGCTAACCCGCCTGGGCGGTGGTTTTTGGCTGTACTGTCATTATAGCAGGCGGGCCTAACTTAAATCATTCGTATAATATTGATTTGTAGTGGTTTATGCGTTTTTCCTTGACAGGAAATTCGCTGGGAATCGGGGCCCTCAGGCGAACTGTTCGAGGAAGCGCATGTCTCCGGAGTAGAAGTGGCCTATGTCGGAGATGCCGTGCTGGATCATGGCGATGCGTTCTACGCCCATGCCGAAGGCAAAGCCGGTGATCTTCTCGGGGTTGTAGGCGTCGTCTGCTGGGTTTAGTTTTCGGCGTTCTTCGGTGACTGCGGCGAAGACGGCGGGGTCTACCATTCCGCAGCCGAGGAGTTCGATCCAGCCGGAGTGCTTGCACTTGCGGCAGCCTTTGCCTCCGCAGAAGATGCAGGAGATCTGGACGTCGGCGCTGGGTTCGGTGAAGGGGAAGAAGCTGGGGAAGAAGCGCGTCTTGACGTCGCTGCCGAAGAGGGCCTTCATGGCGTGGTCGAGGGTGCCCTTGAGGTCGGAGAAGGTGATGTTGGTGTCGACGCAGAGGCCTTCGACCTGATGGAAGATGGGGGAGTGGGTGGCGTCGGCGGCGTCGTTGCGGTGGACCTTGCCGGGGATGACGATGCGGATGGGTGGGGCTTGCGCGATCATGGTGCGGATCTGGACGGGGCTGGTGTGAGTGCGCATTAACAGCCGGTCGCGTGAGGGGCGGGAGTGCTGCGCGGCGATCTGGAGGGTGTCCTGGGTGTCGCGGGCGGGGTGGTTGGGGGGGAAGTTCAGGGCTTCGAAGTTGTAGAAGTCGGATTCGACTTGCGGGCCGAGATTGGTGGAGTAGCCGAGGTGATGGAAGACGGCTACTATCTCGTGCATGGTTTTTAGGAGGGGATGGGGGATGCCGGGGGCTCGGAGGGTGCCGGGTAGGGTGATGTCGATTCCGTTCGAGAGCCGTATCTCATCTCCAAACTTGTTTGCGTCCCTGAAAACGTTCAGTGCAGGAGCAGAGATACCTATTTTTTTTGCAACTGACTCTGGAGTAAACTCCAAGTCGGCCTGTTGCTTCAGCGCATTGAATGCCTGTCCCAAATCTTTCCGAGATTCGATGGGACAGTTAGGCAGCCAGTTTTCGCTGATTTGCTTCAAGATTCCAGCTTTACGCCCAATCCATCGGACTCGATACTGTTCTAATTCAGCAGCATCTTTAGCTTTCGCAACATCTTCACGCAATAACTGTAAGAGATGGCCAGTCGCCTTTTGAATTGTGTCCAGAGAATAGTCCGGCAGGTCGGGGATTTCGATATTAGTCATTGATCGATCTGTTCTAGGCAGAGATGGGCATGCGGGCCACGCGTGTGGTGGGTTCGGGAATGGGGTCGCCGTCGGCTAGGAGGCCTTCAATGTGGAAGGTGATGCCTTCGCGGATGAGTTGCTCGGTGGCTTCGTAGGTTGGGCCGGCTACGCCGAGGCCGGGAAGATCTGGAACGTAGGCGCTCCATCCGGTGGAGGTCTTCTCGAAGATGACAGCGTACTCTCTCATGGCTTTAGCCCTGCCTGTTTGAAGATACTTTTGCGGGTTCCTTCGTCCATTTCCTCTGCGGGATGACCGGCGATCGTAACTCTGCCTGGCTTCGTCGGGTGTTTGAACTGCCGGTGGCTGCCCTTTTGAGCGACTTGATACCAGCCATCATCGTGGATGAGGCGCAAAATGTCTCGCGTCTTCATTCTTTCTTCCTGTTCAGTGTATCGCAGCGTTAGAGGGCGGAGAGGATGATGGCGAGGACAAGGACGCCTTCGGGCGGGGCGTCCAAGGTCGATTCGTTGAAGTCGGGGAGTTGGGGGATGGCCTCGTTCATGGTGGCAGTGTTTAGAGTAAACGACTGCGTGAGAGTTGTGGCTGGCCGCCTGGCACGGGCCTGATTGATGGCCCTGAGCGCGACGGGTGGTGATTGAGGTGCTCAGGGCCGGGTAAGGGTCCTTTTACTGACCGTGGTGGTTCTTTTTCTTGCCTGCTGAAACGATGAGCTGTGGCTCGTTTGGCGCAGTTCGCGGCTGGATTGGAAGCGAGCCGGTCTGTTTGCGCCAAGTCCGGATTACCTCAAGCGTTTGGGCCTGGGTGATCTTGCTGACCGGGATATGCTTCTCACCGGCTTTCGCATTCATCGGCCTGATGATGATTGCTTCACGTTCGCCCGGGCGAATCCTGAGAAAAACTCCGCCTACCTCTCTCGGGGTGGGAGCCGGTGGAGCTGAAGCCATTCGCAGTTCGCCGTTCGGCTTCATGTTATTCAGCGCGTATACGGCGCAGTTTCCGTCTTTCAACAGTTCGCGGACCAAGTCCTTAACGAGCTCGGCTTGATTGTCCTTGAACTCGATACCATGTACATTCGGCATTTGATAAATGCCCCCTTTCTGACTGCTATCCGATGCTATCGCCACAGCGCGTAAGAATGCCGTAAAGGACGGGTGGAATTCGGAGAGGGCGCAGGCGTTGACGCCGAATAGGAGGCAGTGGTTGGTGATTCCGTCTAATCCTGCTCGCCGAAGACGGCTGCGTAGGTTTTGCCGTAGGGGTAGAAGCGATCTTTTTCTCCGCGCTGCCATGCGGCGCGATGTTCGGGGTCGGTGATGTCCCAGTCGGGGCGGCACTTTTGGGTTACGGCGCGGAGGTCCTGGCGGAGGTCTTCGAGGGTGGGGCGGCCCCAGAACCAGTAGCCGTTGTAGACCTTGAAGACGACGAGGCCGGGTTCGAGGACGATGGTGTAGGGGATCATGGGATTGTGGACGGGGTCGGTGTACTCGGCGATGTCGAGGTCCTTCTGGATGCGGCGGCCTGCGTCGGAGAGGAAGGTCCAGTGGGCGCCTACTCCGCTTCGGTTTTCGTTGGTCTCGGCGATGTTGTCGGTGCTGATGGTGACGAGACGGCTGTAGCCTACTTCCATCTCGCGGTGGAGCTGGACGAGGAGCTCGGACTGGCGGCGGTCTTTGGGGCAGAAGCCTCCGCGGCTGAGGACGAGGACCATGGGGTGTTGGCCTTGCAGGTCTGAGAGCTTGCGGCGGGTTGCGGTGTGGTCGCTTAGTTCGTAGTCGGGGAAGGTTGCTCCGGGAACGATATCTGCACGCATGGGAATGGGCTCCTGTTTCCATGATGCGCTTCGGTGACTGTGGAATGGAGGGTTCTGCGACGAAAAGGCGGGTAGGTTTTGCGCGTTAGAGGGAGATGAGGATGACTATGACGACGAGCAGGCCGAGAAGGAGGGAGCGTTTGTCAGTGACGGCGTAGACGACGGGGTCTTCATCGAGCTTGCCGCGGGAGGCCTGGAGCCATAGGCGGCTGATCCAGAGAAGGAGGATCGGGACGAGCAGCCAGAGGCGGTTGGTGTGCTGGTAGAGTTCGGCGGCGTCGAGGTTGGAGATGTAGAGGGTGAAGACGACTACGGAGGCGTACCCGCTGGCTGTGCCGAAGCTGCGAAGCTGCTCGATATCGGCGACGTGATAACTGCGGCCGCTGGGGGAGACTCCGCCACGCTCGCGAAGGCTTTCGAGTTCGGCGAAGCGTTTGACGAAGGCGAGTGAGAGGAAGAAGAAGATGCTGAAGCTGGCGAGCCAGGTGGAGACGGCTACTCCTGTGGCGGCGGAGCCGGCGAGGATGCGGATGGTGTAGAGGCCGGAGAGGACGACGACGTCGACCAGGCCGGCGCGCTTGAGGCGGAGGGAGTAGGCGAGTGTGGTGACGAGGTAAATGCAGAGCCAGCCGAAGAAGTTGATCTGGTACGGAGGAGCAACATCGAGCGAGGGGGAGATGGCACGGATGATGTGGGGGACGGCGAGGGCGAGGGCTGCGGAGGCGGCGAGGAAGAGGATGACTACGACGACTCCGGTGATGGCGGAGAGATCCCCGGAGGCGAAGGGGCGGCGACGCTTGCGGGGATGCTGGCGGTCGGCGTCGAGGTCGAGGAGGTCGTTGACGATGTAGGTGGCGGAGGCGCAGAGGCCGAAGCTTATGAAGGCTACGACGGCGGCGGCGGCGAGGCCGCGGTCGTGGGAGTGGGCGAGGAGGAGAGGAAGAAAGATGAGGACGTTCTTGGCCCATTGATGGATTCGGATGGCCTTTGGCCAGGCTTTGAGAGGGGAGACCTGCTCGCTGAAGACACGGACGGGGGTGATTTTGGATGAACGGAGGGCTGCTCGGAGGCCGGCGGTGGGATTGGCGACCATGGGCTGACGGCAGTTCTGGAGGAGCGGGAGGTCGGGCAGGGCGTTGCCGATGTAGGAGAAGGCGTCGGAGTCGCCGAATTTGTGGCGGAAGGCTGCCAGCTTGTTGTTTCCGGCGAGGTTCACGGCGCCATCGGAGGCGATGACTCCGGTGAAGAGACCGAGGTGATCGGCGATTCGCTGGGCGAGGACCGAATCGGCGGCTGTGGCGAGATAGATGGGGCGGCCGGTGGCGTGCTGTTGCTCAAGATATTGAAGGAGTTCGCGGTTGTAGGGGAGATGCGCGACGTCCAGGGTGACGGCGGCGGTGAGGTGCCGTTTGAGGGCGGCTTTGCCCTGGAGTAGCCATCCGGGGAGCTTAACCAGGGCGGCGGGATGATGGCGGGCAAGGGCGAGCGCGGAGTCGACGAGGGTATCGGATTTGACCAAGGTGCCGTCCAAATCGACACAGAGGGGGTCTGCGCTGGGGGGCAGAAGCGCGGTGTCGTCGAGCGAGGCAACCGAAGTAGGCAAAAAGGGAGTCCTTCCTTTGAAGCGGCGATTATCGATTGATATGGCGATTATCGAACGTCTAGTGCGTTTTATGAACGTGGCGCTACCGTTTGCCCGCAAAAACCGAAACTCTCAGAAAGCGGCCAACGTCATTATCATTTATTCTGAGACTTCCAAACGTAAAACTCTGAAAATCCAGAGAACCGAAGAAACGGTGAAGCGCCAATGTCGCCAACAGAACTAACCGAACACGAGCAGTCCAAGGCACTGCCCAAGCCGACGGAGCAGCATCTCCTCGCCGACCCTGAGCAACCGAAGGGCTCGTCGGCGCGCACAGTGGTTGTGATCCTCGTCGTCCTGCTGGCTGTAGGGGGCGCGGTGTGGAAGATCCGCAAGAATGCTTCGGAGCAGACCACGCAGGGCAGCCGGCAGGCGGCGGCGGCTGACCGTCCGATTCCTGTGACAGTGCAAGCGGTCGAACAGAAGACGATGCCGATCTATCTGACGGAGCTGGGCACGGTGACGGCCTACAACACGGTGACCATCAAGACGCGTGTAGATGGCCAGTTGATCGAAGTTCCTGTGCGTGAAGGGCAGAGGGTGACGAAGGGTCAGTTGCTGGCGCAGATCGATCCCGCTCCGTACGCGGCGGCGGTAGCGCAGGCCGAGGGAACCCTGGTGAAGGACGAGGCGACGGCGGCCAATGCACAGGCGGAGGCGACGCGGTACACGGCGTTGTTCCAGGCCGGAGTGGTGTCGAAGGAGAGCCAACAGTCACAGGTGAGTGGGGCAGGGCAGGCGGAGGGATCGATTGCCTCAGACAAGGCTGCGATCCAGGCTGCAAAGGTTAATCTGGCTTACACGAAGATTACTTCTCCTATCGATGGAGTGGTGGGATTGCGGCAGGTGGATCCGGGCAATATTGTCCACGCCGCGGACGCGACGGGTCTGCTGGTGGTGACGCAGTTGCAGCCGATCGCCGTGATCTTTACGCTTCCGGAGGACCAGCTTCCGCAGGTGCAGGCGGTGATGAAGAGTGGTGGAGCGCTGACGGTGGAGGCTTATGACCGCTCGAACACGACCCACCTGGCAACCGGAAAGCTGCTTGACGCTGGATAACGAGATCGACCCGACCACGGGCACGGTAAAGGCAAAGGCTGTCTTCGACAACAAGGACGGGGCTTTGTTTCCGAACCAGTTCGTCAACATACGTCTGATTCTGCAAGACCGGCCGAATGCGATTGTGGTTCCGGCGGCGGCCCTGCAGACGGGCGCGCAGGGGAGCTTTGTGTTTGTCGTGAAGCCGGGTCAACCGCCGGCGAATGCTGATTCAACCGGTGGCGTGGTGGTGCAACTGCCGGAGGCGGCAGACGCCGTTCTAATGGCGGCGGTGGTGCAGGCGGCAGTACGAAGGCAGGCGGGCAGGCGGGTCAAGGGGATTCGGGACCACCAGCCGCGCCGTACTATGTTGAAGCGCGGACGGTGACGGTGGATGTGACCGAGGGTACACAGGTGATTCTGTCGAGTGGCGTCGCCGCCGGCGAACAGGTTGTGGTCGACGGCCAGGAGAAGCTCAAGAACTTTTCCAAGGTCACTCCAAAGGACGTGAATGCGCCGGCTGGTGGACGACAGAAGGGCAAAGGCGGGGCTAACGGAACTGGGACGGGCAGCGGGGCGGCCGCTCCCGGGACAACCGCTCCCGCAGGAGCGCCTGCTGGAACTGCAGCTCCGGGGACTACACCGAGCGGGCCAGCAGCTTCCGGGGCAGGCTCCAATGGGGGACAGCACCACAGGCAAGGCGGCAATGGGGCCGGCAATAGTACCGGAGGAGTACAACCATGAGCCCGTCACGGCCATTTATCCTCCGGCCGGTGGCCACCTCACTTTTGATGGTGGCCATTTTGCTTGCCGGCGGCGTTGCGTACCATCAGTTGCCGGTGTCGGCGCTGCCGCAGGTGGATTATCCGACGATCCAGGTGATGACTTTCTATCCGGGAGCGAGCCCGGAGGTGATGGCTTCGTCGGTGACGTCGCCGCTGGAGCGGCAGTTCGGGCAGATACCGGGACTGAGCCAGATGACCTCGACGAGTTCGGGTGGCGGCAGCGTGATTACGCTGCAGTTCTCGTTGACGGAGTCGATCGACGTCGCACAGCAGGATGTGCAGGCGGCGATCAATGCCAGCGGCAGCTATCTGCCGAAGGACCTTCCGAACCCGCCGGTCTACAGCAAGGTGAATCCGGCTGACGCGCCGATTATGACGCTGTCGCTGACCAGCGATACGCTGCAGTTGACGCAGGTGGAAGACCTGGCCGATACGCTGATGGCACAGAAGATCTCCCAGCTCTCGGGTGTGGGACTGGTGTCGATTGCGGGCGGACAGAAGCCGGCGGTCCGCATTCAGGCGAATCCAGTTCAGATGGCGAGCTATGGGCTGAGCCTTGAAGACCTGCGCACTGCGCTGGGCACCGCGAACGTCGACCAAGCCAAGGGCAGCTTGAACGGGCGGTCGCAGGCGTACACGATCGGGGCTAACGATCAGCTGCTTTCGAGCAAGGACTATAACCAGGTGATTATCGCGTACCGGAATGGTTCTCCGGTGCGGCTGCTAGACGTGGCGAACGCGATAGACAGCGCGGAGAACCTGTACCAGGCGGCGTGGATGGGGACGGCGGCGAAACCGGCGACCAAGGACGCGAACGGCACAGGAAGAGCCCGCGCAGGACGTGGCGCTGAAGCCGGCCGTAATCGTTAACATCCAGCGGCAACCCGGCGCCAACATCATCGGAGTAGTCGATGAGGTGCAGAAGCTGTTGCCGCAGCTGCGGACGTCGCTGCCGGCAAGCGTGAAACTAGATGTACTGACGGACCGGACGAATACGATTCGCGCGTCGGTGAATGACGTTCAGTTTGAGCTTGGCTCTGACGATCGCGCTGGTGGTCATGGTGATCTTCCTGTTCCTGCGATCGCTGGCGGCGACCGATTATTCCGGCGGTGGCGGTGCCGCTTTCGATCGTGGGCACGTTCGGGGTGATGTACCTGCTGGGATACAGCCTGAACAACCTGAGCCTGATGGCGCTGACCATCTCCACGGGTTTCGTGGTAGATGACGCGATCGTGATGATCGAGAACATTGCGCGCTATCTGGAAGAGGGCGACTCGCCGCTGGAGGCGGCGCTGAAGGGCTCAGAGCAGATCGGATTCACGATTGTTTCGTTGACGGTCTCGCTGATTGCGGTGCTGATTCCGCTGCTGTTCATGGGCGATATTGTCGGACGGCTGTTCCGCGAGTTTGCGGTGACGCTGGCGGTGACGATCCTGGTGTCAGCATTTGTATCGTTGACGCTGACGCCGATGATGTCGGCGAAGCTGCTGAAGCACAAGCCGGCGAGCGAGCAGAATGCGTTCTATAGGAAGAGCGAAGAGTTCTTCGAGTATGTGATCGCGAAGTATGCGGGGGGCGTGCGGTTTGTGCTGCGACACCAGACGATGACGTTGCTGGTTACTCTGGGGACGTTCATTCTTACGGTGTATCTGTATATCGTCGTTCCAAAGGGATTCTTCCCGGTACAGGATACGGGCGTGCTGCTGGCCATCACGGAGGCGCCGCAGACGATCAGCTTCGACGCGATGGCTAGCCGGCAGCAGGCACTGGCACGTGTGATCCTGCAGGACCCGGACGTGGATAGCGTCTCTTCCTTTATCGGGATCGACGGCACGAATACGACGCTGAACAGTGGACGTATCCAGATCAATTTGAAGGATCGCGAGAAGCGGAAGACTTCAGCCACGGAAGTCATTACGCGGTTGGAGCCGAAGGTAGCGCAGGTGGATGGAATCCAGGCCTTCCTTCAACCGCTGCAGGACCTGACGGTTGAGGACCGGGTGAGCCGAACGCAGTATCAGTATTCGGTGGAAGACGCGAACGCGGACGAGCTGGCCTTGTGGTCGGATCGGTTGATCGCAAAGCTGAAGCAGATTCCTATCCTGACGGACGTCGCGAGCGACCAGCAATTGAGCGGGTTGAACGCAAATCTGGTTATCGACCGCGACACTTCTGCACGGCTGGGAATCACTCCGCAGAATATCGACGACACGCTGGATGATGCTTTCGGACAGCGGCAGGTCTCGACGATCTTCACGCAGAAGAACCAATATCACGTGGTCCTCGAAGTCGCTCCGAAGTTTCAACGGACCCCGTCTTCGCTCGACGAGATCTACGTGAAGAGCTCGAACGGGACGCAGGTTCCGCTCTCGACATTTACCCATTTTGAGGCGCAGCAGACTCCGCTGGCGTTAAATCACCAAGGCCAGTTTCCGGTGGTGACGATCTCGTTCAACCTGGCGCCCGGCAAATCCATCGGCGACGCGGTAGACGCCGTGAATAAGGCCAAGGCAGAACTGAATATGCCGCCTAGCGTGAATGCTCAGTTCCAGGGTTCGGCGGCTTCGTTTGAGGCTTCGCTGGCGAATGAGCCGATCCTGATTCTGGCGGCGCTGATTGTCGTCTATATCGTGCTGGGCGTGCTGTACGAGAGCTATATCCATCCGATCACCATTCTGTCGACGCTGCCCTCCGCGGGCGTGGGTGCGATCCTTGCGCTGCTGCTCTTCCATGTGGACCTGAGTGTGATCGCGCTGATCGGCATCATCTTGCTGATCGGCATTGTGAAGAAGAACGCCATCATGATGATCGACTTCGCCCTGGAAGCGGAGCGCGATCACGGAATGGAGCCGGAGGAGGCGATCTACCAGGCCTGCCTGCTGCGTTTCCGTCCGATCATGATGACGACGATGGCCGCTCTGCTGGGCGGAGTGCCGCTGGCGCTGGGCACGGGCACCGGCAGCGAGTTGCGAAGACCGCTGGGTATCACGATCGTCGGCGGACTAATTGTGTCGCAGGTGCTGACGCTGTTTACGACGCCGGTGGTGTACCTGTTCTTCGACCGGATTGGACGGCGGTTCTTCAAGACGGCCGAGGCGGATGCGGAGTTCCGCGAACGGGAGCGGCTGGAGCACGAGCATGCCGTAGGTGCCGACTGATGGCGATGGATCTAAAGGGCGTACATTTCTCAGCGCCGTTCATCAAACGGCCGGTCGCGACTTTTCTGTTGTCGATCGCGGTGATTCTGGCCGGAGCGGTGGCGTATAAGATGTTGCCGGTGTCGAGTCTGCCGCAGGTTGAGTATCCGGTGATCTCGGTAAACGCGGGCCTGCCTGGAGCGGACCCGGAGACGATGGCCTCGTGCGGTGGCGACTCCGCTGGAACGGCAGTTCAGTAAGATTGCAGGCATCAACCAGATGACGTCGTCGTCCTCGACGGGCAGCGCGTCAGTCACGATGCAATTTGATCTGAACCGGGACGTGAACGGAGCAGCGCGCGATGTGCAAGCAGCCATCAATGCGGCACAAAGCCAGCTGCCGGCCAACCTGCCGACGAATCCGACCTACCGGAAGATCAATCCTTCCGATGCGCCGATCCTGATGCTGGCGTTGACCTCCGACACGCTGAGCGTTCCGCAGTTGTACGACGCAGCGGACAGCATCCTGGCCCAGAAGATTGCGCAGGTCCAGGGCGTAGGACAGGTGTTCACGGGCGGGAGTGCAAAGCCCGGTGTGCGCATTGAGGCAAACCCCACGCAACTCGCGGCGTACGGGGTGGGACTGGAGGCGTTGCGATCAGTGGTTGGTCAGGCGAATGTGAACCAGCCGAAGGGTTATCTGATGGATGACCGCCGCTGGAGCATCAGCACGACCGACCAACTGTTCGGAGCTGCAGCCTATGCACCGCTGATCATTGCGACCGACAAGGGAGCTGTAAGCACAGCAGCGGCGAGCACAGGGCTGCCGGCTGCGGTAGCCAGCTCCGTGACGAACACAAGTGCGACACCTGGCACGACAGCAACGGCAACCGCGACCGCGATGACGGGAGCCCCGGCGTCAGCGCACGGAACAGTTCGGGTCCAGGACGTTGCCGATGTAATCGATTCTGTTGAGGACATCCATACAGGCGGAACCGTGAACGGAAAGCCTGGCATAACGATGCAGGTCTTCAAGTCTCCGGGCGCGAACGTAATCAGTACGGTGGACAACGTGGAGGCGATTCTGCCGACGTTGCGCGCATCAATCTCGCCGGCGATCAACCTGCAGGTGGCGCTGGATCGTACAACCACTATCCGCGCGTCGGTAAAGGATGTGACGCGGACGCTGTTGATCTCGATCGTGCTGGTGATCCTGGTGGTGTTTCTATTCCTACGGGAAGTGCGATCGACAATGATCCCGAGTGTCTCGGTCCCACTGAGCCTGCTGGGCACGTGCGGAATCATGTACATGCTGGGGTACACGCTGGACAACCTTAGCCTGATGGCGTTGTGCATCTCGACGGGCTTTGTGGTGGACGACGCAATTGTGGTGCTCGAAAATATCAGCCGGCATCTGGAAGAAGGGCTGACGCCTTATGAGGCGGCGATGGTGGGCTCGAAGGAGATCGGGTTCACCGTGGTTTCGATGAGCACCTCGCTGATCGCGGTGTTCATCCCGATTCTGCTGATGGGCGGGATTGTGGGACGGCTGTTCCGCGAGTTCGCAGTGACGTTGTCGGCGGCGATCATGATGTCGCTGATCGTCTCGCTGACCACGACGCCGATGTTGAGCGCGAAGTTTCTGGAAGCTCACGGAAAGCGAAAGCACGGCGTGATCTACCGGGCAGGCGAGCGCGCTCTGGCGTGGCTGGCGGCTGAATATGATCGGGGACTGCGCTGGGTACTTCGCCATCAATGGTTGATGCTGGCGGTTATTGTCCTGACGATCGCGTTGAATGTTTATCTCTTCATCCTGGTGCCAAAGGGATTCTTTCCGCAGCAGGATACTGGACGCATCGGCGGACAGGTTCGCGGGCAGCAGGATGTTTCGTTCGATACCTTGAAGCAGAAGGTAACTCAAATGGCCGACATCGTATCGAAGGACCCCGGAGTTGAAAATACGATGGCGTTCGTCGGCGGAGGCGGCCCGGGTGGCGGCGGCGGAAACACGGGCAATCTTTTCCTCGCTCTGAAACCCGACGCAGAGCGGCTGAAGGTAGGAGACACCTCCGAGGTGATCCTGAACCGGCTGCGTCCGAAGACGAGCGGCATTCCCGGGGTGACGCTCTATCTACAGTCGCAGCAGGAGCTTAATATCGGCGGACGCTCGTCGGCAACTCAGTACCAGTACACGCTGACGTCGGACAACCTGAATGAGCTGAATGAATGGGCTCCCAAGCTGATGGCGGCGATGCAGAAGCTGCCGGAGCTGAAGGACATCGCGACGGACCACCAGGATAATGGCCTGCGCGAGCAACTGGTGATCGACCGGGATACGGCGAGCCGGCTGGGCGTATCTCCGCTGACCATCGATGCGACGCTCTCCGATGCGTTCGGGCAGAAGCAGATCTCGACCACGTATAAGCCGCTGAACCAGTATCACGTGGTGATGGAGGTTGCTCCGAAGTACCAGATGAACCCGGACGCGCTGAAGAACATCTACGTGAAGAGCACGACCGGGACGATGGTCCCGCTGACAGCCGTAACGCACTTTGAGGAGCTCCGCATTCCTCTGTCAGTGAGCCATCAGTCGCAGATGCCGGCTACGACACTGAGTTTCAACCTGACGCTAGGTGCTTCGCTAAGCCAGGCGACGGTGGCGATCGAACAGGCGCGGGTCGACATTGGGATGCCTTCGACGATCCATGGCGGCTTCCAGGGAACGGCGCAGGCGTTCCAGGCTTCGCTTTCGAGCGAGCCGATGCTGATCTCTGATGGCGCTGACGGCGGTGTATATCGTGCTCGGAATGCTGTATGAGAGCTTCATTCATCCTCTGACGATCCTGTCGACGCTGCCGTCGGCGGGAGTTGGGGCGATTGTTGCGCTGCTGCTGTTCAAGATCGACCTGAGCGTGATCGCGATGATCGGCATTATTCTGCTGATCGGAATTGTGATCAAGAACGCGATCATGATGATCGACTTTGCGCTGGTGGCGGAGCGCGAACAGGGCAAGACTCCGGAAGAGGCGATCTTTCAGGCCTGCATGCTACGGTTCCGGCCGATCCTTATGACTTCAATGGCGGCGATCCTGGGTGGTCTGCCGCTGGCGCTTGGAACGAGTACCGGAAGTGAGTTGCGACGGCCGCTAGGCATCACGATTGTCGGCGGCTTGCTGGTGTCGCAGTGTCTGACGCTGTTTACGACTCCGGTGGTGTATCTGATGTTCGACCGGCTGCGGCGGTGGGGCGCGTCAATGAAGGGCTGGTCTCAAGCCGGAGGTTCAGCTGCCTCATCTGGTGGCCGGAGACTAGGATCGTTTTTCCTGGATGCATCATTGGCGGCTGAAGCGGACGGCTGATAGGGTCTCCCCCCCCCTACCCTATTTTGCGCAAAGTATTCGGAAACTAAGGGCTTTAGGTCTGGACTTCCTGCGGGCAGGCAGAAAGGTCTTGTTTTCAAAGAACTATTGCTGCAAAGTATTGCAAATAAATGAACTTAGCGCGCCTGAGCTGGCTCGGGCGTGGATGTTTGAGTCGGTACTGGTTTTGGTCTTGCCCCCTGCTTCTATTGTATAGGGCGTGTCAAGGGTTCGTGTCAAGGGTTCGTGTTGGGGTTCGTGTCTGGGGTTGCTGAGAGCTGGCTAGCGACGGATGGCGAAGATGAATGGATGGGGGATCCTGAACAAGAAAGGCCCGGGCCGAAGCCCGGGCTCTTTTGTGTTCGTAGATCAGAGGGGCAAGCCTCTGATTCAGGTTAGAAGGTCAACCTTCCGGAGAACTGGAAGGCGCGAGAGTCGGCGCTTGCGAAGCCGACGGTTCCGAAGGTACCGGCAGTATCGACTGCGACTGGCGATCTGTTTGTTCTCAGCGTTGTTGCCGAAGGTGACGGTGTTGGTGACGTTCTGGCAGTCGACGCCGAAGACGAACTTGAAGCGTTCGGTGATGTCGAAGGTGCGGCGAACGGCCACTGGTGAGACGGTATACGCCGGGACCGCGCAGACCGTAGGCGCCGACGCGGGGTGCATCGCCGATAGTATAAGCTACCGGAGTCACAGAAGGGCCCGGTCGAGGAGGCGCATGGAATAACGTTCGTGGCCGTTGAGCCGAGGCCACCTCCGACGTACACCTGTGAGACCACCGCTGATGTAATGGCGGTCCCGAGGGTTGCTGCGGTTACGCCCTTGCCCCAACCACCGTTGATGCGTGGGGAGCCGACGAAGTTGGGGTTGATGTCCGGCATGCAGGTGCCCTGGCCGGGGTTCTGGGTTGAACCGCAGGATGCGGTGACCGCGAGCGGGAGGCCGGAGTAGTACTGGAAGATGCCTGAGGTCTCCCATCCGCCGAGGATGTTGCGGACGAAGAAGTTATCAGCTCCGATTCCACCCTTGCCGAAGGGGAACTTATAGACGCCGAAGATGCTGAGGTTTTGCGGCTGGCTGTTGATGCTGAGGGAGCGATCCATGCGGTCCTGCGCCCATGCTTTGCCGCTCGCGGTAGCCGATGCCGGGACGGCGAAGCCACTACGAACGGTACCGGTGTCGTCGATGTTGTGCGAGTAGGTGTAGTTGATGTTCAGGCTGAGGCCGTGTGCCATGCGATGGGCGACCGAGAGCTGGAAGGCGTTGTAGTTAGCGTTGCCGACTGTCTCCCCATGTATCGGTGGAACCGCTGTACTGCGGCATCCATGTCAGCATATGAGCGATGGTGGCTGAGGAGTTGACTGCCGCTGCCGCTATGTATCCGGCGTAGGGAATGGGAAGAGTAAGACCAGTCGCGGCCTGCGCGGCCGCGATATTAGCTGCGGTTGCCGGCTTGCTGAGGTTGGAGTACCGCATGCCAAGAACGAGGTACTTAGGATCCAGCTGACCGGACTGGAGACCGCGAAGGCTGGAGCCACCGAGGAAGTGGCTCTGGCTGCCGACGTAGTTCGCAGTAACGGTGATGTTCTTTCTGACTTCGCGCTGCATGCCGATGTTGAAGAAGTTGAAGACCGGGGCACGGCCGGAGAGATAAGGATCGGCATAGGAGATTCCGGTGCCATTTCCGGCAGAGGTCCCCGTAGCGCCGTTGCACGGGGTGAATGCCTGGCCAGAGCAGACGTAGAATCCGGTGCCAAGGGTCTGGCTGGTGGCGCTGATGGGTGCGATGGCGGGTAGAGAATATCCAGGTCCACCAAAGTTTGCGTTCGCTGCGGAGAATGCAGGGTTGTTATTGAGATAGATTGCTGGGGCTGCGGTCGGTCCGGCGGGAAGTCCGGGAAGGAGACGGTGCTGTTGAAACCGGCCTGGCCGGTTCCAGTGGCTGCGCCGCCGGCGCCGCCGGTTCCTCCGGCGTGCGAGTAGAGCATGCCGAAGCCGCCGCGAAAGACGGTCTTCTCGTCAACGGCGTAGGCGAATCCCACGCGAGGTCCGATGTTTTTGTAGTAATTGTTCGACTGGCGAACTGCAGTTGCAACTGACGCCCGTTCCTCCGTGATTTCCGGCAAACTGGAGCGCGCCCATATTTCCAGTAATGGGATTGGCGATGTTCGGATTGAGGAAGGACCAGCGGTTCTCTGCCTCGCGATAGGTGGGAATCATATCCCAGCGAAGGCCAAGATTGAGGGTCAGCTTCGGAGTGGCCTTGTAGTCATCCTGGAAGTAAAAAGCGAAGGGACGGATAGCGTCCACCGAGTACGCCGAAGGGTTGGAGGGTCGCACTGGTACTGCCGACGGCTCCGATCAGGAAGCTGGCGTAGGAGTAGCCGGTGTTGGTGGTGTAGTTATAGCTGGGGCTGGCGGGAGTGCCGGCCACGGTGATGCTCAGCTGTCTCGTTGGTGCCCCAATTCATCGGGGTCGGAGTGCTGGGGCCATCGGCGGTGCTGGCATTGTTCTCGAGCCACTGGTACTGACCACCCATGTTCATGGAGTGCTTGCCCTTGATCCACGAGACGTTATCGAGCATGGTGTAGGTCTCGGAGACCGAGGTGGTGGTGGGAGTGTTGCCGACCCATGCGGATTGCGCGTTGCTTCCACCAAAGGCGGTGTTGGCTGCGTTCATGGAGGCCTGGCCGGCCGGAAGTCCGGTGATACCGGAGGCGGAGAGGGCGTACATCGGAATGCTGCCGGTGATGTTCTGAACCGGTGGGCCACCGAAGTTCATGAAGCCGAATTTGAACTGGTTGACGATCCGCGGGGTGATGGTGAAGACGTCTTCGAGATCTGCCCAGTGGCCGGCGACGGTGGACTCAGTGGTGGCAAGGTAAGGCACGGGAAGATTGGTGGTGGTCGAGGTGTAGGGGACAGCGTGACGATTGCCGCCGGTGATGACAGCCGAGAATGTCTGACGCTGAGAGATGTTGTAGTCGATGCGGCCGGAGTAGATCCAGTTGTCGTAGCCGCTGGGAACTCCGCCCAGGAAGTTGTTCTGGATGACGCCGGTGGTGTTGATGGTCGGAGTCGGAAGATATTGCTGCTGGTACTGAGAGATGGGCGAGAGCTCACTCTTGGGGATGACGTTGATCGGCGCGCCGGTTGCAGTGGGATTACCGGCAATTCCACTGGTGGCGCCGGGACCGTAGCCGTACTGGTAGCGGCAAGGACCATTGCTGCTATGAGCGGTGCAGGATGCGAGCGTGGTGGGATCGTAGATGGGGTAGTTGACACCAGCGGTGTTGCCCAGACCACCGTTGGCTACGGAGAGCAGCTCCTGGAAGTTGCCTTGCTGCATAAGGGTGGTCGCAATGGTACTGGACGTGGGGTTGACGGCAATACGAGAACGGAACTTGTCGTAAGCGGAGTAGAAGAAGAGCTTGTCGTGGCCGTTGAAGAGGAATGGGAATCTTAATGGGGCCGCCGATGGAGAAGCCCAGTTCAGTCTGGTGCTCGGCGGGCTTGGGGCCGGGAACGGAGACGACGACACCGTTCTGATACCTCTTTCACGATGTTGCCGCCGCCGGGTTTGCTGGAAAAGGACCATGCATCGAAGGCAGTGTTGCGGAAATAACCGAAGGCTGCGCCGTGATATTTATTGGTGCCGGCTTTGAGGTTGTAGTTCTCGAGACCTGCACCCTGATACTCGGCGGAGAAGCCGCTGGTGACGACCTTGATCTGATCGATTGATTCGAGGGGGACGATGTTGAAGACGGGACGGTTGTCAGCCTGCTGGCTTGCGGTGGTGATGGGAAGCCCGTCGATGTAGAGCTCGCCCAGGCGCTGTGCGGTGCCACCAATGATGGATGAGCGACCTCCGGGGGGAACCTGCGCGCCCGGCAACAGGTTGGAGAACTGGGTGATATCGCGCTGCTGGCTGCCGGCGATCATGATGGGCAGTTCGGTGTAGACACTGTTCTCGATGACTCCGCCCAAGGTTGAGTTGGTGGTCTCGAGGGCAGGTGGAGCATCTGTGACGGTGATGGTGGTGGCTTCGCTGCCGGTCTTGAGCGTGACGTTGAGGCCCAGTGCGTTCATGGCGTCGACGGTGAGGTTTTCCTGCCGGAATGTCTCAAATCCCTTGGCTGGACACCGTGATGGTGTAGGTACCGGGGATGAGCGGGAGAGATGTTATAGAGGCCGTCCGAGGTGGTAATACGAATGGTCTGAACGCCGGTCGCGACGTTGAGCGCGGTGACGGTCGCCTTAGGAACGAGAGCACCGGTGCTATCGGTGACGGTGCCCGTGATGGCACCCTGGCCGCCAGTCTGCGCAAGGCTCGAGGTGGAGATGAATGCGGCGCAGAGAACGAGAACGAATACGGCGAGGCGGGTGGAGATTTGACGGAACGACATGGTGAGCACTCCTGTAAATAGCAGATCAGTGGACGTGATGGGTGACGCAATAAGTCTTCGAACTTCGATAGGGAAATGATTTCCTGATTCGCTGAGAACGATAGAGGAATGGTATGACCTTCGTCAAGAAATATTCGAACGGAGACGCGATTATGTAATCGCGTACAAAAATGGCATTAAAAGACCGGAAATGAAGCGGGGGCATTGGCCGGCTCAGGAGTACCGGTTACGCTGCGGGGAGTTCGGTTGTCGCTGCGGAGATCAGACCAGGACGGGCTCGCGAAGGAGGGATTCGATGGGCTCGGTGGTTGATGAGAGGGTGGAGGGAGAGCAGTAGGAGTTAGCGAAATACTGCGCCAACATGCGGTGGGTGTTGAAGAAGGTCCCGTTGATGGCAATGCAGTGGCGCTGCATGACGGCCCAGGCGGCGGGGTTGGCGTACATGGGCGCGACGGAGTTTTCGAGTTTGGTGTAGAGGCTGGCTGCTTCCGCGTCTTCGGTGTCGGCGTCTTCGATGGCCCAGCCGGTGGTGTTCTCGGCACAGCCTTCGATCCACCATCCATCGAGGATGGAGAGCGAGGGGACACCGTTGAGGGCGGCCTTCATGCCGGAGGTACCTGAGGCTTCGTAGGGGCGGCGCGGGGTGTTAACCCAGACATCGACGCCTTGCGTGAGGGCGGCGCCGAGCTCCCAGTCGTAGTTTTCCAGGTAAATGATCTTGAGGAAGGAGGAGTTGAGGTGGGCTGCGGCAGCGAAGACCTCGCGGATGAGACCTTTGCCGGCGTTGTCGGCAGGATGCGCTTTACCGGCATAGAGAATCTGGAGGCCGCCGATCTTTTCGGCGATGGCTACGAGGCGGGCGGGGTCGTGGAAGAGCAGGCTGGCGCGTTTATACGTGGCGACGCGGCGAGCAAATCCAAGGGTGAGGACGTTGGGATCGAAGACCTGGCCGGTGCGGGCCTTAACTTCTGCGAAGAGGCGTAGTTTGCCCTGGTGATGGGTGGCCGAGATGTCAGCCGCGGAGATGCCGTAGACGGAGCGGAAGTACTGGTTGTCGGTTCGCCAGGAGGGGATCTTTGCGTCGAGGAGTTGCTGGAAGGATTCGGAGAGCCAGGTGGCGGCGTGGACGCCGTTGGTGATGGCGTGGATGGGATAGTCGGGGAACATCTGCTGGGAGACGATTCCGTGCTCCATGGCGACTCCGTTGACGAAGCGGGAGAAGCGCAGAGCGATGTAGGTCATGTTCATCAGGCCGTTGTGGAGGCAGCCAGTGCGGTCGATGGCAGAGGCGCGATCGTGACCGAGGACCTGATACATCTGATCGAGGCCGAACTGGTCGTGGCCCGCGGGGACAGGAGTGTGGGTGGTGAAGACGCACTGCTGGCGGACGGCCTGGATGTCAGCCTCGGTTGCATTGCGTAAAGGGGCACCGGCGAGCTGCGATTCGAGCAGGCCTATGGTGAGGAGAGCTGCGTGGCCCTCGTTCATGTGATAGACCTCGGGCTTGCAGCCGAGGGCGTTGAGAAGCGCGATGCCGCCTAGGCCGAGGATGGTCTCCTGGCAGAGGCGGTAGTAGGTGTCGCCACCGTAGAGGTGATCGGTGAGCTTGCGGTCCCAGGGGTCGTTGCCGTCGACGTCTGTGTCGAGGAGGAAGACTGGGATGATGTGGCCGGTGACCCCGACGACGTCGAAGCGCCAGGCGCGAATATGGACTTCCCTGCCCTGCATGGTGATGGTGACTACTTCTCCGGCGGAGGGGAGGCTGGATTCAGGAGACCAGGGGACGTCTGACTCTGTCTGCTGGCCGACGGAGTCGAGGTGTTGGCGGAAGTATCCGCGGCGATGGGCGAGCGAGACGGCGAGCATGGGCGCGCCGGTGTCGGCGGCGGAGCGAAGCGTGTCTCCGGCGAGCATGCCTAGACCACCTGAGTAGGTGGGAAGGGCTGGAGACAAAGCTATCTCCATGGAGAAGTAGGCGATGGTGCGAGAGGAGAGGCCAAGTGCAGAAGAAGAGACCAGGGACTGAGACAAATTCATGCGGTAATGTTTCCTTTTCTCGGCCCGGCGGCAGTGCCAGTAGCGCGTGCCTTGATGTCGAGAATCCTTATATGTAAAAACCAGTGCTACAGATACAGAGAGAGTTATGCGGGAACCATATGCCCTAACTGCTTCGCAGAGGCAAGTTTAGCAAAACGGAATCGTGAAATTATAACTAATTTGATGGACCAAAAGATGTATTGACGCGACTAGGAGGCCGCGGTGAGCAGACGGCTCCAGATCTGGTCCAACCAAAGGAGATGTTCCGGTTTCATGAGGACGGAGCGAAGGCAAAGGACGGTATCGGGGAGGGTATCTTTGAGTACCGTTTTTCCACGTTTCCGGTGGAAAATAGCGGGTGGGGAGGGTGGCGAGAGCCAGATAGAGGTTATGGCGGGCGGCTTCGTCGAAGATGGCTTGTGCGAGGGCGGATGACTCGGCTGGGGTGGGGGCGGCGACGGTCCAGAAGACTATATCGAGGGCGGGGGGGACGGTTGGGACGATGAAGGCGGGGTGGGCGGCGAGGCGGCGGTTGAACTCGAGGGCGGCTTCGCGGCAGGAGGAGAGGTTTCGGGCGAACTCTCCGTCGCGGTTGTAGGGGAGGAGGCGCTGGGTGGCCCATAGTGCGACGGCGGAGGCTCCGGCACGGGAGCATTCGAGGGATATCTCGCCGAGGTGGAGCTCTTTGGAGGAGAAGTAGGTGAAGGGTGAGTCGTGCTTGTAGAGCTGGCCGACGGTGGGATCGCGGAAGAGGACGGCACCGCAGCCGTAGGGCTGGAGGCCGTGCTTGTGGGGGTCGACGACGATGGAGTCGGCGTGGGGGATGGCATCGTAGGCGGCGCGGGCTGCGGGTGCGAGGTTTGAGGCGAGGGTGAAGTAGCCTCCGTAGGCCGAGTCGACGTGGATGCGGAATTTGTACTTCTGCTGGAGCTTGAGGATTTGGTCGAGAGGGTCTACTGCGCCGATGGCGGTGGTGCCGAGGGTGGCTACTACCGTGCCTATGTCGTGGGTCTGGAGGGCTTGTTCGAGGGCGTCCAGATCCATGCGGCCGGTGGAGTCGGAGGGGATCTCGACGAAGGGGAGGCCGAGGACTGAGCTGATGCGGTGTGTGGGTGTAGTGGGCCTGGTCGGAGGCGGCGATGCCGCGGCCGGGCTGGAGTTGGCCGGAGACCCAGAGGGCTTCGAGGTTGGCGAAGGTGCCGCTGCTGGAGAGGTGGCCGAGGTATTGGGGGAGGCCGAACATCCGGGCGAGTTGGCTACGGCCTCGAGCTCCATGGCGGAGCTGGCGCGGCCACCGTCGAGCGCGTGGTTGTTGGGATTGACCGACATGGTGAGGGCGTAGGCGGCGCGGGCGATGGGGTGGGGGGGCTTGAGCATCTGGCCGGCGTAGAGGGGATGGGCGTAAGGGTAGTTGTCGTGGAGGCGCTCGGCGGCCTGCTGGAGGATGGCGGCGGCGTCTTCGCCGAGGGTGGGAAGCGGGCTCGGGGGCAGATGGGCGAAGCCTGCGTCGAGCTGCTGCTGGGCTTTGGCGAGGAGGGGGAGGAAGTCGGGGGCTGGGGTCTGACATTAGTAGAGGTCGTGTGTGGCGGAGCCGAACTTGGCGAGGAAGCCGACTGCGAGGGCGAGCAGGAAGGCGGCTGTGGTCCAGATGCCTGCTGTGCGGAGGCGTTTGGCGAGGACCTGACAGATGAGGATGAGGACGTAGAGGGCGATCATGAGCAGCAGGCCGTCCGGGACGAAGTAGCGGGTCGAGGTGGGCGAGAGCTGGGTGACGGCCCAGCGGAGGTGGAAGGGATTCATGAGGGATCCCACGAGGAAGACGATCAGGAAGAGGAAGAACTGGAGGATGAGGAGAATGGCTTTTTTCATGGGTGATTCTCCGGATCAGTATATAGATGGGGGTTGGGTGGGTATCCCCCTCCCCCCTTGTTTTGCGCAAATTCTTCGAACTAATTGGTTTAAGTCCGGACCTTGGCGGGACTTTGATGGAAAAGTCTTATTTTCAAAGAACATTTGCGCAAAGTATTCAAATTACAATACTTAGCGTACCGGGTATGCCCCGGCGGGAGTTGATTTTTGGTGTTGCCCCCTGTGTCTATTATAGGGGGTGTGTCAAGGGTGGGATAAGGAATCTTGGTCGGTTTAGGGGATGCGATGAAGGGGACACCCGGTTCTCGTGGTGGTCCAACCCATGTCTCAGAAGCGTAGACATGGGGCACCCGGTTCGGTGGTGGTACACCCACCTTAGCGACGATGAAACTGTCGCGAAGATGGGGCACCCGGTTCGGTGGTGGTCCAACGCGTGTCTCAGCGGCTTCAATGCCCGATCGTTGAAGCATCTGCAAGAGCATCGTGAGCCTGTTCGACGGTGAAAGAAGCTGGTTTCTGTCGTGGCGGAAATTCCTTGAACGTTGCCATAAACGGCGCAGTGACTGCCTGCGCAGCAAGGACAACGAAATCGTTGTTCATGAACCAATCGTAGTATGTGTTGGAAGTAATATCGGCCCGTTCGTATGGGTCGGTCCGAAGATTGAATAACTTCGGAACGCGGAGCTTGGTGAACGGCTCCGCCCAGATCCTCATAGTTCCGGGGCAACGCTGCTCCATGAAACAGATCTTCCAGTTGTCAAAGCGCAGACCCAGCAGATCGCCGTCGTCGCTGAAGTAGAAGAAGCCCTGTCGTGGGCTCTTTGCTTCCTTACCCGTGAGATAAGGCACAAGGTTAAAGCCGTCAATGTGGACTTTGAAGGTCTTATCCCCGGCCTTATAACCCTTCTTCAGCTTCTCCACAATGTCCGGATCGCCAGCCATCGCGAGGAAGGTTGGCAGCCAGTCGTGATGTTGCACGATGTCGTTAGAGATCGAACCCGGCTTGATCTTCCCGGGCCACCGCACCAGCATAGGAACGCGGAATGCGCCTTCCCAGTTCGAGTTCTTCTCGCTACGGTAAGGGGTCATGCCGCCATCAGGCCATGAGTTCATATGCGGCCCGTTGTCGGTGGAGTACATCACGAACGTGTTGTCCGCGATGCCAAGATCATCCACCAAATCGAGCACATCACCGACGTTCTTGTCGTGATCGACCATCGTATCGTGATACGGAGACTGCCACCGGCCGGCCTGCCCGAGACTGCTCGGCTTGGTGTGAGTCCTGAAGTGCATGTGGGTTGTGTTCAGCCAGACGAACCATGGCTTGCCGGCCTTGTTCTGACGCTTGATGAAATCCTTGGCTGCGGCGACAAAATCGTCATCGCAGGTCTCCATCCGCTTCTTCGTCAGTGGCCCCGTGTCCTCAATCACCTGTTTGCCTACGCGTCCGTAGCGAGGTTGCACGGTCGGATCGTCCTTGTCGGTCGCTTTGCACTTCATCACGCCGCGTGGCGCGAACGTCTCGTTGAACTTCGGAAAGTCCTTCTTCGGCGGCCAGTTCGGCAGCTCCGGCTCCTCTTCTGCATTAAGGTGATAGAGGTTGCCGAAGAACTCATCGAACCCATGCACCGTGGGCAAAAATTCATTACGGTCGCCAAGGTGGTTTTTGCCAAACTGTCCTGTGGCATAGCCAAGCGGCTTCAGCAACTCCGCGATGGTCGGATCTTCGGCCTGCAGACCAGTGGTCGCGCCTGGAACCCCGACTTTACTTAGGCCGGTGCGATAGACGCTCTGGCCGGTGATGAACGAGGAGCGTCCCGCGGTGCAGCTTTGTTCGCCATAGGAGTCGGTAAACATCAACCCCTCTTTGGCGAGTCGATCGATGTTGGGGGTTTTGTAGCCCATCACGCCGTGGGCGTAACAACTTAGGTTTGCCGTACCGATGTCGTCGCCCCAGATAACGAGGATGTTCGGTTGCTTTTGAGTTTTTTTTGCTTTATCGGGCATTGATTTGTACCTCCGTATGGGTTGGGTTTGAGCTGTGTGCTTACGGAAAAGATGCTGAGACAGATCGGTTCATGTCACGGCCATCACCAGTCGAACTAGCATTAGAGCTTTCGCTAAACTGCTCTGTAAACTGCGAAAAATGCCAGCGTCAATGTGCGGTTCTCGACTGATGCGATCCGGTTTCCATGATTCACAGATTCGTAACGTGAGGTTGGCTTCTGCGAGGGGTGATGAAACAGGCATTTTTGACAGTGTTCGCTGGTGACGTCCGGAGTGCAAAGTGGAAGGGTTTCGTGTCGGCGCGGCTTTAAGTCGCCGTGTCGCAAATACTCCCCCGGAGGCTTAAATGCCCAAGCAGACCAAGGAAGCCAGTACCGCCAAGAAACCCAACATCCTCGTCATCTTTGGAGATGACATCGGGCAGTCGAACCTTAGTGTTTACACGCACGGTCTAGTGGGCTACCAGACGCCGAACATTGACCGTATCGCCAGGGAAGGCATGATGTTCACCGATTACTATGCGGAGAACAGTTGCACGGCGGGCCGTTCCTCGTTCATAACCGGCCAGTCTCCGCTGCGCACCGGCCTTTCCAAAGTTGGCGCGCCGGGTGCCACGGTGGGCCTGCAGGCGGGAGATGTCACGATTGCGCAGGCGCTGAAGTCGCAGGGTTATGTCACTGCACAGTTTGGCAAAAACCATCTTGGCGACAGGGACGAATATCTGCCGACTGCGCATGGCTTCGACGAGTTCTTCGGAAACCTCTACCACCTGAATGCGGAAGAAGAGCCTGAGCGACCTTACTGGCCTAAAGACGATAAGGCGTTCGTAAAGACGATGTCGCCTCGCGGCGTCCTGCACACCTTTGCCGGTGGGAAGATCGAGGATACGGGCCCACTCAACCGCAAGCGCATGGAGACCATCGACGACGAGACCAGCGACGCCTGCGCGGCCTATATCAAGAAACAAGCCAAGGGTGACTCGCCGTTCTTCGTGTGGATGAACTTCACACGCATGCACGTCTTCACGCATGTTCGTGCGTCCATGCTGGGCCGCAGCGGAATGCCGGGCAATGAGTATGCCGATGGCATGCTCGAGCATGATGAGGATGTGGGGAAGCTGCTCGATCTGCTGGACGAGTTGAAGATCGCCGACAACACCATCGTTGTTTATACGACGGACAACGGGCCGAATATGTTCTCGTGGCCGGACGCTGCGATGACTCCGTTCCGGAGTGAGAAGGATTCGAACTGGGAGGGCGCTTTCCGTGTGCCTGCGATGGTTCGCTGGCCGGGCAAGATCAAGCCGGGGACGATCTCCAACGAGATCTTCTCGGGACTCGATTGGTTCCCGACTTTGCTTGCCGCTGCCGGGGACGATACGGTGAAGGATACGCTGCTGAAGGGTTGGGCACCACAGACCGGCGGGACCAAATTTAAAGTCCACCTGGACGGCTACAACCAGTTGCCGTACTTGTTGGGCAAACAACCTAAGGGCAACCGTGATCAGTTTTTTTACTTCAATGACGATGGAGATCTGGTTGCGATGCGTTGGGGTAACTTCAAAGCTGTGTTTGCGGAGCAGCGCGCTCAGGGCAACCTGAATATCTGGTCCAATCCATTCACGTCCTTGCGGTTGCCGAAGCTCTATAACCTGCGTATGGATCCCTATGAGCGGGCTGATATCACCTCCGATCAGTACTATGACTGGACCGTAAAAAACGTATACCTGGCAGGCGAAGCAACGATGAAGGCGTCGGTCTTCCTCGAAACCTTCGTGGATTATCCGCCGAGCCAACGGCCTGCGAGCTTCAGCGTCGACCAGGTTCGCAAGCAGGTGGACGCTAAAATTGACGAGTCCTTCAAAAAGCGGGGATTAGAGTAGGTCCATCTTTCTGGGCTCGGAATTTTCATAGCGGCACTTGGCAGCTTTGCTTTCGGGGCTGGGACGATGTACTCGTTCCAGCCCCGTACATCGTCCGAGAAGAATGCGCTCTCTATATAGTGATGGGCGATTCTTGGTGGCGGTCCTGATGCGGTCTTAGAAGGTGCCGGACTCGAAGGCTATGAAGCGGCCTTCGAGTTGGTACTGCTGTGTGGCGCGTTCGCTGGTGTCGAGGAACTTTGCGCAGGCGGCGGGGGGCTTGCTAGTAGCGGTGATGGGGGTGGCACAGGCGGGCTTGCGGCGGGTGAAGTTGTCGGGGGCGGCCCAGAGGCTTTCGCCTGAGAGGAACGAGTGTTCGAGTGCGGTGCGGGCGCTCTGCTTCAGATCGGCGTAGGAGAGGTTCTGTTCGAGCGCGCCTTTGACGTACTCGTGCGTGAGGTCGATGCGGCTGACGCCCTCGTCGTCGGTGGAGAGCGCCCAGGGGACGTGCGCGGCGCGGTAGGCGGCGAGTGGGTGGTCGGAGCCTTTGATGCCGAGGATGACGTCGTTGGAAGTGAGGTTGACCTCGACCATGATGTGTTTGGTGGCCATCTCTTTGAGGAGCGGAGTTAAGTTCTCCTTGATGAGGCCGTTATCTTTGACGTTGTCTTCGTGGAGGACGTCTACTCCGTGGCCGATGCGCTCGGCGTGACCGAGTTCGACTGCTTCGCGAATGTGGAAGCTTAGGCCGTCGGGCGGCACCATGCCGGGGGCGAGTTCACCGGCGTGCAGCGAGATGCGGACCTTGGGGTAGACGGAGTGAAGGTAGTCCATCATGAGCATCTCGGTGTGGTACTCGGCCATGGGGCCGCGCCAGTCTTCGGCGCGCACGAAGTTGATGCCGACGACGTCGGGGTCGGCCGAGGCTAGCTCAAAGCCGAGGAGGGTCTGAGCGAAGACCTGCTGAGGCGGGAAGCCGCGGAGGACCTGATAGAGCCAATGGATTTTGACGCTGCATCCATTGGTGTCGCCGGCGTCTTCCATCTGCATGATCTGTCCGTGGCTGGGCTGCTGGTCGGGATATTGCTTCGCTTCCTGCTGGAACTTTTCGTAGACGGCGCAGTTTTCGATCTCCGCGCGTCGGGCCTTGGCGTCGGCGAACTGCTTCTGATCGATGGCGATGTCGTCGCGCAGTCCGGCGTCGAGGAGGGAGGTGCGGAGTTGAGCGAGCTTCTGCATGTGGTTTGCGTCGTTGAAGTCTGCGGGCCAGCCGAGCTTATATCCTGCTGCTGCGGCGTGATCGAAGCTAGGGGTCTGCATGATCTCGAGGTACTGCTCGTTCTGCGCGGCGGCGCGAGAGGCGACTTCGTCGAGCCAGTCGCCCTGCGTGTTCTGGAGACCGCTGAAGCGATCGAAGGTGGCGAAGAACTGATCGTGGCCGCTCCATCCGGCGCTGGGGACGAAGCTGCGCATGGAGAAGCTGTCGATCATTGCGTCGTAGATTGCCTGGACGTTCACGGCATCGGCGACGAGCATCTGTCCGGGTGCGCAGGCGCCTTTGTCCGGCTTTGCGAAGCTTAGCGGTGCGGCGATGTGTTTGGCGTCGAGCGTGGGCGCGGGACAGGCTTTGATCTTGGCATCGGAATCCGGATCGGCGATGCATGGTGGAGGTGTTGCGGAGACGCACAGGCCCTGCTTGATGGCTTCGGCGATGAAGGTTTCGGCGTAGATGGCGCCGGAGAGATGCATGTGCAGGTCCGCACCCTTGGGGAAGGGTTTGAGGAAGGCGTAGAGTTGTGGCGCGCCGGCTTTTTTTGCCGCTTCGAAGGCACGGGCGGCGCGTTGCTCCGACGACGTGGCGGCGGGGTTCTGAGCCTGAGCGACGGTTAGGAGCGGAAGAAGAATGACGACGGAGCGGAGGAGGCGCAATGGAGTTCCTTTGAGTTGCAAGGTGAGGAACAGGATAGCGCAGGCAGGTGGGTGGCGAGTTGGGGCGTTGATTGCTATACTTGAGAAGCGTTTGAACGGCTGATTCCCTTCTCTGAGACAGGTGCGACAGGCGTAGCAGATGCAATACGCCCGGGCGTTCTTGGCGATCCCCGACATGAGGCGTTTTGTTGCCAAGGCCAGATAGCTCAGTGGTAGAGCGCGGCCCTGAAAAGGCCGGCGTCGGCGGTTCGATCCCGTCTCTGGCCACCACTTCCAAATCAATAACTTAGGTGGCACTTTTCAAAAGTGCAAGAGAATGGCGCGACAGGCCATCACTGGCGAAGGCGGATAGAGCTAGTCGCCGGATGAGCCGGAAGATGCGGGGCGAAGCTCCTTCGCATCCTGTTTCAGGTAGGTAGCCAGCCCCTCGTACTGATCCGTGGCTATAAAGTTGACCCCGGCGGTAATTGCCGCCTTCCAGCGTTTGATAACTGCCTCGTGCGAGCCGAAGTTATAGCTCATTCCCCAGCCCTGGTCCTCAGCGGGATCGAACCCATCGAGCGCATAAAAGCGCACCCAATACCCCATCTTGTGGGCATGATCGACGAGTGCGCGCAGCCGCTTGTTGTCGGCTACGGTCCAATCGCCAGCCTGCGGTGCGCCACCTTCTTCCACCGCGTACCAGGAGCTATTCCACCAACGCCGGTAGTTTGTGGGCTTCTCATCCAGCAGCTCTTCCGGACTGGCATGAACTGCCCAATGCGTCGACTGCTCTTTCGTCATGTTCCTGGGCGCGGGATGGGTGTGTGCCGAACCAAAGAGGCGCAGAGGGGCGCCGACAGGCACAGCATCGTAGAACACCTTCTGCTGTTCGTCTGCCTCTTCGGTGACCACCAGCATCGGCTTGCGGTCGATGGGTGACAGCTTGCCCGGATCGCTGGTTTTCTCTGCAGTGGAAAGCCAGTCTTCATGCTGGCCGAGGACCTGCCAGACGGCCTGGAGTAACGCGGTTTGATTATCTTTGAAGTCGAAGTGTAGAACGATGAGTGGCCACTGACTGCGCTTGTTTTCTGCGATGGCCTTCTTCATGACCGGACTCACCTGCTTGAAAAAATAGTCCTCCAGGGTTGGCTCCTCGCCAGTCGGGTGCGGTGTATGGGAGACGACAACGCGGCCCTTGCCGGTGGCCGGGTCAACATACCAGGCAAGGTCCTGCTCGATGGACACTGGAAAGCCGGAATTGAGAGCACGCTGAATGCGATCATTCCAGTGTCCCTCGTAGGGATAGCAATTATGCGCATCCAGAATGGGCTCGTTGTGATTCAGGAACTCTAAATCCGGACCCTGCGCCAACGCGGAGAGAGACCACAGAGTGAGTGTCGCTAACAGAGCGACGAGTGAGAAGACTTTGGGACGCACGGTGGAATTCCTCTTCCTGATTTGCCGTTTTAGATCTCAAAAATTGAGATAGATAGGATTGCCAACTATCAGAAGAGAACCGCTTGCTGATCGAACATTTACCCGGAACCAATGTCTTTTGCCATCGCTAACATAGTCAAACCCTCGGGTCTCGTTTGGCTTGCCGGATGCCGATTTGTCCATTAAAGACGTGGGACTCCCATCTTGAATGATCTCCGGATACGCGCCTTGGAGCGCGATCATCTTGACAGTGAAATGTACCTGCTGTCCAGAGGGAGCAACGATTGAATCTCCCATGGATGCGGTGCTCAAGGCGGTCTTGGCTTCAAACTCAACGATGCGATCCTTTGTACCTTCTACGTCGATGAAGACATGTCCTGCCCGAATGGCATCGAGGATCGCGCGTTCGGATAGCACCTGAGCATAGATGACGGTTGTCGGCCGGCCGACCGCTGACCTCGCATCAGGTGGGAGATCTGCGTCATGATTGTCACTGCCACCAACCCCGGTGAGCCGAAACCCCTTATTCATCTGTTCCTGCCAGAGGGAGATGCCGGAGCCCGGACCCTCCGCTAAGTCACCGTTGACGACTTCGATCGCGGTCACACGGCTAAAATCTGTGTTGGGCACGGTCCAACCACATCCCATGCAACTTTCTCCTGAAGGTAATCCTGGATGATTGATTGAAAGGATTCCATGTAAATCCTGGACTCGTTTTAGTAGTTGATTTATGTCCGGAACGTACGAGCTGGTTAGTCGAAAATCGATGAACTCTGTCGTTCCATAGACATTCGCGTGCCCCTGAAAGGTTGTGATCTCGCGAGCGGGTATGAGTAACAAATTATCGAAGTATGGTTGCAATTCGCGCATAGCGTCGAAGTGAGAGATCGTATTGTGGTCGCTGATCGCAATAAAATCGAGACCTCTTCGAGCTGCGCTTTCCACTGTTTTATAGAGCGGGCAGGGCACTTTTTGACCTGACTGACTGAGGCATGAGCCGTCACTGTGCGCATCGTGCATGTGCAAGTCTCCGCGATACCATGCCGCTGTGTTGCGCAAAGGTGACTGGCTGAATGTAGAGACCGCAGGTGAGTCTGTCGCACGTGCGAAATAGATGTTAGCTGTGTATTCGGAACGCACGCCTTCCCTGATATTAGGAACACCCAAGATAAGTTTCCATCTTCCCGGACGAATGGGACCCGGAAGATAGGATGGGGTGGCATCAGTCTCAGAGAGAGTAAATGAAGCCTTGTTGCCGCCGCTCCATCCACGAAAACGTTCACCGTCGAACAGCCCCAGGTCGATGGTGGTGTGCTTGTCTCGCTCTGTGTAAGACGATTCGATCGTGATGCGAGCGATACCGTCGGGGACATCGAAGGGGAGCTCTATATAGGCTTGCCGATCAGCGAACGTAACAGTTCTGTGCAGGACCAAACTGGGAGCAGCTTGCTGGGCGTGACAGGTATCGGAGCTTAGGAAAATAGAGATAGCAAAAATTACGGCGACAGTCGCACATCGACTGGCTGACTTCAGACACCATTGAAAGCGGGATATAGAAGGCCAATGTTTCATAGATGTCTTCGTCCGCTTATCTGGAGAGACTGGTTTTTGGCGTTGGTTGGATCGGGGCAGGCAAAGGTTGGGTTGTTGTAGGAAGTCACTGGCACCCAGTCGAGCTTCACTTCCAGGGAGTCAAGATCAAGACGAGACTCGTTTTGCGCGGTTCCTGGGAAGTTGATTGTCCCGTTGTGCTCGTTGCCGTAAGCTTGCTGACTGACAAGCGTGGTGAGGCTCCTCTTCACGAAGGACGCTTCTGCTGGGCTCACGAAAACCTCTTCGCAGAACATAGCGTTCCGCGTCAAATTGGAAGGAGCAGGATATCCCCCGAGCGGTGTCGTTGTCATTGCGCCACAGTCACTGCCTGCGATCTTCTTTGCTCGGACCATTGCGCTTCCGTGCAGCATGCGGACCTTGCCATTGCCTCCGGCTTTCGCGGCGGCTGCGACACTTGCCGCGCTGGGGCAGCCAATCATATTGGGATTCAGTTCACATTGCTCTGTCCAGGTCTCAAGGGTCAAGGAGCCGTTAGCCGGCGCCATGGCTTGCAGGAAGAGATTCCACGCGAGGTAAGCGAAGCTGGGACCATACAGGCTCTCGGGCTCAGCCGAGGCGGGTTGGGCGCTGGTGTTAACTGCCGGATGCTGAGAGGCCGCGGCAAATTTCTCGGGTTCCTGTAGACGGGTCGCCGCCTCCACACGGTCTTTTGAGTAAATGCCGAAACAAGCGGCCACCACCCCTACGATCGAGAGCAGAGCCGCGGAAAGCCTAATGCGATTTTTCATGTAATATCCCCGGCATGTTGGCGGTCTCTGCGCCAGCATCTGGTCCGTATACGGGGGCTGCATGCTGCGGGTGAAGCGCGGCGCCAGCCACGCTTCACCTTCGAACACTGCTTCGTCGTTCCGAGCCGCTAACCTTTCCAGTTGCGGAGGTTTCTTTTGAATCCGGCCCAGGCAAGTCCGACCATGCCGGTCAGCGACAGCACAATGCTTGACGGCTCGGGAGTAGTGATCAGGTCGAAGCTGACCGTGCCCAACGTACTGCTGGAGCCGCCGTTGGGTCCGCCCTCCAGCGTGAACGTGCCCAGGAACGTCCCGAACGGCGAGTTCGGAGGCACTGTCAGCACAAATAGGTCACCGGTAAAGCTGGTCCCCGGCGCCAGAGACAGCGGAAAATCGTTGAAGAAGTCGCTGTCGTCCAAGGTGATCGGAGCGGTGACGTTGAAGCTGTCTCCATTCAAAAACACCGGGGCGCCGTTGCTGACCGGAGCGGATACTGTAGCGTCGAACGTCAGGCTCCCTCCTGTGTACACAACATACCCAGTCGGATCGGTCAGGGTAAAAGTGATGGTGTCGGCGTACGTTGCTGCCGACGATAAACCCATGGTCAGCAGCGCCGCTACAGCTAGTGTCATTTTGAGTTTCATCATTTCCTCCATACTTCTTTTGTTGGTTATGGTTACTAGCTGTAAGTTAGGGCAGGGTTGCGCGGAATGAGCCGCCAAAGGTTCCGCCAGTGTAGGTGCCAGACAACCTCTCCACGACCATTGCGCCCGGTGCGCCGGCGCTGGCCGGAAATGCCACCGTTGCGACAGCGATGCCACCATTCGGTGGGATGCTGATCAACGGCTGCGTGCCCGGAGTACCACTCCCGCTGCCAAGCACCGCGCTAGTCAGCACAACATTATTAGCAGTGCCCGTGCCGTTGTTGGTCACGGTTACGGTGCCGAGATAGCTTCCGTCCGTCTGGAGGGCCAAGTTAGTTGTCGTGATCAACTGAACTGTTCCATTGACCGCGGCAGGAGCGTTGATGGTGACGGTGGTGTCGTGCGCCGGCAGAATGCCGTCACTCGCCATCAGCACGAGGGTGTAGGACGATGCACCGTTCAACTGCGTTCTATCCGCAATCGAAATGTTGCCAGTATCAGAATCGATATCGAATCCATACGCGCCCGTACCGCCCTTGATCTGCCAGTTGGTAATCTGGCCGCCGCCGCCGTTGGTTCCAGCGACTTCGCCGACTGCCGTAGATCCCGATGCAGGCAATGTGAATACCTGTCCAGGAGCGATGACGGGACGCACATCGTTCAAATACTTCGAAGCGAACGTCACGAACACCGGCCATTCCGGTTGATCCGTATGGCCCTGCGAGTGACGTCTCCAGGCGACAGTGCCGGCAGTGAAGGAGACGTTGAAAGGCGGCGTTCCGCCGATCGACTCACCATTGAGGAGCGAAGTCGGGTTGCTGGTAAAGACCGTGTCCGCCGGGATCACCTGCCCGGGCCAGCCGAGGAGCTCCCATACGGGGCCGGCGATCGCACCGATAAGATACATACCGCGAGGGTCCTGCCACGCATCGCCATTGCCAGCCGGTGTATCGGTACCACCGTTGGTCATGACCGCACGCGGAGCGATGAGCGATAGCACCTCCGGAGCGTCAACATCGAGCTCCTCCACCTTGCGCGGGAAGTAGGCCGGTGTGCAGCCCGGAGCACCCACATTGGGGTTGGTCTGGCAAGCCGCGCCCGCATAGTTCATCAGGTTGCCGTCCATCCAGTAGTACTCGCCGTTGCCTACAATCGACTCGATGCTCTCGCCGTAGTGACGGCGAATCGGCGAAGTTCCGCCGGCCCCACCGCAGCTCGGCAGAGCGGCAACGACACGGTCGTCCATCGCAGCGGTAACTAGAGTTGCCTTGCCGTCACGCGAGTGCCCTTCAACCGCGATCTTGTCCGCATTGGCAAATTGATTGGGATCGGCCGCGAGTTCATTGATGGATTGGCTCACGCCCCACGCCCAGATCTGAAGAGTTCCGGCATCGGTTGGCGCTCTGTAGTTGCCCTGGTTGATGATGCCGCTGACATAGCTCGAGGTGGCAGCCCCGCCGCTGTCCGCCTGCAGCGTGGTGTTCGAATAGCCGCAGACGCCAAAACCCAGCGGTGCGGTGTACTGGAAATCCGTACTCGACTCAGAAATAGTGATGAACGTCGGAACCGGGCCAGTCGCAGTAGAAGGAAACCTGCATGACAGGGTGATGATTGGCGTGTTTCTCACCGACGGATAATTGGCAGTAGAAACCGTCCCGGTATACGTAACAGCGTTGTAGCCATAGGTATTGCCGTCAGCAACAACGCCTGTACTGCAGATCGCAGGCGTGGTCTGGGGAACCGGGGTTACGCAGCTGATCATGCCAGCCTGGGTTCCTGTCGTCACCGCGCTGATTGTCCAGGTGATAGCCGGAGCCACGGCATCAGGGATTTTGTATCCGTACATCTCACTCTGCACCAGGTCGAACAATTCTGGGCGGCGCTTCAGCCACCAGTCCTTCGCCGAAGTTATCTTCGTTACGCCATCCTTCATCGTGAAGATGTCGATCGGCGTGTAGTGGCCTGCGGCGAGGCATCCTGGGGAGGTGCAGACCGTGTTGCCATTCAAGCCAACCAGCGCGCTTCCGGTCGGATAGGGGCGAGCACCGACGATGGGTTGTCCCCCCGACGTCTGATCCGCAAGACCGTAATCGCCGAAGCCGCTCATTGAGCCACCAGTAGCCGTCCCCTGTTCCAATGCCTTGGTGCAACCCGGTGGGTAAGGGGGTGTTTCGCTTGTAGCGCCGCACAGGACACTGGCTTGGCCGCCGCTCTGGCTGTCATCGTAGGTGGTCCATCCACCCCAGCCCCAGCGCACAACCGTGTGTCCGAGCGCGTCGGTCCAGTTGCTGGTCTCAACAGTTGAAGCGCTGGTGATCGTGCCGGGCCAGATATTGACCGGCGCATACGGATCCCCGAAGCGCGTTGCGGACAGCGGAGGATTTGAGGCCGCTGTTGGAAATTGCAGCCCTTGGATGCACATCATGTGCGCCTGGTCCTGCACGGCCGTGGTCGCGGAAGTTGGTAGACCGGCAGGGACGTTGTACGGAGCGGCCTGACAGTTGGGAGTGGTTTGGGCCTCGACGGCCCCGGTTGAATATCCAAGAGCTAAAAGCAGCGCTGACGCTACCCATATAAGTGGAGGAAAGTTGATTCTCATATTTCTCCTGTAATCGAAAGGATTGTTGAATAATGGCTCCTCGCTGAAACAGGGCAACTATCTTCACAATCTTGATCTGCTTTTATTCGACATAGCAAATAAATTTACAGATGCCAGGAGAATCTCTCAGGACTGCCGCAATAAATGCCGTAATTCATGACTTTCAGGTTTTCTTTGCAATGGAAATGAGAACGCCGCGAAGAGTAATCTTTGATTTCAAGACTTGTCAAGAGCAGAATGCAACTTTTTCGGGAAACAGTCGCTCGTGTGTCGACAAGTCAATTGCTTTCTTTGTTTCGCCTTCGCGAATACCCGGCAGACCACACGATCGTTGCTGCGCGGCCCGGTAAACTCTCATCCCACCCGTAGCCGCCCGCGATCGTTGCGAAATCCTGCAACAGGTCTTTGGCAGGCGTAACTGCATTCTCGAATCAATTCTGGACTATGGTTGGGGAAAGAAGCATAATGTCGTGGTCAAGAAGGGCGGCGCCCCTGGTTCGCAAGAGTTTACGATGGCAAGGAGACGTGGAGGTAGAGGGCCATGGAATATCAGGTTAAGCGCATTTCGACAGCCGGGATCGCCGAGGCCATCGCGAAGGCGGAACTCTATCGCTCGCTCAGCGAACCGGAAGAGGCAGAGTCGATCTGCCGCGATATTCTCGCAATCGAACCCCAGCATCAGCTCGCATTGCGGTTGCTTGGGCTCGCCCTTACGGATCAGTTCGCCGGCCGTGAGGCGGATCGTTGCCGGGAGACCGAAGAGATATTCAAACAGCTCGACGATCCGTACGAGAGGCTTTACTACACCGGGATTTTCTATGAGCGACGCGCGAAGGCGCAACTCAACGCCGGACAACTCCCTCGTTCACTGTTAGCGCTTTTCGATCTGGCTTTGGGCTCTTTCGCGGAGGCCGAGAAGATTCGTCCGGCCGGAAACGACGATGCCATCCTTCGCTGGAATCGATGCGTGCGGCTGCTTCAAAATCCAGCCTATGAATGGGGTGCATTGGAAAAAGAATATGCATCCTTCGATGCCCAGGATGCCCCGCCAAGATAGCAGACCTCCGTGATATTAGGAGACACCACCTTCAGTCAGAGGATGCGGAACAGCCGTTTCAGAGGATCGAAGTAACGGTCCACTACGCGCTCTTTGAGCGGGATAATCGCATTCTCTGTAATCGTGATCGACTCGGGGCAGACCTGCCGGCAACAAGTCGTGATGTTGCAGTAACCGATGTTGTGCTTGTACCTCAGATCGCTGACCCGGTCTTCGGTATCGAGCGGATGCATTTCGAGTGCAGCAACATACACGAGCAGACGCGGACCGATAAATTCATCGTACTTATGGTGTTCCCGCAGAACGTGGCACACGTCCTGGCAGAGAAAACACTCGATGCACTTACGAAACTCCTGCACGCGCTCGACGTCGGCCTGCTGGATGCGCCATGTGCCATCGGCCGCGTCGGGTGGGCGGGGCTTGAATTGCTTGATCGTTTTCTTGGCCCTGTAATTCCAGGAAACATCCGTGACCAGATCGCGTATGACCGGAAACGCATGCATTGGCTCCAGGATCACTGGCGTGTTCAGGTTGAGGTCGCTTAGCCGGCTCATGCACATGAGTTTGGGCATGCCGTTGATTTCGGCAGAACACGATCCACACTTGCCCGCCTTGCAGTTCCACCTCACCGCCAGGTCGGGCGCTTGCTGCGCCTGGATGCGGTGCACGGCGTCTAGGACGACCATGCCTTCTTCAACGGGTGTCGTGTAATCCTGGAATGCGCCTCCCGCAGGATCTCCGCGCCAGATGCGAAATGTCGCTGGTGTGGCCATTTATTTTGTCTCCCCGCTATTTCATCTCCTCAACTATTGCCTTCAACTCATCCGGCATCGGTGTAAGCGCTCGCCTCTCGACTTGCATTTCACCGTCTGCGCCACGCCTGATAACGATGTTGTACTTTCCCCACTCGGAATCCTTGCCTGGGAAGTCTTCGCGGAACTGCGCGCCACGGCTCTCCTTTCGCAGCAGTGCCGCGCGGGTAACTGCTTCCGACACGATCACCATATTCCCGATATCGATCGTTGTGTGCCAGCCATTGTTGTACTCGCGGTTCCCGTTTATACCTGCCCGTTCTGCGCGCACTCGTAATTGCTCGATCGCGTCGAGGGCCTGTTGCATTTCGCTCTCGACCCGCACGATCCCGACGAGGTCCTGCATCGTTTCCTGAAGATCATATTGAATCTGATATGGGTTCTCGCCGGCGGGGCCGCGGTCGAAGGCAGCGAGGGCCGCTGTTGCCGTGGCTTGAAGCTCCGTCTCGTCGATTATCACTGGACCGTTGGCATTGGCGAATTCAGCGGCAAAGCGCCCTGCGCGCTTTCCGAATACAACGAGATCGGACAGGGAGTTTCCGCCCAGCCGATTCGCGCCGTGCAATCCTGCTGCTACTTCCCCGGCTGCGAAGAGCCCGGGCACGGCGGACATCTGCGAATCGCCATCGACGCGGATTCCACCCATCATGTAGTGAGTTGTGGGCCCGACCTCCATAGGCTCTTTCGTGATGTCCAGATCGGCCAGTTGTTTGAACTGGTGGTACATACTGGGAAGCTTGCGCTTAATATGATCGGCTGATTTCGGCATGCGCTCCTTGATCCAGGAGATATCGAGAAAGACGCCACCGTGCGGCGAGCCTCGGCCTGCCTTGACTTCGCGATTGATGCACCGCGCCACGTGGTCCCTGGTGAGCAATTCGGGTGGACGCCGAGCATTCTTATCGCCCTGCGTATACCGCCAGCCCTCTTCTTCAGAATCTGCAGTCTGGTCTTTGTAGAGGTCAGGGATGTCATCGAACATGAACCTGCGACCCTCGCTGTTGCGCAAGACGCCGCCTTCACCGCGCACACCTTCGGTTACGAGGATACCGCGGACACTAATCGGCCAGACCATACCGGTCGGGTGAAACTGAACAAATTCCATGTCCTGGAGTTCGGCTCCGGCGCGATATGCCAATGCGAGGCCGTCGCCGGTATATTCCCAACTGTTGCTGGTTATCTTATAGGCCCGCCCGATACCGCCAGTGGCCAACACCACTGCCTTCGCTTCCCACAGCTGGAACCGGCCCTTCTCCCGGTCGTATCCACAAGCTCCCGCGATTCGGTTTCCGTCCAGCAGCAGGCTGAGCACCGTGCACTCCATGTGGACTTCCATTCCCGTGTGAATGCCGTGATCCTGGAGTGTGCGTATCATCTCCAGCCCAGTGCGGTCGCCGACGTGGGCGAGCCGGGGATACCTGTGTCCGCCGAAGTTTCGTTGCAGTATCTTGCCGTCTGTTGTGCGATCGAAAAGCGCTCCCCACGCCTCGAGCTCGCGGACGCTTTGCGGCGCTTCCCTGGCGTGGAGCTCGGCCATGCGCCAGTTGTTGAGATACTGACCACCACGCATCGTATCGGCGAAGTGGACCCGCCAGTTATCGCGATCGTCGACATTGGCCAGCGCCGCGGCAATGCCTCCTTCGGCCATCACCGTGTGCGCTTTGCCAAGCAGTGATTTGCACACCACTCCCACCTTTGCACCGGCGGCCCCGGCTTCGATAGCTGCGCGCAGGCCTGCTCCGCCTGCTCCAATCACCAGTACATCGTATGAGAACCGTTGGAACTCCGGCATCAGAGAATTCTCCAATCATGCCAGACGCCGATTGAACAAAGGCGGACGTAGAGATCGGAGAATCCAACCCAAAGGAGACTCGCCCAGGCCCATTTCTTGTGTCCCGCGTTCAGGCAACTCACGCAATCGTAGAGTTTGTGCCGCACAGGATGAGCCGAGATGCTGTCGAATGTCCCGCCGATCATGTGCCGGAATGCATGACACCCGAATACATATCCGCCGAGAAGCACAACGTTCACCACGAGAACGAGGCTTCCAATCCCGATTCCAAATCCATCCGAAAAAAAGAACGACCTCAACGCGTCGTAGACCAGAAAGCCCCAGACAATGTACGAGAGCCTGAGAAAGTAGCGATGAAAATTCTGCAGAATAAGCGGAAAGGTTCGTTCGCCGAGATAACTCTTGCGAGGCTCGCTCACCGCGCAGGCGGGAGGATCGGCCCAGAACGACTTGTAATACGCGCCGCGGTAGTAGTAACAGGTGAAGCGGAACAGACCGGGTATCCAGAGAATGAATAAAGCTGGAGAGAAGGGTAGAAAGCCCGGATACCAACTGGGTTTCGGGCCAAACAGCGCGTGCGGAGAACTGCCGAAAAGCTCAGGTGAATAGAACGGTGAGATATATGGTCCGTAGGTGTAATGACTGTTCTGGAACGCCGCCCAGTTGGCATAGACCAGAAACGCGCCGAAGCCCAGGAAGATTGCCGCCGGAGAAAGCCACCAGGCATCGCGCCGCGAAGTTCGGCCGAACTTGCCGTCTTTCCACACTACATCGGGAGATGACACAAGCCCCCTCCATGGCGGAGGGATTTGAAGGCTGTGCCCTTCCCGCCCGTTCGCATCGCATTGTATAGCACAGACTAAGCCGCGGGCCACCTACTTGTGAGTCGGGCGAAATCCACACCGGCGGTCCTGCCAGCCGCGCCGTCACTTCCGGTTCAGGCGCTTATGGAATGTGGACTTCCATTGCCGATATTCAGGTCCTAATTGTCGAAAATCACCGAGTCACTCATTGAGCCAATACCCTCATATCACCGACAGACACTCAACTTCCGGAATTGCTTTTTTTGTCAGATTTATCGGTCTTAGCGACGAGAGTCTATCGATGCATGCTGGCTCGCATTTGTAAGAAGCCTACAATCAGAATGTTTGCCTATTCTCAGTTCCGACCTTTAGTCCGTGCTTGAAGCTTCGGGAGCTGACGGAAATAGAGCCAGAACATCTAGATGCTGACATTCTCGGCCGTTCCTCTGTCGCGATTGAGTTCTCCACGATGGTCCTGATTTCCCTGTCGCCCGCGCAGTCGGCTGTCGAGGGGTAAAGCCTCTATAACGATAATTATTTCAATAACTTGAATTGATCTACTGTGACCCGGGTCGCGCCTGGTTCGTATCGTCGCGGACCTGTATTTCCAGCTGCGAAGTCGGCCAATATTTTCGAGGTGAACTGACCTGTAGTTTGCGATACATAAGACCAAATTATGAAAGTTATAGGCACGTTTTCGAAATTACATCTTGACAAGCGTGCAGTGGCTTAATTATTTTCCCCCCGATTCGATATCAGTCCCCGGCATATGTTTTTGTTGCCTTTTCGGAGGGATGGCGCAATCTGGCCGGCAACGTGTTTCTCAGCGTTTGCACCCTCCGTATCTGCAACATTGAAGCTCAACCCGGCATCCCAGGGTCCGCGCTTTCGCCTAAAGTTTTTGCCAACGAGGAGAGGCCACAATGAGGAAAATGAGAACACTTTACATCTGCATTCTGCTGATATTCGGTTTCGCAGCGTTGGCCCATGCCCAGATATCGAGAGGCACCATTACCGGAATAATCACCGATCCAACCGGAGCGGTCGTAGCGGGCGCGCGGGTCGTCGCGACTGAAGAGGCGACCGGGGCCAACTCCAGCGCCGTATCGAACAAGTCCGGCGAGTATACGATCCCATTTCTTGCGCCGGGGACATATCGTGTGACCGTGAGCAACGCCGGCTTCAAGAGCTATGTTCGCGACGGCGTGATTGTGGGTGCGAACGAACGCGTTAGCGTGGACACGCAGCTTCAACTCGGGCAACAGTCAGAGACCGTCACGGTTGAGGCGGGCGACTCGTTGCTGGAGACGGTCTCGGCCTCCAACGGCCAGACATTGAACACCGAAGATATCCAGCATATTCCGGTGGATGGAAATACACCGATGGTCCTCGCGCAGTTGACTGCGGGGGTGGTCTTCACTAATAATCCGCAGTTCTTCCACCCCTATGACAACAGTGGCCCGTCCGGAATGGCGATCGGGGGCGCTTCTTCCAAGGCGAACGAACTGCTGATGGACGGTGCTCCAGACGCCCAGGCCGACAGCACCATTGCCTTCAGTCCACCGCTGGATGCGACGCAACAGGTGAAGGTGGAGATCTTCCAGGCGGATGCCGCGTATGGCCACACCGCCGGCGGTACGGTGAACCAGGTTACAAAGTCTGGCACCAATCAATACCACGGCTCTCTCTACGAGTACGGGCAGTGGTCGGCGCTGAACGATACTCCATGGTTCACCAAGTCCACCGGGCAGAAGAAGTCGGTGACACGCTACAACCAATATGGCGGGAGCTTCGGCGGCCCGATTATCGTCCCCAAGCTTTGGGACGGCCGCAACAAGGCGTTTTTCTTTGTCGCCTTCGAGGGGATCAACGACAACTCGCCCGTCCCTACCATCACCACCACCCCTACCGCTGCTGAAAAGACGGGCGACTTCTCTGCCCTTCTGTCGCTCGGGTCGAACTATACGATCTACGATCCATACAGTGGCGTCCTATCGGCCGGCAAGATCGTACGCACACCCATCTCTTACCTGGGCAAGGCCAATGTGATTCCGCCGTCATATCTGAATAGCGTCGGCACGAATCTGTTGAGCTACTATAATGCGCCGAACCTTCCGGGGTCGTCCAATGGCACAAACAACTACTACTACCCCGGCAACAACACGGACCGCTTCGACAGCGAATTCGGTCGCATCGACGTAGTTATCACCAACCGCAACAAACTGTTTTACGACTTCCGCCATAATGACCGGTTTCACACCTCCGGAAATGTGTTCAACAACGTCGCAACCGGCAGCACTCTCATCTCGCCCAACTGGGGCTCAACGGTGGACGATGTCCATGTCTTCTCCCCCACGACGGTGTGGAACAACCGCATGAATTGGACCCGTTTGATAACGTCCCGTCCTCTCAATCCAAGCGTCCCTCTCACCACATTAGGCTTCCCGGCCGCTCTTCAGAGCGAGGTTGCGAGACCGGCGTTCCCGGTCACCAGTGTTCCCGGTTACGTCGGCTTCGGTTATGGCGGCGGTCAATACCTACCCTTTGACAGCTGGCAGATCTTTTCCATGGTCAGCCATGTCGTGGGAAAACACAGCTTTGAGTTCGGCACCGATCTGCGAATGCTGAAAGAGTGGAATCTTTCTTACGGTAACCCAACCGGATCTTATGTATTTGGGTCTTGGACCAATGGGCCCAATAGCACCTCCGGGGCCGCCCCGATTGGCCAGGAATTAGCTGCCCTGGAGATGGGCCTGCCTGCTACCGGGACCCTCGATATCAACTACAACACGACCACCAGTGCAAAATACTTCGCGTTCTTCGCCCAGGACAACTACCGCGTCTCCCCCAAACTCACGTTGAACCTGGGTCTGCGCTATGAGCATGACCTGCCGAGCGTGGAAAGCCACAACAAGGCCGTAAATGCGTTCGCTTCTACGACCGTCAGTCCCATCAACGCTGCGGCCCAGGCCGCCTACGCGGCGCACCCTGTTCCCGGACTTACGTTCCCTACTCTTATGGGCGGTCTTGTCTATGCGACCCCCAACAACCGGAACTTCTATCAAACCAAAGCCGACAACTTCAGCCCTCGGGTAGGTTTTGCCTGGCTAGCTCACCCCAACACCTCCGTACGAGGCGGAGTGGGCATCTTCAACGACTCGACCGGATTGCATGTTGCCATAGCACCCGGTTACAGCCAGCAAACGCAGATGGTGTCCACGACCAACAATTATCTGTCGCCCAGCGCCACCCTCACGAACCCATTTCCCGCCGGGTTGACGCAGCCAACCGGCAATTCCCTCGGTCTGTCCACGAATCTAGGACAAACGGTCAGCTTCTTTCCCAACAAGCTGCTGAATGACTATGCCATCCGCTGGACTGCGGACATTCAGCAGAACCTGCCCGGCAATGTCCTTTTTGAAATCGGGTACCTCGGTGCGCATCTGAACCATCTGTCGGTCAGCAAGAACCTGAGTTACGTCCCTGCCTCCTATCTGCCTGTCGGCCAGGTGCGCAACAACACAGTCATCAATTTCCTGAACGCCTCTGTCGCCAATCCGTTCATCGGTCTGGTGCCGGGGTCGTCACTCAATACTGCGACGACAGTGTCGCAGCAACAGCTTCTCCTGCAATATCCGCAGTACACCGGTGTGACTCTGTCGAACAATCCTAATGGGAGTTCCACGTATGAGTCGATGGTGGTCCGTATGGAGAAGCGCCTATCGCATGGTGTCCGGTTCATGGCCAACTACACCTGGTCCAAGAAGCTCGACAGGCTAGACTACCTCAACCCGCAGGATGCCAACCTGGAAAGACGCATTAGCCCGGATGACCGTCCGCAACGCTTTGTCATAAGCGGGACCTGGGAGCTTCCATTCGGTGAGGGACGGCATTTCAATCCGCAGGGCCCGGTTGTGAACCGTCTCATCAGCGGATGGGATCTCACCAGCATCTATACCTACCAGCCCGACGGCGCGCCGCTTGCGTGGGGAAACATCATCTATACCGGATATAGCTTTAATAAGCTGAAGGTGAACCCTCACAACGTCAAAGGGGCCTTCGATACGACCCAGTTTGACATCAACTCCGCGGACCAGCCGGTCACCGGCGATAACATCCGCACCCTCCCCACCCAGGTCAGCAATGCGCGTACGGACGGCATCAACTCATTGGACCTTTCTATATCCAAAGCGACCAACATTACCGAGAGGTTCCACGCACAACTGCGCGGCGATTTCTTCAATTTCCTCAACCACCCGAACTTTGGCGCGCCGAACCTCACGCCTACCAGCACAGCCTTCTCAACAATAACGTCGCAAGCCAACCTGCCGCGTCAGGTGCAGGTCGAGTTGAAGCTGACCTTCTGACCGGTAAAACCAGAGCTGCGGATACTCCCGAAGATGGGTTCGCTAGGTCTGACAATAGCCTAAAGTGGTTTTGGAAGTTATCATGTCAATAAAAAACACCTAAACCGCAGTAAATCAATGACATGCAGATGGGTTTAGTTTCGCGCCACGCGCTATAATAGAAGGGCACGCAAGAACCACCGCCCAGGCGGCTCAGCACCACCGCAGTCTTTGACAACTCAGCCCCAGGCCAAATTCATAAACCTAAATTTATGAATACTTTGCAGCCGCCAGCCCCACTTTATGAGACTTTTTTCGTCTGCGCCGATTGAAGTCCGGATCTAAAGTATTTACTTTGAATACTTTGCGCAAATATGACGGGGGAGGGGGTATCCCCGCCAGCGTCTATAAATCGCTATTTTAGCGACTGACAGTATGAAAGCCGCAGGATTCCATGGCCGCGTGCGGTTCTGGATTCTGCATGAAAGTCTGCCAAACGAAACCGGTGCGGAGATTTTCTGCCATCAGCACTCCTATGCCGAGATCGATTCCCAGCACATCAGGGTCATACCAAAACTGGCTTGGGTGGAAGGCGTCGCAGAAGCCATATCGGCCCCAGGCGTCTCTACCGTATCGGGCCTTAAGAGAACGAAGAACACGGATGCAGTCGATAGGCAGAAATGGAAGTGAGCCGGCCGTGGCACAGGGAACCACTGAGCCATCAACTGGACCCATCAACGGTGGCCCCCCCCAGGCGGTATAGCCATGTTGCCAATCCGAAGCGGTAATGCCCCAGTAATCGTCGGTATAGCCACGCTTGAGGCTTAGGCAGAAGGCCTTGTGCGCGCGAGTAGCGAGAATAGAGTTCGTGAAGTAGTCGGCGTAGGCGTCTCGTTTGTGAGCGAAGTCGAACCAGGCGTGGGAGTACTGGTGGACGAACAACGGGTCGTGTCCGCTGATGTAGTCGAAGCCGGCGTAGCGCATGTGGGGACGCGTGAAATTGCCCCACGTAGAGGCTGGCACAGGGTGGGTTGGAGAGCCAATCGCGAGCAGATAGATCATCATCAGCTCGCAGTAGTGGTCCCAGCGGTTGGAAATGAAACCGGTTGATGGATGCCAGCCCATGGAGAATGTATCTCCGCCATTGAGCATCCATGGCCAGTCGACGCGGTTATAGAGCTGCGTGGCCAAGTCACTTATCTTTGCGTCTTTGAAGTACGCCCTGCACGTAAGCACACCGCAGAGCAAGATGGCTGTATCGATGGATGAAACCTCGGTATTTCCGACAGGCTGGCCGGTGTGGACGTTATTGAAGTGATAGAAGAAGCCGTGTTGATGCGGCATCTTGAGGTGAAACTGCAGCGTAGTAAGTACCTGTTCAGCGGCGACTCCGGGCGCCAGCCATGAACGCTTATCGGCGATGCAGAGCGCGGTGAGGCCAAAGCCCGTGGCGGCCACGCTCGATAGCGTGCGAAGGTCGAGGGCACCCGTGGCGGTGCGGTTGATGGCTCGATCGAGAACCTGGCCGGTAGCGGGGTCAGCCTGTTCGGAGAAGAAGAGGGAGCCTGCGCGCTGCATCTCGTCCAGAAAGGCGACGTCGAGCGGAGTGAGTTCGGTCTTGTCTTGTGCTCCGGTTTTCTGTCGCGTGCGGGCCTGCGGACTTGCGAAAGAGAGCGTACTCGAGGAAGAGAGGAGTGCGCCCGCCAAGAGTGCTGCCGCGCTGCGCCTCGAGATTATGTGCGGCCCTGAGGGATTCATCGCATGCTCATCGTATCGCTTCACGGCTCTTGCCTACGATGATAACGACCAGACCCTGCGGCGGAATGCTGATGGTTAGCTTGCCTCCCTTGAGGGCGATTCGCTCAGGTGGTGAAGGTCGCCCGGCCAATCGTAGCGCGGCTATCTGCTCGCGGGTTGGAGTGGCGGGTCGGCCCATCGCATCATAGCTCTGGATGACGTTGCCATGAGTAGCGTCCAGGCGCAGTACCTGCGCGACAGAGGAGGCAGGCACTCCCTGGAACGTGACGGTAAAAGTCTTCGCAGGGCCTGGATCCGCGGGCGGTGGCGTGTACTTCGCGCCAGTGCCGTAAGGGGGCGCATAGTTCCAGAGTGCAACGGAGACTACGCCGTCACTGCGCCGGGTCGCGAGGACGGAATCCGAGTCTAGCTTCAGGCGATAGTCTCCCAGTTCATGCAGCATCGCGAAGGCGTTGAGTGCGGGCTTGGGAATGCTGTCTTCAGCCAGGAGACCGAAGCCACCGTAAAAGGGCGTCCGGACGACACCCTGCTCCTCAAAAACATCGGAGAAGGACCAGTAGCTCATGGCCTCCGTAAGTCCATCGCATTGGCTGATGGTGGTCGCGATCCACGGACCCATGTAGACGCTGTCGGTGACGTCAGGCTCGTTCGCGTAGCTGGCGTTGTACTCGCTGAAGATGAGCGGCATCTGCGGAAAGGCCGATGCGCCGATCTCATCATGTACTTTTTTTACTGAACGGCAGACCATCTGATCGCGAGATATCTGCTCCGAAGTGCCGAAGACATCTTTTGCAGTGTCATTGGCATAGACATGGGTGGCGACGAAGTCGACGGGAACATCGTTCTGCTTGCAGTGTTCGAGAAAAGGCGTGACCCACGCGGCTTGCGCAGTCGATGGACCTCCGACACGAATTCGCGGGCTGACCTTCTTGATAGCGCGAGCAGTGTGGTTGTAGAGCTCGAAGTAGGTGGCCTGCTTGGGATTGCCGACCCAGAAATCGATGTTCGGCTCATTCCATACTTCGAAGTACCAGTGCGCGACTTCATCGATGCCATAGCGGTCGACCACGTGCTGTGTGAATGCGACGATCATCGCGTCCCAGATTGCGTAGTCTTTCGGCGGTGAGACGTTCTGCATATACCAGAAGGCATGCAGCGCGGAAGGGTCGGAGGCGAGCTTCTTTGGCATGAAGCTGAGTTCGACGAAGGGCCGGACACCGTTGGCAAGCAGTCCATCGTAGATCTGATCGACATAAGAAAAGTTGTAGAGCGACGGGTCGCTAGCAGGTTGCGCCGCAAGGCCGGGATTCTGGACGCGGCGATCGGGGTCGTAGAGACCGACATCGTCCATAAGAATGCCGTGGAAACGGATTGACTCAAAGTTGGTGGCCTTCTTAACGGTCCTCAGGTCATTGCGATAGCTCTCGCGCAGAGAGAGGATGGCGCGACCGGAGCCGAACGTCTGTTCCCAGAAATGTGGGAACGGCGTGCCGGGGTCGTGGGTGTCAATCGTCACCATGACAGGGGACAGTTGCGCCGGAAGTGATGGGGCGAAGAGCAGGAGTAAAATCCCTGCGATAAGAATGCGACGTTTTGTCGGTATCATCGCTAATCTTCCGTCTTCTTCAGTGTGCGCGAGAGGAGGTGAAGTGCAGTCAGGCCTCACCACGTCGCGTGTAGTGTGATCTCAGAAGTTCAGCCTAACAAGAAATTCGATCTGTCTGCCGGCGTCCGCGCCAGTCGCCTTGCCAAAATCCGCATTCTGAATATTGGCTGCGGGGCTCGCGTTGCCATTCGTAATTGGACTGAGGTTGAGCAGGTTGAAAGCGTTGAAGAAATTCGCCTGGAAGCGAAGGAAGGCGTGTTCACCTAACGCTGAGAATCCGACCTGCTTCGCCAGGGTAATGTCGATATCTCTATAGCAGGGGCCGGTGAAACTGTTCCTTCCGATTCCCGGCGTGTAGACATAGTTCTGTCCGGGCGGCAGTACCGGCATCGTCGTGATGAAATAGTTTGAACCGCCGGCCGTTCCGGAAGGTCCGCGATTGGGAAAGTTAGAACCGGTCTGGAAGGCTGAGTTCGAGCAACTGTTACCCGGAATGCCGATGACGCCGAGCGGCCGTGTGGGTCCGACTACAGCGGCGTTGGGAATGATGTTCGCGACCAGATTATAGGTGACAGGGGTGTAGGGAAAGCCGGAGTGCGCGCTAATGATAGTGTTGGCCTGCCATCCATTCGCAAGAGCTCTGACAAGGAAGTTCGAGGAGTGGACTGTTGGCGAGGTGTAGAGCGCCGAGATCGTCGCGCGGTTGCGAGTGTCGTAGTCCGATGGACCGAACTCGGTTTGGTTGGCGGCCGGATCTGTCTGGTTTGCATTCGAGTTTGCGCCGTCACCGTTCGAGACCTGGTCGAGGCTCTTCGAAAAGGTGTAGTTGCCTTCGATCAGGAACCCATGGTTTAGTTGCCGGGTGACGCGCACGTTGAGCGCGTTGTAAGTTTGCACAGAGTCGGTCTGCGCGAAGAAGGCCTGAAAGGTCGGCGAATTCGTGTTGTTGTAGAGGAAGTTCTGATTGACAAGGCGGGCATAGTGACGGCCGAGACTGCCGGCGTATCCGACAGTTGACACCAGCTTGTATGGAAGCTGGACCTGTGTCTCAAACGAGTACAGATAGCTGTACGGGTTCTTGATAGTCCCTGCGGTGCCATAGAGTTCGATCTGCCCTCCGCTGTTTGGGAATCCTTTGCTATTTACGCCGGTGGCAAGCGCTTTATTTGCTGGGAAGCTGTTCGGCGCGTTACTGGTGCCGACGGCGTAATAGATCAGTCCGCCTGCGAAAGGGGACGTGTCCTGTCCACAGCAAAGGCTGTAGTTTGCGGCGCCGATAGCGTTGTCGATAGCTTGATTATCGAACAGCGCCGCATCCAGGTGATTGTAGGCAATAGCGAATCCTCCGCGGAGCACAACATTGCCTCCGTAGTAAGAAGGTACCCACGCAAAGCCCATCTTCGGAGCGAAGTGGGCGTAGTTGGAGTTATACAAAGCGTTCGTGGGAACCAGGCTCATACCTGAAAGTTGAGAGCCCGAGGGACCGAGAACTGGTTTCAGGATGTTATTCCCCCTATTGCTTATAGGTGTGTAAACCTCATAGCGGAATCCGGTGTTGAAGGTGAAGGTTGGGCTCACCTTCCAATCTTGCTGAATATATGCAGAGATATCCTTGGAGCGGAGATAAAGCTGGGTATTGGTCGCTGCGCCGGTGGCAGTGTTGGCGACGATGCCTTCATAGATTGGGGCGTCATTGGCGAAGTTCCACGGTCCTTGCATGGCATAGACCGGACGCGATAATCCTCCCAGGTTGTTATTGTCCTGCTCCCAACGAATCGAGCCGCCGAAGCGAAGTGTGTGTGCGCCGAAGACGTGAGTAACCTGATCGTTGATCTCGTAAGTGTTCTCGGCGAACAGCGCGGGCGTTGTGCTGTTTTGCTGCACCCCGAATTGAATGTTGTTCGAGAAGGGAAGACCCTGCATATTGATGTACGGAATGCCGAAGTTGACGATCCCGCCGCCATCCGCGATGCCGTTATCTTCAAAACGGGTTCCGTTGGTGCGGAAGTCGTTGAGCCATGAAGGCGAGAAAGTATGAATGTAGATGATGGTGGCTGCGAGGTTTAGCGGCTTGAAGGGAACGTCAGCCTGGGGACGTGAATCGGTGGTGCCACTGATGCCGTAGTTGTCCAGCTTGGTGATGTAAAAGCTGCCGGCAAGTTGATCCCGCTTGGTGGCGTAGTAGTCCAGCCGGCCGTTGTACTGATTCCCATGCGAATGGCCGGGCACGGAGAGCTGAGCATAGTCGACGTCGGGAATTCCATCGAGTCCACCGCCGACAAAGGTGGCGATATTTGAGTTAGCAGAGGGGGTATATTTGCCAATCTGCGAGGCGCCCCCTGGCGTGGGCGAACCGATGTCGACTCCACCGGCGATGGGATTGCAATAGGGGCCGCCACTTGCGGTCTGGGTTACGCCGCCCACCGGCGCATACAGACTCTGATTGTTGGCATAGGCAGAGCAGTTGATCGTAAGCAAGTTGAGGATGCGCGGAGTGACTCCAGCCGAATTGAGAATAGTTTTAGCGATGCTGCCGGGGCGCTGTGCTGTGACGAGGGCGCGGTATTGCGACGTCTCCACATATTGCGAGACCGTGTTGTTGGCGCCAAGCCCGAAGCCTGAGTATGACGCGAAGCCGAACAGCTTGTTCTTCAGAAAGGGCCCTCCGATTGAGCCGCTGTAGATGCGTTGCTTGGTCGGAGTCCTCAGTGGCAGTTGCCCATCGGGGCCGCCCCATTTGGCGTAAGCATTCAGGCCGGGCTCATCGTAGAGGAACATTGCCGAGCCGTGTAGTTGGTTGGTGCCGCTCTTCGTCACCACCTTGATCTGCGCGCCAGAGTTACGGCCATCAGCGGCGTCATACGACGTGGAAAGAACGGTGATCTGTCCCACAGCCTCCTGGTTGGGGGTAACGACCGCAGAGCCGCCGTGATCAAGCGAATCCACGCTCACGCCATCGATGGAGTACGTGTTATCGGCAACGCGCTGCCCGTCGGCGGAGATCTGCGTCTGGTTCTCGGTCTGGAAGATGCCGCGGGAGGAGCCGCCAGGGCCGTTGCCATTTGGCAGAAAAACGGCGTTGCCATTGCCAGCCCGGGCGCCGTCACCGATTACGCCGGGTGCGGTTCGAAGCAGTTCGTAGGGGTTGGCCCCCACCGACGGCAGGCGCTGAACGGCCTCGCTGTCGATCGTGCTGCCGATGCTCGCATCGGATGTTTGAAGAACTGGTACTGCATCGGCGTTGACGTTTACTGTCTCCGAGTCCCCACCGGTAGTGAGCGTAATGTCGACGTTACGCGGTGTCTCCGCCGCAACGGCAAGACCGCTGAGCGAGGTTTTTTTGAAGGTTGCGGCCGTAGCCGTAAGGTCGTACGTTCCGGGCGGCAACTCTCCGAAGGTGTACGCGCCGCTGGACGAACTGGTAGCGGTGCGGGTTTGCTGCGTTGCGCTGTTGAGGAGGACAATGCTGGCCCCCGGTACCACGGCCCCAGTCGAATCCGCCACGGTTCCGGAGAGACTGGCGCCGAACTGGGCAAAGGCGGAGGACGAAAGGCAAAAGATCAGCGCTAGAAGGATGAAAGGAGATGAAAGAGACTTAGCGATATTCATGATACTGCCTCCAACAAAACCGAAGGGTAATTCTGCTCTCGTCGTGCTCGCTGATATTTCGAAGGCGGAGTTATATAGACATTCAAACTTGTCTAGATAGAGCGGTAAATCGGACATCAGTCTTTAAGCTCTTAGAGAGGAGAAACCCACTGACGCAACCAATGCAACGGTGAGCCGACACGGGTTCGCGCGCGGTTATAAGTCACTCGTGCCGAAACCATATTCGGCTATGGGCTTATAAGGTGCTCACAAACTCACTAAGGTTGTCTGTCGAAACGGTTTGCTCGATCTGATGGAAAACGTATGAGCTAATCCATTTCTGGGACTCAAGACCCTATATCCCGAAACTGGCGACACAAAATGCAACACTCTTGAAAGGCTTCGGCTCCCGCCTGCTGGAAGTTGTATCTGATTATCGTGGCGAGATGCTTCGTGCTGGCTACCACATTCTCTTGAATCGCATACGAAAAATCGCTGAAAAATTCTCACCCGCTCATGCGCGGCTGACATGTTACTCTCATTCAACCCCGAAGAAGACTGTACGAAAGAGTGCAAATGAATACCGAACTGCGACCATTGAGCTTAGGCGAGATCCTCGACCGAACTTTTCAGCTGTATCGCGGTAACTTTCTGATGTTCGCGGGGATCGCCACCCTTGCTGCTGGTGTGGATCTCGCGTGGAAGCTGATCCAGACTGGCCTGGTACGGTTTTTGGTGCACCATGTCTCAGCCGCGTCGCTCGCATTATCCAGCGGAGGATTGAGCTTGGTGAACCTCGCTGTGTATACCGTTTCGACCGCGGTGGTGCTGGCCGCCATCAACTGGGCGGTGTCGGCCCTCTATCTGGGGCACACTACCGGTATCGCGCAGGCTCTCGGCGAGGTCAGGGGCCACTGGTTTCGTTATGTATGGCTCTATGTGGTGGCCTTCCTGAGCGCATGGGGAGTCGTGACGGCCGGGTTCATCGTAATCGCGCTCTTGGCGGTATTCCTGCCTGCGCGGGGCGGAGCGGCTGCATCCGTGGTTTTCGCGGGGATATTTGGTTTAAGCATGTTCCTGCTTATTCCGTTTGGGGTATGGATGATGCTCCGCTACTCACTTGCTAACGCAGCGTGTGTCTTTGAGAACCTCGGGATTCGCGCATCGCTCAAACGCAGCATTTTTCTCTCCGATGGCTCGCGCGGGAAGATTTTTGTCATGTTTCTTCTGGCTGGCACACTGATCCTGGTCATCTCCACCGCCGCATCCAGCCCGATGATCGTCGGAGCCATCAAGCATCCCGAGCACCCCGGTCAAGTATCGCTTTTCATGACCATCTACCTCTTAGTGACGGGCTTCGTTGTCACTACGTTGACGACGCCCATCTATGGGATTGGCCTTACGCTTTTCTACTATGACGCGCGCATCCGCAAGGAAGGCTTTGACATCGAGTGGATGATGCATCGCGCGACACCTATCGAGATACCAGATGCGGTGCTCATCGCTCCGGCAGAATCAAGCCTGGGGTGAAGAACCGTATGCGAACACCATTCGCCGCTCTCGCCGGGATGGCCGCGCTCTGTTGCAGCTGCGCGTGTTCAGTTCGCGCGCAGGACACGCAAACTGAGACATCTCATCCCGGGCAGTTGCGGCAGGTGACACGGGAACAATACCACGCCCATCTGCAGAAGCTGCAGGAGATCGTCGCCACATGCTCCGCCCAAAAAAACTCGACTGCCTGCAACCCGGGCCAGGTCGGGCCCGACGATGCAGTCGCCGGGCCCAGCGGCTCTCGGGAGGTGCACTACGGCTGGCTGCGATCGACACTGAAGGACGCAGCTGCCGAGGTCGAAGCAAAGACCGACACCGCCGCAGCAAAGAACCAGGTCATTAACGAAAATGTTGCGCGCCTTCAATCTGCCGCACAGCGCCTCGCCGAAGATGCCAAGCCCGCACCCGCGCCTTTTCGACCGAACGATCAGGTTCGCAAGAACCTCGATACCGTTTTGTCGCAGCGCGAGTTCACCAGAGTAGAACAGCCCAGCTTCGTTCAGCGCGCAGAAGCGGCAGCCTGGCAATGGATCTTCGAGAGGCTCAGCAGCGTCGCCGCTTACGGTGGACGCAATCCCTGGTTCAGCCGGCTGCTGATATGGGCAGGCGTCACAGTTCCGTGCGCTTTGCTGCTGTGGTGGGTGGTGTTGCGCTCACGCAAACAGATGGGAGTAGTAGCCTCCGGCGAGCCGGTAGAAGCCACCGCCCCTTCCACGCGCGAGTGGCAGCGCTGGATGGACGAGGCGGAAGCTTTCGCGGTTGAACATCGCTGGCGAGAAGCTGTCCACCATGTCTACTGGGCTGCCATCAGCCGCTTGGAAGCGCGTGGCCTGTGGCCTGCCGACCGCGCCCGCACACCACGTGAGTACTTAGCTCTGCTGCATCAGGACCATGTTCATCAACCGGACCTGCGCCGTCTGACCCAAGCCTTTGAACGCATCTGGTACGGCCACCGCCCAGCAGAAGAGCAACAGTACCGTCAGGCCTGTGCGCTAATGGAGAGGCTGAAGCCCCGATGAGCTCATCTGCACTGGCCGTCGACCGTCCTGCTCGTCTCTTCGCCTCGCTCAATCGACGCGACCGCCGTCTTTTATTCGTTTGTCTTGCCATGGTCGCCGTGCTCGTTTTCGTTGTAGCGATGATTGCTCCGCAGGAAGAAGACGACGACAAGACTCCTTCCAGCTTCTCCAGCGAATCACACGGGGCAAAGGCTGCCTATCTCACGCTTGCTCAATCCGGATACCACCTGGAGCGGTGGGAGCGTCCGCTCGACCAACTCGCTGCGGAGAGCGATGCGCACACTGTTCTCATCCTCGCTGAGCCCAACTTTGAAGGTACGGCTGACGCCAAGCAGGCCATTGCAACCATCCTCGAACGCGGCGGCCGTGTTCTGACTACTGGTCTCGCCGGTGCGGCGTTGCTACCACGCAGCCATGCGGCGCCGAATCCTCAGGCGATTCAGGGTGAGTGCAAGGCGCAGCCCGAGGGCTTCGATCCAATTGCAGACTCCGGTGTAATCAGTATCCGTCCATCTGCGCTCTGGCAAATGGACCTGCCCGAACAGCGTGTGCAATACACCTGCCACGGAAATGCCGTCGTCGTCAGCTATCTGGCGGGCAGAGGCGCAGCTATCTGGTGGGCCGATTCCCTGCCACTCGAAAATGCTGGCATCGCCCGTGATGGCAACCTCTCATTGCTCCTCCACAGCATCGGCTCCAGTGAGAACGCGCGCATTATCTGGGACGAAAGCCTGCACGAAGACTCACGCGGTCTCTGGTCCTACGCGGAAGGGACGCCTATACATCTGCTTTGGGCGCAACTGATACTCGTAGCGATCTTATTACTCTTGAGCAATAGCCGGCGAAGCGGCCCCTTGCTGCCCGATCCATTCGTCGCGCGCGATGTGCAGCTCGAGTTTGTACACTCTTTAGGAGCCCTCTATGACAAGACCGGTGCGACCAACACCGCGGTGAGAGTCGCCTATGACCGCTTCCGCTTGATGCTTGGACGGCACACCGGCGCACCAGGGACCGACAGCAGTACCACTGAGAGAACTCAGGAGATCGTCAGTCTGGTCAACGCGCGACTGGGCCACGTCAGCCCCGATCTACAGTCGGATATCCAGGATTGCGAAGAGGCAGCTTATACCGCAGAACCTATTCCGCCGCGGCACGCGCTGTCACTGGTGCGGTCGCTGTGGCAGTACGAAGATGAGATGCAACAAGGCCGAAGGAAATCACAACGAGAAAGAAGAGACCAGTGGACGAACAGAGCATAACGACTGAGGCAACCTTGAAAGCGACAGCGCGACTTCTCGAGCATAGCCGCGCGGAACTGGGCAAGGTTATCGCGGGGCAACATCAACTGATCGATCAGGCGCTGATCACCGTGTTGTGCCGCGGTCATGCTCTGGTGGAAGGCGTACCTGGCATCGCTAAGACGATGCTCGTCAAAATGATAGGTCGATTGCTTGGCCTGCAGTTCCATCGCGTGCAGGCGACGCCGGACCTGATGCCTGCCGACATCCTCGGCACGACGATACTGCGCGCGCAAACACAAGAATTCATCCTGCATCGCGGACCTGTCTTCACAGACTTCCTGTTAGTCGACGAGATCAACCGCATGCCGCCGCGTACCCAGGCCGCGTTGCTCGAGTGCATGGAAGAGCGGCAGGTCACCATCGACGGCGCACGCCACGCCCTGCCCGATCTCTTCACCGTCTTCGCCACGCAGAACCCGATCGACTCTGAAGGCACTTATCCGCTACCGGAAGCGCAGCTCGACCGATTTCTGCTGAAGATTCGCGTCGGTTATCCCTCCAGCGACGACGAGCGGATTATCCTGCAGCGGCATCACGACGGTTTCAACCCGCGTGGCCTCGACGAGATTCCCATCGCTCCCGTCGCCGCTAAGTTGTTGGCCGCCGCTCAGCGTGAGGTACACGCAGTCGGCGTCGAACCTGCGCTCTACGACTATATCCTCGCGGTGGTCCGCCGCACACGCGAATGGCCCGCGCTCGCGTTGGGTGCAAGCCCGCGCGCTGCCCTGAGCCTTATGCTCGTCGCGCAGGCCTATGCCGCGCTAGAGGACCGCGACTATCTCATCCCGGACGACGTCAAGCACGCAACGCTTCCGGTGCTGCGTCATCGCATGATAGTGCGACCGGAGGCTGAGCTCGAAGGCTACGACGCGGACCGTATCCTCTCAGACATCCTCGCCGCAGTGGCGGTGCCCAAGGGATGATCGCTGCCTCGCTCGCGCCGCCATCGGTTTCTGCTCCCGCCGCCCACCGGAGTCGCCTGAGCTTCGGACTGACCCGCCGCACACTGCTACTCTTCCTCGCGGGCACACTGTGGCTTGTGCCCGGTTTCTTCATCCCGAAGATCGCCTGGGGCATGTCCGCGTGGGACCTCGTTCTGCTGCTCGCTGTCATACTCGACGCACGCCGCTTGCCGCCACCGAGAAAGATCGTCGTCGAACGCGTCTGGAGAAATGCTCCCGCGCTTGCAAATGAAACTGAAATAGAGATCCGGCTTACGCAGCAAGGGGCCATGATCCTTCGCTGCACTGCAACTGACGATCTTACCGTCGCGCTTGTCGAATCTCCGCCCGCCATTAATCTCGATCTTTACCCCAACGGTCAATCCAATGCGCGTTACCACTTCATCCCCCGCGAGCGTGGCGATCACAATATCGGCTATGTCTATCTCCGTTATCGCACCGCGAGCCTTGGTCTGGTGGAGCGCTGGGCCTTTGCTGACCTCCGCCAGCAGGTTCGCGTCTATCCCACGATTCGCACCACTTCGGAGCAGTCGCTCTTCCTCACTCGCAGCAAACAGATTGAGCTGCAGCAGCGTCTGCAGCAACAGAGGGGACTAGGCCGCGACTTCGAGAGCCTACGCGATTATCGTGAGGGCGACGACCTCCGCGACATCTGCTGGACCGCAACCGCGCGTCGCGGCACGCCCGTTACGCGCCAGTATCAAACGGAAAAGAGCCAGCCCGTCTGGCTGCTGATGGACGCAGGACGCCTGATGCAGGCACGCACCTCGCAGTACACCAAGCTTGATTACGCCACCACCACCGCACTTGCTCTCTCGCAACTTGCGCTTGCCTCTGGGGACCGCGTCGGGCTCCTCGCCTACGGCAACATGATCCAGCAGCGCGTCGGACTTGGGCGCGGCGCCCCGCAGCTCCGTCAACTGATGGAATCGCTTGCCCAAGTCCGTGGCGAGCACGGAGAAGCTGACCACCTTCACGCAACTGTCACTCTTAACCGCATGCAGCCCCGTCGCAGCCTCGTCCTCTGGATCACCGACATGGCCGAGACCTCCATGCGCCCCGAGGTTGTCGACGGCGCTATGCATCTGATGCGACGTCACCTTATGCTCTTCGTCACCATGCGCCAGACCGACCTAGTCAACTTGGCCGGACAGCGCCCCGAGGATCGACGGCAGATGTTCGATATCGCCGCCGCGCAGGAGTTGGTCCATCGCCGCGCTCTGCTGATGGCACAACTGCGAGAGCAGGGCGCGCTCACGATCGAAACCGAACCAAAGAACCTGACCGCTGCCGTGCTCAATCGCTATCTGGATGCGAAGGAACAGTCTCTGCTCTAGCGCGCTGCTTCAGGCCCGGCGGCTTCATGCTGCGAAAACAACCAGAACAGCAGCAGGCTGAACAGCGTCACCCCCACCGCAAATTTCACAGCAACGGGCGCGCCCGAAGGCGAGAGAAATCCTTCCAGTGTCCCGGCAACCATCAGCATTGGAACTACTCCAGCCATCAACTGAATTGCATCTCTGCCGCCTTCTGCTACGGAATGCATCCGGCTGTAGTTGCCGGGAAAAAGCAGTCCATAGCCCAGCCGCATCCCAGCCGCACCAGACAACACGATTGCAGGCAGCTCCAACGACCCGTGTGCCACGACGAAGCTCCACAGCGCCAGAGACATGTGTGCCTTTGCGCAGGCAGTACCAACTACGCCGAGCAGCAGGCCATTCCAGGCGATCATGTAGATCGTCCCTAGTCCCGCGAGGATGCCAGAGGCAAAAGTAGTGAAGGTGACGCTAAGGTTGTTGGTCATAATCGCACTAGAAGCCTGCGGTGCCATAGACGATACCGAATGCGTCCACATCTCGTGGCGCTCAATGGTTGCCACCATCGCAGGCCCCAGCATATTGCGCATGAACATCGGCCGCGCCAGCGTCAGTAGCGTCCCTAGGAGGCCGCCGGCGAGGAACAGCACTAATGATGCGGTGACAAAGGGCAGAAGCCGCCGGAAGATCAGCGGATAGTCGAACACGAGGAAACGTACCGCGACCATCGGTCCCGGCTTGCGACCGGAGTAAACAAAGTTATGTGCACGGGCCAGCAGTTGATTCAGGAACGACTCGATAGTAATCGCGGTCCCGTCCTGCCGCAACGCAGAAAGATCGCTCGCCACCTGCCGGTAGAGGAACGCCATCTCCCGCAGTTCTTCCTGGGGTAGGCTCCGCAGCCCATGCGCGTCGGCCATAACCAGCAGAGTACTCAGGCGGTCCCAATGCGGCCGACGTCTTTCAATCCATCGATTCGTGATCATTTATCTGGCGAAACTCCTCCTCTTCGTTATCATTGTTCGACAAGCAACGATATGAACTCCAGATGACAATACAGCCTTCTTCGTTCGATACCGCAGACGCAGCCCTTCGCGACCAGCTTAGCATTCGCACTCCCGAGCTCGTCGCAATCGAATTCCCGCTCGCGGGCATTGGCAGCCGCTTCGTCGCGCTCCTGCTCGATTACCTCCTGCAAGCCGCGACGGCGCTCGTCCTTGTACTTGTCTTTGTACTCTTCATCAGCGGCACAGCTGGCAGCCGCTCCTCTGGCGGGCTGGCGACCTCCGGCAGCAATCTGTCGGAGAAGTGGGGCATCGCCATCGCCATCGCCCTTCCTTTCCTCTTTCACTGGGGATACTTCACTCTCTTTGAAGCCTTCTGGCGCGGCCAGACGCCCGGTAAACGTATCATGCGTATTCGCGTGATCCAACAGACCGGCAGACCAATCGGCCTTTTTGAATCTATGGGTAGAAACCTTCTTCGCGCCATCGACATGCTACCCACCTTCTACATCTTCGGCGTCATTACCATGTTTCTGACCAGTCGCCAACAGCGTCTGGGGGACCTCGTTGCTGGCACACTCGTCGTTCATGAGCGTGATCTCGAAACTCCACTTGAAAGCATGGGCGGCTCACGCACGTTTACCACCGCTTCTTTCAAGCCAGTCGCTCCCCTGCCTCGCGAAAGCAGGCTTGCTACCGATGCCGTAGCCTCGCTCACACTCGCTGATCTGCAGGTGCTTGAGAGCTATCTGGCCCGTCGGCTGGACGTCCCCACCGAAACCCGCACACACTTGGCCGATAAGTTAGCCGAAAATATTTCCCGCAAGATGAATAGGGAGATTCCCGCCAACATGAGTAAAGAGACGTTTCTCGAAGAAACGGCTTTCGCTCTTCGCAGCGTGCAACATCTCCGGCGCTAGAATCGGAGTCTTTTCCCAAAGATTCAAGCCTGCTGCTGGTCCACTCGAGTTCTCTTGCGATGCAGAGTATGACGATTTCTTTCCAAAGGTCATTCCCCGAACTGAAGTTCGTGGAGAATCAACCTCCCGTGGTCGGGTTCTCGTTCCTCTTACACATGCGAGCAACTGGCCTGCCGCAGGTATCTCGAAAGCCCCGCATCCGGCAAAATGTGGCTATGCTCCCGCATAATGTGCGAAGGGCGATTCGTTCACGCTGGGACGGGTCGCAAGTGCTTTCATGTAGGCGGCGCTCGCTTCCTCCAACTCCTTGACGTGTAGCTCCAGGCGGGGCGCACGAACCCGCGCTGACCCCACGCCGACCTGCTGCTGAGCCCATTTGATCAGCTGAACGAACTTGGGCACTGTATCCATGCGCAGCAGTGGGAGGAACCAACGATACAGTTCGAATGTCTCTTTGCTATTGGTGTGCAGGGCGAGTTCGAAGAGACGGACCGACTCCGCTGGAAAGACGTTGACTAGCCCCGCGACCCAGCCAATCGCGCCGGCGCTTATACCTTCTACTATCGCGTCGTCCACGCCGACGCAGATCTGCAAGCGGTCGTTCAGCAACTCACGGATGGCTGTAACGCGACGCACATCAGCGCTTGATTCCTTAACGGCATGGAGGTTGTCGTGTTCGGCTGCCAGTTCAGCGATGTGGCTGGGAAGGAAGTCGGTCTTGTATGCCACGGGATTGTTGTAGAGCATGCAGGAGAGTTTCGTGGCCCCGATCACGGCGGAGACATGATGCTTCATCTCGCGCCAGTCGGAGGAGTACACGTAGGGCGGCAGCACCATCAGGCCTGAGCAGCCAGTCTGTTCTGCTTCGAGGGCCAGCGTCACCGCAACTTCGGTGGAAAGTGCCGAGATCGCAGCGACGACGGGTTTGCCTGCAGCGACACGCACGGCTGTCTTCAAGATCTCGAGCTTTTCGTCATGCTCGAGCGTTGCGCCTTCACCGAGCGAGCCGAACATGACCAGCCCCGAGCATCCGTTGCCGAGTTGCCACGCTGCGTGTTGGGCAAGGAAGGCGTGGTCAACCTTCATGTCGACGTTGAATGGGGTTGTCATAGCGGGCAGTACACCGGACCAGTTCATCGGTTTTCCTCAAGCGGTTCAGGTTCTTTATGGTTTGGCATTTGTGTACCGGCCATGCGCGACGGAAGATAGGGAGCGGCAGCGATTGCCGATTGGCGGTCCAGGATTCCGTCCACAAGAAGCTTGGCTGAGCCGAGGGAGCTAGTAATTCCCAGGCCTTCAAAGCCGACGGCGAGCCACAATGTGCGATCGTCCGAGATCCCGAGAGCAGGGCCGATAAGGGGCAGTTTGTCTACAATCGCTGCTCGGAAGCCTGCCCATTCGCGCAGGATCGAAACATTCGCCAGCTTCGGCATGTAAGCCTGTGCGCGATTCATCATCTCTTTCAGTATTGCGGGCTCAACGGCTGGATCGTCACTTCCGTACTGTCGTGAAGAACCGATAACCAACTGTCCCGATATGCGCGGTTGAATATTGAATGCGACTGAATCCGCTGCGACCTTATGTGCGCTCTTGAGATAACCAAGCTCGACGAGTTGATGATGGATGAATCCGATATGGCTATCCGTAATGACGAGATGCCCTTTGCGCTCCTTTACTGGCAACGCGGGGAGTAAGTCGCACTCCGTGCCGACCGCAAGTACGATGCGGTCCGCGCCGAGGCAAACTCCGTTCGCCAACTGCACCTCGCCGTTCACGGCAGAGAGTGCTCTTTTAGCAAAGAGCTTCGCCCCGAAGCGTTGGGCTTCGGCGAGAAAAAATGCCGCTGCCGCGGGCGGATAACTGACTCCATCGTCCGGCACCAGCAGACCGCCTGCGAGGCCCTCGCGTAAGTTTGGTTCCAGGCTGAGCAATTCGCTTGGACTCAGTACCTGTGAGGCTACTCCGGCCTTCGCATAGACGTTTGTCTTTGTGTCGACTTCGACCATCTCTTCGTCATCCGCTGCAATCCATATGGTGCCACGGCTTCTGTACTCCACAGCCGGCGGCAGCTTCGTAGACTCGGCGAGCCACAGTGATCGCGAGTAGACGGTGAGGGCCAGTTGGGCTGGGGAGTCGTCCATCACGACGATGTGTCCCATTCCCGCTGCTGTTGCGCCTGCTGGGGGAAGATGGCCATCGACGACGCCTACGTGGAGGCCTGCGAGAGCGCACTCGCGAGCCGCGGCAGAGCCTACGATTCCAGCGCCTACAATGATGACGTCGAAGCGCTCCATATCAGAACCGTATCCCGTCGCGGAACGGATCGTCCGCGGTGAAGAGCAGCTTCGACTCGCCTGTGATCCACGCTTTACCTCGAATGGTCGGACGGACTCGTCCGTCGCTGCAATCCTCGATGCTGCCTTCGAAGACGGTTCCGAGAATCCCTTCCTGCCTCCAGACATGTTCTGCGGAGAGCTCGCCTTCGGCGTGTAGACAAGCCATTTTGGCGCTGGTCCCTGTGCCGCATGGAGAGCGGTCGAAGGATGCGCCGGGACAGAGCACGAAGTTGCGCGAGGAGTTCTCAGGATTCGCCGGTGGCGAGAAGAACTCGATGTGGTCGATCATTTCGCCATTTGCCCCTCCGATTCCCTGCTCCTGAAGTACTCGGCGTATTGCCGCTGTGACTGCAACCAACTTTGTACGATTCGCCAATGTGAGTTCGTAGGGATGGTCTCCTACCAGGAAGAACCAGTTGCCTCCCCAAGCGATGTCGCCTGTGAAGAGGCCGTAGCCGGGCACTTCCACCTGGACGGCTGCTCGATGGCGGAAGCTTGGGACGTTGTACACCGTGACGCTTCCATCATCATGCAGATAGGTGGAGACGTCTCCGACTGGCGTCTCCAACTTGTGCATGCCTGGTCCGATCTTGCCCAGGTGGGCGAGCGTGGTCACTACGCCGATGGTTCCGTGGCCGCACATGCCGAGATAACCGACATCGTTGAAGAAGATGACGGCTGCGGATGCGTCGGGCGCGACCGGTTCGAGCAGCAGCGCGCCGACTACGACCTCCGAGCCGCGGGGCTCGCAGACTACGCCCGAGCGGAACCCGTCGAAGTGCGTTCGGAAGCGGTTGAGCCGCTCCTGCAGCGAACCATTGCCTAGATCCGGTCCTCCACTGATGACTACGCGGGTCGGTTCTCCTGCGGTGTGGGAGTCGATGACTTGGAGGTGAGGGGATATTCCCATCACCGCATGGTAACGCAGTTCGGCTACGATGGAGCGTCCGGTGAAGTGCGCCCATCGAGGACAAACGCTGCCTGCTCTGCGTTGTAGGCTCCTTCCCACTTGGCTACGACGATGGCTGCGACGCTGTTGCCGATGATGTTGACCATGGCGCGTGCGGCGTTGACGAAGCGTTCTACTCCGAGCAGCAGGACGAGTCCGGCAACGGGGATCTGGTGCATGCTGCTCAGGGTTGCGGCGAGGGCGACGAAGCCTGCGCCTGCGACTCCGCCAGATCCCTTGGAGGTGATCATCAGGACCAGCAGGATGGTCAGCTGGTCGCGGAGGCCGAGGTGGATGTTCATCGCCTGGGCTATGAAGATCGCTCCCATGCTTAGGTAGATGGCGGTTCCGTCGGCGTTGAAGGTGTAGCCTGCTGGCATGACCATGCCGACTACAGACTCTTCGCAGCCTAGCTTCTCCATCTTGATCATCATGGGAGCGAGGACTGCTTCGGACGATGAGGTGCCGAGTGTAATCAGCAGCTCTTCGCGCATGTAGCGGAGCAGCTTCCAGAGGCTGAAGCGTGCCATGTAGGCGATAGCGCCGAAGACTACTACTACGAAGGCGATGGAGACGATCCAGAGCTCGGCGGTGAACTGGGCGAGCTGCAGCAGGCTTGCGACTCCATACTGGCCAATGGTGTAAGCCATTGCGCCGAAGGCTCCGATGGGCGCTAGCATCATGATGAAGCGCACGACTCCGAACATGCCCTTGAGGACGAGGTCTAGCATGTCGATCAGAGGACTCGCGGTCTCGCGGAACTGCGAGACTGCGAGACCGAAGAGGACGCTGAACAGGATCACTTGCAGCATGTTCCCGCTGGTGAATGCTTCGCCGATGCTGCTCGGGATGATGTTGAGCAGGAACTCGGAGACTCCGAGATGCTGGGCGGTTGCGGTGTAACCAGAGATGGCGTGTGCGTCGAGCGCGGCGGGATCGATGTTCATTCCTCTTCCGGGCTGGAGGACGTTGACTGCGATCAGACCTACAAACAGCGCGATGGTGGAGATGACTTCGAAGTAGATCAGCGTCTTTGCGCCGATTCGTCCTACTTCGCGAATGTCTCCCATGCGGGCGATTCCAGTTACTACGCTGGCGAAGACGATGGGCGCGAGCGTCATTCGGATGAGCTTGATGAAGCCGTCTCCGAGAGGCTTCAGAGCTATCGCGTGATGCGGAGCGATGGCTCCGAAGACGATTCCGAGCGCGATGCCGATGAGGACTTGCATCCAGAGCGGAATTAGCGGCGAGCGGCGCGTTGTTGGCTGACTCGTCATGTTTATTTGGCTAACTCTCGCATGACTTTGATGAGGTCTGACTTTCCTTCAAAGCCGATTCCGGGCAGCTCGGGCATGATTATGTAACCATTTTTGATACTTATTCCGTCGGGAAATCCTCCGTAGGGCTGGAAGAGATCGGGATAACTTTCGTTGCCTCCGAGGCCGAGGCCTGCAGCGATGTTGAGCGACATCTGGTGGCCGCCGTGGGGGATGCAGCGGCGCGGCGACCAGCCTGCCACCTTGAGGACCTCGAGTGTTCGCTGGTACTCGCAGAGGCCGTAGGAGAGGGCGCAGTCGAACTGCAGCCAGTCGCGGTCGGGCCGCATTCCGCCATAGCGAAGGAGGTTGCGGGCGTCCTGGTGGCTGAAGAGATTTTCTCCAGTTGCCATGGGGTTGGGGTAGAACTCGGCCATGGCGGCCTGTAGCTGGTAGTCGAGCGGGTCGCCGATCTCCTCGTACCAGAAGAGGTTGTAGGGTCGCAGCATCTTCGCGTAGGCGATGGCGGTCTCGAGGTCGAAGCGGCCGTTGGCGTCTACGGCTAGCTGCGCTTCGTTGCCGATTTCGGTCAGGACGGCTTCGATGCGGCGCTGGTCTTCGGTGATGCTGGCGCCGCCTATCTTCATCTTGACTACGGTGTATCCGCGGTCGAGGTAGCTGCGCATCTCGGTGCACAGGGCTCCCAGATCTTTGCCTGGGTAGTAGTAGCCTCCGGCGGCGTAGACGAAGACCTTTGGGTCGGCCTCGCGGTGGTGGCGCTCGGCGAGGAGGCGGAAGAGCGGCTTGCGGGCGATCTTGGCGACTGCGTCCCAGATGGCCATGTCGATGGTTCCGACGGCGACGGAGCGCTCGCCGTGGCCTCCGGGCTTCTCGTTCTTCATCAACGTGGACCAGATGCGGTCCGGGTCAAAGTTGTCGGCCGCATCGTTGAGGAGCGACTTCGGGTCGGCCTCGAGGAGGCGCGGGGCGAAGCGCTCGCGGATGAGTCCGCCCTGACCGTAGCGGCCGTTGGAGTTGAATCCGTAGCCGATGACGGGGCGGCCCTCGACGATGACGTCGGTGACGACGGCGACCAGCGAGAGGGTCATCTTGGAGAAGTCGATGTACGCGTTCGCGATGGGCGAGGCGATGGGCGCGGTGACTTCCCTTAGGTCGACGATTCGGATGGCTGCCTCCTTCTCCGTTTACCGATTTTCGGGGGTACCCCCCCGGGGGGTTACCCTTGCTAAAGTATCTGTTTACAGCAACATACTAAAAATGCTTTCGCTAAAATATTCCATCCATTGGGCTTACGTCCAAAATCCTGCAAACAAACGACTTAGGCCCGGCTGTTGACCGGGCCTTTCCTTTGTTTTGTTCTCTAGTTCTATTTTACAGGATTGACCATAACTAAAAACCACTTTGGGGAAAGTTTTATCTTGTTGATGGGGTTTGGGTTATGGGGATTTTGGTGGGTTTGGGGGCTTGACATGCAATTTTGCTGAGTAAAAGCGTGAAAAATAGTTTGGGGATGCGTGAAAGGTGCGAAAACAAAGGCAAAAGCAACAACAACTGCAAAGGCGATAGATCAGGTCGTTACGTCCCTTCGACAAGCTCAGGGCAGGCTCTTCGGACTTCACTCCAGCCTTCGGCAGAGCGGTCTCGCCTTCGGCGGGCTGTTTTTCGCAGGGCTGAAGCCCTGCGCTTCCGGTCATCGGCAGAGCGGAAAGGGTTTGGGCGGTTCTTGATGCCCAGGCTAAAGCCTGGACCTATCTCAGAAGCAACGGCAAGAGCAAAAGCAACGGCAAGAGCAAAAGCAACGGCAAGAGCAAAAGCAACGGCAAAAGCAACGGCAAGAGCAAAAGCAACGGCAAAAGCAACGGCAAGAGCAAAAGCAACGGCAAGAGCAAAGACAAAGGCGGTGTGTCGGTGAGAGGTATCGGTTCCCCACCCGTCGCCCGATCAGGCGGGCTCAGGATGGCGCACCCGAGCGTTTGGGGTTGGTTCGAGGAGAACAGACAACGGCATCGACAACGACTATTTGGGGGGGTGGTGGTAACTATCAATGGACACAACAGGCACAAAATGCAAGGGTTGCGATGGTTACCGCTATACTCGCCGGTATGGACAGGCTGTGGACTCCGTGGCGATATAGCTACGTTACGGCCGCGGACACGATAGGGCGCCGCAAGGGCGTTCCGGATAGCCTGGCGTCGTGGCCGGCCGATGAGGACACCCATTGCGTCTTCTGCAACATGATTGCCGCGGTGGACTATGCGATTCGAAGTGGCATGGACGTGGCAGAGGCGGAGCATGCGGTGTATCTCGTCGAACGGGAGACGACGTGCTTTATTTGCCTGAACGCCTTTCCATATGGAACCGGCCACGTTCTGATCGTGCCCTACGAGCATAGCGATTCGCTGGCGGCGCTTCCGGCATCGACGGCACAAGAAATGATGCAAACGATGCGACGAGTGGAGAGATGTCTACGGGAGGTGTACCAACCAGATGGCTTCAACTTCGGCTTGAACCTCGGTGAGGCAGCCGGCGCAGGAATCGCAGAACATCTGCACATCCACGGGCTGCCACGCTGGAGCGGGGATGTAAATTTTATGACAACCATCGGCGAAACGCGGGTTCTTCCTGAGGCTCTTGAAGTTACATGGAAGAGGCTGCGTGAGGCGATGAAACGCAACGCCAGCAGCGTAAAATAAAGACAACTTCTGAATGCCCGGGCCCATCCAATGCAGTATCGACGAAGGAAAGATCTCGCCAATAGTTCGCTGATTATGAGGGCGCCATGGCAACTTTACAGTCTCACATACCGGCTTCATTGCGAAGCAGTTCCTCAAGCCGACGTGCCAATTCCGGCAATTCCAACTCCGAGGACTCCCGGCCGTACCTGATCGCGGGACGGAAGGGACGCACCCCCTCGACGTCATTCATATCGCTGCCCAACGAGCCTGAGGATGCGAAGATCACCGGGGCCACAAGATCTCTGGATCGAAGGCTCCTGGCATTGAACCTCCGCGGTTCGTTGATCCACCGTTCGCTGGTCTCGATTACAACAGTGACCGGGGTCCGGATCGCGTAAATAAATCGAAGCTGGTGAGAACATACGAGACCATGCATGACCGAAAAACCCCTGCGCTATGCAGGGGTTTTTTATTGTAGACGTTTCTGGAAGCCGGAATTAGTTTGCGCTGGGGTGCGGCGCCGCCTGCGGCGGAGCGGTGGGCTTGTCATTGGCCGGCTGCGGGAGACGCGTGGCCTCAAAACTGGTTATCTTCCACTCGCCGGTAGGCAGGTGCTGGTAGACCCTGGTGTAGCGATAGTTGCCCTTCACGGAGACGTTGTCGCTGGTTCCCTCTACCTGGGCGCGGGAGGTGACGATGGCGATGGAGCCGATAAGCTTTACCTTCATCTCGCTGAGGTCGAGCTTTGTAATGGCTACTCTGCGGGTGCTGATGCGCTCCAGTTGCTGCGCCTTGGTGTTGACCTGCCCATTCATAGAGATGCCGATGTAGTCCTCTGCGAGGAGCTTGTCCATGGCTGCGACGTCGCCGGCGAGCTGGGCGGTTCTCCACTGCTGTTCGAGCTCCTCAACCTGTTGTTTCAGGTCGTGGCTCTTGTGATGGGGCTGTGCCACAGCGGTACCCATCGGGACAAGAAGCAAGGCGCAGGCGGTGACGAGCAGCGCCATTGTGAGGGCTGAGACACGGCGACAGTACTTGCGACTCGTCATGGGCGTACCGGATGTTAGACCGGAAAGCGGGGCAGAGTCAAAGCAACAATTGATGAATGGACAGGAATCGCCATCGAGATGCGAAATCCGGCAGCGAAGCTGGCTCCGGAGCTAGGTGACCGCGGTCAGGTTTTCCACCTGGCGGTCCTTCATGAGCTGGTAGAGGCCTCCGACGGCGTATTGGGCGAAGTGAGGTGAGCTGCGGTGCTCGTCAAGGGCGGCCTCGTCCCTGTACTGCTCGTAGATGAGGACGGTGGTGTTGTCGCCCTCGATGAAGTGGGGGACGTAGGTGACGCAACCGGGCTCGCGGCGGGAGGCCTCGGTGAGCGGGACAAGTATCTCGACAATCTTCTCGTGATCTTTTTGGTCAATACGTAGGCGAACGGTGAAGCTGATCATGAGGCGGCCTCTATCTTTTGATTATGCTTCCAGCGCAGCGGCGAAGCCTGGGAGGGTCATCGTCTGATCGCGGTCGGGCCCGGTAGAAACCATGCCAATCTTTGCGCCGGATTCCTTTTCCAGAAAGTGCAGGTAATCCTGAGCGAGCTTTGGCAGCTTGTCAAACTCGGTGATGCCTTCGGTAGATGCGTGCCAGCCCTTGAGGGTAGTGTAGATGGGCTCGATGGCCTCGAATCCGCGCATGTCGGCGGGGATGGTGTCGGTCAGCTTACCGTTGATCTTGTAGCCGGTGCAGACGGGGATCTCTTCGAGGGTGTCGAGGACGTCCATCTTGGTGACGACGAGCCACTCGGTACCGTTGATCATGTTGGAGTAGCGCAGGATGGGCAGGTCCATCCAGCCGCAGCGTCGCGGGCGTCCGGTGGAGGCGCCGTACTCCTGGCCGCGGTGGCGGAGCTCTTCGCCGATCTGGCCGTGGAGTTCGGTGGGGAATGGGCCTTCGCCGACGCGGGTTACGTACGCCTTGGTTACGCCGACGACGGTGCCGATCATGGTGGGGCCGATGCCGGTGCCGATGACGGCTCCGCCGGCGGTTGAGGACGACGATGTCACAAAGGGATACGTCCCGTGGTCGATGTCGAGCAGCGCGCCCTGGGCGCCCTCGAACATGACGCTCTTGCCTTCTTTGAGGGAGCGGTTGAGCAGCTCGGCGGTATCGGTGACGTAGGGGGCGACCTGGTCGGCGTAGCGGGCGTACTCCTCGTACATCTGCTTGGGGTCGAGGGGTTCGGTGCCGAAGAGGGCGTGGGCGATGGTGTTCTTCTCGTGGCAGGCGTTCTGGATGTGGGTGCGGAGGAGCGAGTGGTTGAGGAGGTCGATGACGCGCAGACCGTTGCGGTGCATCTTGTCCTCGTAGGCAGGGCCGATACCGCGGCTGGTGGTCCCGATCTTGGTGCGGCCGGGGGCGTTTTCGGCGGCGAGCTCAATCATGCGGTGATAGGGCAGGATGACCTGGGCGCGGTCGGAGACGAAGAGCTGGCCGTCGATGGGGAGGCCGGTCTCCTTGAGCATCTTGACCTCGTTGAGGAAGGCGAGGGGGTCGAGGACGACGCCGTTGCCGATGACTCCGAGGCATCCGGGGCGGAGGACGCCGCAGGGGATGAGGTGCAGGACGAACTTCTTGCCGGAGATGATGACGGTGTGGCCGGCGTTGTGGCCGCCGGCGTAGCGGGCGACGACGTTGAACTTCTCCGACAGGACGTCGACGATCTTGCCCTTGCCTTCATCGCCCCACTGGGCACCGAGAATTACCGCTGATTTGCGTTGCGTCACGACTTGGATTTGCTCCGGAGGGGAGGTACGCGGAGAGTGTCCGCGTCCATGACTAATTCTATACTGCGAGGATGCCTGAGCTGCCAGAGGTCGAGACGATTGCGAATGGAGTGAACCAGCGGGTGCGAGGGCACCGGATTGTTTCTGTGTGGACGAGTGGGATGCCGCAGACGTTCAAGAGCCCGGAGGTGGAGATCGAGGCCGCGCTGGCGGGGACGACGATTGAGGGCGTTCGGCGGGTGGGGAAGACGATTGTGATGACGGTGGCGCGCAGGGTTGGAAAAGCAGATTCCTCCCCCTTCGGCAAGCTCAGGGTGCGGAATGACAAACAAAAAAACGGAGCCTACGAGAAAGCGGAGTTTTTGGTGCACCTGGGGATGACGGGGCGGCTGCTGGTGGCGGAGAAGGATGTGCCGCTGGCGGCTCATACGCATGCGGTGCTGTCGCTGGAGGATGGGCGGGAGGTGCGGTTCGTCGATCCGCGGCGGTTTGGACGGTTGAGCGTCGTGCGCGACACGTACGCGGGGCCGGGGGTGGAGCCTACGACGATTGGGGATGAGGAGTTTGCCGCGCTGTTCAAGGGGCGCAAGCTGGCGATCAAGGCGGCGCTGTTGAATCAGAGCCTGCTGCATGGGGTGGGGAATATCTATGCGGATGAGAGTTTGTTTCGGGCGGGGATTCGGCCGACGCGGCAGGCGGGGCGGCTGACGAAGGCGGAGTTGAAGCGGCTGCGGGAGGCGCTGCAGGCAGTGCTGAAGCGGGCGATCAAGCTGGGTGGGTCGTCCGTGTCGGACTATGTGGATGCTGAGGGGATGAGCGGGTATTTTCAGATCGAGCACAAGGTGTATGGGCGGGGTGGGGAGGCTTGTGCTGTGTGCGGGGCGGCGATTAAGAAGATCGTGGTGGGTGGGCGTGGAACGCACTATTGTGCGACGTGTCAGAAGTAGGGGTTATCGTGGTAGCGATGGCGAAGTCTTGTCGGCCATGGCCTGATACTTGCGTTCGAGGCGATCGAGAAGCTGGTCGGCGGGGACGCCGGGCTGTTCGTTCTCAACTGAGCGACGCCAGAGCTGACGGAGGTCTGCGATGGTTTGTTGGGTGGTTTCAGCAGCTGCCATGGCATTGCTCCGAACTCAGGTTTATCAAGGCGGTGCTACAGGCCGGCGGCTTGCTCCGCGCTGACGGCGGCTCCGATGACGCGGGTATGGGCGTCGTCCGCGACAATTTCTACCGAGTAGCTCTGCAGCGGGCTCATCTTGACCATCTGCTGGAGATAGTCCTTGAGCATGGGCAGGTCGACGAAGCGGACGTTGAAGCCGGTGAGGAAGAACTTGCCGGTGCCGGCCATGTGAATGGAGGTGGCGGTGGCGGCGGCGAGGGCTTTGTGCCAGAGGCGCTTGAACTCCAGGCAGCGGAGGTCGCCGCACTGGCCGGTGACGGGGTCGATTCTTGCGGCCTCGAAGACCTCTTCGGGCTCCATGTCGAGGAAGCGCAGGCGCATGGCGCGGTGGCCCATGATGCCTTCCATGTGGCCTCGGCCTCCGCAGCCGCAGAAGCGCTCCTTGTCGTCGAGCGAGACGACGGTGTGGCCGCCCTCCCAGACACCCTTGGTGAACGGGTAACGCCCGTGGCCGATACCCAGGCCGATGGTCCAGACGCGGATCATGCTGTCGAGCTTTCCATGGATAGAGGCGAGCCCAGCGGCGCAGCCATCGGCGTCGTTGAGGATGGTGACCGGTGCGTTGATGCCGCGGCTGGCGAGTTCTGCGGTGATGAGCTCCTGGACGCGGGCACCCTTGAGCTGGGGAAGATTGGGAGCCTCCTCGACGACGCCGGCGCGAATGAGACCTGGAAGCGCTATTCCTACGGCTTGAATGTCCTTAGCGCCTTGAGCAGCGCCCAGGATCTGGTCGCAGATGGTATTGACGAGGGCCTCGGCGTGCAGCTCGACGAGCGCATCCTGCTCTTCGCGATCTTCCGGGAAGACGTGGAGTTCACCGACGACCTTGTGATCGACGACCAGACCCGCCTGTACCCGCTCCGAAACTGTGACTCCGATGGTTTTTGCCATTTTTTGTATCTGCCTGCCTGTCGAAAGAACTCTGCTGGGCTTAGCCGAATTTACTGAGCCGGTTCAGCCCGTTGAAAGCCGCCACTTTATAACATTCCGCGAGAGTTGGGTAGTTGAAGACCGTATCTACGAAATAATCCAGCGTTCCGCCGAGCGCCATGACGGCCTGGCCGATGTGGAGCAACTCGCTGGCGCCTTCGCCGATGATGTGGATGCCGAGGAGCGCGTGGGTCAGGCGGTGGAAGATGATCTTGAGGCGGCCGGTGGTGTCGCCGCGAATCTGGCCGCGCGCAATCTCGCGATAGTAGGCGACGCCGACTTCGTAGGGGACGTCTTCTTCGGTGAGCTGCTCCTCGGTCTTGCCGATAAAGCTGATCTCGGGGATGGTGTAGATGCCGTAGGGGTAGAAGCTTGGATTGGAGAGGATGGTTTCGTCGCCGAAGGCTCGGGCGGCGGCGATGCGGCCCTGCTCCATGGAGACCGAGGCCAGCGACGGGAAGCCGATGACGTCGCCTACCGCGAAGATATTCGGCACTTTAGTGCGGAAGTCCTTGTCGACCGGGATGCGGCCGCGTGAATCGGCTTCGACGCCGACGGCGGCCAGATTGAGCTCGTCTACATTGCCTTGGCGTCCTACTGCGTACAGCAGCGCATCGCCCTGAACCTTCTTTTTGGATTCGAGATTGGCGACGACTGTGCCGTCTGGCATCTCTTCGACGGACTCGACCTCTTCGTTGAGGCGCATGGTGACGCGGGAGTCGCGCAGGTGATAGCTGAGGGCCTCGACGATCTCCTGATCGGCGAACTCGAGTAGGCGCGGGCGGCGCTCGATGAGCGTGACGCGGACGCCGAGCGCGGAGAACATGCAGGTGTACTCGACGCCGATGACGCCTCCGCCGACGACGATCAGGGTCTTGGGCAGGCTGGGCAGGTCGAGTACGAGGTCGGAGTTGATGATGCTGCGTCCGTTGATGGGGACTTTGGCGGAGGCAGCGGGCTTGGTGCCGGTGGCGATGAGGACGCTCGTCGTCTCGTAGACGGTAGAGCCCTTGGAGTTGGTGACCTTGACGTGGGTGGCGTCTTCGAAGCTTGCGACACCGACCAGCATCTCGATGTTGTTACGCGAGAGCTGGGCTTCGGTGACGTCGATCTCGGTCTTGATGACGTGCTGGACGCGGAAGGCGAGGTCCGCCATGGTGATGCGTTCCTTCACCCGGTAGTTCATGCCATAGATGGACTTGTAGTTATAGCCGGAGAGGTGGAGGACGGCCTCGCGCATGGTCTTGGAGGGGATGGTGCCGGTATTGATGCAGGCTCCGCCGACGACCTCGCGCATCTCTACGAGTGCGACTTTCTTGCCTAATTTTGCGCCATAGATTGCGGCGCGCTGTCCGGCTGGGCCGGAGCCAATGACGATCAGATCGTACACACTACCCATAGAAAATTGCTCGTGCGCCACGGGGTTCGGGCGGCCTGTTTTGGGTCAAATTGAGCGGCCACGGAGCGCGGCGGCAAGTGGGCCAGTTTTGGGCGATTCGGACATGCGCTATGCCTAGAAAGTAACACACGCAGATTAGATGACAGTTACCTTACACTTGGACCGTGCTGCGCTATGCGATTACCGATCGGGCCGCGTACGGCGGCAGTCCTGCTTATCGGCTGGATTCGGTGGTGGATGAGGCGACCCGATGGGTGGCTGAGGGGATCGAGTTCATCCAGATACGCGAGAAAGACCTGGAAGCCGCGGAGCTTGCCGGGTTGACGCGAAGAGTGCTCGCGGCGGTGCGGGCGGCAGGATCCGCGACACGGGTGCTGGTGAACTCGCGTGCCGATGTTGCGGCGGCTACCGGAGCCGATGGAGTGCATCTGACGGCCACCGTTGGGCAATTATTGCCAGCACAGGTGCGCAGTATCTTCGCAGCCGCAGGACGAAGTAACGCGGTCGTGAGTATTTCCTGCCACACGATTGAAGAGGTGCAGCGGGCGAGCGCGTTGGGGGTGGACGCTATCTTGTTTGGGCCGGTATTTGGTAAGACGATCGGCGGCGTACAAGTGCTGAAAGGGCTTGGGTTAGAAAGTCTGCGAGAGGCTTGCGAAGTGGCTGGAAGCACAGCGGTGTATGCGCTGGGAGGCGTCACGGAGGAACGGTCAGCGGAATGCTTAGCAACTGGAGCGGCAGGCGTCGCGGGGATACGATTCTTTCGAAATTTAATTCGTAAATCGGCAACTATCGTGACCGGACCCTCGTCTGTATCCGCGTTGGAGGAGATAAACGATGTTGAATTTCCGTAATAGCCGTATCGCACTCGTCGCGCTCAGTGGTTTGCTGATGGTTGGCACTACTGGCGCCGCTCTCGCACAGGGCTCCTCCAGGTGGAGGACGTCGTGGCGGTGTAACCATTGAACAGCTGACCGAGCGTCTGAAACTGACCCCGGACCAGGTCGAGAAGATCAAGCCGATTCTGGCCGACCAGCAGACGCAGATGGGCGCCCTCCGTGGCGACACCAGCCTCAGCCAGGATGACCGCATGTCCAAGATGATGAAGATTCGCACTGACAGCACCACCAAGATCAATGCGGTCCTCACCCCCGACCAGCAGACCGAGTACAAGAAGATGCAGGCCGAGATGATGCAGCGCGGTCCTGGCGGTGGCGGCGGTGGTGGCGGCGCACCGGCAGGTCCTCCTCCCGGACTCTAGCTCCGACTGTAGCTCTCAGCTTCAAGAATGATTGCTTGCAAGGCAGACCGCATCCTCGATTCGTTTGAGGATGCGGTTTTTGTTTTTGATATTTTGATCTCTGATGAGGACTCAGACTACGAGAGCGTCATCGCCATCGACGTCGGTATAGTCTTTGGCCTGGGACGAAATGGTCTCCAGCAGAGCCGCTGAGTAGAAGATGGTCCTGCCGTCCCGAAAGGTGACGACGATGCCGTTATCCAGCCGCTCCGAGCCGACGATCTCGGGTTCCGGATTTGTTCGATTGCTCCACATAGATTTTGGGATTCATTGCGCGCGAAAAGGTTGCCTATTGTTAGGCTTATGTCGAATGGCAGACGATTCTTATGTCTAATGGCCGACGATGGCAGAATGTGCGTCCGCTAACCGCCAGCGGCATTTGACCTGCGGGGCGATGCTCCTTAATCTAAAGGGTGTGCTGATTACTCCGATCCAACTTATAGATGAGCCGCTCCAGTTCGATGAAGCGATTGCCCCCGGGACCCTTGAGTTTGCCGCAGACCTGCGCCAGGTGGGACCGATGCCGGTTGCCGGGCAGGCGGAGCTGATCGTGGAGCACCGCGGCTCGAACGACCATGTGAACGACATACGGCTGCGGGCGGAGTATCACGGGGACTTCGAGGTCCTGTGTGCGCGGTGCGTGGAGCCGGTTCCGCTGCCGGTGGCCGGGGATTTCGACCTGATCTTTCGCCCGGAGAGCGCCGATGCGGAGTCCGGGGAGCGCGCAATTACGACGGATGAGACCGAAATCGGGTATTATGGAGAGAGCGGGCTTTTGCTTGAGGATGTGGTGCGCGAGCAGGTGTTGCTCTCCCTGCCGAGTCGCACTCTCTGCAGGCCGGATTGCAAGGGTTTGTGCCCACGCTGCGGCCAGAATCTGAATGTAGCAAAGTGCAGTTGCGATGAGGCTTCGGCCGATCCGCGATGGAATGCGCTTGCAGGCCTGAAAGATAAGCTGGTGCAATAAAGGCCGGAATTGTACTGAAGAGATTGAGTCTTAGAAGATTTTGATTTAGAAGATTTAAGGGGATACAGCAATGCCTAATCCAAAACGGCGCCACTCCAAACAACGGACTGCCAAGCGCCGCAGCCACGATTTTCTGACACCGACCGGCCTCTCCGAGTGCCCGAACTGCCACGAGCGCAAGCTTCCGCACCGCGCCTGCCGCAAGTGTGGCACCTACAAGGGCCGCGACGTTCTTGCGGTCAAAGAAGCAAGCTAGCATTACAACGGAATACTGATCCCAAAGAGCACGAAGGCTGATGCCGATAGACATCGTGGTCGACGCAATGGGCTCCGACAAGGCCCCCGAACCTGAGGTTCGCGGGGCCGTACTTGCGTGCCGTCAACTGGACGTCCGTGTGCACCTGGTGGGGCCCGAGGAGATCATCCGCCCGGCGTTGCGGAAGGCGCTGGGGGGCCAGCATCTGCCCATCTTCGTCGCTCCGGCCAGCGAGTGGATCAGCATGGACGACAAGGCCGCGCAGGCGGTCAGGACCAAGCGCGACTCGACCATGCGTGTGGGCCTGAAGATGGTCCGCGAAGGCCGCGCGGCAGGGTTCTTTACCGCCGGCAATACGGGCGCGGCGATGGCCACGGCAAAGATGGTGCTGGGTATGCTCGCAGGGGTGGAACGGCCGGCACTGGCGACTATTCTGCCGACGGTTCACCACACTCCGTCGCTGCTGCTGGACGTAGGCGCCAACGTGGACTCCGATCCCGACAACCTGGTGCAGTTTGCGGTGATGGGAAACATTTATTCGCGGAATGTTCTGAAGATACACAGCCCCAAGGTCGGTCTGCTCTCGATTGGAGAAGAAGACTCGAAGGGCAACTCACTCACGCGCGACACGCTGCCGCTGATGCGCGAGCTGAAGAACATCAACTTCATCGGAAACGTCGAGGGGCGCGACCTGTTCAACGGCCACGCCGACGTTGCCGTGTGCGACGGCTTTGTCGGCAACGTGGCGCTGAAGTCGATGGAAGGCGTAGGCAAGCTGGTGAGCGTGCTGCTGCGGGAGTCGCTGAAGTCGACTGTGACCTCGCAGGTGGGCGCGCTGCTCTCGAAGAAGGCGTTCAACGAGTTCAAGAAACGGCTGGACTACAACGAGTACGGCGGCGCACCGTTGCTGGGAGTGCGTGGAGTCTGCATCGTGGGGCACGGCTCTTCGAATGAGAAGGCCGTGATGAACGGGATCCGCGTTACGGCGGAGTTTGCCCAGGCCGAGGTCAACTCCGGCATCGAGGCCGCGCTGCGGAGCGGAGCGATAAGCGCCGATTAGTCAGCGCACTGCTCTATTTTCTTTCATCTTCATCGGAATCGTGATCCGCTGCAGTGTCGGAGTTTGACGCTGGTTCGGACGGTCGCACGTAGAGGGCGTACTGATTCTTGCCCTGCATCTTGGCGCGGCACAGGGCAATGTCCGCGCCGGTCAGCAGATCCTCGACGGTCAGCGCGCTGTCCGGATAGATGGACGCGCCGAGGCTGCAGGATATCCGCAGGGTCTTGCCGCCGAGGATAATCGGCTCGCGCAGAAAAGCGACCAGCGTAGCGGCGGTGTGGCGAACGTCGATCTCGAGCCGCATGTCCGGCATCACCACCACAAATTCATCGCCACCCAGCCGGATGATGGTGTCGGTTGCGCGGATGGCCGCGCGCAGACGGGTGGCCACGCTGAGAATCAGCTCGTCGCCGAACTTCCGTCCGTGGCTCTCGTTGATCCGCTCGAAGCCGTCGAGGTTGATGAGGAACACGCCAGCTTTGTTGCGATAGCGGTCGGCACGAACGATGGCCTGCTCGATGCGGTCCTCCAGCAGACGGCGGCTGGGCAGGCCGGTCAGCAGATCGTGCTTATCGTTCTCGACCAGATTGAGTTCGGCGTGTTTGCGGTCCGTGATATCGCTGGCGGTGATGGCGATGCCGTCATCAAGTTTGGCGACCTGATGTCGCATCCACGGGCCGTCGGGTTCATTCGGGCAGAGCGCAAACTCATGGATCAGCGGCTTGCCGGTAAGGACCACCAGGCGAAACTGCCGGAAGAGGTTGCCGTTCGGATCGATGGGCAGGATACGGGTGAGTCGAGCCCCGAGGACCTCGCTGCTACTTTTGGCGATGATCTTCTCCGCATTGGGGTTGAGATAGGTGAAGAGAAAGTCTTCGATGAGGCCATCGGGTGCACGCAGCGCTTCAAGCAGAAAGAACGCAGCGTCTGTGCTCTGAGCAGCGGCGAGAAAACGCGCCTCGTTCTTCTGCGCCGCAAGATTGGCGGATTCGAGCTCACGCGACTTGGAGATCAGGAAGGGCAGCAGAAACGGCAGCAGGCAGGCGCATACGACCGCCAGGATCGCGACTATAAGCGGAGTGTTCGCCACCAGATGAGGATGCTGGTCGTGAATAACCGCAGCGGAGAGCAGGCATGCCAGGCCCGCGACAGAAGTGCAGATGGTCACCGCAATCAGCGGCAGCGAAATGGAAGGCCTTCCCTGTAAGTGGTTAGAAACGAAGCCAGAGTGGCTGCAATCGCGATGCAACTGAGACCGATCAACGCGTCCGCCACGCGGTCGATCGTGAAGCCGAAAGTGCTGAGCAGCAACATCAGCAAAGGGTGAACAGAGACGTGACGGGGCAATACCATGCCAGGGGAGAAGGCTGAGGCAAACCAGGGAGCCGGCAGAAGATTACGACCAAATACAACAAGGGGCTGCATGGGGTGAGTTCTCACCTCGTGGAGCTCTGGCCCGGGAAAAATGAATGCTGCAAATTTATCATCTTGTAATAGGAAAATTCTTGCGCACAAAAAAGGCCAGAAATTTCCACATAGATATTTACAGCAATTGACCAGCCAGACTGAAAGATTGTGGCTTAGCGCCCAGCTGACGCGTCTAACTCCCAATGACAAAGCACTGGACCGCAGCAGACATCCCCTCGCAGGCAGGAAGCCGTGTCCTGATCACCGGCGCGAACAGCGGAATCGGATACATGACGGCGCTGAAGCTGGCCCGCAAGGACGCGAAAGTACTGCTGGCCTGCCGGGACCAACGCCGCGGGGAGGCTGCGATAAAGCGAATCCTGTCAGACTCTCCGGGCGCGGACCTGGAGCTGGTGGTCCTCGATCTGGCGTCCCTCGACTCAGTCCGCGAGGTCGCCGCGCGAGAGCTGGACAAGGGAGTAGCCCTCGACCTGCTGATCAATAACGCCGGCGTGATGACTCCCCCGCAGCGCAAAGAGACAAAGGACGGGTTTGAGTTTCAGTTCGGGATTAACGTGCTGGGCCACTTCGCACTGACCGGGCTGCTGATGCCGGCGCTGGAGCGGGCAGCGGCCTTCACGGAACACAACCCTCGGGTTGTAACCATCGCTTCCATCGCACATAAACGAGGGCGGATCGACTTCGACGATCTGCAGTCGACAAAAAAGTATAGTCCGATGAAGGCCTATCAGCAGTCGAAGTTAGCGGATCTGATGTTTTCGTTTGAGCTGGATCGGCGGCTCAAGGCGAAGGGCTCGCGAGTGATGAGCGTAGCAGCGCATCCAGGAGTGGCGGAGACGAATCTCTTTTTAACGAGAAGACTATTCCGCAGCCGAAATGGCCGGTCGACGAGTGATTGGCGGAGTCATCGGAGCCTTCCTGAATACCGATGCTGAGGGCGCACTGCCAACGCTCTACGCTGCGACCGCTCCCGATGCCATCGGCGGTGGATACTACGGACCGCAGGGCTTTCAGGAGATGCGCGGTGGCGACGTCGGAGATGCAAAGGTCATCGAGCAGGCGCGCGATACCGCCGTGGCTGGGCGTCTGTGGGAGACCTGCGAGACGTTGACCGGCGTCCGGTTTATGTAACCGTTCTGGTTTCTTTCATGTGCCATGAGAGTGCTAGTACACTCCTTCCATCGGAATATTTGATTCCTGAAGGAGTTCTATGGCTGGGTCTTCTCTGCGTCTTTTCCTTGTAATGTTGATGGGCCTGAACGCTGCTGGTTTGCGCGCTGAACCTGGTGTCTCCCCGGAGCTGAAAGGGAAGATCGACTCAGCCGTGAAGCAGGTGATGGAGAAGACCGGTGTGCCGAGCGCGTCGGTGGGAATCGTGCAGGGCGGGAAGGTAGTCTATACAGCGGCGTACGGGCAGGCGAGGCTATCGCCCGCGCTCGCTGCAAGCCCGGAGATGCATTATGCGATCGGCTCCATCTCGAAGCAGTTCACCACCGCATGCATCCTGCTGCTCGCCGAAGAGGGCAAGCTAACGCTGGACGATCCCGTCAGCCGGTGGTTTCCGGAGCTGACCCGTGCGAATGAGGTGACGGTGCGAAACCTGCTGACCCATACCAGCGGGTATGAGGACTACGCGCCGCAGGACTACACGATCCCCGCATGGACCAAGGCTGCGAAGCCTCTCGACGTCGTTCACGAGTGGGCAGGCAAGCCGCTGGACTTCGACCCTGGAACAAAGTGGCAGTACAGCAATACGAACTTCGTGATCGCGGGTCTGATCGTGGAGAAGGCCAGCGGCACGCCCTTCTGGCAGTTTCTTGAGACGCGTGTGCTGCAGCCGGCAAAGTTGAAGAACGTGCTCAATCTGGATACGGACCGGGCACGCATGGAGCCGGAGGGGTACATGCGGAATGCGCTGGGGCCGCTGCGGCCTGCCATTCTCGAGGCTCCGGGCTGGTACTTCGCAGATGGCGAGCTGTCGATGCCGGTCGAGACACTGCTTGAATGGGACATCAGCGTAATGAACCAGACGCTGCTGAAACCCGCTTCGTACGCTGCCTTTGAGACGGAGATGAAGTTGAAGGATGGAACGGGCACGCACTACGGGCTCGGCGTGGATGTGAGTGTGCGCGATGGGCATCGCGTGGTGTCCCACACAGGCGAGGTGGGCGGCTTCGTTGCTGCGAATGCGATCTATCCCGACGACAAACTCGCAATAGCGGTGCTGACGAATCAGGAGGCTAGCCCGGCCGCGAGTGCGATTCTGCGGGCGATTACACCGTTGCTGCTCCCGACCAGCGTGGTCCCAGACCATACGGCTGCGGAGGCGCAGGTGAAAGCGGTCCTCGCTGGTCTGCAGCAGGGAAAGATCGATCGCAGCCTCTTCACCGCCGACTGCAACTTCTATTTCTCGCCGGAGACCATCGGCGATTTTCAAACCAGCCTCTCGCCGCTGGGCGACGTCAGGACAGTAACGCAGATGAGTGAACAGCTACGCGGCGGGATGACCTTCAGAACGTTCATGGTAGCGTTTGGCGGAGGAACCAACGTCCTCGTAACAACCTATACGACCACCGATGGAAAGCTGGAGCAGTTCCTTGTAGAGGGCAGGACCTGATTGAGGATCGCCAGGAATGCCATGATCAGTTGACGCGCAGCACAGAGCCAGAAACAGCAAGGGCCGCCATCACGGGCGGCCCTTGCTGTTTTGAGAACTCCGTCTACGCCTTACCAGCGAGCTGGCGCAGAACGTACTGCAGAATCCCGCCGTGTTGGTAGTAGAGTATCTCCTGCGGCGTATCGATGCGCACCGTAGCTGAAAACTCCTTGGTCTTGCCGAGATCGTCTTCAGCGATGACGGTCACGATCTTCCCGTTCGCAAACTTGCTGTCGAGCATCTGCTTCAGCTCTCCGTCCTTTGCCCCGATGCGGAAGACCTCTTCTCCGGTGAGCAGCAGCGAATCCACGTTCTGACCCGGCAGGAACTGCAGCGGAAGTATGCCCATGCCAACCAGGTTGGAACGATGAATGCGCTCGTAGCTCTCCGCGATCACGAAGCGAATTCCAAGCAGCCGCGGCCCCTTCGCCGCCCAGTCGCGCGAGCTGCCGGAGCCATACTCTTTGCCGGCGAGAATGGCCAGCGGAGTGTCACGCTGCGCATACGCAACCGACGCATCGTAGATCGACATCGGGATGTCGTCCGGCAGCAGTCGTGTGACGCCACCCTCGGTCCCCGGAGCGAGCTTGTTGCGCAACCGCACATTGGCGAACGTCCCGCGCACCATCACCTCGTGGTTGCCGCGGCGGCTGCCGTAGCTGTTGAAGTCGGCGGGCTTCACGCCATTGTCGGTGAGGTACTTCCCTGCTGGCCCGTTTAACTTGATCGAGCCCGCCGGAGAGATGTGATCCGTCGTAACGCTGTCTCCCAGCACGGCGAGAATGCGAGCGCCATTAATGTCCCCAACCGGCGACGGAGTCGCCTGCATTCCATCGAAGTACGGGGCCTTGCGGATGTAGGTGGAGTTCGGCTCCCAGCCATACGTGTCGCCCTCGGGGAACTTGAGCTGCCGCCAGTTCTGGTCGCCGTCGGAGATGGTCGAGTACTCTTTGTGGAACATCGACGAGTCAATCGAACTCGCAACCGTAGCCGCGACCTCAGCCTGGCTCGGCCAGATGTCACGCAGATACACCGGCTGGCCGCTCTTATCCTTGCCCAGCGGATCCTTCTCAAAGTTGTGACTGATGTGCCCGGCCAGCGCATACGCAACCACCAGCGGCGGACTCATCAGATAATTCGCGCGAACTTCAGGCGAGATACGCCCTTCAAAGTTGCGATTGCCCGAGAGCACCGAGACCGCGACCAGGCCGTGGTCCTCGATCGACTTGCTGACGTCCGTCGGTAGCGGCCCCGAGTTGCCGATGCACGTCGTGCAACCGTAGCCAACCACCTGGAAGCGCAGCGCGTCGAGATAAGGCATCAGCCCAGACTTGATGTAGTAGTCGGTGACGACGCGCGAGCCCGGCGCCAGCGAAGACTTGACCCACGGCGGAGTCTTCAGTCCCTTCTCCACCGCCTTCTTGGCCAGCAAACCAGCCGCGATCATGACGTAGGGATTCGATGTATTCGTGCAGCTCGTAATCGCCGCAATGACGATGCTGCCATGGTCGAGATACGGGTCGGGATCGATCCCGAAGCGGCTCTTGATGGAGACTGGCGGCGCCTCGAGCACAGCAACCGAACCTGCCTCGTTGCCAATTGTGATCACCGGAACATGAGGTGTCTCGACTACCGGAGCCGGTGAGCCAACACCCTCAGTTACATCGCCGTCGGCGCTGGCGTGGCCGCCTTCACCCTCCCAGCGCACCATCTGGCGCACCGACTGATTCGCATTCGGCCCCAGCAGCGACGGAAGCTGCTGCAGGAAACTCGCACCAACCTCCGGCAGCAGTACGCGATCCTGCGGACGCTTCGGCCCAGCAACTGAAGGCATGACCGTCGCAAGATCCAGCGAGATCGTAGCCGAGTACTCAGCCTCAGGCGCATCCGCCGTGTGGAACAGCCCCTGCTCGCGGCAGTAAGCCTCCACCAGTGCAATATGCTCTTCAGTGCGACCTGTCAGGCGCAGGTAGCGAAGCGTCTCAGCGTCGACCGGAAAGATGCCGCACGTAGCGCCATACTCAGGAGCCATATTCGCAATGGTCGCGCGATCCGCCAGCGGCAGCTCAGCGATGCCGGGCCCGTAGAACTCCACGAACTTGCCGACCACGCCCAGCTTGCGCAGAGCCTCCGTGATGGTCAGCACTAGGTCTGTAGCAGTCGTCCCTTCCTTCAGCTTGCCCGTCAGGCGATAGCCCACCACCTGCGGCACCAGCATCGAAACCGGCTGGCCGAGCATAGCCGCCTCGGCTTCAATCCCGCCGACGCCCCAGCCCAGCACGCCAAGGCCATTCACCATCGTCGTATGGGAGTCCGTACCGACGAGCGTGTCCGGGTATGCGTAGACCTTGCCTACAGCGTCCGGCGCAGTCGTAAAGACCACCCGCGCAAGATACTCGAGATTCACCTGGTGGCAGATGCCCATCCCCGGCGGCACAGCCGAAAAATTGTTGAACGCAGTCTGCCCCCACTTCAGAAACGCGTAGCGTTCGCGGTTGCGTTGAAACTCCAGCGCAGCATTCAGGTCATAGGCGCGCTTCGTCCCGAACTCGTCCACCTGCACCGAGTGATCGATAACCAACTCCGCCGGCTGCAGCGGATTGATCTTCTCCGGGTCGCCGCCCAGCACGCGCATTGCGTCGCGCATCGCAGCCAGGTCGACGATTGCGGGGACGCCGGTGAAGTCCTGCATCAGCACGCGAGCCGGCATATAGGCGATCTCGCGCGACGGCTCGGCCTTCGGGTCCCAGTTGGCAAGAAATTTGATGTCGTCCGCCGTCACTGTACGTCCGTCTTCGTGGCGGAGCAGGTTTTCGAGCAGGATGCGCAGCGAGAACGGCAGCCGGGTCAGCTTGACGCCGGCGGATTCGAGCGCCTTGAGGCGGAACAGATTGACCGTAGTTTTGCCGCTGGTAAGGGTGGATGCGGAGTGGAAGGAGTCAGGATGCTGAGAGCTCATGGGAGGTTCCTCTGGTTGCGCCATTGTGGCGCGGTTTGGAGGCCAGCGTCTGGGACGCGGCGGACAAAAAAAGGCAGCAGAGTAGAGGGAGTGGTGCTAGGAGCGACCGCGGTCGTGGTGGCCGTGACGAAAGCGCTTTAGGAAAGCGAGGACGCGCAGACTCATGCGATGATTCTATCGCCGGTGAACCACGGTTGGCGAGTGCTTTGAGTGAAAAGGAGACGAAAAATGCAGCTTCTTCGGCGAACGGCAACGGTCGCAATCCTGGCTCTGGGCGTAACTGCTACCGCTGCAGGGGCACAGGATGCTGCCAGAGCTCAGGATACTGCCAGAGCTCAGAATCAAGCTACGCTCCGGATTTACTTCGCAGACGTCGAGGGCGGCCAGTCCACCCTGTTTGTCACACCTCTCGGCGAAAGCCTGCTGGTCGACACCGGCTGGCCCGACTTCAACAATCGCGACGCCGACCGCATCGTCGCGCTGTGCAAAAAAGCCGGCATCAGCAAGATCGACACCGTCCTCATCACGCACTTCCATGCAGACCACGCTGGCGGCATTCCCCAGCTCGCAGCGAAGATCCCCATCGGCCGCTTCATCGACCACGGCGATAACACCGAGACAGCCGAGGGCGGAACTCTCTCCGCCTGGAAGGCCTATCAGAAGACGCTGGCCGACGGACATATCCCGCGGACCATTGCAAAGCCCGGCGACGTGCTTCCCATCAAGGGGATGAAGGTCGAGATCGTCAGCGGCAACGGCGACGTCATCGACAAACCGCTGTCCGGAGGCGGTGCCGGCCGCCCAAATCCCGCCTGTGAGCACTCCGCCATGCGCGACGTCGAGAACACCGAAAATGACCGCTCCCTGGGCATGATCATCACCTTCGGCACTCTGCGCATCGCCGATCTCGGCGACCTCACCTGGGCCAAGGAACGTCCTCTCATGTGCCCGGTCGACAAGCTCGGCAGGGTGGACATCCTCATCGTCAGCCACCACGGCATGGACCGCAGCAGCAGTCCGGCCCTCGTCGACGCCCTCGCGCCACGCGTCGCCATCATGGACAACGGTGGCCATAAAGGCGCCTCCATGCCCGCATGGTCCGTCGTAGAAGCCTCGCCACGCATCGCCGGCGGCAAAGGCGACCTCTGGCAGCTCCACACCGCCGAGGACAGCGACGCCGCCCACAACGTGCCCGCTGCCCGAATCGCAAATCTGCCCGGCCCCGACGCCGGCCACGCCCTGGAGTTGACCGCGCGCAAAGACGGCAGCTTCGCCGTCACAAACGAAAGAACAGGCCAAACCGTCCAATATCCGTCTAAATGAGGACACAAGTGGTATAGGCCCGGCAATCGGCAAGGAAGTAATTTGCAAACAGTCGCCTAAGCGAGACTCTGCATCTTAAACAGGGTTAGAGAAGAACGAGGATCGAGGTAAGAGGATGATTGGACGTATCAGACGGCAGTACACATGGGTAGCAGGCGTTGCCATTGCAACGCTGGGCATCGCAATTGGATGCCATAGAGGGGTTTCAGCCTCCGAACAGCAGGCCCAGAACCAGATTCAGGATCAGGGTGCGGATCCGGCAGCCGCAAACATGGCTCCCGTAGACGGAAGCGTAGCCCAGCAAGGCACCGTAAACGGCAGCCAGGCGCAACCAGACCAGTACGGCCAATACGGCCCGCCAGCCGGGCAGGCAGCGCCCATCGAACGGCGCGATCCCTCCACCGCTGGCTATCCGCCCGCCGACACCAGCAACGCCCCGCCATACGACCCGAATGCCCAGGGCACGGATCAGGACGCCGGACAGCCGGTGGTTTATGCCGACGCGCCGCCGCCGCCGCTGCCGTCCTACGATCAACCCCCCGCCCCGGATCCCGACTATCTATGGACCCCCGGCTACTGGGGCTGGACCCCCGTAGGCTACTACTGGGTTCCCGGCGTGTGGTGCGCAGCGCCCTATCCAGGCGCACTGTGGACACCCGGCTACTGGGGCTACTACGGCGGAAGATACCGCTTCTATCGCGGGTCGTGGGGGCTCTACATCGGCTTCTACGGCGGAGTTAATTACGGCTATGGCTACTACGGCATGGGCTACAACGGCGGATATTGGAATGGGCCGCACTTCTACTACAACACCGCCGTCACACGCGTAAACACGGTGCGAATCACCAACGTCTACACCCGCACCGTCGTGGTGAACAACATATCCACGTCCCGCGTCTCCTATAACGGCGGCCGCGGCGGATTGCAGGTGGCCCCGAGACCGGCAGAGATCGCAGCGATGCGCGCAACACGCACTCCTCCGATGACCGCGCAGGTACGTGTGCAGACCCAGGCTGCGCAGAACCGGCAGCAGTTCTACGACCAGAACAAAGGCAGACCAGCGGTTGCAGCCGCTCCACAGCCGATCGTGGCGGATAGAGGAATACAGCGTCCGGCGCCGATTCGCGTGGCGCAGCCTCAACAGGGCTTCCGCCCCGTCCAGCAAGGACAGCCCGCAGTCCAGCCTGGGATTCGTCCCGCACAAGGTAACCCCGAGGCAAGACCGGCGCCGCAGCCGCAGGTGCGCCCTCAGCCTGAGGTAAGGCCGCAGCCGCAGCCCGAAGCAAGGCCACAGCCCGAGGCAAGACCGCAGGAATATAGGCCCCAACCGGAGGCACGTCCTCAACCCGAGGTGAGGCCCCAACCACAACCCGAGGTGAGACCACAGCCACAGCCGCGTCCTCAGCCGGAAACAAGGCCGGCACCGCAGCAATCGCGCCCTCAGGAGGTCAAGCCACAGGCGCAAAACCGTCCGCCTTCGCAGCCTAAACCAGCGGCGAAGCCGGCTCCGCATGAGGAAGAGAAGCCCCGCTAAGGGGTCGACCTTCTTACGCAGCGCAGCTTTCGCCCGCTAACTGGCGCGGAGGCTGCGCTGTACTTTTTAAGCGGCTTCGGAGTCGCGCCACAGATGGTTGCAGGCCTCGCAGCGCCACTGGTTGGTGGGCTCGACAGATTCAAGCAGCGGATCGGGCGCGCCGCACTTCGGGCAAACTGGCTCCACAAATCCAGCCTCGTCCTCTGAACCCGTATGCGTCGGTCGCGACAGAAGCAGCTCCGCCGTGTGCACATCGGCGGGAGCAACCACAAGCCGCGGAGTATCGACAGACCCAATCTCCGACGTAGGAACGACGCTCTCAATCCCCGCTGACCGCAGCAGGCTCTGAGCCATAAGAGCCTCTTCGATATCCGTGAACTCAAACGTGCTGTCCGCCGGAGCACTGGCGGCGAAGCTCTGCAGCGGCGACCCGGCATCGCTCTCCGCAGTCTCACTCATCGACGCCGAAGGCATCGTCAGCCCCCGCCGCCCAAACTCAGCCTTCAACGCCCGCTGCGCAGGTTCGGTCAGATCGTCGTAGGTCGTCGCAAGGTTCTTCAACTCCATGTCGCCAAAACCGCCGTAGAGTTGGACTAGATCGGCATACTGCTGGGTCTCGCTCATTTGGATACATACTCCGTCGCAAACTCATCCGCTTCCTTGTTCATGTCCGACGAGTTCACCGGCCCCCACACCAGCAGCACCCGATACCGGAACGTCACATCATGACTCGGATCCATCGTGAAGTCGAGCTGTTTCGCCGACGGATCGAAGATATGCTGCCCCAGAGGATTCGCCGCAAACAGCCCATAGCCGCGAGCATGCCAGTAAGTCGGATAGTTGGGATTCTTCGGATGGTCGACGATCGCAACCGTCACAGTATCCTTATCCGCATCGGTCCCGGTCAGCAGGCACCAGCGCCCACGCGTGGACCACACATTGTCCCCCTGCTTACCCTCGCTGGTCAGATAAACGCCATTCGCCCCCGGAACATTGTTCGCCGAGACCTGCGTAGGATTCCCATTCGCATCCGTGAAGGTCCCACCCTTCTCATTGGCCGACTCCAGAAAGTGCGCCACGCGTATCCCCAGCAGCCCCTCCTTGTCATCGTGGAAGACAATCTTCTTCAGCGCATGCAGCGTAATGATCTGATCGATGACGCGCGAATCGCTCACGTCGCCACCATTCACCAACCCTCGAATGCCGTTGATCCCCTTACGTCGCGAGAATACATAACGGGTCGTCTGCTGAATCACATCCTCACCCGCCCCGTTCGTCCACAGCGACTGCACCACCAGCTCGCCGCTGTCCTTGCCGCTCTTGGTGGAGATGATCTTCTGCTGATGAATGGTCCCCATCTTCGGCCGTTGCGCCGGCTTGATCGCATCAGAATTGTTCCAGAAATCAAACCCATCCACATTCCCGTAGTTGAACCACATCCCCGCATGATGCGGATGGTCCGTCCGCTCCCCCGGCCGCGGAGCCAGCGGATAACCCCGCGTCACCTCAACTCCACCCGGCGCAATCAGCGGATAGAGCACAGGCTTATCCTGCGTCGAAGGCCACAGGTACGAAGTAAACGGAGTCCCATCGATCGTCACATCAACCCGCTGATGGGCCTCATCGGCAACCACCATCACCCCGCCTGCCTTAGTTGGCTTCACCTTCGCGCTCGCCGAAGTCGCAATGCCCATCGCAAGAACTGCGACCGCAAAAAGCACCCTACGCATAAACCTTCCCTCCAACCATCACCTGCTGAGTCTTATCATTGAATGTTACCTTCTGCCCGGTCTGAATCGCCGCGATATTCATGCACAGCGCCACCGAGTGGCTATACCCGGCCTCAATACTCGCATTCGGCGTCTTGCGCGACCGCACGCACTCCATCCAGTTGCGCATATTCGCCGAAGTCTGCGGATCGCCGCCCGTATTCGCACCAGTCGACACCTTCGGCGAATCATCCATCAACGAGAAGGGCACCAGCTGATTCGCCGGCAGCTTCATCTCCGCGCCCATCTTCGCAGTCAGCCCGCCCTCCGGCGTCACCCGCTGCTTATCCATATCCAGCATCCCGCCATTGGAGTAGTAAAGCTCCTTCACTCCACCCGCCGAGTTCGTAAACCGCGAAGAATACTGCACCTGGAAGCCCTTCGTCAGATCGTCCTCCGGGCCGTAATCGAACACCGCCGTCATCGTGTCCCAGTTCGCGCGCCCGTCATGCCACAGGTAGATGCCGCCATTGGCCACCACCGACCTCGGATGCGGATAGCCACTGAACCAGTGCACCGTATCGATCTGATGCACCAGCCACTGGTCCGGAATCCCCGACGAGTAAGGCCAGAACAGCCGGAACTCCAAATACTTCCGCGCATCGAACGGCACTTTCGGCAGATCAAGCTGATACCGCGTCCAGTCCGTATCCTCTTCCTTCAGCAGCGGTACAACATCCGGCCTCCGCCACCGCCCCGGCTGGTTCACATTCCACGTCATCTCCACCATCACGATGTCGCCGAACTTACCCGACTTGATGTACTCATAAGCCCTCTGATAACTCGGCGTACTCCGTCGCTGCGTCCCCACCTGCACGATCTTCCCCGTCTGCTTCACCGCCGCAAGAAAATTCCGCGCATCCTTCATCGTGTGCGCCGTCGGCTTCTCCACATAAGCATCGCGCCCGGCCTTCACCGCCTCGATCCCGTGCTGCGCATGCTGAAAGTCCGCCGTCGCAATCAGCACCGCATCGACATCCTTGCGCGCATAAAGCTCATCGTTATTGCGCACCGCATCCACCTTGCAGCCCGTAATCTTCTCGATATACGGAGCGCCCTCTTCGCGCCGGCGGCTCCAGATATCGGACACCGCAACAAACTCGAAGTTCATATCCTTCCGATTCGCCCCAAAGGCAGGAATCAGCGCACCCTTCATCCGATCGCCACACCCAATCACCCCGACGCGTACGCGATCATTGGCGCCAATGACCTTCGCATAGCTGGTCGCATTCCACGAGACGGCCGTCGTAGCCAGTGCAGCGCTGCCCAGCTTCAAAAAGTCCCTGCGATTCTTATCCTGCGTCTCCATCGGTCTTCCTCCGGTTCATTGCTGTGCAGATGTCTTCAGCAGACAACGGTAAAAAACCGCATTCTGCCGTGTGCGAAAGTGTACAAAGTTGCGGCCGGATTGTCTTGTCCAACTCCACAGAGGTCGAACCACTCTAGCGCGATAGAGCCAGCTGGCCCACCAGCACCGCGTTGAGAATAAGGATGATAGCCACCGAAGCCCAACCCGCAATACGAGTCCGCCTCGCGCTGGCAAAGGTATCCATCACCGACCGCCGGCTGGTAAGCATCAGCAGCGGGATCAGCGCAAACGGCAGCGCAAAACTCAGCACCACCTGCGACAGAATCAATATCCTCAGCGGATCAAGCCCCACCGCGATAATCGCGATCGCCGGAATAATCGTAATCAGCCGCCGCAAAAATATCGGAAACCGAATATTCAGGAACCCCTCGATAATCACCTGCCCTGCCATCACCCCCACCGTCGATGACGACAGCCCCGAGCACAGCAGCGCCACCGCAAACACCGTAGCCGCAGCCGGACCAAGCAGCGGCCCCAGCGTCCGGTAAGCCTGCTCCACATCGGCCACCACCGCCCCATTACGCGCAAACGCCACCGCCGCCATCACGATCATCGCTGAATTAATCAGCCACGCCCCATTCATCGCCACCAATACGTCCACCAACTCAAAGCGCAGAAACTGACTCCGCCGCGAGCCACCCGGAATCAGCGGCGCACTCTTCACCTCCTTCAGACGAGGCTGCACCAACGCCGAGTGCAGATAGATAACGTGCGGCATCACCGTCGCGCCCAGCATCCCCACCGCAATGTAGATGCTGCCATGCAGCGCCCCCGCACTCGATGTATCCAGCGTAGGAATCAGCACGTGGAACGCCGCCAGCCGCCAGTCCGGATGCACCAGAAATATCTCGAATCCATAACACAGCCCGATCACGCCGACGAACGCCATGATCACCCGCTCCAGCGATCGATACCCGGCCAGATCGAGCGCAAGAATCAAAAACACAGCCACAGCGGAGACCAGCGCGGCCGCCAGCAGCGTGCCCGTGCGCGACCATCCATGCGCCAGCAGGGCCGGACCAAACAGTAGATAGAACCCCAGCGCCGCACCCAGAAACTCCGCCAGATCAGTCGCAATCGCCGACACCTCAGCCGCAACCCACAGACCCATCGTGACCGGCCGCGAGAAGTGCTTGCGGCAGTTCTGCGGCAGCGTCAGGCCAGTCACAATCCCCAGCTTCGCCGAAAGATACTGGATAAGAATCGCCATCGCATTCGACCACAGCAGCACCCACAGCAGCCGATAGCCAAAGCGGCTGCCACCCTCAATATTCGTAGCAAAATTGCCCGGATCGATATAAGCGACAGACGCCACAAACGCCGGCCCGAAGTAGCTCCACATCTGGTTGCGCCGGAAGCCAAATGTCGCCGGAGCAACCGTACTCGCCGCCGCGATAGCCGCGGCAGGAGACGCTGCCAGGGCAGGGCTCTGTTCCTCAACGCTCGCGGTTTGAAGATTCGCCATGCTGCTCCCCGGTTCGGCTCGCCTGAACAATAGTCCCCCTCCAAATTTAGGCTAGCCTGTTTATTAGGTATACCTAAATCAAAGAAATGAGTCAAACTGTAGGCTGAGGATCGTTGGAACGGTGATGCAGGCACGACGGCGAACAAACGCAAACAGCGAATCGGTAGACAACTATCTCAAGGCAATCCTGTCGCTCGGCGGCCCAGAGGAACGGCGCGTCACCAGCACCTCCCTCGCCGAGCGCCTCCAGGTCGCACCCGCCTCCATCACCAACATGCTCCAGAAACTCGCCGCCGCCCCTGAACCACTCGTCGAATACGAACGCCACCGCGGCGTGAAGCTCTCCGCCACCGGGAAGCGCCGCGCTCTCGAGGTCCTGCGCCATCATCGCCTCATCGAGACCTTCCTCTACAAGATCCTCGACTACCCCATCGAAGAGGTCCACGAAGAGGCCGAACGCCTCGAGCACTTCATCTCCGAACGCTTCGAAGAACGAATCGCCGCCAAACTCGGCAACCCGAAGATCGATCCGCACGGCCACTTCATCCCCACCATGGAAGGCAAGATGCCGAAGCAGGCCTCCATCCGCCTCACCGACGTCGTCAAAGGTGGCACCTTCGTCATCGACAGCGTCAGCGACCGCGACTCCCGCACCCTGCGCCTCCTCGAAGCCGCCGGGATCAAAGCCGGAGCAAAGCTGAAAGTAAAACCACGCACTGCCGCACAGGGATACTCAGTAAGCATCGGCCGCTCCTCAAAAGCCCTCGACCTCTCGCGCGAAGTAGCCGGAGAGATTCGCATCATCCCATAAAAAAACAAGCAACCCAAGGAGTTACATGAAGGTACTGGTCATCGGAGGTGGAGGGCGCGAGCACGCGCTGGTCTGGGCACTCAGAAAATCGCGCTGGGTCACCGAAATCGTATGCGCCCCCGGCAACGGAGGCATCGCAGCCCTCGCTCGCTGCGTCCCCGTGGACGGCGGAAACCTCGCCGCAATGCTCGCCGTGGCCCAACGCGAGCGGCCAGCCCTGACCATCGTCGGCCCCGAACTCCCCCTGTCCCTTGGCCTCGTCGACGAGCTCCAGAAGCACGGCTTCCGCGTCTTCGGCCCCACCCAGGACGCCGCAAAGCTCGAGACCAGCAAGGCCTTCGCCAAAGATTTCATGCGGCAGAACGACATCCCGACCGCTGCGTACTCCCTCTGCACCTCGCTCGACGAGGTCCGCGAAGAACTCCGCCGCTACACCGTCCCGGTAGTCGTCAAAGCCGACGGACTCGCCGCCGGCAAAGGCGTCGTCATCTGCGACACCCACCTCCAGGCCGAAGCCGCCGCAGCCCAGATGCTCTCCGGGGTCCTGCTCGGCTACCCCGTTGAAGAGATCGTCCTCGAAGAGTTCCTCGACGGCGAGGAGCTCAGCTTCTTCGCCCTCTGCGACGGCAAACACGCCATCCCCATCGCCGCCGCGCAGGACCACAAACGCATCGGCGAGGGCGACACCGGCCCCAACACCGGAGGCATGGGAGCCTACTCCACTGACGCGCTCCTCTCGCCCACCATGCGTGACTGGCTCACCATCAACGTCGCCCAGAAGACCGTCGACGGCATGCGCTCCGAAGACACACCCTTCGTCGGCATCCTCTTCTGCGGAATGATGATGACCCGCCGCGGCCCCATGGTCCTCGAGTTCAACACCCGCTTCGGCGACCCCGAAACCCAGGCCATTCTCATGCGCCTCGACACCGACATCGTCGAACTCTTCGAAGCCGCCATCAACGGCGTCGCCAACAAACTCACCATCCGTATGAAACCCGGCGCCAGCGTCTGCGTCATCGCCGCCAGCGAAGGCTACCCCGGCAAATACCCCTCCGGCAGACCCATCACCGGCCTCGACCTCGCCGTAGCAAGCGAAGACGTCGTCATCTTCCACTCCGGCACCGCAGTTCGGGACGAAGTTCTGGTCACAGCAGGAGGCCGAGTCCTCGGCATCACCGCCGTCTCCGAAGCCGGACTCGAAGACGCCCTCAACAAAGCCTACGAAACCATCAAGTCAATTAACTTCGAAGGAATACAATTCCGCCGTGACATCGGCTGGAGAGCACTAGAAAAGGAGCAAGCATGAGCGAATTGTGTCTAAGCGGCCAGGAGATGTTGGCCTGGAATGAAAAAACCTCCGACGGCTGGCGTCAGCTCCTCTCGGAGAACCCCGAAGTCCTGGCCATCCCATGCGACGTAATGGGCGTAAAGACGGTGGCCGAGCTCCTCCAGCACATCGTAGCCGTCGAGCTCCGCTACGCCGAGCGCCTCGCCGGCCTACCCGCCACCGACTACGCCGCCATCCCGTACGACTCCCTGGGCACCATTTACGTCACCCACGACCGCGCCGTCGCCCTCTTCCAGCAGCAGCTCAACGCCGACCCCAACTGGGACGAGCAGATCGAGTTCATGACCCGCACATGGGGTCCCGCCAAGGCCTCGCGCAAGACCATCTTCTTCCATGCCATGAACCACGGCATCCGGCACTACGCCCAGCTCGCCACCCTCGTCCGCCAGAACGGCATCAAGCCCGGATGGAACATGGACTACCTCATGATGGGCGTCGAAAAGGTCTGACTTGACACAAAACCCCCTCCCAAAACCACCCCTCTGCTAAACCTCCTCTGCCTCTCCCACCCACAGGAGGTCCGGACCTAAGTCCCATACTTCGAAGAATTTGCGCAAAACAGACGAGGGGAGGGGGTACCCCCCCTGAATCCTTTTCAACCCCTCCCCATCTTATGAAGGAGAGGTAAAACGACACATGTTGGTTATCAGAGAAGCAGCAAAAAGAGGCCATGCAAACCACGGCTGGCTCGACTCGAACTTCAGCTTCAGCTTTGCGGACTACTACGACCCCGCGCAGATGGGCTTCCGCGCCCTCCGCGTCATCAACGAGGACTACGTCGCCCCGTCAAACGGCTTCGGCAAGCACCCCCACCGCGACATGGAGATCCTCACCTACGTCCTTGAGGGCGCAGTCAAGCACGAGGACACCACCGGAGCCAGCGAGACCCTCGTCCCCGGCGAGCTCCAGCACATGTCCGCCGGCACCGGGGTACGCCACTCCGAGATGAACCCCAGCGACAAAGAAACGCTGCACCTGCTCCAGATATGGCTGGTCCCGAACAAGCTCGGCATCCCGCCCAAGTACGAGCAGAAGAAGTTCACCGTGCAGGAGCAGCCCAACAAACTGCACCTCCTCGCCAGCGAAGACGCCCGCGACGGCTCCTTCAAGATCTACTCCGACGCCGAACTGCTCGCAGCCAAACTCGACCCCAAAGGCTCCGTCACCCACACCTTCAAACACCCCAACGGCTGGCTGCAGGTAGCGCGCGGCGAAGTCGAAGTAGCCGGCGGCACCCTCAAAGCCGGAGACGGCCTCCAAATCACCGGTGAAAAAACGCTTGAGGCTAGCAGCACAACCGGCGGCGAGTTCCTCCTCTTCGACCTCGCCTAAGCAATTGACCCGGAGTCCTCATTCGACTAGAGTTCGGCGGATGAGAGCTTCAAGGTTTGCACTACTGACCCTAATGATGGCGGGTGTGGGATTGGCTCAAACGCCAGCCCGCCCCGCCATCACTGGCATCGCATTCGTACAGGTCTACAGCGCCGATGCCGCAGCCTCCGAGCGCTTCTATGGCGGAGTGCTGGGGTACGACCACACCGACCCATACGACCTCGACCGCTACGGAGTGAACGAAGCCCAGTGGATCGAAGTGACCGCGCTCCCATCCCCAGCGCCAAAGACGAGGGTTGCAGCGATTGGGTTCACGACACGCGATGTAGCCAAGCTGGAAAAGTATCTGCAGTCGCGTGGGGTCGCAATCGAGCAGCCTCTGCACGCCGGCCGTTTCGGAGTACACGATCCAGAAGGACGGCTAGTCATCTTCGTCCAGCAGGGAGCCGCGCGAACTCCGGGCACCGCCCAGCTCTCTCCGCGTGCCGCGTCCCATCGAATCATCCATACCGGCTTCACCGTGCAGGATCGCAATGTCGAAGACAAGTTCTACAAGGATCTCCTGGGATTCAAGCCCTACTGGTACGGCGGCCGCACAGATAGCGCCCTTGACTACGTCTCCCTGCAGGTCCCCGACGGCACCGACTGGGTCGAATACATGCTCCGCCCAACACCGCAGACAGACCCACATCAGCTCGGCAGCGACAATCATCTCTCGCTAGGCATAGCGCATATCGAAGATGCAATGACAGCGGCGAAGCTCGCCTGCAAAGGCCCAGCCTGCAGGATGGATGCAGCCACACACGTAGGCCGCAACGGCGCCACGCAGTTCAACCTGTACGATCCCGACCTGACGCGCGTGGAATACATGGAGTTCGATCCCGTGAAGGAGCCGTGCTGCTCCCCATACACTGGACCACATCCAAAAGAGAAAGAAGACCGTTAGCCTGCTAGAACCGAAGCAGTGGCAGGCAGAATCTCAGCCACATCCACCCACTGCGTAGGATAGTGACCCGTATAACAAGCCGTGCAGAACGACGCAGGCGAAAGCCCATGCGACGACTCGCCGGTAGTGCACGCATAGGTTAGACCTGGCAGCGATAGATAAGCCAGCGAGTCCGCCTCGATAAACTGGCGAATCTCTTCAATAGACTTGTTCGCCGCAATCAGGTCCTTCTTGCTCGGCGTATCCACCCCATAAAAACAAGGCGAGATAGTAGGTGGACAAGAGATCCGCAGATGCACCTCAGTAGCCCCCGCGGCTCTCACCATCCGCACAATCTTCCGCGAAGTGGTCCCACGAATGATCGAGTCATCAATCAGGATGACGCGCTTCCCCTCCAGCAACGACCGCACAGGATTCAGCTTCATACGCACACCAAAGTCGCGCACCCGCTGCTCTGGCTGAATAAACGTGCGCCCAACATAGTGGTTACGAATCAACCCAAGATTGAACGGAACGCCTGATTCAGCAGCATATCCAATCGCAGCCGTAACCCCCGAGTCAGGCACCGGCACAACCAGATCCGCCGCAACATGCGACTCCCGCGCCAGTTGCCGCCCCATCTCTTCCCTGCTCTTCTGCACCCACCGCCCATAGATGCGGCTGTCCGGCCGCGCAAAATAAACATGCTCGAAGATGCAAGAAGCATTGGGCACCGTCTCCGCGCTGAAGCGGCGACTGGTCACGCCATCTTCCGACACCATCACCAGCTCACCTGGCTCCACATCACGCTCATACTTCGCATGCAGCAGATCGAACGCGCAAGTCTCCGAAGCAAACACAAACGTATCCGGCGCCCCATCAACCCCCGCAATGCGCCCCATCGACAGCGGCCGGAACCCATGCGGATCGCGCGCCGCAAAGATGCGATTGCGCGTCATCATCACAATCGAAAACGCGCCCTCCACCTGCGACAGCGAGTCCGCAATGCAATCCACCAGCGTGCTCCGCTTGGAATGAGCAATCAACTGAATGATGATCTCCGAGTCACTCGTGGTCTGAAAGATTGCGCCATCGCGCTCCAGCCGCTCCTTCGAGTTCCCCAGATTCACCAGGTTGCCGTTATGCGCAATCGCAATAAGCCCCTTCGTCGACTCCACCGAAATCGGCTGCGCATTCAGCAGCGCCGAGTCTCCGGTAGTCGAGTAGCGCGTATGTCCAATCGCAATATGCCCCGGCAGCCGCGCCAGCACATCATCGGTAAATATCTCCGAGACCAGCCCCATCCCCTTGATGTCATTAACGTTATGCCCATCCGCCGAAGCAATCCCAGCCGACTCCTGCCCACGATGCTGCAACGCGTAAAGCCCCCAGTAGGTAAGCCGCGCAGCATCAGCATGGTTGTAAATAGCCATGACGCCACACTCTTCGCGAAGCTTATCGAAGCGCTCGTCAGCAGCATTTGTATCGTCTTCAAATTCCAGATCGAGGGCGGTGTTCATTATCCGAGCACCTCCGAGGCAAGTTGCGATTCGAGGGCCGTGGAGTAGGGGGCCGAGAGGTCTGCGATAGCAGAGTCAATCAAGACAGTCTCTTTCATGCTGATTTCTACTCGGTCACCAATAGTTTTACCTAGGACAATCACATCTGGCTGAAAGTCCACATCAAGTTCCTTGAGCGCCTCGTATTGAGTCGCACTACAAGTCACGATTACGACAGCCCCTGTCTCACTGAAGAGATGAATGGGGTAATCGAAATCGTAGTCCTCAAGTTTAATTTGCGCTCCAACGTTGCCTTTTATGGCGGCGCGAGCAATGGCTACAGCTAAACCACCGTCCGAAATATCGCATGCGGACTTTATGAGTGAATGCGATGCCGCTTGAGCCAAGAACTTATTCAGGATCATGTGATCGAATGTTTCAAATGCAGGCGGCGTGCCCCAAAGAGACCCCAGGACAGATTTCGCGTACTCGGACGATCCAAATTGCTGATATGCAGCTTTAGGCATTGGGGTAGTGGCAGCCGTCACCATGAGAATTAGATCGCCTTCTCCCTGAAAGGCTGCCGGCACAGCCTTACTCACATCATCAATAATCCCGACAATCCCCAAAACCGGCGTCGGATAAATCCCCTCACCCTTAGTCTCGTTATAAAGCGAAACATTCCCACCCGTAACCGGAGTCCCCAGCGCAGTACAAGCCTCAGCGATCCCATCAATCGCCGCCGAGAGCTGCGCCATAATCTCCGGCTTCTCCGGGTTCCCAAAGTTCAGACAGTTAGTAGCGGCAACCGGAGTAGCTCCCGTACAAGCCACCTTGCGAGCAGCCTCAGCCACAGCATGCATCGCACCCAGCTTCGGATCGAGATAGCACCACCGCCCATTCCCCGCCAGCGCCATTGCAAGGCCGCGCTCAGGCTTAGCCGCCTCGATTACATCCGACTTCTCCTCACCAAACGGCGCAAATCCGATCACACCCGGCATCATCGTACTGCCCAGAGCCGACATGTAGCCCGACGGAGACGTATGCATCGCCGGATGGCCCGTCCCCTTGATCCTCATCACGCCGGCCTCACCACCGGGCCCCTGCACTGTATTCGTCTGCACCATCGAGTCATACTGCTCAAACACCCAGCGCTTATCGCAGATATTCGCGCTCGCCAGCAGCTTCTTCAGATCAGCCGTATAGTCCCGCGGCTTCTCCAACTCTTCCAGCACCCAGGCCGGAGGATCCTTCGGCACCGGAGCACTCCACGTACCCACCGGCCTGCGATACACCGGAGCCTCATCAGTCAGCGCCTTATTAGGAATCTCTGCAACCAGCTCCCCATGCTGCGTAACCCGCATCACATCATCCGCAGTCACAATCCCGACGATGCTCGCATCCAGCCCCCACTTCTTGAAGACCTCGAGCACCTCGCCCTCGCGGCCCTTATCCGCCACCAGCAGCATCCGCTCCTGCGACTCCGAAAGCATGATCTCGTAGCTCGACATCCCCGTCTCACGCTGCGGCACCAGATCAAGCTCAATCGAAACACCAAGCTCACCACGCGCACCCATCTCACAAGTCGAGCACGTCAACCCAGCCGCACCCATATCCTGAATCCCCAGCACCGCCCCGGTAGCCATCGCCTCAAGACAAGCCTCAAGCAGCAGCTTCTCCAAAAACGGATCGCCCATCTGCACATTCGGCCGCTTCTGCTCGCTTCCCTCAGTAAATTCTTCGCTCGCCATAGTCGCGCCATGAATCCCATCACGCCCCGTCTTAGCCCCGACATAAATCACCGGATTCCCCACACCCGTGGCCTTGGCATAGAAGATCTCATCGATCTTCACCAACCCCAGCGCAAATGCATTCAGCAGCGGATTGCCCGAGTAGCAAGACTCAAACCGCGTCTCGCCCCCAAGATTCGGCACCCCAAAACAATTGCCATACCCGGCAACACCATGCACAACCCCACGCGCAATCTGATGATTCTTGGCTCGCAGCGCAGCGTCCGGCTCGCCTTCATCCAGCGGCCCAAACCGCAGCGAGTCCATCACCGCCAGTGGTCGCGCATTCATCGTAAAGATGTCGCGCAGTATCCCACCCACACCCGTAGCCGCACCCTGATAAGGCTCAATGTAGCTGGGATGATTATGGCTCTCAATCTTGAACGCGCAAGCCCAACCATCACCCACATCGATGATGCCCGCATTCTCCCCCGGCCCCTGCACCACCGACCCCGGACCCGACGTACGCGCACCCTTCGTAGGCAAGCGCTTCAGATGAACACGCGAAGATTTATAGCTGCAGTGCTCCGACCACATCACAGAGAAAATACCCAGCTCCGTGAGCGACGGCGTACGCCCCAGCTTCGACTCGATAGACTTGTACTCATCCGCCGTGATGCTGTGCGTCTTCAACAGCGCAGGCGTAATAGTGGTGGGCGTGGGGACTGTCTTGGGTTGCTGAACTAGCTGGTTTGGCATGGCTCGCTATATCCATTGTCGCACGCGAACCGCCCCCGAAAAAATGCCCGCCGACCGCTCAGACCGCAGGCAAAGGCCGCTCCAGCGCAGCCCGGTCCCACTTCGCAGCGTTTGCCGCCGCCTCATACGTACTCTGCGCAAACTCCAGCAGCGTCTTCGCCGGCGCCGCCTCGCTCCGCACATCGTCATACTTCAAAATGAACTCCCCCAGCGTCGCATTCCACCCAGCCTCCGCAGGCCGCACCGGAGTCTCCCCCATCCCCGCCGGAACCGGAGCAGCATAGCTATAAAAAGCCGCCGCCCCAAACCCGCCATTCCCCGGCCAGAACCCCAAACTACTGACCTCATGCGAGTAAGCCTCCCGCTGTATAAAATCCGCCGCGTCCCGCGGAGGCGCCGGCCGCCCCGAAAACCGTGTCACCGCCAGATCAAAGCTCCCCCAGAAAAAATGCACCGGGCTGTTCTTCCCCTCAAACCCGCACGAAAAGTCCTTGAACACCGCATTCACCCGCCGCAGCACCTCCCAGAACCGGTGCGCCTGCTCCCGGTCATACGATTCATGCAAAGTATCCAGATCGAACCGAATCGGATTCGCCTGCTCACACGGCACCGGATTAATCTTGACCTCAACCCCAAGCGAAGCCAGGCTCGCCATATACTCCGCATAAAAATCAGCAACTGACTGTGCTCGCAGCGGCACCTCGAGACTCTTCCCCGAACTCAGCCGGAAGTGAAGCTCATGCGCAATAAAATCGAACTCAATATCCAGGTCATCCTCACCGCAGGGCATCACCGACGTGCTCAACCCCCGCGCCGTCACATACAGCGGCACGTTCCACCACTGATTCTGCAGCGGAGTCAGCTCCAGCCGCGTCTTCCCCACGATCTGCGTCCACATATGCAACGTCGAAGCCGTCGCCTTCCACTCCTCCCACGGCAACGCAGGCCACTGCTCGGTATCGATAGCTTCTTCGGTCGTTGAACGCTCGCCCATTCGCCCCTCCAGAAAACACGCTGACCAGAAGAATACGCCCGCCAGACTACCCCAACATCACTTACCCGTACTCCCAAACCCCGCAGCACCTCGAGGAGCATCAACCAGCTCACTGACCTCCTCAAACGAAGCCTCAATACGCTCTACAATCCGAAGCTGCGCAATCCGATCCCCCACCGCAACCTCCACCGCCACAGGATTAAGGTTCGTCACCACAATCTTCACTTCGCCACGATACCCCGGATCGATCACTCCCGCCAGCGTAGTAATCCCACGCAGCGCAAGCCCCGACCGATCCTCCACCAGCGCCCCATGCGTAGCCGGAAGCTCCAGCGCAATCCCCGTAGAAATCGCCAGCACGCTACCGGCACTCCCACATGGAGCAAGCGTAGCCGCCACAGCAGCGTACAGATCGGCCGCCAGATCCCCCCACGGTCCGGCATGCGAATAACGAGGAAGTTGAGCAGCAGGGTGAAGCTTCTTCACCTTAATAACGGGCGCGATCGATGATGACATCGGTCAAGTTTACTGTGCCCGCAGAATGCACGCGAATCGAGAGCCAGCCCCCAACGATAAGATGGAAGCAATGACGAGCCGCATAAGCAAGTGGATGAGGGGTGGCACCGCCGCCGAGAACGCAGCCACCGAGATCGCCGCCGGTCCACACGCCACCACCCGCCGTCTCTGCTGGCGCATGTTCTGGGTCGGTCTCATAGTGCGCGTGCTCTACATGACCCTCGCTCACACCTACAAGTTCCGCGTCAGCGAAGATCACTTTCAATTTGGCTGGGAGATGGGGCGTATCGGCCGCGCGCTCGCCACCGGCTACGGCTTCTCCGATCCCTTCGACGGACACACCGGCCCCACCGCATGGAATCCCCCGCTTTATCCGCTGCTCATAGGCGGAGTCTTCAAGGTCTTCGGTGTCTACACCAAGCTCTCCGCCTGGGTGATCCTCGCCATCAACAGCATCTTCTCCGCAGCCACAGCCCCGGCCATCGTCGAGATCGCCCGCCGCTGCTTCGCCCACCTGCCCGAGCCAACGAGCGGCGAACGCCGCGCAGGACACACCACCGCAACCTCCATAGCGCTCTGGTCCGGCTGGCTATGGGCGCTCTATCCCGCAGCCATGCAATACGCCGTCCGCTGGATCTGGGACATGACGCTCACCGCGCTCGTCCTCACCTGCATCTTCGTCATCGCGCTCCGCGTCCGCGGCATCGGCGATCCCGAGCCCCCCGCCCGCACCGCCCCTCTATGGGCCGCCTTCGGACTCCTCTGGGGCATCATCGCTCTCTCCAACTCCTCACTCCTCCCGATTCTCCCCGTAACAGGACTCTGGATGCTCGGTGGCACCAAGTGGAAATCACGCCTCGCCCCAAACCTCGCCGGAGCCGCACTCTCCGCCGTACTCTGCGCAGCCGTAATCGCTCCCTGGATCGCAAGAAACTACAGCGTCTTCCACACCTTCGTTCCCTTCCGCGACAACTTCCCCGCTGAATTCGACGAGTCGCTCAAAGAGGAGCACATGGGCTTTCCCTGGGGAAATCCATTGACCTTGAATACGCTCAACGTAAAACGCCCGGAGTTCCGCCGCTACATCGCACTCGGCGAGTTCGAGTACCTCCGCCAACGAAGCGAACACGCCAAGGCAACCTTCGCCCACAGCCACGACTTTTTCCTGCGCATGACTGGTCATCGCATCTTCTTCTTCTGGTTCGGTGTACCCCACCCTCCCGAACAGGGCTGGATCGTCGAAGGCGCACGCGAGATCAACTACAGCTTCTTCAGCCTGACCGGACTGCTCGGACTGGCACTTGCGCTACGCAGGCGAATCCCGGCAGCGCCCATGTTCGCCTGGACCTTCATCCTCATGCCGATTCCGTACTACCTGCTCACGGTGCAGGCGCGGTTCCGGCATCCGCTTGAACCAATGATCACCATATTCACCGTCTACCTCTTCCAATCCGCCGATCGAACCCGCCTCTGGTCCCGGGGACGGCCTTCGAACGCCTGATGCATGGAAAGAAACGATTACGCCCCGCTTCGCAGTGAGTACACCAGTTGACGGCCCGGAACCACCTAAATTCCATAAGTCGCTGACTTTTGGCCGGATAAAACCCGGACCAACTATGGCATTGCAGTTGCTTTGATACAAAGCGTAACTCTTCTCCCAGGATCGAAAACAGAAAGAAATGCCTCAAATTTGCTGAATTGCAACAATTCCAAACAAGATCAAAAAACACGATACTTTTGCCTGGAACTCAACGGTTGGACCCTGAAGAACTTGAAAATGCTTCTAAGCAAACCAGATACCGAACCCCGACGATAGCCGCCACAAAGGTGCCTGCCAGAAGGTTCTTCGGTTTTGTGAGTGACTCCGTAGCATCGCGCGATGCTACGGGGTCATATTTGCCGCTCTCACCTTCGGTCAAAGAGCCTTAGCGCGTCGCGGCTATAACGCAGACGACCAGGATTGATCGTTGAGATACCAAAACCCACCACTATCCGCCTAAGCATTCCGTTGACCCGCAGCCCGGAACACGATACACTTTTTAAGTTTGGCGATGCAGCCGGTTTGTCCGGGTGCAGAACCGGTCAGGCTCAGAGAGCGACTGAACTAAAGCCGCGAGCAAGCTGGCTGGTTGGATGCAACCGGTCGCAGTGAAATGGCCTGTGTACGCCCCCATGCAGCACAATCTATGAAGAAAGCGTTCGCGCCGGCCGCAGTATGGGTTGGGCAGCCCGCTTGAGGTTTCAAAGTCATGTACGCAGTTATCCGCACAGGCGGCAAGCAATACCGGGTGGCCCCGGGCGATCAGTTGAAGATCGAGACCACGGCGCACGAAAACGGCGCAATCGAGTTCTCCGATGTTCTGGCATTCAGCGGCGAAGAGGGCAAGTTCGAAAAGGAACTCTCCGGCGCAAAGGTTCTCGCATCCGTAGTTGGCACCGGCCGTGGCGACAAGATTCTCGTCTTCAAGCTGAAGCGCAAGAAGCAGTACAAGAAGATGCAGGGTCACCGCCAGAACTTCGTTGAAGTCAAGATCAACGAGATCGTGGTCGGCGGTAAGAGTTTCAAAGCATAAAGAAAGCTCTTCAGCAAAAGTCTTTAGTTTTTGTTCTTAGATTTTAGATTTCAAGCGCTGAGCCAACAGCCGGCGCGAAAGAGGCAATCGAATGGCACATAAAAAGGGTTTAGGTTCATCCAAAAACGGCCGCGACTCAAACGCTCAGCGGCTAGGTGTAAAGAAATTCAGCGGCCAGGCCATCCTCGGCGGCGGCATCATCGTGCGCCAGCGTGGAACACCGCTCAAGCCCGGCGCCAACGTCGGACGCGGCAAGGACGACACCCTCTTCGCTAAGATCAGCGGAATCGTTCAGTTCCAGGACCGCGGCCAGCACGGACGTTTCGTAAACGTCGAGCCAGCCGAAGTCACCGCCGTCTCCGCCTAACTTCTCCAGCTATTGCAAAAGCCCTGCGCAAGCAGGGCTTTTCTGCGTCTGAACACCAACCAGCACGAACTCACCAGCGAGCTTAAACAGCGCGGCGTGCGCCCAACCAAAGTTAATCTCGGTCAAAGCACACGCCGCAGGTTGGTTTAGAAGACGAACTTGCCGCTGATCTGAAGCTGCCGTGAAGAGCCGCCGTCGCTGATGGCGAAGCGGGTTGCAGATATCTGACCAAACGCAGCCGAAGTCGTGCTGCCGCTCGGCTGAGCGAAGTTCGGGTGGTTGAGGATGTCGAACGCATCGACACGCAGATTGAAGTTTAGGAACTCGGTGATCTTCGTGTTCTTCCCGCCGGAGAGATCGAGATCGGCAAAGCCCGGTCCATAAATCATGTTGCGAGACATGTTGCCTATGCCCGTGAAAGTAGTCACACCAGCGACAGTAATAGCCGGATTCTGGAAAGAACAACCAGGGGGAACCGCCAGCGTCGTACCAATCGGACAAACAGTCGACTGGATGAAATTCACGTTAGTAGTAGCGCCATTTTGAACCTTGTGAGTGACGGCCGGTCCAACCAGGTTGGGACGAATCACTCCCGCCACGCCGGTATAGGACGACGTGGCGTAGGTCAGGTTTACAGGATTACCGGTCTGATACTGGAAGATCGTCGACATTTGAAAACCCGAAACGAAGCGGTTTTTCTTGAAAGGAAAGTTATAGATAGCATTCGCCGCATAGTGGTTGCGTGTATCGAAGTCGGACGCACCATAGTTATTGCGCGGGTTCGAGCTTATCTGGAGTTGGTACCCACCCTGAGATCCCAGCGATTGGAGATCGAGCGACTTGGACCATTCATAATTCATGTTGAACGACAAGCCGGTGCTAAAGCTCTTGCTCGCCGTAAGCCACATCGCGTTGTAGTTCGATGATCCAACGAAGTTGGCCTCGGGAATGTTCAGGTTGATTCCCTTACCGGGGTCGATAGGACTATTGGCAGCAAGCGCTAGGTACGGCCGTGCACCTCCATTGAGCGGCTCGTTCTGATTCGTACGCGCCCGAAGGTGCCTGCCCACCGAACCGTAATAACCGATAGAGGAGGCGATGCCCCAGGGAAGCTGCTGCTGAATATTGAAGTTAAAGGCCTCCGTATAGGCATTCTTGAAGTTCAGGGCGGTCGAGCTGAGCGCAATACCCGCAGCCGCTGCTGACGCATACAGAGAAGAAACAGGGATCGTCGGAATCGTCTTTGAGGTCGTGTACGAAACCGGATTGCTTAGTGGAGGATTCGAAGCCAGACCGGTCGCAGTGCCCGAGACCGGCTGATCCGTCAAGTAGGCATACCCTCCGCGAAGTACCGTGTGCTGGTTGCCGAACACGTCGAGCGCGAAGCCGCCTCGTGGCTCGTAGTTGTAGTTCTGTTTGTAGATGCCGCCATATCCATTGGTGCGCGTCTGAACCAGCCAGGGTTGGGTTGGATCGAAGATAATCAGGCGGTTCGCGCCTTCAGTCGGAGTTCCGTTCCACTCAAAGCGGAAACCCCCTTCAAGGGTGAGCCTCGGGGTCAACTTGTAGTTGTCCTGTATGAAGTAACCCTGCGCGTTGATGAAGATGCGGCTGGTGACCGTTTGCGGATTGATGGTAAAGCCGGTTACCACATCCTGCTCGAAATTATCCGTTGTGAGCATCGAAGTGGCATAGGTCATAGTGCCCGTGTCGGATGCGAAACTGTTGCCAATGAAGCGGCGAAACTCCCCGCCGAATTTGATAGTGTTCTTACCCTTAAGCACAGTGGCAGCGTCGGAAAAAACGAAATAGGTATCCGTCCGGCCCTGCGGAAACCCTGACGGGCCACCGAAGTTCAGACTGATATCGGTCACCGTGATCTGCGGAATACCAATAGGAGTGGTTACACCATCGGCGATGTGATAGTTGACCGGATTCAGCTGCGCATTCGGAATAAACGCAATGCCAATGCGGTTGAAACCGAGCCGCGCTTCGTTGACGAAGTTCGGATCGAAGACGTGCGTCTCATTCAAGGTAAAAATCTGGCGGGAACCCGTGCGATGATCGCCGAATCCGGGGATCGTATTGCCCTGCAGGTTCGGTTCAGTGCGCTTGTCGGCCTGATACGCGTAGAAGCCGTGTAACTGGTCCTTGCTGCTGAACACCTGCAGGATGTCGCCCGTGTACTGATTGATCTCCACTGGCCCGGGCGTGAAGGCGACATAGTTGTTTCCGCTGTTTGGTGCCGGAACCAGCGCAAGCAGCGCATTAGCCGCAGGTGCGCCCGCAGAAATGATATTTGCACGCTGCGTGGCAGAGAACACGAGGCCGTTCTGCAGCAGTCCCTGGTGCTGCCGCAGCCCTTCGTAGCTGGCAAAGAAGAATGTCTTATCCTTCCAGATAGGTCCGCCTACTGCCGCGCCGAAGTTATTACGCTTTAGTGGCGCCTTATCGCCTGTTGAACCTGCAAGTGGAAGCCCAGTCGAGACGCTGAAGGAACGATTAAAGTAGTTGCGTGCATCCAGCGCTTCGTTGCGGAAGTAGTCGAACACTTCCCCGTGGAACTTGTTCGTGCCCGACTTGGTGCTGATGTTGACGATCGAACCGGAGCTTCTGCCATACTCCGCCGAGAACGTCGAGTTATCGATCTTGAACTCCGACGTCGTGTTGATCGACGGCTGGAACGTGATCTGGTTCTGGCTCATATCATTCAGGTTGATGCCGTTAATCTGGAAGTTCACCGAATCTTCGCGATTGCCGGCAGTGATGAACGAGTTCGCACCCAACCCACGGCTGGTGGCCGTCAAGCTACCCGCAGTCGGGGCCACGACGCCACCCGGCGTCAGCACCGTCAGGTCGAGGAAGTGGCGCCCATTCAGCGGAATATCCTGCACCGTCTCGCGGTCGATAACCTGTCCGACCGTCATGCTCTGCGTCTCCACCTGCGACGCGCCGCTCAGCACGTCGACAACCGCGCCCGCAGCCGTCACCGAAAGCTGCGCATTGATCGTCACGCGCTGGTCAACGTCCAGCGTCAACTTCTGCACTGTGTATAGGCTGAAGCCCGCGGCAGTCACCTGCACCGTATAGTCGCCGGGCTGCAACGAAGGAGCGCTATAGACGCCCGCTCCATCAGTGACCAACTCACGCGTAAGACCGGTGGCCAGAGAAATCACCTTTAACCTGGGCACCCGGCACGACTGCACCGCTGGGGTCGGTAACGATACCGGACAGGGTTGCGGTCGATTGAGCCAATGCGCTCATCGCACCGAGCACTAACAACAAAGCGAGCAATAACGACTGACGAATCTGTTTCATTTGAAGCCTCCAAAGGATGTACAACTGCCGCCTGGTGGGGTCCAAGGCGTAGAACTGGGTCGACCAATTTTGATGCTTGCGTAACACAAAGATACGCCATTCCGAGTAAATCTGATGTCTCTAGTTTGTAAAAAATTAGCGGGTTAACTTCCTCGCTAATACGGTGGTCTCTCCACATCAACACGGACGTGCCCTAAGCAGCCTGGAATCCCATTCTCAACCCAACCCCTCGCAACCCCCGCCAATTTGGGACCAGCTACACCCGCGATTTGACCACTGGCTTACCCTTATCGTTCAGCGTCAGGTAAGCCGCCGGAGTGAAGTGGTCATGCGTAAACAAAACCAGCCACTCCTCCGGAATCGCCCGCTCATAAAACCGCTTCCGCTCCGCGATACAAGTAACCGGGTCAAGGTCATATCCCATCACCCACGTCGGATCCAGATGCAACGACGTCGGTATCAGGTCCGAGATATAGCACGCATGTTGAGCCGCACCCCCATGCGACTTCGACTCAATATGCACCGCCATCAACTGCGCCGTATGCCCCGGAAAAACCTCCACCGAAATCCCCGGCACAATCTCCGGATTCGCCCCGATCCCCTCCGTAGTCAGCAGCGTCATCTGGCCCGACTCAATCAGCGGCTCATAGTTCGGCGCCAGATAACTCACCCGGTCGCGATCCAGCTGCAATCGCCCATGCGCCACCTCACCCGCATGCGCAAAGTACCGCGCATTAGGAAACGTCGGGGTCACCGAACCATCCGCATGCAGCGTAGTGTTCCATCCGCAATGGTCGAAGTGCAGATGGCTGTTGATCACCACATCCACCTCCTCCACGCTCACCCCCGCAGCCGCGAGCGACGGCGGCAGCAGCTCCTGGTTCCCCTGAATCTCGCGCATCTTCTCCGTCTGCTTGTTCCCGACGCCCGTCTCAATCACCACCGTATGTTTCCCCGTCCGAACGACGGTCGTGTTCAACCCCAGCAGAATGCGGTTCTGGTCATCCGCCGGAATCCGTTTCTGCCACAGCGGCTTCGGCACCACCCCAAACATAGCCCCCCCATCCAGCAGATAGGTCCCGTCGGAGCACAGCGTCAGCTCAAACTCCCCCAGCAAAGTCCGCCCACGCACAAGATCGCCCACACCCGCAATCTCCGCAGCCCCATCTCGAATCGCATCCATAGCAAATCTCTCCCCCACCAGACTAGTGGAAGTTAGAGGTTGCTAAAAACCATCGTGCGGAAGGGCACGGCTTCAGAGCCTGTCCTGAGCGAAGTCGAACGGATGCCGTAGAAGCCGTCCACAATATCTCGATACGTTCTAAGCTCGAGGAGCCTGCGCCGCAGCCGCCAATATCTCCGGACTGACCTGGCTCATCTCTGCATTAGTGGTCGAGGCAATCAGCTCAGCCGTAGCTGAAGCAGCGGGACTAGCTCCCGCCACCGCCGGCCGCTTAGCCTGGAAGCACTGCCGGCAGAGCACAGGCCTGCCCTGCGTAGGCTTGAACGGGACAGTAGTCTCCACCCCGCACTCCGAACACTCCGTCCGCGTCTCGGTCCGCGACAGCCCCGCCGCGGCTGGATGGCCGCCAACCTGGACACTCGCACCCGACCGCTTCGACTTGCACGGCTTGCACCGTTTCGGGTCGTTCTTAAACTGTTTGTCGAAAAAGAAGAGTTGTTCGCCGGCGGTGAAGATAAATTCCCCGCCACAGTCTGCACACGTCAGTAGCCTGTCAACAAATTCCATAGCCGCTTCTCCCCATACTGCTTGCGGAACGCGAGATCTGCATCCGTGGGCCAGGAACCACGAGGCCAACGAACGCTAAACCTTTCATGCTGGATTCTGTACATCGCGACACCGTCCCGCCATTGGCAGAACGCGTCGCTGGGGCCGACCGCGATGAGCGGTGACTGCAGGTTTACCGGTAATGAGGTCCGCCGCGTGGGGAGGTGCCGCGTAGACCAATCACTGCCGGGTCCAGACAAATGGCGGGAGTCCATTCTCTGGAGGTGCGGGCGGCCGCCTCAACTTCTCCGCTGAATCCAACGATCCAGCCGGAAAAGGAGACGGCCTGCCTTCGGGTTATGAAGCAGAATGATGAACCCTGAGATCCTGCTTCGAAATTTACTTCACATCAGGAGCATCTTACCGCGACCACGCAATTAAACAAGCAATTAGTCCTGCTCTTTACGGACCTTCTTGCGATTGCGCTTGCGAGCCAACGCTTCCTTCACGCGCTTCTTCTCACCCGGCTTCAGATAAAAAGAGTGACGCTTGACTTCCTTGATAATGTCTTCGGTCTGCACCTTGCGCTTAAACCGACGCAGGGCATTCTCAAGGGGTTCGCCTTCCTGTACTCGAACCTCTGCCAAAAAAATACACCTCCAACCACGTCCTGACAGCGACAATCAATAGAATAACCCGGTTTGGCCCCAAATGTGCACTAAATGCAATAAATCGGGTGCCCCATCTTCGCGACGGCTTCATCGTCGCTAAGGTGGGTGAAGCGCCACCAACCCGGGGGTCGGATGTAAAACCTCATCCCCGCCTTTGTCTTTCTCCGCGTCCTCCGCGCCCCTCTCCGCGCTCTCCGCGTCCGTCCTCCAAATCCCCCGCCATTACAGGCGAATCCCCACCCCCAAACTATTTTTCACGCTTTTACTCAGCAAAATCGCATGTCAAGCCCCCAAACACCACAAAAACCCAATAACTCCAAACCCACCAACAAGATAAAACCTTCACCAAAGCGGTTTTTAGTTATGGTCAATCCTGTACAATTAAACTAGAGATCAAGAAAGCTCCGGCAACACGCCGGGGCTTTTTCTGTCCCTGACACTATCTGCCGCCGGTAAGTCATTTACTGGCACGAATTTAGCCGTAAGCCCCATGGTTGCACGTATTTAGCGAGGTCCATTTCGCTATCTATTGCAATCATTGGACTTTTAACCACCAACCCCCCCCGGGGGGGTACCCCATAGAAAGGAGAACCATGCCGAACCGCAGCCAAAACACGAAGTCCGGACCTACCTCACATAGATTGAATACTTTGCACACAACTGACGGGACGGGAGGAGAACCACCTCTTCTGGCCGGACCAGTTCTCTGCTACGATTTTCGGCCTATGGAAAACATCGGCTCCTCCCGTCGCGACCTCCTCAAGTTCAGCCCCTTGGCCCTCGCCGCAGTCGCCGCACCCGCTGCCTTCGGCGCACCCAAACCCGCTTCAGGCCCAACCACGCCAATCCTCTTCGACGTCCGCACCTTCGGAGCCACAGGCGACGGCAAAACCGTCGACACCGCCGCCATCAACAAGGCCATCGAAGCCGCTGCCGCAGCCGGAGGAGGCACCGTCTACTTCCCCGCCGGCAACTACCTCAGCTTCTCCATCCGCCTCAAGAGCAACATCGAGCTCCACCTCGTGCAAGGCGCAACCATCATCGCCGCCGACTCGCCCCTCCCCGGCCAAGCCACCGGCTACAACGGCGGAACCTACGACCCAGCCGAACCCAAAACCACCTACGACGCCTTCCAGGACTACGGCCACAACCACTGGCACAACTCCCTCATCTGGGGCGAAGACCTCCACGACATCGCCATCACCGGCCCCGGCCTCATCTGGGGCAAAGGCCTCAGCTTCGGCGCCGGCCCCGGTCGCCCACCCGCCGCAGCAGGCACCACCGGTCGCGGCTTCGGCCCCGAACGCCCGGCCACCGCCCCCGCAGCCCCCGCCCCGAGCGCCCAACCCCCACGCCCCTCACGCGGCGACTACCCCATGTACCAGGCTGAACAGCCCGGCGTAGGCAACAAAACTATCGGCCTCAAAAACTGCCGCAACGTCCAGTTCCGCAACTTCTCCGTGCTCAAAGGAGGCCACTTCGCCTTCCTCCTCACCGGCGTCGACAACCTCATCCTCGACAACCTCACCATCGACACCGACCGCGACGGCATGGACATCGACTGCTGCAAGAACGTCCGCGTCTCCAACTGCACCGTCAACTCACCCTGGGACGACGGCATCTGCCCCAAGTCCTCCTTCGCCCTCGGCTACAACCGCCCCACCCAGAACGTCACCATCACCAACTGCTTCGTCTCCGGCTGCTATCACCTCGGAACGGTCCTCGACGGTACCTTCAAGAAGTTCGACGGCACCACCGACCGCGGCAAGATCGGCGGCACCGGACGCATCAAATGCGGCACCGAGTCCAACGGCGGATTCATCAACATCACCATCTCCAACTGCGTCTTCGAGGGCTGCCAGGGCCTCGCCCTTGAAACCGTAGACGGCGCGCTCCTCGAAGACATCACCGTCTCCAACATCACCATGCGCGACATCATCTCCTGCCCCATCTTCATGCGCCTCGGCTCACGTCTCCGCGGCCCCAAAGGCGCCGCCGGAACGAACCAATCCACCGTAGTAGGAAACCTCCGCCGCGTCCTCATCTCCAACATCACCAGCTACAACACCGCCGGCAGATTCGGCTCCAACATCACCGGCATCCCCGGCTACGCCGTAGAAGACGTCAAGCTCTCCGACATCTACGTAGAAACCACCGGCGGAGGAACCCCCGACCAGGCCAAAATCGAAGTCCCCGAGAAAGAAGACGCCTACCCCGAGCCCACCATGCTCGGCACCCTGCCCACCTACGGCTTCTACCTCCGCCACGTCAACCGCGTAGAGATGAGCCACATCGAAGTCCAACCCAAAACCCCCGACGCCCGCCCAGCCATCTTCCTCGACAACGTCAACCGCGCCGACTTCTACGCCATCACCGCCCCCACCACCGTCCCAGCCTTCGCCTTCAACAAATCCACCGACATCCGAGTCCTGATGTCCCGCGCCGCCAAAGACACAACCCTGGCCACCGCCGACAAGGAGGTCCTCTAACCCACCCCAAACCCGGGTGCCCCATGTCAGACAGCTTCACGTCTGACGTGGGGTTTGCACAAAGTGGAATCGGTACAAAAGTTCGGGTGCCCCATCCTTCGCAGCACTTGGCGAAGGGTGGGACGTAAAAGTTCTACCGCAACATCAACACCCGAACCTCATAAGGCTTCAAAGCCAGTTTCACCGCAATCATCTTCCCCGGCTCATCCCGCATCGACACCATCGAGCCGACGTTGCCGGAACTCGTGTCCCACTCCTCAACCAACTGAGCATCATTCTGAAAAGTAACCGTAGGAGCAATAGCAGCAGCTCCCTCATTGAAGAACACATAAACATCCGAGTCCTTCAACCGCCGCTTCATAACCCGCAAAGCAACAGTCTTCGAATCCACCGAGACATCCGCCACACCAACCACCGAAGCAACCGCCTCCGCAATCGAAGCCGGAACCACCTGAGCCTCAGGCGCACTCTTAGGAGCCTCCGCAGGCGGAGTTGGAGTAGCAGCCAACTGCTCCGTCACCGCCACCTTAGCCCAACTGAAGTCCGCAGCACTCGCAGCCCGAGCATCCAGATAGGTCCGACCCGAGATCATTGTAGGCAGATGCCCCAGAAACAGCACCTTCCCCCCACCCGCCGCAAACGCCCTCAACCGCCCCAAAGCCCGCTCCGACAAAACAACTTCACCCGGCAAAATCACCACCGAATACCGGCTCCCACTCAAAGTCTCAAAGAATCCAGCCCCAGCCTTCAAATCCTCAGCCAGCGCATCCTCGCTCACAATATCGAAATCAACCTGCCTCTCCGACAACATCCGCTCCGTCGAAACGAAAGCCGCATCCGCCGCCTCATCACCCAGCCACATCGCACTAGAAGGCAGATAGAGCGCCACCGAAGCAGCAGGACGTCCCATCGAAAGCAGATAACTCATCCGCCGCACATACCCCAGTAGCGCCGGATAAGCCGGATCCTGCATATACTTCGCCGGCCCGCCACGCCCAGGAGTACTCGTCGCCGGAAAGTACATAGTCTCCACCAGGTTGACGCCGCGAACAAACTGCTCATTCAGGATGTACCGCACCATATCCACATCAGGCTCAGGCCGATAAGCGGCAAAGCTCTCTGTAAACGCCCGAGGCCTCCCATACACATGCGAAACCGAACTAGCCAGCCGCGGGAAATCCGAAATCGTATCCGTCCAGATCTGATGCCAGATCGAATCAATCCCCGGAACCTGCACATACCTCATATCGCGAAAAAACTCGCCCTCGCTCCGAGTGAGCTGCATCTCCATCTCTTCATGGTTCAAATGAACCTGATACTCCAGATGATTTGCCGCACACCAATCGCCCTGCACCTTGAAAAACCCATCGCGAAACATCAGCGCAAACACATCGTAATAATCCGCTTTCGCCCGCCGCTCAACCTCCGTCATATCCGCAGGCTTCGCCGTAAAGAACCCCGCAAGATAAGGCCGAACATCATAACCCTTCATCCGCTGAAACTCATCGAAGAGCTTCGGAGTCCAAGGCAATCCACGGATCGAGTAATCCGGTTCATCCCCACGAAACCCCATTATTGTCTTCCCAAACTCATCACCCACATACTTCTTGTATTGCTCATGCGTAAACGCCAGATACTGCGCCGTCGCGGCCGGATCCAGATAGTCCTCCAGCGACTGCGCTCCATCCTTCACACGCTTCGGATTCGTATCACTCCGCGTAGGCGAAGTGCTGAACTGATGCTCCACCACCATCACCGTCCACTTACCAGCAGGCGCAGTCCATGCAATCGACCCATTCGCAACCGGAATCGTTACACTCTTCCCATCAGCATCCACAGCCGTCACAGCCACCGCCTCCGGCTTCAGACTCCGCGACACCACATCACCACCATTCGCAGGAATCCTCTCCGTCACATTCAGTGCCTGCATCCGCAACTCAGGCTTCAGCTCCGTGAACTTTCCTCCGGCGAACCCACTCGGATACCCCGCATCATCCACAATCCAAACACGCATATCGCGCTCCTTCGCCTCTTCCACAAACGTCCGGAAGAACTTGAACCATTCAGGCGACAGATACGCAAACGAAGCCCCATACCCATACTGCACCGTCACCGCGCCATATCCAAGCCGCTTCATCGTATCCAGATCGCGCTGAATCACGGCCACATCCACCGGCCCATTCAAGCCGTAATATGGCTCCGGCCCATACTCCGCTGGCGGATCATTCCAGACCCTCTGCACATCCGCCGCCGTGAGCATCTGCATCCCCTGCCACGCCTGCGCACCAGCCGACTGCTGCCCCGCAACACTCATCGCCGACAAAGCAACCAAACCAGTCACAAATATCTTCATCTCAGTAACTCCCAACCTTAACCCGCAGCAAAGCTCCCTTGCCGCCAAAGTTCAGCCCATAATCCGTCTCATCCCCATTCCAAAGCCGCGACGGCACCCAGGTAGTCCCGTCATACCAGCCCTCCTCCACGCGCAACAACTGCACCTGCTTGCCAGAATGCACCGGAGCCGCAAACTGCACCCTGCAATCAATCCCCGCCACCAGAAACTCATCCGGCCCAAGCTGCGCCACCAGCGCCCGCCCTACATGCAGCCCCGTCGTATCCGAGCTCGTCGAAACCGGCGCCGCCGGTGGATCATAGGCCGGAGGATACGACACCACCGCCCGCCAGCTCCCCAGCACCAGCTCCCGCCGCGCAATCCCATTCTCCTCTACCGCTGTCTGCACCTTGCCCGCGAACGTCAGCGAAGCTAGTTCTCGGTCAAACGATCCCAGCAGCCTGAACCCCTCGATCTGCGCGATCATCTCCGCATTCAGCGGCTCCTCCAGATGAACCCGATCCAACCCGAAATTCGCAAACCCCACCGCCCCATCGCCTACCGCATAAAACAAATACCGTGCATACCCACTCGCCCCCGGAAAAGGCTCAAACCCCAAACTCTCCGGAATCAGCAGAGGATTCACCGCCGTATGAAACTCCTTCATCACCCCGCGATACCGCTCGCTGTTGGGCACATAAATATCCGGCGCGATCAGATCGATTGACGTCCCCACCGCCTTCCACACCGCCATCATGTTGATCGTCGGCCCACCGCTCGGATAGTCCTCACCCGGCACCGTCGTCACCGGATAAGCCCGCGGCGACTTCAACCAATTGTTCACATACATCGGCAGCGCCAACTCCTTCTTGCCCGCTGCCGCTACAGCATCGATGTACCGAGCCACACTCCACGCAGCAAACGTCTCATCCGCATCATCACCAAACACTTGCGCCCACGTCCCGGCCTTCCTCCCCGTAGCCCGCAACACCTCCACCGGAACCTGCCCTTCAAACTCCTTCTGGCCCGCTGGCCCAAAATCCCGCACCGACCCCAGCGATCCCGACTCATTCTCGACCTGCATCATCACCACCGTATGCTGCGCATCCACCTCCCGCAGATGCTTCATCAGCGCCGTAAATGCCGCGCCGTCAGCCTCCAGATTCGCAGGCGCATTCGGACTTAACACATCGATCGCCCTGCCCTCCTTCGTCATCATCCGCGGATACCTCGCCGTATCCTGCTTCACCCACTCCGGAACATAGTGCATCTTTCCGTTCTTCCACGTCCCAAACCACAGCAGTACGAGCCGCACCTTATGCTCACGAGCCTGCGCCAGCACATCATCCACCACCGAAAAATCGAACCTGCCCCGCTCCGGCTCCATCTGCTCCCAGTACACCGGAACCTCCAGCGTATTTAGCCGCATCTTCTCCGCCGCCGGCCAAACCTGTTTCAACCGCTCCGGCCATCCGCTCGAGTTATCCACCTGCGCACCCAGCACCATGTACGGCCTGCCATCCACCATCAACGTCGCGCGTCCGTCTTGCTGCGCCAGCCGGGGCAGTTCCTGCGCCCACGCCACACCGCACAACGATACCGCCGCCAACACCAGACCTCGAACCATGCGCTGCATTACTCCCATGAAATTCCCCTTCACCACAACTGCAGCCGGCAAAAAACTCAAATCTCTCCGCAGCACTTTATACAGTGCGGACCCCACAATAGGAAACAGTTCCCCCGCAGAAACTCCCCGTGACAATCACCCGCTCCCCCGTCGCGACGAAACCCATTGTGCAGAATCGAACTCCGTGTTTTCATCGGTGCTACACGTCCTTCGCTGCTTTCTCTGCTACGAACTGCCACCTCTTCAGGAGTCATCATGCCCTACCAAGTCTCGCGCAACGGTCAAACCTACGGCCCTTACACCCTCGAAGACCTTCAGCGCTACGTCGCCTCCGGCAACATCGCCTCAACCGACCTCGCCAAGAGCGAAGACATGCCTGACTGGGTCCCCGTCTCACAGATCCTCAACATCCCAGCACCCAACATCGCCGCGCAGTCTTACATGCCGCCGGCAAACTACCCCACCTCGGCCATTCCCTATCCCGACCCGCCCAACGTTCCGTGGGCGCTCGATCTCGCTCTCTGGTTTCTCACCTGCAGCATCTTCAATAAGGTCTACGTCCTTGTTCAAGCTGCCTGGCTCCAAAAAATCCATCCCACCAGTAAGGCCCTGATGCTGTACATCATTGCGACCGTCATGGCTGTTATCAATGTCTTCGCCAGCTTCAGCATGGTCGCCGTAATCATGTCACACCCCGGCGTGATACCCCATCGCAACCCCCTCTCTTCGCTCATCGGGCTTGCGTACATTGGCATAGTCATCGGCGCCCGATTCGCCATGCGAAGCGCCTTGGAAGAGCACTACACCATCCAGGAGCCGATCGGCCTGCGCCTCGACCCCGTCATGACATTCTTCTTCGGCGGCATCTACTTCCAGTACCACTTCAACCGCATCAACGAAATGAAGCGAGCCATGCGTTACCGCGGTCCCGCTCTGTGATCGCGGGCCTCAGCAGGCGTCTTGAAGTAATCGCAGCTGCGCTGTCTTCTATGGCAGCGCTGCTCCTCCGCTTCCCGCCCGACCGCTACAACTTCTATCCCCGCTGTCCCATATATCTCTACCTTCACCTGCAATGTCCCGGGTGCGGAGCCACCCGCGCCCTCGCCGCTCTCCTTCGCGGCCACATCGCGGAAGCCCTCCACCTCAACCCACTCACCACCCTTTTACTCCCATTCGCCCTTCTATACTCAACCCATCATCTCTGGAAACAACGACACGACATTCAAACCCTCACCTGGCCCAACCCACCTCGCTATGCCGTCTACGTACTCCTCGTCGTAGCCGCTGTCTTCACCATCGCCCGCAATCTCCCTTCCTAGTCGTTCCACAAACGCAGAACGGCCCCGGACGTCGCCGGGGCCGCAAAGCAATTAAACCAATTACACTTCCACCTTCACCGGCTCGTTCGAAGTAACGGCAGCCGCAGGTGCACCCTTAGCCTCCGAACCCGGCTTACGGATATCAATGCCGCCCTTGAAGAACGCGCCATCCTCAATCGAAATACGCGCGGCAATCACGTCTCCGGTCAGCGAACCTTCACTGCGGATATCCACCCGGTCGCTCGCCTGGCAGTTCCCGCGTACCTTCCCCAGAACCACAATCTCACGAGCAACGATATTCGCCGCCACCTGTCCATTGCGGCCAACCGTCACACGATTGCCCGGCAGATTGATCGCACCCTCTACCTTGCCGTCGATATACAGCGACTCCGACCCGGATAGTTCGCCTTTCACCACCAGCGATTTGCCGATAGTCGCCTGCTCGCCTGCCGGTACCGCGGAAGCAGCCGCTCCGCCTACCGGCGGCCGTGAAGGACTTGCCTCAAACGTTGTGCCCCCCGGCGTCACCGGACGCACCGGTTCGGGGCTCGAGGGAGGATTGTTGCCGGGCTGATTTGGTTTCCACATATCTAATGATGTCCTTTCGTCTCGTTGCTCAAATGTTGGCCGCTGCTGGCTGCCACCGGTGAATACAGACCTCAGAAATCCGCGCCGTTGCAGCAGTTCACGATCTCTTCCCACCATACTACTTCCGGCTTCAATGTGGAGCACGCTTCCAGAAATCTCGCTCTGTGAATCGTTGCAAATCAGGCACCCTCGAAATTTCCTCCTGTTACAACGACAAATTCACCCACTGCCCGTCAAATTCTCCCCATCCCCTAAAAGTGTTAGACCACATTTACATTCGTCATTCCTACAGAATCCGCTCAGCCAACAGGCAATCGGCTTGGACCACCTTGTAATCCCACCCCTACATCCGTACTCTGTCCGGATGCAGATCCTCCGCTCCGCTCCTGTGCTCCTGCTGTCAATCCTCTGCGCCCCGACCCTCCGTGCCGCCACCCCCAAAGTCCACACCGTGGCGCTCGGCGCCGTCCGCCGCGTTCCCTACACCCAGCCTGACGCCACCCCAGACACCAAATCAGACGAGACCTCCAGCCTCAAAGTCCGACCGCTCATCGTCGACGATCATCAAAAAGAATGGACCACCGGGGATTCCCACGACGTCACCGACCGCAGCTTCACCATCCGCCGCGCCCTTCGCCTCAACGACGCCCTCCCCACCGATCCCGTCCCTCATTGGATCTGGCAGCCCGGTCCTTGGCTCCTCGTCGACCGCATCACCGGCCACATCACTGCACTCCACCTGCCCGACTTCGACCCCGCTGTCTCCGATGCCGTCTGGTTCCGCGACTACGCCGCCTACTGCGGAATCGCCACCACCGCCAAAGGCGGCCTCGTCGCCGTAGTCGCCCAGCTCGGTGCCCGCCGAGCCGTCGTCCAACGCCCAATCGGCCCTTGGCCCCAGCCTAACCACTTTATCCCCGTATGCCAGCCCGCCAAATGGCAGCGCCTGCCCGTCCGCGTCACCCTCCAACCCACAGCAGCCCAGCCCCTAATCTTCGACGTAGTAGGCTCCGCATCGCTAGTCGAAGAAAACGACAACTCCGAAGAGCAATAGCCTCCACCAGCAACCTTACTTAGCAGGGCACGCCGGAGATGTAAGCCTCAAGATGCCGGATCGTAGTCTCCTGCTCGCGAATCACCCAATTCACCAGGTCCCCAATCGACACCACCGCCACCACCGCGCCATTCTCCATCACCGGAAGATGCCGTATCCGCTGGTCTGTGACTACCCGCATGCATTCGCCCACCGTATGCTGCGGCGACACGCACACCACCGGACAGCTCATAATCTCCGCCACCGGCGTCTCCTTCGACAACCGTCCCTGCAGCACTACCTTCCGCGCATAATCCCTCTCAGACACAATCCCCACCAGTTCATCATTCTCCATCACCACCAGCGCGCCCACTTCCTTCTCCGCCATCAACTCAATTGCTTCAAACACTGACGCGCTCGGCCTCGTTGACCAGACCACGCCTCTCTTCGTCTGCATCACCGCACCGATCGTCGTCGCCAGCTCGCTCATGGGCCACCTCGTCCGCGAATACTATCTCCGCAATTCACCCGCGGTCAATCGCAAACTCCATAATCTCACTCGAAAACCGTAACTGAAGTATCTATCCCATTCAATACCTTGCAATTCTTCTAGGCTCCGCCGCCTCGCCACAAGAACCACCCTTCAGCCGTATCATCAAGCCATGGCCACCACGACCGCACTCAACTTCGAAGACCTCCTCCAAGAAGCAGAGATAGCCCACGGCCATCTCTGCGCCGGCCAGATCCTCGGCGTCCGCATGGCCATGCTCGCCTGCCAGCGCCTCGGAGTAGAAGACCCCCGCGGTCGCCTCTCGCCCAAGGACCGCAAACGCCTCGTCACCATAGTAGAGATCGATCGCTGTGCCACTGACGCCATCGCCGTCGTCACCGGCTGCCGCCTCGGCAAACGTGCCCTCAAATTCCGCGACTGGGGCAAGATGGCCGCCACTTTCATCGACTTAGCCTCGCCTCTAACTTCAGACGACGTCCCTACCTACAAAGCCATCCGCATCGCCGCCCTCGAATCCTCCAAAGCCCGCGCCCGCGAACTCTACCCCCACATCGAAGACAAGAACAAGCAACAGATGCTCGCCTACCGTGAGCTCCCCGACAGCGACCTCTTCTCCGAGCAGTGGGTCAGCGTACCCCTGCACCCCCGCGAGATGCCCGGCTACAAATCCCCGCGCATCGCCTGCACCCAATGCGGTGAAGGCATCAACTATGACCGCGAAGCAACCATCAACGGCGCCACTCTCTGCCAGGCCTGTGCCCACCCCGAATCCCGCTATTACCAACCCCTCAAATAATCACCACAAACAGCAAGGCCAGCCAGAGAAAATCCTGACCGGCCTCGCAAACCTCGTTACCCGGACGAAACTAGAAAGACCGAACCTACCGCCAGCCATAGTACCGGTGCGCCCGCAACCACTCTTCATGCCGCACCCACTCATCATGCCGGCGAATCGCCTCACGTCGCTGAAACTCAACATAGTCCCGCCGAGAGTAGTCATAGTGCGGATAGCCAACTTCAACCACCGCGCCAAACTGCTGCGCATCTGCCTTAGCCGGCGCCGCCATCACAAACGCTCCCGCCAGCAACCCGACTGTCATCACCTTCGCAACCATCGCCTTCACGTTTGTGCTCTTCATAACTACCTCCCGGGCCCGGCTATTCGTGCTTCAATGCCGTCCACACCATAATGAACACTCATTCATTCCATCCGTTGCGCGCAACTTCTCGCGCCGGCTGGGTTGTCGGCAAAGATTCGCCCAAATTCCTGTACACTAACTAACCTCCACATGACGGTCCCACGCCAATCCGCGCTCTTGCACCTCATGTCCCCGCGCTGTTGTTGTAGATAGAGCGTCCCCGTTCCGGGCCACACGCAACATAGCAATTCCTGAACAATACAAACGACATAGCGATCTCTGATCGATGGTTGTCCCTATCCCTATCCACCTATGGAGCTGTCTCCAATGACTACGAAATCAGCCTCTCCTTCCAACAAATCTCGCCTCTCCACCGACACTTGGGCCGTCATTCTATCGCTCAGTCTCGCTCTACTCATCCGTATCGGCCTCATCAAATCCGTTCCCTGGTAAGCCACGCAGCCAGCCCCCTAAGGAGAACCAATGGCCACCTCAGCCGATCTGCCCGACCTCCGCGCCGAGTATCCACCCCACGCCCCTGGCCGCGTCCCCGAAGAAAAATCCACCCTGCTCGGCCTGCTGCCCGGCATCGCGCTCCTGGCGATCGTCGGCTACGCCGGCAAATTCGTCGAGCACTTCCTCAACACCTACACCAAAGCCCCACCACATCACCTTCCCCAATATCGAGTACGTCCTCTGGGCCATCCTCTTCGGCATCCTCATCTCCAACATCATCGGCGTCGCCCGCATCTTCCGCCCCGGAGTCGCCACCTACGAGTTCTGGCTCAAGGCCGGCATCATCCTCCTCGGAGCGCGCTTCATACTCGGCGACATCCTCAAGCTCGGCGGCATCTCGCTCATCCTCGTCTTCATCGCCTTCGCTTTCTCACTCACCTTCATGACCTGGCTCGGCCGCACATTCAATCTCGGCCCGCAGCTCACCACCCTGCTCGCCGTAGGCTCCAGTGTCTGCGGAGTGTCCGCCATCATCGCCATGCAGGGCGCCATCGACGCCGACGAAGAAGACTCCTCCACTGCAATCGCAGCCATCCTCGCCCTCGGAGCACTCTCGCTCTTCACCTTCCCGCTCATCGGCCACGCCTTGCACATGTCAGACCGCGCCTACGGCCTCTGGGCCGGCCTCGCCGTCGACAATACCGCTGAAGCAACCGCAGCCGGCGCCCTCTACTCAGACGCCGCCGGCAAATTCGCCGTCCTCGCCAAAACCTGCCGCAACGCCCTCATCGGCTTCGTCGTCCTCGCCTACGCCATCCAATGGACCCGCAAAGGCCTCGCCAGCCGCGCCGCCACGGCACAAATCCAAAACAAGGCCGCCTTCCTTTGGAATAAGTTCCCCAAGTTCGTCCTCGGATTTCTCTTCATCTCGCTCCTCGCCACCCTCGGCTCCTCGGCCAACCCAACCATCGCCGCGCTGGGCTTCAACAAATCCCAGCTCGCCGCGTTAGGAAACCTCAGTCGCTGGGCTTTCCTGCTTACCTTCGCCGGAGTAGGCCTACGCACCAACCTCAAGGACCTCTTCAAACAAGGCGCCCGGCCCTTCATCGTGGGAGCCGTCGGCGAAGTAGCCATCGCCGCCATCACCCTCTTACTCATCCTTGGAGTCAGCCACTTCTACACCCTCTAGGAAACACCGTAAGCCCGCGGCAATCGCTCGAGGAGCAACCTTTGCCCCCGCGCGTCCATCTCCCTTGTAGGATTTACATTCCTGTAACATTTGGAGCTACGGATGAGCAAAAATAGCCATTCATCAAGATCTCTCGCCGACCCGACGAAGCTAAAACCCCTCATCAAGGCCAGCGACAACCCGAACGGCAAAGACCACATCACCCTCCAGGTCATCATTGAAACCCCCAAGGGCAGCCGCAACAAATTCTCCTTCGACCCCGAACAGGAGATCTTCTCCCTCAAAAAAGTTCTGCCCGCCGGCATGGTCTTCCCCTACGACTTCGGCTTCCTCCCCCGCACGCTCGCAGACGACGGCGACCCCATCGACGTCCTCCTCCTCATGGACGAACCCGCCTTCCCTGGAGTCCTCGTACCCTCCCGCCTCATCGGCGTCATCGAGGGCGTACAAATCGACGGCAAGAAGAAAATCCGCAACGATCGCCTCCTAGCCATCGCCGAAGCCAACCACATGTACGCCAACGTCCGCAAAATCACCGACCTCCCCAAACAGTTTCTCCGCGAGCTCGAAGACTTCTTCGTCAACTACCACCGCCTCGAAGGCAAGCAGTACAAACTCCTCGGCTGCAAACAAACAGCCACAGCCCTCAATCTCATCAAGCAAGCCAAGAAAGCCGCATGACCACCGACCTCATCCTCCGCTTCCTCATCGGCGGTACCTTCGTTAGCCTCTTCGCCATCCTCGGCGACATCTTCCGCCCCAAATCCTTCGCTGGCCTCTTCGGAGCCGCCCCCTCCATCGCACTAGCCACCCTCTCCCTCACCATCGCCAAACATGGCCACCTCTACGCCGCCATCGAAGCCCGCTCCATGACCGCCGGCGCCATCGCCTTCTTCATCTACGCCTCCGCAGTCAGCTGGATCCTCATCCGCTACAAACCACCCGCGCTCCTCGCCACCGCCTCTCTCATTCCCCTATGGTTCATCGCATCTTTCAGCATCTGGACTCTCTGCCTGCGGTGACCCGATGAACATCTCCATCGACACCTCGTCTCTCAAAGAAATTCGCCCCCACGAATACGCCGTCCGCTTCATCTTCGGCGGCCTCGTCACCCTCTCACCGGACTCATCGCCCAACACTACGGCCCCTCCGTCGCAGGACTCTTCCTCGCCTTCCCAGCCATCTTCCCCGCCACCGCCACCCTCATCGAGAAGCACGAAAAACAGCGCAAGCAGCAAATCGGACGCGACGGAACCAACCGCGGCCGCTCCGCCGTCGCCGTAGACGCCGCCGGAACCGCACTCGGCACGCTCGGATTACTCCTCTTCGCCCTATTCCTCTGGAGATTCCTCCCCACTCACAGCGCCGACACTCATCCTCACCACCGCAGCCCTTATCTGGATCACCACAGCCATAGCCTTCTGGAAACTTCACCAACTCGTCTAACCTGCCGCGACCACCTGTAATCTGTTCAGATGAAGAACGCGCCAGGCACGAAGACCGCCAAGACCAAAACCCGCTGCCCCTGGGCCGCCAACGACCCACTCATGCAGGCCTACCACGACAACGAGTGGGGCCGCCCCGAGCACGACAGCCGCGCCCTCTGGGAAGCCCTCATGCTCGACGGCTTCCAGGCCGGCCTCTCCTGGATCACCATCCTCCGCAAGCGCGAAGCCTTCCGCAAAGCCTTCCACAACTTCGACCCCGCCAAAGTCGCCCGCTTCACCGAGAAGGACATCGCCCGCCTCATGCAGAACGCCGGCATCGTCCGCTCCCGCGCCAAGATCGAAGCCACCATCAACGGCGCACGCATCTACCAATCCATGCTCGCCAACGGCGAAGACTTCGCCACCTGGATCTGGACCCTCGCCGGAGGCAAACCCATCAACAACCACCTCCAATCCACCAGCCAGATCCCAGCCAAAACCCCACTCTCCGAAGAGATCTCCGCAGCCCTCAAAAAACGCGGTTTCAAATTCGTAGGTCCCATCATCACCTACGCATGGATGCAAGCCTGCGGCATAGTAAACGACCACATAGCAACCTGCTTCCGTCACAAAAGCGCTCAAAACAAGTAAGTCGACTTACAAATAAATAAAAATAATCACAAGAAATCCCTTGCATTAATCCATAACTCATGTAACAGTAATCTTCGCGTAGGAGAAGCCCGATGATTTACATATCGCACAACACGATGCGCAGGACCCCAGAGACCAATTATCTCTGCGGCGTCAGCGGCGTAATGTCGGCGAGCCGGGCAGTCTTCGTCACCTGGTCCTAACCCTCAGCGGACGGTCCTACGCACATCGAACGCAAAATTAAATACTGAGTGGCGAAGAGTACAGGTACATCGTCTTGACACAGCACACCTGTCCTCGCTTGATCCCTCAGTAAACCTCTGTCAGTGGCGCATTTTGCGGCTACTTCTTTGGATGAAGGTCCGCAAGGACTGGGTTCGATACCCGCTCGCCGCAAAGACTATTCCCTGACAGAACGCGCCTCTCCGCGCCGACGCGAACCTGCGCCTGCAAAGAGAGACTACCAGTGGCGAAGAGAAGAGTTACTTCATCTGTCCAATGACGGGCAAATAGGGGCCGAAAGCCCCGACAGAGCAAAGACACGGCGGGACGGGGGCGTAGTCCCGAACCACAAGGTTCCGCCATGCACTTACTCTGTGCCTACTCTTCTCGCTAATTCCCTGGTAACTCACGCGTACACGACTTACAAAGATTGGCCGGTGGCGTAGATAACAGATACTTCGCATGGTAAGCCGTAGGTCGCAGGTTCGAATCCTGCCATGAGGTAGTTACTCATGTAGCTCAGTGGCTAGAGCAACGATTCTGTTATCGCCTAATTTCCCCGGCCAATAACCCTCCGGCCACGCGCTGGATAGAAAGCAATAAGCATCATGAGCAAACCATACGTAAAAGGCGGCACACCCGTCGGCACAACTTCGCTCTGCAAGACCTGCAGCTACGCCCACATCATGACGGGCTACCGCGAGTCCGAGCATGTGACGATGTGCAACGAGGTCAATCCCAACATCGTCGTGCCGTTCATCATCTACGAGTGCACCAGCTACTACGACAAGAACAGGCCCAACTGGGAGCAGATGCAGAAGCTCGCCCTTAACCTGGCGACCAACCCCATCAAACCCGTGGGCTTCAAGGTCGGCAAGGGCTTCGTCCACACCACCATTCACGCACCCGCCGTCGACGACAACGACGAAAACGAAGACGACTAACCAGTCCACAAACCCAGATCGCCGGTGGCGCAGACACCGGATACTTCAACGGGAGAGCGCCGCCATCACGGCGGAGGTTGCAGGTTCGATCCCTGCCATGAGTTTTTCGCAAGTAAGCTCATGTAGCTTGTTCCGGAGTCGCCAATTCCCCGGCGATCTGTAATATCACTAAGCAACGAAAGCAGGCCGTCCATGAAGCTGAACATCCTCAAGCTGAGCCACCTGGCTCGCCCGCGCACCCACGAAGGAGCGCCCGCCGCAGTCATCACGCCCGAGCAGGCCCTCCGCCGCTCCGTCCTCTCCTGCATGCTCTGGGAGAACGAGTTCTACGAGGACGGCGTCTCCATCGCCGGCCGTATCCGCGAGCTCGTCCCGAAGGTGGACGCCGCCAAGGTAGCCGCGCTCGCCGTCGAGGCTCGCACCAACATGAAGCTGCGTCACGTCCCGCTCCTGCTCGTTCGCGAGATGGCGCGTCACGCAACGCACCGCTCTCTGGTGGCCGAGACCCTCGTCAGCGTCATCCAGCGTGCCGACGAGCTCGCCGAGTTCGTCGCCATCTACTGGGCCGACGGGCGCGCGCCACTCTCCGCGCAGGTGAAGAAGGGCCTCGCTGCAGCCTTCACCCGCTTCGACGAGTACGCGCTCGCCAAGTACGATCGCGCCGGCGCAGTTCGCCTCCGCGACGTGCTCTTCCTCTGCCACGCGAAGCCCGTCGACGCCGCGCAAGCCGCACTCTGGAAGCGCCTCATCGCCAACGAGCTCGCCACTCCCGACACCTGGGAGGTAGCGCTCTCCACCGGCGAAGCCGAAGGCGACAAGCGCGCCGCATGGACGCGTCTCCTCTCCGAGCGCAAGCTCGGAGCCCTCGCGCTCCTGCGAAACCTGCGCAACATCAAGGACGCCAACGTCGAAGAGCACCTCGTCCTCAACGCCCTCGATGCCATGAAGACCGATCGCGTTCTCCCCTTCCGCTTCCTCGCCGCCGCGCGTTACGCGCCGCAGTGGGAAGAGATGCTGGAGCGCGCGATGTTCCGAGCCCTGGCCGACAAGCCGCGGCTCACCGGACACACCGTCCTCATGGTCGACGTCTCCGGCTCCATGGTCGCGCCCCTGTCCCGCCGGTCCGAGATGCTTCGCACCGACGCCGCCTACGGGCTCGCCGTATTGCTCCGCGAACTCGCCGAGAAGGTCACCATCTACACCTTCTCCACAGCCGCGAAGCAGGTCCCCGCACGTCGCGGATTTGCCCTGCGCGACGCGATGGAGGCCAGCCAGCCCCACGGAGCGACCAACCTCGGGGCCTCACTGGACGCGGTCAAGGATAGCCACGACCGCATCATCGTCATCACCGACGAGCAGTCCCACGACCGTGTCCCCGCCCCTCGAGCAGCCGGCTACATCATCAACGTAGCCAGCTTCAAGAACGGAGTAGGATACGGCCCCTGGAACCACATTGACGGCTGGAGCGAATCCATCATCGACTACATCCGCGAACTGGAATCATCCACTTCGCACTAACTCAAACACTAACCGAAAATGGACAGCCGGAATCAACCGGCTGTCCATAACAACTCCTTCCGCTGGCACAAAATTTCCTCGGGCTCTAGGCCATGCTCCCAAGCTTTAGCGAAAATCTGCAAGAGGAGCTGACATTCTTCGGTCTCACCCTCCTCGTCAGAGGATCGCCCTTTCAAGCCAGAGACGACAACGTGAAAGACTACCGGTCAAGCTGCAAATGATCACGGCGATTTTGCTGCCAGCATGACTCGGTTGCCTCCGTGCAGAAGGGCTTCTCCTTGCCGTAACTGATGACCCTGACGCGACCTGCGTCCACGCCATCCTTTATGAGAGCCTTCCTGAATGTTTCGGCGCGATTCTGCCCGAGGGCCAGGTTGTATTCCGCTGAACCGCGGTCATCGCAGTGACCTCCAATTAGAATCTTCATTCCAGAATGGCTTTTCAAAAACGACGCATCCTGCTCGACCGTCGATGAGTCGGCGGAACGAAGAACGTACACGTCGTAGTCGAAGTAAATGTCGTGGACATTCTGCGCGAACAACTCTTCGTCCGTCGTAGTTGGCGGAACGACAGCTGCCTTGGGTGGCGGAGGCGGCTGTGTCACTGTCACTCGCGCGGTCGCTTGCACATACGCACCATTGGCCGCGGTGGCAGTGATGGTGTAGTCGGTCGAACGGGTCGGGCTGATGCTGCGCGAGCCATTGGTCGACACGGTCCCAAGTCCTGTGATCATCACCTGAGTCGCGTTCGTGGTTGTCCAGGTAAGGGTGGAGGACAAGCCTGTTTGGATCGCGCCTGGATTTGCGGTGATACTGGCCGTCGGGGCGGGCGGTGGTGGTGGCGGCGTTGGAGGTGGGGGGACGACTTTCTTGTGGCACCCTGAGATGACAAGAATTGCAGCGAAAATAACAGCCGTGGAGCACTGTTTAAATCTTTTGACGTTCACTTTGAATCTCCTTTTATATTTTTATGGGTTCAATTGGGCAGATAGTCGTGCAGTTTGCGCGTCATCGTATCCGCAAGGAGGCTCGCGCCGCACGCACCCATGAAGCACGCCGCTGCTTACGCCGCGAAGCGCCGGTGCGAACTCTAAGCCTGGAGGATCAATTTGGTGCGACGAACAGGGCCACCTCAGACGCGGGCTTGGTAAAACAGCGGAGTTGTTCGCCCTTGTTTGGGCGATAGTCGGTTGATTTGACGATCCCGTCTGGGGTGTCAACGACAGTCTCGTCGTTGAGAACCAGCTTTTGTGGCTCCGCGGTTTTGGTTTTGAGAGTCAGTACATGCTGGTGACGGTCGAAGTCGGCTACGCTTCCGGTGCTCTTCTGTAGGGGATCTCCTAGCTCCTTAATGGCAACGGCAGTCGGAGTATCAGTGCCGAAGTAGAAGACGACCACATTCGCGCCGACCTTAATAAAGGTCCCGGCAGGCACTGTTTTGCTGCGCACAGTTTTGTCGAAGGAGACCGCCGGTTCAGGACTGGCAACATCCCGAAAGAGCACACTCGAGCCATCCGCAATCTTCAGTGTCAGGGTTTTCGCAGCGGTGTTCACAGCTATGACCTGGCCCGCGCGGGCATGGATGGCCTTCTGTGCGCCAGCTGACAGGCAGGCTGACGAGAGACAGAGAATTGTAGAGAGGAGAAACGTCACATTTCGATTGCGAAGTAGAACACTCCTGGTTTTTTCCGCGACTCTTCGCTGCGCTATCTTGCGACGTTCAGCGGAGCGCTTTTTTGCGGCGACATAAAGAATTATTGCCACGCAGAGCAGAGGTATTGCAGCAAGAAACAACATGATATTCATCAAAGTATCCCCCAAGGGTTGCTTTCCAGGGACAACTCATCTCCTCACCGCAGAGATGAGGAGGGGACGGAAGAAATATCCTTCCGCGGTCCGGTTAAGCGAGGGATGGTGGAGGATTGGAGAAAAGCGAAGGAGAACAGAGGAATATCTCGTGCAAGACCGCCGGAGCATCAGGTAGATCTCTGCGGATCGACGGCTGCATCAACACCGTTTGAAGGCAGGCTAAAGAGAAGAGTTGATCTTGGTCTTCGGCAACGTAGCGCGCTTGCGAGCACGCTGTATCAAAACTTACTATGTTGCGTTCGTTGGCATCGAAGAAGGCGACAACAGTCCCAGAGCCCGCACCCGCAGAATGATATTGCTCCACCCGAAAGCCAAGGCGCCATGCGAGAAGAGAAGTGCACAGAAAAAGAATCAACCAGATTGTTGATCTCCGAGTCAATCGCGCTGTCTCAGACGGTGACATCAAAATCATCTCTTATGTCGGGTAACGTTTTCAGTGTACTCCTAAACTTCCGACTCACGTCGCTTCAAGCTATATAGTGTCTAGATGTGGTGAGTCAAGAGGTTGTTGTCATCGAGGCCTGCTCTGCTGATGGGAGGATGTTGGTTGAGGCTGGCATGGGGACGGTGCCAGTTGTACTGGTGGGTCCAGATGGGCAGCCAGGAAGTTCTATCTTCTGAGTTCTGGTAGGTGCGTGCGTAGGCCCATTCGTTGATGGCGGTCTGGATGAAGCGTTCTGCCTTTCCGTTGGTACGTGGGGTGTCACGGGCCGAGTTCGTCCGGTGCTTAAGGTAGAGCTGAGCGCCAGGATCCGGTGGAAGCGGTGGGCCTTGTAGCATGGGCCCGTTGTCAGTGAGCACGCGCACGCATGCCGATGCCGAGGGAGTCGAACCAGGCGACGGCGGCGGCCAGGAAGTGAGTGGAACTGCGCTCGGTCTGGTCCGGATACATGGCGGTGAAGGCCAGCCGCGAGTGGTCGTCGACGGCGACATGCAGGAACTCGGCTCCGATGCCCTTGACGCCGTCGCGGCGGTCTCCAGTGACCCGGTGCGAAGGCCGCTGGATGCGCACCAGGCGCTTGATATCAAGATGCAGCAGGTCGCCTGGAGCCGGGTGTTCGTAGCGCACCACGGCGGGCCCAGGTTCGAGGTCGCGGATGCGGTTCAGCCCCAGCCGCCGAAGCACGCGGCTGACCGTGGCACGGCTGAGCCCAAGCTGCTGGGCGATCCGCACCCCGGTCCAACGTTCCCGTCTCAGCCGTTCGACCTCCATGATCCTCTCCTCGATGTGCTGCGGGTGAGCGCTGAGGCCGCGAAGTCCGATCCCTGAGACCGGCCAGGCCATGCTCCCGATAGCGCCGCACCCACTTCGCTGCACTCTGCCGGCTCAGCTTGAACTCGGCCATGGCCTCCTTCAAGCTCAACCGGCCCTCTAAGACATCCTTCGCAAGCTGCTCTCGACGAACAATCGTCAGTCGAGCATGATAGTGATAGTCCATTCGGTCTCCTGAGAATGCTTGGCTTCGCAAACTCAGCTTCACAGTTCTCGATCGAATGGACAACAACCTATTGAAACTTCACACCTAGAGGTCCATCCGCTCCACAGCAGCCCCCACCCGCAAAATCGTCCCCTCATCAAAGTGCTTCCCCATCACCTGCACCCCAATCGGCAGCCCCTCACTCGTCACCCCGCAAGGCACACTCACCCCGCATATCCCGGCCAGGCTGGCCGCCACCGAGTAGATATCCTCCAGGTACATCTTCAGCGGATCATCCGTCTTCTCCCCCAGCTTGAACGCCGGAGTAGGCGTCACCGGCGACACAATCACGTCCACCTCATTGAACGCCGTCAGGAAGTCCCGCGTCAGCAGCGTCCGCACCTGCTGAGCCTTCCGGTAGTACGCGTCGTAGTACCCCGCGCTCAGCACATAAGTCCCCAGCAGAATCCGCCGCTTCACCTCCGCCCCAAAACCCTCATCCCGAGTCTTCCGGTACATCGCCGAAAGCGTACTCACCCCCTCCGCCCTGAACCCGAACCGCACCCCATCGAACCGCGAAAGGTTCGAGGAGGCCTCCGCCGTCGCAATCACGTAGTAGGTCGGCACAGCGTATTTTGTGTGGGGTAAACTGACCGGCTTTACCACGCATTTTTCCAGCTTCAGTCCATCTAAAACCTTGTCGATCGCAGCCCGTATCTCAGGATCCAGCCCCTCGCCAAAATACTCCTTCGGCACCCCAATCCGCAGCCCCTCCACTGGCTTCTCCAGCCCCGTAACATATTTATCTACAACACGATCCGACGAAGTAGCATCCATCCGGTCCTGCCCCGCCAGCACCTCCAGCATCGTCGCCGCATCCTTTACCGTCCGCGTAAAAGGCCCCACCCGATCCAGCGAAGAAGCAAACGCAATCAACCCGTAACGGCTTACCCTGCCATAAGTTGGCAGCACTCCCACCACCCCGCAAAAAGCTGCCGGCTGCCGAATCGACCCCCCCGTATCCGTCCCCAGCGAAGCCACCGCAAAACCCGCCGCCACCGCCGCCGCCGAACCCCCGCTCGACCCCCCCGGAACCCGATCTAAAGCCCGTGGATTCAATACCGGACCATAAGCCGAGTTCTCATTCGAGCTCCCCATAGCAAACTCATCGCAATTCAACTTCCCCAACAAAACCGCCCCAGCCGCCTCCAGCTTCGCCACCACAGTCGCATCGTAAGGAGGCCGATACCCCTTTAGAATCAACGACCCAGCCGTAGCCGGAGACCCCACCATCGTCAAAACATCCTTGATCCCAATCGGAACCCCAGCCAACGACCCCAAAGCCTCACCCTTCGTCGCCGCCGCATCCACCTTGGCCGCCTGAGCCAGCGCCCGCTCCCGGCTCAAAGTCAGAAAGCTATTGATTCCCTTACCCTTACCGGCAACATCATCCACCGCGATCCGGGCATAATGCTCCTCAGCAAACGAAGCAGCACTCTTCGTCCCACCCACCACCGCCGCCCGAACTCCATCAATCGTCAAGCTATCCAAACCCAATCTCCTCAATGACTTAAACCGAAAACTACCGCTCAATCACCTTAGGAACCTTGAAGAACCGTCCATCCGTCTCCGGAGCCGCAGCCATCACCGCAGCCCGATCCAACGAAGGCCGAACCGCATCCACCCGCAGCGTCTCGCCATGCTTCTGCTCCAGCAGCCCAAGCATCTCTCCCACCTGCGCCATCGCCGGAACCCCCGCCGTATCCAGCTCATTCAACTCGGCGATATACCCCAGCACAGCGCTCAAATCCCGCTGCATCCGCGGCTCTTCCTCCGCCGTCAGCTCCAGATTCGCCAGCTCGGCCACCCGCCGCACATCCTCAATCGAAACTCCAACCCGCTCACTCAATCTCTTCTCCCAATCTGTCGAACTAGTACCGCTTCACCTCAAAGTGTATCTTGCTCACCGCCACCCCAGCGATCTTGCCGAGCTCCCGTTCCAACACCCCGCTCATCGACTGCATCTGCTGCATCCACGCCTTATCCGAAGCCATTATCTGCACCACCCCATCCGCATACCCAACCACCTCACCATGCCCGGCCATTGCCGCGCCGCAAGCCACCGGCCACGCAGCGGCCACACGGTCCTCCTCCCGCATCGCCTTCAAACTCCGCCCCAGCGTCCCCCGCAACAACCCCCGCATCCCTTCCATAAGTCGCTCCAGCCATCAGAAAAAAATAGCAACCACAATTCAACCCACTCACCACAAATCACGACACTTTCTTGCTCACCATGGATACCTGCGCAACCGCAGCTTCCACCATCTCCACCGTAATCCGCTCCATGCAATCCGTCGCCTGTCCATCAAAGTTAAAACCAAGATGCAGATACCCACAACCCTCTCCCGGGGCCTCCACACCTACAGCCCGCAACCCCACCGGACCCCATCTCCCATTTCGGTTTGGCCCATTAATCGACACCGTAGGGGTTCCTATAATCGCCCCAAGATGCATCACCCCAGTGTTCACGCTCACCAACACCCGCGCACCCTCAAGCATCCGCGCCAACCCCTTAAACCCGTCCGTACCCACAAACGAAGTCGCTCGCAGCCCTGCCTCTTCCATCCTCAAAATAAACGGGTTAGTACGTTCCAAATCCCCCGGAGAACCAGTAATCGCAAACATCGTTCCTGCTCCCCCAATTCGCCGTGCAAGCTCAATCCAGCGCTCCTCTGGCCATTCACGCAGCCAGCTTCTTGCTCCTGAAGCCCACAGATGAAACACCACTAAATCTCGCTCACCTGCCAGCGGATTTACGCCCCCTGGTGGCACCTCCACACGCGGCGTGCAGGCCGCAGGAATCTCCAGCCCACGCAAAAACCCACGAAAATTTTCCGCCTCGTGCCGATCGTCACGGTGCTCGGTGACCACATCGTAGCCCCGCGACCTGTGCTGCCCCGCCGTTTGAAAACCCGCCGTAAACCTCGCCCCGGCCATCACGCTGTAAAACGCCGTCAGCCGCTGCCATGACGTAAAGTCCAACAGTATATCCAGCCGCTCTGCCCGCATCTCCCGAATCGTCTGTAGTGGCTTGGTAAGCGCAATCACCACACGCCGGTCAGCTCCCGGAAGTAATTCCGCTGCAGCCAGATTCTGCTTCATGCAGAAGTGCACCAACTCCGCCTCTGGAAAGTATCGCCTCACATCTTCGAGAGCCCCGGAGAACAACAACGTATCCCCCAGCGCCGGCGAGCACATCACCCCCACTCGCTCAATCCGATCCGGCAAACTCCGCCTTCTCCGAAACGTCGCTAGAAAATTCAGCAGCGGAATCCCCAGCCAAAAATCCATCAGCCGATTCGACCTGCTGCCTCGTCGCATCAGTCCATTTTACCCAGCAGGCATAGTGCCCTGCGCTGAGGATGAAAATCCCCGGAGTCCAACTACGATAATGACTCTAGAAAGCCCCGTCCTGGTTTGCGACCGACTTGAATGTCTTCAATAAAATTACGAAGTCACGCCACAAAGACCAGTGCTCAACATAATTGCAGTCCAGCCCCACCCGCTCCGGATAACTCAGCGTGCTTCGGCCCGAAACCTGCCACAGCCCCGTCAATCCCGGCTTCACCCGGCAATAGCATCCGAACGAGTCGCCATATTTCTCGACTTCCGCAGCTACGATCGGTCTCGGCCCCACCATGCTCATCTGCCCGGTTAGAACATTCCACATCTGTGGCAACTCATCCAGGCTGTACCGCCGCAAAAACGATCCCAACGGCGTTATCCGCGGGTCGCGTTTTAGCTTGTGCGACTTGTTCCACTCCGCCCGCGCTTCTGGATGCTCAGCTAAATAACGCTCCAACACCTCGGAAGAGTTGTGACACATCGTCCGGAACTTCCACATCGAAAAAAACTCGCCGTTCCTTCGAATCCTGCGGTGCGAATAGAAAATGGGGCCAAAAGAACTGAACATCACAAACATGGAAATGGCGAACATCAATGGAATCAATACGGGAGTCAGCAGCACCACCAGCCCAACGTCCACACACCGCTTGACCACGCTGTAGCGAAAGTACTTCGAGGGAGCGTGATCGGACCGGTACGACCGAGAATACGGTCGCACTGCTGGCTGGACGTAGGAATATGAATCGTCGACCGTCGCTGTCTGCGACTCGGGAGATTGATACTCAGCCAAATCTTAGTCCTGTCTCTGCACCGCGTAACCCCGCCCTCCCAGGGTCAAAGTTAGCAATGCCGTTCTCCTGCATAAACTCTCACACGGATCACCGCGATAAATCCGCTTCTAAGCTGCTCTGCTGTCACGAAACGCACGCAATGTCGATTTTTCGTGCAATCCTCCAATTCCGCGAGAATTGCCCGTCAAGTGTGCCTGGCTCCTTTTTCCAAAGTCAGAATACAAATAAGCGCAAACAGAAGTGAGAGCAATGCAACTCCTTTAGTTTACCCGCAAAATACCGCAAGCCGATACTAGAGGTTTTCCTAGCATTCGTTTCTTAACCGTCTTTTAGTACCAAAATAGGCATCAGGTTGACATGTTTCGCTAAAGCTAAACTAGCTCAATGCTCCTTATCGACACTTCTCTGTCCGACGTTAAGTTAGTACAACCCCAACGCTTTGGAGATAGTCGCGGTTGGTTCGCAGAAGTTTTCAACCAGAAGACCTTTGCCGGCCATAACTTACCCTCGCAATTCGTACAGGACAACCAGTCTTTCTCCACGCAGGGAGTCCTCCGGGGGCTCCACTACCAACTCGGACGGCCGCAGGGAAAGCTCGTCCGTGTCCTCTCCGGCCACATTTGGGACGTCGCAGTAGATCTCCGTCGCAGTTCCCCCGACTTCGGCAAGTGGGCCGGCTTCCACCTCAGGCCTGACCCGCTCGAACTACTCTGGATCCCGGAAGGCTTCGCCCACGGCTTCCTGGTTCTCTCTGAATCAGCCGAGGTTCTATACAAAACCACTGACCTCTACCATCCACCCGGCGAGCGCTGCATCCTCTGGAACGATCCGACTCTCAACATCTCATGGCCCCTGGACGCTATCAGCCCTGCGGTACCTTCCGTAAGCTCCAAAGATGCCGCCGGCACCCTCCTCTCCGCAGCCGAACTGCCTCCCGTCTGACTCACCCCTGTTCTACTAGCCACGCTTCCACCTCATCCAACCGGGTCACCGGGATAAAATCCCCCACGCAACACCCGTCCTGCTCAGTTCCGGCGATCAGGAACGCCTGCCGCAAGCCCGCCGCATTCGCCGCCGCAATGTCCGAACATCGGTCCCCAACCAAAACACACGCACTCAGTTCCAGCCCAAACTCATTCGCCCCCCGCCGCAACATTCCCGTGCCAGGCTTACGGTCCTCATGCTCCCGCTTATACTGCCCAATCCCATGTTCCGGATGAAATGGACAGAAGTACACTGCATCCAGCTCTACGCCCTCCCGCCGCAGCTCTGCACGCATCCAAGCCATCAAGTCTTCGAACGCAGCCTCCGAGTAATACCCTCGCGCTATTCCTGCTTGATTCGTCACCACGACCAATCGGTAGCCTAAACGCATCGCTGTTCTGCACAACGAAAAAACTCCCTCCACAAACACAACATCCTTCGCCTGATAGAGGTATCCCACCTCAACGTTCACAACCCCATCCCGGTCCAGAAATAATGCCCGCTCAACCACGTCCCTCCTCCAACAAACGATTCATAACTGCAGCCGACTGCTTCGCGCACTCTTGAAACGAGAATTGCTTAATCCGTTCTTCACCAGCGCGTCGAAGCTTCATCATCTTGTCAGAATCTCGCACCATAAGCAGACTATCTGCCAATTCCTGTTCCGAATGCGGATCAAAATACAACGCTGCATCTCCAGCCACTTCTGGCAATGAAGCCGCTGTTGAGCACAATACTGGACAGCCGAAACGCATGGCCTCCAGTAATGGGAGCCCAAAACCTTCATACAAAGAAGGAAACACCAGGGCACTCGCGCCTGCGTACAACGAAATCAAGTCTTTATCAGGCACCATCCCCGTGAATCTCACCCTATCACCCATCTTTTTGGCCTGCTGAATCGCAGCTTGATCACCTGTGCCGAAGCCCTCCATACGTCCTGCCAGTAGCAGCCGGTACGGAAGCAAATCGCTGACGCGGGCGAACGCCCGCAATAGCAATCCCAGATTCTTGTTTGGCTTCACGTTTCCCACATAGAGAAGATACGGGACACCATCTATTTCCGAATGCGGCTGAGCCGTATCTGGCCAGTCGACATCGATCCCCAAATGTGCAACTGTAATCTTCTCGGCTGGTACATCTAACCGCTCCCGCAGCTCTCTTGCTGTGAATTCAGAAACACTCAATATCGCGGCTGCTTGTTTCACGGAACGTTTCATCAGAAACTCCGCATACTTCCGCTTTACGGGAGTGTCGAGAATTTCTGGCAACGCCAGTGGCGCCAGATCATGTATTGACACCACCATAAGTCCAGGATAGAAAACAGGCGCGTTATAGTGGGGAACCCAGAGCAGATTACTGCCCCTGTATCCGCCTCGTAGTACCAACATCTGTTCAGATGCGCTATACACCTTTGAGTTGGTTTCAATCAGGGCAACTCTCGGAGACTTCAGCCATTCAGCTTCCCCAATCAGATGCAGTTGGCTCAATACCCGCACCCTATCGACTTCCAACAGTGGAAGCAATAATGGAAGCAAATTTCGCAGATACCGCCCAATCCCTGAATGTCGGTACATGCGCAGATCGACGGTCAAAGTCCTCATGCGGAGTGCCTGTCACTCCGCATGAGTGGTTGCAGCTGCATTTCCTCGATCGACGTGCATCGCTCTAAAGTACTCAAACCTGCCATCCGCAAGTGGTCATAAGCCGCGATATCAAATGAACCACAACCAATCTTATTCTTCATAGCGTGAAATGTAGGCTGCACTGATCCTACGCGCCGCGAAAAGATCCTTGCTTTCTTCTTTGAGAAATCCTCCATGCTGCCAAATACCTATATTAGCCAGAGCTTCCTCAAGACATTCAGCAAGCGCAGGCACGTCACCAGCCGGAAATATTCTCACCGTTCGCCCTAGCCTGGCGATCTCCGGTATACCTCCCGATTGACTGGCAATCACGCTCTTCCCTGCAAATAGAGCTTCCACTGTGACGTAAGGCAATGGATCAGCCCATATTGAGGGAACCACGCAGACATCGATGGACCGAAAGAAATCTACAGCAGGAGTGAATCCCAGCCACTCAATACGAGGATCCGGAAACTGCCGTTTCAGTTCATTTAGATAACAGCTGATTCCTGTTCCGGCAATGCGCAATCGCCAATTGCTGCGCGATAGCATTTGAGTTGCTTGCAGCAGGAGACGAATACCCTTAGCCTCCTCCACCTTGCCGATAAAGCCAAACACTAACGTATCCGGAACTACTCCATCGCTTCCCTCAGGAGTAATAGTCACCAGATCCATCACGTTATAGAGGATTGATCTAGGAACTCGATTAAAGTAAGCGAGTTGGATATGTTTCTCCAGGACGTGTTCGCTCACGGAGATAACTTCATCCAATTTTTCCGACGACGTCTTCTTTACACCCGTCATCAGCCTGCACCCCGTGCATTGTCGCTCACATACACGTCCATCCCGAAACATCGAAGAACGCACGCACAACATGTAGTAGTCATGAAGTGTATGAATCAAGCGGATCTTTCGTTTTCTCACTTCCCGCCACACTGCTACGGAAAATCCAGCGATTACATGAGTGTGAACGACATCTGGCTTTTCCTTGTCCAGAATGCGTCCCACGCCTGCGGCCGCACGCCAGTTCCAAATGTCGATCAGATGCCAGAGGAGACGGACGGCAGGATGTTCCTTCTTGGCCTGTCCAAACGGCCAATAGACATTGGCAAGCGGAACACGGTAGATGCGCACACCATTCGATTGTTCCAGGACTTCATCTCTTCCAGCATGAAACGAAACGACGGTTACATCATTCCCCGCCTGCGCCAGCGCTTCAGCGAGGAGACAAACAGCCTTTTCCGCTCCTCCAAATCCGACCGGCGGATAGAGTGACGATAACATTAGGATTTTCAATTCAGACGCTCGTCACCTTAAAGATTCAGACTACCAAGTCCTTCCCATTCTCCCGCGTAACCCATCTAGAATTCCACGCATCGAAGCATATGACTTCACCCACATTTCGTCTTCCACAAGAACGATCTTGAGGCTGTCCGTTACGAAGTTTCGCACAAATCGAAGACAGATGAGTGGGTACCGAGAAGCAAAAGCTTGTACCATCCAAACAAGATTACGCGCCAGATAGTATCTGCGGAATGCACTATAATTTGCAGTGGTCACAGGGAGCAGGCCAAACAATCGGTGTCGCTCCGGGTTGGCTGGCTCATGAAGCAGTACGGCCTCTTGACACTCCCGAATCACATAGCCCTCACTACGCGCCCGAAGTGAAAACTCATAGTCCACATAGTCAATAAATAGGTCTTCTTTAAATTTTCCGATTTCCTTAAACAAGGAGACCAAAATAAGACTGCCAGAGGACATGGCTAACTCTAAATTGCCGTCCGAAGTATGTCGCGAAACAGGGGCATCGCCAGATCGCTTGTCTCTATACTTAGGTACCACAATTCCTGTGCGTTCTTTTCTCGGGTCACTCTCGCGGCAATGTACCATCCTGGCTACAAAATCTTCCGGAACGGTGCTGTCCTGATCGAAGAACATTACAAACGTGCATTCTTGAGCCGTAGCCCATTCAATCGCTATGTTTTGTGCCGCTGCAATGCCTATGTTTTTCCCAACTTCTATCAACTTGAAATCGAGTTCATGACTCGCAACGCGAAATCGTTCAACCATTTCAGACTCTGATCCATTGTCAACGACCACCAAATCATGCACCTGGGACCGCAGCAATTGGAAACCTTCCATGGGGTCTTGCTCTGGATGAAAAGTAACGATGATTGCGCAAACTTTCTTGTCGGCAGTCATCTTTCTATCGCCCTGTTGGTCCACAAAAAACACAACATCGCGAGATCATTTCTGATTCCAAAAACATAAAAGCGGTGCCGCAGCATGGCCGCGATTCGCCCGGCCCGACGGCGCACTTGGCCGGAGATGTATACCCATATTCCATAATGGATCGGCCCTAAACGAAGTGTCAGAGGTAGAGTCGCCGCATTTACGAGAATTTCTACCTCACGGCTCAGTAATCTCGACAGACCACCTCTAACGATGCGAACAAACCGGCGATCTTGACTAACCCGTTGGCGCAAGCTTGGCGACGGATTCAAAGCTCTGCCATTACCTCTGACAGGGATTTTTGCCAGTCCATCATTTTCCACCCGAACACCTCTTCCAGTTTTTTACAATTCAACCGCGAATTCATCGGCCTCCGCGCAGGAGTCGGATACTCACTCGTTTCGATCGCTTCGATTAACGCTAACTTTGCCATTGGCCCCTGCTTTTTTTGCAGTCGAACTGCTTCAGCCGCAAAACCATGCCAGGTTGTCTCCCCGGCACCCGCAGCATGGTATATGCCTCCCAATCGCCCTACGATCTGGCGCAAGGGGCTCGATTCAGCATCACGATACCTCATCACCGCCAACGTCATCGCCGCCAGATCCCTGCTCCACGTCGGAGCGCCGTGTTGGTCTCCCACCACCCTAAGCACCTCACGCTCCCGCGCCAACTTCAGAATCGTCAGCAAAAAATTCTTCCCCCGTCCCCCATACACCCAACTCGTTCGAAAGATCAGATGCGCAGCACCAGTCTCCGCCAACGCCAACTCACCCGCCAGCTTACTCGCCCCATACACACTCACCGGTCCCAGTCGCATCCGTCTCGACATAGGCCATCTCCCCGTACCATCGAATACATAGTCGGTAGAAAAGTGGATCACCGCGGCGCCAATCCTCTCCGCCTCTTCCCCAATCGCCCGCACCGCATCCTGGTTGACCGCGTACGCCAACTCCGGCTCACTCTCAGCCTTATCAACCGCAGTATACGCTGCAGGATTCACAATCCATCGCGGACGAACCGACCGAATCGTCTCGCGAAGCGAACGAAAATCACCCGCAACATCCGCCAAGTCCATCTGCTCATGCGACGGAGCAACCACCTCTCCCAGCGAAGCCAGCGGCTGCAGCAACTCACCCCCAACCTGTCCGGTCGCACCCGTCAGTAGTATTCGCTCAGAGGTCAGACTCCGTTTCAGCCACTCTCATCAGTAAACCGTCTCTTCCAACACGCGTTGCAGATATTGTCCATAGCTGCTCTTTGCAATCTTTCGTCGCCAGCACCCGTAACTCTTCCGCGCTGATGTAACCAAGCCGGTATGCAATCTCCTCCGGACAAGCCACTTTAAGTCCCTGCCGTTTCTCGATCGTCTGAATAAACATCGAAGCCTCGAGCAGTGAATCATGTGTGCCCGTATCCAGCCACGCAATTCCTCGGCCCAGCAGTTCAGTCCGCAGCTGTCCACGCTCGAGATACCACCTGTTCACGTCCGTAATCTCCAGTTCCCCACGCGGCGAAGGCTTCAGTTGCTCGGCCACTGACACCACCTGGGCATCGTAAAAATAAATCCCAGTCACTGCATACTTCGACTTCGGCTTCGCTGGCTTCTCTTCAATAGAAATTGCCCGCCGATCAGCATCGAACTCGACTACCCCATAACGCTCAGGGTCGAGCACCGGATATGCAAATACAGTAGCTCCTTCTCCACTCGCAGCAGCCGATCCGCAGGTCTTTGCAAGATCATGCCCATAAAAAATGTTGTCGCCCAGCACCAGACAACATCCCTCACCTGCAAGAAACTCCTTGCCGATAAGAAACGCCTGCGCCAGTCCATCCGGAGAGGGCTGCACCGCATATTGAATCGTCAACCCCCATTGCTCACCCGGCCCAAGCAGTTGTTCAAATCGCGGCGTATCCTCCGGCGTCGAGATCACCAATATCTCCCGCACGCCAGCCAGCATCAGCACCGACAATGGATAGTAGATCATCGGCTTGTCGTACACCGGCAGCAATTGCTTGCTTACTGCCTGGGTCACCGGATGCAGCCGCGTCCCCGACCCTCCAGCCAGTATGATCCCCTTCATCGTGAACCCTCCCCACCGGCAACGATCTCACGCAGCAGCTCTTCCCGCATCCCGATCCCCATAGTTCTTCTTCACCCACTGCTGATAAGCTCCGCTGGTCACATCCTCCACCCACGCGCAGTTCGCCAGATACCATTGCACGGTCTTCCGCAATCCGGTCTCAAAGCTCTCCTGTGCGCGCCATCCCAACTCCCCTTCCAGCTTCCGCGCATCGATAGCGTACCGGCGGTCATGTCCGGGCCGGTCAGTCACGTACTTCACCAGTTGAATGTGCGGCTTGAACTTCGAATCCGGTACTAGCTCATCCAACAGCGCGCAAAGCGTTGTAACTACTTCAAGATTCGTCCGCTGGTTCCCTCCACCGACGTTATAAGTCTCCCCCAGCTCGGCCGCGTTCCAGCACTACCCGTAGAGCGCTTGCATGGTCCCCCACATAAAGCCAGTCCCGCACCTGCTGCCCATCGCCATAGACCGGAAGCGCCTTGCCCGCCAAGCGCATTTGCGATCATCAGGGGAATCAACTTCTCCGGAAACTGGTAAGGCCCATAGTTGTTCGAGCAGTTCGTAATAATCGCGGGCAGCCCATACGTATGCACCCACGCCCGCACAAGGTGGTCGCTCGCCGCCTTTGAAGCCGCATAAGGCGAATTCGGCGCGTAAGGCGTCTCCTCATGGAACGCCGGGGCATCCGGCGTCAACGTCCCATAAACCTCATCGGTCGAGACATGCAGAAACCGGAATCCCTCTCGCTCTTTCCCCTGTAGGCCGTCGTAATACTTTCGCGCCTCTTGCAGCAACGTAAATGTCCCATCGATATTCGTCCGCAGAAACGCCTCTGGACCCACGATCGACCGGTCAACATGGCTCTCCGCCGCAAAATGCACCACGCCCGCGGTCGATGCTCCTCCAACAAACTTGCCACCAGCGCCGCATCGCAGATATCGCCATGCACGAACGTGTGGCGGGCATCTCCCTCTATTGACCGCAAGTTCTCCAGATTGCCCGCATAAGTCAGCTTGTCCAGATTCACAACCGGCCCACCGCCGCCAACCAGCCAATCCAAAACAAAGTTGGACCCAATAAATCCTGCACCACCAGTAACCAGAATAGAATTGCTCATCGTCTCGCCTTATGCCATTAGTAAATCTTCTGTAAACCAATCCTTAGCTGGTCACGCAAAAGCAACGCAAACTCGGGTGCAGGCTTCGTCACGCTGTGAAATCCAATACCCAAAGCAAAAGACAGTACAACCCAGGGATGCGTTAGGTTGAGATGTGACCCGAACCAGTTCGAAAGCGGCTGCATGAGCGCCAGACTCACCAACCAAACATCGGCGCCTCTTAGGCGCAACATAAGCACGGGCTTCAACTCGATCCATGTCAGATATAACCAGAGTGGTATGCCGAATTCGACGATGTAATCGATGGCCCCAAGCCCAGGTGCATCTGCCGAACTTATCTCAAATGCTGTTCCCCTCCGGTACTCACGATCGTCCCGAACCAGACGGATAATTACCCCAACCAACGCCGAGCAATCGGACGTGCTCGCGATCATCCGTGGTGCCAGTACCGCACCAGCCACTCGGCCCATCACAAAGCTAGTATCATTCGCCTTCAGATAGCTCATTTTTTGATACTGCTCGCTACCCTGAAAATACGCATCAATCTGTTTCTGGAAATTGAGCACGCTGGCGACGGCGATAAGCACAGTCGCGATTCCAGCCATCATGGCCCACCGCCGCCAGCCCGAATAGAACCACAACAGATCGATCACCGCCAACAAACCCGCCGCAGTAAAGAGCGCCTTGGATTGAGACCCAACCATGCCCAGCAATAACGATTGCCATCCCCCACTGGAATTGCCTCCGACTCAACCAGCTACGCCGATGGATCACGATCGCTGTCACCAACACGCTCAGCAGATACAAGCCAAAGGGCCACCTTCGTTGTCGAACCCCCGGAACCGATGCGAGTCAGTGTATGTACCCAGTTGCATATCGAACAGCACGTTCAACGGAAGCGTAGCAAATGAATAAGCGCAGCCCAAAACGCCGGTCCAGAAGTACGTCTTCATGCCAAATCGGCAAAGTGCTTCGTCTTCGCGGAACAGACTCGCCAGATACAGCATGTAGAAGACGTCGAAAAATAACTCAACCATGCGTGCAATAGTGACCAGCACCGGCTTCTTAAACGCGCTGTCGTGAAAGGACGTTGAAAAATCCTGTTGAAGTGCGAAGAGGCTCAATAGGAACGCAACTCCAAGAAAGATCGCATAGCTCTTGCCAATCGAAATAAATGGACGGTACATCCTCGCCTGCAGACCCTGGCTAAAGATCAGACCCAGTAGAACCAGAAAGTCGACTGCGAAAATCAACTCCAGATACTGGATATCTGCAACCTTCAGAACTACCGTCGAGCACAGAGACGTCGTCAGAAAAACTAGGACGTACTTCCTCTTGCGCTCGAATGTCGACACCCATCCACCTTCTCTCAGTTTCCAGAGACGCCAGCCCGCGCCATCGCCTCGTGTTGTTCCATAGCCAGCTTCCAGCGGCGGGGCCACTCGGCTACACCTAAACCGACATACATCACGCCCAGAAATCCACCCAGGAAAAGCCCCGATATCATAAACACCTTGCGAGGAGGCCATGATTTCTCATCCGGCATCACTGCGGCATCGACGAGTTCGATCGCGGGCGTATAAGCCTCCTCCAGCCGCGCGTTCTCATACTGCCGCGAAAAGATCTCCAACAAAGTTTCGTGGAATTTCACCTCGCGTGCCTCCCGCTCCACTTCCATCGTCAACTGGGGCATCTGCGCCTTCGAAGCGCTCGTGCCCGCCCCACCGGTCTGCTCCTGCAGACGGGCCAACTGCCCCTGCAGGCTGGTGATCTGGGACTTCAAATCGATTACCTGCGGATTCTGCTCGGTCCCTCCGGTTCGCAGTGCCGCTAATTGTGCCTCTCGCGTTGTAATCTCCTGCTTCAACTCCTGGATTGCTCCAACTCCGAGTCTCACCTGGGCCTCGGGCAACACCATGCCCGTCTTTTGCTGCGCACGTTTCAAATTTTCTTCAGCATCGGACAGCTTGTTCTTTTCCTGCTCCAGCGGCCTCTCGAAGAAATCTCTTCGATGATCTGATTCCGCCCGGCCCAGAGACTGATCCAGTCTGAAGAGCGCGCTTACATACTCGTTCGCAATATTCATGGCGGTCTGCGGCTCTTTCGCCCGTACCGTGACCGTAATGTATTGGTTCTTATCTACCACGATCTTAGAAATCGCCTCCAAACGCCGTCGTACATCCGAATCATTTCTGGCATGAAAGTATTCTTTGAGGTGCTGATGCTCAATCACATCGTCGGCAACTGTCCGGCTGCTTATCAGCCCCAGATAGTGGTCCCCCTGATTACTCGTGGCAAATAGGCTCACGGGGGCCGTAGATTTGGGTGCCGGTGGCAGGAATCGCACGATCGCATCATACTTTGGATGGATCGAATAAGCAGCTATTGCACCTAGTGCAAACCCAGCCAGCGCGAACGCAACAACGACCCGCTTTCGCCGCCTCAGCAACAGCCAATATTTCAATAGATTGATAGTGCGATACTCCGCTTCGGAACTACTCGACGGCATTCGACCGGACTTCTGCTAGAAAACGATTCACTATTCATTGTCCTTGCCGTCCATTGCATCGCCTCTTAATACATCCTTGAAAAATCGCGATCGACACATGGGGGTTGCGCATACTTATGGCCCTATCGCATTAATCGCCGCAAGGAAGAACCCGAATTGTCCGAGTATGGTCGCAACATCCACCATCGTCTTCAACACTGCCCGATGGGCGACTTGAAGAGGAACTACGATCGTGTCGCCCGGAAATACTCTGGCCTTAGGCAGGTCGCCATATTGCTGGCTGTAGACCGAACCATCCGCTCGGATGACGAAGGTCCGCTTCGCGTCTGCCTGGCGGCTCGGTCCACCGGCCAACTTTATATAATTCCTCACCTGTTGTCCGCGAGTGAACACGAATGCGTTTGCACTATATACTTGGCCTTCGACGTGCACACTCGATGGGACACGTGGCACCACGAATCGGTCGCCATCTTCAAGCGCTAAGTCTGGGAGCTCATCGACACCTTGGCTATCGGGGCTCAACTGCAACACGATTCTCCCCGTCGGCTGTATTCGACGCAGAAGCGCAACCGTGGACCGAGCACCTGTCATCTCGGCCTGCGCCGCCGACGCATCACGTTCATTCGTCGCCTTCGCCGCCTCATTCGATGCCTCAATCGAAAGCTGCGCCTCTAACTGGTCGGCATATTCATTCAATCTTTGCTGCTGCACTCGCTTCGTCGATTGCCGCGTAAACTCTGAAGCGTAGAGATAAGCATCCGGGGTCAGTCCACCGGCCCGTTTCAGCAATTGCCGCAACGTCTCTCCAGGACGGACGCTATAGACACCTGCGGCGGCAAATTCTCCTTCCAACCTCACAAGTCGCGTCTGCTGCGCACTCGGCACGCGAAGATCGGCAGTCGAGAAAATCGTCACCATATCACCCGGCAATAGCTCCAGGTTCTGAGTCTGATCTCCTTCCAGAACGACCTTCCCCAAATTGAACGAGAGCAGGGTGGTCCGTAGGTCCGCTGGATTCTGCCGTTCGATGACCGCATAGGTCCAGTCAATGTCCGGCGCGCTCAGCATTACGTATGTCTCTGGGGGGAATAGTCCTTCAGTTCCCGCAAGCGCTGCTACTCCAACTGCGCCCCCACTTTGGGTCGCACGCGTCGGACTGTTCTGGAGCTGCCTGTCTGGAGTGGTCGTCTGTGCTGAACCGTTCACCTGTAGCGAATTTTGAGGGCCGGTTTCTCCTTGCTGCGGACGAGAGTTATTTTGAGACTGCGTTTGGTTTCCATTCGAATACTGCGGTTGATATTCATTGGGAACCTGCTGCTGATATCCATTGGGAAATTGCGGCTGAGGTCCACTGGGAGATTGCGGCTGGTTGTTGTTATTAGGAATTTGCCCCAGCTCATTTCTCTTCTGCCAGTAGTTCCGAGTCAGCAGCGATTCTTTATCTGGGATCAGATCGCTCACACGCATTCCAGCGTGCCATACGTACCGTCCCGGATTCGCCACATTGCCCCGCAGTGTCACAGCATTCTTAAACCGGTCAACAATAGAGATCACTGACACAATATCGCCGTTCTGCAGCGGCGTACTATCTGGTTTCGACAGATCCACGTCGATGACGCTCAGTCCCGCCGATCGACGATTCGTTCCAGCCGGGCTGGGCTTCCAGCAGCGCTGCTGGTCCGCCCTCCTCCGAGTTCCAGCAGGTCCCCAACAGTCGTTTGCGCGACATCTTTCTTCAATTCATAAATCGCAGGGGTATTTACGCTCCCCAGTAACGCCACCTGAGGTCCCGCCGTGGGGATGAAGATCACATCTCCCGGCGATAGTCGAACATCTTTGCTCTTATCCCCGTGCAGCAGTAAATCGTAGAGGTCAAAGTGCACCACCGTCTGCGCCCCGCGCTTTACCTGAATGTCTCTCAAGCTACCTTGCGCCGTTGGTCCGCCCGAGGCGAATAATGCATTCAGCAGTGTGCTCAGCGAGCTGATCGTGTAACTTCCCGGCCGCCGCGCCTGCCCCACCACAAATACCTGGATCGATCGCAACTGACCCATCGTCACATCCAGGTTGAAATTTCGATACACCCGTCCAAACTCGTCCCGCAGAAACTCGTTCAACTGGCCATACTGCTGCCCCGCGACGTGCACCGTTCCCACCTGCGGCACTGATATTGCACCCGTCCGGTCCACCACAAACCTGCCCTGCTGATTGACTTGGCCCCATATCTGTAACCGCAATTCATCGCCCGGCCCAATCACATAGTCGGGCGTTACCGGTAGATCGCTCACCGGAGCAAAGGTTGAAGGCACATCCCCGGAAAACATTGAAGCCCCATAGATTTGAAGTTGTCGGCCCGTCGTCGAAGTCACCAACCGCTGAAACTCTGTCGGAGGCTCTGGCGGAAAGATCGACCTATTTACACCGCGCTGCCCGTTCGTCTCAGTCTCCGGGACTACGCCCCGTTGCATTCCTTGAGGCGTCATCCCATTCTGTTGGTAAGTCCCATTCTGTTGGTAAGTCCCATTTTGGGGATAGGCCGGGACGAAAGTCCCATTTGGCGTGTAAGTCCCATTCTGTGGATACGCCCCATTTTGATTGACGTTGACGTCTTGGCCCTGGTTCTGCCCGTTCTGCGTTCCAACATTCTGGACCTGTTGAGTATTCGGATCCTGATATGTCTGCGCCCCGGCACGCGACACCAGCACTCCCACCATTACACCAAGACAGACGAAAACGCTGGCAGCTCCAGCGTCCGATCCTGCCATAGGAACTCTTTGCCCGTGCTGCTTTCACGCTGGATATGCCCCGTCTTTTCACAGTAGACCGAATCTGAACTACCACCTGTTCTCTGAAGAGAATTTCCCCTAAAGGTTCATAGTTACAGATTACCGAACTTTGCCACGCATTGCGTAAGTAGACAACCATGGACATCCCATCGCAAACCGCATCGTTTGAGACAAATCGAACCCGGCCAGCGTCTTCCCTTCCAAATCAATACCCGACCCTGATCTTCGCCATCCGTTGCGAAACTCGACCCATTCCGCACTACCAGTCGTTTGAGGTATCGGACCTTCATGAACTGCGTAAGATTTTCCCTCGCTCTCTGTCTGCTCGCCGCCACCGCCCAGGCTGCAACCATCGAACCTCAAGGCACCCAGACCGTCGCGCCCGATCCCGTAAACGAGCCACGCCAAAGAGCCCGGCCTCCTCTTCTACCTCTCCGGCGACCACGGCTTCAACGCCGACTACGCCGCCGGCGGCGACCCCGTCCCCAACTTCCTCTCCGACGTAAAAATCCTCCCCGGCGGCGCGCAAGGCTCCTACATCCAGTGCGGCAACAATCAACTCCTCTCCTACTGGGCGCCCGGCAACATCTACTCGCAGCGCGGAACCGTCTCCTTCTACTGGCGCTCGCGCGATCCCGTCGACAAGACCGAATTCCCCGTCTTCCGCGTAGGCTACGCCGACCACTCCAGCTGGGACATGGTCTTCCTCCGCATCGACTACAACGGCCACGGCTTCGACGCCTTCGTCACCGACATCAACCTCACCCGCACCCGCGTCTCCTTCACGATGCCCGACTTCCCCAAGCCCGACCAGTGGGTCCACCTCGCCCTCACCTGGGACGAGACCACCGGCATCCGCTTCTACGTAAACGGCAAGCTCGCCGGAACCAAGGCCGCCACCGGAATGTTCGACGCCGGCCTCGACCAGTTCGGCCCCCACTCCCGCATCATCGGCCCCACCGGCGTCGAGAGCTCCTACAACTTCGATCGCGGCGGCGACATCGACGAGCTCCGCATCTACGACCGCGCCCTCTCCGACGACAACATCGCCTCCCTCGCCAAAGGCGAGATCCCGCAGTCCATCCCGCCGGTAACGCGCAGCTTAGCTTCAGCCTCCAACGCCGAAACCCAGAAAGAGTGGTGGTACAACAACGGCTGGAACCGCCCCAACGACATCCCCGCTCCGCTCCCCGCACAGTTCACCACCGTCCGCAAAGTCGAGATCCACGACGTCTACGACCTCAAGCGCTGGTGGTGGCGCGGCACCGACGGCATCCGCGAGACCACCTGGCCCGGCGTCTACAACCGCTCCCGCCTCCCCGGCCGCTTCGACTACTTCCAACTCCCCGACTGGGACTGCTACTCCCTCTCCGGCAAATCCGTCACCTTCTACATGCCCGACGAGCCCTGGAATCACCTGGAGATCGAAGGCTCCGCCTGGGGCAAGCTCGACCTCCTCACCCCCGGCGCAGGCGACCCCGGCGCAGTCGCCGATCCCGACCAGCATGACCCCTCGCCCATGCTCGCTAAAACCCTCTTCGAGCGCCCCAAAGGCCAGCAGCGCACCAGCAACCAACTCGCAGAGCCCATCACCGGCGAAAAGATCCGCTTCACCAACGTCGAGCAGGAGCAGCCCATCGGCGAGCTCTCCGCCTACTACGTCCATCCCGGCAAAGAGCCCGCGGGCAGCGCGCAGCTCAGCTACCGTCTGACCGCCAACGCATCCGCCGAGGACAACCCCTCCCTCAAACAGCTCGTCACCTTCATCAACGGACGCTTCCCCGCCGATGAGCGCATGACCATGGTCGCCACCGCAGGCGGCGGCTTTGGCCGCGGAGGACGCGGCGGCGCATTCGGCCCAGCAGCCGCCATCGCTGGCGATGAACCGGGCGAGGGCCCAGTTGCGCCGGCAGCCCCTGGAGCCGAGCCTGCCCCGCAGGCCGATGGCCGTGCCCCCGCCGGTGCAGCCGCACGTCGCGGCGGACGCGCCGCAGGCCCCAACGCCCGAACCCAGCAAACCGGCCTCCCCATAGTCCACATCCTCATCCCCGTCAGCTTCCGCGCAACCGCGGGTGCACGCGGCGGAGCGTCCTGGCAGAACATCGACGGCGGCCTCGACGGCATCGCCATCGACCTTCCCGCTCTCAACCTCAAGCCCACGCACGGCGAATACATCCCGATGAACATCCAGATCAAGGACCCCATCTGGCCGATGCGCGACATGCTCGACTTCAACTTCTCCGTCAAACCCGGCGAGCCCCACACCCTCTGGCTCGACACTCGCGACCGCATCCTGCCCAACGACAAGAGCCTCTACATCACCATCGCCTCCGCCAGCGCCGAGTTCGGCCCGCGCTCGCTCGAAGGCGCCGACGTCCGCCTCATCTTCAAGCCCCGCGCCGACGCCATCCCCGAGCACACCATCGACCGCCTCACCCAGGTCAAAGACAACTACGCCAACATGGTCGAAGAAGCCGTCAGCTCCGAGCGCCTCAACGCCTGGAACCGCTTCTACGCCGACATCTCCGATCTCCTCCGCGTCGACCCCACCAACGACCTCGGCCGCAAGTACTGGTACGACGCCAACAAGACGCAGCCGAAGCCCCCGTACACCCAGCCCACCGTGCCCGCGAACACTCCCGCCTGGGCCTGGCTCCAGGTCAAGGACCTCGACTACTTCAAGCGCTTCGTCAACTGGTACATCGACAACCGCCAGATCGCCAACGGCGAGTTCGGCGGCGGCCTCTCCGACGACAGCGACCTCACCGACATCTTCCCCGGCCTCGTCTTCATGGGCGCAAAGCCGGAGAAGATCACCAACTCCGTAGATAAAGAGCTGGAGGCCACCTACAACCAGGGCCTATGGGACCACGGCCTCGCCTCCGGCCAGTACGACGAGCTGCACAGCTACGAAGACGGAATCAACGTCCTCGGCCAGATGATGCTGCTCAAGTTCGGCAGCCCGAAAGAGATCGAGCGCGCCATGGTCACCGCCAAGCGCCTCGAATGGCTCACCGGAATCAACTCCGCCGGCCACCGCCACATCCGCTCCTCGTACTACAACGGCAGCAAGATGGCCGAGGACGGCGTCTGGGGCGTCTCCAAGCCACGCGGCTACTTCGTCTTCCAGCCCGCGCTCTCGCTCGTCCTCTTCAACGGAGCCCCCGAGACCAAAAAGATGCTCCTCGAGATGGCCGACGGCCTCCTCGCGCATCGCAAACAGACCCCCAACGGCCGCTGGTCCACAACCTCCAGCATCGTCTTCAAGACCGACCAGGAGGTCACCGGAGGCCTCGGCGCAGGCGGTGGCGGCGCTCCATGGTTCATCCTGTGGTCCGCATACCAGTGGACCGGCGACAAGAAATACCTCCAGCCGCTGCTCGACAACGGCCCCGCAGGCGCGCTCGGCGTCAACTCCGACGCCATCGACATCCTCAACCTCCGCGACACCCTCCGCCCGCAGCTCGCCTCCGCCAGCGGTGAAGAGGGCGGTCAATTCGCCTGGCAGGTCACCGGCAACACCAAGTACCTCGAACCCATCTACCGCGGCCACCTCGAGTTCCAGGCCGACCGCGAGTACATCAACACCGAAGGCAGCCTCTGGATCGACCGCGTCGCCGACGGCGGCGGCTCCAACACCGGCGATCTCCAGCGCCAGCGCCTCGGCGGCATCGCCCTCCAGCGCGACCGCGTCTTCCCCGGCAACGCCGTCGGCTGGCAGTTCGAAGCCCCCGCCACCGACGAGAGCGTCGGCATCCTCGCCCCCATCGGCACGCCCGACCACCTCAAGTTCATCGTCTACAACCTCGACACCCAACCCGTAAAAGCCCACATGACCGGCTGGCAAATCGATCCCGGCAAGTGGGAGATCACCCAGAGCACCCAGGGTGGCGAGGGCGGCGCACCTGCCGACGCACCTCTCCAGAACACCACCACCCGCACCGACTCCTTCGAACGCAGCACCAGCCTCGACTTCACCTTCCCACCCCACACCACCACCGTCCTCGAACTGAAACTCGTGACCAAAGGCATCCCCTACTGGTCCCGCCCCGACCTCGGCATCGACCCCGACGACGTCAAAGTCGACGGCAATCACCTCAAGGTCACCGTCCACAGCCTAGGCTCCGTAGACGCGCCGCGCCTCGAAGGTCGTCCTCCGCGACCGCACCGGCAAGATACTCGCCACCGCCAAAGCGCCCGCCATCAAAGCACCCCTGGACCTCTTGCCCAAAACCGCCGAAGTCGTCCTCACCCCACCCGTAAAGTCCGACTGGAAGGGCGGAACCGTGACCGTAGAGATGAGCGGCGACCAACCCGAAATCACCCAACTCAACAACCGTGTCAAGCTCACTAACTGAAGTCCTAGCCATTGCATACGGGGGTCAATAACTTGACAAAACCCACCCACGGGAGCCCCCCATGCCCGGACACTCCCGTCTGCCCAAAACCTTAGGTCCGGACCTATCTCCAATGTTTTGAAGATTTTGCGCAATATTGACGGGGGGGAGGGGGTAGCAGCACGCGACCCAAAACTCCACCATTGACTCGCATGGCGCGCAAGCATATATTCCGCCCTATCAGCACATAAGAAACAAGATACAATCGGCGACGGACATGCACTCCATCGCTCGCGGCCCTCGCACATTCTCGAAAATGAGGTGGTCTATGCCCAGGCGAACGGTCGCACTGGTTCTCGCACTTCTGCTCTCCCTCTCCGGCTGCACGGTACACAAAGTCCAAAAGGTCCCACCCGCAAACGTGTCCCAACCCCAGCCCCAGAATGAAAAGATCGTCGGCATCACAACGATGAAGGGCGAGGACATCTCCTTCGACAAGTCCGGGCCCGGCACCATCAAGGACGGGAAGCTATCCGCCACCTTCAAAAAAGCCCCCTACGAAATCCCGATGGACCAGGTTCAGCGTCTCTGGGTCGATAAAGAATCAATATCGACCGGACGAACGATCGGCCTGGTCGCCGGAATGGTAGTCGGCACCGCCGTGATCATAGCGGCCGTCATCGCAGCCACAAAACAATCCTGCCCCTTCGTCTACTCCTGGGACGGCTCCAAATACGTCTTCGACGCCGAACCCTACGGCGGGGCCATAGCCCGCGGCCTGGAGAAAGACGACTACTCCGAGCTCGGACTGCCTCCGCGAAGAGAACGGCCAGTACCGCCTGCGCATCACCAACGAAGTCGACGAGACCCAGATGACCAACCTCACCGAGCTCTGGGTCGTCGACCATCCCGCCGGAACCCGCGTAGTCCCCGACATCCAGGGCAAACTCCACACCGTCTCAGCGCCGCAGCCCCTGCTCTCCGCGCGAGACGCCGCAGGCCACGACCTGCTTCCCTGGCTCCGTTCCACCGACCGCCTCATCTGGGAACCGCCCTCGGTGCCCGACGCCAGCGGCAGCCTGGAGGGCGACATCATCATGACCTTCCCGAAACCTGCGGACGCAAAACAGGTGAAGCTGATTGCCAACGCAGCCACCGGCCTCTGGGGCTCGTACATGATCAAGAAGATGGTCGAGCTGCGTGGACGCGAGGTCGGCAGGTTCTATACCGCCGTCAACCACAGCCAATCTGCCCGCAAGGCCCTCTACGACTGGGAACTGCGCGAGCAACTCTACCAGCTTGAAGGTCTACGTTGAAGAGCCCACCGGCTGGGAGGTGCGCGGCGTTCTTCCCGGCACCGGCCCATTCATCTCCAAAGACCGAATCCTTCCGCTGGACGTAAGCCATGTGAAAGGCGACCAGCTACGCATCCGGATTCATCCTCCCGCGGGCTTCTGGGCGCTCAACTCTTTTGCCGCGGACTACACTCCCGACCGGCCCGTAAGTGTTCAAACCGTCAAGCCGTCGTCAGCACAAGACCTGCAGGGCAAGAATGTTCTGCCTGACCTGCTATCCGTCGATGGTCGCTACCTCGCCATGCCGGACATTGGTGACACCGCCGATGTGACCTTCGTCGCGCCGCCTCGCAAAGAGGGATCGGAGCGCGCTGTATTTCTTCACAGCCGCGGATACTACAAGCTCCATATTGCCGGAACCGGAGAGCCCGACAAAAAGACACTGGCAGCATTCGAGAAGGTGCCGGGCAGCGCAGCACGCTACGCCGCCACCCAGTTCGCGCAATGGCAGATCGCCAGACAGGCACCCTCCGCCGAGCGATGTCGCATCGAGATGACCCTGGGGGTAACTCAATGGCCGCGCGGCGAGTAGCAGTCACAGGCCTGGGCATGATCAGCGCCCTGGGCAACAACATCCCTGAGACGTGGGATGTCCGTCTGCGAAGGCAAATCCGGAATAGCTCCGATCCACTCCGTCGACGTCGCGGAGCTACGCTTCAAGAATGGCGCCCAAGTCACACGCTACGACCCCGCGCGAACACTTTGAAGCTAACCGGCTACCCTTTCTCGACCCTTCTCTCAATTCGCAGTCATTGCGGCCCGCGAAGCCGTGCAGAGCTCGGGCATCGCATCTCACGCCAGCCCTGCGCGAGAACACGGCCATCGTCACCGGTTCGGGCATGGGCGGCCAGTCCACGCTGGGCGATGGGCTGGCAAAGCTATACCTCCGCGACAAGATGCGGTTCGACGCGCCCCTCATCATTCCTCGCGCGATGTCCAACGCGGGAGCCAGCCATATCTCGATGGAGTTCGGCATCTCTGGTCCCGCCTACACCGTCTCCACCGCTTGCTGTTCCGCCAACCATGCCATCGGCCAAGCCTTCAGGATGGTCCGCGACGGCGACGTTGAGCTGGCCATCACCGGCGGAAGCGACGCTCCGTTCGGCTTCGGCCTGCTGAAGGCCTTTGAGGCGATGCGCGTCGTCTCTCCGGATACCTGCCGCCCTTTCTCCAACGACCGGCACGGCTTCATCCTCGGCGAAGGCGGCGCGATGCTGATACTGGAGCCGCTCGACGCAGCGACGGCGCGCGGGGCGACCATCTATGCCGAGATCGTGGGCTTCGGCATGTCCTCCGACGCCCAGCACATCACTCATCTCTCCAGCGCAGGGCCCGGTCCGTGCCATGCGGGCGGCGCTGCGCGATGCAGCGCTTCGTCCGGAGCAGATCGGCTACATCAACGCTCACGGCTCCGGCACACCGATCAACGACGCGGTGGAGACGCGGGCGATTCGCGAGGTCTTCGGTGCTCACACGGAACACGTGCCGGTGAGCTCCACCAAGTCACTTCACGGCCACTCGCTCGGAGCGACTGGCGCGATGGAGGCGGTATGCACGATCCTCGGGCTGAAGAATGGCGTCCTTCCGCCCACCGCCAACTTCATCGGCCCTGACCCGGAGTGCGATCTGGACGTCGTGGCGAATGTGGCCCGTCCCGCCCAGGTGGAGTTTGCGCTCTCCAACTCCTTCGCCTTCGGCGGCCTGAACGCAGCTATCGCGTTTCGCGCCTCCAACGACAACATCTGACCACCCCTACCCCCTCCCCCCTAATTTGCGCAAAGTATCGGAAACAAAGACTTTAGCCTCGGACCCTTGCCGCAAAATACTGCATCTAAAAGGTTTACCTGCAAAATATTCAAAATAAAGGAGATGCAGTCCACGGATTTCTTCCGCGCGCTTCTCTCTTCCAGTTTTGCCGATTCCACCCAATTGAGATTATACAGGGGGGGCAGTTGAACTGCTCCGATTTATCGCGTTTGTTTTCAGCTGTTTGCACGATTTAAGTTGACAGGATTTTGGTAGTGGTGAGTTTGGGGTAAATGATTGAAGTTTCCGAAAATGCGACTTCGCAGGCCAGTTCGGAAGACAGTCTGCTGTTCGACCTCGCTTAACCTGCCAACCCAGTACAAAATTAAGCCGAGCGAATCCACCCCCCGTACGTCCTAGAGGTGAACCCTTCTATTCTCAACAAAGAGGCACGCTCGATGCTCCTCAGCAGAACACTCCTGCTCCTTGCCGCCGCAGCCCTGCCGATCCCATCCCCAGCGCAGACAATGGAGATGCCTGACTGGCAGAAGGCCGCCGGCGGCAAGATGGAGTTCGATGTTGCGTCCGTGCGGCCGGACACCAACGACTTCAAGCCGCCCAGCATCGCCATGAGCAACGACGATGGAATGCAGCCACGCGATGGCCTGTTCCACACTGACTTTCCCCTCTCCGTAGACATCGAGTTTGCGTACAAGATCTCGCTTGCGCCGGAGCAGGAACAGGCGATGTTCGCACCGCTGCCGAAGTGGGTGACAACGGAGCGCTACAACATCGAGGCGCGTTCGCCGGGCAAGCCGACCAAGGACAAGGTCCGGCTGATGATGCAGTCGCTGCTGGAGGAGCGCTTCGGGCTGAAAGTTCACGTTGAGACACGGATCGTGCCGGTGCTGGCAATGGTGCTGGTGAAGCGGGGCAAGCTGGGGCCGAAGCTGATTCCACATGAGCAGGGGCTTCCGTGTCCGGAGCCTGTGACTGCGGGTGCTTCCCAGCCGCCATTACCGCCCAACCCGCCGTTCCCGTATGTGTGCGGTGTCTATGGTTTACACCGAAATGCCGACGGAACTTCGAACTGGGGATCGCGGAACACGACCATGGCACTGGTTGCCGGGACGCTGCCGTCGCTTGGCGCGCTGGGCAACCCAGTGGTGGACCAGACTGGCCTGACCGGCAACTACGACGTCTCCGTGGAATTCTCGATGGAGGCGACTAGGAACGCGATGCGCGCGGCCGCGCCCTCCAGCGCTGACGCTGCTCCGGAGCCGCCACCCGGAATCACTTTTATGGACGCAGTGCGCGAGCAACTCGGCCTCAAACTCGAATCCACGAAAGCGCCGGTGCCGATGCTCGTGATCGACCACATCGAACGTCCCTCGGAGAACTAGCGGCTTTCGAACTTACAGTAAAACGAGGCGGTCTCAACCTGTCGGACTCGAACTTTCCGAAGAGCCAACTTCACAGGAATTTGGGTGACAGTGCGTTGCGCTCAGCTTCTATATCGCCCTGGGTGATCCTCACTGTCACAAAACACTGGGCAGGCTGGTTTCGAAATTCAATTTTCGGTGGGGCGTTCTACGTGGTCAATGACGAAATATTGGACGGGGCCTTTTTGGGCGGCGAGTTTGAGGCCCAGCTGTTCCTTGAGGGCGTCGAAGATGGAGGGGCGGTCGAGCGCTTCCTGGGGGAGATTGTCATGCACCTCCTGCGGCAAGTTTGGGGGTAGATAAGATAAGGTGAAGTCGTAGAAGCCGGTGAGCCCGGTCAGGTCTACGACCGGGCGCTCGTCGTCCTGGAGGATCTGGCCGAGGAGCCAGGAGAAGTACGGCATGGGGACGCGGACGCCGTTCATGACGCCGATGCCGCTGAAGGTGATAGGGATGTTGTAGCCCTGGGGCTGGTCGTTGACCTTCATCTTGCTGCCGTTTTTGTCGATGGTGAGGACGTAGGCGTTGGCTTCTTTGGTCTCGATGTGGAACTTGAGGTGGAGGCGGTCAGCCAGCATGTTCTGGTACATCGTGTGGAGATCGTCGAGGGTGTACTTTTTATCCGCCTTCGCTTCTACGTCGTAGCGATCCTCTTCGAGCCAGCGTGGGCCGCCCACAATCTGCCGGGCCGGAATCCGGTACATAAAGGCGATCATCAGCTTCACCGGCAGATAGCTCGCCGTATATCCCGCGCCATCCGGGTTTGGCTTGATGGCCTGAAAACCTGGCTGCCCTGGTTTTGAGAGGCGGATGGACGCTACTTCGAATTCGAGTCTCGGCCGATCGAGGGGTGGAGTTGGGGTTTGCGCGTGGACGGCGGAGGTAGCTAAGAGTATGGCGCAGAGCGTCAGGTTCTTCATCGGTGTCCCAGTCTAAAAATCAAGCTCGCATGCTAAAACCCAATGTTGCCACGATTGATGGACAGATACCTAACAGGCACGCACATTTTTCAAGACGGTCACGGCGAATTGACGGGGTCTTTCCCTCCGGGCGAACTCATGACTCCCGGCGCGTAAGGAGGGCTCGGACGCCATGCTTCGGGCGAAGAGTTATCGTGGGCAGCGGCTCGATTGGCCGATCCTGTACGACCGCGATCTTGTATCTCTGCGCGATGGTGGCCAGCACCAAGACAGCCTCCATCATGGCAAACGTGGAGCCGATGCAGGAGCGCGGGCCTCCTCCGAAGGGGAAGTAGGTAAACTTCGGCGCGCCCGTGGTCCGTTCGTCCAGCCAGCGGTCGGGATCGAATCGTTCGGGCTGGTCGTAGTGTTGCGGGTCGCGATGCATCACCCATGGGCTCATGATCACTGAGGCTCCGGCGGGCACTCGATAGCCACCTATCTCGCAATCCTTTATCGGGTTCCGGACCAGCGCCCAGACGGGAAGGTACAGACGCATCGCCTCCTTTACGACGCGCTCTGTGTAGCGGAGTTCGGAGAGATCGCCCGGCCTCGGGCTTCTTCCATTGAGCACGTGGCGAAGCTCGGCGCAGAGCTTCTGCTCAACCGCTGGATTCTGTGCGAGCAGATACCAGGTCCAGGACAACGACACTGCGGCCGTCTCGTGACCGGCGAGGAGAATCGTCATCACCTCATCGCGCAACTGCTTGTCCGGCATCGCCGCGCCGCTTTCATCTCGGGCCTGAAGCAGAGTTGAGAGCAGGTCGTCTGATACGTTGCCGCGGGCGCCTACTTTGCCGCTGGCGCCGTATATTTTTCCGCTGGCACGTCGCTCTCGAATGAGGGCGTAGACGATGTCATCCAACCGGCGCGCGGCTTGCAGGTAGTGCAGATTGCCTGGCGTCGGAGTGAGCCGAAGCGCGGGGGGCATCAGCATGCGGGCTCCGGAGCTCAACTCCATCAGGGTGTTCAGCGCTACCGCGATATGATCGCGCTCCCCTGCGATCTCGACGTTGAAGAGAGTCTTCGCTACGATCTCGAGCGTGAGGTGCATCATGTCGCGATGGATGTCGCGCTCTTCGCCGTCGCGCCACGTTGCTATCATTCGTTCCGCGTAGGCGACCATGGTGTCGCCGTAGGAGTCGATCCTCTCGCGGTGAAAGGCAGGTTGGATCAGGCGCCTCTGTTGCAGCCACGAACTGCCCTCATTGGCGATCAGGCCGTTGCCAAATATCCGGCGATTGAAGCGGATCGCCTCTCCTTTAATGAAGTTCTGATGGTTGGTTACGAGAACGTCTTTGACCAGATCGGGATGGTTGAGGAAGTAGATGTGACGGTGAAAGACGCGGTAGTAGAAGACGTCGCCATACTGGCGGGCCCATTGGGTAAACACTCCGAGCGGGTCCCCGCTTGCCATAGGCAGGTTGCCGACGATGCCGCGATTTTTGGGGCCGGGCGGACGAACCAGAGGAGCCATAAGCTAGTGCAAGTACCTCGCTATTTACTTCGCGATTTGCTCTTTAGGAGAGTTGAATGATACCCCAGAGCCGTCCGCTGGAACCGGCAACTGAGATTCGGCTCGTAGCTACTACCTGCGCGAATGCAGTATCTTGAAGGCGTGGACACGGCCTCGTCACAGCCCGGCGATCTCGTCCTGCCCCTGCCCAGCCGCGGAGCAAACCAGAGATGACGTGCCTCCAGCGCCTGTTCTGCCGGGGCTTCCGGCTGCGCTTGGCCAGGAGCTGTGGACGACCGCCGAAGCAGAGACCTGCGGCCTTACAGTTGAGGAGTTTGGTGTTGCCCTGGCCGCTGTCGGCGCAAAGTTCAACTACGGCCTGCCGCCGGCGGCTCATCCCGATGCTGCTGAAAAGATCGCCTTCCTGCGTGGGCTTCGGCTAAACGAACTCGCTCTCGCGCACGCCTGCGCTCTTGGCCGTGAGGCTGCGTGGCAGCGTTTTCTCGGGCTCTATCGCGCTCCGCTCACGCAGGCTGCTATTGCCATCACCGGCTCCGCTACGCTGGGCCACGATCTCGCGGACTCGCTCTACTCCGAGCTCTACGGTCTTCGTGAGCACGATGGCGAACGCCGCTCTCCGTTGGCGTCGTACTCCGGGCGTGGCTCGCTGCTGGGTTGGCTCCGCACTACGCTTGCACAGCGCCACGTCGATCACCATCGCCGTACGCACCGCGAGACTCCGCTCGATACGCTCGACGTTGCGGCACCGGCTCCGAGCGTCTCTCCGATCGCCGGTGAGCTACAACACCTCACTCATGCCGTCGCACAGACGCTTCAAGCTCTCCCGTCCGAAGATCGCTTCCTGCTCTCGTCTTATTTTCTTGATCGACAGACTCTGCTGCAGATCGCGCGCATCCTTCATGTTCACGAAGCTACTATCAGCCGCAGGCTGAAACGGCTGGTCGCCGATCTGCGAAAGCAGCTGCTGCACAATCTTCAATCCGGCGGCCTCAGCAAACGAGCCGCTGAAGAGGCGCTTGGCACTGATCCTCGCGATGTTGAAATAAACCTTCGAAGTTTGCTGCAAACTTCGCAAACTAATTCGTTCTTCGATAAGACGAGCGCGGACACAACCGCAGAATTCAAGCGAACTGAGATTCAGACGACCATGAGCGAACTCGTACAATCCGGGCAACATCCAGACGCGGACCAGCTGAGCGCCTTCGTCGAACACGCTCTGCCGCCTCACGAGCGCGAGCAGACGCTGGCACATCTTGCCACCTGCGCTGACTGCCGCGCGATCGTGGCGCTCTCGCTGCCTCCGCTGGATGAATCACCGGCACTTCAACCCGAGCCCGCTCGCAAACCGTGGCTTTCAGGGTGGAATCTTGCGTGGCCCGCTGCCGGGCTTGCTGCTCTTGCTGCGCTTGTCTTCTTCATCGTTCATCTTCACAGCGCGGCGCCGATCAAGAGCGGCGTCACTGCGCCTACCGAGATTGCTGCTTCGCGTCCGCCTGCGCCTCTCCCCGTCCAGAGTGCGCCGCCGGTTTCAATTGCTGCGCCGCCTGCGCCTGCCGCTAAACCTGTGCCTCCGAATCAGACCAGTAACTGGCTCTGCGGCGAAGGCGGCGCGTCTCAACGCCGTCGAGTCCGGGCGCGGTGATGCATGGTCAAAGCTTCGCCAACGGCCGCGTCGAAGATCGCAGCGTTACAACTCTGCCTCAGGGTCAGGGAGCGGCTGTGGGCGGCGCGATCAACGGCGATGCGGTGCCGGCGATGCCGGCTGTTGCGACTGCGCCTCAGAATCCGCCGGCTATTCCTCCGAATGCTCCTCAGCCGAACATTGTCACTGCCGGGAACGCAGACTCCGCCGCCCCACTTGCATCGCGGGCCAAGACGCCGCCGATCTCTTACAACGCCGGGGCCGCGGCTGCATCGCCTCAGGCTGCCACAGCGGGTGGGGTCAGCGTTGATTCGGGCTCAAACGTGATCGGCGTAACGAACACGATCAACGGCTACAACGTCGATCCGAATACTGCCCCTGTGAGACTACTTGCTGCCCAGCCGTCTGCCGACGCTTTCCTCTGCGAGAAATGGTCAACAGGTGCTTGCCATCGACACTCAGAACGCGCTCTTCTACAGCGAGGATGACGGCAAGCACTGGAGTTCCGTGCCATCACAATGGCGAGGCCGTGCGTTGCGAGTCGCGCTGGCGAGGCCGGCTGCACCCGCGATCGCAGGTACCGTGTCCAGCTTCGGCGCAATGGGCGGCCCTGTCGCAGCTGCTCCTGCACGCGCTGCCGGCACCGCCAGCTTGAGCGGCACGATAACCGACGCAACCGGGGCGGTGATCTCCGGCGCATCCAGTCACTATCAGCGACGTCGCGAACAACGTCACACGCACGGTGACCTCCGACCGCAACGGCCGCTATCTCATGGACAATGTCACCCCCGGCAGCTATCAGCTTGGAGCGATGGCGTCCGGCTTTCAAAGGCAACAGCTTGCGGTTAGTGTCGTCGCGTCACAACAAAATCAGGCGAACCTGACCCTCGCGGTTGGCGCGGCGTCCGAGACCGTCACCGTTGAGGCGGAGACGTCCGCTGTGGTGCTTGATGCTCCGCGTGCCGCCCTCAAGAAGGCAGCCCCGGCCCCCGCAGCGAAACCACCAGTCGCCATCTTCGAGATCACTACTGACAACGGAGAGCGCTGGACCAGTCCGGATGGAAAGACCTGGACGAAACGGTAGCTGTCTCCCCGTCTGCAAAATAATTTTTTGTTAGAGCTGCAAGTTCTGCGGCTGACTGCGTTCTCCGCTCAGACACGGTTGCCGACTCGGTCGGCGACGGACGAGGAGAACCTGCATGTTCGCGCGCCCATTAAATCTCGTTTTCCGTCTTGTGCTTCCCTTCGCCCTGGTGCTTGTTATTGCTGCCGCTGTTCTCTCGCTCAAGCACGCGCGGGCGCAGCAACCTGCTGCCACTTACACGCGCGGGCGGCTCTCCGTGACGATCCCGTATCACTCGCAGCGTGAGGGGTCGGGCAGGCTCGTCGCCGAGATACTTGATCCCGAAGACCACACTCTCGGTCGCATCGAGCGCAATGTCACCATCAACAAAGACGACGGTTCGTGGCAGGAGATCATCACGCCGGACAAGCCCATCGCCTTCGACGACATCATCTGGCAGCGGCTGCGCTATCGCTTTGAGTACGACGCCGGCAATGTGCCGGCGATCGAAGGCAGTCGAGTCGATCTCGCAGATTCTGCGGCGGCCCGTCGTCCACATCATCGGTCAGACGGAGTACCTCGCAGGGAGCGAGGCCGCCATCCGTGTCATCGTCTCGGATGCGAATAACAATGACGTGGCCGAGACGGGCTCGGTTCGCATCGAGCTCATCATCCCCAATCAGCAGGCGCGGCCGCTATACTCCGGCCGACTCAATCGGCGCGGGACGCTGGAGGCGCAATTTCGTTTTCCCGCTGGCATGACGGGCAGGTATGACATGCACTACGTCGCCGACACGCCCGTCGGCTCGACCGAGTACACGCAGGCTGTCCAGCTTCGCGACAAGGCGTCCATCCTACTCACTACTGAGAAGCCTATCTATCAGCCTGGACAGACGATTCACGTTCGCGCGCTGGCGCTCGATGGCGCCGACCACAAGGCGGATTCGAACCGCAAGCTCACTTTTGAGGTCGAAGACTCGCGCGGCAATAAAGTCTTCAAGAGCGCCACCGAGACCGACAAGTTCGGCATCGCCTCCGCCGAGTTCTCACTCGCCGATGAGGTCAATCTCGGCACGTATCATCTGCGCGCTCTTATGGGCGATGCCAACTCGCCGTCGAATACTGCAGAGATCGCGCTCAACGTTGAACGCTATGTGCTGCCTAAGTTCAAAGTCGCAGTCGATTTCACTGAGAAAGATGGCAAGCAGAAGAAAGACTATCGTCCGGGGGATCACGTCACTGGCACGGTTCGGGCCAACTACTTCTTTGGCAAACCAGTCGACCACGCCGAGATCACCGTGAAGGCTTCGGCCATGGACGTCGCGGTCTTCGAAGCGGCGTCCGCGACGGGCAAGACCGACAGCGATGGTGCTTACCACTTCGATCTCAAGCTGCCCGACTACTTTGCGGGGCGGCCGCTTAGTCAGGGCGCCGCTCGCGCACTCGTCGAGGCTACGGTCAAGGACTCCGCCGCGCACGCGGAGACGCGCGGCGAACCTATCACCATCAGCCAGTCGTCTCTGCTTATCACTGCCATCCCTGAGGGTGGCTCGCTGATCCCTCATCTCGAGAACAGGTCTTCCTGCTGACGTCCTACCCTGATGGCACGCCGGCGAGCACTGCACTTTCGGTCCACCTTCCTAATGGCGTCCAATCAACAGATCAGTACCGATAGCGGCGGCGTAGGCGTCATCCGGATCGACCCCGGCTCGGGGCTCGACTCTCTCCGCGTTGAGGCGGACGATCACCACGGCAACCGCGCCTCGAGCAACGTTCCGCTTCAGACACGCGGCGGCACCGACCAGATCCTCCTCCGCACCAACCGCGCCGTCGTCAAGGCCGGCGACCGCATCCAGCTTAACGTGCTCTCTACGCGCGCTCGTGGTTCTGCGTACATCGACATCGTGAAGAACGGCCAGACGATCCTCACTCGCGATGTCGATCTTCAAAACGGCCACGGTGATCTCAGTCTCAGCGCGACGCCTGACATGGCAGGCACTCTCGACATCGACGCTTATCTCTTCGGCCGTGATGCTCAGCCGGTCGCCGACCATCGGCTCGTCTTTGTCCAGCCCGCCGATGAACTGAAGATCGAGACTACCTCCGACGCTGCCGTGTACAAACCCGGCGCCGACGCACGCGTTCACTTCCATGTCACTAACTCGCACGGTGAAGGCGTAAGCGCCGCTCTCGGTCTGCAGTGCGTTGATGAGGCCGTCTTCGCGCTCGCTGAAAAGCAGCCTGGCTTCGCCAAGGTCTTCTTCTATCTCGAGCAGGAGGTGATGAAGCCTCGCTACGAGATCCACTCGCTATCGATGTCCGACGTTGTTGAGCCCGACGAATCTCGGAACGATCAGCACGACCTTGCAGCACGCGCGCTCTTCTCCGCTACAGAGATTGCTAGACCCACCAGGCTCGACACCGAGTTTGGCCGCAGCTTGCCGCAGGATAAGTTCGGCGAGTACCAGCAACGCTATCGCGACGCCTTCATCGATCAGATCCGCCAGATCGCCGCAAAGCTCAACGTGAATCTCAACGCTCTCGATAGAAATTCGGCCAACGAAGACATCTCCTAAGGCCTTCGAGGATGTCAAGCTCGACAACGGCTCGCGTCCGCACGACGCCTGGAACACGCCCATTCCGCATCGAGCGGACAGGTTGGAATCAAGGCAGGAATCGCTTCTATCTCGTCCGCAGCGCAGGCCCGGATCGCCGGTTCAACAGCGGTGACGATCTCATCGTGTACCTCGAAGAGCGCACCGGCAGCGTGGTGAATCAGCCGGGACAGAGCGGCGGCTCGCTCGATCTAAAGATCGAACACGACCGCGGTCCCTTCAATGGCAGTGCCGAGATTACGGGCACGGTCGCCGATGTAACCGGGGCCATCATCCCCGGCGCGACCATTACACTCCATCCGATCGGCACCGCTGGCACACGCACTACGCGCAGCAACGCGTGCAGGACAGTTCGACTTTGCAGGCCTGCCCGCTGGCCGTTATCAGATCGAGATCACCTCGCCCGGCTTTATGGTTCTCTCGCGCGATCTGTCGGTGCAGCCGCGCGATCGTGCGGTCCTTTCGACAACGCTGTCCGTAGGCAACGCGACGGAGACCGTAACCGTCGAAGACGCCGCGATGCCGATGCCCATGGCCATGGCTGCCCGGCCCCAAAACATGATTCGGGGTGAATTCGTGGCAGGCGCTGCCATGGGTGGCGCGGCGATGGGAGCACCTGCGGCGGCACCGATGAAGAAGGCCTTCGCGATAAACGGCTTGAACGTCGATCCAAACACCGCCCCTGATCGCAACTCCTTGACCGCAGCCAGCAGGCCAGCCGCGCCGCACGTTCGCTCCTACTTCCCTGAAGCTCTCTACATCAACCCCGAGATCATCACCGACGCCAGCGGCAACGCAGACATCTCCATCCCCATCGCCGACTCCATCACTACGTGGCGCATGGCCATGCTCGCCTCTACACAGTCTGGCGCGCTCGGTACAGGCACCTCCAGCCTCAAGGTCTTTCAGGACTTCTTCGTCGACCTTGACCTTCCCGTTACGCTCACACAGGGCGACTGCGTCACTATCCCCATCGCCATCTACAACTACTCCGGCAAGCCCGGTGAGGTGTCGCTGAAGCTCACGCCTGACGACTGGTTCTCACTCGACAACGACGCAGCCGACAAGACCGTCTCCGTGGAATCGGGTCGTGTTGGCAGCTCGCAGTTCACCCTCGACGCGAAACGCATCGGCAAGTTCAAGCTCACGCTCTCCGCTCAGATGGGGAACCATCGAGACATCGTCGTCCGCGAGATCGAGGTCGTCCCCAACGGACGCGAGCAGAATCTTGTCTTCAACGGACGGCTCGAAAAATCCGCCCAGCACGATCTCCACTTCCCTGCTAACTCCGTGCCCGATGCCACCAGCATCTTCGTCCGTCTGTATCCCGGCCCGCTTAGCCAGGTGATTGAAGGGATGGACGGCATTCTCCGCATGCCCAATGGATGTTTCGAGCAGACCTCTTCCAGCACCTATCCCAACGTGCTCGCGCTCGACTACATGAAGCGCACCAAGAAGCTGACGCCTGAGGTGCATGCGAAGGCCGAGGGGTATATCGCTAACGGGTACCAGCGGCTGCTTACGTTTGAGGTGCCGGGTGGGGGCTTCTCGTGGTTTGGGCAGGCGCCTGCCAACAAGATCCTGACGGCTTACGGACTGATGGAGTTCAACGATATGTCGAAGGTGTCGGACGTCGATCCGCGGCTCATCAGCCGCACCGGCGACTGGCTCGCGCGGCAGCAGCAGCCTGATGGCAGTTGGAAGCCGGACTCCAACTTCATCAATGAGGGAGCTACGAATCGCTATAACTCGAACGTCCTGCGCATCACTGCGTACATTGCGTGGTCGCTGGCGAACACTGGCTATCAGGGTCCAGCGGTCGAGAGGGCTAAACGCTACATCGAGTCGCATAGTGATTCGAAGCCTGACACCTACACCTTAGCCATCATCGCCAACTTCGCTGCCGACTACGGGAAGGATCGCGACTTTACGCGACGGTCGATGCAGGCTCTGCTTGATGCGCGTACTGAGAAGGACGATCAGGTGTCGTGGACGGTGGAGGAGACGGGGGTTTACTCCACCGGGGCGAGCGCGGCTATCGAGACTACCGGGCTGGCTACGCAGGCTTTGCTCAAGTGGGGGCAGGCGTCTGAGACGGTTCGCAAGGCGCTCAACTTTATCTCGTCGAAGAAGCAGGCTGGGGGGAACTGGGGCACTACGCAGGCGACCATTATGGCTTTGCGCTCGCTGCTGCTGGCTTCGCAGCTTAGTGCATCGGATGTGCGCGGGGCGCTTGAGGTCATGCTGAACGGCAAGACGGTCGAGACGCTCAAGCTGACTCCGGACAACAATGATCTGCTGCACCAGTTCGTCTTCAAGGGCATCGACACGCAGCAGGCTAACAACGTGCAGCTCAGGTTTGAGGGCACTGGTGGGCTGGCGTACCAGGTGGTCGGGCGCTACTTTACGCCTTGGGAGGAGAAGCCGGCGGGCGAGGCGCTCTCTATCGACGTCGCTTATGACCGGACGCACCTGGCGCAGAACGACATCGTCACGGCTACGACGACCATCCGCAACAACCTTCCCAAGACGGCGAATATGGTGATGGTGGACCTGGGGATTCCGCCGGGCTTCGATCTGCTTAGCGAGGATCTGCAGGCTATGCAGGAGAAGGCTGCGGGGAACGCGTCGGGTCACCTGGAGAAGTTCAGCCTCACGGCTACGCAGGCGATCCTGTACTTCAACGCGCTCTCGCCGAGGCAGACTGTCACCCTGAAAGTCCGGCTGCGGGCCAAGTATCCTATCCGGGCTCGCACCTTCCAGTCGCGGGTCTATGAGTACTACGATCCTGACGTCAACTCGACTGCGCGGCCTATTCAGTTGGAGGTCGCTCGGCGCTGATGGGTTATGCCCCCTCTCCCTATATTGCGCAAAATCTTCAAAACATGGAGGTTAGGTCCGGACCTCAGTGGAGAGACTATGCAAAATATTGATAATAAGTGGCTTACCATCAAAGTATTCATTCGATGGTGGTTAATGGATGGGGGGTCACTTTTCTCGGGTGCGATGTACTGCTCCAAACCCCACTCATGCGTGATGAGACCACGCATGAATGGGGCACCCGATGGGTGGGTCACATGCCTGAGTCGCGGCAGGGAGACACAGGCCGGTGGTAGAATTCTCACTCCTGACTGTCGGTCGCGTTATGCGGTCCGCGAAGCTCAGGTATAGGAAGCACTCCCTCAGCTTTCAAATCACTCCCCGGCCCCGAAGATCAGTACGAGAACGCCGCTTTGCCAAGCTCGCAAGGAGGAGATCGTGCAAACTCTCAAGACCACAATATTCACAGCCTCAGTCGCAGCCATGCTTTTGGCGGCCACCGCCATCGCCGGCGCCAGCCCGTTTTCTGCCTTAGTCGTCTACGGAGACAGCCTGTCGGACAACGGAAATCTTTACGCGGCTACGATTCCGATTACTGGTGGCACTCCGCCGTCGCCGCCGTACTACATGGGCCGGTATTCCAACGGGCCGGTTGCGGTGGAACAGCTTGCCGGACTGCTGGGCGCTCCGCTCCTTGACTTTGCCTGGGCCGGCGCAACGACGGGCGTGGGCAACATTGGCGACGGGGGCACGCAGAGCGCACCGGGAGCTTTTGGCCTACCTGGAATGCTGGCCGAGCTGGCGACTTTCCATCCACCTGCTGCACTTGTGCCGACTTCGCTATTCGTAGTGTGGGGTGGCGCCGATGATTTCGAGATCGGCGGTTCGGTGAGCGTCGCCGTCGGCAACATTGATGCGATCGTCGCCGCGCTCCAGGCCGCAGGCGCGACACATATTCTGGTGCCGGGACTGCCTGACCTGGGGTTGACGCCGGAGTTTATGGGCGATCCGGCGGCGACACTCTACAGCGAGCAATTCAATGCGGGGTTGCTGGCCACTCTTCCGGCGGGCGCGACTTACTTCAATACCTTTGGGTTGCTGGACTCGATCGTTGCAGATCCGGGGGCGTATGGATTTACCAATGTGACGCAAGCCTGCTTGACCACCACCTCGGTCTGTACCGATCCAGGCCAGTATCTCTTCTGGGACGATATCCATCCGACGACCGCCGCAGACGCGATCCTGGCCGAGCAGTTTGAATTTGCTGTGGTGCCGGAGCCATCTTCGATCCTGCTGCTGGGGACCGGGATTGTGGGAGTGGCGGGAATGTTGAGAAGGCGGAGAGCGGCTTAGAGGGTCACTTCTTGCAGACGACGAAGTCTCCGAACGGCTCCTGGCCGGTGTAGGCGAATGCTGCGGCCATCAGTTCCTTCGCGCCCATCGCGCCATCTTCCGCTACGGTTCCCAGGATCTCATCGACAGAGTGGCTGCCGAGGTGACGGTAGCTCTCAAACTGGGCCTCGGTGAAGAACTGGTTCGCAGTTGACTCGTGGGGGAAGAAGTGTGGCCGCCGGCGTAGGCGGTGATGTCGAGCGGCTCATCGGCCGATCATTTGCGGTTTGATGTAGAGAAGGTAGCCGAACGGACTGCCGGGGTCGACGCACGCATACTCTATCTTCCCGACGGCGCAGTAGCGATCGGTGGGGGCCTTCTTGTTGGTGAAGGGCCACGATTCCGCGGCGAGCCCCGGGAAGGTAATCGGGACTCCGAGGTCGATGTTGATCTTGCGGATGGCGTTGCCGAGGTCTTCGAACTGGAACTCGCGGTCGGCGCCGGCATCGACCAGCACGATGTAGCGGCAGCGGCGTAACACCATCTCGTAGAGGCCCAGGTTCTCAAAGTGGCCGCCGTCGGAGAGCTGGATCCACTTTCTCTTATCGTCGGTCTTGCCCAGAGCCTCGGAGAGGATGGAAGCGATGGCGAAGTTGGGGCCGGTCTTTCTGAGGTAACGATCTCTACTCATCGTCCGATTGTTTGTGGGAACGCCAGGAGGGGTTGGGCAGCCACCAGCCGAGCCGGGCGTTGAAGAGCGTCATCAGCAGCGTGACCAGAGGCGACGAGTTGTAGCCCATGTTGGGGTTGAAGGCGGCGCCGCTGATCGCCATGGCGGTACCCAGCGTCACGCCGTGGACGTTGCCGTAGCCACTGGTAGACACGTAGCCGAGGCGCCAACTGCCGCACTGAAATGGAGTGAAGGTGAAGGATTCGGCCTTGCGCTGCTGCCACGCCCGCTTGCGCACATGGACCAGGTTGAGCGCCGTATTGACGACGTGGATAGGAGCATCCGGAATCAGTTGAAGCTCAGATTGTTGGATATTGTCGCTCTTGTCGAAGTTGGTGAAGCGGTCCGCATCACGGCCGAAGTTCGAGGCGCCCAGGAACGCTCTCACCAGGCGCATACGATACATGCCGTGCAGCGAGAAGACATTGACGTTGATGCAATAGTTGGCGAAGAGCGCCAGCAAGAGCGCAGCCACAGTGAGCATTGGGATGGCATACTCCTGAGGGCTGTTGAAGAAGAGCACATCGTAATTGCTCACGCGCATTGGAGTAAGCGTTGTAGTGAGCGGAGACGACGTGCTGATTGCCTATGACGCCGAGTAACAGCTCATTGAGGCTGCCGACCAGAAGCAGGATGCAGATGAGCGCGACGAACGACAGAGCGGATGGAATCAGTTGATGGCGAGCCAGGAAACGTCCGGCTTTGGAGAGCTGGGTGAGATCGACGTGCTTGCCGGCCGCGGCGGTGGCGGCGCTGTTTCCTGCGATCGCCGCGCCTCCTCCAAAGATGGTGCTACAGGTGCCCCATAGAAGGGCTCTGTACTTAGGGTCGACTACCATGATGCCGGCGTACTGGCCTACCGACTGAGCGCAGATCCAGACGAGGATGAAGATGGAAAAGACGGCTCCGGCGCGAGCCCACCATTCGCGCTGTTCTTCCTCTTCAATGGTGCTGAGCATGCCAGAGAGCAGGGATGAGCCGAGCATCAAGACGATGAGTACGATCGGCAGCACAAATACATTAAAGGCGGGGTTCGGAATGTTCTGGTCGTTATTGCCGGCCAGAACAGCCGCTATATGCACTTCAAAAAGTTCGAGCGCAACCGCCGCGGCTAAACCGGCGAGCGGGCCGGCACAGAACGACCATGCCATTCGACCCCAGAGCCTGTTTCTACCGATGCGAAACTGATCGGCACCCGGGGACTTGGAGCGGCTTAGGCGGCCGACGGACAGTGGGATGGACGCAGCACCGAAGATCAACGCCCACCACAGAACACGGTAGCCGCTGAAACTTCTGTAAAGCGGCGGGTCGTTCATCCAGCCCGCGATCCACGCCTCCACAATGAACCACGCCGCCAACACGGTGACGTAGAAGAAGAAAGAGGTACTGCGAAGAAAGGAGACATTTCGACCGGAGACGCTGGGCGGCTTCGATGCGCGGAATCCGACGATACAGCCTCCAAGGAACATGAGAATACCGGCGGCGGCCAACATCAGGTATTGATCCTTGAGGTGGTGGCTAGAATAAATCACCCAGGCGGCGAGACTATCGCTTGCCATGTTTAGAAGGCGCGGCGCAAGGATCAGCACGATCAGGCAGGGAAGAAAGATGATCCAATTGAGAAAGAGATTGCGCACGACGATCGCTCCGAGCGTTGCCGTGTCGACGCTGAATCCGTAGCGCGGCGCGAGAAAGCTGGTGTACTCGCGCAGATGGCGCACGGGGTCGGGTTCGGGATCGCCGGCGGTCCTGCCGGGGCGGCCCAGTTCGCCGATTGCTGTAGCGAAGGTGCTGCGGCGTGCCCAGCCCATCAGCCACGAGCCGGTGTATCCGCCTCCGGAGACTGTAGACAGGTAGCCGAGCCGATGGAGAAAGCCCGTGCCCGACGGAGCGGAGACGCTGTATTTGGCGAGCCTCTGAAGCACTCCGAGGGAGAAACTCGCGCTGCGAATGCCGCCGCCTGAGAAGCACAGCGCGGAGCTCGAACAGCGATGGAGAAGGTTCTTCAGCGGGGCATCGGCAGCCTGGCAGGCATCGGCGGCTGCTATCACCTTGTCGTGGGCAGCCTCGATGGCCTGCTTGCGGACCTGCTCGATGGCCTCCTCCGTGGCTTGCATCACGGCCTGCTCCTTGCGCTGCGCTTCCAGCTCCGATTCGACGGCCTGCTTGTCTTTTTCGTCTTCCGCGGCCGGCTCAATGGCCAGTTTGTTCATCGCTTCCGTAAAAGCCTTTGCGACGGCCGGCATGTATCCCTTGTCATTCGCGTAGTCGTGGCGGCTGGCATCGCGAAGAGCATCGTGTGCCTGGTCGAGAGTGACGTAGGCCAGATCCACAGCGTCCAGGGCGGATTTATACGCAGCCCAGGCGGCGTCCTCGGCGGGCAGCGCAGGATCGGCGGCAGACTTCGTCCAGTCCTGAAGCAATGCGACAAAGCCCAGTTCCCCGCGGCGGCCACGGAGTTCCTCGAAGAGAATGCGATATGGCAGAGCGTGAGGTTGAGTCTCTGTTGTGTCAGGCACGCTTACAAAAGGCGGAGTCGGCATCTTCACCTCAAAGCATTGGATAAACCGCCAGGCCCGAGGATCACTTCAAGATATTTCAGCTACGGCGTTTGCATCTTTGAGTGCATTCGCGCCTTACGTGGTTGTCTGAGAGCTGCTGCGGATGCAGGACGGGAGAGCTCGAAGATAGCCCGATACCGCAGCATAGCAGAGCAGCTCGCAGTCACGCCGGACGAAGCGGGCATCGATGCATTTACAATGATGAAGCTGGGCCGGGCACTCAAAGTATGACAGTGAGTCATTGCTGCGTGGCCGTAATGCATGAAGGGCCTGTAGCTCAACGGTTAGAGCAGGGGACTCATAATCCCTTGGTTGGGGGTTCAAATCCCTCCGGGCCCACCAATCGCCTTACGCTTTTAAATTGAATCGCAGCTAAAGCCCCTTAACACCGCCTAATCAAACTGACCCACTGTCGAAGCGCGTCAGGCAAGCGCGGCTCACTGCGCGGCAGGAAGGTGCAGATTCAGGTTTCTCGCGCGGTTGAGCTTGAGGGTTGCCGCGCGGTCGACCTCGCTCATGGAAATGCGCAGGTGCCTCTCGTCGGGGTCGACGTAGTGGAGGCCGTCGTCAGAGGCGAACACGGTTACGGCGGAGAGGGTCGAACCGTTCTTGAGGACAATGGCAAAGGCCTGTGGCTCGGACTCGGAGGTTGTCGAGAGCGCGGAGGGGGAAGATGCCGCGCCTGCTGCGGTCCATTTGTAGTCTGTGACCACAGGATGCGCCGGCGGCTCGACGACGGGCGGCTCAGGCGGCTGAACGAACAGGGGCGGCGGTTGAACGAAAAAAACCGGCTGGGGCGCGTAGGCGTACGCGGCGCCGGAGTCGTAGGGCAGGTACCCGTAGCCGAATCCGTAGGGCGAGACGGCCCGGGCGCGGCTGAAACCAAAACCACCCCGGGCAAAGCCAGGCGCGACTCCGCCGCGGCGCTGGGCGCAGGCATCGTTCGCCGCACTCACAGCAAGGAGCGTAAACAAGCCGAGCAGGATCGTCCGCCGCATGGCCGGCCCTCGTGAGGAGGACTCTAACACCCGAGCCTGCGGTTGTAAATCCTGTTGTGGCTGGGTTCAAATCCCTCCGGGCCCACCATTTCCTTACGCTTTAAAACACTCCTGCCGAATCGCCCGCAGCTCCGGCAGCACACGCCCCAGCGCTACCGGCTTCGCATCCGGGCTCCCGAGGCCGAAGTACAGATCGCGGTACAGCGAATACAGCCGGTCGTAGCGCGCGGCCTCGTCGGCCTGCGGCTCGAAGACCTTGTACGGCGGACACAGCGCATCCTGCGCCTCTTCCACCGTCTTGAAATCCCCAGCCGCAAGGAACGCGAAGATCACCGACCCCAGGCTCGTCACGTCCCCTTCCGGCACCAGCACTGGCTTGTTCAGCACGTTCGCGTAGACCTGGTTCAGCTTCGCGTTTCGCTTCGGAATCCCTCCGCCATTAATCACGCGATGGATCACCGTGCCATGCTCCTGCATGCGCTCGAGGATGATCCGCGTGTGCAGCGCCGTGCCCTCCACCGCTGCGAAGAGCTCATCCGCCGCCGTATGCAGCAGGTTCCAGCCCAGCGTCACGCCGCCCAGCTCCGGATTCACCAGCACCGTGCGGTCGCCGTTGTCCCACGTCAGCCGCAGCAAGCCCGTCTGCCCGGCGCGGTAGTCCTTCGTCACCTCTGAGAGCTCGTGCACCGTGGCGCCCGCACGCGCAGCAATCGCGCCAAAGATATCGCCCACCGCAGAGAGCCCCGCCTCGATCCCCACCTTATCCGGATACACCGATCCCGGCACCACGCCGCACACACCCGGCACCAGGGTCTGCTCCGCGCTCAGCCCGATGATGCAGGTCGAAGTCCCGATCACATTCACCACATCGCCCAGCCGAATGTTCGCGCCGACCGCGTCCCAGTGCGCATCGAACGCGCCGACAGGAATCGGAATCCCCGCGCGCAGCCCCATCTTCGCCGCCCACTCCGCACTAAGATGTCCGGCGATCTTGTCCGATGTCTGGTAGCGCCCGGCGATCTTCTCGCGCACGCCCGCCAGCAGCGGATCGACACTCACTAAGAAATCCTCCGGAGGAAGGCCGCCCCAGCGCTCGTTCCACATCCACTTGTGCCCCATCGCGCACACGCTGCGCGGCAGCTCCGCCGGATCCGTAATCCCGCACAGAGTCGCCGCGACCATATCGCAGTGCTCCAGCGCCGTCACGAACTTCGCGCGGCTCGCAGGATTATGCCGCAGCCAGTGCAGCAGCTTCGACCATCCCCACTCCGACGAATAGACACCGCCGCACCAGTCGATCCCCTCGAACCCCGCGCCGCCGCGATAGGCCTTCGCCGCCCGCGTAATCTCCGCCGCCTCACCCGCCGCCCGATGATCGCACCACAGGTAGTAGTCGCCCAGCGGCACCATCCCTTCGCCCACCGGAATCACGCTCGACCCCGTAGTATCCAGCGCAATCGCCGCAATCGCGTCGCCCGAAATCCCGCTCACCCGCACCGCCTCATGCATCGCGCTCACCAGCGCCGCCATCTGGTCCGCGTGACTCTGCGTCGCAAAGTCCGGGTCCGCCGCCGACCGCTTCAGCGGATACTCCGCCGTAGCCGAACCCAGCTTCCCGCGCTCTTTATCGAAGATCGAGATGCGAACGCTCAGCGTCCCAAAATCAACTCCCGCAACTACACTCACTTCGTCCTCCTCAACCAGCCTTGCGTCGGATAATATAAGTATCCATCATGAGCACACGATGCCGCTTGCCGTGATGAAATGATCTCGCAACCATGACGGCAGCGCCTCTCGACGAACCGGCAAAGCTCCTCCTACAAATGGCTGGTCGTCGCCATGCTGTGGTTCGTCTGCTTCTTCAACTACGCGGACCGCCAGGCCATCTTCTCCGTCTTTCCGCTCATCCAGCAGCAGCTCGGCCTCACCGACGTCCAGCTCGGCGTCGTCGGCACCTCCTTCATGGTGGTCTACGCCCTCTTCGGTCCCTTTGCCGGATGGCTGTGCGACCGCCTCCCGCGCAAGTCCGTCGTCCTCGGCGCGCTCATCTTCTGGTCCATCGCCACCGCCGCCACTTCCCTTACGCACAGCTACGCGCAGCTCGTCCTCTGCCGCGCGCTCGGCGGACTTGGCGAGGCCTTCTACTTCCCCGCCGCCATGTCGCTCATCGCCGACTATCACGCCCCCGCCACCCGCTCGCGCGCGATGTCGCTCCACCAGTCCGCCGTCTACATCGGCACCATCGCCGGAGCCGCCGTCTCCGGATTCGTCGGCCAGTACTACGGATGGCGCTCCAGCTTCACTCTCTTCGGAGCAGCCGGAATCCTGCTCGGCCTCATCCTCTTGACGCTCCTCAAAGAACCCACCCGCGGCATGTCCGAACTCCCTGCCCCGGTCTCCAACCCCCGGTCTGTCACCGAGCCGGAAAATCTTGTCACCGATCTAAGCGAAGTCCTCCGCAACCCCATGGTCCTGCTCCTCACCGCCGTCTTCATCGGAGCCAACTTCGTCGCCATCGTCTTCCTCACGTGGATGCCCACCTTCCTCCATCAGAAGTTCCACATGAGCCTCTCCATGGCCGGCCTCAACGCCACCGCCTACCTGCAGATCGCATCTGTCCTCGGAGTCATCTGCGGCGGCCTGCTCGCCGATTCGCTGGTCAAGAAGATCTACGGCGGACGCCTCTTCACCCAATCCCTCGGACTCCTCTGCGGCGTGCCCTTCCTCTTCCTCACCGGCTGGACGACGTCTGTCCCAACGCTCATCCTCGCCATGATCGGCTTCGGCTACTTCAAGGGCCTCTACGACGCGAACATCTTCGCCAGCCTCTACGACGTCGTCCCCATCGCGCGTCGCGGAGCCGCCGCCGGCACGCTCAACTCCCTCGGCTGGCTCGGCGGAGGCCTCGCTCCCATCGCCATCGCAATCGCCGCGAACCACTACGGCATGAGCGCCTGCATCTCCGCCACCGCCGCCATCTATCTCTTCATCGGCCTGCTCATGCTCTGGGCAGCACGCCGAGTCACCCCACCAGCAGCAAGCTAGTACTCCAGCTCATGCGGAGCGGGCCACGCCAGCGTCCCATCCTTGCGGATGTAGTACATGAAGATCTTGTGATCCCCATTCACCCGCGCAGCCACGATGATCCCCGTCCCGAAGGTTCCCGACCCATCCGTCTTCGATATGTCTATCTCGTGCGACGTGATCGGCGCCTTCACCGGACTCTCGGTCGTCCAGTCCTCGGTAAAGCGCTGCAGCGTATAGTCATATTTCTGCGGATGCTGCTGCCAGTCCGGATCATTGAAATAAATCCCATACGCCTTCGGATAGTCCTTCGCCTCCAGCGCCGTAAAGAACCGATTCACCTGATGCTCCGCGCCCAGGTTCGAATAGAACCACCCATGCCCCATCACATATCCGGCCAGGCATGTCACCACCGCCAGCGCGAGCAATATCCCCGCGCCTACCAGCAAATTCCGCTTTCGGTTCTCACCCTTTTCGTCATACTCCGGTGCATTCAACAACGTCATCGGCTATTCCTCACTTTGAAATCGTCTCCAGCATCCACTGTATTAGACACCGCCCGACCCCAATCAGTCAGCCAGCCAACCCCGCATCGCACGAAGATGGTGCTCCATGTGCGCGATGTAGTCCTCAATCAGAAACCCCAGCGTCAGCTCCGACCCCTCCACATCGGCCTTGTTCGCCAGCTTCACCTTGTCCACATGCGCGACGGCCCACGCCACCTGCCCGTTCAACGTCGCCCACCCCTCCAGCACCTTGCTCCACTCCCGCTCCGCGTAGTGCTGCAACGCAACCCATTCCTCCTGCTCATATCCCGGCAGCTTCAACCCCGGCGCAATCTGCATCCGCACAATCCGCCCCAGGTTGTTCACCGCCGAATCCGTCAGATGCCCGATCACCTGCTTCGCGCTCCACTTCCCCTCACGCTCCGGCACACTCGCCCGCGCATCGGAATCGCCCCCAGCCAAACCATCGCAGCCGTCACAACACCCTCAAGCCGCGCACTCAACTCACCAGGCTCCAGCGCCGCGACATCGGTCCCCTGCGTATAAGTCACTCCCATCCAAACACCCCCTTGCGAACCTCGAACTCCACCCCATCCGCCTGCAAGTATACCGACACCACATCGAACCGCACCTGCACCGCATCCCTCCGCTCCCGCGGAAACCCCTTCAGATACGCCCGCGCCATCTTCCGCAGCATCCTCTGCTTCTCCTCATCCACCGCAGACTCCGCCGGCTCCATCGCATCCCGCCCCGTCCGCGTCTTCACCTCGACAAAGCACAGCCACTCCCCATCCCACGCAATCAGGTCGACATCCCCCCGCAGCCGCGCACTCTTCCATCGCCGCGCCACCACCACATACCCCAACCCACGCAGATGAAACAGCGCCTCGCGTTCCCCCTCCAAGCCCGTAGCCAGATGCGGAGCCGCCAGCCTGCCCCGCCGCGAAGCCAGCTTATCCAGCCGCCGCAAGAGCCCGACCTCTATCGCAAGTCCAATCCCCATTCGCCTCCCAATATCGTCGCCTCAGCTTACCCGATATCCCTGCGAATGCCTCGTCCAAAATAATCAGGGCGCGGCAGATTGAGTAGCTACCTCAACCCCAGCACGCGCCCTGTCCTACTTCACAAAACCACTCTTACCCGACATCCAGCCCGAACCGCAGATCAGAAATCGATCCGCAACGCCGCCTGCCCGGTACGATTCCCCGCATTCTCCGCAGTCTGCGGAGCGCTCAGCACTCCGAACGTCGACGGACTATCCACCACCGTCGCCGGCGGCAGGAAGTTCGTATGGTTCAGCACGTTCGTAAACGTCGTCTCGAACCGCGCATGCACCTTCTCCGTCACCGCGAACGACTTCGCCACGCCCAGGCTGACAACCGACGTGCCCGGCCCCTGCAGAATGCCAACCCCGGCATTGCCGAATCGCCCAGCCCCCGCAGGTGTCGGCGAAAACGCCGCCAGGTTGAAGTACTGCGCACGCGACTGCCCGCGATAGAAGTCCTGCGACACCACATCCGGCCGCAAGATCGCGCTGCGATTCGCCACATTCGTATTCGACTGATCGTTCGCAACCGAGCAGCTTCCGTTGGCGCTCAACGCCACCTGGCAGCCACCTGAGCTGATGCTCGGCGTCAGCCACGGCCCGGTCTCCAGCAACGTCACATTGGTCACATCCCAGCCGCCCAGCAGCTCATTCTTCCAGCCGCCGCCCGTCAGGAACTTGCGGCCCTGCCCGAACGGAAGCTGATACACCGCCGTCAGCAGCGCCCGATTATGCCGCGTGCCCGCAACATTGCCGTAGTCCCCATTCACGTTGAACCGGTCCGCGATCGGCAGTCCATAGTTCACCTCGCCCGCAAAGGCCGAAGGAGCATCGCCCTGGTTGTCCGCCTCGTTATTCGCAAACGTATAGTTCGCGTCGAAGTACAGTCCCTTCACCATGCGCCGCGCTCGCCTCCACTTCAAACGCCTGGTAGTTCGCCTTACCCGCATTCAAAGTGCTCAGCAACGAAAACCAGTTGTGGTACGGAGCCCGCGGATCCACAAAAGGACTCGCAGTCGTCGTCGTAAACGGAGTAGTGCTCGCCGCAATCTGGTTCAAGTCCTCCGTCACGCTCAGCCGGTACGTGTGCATCCCCACGTAGCTCGCGCGCAGCGAAGTCGCACTATCCAACTGCCGCTCCACCGTGAAGCTCCACTGGTTCGACTGCGGATCGCGGAAGTTCGGATCGACGCCCTGGTCCAGGCTGCCGCCGCCATACTGCACTCCAACCGTCGGCGGCGCAGTATTCGGAAACACGATCTGCGGAGTATTCGCTCCCGCCGTATTCGCGTTCGAGTACGTGTGCAGATTCGACGTAGGATTGCCGCTGTTGTTGAACGAGAGCGGCCCAAGGTTCGTCATCGTATAAATCCCAAACCCCGCCCGCAGCACCGTCTTCGTATCGTTGAACGGCCGGTACGCCACCGACACGCGCGGCTGGAAGTTGCCCATATACGTGTGGCGCAGGCTCTGCGGCAGTCCATCCTGGCTCGCCGTCACATACTTCGTGCAAGGCAGCGTCGTGATGTTCAGATTGCACGCATTGAACGACTGCTGAAACGCCACGTTCGAGCTCTGAATACCCTGCTGCGTCAGATACGCCGCCAGATTATTCGGAACCACAATCGAATTCGTATTCTGGTCGAAGTTCGCCAGGTTGCCGCCGTCCTCCTGGAAGCCCGGCAGTATCTGCCAGCGCAGCCCGTAGCTCAGCGTCAACCGGCTGTTCACCTGGAACTCATCCTGCGCGAACACGCTGTACTGCGTCGCCGTCCCGCCCACGTCCGGGCTCGACACCGCGAACGCCAGCGTAGTCGGCGCACCCTCCAGAAAATCTCCAAACGCATTGCCGGTAAACGTCGGCTGGAAAGTGAAGAAGCCAAAGTCATCCGACGCAAACGCCGGAGCGAAGCTCTCCAGGTCGAAGTACCGCACCCGCCGCACATCGATGCCGGCCTTCAACGTATGCTTGCCCAGCGTATACGTCACGTTGTCGCTGAACTGCAGCGTCTTCGACTGCGTGATCCCCGCCTTGTCGCGCCCAATCGGAGTAAACCCCGTCCCCGCACTGAAGTTGAACGTCGGAAAGGCATGCGTCGTCGGATGCTGGCTGATGTCCACGCCCTGCAGATCCAACTGCTGCAGCGCCGCAGCGCCCTCAATGCCGAATCCCACGCTCGTAGTCACATTCGTAAACCCGAACCGCGCCTCATTCAGCAGCTTCGGAGTAATCGCATAGGTATACGACACCAGCAGACTCCGATTGTGAATGCTGTCGATATCGTTAGGCAGAAATGGATTCGCAAAATCCGACGTAATATTCTTCCGGCTGAACCGCGCATACGCCGACTGCTTCGACGAGATCGTCTGGTCGATCCGCACGTCCGCGCCATCCGTCCGCGCCGGAGTCGGCGCGAAAGCCTCATAGTTGAAGTTCGACTGCCCCGCAACATTCGGCAGCGGATAGTACGCCAGCAGCGCCGTCGCCGTCGGGCTGATGCTGCTCTGCGGAATCACCAGGTTCGTCCCCAACCCGGTCAGGTCGCCGCCACGCTCCGCCGCCGTAGGCACCAGGAACTGCTGCGCCACCGCCGTGCTCCTGCGGTTCCCCTCATAGTCCACAAAGAAGAACGTCCTGTTCTTCCCGTCGTAAAGATGAGGAATCGTAATCGGCCCGCTCAGCGAGCCGCCAAACGTATTGAACCTCTTCGGCGCCTTCCCGCTGAATCCATAGGGACTCGCATCCAGCGCATCATTCTGGAAGTACTCAAACAGGCTGCCATGCACCGCGTTCCCGCCGTTCTTCGTCGTGAACGTCACATCGCCAACCTGCGAAAACTCCGCGCTGTTATTGAACGCAGTCACCTTCACCGCCGAGATCCCCTCCTGCGACGGATAAGCATCCTGCAGCGCGCCATTCTGCCGCACATTCGCCGTCGAGATGCCGTCCACCGAAAAATTCACCATCGACGAACTCGCCCCGCCCAGCGCAATATTCCCCGAGCTGTCCGTCTGCACATTCGGCGACAGCCCCAGCGCTCCCAGCGGACTCGTCGTAGTCGCCCGGTTGTTCAGCGGCAGTTGCGTAATCTCAACATTGCTCTTCAAATCCCCAATCGCCGCATTCTCGCTATTGATCTGGTCCGCCGCAGCCGACACCTCCACCGTCGTCTGCTGCGATGCAATCGCCATCGTCACCGTCAGGCGCAGGTCCTGCCGCGCCTCCAGGTTGATCCCCGTCATCACCGTCTCGGAGAACCCATCCAGGTTCGCGTGAACCACGTACTGTCCCGGCTTCACATTCTCAATCGAGAACACGCCCGCCGCATCCGACTTCACGGAGCGGTCGTTGTTCTCGCCCTCGCTATGCAGGGTCACATCGGTGTTCGGCAGCACCGCTCCCGACGCGTCCTGCACCGTCCCGCGCACGCTGCCAAAGGTCGACTGCGCCCACATGGCGCTGCAGAAGAAAACCAGGAAGAGAATCAGTCCCATAACCCACAGAAGATAGATAGAGCTAAGTGAAAGCTGGCCAAAACGAATTCCTGAAGTGCTGTTCATAAATCCTCACGGACTCGCTGAATTCCGTTAATTTCCGTAATTTGCGAGCCTCCAAGAACAACACTCACACCCGTAAAAATGCCAGTATGCGCAGCCATCAAGAAGACATAGAGAATTTGTAAGCAAATCGTAAAAAGCAGCTCGTCCCGGCCCGTAACTCCCCAGCCAACAACCCCGACTTGCCTCCTCCTCCCGACCCTGCGATACTTAATCGTGCACACCACGCACAAATTAAAAACATATATAAAGAGGTCGCGGACATGTCTGCAAAGTACATCTTTGTAACAGGCGGAGTCGTGTCTTCCCTCGGCAAGGGCCTCGCCGCAGCCTCCATCGGCTGCCTCCTCGAAGCACGCGGGCTCAAGGTCAACCTCATGAAGTTTGACCCCTACCTCAACGTCGACCCCGGCACCATGTCGCCCTTCCAGCACGGCGAGGTCTTCGTCACCGACGACGGCGCCGAGACCGACCTCGACCTCGGCCACTACGAGCGCTTCACCCACGCCAAGCTCTCGCGCGACAACAACCTCACCACCGGCCGCATCTACGAGCAGATCATCACCAAGGAACGCCGCGGCGACTACCTCGGCAAGACCGTCCAGGTCATCCCCCACGTCACCAACGAGATCAAGAACGCCATGCGCAAGGTCGCCGCAGGACTGCGACGTCGCCATCGTCGAGATCGGCGGCACCGTCGGCGACATCGAATCGCTCCCCTTCCTCGAAGCCATCCGCCAGATGCGCCAGGACCTCGGCCGCGAAAATACCTGCTTCGTCCACGTCACGCTCATCCCCTGGATCGCCGCCGCGCAGGAGCTCAAGACCAAGCCCACCCAGCACTCCGTCAAAGAGATGCTCTCCATCGGCATCCAGCCCGACATCCTCCTCTGCCGCTCCGACCGCGCCGTCCCCCGCGAGATGCGCCAGAAGATCGCCCTCTTCTGCAACGTCGAAGAGCACGCCGTCATCGCCGCCCGCGACGTCGCCAGCATCTACGAGGTCCCGCTCACCTTCGCCGCAGAGGGCGTCGACACCCTCGCCCTCAAGTACCTCCGCATCGAGACCCCCACCCCCGACCTCACCCACTGGAAGGACATCGTCCACCGCGCCTACCACCCCGTCGACGAAGTCTCCATCGGCATCGTCGGCAAATACGTCGAGTACGAAGACAGCTACAAGTCCCTCAAAGAAGCCCTCGTCCACGGCGCCCTCGCCCACAACCTCAAGCTCAAAGTCACCTGGATCGAAGCCGAAGGCCTCGAGACCCGCGACCCCGACGGTCATCCCAACCACGACTACGTCCATCAGCTCGAAGGCTTCGACGGCATCCTCGTCCCCGGCGGCTTCGGCAAGCGCGGCATCGAGGGCATGCTCAACGCCATCCGCTACGCCCGCGAGACCGGCACGCCCTACTTCGGCATCTGCCTCGGCATGCAGACCGCCTGCATCGAGTTCGCGCGCAACGTCTGCGGCCTCAAGGACGCCAACTCCGGCGAGTTCGACCCCGGCACGCCCCACCGCATCATCTACAAACTCCGCGAGCTCACCGGCGTCGAAGAGATGGGCGGCACCATGCGTCTCGGCGCCTGGACCTGCGTCATGGAGCCCGGCTCCCTCGCCGCCACCGCCTACGGCACCACCGAGATCTCCGAGCGCCATCGCCACCGCTACGAGTTCAACCGCGAGTACGAACCCATCCTCACCGGCGGCGGCCTCCGCCTCACCGGTACGACGCCCGACGCGACTTACGTCGAGATCGTCGAGATCCCCACCCACCCCTTCTTCCTCGGCTGCCAGTTCCACCCCGAGTTCAAATCCAAGCCCCTCGAGCCCCACCCGCTCTTCCTCGCCTTCATCGCCGCCAGCTACCAGAACCGTCTCGCCACTGCACCGGTTGTCGAAAGTGCGAAGATAGAACAATCCATGTAATGCCGTTCCGGCTCGGAGTGTTGGGTGCATATCGATCTTGATCAGGCGACCGAACGCAGGTCCTTCCATGCAACGGTCTGCATCATCGGAGGAGGCATCGCCGGCCTCATCCTTGCAATGCGTCTCGCGCGCGCCGGTGTGGATGTTCACCTGCTCGAAGGCGGCGGTCTCGAATTCGAACAGCGCAGCCAGGACCTCTACCGCGCCGAGATGACGGCAGGGAATCACCGCGGCTCCAACGACGGCCGCTTCCGCACCTACGGCGGTTCATCCACGCAATGGGGCGGCCAGATACTTCCGTTCACACCAGATATCTTTGATCCGCCCGCCGGTTCACCATCTCTGCGCTGGCCGGTCGGCGAACAGGAGCTGACCCCCTACTACGACGAGATCCAGTCGATTCTCGGCGTCGACCCGCTTCCTTTCACCGCCGACCTGCTGCCCGCGCTGGGACACTCGGCTCCAGCCTCTTCCCATGACGTGCGCCTCCGCTTCGCAAAGTGGACGCCGTTCAAAAAGCGCAATCTCGCTCAGACCGTCGGCGCCGAGGCCCTCACGCACCCTTCCGTCACGGTCTTCACCCATGCGAACGCCGCCACGCTCTCGGTCGATGCGGACGACCCTCGCCGTATCCAGTCCATCCGCGTGCTCAACCACGAGTCCCAGGAGTTCTCCTTTACTGCTGCTCACTTCGTGCTCTGCGCCGGCACGGTTGAGTGCTCGCGTCTGTTGCTCTGTTCACCATCGATACCTAACCCGCACGACCAGATCGGCCGCTACTTCCACGACCACGTCGCCTACCACGCGGCCATGCGCATCGACTCGCCCGCTCGCGAACGCATCATCGACCTCTTCGGCCCTTTTTATGTCGATGGCACCATCCACTCCTGCAAGTTCGAGGCGACGCCTGAACTCCGTGCGCGCGATGCGTTCTTCGCCGTCATGGCCCACGTCGTGGTCCTCGAGCCGGACGACTCCGGCACCGCCGCCATTCGCAACCTGCTCCGCTCGTTGCAGAGCGGCCGCATCAAGGAGGCCATCGGCACCAATCTTTTGCCCATGCTCCGCGGCGGAGGCGATGTCCTGCGGCTCATCTTCTACGCCCGCTTCAAACGCCGCCGCGCGGTCAGCAAGCGCGCCGAGCTACGCATCAACATCGACGTCGAGCAGTCCCCCAACGCCGACAACCGCATCCGTCTCTCACCGGAGAAGATCGACGTCCTCGGCCTTCCCACCACGGTCATCGACTGGAGCATCGGCGCCCCGGAGCAGGACACCGCCGGCCGCTACGCCTACGTCATTCAGGACTACCTGCGCGCCCTCGGCATCACCTCAATCGAGTGGAACCAGTCCGTCGTCAACCACACCACACCCTTCATGCTCGACACCAACCACGCAATGGGCGGTCTGCGCATGGGCAACGATCCCGCTTCCAGCGTCGTCGACACCAACCTCACCTTTCACGGCATCGACAATCTGCACGTCGCCAGCTGCGCCGTCTTCCCCTCCGGCAGCAGCTCCAACCCCACCTTCACGATGATGGCGCTCACCCTGCGCCTCGCCGACCGCCTGCTCAACATCCTCGCCACCACTCCGGGTGCCCCATGATCACCGCGCCCGGCGCGGTTATCGTGGGGTTATTCAGCTTAACCTCAGATTCAACTCGCCCATTTCCTTACCCTCTAAGCAAACCTCGCAGCACGCCCAGCTCAGCATCGCTGAAGCGGCACTCCTCCACCGCCCGCACATTGCTCTTGATGTGTTTTGCCTGCATCATCGCGGGAATCACCGCTGCCATCCCCGTCCCACGCAGCACGCAGTTCAACACCAGCTCCGGCAATGCCTGCGGATCACCGGCGTCCAGCTTCTCGCGAAGCGCAACCATCAACTCCGAGCTCCGCAGCCTCTCCATCGTCGCTCTAGCTGCCGCAACACCGCCGGGCCCGCCGAACGGATGGTTTCCCACCAGCAGCAGATCGCCGTTCCGCCGCGTCTCCTCTACAAAGCCCATCGCCGTCATGTTCAGCGCAAACTGTGCAGTCCCGAGCGGCCTCGGCCTCTGCTCGAAGTACTCCGCGATCACCGGCAGCTCCCCCGAGATCCCCGCCACCCTCACCTTGCCGCTCTCCACCAGCCGCCCCATCGCCTCCATCAGATCATCCTGCGCGAGCACCGTCGCCGGCGCCGCATGCAGCAGCAGCATATCCACATAGTCCGTCTTCAGCTCCCGCAGACTCGTCTCGAAGCTCGTCCGCATCGCCTCCACGCTGAACTGCCCCCCCACAAACTGGTCCGCCACACCGTGCTGCACCGTCTTCCTCAGCGCCGGAAATATCTTTAGCGCAGCCCGCGCCGCCGGCTTCAGCCGCTGCTTCCAGCCGCCCGCGCTTCCCGGCAGAATCCCAAACTTCGTGCACAGCACAACCCGCTCCCGTCGCCCGCGCAAAAAATCTCCCACCACGCTCTCCGACTGCCCATACCCGTACGACCGCGCCGTGTCATAGAGCGTGACGCCGGCATCGAACGCCGCACCCAGCGCCTCCAGCGACTCCCGCCGCCCCACCCGTCCGCCGATCCCCGCGCATCCAAACCCCAGCTCCGAAACCGTCGCCCACTCCGCCGGAGCATCCACAAAAATCGGCCTGTATCGCATTTCGTTAGTCTATTCGTCAGTCTGTCGCAAATCTGACCGCACGGAGTAGCATCGTACCAACCATGACTACTCAATACTCCTCCGGCCGCGCTCCCTCCGGAACCTTCGTAGCCTTTCTCCTCGCGCTCATCCTCGGCGCCACCGCCATGGGAGTCTTCATCCGGCACGCCACCTCCGGCTTCCTCGCCCGCGTCGCCTCCGCCATCACCGGCCGCGCCACCACCTTCGACGTCTCCGTCCCCGCCGTCGTCCAGAAGATCCAGCGCCTCAACCGCCTCGAGACCGTCGTCTACTCCATCGACACCATCGTCGAAGGCAGCAAGTCCAGCCCCGTCCTCCCCGACCTCCTCGCCGGCGACCGCATCCTCCTCGTCGTCCACGGCCAGTCCATCGCCGGCATCGATCTCTCCCAGCTCAAGCCCGAGGACGTCCAGATCACCGAGTCCGGCGGCAACCGCTCCATCCACGTCACCCTGCCCGCCTCGCAGCTCTTCGTCACCAACCTCGACAACCAGCACACCCGCGTCTACGCCCGCTCCACCGGCCTGCTCGTCCCCGTCGACCAGAACCTCGAGTCCGAAACCCGCGCCAAGGCCGAGCAGCAACTCCAGCAAGCCGCCCTCACCGACGGAATCCTCGACGCCGCCCGCAAAAACGCCCGCGCCACCGTCACCACCCTCCTCTACAGCCTCGGCTTCCAAAACGTAGACGTAACGTAACTCCTCTACCAATAGTCCCACACCGTGAGCGAAGGCGGCGCTTTTGCCGCCGCAGTCGATGGACCCGACGCACCCAATCGTCACTCGAACCGCTCGAGCCTTGCTAACCAATAATGCTGGGTGCCCCATCTTCACGACAGCATCATCGTCGCTAAGGTGGGTGGAGCGCCACGGACCCGGGTGCCCCATGTCTCGCTTCTGAGACATGGGATGGACCACCACCAAATTCAGCCGTCACCACCACAACCGAGCGAGATTCGAGAGACCACAGCTCAGTGCTCACCCACCGGCCCAGCCGTCCCGTCCGACCACTGCCCAACCGGAACCAGAAATATGGTCAGTCGCTCCTCAGCGTCCGTCAGCGCCATGACCGGCGAGCCCGGCAAGTCTGCACCCCAGAGCGCAGGCTCCGTCAGTGGAGCGAAGAACATCATGTGCGGACGCCAGTGTCCATATTGGTCGTTCAAGTACCCTTGCTTGGACAACATGTAGCAAATCGCACCGGGCTCTATCGCCGGCAACTTCTTTCTTGTCCAAAGCCGCTCTGAGACCCTCGAACATCTGAGCCTTGGATCGTCCAGCCAATATCAAGTCCGTCTTCTTGATCGTGCGTGGAAGATACGATCGCGCCGCCGCCGCGTTGAGACACAGCGGACCCCGCAGCTTCGGATTCCAAAAACTAGGATCGTCGATTCCGGCCGTCCAGCCCCGCTCCACGATGCACACGAAACCGTTCTTGCCTTTCACCGCCGTCTCGTAACCATGCTGCCCGAGTACCATTATCTCGGCATCCTTTGAGATCGACTCCGGAGCCGCGCTCCGCGCCAACGCTATCTCCGCATCTCGCGCCATCAGGTATTGGTCCAGCGGAGCCATGCTCGGATACGGTGTCTTCGCGTCCTGCGCCTGCCCCGCCACGGCCACCACGACAACCACCGCGAAGCCTCTTAATACGATTGCCCTGAAGGTCTCTAGCTTCATTGGATCTCTCCTGAGATGCGATTTTTCTTCCGGCAAAAAACGGACAGGCCGCCATGCGACCGCGCTCCGCGGAACGCTTGGCAATATACGTTGATATCAATATAATTTCTCAATGTCAAACGCCGCGAACCCTCCTTTTGAGACCACGCTCCTGGTTCGCGACTCCTGTCTCTGCCTTCACCTGCAGCGAGCCGCAAGGGCGCTGGCACGCCGCTTCGACGACGCGCTCCGCCCACGTCAACCTCACAAACGGCCAATTCTCGCTCATGATGTCCCTGAACCGCCCGGAACCACCCGGCATGGCCTCCGTGGCGTCGCTACTCGCAATGGATCGGACCACCTTGACCGCAGCTCTCAAGCCCTTACAGCGCCGCGGTCTCGTCAAAATCACAGCCGACCCAGCCGACGGCCGCGCCCGCCTGATGACGCTCACCCCAAAGGGGCGAAGACTACTCGTGCAAGCCGTTCCCATCTGGCAGAGTACCCACCTCGCAGTCGAGAGCCTCCTCCGCGACCGCAACCCAGACCGCCTCCGCAAAAACCTACGCGCACTCTCCTGATCGCAATCGCTCTCCAAAATCGCTCACGCAACATAAAATTATTGGAATGTTCAACATCCGGAGATAGAATTGCCCCACTCATTCCCGGAGGCAAGTTCCCGTGAAATTCATCTCCCGCTCGATTCTCGTCTTATTCGCGCTGTACGGCATGGTCTTCGCCATCGGCGACGCCTTCCTGGTGCATGAAAACGCACCCATGTGGGTCGCCGTAGCCTTCGTCTGCGTGCTGGTCGTGGCGCAGTTCACGCTGTCCCCGTTGCTCATCGAGTGGGTCTTCTCCATCGACTGGGACGAGTCCGCACTCCCCGCACCGAACCGCCTCTTCGTCGAGCAGCTATGCGCCGAGCGCGGCCTACCCAAGCTCCGCTTCGGCGTCATCCATAGCGGAACACCGAACGCGTTCTCCTTCGGCCGCTTCCGTAAAGACGCGCGAGTCGTAGTGACCGAAGGCATGCTCGACATCCTCACCGTCGACGAAGCCAACGCTGTACTCGCCCACGAGATCGGCCACATCGAACATTACGACTTCGCCGTGATGACGCTGGCCGCAGCCGCACCGCTGTTGCTCTACCAGATGTACGTCTGGGGCAATCGCGTAAAAAACCTGCGCACGGTCGCATGGTGCGCGTACTTCGCCTACATCATCGGACAATTCCTTGTATTGACCCTCAACCGCACCCGCGAATACTGGGCCGATCACTACTCCGCCGAGTGCACCCACGCACCCGGCGATCTCGCCTCCGCACTGGTCAAGATCGCATACGGCATGGTGAAGATCGACGGCGCCTACCACGAGAGCCAGAAGACAGGCTCGGCCGAAGCGAAGAAACAATCGAAGCGCCAGCGTGAACTCGGCGGAGCAATCGCCCTCATGGGAATCGCCAACCTCAACTCCGGAATGTCGCTCGCACTCGGCATGGCAAATCCGCAACAAGCCGCCGCCGTGATGAAGTGGGACCTCGTAAATCCCTGGGCACGCGTCTACGAGCTCAACTCAACCCACCCGCTCACCGCCCTGCGCGTACGCGCCCTGAACGACACTCGCAGGAGATGCACCTACCCATCGCCTATCCTCTGCCCGACGGCTCGGATGGAAGTGGAATAGACGGCCGCAAGATCCGCTGGGGCGCGTTCCCCGTGGAGTTCTTCTTCTGGATCGCGCCCTTCGCCTGCACCGCCGCGCTACTCTTCGAAAGTTTCTTCCGCCGCGGGCTCCATACTCTGGGCGTCACCCTGCCGCACGAACTCACCCCGTGGCTCCTGATCGCCGTCGGCACCACCTGGGCCATGCGAATCGCCTTCCGTTACCGCGGCACATTCGAGCAAAAAAAGATCGGCCAACTACTCGAAGACCTCGACGTCTCGCAGATGACGCCACGCGCCGTCGAACTGCGCGGCGAGATCATCGGCAACGGCATCCCCGGCGCATTCTGGAGCGCCGACCTCGTCATGCAGGACGAGAGCGGACAGATGTTCCTGCTCTACCGCTCCTCAATCCCACTAGGCCGCCTCTTCTTCGCCGTAACCGACGCCTACCGCTTCATCGGCGAACAGGTCACCGTAAAGGGCTGGTACCGCCGAGGCCTGCGACCCTACGTAGAGCTCTCCGAAGTCAGCGCCACCGTCACCAAGGCATCGCTCCGCAGCGGCTCCATCAGTCTCTTCAGCCAAGCCACCCTCGACGCCGCAGCAGCCGCAACGCCCGAGACCCTCCGCCAACGCTCCTACTCCCGCTGGATCCAACTAGCCGTCGCAGCAGTCATCACAGGAGTCGGCATCATCTGGCTCATGGGCTAGCATGAATGGGTTTACAGACCATCCCAGAACCTCAAAATTGGGTGCCCCATGTCTCGCTTCTGAGACATGGGATGGACCACCTCAGCCGCCGGATGTTCGACGACCTCAACCGCCCGGGTGCCCCATCCTGAGGGCGCCTGATCGCCCGACGGTTGGGGAACCACGGAAGTTAAAACCACAGTCGTTGCTTTAGCTGACAGCTCATAGCTGACCGCTGACAGCTGACTATTAAACCGCCCTTGCATTTGCCGTTGCCTGTTCTCCTTAACCCCACCCCAAACGCTCGGGTACCACCCAGAGCCCGCCTGACCGACCGCCAATTGGGGAACCAATACCTCCCAACTAACGTATATAGAAGCACAACCAAAACACCGCCCAGGCGGACCAGCATCACCGCAGTCTTTGACAATCCAGACCTCATAAGCCGAAGCTTATGAATACTTTGCGGCCACCAACCCCACTTTATAAGACTTTTCGAACCCCGCCGCAACCGAGGTCCGGACCTAAACTATCTACTTTGAATACTTTGCGCAAAACAGCAGGGGAGGGGGGAGTACCCACCCAAGGTGAATCCATCACAAAATCCCACCCCGCGCCAATCCTCATTTACGATTCAAAGACCGAAACAACCGAGGACACCAACCGTGCGCGCAAGCCTACAAGCCCTAGCACTAGCATCTCTTCTGGCCGCAGCCGCAGCCCAGACCCCCACCCAGCAGCCACTGCAGGCCATGCCCTACTCGCCCTCGCTCGACCTCACCGACCTCGACCGCTCCGTCGACCCCTGCGTCGACTTCTACAAGTTCTCCTGCGGCGGCTGGCAGAAGAACAACCCCATCCCCGCCGACCAGGCCTCCTGGAGCGTCTACGCCAAGCTCGCCAACGAGAACCAGCAGTTCCTCTGGGGAATCCTCCAGGACGCAGCCGCCGCCAAAGACCGCAACCCCATCCAGCAGAAGATCGGTGACTACTTCGCCTCCTGCATGGACACCGCCGCCATCGACAAAGCCGGCATCACCCCCGCCGTCCCCGGCCTCCGCCTCATCATCAGCCTCAACACCCGCGCCGCGGTCATCGCCGCCATCCCCGTCATCCACCACATGCTCCCCGGCACCTACTTCTTCAGCTCCGGAACCAGCCAGGACGCCATCGACTCCGACACCATCATCGCCACCATCGGCGCCGGCGGCCTCGGCCTCCCCGACCGCGACTACTACCTCAAGACCGACGCCAAGAGCGAGCAGATCCGCACCCAGTACGCCGCCTACATCGCCCAAATAGTCCAGCTCAGCGGCGGCACCGCAGACCAGGGCAAATCCACCGCAGCCGCCATCCTCCGCATCGAGACCGCCCTCGCCAAAGCCTCGCTCACCCGCGTCGAACGCCGCGATCCCCACAAGACCTACCACAAGATGACCCTGGCCGAGCTCCAGACCCTCGCCCCCGCCATCGACTGGTCCCCCTACTTCGCCGCCCAGGGCGCCCCCGGCCTCAAATCCCTCAACGTCTCCCAGCCCGAGTTCATCAAAGCCGTCAACACCATCCTCACCACCGAGCCCGTCGACGACCTCAAGTACTACCTCGGCTTCCATCTCCTCACCGCCGCCGCGCCCTCGCTCTCCACGCCCTTCCGCCAGGCGCAGTTCGACTTCTTCTCCACCACCCTCCGCGGCGTCCCCGCCATGCCCCCGCGCTGGAAGACCTGCACCCGCGAGGTCGACCGCTCGCTCGGCGAAGCCCTCGGCCAGGAGTTCGTCCGCCGCACCTTCTCCGCCGACATGAAGGCCCGCACCCAGCTCATGACCACCCAGATCGAGGCCGCCATGCAGACCGAGATCGAAGGCCTCGACTGGATGGGCCCCGACACCAAGAAAGAAGCCCTCCGCAAGCTCCACGCCATCCGCAACAAGATCGGCTACCCCGACACCTGGCGCGACTACTCCACCCTCGAGATCAAGCCCGACGACTACTACGGCAACGTCATCCGCGCCGAAGACTTTGAAGAAGCCCGCCGCTGGCACAAGCTCGGCAAGCCCGTCGACCGCAACGAGTGGGGCATGACCCCGCCCACCGTCAACGCCTACTTCAACCCCCAGATGAACGACATCAACTTCCCCGCCGGAGTCCTCCAGCCGCCCCTCTACGACATCAAGCTCGACGACGCCCCCAACTACGGCAAGCACCGGCGCCACCATCGGCCACGAACTCACCCACGCCTTCGACGACGAGGGCCGCCAGTTCGACGCCTCCGGCAACCTCAAGGACTGGTGGACCCCGGCCGACGCCAAAAACTTCGAAGACCGCATCAACTGCGTCCGCGACCAGTACGCCACCTACGTCATCGTCGACGACATCCACATCAACTCCAAGCTCACCAGCGGAGAAGACGTAGCCGACATCGGCGGCACCCTCCTCGCCTACATCGCCTGGAAGAAGCAGACCGCCGGCCAGACCCTCACCTCCCGCGACGGCTTCACCCCCGACCAGCGCTTCTGGGTCGGCATGGCTCAGTGGGCCTGCGAGAACAACCGCCCCGAGAACCTCCGCGTCAACGCCCTAACCAACCCCCACTCCCCCGGCTTCGCAAGAGTTAACGGAGTCGTAACCAACCTCCCCGAGTTCCAGAAAGCTTTCTCCTGCAAAGCCACTCAGCCCATGGTCAAGAGCGAACGTCTGCAAAGTCTGGTAGCCGACAGCCGCCATGAGGCCGCCGTCATCTCGACCGACCCCGAGCGTAGTCGAGGGGGCAGTGGAGAGCCCACAGCATTTGTTCTCTCCCACGCCGCATCCATTGCCTGCCTTCGTACGTCAAATCCACAGACGTACACAGGAAGTTCACACTCTCACCGTAAAGTGGGATGTGACCTTCACTATCAACCTGAGCTATCATCCATCCATGGGCCACCGCGCCACATATCGTTTATTCGGCAAGGACGTCGACTCCGACGAGATCATCCCCGTCGAAGCCGAATCCACCGTCATGGAATCATCCGACGAGGATGAGGACGAAGAGTCCACCATGCTCAAAACCCTCGGCTGGGTCTCCGCCGGACTCGGAGCCGTAGCCCTCGGCCTCTTCGTAGGCCGCGAACTTCGCCAGCGCTACAAGTTCAACCGCCGCACCCCCTACGACCTCTACGCCCACGCCGGCGACGAGCAGGACGTAGACTTCGGCCTCGGCATCTAGCTCGGCTCTGTCCTTCTCCGCGCTCTTTGCGGCCCTCCGCGCTCTCCGCGTCCGTCTTTCGCCTGTAACCAAAGCAGATACCCAACTTATCCCCAATTCAAGCACCATTCTCAGTGCAGTCACACCCCCGTAACCTCCGCCGCCCACCCTAGTACATAGGGAACACGGAGGCACTATGAGCCACGCCCTCAACCAGACCACCACCGCGCTCAGTCGCACCAGCATCTCCTACCTCTGGCGCGAACCCCACGCCGCCAAGGGCTTTACCACCGGTGTCTCCCTCCACTCCCACACCAGTCAGTCCAAAGAAACCCTCGACTTCATCGCCGAGCTCTCCACCGACTGGCGCCCCTCCAGCCCATCATGCGCTGGCTCGAAGCCCGTTCCCTCCACCACACCGGCATCCGCCCCGACTACGCCCGCAGCTACTGGACCCCACCCCTCACCCCGCGCCTCGCCTTCGACCTCGAGCGCTCCCAGATCGAAGACCACCTCCAGCTCCCCAGCCTCGTCTCCCTCACCGACCACGACACCATCCAGGCCCCGCTGCTCCTCCGCACCGTCCCCTCCGCCCGCCACATCCCCGTCTCCGTCGAGTGGACCGTCCCCTACGCCGACTCCGCCTTCCACCTCGGCATCCACAACCTCCCCAGCGCCACCGGCTCCGACTGGATGACCCGCCTCGAAAATTCGCGCCTTCACCGCTCTCCCCATCGACGCCCGCCCCGCAACCCTCCTCTACGACATCCTCGCCGAGCTCGACGAGCTCCCCAACGTCCTCATCATCTTCAACCACCCCCTCTGGGACCTCTACCGCGTCGGCCACGACCACCACCGCGTCCTCGTCAACGACTTCCTCGCCACCCACGGCCAGTTCATCCACGCCCTCGAGCTCAACGGCCTCCGCAACTGGAAAGAAAACCGCGAAGTAGCCGACCTCGCCCGCAAGTGGAACCAGCTCGTCATCTCCGGCGGCGACCGCCACGGCATCGAGCCCAACGCCAACCTCAACCTCACCCACGCCACCAGCTTCAACGCCTTCGTCCACGAGGTCCGCTGCGAGCGCCAGAGCCACATCCTCTTCATGCCCCAGTACGCCGAGCCCTGGAAGCACCGCATCCTCCAGTCCACCCTCGCCGCCATCGGCAACCACCCCAACTTCCCCACCGGCTCCCAGCGCTGGGACGAGCGCACCTTCCACCCCGACGCCGAAGGCAACATCCGCCCCCTCTCCGAACTCTGGCCCAAAGGAAACCCTCCCGCCATAGTCTCCACCGTCCTCGCCGCCGTCCGCCTCCTCGGAGCAGCCCCCGTCTCCAGCAGCCTCCGCCTCGCCTGGAACGAAACCGGCGAGATGCGCACCACCCTCGCCCGCAACCTCATCTCCTAATCAGCACCGTTGCCGTTGCCTATTTCCCCTGAGCCACCCTAACGCTCGGGTGCCCCATATCTCGATTCTGAGATGTGGGATGTACACCCTTTCCCGCTCTTGCCCTTGCCTGTTCTCCTCAACCAACCCCAAACTCTCGGGTGCCCCATCCTGAGCCCGCCTGATCGGGCGACGGGTGGGGAATCGATACATCACACCAGCCGCGCTGTTGCATTTCGCTTTTGCCGTTGCCGTTGCTCTTGGAGCCCTACTTCACCTCCGAAACAATCCCCGAAGCCGGCCAATGCCCCGGCAGCGCATTCAAATTAGGCACAATCGAAACCACCCCACCGCTCTGCCTCACATCCACATTGAACCCATCAACCTCGATCAACGCCCTCTCACCCCCCAAATCCTTCGTAGCAAACTCAACCGTCACCGTCCGCGACTCACCCGGAACCAGCGACAGATAGTTGTCCGAATAAAACACCGGCAACACCCGCTTGCCACTCGCCTTCCGATGAAGCTGCACATGCGTCATCAGCGCAAAAGTCTCGCTCACATTACGCAGCGTAATCGTCACCACACTCTTATCCCCTTCAGTACGCGAAACCGCACTAGCGTCCACCCTCGCAGTCGGCAGCTTCATCAATCCCGTAAAGTCATCCTCAACCGTGCTCTGCCAATAGAAATTCGTAGACACCAACCTCCCATCCTTATCGTTCAAATCCAGCTTCACAAAATAAACCGGCGTGACAGACGCACTAGTCTCAATCTGCACCATCTTCTTCACGCTGCTCCCCGCCACCTCCTCCACCGGATACCCCTTCGACGAATCCACCTTCGCATCCGACCGATAGACCGTGTACCGCAACAGTACCGCCCTTAATCGCCTCCGGAAGATTGTTCACCATCTCAATCCCGCCATTCGCCTCGTTCAACTGCACATGCACCATCTCCGCGGCCTTCTTCACCGCATACAGCGCAGCATTCGGCTCCAGATCATAGTGGTAAAGCTGCCAAACAAAACTAGGCTGCGCCGGATGACTCATCCACGTCAGGATCCCCGTAGTCCCCTTGAACATCTGCGCATTGCGCCCCTCATACATCGCACGAAACGCCTCATAGTTCGCCATCTGCCCCTTGCGCACAAAGTCCGCCAGATTCCGAATCGCCCCATACCGCTTCGCCAAAATCCCCGGATACTTATCCCCCCGCTGCGCCCCCGCCGCCATATCGTGCTGCGCCCAGTCGTCGTTGATCGTCTCCCAATCCTTCTCCGGCATCATCCCCTGTATCGACTCAATCGTAGGAATCGAAACCGAACCCGTCTCCGTCTTGAAAGCCTCCTTCACCTCATAAAAATATCGCGGAGCCCGCCAGTAGTAAGGCCCATGCGAAGACACCCCGCGCCCATCCGCCGAGTTCGACTGATACAGCCGCGTAGGATCAAGCACCGCCATCTTCGCCTTCAACATATCGTCCAGCTCCTTCGGCGGATACCCCTCATTCCGCGCACACCAAACCGCAATCGCCGGATGATTCCGATACCGCAAAACCTTATCCGTCACATTCGCCAGATAAGTCGGCACATCCGCCACATCCGGCCCATCGTTAGGATTCGGCTGAAAGAACTCATCCCACAAAAGAATCCCGTACTTATCCGCCAGCTCATAAAAATCCGGATTCGTACTCTGCCCCACCCAGTTGCGAATCATATTCAGATTCGCCAGCGCATGCATACGGAACTGCGCCTCCAGCCGCTCCCGCGGCACGCGCTTCATCGCCTCATCCAGCCCCCAGTTCCCACCCCGCAGCCATCACCCGCACGCCATTCACCGACAGCGTCAAAAACTCCGAGTCCGGCACCTCATACTCAATCTTCCGAATCCCAAAGTTCGTCGCAACCGTCTGCGAAACATCCTTCCCCACCTCAAACCGCAGCGTCAGCTTATAAAGATTCTGCGGCCCATAACCATTCGGCCACCAAAGCTTCGGATTCAAAACCTGCAGCTCCGGAGTAGACGCGCTATCCAACAACAACGCCTCACTCCCACCCGCCGCAATCGTCACCGCCGCACTAAAACTAACCTCCTCCAGCTGCCCGTTCGTCCCCGTGATCGTCCCCACCACCGTCCCGCTCACCTCCGCCTGCGACTTATTCTCCAGCGTCGCCGAAACCTTCAGGTCCGCCATATCGTGCGTGTCCGAAAGATCGCTCGTCACAAACGTATCCCGTATCACCACCGGCCCGGTCGAATCCATCGTCACCGGCAGCCATATCCCCGTATCCCGATCCCGCACCGCCGCCAGCCAGTCCCACCCAATCGTCGAAAGAAAAGTCGGCCCATCCAGCGCCGTCTCGCCACCATTCTTCCCCACCCCCAGCGCCACCGTATGCTCATGCGGAACCCCCGGATGCGGCTGCGGAGACACCAGCACCGCCACCACCGCCCGCACCCCCGGCCTCACATAACTCGTGACATCGAAGTCCCCGCGAATAAACGCCCCGCGCATCGTCCCCGCCTGCTCGCCCATTCACCCAAACCTCAGCCGAGTAATTGATCCCCCCAAAGTGCAGCCACGTACGCCGCCCCTTATACGCCGCAGGCACCAAGAAACTCGTCCGGTACCAATAACTCGTCTTATTCAAACTCTCCGGAATCGCCCGCATGTTCTCGCCATAAAGCGGCTCCGGATAAACCTTGTTATTCACCAGCGTAGTCAGCACCGTCCCCGGCACCGTAGCCCGATACCACCCCACCGGCTTGAAGCTCGCGCCAGCCACCACCGCCGCCGGCTCCGTGACCTTCGCCACATCCTGCATCTGCCAGCCCGAGATCGTCTCCGCCGGCCTCTGCGCCACACCCGTAGCCGCACCAGTAAGAGCCAGCAAAGAAACCATCACCACCGACACTCCCACAGTCGTACTCAGCAAACGCACCTCTCCCCGGAGCGCCCGTCAAAACCGAACACCCCATCGCCCAAACTCCATTAGCTTGACAAGCATAGCCCCCAAAACACCCCCACCCGCACCCAACTACCCCGACCCGCACCTCAACCCACACCCCACCCCACACGGGAGGTCCGGACCTAACTCACATCGTTTGAAGAATTTGCGCAATATTGACGGGGGAGGGGGTACCTCAGCTAACCACCTCAAACGGCCGCATCATGTCATTCGCCTCATGCTCCAGAATGTGGCAGTGATACAGATACTTCCCCGCATACCCATCGAACCGCACAATAATCCGCGTCACCATCCCCGTCGGACACTGCACCGTATCCTTCCACCCCATCTCATTCGCCCCCGGCCCCACCGCCGGCTCCAGAAATCGCAACTCCTTCTTCGTCAGATAATCCGTCGTATCAAACGCCCGCCGGTCCAGCACCTGGAACCGCACCAGATGCAAATGCATAGGGTGCGTATCCTCCGTCAGATTCACAAACTCCCATATCTCCGTCGAGTTCAGCTTAGGAAACTCCGTCGTCGGCTCATGCCAGTGCTTCCGATTGATCAGCATCACCATCGGCCGCGCAGCATCATCCTGATACTCATGCAGCGTAATCGTCCGCGTCTTCACCGCCGCCGACTTCAGCCGTCCTCACCACCGGCCGCAGCGCCGGAACCGAATAAGCCGCAGCCACACCCTTCCCCACCCGAAACTGCAGCACATCCGTCGCCCCCGTCCGCAGATGCAACGTCTCCCCCGCCGCCCCACTAAAATCAATCAGCACATCCGCCCGCTCCGCCGGAGCCAGCGTAAGCCGCGGCACGTGAACCGGCGCCGCAAGAAACCCCTGGTCACTCCCAATCTGCGTAAGCGCCTGCCCATTCGAAAGCGCCAGGCTAAAAAACCGGCTGTTCGCCACATTCACCATGCGAAACCGATAAGCCCGCGGCTCAACCTCGAAGTAAGGCCGTATCTTCCCATTGACCACCAGCCCATCCGCACTCCACTCCGGAATCCACGGATGCTCCGGATCACCCGAAGCCTCATAGCAGCAGCTGCCCCTTATCCGTGAAGTCGCGGTCATAGAACATCAACGGCACTTCATACTTCCCCGCAGGCAGCCCCAGCGAATCCTCAAACTTATCCCGCAGCAGAAACATCCCAAACAGCCCCGCATAAGTATTCAGCCGATTCAGCCCCATCGCATGATCGTGATACCACAGCGTCGCCGCCTCCTGCTCCAACGGATAACGGCAAGTCCGCCACCCACCCACCGCAAACCAGTCCTCCGGATACCCATCATCCTTCGAAGGCACCCGCGCCCCATGCAGATGCGCCACCGTACGCACCTCCGGCAGATCCCTCCCACACCCATGCAGCGAATAATCCACCGGCAGAAAATGCTTCGCCGGAAGATTATTCACCCACGTAATCTCCAGCGGCTCCCCACTCCGCGCCTCAATCAGCGGCCCAAGCCCACCCGCTCCATAGCTCCAAACCCGCGTCATCGGAACATCGCGATGAAACTTCGTATGCGTCTCCTGCATGCTCACCGTCAATGCGACCGCCGCCCCTACGCACAACCGGCCGCGCCATCTCCGGCAGCGGCAGCGCATCCACAAACGGCGCCAGCCCCAGCGTATGAAACATCGGCGGCCCCACCCGCGGAGGAGTAGGCTCCGGAGCCTTTGGCATCTGCTTCGGATCCTGCATATGAGGCATCGCAACCTGCCCCAGCAAACACTGAGCAGAGCCAAGCATCGCAGCCGCAGAAGCCTGCTGCAAAAAACTACGACGAGAGGAACGCAACAGGAAACTCCGGAGGGCGCAACAAAATAGCACGCACCTCGCAGGGTTTCCCGGTACAAGATGCGTGCTATCTAAGCTACGTCCGAACTATGAAAGCCACGTGAACAGCCGCTAGTTGCCGCTCGTAACCACGCCCGTAGTCGGATTCAGCTGCACGACATTAGGATTCGGCGGAGCCGCCACCATTGCTGAAATCAAACATGTTCGTCAGCGGCCCCGCAATCGTATCGAACGACCCGCCGCCAATCCGCGCGCTGCTCAGGAACGTGTCCTCGATAAACCGCAGAATCGAGCTCTGGTCCGTCACCGTCGAATCGATATAGTTCTTCTTCGCCCACGGCGAGATCACCATCAACGGAAGCCGCGGCCCATACCCGCAGCGCCCCTGAGCATGCACCCGTACCCGACACCGCCGGCAACGCAGCCGCAGCAGCCGTCGTGCTGATGCAAACGCCCGCGCCGTTGATCGTATCCGCAGTCGTCGCAGACCCGTTCACCAGGTTATTCGCGTGATCGTACCAGCCATCCGAGTCGTCATACGCCAGGATGATCACCGTGCTCGACCAGAACGACGACTTCTCGATAGCATTCACCATCGTTGCCACAAACGTCCCCTCATCGATCGGGTCCGAGTTCCCAGCGTGCCCATTCTGATACGCAGGAGCCTTCAGGAAGCTCACCGTAGCCATATTCCCCGCCGCCAGCGCGTCCGTAAAGTCATGCGTGTCGTACTGATGATTCGCCGCATCCGTCGTCCCAATCGCAGCCACCGAAGTCGGACGGTTGTGGTTCGGATTCGCCGTGCTCGCGTAGAACTGGAACGGCTCGTGATGCTGCACATAGTCAGCCTGCGTGCCCGTAATCGCCGACACACGTCGACCGCTTGCAGCCCGTCGTGCCATTCGCATTGGTAACCGTCAGGTCGAAGCCGCCCTGGAACCAGCCCCACGTAATCTTCGCCGCATTCAGCAGATCGCCGACATTCTTGCCCGACATCTGTGCGTACTTGCTGGTCGAAGAGCAAACATCGCCAAAGGGATCGGAGTCGCTGACCAGCGTCTGAACCGCCGCTGCCAGTCCCATCATCCACCGCCGAAGACCCAAGCCCCAGCGAATTCGCAGCAACCACGCCATTGATCTGGCCCGACACAAGATTCAGCGCGCCCTGCGTAGAAGGACCAAAGTTCGTCCCGAACGAGTGATCGTTCAACGCATAATGCTGCGCCAGATTCCACATCGCAGTCGCAGTATTGCCGTCGTAGTAGCCCATCGTCAGCGCCTTGGTCGTCGCCATCACCGGAGCACCGGTGCCCGTTCCCTGCGAAGCCGAATCCGCCGTACCCACCGACAGCGGAAACTAGATCCATCTTCCCGCCATCAAACGCCGTCTGCTCATCCGTATAGCCGTGGTCCTGGTCCGCCGTCAGCGCCTGCGCCGGAGCAAGACGAAACGGATTCGACCCAACGACCACGCCGCCCACCACATTCGCCACGCTCAAATTCGGATTATTCGTCAGCAGCCCGGGATTGCTGATGTAGTTATTCGCCGTGGTCGGCGTGCCCGTCGCCGCCGTAAACTTCGTCTCACCCGGAAGATTCAGCGCATTCGGATAAGTCCCAAAGTAGTGATCGAACGAAATATTCTCCCCAAAAATAACCACCACATGCTTGATCGCCGCAGAAGCCGTCGTAGGAGTAATTACCACCGGCGGAGGCGCCGTCGACGCCGGCTGGCTGCTGCTCGTGCTGCAACCGCTAAGAACTAAGAGAAGACGTCAGCGAGAGAGCCGCAAGTTTCGACGCAACATCAAGTTTCCGAATCATGGTCAGAAATCCCTCAGGTCATAAAGTGTTTGTGCCTCCCCATTATTGGGCCGCCGCAGGGCTCCAATTGTTTACGCCAGTTGAAAGGAAGATGAATAATGCGCAGCACGGACGATCCAGGCGCGACCGTCAAATTACACTCAAGTAAAGTAATCCAATGCCGCCGCGCGTAGCCTACTTCCCCGACTCCTTCCATGAAGTCAACGGAGTAGCGCACACCAGCCGCAACTTCGCCGCCTACGCCCAGCGCCATCAACTCCCCTTCCTCTGCGTCCGCGCCGGCCCAACCCCCTCACCGCCCAATCAATCCGGCCACTCCCAGACTCTCGAGCTCCCCCGCAGCTTCGCCTCCGTCGGCATCGAAAAAGATCTCGCCTTTGACCCGCTCTTCCTCCGCCACATCATCCGCGTCGAGCGCGATCTCTCCCGCTTCCGCCCCGACATCATCCACATCACCGGCCCCAGCGAGCTCGGCCTCCTCGGAGCATGGTTCGCCCGCGAACTCGAAATCCCCCTCGCCGCCTCATGGCACACCAACGTCCATGAGTACGCCGCGCGCCGCCTCAACTGGCTCACCTCACATCTTCCGCCCACTCACGCATCCAGCACCGAAGCCGGCGTCGAAGCCTTCACCCTCTCCGCCATCTCCTGGCTCTACCGCAAAGCCCAAATCCTCTTCGCCCCCAACCGCGAACTCTGCGCCCAGCTCGAAGCCGCCACCGGCACACCCTGCCACCTCATGCAGCGCGGCGTAGACACCAACCTCTTCAACCCCACCCGCCGCACACGCCCCATCGAAAACAAACTAGTCCTCGGCTACGTAGGCCGACTCTCCATCGAAAAAAACGTAGCACTCCTGCCCCATCATCGAGCAGCAGCTCACCGCGCTCGGCCACGACATCCACTTCCTCATCATCGGCCATGGCAGCGAAGAAGCCTCCCTCCGCGCCACCTTCCCCACCTCCAAAGCCACCTTCGCCGGAGTCCTCCGCGGCGAAACCCTCGCCACCGCCTACGCCAACATGGACCTCCTCGTCTTCCCCTCCCACACCGACACCTTCGGCAACGTAGTCCTCGAAGCCCTCGCCAGCGCAGTCCCCGCCATCGTCACCCCCGACGGAGGCCCAAAGTACATCGTCGAAGACGGCGCCACCGGCTTCATCGTCCCCGACGAAAACTTCGCCAACGCCATCGCCACCCTCGCCAACAACCGCCCCCTATTAGCCCGCATGCGCGAAAACGCCCGCACCCACGCCCTCACCTGCAACTGGGACGCAGTCTTCCATCGCGTCTACGCCGCCTACCAAACCGTTCTGTCGCGATGATGTCTTGTCTTTGCTCTTGCTTCTAGGTAGCCCAAGGCTGGTAGCCCCATGCTTTAGCTTGGGGTCTCCTTGGGTCTGCATAGGTCAGCCAACAAACCGGGCTTTAGCCCCTGGGGTATGCTCTCTTATCCGCACTACCCAAAATAACCGCTCCACTAATACTGCAACTCCCCCACATAAACCCCATAAGGCCCCAACTTCACCGACCCCAAACTCTGCGCCCCCATCCCATCATCCGACCGCAACAGCTTCCGCAAAAAAGTCCCCTTCAACTTCAACTTCGCCATCTCCGCCGTCAACGACAGCGTCACCGGCTTATCCGTCATATTGCACACAAACACCACCGCCGGATTCTTGTACGAAACCGCCGACGGCCGCCTCACCCAAGCCACCGCATTCTGGTCGTCGAGATTCAACATCTCATTCGTACCCGTCTTCACTGCCTCATTGCCACGCGCCAGCGCGCTCACCTTCCTGTACCACCCCGCCAGCGAATCCTCGCCCGTCGCCCGTACCCTCCTGCCCCTCGCGAATCATCGTGCCGCCCCGCGAACTCAGCAGCAGCGTAGCCACCACCTTCCCCAAGCTCCGGCCCGCCACCCGCACCCTCCGCCGTAGCCAGCATCGGAACCCCCACGCCCGCCTTGCTCATCGCATCATTCTTCTCAATCGCCTTCCGTATCGCCGCCACATCCAGCGGAGCCACCGCAATCGAAGCATCCACCACCAGCTGCGGCCCATCGTACGCGCGCCCCTTCGCCGCAGCCACATTCACCTGCGCAGCATCGCCGATCATCACGCGCTCGCCCACATAACTCTTCGCCGCCGCGCGAAGCTGCCGCATCTGCGTCCCGTCATCCCCCTCCGCGCTCACCAGCCGAAACCCCGCCACCCCGCGGCTCAACCAGAACCGCGCCACACCCGAAACATCCACACTCGCCGTCTTCGGCTTCAACTCCACCAGCACCCGCAGACTGCGGCTGCTCGCCTCGCGCAGCACCGCATCGAAGTCATCCATCGTCCCCGCCGCCGGATCGATCCCCGCATCCGTCCCACTCTGCAACCCGCTCAGCAACACCGCATCCACACCCAGCGCCTGCATCGCATCCATCCGCTCCACCACACCCTTCAGCCCATCGCCCGTGTGCAGATCCACCGCATACACCACCGCATGCTTCCACCACACACTCACCGTCATCCCCGAACCCCGCCACCCCGGCTGAGCCAGCGTCTGCCCCTGCAGCAACACACACACGCCCACCATCACCCACACCACAGCAGCCCGCAACCACCAGCGTCTACTCATACGCAAACTCATCTCGCCACAGGCAACAGATCGGCATACACAAAACCATCCCGCTCCACAACCTCACCAGCCATTACTGAAATGCTACGCGAGAACATCGGTCCCGCACACGCAAACGTATGGAACTCGCCACGCTCCCCGCAACGGTCAATACCCGCAGGTAGCTCCTTCAGCAACGCCGCATCAAACACCCGCCCCGCAAACTCCCGCCCCAGCACCCGCGGATCGACACAAGTCAGATAAGCCCGCAGCCCACCCGCAACCATCGTCTCCGCCAGCTCCTCCGTAGGAATCCCCCACACCGGAAAGATCGCCTCCAACCCCGTCCCCGCCAGCTTCTCCAGCCTGTACGCCCGAATGTCCTCCAAAAACAAATCCCCAAACGCAATCCCCGCAATCCCCTCACTCACCGCCCGCGCACACACCGCCGCCATCCGCGCCTCATACTCCGCATTCGTACACGGAAACGGCAGATCCACCTTCCACACCGGAAGCCCCGCCGCCTCCGCCTGCTCATCCAGCAGAGCCTCACGATACCCATGGATCGCCACCCGCCGAAACTTCTCATTGATCGTCGTCAGCAACCCCACAACCTCATACTCACCGCGCTGCCGCAGCACCTCCAGCGCCCACGCACTGTCCTTCCCACCGCTCCAGCTCAACAGTATCCGCGGCAATCCCATACCGTCAGCCTATCGCAAATCCTACTTGCTCAGCTGAATCGAAAGTATCTGCCCCGAAACCCGCGCATCCTTCACCTCGCCATACACCACCCGAGCCTTCATCCCCTCAATATCCTTGCAGGGATGCAGCTCCTCGCTGGTTTGTGTAGTTCCCCGTCGTAAACACAATCTTGTAGTAGTTATTCGCATACAGCGAGATCGGTTTACCCGCCTGGTCAAGCGTCACCCTCAAAACAGCCGGATCGGAGCACGTAACCCCACGCAGAACACCCGACACAATATGGCGCGGCCCCGGAGCACCTGCAGGAAGAGCCGGCTCTTCCTCCCGCACCGGTTCCACTACCTCCGCAATCTTCACCGACTCTGCGGCAGCCCTCTCGCTGCGTCGCTTCTCCATAAGTTCCGCCTCAGCCTGCCGTCCCTCAACCCATTCGATCTGTCTTTCAACCGAGTCAGTCTCCGCCAGCGTCTTCGCCATCGGCCTGGCCGCCTTCAGCACACTGATTGCGTCGCCGAACTGCTCATTCTCCTCGAGCACCCTCGCCGCGTTCAGCCGGTACTGAAGGTTCTGCGGCTCCAGCCCCACGGCAACGTTGTTCAAATCGTGTGCCTCCACCAGCTTCTCGTGACGCATCCCATAAAACTGCGCAAGCGAATCATAAGCCGGCGCAAACTTCGGGTTCAGCTTGATCGCAGCCTGCAGGCTCTGCTCGATCGCCGCGTCCTCACCTCTGTCCCCGTCCCGCAGCGACATCACGGCGAAGTTGTACTGTGCCAGATAGCTCTGCGAATCCAGCTGCACCGCCTCCCCGTACCACTTCTTCGCCGCAGCAATATCGTTCTCACGAAGCTTTACTCCGCCCATCGTCTCGTGCGCCATCGCATTCTTCGGATCCGCCTCCAGCACCGATTGCAGCAGCGCCTCCGCCTCCTTAGGCCCGCGCACATACAGCAGCACATCAGCGCGAACAGCATCCGCCTGCGCCGCAGTCACCGGACGCATCTCAAACGACGCCTCCGCAAACGGCACCGGCGTAAGCAGTCTGAACTGCTTAAAATTCCCTCCCGAAATATACGAGTCCAGCGCCTGCTCCAGCTTCGTCAGATCCCCGAACGCATGCTGCGCCGCCGTCACAGAGTCCTCATGCTGCGTCAGCAAACGCATATAGTCCTGCAGCCGATGCGTCTTATTCTCAAAGTCCGTAATCTCGATATAGTGCACCAGCGCCCACGACTCCGCATAAAACACCGAGCCCTTATTCTCCTCGTGATAATAAGGCGAATTATGATCCACCTTCAGCAGAGTCGTAAGCGGCAATAAACTCTGCTGCCGCAGATACAAAATATCGTTCGCGCTCGGCTGCCCCAGGTCCACGTCCTTGCTCGTCAAATCCGTGTTCTGATAAAACTCCGCCAGCCCTTCGTTCAACCACACCGGTATCCAGTTCTCGGACTTACGCAGCATGTAATGCGTGTACTCGTGGTACACGATCGAGTACGGATGCTCACCCTCCGTATCGAGCCGCAGCAACACATAGTTCTTATCCGGAGCCCGCACAAAAAGCCCGCTGAGATCAAGCGTGCCCTTCGCCAGATACGCCTCCGGCTCCAGCGTGCGAAAGCTCGTCTTGTCCTTCAGCGCAACACAGTGATCGGCGCCGCCGCATCGTCGCTCGCCGACGGCATCAGGATATGGAACACCGTACGCATCCGTTCGAACTGCGAAGCAACCCGCCGTCCATCTTTTTCGCCGGCGTTCGTCAGCACCTTAAAGTTCGGACTACGCACCTCGACCCAGTGAGGCCCCGAGTCAGCAGACACAGCAACAGACGAGAACAGCAGAAGAAGACAGCAAAAATATCTCAACATGTGTGACTGGAGAATAAAGCCAAATGGCCTCAGCGCAAAAGGAATCTGCGGAATTGTCTTGTACTTGCTCCAACGCACTCTCACGTAACTCCCCACATCCAAAGGCCTTCCGGAATACCACAATCCGCACCTATTTTCCACACCACCCGCAGGCTTATCCTTGCGTCCAAGCTTGTCGGGACTAGCTCCATGAGATATCAACTCGCCATCACCAAGCCTCCCTTCGGACAGTTTCGAGTCACCGCTCAACCCATCGGCTCATCCGCCCCGCCCATCACCACTCTCTACAGAAACGACGAAGCCTTCCTCCGCCTCATCGACCGCGCCAACCTCGCCCCCGACGAGTACGCCCGCCTCGTCTTCGCCACCATGGTCGCCGTCACCTCCCCGGACACGCCCGCCTGCTGCGAAGAGGTCGCGCTCGACATGCAACAGCTCACCCTCCTCCAATTAATCGGCCCCCGCCAGCAAGTCGCCTGATTTTTCATCGCCATCGATCCTCCGCCAATCGCGCCGGATGATAACCTTCCCGGATGGATAACAAATCCTCCCGGCGAGACATTCACCATTCGAGCAAACCCCGTCCTGCACGACACCGGGGCCCCGCCGGCAAACTCGACTACGTCCGCTTCACCGCCGACAGCAGCAACGGCACCCACAAAGAGTGGCGCCTCGCTGCCGCCCTGCTCGACAAAAAACTCCACGTCCTCGAAAGCAGCGGCATGCGCTATGGAATCGTCAGCAAGCTCCACTCCGGAGCCCGCGCCGACCTGCCCGGCACCTACTCAATCAAACAACTCGCCGACCTCGGCCTCCCCGACCCGCGTTGATCGATCTCGACCGCACCACGCTCATCACGGACTAAAATCAATTCTCTTGTGGTGCCTCGATCATGGTCAGCGTCTTTCTCTCACACTCGAGCAAGGACAAACCCTTTGTCCGCGATCTCGCCGACGCTCTCGAAGCCGGCGGCGAACTCAAAGTCTGGCTCGACGAACGCGAGATAGACTACGGCGCAAACATCGTCACCAAAATCGGAGAAGGCCTGGACGCTGATGTAGTCCTGCTGATTCTCTCTCCCGACTCAGTCGACTCGAACTGGGTCAAGGAAGAGTGGACCGACGCCTACTGGGAGCACGTAAACACTCAAACCACAAAGCTCGCCGGCGTCCTCTACCGCGATTGCACCATCCCCCGCCTGCTACGCAACAAAAAATACTTCGACCTCAGAACCAACCAGCCTGAAGGCTTCCGGCAGATCAAGACCTGGCTCCTCGGCCTGCGCCCACCGGTAGCTCCGCTCATACACTTACCCCAGCGCTCACCGCTCTTCATCGGCCGCCAGCCGGAGATCGAAGATCTCCAGCGTCGCCTGAAAGACCCCGGATCGATGGCCTACATCTCCGGCCTCGCCGGTCGCGGAAAGACCACTCTCGCGCTCGAGTACGCCCACCGCCATCAGCGCAACTACGAGGCAGTTCACTGGATTCCCTGCCAGGGACGCACCATCGCCCAGATGGCTGGCGAACTCGCCTGGCAGCTAGGCCTGAAACTCGAGGGCGAGCTGGACTCCACCCTCCATGAGCTAAACGGCCACTGCGCACGCAAGCGTTGCCTCCTCATCCTGGACAACGTAGAGGATGATGCACCGGCACGCCTCATTCCCGGGGGACTCGCATCAGTACTCATCACCACGCGTCTCAATACCCTCCCCTTCCTGCGCCAGCATCAACCGCTGCAACTCCCCCTGTTCACTGAAGAACAATGCTTCGAACTCTTTCGCACAGAGATCGGCCCAGAAGAGGTGGATCGCCACGCAGACGATGCACGCGCGCTCTTCCAGCGCCTCGGATTCCTTCCCATCGGCATCGCCGTAGCTGCCAGCCTCATCCGCGAAGACGTCCACTACACCATCGCAGGGATGGCGAAAGATCTACCGGCAGATGCCTTCGCACTGCTCAACAAGGCGGTCGAAGCCGTCTCTGAAGAGGCTCAAACCTTGCTGGCCGCAATGGCAGTCTGCGCCCCCGAAGGCTTTCGTCTGGGCCTTGCAGCAGAAGTGGCCGAACTCGATGAAGCCACCTCGCTCGACGCTCTTCAGGAACTGCGATCACGTTCACTCGTCGAAGAACTGGACCGCTCCAAACGACGCTACAGAATCCACGCACTGGTGCGCGAAGCCTCCGGATCAAACGAGCTGTTCCGGCAAAGACACGTGGAACTCGTTGAGCAGGAGTTCAACGACTGGGAGACGGCCTGGCATGAATGCGAAGAGGATATGGCCGATTGGCAGGTAGCCTTCAACTGGTCGCTGGCTCAACCAACAGATGATGATGATGCGTGGTTCCTGGCCCGAACCCTGGCATTTGAGGGTTTTTCTCTTACCTTCCGGCTCGGACGCCTGCCAGAAGCTCACGATATCTGCGTACGGATGGAGGACGAAGCCAACGACCGGGAGGATAGGAACGCGCTGCAGGAATGGTACGGGAATCAGGCACCCATCCTTGAGGCTTGGGGGCAGCTGGACGACGCGATGAGCTTGTATCAAAAGCAGGAAGCCATCTGCCTGGAACTGGGTAATCAGTACGCCTTACAGGGGAATTACGCGAACAAGGCCTACATCCTGAAGGTTTGGGGACGGCTGGACGACGCCATGGCTCTCCTTAAAGAAGCAAGAAGACATTTGCCTGAAACTGGATGACCAGAACTCCTTGCAGATGAGCTACGGGAATCAGGCAATCATCCTTAGAGAGTCGAAGCGGCTGGACGACTCCATGGCTCTCTTCCAGAAACAAGAAGCCATCGCTCGGAAACTGGATGACCAAAACTCCTTGCAACTGAGCTACGGGAATCAGGCAGTCATCCTACGCAGTTGGGGGCGGTTAGAGGACGCCATGGTTCTCCATAAGAAGGAGGAAACTATCTGCCTCGAACTGGGTAATCAGGAATCCTTGCAGGAGAGCTATGGGAATCAGGCGATCATCCTGCGAATTTGGGGACGCCTGGACGACGCCATGGCTCTGCATAAGAAGCAGGAAGCCATCTGCCTGAAGATACGCAATAAGATCGGCCTGGCTCATTGTTACCTTGAATGGGGGCTACTGGCACGAGAACAGAAAGACAGCAAAACCGAACAAGAGAAGCTGCGGCAGGCTCTCTCTCTCTTCACCGAACTCAAGATGCCCGTCGAAATCAAATCGACCCAGAACGCACTTAACGATACGAACAACGGCAGCCAGCCCAACTGATTCGAGCAAACCCAACCGGGTGCCCCATATCTCGATTTTGAAATGTAGGCGGAAGCGCCACCAAAGCCGGGTGCCCCATCTTCGCGACAGCTTCATCGTCGCTAAGGTGGGCATCGTGCGAAGCACGACCGCCTTCCTCCACTCACCCCAAATCTGGGTGGGAACCGATAACCCTCCCCACCGGTTTGCCCTTTTCAACGTTCCCCGCGCTCTCCGCGTCCGTCCTGCCAAACCCTCGTCATTACAGGAGAATCCTCACCTCCAAACTATTTTTCACGCTTTTACTCAGCAAAATCGCATGTCAAGCCCCCAAACACCACCAAAACCAAATAACCATAACCATATCAACAAGATAAAACTTTCCCAAAAGTGGTTTTTAGTTATGGTCAATCCTCTATAATTAAACCAGAGATCAAGAAAGCCCCGGCAACCGCCGGGGCTTTTTCCGTCTCACGCACAACTCACCGCCAGTAAGTCGTTTGCTGGCACGAATTTAGCCGTAAGCCCCATGGTTGCACATATTTAGCGAGGCCAATTTTGCTATCTATTGCAATCATTGGACTTTTAACCACCAACCCCCAGGGGGGGGTACCCAAAACCTCAGAAAGGAGGTCACAATGCAAACAAAATCGTCAACCAAAGTTTCCGGGGTAAACTTACCCAGCCCTAACACCATGAACATCAAGGCAGTCGCAAAACGCGCCAACGTCTCCACCGCCACCGTCTCCCGCACCATGAACGGATCGGCCAAGGTCAGCCCTCGCACCGCCGAGCGAGTCCGTCGCGCCATCCAGGCCCTCAACTTCTACCCCAACACCAACGCCCGCGCCCTCGGCTCCGGACGCTCCAGCCTCTACGGCCTCATCATCTCCGACATCACCAACCCCTTCTTCCCCGAGCTCGTAAAGGCCTTCGAAGACATCGCCGTAGTCCACGGCAAAGAAGTCCTCATCGCCAACACCAACTACGACTCCGAGCGCATGAAGCTCTGCGTCACCCGCATGCTCGAGCGCAAAGTCGACGGCGTAGCCATCATGACCTCCGAGATGGACGACTCCCTCCTCGAAGTCTTCGGCCGCAGAAACATCCCCCTCGTCTTCCTCGACACCGGAACCCCAGCACCCGGCGTAAGCTGCGTCAAGATCGACTACCAGTCCGGAGTCGACGACGCCATCGAGCACCTCACCTCCCTCGGCCATCGCAGCATCGCCTTCATCAGCGGCCCGCTCTCGCTCGCCTCCGCACGCACCCGCTTCCAGGCCTTCCAGAGAAGCTCCGCGCAGCAGCACCTTACCAAAAGCCCCGCTCTCATCCAGGAAGGCAATCACCGCGTAGACGGCGGCCACGCCGCCATGCAGCGCATCCTCGAGTCCGGAGCCCGCCCCACCGCCGTCTTCGCCTCTAACGACCTCACCGCCATCGGCGCCATGGGCGCAATCAACGAGTTCGGCCTCCGCGTCCCCCGCGACATCTCCGTCATCGGCTTCGACAACATCCAACTCAGCGCCTACACCATGCCGCCCCTCACCACCCTCAGCCTCCCTCGCGCCGAAATCGCAAACGCCGCCTTCCGCGCCCTCCTCAACGCCCAAGGCCCGAACGGAAAAAAGCCCGCCAACGGCGAAGCCCACCCCATCACCCCGGAACTCATCCTCCGCAAATCAACCGCCCCAGTCCGCCCACCAACAACCAACAACTAGCAACCAACAACCGTCCTCAAACGCTCTCCGCCGGCACCGCAGTCAAAGCAATCTCCACCGTCTGCGACCCCAGCCGAGGATGCTTCGCAGTCAGCCGAACCTTACCAGCCTGCTCCTTAGCCCGAACCCAAACCGCACCCGTCCCGCCAATCAACCCAAACGGATTATCCCCAATCAAATCCGCCGGCCCCTCAAGCGAAAGCACCACCGGATCACCCGCATAAGTCCGCAACGCCCCAAACTCATCCGTAACCCGCAACACCACCCGCGTACAATCCGCACCATCCGCAGCCAGGGTGGCATCATCCGCAACCAACGAAAACTTCTGATCAGCCCCAAGCCCCGAAAACGACTTCGAGATCGCCACCTTCCCACCGATATAACCCTCAATCTTCAAATCGCCCCACGGAAACTTGAACTGCTGACGATGCAACTGATTCATCGGAACCACGAACGGAGCATACTTCAAATGATCAAACTGAACCCGATCCGGATCAACCTCAGCCACCAAAACCCAAGGATTGCTAGCCAGACTCTTCTCCCGCATATAGAACTTCAAATGCTCGCAGTTCGAACAAACCACAACCGGAGTGAAGTCCGTCGACTCATCGCTACGAGCCCAGTGAAACGCAGGTTCCAGCACAACCTCCTCAGCCGGATCGCACTGAGACTTGTAGAACCCCGCAGCAGGCTTAGGCTCACGGAAGATATCAATCACGCCATGCGGACAGATGCGATCACCCGAACCAAAGTTCGAGTGAGTGTTGTAGTCAAACGCGCACCATCCAAGCCCTCCCGCATACTGAGGATCCGAAGCAAGCTGGTTATGAATCCGCGCATGACGCAGCGTATGCTCGCGCTGCCGCTCATCATCATCCGTAGTCTTGGTCGGATAAGTATGTCCAACAAACTCGGTATTCAGATACTTCCCATGAACCGGCTTCTTCAGCGGAAAGCCAAAGTCGTTCATCGTAAACACATCTTCCAGAAACTCCGACTGCTGAAACGTCCGTATCCCGCAAGTCTGCCGCGTCGTATCCAGCGCATGAGCCAGCGCATTCGTCCGCGTATAGAAGCTATGGTCATCCGGAGACTCATTGATCCTCACGCCCCAAAGCACCACCGAAGGATGGTTCCAGTCCCGCCGAATCATCCGCCCAACATTGTCGATAGAGATCTGCTTCCAAGGCTCAGGCCCAATGTGCTGCCAACCCGGAATCTCCTCCAGCACCAGCAACCCATACTCATCGCAAGCATCCAGAAAGTGCCGTGACTGCGGATAGTGCGAAGTCCGCACGATATTGCAGTGCACGCCCTTCCGCAATATCTCCGCATCCTTCCGCTGCACACGCCCCGGCATCGCCTGTCCCACAAACGGGAACGTCTGATGCCGATCCAGCCCACGCAACTTCACCACCTTCCCATTCAGCGAGAACCCCTGATCCGTAAACACCGCCTCACGGAACCCGATCCGCCGCGAGTCCTCATCCACCACCTTCCCATCCACCAGCAGCCGCACATGCACGCTATAAAGCTTCGGCCTATCCAAATCCCAAAGCTGCACAGCCCCAAGAGTTCGCCAGCCCCACCGTATGCCGCGCAGGATCAGTCACCGTCTGCGTACTCGCATACACCGGAGCACTCGTCACCGGATTCGCCGAAGCATTAGGATCCGGAGCACCCGAAAGCGTCACCGCCTGACTCCCCTTAGCCACCACCCGCTCACCATCCCGCAACTCCACCTCCAGCGACAAAGCCCCATCAGCCTTCCCAGCCAGAAAGCAATCCACCTCCACCGTCGGCGCACCACTCAACACATTCATCGGCCGAGCAAACACGTTATCCAGATAAACCTGCGGCACAACCCGCAGCGAAACCTCGCGATAGATCCCACCAAACGTCAGGTAGTCAATCTCATGCCCAAACGGAGGAATATCCTCCCGCTCCGTCGAATCCACCTGCACCACCAGCACATTCTCGCCATCCTGCAGAGTGCGGCGTCAGCTCAAACGAGAACGGCGTAAACCCGCCCTTATACTCCCCCAGCGCAACCCCATTGATCCAAACCGTCGAAGCCGTCATCGCGCCTTCAAAGTCCACAAACACCCTCTTACCCTTAGCCGCAGCCGGATACCTAAACCGCCGCCGATACGTCGACACAAACTCATACGTCGCATCATCGAAGTTATGCCACGGCAACTTCACATTCGTATGCGGAATCACCACGCGCTCAAACTTCGAGTCATCGAACTTCACCGCCTCCGCCCCAGCCACCTTCGTCGGCGAGTACCGCCACCCCCGATTGATCGGCAGAATCACCCGCCCCGCCGCCACCGGCTCCGCACCAAACGCCACACCCGGCAACGCCGTACCCGCAACCACCGCCCCCGAAGTCTTGATAAAGTCCCGTCGCAACATAAAAGTCCATCTCCGATCAAATCAACCTGCACTTAAAAGCCCTACCCACTAGACGACAAAATCCCGACGATGTAAAGCGTTACATCTAGTAGGTACAGGAATCAGTTTGAATACCGGTTGGATCACCACGCGGTCGGTGGCAAACGCAGACGCGTTTGCCGGTAGCGAACCAGAAAGCGTTCACCTCTATATAACTGACGAGTGGTCAACAACTCGCCGGGAACCATGAGAATGCTTTTCCGGTCCGAGCGTCAACCGTACGTCTGGTCTGTGCTCTGTCCGACCTCGATAATATAGCCGTCAGGATCGCGGATGTAGCAGCGGATCTCGCCGTACTTGGGGATAGGCGCCGTGATGAACTCCGCTCCTCGACTCTTCCATAGCTCATAGCACGCTTGAATATCCGCAACGCGGAAATTCATAAAGCTGTTGATGTGATTCGGGTCGGGGACGCTGAGCGATACCGTCGGCTTGTCAGGGGTCGGCCCGCCTCCAACGTTCAGGATCATCCAGATATTCGCAAGCTGAAGGTACCCAGGCGCGTTGCCGTCGCCTCTGCTCAGAATGCGCGCGCCGAAGACCTTCTCGTAGTAATCGAGCGATCGGTTGATGTCGCCCACGGTTAGAAAATGCGCGATGCTCATCCCTTCCTTCGGGGGCATCTCATAGCTCTTCTGATCGATTTGTACGCTCATTGACAACTCCAATTCCGGTATGGTGCTCATCTGGGCGCGTGGCCCACACTTGCCTGATTAGCTCTTTCAGGGCGTCTCCGATTCTTATGCCGCCGAAACCGACTTCTTCTTCGCATCGAGTGCTGGCAAAAGAAGTTTCAGAACCGCTTCATCAGAGAACGGGTTCTGACCTGAGATCAACTCGCGATCTTGAAGGGCGTAGCTCCCCCATGGAGCGACCACACTAACGTCGCCGCCCGCCGTACGCAAGGCGAAGTCCGGGTAAAACAGAACCTTGCCGCCAATCTCAAGCGGCTCCCGCTGCTGTTCTTCCGCCGTCGCAAAGATAGTCATCTTATATCCGGCATAGATCCAGCCTTGAGCCTTGGCGTGCGCTCCGGCGACATCGCCCGCTGCCAGCGCTGCGACGAACTCCCACGAATTCGGAAGAGCCGAGAGCAGTGAAATCGGGCCATGGCAGAGCACAGCCGTAGGCTTGGACGTATCGTGAAAGTGTCTCAGCACGATGCCGGCATTGGGATCATCCAGAAGATCGATCATCGGGCCATGGCCGCCCGGAACGAAAACAGCGTCATATTGATCCAGGCCCGACGCGATGACATCCCTGATGCGAACTGGATCTCTGAGCCCAAGCAAGCCGTCGCGGAATAGCAGGTAGTCCTGCAGCTTGGCCGCGTCCCCGCCGAAAAAGCCGACGACCTCGGAATGGACATCCACCTGCGGCGTATTGCCGGTGGGGTTGGCGAAGGTGATTTCGTAGCCCTCCTTCATCAGGGCGCGAACCGGAACCGTCACTTCGTTGAGGTAGTAGCCGGCGCCGGTATAAATCTTGCCATCCTTCAAGGGCAAACCGCGACCGCTCGAGATCAATGCCAGGATTTTTCCTTTTGTTGCCATTTTGTTCTCCTTTTTGAAATCGGAACTAAGACTTGGGACAGACGGGACGCGCAAGCGCAGGCCGTCGCGCTTGATATGAATTATGCCCCGGGGAATCCGAACATCAACCACGACTGATTCGCTACCCAATCCGGGTATAGCGCCGTCATCTGATCGAACAGCTCCTGGTCGGACGTCGCGGTCTTCTGTAGTCGATCAAAATCTTGCAGGTAACGCTTGGTGTCTTGGATCGCCGAGGGAGAGTCGGGCGCGCCAGTCTTCTTGTGACCGGCCACAACAATCGCCGGGTTCAACGCCGCTAACCGGTCCAGCGCCGCAATCCAATTCTTTCGGCTCTCGGGGGTCGTGTCGCCGACGTACATGCGGCATTGGTTGTACACAACGTCGCCAGCGACGATCAGGCCGATCGATGGAACATAGAGAGACGTCGAATCGGGACAATCGGTGCGCCCCTGCTCGATGATGCGCAATTCGTGGCCTTCCAGCGTGAACGTGTCCTGCTCATAGGGGTCCGGTCCAACCAACTTCGTAGGCACTTGCCCAGGAAACATTCGGCGGGCTAACCGCTGCACGGGGGGAGACAAATACATCTGTATGCCCTCCACCGCCTTGGGCGTTGCAATCGCCCGAGCGCGTGGAAAACGGTCGAGCAGAACGCTCAAACCGTAGAAGTGGTCGAAATGCGCATGCGTTATATAGATGGTCTCCAGGTTGCGGTTGTGCAGCGCAATCCAGTCCGCGAGCGCCTCGGCCTCAGCCACCGTGGTCATGGCGTCCACCAGTACCGCGTCGTACTCGCCGAAGATCAACGTCGACGTGGCCGGATCAAAGGCCAGCGGCTCACCGAAGGGCCTCGGCCGCTCGCCGACCATAGCCTTTCCCGGGGCCGTAAAAACGTTCACACTAAGCGCGTTCGACGCAACGGGCGCGGTCACGCATGTGCCTCTTTCAGTCCTTTTTTGCCATCCATCGGGTACTCCCTTCGATGTCAGAGCCAGCGACTGTTCAAGGAAACATTAGCAGAAGCTCGACGACGAATCCATTGGACGAACGCATCGATCCATACCAAAGTATTCGTTGTACATTGCGGTCAGCCAGGCCCATCCTTATATCCCAACGGGTCGCCGCTCGTCTTCTTCATAGCATTTCCCCCGCAGCAGATCGATGACAACTCCGATTTACTTTTGCTGGCTCTCAGCTCAACCAAACGCGTCATGTCTCCGCTTTCCTCAACAGCGCCGATGAAGAGTATCGAGTCCCGCTCCCATGGGGCCGCTGGGACATCTGGTGTCCCAACAAGGTCAGCAAGACTCTCAAACTGCGCCAGGACTTGTTGCGATCTTCGTCAAAAAAGCCGACCTGGCGGCAACCTCACGTCGCTGGTGAACTCAGCTTTAGGGGCACCCTACGCATCGTTGGCTGCGAGGATTCACGAGTTCTGAGTATGTCACCGCCCGCCCGATTTCCCAGCAAATTTCGTGTCAAGGTAAATCATATAAGTTATTGAAAACAAGGATTATATCCATGACATCAAGTTATACCCGACTGTTATAATGGAGGTGCAGGCAAAAGCACCGCCCAGGCGGGTTCGCTTCATCGTAGTTTTTGACAACTCAGCCCGAAGTCTAATCCATAAACATAAATTTATGAATACTTTGCAGCCACGGAGCCCGCTTTATAAAGACTTTTTGGACCTGCGCCCACCGAGGTCCGGACTTAAAGTACCTACTTTGAATACTTTGCGCAATTACGACGGGGAGGGGGGATACCCGGTATCACTCCGCCACAACCGAACCCCATACACCACCACTCCCGCCACCAGGATCACCCCAGCCGTCCGCATCTCCCGCAGAAAGTTCGGCCGCGAGAACAGGATGAACAGGAATCCCGAGAGCGCTACCAGCACGGGCAGTGGATAGAGCGGCATCCTGAACCCGCCGCGCTTGCGCGCCTCGCGATGGCGCGGAAGCAGCGCGCCGAATCCTTGTAACAGAAACTGGAACATAATCCGTATCACGACCAGCGTCGTGATGACCTCCTGCAGCCGGAAGAGGCAGCAGACCAGCGTGACGCCCGCGAGCGTGAGCAGCGAGATGTGCGGGATGTGGTACTTCGGATGCACGCGGCCAAACACCGCCGGGAAGTTTCCGCTGTGCGCCGCCGCATACGGAATCCGCGAGTAACCCAGCAGCAGCGCGAGCACGGATGAACCGGCCGTCAGCGCCACCAGCATCACGATCCCCATCGCTGCAGTGTGGCCGAGCACGCCCGGGCCGTAGGCCCGTTGCATGAAGACCGCCATGATGTACATCCGCGTCTCGCCACCCATGCTGGAGGCCATCTCGCGCCACGGAATCACACCCAACACGCTGATGTGCATCCCTATGTAAAGCACGCCCGCCAGCGTGACCGACCCGAGCACCGCAAACGGAATCGTCTTGCGCGGATTGCGCACCTCCGCGGCCATGAAGCAGACGTTGTAGTAGCCCCAGTAATCGTAGGCCGAGATCAGCATCCCCGCGCCCAGCCCGGCGAAGAACGCGCCATCCAGATGAAACGCGCCCGGAGGAAAATCGAAGGCCAGATTCGGATGGAAGTGCGTCAGGCCTGTCACAATGATAAGCACCAGCGCACCAATCACTGCAACTCCCAGCGACCGCACCACTCGATCGATCGCCTTCACCCGTCGATACAGCACCGCAACAGCCGTGCAGCAGAGCGCCATTGCAATCAGCGTTTGTCCGCTCAGAACAATCGGCACGGTCAGGAACTTCAGCGACACCAGCCGCTCACCCGAGTGCGGAAAGAAGTACGACAGATACTGCGCGAAGCCGATGCAGCCCGACGCAATCGACAGCGGCGCGCTGAAGAGAAGCTGCCACGCGTAAAGAAACGAGAGCGCGCGCCCCAGACCATTCTCGCCGTAGAGCTTGCGCAGGTAGACGTACGAGCCACCGGCCTCGGGATACGCCGTCCCCAGCTCGCTGCAGGTGAGTCCGTCGCAGAACGAAAGCACAGCGCCCAGCACCCACCCCAGCATCGCCTGCGGCCCACCCATCGCGATCACGATCAGCGGCAGCGTGACGAACGGCCCCACGCCCACCATGTCGATGATGTTGAGGCCCAGCGCAGCCGGAGCCGAAAGTCCCCGCTCTAGCTCCCCACCACCCTGTGAACTATCGTGCGCCATCGGCTTCTTCAAGAAGCTCACGCGTCGCGCTCCGGACTCGTTCTCTGGCATCTTCAAATCCATCCATGTACTTCTTCAGCCACTGCGCGTCCGTCTGCAACAATCCTTGCGACCGCTTAATCTCCGGCTCCAGAGCCTCCAGCGCCGGTCCACCGGCAATCTTCCGCACCGCCACAAAATGCGCCGCATCCAGAGACCTGCCGCAGCAACTCCTTCTCCGGCATCACAAACTCGTGATGGTCCGCCGCCATAATGTATTCAACTGACGCAGCCATCTTCTCCGCATCATACCCGCCATCCTGTTCCTTCACCGCCTCCGACACAATCTCATGCGCCGTCCGGAAGCTCATCCCCGTCTCCCGCACCAACGTATCCGCCAGCTCCGTCACCGTCAGAAAATTCGCATCCGCACAAGCCGCCATTCGGCCCGTCAAAAACTCAATCTCCTCCAGCACGCCTGCCAGCAGGTTCAAACTCCGCGTCGCATCCTCAAACGCGTTATAGACCATCGGCTGCAAATCATCTTCGCTGTCGTTGATATCCGTAAACGGAGTATTGTGCAGACTCCCCAGAATCGCCTGCGCCTGCGTCATCGCCTTGCTCGACAGCACCCGCACATGCTCCAGCGGCACCGGATTCCGCTTCTGAGGCATGATGCTGCTTATCTGCACATACCCATCGCTCAGCCGGATATACCCAAACTCAACGCTGCTCCACTGCAGAAAATCCTGCGCCAGCCGCCCCAGGTTCAACATCGCCACTGAAAGAACCGCACAGCTCTCGGTCAAATAATCCACCGCCGCAATCGCGCCGTACGAGTTCACCTGCAGCCCCTCGAACCCCAGCATCGAAGCCACATAGTCCCGATCGATCGGAAACCCAGTCGTAGTAATCGCGCAAGCCCCCATCGGCGACCGGTTCACTCGCACCGAAGCCTCGCGCAGCCGCTCAAAGTCCCGCTCGAAGCACTCCAGAATCGCCATCAGATAGTGCCCCAGCGTAGTAGGCTGCGCCGGCTGATTATGCGTATACGCCGGCATCAAACTCGCACGATGCACCCACGCCAGCTCCACCAGCCTCATCCGAACCGCCAGCAGGCTCGACATCGTAGCCGCCAGCCACTCGCGCAACACCATCCGGTACATCGTCAGATCGATATCGTTGCGGCTCCGCGCCGTATGCATCTTCCCGGCAATCTCCGGCCCCACTGCCGCCACCAGCTCCCTCTCCATCAAAAAGAACAGGTCCTCAAAGCTACCGTCATACACAGCACTGCGGATCTTCTCTAAATCCAACCCATCCAGCGCGCGCAGACAAGCCGCCACCTCGCGCTGCTCCATAATGCCCTGCCGCCCCAGCATCAGCGTATGCGCATACTGAATCGCCAACAGAGGCTCCAGAAAATATCTCTTCGCATCCGCAAAAATCTGCGCCAACACCGTATCGCGATAGATCGGCGCCGGAAACTTCGACTTCGATTGCAAGGGGGAGGACAACGTCATACGCCTTTCTTGAAACGATCCTACTGAATCATGTGCTCAGCGAGCACGCGACACACAACAAAAAAGCAAGGCGTGAACCAGTTCGATTCACGCCCCGCAGAGCTCCATCGAAAAAATCACCAGCTAAAAATCAATCTTCAAACCAAACTCCAGAATCCGAGCCTCTAGTATCGTGTTCCCGACTTCGCGAACGTAGGATTACCGGTTGGGGTAATCTGACCGATCGCATTTGCATTCGGCGCCGGGTTGGGGCACGCGGTTGTAGGAGATGCTGCATAGCACGTAAAAACCGTGGCATTCGTCAGGATCCTCAGTCACATTCGAGCGGTTGAAGATATTGTTCGCCTCGATAAACAACTTCGGAGTTACCCGTTCCCAGTAAGTGCCCAGCGACCGCGTGTAACGCGCGTCGTACTGGTAGATCGGGGGGGTCGTCACCGTGTTGCGACCAACAAACAGCGGACGGCTTGTGGCCAACGAATCGCCGTTGAGTTTCGTACTGGTCGTGATCATTTGCTCATCCCCCGTACTCATGTTCGCCAGGAACGCAATGTTGTTGCCGTTTGCCAAACCGTTCCAAATGCGGTCTGCGAAGTGCGCCACCGGCTGGTACACGACGCTCGCAGTCAGGGCGTTCGGACGGTTGATGCTGCTGTTCCCCCGGTCCCGCAGCGGATTCGTCGGATCCTCTATCAGGGTTGCTGAACTCGTACGAATTGCCCTCCGGCGTATTCGAGATCGCATGCGACCACGTATAAGACACACTCGCCGTTAGGCCAGCCGACATGCGATGGTCAAACGTCGACGTCAGTGCGTTGTAAGAGGAGTTCGATCCCGTATCGATCAGCGTGATGTTGTTGAATTGTGGGTAGAGTCGCGTCGCAGCGCTCGGCGTCGTATTGAATATCGGACGGCCATCCGCCAGCACACCAGTCGGATTGATCAGGTTGCTGTTGCGCAGGAACTGCAGGTTACGCCCGTTCGTCATGATGTAACCCAGCGTCAACGAGTCATTCTTCGCCAACTGCTGCGCCACCTGCACGTTCACATTCCAGGTGTACTCATTCTTGAACTTCGGCGTCAGCGCATAGATACTCTGCAGCGTGATGCACGAAATCGGAACGTTCCCCGGACTGTTCGGGAACGAAGGCTGACAGATGCCGGGATTAGAGGTTACGCCGCTAACACTGTAGATAAAAGAGCCCGTACCTGCGGCGCCATTGTTGTAAAGCGGGTTGTACCACGTATTCGTCGGAACAGCCTCATAGAACATTCCCGCGTTCAAACGAACAACCGTCGTCGAATACGGAGACCACGAAATACCAACGCGCGGTGCAAAGTCCCCCTTCGGAACCGGGAAGCCCTGCGCCTTGCCGCCCGCAGCAACCACCGCAACATTGTAAGGTTCGCTCGCTGCATAGTTTGGTGAACGATACTGGTCGTAGCGCAGGCCATACGTCATCAGAACATTTCTCTTCAACTGCCAGGTATCTTGCCCAAAGAAACTCCAGAACACCGAGTGGTACGCGGCGCCGGGCTGCCCGATGCTCGCTGCAAGGCTCGAATAGATCTGCGGTGTCGTCCCATTCTTAGCACTCGCATATTGTGCGATTGAAGCGAACGTATACGACGTATAAACGTCAGCCAACTGCGTATCCAGATTCTGCTGGAATCCCATTCCATACTTCATCGAGTGCTTACCCTTGATCCAGGTCACGTTGTCACTGAAGCTCGGAATCTTCTCCTGGTACTTATCCGCAACACTAGTCGAGCCGCCAAAGGTAGCAACACTCGGAATCACAATCTGCGGGCCGGGGCCCGTTAGCGGATCGGCTACATGATGCTCATTCCGGTAAGGCCACGATCCACGAAACTCATTCAGTAGCGTAGGAGTAAATGTTGTTACGAGTTGCGCACCAATGATATGCGCGCGGTCTTGAAAGTCTGCCGCCGCACTCAGCGCGTTCAACCCACCGATAGCCGAATTGAACGGGTAGCGGTTCCGGAAGTAGTTGTACCGCACAAAAAGCTGGTTCTTCTTGTTGATGTTCCAGTCGCCGCGGGCGTCGAGCCACTGCGCATACTGCACCGTCCCAGCCACTCCAAAATCCGAGGCTGGCTCGCCCAGCGCCTCGAGCGCCTGCTGGTTGGCCACGCTAATCGTATTGCCCGTCGGATTAGCGCGCTTCAGATGTTCGTACCCCACGAAGAAGAACAGTTTGTCCTTCACCACCGGTCCACCCACGTTGCCCACAAAGTCATCCACATGCAAGCCGGGCAGTGCGATGCCGCCCGGAACCAAGGGATTGCAATTCTGCAGCACCGGGCAGGAGTTCGCTGCCTTCGGACGCCAAATGTACTGCGCCAACCCGTGATATTTGTTCGTGCCCGAATTCGTAATGGTGTTGAAGATGACGCCCGCCGTATTGCCGAACTCCGGCGAAAAGCTGTTCGAAATCGTCTGGATCTCCTTCACATACGAATCCGAGATCGCGAACAGCCGTAGCCCATAGCGATCGCTCTCCGTATCCACCATCCCGTCCAGTTGATAGTTCACGCGGTCCACCAATCCGTTCGTGTTCACCGTCCGCGGAATCCCGTTCTCCTGATTCGGGTGCCCACTCACGCCAGGCTGGAACAAAATGAAGTTGTAAGGGTTCCGCGATGTCAGCGGCAGATTCTGCGTCTCATCCGACGAGATCGTACGGCTCAGGTCAAACCGTGAAGGCTCCAGGATCGGAGCATCCGCCGTCACCTCGATCTTCGTCTCAACCGAGCCCGTCTTCATCTGCTCATCCACCGTTACGCTGCTGCCCGCATCAATATGCACGCCACTCTGCGTCAGCGGAGCAAAGCCGGCAAACTCCGAATGCACAGAGTACGTTCCTATCGGAAGATTCGGCGCAACGTAAACTCCATCGCTCTCCGTCTTGAACTCCCGCGTGAACCCTGTGTCCAGATTCCTCACCGTCACCGTCGCACCTGCAACCGGTGCACCCGTCGCGTCCGTCACGTACGCCTCGTATCGTGCCGTTGATCGACTGCGACTGTGCATTCGCACATACGCTGCCACCTGCAATCAGTGTTGCGCCAAGCAGAACGGAGAGAGCGGATTTGCGAAGTAGTGTGAGCACGGTTACAGCCTCCTGAAGAAGTTCCGAAACGTGAAAGTTGCGAAAGTACAAGTCCGGCAGATCGATGAACTGAGGGCACAACTTACTAATACACCCTTAAGAAGTCCGGAGTGGTGAGAGGCTATGACTTTGTATATGCGATGTCAACAGAAAAATAAGGTTGCAAGAAAATCAAGGCTCACAAACCTAACCATTCACCCCTGAAAACAACACGCTCGTCCCGCGCCGCGTCTATTCCTCAAGGATGCTCTCCTCGACGGCCGACAGGCTGACCGACACTGCCCCATGCAGTTGCGCCTGCGTTCCCAGGCTGCTCGATCGCAATACCGGCTGCGCAAATTCATGGCGTTGTACCAGTCTCTCAGTCGCACGGCAAAGCTCCGGATGGGATCCAACTCCGCCGCCCAGCACGACAACCTCAGGGTTCAGCAGCAGCGAAATATCCGCAATAGCGTCGGCAAGTATCCCAGATGTGTAGCGTACCACTTCGCCCGCGGCCCGGTCACCCTCCGCCGCTAAGTCAAAGATCTGCGAAGCCTTCAGCGCCTCCACCTTCGCCCCGTTCCCAGTCCGCTGCAGAACCCGCCGCCACTCTTCTTCAATCCCCCCGCCACCGATCGCCTGCTCCAGTTGCCCCAGCTCCCTCATCTTCATCGGAGTGCGTTTCTTGCCGCTCACGCCGAGATACCCAATCTCACCCGCGCTCCACTGCGCCCCACGATGCAGCCGCGCCATTCACGAAGATCCCCGCGCCCACTCCCGTACCCAGCGCAATAAAGATAAAGTCGCTCACCCCTCGCGCCGCGCCACGCCAATACTCACCCACCGCCGCGAGATTCGTATCATTCTCCACCAAACAAGGAATACCCGTTCCGCGCTCCAGCAGCGCCCGTAACGGAACATCATCCCACTCATCCAGGTTCGGCGCCGAGAGCACTACTCCCGTATCCACATTCGTAATTCCCGGTGCACCCGCAGTAAGGTGCAGCACCTTACGCAGCGGAGTCCCGCTCTGCCGGCAAGCATTCTTCAACCCTTCCACGATCAGACGACAAACTCCCTCCGGAGTCTTCTGCCTCTCACCCAGCAACACAGAAGACTGTGTAATCACATTGCCGCCCAGATCCGCCAGCAGCATCCGCACGCGTGTCCCGCCAATATCCGCAGCCGCGACATATCCATGACGAACGTTGAAGCGCAGCAACCCCGGCGGCCGCCCACCGCTCGACTCGCCATCGCCCATCTGCTCCACCAACCCCAGTTCTTCCAGGTGCGCAATCCCGCTCGACACCGTCGGCGCGCTCAACCCCGAGTACCGCACCAGGTCCGCCTTCGAGCACGGATTATGCTCCTGCAGCAACTGCAACAACCCGCGCGCATTCGTCTGCCGCAGTTGCGAAGGCCGCGATGGAATCGTTCTCGTTGCGAAAGAAGAAGGATACGGAAAGGTCTTGGGCATGTCTCGCTCTGCTACTGCTCCCCGGCGTTAGGTTCCGTGCTCCAATACTAACCTAAGTATCGCAGGAACCTTTACAAAGTCCCGGACACCATGGTATCCATTAGCAACGTTTCGCCCATTAACTTTCGCGCTGCGCCAATCATCGCCATACTATCTATAGCAACCCAAGCATCTCTAAAGAGTCCCGCAGCCAGTCTCAAGCCAACTAGGAGTTCCTTCGATGCGTCTGGATACAGCCCGCCGTCACTTCGCCAGTCCCGCTCTCTGCCTCGCCCTCTCCGCTGCCCTCATCGGCAACCCCATCGCCACGCAGGCCCAGGCGCCCGTCTCCTATCCCTCCACCTTCGCCACGCCGCTCCCCGTCGACCGCGGAGCCGCCGCCGTCTGGCAGAGCCTGCAAAAACTCCACACCCGCGCCAGCCTCATCCTCATCGTCGCCCATCCCGACGACGAAGACTCCGGCATGCTCGCCTACGAAGCCCGCGACAAAGGCGTCGACACCACTCTCCTCACCCTCAACCGCGGCGAAGGCGGACAGAACGTCATGTCCTCCGACTACTGGGACCAGCTCGGCCTCCTCCGCACCCAGGAGCTCCTCGCCGCCGGCGACTACTTCGGCGTCCATCAGGCCTTCACCCGCGTAGCCGACTACGGCTTCTCCAAGACCCTCGAAGAAGCCCTCAAGTCCTGGGGCCACGACCGCGTCCTCTACGACGTCGTCCGCCAAGTCCGCCTCACTCGTCCTCTCATCGTCACTTCGGTCTTCGCCGGCAACGTCTCCGACGGCCACGGCCACCACCAGACCGCCGGAGTCATGGCGCAGGAAGTCTTCAACGCCGCAGCCGACCCCAAGATGTTCCCCGACCAGATCGCCGCCGGCCTCCATGCCCTGGGCGCCGCTCAAGGTCTACGCCCGCGTCCCCTTCGCCCGCGTCACCGAAAAAGGCATCTACGACTACGCCACCGGTCACTTGGGAGAGCAACCGTCCGCTTCAAGAACTACACCAACAACACCTGGATCGACGGCGTCCCCATCCACCACCGTCACCATCCCCGAGGGCACCTACAACCCCCTCATCGCACGCTCCTATGTCACACTCTCCCGCGAAGGCCTCGCCCTGCAGAAGTCGCAGAACGGTGGCATCGCCATCCCCGCGCCCCGCCCCATCTCCTCGCCCTATCACCTCTACGCCACACGCGTAACCTCCACGCCGCCCACGCATGAAGACTCCTACTTCGACGGCATCGACATCTCACTCCCCGCCATCGCCGACTACGCTCCCGCCGCCCAGCGCGCCCCCTGGAAGACCCGCCTCACCCAGCTCAACGCACACCGTCGAAAGCGCCTCTAAAGCCTTCGACGCCACCAAGCCCGAGGCCATCGCCCCGCTCCTCGCCCAGGGCCTCGACCAGACCAACAAGCTCCTCGCAGACATCGCCGCCAGCTCTCTCCCCGCCGACGCCAAGTACAACATGACCCACGAGCTGCTCATCAAGCAGCAGCAGTTCAACGACGCCCTCGGCCAGTCCCTCGGCATCAGCATCCTCGCCACCGTCGCAGGCGGCGGCGGACGCGGCGGCGGCAGCGGCATCCAGGGCGACCCCGGCGGCGGCCCCAGCTCCAGACCGTCATCCCCGGCCAGAAGTTCAACGTCAACCTCCACGTCGCCGACCAGGGCTCGCAACCCATCGAGATCGCCTCCACCGAACTCGTCTCCCACGCCGGCCCCGGCTGGACCTTCACCCCCTCCGCACCCGCACAGGGCACCCTAGCCGCAGGCGACGCAAAGGATCAGACCATCGCCGTCACGTGTCCCCGCCGACGCCCAGCTCACCAAGCCCTACTTCACCCGCACCAACATCGAGCAGTCCTACTACGACATCAACGTCCCCGCAGACCTCGGCCTTCCCACCACCCCCTACCCACTCTCCGCCGAAGCTTCACTACACCTTCCACGGCACGCAAGCGAAGCTTGAGGGAGTAGTCCAGACCATCCATCGCTACATCGGCCCCGGCCCCGTGCCCGAGCCGCTTCTCGTCGCTCCCGCCATCTCCGTCACCGTCGCACCCGCACGCCGGAGTAGTCCCCATCACCAACGCCTCGCTTCACCTGCAGATCACCGTTCACAGCAGCGTCAAAGGCCCAGCCAAAGGCAGCAGTTCAGCCTCAAGCTTCCCGACAGGCTGGACCTCCAAACCCGCAGACCGCGCCCTTCGCCGTAGCCAGCGACGGAGACGAAGAGGCCATCAGCTTCGACGTCACTCCCATGGCCGTCAAGACCCAGCCCTACACCATCACCGCCGTCGCCGACTACAACGGCCAGCAGTTCACCTCAGGGCTTCGTCACCACCGGATACCCCGGCATCCGCCCCTACCCCTACTATCGCGACGCCAGCTTCCGCACCACCGGCACCGACGTCAAGATCGCCCCCGGCCTCAAGGTCGGCTACATCAACGGAACCGGTGACGACGTCGCCCAATCCCTCCAGGACCTCGGCGTCAACGTCACCTTCCTCTCCCCGCAGGACATCGCCAGCGGCGACCTCTCCAGCTACGACGCCATCATCCTCGGCATCCGCACCTACGCCGCCCGTCCCGAGCTCAAGTCCTCCAACAACCGCATGCTCGAGTACGTCCGCAACGGCGGCACCGTCATCGTCCAGTACCAGACCCCCGAGTACGATCACAACTACGGCCCCTACCCGCTCTCCATCTCCGGCGACCCCGAAAAAGTCGTAGAAGAGGACAGCAAGGTCACCCTCGCAGCCAACGACCCCATCCTCTCCTGGCCCAACAAGATCACCACCGCCGACTTCGACGGCTGGGTCGAAGAGCGCGGCCACGGCTTCGCCAGCACCTGGGCACCCCAGTACAAAGCCCCCACCGAGATGCACGACACCGACCAGGCCCCCCAGCACGGCGGCCTCGTCTACGCCAACTACGGCAAAGGCACCTACATCTATCTCGCCTACGCCTTCTTCCGCGAGATGCCCGAAGGAGTCCCCGGCTCCTTCCGCATCATGGCCAACCTGCTAAGCGCCAGCAAAAACCAGCAACTAAAATCCACCCCAACCAACTAACCCGGCAACAAAAGACTGCAGCCAAACCTGGAGGGGGCGAAGCAATCAGCTTCGCCCCGTTGCATTGGCACTTGCTTATACAACCTTCCTACCCCCAAAGAAATTGTCATCCTTCGCCGCAGGCGGAGGACCTGCCTTTGCCGTTGCCTTTGCCGTTGCCGTTGCAGTTGTCGTTGCCGTTGCCGTTGCCGTTGCCGTTGCTTCCCTGAGATAGGTCCAGGCTTTAGCCTGGACATTAAAAGCCGCACCGAAAACGCCACTCCGCTCTGCCGAAGGCAGGAGTGAAGGCGCAGCCGGAACGACATTAATATCGCCGTTGCTTTTGCCGTTGCTTGTTCTCTTCCAATCCCGCCCAAAATCTCGTCGCCTTCACCTTGCACCTGGTACCCAGTACCTCGTACCTGGCTACGCCGATACCCCATCCCAGCCAAAACCCCCCGCATATAAGCAAAGCTCTTAATCACCCCTGGCATAGGATTATCCCCATTGATCTCATACTCCAGATCAACATTCCCCTGGTACTTCATCGCAATCAGCGTCGCAAAGATCTCCCGGAACGGAATGATCCCATCCCCCACATCCACCTGGCTCTCCCTGCTCGTATAGTCCTTCAAATCCTTCACATGCAGATCGAAAACCCGCGGCCCCACAGCCTTAATCGCATCCACCGGATTCACTCCCGCCCGCGCGCAATGCCCCACATCCACGCAGCATCCCATCCGCGGATCCATATTCTTCACCACCGCCAGCACATCCAGCGGAGAGTGCCACATCTTGTCCTCCGGCCCATGATTATGCACCGCAAACTTGATGTCATACTCCTTCACAAACTTCTCCACCCGCTGCAAAATCGCCGGCGTCGGATCACCCGCCACCACCACCGGAACATTCGCGCGCTTCAGATAATCAAACTTCGCCCGAATATCCCCATCATCATCCTTATTGAAAGCCACGGTCCCCGCCGCCGTAATCTCAATCCCCGCAGCCTTATAAGCCGCCACCGCCTTCGCCTCGGCCGCCGGATCCGCCGGCAGATGGTCCATCACATCCTTGCAGTTCACCGTGGTCAACTTCAGCACCTTCATGTTAGCGATTACAATCTCCCGCGAAAAATTCCGGAACGTATAACTCGCCAACCCCAGCCTGACAGGCGAAGCAACACCGCCGCCTCAGGGCTCAAAGCAAATCCAGCCGTAGGAGCAGAAGCCGCCGCAGCCAGCGCCGCACCCGAATAAACAAACTCACGTCGAGACAACAAATTTTTCATCCGCCGATGCTACCCGAACCACCCCACACCTCGCAAGACAATCGTTACTTCTGCGGCACCATAATCTGCTGATACACCCGCTCCAGCGGCTCCGGAGTAACGCTGAGCTTCCCTCGATAAGGATTATCCAGAACTGCGATCAGAAAAATCAGCAACCCCAGCAAACTCGAAAACAATATCGTCATCCAGAAGTGCACGCTGAAACTTCCAGTATGAAAAAACCAGCTCACCGCGATGCAGATAAAAGCTCCCGCCAGCACCAGCGCCCACAGAGGCCCGGGCATCTCAGCCGTAACACTGTTGAGCCGCGCCCTGCGGCTCTCCGTCAATTCATTGAAGGCTTTATAGGCCTCTGCGGCCAGAATATCCTGCCGCTCGTTCTGCGGCTCAAAAGACATGAAGTGTTCCTGAAAATCGTTCAACACCCCGCTCGCATTATTCGGCACAATTCCCTTCTGCTGCATCGGCCATCCGACATCGATCACCGCGCGCGTGTACCTGCGAAGATCGTCCTGCATAATCGAGCGCGCCGGCTCCGGGTACGCCCCAACATCGCGGTAAAGCCCGCCCAGCGCTGCAGCCTCATGGTCGATCTTTCCCTGCACGTCGGCATAAGTAGCCCACGCTCCAATCGCCAGCAGCCCAACACTTACTCCATACAAAACTGTAACCCCCGCCATATAAAAACCAACGATGTCATTATACGAATGCTCCCCACCATGATGAACACGGCGCACCCAGCGGCGCGTCAGATAAAGACCACTCAAACCAATAGCCACAAACACCGCCACGGTCAAAATGCCAAACAGCCAATTCGGAAGATCATAGACCCAATACATATTCATCCATCGTCTCCCGAACACAATCAGTCGGAACGCCTCAAAACACGTTATGCGAAAGTCGAGTCTAAAGGTCTTCAGCACCCGGAGGAACTGGATAAAGTACTAGAAAACAGTGCAGAAACAACTTGGTATCAAGAGATCCCGCGGCACTACTCCTCAGCCCTAAGGATACCAAACACAAATCACCCCTAAAATAACCCCATGCCCCCCTCACCTCTCCAACAACTCCAGCAATCCCTCCGCGAAGCCACCACCACCCCGCATCAAATCGCCGCCAACTCCCTCGCCCACTCCAACACCAACGCCAACCACAACGTCTACCTAGCCCAAAACCCCGCCGACCTCGCCGCGCAAGCCACAACCCTCGAAGCTCTAGCCCCAACAAAGCGCCCACCCCTCTACAGCATCCCCATCTCCCTCAAAGACTGCTTCGATCTCCGCGGCTACATCACCACCTGCGGCTCGCGCTTCTACGCCGACCACACTCCCGCCGCCACGCAAGACTCCTGGGTCGCCGCCCAACTCAAAAAATCCGGAGCCCTCATCACCGGCAAGACCCACCTCCACCAGCTCGCCTACGGAATCACCGGCGAGAACCCCGACTTCGGCGACTCCCTCCAACCCATCGACCGCACCCGCCTCACCGGAGGCTCCTCCAGCGGAGCAGTCGCCAGCGTCCAGGAAGGCTCCGCCCTCTGCCGCCATCGGCACCGACACCGGCGGCTCCATCCGCGTCCCCGCCGCCCTCGGCGGCCTCGCCGGCTTCCGCGCCTCCATCGACCTCGCCGACCTCAAATCCCGACGCACCCCGAAATCTGGCACGGCGGCATCCACCTCGCCCCCTCCTTCGACACCCTCGGCATCCTCTTCCGCGACCTCCGCGACGGCCCCGCCCTCGCCACCGCCATCTTCGACATCCCCGCTCCCACGCACATCATCCGCAACCCCCGCATCGCCATCGTCCCCACCGCCTTCCTCTACGACGCCGAACCCGAAGTCCTCAGCCGCCTACGCCACCCAGCAACAAACCCTTCGCACCGCCGGAGCCACCCTCCACCCCATCGACACCGCCTTCTGGTCCGACGCCCTCGACATCCTCGCCCCCATCCAGGCCCACGAAGCCGCCATCATCCAACGCAAAAACCTCGCCGCCATCGCACGCGCAAAACCCGCACCTCCCGCACCCGGACTTCTCCGTCTTCGAACCCGCCATAGCCCAACGCCTCGCCTGGGGCGAATCCATCACCCCCACCGAACTCGCCGCCCTCCGCCAGCGCCACGCCACCTTCCGCGCCCGCATGGACGACATCCTCACCCAGCACGACCTCCTCATGCTCCCCTGCGCCCCCTTCCGCCAGCTCCGCGCCAACGCCGACCACACCCAAACCCGCCCCAAACTCCTCCGCTACACCGCCCCCATCAGCCTCTCCGGAACCCCCACCATCACCATCCCCCACCCCGGCGGAGCCGGCATGCAACTCACCGCCCCCCGCGGCCAGGACGCAGCCCTCCTCGCCTACGCCGCCACCCTCATTCTGCCTGATCTAAATCCCCTTGATCTCGCCACCATCCATCCTCAGCGACGCTCCAGTCATCCACTTCGCCGCCGGAGAGACCATGAAGCCGAGTCAATTCAGCAATCTCTTCCGGTTCCCCATAGCGGCTGATGCCGGCATCCTCTGGAAATTTCTTCGTCGCTTCTTCAACGCTCATCTTGTGCGCCGGCGCCCACTTTTCAAGGAACGAGCGGCGACGCCCGGTCATCACCGGACCAGGCACAATGCTATTCACCTGAACGCCATCCTTAATCCCTTGTTCCGCGAACGCCTTCGCAAGAGCCGTAATCGCAGCATTGGTCGCAGCAACAGCAGCGAAGGCCGGCTTAGGATCAAGCGCCGCGCTCCCCGACATGAAAACCACGGAGCCCTGGCCTGTTTCAGCGCGTCCCATGCTCGAATCGTCAAACGACGCGCCCCATGCAACTTCAACTCCATGCCGGCGTTCCACTGCTCATCCGTCATCTCGAAGAGATCGATCTGCGGCACCGCACCCGCGATATTCAGCAGCGCATCGATTCGCCCGAAATCGCTCAAGCGTAGTGTTGACGACAGTCGCGGGCGCCTCAGTCTTGCTCAAGTCGAGCGCAAGAGGAAGCGCCTCAGCCCCCGCCGTTTTGACGGCAGCGGCAACTTCCTCAAGCTCCTCGGCATTACGCGCCGCCAACACAACAGCGGAGAAGTCGCGCGCCAAACGAATAGCGGTGGAACGTCCAATCCCCTGGCTGGCTCCAGTTACAATTGCAACAGAATTGTTCATGATTTTCTCTCCATGATTGCTCGTCATTGCGGATGCTTACCAGCCCGACTTACGAAGCATTTCGGGCAGGCTTGGGATTAGGTAAATGAGTAGGACGCAACACACCAGAGCGATCCCGCTAAGAGGAAACCAAAAGGAAACGACGGCCGCGATACTGAACATACCGAGCGCCAGGTAGGATCGAATCCTCGTGATTCGTCCCAGCTGAGGCGTGAGGTCGGTATCGCTTGCCTGTGAAAGGGCCGTTCGTTCGAAAGCCATGTAGGCTATCTCTACCAGAACAAAGTTCAACGCATATACAAAAACCGGTACCCGAGCCAGTTTTGTTGCGGCCATCCATGCCGTAGTCGCTGGCACACAACTGCGACAGAACTCTTCATGATTTCCTCTCCACTCTGTTTGATGGATGTTGCACTTGAGATGTCGCCCATGGAACCGTCGCTTGCGCGGCTTCCACGATTACGTCGACAACCTTGTCCGGCGCTGTAAGCAACGGAGTGTGATCAACCGCGAAAAGACCGCACCGTCGCCTTCATCCGTTCCGCCATGAACTGCTGCGTCTTAGGATTGATCATTCGATCCTCTTCCGCGATCAGATACCAAGTCGGCTTCAACTTCCACGCCGGAGCAGGCGCAGGCTCCTGAATACTCTTCACTGAAATCGGACGCTGCACCGCCTTGCACAACGCAATCTGCTCAGCCGAAGCATTCTGCGCAAACGCGTTTGCGAACCCTTCATCCGGCATCCAGATAAAGCCGTCCGCATCAGGAGCAAGCTGCGGAGCCTTCGCATGAGCTCTCGTCTTTGTAAAAGACCTGCGCAACGGTCTCGCCTTCGTCCGGCGCCAGCGCGGCGACATACACCAAAGCCTTCACCCGCTCATCGTTAGCAGTGGCAATGACAGCACCGGCATAAGCATGCCCGGCAACGATCACCGGACCGTGCGTTCGTGCGATGGTTCGTCTCAGAGCGGCCGCGTCGTCGCTCAGCGATGTCAAGGGGATCGGTGCAGCGATCACATTCAAACCGCGCTCCTCGAGTAAGCGTATGACCGCCGCCCAGCTCGAACCGTCCGCCCACGCCCCGTGGACCACTACTACTGTTGCTCTCTCAGGAAAATTCATAATGTCTAATCCCTTTCGATAGTGCAATCGTGAAGGATGCGATCAGCCAAGCGCCCTTACGATGTGCTGCGCGATGAAGCCGCATGAATCCTCCAGCGCAAAGTGACCAGTATCGAGCAGGTGAATCTCCGCCTTCGGGATATCCCGCAGATAGGCTTCCGCACCCTCGACAGTGAAGAAAGGATCGTTCTTTCCCCATACGATCAGCGTCTTCGGCTGCTTGCTCCGGAAGAACTCCTGCCATCCATCGTAGCGCGCGAGATTCGATTGATAGTCGTGAAGCAGATTCAACTGGATAGCATCATTGCCAGGACGATCGAGGAAGAGCTGATCCAGCGTGTAGGAGTCAGGACTGATCCGCGCAACATCCTTAACCCCATGCGTGTACTGAAAGATGGTGGTCTCTCTCTTGAGCAGCTCTCGCACCGGCTTCTCCGTCTCAGCGATTACGGTTCACCCAGAACGGCTTCATCGCATCGAAGCCCGCACCGATCCCCTCCGCATAGGCGTTCCCGTTCTGAACCACGATCCCCTCGATAGCATCTTGATGCTCTGAAGGCGATCCGGTAGCCCACCGGCGCACCGTAATCCTGAACGTAAATACTGAACCTCTTCAACCCGAGCACTCCAAAGAGCAGTTCCTCGATAGAGGCCGCAAGATTGTCGAAGGTGTATTCAAACGCGCTCACATCCGGAGCATCGCTATAGCCAAAACCAACGTAGTCCGGCGCAATCACATGAAATTTGCCCGCCAGTTGCGGAATCAGGTCGCGGAACATATGCGACGAGCTGGGGATATCCGTGCAGCAGCACGATAGTTGGGGAAGCCTTCGAGCCGGCCTCGCGATAGAAGAGCTTGAGTCCTTGAACAGTCGCATATTGAAACGTGGTCATGGTGATCTCCTTTCCCGGTGACGCAAAATCTCGCTTACAAGATCGAAATTTACATAACACCGATAAAAATGTCAATAGCGGTGTTAGGTTTATTTACGATATGTTGAAGAGAGGTTTTTATGCACGCAGCAGCTTCTCCACAGGCGCAGGAGTGGATCGACGGATTTCTGTTCGTGGCGAACAGGCCAATCCTCGACCTGCTCAACACGAAACCGGTCCTGGCAGACGGCCCCACGGAGCTGCTTCCGGATTTCCGCGCTCTCGAAAGATGGTTGATCGCATCGGAAACTGTGACCTCGCCCAAGGCTAAAGCCACGCTGCGAAGCTGGCGTCATTCCGCCGAAGCCGCCGCCTTCCTGAAGCAGCTACATCGCGTTCCGCGAAAAACTGCGCGACACCGTTCTTCGCATGGAGCGCGGACTCGCACCTGCCGATACCTTCCTAACCCAAGTCAATTCATTATTGATGCAATATCCTCTCCCCGCGTTACTCCACAAACAAGACGGAAAGGTCATCCGCGAAACATCGTTCGAGCTTCGCCGGCCAACCGACCTCTGGGCCCCCATCATCGCCGCCACCGCAGATCTTCTCGCGGAACCAGACGCATCGCGCATTCGCATGTGCGAATCATGCGTCGTTCACTTCTTCGACACCAGCAAAAAGGGCTCACGCCGCTGGTGCAGCATGAACATCTGCGGCAACAAGCTCAAAGTCGCCGCCTACCAGAGAAGGAAGCGCAGCGCTGACAGTTCGATAAGGCGCCTCTAGCCATCACATCTCCGCTGTTGCACCACCAATACCCACCGCAAACGAACCCACAAAGTCCCTGGTATTTTCCATTTGACTATCAAAACTAGATATATTAGCGTTGTTTGCGATAATTCAACGTAATATGAATGACGCCGAAACAGCAGCATCCTTTGCGATATTTGCAGCCAAGCAGCGCGGACTAGATGAAGTTACGCCTGACCACATTCTGCTCGGTTGTCTGCGGGCGATCTCGCGATTTGGTATCGCCGCCCTGGGCCCCTGGAATCTCGATCTCGAGACGCTCGGCGTCGATTGGCTCAGCTCAGCCCGACGGTCCACGGCCAAAGGTGGCATATTCGCAGGAGGCAGTAGAGCTATTCGATCGCGCCGCGCAGATCGCAAAAGCCATTGGCGACAGCGGCGTCAGCGTGAACCATCTGCTGGCTGCATTCGCGGCCGAAGAAGGCGGACTGATGGGCGAATTGAAGCGCACGCACGGGATCACAAGCGCATCGTGGCGCGCCGCCATCGCTCGAATTGGAGTGAACGAAACCAACGGCGCCACGCCAGAGAGCGCCGCAAACGAAAAAAAAGTGGAGCGCGATTATTTAACCCCGGAGGAGGCAGCCGAAGCGCTCGGCATACACGTGCAGACCATGCGCGCCTACATCCGCAGCGAAAGGCTGCCCGCATTCCGCCTCGCCGGAGAGCGCGCCATCCGCATTCTTCGCACCGATCTCGAAAAAGTTTTGGAACCCCTGCGAGGGGAAAAATAAGGAGGAACGACCATGCCGTACTTTGTTGTGAATCGTGACCTGCCAGGAGTGACCCCGGAGATTCTCCAGAGCGCCGGAATCCGCGCAAAATCGTGCTGCGCCGAGATGACCGGTGAAGGCCAACCAGTCCGCTGGGTCCGCAGCTTCTACCTGCCGGAGACAGCCCAAACCCACTGCTACTTCGAAGCCACGTCCAAGGCCGCCGTCGAAGAAGCCAACCAGCGCGCACGCATCCCCTTCACGCAGATTGTCGAAGTCATGGAGATGACGCCGGAGATGGTGTAACCGCATCGCGACAAGGAGAGTGACATGAGATTAATCTCAATCTCACGACCGAGCGTTCTCGTATTAGCCTCGGCCAGCTTAGTATTGGCCACCGCGCCCCTCGTGGCGCAAACTCCCGGCCTGCAGCGCACCATCGTGCAACACGCAGACATAACGGTTCCTGAGGGCGAGGCGGTGATGGCGCACGTCGAGATTGCTCCCGGTGTCTGGGCGGGTCGTCACACCCATCCTGGCGAAGAGATGGCCTACGTCATCGAGGGCGAGGGAGAGTTGTTGGTGGAAGGCCAGAATCCGCGCAAGGTCAAAGCCGGGGATAGCTTCGTCGTTCCAGCGGGGCTGAAGCACGATGTACACAACACCGGAACCCAGACCTTCAAAGTCGTAGCCTTCTATCTCGTCGAAAAAGGGAAGCCACTCGCGACACCAGCTCCCTGAGTCGAATCACGCCCCTGGAAGCGGCCAACAACTCACAAAATCTTCCCGTGGAAAGTCGCTCCCAACACCCTCCAACCGGGAACAAAACCACCCTCCCAAACGTAAACCCTAAGCAGTGGGGATAAGCATAAGCCGCCGGTGGGCAGCTCTATCTTATTCATTTCAGATATTTTGCAGATAAGTACTTTATTTAGAATATTTTGCGCCCGAGGTACAGAGCCTAAGTATAAATAAATGAAGACTTTGCACAAAAACAGGGGGGAGGGGGAGGGGTATGCACGCACCGAAAATCACACACCAGAAAACAGCGATCCACCTCGCAGCTCACCCATCTGCCGAATATACCGCTTCGAGTCGAACTTCCGCCCCGTCGAAGCGCCCGACATGTACCGGATCTTCCCAAACACCGGCCGCTCCGACCACGCCCGGTCGAACTTCCCCAGCACCGCCCACGCAATCCCCGCATACCCATTCGGGTCCCGCCCATCCAGAAAATACTTGTCGTTCAAATGAACGCACTACCTCACCGCGGTCGCCGCATCCGGAGTCCACTCCAGAATCTTCTTCGCCCAGTACATCCGCAGATGGTTATGCATCCACCCAAACTCCACCATCTGTATCTGCGCCGCATTCCAAAGCTCGTCATGCGTCTCCGCGCGCCTCAAGCTGCGCAAGCGAATACAGCCGCTCCCGCTCATCCCGCGCATGCTCCGCAATCGTCTTCTTCGCCCAGCTCTCCGCGCACTCCGCGGTATCGTAGCTCGGCGTGTACTTCACGAAGTTCACCGCCAGCTCCCGCCACACAATCAGCTCGTTCAGATAGCTATCCCGCGCAGCCCGCAGCGAAGCATCCCTCTTCACCGCCGCCTCCACCGCCAGCGCGATCGTCAACGGCCCAACCTGCCCGAAGTGCAGATAAGGCGACAGCCCCGAGGTCCCATCCACCTCAGGCCGATTCCGCAGCGCCTCATAGTCCTTCAGCATCGTGCCCGCAAACAGCTTCAACCGCTTCAACCCCGCATGCGTCCCGCCAGTCCACGCCTCAACCGGCCCCACGCTGCGGTCAAGATCCTTCCACCCGCGAGTCATATCCTCATGGACCGAGTCCGCAACGAAGCCCTTCGGCCGCTTCCACGCACGCTCAGCCCTCAGATTCTCGTAAGCATGCAGATAATCCGGCAGCAGCCGGTACAGCCGCGGACGAATCGTATACGCCCCATACTGCGCCCGCTCCATCAGCTTCGAAGGCACCACAACATCAGCATCCACCGTCCAGAACGGAACTCTCAACCGCGCAGCCATCTCCCTGCGCCACCGCTCCGGCTCCCGCATCGGGTTCTCGTCCCCAACCACCATCGCCGCCCCAACATCCGCAAACAGCCGCTCATGCGAACACTCCGGCGCCCGTCGCATCACAAACGAAATATTCCGCTCCGCCAGATCCGCCTCAACATCACGCAATCCCTGGTTCAGAAAAACAGTAGTGCCGCAGATTCGCATGAGGAAAGTTCGAGATACCCGCAAAGTAAACCACCAGCGGAAGCCCCAGCAGGTTCGCCACCTTCACCGCCAGATCAACGGCATGATTATCGACGCCACGCTGCGCCCGCTGCATCCAGTAAACAACGCACTTACCATCGCCGTCCGGCGCTCCACCTCGCCGCACAGTCACGCGAGCATCATCACTCAACGCACGCAAGTCCCTCGGGAACAGCAGCCTGCCTCTCACTCATACAGCCAGTCTACGGCCCGCCCCACAGCACTTTTGCTCCCACGAAAAATGCGGCCCGCAGGCCGCATTCCCGTCAAAACAGATTCGCCGAAACTACCAAATACCCCACGCCCGGCTCATATAGTCGGTCAGCGTCATCGTAATCAGCACGAGAAAAGTGAAGAAACCGCAAGCCACCGTCATCTTCACCAGGTGCGACTGATACTTCACATGCATGAAGAACAGGATCACAATCACCATCTTCGTGCTGGCAATGCCCAGCGCAATCACGGGGTTGAACAAACCCATGTCAATGTCGGCGGCGATAATCGTAATGAACGTGCCAAGCAGCAGCGCGCCGTATACGTAGCAGTACTGCAGCGGCGTCACGATGTGATGGTCGGCGTGCTCCGGATTAATTACATTTGCGGGATCGTGTATGTGGGTCTCAGTCATTGCCAAATCCTTGTTGCCGCAGCAGCGGTTGTTTCACTACTTCATAGGGTGTCGATTGATGAGGTACAGCAACGGAAACAGGAACAGCCACACAATATCGACGAAGTGCCAGTAAAGCCCGAAGTTCTCAATCGGCGCAACATACCCGCTCGAAAACTCGCCGTAATAAGCTCGCCAGGTCAGCCAGCCCAGCAGCACGATACCGATGATCATGTGCAGCGCATGCATTCCGGTCATCCCGAAGTACAGGAAGAAGAAGATCTGCGTCTTCTGCGCCATGTCCAGCGGCAGCGGCTTCTCATTGTCGATACCATGTGCCTTCGGGTTCACAAACTCGGACACATCAAAGTTCGCGCCCGGAATATGATGCTTCTCCCACTTTTCGTGGTACTCGACATACTTGATCCCAAGGAAGGCAAGTCCAAAGACCGTAGTCAGAATCAGCAAGATGACCAGCAGTCCCCTCTTCCTCACCTCAGCCGCCCACACGCCAAGCGCCATGAAGAAACCGGACGTAATCAGAATCGCCGTATTAGCGCCGCCCAGCGGAATGCTCAACTGGTTCGAAGCAGCCACAAACGCGTCGTAGTACCAGTTGCGATACAGCAGATAGGCGAAGAACAGCCCACCGAAGAACATGATCTCGGTCAGCAGGAACAGCCACATCCCAAACGTCCCTGCCTCGCGCTGCTGCTCTTCCGTCTCGAAGTGGTGCAGGTGCTGGGGCAACACCACATGGTGGTGTTCCTCCGGCACTGCCGTCTCGTGAGTATGCGGATGAGTTGCTACAACGGCGTTATCCAACGGTCGTCACCTCATGTTGCGTCTTGTGGGCGAGCCACTCATAGTCATACGCCTCGTGGTCGACAATCGGCGTCTCGATGAAGTTCGATGTGATCGGCGGAGACTGTATCTGCCACTCCAGCCCCGTCGCCTGCCACGGATTGTTCCCGGCAATCGCTCCGTACTTCAACGACCAGCCAAGATACAGCAGCGGCAGCATGTATCCAACGCCCAGCACCGTAGCGCCGGCAGTCGAGAGCACATTCAGCACCTGGAAGTCAGGAGGATACGCATGATACCGTCGCGGCATCCCCAGGTACCCCAGAATAAACTGCGGCAGGAAAGTAAGGTTGAACCCGATGAACGTAGTCACCGCGGCCAGCTTCGAGAGCGACTCCGGATACATCCGGCCCGTCATCTTCGGCCACCAGAAATGGATGCCCGCGAGAAACGCCATCAGCATCCCGCCCACCATCACAAAGTGGAAATGGGCCACGATGAAGTATGTCTCGGTAAGATGAATGTCCATCCCGAGCGCACCAAGAAACACACCCGTCATACCGCCGATGGTGAACAGCCCAAGAAATCCGAAGGCATAAATCATCGGAGTCTCAAACGTAATCGAGCCCTTCTGCAGCGTGAACGCCCAGTTGAAGATCTTGATCGCCGAAGGCACCGCAACCAGCATCGTCAGCAAGGAGAACACCAGCGCCGAGTAGTTCGACACACCCATGATGAACATGTGATGCGCCCAGACAAAGAACCCGAACAGCGCAATCGCCACCGAAGAGAACGCCACAGCCGTATAACCAAACACCCGCTTCCGGCTGAACGTACTGATGACCTCCGAGATAACTCCCATTCCCGGCAGAATCATGATGTAAACGGCAGGATGCGAGTAGAACCAGAACAGATGTTGGAACAGCAGTGGATCGCCGCCCTTGGTAGGATCGAAGACCCCGATTCCAATCGTGCGCTCCAACGCCACCAGCACAATCGTGATCGCCAGCACCGGAGTACCCAGCACCATCAAGATCGAAGCTGCATAGTGCGACCACACAAACAGCGGCATTCGGAACCACGTCATACCTGGCGCTCGCATCCGGTGAATCGTCACGATGAAGTTCAGCCCAGTAAAGATAGAGGAGAACCCCGCAATGAAGACCGCCGTAGCCGCCGTGATCACATTCGTATTCAGATAGTGCGTTGAAAGCGGGGTAGTAAAGGTCCAGCCCGTATCGACACCGCCAAAGATCAGCGCTGCCAGCGTAAACGTACCGCCCGCAAGATACAGGTACCAGCTCAGCAGATTGATCTTTGGAAACGCAAGATCCTTCGCCCCCAGCATGATCGGTATCAGAAAGTTCCCCAACGTCGCCGGCACCGAAGGCACCAGGAACAGGAAGACCATGATGATGCCGTGCATCGAGAACATCTTGTTGTAGGTGTCCGAAGCCATCAGGTCTGGCTGCGGAGTCAGCAGTTCCAGCCGAATCAGCCCCGCAAACGCACCACCAATAAAGAAGAAGACCGTGATCGAAATCAAATACAGCATCGCGATCCGCTTATGGTCACCCGTCAGCAGCCAGCTCATCAAGCCGTCTTCATTGTTCAGGTAATTGCGCTTCGGGATCGTCGCAGTCCGTTGGTCAGGCAGATTCAGAATCGTTGAACTTGTTGCACTCATGGCTTCACCACCCCCGGCGTCGTCGGCGCCGCTTGGTTGGACTGTGATGTGGTCAGCGTTTGCTGAACACGATAGTTGCTGTCTAACCCCTTGATGTACTCCACCAGGTCAATCAGGCCGTCCTCGCTCACCTGCCCCTGGTACGTAGGCATGATCGGCGCATATCCCGCCGTGACATGCTGCGATGGGTTCAAAATTGCATCCCGGAGATAAGCCTCATTCACCAGCACTTCCGAACCACTCGCAAGTTGCAGCTTCGAGCCATAAACGCCCGCAAGGTTCGGCCCGCGCGCAGCAGCACTCCCCGAATGGCACGCATTGCAGCCCATGGTCGCAAACAACCGCTCACCGTTCTGCGCCAGCGACATCCCGCTGGTCGAGCCCTCGGTCCACTTCTGATAATCCTCCGGGCTCAACACCGTAATCTCCCCGATCATCTGCGAGTGATTGGTCCCACAATATTGCGTGCAGAAAAGATGATATGTCCCCGGAGTCGTAGCCTCGAACCACACCGTCGAATAGCGGCCCGGAATCACCTCGCGTTTCACTCGGAAGTCAGGAATCGAAAAGCTATGGAAAACATCCTGCGAGATCATCGTCAGCTGCACTGGCCGCCCCGTCGGAACGTGCAATGCATTGATCTCATGTTGCCCGCCCGGATGCTCCGCCTTCCACATCCACTGCTTGCCCACGATATAGATGTTCATCGAATTCGCCGGCGGAGTGTAGATCCGGAAGTACAACAACGCGCCCCACACAAACACCACCAGGAACAGCGCCAGCGGAATAATCGTCCAGGTCGCCTCCAGCAACGTCGAGCCTTCCACCTGCTCCGCAACCGGATGATTTGACTGGCGATACCGGATCGAGAAGCCGAAGACCAGCGTCCCAACCAGGAGCAGGCCAATCACCGTGATCGTCAGAAGGAAAAAGTATAGCGCGTCAGCGTAGGGCGCAATGGTCGAGGCCTCACGCGGGAAAAGCGCGGAGGCGTTGAGCCATTTCACCAAAAATTGCCACAAGACTGGACTGATATGCATCGTTACCCTTTATCCATTCTCTTTCTTCGTCAGGTCTCTGACCTCATCATGGTCGCGGCCCAGTTTCATATCCCTGCGAAACATCAAAAAAATAAACCCGCCCAGACCGGCTACCGTAATCATCCCGCCAAACTGCACCACACGAGCCACTCTCAGGGATTGCTTGTTCGTCTCCGGATCGTAGTGGTAGCAATACGTCAGTATGTTGGCAACAGGCGAACCGATCTTGTTGTTCGAGGACTCGATCAGCCCAAGCAACATGTCCTTCGGCGAGTACTCAACGCCGAGATAGTATTGCGCCAGTTTGCCGTCCGTCGTCGCCAGCTCGATCGAACTCGCATGAGCAAACTGCGACAGCTTTCCATCCGGTCCCGGCACCCGCACATACCCGAAACCAACCGCATCCGTCACAGCATTGATCGCCGGCTTCTGCCCGGTCAGATAGTGCCAGCCTGCAGCCGTCTCTGGTCGTCCGTAACGCTTCAGATAGAAAGCCTTCTTCTTCGCCGCCATCTCTGGAGTCTCGCTAGGATCGATGCTGATGATCACTACATCAAAGTCCTTGCCCGGCGTTAGCTTCACCATCTCCAGCGAACTCGCCAGACCGTCCATCTCCTCCGAGCAAAGCATCGGGCAGTTGTAATACACCAGCGAAAGCACCGCAGGACGTTTGCCGAAATAGTCGCCCAGCACCACCGGCTTCCCGGTCTCATCCACAAACGCCGCGTTCAGTGGAAGCTGCTGGTTCAAATGCTGCGTCACAGCAACACCCTTCAAGACGCGCGGCAATTCGTCCCCGGTGTTCTCACCTGCCTGCTTGTCTCCGTAACCCGAAACCTGGGAGAATCCGCACACGCTCATCGCAAGGCAGCACAGCACAGCACAGCATATTGCCGTCGTCTTTCGCCTTACTCGAATTGTGTGTCCGCTTATCATCTCAACCCTCAACCCATCCCGCTTCCATCTAAATCCGCACTACTTAGCCGAAGCGTGCTCCGCCTCTGCGCTCGCCTTCTCCGAACTCAGTCTCTGGGCCCGTGTCTCCATCGCATCGATCTCATATCCGGTCCGCGCAAAGCCTGTCGTCAGAGGAGCCTGCACCTCTGGCTTTACGTCGCCCGCCAGTTGCGGCGAAGTCGCAGCAGCAGCGTTCACTGGCAGTCCCCGTTGCGCGATCAACTCCATCGCGCGAGAGATAGGAATCCGAATCGTGCTGCTATCTCCAGGAATGGAACTGTAGTGGTCCAGCAGCAGATCCTCTTTCGCATGCAGCTCTGCAGTCGCCTGGTTCCCGTCGTCGATGTCCAGCCGCGGATTCGGGAAAGTCGCCGCCATCTGCCCGAACTCCTTCTGCTCCATCGCGGGATTGCTCGCCAGGTTCTCGAGCTTGGTCTTCGCCGCCGGGCCGCCATGCCACTTGTTCGGCTCCCCATATCACTCGCATAGGAAGCCTGGATACCGTTGTTGATCACCTTCCCCAACATGAAGCAGACGCCGAAGAAGATAAGCACCGTCCCAAACAATCCGGCCAGAAACACCGCTATGCCACTCACATTGACGTCGGTGGTCTCGTAGCCCGGATGCTCGGCGTCAACCGGTGCGGAGTGTTCGTGGGTCAAATCGTCGTTAGTGGCATGTTCAGGCTCCAGAATCTCTTCAAGATGCGGATCGTTCACGTTCACCAGCGGACGTCGCATCAACTCCGTCAGGTAATAAGCACCCCACAGCGACAGCACCGTCACCGGAACGGTGATGTAGGCGAGGATGCCGATATTGCTCGCTGATGTGCAGATTGCCAGCCGCGTCGTTGAAGTTCGGCTCAATCAGCCAGAACATATCCACGCAACGCGCGAAGATCATGAAGCACGTCAACCAGATCATCTTCTTCTTGTTGCGCTTCAGGTCGCGTGACAGCAGCAGGCAGAACGGAATCACCCAGTGAAAGACGAAATCCGCTGTACACACCATACCACCAGCCGCCGTGGATTCGGTTCAGATACCACGGAATTTCGTCCGGCACATTGCCTGACCAGATAATCAGAAACTCAGCGAACGTCAGATAGATGTTCAGCATCACGAAGGCAAACAAAAACTTGCCCAGGTCATGCTGCTCCGTCATGCGCAGAATCGTCTTCATCGGCTCGAAGCGCGACAGCAGAATCACGGTCAAAATCCACAGCGCCAGCACCGCATATCCCTGCCCCACCAGGAACTGCAAGCCCCAGATCGACGAGTACCATGTCACGTCCAGCGACTTGATCCAGACAATCGCGCCATCCGTCAGCAGAACGACATAGATAAAGATGCTGATACCGCTGAGGTTCTCGAACTTCACCCGCCAGCGGTCGTAACTCGCCTGCGTTCCACGGCCAGGATCGGCATCACGCTCAAGCGACCACTTGTTCAGCAAGATAAGCAAGCAACAGCAGAATCGCAAAGATGATAGCGCTTTGAACCGTGGCGCTGACCGGGTTCAACATCGCCCGCTTCGCATTCGCGGTCAACGCCTGCTCCAGCGTGATTGCGCCCGCCTTCAGCGCATTTTGGGTCGCATCGTAGGTCGGATACAGCGCCCACTGGTAGAGATGCTTCATCAGGAACAAGAATCGGCAGCAGCATCAAGCCGACCAGCCAGATCGTGCGCGTCATCGCCTCCAGCGGACGGCGCAGCAGCAGGCCCCACTTGCCGCCCGAAACATACTGCAGCATCAGCATCGCCAGCCCACCGCCGGCAAAGCTGAAGCAGATCATATAACCCAGCAGATAAGCGCGCAGAATGTGGTTCTTGCCCTCGTGCGTAAACGCAAAGGGCAGCGAGAGCACTGCGAAAATCACAGCCACAATCAGCAGGCGCATCCGCCACGCCGACAGCACCTCCGACGGCGCTGCAAGCGATGCCGGCAGAGTCCGAGGCCCGTGGTGAGCGCTCCCGTGTTGGCCGCCTGCGTCCCCGTTATGTTCGTGTCCAGATGCCATGCGTTTCAAGCCTTCTTTCGGAAGCTTCCGAGGGTACTACTGGGGTGCTGCCTGTCCTGTCGGCGCAGGAGTCGCTGCCGGTGCTGCCTTCGCGGGTGCCGCCGTTGCCCCGCTGCTTTGAGCCGGAAGTACAAACGTTTGATCATCAGGAGTTCCGTGAATCGCAGTCGGCGGCAGCACCCACTCCTCAGCAGTCGCGGGATCAAGCCCTTCACTCTTGGCGATATCCGTAAGCGTCTCCACCTGCGCGCCCGAAGCCACATCCGCCCGCGTCGCATTCTGGCTCAACTGCAGCGCCTTGATGTAAGCCACCACCGCCCAGCGGTCCGCCGGCGTCAGTTGCGCCGCGTAGTCCGGCATCGCGCCATATCCGTTCGTCATCACGTTGAAGAAGTGGCCCAGCGGAGCAGCCTCAAGCCGCGGCGTATGGAAATTTCCCGCCGGAGCATAACCGCGCTGCACGATCATTCCCTCTCCATTGCCCACGCGCGAGTGGCACGGCGTGCAGTACACATTGAACCGCTCCTGCCCGCGCGCCAGCACCTGCATCGTCACCGGGAACGGCAGTGCCATCGCCCTCTTTGCCATTCACCAGGCCGGTATAGAAGTACGTATCCTCATGCAATTGGCCGCGCGCCACAGTGTTCTCCACCTGCGGGCGAACCGAACGGCCATCCGCATAAAAACTCGTGCCCCGCTGCGGAAAGAACTTCGGCTGATCCTGCATATCCTGCCGGCAACCCGCCAGCAGCAGCACCGCCGCCATCGAACCAAGCGCTCCGAGTTTAGTTAGCATCCGCACGCCGTTCCCTGTTCCCTGTTCCCTATTCCCTGTCTTCCGCATTAGTGGTCCACCTCCACCACGGAGACCGCGTTGAATTGTTCAAGAAACGCTCGCGTCTCGGCCGGAGAAAACTTCGGGTCCGCCGCCTCCAGGCACAGGAAGAACTTGTCCGTCGTCGCGCCATTGCGGAAGTTCGGAGCATTGAAGACCGGATGATAAAGCTGCGGCAGCCCATTCAGCGCAATCATTCCGAACGCCGCCGAAAGACCCGAGAACAGAATCGTCCACTCATACGCCGGAATAATGAACGCCGGCCACGAGAACAGCGGACGCCCCGCAATATTCAGCGGATAGGCCCACACGTTGATCCAGGTCTCCATCAGAAACGCGGTCGTCAAGCCCGATAACTCCGCCCAGCAGGCACACCAGCGGCACCCGCGTCTTGTGGAAGTTGCAGCGCCATCGCCGCCTCTTCCACCGGATACGGCGTATAGCATTCCATGCGGCGATAGCCCGCGTCGTGCGCCTGCTCCGTCGCATGCACCAGCTCGCCGGGAGTATTGAACTCCGCCAGTAACCCGTAAATTCCTTCGCGCGGCGGCATCAGACGGTCTCCTCAACTACGGTCTCGGCATCCGGACCGCCGCGTTCGATCTTCGTCTGCGGCAGCATCATCCGTATCTCCGACATCGGAATCATCGGCAGGAAGCGGATGAACAGGAAGAACAGGAACGTGAACAGCCCCATCGTTCCCACGTAGATCATGTAGTCCCACTTCGTCGCGCGATACGTTCCCCAGCTCGACGGCAGGTACTCGCGGTACAGGCTGGTCACAACGATGACGAATCGCTCAAACCACATGCCCGTATTCACGACGAGAGAAATGAAGAACAGCCACGCCACGTTGACCCGCAGCTTGCGCGACCACAGCGTCGTCAGCGGAATCGCGATGTTCGTCAGGATCAGGATCCAGTACGCCCAGCCCATCGGCCCGAACATACGGTTCCACATCATGAAGAACTCCCAGTGGCTGGCCGAGTACCACGCCATGAAGACTTCCATGCCGTACCCGTACGCCACGATGCCGCCCGTCGCCAGCATCACCTTCGCCATGTTGTCCAGGTGGCGCAGCGTCACCAGGTCTTCCATGTGGTAGAACTTCCGGATCGGAATCGCCAGCGTCAGCACCATCGCAAAGCCCGAGTACACCGCGCCCGCAACGAAGTACGGCGGGAAGATCGTCGTATGCCAGCCCGCCAGCGCCGCCACCGCGAAGTCGAAGCTGATGACCGTGTGTACCGAGAGCACCAGCGGCGTCGAAAGACCCGCCAGCAGCAGCGAAGCCGACTCATACCGGATCCAGTGCCGCGTCGAACCGCGCCAGCCCAGCGAAAGTATCCCGTAGAAGTACTTCGCCAGCGGCATCGTCGCGCGGTCGCGCAGCGTGCCGAAGTCGGGAATCATCCCGATGTACCAGAACACAATCGAGATCGTCGCGTACGTCGAAACCGCAAACACGTCCCACGCCAGCGGGCTGCGGAACTGCGGCCACACGTTCATCGTGTTCGGATACGGGAACAGCCAGTAAGCCAGCCACGGACGCCCAACGTGGATCAGCGGGAACATACCCGCGCAGACCACCGCGAAGATCGTCATCGCCTCCGCAAACCGGTTGATCGAGTTGCGCCACGTCTGCTTGAACAGCAGCAGAATCGCCGAGATCAGCGTGCCCGCGTGGCCGATACCGATCCACCACACGAAGTTGATGATCGCGAATCCCCACGCACCCGGAATCGTCACGCCCCAGATGCCGACGCCCTTCAGGAACAGCCACGTGCACCCCGACCACCAGGCCCATCGCGACGCCGCCCGCCACCATCAGCCCGAAGAACCAGCCCAGCGGAGTGTTCGACGTCAGCACGATGCCCGCGATCTTCTGCGTCACCGACTTGAAGTTGTGGCCCGGCGCGATTACCGCATACTCGCCGGTCCGCGGGTCGATCATCGGGTCTTCAATGGGGGTTTTGGTCGCCATTATGCCAGCTCCGGATTCGGGTTGATGACGCCAGCCGTATAGCGTGGTGCGCGGACGGAAGTTCAGGTCGGCCAGCACCGGTAGTCGCGCTCCTCCGCCTTGCGCTTCGCCACCTTGCTTGCCTTGGATCGTTGATATTGCCGAAGACGATCGCATCGGTCGGGCAAGCCTGCTGGCACGCCGTCACAATCTCGCCATCGCGAATCGCGCGGTTCTCCTTGTCGGCCGTAATCTTCGCCGCTTCGATCCGCTGCACGCAGTAGCTGCACTTCTCCATCACGCCGCGCGAACGCACCGTGACATCCGGATTGCGCATGAACTTCAGGCTCTCCGTGTCGTAGTCCGAGTACAGCAGGAAGTTGAACCGCCGCACCTTGTACGGGCAGTTGTTCGAGCAGTATCTCGTCCCCACGCAACGGTTGTAGACCATCGTGTTCAGGCCCTCGGGCGTATGCACCGTCGCGCCCACCGGGCAAACCTGCTCGCATCCCGCGTTCTCGCAGTGCTGGCAAGCCATCGGCTGGAAGTGCGCCTTCGGAGCATGCAGATCGCCCTCGAAGTAAGTATCGATCCGCAGCCACTGCATGATGCGGCCGATCTTCACCTGCTCGCGTCCCACCACCGGAATATTGTTCTCCGCATAGCAGCTCACGATGCACGCATTGCAGCCAATGCAGCTATTCAGGTCGATCGACATCCCCCACGCGTTCTGCAGCTGCAGCGACGAAGGATCGGTCTTCTTATAGTTCCACGCATCCGGGAAGAAGCTCTCATCATGCTCCGGCGTCTCGCCCTCCGGCGCGTAGCCAACCTTGTTCACCAGCGTCCCGCTCGCGCCCTCATGCGCGAAGTTCGGGTTCTTCTTCACCTCTTCCAGCGTCGCGTAGCGGATAATCGCCGCGCTCCATCGCCTCATGCCCGGCCAGCGAGTAGGTGCCTCCTTATCCGAAAGCGGCTTCTCCAGATCCTGCTGCGCAAAGCTCCCGCGATGCTCGATGTTATGCACCTTCGTCACGCAAAGGTCGTACGTCCCATCCAGCTTCGTCAATCGTCGCGCCGCCTGCATACAGAGGCGCATCCGAAGTCCGCAGCACGATACGCATTGAAACCAACGCCCTGCGCCAGCACGCGCCCGCCTTCAACCCGCGCGCGCCCAAATCCCAGGTACACCGTCACCAGCACCATCCGGATGCCCCGGAACCATCAGCACCGGCACAATCACCTTGCGGCCATTCAGCTCAATCTCAGCCTTGCTGTTCTCTGCCAGATTCAGCTTCTCCTGCGTGTTCAAACTCATCAGCGCGGCATTGTCCCAGCTCAGGTTCGTCACCTGCTTCGGCAACTCCTGCAGCCAGCCCACATTCGCAAACCGCCCGTCATATAGCGAAGGATCAGGCCGGAACGAAATCTCCAACCACCGCTCGCGCGAGCTCGTCACCGGCAGCCGCAGCAGCAGCCACCGCAGACGCCGCCGACGGACTAGCCGTCTTCGCCGTAAACGCCGTCCCATCCACCCAGCCATCATGCAGAGCCTTGCGCCACGCCGTCGCAAAGTCGCCCTTGATGTAGGTCTTCGCATTCGCCACCACCGCGTCGTAAGCCGAAGCCAGCGGATCAGCCAGCAGCGTCTGCAACACATCATGCGCGCTCTTGCCGCCATACATCGGAGCGATCATCGGCTGAATGATCGAGATCGTCCCGTCATACGCCCGCGCATCCGACCAGCTCTCGAGATAATGCGCCTTGTTGATGTGCCAGATCGAAACCGCACCCGTCTCGTCGACATGCGTCCCCAGGTGCACCGTCACCGGAACCTTAGTCGAACGCAGCGTCGAAATTCAGATCAGCCGGAGCCGAGTACAGCGGATTCACGCCCAGCATCACCAGCCACTGCACCTTGCCCGCGTTCATGTCGGCGACCAGCGCCTTCAAGTCCGCAACCTGCTCGCTCGGCATCGGATTCACCGTCTCGGTATAGATCACCGTCTTGCCCACATTCGCCCAGCTGCGCATTCAACGCATAAGCCGCCGCATGAACCGCCGGCGCAGCCTGCTCGCCCGGAATCACCACGCACTTGCCGCCGCTCTTCTTCAGATCGGCCATCAGCACGTTGAAGAACTTCTGCCCATCCGCGCTCAAACCCTGCGGAGCCGTTCCATTCGCCAGCGCCGTCGCAAACTTCGCCAATCTCACTCGGCTTCAACGCCAGCCGATGCTCCGCCTTGAACCCGGTCACCGTCGGCATCGCTCTCGACGACGTACATCCGGTTCAGCGTCTTGCCCTCTTCGTACCGATGCCGCTCCGCATAAGCCGCCGCCATCGGCAGGAACCCCGGATGCGCAATCCCACCCAGAAAATCCGCATCCAGCGACAGAATCACATCGGCATCTTCCAGCTTGTACTGCGCGTCCGTATAGCTGCCGAACGCCGCCTTCGAAGCCGCCCGCGAAGAGTCCTGGTTCACCGGCTCCCACTGCACCAACTTCGCCGCGGGATAAGCCGCCTGCACCTGCTTCCACTGCGCCGCCAGCGTCGGAGACGTAATCGTCTCGCTCAGGAAATAAATCCCCTGCCCGCCGCTCGTCTGTCTGCGCCGCAGCCGCAAACGCCTCCTGGAACTTCGCCCCATCCACGATTCTGCCCGCGATACAGCACATGCTTCGAGCGGTCCGGATCGTACAGATCCAGCAGCGTCGCCTGCGTAAACGCATCCGACTTGCCCTTCGACATCGGGTGGTCAGGATTGCCCTCCACCTTGATCGGACGGAACGAATCCGACTTCACCAGCACCGGAATCGCGCCCGTCGGGAACGGAAACGCCGTAGCAAAATACATCGGCTTGCCGAGAATCAAATCCTCAGGCTGCTTCACATAAGGAAAGATCGGCTCATCCGGCTGCTTCGTGCATCCCGCCAGCCCGGCCAGCGCCAGCGAAGCGCCCATCACCTTCAAAAATCCGCGCCGGCTCACCGCATCCACCCACTCGCCGGCACCCGCCTGCCGCGGAAACTCCTCCCGCATCAGCTCGTGGAACTCCGGCGTATCCGCCAGCTCGTCCAGGCTCTTCCAGAACCGCTTGCCGGTCTTGCCATCCAGCTTCGCCCGCACCTCGGCCAGCGTCAGCTTCGCAGGAGCGATCTGCGTCACCACTACGGGTTGTGCTGTCTCTACCTTCATCTCAGCCATCGTGTCGTTGCGTCTCGTGTGTCGTCTTCATCGGTGGCACGTCTCGCAGCTTGCAAGTTCATTCGGCGTGCGGATGTGGTACTGCGCCGTCAGGTACTTGCCCAGATCTTCCTGGCTCGTAAACTTCTGATAGTTCGCCGCAGTCATCACGCCCATCAGCGGCCCCAGATCTGCCGTCTTCGTCTTGCCCGGCCCCGCAGGAGCGCCCTCCAGCGATGCAACCTCAGGCCCGCTGCTGCGTCGGATCGGTCGTCGTGCAGCTCACATTCTGCGCCGTCGCTCCGCCCTTGTCCGTGCTCGAGCACCACACCGGCCTGTCGCTCCGAAGGCCCACTCCACGCCATGTTGTAGATCTCGCTCACCGGCCGCAGATTCACCGCCGGATTGCGATGGCAGTTCAAACACCACTCCATCTGCAGCGTGTTCTGCTGATACATCAGCGGCATCTCGTCCACGCGCCCATGACAGCTCGCGCAGCCAATACCCTTATTCACATGAATGTCGTGGCTGAAGTAAACATAGTCCGGAAGGTCATGCACCCGGATCCACTGGATCGACGCCCCCGTCGCCCAGCTCTGCCGCACCGGCTCCAGCAGATCCGCATTCGTCCAGATCTGCGCATGGCAGTTGATACAAGTCTTCGTCGGAGGAATCCCCGCGTACGCCGCCTTCTCCACCTGCACATGGCAGTACTGGCACTGCAGGCCCAGCCCCTCAACGTGATGCTTATGGCTGAACGGGATCGGCTGGTCCGCCCGTTGTCCCTGCCGCGTCACCCACGGCGAACGCTGCAACTGGTCCAGTGCCACTCCGAGCGAGATGACGATCAGCCCCGTCAATACCAGGCTGAATCGAGCCAGCGCGTTCGAACTGCGGTCAAAAACTTGCGCCATGAGTGCGTTCCTGCTTCCTCTGCATTACCTGACAAAGGCCGGAAAATCGCTCTTCAATCAGCACACTACTCTGTTTGCTTTGCCGATCGTCCAGCGGGTCGGGGGTGAGGGCATTCAGAAACAGTCATGCCCGGAGACACTAAGCCTAAGGAATCCAGAGTATAGCAACAGGAAAAGCTTTGCCAAATCCGCGTCCGAATACCGTAAATGTTTTTTACCTGCACAAATTCACAAGACCATCGAGCCCCACAAATCCAATGCACAATATGTCGTGCATCATCCACATCCTTATTCCCAAATCGATACAAGATGGACGGTCATCCTACCCACTTGTAAGCACACGAATCCTTTAAGTAGTGAATTGATACACCGCACTGACCTACACTCCGGATTCCGCTATGACCGTCATGCAACGCCCTGCCTCAACCGATCATGCATCGTGCCTCATCGCCTCCGCTACACTTCCCTTCATGCACCCCAGCCGCACTCGCAAGCCGCCCTACGACTCCGCTCTCGCCCTCCGCGAACTCACCGCCGCCGACCCCAAACTCGGCAAGCTCATCGCCCGCGCCGGCCCCTTCACCATGAAGCTCGCCAGCGCCCAGTCCCCCTTCGAAGCCCTCACCGAAGCCATCATCTATCAGCAGCTCCACGGCAAGGCCGCCGCCACCATCCACCGCCGCCTGCTCGAATCCTTCAACCTCAGCCCCGGCCAGCACCCCACCCCCCAGCACTTCCTCGACTGCCCCAACGAACAACTCCGCGCCGCCGGCCTCTCCAAAAACAAAGCCCTCGCCCTCCGCGACCTCGCCGCCAAAACCATCGACGGCACCGTCCCCACCCTCGCCCACATCCGCCGCATGTCCGACGAAGCCATCATCGACCACCTCACGCAAGTCCGCGGCATCGGCCGCTGGACCGTCGAGATGCTCCTCATCTTCCGCCTCGGCCGCCCCAACATCCTCCCCGTCTCCGACTACGGCATCCGCAAAGGCTTCGCCCTCACCTTCGGCAAACTCAAACCCACCGACAAAGTCACCCCCATCGACCTCCCCAAACCCGACGTCATGCACCGCCGCGCAAAAAAATGGCAGCCCTGGTCCTCCATCGCCAGCTGGTACCTCTGGCGAGCCTGCGACCTCGCCAACGCCACCAAACCCATATCCGAAAAACCCTGACCGTCACAAATATTCACGCCCATCCCACTCAATCGCACCTCTCAAGTGCTAGCATTCTGTCCATACACATCCAAAGAGAGCGCCTGGGCCGGGGTCGCCTCAAAAAAGCAGCTCATCTATCGAACGAGTCCATGAGCAGACCGCAGGAATCCTTTATGCGCATCGCCAGCTGCTATCGCCCTTCGCACTCCTTTAACCTCTGCCCCTCTCGTCCTCACCGGCTGCGCCCTCAACCCAACCGCCTCCCCAACGCCCGCACAGGGCGCCGCCATCCAGGGCAACGTCCACGGCGGCCAGCAGCCCATCGTCGGAGCCCACGTCTATCTCTTCGCCGCCAACACCACAGCCTACGGAGCAGCCTCCATCTCGCTCCTCAACGCCGCCACCACCGGCTATCCGACTCCATCGGCGCCTACGTCTTAACCGACTCCAACGGCGCCTTCACCATCACCGGCGACTACACCTGCACCGCCGGCCAGCAGGTCTACCTCTACGCCCTCGGCGGAAACCCCGGCTCCGGCACCAACGCCGCCGCAGGCCTCCTCGCCATCCTCGGCAACTGCCCCGGCCCCAGCTTCGCCGCCTCCACCTTCATCTGGATCAACGAAGTCTCCACCATCGCCGCAGCCTACGCCTTCTCCGGCTTCGCCACCGACGCCACCCACGTCTCCAGCTCCGGCACCGCTCTCGCCCTAACCGGCATCGCCAACGCCTTCGCCAACGCCGCCAACCTCGCCACTCTCTCCACCGGCGCGGCCCTCGCCACCACCCCCGCCGGCAACGGAACCGTCCCGCAAACCACCATCAACACCCTCGCCAACTTCCTCGCCGCCTGCGTCAACTCCACCGGAGCCATCACCGGCCCCACCAATCCCACCGCCTGCTACACCCTCTTCAACAACGCCACGACCGGCGGCACCACCCCCGCATCCCCACCGACACCGCCACCGCCGCCATCAACATCGCCCACAACCCCGGCTCCAACATCACCAATCTCTGCAGCCTCCAGGCCGCCGTCGCCGCTCCGTTCCTGCCCGATCTTGGCTGTCCCAGCACCCTCTATGGCTACCCCACGGACTTCACCTTCCCAATCGTCTTCACCGGCGCAGGTTTCAATAGCAATAACTCCGGCTTCGGCATCTCCATCGACGCCTCCGGAAACGCATGGGTCGCCAACTGGCTCGGCAGCAACGTCGACGAGTTCTCCCCCACCGGAGCCGCCATCTCCCCATCCACCGGATACACCGGCGGCGGCATCGCTGCCCCGCAGTGCCTCGCCATCGACCTCTCCGGCAACGTCTGGACCGCAAACACCGGCAACAACAGCATCACCAAGCTCTCCAGCACCGGCGTAGCCATCTCCGGAACTAACGGTTACACCGGCGGCGGCCTCTTCCAGGCCTACGGCATCGCCATCGACGCCTCCAACAACATCTGGCTCGCAGACGGCAGCGCCGTAGCCAAGTTCTCCAACGCCGGCGTAGCCATCTCTCCCACCGGAGCATACAGCGGTGGCGGCATCAACACCTCCGACGCCGTCGCCATCGATGCCTCCGGCAACGCATGGTTCGCAGACGACTCAGTATTCTCCGGCGTCTCCAAATTCTCCAACGCTGGAGTAGCAATAGGTTCCGGCTATACCGGTGGAGGCCTCTTCTATCCCGGACCCCTGGCGATCGCTATCGACGCCTCCGGCAACGTATGGGCCGCATGCGACAGCGGCATCGCCAAGCTCTCCAACTCCGGCACAGCCATCTCCCCGTCCGCCGGATACACCGCAGGAGGTCTCACTGATCCCACCGGCCTCGCCATCGATGGTCCGGCAATGTCTGGGTCTCAAACACAAATAACGTCGCCGAGTGGTCCAACTCCGGCACAACCCTCTCTCCGTCCACCGGCTATAAAGGCGCAATCCTCTCGAGCGGCCTCTACATCTTGAGCGGCGCCAAGTCCATTGCCATCGACGGCTCCGGCGACGTATGGGTCGGAAGCTCCAACAAGACCATCGTAGAATTCATCGGAGCAGCCACCCCCGTAGTCACCCCCATCGCCGCCGGAGTCAAAAACAACACCATCGCCACCCGCCCATAGACCCAACGCATCCCCACACCGAATTTGCTTGAAGAATCCCGCCTCCGAGACTAACCTTCGCAAATATCGTCGAAAGGCGCGAGGGCCAAAACGCTCCTTCCTATCCCTGGAGCCCTCATGCGTCTTGCAGCATCTGCCACTCTTTCCCTGTCTCTCCTCCTCACCGGCTGCACCCTCACCCCCACCGCATCCCCAACGCCCGCACAAGGCGCCGCCCTCCAGGGCAAAGTCCACGGTGGCCAGCAGCCCATCAACGGAGCCCACGTCTACCTCTTCGCCGCCAACACCACAGCCTACGGCGCAGCTTCCATCTCACTCCTCAACGCCACCAACACCGGAAACTCTGACTCCATCGGAGCCTACGTCTTAACCGACTCCACCGGCAGCTTCACCATCACCGGCGACTACACCTGCACCGCAGGCCAGCAGGTCTACCTCTACGCCCTCGGCGGAAACCCCGGAGCAGGTCTCAACTACGCCGCAGGTCTCCTCGCTATCCTCGGCAACTGCCCTGGCCCCAGCTTCTCTTCCTCTACCTTCATCTGGATCGACGAAGTCTCTACAGTCGCCGCAGCCTACGCCTTCTCAGGATTCGCCATCGACGCCACCCACGTCTCCAGCTCTGGCACAGCACCCGCACAGACCGGAATCGCCAACGCCTTCGCCAACGCCGCAAACCTCGCCAACCTCTCCACCGGCGCAGCCCTGACCGCCACTCCCGCAGGCAACGGAATCGTCCCGCAAACCGAGCTCAACACCCTCGCCAACATCCTCGCAAGCTGCGTCAACTCCGCCGTTGCCAGCACCGGCCCCCCCAACCCCTCCACCTGCTACACCCTCTTCAACAACGCCAGGTCGAGTGGTTCGACAGGCACCACACCTACCGACACCGCCACCGCAGCCATCAACATCGCCCACAACCCCGGCGCCAACGTCACCGCCCTCTACACCATCCCGCCGCCCGCCAGCGCCTTCGCCCCCGCGCTCACCAGCCAGCCCAACGACTTCACCATCGGGCTTAAACTCAGCGGCGCCGGCATCGATGTACCCGAAAACCTCGCCGTAGACGCGTCCGGCAACGTCTGGATCGTCAACGCCGTCAATAGTATCTCCGAGCTCGGCCCCTCCAGTGCGCCCGTTTCGCCCTCCACCGGAGGCTTCTACAGCATAGGCGGCTACACCGGAATCAACGGCCCTTACGACATCGCCATCGATACCTCCGGCATCGTCTGGATAAGCAATCCCAACTACGCCACCATCACCGCAGTCAACAGCTCCGGCGCGCAGATCACTCACTCGCCCTTCTCCACCGGAACCAACTCTCGTCCCACCTACGTCTCAATCGATCCCTCCGGCAACATCTGGTCCACCAACGCTCCCGGCAGCGGCACTCCTGGCATCATCGAGATACCCGCCGGCGGTGGCACCGCCACCACCTTCACCGGAGGAGGACTGAGCGGCCCTTACGGCATGGCCATCGACCACTCCGGCAACATCTGGGTGGGAAACAACACCACCGGCACCGTCTCCGAGTTCAATAACGCCGGCACATCTTACCCACTCTCACCCTTCGCCGCTGGCGGCCAATACTCCTTCCCTCACGGCATCGCCGCCGACGGCTTCGGCAACATCTGGGTCCCAGGCTACGGCGACACCCTCACCATCCTCAACCAGGCTGGCGCCAATGCCGTCTCTGACACCACGCCCCAGGTAGGTGGACTCAGCGACCCCTACTACACCGTAATCGACGGTGCCGGCAACGCCTGGATCGTCAACGAAACCGCGAGCGTCTCTGAGTTCTCCAGTGCAGGCTCTCCCATCTCCACCACCGGCTACGCCTTCGCCAGCCTGTCAAACTTCGCTTCGAATAGCGCCACCGGCATCGCCGTCGACGGCTCCGGCAACGTCTGGGTCGCCAACACCGACGGCAACGATGTCGTCGAACTCGTCGGCGCATCCGTGCCCGCAGTCACCCCCCTCGCCGCCGCCGTCAAAAACAACACCATCGGCACCCGCCCATAACGGGGTGCCCCATGATCAATGCAAGCGCAGCGCGCATTTATCGTGGGGGGTGTCACTTCACCCCCGGTGTCTCACAACTTCCCTGGCTTGTCGAAGGGTCTCGCTTCTGAGATGTATGATCGCAGCCCACAACCCCGGGTGCCCCATTCATGCAGTTTCATCGCATGATTGGGCATCGTTTGCGGAAGCAAACGACCGCCTTCCTCAACCAACCTCAACCGTCCGGATACCCCATCCCGAGCCCACCAAATCGGCCGACGGTAGGGGAACCGATACCTCCCAACAAACGTATATAGAACTACCGCCCAGGCGGACCAGCACCACCGCAGTCTTTGACAACCCAACCGAATCCGACGGCCAGAAGCCTAAACTTATGAATACTTTGCATCCATTAACCCCGTTTTATAAGACTTTTTGCATCTTCTCACGCCGAAGTCCGGACCTAAAGTATCTACTTTGAATACTTTGCACAAAATAGACGGGGGAGGGGGCACCCTCAACGAACCAGTCCTTAGCATCTCCAGGCATATCCTCCCCATCCAAAGTGATCAATAGGTACGACCTTTGCAGCATCCGCAATTCATCCAGCCGCGATACCCTTACTAGACCTCTATGGCCAGAACCAAATCCGCAATGCACAAAATCGCGAAGCTGGAGGGATCAGCTACCCCGCCCGCCCACTTCGTCTGCGTCCACGGCCACTTCTACCAGCCCCCCCGCGAAAACCCCTGGCTCGAAACCGTAGAAGTCCAGGACTCCGCCGCCCCCTACCACGACTGGAACGACCGCATCACCGCCGAGTGCTACGCCCCCAACGGCGCCTCCCGCATCGTCACCCTCGAGAACGTCATCATCCGCATCGTCAACAACTACTCGCGCATGAGCTTCAACTTCGGCCCCACCCTGCTCAGCTGGCTGCACGACTACGCCCCTCGCACCTACCGCATGATCCTCGACGCCGACCGCTTCAGCCAGCTCCGCTACAGCGGACACGGCTCAGCCATGGCGCAGGTCTACAACCACATCATCATGCCCCTCGCCAGCACCCGCGACGCCCTCACCCAGATCCGCTGGGGCATCGCCGACTTCGAGTCCCGCTTCCACCGCAAGCCCGAGGGCATGTGGCTCGCCGAGACCGCCGTCAGCCGCCACGTCCTCGACCTCCTCGCCCAGGAGGGCATCAAGTTCACCATCCTCGCCCCCGTCCAGTGCGCCCGCGTCCGCCGCATCCCCAAACAGGACTCCACAGCCACGGAAGCCGCCGAAGCCGCGGTCGTCGAGTGGACCGAAACCCCCAACGCCACCGTAGACCCCACCCACCCCTACACCATCCAGCTCGACGAAGGCCGCAGCATCGCCGTCTTCTTCTACGACGGCCCCAACTCCCGCGCCATCGCCTTCGAAGGCCTCCTCAACAGCGGCGAAGACTTCGCCCGCCGCCTGCTCTCCGGCCTCCATCCCGACAACCCCGGCGAAGCCCCAGCTCTCCCACGTCGCCACCGACGGCGAAAGCTACGGCCACCACCACAAGCACGGCGAGATGGCCCTCTCCTACGCCATGCACTGGATCGCCGAAAACAGCGACGCCAATCTCACCAACTACGGCGAATTCCTCGAAAAATTCCCCCCGCAATGGCAGGCCGAGGTCGCCGAAGACACCTCCTGGAGCTGCATCCACGGCGTCGAACGCTGGCGCTCCAACTGCGGCTGCAACGGCGGCAAGCCCGGCTGGAGCCAGGACTGGCGCGGCCCCCTCCGCAACGCCTTCGACTTCCTCCGCGACGCCACCGCACCCCTCGCAGAAAAACTCGCCGCAGGCCTCCTCAAAGACCTCTGGATAGCCCGCGACGCATACATCCACGTCATCCTCCACCGCACCAACACCGACAAATTCCTCGCCGAGCACGCCACCCACCCCCTCACTCCCGCCGAGCGCATCACCGTCCTCGAACTCATGGAGCTCGAGCGCCACACCCAGCTCATGTACACCTCCTGCGGCTGGTTCTTCGACGAAGTCTCCGGCATCGAAACCGTCCAGATCATCGCCTACGCCGGCCGCGTCCTCCAACTCGCCGCCGAGCTCTTCGGCGAACCCGGCGCCGCCCTCGAAAAGCAGTTCCTCGACATCCTCGAAACCGCAAAATCCAACATCCCCGAGATCGGCACCGGAGCCGAAGTCTACCGCCGCTACGTCACCAGCATGAAGATCGGCCTCGAAGCCGTCGGCGCCCACTACGCCATCAGCTCCATCTTCCGCTCCTACCCCGAAGACGGCGAGCTCTTCTGCTTCGACCTCCACCGCGACTCCCACGAAGTCTTCACCTCCGGCCGCGGTCGCGTCGCGCTCGGCCGCGCCCTCATCCGCTCCCGCATCACCGAGGAGGCCGAGACCATCTGCTTCGCCGTCCTCCACCTCGGCGACCAGAACCTCTCCGCCGCCGTCAAACGCTACAACGCCGAAGACCCCGTCGAAGTCGCGCGCTTCCTCACCTTCTCCTCCGACATCGGCGCCGCCATGCGCCGCGCCAACCTCCCCGAGGTCATCCGCCTCATCGACCGCTTCTTCGGCCCCCGCCGCGCCACCGACCCCGACGCCACACCCGCCGGCACCACCGGCTACTCCCTCACCTCGCTCTTCGCCGACGAGCAGCACCGCATCCTCAAGACCATCCTCAACCAGACCCTCTCCGAGATGGAGGACTCCCTCCGCAAAATCTACGAGGACCACGCCTCCCTCATGCACTTCCTCACCGAGTCCGGCATGTCGCCACCGCCCGCCCTCGCCCTCGCCGCCAGCTTCGCCATCAACGCCAGCCTCCGCCGCGCCCTCGAGGCCGACCCCTTCGACCCCAACGAGATCGAAACCCTCCTCAACCGAGCCGCCGCCGACCAGATCGCCCTCGACACCACCCTCCTCAGCTTCACCGCCGGCCAGCGCATGAAACGAGCCATGGTCGCCCTCGAAGCCGCCGCCGCAGGAGAAGGCCCCGGAGCCTACACCCTCGCCTCCGCAGTCTCCATCGCCGACACCCTCCGCACCATGCCCTTCGAAGTAAACCTCTGGCAGGCCCAGAACATCTGGAACGACCTCCTCCGCCGCAGTGACAAAAACTACTGGTCCCAGGAATGGAAGGACGGCTTCAAAAAACTAGGCCACGCCCTAAACATCGACGTAGACCGCCTCGTCATAGAAGAGGGCGTCACCGCCTTCTAAAGAGAAATAGGGTGCCCCATGATCACCGACGGACGCAGTCCAGCGGTTATCGTGGGGTTACTCACTCCCCATTCCCTCCCAAAAATGATCAGCGCACTTCACTAAATCCAAAAATCACCCTTGACATGTATTACAAATTGCAATATGCTTATCGCAATTTGTAATACAACCATGAAGCTCAACGAAAAAATCCGCTACCTCCGTGAAGTAGAAGGAAACATCCGAGGCCTCAACCGGGCCATGACGCAACAAGAGCTCGTCCGCGCCATCCAGGCCGAAACCAGCTCAAAAAATGGCTCAAAGCTCAGCGGCAAACAAGCCACCATCAGCCAGTCCTACCTCTCCCAGATCGAGAGCGGAGCCCGCCCCCACCTCACCAATACCACCCGTCTGCTCCTCGCAAAATTCTTCAACGTCCACCCCGGCTACCTGGTCGACGACCCCGAAGGCTACCACCCCGAGCTCATCTCTGACCTCCGCACCAACGAAGACAAACTCGACCTCTGGCTCATCGCCGGCGCCGAGCGCTTCCACCGCGACCACGATCTCTGCCACGCGCTCCTCACCCTCGCCCACTACGAGGACTCGCGCCGCTGCCTCCTGCTCCTCGAGGCCGTGCTCAAAACCCCCACCCTCGTCGACCGTCTCCTCCAGGTCCTCAAACCCGAAACCAAAACCCAACAACGCACACTGAGCCTCGCAGCCGCGGCCCAGACAAAAGCAGCCCGCAAGAAATCAACTCGCTAACCACTATGGAAACCATCTACCTCATCTGCTTCATCACCGGCCTCGCCCTCAGCATCCTCTCCGTCATCGGAGGCTTCGGCCATCTCCACCTCGGCCACCTCCGCATCCACCACCCTCGCACCCACAGCGGAACCCACGGCCTATCCTCCGTCAACGGCTTCACCATCACCGCCTTCCTCGCCTGGTTCGGCGGAGCCGGATACCTCCTCTACCACTTCAGCATCTTCTCCGCGATCCTCATCCTTCTCCTCGCCGTCATCAGCGGCATCGCCGGAGCCGCGCTCCTATGGGCCATCCTCTTCAAGATCCTGCTGCCCCGCGAGCGCATCCTCACCGCCGAGGACAACGAGATGCCCGGCGTCATAGCCCGCGTCTCCGATAGCATCCGCGACCGCAACAGCACCGGCGAGATCATCTTCTCGCAGACCGGAACGCGTCGCGCCAACGCCGCCCGCAGCGAAGACGGCTCCCCCATCCCGCGCGGCACTGAAGTCGTCGTCCTCCGCTACGAGCGCGGCATCGCCTACGTCCGCACGATGCAGGACGCAGACGAACTCACCCCCGGCCCATGAGATCCCTCCCCCACCTGGCGGCCTCACTTGCCGAGGCACTCCCCCGCCACCCATCCACTGCGGCAAGCACCCAACACGCCATCCAGTCCCTCAGCGGACAAAGGATCTAGTATGCCGAGCTCCATCTTCATCATTGTTGGTCTGATTCTCCTCGCCACCATCGCCTTATCAGTTCTCATGGCCCGGACATTTCGCAAAGCCGGCCCCAACGAAGCCATCATCGTCTACGGCGTCCGCGGCCCCCGCGTCATCAAGGGCGGAGCCGCCGTCATCTTTCCCATGCTCGAAAACTCCCGCCAGCTCTCCCTCGAGCTCATGAGCTTCGACGTAGCCCCGCAGCAGGACCTCTACACCAAACAAGGCGTAGCCGTAACCGTCGAAGCCGTCGCACAAATCAAAGTCCGCTCCGACAAAGAGTCCATCCTCACTGCGGCTGAGCAGTTCCTCACCAAATCGCCTGACCAGCGCGAAGGTCTCATCCGCCTCGTCATGGAAGGCCATCTCCGCGGCATCATCGGTCAGCTGACTGTTGAACAAATTGTGAAAGAGCCCGAGATGGTAGCCGAGCGCATGCGCTCCACCTGCATGGACGACATGTCCAAGATGGGCCTCGAAGTCATCTCCTTCACCATCCGCGAGGTCCGCGACAAGAACGAGTACATCACCAACATGGGCCGCCCCGACATAGCCCGCATCAAACGCGACGCCGAGATCGCCGCCGCCGAAGCCGAACGCGATACCGCTATCCGCCGCGCCATCGCCCTCCGCGAAGCCGCAGTAGCGAAAGCCTCCGCTGATCAGGACCGCGTACTCGCCGAGACCCAGTCCTTAGCCAAACAGGCCGAAGCCCAGCGCGACCTCGACATCCAGAAAGCCCAGTTCACCGAAGCCGCCAAACGCCAACAGGCCCAGGCCGACAAGGCCTACGAGCTGCAGACCAACGTCATGCAGCAGAAGGTCATCGCGGAAGAGGTGAAAGTCCAGCAGATCGAAAAGCAGGAGCAGATCAAGGTGCAGGACGCCGAAATCCTCCGCCACGAAAAGGAACTCATCGCCACCGTCCTCAAAGGTGCGGAGATCGAGCGTCAGCGCATCGAAAACCTCGCCAGCGCCGAGAAGGCCCGCATCACCGCCGAAGCCGAAGGCCGCGCCGCAGCCACCCGCCTGCAAGGCGAAGCCGAAGCCAGCATCATCCTTCAGAAGGGCGAGGCCGAAGCCAAAGCCATGAACGTCAAAGCCGAAGCCTACCAGGAGTGGACGCAGGCCGCCGTCGTCGACAAGCTCATCACCAACATGGCCGACGTAGTCCGCGCCATGGCCGAGCCTCTCAGCAAGGTCGACAAGATAACCATCGTCTCCACCGGCAACGACGGAGCCACCGGAGCCAGCAAGATCACCGGCGAGATGACCAAAATCGCCGCCCAGGTCCCTGCGCTCTTCGAGGCCCTCTCCGGCATGGACCTCAAAGACCTCATGGCCAACATCAAGGCCATCAAACCCCGCGACGGAGGCAACGGCCTCTCCGCCTAATTCGGGTGCCCCATGATCACCGGCCGGACTTTAGTGCGCCGGTTATCGTGGGGCTACTCTCTTCCCCACCCGGATCGATCTAAGTTCTCCTAAATTGAGCAGTCCAACACCAACACACCTCCAACCCATTTGTAACAAGAAGGATCACATGTTCCACCTAATCATCGCCCCCATCATCATCACCGCCATCGTAATCTCCATCGTCACCCGCATCCTCCTCCGCCCATATTGGAGCCCCTACCGTCGCAACCGTTTCTTCTACGACCCCTACAACCCCTACGGCTACCGCCATCGCCACAGCGGACTCCTTTCCTTACTAGCCATCCTCGCCATAGGCCGCCTCTTCGGCCGCCGCTGGTAAAACGCCCTCAACCAGCAACAAACAACAAGCAACCATCAACCGAGGTAAAACCCATGCCACTACTAGAACGCGTAGGAACCCTACTCCGAGCCAACATCAACGACCTCATCGACAAAGCCGAAGACCCCGAGAAGCTTGCCAAGCAACTCATCCTCGACATGGAGAACCAGCTCATGCAAGTCAAAACCCAGGTCGCCATGGCCATCGCCGACCAGCACCTCCTCGACCGCAAGCTCAAGGAGCATCAGGACGCCGTCCAGCAATGGCATCGCAAAGCCGAGCTAGCCGTCGAGAAGCAGAACGACGAACTCGCCCGCGCTGCACTCGCCCGCAGTCTCAGTCATGAGCAACAGGCCACCGGCTTCGCGCAACAACTCGAAGACCAGACCACCGAAGCCGAGACCCTCCGCAACGCCTTCACCCGTCTCCAGCAAAAACTTCAGGAGACCCGCACCGCCACCGAACTCCTCATCGCCCGCAACCGCCGCGCCCGCACCGTCGGCAAGGCCAACCACGCGCGCGGCATGACCACCAGCATCAAAACCGAATCCACCCTCAACCGCCTGCGCTCAAGCATCGAAGGCCGCGAAGCCACCAACCTCGCCGACCACCTCCTCCAATCCGAACCCCTCGAAGACACCTTCGCCAACATCGAACGCGAGGACCAGATCAACCGTCTCCTCGAAGACCTCAAAGCCCGCCAACCACGCCTCACTTAGTTATCAGGATTACGTTGATCAACCCAGCGGCTTTGGACGCCAGTGAGGCACAAACGGCTGTTTTGCTGCGACGATCACCTTACCTTCGGAATCGAAATCCACCTTCACAATCGCCGGCTTCTCGCGAAAAGGCGATTGTGTGTCATTTCCAAAAAAGCTCGTCCACCATCCGCCGTGGTGATCCTGGAAGAAGCCAGTCCCGCCAGCGCAGGGGACTGCCTCATGACGTTTTCTATACGGACCGTAGATGGTGTCCGACATCGCCAGACAGGTGGAGTAGCGCCCTTCATATTCGTCCGCTGCACCGAGATAGTAGCGACCATTCGCCTTGAACAACACAGCTCCCTCTGTTCCCAGATCGTTCGAGCCCCGCCCGACGCACTTCGCCGCATGGTGCGCTGGCGTGTGGTCCGGATCGGCGAGTGTGACAGGATGGAAATCTTCTGCCAGCCCGGAGAGATCATCTTTCAGCCGCGCAATCCGGGTTGCAGACGAGGCAGTGAAATAAACCGCCCCATCTTCGTCTTCGAACAGCGTCGGATCGATCGCATTGATGATCGGCTTCTCTGGCGAGAACGCATGAACATACGGTCCCTCAGGCTTGCCCGTAGTGCTCCTGAGTATGGAAATCCCGGTCGGCGCAATGCTGAGGCAGATGTAATAATTACTCCGCAGGTAATGGATCTCAGGCGCCCAGATGGCCCTGCATGGCTTATCGTGAAGCGGCCGCCAGGCCTTCTCCCATGTACCCTCTTTGTCCATATCCCACACCAGGCCGAGATAGTGCCATTTAACGAGATCAGGAGATCTCCAAAGTTCGACGCCGCGATTGTAGGCCCATATGTTCTCGCCCGTGGAACCTGTCATATAGAAGTTGCCATCTCCGCCGCGGCACACCACCGTATCCCGCACCTGGACGTCAATCAGCGGCTTGATCGCAGGCAGAATGCCGCTTTCGACCGCCGAGCCCGTCGCATAGTTATCCCACGGAAGCATGGGGAACGGATAGGGATGCTCTCCCTGGTAGGCAACTCCGCTGCTTCCTGATCGCCAGCCGCCATGAGCACTGGCGGCAGTAACCGGGAAGCCCGCACCACTCAAACCCGAATAAGGATAGGGATTTTTCATCCCTTCCGGATACCCGGTCGATTCTCCTTGCGCGGGAGCCGGCTTATCGGAAGACTTCTGCGACTGGCCGAATAGCATCCTGGGCAGGCACGCGGAAACCGCGATAACGCCGGCGTTCGCGAGCAAGGATCGGCGCGTCGAAAGAGCCGGTCTCTCTGTCTTGCTGATCATCACGGTCTCCATGTTCCGTCTCAATGCGCCGTCGCTATGTTCATGATCGCGGGCGAAAATATTTGAAATGAAACATATTTTCTATTGGAAGCCAATGTACGGAGCAGAGTTTTTCCAGTCAAGGCCAAATCGTTGCTATTGCCCTCAAAGACCTCAACTCCCGCCTCACCTGAGTCTCTCTCCTCAAAGGAGCAGCCGATGGTTTGAAGCGTGATGTTAAGATGCACATGCACTCATTCAGGGAGCGAATCTACGCCGGATCCCATCCCCAGGAGACTCCTTTGCATCCCTCACGCCTCTGCCTCTCACTCCTCACCGCATCGTTGCTTCTAAGCGCGCCGGCACAAACCCGCACCGTGCACGCCGACGTCTCGAAGGTCACCGGCCCCCACAGCGCCGTCCCCCTGCGCGTAGTAGGAGCAGGCCGCGCCGAAGAAGGCCTGCGAGCAGACTGGCAGGAGCAGCTAGCCACCGTCCAGCGCGACATCGGCTTTCAATATCTGCGCATGCACGGTCTGCTCAACGACGAGATGGGCGTCTACACCGAGGACAAGCAGGGCAACCCTCAGTTCAACTTCCAATACATCGACACCCTCTACGACGCACTGTTAAAGCTGCACATCCGTCCCTTCGTCGAACTCACCTTCATGCCCAGCAAACTCGCCAGCGGCACCTCCGCCATCTTCTGGTGGAAGGGCAACACCTCGCCGCCAAAAGATCCCGCCAAGTGGGCCGCCTTGATCCGCGCGCTCATCGACCACTGGAAGCAGCGCTACGGCGAAGCCGAAATCACCCAGTGGTACTACGAAGTCTGGAACGAGCCCGACATCCGCGGCTTCTGGCCCTACTCTCTCGATGAGTACTTCAAGCTCTACAAGACCACCGCCGAAGCCATAAAAGCAGAGTGCCCCACCTGCCGTGTAGGCGGCCCAGCCTCCGCCGTCCCCTACAAAGCCGAGGATGAGTTCGAAAAATGGGTCGCCGCAAACCACGAGCCCGTAGACTTCATCGCCGTCCACGCCTACGGAGTCAAGCAGGGCTTCCTCGACGCCGACGGCACCGCCGGCACCATCCTCGATCCCGACCTCGACTCCGTGAGTGGCCGCATGCAGCACTCCCGCGAGCTCATCAAGGCCTCAGCCCTCCCCAACCTCGAGCTGCACTTCACCGAATGGAGCTCCGCCTACACCCCCACCGACTACATGCACGACCAATACCACCAGGCCAGCTTCATCCTCGACAAGATCCGCCGCGCAACTCCCTTCGTCGACTCCATGTCCTACTGGACCTTCACCGACATATTCGAAGAGAACGGCCCCCGCTTCACGCCATTCCACGGCGGCTTCGGCATGATCAACCTCGAAGGCATCAAGAAGCCCTCCTTCTACGCATTCAAATTCCTCAGCCAGCTCGGCACCGAAGACGTCGAGACAGACGACAAGCAGTCATGGATCACCAAATCGCCAACCGGCGCCATCCAGGCCCTCATCTGGGACTACAGCCCGGTAGTCCCGCCCAAAGGCCAGACCGATCAGTCCTTCTACAAACTCGAACAACCGGCCACCGCCAAAGGCACGCTCCAACTCAACCTCACACACATACCCGACGGCCGCTACAAAGTCTCCGTCTATCAAGTCGGCTACAAGCAGAACGACGCCTACACCGCCTACGTCCAGATGGGCTCCCCCAACCAACTCACCCGCGAGCAGGTCAACTCACTCGACGCACTCAGCACAGGATCACCCACCAGCGAGACCGAGACCACCATCAAAGGCGGCCAGTTCACCACAACCCTACCCCTACGCACCAACGACATCTTCCTGCTAATCCTCACCCCCACCAGAAACCGCAAGTAGCTACGTCACTCATCGCGTCGTAACAGTAGCTAACTCCGCCACCGCAGCGTAACCGGCCCACTCAGAGGATGCTCACCCGTCCCCTTCAGCCGAGCCTGCTTCAGCGCAAAGTACCACTTCGCCGGCTTGTCCGCGTCGTCGATCAGCATCAGCCCCGGGTTCGACCGTAGCCCCTCGGCCTGCTCGATCATCGTCTCCTGATCCTGCCGCACAAACTTCGCCCCAAAGTAAGTAGCAATCGAAGTTACAAACGGAACGTAGTAAAAAATGTCCCACGCAGCAATCACATCGATCCTGCAAGTAGTAGCCGTCATCGGAGTCACCGTAGTCAACGAAGAGAACCACCGCTTCTTCCCGTTCTTCTCCGCCACGATCGTCTCGTACCGCCGGTTCGGCAGCACAAAGTCGATCGTAGTCACCGGCTTCCCCAGCAGCTTATAAGGCGCCGAGTTCGACGAAGGAGCATGCGCCGACATCCGGAACCCCTCCGGAATCGGCTCGAACTTCTTCTCCTTCTCATGAATCGTAGCCCCGCTCCGCCACCACCACGCCTGGTGCACAAACGGCCCATGCGCCGGATCCATCAACCCGATAATCCCGTGGTCCACATTGCACGGCAGCTCCGCCACCAGATGCGCACTCCGATACCGAGCCCCAAACTTAGGCAGCTCCGGCACCGCCGGCAGCTCCCCCGCAACCCTACCCACCCCCGGCTGCGGAACATAAACCCACGCATACCCATCCCGCTCCACACACGGATACGCCGTCGCAAAAATCTTCGTCGGGTCGAGCGAATCATGACTCGTCAGCGAAGGAATCTCCCGACACTGACCCGAGCAAGGCTCAAACCGCCACCCGTGATACTTGCACTGCACCGTCTCCCCATCGAACCACCCCGCCGACAGCGGAATCCCCCGATGCGGACAAAGGTCCCGCAGCGCAAACACCGCCCCATCCCGCTTCCGCCCCACCAGCACCGGAATCCCCAGCAGCATCGCCGTCGCAGTCTTTCCCGCCTTCAACCCATCCACCCGCAGCGCCGGATACCAATCCCCAAACACCATCTCCGCCGGGGGCCCGCTAGCCCCACTCACCCCAACCCCAGCCTGCCCCCGACAATGTCACCAACTCATTCATCTCCAATCAGTGTATCCGCGCCCGACGCTCGAACATACACTATCCACGTGCCCGTAACTCCCAAACCCGACAACAACAACCGCCTCATCCTCCTCGCCGTCTGGATCCTCCTCTACTCCAGCTTCACCCTCTTCACCCCGCCGCTCCTCGACGACGCCGACTCCGTCCACGCCGAGGTCGCCCGCGAGATCCTCCTCCGCCACGACTGGGTCACCCTCTACGCCAACGGCATCCGCTACCTCGAGAAGGCACCCCTCCTCTACTGGTCCATGGCCGCCAGCTTCAAGCTCTTCGGAGTCCGCACCGCCGCCGCCCGCCTCCCCCTCGCCCTCACCGTCCTCGGCCTCACCTTCGTCGTCGCAGGCTTCGCCCGCCGAGCCTTCAACTCCGCAAGAGCCGGCCTCTACGCCGGCCTGATCATCCTCTCCAGCTTCGGCATCTTCATCTTCACCCGCATCAACATCCCCGACGCCGACGTCTGCCTCTGGCTCACCCTCGCCCTCTACGCCTACTGGCTAACCGAACAAGCAGATCGGCACAGAGCCACCACGCCCCGGAGTGGCCCATCCTTTGCAGCTTCATCGCAAAGGGTGGGAATCGTGCGAAGCACGACCGCACTCTCGCAAGCGCCCGCTTCACGTCTCCTCTGCTACCTCTTCGCCACCGCCTGCGCCCTAAACGTCCTAACCAAAGGCCTCATCGGCATAGTCTTCCCGATAGCAACCGTCCTACTCCACTTGCTCTTAACCCGAGGCATCAAAGGCACCCTAAAACGCCTACGCCAACTCCACCCCATCACCAGCACCGCAGTCTTCCTCGCCATAGCCGCACCGTGGCACATCCTCATCGCCCGCGCCAACCCCACCCAAGGCAATCCCGGCAGCCTCACCTTCACCCACGGCCACTGGCAAGTCCCCCTCCCCACCGACGGCAACGTCCACGGCTGGACCTGGTTCTACTTCGTCAACGAGCACCTCCTCCGCTACCTCAACCTCCGCGTCCCCCGCGACTACGACACCGTCCCCCTCTATCTCTTCTGGGGACTTCTCTTCATCTGGATCATGCCCTGGTCCGCGTACCTCTTCCACGCCATCGCCCGCATCCCCGCCTGGAAGACCATCATCCGCTCTCCCACTCACCCCACGCGAATCCACCCTCCTGCTCCTCGGACTCTGGGCCGCCATCCCACTCCTCTTCTTCTCCCTCTCCACCCGCCAGGAGTACTACGTCCTCCCATCCATCCCCGCCCTCGCACTCCTCATCGCCGCATGGCTCGATGAAGAGGCCACCGAAGCCGAAGCCTTCGCCATCCCCAGCCCCCACATCACCGCGGGCCAGCGAATCTCCGTAGTCCTGTTAGTCCTCGGCTCCCTCGCAGCACTCGCCGCCGGCTTCATCGCCATCCACTCCTCGCCGCCCGATCCCAACACCGACCTCGCCACCCTCCTCCAGCAGAACCCCGCCGACTACGCCCTCTCCTTCGGCCACTTCCTCGACCTCAACGCCCAGGCCATGGGAGCCTTCCGCCAACCCCTCATCCTCACCGCCATCGCCCTCTTCGTCGGAACTCTCGCCAACTGGTTCGCCCGCCGCAACTACAAACCCCACGCCGGCAACCTCTGGCTCGCCGCCGCCGCCATCACGTTCCTGCTCGCCGCCCACGTCGGCCTGCAGATCTTCTCCCCCGTCCTCACCTCCAAGCCGCTAGCCGACGCTCTCGCACCCCTGCTCAAACCCGCCGGCAGCCGCTTCCCCGACATCATCGTCATCCACGGCGAGTACGAAGCCGCCAGCACCCTCGGCTTCTACCTCCACCGCCCCAACCTCCGCAGAAGACACCCGCGACACCGCCATCCACATCCTCAACGGCCGCAGCTCCAACCTCTGGTACGGCTCCTTCTTCCCCGACGCCCCACCCATCTTCGAGGACGACGTCTCCCTCGCGCTCAAATGGTCCGGACAATACCCGCCGCGTCTTCCTCTGGCAAGACCTCAGCGAACCCCTCCCCAAGCTCCCCGGCAAGACCTTCTTCATCGCCCAGTCCGGAGGCAAAGAGATCATCAGCAACCAACCCAACCCTTTCTAAGAGGAATAACATGCTTGATTCCCTTCAGGAGACCCAGAATGGTGAAGTTAAACGGATGGAAACGAATAGGGATTATCGCTTCAGTTGTCTGGATTCTCGGTGCTGGGGGCCGCACCTACGATTCAGGAATTGAGAACGCCTCGAAGGTAATTGCATCCACCCACGTCGAATGTGATAGCAATCTGGCGGGCAAGACTGGGGACGCTTGGACGATAGGTTTCAATAAATGCAACAAACAAGCTGACGATTCTATTGTAGAAGCAACTACGAATGCTTGGTTAGGGGCAGCGCTAATTGCATTTGTTCCCGTGCCTCTTGGGTGGGGCTTTACCTATCTAGTTCTGTTTCTTGTGCATTGGATTAGGCGCGGATTTATACGGCCCATTTAGTGGGATGCTTACGAAAGGGAATCAAGTATGAATCCCCCTCTAAAGAGCCACAGAACCCTTCACCCGGCCCGCCAACCCCTTATCAAACGTCACGAGCCTCGCCCCAGTCTCAAGAGCAAATGCGGCCAGATACGAGTCCGCCCAATCCTTCGGCGACGCCATATCCAGCCTCGACAAACTTCGAAAGCTGTCATCCAGCGTCCGTGTCTCATAGATAAAGCGCGCACCACTGTCCCGAAGAAACGAATCGTAAACCGACCATGCCTGCCGCTGCGTCAGTACCTCAGGACCCATCACCGCCTCTGTCGTCAACAACCTCAGCAGACCCATCTGTGTGAACCTGCAGAAGACCGGCTCCTCATCCACAAGCGAATTAAACCACTCCTTAGCGACCAAGTGGTGGGTATGAGTCACCCATGCAAGCGCCACCCAAAATTTACATCTAGAAAGACAGTCGCTGAGCTCACGGAAATCCAATCAGATCGTAGATCTGCTCGTTCGTGAGATCAATCGTGCCGGGTCGGTTCGACTTGATAACCGGCAGCGTCCTCTTCTTCCGCTTAGGCTCATGCTCTGCCAGCACAATCTCCACCCCACGCAGCACAATTGCCTTCACCGAAGTTCCCTCGGCTGCCGCCCTGCTCTTCAGCAGGCGATACTTGCTGTCCGGAATATCGACTGTGGTCCTCATAAGGACGAGCCTACCATATTTATGGCTGACGCTACTTCTCCACTTCAACAAAGCGTGATCACCCGCAATACCGCGAAGCCGATCGCGTGCAGCATGACCCTTCAAGCTAGGAACAATTCGTCGACTTCGATGCGTATATCAAAACACCGCCCAGGCGGATCGGCACCCTCGCAGTATTTGACAACTCAGCTCGGCTCAAACCTCATAAACCTCAATTTATGAATATTTTGCAGACCCAACCCTCGTTTTATAAGACTTTTTGCACTTGCGCGAGACGAGGTCCGGACCTAAAGTATCTGTTTTGAATATTTTGCGCAATTTAGATGGGGAGGGGGAGACCCAGAACACTGGCAGGTTGCGCTATGAAGAAGGATGGAGATGGCTCTCGGGGCTACGCCGTCCCCCGGCCAGATGCGATACTCGTTCCACATCATCGGCCCTGAAATACGTCACACCTTGCACGATCAGATCGAGACCTTCAGGAGAACTCCCATGACCATCCTCGTCCTGGCCCTCCTCATCGGAGTCATCGCCGGACTCCGCGCCTTCACCGCACCCACCGTCGTCAGCTGGGGCGCCTACCTCGGCTGGATCAGCCTCGCCGGAACCCACCTCGCCTTCCTCGGCTCCATCATCACCGCCATCATCCTCACCCTCCTCGCCATCGCCGAGATCATCAACGACAAGCGCCCCGGCACCCCCAGCCGCACGGTCCCACCGCAGTTCATCGCCCGCGTCGTCATGGGCGCCTTCGCAGGTTGCGCCCTCGGCCTCTCTCACGACACGTTCATCGTCGGTTGCGTCGCCGGAGCCATCGGCGCAGTCATAGGAACCCTCGGCGGAGCAGCCTTCCGCGGAGCGCTCGCCAAGGCCTTCGGCAAAGATCTTCCCAGCCGCCCTCATCGAAGACGCCATCGCCATCGGCGGAGGCCTCTTCATCGTCTCGCTCGCACGCTAACAGCGGCTTTCGCATCTCACAAAACCTATGCCATCATTCGACGCCATCATCATCGGGGCCGGCCAGGCCGGTCCCCCGCTCGCAGGAAGCCTCACCAAAGCCGGCAAAAAGGTCGCCATCATCGAGCGCAAGCTCTTCGGCGGAACCTGCGTCAACACCGGCTGCATCCCCACCAAGACCCTCATCGCCAACGCCTACGCCGCGCAGATGGCACGCCGCGCCGCCTTCTACGGCGTCAACATCCCCGGTGGCTTCACCGTCGACATGAAGGCCGTCAAAGCCCGCAAAGAAGAGGTCCTCCTAAAATCCCGCACCGCGGTCGAGAACGGCCTCCGCGCCATGCCCAACTGCACCGTCTACACCGGCCACGCAAAATTCGAATCCGCCACAACGGTAAGAGTCGGCGATTCCGAAGACCTCCTCGAAGCCCCGCAGATCTTCCTCAACGTAGGCTGCCGCGCCACCGTCCCCAACCTCCCCGGCATCGATCAGATCCAGTACCTCGACAACACCTCCATGCTCGAGGTCGACTTCCTCCCGAAACATCTCGTCATCGTCGGCGGCAGCTACATCGGCATCGAGTTCGGACAGATGTACCGCCGCTTCGGCAGCGAAGTCACCATCATCGAAAAGAGGACAGCACCTCATCTCCCGCGAAGACGAAGACGTCTCCATCGCCATCGAAGACATCCTCAAAAACGAAGGCATCAACCTCCGCCTCGACGCCGAGTGCATCACCTTCTCCCACGACGAGAACGGCCCCATCGTCGGAGTCGACTGCCACGACGGCGAACCCGCCGTCCACGGCTCCCACGTCCTCCTCGCCATGGGCCGCATCCCCAACACCGCCGACCTCGGCCTCGACAAAGCCGGCGTCATCACCGACGACCGCGGCTACATCACCGTAGACGACCACCTCCGCACCAACGTCCCCGGCATCTTCGCCATGGGCGACTGCAACGGCAAAGGCGCATTTACCCACACCTCCTACAACGACTACGAGATCGTAGCCTCCAACCTCCTTGATCTAGATTCAGCAAAGGAAGACAGAAAAGTCTCCGACCGCATCACCTGCTACGCCCTCTACAGCGACCCACCCCTAGGCCGCGTCGGCCTCACCGAAACCCAGGTCAGAAAAACCGGCAAGCCCGCCCTCATCGGCACACGCCCCATGACCAAAGTCGGACGCGCCGTAGAGAAAGGCGAGTCGCAGGGCTTCATGAAGGTCCTCGTCGACGCCGAATCCAAAAAGATCCTCGGCGCGTCCATCCTCGGAACAGGCGGAGACGAAGCCATCCACTGCATCCTCGACACCATGTACGCTGGCGCGCCTTACACCAACATCACCCACGCCGTGCACATCCACCCCACCGTCTCCGAACTAATCCCCACCGTCTTCGAAGACCTCAAACCGCTGCAATAATCCTGCCCAATCGTCGGACCTAATGAAGGTCGAAACCTTAAGCCAGGATTAAGAAAATCTGCCTGCTTGTCATTCACATTCGAATGATGTATCCCTCTCTAAGGTAGGAGCATCCGGCCCGCACTCCCCACAAGAGCAACTCCTTGATCGCCTGAACGATATTGCAGAATTTCCCGGCCCCGCTTGGGAGGCTCATCAATGTTGGACAAGACGCTACCCGGAATCCAGAACCTGCAGCATGTCGTGGTCCTCATGATGGAGAACCGCTCCTTCGACCACATGCTCGGTGCTCTCCACGCGCAGTACCCCGCCATCGACGGCCTCGTCGGCAACGAGACCAACCCCGACTCCACCAACACCCCCGTCACCGTCTCCCCCACCGCCGAATATCAGAGCCAGCTCGACCCCGACCCCGACCATCACTTTCCCGCGGTCGATCTTCAGATCTTCGGCGGAGTCACCACCGCGCAAAATCCCAACCGCCACGCCAACATGCAGGGCTTCGTCAAAAGCTACTTCAACCAGCAGTCCAACGTCGCCCACTCGCACAAGATCCTCAACTACTTCACGCCGGCGATGCTGCCCGCCCTCACCACCCTGGCCACCGAGTTCGCCGTCTACAACCGCTGGTTCTCGTCCATCCCCGGCCCCACGCTGTGCAACCGCGCCTTCGCCCACTACGGCACCTCGTTCGGCCAGGTCAGCATGGACGTCTTCTACTGGAACAAGCAGTACAAGAGCATCTACGAGCGCCTCATCGCCGCGACCCCCGCCGTCTCCACGCGCCTCTACTACTACGACGAGGCCAGCTCCTCGCTCGAGGTCGTCAACCTCCTGCAGAACCAGCCCGAGCTCTTCGGCACATTCCAGGACTTCCTCGACGCCTGCAATCATAATCAACTCCCGCAATACAGCTTCATCGAGCCCAACTACACCGACCACGACGCGCCCGACGGCTCCGGTGAACTCATCGCCAACGACCAGCATCCCGACCACGACGTCCGCGCCGGCGAGCAGTTCATCGCCACCGTCTACAACGCCATCCGCCAGAACCCGAACCTCTGGCCCAACACCGCCATCCTGGTCGTCTATGATGAGCACGGCGGCATCTTCGATCACGTTCCGCCGCCCGCCTGCACGCCCGACGGCTTCGTCGCCCAGCCCAGCGCCACCGGCACGCCCGACGCATTCCTCTTCGACCGCCTCGGCGTCCGCGTGCCCGCCATCCTGATCTCTCCATGGGTCGCAGCGCGGCACCGTCATCAACGACGTCTTCGAGCACGCCTCCATCCCGGCCACCATCACTGAATTCTTCATCGGCCAATACGACGCCCGCTCTCCGCGCGAGATCGCCGCCAACACATTTCTCAACGCCCTCTCGCTGCCCACCATGCGCGCCGACAGCGACTGCCCCTACATTCACCAACGACTGATCTCGGGAGGTCCCGATGGAACCCATCCACGTACCCGGCCCGCCCAAAGAGGCCTTCAACAAGAATCGCCCCATCTCCGACCTCATCCGCGCGCAGGTCAATCACCTGAAGCACGTCGAAGCCAAGTCTGCCCGCGGACCAGCGCAGCAAAATCCCGCAGCACGAAATCACCACCGAATACGACGCAGCAAGCTATATCGCCCCGATGACCGCACTCTTCCAGACCAAAGCCGCCGCTGCACCCGCCAAACCGGCGACTCCTGCTAGCAGTGACTCCGACGCACCGGTAACACCAGTGCCCATCAAGCCCGCGAGCCCGGTCAGCACCCGCACCAGGCCTCGCCATCGCAGCCAGCGCAGAGCGACCCCCCAGAAAACCAAATCGAAGAACCACAAAGCGAAGAAAGCAAAGTCACCCGCCAAAGAAAAAAGAGGAAGAAGAAATGAACGCCCGCACGCTCTTCCTCATGCTCGTCGTCGCAGCCGTCCCCGCTCTCGCACAGGACGAGAGCCGCATCCATCGCGACTTCCGCGTAGAAGGCGAAGCACTCGACGCCTGCAAGCACTTCGACTTCGGCGAGCCTCACCAGCTGCGGCCAGACCCTCGTCATGGGCCAGCCCATGCACATCGCCGTCGGCAGCCTCTCCCCGCAGAACGGCTTCGGCGCAGGCCTCGCATTCGTCGAGCACAAAGACTACTCCAACGAATGGCGCGCCACCTGGAACGCGACGCCGTCGCCACCCCCAACGGCTCATGGCGCGCCGGCTTCTACATGAAGGCCTATCGCCTCGGCGGAGGCCCCATCCACGTTGTCTTTCCGGGGCCCGGGCGCCACCACCAAAAAGACCGAGCCGCTCTTCAACGCCGCACCGCTCCTCAACTTCTACTCCAGTCCGAATCGCTGAACCGCGTCGACTACTACGGCCTCGGCCCCAACACCACGCCCGCCACCCACACCACCTACGGCTTCTCCGAGACCATCCCCGGCATGAACCTCATCCTCCCCGTCGCCGGCACACTCGCCCCGCTCAAGCTCTCCATCGACGCCGAACTCGACGGCCGCTTCCCCTCGCTCCGTCCCGGCACCACCGCCGGTATCCCATCCATCGGCACGCTCTTCAACGAAGCCACCGCACCCGGCCTCTCCACCCAGCCGGCCTTCTTTCAGGCCTCCGAAGGTCTGCGCATCGAACCCGCGCTCTTCACCGATCACATCCGCACTCAACTACCTCATGCAGTTCCAGCAATACGTCGCGCCCGGCAACAGCCACTACTCCTTCCGCCGCTGGAACGGAGACTTCAACCACGAGATCCCGCTCTACAAACTCCTGCCCTCGCAAGTCGGGCAATTGCTACTCTCCCAATCGCGCAGCCTCCGCCTACCTCCAGCACAACGGCCCCGACGACTGCACCGGCACCGGCAGCAACATCTCCATGAAGCGCGCCGCCAAAGTCACAACCAAGCCCCGCCCGCCCCTGTCCCATCATCTCCACCACCGCAGAAGCTCGAAGGCTCCATCACCCTCCGCGCCTTCATCTCTGAGGCCTTCGCCGACCGCGGCAGCGTCGTACCCTTCTATCTCTCCCCCACCATCGGCGGCTCCGACATCAACAGCACCCCCATGCTCGCCAGCTATCCCGACTACCGCTTCCGCGGTCCCGACCTCATCCTCTTCCGCGAAAGCATCCAACACTCCCTCGGCAAACTCCCCATCGGCCTCGCCTTCTCCGCCGACGAAGGAAAGATCGGCCTGCAGCGCAACGACGTCAACCTCAACAATCTCCGCTACACCTACAGCGCCGGCCTCACCGTCCAGGCCGGCGGCCTTCCCGTCATCTATCTACTCTTCGCCTGGGGCGGAAACGAAGGCCACCACACCACCGCCACCGTCAGCCCAACCCTCCTCGGCGGCTCCGCCCGCCCATCGCTCTTCTGAGCAACCAACGACTCTATTGGCTTGCCTCGTTTAGCTTGCAGGCCAGCTCCGAGATCGAGTGACCGCTGATTGGGTTGATCGTGGAAAACAAGTAGTACCTTATCTGCCGGATCGTTGGATTAGTCGCACTCGGTTTGTGTATGAAGTTCGTGAACGACCGAAGAATAGCAAGAATTTCTCTTCGCTCGTAGATGCGATCAATCTCAAGCCCGTGCTTGTTGCGGTCGCGAGTGGCTACTTCAACGCTGCGATAGCCAGTAACCGGCGACGGATCAAAAGCGAAAACCTTCTTCACCCGAGGCACATCATTTCCTGTAGGTAAGGAATAGGCAAACTGCTGAGCCAAACCGCCACCCAATGAGTGTCCTGCGGCAAAGATTGAAGCGTCATTCAAAAATACCCACTCAGATTTTTGTCTGAGCTCGAGGAACTTGTCTCTAAAAGCGGGGCCAAAATTCTTGACTATTTGTGTGTACTCATCATCGTGAAATGGAAGAAACCACCTCAGGTTAGATTTCCAATCCTTTCCGCTCGTGGCTACCGTACCGCCGAACGCCACGGCAACAGCATGATCGGTAGCGTTCGACCATACTTCAACACGGAGATGCGAAGTTGAAATCGTATTTAGCAGCCCATCATCTGGAAAATCTTCCCACCGATACCATCCCGCATTTTGAAGCACAGAATCTGCATCCAAGTATTCATCGTTCTTCTGGTCTTTGTTGTTCTTCTTAGGCTGCCTCCCGTACGCAGCTTGGCTCAACAAGGCAAACACCAAATCCTTCCGAGCCTCTGAGGCAACGAGCCGTGGAGGTCCTAGTAACCGTTTTCCCGGTTCACGAATGACAACTTCATTGGGCTTCTGACTGTACGCCTGACCATTTACTAAACGAAAGTAAATTGGAAGGAGAGCTACAACAGCAACAATCACCAAGAGCACATATAACGCGATGGGAAACATTTTTTAAGGTCCTCTTTGCCGCTCTACGAGATTCTGGGCCCTCACATCGGTTTTGCGTTCTATCTTGCCGCCTAGTGTACAAGCGGATACGCCTGCTCGGCACTCAATTCTTTCCAGAAACAAGGCGCCCGACCTGTCAACCTACAAAGATCAAACGACCTCCCGATAACGACCGTGATTCTTTTCCACTCCATCCATCGCAATCCACCCCCGCCTGAACGACACTAAAGGAGATGAAGAAAAAACTACGCATCGGCATTCTCTTCGGCGGCCGCTCCGGCGAGCACGAGGTCTCACTCCTCTCCGCCGCCTCCATCCTCAAAGCCATCGACCGTAAGAAGTACGACGTCGTCCCCATCGGCATCACCAAATCCGGCCACTGGCTCACCGCAACCGACGCCCACAACCTCCTCACCGGCACACCCGAACCCCTCCAGCTAAGCGCGGCCGCAGACCTCGTCCATCAATCCACCAACCTCACCCAATCCCTCGACGTTATCTTCCCCGTCCTTCACGGAACCTTCGGCGAAGACGGCACCATCCAGGGCCTCTTCGAGCTAGCCGACATCGCCTACGTAGGCTCCGGAGTCCTCGGCTCAGCCGCCGGCATGGACAAAGACGTCATGAAGCGTCTCTTCGCCACCGCCCACCTCCCGCAAACACCCTACCTCGCGCTCACCCGCACCCAGTGGCGCACCAACCCCAAACGCTGCACCAAGCAGATCGAATCCGCGCTTAAATACCCGCTCTTCGTAAAGCCAGCAAACCTCGGCAGCTCCGTCGGCATCAGCAAGGTAAAAACCCGCGCCGAGCTGGCCCCCGCCATGGACCTAGCCGCATCCTTCGACCGCAAACTCGTCATCGAGCAAGGAGTAGGTGGCCCCGGAGCAAAACCCCGCGAGCTCGAAGTTGCCGTCCTCGGCAACGAAACCCCCATCGCCTCGGTCGTAGGCGAGATCGTCCCCGACCGCGAATTCTACGACTACGCCTCCAAGTACGACGCCACCAGCACCTCGCAACCAGCCATCCCCGCCAGGCTCATCGCCGCCCAATCCAAACAGATTCGCGCCATGGCCATCGCCGCCTTTCAGGCCTGCGACTGCTCCGGCCTCGCCCGCGTCGACTTCCTCATGGAGCCTGCAAAAAAAGGCAAGAACCCCGGCATCTACCTAAACGAAATCAACACCATGCCCGGATTCACCAGCATCTCCATGTACCCCAAACTCTGCGCCGCCACCGGCATCCCCTACAAAGAACTAATCGACCGCCTCATCCAGCTAGCCCTCGAACGCCACAAAGAAAAGCAGCAAACCAACTTCACCCGCGTCTAAATTAACATCAGCAGGCACCTCGGGAGAAGCTCGTGCAGACCCTCGGCAGATACATCGGCAAACCCATCGCACCACCTCGCCGAACCGCGACCCACATCGCTGCCTCCGCGACAGCGCACGTCCTCCTGCTCGTTGCCATCCTCTACCACGGCCCCGCCCGCATCGCGCCCGTCACCCTCCCTGGCACCGACCACGGACACAACCTGCTCCTCACCTACCTGCCTGGCACCACCTCCGCGCAGACCACAGTAGCCAATCCAAAGAGCAAACCCCAACCAACCGAGCACGACATCGCACATCAGATTCCCCCGCAGCAAAAGACGAACGCCGTCGTCGCGCCGAAGCAATACTCCACCGAAACAGCGAAGACCACCTCCACCGCAGGCAACGACGCCCTCGGCTCCGGCAACATCGACATCGCACAAGTCAGCTACTTCCCCCGCCCCCAACCCAGCCTCGCCGCACTCCCCCACGGCACTAAAGGCGATGTCATCCTCGACGTCACGATCGACGAAACCGGAAAAATCTCCGACCTCAAACTAACCTCCGGCCTCGGCCACGGCATCGACGAAGTTGTCATCGCCACCGTCCAGCAATGGACCTTCCACCCAGCCACCCAAAACGGCCACCCCGTAGCCAGCGAACAAGAGCTCCACTTCCACTACGAAAAAGGCTAACCCTCAAAGCACCCTTCTGAAACACGCGAGTTTCCCGTCACTGCACTTGTCCGAGAAGCCTGTTACACGGACAAGTGCAGATCCGAAGCGTGAGGTTTACTCGCCTCGGATTAGCTTGCAGTAGATCGGGATGCTGATTCCCTCAACAGCCTTGAGAGGCCCTTCAAAGATGCCGCAGGCAAGTAGGTTGTCCTTGGACGACTTCCGTCCCGAAACCACATTGATCAGCAGTTGCGGGCCTTGACTATCAATCAATGGAAGTGCATTTTGTTTCAGCTTGAGGTCGTTAAAGCCTAACAGTTTCCCCGGGCAAAACTTCGACCTCATTCTCTCCAAGTCCCATTGGACCTGGTCGGGAGGCGAACTGTTTGTATTGTTTGAAAGGGATTTCTGCTCTTGGAGTACCCGTGAAATAGGCAATGGCTATGACAGTCTCTCTACTTTCGATCAGCTTCTTCTTCGCTTTTTCGGAAAAGCTCACATCGACACGAAATCCATGCGTCGACGTTTGCAGATTCTTCGATTGATCTTGTGCGTTTGCGAAACCGTGAATAATCAATGAGGTCAGCAGCAGTCCTTTACGAACCTTCATCCACATAGTTACTCCGAAGTACCTCTCGGCAAATTTACATCGTTAGGCTGACACATGTCGGCATAGGCATATCGGACAAACGACCTCTACGTTGCAAAACCCGCCCACTAACAACCATCAACAAGCAACCAACAACCGCCCCTCAAACCACCCGCGAGTGCTTATACCCCTCCGCCGACAGCGCTTCCAGCAACTCATCCACCTGCTCTCGCCCGCGCGTCTCCATCGTGATATCGATCACCGTATCGCCCAGGTTCACTCCGTAGTAAGCGCGATTATGCAGCGTATCCACAATATTCGCGCGATGATTCGCAATCAGCCGCGTCAGATCCGCCAGCGCACCCGGCTTATCCAGCAGATGAATCCGCAGCCGAATCATCCTGCCATCCTGCACGAGGCCGCGCTCGATAATCCGCGATAACAAAGTCACATCAATATTGCCGCCGGACACCAGCACCGCAGTCTTCGCGCCCTTCGCAATCGAAGTCTTGCCCTGCAACACCGCTGCCAGCGCCGTCGCACCCGCACCCTCGGCCAGCGTCTTCTCCCGCTCCAGCAGCATCAGAATCGCCGAAGCAATCTCATCCTCATCGACCGTCACAATCTCATCGACATACCGCTCGACCACCGGAAACGTAACATCGCCCGACCGCCGCACCGCGATACCATCCGCAATCGTAGTCGCCGGCCCCACCGTCACCGGATGATCCGCCTCCCGCGCAGCCACCATCGAAGCCAGCCGCGAGGTCTGCACCCCAATCACCCTGATCTCAGGCCGCGACTCCTTAATCGCACAAGCAATCCCGCCAATCAGCCCGCCCCCACCGATCGGCACCACCACTGCCTCCAGCCCATCCACCTGCTCCAGCAGCTCCAGCCCAATCGTCCCCTGCCCCGCCATCACCACCGCATCGTCGAACGGATGGATAAACGTCATCCCGCCCGCCTCGCACAGACGCGTCGCCTCCTCGCAAGCCTCGTCATAGTTGGCCCCAAACAGCACAACCTCCGCCCCAAACCCGCGCGTCGCCGTCACCTTCACCAGCGGAGTAGCCAGCGGCATCACAATCAGCGCGCGAATCCCCCGCTTCGTCGCGTGATAAGCAACCCCCTGCGCATGATTCCCCGCGCTCGCCGCCACCACACCCTTCGCCGCCTGCTCCGGAGTCAGCATCGCAATCCGGTTCAGCGCCCCGCGCTCCTTGAAGCTCCCCGTCATCTGCAGGTTCTCGAGCTTCAGATAAATCTGCTGCCCAGTCACCCCAGACAACATCTGCGAGTGCGGACATGGCGAGTAATAAATAGCCCCGCGCAGCCGCTCCCGCGCGGCAACAACATCATCCAGCGTGATCGGCAACTGCACTCTATCTATAGAAGGTGTCTGCATGAGTGTTAGACCATGTTAGCCGAATGCCCTTGCGGCTGTTGCTATTGTCGTTGCTGTTGTTCTCTTCAAACCAACCAAAGCGCCCGTCATCCTGAGCGAAGCGCAGCGGAGCCGAAGGACCCCGATGCTCCCAACCCCACCAAAACCGCTCGAACCATTTCAACCAATGCGGTGGCAGTTGCAGTTGTTTGTTCTTCCAAATTTCCACACCCCTATACCTCTTGACACAGGCCCTACACTGTCTCCAACAGCAGCACTAACCGCCGTGTCCTATGAAAAACACCTGTCTGGCACTACTACTCTTGAGCTGCCTAACTGCTACCGTCCACGCGGGCGAACAAACTCCCGAGCTTTTGATTCACGCCGCTCAATGTTTGACGGCCAAGCAACATCTACCACCCACGAAAGCTACGTCACTAAACCTCGGATACCTTGTCGACGAAAAATCCTACCCAGGCGAGAAAGTGCTCTATCTTGTGGACTACTCAGATCCCGGCCGTTCCAGAGGTTATGTATTTGCGATCTTCCTAACGCAACAAGGCAGTAGCGAAATCTTCAACATCCAGAACAACGCCAGATTTGTGGCTAAAAAAGATGGTATAGATTTCGTTGAACCTCCACTAGGAGGTACATGGACGCAGGAGCACCTCACATCTGCAATCAAACAAATCGAACGGCAACCAAGCTTTACAGTTCCAGTCAAAGACCTTCTCCCACCATCCTCCCTTATTCGCTGCGGGTCCTATACCGATAGCAAGTAACCAACAAACACTGAGGCTCTAAGAAAAGCCACTCGGATAACGGTGGGAGCTTCAGCCCGGGCATCTCCAATTTCCACATCCCCACCCCTCTTGACACAGGCCCTACACTGTCTCCAACAGCAGCACTCACCGCCACAGCTGCAACCCCATGAAGTGGAAGCACCCAGCCATCGCCCTACTCCTCTGCACAGCGGCCATCGCCCTGTCCTTGAGAATCCACGCCCGCACCACCACCCACCACTCGTCCCCGCAACCCCGAACCTTCCCCACAGCCATGCCCGCCACCGTCCTCTGGGCATGGGAAGAGCCCGAAGACCTCACCACCATCGACCCCACCCACACCGGCGTAGCTTACCTCGCCGAATCCCTCACCCTCTCCGACCGCGTCATCATCCGCCCACGCTACCAACCCCTCAGCGTCGCTCCCGGAACCAGCGTAATGGCCGTAGTCCGCATCCAGCCCACCGCGAATTTCCGCGACACACCCGAATTACGCACCGCCACCGTAGAAGCCCTCACCAACCTGATCCACTCCAACCCTCCCGGCCTCAAGGCCTTCCAAATCGACTTCGACGCCACCCAATCCCAGCGCCCCTTCTACACCGCCATCCTAAAACGACTCCGCCCGCAGATGCCGCCGCACATGCCCCTCTCCATCACCGCACTCCTCTCCTGGTGCGCCCCCGACGACGACTGGCTCGCCACCCTCCCCATCGACGAAGCCGTCCCCATGTTCTTCCGCCTCGGCGCCCACACCAAGCCCCACGACTCCAAACTCGCCTACCCCATCGACGAACCCCTCTGCCGCACCAGCAACGGCGTCTCCACCGACGAGACCTGGCCCACCATCGCCCCCACCCAGCGCCTCTACATCTTCGCCCCACACCCTTGGACCACAGCACAACTCAGCGCCATCCACAACCAACAACCAGCAACCCTCAACCAACAACCGCTCTCAAGCGAGTTAGCCCAATGAAACGCCCCCATAGACTCATCCTCCCAGCCCTCACGCTCACCCTCTTCCTCGGCTACGCCCGCCCCTGCAGCTTCCCTGACGACGAGCTCATCTTCGTCCAGCGCTACGGCCCCGACGCCCCCTACGATACCTTCACCAAGGGCCGCCTCGGCGTCATCCTCCCTACCTACCGCGTCCGCAACCTCGTCGTCGCCTACCGCTACCTCACCGGAACCCCGCTCACCCCCGACGAACAAAAAGCCGCAAGATCAGTCCAGGACGAGCTCGACCCCCACTACTCGCCCGAAACCCCCTACGTAGAAAATCCTCCACCGCTCCCCGGCATCACCCGCTGGATGGCCGTCTCCAACTCCTCCCCGTCCGCCACCAGCAAAGTCCCCGGCCAGGACTACGAAGACTTCACCAACTGCCTCGACGACGCCTTCCTAACCGCCGCCAACACCCTAGAACAGCGCCGCAAATCTTACGGCCCCGAAAACCCTGAAGTGGCCAACTGGCTCACAGCCCAGAACACCGTCTTCTTCAACTGCACCCAGACCACCAAGACCGTCAACCTCCCCGAACCCGCTCTCGCCAACGCCAGCCTCTGGCTCAAACAGGACCGCGCTTACCAGATCGCCGCAGCCAACTTCTACGCCGCCAACTACGACGCTGCCATCGCCCAGTTCCGCGCCATCGCCACCGACAGCGCGTCCCCTTGGCACACCATCGCCCCCTACCTCGTTGCCCGCACCATGCTCCGCCGCGCGTTCATGTCCTATCAGTTCGGCAACAGCCCCGATCTCGCCCACATGATCGCCACCGACAACCGCATCTACGACAACCTCACCGAAACCGAGCACCAACTCGACTCCATCATCGCCAACCCCGCCCTCCAACCCATGCACTCCGCCGCCGGCCACCTACGCGACCTCGTCGAAGCCCGCCTCCATCCCACCACCCAGGCCGCCGTCCTCGCCAACCGCCTCAGCCACCCAGCCTCCGAAGCCGACTTCCGCCAGAACCTCATCGACCTCAGCTTCGTCCAGAACATCGACGCCTACGACCAGCCTCTCTACCGCATCCGCACCGAATCGAAGTTCTACACCGCACCCGCTCCTCCCGCGCCGCCATCCCCACTCAACGACTGGCTGGCCGTCATCTACAATCAACCCCCCGACCAGGGCCAGCCACGCAAAGCCCCCGCACCCACAAAACCCGCCGCCGACGCCATCGCCCGCTGGCAATCCACCCAACAACCCACCTGGCTCCTCGCCGCCCTCACCGCCGCGCAACCCAACGACCCCGCCATCTCCCAACTCACCGCCGCCGCCCGCGCCATCCCCGCCACCTCACCCGCCTACGCCTCCATCACCTACCAGCGCCTCCGCCTCACCGCATCAACCGAACCTGCAGCCACCTATAAAGAAGTAGCCGCCATCCTCCCCACCATCGAGAAAACCCAACCCCGCTCCACCATCAATCTCTTCGCCTCGCTCCACACCCAATCCGCCCCAACTCTCGCCGCATTCCTCCACTCCGTCCCACGCCTCCCCGCCAGCAACGGCGACGTAGACGGAGCCGAAGGTGAACCCGTCGCCACCTCTTTCGGTGCAGTAAACCGCGCCACCTACGTCTGCGGCCTCAACATCCAAGCCCCCGACGCCCCCCACTTCAGCCAGGAGAGCTCCGTCATCCTCAACCAGCGCACTCCGCTAACCCTCCTCCGCGAAGCCGCCCTCGCCAACATCCTCCCCAAGAACCTCAACTTCGCCCTCGCCGAGATGGCCTGGACCCGCGCCGTCCTCCTCAACGACACCGCCACCGCCGCCGCTCTCACCCCGCTCCTCGGCACCTGTCAACCCGCCTTCAAACCCTGGCTCGACCGCTACAACGCCGCCAAAACCCCCACCGACCGCCAGGCCGAGGGCCTACTCGCCCTCATGCGCTTCACCTCCACCAACCCCGACCTCACCGAGCGCGACTTCGCCTCCTACTCCGACCGCAACGGCAACTGGTGGTGCCCCGCACAGTCCCAATCCGACCTCGACCAGGACCCCCACCAACTCCCCGACAAAGAGATCCGCAATCCACCCTTCCTAACCTCAGCCCAAATCGCCGAAGCCGCCACCCAGCAATCCCAGCTCAAACCATCCTCGACCGCAGCCGACTACTTCGCCCGACAGACCCTCGCCTTCGTAGCAGCCCACCCCGCTGACCCTCGCAACCCCGACCTCCTCGGCTTCGCCTCCCGCGTAATCCGCAACGCCTGCCGCACCAACGACACCGCCGAACTAAACCACCAGCTCTTCAACACCCTCAACCGCAAATACCCCAACTCCGAATGGACCAAACGCTACAAGACCTGGGAATAAACTCTCGAGTGCCACTCACCAACTTAACGCGTCAGCTTTCCTGCGCAGCGCTTTTCACATCGGCTGCCAAAGGTAGATGAACGTTGAACAACGCTCCGGATAACCCATCCCCTTTCACGGAAAGCGCCTGAATGCGTCCGCCGTGACGATCGACAATCTCTTTCGAAACCCATAATCCCAGCCCGGTTCCGACATCCTTCTTCGTAGTAAAAAAGGGTTCGAAGATCATCTCGTGATGTTCCGGCCTGATCCCCGGCCCATCGTCCTGCACGCTCACCTCCACCATCTTTCCCTCCAAAGTCTCCACGCACGATAGCCCCACCCGTATCGTCCCATTCTCCGGAGCCGCATCCGCCGCGTTCGAAATGAGATTCGCGACCACCTGTTTCAGCTCTCCCGCCAGTCCATGAATCAGCGGGCACTTGCTGAAATGGCGCTCCAGCCTGATGTTCTTCGTCTTCAATTTGTTCGAGTAGATCTTCAGCACCGACTCCACCAACGCCGCCACATCGATCTCACTCGGCACCTTGGATTCGCGATAGAACCCCAGCGTCTGTCGCGTGATGTGCGAAATCCGTTCCAATTCCTGCTCCGCAAGCCCCAGGTACCCGCTGGCAGCAGCCGGCACGCCGGCAATCCCCTTCGCCAGGAAAAGCAGATTGCCCACCGCCTCCAGAGGATTGTTGATCTCATGCGCAACCGTCGCGGAGAGGCGCGCCGCAGCCGCAAGCTTCTCGCTCTTGCGCAGCAACTCCTGCGTCTTGCGCTCGAAAGTAGCATCGCGAAACACCAGCACCACGCCTACCAGCCTCTCGCGATCGTCTCGGATCGGTGCCGCGCTATCTTCAATCGGCACCATCACTCCATCACTCTTTTGCAGCACCGTGTGGTTGGCCAACCCAACAATGCGCCCCACCTCCATCACCTTCTTCACCGGATTCTCCACCGGCAATAGCGTCGACTCGTTGAAAATTCGGAAGACCTCCTCGATCGCTCTCCCTTTAGCCTGCTCAACCTTTACTCCTATCAGTTCCTCAGCAACAGTATTCAGAAACGTCACCTGTCCCTGTCCATCCGTCGCGATCACCGCATCTCCCAGGCTGGTCAGAGTCACTCTGAACCACTCTTCCCGCTCCGCGATCAGGCGCGCATGACGCTCTCGCAAACCGATCGCATGCAGAATGAAATACGCCAGAAAACCCAATCCGATAGCTGCCAGGCCGCTGGCGAGATAAATGCACGCTATCGTCACCCGAACACTTCTTTGATACGTCGCAGACCGCGCAGTCCACAGCGAGTCTTCCTCCCGCACCATCTCCTCAATCAGGCCTCGTATCCGCGTCATCAAAAGGCGGCCGTGGTCCGACAACACGATCGCCTTCGCTTCTTCTGGCTTCCCCGCCCGATAGTAGGAGATCGTCTGCCCCAGCTCGCTCAGCTTCACCCCTACCAACCCTCGCAGCTCCGAGACACGCGCCTGCTGCCTCGGATTATCCGCAGTCAATTCAGCCAATCGATCAATATGGCCCGTAACTTGACCCACCGCCAGGTCATACGGCGCCAGATACTTCGGTTCGCCCGTATAAAGGAAGCCACGCTGTCCAGTCTCAGCGTCCGTCACCAGCAACTCCGTCTGGCTCAGTTCCAATAGGGTCTGCTGTGTATGGGCAACCCAGACCTGGTCTTCCACCTGAACGCCAAGTTGGCGCCTTGTAATTAGGGCATTCACTATCAACAAAATCAACAAGAGCGAGAAGCCTAGAGTGACGCTGAGACGCTGATACGAGGTTTGCATGGTTCGCTGTCTGGTCCTCTTTTTTGGGGAATCCGGGTTCACTCCCGAATCGAAAAGATTATAAAACGCACCGCAAACAGGCGTAAGTAATTAAGCCGACATAGTGCAACCACACCCTTTCCAGCCGCTCCTGCGTTTCCGTTGCTACCGCGGACACCAAAAACACCTCCGCCCCTTCATCCATTTGAACGAAGGGGCGGAGTCCTCAACCACTAACGACGTCAACAACAACTAACGACCGAAGTGATACTCCTCCCGCTGCTCCCGCTTCTTCACGTCATTATCCTTACGAACCTTATTAGCAATCGCACCACCCCCCGCACCCACAGCCCCACCAATCAAAGCACCCTTACCACCGCCAGCCAGCGCCCCAACCACCGCCCCACCCGCAGCCGACCCGCCAACAATCTTCGCCCCCGTATGGTGACGATGGTCGCTCGCCGTCTGCTCACGAACCGCCCGGTCATGCGCCGCCTGCGCACTCTCACTCCGGTACTGGGCAAATCCCGCCATCGGCAAACTCAACACAGACCCAATCAAAAAACCAGCCATCATCCGATTGATCTTCATAAGTCGTTCCTCCTGCCGTCTGGACTCGCGGCTACTAGGTACGATGCCCTCCTGATCCCCCCCCACCCAAAACGCGCCAAAAGTAAATTCACCCCCAAACCCCAAAGGTTGGCCACCCCGAAAAAACTCCCGCGACTTGACAACACCCACCCCCAGAACCACCCCCAAAGACTCCCATCCCCACGCCCCGCAAAACCAAGGTCCGAACCTAACCCCAATGTTTCGAAGATTTTGCGCAAAATAGCCGGGGGAGGGGGTACAACCTCCCTTGCAGCCGCCGCCACCCCGTTGTATCCTCAAAGCCAGGATGACCACCTATTCCAGCCGATCTTGGTTTACCTTCCGCTACTGGCCCACGGTAGCGGCATCGGCGGAGTAGCTTCATCTGAGAGATTGCTAAAAAGCCTTCAGTTGATTCAACTTCCACACGAGCCGCGACCCTAAGAGTCGCGGCTTTTCAGCCTCACGGCCTTCGTCTGCATCCCAGCAGGAGAGATCATATGAGCACCGCAACCCTCAATCCGACCCACCAAGTCTGAAACCCGCTCCATCCCCGGCCGCTTCGGAGCCTACGGCGGACGCTACGTCCCCGAGACCCTCATGGCCGCCCTCGAGGAGCTCGAAGCCGCCTACGCCGAAGCCGCCGCCGACCCCGACTTCCAGGCCACCCTCGCCAACCTCCTCCACCACTACTGCGGACGCCCCACCCCCCTCTACCTGGCCAAACGCCTCACCGAAAATCTCGGCGGAGCCAAGATCTACCTCAAGCGCGAAGACCTCCTCCACACCGGCGCCCACAAGATCAACAACGCCATCGGCCAGGGCCTCCTCGCCAAGCGCATGGGCAAGCAGCGCATCATCGCCGAGACCGGAGCCGGCCAGCACGGCGTAGCCACCGCCACCGTCTGCGCACTCCTCGGCCTCGACTGCGTCATCTACATGGGCGAGGAAGACATGCGCCGCCAGGAGCTCAACGTCTACCGCATGCGCCTCCTCGGAGCCGAAGTCCGCGGCGTAGGCGCAGGCTCCGCCACCCTCAAGGACGCCATCAACGAGGCCATGCGCGACTGGGTCACCAACGTCCGCACCACCTACTACATCCTCGGCAGCGCCCTCGGAGCCCACCCCTACCCCACCATGGTCCGCGACTTCCACCGCGTCATCAGCCGCGAAGCCCGCGAACAAATCCTCGAAGCCGAGGGCAAGCTCCCCACCGCCATCGTCGCCTGCGTAGGCGGCGGCTCCAACGCCATCGGAGCCTTCTACGAGTTCATCCCCGACCCCAACGTCCAGCTCATCGGCGTCGAAGCCGGAGGCCGCGGCACCGCCCTCGGCGAACACGCCGCCCGCTTCCAGAAGATAGGCGGAGGCCTTCCCGGCGTCCTCCAGGGTACGTACTCGTACGTGTTACAAAATGACGCCGGCCAGGTCGCCACCACGCACTCCGTCTCCGCCGGCCTCGACTACGCCTCCGTCGGCCCCGAGCACGCCATGCTCCACGACTCCGGCCGCGCCACCTACACCTCCGCCTCCGACGACGAAGCCCTCGCCGCCACCGTCACCCTCTCCCGCACCGAAGGCATCATCCCCGCCCTCGAGAGCGCCCACGCCGTAGCCGAAGCCATCAAGCTAGCCCCAAAGATGGCAAAGACCGACGTCATCATGGTCAACCTCTCCGGCCGCGGCGACAAAGACATAGGCATCCTCGCCCGCGAACTCGACCTCAAGGGCGCTGGAGCAAAGACGGCATGAGCACGAATCCGAAGGACATGCAGGCTCTCGCCGTCGAGTGGATCGAATCCTGGAATCGCCATGATCTCGAACACATCATGGCCCACTACGCAGACGACGTGGTCTTCGAGGCCAGCACCGTCGTCAAGCGTTGGAACCGCCCCGACGGCCAGCTTCGCGGCTCACAAGAGCTCCGCGAACACTTTCGCCGCGGGCTTGAACTCGCACCCACGCTTCACTTCGAACTTGAAGCCGTGCTCACTGCGCCCAGCGGTTACGCTGCGCTCTACCATCGCGATAACGGCAACCGCGTCCTCGATGTCGTCGAACTCAACGCCGCCAACAAAGCCAGCCGAGTGAAGGCTTACTACATGGAGACGCAGGCCTGATGCCCATCAATTTCCCCAACAAACCCGGCCTCGTAATCTACATCACCGCCGGAGACCCCGACCTCGACACCACCCGCGACATCGCCCTCGCCGCCATCGACAACGGCGCCGACGTAATCGAGCTAGGCGTCCCATTCTCAGACCCTCTCGCCGACGGCCCAGTAATCCAGCGAGCCTCCGAACGAGCAGTAGCCCGCGGCACTCCGCCTCACCGACGTCCTCGCCATCGCCAAAGACCTCCGCGCCGCCCGCCCCAACTGCGGCCTCGTCCTCTTCTCTTATCTAAACCCCGTAGTCCGCCTCGGCATGGAAAAATTCTGCGCCGCCGCAGCCGAAGCCGGAGCCGACGGAGTCCTCCTCACCGACATGATCGTCGAAGAGGCCGGCGAGTACCTAGAATCCATGCGCGCCCACAACCTCGCGCCCATCTTCCTCGCCGCCCCCACCAGCCCCGACGCCCGCCTCAAAGCCATCGCCGCCGTCTCGCAGGGCTTCGTCTACGCCATCTCGCGCGTCGGCATCACCGGCACCCAGCAGCAAGTCGCCGGCGACGCCTCAAAGCTCGTAGCCCGCCTGCGCCAGTTCACAAAACTCCCCATCGCCGTAGGCTTCGGGATCTCCAACGCCGAACACGTAAAATCCGTCGGTCAATTCGCCGACGCCGCCATCATCGGCAGCGCACTCGTAGCTCTCATCGAAAAGACCCCACCCGACCAGGCCGCAGCCGCAGTCGGCAACTTCATAGCAGGCCTCCGCGCATGACACCCACACGCGGTTATCATTATCACTGCACGTTGTATCGCGGCAGCCGAAGCAAAGACACGCAACGAAATTCAGAACGAGGGTCAAAGAATGGACATCAGTGAGTGGCGCAAGAAAATCGACGCAATCGATGAGCAGATCGTGGAACTCATCAGCCAGCGGGCTCACGCCGCACGCGCCATCGGGGAGCTCAAGCGCAACTCAGACCTTCCCGTCTACGAGCCCCAGCGCGAACAGCAGGTCTTCGACCACGTCCGCGCCGCCAACAAAGGCCCGCTCGCCGAAGCCGAGATGCTCCACGTCTACGAGCGAATCATGGACGTCATGCGCACCCTACAGCGCCGCGACCAATGAGTCCCGCAGCAGAGAAAGAATTTGTGTCAGATAAAGTTACAAGTAAAGAGAGTGATAACAGTCCAATGATCGTCGCAATGCAGGACAAGGCGTTAGAAGAACACATCCAACAGGTCATCGAGCGCATGGTCGAGCTCGGTTTCAACGTGCACCGCACCACCGGAGCAACCCAGACCATCCTCGCCGGAGTCGGCACCCCCGACCACTTCGATGTCGCCGAGTTCAAGGTCCTCCCCGGCGTCCACGACGCCTACCGCATCTCCAGCCCCTACAAGCTCGCCGGCCGCAACTTCCGCCCCGAAGGCACCACCGTCACCTTCCCCAACGGCGTAGTCGTCGGCGGAAAACAGATCGCCATCATGGCCGGCCCCTGCTCGGTCGAGTCCCGCGAGCAGATCCTCACCTCCGCCAAACAGGTCGCCGCCACCGGCGCACAGTTCCTCCGCGGCGGAGCCTACAAGCCCCGCTCCTCGCCCTACAGCTTCCAGGGCATGGGCGTCGAAGGCCTCAAACTCCTCCGCGAAGTCGCCGACGAGACCGGCCTCCTCGTCATCACCGAGGTCATGGAGATCTCGCAGATCGAGATCATGCTCCCCTACATCGACTGCTTCCAGGTCGGCGCGCGCAACATGCAGAACTTCAACCTCCTCCGCGAGCTCGGCCACGTCCGCAAGCCCGTCCTCATGAAGCGCGGCATCTCCGCCACCATCGAAGAGGTCCTGCTCTCCGCCGAATACATCCTCTCCGGCGGCAACTACGACCTCATGCTCTGCGAGCGCGGCATCCGCACCTACGAGACCTACACCCGCAACACCATGGACATCTCCGCCATCCCCGTCCTCAAAAAACTCACCCACCTCCCCGTCTTCGGAGACCCCTCCCACGGCGTAGGCATCCGCGACCTCGTCCCCCCCATGGCCCTCGCCAGCGTAGCCGCCGGAGCCGACGGCCTTCTCATGGAGATGCACCCCAACCCCGACAAAGCCATGTCCGACGGAGCCCAAAGCCTCTACCCCCAACAGCTCGAGGACCTCATCGCAAAGCTACGCCAGCTCGCCCCCGTAGTAGGCCGCACCATCGCGTAACACGCAATCTCGTTACGCGTTCAATAAGTAGGTCCTTCACGTAGTAGTAAGAATTGTCATCCTAAACGAGGTGGTTCGCGCACTTTGCGAACCACTGAGTCGAAGAGCCTGTCCTGAGCGCAGTCGAAGGACCTGCTTTTCGCCTTTGCTGTCGTTTGTTCTTGAAGTTCTTAGGCATCATGATCGAACGCATCACCATCATCGGCACCGGCCTCATCGGCTCCTCCATCGGCCTCGCCCTGCGAGCCTCCGGCTACGAAGGCGACATCAACGGCATCGACGCCAACCGCCAGGAGTACCTCGCCGCACTCAACCGCAAAGCCATCGCCGAGCCCCGCGTCACCGTCAAGCCCAACACCTTCGGCGAGCGCTCCGCCGAGCCCGACAACAACCTCATCCTCCTCACCGCCGACGTCATCATCCTCGCCGTCCCCGTCCTCGCCATCAAAGACTGGATGCACAAGCTCGCCCCCATCCTCAAGCCCCACCAGCTCGTCACCGACGTCGGCTCCACCAAGCTCGAGATCGCCGAGCTCGCCCGCCAGCTCTTCAACTCCCCCACCACCGCGCGCTTCCTCCCCGGTCACCCCATGGCCGGCAAGGAATCCGGCGGCGCATCCCTCGCCGAAGCCTTCCTCTTCGTCCGCGCCACGTGGCTCTTCACCCCCATCTACGAAAACACCACAGCCACTCGAGCAGCAATGGCGCGACTGGGTCACCCGCCTCGGAGCCCTCACCATGGACCTCGACCCCGCGCGCCACGACGAGCTCTGCGCCTGGGTCAGCCACCTCCCGCAGATGCTCTCCACTGCCCTCGCCGCGCTCCTCGAAGACACCTTCGGCGACGCCCCCGAGATCGCCGCCGTCGGTGGCCGAGCCCTCCGCGAGACCACCCGCCTCGGAGCCAGCCCCTACAGCATGTGGCGCGACGTCGCCATGACCAACACCACCCCCATCGCCGAAACCCTCCACGCCCTCGAGCAACGCCTCGCCCACATCCGCGAAAACCTCCGCACCCCCGAACTCCGCGACGAGTTCACCCGCGCCAACAAATTCCGCGAACACCACTCCTAACAAATTCAGCGCTCAAAAATTCCAACCCACCTCAAGCATCACGGTCGGGTCGGTAAAACCAGCATTGAAAACGTAGACCGTTGACTCCAGGTTCTTATGCGTCACTCCGACCAGGAATCCACGCTGCACGTCCAGGCTGGTCTGGAACGCTCTCGTACGCTCCGCCACCAACCCCACTTGAAGCCAATCCCACGGAGAGTACGTAAATTGTGGCCATGTGTTGTAAAAATTCCCGGACTTATGCGTCGTGTCGAAAACGTATTCATTCGTAACTGACAGCTCGAATTTCTTATAAGTCAGCGATGCCTCGCAACCGGGCGCGATCCCAGTCGTTCTTCCGAAGACTCCCCCGATCATCGGTGTTATATCCAGTTCCAGCTTCTTGCCGACAGAGAAGTTGTAGCCCACCCACATAGACCCCGTCCGTAAATTCTCATCGTTGTAGCGCGCTTCCAGATGCAACCACGATCGGTCCGCTGAGAAGACCGGATCAACATAGCTGGTTCCGTTCGGAATAATATAGCCGTCGGTTGTTAAGTTGAACGTCCACGGATTCGCGACGGCGCCGGAGGGCTTGGCAGGGGCGCTGCTCGGTGCCTCCTGGCAAAAAATCTGGCCGGTCAGGAGAACTACCACCGCGAATACCATCAGTCGTTTCGTGGCCTTAATCTCCCGGACAAAATCCTGGTCCCGGTCATTGCCTGACAGCCAACCGGACGCGAACCAGCAATCACCCTACTGTTGCCCTTTTCCCTTTGGGTCTGGCGGAGTCTCCTCTGCCCCCAGCTTCTCTTCGTCTTCACGTTCCTTCCTGTGAAGTTCCACGATCTCCGCTCGCCCCGCACTCCGGAGTTTATTTTCGTTCTCCCGTTCTTCCTTCCATATGTTGAGCCGCTCAAACAATGAAGCTCCGGACATCTTCGCCCTGGCCTTCTCCCTCTCCGTCTGCGCCGCCGCGCTCTCCCTCTTCACGACCTCCCATTCCTCTTCTCGCATCGCGAAGCGCATGTGCATCTCACGTTCACGCTCGTCCTCCAGCTGTTCGATGAGTCGGCCGTTCGACGACACCACGTCCACCAGCGCGCTGGTGGTCCACGCGAAAGTGAACAACCCGGAGATGCCGATAATAGGGCTGATATTCCGCCACTGATCACCGACGTCAAGTGTTCCCATGCCAAGCGTTGTGTATGCATTCGCGCAGAAGTAAATCGCGTCATAAGCGTGCTTAATAAAACCCGCGTGAGTAAGCGCGGTCGCCCACAGCAATATCTCCACGAGATGCAGCGCGAGCATCAGGAAAACGGACCGGCCGAACAGAAGCACACCTGCGAAAACGCGGGGTCGCCCCATCCGCAAACGCCGTTCTCTACGCTTTTGCAAAATGAAAATCAGGTGCAAGCCGGCCCCGTGGAACAGCGCCAGCCCAACCAGCATCGAAGAACCGATCCCGAGAGCCGTCAGCGGTTTATATTCGTCCGGAATCTTGTTCAATAACGTTGGAAGATCAAACATGGCAGTTGCCCTTGCCCTCTCATCACGGTTCTGCGACCTTATTTCGCGAGCGAGATTACTCTCCAGCGGAGTCGGCTTGTCAGCGAACCAATTGATAGCTGCAGCTGGCATCTTCGCGCGGAGCTTGAGTTTCCTAACGCCAATAGCACCAGGACGAGGCCTGGAGACCTGGAACTTCGGCTTAGTCTAGCGGGATTCAGCACTCGAACGGAACTGGCTAAAGTGTTAGTATTCGGCCTCAACTCCTGAGATATGGGCCCCAAACGAGACAAGTGGTAGGCTATGTAGATTGCTACTAACGATACTAATAAGCCGCCCATGAAAACCAAAAAGATACTCATAGCCGCACTAACCCTGCTCACCGTCCCAATCCGCGCACAGATCCTTCACCCGACCGACCCACTCCCCTCCTTCGAGGTTGCCACCATCAAACCCTGGCACCGAACCCTACCTCCGCCACTACCCGACGGCGCACCCGCCCCCCAGAAAATCGCCAAGATAGACCCCGGCAACGCAGCCCGCCAACTCCGCCCTCAGCTCCACATGATCCTGCCAATCGAAATCCTCATCACCGAAGCCTACAACCTACGCCCCGGCTCCGGAAAGCGCATCATCGGCGGCCCCGAATGGCTCCGCCAGGACATCGACCAGTTCGAAATCCAGGCCAAAATCGACGACACCCAATTCGCCGCCATGCAGAAGATGACGCCCGAGCAGCAGCGCGAACAGATCGCCCTCATGGAGCAGTCCCTCCTCGCCGACCGCTTCAAACTCAAAGTCCACTTCGAAACCCGCGAGCTACCTATCTATACCCTCGTCATAGCAAAAGGCGGCCCCAAACTCACTCCCGCAAAAGAAGGCGAACCCACCAAACTCTCCGCCGTGACCAACGGCCAACTCACCGCCACCGCCGTCACCATCGACCAGTTCGCCCACTCCCCACTCCTCGGCCCCGCCACCCACGGACAACCCGTCATCGACCAGACCGGCCTCAAAGGCGCCTACGACTTCACCCTCAACTCCAGCCCCGAACAGCCCGCCACACCTGACGCCCCCGCCGAAACCGACCCACCCATGTTCACCGCCATCCAACAACAACTCGGCCTCAAGCTCGTCCCCTCCAAAGGTCCGGTAGAAGTAATCGTCATCGACCACATCGAGCAGCCCTCCGCAAATTAGCTGCGAACGTCTCCCACACGGGCAGCCCTATCTACATTCTTCATATCCGAAACTAGCAAAATCCCCAGTTACCTCAGTCGAGCTGAGATGCAAGACTAGGCCATGCTCTAGGCCACCACTATCGCCGCGTATGTGGCAGACCGAGCTTCCCGATCAAGACATGGAGAGTGAATGACACATCGAAGGTTAACCACCCTACTATCTGCACTGCTCTTATTTGCCGGCCTCTCAGCCACATCATTTTCACAAAAAGTCGAACACGAGGATTTCGACAACTACAAACTCCGCATCGACGGAACCTGGTACTACGCGGAGCCTTCCGGCTACCTCCAGGGCACCACCGCAGGCGGTACCAACGTCCCCCAGATCGACCTGCAGAAGGACCTCGGCCTCCCCGACTACTCCACCTTCGCCGGCAAACTGGATTGGAAGTTCACCAGGAAGAACCACCTCTATCTGCTCGGCAGCCCATTCAATATGTCGCATTCGACGGTTCTCGTCCGGACCTTCACATTTCAGGGCCAGACCTTCACTGCCGGCCTGCAATCCTCCAGCACACTCAATACCACCTTTATTGCCCCCGGGTATCAGTACGACTTCATCCGCCGCAAGCGCGGCCACCTCGGCCTCGCACTCCAGATGGATCTGTTCAACTCAAAGGCAACCATCAGCGCCGCCGCCCAGGTTGTCGGTGGAGTCAACCACCCCGCAGTGTCAGCATCCGGGTCGCTGCTTGCACCCATGCCCGTCGCCGGACCTGACTTTCGCTTCTACCTCACAGACTCTCCCAAGCTGTTCGTCCAGGGAAATCTATTTGGCATGTATCTCTTCGGATATGGAAACTTCATCTCTTCGAGCGGCAGCGTGGGCTTCAATGTCGCCAAACACCTGGCCGTAATCGGCGGCTACGAGTTAGCATCACACCTCGAGGTCAACAACGCCTCCGATCGGATCGGCTTCCACTTCACTCAGAAGGGCGCACTCGCCGGACTCGAAGCCTCATTCTAAGTCGCGCCGAAACATGCCGGGTGCCCCATCCTTTCCGACAGTCTCATCGTCGCTAAGGTGGGAATCGGTCCTGAGCGTAGTCGAACGGGACGCCCGCTCCACCGGGCGTTCAACTCGCCGGGCTAATGTCCTCTCCCAACCTCTTATGCGTCAGCCGTTGAAAGACGGCCGCGGAAATTGAACATCCAAGTAAGAGCCCATCCAGCGGAAAGAATCCACGAGTAATCGGGGCAAAACTCCAGAGATTGTGACGCGCTATCACCACTATCATCAGAAGATTGATCCCAACCAATAACACGCCGGAGATGGCAAGCGCGAACTTCGCTCCTTTCGGCGAGAGAACAGAGGTGGCCGAGGCAATCCATATTCCGACAAATAGAAACTCGATGAAATAGAAAGCATTTGCAGCGAACACAGAATGGTACATGCCGAACGCCCGATAGAGCCTCAACCCCACCACAACCCCGCCCGATAGTCCACACAGAATTACTGCTCGTCGTTGGCTGTTCAGCACTCCCTGCCCGCGCGATTGAAGATCTTTCAATATCAAAAGACTCCAAAGAAACACCGCAGCAAAACTGATTGCGCCCCAGGCACTTAAGCCCCTACCCCTTAAGCCCAGAGCGCGCTGAGCATATTCGTCACCCTGATCTGCCGCCTTCCGATACCAGCGATCCGCCTCGGCGCGGTCCTGTGATACGCCTCGCCCATAGAAATACATGTTGCCGAGATTGTATTTGGCCTTTGCGTAACCCTGGTCTACGGCTTTGCGGTACCAACGGACTGCTTCGGCATAGTCCTGCGGCACTCCTAGTCCCTCGGAATACATGACACCGAGACCGCCTTGAGCATTCGCGTAGCCCTGGTCAGCGGCTTTGCGGTACCAGTCGAGAGCCGCGGCATAATCCTGCGTCACCCCTCGGCCGTAGTAATAAATACTGCCGATATCGAATTGAGCCCGGGCATCACCCTGGTCAGCCGCTTTGCGATACCATCGAAGCGCCTCGGCGTAGTCCTGCGGCACCCCTTGGCCGTCGTAATACATATTTCCGAGTCTGATCTCAGCTTTCGCGTCTCCCTGCTCTGCGCTTACGCGGGATACCTCCGCATCCTCGACCAACCGCCCGTTGGCTCTCGCCCTGTGCGCCTGCCAAGCGGCTGCCGCCCCACAGATTACGACGGCAGACACAACAGGCACCGCGATCTTCCAGGACCATCTCATGGGCGTGCGCTCTGTTGCCGATCCCGTATCCAGCCTTCATAAACAATAAACCAAAACACAACAATCACTTACAACAATCTTCGCCACAACCCCAATAAATCCCCTGTCAAGCAAAAACTACATAAACCACAACAAATCAATCACATACAAGCGCAGGAAACCCACCCTAACCTGCTAAAATAGAAGTAGAGCCAAACCCCGCCCAGGCGGACAGACACCACCGAACTCTTTGACAATCCAACCGCAGGCCACACTCATAAGCAAAACCTTATGAATACTTTGCAGCCAAGAACCCCATTTTATAAGACTTTTCGCCCCAACCCGCACCAAGGTCCGAACCTAAAACCCCTACTTCGAATACTTTGCACAATTTGACGGGGGAGGGGGAGTACTAAATCTTCTGCATCCGCTGCACATCCCGCACCCCGGGAACCTTGCGCAGATTCAGCACCATCTTGTTCAGGTGCCGCACATCCACCGTCTCCACCACAAAGTCCACCGCCGCCGTCCCATCCTCCAGCGCCCGCGACTCCATGCTCCGGATATTCGTCCCATCATCTGAAATGATCGCCGTAAACTCCTTCAGCATCCCCGCGCGATCATCGCAGATCACCGTCAGCTTCACCGGATAAGTCTGCTGCTTTACCTTGCCCGGTTCCTCCGGCAGCGGAGACCACTCCACCTGGATCCGCCGGTCCGACTCATACAACAAATTCTGCACATTCGGACAGCTCCGCGCATGCACCGCGACACCCTTACCCCGCGTCACATATCCCACAATCTCCTCACCACGGATAGGGTTGCAACAGCGCGCCCGGTACACCAGCAGATCGTCCTGCCCCTCCACCTGCAGCGACTCAGATCCCTTCCCAAAGAAGACCCGCTTCACCGCATCCGACATCTGCCCGACAGCGTTCCCAATCACTCCCGGCTCCGCAGCCGCAGGCTCCGCAGTCATCGTCGACCCCGGCTCCAGCTTATTCAGCACCTGCCGCGCCGAGTACTTCCCAAACCCAATCCCCGCCTGCAACTCAGCCTGCGTCCCCAGCCCGTACTCCGCCGCCACCCGCAGATAGTCCGCCTCATGAAATTTGCCGAGCGACATCTTGTACTTCCGCGCCTCGCGCTCCAGCAGTTTCCTGCCGATCTCCATCGCGCGTTCACGTTCATGCTCATTCAGCCAATGCTTGATCTTGTTCCGCGCCCGCGAGCTCTTCGTAAAGCTAAGCCAGTCGCGGCTCGGAGCATGTCCCGTCTGCGTACTGATCTCGACGATATCGCCATTCCGCAGCTTCGTCCGCAGCGGCACAATCCGCCCATTCACCTTCGCGCCGATCGTCGTATTCCCAACCTCGGTATGGATCGTGTACGCGAAGTCGATCGGACTAGCATCCTTAGGCAGCACCACCACCTTGCCCTTCGGAGTGAACGTATAAACCTCCTCCGGATACAGGTCGATCTTCAGCGTGGACATGAACTCGTTCGGGTCCGACATCTCCCGCTGCCACTCCATCAACTGCCGAACCCAAGCCAGCCGCTGCTCATCCTTCGCCGTCACACTATCGCCGGCCTTGTACTTCCAGTGCGCCGCAATCCCCTCCTCTGCGACGCGATGCATCTCCTCCGTCCGTATCTGCACCTCGAACTGGTGCCCACCCTCCGCAATCAAAGTCGTATGCAGCGACTGATAAAGATTCGGTCGCGGCATCGCAATAAAGTCCTTGATCCGCCCCGGCACCGGACGCCACGCACTATGCAGCAACCCCAGCAACGCGTAGCAGTCCCCCACCGTCTGGCAGATCACACGTATCGCCAGCAAGTCATACACCTGGTCCACCGGAATCTTCTGGTCCTGCAGCTTCTGCTGGATCGAGTACAGCCGCTTGATCCGCGACTCCACACGCCCCTTGATCTGATGCTCCTTCAACTTCTCTTCCATCTGCGTAACAATCTTCTGCAGGAACTCCTCACCCGCCCCGCGCAACGCATCCACCTCAGTCGTCAGCTGCTCATACGCATAAGGATCGGTGTACCGAAACGCCAAATCCTCCAGCTCACCGCGCAACTTACCCATCCCCAGCCGATGCGCCAGCGGAGCATAAATATCCAGCGTCTCGCGAGCAATCTTCTGCTGCTTCTCCGGCTTCAGATGCTCCAGCGTCCGCATATTGTGCAGCCGGTCCGCCAGCTTGATGATCACCACCCGAACATCCGTCACCATCGCCAGCAGCATCTTGCGAATGTTCTCCGCCTGATGATCTTCGCGATTCGCAAACTTGATCTTGTCCAGCTTCGTCACACCCTCAACGATGTGCGCCACCTGCTCGCCAAACTGCTTCGCAATCTCCGCAGTCGTAACGTCGGTGTCCTCAACCGCATCATGCAGCAGCCCCGCCGCAATCGCCGTCGAGTCCATCTTCAACTCCGCCAGCACCTGGCCTACCTCCAGCGGATGAATAATGTAAGGCTCCCCACTAGCCCGCTTCTGCCCCTCATGCTGCTGCAGACAGAACGCCCAAGCCCGCCGAATAATATCCAGATCATCGCCCGGCCGATTCTCATGCACCGTAGCCAGCAAATGCTCAAACTTCGCATCGACCGACTGAATCGCCTCGCTGGAACTCCCCACCAAATGCGCCGCCGAAGACTCCTCACCACCCACACGCACACCTTCACCCTGAGCCGTTGCCAGCTCGTTCCCCACGTCTGTCGTAGGAGCAGCCTCGGTATGCGCCCCCGCAGCAGCACCTGTCGGCGCATCAGCCTGCGGGCCAGCCTCACCAGAGGCCGGTTGAAGGGTTGCCATAGTTCATTATAGGCCGCACACCAGCACAACAAGATCTCAACACAGTAGGAGCCGGTCTAACCCGCCTAAGAATCAGTAAGCACAAGGTTTCCTCAAATGCCGATTTGCTGACATCCAATGACCCGATGGCTATAGAATCCCGGCATGCGGCACTCAATTCCCATCCTTTTGGTGTGCTCTGCGGCAACTACGCAAACGATCAGCTTACCCCTCAGTAACCCGGCAACACGTCTGCCGTCTCCCATAGTTCGCGAACGCAGCCCCGACGAAGTGCATCGCCTGCCTCCGCAGATACGAACTGACTTGACGGCTAAGCATTGCAGACTTCCCGTCTATGACGGGGACCTACGGTTTAACCAGCGCATTCAGTTCTGGAAATTTTCATGATCGAACCACCGTGGACTGGGTCGTGGTCTGCCACATCCCAAACAGCAACGGTGAGCACATCCTTCAACGCGTCTTCGTCTACTCGCCCGTTCTAAAAGGCTGGAAGTCCGAAGACTTAAACTACCCCTCTGGGGGCACGGAGCCCGAGGGACAGGACTGCGAGGAATCAGTGAGTGCCGCAAGTCCGAGCGTGATCCAAAACTACAACAAGACGCTTGCAGGGGGTCAAGAGCATCTTCCCCCGCTTACTCATGATGGCGTTGAAGTCGGCTACTGTGAAAAAGCGTCGGATATTTACTTCTATCGCGCTGGGCATTGGCTGATACTACAAGGCTCGGATTGACCTATCTAATATCGGCTATCGGTAAGTTCGATTCCCAACGGACGACAACAGGGCGATACACCCATTGCTCAGCGCAACTCTCCCTTCGCGGTTACAGAACGGCCATACAACGCCAGAAAAAGTATCACCAGAGGAGTCACAACCTCGACAACAAGAAATATCCCCGAGTTATTCGCAGCATGATTGTTGTTCACGACCATCTGTCGCATGTGCCCCACAGCATCTCCCAGCAGCCACACAGCATTCGCAATCGCCGTCGCCAGCCAGAAATTCCCACGAAGCCACACACATAGAACTCCCAAAACCCCGACCGTCAGATCGGCCATGCCAACCTCATATTCGTATGGACTCGTCGACCATCCAATCGACGCCGACGTCTCAACCGGTCGAAACACATGCGCATAAGCCGTCAGCAAACCCATCAGCCCAACGTAAATAAAAAGCAGGTAGATCAGATACGTCCTCGCAATCGCAGCCCCGCTACTCCGACGGCTGGGCGAAAACCCCAGGTGAATCGACGCGCACACCACCGCCAGCACCGCAAAGATCACTTGAAACATTTAGCTCTCCCCGTGGGACCGAAATGAAGTGGAGAAAGTTTACACCCCCGAGCTCACCGCACCGTCACATCCCAAATCTTCGACATCCGCGACCTCCCCGCCGGTCCCTCAACATAAAGCACCACCACATATTGCCCGGCCTTTTCATAAACATGCAGCGGGTGCTGCTCCGTCGAACTAGTCCCATCCCCAAAGTCCCACCGCCAGCTCGTCACCTTCCCCACCGACTCATCCTCAAACGCCACCAGCCGCCGCGCCATATCCAAAACCTTAAAACTCCACCGCGCCGCAATCGCCGGCTGCAGCTCCGGCTCCAGCGGCATCAGCTTGAACTCCCTTAGCAACGAAGCATTTCCATACATCGTATGCTCCGTCCCCAGATTCCAAAATCCGTTATTCTTCGCATCGCCGTCATAGTCAATCACCGCCCACGACAGCCCAATAATCTTCCCCTCATACAGCTCCGACTCCACCGCCCGCTGCGGCCCCTCGCACCCCGCATAGTCAAACGGCGTTATATAAAACTCCAGCGTGTACTTCCCCGACTCGCCATGCTTGAAGTGATAACTCTGCGCATGGTTCGCCCACGGCAACTCCTTGTCCCACGGCTGACATCCCCACGCCAGCGCCCAGTCCTTCCCCTCGCTCGGCGTAAAGATGTGGTAGTTCTGCGCCTGCACCCCGTGCATCGAGAAGTGTGCGTCATACTCCTCCTGGTCCGCATTATTCCGGAACTGCGGAATCAGCGGCCCACCCGACCGATCCCCATCCACCACCACCTCAAACGTATCGTTATGCAACCCCGGATCAGCAAAATCCCAGAAGTTGTCATAAGCCTCATACAAAAAATACAGCCGATTCAACCCCTTCACCCACCCCACCTTCACATGCACATCCAAATCCTTCGCATCCGGCGCCGCATGCTTATGCTCATCATCATGCATCTGATCGAGCCCAATCGAATAGCTCTCCGGCACCATCGCCCAGTCGCTCGCATCCCCATCGATCCGCGGAATCTTATCCGCCGGAAACTGAAACACCTTAAACACCTGCGCCGGCGCCGGAGCAGTCCCCTTCTGCTCCACCCGTTTCACCTCAGGCGGAGTCACCGGCCGCATCTGCTGCGCCGCAACAGCAAGCGAGCCGCACACCAACGCTCCGGCAACACAACCCCGCAGCATCATCACTCCCCGCCCTTCGTAGAAGTCACGACTGGATGAGTATGTAATCTCTCCACCTTCACATTCGTAGTCCGAACCTGACCCACATCCTCACCCCGCGTAGTCATGCCCGGCCCCCAGGTCACCCCACAATCCCGCAGCACCACATCATCCACATCCTGCAAACTAAACCCATCCGTCACATGCTTCGGCAGCGCCTCCATCGCCTTAGTGGGACGATTGTCATAAACCCCACCCGGATACTTCGTCCAACGATCCAGCGTCACACTCACACGATCCATCACAACATCATGCACGCGACTCCCCGCCGACCCCCAAACCCGCACACTATTCTCAGCCTTGCCGCTAACATTCGTCACATTGATATGGTGCATAGTCCCAATCTTTCCACCCTCCGTCCGCGGAATCGCAGTAAACGAAATCGCCTCACCCCGCCCCCACCACGGATCCGCATAATACCGCGAAGTAAAAGTAATATCCCGAAAGTCGATGTTATAAACGCTCCCCTCATCCCGCAGCTGAATACAAAGCCCCCGCGACCCCGTCTTGATCGTGCACCGCTCAAAGCTCACATCATGCACATCCGAAGTAGTCTCCGTCCCAATCTTCAACCCCGCATCCTGTGTCTCAATCACGCAGTCCCGCACCTTCACATTCGCGCTCGGCCCATAGTCCTTCGCCTGCCGGCTAGCCTTCACGACAACCCCATCATCGCCGGACACGATATCGCAGTTCTTGATCTCCACATTCCGCGAGTGGTCCGGATCGATCCCATCGCAGTTCGGAACATCCAACAAATTCCGCACCTTCACGTTATCCACCAACACCCCATCGCACCCCAGCATATGCAGCCCCCAGTTCGGAGCCTCCCCAAAAGTAATATCCCGCACCTCAAGATCCCTGCACTCCGTCAGCACAAACATCTTCGGCCGAAACGCCCCCGGCACCCATATCTCACCCGCGTCGTTATACCCCTTCATGAACTCCTTCGCGCGCCCATTCAACTTACCCGTCCCCGTGATCCTCAACCCCTGCGCCCCCGTAGCCGTAATCACCGCACCCAACGCCGCAGCCATCGTGTCTCCGCTCTGCGACCCCGTAAGCCCACCCAGATAATCCTCTTGCCGCAGACTCACCACCAACTCCGCATCATCCGCCAGATGAAAATCAATCCCACCCTTCAACACCACCGTCCCAATCAAATATTTCTTGCCCCCGCGAACCAGCACCTGCGCCTTCCCCTTATAAGCCGCAGCCTCATCAATCGCCCGCTGAATCGCCGGCCCATCCAGCGTCTTCCCATCCCCCACCGCCCCATACTTCGCCACATCGAACACCCGCACCTGCGGCGCCCAGCCCATCAGCGGCCGCGACAAAGCAGTCACCCCACACACCACACCAGCCCGCAAAACATCACGCCGCGAGACCCCGCCGTTATCCGCGTTTAGACCCACAGAGTTCCTCACAAGAAACAAATTTCCCACTGAACTCTAGCACAACGCCCTCAGCCCCGGCCCACCCGCCGCTTATCAAAGCCATCCCGCATCGCAAAGAAAGCCTCCGTAGGCTGATAGTCATTATCAAAAGGCAGCGCCCGCTGAGGACGATTCGGCTGCTTCCGATGATGCGTAGGCCCACTATTCAACCACGTATGGCTATCGCTCACACCCCAGGTCAACACAGCCTTCACCGCCGGCTCCGCAAGCACCACATCCAAAAACTGAGCGTAGACCTCCGCAATAGCATGGTCCCGTCGAGCAACATCATCGAACGTCAGATCATCCTCATTCACATCCATCTCAGTAATAAAGATCTGCAGCCCCATCCCCCGCACGCTCTCCATAAAATCACGCAGCCCCTTCCCAATCGTAGAAGGTGCAGCCGCCTTAATATGCGCCTGAATCCCGACAGCATCAAGCGGCACACCACTCCCCTTCAACCGCCGCAGCAGCCGCAGAATAATCTCCCGTCGCTCCTCCTGCTCCGCGTTGTCATACTCCACGTCATAGTCGTTATAAGTAAGCAGAGCATGCGGATCAGCCACCCGCGCCGTACGAAACGCAATCTCAATATAGTCCGGCCCCAGCAGCTCCATCCACGGAGACCTCCGTAAACCATCCGGCCGCCCATCCTTCGGCAGCACCGCCTCATTCACCACATCCCACGACTGCATCTGCCCCTTATACCGCCCCGCGACCGTCATAATGTGATCCGTCAAAATCTTCCGCGCATTCTCCTTCGTCACCGTCCCCGCAAACCACGCAGGCAGCTGGTTATGCCAACACAGATTGTGCCCCCGCACCTTCATCCCATGCTTCGCCGCAAAGGCCATCACCTCATCCGCCGCCTCAAAATAAAACTGATCCGCAGCCGGCCGCAGCGGCCCCCACTTCATAGCATTCTCCGCCACAAGAATGTCGTACTGCTCCGCCAACACCCGTTGATAAACCGCATCAGACTTCAACAGCCTCACATCCACCGCCGCACCCACCAACACCCCACACTTAGCCGCATGCGCCTTCAACGATCCCGCACCCACAGTCGGCCCCGCCGTCACAAAAGTATCCGACTGCGCATCCTCGGCAAACAAAGAAGAAGTCAAAACACCACTAGCAACTCCCACTCCAGCCACCAACCCGGACACAAATCCGCGCCGGGTAATCGTATCTTTCATCATCCCTAAACACCTCGTAGCGAAGGACCGCCATCTACAGCAGATGAGGAAGAGTACATCAACAAATACTCTCGTCGTAGCCGTTGCTTTTCCCGTTGCTTTTGGTTTTTGATTGTCATCCTTCGCCAAAGGCGGAGGACCTGCTTTTGCCGTTGCCTGTTCTTTTGTTTGTCATCCCGCAGGGATCTGCTTCTGCCCTTGCCGTTGCCTGTTCTCCTCCACTCAACAAAAAACCCCCGGGTGCCCCATCCTGAGCCCGCCTGATCGGGCGACGGTTGGGGAACGTAAACTCTTTCCCGGCAAGCCTTGTCTTTGCCGTTGCCATTGCTTTTCCAACTCCAAACCGAAGCCGATACATTCTCAGCGGAAGCGCAGGGCTTCAGCCCTGCGAATAAGACGCACGCCGAAGGCGTTACCGCTCTGCCGAAGGCCGGAGTGAAGGCGCAGCCGGAACGACTGTTTTATCGTCGTTGCTTTTGCCTTTGTTTTCGCCCTTTTCCCCACCTCCCAAACTATTTTTCACGCTTTTGCTCAGCAAAATCGCATGTCAAGCCCCCAAACTCACAAAAAAACCAATAACTCCATCCCCATCAACAAGATAAAAGTTCTGGAAAAGTGATTTTTAGTTATGCCCAATCCTCTATAATTAAACAAGAGATCAAGAAAGCCCCGGCAACCGCCGGGGCTTTTTCCGTCTCCAACACATCCACCGCCAGTAAGTCTTTTGCTGGCACGAATTTAGCCGTAAGCCTCATGGTTGCACATATTTAGCGAGATCAATTTTGCTATCTATTGCAACCATTGGACTTTTAACCACCAACCCCCCAGGGGGGTACACCCCTCAGAAAGGAGACCAACATGCAAAGCAACAAAAACACAGATATCGTGGAGCCGAACAGGAGTTACCCAATGCAACGTCTCGTAACCATCGCCTCTCTAGCCCTCCTAGTAGCGAGCGCCAGCCCTCAATCAACTCCAGCCCCAAACCCAGCCCGCCAAACACCCCCCACCCGCGACCCCAACACCTCCGGCTACGTCACCGCCAAAGATCTGCCCGACGGAGCCAACGCCCCCGCCAACGCAGACGGCAACTTCATCCTCGGCCCCACCCACAACCCCGCACCGGAGATGATGACCCCGCCGCCGCAAGAGGAACCGCAAGGAACCATCATCAACTTCACCATGAGCTCCACCGACAGCAAGCTCTACCCCGGCATCGCCCGCGAGCCCAACACCTTCGGCACCGCCGACCCCAGCGATCCCGCCAAGATGATCGTCACCACCAGCCACCCCGCGCCCTACACCCGCAAGGTCGCCGTCTACGTCCCCAAACAGTACGTCCCCGGCACAGTCGCCCCCTTCATCGTAGGAGCCGACGGACCCGACGCGCTGCTCTTCACCGCACTCGACAATCTAATCGCCGAACACAAAGTGCCCGTCATGATCGCCATCTCCATCGGCAACGGCAGCGGCGACGCCCAGGGCAGCGAACGCGGCCTCGAATACGACACCATGTCCGGCCGCTACGCCGAGTTCGTCGAAACCGAAGTCCTCCCACTCGTCGAAAAGCAAGCCAACGTAAAGCTCTCCAAAGACCCCAACGCCCGCGCCACCATGGGAGGCAGCTCCGGCGGCTCATGCGCGCTCATCATGGCCTGGTACCACCCCGAGCTCTACCACCGCGTCCTCACCTACTCGGGCACCTACGTCAACCAGCAATGGCCTCCCAACCCCGACACCCCACACGGAGCATGGGAGTTCCACGAGCACATCATCCCCAGCTCCCCAGCTAAGCCGATCCGCCTCTGGATGGAAGTAGGCGACCGCGACAACTTCAACTCCAACGCCCTGCGCGACAACATGCACGACTGGGTAATCGCCAACGAGAACATGGCCAAAGCCCTCGCCGCCAAGCACTATCACTACCAATTCGTCTTCGCCCGCAACGCCGGCCACACCGACCGCGCCGTAAAGCAGCAAACCCTCCCCGAAGCCCTCGAATACATCTGGCAGGGCTACCCAATCTCCGGAGTCAAAGACTCGGGAGCCAAAAATTGATTTCAACCCCCATCCCGGTCCGGTCGTGCAACTCGCTGCTCAGCGGCTTGACCCATTTGTGCTACATCCCGAATCCCTGTTTGGCTGTTGAATGTTGTCAGGTCGAGGATAATGATCGTCCAGCGGTTTACTTCCCAAACGATCTCAAGATCATAGGCCCCCACGCGTCACAGAAACCGGCAGGGACTCAATGATTCGAGTAGGACTCTATAACGAAAATCGCGACTCATATCTACTTCCACTGCATGGTTTGAGCGTCGACTTCCAGGTCGCGTCAAGCTCGACGGAGGCAGCATTCACCCACCTGCTCGCGACGGTCAACCCCGAGATGCTGGTTCTGTGCCTCGATGCAGACGAACACCTCATGCCGCAGCAAGTCGCCTACTTCAAGCGAGTCGTTGATGTCGGCATTCCCTGCATCATCGTGGTCGATGAGAACCGCCGCACAGAAGCGTCGGAACTGGTTCGCCACGGCGCATATGGCTATTGCGAAACATCGGCATCAGCATCGGAACTCACGTCCATGCTGCATCAGGCCTCCAAAGACGCATCGTTCAAACTCAAACATCAACCCGTCGAGCAACAGGATAGCGTCGAAGAACCTTGCGGAAAGCTCATCGGCTCTACTCCGCAGATGCGGAATGTGTACAACCTGGTCAGGCGAGTCAGCAACATCAGCGCCTCGGTCCTCGTCACCGGCGAAAGCGGCACCGGAAAAGAGCTCATCGCAAACGCCATCCACCAGCTCAGTCCGAACTCCACCAGGCCGTGGGTAGCCGTCAGCTGCGGAGCGATTCCGGAGACTCTCATCGAGTCTGAACTCTTCGGCCACGATCGCGGCGCATTCACCGGTTCCACAGAGTCGCGCACAGGCTACCTCGAACACGCCGGCGATGGAACTCTCTTCCTCGATGAAATCGCCGACCTGAGTCTCTCAACACAGGTAAAACTTCTTCGCGTACTCCAACAGCGGGAGTTCAGCCCGCTCGGCAGCAGTCGCCTTATTCCGCTGCGGGCTCGCATCATCTTCGCGACCCACAAAGATCTGGAATCCATGGTCGCCGCACAAACGTTTCGACATGACCTGTATTACCGCATCAACGTAATACGCATCGAGGCCCCGACACTCAGAGACCGTATAGAAGATCTGCCGCAACTCGCAGCCCATTTTCTCCGCCACTACTCTGATCTCTACGGCAAATCCATTACGACGATCGATCGACAGGCGTTGAATGCACTGCAAAATTATCTGTGGCCAGGAAACGTCCGCGAGTTGGAGAACGTAATTCAACGCGCCATCATCCTCTCCAACGGCGACAGCATCACCACCCAGTGCTTGCCCACCCATATCTTGCCCCACGTCGCCTTCCCAGGCGAGGGAGTCCTAAACATCGGTGACTATCAGCCCGGCAGCTCATTCGAGAGCAAGGTGCGAGACTTCAAGTTCAACATAGCCACAAATGCCATTCGAGAAAACAACGGCAATAAGACTGTGGCAGCTCGCGCCCTCCGAATCTCTCGAGCCTATCTGCACAGACTCATCCGGGGCACCGAATCGGAGGAGTTTGCCGAGGCAACCGATCATGAACGAGAAACCGCCTGAGCACGACATCCATCGTAGGTCAGCGACGTAGCATCGAGTTCTTGTGTTGAGCTAATGTTCCTGAAGATTTCCAGCAAATATTGGACTCGATAGTCTCTAAGGAACCTGCAGGGTTATGGTGGCTGTGCGCTGGAGGTTGCCGGAGCTAGCGGTGACAGTCACGGATGAGGTGATGGGATTGGATTGTTGACTGGACGATGAGCCACCGCATCCGGCGAGCATGAGGATTCCAGCTGTGACGCAGAGAACGGTCAGGGTGGAGAGGAATCTGCGGCGCCGTGCGAGGAGTCCGAGGAGGCAGCAGGCAAGAATGCCAGTACCATTGCCGGGCCAGCGAGATGCGGCGGTCTGAGAGACGGTGATGGTCATCGTTGTAGTGACGGATGTTGTCGTTGGTGTGACAGAGCCGGACGAGAAGGCGCAGGTGACTCCTGACGACGGCAGGCCGGAGCAGGTGAAGTTCACAGTACCGTTGAATCCACCGAGAGCGGTGAGGGTGATGACGTCGGTGCCACTGGACCCGCGAGCCACGGTAAGCGTCGGAGTGGCAGCGGCGATCTGGAAGTCAGTGTTGATGAGGGTGAAGTTAGCTGTAGCTGTGGCGTTTGTGGCACTCGCAGTTACGTTGTAAGAGCCTTGCACGCCGTTGGCCGTAGCTGTGACGCTGGCGATGCCGGAGATATTAGTGACGGCGGTTGTGGCGGAAAGTGTTGCGCTGGCTCCGGTGGTTGGCGCTGTAAATGTGACCGTTGCTCCCGCGACGGGATTGCCGTTGACGTCGACGACCAAGGCGGTGAGCGGAGTTGTGAAGGCGGAGCCGACGGGTGAGCTTTGACTGGACCCGGCGCTGATCTTGAGGGTAGTAGCGACGCAGCCGCTGCCGAGGTTGAGGCCGGTGGATTGAGACGAGACCTGCCCGCTGGCGTCGATGGCAGTAGCGACGAGATTGACATTTCCAGCACCGGGAACGTTCAGGTTGAACGGCAGGTTTGTGAGCGAGATTGCGGTGTAGGTCACACCGCCATCGAGGCTGTAGTTGGCTGCAGTGAGGTTTGCGCCCTGACTTCCGGGAGTCGCATTAATGACAGCAGAGTAGCAGCCGGTGGACTGGCTGGTGGTGAGGGTAACGTTGGGGGCGCTGCCGCCGAGGGTGATCTGAGTGGTTGCGGTGATGGCGTTGCCGTCCGAGTCAGTGCCTGTGAGTGTGACGGTGTGATTCCCGGGGTTGAGGTTGGCTAAGAGCGGAGAGCCGGTGCCGAGGCTTCCCTGGACGTTGTCGCTCCATGCCAGAGCGGTTCCAGTGAGGATGCCATCGTCGGCATCGTAGACCCCTCCGCTGAGGTAGACGGGGTTCGCCGCTGGCTGGATAGCGCCGGTCTTCGGACTGGTAATGACGATAGTTGAGGGTAGTTTCTTTGGAACGCTGAAGGGAATGGAGGTCGCGCTGCCGGTGTTGACTCCATCAGAGACGTCGATGCGGATGAGCGCGGCGGATGCTCCGGGCAAAGTGTTAAAGTCGAGAGTGTCGGCCATGGCAGGTATCTCTTCGATGAACTGCCATGTCTTGCCGTTGTCGATGGAGTAGTAGACGCGCGAGGTGAAGCTTGTCGCGGTGGGGCTTTGAGCGGTCCAGCTGATGCTTTGCTGGCCTGTACCGGTGAAGCCCGTCGCAGGGCTGATGATGGTGACGGTCGGCGAGGTACCGGAGATGGGTACTGTGGTGAGTGGGATTCCGGTGGGGTCCTTGATAACGATCATTGCCGTACCGGAGGTAACGGGGATGAACTGCGAGAATAACGGGTTAGTAGTTTGGTCGGTTCCCGTAGTATCGGTTTGTCCGATGAAGGGCGTAAAGAAGCGCGTGTAGAGGACCTGTCCGTTAGCAGCTTGAGCCTGGATGGAATAAGTGCCGGAGCCCGGATCGGTAGTACCGACGGTTGTCTCGGTGAAGATCGGATTGAGCGTGACACCTGCGGCCTGAATCGAGCCGCTGATAATCCAGTACTGGCCAGTCGTAAAGGTGGTGGAGGTTTTTGCGGTGAGTTTTGGCTGCGCGGAGTCCTGAATCGGTGCGCCTTTAATGTAGGGTGCAGGTGTTGGACCGCCATTGACGAAGACGAGTGAGGCCTTGAAGTTGAAGGGTGAGATCCAACGCGGTACGCAATAGGACATCACGTCGAAGTAGCTGCCTCCGTCTATTATCTGCTGCGTGATGAAGTCGAATCCATATTCGGTGCCGTTTGGGTAACTTTGGATATAGTTCGATGTGTAGATCCATGCGTTGGCCTCACCGGGACTCGTGGCGCCTGGCCCATAGCACCCCGGAGGCGTGGTGCCGGCAGGGACCTGAGTACCGGTGTGAGGTAGGTCAAGAGTGTGGCCAACCTCGTGGGCGAATACCTGATCGGTGGCGTTAGTGCCAAGTCTTGTCGCAACATCCGGGATGATAGCTCCGTTGTAGCCGAGACCACCCCAGCCGGTATCGTTGTTGAGGCTGGTGTGGCTGTAGACACCAACGTAGGTTGTGCGTTGCTGATTAGCGGCGTCGGTCTGGGCGTCGGCTGGCGTGTACAGGTTCTCGACTTTTTGCACGACACTTAATTCCCAGGTGTTCGAGTTATTGTTGTCGGCTGCCAAACTTTCCGAAACCTTGCCGGTGGTAATGTTCAAAGTTAAGGAGTTGGTTGGCAAAATTTTGGTCGCCAAGTCCTTCAGAGCCAGCAGTACTGATGGTGACTGGCAACTTTGCGGCGAGTTGGGCACAGTGCAGAGAGCGACTCCTTTTAAGTTGATGCCCAAGGCAGTTCTGCTGGTGACATTGAGCGTCTCCTGCTCCAGTTGATTTCCCTGATTGTCTTCAAGTGTTAACACGGTGGACCAGGGGCCTGGCGGGGGTATGAAGTAGATATCGAGCGACGGGCAGGAGTTAGGGTTGTGAGCGCGCTCAGCTGGCGGTGAGCAACTGGGAGGCACATTGAATGGCTTAACTCCGACAACAGTGCCTGTGGCCGTCAGGGTTATGTTGGTCGCGTTTTTGACACTGGTGAAGTAAACACGCATTACGGCCGGTTTACTGGCGATGATGGGCACCGGAGGCTCGTTATTGGAGGCCAAAGAAGCCTGCAGGTCTTCGAGGGTCTGGTACTCCTGGATCTCCTGCGTGAATTCGATGGCTCCGATCTGGATGGATGGAACGATGTTGAGTGGGAGTGTGATGTTTTGGGTGGCTGGGTTGTTCTCATTGTCCGCCACCTGGAGGGTGATCATGGTTTTTCCAGCGGTGGTTGGTGCGTTGACAATGTTGGCACTTGTTCCGAAGTTGATTATTTGCAGGTTGGCTGGCAGCGAGCCGCTAATTACAGACCATGTATAGGGAGGAAGGCCGCCTGACGAGCTGAGTTTTTGCAGGTAGTTTGCATCCACAGTTCCTTTGACCAGGGAGGTCGTAATGATTTGCAGGCCGGAGAGCACCATGAGGCTGACGGTGCCAGAGACCTGGTTGGCCGGCATGGATGAGTCGGTGACAGTGACCGCGATAGTGTAATTTCCGAACTGGGTGGGTGTGCCGGAGATGGTTCCGTTTGAAGTGTCAGCCATCAGGCCCGCGGGAACACCGGAGATGGACCAGATGTACGGCGTAACGCCGCCAGTAACCGGGATGACGGCAGGAGAGTAAGACTGGTTGACGGTGGCGTTGGGCATGGAGGGGCCGATGGCAAGGCCAGTCGGAACGGTGAGCATTGCAATGCCGGTCTCGTTGCCTCCGCAGGTAAGAGCAATATTGTAGTTACCTGCCTTGGCAGGCGTGATGGTGGCGCTTCCACTGTAAACGTTGTTGGCAAATGTGCCGGTCTGTTGGCCGGACCAGTTGTTGACGGCGGTGGGGTTACCGACGACCGAGGCTCCGCAGACCTGTGCTGACTGCGAAAATGCATTATGCACCTGCCAGGTGACCTTCACCGGGGAGCCGACGGCTGCGGTCGAGGGCGTTAGCGAAATATCGATCGGCTGGGGCACATTGGGGACGAAGAGCTCGAAGATTGTGCCGTTGCTGGCAGCATTGCCGAAAGTAGTTCCGTAAAAGAGGTTCATGTCACCCTGCACGAGGGGTGGCTGGGGAGTCGCTCCGTCTCCCGCAGCAAGGTTGGTTGGAGTGGCAACACCACCCTCAAATTGATGCATCGTTGTAAAGGTTCCGCTGGGCTGCAGTTGGTAGACAATTCCGCATCCCATTGCGGGCGAGGCGCAGTTGGCCGAGGTGGTGTCTCCTCCTAAGCCGGTCGTTCCATAGAAGTTCCCGTCGCCACCCACGAACAAGGGGCCGAGGGCTACCGCACCGGCAGCACCACCGGAGAACTGGTGCAGGATCTGGAACGATCCGGATGGTGAAACACTGAAGGCTGCGCCCGTGGGGGTCGCCAGGTTGTAGTACTTGGTGACGCCGTAGAGATTACCGTTGCTGCCTTCGACCAGTGGGCCCAGGGGCGGGCCTCCCTGGCTGTTGTCTGCAGGGAATGTGTAAATGACCGTGGCCTGACTGCCTGGGGTGATCTGATCGATTGCGCCTTCACGGGCCGCAGGGGTCGGCCCAGCAGGTTGTGCCATCGTTACGTAGAAGTTGCCGTCGCTGCCCTGCATTATTGAGGTAGGGTCATAGCCTTCCGGGTAGTTATAGACGTTTGGGGCGGAGCCAAGGGGGAATGTATGAAATACCGAGTAACTGCCGCTGGTCGAGATCTTGAATATGCCACCTAGGAACACGCCGTAGAGGTATCCATCCGAGGCTTGCATCAGGGAGGCTGGAGAGACTGAAACGGTGGAGAAGCTATAGAGGGTAGTAAAGACTCCGCCCATCGTAATTTGGAAGACGGTTCCATAGCCGAAGGCGCCACCTTGCGTGCATATTCCGTAGAGATTTCCATCGGTCCCTACGAGCAGGGAGGTAGGCAAAGCGCCGTCGCTGTTGACGGGGTAGGAGTCGTTTGGCACCGGCTGGAATGAGTGGAACTTCGTGACGACGCCGGCAGACGTGATCTTGTAAATATACGAACAGAAGTTCGACGAGTTGACGTTACAGCTCTGGGCGTTGGTTCCGGTTGTGCTGTAGTAGTTGCCGTCCGGTCCCTGAATCATCCCGACGGCCGCAAGATCCCCTGTGATAGCCAGGGTGGTGTTAGTCGGCGTTTGCGCCTGGGCCGCCTGAATGGCGCACAAGGTCAATAAAGCCAGGCAGATAGAAAGCAGATTCTGAGAAAGGCGGGACATGGGAGTCACCCTGTGAATCAATGCTGGACTGGATAAATGGCAGGTTATCAGCCACGCCAATACCCTCACTCGGCACTACAAATTTTCGGCGAAGGCTTGGGGCCGTAAGAGCCTGACCTCGATATGGAGGCTGGTGCGGCCGACAGGTCTATCGGTTAGTTGGTGGTGCTATGATGATCGCGAATTCGCCCTGCGCCAAGTGTTCTGTCGGGTCAGGTCAGGTCAATTCGGGCCACTTACCTCAATACAGGGTCAGATTCCATGCCGCAGACGTCATCGGATGACCGAGCGAAGGTAGAACACGCCAGTCTGGGCACTCGGTTGGACGGGTGGAAAGATATTGCGAGCTATCTTGGCAAGGCGGAGAGAACCGTAAAGCGGTGGGAGCGCGACCGGGGTCTGCCGGTCCACCGAGTGCCCGGGGGCACACGAGCTTCGGTCTATGCTCGCCCGGCCGAGTTGGAAGAGTGGCTGAAGTCGAGCCAGGATTCGATTGTTGGGTCGGAAGAGATGGCAACGTATTCTGATTCGATTACGGGTAAAGCCTCTCACTGGACAGAGGCAATGGAGAGGCCTCCGGCTCCGCTAAACGACGATAGGAGGTGGCTGATAGGGATAGCGTTGATACTGCTGGTTGTTGTGGCTTTGCTAGGTGCGGTGTTGCGATATTCGAGGGGAGCGGCCGAGAGGCCAGAGGCTTATGAGACGGCTTCGACCATGAAGCCAAGCTTGCCGACGGCGCAGGTGCGCGAACTGTATCTGAAAGGGCGGTACGAGTGGAGCCAGAGGACGCCAGATAGCTTGAATCGTGCTCTCGAGGACTTTACGCAGGCGATTGCTAAGGATCCGAAATATGCAGAGGCTTATGCGGCTCTGGCGGATACGTATGATCTGTTGCCGCAGTACACCACCATGCCGGAACGGGATGCATATGCGCGAGCTATCGTTGCGGCGCGAAAGGCCCTGGCGCTTGACGACTCGCTGGCCGAGGCACATCGCGCCCTGGCGTTTGCAGAAATGTATGGCGAGTGGGACTTCGCTGATTCGGAGAAGGAGTTTCGGCGAGCGATTGAGCTGAATCCGAACGATCCAGTGGCGCGCATGTGGTATGCGAACGCTTTTGCGGTGCCGGGGAGATTTGCAGAGAGCCTCGAACAAATGAACAAGGCTCAGGAGCTCGACCCTTCCTCTCACTCGATCCTTGCCGATAAAGGCTGGATGTTGTTCAACTCGGGCAAGAGACAAGAAGGAATTGAGCTCTTGAAGGAGGTAGAGCGGTCGGCACCCGAGTTTCGTTCTTCACATCTCTACCTGATGCTGATCAACCTCGATCTGCGGGACTATCCGGCATATCTTGCAGAGGGTGAGAAGACAGCGGAGTCAATGAACGATCCGGTACAGAAAGACATTATTGCTTCGGCAAGAATCGGGTACGGAAGGGGCGGCGAAGAGGGGATGTTCCGCAACTTATATGTCAAGCAGAAGCAGTACTACGACAAAGGAATGCTGGTAGGAACGACGCTGGCTAAGACCTGCGTCCAGATGGGGAAGAAACAAGAGGCTCTGCATCTGCTCGAGGAAGCGTACGCTCGGCATGAGACGGATGTTTTGGCCTGCCTCGCCCATCCAGACCTGCTGACTCTGAAGGATGAGCCCAGGTACAGAGCGTTGCTGAAAAAGATCGGCTTTCCATCGAACCCACCAGCTCTTCCGGCAACCGCAACGGCGTCGGTGGCGGACGGCGGACAGCTCCGGGATTTGTGGGAAGCGGCTCATCGATTAATAGCTGACCGCTAGCTGGCAGCCGGCAGATCCTTCGCGAAGATGACAAGCTATCCAAATCCTGGCGTGCGCCCTGCGCAATTTAGTTTGCGTAAATTACATCGCACGATACAGTGGACAGGTGTCACGCCAGATCGCGCGATAGTGCCGACGGTCGCTCCACGAGGAAAGCATGAAACTCACTCGCAACTCCCCGCAGGATAACTTCCCTGCCATCCAGCCCACTCGCCGCGATTTCCTGGCCGGTGTCGCCGCGACAGCGCTCACAACGGTGAGCACCACCACCTTCGCACTACCGTCTTCGTCCGAACAAACCAACACAACGTTGAAGATAGAAGCAGTAGAACTGATCGAACTCCACGGCCGCTACACCGACACCGCCGGCATCAATCAGCAGCCGCAGGTAAACCCGCTGGACGTGTACGACGACCTCCGTCGCGAACCCTACAAAGACAATCCCTCCGGATCAAAAGAGACAAGCACCTCAGCCATCTACATCCGCATACGAACCAGCGGTGGCATCGAAGGCCTCTACGGCCCACTCGAAAAGTCCGCAGCGATAGTAGTGCAGGAAGATCTGCGCCCCTTCCTCATCGGCAAGGACGCGCTAGCCGGAGAGGCCCTCTGGGACGAGATGTATCGCTCCAATCGCCACTCGCGCGACGGCTACTTCATGATGGCGATAAGCGCCGTCGACAACGTCCTCTGGGACGTCCGCGGCAAACACTACGGCGTCCCCGTCTATCGCCTGCTCGGCGGCCCCACTCGCCCGTCCGTCGAGATGTACGCCAGCTGCCTCGGCTTCTCCGTCGAACCAGAGGCCGTCCGCACGCGCTCGCTCGCCATCAAGAAAGAGGGCTATCGCTACCAGAAATGGTTCATGGCCTACGGCCCAGGCTCCGGCCCCGAAGGCATGCGTAAGAACGTCGAACTCGTCCGCATCCTTCGCGAAACTCTCGGTGACGATACCGAGCTCATGTTCGACGCGTACAGCGGATGGGACCAGACCTACGCGCTCGAGTGGGCACACCAGGTCGAGCAGTACCATCCCCGCTGGATCGAAGAAGCCACACACCCCGAGAAGATCGAGAGCTTCGCCGCCATGCGCCGCAGCACCACCATCCCCATCGCCTCAGGCGAACACTTCTACGGCCGCTGGGAGGTCGAGCGCTACCTCCAGACCGGCGCACTCTCCGTAGTCCAGGCCGACCCCGAGTGGTGCGGCGGCATCTCCGAGCTGCTGCGCATCGGAACCGTCGCCTCCCTACACGACGTGCAGGTAATCCCCCACGGCCACAGCCTGCGCGCCGCCATCCACGCCATCGCAAGCCAGTCGCCCATGACATTCCCGCTCGGCGAATACCTCATCAACAAGATGCGCCACTACTACCACTTCGAAAGCAACCCGCTCATCCCGGACAAAGCCCACATAGCCCTCCCAACCGGCCCCGGCTTCAACGTCCAACTAGACCCCGCAAAGATCGAGTCGCAATCAATCCTCAAATCAGCCTAAGCCCCAATGGCGGGTGGATCACTGCGCGATTGGTTAGTAACTATAAGCGCGTTTTTCATTAACTTATCCGGTTGCAGACGCTTAAACCGAGTAGGTGAGTGCATTGCCCTGATATGGAGTGACCGTGTCAACGGGCGCGAACTGTGGGGTTGTTTTTGTCGTTGCCGTTGCCTTTCGAGGACAGGGCGAGCAGCAGTCGGGTCAGGTTTAAGCGACGATTGATCAGTCTGATATTCGCGGGTCGGAACCGCATAATCATGATCCGTCGGGAGCTGCCTCTGACTGTTATCGCGAGTCCGGCTGAGCCTGTCGCATAGGGCAAACGAGGATTCTCCTTCGTGCTTGCCTCGGCTGCTGCTGGCTCTGTGCTCGAAATTGGCTACGATGTTCATCAATTGGGTGGTCTTTGCTTTTCCGTTCTTAGGAACGTTTTGCTTTGCCTTTCCTGTCGTCAGGCCGCTATCCGCTGCGTGGCTACTGTTTCTGCCCTGATCCCTATGGCCCAGATGAAGCCCAACAGTTCACGAGCAACTGCGGTGGTGATCTTTCTCTTGTCCTTGCCGGCTGCGGCCAGTCTCATGTATCGCTTGTGCAGCCGGTGTTGTGCCTTCCATGCAATCTCTTTGACCTCTTCCGAAATATTCTCCTGGCGTTTGCGCAATCCGTACCAGATACAGGGTGGGCGATGATAGCTCCATGCTGCTTCGACGACGATTCGTCTCAAGTGCGCGTTGCCGGTTTTGGTGATGCTCCCGCGCCGGGTCCGCTTGCCGCTGGAATCCTCGCTCGGCACCGCACCACAATAGCCCATCAGTCGACGAGCACTATCAAAACGGGACACCTGGCCCAACTCGGCCGCGATGGTCACAGCCGAGATATCTGCGATACCGCGCAGGGCTTGTAGATCGTTGATGACTTGTTGTAACGCGGGCGAGGCTAGCTTGACCGCCTCGGTGATGGCTTGTTCCAGTCGCTCGACCCGTTCGCGCATGTGCTCGACTTCGTGCAAGTAATCTAGCCGCGTCGCCTCCTGAGCCATCTGTGTGAAGCGTAGCTGCGCAACCCAAATCAGGTAGGAACGCGTCCACGGCCTGATTCCGGACGGTGGACGCTGGCCTGAGCGCAGCAGAAACTTGCTCAGCCGATGCCGTGCCCGCAACTGATCCTGCTTGGCCGCTTCACGCGTACGCATCAGATCGCGCAGAGCTTCGGAGCCTTCATCCGGAACCCACACTGCTGTCAGATCACCGGATCGGTAACAACGCGCCAACTTCTCAGCATCACGCCGGTCCGTCTTCACTCGGTCGCCGGCCTTGACTGGTACCAAAGTTGGCGCTACCACCTCGCACCTGACACCCAACTCCGCCAACTGCCAGTAGACGACATACCCGGTCGGCCCGGCCTCATAGCAGGCCCGCAGCTTCTCTACTGGGCCTAGCTTCTTGATCAGCTTGCGTACCGATTCCATGCGGTTCGGAATCGTTCCCAGGCTTCGCACCTCACCATCTGGCTCCGCAATCGCGACGGCGATCGTTTCGGCATGGACATCCAAACCCAAAAATCGTAGCTTCTCCTTCATGACCGGCTCCCTTCCGCTTGTGGCTCTGAGCTGTGCGTCCTTACAGACTCACAGCCTAACCCACGATCAGCGCATCGGCGCCGGTCACTCCATAATGACTGTTATCACCAACTGAGAAGTGACTTGCCGAAAAGCCGACATTTCAGGCGCAAGAGCGTTACTTCCTGTTGATGGATTCACCCTCACACGTCAGCTATGCCTCCACTCGTTCGCCTTCTTCGGCTTGCCCCATGCCACATACATCTGAACAATCCACGCACGGGCGAGATCCACATCACGCAACTTCGGAACGGGCATTCGATCTTTTCGTTCCACCATTCCGCGATAGCCTTCGAGCAGCAGTGGCTCCGCTTCAACGTATCTCTTCTCTCCGGCCACGCTCGCGCCAAGCAGGCTCCCGGCCCAGAAGACCTGCCAGTTATCCGGTTCATGCGTTTGTTGGAACGCCTCGGCTTCGCGGGCGAGGGCCTCACTTTGCGTGAACTTACCCTCCGCCACGTACGCCTCTGCCAGATCGGCCTCGGATGCCGCCGTGGCCGGGTGCTCCGGGCCCAGGATGTGCCGTCGTCCCTCCAGGGTTTGCGCTGCGGCCTTCTCAGTCAAACCATATTTACCCTCTACCTCGTACAGATACGCCATGTGAGTAAGTGTGGTGAGCGTGTCCTCATTCTCAGGACCCCGTACGCGGCGCTGAACCTCCAGGTCGTGGTTGAAGAGTGCCTCGGACTGCGAGTACTTCCCCTCGGTAGCGTAGGTATACGCCAGGTAGCTTGAGGTCCGTAGCGTGCCGGGATGCTCGGGACCAAGGACGCGCTTTCTGATCTCTGTAATCCGGCTGAGAAGCGCTTCGGCTTGTAAGTACTTACCCTCATAGAAGAGGGTTTGACCAAGGCTGTACTTGGAGGACAGCGTGCGCGGGTGCTCAGGTCCGAGGATACGGCCTTGGATCTCCGCCGTCTTGATGTAAAGCTCTTCAGCCTGCCCATATTTGCCTTCAGCGGTGTACGCACCGGCCAGGTTGTTCATGCACACAAGAGTGTCGGGATGCTCGGGACCGGAGACCCTGCTGTAGACCTCGAGAATCTGACCGAAAAGATCTTCGGCCTGCCCATATTTGCCCTGGCTCTGGTAGAGGGTGGCCACACTGAGCAAGGCCGACAGCGTGGCGGGGTGCTCAGGACCAAGGACGCGGCGGTCGATTTCGGTGAGTTGGTTGTAAAGCGGTTCGGCTAACGTGTACTTGCCCACGTAAAGGTAGACCAGGCCCAGATTATGCATATCGCGCAGCGTTTGAGGGTCCTCGGGACCCAACACCCGGCGTTCTGTCTCCAGGTCCCGGCTAAAGATCGCCTCGGCCTGCGGGTACTTGGCCTGAGCGATATAGAGATTCCCAAGAACGGCCATGGCGTTCAGTGTGTCGGGATGATCAGGGCCCAGCACCCGCCGCATCGCCTCTATAGTCGTCGTCTCGAGCGTCTCGGCCTCCGCATACTTTCCCTCCCGTTCTGCTAGAGATCCCAGACGGATCGTCGTATTCAGAGTCTTCGCACTCTCAGGCCCATCAAAGCGCTTGTGAAGATCCAGCGCAATCCCCAGTTGCTTTCGCGCCTCCGGATAGATCCCGAGATCCAGATACGTCTGGCCGATGGTGTCCCGTATCGCCGCCTCCACCTCCGGATGCTTGTCAAACTTTCCGTTAATCTGCTTCGCTGCCCGATCAAGGACTGTTCTTACCTTCAGGTCGGGATCAGGATTCGTCGCCGGCCCCGATTCGTTGGCAACACTCGCCTGAGCGAGTAGATCGTTCTGCAGAAAGTCGCTTACTGCCTTCGCCGACGCCTCCGCACGCCGCGCCCTCACCAGTTGCCACGTACTCACCACCACGCCAACGCTGAGCGCCAGCACCACTGCCACCACTCCGCTCACCAGAGCCTTGTGACGTCGCGCAAACTTCCGAAGCTGATAGTTCGTCGTCGGCGGACGCGCGACGATCGGCTCATCCGCCAGATAGTGCCGGATATCTGCAGCCATCTCTGCCGCCGATGCATATCTCCTCGTCTTATCCTTCTCCAGTGCCTTCGCAGCAATCGTCTCAATGTCGCCCCGATAGATTCGCTTAATCGACCCCAGCGAAATCGGATCAACATCACGAATTGTATGCACAAGCTCAGGCAGTGCCATCCCTCTCATGTCGTGAGGCAGCTTGCCCGCCAGCAACTCGTACATGATCACGCCCAGCGCGTAAACATCGCTCCGAACGTCCAACTCCGCCGGATCAAGCTGCACTTGCTCCGGGCTCATATACGGCAGCGTTCCCAGCAGTTCACCAAGATCGGTCTGCAGCGTCATCTCTGTATCAGTGCCACCCACGCGCGCCACGCCAAAGTCCAGAATCTTCGGCTGGCCCGTCTGGTCCACCAGAATGTTCACCGGCTTGAGATCGCGATGAATAATTCCCCGTTGATGCGCATGATTCATCGCATCGCAGATCTTCGCCATCAGTTCCAGGCGCGCGCGTACACCGAGACGCTGCTCCTCGACATACTCCATCAGCGTCTGGCCTGCGATGTACTCCATCGCGAAGTAAGGCTGCGGCCCGAAGCTGCTGTCGGCCATTCCGGCCTCATAGATCTGCGCAATCCCGGGATGCTGCAACCGGCCCAGCGCCTCACCCTCCCGCTCGAAGCGGCGTAGCAGGTCCGCACTCACAAATCCCCGCTTGATTACCTTCAGCGCAACAATGCGATGAGGATTCTTCTGCTCCGCCAGATAGACGCTACCCATCCCCCCCTCACCCAGCAGGCGAAGAATCCGATAGGGCCCAATCTCCTCCGGGTAACGTTGCGCCCCACCCGCCCCGTCAACCCCTGGCATCATCGTTCGATCAGGATCCGCTTCATCCCCCGGCATCATCGTCTGATCCGCATCCAGGTTCTCTTCTGGCGTGGCAAATCCAGCAGCGTGAATGTCGTCGATTGATTCCGGCTTCCGCGTCTCCATGGAGTCGCCTCGAAGCGCATGCCGCAGTGGACAAAGCGCTGCACACTCTGCTCAAGTGTCAGATCGTCTTTTAACGGTAGCCTTTTCCCCCGGCGATGCCACCTAGCAAAAACTCTAGCTGTAAGAGTGGCTCTGATTGCGAGTTTGCGTCGGGCTTGCCGGTCTTCGATACGTCAATAAATAACTCATAAACCATTACAAATAAGCAACATACAAGAATCACCCAAATCACCCAACCTGTTAGAATAGAAACACACGCAAAAACCACCGCCCAGGCGGATCGGCACCATAGCAGTCTTTGATAACTCAGCCGGGGACGCACCTCATAAGCCTAAGTTTATGAAGAATTTGCAGCCACCAACCCCATTTTATAAGACTTTTTGGACCTCTCCGCACCGAGGTCCGGACCTAAAGTCTTTACTTTGAATATTTTGCGCAATATTGATAGGGGGAGGGGGGTGCTCCGGGATGCACGCCGGATCAGGCGGGAAACTCGATCTCATCGAAGAATTTGTAGTTATCCAGATTTGTCGACGGAGCAAAGAAGCAAGCTACCTTCATCACTTCCGCGCTGGTGTTTTGCAACATGTGGACCTTTCCCTGCGGAAAGAGAACCGCGCAGCCTTGCTTGACATCGCCGATCTCGCCTTCTATCCAGACCCGTCCGCTGCCGGAGAGCAGATAGATGATCTCCTCCCCATGCGGGTGCGAATGAGCCGGCTTCACCGTCTGCCCGGGTTGTACTTCGATAACACACATGCTGCAATTCTGGGCATTGATGTTCTCTTTGGTGACGACCCACCGCAACATCCTGCCCGGCAGATCCAGCGCTTCGATACTTTGTTCATCGACTATCGGGAGTGCCATAGAATTGATCCTTGCAAGGCCGGTGGAACCTTGCGACTGCGATGCTAAAGGGTACGAATATACGCCAGCAGGTTGTCAACGTCCTCTTCAGTAAGTTTTTCCTGGAACGACGGCATCTTGCCTTTGCCGTTCTTGAGAATCGTGCGAATCTCTGTTGCGCTCTTCTTCGGCTGGGGCTTCTTCATCTCGCCGTAGAGGCTGGGACCTAATCTTACCTCTCCCTCATTGACGGAGTGACACTGAAAACAGTTGTGGACGTAGACTTGCTGCCCAGCGTGCACCGAAGGCACGGTTTTGTCCGCACTGGCGAGTGCCTGAGAGCTTTGCGAAAGACAAACCACTCCGGTGATGAGGAAAGCGGCTCCCACGATAGCCAGAAACACTTTGGACATTAGTTCTCCAATGAACAATGGAAATCATTTGCAGCAAGATCATTCGGTACGACTTGCAGAAAGAGCAGCTTGGGCGGTTTTGGCGATATGTGCAGGCGTCAATCCGAATGCTTCGATTAGTTCTTCATACGTGGCAGAGTGGATGAACTGAGGTTTCCCTTCGGCGGTCAGTGTATTCACGGTAATGACTCGCTGGAGGGAGCCGACGGCCGCGTCACGATTCCGGTAGAGCACCTTCAAGAAATTCTGCCAGAGGTAGCCGTTGTTCTGTTCCGCGAAGAGCAGGAGCTTGCCGGAGTTGTACAGCTTCAGCAGGAGTGCTTCGTCGACCGATGGCATATCGACGACCGTGACGCCCACGCCGTCCTGAGAACATAGCTCCGCCGCCGCGAGCGCTTCATGTGTGCCCCGGCCGCTGCTGATGATGGTTACATCATCGGTCTCCGACTGCCGGAGGATGTGTGCCTTGCCGAATTCGAAGGTGTAAGTATCGTCGTAGAGCACGGCGGATCCGGTTCGCATGACGCGGACGTACACCAACCCCTGACGTCCAGACATGATCCATTTCATGATCGAGAGCATTTGCTGAGGACACGATACGTCGATGATCCTGAGCTGGCCGACGGCATCGAAGGTTGTGATGTCGTCGTTCCCCATATGGGTGGCGCCGTTGGTGCGCGTCTCGAAGTTTGAAGCTGTTGCGAGAAAAGTTAGATCGAGACCATGCCCTTCGCTTAGCCATCCATCAGGCGCTGCGATGCTCTCAAGCCGTTCCTGCTGGCCGACGGCGATTCGGCGCAATACCTGCCAGTTGAAGAAGGGGCAGAAGGTGCTGGTCCAGGTGTTGTAGCCCATGACGGCGAAGGCCTCGCCGATGAGCATCATGTTGGCTTCGGCTACACCCACGTTGAGAGCCCGCTGTTGATCGACGGCGGCGATACCGGCCTCAAGGCCGCTGGTCGACGCCAGATCTGAGTCGATGGAGACGACGCGGCTGTCCCGGGCAAAGACTTTCATTGCCGCAGTGACGATCTCGGCCGCACTGTACTGCTTTTTGGAGTCTATCTTCGGTTGCGCGGCGGGGTCGTACCGTATCTGCTTATCACGGGATGGGACGCGACGGGTGAGCACCGGCCCGATGATTGCGGGAAGATCACCTTTGAATGAGCCATCGATGTCGAGGTGCATCGTACGGGCGGCCTCTCGTAAAAGAGCCGCGGTCTGGCTGCCTTCGGTGCTGCTTTCGGCATCTTCCAGATGCCGGAGAAACTCGGAGACTCGTTCGGTGCGACGCTCGTTCTGCAGAGCGATCTCTTGCACTACCAGAGGCTCAGGCACTGTCACCTTGTGCTTGTTCATGAAGTCGGAGAATGCGCCGTAGCCTTTGGTTGCATTGCATATAATGGCGGTCGGTTTACCGTTGCGGGTACCGTAGCGAAACTTCTCGAGTGCAGCAACGACACCATCGTATTGAGTCGCGTCGACGTTATGCGTCTGCCAGCCGTAGGAGCTGAAGACAGCATTGAGGTCGGGCATGGGAAAGATGGTGCGGTTGTGAATGTCGAGCTGTCCGTTGTTGCGATCGACGAGGACACAGAAGTTGTCGAGATGATTCTGGCCTGCATACATGATGGCTTCCCAGCAGGAGCCCTCCTGAAGTTCGCCATCGCCGACCATGGCGTAGGAGTCGAATCGCGGGTTGATTCGACCTGCGATCGCGAAGCCTCCGGCGACACCGATACCCTGTCCCATTGGTCCTGTTGCGATGTGGACGCCGGGGAGCACGGGGCCGGGATGGCCGTTTAGAAGGCTCTCATGAGATCGCGAGCGGTGCAGCAATGCCTGATCGAAGTAGCCTAGCTCTGCATAGATCGATGCCATTGCCGCAACGGCGTGACCCTTGCTGAGGGTAAAGATGTCTTGCCCGCGACTGGTGGGGTCTTCGATATCGAGCCTGAGGAACCCGCCGTAGAAGAGGGCTACCAAGGGGATGGTCGCGGAGAATGCTCCGCCGGCGTGCAATCCGCTATCGACTGCATCGCGGCTCTGCTCCAGCGTGAGGATGCGAATGTCGGAGTCCTTGATCGCCAGCAGCTTGAGGATGCCCGCGCGCAGGAAGTGGTCTCTGTGCAGAGAGAGTGGGAGGTCGATACGGGAGGCAGCTGCAGCTTGTGTCTTATTCATCCGGTTTAGCCGACATCCTTGTGCAGATTGCATTCCTATACTTGCGTATTATGCAATATAACTTGCGCTAATAACGGGAGTATAGTCTTCCTCGTAAAACGCAGTCAAGATACATCCTCTGGGGATAGGAATCGCATGCGAGTCGCAATTATAGGGGGAACGGGGCACATTGGGACGTATCTGACACCGAAGCTGGTGGAAGCGGGATTCGATGTAATCTGCGTCAGCCGTGGCCTGAAGGAGCCTTATCAGCCGGATGCGGCGTGGGAAGGCGTTCGGCATGTCGATATGGACCGTACTGCGGAGGAGGATGCCGGGAATTTTGGCGAACGTATTGCGAGACTCGATGCAGAGGTGGTCATCGATATCACATGTTATCTGCCCGGGAGCGCGATTCAGCTTAGGGAGTCTTTGCGAGGGCGGGTGGGCCACTTTCTGCACTGTGGCACAATCTGGGTGCACGGTCACAGCGTTGAGGTGCCTACGACTGAATCGGCGCCGCGGGAGCCGTTTGGAGAGTACGGCATTCGGAAGGCAGAGATTGAGCGGTATCTACTCGGCGAGGCGCGCGATCATGGCTTTCCTGTGACAGTGCTGCATCCGGGTCATCTGGTTGGGCCGGGATGGAACCCGATCAATCCGCAGGGTAACTTCGATCCGGGAGTGTTTTCGACTATTGCGCGAGGTGAGCAGATTGCGCTGCCGAATCTTGGGATGGAGACGGTACACCATGTTCACGCGGAGGACGTTGCGCAGGCTTTCGTCCAGGCGATTATGCATCGCGATGTTGCAGTCGGCGAGAGCTTTCATGTCGTTTCGCCGGCGGCCCTGACGTTACGCGGATATACGGAGGGTATGTTCGCGTTCTTCGAGAAGCCGGCGCGGATGCAGTTTCTGCCCTATGACGAATGGGCCGCGACCGTGAGCGAAAAATATGCGCGGACTACCTGGGACCATATCGCCCACTCGCCGAACTGCAGCATCGCAAAGGCGCGCGATCTACTGGGCTATACGCCGCGCTATACGTCGCTGCGGGCGGTACAGGAGTCCGTGACGTGGCTGCTGGAGGCGGGTGTCGTCAGCGCAGATCAGGCGTAGCGATCGTTCCAGTGCACCATCGGTAGACCTGGGACAGGCGCCCTGAGGTACGGGATGCGTGTTCCTTTGAGCGAGCCGATGTAGAGGGTCTGCAGGTCGGGGCCGCCGAAGGTGACGCTGGCCATCCAGGGTGCGACTCCGCGGCCTGTCGCGAAGAGGACCTCCTCGGTCACGTTGCCCGCGAAGAACTGCTTTTCGAGTGCATCGACCTTGACCGGGTCGCCTTCGTCGAGGAAGGTGCGGAGGTCGCCCTGGGGGGTGATGGCCCAGAGCTTGTCGGAGTAGACGCAGGTTCCCCAGAGATTGCCGTAGCTGTCGAAGGCGATGCCATCGGGCCATGCTCCCTTGCCCAGGCTGGATGGGCCGAAGATCTCGCGGTCGCCGAGCCCGCCATCCTCGTGGACGCGCATGCGGCTGATGCAGCCGCCGGTGGTCTCTGCGACATAGAGATACTCTTCCTTTGCATCCATGCGGATCTCGTTGGTGAAGTGAAATCCGGTTGCGACGATGCGGAAGGTGCCGTCGATGTAGCGGGCTATGTAGCCGTCCGGGAGATCGGGTTTGAGGGCATGCATCCAGTTCTTGATCTTGGTGGAGATGGTGATCCAGATGCGGTCCTTGGAGTCGCGAAGGACGAAGTTGACCTTGCCGATGGTCTCGCCATCGATGTTGTCGGCCAGCACTTTGGACTCACCACTGCGGGTCATTACCTCCAGGCGATCGGTGCCGAAGTTGGAGATGAGAATGTCACCGTTTCGGGCGAATGCGAGGCCGTTGGGAAGAGTGCCGGTCAGGTATCGCGTGGCTTCACTCTCGGCTTTCGCGAAGTGACCGGAGATCTTCTGAGTTACGATCTGCTGGGTGCCGTCGTGTCGCAGCTTTACTACCCCACCGCGCGAGTCTGCCGACCACAGAGTGCCAGCCTGCTCGGCAAGGATGCATTCCGGCCGCTGCAGGCCGTTACCGATGTAGCTTAGTGCAGCGGGATCGATGCCGAAGTCGAGAATTGGGTTTGCCATATCGGGCGGCAGGCCTCCTTGCATAATACGCAAATAAGATTGCACCCCATACTATAACGACAGGAATGCTGGGAGGATAGATCTGCGGTGGGGATCGAGTGATTTCCTGATGCGGGCGAGTTTCCTGGAATCTGGAATCAGGGCTCTTGGTCCTGTCGAATGTGTTGATACACCCTTGGGTGTGGGGTACCCCCCTCCCCCGGCACCTTTTGCGCAAATTCTTCAAAAGATAGGAGATAGGTCCGGACCTTGGGTGGGCGGGTGGCTAAAGTCCTGATAATCTAGGATTTCTGCCTGCAAAATATTCATTCGATATGGCTTAGCAGTATACTTTAAGCTTAAGTTGAGAAAGAACTGCTGCAGCGGAGGGAGGGTGCAAATCCCTTCGCCGGCGCCCCGATGCGGGGGCTGAGGTTGATTTTTCCTGTGTCTTAATTGTACAGCGCGTGTCAAGCGATAGCGGGATGGGTCGGGCCTTCAGCCCTTAGATGTTATGGGGTTCCGTACCTGGGGCTACGCCCCAGGCTGGTATGGAGCGCGCCGTTGGCGCTTTGAGAGGTACCGGCGACGTTCGCCTATCTTTTTGGGAGGGGTACCGGCGGCGTTTGGGTATTTTTGGCGGTCGCTATTCTTTGGGGTCGGAGGGGCTTAGCAGGGTGCCGATATCTTCGGCGACTTTGCAGATCTTCTTGGCGTATTTCGGATAGTGCTGCTTCAGGAAGCGAGATTCGGGGGCGGAGATGCCAATGGAGCCTACGATGGAGCCGTCCGCAAGCCGAATGGGGGCCGCTACGCAGCGCATTCCCTGGTTGTATTCCGCCTCGTCCGTGGCGAACCCACGTTTCTTGATCTCGGCGCACTCTGTAGCGAGGGCTTTGATAGTCGAGAGGGTGCTCTGGGTGTACTTCTGGAGCGGTCCGGAGCCGAATTGCGAAGTGAGGTCGCGCTCGTCGGCGTCGGCCAACAAGGCCTTGCCATGGGCGGTGCAGTAGAGCGGTACAAGTTCGCCGGTTTGTCCGGCGACTGCGATGATGTGGTTCGCGTGGGCGGAGTCGATGAACAGTGCGTTCTTGCCTTCGCGCACCGCTAAGTGGGCCGTCTCGTTGAGTTCGTTCGCAATCAGCTTGAGCTGCTGATGGGCTACGCGAACCAGCATGTTGCTCCAGTCATATTGATGGGAGAGGGTCCACATCGCAGAGCCGAGGATGTAGTCCTTGCGGCCGGTGGGGCAGGCGAGAAAGCCTCGACGGCGAAGCGTCTGCGCGAGCCGGAAGGCGCTGCTGCGGTCAATACTCAGAAGCTCGGAGAGTTCACCCAAAGAAATTGGCTGTTTGGAAAGGGCTACCGTCTGAAGAATGGTCAATCCGCGGTCCAGGCTTTGAATGAAGGGTATTGAAGCGGTCTTCTTTGCAGGCATATCTAATAATGCTCTCACGACCGAAGCTTAACTCCGATCTTCTTCAAATATGCCTGACTTTCAGCAGCAAGCTCGGCAGGAGGAGTGGGCACCGGATCCTTCCAGTCGTTGTCCAGTTCCACCATCACCATACCACTGATCTTCCGACCGGCCATAAGGTCGAGGATTGCTGGTACATCGACCTTCCCCTGACCCAGCGGGCAGTAGTAGGCCAGTTTTGGATCTTTACCGTCGTAGTCTTTGAGGTGCATGTGCTGTACGAGCGGAAGGTAGTCCTTTACCACCTGCACTGCGTTCGAACCGCCCTTGGTGAGCTGACCTACGTCTGGCCCAAACTTCAGCGTGGTGTGATCCATTGCGTCCAGGGTGGCGTAGGTCTCGTCGCGGGTTTCGACGCAAGTGCCGGTGTGCTGGTGGAGGACGGGTGTAATGCCTTGATCGACGACAGCCTTGGAGGCTTCGTTGAGCGTTGCTACGATGTTCGCCTTGTGATCGGCAAAGACGTAGGTGTCGCGGGGAACCGGGTTTGGCCCCAGAACAAAGATGCGGCCGCCGTTCTTCTTGATTAGCTTTGCCCAGTTGACCGCTTTGTCGATGGTCTCCTGGCGCCGGGTCTGGTCGGTGAGGTTGAGCGTGCAGTAGCCGGAGATGAGCGGAATATGATTCCGGCTGAGTACCGGCGCGAGGCCGCCCTTGGTCTCCCACTGAACGAGGTTGTCTCCGAAGGTCTCGAAGCCGTAGAAGCCCAGTTTCGAGACTGCGATGATCGCATCTTCAACCTGGGTGTTGGACCAGGTGATGCCGGTGTAGCCGATGGGGATATTGCTGTACGGCGACGCGAACAAAGAGCGAGGCAACGCGGCTGCTGCGGCCGCTCCAACGAGAGTGCGGGTAAGTAATGTTCGGCGGCTTATAACGGAATTCACTGGAAATACACCCCTTACTGGATTCTCACGTTGAAAGAACTCAACATTTTTCAGTATTGAGCCGTCATAGAGCGCAAATAAATGAGATTCATACTGCAAAAGTATTGCGTTCTGTGCAAGACTATCTGCGTGTTACGCAATAACTGTGAACTGCACAGGAATTGTTTGTCAAGTATTAACCAGAACCGGGGCGAGCGCAGATGCAGGCGATTCGCCAATAGTACCGGCTTTCAGGGGGAGCCTGCCATTTGCATGGAGTCTTTGGCTGGAACTCCGACAACAGGTACTTTTACATTCTTGACGATTGACGAAGGCGACGGTAAGATTTGCGTGCTTGCATCATACGCAATAAGGATATCTTCACACGCAACAAAGGAATAGCAATACAAGTTCTAAGAGGTGGCCGGCGGAGGCACCGAGTCAGATGAATTATTCGAGCTTTGAGTTGAATGACAAGGTGGCTGTCGTAACTGGTGCTTCGCAGGGCATTGGCCGGGCGATTGCGTTGGGTCTTGCAGAGGCGGGTGCCCACCTGGTGCTTGCCAAACACCCGGGACCGCGTATGGCCGAGATTGAAGAGGTCGCTGCGCAGATCGAAGGGATGGGCCGCAGGGCGATCATTGTGCAGACCGATGTGGCCGTGGTTGCGGAGGTGCAGGCGCTAATGGACAAGGCCGTGGCTGAGTTTGGGAGGATCGATATCCTGGTCAATAACGCCGGATGGACCGGGACAAACGATGCCCTGGATGTGACTGAGGAAGAGTTCGATAAGACCGTTGCAGCTTCGTTGAAGAGTGTCTTCTTTGCCTCTCAGGCGGCGGCGCGGGTGATGATTGCGCAGGGCGGCGGGCGGATTATCCAGATCGGGTCGAACTTTGGGGTTGTCGCTTTTAAGAAGCGTGCCCTCTATGCGGCGGTGAAGGCTGCGGTGCATCAGCTTGCGAAAGGATTATCGCTGGAGTGGGCGAGCCAGGGAGTCCTGGTTAATGTAGTGGCACCTTGTATTACCGAAACTGAATCGCGCAAGAACATTCTTGAAAAGCCTGGCTATAAGGAGTGGGCTACTCAACAGATGATCCCGCGAGGGCGTTGGAACCAGCCCCAGGACCTTGTGGGCGCTGTGCTGTTTCTGGCAAGCCCTTTTGCTGACATGATTGTGGGACATACGTTGATGGTCGATGGCGGTTGGACGATCCACTAACGGTTGCCTCTACGAGGCGGCTCTGAATGCTGCAGCATTTATTTGCCGACGAAGGATGACATGAAACTAACTGGCAAGGTCGCATTGGTCACAGGCGCCGGACAAGGCATCGGAAAAGGAATCGCGGAGGTCTTCGCGCGCGAGGGCGCCGACGTCGTCATCAATGACATCTCCACAGGGGCACGAACTGACGCGGTTGCATCGACGATTCGCAGCCTGGGGCGGCGGGCACATGTCGTAAAGGCGGATGTGTCCAAACGGGCCGATGTGGAGCGCATGTTCGATGAAGGGCAGGCGCTAGGGCCGATCGACATATTGGTGAACAACGCGGGCATCGAGACCATCGTGCCGTTTTTGGAACTGACCGACCAGCAGTGGGAGGATGTCACCAACGTTAATTTGAAGAGTGGGTGGATGTGTTCTCAGACCTTCTGCAGACGCGCAATCGAGGAGCGGCGGAAGGGCGCGATCATTAATATCGGGTCGATCCAGGCGGCGCGGGTTTTGCCGGGACGGACGCACTATGCTCCTAGCAAGCTCGCGATCGAGGCTATGACGCGGAATGTGTCTGCCGAGGTGGGGCAGTATGGGATTCGCGTGAACTGCATCCATCCGGGACTGATTGACACGCCAATGATTCGATGGGTGCTGGAGAGCCCGGATATCCTGCCGCAGGTGGTGGCTCAGATCTCGCTGGGGCGGCCGGGGCAGCCTTGTGATATCGGCCATGCGGCGGCGTTCCTGGCGTCGGATGAGGCGCGGTATATCACGGGGCAGGCGATTTATGTGGACGGCGGCTGGGTGGGCAAGTAGGGCTTGGCTTGCCCCGGCTCGATTCGTAAAAACAGGAACGGGGATGACTGCGGGATAAGAGCGGGATGCTGGTTTTGGGTGGTACCCCCTCCCCCGTCAATTTGCGCAAAGTATTCGAAGTAGGGGCTTTAAGTTCGGACCTCAGTGTGCGCGGGGGCGAAAAGTCTTATAAAGTGGGATTAGCGGCTGCAAAGTATTCATAAAGTTATGTTTATGAGGTGCGACTCTGGTTGAGTTGTCAAAGACTGCCATGGTACCGAGCCGCCTAGGCGGTTTTTTGGATGCATCTCTATATACGTTAGTTGGAGGGTATCGGTTCCCCCAACCGTCGGGGCGATCAGGTGGGCTCTGGGTGGTATCTGAGCGGTTGTGGTGGGTTGAGGAGTGCGGTCGTTTGCTTCCGCAAACGATACCCCACCCTATCGCGATAGGACTGCGAAAGGGTGGGGCACCCGGTTCTGTGGTGGGCACCCAGCTGTTGAGGTTGGTCTATTTCTTCGTGGTCTTTGTGTCGGGTAGGGCGAAGACGTAGTAGCCCTGGGTTTGTTGCGGAGCGGCGGCTGCGCGTGGACCGTTGGGAGGCCGCTCGGTGGTGTCTACGGGAGCCTCTACGTTGGGTCTGGCGCTGATTGCTATGTACTCGCGTCCCGCAATCTCATAGACGGCAGGGATGCCTTCGGGGCCGGCTGGGACATCGATCTGCGCAAGCTCTTTTCCGGTTTCCTTGTCGTAGATGTGCAGCTTGTTGTCGGACTTGATGGGGGCGATGATCAGTCCTCCGGCGGTGACTACGGGGCCGCCGCGGGGCCAGAAGCTGCCGGTATCGTTGATGCCCTTTGCCTCCAGCACGCTAACGCCACCGAACGGGATCTTCCATTTGATGGTGCCCGAATTGATGTCGTAGGCGGTGAGGGTGGACCATGGGGGGTTGATGGCAGGCAGGCCTTCGGTCGAGTTCATGTAGCCGTAACCTGTCCAGTAGCGCGTGCCGCCCGGACCGAGCTTCGCCTTTGACGGAGGGGCTGGAGCCATCATTCTGGCGAGGATGTCTCCGGGGACCTCGCCCTTGCTGGGATCCTTCAGGTACGCGACCAAGTTCGTAATCTCCTCGTCGTTAAGATCGGGGAAGGCCGGCATTGGGGGCAGACCGTCATGGACGGCGTCGCGAACGCGAGCCGGCCCGATGCGGGTGACGACGTCAATCAAAGAAGGAACGGACGGCGGCTGACCGATTCTTGTCTCCATGTGACAGGACTGGCAGTTCTGGAGGTACAGGATATGCCCCTGGGCCTCCGGGGTACCGGTCATCTGGCGGCGGGGCTGGTGGGGCTCGAGATGCAGGAGGGAGGGCGCTTCCTTGGCCTGGATGTAGTAGATGCCGGTGGTGGGATCGAAGGCTCCGGTTCCCCAGTTGGCTCCGCCGTTGTTGCCGGGCATCTCCATGGTTGTGCCGAGTGAGGGAGGAGTATAGATGCCCTCGTTGCGTGCGGCGAGGACGATCTGCTTAACCTTCTCGCGTTCCTTCGGATCAGCGATATAGGGATTCACCTCGTCGGCCGTGAACTTCTGCCGGGCGAAGGCGGGGATGGACGGAATGGGTTGCGTGGGCCAGGACTGTTCTCCCGGGACGTCGGATTGCGGGACGGCTTTCTCCTCGATGGGGAATACCGGCTTGCCGGTGACGCGATCGAAGACATACATGAAGCCGTTCTTACCAGCCTGCGCGACGACATCTTCCTTCTTGCCGTCGCGAGTGATGGTCATGAGCTTCGGCGATGTCATCAGATCGTAGTCCCACAGATCGTGATGGGTGGTCTGGTAGTGCCAGAGATATTTGCCAGTGCGCGCGTCGAGGGCGAGGAGGCAGTCAGAGAAGAGGTTTGCGCCGTGACGATCCGCTCCGTAGAAGTCGTAGGTGGGCGACCCGAGCGGGAAGTAGGCTATGCCGCGCTTTTCATCGATGGAGATTTCACCCCAGGTGTTGGTGCCGCCGATGTATTTCCATGCGTCAGGGGGCCAGGTGTCGTAGCCCATCTCGCCGGGATGCGGAACGGTGTGGAAGGTCCAGGCGAGTTTGCCGGTGACGACGTCGAAGGCGCGAAGATCGCCCGGAGGCGACTCGTACTCCTCGCCGGTTGCAGAGCCGAGGATGAGGAGGTTCTCGAAGACACGGCCGGGCGTGCCGGACTGAATCTGCCGAATGGTGCTGGGAACACGGCCGAGACCTTCACGCAGGTCGACTGCGCCGTTGTTGCCGAAGCTCTCAATGGTCTTGCCGGTGCGGGCGTCGATGGCGCGGAGCATATTGTCGGTTGAGTACAGAATGCGGCGGTCGGAGCGATCCTTGCTCTCCCAATAAGTGAGGCCGCGGTGGGAGATATTACGCGGCATATTGTTATCGTGAACCCAGACTTCGGCGCCGGTCGCAGCATCGAGCGCGACGATAACGTTGTTCTTGCCGATGACATACATCAGGTTGTCGATGATGATGGGATTGGAGCCGTAGCGAAAGCCGTTATTGCCTGCGGGATAGAACCATACCTGTTTCAACTTTGCAGCGTTGCTGCGATCGATCTGCTTGAGAGCAGAGTACTGCGCTGAATCAGGGCCTCCGAGGTAGCTCGTCCAAGTGGTGTAGGCTGCGCTCTGCTTTCCATCGGCGGCACGCACCGTTTTGAGTTCGTGATGGAGGTAGGCTCCAGCGATGGCGCCGGTAAGCGTAAGCGAGAGGACAGATGCATACCGCATGTTGGTTCGCATTAGTTTTGTAACTCCTTGCTCAGGTCGGTGAAGCAATGATGCGAGATCGTTTGGAGCGTGGTGCCGTTTTATGTGGGTAGTTGCCAGCCGGGGCGAGAACCGTGTTCAAACATGCTGTTGGCTGATTTTGAGTTGGTGAAGGTTCGGGACTCGGGACTGAATGTCAGGGTTGTTCCGGCATGCTGGATGGCGATGTTGCCGAGCAGACAGATCTCGGTGACGAGGCCTCCATACTGCCAATTGGCCGAAGGCTGTTTTCCGTCGCGGGCCGCGGCGATCCATTCGAGCCAGTGGCTCTGGGGACGGGCGATGGTTGGATTGGGTCGCTTGTACTGGCGGTCAAGCTCTTCCGGCAGCAGCCAGACTTGTTTCGGCGCGCCCGGCTTGCTGCTGTAGACGGGGCCGTAAACGAGAGTACCTTTGCTGCCATGAATGATGCCTCCTCCGGTTGGAAAGGGGTCGGTACTCTTCCAGCCTTTGGGGATCTCAGGCGAGGTGTAGCCGTACCACTTTAGCTGAACGGCGGGACGGCCGGCCTTGGCGGGGAAGCGATAGTTGACGTGGCTGTAGCGAGCGAACATCTGGTCGCGCGTGGTTGTATCGAAGCCGGGATCGGCCTCTGCGGAGAGCTGGTCGGGGTAGCCGAGATCGAAGGCCCAGATGACTGGATCGAGGAAGTGCGGGCCGTGATCGCCGAGGATGCCGGTGCCGAAGTCCTGCCAGTTACGCCAGCGCAATGGCAGATACATCGGGTTGTAGGGGCGCTCGGGGGCTGGGCCTAGCCATAGATCCCACTTGACTTCGGCCGGCAGGGGGACTTTATCGTTGATGAGCGCGACCTCGCCATAGGGTGAGGTGTAGCGCTGTCCGGCCTCCCAGTCGGATTGCCAGACCTCGATCTTTTCGACTTGCCCGATGGCTCCGTTGCGTACCCACTCGACGATGCGGCGGACGTCCTCGGAGGCGTGGCCTACGATGCCGGTCTGCGTGGCTTGTGAGCCGCATTTCTGCGCTTCGGCGACCATTGCGCGGACCTCGCCGATGGAGTGAGCGAGGGGCTTTTCGCAGTAGACGTGTTTGCCCATCTTCATGGCGGTGATGGCGGCGACGGCGTGGACGTGGTCGGCGGTGCAGACGACGACGGCATCGATATTCTTATCCATTGACTCAAGCATGATGCGCCAGTCGTCGAAGCGTTTGGCCTGCGGGTTCTTCGCGGCCACCTCGGAGGCGAGAGCGCCGCGGCCGGGAAGCTGCTCGCGGGTTCGCCAATCGACGTCGCAGACAGCTACTATGTTCTGGCTGGCGAGTTCTACGAGATTCTGGGCGCCATAGTTGCCGATGCCGATGAACGCGATGTTGGCTTTATCGTTGGGAGAGAGCTTTCTTACAGGGTCGGCCCAGGAGGGCAAAGCACTGTAAGCGCACGCGATCGCAGCCCCAGAGAGAAGTCTGCGTCGCGAGATACCGCTCGGATGATTCAACCGACACCTTCCCCGAACCTGATCGCCTCGGTAGGGACTTATAAGCCACGACTGTATTGCGTAATACGCAATACTTGTTGCGCTCATTGAAGGAACACATAGTAACAATCGCAAAACATGGAAGTCAAGAGTGTGATTTCAAGGGGTCGAGCCGGTTCCGGCCAATGGGTGCAACCGTTTGCTCAGCGGCCAATCTGGCTCAGAGCGTTGGCTGCAGCCTGGCTCTGATCGGGATCCGGGCTCAGGGCTGCCTTCTGCAGATACAGCTTTGCTTCCTCAATCTTGTGTTGCTGAAGCAACGCCAGACCGAGGCCTAATTGTGCATCCGACTGGTCGGGTTTAAGCTGGAGCACTTTTTTGTACTCTTCTGCAGCCTGGGCAGTTTGTCCCTGGGCCGCGAGCACGTCTGCGAGATCGTCATGATTCTGCGCTGACGTGGGCTGCAGGCGGACCGCTTCACGGAGCTCCGCTGTGGCCTCGGGGATGGAGTTCGTCAGGATGAGTAGTAGTCCGAGGCCGTGATGGGCGTCGGCGTAGTCCGGGTTGATTGCGAGGGCGCGCGTGAAGTGAAACTTTGCTTCCTCAAATTCATGGTTGCCGGTGAGGAGAGTTGCGAGATTGTTTTGCGCTTCGGCCAGGTCGGGTTGCCAGCGAATCGCCTCGCGGAAGGACTTCTCTGCCGCCGCCTTGTCGGGCGTTTGCAGGGCGACGAGGCCGAGCAGATTGTAGGCGTCGGCTAGTTCGGGGTTGGCGGTGATGGCGCGGTTCAGGGCGGACTGGGCCTCGGTTGGCTTGTTCATCCGCAGGTAGACATTGCCGAGGTTTGTTAGCAGCATGTCGTCGTTCGGATAGTGGGCGACGGCGCGTTTCAGAGTTTCGAGCGCCTGCGCATCCTGATGCGTTGCAAGTAGCGCGGTTGCCAGTTCCCGCAATGCGGGACGATTGTCTGGCTGCTGTTTCAGCGCGGCTTCGAACCAGCGGGCGGCTTCCGCGTTGTCGCCTCGGTCCGCGTAAGTGCGGCCAAGCGTAACGTAGGGTTCGGGGGCAGACGGTGTCTGCTGGGTGACGACCGCCTGCAGATGCTTTAGACCCTGGCCATCCTTTCCATCGTTCACTTGCGCCACGGCGAGGTAGAGATCATTCCTGGGCGACGGTGGCAGATTCGGCGGATAGTACTCGATCACTGGGCTCGCACTCGCTACTACTTTTTCTTCGATAGGCGCCAGCAGATCGCGCTGTGGCTGGTAGCGCCGAATGAAGTGGTCGGTCATGATGAGGTGCACGGCATCTTCAGTTCTCCGCTTTGGCATGTGGCAACTGATGCAATCGGTGCCGACGGGGGTGGCGACTTTATGTATGACACTGTGGTGGCAGTTCTCGCACGCTGCGATGTAAGTTTTGGTGGCCTCTGCTCCGCGCGGAATGTTGTGGGGATCGTGGCAGGTAAGGCAAGTCATGTCACTGTTGAGAAAACATGTGGATTGACGCAGCCGATAGGCCGCGTGAGCGACCTCGAAGGTGTCATCCTTGGCGTCCTTCACTCGGTCGAAGTAGATTTTGTAGTCCCCCAGCGGCTGGCCGGGACGATAGGAAAATACTGCGCGGTCGTATGCGCGAATCTCGTTGGGTATATTGCGGCTGCTTGTCTCGAGATGGCATTGCATGCAGACCTCCATCTGCCGGTCGCGTGGCAGCTTTCCGGGTTCACGATGGAGTTGCGGATTAAGCTGGGGATCGAGGACGGGTGCCCTGGCGGCAGCTACGTGCGCTCGGCCCGGACCGTGGCAACGCTGGCAATCAATTCCCTCGGGGAGGTTTGCGGGAAATATTCCGCTATCGGACTCGTGGGTCGCCGCATTTTGATCGGTCTTTTGATCGATCTGCGGATAGCCGTTGTGACAGAACATGCATTCAGGGGGATGGTGCGGTGGATGTCCTCTTGATTGGCGCGATCGTAGCCCGGGCTCATCGCCCATGAGCCGGAGCGTTCGGTGTACCAGCTGACCGGGAGTTCTGTGAGTTTGCCTTGTGCGGTTCGGTGTAGATAGGTACGCGCGTGGTTGCCGGAGCCGATGATGTAATCGACCTGCTCCTCAACCATGTTGGTTTCTTTTCCATCGAATCCGATAGTGTGGCGGCGCTGAAAGAACTTTCCGTCGTGCTCGACCATCGTGTACGACATGCCCGAGGGCTTGTGATCCAGGGTGTTCTTTTGAGCATAGTCTTCGATGATATTTTGCGGGGTGGGACGATAGAACGATCGGCCCATACCGGTCTTCCGGTAAGTGGCTGCGATATCGTCATGACATGTGGCGCAGACCGCTGGATCGACGTATTCCGATTTGGCTTGCTCGGCCGGGGACTGTGCGTATGACGATGCCATAGAAACCACGAGCCGCCCGCAGCCAGGAGAACGAAGCCCAGCACCGAAGCCGCAATCCGTAAGGTGCGTGGGGATGGTCTCGCATTCTGCTGTGTGCGCTGTGGGTCAGGATCTGAGTTGTTCCGGACAGGTTCATCGGGACTTAAAGACCATTAAAGATACGCTGACGATATCGCTTTCTCTCAATCAGAATGATTCACGGGTGCGATGGAAAAGCCCTCAAACCGAAAAAGGCCGCCGGCAGATTAGCCGGCGGCCTTTTTGTACTTTCGTTTAGAAGTTTATGCGACCCCCAAGTTGCAACTCGCGTGGATCGTTGGCCTGAGTTGTGATCTGACCGTTGTTAGCGAGTGATCCGACAGAGGTGCCGGGGCCACCGAACTGCACACGGTTGAACAGGTTGAAGGATTCAACACGAAGCGGAAAACAAACCGCTCTGTGAGGTGCGTGTCTTTGAAGAGAGCGAAATCCCAGTCCGCGACTCCAGGCAGACGCAGCGTATTGTCGGTACGGGATTCGTTGCCGAAGGTAAAGCGAGCCGGCGCAGTAAAGCATGACACATTGAAATACGGATTTTGTACCGAGCCTCCTACAACTTGATCGCCCAACCTCTTCTGGATTGCGACCATCTATTACCTTGTTGCAACCTGGAACGAGGTTCGGACGAGTGGTGCCGGTGCCCGAATAGGTTGCGACATATCCTGACGAGGACGAGATGCCCATGGGATAGCCGTTCTGGAAGGTGCTGACACCATTGAATCCCCAGCCGGAGACAAATAGTCTGCGATGCCGGTTACGCCCGCGCCATAACGTTCGCCGCGGCCAAATGGCAGGTTGTAGACATAGCTGACCACCAGGCGATGACGTGAGTCATAGCCGGAAAACGAATACTCGCCAGCCAGGTTGTTGGTGTTCTGGTAGCCAGGAGCGCCAACGGTCTCAAGCCATGAGGTGAGCGATTCAGCGTTCGTCAGCAGCTTGGAGAACGTGTAAGAGCCGAGTATCATGCCGCCACAGGAAAAGCGCTTCTCAACCTTCGCCTGCAGAGCGTTGTAGTTGCCAACTCCCACATAGTTGCCTGTGTTGCTGATGGCTCCATATTGCGGGAAAGGCTTGTTCAATTCAACCGATGAGATGGTTGAGTATTGCTGGTTGCCCGCCGTAAAGTTGGTTGAGTAATTGGGGAATGGATTCGCGACAGTCTTGGTCAGGGAGCAGGTGACGGTTGGTCCCGTGGTGGCGTTGCAGGTTGGGTCTGCGGCGGCTTGTGCCAGAGTGTTGGCGGACACCTGGTTGATGTTCACACTGATCGGCAGATTCTGAGCCGCGCAGTCCGGCGTACGCCGCTTCTACGTTAATCCCCAGAGGCAACTGACGCTGAATGGCGAAGTTCCATTGGTAGGTCTCACCGTTATTTTCATTCTGATAGAGCGCGTTCGCCGAGCCGCCGAGCAATAGCTGCTGGTAGTCCGGGCTGCGACCGGGGGCGGGGGTGAGACCGCTTGGCAGTGGATTGTCCAACGTGTTCGCCGGAGAGCCTCCGGTGTTGAGAGTAGTGACCGGATTATTAGTGATATAAGACAGCGGCGACTGCGCCGCCGACTCCGGAAACTGCAGATCAGCCGGGATCACGAACTTGCCCCATCCAGCGCGGAGCACCGTATTGTCGTTCAGACGGAAGGCGACGCCGAGCCGCGGTGAGAAGTCAGTAAAGTGTTCGGGCCGCAGACCGAGGGCTGGGTGCTGCGGTGTGCCGACCAGATCATACGCGCCAAGGACGGGATTTCCGTTGACGCTGATAGGGCCAAGTACAGAGTTGACTTCGGTTGGGTTGAATGTCGCCAGCAGCTCGTGACGCTCGCGATAGACACCAGGAATCTCGTAGCGTAGGCCGAAGTTCAGGGTCAGCTTAGGTTCACGACCCAGTTGTCCTGAACGAAGTAGCCCTGGTAGTACATGGTCGTCCAGGTGGGCGGAGCGATCTGGACGACGCTCGCCGTATTCGCCTGGTTGACCATGTAACCAAGCAGGAACGATGCGAACGGGTTGCCGCTGGCCGGAAGTCCGGCGGCGGCATTCGCACTGGTTGCGCCCGAGCCTGCGTAAGCCGTCATGTTGGCATCGAAGGCGAACGATCCGCCCGGGGAGTTGTTCTGGAAGTACAGCATCTGCAGCTGGCGAACATCGGCGCCCGCCTTGATGGTGTGGCTCTTGATCGTCTTGCTGATGCTCGGAGCGACCACATAGTCCTGGTTGGTGCCGAAGATATAGCCGGTCCCCACGCCGTTATACGTGGGGGTTGACAGGGCAATGCTGGGCACGGTGGTCGAATTCACAACGTTGTTCAATTGCGAGATAGTTCCCATGTACGCCGGGAATCCGAGTTGTGTCTCGTTGTATCCCAGCGTTCCGGGTGTGCGCACGTAAGTCCAGCGCAGATAGGAGAGGCGAAGATCGCCCAGCAGCGTCGGGCTGAACAGATAGGTATCGCCAAACACGATCTGACGGGTCTTGAACGACTCGGGTGAGATTGGGTCGCCGCCGACCAGGCCGTTGCCGTAGGTATGGGCGCCGATGTTTGCAGAGTTCCACTGGGTGTACCGGCCGAAGAGACGCTGCTTAGGACTCCACACGAAGTCGATGCGTCCGGTGTATTGATCGTTGTTGCCGCCTCCGTGAGCAAGGCCGACCCAGTTATTTGTAAGCGCATATCCAGACGCGTTGGCCGAATTCTTGACGTTCGGCAAAATGTAGTATCCGACGGTGCCGGTCGAACCCGGGAAATTCGTATTGAGGAGATTCTTCGCAACCGTGCTGAAGCGGCTCGCGGGAATTATATTTCCGGGGAAAGCGACGCGCTGTTGAGGAAGACCTGATGGTCCTCCACTCGAGTTGAATGGAGAATTACCAGCATAACCGGAGCATCCCTGACCGCCGACGGTTACGGTGCCGCCGCACGGATCATAGATTGGGGTCGTAAATTCGCTGAAGTTGCCTATACGTTCCAGTGGTGTGGGAACGGTGTAGGTTTCAGTCTTCCCTACCCTGTTGCGATATCCCTGGTAGTCACCGAAGCCGAACAACTTGTTCTTGAGGATTGGGAAGCCGATATTCCCACCGAACTGGTTAAGTTGATAGGGACTCTTCGGGATTATGGTCGATGTATGCTTATTGAAAAACGGCGTTGCGTTGAAGATTGTGTTGCGATTGAACTCGTACAGAGTTCCGTGAATGGAATTCCCACCGGACTTGGTCGTCATGTTGATTACACCGCCGGTGTACATACCGTACTCGGCCGTGTTGTTGTTCGTTTGAATCTTGAACTCCTGCACGACATCCTGATCCGGCACAAGGCTGGTGATGTTGCCGTAGGAGATGTTGACGGGAGCGCCATCAACCAGTGTTGAACTCTGGTTGGCATCGCCGCCGCCGATCTGGAAGTTGCCCGCCGCGAATACGTTCTGACCGGTCAGGTTGCCGCCCGAGCTTCCCTGGGGGACTACGCCAGGGGCAAGTCCCACGAGCGCCAGCACGTTGCGTCCATTCAGAGGCATCTCTGTTACTGAACGGCCTTCTACTACCTGGCCGAGCGAGGCATTCTCCGATTGAATAAGGGGTGCGGTTGATGTGATGGTTACCTGTTCTGTTACTGCGCCGACTACCATCTGGGCGTTGATGCGCGCGATCTGCTCCACCTGGATATCAACTCCGTCGCGGACGTAGCGCTTGAATCCTGCACCCTCGATCATCACCGAATATTGGCCGGGCAGAAGTGTGAGGATCGTGTATTCGCCAGAGTCCGAAGTGGTTGCGATGCGTTTATCAGCAGTGGCTATATTTGTGACGGTTACAGTTGCATTCGCAACTGCGGCACCGGTTGAATCTGTCACTGTGCCAACGATCGATCCGGTCGTGTTCTGTGAATATGCTTGCGAAGCAAACATGAGAACGCAGACCAACAACGAAAATCCTCTTAGGGCGAGTTTGAAAATTTGCATCTTTGGTTCCTCCAAGTAGGCTTACAACCCATGGCGCAATTGTCTGTGCGTAATACGCAATACATTTTACGGTGACGGCGGAAACCCTACCATCCACGTTTAAGAGAAGTCAAGGATCATTTTTTGGACAGTTGAATAATGTTTGGGTTGTCTGCTAACCATTCAAGAAATACGGGCTTACGGGATCGCCTTTTGTAGGCGTGTCCCTGCTAATGCGCGAGTTGGCGGCACTATTTGGAACGTTTGCGACGATGTGGGTTGCTATTTTTTCTGATGTGGACCCCTGGGTGTGCCCCAGAAAATGTATGTTCCGCTGCGTGTTGAAGTTACGATATCGATCGCTCCGTCCCCGTTGAGGTCTACTGCAAGAACATCGGAACCGACCCCCGAGCGATTATGGACGAGCTCTGGAACGAAGCGGGCGCCACCAGGAGCTGATTTGTCCCGCACCGTGCGATAGACATACAAGACGGCCGGCCCATAGGGGTCGGGGTCGTAGTAGTCGTCCAAGTGGGACCAGAGCCGCTTGCCTACGATGATGTCCGGAATCCCGTCGCCATCAATATCTGCCATCGTCGACCCATGCGACTCCGTGAACACAACGCCGCCAGCGCTCTCCTGCGGTGTTCGACCCATAATCACGTGCTTCACAAAAGATATCTCTCCCGTGCTTGACCTCTTCTGTTCAAACCACGCCAAACCCCAACCGTGCGCCTGTATAGACGTGACCACGTCGTTCAGGCCATCGCCGTTCACGTCATAGACGCTGATCTGCGAGCCGCCTGCTGACGTACGGCCCCATTGACCAAAAGCCACCGGATGGTACTTCCATAGAGAGCTGCCGGCATTCGCCGCGGGTTGCTCCCACCAACCGTACGCACCCAGGATGTCGATACGCCCGTCACCGTTGATATCGCCAGTGCCAATGCCGTGTGGGGGCCAGGGTCCCTGCTCCGAGATCGTATGCACAATCCATTTTCCGGTGGGATTGGCCGGATCGGGCTTCGCGTAACGCATGTAGCCTTCGGCCACATACACCAGCTCCGGTTTCCCGTCGCCGTCAACATCCGCCAGCACGGTCTCTTCGCTTTCGATTGGCGTGACGACCGTGAACTTATCCCATCTCCTCGATTCACCCTTGGGATTTACGTAGAGGATCGCGCCGTCCTTGCCTCCGCCCGCGTGGCTTGTCGTAAGCACATCGGGCCATCCGTCGCCCGTGAAGTCGTACGCGTGCTCGACCCAGTCATCCATCGGGTAGTTCGTAGAGGAATTTACCCCCTGCGCGGGATAGATCTCGCGGGACTGCGTGAAGTCGGGACCATAGTAGATGTACGGTCCCGAGACGATATCCAGTTTGCCGTCTCGGTTGAAGTCCGCAGCGTCAGCCGACCAACCGTAGAAGAAGGGGCTAAGACGCTGCATGCGGAAACCCTTTCCGACCTCCTCAGCCGGATCGCGCTTGATGGCCAGGTCGCGATAGGCGATCTCACGAAACTGCACGTGGCTTCCTGCACCCGTATAGAGCGCAAGAGGGCCGTAGCTCTTCATGTCTTCTGTGGCAGCGCTCACTGCACCACCGCCATCGTCGAAAAATGCGCGGACGATATCGGCGTCGAGCAGCACCTCAACATCGTTCCAGTCATCTTTCTTGAGCCCCGGTTTCACGTGCTCCATAGGCATCGTCACTCCCGGAGGTCCGCTCCGAGGTGCAGGCAAGGCACGCGGGGGGCCACCGCGGGCACTCGACGGATCCGGCGGCGGTGGGGCAAATCGAATTTGTCCACCCGCGAGGCGCAGCTTCGTCCGGTCAATCTCCTTGCCGTCAGCATCCAGCGTCAAATGGTAAGCGGCCAACTCCTCTCCTTTAATAGCGACAAAGACGCCTTCCGTTCCCTTGTCCGTCTTGTGCGCGCGCAACAGCACCCCGGTATCGCAATCGCCCTGGCAGCGAAACTGCGCGTAGAGGCCTGTATCCTGGAACGAATTGTTCAGCATTAGCCAGCCCGCGCCGTGGCCTGCCCCGCCATCTCCGGTAACTACTCCGTTCGCCGCGCTCCATGCGGCTTGACCGATGGTGTGCCATCCCGCCAGACTAGAGCCCTGAAAGATACCGTCCGGCGTAAAGCTCGGGGTTTGGGTCTTCGCCGTTACGCCGGTTAGAACAGCGAGGGATAGGACGAATGTGCAGGCTCGTGTCGCAAACATGGAGAAATTCTCCTTGAAGAACGAAACTCATAGATTGCGTATTATGCAATGATAGTTGCGTTGAGACGAAACATCATAGCACCGCAACATAGCCACTTGCGAAGATGTGCGGGGACAAAAGGAGTTAATCGATGACAATTACTAAATATCTGGTGCTGGCCGGCATAGTGCCGGTCATGGTCGCGACGGCTGGAACCGGAGTACCGCCGAGGGCTTCTGCTATGGCTGCAACGAAGTTCATACCGGTCGTGGTTGAGAGACTCGACCCTGCCCTCAACGAGATTGTTCCGTCGGACGCGAAGCTCGAGCTGATGGCGTCAGGCTTCAAGTGGACCGAGGGCCCTATCTGGACGCGCGACGGTTATCTGCTCTTCGCAGACATCCCCAGCAACAGTATCCGCAGGCTTGGAGCTGATGGGCAGGTGACTATCTTCATGAAGCCCTCCGGCTACGCTGGCGCCGCGCCATACGGCGGCCCGGAGCCCGGCTCAAACGGCATGACTCTCGACAGCAAAGGGCGGCTGACCGTGGCAGGACACGCGGCCCGCAACGTCTGGCGGCTTGATTCGCTCAATCCCCTCGCTTCGAAGACAATCCTTGCGGACACTTATCAAGGTAAGCGGTTGAATAGCCCGAATGATCTTGTCTACCGCTCTGACGGCTCGCTTTACTTCACCGATCCACCCTACGGTTTGCGCACCCAGGACGAAAAAGACCCGGCAATAGAGTTGTCGTTCAACGGTGTCTACCGCATCCCCGCTGCAGAGAGCCAGAAGCCAGGCACTCAGCCGGACCGTTCAGCGCTTCAACTTCTCATCAAGGATCTTCCGCGTCCTAACGGCCTCGCCTTCTCGCCCGATGAAAAATTCCTCTACGTTGCTAACACTCTTCCAAAGATCTGGATGCGCTATCCCGTAAATCAGGATGGAAGCCTCGAGAACGGCAAAGTATTCTTCGACGCGCGGGAAGATACGCGGCTCGGATCGCCCGACGGCATGAAGGTCGATCAGAAAGGCAATCTCTACAGCACCGGCCCCGGAGGCATCTGGATCTTCTCGCCTTCCGGCACACATCTCGGCACCATCGATCTTCCTGGAAGTACGTCAAATATGAACTGGGGCGATGCCGATGGCAAAACGCTCTACATTACGGAGAGCGATAATGTCCTGCGCATTCGACTGAATATCGCTGGAGTGCGGCCATAGCTGGTCATATCGTCCGGTAAGGAAGATCTCATGTCGTTAGAAGGAAGAGTAGCCCTGGTCACCGGAGGCTCGCGCGGGATAGGTCGGGCGACAGCAACCGTATTGGCACGGGCAGGATGCGATGTCGTCGTCAATTACCTTCAGGCCGGGGACAGTGCTCGCGAAGTCGTCAAAGCAGTAGAACAGACAGGCCAGCGTGGACTCGCTATCCAGGCCGACGTCTCAGCAGAGAAAGAAGTAGTCCGGCTCATGACCGCGATCGAAGCGGCCTTCGGTCGAGTGGATATTTTGGTCAACAACGCCGGCATCAATCCTTCGAAGCCGCTTGCTGAACTGAATCTTCTCGACTGGCAGACAGTGATTACACAGAATCTCACCTCCGCCTTTCTTGTCTCTCAGGCTGTCCTACCGGGCATGCGCGAACGGCAGTGGGGACGAATCATCATGCTGTCATCGATTGCCGCGCAGACAGGCGGCGTGGTTGGCCCACACTACGCTGCCAGCAAGGCAGGCATCATCGGCCTGGCCCACAGCTATGCAAGTCTGCTGGCAAAGGAAGGCATCACTTCGAACGCGATCGCGCCTGCGCTCATTGATACCGATATGATCCGGGGCAACGACAAAATCAAGCCGTCGCTGCTGCCTGTAAACCGCTTTGGCACCGCAGATGAGGTGGCACAGGCTGTCCTGTTCCTGGCTGAGAACGCCTATATTACCGGCCAGACGCTTTCTATTAACGGAGGTTGGTATATGACCTAGCAGCACCACCCGCGTTATCAGTTAGACCTGGACTTTCATACCGCATGAACTATATTTCGTACGTACGTGAACTGTTGTCGGGCCGGCAGCGTCCTTACTGATATGGATAAAAAGCCGCTTCACCTGTGGTACGCGCACCCAGAGGATTTGAGCGAAGCAGTCGCCGAGACGTGCGCGACCCTGCTGAGTGAAGACGAGCGTGCCCAATGGCAGACTTTTCGGTTTGACCGTCATCGTCGGGAGTATCTGACTACTCGCGCCTTGGTGCGCACCGCGCTCTCCCACTATCACGCGCTCGCCCCAGAAGCCTGGCGCTTTCAAACGAATCCTTACGGCAAGCCCACCATCGAGCCGGATTGCGGCCTGCGGTTTAATTTGTCCAATTCACCTGGCCTGGTAGTTTGCTTGATTGCTCAAGGAGCTGAGGTGGGCGTGGACGCAGAGCCGATTGAGCGCGCGGAAAAGGTCGCCGAACTTGCCCCAGAAGTGCTTTCTCCGTTGGAACTGGTCCAACTTGAAGCTTTGCGTGGTCCTGAGAGATTGGACCGCATCTTATCGCTTTGGACGCTGAAGGAGGCCTACATCAAGGCGAGAGGTATGGGGCTGTCCCTGCCTTTGAGCAGGATCTCTTTCCTGTTTGGCGGCGCCGAGGGAGTTCGCCTGGAACTCGACCCGCGTCTGGGTCATGAGCTTGAATCGCGCTGGCAGTTTTGCCTGGTAGAACACGCCGGGCACCGCATCGCATTGATGGCTGAGCGGGCGACTGTTTCCGAGTTGCAGGTGTGGGAGGCACGGCCTTTGCTGGCACCTCCTACGCGACTGGCTGCTGTTGGGGAACTATGGTCTCCGGCCTCGACAGGATCGTCTCGAGCTCTTCAGCAACAGTCCGGACGTGAGGCTCATTGAGAACATTTCCGTGTTCGCCTGGCACGTCATGAATTTCCAGTCCACCAACCGCAAGGGCTACCCAGCCGAGCCTCGGGTCCTCGCGTGTGCCAAGAAGCTCCATACCCAGGTAACCGCGCTCGACTGCTCGCATGAGCGTGATCTTCCCTGGGTATCTCTGGATCTTGTAACGTGCCATGGTTCGCGAATGAGCTTCCTGCACCTGATGGTAGCGAAGGCGAACCGGCAGATCCGAACCTGCCAGATGGTGACAATAAACGGCTACGTCTCGACCCCGTTTAACAAGCCGCTCGCCCCAGTCATCGCCCTTTAGGGCGACTTTCCGCACGAGATAAGGGATACCCTGATCTCGGAGTCTCTGCCAGAACCCACGCAGTTTCTCGGTGGTCGCGACGCGCTGGACGCTCCCCGGAGCAGAGGTGTCGAACAGGACGAGCAACGCCGGCTCGGCACCTTGCGCATAAAGCTGTTGTGCCATCTCAAAGGCAACAATTCCACCAAAGGACCCGCCGCCTATCAGGTAAGGCCCTTGCGGGAAAAAGGACCGCATCTCCTTGATGTAAACAGACGCCAGTTCTTCTATCGTCGTTTCGTGAATATCATCCCGAGTCAAAAGCAGTGAGCGAAACGCATAAAAGGGCTGATCAGGCCCGAGAGCTTTCGCGATTGCCTCATAATTGAGCACGCCCCCTCCAACGCCGTGAACGCAGAAGAAGGGAGTACGGGAACCATTCGGCTGAATGGGCACCAGGGTAGACCAAGTCTTCTGGTCCGCGCCGACGGACTGTTGCGCTTTGCGAATTACGTCGGCGAGCCGGCGTACTGTGCGCGCTTCAAACAGGACCGCAAGTTCGAGGTCCACCTGATACGTCTTTTTTATCCTGGCAAAAAGGCGCACGCCAACCAAGGAATGTCCTCCCAGATCGAAGAAGTCGTCATCCAGTCCTACCTGCCGCACTCCTAACACCTCGGCCCATATTCCGACGAGCATCTTCTCAAGGTCGCTTTGCGGAGCAATGTGAGTACCCGCTTGCGATGGCTGTGCCTCAGTGGGCGGCGGCAGAGCCTTGCGATCGATTTTGCCATTGGTCGAGATCGGAATCTGATCGAGAAACACGTAGGCCGCTGGTGCCATGTAATCTGGCAGCCGCCGCTTTAGGCGCGTGCGCAACTCCAACGTTGCCGGCACGGTGCTGGCCACAGCCACCAGGTAAGCTACCAGCCGCTTATCCCCCGGCCTATCCTCGCGTGCGATGACCACAGCCTGCTTGATCTCGGGTTGCTCTTCGAGTGCCGCTTCGATCTCACCGAGTTCGATGCGATAGCCGCGAATTTTGACTTGATTGTCGGTGCGGCCTAGATACTCGACGTTGCCATCAGGCAGGAACCGTGCAAGGTCGCCGGTCCTGTAGAGACGATCCGTGTCTAACTCCGCGAAGGGATTGGCCACAAACTTCTCCGCAGTGAGATCCGGCTGATGGAGATATCCTCGTGCGAGATTGATGCCGCCGATGTGCAGCTCGCCCGCGACTCCGATGGGAACAGGTTGGCTGCTGCCGTCAAGAATTACAATCTGGGTGTTCGCAATGGGTCGCCCGATGGGCACAATCCTGTTTCCGTAATCCTTCTTACAAGCCCAGGAGGTCACGTCCACCGCCGCCTCGGTTGGACCATACAAGTTGTGCAATTCCGCTTGCAGGCGCTCGAAAAAGCGCTGCTGAACTTCGTAAGGCAGCGCCTCGCCGCTGCAGAACACCTTCTTCAAACTCCTGCACTCTTCCACTGCGTGAGCCTCGAGAAATGTTTGAAGCATCGAGGGCACAAAGTGCATGGTTGTAATTCGCTCCTGCTGGATCAACTTGACGAGATAACCCGGATCCCGGTGGCCGCCCGGTTTGGCAACCACCAGCGCCGCCCCAGTTAACAGCGGCCAGAAGAACTCCCATACGGAGACATCAAAGCTAAACGGAGTTTTCTGCAGAACACGGTCACCTTGTTGCAGCAGGTATGCATCCTGCATCCAAAGTAACCGGTTGATGATGCCCTCGTGTGTGTTTAGCACTCCCTTGGGCTTGCCAGTAGATCCAGAGGTGAAGATGGCATAGGCGATATCCTTGCCTCCTACCTCGACTCCAAGGTTCGAAGTCGATTCGCCACTTACTTTTTCCCAATGCGAATCCAGGCAGAGGTAATCGGCTCCTGTGGCCGGTATCAGGTTGAGCAGATGTGATTGGGTCAACACGACCGGAGGATTAGCTTCTTCCAGAATGACGCGCAACCGCTCAGTTGGATACTCCGGATCAACCGGCAAGTACGCTCCCCCGGCCTTCAGGCTTGCCAGCAGGGAGATAACCATCTCGATCGAGCGCTCCGCACAAACGCCGACCAGAACATCCCGACCAACCCCGCGTTTTCGCAGATAGTTCGCGACCTGGTTGGCTCGGGCGTTTAGTTCGCGATAGCTTAGCGAATGGTTCCCGAACCGGACTGCGACAGCGTTCGGAGTCCGTTCCACCTGCGCCTCGATCAGTTCGTGTAAACCAACGTCTCGCGGATAGCTGGCTCGCGTTGCATTCCACTCCACCAGCAGCTGCTGCCGTTCGCGAGATGTAAGTAGCGAGATCGTTGCCGCTATCTGCTCGGGCGTTGCGATGGCCCTGTCAAGATACGTTGTCAAGTGTCCCCATAGCCGATCGATGGTGCTGGCGTCGAACAGGTCGGTGTTGTACTCGATCACCCCCTCGATCGCCTCTCCAACCGAACGCAATTCGATCGTGAAGTCGAACTTCGAAGTGTCGGTTCGGACAATCTGTGCCGATCCTTCCAGCCCATGCAACTCCAGCTTGGGTAACACCCAGTTCTGTAAGATCAGCATGACCTGAAACAGCGCCGACCTGCTTAGATCGGGTTGCGGCCTAATCTTGTCGATCAGCATTTCGAGGGGCAAATCTTGATGGGCATAGGCTTCCAAAGCAGTCTGCCGAACCCGCTGTACCAGTTCGTGAAAGGTCGGATCGCCATCGAGCTTGCCGCGCAGAACAACTGTATTTGTAAAGAAGCCAACCAGGTCCTGGGTCTCGCTTTGAGACCGCGCCGCGATCGGTGAACCAATCAAGATGTCGTCCTGGCCGCAATAGCGGGCCAGCACGGCATAGAGCGCAGCGAGCGCCACCATGAACGGCGTCACCTTCTCCCGAAGGCAGAACTCCTGGATTGCTGTCGCCTGTTCGGCGGACAGCCAGTATTGCCGGAAAGCGCCACGAAAAGTTTGCTGTGCCGGGCGAGGACGATCCGTCGGCAGTTGCAGCGCAAATGAGCTTCCCTTCACCTGGTCTTTCCAGTACGAGATCAGGCGTTCCCCTTCGGGCCCGGCGAATCGCTCCCGCTGCCAACGTGCGTAGTCGGAATATGCAATAGGAAGCTCGGGAAGCTGAGCGACCGCGCCAGTTAGCGCGGCTTCGTAGAACGCGGCAAAATCGCGAAATAGGACTCCCATTGACCATCCATCTGACGCTATGTGATGAACAGTCAACTGCAGCACGTGCTCGCATTCGTCCATGCGGTAGAAAGCGGCCCGGACCACTGGATCGCGATCCAGAACAATGGGCCGGTTCGCCTCCACGTGAAGCGCTGTCGAAAGCGAACCCTTCCGCCTACTCTGCTCCATGCGGCTGAAATCGGTGGCAGGAAGTGAGACTTCAAACGTCGCGGGAATCTCGAGCTGAAGGTGGCCCTCCGCGTTGATGCAGCGCGTCCGTAATGTTTCGTGACGTTGGACCACAGCACTCAAGGCGCTCTTGAGAGCGGCAAGGTCCAGAGTTCCCTCCAAACTCAGCATGAAGCTAATGTTGTATTGCGCTGTGCCCTTATCGATTTGTTCCAGGAGCCATAAACGCTCTTGTCCGAAAGATGGCACTGGCGCCGCGGTTGTACTGTGCGCGATCGGTGCCATGCGGTTCTGAGCCCCCGCCACTTGTTCCGTGACGTCCGGCTTTTGTGCTTTGCGAATCGCATCGGCAAGCTGGCGTACTGTGCGCGCTTCAAATAGGACAGCAAGTTCGAGGTCCACCTGCAACGTCTTTTTTATCTTGGCAAGAAGACGCACGCCAACCAGGGAATGTCCTCCCAGACCGAAAAAGTCATCATCCAGTCCCACCCGCTCCACCCCGAGAAGGTCTTGCCACCAGTTAGCGAGGGTGCCCTCCACGCCTTCACTTGTCGAAGTGGCGCCGGACGCAGCGTCGATTGCTCGCGGCGTTGAAGTTACGCTGCGATTGTCGAGATTTTCGAGAGGCTGGGAGACGGCGATTACAGCGAGCGGGGTACTGACCAGAAGGATGCGCGTTAAAGCTCGTGCGCCGTGGAGCGGCAGGATTCCAGAAAGGGTGAAGGGTTCAATCGGTTGGTCGCTGTCGGCGAGAGCGTCGTGATCTAGCGCGTTCTCCTCTGTTGCCTTTGCTGGGTCAGCAATGCGGCGCATGGCGAAGCCTTCGATCTCCGCCAACACCTGGTTCTGTTGATCGAAGAGCGTGATATCGAAGGTTTCAACCTCGCCTTGAAGCAGATTCTCCCGGCGGGGGCGGATGTGGCTGAAGAACCTGATTGGCAATGGACGGTAGACGCACAGCTTTTTATAGGAAAAGGGAAGGTAAAGGTCGTCGGAGGACTCGTAGCCGTCAGTCAGGTAGAGTGAGCACCCTGTCGCCATATCGAGCAGCGCAGGATGCATGCGATACGCGGAAGAATCGGCAGAGAAACTCTTATCTAACGCTAACTCCGCCAGGCCCTCGTGCTTGCCGATGCGCAGCCGCTTAAGACAATGCCAGCGGGGGCCGAAGTCGATGTAATGCTCCTGCTTGGTGCGGCGCTGTTCATCGAACACAACTTCACGTTCGCGGCAGCGTGCCGCAATGGCAGCGCTATCGATCTGCGATGCCGGGCGCGCCAGGCACGGTTCAATGCGACCTGTAGAATGCTCGACCCACTCGCCCGCGCGCGCAAATACGGAGAAGCGGAAGCCGCCTTGCTCCAGCCCGGCTTCATGTTCGCGCTTGAGCTGGACACGTATCTCCCTGGATTCAGAAGCGTCGACTGCCAGCGGAGCGAGAAAGAACACATCCTGAAATTCGATCGGGGTGTAGATCGAACCGCGCGCGAACGCCGCGGCAGCCATTTCCAGATAGCCTGTTCCTGGGAAGAGCGCCTTACCCGTCTTCAATCTATGTTCAGAGAGCAACCACTGCTGCTGTTGTGAGAAGTGGCTGAGGTACACAATCTCCTCGGGCGTTGCCAGCAGCCGTTCGTCCAGCAAAGGATGCGGAGAGGCGGAGCGCGCAGCCATCCCGACCTCGCGCCAGGCGTCCCAGTTAATGACGGTTACCGGATCCTTGCGGCTCAGCGCGAAAGCATCGAGAAAAGCATTCGCGGCGGCGTAGTCCACCTGACCCGCTGGAGGAAAGATGGAGCTAATAGAGGAGAACAGGACAAAGCAGCTCAACGGCGCATCGCGGAAGGCCTCTTCCAGAACCAACGTTCCACGCACCTTTGGATCGATAACCCTGGCTGCGCTTTCCGCGGTCTTCAGCATCAAAGGACCATCTTCGAGAGTGCCTGCGGCATGAAAGACACCGTCGATTTTTCCAAAGTGCCGTCGAGCCTGGGCAACGATGTCACGTATCTGATCGAGATTCGTGACATCCCCTTGAGCAACAACGAGTCCACCTGCGATGGCTCGAATCTCAAGCAGCTTTCGAAGCCTCTGTTTGTTGACCTCCGTCTCATTGGGGTCGTTCAGCGCAGCTTCCCACCCTGCTTCGGGCGGCAGCGGGGAACGGGTCACAAGAACGAGGCGAGCGTTGAATTCGCGCGCGAGATGCTCGGCAACGACCAATCCTATGCCGCCCAATCCGCCGGTGATGAGGTACACGCCTCGCGGCTGCAAGCGGCGGCGTTCGGGGGCAGCGGAGAGACTTAACGGATCGAGTGTCTCAACAAATCGCTCGCCACCGCGAAACGCAACGGTCGCATTGTCACGGATGGAGCCCATCTCGGCGACGATTTGAGCCGCGCACGCCGTAGCGTCGCCGCTTTCAAAATCCACATCGATGCTACGGCATGTGATTCCCGGGAGTTCCGTGGGGATGACTCGCGCCGGACCAAGTAACACCGCGCGAGCTGGATTGCGGACCGGCTCCTCGCCGACTTGCTGCATTCGGTTTGAGACCAGAGCGATGTCGATATCCGCGATGTCCTGATTGGCCAGTGCCTGGGCTAGATAGAGAGGGCTATAAAAACTGCGATCCATGGTTTCTGCTAGCGGCAGCTCTGCACCCTCAACGGACCAGAGGTGAAAGATTTTCCTGGGCGAGTATCCGCTCTTGAAGATGTCGGCGATCAGGGCGTCGTAATCGTCGCGAACGCTCGGCCGGATTGAATATCTATCCTCTTCAGATCGTTGATAACTTGAACCCGCGGCGACCATAACTACATCCTGCTTATTTGCTCTGAGCTCCGCGGCGATTTGATCGCCCAGGCCAAGCGAGTCATTGAAGATGATCCAGGCGCCTGCCGAGCTAGTCGATGCAGGACCTACTGGAGTGGGTCTCCAGACGCGACGATAGAACGACAGGTCATGGTCGTCCTCCGGGAGCGACGCCTGGAAAGGCGTCGCCGCGAGCTGCACTTTGTCCGGTTCAATCCAATACTTCGTGTGCTCAAAGGGATAGGTCGGCAACGGAACGCGATGAGCGGATCTGGCCGGATGCAGTTTCGACCAATCTACGTTGATACCCGAAACCCAGACTTGGCCGAGCGTGTGAAGCGCGCAGCGAAGGTCGGTAGTCGCTTCGCGCGGATGCGGAAGAGACTGAAATGTTTTTGCCGTTGCACCTGCCTGCTGGCGCACCAAGAAGGTGAGTGCATTGCCTGGGCCAGCCTCAATAAAAATTCGACCGGGCTCGCGAGAGAGCTCGGCCAGGCAGTCGGAGAAACGGACTGTTTGGCGCAGGTGGTGCGCCCAATAGCCTGGATCGGTGGCTTCTTCAGGCTTGATCCAGTTGCCGCTGACATTAGAGAGATAAGGGATGCGCGGGGGCTTTAACTCGACACTTTGTAGCCGCCCTTCGAATTCCCCGAGGATGGGGTCCATCATCTCGGAGTGGAATGCATGTGAGGTCAACAGGCGGCGGCAAGAGACGGACTGCTTTGCGAGACTCTCTTCGAATGCCGCGATTTCCGGCGTTGGCCCGGACACTACGCAGAGGCTTGGATTGTTGACTGCGGCTAAACAAAGAGTGCCGTTGAGATGAAGGTCGTTGTAGGCGAGGGGAACAGCGAGCATCGAGCCGGACGGAAGATCGTACATCAGACGTCCGCGGAAGGCGGCGATTGCCAGTGCGTCTTCGAGCGAGAAGACTCCGGCGAGACATGCGGCCACGTATTCACCGATGCTATGGCCTACCATTGCTTCGGGCTCGACGCCAAGCGACATCCACCAACGTGCAAGAGCGTACTCGATCGAGAAGAGGGCGGGCTGGGTGAGCCAGGTCTGATTCAGCCTTTCAGCGGCGGCGTCTTTCTCCTCTTCCGGTGGATACAGCGCCTGACGCAGATCGAGCCCAAGAGGCTGCCTGAGTTGTTGAGCGCAGAGGTCGAGAGTCTCACGAAAGATCGGCTCGTTATCGTAGAGATCGCGGCCCATATTGACGTACTGCGAACCTTGCCCAGAGAACATGAAGACGACAGAGGGCGCGGTTTTCGCGGCAAGACCGGAGGCAAAGGATTTGCGCTCTCCCGCCGCAAGCGCACTTACTGCCTCTCGCGTGTCCTCGACGACCACTGCGCGGCGATGAGGGAATGCATGCCTGCCAACCTGGCAGGTGAAAGCAACGTCTGCCAAACGTAGCTCAGGATGTGCGTGGACGTGAGTGGCGAGATTGGTTAATGCACGCTCAGCAGCGCTGTCAGTCTTGGCGGAAACGACCAGCAATTGATAGGGCTTCGTCAGTTGTGACTCAACTCGCGACGGGGCCTCTTCAAGTACAACATGTGCGTTGGTGCCACCGATGCCTAACGACGTGACCCCCGCGCGCCTGGGCAATCCGGTGGACGGCCAATCCGAGAGTTGACTGTTGACAAAAAACGGACTTCCATTCAACTCGACGTGAGGATTCAGGTTCTGAAAATGCAGGCTTGCGGGCATTTGGTGGTGCTCGAGAGCGAGGACAGTCTTCATCAGACCTGCCACGCCCGCCGCTGCATCTAGATGGCCTACATTGGTTTTGAGCGACCCGATTCCGCAATAGCTGCTGCGGGATGTGAACCTACGAAACGCTTGCGTAAGGGCTCTGACTTCGATGGGATCGCCGACGACCGTCCCGGTTCCGTGGGTCTCGACGTAGGAGATATCCGCGGCATCGATGCCGGCGAAATCAAGAGCTTCTGCAATGACCTCGGCCTGGCCTTCAACGCTCGGGGCCAGATAGCCGACCTTGCGCGCGCCATCATTGTTAACTGCCGATCCAAGAATGACTGCACGGATATGGTCGCGCTCATCGAGCGCATCTTCAAGGCGTCGCAGCACGACAATCCCCAGCCCACTTCCGAAGACAGTTCCACTTGAGGTTGCATCGAAGGAACGGCAGTGACCGTCACGAGAAAGAATCTCTCCTTCGTGATAGATATAGCCCTGACCATGCGGAATTTCTATGGTAACTCCGCCTGCCAGGGCCAGATCGCACTCGCAATTGAGCAGACTTTGACAGGCAAGATGAACTGCGACCAGAGAGGTGGAGCATGCGGTCTGCACGTTAATGCTGGGTCCGCGCAGGTCCAACTGATAGGAAACGCGCGTGGCGAGAACATCTTTGTCATTGCCGGTCTGCTTGAGTTGGAACAAGCCCGCACTTGCAAGCAGGCGGCGATTGGCGAGCAAGTTATGGATGAGGTAAGTGTTCATGCCCGAGCCAGCAAAGACTCCGATCGAGCCATCGAAGCTCTTGGGGGGGTGACCAGCATCTTCAAGAGCCTCCCATGCACACTCGAGGAAGTGCCGGTGCTGCGGGTCCATTATCGAAGCGTCTCTTGGACTCAGGCCGAAGAAAGATGCATCGAACATAGGAACATCGTCAAGTACCGAGGCCCTCTTGACGTAGTCCGGGCTGGCCAACTTTTCGGGAGAAGCGCCGGCGGCGAGCAGTTCAGCATCGGAGAGGGAACGAATGGACTCGACACCATCGCGCAGATTTCGCCAGAACTCTGAGGTATTGCGGGCGCCCGGAAAGCGCCCTACCATTCCGACGATTGCGATTTTGGAGGGTGTCATCATCTCCCCTTCAGTGGTGCCGAGCCAACATACGGCGCTGCGCACGGTCTGAAACCTGGCCGTGCGATTCTGCTCCGGCGAGGTGTCTGACAAGTGCATTCACGGTAGAAAACTCGAACAGGTCAACGAGTGAGATTTCGCGCCCCAACGCCTCTTGCAGCTTCGCTTGTACTTCAGCGACTGTGAGAGAGTGAGCGCCGAGGTCGAAGAAGTTATCGTTCATGCCGACGCTGGGAATTCCCAGTGCATCTTGCCAAGCTGATGCTACGATACGCTCGATTTCATTGCTTGTTTGGTGCGCGGATTTGCTCTCGAGCGGACTTGCAGCTGCGCTAAAAGTGATGTTCGGCGGCGGAAGTTTGAGCAGGGCTTTGCGATCGATTTTTCCGTTATCCGTGAGCGGCAACTGGGGAAGAAAGACGAAGGCTGAGGGAACCATGTAATCAGGAAGCTTCGATTCGAGCACGCTGCGCAGGGTGCTGGCCGCCTCCGTTCCGGTAGCCTCGGCCACCAGATAGGCAATCAGTCGCTTGTCGCCCTCCCGGTCTTCTCGAACTACGACCACAGCCTGCCTGACTCCCTTACACTGCTCCAGAATGGCTTCAATCTCGCCGGGTTCTATGCGGTGGCCGCGAAGTTTGACCTGGTAGTCGGCGCGGCCAAGAAACTCGATATTCCCATCCGGGAGAAAGCGCGCCAGGTCGCCGGTTCGGTAGACGCGATGCGGTGAGAGCGGAGGGATCGTGAGAAAGCGCTCGGCAGTGAGATCGGGCCGGTTCCAATAGCCGCGGGCTACACCGTCTCCGCCAATGAAGAGTTCGCCAATTTCACCCACGGGAACAGGTTGGAATTCCGCGTCCAGCAAATAAATCTGGGTGTTGGAGATGGGGCGGCCGATTGAGACCGTGCTCCCCGGCTCTTCCACGCGATAGGTTGTGGACCAGATGGTGGTCTCTGTTGGTCCGTACATGTTATGGATCTCGCCGCGGAAGTTCTGGCGAATATGGTGAATCAGGGAGGCAGGCACCGCCTCTCCTCCCAACAGCATCTGCTTCAGCAAGCCGAGTGCGGCGAAGGCACGCGAATCAAGCGTCAACATGCGTGCAAGCGATGGGGTCATTTGCAGATGCGTGACACCGTGGCGTGTGATCTCATCGGCAATCGTGTCGGTTCCCTCGTCACCATGGAGGACCATCTTGAAACCGCGGGTTAAGGTCCACAGTAGTTCCAACACAGAGATATCGAAAGAAAAACTCGTGACGGCGAGCCAGACTCCGGGTGTACAACCAATAGCCCGGTCCATGCCCGTAAAGAAGTTGACCACATTCCGGTTTCCGAGCATTACACCCTTGGGCTTCCCGGTAGAACCGGAGGTGTAGATCACGTAGGCAAGATCATGACTGGCGGCGTGGGTTTCGACTGCATAAGGGCTTTCGAGGGCAATGGCAGGATCCCCGACATCGAGCACGGTGATTCCTCTGGCGCCCAATGGAAGCCGGCTACGCGTCTCGGATGTAGTGAGGAGAATCGGCATCTCCGAGTCTTCGATGACCAGGGAGAGGCGCTCTTTGGGGTGGGTGGGGTCCAAAGGGACATATCCCCCACCGGCTTTCAGAATAGCCAACAGGCTGACGACGAGAGTCTCCGACCGGCCCATCGCAACGCCAACCAGCGTGTCCGGTTTCACGCCAAGATTTTGCAAATACCTGGCAAGGCGATTGGAACGTTCGTCCAGTTCACGATAGGTTAACTGACGTTCCTTTGCGACAACGGCAATTGCGTCCGGGATCTTAGCAGCTTGCTGTCTGAATTGGTCAGCTATGGTGCTATCGTGCGGATAATCGACTTCGGTTCGATTCCACTCAAGCAGCTGAACGGGTAACATGATAGTTCTCCAAAAATAGGAACTCGATACCAGTTCCGAGGAATGTCTCGATAGCTTCGTCGGGCGTATTCACGATAGGTTGCCCTTTAACGTTAAAGCTGGTGTTCAGCACCATCTGGCGGCCTGTGGTCTCTCCGACGGCCAGAAGTAGCGCATGAAAATCAGGATTATCGTTTACAGATACGGTCTGCAGACGAGCGGAACCGTTGACGTGGGTTATGGCAGGAAGTAAAGCGCGGGCCTCGGGACGAACATCGACCACGCTGATCATGTAAGGGTGTTCCGCGCCGGGAGCTACATCAAACCAGCGGTGCGCTTCTTCAACCGAGCAAGCCGGTGCAAAAGGGCGGAAGGCTTCGCGCTTCTTAACCATGGCGTTGATCCGATCACGCATTTCGGGGTGTCCAGGGTCGGCGAGAATGCTGCGATTACCCAGTGCCCGCGGACCGTACTCCATCCGTCCGCGATACCATGCGATGACACGTCCATCGGCAATAAGTTTAGCCGCGAATGCACAAGTGGCTTCAAGAGAATTTAAGTGCTGCCATTCGATCTTGTTGCAGAAACGGTGAAGTGCGGCTTCTATATCGCTCGTTGAGTAGTGGGGTCCAAAGAGCGGAGCGGGCATGCGGCGATTGGGAACTTCGCCGGCAAGCGAGGTGCGATAGAGCGCCGCTCCCAGAGCGGTGCCGTCGTCACCGGCGACCGGCTGCACGTAGACTTCATCGAACAACCCCGAACTCATCAGCTTTCCATTGGCCGTGCAGTTTAGGGCAACCCCTCCGGCCAGAGCAATCCGGCGCAAGCCCGTCTGCTCCGCGAAGTGGCCGCAGATATGGAGGACCACTCTATCGAGACACTCCTGAAGAGCGGCAGCCACATCCTGATGGATGGATGTCACAGGGTCGGCTGGGAGTCTGCGCGGGACTAAATGCTCGTCGAGATATGCGCGTGTCGCTGTATAGATTTCCCGTTCCTCACGGGATCGGTTCAACTTTAGAATCGGAATCCGAATGGAGCCGTCGTCGCGAAGTTCTACCGCCTGTTCAAAGAATGGCCGGAAGCGAGCAGGGTCACCGTAAGGAGCCAGACCCATGATCTTGTATTCATCTGAATTGAAGTCGAAGCCCAGATGCAAAGTTACAAGCGAATATAGGATGCCGATCGAGTCATTGGCTCCTATTGTGCGGATTCTTTCGAACTCCCCATCATGAAAATCGTAGACGCTGAGGCTTTCGATCTCGCCCATCGCATCGTTTACAACCACGAGGCACTCGTCCCAGCCCGATGTATAAGCCGCGCTGGCGGCGTGCGCCAGATGGTGACCGACCGAAAACACTTTCTCTTCCGGAAATCCGGGCAATTCCCGACGCAGCTGCACCAGCAGCGCCTCTCTGGAGAAAACCTGCTTGTAAAGTCCGCACGACACCTCATCTTTCAGATAAAGGTCGCGATACGGAGCATAATCGAATCCATGGGCGATTTCGTCGATTTCGTCGATTGATATCCCGGCCTCGGCCAGACAAAATCGGATGGAGTGGATCGGGAAATCACCGGTGTGCTTCTTTCCACTGAAGCGCTCTTCCTCTGCTGCGGCAACCAATAGGCCGTCAACCACCAGCGCGGCAGCCGCATCCATCCCCTGTGCAATCCGATACTCGCGCTCTTCCAAGCCAGGCCAATTAGCCCGCTTGAATGGCACAGAATTCTCCAACCCGCTGACCCCAATAACCTTCACGCCTACCCCCTTTGCAGCAAGAGAGCGAGGCGTCCCTCAGCCGGGCGCACCGCGGTTTTTCGCAGCTTACCGATAGATGGCACTAAGAGCAATCTCCTTAGAAACATCCTTAGAGGTGCTAATCTCAGTACTTTCCTTAGTCGTTGTCAACCACGAAACGCGCTGTCAACTCCGACACCAATCACGACAGAAACGAAGCATACAGAGTTTTTGTGTCAAAATGATTACTGCTCTGGTTTAGTTTGATTGCTTTGGCATGCCAAGTCAACAGATTCTGCAGCGTTTTCCTGCTAAGAAACCCATCGTCCACGCTTCTTGGAGGGACTGGCTGGACCTCAGGATATGGCCGAGTGATAGATAACTTTGGGTGTCCTATGGAGATGAGATGGGTTTCCTCAGGTCGCAAGTTGTCGGGTCAATCAAGTCAGTGCTGGCACGCCAGGGTCTGGTTCTGGTGTCAACGTCGCGGTTTGGCAGCTACCCATTCGCGGACGTGAAGCGGCTGGCGGCTGTGTGGAATTATCAGGTGACCACGATTTTTGACGTTGGAGCCAATGAGGGCGAATCGACGCTGGAGGCACTCAATAGTTTTCCGAAGGCGCGCGTCCTGAGCTTTGAACCCCATCCACCCACGTTTGCAACCCTGGTGGCCAAAGCCGGTGGAAACCCACGCTTTCAGGGGTTCAATCTTGCCCTGGGGACGGATGTCGGCGAAGTGGAGATGATCGAGTACGACGATTCCACAACCAACAGCCTGACGCCGAACAACCCCTTTTCCAAGCGATTCAACACCCACGGCCGCCGCAGCATTCGTGTACAGGAAACCACCGTGGACACATTTTGCTCGGAGCACTCGATCGACAACGTCGATTTGCTCAAGATTGAGGCGGAGGGCCTCGACCTGGCCGTTCTTCAAGGTGGTAGTTTGATGCTGCAAAAGCGGGCCGTAAAGTTCGTCGTGGTTGAGTTCAATGACCTTCCTCCGAGAGAGGGCGTAGTCGGCGGTGCGTTGATGCCATGCCACGACCTGCTGGATACTTTTGGATTCCGATTTGTTGCCGCCTATAACGATTACATCAGCACCGCAGGCGAAATGTTCTCCGTGTCGGAAGCTCTTTTCTGCCTGCCCCCGCGCAGGTGATTTCGAATAAGGATTTGAAACGGCGAGTGGAAACACGCGACGGGAAGAAGACATCATGGGTCCCTGGATCTGACAGCAGCGATGGAAAACTTTGAGTGTCCTACGGAGATGAGATGGGTTTTCTCAGGTCTCAAGTTATCGGGTCAATCAAGTGGGTGCTGGCGCGCCGGGGTGGAGTTCTGGTGTCGACGTCGCGGTTTGGCATTTACCCATTCGCAGACGTAAAGCGGCTGGCGGCTGTCTGGGAGTATCCGGTAACCACGATCTTCGACGTAGGAGCCAGTGAGGGTGAATCGACCGTGGATGCACTCAACCAGTTTCCGAAGGCGCGCGTTCTGGGCTTTGAACCCCATCCATCCACGTTTGCAAACCTGATGGCCAAAGTCGGCGCGAACCCCCGCTTTCAGGGATTCAATGTTGCCCTTGGGACCGATATTGGGGAAGTGGAGATGATCGAATACGATAAGTTCAAAGCCAACAGTCTGGCGCCGAACAACCCGCATTCCACGCGATTCAACACACGCGGGCGCAGCATTCGTGTACAGGAAACCACCCTGGATGCATTTTGCTCGGAGCACTCGATCGACAACATCGATTTGCTGAAGACCGACGTGGAAGGTTTCGACTTGGTCGTTCTTCAAGGCAGCCGGTTGATGCTGCAAAAGCGGGCCGTGAAGTTCGTTCTGGTTGAGTTCTTTGACCTTCTGCCGAGCGAGGGTGTATTCGGCGGTGCGTTGATGCCATTCGAGGACCTTCTTGGCCCGTTCGGATTTCGACTCGTTGCCAGCTATAACGGTTACATCAGCACTGCAGGCGAAATGTTCTCCACATCGAATGCTCTTTTCTGCCTGCCCCCGCGCAGGTGACCTCGAATAAGGATTGCACGAAGACTAGTGGCTAATCGCCTTGAGATATCAAGAAATCGCGCTCGGCGCTGTCCTTCCGTTTGCTGCGGCCTATTCGCTTCAGCGTCCAGTAGAATGCAGTGATCGCCAGGAGGAACGGCATGAAACTCGGAACTGTGTATTGCAGACCCTCCACGTAGAACGTGCTGATGGTGATGGCACCGAGAGCTATCAGGGCGGCAATCTGCGAATAAGGCGAGAACGGCAAGCGGATTGGCAGAAGCGCGACGCGCGCGTGGCCCAACGAGCGGCGGAAAGAAAGGTGCGCGAGCAGGATAACGATCCATACGAAGAACATGCCAGCGACCGCGACACCGTAGAGCAACAGAAAAGCCCGCCCGGGGGCAAAGATGGCGAGCAGTATAGCGACACCCATCCCGCCGCTGGATGCGAGTAGAGCGAAGTAGGGAACGCCATTCCTACCCAAACGACCGAGTGTCTCAGATACGTAGCCATCGCGTGACAGTGAGAACAAAGTACGGGTCGTGAGGTAGAGATTCGTGTTGGCGCTTGAGAGAGCGGCGGTGATCACAACCAGATTCATGACGCTCCCAGCGAATGGAATTCCGACCGCCGCGAAGGCCAACACAAACGGGCTACCGGTGATACCGCTTCCCATCCTGTCCCACGGTGTCATCGAGAGCATCACAATCATGGAAAGCACGTAGAAAAGAATGAGCCGTAGGGACACGGTACGCATGGCACGGGGGATGGTTTTTTCAGGTTGCGATGCCTCGCCGGCGGTGATGCCAATAATCTCTACCCCCATGTAGCTCGTAAGCGTGAGCGTCATAGCCAGCCAGACACCCTTCATCCCATGCGGGAGAAAGCCTCCATGAGCCGTGAGATTTGAGAAGCCTACGGCAGCGACGGGGCCAAGGCCGAAGATGAGTCCAAGGCCGACGAGGATGAAAGCCACGATGGCGATGACCTTGATGATGGCGAACCAGTATTCAAATTCGGCGAAGTTGCCGACTTGCATGACGTTTATCGCGATAAGGCCGACCGAGACTCCGACAACCCAGATCCACTGCGGGACCGCTGGGAACCAGATGGAAAAGTAAATTGCGACTGCTGTCACCTCGGCGCCGATGGCAATGATCTGCACGAAGGCGTAGGTGGCGCGAACGGCGAAGCCCGACCACTCATTGAGGTAGGTCTGCGCGTAGACGCCGAAGGAGCCGGCGACGGGATGAACGACGGCCATCTCCGCGATGGAATAAGCAACGATAACCGCGATAACGGCGCTGAAAAGGTAAGAGAGGATGACTCCTGGGCCGGCCAGCCGAATCGTGAGGGAGCTGCCGAGGAAGAGTCCTACTCCGATCGCGCCGCCGATCGTCATCATGGTAAGTTGGCGTTGCGTGAGCCTGCGCTTAAGCTCGGGAGAGCCCTGGGTCGTGTCTGCCACGGCGGATGCGGCAGCCATCGGAGTTCGGCCGGAAGCGCCTTGTTTACTGACCCCGAACCATGTCACGGAGCACCTTCCCGAACTCGTGAATCTCCTCGATGGTGTTGTAGTGCAGAATTGACGCGCGGATGACACCAGTGTCGAGGCCAAGGCCAAGATGCTTCATCAGCCGCGGCGCGTACATATGTCCGTCGCGAATGCCGATGCCGCAGTCCGACATGGTTTCGGTAACGAGCGCGGGCGAGATGTTGGGCAGGTTGAAGCAAAAAGTGGGAACACGCTCGGTGAGGCGAGCAGGGTCGTCTACACCATAGACGATCGCCCCTGCGGCCCGCAGCACTTCGAGCATCTCGCGAGAGAGCGCCGCTTCGTACTCGCGTATGGAAGTCATGGCGCGAACAAGGGAGTCGCGCCGCGATGCGGGCTCGGCGCCTCCTTCCTCCAGGGCGAGGCTATTACCAAGGTTTTCGAGATAGGCAACAGCAGCTCCCATGCCGGCGACGTTCTCGTAGATGAAGGTGCCGGCCTCGATCTTGCCGGGCGGTGCGTCAGGGATAAAGTCCTCGCGGAAGGTCTGGAGCTTATAGAGAAGTTCGAGGCGTCCCCACATGAAGCCCATGTGAGGAGCGAAGACCTTGTAACCGGAGCAGACGAGGTAGTCGCAATCGAAGGCCTGCACATCGATGAGGGCGTGAGGGGAATAGTGAACGCAGTCGAGAGCAACCTCCGCACCGGCAGCATGCGCGAGCTTGGCAACAATAGCAACATCAATAATGGAACCGAGAGCATGGGAGGCAACGGTGCAGGCCACAAGACGTGTCTTCGAAGTAAGGAGAGGCGCAAGATCTTCCATGTGAAGGTTGTTGTCTTCGCGCATCTTCCACCAGACGATCCTGGCGCCTTCTCGTTCAAGCTGCAACCATGTGGCGATATTGGCTTCGTGGTCGAGTTCGGTGACGACGATCTCGTTACGAGTCCCCAGGGTCCGGCCGATCGCTAGACTGAGCAGGCGGAGGAACGAAGTTGCGTTCATGCCGAAGGCAACCTCGTTTGGGTCCCGTGCGTTGATGAGGTCGGCCACACTCTCGCGTGCACTCGCGATAGTCGCGTCGACTTCCATGCTCTTGGCGTAGCGACCGCCGCGCTGCACGTTGCAATGCAGCAGGTGGCGGTTGATTGCGTCGAAAACTACCTGGGGAATCTGCGCGCCGGCGGCGTTATCGAAGAAGATGAAGCCCGGTTCCTGATTGAGCGCGGGAAAGACCGAACGGATTCGGGCGGAGGGGAAGGCGACGGCTCGGGGGGCGAGTATCTGCTGATTGACCACTTGGCTCCTGGTGCTTGGTAATCTGGCGACCGAGTGTCGGGTGCTGGCCGGTTCCTAACCCTGGTCTCACGATGAGTAAGTGGGATCAGTATACAAAGGAATATAAATTCTCGATTAGCTGCCCTGTGAAGCTAAGATATCGCTGGATCCAAGAGCTTGCGTGCCGTCTCGGCTCCGAATACCGGAAGCGATGGGTCCGTAAGCAGACCAATTTGTTTGAGCACGGACGCCTGGTCCCAGTAGATGCGCTCGTGTGCCAGCTTTCCTTCGCAAAAGCCGACAACTACGACTAAGGGGATATCGACATGGCGGTGAGTGGGCGGAACACCGGGTAACATCCAGGGCATCTCTTCAGTATGCGTGAAGGAGAAGATTATCTCGTCAACCAGTTGATCCTGGCCGAGGGTGCGGGAGATAAGCTGGATGGAGGTGTCCGCCGGCATTGGCGAGATGAAGTCTTCCTTATAAAACCTGCGCAGGGCTGCATGGCCATAACCGCCGGTCATAACCGGAACGTGGTTGACGTAGGCGTCCTCCACCATCGTGGCGATGGTCGAAGAGACATCGCGAGTCGAAAACTCATAGCTGATGTGCTTCTCCCAAAGAGCGATCATCTCTGCTTGATTCATGGCTGGAGGTTCCTCTGGAAAGATGTTAGTCGATTGCCCGCAGGAGTGTTAGCGTTTGAAACTGTCGCGCTGGATACGCAGAAGGTCAGGCGAGTTACTCTCCTATCGAAGAGATTCAGGTCACGATGCGCGAACACAAGGGAAGAATGTGTCCTCTCCGGAATATCCTGTAGGCAACAAGAGTGGCTGTCGCTCCAAAGATTCGAACTGTATAGGTAACTCGCAGGCCGGCAAAACGAAACTTTCTATTCCGACGTTTGCAAATGATTCTGCTATTGATCGTATTAACCTTGGTTCTTAGATTTGGCTGTGAATCTCACTGGGGCACCGAAACCACCTTTAGCCCAAGTGCGGTGAGATATCCCGCGTTCGCATGGCAATGCTGCAACTGAATATTTTCGAGTACTCCGTCAAAGGCTTTGTCGATGGTTGCTTGATCCGGCCTAAACTTCAGCCGCGCTTCCACACTGCCCAGTCCTCGAGGAAGCTTCGCGAACGCGACGATCTTGTTCCAACCCTCAGGAGGAATAATAGTCACCACCGCGGAAGCTTTGTCCATCTTCTTGTACGGCCAGAAAGCCCACCCAATATTGTTTTTCTCAAGCAGCGCAACAAACTGCGCAATCCACTCGTCCTTGTTTTCGCCAGACTCGCCCAACCAGATCGGAACGTTGTATTTCTCGCGGAAGTCGACATACTCCTGCACGGCCTTCTGCTCTACTGGCATCCAGTACTTGTGCAGGCTATAGACCGTGTTCTTATCGAACGGCTGTCCGAAGATCGAAAAATTGGTGTCCCACTGTGCCGCCTCTAAAAACAGGATGTGGTGAGAATCGATCTGACGCACTGCTGCCGTCAGCTTCTTGTACAGCGGCTCGAGTTTTGCATTCAGTGGTCGCAGCGAAGGATAGGTCGGGATAGGCTCGTTCAGCAGATCGTATCCAAGCACCGTGGAATTGTCCTTGTAGTGGCGCGCCAGCCGCTGCCATATTGCAATCAGATGGTCCTGTTCCTTCGGGCTATCGTATAGCCACGGATAGCCGTAGCTGTCGTCGATGTTCGCGCCCGTTTGGCCCCCAGGAGCCGCATGCATATCCAAAATTACGTATAAACCCTCCTGCCTGCACCACTCAACCACCCGATCCAGTAAAGTAAATCCTTCTGAGTCGTCTGACTCAAAGAATTTGTAGTGCATCGGCACCCGAATCGAGTTGAAACCAGCCTCGCGCAACAAGTGAATATCCTGCCGCGTCACATAGTTTTCGCGATACTTATGCCAGAACTCGTCTGCCTTGTCCGGCCCGATCAACTCCGTCACCAGGTTTTCTATCTCCCGTGCCGACTGTGGCCCGCCCTCAAAGAGCCACATATAGCCCTCAGGCACCATCCAGTTACCTAGCCCCGTACCGCGTAGCGACAATGGCTTGCCGCTCGCATCGACAATCTCTTTGTCCTGCGTATGTGCGAACTGCGCGGAGAGATTAACCGGTGCAAGACAAAGCGCCAAAGCACCAATACCTAGGCGACGGAATAGCATAAGCGCAACCCTCGTTGTTACATCTCTACTGCGGCAGAACTTCAAATGTTATGTGTTCAGTTGCATTGGAATCAGTGCCCAGCCACAGGTCAAACATCCCCGGCTCAATCGACCATGTGTGCGTCTGCGGACTCCAGAAGCCGAGCTCCTTCGTATCCAGCGTTAGCTCAACCGTCTGCCGCTCGCCCGGTTTCAGCGTGATGCGCCGAAATCCCTTCAGCTCGCGCACCGGCCGCGACGCGCTCCCCGAGCGCTGATGCGTATAAAGCTGCACCACCTGATCCCCCCCAACTTTGCCCGTGTTCTCGACATCGATCGACACCATCATCGACTCGCCCGACTTCACCGACTTCACGCTCGTTTTCATTCCGCCAAGCGAAAAGCTCGTGTAACTCAGGCCATAACCAAACGGATACAATGGCGCGCTCGATCCGTCCCAGTAGCGTGTATCCGGAGCCTCGGGGATCTGCGTCAAATTTCGCCCATAGTAAATCGGCACCTGGCCGACATCGCGGGGCCAGCTCACCGGCAGCTTTCCCCCAGGCACCGCATCGCCAAACAGGAGATCCGCAATTGCATTGCCGCCCTCAGTTCCCGGATACCACACGTCAAGAATCGCCGGTACATGTTGCGACGCCCATGTGATATTCAACGGCCGTCCATTGATCAACACCAGCACCACGGGTTTGCCCGTGGCCACGGCCGCCTCCAGGAGCTGCTCTTGTTTGCCGGGCAGTGTCAACGAAGAGCGAGAAGCGCGCTCGCCGCTCATGGTCTGCGCCTCGCCCAGAATCATCACAGCGACGTCAGCCTGCTTCACCAGGTCGATCGCATGGTTAAACTCTGTCTTCTTCTCGGCATCAGTTTTCAATGCTGGCTTCGGGCTGGGAAACTGGTCGTCGAAGATGGACTCCTGGCCGCGCTCAATCTCCACGCCCTTCGTCCACAACACCTTCGCCCCGGTCGTGGCGAGCCGCTTCCGTATCCCCTCAATCGCCGTCACTGTGTCCTCAGGGTGTCCGGCAAGACTCCACGAGCCCATAATGTCCGGCTTGGTGTCAGTCAGCGGACCGATCACTGCAATTGATCTGATGTTTTTATCGAGCGGCAACATCCCGCCCTCGTTGCGCAGCAGAACCGCAGTGCGATCCGCCGCGGTACGCGCCGCCTCACGTTGCGCCGTCGACACCAGCTCATTTTCGGAGCGCTCCGGCACCACATAAGGGTTCTTGAATAGTCCAAGCTTGTATTTCGTCATCAGAATCCGCCGCACCGCCGCATCGATCGTCGTCTGTTTGACCAGCCCGTTCTTAACGGCAGCCGGAAGGTTGTCGCGATAGACACCGGTCGTCATCTCCATGTCCACGCCGGCGTTTACCGCGCGTACCGCCGCGTCCTCCGGCCCCGACGCAAAGCCATGCGTCGTCAGGCTGCGAATCGATCCCCAGTCGCTCACCACAAATCCCTGGAAACCCCACTTGTTCTGTAGCACATCATGCAGCAACCATCGATTACCCGTCGCCGGAACACCGTTCAGGTCCATATAAGCGCTCATCAGCGACCCCGCCCCGGCACGCACCGCCGCCTCAAACGGCGGTAGATAGACATTCCACAACTGCTCGTCGGATATATTCGACGAATCATAATCGCGCCCGCCCTCCGCCGCGCCATAACCGGCAAAGTGTTTCACGCAGGCCAATATATGGTTCGGGCTTCCAATCTCCGCACCCTGAAACCCTCGTACCTGCGCTTCGGCCATACGCGAACCGAGATAAGGATCTTCTCCCGCTCCCTCCATAATGCGTCCCCAACGGGCATCGCGAGCGATATCCACCATGGGAGCAAACGTCCAGTTCACGCCCACGGAGCTCGCTTCGCGCGCGGCCATGCTCTGCACCTTCTCCACCTCTGCCGGATCCCAGGAAGCGGCAAGCGCCAGCGGCACGGGATAAATCGTGCGAAAGCCGTGAATCACGTCGAACCCGAAGATCAGCGGGATGTGCAGCCTGCTCTTCTCCATCGCCAGATGTTGCAGCCGGTTAATCTCTTTCGCATCCGTGATGAACAGGAACGAACCCACCTCGCCTTTCAGAATTCGCTCATCACGCAGATTCTTGTCCGGCGTGTTCAGAGCAATCTGGCTCATCTGACCTACTTTCTCTTCGAGCGTCATCTTTGCCAGTAACTCATCCACGAAGCGGTCGGCATCGGAGGCCGTGCTCCGGCTCGAGACTGCGGGCACATGGGCTGATAATTGCGCCGCGCACAGAAAACCCGATAAGACAACCGAAACACTGCCTGCCGTGAGCAGTTTGACCAGAGAGCGGGAGAATCGAGGGGGCATTTCAATCTTCATGTTGCTGTCTTTTCCGCTGCACGAGTAAGAGCGCCATGCGCTCAAAGAATATAACGAAACAAGTTTAGGCAAACGTTTGTCTATCGTCAAATCCAATAATCAAAACGTCCTTAACTCCCCGCTATCGAACGTCAGACTCGGTCGAAAGTCGCCATTACCGTCGGAGCAACCTGAAATATCAGTCTGGCTGATTGGACTGGAAGTTCCGAGTTGGTTTGCGCTATTTCTTTGCTGCGGGACGGAAGTCGAAATACGCCAGATTAATTTGGCCTCCGGTCAGAATGTGCACGGTCAGTACGTTTCGGCCAGCTGATAGACGGAGCATAGCGGCGTTCCGCAGGATATTCCAGTGATGCCACTGCCGCCACGCGATGGGGTCCGCCTCGTTGTATGTAGTGGGAATCGTCAGCGGTCCCGTCGCGTCGTGTCCATTCACATCGAGCGAGATGCTGCCGCCGCGATTCGACGTGTAGAGTAGGTCCGCCTTGTACTTCCCGGCTTTGGAGACATCGATTGTAATGTTGAACCACTCGCCTGGCTCCGTCCAGCCCACGTACAACTGGTCCTTCTGCGGCATCACAATGTTGTACGGGCTGTTATCGATCGCATCCTTGCCCACAGTGATCGGGAATTTGGTATACGAGATATCGACACCCTCCCGCATGCGGAATTCATTTAGATAGGTTCCGTCGGCCGGGTTCAGTTCTCCACTGCCATGGTTTGCTATGTCGCTGTCATGATATGCAGCACCTTCTCCCCTCCGTCGTAGGCTGCACAATCAACGCGACCAGGGATGCGCTGCGGAGCTTGCACTGAACGCGCGGATCGTGGTGACTACCGGAAAGACGAAGCAGATGGCAGAAGTCAGGAGTGGTGGGAGCTACTTATCGCAAAGTGATCTGCGTTTACACTTCGGACTGGGAGAGACGATGCGGATCGACAAAGTTGAGGTGCAATGGCCGAATGGTATGACACAAGTCTTTCAAGGGTTGATGCCGATCGTTTTTATCGCCTGAAACAGGATGCGGGGTTGGCGACAATCGATTACCGGAAGCGCGCAGCTTCTACCCGCTAAAAATATGATCTAAGTTTCGCGAGTCGTTCTGGCGCGCAAAGCCACAAATTTGTGACTACTTTGTGAATAGTCGCTACTCGAAAACAATCCTTCACTGGCGGTGAGACGAATCTGAGGCCTCCGCAGAGACGCTGCCACTTTAATTTGGGGCCAAATAGTTTGCTATTAATCGGATCCCCGGTATCTTCAGACTTTCCCCGTCCGGCGAGAGATGCGAACGGGTCCGGTAGATTCCCGCACCATCAGTTCGGGGTCCACTTTCACGTTCTCCGGAGGTCGTTTCCCGGCAATCTTCTTCAACAAAAGGTTCGCAGCAAGTGACCCCATGTCCTGCAATGGCTGGCGAATGGTAGTGAGACTCGGCACGCAATAACTTGCTGATTGAATATCGTCGAAGCCAAACACTGAGACATCGCTGGGAACGCTCAGACCGGCGTCATGTAGGGCGCGGATGCAGCCAATCGCCGTGATGTCGTTGAAGCACAGGACAGCCGTGAAGTCCCGGCGCCTCATCAGCAATTGCTGAACCCCGGGGTAACCGAGCTCTGGTGATTGAAGGTCTCTGTCCAGCCTTATCGTGAGATCCGGAGAGACCTTGATGCCGAACGTGCGGGCCACTTGCAGCGTTGAGCGCCAGCGCGAATTGGAGTCGGAAGAAAAATCCTGGCCGCGCATAAATGCGATTTTGCGATGACCCAGACGGTAGAGATGCCCTAACGCCAGTTCGGCGGCCCGCTGGTGATTCAGAATGATATTGGTAAGCCCTGGTAGGGCGACATGCCCTGCAACGGACACCGTTGGCGTGGACGGGGCCGTCTCAAGATGCGTATCGATCGCAAGTATCCCCTCGACTCCCCGCGTCTCTAGAAGATGCGGATACTCCGCCACGAGGTCCTTACGATGTCTGTGGTGCGCCGTAAAGAAAAAGTATCCTTCTTTCATAAAGACCTCACCCGCGCCGCTCAATACTTGAGAGTGGTATCCTTCGCCAAACTCCGGAAGAAGTATCCCGATCGTGCAGGTGTTCATACCCTGCAGGGAACGCGCTATGATGTTGGGACGATAGCCAAACTTCCGTGCCGCGGCTCGTACGCGCTCTCGCGTCACATGCGGGATGGACCGATTTGGGGCGTTGTTGAGAACAAAGGATATGGTAGCCGGGCTTAGGTCGAGGTATTCGGCCAGCATCTTTAGGCTAACCGGACGGCGACTTTCAGGATTGTCGATAGATTTCGGCATGGCTATTTCGTGAACTCAGTGTAGCTGACACCCGTTTGGCGCGAACTCAAAACATGATGGGGGTCCCCGATAGAGTGACTTTTAACCCACTGCTGGCGCAGTCATCCAACCGTCGCTGTCAAACATCGTGCTGTGCTGCGTCTGAAGCCCGAGGAGCGATGATGTCTTTTCGGCGCCAGCCCGCCAAACCGAGGCAGCCCATGACGACGGTTGCCACCAGCGGAACGCCAAGCCCGATGCGTAGGGAACCACTCCATTTTGACACTAGGCCCGTTAGTAGTGGCAGCACGGACGCACCGCACCCCGCCACTACAAAAACTATGTTGCCGGCCTCGCCGTGACGGAGTGCTAGCGCCAGCAGTAGCGGATACATCGGGCCAATCGCAAGACCCAGCAGCAATGCTCCAGCAAGCATCGACGCTCCGCCTGTCGATAGGAGCAAGATACCGAGCGCCGCACTCATCAGCCACGGTCCACAAACGAACAACGCGAGCGCAGACGCGGTAGCGATACGCCGATCCGACTGAATAAATCGGCTAACGAGCATGCCCCCCCAGAAGCACGTCACTGCTCCGATCACTTCCACAAGCGTCTGCCCAGAGCGCTTTGAGTAGGTAGTCAGCCATCCCCCCGTCGCGCTTTCTACTCCGGTTGCGAGCGGGACAAGAATTAGTAGCAGTGCCATGGGGTTTCGCCCAGGTAGCACAGGTGATGTCTTTGTTGCGGCATCTACATGAGGTACCGCGGCGAGTGCGAGACCACCTGCAAGGCCGAAAAACACCGCTACTCCCAGGAGCAGAGCGGCTGTTCCCCATGCCGTAGCTCCGCGCAACACCAACGATGGTCCCAGGCATGCACCAATGGCCCACACCAGATTCAGACGGGCCAGCCGAGCAGCACGCCCGCTCTCGCAGCGTCGCGACTGGAGCAAGCTGATCGACGTCATGACGATTCCGAGGCCGAGCCCATAGACCGCAATGGCTAAAAATATGGCGCCGCGCGAAGCCACTGCCAGCAATGCTGCTCCGATGACCACCGAAAGACAGCCTCGTGCGATCGACTTCGGTAGCGACCCTCGAGAAAGTACTGCGCCGGAAGCCGATCCGATGAAGAAAAGAAAGAAAAGAATACCGGCCTGCGCATCACTCAGATGCCAGCGCGTCAACAACAGTGGCAGCATCGCCCCGGGCAGCACGAGGCCGACGCCCGTTGCGAGAAAACTTGCGTAAACGATCCACGTCGCCCACCTCAACGAGATGGGCCCGTCGCTCTGAATCACGCCCGTTATTGGCATGCCATCCCCAGAAAAGTGTTACACACATGTGCCTCGCCAAATCTTTTGGCGCGCCAAAATTCGATCTGGACTCAAAATGGACCTGATTCTCGAACCCTGAGGTTGTCAGGAGAGGTATTTTCAACTAGAACGATGCAATCCTCAGTATCGGTTCCGGCGCAAGCGTGTTTCGCTTCTTCTTCATCCAAAATCTCCCTTCAGATTTTGCCGAAGACTAACACTAAATTTGACTCAGAAATGCCGGAGCCCGTCATTATGAAATGGCACGGAAGAAGTCATCGATTCGATCCCGATCAGACCCACGACATTTCAAACGACAGAGAGAATCGCACGAAAAACCTCACAACTGCTCAAGTACACGTCTGGCCGTCTGCGCGATCTCTGGATCGGAGCTGTTGGCCGCAGCCTGTAGATGCAGTCGCGCCTCGGCTGCGCGGTGCTGACCGAGCAGCACCATCCCCAACCCGAGATGTGCCTCCGGCTGATCTGGCCGGAGCGCCAGCACCCGCTCATATTCGGTCATCGCCTCGGCCGCATGGCCGGTGGCGGCGAGCACGTCCGCCAGGTCCTCATGCACCTGAGGTTCGTTTGGCTCTTGTTGCGCCGCTTCGCGCAATTCAATAACTGCGCGAGGCAATTGATCCATCAGCACCAGCAACCGGCCCAAGTGATGGTGCGCTTCCGCAAAATCAGCATCGGCCTCAATGGCCTTCTCAAACTGGAACTTGGCTTCCGCGTAGCCGTGCTCCTCTACCAGCAGATTGCCAAGATTGTCCCTGGCTTCGGTGAAGTCCGGCTGGGAGCGCAAGGCCTCACGGAACTCATGCTCGCCGGTCGCTCTGTCGCCTTGCTTGACGGCGACGACACCCAAAAGATTGTGCGACTCCGAACGCTCAGGATTGGCCTGCAAGGCGCGTTCGAGTGCAGATGAGGCCTGCGCGATTTCGCCCTGCCTCAGATACGCGTTGCCAAGATCGCTCAGTAGCAGATCGTCCGTTGGATACCGCTCCACCGCCTCTTCGAGCACCTTGGTCGCCTGCGCGTCCTGGTGGATGGCGAAGAGCGCAGGCACCAGCTTCACGACCGCAGGACGAAAGTTTTTGCGCTTCGCCAGCGCCTGCCGGGACCAGCGAGCCACCTCGGCGTTGTTGCCTTCGCGGTCGTAGGCGTCCGCCAGCACCAGGTACGGCTCAGGCGAGTTGGGCTGGTAACGCTCTAGCAGCGCTTGCAGCCGTGGAATGCCGTTGTCCTTCACCTGCGCCTCAGCCATCGAAATCTCTGCTGCGGGTGTCGGAGGGGCTTTTGCAGGATAATAGAGCGCCACTTTCGTAACGCTACCCTCGGGAGTGGGTGTTTCGGCAATGGGCGCGAGCAGATCGCGCTGGGGCTGCGTGCGCCGGATGAAGTGATCGGTCATCACCACATGCACCGCGTCCTCGGTCCGCCGCTTGGGCATGTGACAGGTGAGACACGTGCTTGTGGGCGGCAACGCTACTGTGTGCGCAATGCCGCGGTGGCAGCTGAGACATACCTCTGTGTAATGCGCGACAGCCTCCTGGCCGCGGGGAATGTCGTGCGGATCGTGGCAGGTGAGGCAAGTCATCTGGCTGTTGCGAAAACATGCGGACTTGCGCAACCGGTAAGCCGCATGCGCGATCTCGAAGCTGTCATCCGTTTCATTGCTTGCGTGGTTTTCATGGCCTGCGGGCTCGAAGTAGAGCTTGAAATCTTCCATCGGCTGGCCCGGGCGATACGAAAAGATTGCTCGATCGAAGGCACGCTGCTCGTTCGGTTCGTGCCGGCTGGTCTCAAGATGACACTGCATACACACCTCAAGCTGCCGCTCGCGGCCGAGTCGGCCAGGATTCACGATCGTCGACCGCACAAGCTCCGGCGCGGCGTGGCTGGACATGGCCGCCTCCACATGGGCGCGCCCCGGCCCGTGACAGCGCTGGCAATCGATGCCGTGCGGCAATTTCTCGGGAAAGATCGACCTCTCCAGACCGGCATCGCCCTCCGGATATCCGTTGTGGCAGAACATGCACTCCCCTGTGATCGCGCGGCGAAAATCCTTCTGGCCCTTCCAGTCATAGCCTGGGCTCATCGCCCAATAGCCGGAGCCCTCCGAGTACCAGCTCACCGGAAGCTCGATCAGCTGCCCGTCCGGCGCGCGATGCAGGTAGCTGCGCGAGTGATTGCCCGAGCCGATCACATAGTCGATCCGCTCTTCCATCACGTTGGTCTCTTTGCCGTCGAATCCAGCCTGTGACCGCCGCTCAAAGAACTCACCGTTGCGCTCAACCATGGTGTAGCGCAGACCGGAGGGCTGATGGAAGACGGTGTTCGCGTGCGCGTAGTCTTCCACCACGTTGGCCGCGGTGGGAATGAAAAAGGAACGGCCCATGCCGGTTTTGCGGTATGTCTCGGCGATGTCCTGGTGGCAGCTGGCGCAGACGGCTCCATCCACATAGTCCGAATGGGAAGCCTGCGTCACCAGCTGTGAAGATCCGCTCGAGCGATGACGGAACGCTGCCACCAGAGCAACGGCTGCCGCCAGCAGGGCTGCTGCCAGGAATCGCACCGATCCATACTCTGCGAGACCGCTGTATAAACTGTGCCTGCATGGCCTACCTATGGATTGGATCGTACAAGAGCGTGCTGCCGTCACGCTGCTAACGCTGGATGCTGAAGTGCGCCGCATTCGAGGCCAGCGAATCGCCGCCAATCCAAACCGTGTATTCAGTTGGCTCGATGACCTGCCGGCCAGAGTTATCGAAGAAGGACAGCTCACTGAATCCCAGCGGAAAGCTTACCTGCTTCGATTCTCCCGGTGCGAGCGTCACCCGCAGAAAACCCTGCAGGCTGCGCACCGGCTGTTCGAGGCTGGCTCCCCGGTTGCCGACGTAACACTGCACTACTTCGGTCGCGGCGGCCGCTGCCGGTATTCGTCACCGTCGCCGTCGCCACCACCAGCGAGGCGGCTTTCGGAGCCGCTTCCTTCAGCGGGATTGTATTGCGCGAAAGGGTGACGCCCGAGTAGCCGAAGGTGGTGTAGGAAAGGCCGAAGCCGAAGGGAAACAAGCGCCGCGTTCGGAGCATCGATGTAGCGCGAGATGAAGCGCGACTTCGACCCCGGAGGCTGGGTGAGATCGGCAGTATGCGGCGGGCGGCCGGTGGGCAACTGGTTGTAGTAGAGAGGCTCCTGGCCTTCGGTCTGGGGAAAGCTCATGGGGAGCTTGCCGCTCGGCGCGACATCCCCGATACAGCACGCGAGCGATGGCGTGCCCGGCTTCGGTGCCGGGATACCACGACCTCGAGGATGGACTGGCACGTGTTGCGCCGCCCATGTCAGCACCAGGGGACGCCCGGAGAACACAAGCAGGACCACCGGCTTTCCGACCGCGACGATCACGTTCCAGCAGCGCTGCTGATTGCCGGGCAGATCGAGATGAGCGCGTGATCCCGCCTCGCCGCTCATCGAACTCGATTCGCCCAGCGCCATCACGACCACATCGGCCTGCCGCGCGCCTGCTTCCGCGGCGGCGAAGCCTGCATCGGAGTCGGAGAGAATCTCGGTGCCCTGGGCGTAGAGAACAGCGCCACCTTGTGGCAGCGGCTCGCTCTTCGAGCGCGGCCTTCAGAGTGATGACGTCGGATGTCTTGCGCGCTCCGCCCCAGGCACCCTGCATCTCGTTCGCGTTATCGGCGAGCGGTCCGATGAGCGCGAGCTTCACGCCTGCGGAAAGCGGCAGCACGGGGCCTTGCGCGCCGGCCTTGTTCTGAAGCAGGACGAAGGATCTCTTCAGCCGCCTGGCGCACCAGCGGACGGTGCTCCGGGCACGGCTGCCGTCACTTCGGGCTGCTCGGGATAAGGATTGTCGAAGAGCCCAAGCGCGAATTTCACCCGCAGCACGCGCCGCACGGACTCGTCCACTGTTGCCATCGAAACACGGCCGGACTTAATCAACGCGGGCAGCTCCGCGTCGTAGAAGTGCGACATCATATCGACGTCGACGCCCGCGTTGAAGGCCTTCTCAGTCGCCGTAGCGGCGTCGAGCGCGATCCCGTGATGGATCAGCTCCATCACCGCGGTGTAGTCGCTGACCACAAATCCATCGAAGCCCCACTGCTTGCGGAGGATCGTGTCGAGCAGATATGGATTGGCCGTGGCAGGGACGCCGTTCAGCGCAGTTGAAGGCGCTCATGACGGTCGCCGAGCCAGCCTCGACCGCAGCTTTGTACGGCGGCAGATAGACCTGGCGCAGCCGGCTCTCGCTCATGTCGGTGGTGTTGTATTCGCGGCCGGCTTCGGCAGCGCCATAAGCGGCGAAGTGCTTCACCGAGGCGGCCACGCTGTCCGGCTTGGAAAGAGTCGTCGTTCTGATATCCGCGAATGTAGGCGCGCGCCATGGCCGCGCCCAGATAAGCGTCCTCGCCGGCGCCTTCGGTGGAGCGTCCCCAGCGCGCATCGCGGGAGATGTCGACCATCGGCGAGTAGAACCAGCGAATGCCCGCCGTGGTGGCCTCCTCGGCCGCCATGCGGGAGAGCGACGTCACCATCGCCGGATCGAAGCTGGCGGCCAGCCCCAGCGGCACCGGATAAATGGTGCGGTATCCATGAATCACATCGGCGCCAAAGAGCAGAGGAATGTGCAGGCGGCTCTTCTCGACAGCCGCATGTTGATACGAGCTGATGCGCGCACCGCCGTTGACGTTCAGCATCGAGCCCAGCCGGCCCGTCTGCGCCAGCTGCATCGCATCAAGGCGGTAGTTGGCCTCAGGGTTGACGGCCAGGTCCGCCTCCTGCCCTGCAGCTACGGTCGCGGAGGTCGTCGCCGACGGTGTTGTATTGCACGAGCTGCCCGAGCTTCTCCTCCAGCGTCATCTTCGCGAGCAGCGCATTCACGCGCCGCTCGATCTCCGGCGAGGCAAGCTGCGCATTCGACGGTGCTGCAGCCGGCCATTGCGATTTGGCGTTCTGCGCAGCAGGGGCGCGAGGGACCAGCCAGATCGAGAAGTGACAAGACCAACGAGTGCGCGACTCGCAAGATAACGCGGGCTTTCTCTCTGTTCGTGAGGATCTTCATTTATTCCCGTCCGGGGTCAACCCAATTGCTTTCTGCATGGCCGGCATCTCCGGGTTGCTCATGAAACTCCGCCAGATGAGGCCCGTGCGTCCGTTCTCGATCATCACCGTCTGCGGGCCCTGGTTCAACGCCAACTCTCCCGTCGCATACCAGTCCTCCGTCTACATTGAAGGCGTTGCGAAAGCCGTAGATGTCCCAAAGCTGCGCGCCCAGATCGCGATAGAAATGCTTCAGCGCCGCGAGCGAAGGCTCCGGGGTATAGGCGTAGGCTCCCATGGCTGCCGTGGGCGCGAGGGTGCCGTCATCCGTGGAGGGCGGGTGATACGCACGATATCCGTGCGGCCCGGTCACGGCCGACATGCCCCAGCAGTCCGCGCCATAGCCTGCGTAGTGGTGGGGGTTCTCGATCGCATACTTTTGCTGTATCAGGGACAGATTGCGATTGTTGACGAAGTAGTCCGCATACTTATCGCGAACGCCGCGCGGATCGTAACCCATGAAGGAGTAGTGCGTGAAGAACAGCGGGCCGGTTGTATCCGTTGGGGTCGGCCACGGCCATCGGAATGCCGTAGCCTGGCTCGGAACGCCATATTTTCGAGCGGGCTCTCCTTCTGAGGCCCAGCCGCTGTAGTAGAGGCTGGCCGGGATAGGGTGGGTCGGCGAAGCAATGCCGAGAAGATACGGCATCAGGGTTTCGTTCCAGCCGCCCACGCGGTTGGCGGTGTGGAAGCCGAAGTCCGGCGACCAGTGCCAGTAGAGCGCGTCGTGTTTCGGCGTCGCGTTGAACCAGTCCCACTCGACGCCTCGCCAGAGGGTTGTGATCTCGTCGCGCAGTTGACGCTCCTTCGGCGTATCGCGCGTGAAGTAGCCGCGCGCAGAGAGCAGGCCTTCCATCAGGAACGACGTCTCGACCAGGTCGGCGCCATCATCGTACAGGCCGAAGAATGGGCAGGATGTGCCCCGTGCTCCCGCTGAGGAAGTGTGGCCACGCACCGTGAAAGCGGTCGGCGCGGGCCAGGTAAGCGGTGATGCGCAGCATGCGATCGACGATCTCTTCACGCGGAGCGAAGCCCCGGTCGGCACCCACAATCAGCGCCATGATGCCGAAGCCGCTGCCGCCGACCGCAATCAAATCAGGATCGCCCGGGATCGATTCTCGCGCCATGCCGCTGGTCGGTTCAGCGCCATCCCAGTAGTACTGGAACGAAGCCTCCTGGACCATCGTCAATAACTCGTCGTCGCTCATTGGGTGGGTGGATGCGCGTCGGCTTCGTTCGACATCGCGGACTCGCGCATCGCCGACGTTCGCGCGCTCACTCTTGTAAGTCGCCTTCGCGTGTGGGTCGCCGATGTAGTCCATCGCGCGATGCAAGTCTGGCCGCTGCACGCCGACCGGAAGGAACGGGCCTCCATTGAGAGAGCGATAGATGACGTACTGCGCGATGTGTTCGTCTGCGACCGGCTTCCAGGTCAGCTGCACATGCCTCTCGTAGCCCTTTGCCTGCAGATCGCTGGGAGCGCGCGGAGCGGTTGCACCCTGCGCCGCTGCGTTCTCAACGCGGATGTCATCGAGCAGCAGCGTGTGTCTTGAGCCGTCGGCTGCGCCCTGCAGCAGGACGATCGCGTTCATCCTCGCGGGCTGAAACGGATGGATGGAGGCGGACTTGAACCGCGCCATCGGAATGGCGACGCGCGTCCATTTGGCCGCAGGCACTTCGTGCGCGAAATCGCCCAGCGTCAGGCGCTCGCTGAAACCGTTCGACGATATCGCGAAGGCAGATGAGGGGCAGGTCAGCTGCGGGAATCGCTGAGGCAGAGTATATCCATAGATACAAAGTGTCGCCCGTGAAGTCAACGTAGCGATTAGGCCAGTTGGGCAGCCGGATTTCGACGTCCCAAGCGCCGTTGGGCGCGGATTGCCAGGCGAGTCGAAGCGAGTTCGGCGCGCTGACGAAGCTCGAGGTGTCGACAGGCAGCTTCTTGTCCATCAACTCCAGTGTGCTTGGCGCGGACACGTTGCCGTCACTGTAGAAGTAGGCAGTGCACCGACTCACTGTTCTGGAAAAACTCCTGCTGTTGCCAGACTCTGCTGTGCGTGAGCGGCAAGCAAGCCGCCGGACAATGCACAGACAACAGCAGCAGAGCGTGCGTGGTTCAATGCAGTGCGAATTGCGTGAGGCAGCATCATGACGTCCTATCAGACCTTCTCGATGCCCGCCAGCTTCATCGCCTTCTGTGGCTCCGGATTGGCCATGAACCACTTCCACAGGTTGCCTGTCTGCGAGGTTCTCCGCAGCGAGCAGTGTCATGCCGACATCGAGTCCAAGCGTATCGGTCGATACCCAGCCGGTGGGCGGATTGAATGCGTCGGCAAAACCGTACTTGCCCCAGATCTTGTCGCCGTACTTATCCTTCATCGCATGCATCGCCGGGATGCAGATGTCCGGCGTCAGCATCAGCGAGCCCCCCGCCGCGCACGGAATCACACTGCCATCGGGTTTGGAGTGCAGGGGCGGCCCTCCCCACGCCTTGTAACCCTTGGGGCTGGACGAGCTTGTAATGCCCCAGATGTCCTGCGTGTACGTTGGGAACTGTTTCGCCATCTCGGTGTAACACCACTCGCGATGCGCGCGGGTAGCGATCTCGCAGTTCTGCCAACCAGTCGACTTTGCCGCCCTTGGTTTCGCGCTTGCCGCGAAAATCGAACCACGCAAACGGATACTGGTACGTCCAAAGCAGCGATGTTGCCGATGTAGTTGTAGCTGGCGTAAGTAGTTGGGATTGCGCTCCCATGCGTACCATGCCTCCGGCGGCAGCGGATGAGTGGGCGAGCCGATGCCCAGCAGATACATCGCCGCGAGCTGGCAATACTTGTCATAGCGCAGCGCGATAAAACCCTCCGGACGCCACCCATGCGAGAGCAGCTTGCCATCTCCATTGGTCATCCAGGGAAAGTCGTAGCGGCTATAGAGCAGCGTGGCGAGGTCGACGATTTCGTGGTCTTCATGAAAGAACTGCCGGCAGGTGAGCGACGCAGCGAGCAGCCAGATGCAGTCCGAGGTAGAGACCTCGACTTCCTTCCAGCGCGCGCCGGTGGACGCATCGTTGAAGTGATAGAACCAGCCGTTGATGGCGAAGACCTTGCCATTGGTGTAGCTGCGCAGGCAGCGGCGAACCAGGTCCTTGGCCTTCTCGCGCGGAATCCACTTGCGATCCACACCGATGCAGAGTGCGGTGAGCGCGAAGCCGGTAACGCCGGTCGAGCCGCGCACATCGTCCTGCTTCTTCGCGCTGTCGGCGGGATCACCATGGATAAGGTCTTTGCAGATGCCGGTCTCTGGATCGATTGCATCAACGAAATACTGAAAGCAGCGGCGGGAGAGATCGTCGAGCAGCGCATCGTCATCATGATGCCGGGCGAAGCGAGAAGCCTCGCGAGGCCGCGAACGCCAGCGTGGCTCCGGTGGCAGCCTTGAGGAAGTCGCGACGAGGAAGAGGATAGTGAGGATTCATACGGTCTCCGGGGTGCATCTGGGACTAGAGCTCAATGTAGGCGGCGGTGTATGCGGGCAGCGCCAGTACACCCGTGCCGCTGCTGCATAGTCACCGTAAGTTGTGGCTTGGGAGAAAAAGAGCCGTCCGGGCCAACCGCGCTGTCGCCAAAGGTAACGCCCTCCTTGGCATCGATGGCCAGGCCATGCATGAGGGTCACATCTGCCTTCGCCTTGGTGCGAGGCAGACCGGTGATTTGGATGCTTACCGGATCGGGCGCTTTGTTGAAGAGCGCGAGCTTCCAGTCGCGTCCCAGATTGAGGCCGGCGCGGCAGCGAAGCCAGTAACGTTCTGCGCGGCGGACTGAGCCGAAAGCGAGGCGTTGACGAGCGTGCTGCCGGCGAAGCGCTCGGCGAGCAGCATGCCATAGTAGACGGGGCGCGCCGAAAAGCCTTCCTCCAGGCTGCCGGCGATCGGCGTATAGAGGCCATTGCCGCCGCCATGGAGGTTCACGCCGATGTAGCCGGCCTGCGCGACCTGCAGCATATAGTCGGCGCACCACAGCGCGGAGGCGACGGTGTCACTCACGCCGGGCTTGCCGCCGTGGAAGCAGGAGTTGCCCTCGGACATACGAAAGCCCTTGCCGAGTACCTTCGTCGCGGCCTGCACGATGGCGATCTCGTCGCTGGCGGGATCATTGCCGCGATGCAGCAGATATTCGAGCGTCATCTTCGGATCGGCCGGCGGCCCTTCGGCATAGTAATGGGCGGTGAGGAAGTCGATGTCCGGATGCTTGCCGGCCATCATCGTCACCCAGCTATACTCCTTTGGGTGACGTCCGGTCCTGCAAAGTGCGCGGACGGGACTGCCTGCTTCACGGCAGCCTGAAAGGTCTGCCAGCGCTCCCAATAATGATCGAAGGTCCAGTGCTCCTTCGAGCCGGCGTCATGGTCGTAATCCGGCTCGTTGCCGATCTGGAAGCAGATGAGCTTGGAGCCCAGCGTGCTTGGCGACGTAAGCTGCCTCAGCCGCTGCATTCTCAGGCGTGCCGTGCCACAGGTTGAGCCCATAGATGACGCGCCATCCTATAGCCTCGACAAAGTCGTTGAGGTTGCGGATCGCGAGCGGCGTGAGGATCGACGCCGTCTTGGCGGCAGTGCCAGCGTCGGGGCCAATCGCAGCGGGCGTATGGTTTTTGGCGGCGTCGGCGTCGTTGACACTCCAGGTGGTGTACTCCTCGGTGTTGCCGCCGATGCGCAACACGCCCTGCGGGCCCAGCCGCCGGATCAGGGCAATGAGTTGCTTATTGTTCTTGGAGAAGAATTCAGGATGGCCGAGCTGCGCGGACTCATAGCTCAGGCCGGTGAAGTTCTGCTGGCATCGTCGCCAGCGGCTTGGCCGGATCGATGCTGAAGGTTAAATCCGGCGAGGGTGCGGGCGTCTGCGACCACAGCGAACGCTGGCTGCCGTGCAACTGCTGCCGCAGCAGAGCACCGGTAAGGAATGATCTGCGTGTCGTCAACGAACGCCCCTTGTAGAAAGATATGCTGCAGATTACAGATTATTAGACGCGCCCGTTGTCCTGGGCGCGTCCGTGTCAATTGTCTTAGAACGAGAAGCGGGACTGCAGTTCGACGATGCGACCGGCCAAGTGCGCCCGTGCTCTCGCCGAAGGTCGTGGACGTAATGCTGGTGGTTGGAGTTCCGGAAAGTTCCTGGAAGTTGAATAGATTGTAGGCGTCCACGCGGAACTCCAAGGCAGCGTGATCGCCGATAACCGCGTCTCGGTGGAATGTTGAATCCTTTGGTCAGGCTGACATTGAGGCCCTGATACGACGGCCCGGTAAAGGAGTTCCTCTCCATAGCCGGCCCGGGCGGTGGAACAAAGGTTGTCGCACTGAAGGTTTTACTGGCAGCGGTGTAGGCTGGCTCGGTGAAGTAGTTTTCGCCACCCGTACCGGTGGGGAAGTTGACGTTCTTGGCAGTTGGGTAGCTGGTCGAGGATCCGGATTCGAACGCGGCGGTACTGTGGTTAATGCCGGTTCCGGTATAGGCTGCCGGGCGAATGCTGGTATAGGGGCTGCCCGCATAGTAGAGATTTCCCGCTGTCCCGGTGACCTGGCCGTTTGTCGTCACCGTATAGGTCGGAGTCCACGGGAAGCCGCTGTGGTACTCGTACGTTCCGCCCAGCACCAGCCGTCAGCGAAGCTATGCAGCCAGCGCTCATGGAAGAAGTTCGGCTGGTAGAGCCCAAAGATGCGGATATTATTCCCGAAGTTGTAGTCCGAGCGGCCGTAGACATCGTGGATGCTGATGGGGGCGTAAGAGTCCCGGTTGTAGGAGGACGATCCCTCATCCATGCTCTTGGACCAGGTGTAATCGGTCTCGACCTGGAAGCTGCGGCTGAAGTTATGCTTCAGGCTGGCCAGCATGGCGTTGTAGTTGGAGTTGGCGCCGTTGGTGAAGTCAATGACCTGACTCAAGTGGGGATTCAGCGCATAGCCTTTCACGGCCGCAACCGCGTTCAGGTCAACTTCATAGAAGAGGTGGTGTCCGGAACTGCCCTGATATCCCAGTGTCGCGACGAAGTTGGCCGGCAACTGCATCTGCGGTGTCCAGCGAGTAGTGATAGACGGTCGCCGTCTTCGGATTGGTATCGAAGGCGGAGATCGTTACGACGGTCGGCAGCGGTGGGGATGTTATTGCTGTTGAAGGTTGTGATGGCGTTAGGATTGGGCGGATAGCCGAACGGAGAGTTGATGTTCGGCGCAGTGTTGTACAAAATCTGCGGGCTGAATGTCGAGGTGGGCCCGAAGGAGATCGCGTTCGGCACGTTCGCGTCCCCGGAGCGGGTAATGGCAATCTGGTTCTCTTCGTAGTTGATGCCGAAGCCGCCGCGGACGACCACCTTCCGGTTGTAGTAGTTCGGAGCTCCACGCGAAGCCGACCTGCGGCCCGAAGTTGCCCTTCTGGCTGGTCGCCAGAGAGCCGGTCTGAACGAGGCTGGCACCGGTGAGCATCGCGGCACCTGCACCGGGGGTGAAAACGGACAGGTTGTTCTGCTTGTCGTACATGGCGCCGAAGTAGTTCCAGCGCAGCCCCAGATTGACGGTTAGCGTGGAGCTGACCTTGTAGTCGTCCTGCACGAAGACGCCGGCAATATTCTGCCGGTCGTCATCCCGGAGAAGCTCCGGCACGCCGGTGATCGGCGTTGAACGTGCCGGATTCAGTGGCCGGGGCGTCATTCAGGAAGTCCCAGAAGCTCTGGAACGTGAACGTCGGATGGGCGGCCGTGGAAGGCTGATCCAGGAACTCGACGTGCTCCAGCTGGAACCCGGCTTTGAGGCTGTGGCGACCGAGGTTCTTGGTAACAATGTCCTGGTACGTGTAGGTCCATTGGTTGAAGACCCCTGGGAAGCTCTCGCCAAACTGCGCGGGCTCGCGTCTGATCCGCTGGTGACTCCGCTGAAGGTGTCCGTCGGCAGGCCGAAAGTGGCCTGGGGATTCTGCCGCGATCAGGTTATAGCGATAGCCGACGGCGCTGGCGCGCGCCTCATTCAACAGAGTTGGGCTGAAGGTATGGTTCCATAGCGCGGTAAACGCATTGTTGATGTCAGGCGGCATTTTGGAAGTTGGAAGGCCGCGCCGCCCCGTTGAGGCTGGTGGTCAGATTCGGCGCCCAGTAGATGATGAAGCTCAAACGGTCCTTCTTGGTCACGTCGGCGTCCATGCGTCCGTTGTATTGCGTGCCGGTAAAAGTGCTGGGGTACGCCGTGGCCACCTCCTCGAGGTCGGCGTTCGTCGCGAGGCCGAGGCCGTTTCCAACACCAGGCTTGCTGTTGCTGACCCAGGTCGGATCGTGCGTGCCGAGCGCCGTCGTGAGCGGAGATCCAATGTTGAACAGGCCAGTCGTTGCATTGACCGTCTGGCAGTAACCCGTGTAGTCCCATTCGCGTTCATGGTCGCCTCCGGCAGGCCCAGCGTGGACGTGCAGGTGCCAGCGCTGGGGCCAGTCGCAGCGGGCGGATTGCCAGGCAACGTCAGGAACTTTGAGGCGATGCTGCCGGCCGGAGCGGCAAGCCGTCGATGTAGGGGGTCTCAAACAACCCGGTACCCGTGGTAGTCGTACTGTTGCGGAGCGTCTCGTAAGCAAAGAAGGCGAAGAGCTTGTTGTGGAGGATGGGACCGCCGACACTGCCACCGAACTGATTGAAGCGTTGCTGGTCTCTGGCAAGACCCCGGGCGGTTGGCGTCTCGCCGGCAGTGGCCGGCCCGACCGAGTTTTGGCCGTTCCAGCGCTGCCACGCGTTCAGGCCAGGACGATCGGCCTTGAAAAACAGACTGCCGTGATAGGCGTTGGTGCCGGTGTTGGAGGTCACCTGGATGACCGCGCCGCTGAAGCGCCCAAACTCCGCATCGTAGGCATTGGCTGTCACCTTCATATTCTGGACAGAGTCTTCCTGCGGGATGATCACCGTCGATCCGGCCCAACTGGCGCTGGCGGTCGGAATACCGTCGATCACATAAAGGCTGGTGTTGTTCTGGCCGCCGTTGCCCACTACCTGCGGAGTAGTCTCACCTTTTGTGAAAATGCCCTGGCTGCGCTCTGGACGCCGCCGTTCTGTTCGGCGGGCAAGATTGTTCTCATTGCCGCTGGAAGCCTGCGAATTGTCCCCGAACATGCCCGGCGCAAGCGAGGCGAGTTGGAAGACATCGCGGTTGAACGACGGCATGTGCAGAATCTGATCGCTGGTAATCGTGCCGCTGATATTGGCCGTCGTCGTATCCAGCGCCGGTACGGTGCCGGCATCGACCGTCACGGACTCGCTCGCCGTACCGAGTGCCAGTTGAATGTTAAGCGTGTTGGGCTGCTCGGGAATGATCGTTACGCCGGTCAACGTCTTGCTGGCGAAACCCTTGGCCTCGACAACCAGGCGAAAGCTGTCCGCGGGAAGAGCATTGAGGAAGTAAATGCCCGCGCCGTTGCTGGTGCTGGTCTGGGTGTGTCCATTGACCGTGTCGGTGAGCGTCAACGTGGCCCCCGGAATAACCGCGCCGGTGGGATCGGTTACCGTGCCTTGGATGGAGGCCCGAAACTGCGCGAGCGCGGGCGCGGCGCCGAGCGCCAGTGCGACCGCCAGACTGAGGATGGTGTTGAAACGGCGGCTGGTCTCTCTGTGAGACTTTGCCCCGCGAACAGGAAAATGCATACTGCCTCCCAAGCGCAACTTTTTGGCGGCGTTAGCTATTTAGCACCAAATGCCGCAGCATCGTCAAGGCTTTTATTTGAACTTCATACAAAAGCTGCTTCGCCTCTGATTTCCCGTGACTGTTTCCCCAATCGAAGAATGATCAATATAGACCGGGGAATCGATGCAGGTGTATGATCGAGCGGCACTGGAAGGACGCGGACAATTTTTCTCGCCGACGCAGTTGGAAGATGTCTTTCTTGCAAGTACGAAGATAATAGGGCAAGATGGGGGGGACCCCGAAACACGCATACATTCTTAGGAATAGCGCGTTCTATTTTCACGCTGGGAAGAAATGATTGAGGTTGTGGTTTCGATTGCCGACGGAAATGGAGAGAGTTGGAGACATGAGAACAAGTCAGCGGAAAGCTGGTCCATTCGTTTGTTTGCGCGGCAGCGCTGTTCGTTCTGGGCCTCAATGGACCCTACGCCACCGCGCAGCTCGAAACCAATCTGCCTAAAGCGAGTACGTTCTGCAATCCGTTGAATCTTGATTACACTTATAAAATCACTGAATCTGACAAAGATATCTCATATCGGTCGGGGGCCGATCCGGCAGTGGTCGGTTTTCGTGGCGGCTACTACATGTTTGTCACCCGCGCACTGGGCTACTGGTATTCAAAAGACCTGACGCAATGGAGGTTCATCACGCCGCAGCGCTGGTACTTTCAGGGATCCAACGCGCCCGCCGCTCACAACTACCGCGATGAACTGCTCTATGTCACGGGCGATCCGTCGGGCACCATGAGCCTGCTTTACACCGACGATCCACAGAAAGGCGACTGGCAGGCAGTCCCAGCCCTGCTGCGAGGGTTGCAGGACCCGGATTTTTTCATCGACGACGATGGCCAGGCGTTCATGTTCTGGGGGTCGTCCAATCGGCTTCCGATTCGAGGCGAGGAGTTGGACCCGCAGCATCGGTTTCTTCCGAAGGCACCGCCGGTTGAATTGTTCAATCGCGACGAAGCGAAGCACGGGTGGGAGCGCTTTGGCGAGAATCATGATGATCCCAAGCTGAGCGGGTTTATCGAAGGGGCCTGGCTGACGAAGCACGACGGAACATATTACATGCAGTATGCCGCGCCCGGTACGGAATGGGACACATACGGAGATGGGGTGTATACGGCGAAGTCGCCGCTGGGACCCTATACGTACGCGGCCAACAATCCGATTTCGTACAAGCCGGGCGGGTTCATTAATGGCGCAGGCCATGGAAGCACGGTTGTGGGACCGGGAGGACAGTATTGGCACTTCTCCACCATGGCGATTGCGGTGAACTACAAGTACGAGCGCCGGATCGGTATGTTCCCGACGTTCTTCGACAGGGATGGCGTGATGTATGCCGATTCATCGTTCGGCGACTACCCGCACTACGCGCCCAGCACGCCGGAAAAGAAGGGCGCATTCACGGGCTGGATGCTGCTTTCTTACAAGAAGCCGGTGACGGCCTCATCGCATCTGGAAGACTTCACTCCAGACAGGGTGACCGATGAGCAGGTGAAGACTTTCTGGGTAGCCCAGGACAACGGGCCGGGACAATGGCTGGAGATCGACCTGGAGACGGTCGGGACGATTCGGGCGTTTCAGATCAATTACCACGACTACAAATCGGATCTCTATGGCCGCCCAAAGGGCCTGTATGAACAATATGTTGTCGAATCATCGCTGGATCGGAAGAAGTGGACCATTCTCAAGGACCGCAGCCAGGACAAGATCGACACGCCAAACGACTATGTCGAGTTGCCCCAGGCGATTGAGGGACGCTACGTTCGTTTCAGAAGCTTGCACGTTCCCACGCCGAATCTGGCGATTTCAGAATTCCGGATTTTCGGCAATGTTGCGGGCAGCCGGCCGGCTGCGGTGACTGGCGTAACGGTGGTGCGCGAACAGGATCGGCGCAATGCACTGGTCACGTGGGAGCATGCAACCCGCGAGTCAAGGGTACAACGTCCGCTGGGGCATCGCTCCCGACAAGCTCTACTCGTCGTGGATGGTTTACGGTCGAAACTCGGTTTCAATTCGGTCCCTGAATGTAGATCAGAAATACTACTTCGCCGTTGAGGCCTTCGACGTGCACGGCGTTGGACCGCAGTCAGGGATCATCGAGGCGCGTTAGTGCAGGACAACACCTGTACGCCGACGGTGGCCACAGGGGTATCTTCCGGTATTTGTTCCGTGAGCGATGCTCCGCGACCCTGAAGCACCACTTTTTGGCACAGTTACTGGCACTTGGCGAACGTAGAAAGGTACCGCGTGAGGACTTTAGAGACGGCGCGTAGCAACGTAGCTTCCAATCGAACTCCGCGCCACATCAACTCGAAGGTCGTACTGAACCTGATCCGGCGCCTGCAACCAATTTCACGCGCCGATCTGGCGCGTCGTTCGGGATTGCGCGCCAGCACGATCTCGCTGATCGTCGAAGAGCTGATTGCCAACCACTGGGTGTTCGAGGGCGAGGTGGCGAACTCCTCGCGCGGGCGCAAGCCCATGCTGCTCTCTCTGAACGATCAACGCTGCGTGATCGCACTGGATATCCATCCCAGCCAGACGACGGTCGCCGTTGTAGATATCGGTGGAAGAATTGTCGCTCAGAACGTTGTGAGCTTGGCGGCCCAGCCCTCGCGGGCTATCGGCGCGATGACCAAAGCCATTCGGCAGATCATGGAAATGCATCCCGACAGAAAGTTTGAGGGCATCGGAATCTGTTTGCCGGGCAGAACAGACGCGGGCGCACACAGCCTGATCTTTGCGCCAAACCTGCGCTGGCCGGTCGTACGGCTGAAGTCCAGGATCGAGCGCGACACCGGATTGCCTGTCAGGATGGACAATGTCGCCAACGCGTGCGCGCTGGCCGAGGTGTGGTTCGGCGACAGTGACGGAAGGCATGACTTGGTGGTGGTGGAGGTCTCTGAAGGCCTGGGATGCCGGCATTTTTGTGAACAAGGCGATTGCGCGCGGTGAGCGCGGCATGGCGGGCGAGTTCGGTCACATTCAGATGGCAGAAGATGGTCCGCTTTGCAACTGCGGCAATCGCGGCTGCTGGGAAACCCTTGCTTCAAACCGCGCTGCAATCCGTTTTTATGAGGAAATCAGCGGGAACAAGGGACAGGTGACCTTTAGCGGGTTACTGCGCTTGGCAAACGCCCAGGATCAGGCTGCCATGGCAGCCATGGATCGGGTAGCGGAAAACCTCGGCCGAGGCATGCGCATGATTGTCGCAGCGCTGGCGCCGACTGAGATCATCGTCGTCGGCGAGATCACCAGTGCATGGCATACGATCGGCCCGAAGGTGGAACTCTCTCTGCGCAAGAACTCTCTCGCCAACGGCACCCGGGTGCGGCCGGCCTATGACGGTGCCTCCGCCCGATTGCGCAGCGCAGTGGCCCTGGTCCTGACGGATCACGCCTTCTAAACTCCACGAAGCGCCCCAAGGCTGTGCTACGCAAATGTCATTGGCGGGCAAACCGGGCCAGATTCTCTCCGGCGAGTAAGGGGACGAGAGGTTATCGCTTCCTCGGCAAGATCAACAATCACCGAGCAAACGGATCAGAGTTGCCAGGATCCGTCCCAAATTCGCGCGATAAAACGTGTCAAAGCAATTCGAATCTGGAGCAACAGAACCGCTTCCTTCGATCGCAAAATCGCCGAGTCACTCGTTGAGCGCTCTATTTATCCACTCCAACGCGGTTGCTCAGTGAGGGTGGAGTGTGGTGGCTACCTTCTAGCTACGGCGACGAAGACATGTCCTGCCCGAATGGCATCGAGGATCGCGCGTTCGGATAGCACATAAGCATTGGCGAGTCTCGGAGGACCACCAAAAAGCCATCCGGTAGCTGGTTTGTTTATACCGCAGGGGAAGAAGCCCACTATCCCTTGCGCGGATAGGGTACCCGTTCTGGTGATTGATTGGGCAACCGGGAGGATTGCCTAACGGACGCGCGTCAAGGAATCAGTCATTTGAGTTCTTTGGGGGCAAAGGATTCTAAATCTGATATTTAATCGGTCCCTTAATCATCTTTTTACCGCTGAGGAGTTCAAATGTTGACAACAGCGGTTAAAAAGGTCAACACTTCCAACTCGCTTCGCAAGTGCGTCCAGGCAAGGTTTGTAGAGAACGAACCCTCAGGAGGCTCCATGCTAAAGCTCAGCGACTATACTCCATCTTTATCTTCATCTTCCCTCATAGAGAGCGGAATGCTCAGGCGAATGCTGCTGCTTATGGGCATCCTGTCCCTCGCGGTGCTCACGGCAGATCCTCTTTCTGCACAGATTGATACGGGAGGAATCACCGGGACGGTGACCGACTCGTCGGGCGCGAGTGTTCCCAACGTAACAATTACGCTCACGAATGACGCGACGGGGGTCGCGCTGTCGACCAAATCCACATCAACGGGTACTTATTCTCTGAACTCCGTCCGGCCAGGAACTTACACGTTACGTGCGGAAGCACCGGGCTTTCAAACATTCGTTGACAATGGCTTGCAAGTACACGTGCAGAACACCTTGACGGTTGACGTCCCGCTTACCACCGGCACTGTGAAACAGGAAGTCACCGTGACAGCGGGAGCACCGCTGCTGCAGGCAGAAAATGCGGCGGTCGGTCAAACGGTCACCAGTCAAACCGTCAACGATCTGCCGTTGAATGGCCGTAATTGGACATCGTTGGGCCAACTTGCTGCCGGGACCTCCACAGCTCCGGTGGGCAACCCCAGCAGCACCTCGGGGTCCACCGACAGTGCCTATTTCTCGGTCGACGGCGTCAATCTATGGCAGAACGATTTCCGCTTGAATGGCATCAACGACAATATCGAGATCTATGGTGGCTCTTCGGTGGGAAGCAATGCCGCAATCATTCCTCCGCCGGATGCCATCCAGGAGTTCAAACTGCAAAATGGAAACTTCAACGCTGAATTCGGCCACTCGACGGGAGGCGTCATCAACGCCGCCATCAAATCCGGAACCAATGGTCTACACGGAGACCTGTGGGAGTACTTCCGGAATACTGACCTTGACGCGAACATCTTTTTCAAGCCAACTCCCACCAGTCCGGTGCCGGCTTATCACCAGAATCAGTTCGGCGCGACCCTCGGCGGACCGGTCTATATTCCAAAGATTTACAACGGAAAGGACAGAACGTTTTTCTTTGTCGACTATCAAGGTAATCGGCTTGTGACTCCGGCACCCGCAACCAGTACCGTGCCTACCCAGAACATGATCAATAGCGGCTTTACGAACCTGCAGGACCTTATCACGTTCAATGGTGGCACCGGGACCGACGTCCTGGGCCGGACCTTCTCTCACGGAACCATCCTCGATCCGGCGACTACCCGCACTGTAACGCAGGGGTTCGCTGACCCTGTAACGGGGTTGATTGCAACTGCAACTGGATACGTGCGTGATCCTTTCTATACGGGAAGCCTCGTTGGCAAAACGAACTTCGTCGGCGCAACCTCCCAGCTGAATGTCATTCCGATCGGGCGTATCGATCCAAACGCAGTCAAGATTCTTGGACTCTACCCGGGGCCGCTCTTTAGCGGGTTCGCGAACAACTTCGCGTGGACCCCAAGCCAGGATGAAACGGACAACTCCTTTGACATAAGGATTGACGAGACTATCAATCAGAAAAACACTCTCTTTGGTGTGTACGACCGGAGCCTCATCACAAGAAGTGTTCCATCCAGTCTGCCCGGGCTGGCTGTGGGAGAGACCGGCGGCCGAAATGACAGCTTTCCAGCCTATGCCTTTGCAGTAGGCTACAACACCGCATTTACCCCTACGCTTGCCAACGAAATGCACGTGGGAATGGTCCACGCCGATAAATTCCAAAGGTCAATCTATGGAAACACCTTTGGCATCCCGGCCCAGTACGGTATCGGAGGCGTCCCACAGGTCTCGGAGAACGGTGGCATCCCTCCTATCACCATTAGCGGCCTGACCCACATTGGCGTAGGAAATTTTACCCCGACGATTCAAACTGTCTACAGCATCGAAGGGTCGGACAGCGTGACCAAGGTTCTTCGCGGCCATACCTTTAAAACCGGCATTCAGGTCGACGATCTGATAGCTAACATCTCACAGCCACCGCAAGGACGAGGAAACTACACCTTGAATGGGCAGTACTCCGATATTCCGAACAAAAATAACAGCCTGAATGGAATTGCGGATATGCTTATCGTTCCCGAAGCCTCTACCGTTGCGGGCGGCATTAACAATGTCGGTGGCCTAAGTAGCTTCGGGGGTTCGAATATTGCTACGACTGATGACCATCGCTGGTACACAGGAGCATATTTCCAGGATGACTGGAAAGCCACACCAAACCTGACATTGAACCTCGGCCTCCGATGGGACTACTTCACTCCATATGCCGAGGTAAATGGCAGGCAAGCAAACTTCATTCCTAGCGGCGGTGGGAACGGCAACACCGGAATCTATTACATGTCGAATCAGGGCTGCCAAGTGCCCAGGTCTGCTGCGTTCAATGCATTGCTCACAAGTAGCAACATCACGCTCGACTGCGTCTCCGGGCTTACTTTGGGACAAGCACAAAAAGTCAATTTTGCTCCAAGGATTGGATTCGCGTATCGGGTCAAACCGACGTTAGTTCTTCGCGGGGGTTATGGGCCTGCTTATGGAGCGCTGGGCAACCTTGGCTACGGCGGTACGTTAGGAACCAATTATCCTTTCGTCTATACGTCCACATTCAACAGTCCTGATTCCCAGCACCCACTACAGCTCTCCACTGGTCAAACGGCTACTCTGGAAAATAGCCTCACCACGATCAACATACAAGACCCGACGATCAATAGTGGGCAGGGGCTGAATTTGTACGGGCGGCAGTATCAATTCCAGACTCCCTACGTTCAAACCGTAAATTTCACAATTCAGGAGCAATTCACAAATCACGATTCCATTCAAGTCGGATACGTCGGGACGATGGGACGCCATCTGGATAATCTGGGATACAACAATTCTCCTTCTGAGATTCTGCCGCCGAGCGCCAACCCTCAAAATTTCATCCCATTCCCTAGCTTTGCCCGGAATGCAACCTATGAAACGACCAATGCAACAAGCAGCTACAACGCACTACAGGCAACGTATGAACACCAGGTGAGCTACGGTTTGACCCTGCTTGCCAACTACACCTGGAGTAAATGCTTGAGCGATCAACATACCCAGGCTTCGCAGAATCAGCAGTACCGAGCTCAATGGCTGCCTGGATTCGGGATTTCGGCAGACTATGCCTTGTGCGATACCGACGCGACCAATGTCTTTCATCTCTCTGGTTCCTGGCAATTGCCTTTTGGCCGCGGAAGGGCGTGGCTGAGCAATTCGAACCGGGCCGTGGATGCTTTCCTCGGAGGATGGGCGGTCAACTTCATCTACGGGTATCAGAGTGGCCAGCCATTTACGATTAATTGCCCCGTCACGACCGCTGCGGGTTTTGGCTGCTTTGCGCCTGTGCTTCAGGGCCAGAATATTTATGCCGGGCCGCACAACTATACCCAATGGCTGAACCCCAGCGCATTTGTCCAGCCTGCTCTGGCCACTCAGATCGGCCAGACTAACTACTCTGTTCTTGGTGGAAGTGGACAGCAAGCCCGAGGGCCTAGTTTTAGCAACCTGGATTCGTCCGTCTTTAAGTATTTCAACTTTACGGAAACAGTTCGCCTGCAGTTCCGGGCTGAAGCGTTCAACACTACCAATACACCGCAATTCGGGCAACCGGCGACAGGGAATCTTAATTTCACCAACGTGACTTCCACCAGCACGAACGGCTTCAGTTCGATCACCACGACCAGGAATAATCCTCGGCTGCTACAACTCGCGCTTAAGCTTTTCTTCTAGGAACCTGATCGATTATCTTGTGTCGAAGCGCATCGCGTTTTGTGCAGTAAGCTTCGCGTGCCGCCGCAGATAGCTATGGGTTCTGACTATCGCTTTCAAACGAAGCCGCAATAAAGTACAAGTGATTGAGTGCGTCGGAAAAGCCACGGTGAAATAATGCGGTCGCTCCGTAAATTGCCGCAAACTAGAAATCGGTCTCCAGGTATCTTCTACATGCTGCGTTCTAAGACCGCCTCCTTGATAGCGTTCGCTTTTCTATTCGCTGCACCGTGTGTCGCACAGACGGATCCGGTCGACTGGGTGAATCTCTACATTGGCACTGGCAGTGGACAAATCGGCTATGGTGGCACCATGCCGTTCGTCACACCTCCCTTCGGCATGACAGACTGGACACCGCAGACCCGGCAGAATAAGGTCAGTGGTGTCTCTTACAAATACGAAGACACTGCAATTTCAGGCTTTATCGGCACCCATCAACCAGCAATCTGGATGGGCGATTACGGATACGTAACCCTGATGCCTGAGATTGACGATCTCAAAACGAGTCCAGAGGATCGCCGGCTTCCTTTCACTCACGCAGACGAGATTGTCCATCCGGACTACTACTCCGTCTGGATGAATGCGGGCGGTTCACGCAAGGTCCGCACCGAGATGACGGCCACAGAGCGCTGCGCCTATATGCGCTTCACGTTTCCTGCCAACTCTTCCTCCATTGTCATGGTGGAGGCTTCGCGGCCGGGTATAGCAGGATTTGCTCATGTAGATGCCGAGAAGGAGGAGATCACCGGATACAACCCGGACCGTATGGATGCCAACCTGGGGCCAATGAAACTGCCAAACTTCAAAGGTTACTTCATTGTGCAATTTCACAAAGCATTCAGTGGTTCAGGCAACTATGGCTCGACAGAGCAGCACCCTGGATCCGCGACCGGTGCTTACGCGAAATTCGAAACTACCGAAGGTGAACTCGTCGAGGCCCGAGTAGGAACGTCTTTTATCAGCATCGAACAGGCACGTCAAAACCTCAAAACTGAGATACCTAAATGGGATTTTGAAGCAGTCGGGCGATCACTTCGTTCCACTTGGAATGAAAAGCTTAAGCGCATCGCCGTGGAAGGTGCCACCGACGATCAGCGGAGGATTGTCTATACAGCCCTCTATCACGCGCTGCTCTACCCTCGTATTTTCTCAGAGCATGGCCGTTACTACAGCGCCTTTGACGATACTGTGCATAACGGCGTGTCGTACACCGCCTACTCCATATGGGACACATTCCGCGCCGAGAATAGCCTGCTAACACTACTGGCCCCGGAGCGTATTGATGGCATGATCGGGGCTCTGCTGCAGAACTATCAAGAAGGGGGATGGATGCCCAAGTGGCCGAATCCTTCTTATACCAACATCATGATCGGCACCCACGCGGACTCGCTTGTGGCGGAAGCGATCAACAAACACTTCAAAGGCTTCGATTATCACCTTGCATGGGACGCAGTCTACAAAGACGCAATGACACCGCCCGATGGGGACACCACACGCCGTTGGTACGATCGTGAACCGCATACTCCGTACGAGGCTCGCGCTGGTCTCACTTACTCTAAAGTTCTCGGTTATGTCCCCGATGATAAGACTGCAGAATCCGCATCGCGTACCTTGGAAGATTCATACGATGACTGGTGCGTAGCTCAAGTAGCGAAGGCGCTAGGCAAAACGAAGGAGTACCAGTTCTTTCTCAATCGCTCTCACAACTATGAACACCTGTTTAATAAAACGACTGGTTTTATGCAAGCCAGAAACTCCGATGGATCATGGGCCGACCCCAAAAATGGGTGGACTGAAGGCAACACCTGGGTCTACACCTGGGCCGTCATGCATGACATCCCGGGCCTGATGCAACTGATGGGCGGAAAAGAAAAATACAATGAGAAGCTCGATGAGCATTTCAGCGGTGGCCACAATGAGCACAGCAATGAGCCCAGCCATCATTATGGCTACTTATATGATTACAGTGGATAGCCATGGAAGACCCAGGCAAAGGTAAGAGAGATCGCGGCCGCGGAGTATGCGAATCTTCCGTCTGGCATTGATGGCGATGATGACTGTGGTCAGATGTCAGCGTGGTATTTGTTTACCGCGCTAGGCTTTTATCCCATTAATCCTGCCTCGGGTGACTACATGCTTGGCAGCCCGCTCTTTAGCAAAATGACGCTTACGCTTGCAAATGGGAACCACTTCACTGTTTCGGCAGAAAATAATTCGGCGAAGAATGTCTACATTCAGTCGGCAACGCTGAATGGCAGGCCGCTCAATATCCCGGTGATACGGTATGAAGATATCGTGGCGGGCGCTTCGCTAAGACTCGTGATGGGGTCGGCGCCCTCTAGCTGGGCTCGCGACTGGACTCCTCCGCGTCTGCAGGGAGCTTCAATGCAGGGCACCAAAGATTAGGATTCTGTTCCGATCAGGTGGGTCAATTGGCTACACCTCCGCTAAACGTCTGGATCGGTATTTCCGGAAGGGGGAAGAATCCACGGCGCGGCAAACCCATAGATCGACACTACGGCGAAACCCACGAGTGGAACGATATATCCCAGCGCCAGACTCCCCGTCGACCTTGCAATGTAGCCCAGCACCAACGGGAACAGCGCCCCGCCGACGATCGCCATCACCAGCAGGGATCCGGCCAGCTTCGTGTTCGGCCCCAGTCCCTTCAGCCCCAGGGCAAAGATCGTCGGGAACATGATCGACAGGAAGAATCCTGTCGCCACAATCGCATAGGCTCCCAGCATCCCCGGCCGCGTGATCGCCAGCGCAATCAGAAGTACATTCGCCGCGCCATATACCCCGAGTAATTTGCTCGGTGAGATGTACTTCATCAGCGGCGTCGTTGCGAAGCGCCCCAGCATCAACGCCACGAGCGTCCCCGTTAGGTACCCGGCCGCTGTCCGCTCGCTCACATTCGTGTACTGCTTCATATACAGAATCAGGCTGCTCCACGTCGAAATCTGTGCACCCACGTTGCAGAAGTTCGCCACCACCGCAAATAGCAGATGCGGATAGTGCAACAGCGCGCCAAAACTCCCATGGTCTCCCACCTCACCCTCATGCTCCGAGTGCATCGAGGGAAACTTCATCCGCGACAACAACAGCGCAAATAGCAGCACCACCGAGCCCAACGCCAGGTACGTCGGCACCACGCGCATGATCTCCGAATGCAGATAGGGCGCATAGGTCCCCGCGGCCTGCATCGCCGCCACCTCCGCCGGCGTCTTCTCAATGCCTGAAAAGATGAACCGAGCGCCAATAATGACGCCGACAATGGTCCCCGGCGGGTTGAACGACTGCGCAAAGTTCAGCCGCCGCTCACTTGTCTCCGCCGGCCCAAACTGCGCCATAAACGGGTTCGCCGCCGTCTCCAGCACCGACGCTCCGCACCCCACCGTGAACAGCGCCACCAGGAACGGCACATACGAACCGCTTACCGCTGCCGGCCAGAACAGCACCATGCCGCAGCCGAAAAAGCACAGGCCCATGATCATCCCGGCCTTGTATCCCCACCGGCGCATCACCAGCGCAGCAGGAATCGCCATGCAGAAATAACCCAGAAAGTTCGCCGTCTGGACCAGTTGCGCGCTGAACTGCGAAAGTTGGAACGACTTCTGAAACTGCCGCACCAGAATGTCGGTCAGGTTATTCGACATCCCCCACAGAAAAAACAGCACCGTCACCAGCACGAACAGGGTCATCTGCCCTGTCGGAAACACCGCCACTCCCTTGCTGCTCTCCGCCGACCGGCTACTTACCGATGTAGAAACCTGCATTTCGACACACTCCGTCTACATTCACTCACGCGCTGATTAGATTGAAATTTGAACGCCGATTAACCGACAAACGAGCACTCCTTCGTGGACTCGATCGGGGAAGATACCTCGAGGCCCAACAAGCACGCGCCGAGCAGACCAGCTGTTGGGCCAAGTTGGGCAGGCAGGATATAGGTCTTGTTCGCTTCGAGCCGTCCAGGTGCAATCACTGAAGGCTCCGTGAGTCTGTAGACGTAGCTGCGAGAGTGGAGATGTTGAAACATAGTTGGGGCAAACAGATCCCAAGCTTCGCACACTCCGCCACCGAGGAGATAGAGTGGCAGGTTCAATGTGTTGATGAGGGCCGTAAGAGCAATCGCCAGCGAGTAACCTACTGTATCGAAAACCTCCTGGGCCTGCTGATTGCCGCTTCGCGCGAGCAAGGCCAACTCGTGGGCATTATCCGGAGCCGGTTCGACAAGGCGCTCACTGGCCATGCGGACGACCGCCGTCGCAGAGGCATACTGCTCCAGGCACCCACAGCCACCGCATCCGCATGGTGCGCCAGCTTCCTTCACGATGATGTGACCAGCTTCACCTCCCATGCCGTTGAAGCCGCCCCAGACGGCCCCATTGAGAATGAGCCCACTGCCTACGCCCGTGCCAAGCGTCAAAACGCACAGATTGTCGATGCCATACTTCACCCCCGCCCCCAGCTTCCACTCAGCGAATGCGGCAACGTTGGCATCGCTCTCCAATGCAACCGGCTGGCCGAGTTCTGACTCGATCGCTGCACGAAGGTGGAAGCCATCCCAGCCCGGAAGGTTAGGCGGGTTGCGCAAGATCCCCTCTGGAAGTTCGAGAGGCCCTGGCGAGCCAATCCCGATGCCAATGAGTGTGCCCTCGTTCCGCTCAGTTAGCGTCCGGATGGCGTCGCACATATCCCGCACTACCTGATCGCGCCCGAACGACAGGCGTGTTGGCAGCAGGATTGAATCGACGATGCCAGTTTGCTCGCGGTAGGCGGCTACCCGAAGATTAGTTCCCCCCAGGTCCACGCCGATGGAAAAGGATTCCAACGTTGAACCGGGGCGGTTCTCGCGTACGACCGACTTTCTCATTTTCATCCTTAGGTTCGATCTGCATAATTCCTACTAAAAATTTAATATTGATGTCAATCGTTTTCAATCGATTGACTGTGTTTTCTAAAGCCAATATAGTTTTGGTGAGCAGAATCTAAAGAGTGAGAGGACTCAAACCTAATGTCGATGAAGTTGTCCGCAGGCAAGGCGGCTGGACTGGACGCTGTTTCAAATGAGCGCGGAATCATCGCTGCGGCTGCGATGGACCAGCGAGGATTACTGGAGCAAATGCTCGCCAAGGCGCTTGGAGGTCGGAAACCGCCCGCGGAAATGATGTCGGAGTTCAAGGAGATCGTCGCACGAACCTTGACCAGGCATGCATCGTCGATTCTGCTCGATGTGCAATACGGCTTGAAAGCGACCAGGAATATTAATGGCAAAGGTCTTCTGCTGGCATACGAGAAGGCAGGATACAGTCCCGATAAGCCGGAGCGACTTCCAACGCTTTCGGAAGGCTGGTCAGCATTGCGTTTGAAGGAGGCAGGCGCCGATGCGGTGAAGATTCTTGTCTACTACACTCCCTTTGAGAAGGAGTGGGTTAACGATGAAAAACGTGCCTGGGTGGAACGCGTGGGGGCTGAGTGCCAATCGCTCGATATACCTTTCTTTCTCGAGTTTCTTGGCTACAGCGTGCATGGAGAAGACGAGTCAGGGCCTGAATATGCGAAGCGCAAAGCCGAGATTGTGATCAAGTCGATGGAAGAGTTCACTCGCGACCGGTACGTAGCGGACGTACTCAAAGTCGACGTTCCCATACAGATGGCTTACGTTGAAGGGACCGCGGCGTTCAAAGGCAACGCGCTTTATACGAGAGACGAGGCTAAGAAGTTATTGTGCGAGGCCGCCAATACTACGGCACGTCCGATTGTGTATCTTTCGGCCGGAGTCAGCAGCCCTGTATTTGTTGAGACGCTTGAGTTGGCTGCCGAAGCCGGAGTCCACTTCCATGGAGTTCTGGGAGGTCGCGCGACGTGGCAGGACGGCGTTCCCGTGTATGTGGAAAAGGGCGCTGCTGCACTGGAAGAGTGGATGAATTCCGTCGGAGCACGGAATATCGAGAACGTAAACCAGGTCTTGCGGTTGGCACATCCATGGCATGAAGCGAAGAGCATGCGGGCTTGACTCTGCTCTCTCACTAGCTGGTAGCGTTGATCCGTAGCGAGGAAGGGTTGAGTTTGGGCGACGATACAAGGATGCTGGTTCCCAGCCCCCGAATGAGCCGGCGGCGCTGGGTGATTCTGGCGCTGCTGTTCCTCATCACCGTCATCAATTTCATCGATCGGCAGACGCTGTCGGTGCTGGCACCCGTCATTCGTGCCAGCTTCCATCTCTCCAACACGCAATATGGCCGTATTGTTTCGGCCTTCCAGTTCGGAATGATGTCCGGCGAGATTCCGATGGGCGCAATCATGGACCGATTGGGAGCCCGGATCGGTCTTGCACTTGCCGTGTTCTGGTGGTCGTCGGCGACTGGCGCGCAATTTCTGGCTCGAACCGGCGTCCAGTTCGGATTGATGCGCTTTTGGATGGGGACCGGCGAGTGCGGAAACTTTTCGGGCGGTGTTAAGACGGTCACGCGGCTCTTTTCAAGGACGGAGCGCACGCTGGCACTCGGAATCTTTAACAGTGGCAGCATGGTTGGCGCGACGGTGGCTCCTCCGCTGATTGTATTTCTGCTCCACCACTATGGATTTCGCGCAGCGTTCGTAGTGCCGGCGCTATGCGGAATCTTGTGGCTGCCGTTGTGGTGGTGGGCCTATCGCCAGGAACCGGGTCCGGGATCAGGTCCGGAGGTGAGCCATGCTCCTGAATCACTGCGGTCCATGTTGAGCGATTCCTCAAGCTGGGCTGTGATGATGTGCCGATTTTTTATCGGGCCGGTGATCCAGTTCTACTGGTACTGGATTCCGAGTTATCTCTATAGCGTGCGGCACATGTCGCTGCTGCAGATCGGCGGGCTCGCCTGGATTCCATTCTTCATGGGCGACGCCGGCGGAGTCGTCGGAGGCTGGGCTGCGGGCGTTCTGTTGCGGCGAGGGGTGCCCGTCCCCACGACGCGAAAGATCCTGATGTACGGCAGCAGCCTGCTTTGCATTACGAGCTTCTGCGTGCCTTATGCGACGGGCAAAGCCATGGCGCTGGCGATGATCGGGATCGCGGTTGCCGCAGACAACTTTCTCTCCGCCAATATGTATGGAGCGATTACGGACCTGTTTCCCGACCACAAGGTTGGGCGAGCGACCGGCTTGACCGGTGTTGCCGGAGGACTGAGTGGACTGCTCTTCCCTTTGCTGACTGGGATGTTGGTCGACCATGTGTCGTACACGCCGGTGTTTCTGATGGTGGCATTCATGCCGCTGCTGGGGACAATAATCTTGTTTGTACTGGCGCGTCGCTATCGCACGTTTGAGGCGGCCGTTGCGGGCTGACTGTGGCAGGAGGGGGTGTCCTGGATTGCAGCCAGGGTAAGGGCGCTTAAAACGAGGTGGGCATGGTACCCCCCTCCCCCATCAAATTGTGCAAAGTATTCAAAGTAAATACTTTAAGTCCGGACTTCGGGGTGCAGGAGTCAAAAAAGTCTTATAAAATGGGGTTTTAGACCGCAAAGTATTCATAAATTTAGGCTTATAGGGAATGACTCGAGGTTGGGTTGTCAAAAACTGCTATGGTCCGATCCGCCTGGGCGGTGGTTTTTGCGTGTACTTCTAATACGCAGGATGAGGCCTAAATGTTCCTGCGATAGAAAGGGCGACAGTAGGGCGGTTACTGACCAGTTATGGTTGGCCGCCTCGGGGTGGGAATGGCCGTGGTGGTAGCAGGAGGGATTCTGGCCGCATCGGGTGACACTGAGTCACAAATAACGGTTTCGGCGGCAGGGGCAAGGCGTTTGGCTCCCGCTATGAGGTGTGAGTGGATGGTATGCTTGACAATCGTTCGCAATCGATTATAAGCTGCCGATCAGCATGCCAAGGGGACCGATGCCGCGAACCAACCTGATGATTGTGCAAGGTGGCGGTCCTACGGCAGTCTTCAATGCAAGTCTTGCAGGAATCATCGCCGAGGCGCAGCGGCAGCCATCCGTCGCGAAGATTCTTGGGGCCCGGTTCGGCGTTAGGGGGCTGATTCGCTCCGATATTGCGGACATGACTGAAATGACCCCGGCCGATCTGGAGATGCTGCGGCAGACGCCGGGTGCAGCGCTGGGTTCCTCGCGCTACCGCCCCGCCGACGATGAACTCGACAGACTGGTTGAGACGCTACGAGGGCACGATGTGGGGTATCTGCTGTTTGTGGGCGGCAACGGCACGATGCGCGGCGCCGCGATCATAAGTGACGCCTGCAGGTCGGCGGGTTTGGACGTCCAGGTGGTGGGCGTTCCCAAGACGGTGGACAACGACATTGCGGCGACGGACCGGTGCCCGGGATATGCGAGCGCGGCACGCTACCTGGCGGCATCGACGAGGGAGTTGGGAGCAGATGTGCGGTCCCTGCCACAGCCGGTGACGATTCTGGAGACGATGGGACGGAGCGTGGGCTGGCTTTCCGCGGCTACCGTGTTGGCGCGCGTGGAAGAGGGAGATGCGCCTCACCTGGTCTACGTGCCTGAGATTCCGTTTTCGACGGACGATTTCCTGACGGCACTCGATGCGGTTGTCCGCCGGAACGACTGGGCCGTTGTGGTGGTCGCAGAAGGCATTCGCAACAAGGACGGAAGTATGGTGTACGAGGTGACGGACGCTGCACAGAGCGATCCGCTGAAGCGTCCGATGACCGGGGGCGTGGCGCAGCACCTGGCTGGAGTGGTCAGCAGGTCGCTGGGAATCCGCTGCCGGAGCGAGAAGCCGGGACTGCTGGCCAGGGCATCGATGGCGCTGGTCTCCGAGCAGGATAGGGCGGATGCGGCGCTGGTTGGACGGATTGCAGTGCAGGCTTTGGCCGCGGGGAAAAGCGGCGTGATGGCGGCCCTTCTGCCGCTGGGCGGAGAGAGCGGTGCGGGGTGTCGCCTGGTTCCTCTGGGCGAGGCCGCAGGGATCGAGCGTCACATACCGGCTGGCTGGCTGCGCGATGGGCCGATTCCGGTGTCCCAGGAATTTTGTAACTATTTACGACCGCTGGTTGGAGAGTTGGACAGGCACATCGCCGAATTGCCAGCGGCAGACATAAAGACAGGAGTGGATTCGCGATGATAGATGTGATGGGCCAGGCGGCGAACAACAAGGTCGGCGTTCTGGTGTTCGGAAGAAAGCGCCCGGGATTCGACCAGGAATGGAACGCCTCGATTCGCGAGCGCTGCCGCAAGTCGCTTGCTGATGCCGGCTTTACCTGCGTTGGCGCGGACGATTTGGTGCTGGACGATGAGACGGTGAACGCAGCGCTGGATGCGATCGAGCGAGAGCAATGCAGCGCGCTGCTGGTGATTCAGCCTTCTCTGGCGGACGGCCAGTTTGCGCTGACGGTGAGCCAGCGGTGGCAGGACCCGATCATTCTGTGGGCAACCCCGGAGCGACCGGGCGATGGAAAAGTGAGTTCCTGCTCGCTGGTGGGGCAGCACCTTTGGGCATCGATTTTCCGGCAGGCCAACCACAGCTTTGAATTTGTCTATGGCGCTCCGGAGGATTCGCAGGAGGAGTTGCGAAGGGCCATTAATCTGACCAGCGCTGTGCACCAGTTGCGGCGGGCGAAGCTGGGCATGATTGGGGCTCATGCTCCGGGGTTCATTGATCTGGCGGTCAATCCGTTCCTGATGCGCAAGACGTTTGGCTTGCAACTGCAGGCTCTGAGCCTGCCGCAGTTCATCGAGCGCGTGCAGGCGATTCCCGAGAGCGAGGTCAAGGCCGATCTGGAGCGGGTGCAGGCCCTGGGCCTGCGGCAAACTGACGATCAGACCATTGCGCCGGATGATCTGCTGGCGGTGAGCTCGCGCTACTATCTCGGCATGCGAGACGTGATGCGCGAGATGAGTCTGCAAGCGCTGACCCTGCAGTGCTGGCCCGACCTACCTAACATGGTGGGCCAATGGCCGTATTTTGCCGTATCTCGCCTGACTGCGGAGGGACAGGCGGTTTCGATTGAGGGCGATGTCGATGGGGCGATTGGCGGACTGGTGGGGCGGCTCTCAGGGATCGGGCCGGGTTTCTTGTCGGATTGGCTGGAGCATGATGCGGACAGCATCTTCTTCTGGCATCCCGGGATGGCTCCCCTGGACATGTGCGAGGCGGTTGGCAGCGAAGGCGGGCCGTCGCTGGGAAGCCACTTCAATGGAGCGAGGCCGTTTGTTGTGGATGGCGGCCTGAGGTTCGGGTCTCCGGTAACGATTTCGCGAATATGGTCTTGCGATGGCCGCTATCATCTGACCGCATTTGAAGGCCAGAGCGTTGCGCCGCGGCGGCGAGGTGACGGGCAATAGCCTGCTCGTCGAAGTGGACGGCGGGGGCGTGCCGGAGAGGTTTGACAGGTTGATTCATGCGGGCATGCCGCACCATGTGACGGTGCATTTTGGCCGTCACGGGAGCTATGTTGCGGCGGTTTAGCCAGTTGGTGGGCGCGGAGTGGCATGAGTGATTCGGACTGCCATGAGATGCTGAAACGGGCCCCTGAATACATGTGATAAGTTGCAATCAATTAGAAAGGGAGCGGATGAAATCCAAGCGGATTGAATCGGGACCGATCAAGTTGTCGCGGGGCAATGGGAAGCCGCGCGTCGTGCGGAATGAGGTGCGCGACGAGATTCAGCGAAGAATTCTCTCCGGCGAGAGCAAGCCGGGCGAGCGTCTGAGCCAACAGAGCCTGGCGCGCGAATTGGGAGTAGCGCAAGGAACCGTTCGCGAGGCGCTGCTCGAATTGCAGTGGCTTGGACTGGTGGAATCCGTCGATCATCTCGGCGTGTTTGTTGAGAATCTCGATGGAGCACGAATCTGCGAAGCTTACATGGTGCGCGAGGTGATGGAAGGCCTGTCTGCTCGATTGGCCTGCAGCACTGCGAGCAGATCCGACATATCCGAGTTGAAAGATATGGCGGAACGCATCTACAAACTGGCGCGAGCGGGCAAGTCGGAGACGGCTTCGCTGGATCGCAGCTTTCACCTGCGCATCACCGAGATGACTCGCAATGACACGCTTCTGCGGCTTTCGAGGACCTATCGAGTGTTGGGGATGATCGTTCGCGCATTTCGTGAACCATCGGTTATCTATGCGGAACACACCGAAATTATCAATGCCATTGAGAATAACGTTGCCGAAGAAGCGGAGCGCCTGGCGCGGATGCATGTACTTGGCGCTCGAGAGACGATCGAAGTTCAAGTGCAGTCGGGAAAATTTGTCCCGCAGTGGGTGAAGTAAATGACGCAGTCTCAGGTTTTTGTGGAGAAGGTACCCTTGGTCGACACAGCAATAAGCGCGCATAGCTCTTTCATAGAGGGCAAGTGGGTCAATACGGAAGACGAGCTGGAGGTGATCGATCCGGCAACGGCGCGACCTTTCGCGAAGGTTTCAAAGATCGATCATTCGCACCTGGCGGATGCTTTGCGAGCCGCGGAGGCTGCTTTCGCGCCATGGCGTGCGAAGACTGCTTTGGAGCGTGGTGCGGTACTCCATCGCGTCGCTGATTTGCTGCTGGGCCGCCGCGCAGAGATTGCGCGAGCCATCACCATGGAGAATGGCAAGCCGCTGGCCCAGAGTGAGGGCGAGGTGTCGATGACTGCGGACCATCTCCGCTGGTTTGCTGAAGAGGCACGCAGAGTATACGGCCGGAGCATTCCGAACCAGGTCTCTGGCAAGCGGCATTTCGTCGTCAAGACACCGATTGGCGTGGTTGGAGCCATCGCGCCGTGGAACTTTCCCTTGGTGTTAGCGGTGCGCAAGGTGGCTCCTGCAATGGCTGCTGGATGTCCGGTCATCCTCAAACCTTCCAGCCAGACGCCACTGTCCTCTGTTCTTCTTGCAGAGTGTATGGAGCAGGCGGACGTGCCATCCGGTGTGTTCCAGATGGTCATTGGCGATTCGGCGATGATCTCTGATGAGTTCCTGCGCAATCCTGTGTGCCGCAAGATCAGCTTTACGGGATCCACCCAGGTGGGCCGATTATTGATCGAAAAGGCGGCAGCGAATATCAAGCCGCTTAGCCTGGAACTGGGCGGACTGGCTCCGGTGCTGGTCTTCGAGGACTGCGACCTGGATTTGGCTGTGCAGCAGACCATCATTGCGAAGTTCCGCAACACCGGCCAGTCGTGCATCGCAGCGAACCGTATTTACGTCCAGAAGAGTATCTATCGACGATTCGTTGAGCTCTTCTGTGCGAAGGTCGCGGAACTTAAGACCGGACCAGGCCTTGAGCCCGGGGTCGATGTAGGCCCGGTGATCAACAAGGCGGCTCTCGTTGGTGCGCTCGCGCAGATCGATGATGCGGTGAAGCGAGGCGCTCGCGTTGCTGTCGGCGGTTCGCGAGTGAAGGATGTGCCTGGGTTCTTCCTGCAACCAACAGTGATCGAGGACGTCTCCGACGGTGCGCTCTGCATGTGCGAGGAGACGTTCGCACCCGTGGCTCCCATCATGAGCTTCGATACCGAGGCGGAGGCAATTCGCCGGGCGAACGATTCGAGCTACGGCCTCAGCGCCTATGCGATGACGAGCGACATGGCTCGCATGTTCCGCTTAAGCGAGCAGATCGAGGCGGGGACGCTGGGCATCAACGATGGCGCTCCCACCGTAAGTACCTGCCCGTTCGGAGGGGTCAAGCAAAGCGGCTGGGGACGAGAGTTGGGGACGGAAGGCCTGGAAGCGTTCCTCGAGACAAAGCACGTGTCGATTGGCGGAATTTCGTAGCTGCGTCGGGTTTCTCCTTTCGTGACTTTATTGGGGGGTACCCCCCCTGGGGGGTTACCCTTGCTAAGTTGCTTGTTTGCAATAGATGCGTAATTTAGTGTCGTCAAATTCGTCTATCTATTGGGGTTACGGGTAAATTCCTCCAAACAAAAGAGTTAGGCCCGGCTTGTGGCCGGGCCTTCTCTTGTTTGTTCTCTAGTTCTATTTTACCGGATTGGCCATAACTAAAAACCACTTTGGCGAAAGTTTTATCTTGTTGATGGGGCTTGGGTTATTGGCTTTTTGGTGAGTTTGGGGGCTTGACATGCGATTTTGCTCAGTAAAAGCGTGAAAAATAGTTTGGGGGCGCGGGATTGGGGCGTGAATACTGGGGTTTGTGGGTGGGGGGCCACGGGGGTCTTGTGAATCAGTAATGGGAGCTAAGAACAGGCAACGGCAAAGACAAAAGCAGATCCTCCACCTGCGGCGACGATAACTTCCCAGAAGCCAACCTATCGGTACTAATCGGTTCTCGATGAGTGCATCGGCGATTTATCGTCAACTGAGCTTGTGGCGGATCACTTCTGGTTTGCCGACGATCCGGAAGTTACGGACGAAAAGCGCGTTTCCAGTACGGATCGATCCCGACAATCGGAAAGCGCTGGACACGCTCGGGAAAGACCTCGTCTTTAACCTCCCGTGGACTTAAGAATTTGTGCAGATGACATTTTGGCGAGGCACAACTTGACACCGTTTAACGCTCCGGCGTAGATTTGCCCCGTCTCAGTATGTGAGGAGCAATCGATGGCAGAACCCTAGGCGACTGATTGCGCAATTCTGCGATCTCGTCCATCGGCACGACGCCTTCTATAAGCCATCTGATAATCCGATCGCCACGATCGTGACGCTAGGTGCCACTTGACCACGACCACACCTGTTCCAGCTATGCGACCCATGCACGGGCTCGGTGTCTTTTGCGCGATCGCCGCCTCAACATGGTTGGGAGGGGCGGAAGCTCCCACGAAGCTGGTAAACACTGGCTTTTCTCCAGTTGTGATCTCGCTATGCATGATTGTTGGAGTCTTTTTCGCGCGATGGACAGTACCCACGCTTCTTAAAGGCACATCGTATGTGATGTACGACCTAAAGCAAAAGCCCCATCTTATGGTTTGGGCGGTACTCGCTGGCGGCATCTGGGCTGTAGCAAATACGCTAACGATTGTTGCTGTACGTGACGTCGGCCTGGCAATCGCTTTTCCTCTCTGGAACATTAACTCCCTGGTGGGGCTCTTTTGGGGATGGTTGTTGTTTGGAGAATTGCGTGGGGCAGGAGCCAAAACCTGGATAAGTGTTCTAGGCGGAGCGATAGCCATTATGGTTGGGGCGGTTGCTCTTTCGTTTGCTTCAGCGGGTTCCGGCGTCATCTCAGCGCATCGTGTCTACTCGGGCGTAGGCGCTGCGCTCGGTGCGGGCCTTCTATTGGGCACAATGTATATACCCTATCGGAAGGCATATCTTTCGGGCCTCAACCCGCTCTCATTCGTCACTATTTTTACACTCGGCGAATTGGCAATAATTGTGACCCTTGCGTTCACACTGCACGATGGCGGCAGTTCGACGTTAGTCCAATTGAAGGCAATCAAGTCTTCCACTTTATGGCTCTTTCTGGGAGGCTTCTGCTGGGTCATTGGTGATCTCTTCCAGCAGTACGGAACCAAATATGTAGGCATCAGCCGAGCCATCCCACTCTCAAACACCAATCAGCTCTGGGGGCTGATCTGGGGTGCTCTCGTGTTCGGAGAATTTATTCACTTTAGCCGATCCACCCAGGTCATTATCTTTTCCGCATCGGCGCTGATGATTCTAGGTGCTCTTGCAATCAGTACGGCTGCTGCGCCTCCTGGTGAACGCGCCTCTTGCATTCAAACCATCACGCGGGAATGCACTCGATACAGCATGGACCTGAATCAAACCATTGCAGCGCAGAATGGTGAGGAACCGGCGTCCAGCCACGGTCATAAGCGCCACTGGTGGGATTATGTGATTCTTGCGGGTGCTCTGGGGGTCTTTGTCCGGTTTGCTATTTACGCAAGGCGACCTCCATTAGCCATCAACTATAGTTATGCAACGATGCTGATCGGAGTGATGCTGCTATTTCTGGGGGCCGGTGGGTGGGCCTTATGGAAGTACACGCGGTTTGCATAAAGTGGATGTGATGGTCATTTCTCACCTGCTCTCTACCGTGATCGGGTTCTTGACGGTGGGCGGCGGAACGGCAAGAGATGGTCAGAAGGCAGCGATGGATCGCCTCTCAACTGACGCACAAACCTGAAGTAGTTCTTCAGTTGGCGATATCAGGGCAATGCACTCATTGAGCTCGGTGAGCCGCCCGGAATGTATCGATCTTCGGTTAGAAAGGGCTGAGGGCATGTGTTTCCCAGTCAGGATGTGCGGCCTTCGGTTATGGCTTAGGAATTTCCATAACGTTGTTTCAACAGCGAAGGCTTTTGATCTGCGAGTTTGAGGAGTAGTTCGCCGAAGAGAGTGTTTGCCCAGGCAAACCATGCGCGGGTAAATTTCGATGGGTCGTTCTGGTTGAACGACTCATGCATGAACCCAGTTCCGGCAGTGGTGTCGCGGAGCCATTGGAGGCACTGGAGGATCTCGCGGTCGTCTGTGGAGGTTAGCGCTCGCGTAATGATTGAAAGCGGCCAGACAGAGTTGCGGCCTGCGTGCGGGCTGCCGACTCCTTCTGCCGCGGTTCCCTTGACGAAGTAGGGGTTATCGGTGCTGTGCGCGAAACGGCGCGTGCGCTGGTAGGTGGGATCGTTGGTATCGCAGGAATCCAGATAAGGAAGACTGAGCAGGCTGGGTGTGCCTGCATCATCCATCATCAGCGCGTTTCCGTAGCCGTCAACCTCATACGCCCATATCTTGCCGAAGGTGGGATGCTGAACCATTCCGTATTGTGCGAGGGCGGGCTGAAGCCTGGTGAGGATTTCGTTGCAGGCAGCGGCGAGGCTGGGGTCGGAGAAGAGATCGACGGCCATCTTGCGGAGCTTGATCAAGGTTTGAACGGCAAAATGATTTGCGGGCACGAACAGCGGATAGATACAGGCATCGTCGGACGGGCGGAACATGGAGAAGATCATGCCGACGGGCCGCGCGGGATTGCCATAGCCGTTGAGGGGAAGGGTGTCTGTGGGGGCTTGCGTTTTGCGCTTGAAGGAGTATGGGCCGGGGCCGGTGAGGCGTTGCTGCTCCTGAAAAGTGCGGACGATGGCCCAGGCCGCAGCTTTCCACTGGGCGTCAAAGGGGGCGGTGCTTCCGGTGGTTCGCCAATAGCCATAGGCAAGTCGCACGACGTGACAGAGAGAGTCGAGCTCCCATTTGCGCTCCGCGACGCCCGGGGCCATATGGGTGGCATCGTCGACGGCCCATTTCAAGGGAGGATCGGACGTGGTGCGAGTGAACGCGTTGGCATAGGGATCGATGAGAACCATGCGAGCGTGACGCCGGATGACGCCTTCGAGGAGTGCTGCGAGACGGGGGTCCTTCGTGGCGAATTGAAGATATGGCCACACCTGCGCTGAGGAATCGCGCAGCCACATGGCGTTGATGTCGCCCGTGATGACGAATGTGTCCGGCTTGCCTTCGAGCGTCTCCGGAAAGACGGTGGTGTCGAGGGTGTTGGGGAAGCATCGTTCGAACATCATGCTGAGCATGGGGTCGGCGGTCTGCTGCTTCATGCGGACGATGACAGCCTCGATGGCCGGGCTCGAGAAACGGCGGTCGGAGGGATTGGGCCGGCCTGCGGAGAGATCGAGCGTGAGCGCGGCGAACGACTTAGGCAGCGCCGCGGTCGCACCGATGGCCATGCATCCTTGCAGGACTGATCGTCGCGTTACTAAGCTTCGGGTTACTAAATTCAAAGGGCACCTCTGAGCAGAATTCGGTTGGCCCTTCTACGCCTGGCCATGAAGTTCTGCCCAGGCCTGGAGCATTTGAATGGCATGTCCCAGAACGCCGGCCGAACCGCGGAAGTCGCCTGAGCCACGCGGCTGATTGTCGCGCGTCCACCACTCGTGAAAGCCGCCGGTGCGTACGACGCGCTCCACCATGGGTTGGAGGTCGCGATAGGCCTCCGCAATAAAGCCGAGGCGGACCAGCTGCTGGATCATGCGGCCTCCAAACCAGCACCAGTCGCCGCCATTCTGATAGCTGTAGGGGTCGCGCATTTGCGGGTTTTTGAAAAAGCCTTGAGGGTAAGCCGGGTAGAGCGTGAGCCCGATGGAGGCAGCCCCGGCTGCCCGCACATTCGCGTCCATGTGGTCCAACGAGCGCAGCACTTCCTGCCGTGTAAGCAGTCCGGCTTCGATGGCTACGGCAGTACCTCCGTGATAAAAAATTGCGTTCTCATCGAAGTCCTGAGGGAACGGCGAGCCGGCGAGATAGACGTGAGGAATGAACTTCTGCCTCTTTGCATCCCAAAGATGTTTTCGGATGTTTTGTTTGAGCCCGTCACGTATGGTCTTCCAATGAGCCGTTTCGCGCGCGTTGCCGCCTGGGAGCTTGATGTAATCGTCGATCGCGATTACCAGCATCGCGTTATCGTAGATGCAGAGGGCACGGTGCGAACTGGCGTCCATCAGCACACCGCGGGGCGATTCAGGTTGAACATCGCCCCAGTCAGCTCTGGTCGCGCTCCAGACGAGGCCGTGCTCGCGGTCGAAGCGCTCGGTCAGCAAATATTGCAGAGCCTGGCCGAGACGTTCGCGGACGGTGATGTCCGCGATGCGCTCCTCAAGGATGGTCGCATCCTGCGTAGCCGTGACGTACTTGAAGACCGCTTGTACGAGCGATGATTCCTGATCGATCTCAACGGTGTTCTTGTCAGCAATTAAACCGGGAGCAAGCGGACTGGTCCGATAGCGATCTTGCCCTGTCTTCGCTGGGTCGCGAGGCCAGTAGAGATCGACGATATCGCCTTGTGGTCCCTGGAACTTGAAGAAGATAAGCAACGCTTCGCGGAAGCGCTGTGGAGGGTTCACCCCAAGGGCCACCTGGATGAAGGTGTTCATGTCGCGAATCCAGGTAGCCTGATAGTGGCTGCCTGCGTTGAGACCGCTGCTCAGCAGGTCGCGCGCCATGCGAAGTACTTCGCGCAGGTTTTGATCGGCGAGAATCTGTTTGGCCAAGTCCGCCTGGCGCGAGTTTGCCGAAGTGCTCGCGAACACGGCTGAATGAGCTACTGCTCTGGGCGATGCGGCGAGCGCGACTCCGGCGACAGCGGTGGTTCTTATGACGTCGCGTCGAGTCAACATGAGAGTTCTCCGGTTGCGTCGTGACAGTGAAGGATGGCTCTGTCGGCTAGCTGAAGCGCAGATGACCGCCCGCGAGAATTAATGAATGTGAGATGTTTGGATCTTTGAGCTCTCTTCCATTCAATTCAACTAAACCCTTTGAGGCGATGGTCGAGGCTTCGATTAGAAGGGTCTTGCCGTTGGGCTGGTGGAGTGTGGCGCGGGGAAAGAGACAGCAGCCGAGGGTGTAATCCGGTTTGCCGGGACAGACCGGATAAAAACCGAGACTGCTGAAGATGAACCATGCGGCCATGGAGCCGGTGTCTTCATCGCCGGGGAATGTTTGGGGCGTGTAAAGCTCCTGCATTACTTTGTTCACCCAGAAGCGCGTTCGGTCGGGGCGGCCCGCGGCTGCGAAGAGATAGAGGACGTGATGGACAGGCTGATTGCTTTGGGCGTACTGGCCGAAGGGGACGGCGGCCATCTCCGACATCTCGTGGATTTCCTGTCCATAGACTCCGACGTTGAAGTCGGGCGGCATGGTCAACATCTGTTCGAGTGCGGCGACGGTCTTCTCTTTTCCGCCGAGGCCGTCCATCAAGGCGGGGAAGTTGTGCGGCACGTCCCAGCGATGCTGCCACGCGGAGCCTTCGACGTACGGGTCGCCCCAGGTGACTGGGTCGAAGGGCTCGAGCCATGAGCCGTCGGCCTTCTTCCCGCGAATGAAGCCGGTCTTCGGGTCGAAGAGCTGGCGCCAGTTTTCGGAACGCTGCATGAACATCTGGTAGTCGGCATCGTGGCCGAGGGCCTTTGCGACTTGCGCGATGCAGAAGTCTCCGTAGGCTGCATCCACTGTCTCGGCGGCGGATTGTTTTATGCGATCTGCGGGACAGTATTTGTATTGGAGATAGTCCTCGATGCCGCGACGGCCATAGCCGGCGTCTGGATTTCCTGGCTGCGTGGCGTGTTTTCTTAGGCCTTCGTATGCAGTGGCGAGATCGAAGCCGCCGATCCCTTTCGCGGCGGCGTCTCCGAAGACTGAGTCGATGAGGCTGCCAGTCATGCAGGCGCGATAGCCAGGGCAGGGGAACTGCGGGAGCCAACCGCCTTCCTTGTATGCGTTCACCCAGGCTTGCAGAATTTCGCCGAGACGCTGCGGGAACAGAATCGTCATCAACGGGTACCAGGCACGGTATACGTCCCAGTATCCGTGGTCGGCATACATGACGCCGGGAGTTATGGCGCCCGTGTAAGGACTGTAGTGTTGCATAGCGCCGGTGGCGTCGGGTTCGTGCCAGATGCGAGGGAAAAGCAGCGTGCGATAGAGGCAGGAGTAGAAGGTTCTCTGCTGGTTGAGCGTGCCTCCTTCGATCTCGATGCAGAGAAGATGCTTGTTCCAGACGTCCTTGCCCTGTTGACGAAGGGCGGGCGCAGAGGTTGTGCCGAGTTCGTGGTCAAGATTGCGCTGCGCCTGCTCGAAGGAGATGAAGGAGGTTGCGATGCGAACGTCGAGCGATTTGGCGCCGGAGGCAAAGTGAACTAGACCGACGCTGCGATTCTTTAGCTGCCTGGTCTCGAAGGACTGCCAGGGCTGCGCAAATTGGAGGACATAGTAAGTGGCAAATCCTTTGGGAACGCCGCCGGAGTTCGCAGTGGAAGTGAACGAGATGGTGCGGCGAGCAGCGTCCTGCCGTATATCCGGAGGATGTTCTCCCGGGATATCAAAGAGGAAACCCGGAACATCGGGATTAGTAAAGGAAGCCGTGATGAGTGCGCAGCGTTCCGTTGGGATCAACTCCGCGTCGATACCGAAGCGCGCCAGGTGCAGACGCAGGGAGTGGGGAGCGAGCGTGGCATCTTCGGGGCGATAGGAGGTGGCTCGGTCCGACGGTGCGGGATTGATCTCACCACAGAATGGAAGGAAGGTCGCGTGGCCGTAGTCGTTCAGCCATGGACTAAGTTGATGGGTCGAGCGAAACCCCTGGATGCGCCGCTCGCCGGGCTGAAACATCCAGGTCGAATCGGCGGCGGATTGGAGCGTCCAGTGAGCCATTCCGAATGGAAGAGCAGCGATGGGGAGAGTGTTGCCTCGAGAGAAACTGCGCGTGGAGTCCGTGCCCTGAAGAAGATTGACCAGGGAGACGGGATCGGCGAGGGCTTTCGATGCTGCGGCCTCATCTATCTGGGGCTGCTTTGACGGAGCAGCTTCTGAAACTGCTTCTGAAGTGCCTGCAATAACTGCTGCAGCCGCAAGCCCAGAGGACTTCAGGAATGTGCGGCGACTAGACGAAGTGCTCATTGCTATAACCTTATTAAGTACTGAAAATTGAGGCAGCTTATGGCTTGGGTGCGCAGGTCGATTCGCGAAGAATGAACTTAGTCTTGTATTCGTAAACTAGTCCTTTCTTCCCTCCTTCGATCTCGTCGAGAAGCGCTTGAAAAGCGAGGCGTGCAATCTCACTCGGCGAAAACTGGATGGTGCTCAGCGCCGGTTGTGTGAACCTACAGATGGTGAGATCGTCGAACCCGATCAACGCGATGTCGCGGCCAGCTTGCAATCCTCGGTTGCTCAAAGTCTTAAGTGCCCCAATCGCCGCTACATCGTTACAGCACATAACGGCGGTAGGGGGTTTGGGGAGATTGAGCAAATCTGAGATGCCGGCGGCTCCGCCCTCCCAGGTATGAAGGCACTCGACAAACAGGTCCTTTTCCTGGGTGAGGCCAGCCGCTTTGATTGCTTTTCGAACCGCGTCGTATCGGGTGCGCATGCTGCTCCAATTGAGTTGGCCACATAGATATCCAATTCGCTGGTGGCCAAAATCTACCAGATGCTTTACCGCATCTCGCATGCCCGGGAGGTAATTGGTACGAACATTCTTGATGCCGGGAAGATCACCGTCGTTCCCGGCATAGATCATAGGAATATCGATCGACGAACCAATGAGGTGCTGTTCCATTCCGAAGGTAAGGACTGCGATTCCCTCCACCTGGCGTTGCTGCATACGAACCGCACAGGTTGCGACGTGGTCAGGGTGAGTCTCGGTGTCCGCGAAGCTGACCAGCACTTCATAGCCCTGTTCTACTGCCGCTCTCTCGAAATAAAGGATTATTTCAGAAAAGAATGGATTGCCGCCGCTAAGTTCCGAGACGATGAGACCTACTGTGCGGCTTCTGCCGCGCGCCAAGGCTCGCGCCTGGTAGTTTGGCCGATAGCCGACTTCATCGATAACTGACTGGACACGACGAGCTAACTTACGATCTACGGTGTCAACATTATTAATTACTCTGGACACCGTTGAATGTGAGACTCGTGCACGACGCGCAATTTCCCTTATGTTCAATTGTTACCTCGCAAACAGCCGCAGGATAGGTCTACTCGGTACAGCGATTCGGCACATGATGGATCACCTTGAATGGTCATAATAGGCTCGTCTCTTCGTCTGTAGTTATCCTTTATGGCGCCCTGGCCGGAACCAAAAAGTGTAAAAGCCTCCAATCAGCAAAAGGAGGATGCCTCCGAAGATCCCTGGATGATATTTCGCAAGCACCACAGTGGTTGGCTCTGAGAAGTCCACCAGCGCCGTGGCCAAGATGATAACTCCATACACCGTCAGTAGAACTCCAATGAAGAACCATACGGGCAACATGTGGGCTTTTTCTCTCATCGTGTGACCTCCATTATTGTGTAATTCCGGTGGGCCCAATTGCGGTAGTGAATCTAACCCACCAGGAGTCTCCGCTGTGCTGAATCGACGCACTTGCAGGGAGCTTTCCGTTGAACCGAACGCTGGACGCGTTGGGCTGGTGTGCGAATGGGCCCAGACGAATTGTGACGGGCCCCAGCTCCTTGTCGGAGGAGATACTCAAGTTCATCCGGGCATCGATGCGTTCCAGTTTGTAATTTATAAGCGCAGTATCAGTTTTGCCGAGGCGTTCGAAGAGGATGGGGTACTTCCCTACCGTTATTCCACTCCAGTTATACGGCATTCTTGGGAAAAGGCGGAGGCGATCCGGCTGAGTGTCATCCACGCCAATAACGATGCGGAGGGCTTTGATGATCTCCGCTTCCTGCACACCATTGCCTAGATCGCCAGTCCGGAACCAGAACTGTCCGGTTGGATCGATTACAACGCCCTCCGGCACGACAAACGAACCGAAGCGGGGATCGTAGATCTCCTTGGCAGCCCAGTCGAGCATGGGTGTAGCGTCGTTCATTCGATCGAGGAGGAGAGCTGCCTGAGTCACGAAACCCTGGCCGTAACCCATCCCCTCCCCATAGAACCCGAGTGGCCGATAGGTGTCAATCAGCCGCTGAAACGCTGCTTGGTTGGCCGGTCTCAACGCTGGATCGTCGTCCTCCGGTGCGAATCCCTTGTAATCGGCGAGAGAGATCAGCGGTCCCAGGACAGTGCCCTTGTTCGCCCAGCCTGCGGAGTCGAGCGTCCACACTTGGCCATATTTTGGATCGGTGATCAGGTATTGAGCCGGAATTGCCTTCCGCATCTTCTCCGCGCGGTCTCGCCATAACTTCGCGGATTCGGTTTCGCCGATCGAATCGGCCATTCGCGCCAGGCCTTCCAGCGCAGTCATGCAAATGAAATCGGGATAAACCGAATGTCCCTTTCCTCCGGAAGATTCGCCAGTGGTGTAAAGCACTCCATTGGCCGCTCCCGATAAGTCCGGATGATCGAACTGCCACGGAATCCAGTCGCCGGCTGCCTTCACATCCGTCCAGTGAGAACGAAGCCATGCGTCCCGATCGGGAAGCCGCAGCCACAGCTTGTAGAGAAACAGCGAGATCAGGCCGTGGCCGTCGTTCTCAAAAGGCAACGAAGAATCGGGTCTGCCGATGATGCGGCTCCAGTGTGGCGGGACAGACTCGCCATGGTATTTGAGCGCAGGATTCTCGGCCCATAGGCGCGCCAGGCGCAGAGAATAATCTGCCGTGTGCGAAGCCTGGTTCACATAGCCCAGCTCGGTCAGCTCCTGCAGGCTTCGTCCCAGGTCACGGGACCAGGCATCTTTGTAGTACAGGCCGACATCGTTGCGATAGGTCCCGAATTCTCCGACTCCCCAGGACACCGCGCCACGAGTAGAGGTGTGATAGGTTCCATCCTCATCGATCTTGTCTACCATGTCCTGCACATTCGCAGAGAAAGCGTTCTGAAGAATGCTGGCGGAGAGGTTTCCCGTGAAGGAGACCTCTGGCCCGGAGTATCCATGCGGTACTTGCACGGGAACCGGCCCCTTGAACTCTTCATCGCTTGAATAAAGTGCGTGCCGTAAGGCGTCGAGGTGGTGTTGGGCGTCGCTCTCGTCCACCCCGGCAGGACGCAACGCCTTCTCTTGTGCGAACTTCTCGAATTCCGGGGAGAGGTTCCCTGGCGGGAGCGGGGTTGCACCTGCGATCTCGCCGCTCCCCTCCGCGCGCTCCACCGTAATGCCGGAGATGACGACCGAACCTTTCTTTGCCGGGGAATTATCGATCTCGATGCTTTGCAATGCAGTCGCTTTGGGCACAATCACCGCAACATACTTGCCATCTTCGACCGGCGCCGCAGGGTAGAGATGCATCGAGAGTGCAAACACGCTCCGCAGGTGCGTATCGGTCGGAAAGGGATTAGGACTCCGATAGAAGGACCCGCCCCACCACACACTTTCGCCCAGGATCAGAGGGAACTCCTGCGTGGAACCGTCAGCATAATTCAGGCGGATTTGGCCCAGATTATCCCCGATGAAGTACCTGAACGAATAATCGTTTGGGTTGGACCAGGCTTGGGGTCGCGCGGATTCTGTCATCCCAAGGAGAAATATTCGCTCTACGCGGCCTCCGACATTCACCTTGGCCGCGCTATCCGGATGGCTGGGCAGTGCTCCTTCGACGAATGGAATGCCATACCGATCGAGCGTTTTACGACTGGCCGTATCCTGGACGCTAGCTAGCGGCAAGGCGAGATACGTCGGATGAGTCGTTGTCGACGCATCTGTTGCCTGACAGAGCAGCGGACTCTGAACCGCCAAAGGGCATATCGCTGCGCAAAGCAGGCAAGTCAGCTGTTTGAATCCGAAACGTCTCAAAGTATCCTTCCCTTGGGCACGTAATTTACCAGAACATCCACTGCAGGGCGGCGAAGAAGATTGCTACGCCGCCGGCCCAGAAGATTGGTCTTCTATAGAGCGGCAGTGCTTTATCGGATGGAATCGTTGTGAAGCCATAGACCAGACCCGTCAATTCGGTGGCGGGTTTTGGCGTTGTGAATAGACTGACGACGATGGTGACTACAACGCAGATGATCCAGGACCAAAGTGCGCGGTAGAGGTTCTCCGCCATATCCTTCGCGTTCGGCGAAAGTGCAATTACAGAGAGATACGCCGGGTGGATCTTCACCGCCGTATACATTGCGATCGAGGACACGGTTCCGGCGAGAAGGCCCCAGAACCCTGCCTTTGGCGTGGCCCTCTTCCACAGCATGCCGATGATTACCGTAGCGAACAGGGGAGCGATGAAAAAACTCACCAGCGCCTGCATGTAGTCCATGATGCTCTTGAACTGAGTTACGAAGTAGGCAGTGCCGATACTGAGGATGACCCCCAGGATTGTGCACCAGCGACCGACCAAAACATAGTGCGCGTCCGTTGCCCGCTTGCGTATGTAGGGCTGGTAGATGTCGTACGTCCATACGGTTGCAAAGGCGCTCACGTTTCCCGCCATTCCGGACATAAATCCGGCGATGAGGGCGGTGACGCCCAGGCCCAAAAGTCCTGGGCCGCAGTAGCGCGCGAGCATAAGGGGAAGTACCTCGTTATAACTGTGCATCCCAGGCCCTGCGGCGCTCTCCGGAACCAAGTGGTAGGGGAGGACGGCCAGTCCTAATAGGCCGGGGAGGATGACGATGAGAGGAACAATCATCTTGAAGTAGGAGGCGATGATGGGAGCGAACTGCGCAGACCTGAGATCTTTCGCAGCCATTGCTCGCTGGACTACAAGAAAGTCCGTAGTCCAATAGCCAAATGCGATAACCCCACCCAGTCCAAGAAGAATCCCGGTCCAGTGCACGCCCATTGGGTTTCCGGAAAAGGTACCTAACGTTCTCCAGAGATGGACATAGTCATCGCTGTGAACTCTGTCATGAATCTTCTGCACCAGGCCGGACCATCCCCCAGCTTCAACCATTCCAAGAATGGGAACGACCAGAACGCCCAGCCAGATCAGGAAGAACTGGAGTACTTCGTTGAAGATCGCAGAATAGAGGCCCCCTAGCGTAACGTAAACCGCAACCGTGAGTGAGGACACCCAAATGCTGAAATGGATATTCCATCCGAGAACTACCTTCATCACGATTGCCATGGCATACATATTGATGCCCGACATCAGCACCGTCATGAGGGCAAACGAAATGCCGCTCAAGGCCCGCGTTGCTTCGTTATAACGAAGCTGAAGATAACCGGGGACAGAATGCGTCTTGGAGATGTAGTAGAACGGCATCATAACCAATCCGAGGAACACCATGGACGGGAAGGCCGCGATCCAATAGAAGTGCGCCGCTAAAATTCCGTATTGGTACGTGGACGCGGCCCATCCCATCAGTTCTAGAGCGCCGAGGTTCGCGGAGAGGAAGCTGAGACCCGCGACCCATGCGGTCATCTCGCGTCCTGCCATAAAGAAATCACTGGAAGTATTCGCAAAACTCTTGAGGTAAATTCCGATTCCCAGCACCATGACAAAGTACAAGACAATGATGAGAAGATCAGAAGAAGACAGCGAAATAAGTCTTTCGGTGACCCCTGGCACCCATGCCGCAAGCGTGTTGCAAAATGTCATTCAGTCTTCCTCGATTAGTGCTTTCAACCCGAAACGGGTGATGGTTGCCTCTTCATGTGGTTGCGCGCCCTGCGATCAGCCCCTAGCGCACTTCAAATATCTTCTCCATCAGCACCCACTTTTCTCCCGGCTGTGCTTCAGGGACAGCTTTCTGATACTTCCACATCAAAACTTCCCATTCCTGCATTTTTGGGTTTGCTTGATCGGCAGCAGCTTTCGCTTCGAAGGAGAAATCATCTGTGGTTTCGAGAAGCATAACCATACGGCTGCCTAAGAGGAAGATCTGTTCGCTAATAATTTCCTGGCTCTTGATATTCTCCACAACTTCCGGCCAGATAGTACCCGGCTCATGAAATTTCCTGTATTCCGCGATCAGATCCGGGTCGTTCTGCAGATCAAGGGACAGGCAATAGGTCTTCACGGTGGGTCTTCTCCTGGAGCGCGAACTGTAGTTGCCTGCAGCCCATTGTTGCTAATCTTGCCGGTTTACTCGGATAAGACTAGATCTTCGCACTCGCGGAAATAGCGGATGCTGTTGTGGACCAGTGCATCGAGTTTGGCTTTGTTGGGCCTGCCATACATAGCCGGATATGGATCGCCACCGGGGCCGAGAGGTTCGAATGTCACAAAATGCCCTTCCGAGTTGTAGCCGATTAGATACAGGGCTCGAATGATGGTGGAAACGTCGATCGAACCTTCTCCCAGGGCGCTCCGGTTGCTGTCCGCGAAATGCAGGTTGATTAGCTGCTCTCCGGCATCCAGAATGGCGTCGCCGATATGACTTTCTTCCGACTGCATATGATAGACGTCGCCGTTGATGTGCTTTACTCCGGGATGATCCACCTCAGAGATGTACCGTTTCGAATCGGCAACGGTGTGGACCAAACTAACTTCAGCGGCCCGGATCGGCTCGATTGCTGCCTTTACACCATGCTCTACAAACCAGTCAGCATGGATTGCTAAGGTCTCCGCGGAGCGATCGAATTCAACGTCGTCATACGCTTTTGGCCTTCCTACGGCTCCCGGCACCACCAAGAGGTATGATCCACCGACGTCTCTGGTAAAGGGAATCTCTCGCCTTAGATAATCGATTGCTGACTGACGGCACACCGCACGATTGCTCGACAGGTCATTGTCCGCGGAGAACATTCCACAGACGCCGGAGACTCGCAGGTCATGATCACTGAGTATCTTTAGAGTTTCGTCAACGTTATACCCAAGGTCCGGCCCGTAGTGATTGCCGTGCAACTCGATGAAAGGAACCTCTGCTTTCTGCAAGCGTGCCGCGGAATCCTGAAGGGTCTCCCGACCGAACCCCCAGTTGCTCCACGAGAGGTTGAGGCGAGTCTTCAAACTTTCCGGGGAGTTTTTCCTTAACTGGTTAAATTGGTCTTGAATCCTGTCGTTCTTGTTTTCAAAATGCTGCCGCCGCATCACTGAATCCCTTCTTCCCGCGGAACGCCTTTATGTCTTGGCTTCTCGCGGCAATTACTGTCATATCCGTGGCTCCAAACTCAACGAGAATGGTCTCCTACGTTAGGCATGTCGGTATGAACACCCGGCCCGAAGTAACGCAGCGTTACTAAAGGATCGGTTGGCGAAGGATTGATAAATGTCACTCCTTCGATAGCGGCATCGTAGGAGACGAAGACCTCATCCTCGGTCATTTGCCCGAAGCGAATGATAGACGGGCAGTCAATGTTCAGCTTGTTGAGGGTGCCATGTCCCTGAGTGACGATGAGGCCGTAAGCCCCAGGATCGCGAATGGTGCAGCTGGCGCCGGGGCGGACCGTAAGTTCTTTCGCGCTGAAGCGCTGCTGGCCGCCAATCGTGCCGTACACGACCCATTTGTCGACGTAGCTCTCTTCGTCGGAGCCAGTTGCCGCTATGGGCTCGATGTAATGCTTCTCCTTGAAATTGGGATCCGTGTTGCGCTCCCAGTCCACGAGATCAACCAGGAAATCCAGGTCGTTGTGCTTTTCTTTGGGTACATCCTGAACAAGGAGCTCCCGCTCTACACGGCGTCCGTCGACCATCGACTGGAACATCGACAGGACGTCACTGCCCCATTGAGGTTCGTATGTCAATAAAGATCCCGGCGCATGGAGTACGCGGGGCGGCACGAGCCAGCCCGTTCCCGGCTTCAGCCGATACGCCTTGGAAAAGTCGAGAATGCCGTTGTCGCCTTGTTCCCAGCGTTCGAGGCACTTGCGAATCTCTTCCTTCGAGGTGCCCGGCTCAAGGCCAAAGTAGGTATGGGGGAAGTTGCCGGAGGTAGCATTCAGTTGCGGAGGAAAGTAGTATCCCTCTGGCTTGCCTTCTCGGCCCACCAGGTTCGCTTGCTCCTCGCTCTGATGGAGGTGGTGCGGAATGGGGCCGAAGTTATCAAAAAACTTGCTGTAGACCGGCCAGCGGCCGTAGGTCTCCCACATTGTCGGCCCGATCATGCGAGGACCTTCCGCAGCAACCGCTTCCTTGAGCGTGAACCGCTCTCCACCCGAGACAACGAAGCTGAGCCCTTCGTCAGGGGTACGGTTTTCATTCATTGCAAATGTTGTCGAGGCAAGCCAGCGTTCGTCGATGCCGCCACGATGCGTTCCGTACGCATAGAGATCGCGAGAATCCAGTTTGAGTCTCCGACCCGGTACGAGATAGGACCTTGGAACCCACGTTGGCGCAAGTCGCAGGATACCTTCGCCCGCCTCCAAAGCCTCCCGGGTCAGCTGCTCCACTGATGTTTCTGTATTGATCATGAATCAAATCCTTTTTGAATGCCGACGTTTGGCCTATTGTTTTCGTTTCTTGAGAAACCGGTCTCTCATTTACCTTGAAACTGTATCTTCGCTCTGGCACTGCTGTCAAGAAGTACCCGCATAAACTGCGGAATTACCAGCGATTTTTGCGGTCTTTCCAAAGTGACGAGAACGATCTCTGGAACTGAGATGCACTTGACCCGATCACTGGACGCGAAATGGCACCGATCCTAAGCAGGTTTAGTGACGGCCCGAACCTCGATTTCAACTGTTTGCTTTCCCAGCAAAGAGTGCGCGACTTCGATTCTGATCTTCCCTGCCCCGCCGGGCGCAGCCTTGATCCAGACGGCGCCAGCACCGCCGCTGTCTTCCAGTTGAAACGGATTGTTGCCTACGATGGCCCCCGGGCCATGGATTTGAAAGGCTATCTCACCCCGGACAAAAGGACGCGGGGCGCCAAACTTGTCGGTGACCTGGAATGTCAACCGGGTGGCATCCGATCCGTCTCCTGTCAGTTCGGTGTCGTCCAAACTGCAGGAAAGCCGATCCGCAGAATGATCGGATGAGAACGAGCGCGAGAGGACGAGATGGTCGCCTAGATATCCGTCGATACGGAGTACGGGTGCGGCTGAGCCGTCGTGGTCGAGATCCGCGAAGAATGGTGGATACTTGAGATGAGGAAAGGCGTTGGCATCGGGGCGAAGGTCGGCGTGCTTTCGGTCGTTGATCCAAAGTTCCAGGCGATCGCAATTGGAGAAGATCGAGGCGCGGCTGCCAGGGCCTCGGGGCGAGTCAGGACCGAAGTCCCAATAGAAGTTGGGTTCGATCACCGGCCTCAGCTTTGGATCTGTCTGAGCGCGATAGAAGGATGCTCCCAATTTCGGGAGGCGGAATACGTCGGCGACGCCGGGGCATTTGACGCCAGCGTAATCGTTCATGAGGCTGGCGTAGTCGAAACCACACCACGCAATTGTGCCTGCGCAACGGGGGTAGGCCGCTGCCCTGTCGTGCGCCTGCGCGTGGAATATCGCCTGCTTCGTTTGCAATGCGAGATCGCCGGCGCGCCGGTACTTGTTGTTGAAGCCACTTGCGCCGTAGGAGTATTGCCCCACGATCTCGGACAACATGTACGGTACTCCCGGCAGGGGTGGGTAGATGCCGACGGTGCCGTCGGCTGCTGAATGGTAGTCGTCCATGGCAAAGACATCCTGATGCCATTCCTGCTTCCAGTTGCCGAAGCCGGTCATGGAACCGGAGGTGGGGCGCGATCCGTCGAGAGATTTCGCGAGCGCAGTCGTGCGTTGATAGAGAGGTTGGTCGTTGCGCGACTCGTTGACGCGAACTCCCCAGATGATGATGGAGGGACGATTGCGGTCGCGGCGCACCATGTCGCGGACGTTGTCGACGACGATGTCCTGCCAACGCTGGTCGCCAAGATATCCCCAGCCGGGTGTTTCCTCCCAGACCATCAATCCGAGTTCGTCGCATGCGTCTAGAAATGCCGGGGACTGTGGATAGTGGGAGCAGCGGACGATGTTGCAGTTGAAGTCGTGGCGCAGAATCTCCGCGTCGCGCCTTTGTACGCGAGGCGGCATGGCATATCCGACATAAGGGTACAGCTCGTGGCGGTTGAGTCCGAATAGCTGGAGCCGGCGGCCGTTGAGGAAGAATCCGTCTACGTCGAAACGAGCTTCGCGAAATCCGACGCGCGTTCGGTAGTCGTGTATGGGTTGATTGTCATGGAGGAGCATTACCTTTAGATCGTAGAGATGAGGTGCAACGACATCCCAAAGCTCGGCTTTGTCGAGGTCAGTCAGTGTGAAAGTGAGTTCAGTCTCGCCGAGCTGCTGGATGATCAGGTTGCTTGAAGCTTCGGCGATTTTTGCCGTGGCGGACGACAGAGTTGCGGAGAGGCGAAGACGGCCAGGCAGGCGGACGCCTGCATCCACGGTGCAGGTGATCTCGAGGCGGCGAGTCGGATCGAGAACATCGAGCGGTTTGGCAAAGACGTCGCTGATGAAGACCTGGGGGAGAACGCGAAGATGCACTGAGCCCGTGATGCCACCCGGAAGCAGGTAGTCCACCGAGCTGGGACCTTTCGGGTTGCCCGCTGGCGGAACGCTTAGAAAGCGTGAGTCGACTTCGACTGCGAGGGTGTTGTTCTGTTTGATGATTCCGGTGATCTCTCGCTGGAAGGGTAAGTAGCCTCCGAGATGAGGTTCGAGCGCGTGGCCATTGAGTGCGAGGGTCGCGGTGGTCATCACACGGTCGAAGTGCAGAAAGACGCGGTGCGGCGATAGCTCGTCGGGCATTTTGAAGTGGCGGCGATAGAGCCAGATTTGCTGCCATTCGACGGGGTTCCATTTTTGCCAGGAGAGAGGAGTGACGCAGTGCGGCAAGGTGACGTGCGGGAGATGGGAGTCGTCGAAGAGTGGATCGAGCGCGTGGGGGTCAGGGGACGAGGAGTCGAGCTTTCCACCAAAGAGCCAGTCGTTGTCCAGAGAGAGTGTGCGCGCAGCGGGGCCACGCTTTCCTGGAACATCATGGCCACCTGAATCCCACCCGCCAAGGATGGGCAAGGTGGCCAGTGTCGTTGTGGCGGCGCAGTTTCGCAGGAACTCCCGGCGGGAGATCGCGGCGGTTCGATTCATCCGACTCGCCGATGGTTCCATCCTTGATTCGTGCGACTCAGACGGATCAATCACGGGACCGCCTTCTCCATCGTTTGAGGGGGCTCGGTTCGATTGAGTGTGTCGAAGAGGGGATGCGCGGGTTTCAGATCCGGATTCCCCTGGGCGACAGATATCGCGAGAATCCGGATTTTGTTGTTATCCGGCAACACGAGTGTTTTTTCGTTGGGATTGAGATCGATCGAATAGGCGAAAATATACGAGTACTGATAGGGCTGATTGAGTCCATCCGCCGTGTGATGATGCGATGCATACCAGGCCACACCGGCGGGTTTGACGAAGCCGGCTTTAAGGCCGAGATAGTCCCCGGGGTAAGAGGGAGTTGCGTCGGGCTTCTCGCGCTGCGCCATGTCTTGCGGAGGCCAAATAGGATGGGCGGAGATCGCCCAGTTGGTCTGCGGCAGATCCTTCCAGATGCGAGTATCCCACTGGCCGATGAATCCGCCCCAATCCTGAATGTTGAGAGTTACGGCTCTCTCTCCGACGTGGAATGAGGCGGTTTGGTCTCCATTCGCGGAGGCGGCGAGGATGTAGATGCGGTTGAAGCGGCCCGCGGGAAGGCGAATCGTCTGACCTTTGGCGACGACTGCATTCGGGGATCCTGTCTTTGCGGGCGCCAGGTTGAATTGAACGCCTTGGTAGTTGACGTGGTCGGGCAGCATTTCAGCGGGCATGGCGTTGCCCTGGCCGTCGAATCCACCGCCTGCGGTTTTGGTGTCGTCGTTGCTGGCGACTGCGAGGTCGTACTGCGAGCGTGACGGGCTGAGACTGAATCGCGGCGAGTTTTGTGGCGGACGTGCCGAGGCGCAAGGCAAATGTGCGCGGCTGATATGCGGTGAACGATGTGGCGAGCGCTCCGTTGCGGATGACGGCCGGACCTATAGGCTGCTCCTGTCCATTAACTTCGCGAGCGGCGACGACCGGACCAGCGAAGGAGACGCTTACGTCAGGCGCTGCCTTGCCATCGAGTTCGACCATGCGGACGATGACTTCGTCGCTGTTCTCCGCCTTCTTGAGAGCGAGTACGCGGATGCGTGGGTTATTGAGATGGAGCAGGGAGAAGCTCTTGCCGAGTGCGCCGGGATGTTTGGCGGCCGCGAAGGCGATGAGCGGATCGTTGATCCGGTACGCTTGCCAGTCTGTTTGGGCAGTGCGCCAATCGCCCTGGTGTCCGGTAAGTCCGAACTGGAACTCGTGATGGCCCCAGTCCTGATTCGACTGATCGCTGAAGCTTGGCGGTTGGCCGTTTTTTGAAGGCTGCATGCCGGGCGAGCGCAGCAGGGTGAGACGAATCGTGTTGTCGTTCGGTTTGTCGGAGCCGTTCTTGAGGTCGGTGAGGATGGTGGTGCCGAAGGCGCCGCTCTTGTCCGTGAGATCGATCCATCGATGCGAGGCGACTTCGAACTGACGCGTCGCTGCATTCGGGCGTTGAATGGTTCCTACCTCCCAGTTGTAGGTGGCGTCGGGGTTCGATGCTGCAAGCGGGATAGAGGCTTTTAGATTTGAAGTCAGGCCTCTCCAGTCGATCGCGTTGCCGAATTCCACTCGATTGCCGGCATCACCGGCGGAAAGACTAACAGTCTGCACAAACCTGGAGCCCTCGGTCTCGCGCGTTACTTCGAGCGAGACACGCACAGGGCCGTTTTCCGTGACGCGGATTTTTGCGGTGCCGCCGACAAAAGCGCGCGGCGGAGCTTCGACTTGTTCGTACTCCATGTTCCAGGCGGGGTAAATCCTGGGCACGTCAGTTGTAATTGCCAAGCGAATTGGGGCGGAGAGCAGTTCTTTGTTCAAAGATTTGTCATAGATGCTTGCAATGTCACCATTCGGGTCGAGATGGATGCGATAGCGATGGTTCTCAAGAGAAGATTCTGTGACTTTGAGTAACGACTTCGCTGTCACGGTTTCAGCAGGACGGATGTCAAATACGGCATAGCCGACCGAGGGAACCTTCGCGACGAAGAGGACTTTATTGCCTTCGAGTTGGGATGGGACTTCGTGTCCGTCTGCGTCGAAGACGTGCACGCCCCTGGGAGTTCCGGCAGCGAAATCGATGTTCGCTTCAGCCACATCCTCACGCGCGATGTTGAGCGGGTTGAAGACGACGATGGGAGTGCCTGCGGCTTGCGTGTCGAGACCGGACGCAATCCCTTCGGCGGCGGATGTCAAAACGCCTGCAAATTGGTTGGCCGCGATCAGGTCGTCGTTCCAGGCGAATTGATAGGCTTGCGGCGTTGCGGTACCCGCGGCAGTGTCGTGGAAGTGACCGGCGAGGGAGAGCACCCATGCGTCCGTGAGGCGTTGCTGAGGGTAGGTCCTTGCGCCTAGCCATTCCGCTGCCAGTGAAGATTTTTCGGCGGCATCGGCGAGCAGCTCGTTCTTAAGAACCCAGCGCTTGTGGTACGCCTGAGAGGTTAATGATCCGGCGGAATGATTGATGAGTTCGAGATCGCCTTTGTAGGTCGGCATGCGGACTGTCATATCGGGCGTGATGTCATTGAACATCTGATCGGACGCCGACTCGATAACGTGCACGGGGCCTTCGCCGAGTCTCTGCGTTGTTCCAGCCGCCGGTGCAGGCAGACCTGGCGATGGCGGCAGCGATGTTTCACTCTTTGTGACGGTGGCTTCCAGGATCTTTACGGATTCCTCGTTGGTTGCGCCGCCGGTGTCGCCTGTGCCGACATAGTGATAATCCGCGAAGACACCCGTGACCTTGCCATCCAGGTTAATCCGGTCGACCCAGTTCGTATCCCTGGAACGGAGGAAGGCCGTCTTTTGCTCCGGCGTCATTTGTGCTTCCATTTGCGGAGTGAGTTGAGGCGGTGGCTGACTGAGGTCGCTATGGACCCGGCTGCCATATCCGCCGGGATTCAAGGCGGCGATGACACTTTTTCCGTCGGGTCCGTATCCAGAGTCCGACGTTGAAGGGAATGCCTACCGGAGTCTGCTCCGGAGAATCCGGACCACCGACCAACGGCGCGGGCTGCCAGCCTGAATTGAGCTTCTGCGTTGAGAATCCTTTTATTCCTGCATGGGCGAGAATGGTGGGCAACGAAGCGGGGAAACCGAAGCAGTCGGGCAGCATGTACTCGGTGCTGGCCTTGCCGAGATCTTTGCGGAAGTATTCGTTGCCATAGAGGAACTGGCGAAACAGCCCCTCGGCGCTGGGAAGGTTGACGTCGCCTTCTTCGACCGACGAGCCGGCGGGGAACCATCGGCCCTTGTGCGGCGTACTGTTGCAACCGGGCGTAGTCGGTCGGGTAGTACTCCTTCATCAGTCGATAGCGATTGGAGCCTGACCAGTTGAAGACATAGTGCGGATACTTGTCCATGTAATCGAAGTTCACGCGCATGGTCTTCAGCAGGTATTCACTGATGGTCTGCGGGAAATTCCAACGCCACTGTGTGTCGAGGTGCGCGTACGGAACGACATACAGGGTGGGCGTCTTGCTGATGTCCGGCGCCTTCATGGTCTGGGCATGGAACTGTGGCGGCACAGCAGAACGCAACAAAGGAGGCGGTACGACGAGCCTGTTTCACGGTAAAACGCATAATCAAACCTTTTCCAATCCTGCAACCCGGAGGTGATGCTATCGGCTCCGATCGAGCAGCCCCGGAGACTCAATGAGAGTTTATGTTCCCTTTCGGTTCAGCGGTACGTGTTGACACCGCTGAACCGAAAGAGGTGCTACTGCTTGTTGCCCAACAACCATTGCTGGTTTGTGCCGCCGTTTTGACCCCAGAGGTCGAGTTGAGTGCCATTGGCGGTCGATCCACCCGGCACCTCGACAGGGAGGCCACTGTTCGAGTTAATGATAACGATGTCAGTGTCGTTGGCAGCCCGGCGAATGATGTACTCCTGATTGCTGCCGCTGAGATTGGACCACTGCTGCATTTTGGTGCCGTTGGTCGTGCCGCGATTGATCGCATCCAACACCTTGCTACTGTTGACATTCGTCAGTTGGTAGAGACCATTATTGAGATAGGTAATATTCCATCTCTGGTTTGCACCTCCGCTATAGGTCCATTGATCCACTACCCCGCCATTGGCTGTGGACCAGTTGTAAACTTCCATTGCTAAGTCGCTATTGACATTGGTAATTTCCCAATTGCCGGTCTGGATGTTGCAACCGTTATTCATCAGGGTTTGCAAGGCAGTAGTAAGTGCGGCGAGCGCGCTGCCATTCCAGGATGTATTCAGAACGCCATAGGTCTCCGCGGCGCCCCATGTGCGGCCACTCCCGGTCGCCTCTGTTCCATTGATTGCCCAATAGGACCAATCGACGTTGTGAGCCTGAAGGTAACCCGTGATTAGCCCGAACCAATAGCCGTTATCGGTGTTACTGCTGCTGCTGACGCAAGTACTAGCGGTGTTGCAGGTTCCAAATTCACCAATCCAGAAGGGTTGAGGATTGCTGCCGGTTATCAGGTAGCCCCACTTTGGGTTGATGATGCTCTCATAGTTGCTCATCCCGGTGAGTCCTGAATACCAATACCCGTAGTCGTGAGCCTCGTAGACCACCTGCTTGCCCACAGTGAGCGAAATGGGCAGGCTGGAAACGCCGGAGAGATCGCCGGCGTAGCTGATACCTTCGACAAAGATCAAGAGGTTCGAATCGATGGCTTGAACGGCATCGCCGCCACGCTGTGCTGCCGCGTGCCAATCGGTAGTCGAGCTGCCGCCCCAGGTTGCCGTTCCCCGAGGCTCATTGCGCAGATCGACGCCAATGACATACGGATTGCTGTCGTAGCGCTGTACGATACCCTGCCAATCGCTGATCCAGCTTGTCTCAGGGTATGCGCTGTTGTACCAGAGCGTATTGCCATCAGTAGTGCTGCAGCACCATCCGGCGTTACTCATATGGTTGTCGAGGATCACCATGATGCCCGCGCTGGTCAGTGTGCTAATAACCTGATCGAAGATTGTCAACGCGTTTTCGCCTTCGAGGCTCGGGTTGGCGGCGAGTGCATAGTTGCCCACCACCGGGTTGCTCTCATACATCTGGTTCGACCAGGGAAGGCGCACGGCGTTGAAGCCAAGGCTCTGAATCTCGGTTACGATGCTTTGCAACGAGGCAGTTTGCAGACCGGCAACCACATAATCGGTCGATTCAGTTCCGTACCAGTTAAATGCATTCAGACGTACCCGATAGCCATTGCTATCGACGATATATTGCCCCGCGGTATGGAGCGGAAATGTTGGTTGCGCCGACGCTATGGAGTCACCCCAACCGAACAGCAGAACAACGGTGAGCAGCCAAACGAGGTTTCGGGGACAGCACGTTGTATTCATTTAGTTCCCTCACGAGAGATTTGCACGCCCGGTGCCGGGCTGTGCTTGCACACTGGGGCCGGACACCGAGCTCGCCATGAAGAGCGCTCTCAGAGCTACTGCTATGCCATACCGTGGAACTTTCGCTGTAATCGGGACTATCTGCGTTGGTTGTGTTGACTGCCGCCGTACGAGGCCGCCCTCCCTGAGGAGGGCGGCCTCGTACGGTTGTGCCTTAGAGGAGTTGCAATGGGCGAGCTAGAACGAGTACTTTCCTGAAATCTGCAGAAAGCGCGAGTCGATGGTGTTGGTTTGATTGGACCCAGTGCCGGTAAGGGAGACTGAGTTGGCGCCGATATTCGTGCTGGTGTTGCCAGGGTTGCCGAAGCTCGGGTGGTTGAGGATGTTGAAGGCGTCGACTCGGAACTCAAGAAACTGTTCGCGAATGATCCTGAAATCCTTGAAGACGGACGCGTTCAACCTCCAGTTGCCCGGTCCGGAGGCGGAGTTCTTGGGGCTACCGAAGAAAGGTTTGACGTTGTTGTAGCCGGTGACGTAGGGCACGCCGTTGGGAAAGGTGGTGTTGATGGATCCGTTGGTGTTGTACATTCCGTTGGCAAGCGCGGAGTCGGGGCCGATGGCCGGCGAATAGTAGCTGAAGTTGCCGGTTGCGTAAGGAGCCAGAGCCGCCGCGGCGGCCGCGCTTGAACTCTCGACACCGATTGGGTCGGCGTAAGCGCAGGGGTTGAACCAGCGCTGTCTGTTGTGGGTTGACGCCGCGCAAGCATTAGCAGCTGTGTTCGACGACGTTGCCGTGACCCCGCTCTGCACATTGGGATTACCGTTTACATTTGGCGCCGGCAGGCTGGTGTCGTACTCGTTGCCTACCTTGATGGCGCTGTTGGACAAGCCGCCGTTGGCGTTCCCCCAGCCCGAGATTCTGCTGATGCTTACCGTAAACGGCTGGCCGGTCTGGCCGTACCATTGCATGTCGGTCTTCCAACCGCCGACGATCTTGTCGAGAATGCCGGGATGGTTGAGCCACTGCCTGCCCACGCCGAACGGGAGGTCATAGTCGGTGTTGATCACAACGCGGTTCCGGATATCGTAACCGGATTGTCCCCACTCGTACCTGATGGGGATGAGCGCCGCCTGCTTGTAGCCGCCGATATCGCCGCCGAGCAGATCGGTGGTGTTATCAAACGCATGGGCCCAGGTATAGGTGGCCAGGAACGACAGCCCGCGGCTATAGTGCTTCTGCACCACAGCCTGCAGCGCATTGTAGGAGCTTGCGCCTGTCCACGACATCCAGAACTGGCCGCTGAGATGGGGGAAGGGGGTAAAGCCGTTTCCCTGCTGTCCGCCGATGGTGATCGCCTGCGGCATATCGGGGTTGTTGATGCCGGTCACCAGGTGACGCCCTAAGCTACCCACGTAGCTCAGCGTGAATGTGGTTGAGGGGGTAATCGCCTGCTGCACGCTCGCGTTGTAATTCATGGTGTAGGGCATGTGCATCACGGGATCTTCCTCGCCGATGGATGGGAAGGCAGCGTGGTTCGCGATTCCGCCCGTCCCGAAGAACTGAGTGAGGCCATTCTCGAGGGTGTTACCGAAGGCATATTGCGATCCACAATAAGTTCGCCTGCACGCAGCTTGGCAGGACTCGCCGTGCTTGCGTTCACAATGAACGGCGGATTGAGTACATTGGCAGCGCCGCCACCGGGCTCAAAGCCGCCCATGAAGATTCCGAAGCCGATGCGCCCTACCGTTTTGGGGTTGAACTGGTAGGCAGCGCCAACGCGCGGCGACCAGTTCGCCTTTGGGAAGCTCGACAGGTACGGGTTTGAAGTGTAGTTCACCGACACGTTATCGGCCTGGAGCAAAGCCAGCAAGTTGGGTGCGAGCGCCACGCCCTGCTGGCTGTTCGGCATGACTAACTGCGCTGTTCCAGTCCCGCCGTTCGCGGTCATGGAGCTACTCTGCATGGCAAAGTTCGCTAACTGGCCGGCCTGCTCCCGCTTGGGCGTGAAGTACTCGTACCGCAGCCCAAGGTTGAGGGTGAGCTTGGGCGTCACCTTCCAGTCGTCCTGCACGTAAGCACCTATGTACTGTTGCACGAAGTGGGTGTAGACGAACGAGCTGATGGCGCCGCTGGCCATGTTATCCGTGTTGGTGTATCCGCCCCCCTGTAATGTGCCCAGGCCGAGGAAGTCCGCGACGCCATATCCGGCGGGGCCGCCAATTCCGGTTACACCGGTATAGGTACTGCCGTAGCTGTAGCTTCCACGGGGATTCGCAGCGTTCGTGCTGTACCAGCGTCCGGGCATCGCATTGATGCCCATCTTCAGCGAGTGGTTGTGAAGCACTTTGGTGACGTTGTCGATGATCTGGTAGATGTTCATGCCCTCATGGGCTGGGTCGTTGCCATGAGCGCCAAATGTAGTCAAACCGCCGATGGCTGTCGAGGGTAGACCGCCATTCTGCGGAGCACCGGCGAACGGTACGCCGCCCAATCCATAGGATGCCGATATGTTGGCGTTATAGCCGTATTGAAGGTTCGAGTCGTTGCCATAGTTGAAGCCGAAGCGGAATTCGTTGATCAGCGTGGGCGAGAAGGTATGGGTCTCGCTGAACATCAAGTTCTCGCTCAGGTAGGACTGGTTGTGACCCTGGTAGCTTCCGGTTCCGTCGAGGACCGGGCCCAGCGGAGCGGGGAAGGTATTAATGATGTGCTGATAGTCCACTCGGAACGTGGCCAGGTCGTGGTTGCTGATGTTCCAGTCCAGTTTCGCATCCCAATTGATCGGATCCGACGTCGACGTCAGATTCGACTGGTAGTTGGTGCCGGTCGGTCCCGCGTCCGTGTCGCTGGTAGAGTTGCAGTTGCCCGTGCTCCATCCACCATTCGGTTTCCCAAAATTGGGTTGGCCTGCAGCAACGTAGTTCGGGCAGGGGTAAAGTTGGAGGAGTTTCTGAGCAACCGGATCAATTTGGCCGGGCGCGAAGACGTTTTGCCCAGGGGCGAACGTATATCCGTCATACGTATACTGGGAGCTGCCAGACTGCTGCAGCGTACCGGTCGGCCCCGCCGATACTACGTTGCTCGCGCACTTATACGTGCCGGTGTTGGTGTTGGGTACGTACAGCACCTCTGGACAGGAACCACCGGTGAAGCTCGGATTCAGAAGTTCGGTGAAGTCGCCCTGACGCATGCGTGCGGTAGGCACGCTGTAGTTGGTTGGATTCGCACCATTGACGTAGCGCGCGGCCTGAACGTCGCCGAAAAAGAAGAGGTGATTCTTGATGATGGGGCCGCCGATGGTGCCGCCAAACTGGTTCAGGTGAAAGTTCTGACGAGGCGAGCCCGGGGCCTGGGTCCAAACGAGTGCATCGAAGTCTGTGTTGCGCACGTAATCCCAGAGACTCCCATGAATCGCGTTGGTGCCGGATCTTGTTGTAGCGTTGATCACAGCGGCGTGGCCACGCCCGATCTCGGCGCTGTAGTTGCTCGTCTCGAGCTTGAACTCAGCGATGGCCTCCGGCGGGGGCGCCAGATTGTAGCCCGAGCCATTGATGTAGTCGCTGTTCATCGTGTTGTTATCGACGCCGTCCAGCTGGTAGTTATTCTGCTCCGAGTGCTGGCCGTTGGACGAGAAATCGCCGTTGCCGGCGCCGCGCCCCACCTCAGGAGTTACGCCCGGGGCTTCCTGCGCGATAAAGATCCAGTTCCGGTTGGCTAGCGGCGCATCGTTCAGGAATTTCCCATCAATGTCCACGGAGGTCTCGGCAGTTTGCGTCTGCAGCAGCGGCGCAGAGGAAGTGACAACAACGGTTTCATTCACGCTGCCCGGTTTGAGCTTAAGGGGAATGTTCAGCCGGTCAGTGACGTGGACGATGATGTCTCTCTCCTCGGTCGTCGCGAAGCCCGGCGCCGATGCGCTAACCGTGTAGGTTCCGGTCTTGATCGGGGAGAAGAAATAGTTGCCGCTTGAGTTGGTCTTGGCCTTCAGCACCAGCCCGGTGTTCGTTTCCGTGAGTGACACCTGAGCATTGCGAACTACAGCGCCGGTCGAGTCCGTGACCACGCCGATGATGGCGCCCTGGTCTACCTGGGCAGAAGCATGGTTGGCGCTCAGAACCGCAAGGAGAAGCAGGACTGGCATCACCCACCTGAGGGTGGCCGCGGAAATATTATTTTTGTTTTTGTGATTGGTTGTAATCGATTGCAATGGAAAGCCTCCTGATTCCCGCTCTTAATAGCCTCTTCACTGTTGCTTGTCGGCTGGGAATTTTTAGTGCGAAACGAACTATAGGCGCACAAATAAGACATTGTCAAGAGATCGGTCTCTTAAATCTTTACACGCGTCGTACACGCCACCTGAAACGGCCTCTTCTCCCGTGTTTTCTTGTCTTTATGATGACGTCAGATGTCAACGAAAACGTTTGAATCGCGGCGCTAGAAGCGGACTGGTGCAGTACCTTGATGTTGCGCAATAAGATACCCTGGAACTGCGGATGAACGCCGACGACGACGCCCTCTCATTTTTGCCTTTGTATAGTTTTCTCGGCTTGCGAGAGGCTAATCGCTATCGAAGCAATTGTCGCGAGACCGCTCTCTCAGCGGATCTACTGAGCCTCTCCTTCGCCTCGGAATATGAGCGTATTGCTGTCCTCAAGCTTTCTTCAGGGCCGACAACGGGGATTGATGCTGGTGCTTGTCTGGGTTCTTTTGGACTAATCTATTGTAATTGATTGAGTAACCATCGTGTTAGCCGCGAATGGCATAGTTGTTAGGAATTTACTGGAGGCGGTCTTTGTTGAAACTCTGTTTGTGCGCATTGTCCGTCGGGATCCTGATCATGCACTGCTCAAACGCGACCTATTCGGTTCGGGCCCAGCGACGCGCGGACACCGCCATCCTGTTGGATGGCCGAGACTCGGGCCGCCTTTTTGAAGGGTTAGGGGCAGTGAGTGCCGGGGCATCTTCCCGCTTGCTGATTGATTACCCGGAACCGCAACGTAGCCAGATTCTCGATTATCTCTTCAAACCCGGCTACGGAGCCGCGCTCCAGCATCTGAAGGTCGAGATCGGTAGCGATGTGAATTCAACAGACGGCTCCGAGCCGAGCCATCTGAGGTCGCCGACGGATCACGATTACACGCGCGGCTACGAATGGTGGCTTATGGAGGAAGCGAAAAAGCGCAACCCAAACATTATTCTCGACATACTGCCCTGGGGTGCGCCCGGCTGGATCGGAGACGGCCATCTTTACTCCTCGGATATGGCGGATTACGTGGCTGATTTTATCGAGGGAGCAGCTAGAGTTCACCATCTCCAGATCTCATACGTAGGAATCGCGAACGAGCGCATGTACGACAGTAACTACGTCAAAGAACTGGATCGTGTGCTGCGGCGGGAACACCTTTCGACGCGGATCGTTTGTTGTGATGCTTATGGCGGAGGAGTCTTTAGTGAATATGACATCGTAAACGCTATTGCCCAGGATCCTTCTCTCAAGGAGGCAATCGCAGCGATCGGTGTTCACTACCCTCGCGAGCCAGATTCATCGTCTCCTGCCGAAGCGGCGCGACAACTCGGGCTTCCCCTTTGGTCGAGCGAAGACCAGCCCAATGGAGGCTCCGGGCCCCTTTATCTCTCGCGATTGGCCGCAGGGCGGACGTATTCTCGCACAGAAATACATCCGGAACTATCTTGAGGATCGATTCACGAAGACTGAGATCTGGAGCCCGATCACCTCCTACTATGACATTCTTGCCGCGCCCAACTCGGGATTGATGTATGCCAACACGCCTTGGTCAGGCCACTATGAGGTCCAGGGCACTATCTGGGCCACTGCACATACTACGCAATTTGCCCAGCCCGGTTGGCAATATCTTGACGCAGCCTCAGGCAAGCTCGCAGATCAAGGGACGTTCGTTTCGCTTCGATCGCCGAATAGGAAGGATTGGAGTGTGGTGCTCGAAACGATTGGCGCGACATCCCCTCAGACCGTCACATTTCGTATTGCGGGAGGGCTCTCATCCGGAACCGTCCATATCTGGGAAACCAACGACACTCACACGTTTGATCACGTCTCCGATATCGAGGTTAAAGATGGCAGCTTCTCCTATACCTTCGATCCAGCGTCGCTCTACACCTTGACCACGACAACCGGCCAAGGAAAGGGGACCGCGGTACCTCCGCCCTCTAAAGATTTTCCGATGCCGTACGGCGATGGCTTCGAGAAAACTGCACGCCACCGATCACCTAAATATCTTGCGGATCAGGATGGAGCCTTTGAAGTCGAGTCCTGCATCGAACGCCAGGGATTCTGTCTGGAGCAAGTTGTGTCACGAAAGCCGATCCCCTGGGGACCGCTTCCCGATCCATTCACAATCACCGGCAACATTGATTGGAAGGACTACAGCGTCGCGGCCGACGTAAGGCTGCCTCGCTATGGAGCAGCTACTCTGATGGCCCGCATCGACTCCGCCGATGTTTTCAAGGACGGGAATAGCTCTGTACCCAGGCGGTTATGTGCTGAAGGTGAGCGCCGATGGTCATTGGGAGCTGATTTCTACCGGATATAACCGAGGGACGGTGACTCTCGCCTCGGGAGTCACAACGGGCCTCGACCTTGGCTGGCATCACCTCGAACTAAAGTGTCAGGGAGATACCATTGAGCCCTTTCTCGATTCGAAATCTCTGGCCCATATCTCGGACCATTCCCATACGCATGGCATGGTCGCACTCGGCTCCGACTGGAGCCACGTGCAGTTTGACAATTTCCTGATAACACCATAAAGGCAACTCGCCCTTAGCCTGATGTCCAGGGCACGGTTCAGGCCCGCGCGGTCGTTGGCCGGAAGCCGCTTTGCCAGGGCTCCTCCGACTGCCGCAGAGGAACAGCCAGCAGTGCGTAGTAGTTGTCGGTAAGGTAGCCTTCATAGCCCATGGGAGTTCCGTCCCAGCGCCGCCAATCGTTCGACCGCCCTTTGGCGTCTTTGCCCTCAAAGCCGCACCTGCCGTATTCGTCGAGCATGGCGAAGAGGATCTTGTCTGCTTCGGCTTTGCGGCCCAAGTCGTAGAGCGCGGCCAGGGTAAAGAAGGCAAAGCTGCCCGTCGCTCCGCCATTCTCGTAGTTCTGGAAGCCGTCGGCGTTGTCGGGCCGCACGCCGCCTCCTACGTGGCCATCGGGATTTTTGTGCACGTAATCTTTCAGCGTAACGGTGATGAGGTTGCCGGGCAATCCCATGTTGAACTTGTCGTAGCCGACTTCCTGCATCTTTGCGAGTAGCTTGTCCATGATCGCGTTGGCTTGTGGTTTCTCGACCAGGCCGTAGTGGATGGCGATGCCATTGACCCAAAGGAAATAGTAATCGTGCAGCTGCCCATCGGCGCTCCGCCAGCCGCCGAGGACGCCGGTTTCGGGGTTGTAAAATCGCTTGTAGAAAACGTCGCGGAGCTTGTTTGCCGCGGCCTGGTATCGCGCCCGGTCCGCTGTCTTACCGAGCTTCTTTGCCAGCATGACCATGTCGCCAAGTGCCCGATAAGCGAGTGCATTTGCGTATGCGTCTTCGTACCCGAAGCCGATGGTATCCCACCAATTGGATGGCCTGAGTTTGGGAAATCCCATCCCTCCCCAAATGCCGGAGTTGCCGCTGATGCAGTACTTGATCAGGCCGTCACCGTTGCTGTCGGTGGCCAACATCGATTCTGCCCAGGCGCGAATCCCATGGTAATTTGCGGCGAGCCACGCATCGCTACGACCTTCGCGAACGCAGTTGGCTGCTGCGATCACCATAGCGGGGTAGGTATCCGAAGCTGGCGGTTGGATGGTCCGGGACCACGGGCAAACCATAGGCGAAGCCTCCGGCCAACATCCGGTCCAGCGTTTGCCGCATGATATCGAGAGCGGTCAGCCCTGGGGCCAGCGGAGGTGTGAGCGCGGCAATGTCGGCAAATTCGTAATAGCAAAATGCGCAGCTATCGCTGGCCGTGTTGTTGGCGAGGGCCTGGAGCGACGGATTGAGTTGCAAAGCGTTCAGCCAGTTGCGGCGAAACGCATCGAAGCGCAGGTCGCCCGCGATTCCCGGCACGTCGGGATAGATTGCAGTCACATCGAGTGTATAGACGATGCGTTGATGCTCGAAGTTCGCGCCCGGGAGCGAGAGCCTTGCCCTGGAATTTGGTCGATCGGACGTATAGGTCAATCCGACATCGGGGACACTCGCGGTAAGCCGCACCGAGCCTTGACCCGGAAAGTGCATGAGCGCCGGTACCGCCAGCAGATTGTTTCTCCGGTACACGCCCAAGCACCGTGCTGTGAACCTGATTCAGGTCGAACGGGAATACCATTGCGGGGGGTTCACAGTCCGCGGACCACTCCGAAGTCAGCACGATTCTGTTGCTGGAGAACTGCAAAGTCCATGCAGCGGGAGAATTCTCCGCAGCCAGATTGCTGCGGTAGGCGACCCGGTGCACTCCGCCGGAGATGGAAGCGGATGCCTTGTAACCTGCGTCTGACTTGTTTGCGCCGATGATGTTGGCGCCACGCTTGCCCTTTCCCAGCCCATCGACGTTGAGGCTCAGAAACTCCGGCGCGCTGGCCGACAATTGGAGCTCCATACTGTCCGAGACGAAGTGCAGCGCCCCTTCCTCGCCAGCGACGATTTCAGCCAGAAGGGGATGCCGGGAGACGAGCGCGGCGGCGGTCGCTGCGCCAGCGGCCTTCAGAAAATTCCTGCGTTTTAGCATTTCCAAATTCCTTTCGAGTACGTGTATCCGTTCGCTCAGGCCTGGTCGGGGTAACTCCATCTCATTCCATAACCTTCATCTGTACCGGACCGATGAGCCCAGAGGGCATCAGTCCGGAAGGATTTGGTGTCGGACCTGGGTGAAATGTCCGAGGTTCGCGCAAGGCCATGCTGTTGAAGAGCGCATTCGTTACTGAGACCTCCAACAGGTTCTCTCCCGGTTGAACGAAGTCTGTTACATCGGTCTGATAGGGACGCAGTAGTAGCGTGGCGACGGGCTTGCCATTGATCGTGACTTCGGCGACATCCTTCACATTGCCGAGGTCAAGGATGAGTCGCTCGCCGGCATCCGCGGCAGGCACCGAGAACGTGGTTGAGTACACGGCGCGTCCAGAGAATCCGCGAAGCTCGCTATCGAGCGACCAGTCGATCAATCGGGGCAATTCGCGATGAATGACAGAGGATTTACCGGAAGGAACGAGACCCGTCGCGGTGAGCTTCCAGCCGCCAGCACCGATTTCCTCTCTTCGTTTCAAAGTATGCGCAACTGGGGCGGCAACCGTGGACGGCGATGTGTTGTCGGGATCAAAAACGATCAAGACTGATGAAAGTGGTTGGAGATCGAGATCGACTTTGACCCAATTGCCCTGGCGCCGATGGCTAACGATGGTTGCGGTCTTGCCAGTCCACGGATCCCACAACTCAGGCTGGCCCGCAGCCTCGAACTCGGCATCGACATGCTGCATCGCATCGGAATCGTTGCGCAGAAAGAAAGTGTTCATACTTCCAATCCGCTTCTGGATGAATGGAAGAGCTTTCGTATGAAATCTGACATTTGGAAGCGTGGCCCTCCTCAGCTTCGAAGGAACTTCCTCGACATCGGCGCAGAGGTAGACGTTGTGGAGATTGTGAATGCTGCGCATCGCAGTCTGCACCTGTTCCGTTTTGTGAGGGTTCTCCAATAGGCCATCGGCATGCAACGGAATTTCTCCGGCAAAGAGAATCGGAAGGCCGGCGGTTGCGAAACTCTGGAGTTTTTCGGCCAACATTGAGTCGATGGCGTGGAGTGGAGGCAGGACGAGAACTCGGTAGCTCGCTCCACCCGTGGTAACCAGCATCCGGTCGCGCACGGTGCAATGCAGGAGCGAGTCGGCATTTATGTGATCGTAGTTGTAACCGGCGTCCATGATTGCCTGGTTCAACTTTGGCGTAGGCGGTTGCTCGTCGGCGCCATGCACGAGGTCATCCCAATAGAGCGCGACTGCGGCAATGTTTGTTCCTGCCTGCGAGATGTACTGGACGCGCGTGATATAGCCATTCAACTGCACAAGGTATGGCCAGAAAGGATTCAACTCATTGAATTGAGACGAGTAGGCCCCCGAGCCGAACATTCCGCTGAACGGGTGCCAGCCAGGCTGGGGAAGCTCGGGAATGATGTAGGGAAAGCCGTGATAGACAATTGCGTTGACCCCGGCAGTGAGCAGCTCGTCCGCCGCAAGCTTCATCTTCTCGGGTGTGGTCTGGTAGACGGCGTTCTGCCATACAAAAGATTCGCTGCCGACGATGGGACGACCGTAGACATGCGCTGCCGATGCAGCCATCTTAAGAAAATCGTAACAGCCGCTATCGTAGAGGTTTTCGGTTTCGGGGATGTCTGCCTCGCCATAAACCCGCAATATATCCACGGGCGCGCCATGCGCTTGAGTGCGAGAAAGCAGTTTGTGCTCGTGTGCCCACTTGTCAAACTTGCTGTAAAACCGCTCGATCATGATGTCAGAGACAGTTTGGCGATAATCATGGCGGACCTGATCGCCTATATCCGTCATTTCGAAAGCGGGAAGATCGACAAATTCGCCGAATGGCCCTCCACTAGCTCTGCACTTTCAGGATGGGAAGATACGGCAGTAGGTCATACCCGCGGCGGCGGCGAAATTCGACGAGAAAGTCGTCGCTCCAGTAGAGATTCACCCTCACCTCGAGGCTGTCGCAGAAGACTGCGCGCAAACCATTGCCAAAGTACTCGCCGATGAAAGGAATCGCATTCTCGCCGACGCGTTTTGCGTGTGCTGCAAATGCATCCGAGCTCATGTGGTCCATCACAAGCTGTGGGCCGTCTCCAGCGTCTGCATTCACTCGCTGTGCCGTCGGCACAGAGCAAAAGACGAAGAGTTGCCACGTCCCGGGCGGTACATCCCAGTTCAACCTTCCGTCCGGCTGCAGGCGGGAAGTGAGATCGACCGATGTGCCTCGTTCCAATCGGCCGGACTGCCTGACGGACTGATCGCGGCCGCCGCCCAGGTTGAGATGCCTTTGCGCGTCCTCCCCACGTACCGCGACAACTCCAACGAGCTTTGTGCGCTTCTTCATACGGTCTGCCCATCCATCCGGCAATCCCTTCAGGACATCAAATCCATTTGAGGGATCGCCGTCGGTGACGGACGGTATCTGTAACTGTTCACGAAACTTCGTCGGACCCTCGATAGACAAATGGGTTGAGCGCAATTCGACCGAAGCGAGTTCGGGCGTAATCTCATCCCCACCTCCGAACGGCCAACCAGATCCGAACGTGTAATCGATAAACATGTCATGTTTCCGAGCTTCGTCTGCCGCGACGCCAACGTGGCGGAAGAAAGAGGCGGATCCATAACTTCTGACTCTCTGCATCTGCGCTTCAGAGAGTCGTTTTTCGTCAATGCCCTTGACGAAAGCCTGGATCTCGGCGCCCCCAAAGCCGGCCTTATCCAGTACGTCGATCTCGCGGCGCAGTTCCGAATCCGTTACGTCGTTGCCTGGCCACCACCAACGCACTAAGGGTCGGTACTTCTTGGGCGGCGACTGAAATTGCCGCCGAACAAACGCATTGCTCGCGCCTTCAGATTCCGGGCTTGTCGGAGGAGACCCGGAGCCAGGAGGAACTTGCCCCTTGCCGGCGAAGCTTGGAAGCGTCATTGCTCCACCGATCATGACGGTATTGCGAAGAAAGGCTCTACGATTCTGTTTCATACGAACTGGTAATGTCCCTCATCCAGCGACAGCTTTCGTCGCATTCACATCACCTTTCGTTGTCGCTGCAATTTCGTTGTCCACGTCTAGATCCTTCCTAGGAATACCATGCAAAGTCGAGATTAGCTGTAGTCACTTAAAAATTACTGGAAACCGGTCTCCTATCTATCGACCAGAAGACATTAATACTCAATTGATGCGCAATGTCAATTCAACTTATTTATAGATTTTAACAACTATCTTAGCGAGATGCGGAGTTTGGAGAGACCGCTCTCTTGACAGTAGATTCACTCCGCGCCTATAGTTGGCGCTGCGCTGGAGTGGTGCAGAAAAACGGAATTCGCACGCAGTTGGGCCGGTCTCCAATGAGGTGAGCTGATCTTAGCCGACTGGCAAGGTCAAAAGGAACAGATAGAAAGTGAACAGAAGGACTTTTCATAAGTTGGCTGGCTGCGCTGCTGTAAGCGCTTTGATGAACCCCGGCATGGCATCCGCAGGAGGGTCTGCGGTCGAGCCTACCGCCAAAGGCAGCCGCAGGATGTGGGACCATTATCTGCTGGGGGCGGCCTATTATCCGGAGTGGTGGGAACCTTCGGAATGGGAGATAGATTTCCGCCAGATGCAGGAGCTTGGCATCAATACGCTCCGGATGGGCGAGTTTGCCTGGGCCATATTTGAACCTGCGCCCGGAAAGTTCGAATTTTCGTGGATGGATCGGGCCATTGCGCTGGCCAACCACTATGGAATCGACGTTATCCTCTGCACGCCGACGGCGTCGGTGCCTCCCTGGTTGTACCAACTGCATCCCGATGTTCTGACAGGAAACGACGCTGGCCTGTACACCTATGGAGGACGGAAGGGCTACTGCACCAGCAGTCAGAATTACCTGGAGGCAAGCGCGCGTATCGTTACCGCACTGGCGGAGCACTATGGCCATCATCCAGGAGTGATTGGCTGGCAACTCGACAACGAGCCGGGATTTCCCTTCCACGAGTTACGATCCAGTCTCCGAACAGGCGTTTCGGCTCTGGCTGCAGAAGCGTTATGGAACTCTGGAATGAGTTGAATCGCGTCTGGAATGGCGCCTTCTGGAGCAATCAATACTCCGACTGGTCGCAGATCTATTTCCCGAAGAAACTCCGCGGAGGGAGGCTGGCAGCCGGCGATCAGCCTGGACTATCGCCGGTTCTTTTCAGATTCCTTCTCCAATCATCTGCGCCGACAGGCGACGATCCTGCGGGAACGAGGCGAGAACCAATTTATCTTTACGAATTGGCCGAGCCACGACCTGGTCGGTGGACGTCTTTGGTGCCGCGGCGGATTTTCTGAACGCAACCGCCTGGGACAACTACTGCATTGCGCCGGGACTTAGCAAATTTCAGCATCAATATGTCTCCGGATTCAATAACGATCTCTCACGCTGTGCCGGACCGCACCAGACGTTTTCTATGCGCGGAGCAGGTTGCAAGTGTCCCGCCCAATGCGCTCAACGAAGGACTGCGGCTGCAGGCGTATATCAACCTGGCCCATGGAAGTCACGGGCATCTCTATTTCGAGTGGCGCCGCCCGCTGGCCGGGAACGAGCAATTCCGGCCTTCGTTCATCAAGGGATTCGACGGCGAGATCAATCCGGCGAAAGCCAGTATTCGAGCAAATTGGCAAAGAGTTCGCGCGCCTTGGTCCGCGACTGGCAGGTGCGATCACCCGCTCGGATATTGCGCTGCTCTACGATTTCACCAACGAATGGTCGCAAGGATTCTGGTCAGTCGGAGATAAGGACCGGAAGTATGACAGCGAGGCCTCGCGCTACTACGATGGCTTCAAGGTGCTGCAGCGCAATATCGATATCGTGCCGCTGTCTGCGGACTTCTCAGGCATACAAGCTGATTGTCGCTCCGAATCTGCGACTTGTCGACGATGCCACCGTAGAGCGTCTGCGCGCCTTTGTAGCCGGCGGAGGAATCCTCGTGCTCAACTATCGCGCCGGCACACAATACATGGACGCCAGTATGCGGCGCGTCTTGCCGCCCGGTGTGTTTACCGAGATTGCTGGAGTGACTACAGACGCGAAGCTCGACCTGGTCGATTACAGCGGCATTGCGGACCAATTCGAGATCAGCTTCACCGGGACCGAAACAGACTTCCGCCCGCGGACGATCCTCGAATCGCTTACGCTTCACGGCGCAGAAACAATTGCCAGTTTTCGCGGAGGCCGAATGGCGGGCCGGCCAGCGATAACCCGGAATCGGCACGGACAGGGCTGGGTCTTCTATGTTGGGACCGATAGTGCTGACGATCTCTTCCACGAAGCCCTGGCGCGTGCAGTTGCGGCCACCGGAAAGCTCGCGCCGCTTATTGCCGCGCCCTACGGAGTCGAGGTGACCAGCCGCGAAGACGCCAATACGATTTATTACTTCTTGCTGAACCTGACTGAAGACGAGCACAACAGCATTCCCTTGCCACACCCGATGGTCGACGTGATTGCTGAACGAGACGGTGTAACGAAGTGTATCGCTGGGACCGCTGGAAGTAGCCGTACTGGCGTCGCCCAAATCGCAACTGACCCCACACGGAGCGTAAACACAGTAAGGCAGCCACAACACTACAGGAGAGATAGAGGATGGACAGGAGAACGTTCAACAAGTTGGCGGGCCTTGCCGCATTCGCAGCCCTGACGGAAAACGCAGAACTGAGCGCGGCGCAGGCCGCGTCCGCAGCTGGAGAAGTTGTCTTGCAGGATAGCGAGCTTCTGGTTGCCTTTGACCCGAGTTTCCGGCGCACTTACCCGGATGGAGCGGAAAATCGACTCGATGGACCATTCAGCGGCGGCCCGCGCTGGGCGTCTCTTTCCGCCTGCACGCTCCCCTGCCGGAACAGCGCACGAACTTCGTTCTCGGGACCAAGCAGCGTGCTGCCAGCGTCGAAAAAATCTCTGAGAATCAGGTGCGCTTGCAATGGAAGAACCTGCTCAGCGACCACGGCGGCGTATTGCCGATAACTTTCACCGCGACCGTCACGCTGAAAGATGGCGCTCTCACCTTTGATAGCACTCTGGACAATAACTCCGATTTGCCAGTTGAAACCATTGATTATCCCTATTTTGGAGACCTCAATGCACCCTCGCCCGATTCGCACATGCAGGTGGAGCATCTGTGGGTAGGAGCTCTATCCGGCGATGAGATTTATCCTCGTTTCAACAATGCCCAAGGCTACTGGGGCGTCAGGTATCCCACTAAGAGCTTCAATTCGAACCAAAGCCAGTTCTGTCTCATTCAAACCCCTGAGCAGGGCATCTATGTGGCGATGCAGGACCCGGCCATACGATACCTGCTTCAGTTCACTTTTGAGCAGCATCCAGGGGTCGTCGAAGCCGACATCGTCCCGCGGCAGTGATGAGATCTCGGGGCTTCCGGTGCACCTGGAATTCCGAACCTGCCATTTCGTCTTTGCTCACCCGACATTCCAGCGTGAACCTGGCCCCTGTCGTGATGCGCATGTATACCGGCGACTGGCACGCGGGCCTCGATGTGTATAACCAATGGCGATCAACCTGGTTCGGGAAGCCGCACACCGCTGCCCTGGGCCTTGGATGTGCACTCCTGGCTGCAACTGCGAGTCAGATGGAGCAGAGCAGGATTTCAGCGTCCCGTATCGCGCGCTTCCCAAGTACATCGATGAGTGTGCAGCCAATGGTGTAACCGCCATTCAATTGGTAGGGTGGAATCATGGCGGCCAGGACGGAGGGGATCCGTCTTTGGATACAGATCCAGGGATGGGGACATGGGAGGAATTGCATCAGGCGATCCTTCACGCCCGCAGCAAAGGCGTAAAGATAATCCTGTTCGGCAAGCCGATCTTCGCCGATATGTCCACCGACTGGTACAAGAAGGAACTCTACAAATACGACGCCCTCGACCCGTACGGCAATAAGTACGAGTCAGGCAGCTATAGCTATACGACGCCGACTCAGTTAGCGGGCATCAACAACAGGCGCCGCGCGATCATGGATGTTTGCAACCAACGTTATCGTGATATTGCCACGCGCGAATTCGAGAAGACGCTTGCGCTCGGCGCAGCAGGGTGGCTCTTCGACGAAGTCATGCAACACAACGGCGTTATGTATTCGTTTAGCCCCGATCGTGGCTATAACTCGCCGGGGTACCTCTTCAACGCCGACATACCATTAGTCAAGCAGTTTCGCGCCGCCGCAGACAAAGTCGATCCGGACTTCTTGTTTTCAGGGGAAGGACCCGGCGACTGGCTCATGCCCTACTACACTCTCGGTTATTACCGCATCGGTCCAGGCACCCGGCATGCCCTCCGCTATCTCGATCCTCGGGCTCCGCTGATGGCCGCAGTCACCGGGGTCGATGACCGCGAGAAGCTCAACCTGATACTCGCGTATCGCTACATCATCAGTTACGAACCGTACAACTTCAAAGGACACGTAACCGACTTTCCGCTAACGCTCGCTTATGGCAAGAAGATCGATGCTCTGCGGCGTAAAGTATAAAGCGTGGATATGGGACGCCGAATTCCGCGATACGCTGGGCGCAAACGTGAGTACCGATGGCGCATATCGCTACACGGTGTTTGTTGGATCTACTGGAAAGCGAGCCGTCGTGGTTGTAAACCTGGAGGGCGCGAAAACGATTACAGCGAAGGTGGAACTGCCGAATGCCAGCAGGTTAGCCGTCGCCACACCTGAGCAACTGGAAGCCTCAGCTACGTCGGGCACGTTGCGGATACCCGCACGGTCTGCAGCCGTGTTGATGGAGCTGTGAGGTGTGATCCGGGCGGACGTCCGCCTACAACTGTTGAAGCGCGGAGGTAAGCGCGGCTAGCGCGCTGCCGGTCCACGAAGGGTTCAGCACACCGTAAGTCTCGGCCGCGCCATACGTGCGCGTGCTGCCCGTGGCCTCGGTTCCGTTGATGGCCCAGTAGGACCAGTCAAGGCTGTTCTGCTGAATGTAAGTGGTGAGAAAGCCAAACCAATAGCCGCCATCCGAAGAGTTGGTGCTGCTGACGCACGTGGTTGCGGTATTGCAGGTACCGAACTCACCGATCCACAAGGGCTGAGGATCGGGGCCGGTGACGAGATAGCCCCAGCCGGTGTAGATCTTACTGACGAATGAGTTGTAGTCTGTGAAACCCGAGTAATCCCAGCTGTAGTTGTGTGCTTCGTAGACGAGTTGTCCGGCAGTATTGAGTTGGACGGGCAGCGTCGCCACACCGGAGAGATCGAGCGCGTAGTTGACGCCTTCAACGAAGATGAGCAGATGAGGATTGATGGCGAGGACGGCATTGCCCCCGCGCTCGGCTGCGGCATGCCAGTCCGTGATAGAACTGCCTCCCCAGGTCGCGTTGATGCGCGGCTCGTTGCGAAGATCGGCGCCAATGACAAGCGGATTGCCCTGGTAGCGCTGGACCATGCCTTGCCAGTCGGCCAGCCAACTGGTTTCTGGATAGCTGCTGTTATACCAGAGCGTGTTGCCGTCGTTGCTGCAGCACCACTCCGCATTGCTGTTGTGGTTGTCGAGGATCACCATGATATTGGCCGCAGTGAGCGCCGCAACCACCTGATCGAGGATGGTGAGTGCGTGCTGGCCTTGCATGCTTATGTTCGCCGCGAGGGCGTAGTTGCCAACAACGGGATTCGACTCATACATCTGATTGGACCAGGGGAGGCGAACCGCATTGAAACCGAGGCTCTTGATCTGGGCAACGATGGTCTGGAGCGGCTGAAGCTGCAGGCCGGCGACGACGTAGTCGGCCGAGTCCGTTCCATACCAGTTCACCGCGGCAAGGCGGACGCGACTGCCGCTGCTATCTACAATGGCGGGGCCCGAGACGTGTAAGGGAAAAACCGGAGACGTCGTTATGGGCAGGCTGAGCAGGGTGGAGATCGGTAGGGTTAGGGGAGACGTCTGAGAGGTCTGACTGCCGCACGAGACGACAGCAGGCGAGAGCAGCGGTGAGGAATAAAGGCTGCAAGACGTGGGACCAGAGTTGCATAAAAAATGCTCCTAACAGTGCGGGCCTCTTTTCTTAGTAGGCCCGGACTTTGACTCTCAGAGTGTCTCCGTGTTCGGGGAACGTGAGGCCGAACGCGGTCTCATCTCCGTTGAGGAGGCGGTCGACGTGCCACTCGCCTCCTTCGAAGTGTCCTTGCTCAACGGAGATATACATTGCCTTCTTTGCAGGAGAGCCTAGTTTCGGTGCGAGGATAACGTTCGCATTCATACCGCTGATCAAGAATTCACCGGGGGTAATCTGACCTACTATCACGCGTCCATTGCGGCGCGGATTGCCGCGACCACGCGGTCCACCATAATTGTCTGTCACCGGTCCAAAACGAACGGCGACATCGAAATTGTCGAAGGTCAGCGTAGGGTTGGCGAGGCCGTTCTGTTCAATGGCTGCCTGCATGTGTCCCGTATCGCTGAGAGAACGCCAGAAGTTGGCAGCGGGGCCGAAGAGAGCATAGTTGAGCGCGATCTCACTGGCCCAGGCGTTCGGTTTGTTCAGGTCATCCGCGGAGATTCCATCCGTGCCAAACTGAGAGATCCCCAGGGCGTTGTTGGCGGCGAACGTCAGAAACATGTTCTTTGCATGATCGACAGAGCCGCCGGTCTCGGGCACGAGCAATGGATTGTCGGGACGGTCATACAGTTTGAGCAGATTGCGATAAAGACCTTCGTTTTCGTCATAGATATCCGGTGCGATGATGTCGATGTGCGGCGCAAGACGCTTCCACATATTGAGCAGGTAGGCCACGGCGCCGCCACTGGGCGAAGAAAATCCAGGACGCAGGAGACCGGGCTGTTCGCGTGGCCATACATTGACGTACATGGGAAGCGGGTATATCGCTTTACCCGCTTCAGCAACGGATTCCATGTAGCGAGCGGTCCAGTAAGAAGTGAAGACCTCGGGAGCGCGCTCAGCGAACACCTGCGTCCATGTGCTGCCGGTTGAGGCGGTCTTACCCAGAGAGGCGACGACCTCAGAAGGCACTGGGCCTTCAAATCTTGAAGTAGCCTGAGGGGAGTAATCGCGATCTGTGCCAAGCACTCCAGCTTCGTTTTCTACTTGAATGAGGATGACGGTATGGGTATCGCCATCTAGCTGCTTTAGGTGACGCATGAACGCTGCGAATGCAGTACGGTCGGCTTGGCGGTTGGCGTCGGACATAGGACTCAAGGCTTCGACTGGCCGCTGCGCCGAGTCGAACACGGGCGAGTACGTGGCAGGATCATTCTTGATCCAGGAAGGAACATAGGTCATCGCGCCATTTTTCCAGGTGCCAAACCAGGAAAGTGTGAGGTGAAGTCCCTGCGCCCGGGCGCCCTGAACGGCGGCGTCGACGGTGCTGAAGTCGAAGGCTCCCCGCTTCGGTTCGACCGCCTCCCAATAAACCGGCACCATCACGGTATTGCAATGAATGGCCCGCAGAACCGGCCACGCGGCATCTAATGCCTTGGCATAGCCGCTCGAGTTATGCACTTGGGCGCCGAGGATGAAGAACGGCTTGCCATCCACAAGCAGCCGATAGTGGCCGTCCTTCTGCTCGAGCCTTGGAATTTCCTGCGTCTGGCTCAGGCCATAAGGAACTGCACAGGTGGCAAGGAACAGAAAAACAGTGGCTAGAGAAAACCGGGATGCGCAGTCTGCATGGGCTCGGCGACGAACTGGAATCTTGTATGACATGAAGTCCCTCACAATTGTGAAACGGATAGTTCGGAGATCTGGCTCGACGAATTGAACCAGGAGTTGCTAGGCCGGAATAAGCCCGGAAGGTGGACGATCGGCTGGTGCGGCCGCCCAATCTTTGTTGGGTGTGCGACCCATCTGGAAACGCAGCTCTCCTCCGGCGGTGATTTGCTGATGCGACAACCAGGAGCGGTGGAATTCCTTTCCGCTCAACTCCGCGCGCTGAATGAACACGTTTTCCGTGGAGTTGTTCTCAGCTATGATCGTGAACTTTGAGCCAGTCAATGGATTAACAATCGTAGCCCTGTCCACCAGCGGACTGCCCAGAACATAGACTCCGGTGGCGGCATTCACGGGATAGAACCCGAGGGCTGCGAAGACGAACCAACTGGACAACTGGCCACAATCATCATTACCGGGAATTCCGGCGGCGGTGTTGTTGTAGAGGGCTGCGACCTTCCGGCTCCAATACTGCGTCTTCCATGCGGCCCCTGCGAAGGAGAAGAGGTAGGGGTGGTGGTTGCTCGGCTCGTTGCCCTGGGCATCCTGGCCCACCATGCCTGTAATGTCGGGACGCGCATCGATCACTCGGGATGGAGCGGTGAAGAGGCCTTCCAGCTTGTCGACGAAGGCCGCGTCGCCTCCATACAGACTGATCAGTCCCGGCACATCGTGAGGCACGCTAAAGCTTGCCTGCCACGCGTCACTTTCAACGTAGTCGTCCAGTTCCTGATCGGGGCGGAAAGGATCACGCCACTTGCCTTCCTTGCTCCTGCCTTGCATAAAGCCGGTTGTCGGGTTGAATACGTTCCGGTAGTTCTGGCCGAGCTTATAGAACATCGCGCTGTCATCTTTCTTGCCCAGCAGCTCCGCCATCGCTCCGGCACACCAGTAGTCGTAGGAAAGATCCAGAGTGGAGGAGACACCACCTCCGTGCAGATCGCTCGGAACATAGCCATATTGCCGAAACATCGCCTGCAGCGCTCGATTTCCTTTGGTCTCGGCGCCGACGAGGGCCGTGTCGCGAATGGCGGCGTAGGCAGCCTCTATATCGAAGTCGCGGAAGCCGCGAACGTACGCACCAAGAATCATGCCTGCCGCGTGGAAGCCAATCATGCTCCAGGTCTCGTTGCCCCACAGCGGCCACATGGGCAGAGCGTGCTGGCCAAGCTGCTGATAGTCGAGCGCGAGGGTGCGCACGATGTCGTTGATGCGACGCGGCTGCGTCAGAGTGATGAAAGGAAACTCGCCGCGATAGATATCCCAGATTGAGAGCGTGGTGTATTTCGTGAATCCGGGATTGGGATGATTCTGACCGTCCTGACCGCGGAAGGCTCCGTCTCCATCGTTGTAGGTGGCGGGCGCTACCAGAGAGTGATAGACGTTGGAGTAAAACGTCTCTTCTGTGGACGACTTGGAGAAACTTGCATCGATGGTGGATAGTGCCTCGGTCCAGGACTTGCCGGTTTGGCGTACCACCGCGTCAAAGTCCCAGCCGGGAATCTCCGCCTGCAGATTCTTCGCTGCGCCTTCCACACTTACGGGCGATATCCCCACCCGAACGATGAGTGGGTCTGGAGTGGGCGTGCGGGTGAAGATGACCTTGATCTCCTTGCCGGAAAAATGGCTGCCCGGCTGCGCAGTTGCAGTGGCTCCATCGACGCTGACATCAACCGCTACAGCAGGCTGCGACAGCTCCATCACGAAATAAACATGCCTATCCTGGGCCCAGCCGTGGGTTGAGCGCTGGCCGGTGATACGGCCGCTGCTCTCCACTGTCAACTGGGCCGCGTAGACGCGGCAGTTGAGGCCATGCGCCAGATCGACGACCAGGCCCTGGCGTGCTCCTGAAGGTGAGGCAGGTACCGGTAGCGGTGCATTCCGCAGCGAGTTGTAGCAGTCATTTCGGCCTGAACATCCGGGGTCTGGAGATGCACGCTATAGTATCCGGGCCGCGCGGATTCACGTTCGTGCGAAAAGAAGGAACGATATCCCAGCTCCGATGGACTGAACACGATGCCTGCGTCCGTCCCCAGCGCTTCAATCTGCATCTCGTTCAGGACTCGATTTTGCCGGCGTCCCATGACCAGTTCTTTCCTTCAACGATAGGCATGACCAGCACATCGCCAAGGTCGATTCCGCCGGCACCTTGAATATGGGTATGGCTGAAGCCGTTGATGACGTTGTCCCGGTAGTTATAGCCGGAGCAGTGCTGCCATTCGTACCAGTCGCCCTGAATATTCCATTTCGTGTCGGGCGGACCGCTGCTGTCCGGGCTTAGCTGGACGAGACCAAACGGCGCCGTCGCTCCGGGAAACATGTGTCCCCGCCAACCAGTACCCACGATGGGATTTGCGCGCTCCAGCACACTACGGCCACGCTTTTTGTCTGCGAGCCTCTGGCTCTGTGCGTGCAATTCGCCTCCCCACCACTCGGCGAGTGCGGCACCGGGAAGCGATTGGACCTGCGAGGGCCGAACCGCAAGTCTTAAGGAAGGTCCGGCGCTTCCATCGATCGGGCAACTCAGTCTTCCCTGCATTTTTCGGCATGAGCAGCTCCTCGTTCTTGTCCGTTTTACTCAAACTTACTTGTCATCTGTGTTACCGGTCTCTCACAACCTTTCGAATATACACCGAAGCAAACAAGATTTTGTAGAGCTACGAGCAATCTGTACCTGAAACCGAAGACCAGCGGGCGACCCTTGATTTATAGCGCAGGCGTCCTCTAGATAGAAAGTCACTTGACACTGCATGAACCCGCCACATAGGATCATGTTCCCATAGTGATACCGGTCTCTCACACTGACTACTTATTGGATAAGATCATTTTCAAGGAGAAATCTTCTGGAGAATAATGGCCGCAAAACGTAAGCTACACACTCATTGCTTTGATCCTCATGGGCAGGTATGACGGTATCGCTCGTCCCACGACCCCCGTAATCGGTTCTCATTGCCGCCCGCGCCTCCGGCTGAAACCGGCCCGGTCAAAGTCTGGAGCGCGCCGGTTACGATCCCCACTTACGTACCGGCGCCTGCGGAGCCGCTACCCATGTTCCTCGAGAACCGCGTCTACCAAGGCTCGAGTGGCAAGGTCTATCCTCTTCCCGTGATCGAGCGCATCGCGTCGGAGCCGTGCGATCGCCGCTGGGATGCGATTCATCTTGAGAACGAGTTTGTGCGGGTGATGGTGCTGCCGCAGATCGGCGGCCGCATTCACGTCGGGCTCGACAAGACGAATGGCTACGATTTCTTCTATCGTCAGAACGTGATCAAGCCGGCGCTGGTGGGCCTCGCAGGGCCGTGGATCTCGGGCGGTGTCGAGTTCAACTGGCCGCAACATCATCGCCCGGCGACATTTATGCCGGTGGAGACCTCGATCGAACGCCACGCCGACGGTTCAGCCACGGTGTGGTGCAGCCAACACGATCCACTGTCGCACATGAAGGGCATGCATGGGGTCTGCCTGCATCCCGGCAAGGCCGGTGATTGAACTCAAGGCGCGCCTCTATAACCGCACCGAAGAGGTGCAAACCTTTCTGTGGTGGGCGAACGTTGCGACGCGTGTGCATGAGCGCTACCAGTCGTTCTTTCCGCCGGACGTACGCTTCGTCGCTGACCACGCTAAACGTGCTGTCACATCGTTTCCGCACAGCGACCGGCCGTACTACGGTGTCGATTACCCTGCGCGGGCCGCCCACGGCGTTCCGGAGAAGGAACAGCCGCGATGCTTCCGGCCTGACGGTTCCTACTCGCCGGATGATCTGAGTTGGTATGCCAACATTCCTGTGCCGACGAGCTACATGATCGCGAGTACGGCGGAGGATTTTTTTGGTGGGTACGACCACGCTGCGCAGGCCGGCATCGTGCATGTTGCCAACCACCACATCTCTCCGGGTAAAAAGCAGTGGACCTGGGGCAATCACGAATTTGGTTACAACTGGGACCGCTGCCTCACAGACGACGATGGCCCGTACATCGAGTTGATGGCGGGCGTGTACACCGACAACCAGCCTGATTTTTCGTTTCTTGCGCCCGGCGAGACCAGGACGTTCAGCCAGTTCTGGTATCCGATTCGCAGCATAGGCGTGCCGCAGATTGTCGGCGTCGCTGCGAAGACTGCGCGCGACATGCTCAAGGCACTGTTGCCAACGTGCGGCGCGAGAGTCAAGCTCCGCGAGAGCACGCATCGCGACCCAGATGACGCAGCGCGATTACGCGAACAGCCTGCGCATTGCAGAAGCGCGAGCTCAGCTATCTGAAACACTGCAACTCGATCCGTTGCATGCGTGGAGTCGGCATCTGCGTTCGGGCACAATACCCGAGAGCGGCCAGGATTGCCTGGACCTCGCGTTTGACTACGCGCGCTGTAGTCTGCTCGCTGAAGCGATCGATGTTCTCGCCGCTGATGTTTTACTCGCCGAAAACGACGGCTCTGCACCGATGCGCCATTACGCGCGCGCTGTACTGCTCGACGAACTCGGCAAGCACGATGCCAGTGCGCAGGCTTATGCCGAAGCTACCGCTCTTCCGAGTGGGTATGTCTTTCCGAATCGCATCGAAGAGATGCTCGTCCTCGAGACTGCGATTAATGCGAACCCTGCCGACTCTCGGGCGCCGCTCTATCTTGGCAATTTTCACTATGATCGGCGCCGCTACGCGGACGCTATCGTCCAGTGGAAGCGCTGCATCAAACTTGATCCTACTTCTGTAGCAGCGCAGCGCAATCTTGGTATTGCGTACTTCAACGTCGAGCACAACCCCAAGGCTGCGCTCACAGCCTTCGACCACGCGTTCGCCGCTGACCCGGCCAGCGCGCGTATTCTGTTTGAACGCGACCAGCTCTGGAAGCGCACCGGCGTTGTCCCCGTCATCCGCCTCGCTGAGCTTCTGCGCCACCCCGATCTTCCTGCACAGCGCGACGACCTCTCCGTCGAACTCGCCTCGCTCCTCAATCACACGGGCCAGCCGCAGTCGGCGCTCAGTCTATTGCTCAACCGCCAGTTCCAACCGTGGGAGGGTGGTGAAGGCCTGGTGCTCGCGCAGTTCGTTCGGGCCAGCATTCTGCTTTCGCAACATGCTCTTGCGGACAACGATCCGAACCGCGCCCGCGGCATGCTGAGCGCTGCGCTCGACCCACCTTACTCGCTGGGAGAGACCTATCACTTGCTCGCCAGTAAGAGCGAGACGCTGTACTGGCTGGGAGCAGCCTGCGCAGCCGACGACGATCCTGCCGAGGCCCGCCGAGTCTGGCAGCGCGGTACATGTAGCTCGGCTGACTTCCAACAGATGGCGGTTGCGGAGATTTCGGCGAACACATACTGGGTGGCCGCCTGCCTCGAAGCGCTCGGCGAACACGAAGCTGCCAGAGCGCTCTTCCACAAGATCCATGAGTATTCGGTGCGGCTTGAGTCTCAACATGCCATCATCGACTACTTCGCCACCTCGCTTCCGACCATGCTTCTCTTCGACGAGGACCTCGTCCTGCGCAACCGCATTCAGGCACTCTTCCTTCGTGCTCAGGCAGCGCTCGGACTACGCAGACCCGAAGAAGCGGAAGCCCTCTCTCGCGAAGTGCTCACCCTCGACCCGAGCCACACGGGAGCCGCCGACGTTCTCCACCGCCTCATCCAGCAAGCCGCGGCACCCGCGCACGGAGCCCACTGAATGGCTGTTCCCCTGTCTGTATCCGTCACACGCTCCACCGTCGCCGTGCCATTCCGGCCCATCTACACGGGTGTCATTGCGTTTGTCGCGGCACTGGGCGGCCTGCTCTTCGGGTATGACTGGGTCGTGATCGGCGGAGCGAAGCCCTTTTACGAAGTCTTCTTCCACCTCACGTCCGCCCCAAACTCCGATCGGCTTATCGGCTGGGCTACGAGTTGCGCACTGGTTGGCTGCCTGCTCGGCTCGACAGCCGCTGGAGCCTTCGGCGATCGTTTCGGGCGCCGCGCTGTTCTGCTCACCTCGGCGGCGCTCTTCGCGGCTTCTTCCGTCCTCACCGGCTGGGCGCATGTGTTTGCGAGCTTCATTGTATGGCGCATCGCGGGCGGCGTTGCGATAGGGCTCGCGTCCAATGTCTCACCAATTTACATCTCCGAGATCAGCCCACCGCAGTCGCGTGGCCGCCTGGTCAGTCTCAACCAACTCGCACTTGTGGTGGGCATCCTTCTCGCGCAGATCGTGGACTGGCGCATTGCCGTCTTCGGTGGCGCATCCAACACCGCGGCAGTCCTCGCGTGGAGTTCGTGGTCCGTGCAGTACGGCTGGCGCTGGATGTTCACAGCGGTCGCAATTCCCTCCGTCGTATTCCTCATCTGCGCGTTGCTGGTGCCCGAAAGCCCCCGCTGGCTCGTCGCTCGTGGCCGCATTCCGGCCGCGAGCCGCGTTCTTACGCGGCTCGCCGACGCCGAGTACGCCGAGCGTGAAGTCCTCGCTGTCCAGGCCTCCGTCGCCAGCGAATCGAAACTAGCGAACGCCGGCGTACTCGAACTGCTCTCGCCCGCGCTGCGTCGCCCATTGCTCATCGGCATCACCCTCGCCGTCCTGCAGCAGTGGAGCGGAATCAACATCCTCTTCAACTACGCCCAGGAGGTCTACCGCGACGCCGGCTATGGCGTTGGAGACATCCTGTTCAATATCGTGATTACCGGCACAATCAATCTGCTGTTTACACTTCTCGCCATGACGCTGGTCGATCGCATCGGCCGCCGCTCGCTGATGCTCTTCGGCTGCCTCGGCGTCGGGCTGGCCCACCTGCTCGTCGCTCTCGCGTACCATCTCCATCTGCATGGGCTGCCCGTGCTCGTCTTCACCCTCTGCGCCATCGCGTGCTACGCTATGTCGCTTGCGCCGGTCACCTGGGTCATCATCTCGGAGATCTTCCCCAACCGCATCCGCGGCATCGGAGTCTCGGCCGCTGTTTCCGCGCTGTGGAGTGCGTCGTTCATCCTGGTCTACACCTTCCCCTGGATGAACCACATACTTGGCTCCTCCGTCACGTTCGTCACGTACGGCATCATCTGCCTCGCCGGCTTCTTCTTCGTGAAGACGTCCGTGCCCGAGACAGGCGGCAAGAGCCTTGAGGAGATTCAAGAGTTCATTACCGTCTAGCTAAGCTGGCGGCTTAAGCGCGTTGAGGACGCCGAATTGTCTGCGCGGGTTTGTCGGGAGGTTGGATATACTGCCTTAGATTTCAACTTCGTTCTCCGAGAGATGTCAATTGTTTACGAGAGGTAGGTGAGTATGGGAACAATCGCGGCTCCGCAAGAACTGTTTTCCTGTGGCATTCAACTGGACGAAGCTTATATCGGCTCCATCCGTGAGACGTCTGGAGAAACCGCCTTACCTGTCATGCGCGAACGAATGGAGGCGGACGGGTATCTCCTGCTTAGAGGTTTGCTTGATCCGGATAAGGTTCTTGCTGCGCGCCGCAGAGTGTTAGAGCAACTGGTGGACCAGCTTGATCCGGGAGAGGCAATGATGACCGGGGTTCCTCGTCCTGGGACGAAGCTGTACTTTCAACCTGAACTTGCACAGAAGAATAATCCCGAGTTGCAGGAGCTGCTTTATGACGAGCGGGGAGAGCTCATGCAATTCTTTGCACGCTTTCTGGCAGGACCGGTCCGGCATTTCGATTTCACCTGGCTTCGCTGCATCTCACCCGGGCCAGGAACTCCCTCCCACTGCGACATCGTGTATATGGGCCGTGGGACTCGCCAGCTTTACACTGCCTGGGTTCCGTTAGGGCGAGCCGACTTCGAGACAGGAGGTCTGATGGTGCTGGAAGGGAGTCATAAGAATGATAAGTTGCGAAGAACATACGGCATGCGCGACGTCGACAGTTATTGCGAGAACCGCGCCAGCGACAAAGCTCTGACTTCGAACGGATACAACGGGTTTCTTTCGGAGGATTCCAACAAAATTCGCAGGCAGCTCGGAAGCCGCTGGCTCGTGGCCGAGTATGAACCGGGGGATGTGGTCGTGTTCTGTATGAACCTGGTGCATGGTGGTCTGGACAATCGCTCGAAACGACTCCGCTTATCATCGGACTCGCGATACCAGCTCGCGAGTGAGCCGATCGACGAACGTTGGATCGGCGAGAATCCTCCTGGCCATGGAACTGCTGGCAAGCGGGGGCGCATCTGTTGAAACGGTCTGGGGAGCGGTTGCGGATCTGGATATGCCCGGATTGAAGAGGTAGCCTTGGCCCTCTTGAGAGGGGGTCCTGGCGAGATGACGGCGTGTCGTTGCAATGAAAACCGGCCGAGGTTGGCTGATCCAATCCCGCCGATGCATGCAACAGAAATAGGCCCTTCCGCCTAACCGAACCCATCCGCACCTGCGCTGGCACCTATTTTGCCTGCCCGCGCTCGCTAAGTTGATTGAAAATAATGGTCGGGACGACTAGATTCGAACTAGCGACCTCACCCACCCCAAGGGTGCGCTCTACCAGGCTGAGCCACGTCCCGACTGTGTTGCACCCGTCAGCCCAGGGCGGGCGACGGAGGGGTTATCCTGCATCTCTAAGTGTACACGAGGCCAGCCCGTTCCCCGCCTGCAGCCGTCAGCCCTAGTGCGTCGGAGCCACATACTCCTTCGGCAGCGATCCGCCCTCGCCGAAGAAGAACTCATTCATCTGCTCCACTAGAAAATCCTGCGCCTCGCGCGTCCACGGCTGCAGCCGGTACTCATTCAGCAGCATCTTCTGCCGCTCCACCCACTCCGCCCAGCTCTTCTTCGAGACGTTCTTGAAAATCTTCTGCCCAAAGTCGGAGTCGAACGGCGGCTCATCCAGCCCTTCCATCTCAGCCTTGAATCGCGTATCGAAAACCATGTGCGCCATCGCGTATCTCTCCTCTATTTATCGATTGTAGCTGTACGGAGCAGCCCTCGCACTCGCGGGTCTTACCGCCGCTTCCCCTTATTCTTCTTATCCCGCAATCGCGCCTTGGCCTTCGTCTTCCCGCCCTTCGATTTTCTCGCCTTCCCAGAACGATCCGGCGAACTGATGCACCACCCGCCCATCCTCCCCAACCGCCGCAGCCTTCTTCTTCCCCGACCGCAACGACCCCATCCCCCTCGCCACCTGCTGCTCACCCTCTCCCGGCAACAGAGCAAATTGTAACCGCCGCTGTTGCCTGTCGATCCGGTCCAGCAGCACATGCACCCGCTGCCCCATCTTGAACACCCGTCCCGACCGCGCCCCCACAATCTGCCGGTCCGTATCGCGAAACATATACCGATCGTCCTGCCAGCGAACTCGAGCGGCACCAGCCCCTCAATAAACAGGTCATCCAGCTCCACAAAAAATCCGTACTTCGTACAGCTCAGCACAATCGCGTTGAAGTCCTCGCCCACCCGGTCCTGCATGAACTTGATCTTCTTCCACTCCATCAACTCGCGCTCGGCATCATCCGCGCGCCGCTCCGCCTGGCTACTCTCCGCCGCAATCGCCGCCAGCTCCGTCTCAGGAATCGGCCCAACTAACTCATCGCGCTCCACGCTCGAACGCCGCTCCGGCCGCTTGCCATGCAGCAGCATCCACCGCCATCTGCCACGGCTGCGGCCCATCGCTCAGAATCGCCCCGCCTCGCGGATCCTTTCCCGCCCGAATCAAATCCCGCAGCAACCGATGCACAATCAAATCCGGATACCGCCGAATCGGCGAAGTGAAGTGCGTATAGCTCGGCGTCGCCAGCGCAAAGTGCCCCACATTCTTTTCGCTATACCTCGCCTGCTTCAAACTCCGCAGCATCAGGAACGCGAGTATCCGCTCCTCCGGCTTCCCCGCCACCTTCGCCGTCAGCCGCTGATACATCTGCGGAGTCACCGGAATCGCATCCGGAACCTCATGCTGCCGCACCTGCCCGCCACGCCCGCCGCCGCGCCACCTCGCCGCACATCGCGCCGATCGCTCTTCATCGTCATCCGCTTCACCGGCAGATTCCCAATCCCCAGCGAATACCCAAATCCCGCCGCCGTCTCCTCAAAGTCCACAATCCGTTTCGGATCAGGCGTCTCATGAATCCGAAAAATACTCGCCACCCCCTGCGCCTCAATCCACGTCGCGACGCACTCATTCGCGCTCAGCATGAACTCCTCAATCAGCCGGTGCGACCACCCCCGCTCGCTCCGAATAATGCTCTCCATATTCCCCTGCGGATCGAACCGAATCACCGGCTCCGGCAGATCGAAATCGATCGACCCCCGCCGCCGCCGCTTCGCATTCAACTTCAGCGCCAGCTCCAGCATCCGCTCAAACTCCGGCACCAACGTCCGCAAACTCCTTGCGCGTCTCCGCATTCCCATCAATCACGCCCTGCACCTGCGTATACGTCATCCGCCGCGCGCTGCGAATAATCCCCTCGCAAACCTCATACCCCAGCACCTCGCCGCGCCCATCAATCTCCATCACGCAGCTCAGCACCAGCCGATCCTCATCCGGCCGCAACGAACACATCCCACTCGAAAGCTGCGGAGGCAACATCGGCACCGCACGATCCGGAAAATAAACGCTCGTCCCGCGCAGCCTCGCCTCCAGATCCAGCGCAGTCCCCGGCCGCACATACGCACTCACATCGGCGATATGAACCTGCAACTCCCAGTTCCCATTCGCCAACTCCCGCACCATCACCGCATCATCAAAGTCCCGCGCCGTCTCCCCATCGATCGTCACAATCGGCAACCCGCGAAAATCCTGCCGCCTTCATAGTCGCAATCTCCACCAATCCGGGTGCCCCATGTCACAACTTCGAACAGGGTTTCGTGGGTTGCACTCATCCTTCACGGCAGCCGGAATATAAGTCTCCTCCGCACTCCCGCCGCCTCCGCCAACACATTCGCCGGAAAAACATGCGGCAGATGATGCTTGCGAATCATAATCTCCACATCCACCCCAAACCCATCCGGATCGCCCAGCACCTCGATCACGCGCCCCTTCGCCGGCCGCCCCACGCCAGGAAAATCCGTAATCTCCACATCCACCGCCAGCCCCTCCAGCGGCTGCGCAGCATCCCAATCCACCGCAACCACCCGCGCCTCCTCACCCACCACGCGATGCGGACCCGCCTCCGCCGCAGCCGGAACCTCCATCCCCTCCGCAATCAAAATCGGCTGCGTCATCCGCTCATCCAGCGGAGTCACATAGTTCCCCCGCACCACATCGGCATCGATCGTCTCCCACGCACTCCGCCGCCGCTGCCGCGCATAATGAAATATCCCCACCACCGTAGGATTCCGCCGCGTCAGCACGCGAGCCATCCGCCCACTCCGCCGCCCATCCCGCCCCGGCGGAGCCTCATCCACCAGCACCTCATCGCCCTGCATCGCGCCATTCAACTCATTCGGCGGAATAAAAAGATCATCGCTCCGGTCCACGCTCCCATTCGGCCGCACAAACCCATAACCATCGCGATGCAGATCCAGCCGCCCCGCCACCAACCGATCCCGCGTAGCCCGAAACTCCCGCGCTCCCTCACCCGTCAATCTCAACCCCACGCTTATCAAAATGCTTCTTAGCCGCCCGAGCAGTCTTCTCCGGATCGGCCTTCGGCAGCGCCCAATGCTCATCCGCCGTCTTCACCAGCTCCCCCCGAGCCGTAATCCGCGCCAGCTGCTCCAGCAACAGCCGCCGCTCGCGTCCACCACCGAGCCCCAACTCCCGCACCAACTGCTTATACCCAGCCCGATGCCCAGCCGAGCGCTCAATCAACCGCAATATCTCACGATCCGTCTGGGGGTAAGGTGTCTGCGCCATCTCACATCGAGCATATCGTGCACCCGCCAACTCCGCATCCTTGGGAGAACCACAGCAAATAAATCCGAGCGATGAGACAGCTCAATCGTCATACCTCTGAAAGACATCTCGCTGAACTTCGACAGGACCATCCCACCCGTGACCCCGCGCACAGTCCGCAGACCGAACCTTCATCGAAGCATCTCGCTCCTTACGATTGGAGCGATAGCAATGGCCATGGTCACACCTGCCGTCTTCGGACAGAACGACGCGCCGTTGCACAATTCAGCCGGCGCCCATACCCCAGTGGCAAACCGCAGCAGGCAGCAAGATGTCATTCGAGGTCGCCTCCGATCAGATCAAGACCCAGCCCGGTCAAGTCGACAGTACCTCCACCCTTCGCGCATCGACTCCAGACGATGACTACGCTCCCTTCGACGACCCGAAGGACTCTTCACAGGCTGAACTTCCACTAGTCGGCTTACATCTTGTTCGCCTACAAACTTTGGCTCACGCCGGAGCAATAAAACCCATGATCTCCGAATCTGCCGAAGTGGGTCGCTACGGACGACTTCGACATTCGAAGCGCGCGCATACAGGCAATCCAACAAAGGACCAGCTACGCCTGATGATGCAGTCGCTGCTTGCGGACCGCTTCAAATTCGCGAATTCATTTCGAAACCCGCAGGCTGCCGGTCTTAGCGCTCACCTTCGTCAAACCCGGCAAGCCAGGCCCCGAAGTCTTCGCCTCATGCGGACGGTCCTCCCTGTGATGTGGTCATGCCCTCACACCACCAAAGGCGCACCAGCCGATATGCTGACATGTTTCCATGCCAACGTCGATTCATAGCTGTTAAAGAGATCAAAAACAACTCACGATGTCTGGCTTCGGCGCTCGAAATACTACCATGCCGATTGATCGCCGCATTCACTTAGCTATGATTGCGTCACTCAGGCCGCCCAGTGGTGGATCAGCACCGGGCTCAGCGGCACCTATGATTTCGCAATCGAATAGATGCCAGAGTCCGAATGCCACATCGCCAACCGGCCTGAACGGCCAACCCGGACCCCAGGAAAAACATTCTTTGAGGCCATCAAAGAGCAACTTGGGTCTGAAACTCAAACCCGTAAAAGTTCCGCTTGATGTTCTCGTCGTCGATCACATCGAGAGGCCTTCAGAGAACTAGAGCAAGCGTTATAGGGTCGAGGTTTTTGCCAGGCAAGTCTTGACAAGCCCGTATAATGGACGCCGGGGGCAACACCAAAACCAGCATCAGGATACCCACCCGCCCGGGCCAGCTTGGGCGCGCTAAGTAATGTATTTCGAATACTTTGCGCAAACTGTTCTTTGAAAATTGGACTTTTTCATCAAAATCTCGACGAAGTCCGAACTTAAAGTCAATCCTTTGAATACTTTGCGCAATTGTGACGGGGGAGGGGAGGCCCTCTATTGCCAGCCTACCGGCTAGCACTCAAAGCCTGCGGCTCACCCTTCAACATCACCGCCGCCTGCTCCAGCGTAGTCTCGCCCGGCACCCGTCGAAACTCGCTCTTCACCTCATCATCCTGCTCGCCAATCGACTTGAACAGCAGCGCATGCCCACCGATATGCACATGCGACTCCGTAATCTGCCACACGTTCGGCATCAACTCCCGCCGCTCCACATCAAACGTCCCGCCCTTGTCCATCTTCCCCAGCAGTCCCCACCCAAACTTCACATCATCCGTAAGCGCACCTTTGATCGTCTGGATACGATTCTGCGCCTTGTTCACCACAATCTCTCCCGCCATCGTCGCAAACACCCGGGACTCCATCGTAGGCGGAGTCGAAATCCGGATTCGGCACAAATCCCAGCGTCACCGTATTGCCCGAATCACTCTTCACGCTCCACAAAAATGCATCCGGCAGCATCCGCGTCATATTCTCCGCGCGCTTATCATCCTGCGCGCCATCCTTCCGCTGCTTCGCCTGCTGCGCCGGATCTCTCACGAACTCATCGATCCGCGCATCTTCCCGTTTCAACTCCGCCGCGCTCACCGGCCGACCATTCACCTCAATCTTCCTGCTGATCGCCCCATGCTCCGTCTCCACCACCCGCGTAACCGTTGTTGCCCCGTCGGCCTTCTTATCGACATCCTTATACTCCCAGTGCGAGTTGTCCGCCTTGCTCGCATTCAACTCCGTCTGCGCCGCCACCCGCACTATCTCCTGGGCCTTCCGATCCTGCTTCACCGGCTCCCTGCCCCTGCACGGCAACCACCCCAACCGCAAGCGTCAACACACCCACGCCAAACAATCGAGCAGCAGCAGTCATATCAACCTCATCCCTTTAGACGTAGCTGAATACTAAACCCGTTGCACGCTTATATCTCCAACTATTTCAATGCCCTGCAGAATCCCACTCCACCCGCACACTCTTCTTGCCCAACCGCAAAATCGGCGCATCCCCCAGCGCCGCCCTACCAATCACCTTCCCACTAAACTTCTCCCCATTCACACTTACGGCATTCTCCGCCAGCTTCCGCGTAGCCTCACCCGCCGAAGCCGCCAGCCCCGCCAGCACCAGCAGCTTCGCCACGCGCACCTCACCCTCCGCGCGTCATCAATCCCTCGGCAGCCAGCGCCACCTTCACCACCGGCACATCCTCGCTCACCCCCCGCTGCTGAAACATCCGCGCCCAGTTCTCCGCCGCAACCTCCGCCTCAGCCTCGCCATGAAACCCAGCCGTCACCGTCCGCGCAAGATTCTTCTTCGCGACCATCGGATGCAGCGCTCCACTCGCAACCTCCGCCTTCATCGCATCAATCTCGCTCGCCCGCAGGTCCGTCAAAAACACCCAGTACTTCCACATCAACTCATCCGAGATCGACATCAGCTTCCCGTACATCTCACTCGCCGGCTCATTGATCCCAATCGCATTCCCCAGCGACTTCGACATCTTCTGCACGCCATCCAGCCCCTCGATGATCGGCATCATCAGGATGCTCTGCTGCGGCTGCCCGAAGTGCTTCTGCAGATCGCGCCCACGCATCAGGTTGAACTTCTGGTCCGTCCCGCCCAGCTCCACATCGCACTCCAGCGCCACCGAGTCATACCCCTGCGCCACCGGATACAGCAGCTCATGCAGCGATATCGGCTGCTCATCCTGGAACCGCTTATGAAAGTCCTCGCGCTCCAGCATCTGCGACACCGTGAACTGCGCCATCAGCTTCACCATGTCCGCATAGCCCAGCTTGTCCAGCCACTCCGAGTTGTACCGGACCTCCGTCTTCACCGGATCCAGAATCTTGAACACCTGCTCCTTATAAGTCTCCGCATTCGCATCGATCTCCTCGCGCGTAAGCGGCTTCCGCGTAACATTCCGCCCCGTCGGATCGCCAATCAGCGCCGTAGAATCCCCAATCAAAAAGATCACCGTATGCCCAAGCTGCTGAAAGTGCCGCAGCTTCCGAATCAACACCGTATGCCCCAAATGCAGGTCCGGAGCCGTAGGATCGAACCCAGCCTTAATCCGCATCGGCACACCCGAAGCAATCGACTTAGCAATGCGCTCCTTCAGCGCCTCCAGCGGCAAAATCTCCGCAGCACCCTTCGTAATCAAATCAAGCTGTTCTTCCAACGACGGAAACGTAGACATATCTCTCAAGTATAAAGTCCACCCTACTTTCAAAACCCACTTGATTCGATACCATAATTGGCATGTGCACTCGGCCGAAGGCAATTAGGTTACTAATTGGCTCGTTGGTAGCTCTCGGAATGCGGTGCTCACTGCCCGCATTGGGTCAGGACGCGGATACCGAGAACGCTCTCAAACGAGCTGACTCCTATCTCACAGCACAGGAAGCCAAAGGAACATTTAGAGGTTCCGTTCTTGTGGGCATCAATGGAAAGATAGCTTTCGAGAAAGGCTACGGCCTCGCCAATCAGGAGTGGTCCGCAAAAAATACTCCCTCAACCAAATTTCGCATCGCCTCCCTCACCAAGCAATTCACCGCAGCCTGCATCCTCCTCCTACAAGAGCGCGGTCAACTGAACGTGCGCGACCCCATCTCTAAATACATCCCCGATCTACCCGAAACCTGGCAGCCAATCACGCTCCATCAACTGCTGACACACACTTCAGGCATCCCTAACTACCCCGGCATGCCGCGCATAGAAAATGAGCTGAATCGTACCGGAGCAACTCCACGCCAAATACTCGAAGTCGCCGCAACCAAACCGCTTGAATTCACCCCTGGTACCAAGCTCCACTACACCAACACCGGATACGTTCTTCTCGGAATGGTCATCGAAAAAGTCTCGGCAATGACTTATGCAGCCTTTCTGCAAAAAAACATCTTCATGCCTCTCGATATGACCAACTCCGGATACGACAGCCAATCGAACATCCTCCCTCAGTGTGCCTCCGGCTACATGATCCAAAACGGCCACATCACCAACGCCGACTTCATCGACATGAGTATCCCCTATGCCGCCGGCAGCATCTACTCTACCGTCGAAGATATGTATCGTTGGAACGAAGCCCTCGCCAACGGCAAGCTTCTCTCCACCGCATCCACACGGCAGATGTTTTCCATTTATCCCGAGACCCTCTCAGAAGGCATGCACTACGGTTACGGAGTAGTCCTGACTCAGAGATTCGGAAGACAACTCTATTACCACGGCGGAGGCGTCAAGGGCTTCGAGAGCGTAATTCAACGCTACCAAAACGAACGCATCTGCATCGTAATTCTAGAGAACCTTGACCCCACTAGCCCTTGGAATCTAGCCGACCACATTGCATCTGAACTCTTCCACCAGATCCAAACCGACGCTAAATAGTGAGTGAAGGACTAGCCGGGCACCCGTTACCCCGCACCACGTATACACTTCCGAGGAGCCGGAACATGACCATAACCAAGATCCCCACAGAGCGCTTCAGCGTAGTGTCGACTAAATCATTCGCAGACGTCGTCGCATCGATCAACGCAGCCGTAGGCCATCCCAACCTGGGCCAACTCTTTCAGGCAATCGCAGCCGCCAAAACCTACCCTGAAGTAGAAGAGATGATCGCCAAAGTCACAGGCCCCACCGACCTCATGGAATTCATGCGATTCGACATGGGCGCCGTCATCAACAAAGGAAAATCAGCCCTGCAACGAAACAGTATTAGATTCCTAATCGGCAATCCCGTAACGATGCGAAAGATGGCCGAACACGTCGCAGACGCCGCCTCCTACGCTCCCATCACCGTACTCATAGACGAGCGCCCCGATGGAGTGCACCTCTCCTACGATCGCATCTCCACCTCGCTTGCCCCATACGGAAACGCTGCTGCTCTAGCCGTCGCAACCGAACTCGACCGAAACGTGGAAACAATCCTGATTGACGCCGCCGGATAACAAGCGCGATCCATTAATCCACCATCGACCGCTTCCCCCACGAAAACCTCCGCCCGATAATCCCTTTCACAATCAAATGATCCGTCGAAGCAGTCGGCCCAATCCCAATCACCAAAATTAATCTCCCACACCGGCGAAACATTCAAATCCGTCACCACAAAAAGCTGCTGCTGCTGATTGCGCAGATCATCAAACGATCCCCACCGCCCATAGTCCGCGTAGTACTCAAACCCCCCGCTGATCTTCTTCGTAAAGTCGTAACTCACCTTCGCCCCCGGCGAGAACCCGAGTCCCTGATTCACATCCGGCCCATGCAGCGTCCGCTCCAGCGCCGGATTGAACGCGAAGTACCACCGCCCCACAGTCTTATCGACAATCGGCCGTATCTCCCACGTCCACGTGTCCGGCGAATACTCCGGCCGCTGATACCCAATCTCCGTCGAAAGGCTCAACCCCACCGGCAGGTGCCACTTATCCGGAGCCCGCACCCGCGGCCGTATATGATCGCCCACCCACTGCCACCCATACCCCGACTGCGCAGCGCTGAAGACATAAAACCCCACCTCCGCCCAATCATTGATCCCCGCAGTCAACTCCAGCGTCTCGCGCTCCTGATGGTTCGTCGGCCGCACGCCATCGATCACCTGCGTCTGCCCCGACACCGTAAAGTTCGAGTGCAACTCCACCATCAAATCCTTCGGAGCCACCGTATCCGCCCCATAAACCTGAATCTCATAGTTCCCCTGCGCCCGCGCATCCCACGCACATCAGCACCAGAAAAATCGCGACCAGCAAGTACGATCTACGCATATCGAAACACCATCATGAATCCCCTGTCCATATGGTTCTGCTGATGACAATGAAACAGCGTCCGCCCCGGATTATCCGCCGTAAACTCCACCTCCGTCGTACTCTGCGCCGGCGCCAAAATCACATCCTTCATCAACCCTCGCATCTCCTTGCCCCACCCACCCGCCGCACCTCAAAGCTATGCCGATGCAGATGCACCGGATGATCATCCGCACTCGTATTCTTCATCACCAGCCGATACCTCTTCCCCGCCTGCAGCACCTGCTCCACCGTCTCCGGATACGACTTGCCATTGATCATCCACCGCTCCTGAGCCCCATGCCCCTCAAACTTCGAAGCAAACGTAAGCTCAATCGGCGTCACATCTCCACTCGCCGCCGCCTCACCCGCCGCGCCAAACTGCTCATAATTCCATAGCAACTCATTCGGCTGCACCCATCGCGGAGCACCCGTCGCCCCCGCATACTCCATCACCATCCCCATCCCCGCCGCCTGCACATGCTTCCTCACCTCACCCAGCACCCAAACCCCCGGCGAATCCATCACCACCACCGCACAAACCCGCTCCGCCGGAGCCAGCCGCAACATCTCCACCGTCTGCGTGCTGCGCCACCGCATTCCCATCCAGCGCAATCACCCTGAACCGATGCCCCGCCAGCGCCACCCAATGCACCTCCGTCGGACTCGAATTCAACACATGCATCAGCACCCGCTCACCCTGCTTCACCTTCAGCGGCTCACCAAACCCCAGCATCTTCCCATTGATCGTCGACACCTCATACTCCGGATTCATCGACCCATCGCCCCCGCCCACCATCCGCCCGCCCCAGTCATGCAGCGCCAGAAAAACCTCGCGGTCATAAGCCCCCGCACTCTCCCGCGGCTCAATCATCAGAAACCCATGCTGCCCCCCATACTGCGCCTTCTTCAAATCACCACCCGCAAACGTATGCGTATGAAACCACCGAAACCCCGCAGGCCGCGGAGTAAACCGCAGATGCGTCGTCGCACCCGCCGCAATCATCGGCGTCCCCTCTTCCATCGCCCCATCAACATCCGAAGGCAGAAACAACCCATGCCAATGCACCACATCCGGCTCCGAAGTCTTGTTCACCACCGTGACCGAAACCTCGCGCCCCTCCCGCATCCGCAACACCGGCCCCGGCACCTGCCCGTTATAAGCAATCGTCTGAAACCGATGCTTCGGCGAAGCCTCCAACAAATAAGGCGCAATCTCAATCGTGAAATCGGAAGCATCATCCGCCCGCACACGTCCACCCGCAGCCGCCCAACCCGCAGCAGCCAGCCCCGAGAGCTGCGCAAACCGCCGCCGCGTCAGCATCGCCATGCCTCCGTCTCCGTCCCAACAGTATCGCCCACCCAAAATGAAGCGACCCTTAAGTTCACCCTCCGCCTGCGACACCCCGATCCCACACAGACCTACCCTAATTCTCCGAAGGCCGCTCTACATGATCCACCACCAGCAAATCCATCTTCACCTTCGCAGGTTCCAGCTTCACCCCGAGCTGCTCCTTCACCGCCTCCAGAAACGTAGTCCCCATCGGCTCCGGCGCAGCATCCACACCCGCAGGTTGGTTCGACTCCATCGTCCACTGAACCGAAAAATCATATCTCCCACTAAGCCCCGTCTGGTCCACCACAGGCCGCCCCAGCCGCGCTATCGAAGGAAGTGAGTTCGCAATCATCGCCATCGTCGCACCACGCGAACCCATGATGACCTCGTGATTCGGTCTGGGCTGAGCCATGAACGATCCGCCCGAGCAAGGCGGTGGAAATACATCACTCATCATCGCCTCCTTCCCCGGAGGAGGCGCATCATAATCGCAGATATCGACATGCGGAGTCAGCTTCGGCCCCAGCTTTCCCGGCTTTATCAAAGTCATCGCCAGCACCGGCACCTCCTGGTTCTCGAAGTGCACCGCCAGCTTGAATCTCTCCGCCAGCAACGACTGCACCATCAATCGCATCTGATCCTTCGTCGGATTACCCTCCGCCTTCGCATGAATCTCATAGCGATCCGAACTCACCCACTTCGGCAGATTGGCCAGCATCGTCTTTCTCTGCTCCGCAGAAAGCCAAAGCTTGTAAGCAAACTCGATATAAGTCTCAACCGAAAAATCCGCCGTGAACACGCCACCATTCGGCGGATAAGAATCATCACTACTCAAAGGAAAATTTGGCGGCGTAAACTCGCCCTCTTTAGTGGGCCGAATCGAAGCCACATCAAACGACATCTTCCCCCCGGCAGCCGTCTGCCAATCCGGCACCTTCGCCGCCTGCCCCAAGCCCACCGGCGCAGCAAGCGCAATCAGCAAAGCCCCAAAAACCATCCCACCAACGGCACGCACAATCATGGCTCCCACAATAAACCACCCCCACACCAAGTTTCAGGATTCCCCTTAAAGACGTTCCAAATCTTCAACCGCTCGAAAAACCCTACCCAACATAGCAACCTGTACCGCGCACCCGGCACCTAGTACCTTGTACTCAGCACGAAGGACGGGCAACCAATGAAACCTCCTACAGCGATCTCAACCATCGTCCTCGCAGCAACCTTCACGACACTCCAAGCTCAACCCGGCCCACTCATCCGCTCCGGCAACACCCACAAAATCTCCCCCCACGTCTACGTCATCCCCGACACCGACACCACCCCCGGCATCCCCAACATCGGAATCGTTGTCGGCACCCGCGCAGCCCTCGTCATCGACACCGGCATGGGCGACCGCAACGGCCGCACTGTCCTCGCCGAAACCCAGAAGGCCGCCCCCGGCCGCGCCCTCTACCTCGTCACCACGCACGTCCATCCCGAGCACGACCTCGGCGCCAACGCCTTCCCCGCCTCCACCAAAATGATCCGTTCCAAAGACGAGGAAAAGGACATCGCCGAGTTCGGCCTTCAGATGGCCGACAGCTTCTCCGCCCGCTCCACCATCAACGCCGAACTCCTCAAAGGCGCAACCTTCCGCAAAGCCGACATCACCTTCGACAAAGAGTACGATCTCGACCTCGGCGGCGCCAGCGTCCGCATCCTCGCTATGGGTCCCAACCACACCCGCGGCGACACCGCCATCTTCGTCTCACCCGACAGCGTCCTCTTCTCCGGAGATGACGCCATGAGCGGCATGCCCGCCTTCACCAGCCCCTACTCCAGCCTCGCCCACTGGCTCACCGCCCTCGACGTCCTCGCCGCCCTCCAGCCGAAGATCATCGTCCCCAGCCACGGCCCCCTTGGCGACATCGCCTTCATCATCTCCTATCGCACCTACTTCACGATGGTCCACGATCGCACTGTCCCACTCAAACATCAAGGCCTCACCGAAGATCAGGCCGTCGCAACCGTCACCGCCAACCTGAAAGCCTCATACCCCGCCGACACAGGCCGCCTCGAAGGAGCCATCCGCTCCGCCTACAAAGAAGCCCCATAACCAAGCAGCACTCTATACTCCAGCCATGGACGCCGAACGCCTCCGAGCCTTCCTCCTCACCCTCCCCCACACCGTCGAAACCCGCCAGTGGGGCAACAACCTTGTCTTCTGGGTAGGCGACAAAGCCATCGGCGGAAAAATGTTCGCCCTCATCAACCTCGACGACCCCGGCCCCCGCCTCGCCCGCACCGACCTCAGCTTCGCCACCGACCCCGAGCGCTTCCACCAGCTCCTCGAAACCGAAGGCATCATCCCCGCCCCCTACCTCGCCCGCGCCAAATGGATCGCCATCCAAAGCCTCAACGCCAACACCCTCACTCGCACCGACCTTCAGGAACTCCTCCGCGAAGCCAACGCCCTCACCTACGCCAAACTCCCCGCACGCGTCCGCACCACCCTCGCCCTACCCGCCACCCAGCAAAAACGCCTCATCACCGAACGCCGCAAACTCCTCGCCGCCCAGGAGAATGAGAAGAAACCCAAAGCCCATAAGAAGACCTAAGCCCCATCACTCCGCAGGCAGCGCCGGAGCATAGTACCCGGACCGAACAGTAATCTTATCCACCCGCTCAGGCCCGCGAATCTCAATCCGATGAAACGACCGGTCATGCTTCAGACTCCGCCGGTTTGTAAACAAGCCGATACTGATTCCGCAGGTCCGCCTCAATGCTGCGCAGATCCTCATAAACTCCAGCCTCCGAGCCCACATCATGAAAGACGCGCCCTCCCGTCTCCGCCGCCAACTCCGCCAGTGTCTGCGGACCTGGTGAACCAAAACTGATCCTTCGCATCCGTTCGAAAGGAGTAAATAGCAGTATTGCTCCGCTGACACATCGCAACAGCATCCTTCAACGAAACACGGCTGGCATTATCTTCACCATCAGAAAACAGCAGGATGAAATTTCCGCTCGCCGCATGATCGACCTTGCCAAACTGAGTCGAGCACGCCCGAAAGATCGCCTCAAAAATCGCCGTGCCAGCTCACGCGACTCTCCCCACCCGCCGTAATCTTGCCAATGCCTGCGGTCAGCACACCCGCATCATTTGTCCACGGCTGCAGCACGCGCGACAGTCGCCCAAAATCCATCACAAAAGCCTGATCGGTCTTCCGCCGCAACAACCTCTGCGCATATTGGATCGAGATAGCGCGATTCCCCGCAAGCGACTCCCGCATCGACTCACTCGTGTCCATCAAAATTCCCGCACGGATCGGAAAGTCCTGCAGGCTTTGAAATGCAAGCACCTTCCGCGGAGCCCGGCCGTTATCCAACAACCTCAGTTCCTCCAGCTTCAAATCATTCACAGGAAGACCATTGGCATCCGCCGCATGAAAAGTAAGCACCACCTCATCGTCAAAGACCCGCAGCCCATAAGTCCCCGCGCTCTGAGTCCGACGCACCCTGCGTCTGCGAATCGCCGCGACCAGCGGACACCACCCAGGAACATCAAGAGCCAGCAGGCCACACCCACATCACGGAATAACGCACCGCAAACATCTCTCCAAAGTATAGGTCGCCCGACCACACTCCGGACACGAAAAGAACACAGCCCGCGATAGCCAGTCGCTGCACCTTCACAACCACGCTGCGCAGCCCTCTCACTCGAACCGCTTGCACGCTTCTCTCAAGTTAGATAGCGTCGAAGCCATGCCAAACTCCGCCACCCCCGGCGTCACCCTCTCCCTCGCCGGCCGCACCGCCCTCATCACCGGAGGCTCCCGCGGCATCGGCGCCGCCACCGTCCGCCTCTTCCGCCAGGCCGGAGCCCGCGTAGCCTTCAGCTACCAATCCGCCGCCGCCCGCGCCAACACCCTCGCCGACGAATGCGGCGGCCCCGACCACTGCATCCCCATCCAGCAATCCCTCGACACCATCGAAGACGGCCAAACCCTCATCGCCAAAGCCATAGCGTCGTTAGGAAAACTAGACTGCCTCATCATCAACCACGGCGTCTGGCCCTCCCACGACGCCCCCATCGCCTCCATGTCCACCCCGCCAGTGGCGCACCACCCTCGCATCAACCTCGACAGCGTCTTCGGCCTCATCCAATCCGCCGTAGCCGCAATGCAATCTCAAGCCCAGTCCCAGCCACATACAACCGGCCCCCGCGGCCACATCGTCCTCGTCGCCTCCACCGCCGCCCAGCGCGGCGAGGCCTTCCACGCCGACTACGCCGCCAGCAAAGGAGCCCTCATCTCCCTCACCAAGAGCCTCTCCTCCGAGCTCATCGCCTCCGGAATCTACTGCAACTGCGTAGCCCCCGGCTGGGTCGCCACCGAGATGTCCGCCGCTGCCCTCAACGACCCCGAAACGTCTAAGAAAGTGATGTCCACCATCCCCCTCGGCCGCCCCGCGCACGTCGACGAGCTAGCCGGCCCCATCCTCTTCCTCTGCACTCCCCTCGCCGGCTTCATCTCCGGCGAAATCTTCAACGTCAACGGCGGCGCCGTCCTGATAGGTTGAATCAGACACACTGAAACACTTGCAAAACCCGGAGCACCAATGAAACCCGCACCACATCCTCCTAACCCTCGCTCTCGCCCTAACCCCCCTCTACGCCCACCCCCAGGCCCGCGACATCCCCAGCGCCGCCCCCGTCCGCCCCGCCGGCGAAACCCCCGAGCAGCGCGGCCGCGCCCTCCTCGACCAGATGGTCACCGCCCTCGGCGGAGACGCCTGGCTCCATCGCAAAGACATGACCGTCAAAGGCCGCACCGCCGCCTTCTTCCGCGGAGCACCCACCGGATTCGTAGTCGAATACTCCGGCAACCGCCAGTTCCCCGCACGACGGCCGCCCCGACGCCGAACGCATCGGCTTCATCACCGACAAGAGCATGATCCTCCCCGGCAAAAAAATCGACATCGTCCAGGTCTGGGTCAACGGCAACGGCTACGAAGTCACCTACAAAGGCCGCACCGCCGCTCCCCAAAGACCAGGTCGAAGACTACTTCCGCCGCCGCGACCACTCCATCGAAACCGTCATCCTGAACTGGCTCCATCAACCCGGAGTCGTAGTCATCTCCGAAGGCACCTCCATGGTCGAGCGCCGCCTCACCGACAAGGTCACCGTCCTCACCGACAACAACGACGCCGTCACCATCGAGCTCGACGCCAACACCCACCTCCCCCTCAAGCGCAGCTTCAAATGGCGCAACGAAAAGTTCAAAGACTACGACAAAGACGAAGAGAGCTACGACGACTACCACACCATCCAGGGCCTGCCCACCGCCATGACCCTAACCCGCTACCGCAACGACGACATGATCAGCCAGCGCTTCTACGAAAAAGTCGAATACAACACCAACCTATCCCCCGACCTCTTCAACCCCGACAACCTCCTGCAGAAGAAAAAGATAATAGCCGCTACCACCATAGCGCTCTCTTCAGTTGCCGTTCTCCGCACCCCATAAAAATGTCATCCTGAGCGAAGGCTCTCGCAGCTTTACCGCGAGAGCCGCAGTCGAAGGACCTGCGCTTTTGCTGTTGTCGCTGTCGTTGCTGTCGCTCTTGTCATCGCTCAGTTTGAGAACGCCCCGACCTTATACAAGTAGAATCCAATAAAACCAATACCCGCGAGATAATATATTGACGAGTGCACGACCAATATCGCTTCGGGATCTTTGGTTCGGACCCTACGTCACCAAAGCGTCCCCGGAGTTTTCCGGTGAACGTCCCATACACAGCGATGGCCAACATCAGTATCGCGAGAAATAACGAAAAATATTGCCAACTGATTCGAATTCTGCACGAAGAATGCCCTCTTCCTTCCTGGTTGCGTGTGAATTGACCTATTGACATTACAAACCTGCAGCCGTCGCCTTCGCTCTTACCTAACACCTAGTACCCAGTACCTAGCACCTGCCCCTACCGCCCCGCCTTAATATAAGTCCACCCCTGCTCCTGCTTCGTCACCACCTCCACAATCCCCGCCGGAACCATCCCCACCCCCGGCAACAGATCTTTAGCCTCCACATGCTGCATCCGCATCGCATTCTGGCAAGCCACAAACTTCACATGCTTCTCCTGCAGCTCAGCAACCTCTTTCGCCATCGAAGACCCATTCTTCACCAGCCCCAATCCCTGCGCATAAGCCACCACCTCCACCTCAACATCATCCGGCGCCAGCCCCTTAATCAGGTTGTTGATATTCCCAATCGTCATCCGCCAATCCGCCGCATCGCTCGACAAAAGCGCGAACAGCACACGATGCGTCTTAGTCTGCGCAAAGCTGCTGCACGCTGCTCATACAAAGCATCAAACCCACTGCCAGCAATAGAAAACTCCGTCTCTTCATAACTCTCTCCTTTTATATGTAACTAAAATCGATCATATTGATGATTGAAAGCCGGCCTGGGCTGCGCATGAACAAACGCCGCCACATCATAAGCATCCTGCGCAGAAAGAATCCCTTTCCGATTATGCGGCATGTTGTACTGCACGAACGCCGCCATCTTATCCACCCCGTTCATCCCGGCCCCATCGTTGAACGCGCCCGCCCCCCAAAGCGGCGGAAACAGCGGCCGTTTCCCCTCTCCGGTCTTGCCATGACAACCCGCACACTGCGCCGCATAAACATCCGCCCCATGCACCGGATCCGGCGTCATCTTCGGAAGCACCTCCAACCCCCGCCCCACAAATGCCGCCTGCTGCGGATGCGGCTCCGACAGCCAATCGATATAAGCCACTATCGCCTTCATCTCCCGCCCATCCACCGGCAGCGCATCGCCATTCTCGCTGCGCGTCATACACTCCTCCACGCGATCCTCCAGCGTAATCTGCCGCCCCGCCCGCTTGCTGTATTGCGGAAAAGTCTGCGCCGACCCCACCACCGCCAGCCCATACGGAGCGATCCCACCCTCCAGATGACAGTTACTGCAAGAGATCCTGCTCTTCACCCCCGCCGAGCTATACAGCGAAGTCTCATCAAACAGCCGCCGCCCCAACTCAATCTCCGCCGCCCTCTCCGCACTCACCCCACCCAACCGAGCCATCCGCCACGGCTCCGCCTTCGGCCCCGTATGCCACCCATAATCCAAAGCACGCGGCCCCAACCGCGCCCCAACCAAAATCACGCCCACATACAAAGCAAGCGTCGCACCAGCAACCGCAAAACTAACTCCATGTCTCATAGGGTGAACTAAAATTCTACGCCAACCAGCCTCTGTTTTTTTAGTTGTCATCCTTCGCCGAACGCGGAGGACCTGCTGCTGTTCTTGCCGTTGCCACTGCTCTTGCTTCTAGGTAAGCCAAGGCTTCAGCCTTGGCCCTCCCCGCCACCCACGAAACCGGGCTTTAGCCCCTGGGGTATGCTCTTTTATCGTGACTACCATCCGCCAGAAGCTCGAGTCCTACGCCATCACCATCCTCACACACCAGCGCAAACGAATCTTCCAGCGCACTGCAAACGCAGAGCTCATGATCGCCACACTCTTTCGCTATCGCGACCAGCGCCGTTTCGCCCTCCATGCTTTCGTCATTATGCCCGACCATCTCCACGTCCTCATCACCCCGGCACAAGATCACAACATCTCTTCATGCCTTCAACTCATCAAAGGCGGCTACTCCTTCATCGTCCGCAAGCAATTTCCAGGCGAAGTCTGGCACGCCGGCTACCACGAACACCGGATCCGCGACCTCGACGACTTCGAAGCCCAAAAACACTACATCGCTCAGAATCCAACCCGAAAAAACTACGCCGACTACCCGCATATCCACACGCGGCATTCGAACAGCCTGGACCCCACTCCACAGCACCTCTTGGAAAGGCAGGGATGAGGAGCAGCAGGCAAGAGTTATCCTCCCAACAGAGATCCCCCAATGAAATGGCCCGCCGAACTCCTCCTCATCCGCCACGCCGAATCCGCCTACAACAACCTGAAGAAGCAAAAGGAATCCGACCCCACCTACATCCGCTTCCGCGATCTTTTCGACCACGACCGCTCCAACCCCGAAACTAAACTCCTCGCCCGCAAGCTTTGCGAAAGCCACACCATCCGCTACAGTGACCGCGACACCCCCATCACCCCACGCGGCGAGTCGCAGACCCGCATGACCGGCCAGGGCATGCGCGACGCAGGAGCGGTCCCGCCCGACGTCATCTTCGTCTCGCCCTACCTCCGCACCGAGCGCACCCTCGCCCTCATGCAGTCCGAGTGGCCCGCCCTCCGCAACGCCACCATCTACCGCGAAGAACGAATCCGCGAAAAGGATCACGGCCTCGCCCTCCTCTACAACGACTGGCGCATCTACCACGTCATGCACCCCGACCAGGCCGCCCTCCACCACCTCCTCGGCGACTACGACTACCGCTTCCTCAACGGAGAAAACATCCCCGATGTACGCCAGCGCAACCTCTCCTGGATCACCACCCTCACCCGCGAGTACTCCGGCAAACGAGTCATGGCCATCACCCATCACCTCACCATCCTCGCCACCCGCGCAAACTTCGAGCGCCTGAGCCCCCAGCAATTCCTCCATCTCGACCAACACGAAAAACCCGTAAACTGCGGCGTCACCCGCTACACAGGAAACCCCAACCTAGGCAGCCAGGGCAAACTCGAACTCCACGAATACAACCGCCAATACTACAAAGACTCCGACGTCTGACAAGACGTTCCCCGCCAGGAGGCATATAGTGATTCGCCTGCAGGAATCTCCGCTCATCGGAGGTGAGAAACAATGCGAACCATATGTTCCTTGGCTACTGTATTTCTCAGTCTTTCCGCACCGGCAATCCGAGCGGATACGATCCAACTCACAGTCAACTCCAGCGTGTTGGCGAACATAATCAGTCCAGATGACAACTTCTGGGGTCAGTACAGTACAGTCACCCAAAAACTCACTTATCCCGAGCTCGATTTGGGTACCGGGGTATTTGTCAATTTCTCCAGTGTTTCGGTCTTCTTGCCGACAGGAAGCGTCGTCACTTCAGCAGCAGTTGACATCATCCTGCCCACCACCACGCTTTACGGGTCGGGAGTCAATTATGCCGAGAATGCGTTTCCACCCCCGGATTGGGACGCACCATCAATAGCCCCGACGTTTACCAATACCGGGACTTCTGAGGTTACAGTGAGCCCTAACGCCATCACCCCATCGGGCTTCTTTGACTCCCCCACACCATTGATTGATGGAAACGAAGTCTCCATTGGCAACTTCACATTTCTCATTGAAATAAACGGCGAGATAATGGGCCAACTTGCCACCTCAGGAGTCAACTGGAATGGCTATGTCGGTGGAAGCGGCCAGGTAGATATCCCCTACACGGTGGATCTGGACGTCACATATCTCCCAGCCACGGTTCCCGAACCTTTCAGCTTCACGCTGCTCGGCACCGGCGCACTCGGCTTAGCCGGCGCAGCCCGTCGCCGGGTGCCCCATACATGACGGCTTCATCGTCATGTGCGGGGTCGCCGAAAACCCAACCGACCCCAAAACCGGGTGCCCCATCTTCGCAACGGCTTCATCGTCGCTAAGGTGGGTGAAGCGCCACACCTCTCAAAGAATTCGCTTCAGCCCTTTCCACCAAGGGTCGATACACTCTGAGCGGAAGGACTTCAGCCCTGCGAACAAAAGTCGCGCCGAAGGCGCCACCGCTCTGCCGAAGGCCGGAGTGGAGGCGCAGCCAGAACGACCCGACCTATCGCCTTTATTTTTAGCTTCTTACGTCACCCAACACCCCAAAACCCCAACAAATTGTTGTCAAGCCCCTTGGATCCTCCAAAACCACCCAACCCCATCAAAACAAACAAGATAAAAGTTTAAAATAATTGGCATACTAGTTTCGGTCAATTTGGTAAAATAGAACTAACGAAGAAACAAGCAGGCCCGGCCCAAAAAGCCGGGCCTCCGCATTTAACCGCTAACCCAAAAGAATGAATACTTTACGAATAACCAAAAAATAAGTCCTTTACAATGAAGACTTTGCAAAATCAGGTCCAGACCTAAACCAAATGTTTTGAATACTTTGCACAAAACAAGGGGGGGAGGGGAGAGGTCCAAACCACACCCCAAACCATCGTCTAAACTAACTCACCCGAAAGGAGACGCCACATGCTAGCGAACAACCCCATCATCGCCTTCATCCCCACCCGCGACGCCGCCGTCGCCCGCACCTTCTACGAAGGTCTCCTCGGCCTCCGCTTCGTCAGCGACGACCAGTTCGCCCTCGTCATGGACGCCAACGGAACCATGCTCCGCATCGTCCGCGTCGGCGACTTCACCCCATTCCCCTTCACCATCCTCGGCTGGCAGGTCACCAACATCGACCAGACCGTATCCGACCTCACCGCCAAAGGCCTCAAGTTCCAGCGCTACACCTTCCTCGACCAGAGCCCCTCCGGCATCTGGACCGCCCCCGGCAACGCCGCCAAAGTAGCCTGGTTCACCGACCCCGACGGCAACACCCTATCCCTCTCCCAACACGAGGTAGCCTAGCCTAAAACTCCAGCCGCAACCCAACCTGCACCTGCCGCTCAGCCGCCCCACCCGTCCCCGCCGCCGTATACGCCCCAAACGGCCGCACATTCAACCCCTCCGTCGCCACCGCCGCAGCATCCTGAAACACCAGCGGAGTAACCCCACCCACCGGAGTCCCCACCAGAAACGCCCGCTCCGTCACCCCCGAATAGTTCACCCGGTTCGCCACATTGAACACCTCCGCCACCCCCCGCACCGCCACCCGCTCCCCCACCCTCACCCCCCGGCTAACCCGCAAATCCACATCTGCACGTATCCGGCAACCGCAGCGTATCCCGCCCCACCGTCGGCAGATAAACCGCCCCACCCGACCCATTGATACTCTCCCGCCCCCCACTCAAATACGACCCACCAAAGATGTTGTAGCTATAAGGCCGCCCACTACTCTCCGTAAACACCGGAGCAACCGCCCACCCATTCACCGCCCGCCGAACCCACCGCTCCCCCGCCGCAACCCGAGGCTCCCAAACCGCACTAGCCACCACCCGGTGCGAGCGCCCAAACGCCGACAGCCCCCGGTCATAGCTCACATTGAACGGGTCGAACTGCCCATTCGTCCGCGGCACCGCCCCGCCCGTCTGCCCATAGTCAATCGCCTTCGCCCACGTCCACCCCACCCGAAACTCCACCCCACCCCGCGTCCGCCGCCGCCCCTCCAACACCATCGCGTTATACACCGCATTGGCATTGGAAACGATGTCCGTCACCGGCCCATAACTGGTACTCACCCGCGACGAATAGACCGGCACCGTAAACGTATACCCATCCTGAACCCCCGGCACACCCGTCCCACCACTAAGCTGAAAAACCTGAGTATCAGTCGAAGGCGCAATATTAATGTCCACCGAGTTCTGCAACTGCCGATCAAGATTCATCAGATAAGTAGCACTCAGCGCCACTCCGCCCACGCTCCGCTCCACCGCAAGACTCCCCTGCTGCACCGCCGGCAGCCGGAACCGCCGGTCGAACACCATCGCCGAAGTAGTCGCCGCCACCGCCACCGGAGGAGTCGTCACATAGCTGCACACATACCCAAAAAACTGGTTCGCCACCTGCGGACAGTCTGTAACCGTAGTCGGCACAATCCTCACACTCAACGCCGAACTCGCCATCCCCGTATCCACCAGCGCGCTCCGAATCGTCGCTCCGGCCAGCCGCCCAAAGTACTCCCCATACCCAACCCGCACCACACCCTTCCCCGCGCCCAGCGGCTCCCACCCCACCCCCACCCGCACCCCCACATTATTCCGGTCCTCAGGAAACACGCTCGTCGCACCCGTCTTCCCAAACACCGCGTCCAGCCCTGCATTCGGCCGCTGCGGAAACGGCAGCAACTCATACTCATACCGCGCCCCCACCTTCACACTCAACCCCTGCCGCACCCGCCAGGTGTCCTCCACAAACCCCGCCCACTCCTGCGTATCGAACGCCACCGTCTGCTGTCCAAAGCTCTGCGTATAAGACCGAAAACAGAAATCGTGCACCGCCGACACAATCGAAGGACACCCACCATTCGGATAAGCATGGACATCAAACGTATAGTCCGTAATCCAGTCCACCAGCCCGCCCGCCTTACCGTTCGTCACACCGCTGTCATACGAAAACGTCCCATCGACATTGCTCAGCGAATCCGTCTCATCATGCACGAAGCTGACATCGCCACCCACCTGCACCACATGCCGCCCCATCACCCACGTCGCCAGATCCCGCACCTCCACGCGTCGCTCATCCGGATAAGCCTTCCGCCCCAGCGAAGCCGGCGTCCCAAAGATCAGCCCCTGCGGCCCAATCGACACCTCCGGCGCAAATCCATCCGGCCCAATCGCCGGCTCCTGCGGCAGCGGAGCCTGCGCCGTCTCATACTCCAGCTCCCTGCCAAAGTGCACCCGCACCTCATTGCTCACCCGATCGCCCCGAGTCCACATCCACCGCCCCATCACCGCATCGACATTCACATAGCTGCTCCCCAGGCTCGCCACTCCCCGATCCACCACCGCTCCACTCCGCGCCCCCGCCGGAGCATCCATCCGCGCCCGGTTATACTCCACGCTCAACCGATGCCGCTCCGCCGCCTGCCAATCCGTCTTGATGAAGTTGATGTCCTGATCCTGCCGCCGGGCCACCGTCCCCGTCAGGCTGTTCAAATAGTTCAACGCCGAATTTATCTGCGCCGGCGTCACTCCACGACCAGCCAGCAACGCCGTCTGCACAGATGTCAGCGCATAGAAGCCCGCATACCCCGGCGTAGACACCGCAGGATAATTCCTCCGCAGCAGATCCAGCGTATAGAAGTAAAAAAGCTTATCGCGAACAATCGCGCCCCCAACGCTCCCGCCAAACTGCTGCCGCAGATCGTTCGGCTTCACCACCCCACTCGTCACCACGCCATCCGCATAGCTCGTCGCAACCGAGAACGGATTCGCCGCCCCCAACGCGCTCGTCCGAGCCAGATAAAAACCCGCCCCATGCACGTCATTCGTCCCACTCTTCGAAACCGTACTGATCACCCCGCCCGCCCCATGCCCATACACCGCCGAGTAGTTCTGCACGCTCACACGAAACTCCCGCACCGCCTCCTGCGAAAAGGTGTACTCCGCGCCCACTCTCCGTCCCGTCCCGATTCCGATCGCACGCCCCTGCCCCGTCGCACTGCTGAACCCGCCTTCCTCCTCATCCTCCGTCGCGTTACCCGCATCCCCACCCGCGCCTCGCGGAACCGCGCTGAAGCTCCGGTCATCGCTCACGCCATCCAGCGTCGTGCTGTTCTGCGTCGCCGGCAGCCCTCGAAAACTCAGCAGATCATCTCCCGTCGCATCCTCACTCGCCACCGGCCCAAGCAGCGCAAACGCCTGCCATCGCCGCCCATTCACAGGCAGCCGGTCAATCTCGCTCCCCGCAGCCACACTAGCCAGCGCAGTCCCCGACGCGTCCTCCAGCCCCGCATCGGCGCTCACGCTCACCGAAGTCGACACTCCCTCCACCTTCAACTGAACCTCGACCTCAGCAACCCCACCCACCTGCACCGCAACCCGTCCCACCAGCGCCTGCTGGAATCCACCAGCCTCCACGCTCACCACGCACTCCCCCGCAGGCACCCGCGCGACAACAAACTCCCCGCCAGCTCCCGTAACCACCCGCAGCTCCATCCCGGTAGCCACATCCTTCACCAGCACCGAAGCCCCGGCCACCACAGCCCCATTCCCATCACGCACCACACCGCGAACAGCCCCATCCACAGCCGTCTGCGCCACCGCGCCGACAGTGCCCACCGCCGCCAGCCACGCCAGCAGCACCACCCACGAACCTAACCTCAGAGCAGCCGCGCAAAACATCGCGCGCGCACGCCCGAACACCGCTTCTCCACCCACCGCAAGCTCCGCATACAACGCGATTTCAGGAGAACAACTCAATCTGTCTGAGCAGCCCAAGATTATCAAAGATTCGCTTCATCCCGTTACACTGGATAGAGCAATGTTTATTGACGAAGCACGAATCCGAATCAAGGCCGGCGACGGCGGCAACGGCTGCATGGCCTTCCGCCGCGAAAAGTTCGTCCCCAAGGGCGGCCCCTCCGGCGGCGACGGCGGCCACGGCGGCGACGTCCTCATGTCATCCTCCCTCTCGCACAACACCCTCGTCCACTTCCGCTTCAACCCCGAACATAAAGCCCAGCGCGGCGGCCACGGCCTCGGCTCCAACTGCTCCGGCTACGCAGGCGAGCCCGTCACCCTCAAAGTCCCCGTAGGAACCCTCCTCTACGACGACGACACCGGCGAGCTCATCCACGACTTCGCCCGCCCCAACGAGACCATCGTCATCGCCCGCGGCGGACGCGGCGGACGCGGCAACCAGCACTTCGCCACCTCCACCCATCAAGCCCCGCGCGAACACGAGCTCGGCCGCTCCGGAGAAGAGCGCAACTACCGCCTCGAACTCCGCCTCCTCGCCGACGCCGGCCTCGTCGGCTACCCCAACGTCGGCAAATCCACCCTCATCTCGCGCATCTCCGCCGCCAAACCCAAGATCGCGAACTACGCCTTCACCACCCTCGAACCCAACCTCGGCGTAGTCTCCGTCGGCGAGTGGCCCCACGAACTCTCCTTCACCATCGCCGACCTCCCCGGCCTCATCGAAGGCGCACACCTCGGCCACGGCCTCGGCATCCAGTTCCTCAAACACATCGAGCGCACCAGCGTCATCGTCCACCTCATCGACGTCTCCGACTCAAGCGAACGCCCAGACCCAGTCGAGGACTACAAGGTCATCACCGCCGAGCTCAAGAGCTTCGACCCCGCCCTCGCCGCCAAGCCCACCATCCTGGTAGCCACAAAGGCCGACGTAGCCAATCCGGAAAAGTTGAAAAAACTCACCGCCATGGCCAAACGCCGCAAACTAAAACTCTTCACCATCTCCGCCGTAACCGGAGAAGGCATCGAACCCCTCAAGTACGCCATAGCCGAACTCGTAGCAAAACACCGCCCCGAACCCCCCAAACCCGAACCCGAAGCCCCCACCAAACTAAAGCCCGCCTACCCACCCCCAGCCAGCTCAGCCCGCGGCCGCTCCCGCTAGCCCTAATGAAGAGGCTAAGAGTTCCAGGACTAATCGATCTGTATAAGGTCAGCGATCCCAAAGAGATCAAGGCTCTCGCCAGCGACCCGCGCCTCGACCGCAAGTTTGAAACAGCCACATGCCCCATCAACTCGCTGCTTCTCAAACGAGCCCTGATGGTGCTTTCGTTCGGCGGACGTCGTTTCCCAACCATGATGCCCCGGACCTCCGCGCAGCGTGAACTTGATCAGCAAAAGCTGTGGGATAGCCTCACAGAAAGAGCGCCAGCCATCAAAATCGGACCTGATGAACTGGAGCCCCTTGCAAACTGGGTAAGAGGTCTTAGCCCCGACGCACAACCAGGTATCCTCATTCAGCAGCTATTGGGCCAGCTCTTCTCGACCCAGTTTGTGGCAACTCCAGAAAGCTGGTCTGCCGCGGAGATCCTCGTAGCCGCGCCCCGTTCAAACAATCTACCCAAAATGCTCTGGTGGTCTGTCACCGGCAAAGTCCGGCGCGCGAAGCGTCTCCTCGCCGGCATGGTAGGCGAAGATCTCTCAGCCGTGAACGCCATCGGCATCGCAGCGCACAACGTCGTCAAAAGCATTCGCCACATGAGACTTCTTTATGCGGATGCTAACGTCAGATCGGGTCTGTCAGCTGAAGCGGCTGCCGAACAATGTCTATTCGCACCTGTGAGCATCTTCCGTCAGGCCACGACCGCCGGACAGCTCGGTGACTGTCCCTTCTCTCGAAATTCATTGTTCGTGCTCTCTATCGGAGAGGCGAGTCAACACCCCGAAGGCCGCTCTCTTGTCTTCATGGAAGACAGCTGGAGCAGGTGTCCAGCCAACCTCTGGGTTCCTGCAATGCTGCAGGGTATTTGGAGACGTGCCAATGTCTCCGCCGATCCCATCCGGGAAAAGGTTTAGCTCCCGCCAGCGCAGTCTCCGCAGCCTTCCAGCTTATGCAGCTACTGCCCAGCTACCTTTTGCACCGGCGACACCTCCGGCTTCACATACGTATCGAGCCAGCGATCAATCTCCCACAACACATGCTGCTTGGTCTCAAGAGCGCCATAGGCATGCGGCTCCAGCGGCAGAAAGACCAGGCGAACCGTGGCGCCCTGCCCCTTCAGCGCAGCATAGAAGCGCTCGCTCTGGATCGGATACGTGCCGGTGTTATCGTCGGCCTCGCCGTGGATCAGCAGGATTGGAGTCTTGATCTTGTCCGCATAGCTGAATGGCGACATCTTGCTGTAGAGATCAGGTGCCTGCCAGTAGGTGCGCTCCTCGTTCTGGAAGCCATACGGCGTCAGGCTGCGGTTGTACGCGCCGCTCTCCGCAATGCCCGCGCGAAAGATGTTCGTGTGCGCCAGCAGATTCGCCGTCATAAAGGCGCCGTAGCTGTGGCCCATCACTGCAACGCGGTTCCGGTCTACGACTCCCAGCTTCACGCCTTCGTCGATTGCCGCCTTTGCTCCGGCCACTAGTTGTTCGACGTAGCTGTCGTTCGGCTGCTGGTCGCCTTCGCCGATGATAGGAATGGTTGCACTATCGAGAATCGCGTAGCCCGCCTGCACCATGTACACATGCGATGAGCCGCCGAAGGCCGGATAACGGTTAGGCGAACCGCTCACCTCGCTCGCAGCGCCGCGCGTCTTGAACTCCGCCGGATACGCCTCCATCAGCGTCGGCAGCGGACCCTGGCTCTTGTCATACCCAGCCGGCAGCCACAACGTTGCTGTCAGGTCGACCCCGTCCGCACGCTTATACTTCAGCAGTTGCTTGGTGGGCATCTTGATGCCCGCATAGCGCGCCGGGAATGTCGTCAACGCAACCGGCTCACCGCCGTTCAGCGGAGCCGCAAAGTAGTTGGGAGACTGTGTCTGGCTCTCGCGACGGATCAGCACCTTCTCATCTGAGATCAAGACAATTGGTTCGTCAAAGTAGGGATCGCTGGAGCGAAAGAGGATCTTCTCCGTGCCACCATCCAGCGGCATCACCGCCACGAACGGCTTGTCTCCCGTCGGCGAGGCGCCCGGCGAGACGAAGTACACTCCTTTGCCATCCGCGGTGAGCTTCAGCACCATCTTCCCGCTGGCATCCCTCACCGTCATAGGCCGGCCGGGATTCTTGTAGCGCTCCTGCGATGACCCGGAGTAGATCGTCTTGATACCGCTACCCGGCGACGAAGGGTCAATCGCAACCAGCATCGATTTGCGATCCGAGAAGCGAGACTCGCTCACGATGGCCAGGTGTTCATTGCCCCACTCGATGCCGCGTCCGCCGCCTGGCCCACCACCCCGCGAGATGCGCAGCGGAGCCTCATAGATCATCGTGGCCTTGCCTTCAAATGGCTCGGGCAAAGCCATCACGCGGTCATAAACCGTCGCACCCTTTTGGGGAACGCCTCCATCCGCCGCCTCTACCCAGACCACCGTCGCCGGGACATCGCTCCGCCACTGGTAATCTCGCGGTCCGGGCTCAACAGCGTCGCGTGAGATCGGCTGGTTGTCGATCAGTGGGCGGTCCAGCAACACCTTCGCCGCGCCACCCTTCAGCGTCACGACCTCGGTCTTCATCGGAAAACTCTGTGCCGGAACCGTGTAACTGAACGGCCGATGCAACATCGAGACCAGCGCATACCTGCCGTCAGGCGAGACTGCGGCGTTGTCGAGCATTCCCTTCACCGGGAGCAACCTGGCTGCACCCGTCAGCGGCACCACCGCCAGCTGCGACGTCGAGTAGTACTCGAAGATGGCCTCGTCGGTCGGCGTCTGCAACATATCTTCAAAGGTCGGCGCAGGCGTCACCTTACCCAGATTCTCGCTGATGTTCGGGCCCGCCGGAACCTCGCTCGCTTTCGGAGCCATCTCCGCGCGGAGTCGGAATCACCTTGCACAGCAACTCCTTCGAGTCCGGCATCCACTCGCACGGTGTCCGTCCCAGCACAGCATCGAGATGCACCGTGCCCACACGTTCCGCGCGCGCCACACCCACATCGATCACCCACAGCTCCAGCCCCGCCGTGGCCGCCCCGTCATTCCGCTCAACAAACGCGACGTGCTTCGAGTCCGGCGACCACACCGCATTCGTCATCCTCGTCTTCGCCGGCAGACCGCTGATCGGCTTCATCGATCCGCCAACCGGCTGCAGGCTCGCCGAAATCGAGTACTGCTCCACGCTCGGCCCACTCACCTTTGGATTGAAGCGCAGGCCGGCAAGCCGATAGCGCGGCTGCGCCACGTCCGCAATCGTAGGAAACGTCGCCGGCTGCTCAATCAGCATCATCTTGCCATCTGGCGACAGCAGTACCTCAGGAGTACGCGGTGCATCCAGTAGCTGCTCAATCGCAGCGGGCGGCTTCTGATAGGTAAGCGCCGTCTGCGCCCCTGCCGCAGCTGTTCCCATCGCCAGGATTCCGTATACGCTGATCCAACCAATCATCCGTGTCATCACCCCTCCACAGTCTGTTCTCGCCTTAAGAGCCACCACCACCTGAGCGTACGGACAAACCGCACAGGCCGTGTCAGCAATCTTCATGGCGATGGCCTAGAGTTTACATGAGCGACGAGCCCTTACCCCCAAACCTGGAACATCGTGCCGGGTGCTCCACCCGTCGCCCGCCTGATCGGGCGACGGGTAGGGAACGTATACCCCAAACTGCCGCCGTTGCCGTTTGCGGTTGCCGTTGCCGTTGCCGTTGCCATTGCCGTTGCCATTGCCGTTGCGGTTGCCGTTGCCATTGCCATTGCGGTTGCGGTTGCCGTTGCCGTTGCGGTTGCCGTTGCCATTGCCATTGCCATTGCCATTGCCGTTGCCGTTGCCGTTGCCTCTGAGATAGGTCCGGGCTTCAGCCCGGACATCCAGCCCCACCAATACCCGGGCTTTAGCCCCCGGGACAATATCTCTTACATGCCTGCAAACCAGCTAGCCGTTTTCGACACGCGCCTTTATATCTGAGTACGCCATCTCGATGAGCCTGTTGAGCGATACCGCAAGGGATCCAGCCGGGATTCAAACTGACCCACCCCCAAACCCGCCCCACCCATTGACACGCGTTATACAATTTAAGACACAGGAAAATTCAACCTCAGCCCCCACATCGGGGCGCCAGCGAAGGGATACTCCACCCCCTCCGCTGCGGCAGTTCTTTCTCAATTTAAGCCCGGAATGGAGCAGCTAAGCCGCATGCAATGAATACTTTGCAGCCAGAGCAAGCCAAAAACAAGGACTTTAGCCCCGCCGGCACCCAAGGTCCGGACTTATCTCCCATGTTTTGAAGATTTTGCGCAAAAGTGCAGGGGAGGGGGAGTACCCCTCCCCAAGCCTAGAACGTCGTGCTGACCGTCAACCGAAGAGTCTTCCTCGGCTCACGCAGCGTATAGTCCGCGCCATAGAACTGCACCGCCTGCGCATAGCTGTAACGACCCGCACCAGAGTTCGGGAACAAGTTCTGGAAGCAGTTCGTGACCGTCGCCGAGCAGGTGTTCGGAACCGCCAGCGCCTGCGGCACGTCCTCCCACAACCGCAGCGAGTTATACGCGTAGAAGATACGGAACGGCGCATTCACGATCGGCAGAATCACCTGCAGCTCCGCGCCATTCGACATGCGAGGCACAAGGTTCGTCCCCGGAACCGTCGCCAGGTTCGCAGGGAACGTCACCTGCTGTCCGCCAAAGCACGCTCCGTTGATGAACGTCGGGCACCCATACAACGGACTATTGATCACCGACAGTCCCGACGGGCTCTGCATCAACTGGCCCGGCTCGGTATCGAACGTCAACCCGAAGTCCGTAAAGAACGCGAACGTCACCTGGTTGACGATCGGAATGCGGTACTCCAGATTCGCCGTCAGCTGCGTATCGCCGCCAACCGAAGCCAGCCGGTACACCGGCAGAGGTATCTGGATCGGCCCCAGGTTCGGGTTCGTCGGGTCGCGCGGTACCGTTGAGCCATCAGGGTTGGTCAGGTTGAACAACACCTTGGTCGGAATAAACGAGTACGGAGACAGCGACCGCACATCGAATCCGCGAAGATCAGACTCGCCACCGCCGTAGAGCCGGTTCGTAGGAGGAGCAACCTCCCCGCCGAAGCCTGTGATATGCGCAAGCTGCAGCGCGCATTCCCAGCACGTTGTGGCCCTCGCGGGTTACGTGCAATCCCTTGATCGGGTAGAACTGCCGGAACGACGCCACCGGCGAGAAGTACTTCACATTGCCGCCCGCGCCCGCCACCGGCAGCGCGACATTGAAGTCCCGGCCCGAATGCGGGCCCACCGCCCGGTCCAGGCTCGAGTACGAAAAGCTCGGCGTAATCACCGAAGTGATAATGCCGTTCAACGCGTTCTGCCCCGCCACGCCCGAACGGAACGCAAGCGACTGGAAGACATTGCGCGTATTGTCGTTGAACGTCGTCACCGACGACCGCGACAGCGCGTAAGAGACACCAATCCTGCGTCACGCCCGAATGCGCAAACAGATGCCGCAGCGGCTCGCTCACCGAGAGCACAAGGCCCGTCTCCGCCTGGTTGTAGTTGGTCAGCAGCGACTGCTGCGCATTCGTCAGGTTCGCGCGCTGGTTGTTCGCAATCCCATAGGCCTTCGCCGGGTTGTAGTCCGACTTCCGGGTAAACACCTGGACGCCCAGTGAGATCGGCTTGTTCCGCAGATACGGCTCCGTGAACCCGAAGGTCAGGTTCCGCGCCAGGTCGCCGATATTTGCCTGCACGCTCAGCGTCTCGCCCAGCCCCAGGAAGTTGTTCGTCTCGTAGTTCGCCCCGATGAACGTACCCGACAGCCCGCTGATGCCGCCGTTCAGCCCGATGGAGTTCTTACCCTTCTCCTTCAGCTTCAGCAGCAGGTCCACAGTGCCGTCATCCGGATTCAGCCGGCTCTCCGAGTCCTGGTCCACCTTCAGCGGCTCGAAGTAGTTCAGCTGGTTCAGCCGCAGAATCGAGAGCTCCCACGACTGGCTGTTGTACTGTTGCCCTTCTTCCAGCAGCAGCTCGCGCCGGATCACCTTGTCGCGCGTAATCGTGTTCCCCACAAACTCGATCCGCGACACGTAAAACTTCTTGCCCTCATCGATATCGACGTCCATGAAGACCAGCTTCTTCGCCTCATCGAACCGCGGCACCGGCGTCGCCACAAAGTTGATGTAGCCCAGCGACCCATACGCCTTGCGAAGTTGTTCCAACCCCTTAACGAACAGGGCCCTGTCGAAGTACTCGCCATCCTTCACGGCAAACTGCGCCCGCAGCACCTTGAGGTTCTGCACCTCTTTGTTGCCCGTAAACGTGATGCCACCCAGCTTGTACCGTGTACCCTCTTCCACCGGCATCAGGATGTCGATGCGCTTGCCCGTCGACGGACGCAGCGTAAACGGATTGATCCCGCCCGCATCGCGTATATGCGTAATCGGCTCGGCCGTCAGTGCCTTGAAGTAGCCCCGGTCCTGAAGCGCCTGCCGCACCCGCTCCGAGTCCTCATCCAGCTTGCTCGCGTCGAACGTCCGCGCAAACAGGTTCTCGAGAATGATCGAGTGCGGTACCCCGATCGGCTTCAGGTTCACCATCGCCGCACGCAACGTCCGGTCGCTGACGTTGGTATTGCCCTGAAACGCGATCTTGCCGACCTTCACCGTCGGCCCTTCCTTAATGTTGAACGTGACCGACACCGACGACGGAGGAATCGTCTTGATCTCCGTCCGTATCGTCGCAAACTGGTGTCCATGCTCGGCCAGCAACTGCCGCAGCACCGTCTCCGCCCGCTTCACCTTGGTCGGATCGTACTGGCTCTCCACCGAGAACGGCACCTTGTCCTTCTTGTACCGTTCCAGCACGTCCGACTGCGTCACCGCGTTCAATCCCTTGTAGTTGATCTCGCGGATAGTCGGCTTCTCCACCACGATAATCACCAACTGAACGCACTTCGGAGTATCCTCCCGCTCAATCTGGATCTTCTCGAAGTACCCCGTGTTCCACAACGAGTTGAAGTCCCGCTCCACCACCTGTGGGTCGTACACATCGCCCTCGTGCGAGAACAGCCGGGCCAGCACTGATTCCTTGGGGATGCGGCGGTTCCCGATCACCTGCGGCTGGCACAAAGTCTGCGGAGTCTGCACCGGAGGCGTCGTGAAGATATTTCTTGGGGTCTGCAGCTGGCCCAGCATCGGCGAAACGAACCCGGCCACCATCAAAAAGGAGGTGGCAGCGATAAGGATGCCAAAGCGGCTGGAGCGCGGGCGCACAGGCTTGGTCGGACAGTTCAAGGAGCTTCCGCTCTCTCGGTTTACGGTAAAGATACGCACACCCTCACTGCTCTAAAATCACACCCGCCGGTCCATCTAGGGGGAGTAATTGATTATATGGGAGCACACCCGCCGATAGCGAGTCGCGATCCCCCTAAGGCCGGACCTCCCGGCCCTTCAAAAACTACTTCAAGCCTCAAAGAGCCTTACAGTCTGGCCTCAATAGTCCTAAGTCTCTCTGTATAAAGAATTGGACGTTTGACCCAACAAAATCGCACTACCTGCGCGTCCACTTCACCGCCATACCACGCCCGGACAAGCGAAGAAGTTGAATCAAAAGGTTCGCCGGCCAAGTCCCTGTAGCTCAGGGGCTGAAGACCCCGATCTTTGCGTAGCGTAGAAGTTGAATCAAAACGGCATGAATTTCATTGTCAGCAACGCAAAACTCTGGTCTACTGCCATCCATCATGGACAACCCCACATGGATAGCCCTTAATGGATAATCCAGAACGCTACATCACCCGCTGGCACACCGCCGGCCTGCTCGACGACCAGACAGCCGCCGCCATCCGCACCTACGAGCAGTCGCAGGAAAAACCCAGCAGCCGCCAGTGGCAGGTCCTCGTCGCCCTCATCCTCGGCGGAATCCTCCTCGGCGCCGGTGTCCTCCTCTTCGTCGCCGCCCACTGGGAGAACGTCTCACCCCTCGTCCGCATGATCATGGTCCTCTCCATACTCGTCTTCTTCCACGGACTCGGCCTGCTCGTGCACGACAACTTCCCCGGCTTCGCCACCGCAATGCACGCCATCGGCACAGTCTCCGCCGGAGCCGCAATCGCCCTCGTCGGCCAGATCTTCAACATGCAGGAGCACTGGCCCTCCGCCGTCCTGCTCTGGGCCCTCTGCGCCGCCGCAGGATGGTTCCTCCTCCGCGACCAGTTCCAGCAAACCCTCACCCTGCTCCTCGTCCCCGCATGGATCGTCTGCGAATGGACCGACCGCACCCACCTCTACGACGGCACAAACCTCTACCTGGCCCGAATCCTCGCCGTCATCGGCGCCGTCTACCTGGCCGCATTCCTCCACTCCCGCAAACGCGTCGTCTTCGGCATCCTCTTCAGCGTCGGCGCAATCGTCCTCCCCATATCCGTCGGCCTCCTCATACGAAGGATGGAATGGCATCGGCTATCAACAGCAATGGGGCTTCGTCCCACTCTCCTACCGCATCGCAGTCGTCGTCATCACTCTCATCGCCATCGCTCTCGCAACACTACGAGACAAACAAAGCGCGCCTTCCGTTCTCGTCATCGCCGCCCTCGCATGGGCCCTCCCCTGGACCCAGACCAAGCTCTCCAACACATTCAGCGGCCGCACCTACACGCACTCCGACCCCAACATCTTCACCTACGCCATGGTCGCCGCAGCCGCCGTCTTCCTCGTCGCATGGGGCGTCCACATCTCCACCAAAGCCCTCGTCAACTACGGAATGGTCGCCTTCGCCCTCACCGTCATGTGGTTCTACTTCTCCAGCGTCATGGATAAGCTCGGCCGCTCCCTCGGCCTCATCATGCTCGGAGTCCTCTTCCTCGCCGGAGGCTGGCTCCTCGAACGCACTCGCCGCAGACTAGTCAGCAGCATGAGCCACAGCCGGCAACACAAACGGAGGTGTCGCATGACCCAAATGAAACCCATCCGAGCCGCCGCCATCCTCCTCATCGTCCAACTCCTGCTCGTCCTAAGCATCGCCGGAAAATACCTCTACGAGCGCAAGACCCGCCCGCGCATCTGGGTCCTCTCATCCCAATACGATCCCGACATGCCCCTCCGCGGACGCTACCTCGCCCTTCAACTACGCGTAGACACCTGCAACCTGCCCCACGATAAAGCCCACTTCGCCGAAGGCTACAAAGATATCCACGGTGTAGTGCAGGACCCCGGCTCATGGAACTGGACCGTAACCCTCGCAACAGAAAACGGCCACCTCATCCCAAAACTCGAAGACCACTCCAGCAACCCAAGCGACATTCAGTACCTGACCCAGCACGCCAACCAATCCTGCAGCCAACTCCCACTCCCCACCCAGGTCGAATACTTCATCCCCGACACCGCCAAAAGCCCATTCCCCCTGAAACCCGGCCAGCAACTCTGGGTCGAAGTCACCATGCCACCCAGCGGCCCACCCCGCCCCATCCAACTAGCCATCTCCAGCGAAGCCGGCTTCCAACCCCTCCACCTCGACTAAATCCGCGAAATTCACAGACGCTGGGTGCCCCATGTCAGGCAGTCTCACCGCCTGACGTGGGGTTTCATTGAACGCCCACTCCGGCGGCAGATTAGCTCGGGTGCCCCATGGGACGTAAACCGCTGGGACGCCCCACTCCGTGCTAACCTTCCACTAAATCAAAAAGGGTGCAAGAGCCAATGGCGGGAAGTCTAAGTCTTTCTCCGGCAGTCCAGGTATTTTCATGCCCGCACTGCCAGGAAACAATCAACACATCCGTACAACAGTGTCCGTTTTGCTCGGTACCTATCGACCATGCTGCCGCCGAACAATCCGCAGCCGCAACCAGCAAAATCAGCCAGGCCTGCAGCGACGCCAGCTATCTCAAAATTATGTTGGGCATCCTGATACCCTTTGCCGCGACAATCTTTTTCCCATTCCTGGGCCTTGCTGGTCTGGTAGGTCTGGTCTTTATTAAGTATGCGGTCCCGGTCATGGTCATCCGCTGGTGGATTAAGTACGGGCGCATCAAATCGACCGACCCCGATCTAAGGAACGCCCGCAAAACGGCAGCCTTCGTTAGCGTAGTCTCATTGCTCGTCCTTCTTTTCATTCGCGTTAACCTTTTTGGTCTGTCACTCTAACCATCGGTCTACAGAAAGTCTGCGGGCTGCGAACACTCAAACGGAGTCTCGTGAGCATGATCGATGCGAAGCCGACGACAGAACGACGCCGAGGAATTGACGTTCTCTGGCTAGTTTTTTTGCTGACCGTCGCCGCAACGCTATCACTCCGTCCGGCGAGCGTAGTAGATCCAGATGTATGGTGGCACTTACGAACCGGAGACTGGATCGTCTTGCATCATGCCGTACCGTGGCAGGATGTATTTGGACGCTACACGCTCGGTCACACTTGGATCGACTACACATGGCTCTTTGATGTCTTGGTTGCATCCCTTTACGAGTTGAAGGGGCTGAGCGGAATTCTCGCCTTTACCGGCACGTTGATTGTTGCCAGTGTTGTCTGCGTATTTGGCTTACTGTCAAAACGCATGTCGCAGGGCTATGCGCTGAGCCTCTCGGCGCTATTTCTTATAGTCATTCTTCCGCTAGCCACGCCACGGCCTTGGCTATTCAGCATGTTTCTGCTGATTCTGGAGTTGCGCCTCCTCCTATGTGCTTCGGAACAGAATCGCCCGTATCTGCTCGTTTCGGTCGTTCCACTTTTTGCAGTGTGGGCGAATCTGCACGTGCAGTTCGTCTATGGCTTGGCGTTGCTACTGCTGTTTGCCTCTGTTGCATCTCTTCCGCGCCGATACATTGGCAGCGATCAACATCTGCTTCGGCTGCGCGTCCCTTGGTGGTGGGCATCCTTCGCGCTCGCCATTGGCGCTACTCTGGTCAATCCTTACGGATGGCGAATCTACAGTGTCGTCTGGACCTATGCCTCTCAAAAGACCGCCGTAGACTCTATTGGAGAAATGCATGCGTTGGCCTTCCGGAGTGTCACAGACTGGGCGGCTCTGGCGTTGTTTTCTTTGGCAGTCGGATCATTCGCCTGGTCCCGCAAAAGATCCGTATTATTGCCCGCATTTCTGCTGGCCGGTGGCTGGTGTGGTTTCCATACACGAAGGGATGTCTGGTTTCTGGCAGTTCTCTCGGTGGCCGTTATTGCGCTGGCCTTGCGAGAGAAGAGCACGCCGAAACCATTGAATAGATGGCAAACCGGAATGGCCTTGCTGCTGTCTGCCGGAATCTATGGGGCCCAGTTGCACTGGGGAGATCTGTCGAATCAGAAACTGCAACAGGCGGTCGACCAGTCGTACCCGGAAAAAGCATCTCAGTACATCGAGACTCACGCGTCTCCCGATCCTCTCTTCAATCCATATGACTGGGGCGGCTATCTGATATGGAGGCTGCCGGGAAGACTCGTCTCGATAGATGGCCGTGCGCAGCTTTACGGAGATGACGGCCTGTCGAGTGCCTTTGCCAACCAGGGTGGCGGTCCGGCTTGGAGAGATTACCCGCCATTGCAAAAAGCCAACACAGTTCTGGCAGAACGCGAATCTCCACTCGCATCGCTGCTTCGGATGGATCCCGCTTACAAATTGGTCTACGAGGATAAATCCGCAGTTATCTTTGTCCACGCGGATAAAAATTGATAACGAGAAGAGAACGTTAGGCTACGAACCCATAGTTCGCAGCCCACGTGGAGCTATCCCTAAAACACCACATCATGCATGCTGCTCAGCCCGCCGAACCTCAACCAGAGTCGAATAGAAAGTAGCCCCACCACCAATATCCGTCAGCCGCTCACTCGTCAGCGCATTCACATTTGCGCCACCGCCCGACAGGTCCCGCCCCAGCTTGTTCCAATCCAGTCGAGCCGACACCACCCCCGCCCCCACATGCCCATTCACCACCGCGCGCAACCCAATCCGCCCCCGCGAATTGAACACCTCCACCGCATCCCCCGAAGCGATCCCGCGCGCCATCGCATCCACCGAGTTCATCTCCAACACACCCTCCGTCCGCGCCTCCATGCGCTGATGCACCGGCACATTCGCAAACGTCGAGTTCATATAGTTGTCCGCCTTCCGCGGCAGAAACTCCAGCGGATACTCGCCCTTACCCTCAACCCCGCCACGCGACTCCGTAGGAGCCACAAACACCGGCACCGGCACCAGCTCCCCCGCCCACTCGGCGTCCTGAACCACTCCGCCGTACTGAACGGCAGCGCCTCGCCCGCATCATTCACCGGCAGCTTCAACCCCACATGCCCCTCGCGCTCCAGCCCCTCCCGCGTAATCCCTTCAAACCAAGGATCGCGCTCAGCCTTCCTCTCACCCAGCGCCTGCTCGATCAGCTCATCCTCACGATCGTCAAAGCAAGCCTCTTCAAATCCCATCCGCCGAGCCAGCTCGCCAAACACCCGTACATTGTTCCGAGCCTCACCCAAAGGCGCAATCGCCTGCTGCGAGACCTGCACGAACAGATGCCCATAAGCCCCCTGCACATCCTTCGTCTCCAGAAACGAAGCCGCCGGCAGCAACACATCCGCATAGTCCGCCGTATCCGTAAAGAACTGCTCATGCACCACCATGAACAGGTCCTCCCGCCGCATCCCTCGCAACACATCATTCTGGTTCGGAGCCACCGCCGCCGGATTCGAGTTGTAAACAAACATAGCCTTCACCGGAGGCCCGCCGTTGTCATTGCCCTTTTGTTCGTCGTTGCCCTTTTGTTTGTCGTTGCCCTTTTGTTTGTCATTCCGCAGCGCAGCGGAGGAATCCGCTTTTTCCACCTCCGACGTCATCCCCAAACTCGTCAGCGCCCGCCCCAGCTCACTCATATTCACCACCCGAGCCGCCCTCCCCAGCGGACTAGCTACCATCAGCTCCGGCATCTGCAGCGCCTTCGAGTCAAACGGAAACGACCCACTAGTCGAAAGCTGCAAGCCCCCACCCTTGTGCTTCCAGGCCCCCGTAAGCAGCGGAAGCATACACACCGCCCGCGCCGCCGTCCCGCCATTCTCACTCCGCTGAATCCCATAGTTCAGCCGAATCACCGCCGGCCGCCCACCCTTCTTCATCGCACCCGCATACTCCCGCGCCAGCCTCACAATCTGCTCCGCCGAAATCCCCGTAGCCTTCGCCACCCGCTCCGGAGAATGCTCCGGCCCCATCGCATACTTCCGCAGCTCCGCATACCCATGCGTACAGGCAGCGATATACTCGCGATCCTCCAGCCCCATGCTCAGAATCACATGCATCAACCCCAGCGCCAGCGCCGCATCCGTCCCCGGATTGATCACCAAATGCTCATCCGCCAGCGCCGCCGTCCGCGTCCGGTAAGGATCGATCACCACCAGCCGCGCACCCCGCCGCCGAGCCTCCTCCACAAACGGCCACAGATGCACATTGTTCCCGTGAATATTCGCGCCCCACGCAATAATCAGCCCGGCATGCGCAAAGTCCTCCGGCCGCGTCCCCAGCTTGATCCCGTACACACTCTTCAGCGCCTGCCCACCCGCCTCCGAGCAGATCGTCCGATCAAGCTGCGAAGCCCCCAGCCGATGAAAAAATCGCCGGTCCATCGACCCATACCCCAGCTGCCCAATCGTCCCCGCATAGCTGTAAGGCAGCACGCTCTCCGGCCCAAACTCCGCCGCAATCCGCGTCAGCTTCGCCGCAATCTCATCCAACGCCTCATCCCAGCTAATCCTCTCAAACGCCTCCGCCTCGCGCCCCTGCTCGAGCGGACCCTTCGGCACACCCGCCCTCCGCCGCATCGGATAAAGCAGCCGGTCCGGCGAATACACCCGGTCCAGGTACTTCGCCACCTTCCCGCACAAAAACCCCCGCGTCACCGGATGCGAAGGGTCACCCTGCATCTTCACCGCCCGGCCAGTCCCCTCATCCACCGTAACCAGCACCCCGCACGAGTCCGGACAGTCATGCGAACACACCGCATGAACCACCTTCAACCCCTCTCGAGCTGCATCCATACCAGAATTCTAGTCCTCACCAATTCTTCCCCGCACCCGAAGTTGCTTAAGCGCATATAACCCCAATCAATTCAACAAAAAACTCATTGACAGACCGATTTCATGGGCGTAAATTTTCGGTCCGACCAATGACAAACCAGTCGGCGGTCGCCAGTAAGACCGAGCCCGCGGCATCCACGGAAGGCATCGAGCCGCAAGCCGAGTCCTGCCCTACAACTACGACGGGCCATCCCAGGCGCCCCTCGCAAACGTAGCTTCCTGAAAGGGAGTTCCATGACTCAGAGATCAATTCCCACCACCTGCGCGCTGGCCGTACTAGCGTGCCTGACCACCCTCACATTAACCGCGCCGGCACAGACAGTCGCCACCGGCGATTCCCGCACCGTCACTCAACCCTCCAACCCCTCCTCTGTCTGCCAGACCATAACCGCGCAGTTCACCAGCTCACAACGCGCCTCACCGCCCACCTCCGACGACACGACCCGCCTCCAGAACGCCCTTACCACCTGTGAAAACACCGGCAAGAGCGTAGTGCTCGCGGTCTCCGGATCGAACAACGCCTTCTACTCGGCCGAACTCAACGTGATCGGCGAAGCGCTGGTCATAAACTCCGGCGTAACCCTCTACGGCAATAACAGCTACTCCAGCCAATCGGAGCTGCTCAACATCACCGGCAACAACTCCGGCCTCTACGGCCCCGGAGCCGTCGATGGCCGCGGAGACATCATCTCCGGCACGCCCCGCCTCGTCCAGACCAACAACGTCAATAACCTCATCGTCTACAACGTCACTCTCCAGCAGGCCGCGCATCCCAACCTCTACGTCCAGGGAGGCAACGGCGCCACCATCTGGAGCCTCACCGTCCGAACCCCAGCCACCCGCGCCAACGCCGACGGCGTCGACATCGACTCCATCACCAACGTCACTCTCAACCAGTCCTCCATCGAAGCCGGCGACGACGGCGTCGCTATAAAAACCAACGAGTCAGCAGCCTCCAACATCACCGTCGAAAACACCCGGCTCTACGGCACGCACGGTCTCTCCATCGGAAGCCAGACTATGTACGGTGTCACCAACGTCCTCTTCAACAACAACTACGTCTACGGAGATGACCTCTCCAACAACCCCTCAACCGACGCCAACGCCATCAACATCAAGACCGACTACGATTGCGGCGGCCTGGTCAAGCAGGTCACCTACCAGAAGACCTGCATCAAAAACGCAAAACACCTCATCGTGATGAACACGAACTACGGAAGCTGCTCCGGCAACACCGGTATTCCGCAGTTCTCGGACATCCTCGTCAATGGCGTCTACTCCACCGCCTCGATATCGGGCGCCTACACCGAGATCGCCGGCTACAGCTCCAGCTATCCCATCAACGCTTACCTGGCCTACATCGACCTGGACGTCACAACCCAATCCGGCGATCAGTATGCAGGAGTAGCACTCGACAACTCCAACATCACGCCCTCTGGCACCGGCGTGACAACCTCCAGCTTCACCATCAGCGGCAGCGTCCCAAGCTGCTCGTTCTAGCACCTACCAGTAGCCAGCACGACCATCGGCCCACCAAACCGCTGGTCGCGCTGCCTCCGCGCCAACACGTCCAGCCGTTGTATGCTGCTTCCAACGCGCTCAACGCCATGTCGAACCTCACCAGCTCCCCAGCCCGCCTAGAAGCCTTCTCCGACGGAGTCATCGCCGTCATCATCACCATCATGGTGCTCGAGCTCCACGTCCCCCATCAAACCGGCCTCGCCGGACTCCGCCCCGTCCTCCCCACCCTCGCCGTCTACGCTCTCTCCTTCGCCTTCACCGCCGTCTACTGGATAAACCATCACCATCTCGTCCACCGCACCCAGGAGACCGACCAGGCCATCCTCTACGCCAACCTCTTCTTCCTCTTCTGCCTCTCGCTGCTCCCCTTCTTCACCTCCTACCTGCTCGAGATGAAGCTCGACTCCTTCTCCGTCGCCCTCTACGCCGCGTCCATGGTCGTCACCGGCTTCAGCTTCATGCTGCTGCGGCTCTCCATCGTCTGGCGCCTCCGTCGCAACGGCTCTCTCGAGCACGAAGACCAGGCCGCCGTCTACAAGCACTGGACCTCCCTCGCCCTCTACCTCATCGCGATTCCCCTCGCCTTCTACCACCCCTACCTGGGCGCTCGTGCATCATCGCACTCGTATCTTGTCGTCTGGATCTACCCCACCGCTAAAGTTCCCCACCACCCCGGCGACGCCGCCAACCCTCCCATCTCCACAACCAGACCTGACCCCACCGCCCGCGGATCCTCTTACATCTCTGTGACATCTTCTTTGTCGCATTGGCATAACATCATCTTTGTTACATTTGCTATCACTGAGGACCTGTCCGATGCCCAGCGAAATCCGCCTCCAAACCCTCCCCGCCCTGCTCGCGCTTCTGCTGGTCTTCGCAATCCCCCCAGCCCGCGCCCAGGACGCCCCAGCCCTCCCGCAGGACACCACCTCCAACCTGCACACCGCCACCCGAGTAGAGCTCGACATCATCAAAGTCCTGCTCGCGTCCGAAGCAGCGTGGAACCGCGGCGACATCGACTCCTTCGCCCAGGCCTACAAAAACTCCCCCGACACCCTCTTCATCACCCACCAGGTCTCCCGCAGCTACGCCGGTCTCGTCGAAGAGTACAAACACGACTACCCCAACCGCGCCGCCATGGGAACACTCGCCTACACAGACCTCGAAGTCCACGAACTCGGTCCAAACTACGCCGTCTGCATCGGCAAGTACCAGCTCGATCGCAGCAAGAAAGACGGCGGCCACGCCGAAGGAATCTTCTCCCTCATCTTCGAAAAAACCGACAAAGGCTGGAAGATCATCGTCGACCACACCACCGGATAGACCAACGCCATACGCAACGGAACTCGACCTCAAGCGGTTCCTTGAAGATGCGAGTCCTTACTTTAGGGGCCGAAGGCCATCCTATTCAGCCTGAGCTGGTTGAGGGCCGAAGGCCATCCTATTCAAGCCTGAGCTGGTTGAGGGCCGAAGGCCCGTCCTATACCAGCCTGGGGCGTAGGCCCAGGTACCCATGCCCAGAACGTACCGAGGGCTGAAAGCCCGATCTATCCATGCCGGCTCAGCTCTCTGCGCCAGTAGGGAAACTGGCTTTTGCGCCGAAGGCGCGTCCCGCCCTCCGCGAAGGAGCTCAGACCGTCAAGATCTCTTTCTCTTTCGCCTTGAACAGCTCCTCAATCCGCTTGATCTCCACATCCGTCAGCTGCTGAACCTCATCACTCGCCCGCTTCTCATCGTCAGCCGAGATCAGCTTGTCCTTCGCCGCCTTCTTGATCTGTTCATTCCCATCCCGCCGAATATTCCGGATCGCAGTCTTGTGGTCCTCCAGCGTCTTGTTCAACTGTTTGACCACCTCCTTGCGCCGCTCCTCCGTCATCGGAGGCACCGGCACCCGTATCACCTTGCCATCCGACATCGGGTTCAGCCCCGAGCTCGAAGTCCGTATCGCCTTCTCAATCGCCGAAACCATCTGCATGTCATAAGGCTGCACCAGGATCAGCGTAGGCTCCGGCGTACTCACCTGCCCCATCTGAGCAATCGGAGTATCCGTCCCGTAGTAATCCACCTTGATCTGGTCCAGCATGTGGACATTCGCCCGCCCAGTCCGCGCAGCCAGCAGATACCCGCGAAAATCCTCCACGGACTTCTCCATGCGCGTCTTCAACTCCTGGTGCGTCCCCTTCAAAGCTTCAATACCAGCCATCGCAGATGCCATACGTTCTCCTTCTGAACAACGCTCTCTATCTTATTCGATTCGACAACATCGCGAGCCTCCGTCGTCGCTTGTTCGCCCCAAACCACCACGAACGCTCGGGTGCCCCACATCTCGATTCTGAGATGTGGGAATGTACACCTTCTCCCGTTTTTGCGGTTGTCGTTGCCTGTTCTCCTCAAACCATCGCAAATCCCGGGGTGCCCCATCCTGAGCGCGCCTGATCGCGCGACGGTTGGGGAACGTACACCCTTTCCCGCCAGTTCTTGCTGTTGCCGTTACTTTAGCTGACAGCTCATAGCTGACCGCTGACAGCTGACTATTAAAACCGCCCTTGCATTTGCCGTTGCCCGTTCTCCTCAACCCACCCCCAAACCCGGGTGCCCCATGTCAGACAGCTTCACGTCTGACGTGGGGTTACTCCCTTGAAGGTGAGGAACGGAGCCGGATGCCCATCCAGAGCCCGCCTGATCGCCCAATGATCGGGGAACCAACACCCCCCAACAAACGTATATACCAGCACAAGCAAAACCACCGCCCAGGCGGACCGACACCACCGCGATCTTCGACAATCCAACCGAAGCAAAAACCATAAGCCTAAACTTATGAATATTTTGCAGCCATCAACCCCATTAAATAAGACTTTTTCACCTCTGCGCACCCGAGGTCCGAACCTAAAGTCCCTACTTTGAAGATTTTGCGCAAAAGCACGGGGGAGGGGGAGTCTTCAGACAGACCCCAACCCACGCCCCACCCGCTTCTTCTTAGCCGGATAAACCGTCTCCGCCACCGGAGGAGCCAACACCGCACTAACCTTCTCCTCCACCCCACTCCAATACTTCACATCCGCAGGCCGAGCCGAAGGCACAGCCTGCCGCATCCGGCAGTACCAAAGCGCCCACTCCAGCTCCTTCACTCCCTTGTTCTTGAGCGCGGCCTCAATCCGCGCCACCTCAGATGCATTTGCCATCGTCAGCTCCCCAAAGCCGCCAGCCGCCGGCAAGCCTCCGCCAGATCCTCATCCTTCTTCGCAAAGCAAAACCGCAGCAAATCCTCACCCCTGCCCGACCCCGGCGCAAAGAAAGCCGACCCCGCCACCGAAGCCACCCCCGTCTTAGCCAGCAAAGCCCGAGCCTTCTCCGCCGCAGTCTTCACCTGGCAACCCCGCCGCCGAAGCCAGAATGTAATACGCCCCCGCCGGAACATGCGGCGTCATCCCCGCCGCCCGCAACGCATCCACCAGCATCTCCCGCTTCACCTCATGCTCCACCGCCAGCCGCGCATAAAAAGTCTTCCCCAGCGACTCCACCCCATCCGCGCACCCATGCTGAAACGGAGCCGGCGCACACACATACAGCAGATCGTGGAAGTAGTTGATCGCTCCCATCCACCGCGCATCCGCCACCAGATACCCCACCCGCCACCCCGTCACCGAGAACGTCTTCGAAAACCCCGACATCAAAATCGTCCGCTCCCGCATCCCCGGAATCACCGCCGGACTCACATGCTCCGCATCCCCATAAACAAAGTGCTCATAGATCTCATCCGTAAACACGAACAGATCGAACTCCGCAGCAATCGCCGCCAACCCCTCCAACTCCGCCCGCGTAAACACCTTCCCCGCCGGATTCGAAGGCGTATTCACCACCATCGCCCGAGTCCGCGGAGTAATCGCCGCCCGCACCGCATCCAGATCCAGCGCCCAATCCGGCTCAGCCAGCGGCACGGCGACAGCCGTGACCCTCATAGCCCGCAGCGTACTCACGTGATACCCATAGAACGGCTCGAACAGCAGCACCTCGTCACCCGGATTCAGCAGCGCCATCGCCGCCGCATGGAACGCCCCCGTAGCCCCGCTAGCCACCATCACCTCGCGCTCCGGATCCGCGACCAGCCCATGCGTCCGCTCCAGCTTCTCCGCAATCGCCCGTCGCAGCCGCGCAATCCCATCCATCCGCGTATAGATGTTGTGGCCCTCGCGCATCGCCCGCATCGCGCCCTCCATCACCGCCGCCGGAACCTCCGTATCGCAAACCCCCTGCGCCAGGTTCACCCCACCCATCCGGTCGCACTCCGCCGTCATCGCGCGAATCTCGCTCTGCACCACCCGCGGAGCCAGCTCACTCAACCCCAAACCACCCATCGCAATCTGTCCCATCACGTCTCACCTCGTTCTATCGCTCTAGTGACACGAAATATCATCCTGCACCTGCCCACTCGCCGCCATCGAAGCCAGCGCACGCGAGCAACTCAAAATCTTCTGGTCCAGCGGATTGTTATCAAACGAATCCGGAGAGATGTAGTTCATATTCTTCCGCATCGCCAGAAACTGATCGCTCATCTGCTGCATATTGTTGAACTCATTCCTCAGCATCGCCGCCGCCTGTCGATCCGGATCCGTACTCGCCGCAGCCTCCGCCAGCGAAAGCCTGCTATCCGCCGCCCTCCGATACCCCGACACCCAGTCATCATTAACCGGACTGTTCGTCTGCACGGCATTTACCAGCGCACTCCGCCACTCCCGTATCACCGACATCTCCTCAATCCCCGCCTTCAAAAACTCCACCGAAAATCCAGGCTGCTTAGCAGCGAGGAGCAGGCGCCGGCTGAGAACTCGGCGCCACCGACGGCAGCGTCAGCATCGTCTGGCTAGCCTGAAAACTCAGCGTCCCACCCGTAAGCCGCGCCAGCGACTCCACATCAACATAAGTCTTGCCATTGATCTTCACCACTGGCACCTGTCCAGCGTGACCCGCCACCGCCAAAGTACCGCCCGGCGCAGAAGTCTGCGACACACCAGCAACCGGCACACTCAGAAGAACAATCAGCCTCAGCAAACCCCAGTATCTATTGCTCATTCGTGATCTCCTTATGCGGCGCCCAACCCGTACCCGGAAGACTCCATTCTACGCGCAACCGCTCTACCGGCACCTCATCTCCCCACACACAAAGGGCACAGCCGAAGCCATGCCCTTGCGTCAATCACACACTAAGCCTACTGAACTGCAGGCAGCTGCGTCGATATCAGCGTGGCCGCATCGCTGCATGCCGGATGCCCCCATCCTTTCGCACTCACGCCAATCGCAAACCCCGGCTGCGTCGTAATGTCGTACACAATGTTGTCCGGACGCTTCGGGTCCCCGCTCACTCCCCCCGGCACAAAGTCCAGCTTCAGATTGTTCCTCGTACGCCACGAAATATTGTGGTCCGCACACGACGAGTCGCCGCTCACACCAAGCCCGCCAAGCAACTGCTTCTGCGAGTTGTAAAGCGCCAGCCCTCCGCCAAACACATTCACGCCGCCGATCTTCTCGCCGACCATCGGATCATTCGCCTGGCCATAATCCGACGAATCGCCGCCGTACGCAACATGCGTATCCACAGGATTACTCGCCTGCAGACCATACAGCGTCCCTCCCGGCTGCGTCGCTGTGTAGAGATTCGCAGTCGACAGCGCCAGCCCCGCAAGGCTGAACGCATTCGCCGTGTTCGCCTTCTGCGCTGAAATCGCGCGACTCCCGGGCCACTGGTCGCCACGCGCTGTGCCCGTAAACGCCACGGCACATACAACTCCATCGCGATTGACGATAGTGCCCCACATATTCAAACCAAATCCGCCATTGGACTGCTGCTGCGCCGCAACCAGCGCCTTGTGCAACGCCGCCTGCGACGGAAGGCTGCTGCATGCCGACGACCAATCACTGTTCCCGCCCGAAGCCTGCACGACCGCTGCTCCGCTGGCACAGAGACACAACACTACCGCTACTGCCACTCGAATGAATCCACTTTTGTTCATAGCATTTCCTCTCAAAGAAAAATTTGAGCAACTCAGAAAAGAAGATTTGGATGGCCCGTTTTAACAGGCGGGAATTCTACCACCGCATGACAACGCCTGACCGCTTCGCAGCCGATCACACGGCAACTCCATCATTCTTGCTATTTCCTTGGCTGGATACGGAGTTCAGAGCTGCTACGTCACATCATTGATCATGAAAAGTGTCCCGCAGCGTGACGTCACCGTTCTTATTGATTGATGCCGTGAACGGCGATGGTTGTGAATTGACCAGTCTCTGCATTTGAGGCAGCGCCCGTCTAAGGGCTGCGCCCATCTCGCGGCCAGCAAGATTGTTTCTCGAAAAATAGAACATCCTGATCCCATTGGAACGGATAGCCTCTTTCTCAAGAAGGTTTGTTCGGATCCGCGCATCCGTGGTAAGAAGCGACCAACCATGCAACGCGATGATTGGTAGCCACTCCGTATCTTCAACTCCGGCCGCAAAGTGATCGAGATGCTTTTCGCAGGCGATGCCCAATTCTTCGATGGCTTGAATTATGTGTGGGTTGCGGCAATGATTCTCATCGAGAAAGAGAATGAGCTCAGCTATGCCGCTTTGCCCTTGTTCATCTCCCATCGAATAGCATCCTCAAGGACCGCGGTCGCTACACCGTATTCGCGGGCCAAATCCGAAACCGAATCTCTCGCATTGAATCGACCAACGATAACTGACGTGGAGATTCCTGTTCCAGCCAGTACGGGCTTGCCAAACGAAACCATAGGGCTAATCGAGATGTTCTTAGGTTCACTTTCGCGATCCGCAACGATAAAGGGATAAAGCCTTGCCACCCTGCCGGCATCATCGCGATGAATGCGGTGGAGATAAACAGCAACAAACTCTCGAAACTCCCTTTGACTTCGCTGCGAAAGGTTTATCACTTCATCGTTGTCGCGGATGCAAAGATTTATCCCATCTGTCTCAAATGTTTCATCGAGAAGCGGATGATCCGTCTTTCGGAGTTGGGCGAGTTCGCGAAGAGCCTTTCGAATTCCTTGCAGGGAAAGTTTATGCACCTTGCGCATCGCCTTAAGGATATGGGCTTCAGCAAGGTTATTAAACGAAAGAGAACTCGCTGCCGGGGTAACGATCAGCCCGTCTGCGCCGATCCATCGCCTCAGCGTGTGAGTCGGCACACCCACATACTGCGCTGCCTGAAGGCAGCTGTATGCCGGAGTATCAAAGATGCTTTGTGAACCCGCAATCATGGTCATACTCTATCCCACGAACAGAACTTCGTGTCTAAATTTGTCCGGAATATATCGCTAAACCGCTGCGAACTAACCTCTTACGCCAACCCAGTACTCTCCGCCTGCTCCTGCGCATGATAGCTACTCCGCACCAGCGGCCCACTCTCCACATGCCGGAAACCCATCCCCATAGCCTCATGCTTCAAAAACGCAAACTCCTCCGGAGTGTAGTACCGCGACATAACCAAATGATCCCGGCTAGGCCGTAGATATTGCCCAATCGTAAGAATATCCACCTTCCGATCAGCCAAATCCCGAAACACCGCCAGCAGCTCGTGCATCTCCTCGCCCATCCCCACGATGATGCCGGTCTTGGTCACAATCTGGTCGCCATAGCGGTCATCGAACATCTCCGCCGCAATCATCTTAGCCTTCGCCAAAAACTCAAGCGAGCGTTCGTATCTGCCACCCGACTTCGCCACCCGATAAAGTCGAGGCACAGTCTCAATATTGTGGTTCAAAATCTCCGGCCGAGCCACCACCACCAGCCGCAGAGCCTCCTCCACCCCCTGAAAATCCGGAGTCAGCACCTCCACCCTGCATCCCGGAGCCTGCATCCGTATCTCTTCAATCACACTCACAAACGCCCGCGCCGCTCCCACATTATCGTCATCGCGATTCACGCTCGTAATCACCGCATGGGCCAAGCCCAACTGCGCCACTGCATAAGCCACCCGCCGCGGCTCATCGAAATCGATCGGCTCAGGCTTACCCTTCGGCACCGCACAGAACCCGCACCGCCGAGTGCAAAGATTCCCCAGCATCATGAACGTAGCCGACTTCTGATTCCAGCACTCCCCGATATTCGGGCACTGCGCACTCTCGCAAACCGTATGCAGATTCAGCTCCCGCGCCATCTTCTTCAGCGCATGGAACGTCTCGCCCATCGGAGCCTTGGCCTTCAGCCACTCCGGCTTCTTCACCGGCTTGCGAGGATTCAGCTCAATCTGAACCAGCTCACCACCCAATTGTGCGACAGGAGTCATCTCCTCGATTCTATCTCCTGCATCGCCCGTATCGTCTCTTCGCGGGCCCTCCGCAGCCCCTCAACCACATCCCCCGTCGGATAGAACTCCATCGCAATCATGCCTTTGTAGTGCAACTCCGCCAACTTCCGGTAGATGCTGCGGTAATTTATCTCGCCGGTACCGGGCTCATGCCGCCCCGGAACATCGGCTACATGGATCAACCCAACCTCATCGATATTCTTCTCCAGCTTCTCAATCAAATTCCCGAACCCGCGCTGCTCGTGGTACAGGTCGTACAACACCTTCACCTTCGAACTCCCCACCGCCCGAACAATCTCGAACGCCTCCGTCACACCATCAAGATAGATCGGCGGATTCTCCAAACGATCGATCGGCTCGATCACGCCTGTCAGACCTGCCACCTCCAAAACCTCCGCCGCACGTTTCAGCGTCGCGATCGATGCGGCCCGCTGCACTCCCGGCCCAACACCTTCAATCCGCTTCCCCGACACAAAGATGATCTGCCCGCAACCCAATCTCTGCATCGTCGGAATGAATCCCTTCAACTCCGCGACAAACTCATCCCCTCCCGACGGATCTGCAAACCCCAGCTTCAAGCCCGTCGTCGCATCGACAGTTATCTTCAGCGCACGCATCCGAGCCAGTATGCGCCGCCAATCCTCCTCCGACCACCCCGCAAACTCCCCCACCAACTCGATATGCCTGTATCCCGCGGCCGCCACACGCTCCAGATTCTCCTCAAAGCTGCCCAGCTTCTTCAGCACCCAAATCATCACAGAAAACTGCGGCTCACCCTCCGCTGTCCCTGCCTGCGACCGCCCCATCAGCCCGTACAGCCTCATCGGCCGCCCCGCAAGAACCGCAGTCATCTGCCTACCGAACTCTCGTCGACTCTGCATGACGCCCATCCTCACAGACATGCAACAATAAGCCCTACCGCAGCCGCTCCCTCACCTCAGTCCTCACCAGATACAAAAAGAACAAAAGCGAAAACAACGCCCGCACCAGAAAAAACCCCACATGCGACTTCTCGAAAAAGTAGAAGTCCCCCAGGCTCAACAGCAAACACCCCGCCGTCACCAGCGCCCAACCCCACTTAGCCAACCGCAGCAACCCAAAGATCCCCACCGCCAGCAGCGTACACAGCCCCAGCACCGCATACTTACTCCCACCCACCCCATAAGCCCCCTGCAACCCCGCATACACATTCACCATCGTCATGAAGATCATGAACATGCAGATCCCCGCCACACCCGGCAGCATCTGCCCCTCGCACCGAATCCTTCCGCTCCTCAACCATCGCGTCCCTCAACCAACAACCAGCAACAAACAACCATCAACCGTCCTACAACGTATGCAGATAAGCCAGCAGATCATCCACATCCTGCTGATTCACCTTATCCCGCATCGCCGGCATCATCCCGCGCCCCAGCATGATCGTCGCCGTCACCCGCTCATCCGTAGCCGCAGCCCCACTAGGCAGCGAAGGCCGCTTATAAATCCCCATCAGCGAAGGCCCATGAAGCCCACCGTTCCTTCGGTCGTAGTGGCACCTGGCACACTGCGCCTGAAACACCTCATGCCCACGCATCTGCTGCGCATTCAACTGCTCCAACGGCGTCGGCGGGGGCAGATTCTTACATCCAGTCAGCACGCACGCCAATATCAATAAAAAAGAAACTCGCTTCATCAAACCTTCTCTACCTATCGCCGTATCGACTCCGCCAGCAGCACAACGCCGATACCTGCCAGCCCGACATATACATATCTCAAAAAAGCATCTCCATGCAGCCGATGATTCACCACTCTGCCCAGCCAAACCGCCGGCAGCAAAATCGGCAGACTCAACAAGTAATAGTGTGTCACAGCAGGCACCCAAAGCCCCGCCAGCCAGTACCCGCCCATGCCAATCACGCTAGCAGGCAGAAAATAAGCCTGCAGCGTAGCGCGAAAATGTTGCGCCGACCACCGCCGCATCGCCCCATAGATCACCAGCGGAGGCCCATTCATTCCATACGCACCCCCAAACACCCCCGCAACAAATCCACATCCCAGCAGCCAAACCATGCTGTCGTTCTTCAACTCAGGCGGCCTGCGCCCAAGCAGCGAATACACCGAAAACCCAATGATAAAAATCGCCAGCGCAATCTTCACCATCTGCTGATGGCTGCTCGTCAACAGCAACACCCCCACAGGAATCCCCAGCAGCGTAGCCCCCACCAGCCATCCCGCGCTGCGCACATGAATCTTCCGCCAGTCCTGCGCCACCACCACCGCCGCAATCGTAATCGACACCAGCACCGCCACCGGAGCAGCAACCTTCAGTGGAAGAAAAAGTGCCAGCAGCGGAACCGCAATCAACGCCTCGCCAAACCCAAACGCCGAACGGAACAGCGTAGCGACAAACACCACCCCCAGCACACCCGCCGCAGTCGCATCCATCCAATGGCTCACGCGTTCAAGCCCCACACCACGGCCAACCAGCGACTCTTCATCTCCCCATTCTAAGCGGGAACAAAGTGCATCTCTCCGCACCACACACCAACAAAAACCAGTCCATCTATCTCGCCATAAAGCTGGCAAAAGACTGCCACACAGGCGTCATCGCCAGCGGCACCCGCACCAGCATCACCACCAGCACGAACGCCGAAGCCCACAGCGTCGTCCTATGCACCCGCTTCAGCGACACCAGATCGTAGCCCGCAATCATCAACAGGAAGGCCAGAATCATCAGTATCCGCACCATCGGATGTCGCCTGCAGAGCTCCCATCGGCCACCGCGCAATCGCCGCCTCCGAGATCGCAATCGTAGCAATCAGGATCAGCCGCTTATGCACCGCCGGCTTGAACCGCGCGCGATACGCCATATACACCAGAAAACCAAACGCCAGAATTCCGGACAGCGGGATCACGTAAAAGGTCTTCGGCCCCAGGCCCGAGTTGCCGTCCATGCCACGCCGCATCGAGTCCGTCCCCGCCATCACGCCCAGCACCACCATCAGCACCGCCAGCCCAAACCCCGCCAGCCCCAGCTGCTTGTGCCACTTCAGCTTCTTCGCCGAAACCAGTCCCACCTGCACCGCCAGCAGCACCATCCACAGCGTAAACGCCGCGCCATGCACATGAATCAGCTTGTTCGGTAGCGGAGCCGTCACCATCCCCGCCAGAAAATACGTTCGCGCAAAACCCCACACCACCGTGGCCCACAGCAAAAACGTCATCCCTGTAAAGAACACCCGGTCCCATGTCGGATTCTCCGGTCGCTCAATCCGCACCCTGCGCACAACTGCCTCTGTCGCCATACACCCCTCTTTCCTTGTACGGGCCCGCGATATTCACTTATTGCTGTGTCAAAACAGTATGCACGACCAAACTTATCCTGTGTTCAGAAACTTCCACGCAACTTAATTCGCCGCAAACCACAGAAGCCCGAACCACAGGCCCTTGCCGTTGCCTGTTCTCCTCAACCAACCCCAACCTCCCGGGTGCCCCATCCTGAGGGCGCTTGATCGCCCGATGGTTGGGGAACCACAGAAGCCCGAACCACACGCCGTTGCCGTTGCCCGTTCCTTGCCAAAACCCCACACCGAGCCCCCCTGATTCGGACGATGGTCGGGGAACCAATACCTCCCAACTGACGTATATGGAAGTACCGCCCAGGCGGATCAGCATCAAGGCAGTTCTTTGACAATTCAGCCGAAGCTAGACTAATAAACCTAAATTTATGAATACTTTGCAGCCACCAACCCCATTTTATAAGACTTTTTGGACCTGCACACTCCGAGGTCCGGACTTAAAGTATTTACTTTGAATATTTTGCGCAAAATTGACGGGGGAGGGGGGCACCGCCGGCGAAGCAAACCACGCCATCTTTGGGCGCTCTGAACCTATCTCAGGAACCGCCCTAGTTGTTAGCAGCAATCGCCGCCACAACCTTATCCATCACATCCCGGTCCGCATTGCTCCCCGGAGCATGGTTCCCCACCATGATCGAAAAGATCACCGTCCGCCCACTCGCACAATCCAAATACCCGCTCAACGCCCGCGCCTCACCCAGCGTCCCCGTCTTCGCAAACACATGCCCCGCCAGCGGAGCCTTCGCAAACCGCCCCTCCAAAGACCCATCCAACCCACCCACCGGCAGACTCGCCTTCCAATCCGCAAACCACGGCTGCCCCACCGCATACTGCAACAACCGCACCGTAGCCCGCGGAGTCACCAGGTCATGCCCACTCAACCCCGACCCGTCATAAAACACAAAGTCATCCTTATCAATCCCCGCATGTTCCAGAAACGCACGCACCAGTCGCGCACCAGCGACCGTCGACCCATCACCACAGAAAGTTCTCTTTCCCAGATGATGAAGCCACAGCTCTGCGTGCAGATTCTGGCTGACTTTATTGGTAATCGTCACATCTTCCAACACTGTTGCGGAACGATGCGAAGCCAGAAGTTTATCTGGGACTATCTGCGCCACCCCGGGACACGATCCACCCTCCACTCCGCCACTCACCACAGCATGCTCCTGACCCGCGCTCCTCGTCTCCGGCGAGAAACCCACGCGTATCCGTCGGCAACCGATGCGCCGCCCGCGCCACCCCTGTCACCACAATCCCCCGCGCCTCCAGCATCCCCTTCAAAGCCACCGCCGCATACTCCGCCGGATCATGAATCGCAACCTCCGACACATCCGGCTGCGAATTCACCGCAATCGACCCATACACCCGCAGCACCTTCGACCCCAGCGCCCGATCGATCTGCACATGATCCCCACTCTTCGCCGCGCCCGTCACCAGATCCGACAGCATCCACGACGTAATACGCCACCGCCGGATCGATCGCCACCGTAGCAGGCATACCCGCAGCAGCACCCGGCGTCACCGTCACCTTCAACTGGTTGTCATTAATCGTCAGCGCCGACACCGGAGCACCATATCCCCACACCGTATCGTCGATCGACCAGTCCGCCGCATAAGGCTCCCACGGAAACAGCGTGTCATCTCCCACCACATCGCCGTTCACCACCTTCAACCCCGTAGCCGCAACCTGGTCCGCCATCTCCGCCAGATATCGCAGCGGATCAACCTCAGGCACCGGCGGAGCACCCGGCACAACCTTCGGCCTCAGCGCCGGCGGAACATAAGGCAACCGTCCGCCCCGAAAGATTCGCATCCCCACCCCCCACCAGCACCACATCCCCAGCCAACGCCCCCGCGTCGCTCAAAACACCCCTCGCCACCACCCGCGTCTCAAACGTCGTATTAGGCCCCAGCAAAGCCAGCGCCGCAGTCGTAGTAAACAACTTCGCATTACTAGCCGGCTGAAAATACTGCCCTTCATTCATCGAATAGATCGGAGTCCCATCCAGCCCCACCACATCGATCCCCCAATGCGCCCGCGCCACCCCCGGCCCCGCCAGCAACCCTTCAATCGTCCGCGCCAACTCCGAATCCGCAACCACTCGCCCACTCTTCGCAACCACAGGCCCGCCAGCCGAAGCACCCACCTGCGCCCCAGCACACACCACCACCAGCCCAACCACCAACACACCAAAAATCCGCATCATCCGCGCAGTCTAGCACCCTTTGCGCACGGAGAAGAACGAGGGAAAGTGTATAGTTCCGAGACCGAGACATCCATGCAGCCCAGCTCGATGAGTCCCAAAGGAACCAAACTTGAAAATGAGACTTGTGTCTGTCGCACTCTTGTTGATGCTTTGCACCAGCATCAGCGTGGCCCAGCAACCAGCCCAGCAAACAACCGACGAAGTAGCCGTCTGGAAGCTCGAACACTCCTACTGGGACTACGTGAAAGCAATCGACCTGGTCAGCTATCGAGCGTTGTGGAACGCGGACTTCGTCGGCTGGCCCTACATCAGCCCCACACCGCAGCGAAAGGACCACATAACCGACTGGATCGATACATACACCACAAAAGGCTTGCGACTTAAATCCTATTCACTCAAACCCGCAGCAAGCCACGAGACCGGCAACATAGTCGTAATCTACTACTGGCTGACAGCCGTCTGGACCGACAAGAGTGGGAACGGCGCGCCCGTAACCAGCCGCATCACCCACACCTGGCTAAAGACACCTGCAGGGTGGCAGATCCTCGGTGGCATGTCCACACCGCCGATAGAAGACAAGAAGTAGCTGCGACTACACTGTTCTTCCATGCCCTCCGCCCCTCCACCACCAGTCCCCCGCCCCATATACGACTGGCAACTCCGCACCCGAACCCTCACGCTCGGCCCCCGCACCCTCATCATGGCCATCCTCAACCTCACCCCCGACAGCTTCTCCGACGGAGGCCAATTCAACACCCCCGAAGCAGCCCTCACTCAAGCCCTCAAACTCCTCGACGAAGGCGCCGACATCCTCGACCTCGGCGGCGAATCCACCCGCCCCAACGCCACCCCCATCTCCCCCGCCGAAGAACAATCCCGCATCCTCCCCACCATCGAAGCCATCCTCAAACAGCGCCCCGAAGCCATCCTCTCCATCGACACCTACCACGCCTCCACTGCCCGCGCCGCCATCGAAGCCGGAGCCGAAATCGTCAACGACGTCAGCGGCCAAACCTGGGACCCCGTCATGCCCGCCACCTGCGCACACCTCCGCTGCGGCGCCATCCTCATGCACACCCGCGGAACCCCGCAGACCTGGCCAACCCTCCCACCCCTCACCCCCGAAGCCATCCTCCCGCTGGTCCTCACCGGCCTCCTGCAAAGCATCGCCACCGCCACCTCCGCCGGACTCCCTCTCAATCAAATCGTCATCGACCCCGGCTTCGGCTTCGGCAAGATCGGCGCCGCAAACTTCACCCTCCTCGCCCACCTCAACCAACTCCAAACCCTCCAACTCCCCATCCTCGCCGGCCTATCCCGCAAATCCTTCCTAACGAAAAATCCGGGTGCCCCGGGTCTCGCTTCTGAGACACGGGTTCCAACCTCTGAAACCCTTCTCCACACCACCACCGCCGCCAACACCACAGCCATCCTCAACGGAGCCCACATCCTCCGCGTCCACGAAGTCACCCCAGCCGTCGCAGCCGCCACCATAGCCGACGCCATCTTGGCACACACCCACTGACGGAAGCCCAGCCCTTCATTTAGCATTCCCTCCAACTTCCGCAATCCCAATCAGCCCGCACGCAAATTGGAGAAGGCATGACCCGCATCTACGCCACCCTAGCCGCACTAGCACTCTGCATCGTTATCACTCCCGCCCACTCCCAAACCCCCGTAGAGACCAGCTCCGAGACCCGCCTCCAACTCGACCTCCAGGTCCCCGACGCCGCCCTGAAATCCTTCCTCCCCGAAGGCTTCACCTCCAACCCCGCCGCCCAGGGCCCCGCCAAAGATTGCAACCTCCGCCTCGTCTTCATCGATCGCGTCACCATCAACGCCCCCGACGGCAAGCCCCTCGGCAAAGGCTCCAACCGCCTCGTCTACCTCGCCGCCCCCGTCAAAGACCCCTCCGGAGCCGCAGTCCAACTCGTCATCGGCGGCCTCACCGAAGACCCCGCCGACGCACCCGGCCCCTTCGGCAACTATCTCCTCGCCACCACCCACGACATGCGCCGCACCACCACCTCCACCACCGCACCCGGCCCCATCATCGACACGCAAGACTGGACCTTCGCCGCCAAATCCGGCGAACACCTCGAACTCCACATCAAGTACGAGCGCGGCACCGGCAACCTCGGCAAACCCACCGACCAAAAGTTCTACTCCGCCAAAAACCCCACCTTCTACCAGCTCTCCCACCAGGAGCAAGTCCTCGACATCCTCCGCAACACCACCACCAACCCACCCGACCGCGTAAAAGAGTTCACCCTCAAAACCTCCGGCGGCAGCTACGCCAAACTCTTCGACAACACCGTCAAAGTCCTCTCCTGGGACAACATCCTCTGGATCAACCGCACCATCTCCACCCCTTAACCCACCAAGCCCGTCATCCTGAGCGAAGGGTTCACAGCTTTACAGTAAACCCGAAGTCGAAGGACCCCGACACTCCCAACTTCACCTTCGAGTCCCTCGCCGCCCGTTCAAACAGCGCCACATCCTCCTCGCGAATCTCAGCCGTAGCCGCGCTGAACGGCGACAGCGGATGCTCCGGATCGGCATGTGCCGAGAGCGCACCAAGCAGCCTCCGGTTTGGCTCAAAGTACGAAAACTTCTCCCCGATGATCGCTCGCAGCCGTTCTTCCAGCGTCCTGCACTCATCTAGCCGCAGATCGATCGCGCGCCGCATCTCGCCCTGCGACCGGACGTAAAACGCCATCACAATCGCATCCTTCGAGTCGAAGTAGTAGTAGGCCGCACCCACCGCGACTCCCGCCTCCGTAGCAATCTCCCGCATCGTCGCACGCTCGAAGCCGCGCTCGCGAAACACCGCCAGCGCAGCCTCGAGAATCCTGCTCCTCGTCTCGTCCGACTTCTTGCGGACCGCCGTCCCCGCTGCCTTCATCGCGCCGCCGGAACAAACTGAGCAGGCGAAGGTGGAGGCTGCATCCCGGTCGTAGCCCGGCGCCGCATCCTTGAAAAGTGCATCCGCAAGAATCAGCAGCACCACGCCGACGCTCCCAGCTCACCAAAACGTCCCAACCCTTTCAACCAACGACTCCGCTCTAAACCGGATTCCCCTTAGAATCCGTATTCCACGACTCCGTCTGAAACGCAATAAACACAGCCGTCCAGGTATTCGACGCCGGCAGATGAATCATCAGCGCCCCATCCTGCCAAATCCCGTTATCATCCCCAAACCCGCCTCCCGAACCACCGCCCACCGGATTCCCCTGGTTCATATGAATATCGTGAATCCCATCCACCTTCCCGCTATCCGCATACGCGCTCCCAAACGCATAGATCACGCCATCCTTATCCGCGATCGTCATGTTCAGCAGCGTCACCACCGCATTCTTCAGCGCAGCGACCTTCGCCTGCCTGCACCGCCGCATCCTGCCCGCTCAATCCCTTCGTCGTCGAAGCCTTCGGCAGCAGCGTCATCTGCTGCTTCGTAATCATCGCCTTCCCATTCACCTGCGACCGCACAAAGTCCAGCGCCAGCCCACCCGGCTGACTCTTCAGCGCCGTCATCCCCATCGGCAGCGCCAACAGCCCAGCCAAATCCGGCGGAGTAAAGTTCTCCTCAATCGCGTACAGCACCTCCGACCCATCCACCGACTGAATATTCACCGCCACCGTAAACGGCCCCTTCGGCGCATTCATCGTGATCTGGTAGTGAGCACTCGCCCCGCTCACCACCTTCCCGCCAACAGGATCGCCCGCCAGCACGCTGTAGTTTGTAATCGGCATCGTTATCCCTCCCGCATCTTCTCCGGAGTCTTCATAGACTCGATCTCCAGCTCCCCAACCCTCAATCGCCGAACATAAACATCATCCAGCCTCGCCTCCATCAACCGAAGCTTCCGCACACTCAACACCCCAATCGCCAACGCACCAATCGCCGCAGCACCCACCGCAAGCGCACCCACCGCCACCGCACCAACGGCAGCAGCACCCAAAGCAGCACGGCCATTCGCCCGAATCATCTTCATGGCTCCGTAGCTTACGCCAATACAGAACAGTCCGCCACGCGAAGCCGCCGCACAATCGCATCATCCACATCCCCGCTCAGTGATACCCTGAGGGCGAAGGAAAACCGAATGACCACCGCCCTCATCCTCCTCCAGCTCGTCACCCTCCTCGCAGTCATCTATCTGCTGCTCCGCAAATCCGCGCCCGCCGCGCAGGACCCCCGCCTCACCGAGCTCCCCGATAAACTCAACCGCCTCATCGCCGAAGAGGCCCGCCGCACCCGCGAGGACAGCTCCAGCTCCGCCACAGACCTGCGCAAAGAAGTCGTCGCCAACATCGCCACCCTCGGCCAGACCCTCAAGCACGACCTCCAAAACTTCCGCGACGACAACACCGCCTCCGCCGCCGCGCTACGCACCGAAGTCGATCAGAAGATGCGCTCCATCTCGCAAAGCTTCTCCGAATTCAAAGACGAGACCGGCAAGAAACACTCCGCGCTGCAGGAATCCCTCAACACCAAGCTCGTCGAGCTCATGGGCAGCAACACCACCCATCAGGACAAGCTCCGCACCAGCATGGAAGACCGCCTCACCACACTCAACAAAGACAACGCCGCCAAGCTCGAAGAGATGCGCGCCACCGTAGACGAAAAACTCCACGCCACCCTGCACGCCCGCCTCACCGAATCCTTCGGCCAGGTCACCGATCAGCTCAACAAAGTCCACTCCGGCCTCGGCGAAATGGCCAAGCTCTCCGAAGGCGTCGACGGCCTCTCCCGCATCTTCACCAACGTCAAATCCCGCGGCGGCTTCGCCGAAGTCCAGCTCGGCATGCTCCTCGATCAGATCCTCGCCCCCGGCCAATACATCGAAAACGCCGTCGTCAAACAGCGGCTCCGCCGAGCGCGTCGAGTTCGCCGTACGCTTCCCCGGCCGCAACGGCGAAACCCTCCTGCCCATCGACTCCAAGTTCCCTCTCGAAGACTGGCAGCGCCTCGAATCCGCCTATGCCGCCAACGACCCCGAGAAGCGCGATCAAGCCAGCAAGGCCTTCGAGACCGCCGTCCGCAAACAGGCCAAACTCATCTGCGCCAAGTACATCAACTCGCCCACCACCACGCCCTTCGCCCTCATGTTCCTTCCCACCGAAGGTCTCTACGCCGAAGTCATGCGCCGCGACGCCCTCCAGGCCGAGATCCAGTCCCAGTGCAACGTCACCATCGTCGGCCCCAGCACTCTCTTCGTCATCCTCACCAGCTACCGCATGGGCTTCAACATGCTCGCCTTCCAGGAAAAAGGCGACGAAGTCTGGAAGATCCTCCAGGGCGCGAAAACCGAGTTCGCCAAATTCGGCACCCTCATGGACAAGGTCGAAGGCGACGTCAGCAAAATCCAGAAGACCCTCGGCGAGGTCGGCGTCCGCACCCGCGCCATCAACCGCACCCTCCGCGAGGTCTCCGACTCCGCCAGCTCCCAGCCCACGCTCCTCGAATTTCAGGACTTTGCCGCTCCCGATCTCTCCCTCGCCGCCTCCGCCGAAACGACGACTAACCCGCCACCTCGCCGGCTGCCGTTGCTCTTCTCCGCGTTCTCTGCGCCCTTCTCTGCGCCCTCCGCGTCCGTCGTTCTCCCTCAGCCACTTGACAACTCCGCCACAACCACTCCCCGCCCGCGCCCACTTTGCTTTACACTCACCTAGGCACTCGGTATCCTTGAAGTCTTGGGCATCGCCCGGTTCCTGCAACACCAGATTTTGCTGTCCCGGAAACGGGTCATCGCATCCAACACTTTGATTTCAGACAGAGAAGTATCTAACAGGAGAGAGACATGGCAGCAGTAGACGAGAAAGTAAAACAGATTATTGTCGAGCAACTTCAGGTGGATGAGGCCGAAGTCACCCCCGGCGCAAGCTTCCAGGAAGACCTCGGCGCCGACTCCCTCGACGTAGTCGAACTCGTCATGCAGTTTGAAGAAGCCTTTGACATCCAGATCCCCGACGAAGACGCCGAGAAGATCAAGACCGTCAAGGACGCTGTCGACTACATCGAAAAGAATCAGAAGGCGGCCAAGTAGCAATGGCCGAGCCGCAAACCCCGGACTACCAGCAGCGGCGGCGCGTCGTCGTCACCGGCATCGGCCTCGTGTGCGGTGTCGGCAAAACCGTCCCTGAAGTCTGGGCTGGCCTCCTCGCCGGCAAGAGCGGCATGGCCGAGATCAAGGCCTTCGATCTCACCGGCCATCCCGTCCGCTTCGCCGCCGAGGTCAAGGACTTCGATCCCCTCCTCTTCATCGACAAAAAAGAGGCCCGCAAGATGGGCCGCTTCATCCACTTCGCCCTCGCCGCCTCGGCAGAGGCGATGGCCCACTCCGGCCTCGTCATCGACGACTCCAACCACGACCGCGTCGGCGTCCACATCGGCTCCGGCATCGGCGGATTCGACGTCATCGAGCGCGAGCACTCCAACCTCCTCACCGGCGGCCCGCGCAAAGTCTCGCCCTTCTTCATCCCCGGCTCCATCATCAACCTCGCCGCCGGCCACGTCTCCATCAAGTACGGCGCCCGCGGCCCCAACGAAGCCACCGCCACCGCCTGCACCTCCAGCGCCCACTCCATCGGCGACGCCTTCCGCATCATCCAGCGCGGCGACGCCGACGCCATGATCGCCGGCGGCACCGAAGCCTCCATCACTCCCCTCGGAGTAGCAGGCTTCGCCTCCATGAAGGCTCTCTCCACCCGCAACGACGACCCCACCCACGCCTGTCGTCCCTGGGACAAGGACCGTGACGGATTCGTCGTCGGAGAAGGCTCCGGAATGCTCATCCTCGAGGAGCTCGAGTTCGCCAAAGCCCGCGGAGCCAAGATCCTCGGCGAAGTCGTCGGCTACGGCATGTCCGCCGACGCCTTCCACATGACCGGAATGGCCCCCGAGGGTGAAGGCTGCCTCCGCGCCATGAACGCCGCCCTCAAAGTCGCCGGCATCTCCCCCGACCAGATCGACTACGTCAACGCCCACGCCACCAGCACCCCGCTCGGCGACGCCCTCGAGTCCAAAGCCATCGAAAACGTCTTCGGCCAGCGCGCCCTCGACCACGACACTCCTCGTCAGCTCCACCAAGTCCATGACCGGCCATCTCCTCGGCGGAGCAGGCGGCCTCGAAGCAGGCATCACCGTCATGGCCATGCTCAACCAGACCGCCCCGCCCACCATGAATATCGTCGAGCTCGACCCCCAGTGCCGCCTCAACTACGTCCCCAACGAGCCAAAGAAGGCCAAAATCGACTACGCCCTCTCCAACTCCTTCGGCTTCGGAGGCACCAACGGCTCCCTCGTCTTCAAACGCTGGACCGAATAGCGGTTGTCGTTGCACGTCGCCTGTTCTCCCCTAAGCAGCCACAAACCCTCGGGCTTGCCCCATCCTGAGGCGCGCTTCTGATCGCCCGATGGGTGGAGCGCCAACATACACCCGTTCCACTCGCCAGTTTCGACGTCGCCGTTGCTTTAGCTGACAGCTCATAGCTGACCGCTGACAGCTGACTATTGAACCGCCCTTGCATTTGCCGTTCTCTTCAACACCACCAGACGCCGGATACCCCAGGGTGGTAGCCCCCACCCACCCCACCCAAAAAATTTTTCTTGTCAAAAACGCAACTTTAATTTACCCCTAAAATTTTCGCTGCCACCCCATCGCAACCTTCCTATAATGCCGCCATGACAAATCGGACGGCTGACTCACTCCAGAATCTTGCCTTGGTCCCGGTTTCCAGAGCTCTCCCAACCGGGCTACGTCTCTCCCTCTTCTATCCGCAACCCTCATCCTCTGCGCAGCCGCTCTCCTCCCGCTCGCAGGCTGCGGAGTCACCACGACCATCACCTCCGGCGCCGTCCCCGCCACCACCGCCATCACCGGACGAGTCCACGGAGGCCAGCAACCCGTCGTCGGAGCCACCGTCACCCTCTACGCCCCCGGAACCTCCGGCTACGGCTCCGCTCCCAACCGCCATCGTCAGCACCACCACCGACGCCAACGGCAACTTCACCCTGCCCACGCCCCTACACCTGCCCCGCCAACTCTCCCGTCACCTACCTCCTCGCCACCGGAGGCAATCCCGGCGCCGGCACCAATCAATACCTCGCCGAGGCCGCGCTCCTCCCTGCCTGCAGCAGCCTCACTCCGTCCACCTACGTCTACATCTCTGAGGTCACCACCGTCGCCGCCGCCTACGCGCTCGCGCCCTTCGCCGCGCTCTCCGCCGGAACCACCAACATCGGCGTCTCCTCCACCAACCTCACCGGCCTCACCAACACCCTCGGTCCCGCCACCAATCTCGCCAACACCACCACCGGCCAGGCTGTCACCTCCGCCGCCGGCATGGTCCTTCCCTACCGCCGAGATCAACACCCTCGCCGACATCCTCTCCGCCTGCGTCAACACCAACACCGTCGCCGGAACCTCCGGCACCTGCGCCGCTCTCTTCGCCGCCGCCACTCCCCCCGGCGGCACCGCCCCCACCGACACCTTCCAGGCCGCCATCGACATCGCCCTCAACCCCGGCAACAACGCCGCCGCGCTCTACGCTCTCTCCACCGCCATCGCCCCCTACCAGCCCACCCTCCCAACCCCTGGCCCCAGCGACTTCGCCGTCGGAATCCAGTACAACGGAGCCCTCATCGGCATCAGCGGCGGCACCAGCGGTATCGACATCGACGCCTCAGGCAACGCCTGGGTCGCACTCTATCGGCTCCAGCTCCGCCAACACCAACATCACCGAGATCTCCCCCGCCGGGACCATCCTCTCCGGCGCCAACGGCTATCTCAACGGCGACCTCGCCGAACCCGCCTCCCTCGCCATCGACAGCAGTGGAAACGTCTTCATCGTCGACTACTACGACAGTCTGATCGCTGAGATGTCCCCTTCCAATACCACCGGCTTCCCCTTGTATCCCGCATCACTCTACGGCCCGCTCGGAATCGCAGTCGACAATCGCAACGCGACCTCCTGGATCGGCAACTACTACTACGTCGCCACCAGCGCCACCCACATGATCAACGCAACCGGAGCCGACGCCACCAATAGCCCCTACGGAGGCATGGACTCTCCCGTCGGCGTCGCCATCGACAACGCCGGCAGCGTCTGGTTCGCAAACTCAGACGGCTACGCCGCAGGGACCGGCTACCTCACCAAATTCACCGGCAGCGGAACAAGCTACACCTCACAGAGCTTCGCCAGCGGAACAGGAACACTTCCTGGCGACGTCGCCATCGACAGCTCAGGCAACGTCTGGGTCACCAATTACGTCGGCGTCGCGCTGTTCAACAACTCTGGCACCGAACTCTCACCCGTCGGCGGCTACCCCAACCCCCAAAACATCTACACCAACCCGCAGTCCGTCATCGTCGATGGACTCGGCCGCGCCTGGGCCAGCAATACTCGCCTCCGACGGTAACGGTAACCCCCTCAACATACCCGGCAGCGTCACCGCCTTCAGCACCAACGGAACCACCGGAACCCTCATCTCCACCTCCACCACCCCCACCTCCGCCGGAACACTCCTCGGATACACCGCCGCAGGAGCCATCTCCCAGCAGCCCAATGGCCCGCAGTCCATCAAGGTCGACCCCTCCGGAAACCTCTGGGTCACCGGCTACAACGCCACCGGCTCCCAGGTCGTCACCGAGCTCATCGGCATAGCCGCCCCCGTAGTCACGCCCCTCTCCGTCGCCAGCTCCACCCAACAACTAGGCACCCGCCCCTAACCCAATACGCAACACAAACGGTTACCATCTAATCTGCTCAATCATCCGCCCTCAGCTGAAAACGCCCCCAGCGCCGCCACGCCCCACTCCAAACAACCACCACGCCACCACCATCGCCGCCGACTGCCCAATCGACTTCTTCGCCACAATCGACATCCCGATAATCGTCAGCACCACCGACCACAGATGGATCAAGTCCGCCTGCGTCAACGTCGCCCTCACCATCGGCGGAGCGTCCGGCAGATAGTACGCCAGGTTCGTCCCCACCGGATTCCGTATGTCGTAGGCATCAACATTCGCCCCAGACAGCAACGTAATCATCCCCAGCAAACTCGTAACCAGGTAAGGCAGCGCCGCATACCAGCTCACCGCAAACACCTGACCATAAGTAGTCCGCGCCCCCAGCACAAAAGTTGAAACTCCGCCCACAGCACCAGCGCGTACAGCAGAAAATAACCAGCAGAATCACCGGCACCAAATACGTCGAATACATCGTAATCTTCGTCGTCAACGCCATCTGCGAAGCACGCGCCTCCGGCGTCAAGCTGACTCAGCCTGTCCTCCGCATTCGGGCTATGGTTGATCTGGTTCTCCGCCACCTGCGCCCAACCCACCTGCCTCCCCACAACATACGCCGACGCCAGCCGAAAACAACGATCAGCAGCAGAAACGGCGTTAAAAAGCTCCACCACTTCGAACTCCGCAGAATATCCGTGAACGTCTTCGAAGGAGCGACAAACGTATCCACCACCCGCTCAACCTCGCTCAACCCCGGCTCGCCCGAACCACCCATCACCGCAGCATCGCATAGCCATCGTCGCTCTCCTCATCCGCGCCACTCAATCTCAACTCCTCAGGATTGTAGCCCGCACCCTCCACCCGCGAAACTCTTTTCCTATCAACCCCCATCAACAGGTAATCCGAGTCCACCGACAAGCCGGGTGCCCCACAGCCTGCCCTGAGCTTGCCGATGGGTCTCGCTTCTGAGACATAGGTGGAAGCAACCAAACCGGGTGCCCCATAGCCTGCCCTGACCTTGCCAAACGGGTCTCGTTTCTGTGATGTGGGTTACCCTACGCACCCTCCACACTCCGTCATCTCGACCGAAGCACACAATGAGAAAAGATGTAATCAACCTTCGCAAAAACCAGGCAACAGAACAACAGAAAACCCGACCCCTGCATTTCGCTCTTTCCCGTTGCCTGTTCTCCTGAACCAACCGAAAACCCCCGGGTGCCCCATCCTGAGGGCGCCTGATCGCCCGACGGGCTGGGAACCACCGCCCATAATCATCACGGCCTCATTTGCCTCTTGAGCTAATTGTCCTACTAAATCTCGGCTGGAACTTTGGCCGATAACAATACTTTGCCGCGGCCTCTGCGCACTGCTCTTACCCGCATCGAACAAGCCCGACTAAACAAGCCCGCCATACAGTCACCCCCAACAACACGACTCTACCACCAACCCGAGTGTGCCACCCCCAACCCGCGTGCCCCTATCTTCGCGACCGCTATGTCGCAGGGCTGGTCGCCGAGATGCTTTTGCTCTTGGGGTGTCGGTAGGCGAACGCCACCTAGCCGGGTGCCCATAGCCTGCCCTGAGCCTGTCATCTGGCCGAACGGCTTCACGTCTGACGTGGGGTTACTCCCCTTTGAAGTCAAAGGACCCTTTCCCACCACCCATCCCGCCCTTATCGCCTTTTCCTGTTCTAAAATCCACTTTACCCCATCAGCACACCCCCCAAAAAACCCAACAAAAAGCTGTCAAGCCCCCCAGCCTCTGGAAAACAAGCCAACCCCATCAAAACAAAGGAGAAAAAAGTCGAAAATAATTGGCATAGTAGTTTTACTCAATTTGGTAAAATAGAACTAACGAAGAAATCAAGACAGGCCCGGCTACCCAGCCGGGCCTTCGCATTTAACCCAAGCAAAAGATCAAGGGGTCCAAACCTAACCCCAATCTTTTGAAGAATTTGAGCAAAACAGCCCGGGAGGGGGCACCAACATGAACCAGTCACCAACAACCAGCACCAACAACCAGCAACCGCTTCAAATGCCGCCACATCTTCACCGACGGACGCCGCTGCGCCAGCCCCAGCCTCCGCCACGAGAACTTCTGCTACTTCCACCACACCACCCGCAAACCCATCACGCCCGAAACCCAGAAAGAACGCCGCCGCACCACCGCCCGCCTCAACGAATTCCACCTCCCCCTACCCGAAGACCGCAGCGCCATCCAGTCCTCCATCGGCATCATCATCCAAAACATAGCCTCCAACGACCTCGACCCACGAAGAGCAGGCCTACTCCTCTACGCCCTACAGATCGCCAGCCTAAACCTCCCCAAACAGCAGCCCCAACACGAAGAAGACGCCGAAGAACAAGTCCAGGAGTTCACCACCGATCCCGAACTAGGCACCCTGGCCCCACAAACCGAGATCCACGAAAAGAAAAGCTCCATCGCACTACTACTCGAAGAACTACCCACCAAAACCCGCAGTCCTACCCCAAATCCAGGCGGTAGCCGAGCCCCGCTGCAATACCTCAGCACCCAGGTCCGCACCTAAACATCATGTTTTGAAGATTTTGCGCAAAAACACCCAGGGAGGGAGAGCAACACACAACCAGCAACAAGCAACCAACAACCAGCAACCGCCCTACTCCACCACCACCAGCACATCCCCCTGCTGCACCGTCTCCCCCACCACCGCCGCCACCCGCACCACACGCCCCGCCTTGGGAGACTTCAGCTCATTCTGCATCTTCATCGCCTCAATCACCACCACCCCCTGCTGCGCCCCCACCTCATCCCCCACCCCCACCAGCACCCGAACCACCCGCCCCGGCATAGGAGCCTTCACCGCCCTCGGCCCATCCACTCCCGCACCCGCCCCCTTGCCGCCCCTTCAACGACCGCGGATCCGCCACCCCAAACTCATGCCGCACACCCGCAATAACAAGCCCACCACCGCATCCCCATCCAGCACACACCGGAACTGCCGCCCACCCACCACCAGCGACATCACCCCCGGCTGCAGCATCGCAAAATCCACCGCCAAAGCCCGCCCATCCACAACACACTCCACAACCCCGCCCGCACTCAAAGCATCCGCCGGCAACTCCACCCGCCGCTCCCTCCCGCCAATCTCCAGCCACACCGTCATCCTCGCAACCCCTCACGCCGCCCAGCCTCAGCCCACCGGCTCTCCCCAACACTCGAACCACCCACACCCGGAGCAGCACTCTCCCTCGCCCCACCAGCCGCAAACAAAGCAGCCGCCACGGCAACCACATCCTCAGGCACCGTCTCGCGCAAATCCTCCGGCGCCGGCCCAGCCAGCATCCGCTCCAGATACCCCGTATCGATCCGAGCCGCTCGAAAATCCTCATCCCTCAATATCCGCTGGAACAGCGAGATATTCGTCTTGATCCCGCCCACCACATACTCATCCAGAGCCCGCAGCATCCGGTCGATCGCCACCTCCCGCGTCTCCCCGAACGCCACCAGCTTCGACAGCATCGGATCATAATCCAGCGGAACCACCCACCCCGCATACACCCCGCAGTCCTCACGAATCCCCGGCCCACCCGGCTGCACCAGCCGCGTAATCCGCCCCGGCGAAGGAAAGAAATTGTTCTCCGGATCCTCCGCATAGATCCTGCACTCCACCGCATGCCCCCGCAGCCGCACATCCTCCTGCGCGATCCCCAGCGGCTCCCCCATCGCCACCCGCAACTGCATCTGCACCAGATCCAACCCCGTCACCATCTCCGTCACCGGGTGCTCCACCTGCAGCCGAGTATTCATCTCAAGAAAGTAGAAATTCTCCTCCGCATCAACCAGAAACTCAACCGTCCCCGCATTCACATAACCAGCAGAGAGCGCCAGCCTCACCGCAGCCTCGCCCATCCTCCGCCGCAGATCCTCACTCACCACCGCCGAAGGAGCCTCCTCGATCACCTTCTGATGCCGCCGCTGCACCGAGCACTCCCGCTCGCCGAGATACACGCAGCCGCCATGCTCATCCGCCATCAGCTGTATCTCGATATGCCGCGGCCGCTCGATCAGCTTCTCCAGATACACCTCACCCGACCCGAAGCTCCGCTCCGCCTCGCTGCTCGCCGCCACGAACGCACTCGCCAACTCCTCCGCCCGCAGCACCGCCCGCATCCCCTTCCCACCGCCGCCCGCCGCCGCCTTCAGCATCACCGGATACCCAATCTCACCGCGACACGCACAGCCTCGTCCACATCAGCCAGCCCAGTCACCGACCCCGGCACCCGCGGCATCCCCGCCGCATCCGCCGCCTGCCTCGCCCGGGTCTTCGACCCCAGCCGCCGCATAGCACCCCCCGGCGGCCCAATGAACACCACCCCCGCCGCCCCACAAGCATCCGCAAAATCCGCATTCTCCGAAAGAAACCCATACCCCGGATGCACCGCATCCGCCCCCGCCCGCCGAGCAATCTCCAAAATCAAATCCCCACGCAGATAGCTCTCCGCCGCCGCAGCAGGACCCAGCCGATACGCCTCATCCGCATGCAGCACATGCAAAGCCCCACGATCAGCATCCGAGTACACAGCCACCGTACCCAGCCCGGCCTCCTTACAAGCGCGAATCACCCGCAGCGCAATCTCGCCGCGATTCGCAATCAACACTTTTTTGATCACCCTGTGCACCGCGCAATTCTAACCCACCGCATTCATCCCGCTCCCGTCTCCCGCAAACAAGAGAAGACCTCCCGAAGGAGGTCTTCTCTCACTATAGAAAGTATCAGGCAACTACTGCATCGTGACGCCGCCCGAGTTCTTCTTTTCCTTCTCCAGCTCGTTGGCCTTGCGTGCGCCCATCGCCTTCTGGCTCCAGTCATCAGCCGTCGCCAAATCGGCCTTGCGAGCTGCATCGTCGCCGCACTCCAAATCCGCCTTGCGGCGATTCGTCAGGTTCAGATAAGACATCGCATCGTCGTATGTCTTGTTGATGTCGACAGCCTTCTGCAGGTATTGGAGACCTTCTGTAACCAACGCCGTATTCGCCTCCTGCAGCTTCGCGCAGGCAGCTTTGCTCTTCTTCACGTTGCCCAGGCCATCGTCCGTCAACCCGTCGGCTGCAAGAATCGTGATCGCATTCTTGTACGCCTGCATCCAGTCCACAACGCCGATCGTGTAGTACGCCTCCGCGTCATCCGGAGCAAGCGCGATCACCTTCTTCTCGTACTCTTTCGCCTCATCCAGCTTCTTGATGTTGCGGTCGATGGACGCGATCTGCTTCAGCGCCGTCAGGTCGGTCGGGTCCTTGGCCAGCACCGCTTGAAAGCCGTCCAGAGCCTTCTGCGCAACCGCCAGGTTCTCCGGAGTATCCAGGTTCGGCACCACCTGGTACGAGTAGGAGGTCGCCAGGTACAGCTTCGCCTGCTCGTAGTTCGGGTCGAGCGCAATCGCATTCTGGAAGTGGCCCACAGCCTCTTCGTACTTGTTGTTCTTGAATGCCTGCACACCCTTGCCGAGCTGATCGCGCGCCTTCAGCTTGTTGCATCCGGTTGTGCTACCCAGCAGCAAAGCCAGCAAAGCGGCCGTTACCGGAATCCGTGCGATTAATCTCATGGGGCGTGTCATCTCCTTCAAAATAGCCGCATCTCAACCGTTTGAGGCGGCGATACGGTGGTTCATGAATTTCGGCGTGCCGATTGATTGTAACGGCATAAGACCCTCTATGCCTAGAGCCAGACCAGCGAAAGCTGGTGGTACAGCGCACATCAAATCTCTTCTGTAATTGTACTGACGTTCGTGCCCTATATCGAGGACGCATATGAAATCAGTGTCTGCGATTCCAGCTTACCCGAACCCTGTTCACCCAGCCTAAACTCTACCGATACGCCGGGAGAAGTAGAAGTATACGACAAAGGGCGACCCATTAGCTCGAGTCGCCCGTTGTAACCCTTCCTGCCAATTCATTGCTACTGCAAGCTGTGCTACTGACCCGCTTCAACCCGTGGTGTGATGAGCCCGATGTTGTCGACACCCGCCTGGTGACCGAAGTCAATCACCTCAGCGACCTTGCTGAAGTCCAGGTCCTTGTCGCCCTTGACGAACATCACCTTCTCCTGGCGGGTCGAGAATATCTCCGCCAGCTTCGGCTCCAGAGCAGCCTTGGCAAAGTCGTCCTGATTGATTTTGTAAGAAGGGGCCCCAGCTCCGTTCGACAACACCTGGACCACAATCGTCCGGTCATTTTCTGGTTGGTCCTTATGGTCCTTGGGTGGCTGGGGAACCAGCGTATCCAGACCCTTGGGAGTCACCGGCACAATCACCATAAAGATGATCAGCAAAACCAGAAGAACATCAATCAGAGGCGTCACATTCATGTCTGACATCGCTCCGCCTGTACCGCCGCCGCCCATGCCCATAGCAAATCTCCTCTTACATCAAGTTGTTATCCAAAACCTTACTTCTTCGCCGGCGGCCCTGAATCCTCGTCACGCTTCTCCGTCAGCAATCCAAGCTGGCTGACACCCGCCGAGCGGATTCCGTCCACTGCGTCCATCACCTTGCCGTAGTTCGCACGGACGTCGGCCCGCATGTAAACCTCTTTGTCCATCTTATTCTCAAGCTTGGCTTCGATCTTCGGCCCAAGATCGTCGACCGTCACCTGATCGCCGCCCAGGAAAGTCCGGCCGTCGCGCGTCACCGCCACAATCACCGCATCTTCCTTGTTGGCGTTTTCCATCACCACCGCGGCTTCCGCAGTCGGCAGGTCCACGTTCACTTTGTTGTTCAACATCGGCGTGATGACCATGAAGATGATCAGCAGCACCAGCATCACGTCCACCATCGGCGTCACGTTGATGTTGGAGTTGACCTTCTTGCCTTCGTCCCGCTTATTGATACCCATGCTGTATGCTCCATCCTGCTCTCAACGTCCGGTTGCAGCCTATGCCCTTCAACCCTTGCGCCCTCTGCCCGAAGAGCCTTGCCCTCCGGGTGCCGTTCGCTGGCGACACCCGGAGAGATCAAAGCAAAATCCAGTGACAGAAAGCTCCGTTCCCATCGCCCGAAGGCAATTGGCTTAGCGGTGGCTCTGCTTGATGAAGTAGTCCACCAGCTCGCTGGAGCTGTTGTCCATCTCGACGTCAAACGCCTCTACCTTGCCGGTAAAGTAGTTGAAGGTCATAACGGCAGGGATCGCAACCAGCAATCCGAACGCCGTCGTTACCAGGGCCTCAGAGATACCGCCGGCGACCGCGCCGATACCCGAAGTCTTCTGGGTGGCAATCTGCTGGAAGGCGTTAAGAATACCGACCACCGTGCCGAACAGACCGATAAACGGTGCAGTCGAACCGATCGTCGCCAGTCCGCCCAGGCCGCGCTTCAGCTTCGCGTGAACGATCGCCTCAGAGCGCTCGAGAGCGCGCTTGGAGCTCTCAACCTGCTCTTCCGTAATCGCGCCACCTGAACCAAAACTGCGGAACTCCTGCAGACCAGCCGTGACCACCTCGGCGAGGTGCGACTTCTTGCTGCGGTCAGCAACCTTGATCGCCTCGTCCAGACGGCCATCCTTCAGAGCGCCCGCAACCTTCGGAGCAAACTCACGTGACTGCTTACGAGCAGCCGAAAAATAAAGCGCACGATCGATGATCACAGCGAGAGACCAGATCGACATGATGAACAGCAGAACAACCACGCACTTGGCGAGGTAGCCCATGTTGTTCCAGAGACCCAGAGGGCTGAAGCTGACCTGCGCGTCCTCAAAAAAGAGGGCGAGGGTCGAAGGGACATGAGCGAAATTGGTGAGATGAGCGAGAATCACTGGAATCTTTCCTCCTGGTTAAATCCTGGTTGAACTGTAGCGTTCCCAATTTGGGTAGGGAATACCCCAAAAGTTCTACGCCAGGGCATTCACGGTAGACGTTTCAAACTTCGAATCGGCAAAACTGCCAACTCTCCGAAGCCCCTTACTAAGACGAAGCCTGTTGCTCAAAAATTGCGCCGGCTGCAATACCGCCAGCTACTCCCAAATCTAGCTGCCAAAGTTGAAGTTCACGGTGATCGTCGTGTCCACCTCGGTCGGCTCACCGTTCAGAATGTACGGCCTGTATCTCCAGTTCTGAACAGCTTCTGTGGCTGAATTGCGCAGCATCTCAGGTCCGCTCACTACCGTCAGACTCTGGATCGTACCCGACTTCGAGATGATGGCATGCAGCACCACCGCACCCGAGACGTGCGCCGCCTTCGCGATCGGCGGATAGACCGGGTTCGCGCCCGAAATCTTAGAGCCCGCGATCACACCGCTCGATACCTTCTGCGGCCCTTTCGGCGGAGCCAGCTTGACCACAGGCGCCGGAGCGTTTCCAATTCCGCCCATCACGCCGCCAGGAACGCCGTTGCCGCTGCCCATGCCGGACATACCGGCCACGCCAGCCATCATCGATGGCGCAGCTTCTTCCTTGATCTCCTTGATGTCCTTCGGGATCTTGGTCGGAGCATGCAGGCCCTGATCGATCTCAGAGATCATCTTGACCGGCTTGATGATCTGCTGAGGCGGTGGAGGCGGTGGAGGCGGAGGCGGTGGAGGCGGAGCAGACAGCATCTGCGTCAATGCGTTCTTAGGCAGGGCCTCGGGATACAGCAGCGGGATCAGAATCATCGTCCCGAGGATCGCGGCGTTGAAGGCAAACGTACCAATCATCCAGTACTTGGACTTGGTCTTAATCTTTCCACCGGATTCCATCAAAGAGTCTTCAAACATATGCAGCCTCTCTATCGTGAAGAAGAGCTAGTGATGTTAGACACCGAACCTTACAGCTTTGTTCCCAGCAAATGAATTTTGTCTCAACTAAATCGCAGGCGACGCGGCCCGCGGGACCTTACCTTCAAACTTCAGCCAACCCAACCCAGAACCCGGCTTAGACCTTCGCGCGCTTCCCGGCCGGCAGTGTCGCAACCTTGCCTCGCGACGCCCGCCAATCCTGATAAGCCACCAGCATCGGAGCGGCCACCGCAATCGAGGAGTAGGTCCCGATCAAAATGCCGATCACCAACGCGAAAGAGAAGCCGTGCAGCACCTCTCCGCCGAACAAATATAACGACAACACCGTAAGAAACGTCAACCCGGACGAAATTACGGTTCGACTCAATGTCTGATTGATACTGCGGTTGACGACATCCGACAGACTCTCTTTCCGGCTCATCGCAAGGTTCTCGCGAATCCGGTCGAAGACGACAATCGTGTCGTTCATCGAGTATCCAATCAATGTAAGGATTGCTGCAATTACGGTAAGGGTAATCTCCTGGTTCGTCAAGCTGAACGCACCAACCGTAATCAGCGTGTCGTGAAACACCGCCACCACCGCCGCCACGCCGTAGATCAACTCAAACCGGAACCATAGATAAATCAACATCCCGATCAGCGAGTACGCCGTCGCCAGCCACGCCTGCTTCTGCAGCTGCCTGCCCGCCGTCGGCCCCACAATATCCGTCTGCTCCACCACCGCCGATGAGTCGTGGTAGTTGTTCTGCAGCGCGCTCTCGATCTCCTCGCGCCCCAGGTCATGCGCCGATTCGCCTGCCCCCGACTGCGGCAGCGAGATAATCACCTTGTTCGCTGCTGCGCCGCTCGGATCGCTCACCGCCTGAATCGTCGCGCCACGAATCCCCGCCTGGTCCATCGCCGCGCGGAGATGGTCCTCATTCGGCTTCGTCGGAAACGCTACCCGCAACTGAGTCCCGCCTCTAAAGTCCACGCCCAGCGGAATATGGTGCCAGAACAGAATGCTCATCACCCCCGCCACTGAAAAAATCAGTGAAAACCCGAGGAAATACCACTTCTTGCCCAACCAGTCGATGTTAGTAGTCTTGAACAGTTCCACGTCTAATCCTCTTCCAAATAAATCTTTTCTACCGGTGGTTCACGCCCGGCGCAATCTCTCTGTGCGGCAACAATCAACCAACAACCAGCAACCAGCACCCGCCCTAAATCGAGAGTGCCGCCGAGCCGCGTTCCTTATTCTGCAGATGCCAGTCGAAGATAAGCCGCGACACAAACACCGCAGTAAACAAATTCGCCAGCAGACCGAACGTCAGCGTCACCGCAAATCCCTTCACCGGCCCTGTTCCGAACAGGAACAGAATCGCCGCTGAAACAATCGTCGTGACGTGGGTATCGACAATCGTCACCCACGCATGCGCAAACCCCTGCTGCACCGCCGCGGCGGCCGTCTTGCCCGCTCGCAGCTCTTCGCGGATACGCTCGAAGATCAGCACATTCGAGTCCACGCCCATACCAATCGTCAGGATCACGCCCGCAATGCCCGGCAGCGTCAGCGTCGACTTGCTGAAGCCCATAAACCCAAGCAGAATCACGAGATTCAAAAACAGCGCCAGATCAGCATTGATCCCCGCGCCGCGGTAGTAAATAAGCATGAACGCCATCACCGCCAGCATGCCCGCAACCGCAGCAACCACGCCCTGTTTGATCGAGGCCGCACCCAGGCTCGCTCCCACCTGCCGCGTCTCCAGGAAGTCGATCGACGCCGGCAGCGCACCCGTCCGCAGCATCAGCGAGAGATCCGCAACCTCCTGCGGACTGAACGAACCCTCAATCTGCCCCTGGTCGCGAATCGCGCTATTGATCGTCGCCACCTCGCGCACCCTGTTGCCCAGCACAATCGCCATCGATCCCGGGTTCGCGCTCGAGGCCGAATGCGCCGACGTGTACTTGTAGAAGCGGTCGCCCGCCTCCGTCGTCAAAGTAAACCGCATGTCCGGACGCCCATTCTGGTCCGTCGACGGCTGCGCATCGCGGAAGTCCGTTCCCTCCACCTCGCTCGCACGCTTCAGCAGCCAAACCTGGTCCGGCCCACTCGAAGTCCCGCTTTTATGCACCAGCTGCGCATCCGGCGGCACCACTCCATTCAGAGCCGTCAGCGCAGCCTGGTCGCTGTCATAAGGTCCGCTCACCACGGCATACACCGCCAGCTTCGACGTCGACTGGATAGCCTCCCGCACCTGCCCCAGGTTCTCAACGCCCGGCAGCTCCACCAGTATCTGGTTCGCGCCCAGCCCATACGGAGCCACCACCGGCTCGGTCACACCCAGCGTATTCACGCGCTCGTTGATCGTGTCGATCGAGGTCTGCAGCGTCCGCGCATCCAGGTCGTTGATCGCCTGCTGCTTCATCGTCAGCGTCTCGCTGCCGTCAGGCAGCGTCCCCTCCTGGTAGTTCGCGTAGTCGGTGCTGTCCATGATGCCGCGCGCATCGCTCAGCTTCGCCGCAGGAATCCCCGAGATCACAATCGTGTTCTTATTCGCCGGGTCCGTCTTGCCCACCGTCGCCTGTATGCCCGCCTGCTGGAGCGCCGTCTGCAGCCGCGCCACATCCCGGTCAGTCTCCGAGGCCACCGCCTCTTCCACATGCACCGCCAGCACCAGGTGCGCTCCACCCTTCAGGTCGAGCCCAAGGTGAATGTTATTGGTGATCAGCGACTTCAACGACCCCAGCTTCGGAGCGTTGAACCCATAAAATATCCCGTAAACGAACACCACCAGGATCGCAATGATTGACACTAACTTGCCGCGCAGATTCTTACCCATGATTAGTTATTGCCCTGAGCTTTCATGAAAGGAGCAGCCGCGCACCAAACCTCAGCCTCGCCGCCGCCATCCCTATCTCTTCCTTATCCGTCTTTACCAGCAACCAACAACAAACAACCAGCAACCGCCTCTAACCCTCATCCGGAGTAGTCATCGAGGCAATCGCATTCTTCGCAAACTCCAGCTTCACGCCGTCCGGCTGCACACGCAGCACCACGACATCGTCCTTCACACTCGTAACCGTGCCACGGATGCCGCCATTCGTCGTCACCTGATCGCCCGACTTCAGCTTGCTCAGCATCTCCTGCCACTTCTTCTGCTTCTTCTGGTTAGGAGCAATCATCAAAAAGTACAGCGCAATAAAAAACAGTACCGGCAGCGCCAGACCGCCCATATTTCCAAGACCCGTCATGCCTGCCAACCCATCCGCTGCATCGTCAAAGCTCCGTCCTTCATCCAACCAGCATCAAATCCCGTTCAAAACTCCCCGTCCAGACGCAGCATCGCCGTCCGCCGGAAAGCAAGCCCGACCTCTAAGCATCGCGTAACCGCCACCCCCTGTCAAGAAACCGCCCGCCAATCCCCCCGCAGATCCACAAATATTGACCTTTAGCAACAAAGCCGGGTGCCCCATATCTCGATTCTGAGATGTGGGCATCGTGCGAAGCACGACCGCTTTCCCTCCGCACACCACAAACGTCCGGGTGCCCCATCCTGAGGGCGCCTGATCGCCCGACGGTTGGGGAACCACAGAAGCTAGAACCACAGGCCGTTGCTTTTGTCTGCTCCTCAACCAGCCACAAACGCCCGGGTGCCCCATCCTTTCCAGCTTCATCGGAAAGGGTGGGACGTACAATCTCGACCCACCGCCCTTGTTCTTAGCTCGTCGCACGGACAATCCAATCAATTCACACCGCATAAACCCTGTCACACGCATCCAACCCCGTGAGGCCCCACCCAATGAAAGCAATAGTCCTACACGAATTCGGCCCACCCAAAAATCTCCAATACGAAGACGTCCCCGACCCCATCCCCGCCGAGGGCGAAGTCCTCATCCGCCTCGCCGCCACCAGCGTCAACCCCATCGACTACAAATTGCGCAGCGGCGTCTACAAAAATCGCTACCACATCGAACTCCCCATCATCCTCGGCCGCGACATAGCCGGAACCATCCGCACCCTCGGCCCCGGCGTCACCAACTTCAAACCCGCCGACAAAGTCATCGCCCTCGGCAACAAAGCCTACGCCGAGCTCGTCATCGTCAAAGCCTCCGACGTCGCGCTCCTCCCCGAAGGCCTCGACCTCATCGAAGCCGCCGCGCTCCCCCTCGTCACCGCCACCGGCGAGCAACTCGTCACCCTCGGCACCAAAATCCAGAAAGACCAGACCATCCTCATCACCGGAGCCGTCGGCGGAGTAGGCCGCTCCGCCGTCTGGACCGCCAAAAAGGCCGGAGCCATCGTCATCGCCGGAGTCCGCAAATCCCAGCTCGCCGACGCCGCCCAGCTCAACGCCGACTCCACCCTCGCCCTCGACGACGACACCGCCCTCCAAAAACTAGGCTTCATCGACGCCATAGCCGACACCGTAGGCGGCGAGACCGCCCAAAAACTCCTCGCCAAGGTCAAACCCGGCGGCATCTTCGCCTCCGTCCTCGGCCCACCCGCCAACGCCGCCCTGCACCCCACCATCCACATCGCCCCCATCCAGGCACAGCCCGACGCCGCCAAACTCCGCATCATGGCCGAAGACACCGTCGCCGGCCACTTCAAGATCCCCATCGACCGCATGCTCCCCCTCGAAAAAGCCGCCGAAGCCCAAGCCGCCGCAGAAAAAGGCGCCAAAGGCAAAATCCTCCTCCTCGCCTAAACATGTTCTCCTCAAACCAACCACCAAGACCGGGTGCCCCACGTCTCGATTCTGAGACGTGGGCGTCGTGCGAAGCACGACCGCACTTCCTCGACTCACCCCAAACCCCCGGGTGCCCCATCCTGAGGGCGCCTGATCGCCCGACGGTTGGGGAACCACAGAAGTTCGAACCACAGGCCGTTGCTTTTGCCTGTTCTCCTCAAACCAACCAAGAACCATCGGGTGCCCCATCCTTTCCAGCTTCATCGGAAAGGCTGGGAAGTAAATCTTCCCCAGCCATCTTCCTCAACTCCTCGCAACGTACGCTATCCTTGAACCCACCTAGCACCTAGTACCCAGTACCTAGCACCTCCAAAAACATGCCCATCACCGAAGACATCGCCGCCATAGCCCGCCAGGAAAAAGAGCTCATCCTCCCCGCCTTCGACAACGACACCGCCTGGCGCATCGGCCTCACCCTCCGCGAGCTTGCTCTCGCCCGCAATCAAAAGATCGTCGCCGACATCCGCCGCTTCGGCTCGCCCCACCAGCAGCTCTTCTACACCGCCTTCCCCGGCACCACGCCCGACAATCAGCGCTGGGTCGCCCGCAAGGTCGCCGTCGTCGCCCGTTTCCACCGCAGCTCCTACTCGCTCGGCCTCTACCTCCAGCAAAACAACATGACCTTCGGCACTCGCTACGATCTCCCCGAAGCCGACTACGCCGCCCATGGAGGCTGCTTCCCCATCATCGTCGCCAACGCCGGAATCATCGGAGCCGTCACCGTCTCTGGCCTCACCCAGCGCGAAGACCACAACCTTGCCGTAGAAGCCCTCTGCCTCGAAGCCGGCCTTGACCACAACGCCCTGCGCCTCCCCATCTTCCAGTAGTCGGCGCCGCAGGCGACACGAAAAATAGCCTCAGTCGTCGCGTTTTTACACACCCGTAATGATGGCTTGGTAAGTTCCACGAACGCCTCATAACGGAGTGAAACGTGAACCGACCGGCATGCCCTCAGAAATTCCCTGCCTCCGAAGGACTCTTCGGAACGATCGTTCTGGCCAGCGCCCTGCTGCTGTCCGTCCCCGCCTTTGCCCAGCAGACCCCGCAATTTACAACCGGCAATCTGGTCGTCGCCGTTGAAGGCTGCGGCGTCAACGCAGGCACCTGCACTTCCGTCCCGAACGGCACCGGCCCCTCAGGCAGCTACGGCGACAATCAAGCCGCTCCCTTCACCCTCTTCCAGTTCGCACCCTCCGGCACCGCCGCCGCCACCTTCGTCAACTCTCTCGTCCTGCCCCAAACCATCTCCGGAGCAAACTTTCCCGTCTCCGGTGAGTACGGATCATCGTCCGAAGGCACCCTCCAGCTCTCCGGTTCAGGCCAGTACCTCACCGTCATGGGATACGGCGTCAACGCCGCAGCCTTCGACGCCAATCCGACCATGTTCGGTGCGGCTCCCTCGTTAGCCCTCGGCCAATCCGGCAGCCTCACCGGACAGACCTACACCGCCGTACCACGCGTCCTCGCATTGATCGACTCCAACGGCACCGTCAACTCCTCCACCGCCCTCTACAACACCTTCAACACCAATAATCCCCGCAGCGCCTTCACTGCCGACGGAACCACCGTCTACGTCTCCGGCCAGGGCGCCAGCGGCGACACCACCGCCGGGGTCTTCCTCACCCCGGTCGGCGCCATCAACACCACCCCCACACCCATCACCGGTCTCGACACCACCAACAACACCGTCGCCCAGGACACCCGCGACGTCCAGATCGTCAACAACACCCTCTACCTCTCCGTAGACACCAAGGGCGGCTCCAACTCCGCCCGCTCCTACATCGGAACCCTCGGCACAGCCGGAACTCTGCCCACCACCACAGTCGGCGGCCCGGTCATGCTCAACGGCTTCGGCAACACCGGGGGCACCGGCAAGGTCAGCATCACCACCGGCTCCAACGGCAACGGAAACGGCCTCAACGCCGGCCTTCAAATCAACGTGAGCCCGAACGGCTACTTCTTCGCGAACGCCTCCACCCTCTATGTCGCGGACACCGGCAACGGTAAACAGACCTCCGCAACCAGCACCGTAGGCGACGGCGGCCTCCAGAAATGGATCAACACCGCCTCTGACGGATCCGGCACCTGGAATCTCGCCTACACCCTTCACGCCGGATTGACCCTGGTACTCAACACCAGCACCGCCGGCACCACCGGCCTCTACGCCCTCACCGCGACCGTCTCCGGTGGCAACGTCCTCCTCTACGCCACCGACTCCACGATTGGTGACCTCGATCCCACCCACCTCTACGGAATCACCGACACTCTAAGCTTCACCACCGCCTCCGAGGCCGCAGGCGAGTCGTTCTCCCTGCTAGCAACCGCTCCGGCCGACTCCAACTTCAAGGGTGTCTCCTTCACCCCCACCCTCTCCACCCCCATCCCACCCGCGACGCCGGCTAATCTCATCGTCACTCGAACGCTCTCACGCACCGGCGGCAACGTAGTAGCCCAGATCACCATCGCCAACACCGGAGGCACCGACGCCACCAACGTCGTCATCACCGCCGTCAAAATCGGCGCCGATACGGCCACACCCCTCCCAGTAAACGTCGGCACCATCGCCGCCGGAGCCACCGCCGTAGCAACCGTCTCCGTGCCCACTACAGTCGGCAATCCCGGTGCAGCCAGCTCCTTCTCACTCAGCGGAACCTATACCGGAGCATCCTTCGGCTCCAGCGCCCGCATCACGCTCCCATAACCAAATTTAAATTCCGATTCCAACGCTCAAAGACCAACTAAGGAACCCATGAAAACCCTACTCTGCACCCTCATCCTTGCAACCCTCGGCGCTACCGCAGCCCACGCCGCCACTATCACCATCACCTTGGATCAGCCGAACCAGTTCGCCACCCCCGGCACCACCGTGGACTTCTTCGGCACTATCACCAACGACACCGCTGGCACCGTCTTCCTCAACGGCGACTCCTTCAACCTCAGCGGCGCCAGCTTGACCCTCGACGATAGTCCCTTCTTCGCCAATGCCCCCTTCTTTCTCGCGCCCGGCGCCAACTCCGGTGACATCGAGATCTTTGACGTCTCCGTCTCCAGCCCCCTCCTCGACGCAGCCGGATTCTACTCCGGAAGCTTCAGCATCCTCGGTGGTGTAGACGGCAACGCCGAAGTCAGCCTTGGCACAGCGAGCTTCTCAGTCGATACCGCCCCACCCCCCTCCCCTGTCCCGGAGCCGACATCCATCGCTCTCCTTCTTACCGGCGCCACAACCCTCCTGCCCATCGCCCAAAAAGCACGCAAACGCCTCGGCAAAACCGTCTAGGATCTACCCAGACCCCTTGACACGCCAGCTATAATTAATCCACAGCGAACAGCCAAAGAAGATCCGGCCACCGCCGGATCTTTCTTCATTTAACTCGCTCCTCGATTATCGAGGTCCGAGCCTAAAGCCTTTCGTTGGAATATTTTGCGCAAAACAGAGGGGAGGGGCACCATCAGCCAGCCAGAGACAATCGCCGCCGCCCCGCCAACCACGCGCGCTATAAAAGGACTCGCGAATCGCCGCAACCCGGCCGATAAGAGCCTTCAGGCCCCGCCGATGTCTCAGTCAAGTCTCTGGTCTATAGCCTTGTTGTCTACCGCTGTGGCCCTCACCGGCTGCGGAAGCGGCGGAACTATCCCGGGCTCGTCCGCCACCCAGCCTCCCACCGCCACCAGCCAGAACGCCACCCCCTCCCCCATCCAGCACGTAGTCATCATCATGCAGGAGAACCGCTCCTTCGATAACCTCTTCAACGGCTTCCCCGGCGCCGACACCGTCACCTCAGGCCTCTACAAGAAGACCGTCGTCCCGCTCACCCCAATGTCTCTCGGTGGCGGCCCCGACGCAGATCACTCTCACACCGGCTGGTGGATCGAATGGGACAACGGCAAGATGGACGGCTTCGGCTACCAGGGCCTCTTCCCCTACTCCTACGTCCCCCAGTCCGACGTGCAGCCCTATTGGGATCTCGCCCAGCGTTACACCATCGGCGACCGCATGTTCCAATCCAACACCGGCCCCAGCTTCGTCGCCCATCAATACATGATCGCTGGTCAGTCTGGCGAAGCCTCCGAGAATCCCAACAGCTCAAGCGCCTGGGGTTGCGACGCCCCCGCAGCAACCCGCGTCGCCCTCGTGGGCCCCAACGGCACCGACCTCCCCGGAGTCTTCCCCTGCTTCGACTACACCACCATGGCCGACCTCCTCGACGCCAAAGGCATCTCCTGGAGGTACTACGCCCCCGGTACCACCGACAGCTACTACATCATCTCCGCCTTCGATGCCATCCGCCACATTCGCTACGGCAAGGACTGGACCACCAAGGTCATCTCCCCCGAGACCAACATCCTCACCGACATCCCCAAGGGCAAGCTCGCCCAGGTCACCTGGGTCGTCCCCACCTTCAACCACTCCGACCACCCCGGCTCCCTCCCCGAGGGCCCCGACTGGGTCGCCGCCGTCGTCAACGCCATCGGCGACAGCCCCTTCTGGAACTCAACCGCCATCTTCGTCGCATGGGACGACTGGGGCGGCTGGTACGATCACGTCCCGCCCCCCCAGGTCGACAACATGGGCCTCGGCTTCCGCGTCCCTCTCCTCGTCATCTCCCCCTACGCCAAGACCGGCTACGTCTCCCACGTCACCCACGAGTCCAGCGGCTTCCTCACCTACATCGAAGAGAACTTCGACCTCCCATCCCTCGGCTCCCGAGACGTCCTCGCCGACGACTTCTCAGACTGCTTCAACTACGACCAACCCCCGCAACCCTTCCTGAAGATCCACGCCCTCCACACCCCCGAATACCTCCAGGCCGAAAAACCCTCCGGCCCCCCCGACGACGACTAACGCAATCCCAACCAACGAACAACCAGCAAACAACAACCTTCCCCCATGCAGACCGCCATCAACAACTCCCTCTGGACCCTGAGCCTCATCCTCCAGATCGCTCTCGTAGCCTCCCTCTTCGTGCGCCACATCGCACGCCGAGTCCCCTGCTTCACGGCACTCCTCACCTTCTACCCGCTCCGAGCCGCGCTCCTCTTCATCCTCTTCGGCCACCTCACGCCCGCCGACTACGCCACCTTCTACGCCACCCTCTCCTACATCGACCTCCTCCTCCAGGCCATCGTCGCCATCGAGATCGCCCACCACCTCATCCGTGAACTAGGCGGCATCACCCTCCTCCGCGCCACCCTCTTGTTCCTCCTCGTCGCCCTCTGCTCCGGCGCAACCGCCCTCGTCCTCGCCCAGCTCCCCATCCACGCCCCCATCCCGCCCGACCGCGTCCAGACCTTCCTCTCCTTCGTCATGCTCGCGCTCTTCGTCTGGACCATCGCCGCCTCGCGCTCCACCATCCTCCGCCCCATCACGCTCGGCCTCGGCCTCTACGCCTCCGTCAGCCTCTTCGCCCAGACCGGACGCATCACCGCCGCCCTCCACCGCGACGTCGACGCCTACGCCCGCTGGTCCTACATCAGCGTCGCAACCTACCTCATCGTCGTCTGCCTCTGGTTCCTCACCCTCAAATCCCCATCCCCCGATCCCACCCCCCATCCCACCCCTGATCCGCAGTAAACTCGCACCGCTACGTCATTTTCCCAACCCGAATTCGTAGTTTTGCTAGTTCCCACCCCCAGACGATCTTCCTAGACTTGAGTCCACTGCGAATTGCCGTCCGGCAACTGACCGCAGGTCGATCCATCGGACGAGCCAAAAGCTGGCAACGCCTCCAGTCTTCGAAAGGAAGATACCCATGAAATCCAAACTCGCACTCTGCGCGATGCTCCTCGGCATCACGTCCGCCATCGCCGCCGCACAAACCGTCTCCGTCAACTACAACCACAGCCAGAGCTTCTCCGCCTACCACACCTACGCCTGGGGCTCAAACAATACCAACCAGATCCAGAACTCCATCCTCGCCCAGGTAGCCCAGCAGGACATCGACTCAGCCATGGTGGCCAAAGGCTTCACAAAGGTCACCGAAGCCCAGACTCCCGACATCATCCTCCTCGCCAGCGGAGGCATGAGGCAGCAGACCTCCTACAGCGCCTGGGGCATGCGCGGAATCGGCGGCGGCATGGGCGGAATCACCCCACAGCAGAACGTCGAAGCGACCCTCATCGTCGACCTCTACGACGCCAAGACCCAGTCCCTGATCTGGCGTGGCGTCGGACAGGACACACTCAGCACCAACGGCGGCAAGAACCAGCAAATAGTACAAAACGCCATCAACAAGATGTTCAAACAATGGCCAAAGTAAGCCACACCTCACCATCGTGAGAGTCAGCGCCGGGCCACCATGAGAGCCAAAACCCTCCTCACCATCTCCGCTTCCATCGAACTGGCCACCGGAATCGCCATCATCCTATCCCCGCGCCTCGTCGCCAACGTCCTCCTCTCCACCGAACTCACCCCCGGCGGAGAAGCGATAGGCCGCGTAGGCGGTTGCGGCCTCGTCTCCCTCGCCGTCGCATGCTGGCCACGAGGTGCATGCTTGCCAGGCGAAAGAGATCACGAGCAGCCAACCCGAGCGCTCTTCCTCTATAACCTCCTCGCAGCCTGCTACCTCGGCTACCTCGCACTCAGCGGAGACTTCGCCAGCCCGTTCCTCATCCCAGCTGCAGCCCTCCACGTAATCCTCGCACTGCTATTCATCCATCCCGTCTACCAGACCGCCAGGAGCCACGCTGTGGGGACATGAACCGGTCGTCGCCTGCGGGATTAGCCATCGAAAGAGCAATGTTGCCGCGAACGCCCCGGCCAACTGGGCGACGACAAATCCGGCTGTATCGGCAGGTCTAATACCGGCAAACGTGTTGCTCGCGGATCGGGCAAGAGTGACGACTGGGTTAGCGAAGGAAGTAGACGCTGTGAACCAATAGGCAGCAGTAATGTAGGCACCCACTGCGAAGGGAACGGCAGTTGGATGGTGCTTGGCGCACCCCCAGATGATAGAGAGCAGACCGAAGGTAGCAATGAACTCGCTGAATATCTGCGCGGGACCGCTGCGGACGTGCGTCGACGCGGTGAATAGAGTGAGTCCGAACATGAGATGAGCCGTCGCAACTCCGGCGAATGCTCCGGCGAGCTGCGCAGCGAGATATGCCGGAGTTTCGCGCCATGCGATACCGCCTCGCCATGCATCTGCCAGCGTCACTGCGGGGTTGAAATGCGCCCCTGAGATAGGCCCAAAGGCGAGGATCAATGCGATTAGGGCCGCGCCCGTGGCAATCGTATTGGCTAGCAGGGCAAGAGCGACGTTACCCTCGGCTAACTTTTCGGCCATGATGCCGGACCCCACCACTGCGGCGAGGAGAAGCAGCGTTCCTACGAACTCCGCGATGGTGCGGCGGAAAAGGCCGGCCCTCATGAACGACCAATACTTTCGATCTCTTTTTGGATAGCGAGTTGTTGCAGAGTTGCCAGCGGCAGCGAAAGGAAGAGACCAATTCTCCGATCCAGCACCACAAACGCATCGCGGAAGGCGCGTTCGATCTCCTCAGGCGATCCTTTCACCGCTGCGGGATCGGGGATGCCCCAGTGGGCAGTCATCGGTTGCCCTGGCCAGAAAGGGCACACTTCATTGACAGCGTTGTCGCAGACCGTAAAGACAAAATCCATGCGCGGCGCATCGGCCGCTGCAAACTCATCCCATGATTTGCTGCGTAGTCCATTCGTTGATATTCCGGCTGATTCAAGCTGTTTCAACGCCTCTGGGCGCGGCGTTCCCGAGGGATGGCTGCCTGCACTGTACGCGGTAAGACTACCCTTGGCCCTATGGTTCAGGAGGGCCTCCGCAAGGATGGAGCGGGCGGAGTTACCGGTGCATAGAAATAAGACGTTATAGTGTGTCGGCATCGCCGTCAGCCTTTCGGAGCTGGGGAACAGCAACCCGGTTCGCAGCAGGGTGCATTCGGTTTCGTGGCGCGAATGAAGGCGCTCAGGAACTTGTCTTCGACCAGAGGCGCAATCTCATCCACAGCGATGCCAGCTTCGGTTAGAAACAAACGTGCATCCTCGATGTTGTATGTGCGTGTTGTCTCGAAGCTGATATCACCAAAGCCGGCGGCGATTAGTTTTGCGCGATAGTCTTCTCTTTCGAGCGCGCCGGCGATGCAACCCACCCAAAGCAACATGCTCTGCCGTACTTCTTCCGGAACCACGCCGTTGACAACCACATCCGACACGGCGAAACGGCCCCCGGGCCTGAGGACGCGGAAGGCTTCGCGCAAGACAAGAGACTTATCTGCCGAAAGGTTGATGACGCAGTTGGAAATAACAACATCGACCGATTCGTTCGGCAGCGGGATGTTCTCTATCTCGCCCTTAAGAAACTCAACATTGTCCGCCCCCGCTTGCCGCTGATTTTCTCGCGCGAGGGCAAGCATGTCGTCCGTCATGTCGAGACCGTAGGCTTTACCAGTCGGCCCTACTCTCTTCGCTGATAACAATACGTCGATACCTCCGCCAGAGCCGAGGTCTAAGACAGTCTCGCCTTCCCTCAACTGGATCAGCGCAGTTGGGTTGCCGCATCCCAGCGACGCCAGGACTGCGCTCTCAGGGAGCGTCGCTGTCTCCGCGCTGTTATATAAGTCCTTGGTGATAGGGTCGCAGCAACGCATAGCAGGATCACAGCACGCAGTTGCGCCAGAACTGGTGACGCTCCGCGCTATAGAGCCGTACTTCTCACGGACGGCGGTTGAATTATCCATTTCTCGGGCACCTCATATACGCCAACACGAATGTATGACCTCCAGTACATATCTGTCAAGGCGTATATTTATGGCATGAGCCGAGCTGCTAAGACGTTCGATCTGGTGCAACTATTCGCCGCACTTGCAGACCCGACCCGCCTGAGACTGCTGAATCTCATGAACGGCCGCGAGGTCTGTGTCTGTTACTTCGTCGAGATTCTGAAGCAAGGGCAACCGAAGATCTCCCGGCACCTCGCCTACCTTCGCCGCGTCGGGATAGTGGAAGCGAGACGTGAGGGCAAGTGGATGCATTACCGCATTGAGCGACCAGATGACACGAGAGCGGCCTCGATTCTCGACGCAACCCTTAAGTCTTTCGAAACAGACCGGAACATGAAAGCTGACCTTGTGCGGTTGGGGCAAGCCTGTTGTGAGCCTCAGACCTTTGTAACGCTGCAGGGTGCGCCGATACCGCTGAGCTTTGAGGAACGGCCCGGAAACTGACCCTCAAAGGGCAGAATCCCTTGACACGCCCCATATAATAGAAGCAGGGGGCAACACCAGATCCAGCACCACAAAACCACCCCGCCCGGGCCAGCCCAGGCGCGCCAAGTACCGTCTTTCGAATACTTTGCGCGAAATGTTCTTTGAAAATAGGACTTTTTCACCAAAGCCCTGCCGAGGTCCGGACCTAAAGTCTTTCTTTCTAAGATTTTGCGCAAAACAGAGGGGGGAGGGGGGTATGACCAGGCCTCCTCAGCTTCACCACCACCAAGGCCGCCGCCTACTGCTTCCTGCCCAGCATCACCGCGATCAAATCCTCACCTGATTCCATCCGCCGCAATATAAACTCACCGCACCTTGCACTTCACTCCTCATCCCGCCCTCCACACTCTCTTCGAAGCCCTCGGCTACCTCACCGGCTACCTCCTCTATCGCCAGACCCGTGATCGCACCGGCGACTTCCTCTCCGACGACAGCCGCTGGATCATCATCGCCGCAGCCGCCATCGGAGCCATGTTCGGAGCCCGCATCCTCGGCCTCCTCGAACAGATCCCCCTCTCGCAGTTCACCTGGCGAACCCTCCTCCTCCCCGGCGGCAAAACCATCGTTGGAGGCCTCCTCGGCGGATGGATCGCAGTCGAACTCACCAAGCGCGTCCGCCACATCCACTCCCGCACCGGCGACCTCTTCGCCATCCCCCTCTGCCTCGGCATCGCCGTCGGTCGCATCGGCTGCTTCCTGGCCAGCCTCGCCGACGACACCTACGGCACCCCCACCACCCTCCCCTGGGGCATCGACTTCGGCGACGGAATCCCCCGCCACCCCACCCAGCTCTACGAGATCCTCTTCCTCGCTGCGCTAGCCTTCGCTCTCCACCGCTACAACTCCCACCCTCACCCCGAAGGCGCAACCTTCCGCCTCTTCCTCGCCGCCTACCTCACCTGGCGCCTCCTCATCGACTTCATCAAACCCCAACCCCTCCACTACGGCCTCAACCTAATCCAGTGGACCTGCCTCGTCGCCCTCCTCTTCCTCATTCCAGATATCATCTCCTCCATCCGTTTCAAGACCGCAACACCCCAGGAAGCCCGATGAAGTTGCCGTGGCAAAACCTTACCGGCCTCGCAAAGACAGCCGCCATCTTAGCAGTCGTCCTCGGCATCGCCACTGGCCTATGCGGTCTCAACGTTTTAGTAGATAAGAACGACAGTTTCTTTTTGATCTTTACCGGTATCTTGGAACTTTGTGCGATGGTCGCCTGCACTGTTGGCCTCATCGTAGTTGGTCTTATCGCGGCGATTACTTCTATGTTCGGACTGAGAAAAAACACCGAGGACCCTCAATGAGCAGTTCACCCCCACCACCTCCCGAACTCCTCCCGCCTAAGCGCAAGCGCAGCACCCTCGCAAAGCTCGCCATCGCCTTCGCGATCACCATAGTCGTCACCTTCGGCCTATGCAGCATTACCTTGATCAGCTCAAACAGCGCAATGAACGGGCCCGTATTCCCAGCCGCCATCATCATCGAAGCCCTCTGCATCATCGGTCTCATCGTCGTCGCCATTATGGCCATCTTCAAGAAACCTCAACACAAATAGCCGAGAAAACACAATGAGCACGCCACCCACAGATCCACCACCTCAACCACCCAAACGAATTCGTCTCGGCCCGATCGCCGCTACTCTAGCCGTTACCCTCGTCATCGGCTTCGGCGTCTGCGCGACCAACATGAAAATCCAGGGCGACGATCCACCCATCGTCAACATCGCCATCGGCGTAGAAATCGCCTGCATCGTCGGCCTCATCGCCCTGATGATCATCGCCCTCTCGCGCCGCGGCACCCCTCGCTAATCCAAAGGATCTCCCATGCCAGCCAAAACCCGCCCCTACCTCTTCTACGACACCGCCGTCTCCATCTGCACCACCTGCTACCGCCGCATCGACGCCAAGATCGTCTTCGAAGACGACAACGTCTACATGCTCAAACGCTGCCCGCAGCACGGCTTCGAGCGCGTCCTCATCTCCGACGACATCGACTACTACCGCCGCTGCCGCGAAGTCTTCATCAAGCCGCCCGAGATGCCCGACCGCTACAACACCCCCATCAAATACGGCTGCCCCTACGACTGCGGCCTCTGCCCCGACCACGAGCAGCACTCCTGCCTCTCCCTCCTCGAAATCAACGACGCCTGCAATCTCACCTGCCCCATCTGCTACGCCGCAATCCGGCACCCACCGCACCGACGTACAAGCCCCTCGACCAGATCGAACGCATGCTCGACTGCCATCGTCACCAACGAAGCCGAGCCCGACGTCGTCCAGATCTCCGGCGGCGAGCCCACCATCCATCCCCGACTTCTTCGACATCCTCGACGCCGCCAAGCGCCGCCCCATCAAGCACCTCATGGTCAACACCAACGGCATCCGCATCGCGCAGGACGAAGCCTTCGCCGAACCGCCTCGCCACCTACATGCCGAAGTTCGAGCTCTACCTCCAGTTCGACTCCCTCCGCCGCGAACCCCTCATGCAACTCCGCGGCGCCGACCTCCGCAGCATCCGCGAAAAGGCCCTCGAACGCCTCAACGAACTCAACATCTCCACCACGCTCGTCGTCACCGTAGAACGAGGCGTCAACGACGACGAACTCGGCAGCATCGTCGACTTCGCCCTCCAGCAACCCTGCGTCCGCGGAGTCACCTTCCAGCCCGTCCAGCAGGCCGGCCGCCTCAACAACTACTCACCCCGCCACCCACCGCCTCACCCTCTCCGAAGTCCGCCGCCGCATCCTCGCGCAGACCTCCATCTTCAAGCCCGAAGACCTCATCCCCGTCCCCTGCCACCCCGACTCGCTCGCCATGGCCTACGCCATGAAGCTCGCCGGCAAAGTCGTCCCCCTCACCGGCCTCGATCTCCCCCGACGTCCTCATCAACGGCGGCCGCAACACCATCATCTACGAGCAGGACCCCGCCATCCGCGCCAGCTCGAGCAAACCCAACCTCCGCAACCACATCTTCAAGCTCTTCTCCACCAACCACTCCCCGCAATCGCAAGCCAGCACCCTCCGCGAACTCCTCTGCTGCCTCCCCCAGGTCCTCGCCCCCAAATCCCTCGGCTACGACAATCTCTTCCGCATCCTCATCGTCCAGTTCATCGACGCCCAGACCTTCGACCTCCGCTCCATCAAAAAAACCTGCATCCACATCGCCCACCCCGACGCCCAGCGCCTCATCCCCTTCGACACCTACAACATGTTCTACCGCGACGCCCTCGAAGAGACCCGCCTAAAACCCCTCCGCGAACAAACCCTCGCCTACATGTAACGCGCGGTTGATTGGTTGCCGTTAGGTATAGAAAGGCGCGTTTTTATGGAGACCAATCCACGCATCGCGAGCTTGGATGAGTGCTAAGCCCTGTTGTCATCAGTTGAGAATCGAACTTCCGGTTTACCTGTCACTCGCTCCTGCCACGATATAATTGCCCGGAATTCCATGCGTCTGTCTCCAGGCACTCGGTTGGGTCCGTACGAAATCGTCACGCCCATCGGCGCAGGTGGGATGGGCGAGGTGTATCGAGCCCGGGATACCAGGCTTGATCGGGACGTTGCCATCAAGGTATTGCCGAGCGCTGTGGCGTCTGATCCTGATCGACTCGCTCGCTTCGAACGCGAGGCCAAGGTGCTGGCGTCGATCAATCATCCGCACATCGCGACTGTGTTCGGTTTCGAGAAATCCCCGGCGGGCACAGCACTCATCATGGAATTGGTCGATGGCGAGACCCTGAAGTCTCCGTTGCCTATTGCGGAAGCGCTTCGCGTTGCGATTCAAATCGTGACAGCGCTCGAAGCGGCTCACGAACGCGGCATCACACACCGTGACCTCAAGCCCGCCAACATCATGGTCACCCGGACGGGGATCAAGCTGCTCGATTTCGGGCTCGCCAAGTCGACACCAAGGGACGAGCAGCCTTGCCCTCACCCAGACGGAAGTCGGAACCATCATCGGCACCGCCTGCTACATGTCCCCCGAGCAGGCGCAAGGACGTGCAGTGGATGTGCGTTCGGACATCTTCTCTTTCGGCGCCCTGCTGTACGAAATGATTAGTGGCGTCCGGGCTTTCCCAAGCGATTCGCTGGCTTCCATTCTGGTATCAATTCTGCGCGACGAGCCCGCTCCAATCCAAGCACCCGCCGACGTGCAAGGCATTGTGACACGCTGCCTCCGCAAGGTAGCCGCCGATCGCTTCCAATCCGCTACCGACCTGAAGGCAGCCTTGGAAGAGGCCGCCGTTCCCTCAGGAGTAACTGAGCCCGCGGCTGGGGTGCGAAGCTTCTGGATTGCGGTCGCTCCACTGAAATACACCGGATCCGAACTGGCTGCCCTGGCGGAAGGCGTCACGGAAGAGATTGTGGCCGGACTTTCGCGGTTCTCGTACCTCCGTGTGCTTACCAAGGAATCGTCCGCCGGCGCCCGTTACCTGATCGAGGGTAGCCTCAGGCAGGCAGGCTCGCAGTTACGCGCCACGGTACAGTTGGCGGATATCGCCACCGGCGCTCGACTCTGGGCGGAAACCTATAACAGAAGCTATTCGCCGGATGCGATCTTCGAGATTCAGGACAGTCTGGTGGCGCCCATCGTTGCCAGCGTGGCCGAATGGGGCGGCGTGCTCGTCCACAACATGTTGATCGCGCTGCGCGACCGCGATCCCCGCACTCTCACTCCTTACGAAGCTCTGCTGCGCAGTTCCGGCTGGAGCGAGCTTCTCAGTCCCGAAGAGACCCGGCTTGCGCTCGACGTACTCCACCGGGCGACTGAGCAGGAGCCCAACCATTCCGGATGCCTCGCGATCCTGGCTGTGGTCCACGGACACGGGTATCTGTTCAGCTTTGGGGACAACCCTAAGTCGCGCGACCTATGCTTGTCCTATGCCCGCCGCGCGGTAGCAGCCGATGCGAACGATCATCTGGCTTTCTGGGCGCTCAGTCTGGCCCACTCCTGTGTCAAAAACATCCCCGCGTTCCGCAACGCCGCCGAGCGCGCCCTGGCGCTCAATCCACTGGATGGAAGCATCATGGCCCAAGTGGGTATGTGGACCGCATATAACGGCGATTGGGAACGTGGCTGCGGCCTCGTGCAACGTGCGATGAGCCTCAATCCGCGACATAAGGGATGGTATTGGTTTCCGCTGGCCCACGACGCGTACCGCCGGCACGACTATGCGGCGGCGCTGGAATATGGGCTTCGTGTGAACTATGCCCGGCCTGTTCTGGACGCACGAATTGCTCGCCAGGGCGCACGCGCAAATGGGAAACCAGGCGGCGGCCGCGCATGCGCTCGAGGAGTTGCTCGCGCTCAGGCCTGATTTTCCGGTCAATGTAAGGCAGGAGCTCGAGAAGTGGTTCCGGGAAAGCAGCGTGGTCGAAGACATGCTCGAGGGGCTGCGCAAAGCAGGGTTGAAGGTTGGCGCGGACGCGCCCGAGAGCGCCTCCGCGCCGAAGCCCGCTTCCGCTGTGACGCCCGCGCCCTCGATCGCAGTTCTGCCATTTGCCAACTTGAGCGCGGACAAAGAGCAGGAATATTTTAGCGACGGCCTGGCCGAGGAGATCCTGAACGCTCTCACCAAAGTTCCCGGCCTGCGAGTCATCGCCCGGACCTCCGCGTTCGCTTTTCGTAGTCGCGACAATGCCGTCGCCGAGATTGGAGAAAAGCTGCGGGTGACCAGCATTCTTCACGGCACCGTCCGCCTCTCCGGCGGCCGCATCCGTGTGACCGCGGAATTGATCAATGTTTCCGACGAAACGCAGATTTGGGCGGAGCGGTACGATCGCGAATTGCGCGATGTCTTCGACATACAGGACGAGATCGCGCAAGCCATCGTGGCCCAATTGAAGGTCAGGCTGGGTGCGAAGGCAGACACGCCCCTGGTCAAGCGCTACACCGAGAATCTCGAAGCCCACAACCTTTACCTCAGGGGCACGTTCCACGTTCACCGCCTCACGAACTCGGAGGTCCAGCGGGGACGCGAGTTTTTGGAAAAGGCTGTGGCTCTCGATCCCCATTACGCTCCCGCCCTCTTTGAACTAGCGGGCTACTACGTCGCGATGGGGCACCGCGGCGCGTTGCCCATAGAGCAGTGGCCGAAGGTCCGTGCACTGGCAAAGAGAGCGATCGAGGCAGACCCAACGTTTGCGGACGCGCACGCCGTGCTCGGCTTCATGGCGGCCGTCTGCGATTTCCAATGGAAGGATGCCCTTCGCCGATTGGATGGGGCCCTTCAGCTGAATCCTGCCTGCGCGATAGCTCATTTCTGGCGCTCCAATGTCTTGTTCGCTTCAGGCTCGGTAGACGAGGCGCTGGCCGCGATCGAGCGGGCGGTGCAACTCGATCCGCTTCTCGCACTCTTCCACACGTATCGCGCGATCTATTCGCTCCTGCTCGATCGGCCTGAGCAGGCTCTGGAATATGCGCGCCGCTCCCTTGAGGTCGACGAGAACTTTCCCGTCGGCGCCCAGGTGATGGGCGAAGCGCTCTCTTTGCTTGGCAACCATCAAGAGGGCACCGCGCTGATCGAAAGAACGTGTTCCGGCCTTCCGCCTGGCTATTTTTATTCCGCCCTTCTTGCGTGGGTCTATGTGCGTTCCGGCCGCACTCATGATGCGGAGCGCCTGCGGGCCAGCCTCATCGAAACATCGCAGCGGCAATATATTCCGGCTGCAACGCGTGCATTCCTGGCAGCCGCTCTTGGAGACCGGGAATCAGCGCTGACGTTCGCTGAAGCAGCCGTTCATGAGCGCGATCCGAATCTCCCTTTGTGGATCCGAAGCCAATACTTCCGATCACTTCACTCCGACCCGCGTTTCGACCATCTGCTCGTTAAGATGAATCTCGGCCGATAGCGCTACCCGCCGCACAGCCTCAATGCGTCTCGGTACGAGCACCTCTGGGTCGTTCAACTCCAATACTCAATACCTGAAGCAAGCTTGGCGTTTAAAACACCTTAAAGCCAGGAAATCCCGAAACCAACCCACCACCAAACCCCAGAAGCCCTTGCCTCAAATACTTGACATGCCTCATATAATAGAGGCTGGGGCAACACTAGATCCAGCACTACAAAACCACCCCGCCCGGGCCAGCCCAGGCGCGCCAAGTCCTTTCTTTCGAAGATTTTGCGCAGAGTGTTCTTTGAAAATAGGACTTTTTCACCAAAGCCCAGCCGAGGTCCGAACCTAAAGTCTTTGTTTCGAAGATTTTGCGCAAAACAGGTGGGGAGGGGGGAGTACGCCGGCAGCCGGAATTACACCCGCACCAGCGAAGGAGCCGCGCCGCCCCGCAAGCACAGCATCAATATTATCCAGCGCCAGCATCCCCATCGCCGTCCGCGTCTCCACCGTGGCACTCCCCAGGTGCGGCAGCAGAAACACATTCGGCAGCTCGCGGTACCCAGGATTGATATCCGGCTCTCCCTCGAACACATCCAGCCCCGCCGCCCAGACCTCGCCCGTCTTCAACGCAGCAATCAGGTCATCATCCTGCACCAGTCCGCCCCTCGCCGTATTCACCACCACGGCCCCCGGCGGCAACAGAGCCAGCGTCTTCGCATTCAGAAAATGCCGCGTCTCCGCCGTAGAAGGAGCATGCAGGCTAAGAAACTGGCTCACCCGCAGCAGCTCCTCCGGACTCTCATGGAACACTGCATCTCCCGCCACCTCCACCGGAAGCGGCGACCGATTGCAGTAATGAATCTTCATCCCGAACGCCCGCGCCCGCTGCGCCACCGCCTGCCCAATCCGCCCCATCCCGTAGATCCCCAGAACCTTCCCCGTAAGCTGCCGCCCCAGCAGATGGTTAGGATCCCACCCCTTCCACTGTCCCGCCTGAACCAGCCGCTCTCCCTCACTCGCGCGCCGCGAAGCCCCCAGCAACAGCAGCATCGCGATATCCGCCGTAGCCTCCGTCAGCACCCCCGGCGTATTCGCAATCGCTATCTTTCGCGCCGCAGCCGCAGCCAGATCGATGTGTTCATACCCCACTGAAAAAGTCGCAATCACCTTCACTGAACTCGAGACCCGCGCGAAGAACGAAGCATCCAGCTTATTCACCGACGTCACCAGCAGCGCATCCGCGCCCTCCGCCGCCGCCAGCAACTCCTCCGTCGTAAACGGAGCACCCTCCGGATACCGCGAAACGAACTCCCGCGCAATCCGCTCCTCCACCGCCTCCGTCAACCGATACGTGACAACAAGAATTGGTTTACTCATCTCGCACGATTTTATCTCCGAGCCCTCGAAGTTCATTGACACGCCTCTTTGAGCTCTGGTCTAATCTGGCCACTCCCCGCTAAGTATTACCAAAATCCCGCTCAAGAGGCTGCCACATGAATCGCAGACAGGGCACGTCACTCCTCACAATCGTCGCGATTGTCTCGCTCTTTGCCACCGCCTCCCAAGCCCAGTCCGTCCTGACCCACCACGTGCGCGACGCCGTCCGCAACGGTCAGGCCCAGTCCATCGGACAGCTCCCCGCCACCCAGGTCATGAACCTCGACCTCGTCCTACCCCTGCGCGACCCCGATGGCCTCCAGAACTTCCTCGCCGCCCTCTACGATCCCGCCAGCGCGAGCTACCGCCACTTCCTGACCCCCACCGAGTTCACCGCCCGCTTCGGCCCCACCCAATCCGACTACGACGCCGTCGTCCTCTTCGCCAAACTCAACGGCTTCACAGTAACCGGCGGCTCCCGCGATGGCATGGACGTCCAGATAAGCGGCCCCGTCTCCGCCGTCGAATCCGCCTTCCACGTCCACATGCGCAACTTCCAGCATCCCACCGAGAACCGCACCTTCTACGCCCCTGACACCGAACCCACCGTAGACCTCGGCTTCAGCCTCTGGCACATCTCCGGCCTCGACAACTACTCCATCCCCCAGCCCATGCTCGTCAAGAAGAGTGACTACGCACAGGCCCACGGCATCGACGCCAAAGACGTAGTCACCCACGCCACCACCGGCTCCGGCCCCTCGGCATCCTTCCTCGGCAGCGACATGCGCGCCGCCTACTACGGTGGAACCGCCCTCACCGGCACCGGCCAGAACCTCGGCCTGCTCGAGTACTACGGCACCGATCTCGCCGACCTCAACACCTACTTCACAAACATCGGCCAGACCAACAACGTCCCCATCACCCTCCTCTCCACCGACGGCACCAGCACCTCATGTCTCGACACCAAAGCCGGTCACAGCTGCGACGACACCGAACAGACCCTCGACATGACTCAGGCCATCGGCATGGCTCCCGGCCTAGCATCCCTCACCGTCTACATCGGATCCACCGACACCGCCATCATCAGCGCCATGACCACCCACAGCCCCCTGCCCACCACCATAGGCTGCTCCTGGGGCTGGACACCCGCCGACCCCACCACGCTCGACCCCTACTTCCAGAAGATGGCCGCCCAGGGCCAGAACTTCTTCGTAGCCTCCGGTGACAGCTCCACCTGGTCGAAGAAAAACGAAGCGTGGCCAGCCGACGACGCCTACGTCGTCTCCGTCGGCGGCACTGACCTCATCACCGGCGGAGCAGCCGGCCCATGGGCCTCCGAAACCGCCTGGGTCGACAGCGGCGGCGGCATCTCTCCCGACAACATCGCCATCCCCTCCTGGCAAAAGCTCTCCGGCGTCATCACCTCCACCAATAAAGGTTCCACGACCCTACGCAACGGCCCCGACGTCTCCGCCAACGCCAACTTCACCTTCTACACCTGCGCCGACCAGACCGCCTGCCTCGCCAACGAGTACGGCGGCACCAGCTTCGCCGCGCCCATGTGGGCCGCATACATCGCCCTCGTCAACCAGCAGCTTGTCGCCAACAGCCAGCCCCTCATCGGCTTCATCAACCCCACCATCTACGCGCAGAACGTAACCTCCAGCTACGCCCCTGACTTCCACGACATCCTCACCGGCACCTCAGGCAGCTTCGCCGCCACCTCCGGATACGACCTCGTCACCGGCTGGGGCAGCCCCAACGCCGGCCTCATCGCCGCGCTCACCGGCTCCACCACAGTCACGCCGTCGTTCACCATCTCCGCCTCGCCCACCTCGCTCTCCGTCCTGCAGGGCAACAGCGGCAACTCCACCATCACCACCGCAGTCTCCGGCGGATTCAACTCAGCCGTAGCCCTCACCGCCTCAGGCATGCCCACCGGCGTAACCGTCGCCTTCAGCCCGAACTCCATCACCGGAGCCGGATCCTCCACCGCGACCTTCACCGTAGCCTCCACCACCGCAACCGGCACCTATAGCATCACCATCACCGGAACCAGCGGCACCCTCACCGAGACCACCACCGTCTCGCTCACCGTCACCACGCCCATACCGCCTAGCTTCACCGTCTCGGCGTCGGCCTCATCCATCACCATAGCCAGAGACGCACCCGCCTCGGTCAAGATAACCACCACCGTCGCCGGAGGCTTCAACTCGCCCGTTACCCTCACCGCCTCCGGTCAGGAGACCGACGAAACCATCTCCTTTAGTCCCGCCACCATAGCCGCTCCCGGCTCCGGCTCCTCCACCATGACCGCCAGCGTCACCAGGGAAGCAGCCCTCGGCTCCCGCACCATCACCATCACTGCCACCGGAGGAGGCAAGACCCAGACCACCACAGTCATCGTCGACGTCATCCGATAACGGCATCCGCTTCTGCCTTTCTCCGCGTCCTCCGCACACCCTCGGCGTCCGTCGTACCCTCACCTGTCACCTTTGACAGTAGAGAGCACCGCGCCCCCAAAGCGACAATCCACAGACTGATTCTTACCTGTAACCTTTGGGGATTTGAGGACTTCATGTGGGTGCCTGCCGGACGTTACGTCGTAAGAGCGACAAAAGAGCGACAATCCCCAGACGTCATTCTCCCGCTCCATAGCGACAATCGATGGAGTAAACTCATACTCCACCCGAACTCAGCCACGGCGATGATAAACGGGTGATCGAAATGTTGACCGGTCAATCGACCCGACGATCATGTAAGGACAACCCCGCCCCGAAGCACGTCCATGCGTCGGATATCAGCTCGAAGCCCCTCCCTGTTGTGCCGTCATGGGTTTACCTCAACAACCTCTCCGCATATGTAAGGTTCATAGTCATTGGCCTTCTGTTGTGCGTCCTCATCCGTCCTGCAGCCGCCCAACAGGCCCCCGTGAAGAACGTACTCATACTGCATAACTGGGCGAATCTCCCTCACTCCTGGACCTTGATGGAGTCCACCGTGCGGGCTCGTGTTCCCGGGCAAGTCAACTTCTACAACACCTCCGTCGAAAACCCGCGATTCGACGAAGAAGCCTATCGCCAGAGTCTCGCAGAGACCCTCCATCGTGGGTACGGTAACGCAAAGCTCGATGTCGTAGTCGTTGCCGGCTACCAGGTGCTTCAATTCGCAATGGAACACCGCGATGAGATGTTCCCCGGCATCCCGATAGTCTTTACCGATGTCAGCAGCCAGGAAGCTGTGCACATGTTCCCTGGCGTCACCGGTGTCGTCAGTCCCCTGGGAATGCGCGAAACCATCGACCTTGCCCTTCGTCTCAATCCGGACACAAGCTCTGTCGCAATCATCGCCGGCCTCACGCAGTACGACAAGTACTGGCTCGCAGTTGCACACACCGAACTTCTTCGTCATCAGGATCAGGTGAAAGAGATCGACCTCGTCGGACCCTCGGACAGTCAAGTCCTTCGGGAAGTTGCCGCACTGCCTCCTCATACTGTGGTCTTGTTTGAGCTAAGACCCGATGATTTAACCAACCCGGCGGTCGAACCCTTGGATCTCCTCACTATGGTCGCTCAGCGCCGGCCCACCTACTCCCCCTGGCAAGGACTAGCGATGAATCGTGGGGGAGTCGGCGGAGCCTACCGTGATCTTCCCAAAGACGCTGTGTTGAATGGGCAGGTTGTAGCCCGCGTGCTGAGAGGGGAACGGCCGGAGAACATCCCCATCGTCTACGACTCCGCTCTTCAATACCACGTGGACTGGCGTGCGCTTCAGCACTGGCACATCCCGGAATCCGCCTTGCCGCCAGGCACCATCGTCGAGTATCGGCAGCTTACTTTCTGGGAGCGCGACCAGAAATATATCCTGATCGCCCTGATCGTCATCGCCGCTCAGGCCTTATTGATCGCGGGCCTGCTCCTGCAGCGAAAGCGCAAACGAAAGGCCGAAGCCATCCTCCGCGAGAGCGAAGAGCGCTTCCGGGTCATGGCCGATTCCATCCCATCGCTCGTTTGGATGTGCGACGCGCGAGGCAAGGTCACCTACCGGAATGACCGTCGAATCGAGTTCACAGGCCAAACTGAGGATCTAGGGTCCGGCGACCATTGGGTCAACTATGTTCATCCCGACGATAGAGAACGTGTGTTGGAATTCCTCCGTGAGGCGTTGAAGATCAAAGAACCATTCTCGCTCGAGTACCGTCTGCTTCGAAGCGATGGAGTCTACCGTTGGATATTCGATGTCGCATCCCCACGCATCAACGGCGATGGATCCTTCGGAGGATTCATCGGCTCCGCAATCGACACAACCGATCAGAAGCTCGCCCAGCAGGCCCTCGCAAAAATAAGTGGTCAACTCATCGAAGCCCAGGAGAAAGAACGCAGCCGCATCGCAAGAGATCTGCACGACGACATCTGCCAGCGCCTCGCACTTCTCTCAATGGAAATCGAACGCGCAAATCGAACCACGGGTAGTTCCTTTTCCGCAACAAAACAAAATCTCGAAGACATCCGCAAACACTGCTCTGAAATTGCTCTTGACGTTCAATCCCTCTCCCACCAGCTCCACTCCTCCACACTCGACTTCCTCGGCGTCGTCACCGCTATAAGATCGTTCTGCGCGGAGTTCTCCAAACAGCACCAGGTAGACATCGAGTTCACCGACAGAAATGTACCCAGGCACCTGCCAAAAGCCATCTCGCTATGCTTCTTCCGAGTCTCCCAGGAAGCTCTCCATAACGCCGTAAAGTACAGCGGAACCAAACAGTTCTTCGTCGCCTTATCCGGCACAGAGAAAGAGATTCAACTAGTCGTGCAGGACGCAGGGGCAGGCTTTGACATCGAAGAAGCAAGGAAGAATCCAGGGCTAGGCCTGGTCAGTATGCAGGAACGCGTCAATCTGGTCCACGGCACCTTCTCCATCGAGTCGAAGCCCGGCAAGGGAACCAGGATCTCCGCCATCGTCCCCTTCGTCCCCGAAGACGAACACTCCCCACAGGACACATCGACCAACAACGCCACCGGCACTCAGTAGGCAGGCCGCATAAATCAGGACATCAAGCCGCCCCAGGCGCATTGACAGTAACATCAACGTGCGCCCTCAGAAAGATCGGGCTCACCAGCGTGAGCGTGCCTTTGCCCGCAGTGCCCGGCACCAGCGTAACCTCCACTTGCGTGCCCGACTTCTTCTGAACTGACGATGCTGCTACCGGTGGCGTCCCCGCCGGAGCCGTCGCGTTCTTCCACTCCGCCGTCATGCCGTCTACAAAGTTGGTGCCGTTCACTTGAACCACCGGCCCCGTTGTCGGTGGGAGATTGTTGACGGTCGTAATCGTCAGCGCATCCAACGGAAACTTCGACGCTGCCATCTGCCCATCTTGATTGGTGATCGTCAGCGTATGCACGCCATCGAGATAACTGTCCGCCGCAGTCAACTTCACAGCTACTTCAGTGCAGAAGGAAGGATCCGGAGGTTGAACCTGCGCCGTTACTAGTTCGATCGTGAACTGTTCCTTCATCCTCAGGACTGTGTCGTCGACCTTCACTGCAGCATTCGTCGACAAGTTCTGGCCCTTCAAATTAATCACCAGTAGAGCCGGCGAGGCCGGATTAACAGACTTCACCACAAGCTGCTGCACTACCGGCCCGGGAAGAGCCACTAGCTTACCGCCCAGGTAGCCCGCTGAGCTGATGCCCATCAAATAAAGGAACCCGGTCGGCACATCAGGCAGCGCCTTCAAACCCGAAGGATCGTTGATCAGCGTAAGGTACAAGAACCCCGCACAACCAACCAGCGTCCACACGAAAAACTGGAACCGCGAGCTCATCACCATCCCGCCGCTCGTGATGAAATCCGCCAGCGAAGGCAACACCGGACCCGACCCCTTTGACCCCCGGTTCGTAGTGATCCCAACCGCGGTCACCGTTGTCGCCGCACTCACTCCCAACAGCGTCGGCCACCCGCTCGGTACGTCCGGAAACGTCAGTGTCCACTGAATCAGCGACTGACACAACGTCAGATAGATATACCCAAACACCGCGACCGACGTCCACGCCACAAGCTGAAACTTCGACAGGCTATACGAGTTCGTCTCCTTGTCCAGAAAGAAGCATTGCAACGGCGTGTAGCTCTCACCAGCGATCTTGTACAGCCCAATCCCCTTCCACACCATCAACAGAACAATCGCCGCGATCACAAGAGAAACCACAATCGCGAGACCACGCAATTCCCCCTCGCTGACCGAAGAGAACACCACAGCCTTGGCGGCGGAGACACCACTCCCGACGTGAACCCTGAACAGGACCGAGCCCTTATAAGGAGGGGGTTGATATCCCTTGACTAATAATTCGTGGCCATCCAGTCCCGCCGGATACGACAAGCAAACTTTCTTACTCAGCTTGTTAGTGTCATCAGATTCGAGCTGTTTTTTTTTGCCATCAGCTTCGAACTGCTTGATAGTGGCATCAGATTGACACTCAGCTTGAGTTCCCACCGCCAGCAGGCCGCCTCCCACCTCTTCAATCGAGTTATCCGTTGCTACCGGCGCCATGTTGTTGCCTGATATCACAAAATCGAAGGCACCGTCTTTGCTGCGATAAGCCGTCGCCGGAGAGATCGAATCAACCCCTACCGCTGGCATATCATCCGGAGCAACCGTCAACTCTCCCGGAACCGCCAGATCCTTTGTAACAGCGGGAACTGCTAGGCTATTTGAACTGGCGGCAACCGCCGGTGTGTCGTACGAAACATAGACGAGATAGCGCCCAGTCTTAAACGGGTCCTTCGGAACTTTGAAGCTCAAACTCTTTCTGTCATCCGCGACCACAGCATCGACCTGCACACCCGTATCCCCGCCCGTCTCCTTGCCAGTTCGCAACGAAACCTTCACACTCTGCGGAAAATTCTCACCCGTCACCGTTACCGTCTGACCACGCGTAACAACCGGCAGCGCAGGAACAGGCGAAACCTTCGGCTCAGGCGGTACTCCACGTGCGCTCGCTGGTGCTGGCTGTGTTTCACCCGGCACTGTCGTAGTTGGTGGCGCCGTAGTTTTTGTTGGAACCGTTGGTATGGTCTGCGCGACCGCGATCCCACAAAGAAGAGCGCCCAACACGAAAAACAAGCGAACGTTACGATAAGTCGCAGATAGCATCATCCACCTCGACCGAATGCAATTCTGGGAGCCCGTGAGATTCGAAATCATACTCCAAAACAAATAACCACAGGCACGCCTCTTAGGATCGCGCGCAGCTGCGGCCCTCGCGCGACCCCCAAACCGCTTGACACGCCCCATATAATAGAAGCTGGGGGCAACACCAGATCCAGTGCTACAAAACCACCCGGCCCGGGCCAGCCTAGGCGCGCCAAGTACCGCCTTTCGAACACTTTGCGCGAGATGTTCTTTGAAAATGGGACTTTTTCACCCAAGTCCCACCGAGGTCCGAACCTAAAGTCTTTAGTTCGAAGATTTTGCGCAAAACAGTGGGGGGAGGGGGGAGCATGACAACACAGCCGCACCAAGCCGTCACACAGCGCTGGGAACCCCTGTGTCTCCAAGCTGGTAGAGTCCATGCTCACCAAGGCCAAGGAACTCGAAAGCTACAAGACCCTCAAAGCCCTGGACTGGGTGCCCTGATGCCCCTCAAGTCCAAACCGAGTAAGTTACATTGGATAGGCATTCAGGAGAACATCTTGCGCCGAACCTCACTGACACTTCTGGTCACAATGACCCTCTCCGCCGCCTCGAACGCTCAGGTACGCGGAGTCCCCGTCGCCAACATCGACCGCAGCGCCAACGCCTGCGCCGACTTCGACGCCTACGCCAACGGCCAGTGGCGCACCGACCACCCCATGCCCGCCAACGAAACCAGGTGGGCCATCCGCATCATCACCCAGGACGACACCTACGCCCGCCTCCGCACCATCGCCGAAGAAGACCTCGCCAAATCCGCATCGCTGCCCAAAGGCTCCCCCGGCCAGCTCACCGGCGATTTCTACGGCGCCTGCATGAACGAGTCCAGCATCAACGCCCTCAAGCTCAAACCCCTGGAGCCCATCTTCAAACAGATCGACACTGCCCACGACACCAAAGGCATCAACGCCGAGATGATCCAGTTGCAGCAGATAAGAATCGCGGCTCCCCTGTCTCTCTCCGCCGGACAGGATCTCCACGACACCACCCACATGATCGCCGAGGTCAACGTCGGCGGCCTCGGCCTCCCCGACCGCGACTACTATCTCCGCGACGAGCCCCGCTTCAAAGACGCCCGCGAAAAATACGTTGCCTACATGCACAAGATGCTCGTCCTCGCCGGCTCGAACGACGCTGACGCAACCACCGCCACAGCGGCCGTCATGAAGATCGAGACCGCACTAGCGCAGACCCGCCTCAGCCGCGTCGAACTCCGCGATCCCAAGGTGGAGGACAACCCCATGACCTTCGCCCAGTTGAAGACCCTCGCCCCCCACTTCGACTGGGACAGCGAATTCACAGCTCTCGGCGTCACGACACAAGGTCACCTCAACGTAGGCCAGCCCAAGCTCCTGCAGGCCTTCGACGCCATGCTCACTACCACTCTCGCAGAAAACTGGCGCTCCTACCTGCGCTGGCAAGTCCTCAATGACGAAGCCCCCTACCTCTCATCGCAATTCGAAGAAGAGAGCTTCGCCTTCCACGGAACCGCCATGTCCGGCGCCAAAGAGCAACACCCACGCTGGCAACGCTGCGTCATCGCAACCGACAGCATGTTAGGCGAAGCCCTCGGCCACGAGTACGTCGACCGCTATCTCCCACCCGAAGCCAAAGCCCGAGCCCGCCAGATGGCCGTCAACATCGTCAACGAACTCAAGCTCTCCATCCAATCTCGCGACTGGATGTCCGCCCCCACCAAAGCCAAAGCCCTCGAAAAGGTCAGCGCCCTCAACATCAAGATCGGCTATCCCGATAAATGGCAGGACTACGCCGGAGTAAAGATCGACCGCGCCACCTATCTCGAAGACGTCCTCAGCACCCGGCGCTACGACATTCACTACAACCTCGACCAGATCGGTAAACCCGTCGACCGCAACCGCTGGCACATGACCCCGCCCACCATGAACGCGTACTACAATCCGCCGATGAACGAGATCGTCGTCCCCGCCGGCTACCTCCAACCACCCGGCTTCGATCCCAAAGGCCTCGACGCAATTAACTACGGCGCAGTCGGCGTAAGCATCGGTCACGAGATCTCCCACGGCGTCGACGACGAAGGCGCAAAGTTCGCTGCTAACGGCATGCTCCAGAACTGGTGGTCCGAAGCCGACTACAAAAACTTCGAAGCCCGCACCGCCTGCACCACCAAACAGTACGACAACTACTTCGTAGAACCCGGCCTCCACCTGCAAGGCAAGCTAGTCACCGGCGAAGCTCTCGGCGACCTGGGCGGCGTAAACCTCGCCTACCGCGCCTACCAGCGCTCCCGCAAGGGCAAAGGCCCCGAGCCAACCGTAGACGGCTTCACCCCTGACCAGCAATTCTTCCTCGCCGAAGCCCAATGGCGCGGAGCCATCGTCCGTCCCGAAGCCGCACGCGTCGCCGTCTCCACCGACCCCCATCCCCCCGGAAGATTCCGCGTCCTCGGCCCCCTCAGCAACATGCCCGAGTTCGAACAAGCATTTCACTGCAAGAAAACCGACGCCATGGTGCGCTCCGGCGAAGACCGCTGCGCCCTCTGGTAGATCCCGTTCCAGAACGGAGCAGGAAGCGCATCAAGCTTCTGCTCCGGCCACACAACTTACTTCTTCTCTCCCGTTGCGGCCTTCACCGCCTCCGTCTGCCGCCACATCATTGCAATGCAGCGCTCACAAAAATCCTTGATCGTCTCCAGTTCTCGCGTCGAGTAGTGGGTCACTAGCTCCGCCGCATCCTTCCCCAACGCCTCGAAGATCGGCCCAATCCGCTCCGTAGCCGGCGACTGGCTCAGCCGTATGAACACCTTCCGCCGATCCGCCTCACTCCGCTCCCGCCGCGCCAGACCCGCCTTCTCCAGCCGGTCAATCGCCGCCGTAATCGCCCCCGTAGTCAGCCCAGTCATCCGCGCCAGGTCCCCCGCCGTCACATCCCCCCCACGGTCAACATAGTCCAGGCACTTCATATCCGTAACCGACACCCCCACAATATTCGCCACCGCCTGGTGAAACAGGATGGTACGGGCACCTATCTCCCTGGACAGCTCCATCCCAATCTGCCGCTCTAATTCTTTTCTCTTGCGCGATTCAGCCATATCACTTACATTATCATTATCTCAATTGTTGAGATACTTATAATGTGAGGTAAACATGACATCCAATCCAAAGTGCATTCTCATCATCGGCGGAGGCATCGCAGGCCCCGTCCTCGCGCTCTTTCTCAAACAAGCTGGCTTCTGCGCCCACATCTTCGAAGCCGCATCAGGCCCTAGTGAAACCGGCGGTGGTCTCGGCCTGGCTCCCAACGGCATGAACGTCCTCGCCGCAGCCGGTGTCATCGACCAGGTGCGCAACGTCAGCGTCACCAGCCACGAGTGGGCCTTTGAAAACCAGTACGGCAAGCTCCTCGCCTGCAACAGTGCCGGCGACCCCGCGCTCTACGGCCACGCCGGAATCATGATCACCCGCGCCGCGCTCCATCGTGTCCTCGTCGACCGCGCGATCCAACAGGGCATCTCCGTCGACTACAACAAGCGTCTCGTCAGCATCGAGGACAAGCCCGGCAAGCCCATCGTCGCTCACTTCGACGACGGCACCTCAGTCCAGGGTGACCTCATCATCGGCGCGGACGGCATTCGCTCGCAGGTCCGCCAAGCCGTCATGCCCGACGCACCAAAGCCCGTCTACAGCGGCCTCTCAGCCCCCGGAGGCATCAGCCCCTGCCTCGAAGGCGACGTCATCCCGCGCTCCAACCAGCGCGTCCACTTCATCTTCGGCAAAGACGGCTTCTTCGGCTACTTCAACGTCGTAACGCCCGACGGCCCGCGCACCATGTGGTGGAGCACCGCCTCAGCTCCACTCGAAGACAGAGAGAAGACCGCCACCACGACCATGGCCGAACACAAGCAACGCCTCCTCGCGTTGCATGGCGACTGGGCATCTCCCATATCTCAACTTATCCAGTCCGCAGAAGAGATCCTCAACGTAGCCATCCACGATGTCCCGAGCCTCCCAAGTTGGAGTGTCGGCCGCACCCTCCTCATCGGCGACGCCGCCCACGCCGTGGCCCCGCACTCCGGCCAGGGAGCATCCATGGCCCTCGAAGACGCCATGTACCTCGCCAAACTCCTGCGCGAGTCCAACGGCACATCCATCGAACAAATATTCGCAGCGTTCGAGCAGCACCGTCGCCCGCGCACAGACAAAGTCATCGCCCTCGGTCGGCGCAACGGCCAGCACAAACAGCGTATGTCACCCATTCAGTTCTGGATCAAGCAGCAGGTGATTCGCATCTTCGTCCCGCTCACGCGCCAGAAGAAGCAGGACTGGCTCCTCAGCTACAAGGTGGACTGGCCGGGCCTGCCGCCAGCTCCGCCCGCACCCGCGCCATCGTATCCAGATAAAACGCCAGGTTATGCACCGAGTTCAGCGTCAGGCTCAGCGCCTCGCCGGCAACAAACAAGTGCCTGAGATAAGCCCGCGAGTACCGCCGGCAAACCATGCACCCGCAAGCCTCATCGATCGGACGTTCATCCTCCGCATACTCCTTGCGCTTGATGTTCATCCGCACCACCTCGCCACCCTCCCGCGCGAACACCAGCCCATGCCGTCCCGCCCGCGTAGGCAGCACACAATCCATCATGTCCACCCCCATCTTCGCGTACTCCTCTATCTCATCCGGATACCCCACCCCCATCACATACCGAGGCTTATCCTTCGGCAGAATCTCTAGCGTTCGCGCAATCATCTCCCGAGTCACCTCCCGTGGCTCCCCCACCGCCAGCCCCCCAATCGCATACCCCGGAAACCCCATCTCCACCAGCCGCTCAGCAGATTCCTTCCGCAAATTCGCATACATCCCACCCTGCACAATCCCAAACAAACTCTGCGTAGCCCCACCCATCGCCTCAAACCACGGCACCCGTTCTTTATGTAACTCGAAATGATCTTTACTCCGCTGCGCCCATGCATGCGTCAGCCCCATACTCTCCCGCGTCCGCTCCCACGTCGCCGGAGTCTCCACACACTCATCGAACACCATCATCACATCCGCGCCCAGAGCAATCTGCACATCCATCGAGTGCTCCGGCGAGAAAAAATGTTTACTCCCATCCAGGTGCGACCGGAACTCCACTCCATCCTGCGTCACCTTCCGCAGCTTGCTCAAACTAAACACCTGAAACCCACCCGAGTCCGTCAGCATCGGCCTCTCCCAGCTCATAAACCGGTGCACCCCACCCATCCGCCCCACAAGCTCATGGCCCGGCCGCAGATACAGATGATAAGTATTCGCCAGGATAATCTGCGCCCCCGCACCATCCGCGCCCAGCCCCTCCAACACCCCCTGCTCCACCGCCTTCACGCTAGCCACAGTCCCCACCGGCATAAACACCGGAGTCTCTACCACCCCATGCGGCAGCGCCATCGCGCCCCTGCGCCCGCCACCCTCCACCGTCCTGTCAATCCTGAAATCGAGCGCCATCTCTCTCGATTCTACCCACCCAACCCACCGCACAAAGCAACATAACCTCCAAAAGTAAAAGGCGAGCCGAATCAAACCGGCCCGCCTTTACCAACAACCAGCAGCAAAAAACCGCATTTACTGCCGCGCCCCACCCGCAGCAATCAGTGTCTGCCCTGTAATCCATCCCGCATCATCGGAAGCCAGAAACACCGCTGCCGTGGCAATATCATTCGGCTGCCCAATCCGGCCCAGCGGAGTAGTCGCCTCCACGTGCTTGCGGAAATCGCTCTCCGCAAACCCAACCGAGTGTAGCCCCTCCGTCTCAACCATGCCCGGATTCAGCGAGTTCACGCGAATCTTCTTCGCTCCAAGCTCGCCCGCCAGCGAAACCGTAATCGCATCCACGCTCGCCTTCGTAGCGCTATACACCGCAGCCGTAGGCGACCGGCATCTGGCCCACAATCGAGCTGATATTGATCACCGACCCACCCTCAGAGCCAATCAACTTCATCGCCTCCTGCGTCGTCAGCAAAAGCCCAAGCACATTCAGGTTGAACTGCTATGAAAGTGCTCCGGAGTAACATCCTCCAATGGCTTGAAGTCATAGACCCCGGCATTGTTCACCAGAATATCCAGCTTCCCGTAAGCCTTCTTCGTCTCCGCAAAAAGCTTCGTGATATCCGCAGGCTTCGAGACATCGCCCTGCACCGCAATCGCCTTGCCGCCCTTCGCAGCAATCTTCGCAACCACAGCATCCGCGCCGGCCTTGCTGCTCGCATAGTTCACAACCACAGAAGCACCCTCACGCAGCCAGATGCTCCGCAATCGAAGCCCCAATTCCCTTCGAAGCCCCCGTAACCACTGCAACCTTGCCTGTCAGCTTGCTCATCTTTATCCTCATCTTTCGTCGTTATTCACTACAACACTTCGATAACCATCTAATTGATGAGGTCATCCCGACAAAGATTCAAGAACAATTCCGCAAATGAAAGGTTTAACTCAAATCAACGATTTACCAACCCAAAGCAAAGGCGAGCCAAAAAGGCCGCCCTTCAACCAACAACCATCAACTAACAACCATCAACCCGCAGTCAGCAACCCCTTCAACTCCCCCAGATACCGCTTCCAAACCTTCCGCCGAAAAGTAGCCTTCACAAACTTCCCTTCTTTTTCCGTCTCAATCAGCCCCGCCGTCTCCAACTCCTTCATATGGTGCGACAAAGTAGCCGCCGAAATCGGAAACTGGCTCCGCAGGTCCGAGCAAGCCATACACTCCGACCCCGCAATATGCCGCAATATCTCAAATCGCCGCGCATCCCCAATCGCCCGGCTGATCGCCTGCATCTCCCGCGCCGTCATCGCATCCATTGCAACCTCACGCCATCCAGCTTACCGCTCCAGCATCGCCACTGCCTGCGCCACCGTCACATCTTTCGCAACCGGCACAAAATCCGTCCGCTCCGTATGCTCCTTCTTCCCAATCGCCTTGAAAAAAATCGCCCGTCCATTAATATCCGTATCCACCAGCGAAGTCTTCCACTCATCTCCCGGCACCGGATCGCGCTGCGTAGCAAAATTGCTCCCCGCCTTCACCGTCGCAATCAGCCCAAACCCGATACTCACATCCGCCGGCAACCGTCCCTCCAGCCTGCGCAGCCGCGAGCTCTTCGGGTCGATCCAAACCGTCCCCACCATCCCATGCAGCACCCGCTCCTCCATCGACTGTGGCTCATAGTTCGGGTCTGGCTTAAACTCAATCCGCACAAACTCCCCCTCCTGCCGCATCCCCTCAAACACAAACGCCTTCCCCAGCAACCCAAACATCTGCTTCGCATGCGTCTCATCATCCTTCACCGCCTGCGACCGCCGCCGAAACCCCTCTGGATCAGCCGCAATACCATCCAGCTTCGCCATCTCAGCCGTCGCCTGCTCTGCCGTCAAAGCCTGCCCATCCTGCGCGACGAGCCGCCGAACCTTCCCCGCGTTCGTCTCCACCACCCGCTCCGTCCAAAGCCGCCCACCCGTCCGCTCCGACCGCTCCTTCGACACATACTCGAACCGCCCCTTACGCTGCGCCTCCACATCCTCCGCCGCAACCATCTTCTGCACCAACTCCTTCGCCCCTGCGCTCTGCACGTCAGCCGCCCGCACACACAGCCGCCCCCAACTCATCACAACTAGCACAACAAAACCAACCAACCCCAAACGCACAACTCCCCGCCACTTCCGTTCAACCATAGGAGCCAAACCTTTCCACCGAGCTTATAACGTTAGAAAGTTAGACGCGGAATGAGACCCTGCGAATACCTGGCGATCCATCTTTTCTGCCCCATGAAAAGCGTCTCCTCATAAGTGCACCCTTTTGCGCCAAAGGTTCATCGACCGACCAGTCTCTGCAACGCCTCGGGATAACGTTCCCCCTGCACCTCAATGCCGGAAAAGGCGCTCTCGATCTGCTTGAGATCCGCCGCCGAGAGTTCCACATCCATCGCCCCGAGGTTCTCTTCCAAACGATGAAGCTTGGTCGTGCCCGGAATCGGCACGATCCACGGCTTCTGCGCGAGCAACCAGGCCAGCGCAATCTGCGCCCGCGTCGCCTTCTTCTGCTCCGCGATCTCGCCTAGAGTATCGACCACCTGCTGGTTCGCCTTGCGCGCCGCGGGATTGAAGCGCGGAAGGATGTTCCGAAAGTCGGTGCTTGCGAAAGTCGTCTTCTCATCGATCGTACCGGTAAGGAAGCCTTTGCCCAGTGGACTGAACGGAACGAAGCCAATCCCAAGTTCCTCCAGCGTCGGCAGGATCTCTTCCTCCGGCTCTCGCCACCATAGTGAATACTCGCTCTGCAATGCAGCGACGGGTTGAACCGCATGAGCGCGCCGAATCGTCTTTGTCCCTGCCTCAGACAAGCCGAAATGCTTAACCTTACCCTCCTGAATAAGCTCCTTTACCGCGCCCGCAACGTCTTCGATCGGAACTTCCAGGTCAACGCGGTGCTGATAGAAAAGATCCAGCGCATCTACCCTCAGCCGCTTGAGCGATGCCTCGGCAACCTCTTTAATATGTTCGGGACGGCTGTCGAGCCCAGTCCATTTGCCGCCATCGGCGGGATTAGCTTTCCAGCCAAACTTGGTCGCAATCAAGACCTCCCCACGAAACGGGGCCAGAGCTTCGCCGACCAGTTCCTCATTCACCAGAGGACCATACACCTCGGCCGTATCGAAAAAGTTGACGCCTCGCTCTACCGCAGTGTGAATTACCTTGATTGCTTCTCCTTTCTCCACGCCTGGACTATACCCGAAGCTCAAGCCCATGCAGCCAAAGCCCAGCGCCGATACCTCAAGCCCACTCTTGCCCAACAAGCGTCTTTGCATCCCATCCTCCAAAGCGGCGCCGCCTGCCCCATGCGTAGTACTTCTCTGTCGCCGCAACTGAAATCAAGTCTAGGACAAATTCTTATGCGCCATAAAGAAAAGCCGGCCGCGAATAAGTCGCGGCCGGCCGTTTTGAAATAAATACCAGGTTCACTTCTGGGGTTCAGAGTTGAATGCCAACTCAACCGTGCTCGCAGCTTCGTTGTTTGTTGCCACTAGAGCTGTCTTCTCGGCGTGACTCTTCGGGCATTCGAGACCGTTCGGGCTTCCTGCCGTCCAGATCTGCCGCAGGTAGTATTTGCCGCCGGTGCGATCGAAGGACAGCATTCCGTGATCAGGAGCCTTGCTCCGGCTCGCGGCATGCATCAATACAAAGCCGCTCGCGTTGCCTGGTCCTTGTAACAGAATGATGCTGGCCGATTCACGTTCCACCCGATACGTACCAGCAGGAAGGCTCTGCTTACCTGTCTGGAAGTCGAACGGAATAGTTACCTTGGCGATAGTGGTGTTCTGTGCTGAAGCGGATTGGGTCGACGCAAGCGAACCGATGGCCAGGGCGCAAGCGATAAAGCCGGAACTGAGGATGGAACTAAACCGTGTGCTTTTCATGACCGTTCTCCTTTTGGGGGGCAGTGTTCATAACTGCCTTCACCTGATAAAGCGGAGAACGAAGAAAAATCGTGCCACAATATAACGATTTTCTTTTCGATCAGAGAATCACCCGCTACTCAGACAACCGCCAATCAGAAATCTTCTCCAAAGCCAACTTCCCCAACCACAGCACTTTGATATGCGGAAACACGCCGCTCAAAGAAGTTCGTCAACTCCTGGACGTCCTGAAGGTCCATGAAACTGAATGGGTTCTTGACATTGAAGACCGGAGCGATGCCTAGACGCTGAAGCCGGGAATCGGCCACGTAGCCCAGGTATTGACGCATGTCGCGTAACGAAAGCCCGGCCACTCCCCCAGCCAGCAAATCTTCCGCAAACTGCGCCTCCGCATCGACTGCCTCATGCAGCATGGTCACAATGTCCTTCTCGAGTTCAGCATCCCAGAGGTCCGGCTCTTGTACACGAACGACATTGACCACCTCAAACGCGAACTCGAGATGACAGCTCTCATCGCGAAACACCCAGTTGGTCCCAGCAGCCAGCCCGTGCAGCAATCCTTTTGACCGGAAGAAGTAGACGTACGCAAACGCCGCAAAAAAGAATAACCCCTCGATGCAGGCAGCAAAGCAGATGAGGTTCAGCAAAAACTGCCGGCGATGCTCACGTGTCTTCAGTGCGTCGAGCTGTTGAATAGAATCCATCCATTTCATACAGAAGTCCGCCTTCTTGCTGATGGAAGGAATATTTTCAACCGCAGCGAACGCCGCCGCCCGCTCGTCCGGGTCGGGAACATAATTGTCGAGCAACGTCAGGTAGAACTGCACATGCACGGCTTCCTCAAAGAGCTGTCGCGACAGATAAAGACGCGCCTCGGGCGAGTTGATGTGCTTGTACAAATTCAGAACCAGGTTGTTCGAAACGATGCTGTCCCCAGTCGCAAAGAAAGCGACAAGCCGCTGAATCACATGCACCTCGGCAGGCGTAATCCGCTGCTTCAGATCCACCAGATCAGTCTGGAAGTCGACCTCTTCGACGGTCCACGTGTTCTTAATCCCGTCTCGAAACATGTCATAGAAAACAGGAAACCGCATCGGCCGCAGCGTAAGACATAAACCAGGGTCGAGAATGTGCGCCGGCGCTGCAACAGAAGAATGAGGAGTGTGGGAGACTGCCGGGACGCTGGACACTGCCGTGGCGTTAGACATAGTTGCTCGCTTTCTTGGTTAAGCAGTTGATGCTACTGGCAGGCTTCGCAAGATTCAGGATTCTCAAGCGAGCACGATACGGCGGCTTCCGCAGCCACAGCCGAAAGCGCGTTCGAAGCAGCTGCACCGACGTGCGCAGACGCATTCGCAACCGTTGTCTTCGCGATCTTCGTCGCAGGCCGCGACCGCAGATAGTAGGTAGTCTTCAAACCCTTCTTCCACGCATACATGTACATGCTGGAAAGCCGCCCAATATTAGGAGATTCCGCAAAAAGATTCAGCGACTGCGACTGATCGATGTACGCATTACGCGCCGCAGCCATATCGATCAGCGACCGCATCGGGATCTCCCACACCGTGCGATAGAGAAGCTTGAGATCGCTCGGCAGACCGTCAATATTCTGCACCGAGCCCTCAGAAAGCTTTAGCCGCATACGCATCTCCTCGGTCCACAGGCCACACGCTTGCAGCTCCTCGATCAGATAACGGTTAACCTGCAGAAACTCGCCCGAGAGCGTCTCGCGCTTGAAGAGGTTCGAGATCTGCGGCTCAATGCACTCATAGCAGCCAACAATCGAAGCAATCGTCGCCGTCGGAGCAATCGCAATAACCAGCGAATTGCGCACACCCACCTGCTTCACACGTTCGCGCAGTGCGTCCCAGCGCGCGGCATCCGCCGGCTGAACATTCCAAAGATCAAATTGGAATCGCCCATCAGCCAGGCGCGTATCTGCAAACGTCGGATGCACGCCATGCTTCTCCGCCAGCTCAACCGAAGCACTGAGCGCATGAAAGTAAATCTCTTCCTGAATCTTTGTCGAAAGAGCGATAGCTTCTGCGGAATCAAACGGAAGATGCAACTGAAAGAACACATCCTGCAGACCCATCAAGCCCAACCCAATCGGTCTCCACTGAGCGTTCGAGCTAGCAGCCTGCGCAATCGGATAGTAGTTGATATCGATAACGCGATCCAGCATCGGAACCGCAACACGCACAGTGGAGCCAAGCTTTTCAAAGTCGAACGCAGACCGACCGTCGGCATCAGTGGTGATATACCGAGCCAGATTAATCGAGCCAAGATTACAAACCGCCGTCTGCGTAGCCGAAGTCACCTCCGTAATCTCCGTGCAAAGATTCGAAAGGTGAACCACATTACCAGGCTTACCCGTTTGATTGCACTTCAGATTTGTGGCGTCTTTGAAGGTCATCCAGCCGTTGCCGGTCTCGGCCAAAGACCGCATCATCCGCGCATAAAGGTCGCGCGCCTTAATCTGCCGCAGATAAAGCTTGTCACCCTCAGCCTTCTCGTAAGCCTCCGCAAACGCATCTCCGAACAAGTCAGGCAGCTGCGGAACATCCTTCGGATCGAACAGCGACCACACATCATCAGCCTCAACCCGCTGCATGAACAGATCCGGAATCCAGTTAGCCAAATTCAAGTTGTACGTCCGCCGAGCACCATCACCCGTATTCTCCCGCAGCTCAAGAAATGATTCGATGTCCGCATGCCACGGCTCAAGATAAACGCAGCACGCACCCTTGCGTTTACCACCCTGGTTGACCGCGGCAACCGAGCTATCCAGCGTACGAAGCCACGGAACGATCCCGTTACTCAATCCATTCGTCGCGCGAATCAGCGACCCCTCGCTGCGCACCCGATGAAACGCCAGCCCAATCCCACCCGAAAACTTCGACAGCATTGCAACGTTCTTATACGTGTCATAGATACTCTCGAGCGAGTCCAGCGGCGAATCATGCAGGTAGCACGACGACATCTGAGCATGCTTCGTCCCCGAGTTGAACAGCGTAGGCGACGAAGGCATGTAATCCAGCGAAGCAATCAATCGATAAAACTCAATTGCCTCGTGCGGCGACTCAGCCAGCCCACAGGCCACCCGCAAAAAGAAGTGCTGCGGCGTCTCGATAATCCCTCGCGAGATCGGATCGCGCAGTAGATACCGATCGTAAACAGTCCTCAACCCAAAGTACTCAAACCGATCGGAGTACGTATCGTCGATCGCGTGATTCAGCTTGCGAGCATGCGTCTGCACAAACTCAGCAGTAGCTCTCGAAACCACGCCCTCCTGATGCCCATAAGCAACCGCCTGCGAAAACGAGTGCAGGTTTAGCGCCGACACCTCCTTCACAATCGTCGCCAGCAACAGCCTCGCCGCCAGCCGCGAGTACTGCGGCTCCTCCGCGATCAGCGACGCCGCCGTGTCGATAGAGATCGCATCCAGCTCCCGCGTAGTCGCCCCATCGTATAGACCGCCGATAGTCTTCGACGCCACGCGAATCGCATCGACATGCGTAAGCCCATACGAAGACCGTTGCACCGCGCGCACGATCTTATTCACATCCACCGGCTCTAACCCACCATTGCGCTTTCGAACATGCATCACCGGCATCGCCTCCCTCACCGGGAAGCCAGGCGTAATGTCAGCAAGTGTCGTCTGTATGTTTGTATCTGCGATAGCGGCCATGGATAAATCTCCTTGGCCTCAGAAGTGTTGCGAAGAAACAACCCATGCCTTCGCGGAGAGCGAAGAACAACACGTTGTCACCTCGCCTCCCCTCGGAGGCGCGAGCGAATGTTCCACGGCAGGTCTTCGGACTCTGCAGGCTCAACCCTACTCACCGGACTTCCCAAAGCCTCATCGCTTCAGTGTCATCGTGGCTTTCGTACCTGCTTACCGCTGCGGGGCAGTTCCGGACTCTCACCGGATTCCCTTTTCATTCTCCTCACGGAGAAACCTTGGAATGAACCCCACCATATCTTGCGCTGAAGGCCAACGCAAGCCCACTCCTTGTGGATATCCCGCTAAGCCCAGTCAGCTCGCCAGCCAGAGGAAGATCGAGACTTAACCACTACCTCAACTCCCAACGCTTCCATTCGAATGCACACAAGAAAAGCCAGCCGCGGATAAATCGCGACCGGCTGTTTGAATTAATACAAGGTTCACTTCTGATTCTGTGGCGCAGAGTTGAAAGCCAGCTCAACCGTCGTAGCGGCTTCATTGTTAGTTGCCACTAGAGCTGCCTTCTCAGCACGACTCTTCGGGCATTCGAGACCGTCCGGGTTTCCTGCCGTCCAGATCTGCCGCAGGTAGTATTTACCACCGGTGCGATCGAAGGATAGCATTCCGTGATCAGGAGCCTTGCTCCTGCTCGCGGCATGCATGATTACAAAGCCGCTCGCGTTGCCAGGTCCTTGTAACAGAATGAGGTCGGCCGATTCACGTTCCACCCGATACGTACCAGCAGGAAGGCTCTGCTTACCTGTCTGGAAGTCGAACGGAATTGTTACCTTGGCGATAGTGCTCTGTGCTGAAGCGGATTGGGTCGACGCAAGCGAACCGATAGCCAGGGCGCAAGCGATAAAGCCGGAACTGAGGATGGAACTAAACCGTGTGCTTTTCATGACCGTTCTCCTTTGGGTGGGCAGTATTCATAACTGCCTTCACCTGATAAAGCGAAGAACGAAGAAAAATCGTGCCACAATATAACGATTTTCTTTTCGGTCACGATTCCTTACGGTCAGAGGATTACCCCACCCAAACCCACCACACCGTAACTGGCCCCACACAAAGAAAAGAGCCACCGCAAAGGTGGCTCTTCTCACACAGCAGCGAACAGTAAAAGCCTAAGCAGCAGCCTGAGCCTCAGCATTCACCTGTTTCGAAATCGAAGTCAGCTTCTTATCCGCAGCCTTCTCCTCTTCCAGCGTCTCTTCCAACAGCTCTGCAATCTCGTCCTGACCAAGCAGCTTCGCGAATTCGCGAGCCGAGCCATACCCGGCCATCTCGTAGTGCTCCACGCGTTGCGCGGCGGAGATCAAACCCGCATCCCGCACCTCGCCCTTGTCGGTATCTTCGAGCACCTCGGCGCCCTCTTCCAGCACGCCTTTCATGCCGACGCAGGTCTTACCCTTCGGACTTTTGCCGAGGATCTCAAACGCCTTCTCAAGCCTCGAGACATGTCCATTCGTCTCCTCCAGATGACTCTGAAACGCCTGCCGCAAATCGTCTGAAGTCGCAGCCTTAACCAGCTTCGGCAGCGCCCGGGTAATTTGCTTCTCCGCCGAGTACAAATCTTTCAACTCGTCTACAAACAGCTCATCCATTGTTCCAACACTCATACTGCACCTCTGTTACTGAATTGCGTTCTCACAGCAACCCATACGATGCCATTTCCCATCTATCTGTATATGTCCGTCGCACATTTCTGTCGCGATCCGGCTTACCGTCCCAGGTTGCTTTGACACGATTGCAAGCGCAACGAATGAAGATCAAAATAATCCGCCCCGTAGCACGCCAATCTGTTCTGACGCAGCGCCGCAGACTAAAGATGGCAGAGTCCGCCCACGCCTATGTCCGGGGCAACACCATAAAGTTCTACGAGTGGCTCGACTCCGCCTCCGCCGCAAAGCTCGTTCCCCACGGCCCGCCCGTTTGGATCTGCGGTGACTGCCACATCGGCAATCTCGGCCCCGTCGCCAGCGCCGACGGAAAGATCGAAATCCAGATTCGCGATCTCGACCAGACCGTCATCGGCAACCCCGCGCACGACATCATCCGCCTCAGCCTCTCGCTCGCCATGGCTGCGCGCAGCTCCGATCTACCCGGCGTCACCACCGCTCTGATGATCGAGCAGGTTATCGCCGGCTACAGACAAGCTCTCCTCAGGAAGACCGCTAAAGTCACTGAAAAAGAGGTCACTCCCGTCCACCTCGTCATGCAGCAGGCACTCCATCGCAAGTGGCGCAACCTCGCCGAAGAGCGCATCGAAGACGTTCGCCCGCAGATCCCCCTCGGCAAACGTTTCTGGACCCTCTCCGCACAGGAGAAGCGCGAGATCGATCGCCTCTTCGCGGAAGAAGACGTACGCAAACTCATCACCTGCCTCAAAGCCCGCGACGATAAAGACAAAGTCGAAGTCTACGACGCCGCCTACTGGATGAAGGGTTGCAGCTCCCTCGGCCGCCTTCGCTTCGCCGTCCTCGCAGGCGTCGGCAAGCGCCATCGCGACGGTCTCTGCATCGTCGACATCAAGGAAGCGACCAAGCCCGCCGCCCCCACCGCCGCTTCGAAAAACAGAGCCGCAATACCACGCAATAACGCGCAACGCATCGTGCATGGTGCAAAAGCGCTCTCACCCTACCTTGGCGACCGCATGCTCGCCGCCGACTTCCTCGGCCACCCCGTGGTTCTCCGCGAACTGATGCCGCAGGATCTCAAGTTTGAGATGGAAAACCTAACCCAGGCCGAAGCCATCGATGCCGCCAACCTCTTCGCTGGAGTAGTCGGCAAAGCCCACGCCCGCCAGATGGACCAGAAGACCCGCGAGGAATGGGCTGCACAACTCAAACCCGCCACCAACAGCGCCAAAACCCTCAACGCCCCGTCCTGGCTCTGGAGCAGCGTAGTCGAACTGGCCGCCACCCACGAAGCCGCCTACCTCAACCACTGCCGCCAATACGCCCTCGAAAAAGCGTAGTGGGCCAGTTTGAACTCAGGGGCACCCAACGTTGCCTATAACCCGTTTTTCGGGCAGATGGTATTCGAGCGGCCTGCTGTGCACCCAAGGTATATTGATCCATATCTAGCACAATCAAATATGGCTACCATCAAAGAAGACATTAATCGAAGCGCCGATTGGATCGCGCACGCCCTGAGCAGTTCAGGCTATCGTGCCGACTTCACACCACAGAGTTTGTGGGACATTGACCGTTTCTTCGATGACCACTCTTCGGAAGGGGCGGCCAAGCCGGGCGGCTTGCTTTCGCAAAATTTAGGTCAGCGTATCTTTGCGATCGGCTCTTACATTGGAGAAGTCGCTCGTCGAAAGCTTGGCGGTGAGTGGATCGGAAACGACGAAGACCCACGAGCGGAGATAACTGTTGAATTGCGGTTTGCAGACGGCACGCGTTGCTGGCCAGTCCAGCGTGCTATGAAGCGATTCAAGAATGGAGCCGAGGACGGTATCGCGGCGTGGGGCAGCGGAGCTGGTTTGGACGTTGGTCCTTCCCCAGAACGAGCGCGGAAAGGGTTTTGGAAACTTCGTTCATTCACTCCAAACTGACCACTACCCGAAAAAGCCTCCGCCTAAGCCTTTCGCTTCAATCGCGATACACTAGACAAGCAGGCGGCTGGATGATCGCTGCCTCCCGTATCGCAAGATATCGGGAGGGGGAGGAAAGTCCGAACTCCGCAGGGCAGTGTGCCGGATAACGTCCGGGACGGAGGTTTCAAGACCTCTGGACGGCCAGTGCAACAGAAAATATACCGCCTCAGGTTATCGGCCAGCGTATGCAGACCGTGCAAGCAATCTGGGGTAAGGGTGAAAAGGTGCGGTAAGAGCGCACCGGTTGTCGCGTAAGCGCCAACGCATGGTAAACCCCACACGGAGCAAGACCAAATAGGCAGGGAACCGTCCGCTCCTCTTCAGGCGGACAGTGCGTATCGGCCCGATGCGCCCAGGCGAAGAGACTAGGCCACGCCGCAAGGCTGAAGCCGCGAGCCGAAACCCGCGGGTAGGTTGCTAAAGCGCCGCAGTAATGCGTCGCGTAGAGGAATGATCATCTAGAACAGAATTCGGCTTACGGGCCGTCTGCAAACCTGAAGGGGCCCCGGCACGGCGTTCAACCGCCATCCGGGGCCACCACCTTCGCCCTTCTCCGCGCCCTCCGCGTCCGTCGTACCTTCCCTCCAACGAACCCAAGTGGTCAGGCCAATCCGCATTTTCCCCTATCCACCCGTACCACCGCCGATTTATCCTTCCTCAAATAGCTCCGCATCTCAATCCCCGGCCTCAGGACAAACCCGAAAATGAATCGCCTTCTCTGCGCAGTTTTGCTCCTCTCACTCAGCACCCCAGTCATCCTTCACGCCCAGGCCAAGCCGCCATCGCAGTACCAGATCCAGGACGACCTCGATCACCTAAAGGGCGGGCCACCCGCCCCCGGCAGCACCCCCGCCAAGCCCATCACCGACGCCGAGCGCCCCGACAAGATCGCCGCCCTAGCCGCCGAGATCAACCTCTTCCCCGCCGGCTCCAAGAAGGTCAACTTCGCCCTCGAGCTCGCCCAGCTCTCCACCCAGGGCGACCCCCACCGGGAGACCATCCAGACCGTCACCGACACCCTCTCCACCGCGCTCACCGAGTCCCCCATCGGCGGCAAAAAGGGCAAGCCCGCCCCGCCCTACATGGAGCTCGCCCGCCTCGTCCACTACGCCCACATGACCACCACCGTCACCGATCCCCAGCTCGCCGACGCCGATCTCAATCCTCACCGCCAACGACGAGTCCGTCGCCAAGGCCGACTTCACCCTGCCCGACCTCAACAACAAGAAGGTCACCCTCAGCGCGCTGCGCGGCAAGATCGTGCTGGTCAACTTCTTCTCCCTCGCCTGCCAGCCCTGCCAGCACGAGATCGCCGACCTCAACCTCATCTACCAGCACTATCAGTCGGAGGGCCTCGTCATCCTCTCCATTACCGACGACGACATTCGCCCCGTCGGCGCCTTCGTCGAGCGCAACAAGATCGGCTACCCCATCCTCTTCGACCGTCTCCACCAGGCCTCCGACGCCTTCCACGTGGAAAACAAACCCCGCGACTTCGTCTTCGACCGCGACGGCAAACTAGTCGGCCAATCCATCGACATGATGACCCAGCAACAAATCTTCACCCTGCTAGCCCGCGCCGGCCTCAAACCGCAGTAACCCACCGTCACCACTCTAAAGGTTGTCACCACCCAACTCTTGTCATCCTTCGCCGAAGGCGGAGGACCTGCTTTTGCCTTTGCTGTTGCTGTTGCCCGTTCTCCCCCGCTCACCTCCACCCTTTGTCATTCTGACCCTGAGCGTAGTCGAAGGGGAAGAACCCCCGTATTTCGCTTTTGCCGTTGTTTTTGCGGTTGCGTTACCCCAAGGGCTACACGCTGGGCGGGGCACACGCGCCACACGTGTCCATGCTGCAACGCTTCGTCAGAACAGCGGACCTCCCCAAAGTGTACGCAGCAGTCGACAAAGTCTTCGCCAAGGACAATCCAACCAATTTGAAGCTTACGGCGTTCAAGTACGACTCCATAGGTAACGAGAAGGTTGGTGACGAGACCCTAACCCTTGCCAACATCCTGATCAAGCCGACACCAGAGCTGCTCAAGCTTCAGCAGGAATTGGCCGATGCGATCAAGCCGTTCGAGGTGACTACAGGAACTGCCGCCGCATTCGTCACCACTCCCCAGGCTCCCAATATCTCCGAGTACCTCATCCACTACGTCTCAGTCTTCGTTCCCGATCACAGCGGAAGTAATTACGTCCCGCACGTCAGCATTGGCGTCGGCACCACCGAATTTGTGAAGACCTTTACTGCCGCACCGTTCGAGGACTTCACCTTCTCACCCGCCGGAGCGTCCGTTTATCACCTGGGGGAATACGGCACCGCAATGAAAAAACTGCATTCCGTCCCGCTGAAGCACTAACAGATCAATAATTCCTGCAGTAAGACGCTTCAATAGGCCCATCTGAGACACTGTCAGAATCTTCCGTTGTTGGCTCGGGTACCCACCCATCGCGCACTTGCGATGGGTGGGATGTAAAACCTAACCCCACCGCCTTTGCCTTTGTCGTTGCTCTTGCAGCTGCTCGTTCTCCTCCACTCACCACTAACTCTTGTCATCCTGACCCTGAACGTAGTCGAAGGGGAAGAACCCCGTATTTTGCTTTTGCATTTGCTCTTGCCGTTGCTTCTGAGATAGGCCCGGACCTTAGTCCGGACATCTAGGGCCCCCACAGAACCGGGCTGGTAGCCCAATGCTTCAGCTTTGGGTCTCCCCCGGGATATGCCTTCTATACTAGCTCGCATGCGATTGATCTCTCTCATTGCGGTCATACTGATCACAAACATAGGTCCTGCTCAAAATCAGGCGCCCACACCGGACGTTGCCATCCGCGCATCGCTCTGTGAAATAAAGACACACCCGGAGAAGTTCTTAGGGAAGTTAGTGGAGTTCAAAGCCACCGCCTCGCATGGGTTTGAAGATTCGATGGTCGAGGACAATCACTGCAAATGGACTGCAGGTGGCTTCCCAGGAGTATGGATGGAATATGGCGGCACACGATCGACAGATACGATGTACTGCTGTGGCTCTTCGCCGAAGCCCACCCGAGACAACACTCTCGTGATCGATGGGGTCTCGTTACCGCTGGTCGACGATGAGACCTTTCGGATCTTTGATAGTCGCCTGCATCCGAAACACTCGAAACCACAACGAGCCTCAGACACCGTGGAAGCCACATTCCGCGGCCGCATCTTTGGGCGATACGAAAGCATTGGCGGTACTCAGCAGCACCCCAGATGGAAAGGCTACGGCCATATGGGGTGCTGCATGCTATTCGTCGTCACCCAGGTCGTTTCAATTAACACGAAGCAATAGACGCGGACCCCGAACGCAACGAATTCGCCAAAGGAAACCCGTTCTCCTCCGCTCACCTCCACACTTGTCATTCTGACCCTGAACGTAGTCGAAGGGGAAGGACCCCCGTATTTCGCTTTTGCCTTTGCTGTTGCCGTTGCTTCTGAGATAGGTCCGGACTTTAGTCCGGACATCTAGGACCCACCACAGAACCGGGCTTCAGCCCCCGGGATATGCGTTCCTACCGTGGGAACTTCGCGAAGCAAGTTACCGAACACCTGACCTTCTAGGCACTCGTCTCTAATTTCCCGCAGGCGCGCGCAGCCTCTGATTCGGCTCTTCTCTATCTGGAATATCGACAACACACAAGTTATTAGGACGACGCTGGAAGTTGTCGTTGCCGGGAACCATCATCGGATCGAGGCCCTCCGGAGGCTGGCACGGGCCACTTACCTCATAGGCAATGCGCAGGCCCTTCGGGGCACGCCACGCAGCAAGGATGTCGAGAACTTGTTCCGATGGAAGCCTGATTACGCTCCGACGCAGCGTCCGCAGATCAACAGTCACAATCCCCATATTTCGTGTATCGGTAACAATGACCATGGGCGGGTCTTCGATGCCAGCCCATCCTTCACTATGTAAATCCGCGATCTCTTTTCCCGAGACAAATAGTTGAGTGCCCCCACCGTGGCCTCGTGTCATTTGTTCATCGACCGAATATGGCCCAATATCTCGGGGACTTCCGGTATTCAGAGGATCAATATCCGCAGGCCACGATGGAATAGCGGCAGTAACATCGCCGTCGGTCTTGGAGAAAAGCACCCGGCCATAGCCATTGTTAAGTTTCGTGTAAAGGACCTCTCCATCCCAGGCGATGTCCTCGACGTGAGGATCGGCTGGATACGTCGGTTTTGCCGTAACTGCCAGAAGCTGGTCGGCGACCAGGTCGTATCGCCAGACCTGCTCGGGATCACCCGTGTTGACATTGGCAATCTCGAAGGCGAGATACCTGCCACTGGAGGAGAATGTTCCGACAAAGAAGGTGAGCTCGAGCCGCTGCTCAGCGGTGTACATAGTCCTGAGGGCGTCGCCCGGAGCTTGAGAGACAGTGGGCACCGGTACAACACTCAATCGAGTAGCCTGCGAAGACTGCCCGGATCGAACGATGACATCAGTTAACACCGCCCCTGCCGAGTTAACGATGGCAGGCACGAATCCGGTTTTATGTGGAAGCAGCAGAAATTCGCCGGCAGGGAGCGAGCCGAAGCAAAAGCTGCCATCAGCAGCCGATTTCTGTGGCGCAAGGGGCGATGTTTTGACCTTGTCGGTCGCTATTCTATAGATCGATATCCACGCGGAGCCAACGGCAAGGTGAGTATCAGCACGACTCACATCGCCGCAGATGGATCCCGCAGATGCGGAACCCTGCTGGGTGTAACAGACGTTGTTCAAAAAAAGAGCAATCACAAGAATAGACAGTCTCACCATCGCTCCCAGCAGCCAGCCCTCGAATGGCGCGATTTTACACGCCCGGCCTTTCTTCCTGCTCGAATCATTCCGCATCACCAAAGAAAATCCACCACCGGCAGATCCTTCTTCAAATCACTCGACCCAATCGCCACAATAGTCTCCCCGCGCAAAACCACCTTAGCCTCATCCCCCGGCAGCGCCGCCACAAACGCATCCCTCACCGGAACCCCACTCGGCAGCCCGCTCGGCTCATCCTTCGCCAACGCCCCATCGATCATCACCGCATCACGCTCCCGCGCCAGATACCCCTGCGGCCGCTCCACCAGCACATACTCCCCCGCCGCCAGAGTCGCTGCCTCCCGAGGCACCGGCAGCAGCCGCAGATTCATCAGCTCCGTCGACCGCGGAATCGCAGCCTTGAAGTACCGCACATGCCGCCCGCCAGACTCCAGATCAAACTCATACTCCTGCCCCGCCGCAGCCCGCATCGGCCCCCACTTACCATCAGCAGCAGTCGTCACCTCATAAGCAACCGCCTTCCCGCTAACAGGAATCACCCGAAGATGCACCCCCGCCACCGGCAGATTCGTCGCCACACCATCCGCAAACCCCGTCACCAGCCCCGACACCATCGGCGCCTTCTCCGCCGTCACCGTCAAAGTCTTCGGCGCGCTTCCCGTAATGAACCGGAACATGTCCGCAAACGCCCGCGGCGTAAACGCCAGCTCCCGATGATCCAGCCCCGCGAGCACCACATTCTCCGCCCCGCGCAGCGCCGGCCCCTCGTACGTCACCCCGGTAGTCATCTGCGGATTCCCCATAGCCACACCCATCGGCTGCGCGTACTTATCCAAATGATCGCTCCGCAGCGTCATCATCTTCACCCCAGCCACCACCTCAGAAGCCCCACCCGCGCCCACATGATTCAACCCCTGCAGATAAGGTCCCTTCCCGTTGAACTCCCCGTTCAAATTCGCATCCGTAGCCGTCACCCCATGGTTCGGAGCCCCGCACAACACCGCATACGCCACATGCTGCGCGCCCCCATGCTCCAGGTAGTTACGAATCGTCATCCCACCCCGGCTGCTCCCCACCAGAGCCACCTTGCTGCTATGCGTCTCGGTCATCACCCGATCCACAAACGCACTAAGCTCGCTCTCCGCAAACGCCGTCGAAGACCGCGAAGGCTCCTCCTTCGAATCGTCCGTCCGCGCCGAAGGATTCGTAAACCGAATCGCATACAGCCGGTCCTTCGGATACCCATTCGACTCCCAAAGCCAGATCACCCCAATCCACTTCGCCGCGTCATCCCCATTCCCATGCACAAACACCACCGGAACAGCCGTACCATCCACCATTCGTTCTTCTCCCAAGACCACGCCAGTCAGCATCAGCACTGCAATCGCCAAACGGACCAATCCACGCATCATCTCTATCCCCGCCAACCCACCAAATACTACCAACACAAATGGCCCTCGTCAGAGGGCCGTCTGCGTTACAAAGCTGCGATTGAACTACCGCTGCGGAAGTGTCTTGTCAAAGGCTCGTCTGGAACATAGTGGAGGAGTTGCAGATGTGTCTCTTGTTCGGCCCGACCAAACCCTTTTGGGTAGGGGCTGACATGACAGTGGCAAAGCAGACGGACAGATGGAATCGTAACTTCCGTCGCGATTGTGTCTGTGCGGATAGTAAGTGGTGATCATCGCGGCCATCGTGCGGCCTCATTTCTTCGTAAGGCTCAACCGTAGTCCCCCAAAGGCCGAATGTCCACTACGTTACATAAATGTGCTCTACATTACGTAAATAAAGGTTATACCTCGCCAGAGGAGCCTGCCGCCAAAAAACGACATTCCAATGACCAGCTTCCACCACCCAAAAACCACGATCAACCAGCCACAAACCTAGCGCACCGAGCTCATCGCTGCCCGGAACAACCCCTCAAAATCCCCCGCCAGCTCAGGATGCTTCTCCAGCACCCCCTCCACAGCCTTCTGCGCCGCAGGCCGCGCATACCCCAAGTTCACCAGCGCAGAAAGCGCATCATCTCCCGCCGCGCCGAACCGCACCACCTTCGAATCAGCGCATACTCCGTCACCAGATCGTCCAGCTTATCCTTCAACTCCAGCACCACCCGCTCCGCCGTCTTCTTCCCAATCCCCGGAACCTTCGTCAACATCGCCAGATCATTCCCCCGGATCGCCCCCACCAGCCGCTCCGACGAAATCCCGCTAAGTACAGTAATAGCAAGCTTTGGCCCAATCCCACTCACGCCGATCAGCCGCTCAAACAGCCGCTTCTCCTGCATCCCACTGAACCCGAACAGCGCAATCTGGTCCTCACGCACGTTCGTATAGATATGCAGCGCCACCTCAGCCCCCTCCGCCGGAAGCTCCGTAAACGTTGTAACTGAAATACTTACGTCGTACCCAACCCCCCCGCAATCCACCACCACGCGGTTAGGAGTCTTGGCCAGCAGTCGTCCTCGAAGATGTGCAATCATCCCCCGATTGTACGTCTGCCGCCCCAGTTGCCCCAGCGTTTCCCCAACATTGGCCCACGAGGGTAAATCACTTCCTCTTTCGCCACATTTGCCCTGCCGAAAGGCCAAATCCGGACTCTCTCGCGGTTCCACCATCCGGCAAAAACTACCCTATCCATAACCATTGAAAGCAAAAGTACTTGCTACGAACAGCCGCATTATTTTGCGGAATCCGCGGCTTTGGAGCCCGCCTTGCAATTACCCCTGCCATGAACCACTCATTGTCGTCCTGCCCTCGCAATTCGCGCACCTCTCAACCCCTCTCCCGGGTCGCCGGAGCCGTGCCAGTCAATCAGATTTGCGAGATTGCCTGCCTGGTAATTTGCCGTATCGTAGTCCCTAAGCTTGCCTCGGGGAGAGGCGCTGAGGGGTGAACGATTTGGCTGCGTTTCTGGAGACGAGCTACCGCATACTGCTCCTATGGTTTGCACTAGCGGTTCACTCGTCTCCAGCCGTGCAGCCCGGCTTGGGCGATGGCTACTGGCACACTCGTGGCAACCAGATTCTCGACTCCGCCAATCGCCCCGTCCGCATCGCCGGCGTCAACTGGTACGGCTTTGAAACCACCTCCGCCAGTTCCCGGAGGTCTGGGTCTGCAGGACTACCGGACCATCATCCAGACCGTCCACCGCAGCGGCTACAACACCATCCGAATTCCGTTCTCCAACCAGATGGTCGAATCCCCCACCATTCCCACCGAGATAAAATTCACCGACCACACCGGCGGCCCCATCAACGCCGACCTCAAGGGCCTGAACTCACTCCAGATCCTCGACAAAATCATCGCCTACGCCGGCGAGCAAGGCCTCAAAGTCATCCTCGACAATCACCGCTCCGAGGCCGGCGACGGCACCGGGCTCAGCGGCCTCTGGTTCACCCAGGGCTATCCGGAATCCGCCTGGATCGCCGACTGGCAGATGCTCGCGCATCGCTACGCCAATAACTCCACCGTTCTCGGCATGGATCTCCGCAACGAGCCGCACAACGCCGCCGCCAACGGAGCCTGCTGGGGCTGCGGAGGAGCCAACGACTGGCGCCTCGCCGCCGAGCGCGCCGGCAACGCCGTCCTCACCATCAATCCCCACCTGCTCATCTTCGTCGAGGGCGTCGACTCCTACGAGAACGACTTCTACTGGTGGGGAGGAAATCTCGAAGGCGTCCGCATATCACCCGTCCGCCTCGCCGTTGCAAATCAACTCGTCTACTCCGCCCACGACTACGGCCCCATCGAATCCGGCCAGCCCTGGTTCACGCCCACCATGACCGACGCCAGCCTCAACGCCGTCTGGACCAAACACTGGGGCTACATCAGCCAGGACAACATCGCCCCCGTATGGCTCGGCGAGTTCGGCGTCGTTACCACCTCCGCCGGTAACCCCACGCCCGCCGAAGCCATGGAGGTGAAGTGGTTCCAAAGCCTCGTCCAGTTCCTGCACAACGACATCCCGCATCGGCTGGACCTACTGGGCGCTCAACGGCAGCGACCGCTACGGCCTGCTCAACGCCAATTACGACGACATCAAAGACTCAGGCCGCCAGAACGCGCTCGCCACCATTCAGTTCCCCCTCGGCATCGGCCTCGTCAGTCCCGGCCACTCCACTGCGACCGTTGTCCAGCCCGCAGTCCCGCCCCCAGTCTCCACCCCGCAGCCGCAGCAGGGAAGCAAGCCACCGGCGAAACCGACTGCCAGATCACCTACACTAACTCCAAGGACTGGAAGACCGGCTTCTCCGCCGCTCTCATCATCCGCAACACCGGCCGCCCCCATCAGCGGATGGCAGCTCACCTGGACCTGGGACGGCACACAAAAGATCGACCAACTCTGGAGCGCCCGCTATACCCAGAATGGCCCCGCCATCACCGTCACGAACGAGACCTGGAACCCCGCCATCCCCCCGGCCGGCGAGCTCACCGGAATCGGCTTCAACGCTTCCTACTCCGGCCAGAACCACGCCCCCACCAAGTTCTACCTCAACGGAACCCTCTGCAAATAACTCCTCCTCCACCGGACCAAAACGAAGCAGATCCGGTATGGACGCAAGGGAACATTTCGTTGATTCCTTACGTATTTGAAACAACGCCCAGGCGGATTATCATCCTCGTTTTCTTTGACATTTAGCCGGGGTCTAAACTACTAAACCAAGATTTATGAATACTTTGCGGCCACCTGCCCCGCTTTACAAGACTTTTTCCATCTTCGCGCATCGAGGTCCGGACATAAGTGTATATTTTTGAATACTTTGCACATTTATGACGGGGGAGGGGGGTACCCGCAAGGAGAAGGATCTATCGTCCGCAAAGGCATCCCATTCTCATTCAGCCAGACCAAAAAGAAAGGGCCTCACAGCATCGCCGTGAGGCCCCATCAAATCCAGACTACCCTGGATTCCTACGCCTTACCGCTTCGGCGAGAATCCGAAGATCACCGTCAGCATGATGCTGCGTCCAGCCAGCAGGTTCGGATTATCAAGCAGATTGCGTCCGTCGGTGTACCCCGGAGATGCGGTCGTCGCGGCCTGAAACGGATTGGTATAAGTCGCGCCGTTGGCAAAGATCGGGGTTCCGACCACCAGCGGCCCTCCCGGTGTATCGCTGTACTCGTAGTGCGAGTTCCACAGATTGTTGACGCTCAATCTGAACTTCGTCTGATCGAAGTGCGAGTTATTGCGAATCGTATAGTTGATAAACGCGTTGGTCACCGTGAACGGATCGTCGCGAACCTGGTTGTGATACGCGCCGCTGTCCTCCCACTCGTGAGCCGACTCGCTTATTGAATATCCCCAGGTCCCATGTGCCGCGCTGGTACGTGACGCCCTCTGCCTCCGTATCTGAAGGAGTCTCGGAGACCCACAGGCCCGAAGGCGACTGCACCGTAATCGAAGCGGGAGTGCCAGTCGGTGCCGGCGTCCCGATAACCGGAGCGCTCAGCGTGCCGACATACGTCGCACTCCCCTTGGTTGCATTCAGATAGATGCTCAGCCCGCGGGCAATATAAAGATTGCTCTCGAACTCAACACCCGTCGTGATCGAGCTGGGCGCAATGTATTGGATCGACTCTCCGTAGAGCGGGTCCGATGGGTTGTTGTCGATCGCAGATGAGTAGCCGTTCTGAAAACGGATGTGATAGTAGTCCGCGTCGAACGTTACGTGCTTCAACTTCAACACCGTTCCCGTCTGGTAGGTCGTCGAGCTCTGCGGCTTCGGCGGTGTGCCAACCAGTCCCCCTGCCGTGTCGTACACGCTGCTCGGCGGAACCACGGTGCCCGTCGCAACCTGTCCATACACTGACCAGTTCGACTTCAGCCGATAGTTCAGGTCGCCCGAGGGCAGCCACTTATGGTAGTCGACCGAGTTGGCCACGAACACAAACGGAACGCCGGTGATCGGGTTGACGCTTCCGATCTTGCCGCCGTTGTCGGCATACTGCTTGAAGTCCTGCGTGAAGTACGCAAACTTCACGCCCGGCGTAAAGCTCAACTTTCTGGTCACATGGAGCTCAAACTCCGCATACGGTTGGAAGGAGTTCGTCCAGAACGTCTCGTTGAAATTCGGCAGAACGTCATCGACATGGGTGAACGGGTTCGAAGGGAACTGGTGCCGGTTGGTCAGCGCCCACTCGTACCACATGCCCGTCCGGAACACGCCCAGCTTCGACGTCTGGCTCAGGGCCGAGGTCTCGCCGTACTTGCGATAGCTGTTGTACTTGTCGACCGCGCAAGGGCTGATGGCTACGTTCACTGTCGTGATGGTCGTGGTCCCTTCCTTCACCGCTGTCGGTATAGGAGCGCAGTTCGCCGGGTTGATCGGCTTGGCGCCCTTCGGCTGCTTCCCGTAGAACTCTGAGTTGTCATAGTTGTACGTATAGGGCTTTACATCCATCCGCCAGCCATGGCCCAGCTCCGAGTTGACCCCCACATACTCGAAGTCTGTCGGCACGTGGTACGTGTTGTAAGCCTGATAATTCGCCTGCGTGGGGTCCGTATTCTGCAGCAGATAATTGGGCCCGTTGCCAGCAGTTGCGAGCGTGTCGACGCAACGTTCGGTCCATTGCTGTCCAGCCACACCACGCCGCTGAAGCCCGTGATCACCGTGTGCGGGAGACACCTTGTACTGCACCTTGATGGACCCGGCGTTGCGCGTGTTGTCATTCAGCGTCTGGTAGCCATCGGAGTTCATATGCTGCACGTCGATCAGCACATTGGCTTTCTTCTGAACTCCGCCGAAGCTGCCCGAGTCGTACTGGCCGTCATACAGGAACGTGTTGAAGGAGCCGTAGGAGAAGCCACCGCGGATATTCTGCTCCGGCGACACATCTTTGGAGAACAGATGGATCGAACCACCGAACGGCGTAGGCCCAATCGTGGACGCAGTACCCGGGCTCCGGTCGAAATCGATGCTGCCAACCCACTGCGCGGGAAAGAACGCCCACGAGTGATGCGACGGCGTATTCGTGTCATAGAACGGAACGCCGTCGTAGTCGATGTCGAAGTCGCCGTCGGGAAATCCGCGGAAGCTGGTCTTGCTCTGTCCCAGTCCAACTCCATCGTTGCTCGTCGTCACCGCGCTCGGCGACATCGCCACCAGTTCGCCGAAGTCCGCCACCGGCGACGTAAAGTTCTGGATATAAGCCAACGAGATCTCAGTGCGAGGCGACCGCGCCTCCAGCAGCGCATCCATCGGAGCCAGTGCCGACGCGATCGAGCCGGACGATGCCGCCTCCACCGTCACCTGCTGCGCCACGTTCCCCAGGGTCAGCGCAATCGTCACATCCTGCGGCTGGCCCGCGGTCACCTGCACTCCGGTCTTATTCGTCACTTCGAAGCCCGCCGCCGTCACCTGCATCGTGTATTTGCCAGCCGGCAGATTGGATACCGTAAACCGTCCCTGCGCATCCGTCGTCGCTGCCGCGTCACGCTGGAAGAATCGTTCTTCACCGTCACCGACGCGCTCGGCAGGGCCGCACCGCGCGGGTCCTGGACCGTGCCGGTGAGAGTGCCGGTCTGCTGCGCGTGCAACACCGAACCTACGGCGAAGAGAAACATGAACAAGCTGAATTTTATGAAATTACGAACACGGACAGTTACATGATGTTTCACGAGAGCCTCCAAAGACTGTTTGCGATAGGAAGTAGTCCTGCAAACCTAGAGGCCGCACGTGAAGGGAGTGTTACATCTGCGGTTCTGCCAGCGTAATTGCCTTGGCGTATCTTGGTCGGGGTCAGATGAAACGAGTCAAAGATGCTGATTTTATAGGCTATTACGGGAACATTAAGCGAGGCGTCATCTTCAACTCACCATGAGTCAGGCGGGGTTGTCCTGAGGAAAACCTAGTATTTTTATAAGGTGGATTTAAGGATTTCAGCGAACGGTAAATCGCGCGCAAAGACTAACCGACCGCTTGTTCCTTTGGCTCCGTCGAGTAAGGAGCCGCAGGAACCGGAAATTTAATCTGAAATATGGAGCCTTTAAGGGGAGTGCTCTCCACCGTCAAATCCGCGCGGTGTGCATCTGCAATCCATCGCGCAATAGACAGCCCCAGCCCGCTGCCGGCCTGCGTCTTTCGTTCACGAAGATCGGCCTGGTAGAAGCGGTCGAAGACCTGCTGCCGCACATCCTCCGACATACCGATGCCCGTATCGCGCACGGTGACAATCGCTTCGGTCGCAGTCACCGTCACCTCTGCGCGAATCTCTCCCTGCTCCGGCGTGTACCGGATCGCGTTCTCCAGCAGAATGCCCAGTAGCCGCTGAATCAGCAGGTCATCCCCTTCGATGTGAACAGGCTCCTTGGGCAGCCGCCAGTCGAGCAGGATATCGCTCGACTCGGCGAGGTCCTCCACGCGGCGGCAGCCGTTGACCACCAGGGTGCAGAGGTCGATCGGCTTGAACGCAGCCTCATGGATGAAGTTATCGCTGCGTGCCAGCGAGAGCAGCGCGTCGAGAAGCGTCGCAGCGCTGCGGCACTCGGTCACAATCTTGCCAATATCCTCGCGGTACTCGCTCTCCGAGCAGTGGGCGCGGTGCAGCGAAAGTTGCGCTGTAGCCAACATCACCGTGATCGAAGTGCGCAGATCGTGCGACGCATCGGCCGAGAAGCGCGTCAGCCGCGACACCGCCGCCTCCAGCCGCGCCAGCAACTGGTTCCACGCCACCGCCAGGTGCTGCACCTCGTCCCGCGCCGCCGGAACAGGCAGCCGCTCAGAGAGATTGCCGATCCCGATGCCCAGCGCCGCGCGCGTCATGCGGTCAACCGGCTTCAACGCATGGCGGCTCAATAAATAGCCGCAGGCAGTGGAGAGCAGGATCAGCACCGGCATCAGCAGCAGCAGCGTATTGCGATAGATTCGCAGGATATCCAGCTGCTCTTCCGTGGAGCCGCCAAGGTACAGTCGCACAAGTTTGCCATGGAGCGGAATCATGTGGCACAGCACCAGAACCGGTTGGCGCTCGAACTGAACGGTCGTGTAGACAGGGTTGGCGCACGACTGGGACGTCGACGACGCAGACAGCGGATCGGAGCTCGGTGTCTCACGCGGATACACCGGCGTGCCATCGGCGTTCAGCATGCGGAACAGGTTGCCCTCGTGCGTCACCAGCGCATAGTTGCGTAGCTGCTCGTCCAACGGCAGCGTAACGCCCATCCTCTGGTTATCGTTCAGCAGCGCAATCAACCGGTCTTCGCGACCCTGCAGATGTGTCTTCTTGCCCTGCAACAGCGCGTATTGCAGAGCCCCGAACGAGATGAGCCCAAACAGCACAAGCCCCGCAAACGTCACTACCAGATACAGCAGCATCAGCTTCGCGCGGACTGAGAGCGAACGCATCATCGGAATCGGCCTCATGAGGCCACGAACATGTAACCCGCACCGTGGACGGTGCGGATAAGGTGATGGTCGGCGTCGGAGTGGTCGTCCAGCTTCGCCCGCAGGCCGTGAATGTAGACATCCAGCGTGTTCTCCTTCACGTCCGCGACGCAACCCCATCCGGCCTCGATGAGCTCCTCGCGCGAGGTGATTAAACCGCTGCGTCGCATCAGCGCCTCCAGCAACTCGAACTGCTTGCGCGTAAGCGGTATGTCTCTCCCATCCCGCACCGCAACCCGCCTCCGCCGATCCAGCGTTACGCCCGCAGCGCTCACCGGTGTCTGGTCCGGAAGCGAGACACGCCGCGCAATCGCGCTTACCCGCGCCAGCAAAATCTCGAGAATGAATGGTTTTACCAGGTAATCGTCCGCCCCAAGATCAAACGCCTGCAGGATCTTCGGCACCGTATCCACCGCCGTCAGCATCAGCACCGGCGTCTTGCAGTGTCTGCCGCGGACCCGTTCCAGCACCTCCAGCCCATCCATCCCCGGCAGCAGAAGGTCGAGCAGCGCTGCGTCGTACTTCGTCGCCAGCAGCATATCGGCGCCGTCGCGGCCGTTGTGGCACAGCGTAACGCAATGCCCATCGCCGATCAGGGCGCGTTCCACAAGCGACGCGATCCTCTTATCGTCTTCAATCACAAGGACGTTCATGGAGGCAGGTCTAACTACATTACGGCGTATTGCATCTAATAAAGATTAAGATTGCGTTACAGAATGTCGGTTAGGCGTACTGCATCGCGACGGATGTCATCAATTCCAAAAAGAGTAATCTCACCATAGCTGCGAACTATCTAAAGGAGCTCTATGCAACTCGGAATGGTTGGACTCGGAAGAATGGGATCGAACATGGTCCGCCGGCTCATAAAATCCGGCCACGAATGCGTCGTCTGGGACAGGACGCCACAAATAGTCGCGGACCTCGCCAAAGAAAACAACGTCACCGGCTCCTCCTCAGCGTCTGACCTCGCCGCCAAGCTCTCCAAACCCCGCGCCATCTGGCTGATGATTCCCGCTGGCGTCGTCGAGCACGCCATCGCGGAGCTCGCCCCGCATCTCGAACCCGGCGACATCCTTATCGACGGCGGCAACTCCTACTACATCGACGACATCCGCCGCGCCAAAGATCTCGCCCCCAAAGGCATTCACTACGTCGACGTCGGCACCAGCGGCGGCGTCTGGGGACTCGAGCGTGGATACTGCATGATGATCGGCGGTCCCAAAGCCGCAGTCGAACACCTCGACCCGATCTTCAAAACCATCGCCCCCGGCATCGGTGACATTCCCCCCACGCCTGGCCGCGAGAACGATACCGGCACCGCCGTACAAGGCTACCTCCACTGCGGCGACAGCGGCGGCGGCCACTTCGTCAAGATGGTCCACAACGGAATCGAGTACGGCATCATGGCCGCCTACGCCGAAGGCCTCGCCGTTCTCAAAGCTGCCAACATCGGCAAACAAACCGGCGAGATCGACGCCGAGACCACACCGCTCCGCGACCCCGAACACTACCAGTACGACTTCAACCTCCCCGACGTCGCCGAGGTCTGGCGCCGCGGCTCCGTCATCGCGTCATGGCTCCTCGACCTCACCGCCTCCGCGCTCGCGCAGGATCCCGCACTCAGCAAATTCGGCGGCCGAGTCTCGGACTCAGGCGAAGGCCGCTGGACTGTCAAAGCCGCTATCGACGAAGGCGTCCCTGCCCCAGTCCTCACCACCGCGCTCTACGAGAGATTCAGCTCGCGCGGCCAGGCAGACTACTCCGACCAACTTCTATCCGCGATGCGCTACGAGTTCGGCGGCCATCTCGAAAAGCCCGCTACAAAATAATCTGATAAGCTTAACCAATGGAGATTTGAAATATGCCTCAGCCTCACTCCGACGCCCTCGTCTTCTTCGGCGCCACCGGCGACCTCGCCTACAAAAAGATCTTTCCCGCCCTCCAGGCGATGATCAAGCGCGGAACCCTCAATGTCCCCGTCGTCGGCGTCGCCAAAGCCGGATGGAACCTCGACCAACTCAAAGCCCGCGCTAAAGACTCGCTCGAACAGCACGGAGGCCTCGATCAGCCCGCGTGGGAGAAGCTCAGCTCACTCCTCCGCTACGTCGACGGCGACTACGCCGACCCCGCCACCTTCACCGCGCTGCGCACCGCGCTCGGCGACTCCCACTGCCCCGCGCACTACCTCGCCATCCCGCCATCGCTCTTCGAAAAAGTCGTGGAGCAACTCGTAGCCTCAGGCTCCGCCAAAGGCGCACGCATGATCGTCGAGAAGCCATTCGGCCACGACCTCGCCTCCGCGCAGGAGCTCAACCGAATCCTGCTCTCCGCGTTCCCCGAGTCGTCCATCTTCCGCATCGACCACTACCTCGCCAAGGAACCTGTCCACAACATGGTCTCCTTCCGCTTCCAGAACACCATCCTCGAGCCACTCTGGAACCGTGACTACATCGAGAGCGTCCAGATCAACATGGCGGAGAACTTCGGCATCCAGGGCCGCGGTGCTTTTTACGACCAGACAGGCGCCATTCGCGACGTCATCCAGAACCACATCTTTCAGGTGATGTGCAATCTAGCGATGGAATGCTCCGCAGGAACAGACAGCGAGTCCATCCGCAATGAAAAGGTAAAAGTCCTCAGAGAGATCCCTGCCATCGATCCGAAGAATCTCGTCCGCGGACAATTTCGCGGCTATCTCGACGAGAAGGGCGTCGCACCCAACTCGCAGGTTGAGACCTTCGCCGCTCTAAAGCTGGAGATCAAATCCTGGCGCTGGGACGGCGTGCCCTTCTACATTCGCGCGGGAAAAAATCTACCTATCACCTGCACGGAGGTGATGGCTCGCTTTCGCAAGCCCCCCCAAACCAACATTACCGAACCCGACACACCGCAGAACTATTTGCGTTTCCGTATCAGCCCTGAGAACACGGTTGCGTTGGCAGTCTCGGTCACATCCCCCACCGGGACCGGCCCCCGCAAGCGCAGTAGAACTTGTCGCCAGCCACCATCCACGCCCCACTGAGATGGAGGCATATGAACGCGTTCTCACCGATGCGATGGCCGGCGACGAAACCTTGTTCGCACGCCAGGATTACGTCGAGGAGGCGTGGCGTATCGTCGACCCGGTCCTCAAGGCAAACACCCCGGTCCACATCTACGAACCCCAGACCTGGGGCCCCAAGGAAGCCTGCCAGGATCTCGTCCCGCCCGGAGGGTGGGACGACCCACACGAGCCAGAGCAGGAAGACTTCCGCATAGTCGGATAGCTACTGCCAGCTACTGCCCGATCTTGGAACCGATGACCTCGCCGGAGATGACAATCTCCACGCGACGGTTCTTCTGCCGGCCTGCCGCAGTCGTATTGTCCGCTACAGGGTCAGCATCGCCAAGTCCCGTCGCAGTCATCGAGTCGAGCGGCAATGCCTGGCCGGCAAGATAAGTCTGCACGGCGTCGGCTCGCTTCTCTGAGAGTTTCTGGTTCAGGTCGGCGCCCCCCGTGCTGTCGGTGTAGCCCTCAATCGAGAGTCGCAGCGAAGGGTAATTCGACAGAATACCCGCCAGCCGGGCCAGTGCGATCTGCGCAGGTGGCTGCAAGTCCGCCTTGCCCGTGTTGAAAAGTACATCCCCCATATTCACCACGAGGCCGCGAGGCGTATCCGTTGTTGGCAGCACACGATTGAACTGCGCCAGTAGCCGTTCACGCAGAGCTTCTTTCTCCGCAAGCGCCTTCGTAGCATCCGCCTGGGCCCTCTGAGCCTGTGCCTGCGCTGCATCTGCAGCCGCCTGGGTTGCGGCCTGAGCCTGGGCTGCCTTAGCCGCAGCTATCTCTGCCGCCGCCCTTTGTTCTGCCGCAAGCGCCTTTTCCTGCGCCGCCTGAGCCTGCGCCTTTTCCTGCGCTGCCTGGGCCGCCTGCTGCGCTTGCTGCGATGCCAGTTGCTGGGCTGCGATCTTGTCCTGCTGTTCTCTCTTCACGGCGATGGAGCGGGCATCTTCAGCCGCTTGCACCGCCTGTCGAGCAACCGTCGGAACAGAGTTCTTCTGCTTATGAGCCTGGTAAGTCTCCGCCTGCGTCAGAGCCGCCTGGGCCTTGGCCAGGGCGTCGGGAGCGTACTTTTCAGCTCCCTCCAGCTTGGCGATCCTCACGGCGTTCTGCGCCTGATATAGGTCCAGGGGAACATTAGGCTGCATGGCATAGCCCTGAAAGCTCGGGTCAGAATACGTTCCACGCTGGAGCAGTTCCATGTTTGCATTCACCTCCGCGACCGCACCCTTCGTGTCGCTCAAAACGGTGTTGGCAAGCACAACCTTCTGGCTGGGAAAGCTCACTGCAAAATAAGGCTCCGCCGTCACCATCATGCCGAACGTCTGCAGCTTGGTGGTCACATCGACCTTGCTTTTCTGATTGTTGACCATCATTTGTCCCAGGTTGGTCGCGCGGCCCTCCGGCGTAATCGCCCACAACACGTAGACCAGGTATTCAGGGCCAAAATTCGTAGGCGAATCAAGCCCCTTGAAATCTCCCTGGATCTGCAAACTGCCCTTCTGGGCTCCTACCTTTGCCTGGCCGGTCGCACGCGGAAGCAACGCCGTCCCAACAAACCCGACATTAGTCGATCCCCGCGTCCAGTAATTCACCGTTGGAATGTTCTGCGAGACCTGAATGTTAATCAGCGAACCCGACCCCGACTGTTGACCGATCGCCGGAGCTACCATTCCCGCCAGAATCAAGCCGCAAAGAATATTGCTGATCTTCATTGTCGTCCTCCAAAAACCGCGCAGTCGTCCAGTACGCCGTAGACCACACGGCCGTAGTTACCCATAATACCGTTCACACAAGTTGAAAGCCGCCTCCAGAGTGCGTCTACTAGTGCTTCTACCAGTCCGCGACCGCCCCAGACGCTACCAAGACATTGCGCAATCACAATTTCTTCGCATATATTGAAGATATGGGCGAGCACACCTATCTCGGCGAGTTCGAACTCACCCTTCTCCTCACCATCCTCCGACTCGGAGACGAAGCCTACGGCGTCCCGCTCTCCAGAGAGCTCGCGGAGCAACGTGGCCGCGACGTCCCCGTCGGCAGCGTCTACGCCGCGCTCGACCGCCTCGAGGCCAAGGGCTTCGTCGCCTCTTACCTCGGTGAATCCACCCCTGAGCGTGGCGGCCGCGCCAAGCGCTACTTCCGCGTCACCCGCCAAGGTCTGCGCGCCGTCCACGAGACCCGCCGAGTCCTCACCAAACTATGGCAGTCACTCCCATCTCTCGGGAAGGAGCGCGCATGAAACTCACATCGGCAGCCCTCGCCACCTGGATGCTCGACCACCTCACCCTCGGCGCCCGCAACGAATCCCTCTCCGGCGATCTCCTTGAGGAGCTCCACGCCGGCCGCTCCACCGCCTGGTACTGGCGCCAGACACTCGCCTCCATCGCAATCACTCTCTCCACCCGCACCCGCGCCTACCTCGCGCCACTCTTCTTCTCCGCCGCCTGGAGCGTCCTCTACCCCACGTTATGGCCCGCCCTCGTACACAGCGCACCAGCCCAAAATCTCGCAGATCACTTCACCCCCAACGATCTCCCCTTCTCAACCGGCCTCGGCTTTGTCGCGGGAATCGCTCCTGCCACACTCTTCATCGCCCTCGGCTTCTTCGTCTACCTCATCTCGCAGAAACACACTCGCACCTCGACCATCCGTCTCATGGCCAGCCTCTCCATCAGCTTCAACGTCTTATTTGTAACCATCATCGGTCAGCATATGAGCCACTACGGCGTCGACCTGCGCAACGTCTCGCGCGAAAACTTCAACGCGCATCTCGCCGCCCTCTGCATTCCCGTGGCGCTCAGTCTCTGGGCAGCTCTCATCTGCGCACTTCCTCCAGCGCGCCGCCACCACCCCGGCTCTCTCGCCGCCTGAGCAACCACGCAGGGCACATTCAATGCTCAACATCACCACAGCAGAGCGAGCCAAAGATGATCGAGAAGATCAAAAGACTCGCCGCCGCGGCTGGTACGCACTCGCCACAGGCCTCAACACAGCATTCGTCGTCTGCTACTTAATCTGCAAGCCCCCATCCCACACCCTCTCCCTCACCACGCGTCTTGCCGCCCCCATCATCTTCATCATCGTCGCCTGCATCGCCGGCATCTTCGGCACATGGATGATGCTCCCCACCGGCGAGCGCGACCAACTCCGCACCCTATCACTCATCGGACTCCGCGGCTGGGTCTTCCTCCCCACCATTGCTCTATTCCTCCATCAAGGATCGCCACTTGCCCCGCTCATAGCCATCATCTCCGCCACACTCATAGCCATCAGCATCCACCGCCAGACAGCAGCCACCACCAACCCCACCGAACCCATCAAGCCGCAACCCAACCTCTTCACCACCGAGATCCAAATCTCCCCATCCTCCTGGCTACCGCTAGCCCTCTCCCTCTGCCTCTACACAGCCTTCGCCGCCGCCACACAAAAAGAGATCGAACTCGTAACCCTCCTTCTCGCAATCTGGACCCTCGTCGTTACCCTGCAGATAAAGGCAGCTCAACCAACAACCAGCAACAAACAACCAGCAACAAACCCGTACTCCCTCGTCGCCACTGCCCTCCTATGCACCTTCCTCGCACTATCTCTCTCCGCCAACATCTGGCACGACCGCTACCTCGGCTGGGCAGGAGTCCATCACGACTCCGGCCCCAAAAACCCCATAGCCACAACCAATCGCCCCTCCACGGGCTACCAGACCATCGTCCTATGGCCGCTCAAGAAGCCCGAAAAGGTCATCCCCTCGCCGCCCGTCAACATCGATCCATCGGCCCCCGGCACCGGCAAAGCATGGATCATCCCCTTCTACGGCCCCTACTGGTACTTCAAGATCCCCGGCGAAACCCCCGGCCCCAACGCCCAAACCACGCACGCCGATCCCCTCAAAGCCAACGTCCGCTCCACCGACCGCTTCCCGCTGCTCATGGACGCGCATCAATACCTCGCCAGCCCCATCGACATCACCTGCTGCCGCGAGATGCAGGTCGTCTTCCGCAACGACCCCACCCTCGGCGCACTCGCCGTGGCCCTCACCCTCACCGACTCGCAAACAAAGCGCTCGCAGAATCTCGGCATTAAGCTCGTCACCCCCGCCCAACCTTCCGGCGTTACATCGCCGACCGACGAGACGCTCATCTTCTCCTTCCCAAAATCCGCCACCATAACAAAATTCGACGCCATCACCGTCACCCTTGTCTCCAACCCCCTGCACGCAACTAACGGACGAAGAGTCGCCATAGAAAGATTCGTAATGATCCCGAACTAGCTACGGATAATTTGTAACTTTAGGAGTTACACGAGGTTTTATCGCCGTAGCCCCGCCCCGGCCATTGATCACATTACTGATCTCACCCTTATCCCCCAGCGCCACCGTAATCATGTCGTGAAATCTCACACCCGGCTTCACAGGAACCTCAATCGCCCGGCTCAGCACCACATCCGGCTGCCGAAACACGCTATAAATCCCCAACCCCCACGCCTCATGACTCGTCACCCCATCCGCCACCTTGTACGAAGCCCACCCATTCACTCCCGGCCCACTCGTATAGCTGGCCTGCGTCGGAGGATCGTATGGAATCTCCGACTGATAAAAATAACTCCGGCCGCCATTCCCATTCCACAACACCTGAAACTCCTGCTGATGCTCGACGAACAGTCCATACGCCGTGACATTATCGCCATTCACCACCAACCCATTCGCGCTCAAATTCTTATCCCACCCAACCCCAGCGCCATGATCCGCCCGCCATATCCAAGTATGGTCGACGATCGTATCGCTACTATTGATCCTCAAATTCACCCCAACACTCCCCACCCCCGCACCACCAACGCGAAAGAAAACATCATGCAGCGAGATAGGATTCTTCGCATGCCGCGCCCTGCTCCCCACTGGCCCCACCTCCAGCAGCACCGGCGACTTCGCAACTCCGGCATCAAACAGCAGTCCGGCAATGATCACGCCATCCACATCCGCCGTCGTCATCGCTGCCGTCCCATTAACCGGCTTCAGCGTAGCGAACCCCATCCCCAGGACCACAGTATTCGGCCGCGTCACGCGAATGGCATCGGTCAGCTCATAGATCCCCGGCGTCAACAGCAGATTCTTCCCCTTAGCCAACTCCGCATTAATAGTCGCCGCCGAATCAACCTTCGGCATCGCAATATAAAACTTACTCAAAGCGATCGACTCACCCGCCGTCGAACCCCCACGCCACGTAATCCCCTCGCTATCCCGACGCAGCGCCGGAACGCGCACACTGTAGTTCCCCGCAGCATCCACCTGCAAGAACGGCTTCTCCCGAACCACCGGAGTCACAGCAATCTTCGTATACGGCGGCGAAGGCCACTCACCCACCGGCGGCTTCGGCACGCCGACAAACACCATGTTCCAGTTCGATCCCGTCCAGCTCCCCCACTCGCTATTCCGCGAGATCCACTGTTGCTGCGTCCCCGAGCCCACATTGCCGTCAATCAGCGAGTCAGACATCCACCCGCCGCTCGCCCACCCGCCCTTCTGGTGCAGCACCATATCGCCGCGCACATGCATCCGCCGGAACGGCACCGCCTGCGACACCGCCCACTGCATCGAACCTCCCTCCGGCGTCACCGAAAGCCCCTCAATGCCCCGCCAGAAAGTCGTCGTAGCATTATTGTTCCCGCGCGCCGCATCGCAATGCACATTCCCCGAGATATGCACGCTATCCGGCGACGCCCCCAGCCCCATCACCTCCGTATAGAACCCCACCGGAACATCCACCCTGTACTCCCCCGGCAGAAACAGCAACGCATCCCGCTCCGCACCAAACTCGTTCTTCTGCTGCGCCGCATACACCCTGTCGATCTCGCGCTGAATCTCCGCCGCCGGCATCGACGAATCGAACACCAGAACATTCGCCCCAAAATCCGGCTTAGCCCCCACCGAAGCCATCGCCATCCCGGCCGAAAACAGCACCATCAACCCCAACTTCATCATCATCTAAAAACCTCCGCTAAACACAATGCATCGTATCTCTCAGCAGCCGAATCTGCTCCAGATAAATCAAGTACCGTCGTGACACGTTCATCTTCTTGTTGCACAATCTACGGTACGGCCAAATGTTCCCCCGCGATCGACGTAGGCGTAGACAAACGAAAATCCCGCAGTCATCGTAATCGGCATCCACGCGCAGCAAAGAGACGGAGAAGGTAATGAGGACCATAGTCAAGCTCGCCGTTGCGGGCGTTGCAGCATTCGCGCTTCTGCAACTCGTACGACCAGGCATCCCCTCCCAACCAGCAACCGCCGAGATCCAGGCGCCGCCCGAGATCAGAAGCATCCTCAACAAGGATTGCTATAGCTGCCACTCCGACCAGCGCCGCCTCTCATGGTTCGACGAAATCGTCCCCGGCTACTGGCTCGTCCGCAACGACATCCTCACCGCGCGCCAGCATCTCAACTTCTCCACCATCGGGGCCAAACCCGCAGCCGCGCAGCGAGCCACGCTCTTCGAAGCCGCCAGCATGATCCAGCTCGGAGCCATGCCCCTGCCGCAGTTCACCCTCCTCCATCCCGAGGCCCGCGTAACTCCCGCCGAGCTCACCGCCCTGAAGACATACCTAGCCCCATGGGCCACACCTCCACCCCCGGCCGATACAAACGCAGCCGCAGCCGTCCCGACCGAACCCCCCATCTCTCTCTCGTCTGTACAGCCGGAGCTAAACGGACCAGCCTTCGATCCAACCTTCAAAACGTGGAAGCCCATCAGCACAACCGATCGCGGCGACAACAACACCTTCCGCTTCATCCTCGGCAACGACGTCGCAGTAAAGGCCGCGCAATCCGGCAACATCTCCCCCTGGCCCGACGGAACCCGCTTCGCCAAAATCGCCTGGCAGCAAGTGATCAGCCCCGACGGTCTGGTCCGCCCCGGCAACTTCATACAGGTAGAGCTAATGGTGAAGAACGCCACTCTCTACAAGAACACTCAGGGCTGGGGCTTCGGCCGTTGGCGCGGCCTCGACCTCAAGCCCTACGGCGAAGACGCCCACTTCGTCAACGAGTGCACCGGCTGCCACCAGCCCATGCGCCCCAACGACTACGTCTACACGCTCCCCATCACCTTAGCCAAAATCAATCGCGTCGATGTAGTGAATAACATCGCCGCGCTCGCTGCAAGCCTGCCCTGGCAGCCACTCACCTGGAACGCCATCACCATGTACGTAGATCCGAAGACCCACACCACCGCAACGCTCTACGGCAACGAAGCAGCCACGCAGGCAAGCAGTGCGAACAGTCCGGCATATCCAGCCGGCGCAATCCTCGCACTCGTCACCTGGTCCCAACGCCCAGACCCCCACTGGTTCGGCGCACGCATCCCCGACGAACCGCAGTCCGTCGAGTTCGTGCAAGTCGCGTCAGGTCAGCCGAACACCTACCGCCACTTCACCGGCATAGCGCTCACCGAGGACCACCCCGACCCGACCACCGCCGCACTACGAACCGCCTTCATCCTCGGCCTCGCACCCGCACGCCTGCCATGAGATAAGCGCATGAACACCCCAGCAGCCCAACCAAAAGCCGCTCTCTCCGACTACCTCGCCGCCGAGCGAACCCTCCTCGCGTGGATTCGCACCGGCCTCGCACTCATGGGCTTCGGCTTCGTAGTCGCGCGCTTCGGACTCTTCCTCCAGCAACTCCAAATTATTGAGGCCGCCCGCGCGGCACAGTCTTACGGATTGTCAATCTGGTTCGGCACCGCCCTCATCGCACTCGGCGTAGTCGTCAATATCTACGCCGGCACTCACCATCTCCATCTCGTCCGCGAACTCGATCGCGGCGAAACATCCCACTCCCACCCCACCAAGGTGGCCGTCGCATTCACATATATCCTCGCACTGGTCGGCCTCGCGATGACCATCTACCTCATCTCCATCCGAAGCTCGGCACACGCGCAGCCCGCAACTACTAAGGAGACAACCATGACCCTCAGCCCAGACAACGAAAGCCCAGCCAAAGACAACACAGCCAAAGGCATCACCGCCATCCCCAGCAATCACTCCGTAGACGAAACCGTCGACAAGCTCAAAGCCATCCTGCAGTCCAAGGGCGTCACTCTCTTCGCCCTCATCGACCACAGCGGCGAAGCCGAAAAGGTCGGCCTCAAGATGCCCCCCACCAAGCTCCTCATCTTCGGCAGCCCCAAAGCCGGCACACCCCTCATGCTCGCCGCCCCCTGCATCGCCATCGATCTCCCGCTCAAACTCCTCGTCTCACAGGACACCGCCGGCAAAGTCTGGATCTCCTGGAACACCCCCGCCTACCTCCAACAACGTCACGGCATACCCGACGACCTACTCCAAAACATCGCCGTAGTACAAAACCTCGCAACCAAAGCCGCCGAATAGCTCAGTCACAAGCCCACCACAAAATCCGGGTGCCCAATAGCCAGCCCTGAGCTTGTCGAAGGGTCTCGCTTCTGAGACATGGGTTACAGGTGCCTCGACCTCTACGGCCCTATGATTTGCAGCTTCTTGAGATCCTTTAGCGGCGACACGTTACTGACTTTGGTGCCGGTAAGGTCGAGCGTGGTCAGGTTCCTGAGGTTTTTCAGCGCCGACACGTCGTTCACTTTAGTCCCGCCAAGTTCGAGCTTGGTCAGGTTCTTGAGATCCTTCAGCGGCGAAACGTCGCTTACCTTGTCGTCCTCAAGTTCGAGCGTAGTCAGGTTCATGAGGTCCTTCAGCGGCGACACGTCGTGAACTTGGGTGTCGCTAAGGTTGAGCGTGGTCAGGTTCATGAGGTCTTTCAGCGCCGACACGTCGCTCACTTTGGTGTAGCTAAGGTCGAGCGTGGTCAAGTTCCTGAGGTCCTTCAGCGGCGATACATCGCGAACTTGGGTGTCGCTAAGGTCGAGCGAGGTCAAGTTGTTGAGGTCTTTCAGTGGCAACACGTCGCTTACTTGTGTCCTTCTAAGGGTAAGCTCGGTCAGGTTCCTGAGGTTTTTCAGCGCCGACACGTCGTTCACTTTAGTCCCGCCAAGTTCGAGCTTGGTCAGGTTCTTGAGATCCTTCAGCGGCGAAACGTCGCTTACCTTGTCGTCCTCAAGTTCGAGCGTAGTCAGGTTCATGAGGTCCTTCAGCGGCGACACGTCGTGAACTTGGGTGTCGCTAAGGTCGAGCGTGGTCAGGTTCCTGAGGTCCTTCAGCGCCGACACGTCGCTCACTTTGGTGTAGCTAAGGTCGAGCAGGGTCAAGTTCCTGAGGTCCTTCAGCGGCGATACGTCCTGAACATGGGTGTGGTCAAGGTTGAGCGTGGTCAAGTTCTGGAGGTCCTTCAACGGCGAAACGTCACGGAGCGGGCTGCCGCCAAGGCTGCCGCTAAGGTCGAGCGTGGTCAGGTTCCTGAGGTCCTTCAGCGGCGACACGTCCTGAACATGGGTGGCGCTAAGGTTGAGCGTGGTCAGGTTCATGAGGTCCTTCAGCGCCGATACGTCGCGGAGCTGGGTGCCGCCAAGGTCGAGCGTGGTCAGGCTCCTGAGATCCTTCAGCGGTGACACGTCGAAGACTGGGGTGAATCTAAGGTCGAGCGTGGTCAGGTTCTTGAGGTCCTTCAGCGGCGAAACGTCAATGACTTGGGAGTAGCCAAGGTTGAGCGTGGTCAGGTTCTTCAGAGTGGCCCATTCAGAAAGGCTGCTAACGGTATCGAGGCCGCTTAACGAAACATGCAAAGGTTGCGAGGTGCGCTGCAACGTCTTCACGCTCTGTCGCGGCACAGCCGCCCCATTAAAACCCAGCTCTAAGGCGTTGTCGGTTTGGTAGACCCTCCATCCCTGGTCCTCTAAATCCAGAATGGGATTTCTTCTCCAGCTCGTCGCCACAATCACCACCACAACCATCGCTATCGCCGCGATCCACGGCAACCACGTGCGAAGCCTTCGCCCGAAGGAGACCCTCCAACGCGCCACAATCGAATCCAGCAACGGAACAAGGAAGTCATGCGAGATCTCCCATGTCTGCTGATCCGCGTCCAGCGGCCGCACAATGGCACGGTCATTCTGGCCCAGCGTACGCAAGCATCCCCGAACTACCGCCGGATCAATCGCGGTCGCGGTCGCCAGCTCCGCGATGCTGCGCGGCCGCTTCGTGACGTAGCCGGTTATCAGATGAGGAACCAGCACCGGAGCAATATCGCGGATAGGTGGCAGAAAGATCGACTCACGCAGAAACCCGCGGACTAATCCGCCCGGCCGGAAGCCGCGAGGCAGCCCCGTGGCGAACCGTCCCAGCACCAGCCCGCAAAGATTGATGGTGACCGGCCGTATGATGCCCTTGGTCTGCTCAATCTCGGCGGCTTCGCGCAGCACATCACGCAGCAACTCATCGCCAACCTGCAACCCGGACCCGCGCACGAAGTCACGCGCCGCGCTCTCCGTAAACGGCGGAACCTCCTTCCAATTGGTGCCCTGGTTGAGCGGAGGAAGCGCAAGCTTCTCAATCAGCCCAATGTAGTCGCTGCGGAAGACCAGGAGAAAAGTCAGATCAGCGACCGGCTGCGACCTCAGGCCGGACATTAACTCCTCAAATGTCTTCTGCTTCTTCGCATCCTGCAGAATGACGAACTCCTCAAACTGGTCGAGCACCACCAGCAGCCGCTTCGGACGAACATACCGGCACGCGCGCTCAAGCAGCGCCCGCAGGTCGCCCGCCTCCGCCGTCGGCTTCTGCCAGATAACTCCCGGCCGCAGCAACTCCCGTTCAAGCTCCGCAATGGGATCCTGATAACCGCGCAGACGAATGACCAGCGTGTCATGCTGCACCAACTTAGGCAGAACCCACGCTGCCAGCAGCGAACTCTTGCCCGACCCCGAGAGCCCGGTCAAATAGAGCACGGGACCACTGCGCTGTCCGACCCAACGCAGAACCTCCTCGTGCATTCCATCGGCTCGAGCGAAGGAAGCCTCATCCTCGCGCGGCGAAAGCTGGAAGTAGCCTGCCTGAAGCTGGCCGGTGATCTCGGTAAGCCGTTCCCTCCGCGCCCGTTCCACCAGCTCTGGAATCGTGTTGAAAACCAGCGCGAGCACAGGAAGAGCAGAGAGAAGGGCGATTCGCTGCCAGAGTGGAGCGCTCCTGAAAGGTTCAGGCAGCTTCTCGAACGCTACGATCGCGGCAGTGAACGTAACGATGAAGCCGGTCAACTGGCCAACCCAGGATTTAGCCAGCCCCAGCGTGCCGTCTATGGCGCGGTTTAGCCCCGCGCCCTCGGAGGGTGCGGCTGTCGAGGCCGACGCTGGACTGGAGGCAGCCATGATGCGCAAAGTCTACGTCAGATGAAGTCCAGAGAATAGCAAATCCCCCAAACCCTTGACACACCATCTATAATTAACCCAGAACGAGCAGGCAGCCCGGCCACCAGCCGGGCTTTCGTGTCTAACCTCCGCCAACACGGAGGTCCGGACCTAAGTCGTTTCGTTCGAAGATTTTGCGCAAAACAAGGGGGAGGGGGGAGCACCACCCAAACCCGCAGAAGCATCAGATGGTAGGAAGTCTAGGAGAGGAAAATGGACGAGCAGGAGCAAAAACCAGTCAAGGTCACTGTAGGAGTCTGCGGCGGCATCGCGGCCTACAAGGCCGTCGACCTCGTGCGCCTCCTCCAAGACGCCGGCCTCGACCCCCACGTAGTCATGACCGCCTCCGCCCAGCAGTTCGTCACCCCCCTCACCTTCAGCGCCATCTCCGGCCACCAGGTCATCACCGGCATGTTCGGAGGTACCGACGAAGCCCCCAAGCAAGACCCCACCATCGAGCACATCGCCGAGGCCCAGTCCACCAGCGCCCTCGTCATAGCCCCCGCCACCGCCTCCACCCTCGCCAAACTAGCCCAGGGCATCGCCGACGACTTCCTCTCCACCCTCTACCTCGCCACCACCGCCCCCGTCATCATCGCCCCCGCGATGAACGTCAACATGTGGAACCACCCCGCCACCCAGGCCAATCTCGCCATCCTCCGCGACCGCGGTGTCCAGATCGTCGAGCCCGGCAGCGGCTATCTCGCCTGCGGAATGACCGGCTCCGGCCGCCTCGCCGAGGTCCCCACCATCGTCTCCGCCACCCTCAAGGCTATCGAAGACCACGCACCGCGCCACGCCGACCTCACTGGACAGACCATCCTGATCACCGCCGGCGGCACCCGCGAAGCCATCGACCCCGTCCGCTTCATCGGCAACCGCTCCAGCGGCCGCATGGGTTACGCCCTCGCCGCCGCCGCCCAGCAACGCGGAGCCCGCGTCATCCTCATCTCTGCCCCCACCGCCCTCACCCCGCCGCAAAACTGCGAAATCATCCCCGTAACCTCCGCAGAACAGATGCGCCAGGCAGTCCTCGAACACCTCCCCGCCGCAACCCTCGTCATCATGGCCGCCGCAGTAAGCGACTTCACCGTCGCCAGCTCACTCACCCAAAAGATCAAGCGCAACGGCGCTCTTCACCTCGAACTCCAGCCCACCGCCGACATCCTCGCCGAGGCCATCACCCGCCGCAACCCCAACACCCTCATCATAGGATTCGCCGCCGAGACCACCGACCTCCTACAAAACGCCCGCGCCAAGCTCGCCCGCAAAGGTGCCGACGCCATCGTAGCCAACCTCGTCTCCGCCGACCCCAAAGCCCCCGGCTTCGACTCCGACCGCAACGCTGGCATCTTCCTCACCCCCCACACCGAGGTCGAAATCCCCGCCACGACCAAGCAGCTCATGGCCCACCAGATCCTGGACCAGGCCTTAAAGCTCAAGTTCAGTACAAATGGTGCTCGCGAATATAACGAAGCACCCGTGTCGGCACCAGATCTCCACAACTCTCGCCCAGCCGGAGCCGTTCGCGAAGCAACGTAGCCGAGACATCCTCATGCACGCCGTTCAGCAAATGAACCCATTCCGGCAGCGCTGATTTCGGCAAAGAAAAACCCGGCCGGCTGACCACAATCCACTCAGCCAGCTCCACCAACCGCTCCGGCTCACGCCACCGCGGCAAATCAAGAAAGCTGTCCGCCCCCACCAGCACGAACAACGTCGCATCCGGCATCTCCCACCGCAGCGTCTGCAGCGTGTCTACCGTATAGTTCGGCGTCCAGTCAGCCCGCGGAGCATCCACCTCCGAGGCCACAAACCGCCCATCCCCCTCACAAGCCAGCCGCACCATGGCCAACCGGTCCCCAAACCCCGTAGGCGTCCCCCCCACCTTAAGCGGCTGCCGCCCCACCGGCGCAAACAAAACCTTATCCAGCGCAAATGCATCCGCAGCAGCCTCCGCGATCGCAAGATGCCCGCGATGAATAGGATCGAACGTACCGCCAAACAGAGCTACGCGCATAACCTATCGTACGGCCACAACTAGAAAGTAGGCAGCCGCAGCACAATCCCCGAGCTAAGCGTGAACACCCCAGACGAAGAAGACACCGTCCCACCACTCACCCCCGACATCCTCCCGTATCCCAGCTCCACCACCCGCCAGTCAACATGCGGAAGCAGCGTAAAGTCAGTGCCGCCAAGCACATCGTACTGGAACTTATTGCTATAGCTATTGGAGAGGTTGCCGGTATTCCCAGAGGCCTTAACCCCTGCCACCCCCGCCGAGCCTTGGACATACACCCGGAAGGGTAGCACCGGTGGCTTTACAACCAGCCGCACCCCTCCCAGCCCGCTCCAGTAATCCTCCTCGTTCCCCCAAAGCCGGTTGCCGCGCAGATCTCCGCCAATGCGGATGGGGCCGAAGTGCAAAAAGTCGTAGTACACCCCCGCGCCCGGCCCGTAAGTCCAGAAGCTGGAACCGCCATTGTTATTGGTTAGGTGCACCGTAGCGAAGTTGCCGTAGATCCCCACCTGTGCCGATGCCGCCACAGTCGAAAACGCCAGAGCGAGAAGAATTCCCTGCAAATGTAATCTCATGACAATCAGAGCCCGGTTACCGCAAGATTAGTTGCCTCAAGACTTAACCATATCTCGTATGACATCCGCGCGGCGGAAAACTGGGAATCAACCACGCCACCTCTCGTCGTATTCGGACCTACCCTCCAGCACCCGAGCACGTCCAACGTTGCGATGGAGCAAAGACCTGATGACAGGCTTGGAAGTACTCTGTTACTACCCACGCTAGTACACGCGCGGATGCTCCCGCAAATAACGCTAAAGGCGCACAGATTATCCAGTGGTTCCAGCCGATAAGGTTCAAAGAGAAGTTTTGCACTAGTAAAATCTATAGAGTTCGTAAAGAACTTTTTCATCCATTTCGGGTTCATCTCATCTCACGGCCCGGTTTCCCTAAGTTGAGCTTTATCAAGGATTGCAAAAATGGTTCCCAAGTTGAAATACCTCGCTGTAAACGTTGCTCTGGTCATCGCCCTCAGTTTCTCGCTTCAGCGAACGGCTCATGCGTATGTCGATCCGGGCTCCGGGCTCCTCGCTTTCCAGAGCATCAGCGCCGTAATCACTGGCGTTCTTTTCTACTTCCGCAGCAGACTCAAAGCTCTCTTTCGAAGATCAAACAACGAGGTGCCCGGGGTGCCGGAAGAGCAGAGCTGAAATGTACGACCAAAGCCCGGCTTCCTCACAGCGCACCTTTCGAGATCCCGCAGGCAGCATAGAGATTCGACCCGACGGAGCCTATCGTCGTGTCAATCCCGCCTATGCCTCTGATGCGCTTGCCTTTCTCGGCCGCCCCATCGCCTCCCGGCTCGTCTCCGCCGGTCACCTCATCTCCAGCACCGTCCTCGAAGCTGCGCCCGAGCAGGATTCGCAGCCTCTGCTGCTCCAGCATCCGCGCGTCTCCTTCGCCTCCTATCCCTGGGAGTGGACGCCCGCCCTGTGGCTCTCCGCCGCCGAACTAACCCTCAATCTCTGCGGCGACCTCCTCAAAGAAGGGTGGATCCTCAAAGACGCCACTCCGCTCAACGTCCTGTTTCAGGGCGTTCAACCTGTCTTTGTCGACGTCCTCTCCATTCAGCGCGCCGACCTTAAGCAGCCCATTTGGTTTGCCTACGGGCAATTCGTCCGTACATTTCTCCTCCCCATGCTGGCACACACCCGCCTCGGCTGGCCCTTGCAGGTCGCCCTAAGCCGTCGCGACGGCTTCGAGCCAGAGGAGATCTATTCCGCCCTCTCCTGGACGCAACGCCTCCAGCAACCCGCGCTCTCCGCCGTCACTCTGCCCATTCTCCTCTCCCGGCGAGCTTCCAGGGATGCCGCCCCTGCATCCGGCGCCACCTCCATGCCGCGCACCCTGGCAGACCCCGAGATCGTCCGCCAGATTCTGCTCAAAACCCTTTCCGGCCTGCGCTCCCGCATGCGCCGCGTCACACCCTCGCAGCGGTCTTCAACCTGGTCCGACTACGTCAACACTGCCAACCACTACAGCACGGAAGATCACGCCGCCAAGCGCGAATTCGTCCGCGACGCCCTGGCCGCGGCTCGACCTTCACGCGTCCTCGACGTAGGCTGCAACACCGGCGTCTACTCCATGCTCGCCGCCGATGCAGGAGCCGAGGTCGTCGCCATCGACACCGACATGCAGGCTGTCGACCGTCTTTGCACCGCGCTCAAGGACACCGGAAAAAACATCCTTCCCCTCTGCGTCGATCTCGCCCACCCCACCCCTGCCGCCGGCTGGCAGAACCGAGAGACCCACTCCTTCATCGCCCGTGCCTCAGGCCACTTCGACACCGTTATGATGCTCGCTGTCCTGCATCATCTTCTGCTCCAGAGCCAGATCCCGCTCACCCACATCGCCTCTCTCTGCAGCACGCTCACCACCCGAAATCTCATCCTCGAATGGGTGCCCCCGCAAGACTCCATGTTCCAGCAGCTGCTCCGGGGCCGTGACGCACTCTACGCCCACCTCACTGAGGACGCCTTCCGCGAGGCCTTCGCCCCTCACTTCACGATTCTCCGCGAGGTCACCCTGCCCAATCGCCGTATCCTCTTCCACTTCACCAGGCGAGCCGCATGAAGCTCACCCATCCCGCAGTCGTAGCATTCGGCATCGCAATGCTGCTGACGCTTCCCCTGGTCGATCCGCTCGTAGAGCCCGCACATAAACTTATCTATCACTTCGATGGCCCACTCTCCATCGTCTTTTATCCGGTCCTGATCAGCATTGCGCTCCTCTGTATTCTGTTCACGGGCCTTCTTATGCTCGCGCGTAAACCGGGCAGAGCACGGCTCTTCCTCTGGTCAGCGCTCATGTTCTTGCTGCCTTGGGTCCTGCTAAAGGCGTCCGGCCTCCTCTTGCCATGGAGGGTGCCACATCACCTCAGCCTGCTCGTCTTCCTCGCCGGTCTCACTGCCACCCCAACACTCCTGGTTTGCTGGAAGCCCTCGTTCCAGCGCGTATTCGACCACGCGCAAGAATTCACCGCTACCGTGCTCGCCTTCTGCGCCCTCAGCGGTCTGTTGGTTCTCGGCAACCTCTGCTGGCGCTGCTGGCAGGCTCGCTCCACCAACGCAGCCATGCCGCTGCATCACTACGTTGCTGCCCAGCCTCCCCCGCATTCGCGTGTCATCTGGCTCATACTCGACGAGCTCTCCTACCGGCAGGTCTACGAACATCGCTTCCCATCGCTCGATCTACCCGCCTTCGACCGTCTCGCCGGGCAAGCCACCGTCTTCACCCAGGTTGCTCCTGCCGGACTCATGACCGAGTATGCTATCCCTTCTCTAATCTCGGCCCTCCCTGCCGATGCCATGCGCGCCTCCGCTGACGGTCGTCAGTTATATCTGCACGATCCCATCCAGCAGCGTTGGAAGACCTTCGACCCACACCAGTCCGTCTTTCAGGACGCTCTAGACCGCGGCTACAGTACCAGCGTCTCCGGATGGTACAACCCCTACTGCCGCCTTATGTCCCAGGTCCTCGACTACTGCTTCTGGACCAATCACAATCCCACGCCAACCGGAATCTCGCCGGATCAAACCCTTCTGGGCAATACCTTCGCCCCATTTCGCACTTATGGGAACGCAATCCTGCACTTCATCTACTGGCACAAAAGGCAGATCTCTCCCGGCCAGACTGAAGCCGAAGCACATATCCACGACTACAGCGAACTCATCGCCGCCTCCGACTCCATGCTCAACGACAGCTCCGCGGATCTCCTCTTCCTGCACCTGCCCATCCCCCATCCGGTTGGCATCTACAACCGCAACACACGCCAGCTTACCTCCGGCCCATCCACCTACATCGACAACCTCGCCCTGGCCGACACCTACCTCGCCCACATTCGCTCTCAACTCGAACAACGTGACGAATGGGATTCTTCCACCATCCTCATCATGGGAGACCACTCCTGGCGCACCGCGCCTATCTGGTCCCTCGGCGACTCCTGGACCCCCGAAGAGCAGAGCGCCAGCGACGGTGGCAAGTTCGACGACCGCCCCGCCTACATTCTCAAGCTGCCCAATCAGCAGCAACCCGCGCACATCGACACGCGCTACCCTGCCATCCGCACCCGCGCCCTGCTCGACGCAATCATGGACCACCGCATCCAATCCCCCCAGGAACTCGAAGACTGGGTGGCCGACCCGTCATCTGTGTCCGCCGATTCAGCAGCACAATAGCGCTCAAAGATACGCCTCTCCGCTGGCATCCGCACCCACAACCCGATACCATAAAGTCTCCAAGGAGCGCCATGCCCTCAATTGAGACCTACGAGTTGCTGCTCGCCGCCGCAGCTGCCGCCGAAGACAAAAAGGCCGAAGACATCCGCATTCTCGCCCTCGACCCCACCGAGAGCGGCCTCACCGACTACTTCCTCATCTGCAACGGAACCAACGAGCGCCAGAACGTCGCCATCACCGACGAGATTGAGATCCGCCTCAAGCGCGACTTCAACACCTACCCCAACTCCGTCGAAGGCCGCCGCCAGGGTGAGTGGATCCTCATGGACTACGTCGACTTCATCGTCCACGTCTTCTCCGCAGAAAAGCGCGCCTACTACGGCCTCGAGCGCCTCCGCAAATCCGCGACCACCATCAGCATCGCCGAGCTCAACGCCGAACTCAAAGCCCGCGTAACCGCCACTCGCGCCAAGGCCCCCAAGAAAGCCGCATCAGAAAAATCCGCCGCACCAAAAGCACCAGCAAAGAAGAAAGCAGTCTCGGCAAAGAAAGCAGCGGCGAAGAAAACTCCAGCCAAGCCCGCTGCAAAGAAAGCCCCAGCCAAAAAAGCTGCACCTAAGAGAGTCGCAAAGAAAAAGTAAGGCCGTCTTGGCTCTCAAGACGCAGACAAGTCTTAGCCGGCAAGAAAAACGAGGGCGGAGAGGAAACTCTCCGCCCTTCGTTTTCTTGATGCCGGTTGAGTTAGAACTCCACACGCAGCGCGAGCTGCAGCACGCGAGCTCCGTTGTTGAGATTTCCCGGAGGTGAGATCGTGTTGGTGATCTGACCGAAGTCCGGGTTGGTGATGTCCTGGTTATCGAAGCCGTTGAAGCCGTTCTCAATCGGCAGGGCGAAGTTGGGATGGTTGAAGGCATTGAAGGCGTCGGCACGGAACTTCATGACGACGCGGTCGCTGTGCAACGGAAAGGTCTTGGCGAGACCAAGGTCCTGGTTGAAGTAGCTCGGTCCGCGCAGACTATTGCGAGCCCCAATCTGGAAGCCGATCGGGCCCTCGTAGGAGGCCGCTGCTAATTGATTGTTGGCGAAGACATTGACACCACCGCCGGGAAGTTTGGTCAAGCGTGTGGCAACATTCGCTGGATTGCCGATAAAGATGCCCGGAGCATCGTTCGAGTAGCTGGCGTCGAACGCATTGGAGTTCGTCCCCCATGCCTGTCCGGTGTGCCAAACGCTAATCCCACTGACGTCCCAGCCACCGATCACCTCGTTTACCCAGACCGGAGAGCTGCTGAGGAACGCGCGGTGCCGCCCGAACGGGAGCTGGTAGGTGAAGTCGGCCGTGATGTAGTTGGTCACGTCGAAGTCCGAGTTAGCGCGGCACTCGCGGGGGCGAATGTCGTCGCAGACCAGGCCGACGCCTCCGATACCCGTATCGCCCTCGGAGTTGGCGAAGAACGAGGTGTTATCGATGGAGTGAGCGAAGGTGTAGTTGAAGTCAAACTGCAGGCCGTGCGAGAAGTTCTTCTGCAGAGTGAACAGGAGGGCGTTGTAGCTCGAGGAGCCCTTGCTGGTGTAGAAGCTGTTTTCAGAGAACTGGGCTGCCGAGCCGATGTTCTGCGGAACGTTGTAAGAGATACCCTGTGTAAAGTCTCCGATATCGCCGCGGTACATGAAGGGCCCGAGACCTGACGATGCGAGCGCCTGGGTAACCGTTCCCTTAGGACCATAGCCAGTCACTATGTTCTCAAACCATGGCTGCGGCGTTACCGACGCCGCTGGCACGCCAGCCCGCAGTTGCTTGGTGACATTCGCGAGTGCCTGGGAGTACTGCTGGCCAGATACCGGATCCACGAATTCGAGGACCTGGTTGGCATCGCCTTGGGCCAGAAGACGGCGGCCCAGACGGCCTGCATAGCTCAACTTGAAAACCAGGTCTCCCCGAAACGCGGTCTGCATACCCGCGTTCATCGCGATAGAGTACGGCGTCTTGAGCGCCGGATCAATCGTCGCATTGAACGCCGATCCAAGGTTCAGGCCGCACGGGGTGGGGTTAGGAGAGCACTGCGCCGCCGAGTTGAATGGCGAATAAGGAGCCTTCGGCGGAGTAGGAGGTGCGACACCCGCTACGTTGGAGAGTCCATTGTTTTTGTCAATACGCGGGTCGGTGCGGATGGAATCGTAGGGATCCTGCGGGTTGCCTAAAGCGATAGGGTTCGTCAGTTGGAACAGATAGGAATCCTGATCCTGAATGAACTGCACCGCATTGATGATCGTGCGGTCATAGACCACGCCTCCACCAGCATTGAAGACCGTCTTCTTGTCCCAACTGGGGCTATACGCAAACGCAACGCGCGGCGCGAACAGATTGTGCTGGGGCTGATAAAGCGGTGGTCCGTTGTTTGCCTTGCCACCGAGCACGTAGGTGATCAGAGGCACAGCAGTGGGTCCAGTCGCGCCCGAATTGCTCTGCTTGATACGGGCCGACATGTATTGGTTATAGCTGAACTGCTCCACGCTCTCGTAACCGCGCGTTTCATAGGGAACCGAGAAAAGCTGATAGTTCACACCGTACGAGATGGTGAGGTTGGGGCTTATCTTCCAGCTGTCAGCCGCGTAGACCTGCGTCTGGTAATAGCGATAAATGCGAGTGTCACCGGTGAGCTGGGGCAGAGAGCTGCCGGTAAGGCCGTAGTTATAGTCGCTCGACACGTTGCCAATGCGGCCCAGCAGGTAGGCAAAGGCCTGATCGTACGTGTAGACAGCAGTGCCACCATAGTTCGGTCCGTACTCATCGAGGTCCTGAGGGCGCAGCGATGCCGTTGCGGGCAGAGAGGGATTACCGCTCGCGCACTCACCGGGAGTTGGACCGCAGAGGCCAAAGAGGTGACCGCCCATACCGAGTTGAATCGAGTTGAAGTCGGCTACGTTCGTATTACGGGCAAGGATGTCCTTGAAGGTGCCGCCGAACTGCCAGGTGTGGCTACCCTTGAGCCAGGTAAAGTCATCGCCGATGACGGGAATCGGAATCCGGCGCGACTGTGCGTTGGGCGACAGGGTGAGAGCTGAGGTGAGGCTGGGACCCGTGCCGTCGCCAGTCGTATACCAGTTCGGTCCGCCAGTATTGAAGTTGCTGGGGGCGACCGGGTAGTTGTACTTCTGGACAGTCTCGCCGATGAAGAACTGGTTGGTCTTGTTGGCGCCAATGACCCAGTTGTGACCGATCACGAAGGCATAGGTGCGATCGACGAACGGCTGCGTGACCCCCGGATCTGAAGGGAACTGATTAACGGCGTTGACTGCGTTCTCGCGCGAGATCGTGAAGCGAGCGAACATCTTCATCTTGTCGGTGAGGTTGTAGTCCACCCTGCCGATGTAGTTGGTCGCGAAGTCGTTGTCAGGAGCGTTGAAGGTGTAGCCGCCAGAATTGATGCCGTCGCCACCCGAGGCGTTCGACATCGGGAAACGTGAGTTGGTGGACGCAAGCCATGACTGACTTACACCTATACCGGCGGGATCGAGCGCGGCGACCTGCGCTTGGTTTATCTGGCCGAGACCGCCCGTCGTGTCGTTGTTGATGTATTGGATGGTGCCCGCGCGCAGCGTGTTCAGCGGCACAGTGCGTGTGATGCTCGACGAACTGATGACGCGTGAGTCGTTGAAGTTAAAGAAGAAGAACAGCTTGTTCTTGAGGATCGGGCCGCCGATGTTGCCACCAAACTGATTTTGGATCAGATGGTTGCGGGGCACGACGGGGAACGCATTATTGTTGAACCAGCTATTAGCCACCAGTGACGGGTCGCGATGGTACTCGTTGATGTTGCCATGCCACTGGTTGGTACCGCTCTTTGTGACCAGGCTGAACTGACCGCCGCTGCTCGGCCCGGAGTTAGCATTCAGACCGGCGACGGTGCCGCGAAACTCTTCGACCGAATCAACAGGTGCGTGGCCCACGATGACGAAGCCCTGCGTGATCCCGGAGTTGTTCTGCACGGAACCGCCGGTAGCGAAATCGTTCACATCCAGGCCATCCACCGTAACGTTGTTCTGATCCGAGCGAGCGCCCGTCACAGAAGCCGTATCGGTCACACCAGGCTGCAGCGTGAATAGCGCAGTCGGATCGTTTCTCTGTTGCACCGGAAGATTGTTAAGCTGCTTGACATCGAAGGTGTTGCCGATCGTCGCATCAACCGTATTGATAGTCACCTCTGCGTTGGAGGCGGTCACCTCAACCTCTGTGTTCGCACCTACCACCAGCGTTGCATTTTGTGTCCGCACCGACGCGACCGTCAGGTAGATATTGCTTACGGTTAGCGGAGCGAAGCCGCCGCCCGGGAAAGCAAAGACCGCCTCATATCCGCCGCCAGGTGGAATGTCGGAGAAGCGGTACGTGCCGCTCGTGCTCGTTATCTGGGTGAAGGTCAACCCCCGGACCTTGTTTGTCAGGGTGACGGTCGCGCCCGGCACCACTGCACCAGAACTGTCGGTTACAGTACCCGTCATAGCGGATACGCTTTGTGCACCAAGATGCTTGCACGCCGAGAAAAGAATCGCAGCAAAAACAAACACCACTATTAGCTTTTTCATTTGGAAGGGAGCCCCTATCATCTGCATCTCTCAGCCCCGATCTCCGGGGAGCAGAATGTTGGGCAGTCGGTGTTGCAAGTTATTTACCAAACCAGTAGAGGGAAATAACTCGCTATTTATAAAATAGTTATCCCTTTTTGCCCCAGAACGAAGTTCTCTCAAGAACTAAAAACCTATGAAAAGTTATCTATAATATTCCATTTCACATAAAGAAAAAGTTGCGCAACTATTGATATGTAATAAGTTACGTATAATCAATGAGGTCCACTTCTATCTCATTGCATTTATTCATTTATTAACTTTAAAAATATTTTTTTACGTTATGAAGATCACACTCACTGCCATCCTCCCTCGCGCTGCCCGGACCAAATCTGAAGCGACCGATCGCCTGCTCGCCGACTACATCGCCCGCACCGCGCGCACCATCCCCTGCGACTCTCAGATCTTCGACACCGAAGCCGCCTTTCTCACCTGGCTCGACAACCAGCCCGGCCGTGTTCGTGCCTACGCCATCCTGCTCGACAGCCACGGCCATCAGTTCACCTCCGAGCAGTTCGCCGCCCGCATCGGTCGGCTACGCGACGAAGGAACCCGGCGTCTCGTTCTAGCCATAGGGCCCGCCGACGGCTGGTCCCCCGCCGCCCGCGCCCGCGCCGACCTCCTGTTCTCGCTCGGACTTCTCACACTGCCCCATCAGCTCGCCCGCGTCCTCCTTGCCGAGCAGGTCTATCGAGCCACGACCATCCTCACCAACCACCCCTACCACTCCGGCCACTAGGCCCGCGCACTCGCCGTTCTCTGCGCCCTCCGCGCGTCTTTGCCTCACTCCCCGCCCGCGTGTTCTCCTGTCATCTATGACCGACTCCCCCGAAACCTCCCGCCGCGGCCTCATCCTCATCAACACCGGCCCCGGCAAGGGCAAGACCACCGCCGCCCTCGGCACCGCCTTCCGAGCCGCGGGCAACGGCATGCGCGTCCTTATCCTGCAGTTCCTTAAGGGCTCATGGCACTACGGCGAGCTAGACTCCGCGCACGCCCTCAACTCCGCACTAAGCCCCGCCCTCGGTGCAACCCTCACTCCCGACCCGGGCCCCACCGCCGACCCGCACCCCAGCGCCGAAAATTTCGTCATCAAACAGATGGGCCGCGGCTTCGTAAAGATAGGCGGAGCCGAGACCGACCCTGAAGACATCCGCCTCGTAGAAGAGGCGTGGGCGGAATCCGCCGCCGCCATCCTCTCCGGCGACTGGGACCTCATCGTCCTCGACGAGATCAACTACGCCATCAGCTACAAACTCCTCGACCCGGAAAAGGTAGCCGAAGTCCTCCGCCAGAAACCCGAGATGACCCACATCATCCTGACCGGCCGCAACGCTCACCCCACCCTCGTCGAACTAGCCGACACCGTCACCGAGATGCGCGAGGTAAAACACGCCTACCAGAAAGGCATCCTCGCCCAACGCGGCATCGAGTTCTGAAGCGCCGGCTGATTTGCCCTCCCCTCTCCCCCGGTGTTTTGCGCAAAATCTTCAAAAATAAAGACATAGGTTCGGACCTCCGTGCCTGCAGGTCCAAAAAGTCTTATAAAACGGGGTTTATGGCTGCAAAATATTCATAAGTTTAGGCTTATGGATTTCGGCTTGGGTTGGATTGTCAAGGACTGCGATGATTCCGGTTCGCCTGGGCGTAGTTCAAAATACGCAGCGAACCTCTGAATTGTTCCCTCGCTTGAAGGGTCTTGCCGAACCCACCCACCCTTTGGGACTTACGCTCCAGTGCGTTTGTTATCCTTGGCAGGTGCAGATAACTGTCGACATTCCGGACGCGATCGTTGCTGAGGTGGAGGCCCGTGGGCTGACTCCGGAGAGCTATGTCCGGGGCCTGATCGAGAATGCCGTGGCGAAACCCGAGGGGGTTGCGGGACGGAGGGATATGCAGGCGTTCTTCCGGGAGATGGCTGCGCACTCGGAGAAGATTCCTCAGCTTTCTGATCAGGCTTTTACGCGTGAGAGCTTCTATCAGCTCCCTATCACCATGGATTTGTCAGACGGGGACCGGAACGTTTAGTCGGAGAGCCGCTGTCTAAGTAGATTTCTCCAAACGCGATCTTCTTAACATCAGTCAGCGCAAGGACCTCGTGAGTCTGCGGCTCGGTAATCGCCGGAAGGAACACGTACACGTCCAGAGGCCATTCACTGATGGGAAAAAGGGAGTCTCCCTGATATTTTGGGCTCAATAAGAGGAAATGGATATCTGAATCGCCGAGTCCGTAGTTTCGACCAGAGCATGGGGGTTCGACTCTTACAAGCAAGCCATCAGCGGGAACGCCAATCGATAATCGCTTGACCCGCCAGCAGCGCCGGGGTTCTTCTTCGTGAAAGCCCTCGATGAACTTCAAACAGAACTCGGGGACATTCATCAACGCTCCTTAAAATGGGCACATCCACGCAGTATCCGAGCGGCCCGTTCACTGGACTGATTTAACTGATCTATTAGGTAGCGGTCATCCACGTCAGCGCGGCGGCGAGGTAGAACTTCAGTTCTTTGCGGGGGACGATGGCGTCGAGGAAGCCGTGTTCAAGCAGAAACTCGCTGCGCTGGAAGCCTTCCGGGAGTTTCTGGCGGATGGTCTGTTCGATAACGCGGGGGCCGGCGAAGCCTATGAGGGCTCCGGGTTCGGCGATGTTGAGATCGCCCAGCATGGCGAAGCTGGCGGTGACGCCGCCGGTGGTGGGGTCGGTCATGACGGAGATGTAGGGGATGCCGGCGTCATCGAGGCGGGCGAGGCCTGCGGAGATCTTGGCGAGCTGCATCAGGCTCGCGATGCCTTCCATCATGCGCGCTCCGCCGGACGCCGCGATGATGATGAGCGGGTGTCGCGTGGCCAGTGAGCGGTCGACCGCCCTTGCAATAGTCTCCCCAACGACGGCGCCCATGCTGCCGCCGATGAAGGCGTACTCCATCACCGAGAGGACTACGGGGTGCGGGCCGATGTTGCCGATGGCGTTGACGATGGCGTCGTTGAGGCCGGTCTTCTTCTGTGCTTCGGCCAGGCGTCTCTTGTAGGGCTTCAGGTCGGTGAACTGCAGTGGATCAGTAGAGCGGAGTTCAAGGTCTACGAGTTGGTAGCCGGGTTCGAGCAGATTGTCGATGCGGGTGCGGGCGTCGATGCGGTAGTGGTAGCCGCATTTGGGGCAGACCTGCTGGTTGGCGGCGATGTCGGCCTTGAAGACGATCTGTTTGCAGGAGGGGCAGCGCACCCACAGGCCCTCTGTGCGGACAGTCTTCTGCGCGTCGTTGACGATCTCGTTGTCTTCGCGTTTGAACCAGCTCATGCTCGGTGCCTTCCCGCGGAGTGCCTCGACTATTGTAGCGGGTTGGGGTGCGGCGGGTGGGTGGCTGTAACCCATGTCTCAGAAGCGAGACCCTTCGACAAGCTCAGGGCAGGCTATGGGGCACCCGAAATAAAACCGAGCGAAACGGTGGGAGGGCCGTCTGTGAGGTAGATGGCCAGCGTGACAGGGATCGGGGAACAGAGCTTGCGATGGTTTGCGCCAGAGAGGGTGGAGGCGGAGCCCGATCTGACGGCGCTGGTGCACGCGTACTCGGGCCTGCTGTATCGCGTGGCGCTCTCGGTGCTGCGCAATGCGGCTGAAGCAGAGGACGTGGTGCAGGATACGTTTGTGCGGGTGCTGCAGCAGGGGCGGCGTTTGAGCGACGTGCGCGAGATTCGGCCATGGCTGGTGAGGATCGCGTGGAACCTCGCGATCGACCGTAAGCGCCGGGCTCCGGTGGAGCAGATGGATGAGATCTTTGCGGCGGGGATGGTCTCGCGCGAGGTCGCCGCGGATGAAGCGCTGGCTGAGGCTGGACGGATGAAGACGGTGTTGGACGCGATCGACCGATTGCCACGGCGGGAGCGCGAGGCGTTGCTGCTCTCGGCGATGGAGGAGTTGAGTACGGCGGAGATTGGCGCAGTGCTGGGCAGGAGCGAGTCGAGTGTGCGCTCGCTGCTGTTTCGGGCGCGCGGGCATCTGCGCGAGAGATTGAAGGATTGAGGAGGAACGACATGGCGATGAATCGTGAAGATGATGTCGAGCGGACTCTGGCGGCGCTGCGGGACGCGAAGACGCCGGAGGGTATGGAGGCGCGCATTGCGGATCGGCTGGCGATTCATGCAGCTGCGCGAGGTGTGGAGTTTCGGTGGCGGGATATATTTGCGGGTTCCGCTACGGCTGGAGTCTGGTGGCGCGGGGCTGTGAGTGGGGTTGCGGTAGCGATGCTGGTGGTGGGGTTGGTGTGGATGGCCGGGCATCGCTGGCGTTCGAGTGCTGGTCAGGTTGCAGTGCGGGAGCGCGTGGTTGCTGTGGCGCCGCCTGCTTTGATGGCGAAGGAGGATGTGCGGAGTGTGCCTTGTGCTAGTCCGGGGGAAGTGCGGGTGAAGGGTGCGGTGGAGCGGACGAGTAAGGGTGTGCGGGTCGTGGCGACGAAGGTTGAGGTGTCGCATCCGGCTCCGGCGATGGGTTTGACGGCGCAGGAGCGGGAGCTGGTGCAGTTGGCGCGCAAGGGCGATGCGAAGGAGCTGGTCTCACTCGACCCGGAGATGCGGGCGAAGGCTGAGGCTCAGGATGCTGCGGAGTTTCAGAAGTTTTTTGCGGAGCCGGTGAGTGCGGACGCTCCAGCGGCGCCTAAAGTGGATAACGAGTGAGGATGGTTGCCAGTTGCTGGTTGTTGGTTGCTGGTTGCTGGTTGCTGGTTGCTGGTTGCTGGTTGCTGGTTGGGTTGGAGGGGTGAAATGAGACGAGGGGAACGAACGATGAGATTAGCGAGCAGGATTTTTATTGTAACCGTAGCAGTTGCTTTTTGTGGACGACAAGCATGGGCGCAGAGTGCGCCTGCTGCGGCTCCGACGACCACTGCGGCTGCGACGCAGACTCAGCAGAAGCAAAACGAGGGGATGGACTCTTACCGCGGTAGGGAGACGGTCGAGAAGACTTTCTACTTCAACAACGCTAGCGCTCAGGCGGATGTGAATGACATCACTACCGCAATTCGCAATATTAGCTCGCCGTCGATAAAGATCTATCCCGTCATGACTCAGAAGGCACTCATCGTACGGGCCACTCCTGAAGATCTTGTGATGATTCAGAAGATACTCGACGAGCTTGACCGGCCGAAGAAGACGTATCGGCTTACCTACACGATCTCGGAGATGGACGGCGGCAAGCGGATTGGCTCGCAGCGCTACGCGATGGTGTTGACCTCAGGTCAGAGAACGTTGATGAAGCAGGGTAGCAAGGTGCCGGTGGTCACGGGAACGAATAACAAAGATAGCGGCACTTTAGAGAACATGGTGAGCTATCTGGATATAGGGATGATCTTTGATGCGACGTTGGAGGAGTCGGCGAATGGAGTGAGTCTGCGGTCGAAGGTGGAACAGTTGAGCCTGGCGGAGGAGAAGTCGGGGCTGGGAGTACAGGATCCCGTGGTACGACAGACCTCGATGGAAGGGACTTCGTTTCTGGTTCCGGGCAAGCCGCTGGTGCTGGGGTCGCTGGATATTCCGGGGAGCACGAGGCATCTCGATGTTGAGGTCGTGATGGAGCAGGTGAAGTAGCGGGTATTTTGTACGCAAAGAATGGTCGTCCGATTGCATGATCTTCCACGCCGGGCCTACGCATGGGCCGAAGGCTCCGTGAGTGTGCCGCCGCTATCTGTATTCCGAATGATAGAGATGGCGGACGGCAATTTTTTGGGTTGCCCTAGGAGCCATTAAGGCCTTCTAATTGCTGCTATATTAGAAATCCTCCCGGGCCAGGGATGGCATCGTACTTGGAATATGTCCATGCGAGCGACCTCGCCTATCAGCGCAGCTCCAGCAGATCCGTATGTTCGGCGGGTAGCGGCTGTGTGCGACATGCACCAGGTGGCGGTGGGGTCGCCGGCGGAGCTCGCGGGGTTCCTGGTAGCGCTGGATGAGGATAAACATCTGGCCATGGACTTCTGGGCGGTCATGGGGAAGATGAGCGAGGAGGGCAGCGCTTATCTGGCGGGCAGCCCGCTCCATGAACGGATGCTCGAGGTGGTGGTTGAGGCGGTGACGGGGCTCAACGTCGCGGAGGTGATTACTTCGAGCGAGGAGTCCCTCGGGACGGTAGAGCGGCTGTCCAGGCTGCTGGGCGGCGAGGACCTGAATAGCCCGGTAGTAATAGACGATGCGCCTGCGATCGAGCCCGATGTAGAGGGGAAGAAACCGGTGGGCCGCGCGGAGATGCCTTCGCTGACCGCGGTGCCTTCGCCACCCGGGGGTGCGGGGCCGTTGCGGCTGTTCCGCTCGCGGGCCGAGGAGCCGGAGCGGGCGCCGGTCGAGATACGTCCGGTGCAACGCGCTGAAGAAAGAATTGCAGCCGTGCAGCCGATTGCGCGGGCGCCGGATGCGGGGCCGCGGCCGTTTGCGGCGAAGCCGGCGATTGCACCCGCAGTTCCTTCCCCTCCGGATGAACAGGCCCTGGAGCGGCTGCGGCTGATGCATTGGGCGCTGCAGAACTTTCCTGCGAACAGCGGAGCCCAGGCTGAGGCGGAGTTGCTTGCAGCGAAGCTGAATGCGGCGGACATTCTGGCAAAGTACGCTCCACCACCGCCGCGGGTAGCGGAGAGCGGGCCTGCGGTGAAGGCTCCAGTGGTAGCAGCGGCGGGGAGTGGTGTGGTTCTCGGGCCGGCGCTCGCCAGGGTGCCCGAGCCCGTCCTCGTGCAGAGCGACGATGAGAATGGGCGGCTGACGTATATGCCGGAGGCGGCTTCACCGGGTCTGGATCTGGGTCCGCAACATAACCACGCGCAGGCTCACATTCCTTTGTCTGACTATGCGGCGGAGTTCGAGGACCCTGAGACCAACCAGCGGATTCGGATCTTCAAGCTGGTGTTTGCATGGGTCGTGTCTTTGGGAGTAGTGATTGGCTTGCTGCTTGCACACTTTCACGGCGGATTCTGGCAGACCGTTGCTTCTTCACTACAGCAGATGCGTGGCACCTTCGCGCAGCGGGCTGAACCTTCCCTGAATTTTCCGAACGATCTGGTGGTGGATCCGCCTCCAGTTGAGCTTCCACCTTCAGCGCCGATACGGCGACTCGTGCGACCTCTGCCGCGGCCACCAGTGCCGGCCTTCCAGGCTCGTGCGACATCGACGAAGGATTTGAGGACGGACGCACCGATTGTGAGGGTCTACCCGTCGTTTAGTGTTCGAAACGATCCTGCGCCAGCAGCGGCCGCTACACCCTCGGCGCCGGCGGGTGCGTCATCTTCCGATGCGACTCTGAGCCCAGGTGGAACGGGGCCGCTGCCGGTGCCGGGCTCGGTCATGGCGGAAAACCTGCTCATCTCGCGATTGCCGCAGTATCCGGATGAGCCGGGCACGAGGCGAGCATCGGGACGCGTCGTGATGCAGGCAGTGATAAACAAGGACGGGACGATCGGCCATCTGAGAGTGATCGAGGGCGACCCCGCGCTGCGGAACGCGGCGCTGGACGCGGTGTCCAAGTGGCGCTACAAGCCCTACACGGTGAACGGTCAGCCGGTCGATGTCTCGACCACGGTGGCAGTGGACTTCAGGCAAGATCAGTAATCCGGTGGGATTTTTCTCCTCACACTTAAAATGGAGAATTTTGTAATGAAGGTCTACATCTCATCCACATATCAGGATCTGGTTGAATATCGCGCTGCGGTGGACCGGACGCTGCGGCGCATGGGGCACGACGTAATCGGCATGGAACAGTACATCGCCGAGGGCGGCAAGCCAGTCGAACGATGTAAAGCCGATGTGCGCATCGCCGATGTGTATGTGATCATCGTCGCGTGGCGTTTCGGCTATGTGCCTGACCCCGCCATCTTGCCACCGTCCCCTCGCTCCATCACCGAGATAGAACTCGCCGAAGCAAAGGATAACGGCAAGGCTGTCCTGGCCTTCCTACTGGATCCCGAGACTCCCTGGGCACCCAACAGGGTCGACGCGATGGGGGGCGCGGCTGGCGCCGGTGCAGACATTTTGCGTCTGCGCTCCGAACTTGGCACAGACTACCTCGCAGGCATCTTCCGAACCCCCGATGATCTTGCCAGCCAGGTTGCGGCGGCGGTTTCCGCTCAAGGGCTGACTCGCCACATGGTCGACCGTGTGCTGTGGGAGACCTCGGTCGCGAGTCCCGACATGGATTCCTTTGCCAACGGCTTTGAGGTTCGACTTACGGACTCGGGCTTGATCAGCATAAAGAACATGATTCGGAATGCCGGCATGGCGCGGGCCCTCGTGCTCGATATCGATCAGGGAGAACGCTGGTGGTCGACCCGGCTATTCCTGCTGGCCAGCCTGCTGTATTCGCTCACTTCGGTACGGCAGGTCGTATTTCGCGGCACGGATGGACGTTTCGTCGGTATGGCGAGTCCTGCGGCGATCATGGATGGGCTCGCAAGCGCCTTCCCGGAGTTGGACGAGTTCGCACGCACCCTGCGCACGACATTAGCTTCCTCCGACATCGAACGCGAGACCGACCGTCAGACCGCCGCCTGGAATCAATACCTGAATTCGCCGCCCGTGGCCGCCGGACTGCCCCCAGCCCCACCAATTCATCGAATTTCAACTGAAGGTCGGTGTACGAGCGCCGCTGCTTGAGCAATGGATAGGCGAGCGCTGGGTCAGCCGTTGTATCCGGATGGAGTATGACCTCAGCATGAGCCAGGTACAGCAGATCGTCGACTCGCTGCTGCCCGACGTCCCGGTTCAGCGCACCAAAAAGACCCCGGATACCGGCCTCGCCCTGCTGGTCGTCGACCGCGACGCCTTTGCACTCGAGCTCGCGCGGGAGTGGGTCCGTTCGGGTCTGCCTCGCTCGTCAATGCGCTAACTCCCGTCCTATCAGCTTGGCGCATCTAACCCAGGCAGTACGAACGGACGAATCGCGATAACTATCTAGTTAACTCACTGTTATCCAACCACTTAACAGTAAAGAATGCCTTCGCAGAAGTAGCTCTTAAGGCTGTTTTTTTTGGTACAATTTTGAGCCTACGACTGCAGAGCTCTCCCAAAGGTGGCTTATGGCTCTCTCGGCTCGCATTCCCGACGGTTCAGATCTCACAGGCTTGTGCAAGCACAAGCTCGAGGGGATCTTCGATATGCACGGCGTCAAGATCGGTTCGCGGGCGGACATTCCGGGATTTCTGGAAAAGCTCTACAGCGACCGTTACTTTGCGATGGACTTCTGGGCGCTCGTAGAGTCGCTCGAGGGCATGCGAGACAAGATCAGCGAAGCGCAGATTCGGCGCACCGTGGCCGAGTGTGTCGGTGGCTGGCTTCCGAAGGGCGATCCCGCGCTGGCCGGGATCGACGAGGCCTTCGACGCACACTTCGCAGGCAGGGGCCGGAGCACCGCTGAAGCGCAGCCTGCCGAAGCCGGATTGAGGATCATTGAGCACGTCGAGCAAATTGACTACAAGGACGCGATGCAGGATGCGGCATCCGCTGGGGTGCAAGGGCGGCCGATAGTAGAACTCGGAGCCGCAGCTGCAAGTGGCGACCTCGGCCGCATCGACCAGATTCTGTCCCGGCTGGAGTTGAACGACCACGAGCTGAAGCTGTTGCTGGAGAGCATCGAGAACCGTATCAGCCGGCTGGAGCCGCACGTTGAGGAGTTGACGGCGCAGGTAATCGGGCCGCACGGATCGGCGGCAGCGAAGAGCAGGGCGATTCAGGAGCATGGGCGACTCGCGGCGGATCGTGTCGGGCAGCGGCTGGCTGCAACGAATGCTGCAGTGGGGATCTGGGGCACGCGGATATTTGGGCAGATGGATTCGGGATTAGAGAAAGCCGGACGCCGGTTCGCTGCGATGGATGTCGCGGCAAAGAAATTAGGCTCGCGGGCGATGAAGTCGCTGGATTCAGGTTGGGCGAGTGCGGTGAAGATTGAGGCGCGCTGGCGCGCTGCGGTTGTCGCTGCTCTTCTGGCGCTGGCTAGTGGAATGAAGCGGCGCGGGGCGGCGGCAAAGAACTGGGTTGAGCAGCAACGAGCGATGATGGTCCATGTTGGCACCACGCTAGGGGTCGTCGCCTGCCTGGCGCTGGTGGTCTGGCTTTGGGGACGGCCGCGCGGCTTCATGGCCAGGGCAACCCCGGTCGCGGCGAGTACGACAGTCGCTGCACCCGCGGCTACTGTCCCAGCGGCTACTGTCCCAGCGGCTGCGGTGAAGACAGAACCTGTGGAGAAGGAACCGCCGAGCGCTCCGGCTGCGGAACCCACGGAGGCGACAAATCCTACGCCAACACCGGCTGAGGCTAATACCGTTCCTCAGGCTGTGTCAGAGGCAGAACCCACGAGCGAGGTTCGCACGGTCGCAACCAAGGTGACGGTGGCGAAGCGCGGAGACTACACGGCGCCTACCTGGATCAAGTGGTACGACGAAGATGGAGCACCGACCACTGCCGCGAAGGGTTCCGGTGGCGAGTCGCCGTCAAAGACTGCGCAAGCCGCTCAGGGCGACGCTCGATAGCACTTTGCCTTCGTGAAGAGAAGTCTTTGTCCCTCGCGTGGGTGGGGTGGAGAACATTTTTCACTCTCTTCTGCCGGCAATGAGTTTGCGCTGCATCAACCTGCTGCATGTCTTTATGAATGAATGGGTTGACGGGACTGCCTGGGCGGCGGCGCTGGCGGCGAATTAGGTCATCTAATTGCTTATTAGAAGGCCGATGCTTGCCACTGCGAAATCTCCCGATAAGAACCTCGACAAGAACTTAGGCCAGAAGTCAATCGACCTCTCCATTTCGGCCAACGCTAAAAAGGTCGCAACCATGTGCGCCATGCACGGGGTCCCGTCCGGCAGCGCGGGCGACCTGGGCACGTTCATGCGCGCGCTGGACAACGACAAGCTGCTGGCCATGAACTTCTGGTCCCTGGTGGTCAAAATCACCGACCAGATCAGCGACCAGCTTAGCGCTCACGAAATCGGCTCGAACCAGCCGCTCCTGGAGGCGATCGCCAGGGGCGTGACCGGGCGCAGTGTCGCTGAGGTCGAGGCCGGCGGCGGCGAGCCGAAGTGGCTGATCCAGCAGATGGCTGCCATGCTCGCGGGCGAAGACATCAAGATTCCACCGGCCGGCCAGATTCCGCCATCCGTCCAGATTCCCGCGGCCGCCATGGCTCCGCCGGCGCCGATCGCAGAGCCACCAGCGTTCGCGTTGACGCCTCCTGCGCAGGCTCCGGTGTCCACGGAGGCGCAGTTGCAGCCGTTCCTGATCCGCTCGCGCATGGTCCTCGAGCCCGAGGCGGCAGCGTCGCAGCCCTTACAGGGACAACGCGCGCTCTTCGCGCCAGAACAGCAGCAAGAGCAAGAAAAGGCCCGGCCGTCCCGGGTTCCGCTCGAAGGATACGGCGAGCGCATCGCCAATGGCCGCACCAGGACAATCGCCTTCGCAGCACTCCTCGCAGTCGCACTCGGCGGCGCAGCGTTCTTCGCGCGCGGCGAAGGTTCAGCCTTGCAGCACAGCGTCGCAACCTCGGTGCGCGCCAGTTATGACGCGGCATGGCACGGCGTAAAGAGCCTCAGCAGCGCAATCAACCAGTACTAGCGGACGATCACCCCGCTCAAGCCAGCGTCAGCTGAAGCGTAGTGACGCTCGCCGGCGGAAATGTGTGAATCAAGCGCCCTCCGCTGGCAGCCGCGACAGTGGCAGCGCGCGGATGCACGGCGTTAGGGTGAGCGAAGTCATTGTGCGCATGCACGTCGGCCTCAGCCAACACCGTGCCGGTAGCGGACGCGATAGAACCGCCGCCCAACGCAATCTCCGTAGTAAGCGGACGCTCTAAATTCGGATTGACGACGGTCAGCGTCAGCAGCTTCCCATTACTGCCGGCAGCGATCGACGCCGAACCGCTAAGTCCCGCCAGCGTCCTTTTAGCTTCGAGCGACCCGGTGTAGCTGTTGCCGCCGGCTGGCGTAGGAGCCTTCGCCAGCGGATTCGCAATCTCAGGAGCAGTAAAGTTTGCCCGGATAGCCTGCGCTCCGCTGTGCGGCAGATACATCTGAAACACGTGGAACGTCGGCGTCACGGTAAACTTGTCCCCCTCCGCCAGCATCAGCGAGTGGATGCAGTTGATCGACTGCGCCACATTGGCCACCGCCACCTTCTCTGCATGGCGCTGAAAGATGTCCAGCGTAATCCCCGTCAGCAGCGCGTCGCGCATCGTCGATTGCTGCGACAGGTGGTACTGCGGCGCCAGCTCGGTACCGTTGCCGTACCACGCTCCCCACTCGTCCACCACCAGCTTCACCTGCGGACGGCCCGGCTGGTTCCCGATAGCCTTCCAGTGGTCGGTCACCACCTTCTCCATGATCGAGCCACGCGTCAGCAGGTCGTAATGCTCGTCAGCATTGAACTTCAGCGCATCGCCCGCGGCGAACTTCGTAGGACTGCCCGACGTGTAGTAGTGCACCGACAGCCCCCACAGATGCCGCTGCTCCGGATTCGCATGCAGCGCCTGAAACAGCCGCGTAGTCCAGTCGACGTCGTCGCCGTTCGGCCCCACAGCCACCAGCCGTATCGGCGTGCCATACCCCGGAGTCCAAGCAGTGTAGCGCCGAAACTCCATCGCATACTCTTCCGGAGTGAGGTTGCCACCGCAGCCCCACGACTCGTTGCCAACGCCCCACAGATCGACGTTGAACGGCGCTGGATCACCGTTCGCAGCGCGCTGCGCGGCAAGAGCATTGCGACTAGCCGGCGCAGCCGAGTTCGACGGCACCAGCCCAGCCGGAGCGTTGCAGTACTCAATCTCCTGGTAAAAATCCCGCGCCGGCAAAGTCCGCAGATTGGCCGCCAGATAAGGCTTGCACCCAATCGCCCGGCACGTATGCATAAACTCGTGCAGCCCGTACTGGTTCGAGTCCTGCTGGCCCCAGAACGCACTACGCGCAGGGCGCTTGTCGCTCGGCCCGATCCCGTCCCGCCAGTCATAAGAGTCGGCGAAGCAGCCGCCCGGCCAGCGCAGCAAAGGCGCCTTCACCGCGCGCATCGTCTCGATAAAAGCCGTCCGAATGCCATTCGTATTAGGGATCTTCGAGTTCGGACCCACCCACACACCGTCATAGATCACCCCGCCAAGATGCTCAATAAAGTGCGAATAGATCTCCGGCGAAATAGTCCCGACAGGCTCCGCAGGCAGCAGCTCAATATGCGCATCCACCTGCGCCGACTGAGCCAGCGAAGACGAACCGCGAAGAGCCACAGCAGCAGCGGCAAGAGTCGTTGACTTCAAAAAAGCGCGGCGAGTAGAGGCGTTGGATACCATTTTGAGATAGTACCTCCATCTACCCACTTCATCTTTGAGATAGTTCGTTCAGATCCCCCCGTCACCCGTTCCCTTCCACCCACCACCAAACCCGAGTCTCCACCACCAAGCCGGGTGCCCCATCTTCGCGACAGCTTCATCGTCGCTAAGGTGGGTGAAGCGCCACCAAACCTGAGTGTCCACCACCAAACCGGGTGCCGTTGCTTTCCGGAGGGAGCGTGGGACTCTCAGCCCCAACGATCTAGATTATCCAACCTACTTCAGGTGTAATATCGCTTCCATGCTCGTTCCTCTCCTCGCGCTTGCAATGCAATCGATCCCCGAGACGTCTAGAGGCTCCAAGCTGTATTCAGAGTGCAAGTCTTACATTTCGGTAATAGACAAAACTAGAAACGCTAGCACCGATGACTTAGATGCTGCAGTTTGCATCGGGTATGTAAGCGGATTCGCCGACGGAGCGGGAGAGAGGTTAGGATTTTGTGTAAGAGGAGTGACCGCTGCAACTGTGGCGCGGGTATTTATCGTTTACATGGACAAGAATCCAAAACTGTTCGATGAATCTCGAAGTACCGCCCTGTCCCTAGCGTTAGTGGACGCATATCCTTGCCCTACCAAGTGAGTTCTCCCCGAATTTTAGCTCGACACCCGCTTGCACGAAATGGTACGATTCGCGATGAAACGCCCCGCTACCTAGCGGGGTTTTGCTTTTAACGCCACCAACTCAAAATGCAAAGGAGAACCGCCGCAATGACTATCCAGCCGTTTAACTCGATTAACGAAGTCAAGAAACTAGTCGACAAGAGGGTTTATCACAACAACAACAAATGCCCATCTGGAAACGATATTCCGAAGAAGGAACGCCGGGAGGGAACGGCTGGTTACAGACTTTGTCAGCATTGTAAGGACCTTAACGCAAAAGCCGGAAAATGATCATGCTGAAAAATTTGGTGATGCTCGCCGCCTTGATCTTCATTGCAATCGGTGTGTCCGGTCAGCCAAACAAAACTCCCAACCTAAGGCAACAAGACGCAAAACCGGGCCAAACGGCTATGCATTCGCCGGACAGCCAGAACAAACAGTCCAGCGGCCAAGCAGATCAGACCAAAGCTGGTAGCAACACGCCCACAGGCAACACACCCATCGAACGGTCCCATTGGTGGTTTAAGTCTGAGTGGTGGCTGGTCATAATTGCGGCTCTCACTGGTGGCGTAATAGGCTGGCAGTCTTGGGAAACCCGCAAAGCGGCTAAGGCGGCTTTGCTGAATGCCAAAGCTCTTGTAGATTCGGAGAGGCCTTGGCTGATAGCGGAAGTCGTGAGGAATTCTAGAAACTACCACTTATTCGAACTTCGGATCACCAATTTTGGGCGCACCCCCGCCCGGTTTATCCAAGGGGACGCGACTCATGTCTTCGCACAGCACCCGGAGACGCTTCCCATACCGCCGAAATATTCTTCTCCAATTATCCTGCCGAGAAATCTCGTCGTTGCACCGGACAAAGGATTTCCCATTCCGCACGGATATAACATTCCACATCTTCTCAAAACGGCTGGTGGTGCCGAAAAGATCCTCGTTATCTATGGTCGTGTGATCTATGAGGACACTATTATTCCGGGGATAGAACACGAGGTCGCGTGGTGCTTCGGATACATGTACGCATCTCGCAATGGTCTGACGACGGAAGATAACTTTGTGTTGACTGGGCCTAGCGAATACACCAAAAACACCTAGTTCTCACACCAAAATTCAAATTGGGCCACTCCCAAAGCGTCCATAAGAGCATAATATTCAATGCCTTACAAATTCTTTTTCAAAAACACTCAGCAAAATCGCGTGTCAAGCCCCCCAGCCCACCAAAAACCCCGTAACCCAGTCTATCTAAACAAGATAAAACTTTCCCCAAAGCGGTTTTTAGTTATGGTCAATCCTGTACAATTAAACTAGAGATCAAGAAAGCCCCGGCACACGCCGGGGCTTTTTTCGTCCCTGAAACAAACCATCGCCAGTAAGTCGTTTACTGGCACGAATTTAGCCGTAAGCCCCATGGTTGCACATATTTAGCGAGGCCAATTTCGCTATCTATTGCAACCATTGGACTTTTAACCACCAACCCCCAGGGGGGTACCCCCCTAGAAAGGCACCAAAATGCAATACCAACTCTGCCGCCACATCCGCACCAACGGACTCCAATGCCAGGCCCCATCACTCCGCGAGGCCACCTACTGCTACTTCCACACCCGCCTCCACCAGCGCCACAGCACCTTCCGCCCGCAGGGAGATGCCACCCGCTACGTCATCGCCGGCCAACACGTCCAGCTAGTAGCCCTCGAAGACCGCGAGTCAGTCCAGACAGCTCTCTCCGTAGTCATCAACGCCCTCGCCCTGGGCCAGCTCGAAACCCGCCGCGCCACCGCCCTACTCTACGGCCTCCAACTAGCCGCCATGAACGCCGCCAAACTAAACACCCAACCCTACGCCCCCAACGTAGTCCGCTCCATTGACTCCTCCCCCGAAGGCCTCGATCTCGCAGAACCAAACACCACAATCGAAATTCTCAACGAAGAAGAAAGCGAAGAGGACGACGAAGAAGAAGAAGAGGAAGACTAAACCCAACCAACAACCAGCAACGAACAACCAGCAACCAGCCTGTACCACCACGAACGGTAGGATAACGACAGAGGTGTCGATTGACCAGTTGGTTGGAGATCTCCGACGTGCGCCTGCGGGCGAACTATGCCGCGCTCGCAAAGGCCGCCGGAGCAGCAACGTCAGTGCTGGGAGTGGTCAAGGCCAACGCCTACGGCCACGGTGTGGAGCGCTGCGCGCAGATCCTCGCGCACGCCGGAGCCGAGTGGCTCGGAGTCACCGGAGTCGAAGAAGGACGCCTCGTCCGGCAGGCCCTGACCGCCGCGGGCCTCAGCCGGGAGATGCAGCCGCGCATCCTCGTGATGAGCGGAATCTCCGAGCATGACGCGCCGGCCATCGTCCAGCACGAGCTCACGCCGGTCATCTGGAGCGTCGAGCAGGTCGCGTGGCTCCAGACCACCGCCGAGCGCCTCGCGCTGCGCACCACGGTGCCGGTCCATCTCGAGATCGATAGCGGAATGACCCGCCAGGGCGTCCGCCCAGGCCGCGAGCTGCGCCATCTCGTCGCCGCGATTCAATCTGCAAAGGCGCTGCGGCTCGATGGAGTGATGACCCACTTCGCCGCCGCCGAGGTCACCGGCTCCGGCCACACACAGCGCCGCCAGTTCGAGCTCGCCCTCGCCGAGACCGCCACCGCCGAAGTTCTGCCCGCCTGGATCAGCGCCGGAAACACCTCCGGAGTCGATCTCGTCGAAGGGCCGGAGGAGTTTCCCGCGTGGTTGCAGCGGCTCGCCTGCGGGATCGGCTCGCGCGCGATGGTCCGCGCCGGCCTCGGGCTCTACGGCTATAATCTGCCGCTCGAACCCGCCCCCGGCGCGCGAACCGTAATCTCCCGCCTCGACGAAGAGCTGCAGCCGGTTATGACCTGGAAGGCAAAGGTGATCGGCGTACAGGACGTCCCGGCAGGCTCGGCCATCGGCTACAACGGCACCTACATCGCCGCCAAGCGCATGCGCCTCGCCCTCGTAGCCGCCGGATACGCGGACGGACTGCGCCGCGAGCTCTCCAGCACCAACACCCGCCCCGGCGGATGGGTGATGCTCCACGGCAAGCGCGCGCCGATCGTCGGCCGCGTCTCGATGAACCTGACCAGCGTCGACGTCACCGCAATCAAAGGCGTACACGTAGGCGACGACGCGACGCTGCTCGGCGATGGCATTACCGCCGACGACCACGCGCGCATCGCCGGAACCATCGCCTACGAGATTGTCTGCGGAGTACGCGCCGCCGAGCGCGCTCCGTAGTTATCCCCGCGGAGCCCGCAGCCAAATTCGAATCGCTTCGCCCGGCGACATAGACACCGTTAGTGGAACGCACTCGAACCCAGGCACGAGATTGAAGGTGCGCTGCTGCGGGATGGGGTTGAAGCCGGCGATGTGGTCGGTGGTGATGGTGAGGGTGCCGGATGGTTTGGCGATGCGGATGGTGTGCGCGTCGACCCGCTCGACCGCCTCATCCTGCCGCGCAATAACAGGCAGTATGAAGGCGAGCGGAGTCTGCGCTGGAGCCTCAGCCGAAGCCGCAATCTCGACGCCGCCTGGAGTGAGGTTATAGTCAATGCGATAGTGCATCGCGACCTCGGGCATCGGCTGGTGCGCCGCGGTCAGCAGACGCCCAAGCGCGGTGAAGCCGATCAGGCCCGGAGAGCTGGTCACAGTCAGGGTCGCAGCAAAGTCGCTGGTGCTGGTGTAGGTCTTCGCGCCAGACGATTCGATGCGCGGCGTAAGCGCCATGTGCGGCGTGTCGAGATGCACCTGCTGATTGCTGATCTCGATGATCTGGTACTGCGTCATGCTGGCGGTGCAGAGCGGTCCGAGCGTGCGGTGGTAGAGCAGCGACAGCGTCCCGCCGCTGACGTGACCTCCGCCTCCGCTGCCGTTGCCGGACTGGACCTGTTCGACGTACTCCCAGTCGTACTCGGTGACGGTCGCGCGCCAGTCGCCGATGGCCGCGAGATGCGTGCCGATCTCGGGATAGGACTTCACCCCGTAGGCTTCGTCGCGCGGTAGCGTGAGACGCGGACTGGGCACAAGGGTTTCGTTGCCGCTGTCGAGGACTGTGGCCAGTGACTTAGCGTGCGTGAAGCTATGGTGGATGCAGGGTTGGTCGCCGTGCACGAAGTAGTCAGGGCCACCGTAGAGCAGGCCGTTATGAGTGCAGGCGGACATCAGCTCGAGGTTGCGATATGCTGCCTCGCGGAACCGCGGCTCGTACTGCGCGAGCAGCACGAAGGCAGGATGACAGCCATCGCTGGTGCGGCTTCCCCACCAGCTCCACTTGTAGTTGCGCGTGCCCCAGGAGTTGTCCCACGCGCCGTCGGGCAGCATGAACTCGAGATGGGTTCGCAGCGCTGCGATGGTTTGGTCGAGGACTGGCTTGTCGTTGGTGAGGAGAGCGTAGAGGGCGAGCGCGGGGAGAGATTCTTCTACGTTGTAGCCGAGGTCTACAGGGCGGCATTTTTTTGGGGTGAGGTTGGTGAGCGGATGACCTTCGCCGTAGAGGAAGCCGTTCGCTGTGAAGTAGTCGAGGGTCTGGGCCGCGAGCTTGCGTGCGCGATCGGTGTAGTGAGGCTCCTTCAGCAGCTCGCCGCAGAGTGCGAAGCAGTAGGCCGACGTCACTGGGTAGTTGATGTTGCCGGTCTGGATGGAGATGAAGCCATCGAGGAACTTCACGGCGCGGCCTACGCGTTCGGTCCAGCGCTGGCGGGTGGCGGCGTCGAGTAGCTCGCCGTGATGGCGCAGCGCCTCGGCCAGCGCAATGGTGTGGAAGACCGTGATGCCCTGCCACGAGCTGAGGATGACGTCGTTGATCCAGCTTCCGTCGGGGCGGCTGACGTTGCGCTCTGCCCAGTCGTAGAGCTGGATTGCTGCGGTGAGGTACTTCTTGTTGCCGGTTGTATGCGCGACGCGGAGCAGCGGATAGACTGCGTCAGCGCAGCGTCCGTGGATGATGCTGCAGGCAGGGCAGAGTAGCGCTCCATGCAGCGCGGGGTCGGCGAGCGTGACCTGATGCGCGAGCAATCCATCACACCAGGTCTGCAGCAGCGTGGAATATAAATTCGTGTGCGAGGCTGGTTGCTCGGTGGCTGCGATGATCCAGTTCGGTAGAGCGAGGGTTGCTGCTCCCGCAGTGGAGAGTTGCAGGAGTTCGCGGCGCGTCAGAATGTCTTTCTTCATCGAAGGAAATATTAGAGGAAGAATCGAGTTAATGTTGCCCGCAGACTTCACTTCACCACTGGCAGCTCTACAAAGCTGGCCTGCGCCGCGGAATGATAGATCCGCTGCGTGGCCTTCTTGTAATCCTCGGGCTTCGCGAAGAAGATATTCGGCACGAACGTCTGTGGGTTGCGGTCGTAGAGCGGGAACCAGCTCGACTGTATCTGCACCATGATCCGGTGTCCGGGCAGAAAGACGTGGTTCGTGGTTGGCAAAGCGAACCGGTAGGTCAGCGGAGTGTTCGCAGCTACAGGTTTCGCCTCGCTTAAGCTTTCGCGGTAGCGTCCGCGAAAGATATCCATCGCTACTGGCAGTTGGTATCCGCCGAGGTCCGGCTCGCCTGCTACTTCAGTCGGGTAGACGTCGATCAGCTTCACGACCCAATCGACATCGGTGCCTGTTGTTGCGGCGACGAGGTTCGCAATGGGCTCTCCGCTGATCTTCAACGGAGCGGTCAGCACGTCGGTCGTATAACTGAGCACGTCTGTGCGGCCTGAAGGCTCTCGCTGATCGTCGACCAGCCAGCGGACCCAGGTCAGTGGTGCGACGTATCCGACCGGCTGGCTTGGACGCGCACGGAACGGAACCGGCTTTGCTGGGTCCGAGACATATTCGTCATACGCCTCACTGCCGCTCGGGGCCGTGAAGGCTGCCTTCGAAGCCGCTTGCAGATACAGCGGGGTCGGCTTCGGTGTGCAGCCGTTGGCGCATCCCGAAGGCCAGGTCTTGAGGTCCTCCCAACGGTTCGTCCCGGTCTCAAACGCTGTTACCGGAGCGACGGTCATCGGCGGAGCGTCGTCTTTCAGGTAGTGCGCGAGAAATGGAGCTAGTATCTTCTCGCGAAAGTAGAGGCCTGTGTCGCTGCGAAACTTGATCGCGCCGAGCGAGCTGGCTTCTTCTATCTCCTGGCCGTGATGCCACGGGCCTAATACGAGAAAGAGCTTGCCGCTGGTTCCTTCCTTTGGCTGCAGCGCCTTGTAGACTGCGACTGCTCCGTAGATATCTTCCTGGTCCCACAGGCTCGCGACGATCATCGTCGGCACGGTCAGCGGCTGTTTGGCGAGTATCTTGTCGACGGCCTGCTCGCTCCAGAATGCGTCGTACGCAGGATGCTCGGTCAGTTTCTTCCAGAAGCCGATCTGATCCATGTTCCGCTGACGGCCTAGCTCGCCTGCGGAGCCGGCCTTCATGTACATGTCGTAGTCGTCGAAGTCGCTCGAGGCCCAGTGCGCGTCGTTCGAGCGGGTCGCCGTCTGCTCGTAGATGTACGGGATGTTCTGCTGGCGAAACGCGCCGTTGTGAAACCAGTCGTCTCCGCGCCATCCGTCGACCATTGGGTTCATCGGGACGGCGACTTTCAGCGCTGGATGTGCGTTCACCAGCGGCATCAGCGCGAGGAATCCGTCGTAGGAGATTCCGAGTACGCCGACTTTGCCGTTGGTCTCCGGAATGTTTTTTACCAGCCAGTCGATGGTGTCGTAGGTGTCGGTCGACTCGTCTACTGGCGTCGGGTTGAGGACTCCGTGGAGCGGGCGGTTCATCACGTAGTCGCCTTCGCTGCCGTACTTGCCGCGAATGTCCTGCACGACGCGGATGTAGCCGCCGGCGACGATGGTCTCGGTGGCGTTGTCGTATCCCCAGAGCGTTGTGCCGAGATGCACGCTGTACGAGTTCGTGGTCAGGGCGTTTGCGCTGTACGGCGTGCGGGTGAGCAGGATGCCTTCGTGCTTCGCGCCCTTCGGGACGAGGATGACTGTGTGCAGCTTGACTCCGTCGCGCATCGCGATCATCGCCTCGCGACGCTCGTAGTCCATGCCGAGCGTTGGGGCCGTGAAGGTGGCGGGAGTCTCACTGGGATAATTCGGGTACTGCGGCGTCTGCGCGATGGTACCCGCGCACGACGCTGCAAGGACCACGCTCGCCGCAATCCAATGCAAACCGCAAGTCTTCATCGCAACCTCACTTCGTCTGTTCTAAGACTGATAGCCCCAAGATTACACATTGTGCGGAGGCCGTTGGTCTTGATGTGACGGTAGAGTTGGTATTGCATTTTGGTGCCTTTCTAGGGGTACTCCCCCCGGGGGGGTTGGTGGTTAAAAGTCCAATGGTTGCAATAGATAGCGAAATTGGCTTCGCTAAATATGTGCAACCATGGGGCTTACGGCTAAATTCGTGCCATCAAACGACTTACTGGCGGCGGCTTGTTTCAGGGACGAAAAAAGCCCCGGCGGTTGCCGGGGTTTTTCTGATCTCTAGGTTAATTGTACGGGATTGACCATAACTAAAACGTCAATTATTTTGGGGCTTTATTTGTTGATGTGGAAGGAGTTAGTGGGTTTGGAGCGGGTTTGGGGGCTTGACATGCGATTTTGCTGAGTAAAAGCGTGAAAAATAGTTTGGGGGTGCGGATTCGCGTGTAATGACGGGGGTTTTGGAAGACGGACGCGGAGAGCGCGGAGCTTCGCGGAGGACGCGGAGAAAAGCCCGTGGGGAAAAGGGTGTCGGTTCCCCACCCGTCGCCCGATCAGGCGGGCGAAGGATGGGGCACCCGCGGGTTTGGGGTGGTTTCAGGAGAACAAGCAACGGCAACGGCAAAAGCAGGTCCTCCGCCAGACCACCCCATCGAGCAAAAGCGCTCGCTGGGGACCCCGGTGCGGCGAAGGATGACAACTAAAAAACAACGGTCAAAGCGGATCCGTGCGGGATGACAGACAAAAGCATAGTCGGTTGGTGGGGCATTGATATTCCTATTTGCGTCGCAAGATTCTGCTGTTTTCACTGTTGCGGCGTTATTGAGACGGGTTTGTTGATCCGCTTTAGTTTGCAGTAAACAAAAGGGTAGTTTTGGGTTGTCACGACGGCGTCGGTGTGGCGGAAGGATTGCTCTACATCAAGTGGGGAACCAGGTTGCCGATCCCCGAGGTTGGTGGGCCCGAATCAAAGCAAACAAATTTTGTTCTGCTACTCCGACCCAATATAAGAGTCAGCCGGAGTTCTGTTTAGTGCCTTGATGTTGGCGAAATCAAAACTAATTGGAGACAAATCACAATGCTGCGAATTGGATTTATGAAAACTGCGATCCTTGGTGCGGTTCTTCTGTCGGCAGGCACTATGTCTGCCTCTACGTTGGTTTATACGTTTAGTGGGACTGCATCGGGCACGATCACCAGCGGAAAGACCAGCACCACTTTCACGAGCCAAGCTTTCAGTGTGAGTTTCACTGAGAATACGTCCGCGATTACTGGTAGTGCTGGGTTCTTTCTCTATAACCCGGCTTCCGCCGGCACGTTTACCGAGGGTTCTTACAGCGCGACCCTTACCAATGCGATTATCGAGACCAACGGAAATGGCAATACAGGTTCGGGTGCCTACGAGACGGCGAATCTGTTCAACAGTTCGTTTACTAACGGTGTGACTTTGGACTCCGACCCTGCGCTGCTGGGCTATGCTCTGAGCACTACGATCGACAGCGGGTTGATAACTGCCGGTGCTGACCTGGCGCCGACGCTGAATTCGCTCGGGCAGGGCTTTACTACGAGCACTGGAGATGTTGTGGAGTTTACGGGTCTCACCGCGTTGGATTTCGCTGTAACGACACCTCCTACTACAAGTGCGGTGCCGGAGCCGTCAACGCTGATGCTGCTTACTGCTGGGCTGTCTGGGATTGGGATGCTGCGGCGGCGGTTCAAAGCGTAGCATTTGGGTTCACTTTATAGTGGTAAACGCCGGTCGAGTCTACATGGCTCGACCGGTTTTTTGTGTCTGAATCGTCTTCGATCGGCGGGGGATTTGCGTGTGGGGTGGGGTGGCCGTTAAGATCGGGGTTGGTTATGGGAAGTCGAAAGGGAGTTCGGAATGGCTGAAGTGATGGGAAGTCTGCGGCGTACGGAAGATATTGCGCTGGACCTGCTGAAGTTTGTTGCGGCGCAGGCGAATGTGGGGAGCAAGGCGGCGGCGGGTACGACGGGGTTTGGAGTGCCTTCGGCGGCGAAGTCGGAGGATATGGTGACGCATCTGCTGGAGCTTTATGCGAAGTGCCGGGCGGCGGTTGAGGCTCCGGTGGCGAAGTAGTCGGTGCGTTGAAGGAAAGCAAAGGCAAGAGGTACCCCAGGGGAGACCCAAAGCTAAAGCATGGCTACCAGCCCATTTCCGTCGAGGCAATGAGACCCAAGGCACCTTGGGGTACCTAGAAGCGGCTCCTTTCTTGCTTAGAAGCAATGCCATTCCCTAGATACTGTGCTGGAGTTTGATCGGATGACGGAAGTGACGGCTCGGTTTTGCGGGTGGCGGTGGTGGGCGCGGGGGCGTTTGGGCGGAACCATCTGCGGGTTTATCGGGAGCTGCAGGCTGCGGGGCATGCGATCGAGCTGGTGGCGGTGGTGGATGCTGATTCGGGCGTTGCTGCGGCTGCGGGTGAGAAGTTTGGGGTGCGGTGGTTTACCGAGGTTGAGGAGTGTCTGGCGGATTTGAGGCTGGATGCTGCTTCGGTTTGCGTGCCTACGGTGCATCATGCGGCGGTGGCGGAGTTGCTGCTGGCGGCGGGCGTGGATCTGCTGATTGAGAAGCCGCTGGCGGGGACGTTGGCGGATGCGGATCGGATTCTGGCGGCGGCGAAGGCGCATGGGCGGGTGGTGCAGGTGGGGCATCTGGAGCGGTTCAATCCGGCGGTGACGGCGGCGCGGCCGCTGCTGAATCGGCCGATGTTCTTTGAGTCGCATCGGCTGAGCGTGTTTACGCCGCGGTCGCTGGATGTGGATGTGGTGCTGGATCTGATGATTCATGATCTGGATATTGTGCTGAGCCTGGTGGATTCGAGCTGGTGCGGAGGTGAGGGCGGTGGGGCTGCCGGTGCTGTCGAAGAAGGTGGATATTGCGAATGTGCGGCTGGAGTTCGAGAACGGGTGTGTGGCGAACTTTACGGCGAGCCGGGTGAGTACGGAGCGGGTGAGGAAGCTGCGGTTCTTTCAGCCGTATCAGTATCTTTCGCTGGACTTTGCGCGGCAGGATCTGTTGATGATCGATGTGACGGCGGCGGCTGGGTTGGATATTGCGCAGCTGGCGGCGATGGCGGAGAAGGCTCAGATGGCTGCTGCGGCGGGTGGACATCCTAGTGCGGGGTTGTCGCTGCGGAAGGTTCCGGTGGAGGCGGGGGAGCCGCTGCGGCTGGAGATTGAGGCGTTTCTGGGGGCGGTGCGGGATCGGTCGGTGCCGGTGGTTTCGGGGGAGGATGGGCGGCGGGCGCTGGGGTTGGCGCTGGAGATACATGAGGCTATGGCTGCTCATGCTCGGCGGGCGGGGCTTTGAGAGCTGGTTGGTAGTTGTTAGTTGGTAGTTATTGGTTGGTGGACGTCAGATTAGGTGGTAAATTCTTGTTTTGTCGCGTTGAGGGAGTACGGTCGCCCCGTTCGACTACGCTCAGGGGCGATGCCCACACATCAAAATCGATGTATGGGGCACCCGGCTTAGGAAATGGGGCAGGTGGGGGTAGTTTGTTGCTGGTTGAGGACTTATTTTAGTAACTTTGCGCAGCTTTGGGGGGCTGGGCAACATCCTATAAGTCATAGTTACTCATAGAGAAAGGATGTTGGAGGGTACTGATAGCGGCCCTCCCCGGCGGGATAGTGGCTGCCGGACAGATATACTTGAAGTTTGCGCCCATGAGGATGAGATTTATACGACAGGCGGTCGCGGCTATGTGCATCAGTTTGGCCCCGGCCCTGACTGGATGCCTTGTCCACACCTATAGCGTGCCGAAGGTTCGGTCCCCGGACATGCTCCTGAGCACCAGTCTGGATCAGTTGATCTCGCAGACGAACGCGCGGTATGACGCGATCCAGACGTTGAATGCTACCGTCGAGATACAGGCTACGGTAGGGGGTGGCCGCAAGGGCGAGGTGACCCAATACCCAGCCTTCAGTGGCTACATCTTTGTGCGGAAGCCTGAGGACATCCATGTGCTGCTGAAGCTTCCGCTGCTGGGCTCGATTGCGCTGGATATGGTGAGCGACGGCAAGACGTGGAAGCTGTGGAGTCCTCCGAAGAACCTTGCGATGGAAGGGACCAGCGAGGTGACTCAACCTTCGAAGAACCCGCTGGAGAACCTGCGGCCGGCGGTGTTCTTCGACTCGCTGCTGGTTCGTTCTGTGCAGCCGACGGAGATTGTGTCGCCTACGTCGGATATTCGGCAGTACGAGAACCCGAAGAAGAAGCACGACATCGTTGAAGAGCCGGACTATGACCTCGAGGTGCTGTCGCGAGCCGAAGGGACAGATCGTCCATACGCTGCGGGTGGTGCATATCAGCCGTGAGAACCTGCTGCCGTATCAGCAGGATATCTATAACGACCAGGGGCAGGTGGTTACGCGGGCCTTTTACAGCGAGTATCAGAAGTTCGGCGACATCTCGTTTCCTACGCACATCCTGATCCGGCGCCCGCTGGATGAGCTGAGCCTGAGCATCGTCATCAGCAAGCTGACGGTCAATCAGAAGCTTGAAGATGACCAGTTCGAGTTGGATGTGCCGCCGGAAGTTCCTATCAAGAAGATCAATTAAATAGGTTGATTAGTGCTGGGCTTTGACCGTGTTGCGGTAGGCCTGGACGTTGGTGTTGTGCTCTTTGAGGGTGGCGGAGAAGCGGCTGTGGCCGTTGGCGTCGGCTACGAAGTAGAGGTAGTCGGTCTGGGCGGGGTGGATGGCGGCTTGGAGGGCGGCGAGGCCGGGGTTGCAGATGGGGCCGGGGGGCAGGCCGGTGTGGCGGTAGGTGTTGTAGGGCGAGGGGTTGGCGAGGTCGGAGGCGTAGATGGTGCCGCGCCAGCGGTCTTCGAGGAGCGCGGCGTAGATGACGGTGGGGTCGGTGGCGAGGGGGATGCCCTGGGCGAGGCGGTTGACGAAGACTCCGGCTACGAGGGGGCGTTCGGAGTCCTGGCTTACTTCTTTTTCGATCAGCGAGGCCATGAGGACGGTGTGGGGGATGTTCGGCGTGGAGGCCTAGCTGGGTGGCGACCTGGCGGAAGCGGCGGGTCATGGCGGTGAGGATCTGGAGGGGGGTGGCGTGGCGGGAGAAGTGATAGGTGTCGGGGAAGAGGTAGCCCTCGAGGGAGGCGGCGCTGGGGTTGAGGTCGGCGATGAGGGCGGTGTTGGTGCGCTCGGCGGCTGAGGAAGTCGGCGCGGGAGGTGAAGCCGGCGGTCTCGACGGCCTGGGCGATGTCGAAGATGTTGTAGCCCTCGGGGATGGTGAGGGTTTTGGTGTAGACGTCGCCGCGGAGGAGGCGGTTGTAGATCTCTTCGGGGGTGGCGGGGTGGTCGAAGCGGTACTCGCCGGCTTTGAGGGTGCCGGAGGTTTCCTTGAACTCGCGGTAGGTGCGGATGGCGGCGAAGGCGTATTGGGTGCGGATGATTCCGTTGCGCGCGAGCTGGATGGCGATGGCGTGGGTGCTGGAGCCGGGGGCGATTTCGACGAAGGTCTCGGAGGTGGGGCCGTAGGGGGTGAGGATGACGTAATAGGCTGCTCCGGCGACGAGGAGCGCTAGCAGAAGGATGATGGCGATGTACTTCATTTGGCTCCTTGCTGAAGCTATTTTATGGGTATTCGGCTGCCCTGGCTTTGGCAACGACGGACGCGGAGGGCGCTGAGGTGCGCGGAGGGCGCGGAGAAGTGCTTATTGGGCTGGGATGCCCAGGTCTTGGTAGAGGGTCATGTCGTCGGCGCTGAAGCAGCAGAAGATGACTTGGGTGGGTTTGGGGAGAGGGTCTCGATTTTGATTGGGCCAATCGCTCCATGTGCGGACGGTTTCTACGGCGATGGCGGCGGCTGCTGGTTTTGGGAAGCCGTAGATGCCGGTGGAGATGGCGGGGAAGGCGATGGTTTCGCAGGCGTGTTTGCGGGCGAGGTTGAGGCATTGGCGGTAGCAGTTGGCGAGGAGTGTGTCTTCGTTGTGGTTGCCGTCGCGCCAGACGGGGCCTACGGTGTGGAAGATCCATTTTGCGGGGAGATTGAAGCCGGGAGTGGCTTTGGCTTCGCCTGTTTTGCAGCCGCCGAGGAGGCGGCAGGCGTGGAGGAGCTGGGGGCCGGCGGCTCGGTGGATGGCACCGTCTACGCCGCCTCCGCCGAGGAGTGAGGAGTTGGCGGCGTTGACTATGGCGTCGACTTTGAGGGTGGTGATGTCGGCCTGGATGACGGTAAGGGTGATCATTGGGGACGGTTGGATGTTACATGAGAGTTGTGGTGGTTCACCCACCTTAGCGACGATGAAGCTGTCGCGAAGATGGGGCACCCGGGTTGGTGGCTGGTTTGGCCGACGGCAGTAGCCAGAGTGCTTGATATTTTCGCCTCGTATGGCTAGCACTTTTGGCAGTACCGGATTTGCTTCCAGGCGGGTAACGTGGAAATCCGATGGTTTGAGTCTGAAAGGGGAGATGATGAGACACAGCATGGTTTCACGCTTTACCGGCCGGAAGATTGGCTATGGAAGTCTTGTGCTTGCAGTGCTTCTGGCGGCGGCTGTTCCTACTTTTTCGCAGGATAGCAAGGGTGTCGAGACGCTTGACGCGACCGCGATGGGGACCGGCACCCAGATGGGTCACACGGTCGGCATTAAGTTGACCATCTTCAGGTATTCGACAGACGATGACCGGCAGGTGCTGGTCAACGCGTTTAAGAGTGGGCAACAACAGGGTTTGGTGAAGGCGCTGAGCAATATGAAGCCGGTTGGCCGTATCGCGATCACGGGCACACTTGGGTACGACGTTGCGTACATTCGAGTGGTTAAGACACCTACGGGCCGCCAGATACGGTTCGCGACTAACCGCCTGATTAAATTCGCCGAGGCCTACTACAACACACAAAGCCAGTCCTTCGACCTGACCGCAGGCTAATTCGATTTGAATAATGCCGATAATAAGAAGAGCGGCGGCACTCTTCTTCCTGCTGCCCAGTTGATTATCAACAAGCAGGGTGAGCTGCAGTTTGATCTGCGGAAGAATCCCTGGAACCTGGTCAACATCATCGACTGGAATGGCGCGGGTAAGCAGGTGCAATAGAGGCTGGCTGAGAGGCTTTAGACTGGGGGGATGGGCGATGATTCCATAGACCTCGGGCTGGTGCCGCGTGTGCTGGGGCTGGATGTGGGGGATCGACGGATCGGGGTGGCGATCTCGGATGGGCTGGGGTTGACGGCTCAGCCGCTGTTTACGCTGCAGCGGACTGGGCGTAAGGGGGATCTGAAGAAAGAGCTGAAGTGGATCGGGCGGTTGCTGCGGAAGAATGGGGTGACCGAGGTGGTGGTGGGGAATCCGCTGCATATGTCGGGGGATTTGAGCCCGCAGGCGGTGAAGGCGCAGGCGTTTGCGGAGGCGCTGCGGGCGGAGTTCGGGGTGACGGTGCATCTTTGGGATGAACGGCTGACCTCGGTGGTGGCGAATGAGATCCTGGATGAGGCTGGGTATGCTCGGGGGGCGGAGCGGAAGAAGGTGATTGATCAGGTGGCGGCGGTGGTGATTCTGCGGGGGTGGTTGGAGGGGAAGAAGGTTGGGGGGTGACCTGGTGGGGGGTTGGGTGTTGGGAGTGACGCACCCCACGATAAACGGGCGCTTCGCTTCCGTTGATCATGGGGCACCCGGGTTCGTGGTGGGGGTAGGACGTATAATGGTGTTTTGAGAGAATGATGCCGCCCGGGTGTGTCTCCGGGCGGGCATGAGTTTAATATCCGGAAGGCCCCATGCCAGAACAAGTAATGAAGCGACTCGCGGAAGAGATCAAGCTGCTGGAATATGAGCTGACGACCGAGCTGCCTGCCGAGATCAAGAAGGCGGTCGCGCTCGGCGACCTGAGTGAAAACGCCGAGTACCACATGGCGAAGCAGCGGCAGGTGTTTGTGAATGCGCGGCTTGGCCAGTTGAAGAAGCGGATGGGTGAGCTGGCGATGGTCGACCTGTCGAACATTCCGCGGGATAAGGCCGGGTTTGGCGCTACGGTGACGGTTTTTGATACGAGCAAGAATGAGGAGCTGAGGTATCAACTGGTGACCAGCGAGGAGTCGGATGTGGCGAAGGGGTTGATCTCGACGACTTCGCCTATCGGGCGAGCGCTGCTGGGCAAGAAGGTTGGGGATACGGCTACTGTGGTGACTCCGAATGGGAAGCGGGAGCTGGAGGTATTGAAGCTGGTGACGATACATGACACGGCGGACGGTGATGCGGGGGATGCTGAGTAGCTTCAAAGCGAATAAATGACCTGGACGAGCGCTTTCGGGAAGGGCAGCGGTTGGGTGCTGCAGAAGATCGTTAATGGTCTTGCGCTGTCGCGGATCTCGCCGAATACGCTGACTTTTATCGGTTTGGTGATCAATATTGTGGCGGCGCTTTTCTTCGGGTTTGCGAAGGGGCGGAACGCGAACCGGATGTTTTTGTACGCCGGGCTGATCATTATTGGCGCGGGTATCTTTGACATGGTGGACGGGCGGGTGGCTCGGCTGACAGGCCAGGTGTCGGTGTTTGGGGCGTTCTTTGATTCGGTGATGGACCGGTACTCGGATGTGGCGATATTTTTTGGGCTGCTGGTTTATTACGCTCGGGGTAACCGGCTGTTTTATGTGGGGCTGGTGGCGTTTGTGATGACGGCTTGCCTGATGGTGAGTTATACGCGGGCTCGGGCGGAGGCGTTGATCGGGACTTGCAAGGTGGGATTCATGGAGCGGCCGGAGAGGATCGTGTGCGTGATCCTCGGGGCGCTGTTTAATCGGTGGGGAGTGATGGCTCCGGCGCTTTGGGTGCTGGCGCTGTTCTCGACGATTACGGTGATTCACCGGATTCGGTATACGTACCTGGAGACGGAGCGGCGGAAGCAACTCGTGGTGTAGCTGGAGTTGCGGCGGGTGTGGGGCTGGAGTGGCTGGGGTGTGCAGCCGGGATGCTGCGGGATTGAAAAGAAAAGCTCGCCCGGATGGAGTAAGGAATGTAAGATCAACATTCCTGCCATAGGGCCCACTGGCATTTTTACGGCTTTTTTATGACTTTTTTACGGATTATAATTAGCCCTATTCCAAAAGTAGCGACTTTTTATCTCTCTCAGGGTTAAATGGCTAACTTAATCGTCGAACGACGCCGAGTTACTCCGCGGGGCATTGCCAGCCCGGTTCGCTATGCCCTTCACGAGGCACGCGGGAGCGAGCGCATTTTGAGTATGCGGGAGCTGCTGATCACAGTTCAGCGAGCGTTGCGGCCAGCCCGGGACGATGGATGACCTGAGTTACTTTCTTTCGAAGCCGGGTCTGTTGAAGCGGGTGCCGTGCCTGTTTCTGATCGTGAATCGGCAGAATCTGAGGCTGGAAGAGCTGAGAGTGGACGATCTGATCGGTGCGCTGTTTCTTTATGAGTACAGCGTGCTGGGGTGCGGGATACGGGCGTTTGCGACGAATGACCGGTCGGGGCGAGGCACAATGCTGGCGCTGCCGGAGCAGCGGCTGAAGGTGGCTTCGATGGCGAGCCGGGTGCTGATGGATCGGGGGGCGCATATTGTGATGCTGTCGTTCCGGTCTGCGGGGGAGGAGGCTTGCAAGGAAGATATGCAGGGACTGAATCTGCTGCCGTCGTCGCGGATTGGGGCGGATTGGGCTTGGCGCGAGAGGGACATTGCCGCGTACCTGCCGTTGGAAGATAGCTACGAGGAGACGCTGGCGACGCTGGGCCGGAAGACGCGAATCAACATGCGCTACTACCGCCGGCGTGCCGAGGCGCAACTGGGGTGCAGATTCATATCGGAGGTGATGTTGAAGCCCGACGACTATCTGCAATTCAATCGCAAGTGTATGTACCGGGTTTCGGACCGGGTTGCGTTGTGGCGTTTGAAGACGATGCAGGACCTGCTGGATCCTGTGCTGATGGGGATGAAGGACGGCGATGGCCAGTGGCTGGCTCTGCTGGGGGGACGCAGGTACAAGGACCGGATGGAGATTCTGTGGCAGATGAACCTCGATGGTCTGCCGACCCATTCTCTGAGTACGGTGATGCGGTCGTACTGTATGGAGCACGAGATAGCAGGGGGGATGAAGCGACTCTATATTGAGGGGGGAACTGCACACTCGGTACACCACTCGTTTGTGCGGGAGGAGCTGGTGGACCTGGTGGCGGTGCGACGGTCTCCGGTGGCCTGGGTAATGAAGAAGGTGGCGAAGCGGCGGGTGTCGCCGGACAATGAATTGGCGGATGTGCTGAAGGATCCGGAGACGGTTTGGCTTCCGTGCTGAGAGGTTAGTGCTACGTGTTCAGCGGGGTGGTTTTGTGCGCTCGTAGCGGTAGTTGTGGGATTTGAAGGTCTGGTTGAGGTAGGTGCCTTTGGATGGGGCGGATCGAAAGGCAAGTACTCTTCCTCGGGGACGTCGAAGTAGCGGTAGGTGCCTCGGGCGCCGCGGTAGACGATGGTGAGGGTGTGGGTTTCGGCATCATAGTTGAGAGCGGCGATAACGGTTGAGGGCATGTCGGCTCGATGCGGAGATGCGAGTCTTGCCGGTCAGGCTCTCTCCGATAGGCTGTCTTCGATAGACTAGGATGCGATGAATACTAAACCTGTTTTGCTGGTGCATGGCGGTGCGTGGGCTATGCCTGATGATGTAGTTCTGGACCATGAGGGCGGGATTGCGCGGGCTCTTGAGGTGGGGTATGCGCTGCTGGAGCAGGGTGCTTCGGCGGTGGATGCTGTCGAGGCTGCGGTGGCGGTGATGGAGGATGACGAGACGTTCGATGCGGGGCGTGGGTCGTTTCTGACGCAGGATGGGCGGGTGCAGCTGGATGCTCTGCTGATGAATGGGGAGAATCTGCGGACGGGTGGAGTGGCTTGCGTGGAGCGGCTGAGGAATCCTATACGGGCTGCTCGGCTGGTGCTGGATCACTCGCCGCATGTGTATTTTGTGGGGACGGGGGCGGAGCGGTTTGCTCGGCAGCATGGGATGGAGCTGTGCGACAACATGGACCTGGTGATTCCGCGGGAGCAGGAGCGGCTGTACAAGTTTCAGGAGGCGCAGTTGCAGGGCGCTGTGGATGAGACTTTCTCTGGTACGGTCGCTGCGGATGAGATGGCTTCGCACGATACGGTGGGGGCTGTGGCGCTGGACTCGAAGGGGCATCTGGCGGCGGGGACCAGTACGGGCGGAACGTTGAATAAGGCTCCGGGGCGGGTGGGAGATAGTTCGTTGATCGGGTGTGGGTGCTATGCGGATGATTTGTCGGCGGCGGTGTCGCTGACGGGGTGGGGCGAGCCGATTATGAAGCTAGTGCTGGGCAAGTGGGCGGTGGATAAAGTTGCGGCGGGGGCTAGTCCGGCGGAGGCTGCTCATGCGGCGATCGATTATTTGTTCGAGCGGCTGGGTGGGCATGGGGGGATTATTTTGATGGCTCCTGATGGGCGAGTGGGGATGGCGCACAATACTCCGCGGATGGCTTGGGGGTTGCAGACGGGGGAGGGTGTGCGGATCGGGGTTACTCGGAATTAAGTCGAACGGGTTTGCAACGAGAAGAGCAACGGCAAAGGCGATTAATAACCAGCAACGATGCAACGAGCAATGAGTAACGAGTCTAAGGCAATAGCAAGAGCTGAAGAGATTGGTATGAGTGAGACGCTTTTTCCTCCTGCGGCTGTGGAACAGGATGACCGGCTGGCGCATATTCACCGGCTGTTGCTGGGGTATTTCGATAAGCCTCCAGCGCGTGAGCCGTGGGATCCGCTGTCGCAGTTTATCTACTCGCTGCTGAGCTCGCGGACGAAGACCGAGACGACGTATGACGTGGTGCGGAAACTGCGCGAGCGGTTTGGAAGCTGGGAGAACCTGCGCGATGCGTCGTTGGCGGAGATTGAGGCGGCGATTGGCGATGTGAGTTTTCCAGAGCAGAAGGCGGTTCAGCTGAAGGATGCTCTGCAGCAGATTACGGCGCGCTATGGGACGCTGACGCTGGACTTTCTGGCGCAGTACAGGACGGACAAGATACGGACGTGGCTGGAGCAGTTTCCGGGGGTGGGTCCGAAGACGAGCGCGGCGGTGGTGAACTTCAGCACGTTGCGACGGCGGGCGCTGTGTCTGGATTCGCACCATCTGAGGGTGATTCAGCGGATCGGCCTCGTTCCACGAGGGGACGTGAGGACGATGGAGGAGCGGCTGATGCGGCTGGTTCCGGAGACGTGGACGGCGGAGATGCTGGATGAGGATCACCAACTGATTAAGAAGCTGGGACAGACGATCTGCAGGCCGGATGAACCAAGGTGTAAGGAGTGTCCGCTGGTGAAGGTTTGTAAGTTTGGAAGGACGCAGGTGGAGGGTGGGTAAGTAGTAGGCAGGACACTGTATGCTTCGAGGTGTTGCAGGAACGACGGACGCAGAGGTGCGCGAAGATCGTGGAGGGTTTGTGAAGAGACGTGAGTTTATGGCGGGTTCGGTGGCTGCTTCTGCGGTGGCTTTGGCAGGTGGAACGGAGTCGCGTGCGCAAAGTGCGGTTGGTGGGGGGCGGGAGTTTTATGAGTTGCGGCGGTATCACTTGCAGTCGGGGCCGCAGACTAAGTTGATGGATGCTTATCTTGCGGAGGCGTTGATTCCGGCGCTGAATGGGATGGGAGTGAAGACGGTTGGGGTCTTCAATGTGACTTATGGTGAGACTCCTGTGGTGTATGTGCTGGTGCCTTCGACGCAGTTGGAGACGCTGGTGACTGCGGAGTTGTTGCTGGCTAAGGATGCGAACTATATGAAGGCGGCGGCGGCGTTTTGGAGCGCGCCTGCTACTGCTCCTCCTTATATACGGGTGGAGAGCAAGTTGATGGTGGCGTTTGAGGGGTGGCCGAAGCTGGTGGTTCCGGCGGCTACGGCGAAGAAGGAGAAGCGGATTTATCAGATGCGGACGTATGAGAGTCCGACGAGCGAGGCGCATGCGCGTAAGGTGGAGATGATGAACAGCGGGGAGACTGAGGCGTTTAAGAACTCGGGGTGTACGCAGATTTTTTATGGAGACACGCTGATTGGGCCGAGTATGCCGAATCTTACTTACATGCTTTCGTTTCCGGATGTCGATGCGTTGAATGCCGGGTGGGATAAGTTTCGCGTGGATCCTATCTGGAAGAAGTTGACGGGATCGCCTCGGTATAACTATGAGGCGATTGTGAGCAATATTACGAATTTGATTTTGACGCCGACGAGTTATTCGCAAATTTGAAATTTGAGACGAGATAAAAAACTTTATGGATCTGGCTGAACTGAATTCTCATTTTGGATTACCTGGGGTGTTGGTTTTTCGGCAGCTTGCCAGCGGGCTTATCTATGCGGACGTTACTGGTCCGGGTGGCAGCGCTACTGTTTATCTGCAGGGCGCGCATCTGGCTGCGTGGCAGCCTAAGGGTGGACAGCCGGTGCTGTACATGAGCCGGAAGAGTGACCTGGAGCCGGGCAAGGCGATTCGCGGGGGCGTGCCGATTGCGTTTCCGTGGTTTGCGATCGACACAAAGGCTGACCGGGTGAATGGGCAGCCGGGGCCTTCGCATGGGTTTGCGAGGCTAGAGGATTGGACGATGGCGTTCTCGGCGCTGGCGGGCGAGGATGTGCATCTGACGTTTACGCTGGGGCCGACGGCGATGAGCAGGAGCATGGGGTTCGATAAGTTTCGGCTGGCGTCGCAACTGACGATTGGACGGACTCTGAAGATGGAGTTGACGGTGGCGAACGATGATGACAAGCCGCTGGTGTTTGAGGAGGCGATGCACACTTACTTCCATGTGGTCGATGTGCATGAGGTGAGTGTGACGGGGCTGGAGCCGACTTCGTTTATCGACAAGACGGATGACTTCAAGGTGAAGCCGGCGGCGCATGGTCCGCTGGTGTTTACGGGATTTACGGATCGGGTTTATGAGAATACGACGGCGACGTGCGCGATTCATGATCCGCTGGCGAAGCGGGTGATCTCGATTGAGAAGGGGAACTCGAATACGACGGTGGTGTTCAATCCGTGGCGGGACATGCCGGACATGGGGCGGATGAGTGGCACGAGATGCTGGCGGTGGAGACGGTGAACGCAGGGGTGAATGCGGTGACGCTGGGTCCGGGCAAGGTGCATACGATGACGTCGCACGTTACAGTGATGCCGACTTAGTTTTTCTTTTTGCCGAAGAGGCCTCCGAGGGCGTTGGTGACGGATTTGCCGGCGCCTGCGCGCTGCTCTTGAGCAGGCCGTTGACGTCGGGTGTGATGATGGGGTTGGATCCGGTTCCGGTGATGGTGACGGGGACGCCTACTGCGGCGGCCTGTTTGCCAGCCGCACCGCCTGCTGCGCTGAGTGAGGTGAGCATGCCTGTGGCTTTTGCGCCGATTCCGCGACTGGTGTCGACCTTCATGACGAGGTGGAAGTCGATGGCTCCGGAGGGAGCGACGGTGCCCTGACCGGTGCACTCGCCGAGTGAGGGCATAGAGATGAAGATGTTAGTGGCGGTGAGGGTATTAGCGGCGAGCTTTGCGTCGGCGCGGATGGTCTGGAAGTTGGTGAGGTTTCCGGTGTTGCCGAGGGCTGCGCTCGCGATGCCTTTGAGTTGAGAGCTGAGGTTGAAGCCGTTGAGCGTGGTGTTGCTGACCTCGATGGGGCCGGCGATGACGAAGGCGTTGATGGGGCCGGTGACGGCGAGGGTAGTGGTGACTGTACCCCCACGGAGGACGGAGCCATTAGGTAGCTGGACTCCGGCGGCGGGGAGGAAGGCCTGGAGGTCGTCGATGGGCACGCCCTTGGCGATGACCTTGAGGTTGACTTTGACCGGTGCGGGGGCGACGGAGTAGGTGCCGTTGATGTGGGCGACGATCTTGCCGGTCTGGATGGCGGCGTCCTGGATCTGGCCGTTGTTGCCATCGAGATTGTGGACGACGGTGTAGATGATGTCGATGGGTTTGGGCACGGGAACGGCGCGGGGGCGGAGCTTGAGGTTCTGGGCGTGGAGGGTGCCGTTGCTGGTGACGTTCTGGCCGTCGGAGACGAGGTGGGCGTCGACGTCGCCGAGCAGGGAGATGCCGCTCGCGGGATCGAGGACGCCGATGGCTATGGGATCGAGATGATGGAGGGTGAGTTGGGCGTCGAAGTTAGTGTGGGCGGCGTCCTTCGGGTTGACGGGTCCTGCTTTGCCTGTGAGGTTGACTGTGCCCTGGGCGGGCAGATCGGCGGTGAGCGTGAAGGGGAACTCTTTTTTGAGGGAGAGCTGATCGATTTTGAGGTTGACGTTATCGCATACGAGCGGGGCGCCGTTGGCGGGGAGGCTTTCGATGCTGGCGTGGGCCTTGGTGATGGTGAGCTTGTCGACGTTGAAGTCGGGGATGTCCTTGGGCTGGGCGTTGGGGTTGGCGGGGTGGCCCATGGTGGAGAAGTTCCACTGGCCATTTGCGGCGTGGACGAGATGGATGTTGGGGGCGTCGATTGCCAGGGTGTCGATGAGGATCTGGTGGTGGAAGAGGAGCGGGATGACCTCGACTCCTACGCGCAAGGACTTGGCGGTGAGGAAGGGTTGCTGGCTGAATTGTGGGTCGTCGGGGATGCTGAGGTCGTCGGCGGTGACGCTGCCGGAGAAGAGAGAGAGACCGAGGTGTCCGACGGTGACGTTGCGGTTGAGCGCGATGGCGAGCTGCTTCTCGATGAGCGGGCGGAAGCTGTCGACGTGGACGAAGAGCGGGATGCAGGCGAGGATGATGATGATAACGCCTACGGCTATGGCAGCGTATTTGACCCAGCGCTTCATGTGGGGAAGTCCTCCTGCAACGGAATGGCAAGGGGGATAGTTTACTCGTGCTGGCGGGTTTGGGGTAACTGTACTTTGCGGCAGGTGCAGATTGCCGATAGTCTCGAGTGGATATGGTGATTCTTGCTTCTGCTTCTCCGCGACGGCGTGAACTGTTGACGATGGCCGGGATCGAGTTCCGGGTGGAGGCCGCGGATATTGATGAGGGGGTGCAGCCGGGGGAGGCTGCGGCGACTTATGTGCAGCGGCTGGCGGTGGAGAAGGCGCTGGCTGTTTGGGGGCGGTATAAGGGTGGTGATGATTCGGGTGATCCGATTACGGTGATTGGGGCGGATACAACGGTGGTTTGCGACGGCGAGTTGCTGGGTAAGCCGGTGGATCGGGCGGATGCTCGGCGGATGTTGACGCTGCTCTCGGGGCGTACGCACCAGGTGCTGACGGGCGTTGCTGCGATTACGCGTAAGGCTACGGTGAGCGAGGTGGAGATTACGCAGGTCTTCTTTGATTTGATCGGGGAGCGGGAGCTGGTGGAGTATCTGGCGAGTGGGGAGCCGATGGATAAGGCTGGGGCTTATGGGATTCAGGGGTACGCGGGGAGGTGGATTCCGCGGATTGAAGGGTGCTACTTCAATGTGGTGGGGTTGCCGCTGGCTCGGACGCTGGCTGTGATGACGCGGGCGCAGGATGGGCCTAGTGATGCGGTGCCTCCACTGTAGGGGTTAGTCGATAGTGGCCAAGAGGGCGGCTAGCAGGGCGGTGCGGGGGATCAGGTGTTGGGTGAGGATGTGTTCGTGGGGTGCGTGGGCTCCGGCGCCTATCGCTCCGAGGCCGTCGAGGGTGGGGATGCCGAGGGCTGCGGTGAAGTTGCCGTCGGAGCCTCCTCCGGTGGCGGCTTCTTCGACGGAGAAGCCTAGTTGAGCGGCTAGTTTTTTGGCTTGTTTGAAGAGAGCGATGGTGCCGGGTTTGCGCTCCATGGGTGGGCGGTTGATGCCTCCGGTGATCTTGATCTTGCAGTGGGGGTCGGTGGGTTTCAGACCGCGGAAGAGTTTCTCTACGTGCTTTGCGTCGGCGGCCTTGGCTATGCGGACGTCTACCTCGACCTGGGCGTCGGAGGCGATGACGTTGGAGCGGGTACCTCCGGAGATGACGCCGCAGTTGACGGTGAGGCCGCGGGAGAGGTCGGTGAAGGAGGAGATGGTCTGGATGAGGCGGGCTAGCTCGAGGATGGCGGAGTGGCCGGCTTCGAAGTCGACTCCGCTGTGGGCTGCTATGCCGGTGACTTCTACGAGGTAGTCGCCCACTCCTTTGCGGGCGGTTTTCAGGGCCAGACCCTGGGCGGGTTCGAGGACGAGGACGGCGGAGGATTCTTTGGCGAGGCGCTCGGTGATGGGGCGGGAGATGGGGCTGCCGATCTCTTCATCGCTGTTGAGGAGGAGGGTGATGGGGCGGTTTATTTTTAGGGCGTGGAGGGCTTCGATGGCGGTTAGGGCCATGATTACTCCGGCCTTCATGTCGAGGGTTCCGGGGCCGCTGATTTTTTCTGCGGATTCGCGCCAGGGCATTTTGGCGAGGGTGCCGATGGACCATACGGTGTCTAGGTGGCCTAGGAGGAGGATTGGTTTCTTTGTCGATTTGTGCGGGCCGAAGCGGAGTTCTAGGACGTTGCCGTAGGATTTTTGGCGGTGATATTTTGGGCGGCCTCCGATGGCTCGGGCGTACTTTTCGGCGATGGCCATGGCGGCGTTGATGGCGGCGGGGTTCTCGCTGGGGGATTCCTGCTGAACTAGTTCTTTGAGGCGGGCGATGAGTTGGGGCTGGAGGGTGGTGATGTGGCGGAGGAGGGCCTTGGAGTCTGCTTGCGGCATGGGGGGATGGTAAACGAGTTGCCGGTTGTTGGTTGTTGGTTGTTGGTTGACTGCGTTCATTTTGATCCCTCCCCCTCCCCCGGGTGTTTTGCGCAAATTATTCAAAAGTAAGGACATAGGTCCGGACCTCTGGTTTACCTGCTTGGTTAAATGCGAAGGCCCGGCTTTTTGGCCGGGCCTGGTTGATTTCCTTATAGTTCTATTTTACCAAATTGACCAAAACTACTACGCCAATTATTTTTAGCTTTTATCTGCTTTATTTTGACAGGGTTGCGTGTTTTTAGAAGCTTCAGGGGGCTTGACAGGAATTTACTTTGTTTTTTGGGGGTTGGATCGGGTAAGTGTCTGATTTATTACTGGTTATGCCGTAGGAATTGTAAAACAGGAACGCGGATGAATGCAGGATAAGGGCGGGATGGGTCTATCCGCCGCACATCAAAAATCGATGTATGGTGGTCCCGGCTATTCAGTAGACATCAAGGGTTGGGGGTTGCGCGACGTTTCGATAGCTCCTCCCAGGAATAGAGGTTTTCTATCGCCGGGAGTCCGAAGGGTTTGTCAGTGCCTGCTGCGGAGTAGACTTCGAGCGAACTGAGGCGTCCGCCGTTCTGGAAGAGCATTATTCCTACCTCCTGGCCGTCCACTGTCGCTAAGTAATCGCGGATAACGCGTTCGCCCTTTCTTGGGATTGGGATACCTTCGAGGGCGAAGTAAACGGTGGGACAGCCACAGGTACATTTTTCGACCACGGTAAGAGCATCTATTTGAGTCTTCAATTGTGGGATGTCAGGGTTACCCTCTTCGGGGTGATCGAGGAGCCACTGAATTATGTCTCGTTCGTGCTTTGTGAGCGGCCGGTTTAATGGCTCGTGATATTTGATGGCGACGCTCATGGAGATATTATGCCCGAGCGAAATGTACCTTTCTCTTCAACTTTGAGTAAGCTGGTCTGCAGTGTTTTGCGAGTTATTTCGAAAGAGGCCATTAAACTCTGTGACGTCGAGATCTTCTATTGTTTGTTTGTTGGGTGCGGGTTTTCTGTCGTTGGCCGCTTTGATCTGCTGTGTGGATGCGAGTCTGGTTCGGGTGCATGCGCAGGAGGTGGTGCCACCGCAGACTGGGCGTGGTCAGCCGGGGCGGAATTCTCACGACTCGCTTGGTCTTGGTCCCGTTCCTGATGCTGCTGCGGCGAAGCTTGGGGAGCCTTTGTATAAGCAGAACTGCTCGGTGTGTCATGGGGAGACGGCGCGCGGGGGTGAGGGGCCGAACCTGATTCGCTCTGTGCTGGTGCTGCATGATGAGAAGGGTGAAGAGATTGGGCCGCTGGTGAAGAATGGCCGCGTGGAGGCCGGGATGCCGGCGTTTCCGAGTTTGAGCGAGACGGAGCGTTACGATATTTCGGAGTACATCCATCTGCAGATTGAGCTGGCCGCCAATCGCGGTCTTTATACGCACAGCGACACACTTACAAGCGGCGATGTGGCCCAGGGCAAGGTCTTTTTCGCGGCGAACTGTGCCGGGTGCCACTCGGTTACAGGTGACCTGGCCAAGGTTGGTGCGAAACATCCGCAGCCGGCAGAGATGCTTGTGCGTATCGTTTGGCCGAGTACGCGAGGGCCTCGTCAGGCTACTGTTACTACCCCGGCCGGCGAGAAGCTGACTGGCACGCTGGTTAAGTACGACGACTTTGAGACCACGCTTCGCAGTGCTGCGGGTTCGACTACTAGTTGGCCGACGGATTCCATCAAGGTTGATATTCCGGATAAGCTCGCCGGCCATCGCGCGCTGCTGCCCAAGTATTCTGACGATGACCTTCACAACCTGACCCGATACCTCCTGACCCTCAAATGAGATTTCCTTTTGCGCTGCTCCCATACGTCGTGCTACTTGCTTTGTTTACTCCTACTGCTTTGTCTGCGCAGGCAAAGGCTGCGGAGGGGTTGGACCCCAAGACTCTTAGTCTCTTTCACCCTCCAGCCGATGCTTGGCAGACGTATAACGGCGACTACTCCGGCCGTCGTTTCAGTGAGCTTAAACGGATTAATTCTACGAACATAGGACAGCTGAAGACCGCCTGGACTTATAAAATCACCGGCATTGGCGTGAATCGCGCCAATATCAATCCGTCGATCAAGTCCACGCCGCTGATGGTGGACGGTGTGCTTTACTTCACCATTCCGGACCATGTCTTCGCGGTCGATGCACGGAGCGGCAAGGAGATCTGGCGGTTCAATTTTGAAGACCACGGCGGGCATCTGCTGGGCCAGCGCGGCGTTGGGATGTACGGGAAGTGGATCTACTTTCTTACACCGGATGGGTGGTTCATCTCGCTCGATTCGAAGACGGGTAAGGAGCGTTGGCGCAAGAAGGTTGCGGATGAGAAGCTGCAGTACTTCACGACGATGGCGGCAGTGATCGTGAAGAACCACGTGATTATCGGCGTGGGTGGCGACGCGATGGATGTGCGGGGCTATCTGGAGGCGCGCGATCCTGAGACAGGGGAGGTGCAGTGGCGGTGGTGGAGCGAGCCGCTGAAGATGGGTGATCCGGGTTCGGATACGTGGCCGAACCAGGTGTCGATGGATCATGGTGGTGGGATGACGTGGCTGCCGGGGACTTACGATCCTGACTTGAACCTGCTGTATTGGGGGACCGGCAATACGAATCCGGTGTTTGCGGGGCAGGGACGCAAGGGAGCGAATCTATATACGGACGCTATTGTGGCGATGAATGCGGATACGGGGAAGCTGGTGTGGTACTTCCAGGCTTCGCCGCATGACACGCACGATTGGGACAACGTTGAGACGCCGGTGCTGTTCGATATGGTGATCGATGGGAAGCCGCGCAAGCTGTTGGCGCAGGCTGCTCGGTGCGGCTATTTTTTTGTGCTGGACCGGACGAACGGGAAGTATCTGGTGTCGAAGCCGTTTGTGAACTCGGCTAACTGGGCGAAGGGTATTGATGAGCGCGGGCAACCGATCCCTGATGTGGGCAAGGAGCCGCAGGTTGATGGCTCGATGGTGGATATACCGATCGGTGGCGCGACGAACTGGCCGCCGCCTAGCTACAGTCCTATTACTCAACTGTTCTATGTGAATGCGACTGAGGGTTACGGCATTGCCTACCTCTATGACACATCTCCAGAGCCTGAGGGGTATGGTGGCGGTGGCTCTGCGGCGTTCGACTCTCAATCATCGCTGATAGCGCTTGACGTGACCGACGGCAAGGTTAAATGGAAGCATGTGGCTAAGGGCGGGGGATCCGAGGGCGGCGGGATAGCGGGCGGCATTTTGACTACTGCCGGCAATTTGCTCTTTACGGGGGATTCGAATCGTGTGGCTGCGTTCGATCCTGCGAATGGGGCGATTCTTTGGTCTCAGTCGCTGACAGGGCGGGTGAGCAATGGGCCTTCTACGTGGACGTTGGATGGGAAGCAGTATGTCATTGTTGGCGCTGGAGATACGCTTTATGCGCTGGCGCTGGCAGGTAAATGAGCCGGGATTTTTTTGGCGGTGGTGTGGCTAATTTGCCACAGTTGACGGAGGATTATCTCGAATAGAAAACGTGGAAGGGGCGAGGATGCACGCTTATTTGGTCGAAGAAGCTGGGGGAGAGTTTCGGAGGGTGGATGTTTCGCGTCCTGCGGCTGGGGTGGGCGACGTTTTGGTCAGGGTTCGGGCTAGTGGGGTGAATCCGCTGGATGCGAAGATTCGTGCGGGTAAGGCTGCTCATGCGAAGCAGCCGCTGCCGGCGGTGCTGGGGCTGGATGTGGCTGGAGTGGTGGAGGCGGTGGGCGCGGGCGTTACGCGGTTTCAGGCGGGTGATGAGGTCTATGGCATGGTGGGTGGCGTGGGTGGGGTGCAGGGGACGCTGGCGGAGTTCGTTGCGGTGGATGCGGATCTGCTTGCTCACAAGCCGAGGAACCTTTCGATGCGTGAGGCTGCGGCGCTGCCGTTGATCACGATTACTGCGTGGGAGGGGCTGGTGGATCGGGCGAAGGTTAGTGCGGGTTGCTCGGTGTTGGTTCATGCCGGGGCTGGGGGTGTGGGTCATATTGTGGTGCAGCTGGCGCGGGCGTTTGGGGCGGATGTCTTTGCTACGGTGTCGGCGGAGAAGAAGGGGATTGTTGCGGGGTTTGGGGCTATGCCGATCGACTATCGCGCTATGTCGGTGGATGAGTATGTGAATGCGGTGACGGGTGGCGAGGGGTTCGACATTGTGTATGACACGGTGGGTGGGGCTACGCTGGATGCTTCGTTTGTTGCGGTGAAGATGTATACGGGACGCGTGGTGAGCTGCCTGGGTTGGGGGACGCATTTGCTTGCACCGTTGTCGTTTCGCTGCGCGAGTTATTCGGGGGTGTTTACGCTGCTTCCGTTGATTACGGGTCGGGGTCGAGCGCACCATGGGGAGATTCTGATGCAGGCTGCGGCGCTGGCGGAGGCGGGGAAGCTGAGGCCGCTGATGAGCGAGAGGCAATTTTCGATTGAGGAGATTGAGGCGGCGCACGCGCTGGTTGAGTCGGGGGCTTTGGGGAAGGTTGTGGTTGAGCTTTGACGAGGATTTGGGCGGGACGGGTGACAAATTTGCTGCCATTATTCCTTGCGCCAGCACATATTTTCCGGCCGCGTAGTGTGGCTAATTTGCCACAGTTGACGGAGGGGGAAGCGGATGTAGTCTTGCTGATGCGTTCCCGCGACAAAGTTTTAGAGAGGTAGAGAGCACGTGGCTGTAGAGGCTCATTATGAGCGGACGATCCGGTCTGAGATAGATTTCAGCGGGATTGGATTGCATAGTGGCGCGCCGGTGCGGATGCGGCTGATCCCTGCTCCTGCGGGGTCGGGGATTGTTTTTCGGCGGACGGATCTGGATGGGTTTGAGATTCCGGCGGTGGGCCGGAATGTGGCGAAGGTGAGTTACGCGACCAGTCTGATGCGGGGGAGCGTGCTGATTTCAACCACGGAACACCTGCTTTCCGCGATGATTGGGTATGGTGTGGACAACGTAATTGTGGAAGTAGATAACCTTGAGGTGCCGATTCTGGATGGGAGCGCGCTGCCGTATGTGGAGGCTTTTCAACGGGTTGGGTTGAAGCAGCAGCGGCGGAAGCGGGAGTATTTAAAAATTTTGAAAGAGATTGAGGTTCGCGACGGGACGAAGTTCATTGGGGTTTATCCGTGCCTGGAGGGGTGTTCGGGGTACAGCATTGAGTATGCGATCGATTTTCCGGCTCCGATTGGGGTGGAGACGTTTAAGGGGGATCTGGCGGAGGGGGATTATGTGGAGCAGATTGCTCCGGCGCGAACGTTTGGGTTTAAGGAAGATGAGGCTATGTTGCGGAATATGGGGCTTATTCGGGGGGCAACGGACGAGTGCGCGATCATTATTTCGAAGCAAGGTATTGAAAATGGGCCGCTTAGGTTCAGCGATGAGTTTGTGAGGCACAAAGTGCTTGATTTGATTGGGGATCTGGCGCTGGCGGGGAGAAGGATTCAAGGGAGGGTCGTTGCTGAGCGGGCGGGGCATGCTATGCATACTGCTCTTGTGCAACGACTTATGCGGGATCGAGGGGCCTGGGAGCTGGCGCATGGGTATGATGAGGTTCCGGATCCGGTGGAGGCTACGGCGCATGGGGTGGCGGGGCTGCGGGCTGTTCATGCGTAGTGCTTTTTTTGGACATGATGTGGTTTTAGGGGTGGCAAAGGTGGTTTGCGGGACATCACTTTTTGGAACGCCGCGTTTCCCGACGACAATGGGTGACTGCCTTGGTTGAGGTGGCGGCGATTGGGTTGGGGTCGAATCTGGGTTCGGGGCCGGACTCGGGTTGGGGTGGGGGGCGTGAGGGGAATCTGCGCGAGGCGATTCGGCGGGTGGGGATACTGGGGCGGGTGAAGGCGATCTCGTCGTTCTACGATACGGCTCCGGTGGGGGTGGTGGAGCAGCCGCGGTTTCTGAATGGGGCGATGCTGCTGGAGACTTCGCGGGGGCCGATGGAGTTGATGCGGGAGCTGCTGAAGATCGAACGGGCGATGGGGCGGGAGCGGACGGTGGCGAAGGGGCCGAGGGTGATCGACCTGGACCTGCTGCTGTATGGGGTAGCGGAGATCGATGTGGACGAGCTGACGGTGCCGCATATGGCGATGCAGGAGCGGCGGTTTGTGCTGGAGCCGCTGAGTGAGATCGCTCCGGAGATGGTGCATCCGGGGCTGGGGCTGACGGTGGGGGAGATGCTGGGGCGGTTGAAGCGGTGGGAGTTGGAGAATGGGGAGTTGAGGTAGTGGGGCACTCCGACTTGGAGACCCGAACTCTCTTCGTCACTTCTTTGGTCTGGTTTCTCTAATTACTCGCGCGATCTTGTCGATGGAAGTATTCCAGTCTTGATACAGCGCTATATGTTGAAGATCGGTGAGGCGCGTAGCGGGCCCAATCTCGTAATCCGGCACAGTGCAGGGGGACAGAAGTACGGGTAAGAGCCAGACTTGATCTTTTGGCATCATCCGAATTTCCGATATCGCTAACTGCAGCTCTTCATTCATATATGTTTTGTTTCTGGCAGCGTAGTTGCTTGAAAAGCAGGCTATGAATGCCATCCCCTCGCTTATGGCTTTTCGAATCGCATGCTGCCAGTTCATGCCGGGGCTGATATCAGCCTTGTCGAGCCATACTGCTATACCGCGCGCTTCAAGATCGTTTTTTAGTTGTTCAACCATTTTCATATCTTGGCGAACATACGAGATAAAAACTCTCCCCTGTGCGTCGCTGCTGCGTTCCTGAGTTGCTGTGAAATCACCGAAGTCGTGAATCCCGTTGCTGTCAGATGAGATGAACAGCAGTCTCGCTGGTAATTTCGCATTGTCGGGAGATTCGTCGGCAAACCACAACGAAAGGTATATGTGATATCCCCATGAATCGGGGTCATCGTAAAAATGATGCGCCAATAGCGAAACTTCACCAAGACGACCCTGTGCTTTCTGAGGCCAAGACGTCTCACTGAAGTGCTCAGGCAACCAATCTCTTCTGGCCAAACCAGGAAGACAGTCGGCCAAGCGGCCAAGATCGATGCGGCTTGTGTATGGACAGGTGATTCTCATCGACTCCGCGAAGACCTTCAAATCAGTCTTCCCAAGGCAGTAAAGTAGCGAGGGGCGCAGCCCTTGCAAGCCTTCGTCGGCCAACCTCTCCATCTCCTTCGCAAGCTCCAGTAGTTCTATGTCCTGGGCACGTCCATAGTGGCTCTTTAAGAAGATCCTCACTTCCAGGCCGTCCTCGGGATGGATCGAGTCTCGTAATTTTTGGAGCGAGAAAAAGAGAGGCATATGGGCGGGGCTACTCGGAACAATTGTATGGGCTGGCGGAGATCGATGTGGACGAGCTGACGGTGCCGCATACGGCGATGCAGGAGCGGCGGTTTGTGCTGGAGCCGCTGAGTGAGATCGCTCCGGAGATGGTGCATCCGGGGCTGGGGCTGACGGTGGGGGAGATGCTGGGGCGGTTGAAGCGGTGGGAGTTGGAGCATGGGGAGTTGGGGTAGTGGGGTGCGGCTTGAGTGGCTATGGAGCTGCGGTCCTGGGAGGCCATGCGACCGCGATGGTGCTGTAGAGATACGCGGCGCGCTCGGGGATGGGAATATTCGCCATCTCTTTGGGCTTCTTTGAGGAGAGCAGCCACCACGCGCGGGGCGCTTCGGCGATGTCGTAGCCGGCGTCGCTGAGGAGGGCGAGGCTGACGCGGCCGCTCTGCTCGAGACGGTGACGCGCCATCACGGCGCTGGTCGCGAGTGTGCCCAGGAAGACGGCGCCGGCGCCGGGGACGACAACTTCTGCTGCCGCCCCTGCGATGTCGGTTGCTGTCATTGCTTGTGCGGCCGGAATCGCTTTTAAGGTCTGCTTCTCCAGCGCGCACGCCATGTTGTCGGCCAGGACAGTGGCGAGTTGCGAGTCATTCTCAAGCCGCTCGACGACCTGATGCGGGACGAGGATGATCCCGCTGGGCAACGTCATGGCGTCCTTCCAATTCTGGTCGACGAGCTGGAAGCGGAAGGTGATCTTTGTAGGGTCATCGTTGGGCAGCGCACGCTGGTAAGCGGGGATGAGGGTTGCGCCGATACGGTCGACGCGGGACTGCATCGTGGCATCGACGTAGGGCGGAATCTGTTTGGGGTCGACGCCTTTGACGACCTTGCTGAAGCCGCTCTGTTTGGCGTCGGGGTCGACCTCGTCCGTCTTGTAGTCATACTTGGCGTTCAAGGTTTCTTCTTTATGGGCGACGACGTTGGGCTTGATCGTGACCCTGTCGGTGAGGACGGTGCCGTCGGGGTTGCGGGCGCCGTGGTAGGTGATCCAGGTGTTGGTGTGGATGCCCTTGAGGGATGGGTCCGGAAGGGTCGAGGTGAGGAATGTGTCCGGAGTGATGATGATGAGATTGCCGTCGGCACGGACGATGAGAGTATTGGGCGGAGCTGAGGTATCGGGCGGCGGGATGAGGTCGATGACGCCGACTCCGCTGACCATGGCGCCGGCGGGCACGAGGACCAGGTGGACCTTGGTGGCTTGCAGGCTGTGGGTCTTGGTGTCGAGCTTGCCGGTGACCTCGGCGGTCTGGCCCAGACGGATGGCGAGGTCGATGGGTGACTGCGAGGCTGCGTCTCCACGGGAATAACTGATGACGGTGTCCGTGGTGGTGGTGACGGACCTGCCGTCCACCTCAAAGTCGCGCTGGGTGGTGATGCGAGTGACAAGGCCGGCGAAGGTCTCGGCCCGGAGGAACGGGGTGCTGAGAGTCACCGCCAGAAGGATGGCGGCTAGCGAAAGCAGCTCTACGGCTAGAGGGCGAACGCGCATTGTTTCTTGAGCTTAGTGGCAGTTGTCAATTGGGTAAAGAGGAATCGTAGGACTCTTTCGCAGGATGGCTCGCGACTACTTCACCGTGAGCGGAATGGAGGCGCTGAAGATCGTGATACTGCCCTCTGTACCCGGGCCATCGGTGGCTAATCCCTGAAGCATGATGGTGTAGCTTCCAGCGCTGCTCTCGATCGTCGTCTTGACGGGTGCCGAGGCAGCGGGAGGTATCCCAGCGCTGCAGCCTGAGAGGCTTATCAGCGCAATGCAGCAGAACATGGCTGCAAAGAGCGATCCGAGGCGGTGACGACGACGCAGACGCGGGAGAAAGAACATCGCGCACAGTAGCGCCGCGACGGGAATCTCCGAGTGCGAGGTTGATGCTGTGGTCGTGACTGTCGTTGGCGCAGTAGTGGAGATGGAGACCGAATTGGCTAGAGTGCCGTCAGGCGCGATCGCGCTGGGAAGCGCGCACGTAGGCATGAAGGCCGGGGCGGGTGTTCCAGCGTTTACTGTGATCGAACAGTCGTACTGCAAGGCGCCGTGGAAACCATTGATGGGGACGAGCTCGAAGAGGTCGGAATTGCCGGTGGTTGCGCCGGAGGTGAAGGTGAGCGACGACGCGGCCAGAGTGATGACGACGGTGTCTGGGTTTTGCACCACGTTGGCGGGCCAACTGTTGTAGGAGGTCGCCGGCGTGTGAGTAGCGTCTCCGGAGTAGGTCGCCGTAATGGTGTAGTTGCCGGGGACGTTGATGGGTAAGGTGGCGGTAACAAAATCGCTGGACTCCGCCGTCACGGGGATGGGTGGACCGACCGGAGCGCCGTTAGCGAGGAACTGTACGGTGCCGGTCGCGGTTTGGCCCCCAGTGGAGGGGAAGACACCGGAGTTGATAATGACTCCTTGCATGACTCCGAATGTTTCGGCCTGGCTGCCGACGTTGATGGTGGTTGGAATGAGAGTTTGTGCGCTGGCGGTAAAGAGGGCAGGGAGGAAGATCAGGGCCGTGGCAAAACGAAACATAGCGAATACTTCTCCGTTTGAAATCGCTTGGTAAGCATATATTACGACGAGGTAGCGCAAAGGATCTGGCCGATGAAGACGGTATCTGCGAGGTACTGAGCGGGGAGCGTCAGGACTGGGTTGATCCTATCGGGCGGCGCTTTTTATTTGCGCTTAGTCAATGTTCTGGACTCAATGTGAGCACTGATAATATGTGCGGATGATTTCGAAGATCGTTCTTATGATGTCGATGCTGCTGTCGACGCCCAGGGTTTTGTTTTGCCAGGATTCAGCTACCGCAGCGCAGTTGCAGCAGAGCATGGAAGTATCGAAGCGGAGGAGCCAACTAGAAGCTGGGGGTGCGGACCCATTCCGGCTCGTCGCGTCCTTTGAGACGTTTGATTCGGACGAATCGAAGCAGGGTGGTGCAATTAGTAAGGGAACTCTCGATGAGCTATGGAAGTCTCCCAGGGAGTACAAGAAGACCATCACCGTCGACGGCAAACAAGTCGTTGTGGTCGACAACGGGACGCAATCATGGACGACAGGAGACGCGGTTATCCCCTCGTCTATTGGATTGGCGATCAACGCGGTGTCAACACCCTTTCTGGAGCTGCCGCCAACGATCAACCGGGTGAGCCGCGAGGTTAACAAAGAAAATGCCAGCCTGGATTGCGTCGGCACGGAGCCGAAGATCGAAGGGGTGAGTGAAGAGACGCGGCTTGCGCTGACGACGTTCTGCATGGCACGGGGGAATCACCTGATTCGGCTTATCCTGCGCCCAGACGATTTTGCGATCGCCTTCAACGACATTCAACAGTTCGGAGGGAGATACATCGCGAGATCGATCGAGGTAACGCAAGGAGGCAGGCCGATTGTGCGGATGCACATCGACGTATTGACCGCGGCGGATGACTTCAGCGCGTTGAATGCCCCTCCACCAGAGGGCGCGCAGATAAGTGACTATCACCGGGCGGATCACGCTTATATCTCTGGCGATCTGAAGCGTGGTCAGATTATGACGACGGTGCCACCGATTATTCCCATGACAGGATTTCGGGGCGTGGTGGTGCTGAAGGTGCGCGTGGATACGACGGGTAGAGTCGAACACGCGGAGGTCATCGGATCAGAGAACCAGATCATCAAGGATGCGGCGCTGGCTTCGGTGAAGCAATGGACGTGGCGCGTGTCGTACCAGGGAGAACAGTTAATGCCGGTCGATGCGACAGTTCGGATGGATTTCGGATCTTACTGAGCTAGCCACAGGCGATACAGACGGCAGACGGTTGTGACGGGAACAATCGGAAGCGGATTCGCGTATATGAGAACGGGCGGAGCCTCGCTTTGGCCGCAGCAGACTGGTAGTCTCAAACTATCCTTGGTAGGGCGTCGGCATGGAATTCAAAGAGGCTGTGAAGATCGCGTTGCAATCGCTCTGGGCGAACAAGCTGCGCAGCGTGCTGACGCTGCTGGGCGTCGTCATCGGCGTGGCCAGCGTGATTGCGGTGGTGACGCTGGTGAACGGCGCGAACACCTATGTGACCACCAAGTTCACCAGCTACGGCGCGGACGTGTTCACGGTGTCGCGGATGCCGGCTATCATCACCAACTCGGCCGACTACGAGCGCTACCAGAAGCGCAAGAACGTTCTCTTCGACGACTACCAGTACGTTAAGGACAACTGCAAGAGTTGCATCGGGATCGGCGCGCAGCAGGCGACGACGGCGAAGGTGGTGCGCGGCACGCAGTCCATTACGGACTGCCAGATCCGCGGCTACACGTGGCAGATGCCGTCGCTGCAGAATCTGAACATCGTGCAGGGGCGCGACTTCACGCAGGTGGATGAAGACCACGCGTCGCACGTCGCGATCATCGGGACAGATGTGGAGGACAACCTCTTCGGCGGGGTCGACCCCATCGGCCTGGAACTGCGTGTGGACGGCACGCAGTACACCGTCATCGGCGTGAGCGAGAAGCAGGGCAGCACCTTCGGAAACAGCCAGGACAACTGGGTCGCGATTCCGCTGACCGCCTTCCAGAAGAGCTACGGCACCGCCAAGACCCTGACCATCTACGTGAAGGCCGGCAGCGCGGGAGAGCAACTGGAGCGCAGCGCCGACGAGGTCCGCGTGCTGATGCGGTCGAAGCGGCACGATCCGCCGGCCGCGCCGCAGAGCTTCGAGTTGGACACGAACAATACGCTGGTGGGGTTCTTCTCCATCGTGACGAACTCGTTTGGCGCCGTCGCCGGGGGCATCGCACTGATCTCGCTGATCGTCGGCGGCATCGTGATTATGAACATCATGCTGGTGAGCGTGACCGAACGAACGCGCGAGATTGGCATACGCAAGGCGCTCGGCGCGCGGGGCAAAGATATTCTGCTGCAGTTCCTGGTTGAGTCGGCGACCATGGCGCTGGTCGGCGGCGCGATTGGCGTGCTCGGCGGCGTCGCGGTGGCGCAGGTGGTGACACTGGTGCTCGGCTTCCCATCCACTGTAGCGTTCTGGAGCGTGCTGCTGGGCCTGATTATGGCGACTGGCACGGGAATTTTCTTTGGAGTCTATCCGGCGCGGAAGGCCGCGCTGCTGGACCCGATCGTGGCGCTGAGAGCGGACTGAACGGCGGTTGTTAGTTGCTGGTTGTTAGTTGTTGGTAGAGGCAAAAGTAGTGACGCGAAGGGTGCTATGAGGATCGGCGATCTAAAAGAGACGGTGGTGATGGCGCTGGACACGCTGCGTACGAATAAGCTGCGCAGCGGCTTGACCATCCTCGGCATCGTCATCGGCGTGATGACCGTCATCGTCATCTCATCGGTGGTGAATGGGCTGAACAGCAGCGTTGAAGGACTGGTCGAGTCGCTGGGTTCGAATGTGCTGTTCGTCTTCCGTTTCCCGGTCTTCGGGCAGCGGCCAACGACGGAGATGCTGACGCGTAAGCAGATGACCTACGACGATGCGGTTGCAATGCGCAGTCTGCCGCATGTGCTCGCGGTTTCGCCGGCGCTGCAGTATACGGACAACAATGCGCCCGGACGCAGTGGCGTCACCGCCATCAGAGCCGGCGCGAACAGCATGCAGAACACCATCATCACCGGCGATACGGCGCAGCAGAAAGATGTCACCGACCTCAACGTCATGGAAGGGCGCTTCTTCAACGAAGGCGACCAGGAGCGCGCCGCGAAGGTGACCGTGCTGGGCTACGACACCGCGGCGGAGCTATTCCCGAACCAGAGCGCGATCGGCAAAGAAGTCACTGTCAGCGGCATGCTGTTCACCGTCGTCGGCGTGCTGGACAAGCAGAAGACCGCGTTCGGCGGAGGCAATAACCCGCAGGATAACCAGGCCTTCTTCCCCATCACGACGTTCCACGAGATGCATCCCGAGCAGCTCGACTACTGGATCACGCTGAAGTATGACGATCAAAAAAATCGCGTGGCGGTGGAAGACGAGCTGACCGAGCTATTGCGCCGTCGCAGAAAAGTGGCCAACGAGAAGCCCGACAACTTCGCCATCTTCGGCACCGACACGTTGACGCGTCTGTGGGACCAGATCACCGGCGGCCTCTTTCTTCTGCTGTTTGCGCTCTCGAGCGTGGCCCTGCTGGTGGGCGGCGTGGGCGTGATGAACATCATGCTTGTGAGCGTGACCGAACGAACGCGCGAGATCGGCATCCGAAAGGCCATTGGCGCTACACGGCAGACGATCCTCGTCCAGTTCACGTTGGAGGCGGTGACGCTGTGCGCCGTCGGCGGCATCATCGGACTGTGCGTGGGCAGCGCGATTGCGCTGGCGTTGAAGTTTGTATTCATTTCACAGCTCTCTCCGATATGGGTGGCGATCGGGTTTCTAAGCTCGTGCGGCATCGGCCTGCTGTTCGGAATCTATCCCGCGTGGAAGGCGGCGAACCTCAATCCAATCGACGCGCTGCGTTATGAGTAGAGCGGTTGGGTAGACTGGTTGGGTGGCTACCGGAATAGAGATCTTTTTTGCGCTGCTGACGCTGGGCGGGTTGGCGTATATGGTGATTGCACTGTGGGGCGCGCGCGACTTCGGCCACTACTGGCGGCGGCAGACAGCGAGCATATTTGCGCCTGACGTCTCCATCCTGAAGCCCGTGAAGGGCGCCGACCCCAGGATGTACGCCGGCTTCGTCAGCCACTGCCAGCAGCAGTACGCTGGCCGCTTCGAGATTCTCTTCGGCGTCAGCAGCCTCGACGATCCAGCCGCAGTTGAAGTCGCGCGGCTGCAGGCAGAGTTTCCCGGTTGCGCGATCCGCCTGATCGAGTGCCGCGAGCGCCTCGGCACCAGCGGCAAGGTAAGCAACCTCGTGCAGATGCTTCGCGCAGCGCAGTACGAGCACGTGCTCATCAACGACAGCGATATCTACGTCGGGCCGCACTATCTGTCGCGCGTGATGGCCTCGTTCGCGGACCCGCGCGTGGGCATGGTGACCACTCCTTATATAGGCAGAGCCATCGCCGGAGCGAAGGGCCCGACGGTGTGGTCGCGACTCGAGGCGCTGGGAATCTCCACTGACTTTCTGCCTGGAGTTCTGACGGCGCGAAAGCTCGAGGGCGGCATTCGCTTCGGGCTCGGATCGACGCTCGCCACCACGAAGACGATCCTAGCGAAGATCGGCGGTCTCGAAGGGCTGGTCGAATATCTGGCCGACGACTATGAGCTTGGCGCGCGCATCGCCGCCGCCGGCTATCGCGTGGAGCTCTCCGATGAAGTAGTCGAGACGACCGTGCCGGCCTACGGGTTCGGCGCGTTCTGGGAGCACCAGTTGCGCTGGGCGCGCTCCACACGCGACTCGCGCCGCTGGGGATACGTGGGCCTCGGGATCACCTACGCGGTGCCATGGGCCGTGATGACCGTGATTGCCAGCGGCTTCGAGCTGTGGAGCTTCTCGTTGCTCAGCCTCGTACTGCTCGCGCGCGTCGCGGTCGCGCTGAGCGTCGGCGTAGGCATCCTGCGCGACAGCCAGGTGCTGCGCGATCTGTGGCTGCTGCCGCTGCGCGATCTCTTCGGGCTCATCTTCTGGGCGTGGAGCTTCGCCGGAGACACGGTGGTCTGGCGCGGCGAGAAGTTTCGGCTGCGGCGTGGGCGGTTGGAGCGGGTCGCTTAGCCAAGAGCGGGCGGCGGTGGCGTTCGCTGGAAGTCACCGCGGTAGCGATACAGGACCCAGAAGAGAGCTGCGTTGAAGATCACCACCATGACAGAGCTCATGACCACGTAGGAGTAGCCGAAATCGGGCATGGGAGTGGAAGGCATTCCTCCGAACCGGAACATTTCCATGACCTTCTGGTTGTAGAGGTTGAACTGCGCGCGGCCGGAAGGCAAAAGGAGAGATACGCTGTTGATCGGGCCCAGGCAAAGCACGAAGATCGTCGCGATGCGGGCGCGACTATCGAGGCGGAGCAGGCCGTAGCCGATAAGGGCGGTGAAGATCGCCATCGTCAGGTAGATGATGTGCGAAGCGAAGCCGGAAAAGATGACTCCGAAAAAGAATGCCGGAAATGGCAAGAGAGCCAGGATTGCGCAACTGAGGGCCGACACGAGTACCAGGCAGGCGAGGATCGCGATGAGCACTGGAACGTGCGAGAAGCGGCCGGGCTTTTGCAGAGGCGGCACTGGAAGAGTCGCATCGAGTGGGTAGCCGTAGGCAGCAAATGCGGGGCCGACGAAGAGAGCACGAACGGACGGGCGGCTGAAGTAGATGAGCCACCAGACGCCTGTGGCTGCCATGAGAGCGTAGAAGAAGCCGACGATGCCGAAGACAAGTCTTTGCAGGTGTGCAGGCCCAGGCGGCGTAGTGGGCACATGCATGAACATCGCGCCAATGCTTGCGAGAGCGGAGAGACCGCCGAAGCCAGCCATGCATCCGCCAATGATCAGGACCGAGATGCGGGCAGCGTTGCTCAGGCGCAGCAGCCCGACCAGCGTAAGGATCGCCCACGTGGCGAGAAGCGCCATGACAAGGGAAAGACCAATGCTGAAGTAGAAGAGGAAGTTTGCGGGAACCGTCGGGAGACCCGGTGGAGCGTTGGGAATGCGGTTTCTTTCCATGAATCCAGTGACCGTCATCATCGCGGCCGTGCTGAGCTGGCTTAGGGCGACGACGCCAAGGACGATAGCAGTCAGGATGAGGCCGACAGGGCGCTTCATAAGTGGCGCCAGTGTAGTCGAGATTGCAGCAAGCGCCTCAGGTTTCTTTTCACGGACGATGACTGCTGCGTAACTTCGCCTACTGTGTGACTTCGCCTTCCGGCTCGGCATGCTACTGTGTGACTTCGCCTTCCGGCTCATCGGTGGGGTTGTCGATCTCGGCTTCAAATCCTTCCAGCAGCCGTTCGAGAAACGCCTCCTTGTCCACCTTTTCGTTCTGCATCTGGTGTGCGTTGGCGATGTGCCGCGCCAGGTCGGCGAGGACGATCCCCCACGCAAACGGATCCTCCCAGGCGCCGCTGCGAATGCTGACGTGCTGTCCCTGTTCAGCGATCCATACGCGCAGAACTTCGAAGGCAGCTTTGTCACGCTGGGCTGCGGGAGGTGGATCGAGGAACTTATCGGAGGGCATTTTGGGTTTCTCCGTTCAATGTTTTCTTCGAATTGCGTCCAGGCATTTACTATGTCAACAGTGATGAGTATAGGTGGGGTATAAACTCGAATTGGGGACCCGTTCCCCACACGATTTCGACGATTTCCTTAGTGCTTTTTTATATACCCTCCATACATAGCGCTTGACAACGACAAGCCATCCTCATTACTGAAAGTTCACTGTGGCAGCATATCCTCACATCGTTGGCATCCAAGAAAACCCAGAGGCGACGCACGTCGAGAAGGTAATTCTCGGTGCTATGATGGTCGACCCTCTTGCGATCACAGATGCCACAATGTATCTCACTGCTGACGATTTTGCACTTGATTCCCACCGAAAAATCTACATCGCGATCCTTCACCTTGTCGAAATCGGATTCGGTGTCGATTACGTAACGGTGTCAGAGGCCTTAAGACAGAAAAATGAACTGAATTCTGTCGGCGGTCTTGATTATTTAGCTGAGCTCGGCGAACGGCTGCCGAGAAAGCTGAGCGTTGAGAGTTACGTTCGCATTGTTCGTGACAAGAGTTTATTGCGCCAAGTGAGAAACGTCTGCGATCTCGGAATGATGGAGGCCGCTGACCAAGCCGCTGATGCCGTTGAAACATTAAACGCTGTCAGCCAACGCCTTATGGAAGTATCCGACAGAGCCGTCACAAGAAGCTTCGCTGGCATTTCGGATATTGTGAAGGAATCGTTCGGAACAATCGATGCCCTGTATGAGCAAGGGCGCGAGATTACGGGGCTGGCTACCCACTACATCGAGTTCGACCGCATGACGAGCGGCCTGCAGGAATCGGAGTTGATTATTATTGCGGCTCGTCCGTCGATGGGTAAGACGGCCTGGGCGATTAATATCGCACAGAATGCCGCGGTGAAGGACGGGAAGGTAGTGGCGGTCTTCTCGCTCGAGATGGGAAAAGAGAGTCTCCTGCGCCGTATGCTCGCCAGTGAGGCTCTGGTCAACTCGCGCAGCATCCAGACCGGCTTCCTGCCCAAGTCCGAGAAGGGCAAGCTGCTCTCCGCGCTGGAACGTCTGATGGCATCGAAGCTCTTCATCGACGACACCCCCGGCATCACGCTCGCCGAGATGCGCGCCAAAGCCCGCCGTCTGCGCCAGCAGGAGGGCCGCCTCGACCTCATCGTCATCGACTACCTGCAGCTCATGACCGGCTCTACCGGCGCGAATCAGAAGAAGTTCGAGAACCGCACGCAGGAGGTCTCCTCCATCTCACGCGGGCTGAAGGCTCTCGCCAAAGAGATGAAGGTTCCCGTCGTCGCGCTCTCGCAACTCTCGCGTGCGAGTGAGCAACGCGGCGGCGACAAGAAACCGCTGCTCAGCGACCTCCGCGAATCGGGCTCCATCGAGCAGGACGCCGACGTCGTCGCCTTCATCCATCGCGACAGCTACTACAACAAAGATGAGAACGGCGACGAAGACCCCGAGTCCAAGGGCAAAGCCGAGATCATCATCGCGAAGCAGCGTAACGGCCCCACCGGCAGCGTCCACCTCGCATACCTCGCCGACTACACGCGCTTCGAAAATCTCGCCGAAGGCTCCAGCTTCTAACGCACCTCCACCACCCGCTCAATTCGAAGGCGGAGTAGTAGCCGGAGGAGTAGCAGGCTTAGCCGCGGGCTTCGCAGCCGGCTTCTTCGTGGACTTCTTCACCGGAGTCGCAGGCACCGTCGGACAAACCGGAGCCGGAGCCGGCGGAGGCACCGCCTTCAACTGCGCGCGCAGATCGACGACCTGCTTCTCGCCCACCACTGCTCCATCCTGCATACGATCCGCGAGCGCGCGCCGTCCGTCGTCAAGACTCGCCAGCGCCTGGCTCAGCGCCGCGCTCTCCGGCCCCGGCGCCGACAGCCTACCCACCGCCGTCACCCGCAACAGTACGTCGTACAGCGCATCCACATTCCGGTAAGCCGGAAACATCTTCGACACACTGTCCGGAGCAGTGTCTGCCGTCGCCAGCAACCCCGGCAGCGTCTTATCCACGTCTCGCTGGATCGACCCGACGTTCGTCGCGGTCTCATCCTTCACCGGACCCGGGGCCTTCCACTTATCCACCTTCACCACCGCCAGCGCCTGCTTCACGGCATCGATCCCCGGCTGCATTATCGCCGAAGGACTCTTCGCGACCGGCGCAGCAGCAGGAGCGACCGCTGCCTTATCAGCACCCGCAGTAGGAGCCGTAGCCGGCATCTGCGCTGCACAAACACACACGCCACTTAGAAAAATCGCGGCAACAATCACTCGCATAAAATTAGCCCTCGTCGGAATCCGTATCGCTTATCGGTCGTCGCAGAAGGCAGATCAAAGAACCGCATCAACTCCAAAGACCTCAATCGGCAGCATTTATTCAAGTAATAGGATGCAGGAGTTAAGTAGGATGCACAATCACGCCACGTCCGATGCGTGAGCCCGAAAACAAGCTGGCCCGGAGCCCGCTTTAACCTCTATTTCACAGTCCAGCCCTACCCACTCAACTCTATCGAGCCGCGAACTGACGATCCCCAAAAAGGATACGCCCGCGGCTCACTCAACTATTCTAAAAAATACGATGTACGAATCAATTCCATCCCGCACCGCGCTCCGCGTAGCCCTGCGCCGAGCGGCCCATCAGATCTACGATCCCCCGCCCCACGTCCTCGAAGACCCCATCGCTGTCCCCATCCTCGGTCCCGAGTACGCCCCCGAACTCCACAAGACCGCCACCAAACTCCACAAGCCCTTCTCCGCCGCACTCCGCGCCTTCCTCGTAGCCCGCAGCCGCTACGCCGAGGACCAACTCGCCGCAGCCGTCGCCGACGGAGCCACCCAGTACGTCCTCCTCGGCGCCGGCCTCGACACCTTCGCCTACCGCAACCCCCACGCCAACCTCCGCGTCTTCGAGGTCGACCACCCCGCCACCCAGCAGTGGAAGCGCGACCTCCTCGCAAAGAACGCCATCCCCATCCCACCCACCCTCACCTTCGCTCCAGTCGACTTCGAGCGCGAATCCCTACCCACGCAGCTCGAACTCGCCGGCTTCAACCCGCAAGCACCCACCTTTTTCGCCTGGCTCGGAGTGGTCCCCTACCTCACCCTCCCCGCCTTCCGCGCCACCCTCAACTTCATCGCCCAGAGCGCCCCCGGCAGCGGCCTCGTCCTCGACTACGGCCAACCCCGCCACGCCCTTCCCTTCCTCGAGCAGCTCGCCTGGGACTCCCTCGCCTCCCGCGTCCAGCTCGCCGGAGAGCCCTTCCAGCTCTTCTTCACCCCCAAAGAGATCGCCGCCGAACTAAACGCCTTCTACTCCCTCGAAGACCTCGACTCCAGCGAGATCAACGCCCGCTACTTCCCCCACCCCAGCCGCCATCTCCAGACACGAGGCTCCGCCGGCCGACTGCTCTCCGCCTGGCTCTAAAACGCGTTCTTAGAATTCAACGTCCCACGAAACAGAACCACCCTCGAAGGCGCTTCACCCTCCAGATCTCAGGCCTTGACGTAGAAATCGTTCCGCAGTGCCACGCTATCGGTTTCATATCCACCGAAGTGAACACGATACCCGTGCGCATTCAGATGTTCCGTCATCTTTCCGATCGCCATCGGAGACAGATGACCATGCTCAAAGCCAATCTGCCACGGTCTCGTCTTCGTCAGGTCAAGCGTCTGCAGGACGTCCCAGTCGCACCCCTCTGTATCCAATTGCAGAATATCCAGGCTGGTCATCCCATACTTCGCAACGATGTCATCCAGCTTTGTGGTCGGCACCATGATCTTTTCCAACTCATGCGCCTTCACCTGTAGCTGCTTGGCCGCAATCTTCGGGTTAGAGGACGCAACGCTGCTCGGTGAAGTTGAGCACAATCGATACAGTTCAAGCGGGGCGGGATTGCTTGAAATCGCAACGTTCTCAAACGAGATTCCGTCATCTTTCCCGGCGTAATTTCGCTTCAGTGTCTCGAAGACAGCGGGCTGAGGCTCGATCAAAACGCCCTTCCAGTGATATTTCAGAATAAATTCCCGCAAGGGATCGTCCGATATTCCATCGTTTGCGCCAACCTCAATAAAGGTCAGTTGATTGCCCCGTGTGGCAATCAGGTAATGCAGCGCCAAATCATAAACCGAGACGGATTGGAAGTTTGGAAACGGTGCTTTTCTAATCTCATATCCGCGTCGCCGTGCTGCGGTCCGCACCCAGTCCTTCATGTCTGATGACCTCTTCCTATATTTTGTTTAGGGTTCGAAACACGCTACGTCCACCGGCGGCCGAGCTCCGAATATCTTTCGACCAGTTTCAAAAATATTATAGAGGACGCCCATCAAGTCGAACGGGTATGCCTTCACGGATAGCAATCAACTAACCGACCAAACACACTAGCTTTTCTGATCTGGTTCAGGCTCTTCCTTGTCATGGGCAGGCGGAACAGGCGGGATAAACTCCACGACTGAAATGTCAGGATCCAGCGTCTCCAGAATCTTTTTGATCTTGGCAAGGTCTTCATTCATCACCTACTGGATGCGCTGGTCTCACTTGCCGTTGCCGGTACTTCCAGATATCGCCCTTGATCGCGTCACAAATCCCACCTATCCTCACCTGGATCAACCGATAACCCTGAGCCGGCGTGACAAAGGACAGCGCAGTGGTTTATCGTGTCGGACGTCTGAATGAATATTCAGTGATTCATTTAGTGAAGGCGAGGTTTGGATATGGGGCCAAAGCATTACCGGGGAAGAGCCGCTCGGGGGAGTAACGGAAGCGGACCGGCCGCGTGGATGGTAGGAGTCGTAATCATGGCGCTCTGCTGTCGGGCCGGAGTCACCGCAAACGCTCAGCAGACTGAAATAAGGCGGTACGATGCCTACGCCGGGTTTGCCGATATCGATGCACCCGACCTCGGCCTGAACCAGCACGGATTCCATGGCCAGGTGGGAAGGAATATGCGGCGATGGTACTCGGTGGGCTTCGACTACAGCGTCGTGTCGGGCTCGGACTTCCTGACCACCGCCTTGCTGCCCGCAGCGCTGCAGGCACAGGTCAACGCCGCACAGCAGCAGTTCATCGCGTTAGGACTGCTGCCCGCGAACTACGTGCTGTCAATCCCCAACGATGCATTTACGCAGACGTTTGCCTTTGGACCGCAGCTGGTGTTCCGGCGGTTTTCAAAGGTAACGCTATTCGCGCGGCCGTCGCTTGGAGCGCTGCGGGAGCGCGCAACGCCGCATCCCAAAGACCCGTTCCAGACGTTGGTGGTATCGGAGTTGGCGCCCGCGGGCTCCAAGTTAGATTGGACCGGCTTCTACGGCGTCGGAGGAGGCGCCGACGTACGCGTAAACAAGTGGCTCGGAGTACGCGGCCAGTTCGATGGCGTCTACAACCACCCGTTCAACGACATCCTCGCAAACGGACGATGGACCTTCAGGTATTCGGTCGGCCCAAGCTTCCACTTCGGCAGGGATATCGCTCATTAGAAGGTTCCCATTCTTCAGAATTATAATTTGGCGTTTCGATTGCTCCACTTAGAGCAAATCTTGTGTGCTGCAAAGCATCGTCAGGAAGTTGCAGACGGCGAGGGTAGTGCTGTGTGGAATAAAGTGGAATAATAAGTGCAACGGTTTGCACGTTCGCCAGTTTTAACCGAGGACGAGCGAACGGACTAGACTCCTACTTCAAGGTCGAGAAAGTTCTGATAATGACGGATGCTCCGGTTCCCAGCGTAGTCGCCATGCTGATCTGCGATCAAATAATCGTTGAGCAAGGCACGGGAAAGAAATCTCTTATCGGTGCTTTTGAAAGTTTGAACTCTCCGACCTTCCCCGCGCAAGTTCGTATGGCGGTCTACGCCAAACTTCTCGACGGGGATGGGAGCTACGATTTTTTGGTTAGAGTCGTCAATTTAAAGGACGAAACCAAGATCGCTGAAATTGAGGCGAAGGGCATAGCGATAAAAGCACCAGGGTCAGCTGAACTCGTACTCAACTTCATTGGAATGCTTTTCCCTGAAGCAGGAAAATACGAATTTCAACTCTACGCAAATGGAACGTACCTGCACCGCGCGACGATGAACGCAATGCTCATACAAGGAGGCCCCCAATGGCCACAGCAGCTCTCCAGACAATAGAGGTTCGAGAGTCCGGTTATACCTTAGCCGAGTCGCCCGAAGATCGGGAAACCCTTCGTGTATCTGTCGCGGAGACTCCTAATGTAACTGTCAGGGCTGATTGTTTCATCCCTCCTCAATCTGCTCGACCGGATTCGATTCTGTTTGGAACTGTTGCACACCCAAATCTCCGGGTTAGCAAAGCCATTCCGCTGGGGGTTTCAACCGAAGAAGGGCATGTGATTGTTAGTTGGGACGAGGTAGACGAGTTCGCATGTGGGCAGACAACCAGTGAGGCGCTGGACCAGTTTTCCCGCTCGATAGGCGAACTTTACTACGAGTTAAACGACGCTACTGTACCGCTTGGGTCAGATCTAGCTAGAGTGCGCGATGTTCTGAATCAACACATCGAAAGCAATAGATGAAGCTGCACGAGTTCAATATCATCGTGAACAAGCTGCACATGGAAACCAAGAATACGAAACACTGTCATGCCTATTTCGTGCATAACGGCGTGCGTGTCGTCAAAACCATGCGGTCGCATGGAAACAACAAATACATCCCTGAACATAAAATCCGAAAACAACTCCAAGTCAGTCAGGAGCAGTTCGTTGGACTATATTCCTGCTCACTATCTAAAGAGGACTATGTTCAGATCCTCACCGACAAGGGCTTAATCGCTAAAGAACAGAAGTAGCAGTAAATATAGAGACTCTGCGCTTTCCATTTCCCCCAAAAATTCTGTCAAGCCCCCCAACCCCTCCCAAAACCGTCAACTCAATCAAAACAAACGAGATAAAAGTTGAAAATAATTGGCGTACTAGTTTTGGTCAATTTGGTAAAATGGTAGTAACGGGAAAATAAGAAACAGGCCCGGCCAAAAGCCGGGCCTACGCATTTAACCGCAAGTAAACCAGAGGTCCGGACTTATGTCCTTATCTTTGAAGATTTTGCGCACTTTAGGTAGGGAGGGGGGTACCCCTCGGAAAGGAGGAAATCAGCGCCGAAACTGCCGCTTCGCCCAAAGCATCCCCAGGTACCCGAGCGCGACCGCCATCACCGTCAGCCCCACCGGCAGCCCGACCCGCCTGTAGCTAAGCGCGAAGTCCACCGCCCGGTGCGTCACCGTGTTGTAGATCAGTATCGAGAAGATCGCCAGAAAGGTACTCGCAAAGAACGCCGCAAACCCGGTCGCCGTACCCATCAGCAGGCTCGTAAACCAGCCCAGGTCGCCCATCGGAGCGCCAAACAGATAGCCATTCCGAAGCGTCTTCGGACCGGTACTGCGTTTCAATCCCAGAAGCATGTGCCATACCAGTTAGAATACTGCTTTATGGCCGAAAGCGTACAAACCGGGCTCGTCAAGGCCACCCAGGTCGCCCGCGAAGCCAGCCATGCAGCGCGCCCCCAACGGCGTCCGCTACGCCGCCTACGGCGACACCGCCATCACCGCGCCCGATCTCGCCCGCATGGTCCAGGCCGTCCCCGTCACCATCGCCGGAGCCCTCGCCCGCAAGGCCTACTACTTCGTCCCGCTCGCCATGAGTTCGCCAACTCGAAGATCGACCTCCAGGGTGAGAATCGAAACGACCTCAACCCCGAGACCACCATGATCGCCTCCGCCTATACCCCGGAGCTAGGCGACCAGGCCATCTGCCACCGCAACGCCACCCTCCCCGACCACGACGGCGTCTTCATCTCCACCCGCCTGCTCAGCGACCGCTTCGCCCTCGCCTTCGAGTTCTTCATCAACATCGGCCACGCCTTCGTCGACAGCGCCGGCGTCCCCGAGACCTTCACCGACCTCGCCTGGTCCCAGGCCGTCGCCGACGTCCGCGGCGAGACCAGCCAGGACGCCTGGGAGAGCCGAGGCTTCGCCCTATCCCCCGCCCCCGCCGACGGCAAACCCCGCATCGACGAAAAAGCCAAGACCGAGTACATCGAAGCCGCCTTCTCCGACGCCATCGCCATCTACCTGCTCTCGCTCGCCGTCGACTTCGACTACTCCGAGCTGCGCGAGCGCGAGTACCCACTCCTCGCCCCGCAAGCCCTCGCCGAACGCCTCAGGCTGGCAGCCAAGCTCTTCCCGCCAAACTCCGGCTACGAGTTCGCCATTCGCTACCGCCGCCGGGCCTGACCAGCCTCAATGCAGCGTTCGCGTAGCATGTCCGATCCCCAGAGACCCCAGCAGCCCAAACGACTGCAGCAGCCACACAATCACCGCAATAATTACGATGATTCGAATGATCTGCTTGATAGTCCCATCCATCGGTATCAGATCGATGAGATAAAGCAACAGACCAATGACAATCAGTGACACGATAATGCTGATCAATCCAGAACTAAGCATTGCGTCTCGTCCTCTTTTCGAGCGAAGATCTATAACTCCAAAGTGAGATGCCGAAAACCGCGCTTGCACCTCAGTCGCCGGCAAATACATCTAATCCATCAGAGTCCGAGGCTCCCAAATGCCAGTCATCCGAACCTGTAAGAGCTGCGGCCAGAAGAACCGCGTAGCCAGCTCCCATCTCGCCGACACCGGCAAATGCGGAGCCTGCAAGACCGCCCTCCCACCCATCAACGAACCCCTGCAAGTAGGCGCCGACCTCTTCGACGACATCGTCCAGAACGCCCGCGTCCCCGTCCTCGTAGACTTCTGGGCCGAGTGGTGCGGCCCCTGCCGAGCCGCCGCCCCCGAAGTAGCCAAGACCGCCGCCGACATGGCCGGCCACGCCATCGTAGTCAAAGTCGACACCGAGGCCGACCCCCAGCTCTCCGCCCGCTACAACGTCCGCGGCATCCCCAACTTCGCCGTCTTCAACCACGGCAAGCTCGTCCAGCAACAGGCAGGCCTCGTAGGCCACCAGGTGATGGAGAACTGGCTCAAGACAGCCGCCGCCACCCCCGCCTGAGCTCAGGCCGGGTGGACCTCCGTAATCGGCAGCGTGACGCGAAACTCCGTCCGTCCCGGCTGCGATTCAAAATCGATAGCGCCGTCGTTATGCCGCACCAGCCGGCGCGCGATATCCAGCCCCAGACCGGTTCCCTGTCCCATAGGCTTGGTTGTAAAAAACGGATCGAAGATACGATCGCGAACCTCCGCCGAAATCCCCGGTCCGTCATCGCGGATCCGCACCACCACACTCTGCCCCTCGCGCATCGCAATCACTTCCACGCGACCTCCATTCGCCACCGCGTCTAGCGCATTATCGATCAGATTTCCCCATATCTGGTTCAACTCGCCGGCAAATCCCCGCACCTTTGGCAGTTCAGGCTCCTACTCTAACGTCACGGCCACCGACTTCTCCTGCGCCTTCGACTTCAACACTGCCACTGTGCAAACCAGACTTGAGCCTACATCTACGGCCTCGGCCACGTTCGCCTGGTCCATGTGCGTAAATCCCTTGACCGCTGTCACCAGCTTCGAGATGCGCCTCGAGCAATCCTGAATCTGCGCAGTAAGATTCCGCACGGCGCAACCTGCGGCCGCCCACCGCACCACTGCGTTCAACGCCGACCCCTCCATCACAGCAGCAAGCTGGTCCAGTGACTCGAAGGTCACTTCGGTATCGGCAAGCATCTCTACGTTTGCCGTATCCAATCCGTGTTTGGCAAGCCACGCCGCAATAGCCTCTTCGCGATCCAGCTGTTCCAATGACGACCGAACACCTTGGCTCTGTTTCGCTATGCAGGACAAGCGAACAGCATCTACCGCGCCGATCTGGTCGTCGCTCAATCCGGCCGACGCCATAGCGCGTGTAGCCTCTTCGGAATCTTTAATTCGATCCTCGAGCATCGACGCGCAACGCTCAATCGCGGACGCCGGATTATTCAGCTCGTGCGCCAAACCCGCCGACAATTTTCCCAGCGAGATCATCTTTTCGTTCTGCAGATCACTTGACGTAAACAGCCGCGCGCGATCAAGCATGGTGTGAACCAGAATCGAAGTGACCTCGAAGCACTCGCGCGTCATCTCCACAAGATGCTCACGCGGTACAGTCGAAAATCTCCACCGGCTCCTGCGCAATCGAATCACCCGGTGGCCTCACGAGACGCGAATACGGCAGCATCCCGGTAACATCTCCCGCACGCCACTCAATGATTTTGACCGGCCCCGCACCACGATCGGCGAACAAACGCCAGTCGCCCAGAAAGAATGACGTAAAGAAAATCCACCTGCACGCCCTTGTGACTCAACACCTCGCCGGTATTCAGCTTTCGAATGGACCCATGTGCCGCCAGCCACTCGAGCTCCCTCCGAGGCGCTGCGCTCAGGGTCTTGTGTTCCGCCAGTCGATCGATAAGATCCTGTTTTATCACTGTTGTGCAATCTCCGTATCAGACGCGGAATTGTTGCCATAACAACATACCAGATGAAAATCGCGCTGCACCCGGGCAAGCTCAAACCACGATGCCGCCGTCGTAAAGACCACATTCTCAACCAAAAATAAATCGCAACGCCGCGGAACTTTCTCGCCATTTCCGTCATTACAGGATAGGAATGCTGAGAGCAGAGCAACTCTGCTCCGGCACAATGGAAGACTTATCCGCGACGATGAGACGATGAGCAGCTACGAAACGACATAGCGACGAGAACCTGATGCTCGAGTTCCAGGCAGGATCGCGCGTCGCCTTCGACGAGCTTTACTCCCGCTACAACGGTCCGCTCTACGGCTTCTTCCGCCGCCGCGTCCAGAGCCCGCAACGCGCTGAAGACCTCGCCCAGGAGACCTTCCTCGCCGTAATCCGCGGAGCCACACGCTACGAACCCCGCGCGCTGCTCCGCACTTACTTATACGGAATCGCCCTCAAGCTGCTGATGGCCGATCGCCGCCAGCAGCGCCGCGAACCTCCATCACCGCTGGAGACAACCCAGGAACCCTCCGCGAACCACGCCCCGGAGACAACGCTCTGGCTCCAGCAGGCAATCGCCAAGCTCGACGAGACCGACCGCGAAGTCCTGATGCTCCGCGAGTACGAGCAACTCAGCTACTCCGAGATCGCCGAGCTGCTGCGAATACCCATCAACACCGTCCGCTCACGACTCTTCCGCGCACGCACCGCACTGAGAGACCATCTCCGCCCGGAACTACGCAATCGGACCAGCATCGGAACAACTGCCAAGCACCACCAGAGACCAGGAATAACATGAGCCCTAACCAACATCTCGACAATCATCCGATCGATCAGGAAGAGGTAATGGCCTACCTCGACGGCGAGCTCCCGGTGGAACAAGCCACCGCCATCGCCGCCCATCTGGGCAGCTGCAGCGACTGCCAGAGGCTGGCCGCGCGACCTCAAGCAGCGTCTCCGAAGCCCTGATGTCATGGGAGATCGAGCCAGTCAGCGATCAAATCACCCCGGCCGTCGCCACCGCTCTCGACCGAGGCGAAACGAAAGAAGTCCAGCCACATAAGATTCGCCCGCGATTCAGCCCATTCCGAAGAGTAAAGCTTTGGGCATGGGGAGTTCCCATCGCAGGCCTTGCTCTTCTGCTGCTCTTCATCGGAGTCGCTCCCGGTCGTTCTCGCACCGGGCCTCACCCGTGCCTCAAATGGAAAGTCTTCAAGCAGCAAATGGAGCCGCTTGCGTGCAGGCAAGCCCTCTCATCGCCAGGTGTGTCCGCCGACTCGAACGGACTGTTTCACGGGCTGGGAGACCACGCCACGAATTCACCTGTGGTGGACCAGCGGTTCGATTGTCGTCCTCTCCGAATCACCGCCGCCGCAAGCGCTTCGCCGCTACCCGTCCGCCCGCGCCGATGATCGCGCGCACCGCGGATATCACCATAACCGCCAGCGACTTCGCCAAAACCCGCGCAGCACTCGATGATCTTCTGCGCCGCCGCCAGGGCTATATGGGCCAGCTCAACGTCAACACGCCCACCGAAGGAGTTCGCAGCCTCACCGCAACCCTGCGCGTACCCGCGGACCAGCTCGACCCCGCTCTCGCCGACCTCAGAACCCTCGGCCGCGTTCAGTCCGAATCGCAGAGCGGCGAAGAGGTCTCCGCCCAGTACGTCGACCTCGAAGCCCGCCTGCAGAACGCCCGCAACACCGAGCAACGCCTGACCGCACTGCTAAGCCAGCGAACCGGAAAGCTCTCCGACGTGCTCGAAGTCGAGACCGAAGCCAGCCGCGTCCGCGGCGAGATCGAATCCATGGAGGCAGAGAAGAAGCTCCTCGACACTCGAATCACCTTCGCAACGCTCAACGTCACCATCTCCGAAGAGTTCAAGGCCCAGATCAAAATAGTCCCCGACTCCATGGGCTCGCGCTTCCGCAACGCTGCCATCGACGGCTACCAGAGCGCCGTCAGTAGCCTCATCACTTTCCTACTCTTCTTAATATCTGCCGGCCCCAGCCTATTGCTCTGGACCGCGATCATCTTCATCCCCATCTGGCTCTTATGGAAGAGGTGGCGACGCAAAAGAGCTAAGGCCGCATAAACTCACCCTAGCTACACAACAAAGCCCCAGCCATCGCTCAAAGCGACCGCTGGGGCCATTGTCAGTCCACCACTACTTCTCCATCTTCGGCAGCTCCATCAACAACCCGCCCTGCCCCGTCTGCACCGTAGGCAACTGCCCATTCCAGCGGTCGATCAGCGCCTTCTGATTCTCGATCTTCCTCAGCTCCAGCAACTGCGGAGTCAGCGAAGTCTGCCGAATCTTATTCGCCTCCGCCTCGCCGTTCGCGCGCGTCACCGCAGCCTTGGCCTCGCCCTCAGCCTCAGCGACAGTCTTCGCCGCCTCCGCCTGCGTCTTCGCCAACTCGTTCCTCGCCCGCTCCGCATCCTGGATCGCCTGCGCCTTCGACGTAATCGCCGCAGCAATCACCGCCGGAACCCGCGGCGCACCAATAAATCCGAACTGCTGAATCCCCACGCCAACCGGCTCCATCTTCTGCTGGATCAGCGCCTGCACCTTGCCCAGGAACTCCGCCTTCTGCTCCCCGTAGATCTGCTCCACGCTATAAGTCGACGCAACCTCGTTCAACGAATTCCGCACCACGTCACGCAAAATCCCATGCGTAAACATCTCCAGATCGCTCAGCCGATACTTCACATAAAAATCCGGCACCCGCCGCGGCTCGATCGCATAGCTCAGCGACACGTCCGAATAGATCTCCATCCCTTCCTTCGAGTTGAAGCTCATCTCCTCATTCGAAGCGCGCCCTTCATTCAAATCGCGAGTCCACTTCACCGTCTGCACGAACGTCGGAAACTCGATGATCTGGCTCCGCAGCGGGCTATAGAACACCCATCCCGTCCGGATCGGTATCTCCGAAGGCCCGCGCTGCGACCCGCTCAACACCACCTCCACGCCGACATATCCCGCGCCAATCCGCGTAATCGCCGCCACATAATTGAAGAAAATCAGAACCAGAATCAGCGCCACAACAAACAGCGCCGCTCTCTTCACCAGCTTCGCAACATGCTGATTCTGTGCATCGTTATTCCGGCCATTGCCGGGATTCATCACTTCGCCAAACAAGCTCACGCCCGCCTCCAGATACCTCTAAACGCAAAAAATCCACCCGCTGCAATCAACAGCAGCAGGCACACGCCCCCCAGAACAGCACGATCACTCGGCAAATTGAGTAGGTGGAACGCCGTCACCATGCCCCAGTACAACGGCAGCGTGACGATCAGAGAAACCAGCACCTTCCAGAACAGCATCCAGTCCTCGGCCACTTCTTTTCCGGCCCAACAACCAGTAAATCCTTACAGCACGTACAAGACTATCCGCTCCCGCATAAAAAGTCCGTAAATATCGGAAGTAGCAACATCAGCGCGTATTGACACCCTCGGACAGCAGCACTATGGAGAGATAATGGAACATGCTTTTCTTGTTTGACTTTGGCGGCCGATGTGCACCCGCGCTTCGCATCGGGCAGGTGAGGTGATGCCACCTGGTTCCGGAGTGCAGTCGGTTGAGGCAGTTTTCTTGCTATTGCTGGCGTTTGTAGCTGTGTTTGCGGGGCTGGCGCGGCGACTGAAGATTCCATATCCGATCCTGCTGGTGATTGCAGGGTTGGTGTTGAGCTTTCTGCCGAGGATGCCACGGATTGGGTTGGATCCGAATCTGGTGTTTTTGGTGTTTTTGCCCCCGCTGTTGTATTCGGCAGCGTGGACGCTGTCGTGGAGGGAATTTCAGCGGAACTTCGTGAACATAGCGACGCTTGCGGTGGGACTCGTGCTGTTTACGGTTGTGGGACTTGCACTGGCGGCGGGGTCGTTGTTGCCAGGATTCGATTGGAGGTCCGCCGTGCTACTGGGGGCGGTGGTGGCAGCGACGGATGCGATCGCGGCGACGTCGATTGCGCGGCGGGTCGGGCTGCCTCAGCAAATCGTCGACATTCTGGAAGCGGAGAGCCTGGTGAACGATGGGACTGGGTTGCTGGCGCTCCAGTTTGGGCTACTGATGCTGATGACTGGACGGACACCATCGGTAGTGGAGGGAGTGGGACGGTTGGTGTTTCTGATCGGCGGCGGCGTGCTTATTGGGCTGGCAATCGGAGCCGCGGTGGCGTGGTTTGAAACACTGGTCGACGACGGGCCGATTGAGATTGTAATCAGCATTCTCGTACCCTATGCGACTTACCTGATAGGCGATCGAGCGCATGTATCGGGTGTGATCGCCGTGATTGCATGCAGTATGTATATGAGTCGAAAGAGCCCGGGGTACATGTCACCGCAGGTGCGGCTGCAAGCCACAGCCGTGTGGGATGCGCTGACGTTTGTGTTCAACGGAATTGTGTTTGTGCTGATTGGATTGCAATTGCCGTACGTGATGGGCCAGATTAGCGGTATGAGTCGGCTGGTACTACTGGAGTATGGGTTTGGCTTCAGCGCGGTGATGATCGCGGTGCGGATGGCGTGGGTATATGGGGAAACTTATATTGCCTACGCGGTGCGCCGCTGGGTGCGGAAGGTAAAGACCGAGGAGCCGGAGCCACGTAGATTGTTCGTGATCGGCTGGGGTGGAATGCGCGGTGTGCTATCTCTGGCGGCGGCAGTGTCGTTGCCCTACGCTCTGCCGGATGGAAGCAAGTTTCCGCAGAGGAGCATGATTATCTATCTTGCCTTTTGCCTGATTGTGGTAACTCTGGTGATGCAGGGGCTAACGCTGCCTTGGCTGATTCGAAGGCTGGGATTATCAGAACCAGTCCGCATGAAAGATGAGGAGCAGGAGGCCCGGCGGGTCGTCCTGCGAGAGGCCTTGGTACATCTCGGCCGGAAGCGGTCGAAGAATCGGCATCAGTCCGCTATGTATGCCCAGCTGATCGCGAGCTATCAACAAAGGTTGGATGCGATGCCAGTGGAACGGGCGAAGCACGCTCCGGGGCTGGTCGATCAGGTGGGCCGCAATGATGCGATTTTGGCAGTACTTCGTGTGCAGCGAGAGGCACTTATCCGGCTGCGGGATGAAGCACAGATCGATGATGAAGTCCTGAGGACAATGCAGCGAGAACTTGATTTAGAGGAGAGCCGCGTGCATACGGGATCGCTTGTAGTGTACTAGAGCTCATTAGCTCCGCCCAAACCTTGTAACACGTGCCAGTTCCTCTAATATCAAACAGACATTCAAAAATCTGCACCGGAAGGCCCACGATGCGGAAGCGCTCTACCCTGATTGGCCCCTTGTACCTCCTCGCGATGCTCGCCCCCGCAGCAACAGCGCAACGCGAGCCGCTGGTAGTCGAGCACGGAACCTACTCCATCCACCTGCTCCTCCACGCCATCGGAACGGAAGAGTACACCGTCACGCAATCGAGCCCAGGCAAACCTGACAACCAGGTCATGACCACCACCTCGACACCTCAGACCGAGGCACGAACCGAACAACCTCATCCACCCTGACCCTCGGCCCGATGTTCACTCCCATCACGCTGCAGCGCGCCAACGGAGTCGCAGGCTACGCGGACAACGGCCCTATGGTGGAAGTGAAGGGTGCCACCGTCACCGTGCGCGAGGACGGCGTCACCCGCACCGTCAGCAAGCCCGCCGTGGCCTTCGTAGCCTCCGGCCCAATGCCCGCAGCCATGCAGATGATGATGATGCGCTACTGGAAGCGCCACGGCCAGCCCACGCACCTCCCCGTCATTCGCGAGAGCGACAAGGCCCTCCCAGCTCGAGATCCGCCCCGTCGGCCACGACGCCTTCTCCGTCAAAGGCCAGATGCTTCGCCTCACCCGCTACACCGTCGCCAACCTCATCTTCGGCCGCGAAGTCCTGTGGATGAACGACTCCGGCCGCCTCGTCGCCCTCATGACCTTCGCCGGAGGCCTGCCCCAGGAAGAGATCCTCGACGAATACGAACCCGCCACATCCGAGATAGTCCGCAGCGGCGTCCGCCAGGAGGTCCTCGACCTCGCCGACCTCGACCACAAGGTGCTCCCCGAAGCCACCGGAGCCTTCGCCATCGTCGGCGCACGCCTCATCGACGGCACCGGCAGCCCCGCAATAGAAAACGCCACCGTAGTAGTCCGCGACGGCCGTATCGCAGCAGTCGGCCCAGCCGCCTCCGTAAAGGTACCCACAGGCACCCGCATCATCCACGCCGAAGGCAAGTCCCTCCTGCCCGGCCTGTGGGAGATGCACACCCACTACTCCGGAGTAGAGTTCGGCCCCGCACTCTTAGCCGCCGGCGTCACCACCGCGCGCGACTGCGGAGGCGAGTTCGAGTTCCTCACCACCATCCGCAAGATGATCGATCAGGACCACGCCCTCGGCCCACATCTACTCCTCGCCGGCCTCATCGATAGCGGCGGTCCACTCGCATTCGGCAACATCGACGTCGAAAACCCCACCGAAGCCGCCTCCGTAGTCGACTTCTACGCCGACGCAAAGTTCGAACAGATCAAGGTCTACACCCAGATACAACCCGACATCCTCAAAGCCATCGCCGCCGAAGCCCACAAGCGCGGAATGACCGTCACCGGCCACGTCCCCGCCGCCATGAACGCCTTCGAAGGAATCGAAGACGGCATGGATCAGATCAACCATCTCCAGTTCGTCATCCGAGCGATGAACCCCGACGGCGGCGTCGGCCCGGTCGATCTCGACTCCGATCAATCGAAGAAGCTGATCGCGCTGCTGAAAGAACGCCAGATCGTAGTCGATCCCACCAACGGCTGGGGCGAGATGGCCGGCCACCCGAAAGACATTGACCCGGCATCCTTCGAGCCCGGCATCAACGCCGCGCCCTTCACCCTGGCCTCTAAATTCCGCGCCATGGGCGTGGATCCCTCAGAGAGCTGCCAAATTCCGCGAGCGCATGGAGACCAACCGCAAAGTCGTCCACGCGCTCTTCGAGGCCGGCGTGCCCATCGTCCCCGGCTCCGACACCGGCCTCATCGGCTACGGCCTCGACCGCGAACTGGAACTCTACGTCCAGGCCGGCATGACCCCCATGCAGGCCATCCAATCCGCCACCATCGTCTCAGCCCGCGCAATGAAGCTGGACAAAGACTCAGGCTCCATCGAAGTAGGAAAACGCGCCGACCTCGTCCTCATCAAAGGCAACCCCGACAAGAACATCTCAGACATCCGCCAGGTCACAAGCGTCGTAACCAACGGCCGCATGTACGACAGCCGCAAGCTAGCCCAATCCGTAGGCTTCACCCGCTGACACTGGTCGTTCGCAAGGAATTTGACCTTCCTCGCTCGAAGCGCGACTCGGAGGGAGCAGGGGCCTTTCAGGCCCCTGAATCGAGATCCAAACGAAAAAGGGGCTTCAGTCCCCAGATCTGTTGCCATTACGGCCGCAAAGCCTTCTTTAGCAACCTCTTTAGCCTCACGAAACGTCGCAGCGCAAAGACGCGACTTTGCCTTAGCCGGTCACCACACCCATCGCCAGCACGGCCCACACGACCGCAATGACGTCCTCGAACACCGCCACATGCCAATCCTGCCATCGCAGCAGAATCACCAGCTCCCGCCGCACCAGGTACCCTGCATGGGCGCCCACAAACGCTCCGCTCACGCCCAGCAAGATCCCCTCAAACACCGATCCATCCAGCCCGGTAGCAACGATCGCCCCCACCAGCCCGCCAAATATCAACTCGCCCCAGCATCCCAAGCAGATTGGTGCGGTTCGGAGCCTTCGGCAGCTTGTCCCCCATAATCTCCCCGATCGCCAGTAACGAGAAGATGATCGCCGTAACGAGATGGCCCGTCCACGCAGCCCACGTCCCGTCCACCGGCAGATTGCCTCGGTACGCAAACCAGCACAACACCGCCATGGGCACAAACGTCCGCATCCCTGTCACCACGCCCAGCAGGGGGAGCGCCACGAGCCACGCCAGCATCGTCATCGTCATCGACAACTCCCCCGTTCGTTTGCATCACCCAAAATACACGCGCACGGGGAGCAGTGGAGAGACAATCTTTCTTGAGAATCAGCCGTGAACCGAAAGAGTGTCGTACCAATGATCCACGTTTGCCATGCAAAAAACGCGTTTTTACCAGCTTTTAGCACTCAAAAATTACAGCAAATCCGCTGGTAAAAATAACCTGGCGTAGTCAAAAAAATCAGCCTTGTCGCAGGTAGCCATAGAGCGGAAACTGCTCCGCCAACTCCGCCACTTCACCCCGAATTTGAGCCAATTTCCCAGCATTTTCGCGGTTTTCAAGCGCCTCATTGATCCACTTCGCGATCAACTTCATCTCCGCTTCCTTCATCCCCCGGGTAGTCAAAGCCGGCGTCCCAATCCGTATCCCACTAGGCTTCAAAGGCGGATTCTGATCATAAGGAATCGCATTCTTATTCACCGTAATACCAGCCAATCCCAGCGCATTTTCAGCCTCAGAACCAAGAATTCCCTTTTCAAACACATCCACCAGCATCAAATGCGTGTCGGTACCACCTGAGATGATGCGGTATCCTTCAGCCGCCAATGCCTCCGCCAGTACCTTTGCATTTGTAACTGTTTGTGTTGCATATTGAGAAAACTCCGGTTCCAGAGCCTCTTTGAAGGCCACTGCCTTCGCAGCGACGATGTGCATCAGTGGACCACCCTGATGGCCTGGGAACACGCTGCGATCGACGCCTGCCGCAAATTCCTGCCGGCAGAGGATCATTCCAGCGCGGGGCCCGCGGAGTGTTTTGTGCGTCGTCGTCGTCACGACATGTGCATGCGGCACCGGTGAGGGATGGACGCCACCAGCCACAAGACCAGCAAAATGCGCCATATCGACCAGAAAAAATGCGCCCACTTTATCAGCAATTGCGCGCATTCGCTCAAAATCAAACCGCCGTGGGTAAGCACTTCCACCGCCAATAATCATCTTTGGCTTTTCACGCAATGCGGTGGCCTCAAGCTCGTCGTAGTCAATGGTTTCGGTATCTTTTCGGACCTGGTAGCCGACGACGCGATAGAACTTGCCGGAGAAATTGAGCTTATGCCCATGCGTCAGGTGACCACCGTGTGCGAGATCGAGGCCAAGAATGGTGTCGCCGGGCGTCAGCAATGTCATGTAAGCGGCGGCATTTGCCTGCGAGCCCGAGTGAGGCTGGACGTTTACGTGTTCCGCTCCAAACAGGCGTTTGGCGCGGTCTCGAGCGAGGTTCTCAACTATGTCTGCGTACTCGCAGCCGCCGTAGTAGCGTTTGCCTGGGTAGCCCTCTGCGTATTTATTTGTGAATACGGTGCCGGCTGCTTCGAGGACTGCGCGGCTCACGAAATTTTCGGAGGCGATCATCTCCAGGCCCTCGTGTTGACGGACGATTTCATTTTTAATCTGAGTGGCGATTTCGGGGTCGGAAGTGGACAACGTTGCGTTCAAATCGATGGGCATTTTTTTATTTTATCCTCAGAGCTAAGGGCGTCACTAACGGATGGATGAAGCGCAAGCCGCTTGAATGACTGATGGATGAAGGAGCCTAGATACCAGCCATCGATGTATTTGTAGGGTGTTTCTCCGGTGGTGTAGTGGCCGCAGGGCAAGACCTTCGAGACGTAGTCCACGTTGTATTGGTCGAAGTTATGCAGGACGTCGAGTGAAAACTCGCGCAGGAAAGTCAGATCGTAGGTGGCATGAACGACGAGGATACGCTTTGGATTCGCGGCGAATCGCTGCATGTACGACATTGGGCTGATGCTGGTGAATATCTCTCTGACCTGATCCTGAGTTAGCCCGGCCTGCTCGAATGCTGCGCGAATGTGTCGTGTGCTTTGACCGGTCCACGCCACGTCGCCGAACCAGGTTGAAGCGTGGTTAAAGGCGCACACTTTGAGGCGTGGATCGTGGGCTGCGGCGATGAAGGCGTAGCAACTGCCGAGGCTGGTGCCGAGGACGCCGAACTGCTCGTAGCCTTGCGATTCGAGCCAATCGAGACAGCTGCGAATGTCGATTACGGCCTGACGGCATGCGGCGATTGTGCGGCCGATGTTGGCGCTGACTGCGTAGTCTGAACGCTCGAGTTCGGCTGGGCGGCGAATGTCGTGGTAGGGCTTGGAGAGGCGGAGGGCGGAGATGCCGAAGCGATTAAATAAGCTGCAGAGGGCGTTGTGGCTGAAGGCATCTGCGTTCCATTGGGGCATCACAATGATGGCTTGTTTTGGCTTGCCGGCCTGCTTTTCTGGTGGTGCGGGGTACCAGCGGGCGCTGACTAAGTCGTTCTCGGGATAGCAGGTTCGGACCGCGGAGGTGAACTTGAGGAACTCAACTTTTTTTAATTCGCCTACCGCTGCCTGCAGGCGAATCTCCGCGTCATGGGCCAGTGTTTCGGGCCGAACGTTGGTTGGAAAGAGCTGCGGGTGGTGCAATTCCAAGCGGAAGTCTGTGGGGGTTTCGTAGCCGAAGAACTGGTCTGAATGGGCGACGATGTTCCGGCTGGTTTCGACCATGCGATGCAGGTCGTCGAGACTGTCAGTTTGGGTTGATGAGGTGAAGCCGGGGAGCCAATCGAAGCCCCATTCGAGGGGTCTGACGATGCGGTTGGTATCCCTTGTTGTAAGTGCTGTCTCCCACTGAAACATCCACTTTGCATAGAGCCTTGACAGCATTAACTCAGTTTACCAAGTGTCTGGATTGGTCGAATTGCTGGGGAAAGTTTCGAGTTGACACTTCAATTGCCGAAAGCTATAACCTTGACACTTCCATTCGAAGGAATCGGTGGCAGACGGCAGCCTTTAGGAAAAGGCTGGGTGGAATTCACTGTCTGCGATTGAGGACTGCGATGGTTAGATGGATGGGTGAACCCGATTTTCCCACGGTATGACGAGTAACTGTAAACGGGTGTTTCGCTTAGCCGAATGGGCCGTTAGAGCCTTCCGGTTGGAGTGGTGCACTTCATAGCAACCTGAGCGAGCCCCTCCGACCGTTGAAAAACACTGAGGCTCGCCGGGGGAGAACTTACCCTGAAAGGTATTGAAAATGAACGACTTCTGCTTGGATCTTAAGGTATGTGAGGGATGTGGAGCTCTGTGGCTCCGCAAGGGAATTTCGGATGGGGTTTACTGCCGTGGATGTTCGGGAAGACTCGCTGCTTTTCCGACTCCGCGGGCGCTACACCCGGGTGGAAGACCGAGGGTGGAGGTACCACGAAGGCCGCGACTGGCGCGGGCTTCGTCGTGCTCTGGAGGTGACCGATGAGCGCGGCGATGGTCCTGCCTATGGTGTGGGCTACGGCTGCTCCGTTGCCTGAGGTAGTTGATTGGCGTGAGCTTCCGGAGATTGGGGAGCACAAGCCTGTGGTTCGAGGAATGGCTTTCTACCGGAGGTATACGGAGGCGATCCTGCGGCGCTATGTGTGTATGTCGATGGAGGCAGGAAGAGCCCCGTCGTTATTGGGCCGGGAGATGTTTCGCGGCAAGGTGACGTCGTACCGGGTCCACAGTTTTGAGGACGTGGTAATTTTCGTGCACGACGTGGAAAAATGTCTGGCAAAGCTGGACATTGAACAACGTCAAATTGTCGAGCGGGTCGCCTTGCAGGAGTACACGCACCGGGAGGCGGCCCGACTTCTGGGTCTCGGACTGAACACCGTCGTACGGCAATATGCTCGTGCGGTGGACTTGCTGAGCCGGAGCTCTGCTCGATGCCCGACTTCTCGATCCCATGAAATGTTGTCAAGGGGTTGAGGCGGTGGAAAATGAGGCAAGTAGTTGTTTTGATTGGAGATAAAAGTTGAAAATAATTGGGTGTTTAGTTTTGGTCCAATTGGTATTCTAGATATGTAAGTAAGAAATGAAGTTGGAAGTGACGGAACGGGAGGCTGCCTGGCGACAGGCACCTCCCGTTTTGCATTGGGGGAGGAGACCAGATGGAGCGGATGCGGGTAGCGGGCCGGTTTGTGCGTCAGGAGGCTGAGGGCGCGGAGGGTGAAACGAAGAGGGTGAGGGCTCCACGGCCTAAGTTCTGCAGAACGTTTACGCGGAATCGGTTGGCTGAGGCTTTGCCGGAGATCACGGAGCGGTTCGTGGAGGAGGCGAAGAAGGGCAGCATTCAGCATGCAAAGGTGTTGATGAGGCTGGGTGGGCTGGAGGGGCGAGATATGCCGAAGCCGGCTAAGCGGCGGGGGAAGAGCTTTGCCGGGCGGTTGCTGGAGGAGTTGACGGGGCCGGCCAAGTAGCGGCAACGACGGACGCAGAGGGCGCAGAGTTGCGCGGAGATCGCGGAGAAGGACAAAAGCGTTTTGGGGAGGTGGCATGGGACAGGTTGAAGGGGTTCATCGGCGCGTGACTGGATTGAGGAATGGTGGCAACGGTATGCGCGGTGCGACGGGCGTTCGGCATCGGGGGACGAGCCGGGGGAGTGGCATCTGGGGTGAGCCGAAGCTGGATGGCGTGCAGCTTCGGGCGATGGCGGTGGAGTTTCCTGTGGTGCATGGGCATCCTAACCGGCTTCCGTTTGAGGGGGTGTTGACGCTGCTGGATGTGGCGAGCGACAAGGCTCCGAGCGGGGCGCGGGGGCATCGCGTGGTGCTGACGCGGGAGGCGGCGGAGGCTGCTCTGCCGAGCCTGCTGGGGATGGCGGTGGACTATAAGGCCGGGTGGGATGGGCATGATGCGCGGCAGAAGTGCGGCATCATCACCTCGGCTGAGGTGGATGGGCGGAAGCTGATGGTGGCCGGGTATCTGTTTGCGAAGGACTTTCCGGAGTTTGGGACTATATCCCGGCCGGGGATCGAGCCGCAGATACAAGCCGCAGGGTGCGCTGGGGATGAGCTACGAACTGGCGGATGCGCATGTGGCTGATATGCGGGCGCAGATATGGACGCTGACGCGCGCGACGTTTACGGGGGCGGCCATTCTGCTGCGTGAGAAGGCGGCGTACCGGAGTACGACCTTCCGGGTGAAGCGCTCGGGAGCGGTTGCGGCTCAAACCCATGTCTCAGAAGCGAGACATGGGGCACCCCACCGGAGCGTGGCGGTCCGCTGAGGAAGTTGTAGAGAAACACAAAGGAGAGAGCAAAGATGAGCTTTATGGGTTTGCTGGAGACAGTTGGCAAGGGGTTTGCGAAGGGTCTGTCGTGGGCGGTGGAGTATGCGGTGCCGGTGGAGAAGCTGGTGGCGTTGCTGTTTCCGGCAGCGGCCCCGGCGGTGACTGAGGTGGCCGACGCAACGACTCTGATTCAGAACGCTGTATTGCTGGTGGAGCAGAAGTATGCTGCCGCCGGAGTACAGAATGGAACGGGAGCGCAGAAGCTTGCAGAGGTTCTGCTACTGACTCAGCAGGCGGTGACCGGTTTGTTGACGAAGGCTGGGATCACTGCTGACAGCGGCTATGTGTCCAGCCTGGTGTCTGCGGTGGTGGCGATTCTGAATGTGCAGGCCGTGCCGCTTGGATCGGCTGCGGCGGGTAGCTAGAGGACAGTTGGTGGTTGGTAGTTGGTAGTTGCTGGTTATGGTGCAGAGAATGACGGAAGAGAGGTTGGTTTGATGGATATCGAAATGAATGATGATCTGGATGTTGAGGTTGAGTTGGAGGGGGCTTCGATGGCTGAAGATGCGCTGACGGCCACTGTGGAGCGTTTGGCGGCCGCAACTGCGATGCTCGAGCGGGCAGTGGAGCGGATGTTTGGGCGGCAGGGTGAACTTGCTGTGAGCGCTGAGGCCAGCGTTGGGCGGATTGTGGCTACGGTGGAGTCAAAACGCGAGACTGAGCTGGAGCAGAAGCTGGCCGCGGCGGAGGCTGAGATTGCCGAGCTGCGGGCTGCGGGTGCATCTGCTCCTGTCGCGGTTACACATTCGCAGGGACGGAAGACGCTTCCGGTTTCGATGGTGAATCTGCTGGCGAAGCAGGGCGTGACGGTGGATTCGATGGAAGCCGGCGCGCTGGATGCTGCGCTGGTTACTTTGAGCATCGAACAGCGGATCGCGGTGAAGGCGCAGTTGATGCGGGCTGGGTTGCTGGGTTAGCAACGCGAGATTCGCGTCAGCAGAAAGCATACCCCAGGGGCTAAAGCCCGAGTTCTTCGCTTGGCAAGAGAGACCCCAAGGCTAAAGCCTTGGGCTACCTAGACGCGAAAACAAGGCAGCTACGGGGTTGCGATAACGATTTGAGACGGGCGTGGCTGAGGCTGCGCCCTTTGTTTTTTGAAAGGGAAAAGATGAACGCGAAGTTTACTGATATTAATGCGACGGCGGACTACATAGGACCTGGTGCGATTGAAGTTCCGTTCTACCAGACGGAGATTTTGGACCTGGTGCAACGACGGGGTATTTTTGGGCAGCGGATCAAGCAGGTTCCGGCTACAGGCCATCCCTCGCGCTACTTTGAGGAGACTGCTATTCCTTCGGCCCCGGCTTCTTCGGTGTTTGTGGACCCGCGCAATATTGTTGCTCCGTTGGTTAGTCCGACGCGAGTGGAGCGCAGCGTTCCGTTGAAGGCGCTGGTGTCACAGATCAACTACAACCTGTTCGATATGGAGCTGGGCAAGCAGCAGAGCCAGTTCGCGTATCTGCAGGCGAAGGACCTGACCGATACTGTGGACGGCGTTCTGCGGACGCACGATGTTGCGTTGTGGAATGGCACCGACACCAGCCTGAGCTCGCCGACTACTGCGCAGTACTTCGGCGCGGGGGCGCAGATTGTAGCGGGCGGCAATACGATGACGATCGGCACGAGTCAGAGCATTGTTGATGGCTTCAAGTCGACGATTGCGCAGATGGTTTCGAACAGCTCGTATGGCGTGCGTCCGACGGCGATCTATGCGAATCCGGTGCTGCTGGATTTGATCGATCGCGAGATGAAGGCGGAGTTCAACGTGGTGTTGAACACGAAGGAGATCTCGGCCGGACTTTCGGTGAAGACGCTTTCGACGCAGGCGGGCGACATTCCACTGATTCCTGAGTGGACGCTGAGCTATACGGGGACTCCGGGTTCGGGCTCCGCTGTGCTGCCGGCTTACATCGTGACGGAAGACCTGATCGAGTACCACTGGCTGAGCGACCCGAATCCGCGGATCTTCCAACTGGGGATTCAGGGTTCGCTGGCTTCGCAGTATGTGGTGGTGAAGTTCGGCGGCGTGGTGGTGAAGGGTGCGAACTATGCACACTACCAGGTGCTGGTCGACCGCTAGTCGATCGGAATGGGTGGTTAGCGGGTGGCTGTTGGGGGCTGCAGATGAATGGGAGCCGGTGCTATTTGTGCCGGCCCCTGTTGCATATTGCATATCGAATTGAAAGGCGGGTGCGATGGGGTATTTGTTGCCGACGGAGTACGTGGAGTATGGACTGACGGCGGAGACGACCGATGACTGGGTTACGACGGCTTCCGCGATGATGGAGGCGTATTGCCGCCGGCCGAGCCTGATGGTGACGCAGTATGTGGAGCGGATACGGATAACGGCTGGTGCGCAGACCGTGCGGTTGAGCTATCGTCCGCTGGTGGCAGCGGTGGGAGCGACTTCGCCGCTGGTCGGCGTACAGGTGCGCTACGGCAAACCGCGGCGGGGCGAGACGGTTGATATGTTTCGCGAGCAGATAGCGTGGGCGTTTGGGTTGCCGGGGAGTTGGAGTGCGCTGGATCTCGGGAGCGTCGACGTGAATATGACGAACGGAGAGCTGACGTTTCTGCAGAACTTCCTGGGATTGAACTACAACGAGGTAGAGGTTACGTATACCTCCGGATTTGTAACTGTTCCGGTTTCAGTAAAGGTTGCGTGTGCGCAGATTGTGAAGAATGCGCAGGCTGCTCCGGCGATGAACGTGCGATCGAGCAAGATGGACACGCTGCAGATGGAGTATTTCAGCGGTGTGCTGATGGATCCGCAGGTGCAGTCGCTGCTGGCGCCGTATGTGGCAGAGAGGCTGGGGTGATGCGATGGCGGATTTAGTGAGAGCTTCAGGGGCGACGGTGCGGGCGGCGGATGCGTTGCTGCGCGGAGTTGGAGGACGCGTGGTGACGCTGAGGCTGCCGGGACCGGCGGTTCCTGGGGATGCGACGGAGCAGTTGGGTCTGGCGGTGCCGGAGTTTCAGGATATGGAGCTGGCTCCGGTGGTGCTGTTCGCGGGCAGTAAGGGGATGACGGTGCTGCTGGTTTCGGCTTCGGCGGTGAGTGGGATTGTGGGGTCGCTCGGGTACTCGGCTGCCGACGTGCTGTTTGCAGGAGCGTATGGGGTGTTGGTGGATGATGCGCTGCTGGAGGTGGTGTCGGTGACGGAGCAGGAGGCGGGTGGCGTGCCTTATATGTACCGGCTGACGCTGCGGGAGCCGTTGGCGCTGGTGGTTTAACTGATTTGTAGCGGAGAGGGTTACGTTTTATGCAGAATGCGAAGGACACGTTTTACATGACGCTGCGCGACCGGCTGGCGGCGGTGAATCCGGCGCGGACGATGGTGGTGCGCGGAGTGACCAGGCCGGGGTCGCTGGTGGAGGAGAACGAACTGGTGTCGGCGGAGCAGCCAGTGGATGCGTTTTGCCTGCGGTGGACTGGGCTGCGGGTGGATTCGCGGGCTGCGCTGACGCTGGTGTCGATGCAGTGCGAGGTTCGGTACTGCACGGATGGCGGCGCGGGGAATGGCGGGATGGATCGCGGGCGTTTGCTGGCAGGGATGGATGCAGAGCTGGTGGCGGCGGTGAATGCGGCTCCGCAGAACGTGGTGAAGAGTGCGTTTGTGGCTGGTGATCCGAACGGTACGGCGATGGGGACGAATGTGTTCTGGGGCGACGTGGTGTTTGGGGCGGCGGCGGTGGAGAACGAGCGGCTGGCGCGAGTGGCGACGGTGGACGTGTTTGCGTACCAGGAGGCGGGGGAGCTATGAGCGGAATTAATTTGGGCGTGGCTCCGGTGACGCGGCGGGTGCGGGCTTACTTTGCGCCGGTGAACCGGGTGGCGTGCGCGCCGACGGTGTTCGATGCGGCGCAGATGGGCGGGTTTTCGGTGGATGCTCCGCCGGCTCCGTGGGTGGATCTGGGGTGGTGCTCGGGGTTTGTGCGGAAGGCGGAGACGAAGGTGGAGCCGCTGCGAGTGGGGGCGCCGGCGGTGGCTTCGAGCCAGGTGCGGACGATGGTGGAGGCTACGGTTTCGCTTCAGTTTGAGAGCTGGGGGAAGCTGCAGATGGCGCTGGCGGCGGGGTCGCAGCAGATGAACTTGTTGCAGACGGCTGCCGGCGCGGCGGCGAATGGGAGTGGCGGCGTTGCTGCTGCGCCGGTTGCGTTGAGCGCGGGGTCGACGGCTACGGCTTTGAATGTTGGGGTTACGGCGGCGGCGGGGTTCAGTGTTGGGGGCTTTGTGGCTGTGGATGTGGATTATGTGGGCCAGGTTGGGTTTGTAGGGAGCGGTGCCAGTGCGGCGTATGTGAGGCAGGCTTCGGATGTTGGGAGTGACGTGAATTATGTTCGGCGCGTGACTCTGAATGTTGGGCAGGTGGTTGGGATTGCGGCGGGTGTGCTGCAGCTTGGGGCTCCGCTGCTGGCTGGGGCGCCGGCAGCGGGGATGCAGGTTAGCGCGATGACGGGGTTTGTGGACCGTGAGGGCGGTAGCTTCTTCCAGGAGTGGTCGGGGCTGTTCTGCATGGATGGCGAGCAGGGCGACAGGGTGCTCTATTACTATCCGCGGCTGCAGGCGATGCAGGGGTCGGCTGAGACGGCGGAGGTATTGGTGGCGCCGCTGGAGCAGTTGCGGCTGGCGGCGGCGTTTCGGGCGCTGCCTGTGGTGGATGCGAACGATGGGGCGACGGTGGTTTGTTTCCGGAGTTATTTGCCGGGGTGATGGGGATCGTGGCGTCGGGTAGCGCGGACCCACCATACCACCCCAACGAGCAAAAGCGGCTCGTCGGGGACCCCGTTAGCGACGATAGGACCGTCGCGAAGATGGGGCACCCGGTTTTGTGGTCAGTAGAAACCCCACGTCAGGCGATGAAGCCGGCCTGACATGGGGCACCCGATGGGTATTGGCGATATAGCGAGAGAGATTGAGGAGAATTGCGATGAGATGGAAGCTTAGGGAATGGACGCTGGTGAGCGTGCTCTTACTGGTGGTACCGGTATTGATGACGGATTGGACGGTGGTTGAGGCGGCGCAGGGGACGATTGCGACTACGCTGGTCTCCGACACCGTGTATCACGCGGACGGGACACCGGCGACGGGTACGGTGATCGTGAGCTGGAGTGCGTTTACCACGGCGAGTGGGCAGAGCGTGCCGGCCGGGAACACTTCGGCGACGATCGGTGCGGGCGGCGCGCTGAGCATCGCGCTTGCGCCGAACGCCGGAGCTACGCCTATGGGCAGCTACTACACGGCGGTGTATCACCTGGATGATGGCAGCGTGAGCCGCGAGTACTGGGTGGTTCCGGTGAGCTCGGGGGCGACACCGATAAGCGCGATCAAGAGCCAGGTGCTGCCTACTTCGGTGGCGATGCAGACGGTGAGCAAAGCTTATGTGGATACGGCGATTGCAGCGGCAGTGACGGGACATCCGCTGGACAGCTCTACGCCGTACGTGCTGAAGGCGGGCGACACGATGACCGGTCCGCTGGTGCTGCCAGCAGATCCGACGAGCCCTCTACAGGCGGCGGACAAGCACTATGTGGACATCAACGTGAGCGCATCGGCGGGTGGACTGGCGCAGAAGGTCTCTTTGCTGCCTTCAGGGACTCAGGTTGTGAGCCAGCCGACGGGGACGCAGTTGCAGGTGAATCTGCTGAATGGCGAGGAGTATGCGAGCCAGTACACGACCGGCATTGGCGGCAATGGGATTGCGAACGCGCTGGCGAGTCCGGACTGCGCGAATGGATGCGAAGTCGAGGTTGATCCGAGTTATGCATCGACGGAGAGCTACGGCTCTCAACAGATGAACAGCAGCCCGAGCTCAGGGACGCACGTAGCGAGATACGCGGGGTGGAGCGCGTGCCGACAGCTATATGAATCCGGTGAGCCCTTCGGGGCTCGACGCAGGAGAGAGCATCAACGTGATCTCTACGCAGAACACGGCGAGCATCTTCGCGCAGGGAGGCGGGCAGGACCTGGGCTCGTTCGGGTTGCTCATCAACCATTCCGGATTGACGGGCGGGTCGAACCTGTTCCCGGCAAGCCTGGAGACGCCGCCTTACTTCAAGACGGGCTATAGCGCGCTGTCGGTGAACGGCACCTATAACACGCAGGGTGAGCATGTGCTGTCGCCGAGCACTATCAACTGCTATGGTGTGGGCGATTGTCTGATTGGATCGCAGTTCCTGACTAGCGGATGGCGGCTTTCGCGATGAGGCCGATGAGGGGACGCATCCTTTCGACATCCAGATACAGGAAGATGCGCAGGTGTATCAGGGGACCTGCACAACGGGCTGCAGCACGGGCTCGACGGTTGTGACGGTGAGCGCGACCTCCGGCAACGGAACGCAGGGCGAGGGACGATACCTTATCGACAAGAATCCGGCGAAGGTACTGTCGTCGGGCTCGTTGATTGGCGGAGGGGTGGATGTTCCTTCGGCGACGGCGACCTTCAGCGGCACTTCGTTTCCGGTGAGCACATTTCTTTTCTACGACGGCGCTGATTCCGTCGCAGTCGAACAACATTGCGCCTGGCACAGTTTCGGTGGCGATTATGACGAGCGGTGTTACGTCGGGATTTGCGACGAATACGGCAGCGCTTTCGGGATCGAGCGGCGTGGCGTGCGTGACGGACCAGCGAACGGGCGGCTTCGGACCTCAGAACTACGAGATGGCGAACTACACGGTGATCGACGGCACGCATCTGCAGATGACGCTGAATAAGGTCCACGCTGCGCAGGCGACGATTGCGGTGGGAGGGCTGTGCGGGTATGGGCTGGAGCAGACGGTGGACACGGCGAACGGCATTCGCCAGGTGTTCCCGGTGATTGGGTCTTACTCGGCGACGGGATTGTATTATGCGGGCGGGCTTGACGAGAATCGTGGGCATCATGGGACAGACGAGCGCGTTCCTGAATGTGAATCTATCGATTGCAGCGATTGCGCGCAGCGGCAATGTGGTGACGGTGACGACCGCCGGAAATATGCCGGTGGACCTGAACGGCCTGACACTGACTGTTGCAGGCGTAGCGGACTCGAGTTACAACGGCAGCTTCGCGGTGACGACGACAGGACCAAATACGCTGACCTATGCGGAGACGGGCGCGAACAGCACCAGCAGCGGCGGAAACGTCTCGTATCTGACCGGAGGCTACGCGCTGTATCCGATGGCCGAGGTGCTGGGTGTCTATAACGCGACGACGAAGCAGGTGGATGGACAGATGACGCTGGCGGCGAACAACGTGGCCTGGGCGCCGAGCGACGTTGTGGAGATGCCGCACTACTTCCAGGAGAACGTTAGCGCCGACACGCAGTTTGTCAACCAGACGACGCCGCGACCGGAGATCTACACGGGAGTAGGCGTGGTGTACGAATCTGAACGTAGGGCCAGGGCTGCGTGGATGGACCGTGACGAATGCTGTACCGGCCTCGGAGTATCTGGGCAACGGGGGCACCCACACTGTCCCGGACTTCGCATACCAGGCGATCGGGATGTGGGCCGAGACGTTCGACGTGCAGGCGGGCGAGGCAGAACGTGTTGGCGGTTCATTGCAACTCGCACGGATGCGGCAAGTGGAACTCCGGCTACAACCTGTTCCAGCTGGATTCGAGCGCCGGCGCTGGACACGCTTGCATACCAGCCGCAGAGCAGCATCCTGAATATGAATATGCGCGGAGCGACCTACGGGTTCACTCCGCAGGCATTTACGGCGGGCACGGTGAACTCCACCACCATCAACGCGACGACGGTGAATGCGACGACACTGAATGGAGCTTTGAGCGCAGACGCAGTTGCCGGTGTTCGGCGCATCGGGCAGCGGGCACTCGCAGGGAGCTGTGCCAGATCCGGGAGCGGTCGCCGGAGCGAGCCGGTATCTGCGCGAAGACGGTACGTGGGTGACTGCCACCACCTGCAGGTGGCGGCGGGAGTGGTGTGAGCTGCGAGCGGCAGCTTCCGGTGAGCGGCGCGACTGCGGACTATCACTTTCTCGATGGGTCGGGCACCACGCTGACCGATGCCACGGGAAACGGCAACACGGCTACGCTGGGCGCAGGCGGACTTGGCTCCGACGTGGGTGCCAAGCGGACTGGCGTTTACGGGGCAGGAGAGCGTGAGCCTGCCGGCTGTGTTGAATAACTCGAAGACGATTTTGCAACTTCGTGTATATTACGCCGCTTGCTTCGACTGCTCCCGAGCAACCAATATCCGGTGCTGGTTTCGAGCAGCACTGGGAGCGTCGGGCGCTGAACCTGATGTACGACTACGACAGCCTGGGCAGTCTTCCGTCGTATGCTCCTATATTGCTATGCGGTGCAATGCGCACGGGCTTGCTTCACCGAATCTGATGAGCGGCTTTCATGCCGTGTGCTTCACGTTGGGTACGGGTGGGGGCAATCTTGACAGGTGCTATATCGATGGAGCGGAGGTGAGCTATTCAGCGCAGGGTTCGTCTTATGGTGTGCAGTCGTTCCGGAAATCTGTACGCTTGGATCCGCGCAGTATCGCACCTTTCACAGCCTCAGGATTCAATGGGACGTACTATCGGTTTGCGACATGGCCTTTTGAGCTGACTCCGGCACAGATTGCGGCCGTGAGTCAGATCGGGGAGAGCAGAGATTGCTTTGCGCGGCGTGGCGAGACTCCTGCGAGCCCGCCGAGGCGTATCCGCAGCTTATTGTGGAGTCGACTCGCTTACCTATGGGCAGGGGCTTGCTGCACCTGCATCGCAGAACGTGGGCGGCGAATCTTACGCTGACGAATCAGCCAGCCTACAACATGATCAACTACGGGATTACGGGAATGACGCTGTTTGCAGTGAGCGGGTCCGAGATGAACAGGGCGGCTCTGCTATGTCAATGGGGCGTCAAATCCGTCTATCTACATCTTGCTGGGCGGGGAGAACGATGCCGGCAATATCTGTTGGGACCACGCGCAGCGTCGGTCTGGGCCAGCGAAGCCTCGATTGCACAGACGGTGAAGCGGGCCGGATGCAAGGTCATATATCGATGCACGGTGCTCTCCCAGGTCGGGGCAGCTCCTGGGTATGGAGGAACTTACGATGCCTATAAGGACGCCTTTGACGCAGTGCATTTGGCGCAGTGGAAGGCGATCGGAGCCGACGGGATCATCGACTTCGCTGCGATTCCGGCTGCTGGGTGCCGATCTGGCTTCGACCAATACTAATCCGACGGCTTGCTCGGAGGTGCTCCGTTTCAGGCGGACCACATTCATCCGACCGCTTGCGGACAACTGCTGATGGCAGCGGCGGTCAGCAATCGGCTTGAACTATGACAACGGCTATAAGGTTGACAATCCGAACTATGTCTCGACAGCAACCTACACGCTGGCTGCGGGGGACGGGGCGGTGGTCAATACGACCACTGCGAACGCAGCCTGGACCATGCCGGACTGCACGGGGCAGAGCGGTGCGGTGTATACGATCAGCAATCCGCAGTCGGCAAATACGCTGACGATTGTGGGAGGGACGAATCAGCCGATCAATGGGCTGACTTCGGCGATCACGATTCCGAGCAACTAGCACGGTGAAGCTGACGGATGTGCCGAATGCGAAGACGGTGTCGGGCTGCCACTGGGCGATGTAGCGGAAGCGGGTGATTGGAGCGCGGCCTTGTTCTGATGTTGAGGATGAGGCTGCGCTCTTATTTTTTGGGGATGACAGCACTGGGACCGGGTTGGGTGGATGGTATGGGAAAGACATTACGAGGAGTGGATGAGCTGCTGGGGCTGGGCGCGTTGATGGATGCGCCGCGAGTTGGGTGAGTGATCGGTGCAGCTTGCTGAGAGATTGTTGCGAGTGCGGGATCGCGAAGGAGTGCTGCGGCCGCTGCGTGCAAATGCGGCGCAGAGGGCGTTTGAGCAGAGCCGGGGGCGGCAGAATATCGTGCTGAAGGCGCGGCAGATGGGCGTGACGACGTGGGTCGCGGGACGATTTTTTTTGAAGACGATTACGGCTCGCGGCGTGCTGACGGTGCAGGTGGCGCATACGCGCGAGGCGGCGGAGGGGATCTTCAGGATTGCGCAGCGGTTCTGGGAGTGTCTGCCGGAGGATATGCGCGAGGGGCCGCTGCGGCGGGATCGTGCGAACGTGGGGCAGATGCGGTTTCCGGAGCTGGATAGCGAGTTTCGTGTGGTGAGCGCGGCGGATGAGAGCGCGGGGCGTGGGTTGACGATGCAGAATCTGCATTGCAGCGAGGTGGGTCGTTGGCAGGGCGATGCGGGCGCGACGCTGGCGGGGTTGCGCGCGGCGCTGGCTCCGGGCGGCGAGATGGTGATGGAGTCTACGCCGAATGGGGCTTATGGATGTTTTTATGAGGAGTGGATGCGGGCGGGTTTATCGGCTGCGGAGGGGAATGGTGTGGTACGGCACTTCTTTCCCTGGTGGATGGAAGAGGCTTATGTAGCGGCTGAGGTTACAGATTATTCTGCGGATGAGATCCATGTGATGCGGCGGCATGGGTTGAGCGCGGGGCAGATTGGGTTTCGGCGCGGATTGGAGGCTAGCTATAGAGGGCTGCGGTCGCAGGAGTTCGCGGAGGATGCCGAGAGCTGCTTCAAGGCTACGGGAGAGTGCTGCTTCGACGTGGAGGCGGTCGAGCGGCGGATGAGCTCAGTGTATGAGCCGATCGAGCGGCGACGTGGCGGGGCCCTGCTGGTGTGGTTTCCGCCGGTTCCGGGTAAGGAGTACCTGGTCGCGGTGGATACGGCGGGCGGCGGGCCGGATGGGGACTTTGCGGCGGTGCAGGTGATCGAGCTTGGCACCGGTCTGCAGTGCGCGGAGTTGCAGCAGCGACTGCCGGGGCTGGAGTTGGCTCGCGTGGCAGCGGAGCTGGGGCGGGAGTATGGACGTGTCTCGGGCCGCGACGCGCTAATTGCGGTGGAGCGAAATAATCATGGGGCTGGGGTGCTGGCGTATCTCGATGCCGTCGAGCGGTATCCGCGGGTGTGGTCGCAGGGTGGCGTGGCGGGATGGCTGACTACGGCGGGGAACAAGCCGGGCATGGTGAGCCGGATGGGCGCGCTGCTGGTGGAATCGGCATGGCTGTTCTCGAGCAAGAGGCTGCTGGCGGAGTGCAGGACGTTCGTGAGCCAAGCGGGCGGCCGGACAAGTGCGGCGAATGGAGCGCATGATGATTGCCTGATGGCGATGGCTGTTGCGCAGGGTGTGCGGGCGGAGTGGTTGATGCGGCGTCGGTAACGTATTCTGCTTGTGCGGGGTGTTGCGCGGTGGCGGTGTTGGCGGTGCAGGCGATTCGTCGGATGCGGGGTGGGGCGCAGAGCCAGTTGATGCTGGGCGCGGACGGGAAGCTGTGGGTGGTGAAGTTCCAGAACAATCCGCAGCATCTGCGCGTGCTGGCAAATGAGTTGATTGCGACGCGGCTGGCGGAGGCGGTGGGATTGACGGTGCCGGTGACCGATGTGGTGGAGGTGACGGAGTGGCTGGTGAAGAACTCGCCGCAGATGCACGTGGAGCCGGCGCGAGGTGGACGCGAGTTGTACAAGGCGGGGCTGCAATTTGGCAGCCGGTTTGTTGGAGGGCTGATGCCCGGGCAGGTGGTGGACTACTTGCCGGAGTCCCAGTTGGAAGAGGTGCGCAACCTGGATGAGTTTGCCGGGATGCTGTGCATCGATAAGTGGGCGGGCAACTGCAACGGTCGGCAGGCGGTGTTTGAACGGCGGCCGAGGGAGCGGAAGTATCGGGCGACATTTATCGACCAGGGGTTCTGCTTTAACGCCGGGGAGTGGACGTTTCCGGATAGCCCGCTGCGTGGGGTGTATCAGCGGAATATCGTGTACTCGCGCGTGACAGGATGGAGGAGCTTTGAGCCTTGGCTGACCCGCGTCGAGGAGATGGCGGCGGGTTCGCTGTGGAAGATCGCCGAGGCAGTGCCGCCGGAGTGGTACGGCGGCGACATTGCGACGATCGAGAGGTTGATGGAGCAGATGCTGATGCGGCGCGGCAGAGTGAGAGAGCTGATCGCGAGATTCAGGGATTCGGACCGGCAGCCGTTCCCAATGTGGGCGACGAAGGAGACGATTGTGGTGCCGCGACAGTTCGCGGAGGTTAGTGGGACTAGTAAATTTGTGATGTAACGATGGTTGTTGGGGAGGGTTGTTGAAGGAACGGCTTGAGTGCGAGTTCTTCCTGGTCCGGTATGTGCCGGATGTGGTGAAGGGCGAGTTTACGAACATCGGCGTGGTGCTGCGCGAGGCGGGCGGTGGGCGCGACGGTGCGGCGGCGGTGCGGTTCACGCGCGACTGGAGCAGAGTGCGGTGCATGGATGCCGGCGCGGATGTGGAGCTGCTGGAGTCGCTGGAGGGTGAGATTGCGGAGCGGCTGCGGATGGGGTCGCAGGACACGAAGCCGGTGATGGAGTTGCTGGAGGATACGCTGTCGAACTCGGTGCAGGTGACGCCGGTGCGCGCGTGCCTGGCGGAGAGTATGGCGGCGGAGATGGAGCAGTTGATGCGGATGTACGTGGAGCCGCTGAAAGTTAAAGGTGGAACGGAAGAAGACGGGACGCGCGGCGATTGCGGGCGCGATGAGGATGGAGTTTGAGCGCGCGGGGGTGTGGGGGTTGATGCGGAAGAGGATTGCAGCGGCGACTTATACGCGGGCCGGGGATCCAATGCGTATCGATTGTGGTTACAGACCGAATGGGGTGATTCGGATGTTTCAGGCGGTCTCGTTGGAGGGTGATGTTGAGGCGGCGAAGGGGCTGGCTTATTCCGCTTCGCAGCTGCGCGATGGAGTGTTGCGAGTGGAGAACGCGAAGCTGGAGCTGACTGCGGTGGTGGAGCCGACCCGGCTGCTTACGGGCGATGAGAGTGAGGATGCGGAGCGGTACCGATTTGGCGTAGAGGCGATGCAGAGCCAGGAGATTCGCGTGATGACGGTGAGCGATCTGGCGCGGATCGCGGAGACTGCGAGAGTTGAGTTGAGAGTTTGATCTTTTAGGGTTACATATTTTTGCAGCACGGTTAGGCATGGCCCATGGGCTATGCCTTTTTTATTTTGACGGCAAAACACGAGATGGAGAGGGGTTGGTTATGGGGATTCAGAAGAAGGTAAAAGATGTCTGGCAGCGGCTGGCAGGCGTAGAGGCAGCGGTGGGTGATGCAACCATGGGCGATCGCAAGACAGCGGTGCTGCCTTCGATCCTTAGCCCTTACAACCCGATGAGCCGTCCGGGGCAGAACGCATTGCCGAAGCCGACGCCGGCGAACCTGCGCAAGCTGGCGGAGACGCCGGTGGTGCGGCGCGCGATCAACGTGGTGAAGGACAAGATCGCCAGCATGGATTGGCAGATCCGCGTTCGGCGCGGCTACACCGCGGCGACCGTCGAGGATGCTGATGCGCGGATGGCGGTGCTGCGTCGCTGCATGGAAGAGCCGAATACTGCGGATAGCTTTCGCGTGCTGTGGGAGCAGGTGCTTGAGGACCTGCTGGTGGGCGGCTTTGGCGCGGTGGAGATGGAGGCGACCGGTGATCCGATGCGGCCGTTCCACCTATGGGCCGTGGATGGCGCGACTATTCAAGTGGATAGCACCTGGGATGGCAATCCGGATAAGCCGCGCTACGCGCAGGCCACCGGGCGGCTGGGCAAGGAGGGGATGATTCCGCTGCTCGATGACGAGCTGATGTATCTGCGGCTGAATCCGCGGACGCATACCGCGTTTGGACTGGGGCGGTTGGAGGTTGCGTTCGAGACGGTGAACCAGTTTCTTGCGGCGAGCCGCTACGCAGGACGGCTGGCGAGCAACTCCGTGGTGCAGTACGCACTGTGGTTGAACGAGGCGACTCCGGAGCAGCATGACCGTCTGATTCGCTGGTGGCAGGATGAGATCGAAGGCACCGGGCGTGTGCCGCTGCTGAGCTGCGAGCAGAAGCCAGAGGTGCTACGCTTCGCAGGCGGCACTGATGCGGATCTGCGGCTGGCGTGGCAGGAGGCGCTGATTCGCATGATTGCGAATGCGTTTGAGCTGCCGCCGATGATGCTCGGATTGCAGAGCGATGTGAATCGCTCGACCGCCGGGGAGATGGCGGACGAGGCGTTCCAGAGTGCGGTGGTGCCGGTGGCGAAGCTGCTCGCGGAACACATTACGCGCGATCTCTTCGCGAAGAGGCTGGGCTGGCGGGAGTTTGAGTTCTCCTTCAACGAGCTGGAGAGCAGAGACGAGATGGAGGAGGTGCAGATACAGACGGAGCTGCTGCGCGCGGGTGTGTTGACGGTGGATGAGGTGCGCGAGATGCGCGGGCTGCCGAAGCTGGAGGCTGCGCCAGCGGTGGCGGAGACTGAGGTGGCGTCGTGAAGGTGACGTTCGACAACCTGGATGGAAACGGCGCTGTGGACTACAGCGCGTGCCTGTGTGCGGATGGTCCGGTGAAGATTGATCGCGTGCTGAATGCGCCTTCGCGATGCAGCGGCACGATTGTGCTGGGCGACTCCACGCTGATCGTGCCTGTGCGCCGCGCGCGTGTGGTGGTGACGGCGGATAGCGGGACGGTGCTCTTTACCGGGTATGTGACGACGGAGCCGGTCGCGATCTATGCCGGCGTCGGGACGACGGGGCCGGTCTACCGGATTGATTTCAGCGCGGTGAGCGACGAGTGGCTGCTGGATAAGCAGAGCGTTCCGCCGAGCGGCGCGGGGCTGGGCGAGTTCGGCGGGCAGGTGCTGACGACGCTGACCAATCGCATTGATGCAGGGCTGCTGACGACGGCGGGCGTGACGAACGTGCGACCGGTCGGAGTCTTTCAGCCGGTGCAGGCCCAGAGCTGGTCGGCCAATGCGGGAGGCGTTGCGGCTGCGACGTATTCGGCGTACCGAGCAGTGAATGGCGCGTTGACGCTGGCCTCCGCGGGTGCTGTGACGCATGCGTTGAGCGATGGCGATGGCTCTCTGCAGATTGCGGAGCTGAAGCTGGCATCAGTGAAGGAGCTCGCGAACGATGTGACGGTGAGCGGCGAGATGGAGCCTGCTGCGTATATGACGGAGAGGTTTGCGGGGGATGGGACGACGACGGAGTTTCAGTTGACGGAGGCGCCGTTCAGGCCGAAGGTCGCGGGGAAGTCCTCGCAGTTGATCTCCGACAGCTTCGATCAGGGTGTCTTCAACACGCAGCTCTGGAATGTAACCGATCCAGGATCACATTTGAGCCTGAGCGCGGCGGGGCTGACGATGTCGGGCGGCAACGGCTTCGATGGGCAGACGACGTTGGCGGCGATCGACGCGCTGGAAATGGGCGGGACGCTGGTGGTCGAGGCAGGCAGCTTGATTCTGGCTACGGCGAGCGATGGTGTTGTCTGCGGGCTGTACTCGGGATCTACTTCGCGTGCGAATTGCTTTGCGGGGTACAACGTGCGGCAGAGTGGCGGGTCGACCCTGGTGGTGCCGTTCGTGAACGGCGCTGAGGTTGGCACGACGTTAACTGCGCTTGCAGGGCCATACTTACACGCTTCGCATACGGCTGCATTGCGTGGAGACGGAGCGCGTGCAGCAGGTGTACTACGCGATGGTGGATGGCGTGGTGGAGTCGTTTGGCGGGGGACTGGTGTCGGCGCCGATGGCGGTCGTGTTTGAGCTGCAGGATTTGGGGGTGGCGTCGAGTACACCGGCTACGGTGCTGTATGACGGAGTGGTCGCGAGCTCGCCGGCGAGCTGCAGTTTTGTTCCGGTGAACAGCGTGCAACTTTACGGGTCGATGGGGTACAGCCGGGTGACGCAGGCGGGTTCGGCGTGGGTGGTGAGCACTCTGCCGAGCGGCGCGACTGAGACGCGGTTGATCGGCGTCGCGGGTGAAGGGGTGGACTGCAGGGTAAGTAGCTACTGGTTTGGTTACATTCTTTTCTGGGCGGGTGCCGGTGCCTGGGGAATTTGTAACAGTGACGTATCGAGGTGGAGTCGCGGGCGATTGCGCGGCTGGAGGATAGCGCGGGGATTGCGGCTGAAGCGGCGGGCGGAATGCCGGGAACGGCGCGTTGGCTGGGGAAGGTGTTGCAACCGCAGGCGCGGAGTTCCGTGGATTGCGAGTTCGCGGCCCAGGCGATTCTGAGCTTTGCAGCGAGTCGCGCGGCGGCGATAGCAGGCAGCTACGAGGCGACGAATCCGGCGGATGTCTGGCCGGGCGATGTGCTCGCGTTGACTGCGAATGGCACGACGATGAGCGTCGTGGTTCGGCAGGTCACGGTGCTGGACGGCATGGCGTCGCCCGAGGTGCTGACGTACCGAATCGAGTTTGCGAATGACTGGGCTGAAGGGTTGGGGCTGAAGTTGTCCGAGGCGATTGCCGCGGACGCTTTGCTGCCACAGACGGCGTTGAACGCACCGGCAATGTGCTTGCGAACCTGCAGCAGTTGCAAGTGGTGAGTTCGACGGGGACCGCACTGCAGTTGGACGCCGGAATGGCGCCACCTGCGGGCGGTGGGTTTGAGGTACGGCGCAGGGATTGGGATTTTGGACCCGGCGTGGACCAGGACCTGGTGCTGCGGAGCCCGGTGCGGAGCTTTTCGATCCCGCGCGAGGGGCAAGTGGAGCGGTACTACGTGCGGATGTTCGATGCATCGACGCCGCCGGTGTACTCGCGATTTTCGAGCGCGGTATTTACGGATCTTCCGGTGAGCTAGCCGGTGAAAGGAGGGAGTGTGATGACGGAGTTTGAGGGCCAGGTGCTGGCGGAGTTGAGTGTGCTGCAGAGTCAGATGAAGCAGTTGCTCGGGGTTGGGCAGCCGGGACGTTTGACGCAGTTGGAGGAGCGGGTGGAGCGGCATGAGCAGGCAGTGCAGCGGATGAAAGGGCTCGCCGGGGCCTTCGCCGGGATGCTGACGCTGGTGCATCTCGCGATAGATTTCATGCGGCGCTAACAGAAGGGTGGAGGAGAAAAGATGGACTTTATGAAGCTGTTTCTACGATCGATTGCGCTGGTGCCGGGTGTGATTCAGGGCGTCGAATCGATGTTTGGAGAGAAGACCGGCGCGCAAAAGAAGGCCGCTACTGTGGAGATTGTGGGCGCTGCGATTAACGTCGCAAACGCCGTGACGCAGAAGCACATTGCGGACTCGGACAAATTTACCGCTGGGCTGAGTCTGATTATCGATGGCGTGGTGGACTGCATGAACGCGAGTCTCTGGGCTAAGCCATAGAGCGTCGCGGCGGTGGAGGATACACAGAAGTGAAGACCGTATAATCGATGCCATGAGCGCAAAACCGCTGGTTGGGATTGTGATGGGAAGCCGCAGTGATTACGCAGTGATGCGGGCGGCGGTGGAGGTGCTGCGGGAGTTCGGCGTGGCGCATGAGGCGCGCGTCGTCTCCGCGCACCGCACGCCGGATCTGCTGTTTGAATATGCGGAGGCTGCCGTTGGTCGCGGGCTCCGCGTGATCATCGCGGGAGCCGGCGGCGCGGCGCATCTGCCGGGGATGATGGCGGCGAAGACGGTCGTGCCGGTGCTCGGCGTGCCCATCGCAGCCACGGCGCTGCAGGGGATGGATGCGCTGCTGAGCATCGCGCAGATGCCGAAGGGAGTTCCTGTCGGCACGATGGCGATTGGCGCGTCGGGCGCGGCGAACGCGGCATTGCTGGCGGTGGCGATGCTGGCGACAGGCGATGCGGAGTTGCGCGCGAAGCTCGTGGCGTGGCGCGAAGCGAGGCGCGACGAGGTGCTCGCGATGGGCCTCGATGGTCTGGATAGTCCGGACGTCACTACAACCAAGGCCGGTGCCTAGCGTGGCTGGAGCAGAGAGAGCAAAGACCATTCTTCCCGGCGCGACCATCGGAATCTTCGGTGGCGGACAGCTTGGCCGCATGACGGCGATGGCCGCGCGGGGCATGGGATATCGGCTGCTGGTGCTCGATCCCGATCCCGCTTGTCCGGCGCGCTTTGTCGTCGATGAATGCATCGAGGCCGGGTGGGACGACAGCCGCGAGGCGGCCAACCTCGCGCGGCAGTGCGATGTTGTGACGCTCGAGATCGAACAGATCTCAGCGGCGAGCATGGCCGCGGCAGCGAACTTCGCTCCGGTGCGTCCGGGCGGCGCGATGCTCGCGATCATCCAGGACCGCATCGAGCAGAAGGACTGGCTGCGGCGCAACGGTTTTCCTGTCGGCGACTATCGCGCGGTGCGTTCGCTCGACGAAGTGCGCGAGGCGGTCGTGGCGCTCGGCGGCCGCTGCTTCTGCAAGAGCGCGACCGGTGGCTACGATGGCCGCGGGCAGGGCAAAGTAGGATTCACGCCCGGCGCGAACTTTGAGGATGAGGTGCGCGACGCGTGGTCCGCGCTCGGTGAAGGACCCGGTGTCGTCGAGCAGGCAGTCGATCTGGAGCGCGAGATCTCTGTGCTGGTGGCGCGCTCTCCGACCGGCGAGGTGAAGGTCTATCCCGCCGCGTGGAACCACCACGAGGAGCAGATTCTCGCGTGGAGCGTGATGCCCGCGCCGCTCTCCGACGCGATGGCCGCGCAGGCGCGTGCAATCGCAGAGTCGATCGCAGACACCTTCCATCTGGAAGGAATTCTCGCGGTCGAGATGTTCTGCACGACCGACGGACAGCTGCTGGTCAACGAGCTCGCGCCGCGCCCGCACAACAGCTATCACGCCAGCGAGCGCGCCTGTCCGACGAGCCAGTTCGAGCAACTCGTTCGCGCAATCTGCTGTCTTCCGCTGGGCGATGTTGAAGTGGTGCAGCCGGCTGCGATTGCGAATCTGCTTGGCGATCTGTGGATCGACGACGCCGGACAGCCGCGCGAGCCGCACTTCGACGCTGCGTTGGCGGTGCCTGGGGTAAGGCTGCATCTTTACGAGAAGCTGAAGCCGCGCAAAGGAAGAAAGATGGGCCATCTTTCAGCGGTGGGCCGAACGACAGAAGAGGCCGTGGAGTTAGTGCTGCAGGCCAAGGCAGTTTTGTAACCTGATGCGGGATCAAATCCATTTCTTGTCTTTGAAATCTTTGGTAAACGAAAAGGCGGCGAACTCGATTGAGTCCGCCGCGCTGTTTTGCTGAAGTGCTTCTTCTTTATCCGATGTCTTCGGACCAGTTCTCCAGATACGCCTTGAAGTCCGACATAAATTTACCCGCGTCCGCGCCGTCGACGATGCGATGATCGAAGCCCAGCGTGAAGCGCTGGATCGAGCGGATCGCGATTGAGTCGTTGCCATCCTTGTCCGTGAGAACTTCGGCTTCCTTGTTGAGTCCGCCGATGCCCAGGATCGCCGCCTGCGGCTGGTTGATGATCGGCGTGCCGAACTGCTCGCCGAAGATGCCCGAGTTGGTCAGCGTAAACGTACCGCCGGAGATCTCGTCGGGAGCGAGCTTCTTGCCGCGGGCACGTTCTGCCACATCGACGATGGCGCGGGCGATGCCGAGGAAGTTCTTCTCCTCCGTCTGCTTGATCACCGGGACGATGAGTCCCCAGTCGAGCGCGACAGCCACGCCGATGTTGATGCTCTTGTTGTAGAGAATCGCGTCGCCCTGGATCGCAGCGTTGACCACCGGATGCTTCTTCAGCGCGACGATCGCGGCGCGCGTGATGAATGGCATGTACGTCAGCTTCACGCCGTTGCGCTGCTCGTACTTGTTCTTCTCTTTCTCGCGCAGCTTGACGATGCGCGTCATATCCACCTTGAAGACCGTGTGGACGTGCGGGCTGGTGCGCTTCGATTCGACCATGCGCTGCGCAATGATGGCGCGCATCTTGGTCATCGGAACCAGCTCGCCCGGCAGCGGCTGTGCAACCGCAGGAGCTTCGCGGCTTCGCGGCCAGCAGGCAGCTGGAGCTGCAGGTGCAGCAGGCTTGGCGCCGCCCTCGATGAATCCGACGATGTCGCTCTTCGTAATGCGGCCCGCAGCTCCGGTGCCGGCGACCTGGTGCAGATCGACGTTGTTATCCTTCGCAATCTTGCGGACCAGCGGCGACGAGCGGACCTTCTCGCCCTCGGCAGCGGCGGGTGCAGGCGTTGCAGCGGCAGCAGTGCCGCTGGAGCCGGAGCGGCAGGCGCAGCAGCCTTCGCCGCAGGAGCACCGGCAGCGCCGCCAATCACGGCGACGACGGTGTTAATCTGCACCGTGCTTCCCTCAGGCACTTTGATCTCAGACAGCACGCCGGCGATCGGCGAAGGAATCTCCGCATCCACCTTGTCGGTCGAGATCTCAAAGATCGGCTCATCGCGCTGAACCGTGTCGCCGACCTTCTTGAGCCACTTGGTAATCGTGCCCTCGGTGATGGACTCGCCCATCTGCGGCATCACAACGTCGGTGCCGGGGCCTGCGGCTGCGGGGGATCCCATATCCGGAGCGTCAATTGCGGCAGGAGTGGTGGAGTCGTCCGCAGGAGTAGCTGCAGTCTCAGCCTTTGCGGGTGCGGCTGCGTGCTGCTGCCGGCGCCTTCCTCGTTGATCGTGCAGACGACAGTATTAATCTGCACCGTAGATCCTTCGGGGACCTTGATCTCAGCCAGCGTACCGGCGGCGGGAGACGGTATCTCGGCGTCGACCTTATCGGTCGAGATCTCGAACAGCGGTTCGTCGCGCTGCACGCTGTCGCCTGGCTTCTTCAGCCACTTGGTGATGGTGCCTTCAGTGATGGATTCGCCCATCTGGGGCATGACTACATCGGTCGGCATGTGTGTCCTTTTAGTGTTGCGTAACGCTGAATCGGGTGAAGCCGCGCAACTCTGGATTATAAGTTGCTCGGTGGAAAACTGCATGTTTAGGCGATAATCGGCGATGGTCAGTTTGAGATTCTCCCATGCGGAATCATTAGAATGTGGCTGATGGAAATCAAACGCATCGGCTCGCAGCCCTCAGGCAAAGGTCCGGCAGACTGGTTTACCGGCACTGTACGTATCGACCCGCTCTTTCAGGCACCCGACCCGGCGCTTGTTGCCGGGGCCAGCGTCACCTTTGAACCGGGAGCGCGCACCGCGTGGCACACGCATCCTCTTGGACAGACGTTGATTGTCACGGCAGGCTGCGGATGGGCTCAGCGGGACGGCGGCGCGATTGAGAAGTTCACCCCGGAGATGTGGTTTGGTTCGCTCCCGGGAGAGAAGCACTGGCACGGCGCTACACCCACCACCGCCATGACTCACATCGCCATTCAGGAACGATTAGACGGCAAGGTCGTGGAGTGGATGGAGCACGTCAGCGACGAACAATACCGAGCGCTGAATCCGGATTCAAACCCCGCTACCCGCTAACCGGTGCTTCTGTTTTTTGGGCTGAGGCGAACAAGGCATCCAGCGATTCGCACCACAGCATCTGGCAGCGAAACACATGCCCAAAGCTGCGAGCAACAGCGTTGACCGCGGCCTCCATCGTCGGCTGGTGATCGCTGTCGGCCTCGAGTTCGAGACTCGTCACCTGGCAGTCGACGATGCCGCACGGCACGATCCACTCGAAGTCGCGCAGATCGGTGGTCACGTTCAACGCGAAGCCATGTGATGTCACGCCCTGCGAGACGTGGACGCCGATCGCAGCGATCTTCTTCTCGGGAATGCTTCCACCGGCAATCGTCCACACGCCGGTCAGCTTGCAGATGCGCTGCGCCATCACACCGAACTCGCCGCAGGTGCGGATCAGCACCTCTTCAAGCAGGCGAACGAAGTCGACCGGCCCGAGGTGCGGGCCCTTCTTGCCCGGCAGATCGCCGCGCAGATCGACGATGGGGTAGCCGACGAGCTGGCCGGGGCCGTGATACGTCACATCGCCGCCGCGGTTGATCTCATGCAGCTCCACGCCGCGGCTGGCGAGCAGCTCGTCGCTGGCAACGATGTTCGAGCGATGCGCATTGCGGCCCAGCGTGATGACGGGTGGGTGCTCCAGCAGCAGCAGCGTATCGGCGATCAGGCCCTGCTTCCGCGCGGCGATGACGCGCTGCTGGATGGCGAGGCCGTCTGCATAAGACACCCGGCCGAGATGGAGAAGATTCACCAGCATGTGAGTCGATTTGGAAGTCCGGACTTAAGTTGCATCGATTGAATACTTTGCACAAAACTGACGGGGAGGGGGTAGAGATAGAACGAGGACGGCTGAAGCACTCAGCCGCCCCCGGTCCAGAATCCGCACCAGAATCCGCGAGCCTAAACGTTGACGGCCATGCCCTCAACGCTGCTGAACGCATCCAGCAACGCCTCGGCCACGGTCGGATGCGCGTGGATGGTAAACATCATCTCCTCCACGGTGGCTTCGAGCTCGAGCGCCGTCACCGCCTCCGCGATGATCTCCGTCGCGTACGGCCCGATGATGTGGACGCCGAGGATCTCGCCGTACTTCGCGTCGGTCACCACCTTGATGAAGCCGTCATGCGCATCGACGATCGTCGCCTTCGAGTTGCCGACGAACGGGAACTTGCCGACCTTCACCTGGAAGCCCTTCTCCTTGGCCTGCGCCTCGGTAAGGCCGACGCTGGCGATCTGCGGATCGGTATAGGTGCAGCCCGGGATGCGCGTGCGATTCACCGGCTTGGCGTACTTGCCCGCGAGCTTCGCCGCAACGACAAGCCCGGCCATGCTGCCCACATGCGCCAACTGCGGCAGTCCGCCGACGATGTCGCCGATAGCGTAGACGCCGGGCTCGGTGGTCTCCATCCACTCGTTGGTCATGATGAAGCCGCGGTCCGGCTTGATGTTGGTCTTGTCCAGTCCGACGTCGGCGGTGCGCGGCGAGCGGCCCACCGCCACCAGCACCTTCTCCGCCTGCTTGCTCTGCGGCTTGCCGTTCGCGTCCGTGTAGGAGACGAGCACGCCGTCCTTGTTCTTCTCGATCTTCGTATCTTTCACCGAAAGATTGACGTCGATGCCGCGCTTCTTGAACGACCGCAGCAGCTCCTTGCTGATGTCCTCGTCCTCCACCGGAACGACGCGCGGCAGCATCTCGAGGACGGTCACGTCAGCGCCGAAGCTCTTGAAGATGGACGCGAACTCAACGCCCACAGCGCCCGAGCCGATGACCACCAGCGACTTCGGCATCTGGTCGATCTTCAGGATCTCGTAGTTGGTCAGGATGGTGTCGTCCGCCTTGTAGCCGGGCAGCATGCGCGCATCGGAGCCCAGTCGCGAGGACCACCTTCTTCGCCTTGACCGTATCGGTCTTGCCGTCGGCCAGCTTCACGTCGACGGTAAAGACGCCGTCCTTTGCCGGGCCGGTCAGGCGGCCGTAGCCCTTGATGGCGTTGATCTTGTTCTTCTTCATCAGGAAGTCGAGGCCCTTGGTGTGACGCGTGATCACGTCATCCTTGCGCGCCAGGACGCCCTTCCAGTTGATCTTCGGCTCGGTGACCTCGATGCCGTAGCGATCGGCGTGCTTCAGGTGGTCCCATATCTCGGCGGTAAACAGCATGGCCTTGGTCGGGATGCAGCCCCACAGCAGGCAAGTGCCGCCCAGCCTGTCATTTGCATCGATCAAAGCGGTCTTCAGGCCATACTGCGAGGCGCGAATCGCGCAGGTATATCCGGCGGGGCCACCGCCGACCACAACAAGGTCATAAATCGTATCTGCCAAAGGAGATCTCCCGTTCTGTTCAACGCCCAAAATTCTATTTTACGCGGGCCCTCAGATGAGATGCTCGTGGCCGATAAACGAATCGTCACCCCAGCAGCGCGGCAGCATCCTTGGCGAAGTAGGTCACGATAAAGTCCGCTCCCGCCCGGCGTATCGACAGCAGCGACTCCATCATCGCGCGCTCCTGCTCCAGCCAGCCACGCTGGAACGCCGCATGCAGCATCGCGTACTCGCCCGACACCTGGTACGCGCCGATAGGCACGTCGAACCGCTCCCGCGCCGCGCGGATCACGTCGAGGTACGGCATCGCGGGCTTCATCAGCACCATGTCCGCGCCCTCGGCGATGTCCTGCTCGATCTCGCGCATGGCCTCGCGCAGATTCGCGCCGTCCATCTGGTAGCTGCGCCGATCGCCGAACTGCGGAGCCGAGTCCGCCGCCTCGCGGAACGGTCCATAGAACGCCGAGGCGAACTTCGACGCATAGCTCAGGATCGGCGTCAGTTGCTGGCCACCTGCGTCGAGCGCAGCGCGCATCGCAGCCACGCGGCCATCCATCATGTCCGACGGAGCGATAATGTCCGCCCCAGCCGCAGCCAGTGACGCCGCAGTCTTGGCCAGCAGCGCAACGCTGGAGTCGTTCTCCACCTCGTAGTGGTCGCCGTCGCGGGCCACCACGCCGCAGTGCCCGTGCGACGTGTACTCGCACAGACATACATCCGCGATCTGCACCAGCGAGTCGAGCTTGCGGTTCTTCTTGAACTCCGCAGCGCGGTCTGGACGATGCCGTTGTCAGCCCACGCGCCGGTACCCTGCTCATCCTTCTCGGCCGGCAGTCCGAACAGCAGCAGCCCGCCAACTCCGAGCGCCGCGACCGCCTCAGCCTCCTTCACCGCCTCATCGATGGAGAGGTTGAAGATGCCCGGCATGGAGCTGATCTCTTTGCGAACGCCTTCACCGGGGCAGATAAACAGCGGATAGATAAGCGCGCCGGGATGGAGATGCGTCTCGCGCACCAGCGACCGCAGCGCTTCGGTCCGGCGCAGCCGGCGCATACGCGTAACAGGAAAGCTCATCCCAACAGTCTACTAACTCCGGTCTGCGATCGCCTCATACTCCATCCCCGAGTACGACGGAGCGAGCACCCAGAGCGTGTAGATGCCCAGCGCCGTCCCCAGCGGAAACTTCAACAACGCCAGGATTGCGACCACAATGGCCAGCGTACGGCCCCACGGCTTCCGTTGGAGCAGACTGAAGCCCACGAACGCCGCGAGTACAGCACCAATCACCGTAACCGTAGCTACGACCGGCACCATCGCGCCCATCCACAGCGGCATTATTGGCGGCATCTGAGTTCCGAGCATCCATCCGCCACGGCCACCGAAGCCGTGCATCGAAAACGCTCGCAGGAAGAACACGCCCATCAATCCAGCCAGCAGACGATATCCCGCGTATATGCACCACAGGATGCCGAGCGTCTGAAGGTTTCGCTGCACACGCGGCACCAGCGCCGGGTAACCTGAGCACATCTGCTGATACCCTGGCGGCGGAGTTGGGACCGGACCTGCGACCTGGGCCCCACATCTCGAACAAAACCGAACCTGCTCAACTACCGGACTTCCACATGACTGACAGACCATCGCGCACCTCCGAAGACTTAACGGCTGGCCCACGTTCTGCGGTTATTACGCAAACCAGCCCTCGCCGGTTCCATACCCGGTACGATGATAGACGTGAACGCGCAGGATTTGCTCCCGAATATTCCGCTCCCGCTCCACGAGGCCAGCGCCGTGGCGCTCGAGTGGCCGCGTCTGCGTAACCATATAGCCGGCCATACTTTATCTCCCCTCGGCCGCGGCTGGATACTGGCGCTCGAGCCCAGCTCCGACCTCGCCTGGATCGACCTGCAGCAGCAGCGCACGGCGGAGATGCGCCGCATGGCTACCGCCGGCGGCAGCTTCGACTTCCGCGGGCTCTTCGATCCCACCACGCAGCTCGAGAAGGCGAGCATCGACGGCGCGGCGCTCGAGGCAATCGAGATCCTCAACCTGCTCAACGTGGTCGAACGCGTCGCCGCATGGCGCAACCTCATCGACCCGGCTCCAGGAGCCACACGCTATGAGTGGCCGGGGATCGCCGCGCTCTCCGCGCCTCTGCTCGGCCACGACTTCGCTCCGCTGCTGCGCCAGTTGCGCGGCAAGATCGAGCCCGACGGCAGCCTGAGCGACGACGCTTCGCCCGAGCTGCGGCGCATACGGCGCGCCATGGAGCGGCAGCACCGCGCCATCGAAGAGAGCCTGCGCCGCAGCCTGCGCCACCTCTCCGACGACGGCAGCACGCAGGACCAGCTCATCACCATTCGCGGCGACCGCTTCGTCATTCCGGTCAAGGCGGAGTTCAAGCGCAAGATTCCCGGCGTCATTCATGGGTCATCTTCCTCCGGGCAGACCGTCTTTGTGGAACCGCTCGAGACCATCGAGCAGAACAACGAGCTCGTGCGCCTGCTCGACGAAGAGCAGTCGGAGATTCACCGCATCCTCGTCGCGATGACGCGCGCTCTCGGCGAGCACGCGGCGGCGATCCATCTCGGCACGTGCATCCTTGCGGAGGTCGAGTCGCACGCGGCACGGGCGCGCTTTGCGGAGACGCTGCGTCTGCGTGCGCCCCGCATTCGCCATCGACGAGCCTCAGCTCTCCTTCGTCGCCGCGCGTCATCCTCTGCTGGAGCTGCGGATGCGCGCTGAGAGCAGGGAGCGTGATCCGGAGGCTGTGCCACCCGCGCCTGTGCCGCTTACGATCGTGCTTCCGCAGGCGGCGAAGCAGCTCATCATCAGCGGGCCGAACACCGGCGGCAAGACTGTGTCGCTCAAGACGCTGGGGCTGCTGGCGCTGATGGCGCAGGCTGGGGTGCCGGTTCCGGCGGAGGAGGCTGTGCTGCCGCTCTTCACCAGCGTCTATGCGGATATCGGCGATGCGCAGTCCATCGAGCGCAACCTGTCGAGCTTCTCCGCGCACGTGGTGAACCTCGACCGCATCTCGCGCGAGGCCACTGCGGATTCGCTGGTGCTGCTCGATGAGCTGGGCTCGGCGACCGATCCTGAGGAGGGCGCTGCGCTGGCGGTGGCGATTGCGTCGCACTTCCTCCGGCTGAAGAGCTGGTGCTGCATCACGACGCACCTCACCTCGCTGAAGGTCTACGCCGCGAATCATGCGGGTGTGCTGAACGCTGCGGTCGGCTTCGACCAGCAGACGCTGACGCCGACGTATGAGCTGCGGCTTGGCGTTCCGGGCGCTTCTGCCGGGCTCAATATCGCGGAGCGGCTTGGGCTGCGTGCCGACATCATCGCCGAGGCGCGGGCGCAGATGACTACGCAGACTGCGGATATCGGCGCGTTTCTCGACTCGCTGCATGAGCAGCTTACGGCCGCGGAGATAGAGCGCGAGACGCTGCGGACTGCGCGAGCAGGAGCTGTCGCGGGAGAAGGCTCGGGTTGAGGTCGAGGGGCGTGTTGAGCAGAAGGCGCGGACCAAGGAGCTGGAGGCCAAGCTGAACTCGCTGATCGAGGACTTTGCGTATCAGCTTCGCGAGACGGTGAAGGAGATCGACGACAAGGCGGTGGCGAAGAAGATCTCGCGTGACTCGGAGCTGCGTATCTCGCGGCTGCGGCGTGAGTTTTCGGAGCAGTTCAACTCGACCGTCGTCGCGCATGTGAATCGGGCGGACAAGAATGATCCTGCTGCGCAGCCGCATTTGCCTAAGGGGATCAAGGTGGGCGATCTGGTGAAGCTGAAATCGCTTGGGCCGGCAGGCGCGGGTGGACCGGGTGATTGACGCGAAGAACTTTGAGGTGTCGGTGGGGCCTATGAAGATGCGGGCGGCTATCGACGATATTGCGGAGGTGGAGGCGGTGAAGGTGGCTGACTCCGCTGGAGGCTGCTCGGCGGCGGGGCAATGTGACGGTCTCCACTTCACAGAATCCTGATTACCTTTCGTCCGAGATTAACGTGATCGGGCGGACTGCGGATGAGGCGCGGGATGAGGTGGAGCGGTACCTGGACCAGGCTTTTCTGGCGGGGTTGCCGCGGGTGCGGATTGTGCATGGGACCGGGATGGGGGTTCTGCGGCGGACGCTGCGGGAGTATCTGCGCAGCCATCCTCATGTTTCGGAGGTGACGGAGGCCTCGCAGAATGAGGGTGGGCAGGGGGCTACGCTGGTGGAGTTGAGGCAGTAGGATATTTGGGACGAAGGGACACTACCTATGACCCTGGGACACACGCGGATCTCGATCCTTGGCTGCGGGCATGTTGGGACCGCCTGTGCCTACGCCATCCTGCATAATCACCTTGCTCGAGAGATCGTCCTGATTGGCGATACGGAAGATCACGTCCATGGCGAGGCGCTGGATCTTCAGCAAGCGGTGCCGCTTGGGCACTCCGGTCAAGATCTTCGCCGGAACCTACAAGGACGCGGCGGCGAGCGCCATCGTCATCGTGACGGTCGGGACGCCGGGCAAGTTCAGCGGGTCTCGACTCGACATGCTGGCGGGGAACGCCGCCATCATGCGCAGCTGCATGCAGAAGCTCATGGCCGAGGGGTTCGATGGCGTTCTGGTTATCGCCACGAATCCGGTCGACGTTCTGACTTTCATCGCTCAGAAGGAGTCGGGGCTGCCTACTACGCAGATCATCGGCTCGGGCACCCTGCTCGATACCGAGCGCCTGCGCCACATCCTCGGCGAAAGACTTAATGTGGATCCGCGGTCCGTGCATGCAGCGGTTATTGGGGAGCACGGGGATTCTTCGGTGGCGGTTTGGAGTGCGGCCCAGGTGGCGGGTATTCCGCTGGCGCAGTATCCCGGGGCGGAGTCTCTGCCGTCCCAGGAGGAGTTGCTTGGCAGTGTCCGGCATGCGGGGCCGGAGGTGGCTGCGCTGAAGGGCAATACCTGCTATGCCATCGCGTCGTGTGTGACGCGCATCTGCGAGGCGATCCTGCGGGACGAGCGCTCAGTTCTGATCGTCTCCACCCTGATGACCGGCCAATATGGTCTGCGCGATGTGGCTCTCAGCACGCCTTGTATCGTGGGCGACTGCGGTGTGGAGTCCGCTCTCGAACTGCAGCTGAATGCGGCGGAGCACCAGGCTCTCCGGGAGTCCGCGGCGATCCTCCAACATGCCTACTCGCAGTTCGGGAGTGCTTGACCCCCCCCTCCCCACCAGTTTTGCGCAAAATCTTCAAAACATGTGAGTTAGGTCCGGACCTTGGTGTCTTGTAGGTCGAAAAAGTCTTATAAAATGGGGTTGATGGCTGCAAAATCTTCATAAGGTTATGCTTATGGGTTTGGCTCCGGCTGGATTGTCAAAGACTGCGGTGGTGCCGAGTCCGCCTGGGCGGGGTCTTGGCTGTGCTTCTATATACGTAAGTTTGGAGGTGCCGGTTCACGACCATCACCGGATTTAGTACCTATAAGGGATTAGTCGTGGGGCCCTACGATGGGGGTTGGGTGAGTGTCCATCCGTCCTTGGCTGCGCGTTTTGCCAGAGCACTTCCGAGGACTGCGCGACGCTCGTCTTCGCCTGCAAATCTCCAGAGTTTTTCGAGAGTTTCCTTGTCGAGCATCTCGGCGACGAAGGTCCAGAGGACACGTTGGGCCTCCCACCCCTCTTTCCAGACCTTGGAATCAGTGAGGAGGTCACGCATGGTTGCTACGGTGGCTCGGCTGCAAAGCCAACAGGCCGCGAGATACCAGTGCATCTGATCATGGACAAACTCATAGCCGGGCGGGGCGAGACGAATGAGGCGGACTGTGGGCATCTTCTCTAAATCGCTGAGGAGGGTGGCGGGACAGTCCTGATCGGGGGAGATGCGGCGCTTATCCTGATTGGGGTCGCGTTCGGATACGAGTTTCCATGCAGCGGCCTGAAGCTGTTCGAGGCGCTCGTCGTGGCGGGGATCATTTTTCGGCCAGCCGGCCTCCACTGCGGCGTAGTAGAGACTGAGTTGATCTTTTACTTCAGCGAGACGGGTTGGGGCGTTTATGGCTAGGTCGATGACGAGGCGGACGTCATAGCCCGAGCGCAGGTGATTGATGAGACCGGTCTCACGGATCTGATGGGCTACGGCGCTGCCTGATTGTTCGCCCATGTAGAGGACAAGGAGCGCGTCGACGTAGTCAGCGATGGATGGCGGCAGATGCCATACCTGAAAGGGAGGCTGGCCCGATTCCTGTGAGGTTACGAAGAGAAATGCTTCGGGAAATTCTTTTACGAATGCGGCGACGGCTGCATCGCGCGCGACTTCGTTGAGGCCGTCGATGGCGACTCCCATGGTTCCGGTTCGAAGCAAGTCGGAGATCAGAGTGCGATCGTTGAACGACAGGACCCTGCTGGAGAGGACCTTGCGGATGCAGGCGACGATCCAGGCTGAACTGTCTTCGGCATCCGAGACGGTGAGGGTGGAGAACTCACGGGCGTGGATTGGCACCAGGATGAAGCCGTAGCGCTTGAAGATGCTGAACGAGGTTTGTTTTTCTCCGGTGAAATGAACGCGAAGGAGGTGCTCGAAGATTGCGCTCTTGCCCATGCCTGCGTTTCCCTGCACCCAGATGCTTCGCGCTGTGGGTGGTTTGGATGGGTCAAAGGATTCGGCTGCGTCGCCGGTGAGAGGGATGGGTAAGAAGCGTTCAGGAGGCTGGTTTGCTCGCGCTTTTCGTTCCTGCTGGACGTAGAGATCGAGCAGCCAGAGTTGCGCGGAGGGAAGATGCCGGAGCAACAGGCGCTGGGGTAGAAGCGCTGCCTTCCAGGATTCGTCGCTGGCCAATTGCCAGGCCTTCGGCGAGTAGCGGGCAGCCACAAATACCAAGAGGTTTAGTACTGCGAGCACTGTGGCGATTACGATGCCGGTTGTGAGGCCCCAGCGCTGGAGAAATCCTATAGTTCCCGGCGTCCTAAAGGTTACTGTCTGCGTAGGAGAAATATCTGAACCATAGACCCGCGAGTGGATTTGGAAGGTCCAATCTCCATCTTTGGCTATGGGAATGATGGCGTAAAAGCTTCCTGACTCACCAGTGGACTCAAATCCGTCTGCTTTTGCGGGAGGCAACACAGGTTGGTCAGCGTTCTTGACGAGGATCTCAAGTCCCCACTGGTCCGCAAACCTGGCACAGGGATGGTTAATCGTCCATCTAGTCGGGATGTGTTGGTTGGGTTCTGGATTATCCGAACTCCTTGGACTTGTTAACGCTATTTTGTTCTCTAAAGGTCCGTGCCTCACCATGAGAAGGCCAAATTCTCCACCTATAAGAATGCCGGCCCTCGTCTCCTGAATTGCGCGAACGAGACCTCTCGCATCGCCTCCCGGAAACGGGGTGACTTTAGATCCGTCTGGCTCCAGTCGGTAGAGACCGCGAGCTGCTGCTACAAAAATCCCAGCCTCCGTCTCCTGAATTGCGAGAACGAGACCTATCGTATCGCCTCCCGGAACCGGGGTGGCCTTAGATCTGTCTGCGGACAGTTTCAAAAAACCGTTGTCCCCACGTACAAAAATCCCAGCCTTCGTCTCCCAAATTTCGAAAACGGTACCTCTCGCATCGCCTCCCGGAACCGGGGTGGCCATAGATCCGTCTGCGGACAGTCGGAAGAGACCGTGGTCTCCACCTACAAAAATCCCAGCCTTCGTCTCCTGAATTGCGTGAACGAAACCTATCCCACCGCCTCCCGGAACCAGGGTGGCCTTAGATCCGTCTGCGGAAAGTTTCAAGAGACCGCGGCTTCCCTGTACAAAAATCCCAGCCTTCGTCTCCTGAATTGCGTAAACGTCACCCATCGCATCGCCTCCCGGAACCGGGGTGGCCTTAGATCCGTCTGCGGAAAGTTTGAAAAAAACCGCGGCGTCCATGTTCAAAAATCCCGGCCTTCGTCTCCCGAATTTTGGAAGTGTCACTTATCGCAGAACCTCCCGGAACCAGGGTGGCCTTAGATCCGTCTGCGGAAAGTTTAAAAAAACCGCGGCTTCCCTGTACAAAAATCCCAGCCTTCGTCTCCTGAATTGCGTAAACGGTACCTCTCGCATCGCCTCCCGGAACCAGGGTGGCCTTAGATCCGTCTGCGGACAGTTTCAAGAGACCGTGGTCTCCGCCTATAAAAATCCCGGCGTTCGTCTCCTGAATTTCGATAACGTCACCTATCGCATCGCCTCCCGGAACCAGGGTGGCCTTAGATCCGTCTGCGGAAAGTTTCAAGAGACCCTGAGATCCACCTACAAAAATCCCGGCCTTCGTCTCCTGAATTGGGGAACCGTAACGTCTCTCATCGCCTCCCGGAACCAGGGTGGCCTTAGATCCGTCTGCGGACAGTCGGAAGAGGCCGAGAGATCCATATGCAAAAATCCCAGCCTTCGTCTCCTGAATTGCGTAAAACTTACCAACAGCATCATCCACAAGTACCGCACAGGTGACTTCCTGGGCCGATACTTGGGGCGAGATCAAAACGAGGAGGAAGATTAGCGCGACTTGCGCAATGGAACCTGGAACGACAAACGATCTATTAGAGGACATTGCCGACACCCTCTACAGGCGAAAGTAATCAAATCGGATTCAAGGTCCCTATGAGTCTGGTTATGGTGGTCTTCGCTTCTTTCCCTGTTGCGATGCTCAGATGCGCATGGGCATGAGGATGTAGCGATACTTTACGTCTTCGTTGGCGTCTTCGGGGCGCATCTGGCCGGCGGACTGGGCGTCCTTGAATTCGAGGCGGACCTCGCCGGTGTTGCCGATGGCCTTGAGGAAGTCGATGAGGTACTGGCTGTTGAAGCCGACTACGAGGGCGTCGTAGTTGTAGGGGGTCTCGATGGTGTCTTCAGATTCCCCAGCATCCGTGCTTGATGAAGACAGCTTGAGCTCGTTCTGTTCGAGGCGGATCTTGATGGCTCCGGAGCGCTCGTCGGCGAACTGCGCTACGCGCTGGATGGATGACATCAGGTCTTCGCTGCGGACGATGACGAACTTGTTGTTGTCGCGCGGCAGGACGGCCTCGTAGTTCGGGAACTGGCCGGTGAGCTTGCGGCTGGTGAGGACGCGGCCGCCGATGCGGAAGAAGAGGGTCTGCTCGTCGTCGGCGAAGTCGAGGGTCTCGGCGTCGGTGTTGTTGAGCAGGCCGAGGAGCTCGCTGAGGGCCTTGCGGGGGATGAGGGTCTTCTTCTCGCCGGAGACGCCTTCGAGGGTCTCGCCGAGCTTTTCGATGTGGGCGAGGCGGTGGCCATCGGTGGCGACCATGGCCATGGACTCGGCCTTGAGGACCAGGAGGGCGCCGTTGAGGGTGTAGCGTGACTCCTCGTTGGAGATGGCGAAGATGGTCTTCGCGACCATGTTCTTGAGCGAGGCGACGGAGATCTTGAAGGCGCCGGAGGCAGGGAACTCGGCGACCTGGGGGAAGTTGGCGCGGGCCATGCCGACCATCTTGGTGTTGGAGCGGCCGGCGCGGATCTGGACCCAGTGGTTGTCCATCAGCTTGATGGAGATGTCGCCCTCGGGGAGGAGCTTGATGTAGTCGTAGAGCTTGCGGGCGGGGATGGTGCAGGCGCCGGGCTTCTTGACCTTGGCGTTGCAGCTGGTCTTGAGGGACTGGTCGAGATCGGTGGCGGTGATGGTGAGCTTGCCCGGGTCTCCGTCACCAGCGCTTGCCTCGAAGAGGAAGTTCGAGAGGATGGGGATGGTGGTCTTGCGCTCGACGACGGACTGGGCGGCGGTGAGCTCGTGCAGCAGCTCGGCTCGGGAGACGGTAATCTCAAGGTTTCCGGTGGGTGGTGCTGCGGTCATCTCGGGCTCCTGAACTGCTGTGGTGGTCGCGGTGGTCACGGTTTGTATCTCCATCCTTGAGTGCGCAAGGGTAACTGCCAAACTTTACACCGAATTGGGCGGAGCCTGCACGCTGGCGCTTCTAAAGCCTGCCAGTTCTGCTAAAGCCGCCTGCTTGATTCTAGGGCGAAGAGGCTTTGAGCGCGACAGATTTCTTTGTGGAAAGCTTGGGCGCTGTGTGTGATGCGAGGTACTGGCTTTGGGCTGCTGCCTGAGCTCGAGCTTGAACGATGGCTTGAACTGCGGATGGCGATTACTGCTTCTAAGAAGCTAAGTTAAATAAGACTAAATACTAGTAGTACTAGTCGTTGTCGCTTGAAAAGTGGATATCTGTCTCATGTGGCTATCGGGCATCGGCTTAGGGTGTGGCTGCGTTTTAGAAAACCGGATGTGGAAAGCAGCGATATGAGGAAGACTTCGGTGTGGGGAGTGATTCGTGCACCGTTTCTCCAACTTGTTCACATCGTCTGTGATGAGGTCTTGAGAAGACTGGTGCGGATTCGTGCAAATTAAGTGGAAGTCCAGACAGGTCATTACCTTACGTTTGTCACTTTTTTCACATCCCACGCGAGGGCTAGAGGATAATCGGCAGTAGATTTAATTTCCCGGTCAAAACTACTTTCACTGGAGATCTCGTGAAGATTATTTCTGTTTATCGCGTGGCTGTTGTTCTCCTGCTCGGATCGAGCGTTGTTGCGTTGGCCCAAACTCCTGCGACGGCTCCTGCCGCGGCACGGCCGACTCCTGTTCCAGGTTCGATCGCGTCTCACGTTGGATGGCCTGAGCCGAATCCTGCGGATGTGAAGTCCGTGGACGCGATCCTGGCGGCGGTGTACGAATCCATCTCCGGCCCTCCGGGGCAGGCGCGCGACTGGAAGCGGTTCCAGTCACTGTTCGTTCCCGATGCCAAGCTGATTCCGGTGCGTGTGCTGCCGGGCAGCCCTGACCCGGCGCATCCGTCGACCGATGCGACCTATATGTCGGTAGAGGACTACGTGAAGCGCGCCAGCGGATCGATGACGACCAATGGATTCTATGAGCGCTCCATCCACAATGAGGTCCAGCAGTTCGGCGCTATTGCGCAGGTCTTTTCGACCTACGAATCGCGGCACAAGGCCGACGATCCCAAGCCATTTGCGCGAGGCATCAACAGCTTTCAACTGCTGAAGGACGGCGAGCGGTATTGGGTGGTGAATATTTACTGGGAGGCGGAGCGGCCGGACAACCCGATTCCAGCGAAGTATCTGCCGTAGGTAATGTCGCTCAGGATTGCGCCGATACCTGTAAGGTGGAGGAGTCAAAAAATCCTCCTTGCACCTTAGTGGATTTTGGCGCATCATAAGACTGTCAACGTCCGAATGGGATGGCTTAGGCCATGCGTTGACCCCGCCGGGGAGACCCGGTCCCCGCCCGAGTGCAGGGATTGAAAGAGGCCCCAATTAGATGTCCTCAAAGGAGATCCCACGTGGGTCTCCTTTGATTTTAATTCTTGATTCGGAATTCGATTCATAGTGTTGTGCAGGATGAACAAAAACTTGATAGCTCTTCCAGAGCTTCCTGGTCTTCTGTTTGCGACATAAGCGCTTGTGACGAAGAGGTTTAGACAGCCTCTCTTAGTGGCCTTTGAGACCGTAAAATACACGTGGTAATTGACGATGGTTGCGTCGGCGCGAACGACCTCGACTGTCACAAAGTCTGATCGATCCGTCTGAAAACACTTCCTCTGAGAGAGGGATGCGATGATCGCCGGCAGTTGTTTGGACAGATCGTACCTGTCGAAATCGAAGAGCCGTGATTCGCGAGAGTCCGAATAGATCAACTTGCGTTCATAGGTCCCATTGGGAATCTCACGAGAGAAACAGTGGAGACCAAATATGACGTCCACATTGAACACAACGGCGGGTCGTCTCTCTTCCGCGCGGCGCTCAAACTGCAGAGTGCAGGGATGCAGATGATTTAGGTCATAAGTCTTGCCGTCACAGACGAAGGCTTGCCACTTCAAAGTTAGCTGAGGGTCTCCATCAGCTTGTTGATCGTCCGGTTGAGGTCCTTGTCGCTGCGGCGTTGTTCGTCGATCTTGGCGATGGAGTGCATCACGGTGGTGTGGTGCTTGCCACCGAACTGGCGTCCGATCTCGGGTAGCGACGCCTCGGTTAGCTGCTTGGCCAGGTACATCGCGATCTGGCGAGGCACGACGATCTGGCGGGAGTTGTTCTTCTGCTTCAGCTCAGGGACGCGCATGCCGAAGTTCTCGGCGACGGTGCGCTGGATGGTCTCGATGGTGATCTTGCGGACCTGGGTGTCGATGAATTGCTTGAGGCACTGCTGCGCGACGGAGAGCGTGATCTCGACGCCGTGCATGCTGCACCAGGCGATGAGCCGGACCAGCGCGCCTTCTAACTCACGAACATTTGTCCGCACGTTGCTGGCGATGAAGAGAGCTACGTCGACGGGGAGCTGTGTCTGCTCGGACTCCGCTTTCTTCTGGAGGATGGCGACCTTGGTCTCGAGGTCGGGTGGCTGAATGTCGGCGATGAGACCCCACTCGAAGCGGCTGCGCAGACGGTCTTCGAAGTCGGCGAGCTCTTTGGGCGGCCGGTCCGAGGCGATGACGATCTGCTTCATGCTCTCGTGCAGCGCGTTGAAGGTGTGGAAGAACTCCTCCTGCGTGCGCTCCTTGCCGGCGAGGAACTGGATGTCGTCGATGAGCAGCACGTCGACGTTGCGGAACTTGTCGCGGAACGACGTCATCTTGTCGTACCGGACGGAGTTGATCATCTCGTTGGTGAATTTTTCACCCGAGACGTAGCAGATGGACGCGTGCGGCTGACGGCGCTTCACGTCGTGGCCGATGGCGTGCATCAGGTGGGTCTTGCCCATCCCGACGGCGCCGTAGAGGAAGAGCGGGTTGTAGGCCTTGCTGGGGCGCTCGGCGACGGCCTGTGCGGCGGCCATGGCGAACTGGTTGCCGCTGCCGATGACGAAGGCATCGAACATGTAGCGCGGGTTGAGTTGCGAGGCGGCGGACCAGTCGAATCGCGACTGCTCGGGCGCGGGGCCCTGCTGCGGGGCTGCGCCATTACCACGGCCGAGTTTGGGTGAACCGCCGGGCGCGTTGGGGCTGTGGCTGGGCAGCGGAGCGAATCCGCCGTCCTCGCGGAGCTTGGGGGTGGTGGGGTCCTGCTGCGGCGTGGTGAAGGTGACCGTCTCGATCTCGAGGCCGAGGTTGTCGATGGCCTCCTGGATGAGGTCGGCGTAGCGATCGCCGATGTGCTGAAAGTCTGCGGAGGGAATGCGGACATACAGTGTCTTGCCCGCGAGATGCGAGAAACGCGTTGGCTTCAACCATGTCTCATAGGACTGGCGATTGATCTTCTTCTCGAGAGCAGCGAGAATACGCACCCAATAATTCAATACGGCGGTTGCCGTCGGAACGAATGACATTTTTAGCTTCCTTGTCTTTTTTCCCTGTCCCAACCCAAACTGAAGGCACTTTACAAAAACCCGCGATAAAGAAGCGCGGTGAAAAGAAAATGGACGTCCACGCTCGCGATTCGGCGCGAGTGGAGACAAAGTTCCAGTGTCGCAGAAGTCTCTACGCGGGAGCCGAACGATGAAGACGGACAGCGGAGAGGAGTTTGTTCAATGTACGGCAGAGTGCGAAACAGTTGGACGTGCAGAAAAACGTCTTACTAAACGGGTTTGATAGTAGCACGGAAGACGAACGCTTTTTCAAGCTATAAGAACACAAAATTTTTGTTGCACCATTACCGGTGAAGCAGTCGTCGAAACGGTAAAGTTGCGTTTTGATTTGGTACATCGCATGCTGGAGGCGCAGCCCTTTCTGCGTGCTGAACTTTGCTGTTTTCGTTGCTTCGGGAGTGAAGCTCAGGTATACTCAGAGATTGTTGCAACAGCCCAAAGATTGATCTGCGTGGCCCCCGTAAAAATAACAGGTAGACAAGCAGTACGGGAGTAAATCGCGGTCAGCTAAAAGTTCAGGAGTGCAGTGCCATGCCGAAGCGTACGTTCCAACCCAACCGCCGCCACCGCGCGAAGACCCACGGTTTTCTTAGCCGTATGAAGACCAAGTCCGGCGCAGCCGTGCTGAGCCGCCGTCGCGCCAAGGGCCGCCACAAGATCGCCGTGAGCGCCGGTTTCCGCGACTAACTGTTTTTTCGAGCTTCATAGTTTTCGCATTATCCAGATTGGCGACCGGATTTCCTCAGCCGGTCGCCTTGCTGTGTCTAAGCTGCCCTATGGCATCCACTCCTAACTCGATCTTGCGGCTGCGCAAACATGCAGACTACCAGCGCGTCTATGCGTCGAGCAGAAAACAGTTTGCGAAGCAGATGAGCTACTTCTACGCGCTAAGGCCTGCGGAGCGCAGATCCGATACCACGGGACCTCGGATTGGTCTGACCGTCGGCAAGGTGATGGGCAAGGCCGTGGAACGGAACCGCATCAAGCGGCGTATGAGGGAGTGCATACGACGCAGCGCAGAGCTGATCCACGCTCCGGTGGATGTGATCCTGCACCCGCGGCGAGTGGTGATAGAGCTGGAGTTCGCCAAACTGGAACGCGAGGTCGCGCAGGTGTTCCGGAGTATCCAAATTGCTTTGGATAAACAAGCTGCGCTTGATAAGCAGGCGGCTGGTATACAGACTGCCAACAGGCAGACCCATCAGCATGCTGCTGAGGATGTTGCCGGGTAATGATTGCCATAGAGCAAGTAACGCTATGAAAGATTTTCTGCTCGAGTTCTTGTTTGGTGCGTATCACCGGGTTGTGTCGCCTGTGCTGCATAGCCTGGGTCGCTCGCAGTGTATCTATCTTCCGACCTGCTCGGAGTATGCGCTGGTTGCAATGCAACGGTTTGGAGTGATTCGCGGAGGAGCGATGGCGCTGCGGAGGATTGGACGATGCCATCCGCTGGCAGAAGGCGGGTTCGATCCGGTGCCGGAGCGCTGATGTTTTGGATCCATGGTTTTACGCCCGGTTTACGGCATTTTTTAGGGGCACAAGTTATCATAAGGATTGGCGACATGAGTGGCTGAAAGACCATCTTCGTCTATTTAGGCCACGCCACCGTCTTTAAGCTGAAACAATCTTTAGGTTGAAACGATCTGACCGAACAGAGGTTCTTTGTTTGGAAGATTTATAGATAGGAAGTCTCTCTTGGCAGAGTTTAAGAACCCCGGACAACAGGGTGGGCAGGACAATAAATCACTTGTCGTCATGATGCTGGTCATGGTGGCGGTCTTCTTCGGCTTGCAGTTCTACAAGACGAAGACGAACCCACAGACGATATCGCCGAACGCGACGCAGACGGCTCCGGCGCAGGGTGGTGCTACGGCTCCTGGCCCTGTGGCAGCCCCGGGCCCGGCCGCGAAGGGCGCTGCGACTCCTGCCGGCGCTACCGTGAGCGCCACTCCCACCGTGCCGGTGGAGCAGGCAGCGGCGGAGACGACCACTGTCGTCGAGAACGAGCTGTACCGGATCGTCTTCTCGAATCGCGGCGCGCAGGTGGTGAGCTGGCAACTGAAGCGGCGTCCCGATGCGCCAAACTCGACCTACAAGGACTACGACGGCAAGCCGCTGGACCTGGTGCACTCGCAGGCCGCGAAGCTGTTCGGCTATCCGATGTCGCTCTACACCTACGATGGCACGACGATGACGATTGCGTCGGCGACACGGAACAATCAACAGGTCACGCTGACAACGGTGGGGAATCTGACGTCGGACCTGACCGGGCGGTCGATCACGATCAACGGGGCGGGCGATAAGACCTTCAACGGCACCTACGCCGTAACCGAGACCAGTCCGAACACGCTGACCTACACGGACGCAGGAGAGAACGCGACCAGCGCAGGCGGAACATTCACCACCGTGAACGGAGCAACCGGCGCTGCGCTGAGTAACGCGATGTTTGTGGCTTCGGCTACGGGCGACCTGACCCCGCCATCCTCACTCACCTTCAAGTACTCGGATGGATCGCTCGAGGTTCGCAAGACGTTCACGTTCGACGCGAGCTACGTGCTGCACGCGGATGTGCAGGTGACGCGCAATGGAGTTCCGGTGCGCGCGCTGCTCAGCTGGCCGGGCGGCATTGGCGATTTGGACATGGCGGCGCAGTACGCGCAGGCGCAGCTCGACACGATGCGCAACGGCAAGGACGAGCACCTCGCGCCGAAGAAGATCTCCGGTGGCGACACGCTGAACGGTCCCTTTGACTGGGCGGGCGTGAGCGACAACTTCTTTGGTGCAGTCTTCATTCCGGACAATCCTGCGAATGCGTCGGTGGTCAGCCTGTATGGCCAGATGGACGTGGCCAAGACAGCGCGCCGTACCGGCTTCGGCAGCGGTTCGCCGGTAAAGGGCGCGGTTGAAGTGCCCATCCTCGGCGCTGCGCTGGGCGACGTCAGCGGCCACACGCAGACGCGCATCTTCGTCGGACCCAAAGCGATCAACGTGCTGAAGGCGATCCCTGCGACGAACCCGAAGATAACGCTCGAGCCTTTGCTGGAGTTCGGCTTCTGGGGATTGATCGGCAAATATCTCTTCCTGTCGCTGCAGTTCATCCACACGCACGTGGCATCGAACTGGGGCTGGTCGATCGTCATCCTTACCGTCATCATCAACATCATCATGCTGCCGTTCCGCATCAAGACCATGCAGAACGGCCTGAAGATGCAGCGCATCCAGCCGCAGATGGACGCCATCAAGGAGCGCTACAAGAAGTACAAGGCCACTGACCCGAAACGTAACGAGATGAACGCCGAAATCATGCAGCTCCAGAAGGACAACGGAGTCAACATGTTCGGCGGGTGCATCCCCACGCTGATTACGCTGCCGCTGCTGTATGCCTTCTTCACCATGCTGCCGCGCGTGGTGGAACTGCGCCAGGCGCACTGGCTGTGGCTGCCGGACCTGCAGTCGCCTGACCCATACCACATACTTCCGATCACCATGGTGCTGAGTCAGTTTCTGGTGCAGTTCTACACGCCTTCTCCGGGTGTCGATCCACAGCAGCAGAAGATGATGGCGTTCATGATGCCGGCGATCTCGGGCTACTTTACCTGGTACTACGGCTCGGGCCTCGCGCTCTACTGGGCGGTCGGCAACTTTATCAGCATCGCGCAGCAGGCCGTCATGAACCGCACCAGCCTGGGCCGCGAGATGCGCGAGATCGCAGCGAAACGCGCCCGCCGCAAGGCCGGCACTCCATCCACGATAGCGGGGCGCCGTTGACCCCAAACCATGCAAGGTAAGATTAATCAGTGAACTCCGAAAATTTAGACAACGAACAGAAGAAGATTCGAGAGCTGCTCGAAGCCATGATCGCTTCCGGCGGGTTTGCACTCGAATTCAGCTTCGACGGCACGGCAGATGGACGACTCAACGTTGAGTTTACGGGCCCCGATACCACCCTACTAACCGCACGTAACGGCGAACTGTTGAACGCGATGGAGAACATCGCAGTCAAGACGCTCCGCCTGGAGCCGGAGGAGCACGACCACATCAGCTTCGACGCTGACTCCTTCAAAGAGAATCGTGACCGCAATCTGCGGCGCGTCGCCGATGCCGCTATCGAGTCCGTCAAGCGCACCGGCAAGCCCTACGCGTTTTCTCCGATGACCTCTCGCGAGCGCCGCCTGCTGCACATGGCGCTGGTCGACTCCGGCCTACCCACCGCCTCAACGGGCGAGATTCCGCGCCGCTACGTGGTCCTCTATCCGGAAGGCTACGACGCCAACGCGGGGAAGCTGCAGGCGCTGCCGGGTGAGTCCATCTCGGGCGGCCGGTCGGTGCCGGTGAGCGATCGCGCCCACGCCATCCGGAGCTCCTTCCGCCGGCGCTAGCCAGCCGAACGGTTATTCGGCGTCGTGGCTATCCAGCATAGATGCTGTTACTGTTTGCGTCGCGCAGGCTCGCGCTCGGCGCCTGGAAGGCGCGCATATCCAGCTCCGACTGGCCGTCCAGAAACTCGTGCCACCGGTCGGACTCGGCGGCCTGCTTGAGCAGCACGTTTCGCTGGTGAAGCATCTTCGTCAAACTTCGCTGCAGGAGCTTCTCCCGGAGCCGTCCAAGCATACCCGACGGGGCCGAAAACCGTATCTCGTCGCGAATGCGCGTCGCGTCATTCATGAGTGCGAAGTGGTGGTCGTGCTCGTAGCTCTTGAAGTGGCCGTCGATCATGATGTCGCGGAAATAAGTGTAGGGATGCCACGCCTCGATCAGGCTCTGGTGGTGGCCCTTTCTCAGCAGCCTGCGGTACTGCCAGGTGACGGTGTCTCCCGGCCCAATCAGGCCTGAGGTGACCCCAGCGACCGCTTCGTGCTTGCTGGCCGCCATCATCAGGTCGATGCTGACCGTCAGCTTGAAGCAGCGCTCCATCGGAGCCCGCACCATCGTCATCGATCGAATCGTTACCATAGGCCCCACTTTTCTTTCCGGCGCCGAGGTACTAAACCACAGATATTATTATACTTGATACGATTTATCAGCATTCTCGGAAAAAAGTCGCCCAGCGCTCACGCACCGTGCCCTGCACATAAGATGCAGAAGAATGCAATTTGGTAGTGTCTCTCTACGGCTTATCGCTGATGGCCGAAGTGTCTCCGGGTGCGTCCTGGTCAGCGGCAGCCGCAGGTCCTGAGGGATCGGCGGGCAGGTATTTGCGCCACTCCTCGGTCTCCGCAACGCGTTTCAGCAGTTGCAGGTGCCTGTGAAGCATGCCCGCGATGTAGGGCACCATCACAGTTTTTGCGACCATGTCCCCCGCCCAGCCCAGCGGCAACGAGAACCGTATCTTGTCATGCAGCAACGTGTGCCCGTCGATCTCCGTGAACGTGTGCTCATGCTGATAGCGTTTGAACCGGCCCCGGCCCATGGTGTCCTGAAAGTAATGCGGCCGGTCGTAGGCGGTAATCAGCGTCTCGTGCACCTGCGGAAAGCCGAACTTCCATCCGTGCCAGATCAACCGGTCGTTGGGCTGGACCAGCTCATTCTGATCGCGTTCGAGCGCGTGCAACCTCAGGCTGCGGCTCACGAGCTTGATGCTGGTACCCAGGAGAAAGCATCGATCGATGGGTGCATGCACGTGCGTGGTTTCACTTACGGTGTACATCTCTAGCGTGTGTCTCCTAAAAAACTGCTGTCTTTAATCTCGCACAACTGAGGAGGCTTCGCACCAGCCATGAGATTGCTACTCGTCACCATCCGCCTGCTGAGCCTTTTCGTGGCATGCTCGGCAGAGCAGCCGCGTGTTCGCCTCGGTGTATCCCTCGATCGCGTTCAGACGATGCAGCTCCGCGCCACGTACAGGAAGCGGCTCGGCGCACTCATAGCAGAGGCCGCGCTGAAACCTGCGCTTCAGATCCTTCAGCCTGCGGCGCTGCGTGGGCGTGCCGCGCTCATCAAACTCCAGCCGCTTGAGAATGTAGCGGCGAAGCTGAAAGCGAAGATCGGCATCATCAGCCGCAGCCGCCTCGATCTGCGCCCGCGTCTGGTCGAGGATCTGGATCGCCTTCTGCCGGTCTTCGTCGGAGAGTGACGCCATGACGTACCTCAGACTCAATCTATTCTCGGCGTTTTGTGTTTCCGTTAGAGTTCAACGCCACGGCTATTCGCCAACGTAGTAGCACGCGTGATGAAGTCTGCAAGGCTGACGCTGCCCTCATCGCCCTTACCGCGCGTACGCACGCTGACAGCTTCCGTCGCCGACTCCTTATCGCCCATGATGAGCACGAACGGGACCTTCTGCAGCGTGAACTCGCGGATCTTGGCGTTCATCTTTTCGTTGCGGGCGTCGAGCTCCACGCGCAGGCCGGCGGCTTCGAGTTTTTTCTTTACCTGCTCGGCGTACTCGAGGTGTTTCTCGCTGATGGGCACCAGGCCGATCTGCACCGGCGCGAGCCACAGCGGGAACGCGCCCGCGTAGTGCTCGATAAGCACGCCGAAGAAGCGTTCCACGCTCCGAACAGCGCGCGGTGCACCATCACGGGCTGATGCATCTCGCCGTCCTCGCCCTTGTATTCGAGGTCGAAGCGGGCAGGCAGGTTCCAATCGAATTGCACGGTCGAGAGCTGCCACATGCGGCCCAGCACGTCGACCAGCTTGATATCGATCTTCGGACCGTAGAAGGCCGCCTCGCCGGGGATGGTCTTGTAGGGAATGCCTTTCGCGTCGAGCACCTTGGTCAGCGAGCCGACGGCGTTGTCCCACCTATCCGCGCTGCCGATGAACTTCTTGTCTCCTGGGTCCCAGGTCGAGAGCTCGATCTTGAACTCCTTGAAGCCGAACGTGTCGAGAACAGACTGAGCGAAGTCGATGCAGGCGGCGATCTCATCCTCAATCTGCTCTGGGGTGCAGAAGACGTGCGCGTCGTCCTGCGTGAAGCCGCGGACGCGCAGCAGTCCGTGCATGGTGCCGCTGCGCTCGTAGCGGTAGACGTTGCCCAGCTCGGCGTAGCGTTGTGGCAGGTCGCGGTAGCTGCGCGGCAGGGACTTATAGATAAGGATGTGGCCCGGGCAGTTCATCGGCTTCAGGCGGTACTCCGCGTCGTCGAGCTCCATCGGAGGATACATATTTTCGCTGTAGTTCTCTTCGTGCCCGCTGATCTTCCACAGCTCGCGGCGCATGATGTGCGGCGTGAAGACCATGTGGTAGCCGCGCCGGATGCACTCCTCGCGCATCCAGTCTTCCATCGTCTTGCGGATGAGGCCGCCCTTGGGGTGCCAGAAGATGAGGCCCGCACCCGCGACCTCCTGAATCGAAAAGAGGTCGAGCTGCTTGCCCAGCACGCGATGGTCGCGCGCCTTAATCTCTTCGAGCCGCTTGAAGTGCGCGTCCAGGTCCTTCGTATTAAAGAAGGCCGTTCCGTAGATGCGCTGGAGCTGCTGGTTCTTCTCGTCGCCCAGCCAGTACGCTCCGGCGATAGAGGTCACCTTGAACGCCTTCACGCGACCGGTCGATGGAACGTGCGGTCCACGGCAGAAATCGGTGAAGTTGCCGTTTTTATACAGCGAGATCTCTTCGCCGGGCTTGGTGAACTTCTCGATGAAGTGGACCTTCATGAACTCGCCCTGCTTCTCGTAGTCGGCGAGACCTTTTTCGCGCGGCTCTTCTTCGCGCACGAACTTCTCATCGCGCGCAACCACCTCCGCCATGCGCGCCTCGATGGCGGCAAGGTCGGCCTCGGTGAACGGCGTCTCGCGGTAGACGTCGTAGAAGAAGCCCTGGTCGGTGGCGGGGCCGTGGCCCAGCTTGGTCTCGGGGAAGAGCTCGAGGATCGCCGTCGCCATCACGTGCGCCGCGGAGTGCCGGACGACGCGCAAGGATGCGTCATCATTCTCTTTGAGCAGCTCGAGAGCTACATCTTCAGTGAGCGGAGCGGTGAGGTCAACAATCCGCTCGCCGGTTTGACCGGTGCCGTACATAGCGGCTTCGGACGCTTCCTCCTCGGCTTCGGCCCTCGACATGGCTACCGTTAGGGGACGAATACGCGCCGCCACTACTGCGGCGGCGAGGCGAGGCGAGATGCTGGTGGCGACGTCGAGAGCGGTCGTGCCGCGCGGAACCTCGCGCACTGAACCGTCGGGAAGCTGAATCTTGATCAATTGTTCACTCATATCCTGATCTCTAAGCATATTTTGTTTGTCGCCGCGACACCAATCGCCTACCACCTTCGTTGTAGGTGCAATTCAAATACTTGCGCTCGAACATGTTGCCCGACGTCCCATAATGGGAATGCAACGAACCGTCCGATAACACAACGCAACGGCAGATCGATCGTTGAATCGAGACCCTGGGAGCACTTTTTATGCAGGTTTTACTCCGCAAGTCACAACAAGCACAGGACCTCACATGCCGCGTCTGCGGCCAGGGCTTTCGTGTCTACTGGGAACGCACTTCGCTGGAAGAGCAGATGGCCATGCGCGCCATCGTACTGAAGGAGCTCGATCAGCACCACGCCGGCGACCGTTCGGCGTCAGCGCACCCCGACCTGCCATTCAACGTCCCCGACTGGCAGGGCTCGCCGCAGTTCTCCGGCGCCGCGCTGCTTGGCGGGCTCTCCACCATCCGCCGTGCTGCGCCCCCGGAGCTCGACTCCAAGCGCTAACCGTCCCAAAGCCCCGCACTCTCACCGCGACAAATCCCCGGCGCGCGCCCCGCTGGTTTCGACAGCGGTCACCCCGCCGCGCCCCGCGCCTCCCCTGCCGCCAAATCCCCGCAGCGTGTAAGCTGGATTATCCTTATAGCTGAGAAGACGATACCCTGCGGAATCAAGACTGCCAGAATCAAAAACTATGCCTCCTAAGTCTTCATCTCGAAGTTCAGTCCAGATATTTTTTGGGCTCGTGGCATTCCTGCTGCTCTGCGCCGTCGTAGCGCAGATCGGCGCTCACGCCGTCGTCAATCACATGTACTGGTACTCGCGGCTGGTCAAGCCTCGGTTCACACCGCCAAACGAGCTCTTCGCGCCTGTCTGGACGGTCCTCTACGGCCTGATGGCGATTGCCGCCTGGATGGTCTGGCGTACCCCGCGTCGCCGCACCCGCAGCAAGTATTACGCCTCGTATCAAGACGACAATTCCCAGGGAGCCGCCCGTCAGGACGCCCTGACCGTCTTCTACATTCAGCTCGGCCTCAATCTTCTATGGACGGAGATGTTCTTCCACTTCCATCGCCTGCTGGTCTCGTCGGTCGTGATTCTGGCGCTCTGGTTCGCCATCCTCTTCACGATCTTCCTCTTCTGGCGAGTTCGTCCGATAGCCGCGTGGCTGCTGGTGCCCTACCTCGCCTGGGTCACCTACGCTACCGCCCTCAACCTCGCCTTCCTGCGCCTGAACTGAGCCACCGGTCGATTCGGCCGGGATTTTTGAGTCATGCCGCAGTCTATTGAAACTTCGCGGCCGTCAAGCCGTCTTCTCACTCACAGCCCCTTTGCCACTGACTGAACGTTGCGTTGAGAACGCGAATTCGATAGCTTTGTGCCATAGCAAAAATTTTGAAAGTCCCCGGACAGCCTGTTGTGCTGATCTAGCAGGCAACTTCCTAGCTTCGATTAACCAGATTTTCCCCTTGTTCTTTTTAACCCGACTTTGTCTTCGAAAGTGAGAATATCTATGAATTTGCTTCGCTTAAGGCAGGCCGCTGCGACCTGCACAGCTCTGCTCCTCCTCTCGGTCGCATCCGCGCAGGAGATGGGTGGCGACAAGGTTGATCTGAATGTTCTGGCACAGATCAAGACTGAGGCCTATCAGAACTCGAAGGTGATGGAAAACCTCTTCTGGATGGCCGACGTCTACGGCCCGCGCGTCACTAACAGCCGCAATCACAGGCTCGCCGCCGAGTGGGCCATGAAGCAGATGAAGGAGTGGGGACTTCAGAACGTCCATCTGGAGAAGTGGCCCTTCGGCTATGGCTGGCAGATCAAGAAGTATTACGGCGCGATGGAAAGCCCGGTGTACGCTCCGCTGGTCGGTTTCCCGCTCGCATGGACGCCCGGCACGAACGGCGTCGTCTCTGCAGAGCCGATCTGGGCACCGATTCACTCCAAGGACGACTTCGCCAAGTACCACGGCAAGCTCAAGGGCAAGATTGTCCTGATGTTTGATCCCGCCCCGCTCACGCTCCACACTCGTGCAGACGCGCAGCCTTCCCCAACGGACGACGAGATTCTGGCACGCGCAAACACGCCTGGCGGCGGTCGTGGAGGCGGCGGTCGCGGTGCTGCTGCAGCCGGCGCGCCCAGTAACCCTGCAACGGATCGCGACCCCAGCGGCCGCGGTCGTCCTGGCGAAGGCAAATGGGACTACACGCCCACGTCGCTCGCCCTCGCAAACGCGAAGAACTCCATCCTTCGCGCCGAGGTCAACACCTACATGAAGGATGAAGGCGCGACCATGGTCCTGACGCCGGGCTACAACGGAGACGGTGGCACCATCTTCGCCACCTACGGCGGCTCAGAGGATCCGAAGGCGCCGGTTCCTCCTCCCATCGTGGCCATCGCGGCGGAGCAGTACAACCGCCTTGTTCGCCTCCTGCAGCACAACATCACGCCCAAGCTCACCTTCGACATCCAGGTGGATTATCAGAAGGACGACACGAACGCCTTCAACGTGATCGGCGAGATCCCCGGTACCACCAAGAAGGATGAAGTCGTGATGCTTGGCGGTCACTTCGATAGCTGGCAGGGCGGCACCGGCGCAACCGACAACGGCACCGGCTCTGCGGTCGCAATGGAGGCCTTACGCATCCTGGCTACGCTGAAGAAGCCGATGGCGCGTACCGTCCGCGTTGCTCTGTGGGGCGGCGAAGAGGAAGGCGTCTACGGCTCTACCGCTTACGTGCAGCAACACTTTGCTGTGCGCACCACAATGAAGAAGACTCCGGAGTACGACAAGCTGGATGTGTACTTCAACGACGACGGCGGCTCGGGCAGATTCCGCGGAGTGTCAGCGGGAGGCAGTCCGCAGATGGCGGCGATCTTCAAGTCGTGGATTGAGCCCATCAAGGACCAGCACATCGTCTCTGTCTCGGGCGCTGAGTTCAGACCCACCGCGTCTCCCGGTGGCACGGACTCGACCGCCTTCTCGTGGATCGGTCTGAATGGCATCGGCTTCCAGCAGGATGGGCTCGAGTACGGCACACGTACCCACCACTCCAACGCAGACGTCTATGACCGCGTGCAGAAGGACGACGTGATGCAGGGCTCCATGATCGAAGCATGGTTCGCCTACAACGCAGCCACCCGCCCAGACATGCTCCCACGTATCCCAACCCCAGCCCCAGACCCCAACGCAAACAGCCACGAATAAAAGCAACGAATGCAACGGGAACGACAGGGGTGAGGCCTAAAAGCCTCACCCTTTGTCATTGCACCGACCGCTTAGGCATAAGATTGAAGGCTGAGGGTCTTCCGATGCTATACAAAAAGATCAATGTCGAACTGATCGTCGTCGCCGATGAGGCCGAGGCAGTTGTCGCGGGGTTGAACGCCGCGCTCGATCAACTGGACGAGAGGCACACGCTCTTCGGTGGTGAGATCGAGACTGTCGCTTTCGAGCATCCGGGAAAGCGGAGAAAATCAGCACTCACGCACACGATGGCCGCAGGTGGGACGGCTGCCAGGGCTGTACGTAAGGGCTTGACCATTGGCCTCCGTGCAGTTATCTGATGTAGACCTTCCTGCGCGGGAGGGAACGACTAGTTTGCGGTGGGTTGTTCGATGTGATCGACGATCAGGTAGTCGTAGGGACCCTTCTGCGCCACCAGTTTGATGCCAAGTTGATTGTGCAAAGCATCGATGAGGGATAGGCCGGACGCGTCGGGCGGCCGTCGCGGGCCTTGGCGGTCAGTAAACAAAGCGACTTTTCGTTACTAATTCAGCTGTCGTAAGAAAAAGCCGAGGTAGAAATGGCGTGACAGAGAAACGCAATGAGGTGCATACAACACGCGCTCACTCGGCCTCTCGAATCAGCTATTAGCAACTAAATATAAGAAAATAAAGGGGTAATTAAATTACTACAAGCAGTAGTTTTTGGGGCATTAGCGTGCGTATGATGGTTGCACACTGAGCTTTCCTTTACGTCATTTTCCGGAGTGGTTATGGGAGACCATGACAACGAAAGCGGTCAATCGCTGATCTTTGTGGCTCTGTCCATGGCCATATTGATGGGTTTTATGGCCCTGGCTATCGACGTTGGCATCCTTTTCCGCGCCAAACGAAACCTGCAGATTGCCGCTGACTCAGCCGCCACGGCGGCGGCGCTCAACTACCTTTATTACGGTTCGGTCGGTTCGGCGAAGACGGCGGCTATAAATGCGGCGGCAGCGAACGGTGTGACAATAGCTGACCGCGACATCAACACCCCCCCATTGTCTGGCCCAAATGCCGGAACGACAGCCGGGGCGTATTTTGAGGTGCTCCCCAACCAGGCGACTGGAACCACTTTCATGGGCGTCATCTCCCATGCCAGCAGCGTCGCCGTAGGCGCCAGGGCGGTCGCTGGAACACCCACCGCAAGCAAAGCCTGCATTTGGATCGGAAACCCTACAGGCAATGACACGTTCCACCTGCAGGGAAATACCACGATCACAGCGACCGGTTGCGGCATCTATGTGAACTCAAGCGCCGCCGGTGGCCTAAAGGTCACGGGCGGCTCCACCTCAGTTACTGCGGCCTACTTTGATGTAGTTGGAAATTACTCCGGTAAGAGCACCCCGCCGACCAATCCTGTTCCCAACTCTGCCCCCCAAAGCAATCCGCTCGGAACTATTACGGGGCCGAATCCGGCTACTGCCTGCACTGGAGCCAATACGGTCACGGTGGCGACAGTCATATCGACCACCCCGATCTCCGCGTCGAGCGGGGTGACCTGCTTCAGCTCTGCCAACGTCACGTTATCAGCCGGGATAACTCTCCCTGGCGGGGTCGTGTATGTATTCGAAAATGGAGTACAGATCGGTGGAACCATGACACTCGGATCTTCCACCAGCGGCGTAACTCTGGATATTTACAGCGGCACTTTCAGCCAGGGCAATTCGAATTTAAGCATCTTTGCGCCTACATCAGGCACCTACAACGGAGTCGCCATCATGCAGCCTGCATCAAATGCGACTACGTTACAGGTCCAATTTGGCAGCGGCAACGAGACACTGGACGGGATGATCTACGCGCCCGGGGCCGAGGTGTATCTGCAAGACAATGGTGGAGGTGTCACAGCTACAGGGGTGATCGCGGATACCATGTACATCAAATCCTCAAGCCTGACGATTCCGAGCTACAGCGCCGCGCACCCGACGACCACACCGCTCAGGGCCGTCACAATGGTGGAGTGAAAGAGATGGCAAACTTAAACCTAAAGTGGAAAGATCAGGCGATTGGGCCACGACGACGTGACGCCGGGCAAGCTATTGTGGAAATTGCCCTCACGCTGCCGGTGCTGATAGTCCTCCTGTTGGGCGCCGCCGAGTTCGCCAGCGTTGCATATGTCGCCATCGAAGTTTCAAATGCAGCGAAGGCCGCTGTTGCCTATGGCGCTCAGAGCACCACGGTGTCGGATACTACGGGAATCCAGAACGCAGCAATACTGGACGCAAGCAACATCACCTTAACGTCCAGTAACGTGACGGTGTCGACTGCCGGCGTATGTTCCAGCGGTGCCGCCTGCACCGGGACCAATTCCACCTGCATAAATACAGATTGCCAAACCAATGCTGGTGATCACATCGAAACGATCCTTACGGTAGGTACTTCGTACACCTTCACACCTGCGATTCATCTACCGGGATTTCCGGCTTCATACACCCTTCGTGGCCACGCGACGCAAATATGCCTGCCTCAATAAACAGGGAAACCCAGTATTCACTCCGCGAAGATGGTGCGAGCATCGTCGAGATGGCATTGGCCAGCGCGGTGGTGTTTGGCATGCTGTTTGGCGTCATTTACTTCTCTTTTGCGCTTTACACCTTTCACTACACCTCCGAGGCCGCCCGCGAAGGCAGCCGGTATGCGATGGTTCGCGGTTCAACTTCGTGTACTAACACTCCGAACCTTACAAATTGCAATGCTACGAACTCCCAGATTCAAACCTACGTACAGGATCTCGGATATCCAGGCATCGATGCGGCAAATAAAATGACCGTAACCACCACTTGGTACACCGCCAGCGCAAGCCAGCCGACAACGTGGGCGAGATGCAGTACCGGCACCTGCAATGCTCCGGGAAATATAGTGAAGGTGCAGGTGACGTATACCTTTCCGCTGAGCATTCCCTTCTACGCCAAAAAGACGCTCAACTTGACCAGTACGTCTCAGATGGTAGTCGCCCAATAAGACGGACAGGCGGTACTGTGACCGGATTTAGTACTCATAAACGCGCCAACGTTTATCAATCACCCGTGCGGCGATCCATTCAGACTGACCCGCCCCCCAGCGAGCAAAAAAATGGACCGCGCCAGCCCGGCAACGGTCCACAATGATAGTTTTGGTTCACTCAGTTAGAACTAGGCCGTCTCCGGGACGCGGGCCGTGGTCTGCTCTTCAGGCATGTTCGCCTTCAACCAGACATTTGCACGCCATCGTCCAAAAAACGGTGCAGCGAGAATCATTGCAAAAGCAACAGCGATCGCAACATGCATTAATGGTCTCCTTTTCCTCTGAAAGTTTTTGGAGCCCCCAGCGGAAAACACTACGGTGGAGACATCTTTGGCCCGACGCCTCCACCAACGTTGTGCCTACTATCTACTGCTCCATGCCCCCCTCATATCCCACTTCCGTCTGCCCTATACCACCTTGGTTGCAGAGTCACCTCCCCAACCCGGGGATTGAATTCCTGCACCGCCTCTGCATCGCCTAAAATACGAGCATGTCCTACGCCGCAGCGGTCGACCATCTGAACTCCCTCGGCCTGGAATTAGCGCCAGCCCCGACCCCCGACCCGGCCGGCGGCCCGACCCCTGCTCGCCGCAAGTTCGACCTCGCCCACATGCGCGCCCTCGCCGCTGCCCTCGGCGACCCGCAGACCCGCTTCCCTTCCGTCCTCATCGCCGGCACCAACGGCAAAGGCTCCACCGCCGCCACCCTCGCCGCCATCCTCGCCGACGCCGGCTACCGCACCGGCCTCTACACCTCGCCCCACCTCGTCCGCGTCAACGAGCGCATCCAGATCACCGTTCCCATCGACCCCACCGAGTACGCCTCCATCGACGTCCCCGCCAGCGGAGGTGCCGGCGAGCTCCACGTCATCCCCGACGACGACTTCGCCCGCCTCTACTTCAAGGTCGACGACGCGGCCCGCGCCCTCGTCGAATCCGGCGCCCTGCCCCACGCGCCCAGCTTCTTCGAGGCCCTCACCGCCCTCGCCTTCTGCTACTTCGCCGAGCGCAAGGTCGACATCGCCATCCTCGAAGTCGGCCTCGGCGGCCGCCTCGACGCCACCAACATCGTCGAGCCCATCCTCTCCGTCATCACCGACATCGCCCTCGACCACATGGACTACCTCGGCAACACCATCGCCGAGATCGCCCGCGAAAAAGCCGGCATCCTCCGCCCCAACGGCACCCTCGTCACCCTCCCCCAACACCCCGAGGCCAACCAGGCCATCGGCGAAGCCGCCGCCACCCTCAACCTCCGCGCCATCAGCGCCGCCGACTACATCCCCCCTGCCGCGCACGGCAGCAGCGGCCCCACCGCCTTCATCTCCACCCCCACCGAACCCCTCCCGCGCAACCGCTACACCCTCACCCTCAACAACCACCCCCTCGAAGTCGACTCACCCCTCACCGGCCAACACCAGCAGCGCAACATCGCGCTCGCCATAGCCGCCGCAATCGAATTACGTAACCAATCGAGTAACAAATTATCTCAAACAAGTAACAAATAAGTTACAACATCACAAACGCCAACATTGAAGCAGGAATCCGCAACACCCACTGGCCCGGCCGCCTCGAATTCCTTCCCCACACCACCCCCAGATCCTGCTCGACGTAGCCCACAACCCCGCCGGCGCCTGGACCCTCCGCGCCGCCATCGCGCAGCTCCCCGAGTCGCGCCCCCGCACGCTCCTCTTCAGCTGCCTGCGCGACAAGAGCCTCACCGAGATGGCCCGCATCCTGCTTCCCGCTCTTCGACTCCTCCCCCGACGGCTCGCCCCCGCGCCCTCACGACCACATCATCCTCGCCCCCATCAACAGCCCGCGCGCCGCCCGCGTCGAAGACCTGCTCGCCGCCGCCCACGCGCTCAACATCCCCGCCCACGCCGCCCCCCACGTAGCCGAGCCCTGGCGCACGCCCGAAAGCATCACCCCACCCGACGGCCTCATCATCGCCACCGGCTCCGTCTACCTCATCGGCGCACTCCGCGAACTGGCGCTGCACCCATGAGTAACCCGCCCGCCGCACTGAACGAAGAGAAGCAGGCAAATCCCGGAAATCCGAGCCCAAACCCGCCATCCGCTGGCTAACCTATCTCCTTCTGCTGCCGCTAGTTGCGCTCGCCACCACCTTCTTCGGCTGCATCTCGCTCGTCTGCGGCCTGTGGGACAAATCCGGCCGCCAGCAGCACTTCCATCGCCCGCGTCTGGGCCCGCGTCCTGCTGCTCATCAGCCTCTCGCCGGTCGAGCTCATCGGCGCCGAAAAGCTCCGCCTCCACGAGTCGCCGTCTACGCCTCCAACCACCTCAGCTACTACGACACGCCGGTCCTCTTCGCCAAGCTGCCCTTCCAGTTCCGCATCCTCGCCAAGCACACCCTCTGGAAGACCCCCTTCATCGGCTGGTACCTCAACCGCTCCGGCCAGGTTCCCGTCGACCAGTCCAGCGCCCGCGCCTCGGTCGCCAGCCTCATCCGCGGCGTCACCGCGCTCAAAGTCCGGCCTGCCGCTGGTTATCTTCCCCGAGGGAGGCCGCGCCGCCGACGGCAAGACCCACGCCTTCCTCTCCGGCTGCGCCTTCATGGCCATCAGAGCCGGAGTCCCGCTGGTCCCGCTCACCCTCGTCGGCACCTACGAGCTGCTCCCCATCCACGTCTACCACTTCAACCCGCGCCCCCTGAAAATCATCGTCGGCGACCCCATCCCCACCACCGGCCTCACCACCCGCGACGCCGACGCCCTCACCCAGCAGCTCTACAACACCATCACCACCACCTACCTCCAACACCACGGTCTATCATAGGTAGAGATGAAGCCCCGCATCGCCATCCCCGTCCCCCACAGCACCGACCTCGCCTACAGCGAGCGCTCCTGGCCCCAGTACGCCGACGCCGATCGAGCGCTCCGGCGGCGAAGCCGTGAAGTCCCGCTCGACCTCCCGCAGTCCGCCGTACGCCGACCTCATCAACAGCTGCCAGGGCATCCTGCTCCCCGGCAGCGGAGCCGACGTCAACCCGCAGAAGTACGGCCAGGACCTCGAGCCCGAGTCCGCCCCCGCCGACCCCGCGCCGCGAGGCCGTCGACGAGCTGCTCCTGCAGGACGCCCACAACCTCCACAAGCCGCTCCTCTGCATCTGCTTCGGCGTGCAGTCGCTCAACGTCTGGCGCGGCGGAACCCTCATCCAGCACCTCGCCCCCATGCCCGTCAACCACCCCGCCGGCCGCGCCGTCGCAGTCGCCCACACCGCGGCGGTCGCGCCGGATTCCCTGCTCGGCAGCCTCGTCGCCAAGGACGAAGCCCCCGAACAGGACGGCTTCCTCCGCCTGCCCATCAACTCCAGCCACCACCAGGCGCTCGCCATCCCCGGCGACGGCCTGCACGTCACCGCCCGCTGCCCGCAGGACGCCGTCATCGAAGCCGTCGAAGGCGGCCAGGCGCCAGACCGACGGCCCCAACGCCCACTTCGTCCTCGGCCTCCAGTGGCACCCCGAGCGCAGCTACGACTCCAGCCCCACCTCCAAAGCCATCTTCGACCGCTTCGTCACCGAAGCCGCCATCTGGAAGCCCCGCCCAGTCCACACCTCGGTCGCCTGATGACGTTCCGGCCTATTGTTTGTCATTCCGCAGCGCAGCGGAGGATCTGCTTTTGCCTTTGCGGTTGCCCGTTCTCCTTCACCTACCTCCAAACTTTGTCATCCTGAGCGCAGCGAAGGACCCCCGTATTTTGCTTTTGCACTTGCATTTGCTTGTTTTCCGTTCACTGTCCAATCCACGGTTGCCCATCCACGCGTACTTTGCGATGGGTGGCATGTAAAATCTTTACCCACCGTTCCACGTGGAACATCCATGAACGTAATCCCTAGCACCTGTACCAGTACCTGCACAAACCCCCATGCCCACCCTCACCCGAGCCCAAATCGCCACCCTCCTAACCCCCTACTCTCCATGGCGAACCCCCACCCGAACTCTACCCCCAGCTCTCCATCTACCTAGACCTCCTCTAAAGTGGAACGCCCGCACCAACCTAACCGCAATCCGCGACCCCGAAGAGATAGTCCGCCGCCACTTCGGCGAAAGCCTCTTCGCCGCCCGCCACATCCCCCCGACGCCCGACCCTACTAGACTTCGGCTCCGGAGCCGGCTTCCCGGGCCTTCCCATCCAGCTCCTCCGCCCCGAAATCGCCGTCACCCTCGCCGAATCCCAGAACAAGAAGGCCACCTTCCTGCGCGAAGTCGCTCGCACCCTAGGCCTGAAGACCGAGGTCTGGGCCGCCCGCGTTGAGGACATGCCCCCGGAACGGCGCTTCGAAGTGGTCGCAATGCGAGCGGTAGACAACATGGACGCCGCACTGGCTGCCGCGAAAACCCGGATCACCCCCGGGGGGTGTCTCGCGATCCTCACAACGGCTCAACAAGCCCCCGCTCCAGGGAAACGTCTCCCACTCCCAAACTCCGAGTCCGGAGTGCTATCCCTACAAACCTTCCTATAAGTTCTACCCGCTTTCTCCGCGCTCTCGCGCACCTCCGCGCCCTCTGCGTCCGTCTTACCCACTTCGGTCCTTTTTTGGGAAAAACCCTCATATTTCTTGAAAATATCTATTGTTGAGGCGACGAACCTTTGTTATAAACACCCTTGCCCCTGAACAACAGGGGAACTCCCCAATGAAATGTACCGCTGCGGCACATGGGAAGTTTCTGTGTGTCGTAATCCAAGGGAGTTATAGGCCATGCCAGCACTTAGCACCGTATCCACAACAATCGATCCACACGCCCCAATTTCGAACTGAGAGACTTCCCGAAGAGATGGAGTATCGCCTTCCCGGACGCCTACCACAAGATCCTCGACTACCACGTCGCCGAGATCCTGCTCAGCACCATCGCTCTGGCGGCCATCGCGTTCCTCCGAATCCACCCCCACCACTAGACCCCGGCGCCCTATTCGCCCCATTTATCGGGTGCCCATTCATGACAACTTCATCGTCATGAATGGGATTTGGAGCCAATGTTCCACGTGGAACACCGCAGCTTCCACACAATTCGTCATTAATCGCCCTGAGCGTGGTCGAGGGACTAACTAGCGTATTTCCCTTGCCGGTGCAGTTGTTTGCTCTCCTTCACCCAACCCCAAATCCTGTCATCCTGAGCGCAGCGAAGGACCCCCGTATTGTGCTTTTGCCTTTGCAGTTGTCAGTTCTCCTCCACCCACAACAAACGTTCGGGTGCCCCATCCTCAGCCCGCCTGATCGGGCGACGGTTGGGGAACGTATAACCTTTGCCGGTCGGCTCTAGGCCTCTGCAATTTCTCGTCCTTAACTCCGCGTCCTCTGCGTCCGTCGTTGAAGTTCCACGTGGAACATTCCCACAAAAGATTTCCACACCAACCCTCTCCGAAACCCCCACTTCCCGCCCAAATTTCACCATTCCACAAGTTCTCCACAATCTCCATCCCTTCCCCACAGCCTCACCCGATTGCCCCACCTACCCCCCAACAGATAGGCTGCTCCTACCGCGATGATTATCATCCACCCCGTCAATAAACAACTCCGCCAGGCGATACAGCCAGACGCGACCCCACTCGAGAAACCAGTCGAGCCCACGCCCCAACCCCAGGCCGCTCCCAGCAAGGTCATCGCCGTCGTAAACCAGAAAGGCGGCGTAGGAAAGACCACCACCGCCATCAATCTCGCCACGGCCCTCGCCCAGGAAGGTCTCGCAACCCTCCTCATCGATTGCGACCCCCAGGCCAACACCACCGGCGGTATGGGCTTCGGACGCGACGACAACCGCCTCTCCGTCTATGACTTGCTCATTGGCCAGACCTCCGCCGCCTCGGCCACCACCTCCACCGAGGTCCCCAACCTCTCGCTCATCCCCGGCAGCAAGAACCTCATCGGGGCCAACATCGAGCTCGTCAGCCAGAACCGCCGCGAGTACCGTCTCCGCGAAGCCCTCGAGCCCATTCGCTCCAAATATCCCTTTATCCTGCTCGACTGCCCGCCCGCGCTCGACCTCCTCACCCTCAACTCCCTGGTCGCAGCCGACGGTCTCCTCGTCCCCATGCAGGCCGAGTACTTCGCCCTCGAAGGCATCTCCGAGCTGATGTCCACCCTCGACCGCGTCGCCCAGGCCTTCAACCCCGACCTGGCCCTCGAAGGCGTCCTGCTCACTATGTACGACGACCGCACCAACCTCTCTCAGCAGGTCACCGACAACCTGCGCGGCTTCTTTGGCAGCAAACTCCTCAAGACCACCATCCCACGTAACATCCGACTCGCCGAAGCCCCCAGCCACGGCCTGCCCGTCGCCCTCTACGACCCACGCTCCCGCGGAGCCGAGGCCTATCGCGAGCTAGCCCTTGAACTCCTCAGCCGCAACAACATCGAGAGCCCCGAGGCAAAACGACGTCAGGCCGCCACCGCAGCCGCCAGCGCGCTCAAGTCTTTTACTACACCCGAAAAGAAGTCTCGTTTCTGGCCCTACTCCAAATAAGTTCACGCACAGTTACATATTTGCGGGTCCGCATACCACGTTTGCCACGCATAAAACCACAACCTGACCACAAAAAAGGCGTACACATGTCACAACCACAGCACTCCAGCCACGATCCCAAGCGCCGAGCCCTTGGCAAAGGCCTCGAATCCCTGCTTCCAGGTCGCCCGACCACGTCGGTAACTCCTGCATTACCAGACACATCCGGCAAGCCGCTCGAGATCCCCCTAGAGCAGATCGTGCGCAACCCCTACCAGACCCGCAGCCACTTTGACGAAGCCAAACTAGACGAGCTGGCCCAGTCCATCGCCGCGTCCGGTGTCGTCCAACCTGTTGTAGTAAAACGACTTAGCGAAAACCACTACCAGCTCCTCACCGGCGAACGCCGCTGGCTCGCCTCCGCCAAAGCCAACAAAAAAACCATACCAGCAATAGTCCGCCAAGTGTCTGATGAGCAAGCACTTGAGATGACAATCGTGGAGAACCTGCAACGCGCCGACCTGAACCCAATGGAACAAGCCCGTGCATATCAACGACTTAGCAGCGAATTCCAAATGACCCAGGAACAGATGGCCACGCGCACCGGAAAAGAACGCGCCAGCGTCTCTAACTTCCTGCGTTTGTTGAAGTTACCAGAACCAGTCCAACACCATGTAGAAACCGGAAACCTAACCTTCGGCCACGCCAAAGCCCTCCTTTCCCTGGACACTCCCGAAGCCATCACCGCCGCCGCCCAGAAAGCCATAAGTCTTTCATTTTCAGTACGCCAAACCGAAAGCTACGTTCAGGGCCTACTGAACCCCGAACAAAAAACCACCAAAACCGACCCTCCAAAACCCGAAGATCCCAACGTCCGCGATGCCCAGGATCTCCTGCAACGCCGCCTCGGTCTAAAGGTGCGAATTGAAGACAAAAGGGGCAAAGGTCGCGTAATCATTGAGTATTCAGGCCTCGAAGACTTCGACTCAATTCTCTCCGCGCTCGGTCACGAATGATGAAAGCATCCCCACTAGAATTTCGATTTCGCTTCCTGATCCTCGCCATAATTTTCGTGCTCGGATTCGTTGCGCCGTGGAACTACGCGCTGCACCTCGATACGATTCGTACTTGGCAGTTGCTGGCGGCGTGGGTGTATCGCGCTGGTTGGATGAGCTTCAGCGGCGCGACGATTGCGATCTTGGTACTGGGCATCGTGATGGCGTTTGTGGCGGCTTTGCTGCGTACTTGGGGTTCGGCTTACCTCGGAATTTCGGTTGTGCAGAGTGGGGGGTTGCATGGGGATGGGGTGGTGGCGGCGGGGCCTTACCGGTGGGTTCGGAATCCGCTGTACATCGGGACGTTTCTGCATACGCTTGTGCTGGCGCTGCTGATGCCGCCTAGTGGCGCGGTGTTCTGCATCGTTGGTGTTGGGCTCTTCCACCTGCGGTTGATTGGGGCTGAGGAGGCGTTTCTGTCGGCTCGACTTGGCGAGCCTTACCTGGCTTACCGGGCTCGCGTTCCTAGTCTGTTGCCTGCTTTGCGGCCGCGGCTTCCGGCTTCGACGGTGCGGCCTGCCTGGCTTTCTGCGATTTTGGGTGAGGTTTATATGTGGGGGGTGGTGGCTGCGTTTGCGGTTGCTGGGTGGCGATATAACTCGCAGCTTATCATCCAGGGCGTGATCATCTCGCTGGGTGTGTCGCTGGTGGTGCGGGCGTTTCTTCCAAAGAGATAGCCCGTTGCGCCCGGCGATGGCCGCGGGCAACGGGCTATTGTTTCGGGCTCGCGTCTGCATCGACTCGACGCGAGACTTGCGATGCCGGGAGGGCTACAGGGCTACTTCTTTACGGGTGCGATGGTGTCCTTCGCGACCTTGGCTACGCGGAACTTGACGACGGTCTTGGCCTTGATCTTGATGGTCTCGCCGGTCTGGGGGTTGCGGCCGAGGCGGGCCTTGCGCTCTGCCTTGACGAGCTTGCCGATGCCGGGGATGGTGAACTCGCCGTTCTTCTTGGTCTCCTTGACTGCGGTGTCGGCCAGGAGTTCGAGGCCGGCTGCTGCCTGCTTATTGGTGATCTCGAGCTTTTCTGCCATGTGGCGGACGAGCGCTGTCTTTGTCATTCCCTTTGCCATGTATTTCTCCTTCGTTCGTTCAAGATGTAATTTCGGAATCGTTCTTCGCGCCGGCGAGTAATTTCAAGTTGTGAAATACCCAGTGTTCATGCGGGTGCGGAGACTGTACCGCAATTCACCTTCAACCTTTCTCGAGGCTTTGTCAACGGCAATTGTGCGGTTTCCACAGGTTTTTTGCGGTTTTTACCGGTTTTGTACGGTTTTTCGCAAGTTTTCGGTGAAATATGCGGGTGCGAGCTAGAAGAGAGGCTTCCTGGGCTTCCCTACCAGCGGCTGATTTAGCAGCGCTACGATGGGTGCGGCGATGCGGAAGCGGTCGACGATCTCTTTGAGCAGGGCGGGTGTGGAGGCTGTTTCGGCGGGGAGTCGGGCGGCGATTCCCCACTGGCGGCAGAGGAGTAGATCCATGGCGGGGTCGCTGGGGTCGAAGCCTTTGGGGGGGCGAGTGAGGCGGTGACCTTCGAACTGTTCGAATCTGGATTTGAGTTTCTTGTTGGCGAGGAGAGTGCGTAGTTGTTTGTGTTGGCAGCCAGCGGATTCTCCGGATTCGGCGAGGTGGCGGCGGATGGCGAGGAGTTGTTCGCGCTCGGGCATGTAGGAGCCGGCGGCGATGGTGAGTTCGGTGGGGTTGAGGCTGAAGTAGAAGCCGGCGCCGGAGGTCTTCTCGAGGCCGGCGCGGGACCACCAGGCGGCGACGCGGGGCTTGTAGGGCGTCTTGTCGGCGCTGAAGCGGACGTCGCGGTAGATGCGCATCATGGCCTTCTGGGGCGGCTGGACGTTGTCGGGGGCGAAGTCGATCATGGCGTCGTTGATGGCGGCGAGGATGGCGAGCATTGGGGCTTTCAGCTCCTTCTCGTAGATGGCCTTGCGAGGCTCGAACCATTCGCGGTTGTTGTTGCGCTTTAGGCCGCGAAGGAACTTTAAGCCCTGCTCGGGGAAGTGCGGTGCTGCCATTTTCGATCTCCTTTCCGGGAGGTACCCCCCCTGGGGGGGTTGTACCTGCTAAGTTGCTTGTTTGCAATAGATACATAATTCGATGTCGCCAAATTATTCTATACTATTGGGGTTACGGCTAAATTCGCCCAAATAAACGAGTTAGGCCCGGCTGGTGGCCGGGCCTTCTCTTGTTTTGGTCTCTAGTTCTATTTTACAGGATTGACCATAACTAAAAACCACTTTGGGGAAAGTTTTATCTTGTTGATGGGGTTTGAGTTATGAGGTTTTGGTGGTGTTTGGGGGCTTGACATGCGATTTTGCTGAGTAAAAGCGTGAAAAATAGTTTGGGGGTGTGGGATTGGGGCGTGAATGCTGGGGATTTGTGAGCCTAGCTAAAGCAAAGAGGCGGACGCGGAGGGCGCAGAGGTGCGCGGAGGGCGCAGAGAAAAGCAAAGGCGAAAATAGGAACGGGGATGAATGCGGGATAAGAGCGGGATGGATATCGATGCGGTTGGATGGGGTTCGTACCTGGCTGTTCTGACTTGGAGTTAGTTTGTGGAGGTGGTTTGGAGGTAGAGGCGGGTGGTGATGCGGGCTCGGCGTTCGCGGCGGCGCTGGGCGTGTTCGCAGCCCTGGAGCCAGCGGTCGATGCAGGGTTGGTCGATTCCGCGTTGCTGCATGTCGAGGATGACTTCGGCGCGGGTGTGGGGGATGCCGCCGTAGTCGATTACTTCGTTGAGGTAGCGGTCGATGAGGCTCATGGCGCTGTGGGGAGTTTAGCTTGAGAGTATTGGTGGCGGGTTGGGATTGTGTGGGCTGCACCGAAGAAGGCAATTCAGTCGTTCCGGCTGCGCCTTCACTCCGGCCTTCGGCAGAGTGGAACCCAATCATCGCGCAAGATGCCGCGCGATGAATGGGGCACCCGGCACCTCTAAACGCGTGCCCCTCCCGGCGTCCGGTCGACCCGTCAGGCAACGAATTGTGTCCGCCGAGCGAGAGTCGATGAGAGTTGTCTACATGGATTCTAATTTTGGAACGTATCCCCACCTGGGAGGGCTGAAGCGCTCCTCTCCCCCTTCTAATATTGCTTCGGCATAGGCCTTTGCATCTTCGACGGTGACTTCAGACGGACCACCCTCTGGTAGTGCAGCCAGCAATCGAGCGGCGCCTAAGTAGTCTTCCTTCGTCAAAGGCTGACTAAGATCGATCGAAGACGACGGTTCAGTTTCGACATTGCACTTTGGACACCGATCATTGCATGTGCAAGACCACTCGTCCGTCCATGTCGTACCGCATTCGGAGCACTCGTAGGTGTTTTCAAACCAGTCCGCGACTGCTTCGTCGCTGTCGTCTTCATTCAGTAATGCGCTCATATCTTCCCTCTCCGCAGAACCTTATCAGCCCGGCATCCCTTAAGAGCTGAAGTTGCTGCCGAATTTTCGGTTTTATGTTTCCGTTTTTGGGAAAGAGCTGCTGAAGCTCGGCTTCGAACCTGTACATGTCAACGAGGGAGAACTGTCGGTGTGGCAGCCGCTGCATGAGGTTGAGAATTGTCGCCGCCCAGCTACGATTCTTCGGAGTCAACGAGGACAACCCCTCAAGCCGCGCGAAAGCTTCCCGTGGAGCTTGCTTCGCCCGCATTATGCCGTCGTTGACGATTGAGATTTGCCCCTGAATCGCTATTGCCGGCAACACGATGTTGCAGCCGATCCAACCTGCTCTTCTCGCTGACGCTGCGAGGGGTCTGCGAGCTTCGATTGAAGCCTCGGTAATCAGAGAGTGATGGATGGCTCGGAGACCTTGTATGGACCACGTAGATGAGTATTCGAGCAGCAGAAAGGTAGGGGTGTTGCCTTCCCGTATGGTTCTCATCATGGCGTTATATGCACCGTCCAGGACCTTGTTCGTGAAAAGGCCACGCTTACTTTTCAGTTCGTAGCCATGACGACAGACTTTGCAGAAAAAGTCTCGGGTTCGAGTGTTTGCAGGAGTTGGGATCAGCTCATCGGAATCGCACCTTAGGCAATAGCCATGTCTGGTGATCCAATCTTCGCTGATCGTCCGAACTTGTTGCGTGCGGTTCGTGTATCGGAGGCCAAGACTCGTATTGCCGAACATTTCCATCGCTTACTGCTCCATCTGATAGGTGGAGGTGAAGCAGGTGCCGTCATTTTCGGCAAAGAGTACGTTGTAGTCCTGGCGGGAGTTGAAGGGTGGGTCGAGGTAGATGAGGTCTACGGATTGGTCGGGGATGTAGTCGCGGAGGACTTCGAGGTTGTCGCCGTAGTAGAGGTTGTTCTTGTCGTGATTTTGAGGGGCGGACATTCGATCGATGGTAGCAGGGTGGTGGTTTGGGTGGTGGTGCCGGGTGGGGTTCGTGGTAGGGAAAAGAAGGTGATAAATCTGTCGTTTCGCCTGCGGCTTCACTCCGGCGTTACACCCCAGCGAGCCAAAGACCGCTCGCTGGGGCACCCGGTTTGATGGCGCTCCACCCACGTCTCAGAAGCGAGACGTGGGGCACCCGGATTTGTGGTGATGGCAAGGGTGGAGGCAGTAGTTGTGGTGGAGTGACTGACCCCACGATAAACGCTCGCTGCGCTCGCGTTGATCATGGGGCACCCTTATGGTGTGGGTGATGTGACCGAGCAACTACTGCAGCCTTGCGTATTCTTCTTTGGCTTGTTTCAGGGTTGGGAGGGTTAGAAGATTTGGAACTTTACCTCTGTGGTTAGTGCGACGAGGACTGGTCTTCCGTTCTCCATGGCGGGAGCGAATCGGTACTGCTTCACTGCTTCTACGGCTTTTTCGTCGAGGCCCTTGCCCAGGCCGCGCACTACGTATACATGGGCGGGTCGGCCTTGCTCGTCGACCCAGAGGTGGACCAGGACTTTGCCGCTTATCTTGTCTTTTCTGGCCTGCTCAGTGAACTCAGCTTGAACGGCGTACATGAGGACCGGTGCGGAGACGGAGCCTCCGATCTCCTTTGGTGTGATGGCGGAGGTTTCGTTGTTCTGGTCGTCAGAGTCGGAGGGGTCGAGGGTGTAGTTGATGGTGATGGTGGTCTCGACTGCGATGGGCTGGCCGTTGAGGAGGTAGGGGCGGTAGGTCCATTGGCTGACTGCTTCGAGAGCGCTCTGGCGGAGTTCTTCGGGACCGCTGACGACCTGTAAGGCGTCGACGGCACCGGTTTTGGCGATGATGGCGCGGAGGACGACTGCTCCCTGTATGCGGTTGACCTTGGCTTCGGGCGGGTAGATGGGGTTGATGCCGGAGATTTTGGTGCCAGCGATGACGCCGGCGGGGACGTGGAGCGGTTCAGGGGCGGAGGTTGATTGGTGGGTAGTGGGTGGCTTGTAGCTGGCGGGGTGCAGGGTGGTCTGGGAGTTGGGCCGGGTCTGGAGTTGGACCTGCGGTTTTGCGGGGTTGTCTGGTGGGGCGGGGATGCCTTGCTTCCGCCAGGATTCGGCGATGGCGAGTTTGGCGGGGGTTTGGAACTGTGAGTCGGGGTATCGGTTGACGAGGGTCTGAAGCTGGAAGCGTGCGAGTTCGTATTGGCCCTGGCGGATGGATTCGAGGCCGTTGTCGTAGAGCTGTTTGTCGGGGATGTTGAAGGAGTAGTTGGGACGGTCGGAATTTTTGATGGAGGCTGGTTGGGGTTGCGATTTTGTTGCCTCGTCCAGGAGGAAGGTGACTTCTATTTTGGTTGGCACGTCGGCTGACGATCCGTTGATTAGAAGTGGCCGGTAGGTTCTCTGTTTAACGAACTCGACGGCGCTGGCCCGGAGCATCTGAGGGCCGCTGACGATTTTGAGGTCTTCGATAGTTCCGGTCTTCGAGATGGTGCCGAGGAGCAGGACGGTTCCTGAGACGTGGGCGGCCCTGGCGATGGGTGGGTAGGGTGAATCTGGATCGCGTGAGGAGACGGTGAGGCTTACCTTTGAGATGGGAGTGGGTGCGGTGCCGGCGGTTCCCCCGGAGCCGGACTGGGGCTGGAGTTGATAGTTGCCGCAGAAGCAGACGTCGACGAACTTTAGTTCGATGTTCTGGCCGAGGCCGGGGGCGGAGGTGTAGCTCCAGGTTTCGTAGGGATGATCGTCTGCGGCGGCTGAGGGGTGGGAGTCGATGGTGTTGGGTGGTCCGTTGACGATGAAGATGCGGCCGCGATCGGTGTCCCAACCGGGGATGCCGGTGTCGCCGAAGTGCTGGTTTGCGTATGCGATGCGGCGATAGTGCTCGGCGCGGAAGGTGTTGGGCGCGGAGTCGGGGGCGTTGCGGCGGGTCCAGAACTGCTGGATGAAGGTGTCGCGCTCCTGATCGTTTGTGAGTTGGAGGAAGTTGGCGCGCTCTGCGGGAGTGATGATCCAGCGGACGTCCTGATCTAGCCAGGCTTCGTATTCGGTGGAGAGGGTTGGGGTGGTCTGGGTTTGGGCGGTGGCTTGCTGCTGTGTTTGGTGAGAGGCTGGCGTGGTGTTGTCCGAGAGTTCGGGGCCGTGGACGTCTTCGGTGGTGGCTATGAGGTTTGAGGTGATGGGGGATTTGGGGGCGGCGGGGTTCTTCTGGGCGTGGGCGGCGGTGGTGATGCAGGTGGCGGTGGCGGCGATGACGATGCCGAGGAGGGTGAGGGCTGCGAGTTGGGAGATGGCGGGGTTTTGGGTGGGGGCTAGCAGGCGTTTGATGCGCATGGTGAGGATTCCTCCGTTGGCTTCGAGGGTGAGGGCGGGCAGGGTTGAGCGATGCTCTTCGAGGAGCGAGAGAGCGCGGGCGTAGGTGAGGGGGTCGCCGGTGATGGCTACGGCGAGGTCGTCGCAGCAGTGTTCGCGCTCGCGGCGGATTTGCCGGGAGACCCACCAGACGGCGGGGTGGTAGAAGAGGAGAGCTTCGACGATGGATTGGAGGACGCTGACGAGGTAGTCGTGGCGGCGGATGTGGGCGAGCTCGTGGGCGAGGACGGCTTCGATCTGGGTGGGTGAGAGTCCGGCGAGGCATCCGAGGGGGATGAGGACGACGGGGTGGAGCCAGCCGATGACAGTGGGGACCTGGACCAGCGCGGAGTTGAGGAGGCGGATGGGACGGCTCACTCCGATGCGTCGGGCTAGTTGGTGGAAGGCGTGGAGGAGCTCACGTGGGGGCGGCTGGGTGGTTGCGGATTTCATGCGGCGGGCGATGATGAGGCCGATGGCGAGGCGGGCCAGGAGGAGAATGACTCCGGCGAGCCAGAGGATGAGGAGGGTGGGCATGGCGCGGTCGATATTTTCTGCGAGACGCAGGAGTAGAGGTTGCTGTGGCGTGGCGAGGGTGGGATCGGTGGTGGCGGAGGCGAAGGTGGTGAGGAAGATGGTGGTTTGCGTGGCGTCCTGCGGGGCGGTGATGAGGCGGGTGAAGGTGACGAGCGGCAGGGCAACCATCAGGAGCAAGGCGCAGCAGGCGGCGAGGTAGCGAGGCTGGGCGGATCGTCGGCTGAGGAGTGCGAGGATACAGGCGAGGATGAGAGCGACGATTGCTCCCTGCCAACAGAAGTGAAGGAGGGTCCAGCCGAGCGCGTGGGCGATGTGAGTGGCGGGATTGATGGAGGTGGGGAGGGGGTTCATCGGGAGCCTTTCTCTGGTCGGGCTTCGGACTTGGCCTGGGACTTGGCTTCAAATTCGTCCAGGATGCTGCGGATCTCTTTGAGTTCGGCGGCGGAGGGTTTTTTCGAGGAGAGAGCGCCGAGGACGAGGTTCTTGGCGGAGCCGTCGAAGGCTCGGTGGAGGAGGTTTCCGGCTAGCTGCTGCTGGGTCTGTTCTTTGGGGAGGGTGGCTCCGTAGACGTGGGAGCGGAAGCGCTCGCTGCGCTCGAGGAGACCCTTTTCGACATAACCTGCATCTGCTTGAGGACTGTGGTGTAGCCGATCTGCTTGGCGGAGAGGGCGTCGTGGACCTCGCGGACGGTGGCTGGGCCGGTGGCCCAGAGGATGCTGAGGATGGCGAGTTCGGCTTCGGTGGGGAGCGGTGTTTCGGGGTGGGATGGGGTTCGTCGCTTCATGGGAAGGACGATAGTACGATATTTGTCGTATGTCAACGATTATTATCGTATGTAAGGTGCGAGGTACTGGGTACTAGGTGCCAGGTGACGACGGTGGGCTAGTTTTCGGTGGGGGTTTTGTCTATGTGGTCGATTATGAGCATTTGTACGGGGACTTTTTGGGAGTCGAGCTTTAAGCCTAGCTGCTCCTGGAGTGCGGTGAAGATGGAGGGGAGGTTGGAGTTGGTGTCACCGTCGGCGGCGTAGTCGAGCTTGATATCGTAGTTCCCCTGGATGCCGGTTTTGTTGATGACGGGACGGCCTACGGGGTTGACGAGGGCTCCGGCGAGGGAGTTGATATCGGAGTTTTGGAGGCGGAGCTTGCCGGCGAAGATGTATCCGTAGGGGGCTCCTCCTTTGGTGATGTGGAGCTTTGGGGTGCCTTTGGCGACGATGAGGATGTAGCCGGGGAGGTTTCGGGTCTCGCGGTGTGCGACGAGGTGGAAGCGCTGCTGGAGGAGCTGCTGGAGGAGCGGCTGGAGTTGTTCGTAGGAGAGGTGGGCTCCGTCGGCGGCTTCGGCGTTGATGTCGAAGAACTCGGAGTCGAGCCAGTCGGGGGCTCCGGAGAGCTGGTTGCGGGCGTCGATGCTGTAGGCGAGTTGAATGAGGTAGGACAATGAGGCGTTGGCCGCGGTGAAGCGGTCGGAGCCGAAGGGGCTGATAGAGGTGTAGCCGTGGTTGGGCGGCGAGGGCCTGACGGTGGCGACCTCGAATGCGGCGGGGGGTGGGGGGGTGGCCTGGGGCTGCGCGGAGATGCAGTTGGGGGCGAGAGTGGCGATGATGAGGAAGGTGGCTGCGAGTGGGATCAGCGGCTTTCCGAAGATTGAATTTGGTCCGATGTGACTCATTATTAGTAAGGGGCCCGATTTTTGCGGTGACAGGGAATAGTATCAGTGGAAGAGGCGGTTGTCAGCGGATTTAGCTATGGATATTGGTGATTGCTCTGGGGCAACTCTACTAATCCTCTTTAACTTTCAAACCGTGGATTGATTAAGGAGCGGATTTGAAGTTGACCTCAATGTTGAGTTCCACCAGGACGGGCTTTCCGTTTTCCGTGGCTGGGGCGAACTTATATTGTTCGACTGCGCGGACGGCCTTGTCGTTGTACGTCTCATTGAATCCGCGAAGAATGCGGATGTGCTGGGGGTTGCCCTGCTCGTCGACCCAGAGGTTGATGAGCACGTTAGCGTTGATCCCGGCTGCTCGTTCCTTTTTTGTGAACTCGGGTTCCACCTGGTAGATGACTCTTGGCGGCAATACTCCGCCTCCGATTCTTCTGGGGATCGGGGGCATGTTCTCAGGATGCTCGGTTTGCACCTGCGGCTCACCGGTGGCACTGAAGGCGTATTTGAGGATGATGGTGGTGTCTACTTCGGTGGGGACTCCATTGGTGATTACGGGTTTGTATCTCCATCGCTGCACGGCGTTGATGGCGCTTTCGCGAAATATTTCTTCTCCGCTTTCGACGGTGAGGCTTTCGATAATTCCTTTGGCGGAGATGCGTGCGTTGAGGACTACCGTTCCTTCGCGGTGGGCTGCTTTAGCTTCGGCGGGGTAGATGGGCCCGACGATAGAGATGAGATTGCCGGCCATTACAGCGGGGGCGATGCGCGTGGGGGCGGCAGGTGGGTCGGGCTGGGCTGCCGCAGAGATGACGAGGCATAGGACGGCTGCGCCGACTGCGAGTAGAGAGCTAAATTTTTGCATTGAAGGAATATACAGCAGTGGGCGGGTGGCAATGATTCTGTGGCGGTTAACGGAGTGTGATGTATGCTCGGGGCGAGGATAAAGTATGGATCAGATAAGTACGTTGTTGATGGTTGCGCTGGTGGTGTTTGGGATTATGGCTTTGGTGACGGTGCTGAAGACGCTGTATACGGTGCGGACGGCGAGTGCGGGAGTGGTGGAACGGTTTGGGAAGTTCAACCGGATTGTGAGGCCGGGGCTGCAGATGCTGCTGCCGTTATGCGGAGCGGGTGTTTATTGTGGACCTGCAGGTGAAGCAGGCGCAGTTCCAGGTGGAGACGAAGACGAAGGACAACGTGTTCGTGCAGATTCCGGTGAGCGTGCAGTACCAGGTTCTGGATGACAAGATTTATGACGCGTTCTATAAGCTGTCGAGCCCGCAGAAGCAGATTGAGAGCTTTGTGTTCAATTCGATCCTGGGGCATGTGCCGAAGCTGAGTCTGGATGAGACGTTTGAGCAGCAGTCGGGGATCTCGGTCGCGGTGAAGACGGAGCTGGACTCGATTATGAGCGGCTTCGGCTTCAATATATTGACGGCGCTGGTTACGGATATCGTTCCGGATGTGAAGGTGAAGGATGCGATGAACGATATCAACGCGGCGCAGCGGGCGCAGGTGGCGGCGCAGGCGCGGGGCGAGGCGGACAAGATTTTGAAGGTGAAGCAGGCGGAGGCGGAGGCTGAGAGCAAGGCGCTGCAGGGCAAGGGAATTGCTGCGGAGCGGCAGGCGATTATTGATGGGCTGCGGGCTTCGATTGAGAATTTTCGCGAGTCGGTGCCGGGAGCGACGGCTGAGGATGTGATGGCGCTGGTGCTGCTGACGCAGTACTTCGACACGATGCGGGATATTGGGACCAAGGGTGGGTCGAGCACGATCTTCTTGCCGAATAATCCTGGGGCGGCGAATGATTTTCAGGCGCAGATATTGGCGGGGTTGCGGGCTGGGGCGCGGGATGCTGCTCCGGCTGTGGCGGCGGCGCTGCCGCAGGCTTGATGGTGGCGTGAATGCTGCTGGATGAGGATACGATTGTTGCGGTTTCGACTCCGCCGGGGCGTGGCGGGATTGGGATCGTAAGGCTTTCGGGTGCGCGGGCGCGGGAGATTGCGGAGCCGCTGCTTTCTTTGAAGCGTGAGTTGGTGGCGGGGCGGGCTCGGTTTGCAAAGGTGATTGATCGGGCTGGCGGTGGGGTGCTGGATGAGGCGGTGGTGACTTACTTTGCTGCGCCTCACTCTTATACGGCGGAGGATGTGGTGGAGATTTCGGCGCATGGGTCTCCGGCGCTGATGGAGTATCTGGTGCGGGAGTGTTGCGCGGGTGGGGCTCGGCTGGCGGAGGCGGGGGAGTTTACGCAGCGGGCGTTTTTGCGGGGACGGTTGGACCTGACGCAGGCGGAGGCGGTGGACGATCTGATTCAGTCGCAGACGATGGAGCAGGCGCGGGTGGCGGCGCAGCAGTTGGGGGGTGCGCTGTCGCGGGTGGTGGCTCCGGTGAAAGAGAGGTTGGTGGGGCTGATTGCGGGGTTGGAGGCGGGGATTGATTTTGCGGAGGACGATATTGATGTGATGCCGGCGGAGGAGATTGCTGCGCAGATCGCGGGGATTGTGGGGCCGCTGGAGATGCTGGCGGGGAGCTTTGGGTATGGGCGGGTGGTGCGGGATGGGTTCTCGCTGGCGATTGTGGGGCGGCCGAATGCGGGGAAGTCGTCGCTGTTTAATCGACTGGCGGAGCGTGAGCGGGCGATTGTGACGGCGACGCCGGGGACTACGAGAGATTTAGTGACGGAGAGGGTTTCGCTGGAAGGAATTCCGGTGGAGTTGATCGATACGGCGGGGCTGCGTGCGGGTGCGGATGAGGCGGAGGCGATGGGGATCGCGAAGTCGCGCGAGGCTATGGCGGATGCGGATGTTGTGGTGGTTGTCGTCGATGCTACGGTGGGGATGAGAGCGGAGGATGAGGCGCTGATTGCGGGATTGGAGGGGCGGGCGTGTTTGGTGGTTTGGAATAAGAGTGATCTGGTTGCTGGTGGTGTGGCCGATGGTGGGATTCGGACTTCGGCGCTTACGGGTGATGGGATTGCGGAGTTAAGAGCTGCGATTCTTGCGCTGGTTAGTGGTGGGGCTGTGTCTAGTTCGCAGGCGATGGTGACGAATCTTCGGCAGCAGCAGGCGGTAACGGCGGCGATTGCTGCTTTGATGCGCGCTGGGCGTGCTGGGAGCGAGATGGTTCCGCATGAGATGGTGCTGCTGGATCTTTATGAGGGGCTGCAGGCTCTGGACTCGCTGACAGGGGCTACTACTAGCGATGATGTGCTGCACTTGATCTTCAGCAAGTTTTGTATTGGTAAGTAGAGCCCGTCGCTTTCGCGCGAGGACGTCATGGACCCGCTTTCCACGCTGCATAGTTCACCGCGACCCACTTTTCCACCAGCGTATTGAACCGTATCGCCTTTTGGAGCAGTTCTTCAGCCTCGGTCTCGGTGGCTACAGATGAGTTGTCGTAGTCGATCACATTCCGTTTGCGCCGACAGGTATCGAAGTAGTCTGTGAAAACGGAGATCTTTGTGCCGATAGCCAGACGTGCGCCTTCGAACGTCACGGCATGGTGACCTGCTTTCGCAGTTACTCGATATCCGGAACATGCAATGCAAATCTTGCTCGCCTGAAGAGCGGCGTTGTAGGCCGTGGCGAAGCGCCGATCGGCGGACAAGCCCGGGAGGGAGGCATCTGCCAGGTCGCGTGCAATCAGAGATCGAATGTTATCCAGCTCCTGCTTGCTGGTCTGATGAGCTTTGACCTCACCCCTTGCCGATAATTGCTTCCAACTCACTCTCGCCTCCTTTCACAAATTGCTTTTCTCCTTTGAGTACTGCCGTCAGGAAGTGGTCGTTGGCTTGTGCCTTGCGACTAAATTCCTTTGTGGAGAAGACGGTTGGGTTCACCGGGCGGAGTAGTAACCTTTCTGCGTTTCGTAACTTTGGGACGAGGTCTGCCAGGCCAACTTTACCGACAATCAACAGATCGACATCGCTCCCTGGCCCCTCTTCTGAGCGGGCCATTGAACCATACAAGAAGGCCAGCTGAATCTTGTCCCCAAAGCGTTTCAACTCCTGCTGAAGAACGAAGATGAGTCCAGTCGTCTTGTCGAAGAGGTTTTTGAGGTCTGGAAATACGGGAGATTGAGTACCGGGTTTCAGGTAGACGCGTCGGCCATCCCGCCGTTGTTCCAGAATGCCTACCCTACTCAGCGAATCCACTTCCCGTTGCAGGCTGGATGGCCGTGTATGTAGAAACGTCGACAGTTCAGATAGATACCATTCCTTCCCGGGGCGCGTAAACATCGCGGCAAGAATTCGACCCCGCACATCGGGGAATAAAGCATCGATGACGGAAGATTTACGCATAATGCGTACATTATTACGCATAACGCGTATATTGTCTAGAACCCGGTGTCAGGGGTGTTCGGCACGGTTAGAATCATACGCGCAACATCAGGGTTGCGTGGGGAGAGGCCATTCAGTGGCCATGTGTGTTGTGATTTGGTCGATGGCGCCTCCGACGACGAAGGCATTTTCCGGTGCGGCGGGAAGTAGAAGTCGAATGATGCCGTTGTGGTCGGTCGCTATGAGGAATGGGAAGTCGGTTGCAGTCAGGGTGGCGAGTGTTGAGGGTGCGACGACCAAGGTAGGTGTGCCGCGGAGCTGATCGGCTGCTGACTTCGGCGTTTCTGGTTTGTCTGGTGCTACGGCGGGTTGTTCGGCTGCTTCGTGAGAGGTGGGATGGTGCATCGTCTTTGCAGATGATGCTGGCTGAGGCTTGGCAGGAGTTGCAGCAGGCGGTGGTGCGGGCGGCGGATTGTCAGCGAGAAGGCCATAGATGCGCACATTGCCGCGCAAGCGGGAGATGGCTGGTGCGATCTGTGGCGCCTGGCGGATGGACTGGGCGCACCAAGGCGGGAAGAGTAGGAGCACAGTGGAGGTGCCGAAGTCCGGATTGATGCGCGGAGGTGCAGTGGGTGAGAGGAGTGAGGTCGTTACGGAGATAGAGGGAAGGTGGGTGCCGAGCAGCGCGTATTGGCGGCGGGCTTCGGCGATGGGAACGGCGTCGTCGGGGTTGAGGTTGGATGGAGTGGCTGCGTCGATGTCGGAGATGATGCCGGATGCCAGGCGAGGCTGGTTGAGGTATTGCTCGAGGGCTGCGAAGTCGAGCGCGTGCTGGATCAGGGTGTGGAGAGGGATTGTAGCGGCGGCGTTTGGTTGTGCGGGCGCTTCGGGAGGTGTGCGCAGGAGGCGAAGGAGGATGGGCTGCCGAGCGAGGTGGAGGGTGATGGCGTCGTCAGTGAAGGCGAGTTGGAGGTAGCGGATGGTGCTGGTGGTGACCTCGTCGGACAGCGGGCCGTAGGGGACAACTTGAAGCATTGCGATGGAGGCGTGGAGGGCGGACTTCTCGTCGTTGAGGTTGAGGTCGGCTTCGATCTCGTAGGCGTAGGCCTGAGCGAGCTGCGGCTTGGCGACATCCTTGCTGTTGATGTAGGTGGTGGCGGCTGTGAAGGTGGTTGGCCACTGCTGGCCGAGAGCGCAGAGGCGAGCGAAGGCGATGAGGTCGTCGCCTGTGAAGGTTACGGAAGTGCGAGCTAGACATGCATCCTTAGCCTGCTGGACTGCGACGCCGAGAGCGGCGGTCTCGATATCTGACCAATTGGCGATGGATCGGTGGGTAATCTCTACAGGCGCGATCGCTTGATCGTAGGCGGCCTGGGGAGAGAGCTGAGGCGCCTGGGCGAGGGCCATCGAGGAACTGAGAGACAGTATGACGGCGATACGGCGCATGAGGTTTTCCGGAAAGCAATCAAAGGATAGCAAAGCGGTAAAGTTTCGATCCGTTGCGCTTTGTGGCGAAGCCGAAGCGGGTGGGGAGTAGGTCGATGTGGAAGCGGGCGGGGACGGTTACGGTTTTTCCGGCGTGGAGGGTGGCTACTACTAGTGATGATGTGCGGCATTTAATCTTGAGCGGGGTTTGTATCGGTAAGTAGATGTTGGTGCAATGACGTTCGCTGAATTCAGCTTGTACGTCGATCCGGAAAGCGAATTTCTGACACAACTAGTCTCGCTGTGAGGGCATCGCAGGATAGGGAAGCCGGGAGATTTTCATCCCGAAGGAGAAGTTCCATGAAGAAATTTATCCAGGCCGTTTGCATCTCCGCATCGGTACTTTGCATCTCCGCATCTTTGACGGTGGCCGCGTTTGCTGCCGATATTGCGAAGCTCGATCAGCGTGTTGATGCTGCTCATGATGTTTTGCATGAGTTGATGAACACCCCAGACAAGGGCATTCCTGAAGGGATTGCTGCGAAGGCGAAGTGCGTCGCTGTCATACCGGGTTATAAGAAGGGCGCGTTTATTGTGGGCGCGCAGTATGGGCAGGGTGTGGTTAGCTGCCGGACCGGCCATGGCTGGAGCGCACCTGCTTTCATTCAGTTGACTGGAGCCAGTTTTGGCTTTCAAGCCGGTGGCGAGTCTACGGACCTTGTGCTTGTCGCGATGAACCATGATGGTTTCGAGCGGCTTCTGCATGACAAGGTTAAGTTGGGTGGAGATATTGCTGTCGCTGCGGGGCCGGTAGGCCGAGACTCGCAGGCTTCTACTACTGAGCTTGCGAACGCAGCCATCTTGACTTACTCGCGTAGCAAGGGAATCTTTGCCGGCATCGATCTCACCGGCGATGTTGTGAACCAGAACCAGAGCGACACGGACACCTACTACGGTAAGGACTTGTCTTACGAAACGATTCTTACGGGTGGCGTTCGGGTTCCGGCGGGATCTGAACATTTTGTGCGGACTGTTTCGGAGCTGTTCCACTCGAACGCAAACGCTAAGTAATTGGCGTTCTCGCGAAGTCGGCTGCATTTTTAGCTGTTAGTCTTTGGGGTGAAGCCGAAACGGTCGCGTAACTGGTCGATGCGGAAGCGACCGGGAACGGCGACCGTTTTGCCTGCATGCAGGTCGTGGAGGATGGCGATGGCTTTCTTCATGGGGATGAGTTCGCTGAAGTCGGCGATGAAGTTGCCCTGGTTGGGAGTGAGCCATTTGTGCAGGGCGTTGGAGGCCTGCGCGGTGAATATGACGCCATCGAGATAGCCGCGAGTTGGGCCGTCGGTTTTGAAGACGGGTTCGGCGGTGAGGGCGAAGAGCGTTTTGCTGGAGCGGGGCGGTCTTCGTTTGATCTTGATGACGATAGTCATTGCTTAACTATCTCCGTAGACGGGAATGGAAGCGCCGTGGATGACGCGGGCCTGGTCGCTCGAGAGGAACAGGATAACGCGGGCGATGTCTTCGGGCTTGGGCCATTGATCGAAGGGGGCGCTGGGCATGGCCTGGCGGTTGATGGCGGTGTCGATGATGCTGGGGAGGATCGAGTTGACGCGGACTCCGGTGCCTTTGGTGTCGGCGGCGAGCGAGTCCATGAGGGCTACGACCGCGGCTTTGGAGGCTGCGTAGGCGGAGGCCCCGGCGCCGTGATCGACGGCGGCCTTGGCGGCTACGTTGACGATTGAGCCGTGTTTCTGCACGAGCATGGTGGGGAGGACCGCGCGGGCGAGGGAGTAGCCAGAGCGGAGGTTCAGGGCGAGCATGCTGTCGAAGGTTTTGGTGTCGAGGGCCCAGAGAGTTGTGCCTCCGACGTAGCCGCCTACGGTGTTGACGAGCGCGTCTAGGCGGTCGTGGGTGGCGATGATTTGTTTGACGAGGGTGTTGGTAGCGGTCTCGTCGGTGACGTCTACGGGGTAGCCGGTTAGGAGTGAGGCGGCTTCTCCGGCTGCGGATTTTAGTGCGGCGAACTCTTCTTCGCGGCGGTAGGTCACGGCGACCTTTGCGTGCTCGTTGAGGAAGGCAAGGGCGACGGAGCGTCCGAGGCCTCCGGTGCCGCCTGCTATGAGTACTATCTTTTCCTCGAAGCTGATCTGCATGGTGCCTCCATTTTTATTGGTGACTTTATCACTCGCGTGGGGGCGCGCCTTAGTATAGGCCGCGCTTACAGCGCTCAGTGTCCGCTATCTGGACGGAGACCCAGGGCTTCGCCCTGGGCTGGTATAGGACGGGCCTTCGGCCCTTACAGAGCGCGATCTAGCTATAGGTAGATCGCTTTAGTCGCGGAGGCCGAGGCTTTGGGGGAAGGCGTCGGGGTCTTCGAGCCCGGTGTCGAGCGGGGATTGGCGGAGGTTGTACATGTAGCGGGCGCGGATGAGAAGGAGGATGACGGTCAGGACGATTAGTTCTTTAGTTAGGTTGATGGGTCTTCTTTCCATCCACTTTTCTTCGGAGAGGAGCATGGAGATGAAGATGGGGAAGAGGATGAAGTAGCGGACGACGACGAGCGGGAGATCGGTGATGGAGCTTAGGCGCGTGTGGGTGAAGGGGATGGTGCGGGTGGGGAAGAGGAAGAGGTTGGCGAGGAGGAATGGGATGCCGATGGCTGCGATGAACTGCATGGTGGTGCGGGTGGGGGTGCGAAGGGTTTCTGGTGAGAGGGTGTGGAGGAGCGCGGCGGTGGTGAGGCCGATGATGATGGCGATGGAGATGATCCAGATTCTGGCGCCGGCGAGGTGAGAGAGGCCGGGGCGTCCGTGGATGACGCGGAAGATCCATGCGCCGCGGCGGTCGACGGCGGAGCTGAGGACTGAAGAGAGGCCGGCGATGGTCCAGAAGATGAGGATGGGTGTGGCGGCTCGGATGCCGTCGGGCGTGAGGACGGGATGGGCGTGGCCGCCTTCGACGCGGAAGATGAGCATGCTGGAGACGGCGAGTGCGATGGCGAGGCCTCCGTACATAGCGAGCATGACGCGCTGTTTTTGTGTGCGGAGGATGGTCTGACTGATGAAGTGGAAGATGGCTCGCTGGGCGGGGATGCGCAGGATTGTGGCGTGGAGGATGCGACGGATGAGGGTTGCGGAGCGCCGGTTCGAGCGGACTGCGGTGCCGCCTTCGATGAGCTGGCGTACTCGGCGGCGATAGGCGAGTGGGTAGGTCAGGAGCGTGACTGCTAATGCGATGAGGAGGGCGATGCAGCCGTTGCGGGCGAGTTGATGGAAGATGGGCAGCGCCTCGGGTCCGGCGAGGATGCGCTCGTAGATGCCGAGGAACCAGAAGGGCGGGAAGTAGCGGACGCCGGGGGAGGATGAGTTGAGGAGCGGTTGGAGGGAGTGGGTGATGGTGGGGGTGAGTAGCAGGATGGTGAGGAGGATGAGAACGGATGCTCCCTGAAGGAGTGGAGTGATGCGGCGGAAGAAGTTTTCGCCGACGGTGTTTAGGAGGATTCCCTGCAAGGCGAGGAAGGTTGCGGCGGCGAAGGTTCCGCTGGCGAGAACTGCGGTGATGTGGGCGAGATAGTGGAGGAGGATAGGCGGGGCTTCGGTGAAGATGGAGAAGAAGATGATGCCGAGGCCGCTGGTTCCGAGGAGTACGAGGCCGAGGAAGATTGTGAGAGCGAGCACTCGGGCGAAGAAGAGGTGCCTGCGGTCGATGGGGAGGACGGAGAGGACGAAGACGTCGAGGAGATCGGGGAAGAGGAGGTCCCACTCGTAGACGGTTGCGGCTCCCATGACGATGAAGGAGTACATGACGTAGAAGTAGTGATCGCTGGTCTGGGCCCAGAAGGGGCGGACGAGAGGGTTCGGGGGGAAGCCGTGGTAGGCGGGATAGAGGAAGAGCGCGACGAGCAGTCCGGGGAGGGCGAAGGCGTAGGCGACGATCATGATGCGGCGGGCGTCGCCGTCGTCGGAGGTGATGAGCTCGTTGTGGAAGAAGCGGGTAAAGAAGTGGCGTACGAGGATCTCGAACCAGCTGCGTTGGCGGTCGGGGGTAGCTAGCTCGGCTTGCACGCTGAGTGAGAGGACTGCGGGTTTTGGGCGGAGGACTGCGATTTGTTCAGGCATGGGTGACCGCCATGATGTCGACGAGTTCGCGCGCGGTGCTGATGGTGTCTTGCTGCTGCACGAGTTGGGCGAAGACGCTTTCTAGATTGGCTAGTTGGAGTGAGGTTTTTAGCTCGGATGGTGGGGCGTCGGCGAGGATCTTTCCTTTGGCGATTACGATTACGCGGTCGCAGACCTGCTCGACGACCTCGAGCACGTGGGAGATGTAGAGGATGGCTTTGCCCTGGGCGGCGAGGGCTATGAGGAGGTCTTTGAAGAGGCGGGCGGAGACTACGTCGAGGCCGGAGAGGGGTTCGTCGAAGATGAGGAGTTTGGGGTCGTGGAGAAGGGCTGCGGAGATTAAGATGCGCTGTTTCATGCCTTTGGAGTAGAGGGAGATGGGGGAGTGACGCCAGGATTCGAGGCCGAGGAGGGTGAGGAGGCGGTTGGCCTTGAGGTCGATAAGGGCTTCGGGGAGGTTGCGCAGGCGGCCGATGAGCTGGAGGTATTCGAGGCCGGAGAGGTGCGTGTAGACGTGGGCCTCCTCGGGGACGTATCCGAAGGCGGTGCGATAGGCCTGGAGGTTGTCGCGGATGCTTTGGCCTTCAAAGAGGACCTGGCCGTCGGTGGGTTCGAGGAGTCCGGTGATGATTTTGACGGTGGTGGACTTGCCGGAGCCGTTGGGGCCGACGTAGCCTACTATCTCGCCGGGCCGGATGGCGAAGTTGATGTTGTCGATGGCCAGGAGTCTGCGGTAGCTTTTCGAGAGGGATTTGACTTCGAGCATGAAAACCTCCACCCCCTATGTAGCATTCATAATAGGGCTAGTCAAGTAGCTTGCTACATAGATAAGATTTGGCCATGACTACTGAGATCAAGCTCTCCCATACTGCCGCGATGATTCTTCAGGCTGTGAATGAGGGCTACATCTATGGATTCAGTGTGATGGAGATGACGGGGCTGCCAAGTGGCACGGTGTATCCGGCGATGCGGCGGCTGGAGCGCGACGAGTTGATACGGTCTCAGTGGGAGAAGCAGTCCATTGCGGATGCGGAGCAGCGACCGCCGCGGAAGTATTACAAACTTACGCCTGCAGGAAAGGCGACTCTGCAGGCTTCACTGAAGCGCTATCCGCTGCTTGCCCGGCTGATTCCGGAGAAGGTGGAGTCGCTATGATGCTCTTCCCTGCTTCCATACTGCACGCGTTTTATCTGGGACTTGTCGGGGTTGCTTCGTTGCTGGTGCCGACGGGGCAGCGTGCGGAGTGGTTCAGGGAGTGGCGGTCGGAGCTGTGGCATGTGCGGCAGGAGTGCGCGTCGGGCGGCAGACGGTTTTCCGACGTGGAGCGTGAGGTTGGAGGGTTCTGCCTGGGGGCGTTTCAGGATGCGTTTTGTTTGCGGCAGCATCTTTGGCAGAGCAGTGGGCCGCTTCCTGTCCAAAAGGGATCTGCGGCGCGGTGTTTGTTTTGGCTTTGCGCTGTTTTGCTGGTGGGGTGTGGGATTGCGGAGATTCTGCCGGGGGTGCGAACGGTTCGGCAGCAGCAGCTCTTTGAGATACGGCATTCGCTGGTGCTGATCCATGGTGCGCGGACGGATGATGAGTTGGCGCCGACGATTCCGGCGGAGCAGTTTCGTCTGTGGGCGCGCGGGCAGCACCAGATGTTCGACCGATTTTCGTTCTATCAAATCGTGATGCAGCCTATGCCGACGATGGTTCATCCGAAGCAAGCTCTGACGGTTGCGCATGCGAGCTCAAATTTATTCGATCTGCTGGGCTTGCCGCTGCGGTTTACGTTGCCGCCGGAGGAGATGGACGGGGCGCCGATGGTGGTGCTGAGCGATGCGTTGTGGAATCACGACTTTGGGGCCGATCCATCGATTGCCGGCCGCATGATTCAAATTGGTCAGCGCGAGGTGCGGGTGGGTGGGGTGGCTCCGGCTGGCTTCCAGAGTCTTCCGGGTAGGGCGGATGCTTGGGTGCTGGAGCGTGACGCTGACTTCTACTCGGACGTCTCGGGATTTGTGGTTGCACACCTGGTGCCGTCGGAGAGCCGCTATCTGTGGAGTGAGAACGGGCGGATTACGTCGGTGAAGCCGGATGGTTCCAAGGGAGATTTTTTGTGTGTCTCTCTGAATAACCGGGTGCAGGGGCCGTGGGCGATCTTTATGTTTTCGGTGTTCCTGGCTTTTCTTGCGCTGCCGGCTACTACATCGTTGCCGCTGGGTGAGTACCGCTACAGCACGCAGAAGGTCTCCTGGTCCGTGCGGCTTCGGCGGTGGGGCTTTCTTGGCGCGAAGCTGGGTCTGCTGCTGCTGATTGCGTTCTTCTTCTCGCTCGACATGGCGTATGGGCGGACTACGCTGCATGCTTCGTCGGCGGAGTACATCAACCTGATTACTACCTTCTGCGTTTGCCTGTTTGGGCTGCGGTGGATTCTGCGCGACCAGCGGCAGCGCTGCCCGGTTTGCCTGAGCCGGTTGAAGCATCCTGCGAGGGTGGGGCAGGCATCGCAGAGCTTCCTGGCGTGGAATGGGACCGAGCTGATCTGCACAGGAGGGCATGGGTTGCTGCATGTTCCTGACCTGCCTACGAGCTGGTTCAGCACGCAGAGGTGGGTCTATTTGGACGCTTCGTGGGGCGTGCTGTTCTCTGAGAGCGGTGGGTATTTCTGAGGCTTGGTAGTGCCCTCCCCCTCCCCCACTAAATTGCGCAAAGTATTCAAAGTAGGTACTTTAAGTCCGGACCTGGGGTGCGAATGGGCCTAGAGTCCTGATTTTCGAGGGTGTTTAGCCGCAAAGTATTCATTGCGCGTGGGTTGGAGGTTTCACTCCAGCGGTAAATTGAGAAAGAACTGCCGCGGCGGAGGGGGGTGTAAATCCCTTTGCCGGGGCCCCATAGTGGGGCTGAGGTTGATTTTTCCTGTGTCTTAATTGTACAGCGGCTGTCAAGGGGTGGGTGGGGTTGGTCGTGGGTCAGTTTGAATTCCGGACGATGGCGGTTAGTAAAGATAAGCCGATTTATCAGGACTTACATTGTTTCGCGAAGGCACGAATTGCCGGCGTGCGGGGCGTTACTTGACGGGCTGGTAATTGGTGAACAAGTCCACGACGCTCTGAGGCGAGTTGTTGTTGAAGAATAGCTTGAGGTTCCGGTCAGCCTCCGCAGCAGCGGACGCGCTGCGGGGAAAGAGGTCCTTTTCATACGCGACGAGCGCGGCTTCAACGTCATGGGGGTTGGCGGCAATTGCTTTTCCGAGTTCAGCTCCGTCGTACATGGCGAGGTTGGCTCCTTCGCCAGCGAACGGCGACATCAGGTGCGCTGCATCGCCGAGCAATGTCACCCCAGGTACGCGATCCCATCTGTGCTCTATCGGAAGCGCATGGATAGGGCGAAGCACGGGGTTCGTCTCCGTGTCGGTTAGGAGCGCTGTGAGCTCTGGAGCCCATCCATCGAATTCCGCAGCGACGCGGGCCAAGGTGGATACCGGGTCGGAGAAGTCGATGCTGTCGATCCAGTCCTCCGGCTTGTTGAGCGCCACGTACGCGTGCAGTGTGGCCTCTGCCTCGCGATGCGCCATGATGCCCTTGCCTGGCGCAAGCGCCATCATCGTGCCACTGCCAACGGCATCCGCGCTTGCCTTATGGCGGACTTCGCTGTCGAACAGGAAGGTTTCGATGAAAGACGTGCCGAGATACGCTGGTTTGGCGTCGGAGAGGAGCGGACGAACTCTGGACCAGGCCCCGTCCGCGCCCACGAGCAGGTCGGTTGTCGCCGTCGAGCCGTTCGCGAAGGTCACCTCGTGCCTCCCATTACCGAGCGGAGAAACTGCTGTGGTCTTGTGACCCCAGCGGACCGTGGCGTCAGGAAGGGATTCCAGCAGAACACGGCGAAGCTCTCCGCGGGGTACTTCAGGGCGACCGCCGTTGCCTTTGTCAGGCTGATAGAGCAGGACGTTGGCGTCCTTGTCGAGTACGCACTGCGACTCAGCCTCAGCCTGGATAAGCTCAAGGAATTCCTCGAAGAGCCCCGCTGCCTTGAGTGCGAGTTGCCCGTTGTATTCGTGGATATCGAGCAGGCCCCCTTGTCCGCGTGCGTCCGGCGAAGCCTCCGCTTCGTAGACCGTCGCTGCAATGCCGTTAACGTGGAGGACGCGCGCGAGTGTCAACCCGCCGAGCCCGGCACCGATGATCGCGATTGGAGTATTCATAGTGATTCCTTTGGTTGACGACCGTCGCAAACTCTACAGGAGGTGATGGAACGTCATTCCATGATTATGGAATGACGTTCCATTTGTGTCAAGATGAGTCATGGTCAAAAAAGTACGCAGTGCGCAACGACGTGAAGAATCGCTCTCGCGGGAACGCATCATTGAGGTGGCGATCGAGGTTCTGGACCAAAGCGGAGAAGACGGGCTGACATTCCGGACACTGTCCGAGCGGCTCGCGACCGGTCCCGGCGCTATTTATTGGCACATCGCCAACAAGAGCGATCTGTTGACCGCGGCCTGCGACGCTATCGTCGCTCGCATGATGGAGACGCACGCGGTCGGCACGACGCCGAAGGCGACCATTCGCGCGGTTGCGCTGGGAATGTTCGACGCTATCGACGCGCATCCGTGGGTTGGCTCGGCGCTGATACGGGCCGAGTTGCAGTCGCCTATGGTGCGCGTTGTCGAACGTATCGGCCAGCAGGTTCGCGCTCTTGGCGTGCCTAAAGAAAAACAGTGGGCAGCGGTGTCCGCGTTGTTCAGCTATATTCTTGGCGTCGGTGGGCAGAACGCGGCCAACGGGCAGCTCGCCCGGACGCGAGGCCTCAATAGAGGCGACTTCCTGGAGGCGATGTCGACTGTGTGGTCGCAGCTCGATCCGGAAGAGTACCCGTTCGTACGCAGCGTAGCCGGGCAGTTGCGCACTCACGACGACCGTGTGGATTTTCTCGCTGGGATCGATCTCATCCTCAAAGGTATTGGCTCACCGCGCCGGATGTAGATCGAAGCCGCATCGGATCAGTACCGAAAAACGCCGGGCGTTCACCAACGAATACCCATCGTTGCTATTTCCAAAATCTCTGTTTTCGCGATTGTGTTGTCAGTGACGCAGTGTGTGTTTTGGCGCACGGCTGCAGATGGCTGCCGATGCGTGTAAGCCGTTTTTTTTCTGTTAACTAAGGTTTGGCTTTGCCCTTGCAATCTCTCTTCGTGTTGGCGATTTCAAACACGAGTGCAGGGGCGGACGATGAGAGAGAGCAAGCAGAGACTGAGCAAGCTGGGATGGATGGTCGCGGTGGTGGTTGCGGCGATGCTGGGTGGCGTGAGCGTGGCGGCGCAGACTGCTGAGACGGTTCACGCTGCCCCAGAGGTTCATACGACTTCGCAGGTTCAGAGGGTGGCTGGATCGAAGGCGGTGGACAAGACGGCCGTGAAGGCGGCGGGTCATCGATTGATCGTGGTCAGCATTCCGCAGCGGAAGCTGGTGCTGATGGAAGATGGCGCGGTGAAGAAGGTGTATACGGTGGCGGTGGGTAAGGCTTCGACGCCGAGTCCGGCGGGGCGCTTCACGATTAATGCGCGGGTTAGCAATCCTACTTATTCGCATCGTGGGAAGGTGGTTGCTCCGGGGCCGAAGAATCCTGTGGGATCGCGGTGGATGGGGCTGAGCGTGAAGGGCTACGGCATTCATGGGACCAATGAGCCGGGCTCGATCGGGAAGGCTGCTTCGCATGGTTGCATACGCATGGGCAAGGCGGATCTCGAGGAGCTGTTCGCGCAGGTGGAGGTGGGGGATGCGGTGGAGATTCGGGCGGAGGGCGATGCTGCAGATGAGTTGATGCCGAGTGAGGCTGCGGCTTCGCTTCCGGCTGTGGCTGTTCCGGTAACGGCGGTGAAGACGATGTTGGTTGCGGGCAATGCAGAGGCGGAGACTGCGACCGAGGCAACGACTGCGGGCGGACAGAATTAGCGATTGGCGGGACGGAGGTTGCGCGATGGAGATGCTGAGTTATTTGTTTCATGCACTGGGCGGGGTATTGATCTGGGTCGCTTCTGCACTGGCGCTTGAGGAGTTGATGTTCGGTGGGTTGGCGTTGCTGCTGCACTTGATGGCATCGCAGCCGGCGGGGCGCAAGAAAGTGGTGCAAGGGCACCAGGGCCGAGCGGTAAAGGTTCAGCAGTAAAGAACACAGCGGTACGAGGAGAACGTCATGCTTGCAATCAAATATTTACTGATGGTGGCCGGAGTTTTGTTGCTGGCTGCGGGAGCTGCAATCGCGATCTACGATGCGTGGCGGGTATTTCAACACAGCCGTTGGATGATGAAGGGCACGGGTGAGGATGTGGCTCCGGAGTTGATCGATGCTCCGACTCCGCAGCCGGTGCGGTGGCGTATATCGGTGGCGCTCGGGGTGGTGGCTTGTCTGCCGCTGCTGATTGCGATGAGCATCGTTGTGGTGCCGAGTGGCATGGGTGGCGTATGCATCAGCGATACGCGGGGAACGCTGCCGGGGACGTTGTACTCGGGTGTGCACTTTATCGCTCCGCTGGGGGAGCATGTGCAGGTGTTCGATCTGCGCGATCAGATCTTTGCTACGCAGATGCCGGGCGAGGCGAAGTCTACTTCTTCTACAAAGGATCGCGCGGCTGTGACGGAGAGCATGATGGTGCAGTCGAAGGAGGGGTTGACGATTGGGCTGGCGATTGCGGTGCGGTATCGTCTCGATCCGCGGCGGTTGGATTATGTGCAGTCGCATCTGCCGCAGCCGATCGAGAGGGAGCTGGTGCCGCCGATTGTGGATAGCGCGTGGCGTGAGCTGGCTCCGAGCTATACGGTGCGGGAGATATTCAGCTCGAAGAGAGAAGAGGTGCGGCGGCTTGCGGCGGAGAAGATTACGAAGAAGCTGGGTGAGGACGGCATCCTGGTGAACGAGGTGATGCTGCGCGATATTCAATTGCCGCCCGAGTATTCGAAGGGTCTGGAGGAGTTGCTGGAGAAGGAACAGAAGGATGACCAGATGACGGTGGAGACGGAGATGCAAAGGAAGCAGGTCACCATCGCGGAGCTGGAGGCCGAGGCTGCGAAGGTGCAGAAGGTCAAGCAGGCGGAGGCTGACGCGCAGTCGAGGGTAGTGGAGGCGAAGGGCGAGGCCGATGCGATGCAGTACACGCTGCCGCTGAAGGAGAAGCAGATCGAGCAGAGCAGGCTGGAGGCGGAGGCGCGCAAGGAGTCGACGATCAAGAATGCGGAGGCGCAGGGCGAGGCTAAGGTGATCGACAGCAAGGCGGAGTTGCAGCGTCGCAACATGCTGGCGGATGCTGAGGCGAATCGCATCAAGGTAGTTGCGGTGGCCGATGATGAACGCGAGCGGAGAGAGGCGGAGGTGTTGAAGCAGTCGCCGCTGATGATTAACAAGATCATCGCGGAGCGGCTGTCGGACAAGATACAGGTGATGATGGTTCCGAGCGACGGGAAGTTCTTCTTCGCGAACGATGTCTTCCGCGGGTTCAATGCGAGTCCGGCGATGCAGCAGGAGATGGGGGGCGATGACGATGCCAAGGCTGGTGCTCCGGCAGGTGGGCACTGAGTGCGGCGTTCGGCTGGGGCTGCGTACACGGCGGCCCCAGTTTGAATTTGATGGGGAGAACCTAACGTCATGATGACAGCGCGATATAATCTGCGGGATCCCATGGAAGATGCGCGGCGGCTCACGATGCGACTCTCGGTTTGTCTGTGGCTCGCGCTTGCCGGCGCGGCGTGGGGCCAGGCGGCGGATAGCTGGACGGCGCCGGCGACTGAACTGGCTCGGCAGATTGCGGCGTTGACTGGGCCGGGAGCGATCTCGCTGAGCGTTCGGAATGATTCATCGATTGCAGCGAGCGAGGTTCCGGTGATCCGGCAGAAGCTGCAGGCTGCGTTGGGTGCGCTGGGCGTGACGATTCGCAACCAAACGGCGGCCGATGCGACTACGACAGTGCAGGTGACGTTGTCGCAGACAGCGCAGCAGGGTTTGTGGGTTGCGGAGGTGCAGCAGGGGCCGGAGACGCGGGTGGCGATGGTGACTGCTGTGAATCCTGTGCCGGCGGTGGAAGTAGAGGGGACGCCTGTCTTGCTGCGGCGGGCGCTGCTGTTCTCGCAGACTGCGCCGATGCTTGATGTGGGATTGTTTGCGCTGCCCGGCGATGCCGCGGGGGAGGGCCATCTGGTGGTGCTGTCTCCGGAGTCGATTGGGATCTATCATCGCGATGAGAAGGCGGCCGGGGGCTGGGTGAAAGACCAGAGCTTTGAGATTGCGCATGGCAGGGCGTATCCACGCGATGTCCGCGGACGGTTGCAGGCGGATGCGGGGGCGATGTTCAAGGCCTATCTTCCGGGGGTCATTTGCGCGGCGTCACAGCGGACTACGGGTGGAGGGGTTGCGGTCTCGTGTGCGGACAGCGATGATCCTTGGCCGATCGGTTCGCGAAAGGCGTTCTATAACTCGAGCCGGAATTTTTTCACGGGAGTGATTACGCCGAGTGTGAGCGCCGCACCGGGACCGTTCTATTCTGCCGCGGAGTTGGTGCAGAAGAACGGTATGGCGACGGTGTATAGCGAGGTGAGTGGGCAGGTTCGGCTGTACGACGGCGGCGGGTTGAAGGTGTTGGCGGGAGCGCGTGACTGGGGCAGCGATGTGGCGGGGGTGCAATCGGGGTGTGGGTCGGGAGCGCAACTGCTGGCTACGGCGTCGGGTGTTGCGACGCAAGATAGTCTGCGCGCGTATGAAGTGCAGGGTCGCAATGCGATTGCGGTGAGTGCGCCGCTGCCGATGGATGGAGAGGTGATGGCGATGTGGCCGATGATATCGGCGAATGGCGCTGGTGGTGTGCCTGCGGTGGCGATTCTTAAGAAGCAGCAACCGGCTAAATATGAGGCCTATCGTGTGTCGGTGGTTTGCAACCAGTAGTTTGATTGTCGGTCTGTTGCTTGCCAGCGTGTGCGCGCCAGCACGCACGCGTCCGCACTATGGCGGCACGTTGCGCGTGGAGACGCAGGGCGATCCTTGGCAAGGGAGAGACAGCATTGGGCGGCGGATGGTATTCGATTCGCTGACGCACGTTGATAGCTCAGGTACGGTGCTGCCGGCGCTTGCTGTGCGATGGCAGTCGCAAAATGGGGATCATCGCTGGCAGTTCTGGCTGCGGGCTGGTGTTCGCTTTCATGATGGCTCGACGTTGACGGCGGATAGTGTGGTGCAATCGCTGACGCGCTCGTGTGCGCAGTGTCCGTGGACGGCGATTCGATCGCTCGGAGATTCGGTGGTGTTCACGATGGGGTCGCCTGATCCAGTGCTGCCGGCGGAGCTTGCGCGGAGTCTCTATGCTATTTCGCGGCAGGATGCAGACGGCGATTCAGTTGGTACGGGCGCATTTCGATTTGTGTCGCAGAGCAACGGGTTGCTGTCGCTGGCAGCGGTTGATGATGCGTGGCAGGGACGGCCTTTTGTGGATGCTGTCGAGATTAACGGCGGACGTAGCGTTCGCAATCAGTGGCTGGATTTGAGTTCGGGGCGTTCGGATGTGGTTGAGGTTCCGGTGGAGAATCTGCATCAGGCGCAGCAGGAGCATTTGGCGGTCATGGAGTCTGGGGGGTGCGATCTGTTGGTGTTGAGTGTCGCGCGTACCGGAATTTTGCAAGAAGAAGCGCAGCGCGAGGCGGTTGCACTGGCGGTGGACCGCGCGGCTTTGTATAACGTCATCTTTCAGAAGCAGGGCGAGATGACTGCGAGCCTGTTGCCGAATGCTTTGACGGGGTACAGCTTTCTGTTTCCGAAGGGACGTGATCTTGCTCGCGCACAGGCGTTGAGGGGTGGAGCTAATGGTGCGCCGCTTACGCTGACGGTCGAGGGAGCCAACGCTGTGGTGCAGCTGGCGGCTGAACGTATTGCGCTGAATCTGCGTGAGGCTGGTTTTCGTGTGCAAGTAGTGCCTCACGGTTCTGTCACTACTGCCGATTTGACGCTGAGGGTGGTTCATCTGGAGGGTGCTGATGGACAGGCGGCGTTGGGGCAGATGTTGGGCGTTTTCAGCCAATCGTTGGCCGAAGAGAGTAACAATCCCGCGACGCTGTATCGCGAAGAGACCAGCTTTCTGCAGACGCACCAGGCTGTGCCGTTGCTTTATCTGCCTCGCGCATATGGTGTCGGGCCGCGTGCCCATGGGTTGCAGCTTTCGGCAGATGGTGTTCCGATGCTCAACGATGTTTCGGTCGAGGATGCGAAGTGAGCCTTCGTCAGAAGATGCTGCTAATGTTCTCGCTGACTGTGGTTCTGGCGGTGGCTGCGGTGGCGTGGACGGTTTCTGCGCGGGTGCGTTTGTTGTTTGAGGACCTGGACCGAGCTCGTACGACAGCGCTTGTAAATCAGTTTCTTCATGAGTATCAGCGGCGCTCAGACGATGTCGGGCAACGTGTTGACCGCATGGCGAAGGATGAACGCGTAACGCGCATCGCTTACGACCTTGCGCATGGCGGCGATGCCGCGCTCTATCTTACGGAGGCGGGTTCGCTGGCTCAGGAGTATCAACTCGACTTTCTGGAGCTGGTGCAGCCGAATGGCAGCATCGTATCGTCGGCCCAGTCGCCTGCGCATTTTGGCTATAGGGAGCCGGCGATTGCCGCAGCAGGGCAGCCGGTGTTTTTGAAGGAGGAGATCACCGACAATGAGCGCTCGGAGACGGGTCTCTTTGTTGTACGGGTGGTGCCGGGGCCCGAGTCCGCGTTAGATATTGTCGCGGGAGAAAAACTGGATAGTGCGTTTTTGTCGAATCTATCCGCGCCGGTGGGCAGTACGTTATATCTCTATCGCAATTCAACGCCTGCGTTCAGCGCGAACAATCTTATTGGTTTGGGCGAAGGTGTTATTAATGCGGCGGGCTATCAGGATGTGATCGATAGGGCTCGATCGACCAGATTGCAGACGAATCCGCCTGTGGCGATGAAGGATCAGGATGGGGAGAGCTTTGATTTGACTGCGATTCCGTTGAAGGGGTCGGACGGTTCGGTGATGGCTGTGTTGGTGGTCGCGAATTCGCGGCGAGAGTTGATGGAGGTGCAGCAGCACATACGCACCACAGCGTACGGCGTTGCGGGGGTGGGGATACTGCTGGCGATCATCGTTAGCCTCTGGATTGCGGCGCGGGTTTCGCGGCCGGTGGAGCAGTTGGCGCAGGCGGCGCGGGATGTTGCTGCGGGGAATTGGGATGTGCAGGTGCCGGTCCACTCCGGGGATGAAGTTGGATTGCTGGCTGGGGCATTCAATGGCATGACGAGGGAGCTTGTCGATCAGCGGGAGCGTCTGGTGCAAAGTGAGCGAGTTGCCGCGTGGCGTGAATTGGCGCGGCGGCTGGCGCATGAGTTGAAGAATCCGCTATTTCCTTTGCAACTCACAGTCGAGAATATGATTCGCGCCAAGAAGGCGTCGCCGGAGATGTTTGAAGAGGTCTTTGCGGAGGGTGCTACTACATTGACCGAGGAGATTAATAATCTCAAGACGATCATCGGGCGCTTTAGTGACTTTTCGAAGATGCCTAAGCCACAGGTGGACCAGGTGGATATGCGCGATGTACTTGCTCGCGTCGTTCGGCTCTACGGGCCCAGTCTGGAACAGCAGAAATGCCCGATCAAGGTTGCCTGCGAGATTGCGGTAGAGAGGTTACCAGTCTCGGTTGATGCGGAGTTGATGCATCGTGCGCTCTCGAATCTTGTGTTGAATGCGATGGACGCGATGCCAGATGGCGGTACGCTGACTATCAGCGCGGCGCGGCACGGAAATAATATCCGCGTAACGATTGCGGATACTGGCAAGGGTATGACGATGGAGGAGTGCGAGCGGTTGTTCACTCCTTACTACACGACTAAGCAGAAAGGAACCGGGCTCGGTCTGGCTATTGTGCAGTCCGTGATTGCAGATCATCATGGGACGATTGGTGTTGAGAGTCATCCGGGCAGCGGGACGACGTTCATCATTGATCTGCCTGCCAACGATATCGGAAGCGAGGATCGCGCGTGACAAGTAAAGCAGAGATTCTGATTGTGGATGATGAAGAGAACACGCTGGCGTCACTGTCGCGCGCGTTTCGGCTTGCTGGGCATCAGGCTGTTGTTTGCGATAATGCTGTGCGTGCGCTGGAGTTGGCGAAGGCACGGCCTTTTGATTTGATTCTCTCCGATGTGGTGATGCCGGGGCGGGATGGGATTCAGTTGCTGCAGGACTTGAAGAGCAACGAGGTCACCGCGCCTGTGGTGATGATGTCGGGACAGGCGCATATCGAGATGGCCGTGAAGGCTACGCAGCTTGGCGCACTGGATTTTCTTGAGAAGCCTATTTCAAGCGAGAAGCTGTTGTTGACCGTGGAGAATGCGCTGAAGCTGAAGCGGCTGGAGGCGGAGAACTTCGAGCTGCGGCAGCGGGTCGGCAAGCATGAATTGGTGTGGGCGGGTGAGACGATGCGGCGGGTGATGGCGCAGATTGTTCGCGTGGCCGCCAGCCAGACGCGCGTATGTATCTATGGCGAGACGGGGACGGGTAAGGAGCTGGTGGCGCGTACGTTGCATCAGAATAGTCCGCGTGCTGATGGGCCGTTCGTAACGTTGAATTGCGCGGCTATTCCGGCGGAGCTGATCGAGTCTGAGCTCTTTGGGCATGAGAAGGGCTCGTTCACGGGAGCCGGACAACGGTACTCCGGTAAGTTTGAGCAGGCGCACCGCGGGACTTTGTTTCTGGATGAGATTGGTGATATGCCGCTGGCGATGCAGGCTAAGCTACTGCGTGTTCTGGAAGAGGGTGAAGTGGAGCGCATTGGTGGCAGCAAGCCGATTCCGGTGGATGTGCGGGTTCTGGTGGCAACGCATCGCGATCTGGATGCCCTGGTGCGGGGGGGAACTTTTCGGCAGGACCTTTATCACCGGGTGCATGTTTTCCCACTTCAACTGCCGCCGCTGCGAGATCGTAGTGAGGATATTCCGCCACTCGTCGAGCATTTCGCGCGGCAGGTGTGCGCGCAGAACGGCTGGCGGCCCGTTGCGTTTACGGCGGAGGCGGTTGCGCGATTGCAGAGCTACGCGTGGCCTGGGAATATTCGCGAGTTGCGCAATATGGTGGAGCGGCTGTTGCTACTGGCGGGAGATTCGGTGAGTCTAGAGGTTGTCGATATGGCATTGCCGGCTTCGCACGAAGCTGGGGTCGCTCGAACTTACAATGCGACTGGACCACTTGCTGACCGTGTTGGGGATTTTGAGCGCAAGACGATTCTGGCTGAACTGGAACGGAATAACCGGCACATCACGAACACTGCGAAGGCATTGGGTCTCGAGCGTAGTTATCTTTACAAGAAGTGTCAGCAACTTGGCATTGATCTGCGCAAGATCCATCCGGCCGATATTGCGTAAATTGGGCTTGTATCTAATTGAGGTGCGGTGGTGTGGCGGCTCTGCTGGTGGCTGTGCTTGCGGTGGTGACTTCTGTTGCTGTGGGTGTCGGTGTCGGGACGGCTGGTGTTGCATCCAGCCAGGTCATCAGGGCCGGAGATAGCAGGTCGGCTCCTTCGTTCGACATGTGGATGCCGTCGGTCGCACGAATGCGCTTCACCTTACCATCTGACTGAGGAGCGAAGTCGCGGTACTGACCGTTCGCATCGCCGATGTATAGTGCCGGATTCCACCAGACTGCGTTTGTGTTGTCGCTGACGACGGCGTAGGTAATGCGGTTGATGAGGGCTATGCGCCCGTTGTAGCCGGTTGCCTTCATAGGCGGCAGCCCTACCCAGATGACACGCGTGCCCTGCGCTGTGAGGAGATCGAGGAACTGCTGGACTCTCTGTTGATAGACGGTGATCCACTCAGGCGATCCGAACTTCAGAGGTTTTTCGTCTTCGAGAAAGTCCTGACCGTCGTTTGCGCCGATCGAGACGATTACAGTATCCGGATGGGTGTCGCCGACCATCGCTGGGTATTCGCTCATCCAGTCGAAGACTTCTGGTCGTGCGAGGCCTGTGCCGGAACGAAAGGCCTTTACCATCTGAAGATTTTTGTTCTGTGCTGCGTTGCGCAACAGGACCTCGCTCAATCCGACGGCCATCATGGAGTCGCCGGCGAGAGCTACGACGCGGGTCTTGCCGGTTGGTAGTGGAGGGAGTGGAGTGAGGGTGATCTTCTGTGGCACGGCCGATATGAGCGGAGGTGTTGCTTTGCGAACTGACGATGGTGTTGAAGGAGCGACGTTGCAGGCGAGCGACAGTTTGCTGGAGCCCGTCTTTATCAATGAAGGAAGTATCGACGGCATGGATGCGGGGTCGTCTGACCAGCCAGTTTTTTCCAGGCTAACTAATACATTTTCCCGGAGGTTTTCGATGCCTAGCGGCTGCAGGTGTTTGTGCAGTGTCGACGTTGTGCGGACTGCTTCGGTTCGGCCTGCGCCGACGTCCAGCCGTTTCGCCCACACTGTTAGGCCGCCCGACTCGAGCAGAAGGATCGTTACCAGTGATCCGATGACTACTTCTGCGAGTTGCCGTGTTGTATTGAGGACTCCGGGAATGCGCATCGCGATGCTCCGTCAGAATTGGAAGTAGATAAAGGGCGCGACGCCGGTCGGGCCGAGGACTTCGATGGCGAAGATGGCTGCGGCCAGTGCGGCTCCGCGGATCACTGCCGGCCATCTGCCGAGTTCGGCTTCGAGTGCGGTGAGCCAGCGTTGCGGGCGGAACTGACTCAGCAGGCCCAGCATCAGCATCAGTACGACGGGCGTGGTGGCTAAGGTTGCCGGGCCGTGAACGTGGAGTCTGCGAATGACAGTCCACGCGATGCCGAAGGTTGGCGAACGGAAGAAGATCCATCCAAAGCAGATTGCATGGAAGAGCAGCAGGCGCGAGGTCCAGAGCCATGCGGTCGTTTGGCGCAGGCGGAGGATAGGCTGCCACGGGACCGCGCTCCAGATGCGATGTGCAATCAGATAGAGGCCGTGCAGTGCGCCCCAGATGACGAATGTCCAGGCGGCTCCGTGCCAGAGTCCGCCGAGCAACATGGTGATCATCAGGTTGAGGCAGGTTCGCACTGGTCCGCTTCGCGATCCACCGAGCGGGATGTAGAGGTAATTCCGCAGCCAGCTTGAGAGCGAGATGTGCCAGCGGCGCCAGAAGTCCTGCGGCGTGGTGGCTGTATACGGTGCGTCGAAGTTGCGCGGGAAGCGATATCCAAGCAATAGGGCACAGCCGATTGCGATGCTGGTATATCCGGAGAAGTCACAGTAGATCTGTGCGGCATAGCCGTAGACGGCCAGTGCGATGTCCGCTCCGCTGAAGCTTTGCGGTGAGGCGAAGACGGGTTCCACGAGACGCGTTGCCAGGAGATTGGAGATGACAACTTTCTTGAAGAGGCCAGCGACGATCAGCATTATCGCGCGATTCACGCGGAGGGCGCGTGGATTTCTCGGGCTCCGTAGCTGCGGCATGAAGGATGATGCTTTCAGGATTGGTCCGGCGATCAACTGGGGGAAGAATGCTACGTATAAGAGAGCGTCCAGCATTTGGACCGGCTGTTTGAGCTTGTTGCGGTAGACGTCAGCCATCAGAGAGATGGCGTGGAAGACGAAGAAGGAGATTCCCAGCGGCAGCATGGGGGTTGCGGTGCCGAGCCATGCGGGCAGCGGCCGCGCTGTGTGCATGTGGTTTGGGCGGAGGTTGAGGAGCGTTGTGAGGAGGAAGCCGGTGTATTTGTAATACACAAGCGCCGTGAGACAGACGACTACTCCGACTACAAGCCAGGTCTTTCGTACGGTGGGTATCGTGCTGCGTTGAATCTGCTGTGCGACCAGGGCGCTGAAGACGGAGATCAGCAGAAGCAGTGGGACGTAGTGCCAGTTCCAGAAGCCGTAGAAGAGGTAGCTGGCTAACAGCAGGAAGGTTTTGTGGATCGTGACGTAGCGGTAGAGGGTCCATGCGGCCGCAAGGACGATTAGGAAGAAGAGGGCAAATTCGACCGTTGGAAATAGCATGATTGCGTCCTTGATATCCGTCTGGATAGCAAGAATGCAGGTGGCGTTCCTAAGCTTAGGTTATTGAAATAACTGTGGTTGCCGGGCGGGAACTATGCGAGCGGGAGTGTTGTGTGACACACATTGTGTCTGGGGGAGCACGATCGGGAGGGTGGCTCTCGATCGTGCTGCTTTAGGATTTTTGGCTCCAGCAGGCTAGTCTTCGACGTTGCTCGCGGCTGCTGTTGTTGCGGATGGTTTCTGGCGCAGCAGGAGGGGAAGGACGAAGAGGACGGCGAGGATAGTGGTGAACATTCCTCCAACTACTACGCGGGCTAGAGGCTGTTGGGCCTGCGCGCCGATGCCTTGAGACAGCGCGGCAGGAAGCAGGCCGAGCATGGCTGCCAGGCAGGCCATCACGACGGGGCGCATCTCGTCGACGCATCCGTCCTGCAGGCCTTCGACGGGGCCGTTTTCGCGCTGGGCGCGGCGGACCCCTGACATGAAGACTACGGAGGCGAGCGTGGCCACTCCGGTGAGCGACGTGAAGCCCACGGCGGCGGAGATACTGAAGGCGGTGTGGGTGAGCAGGAGTGATACGGCTCCGCCGACTTCGGCGAAGGGGAGGATGGCGATGATGATGAGGGCGTCGCGCCAGGTGTGGAACTGAATGTAGAGCAGGACGAGGATGATGGCGAGTGAGATGGGGATGATGACGGCGAGGCGGTGCTGCTCTTTCTGCAACGAGTCGAACTCTCCGGCGAGGGTGTAGTTGTAGCCGGTGGGTAGGGTCAGGGTTTTGGCGAGCTTAGCCTGTAGCTCGGTTGTGGTGGTGGCGAGATCGCGGCCGCGTACGCTGAACTTGATGGGGATGTAGCGGCGGCCGTCTTCGCGATAGATCATGAAGCTGCCTTCGCGGATGGAGATGTCGGCGACTTGTCCGAGCGGGACGAGGGAGCCGTCGGCGGCGGGGATGAGGATGTTGCGGACGGCGTCGGGGTTACTGCGGCTGCTCTCGGGGTAGCGGACGGTGAGGTCGAAGCGGCGGTCGCCTTGAATGACCTGCGAGATTGGGGCTCCGCCGATGGCGGCCTGGATGGCGGCGTTGACGTCGTTGGAGAGGATGCCGTAGCGCGCGGCTTTGGCACGGTCAATCTGGATGATGAGCGAGGGCTGGCCGCCGACTTTGAAGACGCCGACGTCGGCGACCCCGGGGATGGTGGTGATGGTCTCCTGAATTTTGTTGGCGAGCGAGGTGAGGGTGTCGAAGTCGTCGCCGAAGAGCTTGATGGAGTTCTCGCCTTTGACACCGGACATTGCTTCTTCGACGTTGTCCTGAATGTTTTGCGAGAAGTTGAGGTCCATGCCCGGGTATTGGGAGAGGCGGTCGTTCATCTCCTTGATGAGTTCAGGCTTGGTGAGGTGGGGTCTCCATTGGGCGGCGGGTTTGAGGGAGACGGAGATCTCGATGTTGTTGAAGGTGCTTACGTCGGTGCCGTCGTCGGGACGTCCCATCTGCGAGACGGTCTGGGTGACTTCGGGCGATTGCGCGATGGTGGCGCGGAGTTTGTTGGCGAGGTCGGCGGCGGTCTCGAAGGAGATGTCCTGTGGGAGGGTGGCGCGGATCCAGAGGTTGCCTTCTTCAAGCGGCGGCATGAATTCGCCACCGACGGTGATGAAGGAGCCGACGCCAATAATCAGGACGCAGGCGGCGGCGATCCAGGTGACCCAGGTGTGGCGGAGCGAGCGTCCGAGCAGGTGGTGATAGTGCTTGCGGAGCCATGCACTGACGAAAGTCTCTCCGGTGCCGCCTTTGTGTTCCTCGGGCGCGGTCATGTATCCGAGCACGGGCGCGAAGATGAGGGCGAAGATGAGCGCGCCGCAGAGTGCGAAGCCGTAGGTGACGGACATCGGCGAGAAGATCTGGCCTGCGACTCCCTGCATGGTGAAGAGCGGAATGAAGGCGACGAGGATGATGGCGGTGGAGAAGAGTACGGGGCGCGATGCTTCGGTGACGCCTTCGACGATGAGGTCGCGAATGGGCTCGCCCTGGATGCGGCGGGAGAGTTTTCGATAGATGCTCTCCAGCACGATGATGGACGAGTCGACGAGGATGCCGAAGTCGATGGCGCCAATGGAGATGAGGTTTGCGGAACGGCCGGTGAGTACCATCATGCCGAAGGCGAACAGTGCGGCGAATGGGATGGTGACGGCGGCGATGAAAGTGATGCGAGGGTCGCCAAGCATAACCAGCAACACCAGTGTGACCAGGGTGATACCGGCGATCACAACGTGCCAGACGGTGTCGGTGGTGTTGTTGATGAGCAAGGTTCGATCGTAGAGGGTTTTGATTTGCATGCCGGGAGGCAGCAGGCTTCCGTGGTTCAGATCGTAGATTTTTTTCTTGAGACCTTTGAGGGCGGGAAGAGATTCTTCGTCTTTTTGGAGGAGGACGATGCCGATGACGACGTCGTTCTCCTTGTCGGCGCCGACCTGACCGAAGCGGGGTTGAAATCCTTCCCTTACTTTGGCGACGTCTGCGACCTTAATTGGAGCGCCGTTCTTTTCTGCTACGACGATTGCGGCGATGTCGGTTTCGTTGTGAACCTGTCCGATGGCGCGGACGTTGACGCTTTGGTTGCCGAGAGTGAGATAGTTGCCGCCGGCGTTGGCGTTGCTGGACTGGATGGCGGTGACGAGCTGAGTGAGGGTTACACCGTAGGCGAGGAGCTTGTTGGGATCGGGCTCGACCTGGTACTGACGCGTGGTGCCGCCGAAGGTGGTGACGTCGATGATGCCGGGGACCTGTTTGATCTGACGGGTGACGAGCCAGTCCTGGGTAGCCTTGATTTCGTTGAGGGTGTAGCCGGGACCGACGAGCTGATAGCGATAGATTTCGCCGATGGGTGACCAGGGGGAGAGCTGCGGCTGCAGGTTGTTGGGAAGGGTCAGGGTCTGGAGGCGATTGAGGACTTCCTGTTTATCGCGGAAGGCATCGCTGCCGAATTTGAAGTAGAGCTTGACGTCGGAGAGTCCGAAGATGGAGATGGAGCGGACTTGTTCGAGGTGCGGGACACCACTGAGGATGGTCTCGATGGGGACTGTAACCTGCTGCTCCATCTCTTCGGCCGACCAGGATGGATTCTGGGTGATGACTTCGACGAGCGGTGGCGAGGGATCGGGGTAGGCCTCGATATCGAGACGCGTGAGCGCGAAGATTCCAGCCGCTAGCATCACAAAGAATATGATGAGGACGATCGCGCGATAACGAATAAGAGAGCGGATGAGAGCTTGCATGATTAGTCTCCGCTCACAGGCCGCAGCAGAGCGCTGCCGACCGTGATGACTTTGTCGCCGTCGTTGAGGCCGCTGGTGACTTCGATATTTTTTGTGGTGCCTGTGGTTACGGTGCGGCCGACTACGACGGCGCGCTTATCGAACTTGCCGGAAGAGTCAGCGACGAAGACGTAGGTCTTGTCTCCTTCGTAGAAGATGGCTGTTGCGGGTAGCAGGAAGAATTCGTGAGAAGCACCCGCGACCCGAATGGTGGCGAACATGTCGGCCTTGAGCTTGTGGCCGGGGTTGTTGAGGACGACGCGGAGCTTCAGGGTGTGGGTCGTGGGATCGAGGGCGTCAGAGAGGTTTGCGACGCGGCCGGTGAGGCTGAGATCAGGGTAGGCGGGAATGAGGATGGTGACGGGGCGGCCATCTTTGAGGGTGTTGAGGTCGCGCTCGAAGACGTCGCCGACGACCCATACCGTGTCGAGATTGGCGATGGTGGCGATGGTAGTTGCGTTATCGAGGGAGCGCTGCAGCTCGCCGTTGGCGGTGCCGATGTCGAGCACGACTCCGGAGATGGGGGCGCGGATGGGGACGGTATCAGAGACGCCGTCCTCGGAGAAGCCGTACTCCTGGATGCGCTGGCGGGAGCGCTCGAGCTCGGAGTGGGCGTCTTTGTCGGTAGCTTCGAGCTCGTAATAGTCGGCCTGTGAGAGGACGTCGTGCTGGAGGAGCAGGGTGCCGCGCTGGAGAGCGCGATCGGCGCGGAGGACTTCGATCTTCGCCTTTTCGAAGTCGGAGCGGGCCTGTGCGATGTCTGCGCTCTGGAGGGTGGCGATGGCCTGGCCTTTTTGTACCTCCTGGCCGGGGAGGACCTTGAAGTCGAAGATTCTGCCGGCGAGCGGCGGGAAGATGCGGACGACGTGGGAGGGGTCAGGGGTGACATGTGCCGGGATGTCGAGATAATCGACGCCGGATTGAAGGTGCACGACCATGGTCTCGGGCGGGGCCTGAGGGGTGGGCTCGGTGGCGGGGCCAGATTGCTTGCACGCCACGAGAGACGTGACAGCGAGGGAAAGTGCCAGAAGATGAGCAGGTATTTTCATGGGATGATGTCCGTCGCTGTGACGTAGCTGAGCTGGTGAATGGCAAGCCAGACCTGGGCGTCTGCGTTGAGGCTGTTGAGATGGATTGAGCGGTAGTCGCGAAGGGCGTCGAGGTAGTCGAGCAGCGTGGAGTTTCCGTTGCGATAGCTGAACTGGAGGTTATCGCGGACGCGGCCGGCTTCGTCGAGATAGTGGTCTTTATAGCGCTTTGCCTGCACCAGCGCCGTCTGCAGTGCGAGATAGGCCTGGTCCACATCGGAGACGACCTGATTCTGTGCAGCGGTTACTGCCAGCTGGCTGGATGTCAACTCGTAGCGCGTGCGCTCCTTCTCGCCCTGGTTGCGGTCGAAGATGCGCAGTGGAATCGATACGCTTGCGCCGAAGGTATTTTGAAAGCCGCTGCGCTCATACTCAGCCGTTACTGTCGGGTCGGTTGTTCCATTGGCTTTGGCGAAGTTGACGCCCCCCTTCGCCACGTCGACGTTCTGGCGGGCCGCCTGGAGGTCCGGCCGCGCGGCGATGGCTTTTTGCTCGGCGTCTGCCTGCGTCAGCGGAATCGAAGGCAGATCGAGCGTGCCTACGACATCAGTCGTCGCGGTGGGATGAGCCACGCCGAAGAGCGTCTGCAACTGCGTGCTCTGCTGTTGAAGATTCAGTGTGGCTGCGTCAAAGTCGGACTCGAACTGGGCAAGCTGCAGGTCGATGCGTTCGAAGTCGGTGCGGGTGATGTCTCCGGCGTCGAGGCGGGCCTGGCTCAGGTTGATCGTCTTGCGGTAATCGTCGAGGTTTTCCTGGGCGATAGCGAGAGCCTGCTTGGCGACAAGGAGGTTGGTGAAGGCCTGACGGACGTTGAGGACGAGTTGGCGCTGCTGGTCGTGAAACTGGCTCTCAGTGACCGCGTAGGTGTTGTTTGCGATGTCGAGCCGCCAGCGGCGCTTCTCCCCCCGTTCGAAGACACGTGCGATGTTGGCGGAGTAGAAATAAGGGTTGCCGCTAGGATTGTCGTCCCCCAACGTAACGTCCTGCCCAAGGAAGGTCAGTGTGGGGTTCTGGCGGAGACCGGCGGTGACCTCGGTGGCCTTGACTGCTGCCAGATGCTGGGCTGCAGAAAGGATGGCAGGGTTGTTCGCGAGCGCAAGATCAACCGCCTGCTGCATCGTGATGGGAGCAGTCGGGACGGGCGTCTGGGCGAGGGCGGTGTGTCCCAATACAAGGAGTGCCGCGACAAGCGCACTGAGAATTCGCATGGATGTGCCGTCTTAGAGATATTTGGGGAGTTAGGGAATGGGCGGATAGCCCAGGACTAAGCAGCGTGCGCGGAGACTGAGGGAGGAGGGCGCACTCCCAAGGCACGCACTGCGCCATCAAGCAGAACGCTGGATAGAGAGAAGAGCTGGAGCTTTTCGCCGGAGGTCAGTGCGACGGCGATGGCAAAGATGTCGATCAGTAACGGAACGACGGCTACGACAGCGACGTCGGAGTGCAGGAGGAGGGGAGCTCTGTCGCGTCGAAATAGGTGGTCAGTCTCGGCGGGATTGTTAATCGCGGCCAGATCATCGGTCATGGAGATGACGGGGAGAAGCACAAAGATGAGCAGGACAAGCGCGATAATTGCAGTGACTTTTCGGCTCTTTAAAGGGGCCGGAGCAAACACGAGGTAACCCGCTACGAGTGACACAGAGAGCGCCAGCCATACGAGATTGAGAAATAGCTCCATCTTTAATTGGATTATAGCTGTGGATTGCTCGGTCCGCTTTGTTGGGGAGAGAGATGCGGCAAGGTTATCAAGGACGGAAAGACCTCATTTAATAGACGGATGGACGTGTCGGAGAGTTTCGCGGCGAGGCGCTAAGAGGTCTGGGCTGCTCTCTAGTAGGATAGTTCTCCGCAGATTTTGAGCGTGAACTGGAGGTCCGGTGTCCGGTGACGGTAGTGTCTGGAGGGGGCGGAAATTTCGATGCGGCAAGGCACCGGTGCTGCGGATGTCTTGTTTCGCGATGCTGTTGGCGGTGGGGTGCAGCGGTGGGAAGGCGGGCAGGCTGGTGGTGGAACCGGGTGAGGCAACTCTGCCGGCGGATGGTCGTGAGCACAAAGCTTTTGCGGTGCGGGGGACCGGGGGCTCTCCTTTGCTGGCCGTGGATGATAGCGGTCGCGTGAAGGATCTACGGCTGGTGCCAGTTGGGAAAGATGGCGTCAACGGCTGGCTGATCTCTCCGGTGATGCCTTCGGAACAGGAGTTTCGCCTTACTGGGGGAGGCAGGACCGCAGGGGTGCGGATACGGTTCGTTTTGGATCCGACGGATGGCTATGGGGATGGGACTCCGGATTTTCTGCGGCTGCATGATGGCGCCGACCGGCAGGCGTTTCGGGCTTGGCTTGCGGCGATTGCGGAGGCAGTGGCGGATCTGCCTCCGGAAAGGGTTCCAGCGGAGATCAATGACTGTTCGGCACTGTTGCGTTATGCGTACCGAGAGGCGCTGCGGAACCATGACGATCGGTGGATCCACGACTCGCAGTGGGTGGAGAGGGTGCCGGGGCCGTCGCTCCGTCAGTATCACTATCCGCAGACGCCGTTGGGGGCGGCCTTATTCCGGATAACGCCAGGGAGGTTTGAGCCGAGCGATTTGAACGACGGTAGCTTTGCCCAGTTTGCAGACGCCCGCACACTAATGCAGCGCAATACCCATTTCGTCAGCCGCGACATTCGGACGGCGCGGCGGGGCGACCTTTTTTTTATCGACAATTGGAACAGAATTCGCCGTATCATTCGATGATTGTTACGGGAGACAATGCGGATTGGGTGGTCTACGACACAGGACCGATCGGCAAAGAGAAAGGCGAGGTGAGGCGCGTCTCTACCGAGGATCTGCTGCATCATCCGGACCTGCGGTGGCGTCCTGTGCCGGGGAACTCCAACTTCCTGGGAGTCTATCGCTGGAACATTCTGCGCGAGGGCGAGTGAAGTTTCGTCGCTCTATTGGGTTGGCGGTGCTGCTCGTGTTGCTGAGTCCCTGCACTTTGCTGGCGGCGGGAGCCGTGTCTTTCAGTTTGAGCAGCAGCAGGACATTTTCGCCGAACGAGAAACCAAACATCCACCTGTATGCGCACAACGTCGATGAACTGGAGTTTCGAGTCTATCGCGTGGATGATCCCGCGAAGTTCCTCTCGAATCTGAAGGAGCTGCATAGCTTTGATAACGGCTCGCCGTGGGGGCCGAAGGAGACGATCGACGAGCGTACGTGGCTCGAGCGCTTTCATGACTGGAAGCATCATCTGTGGTTTGAGTTGCGTAAGTTCTTTCGCGGGCAGTTTTCGGATGCTTCGCGGGATGCGTTTCGGGCGAAGCAGAGCAGCCTGGCGCGGCGAAGCAGGCTGGTCGGAGTGGCGCAGTTCGCACAGATTCCTCTGCTGAACGATAAGCAGTTGGTGGCGCGCTGGCGGCAGGAGATGCCGCCGACCTATGTGTCGGACTCGCAGGATCTGCCGGTCGATCCGCTGCCGGCTGGGCTCTATCTGGTGGAGGCGACGGATGGTCACTACAAGGCTTACACGCTGATTGTGGTTGGCGATATGGCGCTGGTGACGCGCACTACGCCGGGCAGCGTGCTGGTCTTCGTTGTTGATCGACATACGGGGCGGCCGATTGCTGGAGTCACCGTAAAAGCGGGGTTTGGGACGCAGGCGATCAGCACGGTGACGACGGACGCCGATGGGCTTGCTGAGGTGAAGGTCGCTGGTTCCAAGCAGGAGCGCGACAACTTCTGGGTGATCGCTTCGAAGGGCAACGAGACGGCGATCGTTACACCTGCGAGCTACGCGTTCTCTATGTCGGAGACGAGTCGATGGGCTGCGTATGTGTACACGGATCGGCCTGTCTATCGGCCCGGTCATACGGTCCACTGGAAGGCGGTGCTGCGGGAGCGGGTCGAGAACCATCTTGAGTTGCCGAAGAGCCAGTCGATCCACGTAGTGGTGAGTGACGAACAGGGACGCTCGGTCTTCGACAAGCAGATGGACATCAGTGCTGTGGGAACGGTGGCTGGAGATGTCGTCCTGCCGGCTGCGGCATCGTTGGGGTACTACACGATCCGTCTCGGCGACGCCGACAGTGGAGTGAACGGCGAGTTTCGTGTCGAGGAGTATCGCAAGCCGGAGTATCAGGTACGAGTGACTGCCGCGAAGCCGCGCGTGTTGCAGGGTGACTCGATGAAGGTGGTAATCGACTCGCGGTACTTCTTCGGCGAACCGGTTGCGAATGCGAAGGTGAAGTATCGTGTTTATCATTCTCCGCATTATTGGTGGGACGAGGGGGATGATGACAGCGACGGTGGAGGGAGCGCGGGTGACGATGGTTCTGGCGATAACTCGGGCGACGATTCGGTCGGCTATGGCGCGGATCAGGAGTCGGAGCAGACTGGGCAACTTGGTGCGGATGGCAAGTTGACTGTGACCGTTCCTACGCAGGTAGACAAGGACCCGCGACGGCGGCTCGATCAGGACTATACCGTTGAGGCGGCGGTGACGGATGAGGCTAATCGCGAGATCACTGGACGCGGGCGGTTCCTTGCTACTTATGGGAGCTTCAGGATTCATGTGGAGCCTGTTAGCTATGCGTTTCGGATTGGTGAGACGGCGCTGTTCAATGTGGCTGCTGTGGATTATTACGGCAAGCCTGTGCAGACGAAGGTGCATCTGCAGCTGGTGCAGCGGCGTTGGTCGAATGGCAAGACAGAGACTACGCCTGGACCTGCGACCGATGTGACTACGGATGCTGCGGGCAAGGCGCAGGCGAGTCTTCCGGCTCAGTTGAGTGGGAGTCTGGAGGTTGATGCTGCTGCGACTACTCCGGAGAATCGTGTGGTTACGGACTCGACCTGGCTTTGGGTGATGGGTGGTAAGGACCAGGACTGGTATGGTGCGGATTCGCGCACGGTGCAGATCGTCTCAGACAAGAAGACCTATGCGCCTGGCGATATTGCGCATCTCAGCATTCTGTCGCAGGTTGCGAACTTCCATGCTCTGGTGATTGCAACTGGTTACTCGGTGGAGTTCAAGAAGGTGTTGTTTTCGGATGGGAAGACTCTGACCTTCGATCTGCCTATTACTGCGGATGCTCAGCCCAACCTGGAGCTGAGCGTGGTCTTCCTGCAGGATGACCAGATGTATCAGGCTACGAAGCAGATCAAGATACCTCCGGTTCAAGAGCAGTTGCAGGTGGAGATCACTCCGGCGAAACAGGTGTTTCAGCCGCAGCAGGCTGCGTTGTATGACGTTGTGACGCGCGACTATGCGGGCAAACCGGTTAGTGCGGACTTCAGCTTCGGGGTGGTGGACGAAGCTATCTACTCGATTCATCCGGATTCGAGTGGGGATATTGTGAGGCAGTTGTATCCGGATCGCTATGTGTATGCTTCGGTGGACTCTTCGCTGCAGTACTACTTCAGCGGACAGGCTGGGACCAAGTCGCCGATGCTGGCGGAGCGACGCGCGCGCTATCGACCGCAGATGGCGCAGGTGAAACCAGGCAATGACGTCGTTCAGCCGAAGGTGCGCAAGGCGTTTCCGGATACTGCGTTCTGGGCTCCTTCGGTACATACGGATGCGGAAGGACATGCTCGCGTTAGCCTTACGTTTCCGGACTCGCTTACTACCTGGCGCGCGACGGTACGTGCTGTAACTGCGGACTCGAAGGCTGGATCGACGATCAACCGAGTGATCGTGCGGAAGAACATCATCGTGCGAATGGGAACTCCGCGATTCATGCGCAAGGGCGATGAGCTTACGATTCCGGTGATCGTGCATAACTATCTGGATCAGGCGAAGCAGATCCAACTCTCGCTCGACATTGCTGGCGTTGATAAGGTTGCTGGTGAACCGCAGCAGATTACTGTTCCGAGTAAGGGCGATGGAACTGTGCTTTGGCGTGTGCGCGCTTCGCAGATCGGGACTGCGAAGCTGTTGGCGAAGGCGCTGACGAATGAGGAGTCCGATGCGCTGGAGATTACGTTCCCTGTTGAGGCGATTGGTGTTCCGCGGACGATCAACGGTGTTGGCGCGTTGAGTGATGCTTCTGCTCATGCAGATACTGCGGTTAGTTTTCCGGCTTCGACTGATGCGGCTTCGCACAGCCTGCATGTTGAGGTTAGTCCTTCGATTGCTGGAAGCATGTTCTCGGCGCTTGATTACCTTACGACGTTTCCTTATGGGTGCACTGAGCAGACGATGTCGAGTTTTCTTCCAAATATTGTGGTTGCTGAGACTTTGAAGAAGCTGAATCTTACTGGGCGGATCGACCCAGCCGATTTGAATTTGAAGGTGGACGCGGGGTTGGAGCGTCTGGCTGATCTGCAGCATGACGATGGCGGTTGGGGCTGGTGGAAGGAAGATGACAGCCGGGTGTTCATGACTGCGTACGTTGTTGCTGGACTTGCTGAGGCTGCTCATGCTGGTTATCCGAAGGCGCAGGCCCATATGTTCGGCGGCGTGGGCTATCTGCAGAAGCAGTTGGCACAGCATCCGCGGATGATCGTTGATCTTCGCGCTTATGTTGTCTACGCGTTGAGTCAGGCGAATAACACCAATGTGAAAGGGCAGCTGGATACTCTTTGGTCGCGGCGGAACGACCTCTCTGCTGAGGGGCTCGCGATGACCGGACTGGCGATGCTGCAGGTTTCGGATGCTCGCGCGGCGCAGATTGCTACGCTGCTCGAGGGCAAGGCGGACCACAGCGGCGGGCTGGCTTCGTGGCCTTCGGGGTATAACCCGCTGCTCGATCTCTACTACGACAACAACGCTGAGAGTACTGCATTTGCGCTGCGATTCCTGACGCGTGCCGATCCACAGAGTCCGCTGCTGGGGCAGGCGGCGCAGTGGCTGGTGCTGAATCGCAGCGGTGATTATTGGTATTCGACCGAGCAGACTGCGATGGTGCTGTTCGGGCTGGTCGATTACCTGGCTGCTTCGCAGGAGCTGGCCGCGGACTTCGATGCTGATGTGTTGCTGAACGGCAGCTCGGTTGGGCATAAGCACTTTACTGCTGCGGATGCGGCCAGCGGAGCTACGTTGCAGGTTGATGTTGCTGCGGACAAGTTGCAGTCGCAAGGGAATACGGTTCGCGTCGTGAAGAGCGGAACGGGCCGCGCTTACTGGACGGTGCAGGGCAAGTTTTATTCGACCGAGTCGAGCGTTTATCAGAAGGGCAATCTTTCGCTGAATCTGACTCGCGATTACTACAAGCTGGTTGCTACGCAGAAGGATGGCGCCGTGGGGTATCGGCTCGATCCGCTGCGTGGCGCTGTGCAGCCGGGGGATACGCTGGCGGTGCATCTGGCGGTGAACGGGTCGCCGGCGAAGTACCTGATGATCGAGGACCCGATTCCTGCTGGTACTGAGTTCGTGCAGCATGAGGACTCTTACAAGATCCTCGATCGTCCGTCGCAGTGGGAGTACTGGTATACGCGGCGCGAGTTCCATGACGATCGTGCTGCCATCTTCGCTACCGACTTCAGCGGGCGGCGTGAGTCGTTCTACCTGTTGAAGGTGGTGAATCCGGGCAGCTTCTCGATCAGTCCGGCGCACGTTGAGCCGATGTATCAGCCGGATGTGCAGGCTACGAGCGATGCGCTGCATCTGCAGGTGGACGCTGCGACGGAGGTGAAGCCGTGAGCGAGCGTCGTGATCGTTGTGCAGCGATGAGCCGCGTGGTTGGGTTGCAGTGGATCGGCAACGCGGTGGTGATCCTGCTGGCGATTTTGTGGCTGCAGATTCCTGATTCGCATACTTGGCAATTCGTGTTCTCCATGGTTTCGGCGATTGGGATTGCCTGGTTGTTTGTGTGGCTTACTACGGTTACGTTTCGTCGACTTCGTCTTTCGGTTCCTGCGGTTCCGATGTGGCTTAGTACTGTTTTTCTTGCTGCGGTGCTGCTGGTTTGGATGGGGTTGAGTCATCCGATTGCTGTGGGGCGGGACCATGAGGAGATTTTTGCGGGTTATTGGAATTCGAAGCTGTCGCCGGGGATGCGCTACCGCTTTACGTATATGCGGCTGGTGGAGCTTCAGGACCGCTTTTACGATGTGTTGCAGCTGGTGATTGCTGCGTTGCTGCTTCCGTTGGCCATCGAGTTGATGACCTCGGGGGTGCGGGGTTGGCGGCGAGTTGTTTACGTCTATCGCCGGTGGCGGTACTGGGTTGTGGCTGCGGTCGCCGGGATGGGGGCGATTTGGATTACGCGGCTGCTGCTGAACTGGACTCCTGGGCATAGTGTTCGGGGGCAGGTGCTGAGCGTGTTGGGCCGGGTTGGTGTGGCTTATACGGTGGATGTGGTGCTTTGGTGCCTGGTGATCGCTGTGGCTGCCCGGTATCTGCGGGATTGACTCCTTTCCGGGGGTACCCCCCTGGGGGTTGGTGGTTAAAAGTCCAATGGTTGCAATAGATAGCGAAATTGACTTCGCTAAATTACTGCAACCATTGGGCTTACAGCTAAATTCGTGCCAGTAAACGACTTACTGGCGGTGGCGGTGCGAGGGACAGAAAAAACCCCGGCGGTTGCCGGGGCTTTTCTGATCTCTAGTTCAATTATAGAGGATTGACCATAACTAAAAATCACTTTGGGGAAACTTTTATCTTATTGATGAGGCTAGGGTTACTGGATTTTAGTAAGGCTGGGGGGCTTGACATGCGATTTTGCTGAGTGAATGCGTGAAAAATAGTTTGGGGGTGGGGATTCGCCTGTAATGGCGGGGGTTTGGAAGACGGACGCAGAGAGCGCGGAGGGGCGCGGAGGACGCGGAGAAGGGCAAAGGCGCCTGGGTTGAGGGTTTACGTTCCCACATCTCAGATGTCGGGCACCGGGGCTTGTGGTTGGGTGGAGGAAGGACAGACAACGGCAACGACCAAAGCAGATCCCTGCGGGATGACAAACAAAAGAACAGGCAACGGCAAATGCAACGGCGGTTTAATAGTCAGCGATCAGCTGTGAGCTTTCAGCTATGAGCTGGGATGGCGGCTGAAGGGATTCCCGTGCGGAGCCAGGTTCTTACGGTTGCGATGCCGTATTGTTCGATGAGGTGGTGGACTTTTTGGGCGGCTTCGAGTTGGGCGGCGCGGGCTTGTTGCTGGTTGGTTCGGGTGTTTAGTTGAGAGTTGATAGTTGGTAGTTGGTAGTTGTTGGTGGAGCGGTTGGTGGGGTTTGGGTTGGCGAGGGCTTCGGCGAGGCCTTCGCGTAGCCATAGGGGGGCTCGATCGGTGGACTCTTGTTCGATGAGGGCGTGGAGGAGTTCGTGGAGGAGGGTGTTTTGGGTGGTGCCGTTTTGGTTGAGGATGGAGGGGGGTTGTAGGTAGATTTGGGTGCTCTGGGTGGAGGCTCGGACCCAGCCGGGTTCGGAGGTGGTTTGGCGGAAGAGTTCGGTGGTGGGGAGTTGCTGGATGGTGGGGTGAGTTGGGGTTCGTGGGGGGAAGAGGGATTGGGCTTTGGTCCAGGCCTGGTCTATTAGTTGGGGGAGTGGGGGGGTGGGTTGTGTGGTTAGGAGGGTCCAGTTGGGGTGTTGGGTTTCGAGCCAGCCCTGGTCGGTGGGGGTGATTCCGGTGTGGGTTCCGGGGAAGTAGAAGGCGAGGATTTCGCGGTAGGTGTGGCCTTCGGTGGCCATCTCGTGGGCGCCGGTCTGGCAGAGGCCTACTCCGTGGCCGTAGCCTTTGCCGTCGAAGTGGAGGGCGGCGTTGGCGAGGGTGACGGTGTACCAGTCGCTGCGGAGCTGGTTCCAGCCTAGTTCGCGGTCTAGGGCGAAGTGGAGGCTGGAGGCGGAGAGTTGGGCGGTCTGGCCTTTGCCTGCTAGTTCGAGAGTGAGGGCTCGGCCGGTGGGGGTTCGTTTGGTTATGCGGATGGATTCGATGGTGGTGGGGAGGTGCCAGTTTTGTTGGCGGGCGATGGTGGCGAGTTCGGCGAGGGTGATCTGGGCGTGCCACGCGGCGGGAGTGCGGCGGATGCAGTAGGGGTCGGGGTGCGAGGTGAGGTAGGGTTCGTGCTCGGTGGGCCAGAGGTTGGAGGCGGACTCGGTTTGGCCGCCGCAGCTTTGGGTGTAGTAGATGGTGGCGCGTCTGCTGCCGGGCTGGCTTCCGAACCAGAGGGTTTCGCCGGCGGTGTCGCGGACGGCTTGTTCGACTTCGGGGCGCGGGGTGGTGAAGCGGAGGGCCTGGCAGTGGGTGGAGTCGCAGAGGTTGAAGGCTTCGGGGTGGTGGCGGTTGAGGTTGGTGAGGGCGAAGGTGCGGATGGCGACGGCGAGGGCGCGGAGGGATTGCGGTGGCTCGTCGGGGGCGGCTTCGCCGGTGAGGGCGGCGATGACGTAGCGCTCGCTGGGGAGGGTTAGGAGGATCTTGAGGCCGGTGGGGGTGGGGGTTATTTGCCAGTGACCGGCGGCGGTGATTTGTTTGTCGGGTCCGGCGGTGATGCGGAGGGTGCCTTCTAGGGTTAGGGGTTTGGTGGTGGTGTCTATTTGGAGTTTGGTGGGGATTGGTTTTTGGACGCAGGCGGGGCAGGTGCTGATTGTTGAGTTGGGGCTTAGGGGAGTGATGGTGAGGGAGCTTACTGATTGGGTGGAGAAGAGGCGGACTGTGATGTTTACGGCGCTCTCTGGTTCGCGTGTTTGCGCGGTGGCGGTTAGGGTGAGGAGTGTCGCGATGAGGAGGGCGCGGGTCATTTGGCTGGGTCGTGCTGGTAGGCCTGGAGGAAGTGGTGGGCGAGGGTGGCGGCGTCGGCGCCGTTGGCGTTGGGGAGGTAGATGACGATGACGATGGGGCGGTTGTGGAGGGTGGCGATGCCGGCGAACCAGCCGTGGGAGTGAGGGTTGTTGAGGTCGGCGGCGGTGCCGGTTTTGCCGATGATGTCGATTCCCTGCTGGGCGGCGTTGTGGGCCATGCCGAATTGGACGGAGTCGCGCAGGCCTTGTGCGACGGGTTGGAGTTGCGGGTTGGTTAGTTCGCGCCAGAGTTTGCTGTAGGCGATGGCGATCTGGGCGGGTGAGGCGGTGATTCCGGCCAGGCCCAGGACGAAGAGTTGTTTTTCTTCGGTGGTGTGGGGTGGGGTTAGGGTGCCTTCGGTTTCTTTGGGGAAGAGGTGTGGGGTTCGGCCTAGTCCGTAGTGGGCGGCGGTGTCTTGCAGGGTTTGTGGGGACAGTCGTTTGGCGAGGTCGGCGAAGTAGGTGTTGCAGGAGTAGGCGAGGGCTTCGGCGGCGTCGAAGGTGATGTTGTTTTGCGGGTGGGTGCACTGGAGGTCGCGGCCGTTGATGTGCAGGTCGCGGCGGCAGAAGACTTTTGTGGTGGGTTGGATGGCGTTTTGGCGGAGGGCTTCGGCGAGGAAGAGGGGTTTGAGGATGGAGCCGGGTAGGGTTTGGAGTTGGGCTGCTTCTACGGGTTTTATTGAGGCTAGGAGTTGGCCGGTTTGGGCGTCGAGGATTATTGCTGTGGCGGGGGTTTTTTCGAGGGTGGTTTGTAGGGTGGTTTGGATTTGGGTTGCTAGTAGGAGGGCGAGGGTGAGGGTTAGGGGCAAGGTGGGGACAGTATAGATGGTGCTTCGTGTTGATGTCGGTTGGGCGGAGAGCCTACCCCAGGGGCTAAAGCCCGGGTGTTTCGCTGGTCTATGAGACCCAAGGCTGAAGCCTTGGGGTACCAAGAGGCAACGACAACGACAGAAGCAGGTCCTCCGCCTTCGGCGAAGGATGACAATTTCTAATTAGGCGAAGGATGACCATTTCTAGCTAGGGGTTTAGTTCAGGGGGATGGTGTAGATGGGGTTGAGGGTGACGGGGCCGAGGAGGCCGGAGGGTAGGAGGGGGGAGGATTTGGTGTAGGTGGTGATGTTGGTCCAGGTGTAGTGGTGGGCGGTGGGGGATTGGGCGTCGCCGATTAGGCGGTTGGGCCAGAGGTTGGTGACTTCGATTTCGATGGTGTTGTCGCCGGGGTGGAGGAGTTGGTCGGCGCGTAGGGACCAGGGTTGCTTCCAGAGGGTTTGGGCGGGTTTGCCGTTGATGCGGATGGCGGCTACCTCGTGGACTTCGCCTAGGGAGAGCCAGAGTTGCTGGCTGTGGGGGAGTTGGGCGGCGGTGAGGTGCAGGGTGGTGTGGTAGGCGGCGGTTCCGGAGAAGTAGCGGATGCCGGGGTCGGTGGAGTCGGACCAGGATTGGAGGGTGGTGAGGTGGATGGAGGGTGGTGCGCCCCAGTTGGGTGGGAAGGTGAGAGACCAGGTTGTTAGTTGCTGGTTGCTGGTTGCTGGTTGGTTATTGGTGGTGAGGTGTTTGGTGGTGGCGTCGCTGTAGGTGAGGTCGTAGGTGCCGGGGGTTGGGGTGTGGAGGGCTTCGGCGGTGAGGGTGAGGGCTAGTGGGAGCTTGTTGGTGGTGGCGTCGAAGAGGGTTTGGTCGTTTTGGGTGAGTTTGGTGACGTGTCTGGCGGCGGGGTGGCGGAAGAGGATGAAGACGGAGCCGTAGGGTTCGAGGGTTAGGGGGAGGGTGGTGCGGTTGTCGGTTGTTGCTGTGTAGAGGAGGGTGGTGGTGGCTTCGCCGGTGACGGCGTTTAGGAGTTCGGGCTGTTTGTTGGCGATTCGGAGGGTGATGGCGGTTTGTAACAATTTTGGTTGCGTGTTGCGGATGAAGTATATGTCGGTTCCTTCATTCGCCACTGTTGTTTCGATGGTTGTCGAAATGTGGCGGTGGACGTAGTCGATGGATGTGCTGGGGGACTCGACGTCGGGGGCTATGTTTAGGGTTTGGAGGGCTTCGCGGGCGTTGGTGGTGCAGAAGAGCTGGCCTTTGCCGATGGTGGTGTGGTGGGTGGGGGATTGTTCGCAGGGGGTCCAGAGGTCGGCGATGGCGGCGAACTGCTTCATGTCGGCGTCGGAGATGATGCCCTGGGGGCGGATGGGGCGGAGGCCGATGAGGGTTCCGCCGGACTGGAGGTATTGATGTGCGAGTTGGAGTGCGGCGAGGGGCAGGATGCGGGATTTGGGTAGCGCGAAGGCTTTGTAGTGGATGCCTTCGGGGGTGTGGAGGTCGGCTGTGGTGGCGGCGATGCGGGTGAGGAGGGCGTCGGTGGGGGTGACGTCGTAGTCGTAGCCGGGGAGGACTTGTGCGGGGTCGTCGCGTTTGAGGCGGACGAAGTTGGGGACGTTGTCGCCGTAGTAGTAGAGGACGTCGTTGACGGGCTGGCCCTGCTGGAGGAGGAACTGGGCGCGGTTGAGGTAGATGGTGAAGGCTGCGGCGTCGCGCCACCAGGTGACGTTGGGGTTGAGGTGGGTGCCGGCGAAGTACTCCTGTCCGGGGACACCGAGCTCGGGGGGCGAGGAGGTGAACTCGTGCCAGACGAGGCGGTTCATGCCTTCGGTGAGGGCCTGGTCGAAGGAGGGTTTCAGGTTGAGGCCGAGGGACTCGTTCCACTGGTTGCCGATGGAGGTCATGCCTTCGGCGGCGGCGAACGGCTTGCCGTAGATGTGGGCGGCGGCGGCAGATTCTTTGACGAAGAAGCGATCCTGGTCGGCGCTGCGGTGTTCTTTGGACATGGCCCAGTATTCGGTCTGGACTACGGCGGCAGAGCGGAAGGTTTCGAGGCCGTCGAAGGGTGCGCCGTGGGGACCGCCGGACTCGCACTCGGTGCCGAGGCCGAAGGGTTTGGAGAGGGCTGCGAGGTGGTCGTAGTGATTGTTGATGAGATCGGCTACGGTGCGGCGGAGATCGTTTAAGAAGCGGATGCTGAGGTCGCGGCCGGCCGTATTTTCAGACCCAAGTATTCTTCCGGCGACGATGGGGAGATAGGGGATGGGGTCGTAGCCGCGGCGTTTGATGAACTCTTCGCGGAAGGCGGGGGTCCAGTTGGTGCCGCCGGCTTCCCATGAGTCGGTGGCGAGGTATTTGAGGGTGGTGCCGAGGTAGGGTTTGGCGGCGGTGAGGAGCGGGAGAACGTTGGTGTTCCAGTAGAGGTCGAGGGCGGTGGGATCGAGGTAGTCGATGGAGAGACCCTGCCATGTATCGCTGGAGGTGGAGACGCGGGCGTCGGAGCTGGTGTAGCCGATGCGGAGGATTTCCCAGGATTTGGTGGAGTTGGCAGGCGGGGTCCAGTGTGTGGTGCCGTCGGGGTCGGTTTGGGCGGTGATGTTCTGGACCTGGTCGAGGTTGGCGTCCTGATCGGGGGTTGAGGATGGGTTCGAATCGAAGAGGAGGTTGGTTGCGTCGGGCATGGAGAAGTTCATCTCTGCCGAGGCGTTTCTGAAGCGGAGATTGGCTAGAGGTTTGCGTGTTGTGGCGGGTGTTCCCGGGAGTGCGGGGCCTTGGTCGAGTGGATAGGCGAGGACGGCGATCTGGCGGTAGTAGGAGTTCGTTTCAGGTGGGGCGGCGAGTTTGGTTTGGGTTGTGGTGCCGGGGGTGATGGTGGTGCGGGACCAGGTGAGGAGCTTAGCGGCGTTCTCGGGCTTGACCCAGGGGCCGCCGAGGTTCCAGCCGCTGGTGATGTTGAGGGTGACTTCGAGGCCGAGTTGGTTGGCTACTTTGAGGGCGTGGAGATAGAGGGCGGTCCAGGCGGGTGAGCCGAACCGGGGGCCGGCGGGGACGTTGTTGTTGCCGTTCTGATCGGCGCCGCCGGCGTCGACGAGGAGGACTCCGCCGTAGCCTTTGCGCTGCATCTCGGTGAGGTCGCGGGTGATGGTGTCTTTGGTGGTGTGGCCGTTGAGCCACCACCAGTAAGTGCGCAGGAGAGCGGGCTGGGGTGGGTTGCGGAAGCCACGCAGGATGGGGTCATCGGCTTTGGTGATGACGGCGGGGTGGTGTGGGGCTAGAGCTTTGGGGGTTTGGGCTGCGGCCGCGAGGAGGCTTGCGGGGAGGAGTGCGATGGCGAGATGTCGGTGGAGATGATGAAGGGGCCTGGCCATCGGTGTATTCCTGAGTATCGGTGATTTTGAGTAACGGTGATGAGGGGTATCGGAGTGAATGAAAAACGCGCTGTGAGGCCGTCGTATGACCTCACAGCGCGGGTTGGGTTGCTGGGTTAGAAGTTGAGTCGTCCTGTGAGTTGGGTGAGGCGTGGGTCGTTGGCCTGGGTCTGGGTTACGAAGCCCCAGCTTGAGGAGCCCGGGGTGGTGCCGGGGCCGCCGAAGTTGGGAGTGTTGAAGACGTTGAAGAATTCGCCGCGGATTTCGAAGTTGAGGGACTCGTGGATCTTGAAGGTCTTGAAGAGGGAGAGGTCCGCCAAGGGGTGAACCAACTGGCGAAGATTTATGTACGGCCCGATGCTGTTGAGGGTGAAGCTGGGTTCTGCCTGGAATGCGGGCAGGTTGTTGTTGGTGCTGTCGCAGCCGGGTGTGATTGCTCCGGAGCCGCTGACGGTCGTGTATTGCAGGACGCCGGCTGAGTTCTCCCAGCATGTGTTGAAGAAGCGAGTGTAGGAACGGGTTGCGGTCTTGGGGTTACGGAGCTGGGCGTAGACGAGGCTGGTGCCGTACTGAGATCCGCCGTTTGCGCCGGGATTGCTGATGAGGGTGCCGTCAAAGAAGCGCATAACGCCCTGAATCTTCCATCCGCCGAGAGGTAGCTGTTCCCAGGCCGGCTTACCCTGCAGCGTTGGGAGGTAATAGGTGCCCCAGATGTTGCCGTAGACGTTGGGCTGGTTGTCCTGGAATTTGAAGGGAGCGGGCGCCTGAGGATTAAGGAATGCGGTTGTATCCATGATTCTGGAGTAGGTGAAGTTGGCCTGAGCGATGAAGTTATGCGACAACTGCTTGTTCACCGTGACCTGCAATGCGTTGTAGGTCTGTCCTCCGTACGGCTGGAAGTTGTCCTGAACGCCGGTGAATTGAGGGTATGGCACGTTGAGCAGATACTGCTGTACTGTCGCTCCGTTGAGGGATGATCCGGGCAACTGACCGACAAGAGGATTCGCTACGCTGGCGTTGAGGACTGCGATTTGCGCGGAGCTGAGGGGAGCTGCGGCCGTGCCCATGAAGGATGCGGGCAGGTCATCGATCTGCTTGTTGATTGGAAGCTGTCCGACTATGTCGCCAACGTACGCAACCTGGAGGGTTGCCCGGTAGGGCAGTTGAAACTGAAGGCTGGTGGACCACTGCCAGATCTTCGGCTGTACGGAGTTGGGATCGGGGTAGGTGAGGCCCTGACCGAGTTGGGTTGCGAGTCCCAGGGTGTTTCCGGTGGGCAGCGTGACGCCGGTGGGCCATGGATTGGTGAGAGCGTTCGTGGGAAGGACGCTGTTGGTGGTGGAGACGTAGGAGGTGGAGTTGCTGTATCCCTGACTGAGCGGAGAGTCCTGCGTGTTGTAGTAGATGAGTCCGACGCCGGCACGGGCGACGATCTTTGGTGTTATTTGATATGAGGCGCCTAAGCGCGGCTGGAAGTTAGCGAACTTTTGCGGAGCGGCGTAGCGGCTGGGCGAGGCCGAGGTGGCTACGAAGGTGAGGCCTCCGGTGACCGGCAGACCGGTGATGCCGGGGGTGGTGCAGGTGAGGCAGAAGCCGGCGTTGAGGCGGTTGAAACGCTCGGAGAAGGGCGACTCATAGTCCCAGCGGAGGCCGGCGTTGATGGTGAGCTTGGCGTTTACGCGGAAGTCGTCCTGCACGTAGAAGGCGACGTATTTTTGCTGCATGGCGTAGGCGATGGTGTTGCCGTAGGTCCCGCTGGAGGCGTATCCGAGGAGTGTTGAGGCGATAGCGTTTCCGGAGGCTGGATCGCCGCCGACGGAGCAGCTTGGAGCGGGACAGTTGGCGCCTGAGGCTCCGCTGGAGTTCTGCTGGGTGAACTGGCGATTGAAGTTGAAGACTCCGATGCCGCTCTGGGGATTCTGCACGTTGTAGCGGCTCAGGTTGCCCTCAAAGCCGAAGCGCAGGGAGTGTTTCTGCAACGTCTTCGCAACCATTACAGACGTTGAACCGAGGGTATCTTCGCTGACCTGTCCGGTGTTGCCGGCGGAGAGGCCGGCGTAGCTGTCGGTGGCCGAGGTGCCGGGGAACGATTGATAGGGCAGGTTGGTTCCATTGATGTTGATGCTGGCGAGGTTGAATGTATTTCCGGGATAGACCAGGCCGAAGGGGTGATAGATGACGCCGAAGCGCGCGTTCATGACGAGAGTGGGCGAGAAGACGTAGCTGTCTTCGATGCTGCCGCCTTCGTTGTTGCGGTAGACGGTGTAGCCAGTGCCGGTGGGGCCGATGGCGGTGGGGAATCCTTCGTTGGGCTCGAACTGATGGAGGACGGCTTTGAAGAAGGTGGCGTCGAGGTGTTGCTTGTCGGAGAACTGATGATCGACGCGAGTTACGAAAGAGTAGTACCGGTTCGGCACTGATGTTTTAGAGGCGATGTAGTTGACGGTCGGGCTGAAGGTGCTGTTCGGCGCTGGGAAGTAGCCCAGGAGCGACTTGCCCGCTGCGTTGATTCTTGGGGTAGGAATTATGTTGCCCAGGAAGGGCGTGCGGTTGCCGGTTCCGGTCGTGACGGAGGTGGGATCGTAGATCTGGATTCCTGCTCCGGGAGCGCATATTCCGGCGACGAAGTTGGAGCAGAGGCTGGAGAAGTCGCCGTTTGCCATGGCAGGCAGTGGGACGAGGGATTGATAGGGGAGAATCTGGTGGAGCTGCAGGTACTCGTAGGCGACCATGAAGAACGACTTATCTTTTGCGTTGTAGACGTGGGGGATGGTGAGTGGACCGCTGAGGACGCCGCCGGGCTGCTGCCATTGATCGCTGCCGCGGGGTGTCCATGAGGCCTGGCATCCACCGGCGGGCTGCGGGATGCAGTTCTGGTTGGGGACGCGCTCGTAGGTGTTGGCGTTCATGTAGGTGTTGCGGAAGACGTCGTATGCGGAGCCGTGATAGGCGTTCGATCCGGCCCTGAGGACTGAGTTGGTGACGACTCCGCTTCCGTGTCCGTACTGAGCGTCATAGACTGCGGTTTGAACTTTTACTTCCTGCACCGCCTCGGGGGAGGGTACGAAGCCGGTGTAGCTGGAGCCGGAGAAGCGCTCGGAGGGGTCGTCGGGGATACCGTCGAGGGTCAGGCGGTTATGGCCGCTGCCGCCGTTGGAGTCGATCTGCACGGCGGCTCCGCTGAAGGGGTTGGTGAAGGTGCTGGCCTTGGCCTGGGCGTATTCGCTTGAATAGATTCCGGCTGCGAGGGAGGCGAGGACGAAGGGGTTGCGCCCGACGTTGGGGGTATCGGTGACCTCGGTGGTGGAGAAGGTGGTGGCGAGGTTGGCGGAGGTGGTGTCGAGTAACTGGGTGTCCGCGGTGACGATGACTTCCTGGGCCTGGGTTCCGGGCTTGAGGGCGAAGTCGGTCGCCTGATTCTGACCGGCGGTGAGGGTGACGCCGGTGCGGGTCTCGGAGCGGAAGCCGTTGGCCACGATGGTGACGGTGTAGGTGTCGGGAGTGAGGAAGGGGATGGAGTAATCGCCTGAGCCGTTGGTGACGACCTTGGTGACGAAGTTGGTGGTGATGTCAGTGGCGGTGACCTGGGCGCCGACGACCTTTGCGCCTGTGGAATCGGTTACATTTCCGCTGAGAGTTCCTAGGTATTGCTGGGCGGCGAGGGGCATGGTCCAGCCGAGGACGGCGAGGAACAGCGCGAGGGCGATGGTGCGGGGTGAACAAAATTTGTACACAAGAGCCTCCATAAAATTGAAACGGGAACTGTGGCCGCCGTCGCTGGCGGGACTCAGTCTTGAGGGTCCTGTCGCTGGCGGTTTGAACAACCGGGGAAATCCTATTTTTGAGTCGCATCATCCTGACGACCGTGTATGGGGTGGGCAAGTTAATTTACCGGAAGAGGGGCTGGCGGTTTACCGTAAGGAGGCTGTTAGGAGGATTGATTGCTGGCGAGAGATTTGGCGATTATTTAACTCTTTGTAATCAACTAGATGCAGATGGCTTTGCGGGCTCTCAATGTAGACGTGGACTGCGCTTCGGGGTGAACTTCTAACGGTAAAAGGGTTTTGGATGGGCCAAAGTGGGTGACCTGAATGGGCGTGGGTCTGCGTGCTAGACTTGTCGGTGCTTAAACGCGAAGCAGGGTTAATGTTTTCTAGAGCACATGGCGTGGTCGACGAGCCGCTGTCACAGGACGAGCCCAGTATCGAGGAGCGGCGAGCGCTCATCGAGCGTGTGGCTTCCAGTGCACAGTTCCGGCGGTCGGCTCGGCTGCGCGATTTTCTGCTGTACGTGGGGGGACAGTCTCTTAAGGAGGGGTGTCCGGAGATTCATGAGCAGGAGATCGGCAGCAAGGTGTTCGGGCGGCCGGCGAACTACGACCGGAGCCAGGACAACATTGTTCGGGTGAATGCGACCGAGTTGAGGAAGCGGATTGAGGCTTACTTCGCTTCCGAGGGGGCGCATGAGTCGTTGATTTTGGAGATACCGCGGGGTGGGTATAAGCCGATTATTCATCGACGGGTGCCGGAGGTCCGGGAGCGGGTGGCGGTTGAGACGCATGAGCAGGCGGATTCCGTCTCGCATGAGGCGGCGTTCGCGGAGCGAAAGAGTTCTGTAAGGGTAGGGCATTTTGTTTGGGCGGTGGTTTGCCTTGTGCTGGCGGCTGCGTGTTTGTTGCTGTTCCAGCAGAACCGGGCGATGCGGAGGTCGCTGAACCCGTGGCAGGGGCGGCCGGCGGTTACGGCCTTCTGGAATGACTTCCTGAGGTATCACCAGCAGACGGATGTGGTGTTGCCGGATGACTCGGTGAGCGTGGTGGAGGATATTACGCAGCGGCCGATCTCGCTGGGGGACTACCTGAGCCGCAACTATATGCGGCAGATACAGGCCTCGGATATCAGCGCGGATCGCAAGGTGGATCTTGACCAGATTGCGAACCATAACCTGGTGACGTTTGGCGGGGTTCGGGCGGCGCAGCAGATGCTGGCGCTGATTCCGGTGTCGTACCGGCGGGAGCTGACGCTGTCGCGCTACTATGTGGCGGACTCGATCAAGAGCGACAACGTGATTCTGCTGGGAGGGAAGAAGGCCAATCCGTGGGTCCATCTGTTCGATGAGCAGATGAACTTCATTACAGACTACGACGACGAGCATACGCAGGCGTTCGTGAGGAACCGGAGTCCGAAGCCGGGGGAGCTGGCGGTGTACCCGGCGCAGCGTGATGCGAATGCGCTGGTGGGGTATAGCGTGATTGCTTATCTGCCGAATCCCAGCCGGACGGGGAATGCGATTATTCTGGCGGGCACGGACTCGGATGCTACGGATGCAGCGGCGGAGTTTCTGGCGTCGGAGGAGCAGTTGGAGAAGTTTCGGAGTGCTCTGCATGTCACGGAGTTTCCGTACTTCGAGGTGCTGCTGAAGACTTCGCGGTTGAGTGGGACTTCGTTTAATTCGGAGTTGTTAGCTTACCGGGTTTATCCGGACCTGCATTAGTTCCGGAGACGGACGCGGAGAGCGCGGAGATGCGCGGAGGACGCGGAGAAAGGCACCCGGCGCTTGTCATCGGAATTTAACATAGGGGTTTCGGGTCAGGGATTACATTTCTCGCTAGAGCGATTGCGCGGGAGGTAGTGTGTCGAATACGTCAGAGGCGCCTTTTAGTTGTGAGGTTGAGAGTTCGGTTGCAGACGGTGTGAAAGTGACGAGGGTGCTGTGTCATGGCCGGTTGAACAACCAGACATCGGGCGAGGTGAAGGAGATTGTGAAGCCGTTGATCCCGCAGGGTGGGGTGATCGAGATCGACCTGACTGGCGTGAATCATCTGGATAGCTCCGGGTTGGGGACGCTGGTGGGGCTGAAGGTGTCGGCGCTGCATGAAGGGTACTGCACGCTGAAGCTGGTGAACTTGACGCCGCGGGTCACGGAGTTGCTGAAGCTGACGAATCTGACGCAGTTGTTTTCGTCTTAGGCGGCGGCGAAATGTGGGGCTCTTGAATGGGCTTTGTGGCGCTTCACCCACCTTAGCGACGATAAAACTGTCGCGAAGATGGGGCACCCGGTTTTGGTCGGGAGTAACCCCACGTCAGACGTGAAGCTGTCTGACATGGGGCACCCGGATTTGGTGGTGGGGGTTAATAGCTGCGCTGGTACATGCGGGAGAGGCGGTCGTGCCAGCCAAGGCGGTCGGAGTCTATCCAGGACCAGAGCAGGCCGAGGCCGAGGGGGATGGCGGAGAGCAGGAAAGCTAGGGCTCGGCGGCGCATCTGGGCTCGTGTGGGGTTTTCGTCGGAAAAGGTGCAGAGGCCGATGCGGGCGAAGTTCATGCCGGGGGTCGCGTTGGAGAAGGTGAAGAAGAGAAGTTGATAGAGGGTGGTGAGGATGAGGAATGCCACTGTGCCGGCGATGGCGATGGGGATGGCCTGCGCGAGGAATGTGAGGGGGCCTGTCAGGAAGCTGGGGCCGGAGAGGTTCAAGTGTGAGATGAAGAGGCTTGGCAGCGCGGCGCTGTTCAGCTGGAGAGGCGCTCCGATGGTGAAGATGGCGGCGGCGCAGCAGCTGAGGAGTGCGGCGAGGACGATGCAGGTGTCGACGGCGGCGGCCATGATGCGGAGTTCGAGGGGCGCGGTGAGCAGGAGCGGTGCGGCGTTGGGGGCGAAGTATTCGGGCTCGACGGCCTGGACGAGGGTGGATTCGCGAGAGGGTTCGACGACGGGTTGGGCGTCGAGCATGATGGAGGTCCACTCGGGCGCGGCGGATTCGACGGCGGGAGCGGGCGAGAGCTGGGTGGGTTCGACCTCGAAGATGCGTAGCTGGGCGGAGGCGGGTTCGGGGGCTTCGTCTTCGCGGAGGGGGCCTTCGGCGAGGCGCGGGCGGGCGCGGCGGGCGGCGACGAGCTGGCGGGGGAATTCGAGGAGGTTGGCGGGGATCTCGGCGGGTGGGACCTGGTCGGCGAAGGTGGGGGATTGGCGGTAGGCGATCTCTTCGTCGAGGGCGTGTTCGGTCTCGGGGTCGAGGTGATCGGTGGTGAGGCGGTTGCTTGTTGTTGGTTGCAGGTTGATGGTTGGGGTCGGTTCTTCGTAGAGACGGACTGTTAGTGTCGGTTGCTGGTTGCTGGTTGTTTGTTGTTGGTTGGGTGTGGCGGGTTCTGTAACCCGTGGCTCAGAAGCGAGGGATGGAGCACCCGATCGGTTATCCGTGTTTGGTTGTGTGGAGGGGAGCTGTTCCAGTTCTTCGAGGAGGTCCAGCTGGGCGGCGGTGACGGCGAGGGCGTTGACGGCGGCGATGTGGGCGGCGGCTTCGGCCTGGCGGATGGCGGATTCGGCTTCGGCGGCGAGGAAGGAGCGGTAGCTCTCGGAGTGAGCGTAGCGCTCGGCTACGGTGGCGGCGATGCGGGCGGTTCGGGCGCGCGAGGGCGTGGTGATGGGAGTGGGCGCGAGCGGGGCGGGGGATTTTCGCTGGCGGCGGGCGCGGTGGGCGGCGAGGCGTGCGGCGACCTGCTCCTTGAGAGCCTTGGGGTCCTGGAGGGCGAAGAGCGTGGGGTCGGGGCCGAGGATGTCGTCGTCGGGGAATTCGGGTCGTGGTTCTAGTTGCGCAGAGCTCATAGTACTGAAAACCTTAATTCTGTTGCGTGCAAAATCGTTTAGCCTGAAAGAGTGGGACGTTTAACGAGTTATGAACCGGGCGAGCTACGAATTGACGATGGAACAAGTACGGTGCGTGACTGGTGCAAACGGGTTGATGACTGTTGCAGGCGGGTCGTGGTGAATCTTGCAGCTCTGAAACGAAAGACCGCCTGCGAGGGTCAAATCGGGGTGCGACCACACTTGCGACGCTCTCGATGGATGCTGATCCCGGTTTACTTATTCATAACTATCATGGGGTTTGCGGTTCGTCATCCGCAGTTGATTGCTCAAGAGGTGCCTAGTCAGGCACCTGCCCCCGCTGGGTTGCCGGATGGGCCGGGTGCGGATCAGGTGAGTTCGAGCGTGCTGCTGTATCCGGTGGCGAAGGTGTTGCCGGGCCCGGACGATACTATGCCGGTGACGATCGAGAGCTCGGGGCCGCAGTCGCTGGTGGGGGACAAGTACATTCTGGATGGGGATGTGCTGGTGACGTACGGCGACCGGAAGATTGCGGCGGACCATGTTGAATATGACAAGGTGACAGGTGATGTGACGGCGACCGGTCACCTGAAGATGACGGGCGGAGCCAACAACGAGATCATTACGGCGAGTCATGGGACTCTGAATACGAAGACGCAGACGGGGCGGTTCTATGATGTCTCGGGTTCGGTGGGGTTGAAGCAGAGTGCGAGCAAGCTGGTTTACGCGAACAGCAATCCGTTTCTATTTACGGGCAAGGTGGTGGTGAAGACGGGACCGCAGGCGTATGAGGTTTACAACGGGTCGGTGACTTCGTGCCAACTGCCGCATCCTGACTGGCAGCTATTTGCGAATAAGTTCACGATGGATCAGGAGAAGGCGCGGGGAACGAACAGCTTTTTCAGAGTGATGAATGTGCCGCTGTTATATCTGCCGTATGTGACGCATCCGGTGGATGCTTCGGACCGGCAGAGCGGGATATTGCTGCCGGTGATCGGCGAGTCTTCGACGAAGGGGCTGGTGCTGGGAGAGCAGATCTACTGGGCGATCAACCGGAGCACGGATATGACGGTGGGGGCGCAGTACTTCTCACGGCGCGGATGGGAGACTGCGGCGGAGTTTCGATATAAGGGGCTGGGAAATGATTTCCTGAGGTCGCGTTACAGCGGGCTGCAGGACCGCGGGTATGTGACCGGCGGGATGTATGTGAACCAGGGTGGGCAGGACGTGGTGTTGTCGGGACGGAAGGACTTTTCGCCGGAGGATGGAGTGGCGAAGACGAGGGTAGCGGCTGACCTCGAGTATCTGAGCTCGTATCCGTATCGCGAGGCTTTTACGGAGAACTTCAACCAGGCGGTGTCGACGGACATATTGTCGATTGCGTATGGGGTGCATGAGTCGGACGGGTATGCGGCGGGGGTGCGGTTCGACCGGTACCAGGGGTTGAAGCTGGTTCCGACGGCGACGCTTCCGGGAGAAGAGGTGAAGATCTGGCATGTCCCGTCGCTGGATTTGGACATGACGGAGCATGAGGTGGGGGATACAGGGCTGTACTGGAATGTGGAGAGCACGGCAGCGGGGTTGAAGAGGGCTGAGCCGGGTTTTACGACCAGCGGGATTATCGAACGGTTCGATTTCCATCCATTTCTGAGCTATCCGCTGTCAGGGAAGGGGTGGAATTTCAGGCCCACGGTTGGGGTGCGGGAGACTTTCTATAGCCGGAGCCGGGTGACGCCGTATACGCTGGGGCCACCGGTGGAGAGCACGAGCCCGGTGAACCGGGCCGACTTCGAGGCGTCGGTGGATATACGGCCTCCGGTGATTGAGCGAACGTTTACTTCGGGGTGGGCGCGGAACCTGCTGCGGCACGACTTCAAACATACGGTGGAGCCGGAGATCACCTACCGGTATGTGGCGGGGATCGATAATTTCCTGAACATACTGCGGTTCGACGATGTGGATGTGGCGAGCGATACGAATGAGCTGGAGTATGGGGTGACGCAGCGGTTGTTCATACGGCCGAGGCCAGGGACGGAGGAAGAGAAGCCGTGCAAGTCGCTGACGAATGCGGAGGTGGGAGCGCTGGGGGAACGGGTGAAGGATGATGGGGACGTTCCTTCGGCAACGCGGTGCAAAGGACGGGCGTGGCTCAGCTGGGAGTTGCGGCAGAAGCACTTCTTCGACCAGACGTTTGGCGGGGCAGTGATCGACGGACGGCGGAACGTGCTGGAGACGACGCTGAGCTTTTCGGGGATTGCGTTTTTGACGGAACCGCGGGCGATCTCGCCGCTGGTGTCGCGGATGCGAGTGCGGGCTTCGGAGAATGTGGATGTGGAGTGGGACTTCGACCTGGATACCGGCGCGAAGAAGTTTACGTCCAATAATGTGCTGGTCGACGTGCATGCTGACCGCTGGTTTTCAGGATTGAGCTATGCGCGGCTGAACGCTCCGGGACGGTCGTATTCGGAGGGGGTTACGTCATCGACGTCGGATTTCAACCAGATGCGGCTGCTGGCGGGCTATGGTTCGCCGAGCAAGCGGGGGTTGGGGGTCGCGGCGAATGTCGGGCTGGACCTGAGGCTGGGAACAATCCAGTATGCGGCGGTGCAGACGTCCTATAACTGGGATTGCTGCGGGCTAAGCGTGGAGTACAGGAAGTATGAGCTGGGGTCAGTGAGGAATGAGAATGCCTACCGGTTCAACTTTACGCTGGTAAATATAGGTACGGCAGGGAATCTGAGGCGGGCGGAACGGCTGTTTTAGGGCGGCGGTTTGGGCGTTTATCGGGACTCTGCGTGAGATAATCGAGGTATTGTGCTTTCTATTTCCAGGCAGTTCCGCTTGTTTTTACTCGCTTTGTCGTTAGTCGCGGTTGGCTGCCATGCGCAGCCGCCGGCGCCGGCAGGGCAACCGCTCTCGTTAGACCTGACGCGCCGGGTGGAGATTCTTATCCGGGCGAAGACGCAGGTGCCACCCGAGTATGAGATCCACGTGGGGCCTCGGCAAAAGAGTGAAGTGCCCGGCTTCGACGCGATTGATGTGACTTTTTCCGCGAACGGGAAGACGAGCAAGCCGCTGGCGTTCCTGTTGTCGACGGACGGGAAGACGCTGGGACAGTTCAACAAGTTCGATATCAGCAAGGACCCGAAGGATACGGTGTCGGCGGCGAACCGTCCGGGGCGTGGCGGGCCGGCGAATGCTCCGGTGACGATCGTGGTCTTCAATGATCTCGAATGCCCATTCTGCGCAAGGATGCATGCACAGATGTTTCCGGCGATCACGGCGCGGTATGGGGACCAGGTACATATCGTGTACCGCGACTATCCGCTGCAGGAGATCCACCCCTGGGCGATGCGTGCGGCAATCGATTCGACCTGCCTGGCTGGCTTGAGTCCAGAGGGATATTGGAAGCTGGTGGACTATATTCATCTCCACGCGGCCGAGCTGGGCGGAGATGATAAGAGCATAGCCAAGGCTAATGCTTCTCTGGATTCGCTGACCATAGACGAGGGTAAGCGGCAGAAGGTCGACTCGGCAGTTTTAGCTGCATGTATCGCGAAGCAGGACGATGTTGTGGTGAAGGCGTCGATAAAAGAGGGCGAGGCGCTGAATATCGATGCAACGCCTACGCTTTTTATCAACGGAGAGAAGCTGGATGGCGCGCAGCCGATGGAGTATGTCTACCGGATGGTCGATGATGCGCTGAAGGCCGCGGGCCAGACACCACCACCGCCGTTTGTTCCTACACCAACGGCAGCTCCGACGAGTTCCACCACTCCGACGACGACCCCGGGCCAGAAGCCCGGCAATTAGTGAAAGAATGCAGGAGATCCCAGGCGTGCTGACAATGAAAGAGAATACCTCGTCGATACAGGCAAGGAAGACGAGTGGAGTGATGAGTGTGACTGTGTCGTTGGGAGCAGCGTTGCTGCTGGCGGCGATGCTGATGCCCGTGGCGGGATGCAAGCAGACTCCTAACGCAGATATTGTGGCGACGGTGAATGGCCACGCCATCATGAAGGCCGACCTGGATAAGGCGTATGCCAATCAGATTGGCCAGCAGCAGCAGCCGCAAGCGCAGTCGCAGGAAGAGGCGGATTCCTTGCGGTTGAACCTGCTGCACGACCTGATTCTGGAAGAGATTATCGAGCAGCGCGCGGCCAAGATGAACCTGACGGCTCCGAATGAAGAGGTGGATGCGAAGCTTGCAGAGATGAAGGCTCCTTATACGGAGGAGCAGTTTCAGGAGAAGCTGAAGCAGAGCAAACGTACGCTGGACGAGGTGAAGCACGATCTGCACCGGCAGTTGACGGTGGAGAAGCTGCTGAACAAAGAGATCAACTCGAAGATCACAGTGACGGACAGCGACGTCACCAACTACTACAACCAGCACAAGGCCGACTTCAACCTGATGGAGACGATGTATCACCTGGCACAGATACAGGTGACGACCATTCCTTCCGCGCAGCCAGTGAACCTGCAAGGCAGCAAGGCGACGAGCGAAGACGAGGCCAAGAAGAAGATCCAGGCGATCAAGAATCAACTGGACAGCGGCGGAGACTTCGGCACGATTGCGATGAACTTTTCGGAGAACCCGCAGAATGCTTCGAATGGCGGCGATATGGGTCTGCTGAGAGAGTCGGAGCTGAGGAGCAACCCCGCGGTCTATGCTGCGGTGACGAAGCTGAAGCCGAAGCAGTTTACCGATATCATCACGTTTCCCGATCCGGGGAATCCTAAGCGCATCGGCGGGTATGCGATCTTTGAGCTGCTGGAGACGTTGCCGGCTGGGCAGCGGGAGATCAATGATCCGCGTGTGCAGCAGAATATTCGGCAGCAGTTGCATGATGGCCGGTCGCAGCTCCTGAAGGGCGCTTACTTCGAGATGCTGCGGGATCAGGCGAAGGTGGAGAATTTCCTGGCTGAGCAGATCTTTAAGAATGATGCCCGGTAGGGTTGGGCGGGCCCTGTTCGTGTAAAAGCAGGAACGGGGATGAATGCGGGATAAGAGCGGGATGGGCTCTCTGCGGTTGTATGCATAGCTGACAGCTGACTAGTCGGGTGATGGTTGGGGAACCGCTACTTCCCAACTGGCGTATATAGAACTACAGCCAAAAAACCGCCCAGGCGGATTCGCATCATCGTAGTCTTTGACAACCCAGCCGAACGTCCAACTCATAAACATATATTTATGAATACTTTGCAGCCATCAACCCCCACTTTATAAGACTTTTTGGACCTGCACGCAACAAGGTCCGAACCTAAACCATCTACTTTGAATACTTTGCGCAATTTAGTGGGGGGAGGGGGCAGCTCAGTTGAGTGCCGGGTCTTGGGTGGTGGGTTCGGCGTGGTGGGTCGAGGCCAGGTTGCGTCGTGGGGTGGGTGGGAGATATTTCTTGTAGACGCTGATGTGGAAGCAGGCCTGTTGGAACTCCTCTTCGACGTCGATCTTGCTCTGCTGGATGAGCGGCTCCAGGTAGGCTCGGAGCCATGCGATCTGGGTGAGGGTCAGGCCGTGCTTGGCGATGTCGATGGCCTGTCCGGTGAGGTGGGGTGAGGCGGTATCACCGTCGGCGGGTGCGGCGTTGCCGTTGGTGCGGAGGAGTTGCTGCTGGAACTCGACGGTGCGTACGGCGGAGTTGACCTGCAGCGGCGTGTGAAAGCGGATGTAGTAAGCGCTGGCCATGGTGGAGAGAAACCTGGCGGCCCATGGACGGCAGAAGCGGCGGTCTTCTGGGAGGCGCTCATCCACGAGGAGGGCGCGGCTGGTCGGGATGGAGACTAAGAGGCTTTGGCGGCGGAGATCGAGGATGTCCTCGTCGTCCTGGATGCGGTCGAGGCCCTCGCTGTCGGCGACCTCGTTCTGATGGAGGAGGATCTCATGCGAGCCCTTGAGCGCGTGGGGAACGATGAGCTTGCCGCGCTTGTTGTAGAGCGACGGCAGGATGACCGGGGTCGCGGCCTCTTCTTCTACGGTGGGCAGCGCGGGTGGCCTGGGTGTAGGACGGATGACGCTTACTACGGAGGTGGGTTTTGAGACGGCGGATCTTTGGGTGGCCGCTGCGGGGTGGGGTGAGAGGCGTGGCTGCTCTGGATGAGCTTCGGTGTCTGGGTCGGGGTTTGCGGCGGGAGCAGTGGCGGCGCGGAGGAAGTCGGAGGCGGTGGCCTTCTGGGCGGGCTTCGGCTCCGTGAGCTTTGGGGGCGGGCTTTGCGGAGGTGGTGTGGGTGTGGACGCGGACGAGCAGGGGCAGGTCGGTGTCGTCGACGGGCTCGCGGTGCTTGCGGTGGGGTTTGGCTTTTGGCTTGGCGGCTGGTGGGGCGGGCTTCTTCTTTGGGTGCTTCTTGGCGGCGATCTCAGATGGAGACTGGGTGTTGGTCTTGTGTAGGACGGGCGTTGGGTGGGCGTGGAGCCGGGTCGACGAGAGTGACAGAGCGGCTAGCGCCAGAATGGCAGTGATGGGGGCGTTGGCACGCATAGTGTTTTGGGAGGCGCGGAGACGCCAGAGCAAGTTCTACTTTAGAGATGTGCTAGTTTCAGTGTAAGTGGCGAAGCGGGTTCCGTATAGATTTTGATTAACTGGGAGTGAGGATGCGGGTCTTGGTGGGTGTTGCGGCTATTGTGGCGGTGGGATGGGGTTTGCGTGTCGGTGGGCAGCAGCAGGTGGATGCTTCGAGGCCCGGAGTTTTATACGACTAAGGTTCTGCCGATTCTGAAGGCGAACTGCTATGCGTGCCATGGGAACGGGAACCATAAGGGCGGACTGAGCCTCGAGACCAGGGCCGGGATGTTGAAGGGCGGCATGGATGGTTCGGTGCTGGTGCCGGGGGATCCGAAGAAGTCGCTGATGGTTCGACTGATTCGGCATGAGGGGCCGGTGGAGGATCCGATGCCGATGCCGCAGAAGGCTGAGAAACTCTCGGATGCGAATATTGCGACGATTGAGCAGTGGGTTAAGGCTGGCGCGGTGATGCCTGCGCAGTAGCCTCCCCCCGCGTGTTTTGTTCAAATTCTTCAAAACATTAGGTTTAGGTCCGGACCTTGACTGTAAATTTTTGATTCTATTGGGTGACGCCTCAAAAGTATTGATTTTGCTTACGTTGTGGTCACTTCCCTTCCCTGATGCTTCTCTGGCTTTTGGCACTTAGTTCGTTCTCCTTTCCCGCTTTTCAGGGGGGTACCCCCCTGGGGGGTTGGTGGTTAAAGTCCAATGGTTGCAATAGATAGCAAAATTGGCCTCGCTAAATAGGTGCAACCATGGGGCTTACGGCTAAATTCGTGCCAGTAAACGACTTACTGGCAATGCGTGCGTCAGGGACAGAAAAAGCCCCGGCGAGTTGCCGGGGCTTTCTTGATCTCTCCTTTAATTGTACAGGATTGACCATAACTAAAAATCACTTTTGGGAAAGTTTTATCTTGTTGATGGGGTTTGGGTTATTGGTTTTCTGGTGGGTTTGGGGGCTTGACACGCGATTTTGCTGAGGGAATTCGCGAAAAAAAGTTTTGGGGGGCTGTAAATGGATAAAAACAAAGGCGATAATTCAGTCGTTCCGGCTACGCCTCCACTCCGGCCTTCGGCAGAGTCGAACCCAATCATCGCATGATGCCGCGATGAATGGGGCATCCGGCGCCGCTAGGATCAATTGGCAGAGTTGTACTGAGTACAACTCTGTGTGTTGTATTCCTTTCCGGGTTCACCCAACCAGAAGCAAAATTTAGTTGTGTGGTGTGTCGTAAAGACGTCGTAATAAGTGATAGTTCCGTACACGGCCAGGTAGACGCCGCCCTCTGGCCAATACTTTGCTTCTGTCTCGGTGGCTGTCCTGCTTTTTCCATCCACCGAAACCCTGACGGCCGCAAAATTTCGGCGTTCGGTTGGGAAAAGGATGCCACTGGTAATGGAGTTGTTCGGACAGGAAATATCTTTTTCGGCGCATTCCAGCCGTGGCTCCTGAGAGAAAATGGGGGCTTCGACGAACATTTTTATCACAAATATCTTTCGCCGGAGTTTTTCCGGTATTCGTCGAGGCGCATTGGAAGAGCCACGTCTTTTCCGGCGAGCACTGTGATCTGGGTGGAGTTAGTCTCGTCTACATCTAAAGTCAAACGGTAGCCAAGCTCGCTCATCATTCCGGCTAACGTCAAGTTGGCTTTCCAGAGGTTTTCCATCTGGAAATAACCGAGTAGAGCGAGAGCGAACGTGAAGGCTACAAGAAGGCGTTCAGTGACGGTGCTATGTTTAGGGATTTCGCGAAGTCGCATATTTCTCTCGTCCTTTTCGTGTCTCTCGGCTTCGGAATTTTTGGCGGATTCTGGTTGACCTTTTGAGGTTGGCATTTCGCCGTGGATGATCCCAACCTGCTTAGAATGTTGCAGTGCCTTCTCTTTGGCGCGACGTTTGCGCTCGTATTTGCCCTTGCTCATGAGTGTTGTCCAGCGTAGACGGAATTGTACTTTCTTTCGCGTGAGGCAGGGCCGCGAGGTTCGGGACGGTGATCATTCCCGTCATATCGGTTAGTGTGAACCCTAATGTAGAGTCACCCGAAACTAGTAGGTCATAACTCAGGACCAGCTGTGAAGTATTACGTTGGAATTTTATGGAGAGATTCTCTCCTGTTATCAACGATGAAGGCCTAGCCGTTCGGATGCGGACATATTGGGCGGCAAAGGCTACGCAATATGCCGTCACGATAATGGCACCGATGCGCAAGTTATGCGCCTTAGATTTTCCTGCAAATATGTAGTTTGCAATGATTGCCGCTAAAGCGGGGAGTGCGAACAGTTCGAGAAATCCGATCGTCGCGCTCCAGATCATAATCGTTCCGTTCGAACTTCGTATAGTTGATGCTTACTGTAGCAAAGTTCCGTCTTCCGATGGGTTTGGTTTCGTCTGTGAGGGATAAGGCTGCATAGCCAGGGCTAAAGCCTTGGCCTACCTAGAAGCAAGTGCTTAATGGTGGGTGTTTGATTATGGGGCTGGTGGTTGGTGTTGTTTGGGGATGGAAAAAGAGACGCGGGCTAAGCCCGCGCCTCTGATATTAGGGGAGTTCTTACGGCATCCGTTCGACTTCGCTCAGGACTGAAACCGTGCCCTTCCGGTTCGTGGTACCTCAGGTGGTTCGGGTCGGGCTTCGCCCGATGCCCACCTTAGGCGCGATAAGACTGCGCCGAAGATGGGGCACGGCGGATTCAAGGTCCAAGTGCAACAACGCATCATTCAGATTGAAGAGGAGATACGGAGAAGAATGCAGTGGAAAAGATGGAAAACAAAACGTTTCCCACTTTCCCACTGCACGGCTGCGGCGATCTCTTTCGATTTATTAGTAAAGTTTGTTGCACTTGTAATTTGAATGTCCCCACCCGACTTTGTGGTGGGTCACATGGGTTCGGTGGTGAGATAGGTACCCGGTTTGGTGGTGGGTCACATGGTTCGGTGGCGGTTCACCCACCTTAGGCGCGATGAGACTGCGCCGAAGATGGGGCACCCGACTTTGTGGTGGGTCACATCGGTTCGGCGGTGAGATAGGGTACCCGGTTTGGTGGTGGGTCACATCGGTTCGGTGGTGAGATAGGGTACCCGGTTTGGTGGTGGGTCACATGGTTCGGTGGTGGTTCACCCACCTTAGCGACGATAGGACTGTCGCGAAGATGGGGCACCCAGTTCCGTGGAAGATAGGGTACCCGGATTTGTTGGAGATGGTTCGCCTGTGGTGGTTCACCCGGGTTGGTGGAAGATGGAATGCCCGGCTTCGTGGAAGATGGGTACCCAGTTTGGTGGTGGTTCACCAGGTTCGGTGGGTGGGTTATTTTGGGTTTAGGTTGGTGGTGATTTGGATTTTGGTGGGTTCGTTTAGGAGGTAGTGGCGGTAGCTGGAGTGGGGCCAGTCTTCGGGGTTGGCGACGAGGCCGCGGGTGACGGGGTTGCGGTGCATGTATTTGATCTTTTCGACGCGCTTGTCGTGGGTGTAGACGTTGAAGTCGTAGTAGCGGGTCTGCCAGAAGGGTTTTGGGGTGGATAGTTTTGAGACGGAGAGTTTGAGGGCCTGCAGGGCGGTGGCGAGGGGTTTGGTTTCGGGTTCGCTGAGGAGCAGGTGGACGTGCTCGGGCATGATGACGTAACCGAGGACTTCGAATTTGTAACTCTTTCTGGTCGATTCTAAGGAGTGTTCGAAGATGTCGCGGGCGGTAGGGGTGTTGAGGTAGGGTTTGCGGTTGTGGCAGCTGAAGGTGATGAAGTGGTCGTCGCCTTATTGTTGGTATCTGGTTAACCCTTGCGGCATGGGTTGAGTTTATATCTCGGGGTCGGGCTTTTGTGGTGGTTCATTTTGTTTTGTGGTGGTCCACCCACCTTAGGCGCGATGAAGCTGCGCCGAAGATGGGGCACCCGGTTTGTGGTGGTTCACCGGTTTGTGCATCTGACCTTATAGTTGCTGGAGTGGGGGACGGATTTGAGTGTGACGGCGCGGCGGGGATCGGAGCGAGGGTCTGAGAAGCCTCGTGGGAATGGGTTTATGCGGTTCCTGCGGATGCTGGGGCCTGGGGTGATTACGGGGGCTGCGGATGATGATCCTTCGGGGATTGCTACTTATTCGCAGACGGGGGCGCAGTTTGGGTTTGGGCAGTTGTGGACGGCGCTGTACCAGGTGCCGTTGTTGCTGGCGGTGCAGGAGGCTTGCGGGCGGATTGGGGCGGTGACGGGTAAGGGGTTGGCGGGCGTCATCAAGGATCACTATGCGCGGAAGATTTTGATTGGCGTGGTGGTGTTGGTGGCGGTGGCGAATACGATCAATATTGGCGCGGATATTGGGGCGGTGGCGGCGGCGGCGCAGTTGGTGGTGAATGTGCCGTTCTGGGTGCTGGCGGTGGGGACTACTTTGTTGCTGGTGGTGTCGGAGGTGGTGGTTACTTATAAGACTTATGCGAAGTGGCTGAAGTGGCTGGCGCTGGCGTTGCTGTCTTATCCGGCTACGACTTTTATTGTGAAGCAGCCGTGGAAGCAGATTCTGTATGCGACGGTGGTGCCGCATATCGAGTTTACGTTTGCGTTCTTCTTCATCATTACGGGAGTGTTTGGGACTTCGATCTCGCCTTATATGTTTTTCTGGCAGGCTTCGGAGGAGGTGGAAGAAGAGCGGGCGGTGGGGATGCCGATGAGGAAGGCTGATGGGTTGCCGAAGCTGCCGCGGAGGTTTATCCGGGATATGCGGATCGATACGCTGGTGGGGATGGTGTCGGCGGAGCTGGCGCAGTGGTTCATCATCATTACTACGGCGACGGTGTTGTTCACGCATGGAGTGAAGACGATCAATACGGCGGCGGATGCGGCGAAGGCGCTGGAGCCGCTGGTGCAGTCGTTTCCGAACTCGGGGCAGGTGGCGAAGGATTTGTTTGCGGTGGGGGTGGTGGGGTTGGGGCTGCTGGGGATTCCGGTGCTGGCGGGGTCGGCGGCGTATGCGCTGGCGGAGGCGTTTGGGTGGAAGGAGGGGTTGTCGAAGAAGTTCAAGCAGGCGAAGGGGTTCTATGGGGTGATCATTGTTTCGATGGTGATTGGGCTGCTGCTGAATTTTGTGGGGATCGATCCGTTCAGGGCGCTGGTGTTTACGGCGGTGTTCAATGGAGTGGCGGCGGTGCCGTTGCTGTATTTGATCGCGAGGATCAATGGGAGTGAGGAGATTCTGGCGGGGCAGCGGGGTGGGGTTTGGTCGCGGGTGTTTGTGTGGGTGACGTTTGGGGTGATGGCGCTGTCGGCGGTGGCGCTGTTGTATACGGTGGTGTTTCGGCACTCGGCTGGGTGAGTTGAGTGGGGTTTAAAGAGAACGGGTCCGGCAGAGGTTTTCTGCCGGACCCGCGGCGTTGCTGGAGCAGGAAGATTAGCGTTTGCGGGTTAGGGCTCGGCGAGCGAAGGGTAGGCTGCGAGACCCATTCCGAAGAGCGAGAGGGTTGCGGGCTCGGGGACGGCTGGGTTCGGTGGTTCCAGTGGTCGAGGGATTGGCTGGTGAGGGTCTGGTCTTCGCCGATGGTGGCTTTCTGTTTGAGTATTGTTCGGAGTTTGCTCAAACCTTAGCGACGGTGAAGCTGTCGCTAAGGCTGAGCACAGGCTTTTTGGGTGAAGATGGTTTAGCGCGAGAGTTTGCGTTTTGCGATGCCGGCGAGGCCGAGAAGGCCAGAGCCTAGCAGCAACAGGGTTGAGGGTTCGGGTGTCACGCCAGAGACTGGAGGAGGAGTGATGGGTTGTCCGCCGATGGTAACTCCATCGACCGCCAATCCGGTGTCATAGAGTGTGTCGGACCAGTTGGTGGCACCGAACTCCAGGTAGTAGTTTCCGGAGGATGCGATGTCGTAGGTGGAAAGAACCCAGCCGGTGTAACCGCAGCCTTCGCCGGGCCCGTCGAAGCATGCGCCTGAATAACCTCCGAGGGGCGACCAGACCGGTCCGCCGGGAACGATTGGGACGGAAGGCGGGGTGAGGGTGGCGACGGGCGTAAACCCAGCCGCGGCCAGACCCGCGCCCGGAACGATGCTGCCGCTGGGCTCGGTTTGGCCGGTGAAGAGCAGCGCGGCGGGAAGGTTAGTCGTCGCATTGAAGAGCTCAGCCCAGCCGTAGTCGGCGTAGGTGGAGGAGCCATCCGAGGTTACGAAGTTGAAGTAGAACTGGAGCGCCTGTCCTGCGGTCGCCGCGAAGGTGCTGGTGGTGAGAACCGAACCGTCGGTTTCCCCGCCTGGGGTGGGTGTTTTTCCGGGAAGGACGGCTGTGGAGCTGCCTGCGCCGTTGGTGGTGACGTACTCGTAAGAGCTGTTGCCGGTGGGGGAGAGTGTAACGACGCCGTCGGCTCCGTCAGAGCCGCAGGCACCGCTGCATGTCCATCCCGCTGGAATTGGACCGGCAAGCGAGGTTGCCGGTGCCGCAAAGGTCAGCAGAGCAGCTGCTGCCATGGAAGAGAGAAGGATCTTTCCTGGAACTAGAGGCATATGGCACCTTTTCCTTGTCTGTAAGAATTTCGGGTTCTTAGTGACTAAAAGAAAGCTGCTGGGAGGTTCCGAAACCCAACACTCCGGAGGGAGCGTCAGAGACGCCTGCAGGTCAAGCGACGGTGTGTAGTGCATTTTCCGGGCCACATGGGGCTGTTGAAAACAGGACATTTAGGCAAACAATTGCAAGATTAACCTGCAAGACGGTGCATATTTCTAGCGAGTAGAACGTCCTTCTCGGGGTGAAGAGAGCCTCTGCGGGCGGTGGTACGGTGGAGATTCGGGTCGGTGGCTAGCCCGAATGTCCATCTCGGCGACGATGAGGGATGGGCGCGCTAATATGTGATTGCCTGCGCGCTTTGTTCAGGTATGCTCTCAGGGGAAAGGAGTTATCAATGGCGGCAGGTGCGGGCGAAGAGATACGGATTGGCGGGTTGGGGATTCGGTTTTTGGTGGAGGGTGCGGGGTCGGGTGGGGCTGGACCTGGAGGTTCGGTGGCTATGTTTGAGTTTACGGTGGCGGCGGGGGCTAAGGTGCCGATTGCGCATAGCCATGATGGGTATGAGGAGACGGTCTATGGGTTGGAGGGGGTGCTGAGCTTCACGGTGGATGGGCAGAAGGTTGAGATTGGGCCGGGGGATTCGTTCTGCATTCGGCGGGGGGCGGTGCACCGGTTCGACAATGTGAGCCCGGCGGGTGCGAAGGTGCTGGCGATTATTACGCCCGGGATTCTGGGGCCGGAGTATTTCCGGGAGATTGCGGAGGTATTGAAGGCTGCGGCGGGTGGGCCTCCTGACCCTAAGGCGATTGGAGCGGTGATGCTGCGGCATGGGTTGACGCCGGCTCCTTGATCGGGGGGTTAGCTGGGTTTGTGGTGGCGGAGGGCGGCGCGGATCTTTTCGACGTGGGTGCCGTGGGCGCAGATGGCTGCGTGGAGCTGGTCGCCTGTGACTCCGAATTCTTTGGACCAGTAGGCGATGTCGGAGGACATTTTGGGGTTGATCTCTTTGGGGTTGTGAGGGCCCTTGGTGGCGTGGTCCTGGTGGAGGGCGTGGGGTTCGTGGGCTTTGGGTGCGTCGCGATGTTCGGCCATGGATGCTTCCTCTTTCCGGGTTCTTCTGCTTAGGGTGGATGAGGATGGGGGTGGTGGAGATGGCTGGTTGGCAGTGCAGAAGAAGGCAATATTGTTGTCGTCTCACCGAATTGTATTGCCGGGGAAACCGTCTCGGACTAGACTTCGTCCACTCCCCGCACTCTAGTTTGAAGGAATTTCTGTGACTACTCGATCGTTTGCCGCCTGCGTGTCTGTATGTCTCCTGGTTTTTTCAGAATCTTTAGCAGCTCAAACAAAGCCTGCTTACACTGTTTATCCCCCACAAGCGCAATCAACTACTGCACCAGGCGCACCTGCGACAACTGGCACAGCGACTCCAGTTCCTGCCAGCGCCGTAGCTCCAGTCATCCCTCCCGCAGCCAATGCTCCGGATGCTTCAGGCAAGTACAAGCTGCGTGAGGGCGAAGATGTGAATCTGGTGTTTGCGCAGGACTTGAGCTCGAAGACTGCGGCCGAGGGCGATCCAGTGACGCTGAAGCTAGTGGACGACCTGAAGGTTGGCGATGTGGTGGTGGCGAAGGCTGGTGCAACGGCGGTGGGCGAGGTGACGAAGGCCTCCAAGTCAGGGATGATGGGGAAGGCTGGTGACCTGTCGATCCGGCTGGACTACCTGAAGGCGGGCGACACCAAGATCCGGCTGCGCGGCACGAAGGGTAAAGAGGGCGAGAGCGGCGTGACCAGTACGGTGGTCCTGACGGTGCTGTTTGGACCGATCGGTTTGATCAAACACGGGAAGAATGTGGAGATCAAACAGGGGCAGGCATTGCATGCTTTTGTTTCGGATGATGTTTCTTTGCCGCCTGCCAGCTAGGGCTTTCGAATTGTTTGGTCGGCGCTGTTGAAGAAGGCGATTCAGTCGTTCCGGCTGCGCCTGCACTCCGGCCTTCGGCAAAGTGGAACCCAATCATCGCGCGAAAAGACGCGATAGATGGGTACCCGATTCGTTGACATGATTTGATGAGTGGCCACCCAGCCCGGTAACAACTCAGCGGTTTTGGAAATGCTTCGGGACTACCGATTCCTTGTGACTAGCCAAAGCATACGCGCAGTGAGGCGCTAGATAGCACTTCGAACAGATTGGTTGTGTCTTGCACCAATGGCTGCCAATATCCCAAAGTGAGTAGTCCAGTTGCCATGGATCGGCAGGGTGCAATTTTCGGGCTAGTTTCACTGCCGTTTCTGCGTCGGTTGGCTTTCCTATTATGGTGCGTCCCAGCACGCGGCAGACATATACATCGCCTTTGACGTCGCTGGCGACGCCCTTTATTTGGTCAGAGTCTCGCAGAGCACCAACGATCATTCGCGATAGCTGGTCGCCTGCGCCGATGTTCCACAGTCTTTCGAGCACTGCGCGAGGCTCTTTGCTTTCCCAGATGCGCCTAGCGTCACCTTCATATTCATCGCAAATACGTTTCCCGATCTTCCACAAGCGATGATGGGCATTAGGAAAGCGGTGGATCCGATACTCCGCATGTTTTAACTTCCAGTCCACCTCCGGATAGGATGTGATTGCACGCCACAAGTCATCGGGATCACCGAGTCTTTCCATCACCAAGTGATACCCGTTGGCCCAAGCCCGGTCAGAGGGCATTTGGTAATCGAGCAGACAACATAATAAGAACCTGTTCGCGAGTTTCTTTGGGCACGGCTGTCCGTTAAGTTGAGAGATTTCACCCCAATCCGCTTTACCGGAACGGTGCTCCAAAAGAAGTGTGGCTATCTGCTGAAGACTGTCGTTACGATTGCTTTCATTATCTTCTGGTGATTGCATTTTGCCGTTCCTCCTTTCAGTCACCTGGAGTTTAAATTGCCGGAACTGGCTAGAAGACAGCGCAACGTATTGAGTTGGAATTGTATCGCTACTTTTTAACGATTTATCGAAGCAGCTTTCCGGTTTCGGGTTAACGACAAAGGGGCGCGGGCTTAAGCTCGCGCCTCTGATTTATTTATTGGGGCTTGTGGCATGGCTGAAGCCGCGGCCTTCCGGGTTGTACCTCGATAATGAGGTTGCGCAGACTGAAGATTGCTTATGGGGTGCACCAGATTTGGTATTGGCCTTTGTTGGCTGTGAGTGGGTGGGTGACGGTGACGGTTTGCCAGTTTGTTCCGCTTACGTAGGTTCCTACGATCGCGTTTGCGGCGATTGCGTTGGTGGGTTGAACGTAGCACCTGGATGATGGGGTTGCGTTGTTCGCCTTTACTGAGTCAGAGGGGGCGTTGGTGGCTGTAAAGGTTGCTGCGAGGTAGGAGGCGTTTTGGGGATCGCTGATGAAGTCATTCTCTCCGGGGGTGGAGCCGGCGGCACTGATGAATCCGATTCCGTTGACGAGGGGGTTGCCGGCGGATCCACCGGTACATCCTGAGTTGCTTGCCTTGACCACGGAGTAGGAGCCACCTTCGACGGATATATCCATGAGGTTGAAAGCCGCTGCTGGACAGGGCTGGCCGGGCGCTCCCTGGATGCGGAAGATTGCGGCCGGGTTTTTGGCATCGCCGTCGACGTTGCCTTTGACGACGAAGCTGCTGTGATAGAGATAGGCTCCTCCGGTTAAGTAGAAGACGTCCTGGCCGGGACCTTTGTTTACGAAGATGCCTTGATAGGTTCCGTAGCCGTAGGAGTCGGTCTTGAGAGTGGGATTCTGGTCGTAGTGGAAGAGATGATTGTTATTGAAGTCGGTGATGTTGTTGGCGATAAGACGTTCGGTCCAACTAGTTTTATTGATGATGTCGAATCCCTGATCGCAACGACTGATGATGAGATCGCTTAACGAGGGGGGGCTGATCATATCGGTCATCTGGACGGCGATGCTTGTCTGCTCGGCACAGTGGATATAGAGCGACTGGATTCGGCCACTGTGGTATCCGGAGTCGAAGATGACAGGGTCGGTGGAGGCGAGCGAGATTCCGAGCTTGCTTCTGATGATGAGGCGGCTGGCCATTCCGGCGCCTACGAGGGAGATGATGTCGGCGCGGGTGTTGTGGAGGGTGCCGTTTAGAGTGTAGCTGCCTGCGGGAAAGTAGACGATGCCGCCGTGGGCCTTGGTTGCGGCGTCGATGGCGGTCTGGATGGCGGCGGTGTCGTCGGATGTGCCGTTGGCTGTGGCTCCGTAGGCTTTTACGTTGAAGATTGCGCCACCCTGATCCAAAAGTGCGCCTTGTTGTGCGAAGGAGAGGGTGCATTGGAGAGATATAAGGATGAGTGCGGATGCGAACAATCGCGCGGCGTGGCGATGCTGTTTAATCACGATGCTCTCCTTGCATTGAGGGCAAGTGTCGGCCCGATGGTTAGACGAGGATATATTGCGGAAGGAGAAGAGGCGCGGATTGAAGTCCGCGCCTCTAATTATCGAAAAGTTTTTTGTTGCGACTGCTATTGCAGCAGGGTTCCGTCTTCGGGTTGGGTTTTGGCTTCTTCTGGGGGGATTACTACTGCGGCGGCTACTTTGTCCTGGTCTTCGAGGTCGAGGAGTTTTACTCCGCTGGTGGAGCGGCCGGCGGCGCGGATGGATTTGGTGTCGATGCGGATGATTTTGCCGAACTGGCTTATGACCATGAGTTCGGTGGTGTCGTCGACGAGGTTGATGGCGGCGACTTTGCCGATCTTGGGTGTGGTCTTCATGCCGATGACGCCTTTGCCGGCTCGGGACTGGAGGCGGTACTGGTCGACGTCGGTGCGCTTGCCGTAGCCGTTTTCGGAGACGGAGAGGATGAGGCAGGGGGTGAGGCCGAGCTTCTCGTCGAGCTTGGCGAGTTTGGCGGCGATCTTTTCGGAGACTGCGGGTGCGGCGAGTTCGCCGGGTTCGGCGAGCTCCATGGGTTCGAGGGCTGAGGGGTCGCCGGCCTCGTCGATGACGGCTTCGACCTGGCTGGTGAGGCCTTGTTTGGCGGCGCGCTCGAGGCGTGTCTTGTTGCGGGCTTCGCTGGAGGGGGTTACGGCTGCTCCTACGACGTAGTCGCCCTTGCGGAGGTTGATGCCGCGGTTGCCGTAGGCGGGGCGGCCCATGGGGCGGAGGTCCTGCTCGTCGAAGCGGATGGCCATGCCGTCGTGGGTGGCGAGGAAGATGACCTGGTGGCCGTCGGTGATGCGGGCGGTGATGAGCTCGTCGTCCTTGTCGATGCCGATGGCGATGATGCCGCGGGACTGGACGTTGGAGAAGTCCTTGAGCGGGGTCTTCTTCACCGTTCCATTTCTAGTGGCGAAGAGGATGTTCTTGCCGTCTTCTTCGAGGTCGCGGACGGGAAGGATGGTGACGACTTTTTCTCCGGGCTGGAGGGCGACGAGGGAGGCCATGGCCTTGCCCTTGCCGACGGTGCCTACGTCGGGGACTTCGTAGACTTTGAGCCAGTAGACGCGGCCGGAGTTGGTGAAGCAGAGGAGGAAGCTGTGGGTGGAGTCGACGATGAGCTGGGCGACGAAGTCTTCGTCGCGGGTCTTCATGCCGATGCGTCCGGTGCCGCCGCGGCGCTGCTGGCGGTAGGTGGAGATGGGGGTGCGCTTGAGGTAGCCGGTGTTGGAGACGGTGACGGCGACCTGCTCGTCGGCGATGAGGTCTTCGAGCTGGAGGTCGGCGGTCTCGGCGACGATTTGCGTGCGGCGCAGGTCGCCGTACTTGTCGCGGATCTCGGTGAGCTCTTTGATGATGACTTTGCGGAGCTTGGCGGCGGAGGCGAGGATGGACTCGTACTCGGCGATGTTGTCGCGGACTTCGGCGAGTTCTTTTAGGAGCTCGTCGATGCTGAGCTGGGTGAGGCGGTAGAGCTGCAGCTCGAGGATGGCGTCGATCTGGCGGTAGCTGAGGATGAGCGTGCCGGTGGTCGAGAACGTCATGTCGATGCCGTACTTCTTGGGATCGAGGGTGACGCCTTTTAGTTCGGTGCCGCGGAGCTTGATGGATTTGCCGCTGAAGTATTGGAAGAGATTTTCGCGGGCGTCGGCGCGGCTGCTCGACTGGCGGATGGTGCGGATGACGTTGTCGAGGTGGTCGAGCGCGATCTGGTAGCCGAGGAGGATGTGTTCGCGGTCGCGGGCCTTGTTGAGGAGGAATGCGGTGCGGCGGCGGACGACTTCGGTGCGGTGATCGAGGAAGGCGCGGATGGCCTTGTCGAGCGGGAGCTCCTTGGGCTGGCCGTTGTGGACGGCCAGGAAGATCATGGAGAAGGACTCCTGCATCTGGGTGTGCTTGTGGAGCTGGTTGAGGACGATCTGGTGCTCGGCTCCGCGCTTGAGGCCGATGACGATGCGCATGCCGTCGCGGTCGGACTCGTCGCGGAACTCGTCGCGGGCGATGTCGGAGATGACGCCTTCGTTGACTAGCTCGGCGATGCGCTCGATGAGCTTGTTCTTGTTGACCTGGTAGGGGATCTCGGTGACGATGATGGCCTGGCGTCCGCCGGAGATGTTTTCGATCTTGCACTTGGCGCGCATGATGAAGCGGCCGCGGCCGGTGGAGTAGGCCTGGCGGATGTTGGCGTTGCCGTAGAGGATTCCGGCGGTGGGGAAGTCGGGACCGAGGACGTGCTCGAGGCAGAGGTCTAGATCGGACTTTGTTTCCTGCGGGGACTTCGAGAGGACTGCGATGCAGGCGTTGACTACTTCGGTGAGGTTGTGTGGCGGGATGTTGGTGGCCATGCCGACGGCGATTCCGCCGGAGCCGTTGACGATGAGGTTGGGGATGCGGGCGGGCAGGACGGTGGGTTCGACGGAGGACTCGTCGTAGTTGGGAGTGAAGTCGACGGTGTCGTAGTCGATGTCGGCGAGCATCTCGCCGGCGAGGCGGGTGAGGCGTGACTCGGTGTAACGCATGGCGGCAGGCTGAGTCGCCGTCGACGGAGCCGAAGTTACCCTGGCCGTCCACGAGGAGATAGCGGAGGGAGAAGGGCTGGGCCATGCGGACCATGGTGTCGTAGATGGCGGAGTCGCCGTGGGGATGGTAGTTGCCCATGACGTGGCCTACGACTTTGGCGGACTTGGTGTACTTCTTGTTGAACTGGAGGCCCATCTCCTGCATGCCGTAGAGGATGCGGCGGTGTACGGGCTTGAGGCCGTCACGGACGTCGGGGAGTGCTCGGCCGATGATGACGGACATCGAGTAGTCGAGATACGAGCGGCGCATCTCCTCCTCGATATTGATCGAGAGCATGAAGGCGGCGCCGCGGCCCTGGACGTTATTGCCTCCGTCGGGCGGCGTTCCTGCGGGCGGTGGGGCGTTCGAGGCGGCGTCCTGCGGGGAGGGGATTTCTGGATTTTTAGGGTCTTCGGGGAAGAGATCGTCAGCCATGATTTATATAGCTATTATACGGGTTTTCGCGCTGCCGGTGGGGCTGGGACCGGTGTCGAAAGAGTGGCGCCGAAGACTGATTATTAGGGGTTTACGGTGAGGCTAATGGTGATGAAGTGGTTGAGGCCGGTGGTAGCGCCGTGGGCGGTGATGTTGAAGGTGTAGACGCCGGGCGGGGTGGAGAGGGGATACATTCCGCTGCAGCCGGTGAGGGTGAGGGTTGCAGCCAGGGTGGTGAGGAAGAAGAGGGTGAGGCGGAGGGGGAGTTTGCGGCGGCGGGCGAGGAAGAGGCCGAGGACTCCGGCGGGGAGGGTGAGGGCGAAGGTGATGGATTTAGCGGTGCTGGCGTTGGTGCCGGGGTTTTGGTCGCGGGCGTAGCGGAGGACAGAGGAGGTATCGATGGTGAGGTTAGTGGTGGCGGTTCCGCTGGCGGTGAGTTGGAGGGTGTTCTGGTCGAAGGTGCAGGTGGTCCAGACGGGGAGCCCGGTGCAGGCAAGGGTGACCTGGTCAGCGAAGACGCCGATGCTGGAGAGATTGACGGGGACGGTGAGGTGGTGTTCGGTGGGGATGATGGGGTTGGAGTTGGTGGTGCTGAGGGCGTAGTCGTTGGCGTTGATGACGACGGTGATGGGGGCGGAGGTGATCGGGAGGAAGTTAGGGTTGCCGGGGTAGGTGGCGGTGATGATGTGGGTTCCGACGGAGAGTGTGGTCGTAGAGGCGGTGATGGTCGCGGTGTTGCTGAGGGGGTTGCCGCTGAAGGGGGCGGTGGCGAAGGGAGTGGCGCCGTCGAGGAGCGTGATGGTTCCGCTGGGGATCTCGGTGGAGAGCGGTGCGGTAAATACAGAGGTGAAGGTGACGGTTTGGTTCTGATTGACGGTGCTGGGTGAGGCGGCGAGGGTGAGGGTGGTGGTGGCTGGGGCTACTGTTTCGCTGAGGATGCCGGAGGTGCTGGGGGTGAAGGCGGAGCTGCCGTTGAACGCGGCGGTGAAGGTGTAGGTGCCGGTGGCGAGGGCGTATTTGAAGGTGGCTGAGCCGCTCGCGAGGACGGGGGCGGTGACGGTGGAGTTCTGATTGTTGGGAAGGCCGGTGATCGTCAGGGTGACGGTGCATGCGGGGCTGCAGGACTGTGTGGAGAAAGGAACTGTGGTGAGTGAACTGACGCTGACGGTGACGGTGAAGAACTGGAAGGCCTGGGACTGAGTGGGACTGATGCTGAGAGTGGTGAAGGTGGGGTTGGCGGTGACTGTCTCGGCGATGTTGTTGGAGGTGCTGGCAGCGAAGGATGTGTCTCCGCTGTAGACGGCGTTGATGGTGTGGATGCCGGTGGTGAGCGTGGAGGCGATGTAGGTGGCGTGACCGGTGGCGTCGAGGGTTGCGGTGCCTAGAGGGGTGCCGCTGTCGAAGAAGGTGATGGTGCCTGTGGCGATGGAGGTTGTGCCGGTTGAGACGGATGCGGTGAGGGTTACGGGCTGCAGGGCGCTGGCAGGGTTGGGGGTCGCGGTGAGGAGTGTGGTGGTGTTGATCAGTGGGGGGATGATCTGCTGATTGACGGAGGCCGAGGCTGCGCTGTGATAGGCGTCTCCAGGGTATCTGGCGGTAATGACGTGATTGCCAAGAGCTAATGTGCTGGTGGTGAAGGTCGCGATACCGGCGGAGTTTGGAGTAAGGCTGGCCAAGGTTGAGGGACCATCCATAAACAGAATCGGCGAAGCGAATGGCGACACGACGGCAGTGAAGGTGACGGGCTGGTTTTGGTAGGAGGGATTCGGTGTAGAGGTAAGGGTGACGGCAGGGACGTAAACATCGACACGAACAAAGATCTGGACGGAGATTGCCGGCGTAAATGTGGATTGGCCGGGGTACGTGGCGATGAACCCGTGGATGCCGGGTACTAATCCTACAGTGGAGAACGTCGCGGTTCCTGAGGAGTCGATGACAGAAGAGCCGATGGTCGAATTGTCTTCGACAAATGTGACGGTGCCCGTGGGTATTCCATTTGCAGAGAGAAGTTTTGCGGTGAGTGTAATGGATGTTCCGCCTGGGACTTCGTAGAGCGAAGGCGTGAGGACGATGGTGGTTGCGTTTGCGTCGGTGAGGCCGGGGGATTCATAGACTCCCATATCCACGATGGGGTAGCCTTTGCCGGTTGCATCCTGAAGCCGCGGATTGCCATCGAGGTCTTTTGTTAGAAGCCCCTGAACGCTGCTGTTGCCTGCGTCGATGACCGGCGATCCGGATTTGAGATGGAAGTCCGCACCCGCGGGATTGTTGAAGAGGGGATCGGTGGAGAGGTTGCCATAGGTACCGGTCTGATCGGGGCAGTTAGTGCCGTAGGCCGGGCCGGAGGGGTTATAGATGTCATTGTGGTCGATGACCAGAGGGGTAATGCTGAGGCTGTCTGCTGGCGGATAGCCACAGAGGAAGGCTGCGTTCGGACCCGTGCCGACGACGATGTTGTTGACGAAATCGAACTGTGAGAGGCTGCCGTCGAGATGGACCTGCGATGCCGAGTATGACGCCGAGATACCGGTGTTGGCGACGAAGGTGTTGTTGGCGATGACCCCAGTGACCGGGCCCGGCAATGTAAAAGGCACCAGGATGTCCATACCGCCGGCACCATCTTGCGAGGAGTTGCCATAGACGAGATTTTGCACGAAAACCAGAGCGTTGGTGTTGTAGACGCGGATGCCGGACATGGCATTGTTGCGGATGATGTTGTTTTCGATGGTCGCGTCTGCCACGGCCCAGACGACGATGGCTCCGGAGTTGAATGCCGTCGGTTGCAGATTGTTTTCGATCGTGTTGCCGATGACGGTGGCGTTTCCGAGCAGGAGGATTCCTGCACCATAGCTGTTATTGCAGGGAAGGGTTGGGGAGAAGATAGTTCCGCTGATGGTGTTTCCCTGCAACAAGGGGGTGCCGTAGCCGACGTAGCCATTGCATTGGTTCTGAACGATGAGGTTATTCAGGATGGTCGGACTGGCGTTGTAGCCGGTGTAGATGCCGCCCCAGACGGAACCGCTAATCCCGCCATTTCGCACGGTTAGATTGGAGAGCACGCTTGTCAGCGCCTCTCCCGAGTTGAAGGTGACGACGGGAGCTTTGGCGCTGCCGTCGATGATGGTCTTGGTGGCGCCGCCGGAGCTGGTGACGGTGATGGCTTTGCCATTGAAGTTGATGTTTTCGTAGTAGGTGTCGGGGGCTACGAGGACGGTGTCGCCGGGGTTGGCTGCGTTGATGCCGGCCTGGATGGTGGGCTTGTCGGCGGGAACGTTGATGATGGCGGCGGGCAGCACGGTTGGGGCGATGGCCAGTAAGAGGAGGCAGAAAGTTCGGAACAGGGCGGAGGAGCGCAGAGGGGTCGCCTGGGGTTGGGGATGAGGTTCTTTGTCACATTATCATGTGCGGTTTTCGGAACGAATACCTCTTTTGGTGGAGGAAAATTGAATAAATGGTGAATTGAGACTGTTATGGTCGGATATTTTTATTGATATGCGACCATTCGTGTCGTATATTCGAAATATCGATGCAGCAGGCAGTCTTTTGGGACTGTGAACAAGACTGGATTTGGAGCAAGAAGCAGACCCTCGCGGGTTATCTCTTGGCGGAGACCGCGAGGATCTGGGACCGACAGACGTTAGCCCGCCGATTCTCGCATTATAGGGCTGCCTTCGCGGACCTTCCAGCTCCCTGAATAGTGGCGATGGTTTGGGCGTGATTTTCGTGCCTTGAGCCGGAGCCATAGGCCAGTCACAGACGAGGCCGACGACTTTGACGACGTGATTTTGTCCGCGTCGAAGGGAGCGGCTCTGTGGCTTAAACCGATGGATTGGAACAAGAGAAGAGATGAGGTTAAGTGCGATGACGGAGAAGAGTTTTTTGGGCGGGCGGCGTGGGTGGTTGGCGATGGGGACGCTGGCGGCGTATGCGATGGTGGGGTCGAGCGAGCTGGCGCTGGCTGCGGTGTCGAAGGACGGCAAGGCGGCGTGGGCTGAGATGCCTCCGGGGGCGAATCTGCCGGTGAAGCGGTTCAACATTGCGGCGGGACCGCTGGATGCGGGGATTGCGGCGTATGAGGCGCAGACGGGTTTGAAGGTGACCACTTCCCTGCCCGCGGGGACGCTGGGTGGATTTCAGACGAAGGGAGTGACAGGGCTGCATCCTGAGGAAGAGGCGCTGCGGTTGCTGCTGGAAGGGACGGGACTGCAGTTTGCGCAGCAGGATTCGACGACGATGGTGGTGGGGCTGCGGCGAGACGATAGCGTTACTGTAACTACTTCGGTTACGGATTCGATTTCGATGACGAAGTTTACGGAGCCGCTGATCGATACTCCGCAGACTATCGCCGTTGTTCCGCAATTTGTGCTTAAAGATGAAGCAAATACGACTTTGCGCGATGCTCTGCGGAACGTTCCGGGGATCAGTATGGCTGCGGGTGAGGCGGGCGCGCAGGGCGATAACCTGACGATTCGCGGCTTTACGGCGCGTAACGACATTTTTCTGGATGGGATTCGTGACTTTGGAAGCTACTACCGGGACAGCTTCAATTTTGACCAGGTGGAGGTGCTGGAGGGACCGTCGGGGGTGCAGTTTGGGCGTGGATCGACGGGTGGGGTGATCAACCAGGAGAGCAAGGTTCCGACGGCGCAGCAATTTGTAACTGTCGGTGCACAATTTGGAACGGATGCAACGATGCGCGTGACCGTGGATGCAAATAAGGCGCTGCCGGATGTTGGGGGCGGCATGGCTATCCGGGTGAATGGGATGGGCATGGAGGCTGGCGTTGCGGGGCGGCCGTATGCGGAGAACCGGCGCTGGGGGATTGCTCCTTCGCTGGAGCTGGGGATGAATACGGCGACGCGGTTCACGATCAGCTACTTCCACTTTACGGAGAGCGATACGCCGGACTATGGGTTGCCGTGGTTCTTCAATGGCGTGGCTCCGGGGGCGATTCGGCATAACTACTATGGGTTTCCGAACCAGAATTATCTGAATACGAACGACAACATCGGGACGGCCAAGCTGGAGCATGACTTCAGTCCGAGTGTGAGTCTGCACAGCATTGGGCGGTGGGCGTACTATCCGCGGCAGGCGCAGATTACGGAGCCGCAGATCTGTTCGAATGCGAGCGTGAGCGTGCCGGTGGGTGGGTTTGTTGCGGCGCTGCCGACGAGCGCGATCAATACGGCGCTGGTGTGTCCGTATACTCCGGCGACGAATCCGGCGGCGATTGCGGTGAACCGGAATCAGATACAGACCAAGAGCGTTGAAGGCGATCTGTGGGACCAGACCGAAGTTACGGTGCGGTTCAAGGCGTTCGGGTTGAAGAATAATCTTGCTGCCGGCGTCGAGGGTGGGCAGGAGATCTCGAATCCGATTCGGAGCAGCTACACGATCAACAAGGTCAACACTGTTCCTTCGACGGTTCTGTTGAATCCGAATCCGGCGGACGCGTTTGCCGGGACGGGATATATCACGTCGATTGTGCATACGAAGTCGGATAGCGTTGGGCTTTATTTTGTGGATACGGTGCACCTGGGGCGGTTCTTCGAGGCTAGCGGCGGTGTGCGCTGGGACTGGTTCAATACTGGGTACAACTTGTACGCTCCTACGCCGCCAGCAGGTGGGAGTGTGACGGCTGTTGTTGCTCCGATCAGCCAGGTTGTGTCGCAGCCTACGTATCGCGCGGCGTTTGTGTACAAGCCGAACAGCCATGGGAGCGTGTACTTCGACTATGGGACCAGCTTCAATCCTTCGGCGGAGTCGCTGAGTTTGTCGGTGTCGTCGAGTATCTTGCCGCCGGAGGAGAATGAGACTTACGAGGTGGGAGCGAAGTACAGCTTCCTGGGCGAGCATTTGCTGGTGGATGCAGCGCTGTTCCGGACGGAGAAGGATAATGCGCGCGAGACCGATCCGACGAACTCGAACAATATTGTGCTGGCCGGGAACCAGCTGGTGAAGGGCGTGCAGTTCAGCGCGGTGGGACGTTTGCCGCAGGGGACGGATCTGGTTATCGGGTATGCGTACCTGAATAGCGCGGTGATCTATTCGCAGCTTTATCCGACTTCGATTGGGTATCCGCTGGCGAATGTTCCGAAGCAGACGTTCAACTTCTTCCTGACGCATCGGCTACCGCTGCGGTTGACGGCGGGGGTGGGTGGGAACTATGTGGCGAGCAGGACGGCTAGTTCGACGGTGCCGTATATTCCGCTGACGTACGGGCCGGCACAGAGCTTTGTTGTGGGTGCTGCTCCGTGCGGTGTGACGGCGACGACTTGTTACCAGGTGTTGTCGACTGCGATGAAGCAGGTGCCGGGGTATTGGGTCTTCAATGCGATGTTGCGGCGGCCTATTACGGAGCGGCTTGAGCTGCAGGCGAATGTAAACAACCTGCTGAACCGGTTCTATATCGATCAGCCGCATCCGAGCCACCTGATTCCGGGTGAAGGTTTGAATGCGCTGATTGGCTTCAACTACAAGTTCTAGCTGGTTGCTAGTGGTTGGTCTGAGAGCGAAGTTTTACGGGGGCTCTCAGCCACGGGGCGGACGGTGAATACCGTCCGTCCGTCCTCTTAGCGGAAATGATTTAGTAACGGAGATAGTTACGTATGTTGATTACGATTGCGGATGTTTTGACGGCGGAGCAGGTGGCGCAGGCGCGGAAGATGCTGGCCGAGGCGAATTGGGTGGATGGGCGGGTGACGGCCGGTTACCAGGCGCAGGAGGTGAAGCGGAATATGCAGATTCCGGAGGGCAGCCCGGTGGCGGTGGCGCTGGGGGAGATGGTGCTGGGCGGGTTGGCGCGGTCGCCGCGGTTTATGTCGGCGGGTCTGCCGCTGCGGGTGTTTCCGCCGATGTTCAACAGCTATAGCGGGGGGCAGACGTTTGGGACGCATGTGGATACGGCGATCCGGCAGGTGGCTTCGACGCGGGCAGCGGATTCGTACGGATTTGTCGGCTACGCTGTTTTTGACTGCTCCGGAGGAGTATGACGGGGGCGAGTTGGTGGTGGAGGACGCGTATGGGACGCATAGCGTGAAGCTGCCGGCGGGGCATATGGTGCTGTATCCGGCGACGAGTCTGCATCGGGTGGAGCCGGTGACGCGAGGGGCGCGGGTGAGCTCGTTCTTCTGGATACAGAGTATGGTGCGAGAGGACTCGCAGCGGGCGCTGCTGTTCGACCTGGATACGGCGATTCAGCGGCTGGCTGGAGTCCAGGTTGGGGTCCAGGGCTCGGCTGAGGTGAAGGCTAGTGGGGTGCAGTTGACGGGGGTTTATCACAACCTGCTTCGGCAGTGGGCGGAGATGTGAGAAGCCAGTTGGTAGTTGGTAGTTGGTAGTTGGTGGTTGTTAGTTGCTCCCCCTCTGGGTGTTTTTGTGCAAAGTATTCAAAGGAGGTACTTTAAGTCCGGACTTCGGTGTGGGTTGGTCCGAAAAGTCTTATAAAGTGGGGTCGGTGGCTGCAAAGTATTCATAAGCTTTGGCTTATGCGGTTAGTTGTCAAAGACTGCGGTCGTTCCGGTCCGCCTGGGCGGTGGTTTTGCTCAAGAGGAGATACGTGATTAATCGACGAATTGTTCCGTTCGCCTCCAAGCAAAAAGCGTACCCCCCGGGCTAAAGCCCCATAGATTTTGCGGCATTAGCGGCATGGCTGAAGCCATGCCCTTCCGCAAGCAGGCGAAGGTGGCGGTCTGGGATGTCGGACTTATGGGGAGCGTTTAGCTTCGGGATAGTATTGCGGCGCTTCGCGGCGGTCGAACATGCCGTAGTCGCGTATGACGCGAACTCGGCGGAGCCTTGCGTCGTTGGGTAGCTTCGCTTTCGCCTCGAAGGTTTCGGCGGCTTGGTGGTCGCGCCAGGATATGAGCAGGATGATGTTGCCGGGTGTCAGAACGGCGTCGAAGACGTCCCACGCGACCAGGCCTGCGGCGTCGGGCGCGAGTCCCAGCCACTTTGCGACATCGTCGGGGCTGGTCTGCTTCACCCATTCGGGTGGTTGTTTGGCGTCGATCAGGGATACGGTGGTTCCCTCGCCTACTTCTGTTTCATCGAGTCGCTGTTCTTGCAGGGCGTAGCCCTCGGGGAGGCGAGTGTCCTGGGTCAGTTGGCCGACGCGCAGATGGTAGTCGAGGAGAACTTCTGTTCGGCCTTTCTGCTGAATTTCGTGATGGCTGACCTTGGTGCGCCAGCGGACTACGGCTTTCTCGTCGCGCCAGTTCGACAGCGAGAGGATCCAGCCTTCGCGGGTCAGGCTGCGATAGCGGATGTTGTCGACGAATCCATCGATCTGCTCCAGCTCGGGGCGGAGCATTTTGGCGTAGCCGAGATAGGCGTCCCATTGGTCGGCTTTTGGATGGACTTCGAAGATGACTGCGAACATGAGGGGTTCCTTGTTCTTATCAGATGCGGGTCGGGCGGATGGGAACGGTTGTGAGTGCAGCTGGTTGGTTGAGGAAGACGGTGGGGTCAGGTTGTACATCCCACCCTTCGCGGTAGAGCTGCGAAGGATGGGGCACCCGAGCGTTTGGGGTTGGTTGAGGAGAACGAGCAACGGCAACGGCAACAGCAACCTAAAACACGGCAAAAGCGAAATACGGGGGTTCTTCGCTGCGCTCAGAATGACAAGGTGTGGAGGTGAGTGGAGGAGAACGAGCAACAGCAACTACAACTGCGACTGCGACTGCGACTGCGACGGCAATTGGGCTAGGCAGTGGCGGGGGCTGGGGCTTCTTCTATGGGGAGGGTTAGGGAGAAGATGGTGCCGTGGCGGGTGGGGTGGGTGGAGCTGCGGAGGGTCAGGCGGCCTTTGTGGCGGGTGACGATTCCTGAGGAGATCCAGAGGCCGAGGCCGGTTCCGTTCAGGTCTTTGGTGGTGAAGAAGGGCTCGTAGATGCGGGCGCGGACTTCGGGGGACATTCCGTGGCCGGTGTCGGCGATGGTGATGCGGACTCCGCGGACGCCTGGGCTGTGGGTGCCGGCTGCGGTGGAGGTGGTTACGTCGTGGGCGCGGATGAGGAGGCGGCCTCCGCCCTGGCGCATGGCGTCGATGGCGTTGGCGATGAGGTTGTTGAGGACCTGGCGGATGTCGTTTTCGAAGCAGAGGATGGGTGTGGCGGTGGAGTAGCAGGCTTCGACGCGGATGCTGGTGTTGTTGAGGCGTCCCTGGTAGAGGTTGAGGACGGCGGAGACGAGGCTTTCGGCGGTGACGTGCTGCGGCGCGGACGGCCTGGCGGTGGAAGCGGAGGGTCTGGGTTGCGATCTGGCAGACGCGTGAGAGCTCGGACTGGGCCATGCTGACGAGGGGTTTGAGGTCGTTGGAGAGTGCGTCGTCGCGCTCGATGAGATAGAGGATGTTAGTGATGGCTTCGAGGGGGTTGTTGATCTCGTGCGAGATGGAGCTGGCGAGGCGGCCGACGGCGGCGAGTTTTTCGGACTGGACGAGGGCGCGCTCGGCCTTCTTTTGAGCGGTTATCTCCTGGACGACGGCGGCGATGGTTTCAACGACGCCGTCGCGGTTGCGGATGGGGGAGTAGTTTACATTCCAGTAGCGGTGCTCGCCGGGGCGAGTCGGGAGCTCGCCTTCGATGAGCTGGTTGCGGACGGGATGGCCGGCGGCTGCCTGCTGCAGGAGTTCGAGCACGCCTTCGAGAGGAGCGATCTCGGTGATGCGGCGGCCGATGATCTTTTCGACCGGCAGACCGAGGGTCTCGGCCTGGCGTTCGTTGACGCGGAGGTAGCGGAACTCGGCGGGATCGAAGAGAGCGAGGCCGATGGGGGCGGCCTGGTAGATGCTTTCGAGCTCGGCGCGCTGGCGCTCGGTCTCGAGGGCATTCTTCTGGAGCTCTTCGGCGTGGGTCTTGCGATCGTGGATGTCGATGGCGACGCCGAGCCAGTTGAGGATCTTTCCGGAGTCGTCGCGGACGGGGAGGGCGCGGAGCCACCACCAGCGGATGGCCTTATCGCTGGCGCGAATCATGCGTGCTTCGATCTCGTACTCGGAGCCGGTGGTGATGGAGCGGGTCCAGGCTTCGATGACGCGGGTCTGCTCGTCGGGGTGGAAGGCTTCGAGCCAGCCGATGCCGGTGGAGGCCTGCTCCATGGTGAGGCCGATGTAGTCGAGGAAGCCCTGGTTCGCGTAGGTAATCTGGCCTTCGGGCGAGCCCATCCAGATGGCCTGGGGGTTGAGGTCGGCGAGGACGCGGTAGCGCTCTTCGGAGGCGGCGAGCTGTTCTTCGTTCCGCTTGCGCCTGGTGATGTCGGAGGTCATGCCGCGGAGGTGAGTGGGAACTCCTGCGGCGTTGTAGATGGGGACGCGGCGGCATTCGACCCAGAGGGTACCGCCCTCGGGAGTGGTGACCTGATAGTCGACGATGCTGATGGTGTTTGTTTCGATTGCTCGTATTGCATCCTGCTGGACGTGGGCGAGATCGGAGGGCCGGATGATTCTGTCCGAGTCGTCGATGGTGGTGAGTTCGGAGAAGGGACGTCCGTAGACGGGATAAGAGCCCTCGGTGAATTTGACGCTACGGTTGACGAGGTCCATGTCCCACGTGGCGACGCGGGCGGTCTGCTGGACGAAGGCGAGGGTCTCCTGCTGATCGAGCAGGATCTGGCGGGAGACTCGCTCGGCGGTGACGTCGCGGAAGAAGATGACGATGCCCTCGTCGGAGGGATGAGAGGCGACGTGGAGCCACATGTTGAGGGGCTCGGGGTAGTACTCCTCAAATTCGGCGGGTATGCCCTGCTGCATGGTGCGGTCGAACTGAGTAAAGAAATTGCTTGCACGGGCATCGGGAAACTCTTCCCAGACGTTTTTGCCGATGAGATCGCCCTTCATGAAGAGCATCTCTTCGGCGCGGCGGTTCAGGAAGGTAAAGGTCCAATCGCGGCTGACGCTGACCACTCCGTCCATGGTGGTTGCGAGGACCTGCTGGAGCTGGTGGGTGGTGGCGTTGCGGCGGGTCTCGGCCTTTTTGCGGGCGGTGATGTCGCTGGAGAAGATGATGATGCCGTCTTCAAAGGGACGGACGAAGACCTTGAACCAGATGTTGAGGGGCGCGGGATAGAAGGCCTCAAACTCGGTGGGGATGCCGCGCTCCATGGTGGCGCGGTAGTTGGAGGCGAAGGGCTCTTCCTGGTTGAGGGGGAAGGCGGTCCAGAGGTTGGCGCCGACGAGGGTGTCACTTTGCAGGATGACGCGCGCGGCAAGGTTGGCGAAGGTGCAGTTCCAGTCGCGGTCGATGCAGACGATGGAGTCGGGTGCGCTCTCGAAGACCAGGTTGAGCTTGCGGGCGGAGGCTTCGCTGGCGGCTTCGGCGCGCTTGCGGTCGGTGATCTCACGGTAGTAGAAGGCGATGCCGCCTTCGTAGTGAAAGACGTGAATGTCGACCCAGATATCGAAGGGAGCGTAGTAGTACTCGAACTGCTCGGAGATGGGCGCGGCCATGGCGCGGCGGGCGTGGAATTCCAGCTCGGTGTCGAGGGTTTGGGGGAAGATCTCCCAGAGGGTCTTGCTGTTGATGTCGGCGGGGGTGAGGCGGCTGAGACGGCGGGCCGGGCGTTGGCGAAGGTGATGCGGAAGTCTCTGTCGAGAAAGAGAATGGCGTCGGGGAGCTGTTCGAGGAGGGCGTGAAGCTCTGAGTGCTGGGAGGTGGAGGCGTGACTCGGTGCTGTATCGTGGGGCTTCTTCGTAGAAGCGTGGGACGAAGAGACGGGCGATTCTGGCAAGGTCTTCATTCGGTCTTCATTCGCTGAGTCGGACCAGATCGAGCAAACAGCGGTATTAACAATTTATACAGTTTCCTCAGGAAGGTTGTATGAAGCGGGTTCGGCGTCGGACCGGGAGGTCTCAAGCTGGGCTATGCGCTGTTCGAGCGATTGGACCGTCTGGCGGAGCTGGACTATTTCAGCTTCGAGACGGGCGAGTGTGTCGGATGGGGGTGCGTGGTAAGACGCAGATATCTCGGGGGATGAAGCTGTTGGAGCGACGTCGCCGAGGAGGTGGGCGTAGCGGGCCTCGCGGGCTCCGGGCTGGCGGGGAAGGAGGGTGACGAGCGGGCCGGTGGCGTTGGGGTCTTCCGGACTTGAAGTGGGGCGGGCGGCGAGGCGGTCGAGCGCGGCGGTGACGGCGGCGAGGTCGTCGAAGGAGTACATGCGGTCGGCGCGGGAGCGGAGCTCGCCGGGGGTCTGGGGGCCGCGGAGGATGAGGAGGCAGAGGAGCGCGGTCTCGTCGCGGCGGAGGTTGAGGACGGTGCGGATGCGGTGCTCGTACTTGGTGACGCGGGCGTCGCGATAGGGAGCGGTGAGGCCTTGCTCTTCGAGGGCGTGGAGGGCCTGGCGGACCTGCTCTTCGTCGAGGTCGAGGACGGGGTCGCGGCTGGAGCGCTGGTTGCAGGCGTTGAGCAGCGCGTTCAGCGAGAGCGGATAGTTCTCCGGCGTGGTGATCTCTTTTTCGATGAGAGCGCCGAGGACGCGAAGCTGAATCTGGTTGAGGTGCATGTCTATAAGTCTATAAGGCTGGCATCGGTGCCTTAGGTGCTGGGTGATAATGAAGAACCTATGGCGACTGATGAGCTGTTGTTTCTGAGTGAGGAGCAGGTGCGTGCAGTGTTGTCTTATGACGACCTGATTCCGGCGATGCGGCAGGCGCTGATGGATCTTTCGGCGGGGCGGGTGGTTCAGCCACTGAGGACGGTGATGCGGGTGGCTGAGCACAGCGGATGGTTCGCTGTGATGCCGGCTGTGTATGGCGGAGTCATGGGCGCGAAGATGGTGACGTTCTATCCGGGGAACGCTGCGCTGAAGAAGCATACGCATATGGCGATGATTCAACTATTTCGCGCGGAGACGGGCGAGCCGCTGGCGGTGATGGATGGACGGCTGATTACGGAGATGAGGACGGCGGCGGTGTCGGCTGTGGCTGTCGATCATCTGGCGGGGCGGGATGCGAAGGTGCTGGGGATACTGGGGAGCGGGGTGCAGGCTCGGGCGCATGTGAAGAGCGCTTGCAACGGGTGCGGCGGTTTGAGGAGATACGGGTCTGGAGCCGCTCGGAGGAGAATGCTCGGCGGTTTGCGGATGAGGTTGGCGCTAAGGTGATGACGGCAGAGGAGGTCGTGACCGGGGCGGATGTGGTGTTGACGCTGACGAGTTCGGCGGAGCCGATCCTGCAGGGGCGATGGCTGAAGCGGGATGCGGTGGTGTGCGCCGTGGGCGCGGTGACTCCGGAGAGGCGCGAGCTGGATGATGAGGCGATGCGGGGGGCGGTGGTGGTGGAGTCGCGCGAGGCGGCGATGCGGGAGCCGGGGGACATTCTGCTGGCGAAGGCAGTGGTGAGCGCGGAGCTCGGGGAGCTGCTGAATGGGGCTGCTCTGGATAGAAAAGGACGGCCGGTGGTCTTTAAATCGGTGGGAATTGCGGTCGAAGATATTGCTGCAGCGCAACTTGTGTATGAACGATTGGCCGGTTTAGGTGGAGACGCGCTCTGCTAAATGATTGAAGGGCGTTTGGTTACGGAATCTCGACAGTTGTTGGGGAAGTTCCAAATATGACACTAAAGTTACATTTCCACGTTGGGTGATTCCTGTTTGAGTTGGGTAGACTGGTAAGAGCGAATGACGGTTGGTGAATCTCATTGGTGATTTGCATTTGTAAAGTCCTAAGGCCTGAGAGGTATTGATGCGGATATTGTCGAGGAAAGGTGTCGTGGTTGCGGCATCGGTAGGTGTGGTTCTGGTCGGTTTGAGCGGTTCGTCGTGGGCCAGGACGATCAAGACAAGGATCCATGCAGGGCTGAAGAGTTCGATGCACCTGAAGACCGCCGCGCCGGTGGTGATGCACGGCGAAGAGGTCGTACCAGGAGTGATGCCGAACGATGGACCGGACGGCGAAACGGCCGATGCGGTGCCGCAGGATGGCAAGCCGTACGAGCTGAACATGACCAATGCGCATACGGGCGAGAGCCTGAGCATCATCTATCGGATAGGCGATGTGTACATTCCCGAGGCGCTGGACCGGCTGAACTATTTTCTGCGCGACCATAATACGCAGGATGTAAGTACGTACGATCCGAAGGAGTTCGACGTGCTGCACGCGATGATGTCGCGGCTGGGACAGACGAATGGCTTGATCACGGTGATGTGCGGCTACCGGACGGCAGAGACGAACGAGGCGCTGCGGCATGGGTCGGTGCGGACGGGCGTGGCGGAGCATAGCCAGCATATGGAAGGGCATGCGATCGATCTTCGCGTGGCGGGGGTTTCGACGGTGACGCTGCGGAATGCGGCGCTGTCGCTGCATGCGGGCGGGGTTGGGTACTATCCGGTGTCGCAGTTCGTGCATGTGGACGTGGGTCCGGTGCGGGAGTGGGTGTTTGGGCCCAGGTCGCCTCGGGTTGTCCGGAAGCACCGTTCGCAGGTTGCTACCGGAATGTAACGGATTTGTTCTGTGCGAGAGAGCCCCCGGATTCGGGGGCTTTTTCTTTGCTGCGTGCTTGCCGCTTATACTTTGCGGCATGACGCCGGTTCGGGAGATGCTCGGGCAGGGAGGGTGGGGGTTGGCGCGGGCCCGGGCTATCGCCACAGAGATCTGCGGGAGCGCGCGAGATCTGAAGGCGTTGGTTGGGGTGCTGTTCGGCGATGAGGTTGAGATGCGCAAGCGAGCGGCGGATGTGGCTCGGCGGATTACGGATAGGGACGCGAGTGCGCTGAGGGTTTATGCCGATGAGCTGGCGGGGTTGCTGGCTGAGTTGCCGGTGGAGGAGTCGCGAACTCGATGGCACATGGGGCTGGTGGTTTCGCGGGTGGCGGCTACTCGGGAGCAGCGGATGCGTGCGGCGCGGCTGCTGCTGCTGCTGGCTGAGGATGAGAGCAATGTGGTGCGTTGCTCGGCGATGGAGGGGATTGCTTTGCTGGCGGTGGAGGAGGCTTCGCTGCGTAGTGAGGCTGAGGAGATGATTGAGAGATTTTTGTGGGATGGGACCGCGGCGATGAAGTGCAGGGCTCGGGCGGCTAAACGTCGGCTGGAGAAGGTGAGGCGCGAGGCCTGAATGTCGTCTGACACGACGCACACTCTCACCTGCCGCCTTTGCCTTTCTCCGCGCCCTCCGCGTCCGTCCTTGCCCTGGCCGACCCACAAATCCCCAATATCCACGCCCCAATCCCACACTCCCAAACTATTTTTCACGCTTTTACTCAGCAAAATCGCATGTCAAGCCCCCAAACCCACCAAAAAACCCATAACCCAAACCCCATCAACAAGATAAAAGTTTCCCAAAAGTGATTTTTAGTTATACCCAATCCTGTAAAATAGAACTAGAGAACAAAACAACAGAAGGGCCCGGCTCACCAGCCGGGCCTAACTCGTTTATTTGTAGGAATTTAGCCGTAACCCCAATAGATAGAGTAATTTGGCGACATCAAATTATGTATCTATTGCAAATAAGCAACTTAGCATGGGCAACCCCCCAGGGGGGGTACCCCCCATCAAAGTCAGGAAAGGAGAAAACCCGAATGCAGCAGATAACACCATTTCTATGGTTCAACGACAACGCCGAAGAGGCCGTGAACTTCTACGTCTCCATCTTCAAGGACGCGAAGATCCTCGAAACCGCCCGCTACGGAGACGCCGGCCCCGGCCCCAAAGGCTCCGTCATGACCATGAAGTTCCAGCTCAACGGACTCGAGTTCGTAGCCCTCAACGGCGGCCCGCACTACACCTTCACCCACGCCGTCTCCTTCGTCGTCAACTGCGAGAACCAGGCCGAAGTCGACCACTACTGGGACAAGCTCCTCGAAGGCGGCAAACCCTCCCAGTGCGGCTGGCTCTCCGACAAATACGGCCTCTCCTGGCAGATAACCCCCACCATCCTGATCAAACTCCTCCAGGACCCCGACCCCGCCAAAGCAAAGCGAGTCATGGAAGCCATGATGAAGATGGTCAAAATAGACATCCCCAAACTGGAGGAAGCCGCCAACGCAACCTAATCGAGTCCGTATCAGGTAAGGCTCCGCATCCGGAACATGGATGCTATCCGCCACCTGCTCCGCCGTCGCCTTATCAGGAAACTTCGGATTGATCCGAACCCAGTGCCCCGTAGGCCCTGCGAACTCGATCACCTTCGCCGTCGTGTACCGCCGCATCAGATCGTTCTTCAGAGTGATGGCATCCTCCTCGGTCAGGAACGCTCCGATCTGCACGCACCAGCGTCCACCCGGAATCGTAGGAACCTTAGACGCGGAAGCACTGGCAACAACAGGCGCAGCATAAGCCTCCACCCGCACCTTCGCAACACCAGCGCGGTAGACGCCCGTAGCCTTCGCCGCAGCCAGCGAAAGGTCGATGATGCGCCCGTGCACAAACGGTCCGCGATCGGTGATCCGCACCACGACGCTCTGGTCGTTCGCGAGATTGGTCACGCGCACCAGCGTCCCCAGCGGAAGAGTCAGGTGCGCAGCAGTCATAGCATTCTGGTCGTAGACCGTTCCATCCGCGCCCTTGCGCCCGGCATAAGGAGGTCCATACCAGCTCGCCATCCCGACCTCGGTCATGATCGGCTTGCCATGCACCTCAGGCTGCGGAGCGCGCTCAACGCCAGGCACATCGGCATCCGCCGCCGACCGATGATTGGAAGCACTCGCACCACCAGCAGGAGCAGGTGAACCAGAAGTAGTTGTCGTCGGAGGTGGCGGTGGCTGCATAGCCACCTTGGCCCGCTTATGGCAGCCCGTCGCCAGCAACATCAGCGCCGTCACTGCAGCCGTCATCAGGCTGCGCCGAAACGTCACTGCTGTCGCCCGCACGTCACGCTTCGGCCCGGCAACCGCCACAAAGACACCTCTCCACATTCGAGTATGAGGATGAGGAAAATGCCCGGTCAACGACCGGGCCCACCTATCTAACTCGCAGTGCCGGTCTGGTAACCATCGCAGAGCCACTATCAAAAGTGCCAGCGAGCCAGCACTTAACCGCTGCGGCATCAACAAACCGGCATCTTACCGCCCGCAAAACGCGTCCGAATCAGAGAGAGATACGCATATACTGAGTCACCTGAGAACGCGTAGTGGCCCGCAGAAAGGCTCGCCGCACAGGCCTCAACCCGCAGCTCTGAAAAGGCAAAATAATCCGGCACGGCCTGCAGCCTAAGGAGGAATTGATCGTCCAAAGCATAAAGTCCTCTCGGGAGTCCGCAATGCGCGGGGTTTGCACGCTGATCTTCCTGCTGGCCGCCTGCGCCGCGCATGGCCAGCGTCCACCAGTCGCGCCTCCAAATCCCCAGCCAGAACCCGCACCTCAGACCTCACTGCCCGACTCGCCTGAGCAGACACTTCAGGAAGCCCAAAGTCCCACCACTGAAGACCAGGAAAGCATCGTCGCCGTCGCCAAAGCCGCCTACGCCTCCAGCGGAACTAAGCCTCCACCATGCCGCACCAATAACTGGTTAGGCCTTCAGCACCCGCCCCAGACGATCGAAGGCTCTGACACCTGTCCCCGCTCTCCTCTGCGTCAACGTCCTCGATCCTTACGCCCGCTTCCTCGACACTCGCATGCCCATCCCGATGACACCGGCCCAGAAGGGATACCTCGCCTTCCGCGATGTCATCGACCCCTTCAACCTCATCACCATCCTCGGCTCCTCGGCCCTCACCATCGCCATCGATTCCCACACCGCCTACGGCCCCGGCTTCAAAGGCTTCGGCGAACTCTCCGGCGTCAGCTTCTCGCAGGACGTCATCGGCGAGTTCTTCGGCACCTTTCTCATCCCCTCCATCGCCCACGAAGATCCGCACTATCACCGCATGCCCACCGCCACATTTCCCCGCCGGCTCCTCCACGCAGTCTCCCGCACCGTCATCGCCCAGAGCGACTACGGCCATCCCATGCCGAACTACGCGACGCTTCTCACCTACCCCATCGCCTCCGAGATCAGTAACCTCTACGTCCCCGGCATCCAGTCCAACGGTCCTTCCACCGTCAAAACGCATCTTCATCGGCTACGCCCTCGACCCCGTCAACAACATCGTCACCGAGTTCCTCCCCGACGTAGCCAAGCACATCCACGTCCGCATCATCTTCGTCCAGCAGATCCTCAACCAGATCGCCGTCAACCCGACGGGATTGCCGTAGCGCAGTCGCCCTCAGCACAGACATAGATAAGCAGCGCTGCAGCTATCTATCTGCGGCAGGTGCAATCCACACAAGCGTGTTCCGCACAACTGCCGCATGTCTTGATCAACTGCTTGCGCAATGCGGCTCGAGCGCGATGAGCGCGGACGCCGGCGTTGGAAGCCGAGAGGTTGCGCTCTCTGGCGAAGTCCTGCAACGGCTGTTCGCCGAGATCGACAGCGCGCAGCACCTCGGCGTAATCAGGCTTGATGCTATCCAGCACACCGCCGAGACAGCCGCAGACCTCGTCGTGCGTCTCGTGGCTCGGCACAACTGCGGTCTCCAACTCGCGACCCCATGCTTCGAGGGCCTTGTTCTCTGAGCTTCGACGACGGTAGTAGTCGATCACCGCGTTCCGCAGCACGCGATAGAACCAGGCCACAACCGACTCACCGCGCCGGATGTCTCCTTCATGCTGCAGCGCACGCATGTAAGCAGCCTGCAGGATGTCCTCGGCAACCGCGAGATCGGAGACGCGACGCTGCACGAAGCCGAGGAACTGCTTGCGGTGGTCGAGGATCGTACTCAGAGATGTTTCCGACATAGGGTTGAGCCGGGGACGCCTGACGCCCCCGGCAATGGTTAGTTGCTCGTGCGGCAGGTGCAGATAATGCAGGTGCACATCGGAGCCGCAGGGACAGTTCTGGCACTTCATCATTTTGTTTCTCCTTCAAATCCGCTGGTGGGCGGCATTTGTCCCTAAAGACGCACGACTCGTTTTCACATTACACTCCCGAATTTGGTCGCCTATGCGACGATGCCGGTTGAGATTTGATGTAGCGCAAGCAAGAGCGATGCCTTCAGCAAGTTAAGTGTTGCAAATTCATACCCCCGCGTTACACTCTTGATACTTTTTCGGAGTTTACTGCCATGCAGTTCCTGTGTCGTTTTCCTCTGGTCCTGGTTACTCTCTATAACGTTAATCGCACCTTCGTTAGAACGCACGGCATCCTCGGATCGGTCAGCTAAAGGATGCTCGATCTGGCACAACACGAAGAACTACCTCCGCTCGATCTCGCCCTGCCCGCCAAACGCAGAAGTCCGGAGTTGGCGCTCGCTCTGTCGCTGCTGTTTCCCGGTCTCGGCCACACTTATCTCGGCATGCATCGCAGCGCCGGATGGATCATCGCCACGGAAACGTTCCTCGTGCTACTGATCGTTTCAGGCTCCGGCACGCTTCACGCCGAGGCCCTCTTCTCTGCGCCAGTCCTTTACTGCTTCGCCATGGCCGACGCCTACTTCGCCGCCCGCGAACAGAACGCCCGGGTCGACGGTCTGCTCATCCGCGCCAATCCTCGCATCGCCGCTGTGCTAAACCTTCTCACCAAGGGCTTCGGCTACTTCTACCTCGGCGACCGCACAAAAGGTGTCGTCTGCTTCATCGTCTGCAGCGCAATTCAAGGTGTCCTTCTGCTGCGCCCCAACGTCTGGACATCCATCCTCGCCATCTCGTTGCAGGCCGCCATCGCGGTGGACGGCTATCGCATCGCGCGCCAGCGCCTTCTCGCCGCTCACCCCGAACTCGCGCCCACTGCGAACTCTAGCGACGATCCGGTTGCGCGTGCCAACCCCGGAGGTCTCCCGCCCGCCATTGCCACAGTCTTCTTTCTCATCATCGGCGCGATATTCCTCATCAGCTACAGCACCCTGCGCGCCATCAATGGACATGCCATCACCACCGGCGGCGTCATCGAGCAGGGGCCCGGAGGCTTGATCTATCGCAATCCCGCCGAACACCTCTCCATCGAAGCTCCGGGCACCTGGACTTCGAATCGCTCTGAAAACTCGCTCACCATGCTGCAGGGCGGCAGCACGTCCGTCATTCTGCTGGTGAAATATTCGATGTCCGCGACCAAGAGTGTCCTCGAAGCCGACCTAAAGGGCATCTTTGCTAGACATCCGGCTGCCGACATCAGCTATTCCCCGGTCGCCATCTCGAATTACGACGACCGAATCCTTTGACGCTGCCTTCGTGAATAAAGCAGGCATCCAAATCCATCAGCGGATTATCTACATGCGCCGTGGCATCAAGCTCGTGATGCTGGTCGAAACCTGGGTGGGAGCCGATCAGGCGTCCCATCCTGGACCAAATCGAACGCAGCTTCTCTTTTTCGCCGTCCTGATAACCGTCCCACTCAGCCCCTCTAATCCCCATTCAATGCAAATTCTCGCCGTTCGCTACGCCCCCCTTAGAAACCGCCTAAACCCTGCGTAATCTTGTAGTAACGAAAGTTGTAGGCGCTGCATCGTATGGCATGCGGACTGCAACAGCCGGGCGCACGACACCGGATTCGATCTTCAGGAGACATAACGCACATGGCAAAGCCAATGAAGTTAGGCGAACGAGCTCTCACGCAGGCAGCGAAAGCAGGTTGGGTCGTATTCAACAAGCTGAACTCCATCAGCCCCAACGCCAGCTTCACCCCCAAGTGGAGCGACAAGCCCCTCCTGAAGAGCTATCAGAAAGAGAAGCCGCCCCTCGGCTGGCCCCGCACCACCGACTCGCTCTGCCCCAAGTGCATCCCCGAGATCCGTCAGCAGATCGTCGACGGCAAGCTGCCCCACGAGATCCTGCTCAACGAGAAGGTCGGCGAGATCAAGGCCCAGATCATCGAGCGCGACGGCGAGATCCTCATGGTCAAGGACTGCCCCGTCCACGGCCACTTTGAAGACGTGATGTCGATCGATACCGCCTTCTTCAAGCACCTCGAAGAGGTCTTCCCCGGCCGCGACATCCGCGCCCACAACGACGAGAAGCTCCACAACCACGGGACCTCCACCGTCACGCACGGCCGCGGCTCGGTCCTCACCATCGACCTCACCAACCGCTGCAACATGATGTGCGACCCCTGCTTCATGGACGCCAACCAGGTCGGCTTCGTCCACGAGCTCACATGGGACGAGATCAAGACCATGCTCGACAACGCCGTCACCATCAAGCCGCGTCGTCAGATGTCCGTCCAGTTCTCCGGCGGCGAGCCCACGCTCAGCCCCTACTTCCTCGACGCCGTCTCCTACGCCCGCAAGGTCGGTTACACCTCCGTCCAGGCCGCCACCAACGGCATCGAGTTCGCCAAGTCCAAGGAGTTCTGCAAGGCCGCTGCCGAAGCCGGTCTCCGCTACGCCTACCTCCAGTTCGACGGAATCGGCAACGCCGCCAACTCGCACCGCAAGGTCGGCAACGCGTTCGACGTAAAGCTCCAGGCCATCCATAACCTGCACGAGGCCGGCGTCGACATCGTCCCCGTCACCACCATCGTCAACGGCATCAACAACGAGCAGGTCGGCAACATCATCCAGTTCGCGCTCGACAACCCGAAGAAGATCAACTTCCTCTCCTTCCAGCCTGTGTCGCTTCACCGGCCGCGATGAAGACATCACCGACGAGCGCCGCAAGGCACAGCGCTACACCCTCTCGCACCTCGCGCACGACGTCAAGAACCAGACCGGCATGGGCGAGCCCACCCGCGACTGGTTCCCCATCTCCTTCATGTCCACCTTCTCCGACTGGGCCGACCTCGTTCACGGACCCGACCGCGACTGGGGCCAGCTCTCCTGCGGATGCCACCCCAACTGCGGCATCTCCATGGCGCTCATGATCGACAAGGAGACCAAGGAAGCCGTACCGGTCACCGCGTTCATCAACGCCGACCGCCTCGCCAAGGACGTCGCCCGCATCAACGACGCCGCCCGCGGCAAGTGGCTCTCCATCATCGGCGTAACGCTCGCGCTGCTCCGCAACTACAAGCCCGACGCGGCTCCGACGCACTTCAAGATCAAGGACCTGCTGCAGAAGTTCGATAAGAGCTTCGGCGCCACCGGCCGCAGCTACGGCAAGGTCGGCGCGGACCGCACCATGGCCGACATCGAGAAGCGCCGCAGCGACCGCTGGAACTTCCTCTTCATCGCCGGCATGTGGTTCCAGGACCTCTTCAACTACGACTTCCGCCGCACCGAGCAGTGCATCATCCCCTACGCCACGCAGGAAGGCGAGATCAGCTTCTGCGCCTACAACACCGGCGTCGGCTGGCGCAACATCATCGAGAAGATGCACATGACCTCCACCCTCACCAAGTGGTACGAGGAGCACGGACGTCACGAGATCTTCGCCGGCGGCAAGAAGGTAGGCCTCGAGAAGGAGTCCTCCTACGACCTCGTCGTCAACGAAGCCCACGTCAACGCAGCCGCCAACGACACCTTCGACAAGTCCGGCATCGCCAAGAACTCCCGCGAAGAAAAGATCCGCGCACGCGACGCAAAGATCAAGCAGGACGCCGAAAACGCCCGCATGGCCAAGCTCTACCGCAAGGAAGTGCTAGGCGAACAGGAGCAGCCCGGCTTCATCTCCCTCGGAGAGATCAAGCCAGCCGCCCCAGTCGTCAAGGCTGAGGTCGAAGAGACCGTCTCCGGCGACTAAGCCACATCAACCGCTTCAACAGAAGGCCGCCAGCGATGGCGGCCTTTCTGTTCAATAATGCTGACATGCAATCAAACGAGATCATTTCGTATATCGAGATGTGTAATCGTGAAGGTCTATCTCTTCAGCGGGGAATGAACTTCAACTCGACGAAGACTCATTCCGTCGTATTGTCTTCACATCGACCGGGTGCACCTTATGATGATGTGCTTGAAGAGGATGGAACAGTATTGATTTACGAAGGGCACGATGAACCAAAGACCAAGGACGTTCCATATCCTAAGCAAGTCGATCAGCCCCTAGCAACGAGATCAGGAAAGCTCACTCAGAATGGCTACTTCAACGAAGCAGCACAATCCTACGTTCGCGGCGACAAAGCTCCGTCTCGTGTTCGTGTTTATGAAAAGATCAAAGATGGTATTTGGTCTTACAACGGACTATTCGCCCTAGTCGATAGCTGGACTGAGACAATTGGGAACCGCCGTGTTTTCAAATTCAAACTCCATTCCATTCCCGACGATACGAATTCTTCGTGGACTGAACAGCAAGAGATCGAACAACGCCGAATCATTCCTTCGCATATCAAATTGGCTGTTTGGAAAAGGGATGGTGGTGCCTGTACGTTATGTGGCTCGAAACAAAACCTTCATTTCGATCACATTTTGCCATATTCAAAAGGCGGAACTTCCGACTCTTTGGACAACATCCAACTTCTATGCATGAGACACAACATCCAAAAAGGGGCAAAGATACTGTAGGCGTGTCTCACTGATGCCCAGCCACATAAGCCTTCTGCGCCGTATCCATCTCCACCCACAACTCCTTCGGAACCGCCGCCCGTATCGCCTCCACCACGCTTCGAAACCGCCCCGCGGCCTCCGGCTCCAGCGCCGAGTCGAGAGTCACTGACTGACCAGCCGGCACCGCAATCTCCACCGTCTCCCGCGGAGCACCGAGCGGTTTATCTGCCGACGCCGGCCATGCGCCATCCATCACCTTCGCCTGCATCAGCGCATCCCGAAGCTTCGCGTTGTCAGCTGCGCTCACCTGAAACTTCCGCGTCGTCTCCTCGCCGGCATCCGACGGCCCAAACTCATACATCAGCGTGCCCGCGCCGCCCGGCTCCACGCGCACCACATACTGCGACCGGTAGACCGGAGCCATCGGCGCGCTGTGCCACCCGTAGGTCACCACGCTCTTCTCAAGCGCGGGCCGTGCGCTCTGCGCTGTGTACACCGTGCCTCCCAGACCGAGCACCATCGCACGAGCAAGCGGCCATCGTCTCATCCCAGCATTCTAGCCCCCGACGTGCCGACGATGTTCAGCGGATGCGCTCCACCTTCCCGAACTGCCGCTTAGCCGCCCGAGCCCGACACTTCATCGCCGCCGTCCCATCCCACAAAAATCTCTCAATCATCTCCTCAGCCTCTCCGCGCAAACTAACCTCTTCTACCGCCAGCAAAGCCAGCCCCTCCATCGCTGAGCACCGCACCACGTTGCTCTCATCCTCAGCCAGCAACAGCATCAGCCGCGCCGCACGCATCCGCTGCTCCTGAGTATGTGCCACCCGCGAAACCACCAGCCCCATGTGCCATCAAGTCCGCGACTCCTCCACCGGCAACTCCGCCAGCTCATGGCATAAACTCTCAGCGCACTCGCGTCCCTATCTGTAATACGCCGAGCCACATCCGCCGCCCGCTTGCGCATCTCAACATCATCGCCAAACAGCACCCCCACCAACGCCTTCAGCCCCTCTTCTCAGAAGCGAGACATGGGGCACCCGTAGGTTTGGGGGTTGGTTGAGGAGAACAGGCAACAGCAAAGGCAAAAAGCAGATCCCTGCGGGATGACAAACAAAAGAACAGGCAACTGCAACTGCAACAGCAACAGCAACAGCGAAATGCGGAGGTGGGTTAGGTGAGGGTTTTGTTGGTGCGTTGGGCTAGTTCGGCGCGGAAGCGGGCGGAGTCGGCGTGGCTTATGGTGTGGGTGATGGTGGTGCGGTTGTCGCCGAGGACTCGGGTCTGACCCTGGGTGGCGGCCTGGATGGCCATGACTTCGGGGTACTGGATGGTCTTGTCGGCGCGGAGCCAGAAGTGCTGGACGATGGCGTTGGAGGTGAGGACGATGGTGCCCGGCATCTGGTAGAGGAGGAATCCGAGGACTATGACAAGAAGACGGCGACACCCAGGCGGGCATGTTGCGTTGATGGGTGAGGACGGGGTAGAAGAGGACGGCGAGATAGATGGGGAGGAAGAGATAACGAATCCAGGTGACGGCGGGCTTCGTTGAGAAGGTGAGGCCTTCGGGGGTCTCTTTCGCCGTGCCTTTGGTCATGCGGGTGGCGAAGATGACGAAGACCAGGAGGACGAGGAAGATGGTTCGCACATCTGCGCGTTGAGATGGAAGGAGCTGAGGTCCATGGCTTACTTTCCTTCGAGAGGTGGCGGGGCGTAGTAGGGGAGCTTCTGCTGCTCTTCGGTGGCGCGTTTGACGCCGATGTCGCCGAAGAGGAGTGAGGGGGCGATGGTGGTCTGGTGGATGGCTCCGAGGGAGTTGGCTACGTAGGCGGTGGAGTCGTCACCGGCGGCGATGATGTCGGAGCGGAGGCTGCGGTTGTCGAGCTCGTCGAAGATGGCTCCGCGGACGAGGTCGCGGGTGCCGTCGGGGTGGACGCGGTAGAGGAGGCGCGGGACGAGTTCGCCGCCGAGGGTTTCGACTGCGTAGACGTCGTGGCCCTGTTCCTTGGCGAGGGCGAGGAGGCGGTCGGACATGGCGTGGGAGGTGAGCGGTTGGCTGGATTTGACGAGGATGACGCCGAAGTGGGAGCGGGCGGGCTGGCCGGGGGCGGCGCGGCCGTGGCCGTTGGAGGTGGGGAAGTCGCGGATGGGCTCGCGGCCGATGAGGAAGTTCTGGAGCTTGCCGTTGACGACGACGTCTACGGATTGGGCGGGGACGCCTTCGTCGTCGACGGTGTAGGAGCCGAGCGAGGCGCTGGCCGTTGAAGGTGGTGAGGGTGGGGTTGGCGATGACGTTGAAGGTGTTCGGGCAGGACCTGGGCGTGGAGGGACGAGGAGTAGGCGCCCTGGGTGCGGGCGGTGGTGCCGGCCTCGGGGCGGTCGGCCTCGACGTTGGGGATGAAGAGGCGGTCGAAGACGTCGGCTGCGGCGTCACCGGAGAAGAGGACGGGGCCGTGATAGTCGTCGGCGGAGACTACGGGGGCTTTGCGGAGGTCCTCGAAGCTCTTGAGGTCGTCGATGGTGCGCTTGCGGAAGGCTTCGGCGTTTTCGAGGTCCTTGGCGTCGACGGCGGTGGAGCCGTTGTCGCGGCTGAGGCGCATGCCGTCGGGGGCCTGTCCGCCGACGCTGATGGCGGCGTTGTAGCCGGTGTAGCCCTGGCGGACGACGGTGCCCTCGGTGTTGACGAGGTAGCGGTTGATGGCGATGGCGCGGAGGTTGGCGGTGCTGTACTGGACGTCGGCGGCGAAGGAGCGGACCTCGGGGTCAGAGGCGTAGAGGCCGCTGGCTTCGACGATGCGCTTCTTCCAGGTGTTGCGATCGAGGTCCATGGTGACGAGCGGGCCGATCTCGGTGACGGGCTTGGCGGGGGCGAAGTCGTGCTCGGCGGAGGTGGTCTGGAAGCGCTTGAGGTTGGCCTGTTTGGTGGCGTAGGCGCGGAGGGCGTTCTTGTAGGCGTCGTCGGTGGCGGTCCAGAGGGCGTAGCGGAGGGCGAGGGGGTTGTTGTCTTTGGGGGCGAGCTCGACGGCTCCGTCGCCGCGGGCTACGCTGCTGTCGTTGACGTAGTCGCCGATGCGGACGGTGACGCGGACGATGCGCTGGTGATTGGCCTGCTCGAGGGTGAGGGCTCCGTAGTTGGCTACGGCTTCGTAGGTGTCGATGTCGTCGAAGTGGTACTCGACGAAGTAGGGGCGCTGCATGCCGGGGAGGATGAGCTGGGCCTTTTCGCGGTCGAGCTCGAGCTGCATGGCTTTGAGCATGGGGTCTTCGGCGGGGGATGTGGTGGTGGTCTTGTCGCGTCGGCTTTGGGAGCGGCCTGGGCCTTATTTGTAACTAATGTCGTGGCTAATGCGAGGACTACAGCGAAAATGGGCGTAAATTTGGGCATTTTTGTAACTTTTCTGGTTGCAAGTACGTCTGGGCTTTTGGACAGTCTTCGGCGCTGTGCAGGAGAGCATACCCCAGGGCTAAAGCCCGGTCCTCTGGCGAGTCTGAGAGACCCAAGGCATGAAGCCTGGGGCTACCTCGAAGCGGTTCTTCGGAACGACGAACTTTGGAGGAGGCGGGTAAGGAGGGTCATTTTGCCTCCTTGCTGATTGTGTCGTTGGGGCTGGGGGGTGGGAGGATGGGTGGGCGGGCTGTTCCCTGGGCCTGGCGCTGGGTTTCGATGGTGCCGAGGAGCATGGCGGGGGCTACGGCGCAGACTGGGATCTGGCCGGATTCGGCGCCGCAGATGCCGTTGAAGATGTCCTGTTTGTCGTTGGTGGCGAGGATGCCTTTGAGGACGGTCTGGGGGGTTCCTACGATGGAGACGCCGCGGACGAGTTCGTCGGGGCGGCCGTCTACGTAGACGCGGTAGACGACCAGCGGGATGACGGAGAAGGCCTGCGGGGCGTTGCGGGTGGTGACGGCGAATCCGGAGGAGATGTCTTCGAAGTAGAGGCCGTAGGGTTTGCCCTGTTTCTTGGCTTCGTCGATGAGCATCTGGCGGAGCTGTTTGTCGGTCGACGGTTTTGGAGGAGGTGACGATGAGGTTGCCCTGGCGGCCGGCGGGCATGTGGCCGACTTCGGCGCGGCCGTGGCCGTTGGAGGTGGAGAAGCTGGCGATGGGGAGGCGGGACATGAGGAAGGTTTTGAGGACGCCGTCGTCGATGAGGTCGACGCGGCGGGCGGCCTGGCCTTCGTCGTCGTAGCTGTAGTGGCCGCTGAGGGGGTGGCCGTCGAAGTCGGTGAGGGTGGGGTCGTCGGCGACGGAGAGGAAGGTGGGCAGGATCTGCTTGCCGAGCTGCTTGGTGAAGGTCTGGCCTTCGGTGTCGCCGCGCTGGCGCTGGCCTTCGAGACGGTGGCCGAGGACTTCGTGGAAGAAGACGGCGGAGGCGCGACCGGAGAGGATGGCGGGGCCGTTGAAGGGCTCGGTGATGGGAGCGGTGCGGAGGGCGACGAGGTTGTTCGCCATGGCGAGGGTCTTGTCGAGGACGGACTTCTGGTCGGGGAGGTGGGCGGCTTCGTCGGCCTCGAAGGTTTCGACGCGGAAGAGGTCCATGCCGTCGGCGGCGCGGGTGCGGGCGACGATGACGAGGCGGGCGACGTGGCTGGGAGTGGCTACGCGGGCGCCCTGCGAGGAGACGAAGTAGTCGGTCTCGGTGGAGGCGCTCATGCTGACGGAGTTGACGAAGATGTCGGGGAACTGCTGGAAGACGTTGGAGATCTCGCGGAGGCGGGTCTCCCAGGCGGCGCGGTCGACGTTGAGCGGGGGCGATGAGGGAAGGACGGCGGCGGGGCCGCTGGGCTGGGTGGACTCGGCGCTGAAGTCGCCGGAGACGTCTTCTTCCTTGGCGCGGACCTGCTGCTCGGTCTTGACTTTGAGGTAGCCGTCGAGGGCGCGGCCGTAGCCGCGGTTGGTGGCGTACCAGAGGCTGCGGGCGAGGGCGGCGCGGTCGTCGGTGATGGGGAGCGGGACGCTGGTGAGGGCGGAGTTGCGGTGGTCGCCGTGGGTGTTGTCCTCGGCGGGCGAGCCGATGCGGACCTGGACGTCGGCCATGCGGCGGCGGGAGTCGGTGGAGGAGGTGATGGCTCCGTACTGGGCGGAGATGTTGATGGCGTCGGCGTCGGAGACGGCGTAGCTGATGAAGTAGGGCTTGGGCTGGGCGGTGTCGGTGGCGGAGCCGAGGGAGGACATGGCGCGGTGGAGCTCGGCGTCCATGGACTCGAGGAGGACGCTGTCGGCGGCGGGCTTGGCGGCGGCCGCCGCGGCGGCGACGGGATGGGATAGCGAGTGGCAGGCCAAGGCTATAAGACAGGCCGTCACCGTGGCGGCGGCTAACGATTTCGTTTGCTTCATCTGAGAGGGACCCGCTTCATTGAGAAAATTCGACTGATGTGGAGTGTATCGGATTGTACGGCCAAATATGGTGTTAGACGTTTGGGGGGTGGGGAAAGGCTCCGGGGCGGTGGTGTGGGGTGTTTTGCGGTGAGGACGGAAATAATGCACACTGGCTCATCTGCTTTGCAGGAGGATTTGACGATGCGCTGGATGCAGGGTGCTGTTGGGGTTAGTGATGCTGATGGGTTGCTTCAGCGGGCCGGCGGCTGCGGGCGCAGACGGCCAGCGAGGCGGCGGCGGAGCAGAAGGCGAGTGAGAGCAAGCCGGCCTATACGCTGCCTCCGGAGAAGCTGGCGCGGGCGATCGAGTACTCGCGGAAGAGGGTGGTGCTGGAGTTTGTGGAGACGGGGTGGGGGATTCTGCAACTGTTGCTGCTGCTGGTGTTGGGGGTGGCGGCGTGGATGCGGGATGTGGCGGTGAGGCGGAGCGGGAACCGGTGGGTGCAGGGATTTACGTTCTTCTTTCTGTTTCTGGCGATTACTACGGCTGCTGGGGTTGCCGCTGGAGATGTATGGGCACCATTTGTCGGTGGCGTATGGGCAGTCGGTGCAGCAGTGGGGGAGCTGGTTTGGGGATCAGGCTAAGAGCTTTGGGCTGGCGTGGGTGGTGGGTGGGCTGCTGGTGATGCTGCTGTTCTGGGTGATTAAGAAGTCGCCGACGCGGTGGTGGTTCTGGTTCTGGATTCCGGCGATGATGGCGGTGGTGTTTGGGGTCGTTCGTCACGCCGATCTTTATCGATCCGCTGTTCAACAAGTTTGAGCCGCTGTCGCAGTCGAATCCGGCGCTGGTGGATCGGCTGGAGCAGGTGGTGGCGCGCGGGGGGATCGTCGATTCCGCCGGAGCGGATGTACCTGATGAAGGCGAGCGCGAAGTATACGGGGCTGAATGCTTATGTGACGGGGATTGGGGCTTCGAAGCGGGTGGTGGTCTGGGATACGAGTGTGGCGAAGGCTACTCCGGAGGAGATTCAGTTCATCTTCGGGCATGAGATGGGGCACTATGTGCTGAACCATATCTATAAGGGGATCGCGTTTTCGGGGGTGGTGATACTGGTGGGGTTCTGGCTGGGGTATCACGGGATGCAGTGGCTGCTGAAGAGATATGGGGCGGCGTGGCGGATTCCGGGGCAGTATGACTGGGCGGCGCTGGTGGTGCTGATGCTGGTGTTTTCGGTGTTCTCGTTTCTGGCGGAGCCGATTACGAATGGGTTCAGCCGCGGCATTGAGCATGACGCGGATGTGTATGGGCAGGAGGCGATTCATGGGATTGTGGGCGATCCGCAGACGGTGGCGGAGCACTCGTTCCAGGTGCTGGGGGAGGCTTCGCTGGATGATCCTAATCCGAGTAAGTTTGTGGAGTTCTGGACGTTCAATCATCCTTCGGTGAGCAGCCGTGCGGCGTTTGCGGCGGCTTATGATCCGTGGGGTCCGGGCGGGCAGCCGAAGTACTTCAAGAAGTGATGTTGCGCTGCCGCAAAGAGGTTCCCGTTTTGGGATAGGATGTGGCCATGAGCTCTGGATGCCTTTTTTGCAAGATTGTGACGGGACTGGTTCCGGCGAATCGCATTTATGAGGATGAGACGTTGCATCGTGTTTCCGGATATCAATCCGCAGGCGCTGACGCATGTGCTGGTGGTTCCGAAGGAACATGTGGCTTCGCTGGCGGAGGTTGGGCCGGAGCACACGGCGCTGCTGGGGAAGCTGATGGCGACGGCTGCGGTGATGGCGAAGCAGCTAAAGCTGGAGCGCGGGTTCCGGGTGGTGGTGAATACCGGGGCCGAGGGTGGACAGACGGTGAGTCACCTGCATCTGCATGTGCTTGGTGGGCGGCATATGGGTTGGCCACCGGGGTAACTGCGGTTGTTGGTTGATTGTTGCTGGTTGTTGGTTGGGGGGTGATTGACATCAGTTATGGTAGTTTGCTACATAGGGTGTGAGGGTTTACAGTATGCGGCGTTTTGTTGTGCGGGTTTGTTGATTGGGGTTGGGTGGATTTGGGTTTGTGCGGTGGTGGCTGGGTTTGGGCAGGTCGCTGCTTCGCAGGCGGTTGGGGTTGATGCGAAGCCGATGGCCTTTGAGGTGGTTTCGATACGGCAACACAACAAGGGGGATGACGTTACTCCCAGTCATGGGCCGACAGCCGACGGATATCGCATGAGAAATATGGCATTGATGGTGCCTATTTTGACGGCGTACGTGCCTCAGACCGGCGGCACCGCGCTGTATATGAATAACCAGGTGAAGGGGATGCCCGACTGGATAAGGGATCGCTACGATATCGAGGCGAAGGTGTCGGAGGCGGACCTTGCGGAGTGGCATAAGCCGGGCGCGCAGACGTTGATGTTGCAGGCCATGCTGCAGGCGATGTTGGCGGACCGGTTGAAGCTGGTGGTGCATCGCGACATCAAGGAGGTTCCGGTGTATTCGCTGGTGGTGGGGAAGAGTGGGCCGAAGTTCAAAGAGGCGAATCCCGCGGAGGCTCATCAGGGGGTTACGCTTCCTAACGGCGGCGGGACGGTGGTGCCGGAAGATGGGGGCCATACGATTCACTTCTATGCGGTTTCGATGACGTCGCTGGCGCCGCTGCTGTCGAACTGGGCGGGGCGTCCGGTGCAGGATAAGACCGGGCTGACGGGGAAGTACGATCTGCAGATGCCGAATCCTGCGATGCCGCCGGCTTCGGCTGATGGTAGTGCGGCGGCGGCGGATCCTCAGGGCTCGGTTGTTACTTCGATGGAAGATCTTGGGTTGAAGCTGGTTCCGGGGAAGGGGCAGGTGGAGACGCTGGTGATTGATCGGGTGGAGCGGCCTTCGGAGAATTAATGGGTGGGGAAGACGGACGCAGAGGTCGCGGAGGTGCGCGAAGGGCGCAGAGAAAAGCGAGGCTCCATCTTGAAGGGCACTCACTCGATGATGACGTAGGTCGGCACTCGACAGCGCCAATTGACCCCAACATTAGGCGCAGGGGCGCCTTTTGCATCCCAGGCGAAGATGTTAATTTGGACGTTCTGGACAAATGTGGATGGTGGGGTGGTTATCAGGGAATGGGTAACGGTCACGTAGAAGGGAGTTGTAGAGACTGGCGTGGCGACGATATTTACAGGTTCGCTGTAGACGCGACCAACGTCGTTGGGGCAGATGAAGTCGTTTATCAGCAGCGTTACACTCCCCGTGCTGCCGGTGGTGGCGCTGGCGCTGACATCGAGGAGCTCGCTTGCAGCGCAGGAACGAGGTGCGAAGATCAGGATACTTTTTGATACGACTTCGCCAATGGTTGACGGCGTAAAAGCATAGGTGCTGAGGGGAATCGTCAAAATTTTGATACGTTGTTCAATCTGTTCTTTGGTTGCGTCAATTTTGTTGCCGGCGAACGCTTCAAGTGCGGCCTTTATATCTACTGTTTCCTTCTTAGATGACGCCATTGAATTCTCCTTGTGAGTATTTAAGCAATGGGCCCGGCTGAACTTTAGAGCAACGAAGTCTACACCCTAAACACAACAACTGATGGGTCCCCCGGCATGAAAATCCTGCGGATTTGCTGGTATGGAGATGAATTTGGGGGCTTTATGGCGATCCTTCGCGGAAGGATAGAAATGCCTGTCGGAACGGGCGACGGCAAATGTAAATGCAACGGCGAGAGTGAGGTATTGGGCATGTAGAAAGGCCCGGGGAAGGGATTCCGCCGGGCCTTTTGAATTTGTAACGAGTTTTGTTACTGGTTGAAGTTTGGCTCTTCTTCTTCCTCGATGCCGTAGCGGCGCAGGAGGTTGGGGAGGTTTTGCGAGAACGCTGAGCGGGGCATTACTGTGTCACAGCCTGCTTCGACGGCCTTGGCTTTGAGGTCGCCCTGGAGGTGCGAGAGGAAGCCGACGATGGAGGTGCTGCGCTTGAACTTCGCCTTCAGCTTGGGGATGAGGGTGAGAGGTTTGGCGTTGGCGTTGTTGAGGTCGAAGACGATGAGGCCGGGGCGCTCTTCTTCGACGGAGCCGGTGAGCTCAGCGATGGCTTCCTTGTCGTTCTTCATGAAGGCGACCTTGATTCCGAGCTTGCGTGCGGTCTCCTGGATCTTGGCGATGAAGAATAGGTCTTCGATGAAGAAGATGATGCGGGTTGGGGCGTTCTCGGGGATCGGAATGGCGCGGCCCTGAGAGTAGTCGATGGGTTGCGAGTCGCCCTGATAGGTGACGCGGGCGTGGCCGTTGCGACCGTGGTAGTTGCCGTTGGCGTGGGTCTCGATGGTGGAGGGCGGGGTGTCGGCGAAGTTGCCGTTGACGGCGCGGTAGCTGTGGTCCATGGGGCCGACGAAGCTGCGCGGGCCGCGCTGCTGCTTGCCACCACCGCCTTTGCGCTTGAATCCGCCTACGCTGTTTCCGGGCTGATGGGTGTCGCGATCGCGGTAGCCGCCGCCGTTGTTGCTTGTGCTGGCAGCGATATTGCCGGGATTGTCTGGGCGCTGGCGGTCACGGTCGCGGAACTTTTTCTTCCAGCGCTTGCCTCCGCCTGAGTGCTGCTGACCGCCATGGGATTGGTTCTGGCCCTGGGGCTGGTTCTGCGACTGGGGACTGGCGGCCTGGATGGAGGGGACGGATTGTGACGGCTGGTCGCCGGACTGAGCCCCGTGCTGCTGGGCGTCGTGGCTGTCTCCACCTTTGTTCTTGCGTTTGCGACGACGGCGGCGGCTGCTTTTGGACTGACCCATGCCGTGGGGCACGCCTGTCGCGCTGAAGGGAGCGTCATTTTCCTGTTGTGCGGAAGGCGCCTGTTGACCCTGGTACTCGTATACCTCGGGTGCGTTTTGTTCTGAACTCATGCTTCCACTTCCTATTGCGTTAGAACGCAAATTAGCGTTTTACACCCACGCAGTTAGATGCTCCGTCTTCCGTATAGAGTACGGAGGCGGAACCATGCCGGAATTGCAGCGTCGGAGAAAACGATATCAAGTTGTACTCGAACTGACTTCAATTGTTGCGACTCGCTGTGGCCAGCCGGTTATGGACAGGGCCGAAATCATGCAGCGAAGATTCGCCTGGTTGCGACGAGCTCTGGGATTCGGAACCATTTTTGATCCGCGAAATTTTCGAGCCTCGCTACATGTACCGAGGTCGAAACAGGGCCTATCGACTGATTACTGTGTCTGCTGCCACTAATTTCTGAATGTCAGCTTATGCAGAGCGCCTGGCTTCCCACAGCCGGAATTCACTCAGCAAGACTGAGAGTACGCTGAATCGAGGCGGTTGGCAAGAGAGTAATTTTGCGGTGGGTCCGAAACGGGACGGGTGGAAGGACTGAGTTTGGTATTACATACTACAAAGGCCGCCCGGTGGGGGCGGCCTAAGCGTTTGATGGCCAGTCACTGGCCTCCTGAAATGCTCCCGGAGGGAAGCTGCACTCTATCCGACTACCGCACCTGCGTTGGGTGTCTGGTTCTTTCGGGTAAGGGCTGAACGCAGAGAAGAACCTGCAACCTTGAGCGTCTCTGGTAACGCATATCTGCGATGCAATTGATAGAGCAATTTTTGTGCCAAAGCCGGATGTCAGATTTACTAGTGTTATTGCCAGTATGGCTGGGGTGTTCGTCTAAAAATAGAAGAGTGTTTGGGGCGTGGTTCCATAATTTGGGATATTGGTTGGGGTGGGAGAAGGATGAGGCGAAGAAGTGGTTTGACCGGTCTAGGGCTGGGTTCTATAATCTTAGGAGTTCTGCCAATCCCCCTCCGATCTCCCAACCAATAGGTTTGCTGATTGAGGCTACTGCTGGTTTATTAGCAGGGGGCGGGATGGTGTCCGTATGTGGTGTGTGCGGCCTAGAGCATCGGGTGGTGTGGGTGCAGGAAGTGCTCTCTGTACACGCTGCGCGGGCTTGGGAGAATGCGCCGCGAGCGGCATGAGTTCTGAACTAAGAGTTTCCGAAATATCGATGCATCGAAATAATGATTGCGCGAATGATTTACGAAGGAGTACTACAAACCCGATGAACCGCACCCTAGCACTAGTTTCGGCCCTGACCCTGGGCTTAACGACCACCCTTGGAATCGCTCAGGCCGCCGGACCTCAGGCTCCGGCTGCTGCTGCCCCCGCGCCGGTTGCACCCCAGGCTGTACCTGCGAAGATCGCGCTGATCCAATTTGAACAAGCCGCCGCGGCGACCAACGAAGGACAGCGCAGCCTGATGGAGCTGCAGAAGAAGTATGAGCCGAAGAAGACGCAACTGGATTCTTTGGGACAGGAGATCGACACGCTGACGAAGCAGCTGCAGGCGGCTCCGGCGACGATGCCTGAGGCCGAGCGTGCATCGCGTCAGCGGACGATCGAGACGAAGCAGAAGCAGTATCAGCGCGACGGCGAAGATGCACAGGCCGCTTATGGCGCGGATATGCAGGAGGCTATCGGCAAGGTGGCGCAGAAGCTTGGGCCGGTGGTGATCAATTACGTGCAGAAGAATGGCTACACGATGCTGCTGGATAACACCGGTCAGCAGGGTGGAGTGACGGTTCTGTGGACGCAGGACGGAACCGATATCTCGCAGGCGGTGGTGGATGCTTACAACGCTTCGTCGGGAGTAGCGGCACCCGTGCCTTCGGCTCCTTCGGCGAGCCGTCCGCGGCCGACCACACCTGCCACAACGACACCCAAGCCGGCTGCGAAGTAGTTGCTGGATTGGGCTTAGCGGTTAGCAGTTTGAAGACAGCTTAGAGGCCCGGCGGACGCTGATGCAGTTTTGTGAACGTAAGCGTCCAAAGGGCTGAAGCTTTTTCAGGTTGGATAGAAATTAGAAGGAGTACCACAGACCGCATGAATCGCAATCTTTTAGTTGTCACCACGCTTGGCGTGGGAATGATGTCCGCCGCCGGGATGGCCCAGGCACCTGCCGCTCCTAGACCTGCCGCTCCCGCACCTGCTGCACCTGCAGCTGCAGCTCCACCAGCGGCGCCGGTTGTGCCGGAGGCGATTCCGGCGAAGATTGCGCTGGTGGCGTTTGAGCAGGCGGTGTTTGCCACGAACGAAGGGCAGAAGGCCGTGCAGGAGGTGCAGAAGAAGTATGAGCCGCAGAAGGCGAAGATCGATGCGCTGTCCAATGAGATCGACGGGTTGAAGAAGCAACTTGCCAGCCTGCCGGCTACGGCGACTGCGGAGGATCGTGCTTCGAAGCAGCGGGTGATCGATACGAAAGACAAGGAGTTGCAGCGCCAGGCGGAGGACGCCCAGCAGTCGTACAACGCGGAGCTGCAGGATGCTTATGGCAAGGTGGCATCAGAAGGTTTCGGTGACACTGAAGAACTATGTGTCGCAGAACGGTTTTACGCTGCTGCTGGACGTGAGCAACCAGTCGAGCGCGGTGATGTGGGCGCTGCCGAGTACGGATGTGACGGATGCAGTGATTCAGGCTTATAACGCGTCGTCAGGGGTCGCGGCTCCGCCTCCTGCTGCACCTTCGGCGAGCCGTCCTAGCGGCTCTACGACTCCGAGGCCGGCCGCACCGAAGCCCGCTGCTCCTAAATAACGGCAGGTGTCAGGTAAGGAATTCTTGGAAGGGGAGGCCTCGATAAGGCTTCCCCTTTTTGTATGGAAATTCGGACGCGTTTAGCGCAGGCGTCTGTGGAAAATCTTGTGGATTCCGGGGGTAGGGGTTTTGGGTCTGCGGCGATGTGGGAGGCTATGGGGTTGAATAACGTGCTTGCTGAGTGTTAGTAAACCGCTGGATATAAACGATTTGCACTGGAATGGTTGCAATAACGCGGGGCGGGTCTACTGTCGTGCGCGAACCGCAAGGATTTCAGGGGTTTCCACAGTTCATGATTACCGGATGGTTACAAATTGCAGAACTTTGGGGCGTGGCAGACGCTATTCCTCGCCGACTTTGAGGACTGCGAGGAAGGCTTCCTGGGGGATGTCGACCTTGCCGATGCGCTTCATGCGCTTCTTGCCTTCCTTCTGCTTCTCGAGGAGTTTGCGCTTGCGTGAGATGTCGCCGCCGTAGCACTTTGCGATGACGTTTTTGCGGATGGCGGTGACGGTTTCGCGGGCGATGATCTTGGAGCCGATGGCGGCCTGGATGGCGACCTCGAACATCTGGCGGGGGATGAGTTCGCGCATCTTGGAGACGAGGGCCTTGCCGCGATCGTAGGCGAAGTCGCGATGGACGATGATGGAGAGCGCGTCGACGGCGTCGCCGCCGATGAGGATGTCCATCTTGACCATGGGAGAGATCCAGGTGCCGGCGAGGTTGTAGTCGAGCGATGCGTAACCGCGAGAGACACTTTTTAGTTTGTCGTAGAAATCGAGGACGATTTCGTTGAGCGGAAGCTCGTAGGTGAGCATGACGCGGGTCTCGGAGACGTACTCGATGTTCTTCTGGCGGCCGCGTTTGTCTTCGACGAGCTTGAGGATGTTGCCGACGTACTCCTCGTTGGTGAGGATTTTGGCAATGATGACGGGCTCTTCGACGGATTCGATCTCGGAGGGGTCGGGCCAGCGGGATGGATTATCAACTTCAGTTACAGATCCGTCGGTGAGCGTTATTTTGTAACGAACACCGGGCGCTGTTGTGATGAGGTCGAGGGAGTACTCGCGCTCGAGGCGCTCCTGAATGATTTCGAGGTGGAGTAGGCCGAGGAATCCGCAGCGGAAGCCGAAGCCCAGGGCGACGGAGGACTCGGGTTCGAAGGAGAAGCTGGCGTCGTTGAGGCGAAGTTTTTCGAGTGCGTCGCGGAGCATGCCATGCTCGTGCGAGTCGACGGTATAGAGGCCGGCGAAGACCATGGATTTGATGTCTTCGAAGCCGGGGAGTGGCTCGGCGCAGGGGTTTTCGACGGAGGTGATGGTGTCGCCGACCTTGGTGTCGGCTACGTTCTTGATGGTGGCGACGAAGAAGCCTACTTCGCCGGCGGTGAGCTCGGAGATTTCGACGGGCTTGGGGGTCATGACGCCCATGGAGTCGACTTCGAAGCGGCGGTCGTTGGACATGACTTTGATCTTCATGCCCTTGCGGAGTTTTCCGTTGATGATGCGGGCGAGGACGATGACGCCTTTGTAGGGGTCGAACCAGGAATCGAAGATGAGGGCCTGGAGGGGGGCTTCGGGGTCGCCGTGCGGGGGTGGGAGGAGTGTGACGACGGCTTCGAGGATGGATGCTACGTTGAGGCCGGTCTTGGCGGAGACTGCGATGGCGTCGTCGGCGGGGAGGCCGACGGACTTTTCGATCATGGCCTTGGTGCGCTCGATGTCGGCGCTGGGGAGATCGATCTTGTTAATGATGGGGAGGATCTCGAGGCCGTTGTGGACGGCGAGGTAGGCGTTGGCGAGGGTCTGGGCTTCTACACCCTGGCTTGCATCCACGACCAGCAACGCGCCTTCGCAGGAGGCCAGGGAGCGGGAGACTTCGTAGGAGAAGTCGACGTGGCCGGGGGTGTCGATGAGGTTGAGCTGGTAGGTTTCGCCGTCGTGGGCCTTGTACATCATGCGGACGGTGTGGGCCTTGATGGTGATGCCGCGCTCGCGCTCGAGGTCCATGGCGTCGAGGACCTGGGCCTGCATCTCGCGCGAGGTGAGGGAGCCGGTGAGCTCCAGGAGCCGGTCGGAGAGGGTGGACTTGCCGTGGTCGATATGCGCGATGATCGCGAAGTTGCGGATGTGGCTTGGATCCATTTTGTAGCGGGGGGCCTCAATATGCATGTTAACACTGCGGGAGGCCAGCTACTCGAAAGGCGGCGGCGATTCAGGTGGGTCTGGTACTCCCCCTCCCCCATCTAATTGCGCAAAGTATTCAAAGTAGGTGATTTAAGTCCGGACTTCGGAGTTTGGAGGTCCAAAAAGTCTTATAAAATGGGGTTGGTGGCTGCAAAGTATTCATAATCCTAGGCTTATGATCGTTAAATTCCGTCGGGTTGTCAAAGACTGCGATGGTGCTGATCCGCCTGGGCGGGGGTTTTTGTCTGTGCTTCTATTATAGCAGGTCGGTACGGCTCGGCCTGCTTGTATGTTGTTGATTTATTTATGTTTATAAATTTTGTCTTGATGTGTTTTGCTGGGGAATTTGGGGGAGATTGGTGTAAGTGATTGTTGTGGTTGCCCTTATCGGGCACGCAAAGCGGGAACCGGGGATATTTGGGGCGGGATAAGAGCGGGATTGTCGGGGATGAACTCTTGTGGGGGCACCCACCCGAAACCCCACTTATGAAAATTGGAGCTGTTATGAAGGGGGCACCCGGCTATCTCATCCTTTCGATTGCTGTTGCGGCAAGACGCGGTCGGCGATAGCCTGGAGGACTGGCCATCGCCTGAAGAAAAGAGTGGTACACGATGATGACCTGGAATGCGGCCGAGTTTGAACACTGGTTTAACGCGCTCACCGACCCTGTGAAGCAACAACGTGCGCTGGATGATTTGACAGCCGCGCAACGTAAAGAACGGCGAGAGCGGCGGACATTCATCCAATTCGCATCCGCAGCAAAACTGGACGCAGACCCGCGCACGATTCAGAACCGGGAAGCACCGGAACCGGATATCTTCTGCGAAGTGTCGGGATGCGGCCGTTACTTTGAGCTCGGTGAACTCACAGACGAGAGCATCCCGAAGAGCGAAGCGGAGGCACGGAGGGCTGGCCTCGGTGCTTACGGAGGAGCTGTTTCGCAGACTCGTCCGGTGGAGAAGATGGTTTTCGACAAGTGCGGGAAGGTCTACTCATCGCGGGGTGTGCCTGTGGACCTTCTGCTGCATTTCAGTGTTGGACATCTGGTTCCACATCGTGGACTTTTGTCTGCGTGGCTGTCGGAATCCAGCGATAGAGTCATGGCCGCACTGAGCGCCAGCCCCTTCCGTGCGATCTGGTTTTTTGATTGCTGGACAGATCGGGTTCTGGGAGTGATCGAGCAAGGAACACACTCGATGCCCCGAAGCTCGGAAAGGCGTCCGACGCCATTAGGCTTGAGATTTTGAAGCGAGCAACGGAGACCAATGAAGGGAATGTGCAAGCTCTGCCTTACGCAGAACGCCGATCTCCGCGAGAGCCATTTCACTCCGCGTTCGCTCTATGCTCTCGTTCGGTCGGAGAACCATCCTCCTGTAAGATTCACGCGTAAGTCGATATATCCCACGGTAGTGCAGACGAAGCATCCTCTTTTCTGTGGCGTGTGTGAGCAGCTGCTCAGCCGGGAAGGCGAGAATTGGCTAGTACCTCTTCTTTCGAAGCTCGGTGGCTCCTTCCCACTCAGGGATCGGCTGATGAAGGTCGCCCCGATCTACCGAGATGCGAATATGGCGCTCTACCCCACTGCAGAGAATCCCGAGATTGATTATCAAAAGCTGATGCACTTCGCTATCGGAATCTTCTACAAAGCGGCGGTGCATTCGTGGGTCAAGGACTGTACAAAGCCGCATATCGAGATTGAAGACGAAGACATTGAATCAATGCGGTTGTTTTTGCTTGGCGAAGCCCCGCTTTCAACGCGCATCGCCGTATGTCTCGCTGTGGACTCGTCGCAGGTGGTTCTTCCTGCCGTGATCGAACCATACTATTTGGAGGACGCGGATTTCACACGGTACGCGTTTTATGTACCGGGTGTTCTCGCCCATTTGGTGATCGGGGAGGGTGCTCAAGATCGGATGTCCGTGAACTGTATCAACGCTGACCCGAGGCGGCCAATCCTGCTCGAAGAGCTCTCGAAACGAATGCGCAACAATACTCGTGTCCAAACGGCGAATGCGCGGAAGACAAAGAAGCTGATTGAGACGACGGAGGAGCTTGATGCTAAGGGCCTGAGCATTCGCCTCGGCGAGTGAGAAAAAGTCTGAGGATAAGCAAATGCTCATGTTGATAGGCGACTTTTCTATGTCAAAGGATTTGCAGATCGGAGAGGACAAGAGGATGAGTCTCGTTTACAAGATGATGGAATCGCCGATTGGGAAGCTGAAGCTGGTTGCTAGCGACAAGGGGCTGGTGGCGATATTGTGGGAGAACGACAGGCCTAGTCGTGTGCGGCTGGGCGAGTTGGTTGAGGATGGGGGGCATCCTGTTCTTGTGGAGACGGAACGCCAGTTGGGGGAATACTTTGCGGGGAAGCGAAAGACTTTCTCGGTGGCTCTGGATATGAGAGGAACTCGTTTTCAGAGGGATGTGTGGGAGGCTTTGCTTGCTATACCGTTTGGGGAGACGAGAAGTTATGGACAGCTTGCGAGACAGTTGGGGAATCCTCGGGCTACGCGAGCGGTTGGTGCCGCGAATGGGAGAAATCCGGTGTCAATTATTGTGCCTTGCCATCGGGTGATTGGATCGTCGGGGAAGCTTACGGGTTTTGCGGGTGGGCTTGATGTGAAGGCGCGGCTGCTGAATCTGGAGGATGCGGGCAAGCTGTTCGGCTAGCGAGCCATGCGGCTGATCTTCTGTTAAGCGTGGTATTCTTTCGGCCATCCACGTGATGTGTGTTGTCCGTCTGTTTAACCACCTATCTATAGGAGATGTCTTGAATATTCGATCGAGCCGATTGGTTTTGTTGTGTGCGTCTTTGCTGATGGTGATGACGTGTGTTGCGCAGGGGGCGAAAGATTCGCGGGTTGCTGGGTGGGAGAAGGAGGCGGCGCGGGTGACGATTGTGCGCGATGACTGGGGGATTGCGCATGTGTATGGGAAGACGGATGCGGATGCGGTGTTCGGGATGGAGTATGCGCAGGCGGAGGACGACTTCAATCGGGTGGAGACGAACTATCTGAATTCGATGGGGCGGCTGGCGGAGACGGAGGGTGAGTCGAAGGTTTATCAGGATTTGCGGATGAAGTTGTTTATCGATCCGGTGGAGTTGAAGAAGGAGTATGCGGCTAGTCCGGCTTGGTTGAAGGCGCTGATGGATGCGTTTGCGGATGGGCTGAACTTCTACCTGTATAAGCATCCGGAGGTGAAGCCTCGGGTGATTACGCGGTTTGAGCCCTGGATGGCGCTGTCGTTTACGGAGGGGAGTATTGGCGGGGATATTGAGCGGGTTAATCTTGCGCAGCTGGAGGCGTTTTATGGGAAGGGGCCGGGGAAGGAGACGGCTGCTTTAGAGGCTGGGCCGGAAGCTGCTCAAGGACTCGCGATTGAAGAGGATGAGTTGTATAAGGAGCCTTCGGGTTCGAATGGGATGGCGATTGCTCCTTCGAATACGAGTGGGCATCATGCTCTGCTGCTGATTAATCCGCATACTTCGTTCTTCTTCCGGTCGGAGTTGCAGATGGTGAGCGAGCAGGGGTTGGATGCTTATGGGGCTTCGACTTGGGGGCAGTTTTTTATCTACCAGGGATTCAATGAGCATGTGGGGTGGATGCATACTTCGAGCGGCGTCGACGCTGTGGACGACTATGCGGAGACGGTGGTGAAGAAGGGGGATCGCTACTTCTATAAGTATGGGAGTGAGGAGTTGCCGGTGGTTGTGAAGGTGATTGCGGTGCCTTACTCGATGGCGAATGGCATGGCGGAGAAGAAGTTTACGGTGTACTACACGCAGCATGGGCCGGTGACGCATGAGGTGAATGGGAAGTGGCTGACGATACGGCTCATGCAGGAGCATGTGAAGGCGCTGGAGCAGTCGTATCTGCGGACGAAGGCTACGGACTATAAGAGTTATCGGGAGACGATGGAGCTGAAGGCGAACTCGTCGAACAATACGATCTTTGCGGATGACAAGGGGGATATTGCTTACTTTCAGGGGAACTTTATTCCGCGGCGGGATACTAAGTTCGATTGGACGAAGCCAGTGGATGGGAGCGATCCGGCTACGGATTGGAAGGGGCTGCTGACGGTGGATGAGTTGCCTCAGCTGCTGAATCCGAAGAGCGGGTGGCTGTACAACAGCAATAACGCGCCGTGGTCCGGCGCGGGTGAGAGCAGTTTGAGGAAGCAGGATTTTCCGGCGTATGTGGAGATGGGGACGGAGAGTGCGCGAGGGTTGCATGCGGTGAAGGTGCTGAGTGCGAAGAAGGACTTTACGCTGGACTCGTTAATTGGGGCGGCTTATGACAGCTATCTGACTTGGTTTGATAAGCCGCTACCGGCGCTGATCAAGGCCTGGGATGGGATGCCGGATTCGGATCCGCTGAAGGCGAAGGTTGCGGCGCAGATTGGCGTGCTGCGCGGGTGGGACCAGAGGTGGAGTGTGGATTCGGTGCCTACTTCGCTGGGCGTGTTCTGGGGCGAGGAGATGCGGCGGCAGTTTATGGGACAGGCGCGAGGGGCGCGGTTGTCGGTGGAGGATTATCTTGGAGCGAAGATGCCGGCGGAGCAGATGGTGCAGGGGCTGGCGACGGCTTCGGATAAACTGACGGCGGATTTTGGTAGCTGGAAGACTCCGTGGGGCGAGATCAATCGTTTCCAGAGACTTACGGGAGATATTGTGCAGCCGTTCAATGATGCGGGGCCGAGTATTCCGGTGGGATTTACGTCGGCGACGTGGGGGTCGCTAGCTTCGTTTGGAGCGCGGGCCTATCCGGGAACGAAGAAGTGGTATGGGACTAGCGGGAATAGTTTTGTTGCAGTGGTGGAGTTTGGAGAGCGGGTGCGGGCGAAGGCGGTGACGGCTGGCGGGGAGAGTGGGCATGTGGCTTCGGCGCACTTTGACGATCAGGCGAAGCGGTACAGCACGGGTGGGTTGCGGGATGTGTACTTCTATCGCGGCGATCTGAAGGGGCATGTGGAGCGGGAGTATCATCCGGGCGGGTGAGTGCGGGATTTCCAGGGTTTGGGATGGTTGCGCTACACTCTTAGGAAAGATGCGGCGGATGCTCTCCATTTCGTTGTTGCTGGTGATGTTGCTGCCGCTTGTCCCACAGGCGTCTGCTGCTACTGGGATGGCGAGGCTGGCTGCATGCTGCCGAAAGGGTGGCGTGCATCATTGCGTGGGAACAATGTCGATGCCTGCCCCGGGTGGATCGGGCGCGATGCTGGTGGGCGAGCGGTGCCCTAGCTTTCCGATGACGACGGCTCCGGCGCATGGGCAGCAGTGGGCGTTGTGGCGTGAGCAGAGTCAGTTTGCTGCTGTAGTGGCTGATCCGACTGCGCGGCCGCAGACCGAGGCCCGGTACCGGGTATCGTTTGGCCGCTCGCGACAAAAGCGCGGACCTCCTTCCTCAATCCTCATCTAGCGCTGCTTTGCGGCGTGCTGTTTTGCTTGTGCTTTATCGAGCACGAGTAACTGCACACGCATTCCTATAGCTCAAAGTGCCTTGAGTGCAAGGCGAGGATTCCTCGATGATGCGCAGGATTTTATGCTGCACTGTTTTTCTGGCTTTGCTGATATTTTGTCCGCTGGCTTATGCGAGCTTGTTTGGGCTGGTGCAGGGGGTGGTGCATGACCCGCAGCATCGTCCGGTGGCTGGCGCGAAGGTGACGCTACGGGCGGCGCACTCGGATTTCAATCGCGAGGTAAAGACAGACCGCTCGGGAGGATTTAGCTTTCCTGCTATTCCGTTGGGCGATTACAACGTGACGGTCTCGCTGGCGGGATTCAGCGAGGCGGTGCAGACGTTCACGCTGGCATCGAACACGTCGCCGATGCTTCACATTGAACTGCAGATGGGTGATGTGAAGCAGACGGTGGATGTGACGAGTTCAATTGGGCTGGCGAACGTGGACTCGGCGACGCCGACGACACTGGTGAGCCGGCAGGACATTGAGAACGCGCCGGGTGGCGACCGCACAAATTCGATGCAGATGATTACGGAGTTTGTGCCGGGCGCGTATATGACGCACGACATGCTGCATATGCGCGGCGGTCACCAGGTGAGCTGGCAGATCGACGGCGTGGAGATTCCGAATACGAATATTGCGAGCAACCTGGGAGCGCAGATCGATCCGAAGGACATCGACTACCTGGAGGTGCAGCGGGGCAGCTACAACGCGGATGTGGGCGATCGGACGTATGGCGTGTTTAACGTAGTGCCGCGGACAGGGTTCGAGCGCAACAGGGAAGGTGAAGTGGTGGTGAGCGCGGGGAATTTCTGGCAGACGAACGACCAGGTAAATTTTGGCGACCATACGGAGAGGTTTGCGTACTATACGAGTCTGACGGGGAACCGCAGTGATTATGGCTTGTCTACTCCGGTGCCGCAGGTGCTGCACGATGCGGCGAACGGATATGGAGGCTTTGCGTCGCTTATTTATAACCGGACGCCGAAGGATCAGTTTCGTTTGGTGACGCAACTGCGCGCGGATTATTTCCAGATTCCGTATGATCCCGATCCGAACAGCGCGGAGAACCAGCAGTATGATTCGAGCGGACTGCGCGATGGACAGCATGAGAAGGACGCCATCGTGAGCGCTTCGTGGGTACATACGTTCAACTCGTCGACGGTATTGCAGATGTCGCCGTTCTATCACTACAACCAGGCAAACTATGAGCCGGGCGTGAACGATGTGCCCGTGGCTACGACGTCGGACCGTGCGTCGAACTATGCGGGGTTGCAGGCTTCGATCACGGGACAGATCGCGCGGAACACGTTGCAGGTGGGGCTGTATGGATTTGGGCAGCACGACAACGACTTGTTTGGCGCAGTCTTCAATGATGGCAGCGGTATGGCCCCGTTCCTTATCGGGGATACGGCCACAGGCGGAGTGGTGGAAGAGTATGTCTCCGATAGTTACAAGGTGCAGCCATGGCTTACGGTGATTGGAGGGTTGCGCGCGTCGCACTTTACCAGCGACATTTCGGAGACGTATGTGATGCCGCGGATTGGCGTGGCGATCCAGGTGCCGAAGCTGAACTGGGTATTTCGCGGCTTCTACGGACGGTTTTATCAGCCGCCTCCGCTGTTGACTGCGAGCGGACCCATCATCGATTATGCACAGGCGAATAACGTGACGTTCGAGCCGCTGTATGGCGAGCGTGATGAGGAGCATCAGTTCGGCGTGCAGATTCCGTTCAAGGGCTGGCTGCTGGATGCGGATACGTTTCAGACGCGTGCTAACAATTTTCTTGACCATTCGAGTATTGGGAACTCGAGCCTCTACTATCCGGTGACGGTGGATGGCGCATTGATCCAGGGATGGGAGTTGACGATTCGGTCTCCGCGATTGTGGCGTGTCGGGCAGGCGCATCTTGCGTACTCGAATCAGATTGCGCAGCAGCGCGGGGCGATTACAGGTGGGCTGGTATGCTTTCCGATTACTTCGCCACAGTGCGATGCAGGCTTTACTTATACGCCGCTGGATCACGACCAGCGCAATACGCTGAATGTCGGGTTCGATGCTGTATTGCCGTGGCAGATGCGTGCTTCGACCAACGTCAGCTATGGGTCTGGGTTTACGAATGGATTGCCGGATGCGCAGTATCCGGGTGCATATCTGCCGGCGCATACGAGCGTTGATTTGATGGCGGGCAAGGCCATTGGAGAGAGAACGATGGTGTCGGTGAATGTGTTGAACGTTGCAAATAGCAGAGTGCTGCTGGACAACAGTCTGACGTTTGGAGGCTTTCACTACAACGATCCTCGGCAGATCTATGGTGAGGTGCGGTACCGGTTTCACTTCTGAGAAGAAGTACAGATTGGAATGATTGTGATTTGAGGGGACGCATTCGCTAGCCGTACGTCTTACAATTAGCGTTGACGATGGAGCAGATGAATTTAGAAAGGCTGATGCGGCGATGCATCGTGGCGGTGGCGTGTGCGCCGCTGGCATTTCTGATGGGGTGTCCGCAGGATAATGCGGCGGCTCCGGGCAAGGCTTCTCCGCAGAGCACGGCGCCGACAGCGACCAATGTTGCGAGCGTGCCTGCGCCGGTGCCGGTGGCGCAGCAGCCAGCGGCGGCTAGTACATCGCAGGCTCTGGACTCGGCGACGAGGTCTTACAGGGCACAGCAGGTCATCAACGATGCGGAGAAGGCGTATCGCAGCGGCGTGGACAACTATCGCGCGGGACGACTGGATGCGGCGCGGATGGACTTCGACAGCGCGGTGGATACGATGCTGACGAGTGGCTTAGACCTGAAGGGAGACGCTCAACTTTCGGATGAGTTTACGCATCTGCTCGACGCGGTGAATTCGCTGGAGATGTCGGCGCTGAAGCAGGGGAATGGATTTTCACCGACGCTCGAAGCTGCTCCGCTCGATGCTGCGAATGAGGTGACGTTTCCGCCGAACGAGGAGTTGACGGCGAAGGTCGTGGCGGAGTTGAAGACGACTAAGTCCGACTTTCCGCTGGTAGTGAACGATTATGTTGCGGGATTCATCAGCTACTTTTCGAACTCTCCGGGAGGGCATGCTCATCTGCTGCGCTCGTTGGAGCGGGCGGGAAAGTATAAGGAGATGATCTCGAAGAATCTGCGCGATGAAGGGGTGCCGCAGGACCTTATCTATCTGGCGGTGGCGGAGTCGGGCTTTCAACCGCAGGCTATGAATGCGCGTTCGGGTGCAGGTGGGATGTGGCAGTTCATGCCGACGGGCGCTTATGGGCTGGCCCGAAATGGATGGTTCGATGAGCGGTTCGATCCGGAGAAGAGTTCGAAGGCTTATGCGAAGTATATGAAGATGCTGTACGACCAGTTCGGCGACTGGTACCTGGCGATGGCGGCGTACGACTGGGGTCCGGGTAATGTGCAACGTGCCGTGATGAAGACGGGGTACGCGGATTTCTGGGAGCTGTATAAGCGGAACGTGTTGCCGGCTGAGACGAAGAACTATGTGCCGGGTATCATCGCGGCGATCATCATGGCGAAGAATCCGGAGCAGTATGGGCTGGACCGGATGGTGCCTGAGGATGCGGTGATATCGGACACGGTGAGCGTGGACTACGCGATTGACCTGCGGCTGGTGGCGGATGTTACAGGTGCGACGCTGCCGGAGATAGTTGCGCTGAATCCGAGCCTGTTGCGCATGACGACGCCGCGGGACATGATGTTCGACCTGCATCTTCCTGAGGGAACGAAGGATGCTTATGCAGAACGGATCAAGACGATTCCAGAGGACAAACGGACGAGCTGGCGATTCCATGTGGTGCGCACTGGCGAGTCGCTGGACGGAATCGCAACGGCGCTGCACTCACGGCCAAGCGAGATCGTTGCGGTGAATGAGCTTACTGCGGGACAGAGCGTGGCGGCGGGCGATGAGCTGGTTGTGCCGGTGGCCGCGGCGGCGGGGACGGTGCGTACGCAGCATTACACGGTTCGCAAAGGCGACACGCTGGTGACGGTGGCGGACAAGTTCAACGTGACGGTGGCTCAGTTGCGGAGCTGGAATCATCTGCCGTCGAGCACGATGAAGGCGGGACAGGTATTGAATGTTGAGGCACCGGTGAGGCTTGCACCGTTGACTCACTCGCGCGCAAAGAAGACGCAAAGTGGAACACCGCCGACGGCGAAGAGTGCCGGTACGAAGATTGCGCCCGCTACGAAGAGCGCTGCAACGAATGCATCGAAGACAGGAGCGGCAAGTTCGCATACGAAGAGTGGGTCGACGGTGAACCAAAAGTGAATTGCAAAGCTGCACGATAAGCTACCTCGACAAAAAGAGTGCTTGCTATCGGTGGCGTCTGGATGCAATCTATTGCTAGAATTCCTGCGCGATGTGCATCGCATTTCGTCGCGGCTATGAAGTTAGAACTAGAATTGTCAGAGCGGTGGGTCAAGAAGGTTGCAGTCATAGAAGACCAGGGGAAGAGATGATGATGTTCGATGAGCCGATCAAAATGTATGCCTCAGACGCAGATGACGATCACGATCTCGCCGGGGACATGGACGACGACCATAACCTTTTTGATGATGACGATGAAGAAGAAGAAGTAATGATGACCTCTGACGATGACAATCTCGAAGCCGTCGACGATGATGACGTTTTGTTCGAGAGCAAGCACGCTGAAGATGCAACTATCTTTACGCTGCCTGCTTCGCCGGTAGAGGGGTACACCCCTCCTTCGAGGCCGTCAGAGCTGCCAGTAGAGAGCGTGACGGAAACCGTGGCGAAGCCGGTGGTAAAAAAAGCAGTGGCGAAGAAAGCTGTCGCAGCAAAGAAGGCGCCCGCGAAAAAAGCGGCGGTCAAAAAAGCGGCGAAGAAAGTTGTAGCGAAGAAGGCCGTGAAAAAGATTGTCGTGAAGAAGAAGGCTGCAGTAAAGAAGGCGACGGCAAAGAAGGCTGTCGTGAAGAAGGCGCCTGCGAAGAAGGTCGCCGCCAAATCGAAATTGAGATCTGCCGCGAAGAAGTCCAGTGTACGACGCGGCGGTAAGGTTGCTTCAAAAGGAGCGACCAGCAGTAAGGGCAATGTCCGCAGCAAAAAATCAACAAAGAGAGGTATTACCTTGGCAACTAAGAAAGCAGCAAAGAAGGCACCAGCGAAGAAGGCAGCTAAGAAGGCACCAGCGAAGAAGGCAGCGGCGAAGAAGGCCCCTGCAAAGAAAGCTGCAAAGAAAGTCGCAAAAAAGAAGTAACCTAACCCGTAGTTAAGGCAAGCAAAAAGGCCCGGTCTGCTCAATTGAGCGCCCGGGCCTTTTTGCGTCTGGTGTTAAGTTGTGTCGGCGAAAACTACTTCTTGTCTGCTGTGATTTCGGCGAGGACTGCTTCGCTGTGGGTGTTGGGGTCAACCTTCTCCCAGTGTTTTACGACCTTGCCGGCTGGGCGAGATGAGAATGGTATCGCGCTGAGCAAATTTCATGTCGCCGCGTGCGGACACGGGAATGCCGTAGGCATCGATGACCTTATGGTCAGGATCAGCGAGGAGCTTGAAGGTGAGGGAGTCCTTGCTGCAGAAGGTCTTGTGGCTTTCGACGGTGTCGAGCGAGACGCCGAGGACGACTGCGTTGAGGGCCTCATACTTGGGAAGATCCTCCTGAAATTTGTGAGCTTCGATGGTGCAACCGGTGGTCATGTCCTTGGGGTAGAAGTAGAGAACGACCCACTTGCCTTTGTAATCGGAGAGGCTGACCATCTTGTCTTCCTGCGAAGGCAAGGAGAAGTTGGGAGCTGGGGAACCGACGGCTACTCCGTCGGCTGCGGCGGCGTAGGCACGAACGCCGAGAGATCCGGCGGTGGCCAGGGCCAGGATTGCTGCGAGTGAGAGTACTTTGCGCATCGTTTGTTCCTCTTGAGATAAGACTTTGTGATGAGTATACGAGTGGTAGCCGGAGAAGACCCGCGCCGGCTGGCGGCTTGAGGCAATTTTACGCCGTCGTGACGAATTGGTGACAACATCGTGACAAATCGGCTAGAGCGCGATGATGGCGATACCTGAGGTGTCGGCTGCAGCGACAATGGCTTCGCTGTCAAAGAGCAATGTGCGGCCGGCTTCGACGGCGAGACACGTGGCGCCGGCGCTGCGCATGGCATGAATGGTGGCTACACCGATGACGGGGACGTCGAAGCGCATGTCCTGATTGGGTTTGGCGACTTTGACTACGGTGAGGGAACGGCGGAGGGTTGAGCTGTCTTCCAGTGCGTGAAGGAGGGTTCCGGCGCGGGTGATGGTGGCATCGGTGCCCTCCATGGCTTCGACGGCGACGCAGGCCTGGGCGGCTATGACTACGGTCTGGCCGAGATCGTAGGCGGCGATGGCGCGGGCGACGGTGCGTCCGTAGGTGATGTCTTTGAGCTCTTCGTCGTCGGGTGCGCGGGCGGTGAGGGCGCCGGGTTTGGCGAGGAGCGGTTCGAGGTACTGGGTTGAGGAGACAAGTTCGATGCCTTCGTCGGAGAGGACGCTGGCGATCGCTCCGAGGAGCATGTCGGTGTTACGGGTGCGGAGATTGAGGAGGAGTTTGGCGAGGCGCCAGTCGGGACGGATGGAGGAGAAGATCTGTTTGTGGCGGACCTGGCCGGCCATGACTGCGCGGGTGACGCCTTCGCGCTGAAAAGTTTCGATGAGCTTCGAGAGTTCGCCGAGCGAGAGCCAGTGGACGCGGATGTTGGGATCTGCGGCGGCGCGGGTGTCGATCTCTGGATCGGTCTCTTCTTTGATGGCGGCGACTACTACGGTGAGGCCGTGGGCGCGTGCTGCATCGAGAAGCAGAAAAGGGAAGCGGCCGTTGCCGGCGATGAGGCCTAATTTCGACATTCTGCTCTACTCTAGCGCATGCAGAGAGGATGCTGGCGATTGAGGAGGGCTTTCCAGAGTGCGCCAAAGTCAATAGCGATGGCTGGACCAATTGGCTCTGGGAAAAAGAAACGGCGCGTTTTTGAGCGCAATTCTGGATGCAAAATGTGGACACGACGTGGTGCTTTGAGTGGTAAACGTGGTGTCAAGAAAGCACCTTTTGTGATTCTGGTTAGTTGGGGCTCCGGCGCTGGTTTAGATTTTGAATTGCTTTGCGGAGGGCCTCTTCTCGATCAGGGCCTTTTCCCTTTGCTGCTTCTGTCACCGTTTGGCCTTTGTTGTTGCGAATGGTGAGGTCGGCGCCATGTTCAATGAACAGCGGTATCGCCTCGTCATCGACGGTTGTGAAGATTGGAGTCTCGCCGTCTCTATTACGAGCATTCACATCGGCGCCGAGTTTTAGCAATTCTTCTTCCACGTCGGTGAGAAAGGTTTCATGCAGCGGAGTGTTTCCGTCGTTATCGCGTGCGTTTACATTGGCGCCCGCTTTGGCAAGCAGGCGAACACACTCCACCCGTGCGCCGTCTTCGTCTTTGTAACGATAATCTCCTGCTGCGAACATCGCTGTCTTTCCCTCGCGATCTTTAATCTCCAGCTTGGGGTGATAGCGGAGGATTTCTTTCACGACCTCGGGGTTTCCTGAACTGGCGGCATAGATCAACACGCTTCCTTTGCCCGGCCCCTGATACGTCATACCGCCTCCTTCTTCTGTGACGGTGAGCTTGCTCAGATTGGCGTTCGGATTCGCGCCGTAGGCAATTAATGCCTTTACGCCAGCTAGTTTTCCTGAATCAGCGGCGCCGGCAAGAGCCAGGTCTTTGTCGCTTTGATCCTCCTTACTCGCCGCAGCCTTGATGAGAAGTTGAAGCGTCTCTGGTTGGCTGCTGGCTGCGTTGAGCCATCCGACATTCTCGAAGGGGATCGTCCTATAACGGTCTTCTGGCTTTGGAGCGGGCAACGGTTCAAGCGGTACTCCTGCCCGCAATAGCTCTCTCACGGTCGCAGTTTCGCCGTTTTTGGCGGATGCTTTCAGCATGACTTGTGCGTCGAAGCTGTGGAAGTCGAACTTCTCGGCATGCAGGGCCAAGGAGAGTCCGTCGCTGCCTTTGATCCAACGCTGCGTTTGTGCGAATGTGTCGACTTCGTCTTCAAGCTCGGAGATGATGGCGGGCATTCCTACCCACTGGCCGACGTAATCGCTCACCTCTTTCGACTGGCCATCGATCGAGATAGACAGGTCATAAGAGGGATTGTCGGTTACTCCCGCGTGGTAGCTGGCGTCCATGGAATAGAAGTCAGCATCGATAAACTTCTTCGCGAGCTTGCGGACATCATCCGCATCGACCTTGTCGGTGTGCTTTCCAGTAGCGACGACGAAAGAATGACCATCAAACACGATGCCATCCGTGCTGACTGTGACCGCATAGGCGGGGCATGAGCCGTAGCATCCTGATCTCTGCAAGGTGATTGTGACTTTTGAATCTGGCTGGAGAGGGGGTGCGGGCACGTGAATCTTTGGGAGCCGCTCCGGTGGAACCAGGTCGATGTACTCCTCAACTTCTGCGGTGATTGCTTTCCCATTCTTTTCAAAAGGGAGGAAGCGCCATTGGCTTACTTCACCTTGTAGTTCTGGCCAGAGACCTAGGATTTTCTTGTCGCCGGAGGCTTCGGAACTTATTACGTCGCCGATAGGAGACACGATGAGCGTGAGATGCAGCTGATTGTCGCCGGAACGGATGCCTTCATGTGGAATCGTGCGGCGATGAGGCTTGATTTCATGGGCGCGCGCGACATCGTAATCAAACGAGGGATAGGTGGGTTTGTCCTGACCCTGTGCCGCGAGTAAGAACGCAAAATGAAAACAAGTGAGAGCAGCGATCGCTCGAATCATGACGAGTATCGTACATGCGAAATCTGTGGACCGCTGTTTTCTTGAAACGCAAGGATGTCAGTTGGTGGCGGCCTTGGGCGATTTGGCCGAGGTGACGCGAAAGACCTGGTAAGAGGTCGGCACGGAGCCTACGTTGCGCATCGTGCGCTTGACGTTGGGAGCCCAGTAGAGGAGGGAGCCTGCATTCATGCGAGAGGCGACGCCGTTGACGGTGACCTCGACCTGTCCGGTTTTGATGACGACGATCTCATCGTTTGGGTCGATGATATTGGGGGCGCCCTGCTGGCCTGGGTTGAGTGTGGTGATGTGGCTTTCAAGGGCGACGAAGGTGAGGGTGGGCGAGCTAACGCAGGTGACGCGCGCGCCGGTGGGCGTGGGTGTAGTTGGCAGGCTGTTGCAGTCGATGACGGAAGAGGCGAGTTTGCCGGGGACGGCCTGCTCTGCAGCGGACTTGCCGGAGGTGGAGTGGGATAGGTCGGTGACGAAGTTGATGACGTAGTAGGTGCCGGGTTTGGTGCCGACGTTGCGGGCGTTGTGCGCATCGTTGGATGCAAGGAAGACCAGGGCTCCGGGGCCAGCGTGTTGCTTGCGGCCGTTGATGGAGATTTCGAAGTCACCATCCTTAATGAGGAGCATCTCTTCCCAGGAATGGCGATGGGGCGGGTGTGATTCCATGCCGGGATTGAGGGTGGTGATGTGAACTTCCAGCTTGTCCATGGCGACGGTGGGGTTGTCGAAGACGGGGCGCAGTTGGCCGACGGCGGTCGGAGTTGGAGTGAGTGAGTCCCAGTCGACGAAGGTGGTGACGAGGACGGTGGATTGCTTAGGCGGCTCATAGGTGCTGACTGTGGGGGTCTGTGCGGTGGCGTGCACGGTGGATACCAGGAGCAGGCTTAGAAGCAGAGATTTCATGCAGGGAACTATAGCAGGGCTTGAAGTCGCTTACTTGATGATGCCGCGTTTGCTGTTGGCGATGAAGTCGAGGAGGTAGGTGACGTGTTCGGCTTCGGGAGTGCTGGCCAGGGGTGCGATGGTTTCGCGGATGGCTACGAGTGCGTCGGCGGTGTTGAGCTTGGAGGATTGCAGGAGGCGGTAGGCGGCGCGGAGTTGTTTTATCTGGGCGGGCGTGAAGCCGCGGCGCTCGAGACCTACTTTGTTGATGCCGTAGGCGTGATTGTTGCGCTCGATGCTGGTGAGCGAGTAGGGGAGGACGTCCTGGGTGGCCATGGTGCCTCCGCCTATGTAGGCGTGGCGGCCTACGCGGCAGAACTGGTGGACGGCGCTGAAGGCTCCGACTACGGCGTAGTCCTCTACGGTGACGTGACCGGCTAGGGTGGCGGCGTTGGCGAGGATGCAGTGGTCGCCGACGTGGGAGTCGTGGCCGATGTGGCCGGAGCACATGATGAGGCAGTTGCTGCCGAGGGTGGTTAGGCCTCCTCCGCCGGTAGTACCGCGGGAGATGGTGACGTACTCGCGGATGGTGTTGTTGTCGCCGATGCGGACGGCGGTGGGTTCGTTGGCGTACTTGAGGTCCTGCGGGGCGACGCCGAGGCAGGCGAAGGGGGAGATCCTGTTGCCGGAGCCGAGGGTGATGTGACCTTCGAGCACGACGTGGGAGATGAGCTCGCAGTTCTCGCCGAGGACTGCGTTGGGGCCGATGGTGCAGTACGGGCCGATGGTGCAGCTCGCTGGGACCTGCGCTCCGGCTGCGACTATCGCGGTGGGGTGGATGCTCACTCGGCTTTAGCCTCGTCCACGGGTGCATGCATCGGCGAGCGCTTTGGCCGTGGGATCAGGCCGCAGGTGGCGGTGGACTCGCACACTACTTTGCCGTCTACCGTTGCGACGCCGAGCATCTTCACGGCTCGGCTGCGCCAGTTGACTGCGGTGACTTCTATGCGGACCTGGTCTCCGGGGACTACGGGGCGGCGGAACTTGGCGTTCTCTATGCCGGTGAAGACCATGAGGGTGTTATCGGGGTCGGGGAGCTCCGTCAAGATGAGGACTCCGCCGGTCTGGGCGATGGCCTCGATGATCAACACGCCCGGCATAATCGGGAAGCCGGGGAAGTGGCCTTGGAAGAAGGGCTCGTTGATGGTGACGTTCTTGATGGCTACGATGCGCTTCTTGCGTTCCATCTCGATGACGCGGTCGACGAGGAGGAATGGGTAACGATGCGGGAGGATGGACATGATCTGGTTGATGTCCAACACCTGGCTTATCGCCGATGCATCTGCGGGTGCTTCTTTGTTTATCTCTTCACTCATGGCAGAGATGAGTATAAATTGCGAGCCTCGTGAAACGGTCCCTGCAAGAATGACAGGGCCGTGTCTGCAACACTCGACGCTACAATTCCGGCGATCGCCTTCACGCCGACGGTGGTGGCAGTTGCGCCGTCGGAGTCGAGAGCGAGATTTCTATCTCTTCTGGCGTCATGTCTATGGGTATGTCGGCGAAGAGTGGGGTGCTTAGGTAGCGCTCGCCGGTGTCGGGGAGCATGCAGAGGATGGTGGAGCCTTTGGGGGCGGCGGCGGCTATGCGGAGGGCTCCCGAGAAGGTGGCTCCGGAGCTGATGCCTACGAAGATGCCTTCGTGTTTGGCGAGGTCCTGGCTGCACTTGATGGCGTCGGGGTTGGGGATGCGGAGGATCTGGTCGATTTTGTAGGCGTCGGCGGCGTCCTGGACTAGCTTGGCGATGAAGTCGGGGCTCCATCCTTGTTGGGGGTGGGGGGTCCATGAGGGGTGGCTGGCGGACGGTGAGCCGTCGGGGTTGGAGGGTTGGGGGATTCCGCTGGAGAGCATGGGGGCGGCGTCGGGCTCGCAGACTACGACCTTGGTGTCGGGGCGTTTGGCGCTGAGGACGCGGGCTACACCTTTGAGGGTTCCTCCGGTGCCGAAGCCGGTGACCCAGTAGTCGAGTGGGCTGTCGGCGAAGTCGCGGAGGATCTCCTGGGCGGTGGTTTTGGAGTGGTAGTCGGCGTTGGCCTCGTTGGTGAACTGGCGGGTGAGGAACCAGCCGTTCTTCTCGGAGAGCTCGATGGCTTTTTTGAGCATGCCGAGGCCGCGGGCGGGGGCAGGGGTGAGGACTACTTTGGCTCCGAGGAAGCGCATGAGCTTGCGGCGCTCGATGGAGAAGGACTCGGCCATGGTGACGACGAGGGGATAGCCTTTCTGGGCGCAGACCATGGCGAGGCCGATGCCGGTGTTGCCGCTGGTGGCCTCGACGACGGTCTGGCCGGGCTTGAGGGCGCCGGTGCGCTCGGCGTCCTCGATGATGCCAAGGGCGAGGCGGTCTTTGACGGAGCCGAGGGGGTTGAAGGCCTCGATCTTGACGTAGAGGTTGATGCCGTCGGGGGCGAGCTTGTTGATGCGGACTACGGGCGTGTTGCCGACGGTTTCGAGGATGTTGGCGTATTTGGCCATTTTGGATGCTCCGTGAGGTGAGCTGTGGGGTGCTGAGACATCATCATGGTTTGTGTGCGTTGGCGCAAGCTTGTTGGTCATATTCTCCTTTCCGAGGGTATCCCCCTCCCCCCTGGTTTTGTGCAAAGTATTCAAAGTATGTGCTTTAGGTCCGGACTTGATTTGCAAAGTATTCATTGTAAAGGGCTTATTTTTTGGTTCTCCGCAAAGTATTCATTCTATTAGGCTAGTGGTTAAACGCGTAAGCCCCGAGGGGTTAGTCTCGGGGCTTCTTGGCTTTTGTCTCTGTCTCTATTATAGCAGATTGCGGAAACTAAACACCCATCTATATTTCTTTTTGTTTCATGGGGTTAGGTGGTTTGGGGGGTTGACAGGTTTTCTGCTGCAGCTAGGGTTGGGTCGATTGGGGGTTCACGTAGTGAACCGTGATTATCTTACCGTTTAGGTGGTTGAAGTCGGTGTCAGTGGTAATAAGAGGAAGGCCGGTGATCAGCGCCGTAGCCGCAATCCACACATCATTCTTTCCCATATTCTGGTGTCCGGCCGGCATTCCCGCGTTGATTTGCTCAATTTGGCGATAGGCCTCTACGATGCCCGAACCCGACACGTCCACAGTTACGAACTCCCGCAAGGCCTTGGCCAGAGCCTCGGCACGAGCACCAGCCCATCCGTTCCGGTCTGCCAGCACTCGAAGCTCCTCATGCGTCACGATCGACAGCGTATGGAGGTGCGGGGATGCCCTCAAACCAAATTCGCGGTCAATTTGATCTCCAAGGTCCTTGCCTCGCAAGAGAATAAGCAGAGCACTGGTGTCCAACACATAACTCGAAATCACCCGCGCAACTCCGCAAGGGCGCTTAACAACTCTTCGTCGCTCTCCTCACCGGGCCACGAGCCAAAGACCGCAGAGACACCGCTGCGGACTGTCTGCGCTTTGCGTTCCGGCCTTTTTATCGCTTGCAATGATGGAGAGATAGTTGAAAATTGTTCGCGGCCGATCGTGGTGTCCAGGATTTGTTCTACGTCAAGACGGAGAACTGATCCCGAGGGTCGATATATGGCTTTCCCGAGAATCGTTATCTCTTTATTCAGATACGTTCCAAGGTCTTCTATGTCTTCATTCACGACCGCGCAACGAACCTCACTCTGATCGTCGAGTCGCAAACCCATGGAACGTGTGCTGTGCCTTACCATGTCGACACGGCCAACAACCCGAATTTGGCGAGCTTCAGGGATTCGGCTGCTGAGCAACATTGCGTCCGCCACCACAGAATCGTCTAGTATTGAGGGGCTTGATGGCGAACCTGAAGGAAGCAATACCGCTTTAATTTTGGATTGCAAAAGTCCTTGCCAGCCCGCTAATCGTTGCAGCATCGGCCCATCATAGGTGTCGCTGTTAATGACTTGGCCGTGAACGTCCGCCACTAGCTTGCCCATAAGCTCGAGCGCAGTCTCCTCAGGGTTCAAATCTTTCTCCCACAGATTCCTTTGCTCAAATGCTTTTGGTGCGGCGTCGCCTAATTTTGGAAGGGCGAGATGAATGATCGTTTTGGATCCCTGCCGGGAAAAGCCAGTTGCTCGCACGTCCCAGGCTGCCTGAAGCCATCGAGCGGGCTGACCTACCTGCGCGCTACGACCAGTCAAAGCCATTCGGACACAGGGCTGTACGGTCCGCTCAATTTGCCGGAATAAACGGCTTCCGAAGGGAACCGCGATTCCAGGGTTCTCATCCTCAGCGCCTTGCACCACGATTTCGCGCTCAACATAGTTCACAAGGCACCTCCGGTATTCATCTTCCCACACTGAAGGGGAAGTCGGTGCCGGATGTTGTCGATTGGTTACCACTACGACTTCACCAGATGACAATTTCGGGGTGGTGCGGATTTGGGTAGCGCGGAGTGTGCTTGGTTTAGTTGGGTTTGGGGGGTGGGGTTTTGGTTAGGGGTGTTAGGCGGTCTTTGTTGATTTTTAGGGCTATGCCTGAGTTGCGGTCGGCTACTTCGGTTACTTTGTACTCGGCGGCGGTGCCTATGAGCTGGGCGATCTCGGAGGGGTTGAGGTTGTAGTCCTGGGCGAGCCAGTTGGCCATTCTGGAGGTGGCGTCGCGGAAGGCGTCGTCGAGGGAGCCGCTGTAGCCGAGGGCGATGATGTGGGTGGGGGTTTCGACGCGGGGGAAGCCGAGGCCCTTGTTGGCGATGACGTCCACGGTGAATTCGACGTCCATGGAGGTCTCGAGGGCGTTGCCGTTGATCTCGCCGTCGCCCATGGCGGCGTGGGCGTCGCCGAGGTAGAGGAGGGCTCCGGGGTTGACGACGGGGAGGTAGACGGTGGCGCCTTCGGCGATTTCGTTGAAGTCCATGTTACCGCCGTAGGAGCCGGAGTCTCCGCTGCCGGGCGCGGCGGCCTGGGGGTTAACGGCGGTGGCGATGCAGCCGAGCATTGGGTGGAGCGGGACGGTGTAGCGGGCGAGGTGCTCGTCGGGTTTGGCGGGAGAGGCGGTTCCGTTGGCGAGGTCGAGGTGCCATTGGATGGATTTGCCTACGTCTTTCATTTTGACCGCGAGGTTGCTGTTTAGGGCGCTCTCGACTACGGCATCGTCGGAGCCGGCGGAGTCGCGGTTCAGGCGGAGGCGGTTGATGTGGACGACGAGAGTGTCGCCGGGCATGGCGGACTGGATGTAGAAGGGGCCGGTCTCGGGATTGCCGCCGGCGGAGCGACGGACGTTGTTGGCGTCGTTGCCGCCGGCGTCGACGGTCCATGTGTGGACGGTGTCGCCGGGGTTGATGGTGAGGACGGGTTTGTTGAGCGCGGAGTAGCTGCGATAGAAGACGGTGGGGGTGAACTCGTGGCGCTGCGGTGCGGCGGTGGGGCGGGCGGGTGCGAGGGTGGCGGTGATGGTGTAGTTCTGCGTGAGCTCGCCGGGGTAGTTTTGGACGACGGTGGCGGTGAGGGTTCCGTTGGTGATGGTTCCGGTGACGTCGGCGGTGAGGCCCTGGTCGTTTTTGGCGAGGAAGTGGATGGCGCTGCCGGTGATGGTGCCTTCGAGTTTGTCGCCGCTGAACTTGCCGGTTAGTTTTTCGCCCTGCTGTTCGAGGTCGAGGCGCATGTAGCGTTGGGCGCCGTAGAAGTCGGCGGTGGCGATCCAGCGGCCGGTGAGTTGGGGCGTGGTTTGGGCTTGGAGGGAGATTGTGGCTAGGGTGAGGAGGAGGGTTGCTAGTTTCATTGGGCGGTCTCCTGGGGGCTGGGGAGACTATATACGAATGTGTTCGTAGATGGCAATGGTTAGGCGGAAGTAACGACGGACGCGGAGGGCGCGAAGGTGCGCAGAGGGCGCGGAGAAGGGCTGGCGTGGTTATGGGGTTGCGGTGGTGGCGCGGGTGGTTGTTGGGAGGTCGGCTTGGATCATGGCTTCTACCTGGTTCCAGACGCGGGGGTCGTTTTCGATTTCGATGTGGCGTTTGGTGAAGGTGCGTGCGAACCAGGGGTAGCCGGGGGTGGGGACCTCGTTGTCTTTGTAGGTGAGGTGGATGTTGTCGATGATCTGGGTGGCGGCGGGGTCGGCGGCGGAGATGGCGGGGCGGCCGTGGAGGAGGCCTTCGGTCTGGTAGAAGTTGATGGCCTGGGCTACGTTGGCGGGGATGATGGAGTCGTCCTGGGAGCGCTTGGGGACGCCGTCGACCTCGATGAGGAGGAGGACGGGGATGTTGTCGCGCTGGAGGCGGCGGGCTTCGTTGACGGCTTCGGAGGCTCCCCAGGAGTGGCCGTAGAGGATGATGCGGGGGGCGTTAGAGACAAAAGCAGAAGCAGGTCCTCCGCCTTCGGCGAAGGATGACAATTCTTTTCCGGGGGCGGGATTTTGTGCGGCGAGGAGGCGGAGGATTTCGCGGTGGGCTTCTTCGCTATGGTGGTTCTCGAAGATTTCGGCGTGGATGAGGGCGCCGTATTTTTTGCGGAGATGGTCGGCGAGGGCGACCTCTCCGTGGACGGCGCTGGTGCGTTTGATGAAGCCTCCGGCGAAGCCTATGACTATGAGCGGGGCGCGGGTAGCGGCTTTTAGGGTGTGGGTTTCGGGGGTGGGTGAGATGGGTGCGGTGAGCTTTGCTTCCTGAGCGAAGAGGGTGGCGGGGAGTGCGAGCAGGAGGGTGACGATAGTGGCGCGGAGTGTTTGCGACGGGGCCGGATGCATGGTTCACCCACTCGTCCTTTATTGATTTAAGGACGAGGTACAAGGTTAGTCCATGGTGGGGCGGGATACAAGGTGGGGCGATTGGGGGGCCGTCGCAAGAGCCAAAACAAAAGCAGGTCCTCCGCTTCCGGTGAAGGATGACAATTCTAAGGGGAATTGGTGAAGTGAGTGACCCCACGATAACCCTTCCCCTTCGACTACGCTCAGGGTCGGGGTGATCATGGGGCACCCGCTGTTAGTTTTGGGGGGAGTGTTCGGGGGTGTCGGGTGGCGGCGGGAGCGTGGCTCCGGGGCGGGTGACGGAGCGGGTGAGGGGGAAGGCTTCGGGGTAGTTCTGCTGGATGAAGGCGGTCATCTGTTCGCGGACTAAGCAGCGGAGGTCGAAGTTTTCTGAGGAGTTGCGGGAGCTGACCAGGCAGCGCAGCTCCATGACGCGGTCGGTGAGGTTGGTGACCTGGAGGCCGCAGACCTTTTTGTCCCACAGGTTCGAGGGGTGGACGATGGTGTCGAGCTGCTGGCGGAGGACTTCGACGGGGATGGAGTAGTCGACGTAGAGGAAGGCGGTGCCGAGGATGTCAGAGGCCTCGTGGGTCCAGTTCTGGAAAGAGTTTTCGATGAAGTAAGAGAGCGGGACGACGAGGCGGCGGAGGTCCCAGATCTTGATGACTACGTAGGAGGAGTTTATCTCTTCGACGCGACCCCACTCGCCCTGGACTACGACTACGTCATCGAGGCGGATGGGCTGGGAGATAGCGATCTGCAGGCCGGCGAAGAGGTTGGATGCGGTGGATTTTGCGGCGGTGGCGAGGATGAGGGAGGCGATGCCGGCTGAGGCCAGGAGTCCGGAGCCGTAGCGCCAGATCTCCGGGTTGTCGAAGGTCCAGAGGACGGCGCCGATGTCGACGATGACGACGAAGCCGATGGCAATGCGGCGGAAGACCTGGAACTGTGTGTGGATGCGACGGGCGCGGATGTTGTTTTCGGCGGAGAGGTCGTACTTGCGGAGGAAGGCGTCCTGAATGGCGTAGATGCAGCCGACGGCGAACCATCCGAGAGCGGCGACGAGAGCCATGGCGAGGCCGTGGCGGATGTAGTGCCCGATGGGTCCGGGAAGAACGGGGACCGCGGGTAAGACGATGAGAGCGCAGGTGAGGAGAAAGATGGCGCGGGCAGGGTGGCCGAGATGACGCTGGAGTCCCCAGCCGGGGCCGATGTGGGTCTGGGCCGACTTGCGGCGGGCGATGCGGAAGATGACGTAGTGAATGAGGTTGGCCAGTACGAGGGCGCCGCAGAAGAGGAAGATCGCGAGGAACCAGCCGTGTTTGAAGTGGTGCATCATTTTGATGATTGGATGCCGGACGGGTAAGGCGTAACTGTGATTGGAGTGAGAAAAGCTGATAAGAGCGGATTGTAAAACGAGTTACATGGCTATTTTGTGTTGAGTTGGGCGAGCGAGTTGAGGACGGTTTCTTCGAGGGCTATGCGGTGGTCGGAGTAGGAGTGGTCGGTGGTGATGTGGACGGATTTGACCTGGGTGTCGCCTAGTTTGGTGAGGTTGGCGGCGAGGGCTTCAGAGGATGGGCCGGTGCCGTCGTCAGAGGCGATGATGAGGATGGGGTGGGTGGTGAGTTTGGGGGCGAGTGAGGGGATGTCCCAGGCGGAGGCGTTGGCCAGGAGCTCGCGGGCGAGGGATTCGGGGGTGCAGTTGGCGAGGGGGGACATACCGTTGGCGGCGAGGCCTTTGGCGATTTGGGGGACGGCGGCTTCCTGTTGGTTGGCCTGGACGGCGGGGAGGGTTCGGCCGGCCATGTTGGCGGCGGAGATGAGAACTACGGCTTTGATGTAGGGGTCTTTGGCGTGGTTGGCGGCGACGATGGCGGAGATCATGCCGCCCATGGAGTGTCCGGCGAGGATGAGGGAGTTGGGGTCGGCGCGGAGGGTGACGGCGTTGACGGGGTTGCGGAGGTAGGTGATGGCGGCGTCGACGTCTTCGATGGAGTTGGTGAAGGAGAAGCTGCCGGGGGAGCCCCAGGAGCCGCGATAGTTGAAGAAGAGGACGTCGTAGCCGGCGCGGCGGAGGACCTGGGCAAGGTCGAGATTCTTCTCGTTGCCGGGGAAGCCGTGGAGGAGGATGACTACGGGGTGCGGGCCTGCTCCGGAGGCTACGTAGACGAAGGCGTTGAGGAGGGCGCCGTGGCTGGGGAGCTGGAAGGTTTCGATGGCGGCGGGGTTGGCTTTGTCGGGGGCGGGGTCTTGATCGATTGCCGCGGGGACGGGGGTGGATTGGGCTTGCGCGGCGAGCGATGCGGCGAGGAGAGCTGCTGAGAGGGCGAGGCTTCGCAGGGTCATGCGCTGATTGTAATGAGAAATTGCCGGAAGTCTTAATTCTGAGTTACGGACAGGAGACTTTCGGCGTCATGATGGAGCACGGATTCGTTGATGAGTCGGTCTTCGCTCTCGGGATCGTGAGAGGGGAGGTAGATGAGTGGGCGTTCTTTTGCGAGGGCTATGATTTTGTTTGAGGTTTGGTGGGAGATGGATTCGTTGGGGCTCACGCCGTCTACTTTTCCTGCGAGGAGGAGCTGCTGGTTGTAACTGGTGTCGCCGGCGAGGAAGATTGATGGAGAGCCGAGGACGACTACCGATACGTGATGTGGTGTGTGGCCGGGGGTTGGAACGATGAGTACGTCGCCGCGTTTGGTGAGCGGCATGGTCTGCTGGAATGGGCCGAGGGGCTGATCTTCGAAGCGGATGAGTTCGGGTTGCAACCATTTTGGCCAGCGGTGCGGGAGGTAGCCCTGGAGTTTGCCGCCGAGGCCGCTTGCTCTGCGCAACTCTTGTTCGGCGACCCAGATTTTGCTGTCGGGAAAGTGGGCTAAGCCTCCGGCGTGATCGGTGTGGAGGTGGGTTAGGACTACGTGGCGCACGTCTCTTGAACCGATGCCGAGGGCGCGGAGCTGGGGGCCGATCTCATCTTCGGGCCTGACGGAGAATTGAGTGGCGAGACGAAAGAAGGGATGCCAGGAGGGATGATATCCGCGCTCGTGGACGCGTGAGGTTTCGCCGGTGTCTACGACGATGATGCCTTCTTCGTGCTCGATGACCCATGCGTAGATGGGGAGCCAGTCGGACCAGTCGTTATCGAAGAGGACGTGTGCCATGCGGATTTGGCCGGTGCCGCGGGCTTCCATCTGGGGAAGTTTTACTTTGACGAGGCCGGTGCGGATTGCGTGGATCTTTGGCATGTGTTCTTTGTGAATCGCTCTTATTTGTGTGGAGCCGCCGTCTGCGAGGATTTTGATTCTTCATCGAGACATCCCCGCACGTTATAGATGTGCGCGTGGGCTGCTTCGGTGCAATAGATCGGTGAATGCTGGGTTTTCAGCGTTGCGCGTAGGAGAGGGTGATGGGGTAGTGGGTGCCGGTGGCCATCAGGTTTTCTATGGCTTCGACGGTTTGGATTCCGCCGCGTGCGCCTACGGACATGCAGTTGAGGGCGGCGGCGGCGCAGGCGAAGTCGAGCTGGCGGTCGAGGGGCCAGTTCTGCAGCAGGCCGTAGATGAAGCCGGCGTGGAAGATGTCTCCGGCGCCGGTGGTGTCGACTGCGGGGACTTTGTAGGCAGCGGTGCGGTGGAAGTCTTTGCCGTCCCAGGCGAGGACGCCGTCGGGGCCGAGGGTGGCGGCTGTGAGGCGGCAACCGTAGCGGCGCTGCATGAGTTGGAGGGCTTTTTCGAGGTCGGGTTCGTTGGTGAGGCGGGAGGGGAAGTCGCGGCTGACGATGAGGTAGTCGATGTTTGGGAGGAGTGCATCGACGCCGGGGTAGATTTCGTCGAGATCGGCGATGACTGTGACTCCTGCTTCGCGGGCCCAGCGGGCGGCGAGGGTGGCGGCGGCGGTGTCGTAGCCGTCGACGTGGAGGGCGCGGGCGTTGATGATCCACTCGCGATTGAGGTCGGTGGGTTGAAGGATGAGGCGTTCGTCGCGGCGGCAGAGGACGGTGCGTTCGCCTTCGGCGTCGACGAGGATGAGGGATTGGGCGCTGGCTCCTCCGGGGACGGTGATGATGTGGGTCTCGACTCCGTCGTGGGAGAAGGCTTCGCGATGGAGGGTGGCGGCGAGGTCGTCGCCGAGCTTGCCGACGTAGCGTGTGCGGAGACGCCAGTGCTGGCAGGCGACTACGGTGGTGGCGACTTGTCCGCCGGGCAGGGTGCTGATGGTGGAGTATTCGGTCTTGGAGCCGCGTGCGGGAAATTTGGCGAGGGGGATGACGGTGTCGGTGGCGTTGAGGCCTACGCCTACGAGATCGACCTTGGACGTGGAGGTCATGGATTAACTGTAAATGAGTGCGTGGCTAAAGATGTTTGATGTAGGTATCATGGCGATATGGCTGGGATTCTGCGAATTTCGGAGGCTGAGGCAGCGCGAGATTTTTCAGCAATGATGGATCGTGCGCTGGCGGGGGATGAGATCGTCGTTCGCAGAGGTGACAATGAGATTGTTCTGTTAGTCCAGGCAAATAAAAGTTTGGAAGTTGGGCGACCGCTTGGCGAGATTATTGAACTTGCGAAGCGAAGGAAGGCAGAGTGGGGTCTGACAAAAATTGATGATGAATTTGCTTCAGACATGGAGAAGATTCACGCTGAGATGAATCAGCCGTTAGATGGATCGAAGTGGGACTGATTCTCGATACGACTGTTCTGATCTCCGCTGATCGAAGACTGCTGGATGTGGCCGAGATGCTGGAGGAGTTGCCACTGGCTGCTGGTGAAGATTTAGCGATCTCTTCGATAAGCTTGATAGAGTTCGCAACGGGAATCGGTCGAGCTACGACACAAGAACGACGGGACCGAAGAAATCGGTTTGTGCAGGAACTGCGCGGTCTTTTACCGGTGATCTCCTTTGGGGCCGATCTTGCGTTGCGAGCCGGCTTATTGAATGGTGATTTGCAGAATCAAGGGGATCATATTGGGATCGTTTGATCTAATGATTGGGGTCACTGCGCTGGAGATGGGCTATGGGGTTGGGACTCGTAATGTCCGGCATTTTCGGATGATTTCCGGACTTCGTGTGGTTGAGATTTAAAGATGAGTTTTACGGAACAGTACGATGTGGTGGTGGTAGGCGCGGGTCATGCCGGGTGTGAGGCGGCTATGGCGGCGGCGCGGATGGGGTTGCGGACGGCGATCTTTACGCTGAATCTGGATTTGATTGCGCAGATGAGTTGCAATCCGGCGATTGGTGGGGTGGCTAAGGGGCATCTGGTGCGGGAGGTGGACGCTCTGGGTGGGGTGATGGGTGAGGTGGCGGATGCTTGTGGGATTCAGTTTCGCCTGTTGAATACTAGCCGGGGGCCGGCGGTTTGGTCGCCGAGAGCTCAGTGTGACAAGGCGCTTTATCGGGTGAAGATGCGGGAGGTTTTGGAGGGGCAGCGGAATTTGTTTATAAAGCAGGCTGAGGTCGTGGATCTTGTGGTGGAGGATTCGGTGGCTGAGGATGAGACTGCAAAAGCAGATTCCTCCGCTGCGCTACGGAATGACAAAAGGGAAGCGACATCGGTACAAAGGGTGCTTGGGTTGAGGTTGCGCGATGGCAGGACTGTGCTGGCTGGGGCGACGATTGTTACTACCGGGACTTTTTTGAATGGGTTGATTCATTGTGGGGAGCAGCAGTATACGGCTGGGCGTAGTGGGGAGCCGGCTTCGGTGCTGCTTGGTGAGGCGCTGAAGAGGCTGGGGTTGCGGGAGTGCCGGTTGAAGACGGGGACTCCTCCGCGGTTGGATGGGCGGACGATTGATTGGGAGAAGTTTGAGGTGCAGCCGGGGGATTCGGATCCTACTCCGTTTAGTTTTCGGTCTTCGTTTGTGAAGACGGGGACTCCGCCGCTGCGGCAGATTTGTTGTCATATTGCGCATACGACAGAGGAGACGCTACGGCTGATTCGGGAGAATGTGCATCGATCGCCGATGTATTCGGGGCAGATTGCGGCGGTGGGGCCGCGGTATTGTCCTTCGATTGAGGACAAGATTGTGCGGTTTCCGGAGAAGACGCGGCATCAGTTTTTTCTGGAGCCGGAGGGGTTGAATACGCATGAGGTCTACATCAATGGCATGAGCACGAGTCTGCCGATGGAGGTGCAGGCGGCGATGGTGCGGTCGATACCGGGGCTTGAGAATGCGGAGATGTTGCGGCCGGGATATGCGATTGAGTATGACGCGATCGATCCTACGGAGCTTGATCGCACACTGCAGGTGAAGAAGTTTGCCGGGCTGTTTCTGGCGGGGCAGATTAATGGGACGAGCGGGTATGAGGAGGCGGCTTGCCAGGGGTTGATGGCGGGGATCAATGCTGCGCTGGCGGTGAAGGCAGCCTTGAGCGGAGAACCGCTGGCTCCGTTTACGTTGGATCGGACTGAGGCTTATACGGGGATTTTGATTGATGATCTGATCAGCAAAGGGACGAATGAGCCTTACCGGATGTTTACTTCGCGGGCGGAGTTTCGGCTGCATTTGAGAATTGATAATGCGGATCGTAGGCTTACTCCGCATGGGCGGCGGTTGGGGCTGATTGATGATGCGGCGTGGGCGGACCATGAGGAGAAGATGGTTCGGGCGGCGGCCTTTACTGCGTTGCTGGAGTCGGCGCGGGTGGATGATGCAGCGATTGCGGCGATGAGTGAGCTTGCGGATGCGAAGGGGACTACGTTTGCGCAGGTATTGAAGCGGCCTGAGGTGGGGGTGGAGGCGATTGCTCCTTTGTTGCGGGAGCGGTTTGTGGGGGTGGGGCTTGGGGTTTGGGGAGATGCGATGGTTGCCACTGCGGAGGAAGGCGGTCGTCCTTCGGACGATGCCCACACATCAGAATCGATGTATGGGGCACCCGGTTCTGCGGTTGGGACATGTGGTTCTGTGGCTCCGCTTCCGGCTTGGGTTCGGAATGAGATGAAGACGGTGGAGACGGAGATCAAGTACTCGGGGTATCTGGATCAGCAGCGGCGGTCGATGGAGAAGATGCGGAAGGCGGAGCGGCGGGGGATTCCAGAGTGGTTCGACTATAAGGCGGTGAGCGGGTTGAGCCGCGAGATGAAGGAGACGCTGGAGCGGGTGCGGCCGCGGACGCTGGGGCAGGCTAGCCGGATTGCGGGAGTGACTCCGGCGGCGGTGAGTTTGCTGCTTGTTTATATCGAGATACAGGGACGGGTTAACTGCGGTTGAGGGTTGCTTGTTGCTGGTTGTTGGTTGAGGCGGGTGTAGGGCAAATCCGGATGGGGTGGTGTTGCGTCTAAACTGTATGCCGATGATGTGATGGCAGGAGTGTGTGCGTGATGAGGACCAGAGTGATACAGGTTGTGCTTGGAGTATTGTTGGTTGCGGCGGTTTTGATCGGAGTGAAGACGATGGTTTTTGGTGCGGAACGGAAGACGCCTTTGCCGGCGCCGGCGGTGGATGAGCATACGGACGCTAAGCGCGAGACAGCGGTGTTTGCGGGCGGGTGTTTCTGGGGTGTGCAGACCGTGTTTCAGCGGTTGAAGGGTGTGACGGATACTACGGCGGGCTACTCGGGCGGGACGGCGGATACGGCGACGTATAGCCAGGTGTCTTCGGAGATGACGAGCCATGCGGAGTCGGTGAAGGTGGTGTACGACCCGGCTCGGATAAGCTATGGGACGCTGCTGCGGATCTTTTTCAGCGTGGTGCATGATCCTACGCAGCTGAATCGGCAGGGGCCGGATGTGGGGACTTCGTACCGGTCGGTGATCTTCTATACTTCGCCGGAGCAGCAGAAGGTTGCGGCGGCTTACATCGCGCAGCTTGAGGTGGCGAAGGTGTTTCCGAAGTCGATTGTGACGCAGGTGGTGCCGCTGAAGGCGTTCTATAACGGTGAGGACTATCACCAGGACTATGCGGAGAAGAATCCGAACAATCCTTATATACAGGTTTGCGATGTGCCTAAGATTGCTGCGCTGAAGGAGCAGTTTCCGGAGCTGTTTCAGGATTACAAGCACAAGTAGGGACGTTGCTGGCCTGGAAGTGAAATGCAGTCCTTCAAAGGAACATTTCGTTGATTCGTTACGTATTTATAACTACGCCCAGGCGGACTCGCATCTTCACAGTTCTTTGACAGCTAATCCAAGCCGAACCTCGTAAATATAAATTTATGAATACTTTGCGGGCCGCTAGCCCCGCTTTATAGGACTTTTTGCGTCTCCGCACCCCGGGGTCCGGACTTAAAGCATTTACTTTGAATACTTTGCGCAAATTCGGCGGGGAGGGGGATACCCACCAGCGATGCAAAGACCGCTCTGAGGGAGCAACCCCACGATAACCGCCGGACTGCCGTCCGTCGGTGATCATGGGGCACCCGTCTCCAAGTTGATAGAGGGGCTAGTTTCTGCGGCGTCCGCCGAGGAGTTGGAGGACGGCCATGAAGATGTTGATGGCGTCGAGGTAGATGGAGAGGGAGAGGGAGACTGCGGAGCGGCCGTCTCCGCCGGCGCGGATGCGGGCGAAGTCGCCGATGGTTAGGAGGGTGAAGATGCCCAGGGTGAGCCAGGAGTAGGTGTCGGGGCTGAGGAAGTGGAAGAACATGCTGATGATGCCGACGACTATCAGGCAGAGGAGCGCTGCCATGGCAATGCCGGTGATCTTGCGGTAGTTGATGTTGAAGAGGTAGGCGATGCAGCCCATGACGCCCATTCCGGCGGCGGTGGTGGCGGTGGCCTGGAAGACGAGTTGGGGGCCGAAGGTGTGGATGTAGCGATGGATGAGGGGGCCGATCTCCCAGCCCATGAAGTAGGCGAGGGCCAGAAAGAGGCCAAGCGCGAGGCCGGGGTTGGCCTTGCGGGTGAAGTTGATGCCGAAGATGAGGGCTAGGACCGCGATAAAGCCGGGCAGCGTCGCCCATTCCGGCGCGGTGTAGACGCCGACGGCGGTGACGAGGAAGCCGAGGGCGGTGATGCCGAGGACTTTTGAGAGGAGCGAGGCAGTGCCTTCGCGGGGGACGTCGATGATGGTGGAGCTTGTGTAGGCTTGGTTCATGCGGTAGTCATTCATATTTTTGCTCCCGGGTTGCGGGCGGCGGGTTGCCTTGCGGCCGGATATCCGCATCCAAGATTCATTATAGGACTCGTTGCCAACTGGTTGGTTACAGCAGGGCGACGTGGTTGGGCCAGGCGGGTTTGGGCGGGAGTATACTTTGCACACTTGTTCTGCCGGGTTTGCTGAGCGAGTTTTGGGGGTAGGGGTATGAAGACCTCTTCTTTGAGCTTCGAGAGTGGTGTGACCTTTTTGGTGGTGGCGATGCTTGGCCTGGGCGGGCCGGCTATAGCGCAGTCGGGCGTGGTTGGTGGACCGGCGAATCAGCAGGCGAATGTTCAGGCAGATCCGCAACAAGGGAGTGTAGTCATCAAGGTGCCGGTTGTGCAGCCCGGGGATGAAGCTGTCGAGCCGGATGCACAGGAGGAGGCCGCGGCGCAGGAGCACGACTCGCATGTGCGGATTGTGCGGCTGAGCGAGGTGCGCGGTACGGTGATGATGGATCGCAAGACGGGGCAGGGGATGGAAGGGTCGATCCAGAATATGCCGATCGTCGAGGGCGTGAGGGTCCAGACCACAGCGGGCGATGCGGAGATTGAGTTTGAAGATGGCAGCACGCTGCGGATTACACCGAATACGCTGATCGAGTTTCCGCAACTGGTGCGACGTGAGTCGGGTGCAACAGCTTCGACGGTGAAGCTGGTTCAGGGCACGATGTATGTGAGCTTGGCGAACACGAAGGGCAACGAGTTCACGGTGGTTACACGTGAGGTGATTGTGGTGACTCCTTCGACGCATCTGCGGGTGGAGATGGCGGGGCCTAAGATGACGCTGGGCGTGTTCGTCGGAAGCGCAGAGGTTCTGGTGGGATCTGCGAGTACGGTGGTGGGGAAGAAAGAGACTCTTACGCTGGGTGGCGATGTGACGCAGCCGGAGGTGGCGAAGAATGTGGCGCCGGGTCCGTTCGACGAGTGGGATAAAGAGTCGATTAAGTATCACGATATGTATTCGAAGAGCAACGCGCTGTTGGGCTCATCTCCCGGGTACGGGATCAGCGACCTGAACTATTACGGAGCCTTTGCCGATTTTGGTGCCTGCGGAACGATGTGGCAGCCCTATTTTGTGAGTGCGGCGTGGAATCCGTATGGGAATGGATTGTGGGCGTATTACCCCGGGTCTGGGTATTCGTGGGTGTCGCCTTATCCGTGGGGATGGCTGCCGTTCCACACGGGAAGCTGGGGGTACTGTCCGGCGCGTGGGTGGGGATGGGTTCCGGGTGGTGGCTGGTATGGGGTGCGTAACGTAGCGGTGGTGACGCATCCGATCAACGGAGGTACGAACCCGATTCGTCCGAAGCCGCCTATGCCGCCGGGACCGGGGAAGCCGACGCTAATGATGGCCAGCCACGCTCCGATGGCGATCTCGAAGCTGGTTGGGAATCAGGGGTTTGTGTTCCGAAATAATTCAGCTGGACTGGGTGTTCCGCGGGGATCGATGGGGAATCTGAGCAAGATTTCTCCGGGCGTGGAGCACAATGGTTTTGTGAGCAAGCCTGCGTATGTGGAGTCGACCTCGGGACGGGCGGGTGGGCCAGTTACGGTGCATGCGGGAACGCCGAGTGGCGGCGGTGAACGCGGGGGCGAGTATGCGAGGGGCGGAAACGAGGGCGCAGGGAATGCGCATGCCGGCGCCCCGAGTAGCAGCGGTGCTTCTTCGAGTCATGCGAGTGCTCCGAGCAGCGCTCCTCCTCCTAGCAGCGGCGGCGGGTCGTTCGGTGGTGGCGGTGGCGCGTCTGCTCCGAGTGGTGGCGGTGCGAGTGGTGGTCACACCGGGAAGTAGAGTCGTGGCAGAGGATTGAGACTGCACCGAGGCGCTCTCGATGGACGCGACTTGGCGTAAGGCTGCTCAGGAAGCGGTTGCGACGGGGGTTGTTCGTTGAGCAAAAATCCGCTGGGTGGGGCTGCGATTCGATCGTATGTGAGAGCGGTTGAAGAGTGGTGGTTCGATACGACGCGGCATGTTCGGACTGCGGGTGACGTGGCTCTGCCGGACGCGGCGAAGGTGGTGGGGAAGATTCGCGATAGTGAGATGTATGTGCCGGTGCGGGTTACAAATGCGCATTCGGCTTTGCGGGATCTGCCGTGCGGGGACTTTTCGGAGTACACGTTTATTGATATGGGGTCGGGCAAGGGACGCATGCTGTTTGTGGCGGCGGAGTATCCGTTTCGCAAGGTGATGGGGGTGGAGTTTTCAGGCGATCTGCATGAGCAGGCGCGGGCCAACCTTGGGACGTACAAACATCGGCGGCAGCGTTGCGTAGATATTGAGTCTGTCCATGCGGATGCTGCGGCGTTCGAGTTTCCGGATGAAAAGCTGGTGATCTATATGTTCAATCCGTTTGGGCCGGAGGTGATGCGCGCGATGCTGGCGAATCTGGAGCGGTCGCTGGAGCGGTCGCCGCGGCATGTGGTGGTGGTGATGTTGTGGCCGGAGAATTGGGAGATGGTGGCGGGGGTGGCGGGGATGCGGGAGTACCGACGGATGCGCAGGTATCACGTGTATCAGACTGTAGAAACTAGCGGAGACGCTGCGTGATGACTGACGCTTTTGTTGAAGTGAATGAGGGTGGTTGAGGAGTAAGGTTTAAGTGGGCCGAGTTTAGATCGAATGCGCGACAGTTTTCCGAGGTATACGTCGATGCCACTTACACCGCAACTTTCGCTGCCCGAGCAGATTGCGTTTCAGGCTGAGTTTATCGTCAACAATCTCAGCCATACTGATTATCAGCATGTGGAGAAGGTGGACGTCGATCGCGGAGTCTACGATTGCGATTGCAACGGCTTTGTGAGCATCGTTATGAAGCGCGCCGCTCCGGGTCACTACGCAATGATTCCGAAGGAGGCGGATCAGCTTCGACCGCGTGCTTTTGAATACTATGTCTTCTTCAGCTCCCTGACCCCCGAGTCTACGGGCGGCTGGCACAGGATCGATTTCCTGCGCGATGCGCGGCGAGGAGACATTATTGGGTGGCGGTTTCCGACGATTGAGAAGGGCCATGATACTGGCCATGTGATCTTCGTTGCTGAGACGCCGACGGTCGATGCTTCGGGAGTTTTTACGGTTCGTATCTATGATTCGTCGGCGCAACCGCACTTCGACGATACGCGTGGAACCGGCGCGGGGCAGGCTGCGACTGGGGTGGGGTCGGGCTCGATCAAGTTTGAGGTTGATGGTGCGGGGCGGCCGACGGCCTTTCAGTTCGCGCCTACAGATAGGTTCGAGTCTTATCCGATCGCGATTGGGCGAGTTGAACCGTTGCCCTGAGAGAACCCAGGGGTCGAAGACAGCCGTCCGATTTTTTGATGAGCGCGTGGCTACACGTTGAACTTGAAGAAGAGGATGTCGCCGTCTTTGACGACGTATTCTTTGCCTTCGGAGCGTAGGAGGCCTTTTTCTTTTACGGCTTGTTCGCTGCCGTAGGTGAAGAGGTCTTCGCAGGCGTAGCAGTCGGCTTTGATGAAGCCTTTTTCGAAGTCGGAGTGGATGACGCCGGCGGCTCCGGGGGCTTTGGTGCCGCGGCGGATGGTCCATGCGCGGACCTCCTGGACTCCGGCTGTGAAGTAGGTGATGAGGTCGAGGAGGCGGTAGGCGGAGTGGATGAGGCGGTCGAGGCCGGGCTCGGTGAGCCCCATGTCTTTTAGGAATTCGTCGCGCTCGGCGGGTTCGAGCTGGGCGATCTCGGCTTCCATCTGACCGCAGATGCGGACGACCTGGGAGTTCTCTTCGGCGGCGCGCTGCTCGACGGCGGCGGTATAGGCGTTGCCTTCGATGAGGCCGGAGTCGTCGACGTTGGCGACGTAGAGCTGGGGCTTGGCAGTGATGAGAAAGAGGTCGCGCAGGTAGGGCTTCTCTTCTTCGGTGAGGTCTACTGTGCGGGCGGGCTTGCCGGCTTCCAGGGCTTCTTTGAGTTTGGTGAGGGCGGCGAATTCGGCTTTGATCTTGTGATCGGCGTTGGCTGGCTTGTTTAGTTTTTCTACTTTGGCGTGACGCTTGTCTACGGTGTCGAGGTCGGCGAGGAGGAGCTCGGTGTTGATGATGTCGATGTCGTGGAGGGGGTTGACGCCGCCGGCGACGTGGACGACCTCGGGGTCGGAGAAGCAGCGGACGACGTGGAGGATGGCGTCGGTGGCGCGGATGTGGCCGAGGAACTGGTTGCCGAGGCCTTCGCCTTTGGAGGCGCCTTCGACGAGGCCGGCGATGTCGATGAACTCCATGGTGGTGGGGACGAGGGACTTGGGTTTGATGAGGGCGGCAATCTTGGCGAGGCGGGTGTCGGGTACGGTGACGACGCCGGTGTTGGGGTCGATGGTGCAGAAGGGGTAGTTGGCGGCTTGCGCCTTGGCCGAGGTGAGAGCGTTGAAGATGGTGGATTTTCCTACGTTAGGCAGGCCGACGATTCCGCAATTGAGAGGCATTTTCTGTTTGAGTGTCCTTATATCTATTGAATCATGTATGAGGTTGGGGTGCTTTTTGACGATGAAGCTGCGACGTGATGGGGTACCCAGGGAGCGTTGTCGAGCGTAGGAAAACAGGAACGGGGATTAAGGCGGGATAAGAACGGGATTATAGGGGGATGAGAGGGCCACCCGCACAGGTGTATTGCAGACTCAATGTGGGATAACCCCACTCATGCGATGGAGCCGCATGAATGGGGCACCCGGCACCGACGATAAAAACAGTTGTGAGGATGGGCCGCGCTTGTATGGTTGGCATCCTATTTGCTTGGTACTGGTTATGCGACTTAGGCTGGGCGTTTGTGTGATGACATTGGTAATGGCTGCGGGGTGTCGGCAGCATGAGGAGCCGGTGGCTGCTGCTCCGGTGGTTCCGATGAAACCTGCTCCGGCTACTCCTATTGACGAGAAGAGAGCGGAGAGTGGTGGGGCGATGTGGGAGCCGCAGTGGGATGCGATCGTGGAGCAGGCGGTGCCGGGGGAGATGCTGTCGACGCAGGTGCCGCGGGACGTGCGGCGATTCTGTCCGAAGTTTTATGAGATGAGCGAGGTGGATAAGCGGGCGTTCTGGGCTTATTTTTTTCAGGCGCTGGCGGGTGCGGAGGCGGGGTTGAAGCCGACGTCGCGGGTGCGGCATACGGAGCCGGAGGTGGCAGTGACGGATAGCGTGACGGGCAGGGCGGTGCGGAGTGAGGGGTTGCTGCAGCTGACTTACGAGGATGAGAAGCGGTATGGGTGCGACTTCGATTGGGCGGCGGACAAGCAGTTGAAGGCGGATGATCCGGCGAAGACGATTTTGCAGCCGAAGAATAATCTGGAGTGTGGGGTGAAGATTTTGGATAAGCAGATTGTTGAGCAGCATAAGAGGCTGCTGTCGAGGAGTGGGTATTGGTCGACGTTGCGGCCGGGTGGGGAGAGCTATCGGGTGTTCGCGAAGCAGATGACGAATGTGCCGACGGCTTGTGGGGCGGGGCTGAAAAGGGCAACTGCGCCGAGGCATGATGTGGCTTCGCGATAGTTGACGGCGGCCGAGAAGTTAAGGCTGGGCGTAGTAGCCGAAGAGTGTGCGAGCCTGCAATTTTGTGTCAGAGATTTTGACCTGGATGGTGTGGAGGGTGTTGGGTGTTTCGGCTTGCGCGCGTGGGACGGTGATGACGTAAAAGGCGGAAGCGTCGGCGAGGCATGACGAGATTTCGTCCGCGATGTTGCTGCCGGTGTTGATGACTTTGCCGCCAGAGTGGACTGCGAGGACCTGGAGGGCTAGATTGCCTTGCTGGACTTTTGGGGCTGAGGGGACGCCTTTGACGAACTCCTCGTAGTAACTGGAGCGTATCGTTGCCTCGTCCGCTAGTCCGTGGGGATCGATGCTGTAGAGCGTGATGCGGGCGCGTTCGAAGAAGGTGGAGATGCCAACAACATTGGCAAAGATCATCTGCTGGTCATGGGAGGAGAGATTTATATTGGGACCGCTGAGGTAAGCCCAACCGGGGCTGATCCAGATGAGGAGCTTGCGGCCTGGAACGAGCTGCTCCTGGGCTGCGATCTGTTCTGCCGTTTTGAGCGATAAGTTGACGCGTTCGGCTGCGGCATAGACTCCGCCGTCGCGCCGGATGGTGTGAAGCTTTGTGTCCATCTGCTTGAGGTTAGCGAGGAGAACTTCTGTGCTGGTGCTTGGGTCCTGCGTTTCGGCGCCGGAGTCGGAGAAGAAGATGAATGAGAGCGGGAAGGGAAGAGTCGGTCCGCTTTTGCGCAGAAAGGCGGCGATCTGATCACGCTCGTAAGCGACGTTTGTGATGTCGTTATTGACGGTGTCGATGAGGAGTATAACCTGCATGGGAGGATCGGTGACGGGGGCCTGGACCGCGCTGAAGGAGAGAATCTGCTGAGGCTTGCCGTTGTCGAGGATGGTGAAGTTCGACTGAGTGAGGCCGGGGACCACCTTGCCGGAGCGTTGGGTGACGGTGACGTCCAGCGTGACGGTGGTGGGAGCGGCAGAGGGCGGACCGGCGGGCTGCTGCTGTGCTGCGAGGGGGATCGAGAGCAGAGTTGGAAGTAGAAGCCTGGAGAGGAGATTCATGGGGAGCCATTATATGAGTCGAGTGAGACGGGAGTTGTTTAGGGGTGAGGAGAAATAATTTCAATGGGGAATTGATTGTGGTGTGGGGGTTGAGGTAAGGTGCTCCTACGAATTTCTGGAGTGCTTATGCGTGGGATGCTGGTGGCTGGATTGGGTTGGTGATGAGTGCGGCGGGCTTGGTGGCTGAGGTTAAGCCGGCGAATCTTTTTACGGATCATGCGGTGTTGTTGAGTGGGGTGGTGGTGCCGGTTTGGGGGACGGCAGATGCGGGTGAGAGTGTTACGGTGACGGTGGATGGGGTGAGTGGGGCGGCGAAGGCTGGCGCGGATGGGCGGTGGATGGTTCGGCTGAAGAAGCTGAAGGCGGGTGGGCCGTTTGAGATGACGATCGCGGGAAAGAACACCGTGGTGGTGAAGGATGTGCTGGTGGGTGAGGTTTGGCTGGGGTCGGGCCAGTCGAACATGGTCTTCAATGTGACGAAGAAGGGGCATCCGCCCTATGGGCTGCTGAATGAGGAGCAGGAGATTGCGGCGGCGAATTATCCGCAGATACGGATGTTTACGGGGACGCCGACGAAGAGTCTTGAGCCACAGAAGGAGATTGAGGGGAAGTGGGTGGTGTGCAGTCCGGAGACGGTGGGGGATTTTTCGGCGGTGGGCTATTTGTTTGCGCGGGATCTGCAGCGGGAGTTGAAGGTACCGGTGGGGATTGTGCTGGAGGCGTACGGGGCGAGTACAGCGGAGTCGTGGTTGCCGCGTGAGGCGCTGATGACTGATCCGCGGTTGAAGCCGATGCTGGATAAGTTCGATGCGCGGGAGGCTTACTTCAAGGGGCATCCGGGGGTTTCGGATGAGGGGGCGCCGGCGGCTCCGCAGACGCTGAATGCACGGCCGGGGAAGCCGGGGCCGCTGCATGATCCGGTGCAGGATCAGCACCAGCCTATGGTGCTGTTCAACGGGATGATTGCGCCGGTAGTGCCGTATGCGATTCGTGGAGTGCTTTGGTATCAGGGGGAGTCGATTGTGGGTGGGGCGGATGGGCTAAGGCTTTATCCGCATACGATGGAGACGCTGGTGAAGGAGTGGCGGGCGAAGTGGGGCGATAAGGACCTGCCGTTCTACTTTGTGCAACTGGCTCCGCTGAAGAATGTGAGCAACAATGCGGCGGTACGGGAGGCACAGGGGCAGTTGCTGTCGGTGCCTAAGACGGGGATGGCGGTGACTATCGATATTGGGGATCCGGATAATGTGCATCCGAAGGATAAGGAGCCGCTGGGAGAGAGGCTGACCGCGTTGGCGCTCGAGAATGTTTATGGGCGGAAGGTGGAGTCTTCGGGGCCGGTTTATTTGTCGATGAAGGTGGAGGGTGGGGCGGTGCGGGTGAAGTTTAGTCATGCGGAGGGATTGATGGCTAAGGGTGGGGAGTTGAAGTGGTTCCAGGTGGCGGGCGCGGATGAGAAGTTTGTGGATGCGGAGGCCAGGGTGGAGGGGGATACCGTGGTGGTGACGAGTGCCTCGGTGGCGGTGCCGGTGGCGGTAAGGTATGCGTGGGATGACTATCCGGCGGGGGCTAACCTGTATAACGGGGCGGGGTTGCCGGCGGCTCCGTTCCGGACGGATGGGTGGGATGTGGTTGGGCCGGTGGCGGTGCGGTTTACGGGGCGGTGAAGCGCTAGTAGGCTGGTGGGGACGTACCGAGGTGAAGGACGATGCAGAAGCGATGGATGAGTGCGGTTGCGGTAGTGGCAGTGTGTAGTGTTGCAGTGGCGCAGATGAGTATGCCGATGCCTGCTCAGTCGGGGCCTGCACCGGTTGCGGGACCGGCAGGTGAGGTTCAGCGCGGGTATGCGGGGCAGAAGGGGAACATCCTGAAGGCGGCGGATGAGATGCCGGCGGCGGATTACCTGTCGATGCCTACTCCGGGGATTCGGACGTATGCGCGGGTGGTGAACCATGTGACCGAGGCGCAGACGGCTAGCTGCGGGGCGGTGAATGGGAACACGAACCTGCCGAAGGTTCCGGCGGACACGGCGGACAAGGCGGTGATCGTGGCGGCGCTGAAGGCCTCGTTCGATGAGTGCGATAAGGCGTTTGCTTCGGCGACGGATGCGAACCTGCTGGAGATGATCTCGATGGGGACGAGGAAGCGGTCGCGGGTTGGACTGCTTTGGGGTGTGGTGTCGCACGACAACGAGCAGTATGCGACGCTGGCGCTCTATCTGCGGATGAAGGGTCTGAAGCCTCCCAGCATGGAGATGTAAGGGCGGATTTTCGGGGGTGTGGGGTACCCCCTCCCCCGTGCAGTTTTGCGCAAATTCTTCAAAACATGGGACATAAGTCCGGACCCCGGTGTGCGGATGACGCTAAAGTCCTGTAAATGGAGATACTTTTGCCGCAAAATCTTCATTCCATGCTGTTTAGGCGATTGGCCGCAGCGCTAAATTGAGAAAGAACTGCCGCAACGGAGGGGGTGCAGATTCCTTCGCTGGCGCCCCGATTTTGGGGGCTGAGGTTGATTTGTCCTGTGTCTTAATTCTACAGCGCGTGTCAAGGGTACGGTGGATTCGTGGAGGGTCCGGATTGCCGATCATCCCACAGGACCGTAACTTCCGGCAAGGCGACTTATCGGTACGAATCGATCACAGGGCCGGACAGCGCTGTATGGAGCCGTTGGCGTCTCTCAATGCGAACCGCAGCCCCCAAGGGGCCCATTCCAGAGGCCTCGGACAATCGGGACCACTGTAAAATATGCTGAGCTTAGAACCCACACTCACGGGTACGTCCATTGGTTTGAGACGGGCGCAAAACCTCCGGAGGCGGAATGGAGGGGAGTGTTCTCCATGGCGGTTTGGCAGACAATTCGTTCTTCCTCGTTCAGCCGGCACAGCCACGAGCACGCCTATGCTGCGATTGTGTTGTCGGGCGGTTACGAAGAAGCTGGCGACCATGGGCGGTTCAGGGTGAAGGCCGGAGAGGTGCTGTTGCATGATCGCTTTGAAGCTCACGTCAACCGTTTCCTGGTTTCTGGAGCGGTGGTACTGAACCTCCGGTTACCGGGAGTGTGCTCTGTACGGCCGGGTATTGCTGCGCTCTTAGACCCGGATTCGATCGTTCAATCTGCGGAACGAAGCGTGACAGAGGCGGCTCACGTGCTGCTGTCCGCCATCAAGCTTCAGCAATCAGCCATATACGATTGGCCCGATGAACTTGCTTCGGCACTCATCGCAAACCCATCGTTGTGCCTGTCAAGATGGAGCCGGGCGAGAGGACTGAAGCCATGGGCTGTTTCCCGCGGCTTCATGCAGGTCTTCGCGCTGTCACCCTCCGCTTTCCGGGCTCGAACCCGCGCGCGGCAGGCATTCAAGGCCATCACGACAAATCTGGAGCCGATGGCAAATATCGCTGCCGATCTGGATTTCGCGGATCAGGCACACATGACGCGTAGCGTGAAGCAGCTTACGGGCAAATCGCCGCGAGACTGGCGGGGCTGCAAATAGATTCAAGACGCAAGCGTATGCGTAGCGGTACAACCGTTGCATGCGCAAGCTCACTCGAATTCTCGTCGTTCTTCTGCTGATGGTTGCCGTGGGGCCTGCCTCCCCGGCACAGACCTCCCCTTTTCATTCGAGCACCGACTGGCAACTGAAGCCGTCGCTAAAGTACGACGCCCTGTGTCTTCTGAATGTACTAAGTGGCGACCCCTATTATCTGCACTTCTACCAGGCTGAATATGACCACTTCCATCCTCTGTTTACGGCCGAGGAGCAGCAGGCCTTCCTGCAGTTGAAGAAGACCCTCAAGGACGACAACGGCGGCATCGTATCGGCGACATTGAGCCTCTTTTACTCGACTGTCGACGATGAAACCCTGCCGCAGATGATTCGCACGGCGCGCGACAGTTCTGCGATGGAGGCTGCCCTCAGGAAGACTTCGTACTGGAGTGACAGTGGCTGGAAGAGTTACGACAAGTCCAGGCCGGCGCTGGAGACGGCCCTGCGTGCCCTCGACCGGGTGGGTTTCCCAGCTTACTGGGAGCAGAATGCCAAACCAGTTGTAGACCGGCGCATTGCAGAGCTTGCGCCTGAAATGCCGCGCTACAACGTCATTCCTGCGGTGGAGAAGCTGCTTGGCTCTCCATTGGAATCACCGACGATAACGATATACCTGCTCAATTACTCTAAGCCGCACGGCATTCGCATCACAGGCATGCAGTTCATAACCCATGTGTCCTACCCGCTTTCGATCGTGTTGCACAATGCGATCCACGAATCGATGCATCCTCCCTACGATTACAGCGACCCGGCCGTGAAGCAGGCAATCGACGAGCTTTCGAACGACCCGTTGATCGTGGACAAGGTGCAGCACCATAACCCTTCCTTCGGCTACAACACTGCGCGAGGATATATAGAAGAAGATTCCGTTCAGGCATTAGAAGAGATTGTGAGTGAGCAATTCGGCATAGGTCACAGCCCCTGCGAGTATTGGAAACAGCAGGACGAGGGAATGCATGTGCTCGCCGCCGTGATCTATGTTGACTATAAAGAGGCGCTGTCGAAGCAACCAACCGACTACTCGCGTTGGTTCAGAGGGGCAGTGGCCACTGGGCAGCTTCGAGGGACGGGATTGAAAGCCACTGCCGATTTATTCTTCTCTGCAAGCGCGTGCGCAGCAGCGCCGTCGGTCCACGAATAGGAAGTCTTGCGGATGTTTGCCCACATTTCACGTTTGCGACCAACGCACTCCGATCACTCGTAGGCGGTGTGGAGCGGCAGGAAGACGCGGAGGGTTGTGCCGTGTGTGTCTGGATCGCAATTGCTCTCGATGCTGATGCGGCCGCCGTGGCCCTCGATGAATTGTTTTGCGACGAAGAGTCCGATTCCTGTGCCGACCGTCGTCCGTGTGGTGAAGAAGGCGTCAAAGACTCTCGGCAGATCGTCAGGTGCAATTCCGATTCCGTTGTCCTGGACTGTCAGGACGATGCCATCTTCTGCAAAGGAGGCGTCGCAAACGGAGACCGAGATAGTTCCGCCGGAGGGCATGGCGTAGATTGAGTTCGCGAGCAGGTTCGAGATGACCTGCATCATCTCGCCGCGGCGAAGCACGATCTTTGTCGAAGGGTAGATTGATTTTGCGACGGTGATTCCGGCGGCAGTACAGCGCGGTCCGTAGATGGTGAGGGCGTGTTCCGCGATATCACTGACAGACGCGCGGCTGGCTGCGGCGTGCTCGCGATAGTAGCCGAGCGTCTGCTTGGCGATATGCGAGACGCGTCCGAGTTCATCTTCCGCGGTCGCGAGGAAGCCGCGACCTTCATCGTCGGTGATCTTTGCACGCAGCAGATAGAGCAGGTTCATTACGGCTTCGAGCGGATTATTAATCTCATGCGCAATGGTCGCCGCCATGCGCCCTGTCGCCGCGATCTTCTCGGCCTGAAGCAGAGACTGCTCCATCCGCTTGCGGCTTGAGACATCGCGAAGGATCTTGGATGCTCCGATGACCCTCCCCTCTTCATCCTTGATCGGGGAGACCGTGAGGGATACGTCGATGAGCCTTCCGTCCTTGGCGAGCCGGACGGTTTCGAAGTGCTCGATGCGCCGGCCGGCGCGAATGCTTTCGATGATCTTCTTTTCGTCCGAGTGAAGGTTCTCCGGAATCAGCTTGAGGATTGAAGAGCCGATGATCTCCTCCGGCAAGTAGCCGAAGACCCGTGTTGCGGCGTTGTTCCAGCTGGTGATTATGCCGTTCAGGTCTTTGCTGACGATCACGTCGTCAGAGGATGCGACGATCGCTGCGAGTTCGCCAAGATGCTTCGTACTCTGTTGCAGCTCGCCTTCCGTCTTCCGAATTTCCGTGACATCGCGGATAGTGCCGAGGATTCTGCCTCGTGAGCCATCCGTCTCGGGTTGAAGCTCTCCGTTGATCTCGATACGTCGAAGGCCATCGGGACAATGCATGAGACCTTCAAAGCGGAATGGCTCGCCATTTTGCAGCGTGTGTTGCATGGCCTGCCGGAATGCATCGCGATAGTCGGGATGCACGATTTCGCTTAGGAAAGTGGCGCCGTTGACTGGCCCCTGTTCGCGCGTGCGCCCGAAGATCTCGAACATGCGGTCGTTTTCCCAGCTTCCGCTGTCTTCTACAGTGTCCCAGACAAAGACTCCGAGCTTCGCAACCTCGGTTGCCAGCTTCAGCCGAGCCTCGCTTTCGCGTAGTCGGCGGGCTCCCATCACGGTGTCGGTCATGTTGCGGAAGGCGTCGTAGATGCCCTGGATTTGTCCGTTGTCATAGACGGGAATCAGGGAGTAGCTGAAGTACTGGTCCACCAATACGCCGTTGAGGAGGATCGGGATAAACATGTTGTCCCGCACCGCCGTCTCGCCGCGGTACAGGCAAGCCTCGAGATCGGGGCTCACCAGGTCCCACGCCTCAGGGAAGACGTCACGGTAGAGGCCACCGAGAGCGCTCGGATGCTTCTTCGAGAGGGTCGAAATGGCTGCGTCGTTGTAAAGAAAGACCATCTCCGGCCCCCAGGACAAGATGGTCGGAAAGGGTGAGTGCAACATGAGATTGGCGGTCGCGAGCAGGGTCTCAGACCAGTCTTCAATCGGGCCCAGAGGTGTTCGGGACCAGTTGTATGCGCGAATGCGCGCCGCCATCTCACTGCGTCCGGTGATCAGATGATTTGCTCGGGTTGTGAGGGCTGCTTCAGGCATGACTTATAGGCTGAACATTACGGGTGCTCAGGATCTCTAACATCCTAAAGCAAATCCGGGAAGGACGGCTCGGATAAGGGGCCCGTTAACGTTGAACGCCATTTCTTTTCAACAGTCTCCAGAGACGAACTATATGTTCGGATAAAGGCGCGTGTATGTCTGATGCCGGACGTACAGGCGAAATGTTGCACCTTTGTGGCTTCAGGCAGAGTTGCTTTTGACTACCGCAGCTTCGTGTGCTCGGCTTTGGCCTGTTGCAGGAGGGGGATGTCAGGGTCAGCGTCCTTCCACTGGGTGAGGAAGTTCTGATAGGCGGCTTTAGCCTTCGCCGGGTCGCCGGCGAGCACGTAGGCGCGGGCGAGTCCCAGGTAGGAGATGGAATAGTAGAGTCCCCAGTTGGGAAAGCGCCATGTGCTGGCCCAACTGGCGCCCTTGTGATCGAGGATCTTCTGGAACTCGGCTGCGGCCTCTGCGCCCTTATGCAGGCGCAGATAAGCCATGCCCCGGAGGTAGATCGCCTCGGGGTAGGCGCGCTCGTAGGGTGTGGCGGATGCCAGCAGCTCCACTGCTTTGGCGGGGTCGCCGCGCTGGATTTCGATCGCGGCGCGAATCCCAGGTAGTTGCACCGCATTCCAAATGGTTCCATTGGGAAGAAGCTTTGAGGTTTCGGTGGCGAGCTTCTCCGCTCCGGCGGCATCGCCGCATAGGGCGAGCGCGAGTGCCGGACGCCCGAGATGGTGCGCGGTCGCGCAGTTGCCGGAGAGCGCGTCGGCACGCGCATCCGCTTCTTCGAAGTCGGCCGCGACGTCCGTCAGGCCGCGGTGCAGCGCCGTCTCCGCAGCCCGCTTGTATAGATTGCTCGACTCGCGACGCTGGCCAAGAACATTGAGGTTGGCCGCCTGCAAACCGAAGCTGAGATACTCTTCCGGTCTGCCTGCGAACCATTGAATTTCCTTGTCGATAGCAGGCTGATCGTCCGCGATGATTCCCATTTCTAGGAAGCGCTGGTGGATCCTTGCGTTACCGATGCCCAACGTCCGCAATTTCTCAGCGACTTTCTTAGCCTCGTCCAGTCGATCCAGATTCATGTAGCCATCCATTAGCCGCCGATAGGGTGGTTCCGCATTCGGCTGCAACTGGTTCGCGGCCTGGCCCTCCTTAAGGGCCTCTTCGAATTGCCCCAGGTTCATCAACAATTCGCTCAAGTTGTTGTGAAATCCCCAATCGCGGGGATAGTTCGCGATACCCAATCGAAAGGCATCCATTGCTTTGTCCGACTCGCCGGTCGACTGGTAGTAGCCGCCTGCAATGTTGTACCGCTCATATTCGGAGACGCGGTCGATCAACGCAAAGGCCTTTCTGCCGTATTCGTTCTGGTGCCCTGTGTCCCCAGCGTTGTTGTATGCGATCGCGACGTAGTAGTAGGCCATGGCGAAGTTCGGATCGAGCGCGATGGCGCGCTCGAACAACGGACGAGCAGCGAGAAATTTGCCCTGGGTCAGCACGACCCTGCCCTCTGTGTAGTTCTGGAGAGCTTCCAAGGAATTTGTGGTCGCCTCATCCAGTGGACGATTCAACTTCTGGATTGAGGTGCGTGATTCGCCGAGTTTGGCGCGCATGGCCGTCGCGGCGGTTCCGACTGCGCTGAGCACGTGCTCTTTGTCGTCCGCCTGGATCTGCTCCCGGGCGAGTGTCACGCCATCCGGGCAAGTGATCGCCTGGAGCGTGACGACGTAGCTCTTCCCCAGACTGGCGATAGAGCCGCCGATGGTAGCCGCGGCTGCGTCGCGCACGCAGATGTCATGCGCGATCTGATTGGTGATGGGCGTTCCGGGCGGCAGGCTCATCAGCCGCGTGGTCTGCTGCACCTGCTCGTCGTCCATGATCTTAACGAAGGGTGACTGTTCAAGCTGGATGGCGAGCGCCTGCCGCAGCGTGCCATCGAAGACCGGATCGCCCGTCGTGTTTGTAAAGTCCGCGAGCACGACGGTGTCCTTATCCGTCAGCGCGTGCACCTTGCGAGGGTAAAAGAGACGTGCTCCCACAATAAGTCCGATAAGGACTATCGCTGCGATTGAGACGATTGCCCAACGAGGGGATTTCTTGGCGGGCTTCGACTCGACTTGTACTGGCGCCGCGGATGCACGACTCGGCTCTGAATCCCGTCGCAGCCGCTGCAGGTCGGTGCGGATGTCGGCGGCATTTTGGTAGCGCAGCTTGCGGTCCTTCTCCAGTGCCTTGTTGATGATCTCTTCGAGCTTTGGAGGTACGTCGGGATTCAGCCGTACCGGGGTGACCGGTGTGCGATTCAAGATCGCCTCTGTAACTACGGCAAGGCTATCGCCTCGGAATGGCAGGACTCCGGTCACCATCTCGTAGAGCACGACTCCAAAGGAGAACAGGTCGGTGCGGGCGTCCATCTCCTCGCAGCGTACTTGTTCCGGCGACATGTAGGAGCTGGTGCCCATGGCCGTGCCGGGTTGCGTGAGCTGGTCGGCTGGGGTGGCGGTCGTCATCTCCGAAGCATTCGTGACTCCGGCGGGCATCAACTTCGCGAGACCGAAGTCCAGAATCTTGACGTGGTCACGGTCGGTCACAAAGATGTTGGCAGGCTTGATGTCGCGGTGGATGATTCCCTTGCTGTGGGCAGCACAGAGTGCGTCTGCTATCTCCGTTGCCCATTCAATGACTTCGTCGAGCGGAAGTGGCTTGCAAGCGATGCGATGCTTCAGCGTGGCGCCTTCCATGAATTCCATGGCGATGAACGTCTGGCCGTCCTGGGAGTCGATTTCGTAGATGGTGCAGATGTGAGGATGGTTCAGCGCCGACGCCGCGCGCGCTTCTCTGCGAAAACGTTCGAGAGCCTCGGGAACCTGAGCGAGATCGTCAGGAAGAAACTTGAGCGCGACAAACCGGCCGAGCGAGGCGTCCTCAGCCTTGTACACGACACCCATCCCGCCGCCTCCTAACTTTTCGACGATCGTGTAGTGCGAGATGATTTCGCCGATCATTGCGCGATGGATATCACGGTGCTCCGGAACGAACTGCCCGGGTTGAAATCCCGCTTTCCTGACGTCAAGCAGGTCATCGCGATTCACCAGTGGCGCGTCGATTGTTCGCGTTCCCTGCTCTTCTGCTTCGATGAGTTGTTTGAGGTGAAGCTTCAGCTCCTGGTCTTCGCCACAGGCCTTCTCAACGAACGCCGCGCGATCCCGCGGGTCCTCTTTCAAGGCTGCATAGAATAGCGGTTTCAAGCGCTGCCAGAGTTCGGGAGTCATAAATGATTCATGGCGGAAGTAGACCACTTCCGATGAAGCTCGGCAAACTTATCGACGACAGGTGATTCGTAATTGCGAGAGCAGCAAGGATCAAACGACTCGCGACGTGGGTGGCTTAGAGGCGGGGAGTGGCGTCGAGGCCGAGGGTTTTTTCTTCCGCCATGAGGGTGGCGGGTGGGAGTTTTTCGTGGACGCTGAAGGCGATGGCGGTGTTGCCCTTCCTTATATAGAGGCTGGTGCCCAGGTCTGTGGTGACGTAGAAGGCGTCGTCGCCGATGCCGGGGGCGGGGGTTATGGTGACGGTGGTGGCGACCTTCTCTTTCTGGAAGCTGGGGAGCGACGTGAAGTTGAGGACGAGCTTGCGGGCGTCTTCGCCGGTGCCGCCGGTCTGGTACCAGGAGCACATGATGTTGCTGGAGGTGAGAGCGTGGCGGCCGGGGTCGACGGGGGTGCCGATGGTGGCGGAGATTTCGGCGGGCGTCAGGACCATGCAGGAGTCGGTGACCTCTGTGTGGACGGTGGGCGGGGGTGGGGCGGAGTGGCAGCCGGCGAAGAAGAGGGTTGCGGTGAAGAGAGTCAGGATTGGTTTGGTGGGCATACGCGCTCGCAATGGTGCGGAAATTTGTACGGGCCCGTGATGGGAGGAATTATCACAGGTTGAGAGGGGGCGGTGCAAAGTCTTTGGGGGCTATACGACGCAGGTGGCTAGGGCGTTTAGCAAGCATAGCCTCGACGTCGTAGGTTCGATGGTTTGGATCAGGGTGCGTAATGGGTAAAGACAAAGTCGCGAGCTTTGGCAGGCTCGTGGCAGGAGAAGCAGGTGTTGAGCGCCGCCTCGCCGTCAGGTTTGCCGTCTTTGAATTGAGCGAATCCCCAGCCGCCGGTGGCGGCGTATTTTCTGGAGTTTTTGACCATCAACTGAACGTTTAATGGGGGGGCCGGCAACGAATGACTGTTCGCGTCCAAAGACTTTGTTGTTTTCCTCGGATGGGAGGTAACTCCAGGCTAGCCGGGCGATGATTGTGCCGTCTGGGTAGGGAAGCTTTTCTTGCCGATAGGCCTTGATCGCTAGATCGTTGCCGAGAATGGCGCGCAAATCATTGTTGTTGCCTGCCTCGTGGGCTACGGAGATCAATTTCCAGTCGCGGTATCCGGGGGGGAGTTTGACTCCGAAGATCGGGGCTGCCTCTCCATTGGGTTGTCCAGATGCGTGGGCTTTGAAGGCGACGACGCTGGCCGCTGTTGCCACTGCGATCAGCAAGAGAGCGATGCGTTTCATAAGTGCCTCCTGATTCTGTCGGCGTCATCTTGTGTAGGCGAATGTGCCGCAGATGTCGGTGGAGTTGCTGATGGCGTCGAAGGTGAAGACGGGGGCTTTCTGGCCGGAGAAGAGAGCGAGGCGCATGGATTTTCCGGAGACGTAGGTGACCATCCACTGTGCGTCCTCGGCTCCGCAGAGGGTGTTTTTGTTGAGGAATTTCTTTGCGGCGGGGATGTTGAGGTGGTAGAGGGCGCCGTCGCCGGGGGCGTTACTGTCGGCGTCGAAGAGGGCGGCGATCTCGGCCTTTTCGAGGTTGCGATTTTTGACCATGGGGAAGGCGGCGAAGTTGATGGAGATCTTTTCGTCGGCGATGGTGAGGTCGCCGGTGATGGAGCGGGCGGTGTTGCTGGTGGCGCGCCAGTAGCCTTTGTCCGCGGTTTGGGCTGCGGCTGCTAGGGTGCAGAGCAGAAATGAGGCGGCGAAGGTTTTCAGGAGGGGCGCGCTTTTCATGTCTTCAGGATGACATGCAAGTGGCTTTTGGGGAATTGATGGGGTTCCCCCTCCCCCCATCAAATGATGCAAAGTATTCAAAGTAGATGCTTTAGGTCCGGACTTAGGTGCGTGGAGGTCTAAAAAGTCTTATAAAGTGGGGTTGGTTGCTGCAAAGTATTCATAAACTTAGGCTTACTAAGTTCGCCTCGGGTCGATTTGTCAAAGACTGCTAGGTGCTGACCCGCCTGGGCGGTCGTAATTGCTTGAGCCTACGATTATAGCAGGTTGGGGCGCTCTAAACCGCTAGCATGTCATTGATTTACCTTGGTTTATACGTTTTTGCTTGACTAGTTAGCGGATGGTTTTTCGACGTGGTCGATGACGAGGGCGTCGGCGGGGGCTCTGATGGCGTCGATCTTGAGGCCGAGCTGCTCCTGTATGGCGGTGTTGAGGACCGGGGGGGCGTTGGGGTCGTCGGTGGTGGGAGCCGGAGGCCGGGGACCGAATTGGAGGAACTGTGTTTCGTCGGGGGTCCAGTCGAGGGTGAAGTCGTAGCGGGCGGTGAGGCCGGTGTGGTCGACTACGGGTTTGTCCAGAGCGGAGCCCTGCATGCCGTTGCAGAAGTCCTTGATGGTTTCGTTGGTGACTGCAAGCTGCCCGAGTTTGCGGTAGAGGAAGCCTGAGGGGTCAGTGGGCTTGTGGATGCTCTCGGTAAGCTTTGGGCCGCCCTTGGCGACGGTGATGGCGTAGACGGCGAGCTCTTTCTGGTCGTGGTGGAATTTGAGCTGAAAGCGATCCGCGAGAACAGACTGGACGAGCAGCTTCAGCTGTTTGGTGTTGGGGCGGCCGGGGGTGTCGGGTACGCCGTCGATGTCGAATTTATCGGTGCCGAACCACGCGGGAGCGTTAACGATCTGCTTGGGGTGGAGGTCGTAAGCGAAGGCGATCAGATCGTTAAGATTGGTGTTGAAGGTCCGGGCATGGGTTCCGTTGAAGCCGAAGCCTTTGCCCTGGCGATCAGGGTCGCTTGGCTTGACGGTGACTACGTCGAACTTGGGGGTGGCGTCGGCGGCCATGGCTTTGGGCGGCTCGGGGATGGCCCACGTGGCTTCGGGGGTTACGTGCTGAAAGTTCAGGACAGCGGTGTGTCCGTTCTGCGTCTGATTGCCGGTGATTGTGGTGCCGTCAGAATTCAATGTTCCGGCGTAGGTGACGTCCAACGGCTTGATCGCAAAGTTGAAGGTTAATCCTTCAACGGTGATCGAAGTGATGGCAATGGGCTGGCCACCCTGGTCGATGCTGTAGGACGCGCCTTTTAGCTTGCCATCGTCTTTGGTTATCTTCATGACGATGCGGAGGCCTTGTCCGGCCTGGAGGGTGCCTTGCCAGTTGCCGGTGACGTCTCTCTCTTGAGAGTAGGCATGGAGCGTGCCGCCGAAGAGGGGCAAGAGCAGCGCGAGCGCAACCGTCCACAGCGATAGCGTCTTTTTAGTGTTCTGCATCTGGAGCTCCTGGGTGCGGCGGCTATGTCTTCTAGATTGCGGGCCCGGTTGGAGGTGAAGTTGTGTGATTTTATCAGTTAGACTTGGTGGCTCGGTTTGGGGTAGGTGCCTTGCTGGAAAAATGGATGGCCCAGTGGAGTTTCTTATTAGATAAGAACAAATGTTATGATGTTTGCGATGAAGGAGGTGGGCTGATGACAACTGTTACTGTCTCCATGCCAGAGTCGTTGAAGGAGTTTCTGGATCACGAGGTAGAGACGAAGGGGTATGGCAACGTCAGCGAGTACGTTCGCGGACTGTTGCGAGAGGCGCAGGCGAGAGACGCTGATGCCCGGTTAGAGGCACTGTTACTTGAGGGCCTTGCCGGCGGCAAGGATATAGCCGTGAATGAAGACTTCTGGAAAGAGTTGAAGGCCGATGCGGGGCGGATTCTGAAGAAGCACGGGAAGCCGAGGAAGGCGCGGACTGCTAAGTGAGACTTGTAATTCGGCGGGTCGCTCGGGAAGATATTCTGCGGCAGTATTCTGGCGACGGCTGAGGTGGCTGGGCGGGAGTTGGTGACTCGTAATGTGAAGGATTTTCCGAGTGGGATGCGTGGGGTTCGGGTTCCTTACAGGGTTTGAGTTGGCGCTATCGCGTGAATGGCCCGTGGTCGCATGGGACAACGGTGCGGAGAGTGGGATACCCGATTTGATGCGTGGGTCGCTGGCCACTCAGTTCCATGCCTGGGCACTGCTCCTTTATTCAGGGAAAGGAAGATTTTGCTGAGGGTCTTCAGCTTGGGTATTGCTTAGTTGTCGATTTTGATCCCGTTTTCCCAAAACGAAGACGCTGATCAGTGCAATAAGAGGAACGCTAATGAATCCAGCTCCCCATTCGACACGGCCGTTATAAACGAGCCACGCGCCGCTGGAGATGACGATCAGCGCGAGAATGAAACCGAGCCAAAGGCCTGTCTTCTGGCTGTAAACATTGCCGCTAATTACTTCAGACTCAATCTTTTGTCTATGAGCGCTCTGTTGCTCAGCCATTGCTACGATGCGTTCAGCGCATCCTGGAAAAGCTGCGTTGTATTTTGCGAGTACTTCGGGACGCGGTAGGGGAGCCGACCAAAACGAAGCAAACGCTCTTAATTCGCTGATAGTAGGTTGATCTTCGGATGAAGGCGAAGAGGCAGATGGGAGCTCAACGTGCTTCTTATCAATCTCGGACACACGGCTACCTGCTCGATTGAAGTTCGTGTTTTATCCGTTGTAAAGCGGTCCTCAGGTCGTATCCAATGGATGACCAATCGGATGCTAATGCACGACTATCGGCCTGCTCCTCTGTCTGGCTCCGATTGTATTTGTCGAAAACGCCACCAAGGTCGACGAGACGGGCTGTTCCCGACAGGAATGAGGGTTGGGCAAACAGGCGGAAGGTTTTATTCATTGCAAATCCTTTGTATCACTACTACTGACTGTTGGATGCTCCAATATGTCAACCAGTTCCATCGTGGGCCAGTATAGCTAAGATTCTATTCGTTTGGGATAGCACTCATGGGTAGATTCTGTTGAGGGTTCTGGCGAAGGGGATGGTTTCGCGGACGTGGTCTAGGCCGCAGATCCAGGCTACTACTCGCTCTATGCCCATGCCGAAGCCGGCGTGGGGGACGGAGCCGTAGCGGCGCAGGTCGAGGTACCACTGGAAGGCGGCGAGGGGGAGGCCGTGGTCTTCGATGCGCTGCTTGAGTAGGTCGTAAGAGTCTACGCGCTGGCTGCCGCCGATGATTTCGCCGTAGCCCTCGGGGGCGAGGACGTCTACGCAGAGGGCCTTGGTGGGGTCGGCGGGGTCGGGCTGCATGTAGAAGGCCTTGATGGCGGCGGGGTAGCGGTGGACCATGACGGGCTTGGTGAATTGGGAGGAGATGTAGGTCTCGTCGGGGGAGCCGAAGTCTTCGCCGTAGGTGTGGGGGTTTTCGATCTTGCCGGCGGCGAAAGCGCGCTCGAGCATTGCGTGGGCTTCGTCGTAGGTTAGGCGGGGGAATTTGTTGGGCGTGGTGGTGGTCCCAACAGCAGATCCCTCCGCTTCGCTGCGGGATGACAAAGGGGCGGGGTCGGGGGTGATTACGGCTTCTAGTTTTTCTGTGTCGCGGCCGATTACTTTCAGGTCGGCGCGGTGGTGTTCTAGGACGGTGGTGACGATGTGGGTGATGTAGTTTTCGGCTAGCTCGAGGAGGCCGTCGAGTTCGAGGAAGGCTACTTCGGGTTCGACCATCCAGAACTCGGTGAGGTGGCGGCGGGTCTTGGATTTTTCGGCGCGGAAGGTGGGGCCGAAGGAGTAGACCTTGCCGAGGGCGAGGGCGGTGGCTTCGACGTAGAGCTGGCCGGACTGGGTGAGGTAGGCCTTGTCGTTGTCGAAGTAGTCCATCTCGAAGAGTTCTGAAGTTCCCTCACATGCATTCGGGGTCAAGATTGGTGGATCGGTGCGGATGAAGCCGTTGATGTCGAAGTATTCGGCTGCGGCGCGCATGATGGTGGCGCGGACGCGGAGGATGGCGGACTGGCGCGGGGTGCGGAGCCAGAGGTGGCGGTGCTCCATGAGGAAGTCGACGCCGGCTTCCTTGAGCTGGATGGGGAAGGGGGTTTCTACGGGGACCTTTTGGATGACGTGGACGTCTTCGACGTCGAGCTCGAAGCCGCTGGGGGCGCGGGAGTCGGCGCGGACTTTTCCGGTGACGATTACGGAGGATTCGAGGGTGAGTTCTTTTAGGGTGTTGAAGACTTCTTCGGGGACTGCGGCTTTGGGGACGATGCCCTGGATGGTACCGGTGCCGTCGCGGAAGATGGGGAAGAGAAGCTTGCCGGAGGCTCGGAGATTGTAGAGCCAGCCGCGGAGGGTGATGGTCTGGCCTTCGTGGGCCGAGAGGGAGGCTATGGTTGCGATGGGGGCGGTAGCTGGGTTCGACATGGAGATTTAAGTTTACGCGGTTTGGTGGACGGACGAGTTTTTTGGGGTCGGTGAGGGTGGACTGGGTGTGACCATTCCACTGGTGGGCTATCCAATAGCTAGATGAGCAAAGAGCGAGGTGAGATTGATGGACGGGAATAACGTAACGAGGAAGTTTCGCGGCGCGCTGGTTCGATGGGCACCGATTCCGCTGCGCCTGATCGTGGGTTTTGGGTTCATGCAACATGGGTTTGCAAAGCTGATGAAGGGACCTGAAAGCTTTGCGGCGATCCTGCAGGCGATGGGTGTGCCGGCACCGCACTTGATGGCGTGGCTCACCATTCTTACGGAGGTGTTCGGAGGATTGGCGGTGATGCTGGGGGCGTTTGTTGCGTTGGCGAGCGTGCCCATGGCGGCGGTGTTGCTGGTGGCAATCTTTACGGTGCATCTTCAGTACGGCTTTGCCTCGATCAAGCTGAGGGCGATTACGCCGACGGGAGCAGAGTTCGGGCCGCCGGGGTATGAGTGCGATCTGCTGTATCTGGCGTGCCTGGCGGCGCTGGTGCTAGGAGGATCGGGGCCGTTGTCGGTGGACGGGTTCCGGGAGCGACGCAGGCTTGCGAGGTTGTCTCGGGGCGGTTGAGGTGTCGGCGCGGTTCTTGTTCAAGGCCGCGCCGAGGAGCGAATGGGGATTACTTGATGCCGATGACCATGGAGTCGGGGCCTACGAGGTGTTCTACGCGGGTGGAGTCGAATCCGGCTTCTTGCATCCAGGCGGTGCAGTCAGCGCCGGTGTAGTCGAAGCCGCCGGGGGTTTCGATGAGCATGTTGAGGCTCATGAGGAGGCCGAAGGCGTTTTTGGAACGGTCGTCGTCGATGATGGCTTCGTAGATGATGAGTGCTCCGCCGGTGGGCAGGGCTTCGTAGGCTTTGCGGATGAGCATCTTCTTCTGGTCGAGATTCCAGTCGTGGAGGATGTGACCCATCATGACGACGTCGGCGTTGGGGATGGGGGCGTCGAAGAAGCTGCCGGGGTTGAAGGTGACGCGGCCGGCCAGGCCGTTGGTGGCGACGTAGTCCTCGAAGATGGGGGCGACTTCGGGGAGGTCGAAGCCGACGCCGGTGATGTGGGGATTGGCGAGCGCGACCTGAGAGATGAGGTCGCCCTGCGCGGTGCCGACGTCGACGGCGGATTTGTAGTTGGCCCAGGGGAACTGTTTTGCGATGGTCATGTTTGCGCCGCGGCTGACGCCGGTCATGGCTTTGAGGAATCCGCGGAGGCGTTCGGGGTCGGCGTAGAGAGCGATGAAGGGGTTGGGACTGCCGTCGCGGGCTTCGTTCTGCGCCATGCCGGTGCGGAGCCCCTGAGTGAGGTTGCCCCAATGGGTGTAGAGGCGGTTATTGGCCATCTCGAGCATGCCGCCGATGTAGGACGGCTTGCGCTTGTCGAGGAAGAGATCGGTGGAGGGCGTGTTGTAGTAGGTGCCGTCGCGGCGCTCGAGGAAGTTGAGGGAGACGAGGGCGTCGAGGAAGTCGTGTGCGGAGCGCGGGTGCAGGCCGAGGCGGGCGCTTAGCTCGGGCAAGGGTTCTGGGTGCTTGGCTAGCTCCGTGAAGAGTTCCATTTCGACTGCGCTGAGGAGAGTCTTCGAGGCCCAGAAACCGGTGCCTACCTGCAGGATGTGATCGGGAGTTACTTCGTTCATGGACAGTGCTCTCCTTCGAATTTTTTGGTGGCTGCTCGATTGGGGAGGATAAGGCTTTCCGATGATAGCGGAAGTTATGGTGCTAGCGAGCCCCAAAGCTTCCGAAAACAAGACAAAGACAGAAGCAGGTCCTCCTCCTTCGACAGGCTCAGGGGAAGGATGACAATTTATTACTTAGAAATTTAGGTCGAGGAGAGTTGCTCGGCGAGGCGGGATTGGTGGTCGAAGAAGGCGGTGGTCTTGCGGGTGACGGATTCGGGGGTTTCGTTGAGGTCGTGGGAGATCTCGAGGATGGCTGGGGTGGTGGCGATATGCTTCGTGATGTCCGGCCAGTTTATTGTGACTGATTCGGTTGCTTTTTCGGTCACGGGCCAGAGGTGTTCGTCGCGGGTGCCGTGGTTGTCGTGGAGGTTGAGGGTGGCGATGCGGGGTTTGAGGAGCTCGAAGGCTTCGTCGGTGGTGTAGGTGGTGGCGAGGTGGGCGTGGCCGAGGTCGAGGGCGATGCCTACGTTGGTGAAGTGGCCGGCGGAGAGGATCTCGAGGAGGTGTTCGGGGGTGGTGACTTCGTTCTCTAGATTTTCGAGAAGGATTTTTACGCCGAGCGGGTGGGCGAAGGCCTTGAGGTGTTCGATGGCGGTGAGAGAGTTTTCGAGGGCGCGGAGGTTCCAGGGATCGTCCTTGAGGCCGAGGTGGAGGGTGAGGGCGGTGAAGGGGATCTGCTCGGCGGACTCGAGGGCGCGCTTGACCTCGTCCATGGCGATGATGCGGTGGGATTTTTCGGGGTCGATGAGGTTGATGTTCGGAGCGACGTGGCGGGACCATTGGCCGGTTCCGCGGTCGCTGAGGTAGATGGGTTGGTGGAGGGTGGCGGCTGTGCCTGTGTCGCGGAACCAGGCGGCGATGTCGCGGACGGCGGAGCGATCGGTGTAGTCGAAGTGGTGACGGGCGGCGAAGATCTCAATGATCGGGCTGCCATAGGGCGCGAGACCGCGCAGTACCGCATCGAGGAGGCCGGGGTGCAAGCGCTGCTGCAGGAAGACGTGGGTTGAGAGGCCGGGTTGCATCTACTAGTAAAAGTACAACAGTTGCGAGGTACAGGGTGCAAGGCGAGTGCGGGTATGCTGTTGGGGAGGAGAATCTATCGTGAAATATCGTGCTTTGGGGCGGACGGGGTGGAAGGTTTCTGAGATCAGCTTTGGGGCGTGGGCGATTGGTGGGGCGTGGGGTGATGTTTCGGATGCGGATGCCATGGCGGCGCTGCATAAGGCAGTGGACGTGGGGATCAACTTTCTGGATACCGCGGATGTTTATGGGAATGGGCGGAGTGAGCGGCATATCGCTCAGTTGAAGAAGGAGCGCAAGGATGAGATTGTTGTCGCGACGAAGGTGGGTCGGAAGTTGCCGAAGCAGACGGTCGAGGGTTATAGCGCGGCGAACATAACGGGGTGGATTGAAGAGAATTTGAAGAATTTGAATACGGATTGTCTGGATATCGTGCAGCTGCATTGTCCGCCTACTGATGCTTATTACCATCCGGAGATCTTTGGGGTGATGGATGATTTGGTGAAGGCAGGGAAGACTCGTTTCTATGGTGTGAGTGTGGAGCGCGTGGAAGAGGGGCTGAAGGCGATTGAGTTTGAGAATGTGCAGACAGTGCAGATTATCTTCAACTGCTTTCGACAGCGACCGGCGGAGTTGTTTTTTGAGCAGGCGAAGAAGAGGCAGGTGGGGATACTGGCGCGGGTGCCGTTGGCGAGTGGGATGTTGACGGGGAAGATGACGAAGCAGACGCAGTTTGCTGCGGATGACCATCGCAACTTCAATCGGCATGGCGAGGCGTTTGATGTGGGGGAGACGTTCTCGGGCGTGGACTATGATGTGGCGCTTGCGGCGGTGGAAGAACTGCGGGGGCTTGTTCCGGCGGGGATGACGATGACGCAGTTTGCGCTGAAGTGGATACTGATGTTCGACGCGGTGACGTGCGCGATTCCGGGTGGGAAGCGACCGGAGCAGGTGGCGGATAATGCGCGGGCTTCAGAACTGCCGGCGTTGTCGGATGAGGTGATGGCCAGCGTGAAGCGGGTGTATGACGAGAAGATTCGGGCGTTGGTGCATCAGCGGTGGTAGGGTCATTTGGCGAGTTTGAAACGGATAAGAGAGCATACCCCAGGGGCTGAAGCCCGCTCCTGTTGCGGCCCTATGAGACCCAAGGCTGAAGCCTTGGGGTACCTAGAAGCAAAGACAGAACTTGTTCATTTGGCTGGTTTGAAAACCTGGTTATTCCGCTAGTTTGAAGATGCGGATTTTGACTAGCTTGGCGATGGGGAGGTCTTGCGCGCTGGTGCCGAAGCCGCGCTTGCGCATGTCTTCGATGAAGGTGGGTGTGACTTTGAAGATGCGCATTTTGACGAGCTCGTCGAGTGTGGGTTGATAACCGAGAGCGCGGATCTGACGGACCTCTTCGGGGGTGACTTTGAAGATTTTCAGGTCAACGAGTTTCTTGGCGGGAGGGGTCGGGTAGCCGAGGGCTCGGATGCTTTCGACGAAGGCGGGATCGACTTTGAAGATGGCTAGAGATGCGAGATTTTTAGCGTCGATATCGGTGACGCCGGCTTTCTGGAGGGCTTCGATGTTTGCAGCCTGCACGTGGAAGAGGGTGTAGGTCTGCATGTTTTGCGAGGTGATGCCCTGGATGCCGAGCTTGAGCATGTGGGTGACGAAGGCTGCGTTGGGAGTGAAGGTGTAGTCGCCGGAGAGTTTGAAGTTGTGGATGGTGCCGGAGCAGACGAGGGAGCCGGCTTCGGCGTTGATTGCGGCGTCGATGTGGGCGCCGTCGCGGCCGAGGTCGGACTGGATGAAGCCGGTGAAGGTGTTGTAGGGCAACTGCATTTGGTTGGAGTTGCAACGATCGGGGTCGGTGCGAGAGTCGCGATCACGATCCTCTCTGCTGCCGTCGGCGTTGTGATGGCAGGTGCCGCGCTCCAGGCGGATTTCCAGCTCGTCGGAGTTGAGAGAGACGGCGATGGCGCAGGTGCCTTTGAGATTTTCGAGTGCCTGTCCGAGCGATGGGATGGGAGAAGTGGCGATGGCGAAGATAGTGAGGAATGTTGCGATGAGCAGGCGGTTTGGGTTCATCATTTCATCTCCTGAACGCGAAGAGGGGCTGGCCGGCTCTTGCGAGCCGGTGGTGGGGGGCGGGAACGGGCTAGCTGCTACTGCTGATTTTTTGACACGGACTTGTTTTTATCCTTGTCCTTGTCTTTATCTTTCGATTTGTCCTTGGCGTAGTCGTCCTCGATGAGGCCGGAGATACGGAGGCGGACGAGCTTATCGACTGTGAGCGGAGTGAGACCCAGGCGCTTCGCTTCCGCGATGAAGGGTCCGTTGATGTGGAATATCTGGAGCTGGACGAGTTGGTCGACGGTGATGTCAGGAAACTGTTGTTTGGCAGCGGTGGCGAGCTCAGGAGTTACATTTTGGATGCGGAGTTGGATCAGCTTGTTGGAGGGGATGTCGCCGAATCCTGCGGCCTTCATACTGGCGATGTACTCGGGAGTGACCTTGAACATGCGATAGGAGATGACGTCCTGAAAGTTGTCGGCCTTCATGCCGGAGGCTTTTAGTTGGGCGACGTATTCCGGAGTGACGCCGTTCATCTTGAGCTGCATGAGTTGACGATCGGTGGGTTTGCCGAAGCCGACCTGGGCCATGCTCTTGGCGTACTCGGGGGTGACCCCGGCGGTCTTCAAGTTGATGAAGTGATCGAGGTCTCCGTCGTAGCCGGCGGCGCGCATCTGGTCGATGTAGTCAGAGTGCGGCGTGATTGGGGGGGCTGCTGGTTGTGCGGGTGTAGCAGGTGTTGGGGCCTGTCCTAGAAAGGCGAGATGAGCGAAGGCGATCTCGAACTGCCTGGCGCTCAAACGATCGGGGCCGATGACTGTGAATGACTGTGTGCGTGGCTGCGGCTGCGCTGCGGGAGCCGGTTGGGGCTTCGGCGAGGCTAAGGGAGCGACGCGTGGCTGCGGTGCGACTGCTGGCATGGGGAGTGGGTTCGGCGTTGAGGGCTGCGCCGGAGTTGCGACGATGGCACGCGGAGCGGGAGCGGGAGAGATGATGCGGGTAGCGTGCGACGTCGGGCTGACGATTGCATCCGCGGCTGGTGTGGCTGGATTCTCGGATTCGGCGGGTAGCGGCGCGATGGGAGCGGTGGGCGCGAGTGCGGCCTGTTGCGATACGGGGTGCAGGCTGGCGAAGACCTGCGGGAGAGGTAGCAGGAAGAGTGCAAGGGCACCGCAGACGCCGAGGATGGAGAAGGGAGCGATGTTGCGCGGGGACGAGGTGGGTTCCATTGGTTCTCCGAGGATGCGTGCTATGCGTGAGCGGAGGCTGACGCGTGATTGATGGCCGTCGAGTGCGAGGGCGAGAGGGAATTTAGTGGTGGCTGTGCGGAGGGCGATCTCTTTTGCGCGCTCTTCTTCGAGGAGGAGGAGTGCGGTGGCGTAGGTGAGGGGATCGACGCAGGAGGCGATGGCTATGTCGTCGCAGCAGAGTTCGCGCTGCTGACGGAGGCTGGAGCCGACCCACCAAACGGCGGGATGGAAGAAGAAGAGGGTCTCGATCATGGTCTGGAGGATGTTCCAGAGATAGTCGGCGCGGCGGATGTGGGCGAGCTCGTGGGCGAGGACGGCTTCGAGTTGATCTGGAGAGAGAGTGGTGAGAGCGCTTGCGGGCAGCAGGATGAGGGAGCGCATCATACCGATTGCGAGGGGGCTGGCGATGCGTGTGGAGAGGCGCAAGGCGACTCGGCCGTGGACTCCGATGCGGCGGGAGAGGCGTGCGAAGCTGGCGGCGAGTGCCGGCGGTATCTGCTGAGTGGCGGTGCTGCGGAGGCGTTGGACGATCAGCCATCCTCCGACGGTGCGCGCGGAGAGGATAAGGACGCCGAGCATCCAGAGGGCGTCGAGCCAGGGCAGGAAGGCTTCGGGACGTGGGACTGCGGCGTTGATCGCTTCACGGAGGGACGGCTGAATGGCCGGGCTTTCGGTGTTGAGGGTGGTCGACGTATCGGAGGTGGGGAGGGCGGTAATGTTTGTTACTGAATCGGTTGCATACTCTGCAGTTGCGGCGTGCTGGAGACGGAACTCTTCATAGAGGAGCGTTCCGGCGGCTGCGGCGAACATGCAGAGCATGGCGGCGAGAGCGAGGAGATAACGGGTCTGGCTGGTGGCTCGGCGCGCGCCGCGGGTGACGGAGAGGTCGACGACCTTGTAGGCGATGGCGATGGCCGCGGCCTGCCAGCAGAAGTGAATGAGCGTCCAGCCGAGTGATTCGAGATGATGGGTTTGAATCGGGATCATCACTTCTCCTTCTTGTCTTTCTTGCGCTCGATGAGCTTGCGGATCTCCTGCAACTCGTTGGAGCTGGCCGGCTGCAGCGTAAGTGCATGCATAGCAAGCTGGGCTGCGGATCCGCTGAAGAGACGTTCGGTGAGGTCGCGGAGGAACTGGCTCTGCGTGTCTTCCTGAGACGCGGTGGCGCGATAGATGTGAGCCTTGCCGGCTTCGGTGCGCTGGACGAGGCCCTTTTCGGTCATGATCTGGAGGGTCTTGAGGACTGAGGTGTAGCCGAGCGCGCGGCGCTGGCTGACGTCTTCGAAGAGCTCGCGGACAGTGGCTTCGCCCCGAGACCAGAGAGAGGTGAGGATCTCGAGTTCGACCTCGGTGGGTTTGGGTAGATTGCGGTGCTGATGATTTGGCGACTTCATATATGAGAGACGCTATACGAAGGTGTTCGTAGTTGTCAACGATAATCTTCGTAGATAGGCAAGTTTATTTTATGCACCGATTTCGAGGCAGTTCAACCCACGTCTCAAAGGCGAGACGTGGGGCACCCAGTTTTGTATCTGGGATTTAGAATCGGAGCCGCGGATGGAGGAGCGATGCGTATGAGGCGAGAGGCTGGAGTGCTGGCAGGATTACTGGTGGTGGTGGCCGGGGTGGGGTATGCGCAGACTCCGGCGACTGCGGCTCCGGTGGATCAGGCGAAACAGATCGCCACGATGGAGAAGAAGCTGGACGACTGGCCGCAGTTGGGGCGGTATCGGGCTGAGAATGCGGCGCTGGCTGCTCCTGCGGCGGGAGAGAAGCGGGTGGTGTTTTATGGGGATTCGATTACGGATGGTTGGGGGCGCAGGCCGAATACGGGGACGTTCTTTCCGGGGAAGCCTTATGTGAACCGGGGGATCAGCGGGCAGACGACTCCGCAGATGGTGGTGAGGTTTCGGCAGGATGTGATCGATCTGAAGCCTGCTGTAGTGGTGATCCTGGCGGGGACGAATGATGTGGCGGGGAATACCGGGCCGATGACTCCGGAGATGACGATGGAGAACTTCGCTTCGATGATCGATCTGGCGAAGGCGAATGGGATTAAGGTGATTGTGACTTCGATTACGCCGGCGTATGACTATCCGTGGAAGAAAGGGATGGAGCCTGCCGAGAAGATTAAGGCTCTGAATGCGATGTTGAAGGCTTACTGCGAGGCGCACGGAGTGACTTGGGTGGACTACTACTCGGCGCTGGTGGATGAGAAGGGTGGGATGAAGGACGGGACCAGTTTTGATGGTGTTCATCCGAATGCTGCGGGCTATGCGATCATGGGGCCGCTGGCGCAGGCTGGGATCGATAAGACGCTGAATGGCAAATAACTATTCGGGAATGTTGTCCCAACCTCTGCGGTCCCAAACCGCTTGAAGTCGAGCCCACACCTCGTCGGTCATTTTGTTTCGCCAAACTCCTCCGAGAAGCTTTGCAAAGGAAGGATCTTTGCGAGCTTCGATTTCGACTACTCCAATCATTGCGGAGCCATGTTTTGCTAGAAGATCTTCGATTGGTCCGGCGGATAGGGTTTGCATGACCGGAACAGATTGATCTTGAGCGTGAATAGCAAGAATCAATCGCAGCGCTTCCATCGGAGCCTCATCTACAAGTTCAGTCATACGGTCGTCCGAAGTATTCCAGGCGTCCCAAATTGCCTCATTCTTGGGGTCGTGCCAGTATGCGATCCATCCTGCTGCCAGACTTTGTAGCTCTTCATCGCTCATGGAATTGTTCACCACGGTGATCAGTAACCAGCCGCCTTTCCGTACGTTTTGCGGGTTTCGTGGCCGCTGAGGAGTTCGCCGGTCTTGAGGTCTATGGCGATCATCTCTGAGTCGCCCCAGGCGCCTGCGGTTCTTTCGTCGGCTGCCTGGTCGCGGTTGGTGGTGTAGCCCATGGCTTTTAGCTGGTTGCCTACTTCGAGGGAGAACATTCTTTCGAGGTCGAGGCGGTCGGGCAGGTACTGGTGGTGGAAGCGCGGTGCGTCTGCGGCCTGCTGGACGTCGAGGTGGTTGTCGACGATGGAGATGATGTCGTTGGCTACGGTGGTGATGATGGTGGAACCGCCGGGGGAGCCGAGGACGAGAGCGAGTTTAGGGTTGCCGAATTTGTACCAGTGGGTTTTGGTGACGAGCATGGTGGGGGTCATCGCGGAGAGTGGGCGCTTGCCGGGTTCGATGGCGTTGGCGGAGCTTTGGATGAGGCCGTAGGTGTTAGGGACGCCGACCTTGGAGGTGAAGTCGTCCATCTCATTGTTCATGAGGAAGCCGAGGCCTTCGACGGTGACTCCGGAGCCGTAGCCTCCGTTGAGGGTGGTAGTGCTGGAGACGGCGTTGCCATCGGCGTCGACGATGGAGAAGTGTGTGGTCTCGTTGGACTGCTTGACGACGGTTTGCTGAGGAGGCGGCGGCAGAAATCCGGCTGGACGGACGAGGTCTTTGGAGGGCGTGGGTTTGGTGGGATCAATGGAGGCACGCCAGGCTGCGGCGTACTTGAGGTCGGCCATTTGCTTGAGGGGAAGATTGTTGAAGTCGGGATCGCCGAGGTAGTCTGCGCGGTCCATGTAGGCGCGGCGGAAGGCTTCGGTGATGATGTGGACCTGGGCGGCGCTGCGGTCGGGGCCGAGCTTCGGGAGATCGTAGGTAGAGAGAATGTTGAGGATCTCGATGAGGACGATGCCGCCGGAGGATGGCGGCGGCGCGGTGATTACATCGAAGTTGCGGTAGACCCCTTTGAGGGGTTTGCGGTCTTTGACCTGGTAGGCCGCGAGGTCAGCGGCGGTGATGAGGCCTCCGCCTGCTTTCTCGAAGGCGGCGATCTGCTGGGCCATTGCGCCCTTGTAGAAGGTGTCGGGGTCTTTGGAGATAGCGGTTAGGGTGGCGGCGAGTTCGGGTTGCTTGAAGGTATCGCCTTCTTTATAGAAGTTGCCGTCGCGCTGGTAGATGTGGGCGGAGGTTGGGAAGCGGGTGATGTTGCGGCTCTGGAGGGAGGTTGCTTCGGGGGCGCTGAGGACAAAGCCGTCGGTGGCGAGTTTGATGGCGGGAGCCATGTCCTGGGCGAGGGTGAGTTTGCCGAAGTGCTTCTGGGCGTAGGTGAGTCCGGCGACGGAGCCGGGGACTCCGGAGGCCTTGTAGCCGATGAGCGACATGCCGGGGATTACGTTGCCCTGGGCGTCGAGGTACATGTCGCGGGTGGCGGCGGCTGGAGCCTTCTCGCGGTAGTCGAGGAAGTGGGTTGTTCCGGTGCGGCTGCGGATGAGCATGAAGCCGCCTCCGCCGAGGTTTCCTGCGAAGGGATAGGTGACGGCGAGGGCGAAGTGGACCGCTACGGCTGCATCGACGGCGTTGCCGCCCTGCTTGAGGATGGTGACTCCGGCGTCGCAGGCGTCGTGCTGAACGCAGGTCACCATGGCGTGTTTGGCGCGGGTGACGGCGACGGGCTCGGGAGCGGCTGTTTGAGCTTGAAGCGTGATGGTGAGTAGAGCTGATGCGGCGATGCTTGCTGTGAGGTGCTGGGCTTTCACGAGACTCAAATGTCTTGCTCCGGAGAGTTGGTTTCCTGGACTCTGACGACAGGATAGCTTGTGGTGAACGCGGTGAAGAGTAACGAAAGAGGTATTTGCAAAAAAGATGAACGGTTTTTGCGTTGGGACGGTCTTAGAGGATGTAGCGCAGAGAGAAGGGCCGATGGGTTTGCCGGTAGTGAATAGCTGGACGCGATCCAGTGAGGCAGTAGATGAGGCGGCGTCGCGTGCCGCGGATTCGAGTCGTGATGGCGAGTTTGCCGGGCTGGTGGAGCGGCAGTCGGGGCTGATGTTCCGGGTGGCGTACTCGCTGCTGCGGAATGCGCATGATGCAGAGGACGCGGTGCAGGAGGCTTTCCTGAAGCTGTATCGTGGCGAGGCTTGGCGGCAGATGCAGGATGAGAAGGCGTTCCTGGCGCGGACGGTTTGGCGAACGGCTCTGGATCGATTGCCGCCGAAGGCCGGGACGATGACGGATGTTGCGGAGATGGAGCTGGCTGCGAGTGGTGATTCGCCTGAAGCGAGCGCGGTGGATGGGCAGGAGCGGGAGCGGTTGGGGCGGCTGATCGATGGGCTGCCTGAGGAGTTGCGGCAGGTGCTGGTGTTGAGTGCTGTTGAGGAGATGACGTCGCGTGAGGTTGGGATTGCGATGGGGATTCCTGAGGGAACGGTTCGGACGAGGTTGATGCGGGCGAAGCTGGAGTTGAAGAAGCGGTTCGAAGGGGAGAAGCGGCGATGATTTTGACGATGGATGGATTTGAGATGGACGGTGGATTCGAGGCGCTGCTGGGCGAGGTTTTGCGCGAGCGGGCTAATCCGGTGGTGCCGGTGGGGTTGGTGGAGCGGGTTTTGGCTAGAACCCATGTCCCAAGTTCGGGACATGGGGCACCCGGTTCGGTGGTAGTGCCGATGTTTGGGACGGTGGATCGAGTTAAGGGTGGGCGGAGTCTGGGGTCTACGGGGTTTGCGATGCTGGCGCATATTGCGGCGCTGCTGCTGCTGGCGGTGCTGGTGCGGAGTGGGGTTAGGCTGACGGCTCCGGTGAAGGTGGCGATGTTGGATGTGACGGTTCCTCCGCAGGCTCTGCCGAAGGCGCATGTGATGGGCGGGGGTGGTGGGCAGAGAGGGCCGACTCCGGTGACGAAGGGAACTCCTCCGAAGGCTGCGGACTTGCAGATTGTTCCGCCTAAGGCTCCGCCGATGGTTGCTCCGAAGATTGCGATGGAACCGACGATCGAGGTGCAGAAGGATGTGAAGATGACGAGCAGCCTGCCGCAGATTGGCGTGGCGAACTCTCCGATCGTGGGGATGTCGATGGGGAATGGCCGCGGGACCGGGTTGGGCAGCGGGAATGGGGCGGGTTTGGGGGCTGGGAGTGGCGGGAATACGGGCGGAGGGCCGAGGACGATTGGCGGTGGGGTGAGTGCGCCGGTGCTGCTGTACTCGGTGGAGCCGGAGTTTAGCGAGGAGGCTCGGAAGGCTAAGACTGCGGGGAATGTGCTGGTAAATATCTGGGTGGATGCCCAGGGGGTTCCGATCCGTGCACGAGTGCTGAAGGGCGTCGGGATGGGCCTGGATGAGAAGGCAGTGGCGGCGGTGAAGCAGTACCGGTTCAAGCCGGCGATGGAGAACGGGAAGCCGGTGATGGTGGAGATGAATGTTGAGGTTACTTTCCAGATATTTTGATGCGGCATTTTCTGACCTCCTTTCTGAGGGGGTACCCCCCTGGGGGGTTGGTGGTTAAAGTCCAATGGTTGCAATATTTAGCGAAATCGATCTCGCTAAATATGTGCAACCATTGGTCTTACGGCTAAATTCGTGCCAGTAAACGACTTACTGGTGCTGCTTGCATCAGGGACAGAAAAGCCCCGGCGCGTTGCCGGGGCTTTCTTGATCTCTAGTTCAATTATATAGGATTGACCATAACTAAAAACCACTTTGGGGAAAGTTTTATCTTGTTTAGATTGATTGGGTTGCGGGGGTTTTGGTGGGTTGGGGGGCTTGACATGCGATTTTGCTGAGTAAAAGCGTGAAAAATAGTTTGGGCGTGTGGGGATTGGGGCGTAAATAAAGGCGATTTGTGAACCAGCAACGAGCAACGAGCAATGAGCAAGGAGCTAAAACAGGAACGGAGATGAATGCGGGATAAGAGCGGGACGGGGGTGGGTAGAATTGGGGAGATGGCTACGACTGTTCGTTCATATTCGAAGATTAATCTGGGGCTGGGGATTGGGCCGGTGCGGGGGGATGGGTTTCATGGGTTGGTGACGTTGTATCAGACGCTGGATGTGCATGATTTGGTGACGGTTACGGCGGTGCGGGCGGATCGGACCACGATTTCTTTGAGTACGAATCATCCTCGGGTTCCGGTTGATGCGCGGAATACGGTTTGGAAGATGGTGGAGAAATGTCTGGCAAAGATGGGTATTGGGGCGGAGGTTTCGGTTCATATTGAGAAGAATCTGCCGGTGCAGGGGGGGATGGGGGCCGGGAGTGCCAATGCGGCGGCGGCGCTGATTGGGTTGGAGCGGGAGTTGGGGATTTCGTTGGCTGAGGGGGAGCGGTTGGCTTTGGCGGCCGAGGTGGGATCGGATGTGCCTCTGTTTTTGGTGGGGGGGGCGGTGCTTGGGACTGGGCGGGGGGAGGTGGTGGAGGCGGTGGCGGATTTGCCTCGGACGGCTTGTGTGGTGGCTGTGCCGGGGGTTGGGGTTTCGACCCCGGCGGCTTTCAGGGAGTGGGATAGGCGAAGACAGTTGTTGGTTGATGGTTGTGGGTTGTTGGTTGGAGACGAACCGACTCCCGAGAGTCGTGATCTTTCGATGGATTCGGTGGTTAAGCGAGAACCCATGTCTCAGAAGCGAGACATGGGGCACCCGGATTCGGTGGGGGTTTCGGCTGATGGGTTGACTTTGGGTGGGGTTCCCGATAGATTAAAGGAGTTGAGTCTTGCTTATGCGTCCATTTTTGGGCAGAAGCCTGGCACTTCCGGTATCGTTCCCGACCAAAACCCTGAGAAAAAACAGGTTGACTCTGACGAAGGTCGGATGGGTTTGAGGAATGATCTCGCGGAGAATATCCTTCTCTCGCTTGTCCGCACCGGGGTTGAAAACGACTTTGAAGAGGTCGTCTTTCCTGAATATCCCTCCCTGCGTGAGATCAAGCGTTTATTGATGGGTATAGATTCTGAGGCACCTGCTTTGTATGCGGCGCTTTCGGGATCGGGTTCGGCTCTGTTTGGACTTTACCGGTCCGTAGCGGATGCTGAGTTAGCTCGACAGCGTGTCCAGCAGTCTGGTGTTACGGCTTTCGTTACTGAAACGTTGCCTCGGGCTGAGTACTGGGCGAGAATGTTCGCAGGGTAGGCGGTTTGTTGTGGCAGTCGGGAAGTGCAAAAGCGGATTCCTCCGCTTCGCTACGGAATGACAAAAAAGCGCACGACAGGCACTTATTGGGCGATCGACTAACGGTAGGTCAAGAGACTTTGAATCTCTTTGTCTAGGTTCGAATCCTAGTCGCCCAACCATCAAGTCGACGCCGCGATGCGACGAGTTTGGATGTAATTAGGGTTTCCCTTGCGGCGCAACTTGCTGCCGGGAATGAATGAATTCGAGAGCCGCAGGCCGCGGAAGCACAAAGCACGATTCGGCCGCGGCGGTTGAAGGAAGTTGAAGTTTTGAAGGTTGAAGTTAGCGACTTTAGATTCAAGATTCAGATTTCGTAGTTAGAAGTACCGAAGTCTTTATTTAGCTGCAGATTCAACGTTGATTTTGTAGACAAGTACGGAGCCGCAACAAGGCTTCGAAAGAGACAACAGCAGGAACTACCAAGGTCAAACAGCCTGGAGGGTTTCAACGTGAGTAAACAAGACACGACTGCGGTACTATCCCCTATTTCAGGGCTGGCTGAGGAGATGGAAACAAACTCCTCGGCTGTGCCAGCGAGCTCGGAGCTGGGCCTATCCAGCGGGCAGACTAAAGCAGCACCGGAGCGGAAGCGCACCGGGAAGCTGAGTGAAGCGAAGCGCTTCAAGATTTTTTGCGGATCGGCAAATCCTGCGCTGTGCGAGGAGATCTGCAGGTTCGTCGGTGTGCCGCTGGGCGAGACCCGGTTGCAGAGATTCTCCGACGGCGAGGTACATTTTCAGCTGCTGGAGAACGTTCGCGGCGCGGACGTTTTCCTGGTGCAGCCTACGTGTTTTCCGGTGGATCAGCATCTGGTTGAGCTGCTGATCATGATGGACGCGCTGAAGCGCGCCTCGGCCGGAAGAATTACGGTTGTGATTCCGTACTACGGCTACGCGAGGCAGGACCGCAAGGACCGGCCGCGTGTGGCGATTACATCGAAGCTGGTTGCTGATTTGCTGACTACGGCGGGCGCGAACAGAGCGCTGCTGGTCGATCTTCATGCAGCGCAGATTCAGGGCTTCTTCAATATTCCGGTGGACCATTTGTTTGCCAGCCCGGTGCTGGTGGGCTATTTCCGGGAGTTGAACCTGCCGAACCTTACGGTGGTTTCACCGGATGCGGGAGGCGTGGAGCGGGCGAGATTCTTCGCCAAGAAGCTGGAGGTTCCGTTGGCCATTGTTGATAAGCGGCGGACGGACATCAATATTACCGAGGTGATGAACGTTATCGGCGATGTACGAGGCCGGACGTGTCTGATCCTGGACGACATCATCGACACGGGCGGAACGCTGGTGAAGACGGTGGATGCGCTGCTGGAACAGGGCGCGGAAAAAGTTTATGCGTGTGCGACGCATCCGGTGCTGAGCGGGCCGGCGGTTGAGCGCATTGCGAATTCACGACTGGAACAACTGGTCGTGACGAATACGATTCCGCTGCGCGAAGAGGCGAAGCGGGTCGAGAAGATCAAGGTGCTTTCGATAGCAGGGCTGTTGGGCCGGGCGATTGAGAGCATTCATATGGAGACTAGTGTTTCGACACTGTTTAATTAGGCGGTTGCTGGTGACGGGTTGTTGGTTGCTGGTTGTTTGTTGTTGGTAACTGCAAAGGCGGAAGACTAACGGCAGCTGCGGCTGCAAAGGGAGCGGATGGACTCCGTGCCCGAAAGGAAGATGGACAAATGGCATCAGCGACGATTGAAGCAGTAGTGGCTACTCCGCGTACGGGCAAGTTTAATAAGAACCATGCCCGGCGGGTGCGTGTGGCGGGGAAGATTCCTGCGGTGGTTTATGGCGCGGGGCAGGATGCGGTGGCGGTGAGCGTGGACCCGAAGGTGATCACGCGGATTCTGCACTCGGACTCGGGCCACAATACGATTTTTGATTTGAATGTTGAGGGTTCGGCGATCGTGAAGGCGATGATTGTGGACTGGCAGAACGAGCCGCTGAAGGGCCATCTGCTGCACATCGACCTGAAGCGGATTGCGATGGACAAGGCGATGACCGTGTCGGTGCCGATCCAGTTGGTTGGCGTGCCGGCGGGGGTGAAGACGCAGGGCGGGATTCTGGAGCATGTGCTGCGTGAGGTGGAGATTGAGTGCCTGCCCAGCGATATTCCGAGCCACCTGGATGTGGATGTGACGGGGCTTGAGCTTCATGGCGTGATTCGCGTTTCGGACCTGCCGCACTCGGGGAGCATCAAGTTCCTGGCGGACGAGAATGCGACGGTTGCGCATGTGACTGCGATTCGCGAAGAGGTTGTTGAAGTGGATGCTGCTGTGGCGACCGCTGCTGAGCCTGAAGTTGCGAAGAAGGGTAAGACGGATGCGGCTGCTCCTGCTGGCGCTGCTGCTCCTGCTGCCGATGCTAAGGACGCGAAGAAAAAGTAACTGCGGTTGGTGGTTGATAGTTGGTAGTTGCAAGGCAAAGGAAATTGCGGCGTGAAGTTGATTGTCGGACTTGGGAATCCGGGTATCGAGTATCAGTTCACGCCGCATAACGCCGGGTTTCTGGCGGTGGACCGGATCGCGGAGGATTGCGGTGTGGTGGTCACCAACCGGCGGGGCAAGGCTTTGACGGCGAAGGCGAGGTTGGCGGGACAGGATGTTCTGCTGGTGAAGCCGGAGACGTATATGAATCTGAGCGGGCTTTCGGTGGCCGCGCTGATTCAGGAGTTTGAGATTGAGGTACCGTCGGACGGCTTGATCGTGCTGCATGACGAGCTGGCGTTTCCGCTGGGCACGCTGAGGATTAATGAGCGTGGATCGGGCGGCGGGCATAACGGGGTGAGGTCGATCCTCGGGACGCTTGGGACGGAGGAGTGGATTCGCATCCGCATCGGCGTTGGTAAGCCGCCGCTGGAGGATGGCAGGGAAGTGAAGGCGGGTGGCAGTGATTATCTGCTGTCGCCGATGCGCAAGCAGGAGCTTGCGGTGCTGGATGAAGTGCTCGACCGGGCGAAGAGTGCGGTTGAGATGGTTTTGGTGAAGGGCGTTGCTGCGGCGATGAACGAGTTTAATAGAACGGTTGTTAGTTGATAGTTGGTAGTTGTTGGTTGATGTGAGGACCAGCGCAGGGTTTTTATTCCAGACCGGGTTGGCAGACGACACGTCAACACGGTGCGAAGCAGAACTTCGCAGAAAGAAGTAGACGAAATGAATCGTACTTACGAAATTATGTTCATCGTCCGGCCGGACGTTGAAGAAGCAGACCTCGACAAGCTGATTGAAGGCTTCTCCGCGAATGTGGTGAGTGGCGGCGGTGAGGTGAAGAGCGTTGAGAAGATGGGACGACGCCGGTTGGCTTATACCGTTCGCAAGTTCAACGATGGTTTTTATGTGCTGATGAATGTTGCGATCGCGGGCACGGGTGTGCTCGAGCTCGAGCGCCGTTTGCGCGTTTCGGAGCCGGTGATCAAGTTCATCACGGTGCGCATGGATGAGGAAGAGAAGCGCCTGGCGAAGGTGAAGGCACTGCGGGATACGAAGGTGAAGCGCAGTGCGCAGCCGAGTGCCGCTCCGGTGCAGGCTCCTGCTGCGGTTGCTGCTCCGGCTGAGGAGAGCGCTGCTGCTGAAGTTTCGGCGCCTGTTGCGGCTGCTGCTCCGGTTGCTGTGGTCGCTCAGGCTCCGGCAGAGACTGTTTCCGCAGAGGTTTAGGTTTCGCGCGCAAAAGGATTTTGCGATGGCGAGGCGAGACCTTGGCATTGCGTGACGCAGGATGAAATTGCTGTAGCCGGCTTCCGATGGGATGAATTGGCCCGTCGTTTCAGAGACACCACGGCGTGTCTGGAGCAGGTGAAGGCGCAACGGATTTGAAAGGACATGAACATGGCTGACGAAACTAACAGCAACGCATCTGGATCTTCGGAGCAACAGGCTCCTCCTGCACATTCACCGCGTCCGGCTTATGCTGGGCCGGGTGGACCGCGTCCTCCGCGGCCGGCGGGCGCGCCTGGTGGTGGTCCTGGCGGGCGGAAGTTTTTCCGTCGCAAGAAGGTCTGCAAGTTCTGCACGGAGAAGATCGATGCGATCTCGTACCGCGATGTGCGGCTGCTGCAGGGCTTTGTGGCTGAGCGTGGGAAGATTGTTCCGCGCCGGTTGACGGGCGTATGCACACGGCACCAGCGCAGACTGAGCCAGGCGATCAAGCAGTCGCGGAATATCGCGTTGCTGGCGTTTGCGGCGCGCTTCTAACTTTGCGGCTTCGAAGGTGAAGCCTGCTGAATTCGAGCTGCCCGTGAAGGGCACACAGGAATCTGGAGAGACTGCAATGGAAGTCATTTTGAAGGAAGATGTACTGAAGCTTGGACATCGCGGCGATGTGGTGAAGGTTGCCGACGGTTACGGGCGCAACTATCTGCTGCCGGGTAAGCTGGCGATCGAGGCGACGGCGGCGAACAAGGCCGTGATCGATCAGATGAAGGCTTCGGCTGTGCGTAAGTCGGCGAAGGAGAAGGCCGGCGCTGAGGATCTGTCGAAGCAGTTGAACGAAGTTGAGCTGGTGTTCGAGCGCAAGGTTGGCGAGCATGAGCATCTGTTCGGGTCGGTGACTTCGGGCGACATCGCGCAGCAGCTTGAGGCGAAGGGTTTCACGGTTGACCGTCGCAAGATTGCGCTGGACGAGCCGCTGAAGTCGATCGGGGAGTATCACGTTCCGGTGAAGCTGCATCGCGAGGTGACGAGTCATGTGAAGGTGACGGTCAAGGGCGAGGCTCCGGAAGAAGAGACTGCTCCGGCTGCTTAGATTTTTGCTGGACTGATCTTTAGATTAAAGATTTAGAGATGTGGACGCGCTGCTCTGCCCGGGTGACTGGGTGGGTAGCGCGTTTTTTTGTTTGAATCGTGGCAGCCGCTGGGAAAACAGGAACGGAGATGGAGGCGGGATAAGGACGGGATGAAGTGGGAATGGGTTGGTGCTTTTGTGGAGACCCGCACAGGGATGAGGGTGCATGAATGAGATACCGGCGTGATCGGATCAGGGGGCGATATTCAACTGTAAGGGCTGAGAGTGAATTGCAACCTTGTTGTCCATGTTCTTTCCCATCTCCACTGAGAATAGGTAGGAGCCGGGTTGCGTTATGAGGAATAGTTTTTTGACGTCGATGGGGACGTGTTCGACTTTTCCCGCTGCCATCGTATAGGTGTCCACGCTTCCATCGAACGGCACCTCCGGATCGCTTGCGCCTTTGTCGCTGAGTGCCTTGTAGAACGAGGTCTTGGGTATGTTGTTCCCGTTCAGAGTGAGCGTAAATCGGTAGCCGTAATATTCCGAGTGAGGAACAGCGATGATCTCCAGATTTATGGGAGATTTACTTATGTTTGTGACTACTATTTCGACAGGAATTGGCGAATCGATCTTAAAGCGGTTACTCGTTGTGGAGAGTGTAATTGTTAGTGGGCTTGTCGCGGTAGTTGACTGAGGTTGCAATGCGCCAGCGCGGTGCGTGGCTTGGTTTGTAGAGACGATGAGGGCCGTTGCGATAAGGCATATTCTTAGCTTCATACAAATCTCCGCTACGTTGTTTTATATCAGCGCTTGTTGGCGGGAGTTAAAGATAGGTCGGGCCTTCAGCCCTTGGAATTTTGGATGTCGGTTACCTGGGGCGCTGCCCCAGGCTGGTATGGAGCGGGCCTTTGGCCCTTGGTGGATGTTTGAAGGATGGTGCCAGATCTCAACCTCCCCCATGCGATGAAACTGCCTGACATGGGGCACCCGGTGGTGTGGCTAGTGGATTCGGTTTAATTGGCGGGCGTAGAGGGGGTTCTGGGGAAACTTCTGGGCCAGGTCGGCGAGGATTGCTTTGGCTTCGGTCTTGTTGCCGTCGCGGAGTGTTGCTACGGCCAGCATCAGGCGAGCGAATGGCGCGAGGTAGTGGCCGTGCTGGGCGGTGATACTGACTTCGCTGATGCCCTTGGCCTTGTCGGTGGAGGCGCCGGTCATGCGAACGATGAAGCGGACAGGCGCGGGTTTCAGACTGAGCATGTAGTTCTCGATGCCGCTGGCGAGGTGAGCGTCGTAGAGCTGTGGGTCGGCTTGCAGTGTCTGTGCTGCGAGGGCGGTGCCCTGTTTGGTTAGGCTCAGGGCAGTGAGTTGGCTCTTGTCGATGAGTGCGGCGTAGTCGGAGCGGAGGCCGCAGACGAGGGTCTTGGCGAAGAGGGCCTGAGCGTTGTTGGGGGTGGTCTTGAGGATGGTGTCGGCGAGGCGGTCGGCCTGCTGGGTGCGCTGGTCAAAGTTGGTCCGCATCTCGGGGTTGGGAGTGGGGCGTTCGCGGCTGGTGAAGCGGTCGTCGTCAGCGAAGAGCTCGATGTCGAGGACGCCGAGGCGGTTGAACTCGTCGAAGAGAAAAGCGGCGGCGTCAGAGACGGGGCCGAGAGGGTCTTCGGGGTGGGCTTGCATCCAGTTGCGGAAGTTGATGTGGGCGGCTGCGAAGTTGGCGTTGTAGAGATTGGTGTAGCCCTGGTCTAGTTCGGTGGGGGCGGCTTGGGCTTGTGCGGTGAGGATTAGGAGGATGGTCAGGAGGATTGCTATTTGTATTCGGTGATACATCCGGGGGCTCCGTATTATTGGACGCGGAATTCCTGGTGAGGATTGATGGGCGTTGGAATCCTAGAAACAGGAACGGGGATTAATGCGGGATAAGAGCGGGATTATTGGGATGATTTCTTGTGGGGGCGAGCAGACTCCGAAGTGAGTAACCCCACGTCAGACATGAAGCCGTCTGACGTGGGGCACCCAAATTTGTGCCGGTGTGGGAACCCATGTCTCAAAATCGAGACATGGGGCACGGCGGATTTGTGGTGGGGCGGCGTTTGGGTTAGTCCATTAGTTTGCGGGTTAGGTAGGTGAATTCGGTGGCGTAGGTGTTGGCGGTTTGTTTCAGGTCGGCGCCGGAGCCGTGGCCGCCTTCGATTATTTCCTGGTAGTAGTAGGGCTTGTTGAGTTCTTTCATGAGGGCGGCGAATTTGCGGGCGTGGACTGGGCCTACGCGGTCGTCTTTGGTGGTGGTGAAGATCAGGGGTTCGGGGTAGGTGACGTTGGCGTGGAGGTTGTTGTAGGGGGAGATGGAGGCGAGGAATTTTTCTTCGTCGGGGTTGGAGACGGAGCCGTATTCGCCTACCCAGGATGCTCCGGCGGCGATGTGTTCGTAGCGGAGCATGTCGAGAAGCGGGACCTGGATGACGATGGCGTTATAGAGCTCGGGGTGCTGGGTCATCTGGACGCCCATGAGGAGGCCGCCGTTGGAGCCGCCTACGATGCCGAGGCGGCGAGGTGAGGTGATCTTGCGGGTGATGAGGTCTTCAGTGACGGCGGTGAAGTCGTCGTAGATGCGCTGGCGGTGGGTTTTGAGGCCGGCCTCGTGCCATGCGGGGCCGAACTCGCCGCCGCCGCGGATGTTGGCGAGGACGTAGACTCCGCCGCGCTCGAGCCAGAGTTTGCCGAGGGCTCCGGAGTAGTAGGGCGTGTTGGAGACCTGGAAGCCGCCGTATGCGGTGAGGAGCGTGGGATTGGAGCCGTCGTACTTGAGGTCTTTACGGTGGACGACGAAGTAGGGGACCTTGGTGCCGTCTTTGGAGGTGGCGAAGAGTTGTTCGACGGTGTCGCGCGAGGCGTCGAACTGGGGTGGCATGGAGCGTGCGAGTTTGAGTGAGCTGGTGGCAGCGTCGCCGAGCAGGAGTGAGGATGGGGTGAGGAAGCTGGTGACGCTGAGGAAGAAGCGGTCGTCGGTGTTGCTGGTGGAGACGATGGAGATGGCCTGGTTGTCGGGGACGTCGAGTCTGTGGAGCGACCAGGCGCCGTCAGAGTTGCGGGTGTAGACGGAGGCGCGGCCCTGCACGTTTTCAAGCGTGGTGAGGAGGAGGTAGTTTTTGGTGGTGCTGACCTCCTGGACGAACTCGGTGGTGGATGGGGTGAAGACTATGGTGGGTTTGAGGTGCTGGGGATCTTTGAGGACTGCGTCGAGGGCCAGGGAGATTACGGAGCCTTGCGGGAATGTTTTATCAAGACCTTCGGGCTTCCAGGCTTCGTTGAGTGTGACGATGAGCTGGCCATGGAGGAGACCGTCGAGCTCTGCTTTGCCGGGTAGGCCGAGGTGGACTGGACCTTTGGGAGTGAGGATGAGGTATTCGCTGTTGAAGAAGTCGATGCCGCGGCTGAAGATGATGGCGTGGTGGCCCTGGGCATCGTGGAGGGTGAAGCCGCTGGCGCTGACATCGGACTCCTTGCCACGGAAGATCTCTTTGGCGGAGTCGAGGGGCGTGCCGCGCTTCCATTCTTTGACGACGAAGGGGTAGCCGGATTTTGTCATGGTGCCGGGGCCCCAGTCGCGGCCTACGAGGAGGGTGTCTTTGTCGATCCAGGAGACGTCCTGTTTGGAGCGGGGGAGGGTGAAGCCGTTGGGGACGAAGTCTCCGGTTTTGAGATCGAACTCGCGTTGGGTGTCGGCGTCTTCGCCGCCGGCGGAGAGGGTGACGAGGCAGAGGCGGTCGCCGGGATAGAGGCAGCGGAGGCCGTGCTGGACCCAGCTTTGTTTATCGGCTTTGGCGAGGGCGTCGTAGTCGATGACGGTGTGCCAGGTTGGATTCGGTGTCAGGTAATCCGCGAGTGTGGTGCGGCGGAAGATGCCACGGACGTGGTCGGCGTCCTGCCATGTGTTGTAGACGAGGCCTTCGCGGAGGTCGGGGAAGGGGAGGCGGTCGGGGGATTCGAGGACTTTGAGCGCGGTGGCTTCGAGTGGGGCGAAGCGTGGGTCGGCTTCGAGGATCTTTGCGGAGCGGTCGTTCTCGGCTTTGACCCAGGCCATGGGCTTGTCGCCGTAGACGTCCTCGAGCCATTGGTACTTGTCGGCGGGGATGGCGGGATTATCTGAGGGCCCGCTGGGGGGAGCGGTTTGGGCGGGGGCGGATTGCATGAGTGCTCCTGTGGCTGTGATGAGGGCGAGTGATAGGACGAGGCGGGGGTGGCGAAGGTGCATAGGGATCTCCGGGTGGGTCTCGGGATGTCTCAGGGGAGAATGCAGTGCCAGTGACTCAGAGGATGTTACTCGAACTTGAGGGTTTCTACGGGGTCGAGGCGGGCGGCGCGGTTGGCGGGCAGAGTGCCGAAGGCGACGCCTACGATGACGGAGGTGGAGAGTGCGATGATCGGGGACCAGGGATTGATGGGAATAGTGAAGGGAGTGAAGAAGCGCACGGAGAATGGAATGGCGAGGCCGATGAGAGTGCCGACGATGCCGCCGCTGAGCGAGAGGAAGACGGCTTCAGTGAGGAACTGGAGGCGGATCTCGCGGCTGGTGGCCCCGAGGGCTTTGCGGATGCCGATCTCGCGAATGCGGGCCTGGACGTTGGCGAGCATGGAGTTCATGATGCCGACGCCGGAGACGATGAGGGTGATGAGGGCGGCGAGGGTAAGGACGACGGTGAGCATGGTGGCGATGCGAGACATCATACTGAGGATGCCGGTCATGATGAAGTAGCTATAGACGGAGTTGGCGTGGTGGCGGCTCTTGATGATGGCGAGGATGCGCTTGGAGGCTGGGATGACGTCGCTGGACTGCTTCATGGAGAAGAAGATCTCTTTGACGGTATCGGTGCCGGTGAAGTATCGGGCGATGGGGTAGGGAATGAGGACGGTCTGATCGCCGAGCTCGGACTGGCCGTAGACGTCGATGCGCATTTCGGCGACGCCGATGATGTCGAAGGGAATTCCCTCGATCTTGATGGTGCGGCCGATGGCTGCGTTGGCGGTGCCGAAGATGGCCTTGGCGTAGGGGGTGACGAGGACGGCGACCTTGGTGTGGGCCAGGACGTCCTGCTCGTCGAAGAAGCGGCCGGCGACGATGCGGAGGTTGCGGACATCTTTGTACTGCTCCGAGACGCCGAGGATCATGGTGTCTTTTGAGACTCCGTTGCCGATGCTGATGGTGTCGTGGGCCTCGAGCATGGGGGAGTAGTAGGCGATGTTGGGGACCTGATCGATGACTGCGTTCATGTCTTCGCGGGTCATGTAGTCGGGTGTGGTGGTGTTGTCGGGGCCGGCGATGCTGCCTCCATCGAACTGCATTTCGACGAGATTGGGGGCGATGGAGGAGAGCTGATCGAGAGCGAAGCGCTTGCCGGTGTCGCCGAGGGTGACGACGAGGATGATGGAAGCAGAACCGATGATCATGCCGAGCATGGTGAGGAGAAAGCGGATCTTGCTGGCGCGGAAGCTGTCGACGGCGAGGCGGAAGATCTCACTGAAGCCGAGAGTGGACCGAGCGCTGGCGAGCGTTCGGTCGAAGGAGGCGGCTTTCTGTGGGCTGAGGACTTCCATAGACAGAGATTAGACGCTTTCCAGTATCGCAGCGGTGCGTATTTCGCGCTATTCGCGCTTGCTGGGGGTGGTTTATCATGGTGTTACGGAAGTGTGGCCGAGTGGTTTAAGGCAGCGGTCTTGAAAACCGCCGAACCTGTGAGGGTTCCGTGAGTTCGAATCTCACCGCTTCCGCCATTTTTTCAGGCCTGTGGTTTCCATTGAAATCTGAATAGTCTGTCTTTGCTGCTGTTTGCGGTGTGAGGGTTCGTGTCTTTGGTTTTGGCAAAGGGGATATCGATGTTCGATCGCAGGTTGGTGTGTGGCGTAGTGTTGCTGGCTTGTCTTTCGGGTGGGGCGAGTCGTGCGGCGGGGCAGTATAAGGATGCTGAGATTCCGGTGTTGCAGCAGATTGTGAATGCTGAGGAGAGCCGGGCGGCTACGGCTGCGGAGTTGAAGGTACTGGAGGATGGGCTGGCGAATCCTTCGGAGAGGATTCGGGTGGCTGCGGTGCGGGCGCTGGGGCGGCTGGAGCGGCCTTCGGTGAGTGGGGCGATTATTCCGCTGCTGAATGATGCTTCGCCTGCGGTGCGTGAGGAGGCTGCGGATGCGCTGGCGCAGTCGCAGATAGATGCCACTTCGGATCCGGAGATGTTTGCCGGTACGTGGGCGCTGGAGAAGGCGTTGGTAGCGGAGAAAGTTCCTGCTGTGCGTGCTGTGCTGATGGCGTCGATTGGCCGGTTGCATTATGTGACGGCAGAAAATGTGATGGCGGTGGCGATGTTGCTGGCGAAGGAGATTGCGCCGGAGTTGAAGCATGCTGCATCGCCGGAGGTGCGGTATGGCGCGGCGATGGGGTTGGAGAGCTTGTTTCGTCAGAGCCGTGTGAAGCTGATACCGAATGAGGAGATTGTTCATGTGCTGCGGGCGCAGTTGCATGATGCGGCAGGGCCGGCTGATGCGCGGACTCGGCTGCTTACGTTGATGGCGCTGGTGAAGTTTGGCGGTGCGGACGCGAAGACGATTCGGTTTGCGCAGGGGGATCCGGATCAGCAGGTGCGGCGGATTGCGGCGGCTGGAGCGGGTTCAAAGTACACGCTGTCGCTGCTGCAGCTTACGCCGGCGGTGGATCCGATTAAGAGTGATGAGCGTGCGGCGTTGATCTCTACGGCGTTGGATGATCCTGCGGCTATGGTTCGGTTTGATGGGTTGCAGGCTTATGGGACTTATATGCAGAGTGTTTGGTGTGCGCCGATTTTGAAGGCAGTTGAGGACAAGGGTGTGCATGTTCGGCTGGTGGCTATTGATTTGTTGGGGAAGCCTTGTCCGGCGGAAGAGCACGAGGCGGTGGTGGCGAAGTTGAAGAGTGAGGTTGCGTTGCTGCCGAAGATTCCGGTGACGGGTGATGGGACTTTGACTTGGCATCTTGCTGCGCATGCGCTGGTGTCGCTGGCGAATGTGGATGCGGGTGCGGCGGAGGCTACGATGCCGGGGTTTGTGGCGAGTCCGGCCTGGCAGGTAAGGATGTATGCGGCGAAGGCGGCTGCGGTGTTGAAAGATGACGGCACGCTGAAGGTGCTGGCGCACGATGTGAATGCGAATGTTGCTGAAGCTGCTTTGTCGGGGCTTGCGAAGGTGAAGGGTCATGCGGATGATGCGGCTTATATTGCGGCGCTAAGTCGCACGGATAATCAGACGGGAGTTGCGGCGGGGCGGGCGCTGGTGGGTTCGAAGGATGATGCTGCTTTGCCTGCGTTGCTGAAGTCGCTGGCGGCGTTTACTGCGCTGCAGAAGGACAATACGCGGGATCCGCGGATGGCGATTTTGCGGGCGATTAAGAGTCTGCCGGTGAAGGGTGAGGAGGCGGAGTTGCAGATTTATTTGAGTGACTTTGATCCGCAGGTGGCCGGGGCTGCGGCGGAGATTTTGACGGCTTGGACTGGGAGTCAGGTGAGTGCTTCGCCGCGGGTGCCGATGGGGCGGGGGCCGGAGATGGCTAGTGTGTTGAAGCTGAAGTCTTCGCATCTGTTGATCACGATGAAGAGTGGTGGAGTGATGGAGCTGGAGATGTATCCGGAGCAGGCGCCGGCTACGGTGGAGCGGATGGTGGCGCTGGTGCGGAAGGGATATTTTGATGGGTCGACTTTGCATCGGTGGGCTCCGAACTTTGTGGTGCAGGGTGGGAGTCCGGGTGCGAATGAGGTGGTGGGGGATAGTCCGTTTATGAATGATGAGGTGGGGTTGCGTCCGCATAGGCGTGGGGCGGTGGGGATCTCGACGCGTGGGCATGATACGGGTGATGCGCAGTTGTTTATCGATATGAATGACAATGATCGTTTGAATCATGCGTATACGGTTTGGGCGTCGGTGGTGAAGGGGATGGATGTGGCGGATACGGTGCTGGAGACGGATGTGATGGTGAGCGTGAGGGTGGTTCCGGCTCGTAAATAGTGCTGCGGTGGTGATGTGTTCGATGGCTCGGGTAGGATTGGTGCGCGGGAGCGAGATGAATCCACTCGACACGACTACTACGGAACACGGCGCGTCATCGATGAGCGTGGAGTGTAGCGCGAGTCTTCGTAAGCGGTGGGTGTTTTTGATGCCTGCGGTGTTCGTGACTTATAGCCTGGCGTATCTGGATCGCGCGAACTATGGGTTTGGCGCGGCTGCGGGGATGGCGGTTACGCTGCATATTTCGGATAAAGAGGCTTCGCTGCTGAGCGGGTTGTTCTTCCTGGGGTATCTTGCATTTCAGTTGCCGGGGGCTGCGTTTGCGCGGAAGCACAGCGCGAGCAAGTTGGTTTTTGTGGCGTTGATTGCTTGGGGATCGTTTGCGGCGCTTACTGGAGTGATACGGATTTTCTGGCTGCTGGCGGTGGACCGGTTTCTGCTGGGTGTTGCGGAGAGTGTGATTCTGCCGGCGATGCTGGTGCTGCTGACGCATTGGTTTACGACGGCGGAGCGGTCGCGTGCCAATACGTTTTTGATTTTGGGGAATCCGGTGACGGTGCTGTGGATGTCGGTGATCACCGGGTTTCTGATTGAGGGGTTTGGGTGGCAGAGGACATTCATTATTGAGGGTCTGCCTTCGGTGGTGTGGGCGGTGGTGTGGATCGCGCTGGTGAGTGACAGGCCGGTGGGGGCGCGATGGATGACGCGGGAGGCTGCGGAGCATCTGGAGGGCGTGCTGGCGGAGGAGCAGGCATTGGTTCGGAGTCGGGTCGGCGCGGTTGTGCCGGTGCGGCAGGCTTTGTTGCGGAGAGATGTGCTGCTGCTGTCGGTGGTGTATTTTTGCTGGAGCCTGGGGGCTTATGGGTTTGTGCTTTGGCTGCCGACGATTGTGAAGGAGGGAAGCGCGCTGGCGATGGGGAAGGTTGGGCTGCTGTCGGCGGTGCCCTATTTGTTTGGGATTGGGATGATGGTGGTGGTGTCGCAGTACTCGGATAAGACGCGGCGGCGGGAGGGGGTGGTGTGGCCGTTCTTGTTGATGGGGGGGATCGGGCTGTTGGGCTCGTTCGTGTTGGCGCAGAGGAGTTTTGCGGCGGCGTTTGTGTGCCTGGTGATTGGAGCTGCGGGGATATATGCGCCGTATGGGCCGTTCTTTGCGATTATTCCGGAGCGGCTGCCGCGCAGTGTTGCTGGTGAGGTGATGGCGCTGATTAATAGCTGTGGGGCGTTTGGTGGGTTTGTGGGGACTTACTTTGTGGGGTTTCTGCGGGCGGTGACGGGGAACTCGCGGGCGGGATTTCTGCTGATGTCGGTGGCGTTGATTTGTTCGGCGGTGCTGATGCTGTTTCTGCCGAAGGTGGATTCGTCTGACAGGGTGGAAGCTGCGAGAATGGTTCACGAGGTTTGACTGGCATCCCTATGCAGACGATAAGTGCGGCGCAGGTGCTGGAGTGTGAACGCAGTGTGTTTGCGGAGGCGAAGACGCATGCTCCGGGGCCGGAGGGTCGGCTGCCGATTACGGCGGAGATGCTGCTGACGGAGCCGTCGGGGAATCTGTTTGGGCTTACGCAGAACGCGGGAATGGGGTGGGAGCCGGCGCGGCTGCTTGATCCGGAGTTTCTGATTTTGAGTACGCATGGTGGACTGCGGGCCCAGGATGGGACGCCGATTGCGCTGGGGTTTCACTCGGGACACTGGGAGGTGGGGCTGCTGGTGGCGGAGGCGGCGCGGGAGCTGCGGAATCGGCGGGCGATTCCGTTTGCGGGGATGTGTACGGATCCTTGCGATGGGCGGACGCAGGGGACGGAGGGGATGCTGGATTCGCTTCCGTATAGGAATGACGCGGCGATTGTGCTGCGGCGGTTGATGCGGTCGCTGCCACAGCGTAAGGGTGTGATGGGGGTTGCGACTTGCGATAAGGGTCTGCCGGCGATGATGATGGCGCTGGCTTCGTCGGGTGTGCTGCCGAGTGTGCTGGTGCCGGGTGGGGTTACGCTGCTGCCGGATGAGGGTGAGGATGCGGGGAAGGTGCAGTCGATTGGGGCGCGATTTGCGCAGGAGCAGATAACGCTCGAGTATGCGGCGGAGGTGGGGTGCAGGGCCTGTGCTACGCCGGGAGGTGGGTGCCAGTTTCTGGGGACGGCGGCGACCTCGCAGGTGGTGGCGGAGGCGCTGGGGTTGAGTTTGCCGCATGCGGCGCTCGCGCCTTCGGGGCAGGCGATTTGGCTGGATGCTGCTACGCGGTCGGCGCGGGCGTTGTTGCGGATGGCTGCGGCGGGGATTGGGACTAAGGATGTGCTGACGGATGCTGCGGTGCGGAATGCGATGGTGCTGCATGCGGCGTTTGGTGGGTCGACGAATCTGTTGCTGCATGTGCCGGCGATTGCTCATGCGGCGGGATTGCGGCGGCCGACGGTGAGTGATTGGACGGCGATCAATCGGGCGGTTCCGCGGCTTGTGGATGCTCTACCGAATGGGCCGGGGAACTTTGCTACGGTGCAGGTGTTTCTGGCGGGGGCGGTGCCGGAGGTTATGCTGCATCTGCGGAGTGCGGGGTTGCTGGATACCTCGGTGATGACGGTGACGGGCGAGACGCTGGATGCGAACCTGGACTGGTGGGAGCAGAGTGAGCGGCGGAGTGTGTTGAAGGAACGGCTGCGGGCGTTGGATGGGGTTGATGCGGATGATGTGATTATGTCTCCGGATAAGGCGCGGGAGCGGGGGCTGACGGCTACGGTTTGTTTTCCGGTGGGGAATCTTGCGCCGGAGGGCAGCGTGATTAAGAGCACGGCGATTGATCCTTCGCTGATTGATGAGCATGATGTGTATCGACATGTGGGGCAGGCGCGGGTGTTTATTACGGAGGCGGCGGCGATTGATGCGATCAAGTATGGGGCGGTGTCGCATGGGGATGTGATGGTGCTGATCTGCGGTGGGCCGGCGGGAGCGGGGATGCAGGAGATCTATCAGATTACCTCGGCGTTGAAGGCGCTGCCGTTTTGCAAGCATGTTGCTGTGCTGACGGATGCTCGGTTTAGTGGGGTGTCTACGGGGGCTTGCCTGGGGCATATTTCTCCGGAGGCGCTGGCGGGAGGGCCGATTGGGAGAGTGCTGGATGGGGATTTGATTGAGATTGTGATCGACCGTGATGCTCTGCATGGGACGGTGAATTTAGTGGGGGTGGCGGGGGAGCGGTTTGGGGCGACGGAGGGTGAGCGGCGATTGAGTGCGCGGGGGCCGCGGGGGGATCTTGCTCCGCATCCGGCGCTCCCGGAGGATACTCGGCTTTGGGCGGCGCTGGTTGGGGCTAGTGGCGGGGTTTGGGGTGGGTGTGTTTATGATGCGGATGCGATTGTGGCGCGGCTGAATCGAGGTGATGCGTGAAGCTCTATCGGACTCGTAAGGGGGTGTTTGTTGAGGATGCGGGGAAGTTCTTTGCGGTTGATACGGATGATTGGGATTCGCTGATTAGTCAGCCGGGGCTGCTTGCTCGGGTGAAGGCTTGTTGTGTGGGGCAGCCGGTGGCGTTTGACTCGGCGAGCGTGTTGGCGCCGGTGGTGGGGCAGGAGGTTTGGGCGGCGGGGGTGACTTACTACCGGAGCCGGAGTGCCCGGATTGAGGAGTCTAAGGATGCTGGGGGTGGGACGTTCTATGACCGGGTTTATAGTGCGGCTCGGCCGGAGCTGTTTATGAAGGCTGCTGGGTGGCGGGTGGTGGGGCCTAAGGGGCAGGTGCGGGTGCGGAGGGATGCGAAGTGGACGGTGCCGGAGCCGGAGTTGACGCTGGTGGTGAATGCTGCGGGGGAGATTGTGGGGTACACGATCGGGAATGATATGAGTTCGCGGGATATCGAGGGGGAGAATCCGCTGTATCTGCCGCAGGCGAAGATGTATGACGGCGCCTGCGCGATTGGGCCTTGTGTGCTGCTGGCTGAGGAGCCGCTGGGGAAGAGTACCGGGATTGGGCTCGAGATTGAGCGTGCGGGGAAGGTTGTGTTTGCGGGGAAGACTACTTTGGCGGAGTTGAAGCGGGAGCCGACGGAGCTGGTTGAGTTTCTGTTTCGGGAGAGTAGCTTTCCGCGGGGGGCTTTGCTGATGACTGGGACTGGGGTGGTGCCGGAGGATGACTTTACGCTGCTAAGGGGGGATTTGGTGCGGATTGAGATTGAGGGGATTGGGGTGTTGGAGAACCCTGTGGGGTAGTACCCCTCCGCCCCCGTCAGTTTTGCGCAAATTCTTCGATTGATTGGGTTTAGGTTCGGACCTTGTGTGTCTTGCGATCGGTGGATGGGATGTTTTGGTGGGTGTTTTTGGGGTGAGTTTTGTCAAGTTTGGGTGGTCCAGAACAGACAACGAATCGGTTGAAAGGTCCGAGCAGTTTGGGTGATGTGGGATGTATCGGGGTCCTTCGGCTCCGCTGCGCTTCGCTCAGGATGACGGTTTTGTGGTGGGTGTGGTGTGGGAGAGAACAGGCAACAGCAACGACAACCGCTTGCCGAGCGGAGTGTATCGGTTCCCCAACCATCGGGCGATCAGGCGCCCTCAGGATGGAGCACCCGGGCGTTTGTGGCGCTTGGAGGGAAAGCGGTCATGCTTCGCACGATGCCCACATCTCAAAATCGAGATATGGGGCACCCGGTTTTGTGGTTGAGCCTAATAGGCGGGGGGTGGGTCGGGGGTTTCTTCTTTGGTGTCTTTGTCCTTGGAGTCTTTGGAGTCTCGGGTGGGTCTGGCTGGGGTGGTGGTTTTGCCGGTTTCGAGATTTTTGTAGTTGAGGATGGTGTTGAACATCATGCGGAACTCGCCTACGTTTTGCCAGCGCCAGATGGGGTTGGTGACGAAGAGGATGACTTCGCCTTTGCCTACGGGGGTGGCTACTATGGCGGCGCGGCCGCGGATATCTTCGGGGGCTCGCATGAGGCCGGAGAGGACGGATTTTTCGCCACCGGGGAAGCGCATGATGACGTTGCGGCGGTCGGCTTCGGGCTCCATACGGAGGAGTGGGCCGCCGGCCCAGCGGACGGGGACGGATTTGTCGGTGTAACCGTAGAGGATGGGGCTGGCGGGTTGGGTGATGTCGGCCTCGACGATGGGGCCGGGGGCGTAGAAGCGGGCGCTGGGGGCTCCAGCGTCGATTTTGGGAGTGATGGCGAAGTCTACGGGGAAGGCGCTGGAGGCTCCCAGGGTGACGAGTAGGCCGCCGTCTTCGGTGAACTTCTGGAACTCGGTGACGCCCGCTGTGCCCATGCCGCCGGTGATGTCGTCGGAGGAGCCGTAGTCGCCGAGGAATTTATAGGTGTCGGTCTTGGTGTAGGCGAGCGGGGTTTTGCTCTTGGGGATGTCGGTGATGAGAGCCTTGGAGGAGCGGGCCTGGGTGGGGATGACGATGAGGTCGTAGTCGGCGTGGAGGTTTCCCTTGAGGACCCGCTCCTTGAAGATGAGGTCGTAGGGGACTTTGTATTGGTCGAAGGTGTAGCGGACCCAGCCTACGTCTTGTGTGCCGTTCCAGGTGCTGAACATGGCTACGCGGGGGAGTCCTGCGTCGTGGAGGGTGATGGTGGGTTGGGCTGCGAGGCCTACGATGTCGAGGCCTAGCTGGGTGGCGAGGGGTTTGAGGGTGCTGAGGCTATTAGCGGGGACGATGAAGGTGCCTGCGGGGAGGGTAGTGTCGCCGGACTTGAACTCCTTCTCTGCGATCTGGATTTTGGTGTCTTTGAGGGCGTAGCGGAGGGTGATCATGTTGGGCGAGCCGTGGTCGGGGATGGCGTAGGCTACGGCTGCGGATGCGTCCTTGAGGGTGGAGGGTGCGTTGTATTCGTTGACGGGTTCGGTGGCGGCTTTGAGGACAGAGACGTCGGCGGTGGGCTTGATGGTGGTGTTGGTCATGAGGCCCATGGTCCAGGCGCTGTCGTCGTAGGTGGTGAGCTCGGGGTCGGGATCGACCTGTTTGCCGAGGAGGGTCTTGGCGAGGCGGCCGTAGGGCTGGTCGCATTTAACGAGGAGGGAGCCGGCGGGGTAGTCGCCATCTTTGAGCTTGAGCGAGGCGGTGGTGCGGCCTACTTCGATGCCCTGCATACGGAGGATTTTGACGGCGAAGGCTACGCGGGTCATGTCCGCTTGATCGGAGGGGATGACGAAGGCGTAGGGAGCTTCGGTCTGGCCGGAGTGGATGGAGTTGCGGCTCTTGACGTAGAAGTCGTCGAGGATGACCTGGGGGAAGGACGAGGTCATCTGGAGCGCGGTGAGGACTCCGGTTTCGGCGTAGTTGGTGTTGTTGCGCATGGACCACATGACGTCAGAGTAGGGAGGCAGGGGGCGGTACCACTGGCGTTTGGTGGGGTCGCCTGCTCCGCCGCCACCTCCGCCGGTGGTGGCGGGGTTGGGCTTGGGGATGAAGCGGTGCATGGTGGAGGCGCTGCCGTTGCCCATGATCTCGTACATGCGCATCATGCCGTTGTGGTTGGCGGACATGATGGCCACGTAGCCGGGAGACCAGCCGTCGACGTAGGCGTGGGTCCAGACGCCGGGCATGCCGTACTTGGTGAGCTGCGACATCTCGAAGTTGGAGAACCAGGGGAGCTCGCCCCAGAGGATGGGGTCGAAGAGGGTGTTCTGCGGGGCCTGGCCGGAGTAGGTGTAGAGGAACCAGACGGACTCGTGGAGGTCGTGCATGATGGGCGGGTGCCAGTCTAAGTACCACTTGAGGAGGTTTTGATTGGCGAGGCCGGCGTAGTTGATGTCGCGGTTGTCGTCGTGCTTGGTGTACTTGCCCCAGTAGGGGACGCCGGCTTCGTAGACGCCGTTGGTGTCGGTGACGTCGATGAGGTAACGGTTGTACCAGTCGATGTTGCGGTCGCGGCCGTCGGGGTCGGCTACTGGCATGATGGCTACTACTACTTCGTCGCGGATCTTTTTGATGAGGGCGGAGTCTTCGGTGACGAGGCGGTAGGCGAGCTCCATGAGCATCTCGGGTGGGCCGAGTTCGCTGCTGTGGAGGCCGCCGGAGAGGGTGTAGATGGGCTTGGTGTGGGTGATGAGCTCGTGGGCCTGGTCGTCGGTGAGGCCGCGTGGGTCGGCGAGGCGGGCGAGGTTCTTGCGATTGGTGTCGAGGTTCTTGATGGAGTCTTCAGAGCCGACGAAGACGATGATGGAGTCGCGGCCTTCTTCGGTCTTGCCGATGTCGACGACTTTGACGCGGGGGGATTTTTCAGCGAGGGCGCGGTAGTAGCGGACTACGTCGGCGTAGTAGGTGAGCTTTTTGGGCTCGCCGATGTGGTGGCCCAGGATTTCTTTGGGGGATGGGACTGTTGTCGAGAGCGGGAGATGGTCTACGAGGGGGCTTAGGAACTCGGGCTTGGTGGTCCACTCTTTTACCTTGGCGGCGTAGTCGGGGTCCATCGCTTGTGAGTTGGTCTGGGCTTGGGCGAGGGGAGTGAGGACTAGGAAGAGCGTTGCCAGGGCTAGCTTGATGCGCATTGAGTGGGTCTCCTGCGGGGTGAGAGTGCAACTGCAACTATAACGGCAAAAGCTGGGAGCGAGAATCATAATCCCACCCGGAGGTTTGGGGTGAGTTTAGGAAGGCGGTCGTGCTTTGCACGATGCCCACCTTAGCGACGATAAAGCCGTCGCGAAGATGGGGCACCCGGTTTAGTGGTGGGTTGAGGAGAACAAGCAACTGCGAAATGCGGGCGTCTCTCCACTGCGCGGCGGACGGTGATGCTGTCCGCCGCTTCGGTCGAGATGACGGCTTCTTTACTGGAACGAGATGACGGTTGGTAGGGTTGAGGTTAGTTGGTTTCGTCGGCGGGTTGAGTTTCGGGGGTTGCGGCGCCTGCTCCGGGTCCGCGTGGGCGGGCGGGGGGTTTGCCGGCGTCTAGGTGGTCCCAGTTGACGATGGTGTTGAAGCCGAGGGCGAAGGTGCCCTGGGTCTGCCAGCGCCAGAAGGGCCGCAGGGCGAACATTACTACGTGACCCTGGCCGAGGGGTTGGTCGATGGCTAGCGAGCGGCCGACCAGGTTTTCGCCTCCGGCTAGTTCGCCGGAGAGGAGCATGTCGGCGGGGCGTGTGGGGAATGAGAGGACTACGCGTGGGGGTGCTTCTTCTGCGGCTGCGCCTCCGCGGCCACCGCCTCCGCCTGCTCCACCACCGCCTCCGCCTCCGCGGCGGATGGCTGCTCGGGCTGCGGCTGCGTCGGCTTCCTGGGTGGGCAGGCCGGCGGGTTCGGGGTTGGAGTCCATGGCGTCGGGGAAGGCGTAGGGCGAGAGGGCGATGGGGTTGGCGTTGGGGGTGATGTCGACGCCTACGCCGGGGACTTCGACGCGGGCGCGGCCGCCGAATCCTCCGCCGGTGGCTACGCGGAGGACGGGATCCTGGCTGAAGTAGACGGGGAGCTCGTTGCCGGTGTAGCCGTAGACGATGGGGCTCTTTTTATCGGAGATCATGCTGCGCATGAGGGCGCCCTTGGCGTAGAGGGTGGTGGGGTGCTCGACGGTGACTTGCGTGGTGATGCCGTAGTCGGAGAGGAGTGTGGCGGTGGAGCCTTCGGTGATGAGGGTGCCGCCGGACTCGACGAATTTGACCAGCTCGGCGAGGCCTTCGATGCCCATGCCGCCGCGGACGTCAGGGGTGGAGTCTTCGACGCCGAGGTTGGGGGTGAGCTTGGATTTTTCGTAGGGGATGGGGTCGGTGCCGGTCTTGGGGATGCCGTTGACGGTGGCTACGGACGAGCCGCCGACGGAGGGGAAGATGATGACGTCGTACTTGCTGCGGAGGTTGCCGTCGCGGAGTTTTTGGTCGGAGAAGTAGGTGTAGGGGATCTGGTAGTGGTCGAGCGCGGCGCGGACCCAGCCCTCATCCTGCGTGCGCTGCCAGGTGTGGACGTAGCCTATGCGTGGGGTGGTGAGGGGGTGGGTTTTTACTGTGGGGGTTGCGGTGGCGTAGGCGGTGAGGCCTAGTTCGTTGATGGAGGCGCGGATCTTGGCGTCGGGGGAATGGATGATAAATGCTCCGGCGCGAAGGGTGTGCCCTGCTAGATTTCCGTCGAGGGTGAAGTCGTCTTCGGCGGCCTCCATCTTTGCGTCGGGGTTTTTGAAGCGGAAGGTGGTGAGGACGTTGTCGGTGGTGTTCTCGACGACGAGGGTGTCGCCGGTGCCCTGGATGATGCCGGGGACGACGATGTCCTTGGCGATGGGGGTCATGGGCTGGTCGAGGAAGGATTTTTCGGTGACGGGCTTGACGATGACGTTGCGCATGAGCGGCATGGTCCAGCCGGTGTCGTCGTAGGGGAGGGGGTTGGTGACGGGGTAGTTCTGCAGGCTGAAGTAGAGATCGACGAGGGTGCGGTAGGGCTGGTCGGCGCGGATGATGTAGTCGCCGGCGGCGATCTTGGTTTTGCCTACGGTGGTGTCCTTGGCGGCGAGGCTGATTTCTACGCCCTGGCGGCGGAGGTCGTTCATCATCTCGGCGGTGTTGACGCGGTGGAGCTGCGCGGCGGGGATGGTCCAGGCGTAGGTGGGGCCGTCCTTACCTTTTTGGACGGAGCGCTTGTTCTTGAGCCAGTAGTTTTCGAGGTAGAGGTCTTTCTCGGTCGCCACTTTGTTGAGGGCGATGAGGATGGCGGACTCCTGGATGTCGGTGTTGGCGCGTGGGCTCCATTTGACGGAGGGGAGTGCGGGGTTGGGGCGGTACCACTCGCGGCTGGTGACGGAGGGTTGGAGGGTGAGGTTGTTGTTGACGTCGGGGCCGTAGGTCTGGACCTCGTAGAAGCGGCCGAAGGAGTTGTGGGACTCGGCGATCCAGAAGAGGTAGTTGGGGACCCAGCCGTCGTAGTAGCCGTAGGTCCAGACGCCGGGGACGCCGCGCTTGGTCATCTCCATGATTTCGGTTTCGGCCAGCATCCACCACTCGTCGATGGAGATGGGGTCGATGGCGGGGTTGTAGGGGCCTGTGCCGGTGGAGACGTAGAGGTAGGAGACGGACTCGTGGAGGTCGTGGAGGATGGTGGGGTGCCACTCGAGGACGCCGGAGGTGATGTTCTGGGTGAGGTTGAGGAACTGGCCCATGCCGTCGCGGTTGTTGTCGTGCGCGACGTACTTGCCCCAGTACATCATGGGGGGCTTGGGCTTCTTGGTGGTCTTGCCGTAGTAGTAGGTGTCGACCTGCTTGTCGCGGCCGTCGGTCTCGACGACGGGGGTGATGAAGACGATGGCGTTGTTGCGGATGTTCTGGATGAAGGGCGAGTCTTCGACGATGAGGCGGTAGGCTAGCTCGACGAGCATCTCGGGGCCGCCGGTCTCGGTGGAGTGGATGCCGGAGGTGATCCAGTAGATGGGCTTGGAGGTGTGGATGATCTTCTGGGCCTGCTCCTCGGTGGTCTTGCGGGGGTCGGTGAGGGCGGCTAGATCGGCTTTATATTTGTCGAGGTTCTTCATCGACTCTTCGGAGCCGATGGCGAGGACTACCATGTCGCGGCCCTCTTCGGATTTGAGGGGCATCTTCCAGAATTTGGCGCGCGGCGAGTCTTTGGCGAGCTCTTCGTAGTAGCGATTGATGTCGGCGTTGTAGTAGAGCTCGCCGGGCTGACCGGGCATGGTGCCGAGAAACTTGAGCGGCGTGGGGACGGTCTTGGAGGCGGGGAGATGATCGACGAGGTCGGTGGAGAAGCGCGGGTCGGTGAGGTATTCCTTGATCTTGGCTGTGTAGTCGGGGTCGTTGGCCTGCTGGGGCGCGGGCTTTTGCGCGGCGGCGACGGTGGCGAGGAGTGCGAGGATGCATAGGGCGAACGCGCGTTGGGCGATGCTGGCGCGTGAAGGCGAGGATGTGCGGCTGGCCGAAGGCAGGATGCTGGATTGCGTCATGCAATGAAGCTATAACAATCCGCTAATTCTTGGCTGGAGTTTTTTGGGGGTGGTGCAGGTTGGATAATTCGGGCGGCTGTTTTCGCTACCAATAGATCGCAAAGAAGCTCGGAGCATACAAATTCCGGAATAAGCAATGCAGTAGCATGGCTGGCATGAACATAGTAAAGATTGCGCTATACGTTCTGACGATTGCGGGTGCCTTTTTCTACGGATTCCTGGAATTGAAGCTAAAGCGCGACCTGCTGGATAACTATCCTCGACAACCGGAACGGGTGAGCGATATGGGAGCCTTGAGTAGTATTTCAATGGGAATAAAGGATGAGCGCCTACTCAATAGTCTTCCAAGTGAATTGCTGGACAAGATCAGAGTCGCGGCGAGGTTGAAATTTCTCTTTATTACAATCCTCATCGTTGAAGTGCTTGTCCTACAAAGATGACACGGTTGAATCACCGTCCGCGAACGATGCGCGAATCTTAGGCGATGGGTTTTCCGGTGGCGCGGTAGATGGCTTCGATGGCGAGCATGTCTTTGAGGCCCTCTTCGCCGGAGGGGGTGGGTTGCTTGTTGTTGCGGATGCAGTCGCTGAAGTAGTCGGCCTCGAGGGTGAACTGGTAGGGGTGTTTTTCGCTGCTGGAGATTTCGATCGGCTTGCCGTTGGCACTGCCGAAGACGCGTACGCCGTCGTAGTTGAACGCGGGAAGGAACTCGAGAAAGCCGGTGTCGCCGGTGACGCGCAGGAATCCTGGGCCGGAGGAGCCGTAGGAGCAGCCGCAGGAGGCGATGATGCCGGAGGGGAACTTCATGGTCCACTGCATGGACTGCTCGACCTGGGCGAAGCGGCCGGAGTTGTCGCGGGTGCCGGTGACGGCGGTGAAGGCGATGGGCTCCTCGCCGATGGTGTGGCGGATGGCGTTGAGGGGGTAGATGCCGAGGTCGAGGATGGGGCCGCCACCAGCGAGTTTGCGGTCGAGGCGCCATGCTCCGGCCTGCTGCTGGTTGAAGAAGCCGCCCTGGAAGGACTCGATCTGGCCGAGACCGCTGGATTTGATGAGCTGAATCATCTGGTTGAAGATGGGTTCGAACTGGATGCGGTAACCGATCATGAGCTTGACGTTGGCCTTGCGGCAGGCGTCGATCATGGTGCGGCATTCGGCGCTGGAGATGGCCATGGGCTTCTCGCAGAGGACGTGTTTTCCGGCGGCGGCTCCGCGGAGGGTGTACTCGGCGTGCAAGGAGTTGGGCAGGCCGATGTAGACGGCGTCGACGGCTTTGTTGTCGCGGATGCGGTCGAAGGTCTCGTAGGTGTAGATGGAACTGGCGGGGATGCCGTACTGCGCGGCGTACTTTTCGCCCTTTTCTTTGGGGTGCCCGGTGACCAGCGCGGTGATCTTGGCGGAGTGCGAGTTGGCGCAGGCGCGCATGAAGATGTCGGAGATGGTACCGAGACCTACGGCGGCGTAGCCTATGGGTTTGGCTGGCGTCTGGGCATAGGACGGCAGGTGGGTTGTGGCTAGTGCGGCGGCGGAGAGCTTGGTGAATTGGCGGCGATCCATATGGAGACCCCGTTCATGCTGCTTATAATTTCTTTAACTGCACTTCACTAACATCAATAACAGATTGCCGAGTTGGAGTAAGAATGTCCATTTTCCATGAGATGCATGACCGGCGATCATTTTCATCGCCCTATGAATATCGCGAACTGTTGCGCATGTTGTCTGAGTCTATTGAAAGGGGCTTTGTGGAGGAGATTCCCAACACGTGGAAGGGAGTTGGACGGTTCGTTAAATGGTTTCGAGAGAAAAGCACTGGCGTGGTCTATGCCTTGGAAGAACCCGATGATCATTCAAGAGGTTCGTGGTGGGAACTCGAACCGAAAGACCTGTTTCCAGATAAAACAATCGCACCGATAGGTCGCTTACCTAACTGACTAAATTACTTACTTCAATTGGCGGGCGGTGCAAGTTCGAGGCGAACTACGTCGTAGCAGATTCCGTTGGCGACTCCTCCGGCGGGGATGGTGAGGGTGATGGTGTTGGGGCCGGGTTTCAGGAGGGCTCCGTCGAAGGTGAAGTCGCGCTCGACCCATGTGCCTTCGATGCCGTCGCGGATCATGGAGGCTCCGCCGCCGCCGATGTCGGTGTCGGGGCCTACTTCGGTTCCGTTGACGGCGATGCCGAGGGAGCGGGCTCCGGAGCCGGAGATTCCGAAGCGCAGGGTGGCTTTGCCGGCGGGCTGCTTGCCTGTGGGCATGGTGAAGTTGATCTTCCACGGTGTTGCTCGGCCTTGGTCACGGCCGTCTGGTTTGAAGTCGGTGTCGTGTGGGACCTGATAGATGAACCAGTCTTTGGCGGGGTCGGATTTGCCGATGGTGAAGTCGACGTCGTTGGGGAAGAGCTTGGCATACTCGATGTACTCGCCCCAGTGCCAGTGATCGTTGCCGTTGCGGAACTCTTTGGCGGAGCGGTTGGGTGTGCCGACCTGCCATATCTGTTGGCCGAAGTGGGTTGGGTGCCACTCGATGGAGCCGAGGTCGAGTTTCTGGCCGGGCGTGATGGTGACGGTGGCGGTGGCGTCGTAGGCGCCGAGGACGCCGTCAGCTATGGCGTGGAGTTGGTAGGTGCCGGGGCGGACGTTGGGAATGGTGAAGGTGCCGTCGGGTGCGCCTTGTGTCCAGAACTCGTAGTGCTTGGCGTCGTTCTGCCAGGTGATGGGCTGGGGCGGGAAGTTGAAGGTGGGTGCTCCGGCGGAGCGGGGTGGGACGTAGGTTCCGCGGTTGGCGCGCTGGCCGTTGGGGAGGAGCGGGTGGGCGGTGGCTGGGTCTGGGTTTGGGTCGGTTGTTGGTTGCTGGTTGTTGGTTGCTGGTTGAACAGCGACCGGTGGGGCTTCGGGCCTGGGTGGGCGTGGGGCTCGCGGGACGGCTGGTTGGTCGGGGTAGCTTAGGCCTACGAGGAGGTTGGAGAATTTTGTGGTGGGGGCTTGCGGGTCGACTAGTTTCAGGTGGCCTTTGATAGTGGCGCGTTCGGCGGCAGGGGTGTAGTCGACGCCTTTGACCCAGGGGTAGGGCCAGTGGGACTGCTCGATGGTGGCTTGCTTTTTGGCTTCGGTGAAGAGGGCTTTGGGGTCGGAGCCGGTGGGGACGTAGATGAAGATGGGGCCGACGACTTTGGTCCAGGGCTCGTTGTCGGCGAAGTTGAGAACGGAGCCGCCGTAGTGGGTGCCGCGCCAGTAGTCGAGGAGGGTGGGGTCGCCGCCGTCGCCGTCGTCGATGTGGCCGGTGAGCTCGAAGTGGAGCGGGCCGCTGGAGAGGTATTCGAAGGATGGGTTGATGAGGTAGACGCCGACTTTTTGCGTGGTGGAGGACCATCCGAAGGCGGGGATTTTGGATTGGTCGGCGGAGTAGTCGTACTTGTGCTCGGCGCGTCCGGCGTAGGGGCCGGTGGTGAGGCGGCGGGCTTCTTTCATGTTGAGGTCGGTGGCGGCGTCCCAGTCTTTGCCGGTGGGCATGAGGGCGTTGCGCTGATCGTCGATCGAGAGCCAGTCGAAGACGTTGCCGGCGAGTTTGAAGCCGAAGCGCGATTCGCCGACGGAGCCTGCTGGATAGGTGGGCTGATGGGTGTAGATGGCGTAGGTGTAGAGGCCGTGGACTCCGCGGGCGAGGGTGTAGCGGATTTCGAGGTCGGCGATGAGGCCGCCCTCCTGTCCGGCGGCGGTGGGGCGCGGGCCGAGGATGGATTTGCCGTCGGAGTAGCCCTTGATGGAGACTTCTGCCCGGGCTCCTTTCTCAGTGCCAGTGCCTTCGTTGGGGTCGATGGTGATGGTGGCTTCACGGCGGGCGGCGAGGGCGGGGGATTGCTCCCAGTATCCGGCGTGGTGGCCGGAGAGGAAGCCCATAAGCTCGATGTCGGGTGTGACGGTGTTGGGGGTTTTGACAGAGACGAGATCGCCTGTGACTTTGTCGACCTTCACGGTGAGGTAGCCGTTGGCCATGGTGTAGGTGGGGCCGTCGTCATGGACGGTGACGGGGGGCGGGGTGGCTGCGTGGAGGGTGGTCGCGGCGAGGAAGGCGAGTGCGGTGAGGCGGAGCAGCATCGAGGGGGTTTCTCCGATAGAGGTACGGATGGCGGTGGGGTAAAGACGCTTGGTGTGGGAATTATTTCAATCGGGAATCTTACTGTGGCGGGCGTACGAGGGTTATGCCGAGGAGTGCGACTACGATGCCGTAGAGGTCGGCCTGGATTTTTATTGAGGTGAGGGGTTTGTTCGAGTCGAGCGGGAGGTGGAGGATGGTGGCGGAGCCTCCGGGGACGGCTCGGCCGCGACCTTTGAAGGTGATGGGCTCGAGCAGGCGGGTCTGGCCTGTTTTGAGATCGACGCGAGGGGGGAGCGGGGCTTTGTTGATGAAGATGTAGTCGTCGATGAGGTAGTCCTGCTCGATGGGCCACCAGGTCTCGGGGTTGCGTAGGGAGAGCGTGGCGGTGGTGGCGTCGGTGTAGGTGATGGTGATGAGGCCGTGCTGCATGCGGCTGGTCTGCGGGAGGGTGCTGCCTGTTAGCAGGAGGTAGGCGGCTTCGGCGCGGCCGGTTAGGGGGAGTTCGATGGCGGGCTGGTCCTGCTGCCAGAGGGAGAGGAAGAGGCAGTTGGGCGCGGTGCCGGTGGGCGTGCGGAAGGGAATGTTGAGCGAGGTGTGTAGCGTGCCGTTGGCGGCGCGGAGGCCGGAGTCGTCGATGAGGGCGTTGGTGTTGAAGTTGGCCCAGCCGCCCTCGATGTGCTCGGGGATGGCGAGGGAGCAGAAGGGTGAACGCGGCTCGGTGTAGGAGCGGGTGAAGATTTCGTTGATGTTGTGTTTGAGGGTCGAGGATAGGTCGATGGTTTCGGTGCGGACGCTTGCGGCGGCCGCGGGGATGGGGGCGAACTGTAGAGCGGGGTCGGGTGCGTGGAATGAGATGGGTTGCGACCAGCGGCAGTCGTCTACACGCATCTTTGCGAAGACGGTGTGGAAGCCGGGTGCGGTGATCTTGCCATCTGTGAGGAAGTGTTGCGGGTCGTCGATATTCGCGATGATGACGTTGGGCGGGAGGGTTAGCGGGCTGCCGAGTTTTGTGATTTGGGTGGGCGGTGGTTGTGGCGGTGGGTTGCCCTTCCACCTCACGGTGATTGACCACGATGTTGCGGCGGGGAGTTTTACTTCGAGGGCGGGTGTGCCTACGGCTGTGGGTTTGAAGGTGCCGAGGATGGGGGTGCCGTTGCTGCTAACTTCGGGCAGCGTGGTGGTCCGGGCGCGGAGGTTGAGTGTTAGTGGCACGGCTTTGGGCAGGCGGCTGGTGAGGGTGTAGGTCTCGGTGGCGCCGTCGAGGGTCCACGCGTAGTCGAAGTCGGGGTGGCGGAGTGAGGCGTGTTTCCAGTCGGAGGGGAAGCCGGGGCGGATGGTGAGATCGTCTTCGAGGAGATTGGGGCGGATGCCGTAGAGGCCTTCGATGATGGCGCGGGAGAAGATGCCGATGGGGTCGCCGAAGTCGCGCTGCGCCTCCTGGCGATGGGCGTCGAGCTGCGAGGACATGTGGAAGTTGGCTGGGCACTGGCCCTGATACATGGAGTCGAGCACGTTGCCTTTGAGGAGAAGGTAGGCGTCGTCGGCCATGCCGGCTTGCCACATGGCGAGTGCAGTGTGGATGTTCTCCCCGAGAGCGATGAGGGTGAGCGACCAGATGTAGGGGAGCCAGTCGGAGCAGGCGAGGAGATACCATGCGCCTTCGGGCACGCCGGGCCCGCTGACTGGAATGCGGCGGAGCGCTGCGAGACGTTCGGCTACCATCTGCCAGGCCTGGCGCTTGTCGGGGAGCTCGCTGTCGATGGCGTGGTAGACGGTCCAGACGGCGGGGTTGTTGTACGCGGTCTGCGGGCCGAGGAGGTCTTTGGACTCGGCGAAGCAGCCCTGTGTGGGGAGCCAGAAAAGTTCGCGCATGGCTCGCTCGATGAGCGCGGCTTCGTGTTCGTACGGTGTGGGGTCTTTGTTCAGGTTGCGCGCGATGACTGCGGCGGTGCGGAAGGCGAAGAGATTGTATGCCGAGGCGTGGGTGACTCCGCCGCCGTTGTACTGGAGGTTGTCGCTGGCCCAGATGGCGGCGGAGGCCTCGTAGAGCGGGAGCTGGGTGCCATCGTGGCTGGTGAAGGTGCGGCGAAAGAGGCGCTGCTCCCAGGCGAGGTGGCGCTCGAAGGCGGGCCAGATTTCGAGGGCGAAGTCGAGGTCGCCGGTCCAGCGGAGATGGCGCAGGAGCACGTCGAAGAAGACCATGTTCATGTCGTAGTGGTTGTTCGACAGATCTCCCTGGGAGTGGAGCAGGGACTCTTTGCGGGTGAGGTAGGATCTGGGATCGGCGGGGCCGGTGGCGGGGGATGATGTAGTGATGGGCGAGATATTTTGCTTTTTCAGCCAGCGGCGGAAGTGCAGTTTTGCGCGGTCGTGGTGGCCGAGCGCGTCGAGCGAGTAGGGGCCGCGCCAGCCAGCGAACACCGAACGCCAGGCGACGCAGCCGTGCATGACGCACTCCAGATTTGGATCCCATAGGCCTTCAGCCGCGATGGTGAGGGCTCCTCCAACGGGGTTAATGTAGGAGTCGGGAGTGTCGAGGACGACTGTGGTGGCGATGGCTTCGATCTGGCGGCTGCGTGCGGCGAAGGCGGCTGCGAGGTCGAGGTTGACGGCGGGTTCCTGCGGGGATGTGTGTTGGATGCTGATGTAGAGCGGCGCTTCGCTGGTGAGTGGTGTGAGGGCGGTGAGGATGGGGAGCTGTGGGTTTGGTGTGGTGTTGTTGATTGTTGGTGGGGTCGACCATGTGTTGAAGTCTGCGGTGGCCAGTTGTGATGACGGCGGGAAGGTGAACTGCAGATCGCCTGCGGGACTGCGGAGTTTGCAGGTGTGAGCTTCGATGGTGAATGCGTTGTCCTTGCACTCTTCCGGGCGGACCTGGAAGAACTGTGTGATGGGTTGCTTCTCGCAACCGATGTCGCCGTTACGATCGCCTTTGCGGCCGCTGGCTCCGGCGAATGCCCATGCGAGGGTGAGGCCGGCGGGGATGCTTTGTGTGCGCAGCTCAAGCATCATCGTGGAGCCTTCGGCGGCGGTGAGGATCTCGATGTGGACGAGGCCGCTGCCGAGGATGGGGTCGCGCAACTCGTAGATCACGCGGCCGGGACGATAACGCGCGACGATGTCCGTGGCCTGTGCGAACCACTTTGCGCCGCCGTTGGTGATGATGCCGAGTTTCAGGTTGCCGCCGTGGCCGGGGAGGTAGAGAGAGAACTCGGGCAGGTCCCCGGCGTCGACGCGGAAGCTACTGATGGTGCCGTAGACGGGGCGATTGAAGAAGAGGTCTCCGTTGCGAACGATGAAGTCGGTGCCGGCGGGACGGTAGCGGAGTGGGCGTGCTGTCTGTCCTTCAAGAAGCGGCTGAATTCCGCCGGTGATTACTCCAGGCGAGGTGGCGGCGGAGACCGGTGGACTCTGCGTGGTTTGTGCGAGGAGTGGAACGCGGCCGGAGGAGAGAGCCGCTGCCGCCGCGGCAGAGCGGGCGAGGAACTGACGGCGGTCCCAACGAATGTCGGTCATGATTTGTGATGCTTCATTTCTGATCCTGCTGCTGAGTTGCGATCCTGCTGCTAAGTTACTAGGCGCGGAGGAGGAGTAGCCACTCCTTATCGTCGGGCTTCGTCTGCTTCGATCCGGCGGCTCCGGAGATGGTGCCACCGTTCTGGGTCTTGCCGGTGGCGGGGTCGAACCAAGTGCCTTGATAGCTGGCGTGAGGGAGAGACTTGAGGAGCGTGATGGTGGGGCCGGAGCGTGCGTCGATGAGGATGGCGTCGGTGGTGGGGCCGCCGAGGACCCAGTTGTGCTCGGGGTCTTCGACGAGGCCGTCGAGTGGGCCCATCTTCATGAGGTCGACGGAGAGATAGGTGTTGACGAATCTATCCATGATGGCGTCGGGTGATGGGCCGCGTGGGCCGGTTGGTGCTGCGGGTCTGGCACGCGGAGGTGCGCCGGGGATGCCGGGGGCGTTGGGGACGATGACTGCGGGTGGTGCGATACCGCCGCGGAGGGAAGACTGCGAGGCGGCTCCGGCCATGAGGATTGGGATGGGGCCGGCGCCGTCTTCCATGGGGAGCAGCGCGATGTTGGGATAGCGGTCCCGGTACTCGCGGACCTGGTGATACATCTGCTCGGGCGTGGTGGCGGGTGGTGTGTCGGAGTAGCCCTTGAACTGTTTTTCAATCTGCTCGCGGAAGGCGACATTGATGCCGGCGGGTGGCGCCCAGAGTGTGCCGTCGGGCTGGTATTCCCAGTAGCGCATGTCGACGACGGAGACCTGTTTGGAGCGGACGGGGTCGGCGAGGATGGCGTCGGTGGTGTTCTTGCCGGTGACGAGGGCGATGTGTGTGTGACGGTTGTGGAGCTGGTCCCACTCGGCGATGGTGTCCTGCATGAACTGCTCGAAGGAGAGCGGGCCGGCGAACTGATAGGCGGCGGTGATGACGACGTTGGGCAGGTCGCCGAGGACGTCCAGGGTGTGGAAGATGTAGTCGTGATGCAGCTTCCGTAGCGGAGCGTAATCGACGCTGAAGAATTCGTTACCAACATCGTTACGATTGTTCGGTTTGAGTGGTGGGGGCTCGGGGAGGCCGGTGTCGTTGATGTTGTTGGCGGGGCGCCAGGCGTAGTCGATCCAGTGCGGGCCGATCTCGTTGACGTCGTGGTTGTTGTAGAGATTGACGTAGACAATCATGCCCTGCTGGCCGGCGAGTTTGATGAACTCGCGGTGGCGATCGAAGTACCAGGGGTTGTAGCGCGAGACGTCGAAGAGGCTGAGGCCGTCCCACGCAGTACCTTTGCCGCTGCGGGCCCAGGGCATCTCGTAGAAGGGCGCCCAGACGTTGCCGTCGGGCTGATGGAAGGTGTTGTGGGCGTCGCGGCGATGCTCATACCAGAGGCCGGGGCTGGAGATGTAGAAGGCGGTGCCGCGCTGTTTCATGCGGTCGACGTACTCGGCGAGGTCTTCGGTGAGGCCGGGGCCGACTTGGCCGGGCATAAAGCGCGAGATGCTGGAGCCAGTGGATTGCTGCGCGGTGGCCGGTGAGGTGTCGCCGCGCCACCAGGCCTCGTTCTGCGACTCGCCCCAGACTACTTTGCCGTCGACGACGAAGCGGCCGTTAACGATTGAGAAGGGATTCTGCGGCACCTCTTCAGGCTTGATTTCGATGCCGGCTGAGAAGGCGGTGAGGTGTGCGTCGAGGGCAGTTGCGGGTGCGGTGGCCGATAGATGGAGGCCGCGTGCAGCTAGCTGGGTTTCGTAGAGAGGCTTGGGGGATTCGACTTTGTAGTTGGGCTCGCCGGGAGGGCCGAGGACGTCGACGGTCTGCGCGGTGGAGTTCCATATGAGAGAGTTGGCGGCGGTCCATCCGGCTCCCTGCGCGCGCTCCTGATCGAGAAGGAGTTGGATGTGCGAGTCGGGGACATGGACGCGCTCGTAGAGGACGCCGGAGGCCCAGCCCTCGAAGGCTCCGCTTGCGCCGAGTGATCCGGTCGCGTCGCAGTCGAGGAAGACGTTGGGTCCGGCAGCGAGCAGGCCGGTGGCGAAGTCGTTCATGCCGGCTTCGCTGTGACAGCGATAGACCAGCACCTGCTGTCCGTAGACGATGAAGGATTGACGGCGATAGCCGCCGGTCTCGGAGACGGGCGCCTCGCTGCGACAGTCTTCAATGGTGATGCGGCGGGCGCGCTGATCGGCGCGGACAGTGGAGCTTACGAAGTGGCGAGCGATGATGCGGCGGACCCAGGCATCCTGCACATGGTTGAGCGCGATCGCGATCCAGGAGTGCTCTTCATCTTTGGGAAAGTTTTTGTCGTAGGCGCTCTCGAGGACGAGGTCTTCGATGCCGATGTTCTCGAGCGCAGGGTTGCTTTCTATTTTGACGACTGTTCCGCCACCGTACTTTTTTTGCATCGATGTAGTGATGGGGGCGTCGATCTCGATCTGTTTGTTGGCGGTGTTGATGGAGGTGATGGTGCGGTCCCAGACGAGGTTGTGTGAGCCAGGCTTCCAGTCGAGGCGTTGGTTGGCGAAGGTGCCGGGCAGGCCACTCATGCCGATAGCGGAGATCCACTCCTGCATGCTGGGGCGTGTGACGACGACGTGGTCGCCGACGCCTAGGCTTGCGGTGGATTCGATGGTGAGGAGACGAGCTCCAGCGGGTACGGTTTCGTCGGTGATTTGGACGGCAGTGGCGAGTAATGGGGCGGTGCGGCCGCCTGCTTCGATGAGTGTGCGACGGTCGTGTCCTTCGGCGACGATGGTGGTGCCGTTGGGCCCGGTGCCGCTGCCGCGCAGTACTACTCCGCTGACGTTGAGGCGGAGCTGTCCGGAGACGAGGAAGCGACCGGGGCGCAGCAGGATGGCTCCACGGAAGCCGTGCGCGTCGAGGGGCAGGGTGGCCATGTGGTCAATGGCGGATTGCAGGAGGAAGGTGTCGTCGCTGCCTGAGGGGCGGACGGAGATGACCGCCGCGACCGATGGTATTGGCTGACCGGCCTGGTAGCCGGCGAAGGAGAAGTCGATGGCGAGATGCTGGGGGTCGGCAGCGACGGCGTTGCTTGAAGTGAGGAGTAGTGGCGTGACTAATATGGCGACTAGGAGGGCTTTCATTTTGAGTCTCGCTTTGAGCGGAGGCTTAAGTGGTTCAACCAATATATTCGAGATTTGTCCGGGTCAGAAAGAGATGGTGTCGGCTTTGGCGATGGTCTTGTCGGGGATCTGGGGGCAGCCGAAGAGGCGGAAGTTAGTGACATCGCGGAGGTAAAAGTTTGCCGCGCCGGTGGCTGGCGGTGTGCGCAGGCGAAAGATGTCGAGACCGTCGACGTCGTGCGCCCAGATAGCAGGGCGGGCGTCGGGCTTGTCGAGGCGGAATTCGATATTGGTCATCTCGAGGTTGCGGATGTGGCGCAGGAACAGGCCGTGCGCGGGCAACATGGTGGGAAAGCGAGTGGGATCGGGGTAGCCGTTTTTCTGCTCGTCGGGTTCGGTGTCGGCGATCTTCTTGTCTGCGCCGCCGATCTTGTGGAAGTAGATGTCGCTTAAGCTGATGTCTTCGATGAGTGCGCCGGGTATGCCTGCGATGATGGCTGGGTAGAGGCCGGTGGAGTTGTAGCTGCTAATGTTACTTAATTTTACCCGGCGCAACGTGCCGACTTTGGCGTCCGCCGGGCCTCGCATGCGGGCACACAGGCGAAGGAAGAGCGGCGTATCGGGAGCGTCACGCATGGTGATGTTGGAGACGACGATGTCTTCGAGGATCGCACCGTCGGCCGATTCGAGCGCGAGGCCGCGGGAGTGGTCGAAGACGCAGTTGGAGATGGAGATGTTGCGGAAGCCTCCGTTGGATTCGGTGCCGGCCTTCATGCGGCCGTTGGACATCTTGTTGTTGGCCATCTGGACTGGCTTGGCGGTGCCATCGATCAGTGTGCCGATCTCGTAGCGAGCGGTGACGAAGCAGTTTGTGATGGTGATGTTGTCGCAGGCGCGGGCGTAGCCGAGGCCGTAGGAACTCTTGAGGCAGATGCCGTCGTCTTCGGGTGAGTTGACGGTGCAGTTGGAGACGTGGACGTTGTGGCAGCAGTCGATGTCCATGCCGTCGCGATCGGTGTCGAGGGTGAGGCCGTCGATCTTGAGGACGTCTACCGCGGTGAGAAGAAGTGCGAAATGGCCGCCTTTCTTAACCGAGAAGTCGCGCAGCTGAACGTTGCGGCAGTTCTTCAGCGCGATGGATTTGTTGCCGACGCCGCTGGGAAGCGGGCGATTGCCGTGTCCGGCGCTGAGGCCTTTGCCCCAGATGAGGCCGGGACCAGTGATGGAGAGGTCGTGCAGATCTTCGCCCCACATGAGCGAGTTGTGCCAGTGATTGTGACCGAAGTCCTGGTAAGCGTCCCACGCGGTATTGGGCTCTGGCGCGTCGTAGCCGGTGGTGGGGCCGCTGGTTGCACCTTCGGCTGGAGTCTCGGCTGCGATGATGGTGGAACCTTGTGCGAGGTAGAGTTCGACGTTGCTACGGAGATGGATGGTGTAGCAGAGATAGTTGCCGGCGGGAACGTAGACAGTGCCTCCGCCTGCATCGGCGCAGGCCGCGATGGCTTTGTTGAAGGCTGTGGTGTCGTAGCTCTTGCCATTGCCGGCGGCGCCGTAGGTGCGGACGTCATAGAACAGTGGAGTAAGTATGTGCGAGTCAGTGGCGGCGCGTGCGCGGTTCTGTGCAGCGGCGTAACCGGCGGGCGCTGCTGCTGCGGCAAGGCCGAGGCCGCCTAGTTTCAGCAGTTCGCGGCGGACTGTGTCGAGCGGTTGCATGAGATCTCCTTTAGGGCGCGCGAAGAGTTTGCGGCGCTTTGACGGGCCGGATGGGGCCGAATCCACCGTATCATTTGTGGGGTTTGAGGCGAATACGGCACAGCGATTCGTTCTTGTTATATGCTGTCGTACTTCAGGGAATGCTGCCAGGCTTCACTTGTTTGAAGGAGGTCCAATGATTGCCTTGTCCTGCACACGTCTTGCGCGCTGGCGTATTTCCTTCCTTGTGGCCGCTCTCTTCTCCATCGCTCTGGGTGCTGCGCGTGCGCAGGCGGGTGATGGGCATAACAGCGACGCCACGACTTCGCTGCTGATCAAGCTGCATAGCGGCATAACGCTAAACTATGTTGTGCAGGGCGATCCTAAGGGGCAGCCGATCGTGCTGATTCACGGCGCGGGCGATTCGTGGCACTCGTGGCAACGTGTGCTCCCGCTGCTGCCTGCGAGCTATCGCGTGTATGCAGTGACTTTGCGCGGCCATGGGCTTTCGGATCATCCTGCGACGGGATTTTCGCGTGCCGATTTTGCGGCGGATATTCTGGACTTCCTCGACCGGATGCAAGTTCATCATGCGACCCTGGTGGGGCACTCGCTGGGGAGCTTCGTCGCGCAGAAGGTTGCGGAGCAAGATAATGGGCATATCGACCGGCTGGTACTGATTGGATCGGGACCTGGGATTAAGAAGGCGACTAGCAATGAGAGTGTTGTGACGTCGCCGTTTGCTAAAGTGCAGGATCCGGTTCCGTATACTTTTTCGCGCGATTTTCAGGCGAGCACGATTTACAAGCCGATTCCTGCCTGGTTCTTTGAGGTGATGGTGGCGGAGGCGCAGCGCGTGCCGGCGGATACGTGGCATGGACTTGGCACTGCGCTGAATGGCGGTGATCCGCTGGTGGACCTGAAGAAGATTGGCGTGCCTACGCTGATCTTCTGGGGTGAGAAGGATTCGATCTTCACCCGCGCGGATCAGGAGTTGCTGGTGAAGACGATTCCGCACGCGACGTTGAAGGCCTATCCGGAGACGGGCCATGCTCTGCACTGGGAGGAGCCGGAGAAGTTTACGAGCGACCTGCTCGCGTTTATTCGCAAGTATCCTTCGCCGTAGATGCGCCCCGTGATGCCGCTGCTGTTAGAGAGGCGGCGTGAAGCGGCCGTCGATTGCGGTCCATCCTCCGTCGACGATGGTGAGGGTTCCGGTAGCGAAAGAGCCTGCTTCGGAGGCGAGGTAGACAACGGCGCCGGCCATCTCGTGTGGCTTTGCCCAGCGGCCTAGCGCGCTCTTCTGCGCGTAGGCGTTGTACCAATCTTTGTTGGCGGCGATGGGTGCGGTGAGGGGCGTATCGACTACACCGGGACCGATGACGTTGACGCGCACTCCGTTGGGTCCAAGCTCGGCGGCGAGCGTGCGGCACATCTGCAGCACGCCCGCCTTGGTTGCGGCGTAGACGCCTTGGCCGGGTTCAACTGTGATAGCGCGGATGCTGGCGAAGGCGATGATGCTGCCCTTGCCGCGCTTCTTCATGTTGCGGCCGGCGGCGGTGATGAGACGGAAGGTGCCTTTGAGATTGAGCGTGACGACGCGGTCGAACTCTTCTTCGCTCATATCGAGGAGCGGTTTGCGGACGTTGATGGCGGGAGTGCTGACGAGGATATCGAGGTCGGTCAGTGCGGCGATGGCTTTGACGACGGCCGCTCCGTCACGCATGTCGAGGGCAAGAGCCTCGGCCTTACCTCCGGCGGCGTTGATGTCGGCGGCGACCTTTTGTGCTGCTTCTACGTTGAGGTCTCCGCAGATTACGTGGGCGCCGTGCGCGGCTAATCCGTGTGCAGCGGCCTCGCCGATGCCGCTGCCTGCGCCTACGACGAGTGCCTGTTTGCCGGTGAGGTCGAAGAGTTTTTTGTAGTCGAACACGGTGTGCTCCCTTGTGATGACGAGGATCTGGTCAGTGAGGCGCTGTGATGCTGACAGTGATTGACTGTAAATCTTATTTGCGGGTTTGCCTATGCGAGAGAGCACGAGCGTTGATGGTGGGCTGGTATGCTTCTGCGTAAATCGTTCATGTTGGTGGAGGGTTCGATATGATTTCTTACCTGCGCGGGATGCTGATGGGAGTGTTGGTAGCGGCGTCGGTGATGAGCGTTGCGCAGGCTCCAGTTGGCGACATTGTGTTGCATGGCGATATCTCGCCGGCGAAGTCGTTCAAGCACGAAATGCTGGAGTTCACCGTGCCGGACGGGATTCAACGGATGAATGTGGAGCTGATCTCCCCGGGGTTTGCGAAGGGGATGTATCTGACTGTGGGGCTGTTCGATCCGCAGCGGTATCGCGGGGAGGGGCGCAGTTCGTTTACATTGTCGGCGGTGGATGCTACCGGGCCGTATCTGCTGGGGCCGATTGTGCCGGGTGTGTGGAAGATCGCGATTGGGTACAACTATGTGGCGCCGGGATCGAAGGGTGAGTTCACGGTGAAGATTCATCTCTCGCGGCAGCTCGATCCGGAGACGTACAAGGTGATGAATGCTGCGGCGGGGTGGTACAAGGGCGACCTGCACTCGCACACGGGACGGACTGATGGGATGTGCAAGAGCCAGTCGGGAGCGAATGTGCCTTGTCCGCCTTCGCGACTGTTTGCGGCTGCTGCTGCGCAGGGGTTGGATTTCCTGGTGCTGACGGATCACAACACGCAGGCGACTTTCAACGAGCTGATGCAGGAGCAGCTTTACTACGACAAGATGTTGCTGATCCCTGGCGAGGAAGTGACGACGGTGAAGGGTCACGCGAATGTCTGGGGGACGGAGGGGTTTCTTGATTATCGTGTGGCGGAGAGCGGGTTCACGGCGAACGATTTGTTCGACCAGGCGCATCGGCTGAAGGCGCTGGTGAGCATCAATCATGCGTACTGGCCATGGGATGGGCGTTGTCCGGGGTGCGGCTGGGGGTGGGAGCCGACGACGGACTTCAGTAAGGTTGATGCGATTGAGATCATCAACGGATTTCACGAGCAGGGGTCGTGGTTTACTCCGCCGCCGGGGAATGGCGTGCCTTTCTGGGAGGCGCAGTTGGCGAAGGGGCTGCGTCCTACGGGTGTTGGCGGCGGTGACGATCATCGTGGGGGCGAACAGTTGCCGCAGCATGATGGAGTGGGGATTCCGACGACGGTGGTGTATGCGAAGGAGCTTTCGCAGCCTGGGATTCTGGAGGGGATCAAGTCTGGGCATGTCTTTGTGATGGTGGGCGGGCCGGATGGTGTGGCGCTTTATTTGAATGCGGGAGCGGCGATGATGGGGGATGAGATTGTTGCTGAGATGGGTAAGAAGGTGGAGTTCAAGATGGCCGCCTCGCGCTCAGTGTCGGGGGCGAAGTTGCGGTTCATAGTGGACGGGAAGGCGGTAGAAGAGTCGCCGGGCTTTCAGCCTGATGACGGAAGCGTGACTTGGCTGCATGACTGGAAGTCGGATGGGAAGCGGCATTGGGTGCGGGCTGAGCTGGATGATGCGAAGGGCGAGCCGCTGACGCTGACGAATCCTATCTATGTGAACTGGGGGCGTTAGATCTGTTGCCTCCCCCTCCCCGTCAAATTTGCGCAAATTATTCAAAATAGATGAGTTAGGTTCGGACCTCGGTTTGGGAAGATGCAAAAAGTCTTATAAATTGGGGTTGGTGGATGCAAAGTATTCATAAATTGAGGCTTATGGATTCAGATTCCGGCCGAATTTGTCAAAGAACTGTTGTGATGCCGATCCGCGTGGGGGATGTTCTTAGTACGTTGTGGACCGACGATTTGTTCCTTTGAAGGGCGATGTTTCGATCACGCAAAAGGCATATCCCGGCGGCTAAAGCCGCGGTTCATGGGGGGCGGTTTACGGCATGGCTGAAGCCATGCCCTTCCGTATGTGGCCTTTTCCGCGGCCCGTGAATCCGCGTTGTAATGATTGCCCTACGGCACGGCTAGAGGTCGCTGACCTCCAGTTTGATGGTGGCGTGGGACCATGCGGCGTCGAATTGCGTTTTGACGAGGGCTGCATCGGTGTCGTGGTGCTGCATGAGAAGGCTTTGCCAGAGGCCGTAGAGGGAGCGGCCGTTGTTGGGGTTTAGCTCGAGGTCGCGGCGGAAGACGGCTTCGGCGGCGGTGGGTTGGTTGCCGCGGAGGAGCGCTCCGCCGAGGGATTCGCGGACGGGGTAGTACCAGTCGGCGGGCTCGTTGTAGGCGAAGGTATCGAGCGAGGTGACGGCTTTTTGCCAGAGGGCGATGGCTTTGGCGTGGTCGCCTGCGGCTTCGGCGATGCGAGCGTCGAGTGCGGTGAGGGCTAGTTCAAAGACGGACTTGGCGGAGTTGTTGAAGTCGGGGATGGCATCCGCGGGCAGGAAGTGGAGGGCGTCGGCGAGTGCTTTGCGCTCGGCTGCGGCTTGTTCGGGCTTCTTCGTGGCAGTGTAGGCTGCGCCGCGAGCGTAGTGGTACATGGCGGTGAGGTACGGCATGTCCTTGGGTGGCATGGGATGCGCAAGGATGGCGTCCCACTGGGCGAAGCGGACCATGACCCATGGCTGCGTGGGGAGATACCACTCCATGACTTTGGTGCCGGCGACCTGCGGGGTGACGTGGGCTACGAGCTTGGCGGCGGCGTCGAGGGCGCAGGTTGAGTTGCCTTCCATGTTGCATGCGAAGACGAGGAAGTGGATGTTGTGGGTGTAGTACATGCCGTTGTACATGCTCGGCTGGCCTTCGATGTGTTGGCTGCGGAAGTAGGCCTGGTCGGCCTCGACGGCGTGCTCGTTGGCAATGGCGGAGTCGTTGAAGTCGCCTACGCGCTGGTAGATGTGCGCGGGCATGTGGACGAGGTGTCCGGCGGCTGGGGCGAGCGCTGCGAGGCGATTCGCGCTGGCGAGCGCGAGCGAGGGGTCAGGCGAGGCTTCGACGGCGTGGATGAGGAGATGGTTGGCGCCGACGTGGTTGGGGTCGCGAAGGAGGACGGACTGGAGGGTTGAGACGATGATGAGGGTGCCCTCGGTGGGTTTGCCGTCGGGTGACCAGAGTTGCCAGGGGTGTATGTTCATCAGGCTGTCGGCGTAGAGGGTGGCGGCGTCGAGGTCGTCGGGGTGTTGCGCGACGACGGCGGCCATGGCCTTCGCGTAGTTCTGGCCCTGGATGTGGAGATCGTGATTTGTATCCTGCGCGAAGCGGGCTGCGAGAGCGTCGATGTAGTCGCGCTCGATGGCGGGACCGGTGGCGGCTAAGATTTTCGCTTTGGTGATGGCTTCGAAGGCCTGTTTCTCGCGTGCGTTGCCGATGTCTACGTCGTTGTAGTTGGGGCCGACGGCTAGGGCTACTCCCCATAACGGCATGGGGGCCTTGGGATCGAGTTCAGCGGCCTTCTGGAAGGAGCGGCGGGCCTCGTCGTGGTTGAAGGCGTAGATGTAGTCGAGGCCCTGGTTGAAGTACTTCTGCGTCTCCGGGCTGGTGGTGTGGATCGTGTGGTGGGAGTTGCCGAGGCCCGAGACTAGTGGGACGGGGCGGGTGTCGGGCTTGTCGGGCATCGGCATGGTCATCTGGGCCGGCGCTGTGACGGCGAGGACGGCGAGCGAGGCGGTCAGGATGAGGCGCATGATTGGACGGTAGCACAGGAGGCAGCTCAGGAGACGCAGGGGTTCCGAGCGCTGTGGCGATGGTGCTGCGGTGGTTCTTTGCGGTTGTGTGATCATGCCCTCCCCCTCCCCCCTTGTTTTGGGCAAATTCTTCGAATGAAAGACTTTAGGCTCGGACCTCGGTGTTCGGGAGGCCGGGTTAAATGTGAAAGATCCGGCTGGTGGCCGGATCTTGTTAGCTGGGTTGCTGCTGGGTTAATTATAGCTTGGGTGTCAAGGGGTGGTGGCAATTGGTAGCGGGTGGTAGTGGGTCAGTTTGAATTTCTTGCTCGGTAAAAGCCGGAGCGCGTCGCTTCAGCTCCAACCCATGAACCTATCGCTATCCCACAGGCCAGCCAAAGACTTCGAGTGTAAATGTGAAACAGAAATAGAACGCTCATGCCTGCCAGAGCGGTCAAGGCAATGTACTGCCCATAGTCGCAGGCTGTTGAGAGGGCCCACTGCTCCTTCGTCAGATCATCCATGCCAGCCATGCTCTCAGGTCAGCAAGGGTACGGCAAGCGGGTTGTTTCCAGAAAATGGACAAAAAGAGGCCCTCCGAAGAGGGCTGTGCTATAGGCTGTTGTTTTCATCCACTGATACTTTCTAAGAACACCTTTCTGATGGTTGTGGAGCACGAGTTGGAACTTATTAAGAAGATCTGGCGTGATCCGGTTTGGAGCAAGGTCATAGCGGCGGGCATCGTTGGGATGTTTGCGTTGTTTGGCTTTGGACATAAACAGGTGTCGACCTTGGTCGTTGTGCTGTTGGGTCTCTTATCCGTGTCTATTCCGCTATGGCTAGCTGGTCTCGCATGTATCACGCCAGCGGTCGTCAGTATCCTGTCGGGGCATGCGAGAGGTCCGAAATTCAAGAACACGCTTCAAGTAATTGCCAAAACCGAAGCCAATTACTGGTGGGGTGAAGGACGGAGCGGGGAAAACGTTGCGATGCAGATTGTCGGCAGCGCTACTGCCACGAACATATCAGATGGTCCATCCTTATTCCGCGGGTTGAATTGCGCTATGGCCTGTTTGGGCAAAAGCAGCTGTCCGGATCGGTCATGGTAGCGAAGGAATGGATGCGAAATTTTTATGGCATCTACGAGATCCCGCAGGGTGAATCGAGGGATGTCACCTTCGATTTCTGGCTTGTGCCGCCCGTGAGGAAGTCTGCAGAAGATTTCAAGGTTCGTGCCGTGGTGTTCATTGACCAGTTCGGCAGCAAGCATCCATTGGAATATATTGTGTTTCGATCCAGAGCAAAGGAGATCCTTCCTCAGCCAAGACAGCCTGAGGAGTTCCCCTATCAGATCTCCGATCCCATAGAGAAAGAAGTCGTCTCGGTAATGAAAGCTGAATTGGGCCGGTATCAGATGTGCGGCCGCACCAGTGGTGGGTTGGGTAGCATTCACATCGTTTATCAGGGACGTGTCCTAAGAGGAATGGGAACCGATTCATGGGATCCTAACTCGTCTGAGAACCAGATCATCGTGAATGATCCAGTAACTGCAGCCCTGAAATCCGACAATTTGGAAACTTTGACAGGGTTTTTTACGGGATTCGAAACGGACGATGAAAAGGCGCGCTTCAAGAAAGCTTTGATCGACCGGTTGGACAAGGATAAGGGCTATCTTGCGATTTCCTATTTCATCGTTGCGGTGTTGTCGCAAACTGGATCTCTCTCCGAGGCTCTCAAAACCGCAAAGCTGAAACTGCCGGAGAACGAGCACAGAGTTTTTGGGCTAAGCAATATTCTAATGTTGCTGAATGGTTTGCTCCGTTACCGATATCCTGACTTCGCGGACGCCGATCTCGACCAGATTGAGGCTTTCATTGACGGCATGCAGGAGCACACCTTTCAAATATCCGCGAAGCTTGCCTCTGTCCGCGCACGCCGACTTGGCGAAAGGTCTTAATAGGTTTCGAAGAGTGGCAGGGTCGAGACAAGCAATCACATAGGTACCGACAAACGCGCTAGTGTTTACCAACTAACCGCATGGGATCCAACCGGTGTTCAACAAGCAATACGGAAGTTTTTCGGCAAGCGACGGAGGAACTAATGAGTAATCGCATGAGTGTTTTATCGCGTCGACTTGAGCGCTTCGCGGCCGGCTTCTCAGTCGTAACCTTCGCCTGCTTTTTAGTCGGGTTGTATGCCGCCGCCAACCATGAAGGCCAGATGCTATACCTTTCCGCCGGTCTTGGTTCGGTGTGCCTCTTCGCGGCCTTCTTTTTATGGGTGGCGCACGGCTTCGCGTGGGCGATGATCCCAGAGGCGCCTGTAGTGGCCAGGAAGCCTGCGGACGCGCTAAGGCCTGCAGAGGAGATGAAACCTTTGGAGACATTGCCTCCTTTGGAGGCTCTGAAACCCGCGGAGGAGAAGCGGGCTGCGGAGGTGAAGAGGCCTGCGGAGGCGATGAAAGCTGTAGAGGCGAAGAGGCCTGCGCACGCGCTATGGCCTGCGGCGGAGATGAAGCCTTTGGAGCCATTGCCTCCTTTGGAGGCATTGAAGCCTTTGGAGGTGATTAAGCCAGCAGAGGAGACGGAACCTGCAGAGGATCCTCCCGGCACGAAGTACACCATAACCGGAAAGCGTATCTACTGACCCGAGAGAGCTTGTCAAACTGCCGCAGCAATTGCGGAGGCTCTCTGCTTTGAGCCTCTCTCTCTACGGGACGGTTTGCAGGACGTCGGCTTCGGTGTTGAGGAGGTCGTCGGCTAGGCCGAGGGCTTCGTCGAAGGCTGCGACGGCTTCGTCGATCTGGGCCTTGTCGACGATGAGCGGTGGGGCAAAGACAAAGTGGCTCATCCATGACATGACGACGACGCCTTTGGCGGCCATCTTTCCGGCGACCTGGTCGGTGACCATGGGCTTGCCGTCGAGCTTGTCCTGCCAGGAGTTGAAGGGGTTCTTTTTCTGCTGGTCTTTGACGAGCTCGACCGCCCAGAAGAGGCCGAGGCCGCGGACGTCACCGATGGACGGGTGTTTGGCTTTGAGGGCGGTGAGCTTTTCGCCGAGGTAGCGGCCCATCTCGGCGGAGCGGGCTACAAGGTCCAATCGTTGCATCTCGTGGATGGTGGCGACGGCTGGGCCGAGCGTCATGGGATGCGCCTCGTAGGTGTGGCCGTGGGCGAAGTAGTTGTCGATGAAGTGGTCGGCGATCTTCTGCGTGGTGGCGCAGAGGCCGAGCGGCATGTAGGCCGAGGTGATGCCCTTGGCGGTGGTGAGGATGTCGGGCTTGACGCCCCAGTGATCGACGGCGAACCACTTGCCGGTGCGGCCCCAGCCGGTCATGACCTCGTCGACGATGAGGAGGACGCCGTGGTCGTCGCAGATGCGGCGGATCCTGGGGAAGTACTCGGGCGGTGGGACGAGGACGCCGTTGGTGCCGACGACGGGCTCCATGATGACGGCGGCGACGTCGGCTTCATTGACGATCATGTGCTCGAGGTAGTCGGCGCAGGCGATGCCGCAGCCGGGGTAGGTGTGCTTGATGGGGCAGTTGTAGCAGTTGACCTCGGGCGAGAAGATGACGCCGCCGCCTTTGCCGCCGGGTTCGATGGGCCAGCGGCGTGGGTCGCCGGTAGCTGCGATCGAGGTGCTGGTCGACCCGTGGTACGAGCGGTAGCGGGTGATGATTTTGGTTTTGCCGGTGTACATGCGGGCGATCTTGAAGGCGGCTTCGTTGGCGTCGGTGCCGGAGGTGGTGAAGAAGAACTTGGTGAGGCCTTCGGGGAGGACGTCGAGGAGGAGCTTCGAGAGCTCGGCGCGCGCGGTGGTCGCGTAGAAGGGCGCGGCGTAGGCGAGGGTGGCGGCCTGGTCCTGGATGGCTTTGATGACGGCCGGGTTGTTGTGGCCGAGGTTCATGCAGATGAGCTGCGAGGCGAAGTCGAGGAAGCGCTTGCCGTTGCCGTCGGTGAAGTAGCAGCCGTCGGCGCTCACCAGGTGGGACGGGTTCCAGAACTTCTGTTTACGCCAGGTTCCGTAGTTGTGTTCTTTGGTGAGGGCGATGACTTCGGCGGAGTTGAGCGGAGCTGACATGGGATTCCTCGTGGTTACTGAATGGGCTAAAGATAGTATGCGCTGGCTCGAACGGGCGCGGCTAGTGGATTAACGCCTACATAAGAGTCCTTTGTGGGATTTCCCACGAGTTTGCCGGTGTGCGAGTCTTCTGGATGCGTACTGGCATCACCGTCCACGGGTCTGGCGCGTCGGCGCAGTCCGTCGGGCGAGTTGCGCGACTAAGCAGGAACGTACGTCAACCTAATCACGTCCTCGGCTATTAGATCGCTGGCAACAAGGCGGAGCGGCGGCCGGGGGCCAACGAAGAATGGTTTGCCGCAACCAAGCACGATAGGGCGGAGGTAGAGTCGATACTCATCAATAAGACCAAGGTCGGTCAGGCTTCCAGCCAGGTCTGGTCCGGCAACGTCAATCTCCCCAACCTGCTGTGCCTTCAGCCCGCGTATCACCGTCTCGATGTCGTCCTCGACAAGCGTGGCGTTGGGCCCGACCGACTTCAACGAGCGCGACACAACCCACTTCGGCTTGCTCCGCCACACAGCCGCGAAGTCGTGGTCCTGCGCGTCATCATCCGGACGGTCTTCGTCCCAATAACGCATGATCTCGTACATGCGGCCCCCGTACACCATGCCCGTGAGGTCGCGCGCATGCTCCATGAAGTGACGAGCGAGCGAAGGGCCTGGTGGCCCCATTGCCAGATGGTCGACGTAGCCATCCAAGGACTGTTGCAATCCATAAACGAGCTTTGCCATCGTACAAAATCTCCTGCGACATTCGGAATTTCTGCTTCCGGGCAGGGTTGGAATGCCCTTCCTCGACCGGGACGAAGGTTTCTGCGCGGGTACCAAGCGTCAGATTCTATCCACTAGATGCGGCGAACGCTGGCGCGCGAATTCAACCGGGAGCTGTCGGTTTCAGGGTCGGCTTCGAAGACTGCTTCGCCGAAGCGAATGGCTCCCATGAGGAGGCTGGCGCTGCGTTCGATCGCTTTGCTGATGTGTTCGGCTGCCATGCGACGGGCTTCGCAGGTGTCGCGTTTGCAGATTGCCTCGACCAGGCTGATGTGTTCCGCGACCAAGGTTGGACCGTAGGGCTCAAACGAGAGGCCGAGATAGAAGAAGCGCATCAGGCGGACGTGGATGTTGCTGACGACGTCGAAGAGGCGGCGGTTCTTTGTGGATTGAGCGATGAGGCTGTGGAGCTGGAGGTTGGTCTGGAGGAACTCGCGATAGCTGCGCTTGTCGTCTACCTGGTACTCGTAGGTGGCGAGGATGCGCATCTCGTCGAGCTCCTGCTGGGTGGCGCGCTCCGCTGCGAGGGCGGCGGCGGAGGGCTCGAAGATGAGCTGCATCTCCTGGAGATCGTGGAACTCGGCGACGGATAAGGGGGCGATGGAGTAGCCGCGGAAGGGGGTGATGCGAACGAGACCTTCGTGCTCGAGGCGTCGGCAGGCCTCGCGGACAGGGGTTCGGCTGGCGTTGTAGAGTCTCCCCAGCTCGGCCTCGGAGAAGGACTTGCCGGGAGTAAGTTCGCATTCAACAATGTCTTGCCGCAGCCTGCGATACAGCGGTTCACCAATGGTTGGCATAGCTCTAGAGAGGAATACCAGCAGGCCGGATGCATGTCAACACAATGTAGGCACAGGTTTTGGCCGAGCTGTCGATCCCTTCCGATAATTCTGTCACTAAATTCCAAAACTGGGTATACCGACTGTTGACGATCGATGAATTGTGCGGTAGCTTCTTGTCATTCGTAACGCAATACCGGGTGTTCCACGTGTCAGCGCAGGGAATTCTGCATGCGACGCTTGTTGGTCGTCTCCGGAGTTCACACCCGCTCAATCCAGAAGTGATGCAGTTGCTGTTATTCCACCTGCCGTCCGGAGACGCCATGTTAAGCAAATTGCTGACCTCTATTCGTTCAAAAGGCCTGAATATTCAACCGAGACAACTTACGTGCGTCACGCTGGCTTGCGTGTGCGGAGTTTTTCTGGCGCTGAGTCCGGGACGGGCGTTTGCCCAGGCGACCGGTCAGGTAACCGGCGTGGTGGCCGATCCAACCGGCAGCGTGGTGCCGAAGGCCAAGGTAGAGCTGACCAGCACGACGACCTCGCAGGTGCGGACTGCGACGACCGGCTCGGACGGCTCGTATACGTTTCCGCTGGTGGCTCCGGGTGTGTACCAGGTGCGCGTGAGCATGACGGGCTTCAGGACGAACATCACCGACGAAGTAGAGGTGCTGGTGAATGGAACGACGCGGGCGGACGTCAAGCTGGTAGTGGGGAGTACCGCTGAAACGGTGACGGTGACCGACGCGGCGCCGCTGGTGGAGACCAACAATGCGACCATGGGGGACGTAGTCGAACACCAGAGCGTCATCGATCTGCCGCTGAATGGACGCAACTTTGCGCAACTGGGCACGCTGATTCCAGGCGTTATTGTGGCACCGTCGGGGTTGGGCGGAGCGCAGGGCACTGCGACTGTCGGAGGCTTCGGCGATAGCACGGGCAGCTTCAACGTCAACGGGATGCGCAATCAGTCGAACAACTTCCTGCTGGACGGCGCACAAAACAACGACTCGTTTAATAGCGGTTTTGTGATGCGGCCTCCGCCGGATGCGATTGATCAGTTCAAGATTTTGACCCACTCCTACGAGGCGGAGTATGGACGGAACGCGGGTTCGGTGGTGAATGTGGTGACGCGGTCTGGCACCAATCAATTCCATGGCAGCGTCTGGGAGTTCAACCGCGAGGCGGCGCTGGCGGCCAGGACTTACTTTGCCAGGGTACCGACGCCAAAGCCGAACTATCAGCAGAACCAGTTCGGCGGCGCGGCTGGGGGGCCAATCTTTAAGAACAAGCTCTTCGTCGCCGGATATTACGAAGGCTTCCGGTTGAAAGATGGCACTGCAAATACGCTCAACGTACTGGTCCCGGGCACGCAGGAGCGAAGCGGAAATTTTTCGGAGCTACTGGCTCCTACTGTGACCTGTCTGAACATTTTGCCCACGACGACCGGCGCGGTCATCGATCCGACGACGGGTCTTCCGCCCTGCAACAATAATGTCCCGAATGAATTCAAGCCGGGCCTGATCAGCCCTATCAGCACCGCGATCTTGTCGAGTTACGTTCCGCTTCCTCCAACCCCGAATGGTGCGACGCAGGGATTTTATGTTGCCTCGCCAGCCAATATCGATAACCGCGATATGTGGGGTATTCGCGGCGATTGGAATATTGGCAAACATGCGATTCTCGGCCGCTACATGTATGCCCACCAGAATCTGTTCGGGCCGATCACTCCTTCAAATTTTGCTCCCAAGGGCAATCGGCAGATCATCACGCCGACGGATGAGATGGGATCGGATTCGTGGACAATTAGCACCAATATGATCAACGTCGCGCGGATTGCACATCAGCATATCCAGGGCGTTCCGAACGCGACCAGCGGGCTAAACCTGGCGACCGTCGGTTTTGCCTTCCCCGGCACGAACGCAACTGCCGCGGGCCTGCCTTATGACAGTCTCACGGCTTCGTTTACGCAAGGGGATGCAATCCAGCCGTTTGCATTTCGAGCCAACGACGTATTGGCTATTACGGATGACCTGACCTGGACGCGGGGCAAGCACGTGTTCAAGTTTGGTGGGGCGGTACAACACGATCAGATCAATCTGCTGTATATCAACAGGCCCAATGGCAACTTCACCTTCAATCCCTACTTCACGAAGAACGTATTAGGTGACTTCCTGCTGGGCTTGCCGTATGAGTTTCAGCAGGGCTCGGGCAACCCGGCCCTGAACGGTTCGTCGTGGACCTACTCGGTGTATGCGCAGGATGAGTACCGCGTGACCAGGCGTATTACGCTGCAGTATGGCCTGCGTTATGAGATCAACCTACCCTACGTGGAGCAGAATAATCACCTGGCCGCGTTGCATCCGGGACAACAGTCTACGGTGCAGCCAACCGCGCCGGTTGGGCTGGTGTATCCGGGAGATGTAAATACTCCGCGCGCGACCTACAACGCCGATACAACCAACGTGGGGCCTCGCCTGGGAATTATCTTCGATCCTCGTGGGAACGGGCAGACCAGCATTAGAGCAGCGTGGGGGCTGTTTTATGACTCTATTCCCGGGCAGGGAACCTTTTTCCAGAACGGGACGTTGGCGCCTCCTTTCCAGCCACTTCAACAGATCAATTTTTATTCGAACTCCGGCGTGCCGACCGATGCTTACTTTGCGAATCCTTATGCCGGGGTTCCGGTTGGCGCTCCAGGCTTCCCTCCCGGCCTGACCTTTATCGGCTGGAGCCTCGCCCATTCTTACAAAACGCCATTGGTGCAGCAATATAACGTAGGCGTGCAGCAACAGCTGACGAGACAGATGGGCCTCGAAGTCGCCTATGTGGGGACGCGCGGCGAGTACATCCCAATCTTTATTGAAGTGAATCCGACCACAATCGCTCTTACCGGCTCCACTGTGACTAGCGCCAACGCTTACAAATCTGTGGGGTATGCGGGGTCGCCATTCCCGTCGTTCGGGTTGACGCGACCAACATTCTCGGATGGGAAATCTTGGTACAACGCGCTACAAGCCAACGTGCAACTGCGCAGCTACCATCACCTTCAGGCCACGGCTGCCTATACCTGGAGCCATTCGATCGATAACGCATCCGGGTTGAATATCGGTGGCGATTCGCGTCCGGTGCTTCCGGCAATCATCGGTAACCAGGCGTCGATTGATGCAGCGGTGGCGCGCGAGAGGGGTCCATCGCTGTACGATGCGCGGAATCGCTTTGTCATGAGCGTGCAGTATGTGTTCCCGACGCTGGCCGGCCGGCCTATGATGGAGCGGCTGTTCGTGGGTGGATGGAATTTCAACACCATCTTCCAGGTCCAATCGGGCAGCCCCTTCTCGGTGACCTATGCACCGGAGACTGCACAGTCCCTCACATTCCGCCCGAATCAGATCTGCAATCCGAACTCTTTTGCCGGGCGTCAGGCCGGGACGGGAGCGAACCAGCATTTCTTCAATACTGCGTGCTTTGCGTTGCCAACGGTAGTGATGGGTGGCGTGACGTTGGTCGACAACAGCCAGAGCGGCAATGCATCTCGCAACTCAGTGCTGGGGCCGGGATTCAATACGACGGATATGTCGGTGTTCAAGTCGCTGAACTTCAACGATCGTGACCAGTTCGAGTTTCGCTTCGAGGTGTTCAACATCTTCAATGAAGCTCATTTTTCTAACCCGAGCGGATCCTTTAGTCCGACGACGACCACCACCTTCGGCCAGATCACAAGCACGGTCGGCAACGATTCGCGCGTGATCCAGATGGGGGTCAAGGTTGCGTTCTGAACTTCGTAACGAGTGACATCCGCCGGGAGCAAAAGCTTGCGGCGGATTCTTGAATTCTGAATTGTCAGACTTCACTCCCCAGGCCTTCTCATAGCTTCCCACTGAGGTCAGTTTATGGTTGTACAAGATATGCCGGCGAAGATTGAGGAATCTGTTTGTAGAGGCGTTGAAGAGATTGGCGACGAGATGATCTCGTTTCTGCAGGACCTGGTGCGTGTCCCCACGGTGAATCCCCCGGGCGAGAACTACATTGCAGGCGCGGAGTTGATCGGCAGACAACTGAAGCAGTTTGGTTATGAGACACACTACATTCCAGCCGAGGGATTGGCTGAACACACCGCGCAGCATCCGCGTATGAACGTGCTCGGTCGCATGGAAGGCTCGACGCCGCGCCCCAATCTCCACTTCAACGGACACTTCGATGTCGTTCCGGTGGGCGGTGACTGGACGGTCGATCCGTTCGCAGCTGAGATTCGCGATGGCAAGCTCTACGGCCGCGGCGTCTCCGACCAGAAGGCCGGCATCGCGGCATCCATCTTTGCGATCGAAGCGATTCGCCGCGCAGGACTGCGGCTGCTGGGTACGGTGGAGCAGAGCGGCAGCGTCGATGAAGAGAGCGGCGGCTTCGCGGGCGTCGCCTACATGGCGAAGCAAGGTTGGATCGGCAAGGATAAAACTGACTACGTCATCATCACCGAACCCACCGATGCAAACCGCGTCTGCCTTGGTCATCGTGGTGTCTACTGGTTCAAAATCACTACGCACGGACGCATTGCGCATGGATGTATGCCGCACTTCGGCGTCAGCGCCATCGACCACATGGCGGACTTTCTGCACAACGTAACCCATGAGTTGAAGCCCGCACTCGCGACCCGCAAAACGGCCGCTCCGGTCGAGCCTCCCGGCTCCCGCTACGCAAGCATCAACGTGAACTCCGTCTTCGGCGGACAGCCGGAAGAGGGAACGCAGACCCCATGCGTGGCCGATCGCTCGGGAGCCATCTTCGATCGCCGCTTCCTGTCGGAGGAGTCCTTCGAGGACGTTCGCGGCGAGATCCACGCGATGCTCGAAGCCCTCCAGGTGAAGAATCCCGACTTCAAATACAACATCGAAGACCTGATGATCGTCCACCCTGTGCAGACGGATGAGAACTGCGATCTGGTGAAAACTATCAGCGGCAGCGTTGAAAAGATATTCGGCAACACGCCGAAGCTGACCGCCAGCCCCGGCACCTACGATCAGAAACACGTCGTGCGCATCGGCAGCGTCGCGCAGTGCATCGCCTACGGACCGGGTATCCTGAATCAAGCGCACCTGCCGGACGAGTACTGCAGGGTGGAGGATGTAGTGAACGCTGCGAAGGTGATGGCGCTGACCGCCGTACAACTGCTCGGCGCCGAGACCGCAGCGTCAGGAAAGCGATGAACCTTTACCTCGGAGCGTTGTTGTTCTATTCCGTCTTCCTGATGGCGCTCGGCCTGTTCATCAGCCGCCGCGTTAAGAATTCCTCCGACTTTCTGGTAGCCGGGCGTAGCCTGGGGCCGGGCAGAATCTTCGCGACCTTTCTCGCAGCCAACATCGGGGCGGGCTCGACCGTCGGTGCAACGGGCCTGGGCTATCGTTTCGGCCTGTCGGCCTGGTGGTGGGTCGGCTCGGCGAGTATCGGCACGCTGCTGCTCTCTCAATTTCTCGGTCCTAAGCTGTGGACGACGGCGAAGCAGCACAACCTCGCGACGCTGCCCGACTTCCTCGAGTTCCGCTACGGCAAGACGGTGAAGGCGATGATCTCGGTTCTCTTCTGGTGCGGCGCGCTCGCGATTCTTGCGGCGCAACTCATCGCGGTCTCGTGGATCCTCTACACCGTTGCGAACATCCCAAAGTGGGAGGGTTGCCTCATCGGCGGGATTGTCGCGATTGTCTACTGCACCGCAGGTGGGCTGATGTCTTCGTCGTTTGTGAATATGTTCGAGCTGGCAGTTACCATGTCGGGCCTGTTGCTTGCGGTTCCGTTTGCGATTCACGCGTTGGGCGGCTGGTCGCATGTGCATGATCTGGTGTCCGCACAAAAAGCGACACCCGCCGCATCAGACGCAATGTTCAACATCGTCGGCGCGGGCACGAAGCAGGTCTTCGCCTGGATTGCGATTCTCGTTCCCTCATTCATGATCTCGCCTGGTCTCGTTCAGAAGATCTACGGTGCGCGTGACGTGAAGGCGGTGCGTCTCGGCGTCGGGATGAACTCGATCGGGCAGGCAATCTTTGCCTTTGTGCCGGCGGTGTTGGGCATCTGCGCTTTTGCGGCGCTTCCGCATCTCGCCAATCCTGAGCTTGCCCTGCCGGCGGCGATGAAGGCCTTGCTCCCGCGCTGGCTCGGCGTTTGGACGCTGGCCTCCATCTTTTCTGCGGAACTGAGTGCGACCGACGCGATTCTCTTTATGTTGTCGACATCGCTGGCCGTCGATCTGTACAAGACGTTTCTCAACCCGTCCGTCTCGCAAAAGAAGCTGCTAGTCGTGAGTCGCCTTACCTCAGCCGGAGCAGGAGTTATCGGGATAGTGCTGGCGTCAGTATTGCCCTCGATTATTGCGGCAATCAGCATCTTCTATGGATTGATCGCTGTATCACTCTTTGTGCCGGTGCTGGCGGGTCTTTACTCGCGGCGCGTACTCTCCTCCGCAGCGATCTCCAGCATCCTCAGCGCAATTGCCGCGACGGTCCTTACAATACGGCTCACACACAATCAGGGGGTCGGTGTGTTCTCTCCGCAAGCCATCGGGATTGCGACGGCTGCGATAGTGATGGTCGGCTTTCGTTTGATCTATCCGCGCGAAGCACAGAATAATCTCGCGTTCGCAGGGGGTACGGATGCGCGATAATTCCTGCGTAGCGTCGCCACATTTTCTACGCAGTTGAAAGGAGTTCATTATGCGTCGTCGTGAATTCAACCGCAATCTTCTGGGACTTCCGCTGGCCGCCGCGCTGCCCTCGATGGCATGGGCCGCTCCCGATTTCGACCCTCACCTGTTGCCTCCCGGTGGATCGATTACGGATGTTCCGGGACTGAAGGTCGGCCAGTTCACGCACACGGAACGCCCCACAGGTTGCACTGTGATGATGTGCGAGGCGGGCGCAACCGCAGGTGTCGACGTGCGCGGCTCTGCGCCGGGAACGCGCGAGACGGATCTGCTGTCCCCAATAAATCAGGTCCAGCAGGTTAACGCGATCGTGCTCTCGGGCGGCAGCGCTTATGGACTCGACACGGCTTCGGGCGTGATGCGTTACCTGGAAGAGCAGAAGGCCGGCTACAAGATCGGTCAGTTAGGAGTCGTGCCCATTGTGCCGGCTGCAATCCTGATGGACCTCGGCGTTGGAAACTTCAAGATTCGTCCGAATGCAGAGTCCGGCTACAAGGCGTGCCTCGCCGCAACTACGGGGCCGGTGACCGAGGGCTGTGTGGGTGCCGGAGCGGGCGCGACCATCGGCAAGATGTTCGGCCCGAAGTTCTCGATGAAGTCAGGGCTCGGTACATCGAGCGCAAAGATTGGCGATACGGGCATCGTGGTCGGCGCGATTGTTGCGGTGAATGCGGTCGGCGATGTCATCAATCCGCAGACTGGCAAGGTAGTTGCAGGCGCGCGCAGCGAAGACGGCAAAGGCTATCGCGATTCCATGGCCGCGATGATGGGCGGCTATCGCGTAGTCATCCAGGGTGGCGCGAACACGACGATCGGTGTGGTTGCCACGAATGCAAAGTTCACCAAAACGCAGATGACGAAGATCGCGCAGATGGCGCACGACGGTTATGCGAGAGCCATCAACCCTGTGCACACCATGGGCGATGGCGACACCATCTTCTCCATGTCGACCGGGACTTCGAACGTCGTTGCAGACGTCAGCGCAATCGGTGCTATTGCAGCCACTGTGATGTCGCGCGCCATCGTGCGTGCTGCAATGATGGCAACGAGCGTGCCCGATCTTGGCCTGATCGCCTATCGCGACTACGCCGGACGTGGCTAAGATTTCGTTTCACTCGCTGTAAGGGTTTATCTCGAGTGCTCAACTTGTTCCAGCAGGGAGGAGATCTATGCGAAATATAAAGGCTTACCACTATCGGCTCTGGCTCGCTTCTCTCGTTCTTCCGCTTACATTGTCGGCGCAATCCAAGGTGCCGCAACATCCTCTGGATGGCCTGACAACAGATGAATACTGGACTGTTCATGATGTGCTGCAGAAGAGCGGCCACATGACTGAGAAGACGCTGACCTCGAGCGTGCTGCTGCGCGAGCCGGCGAAGGATAAAGTGCTGGCGTGGAAGGAGGGCGATCCGATCCCGCGCGAGGCCGACGTAATCCTCGAAGACGAGGGCAAGACGATCGAAGCGCGGGTGGATCTCAGCGGTCAGAAACTTGAGTCGTGGAACGTTATGCCCGGCGTGCAGGCTCCAATAGCTACTGGTGAATTTACTGCGCTGGGTGAGGTGATCAAGAAAGATCCGCGCGTGATTGCCGCGCTGAAGGCTCGCGGGATTACTGACCTCTCCACGGTGAACTGCGGCGCTGGGCCGCTATCCTTCAGGGTCTTTCCCGAGCAGGACGGGCAAAGAATCGGCTGGGGAGAGTGCACCGACTCGCGCGGCGTCTACCATAGCTGGGGCCGCACGATTGAAGGCATTCACATCCTTGCGAATGTGACGACCAAGAAGGTACTCGACGTAGTTGATACCGGCCCCGTCCCCGTCCCAACGGGCGCGACTTCTTTCGAAGAGGCAGATGCGACACCACGCGCAGGCTACACGCCGATCGTCACGATGCAGCCGATGGGCCCGGCGTACAAGATCAACAAGGGCGAGGTGAGCTGGCAGAACTGGCACTTCCGTTTCCGTCTCGATCAGCGAGTCGGAGCGGTCGTGAACCTCGTCCACTACCAGGACGGCGACAGGCTGCGCTCCATCATGTACGAAGGCTCGCTCTCAGAGATGTACGTCCCCTACATGGATCCCGAAGAGGGCTGGAACTCGCGAGCCTTTCTCGACGCCGGAGAGTTTCTGCTGGGTGGCCTCACCAAGCCGCTCGGCCCTGACGACTGTCCCGAGACTGCAGAGTACTTCGCCAGCTACGCTCCATCCGACCACGCAGGGCCGATACGAAAACCGCAGGCGGCGTGCATGTTCGAGCGAGTTACAGACAATCCTGCGTGGCGCCACTTCGAAAACAATACGATCAACGGGCGGCCCAGCAGGGAACTGGTGCTGCGCACCGCCGCCGTCATCGGCAACTACGACTACGTGATGGACTGGATCTTCCAGCAGGACGGAACGATTCGTGTCGCAGTAGGAGCGACCGGCATCGTCGAAACGAAGAGCGTCAATGAGACTTCGGTCCCTCCGATGCACGATGGCGGTGGCGGGATCAACAAGCCGTCGTTCGGCACACTCGTCGCTCCAAACACGGTTGCAGTGAATCACGACCACTATTTTTCTTACCGACTCGACCTCGACGTCGACGGGCCGAACAACAGCTTGATGATCGATCGCCTGGTGCCACAACAGATCAAGGCGCGCACGCGCACCAGCATCTGGGCGGTAGAGTCATCGATTGCGCAAAATGAAAAGGATGGGATCCTGGACATTGATCTGCGCAAGCCTGCGATGTGGAACTTCATTAGCTCAACCGAGCACGACAAGCTCGGCCACTCCACCGGCTACGAGATTATGCCCGGAGCAACGGCGGTCTCGTTTGTCTCGCCGGACGATCCCGCACAGCAGGTCGGAGCGTTCTCCGCGCATCAACTCTGGGTCACGCCCTATAAGCCTGACGAGCTCTACGCAGCCGGCATGTACGTGACCAGCAGCAAGGGCCTTGAGGGCCTGCCTGCGTGGACCAAGGCGAACCGCCCCATCGAGAACACCGATATCGTAGCCTGGTACACGCTCGGATTCCACCACGCAGTTCGCGTAGAAGACTGGCCTGTAATGCCCACGATGTGGCACGACTTTCTCATCCGCCCGGTCAACTTCTTCAACGAAAACCCGGTCATGACGCTGCCTCACAAGCCCTGATATCGCCTCGCCAAAAGGACCTAAAGGCCACGTTCATCGGTCGGCTGCATAAAGACTGGTATCGTGTCTCTGTACGAAAAAGCACAATCGATCTCGTCGCGAAATCTTTCAAGCGTGGAAGCTATAGAGAGGAGCGCCAGGTGCGTCTGCCAACATTACCTCTTCATCTCATGGTGTTATTAGTGCTCGGAGCGGCCTGCACTGGGGCCTCTGTCGTCGGGACGAACCCGCCATCCCAACCCGTCACGGCGGAGCGCATTGCGACGCTCCCGCACAACCAACAGGCTGCCTGGAAGGCATACCTGGAGAAATCCCAGCATCAAATGCAGATCGACAAAGACACCCTGCAAGCCGAGCAGCAACGAACCGGCTCCACCACACAACCCTTCCCGCCTCACGGCTCGAACGCCCGCAGCATCCCGCTCAACAAGGACGCAGCCTGGTACGCCGGCCCCGAAGCGGCCCACATCGCCGACGTGGTTCTCTCCTTCCAAACCCCCTCCGGAGGATGGAGCAAGAACATCGACATGAGCAAGACCCCGCGCCAGCCCGGCCAGCCCTACATGGCAGGCCCCGACGCCACGGCCAGCCTCGTCACCCCAGATGATTTCGGCCGAGTAAGCGACTCCCATTGGGGCTACGTCGGCACGATCGACAACGACGCCACCATCACGCAGCTCCACTATCTCGCGAAGATAGCCACTGCGACCGGAGCAGCCGGCACAAAATATCGCGCAGCCTTCCTGCACGGCATCGACTACCTTCTCTCCGCCCAATACCCCAACGGAGGCTGGCCACAGATATGGCCTCTGGCCGGCGGCTATCACGACGGCATCACTTACAACGACGACGCGATGATTCAAGTGATGGAGCTCCTACAAGCCTCCGCCGACGGCCATGATGAATACGCCTTCGTCCCTGCCGAAGTCCGCAAGCGTGCCGCAGCCAGCGTCCAGCGCGGCATCCAATGCATCCTCGCCACACAGATCGCCGTCGCCGGCACGCGCACTGCGTGGATCCAGCAGTACGACCCACTCACAATGAAGCCCGCCTCCGCGCGCAACTACGAGATGCCTGCCGTCTCCGCGGGTGAGAGCTCGGGCATCCTCCTCTTCCTCATGGCACTGCCTCACCCCACAGCAGCGGAGATTACCGCGGTCAACTCAGGCATCACATGGCTCAAGAAAGTAGCGATCCACGACGCAGTCTGGAAGCCCACACCCAGCGGACGCGATATGGTCCCAACACCTGGAGCCGGCCTCATCTGGGCCCGCTACTACGAGATCGGCATCGACCGCCCGCTCTTCGGCGACCGCGACAAGACCATCCACGATAAGGTAACCGAGATATCCGTGGAACGCCGCAACGGCTACGCCTGGTACGGTATCGCGCCGCGCGAAGCCCTCAAGCAATATGACGAGTGGCACGCAACACATCCCTGAACCATTGACGAGGCTCCGCATGCTCCTGAGGTCTGATTCGTGATGCCCGGCTGGCCACAGAGTTATCTCATCTTCGGTCAGGGCCTGGGCGTCTCCGCTCTCATCGCGACCATACCCACGCTGCTGCTGCTCTTTCTTCTAGCAGCCATGCGCAAGCCCGCATGGGTGGCCGCGCTCTCCGGCCTCATCGCCGCAATGGTACTCGCGTCGATTGGCTACGGCATGTCGGCCAAACACGTCTTCAGTTCCGCCGCCTACGGTGCATGCTTCGGAATCTTCCCCATCTCCTGGATCGTCTTCTGGGCCCTCGTCCTCTACGAGATCACCGTGAGGACCGCCAAATTCGAGGTCATCAAAGAGTCCATCGGCAGCATCACCTCCGACAGACGCATGCAGGCGCTGCTCATCGCCTTCGCATTCGGTGCCTTCATCGAGGGCTGCGCTGGATTCGGCACTCCGGTCGCCGTAGCCGCAGCGATGATGGTCGGCCTCGGCTTCTCGTCCTTCTACGCCTCTTCCGTCTGCCTGCTCGCGAACACCGCGCCAGTCGCGTTCGGCTCCATCGGCATCCCGGTTATCACGCTCGCCGGAATCACCGGCCTCCCGCTCAATCAGCTCAGCGGAAGCGTCGGCAGAATCTGCGCGCCAATCTCGCTCTTCCTGCCAACGTATTTGATCCTCGTCACCAGCGGTCTTCCCGCAACGCTCGAGATATGGCCCGCAGTATTGGTCAGTGGCGGAGCCTTCGCGATCTTCCAGTTCCTCGTCTCAAACTACGTCGGCCCGCAACTCACCGACATCATCGCCTCCCTCGCAGCCATGGGCGGACTCGTCCTGCTGCTGCGCTTCTGGACGCCGGGCAGCAACGCCCGAATGAAGGTCACCGACGAGTCCCTCCACCTCGCCTCTCTCGGCAGCATCACGCACCGCACGCACACGCGCAGCCAGCTGTGGCTCGCATGGATGCCCTACGGCTTTCTCGTCCTCTTCGTCCTCGCGTGGGGATACCCGCCGATTCTCGCTCTCCTGAACAAAGCCTCCGTCGCGCTCCCATGGCCCGGCCTGCACAACGAGATCATCCGAACGCCACCCGTAGTCCAGACCGCCGTCCGCTACGCCGCCGTCTTCAACCTCAACTGGCTCTCCGCCTCCGGAACCGCGTGCATGTTCGCGTCAATACTCTCGGCCCTCTTTTCGAAGATGAGCCTGGCGGACTTCTTCGCCGTAATAAAATCCATTGCCCACAAACTCATCCGCCCAACCATAACCGTCGCCTCCATGCTCGCCATGGCCTTCGTGATGAACTACAGCGGAGCCACCGGCACCCTCGGCCTCGCCTTCTCCGCCACCGGCGTGATGTTCCCCTTCTTCAGCCCGCTGATGGGCTGGCTCGGCGTCTTCCTCACCGGCTCCGACACCTCGGCCAACGCGCTCTTCGGAAACCTGCAGGTCGTCAGCGCAACACGCCTCGGCTTCAGCCCAATACTCATCGCAGCAGCAAACTCCGCCGGCGGAGTGATGGGCAAGATGATCAGCCTGCAGACCATCGCCGTAGCCGCCGCAGCCACCAACATGTCCGACTCCGAGCAGTCGCGACTCTTCCGCTTCACGCTTCGTCACAGCATCGCGCTCGCCATGGTGGTCGGCGTCGAGGTGATGCTCTACGCATACGTTCGGCTGTAAAGCAGCTCGCCCGGCACCGTTTCTTAAAAGTCCTTACTATTAATCAGTAGCCCTGTGCCTATGCTGACCCCATCCATCCTCGATGCTCTCCGCAACGCCGTCGATCGCGACAGCAAAGGCCAGCCCACCGGCCTCATCACCGCGCCCAACCAGCTCCAGACCTACGAGTGCGACGGCCTCACCGCCTTCCGCACCATGCCCGGCGCCGTCGTCCTCCCGCGCAGCACCGAGCAGGTGCAGGCCATCGTCCGCATCTGCGCGCAGCACAACATCCCCTTCGTCGCCCGCGGAGCCGGCACCGGACTCAGCGGCGGAGCGCTTCCCGCTGAAGGCTCCGTCGTCATCAGCTTCGCCCGCATGAACCGCATCCTCAACATCGATCTCCCCAACCAGCAGATCACCGTGCAGCCCGGCGTCATCAACTCCGACGTCACCGCCGCCGTCTCCGCGCAGGGCTTCTTCTACGCGCCCGACCCCAGCTCGCAGACCGTCTGCACCATCGGCGGCAACGTCGCAGAGAACGCCGGCGGAGCCCACTGCCTCAAGTACGGCTTCACCACCACCCACGTCCTCGAGATGACCGTCGTCCTGCCCACCGGCGAGATCGTCACCCTCGGCAGCAAGACCCCCGACGCCCCCGGCTACGATCTGCTCGGCGTCTTCATCGGCTCCGAAGGCACACTCGGCGTAGCTACAGAGATGACCCTGCGCATCCTGCGCAAACCCGAGACTGTGCAGGTCATCCTCGCCGCCTTCGACACCATTGCCGCCGCCGCACAGACCGTCTCCGACGTCATCGCCGCCGGCCAGCTACCCGCCGCGATGGAGATCATGGACCGCCTCGCCATTCAAGCAGCCGAAGCCGCCGTCCATCCGAACTACCCGGTCTGCGAAGCTCTGCTGCTCATCGAACTCGACGGACCGAAAGCCGAAGTCGACCTCCAGATGGCCGCCGTCATCGCGCTCGCAAAGAACAACGGAGCATGGGAGACGCGCCTCGCCATCGACGCGCAGGATCGCGCCCTCATCTGGAAGGGTCGCAAGGCCGCCTTCGCCGCCGCCGGACGTCTCTCGTCGCACTACATCGTGCAGGATGGAGTCATCCCCCGCACCACGCTCCCCGCCGTCCTCGAAAAGATCGCCGCTATGGCCGCTGCCGAAAACCTGCGCGTCACCAACGTCTTCCATGCCGGCGACGGCAACCTTCACCCCATCGTCCTCTACCGCGCTGACAACCCCGGCGAAGAAGAACGCGCAATCAACCTCTCCATGCGCATCCTCGAGGTCTGCGTCGACGCCGGCGGCTCCATCACCGGCGAGCACGGCGTAGGCCGCGAGAAGCAGTGCAGCATGTCCTACATGTACGCCACCCCCGACCTCGAAACCATGCAACGCGTCCGCCACGCCTTCGACCCCCACAACATCTCCAACCCCGAAAAACTCTTCCCCACACCCCGCCTCTGCGGCGAACGCAGCCGCGGCGCCTACGTCCCCCACAACCTCGAAACCAGCGGCATAGCGGAGATCTTCTAATGCCGACCGCAACTTCGCAAACCCGCCCCTCACCACTTCATCAAAGCCATCATCGTTGCCATTGTTCTTGTCGTTGCCCCTTTATTTGTCATTCCGCAGCGTAGCGGAGGAATCTGCTTTTGTTCTTGCTTTTGTTCTTGCTTTTGCTTCTGAGATAGGTCCAGGCTTTAGCCTGGACACTCAAACCCACCACAAAATCGGGCTTTAGCCCCCGGGACACGCTCTCTTACCGCGCCGCAATAAATTCAAATGACCACCACCACAAACATCGCCGAGCACCTAACCGCCATCACCGGCCCCGAACACGTACGTCCTGAAATGGACCCAATCGAAGTCTCCCCCGCGAACACCCAACAAATCTCCGAAATCCTCCGCTACGCCAACCAAAACGCCCTCACCGTCACGCCCATCGGCGGAGGAACAAAACAAACCTGGGGCAATCCCACTAAAACAAACATCCACCTCTCACTAACCCGACTAAACCAAGTCATAGAACATCCCTGGCAAGACCTGACCTGCACCGTACAAGCCGGCTGCACATGGGCCACACTGCAGCAGACCCTAGCAAAGCACGGCCAGTTCGTAGCCCTCGATCCCCTCTGGCCCGAACGCGCCACCGTAGGCGGCATCCTCGCCACCAACGACTCCGGGGCCCTCCGCCACCGCTACGGCTCGCTCCGCGACCTCGTCATCGGCATGACCATCGTCCTCGCCGACGGCACCATCGCCCGCACCGGCGGCAAGGTCGTCAAAAACGTCGCCGGCTACGACCTCTGCAAGCTCCTCACCGGCTCGCTCGGCACCCTCGCCATCATCACCGAAGCCACCTTCCGCCTCCACCCCCTACCTCAACACCCGCAAACCTTCACCGTCTCCGCCCCACAAGCCGCGCAACTCGCGCCACTCATGGCAGAGATCCGCGCCAGCCACCTCCTAACACAGGCCCTCCAACTCCGCGGCGACGCAAACGGCTTCCACCTCGACATCCAACTCAACGCCCACCCCGAAGCCAAACAAGCCGACATCCTCCAAACGATGACCGAAGCCGCCGGACTCCAGCTGGAATCGGCTTCGGACGAAGTCTGGACCGCCGGCGGATCTCTCCTCTCCAATAAGCGGAATTGTCGTAAAAATCGCGATGCTGCCGACAGGTGTGCCTCAATTCGCCGACTACATCGTCCGCCTGGGCGGGAGTCTCGTCGCACAATCTCTCGGCCTCATTTATGCCGCCTTCCCGAACGTAGAAAAGGACTACACAGCTCTTCGCAGCCTCCATGTCGACACCGATACAAGCTCCATGACCATCCGCCAGATTTCCTCAAGCTCTGCTGACGATCCCACCCCACCGTGGGGTACTGATAAATCCAATCCCCTCATGCAAGCCGTAAAGCACCAATTCGACCCCAACCGAACCCTAAACCCCGGCCGCTTCCCCGGAGGAATCTAACCACCTTAACTTGACAAAACCCACCTCAAAACACCCCATCCTAACAAGGGTATAACCTGAAGATGAACCCGCAGTCGGGCTAAGCCCAATCCCTACTAGACTTTGTCCAAAATAGGGGGAGGGGGTACCACCACTAACAAGCATGCTGACCAAGATCCAACCCGCGAAACCCAGCTCCTTCGACCCGCATCACGCGCCCGAAAAAGAGCTCCTCGCCGACTGCGTCCACTGCGGCTTCTGCCTCCCCGCCTGCCCAACTTACGTCCTCTGGAACGAGGAGATGGACTCGCCCCGCGGCCGCATCTACATGATGGCCAAAGCCTCCCAGGGCGAAGCCCCCCTCGACCAGAACTTCCGCACCCACATGGACCAGTGCCTCGGCTGCATGGCCTGCATGACCGCCTGCCCCTCCGGCGTCCAGTACAACAAGCTCATCGAAGACACCCGCGCACAGGTAGAGCGCAACATCCCCCGCACCACCGCCGACTCCCTCTTCCGCAAACTCCTCTTCGCCACCTTCCCGCATCCCGCGCGCCTGCGCCTCATGGCTGCACCACTCTTCCTCTATCAACGCTCCGGCCTGCAATCTCTCGTCCGCGCCTCCGGCCTGCTCAATCTCGTCCCCAAACGATTCGCGGCGATGGAATCGCTCCTACCCGACGGTTCCCGCACGACTTCAGCTGGAGAATGCCGGAGCGTGTCGCACCGACTACAGCGAAGCGTCGCCGAGTCGGCATGCTCAGCGGATGCGTCCAGCAGGTCTTCTTCTCCCACGTCAACGCCGCCACCGCACGAGTCCTCGCCGCTGAAGGCTGCGAGGTCATCACGCCCGAGGACCAGCCCTGCTGCGGAGCCCTGATGGTCCACTCCGGCCTCGAAGAGCAGGCCGCCGCAATGGCGCGCAACATCATCGCCATCTTCGAGGCCGCCAACGTAGACACCATCGTCATCAACGCCGCAGGCTGCGGCTCCACCATGAAGGAGTACGGCCACCTCCTCCGCGACGACCCCGAATGGGCTCCCCGTGCCGCCGCCTTCTCCGCAAAGTGCAAAGACATCACCGAGATCCTCTGCGAACTTCCTTCTATCGCGCCGCGCAATCCGCTGCCCATGCGCGTCGCGTATCACGACGCATGCCACCTGCGTCACGCGCAAGGCATCTTCCAGCAGCCGCGCGACCTGCTCGCCAAGATTCCGCAGCTCGAGGTCGCAGAGATCGCCGAGTCGTCACTCTGCTGCGGCTCTGCGGGTGTCTACAACCTGCTGCAGCCGGAGCCCGCGCAGGAGCTCGGCGACCGCAAGGTCGGCCATTTGCTCGACACGCGCTCGCAGGCGGTCGTCTCCGCCAATCCCGGCTGCCTGCTGCAGCTCATGAGCGGCCTGCGCCGCCGCGGCGAGAGAGCCATGCCGGCGTTCCACATGGTCGAGCTTCTGGACGCTTCCATTCGCTGGCCTCTCTGCCGAGCAGATCCTCAGCGGCGAGAAGAGCCTCGACCTCGATCCGCTGCACACGCCGTGAGTTAGCTATAGTTGTTTACGTCGAATCATTCCTCGAAGAAGCGGTGGACTTAGATGGATCCACAACATCTCGCAAAGACAATCGGTGCAGGGCTGCTCTCCTTCCCTGTTACCCACTTCACCGCCGATGGCGCGTTCAACGAAGCCTCGTACCGCAAGCATCTTGCCTGGATGCTCGGCTACAAACCAGCGGGTCTCTTCGCCGCCGGAGGCACAGGCGAGTTCTTCTCGCTCACCCTCGATGAGTTCTCTGTCGTCGTCAAAGCTGCGGTCGCTGAGGTCGCCGGGTAAAGTCCCGGTGCTAGCCGGTTGCGGCTACGGCACGGCGATGGCGATCCAGTTTGCTCAGGCTGCGGAGGTCGCAGGAGCTGATGGTCTGCTGCTCTTTCCGCCTTACCTCGTCAATGCAGACTCCGAAGGCCTCATCGCTCACGTGAAGGCTGTGTGCGACTCCACGCACCTTGGCGTGATCGTCTACAACCGCGATAACGCAATCGTTAAAGACGTTGCGCTTGCGCGCATGTGCGATCTCTGCCCGAACCTCGTTGGCTTCAAGGATGGCGTTGGCGATCTCGAGCTGATGACTCGCATCTCCAACCGCCTCGGCGACCGCCTCACCTATGTTGGTGGTCTTGCCCACTGCTGAGACCTTCGCGCTGCCTTATCTCGAGATGGGCGTGACGACGTATTCATCGGCGATCTTCAACTTCCTGCCGCAGTTTGCGATGGACTTCTATGCTGCGGTGCGGCGTCGCGACCATGATGCTGTTGCTACGGGCCTGCGCGACTTCGTCTTTCCTTATCTCGATATTCGCGACCGCCGCAAAGGATATGCGGTCTCCATCGTCAAGGCTGGAGTGCGCCTCGTTGGCTTCGATGCGGGACCGGTGCGCTCTCCGCTTACTGACCTTACTCCGGACGAGCTTGCTGCTCTCAAGACGCTCATCGCTGGGCGTTCGTGAGTGTTGAGGCTTCGATGACGCGTCGCGCTCTGCTTCCACGCATGTTCGCTACGGCATTGTTGCGACTCTGTTTCTGGTCAGTGCTTTCAGCTATGGCGATCGCGTTGTGCTGTCGATTGCCGGGATTGCCTTTACTCACGATCTGCACCTTACGCCGGTTAAGCTGGCTTATATTCTCTCCGGCTTCAGTTGGACCTATGCGGCTGCGCAACTGCCTTCCGGCTGGCTGCTCGACCGCTTTGGTACTAAGCGCGTCTACGGAATCAGCATTCTGCTTTGGTCCATCCTTGCTGCGTTGGTCGGCTTCGCGGGATTTCTTGCTGGCGCTGCTGCGTTCGTTACCATCTTTGGTCTGCGACTGCTCTCCGGCCTGGCTCAATCACCTGTGTTTCCCGGGAATGGGCGTGTCGTTGCTGCGTGGTTTCCAGCGACCGAGCGTGGTACTGCATCCGCTATCTTCAACTCCTCGCAGTACTCTGCGCTTATGATCTTCGGGCCGCTGATGGGCTGGGTTGCTAAGGACTTCGGTTGGAAGGAGTGCTTCTGGCTTCTCGGTCTTCTTGGGTTCCTGCTCTTCCTTCTTTGGTGGAAGGTTATTTACGACGTTAAGTCTCATCCGCGCATCAATGAGCGCAGAGATCGCAACCATTGAGGATGGTGGGGGCCTGTGCGTGATCGGGTCGGCTACTCGCGACTCCGGCAACCAGATCACCTGGAAGGCCATCGGTGGACTGCTTGGGAGTCGCATGCTGGTCGGGATCTATATCGGCCAGTTCTGCATCAACACTCTCACGTGGTTCTTCATCTCCTGGTTTCCTCTGTACCTTAGCCAGGCTCGGCATATGTCGATCACCAAGGTTGGCTTTGCTGCCGCGTTGCCTGCCCTTTGTGGTTCGATTGGCGGCGTGCTTGGTGGTATTACTTCGGATGGTCTTCTGCGCGCCGGCCGTTCACTGACCTTTGCGCGGAAGGCTCCGATTATTGCGGGTATGGCGCTGGCGATGTGCATGATGCTTTGTAATGTCGTCGATGCGCAGTGGGAGATTCTGCTGCTGATGTCGCTGGCCTTCTTTGGCAAGGGCTTCGGCGCGCTGGGCTGGACCGTGATCTCCGACACTTCGCCTCGCGGAATGGTCGGGCTGAATGGTGGTGTCTTCAATTTCTTCGGCAACATTGCCGGCATCACTACTCCTTTGGTTATCGGTTATCTGGTTCAGCGGACCGGATCTTATCGGTTGGCGCTAATCTATGTTGGTGTTACTGCACTGATGGCGATTGCCAGCTTTGCGTTTATCGTTGGGCCGATTCGGCGGCTTACTCCGGAAGAGGTCGGCGGAGCGCCGGCTGCCATCTAACCCTTTAGAGGATTCGAACTCATGCCTGTTACTGGAGATCTACTTATTGGAGCGAGCCGCGCGCGCGGGCTTGATGGCTCGACTCGCGCTACTAACCCTGCTACAGGCGAGGAGATGGAGCCTGCGTTCGGTGGCGCGGAGGTCAGCGATGTGGACAAGGCCTGCGTGCTGGCTGCTGCGGCGTTCGATGCGTTTCGTGCTGCTCCGCTGGAGAGCGCGTGCGCAGTTGCTGGAGGCGATTGCGCAGGGGATTCTGGACCTGGGCGATGAGCTGATTGAGCGTGTGATCGCTGAGTCTGGTCTGCCTCGTCCTCGGATCGAGGGAGAGCGTGGCAGGACTTGCGGGCAGTTGCGGCTGTTTACTTCGATCGTTCGCGAAGGGCGATGGCTGAACGTTACGGTTGATTCGGCGCTGCCTGAGCGGAAGCCTGCTGCGAGGCCTGATATTCGGTCGCGGAAGGTTCCTGTTGGTCCTGTTGCGGTGTTTGGGGCTAGTAACTTTCCTCTCGCTTTCTCGGTTGGTGGTGGTGATACTGCTGCGGCGTTTGCGGCTGGATGTCCGGTGGTGGCTAAGTCGCATCCTTCGCATCCTGGGACTTCGGAGCTGGTTGGGAGAGTTATCCAGAAGGCAGTTGCGGATTGCGGGCTGCCTGAAGGTGTCTTCTCGTTGCTGGTTGGGAACGGCAATGCTGTTGGTCAAGCTTTGGTGAAGCATCCTGCGATTCAGGCGGTTGCGTTTACCGGGTCGCGGCGCGGTGGACTGGCGCTGGTTGCGACTGCGGCTGCGCGGCCGGTTCCGATTCCGGTGTTCGCGGAGATGAGCAGTACGAATCCGGTGTTCGTGCTGCCTGAAGCGCTGGAGATTCGGGGTGGTGCGATTGCTGCTGGTCTGGTTGATTCGGCCACGCTTGGGGTTGGTCAGTTCTGCACCAAACCTGGGATCGTGGTCGGGATTGCTGGTCCTGCTCTGGAACAGTTCTCGGCTGCTGCTGCTGCTGCGCTGCAGGCGGCGAATCCGGGCACGATGCTGAACAGCGGCATTCGCAAGGCTTATGCGGAGGGAACCGCTAAGTTGCGCGGGCACGAATCAGTTCAGCATGTCGCGGAAGGCAAGGCTTCCGCTAATGGTGACTGTTCTGCGCAGGCGATGCTGTTTGCTACTTCTGCGCAGGCGTTTCTGGCTTCGGCTGAGCTGGGCGAAGAGGTCTTTGGACCGACTTCGCTGCTGGTTAGCTGCAAGAATGAGGCGGAGATGTTCGCGGTGGCGGAATCTCTGGAAGGGCAGCTTACGGCTACGCTTCATCTTGCGGATGAGGACCTCGGGCTGGCTCAGCGGTTGCTTCCGATTCTGGAGCGGAAGGCTGGGCGGATTTTAGTGAACGGCTTTCCAACTGGAGTTGAGGTCTCGTATGCGATGGTGCATGGTGGACCTTTTCCTTCTACTTCGGATAGCCGCGTGACCTCGGTTGGGGCTATGGCGATTGAGCGGTTTCTGCGGCCGGTTTGCTATCAGAACTTTCCGGATGGATTGTTGCCGGAGGCTTTGCAGGCTGAGAATCCGTTGGGGCTTTCGCGGGTTGTGGATGGGAAGCTTTTGTAGTTCTTTTTGGTCCTTTCTGAGGGGGGTACCCCCCCGGGGGGTTGGTGGTTAAAAGTCCAATGGTTGCAATAGATAGCGAAATTGGCCTCGCTAAATATGTGCAACCATGGGGCTTACGGCTAAATTCCTACAAACAAACGACTTAGTGACGACGGCTTCATGAGGGACAGAAAAAGCCCCGGCGTGTTGCCGGGGCTTTCTTGATCTCTAGTTCAATTATATAGGATTGACCATAACTAAAAACCGCTTTGGGGAAAGTTTTATCTTGTTGATGTGGTTGGAGTTATTGCGTTTTTGGTGGTGTTTGGGGGCTTGACATGAGATTTTGCTGAGTAAAAGCGTGAAAAATAGTTTGGGGGTGAGGATTCGCCTGTAAGGACGGGGGTTTGCGAGGACGGACGCGGAGAGCGCGGAGAAGGGCGCGGAGAACGCGGAGAAGGGCAAAGGCGATTTGTGAACCAGTAACGAGTAATGAGTAATGAGTAACGAGCTAAGGCAAAGGCCAAAGTGGGAAAGGGTGTTCATTCCCACATCTCAGAATCGAGATGTGGGGCACCCGGGGTTGGGGTTGGGTGGAGGAAAACAGGCAACGGCAAAAACAACGGCAACCCACCCTTTGCGATGAAGCTGCAAAGGATGGGCCACCCGGGAAGGTGGTTGGGTAGAGAATGGGATGAGTGGGAAGGGGGAGTGTATGAGTGAGGCTGGGGAGTTGCGGCCGCTTTATGTGCGGGTTCATGCGGCGGATAATGTGGCGATCATTGTGAATGAGGGTGGGTTGGCGGCGGGGACTCGGTTTGAGTCGGGGCTGGTGTTGGTGGAGGCGATTCCGGAGGCGCATAAGGTGGCGCTGGTGCCGATTGCGTGGGGTGAGGCGGTGGTGCGGTATGGGGTGGTGATTGGGCGGGCGGAACAGGATTTGGTGGCGGGGAGTTGGGTGCATGAGGGGATGCTGACGACTCCGGCGGCTCCGAATTTGAGGAAGCTGGAGGAGGGGTTGGTGGTGGGGAAAAACCCCACGTCAGACGTGAAGCTGTCTGACATGGGGCACCCGGATTTGTTGAGTGGGTTTACGTTTGAGGGGTTTGTGAATGATGACGGGTCGGTGGGGACTAAGAATATTTTGGGGATCAGCACTACGGTGCAGTGTGTGGCGGCGACGGTTGATTATGCGGTGAAGAAGATTAAGGCTGAGCTGCTGCCGAAGTATCCGAATGTGGATGATGTGATTGCGATAACGCATAACTATGGGTGCGGGATTGCGATTGATGCTCCGGGGTCGGAGATTCCGATACGGACGTTGCGGAATTTGAGTTTGAATCCGAACCTGGGTGGGGCTCCGATGGTGGTGAGTTTGGGTTGCGAGAAGATGCAGCCGTTGGTGATGCTGCCGAGTAGTTCGCTGCCGGTGCTTTCTACTGGGCCTTACGTAGTAAGGCTGCAGGACGACGAGCACCATAGTTTTGGCGATATGGTGGCGGCGATCGTGGAGATGGCTGAGGCTCGGCTGGTGCAGTTGAATGCTCGGCGGCGGGTGACGCGGCCGGCGGCTGATCTGGTGGTGGGGTTGCAGTGTGGGGGGAGCGATGCTTTCTCGGGGGTGACGGCGAATCCTGCGGTGGGGTATGCGGCGGATCTGCTGGTGAGGGCGGGGGCTACGGTGATGTTTTCGGAGGTGACGGAGGTAAGGGATGCGATTGATCTGCTGACGGCTCGGGCGGCGGATGAGAAGGTGGCGCGGGATTTGATTCGCGAGATGGATTGGTATGACGCTTACCTGGGGCGCGGTGGTGTGGATCGGAGTGCGAATCCTACGCCTGGAAATAAGCAAGGTGGGCTGGCGAATATTGTGGAGAAGGCGCTGGGGTCGATTGCGAAGGCGGGGACTACGACGATACGCGGGGTGTATGGGCCGGGGGAGCGGGTGAAGACGAAGGGGCTGGTGTTTGCGGCTACTCCGGCGGGCGATTTTGTGTGCGGGACGCTGCAGTTGGCGGCGGCGATGAATATGCATGTGTTTACGACGGGGCGTGGGACTCCGTATGGGCTGGCGATGGTGCCGGTGATTAAGGTGGCTTCACGGACGGCGCTGGCGGAGCGGTGGAGCGATCTGATTGATGTGGATGCGGGGACGATTGCTTCGGGGAAGGAGACGATTGAAGAGGTGGGGGAGGCGATCTTTCGGATGATTCTGGATGTGGCTAGTGGGCGGAAGGAGACTTGGGCGGATCATTGGGGGCTGCATAATGAGTTTGCTTTGTTTAATCCTGCTCCGATTACTTAGGGCGGTCTTGGCGAAGTTGTATAGTGCGCGCTTACAGCGCTCGGGTCGTTTGTGCGGAAACCCAGGGCTTCCCCACCCCAGTGAGCAAAGAACGCTCACCGGGGACCCCGGTTCGCCCTGGGCTGGTATAGGTCGGGCCTTCAGCCCGTATAAGGTGTTCTGCACCGATGGGAGATGGCTCTGAGTCGCCTGGCCTCCAATGGCCTTGAAGTGAGTAACCCCACGTCAGACTTGAAACTGTCTGACATGGGGCACCCGGTATTTGGAGATGACTCTAGTTATGTTTACTCGACGACGTTTTGTGGCTTCATCGCTGGCTGTGCCGATTGCGCGGGCGCTTGGGCAACGGGGCTCGGGTGCGGTTCCGCTGATTGATTCGCATGTGCATGTGTGGAAGCATGATGCGGCGTTTCCTTTTGCGGAGGGGGCTAGGCCTCCGGCGGAGGATGCTTCGGTCGAGATGCTGCTGGAGTTGATGAAGGCGAATGGGGTGGTGCGGACGGTGATTGTGCAGGTGATTCACTACCGTTGGGACAATCGTTATCTGGCGGATGTGCTGCGGCGGTATCCGGGGATGTTCAAGGGGGTTTGCCGGGTTGATCCGCAGAGTTCGGCGGCTCCGGATGAGCTGGCTCGGTTGACGGAGAAGGATGGGTTTCATGGGGTGCGGTTGAGTCCGGGTGCGGGGGTGGGCGGGGACTGGATTCGGGGGCCTTTGATGCCGGGGCTTTGGGGGCGGTGCGCGGAGTTGAAGGTGCCGATGACGCTGCTGATTCCGGGGAGTCGGATTGGGGATGTGGAGGGGTTGATCAAGGCGAACACGGGGTTGCAGGTGGTGATCGATCATATGGCGGATGTTGGGCCTTCTCAACCGAAGGAGCTTGAGATGTTGCTTGGGTTGGCTCGGTACCCGAAGGTGTTTGTGAAGATTTCGCATATGTGGTCGCTGTCGAAGGAGGGTTATCCTTATGCGGATATGGTGGAGCAGGTGAAGAGTCTGGTTAGTGCTTTTGGGGCTTCGCGGTTGATGTGGGGAACGGATTGGCCTATTTCTTTGAGCAAGCTTTCTTATGGGCAGGCGGTGGCGTTGTATCGGGATCATTTGGATTATTTGCCGGCTCGGGATAGGGAGCAGATTTTGTATCGGACGGTGCAGGAGGTTTGGGGGTTTGGGGTTTAGGAAAGACGGACGCGGAGGGCGCGGAGGGGCGCGGAGATCGCAGAGAAAGGCGGTGGGTTGGGGTGGTGCTTATGGGGGATTTTGCTGGGGAAATTTATGTGGGAGAGTAACCCTTGGGCCCGAAAAACACGTCTTTTAGCGTGTATGCACATTGCTATTGATGCATCTATGATTCACCTGAGACGTCAGGTGAATTTCATCGCTGAACTGGAAGATATCGACACGCTGGTGAGGCTCTACCGAACGAGACTTCAGCGGTACGTCGCATTTTCTCTGGGCGATGAGGACCTTGCGGAGACGATTACGCAGGAGTGTTTTCTGAAGGCGTACCAGGGGCGGGCGAGCTTTCGGGGCGACTGCTCGGTGAGCACCTGGCTGTTCAGCATTGCGAATAATCTGATTCGGGACCAGCTGCGGACGAAGAAGTTTCAGTTCTGGCGGAAGGCTCGGGCGCAGGCGATTGATATCGCGGAGCTTGCATCTTTTCTGCCGAGCGGCGCGTCTTCTCCGGAGACGATTTTGTTGGTGAAAGAGCGGACGCGGCGGGTGCAGGAGGCTCTGAAGGGGCTTTCGGTGAACCAGCGGCGGGTGTTTCTGCTGAAGTTTTCTGAAGAGATGGAGCTGGATGAGATTTCGAAGACGATTGGGATGCCGGTGAATACGGTGAAGACGCATCTTCGCAGGGCGGTGATGGCGATCAGGGCAGAACTTGGAGGGGGACGATGAAGGCTACTCCGAAGACAAGGGTTTCGAACCATCTGAATGATGACCAGTTTATGGAGTGTGCTATCGGCGAGGAGCCGGGTGTGGAGGCGGCGGCGCACCTGCGGGAGTGCGAGGCTTGCCGTGAGGAGCTGGCGCGGTTTGGGATGTCGGTGAGCAGCTTTAATAGTGCTGCGCGGGCCTGGAGCGAGGCTCGGCCGGTTGCGGTGGGCGCTGCGGGGCGTGGGTATTGGACTGCGCGGCCGTTCTTTGCGATGGCTTCGGGGATGGTGGCGGCTTGCCTGGTGTTGGTGTTGGGGATGGAGGCGGTGTGGCATCACGAGCAGGGTGGACGTCCGGGGACCGCGGCTTCGGTGCGCGGTCCTCAGGAAGATTCGGATGCGCAGATTGCGCAGGATAATCAGCTGTTGATGGCTGTGGATGTGGCGACACGGAGCGATGACCGGTCGCCGGTGCTGGAGTATGGGCTGGCGCCGGAGCCGAATGACCGGGCGAGGACGCGGGAGACTACGAGAGAACAATGAGGGGCGGGTTTCACAGGACGATGCTGCTGGGGTGCTGTCTGCTGCTGACGGGCGCGATTGCGCTTGGGCAGGGACGTGGTGGCGGCGCGCCGGGTGGCGGTGGTCCGGGTGGCGGACGGCCTGGTTTTGGTGGGCCGGGTGGTGTTGCGCCGAATGACCGCGGGGGTTATGCGGGAGACGCGTCGCGTGGGGCGGGTGGGCCGATGCGTGGGGCGTTGCAGCTTGGGCCTCCGGGACGGTGGTGGGACGATAAGACGTTCGCGAAGACGCTGGGGTTGAGCAAGGACCAGCAGAAGAGGATGGACACGGTCTTCAACGCGAATAAGGGGCCGATTCTGGACAGCTATAAGGCGCTGCAGAAAGAGGAGTCGAACCTGCAGAAGCTGACGCGCGAGAAGAAGCTGGATGAGGCGAAGATCTTCGCGGGGATCGACTCGGTGGCGCAGGCGCAGGCGGCGCTGGAGAAGGCGAAGGCGCATATGCTGCTGCTGGTTCGTCAGGAGATGGACGAGGAGCAGAACGCTCGGCTGGGGAAGTTTCAGGATGTTCCGGTGGAGGAGTAGGTTTTTAGAGGTTGTTGGGTGTTAGTTGCTGGTTGTTGGTTGGGGCTTTCGGGTGGGTGGGTTGGGCAGAGAGTTAGAACAGGCAACGACAAAAGCAAAGGCGTTATCGGTTGAAAAGGTGCGATCGGTTTTGGTGGGTTAGGGCGCATCGGGGTCCCTTCGGCTTCGCTCAGGGCAGGCTCTTCGACTGCGCAGCTTGTAAAGTGCGCAAGCGGCTTCGCTCAGGATGACGGGTTTAATGGTGGTGTGGGGAAGAACGGGCAACGGCAAAGGCAACGACAACAGCCACAACAACGACAAGAGCGCGGAACAGAAGGTTTACATCCCACCCTTCGCCAAGTGCATGCGAAGGATGGGGCACCCGAGCGTTTGAAGTGAGAGTGGGAGGAGAACTGACAGCGGCAATAGCAAAGACAAATGTGGGCGGGTAAAGGGCGTACGTTCCCACATCTCAGAATCGAGATGTGGGGCACCCGATTGTTTTGGGTTGAGGTGCAGGAGAACAGACAACAGCAACAGCGGGTCCTCCGCTGCGCGAAGGATGACAAGTTTTTTGGGGTTGTGGGGTGGTTGAGGTGGGGTGGGGTTAGAGGTACCAGGGGATGTTGATGACGATGATGCGTTGGTTTCCGCGGACGAGTAGGAGGAGCTTGAGGAGTTGGGCGCGTTGGTTGTGGAGGGGGGTTTGCCACCAGTGTTTGACTACGAGCTCGGGGACGAGGACGGCGATCTGGCGGTCGGGGTGGTCTTGTTCGACCTTGAGGATGTAGTCGACGAGGGGGGCGAGGACGAAGCGGTAGGGTGAGGTGACGAAGACGAGTTCGGGGACGGTCTGTCCTGAGTCGCGGATGGGGTTGGCGACGTTGGTTTGCCACATCTGGTGGACTTCGTCGCGGCATTCTTCGGCGTCGACGTGGACGGCCTGGACCTGGTCGCTGATCTTCATGGCGAAGCGCAGACCCTTTTCGGTGATGCGGGTCCAGCTGTCGACGGGGACGATGACGAGGGGCGAATCGAGGTGGTCGAGGCTGATGGGGCAGTCGACGGCGATATCGCGGGCGACGCGGCTGTAGTGGCGTTTGACGGCGATCATCAAGATGATGAGGGCGGGGATGAGGATTGCGGTGATCCATGCGCCGTCGGTGAACTTGGCGACGAGGACGACGAGGAGGGTGATGCCGGTTGCGACTGCTCCGATGCCGTTGACGATCATGCGGCGGATGGAGCCCGGGCCGCCTGCTCGTTTCCAATGCATGACCATTCCGGCCTGGGAGAGGGTGAAGGCGAGGAAGGCTCCGATGGCGAAGAGTGGGATGAGGCGATCGGTGACTCCTCCGAAGACGATGAGCAGGAGCGCGGTGAAGCCTACGAGGGCGACGATGCCGTGGGAGTAGAGGAGACGGCGGCCGCGGACTTTGAAGACGTGGGGGAGATAGTCGTGCATCGCGATGGCGCGGGTGAGGCGGGGGAAGTCGGCGTAGGAGGTGTTGGCTGAGAGGGCGAGGACGGCGAGGATGGAGCCGATGGTGAGGTAGTAGAACCAGCCGCGGCCCATGACGGCGGCGGTGAGCTGGGAGAGGATGCTCTGGTAGCCGGCGGCAGTCCGGGGTCGGTGGCGCCGATGCTGTAGGCGCGGCAGAGGAGGGCGATGCCGGCGAGGAAGACCATGAGCAGGATGATGATGATGGTGAGGGTGCGTTTGGCGTTCTTCTGGGTGGGTTCGCGGAAGGCCATGACGCCGTTGGAGACGGCTTCGACTCCGGTCATGGCGGTGCATCCGCTGGCGAAGACCTTGGCGAGGAGCCAGAGGGAGAGCATGGACTGCGCTGACGGGCAGGTGTGGCGGCTCGACGATGGCGACGGGATGGCCGTGGGCGGCGAGGGCGCGGACGGCTCCGACGATGATGACGAGCAGCAGGGTGCCGACGAAGAGGTAGGTGGGGATGAGGAAGGCGGTGCCGGTGTCCTTGATGCCGCGAACGTTGATGAGGGTGAGGATGAGCAGGATGGCGAGGCAGAGGGCGAGGGTGTGGGGCTGGAGGGTGGGGAATGCGGAGACGAGGGCTCCGACGCCGGCGGAGATGCCGACGGCGGAGTTGAGGATGTAGTCGATCATGAGGGCGGCGGCGGCGAGGAGGCCGGGGATTTCGCCGAGGTTCTCGGATGCGACGGTGTAGCTGCCTCCGCCGTGGGGATAGGCGTCGATGGTCTGGAGGTAGGAGAAGAAGACGATTGCGAGGAGGCCGATGATGGCGAGGCTGATGGGGACGATGTGGGCGATGCCGGCGACGCCGAGAGGAATGAGCAGGGTGAGGGCGGCTTCGGGACCGTAGGCGGCGGAGCTGAGAGCGTCGAGGCCGAAGACGGGGATTCCGGCGATGGGGCCGATGTGCTCGGCGCGCTCTTCAGAGGTTGCGAGGGGCTTGCCGATGACGAGATCGAAGAACGACATGGATGCTCCGACGACCGGTTTGGAGGAGCGAAGGGGTCGCCAGAGAAAAGGCTAGTGGAAAGGGTGTAAGGAAGCTGTAAAAAGTCTGGGGATTTTTTGGGTGCGTTTCCGGGGAGGTGGAGCCTCGTTCGTTAGGGTTCAGGCAAATTCAAGGAGGAAAGGTCGAGAAGCGGGTACTCCGCCCGTTCGACTTCGCTGCAAGGGCGACCAGGATGACGGTTCTAATGGAGGGTTTAGGAGAGAACAGACAACAGCAAGAGCAAGGAAGTGAAGTGAGGATGATGTATCGGCTCCCACCTGTTGGGCTTTTGCGGTGGTCCAACCCATGTCTCAGAAGCGAGACATGGGGCACCCGGTTTTGTGGTTGGGCACCCGCAAGCAAATATTAGTCGAGGCGCTCGATCATTACGTCGGTGGACTTGATGAGGGCGGCGGCGGTGTCGCCCTTTTTTAGCTGGAGCTCGCGGACTGCATTGGCGGTGATGATGGCGGTGATGTTGGTGTCGCCGACGGCGAGAATCACTTCGGCGAGCAGGCCTTCGATACGGATGCTGACTACTTTTCCGGCTAGCTGGTTTCTGCCGCTGACGCGACGGTAGCGTTCGCGGGATGCGGTTGCGGGTTTGGCCTTGTCTTTGACGAGGAATGGCTTGAGGGTCGATTGCGCAACGCGATGGTGGCCGCCGGGGGTTTGAACGGTCTTCAGCTTGCCGGTGAGGATCCACTGCTTGATGGTGGGATAGCTGATTCCGATGAATCGGGCTGCTTCGCGAGGCGTCAGCATCTGGTTTGAGTTCGGCATGAGTAATGTTCTAGCACTTTTGATGATTGCTGGGTTAGTGAGGCGGGGTGGCGAATTTTCCGGCGGCAGCCCAGAGCCAGTCGGATCCTTTGGAGAGATCGTTGGGATCTTTGACTACGAAGAGGAGGACGGTCTGGGGGCCGGCGCAGTGGCGGTAGATGAGGGCGGACTCGTCGCCGCCGTTGCGGAAGTGGGTTGCGATCTGGAAGAACTCGGGGACGTTGTCGACGCGGAGGACTCCGTTGTGGATTTGGGAGGTTAGTTCGTGGAGATCTCCGCCGGAGTAGCTGACGGTGCCGTCCTGGTGGACGCCGGTGATGTATTGGGCGGCGTGCTGTTGGTCGACGTGGGGGTCGATGGCGATCTGGAAGTCGGTGAGGATGGGTTGCATGGATTCAGCGTGCATCATGCGGATGAAGATGGAGCAGGAGTTCTTGGAGGAGGGCGGCATGATGGCGTTGGAGTAGTTGGTGCCGGTGTCTCCGGTTTCGGCGGCGATGCGTTGCTGCTCGGTGGGTGGGGCGGGAGCGGCGGCTGCGGCGGCGCAGACGGCGGGCATGGCGAAGGTGGAGGCGGGTGGAGCGGCGAGGCTGAATTGCTTGACTTCGATGGCGGTGGTGGTGGGCTTGCCGGGTGGGGTCATCACGGCTTTGATGATGAGTCCGGTCTTGGGGTCCTGCCAGGCTTTGATCACGCCGTCGGGGCTGGTGGCTTCGACGACGTTGGTGACGATGCCGTTGACGGTGACGGGGCCAGAGCGCTTGATGGTTTGTTTAGGGTCGGGGGCCATCATGGCGGCGGACATGACGAAGGGGTCGCCCCAGTCGCCGGAGAAGGTGGCGGCGCCGCAGCCGCCGGAGGTGTCGATGAGATCCCAGGTGTATTGGGTGTGGGCGTTGAGGTCGTAGAGAGTGCGGACGTGGTAGCCACGGGGGTTGCCGTCGCGCGGGGGATAGGACTGGTCCATGAGGGCTTTGGAGCCGTCGCGGTAGTAGATGAAGTTGATGTCGGGGAAGAAGAGAGATTGGACTTCGGTGATGGTGTAGGTGGTGGGGATGGTCTGGGATTGAGCAGTAAGGGCTGCAAGGAAAAGCAGGAGTTTTGGGGCGAGCATTTAGGGATTGCCTCCGTGCGTTCGGGGGGCTGTGGTTCTGGTACGCAACTATAGCAAATGCAACGACGGACGCAGAGAGCGCGGAGGGGCGCAGAGGACGCGGTGAAGGGCGAAGTGCTGGGGGGTCAGGAGTAGCGGAAGAGGGCTTTGAAGCCGTAGTCCATGTGGGCCTGGATGTGGCAGTGGAAGAGGGTGAGGCCGGGCTGGTTGGCGGTGAAGTCTACGGTGGTGCGGCCGTAGAAGGGGACTACTACGGTGTCCTTGATGACGCCGGAGGTGGGTTTGCCGTTGAAGTCGACTAGCTCGAGCTGGTGGCGGTGGAGGTGGACGGGGTGGGCGTCGTCGGTGCGGTTGCGGAGGACGAGGCGGTAGCGGGCCCTTGTTTTAAGACGAACTCGTTTTCGTGGGGGTAGGGTTTTCCGTTGACGAGGAAGTTGTTGAACTTGCCTGCTCCGCCGGGGATTTTTTCGAAGGACATTTCGATGAACTGGTCGGGAGTGGGGACGTGGGTGAGGGCGCGGGCCTGGTCGAGGGCGCTGATGGTGGGGGTGTTGCTGAAGAGGCCGGGGTGGCTGGGGGCGGGTGCGGCGGAGGCTCCGGCGACGGGGTGGCCGAAGAGGGTGTAGTCCCAGGGGTCTTTGGAGTGGGTCGATCCATTTGGGCTGGGCGTGCTGGTTTTCGTACTCGACGATGAGGCCGAGGCCGGCGCTGCGGATGGTTTGCTCGGTGGCTCCGAGGATCCAGACGCCGGGGTTGTTCATCTCGACGATGGCGTCGACGCGCTCGCCGGCGCCGATGAAGATGGCGTCGACGGTGGCGGGGGTGGGGACGGGGTTGCCGTCGAGGGCGATGACCTGGAACTTGTGGCCGCTGAAGGCGATGCGGCGGTTCTCGATGGCGGAGGCGTTGAGGAGATGGAAGAGGATGCGCTGGCCGGATTTGACGCGGAGGGGTTCGCCGGCGCCGAGGGACTTGTCGTTGATGGAGTAGGTGAGGGAGTTGACTTCGAGGCCGTTGGGGGCGGTGTTGAGGACGGCGGGTTTTTCGGGCTGGGGGCCGGACTTGGTGTCGTCGTCATCGTCGTCCATGTTGGCGGAGAAGAAGGGCTCCCAGTCGCGGAGGGCGAGGAAGTGCTCCTGATCGTAGTTGCCGGGGTTGCTGGCGGGTTCGATGTAGACGAAGCCGAACTGGCCGGTGTAGGAGCCTTTGTGGAGGTCGGCCATGGCCATGGCGTGGGAGTGGTACCAGCGGGAGCCGAAGGGGGTGGGGGTGAACTCGAAGCGGCGGCTGGCCGTGCGGGCGGGATGAAGGGAGTGCCTTCTTCTTCGACTCCGTCGACTCCGGAGGGGATGAGCATGCCGTGCCAGTGGACCAGTTCGGGGGTGTCGGTGTCGTTGAAGACGTCGACGGAGATGGGCTTGCCCTCTTTCATGCGGAGGATGGGGCCGGGGGATGTGCCGTTGTAGCCGATGGTGGAGAGGATGCGGTCGGGGGCGAGCTCGACGGTGACGGGTTCGATGCGGAGGGAGATGTCGGCTTTGCGTGGCGGGGGCGGGTTGGGGTTGGGCGCCGGTGAGCATGAGGGATCTGGGCTGGCAGGCCGGGTGGCTGCGGTTTGGGCGAGGGCGAGGCTGCCGAGTTGGAGGAAGTGGCGGCGGTGCATGAGGTTTGGGTTCGACGGCTTTGGTAGCAAATCGTCTCACGGGGACGGTGCGAGGTACAAGGTGCAAGGTACAAGGTGGGAGCGAGGGGTTTATTTTGTTTGGGATGGAAGTATTTGGGGGTGGGGGGTGCAACAAGTGCTATGTGGGTTACGTCTATCGTCATACTTCATCCCCGGCTGAAAAAGTGACGGCGGGAGACTCTGAGAGAGACCAGACGGGCCGAAACCCGGTAACATCTTGTTCTAAAGCTAAAGAGAGATCGTTGTATCGGATGTGGAGGTTGCGGCTATGAAGCTCCTACGATCGATTACGGTGGTGGCGGTGGTGCTGGCGCTGTGTTCGCTGGTGTATGCGTACCAGCGGGTGGCGGACTGGGGCTATCAGCCGGAGACGAGCAACGATAAGGCTGAGTTTTCCTGGTCGCGGCTGAGCTATACGTCGAGCATGTCGAGCTATGGGGGCGGCGGCTTTGGCCGGTATCGGGTATGGCCGGGGTGGGACGTGGCAGCGGGACTATCCGAAGGCTGACCGGCAGTTTCTGATTGCGCTGAAGCGGCTGACGCGGGTGCAGGGGCGGATGACGGAGCAGGTGGTGAACCTGGACTCGGACGATATCTTCAACTATCCGTGGGTGTATGCGGTGATGGTGCATACGTGGTCGTTCAACGCGGACGAGGCGAAGCGGCTGCGGGAGTATCTGCTGAAGGGCGGATTTCTGATGGTGGACGACTTCCATGGGTCGGAGGACTGGGAGAACTTTATGAACGGGATGCGGATGGTCTTTCCGGACCGTCCGGTGGAGGACCTGAGCAATAAGGACGAGATCTTCCATGTGCTGTATGACCTGGACGACCGGTTCCAGGTGCCGGGAGAGCAGTGGATCCGCAGCGGGCAGACCTATGAGAAGGATGGGTTTGTGCCGAAGTGGAGGGCGATCCGGGACGACAAGGGCCGGATCATGGTGGCGATCTGCTTCAACATGCACCTGGGCGACGCGTGGGAGTGGGCGGATGATCCTGAGTATCCGGAGCTGTTTGCTTCGATGGCGTTTCGCGAAGGGCTGAATTATGTGGTGTATGGGATGACGCACTGAGCAGCCGGTTGACTGGTTGTTAGTTGCTGGTTGTTGGTTGGGTAACGAACGCTTCTTTTGAGAGGTGGGGTTGGTCTTTCGTGCATGTTTGAATTTTTCTTTAAGTATCCGCTGCCTAGTTTTATGAAGGGCCACTTTGTCCTGCTGGGGCGATGGCCGGGGTGGGTGCTGGTGCTGCTTATTGTTGCGTGTACGGGTGGGCTGGGGTGGTTGATGTGGTCGCGGCGGATGGCGGCGGCTCCGCAAGTTGCGGAGCTGGCGGGGTGTGGCTGATCTGGGGGTTGGAGGCGGCGCTGATTGCGCTGGTGCTGCTGCTGCTGTGGGAGCCGGCGATGACGGTGGCGGAGCTGACTTCGCAGCAGAACATTATTGCGGTGCTGGTGGATGACTCGCGCAGCATGGCGATTGCGGATAGCGGCAGCGATGGGAAGCAGACGCGTGAGGCCGCGGCGGTGAAGGCTTTGCAGGATGGCGTGCTGGCTGGGCTGCAGAAGAGATTTCAGACGCGGGTGTATCGGCTGGATAGCAAGGCGGTGCGGACGGCTGGGGCTGGGAGCGGCGGATACGGAGGCTGCGGGGTTGGCGGGGATCAAGCCGGTGGGCGCGGCTACGCATATCAACGATGGGTTGCGGCAGTTGGCGGCGGATACTTCGGACCTGCCGGTGGGGGCGGTGGTGTTGTTGTCGGATGGGGCGGAGAACTCGGACAGCGGTGTGGGTGGGATGGACCGCGAGACGATGAACGTGTTGCGCAATCGGCGGTGGCCGGTGCATACGGTGGGGTTTGGGAAGGAACGCTCGCAGAAGGATGTGGAGGTGGATGATGTGAGCGTGGCTGCGCGGGCGGTGGCGGACTCGCGGATGGTGGCTACGGTGCGGTTTCATCAGCGCGGGTATGCGGGGAGCAAGGCGACGCTGGTGGTGCGGGATGGCGAGAAGGCGCTGGTGTCGAGGGATGTGACGCTGGCTGCGGATGGGACGATGCAGACGGAGACGATCTTCTTTCATGCGGGGGATGCGGGGGCGAAGAGTTTTCGGTTTGAGGTGATGCCGCTGGCGGGCGAGGAGAATGCGCTGAACAACTCGCTGAGCAGGCCGGTGTCGGTGAGCGATGAGCGGCGGAAGATTTTGTATGTGGAGGGTGAGCCGCGGTGGGAGTACAAGTTTATCCGGCGGGCGGAGGACGACGACAAGACGGTGCAGGTGGTGTCGATGCTGCGCACGACGGAGAACAAGATTTATCGGCAGGGGATCAGCGATCCGAAGGAGTTGGAGAACGGGTTTCCGGTGCAGGGCGGAGGATTTGTTTCAGTACTCGGGGATCATTATCGGGTCGGTGGAGGCGGGGTACTTTACGGCTTCGCAGCAGGAGTTGATACGGGAGTTTGTGGACCGGCGTGGCGGTGGGGTGCTGTTTCTGGGGGGGCGGTTCTCGCTGTCGGATGGAGGGTGGGCGGGGTCGAATATTACAGAGTTGCTGCCGACTACTTTGCCGGCGGGAAGCGGGACGTTTCATCGCGATCCGGCTACGGCGGAGTTGACGGCGGATGGGGCGGATAGTCCGGTGATGCGGCTGCTGGATGATCCGCGTGAAGAATGTTGAGCGGTGGAAGAAGCTGACGTACATGAATGACTACCAGGACCCGGGGACTCCGAAGGCGGGGGCGACGGTGCTGGCGGAGATGAAGACTCCGCAGCGGAAGATGCCGCTGCTGATTACGCAGAACTATGGGCGGGGACGGACGGCGCTGATGGCGACGTCGGGGACGTGGCGTTGGCAGATGAGTGAGGCGCTGGGCGATCCGGCGCATGATCTTTTCTGGCAGCAGCTGTTGCGCTGGCTGGTGGGGGATACTCCGGGGCGCGTGGTGGCGGGGACTTCGGCGGAGACGCTGACGGATGATGGGCGGGTTCGGCTGACGGCGAGTGTTCGCGGGCAGGACTATATGCCGGTGGCGGATGCGAAGGTGGAGGCGCACGTGATTGGGCCGGAGGGGATGGCGGCGTTGTTGGAGATGCGGCCGACAGGCGATGTTCCGGGGAACTATGTGGTGGATTGGGACGCGGAGAAGAGTGGAGCGTATCTGGCGGAGGTTACGGCTGAGGGTGGTGGGACTACGGGGACGGGTGCGCCGTCGAAGGATGTTTCGCGGGATGTGGTGGCGTTTCAGCGGACGGATGGCGTGGCGGAGAACTTTCATACAGAGCAGAATCGGGAGATGCTGGAGAAGCTCTCCGACGGAGACGGGCGGGAAGTATTGGAAGACGGATGAGCTGAGTAAGCTGCCGCAGGAGATTTCGTATTCGGAGGCGGGGATCTCGGTGCGGGATACGAAGGAGCTTTGGAATATGCCTATCGTGTTTCTGCTGCTGCTGGGGCTGGTGGTGGCGGAGTGGCTGCTGCGGCGGAAGTGGGGGGTGGTATGAGAACAGCCTGGTTGCTGGTTGTTTGTTGCTGGTTGTTGGTTGGGCGAGAGCTCGTGCTGCGACTTATTACGTTACGGTTGCGGGTTTGGGTGGTGAGCCGGATTATGAGCAGCGGTTTACGGCGAATGCTAAGGATTTGGATAAGACTTTCAAGGGGGCGGGCAGCAGCGCGCATGTTTATACGCTGACGGGGAAGGATGCTACGCGGGCTCGGCTGACGGAGGTGCTGGGGTCGGTGGCGCGGGATGCGAAGGCGGAGGATGACTTTGTGCTGGTGCTGATTGGGCATGGGTCGTTCGATGGGGTGGAGTACAAGTTCAATCTGGTGGGGCCGGATGTGAGTGCGACGGAGTTGGCGGCGATGTGCGACAAGATCGCTTCGCGGCGGCAGTTGATTGTGGATACGACGAGCGCGAGTGGAGGCGCGGTTGCTGCGTTGAAGCGGCCGGGGCGCGGGGTGGTGGCGGCGACGAAGTCGGGTACGGAGAAGAATGCCACGGTGTTTGCGCGGTACTGGGTGGAGGGTTTGCAGGATCCGGCGGCGGATGTGGATAAGAGCGATTCGGTGAGCGCGCTGGAGGCTTTTGAGTATGCGGACCGGAAGACGGCGGCGTTCTATGAGTCGCAGAAGCGGCTGGCTACGGAGCATCCGGTGTTCGAGGACTCGGGGCATGGGGAGGCGGTGCGGAGTCCGACTGGGAGTGAGGGGATGTTGCTGGCGAGCTTTACGTTGTTGCGGACGGGAGCGGGGCAGAAGGCGGCGAGCGATCCTGCGCGACTGGCTTTGCTGGCGAAGAAAGAGGATCTTGAGCAGAAGATCGATGTGCTGAAGTATGGGAAGGCTGCGATGGATCCGGCGGATTATAAGAAGCAGTTGACTGCGGCGCTGGTGGAGTTGGCGCAGGTACAGGCGGAGTTGGATAAGTGAATTTGAGTCGAACAACTCGGTGCGGTGCGGGCGCGGTCGTTTGCGCTGGCGGTGCTGTGCGGGAGTGCGGCTGCGGCTGTCACTCCGGAGAGTTGTGCGGCTTTGCGGAAGCATGGGAAGAAGGCGGAGGCGCAGAGTTGTTTTGAGGCGCTGACGAAAGATAAGTCGGCTTATTTTCGGGCGGAGGGTTATTGGGGGTTGGAGCAGTACAACGATGCGAATGAGCAGTTCCGGCTGGCGACGCAGGCTCCGACGGGCGGGGCGATGGAGCGCGTGCGTTGGGGGATGCTGCTGCATGAGCGCTTCAATAATGCTGAGGCGGACGACCTGTTCAATGAGGCGCTGGAGCGCGATCCGAAGAATGCGCGGGCTTATCTGGGGTTGGCGATTGTGAGTGCGGATGGCTTTGATAACAAGGCGGCGGACGTATGCGGGGAAGGCGCTGGAGCAGGATCCGAAGCTGGCGGAGGCGCATGAGTTGCTGGCGGAGTTGGCGCTGGAGGATGGAGATACGACGGCTGCTCTGGGTGAGGCGGATGCTGCGCTGGCGATTGCGCCGGACTCGCTGGATGCGATGGCGATTCATGCTGCGGTGGAGTTGCTGGCGGATCAGATCTCCCGATGCTTGGTTTGGAAAGATTGCGGCGGTGAATCCCGGGTATGGGCAGGGATATGCGCTGGTGGCGCGGCAGTTGGAGATGCATTACCGGTATGAGGATGGGATTGTTTACTACCGGAAGGCGGTTGAGGCTGATCCCGAGATTGTGGTCGGCGCACTCGGCGCTGGGGATCGATTTGATGCGGATGGGGCAGGAGAAGGAGCCGCTGGAGCAGTTGGAGTTGAGCTATGACAATGGCTATCGCGATGCGGCTACGGTGAATAGTCTGCGGCTGCTGGATAGTTATAAGAATTTTGTGACGTTCAAGGATGACACGACGATTTTGAAGATGAAGAAGGAAGAGGCTGATCTGCTGCGGCCTTACTTTGACGCCGAGCTGCACAAGATTATTGCGACGTATCAGAAGAAGTACAAGATGACGCTGCCGGCGCCGGTGCAGTTGGAGGTCTATCCGGACCATGAGGACTTTGCGGTGCGCACGATGGGGATGCCGGGGCTGGGCGCGCTGGGGGTGACGTTCGGCGAGGTGGTGGCGATGGATAGCCCGTCGGCGCGGAAGCCGGGGGACTTCAACTGGGGAAGCACGCTGTGGCATGAGATGAGCCACGTGTACATCCTGACGATGACGAACCATCGTGTGCCGCGGTGGTTTACGGAGGGGCTGGCGGTGCATGAGGAGGGACAGGCTGCTCCGGAGTGGGCGGACCGTCTGACGCCGGATGTGCTGGCGGCGATTCGGCAGAATGAGCTGTTGCCGGTGGAGAAGCTGGATAGGGGATTTGTGTTTCCAGATTATCCGGAGCAGGTGATTGTGTCTTATTTTCAGGCGGGGAGTATTTGTGACTTTATTGGTAGCAAATGGGGCGAGGACAAATTGCTGGCGATGGCGCACTCGTATGGGGAGTTGAAGACTACTCCGGAGGTGATTAAGGCGGACCTGGGGCTTTCGCCGGACGGAGTTTGATACGCAGTATAAGGAGTGGCTGGATAAGCGGGTGGGAAAGACGGCGGCGAACTTCGATGAGTGGCGGACGAAGTTGAAGGCGCTGGTGGAGTTGGATAAGGCGAAGGATTATGACGGGATATTGAGGGATGGACCGGCCATTGTGGCGCTTTATCCCGAGTATGTGGGGGATGCGAATGCGTATGAGTACATGGCCAATGCGCACCTGAAGAAGGACGACAAGAAGGGTGCGGTGGCGGACCTGAAGGCTTATGAGAAGAACGGTGGCGAGGATCCGGGGACGCTGAAGAAGCTGGCGTCGCTGGAGGAGGAGTTGGGCGATAAGGCCGCGGCTGCGGCTACGCTGAACCGGATCAACTATATCTATCCGGTAAGAGATGAGGAGTTGCACAAGCATCTCGGCGAGCTTTGGCTGGCGCAGGGGAATTTTGCGGGAGCGATTCGCGAGGATGCGGCGGTGGTGGCGATGAAGCCGTTGGATAAAGCGGGTGCGGAGTACAACCTGGCGCAGGCTTACTATGCGGCGGGGGATAAGGCCAAGGCTGAGGAGACGGTGTTGCTGTCGCTGGAGGTTGCTCCGGGATACAGGCCTGCGCAGAAGTTGTTGCTGGACTTGCAGCCTGGTGCGAAGAGGCCTGCCGACTACGCGGACTCCACAGTTGCGGCCGGCCTGACAGATCCAAAGGCAAAAGCCGCAGCAATTGAGGCGGAGCTAACCAAGGATCCGCAGTCAAGCGTGAAGGCCGAGATGTTGCAGAATCTTATGCTGACGTACAGCGCGATCGATCCGGCGAAGACGCTGGATGCGGCCGACCGTCTACTGTTGCTCGACCCGAATAATCTGCGTGCATTGACGTTAGAGGTCTACTTCCGCAAAGCCGCAGCAGATACGATTATCGATGCCGCCGGCAAGCAGGCTGCGTTGCGATACGGCCGCCGACTTTTGCGCAGAAGAGGCCTGACTGCGCCGACAGTCCAGCTGCAGGTGAGGCGGATGCGGACTTCGCCAAGCATGAAGGAGAGCGCGACTGCCGGTGTTCTACAGCGCAATTGGGACCGCCGCGTTAAATAAAAAGGACACGGCTACGGCGATCGACTCCTTCAAGAAGGAGCTGGCCAGTGTGCCGGCGGCGGCTACAAGGACGCCCGGGCCGGTCCTGCAGGACACCTATATGTTGGCGACCGCTTATTACCAGTCGACTCCTCCGGACCTGCTTAGCTGCGCGTTTTATGCGGCACGGGCGGCCAATTTCGCTCCTGACCCTTACAAGACGCAGATGCTACCGCTGGCGAAGTATTGCTACAAGAAATTCCACGGTGCGGATGATGGGATTGGACGCAGTGGTCGACGGTGGCCGCTGCGAACCTGAACCCTCCTGCCAGCTATGCCTCCTCGGTCAAGCCTGCGCCTACGCCGGCCGAGATTATCCGTCGCATCATTGCAAATACGCCTGCCCTGGTCGGGGCTTGCGGTCGGCGACGAGGAGCTCATCTTGCACCAGTGGCTCTCCTGAAGAGGCGGCCAAGGTGTGGGATTCCGTGAAGGGCAAGTCGACGCAGATTCCGGATGCGACGGTGATTGCCGCCACGGAGAGTTCGGTGCAGGTCGCCGTGTCCGACGATGCAGTGCAGTCGAAGACGGCGGACTTTACCTTCAATATCGGCTGCTCCGCTGAAGACGGTACCTATGCCTGGATCGAAGGTTACGATCTCGGGAACTTATGCTTCGTTTACCCGGTCACCTCTCATGATTACGATGAGCGGCGCGGAGATTGCAGGGCTCAAGAAGGCTTCGGATACAAACAAGAAATAGATTCGACACTTTGAATGCGAGGGAGAGACGAATGGCGATGCTTGGAGAGTTGAACCCGGATGCGGCGCAGTTGCAGGAGCGGATCGAACGGTTCCATGACGTTCGAGACGGGATACTGTCGCAGGTGCGGCAGGTGATTGTCGGGCAGGATGAGGTGCTCGACCAGATATTGATTGCGCTGTTTGTGGGCGGACATTGCCTGATTACAGGGTTGCCGGGCACGGCGAAGACGCTGATGGTGAAGACGATTGCGCAGACGCTGGGGCTCTCGTTCAAGCGCATTCAGTTCACGCCGGATCTGATGCCTTCGGATATTACGGGGACCGACATTATCGAAGAGGACCTGGTGACGGGGCACCGGAAGTGGACGTTTGTGGAGGGGCCGATCTTCGGGAATGTGGTGCTGGCGGATGAGATTAATCGCACTCCGCCGAAGACGCAGGCGGCGCTGCTGGAGGCGATGCAGGAGCGGAACTGCACGGTGCGCGGGCATATCTATAAGCTGCCGGCGCCGTTCTTTGTGCTGGCTACGCAGAATCCGATTGAGCTGGAGGGGACGTATCCGCTGCCTGAGGCGCAGCTTGATCGCTTCCTGTTCAATACAGTGCTGGATTATCTGAGTGCGAGCGATGAGTTGAAGGTGGTGGACCTGACTACCGCGACGAAGGTGGTGAATGTGCAGACGGTGACTTCGGCGGAGGAGTTGCTGGAGTTTCAGCAGCTGGTGCGGATGGTGCCGATTGGTGATTCGCTGGCGCGGTATGTGGTGGATGTGATGCGGGCGACGCGGCCGAAGAGTGAGAACGCTCCGGATTTTGTGAAGCAGTATGTGAACTATGGCGGGAGTATTCGCGCGGCGCAGTTTATTGTGCTGGCGGCGAAGGCGCGGGCGTTGAGCCGGAAGCGGTATCACGTGACGTATGACGATATTGTTTCGCTGGTGGTGCCGGTGTTGCGGCACAGGCTACTGGTGAACTTTCATGCGGAGTCGGAGCGGATTGATGCGGATGAGATTCTGGGGCGGCTGTTGAAGCATATGCCTCCTCCGAAGGAGGCGTGAGGCTGCAAAAAGACAAAAGCAGGTCCTCCGCTGGCTGCGAAGGATGACAATTTGTTAGAGAGACGAGGTAGGTGCTCTAGTGCAGAGGTTTCTTGATCCTACGGTGTTGGCTGGCATATCCAGTTTGGATTTGCTGGCGAAGACGGTGGTGGACGGCTTTGTGGCCGGACTGCATCGTTCGCCGGACTTCGGCTTCAGCCAGGAGTTTGCGGAGTATCGCGCTTATACGCCGGGGGATGATCTGCGGCATATCGACTGGAATCTGTTTGCGAGGACGGAGCGGATGTATCTGAAGCGGTATCGCGGGGAGACGAACAGCTATCTGACGGTGCTGCTGGATGCGAGCAAGTCGATGGAGTTTACTTCGGGGAGTGGAGCGAAGAGTGGTGTGCGGCAGCCGAGCAAGATGGACTATGCGCGGTTTGCGGCGGCTTCGCTGTTTTATCTGGCGATCCATAATCAGCGGGATGGGGCTGGGCTGATTGTGTTTGATGACGAGGTGCGGGAGTCGATACGGCCTTCGACGCGGACGGGGCAGTTGCATCGTTTGCTGGCGGGGCTGGAGCAGGCGGAGCCTCGGGCGCGAACGGATTTTGCGAAGCCGATGAAGTATTTTCAGGAGCTGGTGCGGCGGCGGGGGATCGTGATTGTGATCTCGGATTTTTATGAGCAGCCGGAGGTGATCGTGAAGGCGATCGAGCCGATGCGGTTTCATGGGAACGAGGTGGTGCTGTTCCATGTGCTCGATCCGAAGGAGATCCGGCCGGAGATGAAGGGGCCGTCGGTGCTGGTGGACCTGGAGACGGACCAGCGGCTGGAGGTGATTCCGGAGTACATGAAGGTGACGTACCGGCAGAAGATCGATGGGCATATTGAGGAGTTGCGGAACAAAACGCGGGCGGCGGGGATGGATTATCACCTGCTGGTGACGGACCAGCCGCTGGATCGCGTGCTGCGCGAGTACCTGACGATTCGGGAGGGGGCGCGCTGATGGGTTTTCTGGCTCCATGGTTTCTGGCGGGTGCGCTGGCGCTGGGGGTGCCGGTGTTTGTGCATCTGCTGCGGCGGCAGACTACTACTCCGCGGCCGGTTAGTTCGTTGATGTTTTTTGAGCGCGGGGTGCAGAGTTCTACGCGGCACCGGAAGCTGCGGTATCTGCTGCTGTTTGCATTGCGGATGGCGCTGGTGGCGCTGCTGGTGCTGGCGTTTGCGAATCCGTTTATTCGGCGGGCGAATGCGGGGGCGAGTGGACGGCTGCTGATTGTGGTGGTGGACAATTCGTTTTCGATGCGGGCGGGGACGCGGTTTGCGGATGCGAAGCAGGGGGCTCTGCAGGTGCTGGCCGCGAAGCCGAGCGGGCAGAAGGCGCAGGTGATGGCGCTGGGCGCGGAGTTGCAGGTGTTGACGCAGCCGGTGGAGGATGCGGGGACGCTGCGGGCGGCGGCGGAGGGGATTCAGCAGGGGGATTCGAAGGGGAACTTTGGCGAGCTGGGACGCGGGCTGCGGGCGTTGGCGGAGACGGTGCATACGCCGGTGGAGTTGCACCTGTTCAGCGATATGCAGCGGACGGAGATGCCGGGGAATTTTGCGGACATGGTGATGCCGGGGAATGTGAAGCTGATTTTGCATTCGGTGACGAAGGCTGCGGCGGGGCCGAACTGGACGGTGGCGAGTGTGGATGCTCCGGCGCAGATTGCGGACCCGAAGGATAAGCGGGTGTCGCGGGTGGAGGCGGTGGTTGCGGGGTTTGGGACGCCGGCGGCGACGAAGGTGGTTTCGCTGGTAGTGGATGGGAAGACGGTGGCGTCGAAGAAGGTGGATGTTCCGGCGAATGGACGGGTGAAGGTGGTGCTGGAGCCGCTGGATGTTCCTTATGGGTTCAGCCGTTGCGAGGTGAAGGTGGCTGCGGTTGATGGCGCGGCTGATGCTTTTCCTGCGGATGATGCGAGTGTGTTTACGGTGAGGCGGAGTGATCCGGAGCGGGTGCTGTTTTTGCATGCGGCGGGGGATACGCGGTCGCAGGTTTATTTTGGGGCGGCGCTGGCTGCTGCTGCGGAGTCTTCGTTTGTGCTGCAGCCGGTGAATGTGGAGCAGTCGGCGGATGTGGATCCGACGCGGTATGCGTTTGTGGTGGTGTCGGATGCTGGGCCGCTGCCGTCGATTCTGGAGAATTCGATGGTGAAGTATGTGAAGGATGGCGGGAGCGTGCTGATTGCGGAGGGGACTTCGGCGTCGCGCAGGGGGAAGATTCCGATACTTGGGGCGGATGTGGTGGAGGGGAAGTATTACTCGCGTGAGGGGGATGGGTTTGCGAAGGTGGGGCAGGTGGATGCTACGCATCCGGTGATGGCGGCTGCGGCGCCGGTAGAGGTGGTGGGTGTCGCTGCGGGTGGGAAGGATTCGGCGCAGGATTCGAGTGGGTGGCCGGACTTGAAGGTTTATTACGCTTCGCGGGTGGATGCGGAGAAGATGAAGGCGCGGGTGCTGGTGCGGCTGGGGGATGGAACTCCGCTGCTGATTGATAAGCCGCTGGGCGAAGGGCATGTGATGGTGTTCACTTCGGGATTTGAGAATCTGACGAACGATCTGCCGCTGCAGCCGGGGTTTGTGCCGTTTGTGGACAAGGCGGCGCGGTATCTTTCGGGCGAGGACCGGCTGGGCGGGTCGCGGATGGTGGATTCTTTTGTGCAGCTGCGGACGGCGGAGTCGGCGCAGAGTGGTGCGGCGCAGGCGGGCAAGGGCGTGGAGGTGGTCGATCCGGATGGGAAGCGGCCGCTGTCGCTGACGGAGGCGGCGACGATCCAGTCGTATCAGCTTACGAAGAGTGGTTTCTATGAGTTGCGGTATGCGAATGGGAAGGATGCGGTGGTCGGAGTGAATCCGGATCGGCGGGAGTCGGACCTGGATGTGATTCCGGCGGATGTGCTGGGGCTTTGGAGTGGGACTGGAAATCCGGGCGCGCAGCCTGCAGAGAGCGCGGCTGGCGCTGCAATTGTGACGAAAGAGGCTCCCTTGAGTCTATGGTGGTGGGTTATGCTCTTAGCATTGGCAGTGGCGGTGGCCGAGTCCATGGTTGCGACCGGCTATCTGGGTACACAGCGGGAGGAAGCATGAGCAGGCAGAACGAGCTCAACCTCTATATCCGTCGAGTGCAGGAACGGTTGCGGCTGGGCGCGTGGGTGCGCGGAGCGGCAATCCTGATGGCGGCGGCGCTGTTCACGACGCTGGTGCTGGTGATGATTTTGAATGCGTATGCGTTTCCGGGGCGTGGGATGACCGGAGCGCGGCTGGCGCTGGTGGTGGTGCTGGGGCTGACGGGCGGGTTTGCGGTGGCGTGGCCGGTGATGCGGCTGAACCGGCGGCGGTCGGTGGCGACGGCTGAGGCGGCTAGTCCGGAGTTGGAGCAGCGGCTTACGACTTTTTCTGAGAAAGAGAAGCTGGGGAACGATCCGTTTATTGAGCTGCTGGCTGCGGATACGCTGAAGCGGACGGAAGAGGTTGCTCCGGAGAGATTGGTGCCGAGTGGGCGGCTGCTGGGGCTGGCGGGTGCGGGGGTGGGATGCCTGGCGGTGCTGGTGTGGATGATTGCGGCTGGGCCGGGGTATATGGGGTATGGGGCTTCGCTGTTGTGGACGGGTGCGAAGCATGATGTTGCTCCGCTGTATGACATCAAGGTGACGCCGGGAGATATTGCGGTGCGGCGGCATAGCGACCAGTTGATTACGGCGCAGGTGATTGGGCTGAAGCCGGACAAGGTGCGGCTGTTTGCGAAGTATGAGAGGAGCTGGTTCGGACAAGGCGGATTGGGAGCCGGTGGCGATGCAGGCTGTGCCGGCGCGGGCGGGTGTGGCGCCGACCGCCGAAGGAAAGGCTGTGAGCGCGGGGAACTATCAGTTTGTGTTTGCCGGGCTTCCGGAGAGCGTGGAGTACTACGTCGAGGCGGGGCCGCTTACTTCGAAGCACTACAAGGTGCGGGTGGTGGATCTGCCTACGGTGAAGCAGATTCAGGTGACGTATCACTATCCGGCGTGGACGGGGTTGAAGCAGGTCTCGGAGGAGCATGGCGGCGACCTGCGCGCGATTGAAGGGACCGAGGCGGAGATTGAGGTGAACGATGGACCGTCCGCTGCGCGAGGGTGTGCTGGCGCTCGATGGTGGGCAGCAGGTGAAGATGGCGGGCGGCGAGGGCAACATGTATCGCGGCGTTATCAAGATGGAGAAGGATGGCGCCTATCACGTGGCCGCGCTGGATGAGGGGCAGCAGGTGCGGTTGTCGGAGGACTACTTTATCGCGACCAACAAGGCGATGCCGCCGGAGATACGGATCGATCGGCCGGGTGGGGATTATCGGGCGAGTCCGATTGAAGAGGTGACGATTGCGGTGAATGCCGCGGATGAGTTTGGGCTGAACCAGGTGGAGCTGCACTACTCGGTGAATGGGGGCGCGGAGCAGAAGGTGAATGTGCTGAAGGCTCCGGGGGCGAAGGAGTCGGATGGGACGATGACGCTGCGGCTGGAGGATTACAAGCTGGTTCCGGGCGACCTGGTGAGTTTGTATGCGACGGCGAGGGATGGGCACTCGGAGGCGAAGACGGAGATGTCGTTCATCCAGGCCGAGCCGTTTGAGCGGGAGTTTTCGCAGTCGCAGCAGGGCGGCGGTGGAGGCGGCGGAGGTGGTGGTGGCGGACAGCAGGGGAATCAGACGGATATCTCGAAGCGTGAGAAGGAGCTGATTGCTGCGACATGGAAGCAGGTGAACGCCGAGGAGCAGAAGGACAAGGAGAAGGATAAGGCGAGCGCGGAGAAGGAGGCTGCGGATGCGGGTAACTTCCTCTCCGGAGTGCAGACGAAGCTGCGGGAGCAGGTGCTGGCGTTGTCGGGGAGGATGCAGAGCCGGGATCTTTCGACGGCGAATGAGGAGTTCACGGGCTTTGAGAAAGATATGCAGGCTGCTGCTGCTGCGATGATTCCCTCGGCGGACAAGCTGAAGGGGATGCAGTGGAAGGACGCGATCTCGATGGAGGAGAAGGCGCTGCAGAATCTGTTGCGAGCAGAGGCTACGTTCCGGCAGATACAGGTGGCGTTCGGGCAGCGCGGTGGCGGCGGCGGCGGTGGTGGCGGCAGCGCGGGGCGCGATCTGGCGAGCTTGTTCGACCTGGAGTTGGATACGGAGAAGAACCAGTACGAGACGGCGCAGACGGCCTCTCCTGCTGAGCAGAAGCAGAAAGAGGTAGACGACGCGCTGGCGAAGCTGGATGCCCTGGCTCGACGACAGGAGGAGCTGGCGCAGAAGCCGCAGAATAGTGCGCAGAGTTTTGAGCAGCGTTGGCAGCAGGAGATGTTGCGGCGGGAGGCTGAGCGGCTGGAGAAGCAGATGGCCCAGATGGCGGAGAATGGCCAGCAGGGGCAGCAAGGTCAGCAGGGGCAGCAAGGGCAACAGGGTGGGCAGCAACAGCAAGGCCAACAAGGTGGGCAGCAAGGTCAGCAGGGGCAGCAGGGGCAGGCTGGTGGGCAGAGTTCGGGACAGGCGGGTGGTCAGTCAGGTTCGCAGGGTGGGCAGCAGTCGGCTTCGTCGCGCCAGCAGCAAGGACAGCAACAGGGACAGAACGGGAAGACGGATCCTCGGGTGACGCAGGCGCTGAACCGGCTTCGGCAGGCGGATGATGCGATGAAGCAGGGTACTGCCGGCAGGCCAGCAGCAGAGCACGGAGGCTGCTAAGCGGGCGGCGGAGGCGCTGCGGGAGGCGCAGAGTCTGTTGAGCGGGACGCAGCAGCAGCAGGCTTCGGGGCAGTTGGATTCGCTGTCAAGAGACGCTGACAAGATCAGCAAGGAGGAGAAGGCTCAGGCGGATCGGATTCGGACACTGGCGCAGTCGGGTGCAAGGGCCAGGATGGGAACAGCTCGACTGGCATTACGCAGGAGCAGTATTCGGCTCGGATCGCAGAGCGCGACAAGCTGGCGGAGGAGCGGCAGGGGCTGTCGGACGAGCTCTCGCAGTTGGAGAAGGGTATGCGGAATACGGCGCGCTCGATGGCTCCGAACCAGCCGGGCGCAGCGTCGAAGCTGCGGGATGCGCTGAATGGGATGGACCAGTCGGACCTGGGAAACCGGGTGCAGCGGACTGCGGATTGGCTGCGGGAGGGGGTCGATCCGAACTCGAATGGGACTGAGGCTGGGATTGCATCCGATCTGCAAAAGTTGAACGAACAGCTTCGTGGTGCGCAGCAGGCGATGGGCGGCGGGGGTAAGCCGGATCAGGGCCGCGGGATGCCGGGGCAGGGTAAAGATCAAGGTGATCAGACTGCGGCGCTGAACCATGTGGACCGTCTGAGGAGTCAGCTTCAGTCGCTGTCCGCGCAGGGGCGGCAGGGTCAGGGACAACAGCCGGGGCAGAAGGGCAGCAGGGTCAGGGCGGTCAGCAGGGACAGCAGCAAGGCCAAGGAGGTCACGCGGTCAGGGTCAGGGACAGCAGGCGGGTCAGCAGGGGCAGCGAGGTCAAGGTGGACAGCAGCAGGGTCAGGGTGGTCAGCAGCAGGGCCAGGGACAACAGCAGGGTCAGGGTGGTCAGCAAGGTGGTGGGGGGCAGAGGGGTGGTCAGCAGCAGGCTGGTGGGGGTGGCGGTCAGCGTGGGGGGACGAGACAGGGGGATATTGGCGGGCAGATAGTGGGTGGAGATCTGGCGGATGGACGGCTGCGGGGTGGTGGCGGGAATACGGACGCTAACCTCAACCTGGATACTGGTGGGCAGGGGTTCGACCAGAGTGGGAATCGGGTGGTGGATGGGCCGAAGAATCGGGGTGATGGCTCGGCGATTACGCAGAGCGAGCAGGCTTATCGGGATGGGATGTCGGAGCTGAACAAGCTACGGTCGATGACCAAGGATGATCCTGCGGCGGCGAAGGAGATTGCGGACCTGGTGAAGCAGATGCAGCAACTGGATCCCAGCCGGTTTGTGGGAAATCCGGCGATGGTGGAGGAGCTGCATTCGCAGGTGCTGACCGAGGTGGACAAGCTTGAATTGCAACTTCGGCGCTCGGCGGATGACCAGGGTTCTGAGGTTCGGACCAGTAAGCCAGCTGCTGTGCCTGCCGGCTATGAGGATGCGGTGGCGGATTATTATCGGCGGCTGTCTAAGGGCAAGTGACCTTGGTTGCTGGTTGCTGGTTGTTGGTTGCTGGTTGTTAGTTGCTGGTTGGGGCGCCTCCTGGGGTGGGAGTGCCAGCTGCGGGTGTTGGGAGAGGTTGGCCGAGGGTGGCGTCGGCTGTGCCTATGCGGCCTGAGGCTGTGACTCGGATTACGAAGCGGGCGCGGACGGCTTTGGGGTCGTGATCGAGCTTGAAGTTGAAGGCGAGGGGACGTTCGAGTCTTCCGGTGGGTGGCACGTCGGCTGGGGCTGCGACCTTGATTTCCCTTGCGATTCGCTTGAGTTCCTTACCCTTCTTGTCGAAGCTGGTGGCCATTACGATGACGTCGGCTCTGCGTGGTTCGGTGTCGGTGGCGGGGGACCATACGAGGCCGCGGGCCTCTACGTTGATGAGGAAGGAGTCGGGGTCGGTGGGGGATGGGGTGAGGGTGAGTGGCACGCCGTCGTAGGCCATGGTGCTGCTCTCCGCGTTGTAGAGGTCGGCGGCGAGGCGGCGGGAGGGCTTCTCGGGGTTGACGACGCCGGGACCCTGCTGGAGGTAGTAGCCCTCGCGAGTGGTGGCGGTGAGGCCGGGGCGATTGACGGTGACTTCGATCTTGCGGAACTTCTGGGGGGCGAGGGAGTTGTTGGCGGGGCGATAGGTGACGGTGTAGAAGCTGCTGCCGTCGCGGATTCCGGTGCCGATCTCGGCGTCGACGTCGTTGCGGCCGTAGAAGGCTTTGCCGCCGGTGGCGGTAGCGAGTTTGTTGAACTGATAGTTGCCGCCGAAGGGATCGTTGAAGGCGGCTGCCGTTCCGTATTCGCCGGGGTTGACCATGAGGCCGGCGGGGTCGACGGTGTAGAGGGTGATGCGGGCGTCGCGGAGCATATTTACGCAACGCTGGACGTTGTTATTGAGGCGGTTCTGGCCGTCGATGGGGACGTTGGCGAAGTGAAGGGCGGGAAAGCCGCGTCCGATCCAGATCATGTTCTTGTGGCCGACGTGTCCGATGGTGGCCTCGGCGACACGCATGAGGGTTTCGAAGGCGGTGCCGAAGCGCTCGGCGACCCAGGCTCCGTTCTGGGCTTGCCAGGGGTAGGCGACGAAGTGGTGATCGAGGGCGTCGATGAGGGCTTGCTTGTTCTGGGTGTAGTCCTTGACGACGGTGAAGTTTGTGAGGCTGACGGCGAGGAGCATGGTCGGGGTGTCGAGCTTATCGGGCTGCTTCTCTAGGAACTTCTTGAGGGAGTAGCGGGCGAAGGCCATGTCCTCGAAGTGGGTGTTGAACTCGTCGAGGAGGATGATGTTGACGGGCGCGCGGGGTGCGAGGCGGTCGAGGTCGGCGGTGGAGTTGATGTCGAGGCTGGGGTTGATGGAGCGGGAGCCGGTGGCCTCGAAGTTGATGATGGTCTGGGGCTCTTTGGTTTCGGTGACGTTGAAGTCTTCCTTCTTGAGGTCGGTGACGATCTTGCCCTTGGCGTCGGTGACGACTACGTCGAGGACGACGAGGCGGGCGGTGCGCTGGATGGTGAAGGTGCCGTTGGCGTCTTTTGTGGGCTGGGTGCCTATGGGGGCCTGTTGCAGCGGAGTTTGGGCCGGCGTCTGGGCTGGAGTCTGAGCGGGAGCTTGCGCGGGCGCTGCGGGAGCTTGGTTGTCCTGCTGGGGGGTCTGGGCGATGCTGCGGGGCTCGGGGGCGGCAAGGCAGACGAGGAGCAAGGTGCAGAGGATCGGCAGTCTCATGGTTATCCTGTGGTTCCGGTGTAGACCCGGGTTTCTGGGTTGAGTGGTTGCCGGGCAATTATATAGCTGCTTTGTCGCGTGCATAGATGTACCCCCCCTCCCCCACGGTTTTGTGTAAAGTATTCATTTATTTAGACTTAGGTCCGGACCTTGGACGCAAAATATTCTAAACAAAGGACTTATTTTGCAAATTATCTGTAATGAATAAGATATGGCTGCCACCCCGGCGGCTTTTGCCTATCCCCCCACTGGTTAGGTTGTACGTTGAGGAGGGTGGTTTTGTTCCGGGGTTGGGGTTTGTTTTGTGTTGTATTGTTGTCGGTACGTATGGAATATGCAGTTTGGAGCGGATAGAGTGAGGCTCAGCGTGAAGGTCCCTTTGAAAGTTTTCCTCCCGGTTTTGATGGGCCTTGTGAGTGCGTTGCTGATGGTGTGGGACCTTTACAATCAGCGGGTCATCGTATCCATGGGAATGGCTTGGGATACTGGGGCACCTTTGTGGCCTTATCAGACGCCGGATACGTTGTTATTCGCTCTCAACACTCCCGCGTTTCTCATTTCTAACGCTAGTTCAAACTATTTCACGATTGGGCTAATTGGTCCCTTGCGTTACGCTACGTTCTTTCCTGCCATCCTCGCTTGGTGGTGGTTGGTCGGGATGTACTTCGATAAGCGTAGTAATGATGAGAGCATTAGGAAGATGCCGGGCTGGGCTTTATTGCTTTGCCTCTTGGCGGTGGGACTGATCTTTTTGGGGATCGATGAATCTCGGTGGGCTTTTCGGTGGTGGTGGACTTACAGTCGAAATATCTTGAGCGTAAGTGATCTAATCATGCTGCGGCTTATCGCTCCGTCCATTTGGTGCTTCGTGCTGAGTTTCGTGGCTCTAATAGCGGCAGGACGCCGTACGCGCGTATGGACGTCCAGATCAACGTAATTGCTGCAATGGCGAAAAATCTAAGTTCTCGATGGGGGCGGCCCGCCTTCTAGGGGAATTACTGCGCGAGAAGAGAGCATATCCCAGGGGCTAAAGCCCTGTTCCTTGATGGTGTCGGGATGCCCGGACTAAAGTCCGGGCCTATCTCAGAAGCGACAGCAAAAGCAGCTCAAAAAAACAAAAAGCAGATCCTACCCAAACTATGGTTGGTAGAGCCAGGCGTGGTTGATCGCGGGGCCTCCGGGCCGGGCGTAACCGCCCACAATTAAGACTTCGCCGTTTGAGAGCCGCGTGGCGGTGGAGAAGAGATAGGAGTCGAGGCGGCTTCCCGTCGCGGTGTGAAAAGAGTTGGAGGTTGCATCGTAGATTTCTGGTAGCTCTGCTCCGCCGGCGATCAGAAATTTTCCGTCGCCAAGCGGCACGACTGCCTTCTTGAGCTTGAATCGCTGGAAGCTCATCTGCGGTCCAGGCGTAAACGCGCCGGAGGTGGGATCGTAGAGTTCTGTCGTGGCAGTTCTTTGGCCCCATGCGCCGCCGATCTGGCCGCCGGCAATCAGTAGCCTTCCGTCCGGCAGGAGAGCGGTGCCAAATTTTTCCCGCGCGATCGCCACCTTGCCGGCGACCGTGAAACGGCCGGTTGATGGGTCGTAGAGCTCTCCGCCCGAATCGTTTATGGCGAAGACCTTGCCGTTCGGCAGCGGTATGAGTACCGACGCGCCTTCCGAATGCATGCTACCTGTTGCGGAAAAAGTTCCGGTGGAGGGGTGATAGAGTTCCGCACTTGCGATGTGCTCGGCGCCGGAAGGGTCATCGCCGCCGACGATAAGGACGTCGCCATTCTGCAAGAGGATGGCGTTTGCTCCGGCTCGCCGTGTCGTCATATTTTTCGCGGCAGTAAAAGTGTTGGATGATGGATCGAAGAGCTCGGCAGTTGCGAGGTTGCAGGAGCCATCGCATCCGGAGAAGCGGCCGCCGCCGGTGAGCAGAACTTTGCCGTTGCGCAGCAGCGTAGCCGTAGAGCCCCAGCCGCGAGGCGATTGCATCTTCCCGACGCTCACAAATTTGCCTGTTTGTGGATCGTAGAGTTCGGCTGTGGGCTCGATCTCGCCGTTGCGCGCCAGACCGGCTGCGATCAGCACCTTGCCGTTCGGCAGGAGGGTTGCGGTGTGATCAAAACGCGGTTCGACTGTGTTGCCGGTCGGTACAATCCGGCCTGCAGTAGCTGCGCTTACGGTTCGCGAAGGGAGAGGTAGAAGTAACCAGCTCGAGGTTAGAAGAATTGAGATGGTCAGAGCAGACGAAAGTCCAAATTGTGCTCGCATGATTTTGCCCTCCTCCTGGCTGCTCGAATCGGATGGCAATCACTGAGGTCGACCCGCTTCGGTCGCTACGCCAGGATATGACTTTGGACGAACATTCAGCCTCATTGGTTTACAGAAAAAGTGCACAAAGTGGAACTCTCGGGATGCAGTCTTCGTAGCTATACCTACGGATAGACGCCAAGGTGACTGAGGGAGGGAAGAGTGTCATTTTCGCCCATGTTGCTTTTTCATATTTGCGCTGGGACCCTGGGTTTGCTGGCCGGTGCGGTCGCAATATCTTTCCGGAAGGGCTCGAGGCGGCATCGTGTGAGTGGGAATGTATTTGTTGTGTCTATGCTTAGCTTGTCCGCGAGCGGGGTGTACATGGCGTTGATGAAGCATCAGCCGGGCAATGTACTGGGGGGCGCTTTGACGTTCTACCTGGTGGCAACGGCGTGGAGGATCGCGAGGCGCAGGGATGGGGGGACGGATGGTTTTGATTGGGGCGCGCTGCTGGTTGTGCTGGCGGTTGTGGCTGTCGCGTTGACCTTTGGGTTGGAAGCGGCGCTTAGTGAGACGGGGTTGAAGTATGGCTATCCCGCTGGGCCTTACGCTTTTCTTGGTTCGGTGGCCGTTGTTGCCGCGGCGGGGGATGTTCGCATGCTTATCCGCGGCGGCGTCTCCGGGGCGCAACGCATCGCGCGTCATCTGTGGCGTATGTGCTTTGGGTGGTTCATCGCTTCGGCTTCGATTTTTTTGGCGCGGCCACATCTGTTTCCCGCTTTTTTTCGTAAGACAGGCTTGCTTTATTTCCTGACTGTGCTGCCGCTGATATTGATGATCTTCTGGCTTATCCGCGTTTTGTCCAAGGGAAGACGAAATCTACACGCAGTAAAGATATGAGACCGTTCGTCGAACTTTCTGCAAAGCTATTCGTTTGAATAGTGACAGCCTACTGGACTACGAGCGTCAGATCGACTGCGCGCGCAAGGCCCGCACTGGTTCCCGAGACCACGATCGTATAACTCCCCGAGGGAGTGAGCGGCGGACTCCCGCTACCACTGCCGCCCCCTCCAGCGGGAATCGTGCGGGCAGAGCCGCAGCCGGCCAGCAGCAATAGCATCACCAGGCCAGCTATCCGGCGGCGCCGCACTGTGAGCAGTCCGACGGGTATCAAAGACGCGAGCCAGTACAGCGACTCACCAAGATGCGGGACTGATACTACGTTTACCTGGGTCTGAATCGTTACCGTGACCGTAGTCGTGCCGCCCAGCGCGACGCTCGTGGGCGTAACCGTGCAGATCGCATTTGCGGGAACGCCGGTGCAGGTGAACGTAACAGTTCCGGGTACGCTTGCCGCGGAACTTAGCAGCAGCGGAAATACGGCGTTGGTCCCGTTCGGCACCGTCACGCTGGTTGCCCCGTTTGGGGCCAGCGTGAAATCGATTCCCATGCCGCTCAACGTAATCGTCTGCGGTGAGCTCAGAGCGTTATCTGTAACCATAATAGTGCCATTTCGCGGGCCACCTGCCGTCGGCACAAAGTCCAGCTGCATTGTGCATGATGCACCTGCTGCCACTGTGCTTCCGCAGGTATTACTTCCTGCGACGATTGCAAAATCGCCCGTCACAACGAGGCCCGCGACACTCAGCGGTAGGCCTCCGTTGTTCGTCAGCGTGACTGTCTGCGCGGCCGAACTGCTGCCGACTGGAGTTACTCCAAAGGTCATCGCCGAAACGGGCGACAGGGAGACTCCCGGCGGCGCGACGCCCGTTCCATTCAGCGTTACCGTCTGGCTGCGGAACTGGTCGGAGACCGTGAGCACTCCGCTGCCCGGGCCCACACTTTTTGGCACAAACGTCACGGACATCGCGCAGGACGAGTGCGCATTAAGCGAGTTGCCGCACGCGTTGACGACGGCAAAATCCCCGGCTGTAATCTGTGCGGCAATCAGCGTCAGCGCCACGTCGCCTGCGTTCGTCAGGGTTACCTGCTGGGCTGTGCTCGCAGTATTTAGCTGCTGGGCTGCGAAGCTCAGGGTCAGCGGGCTCAGGCTATCTGTGGCGGGTGACGTGCCTGTCCCGCTGAGTGATACCGTCTGTGTGCCCGCGCCATCGACCACTGTCAGCACTCCGCTGCGCAGGCCCGAAGCGGTTGGCGCAAAGGCAATCGCGACTGTGCAGCCGACGCCTGCAGGAAGCGTCGCGCCGCAGGTATTCGCGGTGACCGTAAAGTCTCCGCCGGTCGAGATCGTCCCCAGTGTGCTGGGCACGCCGCCGGTGTTCGAGATGGTTACGTTTTGCGCTGCGCTCGTCGCGCCCACTGTGGTCGCGACAAAGCTCAGCACCACGGGATTCAGCACTACCGCGGCGGCCGCAGCTCCTGTTCCTGATAGCGAAACCGTGGCCTGGCCACCGGCTACATTTCCATATACGGTGAGGACCCCGGTTCGGGTTCCGGTTGCGCTCGGTAAAAAGCTGACCTGCACTGCGCAACTCGCTCCTGCGGCAATCGAGTTCCCTACGCAGTTATCAGTTGAATAAAAGTCTCCCGTCGCGGTCACCTGGCTTACCGTCAACGGAGCGTTTCCGGTATTTGTAACTGTCACGGTCTGCGTCGTGCTGGCCGTTCCGGCCGCCTGCAACGGGAAGGTCAAACTTGTGGGTGCAACGCTCATCGCGGGGGCTGCAGGCGACGTCGCTGTAAGCAGCGGAATCTGCCATATACCGCGTCCATAGGTGGCCGCGCGCAGCTCGCCCGTGCGTCCATCTCCGGTTGGCATTCCAACGGCGGCGGCCAGCTCTATGACCGGCGCGTTGGGCAATCCGGCGCCATAGATGCTCCAGCAGTTTGTTGTCGCGCAATTAGCAACTTGTGTGGTTACATAAACTCCCGTGTCCAGCGCAACGTACAAAGTATTCGCGTCGTTTGGGTCTACTGCTGCGCTATTGGCGGGGGCGTTGGGCAGATTGCTGCTGATGTTCGTCCAGTGCGCACCGCCATCCACCGACCGGTAGAGGTGTGGAGCGTTCGTGCCGTTGCCCGCAAATCCCATGACCGTCGCATATACCGTTTCGCCGGTAGCATCGTGCGGATCGACCGCGAGCGAAGACAGATCGAAGCCGCCCGGATTGAACTTCCCGGCACTGGCCGCATCATTCGACACTGGTGACGACGCTAGATCCGTCCACGTTGTAGCGGAGTTTGCTGTGCCTGCGGTTGCGGTTGAGAATACGTGGCCACCGAGGTTTCCGCCGCCATCGAGCGTCCCCGCCAGTCCTGCATAGATCACCTGGGAACCGGCGTTCTGTGCGCTTGTGGCGCTGCTTGCCGGGCCGCCTGCCGCGAGCGAACGCACGAGCGGATTCGTTGTGCCGCAAGCACTTCCTGCTGAACCGCCAAACATCTTTGCAATCGCATTCGTTCCAGACCAAAGGCTGCCGCCCGCGACTGGCCCGCGCCAGACTCGGCACGTCGCCACCAGCATCTCCGCCGGCAGCTGGGGATCGAGTATCCAGGGAGCATCGATTAGCGACTCATCGCCGCTCACCTGCGCCGCTCCGATCGTCGGCGTGCCTGCAAAGTCCGCGGGTGTACAGGCTGCCCCATTCGAGCAGGCCTTTATGCTTACTCCGGCGCCGGTCGAGGCATACCAGAGCAGCGGATTTGTAGCATCAATCGCTACATATCCTCCTTCACCCGCTGACAGTTGTCCCCACGGCGTAGTGACGGATGCCGCGCCCGTCCCGGCGGTTCCGTTCGCGCCGAGCCCGACCAGCAGCGTTGCGGTGTTGGTCGGATGCTGCGCAAAGCTCACCACCTCTGCGAGCGAGCCGATTCCGCTGTTCAGGTTATCGAAGTGCGTGGCGTCGTCAGCCGAGCAGACTGGCGCCTGCTCGTTGATGCCGTCCAGTGACCGCCAAATACCACCATCATTCCCTAGATAAACCAGCGGTTGTGCACCTGCATTTGTCACTGCGATCGCGTGTTGTGCGGGAGATACCCGCGCCGGGGCAGCGCATCCGTCCACTGCATTGGTCGTGTTTCGCAGCAGACATCCCGCTGCAAGCGAGCACTTGTAAACATCCACCGTTCCTACATAAACGAGGGTATCCGCGACGCCGCTTGTGGTTGATGGTGTGGCGGCAAGCGTGAGGTTGTAGTCGCCCTGAAAGATCGTGGCGTTGCCGCTTCCGACTTCAAGCGCTGTGCCGCCGAGCCGCTGGGCAAACGTTATCGCGTTTGAGCATCCGCTGCCGCTCGATGAGCAGAGATCCTGCCAGAGTCCCTGGTCGACGTTGTTCGCGTTCACGGTGAGCGCGAATGTGTCTCCGGTTACTGGCTGCACTGCGAGCGCACCGCGAAAGATCGGGCAGGCGATGCTTTTCGCAGCGGTTGGGCAGGCCGTTGTGGTTAGCCCCGTGCTCGGCTGAGCTGTCAGGCGCGTCCAGTTCACGCCGTCGGCCGATTGGTAGTAGCCGTGATAGCGTACTGCCGCGATGAACCGCTGACGGACTGCATTCCAGACCACCGCCGTCGCTGCGTTGCCGCCCTGGTTGCCGCCGCCGGACAGCGGTGTCTGGAGCACCTGGCTGCCATCCGTCACCTTCGACATCTGCCAGGTGACGCCGGCGTCGGTAGAGTAGTAGAGGCCCATCACACTGTTAGTTGCGTCGGTTGCATTCACGAGCGACCCCTCGACCGCCTGCGAGACGGCTGCTACTACGAGCCCCGGTGTGGTCGTGCTCCACGCAAAGCCTGCGAAGCCCAGTCCCACCCACGAGTGGTTGCCCGCTACGCCATCGTTCGATTCCTGCACCAGTGTCCACGTCACGCCACCATCGGCGGAACGCAGCAAGCCGCTGCCGTAGTAGGAGTCGGAGGCATCATTCGGATCGCCTGTGCCTGCGAGCAGCACGCCCGCGCTGATGCTCACCGCACCGATGCTGAGCGAAGGAATCGCCGCTGTGCCTGCATTGGCATTGAAGACCGGCAGCGTGTCTGTGAGCGGGGTAAAGCTTACGCTGGCCGCGGGGCCGGCTGCATTCACCGACTTCCAGACTCCGCCGCCGGTGGTGCCCACGTAAACTGTGTTGCCAGTTGTATCCGCCGGATCGATCGCGATGGCCGTCACGCGGCCACTTACGTTTCCATAGGCCGCCGTCGCGACTGAACCTGGTCCGACTGCCTGCCAGTTCGCACTCAGAGGCGAGACGCGTGCGGCTACAGTCTGGGCTTCGACCATTGCCGCATGTTGAACGCGTGCGGCGGACATTGCAGCGGCAGCGGAGACCGTGGTGCTTCGGCGTCCGCTCAAAAACCGCTTCACTCGCGGCGACGAGTCATTGGTAGCTGTCGGAGACGCAGGGACCTGCGCTATCGCTCCCACCGAAGCAGAAAATATGGCGGCCAACGCCACTCGCCTGACAACAATACGTCCTACACTTCTGGCCCAACAAACTTCAAAACTCACGGTCAGCCCTGTCAATTACTCAGCTTGGGTGCGGTGCTGCTCTGACCTCCATCCTGCGAGGCGATGTCGGCGAACGCAATTCCACAAAGATCATTCCAACCAGCGCCTGTTCCAGAATGGAACGAGACAACACCAATGTACCCTGCGTGACCCTCCACGCAGTAGCCTTATCGGCAAAATCGTCGATCTCATCTGCTTTAGGAGAACTTGAGTCCGCGTGCGTCGAGGTAAGACAGGATTGCTGCTGCGCTGGGCGATGAATCGGCTGTCGCCACGTAGCCGTCGGGGCGCAGCAGGTAGAACGCATTGCGCTGCAGGCCTGCGTGGCCCATCTCGGGACGCCAGGGAAAGACATGCAGCGGCAAGTATCGCTGCTCCAATGCCGCACGCGTCTCTTCCTTGGCCTCGCCGTAGACGTGGACCTGCCAGTCCAGCGCGGTCAGGGAGGCGAAGTTGTCTGGGGCGTCATCCTTCGGAGCTACCCAGGGCAGACGGTCGCCGCCATGCACCTCACCGGCGTGGCCCTCGCTCAAGCTGCTCTCGCGATAGTTCACCGCGGTCTGCGAGACGGTCAGAAACATTACGCGCCGAAATGCTGCGGACTTGAAGAGTAGCGGCAGTAACAGCGGGACGATTCGGAGCCGCACCAGCCGCGCCGTCGCGCTGCTGCTCGTTACTCCGGTGAAGGCCTGGTCGGTCGTTGCTACTAGCCGACGCGCGAAAGCGATACGTTCGGGCTCGTAGCTATCGAGCAGCGATGCCGGAGCTACTCCGTGCAGCACTGCTGCCAGCTTCCACGACAGGTTCACCGCATCGCCGATTCCGGTATTCATTCCCTGGCCGCCGACGGGGCTGTGAATATGCGCCGCGTCACCCAGCAGAAACGCGTTGCCCTTGCGGAAGAAGTCCGCGACCCGATGATGGACGCGGTAGGTCGAGAACCAGTTCACCTCATCCACTTTAATCTGCATCCACTCGAGCACACGGCTGCTCACGTCATTCCAGGAGAGATCGTCGTCGCGGTGCTCGATCTCATCGCGCACAGTGCCTACCAGGCGCGCATGGCCGTCGTTCTTCAGTGGGAAGACTGCCAGAAAATCGGCGGTGTCCAACCCGACGTGCAAATCGCCGTTCATCACCGGGCCGCTGGCCTTTACGTCGGCGACGTAGAAGAGGTGGTTGTAGAGGCCGCCGGGAAAGCCCGCCTCGAGCGTCTTCCGCACGACGGAGCGTGCGCCGTCGCACCCCGCGATATAGCGCGCCGCACACGTCTCCTCGCTTCCATCCGGCAGGCGCAGCCACGCTCGCACATGCTCCGCCGAATCTTCAAAGCGGAGCAACTCGGTCTGCCGCTCGACCTTTACGCCTGCCTCCGCGAGCCGGTCTACAAGCAGGCGCTCGTGCTCATCCTGCGGGAAGATCAGCGCAAAGGGGTACGGGCTCAGGCCCTTGCCGAGCTCGCCGAAGACTGCGCGCGTCAGCCTCCTGCCTTTTACCCACAGATTTGCTGCTATTATCCTGCGTCCGCGCTCGACTACCGCCTCGGCTAGTCCAATCTGGCTATAAAACTCGAGGGTTCGCGCCTGCACTGCCAGCGCCCGCGAGGTCGTTCCCGGCTCGGCAGTTTTGTCGACGAGCCTCACGCGTACGCCGAGGTGCGTCAGCCATAGGGCCAACACCAGCCCCGTCGGTCCCGCACCAACGATCAGGACCTCGGTATCGCGACCCGCTGATGCATCCATCTACTTGCCCGAGCTCCGCGAGTCCCACTGCACGCAGTGGTCCGCGGCATTCCCGGTGTAGAGCGTGTTGCAGCTTGCAACGCTGTTTGTCTGGATATTCTTGCCGCTAAAGGGCGCGAGCTTTGGCGGGCCAAGGATTCCCAGCACAGTTGTATCCCAGGAGGTTGGTGTTAAAGCTCCGTGTTTGAAGTTCATTAGCAGCGGATCCATCACGGCCTTGTCCTTCACTGGGTCGAACGTGACCGTCACTGTGCTGCCGTCCTGCTTCCAGTGGGCATGCCACGTCTGTGGGTCTTTACCGACCCAGTTTTGCTGCACGATTGCTGTTCCGTCGGTCGCGAATTCGACCAGCACGACGCGGCTCACGTCCTGCGTGATGCCGCCGCTGCCTACGTAAAAGCCCTTCAGCTTGTCTGCACGCGCTGCTACCGGAACCAGCAACGCCGCAGCAAGTGCAATGGAAGATATCGACCACACGCGCATACCTAAGCCGTCCTGTATCGACCCGGCCAACGGCTACTTCTCTCCGGTGGTGCCAGGCGTCGTATTGGCGTCCTCCGGGGCTGAAGGATTCAGGTGTCCCTTCGCATTCTCCGGCGTCTCCGAGCGTACACCAGTAGGGCCCGGCCCGGCAGTAGCGGGATTATCGGCCTTCGGCCCCGACGGCTGCGCTGCCGCCGCTTCATTGCCCGTCGTGGGATGAACCTGCGCTGTGTGGTTCTGTGATGGCATGGTAATCCTCCTGCATCTCTCAAGTTGAGAGAGCGAAAGGAGCGCTGCTGTTGCTCGCAAAAACTCTGCTTAGCGTGAGAAAATCTCCGCATGAGTGATTTCATTCCAAAACCAGGTGCAATCAAGATCGGCGGGCTAGGTCCTAAGGCCCAGAAGCTCGCGGCGCTGCGGGAAAAAGCCGCAAACATGAAGAGCGGAGCCAAGCCTGCTCCGGGAGCCTCGACGGCAGCGGTCAAAGCGAAAGACTCCTTCGCCGGGACCAAGAAGACCACCTTCCAGCGCAAAGCTGTCTAGAGGGAGCGGCCGGCGGCTGCTGCGGAGGCCCAGGCCCATTGGAAGTTGTATCCGCCGAGCCAGCCGGTGACGTCTACTACTTCTCCGATGAAGTAGAGGCCGGGGACTTTTTTCGATTGCATGGTTTTGGCGTCGAGCTCGTTGGTGTCGATGCCTCCGGCGGTGACTTCGGCTTTGGCGTAGCCTTCGGTGCCGGCGGGGGTGATGGTCCAGGTGTGGAGTTGGGCTTCGAAGGCGGCGAGGCCGGGGTTGGTCCAGTCGGGGGGTGGGTGGAGGGTGAGCCAGCGCTCGGCGAGGCGGGCGGGGAGAATGGTGCGGAGAATATCGTAGGCGGAGTTGAGGTCGCGGCGGGGCAGCGTTCGGATGGGGGCGAAGACCTGGGCGCGGGCGGCGGACTGGACGGGAGGGCGTGATGCGAGCATGGGTTCCATGACGTTGAGGTTGGGGGCGAGGTCGAGGTGGATGGGTTCGCCGGGGCGCCAGTAGGAGGAGATCTGCAGGATGGCGGGGCCGCTTAGGCCGCGGTGGGTGATGAGGATTTTTTCGCGGAAGGCGGGCGAAGTGGTGCGCGGTCGTTTGGGGGCGGAGGTGGTGGCGATGGCTTCGGTGGAGAGGCCGCTTAGGTCGCACCAGTCGGCCGGTATCGGTGGGGTTGAAGACTAGCGGGACGAGTGCGGGGCGGGTGGGGATGATGTTGATGTTGAATTGGCGGGCGATGTCGTAGCCGAAGGCGGTGGCGCCCATCTTGGGGATGGATAGGCCTCCGGTGGCGATCACGACGGAGTGTTGAGTGGAAGGTGCCGGCGGTGGTTTCTACGGTGAAGCGGGTTGTTGGTTGTTGGGTGCTGGTTGTTGGTTGGGTTACGGAGATGATCTTTGTGCCGAGCAGGACTTCGACTTTGGCCTGGGCGCACTCGCGTTCGAGCATGGTGAGGATGTCCTGGGCGGAGCGGTCGCAGAAGAGCTGGCCGAGGGTTTTTTCGTGGTAGGGGATGTTGTGTTGTTCTACGAGGGCGATGATGTCGGCCGGGGTGTAGCGGCTTAGTGCGGATTTAGCGAAGTGGGGGTTATCGGAGAGGAAGTTTTCTGGGCGGGTGTGGAGGTTGGTGAAGTTGCAGCGGCCTCCTCCGGAGATGAGGATTTTCTTGCCGGCCTTGTCGGCGTGGTCGATGAGGAGGACGCGGCGGTTGCGGCGGCCGGCTTCGATGGCGCAGAGGAGTCCGGCTGCGCCTGCTCCGAGGATGATTACGTCGAGTTTGTTGTTTGTTGGTTGGTTGCTGGTTGTGTGCGTCACTGCTGGGGTCTCGTTCTTTTGGGGGGATTCGTGATTTTTTGTCAATGCAACTTTTGGGTATCGAGCTACCGCTTAAGGTTCTCACGGTTGTATCAAAACGGGATTAGGCTGGGAGCAAGTGCTATGAATGGCATGGAGTATTTCGTCGCGAGGCTTGCGGCATTGAGGTGTTTATGCGTGGTCAATTGATTCACTTATCTGCTGGATTTATGGGGAAGATGGGTACTTTGGATTCTCTGGTTAAAGGTTTGGCGCTGGTGGGTTCGGCGGCGGTGGCGCTGGGTTTGACGGGTTGCGGGTTGTCGACGACGGCGGGGCCGGTTGCGGTGAATGGGCAGCAGTTCAGCGGGCATGTGCATGGTGGAATGCAGCCGGTGAGCGGTGCGACGATCCAACTTTTTGCGCCGGGGGCTACGGGATACGGGACGGCGGCGGTGTCGCTGTTGACGAAGACGGTGGTGACGGATGGCGGCGGGAATTTTTCGATTACGGGCGACTATACGTGTCCTTCTGCTTCGACTCCGATCTATATGCTGGTGACGGGTGGGAACCCCGGGCTGGCGGCGGGGACGAACAATACCGCACTGAAGTTGATGGGTCTGCTAGGACAGTGCGGCACATTGGGACCGAGCTCTTATATCATTATCAATGAGCTGACGACGGTTTCTGCGGTGTGGGCGCTGACTCCGTTTATGGTGGATGGGACGCATATCGGGACGAGCCCCACGAATGTGCAGGGGCTGCTGAATGCATTTGCGATAGGGGCGGACCTCGTGAATATCGCGTCGGGGACGTCGCCTGGGAATGCTCCTGCGATTGCTTCGATTCCGACGGCGGAGATTAATACGCTGGGAGACGTGATCTCTTCGTGTGTGAATTCGAATGGGAGTACGGTGTCGACGTCATCGTGCGGGCGGCTATTCACGGCGGCTACTCCGCCGGGAGGGTTTGCGCCGACGGACACGCTGACGGCTGCGCTGGATATCAGCCGCAATCCGGGCCATAACGCGGGGAGTATCTATTCGACAGTTTCGGCGGCGGGACCGTACCAGCCGACGCTGGGGATTTCGCCTAGCGACTGGACGATTTCAATCAACTATCTGTCGCCATCGTTCAAGACGCCGAACGATCTGGCGATCGATTCGCAGGGGAATGCGTGGGTGGTGGCCACGGCGAGTGGCGCTTCGGGCAGCACGGTGAGCGTGGTGAACTGTAATGGGCTGCAAGGTAGCTTTCCGCAGGCGGGTGCGACTTATGGGCACCTGGCGCTGGATCCTTATGACGATCCGTGGCTGACGAATTCGCTGGCGTCGAATGTGGTGGAGCTGACGAACTCGGGGAACCGGGCTACGCTGAATCCGTTTACGGGTGGCGGGCTGCAGGGGCCGGGGCCGCTGGCTTTCGATGGGAATGGGAATGTGTGGGTGGCTAATAATGGCGCGACGATAAGCAAGCTGAACGCGAGCGGCGCTCCGCTGTCACCTTCCACGGGATGGGCTACGGGCGGCGTGAGCGGGGCTACGGCGCTGGCGCTGGATACGCTGGGGAACGCGTGGGTGGCGGACAGCGGCGGCAACGACATTACAGTGTTGAGCAATAGCGGAGTGCCGCTTCCGAATTCTCCGTATCTGGGCGGCGGGCTGGCCCAGCCTTATGCGCTGGCGATCGATTCGACGGGTGGCGCATGGGTGGCGAACTTTAAGGATAGCGACCTGAGCAGATTTTCGAGCTCCGGATCTCCGATTACCGGGAGCCCGTTTGCCGGAGGAGGGATCAATGCTCCTGTCGGGCTGGCGCTGGATGGGTTGGGGAATGTGTGGCTGGTCAACTCGGGGAGCAACGGTATTTCGGAGTTCCTGAGCTCGGGCAGCCCACAGTCGAGTGCGGGCGGATATGGCAGCTCGACGCTGGCGAATCCTTACCGGCTGGCGATCGACCGGTCGGGGAGTGTGTGGGTGGCGAACCTGGGCGGGAGCTCTACTTCGGCGGGGATGATCTCGCAGATGGTGGGAGTGGCTGCTCCGGTGGTGACGCCGCAATCGCTGGCGATTCAGAATAATGCTTTGAACCAGAGGCCTTAAGGGCGAGGTACCAGGTACTGGGTACGAGGTACAGGGTTGCGTTTGTGCGACCATGTTTAGATGTTGAAGAGTGGCTTAGGGCGGGCTGGGCCTCGGATTGGGGCGGCTGAGGATTTTGGGCCGGCGGCGGTGGTGGCGCGGCGGGCTGCGGATCGGCTGCGTGCGGGGCATCTGTGGGTGTATGGGTCGGATGTTGAGGCGTTGATTCCGTTGACCGGGACGGTGGGGCTTGAGGGTGGGTCGCTGGTGGCGGTGATGGATGGGCGGGGGATTCCGCTGGGGACTGCGCTGTATAGCGATGCTTCGCAGATTACTTTGCGGATGGTTTCGGGGCGGGTGGGTTTGACGCGGACGGAGTATCTGGGTGAGGTGCGGAAGAGAGTGGCGGCGGCGCTGGAACTGCGCGGGGAGTTGGCTCCTGCTTCGGACGACGAGAATGCTTGCCGGTTGATTTTCTCGGAGGCGGATGGGCTGCCGGGGGTAGTGGCGGACCGGTACAACGATCTGGTGGTGTTGCAACTGCTGACTCAGGGGACGGCGCAGGATGATGTGCGCGGTGTGTTGACGGAGGCTTTAGTGGAGGGGCTGGGGCCGGGGATTTCGGTGTGGGAGCGGCCGGATGCGAGGGTTCGGGAGCTGGAGCGGTTGGGTGCTCCTAGTGTGGGTGCTTTGTATGGTGGAGATGAGGCTCGAGCTGCGACCGTCTTTTCGATCAATGGGCTGCGATTCAATTTCGATGCCGGGGCGGGGCAGAAGACGGGGGCGTTTCTGGATCAGCGGCTGAACTATGCTGCCGCGGCGCGATATGGGAAGGGTGTTGGGCTGGATGTTTGTACGTACCAGGGTGGGTTTGCGCTGCATCTGGCGGAGGTTTGCGAGCGGGTGACGGGGGTGGATGCGAGCCGCGGGGCGCTGGAGGTGGCGGACCAGAACCGGGAGCTGAATCCGCAGCTGAAAGCGGAGGTTGACTGGATTGAGGCGGATGCGTTTGAACTGCTGCGGGCGTATGAGGATTCGGGCAGGGAGTACGACACGATTGTGCTCGATCCACCGGCGTTTGCTAAGTCGAAGCGAGCGGCTGAGGGGGCGCTGCGGGGGTACAAGGAGCTGAACCTGCGGGCGATGAAGATGCTGCGGGCGGGGGGGACGCTGGTGACTTGCTCGTGCTCGCACCATGTTTCGCTGGCGGAGTTTACGGAGGTGGTGGCAGCTGCGGCGAGTGATGCCGGGGGCGGGTGCAGGTGCTGGAGGTGCGGGGGGCGGCTCCGGATCATCCGGCGGTTTTGACTTTGCCGGAGACTAGCTATTTGAAGTGTTTGATCTTGCGGGTAGGGTAGTCCCCCTCGGTACTTTTGCGCAAAATCTTCAAAAGACAGGAGATAGGTCCGGACCTAATGTGCGGATGTTGCTAAAGTCCTGATTTTGATGGGATTTTGGCGGCAAAATCTTCATTCTGCGTAGCTTACCCGTTGCGGCTTAGGGTTAAATTGAGAAAGAACTGCCGTGGCGGATTTCCTCGCCAGGGGCCCGATGGGGGGCTGAGGTTGAATTTTCCTGTGGCCTTAATTATATAGCGGGTGTCAAGGGGGCGAGTTTGGGCCGGCCTTTCAGCGCTCTGTCCTTACGAACCTTACTTGTTGGGCCTGAGAACGATGGAATAGCTGGTGCTCCTGCCTCCTTCGGCATTGCGCTCCAGAATGCCCAGTGCAACCAGGCTATTAATATCGCGGGTTGCGGTGTCTTGCGAAGACTTCGTTAGCCTGGCCCACTTTGAGGTGGTGAGCTTTCCCTCAAAGTCATCCAGCAGACGGTTGAGCACAAGCCTCTGGCGGTCATTCAGAGAAACAGTGGCAATGGATTCCCAGAAGCGCGCCTTAGCTAGAACCTTTACGAGCGTAGATTGCGCTCCATCGATGGCACGACCCAGGCAGCTGAGGAACCATGTCATCCAGTTCGTGATGTCCATGGTGCCACGCTGGGTTTGTTCCAACTGCTCATAGTATGAACGCCGTTCGCGCCGTATTTGGGCTGACATACTGTAGAAGCGCTGCGGACTTTTCTCCGAGCGCGCGAGGCTCATATCTGCGATGGCGCGCGCAATGCGGCCATTTCCATCCTCAAATGGGTGGAGAGTGACGAACCAAAGGTGAGCGAGCGACGCCTTTATCACCCAATCCTTTTCATTGAACTCATTGAACCAGTTAAGAAATGCATACATCTCCTGGTCCAGAAGTGCCGCTGCCGGAGCTTCAAAGTGAACCTGCCGACGGCCTATGGGGCCTGAGACGACCTGCATCGGTCCTTCGGCATCATTGCGCCATGCACCGATCCTGATCCGCTTCATATCACTTCGTCCGGTCGGAAAGAGCGAGGCGTGCCAGCCAAAGAGCCGTTCCGCTGTCAGCGGTTCGTTATATCGGTCTGTAGCATCGAGCGTCATCTCGACCACGCCCTCGACGTTTCGATCAATTGCTTCCAGGCCACCAATATCCATGCCCAGTCGCCTCGCTACCGAAGACCGGACCATGTCTTTGTTGAGTTTTTCTCCTTCGATCTCGCTGCTTTTGAGAACGTCTTCCGTCAGTGTTATCAAGAGGGCTTCCTGCCGAAGAGGAAAGCCGAGATGTTCCATGCGTCCCAACAGCCTGCCCTGCTCATGACGCACGGAGGCCAGAAGCTCGGCTATGGGTTCCCTGTCCCATTGGAACCGCGGCCAGGATTTAAGATTGTGGATGTATCGCTTCAATCTCCGCACCTAATGCGGAGATTATAGCCCTTATTCTCCGCATTGTGATGCCTAATATCCGCAATATATGCGGAGATTAGCGGTATCATTCTCCGCACAAGTGCCATTCTCCACATAGAGGCAATGACGGGCGCTTTTTTTGCTGGTCACCGCCGCTTTGGTGGGTTAGAAGAGGAGTTTGAGGGCTAGTTGGCCTATGCGGGGGTCGTTGGTGCCGGTGCTGAGGATTCTGCCGAAGTTGGCGCTGTTGGCGGCTGAGGTTGGGTTGCTGAAGTTGGTGTGGTTGAAGACGTTGAAGAACTCGGCGCGGAACTGGAGGCTGGAAGCGTTCGGGAGACAGGTTGAAGTTCTTGATGGCTCCCATGTCCCAGCTGATATAGCTGGGTCCGAGGAAGTAGTTCTTGCCGGTGTTGCCGTAGGTGCCGAGCGGGAAGCTGGTGGCGGTGTAGACGGTGACGAATGAGGCGGGGTTGAGGGCGTTGACGCAGCTGGTGGTGATGGTGGCGCAGGGGGTGCCACCGTAGGGGTGGGCGTTTGGCAGGAGCATGGCGCGGTCGGCGTTGAGGCCGGTCTGGGAGCGGTCGGAGCCGGCGGTGGCGGTGTAGTACGGCTCCGGTCTGGCGGCGCACGATTCCGGTGAGCTGCCATCCGCCGAGGGTCTCGCGCATGAAGAGGTTACTGTGGGCGAGGGTGGGGAGATCCCAGACGTAGGAGAGGGTGAAGATCTGGCGGTGGTCGAAGTCGGACGGGCCGTAGTCCCACTGGTGGCGCAGGTAGTTGGTGGAGGGCAGGGTGGAGAGGCTTTGGGCGGCGACTCCGGCGTTGCCCTGTCCGTTGGGTACGTCGTCGAGTGATTTGGAGTAGGTGTAGTTGGCGAGCAGGGTGAGGACCTTCATGCGCTGCTGCACGGTGGCCTGGAGGGAGTTGTAGTTGGCGACGAGGTCCTGGGTGCCCTGGCCGATGCTGCCGAATTGGGTCTGGGCGTTGGCGGTGGTGGGAATGGTGCCGAGGGGAAGGCCGTTGTAGGCGCGGCGCTGGTCAGTGCTGAGAGTGCTGCCGGGATAGTAGATGGCGGGGTCGAGCTCGACGGTTTCGGTGCCGTGACGCGACTGCTGAGCCGACGTAGCCGATGGATCCGAGCCAGCCGCGCGGGAACTGGTGTTGGACGGTGAGGTTGTAGTTGTAGGTGACGGGCGCTTCCATGCGGGAGTTGTCGCGCGGGTCGTAGGTGACGACGAGGATTGGGGTGGGGACGAACTGGAAGCTCGGCAGTGGTATGGCCGGTGGGGGAAATGGGTTGGTCATGCCGAGGTAGGGATTTGAGAGCGGGCCGACGGGCGTGGTGATTGCGACCTGAGTGCTGAAGGGAGAGACATCGACGAAGCGATTGTTTTCGATGCCGACCTGCTGGGAGTCGAAGAAGATGCCGAATGCGGCGCGGATGCTGTTCTTGCCGTTGCCGCAGGGATCGAAGGCGAGGCCTACGCGCGGGGAGAAGTTGAGGTAGGAGGCGGTGACACCGTACTTCTGCATGGTGGCGTCGCCGGGGAAGAGCAGGCCGGCGGGAGCGTTGGGGAACTGCGTGGATTTGATTCCGGCTGACGTAGTTGCCTGCGCGGAACTGCTCGACGCGGCCTTTGGTCTCGTACCAGGGGATGAAGGGCTCGTAGCGGAGGCCGAGGTTGAGGGTGAGTTTCTGAGAGACGTGGAAGTTATCCTGCGCGTAGAGGGTGTAGTACCAGGCGGCGTTGTCCTTGAACTCGCCTGCGCCCTGCTGGAAGGTTCGCATGCTGCCGAGGAGGAAGCTGGCGAGGGCGTTGCCGGTGTTGTCGGCGGTGAAGCCGAAGACTCCGCCGTAGAGGTAGGCGTCGCGGAGGAGGACCTGACCGTGGGCGAGGGCTCCACCGAAGGCGAAGCTGTGGCGGCCTTTGGTCCAGCTTACGTCGTCAGAGAGAGTGATGGCGGTGCGGTACATGATGGACGGCGGGAAGGAGCTGGAGGCGAAGTAGCCGGTGACGTTCATGCCGTCGAGGGCCTTGGCGAACTGCGGGGGCTGATAGACGGGGATGCCGAGGTCGGCGGCGCTGATGGAGTTGGGGGGCGGGCCGGCGTTGTTGGTGACGCGGGAGAGCGAGAGGCGGACGTCGTTGAGAAGGCTGGGGGTGAAGACGTGGGTCTCGCCGATGATGGCGTTCTGCGAGTAGATGATGGCCTGGCTGACGGTGGCGATGTAGTTGTTGCTGGGGAGGAAGGGATTGTTGTCGTACTTGAAGAGGTAGTAGCGGGCGAAGAGACGGTCCTTCTGGGCCGAGGACCTGATCGACGCGTCCGTTGTACTCGTTGAAGGTCTGAGAGAGCGGGATGCCGTAGATGACCTGGCCGGTGGGGAGGGGCGAGGTGGGCAGGTATTTGGTGGCGAAGAGTACGGCGGCGGGGTCGTAGGTGGTTGGTGGGGATTTGGTTGTTGAGGTAGGGGTTGGTGGGTTGATTGGGGTGGAAGAGCTGGGTGCCGGTGGTGCAGAGGCCGGCGCTGTTGAAGGCGGAGCAGAGGGCGGAGAAGTCGCCGTTGAGTTCGGCGGCGGTGGGGACGAGGGCGGTGCTGCCGTTCGCGATGTCGCGAATCTGGGTCTGCTGGTAGCCGAAGAAGAAGAAGGTGTGGTTGCGGTAGATGGGGCCGCCGATGACTCCGCCGAACTGATTGCGCTTGAGCGGGTCGACGGTTTTTACGCCGTTGACGTAGCCGAAGTAGTTGGCGGCGTTGAAGACGCGGTTGCGGACGAACTCGAAGAGATCGCCGTGGAAGGCGTTGGTGCCGGATTTGGTGATGGCGTTGACGACGGCACCGGAGTTTCCGCCGTAGCGGGCGGTGTAGTCGGCGGTCTGGACGCTGAACTCCTGGAGGGCGTCGGGGAAGGGGAAGGGCTGATTGACGTTGGTGTAGATGTCGTTGTTGGAGGAGCCGTCGAGGTAGAAGCCGGTCTGGTTGGCGCGGGAGCCGTTGGCGGAGACGGTGATGGCGACGGGGATGGTCTTGTACTGGCCCTGGTCGGCTCCGTCGTTGGGCGCCTGGACGGTGCCGGGGACGAGGAGCGCGAGAGCGACGGCGTTACGACCGTTGAGGGGAAGGTCGACGATGCGCTTTTGCTCGACGACCTGCGAGAGGGTGGAGCTGGAGGTGTTGACCTGAAGTGGGTTGGTTTCAACGGTGACGGTCTCGGTGGCCTGGCCGATCTTCATCTGGACGTCGAGGGTGAGGCTCTGGTCGGCGAGGAGGGTGACGCTGGTCTGGGAGAAGTTGGCGAAGCCGGCGGCGGCGGCGGTGAGGTCGTAGGTGGAGGGGTGGAGGGCGGGGATGACGAAGTAGCCCTGCTCGTTGGCGACGACCGTGCGGGCGACTCCTGTGCCTTGATCGGTGACGGTGACCTTGGCTCCCGGGATTACGCTTCCGGAGGGGTCGGTGACGGTGCCGACGATGGTTCCGAAGCCCTGGGCTGCGACCGATTTGCTACTGAAAATAATGGTGATAGCTGCAACGAGCAGCAGCACAGTATATCTCGCGGATTTCATGTAAGCCTCCAGCGGTCAGTACTTATCGGTTTGGCCGTGGTAGCTGTGTTGCAAAAAGTTGCGAGAAGGTTTTCTCCGTTTTTGATAATTGAGGCAAATTAATGAAAGCATGCTGAAATTCCGAAAAGCGGAACATGCAATTTGAATTGCATATAGCGCAATCTGACAAAAAATACCGGAGCCACTGATTCGTGACTCCGGCGAGGATGGAAAGAAACCTTGGAGCTATCGTTCGCTTAGTTGAGTAGATCTATGTGCCGGGCGAGTATTACGGATTTTCCGGATAGCGGGTCTTTGATGAGGAGGCCGACTACTCGGATGTTGGCTCCGGTGGTGGATGCGGCAGCGACGTCGGTGAGGCTGTTGAGGCCGTAGCGGAAGTCGGTGCCTGCTCCGGTATAGACGGTCACGGGTCCTGGTACCAGCAGACCTGCGAAGCCAGTTACATTCATCTGGAATGTTCCGGCTGCTGCGCTGGTGGAGCTGGCAACTACTGTTCCGTTGAATCCCCAGTTGCGCAGGACGACGCGTTTGGTGGTCACTGCCGAGGGATTGGTTGCGCCGCTGGCAGGTCCGCCGATGGAGACGAACTGGCCGGGCAGCAGGGTGGTGGAGTTGAAGAGGAACTGGGTGAGCGGATTGTGCATCCAGTAGATGAAGTAGTTTTCGTTGCCAGTGAGGTTGACGGTGGCGATCTGTCCGAGGGTGAGTCCGGTGGTGGTGGGCAGGAGGCCGCGGACGTAGAGATCGAAGTCTGCTGCGATGCCGGAGGACGGCTGGACGTAGGTGATCTGTCCGGCGGCGTGGAAGCCGTCCTGCGAGAGGATGGCGACTTCGTCGGCGCTGATGGTGGAGTCGGCGGCCTCGATGGTGCCGGAGACCTCTACGATGCTGCTGGTGGTGAGATTGTTGATGCTCTCGTTGTTATCCCACTCGGTCTGTCCGTTGACCTGGACGGTGAAGTTGCGGCCGTGTGGTCCTTGAATTACGAAGGATTGCCCGGTGGCGTTGACGCTGACGATGGCGGCGTCGAAGTCGTCGACGTGGCCACCGGCGTCGGTGGGCGCGACTGCTGTGATGTTGAAGGTGGGGGTTACATTGCCGGTGATCTGTCCGGTGCTGCCTACCTGTATGGACTTGAAGAGATCGAAGTCCACGCGAAGGCCGACGGGCTCAGACTGGGTGACTACGAGCGGAGTTGCGAGTGGAACGGTAACGGTGGAAGTGGATAGGGCGGCGGTTTCGGTCTGGATGGTGGGCGCGGATCCGGCCTGGGTGTTGAGGTAGCCGATGGTGGCCGTGCCGAGATTGACCTGGATGCTGGTGTAGGTGCCGGTGGGGACGGCGTTGAGGTCGAGTAACGTCTGGAGGCCGTTGAAGCGGGCGAAGTCGACTGTGGGCGTGCCGCTGACCAGTGAGACGCTGGTGCCTCCTGAGGTGAGTGCATTGACGCTCATTAACTGCACGTTGAATGAGATGACTCCGGCGGCCGGCGCGTCGGTGCCGATGACGAAGGCGTTGCCGGTGGTAGCGGAGGGCGTCGTGGTTGAGGATGGGCTGGTGCTGGTGGAGCAACCGATGGTGAACAACGCAGCAAAGGCTGTAGTGAAAAGCGCCGGGAGTAACTTCCTGCCGTATGCATGATTAGACATAGTGGACCCTTTCTCTTTTTGGAATCGAGATGAACGCGGTTGTTTTACCGCTGGCGATTTTTTGGGAGGCTGTCAGCTAGAGGAGCGTTCGTGATTGGACACGGCTTATCACGAGCGCTGACTAGCGCAGTTATATAAAAATGGTTATTACCGTTGTCTAAAGTCGAAGGCGTGGGAAGCAAAATCCGCGGTCTTCGACGTGGAAGATACAGCCAGAATCCTCAAGTTGGCGATGCGCGCTGCAGCTCTCTTGCTTACAGACCGCTGCCAGTACCAACACACGGGTTTTGGAAAAGTCTCGAAAAAAAGTTGGGATGACGGTTTAGGTGGCACGTTGGTTGTAGGTCGGAAGCTTCGAGCCATCGACGGATTGCTTTGGGCAATTGAATGGCCATAATTTGCCGTTTGGGCTGGAACTCTTTGCCGGGTGATGGGTATACGGGTGGGGTTTGGACGTCGTTCCGCTTCAGAGTCGCGTATGCGAGTGTGCCCGCCAGAGGTGAGCGATGTTCAAGATGGTGCGAGTGGTAGTTGTGATTGCTGTGGTGACTGCGATGGGATGTGTGGCGGGGCAGGCACAGGTTCCGCCCGATACTCCCGATGCGACCAGGATTAATTACGAGCTGGCGCTCGGAGATCTGGTGCAGGCGGACAGATATCTGCAGCGTGCGACGCCGACAAAGAGTAAAGCGGATGCGCGAGATGTGATCGGATACGCGATCAAGGAGTTGCGCCGTGCCGGTATTACGGAGAGTCTTCCGCGCCCACCCTTCGACTTCGATCGACGTAATTATGACTTCAGGATAGAAGAGAGTCTGGCATCGGCTGGGCTGGCGGTGGCGGCTGCGAAGGAGCTTCCGAAACATCCGGGGATGCGTGACAACGTGATTGCGTATATGTACAAGGCACAGATATTTCTGAGTAACGAACACGACTTGCCCAGGCCGGGATAGCTGCCGGCTAGATGGTGCGGCCAGGCCTCAAGGGGTCTGGATTTTTTTGTAGGGATGGGTATATGGGACGGGTTGTGACGTCGTTCTGGTTTATAGCGGCGTGACGCCGTTAGTGAGGTGGACGATGTCCAAGGGAATGCAGGTAATGGTGGCGGTGGTGACGATGACAGTGATGGGAGGCGCGGTGAAGTCTCCGGCGTATGAGCGGGACGCGCGGACGCAGACGGGGTATGTGATGGCGCTGAACTTGCTGGAGGAGACGGAGATCTTTCTGCAGCGGCCGAAGACTCTTGAGAGTGATGAGGCGAAGGCTAAGAAGGATATTGATGCAGCGGCCAACGAGTTGCGGCATGCGGGGATCAAGGATGGGCGGAAGGTTGCATGGCCGCGAAAAGCTGCGACGCCGGAGGATGCTACGAAGGAACGGGAGTTTCTGGCGCGTGCGCGACAGGAGATGGAGGATGAGAAGGAGCTTGCGGGGCATGCCGGGATGCGCGCGAGGGTGATCAAGGATATTGAGGCGGCACAGGAGTTGCTGGATGAAGCTGGCAGACTCACAGACGACCCTCCGGTTCCAGCGGCGGTGAAGGTTCTATGAGTGTTGGTGAGAGCGTTTGGCCGGGCCTTCGGGTTCGGCCTTTTTTGTTTGGGTCGTGGGTATATGGGGTGGGAGGGTTCGTCTTCCTCGGGTGTGAGTGAGGTTGCTCAACAGATTCTCAGGAGGACAGGCAGATGTTCAGTTCATTTATGGATTCGGTGATGGTTTGGGGCGGAGTGCCGGCGGTAAAGGCGAAGGCCCAGGAGCAGACGGAGTCGTTGCAGACGCGGGTTGCTTACCGCGAGGCGCTGGTGAGCCTGAGAGCGGCACAACGGCATCTGGCTCGTCGCGAGGGCGTTCGTGGCGCGGATGTGAACCGGGTGCTGGCGGGAGAGATTGAGGCGGCGATCCGCGAGATTCATACGGTGGGGACGTGGGAGTTCGACCACGAGTCGCAGGGGTTGGGCGAGGTGGATGGTTGCCAGGGCAAGTATGGCGCGGCGCTGGTCTGCCTGGCGAAGGCTGAGGCGGCGCTGGCGGGAGCGCTGGCTGATGAGCTGCCGGGAGTGAAGGGGACTTCGAAGGCGGGCGGCGTGCTGAAGCGGACTCTGCTGCATGTGCGGACGGCGAAGTGGTGGGTGGCTCCGCAGGCTACTCCGCGGTATACGCAGGTGCTGGTGGCGCGGTAGGGAGCGCGGCGGTCTGGATTTGGCAACGCACTTTACGGATAGGGAAGGTTGAGGTGAGGACGATGTTGCGAACGAAGGTAGTTGCGCTGGCGTTGACGACGGGATTGATCTGGGGGATGGTCGGCTGTTCAACCATGGGGAAGAAGAGTGCTCCGCTCGATATGTATCTGGGACAGGTGCAGTCTCAGCCAAGCGGTCCGGCTGCTTATCCGGCGGAGTGGAGTCCGATGACTCTGCCTCCGATACAGATTTCGGGGCTTGCGTTGTCGTGAGGGTTTGATGGCGAAGTTGGTTGATGGCGAAGAACAAAATACTACGAGGTGATTGACATGGTTTATGCGATGAGAGTGATGGTTGTTGCGGGGATATTGTTGGCGGGTGTGGGCTGCAAGAAGGCGGAGACGCCGGTTCAGCGCAGCCGGCGGTTACGGCTACCGACACCGACTCCTGCTGTGCCGGCGAGTGCTCCGGGGTCAACGGGTCCGGTTCCGGCGAAGGTTGGTCCGCCTCGGGCTAAAGCTCGGCTCGGGCTCCGAAAGGGCAGGTGTCCGGGGCGATAGGTGGTGCGTGGTCTTTTGTGGCACCACGGAAGCCATCTGGGATGCCAATCATGCTGACGGCTTGCCTGCGATGCGGCGTTGTAAGGCTGGGAGTGCCTAGGGGAGCTGGCCGTGGGTGGAGGTGGAGATGGGGGTGACCACCGGGGTGGCGAGGCCGATGATTTCGGTGACGGAGTTGGCGGTGAAGTTGGTGACCCAGATGTTGCCGGAGCCGTCGATGGCGAGGCCGTGGGGGTCGCGGATGCCGACGCGCTCGATGGGGATGGAGGGGTCGGGGGCCAGCTGGCCGGAGGGTTGGTAGCCGGTGGCGGAGGTGATGGCGGAGCCGTCGTGATTGAAGGCGGAGACGGAGTTTGCGTCGCGGTTGACGACCCAGACGCGGTTGGAGCCGTCGATGGCGAGCTGGGCGGGGTAGGTGAGGCCTCCGCCGGTGTAGCCGGTGCCGGGTGAGACGATGTTTCCGCTTGGAGTCGACGCGGCCGATGGCGTTGTTTTTGCCGCTGGTGAACCAGACGTTGTCGGAGGAGTCGATGGCGAACTGGTTGAGGTCGTTGGGGCGGGTGCTGGAGATGGTCTGGGCGTAGGGGGTGACGGTGCTGGGCATGGTGAGGCGGTTGATGGCGGAGCTGGTGCCGATGGACCATCCGTGGCCGGCGGAGTCGATGGCGAGGCCGGGGGATGTGGCGGGGGTGTTGAACTGGGAGATGGCGATTCCGGAGTTGTGCATGGTGGTGACGCCGGAGTTGGAGGCGACCCAGATGTTTTGCAGCGAGTCGATGGCGACGGCGGTGCAGTTGGTGCCGCAGGGGTAGCTGCCGTATGGGCGATCCGGTGAGGGAGAAGTGGGAGACGACGGCTGAGCCGCTGTAGGCGTAGTTGGCGACCCAGGCGCTTTGGGCGGAGTCGATGGCTATGGCGAAGGGCTGGTTGAGGGAGTTGCCGACGAAGCCGTTGTAGCCGGAGATGGGGATGCCGAGGGGGTTGAACTCGGTGATGGTGTTGTTGGCGTAGTCGGGGACCCAGAGGTTGCCGAGGGCGTCGATGGCGGGGTAGTAGGGGCCGGCCATGAGGTCGGCGTAGAAGGTGATGGCGATGGTCCAGTCGTTGGGGGCGGAGGTGAGGCTGGGCTGGAAGGGTGGCGCGGGGACGGCGAGGTTATAGAGAGTGGCGACGTTGGCGCCGGGGTTGTGGGCGATGTTGAGCGCGGCGGTGACGGTGTCGGTGGGGATGGTTCCGGTGAGGCTCTTGGTGTTGGCGAAGAGATTGGTGCAGGCGGCGGTGGTGCCGGTGGAGTTGACGCAGGTGGCGAGGAGGTTGGCGAGGGTGTTGATGGTGGCCTGGGGTGGTACGCCGTTGTTGGCGATGGTGTTGAGGTTGACAGAGCCGCCGGCGACGTTGAAGAGGTTGAGCGCGGAGAGGAAGGCGTTGGCTACTCCCTGCTGGGCGAGTTGGGTGCCGGAGGAGCTGAGGTGGGTGGGGTCGGTCATGAAGCCGGCGAGGGCGTAGACGGAGGCGACGGTGGAGACTTCGTTGATGATGACGACGGGGACTGTGGCGGCGAGATTGCCGGCGTTTGGACAGTTGCCGAGGGCTGAGATGAGGGTGATGGCGGAGTTGTTGGTGCCGGCGGCGAGGCCTGGGTTTCCGCCGCGGGCGAGGATGTAGACCTGCTGGCCGGGGGAGCAGTTGTAGGTTCCGTTGAGGCTGAAGTTGCCGGCGTTGTCGGTGGTGACGTAGGAGCCGTTGGCGTCGGTGGCGACTCCGGGGGCGGTGGGGTTGAGGAGCGAGACGCTGGGGCCTCCGTAGCCGCCGGTTCCGGCTGCGTAGAGGTAGATGTGGGAGCCGCTGACGCTTTGCTGGCCGCCGTGGACATGTCCGGTGATGGATTGGCCGGCGGAGGGGGTGGAGGTGGTGAGCTGGGAGGGGAGGGCTCCGCAGCCGGCGATGAGTAGGGCGAGACCGCGCGGCGAGCAGGGTGAGTGCGCCGATTCTGCAGAGCCTGCTGAGCGTGGAGTGCGGTCATGCGGTGGTGCTCCTGCGGGGAATCCAGAGGCGGTGTCGGCTCGGCTTTCGGGCGTATCTGGTTCTTAGGAAAAGCTTAGGGGAATTGTGGCTGGAGGGCTGTACCACTATGGGGTTAGGGCGGTCTTGAATTGGGTTACAAGCCTGAACGATGGACTTGCGGATCTGCGGGTACCCCCCTCCCCCGTCAATATTGCGCAAAATCTTCAAAGTAAATGCTTTAGGTCCGGACCTGGGTGTTCGCAGAGGCAAAAAGTCTTATAAAATGGGGGTTGGTGGCTGCAAAGTATTCATAAGTTTAGGCTTATGGTTTGGTTTCCGGCTGAGTTGTCAAAGATCTGCGATGATGCGGGTCCGCCTGGGCGGTTTTTTGGCTGTAGTTCTATATACGTTGGTTGGGGGGTATGGGTTCCCAACCATCGCCCGATCAGGCGGGCTCAGGATGGGGCACCCCAGGGGTTGTGACTGGTTTAGGAAAACGGCAACGGCAACGGCGGTTTATATAGTCAGCCATCAGCTGTCAGCTATGAACTGTCAGCTATAACAAAGGCAGGTCTCCCCGACTAAATATGAGTGTATTGTTATCAGATTACATGAATCTTTGGGTGTAATATTGAATCCAATTTCGGTAAGCTTCCCACCATGACTTGGAGTAAGGGCTCTCGCCTCAGGCGATGATCTCCCGCTTTTTGTTTTAGTGTGGAAGGGATTTTGAGGAGGGCTGGATGGCGATCAAGTGGGAGAAGTTGACGGTGAAGTCGCAGGAGGCGATACAGGCTGCGCAGGCTCATGCGGCGGAGAACGGGAATCCGGAGGTGCTGCCGCTGCATTTGATGGCGGCGTTGCTGGAGGACCGCGAGGGTGTGGTGATTGCCGGTGCTGGAGAAGGTGGGCGTGCCGGTGGAGCAGTTGTTGAGCGGAGTGAATGCTGCGATTGAGAAGTTGCCGAAGGTGCAGGGCGGGGCGGCGCAGCCGGGGTTGAGCCAGGCGCTGCAGAAGGTGTTGGAGCAGGCGTTTAAAGAGGCGGAGAACTTCAAGGATGAGTACTGCTCGACGGAGCATCTGTTGCTTGCGCTGTCGAAGGCGAAGAATGATCCGGTGCAGATGGCGTTGCAGGCGTTCGGTGGGACGCATGATGCGATCTTGAAGGCGCTGACGGCGGTGCGTGGTTCGCAGCGAGTGACGGATCCGAATCCTGAGGGGAAGTTTCAGGCTTTGGAGAAGTATGCGAAGGACCTGACGGAGCTGGCGCGGCGCGGGAAGCTTGATCCGGTGATTGGGCGGGATGAGGAGATTCGTCGCGTGGTGCAGGTGCTGTCGCGCAGGACGAAGAATAATCCGGTGCTGATTGGCGAGCCGGGCGTGGGTAAGACGGCGATTGTGGAGGGGCTGGCGCGGCGGATATTTCTGGGCGATGTGCCGGAGATTTTGAAGGGCAAGCGCGTGTGTGCGCTGGACCTGGCGGCGATGGTTGCGGGCGCGAAGTTTCGTGGGGAGTTTGAAGAGCGGCTGAAGGCGGTGCTGAAGGAGATTGAGGACTCGAACGGTGAGGTTATTTTGTTCATCGATGAGTTACATACTCTGGTGGGTGCGGGTGCGGCTGAGGGCTCGATGGATGCCAGCAATATGTTGAAGCCGGCGCTGGCGCGAGGCGGGCTGCGTGCGATTGGCGCGACGACTCTGAATGAGTATCGGAAATATATCGAGAAGGATGCGGCGCTGGAGCGGCGGTTCCAGGTGGTGTATGTGGGCGAGCCGAACGTGGAGGATACGGTTGCGATCCTGCGTGGGTTGAAGGAGAAGTACGAGGCGCATCACAAGGTTCGGATCAAGGATTCGGCGATTGTGGCTGCGGCTACTTTGAGCCATCGATATATCAGCGATCGGTTTTTGCCGGATAAGGCGATTGACCTGGTGGATGAGGCTGCGGCTGCGCTGGCGATTCAGATTGGAAGCGTGCCGGTGGAGATTGACGATCTGGAGCGGCGGGCTACTTCGCTCGAGATCGAACGGGCAGCGCTGAAGCGGGAGAAGGATGCTGCTTCGAAAGAACGGCGCGAGATTGTTGAGCGTGAACTGGCGGAGGTGAAGGAGTCGGCTGCGGGATTGCGTGCGCGTTGGCAGAAGGAGCGCGGCGCGATTGGAAGAATTGCGGAGCTGAAGGAGAAGCTGGAGGGTTTGCGGTTTCAGATGCAGGAGGAGACGCGCAAGGGCGATCTGCAACGGGCGGCGGAGCTGCAGTATGGCGAGATTCCTAAGGCTGAGGCGGAGCTGCGTGAGTTGACGGCTTTGCAGGATGCGGCGGTTGCGGCGGATGCGAGTGAGGTGCCGGGTGCGAAGCCTTCGCGGATGTTGAAGGAAGAGGTCGACGAGGAAGATATCGCGGCGATTGTGTCGAAGTGGACGGGGATTCCTGTGTCGAAGATGCTGGAGGGCGAGATGCAGAAGCTGGTGCAGATGGAGGATCGTCTGCGCGAGCGAGTCGTGGGACAGGATGAGGCGTTGAGTGCTGTGGCGAATGCGATTCGGCGTTCGCGTGCGGGGCTGAGCGATCCTAAGCGGCCGATTGGGTCTTTTATTTTTCTTGGGCCTACGGGTGTTGGGAAGACGGAGACTGCTCGTGCGCTGGCTGAATTTTTGTTCGATGACGAGCAGGCGATGGTGCGGATCGATATGAGCGAGTACATGGAGAAGCATGCTGTGTCTCGGTTGATTGGCGCGCCTCCGGGGTATGTTGGGTATGACGAGGGCGGGCAGCTGACGGAGGCGGTGCGGCGGCGGCCGTATGCTGTTGTGTTGTTCGATGAGATTGAGAAGGCGCATCCGGATGTGTTCAATGTGCTGCTGCAGGTGCTGGATGATGGGCGGCTGACGGACTCGAAGGGACGCACGGTGGACTTCAAGAACACGGTGCTGATTATGACTTCGAATGTTGGAGCTTCGCAGCTATCGACGGCGTGGGCGCAAGGCGAAGAGGGCTTTGACGAGGCGAAGTCGCGGGTGATCGATGAGCTGAAGAAGCACTTCCGTCCGGAGTTCCTGAATCGTGTGGATGACATCGTCATCTTCCATCCGCTGGACGACGAGCAGTTGAAGCATATTGTCGATCTGCGGCTGAAGGAGCTACAGGCGCTGCTGGTGGATCGAAAGATTACGCTGGAGCTGACGGACAAGGCGCGGACGGCGATCTTCAAGTCCGGGTATGACCGTGCGTATGGAGCGCGGCCTTTGAAGCGGGCGATTCAGCGCATGGTGCAGGACAAGCTGGCCGTGAAGATACTGGATGGCAGCGTGCTGCATGGCGACCATGTGGTGGTGGATGCGGCTAAGGGCGGGGAGCTGACGTTCAAGGTTGCGGACCGGGCTCGCGTAAGCGTGGATTGATTGTGGCGGAGTCGAGATTGTTCTCGGCTCCGCTTTTTTATTTGCGGCAGGAGATTCAGGAGAGCCATTTGAGGATTTTGATGACGCCCATGTCGGCGGGTTTGCGGTGGGCGGAGACGTTGGTGCGGCTGGCGATTTCGGCGCGGTTCTGCGAGTAGTAGGTGTAGGCGCGGAGGAGCATCTCTTCGTTGGTGAGGGTTGGGGTCCAGCCGAGGCGCTGCTTGATGCGGGTGGTGTCGAAGAGGAAGCTTTCGGCGATCATCTTGTAGTGATAGGGGCCGAGGGGCGAGACGCGGAGTTTGTAGGCGAGTTGCATGGCGGCTATGGTGGGGCGCTCCGGGAGTGAACGGACGCGGGCTTTGGCGGCGCGTGAGTCGGGCTGCTGGCCGGCGGTGGCGATGACGGATTCGTAGACTTCGCGCATGGACTTTACGTTGTCGGAGCCGATGTGGAAGAGATCGGATTTGCCGTGGCCGGCGGCGAGGATGCAGGCGGTGGCGAGGTCTTCGGCGTAGATGAATTGGTAGCGGTTGGAGCCGTCGCCGACGACCCAGACGGTTTTGCCGTCGTCGATGAATTCGAAGAGGATGGCGAGCAGGCCGAGGCGTCCGGAGTCCATGATGGTGGGGCAGCGGATGATGACTACGTCGAGATCGGAGGTGAATTGCTGGAGGGCTTCTTCGCCGGCGAGTTTGGATTTGCCGTAGATCTCGATGGGTGCGGGGATGTCGGTGTCTTCGTTTACGGGATGGCCGAGGTTGGAGGCCCAGAGGCAGTTCGACGAGATGAAGATGAAGGGGCGGACGCCTGCGGCGCGGGCGGCTTCGGCGAGGAGGCGGGTGCCGTCGACGTTGGAGGTCCAGAGGAGTTGCTCGTCCATCTTTGTGCCGTGGGCGAGCTGGGCGGCGGCGTGGAAGACGGCGTCGAAGTGGTGTTCGGTGAAGATGCGCTGGAGCAGGTGGCGTCACGGATGTCGCCCTGGATGCTGGTGAGGCCGGGGATGCTGGCCGTCAGATCCTCGTCGGGCTCGAGGTCGAGATTGACGACGGTGTGGCCTTCGCGAAGGAGTCTTCGTTTGAGGACGCCTCCGAAGAAGCCGGAACCGCCGGTGACGAGATAGTGCGCCATATAAACAGTATGATACGGACTGCGTAAATAAGCGGACAGCAGCCAGTGGTTTGTCGCGATTCCTTCGATGAGGAGGGAGTTCTGCAGAGCGTTGGAATGAGAGGCAGGAAAGTGGTGCATGGATAGAGGGAAGAGAACGGCTGTGATTATCGGCGCGGGACCAGCGGGTTTGACGGCGGCGCTGGAGTTGCTGCGGCGGACGGATATTGTGCCGATTGTGTTGGAGGCGAGTGAGGAGATCGGTGGGATCTCGCGGACGATTAAGTACAAGGGCAACCGGATGGATATTGGGGGCCATCGGTTTTTTTCGAAGAGCGACCGGGTGATGCAGTGGTGGATGGACCTGATGCCTCCGGAGATTGCGGCTGGTGGTGATGCGACGGAGATCAGCTACCAGGGGAAGAAGCGGGTGGTGGAGGTGCCGGTGCCGGTGGAGGAAGAGCCGGTGCTGCGGGGTGCGGGGCCGATCGTCCGGGTCGATGAGGATGAGGCGGATGCTGATGTGGAGCCGGAAGAGCACGTTCATATGGAGACGGTGGTGGTGAGTGAGCCGGTGGACCCGGACCTGGTGATGCTGATTCGTCCGCGGAAGAGCCGGATCTATTATCTGCGGAAGTTTTTTGATTATCCGATTACGCTGACTGCGACTACGCTGACGAACCTTGGCGTGGTGCGGACGGTGAAGGTGGGGACGAGTTATCTGAAGTCGCGGGTGAGCCAGATTGCTCCGGAGAAGAGCCTGGAGGATTTTCTGATCAATCGGTTTGGGCGGCAGCTTTATCTGACGTTCTTCAAGAGCTATACGGAGAAGGTTTGGGGGACTCCGTGCGACCAGATTTCGGCGGAGTGGGGGGCGCAGCGGATTAAGGGGTTGAGTCTGACGACTGCGGTGAAGCATTTTGTGAAGAAGACGTTTGCGCGTAAGCCGAAGGGGGCTGCGGCTGGAGATGTCGCGCAGAAGGGGACGGATACGAGTTTGATTGAGCGCTTTATGTATCCGAAGTTTGGGCCGGGACAGTTGTGGGAGCGTGTGGCGGAGCTGGTGGTTTCGGGCGGTGGCGAGATTCATATGGGTTGGAGGGTGGATGCGATCCATTGCGACGGGCCGCGCGTTATATCGATTGAGGCGGTAAATGCTGCGGGAGAACGGCGAACTTTTGAAGGGGACTATTTCTTCTCGACGATGCCGATGCGGGAGTTAGTTGCGGCGATGGATGCTCCGGTGCCGGCGAATGTGCGCGAGGTGAGCGAAGGGTTGCAGTATCGCGACTTCATTACTGTTGGGCTGCTGGTGGATCGGTTGAAGGTGCATGAGCCGGATGGTGGACTGCTGAAGGATACGTGGATCTATGTGCAGGAGCCGGATGTGATACTGGGGCGGTTACAAATATTCAATAACTGGAGCCCGTACCTGGTGCAGGATCCGACGAAGGTGTGGATTGGGCTGGAGTACTTCTGCTATGACACGGATGATTTGTGGAAGATGCCGGATGAGGAGCTGAAGAGGTTTGCGATTGCAGAGGTGGCGAAGATCGGGATTCTGAATGCGGAGGATGTTTCGGATGGACATGTGGTGCGGGTGCCGAAGACTTATCCGGCGTATTTTGGGACGTATGACCGGTTCGATGAGCTGCGGGAGTTTACGGATGGGTTTGAGAATCTGTTCCTGGTGGGGCGAAACGGGATGCATAAGTACAACAATCAGGATCATAGTATGCTGACGGCGATGACGGTGGTGGATGGCCTGGTGGCCGGGCATGTGGACAAGGGCGCGCTGTGGAACATCAACACGGAGCAGGAATATCACGAGGAGAAGAAGTAGACCGTGAAGAGAATATTGATTGGCGGACTGCTGATAGTGATCGTTGTGCTGGTGGTGTTTCGGCAGCGATTGTTTTTGCGCGATCCGATTGCGAAGGTGGAACGGAACGGGTTGGAGCAGACGGAGTATCGCGTCTATCTGAATTACTTCAACGATATTCTGGTGGAGGATCTGGCTCATGACCGGCGGTATCTGGTGCAGTCGAAGGATGGGGTGCCGATGGTGCCGGGGATTCCGGGGCATCTGGGTTGCGTGCGCGGGCTGGCTTGTCTGACGGAGGAGAATTATGCGCCGACGGATCCTCTGGGCGGCAAGGGCTATGATCCGACGGTCGAGATGACGAATGCGTATGTCACGTTTGTGGATGGGGACGGGGCGTCGATGCGAGTGTCTTTGCGATAGTTTGTGCGGTAGAGGAGGACGCTATGAGCGATGGGCGGGAGGAGCGAGAGGAGCAGGAGAAGCGGCGGGAGTGGGAGCGGCAGGAGATCGAGCGCGCTAAGAGAGAGTATGTGCCGGGGCGGGATCGCGATGAGGATTGGGAGCCGGAGCGGCGTGATTCCTGATAGTGCTAATGGCGTGGAAGTGAGACGATATCTAATCTAAAAGTAGCTACGTACTCCAAGGAGGTCCGCTTGCAGATTCCGCGCCGTTCGTTGCTCAAGGGTGCTGTTGTCACTGCGTTCAGCTCTGCTTTTCCGCCGATGTCGCTTGCTGGGGTGGTGTGACGTTGCCGGTGAAGGGCGAGTTCGTTGTCGATCAGTATGAGGTCTGCCTGAACAATGCGCGTTGGCATCCGATGAGCAAAGGGGCGCAGCGGGCGATGGTGGAATATACGGAGTACAAGGCGCGGGGCGTGTGGGTGCCGCAGCCTGGCCTCAACTCGTTAGAGTCTGTCGCGGTGCGGCGTTCGTTTGCTGAGTTGATTGGAGCGGTGCCCGAGGAGATCGCCTTTGTGAACAGCACTACGGCGGGGGAGAACATGATCGTCGCTGCGCTGGGGCTGCACCAGCCAGGGAAGATACAACATTGTGACGGATGCGCTGCACTTTGAGGGGTCGCTGTATCTGTATCAGGAGTTGGCGAAGAAGGGTGTCGAGGTTCGTATCGTGAAGCCGCGTGGTTGGCAGATCGAGATGGCCGATCTGGAGGCGGTGGTGGACAAGAACACCAGGCTGGTTGCGCTCTCGAAGATCTCGTATATCAATGGGTTTGAGCATGACCTGAAGGCGGTGTGCGACCTGGCGCATGCGCATGGGGCTTATGTGTATGCCGATGTGGTGCAGGCGGTGGGTTGTATGCCGCTGAATGTTCGGGAGAGCAATATCGATTTTCTTGCTTCGGCTAGCTACAAGTGGCTGATGGGGGATTTTGGGCTGGGGTTTGTGTATGTTCGCAAGGACCTGCTGCCGAAGCTGCAACGTACGCAGTGGAGCTACCGGCAGTTTGCGGAGTTTGATTATCATGCTTTTCCGGGGGACGTGGCGGGGCCTTTTCCGGGGAGCTATACGCAGCATGAGGATGCGGCGGGGTACTTTGAGACGGGGACTTATGCGAATGGGGTGTTGGCGGTGCTGACTTATTCGTTGCCGTGGATACAGAGCCTGGGCGTTGCGAACATTCAGAGGCATGCGCTGGAGTTGAATTCGAAGTTGCGTGCTGAGATGCCACGGCTGGGGTATGAGTGCATTACGCCGGAGGGTGCGCGGGGGGCGATTGTTGGGTTTCGGGTGAAGGATGATGCCGGGACTGCGGCGAAGCTGAAGGCTAAGAAGATCGATGTCGGGTTGTCGGCGGGGCGGATGCGGGTTTCGCCTTCGGTGTACAACACTCGAGCTGATGTTGAGGCGTTGCTGGCTGCTTTGAGTTAAGTCAGATGGCGACTGTGCCCTGATGGAAGAGCAGCTGCCAGCGTTTGTCGCGGAGGACCCAGATTGAGGAGCGGTGGGAGATGGAGGTGAGGGTGGTGGCGTGGTAGGTGGCGAGGACGACGCCTTCGGCGAGGGGGGTGATGTTGAAGTGGCTGATGGTGGCTGCGCGGGGGGAGCTGTTCTGCATGGCTTCGATGGTCTGGGAGCGGTTGAAGATGCGGCCTGAGCTGCAGAATTCCTTGAAGTCGTCGGCGAGAAGTGAGTAGAGGGCGGAGCGGTCCTTTTGGCGGTCGGGGTGGAGGAGCTGCTCTTCCAGATCGTAGAGGTGGGTCTGCAGCTCGGCGGCTTTCATGGGAATATTATGCTCCGTTCCTGTTAGACGTGGCTTGCGAGCGAGTGCGGTGCGGGGGATTTGCTGGAGATCGTTGAGGATGGAGACGTTTTGCCAGCCGGTAAAGACGCGTTCGATGGCTTCGCCTGGCCGTGGCCGATTTCGAGGGCGAGGAGGCCGCCGGGGGTGAGGGCGGCGTGGGCCTGGGGGATGAGGCGGGTGTAGATGTCGAGGCCGGTGGGGCCGGCGAAGAGTGCGTGTGGCGGGCTCGTGGTCGCGGACCTGGGGGTGGAGGGTTTCGCGGTCGGTGGTGGGGACGTAGGGTGGGTTGCTGACGATGGCGTCGAAGGGCCCGGGTGCTGCGGTGAGGAGGTCGGACTCGAGGAAGTGGATGCGGTGGGCTACGTGGTGGGTTTCGGCGTTGCGGCGGGCGATGGCGATGGCTTCGGGGGAGATGTCGATGGCGGTGATTTCGGCGTTGGGGGAGATGGACGGCGAGGGTTATGGCGAGGATGCCGGAGCCGGTGCCTATGTCGGCTATGCGGAGTGGGCTGGCTGGATCGGATACCTGGGAGGCGCTTGAGGACGGCTTCTACGAGGAGCTCGGTCTCGGGGCGGGGGATGAGGACGGCGGGGGTGACGTGGAAGGTGAGGCCGTAGAACTCCTGGGTAGCCGGTGATGTATTGGATGGGTTCGTTGGCGAGGCGGCGGGTGATGGCGGCTTCGTAGGCGGCTAGCTGGGTGGGGGTCAGTTCGCGGGTGGGGTCGGCGAGGAGCTGGGCTCGGGTGATGCCGAGGTGGTGCAGGAGGAGGAGTTCGGCGTCGCGGCGGGCGTCGTTCGTGTAGGTCGGGATTCTGGGCGAGCTGGGTGGTTGCGAGGGTGAGGGCCTGGCGGAGAGTGGTGGCTGTTTGTGGCTGCTGGTCGTGCTGTTGTTCCGCTGCTGTTGCATGGCTACCCCCTCCCCCGTCTGTTTTGCGCAAAATATTCAAAAGAGAAGACTTAGGTTCGGACCTTGGTGCGGGTCCGTGGTTAAATGCGAAGGTCCGGCGGCGGGCCGGACCAAAGGTTTCTACTGGCTTAATTGTAGCAGGCGTGTCAAGCGTAACCCTCGATGAGTTGCATAGGCGATAGCATGCGATGACGAGGTATTTTGATGAGGCTTGACGGACAGCCAGATGCAGCTATTGAAACGCTGCGACACGTATTTGAGCGCCAGCGCAGCAGTTTTCGCGGATGCACTCCGCTCGGGCTTGGGAAACGGCTGGAAGCTCTCGACATCTTGTTGCAGAGCATCGTCAACCGTCAGGACAGGATAATTGAGTCAGTCAAGGCAGACTTTGGCCAACGCTCCGCCAGGGAGACTCGGCTGCTGGAGATCTTCCCGTTGGTTGACGAGATTCGGTATTTGAAGCGCAATCTCCGCCGATGGATGCAAACTCGCAGTGCGGCTACGAACTGGCAGTTCCTGCCCAGCCGCACAAAGATCGTCTATCAGCCTCTGGGGGTTGTGGGGGTTATCGGTGCGTGGAACTATCCGGTGTTATTGACCCTGTCGCCGCTGGCAAATGCGATTGCCGCAGGCAATCATGTCATGGTTAAGCCGTCTGAAAATGCGCCCGCAACCGCGGAGACTTTACGGCAGATGATCAGTGAGGCATTTCCCGAGGAATATGTGGCCGTGGTCACGGGAGGTCAAGAGGTTGCGGCGGCTTGTTCGGCGTTGCCGTTTGACCATATTCTCTTCACCGGTTCCCAAGACGTTGGCAAATCTGTGATGAAGGCGGCGGCTGAGAATCTCACGCCCGTCACACTCGAGTTGGGTGGAAAGTCGCCGGCTTTGGTGCATGAATCCTATCCGATGGCGACCGCGGCAGATCGCATATGCTCGGCAAAGTTCTGGAATGCTGGGCAAACCTGTGTGGCACCGGACTACGCGCTTGTGTCTTCAACCAGGATGGACGAGTTTGTTCACGAATGCGAGACAGTCACATCGAAGCGGTATCCTCATGCGGCTTCCAATGCGGACTATACGCACTTGATCAGTGAGGCAGCCTGGGAGCGGATGCGAGACCTCGTGGAAGATGCGCGGAGTAAAGGGGCGCGCGTTCTTCAGGTCGACTCAGAGCATGGAGATGTTCCGGTTGGGAGTCGATTCTTTCCGCCTACGCTCATTCTTGGCGCAAACGACTCGATGCGAGTGATGCAGGAGGAGATCTTTGGGCCGATCCTGCCGATCGTGGAGTATTCGGTGGTCGACGATGCTCTGGGCTTTATCAATGCTCGACCACACCCGCTCGCTCTTTACTATTTCGACCGGAACAAATCTCGAATAAAGAAGATCCTGGAACGGACAGTCTCAGGTGGGGTTACAGTCAACGACTGTATTTTTCACTTCGTTCAGCACCAACTTCCTTTCGGTGGCGTGGGACCGAGCGGCATGGGCGCCTATCATGGCTTCGACGGATTTACCGCATTTTCGAAGAAGAAGGGCGTATTGCTTCAAAACGCTTTGGTCGGATCGTTTCTCGAGCGTGCATTGAAGCCACCCTATACGTCCTGGTCAGACCGGGTCATCGGATTTTTGATGGGACAAAATAAGGTACGTCCTATCCGAAAAATGACTCTTCGGTAACGGTTGATATTCGCGACCAAAGCACAAGCTTATATCTTTGTGGAACAGCAGGATCAGCTATTGTTTTCAGGCCGGACGATCGATTGACTGCGATCAGTAGAAGCCTGGATGGGCCGAGTTTGAAGAGGGCCAGCCGGTTGTGGGGCTGGTGACACTGACAGTTGACAGGTTTTCAGGAGTTTGGCATAGTCTTTCTCCTAGACCGCCAGAGCTTCACGCGTCTACGCTCGCCGATGTTTTCTATGACGTCTCCCCAGACGACCTGATTTCGGATTGGCAAAGATCTTGAATGATGCAGCTATCTATCGGATAGTGGTCCTTCGGCTACGTGGTCTTCGATGCTCTATGGGTGGAGGTCTTGCCTGGTGGAAATGACATTGGATACAGAGGTGGACTCTAGTCTTACGAAGAGCCGCATCAACCGGGATGGCCTTGCGGCTGGAACGCCGGCTCCTGAATTTCGCCTACCGGGTTTGTACGGCGGCGAATTTAGTTTGAGCGACTGGAGGGGGAAAAAGATCCTTCTTATCTTCTCCGATGCGAATTGTGGACCTTGCAGCGAGGTTGCTAAAGAGCTGCAAAAGAAACATGTCAGCGGGAGCAGCATAAAGATTGTGGCGATATCTCGCGGTGGGCTCGAAGCTAATCTTGCTAAAGCCCAGGAGTTTGGACTGAGTTATCAAATACTGCTGCAAAAGAGATGGGAAGTTTCGCTTGAGTACGGTATTTTCGCAACGCCGGTTGGTTATCTTATCGATGAACAGGGCATTATTGCCAAAGGAGTGGCCGTGGGTGGTGGCGCGATTCTAGATTTGATACCTGAACCGGAAGATGTGATGCGAGCGAAGATTGAAGCCCGCCTGGAAGAGTTGCAACGCGAGTCTGCAAAAGGCCAAGAAGAGTTGAGAACGCTTGATCAGAGGCGTCAACATCTGGTTGAGACGATGCTCCGGATTAATGGAGCGAGGCAGGTGCTTACCGATTTACTCGAGGCGGGGGTCAATCAACCGAACGGTATTGGGCATTAGGGACGGTTGTTAGTTGCTTGTTGTTGGTTGTTGGTTGGAGTGAGCTTACCTGAGGATCAGAGAGCTACCAGCCTTGGGGATTTTGGTTTGAGTTGAGAGATGGAGTAAATAGGAGGATTAGATGGATATTGCCGGCGCTTTAACGATAAGTAATACCAATGGTGCAGTCAGCCTTCCGGGTTCTGCTTCGCTGATAATTGATAATCCCGGCGGCGGCCAGACTGAGCAAGTCTTCACGTTCGGAGGCACGCCCAAGGCTTCGTTCAGGGCGGATTCTAACGGCAATCTCATCCTTAACACTAGTGGGACGGAGGCGGCCGAGACTGGGTTCTTCTACCTAAACTGGGATAGCGGCGATCCAATCGCTCACTTCAAGACGAAGGGAGGTCTTATCATCGATGCCGTTCAAGGCGGTGTTCGTATCAACGGAGATCTCCTTTTGGAGGGATTTATCAAATTTGGAACTGAAACAGATTATTCTCTGGAGATTTTTGGTCAAGCCATCACTTTTGGTGGGCCTAATGCACCGCACTACATGCTTCTTTCGCCCACGAGTATCACCTTTCCGGACGGCACGACGCAAAAGACGGCCATCGCGACGGGACCTCAGGGCCCTCAGGGCGTACCGGGCCCTATGGGAGCTACCGGTGCTAAGGGGTCCACTGGTGCCACAGGACCTGCAGGCAAGAACGCAACACACCCCGACGTTCGGGGTATGTGGGCCGAACCCATGTAGTTATGCGTGCGGTAGTGGTCAACTTGCGGAACAGGTCGCACCCTGCACCGTTTCAGCGCAGAGCGGGGGCTGCACTGCTAGTGCTGGATATTGTTGCGTTTGTGTTGGTCAGTAGGATGGCATGCCAGACCTCCCTCGTTGGAGGGTAGGTCTGGCTGAAATCATGAGCGCTGGGCTGCTGGGGTTTCTTGATTTGAGCTGCCTGCTCCCATGAGGATGAGTGAGCGCTGGGCGAAGGGGGAGTAGACGAGGAGCGCGGTGCAGGAGAGTGCGAGTCCTACGCTGATGTGATGCAGGAGCAGGAAGGGTGAGAGCGACCAGAGCAGGTCGGCCAGCGAGAAGAGATGGCCAGAGCTTGAGGAGTTTTTCGCGGGCGCGGGGTGGGTGGAAGAGCGTGGCGGAGAGTACGAAGGCGCGGACGGGGATCAGGATTGCGGCGGTGACGATCATGATGGTGAGGATCTGGTTGGCGCGGGTTAGTGGGGAGAAGAGGTCTTCGATCTCGGCGAGGTTGGCGAGGGCGCCGATGTAGAAGCTGAGGTACATGAGTTGGAGGAGGACGAAGAGCGTCTGCACGACTGGGTGCGAGGTCTTGGGTAGGTCTTGCTCGGTGGAGAGGATGCTGCTGGTTAGGGTGGGTTCGGGTTCGGGGTCGTGTGATCGGTTCTGGTGGTGGTGTTCGGTGGGGGTGATTTGTGCGGGATGATTTGTTCGGCCGATTCGTTCTACGGGGGCTACGAAGCGGTAGCCGCGGCGGGCGAGGGTCTCGACGAAGCGGGGGCTGGCGGCGGTGTCGCCGAGGGCTTCGCGGATGCGATTGATGGCGGAGTTGACGCCGTGTTCGTAGTCGACGAAGGTGCCGTCGGGCCAGAGCTGGCGGGAGATCTCTTCGCGGGTGAGGAGGGTGCCGGGCTGCTCGAGGAGCAGGCAGAGGACCTGGAAGGGCTGGGCGTTGAGCTTGATGCGGATGCCCTGCTTGCGGAGCTCTCCGGTGGCGGCGTCGGCTTCGAAGACTCCGAAGCGATAGCGCTGCGCTGAGGGTTGAGGTGGCATGTTCGGGGTTCAGTTTATCCGATGAGGTGGGTCAGCGAGGATTGTTGCGCGATGGATAACTTTTGGGAAGTGCCGTTGATGCAATGAGTTGGTGGGTGAGAATCATTCTCTGACGGGTGAGGTTCGGTGCATTGCGCTGAGGGGCTCGGCGGGGCATTGTGCTGTTCATGATGCGACGGCGATTTTTGGATTCTCGGATATTTTCTGTGGCGGGTGGGCTGCTGTTTCTGGTGGCTGCTGCTGGGTTGTGCGGTGGGTGAGCCTTCGGCTGCGGCAGTGTCGGGTTTCGATGCTTATGTGGGTGGGGTTGAGGCTCGGCTGGCTCGGCAGCATGGGTTGCGGGATGGGTTTCTTGCTGGGGCGGCTGCGGGTGCGGAGAGTGGGTTGCGGCTGCGGCGGGGGGAGTTGATCGTCGAGCAGCTGACGCCTGCGGGTGGTGGGATTGCCGGGAGCGATGCTGCACCACTGGCGTGGGACTGCGTTTGCTGCGGGAGCGACGGCGGCGGATTTTGAGCGGCTGATGAAGGACTTCGATGCTTATCCGCAGCGGTTCTCGCCGCAGGTGGTGCGGGCGAAGGTGCTCGACGCAGGCAGGGCGATCGGATGCAGGCTTCGATGCGGGTGCGGCAGAAGCATGTGATCACGGTGGTGATGGATACGAGCTACGACGTCACGTTTGGGCGGCTTGATGCGCAGCATGGATACAGCGTTTCGCGGAGTACGCGGATCGCGGAGATCGATTCGCCGGGTACGGACGCGAGCGGGTGCTGAGTGCTAGCGAAGAGCACGGGTTTCTGTGGCGGCTGAATACGTACTGGAGCTATGAGGAGCGGGATGGCGGGCTGTACATGCAGGTGGAGTCTGTGTCGCTTACGCGGTCGATTCCGACGGGGCTGGGGTGGGCGGTGAGGCCTTATGTGGAGAGCGTTCCGCGGGAGTCGCTGGAGTTTACGTTGCGGGCTGTGTGCGATGCGCTGAAGAAGTAAGTCGACTGAATACGAGAGAGGAGATGACGATGAATGTGAAGTTAGCTACGAAGGATGAGGTAGTGTTTCGAACGGCGCGGAGAGTGAATGAGGCGCTGACGGCTCGATGGAGAAGCGGGTTTTGGTGTGGATGGCGGAGCGTGCGCCGGAGTGGGTGAGTTCAGACGGGCTGACGTTGCTTGGGCTGGGCGCGCAGATTGGGGCTGGGATCTGCTATGCGTTGGCGCGGTACGATCGTCGCGCGCTGCTGCTGGTGATTGTGTGCGTGGTGCTGAACTGGCTGGGCGACAGCCTGGATGGGACGCTGGCGCGGGTGCGGCGGCAGCAGCGGCCGCGGTATGGGTTCTATGTGGACCACATGGTGGATGTGTTTGGATCGGTGGCGCTGATGTGCGGGTTGGCGTGCTCAGGACTGCTGCATTGGCAGACGGCGATTGCGATGCTGATGGCGTTTCTGCTGCTTTCGAGCGAGAGCTATCTGGCTACTTATACGCTGTCGCGTTTTGAGCTTTCGCAGGGATTGTTTGGGCCGACGGAGATTCGTATTCTGCTGATTGCTGGGAACGTGGCGCTGCTGCGGAGTCCTTACTCGACGCTGTTCGGGCATCGGATGCTGCTGTTCGATGTGGGGGGGACGATTGCGGCGGTGGGGATGTTTGCGATGGCGGTAATCGTGACTGTGCGGCATACGGCGCAGCTTTATCGTGAGGAGCCGCTGCCATGAATGCTTTCGTTCGCTGGGGGAAGTTCAATCTTGTGGGAGCAGTGGGGATGGTGGTGCAGCTTGCGGCGCTGGCGCAGTTTAGCCGGTTGGCGGCGGGGCACTATCTTTATGCTTCGGCTGCGGCTGTGGAGCTTGCGGTGTTGCACAACTTTGTCTGGCATGTGCTCTACACCTGGCGCGACCGCCGTGATGGCTCGGCGCTGCTGTCGCGATTGATGCGGTTTCATCTTTCGAATGGGCTGGTGTCGATAGTGGGGAATCTGGTGCTGATGCGAGTGCTGGTGCAGGGGGTTCATTTGCCGCTGCTGATCTCGAACGTTATCGCGATTCTGTGTTGCTCGGTGGTTAACTTCTGCCTGGGGAATCGTTGGGCGTTCGCGGTGAGGAGCGGCGTTGCTGTGGGAGGTGGTGCTGTTTCGCAGACTTTAATTCTCTTTCTGGTGACATTGTGCAAGATCTTCGAAACAGAAGCTTCCGGGGGCGGGCTGGTATTTCATACAGCTAAACCGGTGGCTGGGCGAGGCTATAATCTCGAAACTCCGCTCGAATGTGAGGGTTTATCGCGGAGATCGATGGCCTGCTTTTAGTTGCTCGCTTTTAGCCCTGCTTCTGGTGACTTCAATGACATCGACTGCGACTGCTCATTTGCCTGAGATGAGAGAGTGCATGCAATAGGGGGCTGACGGGACCATGGCACACGTGAACCGAATGACCAAGGGACGGCTGCTTCTGTGCGTCTTCCTGTTTCTTTCGATGGCAGGGAATGTGCCGGGGCAGAAGGCGCAGAGCAGTCGTTCGAAATCAAAGGCTCCGGCGGCCGCAATTCCGGTGGCGCCTCCTCCACCTGTGGCTGCTGCCCCTGCGCCAGAGCCGCCGGTGGACCCGCTGGGCCGTACGACACCCTATGGCTGCGTGTTTGGATTTTTGCAGGCGGTCAACAGCGATAATTTGCCCAAGGCGGTGCAGTACCTCGATACCAAGCTTTCCGAAGAGAAGGCAGAACAGTTAGCGCTGCAACTGAAGGCGGTGCTTGATGCGGGGCTTTCGTCGAGCATTAATGGGCTGTCGCGGGACCCGGCCGGTGATCTTACAGATGGCTTGCGGGCTACGCGCGAGAGGGTGGGAGTTGCAGAGACATCGAATGGCAAGCTCGATATATTTCTAGACCGGGTAACGCGTGCGGATACACCTGCGATCTGGTTGTTTTCTTCTGAGACGCTGGCGAAGATTCCTAACATTCACGCCAATCTGAAGACTCGGGATTATTCGCAGTACTTTCCGGCTTCGTTTGCTCGGGTGTTTCTAGGCATGCCGTTGTGGCGTTGGTTGGGCATACTGATCACTATTGCGGTCGTTCTTTTGCTCTCTTCCCTTGTGACACGCCTCTTGTTTCTTGTGGTGAAGATTTTTTTGAATATGAAGCATGTCCAGGACGAAAAGGAGATCCTGGCTCGATTGAAGCAGCCAGTGAGGGTGTTACTGGTAGCGCTGGCGATTTCGCTGCTCCAGCCGTATACGCTGTCGCTCCTGGCGCGGAGTTATTGGACTGCGACTGCGAGATTTTTGGAAACGGTTGGCGTCGCATGGTTTTTCGTACGACTGGTGGACATAGCCGGCAACATTGCCACGCGGCGTTCGGTAATGGCTGGCACACGAGAAAAGATCGCGATTATCACGCTGGGGCGCAGATTATTCAAGATATTCGCCATCTTTATTGTCCTGCTTATCTTGCTGAAGGGGGCGGGGGTCAATGTATCGGCGATGCTGGCTGGGTTGGGGATTGGCGGTATTGCGCTGGCACTTGCCGCGCAGAAGACGCTGGAAGACCTGTTTGGCGGAATCTCCATTATTCTGCGGGATTCTGTCCGCGTAGGGGACTTCTGTCGTGTTGCCGATCAGACTGGCGTCATTGAAGACATCGGACTTTCATCTACGCGGTTGAGGACGCAGGATCGTACTGTGGTCTCAATTCCTAATTCGAAGATTGCGCAGATAAATTCCGAGAACTTCGCGCTGCGAGACAAGTTCTGGTTCCATCACTTTTTGTTGCTTCGGTATGATGCGACCGGGGAGCAGGCGGGGGATATTGTGGCGAAGGTGCGGGCGCTGCTGGAGGGCTCAACTGAAGTTGAGAAGACGACGATTCGGGTGAATGTGGTGGATGTGGTGAACTCGTGTATTCAGATTGAGGTGTATGCGTATCTGCTGACCTCGACTTATGAGCTTTTTCTTGCTCAGACAGCAGAAGTTGTTGCTGGGGGTGCTGGGGTGGTGGAGGAGGCGGGGACGGCGTTGGCCGTTCCAGTGCTGCCTTACGGAGCGACTATGTAGGAGTATTTTCCTTCGGTCTGAAGGATGGAGATGGCGGCGACCATTGCGGGGACGAAGATGACTCCGGGCAGGGCGTGGGTCTGGAGGTCCTGTACGACTTCTTCGACGGAGGCGGTGAGGGAGTTGTGCTTGACGAGGGTGGCGGCCTGGCCCTCGGTGGCGTTGTGGCAGCCGAGGAGTTGCAGGCCGCGAGGTATCAGGGCTTCGATGCCGGGGTCCTGGTAGATGGAGGAGCGGTCGCTGGGGTTGGTTCCCCCCTTGGGGTTCTTCTTTGGGTAGAAGATGTTGCGGGTGGCGGGCTTTTTGGTGTCGGGGTCGTCGATCTTGAGCCATTCGCCGATCTTGTACTTGGCCCACATGGAGTCGTCGAAGTTGATGGAGTTGGCTGCGCCGTGCATGGCGGCGACGATCTTGATCTGGTCTGCGGGGATGCCGTAGCCGAACTGGAGGCCGTTGAAGGAGTTCTTGATGGCGCCGAAGAAGTCGCCGTTGTTGATGGGGTGGCAGTCGTAGACCTGCTTGCCCTTGCCCTTGAACTTGATGAGCTTGTCGAAGTCGGCGAAGTTCCAGTCGTTGTGCTGGTAGACGAGGTCGGCGTGGGCGGAGGCTAGTGAGCCGGCGATGGTGGTGGCTGCGGCTACACCGGTTCCGACTGATCCTATGAACGACCTGCGTGTTACTTTCATGCTGTTGCTCTCCTGTTTCATAGACTACCCCTCCCCCGTCAATATTGCGCAAAATCTTCAAAACATAGTACTTAGGCTCGGACCTTGGTGTGGGGATGGGTAAATCCTGATTTAAGGTGGTCTTTGGCTGCAAATTCTTCATTCCGGGCCGGTTAGTGCGCGGTCGGCCGCGTTAAATTGAGAAAGAACTGCCGCAACGGAGGGGTTGCAGATTCCCTTCGCTGGCGCCCCGACGGTGGGGCTGAGGTTGAATTTTCCTGTGTGGTTAAGTTTATCAGGTGTGTCAAGGATTTCGGGGTTTAGGTCGCTACTGTAGCTTCGCGTACTCCGCCTTTGCCTGTTGCAGGACAGGAATGTCAGGGTCAGCGTCCTTCCACAGCGTAAGGAAGTTCTGGTACGCGGCCTTCGCCTTCACGGTGTCGCCGGACATGGCATACGCTCTGCCTAACTGCAGGCGGGCGAGCGCACCGACGGGGTCGCTGATGACAATGCCGGGGTGATCGAGAATCTTCTGAAACTCCGCAGCCGCTTGAGCGCCCTGGTGCAACGCCATATACGCCTCCCCGCGCACGTAGATGGGATAGAGAAGTCCGTAGAAGCCGAGATAGCTACTCACGGGCTCGCCCAGATCGTACGGTAAATTGACGTGCAGCAGTTCGATGCCTTTCGCCGGATCGCCCTGATTCAGAGCAAGCAGGGCGCGAAGAACGGGAACATAGTTGTACCGCACGTTCGTGTCTTCCGGAAAGCGGTTCTCGAGATCGTCCGCTAGAGTCCGTGCCTGCCTGAAATCGCCCGCAAGCGCGAGGGCAAAGGCGGCTCCGTATTCCGCGTCGCGTCCTTTGGAAAGCATAAGTGCAGCTGCCGCATCTCGCCTGGCCACGTCCGCATCTCCGAAGAAGCCTTCCCGCACTGCCGACCCTGCCTCAAACAGGGCAGCCCTCTCCAACTGTCCTGTCTGTTGCGCCACTTCCACCGCGCGCCGCGACATTGCCCGCGCCTGTTGCAGGCGGCCGGAGTAAGCCAATGCGAAGGCCTGCTGGTTAGAGACTGTGTCTTCGGCTCCGGGTACCTCTTTGGCCGCGGCCGCGATCCGGTCCATCTCTGCCGCATCGTTCTTCAAGAACGCTATCTGGTAGCGGTCGACCATATAGTCGGGGATTTCAATCTTGCGTTCGGAAGCCAGACGCAATGTGCTCTCCCCGTCCGGGATGCGGCCGAGAGATACATAGGCGATAGCGAGGTTGTTATAGCTGAAGCCTGCGTCCGGGTCGGCCTCGACTGTTTTTTTCCCTTCTTCGACCGCCTTCCCGTATCGGCCCAGGACAACGAGAATCATCCCAGAGAGAAATGCATGGGATTCCACGTCGCGTGGGTAGGCCTGTGCCCACGCGTCGCATATCTGCTCCGCTTTCTCCAGGTCTCCGGTGACCACCATCTCATAGAAAGCAGTGATGAAAAATCTCTCGCGGTCGCTGACGCGGCTGCGCAACTCGAACGCTTTCCGGGCGCTCTCTCGAGAGAGCGCGAGCTCGCCAATGTCGAAGTAATACTTGCTCAACATGGCATGGGCCATCGCAAACTGGGGGTCGATCTCGATAGCGCGTTTCATCAGAGGTATGGCCGCGGTGTTTCCCACGGAGGTTGACGCCTTCCAGGCCAGGCTGTACGCCTTCAATGCGTCGAGCGACTGCGTCGTTGCCTCCTCCAGTGGAGTGTTGTGCGCCCCTACAGTCGAAAGCGATTCGCCCACACGGGTGCGAAATCTACCCGCGATCTCACTCAGGGCATTCAGCACATCTTCCTTGCGCGCCGCCTGTGCCTGCTCCGCATCAAGTACGTAGCCGGTGCGGCATTCCACCGCCCGCAGCCCCAACACATACTGGCTCCCCAAACTGGCTATCGAGCCGTTCAGTACTGCGGTGCCTCCGACACGCTGACAGAGCTCGCGGCCAACAGCGGGAGTGAGCCGCGTGTCGGCCGGCTGTTCCATCAAGGCCAGCGTCTTTTGAATGCGCTCGTCGGAGACCAGGCTAAGGAACGGCGACTGCTCCAACTGCACCATCATTCCCTGCCGCAGCGTGCCGTCAAACACCGGATCGCCCGTCGTGTTCGTAAAGTCCGCGAGCACGATGGTGTCTTTGTCGGTCAGGGCGTGGACCTTGTGGGGGTGAAACAGGCGTGCTCCCACGACAAGTCCGATAAGGACTATCGCTGCAACAGAGATCAGGGCCCAGCGAAGCGATTTGGCGGGAGGCTTCGACGCAACGAGCGGTGTCGCGGCGGCCTCATGAACCGACTCTGAATCGCGCCGCAGGCGCTGCAAGTCGGTACGGATCTCGGCGGCGCTCTGGTAGCGCAGCTTTCGATCCTTCTCGAGCGCCTTGCTGATAATCTCTTCGAGCTTCGGAGGTACGTCGGGATTCAGCCGCACTGGAGCTACCGGAGTGCGATTCAAGATAGCGTCTGACACCACGCCAATGCTGTCGCCACGAAACGGCAGAATTCCTGTGACCATCTCGTAGAGCACCACCCCGAAAGAGAACAGGTCGGTGCGCGCATCCATCTCCTCGCAGCGGACTTGTTCGGGCGACATGTAGTTGCTGGTGCCCATCGCAGTTCCAGGTTGCGTAAGCCGGTCCGGCGGGGTGGCTGTCGTCATCGCCCAAGGATTCGTGTCTCCCCCAACTGGCATCAACTTCGCAAGACCAAAGTCCAAGACCTTGATGTGGCCTCGCTCGGTCACAAAGATATTCGCCGGCTTTATGTCGCGGTGGATGATTCCTTTGTTGTGCGCAGCGCAGAGCGCGTCTGCGATCTCCGTCGCCCACTCAATGACCTCCCCGAGCGGCAGCGGCTTGCCGCCGATGTGATGCTTAAGCGTCGCGCCCTCCATAAACTCCATGGCAATAAACGTTTGGCCATCCTGCTCGCCGATCTCGTGAATTGTGCAGATGTGCGGATGGTTCAGCGCGGACGCCGCACGCGCCTCTCTGCGAAATCGCTCGAGAGCCTGCGGATCGTCAGCCATATGGTCAGGTAGAAACTTAAGCGCGACAGACCGGCCGAGCGTGGTGTCCTCGGCCTTGTAGACAACCCCCATGCCGCCGCCGCCCAGCTTTGCGATGATTCGGTAGTGTGAGATGGTTTGACCGATCATGGGACGAACGATGGAGACCCCGCCGACGATAAGCTCACTCGCCAGAAGTGGAACGCCGTTGTCGATCAAGAAGCCGTCCAGATGAGCCAGCGGCGCGTCTCGCGAGCCTGTTTTTTCGCCAGCGGCGTCAACAAGCTTCCTAAGCTCCGTCTTTAGTTCGAGATCGTCACCACAGACCCTCTCTACGAATGCAGCGCGGTCCTGCGGTCCCTCTTCCAGGGCCGCGTAGAAGAGCGGCTTGAGGCGTTGCCAACGTTCCGGAGTCATATTCGATTCACGATGGGCGTCGCTGGCACAGCCGCCCGCGACCCGTTGTCTCGCGCTTTATGCTCGCGGCAGAGGCTTGAGGTAAGGTCATGCCAAGGTTCTGGAATCAATGGCGATGACGGCATCCTAGGAGGGTCTTCCTGTCGTCTCGTAACCATACTTCCTCATTGCAGTGAGGTGGCCAGTATAGCGCTAAGCCCTTCTATGTAAATGGCGTCTCGCGTGAAATAGAACGCGCGAGTGGATCGATGCGTCACCGGGTTTATTTTGTGAAGTGGGTGTCGTACCAGATTAGGCTGCGGTTTAGTTTGTCTACGTTGTGGGCGGTTTCGGCGAGGCCGTGGCCTTCGCGGGGGTAGAGGACCATTACGGTTTCTACGCCGGCGTCTTTGAGGGCGATGAAGTATTCCTGGGCTTGTTCGGTGGGGACGTCGTTGTCGTTGGCTCCGTGGATGAAGAGGACGGGGGTTTTGACGCGGTCGGCGTAGCGGATGGCGGAGCGGTCCCAGAGGAGGTCTTTGCGGGCGGGGGTGTTGAAGTAGCCGTTGTACTCGGAGGGCATGTAGTCGTGGTAGTAGGAGAGGTAGTTGAAGCTGACGAGGTTTGAGATTCCGGCGGTGGGGATGGCGGCTTTGAAGCGGGTGGTCTGGGTGATGAGCCAGTCGGCGAGCTGGCCGCCGTAGCTGCCGCCTTCTACTCCGAGGCGGTTGGGGTCGAGCCATTTGTACTTGGCGAGCGCGGCGTCTACTGCGGCGAGGCAGTCTTTGGCTTCGCCGCCATCCTGATCGTTGATGATCTGGTCTTCGAACTTTTGTCCGTAGCCGGTGGAGCCACGGTAGTTGACCATGAGGGTGGCGAAGCCGTGGCCGGCGTAGATCTGGGCTACGTTGTTGAACTCGGGGCCCTGCTGGCCGTGAGGGCCGCCGTGGAGGTTGAGGATGAGTGGCACGGATGCGGCGGCGGGGTTGGGGCCGAGGTTGGTGGGTTCGGTGAGGAAGGCTTCGACCGGGGTGCCGTCGAAGCTCTTGAACTCTACGCGGCGGACGGGGGCTATGGTTTTGCCGGTGAGGAGCTGGCGGTTGGTGTCGGTTAGTTGCTCGGGTGTGCCCTGGCCTTTGGCGAGGAGGTAGAGATTCGAGGGCGATGATGGTGTGGCGTAGGCGTAGGCTACGGTGCCGTCCTTTGGCTACGGCGAAGCTGGATACGCTGCCTTCGCCGCCGATGACGGTGGTGGGTGGGCCGCCGTTGATGGAGGTCTTGATGAGGCGCGTCTGGCCGTGGTCCTGTACGGTGTTGTAGAGGAATGCGCCGTCGTCGGACCATTGCGGGGCGCCGTAGCGGAGGTCGAGCTGGCCGGTGAGCTTGTGGGGGTTGGTGCCGTCGGCGTTCATGATCCAGAGATGGGTGTCCTCCCCGGTGGTCTCCATGGAGGTGATGGGGCGGATGGTGTGGGTGTAGGCGATCTGCTTGCCGTCGGGTGACCAGACGGCGGAGTACTTGGGGCCTACGGAGTTGGTTAGGCGGGTGATGGCGCCGCCGGTGGGCTTGATGGTGAGGATGTCGTAGTTGAAGTCCTGATCGGGGTTGGGCTGGAGGTTGGACTCGAAGAGGATGACGTCGCCTTTGGGAGACCACTGGACGGAGTGCTCGTAGCGGTCGCCGTCGGTGAGCTGGGTGATCTTTTTGGTGGCGATGTCGACTACGAAGATGTGCAGGCGGGCGTTGTCGTTGTAGGGATTGACGCCCTCGGAGGCGGTGGGCTTGTAGAGGTAGCGGGAGATGACGTGGGGGTCGCCGTTGGCGCTTTGCTCGGGGCCGGGGGTGGCGGAGACGTAGGCGATTTGTTTGCCGTCGGGGGACCAGGAGATGTGGTTGCCGGTGCCGGGGAGGGGGGCGTTGGTGCCGGTCATGGGGGCGAGGAAGGTGCTGGCTCCGCCGAGCTGGGCGATGCATAGGCCGGCTTTGCCGTCGACGACGCCCTGGTAGGCGATCCACTTGCCGTCGGGGGACCAGTGGGCTGCTCCGGCGCCTCCGCGGCCTGCTCCGTTCTGGCCGCCGAGGAGTGGGGTGCTTTGTTTGGTGGCCAGATCCATGACTATGGCGGCGGCGCGGGGGCGGCCGGCGGAGTCGGAGTGCGAGACGCTGTAGATGATGTGCTGTGCCGTCGGGTGAGAGCTCGACCCCGTTGGCGTTCTGGAAGTGATAGAGGTCGGTGACCTGGAAGGTTGGGCCGGTGGATGCGGGCGGGAGGGTGAATTGCTGGGCGGCCTGTTGGGCGATGTGCGGGCAGGCAGAGACCTTGCGAGTGTGGCTATGAGTGAGTTGCGCATGACTTTCATGTGTTGCTCCCGTGCTTCATAGACTACCCCCTCCCCCGTCGATATTGCGCAAAATCTTCAAAACATAAGACTTAGATTCGGACCTTGGTGTGGGGATTGGATAAAGTCCTGATTTCAGGTGATCTTTGGCTGCAAATTCCTCATTCCGGGTCGGTTAGTTGCGCGACCGACGGGTTAAATTGAGAAAGAACTACCGCAACGGAGGGGATGCAGATTCCCTTCGCTGGCGCCCCGATGTTGGGGCTGAGGTTGATTTTTCCTGTGTCTTAATTGTACTAGGCGTGTCAAGGATTCCGGGGCGTAGATAGTGGATCAGATCGTTTCCAAATCAATCGTATGTATTGATCGCATCATTGTGGCCAGCCGACTATTCATGCGGACGATATCAAATGATCAAACAGCGATTGAACCAGGTTGCGTGTGCTCTTCTGGGAGAGTTCTGTGCCAAGGATTCTCTGGGTGACTGCCAGGCCATGAGCGAGATTGGTGATAACCGTGATGAAATCCTCCGGCTTCAATTTCGAAGTAACTTCAGGAGACCGCAAGAGGTCCCTGACCAGCTCACTCCCGTCGCGAAGCTGCTGCCGATGCACTTCAACAAAGCTTTGCCGGATACGTTCGCTTCGAAGAGCTCCAACCTCGAATTCGGCACGAAGCACGATCCAATCATGGTCCGTCATCAGGTCGGCAATGGCGTCCCGCATTTTTTTCAACCGCTTCTTGCCTGAAGGCTCTTCCTTAAGCAGCGAACGAAGGAAATTCAAACGAAGCGCCTGCTCCTCATGGATTACGGCGACAAAAAGCTCTTCCTTACCATCGAAGTTGGAATACAGAGCGCCCCGGGAATAACCGGCATCCTCCGCGATCTTCTCCGCCACAGCGCCGCCAAGCCCGTAGCGCAGAAAGTGCGTGCGTCCTACGGCGATCAATGTGGCACGAGTCTGCGCTCTGCTCTCCTCGCGCGTCAGCCGTTTTCGTGGTTTTGTACTGCTCACAGGCATTTGAATCCTTAGCGGCTCGCGTCGTCGCTCAGCGATTTATTGACTGCATCTGGGACATGGAGACACGCTCGCATATGCTGCGAACGCCTGGATTGAAGTTGCGCCAGCACGATCCCTGAACACAATGAACACGCTGCATCCTGAAACGAGGATAGCTTATTCTGCCGCGGGGCTTGAGGGGGACTGCCTGAATCCTCGAAGGGTTCCCGTCGCCAGCCTTCCATCTCCGAGGCCATGACGAGACACTTTAGACTTCGTAAAACAATCGAATGACCAAGACCACCCTGCAACTACAATCGCCATGATTGCAAGGATGACATACCACAGGTATGCCATTGGGATGTCTTCGAGGTCGTCTTTCATTTTGCTTTTCATGGTGGCTCCTTAGCCATTACACGTGGAGACTAGAACTGTCCGGCGAGTGTGAAGATACACAGGCACGACACGCCGTCCCTGCGAGAAGATCGCAGTAATCTTCAAGCTGCCGGAAATCGAAAGGCAGTCAGAGATGCGCCAATCCCCGACGTATCAGCATTACGCCCAATCCGATGCAAATGACTGCCGTCACCCGCAACGTAGGCATATATAGCGATCCCAGCCAGGCAATGTATTCAGAGAGGGCACCCTGTCTGGGTTTCACATAAATCCCCCAGATTCCGAAGACCGTGCAGGTGAAGCCCCATACGAGACAGATCCACTGCTCGATGACGGCAATCGTTGTGGGCCACGCCCTTTTTTGTCCGTCTCCTTCCTTCTTCCTTATCCCCCGTTCGACACTCAAAGCGCGCTCGCGGCCGAGGTGTCCAACGTCTTCATGAACACTGCCAGTGCCGCGATTGTCGCCTTGAATCGGGGATATGACTTTGGTTGTCGATATTTGGTCTATGCCTGTGTCAGCCATCGTATGTTCCTCCGCGAATCCCTCATATACATACAATACGCTTTCAGATACAATCTGTATATGAAATGACCGCCAATGCTCATTTTTGAAGAGCATTGAGTGGAAAACGGCTCGCAAAATATTAGATGTGACCGTGGTTGGTTGGGCTCACGTTATTGAATCTGACAACGCTCAATCCGCCCGGAAGGGAAAGCGGATGTCAGATGAAGTCGGGAGCAGCGCACGATGGAAACCTAAATGTTAACCCCTGGCTGATCGCGGCCACAGTTGCCCTCGCTGCATTCATGGAGGTTCTCGATACCTCCATTGCCAATGTCGCCCTTCCCCACATTGCCGGTGATCTCGGCGCCAGCACCGATCAGGGAACCTGGGTTCTCACCAGCTATCTGGTCTCCAACGCAATCATTCTGCCGGTGGGCGCCTGGGCGTCGAGTGTCATCGGCCGCAAGAACTTCTTTCTGCTGTGCATCACCATCTTCACCGCGGCAAGTTTTCTTTGCGGTATCGCGCCAACGCTCCCGATTTGCTGATTTCACGTGTCCTTCAGGGCGTCGGAGGTGGTGGCCTCCAGCCCATGGCGCAGGCCATCATGGCGGATTCCTTCGAAGAAAAGAAGCGTGGCCAGGCCTTCGCGCTCTACGGTCTTGTGGCAGTGCTTGCGCCATCCCTTGGGCCGACGATCGGCGGTTGGATCACCGACAACTACTCCTGGCGATGGATCTTCTACATCAATCTGCCCGTCGGCATACTCGCGTTTTTTCTGGTCAGCCGCCTGGTCCAGGATCCGCCCTGGATCAAAGCAGATCGCGCCAATCTCAGGAAACTGGACTACATCGGCCTCGGATTGCTCACGGTCGCCATGGGCGGCATGCAGATCATGCTCGATAAGGGCGAAGAGAACGACTGGTTTGCCTCCACCTTGATCCGCATCTTCTGCTTCCTGTTCGTTGCGGGTATGACCGGCCTGATCTGGTGGCAGTGGCGGGCTAAGAATCCCATCATGAATTTGCGGCTGTTCAAGTACAAGAACTTCGCTATCTGTTGTTTCCTCATGATTCTGGTCGGCGGCGTTCTGAATGCCGCAACCGTACTTGAGCCCCAGTTCCTGCAGCAGTTGATGGGCTACACGGCAACCCGCGCCGGAGAAGCGCTCGCAGGCGGAGGACTTGCCCTGCTCGTCGTTATGCCCATGGCAGGAATAGCTACCGGCAGGTTTCCGGCGAGAAACATGGCTGCGTTCGGGTTCGCCTGCTTCGCAGGCGCGTTCTATTACACCTCCACGCACTTCACGCTGACCATGACCTTCGGTTTTGCCTCCTGGCTGCGAATTCTTCAGATGTTCGCGATTCCTTTCGCCTTCATCGCCATCACCACCGCGGCTTATGTCGGACTTCCGAAAGAGGCGAGCAATCAGGTCTCTGGGATCATCAACTTCGTTCGCAACGTTGGCGGCAGCATCTTCATCGCCGTCACTGGAGCGATCGTCACCAACCGCTCTCTCTTCCACCAGGCGCGCCTGCAGGAGTCCATGCAGCCCGGCAATCCCGCCTACATCAACCAGGTCAACGCGCTTACCTCTTACTTCGGTGGTAGCGGAAAAGGGCCCGGACCCGGCTTCATGGCACGAGCTGCGATCTATCAGCAACTCAATCAGCAGGCTACTGCGCAGGCTTATCAGGACATCTACCGTCTGCTCTGTTGGATGGCAATAGGCATGGTGGTGTGCGCCTTCATTCTAAGCAAGAACAAGCCAGGACAGGGCGCCCCTGCGGGAGAAGCAATGCACTAGCAACAGACCTCGGGATCAGGCCACTATCGCCCGGCGAAATTGCACTTCGAAAGGATCCGAATGGTATGTAAGGCATAAATCTGACGGACGTCATTTCAATCAGGAGATAAGGAGCCATGTGCGATAAGAAAACCAGCTCGATTGTTCACGCTCAACAGGTGCGTGTCGAACAAGTTGCCGAGTTTATGACGATGGCGGAGACGGAGCTAGTAGCCTTTTACGAGGCAGTATTCAAACGATATGGCCTGAAGGAAGCGAGGAAGGCCGCGCAGGACTGGATCGAAGAATTGGAGACGATGGATTGGCCTGCAGACTCGGCCCTCCCGAACTGGCGTCATGTGACAATCGTCGCTGCCGATTGCCTTGCCCTCAGAATCATCGACCATTCTCC